>QAIB01000009.1 GCA_030418545.1 Xenophilus aerolatus | reverse complement strand
CCTGCGATCAGCGTCGGGTGCTTGCGCACCCAGCGAAAGCGCGGCAACACAAAGGGGAGGTCATCCGGCGGCGCCGTCGCCGGAGTCGTCGTTGGCAGGGGAGACATGGTCAGTACTGGATGCGGGGATCGAAGAGCCGGTAGCTCAGGTCGATCAGGAGGTTGATGAGCACGTAGACGCCCGCCGAGATGAGCAGCACGCTCTGGATGACCGGGTAGTCGTGCCGCTGCACCGAATCGATCACCAGGCGGCCGACACCGGGGATGGCGAACACCGTTTCGGTGACCACCACGCCGCCGATCAGCAGCGCGATGCCGACGCCCACCGTGGTGGCGATGGGGATGGCGGCATTGCGCAGCGCGTGGCCCAGCACGGGCAGCACGCCCAGGCCCTTGGCGCGCGCGGTGCGGATGTAGTCCTCGTTCAGCACCTCGAGCACCGTGGCCCGGGTCATGCGTGTCACGAGGGCGATGTACACCAGCGCCAGGTTCACGCAGGGCAGCACCAGGCCCCGCAGCCAGGCGCCGGGGCCGTCGGCGAAGCGGGTGTAGCCCTGCACCGGGAACCAGGGCAGCTGGATGGCGAAGGCGTAGACCAGCAGGTAGCCGACCAGGAACACCGGCATCGAGAACGCGAGCACCGCGAAGAGCATCACCAGCCGGTCGACCCAGGTGCCCGCGCGGTACGCGGCCAGCGTGCCCAGCGGCACGGCCACCAGCAGCGTCAGCAGCATGGTGAGCGCGGCGATGGACACCGTGGGCTCCAGGCGCTGGCCGAGGAGCTGCGACACCGGCACCTGCGTGAAGATCGAGGTGCCGAGGTCGCCGGTCGCCAGGCGGCCGAGCCAGAGCATGAACTGCTCCCACAGCGGCTTGTCCAGGCCCAGCGCGATGCGCAGCCTGGCGATGTCCTCGCCCGTCGCCAGGTCGCCGGCGATGAGCGCGGCCGGATCGCCGGGCGAAAGGTGGATGAGCAGGAAGACGACCACGGCCACCACGGCCATCACGGGCAGCGTGGCCGCCAGTCGTCGCAGGAGGTAGCCCATGGCGTCGTGAATCCCGTGGCCGGCCGGACGCGCGCTACTTGTCCAGCGCCCAGACCACCGGCATGCCCGCCCACAGCTTGTCCAGGCCCTTCAGGCTCGCACGCGCGGCGTAGGCGGCCGAGTACTGGCCGGCGTTCACGTAGGGGATGGCCTCGTAGGCCCGCGTCTGGAAGGCGTCGAGCAGTTCCTTGCGCTTGGCCGGGTTGGTCTCCTTGATCCAGGCGGTGCGCAGCTCGTCGAGCTGCTTGTCGCAGGGCCAGCCCGGCAGGCTGTTGCCGCAGGCCGCGCTCAGGTAGGCATTGCTGATCGGGGAGTTGACGTCGAACTCGCCGGCCACGGTGACGTACATGTTCCAGCCGCCCGACTCCGGCGGGTCCTTCTTGGCGCGGCGCGCGCCGATGGACGCCCAGTCGGAGTTCTGCATGTCGACGTTGATGCCGATGCTGCGCATGGTCTGCGCGGCCACCAGCGCCTCGGCGTTGAGGTAGGTCACGTCGGTGGGCACCAGCAGCACCACCTTCTCGCCCTTGTAGCCCGACTCGGCCAGCAGCGCCTTGGCCTTGGCGATGTCGGGCTTGCGGTAGGGCTCGGCGCCCGCAGCGGTCTCGTTGGGCCCGCCGCAGATGAAGTAGGTGGCGCAGTAGGTCACGCGCATGTCCAGCGGGTAGCCCATGCCGGCTGTGAACTTGTCCTGGCTGGTGGCCATGGCCAGGGCCTGGCGTGCCTTCGCGTTGTTGAAGGGCGGGAAGAGGTGGTTGAGCACCAGGAAGCCCTGGTAGGCGCCGCCCGACCCGACCTTGATGCTGCTGTCGGTGCGCAGCGGCGCGATGTAGTCCGGCGGAAGCTGCTCGACGATGTCGACCTCGCCGCGCTTGAGCGCCGCGATCGCGCTGTTGGAGTCGGGCAGGTACAGCCATTCGACGCGGTCGAAGTTGCTCTTCTTGTTGCCGGCCAGGCCGCTGGGCGGCTCGCTGCGCGGCACGTAGTTCGGGTTGCGCACGAACACCGCCTTGTTGCCAGGCACCCATTCGTCGCGCTTGAAGATGAAGGGGCCGGAGCCCAGCACCTCGGGCAGCGGGGCGGTCGCGGGCATCTTCGCCAGGCGCTCGGGCAGCACCACGGGCGGGAAGCCCGAGGGCTTGGCCAGCGCATCCAGCACCATGCCGAAGGGCTCGTTGAGCGTCAGCGAGAAGGTGCGGGCATCCACCGCCTTCCACTCCGCGCCCACGCCGGTCATCGCACGGCCCAGGCTGTCGCGTGCGGCCCAGCGCTGCAGCGACGCCACGGCGTCGGCCGAGGTGACCGGGCTGCCGTCGGAGAACTTGAGGCCGGGGCGCAGCGTGAAGGTCCACTGCTTGCCGTCCTTGGACGTCGTGTGCTTCTCGACCATCTGCGGCTGCGGCTTGCCCGTCGCGTCCTGCGCGTAGAGCGTGTCGTAGACCATGTAGCCGAAGTTGCGCGAGATGTAGGCGGTCGTGAAGGTCGGGTCAAGGATCTTCACGTCGGCATGGGCCACGACGCGCAGCGTCTTGGTCTGCGCCGCCGCGGGCAGGTGGGCCGCCGAGAAGGCGAGGGCGCCCATGGCGAGGGCGGTGAGCAGGCGTCGGGTCATCGTCGGTTCTCCGAAAAAGCAGATGGCGAAAAGTGCGGTGCGTCGGCGCTCAGGCGGCGGTGCCGGCGGTGGCCCCGATGGGCCACTTGGGCAGGCGCGCCTTGCGGTAGGGCAGCGTGGTGAGGTCCAGCGTCACGGCGCCCGGCGCCCCGGCGTAGATGACGTGCTTCGCGACCTTCGAGAAGGAGGCGTAGAAGTGCTGGGACGACTTGACCACGATGATCTTTTTGCTAGCAAGATCGCAGCCAAGCTGGGTGAAGAGGTCGGTGCCCATCGCCTGGTTGCGCAGCGTGATCAGCACCATCTCGATGCGGTCGGCTTCCACCAGCGCGCAGTCGCCCAGCGGCACCGGCGTGTTGGCCAGGCCCGTCATCACCATGTCGGGGTGCAGTGCCTTGACGTGGCACATCAGGTCCATGGGCTGGCCCGACAGCGGGCTGATCTTGCCGCCGATGCGCATGGGCAGGCGTGCACCCTCGCCGGCCTCGAAGGCGATGCGCACCGCGATGGGGTCCCACAGCGGGCCGATGGCGGCCTCGCGGATGCCGCGCTCGACCATGCGGCGCAGGATGAAGGTGCTGTCGCTGGCCGCGCCGCCGCCGGGGTTGTCGGCCCCGTCGGCGAGCACGACGGGCCCGCCGTCGAAGGCCAGCGCCTCGTCCAGTGCAGCGTCGATGTCCGGGTAGCGAACGGTGAGCGCCTCGCGCATCGCGATGAGTTCGTCGGTCAGCCGGCGCGCCAGCGCGTCGGCCTGTGCCTGGTCGCCGTCGGTGTAGACCAGCAGCTTGGTCCCCATCTCGGGCACGTCGCCCCAAGGGAATCCGTGGGCGATCGAGATCGAGAGCACCCCATCCTTGCCTTCCAGCGACTGGATGCGGTCGACGAAGCCGCGTGCCGGCGCGCGCGAGGTGTGCATGGTGACGACCATCTCGCAGTCGACCACGGCGACCGTCGGCCGCAGCTTCTTCTCGACCTGCGCCGCGCACAGGTCCACGAGCTCAAGCCCGCGCTCGAGCACGTCGGTGTGCGGGTATTCCTTGAACGCGATCAGCATGTCGGCCTTCTCGACCATCAGCGGCGTGAGGTGGCTGTGCGGGTCGAGCTCGGCGCCCACCACCACGTCGGGCCCGACGATGGCGCGCACGCGCTCGAGCAGGTCGCCTTCGCAGTCGTCATAGCCGTCGGCGACCATGGCGCCGTGCAGGCCGAGGACGACCATGTCCACCGGCAGCGCCGCACGCAGGTCGGCCAGCAGCTCCTCGCGCAGCGTCTCGTAGGCGTGGCGCGTGGTCGTGCCGCTGGGCTGGGCGCCGGCGACCATGCCCTCGACCAGGTCCCAGCCATGTTCCTTGCCGCGCAGGCGTGCGGCCCACAGCGGGCCGGAGAAGAAGGTCATCTTGTCCGGGTGCTGGCCGGCCGCGAAGTAGCCGCGGTCGCGGAAGGACGCGATGCCGGTGGGCATCGGGCCGAAGGTGTTGGTCTCGGTGGCGAGGGATCCGCTGAAGACGCGCATGAAAAGGTTCTCCGTGTGGGGCGGGAGGCTGGCGGTTGGAAAAGGGTGTCAGTGCGCCGGCTGTGCGTCGGCCCGCGCTGCCGTCGTCTGCGCGCGCAGCCGCGCCGGCGAGAGCATCTCGGCCGTGAGGCCGAAGCTGGCGCTGTGCGGCGGCACGGGCAGCCCGCGTGCCAGGGCGGCGCAGGTCTCGCCCATGGCGGCGGAGGTCTGGATGCCGTAGCCGCCCTGGGCCGCGACCCAGAAGAAGCCCGGCAGGCGGTCGTCGAAGCCGCCGACCAGGTCGCCGTCGGCGACGAAGGAGCGCAGGCCGGCCCAGGTGCGCGTCGGGCGGCGGATGACGAGCGTGCTGACTTCCTCGAGCTTGTGGATCGCGATCGCGATGTCGAGCTCCTCGGGCTGCACGTCCTGCGGCGGCACGGGGTCGGCGTTGGCCGGCGAGCCGAGCAGCATTCCGGCGTCGGGCTTGAAGTACCAGTCCTCGTCGGCGCCGATGGCCATCGGCCAGCCGGCCGTGTCGAGGTCCCGCGGCGGCTCGAAGACGAAGGCGGAGCGCCGACGCGCTTCGATGCCCAGCGGCTCAGCGCCCGCAAGCTGGGCGATGGCGTCCACCCAGGCACCGGCGGCGTTGAGGACGACCGGCGCTTCATAGGTGGCATCGCCCGCGTCGACGCGCCATCCGGTGCCGGTGTGCGTCATCGCATGCACTTCGGCGTCGCAGACGAGCCGCCCGCCGTGGCGGCGCATGCCGCGAAGGTAACCCTGGTGGATGGCGTGCACGTCCATGTCCGCGGCGTCGGGTTCGAACACGCCGCCGATGAGCGGCTCCGGCCGCAGCACCGGCAGCATGGCGTGCGTCTGCTGCGGGCTCAGGCGTTGCGCGCGGTCGGTCACGCTGCGCAGCACCTCCCAGTGCCGCTCCAGCAGGGCCTCCTGGCCGCGAGTGCCGACGAACACGGCGCCGCGCGGCGAGAGCAGGGGGTGCTCGCTGAAGCCCGCGGGCGGGGCCTGCAGGAAGGCGCGGCTGGCCATCGTGAGCGCGCGCACCTGTGCGGTGCCATAGCTTTCCATGAAGAGTGCCGCTGAGCGGCCGGTGGAGTGATAGCCCGGCTGGCTCTCGCGCTCCAGCAGCACCACGCGGCCGTGGGGTGCAAGCCAGTAGGCGACCGAGGCGCCGGCGATGCCGGCCCCGATGATCAGGAAATCGACGTTCTCGGTCATGTTGCTTGCGTGGCTGGGTACCGGTGCGTGTGAAGGCGTTGGCTGCGCAGTCTATTCATGAATTTGCAGATACGCAAAAGATTCGAGCGGCTGTTCTTCGGGGTTTCCACTCTTTCTTTTGGTGCATTTGCGTTTTCGCAATTTGCAGATACGCAAACTCCGGGCCAGCCTCGTGCACCGGATGCGCGCCGGTGCAACTTCCGCTGGCAGAATCCGCGCAAACGCGCCGACCATGACAAGCCCCCGGAAAAACTCATCCAAAGCCGCGGCAGGCGCCCCGCCGTCCGACGCCAACACGCTGGACCGCGTGGCATTCGGCAAGCGCCTGCGCGCGGCGAGAAAGCAGTTCGGGTGGACGCTGGCGCAGGTGGCCGAGCAGTCGGGCGTGTCCATCACCACGATCTCGCGCGCGGAGCGCGGCCAGCTGGCGCTGAGCTACGAGAAGTTCTCGGCGCTCGGTCGCACGCTGCGCATGGACATGGGCGCCATGTTCGCCCAGGCGGGCACGCAGGCGCGCCGCTTCGACCGGCCGATCGTGACGCGGGCGGGGCAGGGCGTGACCTACCGGGGCCTGGCCTTCTCCTACCAGTTCCTCGGCACGCAGGCCATCGGCAAGCAGATGAGCCCGATCGTGGGCACGGTGCACGCGCGCAGCATCAACGGGCCCGAGGACTACGCGCGCCACGACGGCGAGGAATTCGTCTACGTGCTGGGCGGCGAGGTCGAGGTGCACTTCGAGGACGGCGAGGTGGTGCGCCTCGCGCGCGGCGACATGCTGTACTTCGACAGCCGCATCGGCCACGCCTATGTCACCGTCAGCCGGCAACTGGCCCGCGTGATCGGGGTGTGCACGAGCGAAAGCAACCTGATGCTGTCCGCGCGTGCCGGCGGCGTGGTCGAGGCCCCGTCCCCGGCCGCGCCGGCGCGGCGCGGCCGGCGCTGAAGCCTCAGGCCTGGCCCGCCGCCTCGGCCTGCAGTTCCTTCTTCGACAGCTTGCCCACCGCCGTCTTGGGCAGCTCGGAGCGGGCCTCCATGGCCTGCACCATCTCGTGCTTGCCCAGGTAGTCGGCCAGGAAGGTCTTCAGTTCGGCCAGCGTGGGCGGCGTGGCGCCGTCCTTGAACTTGATGAAGGCCTTGGGCGACTGCCCGCGGTAGGCGTCGGGGATGCCGATGACGATGACCTCTTCCACGGCCGGATGGCGGTGGATGGCCTCCTCGATGTTGCGCGGGTAGACGTTGAATCCGCCGCAGATCAGCATGTCCTTGGTGCGGTCGACGATGTAGACGAAGCCGTCGTCGGTCATGTAGCCCACGTCGCCGGTGCGCAGGAAGCCGTCGGCCGTCATGGCCTCGGCGGTGGCGTCGGGCCGGTTCCAGTAGCCGGCCATCACGTTGGGCCCGCGAATGCACAGCTCGCCGCGTTCGCCCGGTGGCAGCTCGCGCTGGTCCTGCAGGTCGATCACCTTGACGTCCACGCCCGGCACCGGAATGCCGCACGAGCCCGGCCGGTAGTGGCTGAAGCCCGGCGATGCCGTGGCCATGGTGCAGGTCTCGGTCATGCCCCAGCCTTCCTGCAGGCGGCACTGGGCCATGCGCACGAAGTTCCGGTAGACCTCCGCGGCGATCGGCGCGCCGCCGGAATTGCAGAACTTCAGCGACGACAGGTCGATGCGCTCGATGTCCGGATGCCCGGTGAAGGCCACATACATCGTCGGCACGCCGAGGAACACCGTCGTCCTGCGCAGGGCGAACTCGCGCAGCACCGTCTCCAGGTCGAAGCGCTGGTGCAGCGAGAGCTCGGCACCGATCGACAGGCCGAACAGCATGTTCACGACCAGCGCATAGATGTGGAAGAGCGGCAGCACCGCGAGGAAGCGTTCCTCGCCCCCGGCCAGCGTCTTCGAGGCGACGAGCGTGTGCCACACCTGCGAGACGGCGGCGCTGAGGTTGGCGTGCGTGAGCATCGCGCCCTTGGGCTGCCCGGTGGTGCCGCCGGTGTACTGCAGCACGGCCACCTCGCGCATGATGTCGGCAGGCACGTGGGGCGCGGCGATCGGTGCCGCGGCCAGCAGCGCCGCGAAGGGCACGCGGGCGGCGCCCGGCACCAGCGCATCGGCCGTGGTGGGCGACGCGGGGGCGCCGAAGTCCGCCGCCGTGGCCACGACCAGGGTGCGCAGCGGCGGCTGCGCCGCGATGGCCTCCATCTTCTGCAGCAGCTCGGGCTGCTCGAAGGTCACCATCACCGTGGTCTGGCTGTCCTCCACCTTGTGGCGCAGCGTGTGGCCGGCATCGAGCGGCGAGTAGTTCACCACGGTGCCGCCGGCGCGCAGCACGGCGAAGAAGGCCACGATGTACTGCGGCACGTTGGGCAGGTACAGGCCCACGTGCACCCCGGGGCCCACGCCCAGACGCCGCAGGCCACCGGCCACGCGGTCGATGTGGGCGGCGAGTTGGGCGTAGTCCAGCCGCAGATCGTCGTAGCGCAGCGCGGTGTTCGCGGGCCAGCGCTGCACCGCGGCGTCCAGCAGGGCGCCGAGGGGCGCCAGCCGCAG
This sequence comes from Xenophilus aerolatus, assembly GCA_030418545.1. Classification (GTDB taxonomy): domain Bacteria; phylum Pseudomonadota; class Gammaproteobacteria; order Burkholderiales; family Burkholderiaceae_C; genus Xenophilus. The sequence goes on along the minus strand of QAIB01000009.1, from coordinate 194,254 downwards.
CGGTGCCTCCCAGCTCGTGCCGGGCGGGTAGCTTTTCAGCCAGGGGCGGGCGGTCATGCGTTCAGGCCCCGGCCGGGCGCTTCATGTCGCACTGGCTGGGCACCACGAGCGACTGCGCGGGCGAGACGGACTCCTGCACGAAGCCCTGGTCGGTGCCGTCGAAGCCCTTCTTCACCTTCTTGCCGTCGGCGGTCTGGTTCGTGTAGACGAGCTGCGAGGACAGCAACTGGTGGTCGGCCTTGCGCATCGTGATGTCGCCGACGAGGGACTTGTAGCTGAGGTCCTCCAGCGCCAGCGCGATCTTCGTGGGATCGGTCGACTTCGCCTTGCGCACGCCCTGGGCCAGCAGTTCGGTCGCCACCGACAGGCGGGCCAGGTAGAAGGGTTCCTTGTACCGGGCCTCGAAGGCCTCGGCCTGGGCCGCGAGCACGGCGTTGTCCGAGCCCGGGTACCAGTCGCCCACCATGCTGAGCTTGACGGTCTTGGCCGCCTGCAAGGCGATCATGGTCGACTTGTTGGCGCTCGAATGGGTCAGGATGCGCAGCTTGTAGCCGGCATCGCCCGCGGCGCGGATCACCAGCGCCATGTCGTTGCCCCAGTTCCCCGAGACCACGGTGTCGGCCCCGGCCGCGCGCATCTTGGCGATGTAGGGCGCGAAGTCCTTCACCGTGCCGGTGGGAAAGAAGTCCTCGCCGACGAACTGCAGGTCGGGTCGCGCCTCGGCCAGGATGGTCTTGCCATAGGCTGTCCACTGGCGGCCGAAACTGTAGTCGGGGTTGAGGAAGTAGACCTTCTTGATGTCGGGCGTCTTCTTCACGAAGTCGCCCATGGCCTTCATGCGCATCGGCACCTGCGCGTCGGTCAGGAAGTGCCAGAACGAGCACTGCTTGCCCACCAGGTCGGGGTCGTAGCCGCCGTAGTTGAAGACCAGCACCGCCTTGTCGGGGTTGCGTTCGTTGTTGCGGTTGGCGGCGGCCACGACGGCCGACACGGTGGCCGAGCCGCCACCGACGAAGACCGCCTTCACCCCGGCCCCCACTGCCGCCTGCAGCGCGGCCTGGCTCTCCTGCGTCGAGAGCTTGTTGTCGTAGGCCAGCACTTCGAGCTTGATGCCGTCGATGCCGCCCTTGGCGTTGATCTGGTCGGCGGCGAAGCGCAGGTGGTTCTGGAAGATCTTGCCGACGTCGGCCATGGGGCCGCTGAGCGGGTCGATCATCGCGATCTTGAGGGTCTCCTGGGCGTGCGCGGCAAAGGCGGCAGCGAAGGCCACAGCGCACAGCGTCTTCTTGAACATGCGAGCGATTCCTTGAATGAAAGGTCAGGGGAAGCGCGGGCAGTGTCGGTACGCATGGCGCGCACCTGCAGTCAATTGAGCGACTGCGCAGACGGCGTCGAAGTCATGTGCGTGACTGACGGCCACGTGGTAGCGCGGCACGCGTACGCGTACGCGTACGCATGCGCGCCGCGTCGCGCTCAGCCCTTGGGCGGATGCACCACCGGGTCGAGCAGTTGCCGCGTCTGCTTCAGGCTGGCGTTCAGCAGGCTGTCTGCCGCCGCTGCGCGGTCGCTCGCCCCTTCGATCGCAGGACGCAGGGCGCTCGCCAGCGCCACGTTGACGGCGCCGACCACCGAGGGCAGCAGCTCGCGCAGGGGGAGTTCGCCCAGCGCCTCCATGCGGCGGACGATGAGTTCGAAAGCCTCGTGGCCGACCTCGTTGACGAACTGGTGGCGGTCTTCGGCGGGGATGGTCATGGGTGTGTCCTTGTGGATGGTTCGTTGGAGAGGCAACGCCACATGCGTGCAGGGCTTCAGCCTGCGCCCATGTGGCCGTCGTACTGGGGCAGGTCGTCGGTGATGGTGAACCACGGCGCCTTCGAGCCCACGAAGATGTGCGCGCTGGGCCGCAGGCCGGGCGCATCGATCAGCGTGCCGAGCGTGACGTGCACGACCGCGCCGTCGCGCACTACCGAGTACAGCAGCGAGCCGCAGCGCGCGCAGCGCATGTCGAAGTTGCCTTCGCCGCCGTGGCGCAGCATCGCGTCCTCACCCTGCGTGACGCGCAGGCGCTCGCGCGCGATGCCGGCGAAGGGCTTGAACGCGGCGCCGGTGGCGCGGCGGCAATCGCCGCAATGGCAGTTCAGCGCATAGTCGAAGGCGTCGTCGACCACGTAGTGCACGGCGCCGCAGCAGCACCGGCCTGCCAGCGTGCGCGGCGACTCAGCCATGGCGGGCGTGGGCCTTCAAGCCAGAATGGGCTGCAGCCCGCGCCACGTCTGCGCGAGCAGCTATGAAAGTCATGGCGTCGCTCATTTGCGGCGGCGGCGCGTCACCTTGACCACCACGTCCATGCCCTCGTAGGCGTCGGCCTCGCCGAACCAGCTGCCGCTGATGGGCGGCGCGAAGGCCGGGTCGCGCGCGACGCCGACGCGGATGAGGCGGCCGCTGCCCATGAGGTTGTTGGTGGGATCGAAGGCGACCCAGCCCGCGCCCGGCAGGTAGGCCTGCAGCCAGGCATGGGTGGCGCCGGCGCCCACGATGCTCTCGCCGGGCTCCTGCACGCCGGTGTCGAGCATCGCGTCGTAGAGGTAGCCCGAGACGAAGCGCGTGGCGATGCCCAGGCGGCGCGCGGCCTCCATCATCAGCAGCGCGTAGTCGCGGCAGCTGCCGCCGCCGACGGCGAGCGTTTCCAGCGGCGTCTGCGTGCCTTCCTCGTCGCGCGCCTGGTAGGTCAGGCTCTGGTTGATGTGGGCGTTCATGCGCGTGAGCGTCTCGCGCGTGCTGTTGGGCTGGTCGCTGTGCAGGAACTGGTGCGCCCAGCGGATCAGCGTGCCGTCGGGGTCGTCGTGGTGCGGGCGCAGGTAGTGCTCCAGGTCCAGCCGCTCCTGCATCGAGTAGGCGAAGGGCAGGAACTCGGCGGCGGGGTCGAGCTGCAGCTGGTCCTCGGGCGAGGGCACGTGCTCGATCGTGAACGAGCAGGCGATGGTGAGCTCGGTGGCCGGCCCCTGCGGCTGCACCAGTGCGACCGAGTTGGAGTGCGGGTCCTGGATCATGCGCACGTGCGCCTGCGGGCTGACCTGCAGGTCGGTGGCGAGCACCCGCAGGTCGTGACTGTCACGCGGACGGAACATCACCCGGTGCTGCCCGAAGCTCACCGGCTCCCGGTAGCGGTACGTGGTGGTGTGCAGGATGTCGTAGTGGGTCGCCATGGCGGGGATTGTCGTCGGGCTGCCGTGCAGCGCCGGTGGTTTTCAGGTGCGCACGCGCGCAGTGTCGAGCGCCCGCGCCAGGTTGGCGGCGACCGGCAGCGGCTCGCCGTGCCAGCGTGCGGCCAGCAGTTCGGCGCACAGGGCCGCGAAGCTCAGGCCGCGCGAGCCCATCGCGGTGCTGACCCACAGGCCCGGGGCGGCGCCGGGCACCGGGCCGACCAGTGGGCGGCGGTCGGCCGAGGCGCAGCGCACGCCGGCCCAGGCCTGCAGTTCGCCGCGTGCCGCCTGTCGGCGCGCGAGGGCGGCCACACCGGGGTGCAGGCGGTCCAGGCGGTCGAGGTTGAACTCGGTGTCTTCAGGGCGCAGATCCCGCGCGTCGTCACCGGGCGAGAAGGTCGAACCGCTGAGCCAGCGCGGGCCACCCGGCAGCGGCGCCGCGGGCACCAGGTGCCCGTCGCCGTTGAGCGGCACGGTGGGCAATCCGGTGCGGTCACCGTCCGCCGGCATCGGTCCGTGCACGAGCTGGCCGCGCACAGGCTGCAGGGGCAGCGTGCCGGCGAGCAGCGAGCGCGTGCCGTGGCCGCCCGCGAGCACCAGGCGATCGCCCTCGGCGAGCACGGCGCCCTCGGCATCGAGCGCCTGCCAGCGACCGTCGCAGGTCGAGACCACCCGCGCGACATGCGCGCGGCCGACGAAGCGCACGCCCGGCGTGGCCAGCCAGGCCGCCACCAGCGCAGCCGGGCGCACCCAGCCGGCCTGCGCGTGCCAGAGGGCGGGTGTGTCCGGCGGCAGGGCGGCGCGGGCGCATTGCGCGGCATCGGCAGTCCAGGAGTCGTTGGCGCCGCCGGCCTGCCAGCCGGGCGGCAGGCGCAGGGCGGCAGCGTTCGGGCGCCGTTCCAGCACGCCTTCGCACCGCCACTCGGTGCCGGCGCTGGCGGCCAGCAGCGACTGCACCTGCTGCCAGCCCAGCCGCGCGCCCGCGCGGGTCAGGCGCGAGAGCAGGGCGTCGTCGGGCGACACGTGCGGCGCCAGCACGGCCGCGGGGGCGCCCGACGCGCCGGCGGCCGGTGCCTGCGCGGCGTCGAGCACGGTCACGCGCCAGCCGCGCCGTGCCAGGCTGGCCGCCACGGCCGCACCGGCGAGGCCCGCGCCGACCACCACGCATTCGCCGGGGGCTGCCACGCGCTGCGGATCGGGCGGCGGCCGGCGCGGCTGCCAGGCCGGGGTCCAGCGGCCCCGCAGGCAGTCGCGCTTGGGCGGAAGACCTGGCGCCTTCTCGACCACGAAACCCAGCGGTGCCAGCGCGTCGCGCACGGCGCGCGCAATGGTCCAGGTCCCGATGCCGGTGCCCGGCCGCGCGAAACGCGCGACCGCCTTGAGCACCTCGGGCGTCCACATCTGCGGGTTCTTCTGCGGGCTGAAGCCGTCGAGGAAGAGGCTGTCCGCCTCGAAGGGCTGCAGCGCGCGCAGCATCGGCTGCACCTCGCCCACGCACAGCGTGAGCATCACGCGGCCGCCGTCGAACACCAGCCGGTGGCAGCCCGGCAGCAGCCCGTGCCACTGCGCGGCCAGCTCGGCGCCCAGCGCGGCGAGGGCCGGGCCCTGTGCGGCGGCCGCGCGCAGCAGGTCGGCCGCGGACACCGGGTAGGCCTCGACCGAGACGAAGTGCAGCAGGCCCGGCCGCGCGGGATCGTCGCGCCAGGCCTGCCAGCTTGTCAGGAAATTGAGGCCGAGGCCAAATCCGGTTTCGAGAATCCGCCATTGCGGCGCATTCGCCCAGGCGCCGGGCAGGGCGCAGCCGCCCAGGAACACATGGCGGGCCTGGGCAACGGCGCCGGCTTCGGAGTGGTAGCCCTCCTGGAAGCGGGCGCTGAAGGGGCGGCCGTCAGGGTGCCACTCGACGGGTTCGGTCATGGGGGAGCGGAGGAGGGCGAGGCGCCGGCAGTGCTCGCGGCGCGGGCCGTCAAGGCGCCGGCGTGCAGGTGCGCGCGCCGGCTCGGGGCGTCAGGCGCTCGGCGGCACGTACCCCTGCGCCACGTCCGCGCCATCGCCGAAGAAGTGCTTCTCCATCTGGCGCGCCAGGTACTGGCGGGCACGCTGGTCCGCCAGGTTCAGGCGGTTCTCGTTGACCAGCATGGTCTGCTGCTTGAGCCAGGCGGCCCAGGCTTCCTTGCTGACGTTCTCCCAGATGCGCTTGCCCAGCTCGGTGTGGGGCGGGTAGGGGGGGAGATCGAGCCCTTCGGCCTCTCGGCCGAGCTTGATGCAGTGGACCATGCGTGCCATTGCGGTGCCTCTTCGGTGTGGGTGGGCGGCGGGCGCTGGGCCGGCCGCTTAGTTGATTTCGCTATTTAGAACTGAAAACTCGGTCGTTCCAGTTTCTTTATGCGTTCTTGAGAATGCAAGGCATCGACGTTATGCCTTTTTCGAGCACAAACATGAACCTCCGCCGCGACTTTATCAAGCTTTCCCTGCTGGCCGCCGCGGCCTCGGGCCTGACCCTGACGGCATCGTTGCCGGCCGTGGCGCAGGTGCAAGGCAACACCGTCAACCTGCTCAACGTCTCCTACGACCCGACGCGCGAGCTCTACGTCGACTACAACAAGGCCTTCGCCAAGTACTGGAAGGGCAAGACCGGCCAGGACGTGGTGGTCAAGCAATCGCACGGGGGCTCGGGCAAGCAGGCGCGCTCGATCATCGACGGGCTGGAAGCCGACGTCGCCACGCTGGCGCTGGCCGGCGACACCGACGCGCTGGTCAGCCACGGCGGCCTGGTCAAGCCCGACTGGCAGAAGCGCCTGCCGCACAACAGCTCGCCCTACACCTCGACCATCGTGTTCCTGGTGAAGAAGGGCAACCCCAAGGGCCTGAAGGACTGGGACGACCTGGTCAAGCCGGGCGTGCAGGTCATCACGCCAAACCCCAAGACCTCGGGCGGCGCGCGCTGGAACTACCTGGCGGCCTGGGAATTCGCCAAGCGCAAGTACGGCGGTGATGCCAAGGCAAAGGACTTCGTCGGCAACCTGTTCAAGAACGTGCCGGTGCTCGACACGGGCGCGCGCGGCAGCACGATCACCTTCGTGCAGCGCGGCGTGGGCGACGTGCTGCTGGCCTGGGAGAACGAGGCCTTCCTGGCGCTGAAGGAGTTCGGTCCCGACAAGTTCGAGATCGTCGTGCCCTCGATTTCCATCCTGGCCGAGCCGGCCGTGACCGTGGTCGACAAGTTCGCCGACAAGCACGGCACCCGCGCGGTGGCCGAGGAATACCTCAAGTACTGGTACACCGACGAAGGACAGGACATCGCCGGCCGCAACTACTACCGCCCGACCGCCGACAAGGCCAAGGCGAAGTACGCCAACCAGTTCCCCAAGCTGGCGCTCTTCACCATCGACGAGGCCTTCGGTGGCTGGACGCAGGCCGACAAGGCGCACTTCGCCGACGGCGGCAGCTTCGACCAGATCTACACCAACAAGCAGAAGTAGGTCGCGGCATGCGGGGGCCGGAGTGGCCTCTGCCATTGATTCCATGGCTGGTAGCGCTCGTCCGGCGGGCGCTGCAGGCCGATTTCGTCCCTAATCTCCTGAGAGCGTCCGATGTCTGTGCTGTTGCTGGCGGGTAGCCCGTCCTCGCCGTCGCGGTCCACCGCGCTGCTCGACGCCGTGGCCGACCGGCTGGCGCGCCGCGGCGTGGCCACCGACGCGCTGGCCGTGCGCGACCTGCCGGCCGCGGCCCTGCTGGCGGCCGACACCAGCCACCACAGCGTGCAACTGGCCGTCGACCGCATCGCGAAAGCACAGGCCATCGTCGTGGCCACGCCGGTCTACAAGGCGGCCTACAGCGGCCTGCTGAAGGTCTTCCTCGACCTGCTGCCGCAGACCGCACTGCGCGGCAAGGCCGTGCTGCCGCTGGCCACGGGCGGCAGCCCGCACCACATGCTGGCGCTGGACTACGCGCTGCGGCCGGTGCTCAACGCGCTGGGTGCGCGGCACATCCTGCCCGGCGTCTACGCGAGCGATGCCCAGGTCACGCTCACGCCCGAAGGGGCCTACCAGTTGCAGGTCGAGCTGTTCGACCGCCTCGCCGAGGCCGTCGACACGCTGGCGGCCGAGGGGTTGAAGCTCGGCCCGCGCGCGGCCGCCTTCGAGCCGGTGCACTTCTCGCAGGTGCGATGTAGCGTGTGAGGCGAGGGCGGCCTCGCGCCGCCGCCTGCGCCTCGCGCTTCTCCACCCTCCCGCATTCCCTCCGCGCGGCCCGCTGCGCGGCAAGGGCAGAGCCTTGCCCGAAGAAACACGCTGAACCGCCATGCCTCCCATCCTCACCGACCACTTTCCTGCCGCACAACCGCGATCGCGCCTGCAGGTCTTCATCGATTTCCTCGTCGCCCTCGTGCTGGTGGCGGCGATCGCGCTCGTCAGTTCCTTCCTCGTCGCCACCTCGGCGCACGCGCAGGCCGCCAAGGAACTGCGCATCGGCTACCAGAAGTCGGCCAGCCTGTTCGTGCTGCAGAAGGCGCAGGGCACCCTGGAGAAGCAGCTCGCCCCGCTGAACGTCGGCGTGAAGTGGGTCGAGTTCCCGGCCGGGCCGCAGCTGCTCGAAGGCCTGAACGTCGGCGCCGTCGACGTCGGCTTCGTGGGCGAGGCGCCGCCGATCTTCGCCCAGGCCGCGGGCGCCAAGTTCGTGTACATCGGCTTCGATCCTGCCGCACCGCGCGCCGAGGCGATCCTGGTCAGCAAGGATTCGCCAATCCGCACGGTGGCCGATCTCAAGGGCAAGAAGGTCGCGCTCAACAAGGGCAGCAATGTGCACTTCCTGCTCGTCAACCAACTGGAGAAGGCGGGCCTGAAGCTCGGCGACATCCAGCCCGTGTACCTCGCACCCGCCGACGGCCGCGCCGCCTTCGAGAGCAAGGCCGTGGACGCATGGGTCATCTGGGACCCGTTCCAGGCCGCCGCCGAGAAGGCGATCGGCGCGCGCGTGCTCGCCGACGGCACGCCCGGCGTGGTCAACAACTACCAGTACTACCTGGCCGAGCGCGGCTACGCGCAGAAGAACCCGAAGGTCATCCAGGCGCTGTTCGACGACGCGGTGACACAGGGCATCTGGCTCAAGAAAAACCTGCGCCAGGCGGCCGAGCTGATCGCGCCGCTGCAGGGCCTGCCGGTGGACGTGGTGGAACTCGCGCTGCGCCGCTACGAGTTCAACGTCAAGCCGATCACCCGCGAGGTGGCGGCCGACCAGCAAAAGATCGCCGACACCTTCTACGAGCTCAAGCTCATTCCGAAGGCCATCAAGGTGAGCGACGCCGTGTTGCTCGGCCAGCCCTGAGAAGCACTCCGACGGAGAAATTGCCATGACCCTGCACCCATCCCTGTCCCGCCGCGGCCTGCTCAAGGGGGCCGCCGCGCTCGCGCTGCCCGCCGTGGCCGGCGCACCGGCCTTCGCCCAGGGCGCCGCACGCGAACTGCGCATCGGCAACCAGAAGGGCTACCTCAGCCTGCTCAAGGGCCGCGGCGCGCTGGAGCAGCGCCTCGCCCCGCTCAAGGTGTCGGTCAAATGGACCGAGTTCACCGCCGGCCCGGTGCAGCTGGAAGCGCTGAACGTCGGCTCGATCGACTTCGGCGACGTCGGCGAGGCGCCGCCCATCTTCGCGCAGGCTGCCGGCGCGCCGCTGGCCTACGTGGCGGCCACCGTGCCGCGCCCGCAGTCCGAAGCCGTGCTGGTGCCCAAGGGTTCGGCCATTCGCAGCGTGGCGGATCTGAAGGGCAAGAAGGTCGCCTTCAACAAGGGCAGCAACGTCCACTACTTCCTGGTCAAGCTGCTGCAGAAGCACGGGCTGCAGTACGCGGACGTGAACGCCGTCTTCCTGCCGCCGGCCGACGCGCGCGCCGCCTTCGAGAAGGGCTCGATCGACGCCTGGGTCATCTGGGACCCCTTCCTCGCCGCGGCCGAGAAGTCGCTCGATGCCAGGGTGCTGGCCGACGCCACGGGGGTGGTGGGCAACCGCGCCTACTACTTCTCGTCGCTCGACTACGCGGCGAAGAACGCAGACGTGATCAAGGTGCTGATCGAGGAGCTCGACAAGGTCGACCAGTGGGGCAAGGACCACCGCGGCGAACTCGCGGGCGAGCTGGCGCAGATCTGGGGCCTGCCCAAGCCGGTGGTCGACGTGTCGATCGGGCGTTCGCAGTTCGGCACGGGGCCGATCACCAAGGCCATCCTGGGCGAGCAACAGCAGATCGCCGACACCTTCTTCGATCTCAAGCTGATCCCCAAGCGCATCAACGTGCTCGAGGCGGCGGCCCCGGGCCTGGCCTGAGGATCGAACGCATGAGTTCCCGTTTCGCCGTTCCATCCTCGCCCGCCCAGCAGGCGCTGCGCGTGCTGGGCGTCACCGTGGTCGCCTGGGGCATCAAGCTCCCTTCGGCCCATGCCGTGGCCCGCCGCGCGCCGCACGGCTACGTGCCGGCGCGGGCGCTGCGCCGGCTGGCCGCGGCGGGCGCCATCGCGCCACCGGCGCGCCTTCTCGCGCATTCCTGGTAAGCGCAAAGGACTTTGTTCCCATGCAGATCTTCTGGTTCCTTCCCACCCACGGCGACAGCCGCTACCTCGGCAGCACCGAGGGCGCGCGCCCGGTCGACCTGGCCTACCTGCAGCAGGTGGCTGGCGCCGCCGACACCCTCGGCTACGAAGGCGTGCTCATTCCAACCGGCCGCTCCTGCGAAGACCCGTGGATCGTCGCGTCCAGCCTCATCGGCGCGACGAAGCGGCTGAAGTTCCTGGTCGCGGTGCGGCCGGGCCTGCACCAGCCGGCGCTGGCTGCGCGCATGGCCGCCAGCTTCGACCGGCTGTCGGGCGGGCGCCTGCTGGTCAACCTCGTCACCGGCGGGGACCGCGCGGAGCTGGAAGGCGACGGCGTGTTCCTCGACCACGCCGCGCGCTACGAGCAGTCGGCCGAGTTCATCCGCATCTGGCGCGAGATCATCGCGCGCAGCCACGAGGGGCAGGCCTTCGACTACGACGGCCGGCACCTGCAGGTCAAGGGCGCCAAGCTGCTGTTCCCGCCGGTGCAGAAGCCGCACCCGCCGGTGTGGTTCGGCGGCTCGTCCGAGGCCGCACACGAGCTCGCGGCCGAGCAGGTCGACCGCTACCTGACCTGGGGCGAGACGCCCGACGAGGTGGCCAAGAAGGTCGCCGACGTGCGGGCGAGGGCGGAGGGCAAGGGCCGCCGCGTCGAGTTCGGCATCCGCCTGCACGTGATCGTGCGCGAGAGCGAGCAGGAGGCCTGGCAGGCCGCCGATTCGCTCATCAGCCGCGTCGACGATGCGACCGTGATCCGGGCGCAGGCCGCCTTCGCCAACATGGATTCGGAGGGACAGCGCCGCATGGCCGCCCTCCATCGCGGTGGCGCCAACCGCAGCCGAGAGGCACTCGAGATCAGCCCGAACCTCTGGGCCGGCGTGGGCCTGGTGCGCGGCGGTGCCGGCACGGCCCTGGTCGGCAGTCCCGAGCAGGTCGCCGCCCGGATCGAGGACTACGCCTCGCTGGGCATCGACGCCTTCATCCTCTCGGGCTACCCGCACCTGGAGGAGGCCTACCGCTTCGCCGAGCTGGTGTTCCCCCTGCTGCCGCGGCGCGTGCAGCAGCGCCTGGGTGGATCGGGCAGTGGCTCGCTCACCGGCCCCTTCGGCGAGGTCGTCGCCAACGTCGACGCACCGTCGCGCCTGCGCGCGCAAAGCTAGTCATGTCACACACCCCCAGTCTTCGCGCACTTCGTGTCGCTTCGCCAACCCCCTTGCAGGGGGCAACGCCAGCGGCCCGGCCAAGCCGGTTCCGCGGCGTTCCTGATCTTCGCATTCTGGCGTCGGCATTCGCCCACCGCCTCGTCCCCTGGCTCGTGCCCATCGGCCTCATCGTCGCCTGGCAGATCGCCTCGTCGCTGGGCTGGCTGTCCACCCGCGTGCTTCCCGCTCCGATCGACGTGGTCAAGGCCGCGTGGTCGCTCACGGTGTCGGGCGAGCTCTGGACGCACGTCAAGGTCAGCGCCGGCCGTGCGCTGCTGGGCCTGGCCATCGGCGGCGGTGCCGGGCTGGTGCTGGGGCTGCTCACCGGCTCGGTGAAGTTCTTCGAGACGCTGCTCGACTCCACCATCCAGATGGTGCGCAACATCCCGGCGCTGGCGCTCATCCCGCTGGTGATCCTGTGGTTCGGCATCGACGAGACGGCCAAGCTGTTCCTCATCAGCGTGTCGGTGTTCTTCCCGATCTACCTCAACACCTTCCACGGCATCCGCAACGTCGACCCGCAGCTCATCGAGATGGGCCGCACCTACGGGCTCACGCGCTGGCAGCTGTATCGCGACGTGATCCTGCCCGGCGCGCTGTCGTCCATCCTTGTGGGCCTGCGCTTCTCGCTGGGGCTGATGTGGGTGATCCTGATCGTGGCCGAGACCATTTCGGCGCAGGCCGGCATCGGCTACCTGACGATGAACGCCCGCGAGTTCCTGCAGACCGACGTGGTGCTGGTCGGCATCCTGCTCTATGCGCTGCTGGGCAAGCTGGCCGACGTGTTCGCACGGGCGCTGGAGCACTGGTGGCTGCGCTGGCATCCCGGCTACCAGGCGAAGTGAGGACGCAGCCATGAAGAACATCCTTCGACCCACCCGCCGCGAGGCGCTCGGCATGGCCGCGGCGCTGGCCACCGGAGCCGCCTGGGGGCAGGGGGCCGCCGCTCAGACCGTGCGCATCGGCTACCAGAAGTCCTCCACGCTCGTCGCGGTGCTCAAGATCCAGGGCACGCTCGAGAAACAGTTCGCGCCGCTGGGCGTCAAGCCGAGCTGGCACGAGTTCACCAGCGGTCTGCCGCTGCTCGAGGCGCTCAACCTCGACAACGTGGACGTCAGCGCCGACGTGGCCGACACCGTGCCGGTGTTCGCGCAGGCCGCGGGCGCCAAGCTCACCTTCGTCGCGCAGGAGGCGCCGTCGCCCACGGCGCAGGCGATCCTGGTCAAGGCCGACTCGCCGCTGAAGACGCTGGGCGACCTCAAGGGCCGCAAGATCGGATTCGCCAAGGCCGCGGGCGTGCACTACCTGCTGCTGGCGGCGCTGGAGAAGGCCGGCCTGTCGTTCAAGGACATCGAACCGGCGTACCTCACGCCCGCCGACGGCCGGGCCGCCTTCGAGCGCGGCGCCATCGACGCCTGGGTGGTGTGGGACCCTTTTCTTTCGGCCGCCGAACGCCAGTCGGGCGCCCGCGTGCTCGCCGACGGCACCGGGCTCGCGTCCTACCAGCGCTACTACCTGGCCAGCACCCGCTTCGCGCGCCTGCAGCCGCAGGTGCTGGGCGTGCTGTACGCCGAGCTCGAGAAGACCGGCCGCTGGGTCAAGCAGAACCCGCGCGACGCGGCCGCGCTGCTGGCGCCCTTCTGGGGCCTGGACGCCGCCATCGTCGAGCAGGCCAACGCCCGCCGCAGCTATGCCGTGCGCCCCGCCACCCGCGAGGTGATCGGCGAGCAGCAGCGCATCGCCGATGCCTTCTTCGCCGAGAAGCTGCTGCGCAGGAGCCTGTTCAGTGTCTCCAAGGGGTCGCGTTGGGGCGCAATCGGGATGCGCGTGGTGCCCGGTCGCGCCGCATGGGCTCATGCCCATGCAAGCGGACGGGTGCCGCGCGTGCCCGATTTCGCCCCAACCCGAAGGGCAGCCGCCTTGCCGGGCGTCCTGCGGCGTTGCAGCGCTTGCTCGCAGATTACTGCGAGCGGCGCACTGCGCCTTGCACGCCACCCGGCAAGGTGGCTGCGCGACCCCTTGGAGACACTGAACAGGCTCCAGGCGGTGGACGCGCTCGACATCGACCTGTTCAAGCCGCCGGCCTGATCGCCATGAAACCCGCCACCCGCCACCTGCGTGCCTTGTCGCTCTTCACCGAGTACGGCGCCTGGGAGGCGGCGGCCACCTGGAGTCCCGAACCCATGAGCGCTGTCATCGACACCCCTGCCGTCCCCGACGCGAGCGCCTTGCCGATCGCCGGCGGCGTGAAGCTGGAGGCCCGCCACCTCGTCAAGCGCTACGGCGAACGCGAGGTGCTGCGCGACACGCAGCTGGCCATCGCGCCCGGCGAATTCATCGCCATCGTCGGCCGCAGCGGCTGCGGCAAGAGCACGCTGCTGCGCCTGATTGCGGGGCTGGAAGCGGCCAGCGGCGGCCAGCTCGTCACCGACGGCAAGCCCGTGGATGGCCTGCACGACGACACGCGCATCATGTTCCAGGAGGCGCGCCTGCTGCCCTGGAAGCGCGTGCTCGACAACGTCACGCTGGGGCTGCCGGCCGAGGCGCGAGGGCGCGGGCGCAAGGTCCTGGCGCAGGTCGGCCTGGCCGATCGCGAGAACGAATGGCCGGCGCGCCTGTCGGGCGGCCAGCGCCAGCGCGTGGCCCTGGCCCGTGCGCTCGTGCATCACCCGCGGCTGCTGCTGCTCGACGAGCCGCTGGGCGCACTCGACGCGCTCACCCGCATCGAGATGCACCGCCTCATCGAGGGCCTGTGGCAGCAGCACCGCTTCACCGCGTTGCTGGTCACGCACGACGTGCAGGAAGCCGTCGCTCTGGCCGACCGCGTGATCCTGATCGAGGACGGCCGCATCGCGCTGGACGAGCGCATCGCGCTGGCGCGCCCGCGCTCGCAGGGCGACGCGGCCTTTGCGGCGATCGAGAAACGCATCCTCGACCGGGTGTTGCAGAAGCCCGCGGCCGACAAGGCCGAACCCGCCAACGATGCCCACTGGCCCGACTCGCCCGCGCACACGCTGCGCTGGGCCGTGTGAGCGTGTTGTTGCCCAACCCCTGAAAGGAAGTCGCATGTCCAAGGACTGGAAATTCGAGACCCTGTCGGTGCACGCCGGCTACAGCCCCGATCCGACCACGCGCGCCGTGGCGCCGCCCATCTACCAGACGGTGGCCTATGCCTTCGACTCGGCGCAGCATGGCGCCGACCTGTTCGACCTCAAGGTGCCGGGCAACATCTACACCCGCATCAACAACCCGACGCAGGACGTGCTGGAACAGCGCGTCGCGGCGCTGGAAGGCGGCATCGCCGCGCTGGCGCTGGCCTCCGGCCAGGCGGCCGTGACCTACGCCATCCAGACCATTGCCGAAGCGGGGGACAACATCGTCAGCAGCACGGCGCTCTACGGCGGCACCTACAACCTGTTCGCCCACACGCTGCCGCAGTTCGGCATCACCACGCGCTTCGCCGACCATCGCGATCCGGCCAGCTTCGAGCCGCTGATCGACGCGAAGACCAAGGCCATCTTCGTCGAGTCGCTGGGCAACCCGGCCGGCAACATCACCGACATCGCCGCGGTGGCCGCCATCGCGCACAAGCACGGCGTGCCGCTGATCGTCGACAACACGGTGCCCTCGCCCTACCTCAGCCGGCCCATCGAGCACGGCGCCGACATCGTGGTGCACTCGCTCACCAAGTACCTCGGCGGCCACGGCACCAGCATCGGCGGTGCGATCGTCGATTCCGGCAGGTTCCCCTGGGCGCAGCACAAGGAACGCTTCAAGCGCCTGAACGAGCCCGACGTGAGCTACCACGGCGTGGTCTACACCGAGGCGCTGGGACCGGCCGCCTACATCGGCCGGGCGCGCGTCGTGCCGCTGCGCAACACCGGGGCCGCCATCTCGCCCTTCAATGCCTTCCAGATCCTGCAGGGCATCGAGACGCTGGCGCTGCGCGTGGACCGCATCAGCGACAACGCGCTGGCCGTGGCGCGCCACCTCCAGCAGCACCCGGCCGTGAAGTGGGTCAACTACGCCGCACTGGAAGACCACCCGGACCATGCCCTGGCGCAGAAGTACCTGCGCGGCAAGGCCAGCGGCGTGCTCACCTTCGGCATCGGCAGCGGCCGCGCGGGCGGCGCGCAGTTCCTCGATGCGCTGAAGCTCTTCACGCGGCTGGTGAACATCGGCGACGTCCGCTCGCTGGCCACGCACCCGGCGTCGACCACGCACCGCCAGCTTTCGCCGGAAGAGCTCGCCAAGGCGGGCGTCACGGAAGACACGGTGCGACTGTCGGTCGGCATCGAGCACATCGACGACCTGATCGCGGACCTCGACCAGGCGTTGAAGGCGGCGTCCGCGTGAGCACGCGGCATACGAATTCCTAGCAAACCACTCACCCAACAAGGAACCATCATGACCATCCAGGCCATCAACGTGCGCAACCAGTTCAAGGGCAAGGTCCGCGAGATCATCCGCGGCGACGTCGTCTCCGAAGTCGACGTCGAGACGCCCTGGGGCATCGTCACCTCCGTCATCACCACGCGCTCGGTGGACGAGCTGCAACTGAAGATCGGCTCCGACGTCGTCGCGCTGGTCAAGTCGACCGAAGTGTCGATCGCCAAGCTGTGAGGCGCGGGGGAGGGCGCGGGCGATACTGCGCCCGATGCCTTCTCCCGCGGGCCGCACGCCGGCCGCCTTCGTTCCCTTTCTTGCCGTGCTGGGCGCCGTCACGGCGCTGGGCCTGGGCACCTCCTGGGCCAAGCACGCCCTGTTCCCGGCCATCGGCGCCCAGGGCACGACAGCCCTGCGCGTGGGCTTCTCGGCGCTGTTGCTGCTGCTGATCTGGCGGCCCTGGCGCCGACCGCTGCGGCCCGGCGACGCACGCGCCGTCGTGCTCTACGGCGCCACGCTCGGGCTCATGAACCTGAGCTTCTACATGGCGCTGCGCACCATCCCCTTCGGGCTGGCGGTGGCCATCGAATTCGCGGGGCCGCTGACGGTGGCGGTGCTGTCCTCGCGCCGCACGGTCGACTTCGTCTGGGTGGCGCTGGCCGCCTCGGGCCTGGCCTTGCTGCTGCCTCTGGGCATCGGTGACAGCCGGCTCGATCCTGTCGGCGTGCTGTGGGCACTCGCGGCCGCGACCCTTTGGGGCCTGTACATCGTTTTCGGCAAGCGGCTGGGCCATCTGCATGCCGGCCACTCGGTGGCGCTGGGCCTGAGCGTGGCGGCATTGGTCGTGCTGCCGGTCGGCGTGTGGCACGCCGGCGCTGCGTTGCTGGCGCCTAGCGTGCTGGCCGTGGGCCTGTGCGTCGCCGTCATCTCCAGTGCGATCCCGATCTCGCTCGAGATGGTGGCGCTCAAGCGCCTGCCCAAGGAGGCCTTCGGCATCATGATCAGCATGGAACCCGCCGTCGCCGCGCTGCTCGCGCTGGGTCTTCTGGGCGAGCGGCTGAGCGTCACCCAGTCGCTGGCCATCGCGCTGGTCATGGGGGCGTCGGTGGGTTGTGCCATCACGGCGCGTGCCCGGCCCGCGGCGGTAGAAGGCCTGACGACCTGAGCGTGGGCGCGAGGCGCCCGTGTCGCGCCACTGACTGAAGAATGCGCCTCGCGTGTGCACGAGCGGCGCCACCCGACTCACGCAACCATGCCGCCATCGACATGCAGATCGGCGCCGCCGACATAGCTGCTGTCGTCGCTCGCGAGGAACAGGGCGGCGTTCGCGATCTCGTCCGGCTGTCCGAGTCGCCTGAACGGAATCCGGTCGGTCAAGGTCTTGCGCAGGTCGTCGCTGACGCCGTCGAACATCGGCGTGTCGGTCGGTCCCGGGCTGAGCGTGTTCACGCGGATGCCCCGGCCGGCCAGCTCGTGGGTCCAGGTCCGGGCATACGAGCGCACCGCGGCCTTGGAGGCCGAGTAGGTGGCGTACCCGGGGTTGGCGATGGTCCCGGCGATCGAGCCGACCAGCACGATCGATCCGCCCTCCGTCATGAGCCGCGTGGCACGCTGGACGGTCAGGACCATCGCACGCACGTTCAGGTCGAAGGCGCGGTCGATGTGCGCCTCGGTGGTCTCGTCGAGGGTGGCGTGTTCGGCGACGCCGGACGAGGTGACCAGCACGTCGAGCCGGCCGGCGCGCTGGGCCAGGGTGCTGAACAGCCGGTCGAGGTCGGCGGTGGTGGTGATGTCGGCCTGGACCGCTTCGGCCCCGTGGCCGATCTGGGAGAGCGCCTGGTCCAGCTGCATCTGCCTGCGGCCGGCGATGAAGACCTTGGCGCCTTCGGCGGCGAAGCGCCGGGCGATAGCCAGGCCGATGCCGCTGCTGCCGCCGGTGACGAGCGCGGTCTTTCCACGAAGTTTCGACATGGGAACTGTTCCTGCATGAGTGGGTCGGCCCCGCATGATGCATTTCGTATATCTAGTGTCAATTACGCACCTGATCTATGCTAGATATACGAAAGGAAAGCGTCATGCCTCAAGACGTCGCGGCCGTGCTCGCTGAAATCAACAGCACGAAGCCGGTGCTCGAACAGATCGCCAGCAAGTGGTCGGTTCTGGTGCTGGCCGTTCTTTGCGAGCAGCCATCGCGCTTCAACGCGATCAAGCGCCGCCTCGATCCGATCACCCACAAGGCGCTGACCGAAGCATTGCGCCGCCTGGAGAGAAACGGCCTGGTCGACCGAAAGGTGCTCGCCACCTCGCCCGTGGCCGTGGAATATTCGATCACCCCGCTGGGGCGCACGCTGCAGCAGCCCTTCGAAAGCCTGATCCGCTGGGCCCAGCAGCACGGCGGTGAACTGACGGCTGCGCAGTCGGCGCGTGAGCGTCAGTAAGACCGCGACCTGGTCCGGCCCGGCCTGAACGGATCAAAGCTTCTTTGGCGCGCGATGGCTCGCCGCGGTCTGCGAGGGGGATGGTGTCAGCCGATCCGTACCCGGGCCATCGACGCCCCCCGCGCCAGTCATGAACTCGGGCCGGCGTCCCGCATCGCGCGCGCCGTCGCTGTGTCGCCGCGAGCATCTAGCGTGCCGGCTGCCCCCAGCCGGTCGCGTTCGTCGCGGTTCTGGCTCAGCTTGACCTTGCCTTCGAGCGAGGTGAGCTCGACGCGGATCGCGACGATGTGCCGCAGCAGTTCGTCGACGAACTCGGGCGCGGAGTCGCCCATCTTCCAGGGCTGCGGCTCCTGGGCTTCATGGCGCCGCGTCAACCGGGCCACGATGCGGCGCACCGAGCGCTCGTCCTCGTCGATGACGAGCGTGCCGTGGGCGTGCACCACCTCGTAGTTCCAGGTCGGCACCAGGCGGTGCGTCTCGTGCTTGCTCGGGTACCAGCTCGGCGAAATGTAGGCCTGCGCACCGCGGAAGACGACCATGACGGGCGTGCCGGTGGGGCAGCGCTGCCACAGCGGGTTCGCGCGCGCGACGTGGGCGTGCAGGGTGCCGTGCGGACCTTCGCCGGGCTCGTACTCGAAGGGGATGTGGTCGGCGTCGAAGCGGCCGTCGTGCGAATGGACCAGCATGCCCAGCGGATGCTCGCGCATGATGCGCGCCAGGGCGTCAGGCCGGGTTTCTGCGAAATGGGCGGGGATGTACATCGGGGGAACGGCGGTGGGTGGGGCCCGACAGTGTGCGCGAATTCCTGCGCCGCCGATGCGCCTGAGCGCCGGCGTCGTACGGAACGGGTGACGCGTTTGATGTCGCACTTCCTACAGGCGGCGCGCCGCATGGCCGTAGATTGATTCTGCGGTCGACGAGACGTCCCGGGCTCCAGCGATGCGACGAGCGACACCGGATTCCGTGCATCGTGAAGGGGATGCCCGCCACGAAGCCAGCAAACCGATGCACGCACGGCAGCGCGCCGGGGATGATCGACAGCCGTGAGAGGGCGCCCCCGAAGGGCGCCCTTTCTTTTGGCGCGGCGCACCGGGAGGCGGGCGATCGCCTACAGGCCGGGGTGCTGCCGGCCGACCGGCGAGTGCGCTGTCGGGCCGCACCATCGGCGCAATGGTTTCATCTACTCCCGCGGACCCGGTCGCAGCCTTGCGCGAAGCGCTCGGCCGCCCGCTCTCGCTGGCCGACCTGGTCGATGCCGGCCTCGACCGCCTGCCGCGGCCCGGCAGCGGCGCCACGCTCGAGCGGTGGCGGCGGCTGGCCCAGGTGGCAGCCCACGATCTTTCGCTCGTCAAGCTCTTCGAAGGCCACACCGACGCGCTGGCGATCCTGGCGGAACTGGGCGGCGCACCCGCGCCCTCCGGCAGCCGGTGGGCGACCTGGTGCGCGGAGCCGCCGGACGCGCGTCTGCTGTTCGAGAGCGCCGGCGACGGCTACCGCCTGCGCGGCACCAAGGCCTGGTGCTCCGGCGCGGCCCAGGTGACCCATGCGGTGGTCAGCGGCTGGAATGCCGACGGCGAACCCTGCCTGGCCACGGTCGCGATGGACGCCCCGGGCGTGACGGTCACCGACACCGGCTGGCAGGCCGTGGGCATGGCCGGCAGCGCCAGCGTCGACGTGCGCTTCGACGGCGCAGCGGCCCTGTCGCTCGGCCGGCCCGGCGACTACACGCGCCGGCCCGGCTTCTGGCAGGGCGGGGCAGGCATCGCCGCCTGCTGGTGGGGCGGGGCCTCCGGAATCGCGGCCATGGTGCGCGAGAAGGCAGGCAGCCGCAGCGACCCGCACCGGCTGGCGCATGTGGGTGGCATCGACACGGCGCTGGCGTCCAGCGCGGCCTTGCTGCGCGAGTGCGCGGCCTGGATCGATGCGCATCCCGAGGCGAACGCCCAGGCCTGGGCACTGCGCGTGCGCCTGGCCGTCGAGGACGCCGCCGAATCCGTGATGCGCCACGCGGCCCGCGGCCTCGGCGCCGCCCCCTTGTGCCGCGACGCGCGCTTCGCACGCGCGATGGCCGACCTTCCCGTCTTCATCCGCCAGAGCCATGCCGAGCGCGATCTCGCCGCGCTCGGCGCCCTGGCGCTGGACGCCGACCCCCAAGAGGAGAGCTTCGCATGGCAGCTGTGATCGATCGCACCATCCACCCCGGCCGGGGCACGCCGGAGGACGCGTGGATGGCCTGCGCCGCGCTGCGCGATGCGCCACCCACCAGCGCGGCCCAGCTGGTGCCGATGCGCTCGCGTGCCGTGGTGGTGGCGCCCCATCCCGACGACGAGGTGCTGGCCGTCGGCGGCCTCATGTCGCAGCTGGCGCGCGCCGGCAGGCGGCTGGCGCTGGTGGCCGTGACCGACGGCACCGCCAGCCACCCCGGCTCGCGCCAATGGCCCGCCGAACGGCTGGGTCAGGAACGGCCACGCGAGCAGGCGAGGGCGCTGGCACGCCTGGGCGTCACCGATGCCGAGATGCACCGCCTGGCGCTGCCCGACGGCGGCGTGCAGCGCCTGTACCTCGACCTGGCAGAGCGTCTGGTGCAGCTCTTCGACGAGGACGACGTGGTCTTCACCACCTGGCGCATGGACGGCCATCCCGACCACGAGGCGGTCGGCCATGCCTGCGCCTGGGCGGCGGCGCGCACCGGCGCGCGCCTGGTCGAGGTGCCCGTCTGGGGCTGGCACTGGGCCCGCCCCGACGACCCCCGCCTGCCCTGGCACCGCGCCCGCCGGCTCGAGCTGGACGAGGCGACCGTGCAGCGCAAGTGCGCCGCGCTGCAGGCCTTCGAGAGCCAGCTGCGACCCGATGCCTCGACCGGCGCCGCGCCGATCCTCGATCCGGGCTCGGTGGCGCGGGCCGCACGCCCCTTCGAGCTGATGTTCGCGTGAGTGCGCAGGCTTCCTCGCTTCCCGCGTACTTCGACTCGCTCTACGGCGCAGCCGACGACCCCTACGGCGTGCGCAGCCGCTGGTACGAGGCCCGCAAGCGCGCGCTGCTGCTGGCCAGCCTGACGCGGCCGCGCTACCGCCGCGCCTACGAGCCCGGCTGCGGCACGGCCGAGCTCACGGCCGCCCTGGCCGAGCGCTGCGAGCGCGTGCTGGCCAGCGACTTCAACGCCCACGCGGTCGATGTCGCACGGCGCCGCACCGCGGACCTGCCGCAGGTGCGCGTCGAGCGTCACGCGCTGCCGCAGGACTGGCCCCGTGCCGACGGGCCCTTCGACCTCATCGTGCTGGGTGAGATCGGCTACTTCATCGAACCCGAGGCCTGGGCCGCGGTGGCGCGTGCCTGCCTCGCCTCGCTCGCGCCGGACGGCGACCTGGTGGCCTGCGACTGGCGGCCCGACTTCGCCGAGCGTCGGCAGTCCACGCAGGCCGTGCACGCGGCGCTGGAAGGCCTGGGCCTGCGGCGCCTGCTGCGGCACGAGGAAGACGACTTCGTGCTGCAGCTGTGGTCGCGCGATGCGCGCTCGGTGGCGGCGCGCGAAGGCATCGGCTGAGGAGGACCGCCATGGGCACCAAGGCAGCATCCAGGCGCAACGGCGCCCTGGCCGACGGGCCGGCAGCAGGCGGTTGGGCCCTGCTCGTGGTCGACATGATCAGCGCCTGGGACTTCCCCGACGCCGAGAAGCTGCTGCCGGGCGCGCAGGCCATCACCCGGCCGCTGGCGGCGCTGTGCCGACGGGCGCGCGCGGCGCACGTGCCGGTGATCTACGCCAACGACAACCGGGGCCGCTGGCGCTCGGACTTCCCGTCGCTGGTCGAGCAGTCGATGGCCCAGGGCGGGGCGGGTGCGGCCATCACGCAGGCGCTGATGCCGGAGCCTGAGGACTACTTCGTGCTCAAGCCGCATCTCTCGGGTTTCTCGGGCACGCCCTTGGCCCTGCTGCTGCAGCACCTGCAGGCCAAGCGCATCATCGTGACCGGGGTTGCCAGCGACCAATGCATACTGGCCACCGTGGCCGACGCGCGCATGCATGCGCTGGAAGTGACGGTGCCGCGCGACTGCGTCGCGACGCAGACGGCACGGCGCCAGGCGATGGTGCTGGAGCAGTTCGAGACGGTGTTCCGCGTGGCGACCACGCCCGGCTCGCGCATCCGCCTGCCGGCCCGCCGATGAAGGATTTCCGTTTGTGAGCAACGACCTGCCATTCCTCAACCCGTACCGCCACGGCTTCGCGCGCGTGGCCGTGGCCGTGCCGCGCAATCGCGTGGCCGACCCCGTGTTCAACGCCGCCGAGACGGTGCGCATGTACCGCGAGGCGGCTGCGCAGGGCACGGCCGTGGTGGCTTTTCCCGAGCTGGGCCTGTCGGCCTACACCTGCGACGACCTGTTCCACCAGTCCACGCTGCTCGATGCGTGCCTGGAAGCGCTGGCCCAGGTGGCCGAAGCCACGCGCGGCCAGACGGCGGTGGCCATCGTCGGCCTGCCGATGCGCGTGGACCATCGCCTCTACAACTGCGCGGCGGTGTGCGCCGGCGGCGAGGTGCTGGGCATCCAGCCCAAGACCTACCTGCCCAACTACGCCGAGTTCTACGAGGCGCGACAGTTCGCGGGGGCCGACACGGCGGTGTCGACCACGGTCAAGGTCAACGGCCAGGTCGTGCCCTTCGGCACCGACCTGATCTTCCGCCCGCGCCAGCAGCCGCTGCTGGCCATCCACGTCGAGATCTGCGAGGACGTGTGGGTGCCCATTCCGCCGTCGAGCTACGCGGCGCTGGCCGGTGCCACGGTGCTGGTCAACCTGTCGGCGTCCAACATCACGATCGGCAAGTCGGCCTACCGGCACCAGCTGGTCAACCTGCAGTCGGCCCGCTGCCAGGCCGCCTACCTGTATTCGTCGGCGGGCATCGGCGAATCGACCACCGACCTGGCCTGGGACGGCCAAGCGCTGATCTACGAGGCCGGCGAATGCCTGGCCGAAAGCGAGCGCTTCTCGAACAGCTCGCACGCCATCTACGCCGACGTCGACCTGGAGCGCCTCGCGCACGAGCGCATGCGGCAGAACAGCTTCGGTGCCTCGGCCGCCAAGCACAAGACGGCGCTGGCCGGCTGGCGCACCGTGGACTTCGACCTGCCGCCGCCGGCCGTGGTGCCGGGCGGCCTGCGCCGCGTGGTGGAACGATTTCCGTACGTGCCGGCCGATGCGGCCTCGCGCGACGAGCGTTGCCGCGAGGTGTTCAACATCCAGGTGCAGTCGCTGGTGCAGCGGCTGGAGGCGGCGCGCATCGAGAAGGTGGTGATCGGCATCTCCGGCGGCCTGGACTCGACCCATGCACTGCTGGTGCTGGCGCAGGCCATGGACCGGCTGGGCCGGCCGCGCAGCCACATCCTGGCCTACACCATGCCCGGCTTCGCGACCAGCGGACGCACGCTGGAGCAGGCGCACCGGCTCATGAAGGCGGTGGGCTGCCACGCGCAGGAGATCGACATCCGCCCCAGCTGCCGGCAGATGCTGGCCGACCTGGACCATCCCTTCGCGCGCGGCGAGCCCGTGTACGACATCACTTTCGAGAACGTGCAGGCGGGCGAGCGCACCAGTCACCTGTTCCGCCTGGCCAACCACCACGGCGCGATCGTGGCCGGCACCGGCGACCTGAGCGAGCTGGCGCTGGGCTGGTGCACCTACGGCGTGGGCGACCACATGTCGCACTACAACGTGAACGCCAGCGTGCCCAAGACGCTCATCAAGCACCTGGTGCACTGGGTGGCCGAGGAGGGCCTGCTGGGCGGCAAGGACGGCGAGGGCAGCCGCGTGCTGCGCGACATCCTGGCCACCGAGGTGAGTCCCGAACTCGTGCCGGCGGGCGAGGGCGACGACGGCCAGCAGCCCGGCCAGCGCACCGAAGACACCGTGGGCCCCTACGAGCTGCAGGACTTCAACCTGTACCACACGGTGCGCTACGGCTTTCGGCCGTCTAAGACCGCCTTCCTCGCCTACGCCGCCTGGCACGACCGCGGCATCGGCCCCTGGCCCGACGCGCTGGAGGGTGCGCGTCACCAGTACACGCTGGCCGAGATCAAGCGCGTGCTGGGCATCTTCGTCTGGCGCTTCTTCCAGATCAGCCAGTTCAAGCGCAGTTGCGTGCCCAACTCGCCCAAGGTCGGCTCCGGCGGCTCGCTCTCGCCGCGCGGCGACTGGCGCGCCCCCAGCGACGCCGAGGCGCGCGTGTGGATGGACGAGGTCGCGGGCATCCCCGAGCAGCCGGCCTGAGGCCGAACTTGCAAGCCGAATCGGCCTGTAGCCCCGCGGGTCCTGCGCAGGCAGCTATGGATTCGATAGCGTCGCGGCGCGCTGGACCACCGGCGTGATGCGCTCGCGCACCACCGGCAGATGCGGATCGACCGAACACACGACGATGCGGTGCACAGGGCGTGCCGCATGCTCCAGCGCCAGGCGCACGCGACGCGGCGCGCCTTCCGCGCCCGGCACGAGCGGCAAGGCGAAGTCCGTCAGCTTCACGCCGTCGGCGTCGTAGGCCCAGGCGCGTGGCTGTCCTGCCGTCGCATCGGCCGACGCGGGAATGAACGCGCAACTCGGCCCTTCAGCGGCGCGGCTGCCACAGTCCTGCAACTGCCAGGGCTCCGGGCACATGGCGATCTCCACCGTGGGCGCGGCCGGCGGCTCGGCGGGGGTGCATGCCACCGCACCGAGCAGCAGCAGGCCCCCCAGCATCGCGGACGAAGAGCAGCGCGTCACGATACGGGCAGCACCGCCAGCGCGCGCAGGCCATGGTCGGTCGCGCGGAAGACGCCGCTCACGTCCTCCTCCTCGATGAAGCCGTAGCGCAGCAGGGCCTGCACGGTGGGCGTGGGAAAGGCAACGACCTGCTGCGCGTTGGCCGCGTCGACGCCGCGCAATCCGCCCCTGGCGATCCGGCGACCGGCGCTCAGGGCGCTGAGGGCGGCCCGCTGCAGCGGGCGCAGTGCGGGGGTCGGGAGCGGGCCGGTGTCGGCGCCGCTCCAACGCCTCGGGGCCGGCGAGGCGGAGGGCCGCGCCTGCGCGGGGCGGGCTTCGTCGGGGTGCGATGGCGCGCCGGAAGGCGGGGACGTGGACATGCCGCCATCCCACACCGGGCCCACGGCCGGTCGTGCCGGAGAAGAACGTAACTTGATGTCAGCGCTGTTGCAGCCCCGGGCGGGCGAGGAAGGCAGGCTCAGCGTGCGGTAGCGGCGGCGGCAGAGCGCGCGAGCGTCTCGAGGTCGCCGTCCTTCGCCAGTTCGGCGGTCGCCGGTGCCAGCCCCTCGCCGCAGACCACGGCCGCCATCGCCTTGCGCGGGCACAGGCCCATGCAGCGCGTGCGCAGCAGCTTCACCTTGCCCGGGCCCTCGGCGACCAGGTGCTTGAGCTGGCGCAGCGCCGGCTTGGCGGCCAGCGACCTGGGGCCGTTGTCGCGCTTCTCGCAATCGGTGCACAGCAGGATGAGCCGGGAGAAGCGCGCGGGTTCGAGGTCCATGCCGGCATTGGGCCATGCGCATGCCGGCGCGCATGCAGGCCGAGGCGCCGAGTGGGCGCAGCCCGGGCGCCGGGGCACCTGCATCGCTGCTGCACAATGCCGCCGGAGGGCCCCGGACCCGCCGCCCCGGCGAGCATCCCGGCGTCCCGACGCCAACCCCCTCGAGGAGACGCATGCGCCGCATCATCACGATGCAGGGCCGCCTGATGTTGATCGCATCGGTGGCCATCCTGCCGCTGGCACTGGTGTGCGGCGCGGCGCTCGACGCGCTGTTCCGGTCGCAGTACGCGCAGACCGACGCCTCAACGCTGGGCGTGGCGCGGGCCGTCGCCACGGCCGTGGACAGCGAGTTGCGCCTGACCATCGCCACGCTCGACGCACTGGCCCTGACCGAACCCCTGGGCGCGACCACGCCGGAGGGCCTGGACACGGCCCGCGACCTGGCGTCCGCGGTGCGCCGCTCGCATCCCGAGTGGGCAGCGCTGCTGCTCGCGGCGCCCGACGGGCGCGTGCTCTTCAACACCGAGCGCGGCGCCGGCCAGGCGGTGGACCGGGTGGTGGAGCGGGACAGCCTGGACCAGGTGCTGCGCACCGGCCAGCCCGCCGTGGGCGCGATGGCGCCCGGGCCCTATGCGGGCCGCACCGCCTTCGCCGTGCGGGTGCCGGTGCAGCGCGAGGGCGCCACGCGTTATGTCCTCACCGCCGTGGTGCTGCCGGAGGCGATCACCGGCGTGCTCCAGCGCCAGCGCATTCCCGAGGGCTGGACCGTCTCGGTGTTCGACTCGCGCGAGCGCCGCGTGGCGCGCAACGTCGACGAGGCGCGCCTGCGCGGCAGCCCGCCGAGCGACAGCCTGAAGAAGATCCTGGGCGAGATGGGCGACCGGCGCGACGCCGTCGGCCGGTCGATCAACGTCGAGGGCGTGCGCTCGCAGACAGCGGTGGCGCGCATGGAATCCACGCCCTGGTTCGTGGTGATCGGCGTGCCGCTGTCGCTGGCGGAGGCGGCGTTCCGCCGCGGCCTGCTGGCCTACGGGGGCGGGCTGCTGTTCTCGCTGCTGCTGGGCGGGCTGGCCGCGTGGTGGATATCGCGCGGCGTGACCCGCCCCATCGCGCGCCTGGGCCAGCAGGCCGGCGCGCTGGGCCGCGGGCAGGCGCTGGCGCTGGAGCCTTCGGGCGTGCCCGAGGTGGATGCCGTGGCCAGGGCCCTGGAGGCCGCCGCCGCCCAGCACCGGCTCAGCGAGGCCGAGCGGGAGAAGCTGCTGCAGGCCGAACAGCAGGCGCGCGGCACGGCGCAGGCGGCCGAGCAGCGCCTGGCACGCCTGGTGCGGGCCAGCGCGGCGCTGTCGCATTCGCTGGAAGAGGAGTCGACCCTGGCGGCCATCGCGCAGGTGATCGTGCCCGACGTGGGCGACCTCTGCCGCATCGACCTGCTCGACGAGCATGGTGTGCTGCAGCGCAAGCTGACCCATCACTTCGACCCGCAACGCACGGCCGCCATCGCCCACATGGTGACCATGCGCCAGGCGCCGTCCGATGCGCCGGGCTCCTTCCCCTGGGCCATCGCCACCGGGCAGACCTTCCTGCGCAACATCGACGATTCGGACCTGCCCGGCGCGCTCGACCCGCAACTGCGCGAGTTCGTGCGTGCGCTGGGCGTCACGGCGGGCTGCATCGTGCCGCTGGTCGCGCGCGGCCGCACCATCGGCGCCATGGCCGTGCTGCAGGCCGAGTCCGGGCGGCGCTTCTCGGCCGACGACGGCACGCTGATCCAGGAAGTGGCGCAACGCGCCGCGCTGGCCCTGGACAACGTGCGCCTGCTCGCACAGGCGCGCACCGCGCAGAAGGCGGCCGAGGATGCCAACCAAGCCAAGGACGAATTCCTCGCCATGCTGGGCCACGAACTGCGCAACCCGCTGGCGCCGATGGCGCTGGCGCTGCAGCTGATGCAGCGGCGCGATGCGCAGGCCTTTCCGCGCGAGCGGCAGATCATCGACCGCCAGGTGCGGCACCTCTCGCGCATGGTGGACGACCTGCTGGACGTGTCGCGCATCGTCTCCGGCAAGATCGTGCTGCGGCCCGAGACGGTGGACCTGCGCGACGTCGTCGCGCGGGCGCTGGAGCTGACCCTGCCGGCGCTGCAGCAGCGCGGCGAGATGCCCGAGGTGAAGCTGCCGGCCGAGCCGGTGCTGGTGCATGGCGATCTGTTGCGGCTGGCCCAGATCGTGGGCAACCTGCTCAACAACGCCGCCAAGTTCACCGACCCCGGCCGCGCGATCCGGGTGGTGCTGGCGGTCGATCCCTCGGCACGCGACCCGCAGGCGGTCCTGCAGGTCATCGACGAGGGCATCGGCATCGCGCCCGATCTGCTGCCGCAGGTCTTCGAACGCTTCGTGCAGGGCCAGCAGCCGCTGCAGCGTGCGGCGGGCGGGCTCGGCCTGGGCCTGGCGATCGCGCAGAGCCTCGCGCGGCTGCACGGCGGCGCCATCGGCGTGCGCAGCGACGGCGTGGGCCAGGGCAGCACCTTCGAGCTGCGCCTGCCGCTGCTGATGGGTGCGGAGGTGGCCGTGGACGCCGCCGAAGCGCCGCCCGCGCCGACCCGCACGCTTGCGCTGCTGGTGGTCGACGACAACCGCGACGCGGCCGACGCGCTGGCGAGCTGGCTCGAACTCGAGGGCCACCGGGTGCGCACCGCCTACTCGGCCGAGGAGGCGCTCGCGGCGCTGGCCGAGGCGCCGGCCGACGGCGCCGTCGTCGACATCGGGCTGCCCGGCATGAGCGGCCACGAGCTGGCGACGCAGCTGCGCGGCCAGCCGGCAACGCAGGCCATGGCGCTGATCGCGCTCACCGGCTACGGCCGCGAGGCCGACCGCCGCAAGGCGCTGGGTGCGGGCTTCGACGACCACTTCGCCAAGCCGGCGCAGGTGGAGATCCTGCTGGCGCGGCTGGTGGAGCTGGATGGGCAGCGGCGCGCGCCGGCGTGAGATTCCAGAGCCAAGTCGGCCCGCAGCCCGTGTCCGGCGAGTGCAGGATGCTATCGAAAAGATAGCAACCGGTCCCTTGTCTCAGTCCGTGAACGAGCGCACCGCCATCGGCAGCGTCGGCGCTTCCCAGCGGTAGCCGGCGGCCAGCACGTCGCGCTCGGTGCGCAGGCCGTTCCAGCGCAGCGCGAGCAGGTCGGCCAGCGTCCAGGCGGCCCAGTCGGCGCGGAAGGGGCGCAGGGCCGCCTCGGCGGGCGGCGCGGCCTCGGCCGGCGGCGGCTGGTTGCGCCACACCAGGGCGGGGATGCGGTAGCCCGACTCGGTGCTGGGGCTGTGGCCGGCGCGGTCGCTGCCGTGGCCCACTTCCTGCCCGTGGTCCGACAGGTACATCCAGGCGCGGTAGCCGTCGGTGCGGCCCACGGTGCGGGTGAGTTGCAGCATCTCGCCCACCACGAAGTCGTGGTACAGCAGTGCGGCGTCGTACTCCTGCCGGAAGCGCCGCACCCAGGCGGAACGGCCGCTCTTCGCCATGTCGGATTCCACGGCGTCGACCTCGTCGTCGAAGGGGTTCTGGCCCGGCGGGAAGCGCAAGGTGTAGTGCGGGTGCGCGCCCAGCAGGTGCACGATGATCAGCTTGCGCTCGGCCGGGTCTTCCAGCGCCTCCTGCACGCAGTCCAGCAGCTCGCTGTCGAGCGAGGCGCTGGCGCGGCCGGGGGTGCGGTTGACGATGTCGACCACGTCGGCCAGGCGTGCATGCTGCTGCTCGATGGCGACGTCGTCGTGGTTGCTCATCCACCAGGTCTTGTAGCCGGCCGCGCGGGCCATGGCCAGCAGGTGCTGTGGGTCTGCGCGGTCGGGCTCGCCGAATGCGAACAGGTTGCGCAGCGCGGGCAGGGTGCTGGCATCGACCGACCAGGCGTTGCGCAGCACCGTGAGCTGCTCGCCCAGCTGCCGCTGCTGCGCCTGCAGGCGCGGCGTGGTGGCGCGCCGGTAGCCGTACAGGCCCAGGTTGTCGCGGTTGATGCTGTCGGTGATGACCAGCACCACCGTCGACGGCCCCTCGCGCGCGATCACCGGTGCCGCGGCGCGGGCACGGGCCAGGGCCGCATCGCGCACGCGCTGCTGGTCGGCCCAGCCGGCACGCAGGGTGTCGAGCTGCGACTGCCAGCCGCTCCAGAACAGCACCGGGTGCAGGCGGCGCCAGGGCTTGCTCGCATAGGCCACGCCCGACAGCAGCAGCACCGCTGCCAGGCCGGCCGCGGCCCATCGCGACAGCCGCGCCGACGGGCCGCGCCGCCCGCGTGCCGCCAGCCGCCACGCGCAGGCCACCGCGGCCAGCACGGCCAGCAGCCACAGCAGCGCGGTGCGCCAGTGCATCGACAGGTATTCCGCGCTCTCGCGCGGGTTGGTGTTGGCGGCGGCGCCCAGCACCAGCGCGCCATCGGGCGCGGACTGGTAGGTGTCGAGCAGGTAGGCACGCACGACGCCGTCGAGCGCGAAGGCCAGGACCCACAGCGTGACGGCCGCCTGCCGCAGGCGGTGCATGCCGGCACTGCGCACCGGCCAGGACAGCCAGGCCAGCAGCGGCAGCGCCAGGACGAGCAGTTGCGCGACGCGCCGCCCGTCGTGGCCCAGCACGATCACGCTGGCCAGCAGGGCCGCCAGTGCGCCGAGCGCGGGCCAGAAGCGGCGTGAGGAGGCAGCCGGCGCCGGGCCGGTGGCGGGGAGGGTGACCATGTGGGCCGGGATTCTGCCGAGCGGCCCGGTCCCGCCCGTCTCAATCACCCCGCAGCGGCCGGGGCATCGGCGGCGTTCAGCGCACGAAGCGATCGACCCAGCCCGTCACCCACGCCGCAAGCAAGGCCAGGTGCGCCACCACCGTCGCCGCGTACATGCGCAGGAACTCGGCCTTGCTGGACTTGTGCCGCAGGCCCTGCTGCGCCACGCGCGCGGCCGGCCAGCCGCCCAGCAGGGCGAAGAGATGCAGCGTGTTCTCGGGCGTGCGCTGCCGGCCGGCCTCGGCCGCGCGCTTGTCGATCCAGTAGGCGACGAAGGTGGCGAGGTTCAGCGCCGCGAGCGCGGCCACCAGCCAGGCGGGCAGGCGATGCGTTGACAGGCCGAATGCAAGCAGGGCCGCCCAGAGCAGCAACGCGACCCACCAGGCGGCGCCGAGGCGCGACGGCGCGCGAGAGCCGCCACGCCGGCGAGCCGCCGCAGGGCGCGCATCGCCACCGCGCCGGGGCTCGCGCGTCGGGCCGGCGGATGGGCGACTCGACTGGGCAGCGGTGGCGCCCACGGGCTGCACGGCCATGGCGCGCGGCCCCTTGCCGCCGACCTCGATGCGCTCGAACTGCACGGCGGTGCCGACCTGCGGCTCGAAGCCGGCGCGCCAGTCGCGCACGTGGAAGAACACGTCCTGGCTGTCGCCGGTTCGGATGAAGCCGAAGCCGCGGGTGGCGTCCCACTGACGCACGGTGCCGGTGGACCTCATGTGGCGTCCGGTGCGAGCGTGTGCAGCGGGATGTCGCGCGCGTGTGCGAGCGCATCGAGCGCGGCGCGCGTCTGGCCCGCGAGCCAGGCGGCGATGGCGCGGTGCGTGGCGGCGTCGGCCATGTCGGCGGGCGGCATCCCGGCCGCATCGCACAGCCGCGCGGCGAAGTGCGGCTCCAGCGCCGCCACGGCCACGCGGCCATCGGCACAGGGGTAGACGCGGTAGCCGGCATGGGCACCGCCGACGGCGCCGGCCGGCACCGTCAGGCCCCAGGTGCGCGGCAGCGCGAGCCATTGCGCGGCGTCGTTCAGCGCCACCTCGTGGTGCACGCCGCGGCCGGTGGCGCGCGCCTGGATCACGGCCTGGAGCACGGCCTCGCTCGCGAGCAGGGCACCGCCCATGTCGGCATAGAGCGTGGGCGGTAGCGCGGTGCCGGTGACGAGGCCGGCGTCGGCCAGGTAGGTGAGGTCGTGACCCGGCTCCTCGGCGCGCGCGCCGGCGGCACCGACGATGGCCACCTGCGACAGCCGCGGGTGGCGGGCCTGCAGGGCAGCGCGATCGAGCCCGAGCTTGGCGAGCGCGGAGGGGCGGAAGGACGTCAGCAGCACGTCGGTGCGGGCCAGCGCCTCGTGCAGCGCGGCCTGGCCCTCGGGCTGTTTCAGGTCCACCGTGCGCACGTCGACGCCGGCGTGCAGCGCGGCATAGGCGGTGATGTTGTAGTGCCGCATGGGGTCGCCGGCCGGCGGCTCGAACTTGAGGCATTCGGCGCCCATCGCGCGGCAGCGCATCAGCGCCGCGGGGCCGGGAAGGTTGAGCGCGAGGCTCAGCACGCGCACGCCGGCCAGCGGCTGGAAGGACGGGGGCGGGGCGTCGGACATGCGGGGCGTCTCCTCGGGATGCTATGAATTCGGTAGCTTCTCGCGCAGGCGGGGCGCGCGCTGCGGGCCCGTTCGGCTTGAAACCTTGGAGGCGATTGTCGCCAGGGCGGCGCGGCGCGCGATGAGCCGGATTTGACAAGCGCCGCGGCGCCGCGCCCGCTAGCATGGCCCACGCATCGCTCGTTCACGATTCACAGGAGACACCATGTTCGATTCCCAACTCATGCGCGGGCAGCGCATCCTCGTCACCGGCGGCGGCACCGGCCTGGGCAAGTCCATGGCCGAGCGGCTGCTCGGGCTGGGCTCCGACATCGCGATCTGCGGGCGCCGCCAGTCGGTGTGCGAAGAGACGGCTGCGCAGTGGCGCACGCAGTTTCCCCAACGGCGCATCGACACCTTCGGCGTCGACATCCGCGTGGCCGCAGCGGTGGAGGAAATGGTCGAGTCGCTGTGGCAGAGCGGCGGCCTCACCGGCCTCATCAACAACGCGGCGGGCAACTTCGTCTCGCCGACGGAGGCGCTGTCCTCGCGCGGCTTCGACGCCGTGGCCAACATCGTCTTCCACGGCACCTTCTACGTGACGCAGGCGGTGGGCAAGCGCTGGATCGCCGACACCCGCGCGGGCCGATGGAAGGCCGGCGACCCGATGCGCAGCGTGATGAGCATCATCACCACCTGGGTCGACAACGGCGGCCCCTACGTCGTGCCCTCGGCCATGAGCAAGGCCGGCATCGAGGTCATGACCAAGTCGCTGGCGGTGGAGTGGGCACGGTGGGGCGTGCGGCTGAACTGCATCGGTCCGGGCGAGATTCCCACGGAAGGCATGAGCAAGCGCCTGAACCCCGGCGAGGAACCTGGCGAGCGGACGAAGAAGGCGAATCCTCAAGGCCGCGTGGGCGAGATGCGCGAGCTGCAGAACCTGGCCACCTTCCTCATGGCGCCGGGCCAGTGCGACTGGCTCACCGGCCAGAGCATCATGATGGACGGCGGCCAGGCCCTGGCCACGGGCGGCAACTTCTACGAGCTGCGCCAGTGGAGCGACGCCGACTGGATGGCCGCGCGCGAACGCATCGAGGCGCAGAACCAGAAGGACAAGGCGCAGCGCTGAGCCGCGCGGCGGCGCTGCCGCATCAGCGCGGCACCGCCGCCGCGCCCACCACCCGGGCGCGCCCGGCACCCGCGCCGGCCATGGCGAGCACGACGCCGATGGCGACGAAGAGCAGGGCGCTGGCGCGGAAGCTCCCCGTCCACGCACGCATCAGGCCGACCAGCATCGGCCCGGTGGCCGCCACGAGGTAGCCGACACCCTGCGCCATGCCTGACAGCTGCGCCGCGACGCGCGCGTCGGGCGAGCGCATCACGATCAGGGTCAGCGCCAGCGCGAAGGTGCCGCCCTGCGCCACGCCGAGCAGCACCGCCCACAGCCACACCGTGGGCAGCGGCGCGAACATCGCGCCGAGCAGCGCCGCCAGCGTGAGCACCGTCAGGCCGACGGCCAGGCCGATCTGGTGGCGCTGGCGCTGCGCCAGTGCGGGGATGACCAGGCAGACGGGGACCTGCACCAGCACCGACAGCGAGACGACGAAGCCGGCCGTCGCCGCTGCGAGTCCGCGCTCGCGCAGGATCGGCGCGAGCCAGCCCATCACCGAGTACGCGAGGGCCGACTGCAGGCCCATGAAGAAGGTCACCTGCCAGGCCAGCGGGTCGGTCCACAGGCCACGCACGCGGTAGTCGGCATCGCCGGGCTGCGGGCCGGCCGGCAGGGCGAAGGGCACCCACAGCAGCAGCGCCACCGCCGCGGGCACCGCCCAGATCGCCAGCGCACCGGCCCAGTCGGTGCCGAGTGCATGCTGCAGCGGCACGGTCATGCCGGCGCCGCTGGCCGCACCGCCGCACACGGCCATGGTGTACAGGCCCATCATCAGCGCCGGGCGGCGGTCGAAGTCGCGCTTGACCAGTGCCGACAGCAGCACGTTGGCCACCGCGATGCCCACGCCCGCGAGCGCCGAGGCCAGGAACAGCGCCGGCACCTGTGCCGTGCCGCGCAGCGCGGTGCCCGCCGTGATCAGCACCATGCAGGCCAGCAGCGTGCGCTCGATGCCCACCCGCCGCCCCAGCCAGGGCGCCACCATCGCGAAGGCGCCCAGGCAGATCACCGGCAGCGTGGTGAGGGCGCTCGCCGTGGCGGCCGACATGCCGGTGCCGGCCACGATGTCGGGCAGCACCACCGAGAGGCTGGAGAACACCGGGCGCATGCTGAAGGCGATCAGCACGATCGCCGCACCGAGCATCAGCAGGCCGGCGCGGTCGCGGCCGGGGGCTGTGGGTCGGACAGGAGGGGCGGGGCGGGCGGGGGAAAGGTGATCGGCAGGCATGCGGCCGGCGATCCTGCCACAGGCACCACATCGGTGCAGGCGCGGGGCCGAAGCCCGCGCCGGCGGACGGGACGGCAGCGGCTCAGGCGCGCGGCCTGCCGGGCAGGTCGCCTTCCTTCAGCCGGCGGCCGACCAGCACCTCGC
This sequence comes from Xenophilus aerolatus, assembly GCA_030418545.1. GTDB lineage: Bacteria > Pseudomonadota > Gammaproteobacteria > Burkholderiales > Burkholderiaceae_C > Xenophilus. The sequence continues at coordinate 160,078 of QAIB01000009.1, read as the reverse complement.
CCGTGTCGCGGTTGACGCGGCCCACCTGCGTGCCGTCGGCGAGGCGCAGTGCGCACTGCGCATCCTCGGTCGCCGGGCCGTCACCGGTCAGCTCGGCACTCACCGTGAGGCGCAGCGCCGGCGGGAACATCGACAGCGGATAGGTGCGGAACGCACGGCCCCACATCCAGCTTTTCTTCGGGTCTTGCATGCGCAGAGTATCGGCATCCGCGGCGGGCGGCGGGCGCCGCCGTCGGGCTCAGCCCCTGGCCCGTCCGTGGAACAGCACCGGCGTCTCGCGGTAACGGTCCGGGAAGGTCTTCCTGAGGTTCTCGATCTTCGGCAGGTCGTTGACGACGATGTACGGCTCGCCGGGGTTGCGCGTGAGGTAGTCCTGGTGATAGCCCTCGGCGGGGAAGAAGGGCTTGCCCGACTCGATCGTGGTGACGATCGGTGCGTCGAAGCTGCGCGCCCGGTCGAGCTGGGCGATGTAGGCCCTGGCGATGCGCGCCTGCTCCGCATCCTGGGCGAACACGGTCGAGCGGTATTGCGTGCCATGGTCGGGCCCCTGGCGGTTCAACTCGGTCGGGTTGTGCGCCACCGAGAAGAAGATCTGCAGCAGCCTTCCATAGCTGACCTCTTGCGGGTCATAGGTGATCTGCACGGCTTCCGCGTGGCCGGTGGTTCCCGAGCCGACGACCTCGTAGCGGGCCGTCTGGGGCGCACCGCCGGCGTATCCGGAGACCGCGTTGGCCACGCCCTTCACATGCTGGAACACGCCCTGCACGCCCCAGAAGCAGCCGCCGGCCAGCACGGCGGTCGCCGTGCTCGCGCCGCCCGGTGCGGCCGGGTCGTCGGCGGGCGGGGGAATGACGACGGCGCGTTCGGCCGCCATGGATGCGACCCCCCAGCCTGCCCATCCCAGCAGCGCGGCCGTACCGAGGAAGGCCGTGCGGCGTGTCCAGCCCGTGGCCGTGGTGGATCGTGTCGTCTCGTCGAGTCTCATGTGGATGCTTCCTTGGTGGGACGGGTGCCGCAGCGCGATCGCACTGCGTCTGTCTCGAGTTCGTGCCGCGATCCGCGAAGTTACACCCCGGAGTTCCCCCGGCCCTGCATCGATGACGACGAGGGCTGCAAGGCCGCGTCCCACCGGCGCGAGCAGCTATGCTTTCGGTCCCAATTCGGGCCGCTGCGGCGCACGGCACTGCAGCGCCGGCAGGGCCGTGCGATGCTCGCCACCCACGAGCCCGACACCCACACGACAAGGCCTTGCCATGAGCGCATTCCCCATCGAAGATATCGTCGCCTCGCTGCACCGCGTGCGGCACGACTGGCGCGAATCGCAGCAGCGCTCGCAGTCCGGCGGCGAACGCGAACTGCCCTCTAGGCAGGTCGTGGCCGAGCTGGTCGAGTCGCTGACCGGCGCGCTGTTTCCGATGCGCCTGGGCCCGACCGACCTGCGACAGGAGAGCGAGAACTTCTATGTCGCCCACACGCTCGACGCCGCGCTGCACCTGCTGCACGGGCAGGCCACGCTCGAGCTGCGGCACGAACTGCGCCACACCGCCTTCGACGCCGCGGCCGTGAGCGCCGATGCGCTGGCCCGCGCGCGCGACTTCGCGACGCAGCTGCCGGCCATCCGCGCGCTGCTCGACACCGACGTGATGGCCGCCTACCACGGCGACCCGGCCGCACGCAGCGTGGACGAGGTGCTGCTGTGCTACCCGGGCGTGACGGCCATGATCCACCACCGCATCGCGCACCCGCTGTACAAGCTGGGCCTCACGCTGCTGGCGCGCATCGTCGCCGAGCGCGCGCATGCGCAGACCGGCATCGACATCCACCCCGGCGCCACCATCGGCCCGGGCTTCTTCATGGACCACGGCACGGGCATCGTGATCGGCGAGACGGCCGTGATCGGGCAGCGCGTGCGCCTGTACCAGGCCGTGACGCTGGGGGCGAAACGCTTCCCGACCGACGCCGAGGGCAACCTGCAGAAGGGCCTGCCGCGCCACCCCGTGGTGGAGGACGACGTGGTGATCTACGCCGGCGCCACCATCCTCGGGCGCGTGACCATCGGCAAGGGCGCCACCATCGGCGGCAACGTGTGGATCACCGACGACGTGCCGGCAGGCGCCAGCGTGACGCAGGCCAGCCTGCAGAAGGCCAAGGGCAACCGCCCCGGCGACTGCTGAGCACGCGTGGCGCCGTCCGACGCCGGACGCTCAGCCCGGCGCACGCGAGGCCAGGCTGCCCGCCCGCAGGCCTGGCCGCGCAGCGGGCCTATCCTGGCGCCGTGTACATGGCGTCAGGAAGGAGTTTCCATGGGCAATGACACCGATCTGCGGCGCTGGCAGCTGCGCTTTCGCTCCATCTTCCATCCGGGCCGGGGCTTCAGCTTCCCCTGCGACGCCGCCGGCCACGTCGACCTCGATGCGCTGAGCGAGCGCGCGCGCGCCAACTACTTCTATGCACGCGGCATGCTCGGCCGCGAGCTGCTGCCGCCGCAGGTCGAGCGCGCCTGACGCGCGCCACCGGCTGCAGCCGGCTCAGGCGGCGGCGGCCGCGCGCTGCACTTCGTAGGTCTTGAGGTTGACGTAGGCGGCGCGGAGCATCGACGGCGACGCGAAGCCGGCCGGCGCACGCGCGAGCAGGTCGCCCAGGATCTGGTCGGCCTCGACGCGCGCGCCGCGTGCCATGTCCTTGTACATCGAGGCCGTCAGCGGCGAGCCGGCCTGCGTCACCGACGCGCGCGCCCGTTCGAGGGTGGCGGGCCGTGGCGCGAAGCCGTTGTGGGCCGCGATGGCCGCGCATTCGTCGACCAGTGCCAGGGCCACGTCGCTGCCGCCGGCCGCGTGCACCGCGCCGACACTGGCGCGCATGAGCGTGGTCAGTGCGGCGGCCGAGGCGATGAACAGCCACTTCTCCCACAGGTCCTGCAGGATGTCGTCGCTCAGCCGGTCGGTGAATCCCGCACCCTGGAACTGCGCGGCGATGGCCTCGACGCGGGCCGAACGGCCGCCGCTGCGCTCGCCGAAGGTCAGGCCGTCGAGGTCGTTGTGATGGACCACATGGCCCTGCGCGTCGAGCGAGGCGGAGATCATGCACAGGCCACCGAGCACCTTGTCGTCGCCGAAGCGCTGCGCAAGCCGGCCGAAGTGGGCCATGCCGTTGAGCACCGGCAGGACCGCGGTGTCGGGCCCCACCGCCGGCGCGATGGCGTCCATGGTCGGGTCGAGGTCGAAGGCCTTGCAGCTCACCACGACGAGGTCGTAGGGGCCATCGATGTGCTCGGCCAGCACGTGGGGCGGCGCGTCGATCTGCAGGTCGCCCTTGGGGCTGCGCACGACGAGCCCGTCGCGCGCCAGTTGTGCCGCGCGCCCGGCGCGCACGAGGAAGGTGAGGTCACGGCCTGCGGCAAGAAGCCGCCCGCCGAAGTAGCCACCGAGCGCGCCCGCGCCCACCATCAGGATTCGCATGAATTTGCCTTGCCGTCGAGGATGTAAGAACGTGTTCAGAGTCTCCAAGGGGTCGCGCAGCCACCTTGCCGGGCGGCCTGCAAGGCGCAGCGCGCCGCTCGTAGTCATCTACGAGCAAGCGCTGCAACGCCGCAGGCCGCCCGGCAAGGCGGCTGCCCTTCGGGTTGGGGCGCAATCGGGCCCGCTCAGCGCCCCGTCGCTTGCATGGGCATGAGCCCATGCGGCGCGCCGGGACACTGATCGCATCCCGATTGCACCCCAACGCGACCCCTTGGAGACCCTGAACACGTTCTAAGGAGGGCGGATGATGCTCCGAAGCGGCCCGCGCTGCCGCTGCATGGTCATGCTCGGGCTCCCATAATGGTTGTCCCTCGATTGCCCTTCACCCATCGCCAGGAGCCCGCATGAGCCAGTTCAAGATCGCCGTCGTCATCGGCAGCATTCGCCAGGATTCCTTCAACCGCAAGCTGGCCCTCGCGCTGGCACACCTTGCGCCGGAGAACTTCACCTTCGAGCATGTGCGCATCGACAACCTGCCGCTGTACAACCAGGACCACGACGGCAAGCAGGCCCCCGAGGTGCTCAAGCTCAAGAGCGAGATCGCGGCCGCGCAGGGCCTGCTGTTCGTCACGCCCGAGTACAACCGCTCGATTCCCGGCGTGCTGAAGAACGCGATCGACCACGCATCGCGTCCCTATGGCCAGAGCGCCTGGGCCGGCAAGCCCGCCGGCGTGATCGGCGTGTCGGTCGGCGCCATCGGCACCGCGCTGGCGCAGCAGCACCTGCGCAACGTGCTGGCCTACCTCGACGTGCCCACGCTCGGCCAGCCCGAGGCCTTCATCCAGAACAAGGAAGACCTGTTCGACGACAAGGGCCACATCGGCAACGAGGCGACCAAGCAGTTCCTCCAGGGCTGGGTGGACAAGTACGTCGCCTGGGTCAAGACGCACAACGGCTGAGCGGCCTCGCTCACGGGTGGCCGTCCACCCGCATCTGGAACAGGAAGTAGGGCGGCATGCAGGCACCGCCGCTGTCCGATGCGAACAGCGGCCCGGATGGCTGGGCCACCTGCGTGCAGACGTAGTCGTCGCGGCAGGCCTGGGCGGCGGAGCAGCGGCGCAGCTGCCCCGGCCGCGTGTGCCGCAGGCACTGCGCGAAGGGCTTGTTCCCGGCCAGGCAGCGGTTGAAGTCGTCCAGGATGGCGATCTGTCCGCACACGCCGTCCGCATCGCCCGGCTTGCACGCACCCGAGCACATGCCGCCCGGGAAGCCGACCGCCGTCTTCTCGCAGACGCCCGCGTCGCCGCACGACAGGCGCTGGCCGCGCAGCGCGCGGTCCAGGCGCGGATCGGCCCGGGGCGTGAGCCGGGCAGGCTCGCACATCGCGCCGACGGCGGGGCGTTCGGGCATGCACACCCCCACGCTGCGATCGTGGCTGGCGCCGCCTTCGGCCTGGCAGCGCAGGCCCGCCCCGCAGCGCCAGCCCTCGAAGCCCGCATCGCCGAGACCGCAGGCCGCACCCATGCCGCCGGCCGGCCCGCCGTGCTCGGCCAGGGGCCGGAAGGGGTCCGCGCGGCCCTGGGCCAGCGTAGCGCTCAGGTAGGCGGCGCGGCGGACGAGTTCGTCCTGAAGGTGTGGCGAGTGGCCGACCGCGAGCGCGTTGCCGGGCGTGAAGGTGCGCGTCGCCTCGGGGCGGTCCTCGCCCAGCAGATGGAAGCCGGCGACGGCGCGACTCTGGTGGCAGCCGGCGCAGCTCAGGTCGTCGAGCCGGCGCAGCCAGGCGGCCGGCGAGCTCAGCGTGTGCGAACCCGGCACGGCCTGCCATGGCACCTGGCCGTAGAGCTGCACGAAGGGCCGGTTGGCCAGGCGGGCCAGGCCGCGCGGCGTGACCGACCGCGCCTCGGTGGCCAGGTAGCGCTCGGGAATGCGCAACTGGCCGCTGTCCAGGGCCTGGCGTTGCGACGGCTGTTGCAGCCAGCGCAGCAGGTCCTCGCGCAGGCGGGCGTCGGCCTGCAGGCGCGCGAGATCGGGCGTGTTCTCCAGCGGGCGTGCTTCGTAGCGGCTGTCCGTGGCATTCCAGCGGAAGGCACGCATCAGATATTCCGCATGGCCGCCCAGGTCGGGCCGCACCCCCGATGGCCAGCGCACGCTCTGCAGGTTGACGGCGATCTGCACGAGCCGCTGCCGTGCGAGGCGCTCGGGCGCGAGCGGGCCCTGCGGTGACAGCAGCCAGCGGCCGAGCGCCGGCTCGTCGAGCCCGGCCGGCGGCACCCACAGGCGCGCGGCGCCGGCGCAACCGCCCTGTGCGTCGGGCGGGTCGGCCCGCAACTCGACGCTCAGGGTCATCGGCAGGCGCGACTGCATCCGGGGTGTGCGGTAGGCCAGCCGGTACACGAGGCGGGTCTCGCCGCAGGCGCCATCGTGGAAGGCGCGGCGGTCCAGCCGGTTGACCACGCCCACGAGTTCGAAGAAGGCGTCCGGGCTGCGGAGCCAGCGGCTGTCGAAAAGCCGGTGCGCGTAGCGCGCGACGCCGACGCCGGCCTGTGGATCGACGCGCGCGATGGCAGCCACGCCCTCGGCCAACGGCGCCAGGACTTCCCGCCACCGTGGCGAGCGCGCCAGATTGCGGTTGTCGAGCAGCCCGTCGGCGCCGGGCGTCGCGTCGAAACAGCGCGCCAGGCCGGCGCCGGCGGTTTCCGCAGCCTGCAACGCGGCAGGCGCGGTGACGATCTGCAGGGGTTCATCCCCCCGTACCGGGCCTGCGATGGCAGTCGCCAGCATCGACAGCCACATGCCTGCAGCCCAGAACGCTCTTTTTTTCATAGCACCTCGTGCCCATCCGGCGGGCCCTGGAGGCGCATTGTGCCGAGGCCCGGGGCGCAACCCATCCGCCTGCCGGCGCGCGGCCGGCGGCCGAAAAAAAGCCGCCGGCTCTGGTGGGCCGGCGGCGTGAGGGGGGAGGTGGACGGCGGGCTCAGGCGGCCAGCGTGGCCTGGTCCTGGTTGGCCGCCTGGGCGGTGGCCGTGGCAATCTCGGCGCGCGCCGCGGCGAGTGCCGCGGCCTTGGCTGCGTCGCCCATTGCGAGGCCTTCGGCGCGCACGATGCGAACGTCGGTGATGCCGAAGAAGCCGAAGATGGTCTTCAGGTAGCTTTCCTGGTGTTCCATCGCGTTGCCGGCGTCGCTGGTGGAGTACATGCCGCCGCGGGTCGAGGCCACGATCACCGTCTTGCCGCCGGCCAGGCCGACGGGACCCTTCTCGGTGTACTTGAAGGTACGGCCGACCTGGGCGAGGCGGTCGATCCAGGCCTTGAGCTGGGTGGGCACCGAGAAGTTGTAGAGCGGGGCGCCGACGACGATCACGTCGGCTGCGAGGAACTGGCTCACCAGGCGCTCGGACACGGCGTTCTCGCGACGCTGCGCCTCGGTGGGTTCGGCCTGCAGGCCGGCCTTGATGCCGAGCGCGTCGGCGTTGAAGTGGTTGGGCGTGTCCGTGGCGAGGTCCAGCAGTTCCACCGTGGTGCCGGGGTGGCTGGCGCGCCATTCGGCCGTGATCTCGGCCGTGAGCTGGCGCGAGACGGAATTCGTGCCGAGGACGCTGGAATCGACTTGAAGCAGCTTCATGGGGAACCTCTTTCGTTGGGTGGTTGGCGTCGCCCCGTGGTAGTGGGTTCGAGGCGGCATGAGAATAAGTCTATGGGCGCACCAATCGGTCGATAAGAGGCCAAAATAGCGACTCTTTGTCCCGCTACGAGAACAATCGAGCCCATGCAAGACCTGAACGACATGCTGTTCTTCGCCGAGGTGGCGGAGCGGGGCGGCTTCACGGCTGCCAGCAAGGCCTTGAACGTGCCCAAGTCGCGCCTGTCGCGGCGGGTCGCCGAGCTGGAAAGCGCGCTGGGCGTGCAGCTCCTGCAGCGCAGCACGCGGCGCCTGTCGCTCACCCCGGCGGGCGAGATCTACCTGCGCCACTGCATCGCGGTGCGCGACACGGCCGAGGCCGGCGCCGAAGCCGTGGCCCAGGTGCAGAAGGAGCCGCGCGGCACCGTGCGGCTGAGCTGCCCGGTGACGCTGGCGCAAAGCAGCGTGGGGCCGATCCTGCCCATCTTCATGAAGCGCCATCCGGGCGTCACGGTCGAGATGCGCGTGCTCAACCGCCCGGTCGATCCGGTGGAGGAGGGCGTGGACATGGCCCTGCGGGTGCGCGCCGAAATCGAGAACAGCGCCACGCTGGCTGCGCGCAGCTTCAGCCGCAGCCGGCTGCTGCTGGTCGCCGCGCCGGAGGTGCTGGCCCGCCGGCAGCCCTTGCAGGGGCCGGAGAACCTGGCCGGGCTGGATGCGGTCGCCATGTCGGCGGCCGATGCGCGCACCGGCACCCTGCTGGTGGGGCCCGACGGGCGCAGCTTCGTCTACACGCCCTTTCCACGCTACCTGGCCGACGACCTGCTGACCCTGCGCTTCGCGATCCTGCAGGGTGTCGGCGCCGGATTCATGCCCGACTACATGTGTCAGGACGACCTGCACGCCGGGCGGCTGGTCGAGGCACTGCCGGGCTGGCATCCGCCGTCGGGCATCGTCCACGCGATGTACCCGCCGCGGCGGGCGCTGGTGCCGGCGGTGCGGCTGCTGCTGGACTTCTTCGCCGAGCACCTGCAGAAGTGCGACGACGAGCTGAACCACGGATCGAATCTGGTGGTGATGCCCGTCTGACGGGGGCCTGAGCTATCGATTCGATCGCAGCGCTTCAAGCGCTTATTCGGTCGGAAGCATATTCAAACAAGGAGATATTCGTTTGAGATCGTAGGCGGGCTTTCGACAATCGCCGGTCCGATTTGATCCACAGGAGCGCGCGACATGGCCACCTTGCGACTGGGCGACACCGCCCCCGACTTCACCCAGGACTCGTCCGAAGGCCCGATCCATTTCCACGAATGGGCGGGCAATTCCTGGGTCGTGCTGTTCTCGCACCCGGCGGACTTCACGCCCGTGTGCACCACGGAACTGGGCAAGACCGCCGCGCTGGGCGGTGAATTCGCCAAGCGTGGCGTCAAGCCGATCGCCATCAGCGTCGACCCGGTCGACAAGCACAAGGAATGGATCGGCGACATCAACGAGACGCAGAACACCACGGTGAACTTCCCCATCCTGGCGGATGCGGACCGCAAGGTGGCCGAGCTCTACGACCTGATCCATCCGAACGCCTCGGCGACGGCCACCGTGCGTAGCGTGTTCATCATCGACCCCAAGCACGTGGTGCGCGCCACCATCACCTACCCGGCGAGCACGGGCCGCAACTTCGACGAGATCCTGCGCGTGATCGACTCGCTGCAACTCACCGACAGCCACAAGGTCGCCACGCCCGCCAACTGGAAGGACGGCGACGACGTGGTGATCATCCCCAGCCTGCAGGACCCGGCCGAGCTGAAGGAGCGCTTCCCCAAGGGCTGGAACGCCGTGCGCCCGTACCTGCGGCTGACCCCTCAGCCGAACAAGTAAAGCGCCGTGACGACCCCGGTCATCATCGTCCCCGGCTGGCGCGACTCCGGCCCCGGCCACTGGCAGAGCCTGTGGGCGGAGCGCATGCAGTCGGCCCGCCGCGTGGTGCAGGACGACTGGGTGTCGCCCAAGCGGGAGGCGTGGGTCGGCGCGCTGGAGCGGCTCATCCTGGCGCAGGAACAGCCGGTGGTGATCGCCGCCCACAGCCTGGGCTGCATCGCCACGGCCCACCTGGGCGAAGCGGCCGCGTCGCGCGTCGCCGGGGCGCTGCTGGTGGCGCCCGCCGACCCGGAACGCCGCGCGGCGCTCAACGACTTCGCGCCCGTGCCTTATGCGCGGCTGCCCTACCGCAGCATCGTCGTCGCGAGCAGCAACGACCCCTTCTGCCCGGTGCGCCTCGCGGGGGCCTATGCCCGCGCCTGGGGCAGCGAATTCGTCCGGATGCAAAATGCCGGCCACATCAACGTCGATTCGGGACATGGCGACTGGCCCCTGGGGCTGGCCCTGCTCGAGTCCCTGACGGACGCGCCCAGCCGCCTTTTCGAGGAGCGGGGAGCCGGGCGCCAGAGTTTCGAAACCTTCACATCACCATGACATCGAGAATCAAGAACATCGCCGCCGCGCTCATCGTCGCCTCCTCGGCCATTGCCGGTTCGGCGTGGGCGCAGAACCAGCTGCTGAACGTTTCGTACGACGTGGCGCGCGAGTTCTACAAGGACTACAACGCCGCTTTCGTCGCGCACTACAAGAAGACGAAGGGCGTCGATGTGAAGATCGACCAGTCGCATGCCGGCTCGAGCGCCCAGGCCCGCGCGGTGGCCGACGGCCTCGATGCGGACGTGGTGACGATGAACACCAGTACCGACATCGAGTTCCTGGCCGACAAGGGCGTGGTGGCCAAGGACTGGGCCAAGCGCTTCCCCGACAACGCGGCACCGACCACCTCGACCATGCTGTTCCTGGTGCGCAACGGCAACCCCAAGGGCATCAAGGACTGGGAAGACCTGGTCAAGCCCGGTGTGCAGGTCGTGATCGTCAACCCCAAGACCGGCGGCAACGGCCGCTACGCCTACCTGGCCGCCTGGGGCTACGTGAAGAAGAAGGGCGGCACCGACGCCCAGGCCGCGGAGTTCGTGGGCAAGCTGTTCAAGAACGTGCCGGTGCTGGCGCGCGGCGGCCGCGATGCGACCACCGCCTTCCTGCAACGCAACATCGGCGACGCGCTGATCACCTTCGAGTCGGAGGTGGTGTCGATCGACCGCGAGTTCGGCGCCGGCAAGGTCGACGCCGTCTACCCCAGCATCAGCATCCTGGCCGAGAACCCGGTCGCCGTGGTCGAGCGCACCACCGCCAAGAAGGGCTCGGGCGAGCTGGCCAAGGCCTACCTCGACTACCTGTACTCGGACGAGGCGCAGGAGATCGCCGCCAAGCATGCGCTGCGCCCGCGCTCGCAGGCCGTGCTGAAGAAGCACGTCGCCACCTTCAAGCCGCTGCAGCTGTTCACGGTGCAGGAACTCTTCGGCAGCCTGAGCGAAGCGCAGAAGGTGCACTTCAACGACGGCGGCCAGTTCGACAAGCTCTACACCCCCGGCCGATAAGTCCATGACCAGTGCCGTTTCATCGGCGCTGCCGTCCGCGGCAGCGCCGATTTCGCGTGGCAGGGCCGGCGGCGCCAAGCGGGTGCTGCCGGGCTTCCACCTCACGCTCGGGTACACGCTGCTGTACCTGTGCCTCATCGTCCTCATCCCGCTGTCGGCGCTGGTCTTCAAGACCTTCACGATGAGCTGGGAGCAGTTCTGGGTGGCCGTCACCGCGCCGCGCGTGCTGGCCTCCTACCGGCTGACCTTCGGCGCGTCCTTCCTGGCCGCGCTGGTGAACCTGTTCGCCGGCCTGCTGGTGGCCTGGGTGCTGGTGCGCTACAAGTTTCCGGGCAAGAAGATCGTCGACGCTTTGGTCGACCTGCCGTTCGCGCTGCCCACCGCCGTGGCCGGCATCTCGCTCACGGCGCTGCTGGCCGGCAACGGCTGGATCGGCCAGTACCTCGAACCGCTGGGCATCAAGCTGGCCTTCACGCCTGCGGGCGTGGTGATCGCCCTCATCTTCATCGGCTTGCCCTTCGTGGTGCGCACGGTGCAGCCGGTACTCGAAGACACGGAAAAGGAACTGGAAGAAGCCGCCACCTCGCTGGGTGCCACGCGCTGGCAGACCTTCCGCCTGGTCATCCTGCCGTCGATCACGCCCGCGCTGCTGACCGGCTTCGCGATGGCTTTCGCGCGCGCCATCGGCGAGTACGGCTCGGTCATCTTCATCGCCGGCAACATGCCCATGATCTCGGAGATCACGCCGCTCATCATCATCGGCAAGCTGGAGCAGTACGACTACGCGGGCGCCACGGCGGTGGCGCTCGTGATGCTGGTCTTCTCGTTCCTGATGCTGCTGGTCATCAACGCCCTGCAGAGCTGGCAGCGCAGGCGGGGGGCATCGGCATGAGCGGCGGCACGGGAATGCGTGCCCCGGTGCGGCGCGCGCAGGCGGGGACCACCGAATCGCCAGCCGTGCGCTGGACGCTGATCGGCCTGGCGCTGCTCTTCATGTTCTTCTTCCTCGTGCTGCCGCTGGCGGCGGTGGCGACCGAGGCGCTGCGCAAGGGCTGGGACGCGTACTGGGAAGCCCTGAAGGAGCCCGACGCCTGGTCGGCGATCCGGCTCACGCTGATCGTCGCGGCGATCTCGGTGCCGCTGAACCTGGTGTTCGGCGTCGCGGCGGCCTGGGCCATCGCCAAGTTCGAGTTCAGGGGCAAGGCCTTCCTGACGACGCTGGTCGACCTGCCCTTCGCCGTCTCGCCTGTCGTGGCGGGCCTGATCTACGTGCTGGTCTTCGGCGCGCAGGGCTGGCTCGGCCCGTGGCTGGCGGCGCACGACATCAAGATCATCTTCGCCGTGCCGGGCATCGTGCTGGCCACCATCTTCGTCACCTTTCCCTTCATCGCGCGCGAACTGGTGCCGCTGATGCAGGCGCAGGGCACGGACGAGGAGCAGGCCGCCATCGTGCTGGGCGCGAGCGGCTGGCAGACCTTCTGGCGCGTGACCCTGCCCAACATCAAGTGGGGGCTGCTGTACGGCGTGATCCTGTGCAACGCGCGGGCGATGGGCGAATTCGGCGCCGTGTCCGTCGTCTCGGGCCACATCCGCGGCCAGACCAACACCATGCCGCTGCACGTCGAGGTGCTCTACAACGAGTACCAGTCCGTCGCCGCCTTCGCCGTCGCTTCGCTGCTGGCCATCCTGGCGCTGGTGACCCTGGTCATCAAGACCGTGGCCGAATGGCGCCACGACCGTGAAATGAAAGCCATCTCCGAACTGCCGCCGGAGCGGCCGGCGGCGGGCTGAGAGAACACCGGACATCCGTACGCGAAGGGCGCGAAGGTTGCGCGAAGGTCGCGAAAAAGATATCAAAAGATAGTTTGTCTTCCTTTTGCGTTCTTCGCGAAATCTTCGCGTCCTTCGCGTACGGAAGTCCGCATCCAAGGAATCCCCATGAGCATCGAAATTCGCAACGTCAACAAGCGCTTCGGCGATTTCCACGCGCTGCGCGACGTCAGCCTGAACATCGATTCGGGCGAGCTGTTCGCGCTGCTGGGCCCGTCAGGCTGCGGCAAGACCACGCTGCTGCGCATCATCGCGGGGCTGGAGACGGCCGACAGCGGCACGATCCTGTTCTCGGGTGAGGACACGACCGACGTGCACGTGCGCGAGCGCAACGTGGGCTTCGTGTTCCAGCACTACGCGCTGTTCCGGCACATGACGGTGTTCGAGAACGTGGCCTTCGGCCTGCGCATCAAGCCGCGCGGCCAGCGCCCGAGCGACGCACAGATCAAGGCCAAGGTGCTGGACCTGCTCAAGCTGGTGCAGCTCGACTGGCTGGCCGACCGTTATCCCTCGCAGCTCTCGGGCGGGCAGCGCCAGCGCATCGCCCTGGCGCGCGCGCTGGCCGTGGAGCCCAAGGTGCTGCTGCTGGACGAACCCTTCGGCGCGCTCGACGCCAAGGTGCGCAAGGAACTGCGCCGCTGGCTGCGCCGCCTGCACGACGAACTGCACGTCACCTCGATTTTCGTCACGCACGACCAGGAAGAGGCGCTCGAGGTGGCCGACCGCGTGGTGCTGATGAACGCCGGCCGCATCGAGCAGGTCGGCTCGCCGCAGGACGTGTGGGACCACCCGGCCAGCCCCTTCGTCTACGGGTTCCTGGGCGACGTCAACCTGTTCCACGGGCGCGCCCACCAGGGCGAGGTCGAGGTGCAGGGCGTGCGAATCGCTTCGTCCGAAGCCGATGCGGCCGAGGACGCGAAGGCGCTGGCCTACGTGCGCCCACACGACTTCGAGATCACCCGCTTCGCGCCGGGCAGCGGGCACGCGCAGGGGATCGTCGCTACCATCGGCCGCGCCATCGTCGTCGGCCCGATCGCGCGCATGGAACTCGAACCTGTCGAACCGAATCCAGACAATCCTGGATCCGGCAACATCATCGAGGCGCAGATTTCCGCGCAGCAGTACCGTGACATGGGGCTGCGCGAGGGCGACACCGTGGTGGCCAGCCCGCGCAAGGCGCGTGTCTTCGTCGAACAAGGACTCGGGATATGACTTCACCCCCACGCTCATCGCTTCGCGTATCGCTGCCCCCCGAGGGGGCGCATCAGCACCTACGGGCGGCCGGGCGGTGCTGATGAAATTCGTATTTGGCGCCCCGCGCCGCACCTACTGGCTCATCTGCATCGCCTGCGTGCTGATGCTCGCCTTCGGCATGTACCTGCAGCACGTCGTGGGCCTCGAGCCGTGCCCGATGTGCGTGGTGCAGCGGTATGCCCTCGTTTTGATCGCGGTGTTCGCAGCACTGGCGGGCGCTACAGGCCGCATCGGCTTGCAAAAGACCTGGGGCGGCCTGGGCCTTCTGTTCGCCATCGGCGGGGCCTACACGGCCGCACGCCAGACCTGGCTGCAGTGGCACCCGCCGGAGTTCGCGAGCTGCGGCCGCGACATCTACGGGATGATCGAGACCTTCCCGCTGCAGCGCGCCATCCCGATGATCTTCAAGGGCAGCGGCGACTGCAGCAAGGTCGACTGGACCTTCCTGGGCCTGTCGATCGCCAACTGGTCCTTCATCTGCTTCGTCGTCTTCGGACTGGTCATCCTGGGCCTGCTCGTCGGCCGTGGCAACCGGCCGGCCAAGCGCTTCGTGACGGCCTGAGCCCGACTGCAACTGCAGCTCCCACTGCAGGCGCAAGAAAGAACACCGCCCTCGGGCGGTGTTTTCGTTGGAGCGGGTCGCTTCAGAGCGGCAGCGTGTCGAAGGCCGCATAGGCCTGCGCCAGCCAGCTCTTGACGCGCTGGCGCTCCAGCAGGCCCAGCGCGTCGGGGCCTTCCTTGTCGTTCACGGCCTTCCAGAAGCTGGTGTTGCGGTTGTCGATCTTGCGCATGCTGGCTTCCTTCAGGCGCGGCAGGGAGATGACCCGCGCGCCCTGGGCCGTGGCCTTGGCCAGCGACTGCGAGCCGAGCATGAGGCCGAAGTCGCTCCCGCGGCCGTAGTTCTGCACCACGATGTAGTTGGCGCGGCTGCCGAAGGTGTCGACCAGCTTGCCCAGGAGGTCGCTCGAATCGCGGCCGTCGTCCATCACGTGCCAGAAGTTCACGTGCACGCCGATCTCGGCGAAGACGTCGAAGAGCTGCGATTCCTCGATCCAGCGCGCCAGCGGCGCCAGCGTCTGCGCCGCCATGTCGACGATCACGCTCTGCTGCGGGTTGTGCTCGAAGCCGTTGACCACCGTGTCCAGCCCTTCGAAGCTGTCCACCGCCACCGGCGAGGCGAAGCCCTCGTAGAAGCGGGTGAAGGAGTTGTGCGACCGGTCGGTGTCATAGCCGACGAAGGGCCGGCTGTGGTCGATGAAGTACTGGGCCAGCAGGCGCGAGGTGACCGACTTGCCGACGCCGCCTTTTTCGCCGCCGATGAAATTGAGTGAGCTCATGGATGGGAGGGAAGAAGTCCGAAGGGTTGGAGGCGACGGCGCGGCGCGTGTGCACCGGCGTCGATGAAGCGCTTTGATTCTAGGAGCGGGCCCGTGACACGCTGTGCAGCAAAGTGTGTGCCGCCCAGCGCGCCTGCAGCCTGGCCTTCCAGGCGTCGGGCAGGGTGGACGCTTCGAGCATGGCCGGCCAGCGTGCCTTGGCGAGGCGGGCGGTCTCGGTGATGGTCTTGCGCACGAGCGGCTCGTGCAGGCCGGCCGAGAAGCAGAAGGCGCGCACGTTGGCCGGCGTGAAGAGCGTGCCGCGCCGCGCGGCCGGTGCGGTGCCGCGTGCGGGCGGCAGCAGCGGCAAGGCATGGCCTTCGGCGCCCTGCATGGCGGCGTAGGCCACGATGTCATAGGCGGGCGCGAGTCGCGGCGCGGTGCCCTCCGGGTACAGCACGCCGAAATTCTTCAGGTGCGCGTCGGGGTTGCCGAGCAGTTCGTTGACCACCAGCCGCCGGACCAGCTCGAGCACGGCCTCGTCGCCGAGCGTGGGGAAGGCGCGCATGGCCAGCGCCATCGCGAGGTAGCTGGCGCCGTACTTGTCCTGCGGGTCGATCGCGAGCACCTGCGCGAAGTCCTCGAAATGGATGCGGCGTGCGCCATCGCGGTCGAAGCGCGTCACGGCCAGGAACTCGGGCTCGTCGGGCAGCGCGTAGCTGTGCTCGGCGTGGATGGCCGAGAGCGGCGCCAGCTCGGCATGGCAGACCGTCACGCCGGCGGCTGCGGCCATCTGCAGCGAAAGCATCTCCAGCTGCGGCATGTGCGGCCTGCCGACCAGCGGCAGCTTGGCGATGACGCGCGTGCTGGTTCCGGCGCGCGTGCGTGCGGTGTAGCGCCCGCCCTGGCGCGCCAGCCCCAGCTTGGGCTGCACGCCCGACACCGAGATGCCCTGCGGCAGCGGGTTGGCCACCACCGACATCTCCAGCGCGTCCTGGTCCTGCGTCACCAGGCGCTGCAGGGTGGGGCGGTCGACCTCCACCGGCCGCGCGCTCACCGCGCCGGGCAGGTCGCCGCCGCAGGCCGCCAGCAGTTCGAAGTGGTCGTCCTCCCGGCAGCCGCGCAACTGCGCGATGTGGCTGCGCAGCACGCCTTCGGGCAGCAGGTTCTGGAACCAGGTGGGCAGGCGGCCGCCCTGGGCGTTGAAGAGCGGGTTCTTCAGGTCGGCCCACAGTGCGGACTGCGTGGCCGCATCGCTGGCGAGCATGGACAGCGACAGCACCGCCTCGGGCGGGCTGGCGACGATGGCCGGCTCGGCCACGAAGCGGCACAGGTCGCCGTACTGGAAGAGCTTGCCCCAGCGGCGCCCGCCGAGGGCGATCTCCAGGATCTTGACGTTCATGGCGGGCTTCGGCGCGGGGCCGGCGCTGGCGTGGGCGGGCTGTCGGCATGCGCCGTCGCCAGCGCGTCGCCGATGCGCGTGCCCACGGGCCGGTAGTCCGCGTCGCCCGCAGGCACGACGGCCGCGCCGAAGCCCTTGGGCACGAGCTGGAGTTCCATGTCCAGCGCATCGACCAGCGCCAGCAGCGACGACAGCTGCGGATTGCCCTGCGGCCCCAGCGCGTTTCGGATGGAGCGCTCGGTCAGGCCTGCGCGCTCGGCCACCTGCTGGCCCGTGAGGCCGAGCGCGTCGCGCTGGCCGGCCAGGCGCTGGAGAAGTTCCTTCTTGTCCACGGAAACATATTACCGTATTCGGATAAAAAGGAATTTAATTTCCGGAAGCACCTCATGGGAAGCGCTGCATGATGACGACGCGTCTCAACGCTGGACCATCTGCAGAAATGGCCCCAGGCTGCCCATCAACCAGTTCTGGCTGAAGTCGAGTGCCGCGCGGCGGTATTTCTCGTCGGCCTGGGCGGCCAGCAGGTCGAGACGGCCGACCACCTTGGACAGTTCGCGGTCGACCACCAGGTTGCGACCACGGTCGCTGATCTCGGTCGACAGCAGCAGCGGACGGCCGTCGGGACCGGTGCGCGAGCTCAACAGCCACAGCGAGATCTCGAAATTGCGTGCCGCGCGGTAGGCGTTCTCGGCGCTCACGCCGTCGATCATGGTCTGCTGCCAGGTGTCGCCGTTGGCCTGCTTGAGCATCGCCGCCCAGCCCACCACCAGCGCGGCCACGCGGTCGCCCTGGTAGGCCGGTGCGGGTCCGGTCTCGAAGGCCATGCGCACGGCGTCGATGCTGGTGGCGCCGCGCAGTTCGGCCAGGGGCTTGTCGTTGTGGATCGCGTCCCAGGTGCGGGCAATCGCGTCGTCGGCGCTGGTGGCCCACTTGCGCCATTCGCGCGGGTTGCGGCGGTACAGCGACAGCTGCACGCGCTGCACCGACTGCAGGTTGTCGCGAAGCGCCAAGTTGGCAATGCGGTTGGTGCCGGACTGCAGCCATTCGCGCCCCTCGTAAGGCTCGGCGCGCTGCGTGTCGGTGAAGGCGCCGCAGCCCGCGAGCACCGCGACCAGCGGCAGCGCCAGGCGGGCGCGAATGCGGCCGCGGGACGAGTGGGAGGGGACCGGGAAGCGCATACCTGCACGTTATCATCGCCCGGCCGGGCGGCAGCGCATCGCCGCGTGCATTTTTCCTTACAAATCAATACCTTGGCTGCAAAAGCCGATCCGCCGTGCGTCTCAATTCGATCAAGCTCTCGGGCTTCAAGTCCTTCGCGGAACCCACCAACTTCATGCTTCCCGGCCAACTGGTCGGCGTGGTGGGCCCCAACGGATGCGGCAAGTCGAACATCATGGACGCGGTGCGCTGGGTGCTGGGCGAGTCGCGCGCCAGCGAACTGCGCGGCGAGTCGATGCAGGACGTGATCTTCAACGGCACGACCTCGCGCAAGCAGGCCAGCCGCTCCAGCGTGGAGCTGGTGTTCGACAACGCCGACCACCGTGCCGGCGGCCAGTGGAGCCAGTTCACCGAGATCGCCGTCAAGCGCGTGCTCACGCGCGACGGCACCAGCAGCTACTACATCAACAACCAGCCGGTGCGCCGGCGCGACGTGCAGGACGTGTTCCTGGGCACGGGCCTGGGCCCGCGCGCCTACGCCATCATCGGCCAGGGCACGATCAGCCGGATCATCGAATCCAAGCCCGAGGAGCTGCGCCTGTTCCTCGAGGAAGCCGCCGGCGTCTCCAAGTACAAGGAGCGCCGCCGCGAGACCGAGAACCGCCTGGGCGACACGCGCGAGAACCTCACCCGCGTCGAGGACATCCTGCGCGAGCTGGGCGCCAACCTGGAGCGCCTGGAGAAGCAGGCCGAGGTGGCGGCCCGCTACAACGCGCTGCAGGCCGACGCCACGCGCAAGCAGCACCAGCTGTGGTTCCTCAAGCGCAGCGAGAGCGAGGCCGACCAGGCGCGCGTCAAGGCCGATGCCGACAAGGCGCTGAACGACCTCGAATCGCGCACCGCCGACCTGCGCCACGTCGAGGCCGAACTCGAGACCATCCGCCAGGCCCACTACGGTGCCGGCGATCAGGTCAACCAGGCGCAGGGCAAGCTGTACGAGGCCAGCGCGGAGGTCGGCCGCCTCGAAGGCGAGATCCGCTTCGTGGTCGAGGGCCGCCAGCGCGTCGAGCAGCGCCTGGTGCAACTTGCCGAGCAGATCGGCCAGTGGGAAACGCGCCGCGCCGATGCCGAGGCCGAGATCGAGACGCTGGCGGGGCAGGGCGTCGATGCGGAGGAGCAGGGCGCGATCCTCGCCGCCCAGCTCGAAGAACACGACGCGCGCCTGCCCGAACTCGAAGACGCCCAGCAGCGTGCGCAGGACGAGGCCAACACGCAGCGCGCCGCGGTCGTGCAGATCCAGCAGCAGATCCAGGTGCTGGCCGCCGACCAGCGCAACATCGAGGAGCAGACGCGGCAGCTCACGCAGCGCAGCGAACGCCTTCGCGCCGACCGCAACGCCCTGGCCGCGCCCGACGAGGCGCGCCTCGCGGCCCTGCAGGAACAGCTCGCTGCTGCCCAGGAAGCCGCGACCGAGGCCGACGCCCGCCTGCATGAACTGCAGGAGAGCGTGCCGCAGCTCGACGACGACCGTCGCACGCGGCAGCAGGCCGTCAACACCGAGGGCGCGCGCCTGGCCGAGCTGTCGGCCCGGCTGGAAGCGCTCAAGGCGCTGCAGGAAAAGGTCAAGACCGACGGCAAGCTCGCGCCCTGGCTCGCCAAGCACGGGCTGGACGGCCTGCAGGGCCTGTGGAGCCGCATCCACATCGAGTCCGGCTGGGAGAACGCCCTCGAGGCGGCCCTGCGCGAGCGCATGGGCGCGCTGGAGATCTCGCGGCTCGACATGGCGCGCGCCTTCGGCAACGACGCACCGCCGGCCAAGCTGGCCTTCTACAGCGCGCCGAGCGCCGCCGCGCCGTCTGCCGCGGGCGGGTTGCCGCGCCTGTCCGATCTGCTGCGCCTGAACGACGCCGGCCTGCAGGCGCTGCTGGCCGACTGGCTGCACGGCTGCCACACGGCCGAATCGCTGGAGGAGGCGATGGCCCAGCGCGAGCGTCTTGCGCCGGGCGAGGCGATCTACGTGAAGAGCGGCCATTCGGTCACCGCGCACAGCGTGAGCTTCTACGCCCAGGACTCCGAGCAGTCCGGCCTGCTGGCGCGCCAGCAGGAGATGGAGAACCTGGAGCGCCAGCTGCGCGCCCAGAACCTCATCGCCGACGAGGCACGCACCGCGCTGGTCCGCGCCGAGGCGGCGTATGCCGACGCTGCGTCCCGCCTGGTCACCGTGCGGCGCGAGGCGGCGGAGACGCAGTCGCGCGCCCACGAGCTGCAGGTCGAGACACTGCGCCTGTCGCAGCTGGCCGAGCAGACCCGCGCGCGCAGCGAGCAGCTCTCCGCCGACCTCGGCGAGGTCGATGCCCAGCTGGAAGAGCTGCAGGAGCGCCGCGTGGCGGCCGAGGGCCGCTTCGAGGAGCTGGACATGCAGCTGGCCGACAGCCAGGAGCGCCATGCCCAGCTGGAGGAGCGCGTGATCGAGGCCGCACGGCAACTGACGGCCGCCCGCGAGCAGCACCGCAGCCTGGAGCGCCAGTTGCAGGAGGCCGCCTTCTCGCAGCGCACGCTGGAGGCGCGGCGCGGCGAACTCAACCGCGCGATCGAGACCGCGTCGCAGCAGGCTGTGGCGCTGGCCGACGAGCGCGAACGCGCCCAGGGCGAGCTGGCGCGTCTGTCGGACGCCGCGGCCCAGGCCGGCCTGCAGGACGCGCTGAGCCTGAAGCTCGAGCGCGAGCAGTCCCTCGCGGCGATGCGCAGCCAGTACGACGACCTCACGCTCAAGCTGCGCGCCAGCGACGAGCGCCGTCTGCAACTGGAGCGCGAGCTCGACCCGCTGCGCCAACGCATCACCGAGTTCCAGCTCAAGGAGCAGGCCGCGCGCCTGGGCTTCGAGCAGTACGCCCAACTGCTGGCCGATGCGCAGGCAGACCTGGACGCCGTGAAGCAGTCGATCGAGGACGACAAGGTGCGCCTCATCGGCCTGCAGGGCGAGATCGACCGCCTGCACCGCGAGGTGGCGGCACTTGGCCCGGTCAACCTCGCGGCGCTCGACGAACTCACCAGCGCGCGCGAGCGCAAGACCTTCCTCGACGCGCAGTCGGCCGACCTGAACGAGGCCATCACCACGCTGGAAGATGCCATCCGCAAGATCGACGGCGAGACGCGCGAGCTGCTCGGCGGCACCTTCAAGATCGTCAACGAGCACTTCAGCCGCATGTTCCCGGAGCTCTTCGGCGGCGGCAATGCCAAGCTCATCATGACCGGCGACGAGATCCTCGACTCCGGCGTGCAGGTCATGGCCCAGCCGCCGGGCAAGAAGAACCAGACCATCCACCTGCTGTCGGGCGGCGAGAAGGCGCTGACCGCCATCGCGCTCGTGTTCGCCATCTTCCAGCTCAACCCGGCGCCGTTCTGCCTGCTGGACGAGGTCGATGCGCCGCTGGACGACGCCAACACCGAGCGCTACGCCAAGCTGGTGACCAAGATGAGCGGGCAGGGCACGCAGTTCCTGTTCATCAGCCACAACAAGATCGCGATGGAGATGGCCGAACAGCTGATCGGCGTGACGATGCAGGAGCAGGGCGTCTCGCGCATCGTGGCGGTGGACATGGAATCCGCCGTCACGATGGCGGAGAGCTGAACTCCGCCCGTCCCACGGTCCTTTTTTCGCTCGCACAAGAATTCGAATGAGCAATCTCACCGTCGCCCTCGCGATCCTCGGCGGCCTCGTGCTCGCCGCCGTCATCGGCTACAACACCTGGATGTCGCGCCGCAACGCGCCGCGCCAGCCCGACCGGGTGGAGGGCGACCCGCCGCCGACCGGCCATGGCGGCATCGAGCTGCCGGCCGGCAACGAGGAGCCGGTGCTGCATGTCGACCCGCACGAGGTGGCGAGCGCGGAGCGCCACGAGCCGCTCTTCGATCCCGACCTGCCGCCGCCGAATGCCCAGACCGCCGCGCAGCTGGTCGACCGCCGCGGCGGGCTCGATCCGCTGATCGACGTCATCGCGCCCGTGTCGCTCGACGCGCCGGTGTCGGGCGCCGCCGCGCTGGCGGCGCTGCCGCCGACGCGTCGCGCGGGCAGCAAGCCCATCGCCGTCGAGGGCCTGAACGAGCACAGCGGCCAGTGGGAGCAGCCCGTGGCGGGCCAGCGCTACCGCGCCTTCCAGGTTGGGGTGCAGCTGGCCAACCGCACCGGCGCGCTGAACGAAATCGAGTACTCCGAGTTCGTGGTCAAGGCGCAGGCCTTCGCCGATGCGGTGAACGGCGCGCCGGAGTTTCCCGAGATGCTCGACGAAGTGGCCCGCGCCCGCGAGCTCGACCAGTTCGCCAGCGGGCACGATGCGCAGCTCGCCTTCGTGCTGCGCGCGCGCCATGCGGCGTGGAGCCCCGGCTACGTGCAGCAGAACGCCGCGCGGCTGGGCTTCGTGCCGGGCATGATGCCGGGCCGCATGGTCCTGCCCAACACCGACGCCGGCGCACCGCCCATCCTCGGCCTGAGCTTCGACACCCAGGCGGCGCTGGCCGACGACCCGGCCCAGTCCGCGATCCGCGAACTGGGGCTGAGCCTGGACGTGCCGCAGGTCGACCGCGGTGCCGAACCCTTCCTGCGCATGCGCGAGATCGCCGATGCGCTGGGCCGCGAGATGGACGGCGTGGTCACCGACAGCGACGGCCAGCCGCTGCGCGAAGAGACGATGGACGCCATCGGCGCCGACCTCGAGGAGCTCTACGACACGCTGGAGGAGCGCGACCTGGCGGCCGGGTCGTCGTTGGCGCGGCGCCTGTTCAGCTGAGATCTTCAGAATCGAATCGGCCTGCAGCGCCCATCCAGCGGGCGCAGGTAGCTATGAAAATGATAGCGAGGGCGGCTCGAGTCCCTCGCAGGAAAGAATAGGCCCATGACCCAGGACGCCGCCCAGGAAGCCGCCGCGCTGCGCGCGCAGCTCAACCGCCACGCCCATCTCTACTACGTGCTCGACGCGCCCGAGGTGCCCGACGCCGAGTACGACCGGCTCTTCCAGCGCCTGCAGGCCCTGGAGCAGGCAAACCCCGAACTCCTCACGCCCGATTCGCCCACGCAGCGCGTGGGCGGCCGCGTGCTCGAAGGCCTGCGGCCCGTGCGGCACCGCGTGCCGATGCTGTCGATCCAGACCGAGACCGACACCACCGAGGCCGGCGCCCGTGCCTTCGATGCCCGCGTGCGCCGCGAGCTGGGCCTGGCACCCGACGCCCCGCCCGTCGAGTACGCGGCCGAACTCAAGTTCGACGGCCTGGCGATCAACCTGCGCTACGAGGACGGTGTGCTCGTGCTGGGCAGCACGCGCGGCGACGGCGAGACGGGCGAGGACGTGACGCAGAACCTGCGCACCATCGGGCAGATCCCGCTGCGGCTCCAGGGCGACGCGCCGCCGGTGCTCGAAGTGCGCGGCGAGGTCTACATGCGCCGGGACGATTTCGAGCGCCTCAACGAACGCCAGCGCGAGCAAGGCGAGAAGACCTTCATCAACCCCCGCAATACGGCCGCCGGCGCCATCCGCCAGCTCGACCCTGCGCTGGTGGCGGCGCGCAAGCTGAGCTTCTTCGCCTACGGACTTGGCGAGGTGCAGGGCTGGGACATGCCCCCGACGCACAGCGGCATGCTCGACGCGCTGGAGCGCTTCGGCGTGCCCGTGTCGAGCGAGCGCATCGTCGGTGCCGGTGCGGACGCGCTGGTGGCGTTCCACCAGCAGGTGGCAGCCAAGCGCGACCACTTGCCCTTCGACATCGACGGCGTGGTCTACAAGGTCGACAGCCTGGCGCTGCAGCGCCAACTGGGCTTCAAGACCCGCGAGCCGCGCTGGGCCGTGGCCCACAAGTACCCGGCGCAGGAGCAGGTCACGCGCCTGAACGGCATCGACATCCAGGTCGGGCGCACCGGCAAGCTCACGCCGGTGGCCAAGCTCGAGCCGGTCTTCGTGGGCGGCACCACGGTGTCGAACGCGACGCTGCACAACCTCTTCGAGCTGCGGCGCAAGCGCGCGCGCATCGGCGACCGGGTGATCGTGCGCCGCGCCGGCGACGTGATCCCCGAGGTCGTGGGCGTCGTGCCGCCGGCGCTGGTGCCGCTGGCCGAAGCCTCGCAGGACAAGGAGGCCGTGGTCGACGCCGCGGCGCAAGTCAACCCCGCCGCGCTGGCACCGCGCGTGCCCTACGTGCCCAACTTCCGCATGCCGCGCCAATGCCCGGTGTGCGGCAGCGCGGTGGTGCGCGAGAAGGGCGAGGTCAACCATCGCTGCACGGGTGGCATCGCCTGCGCGGCGCAACGCAAGCAGGCCATCCTGCACTACGCGCAGCGCCGTGCGCTGGACATCGAGGGCCTGGGCGACAAGCTGGTGGACCAACTGGTGGACGGCAACATCGTGCGCTCGCTGCCCGACCTGTACCGGCTCGGCCTGACGGCGCTGGCCGGGCTGGACCGCATGGCCGACAAGTCGGCCGGCAACCTGCTCGCGGCGCTGGAAGCCTCGAAGACGACGACGCTGCCGCGCTTCCTGTTCGGCCTGGGCATCCGCCACGTGGGCGAGAGCACGGCCAAGGACCTGGCCCGGCACTTCGGGCGGCTCGACAACATCATGGATGCGACCGAGGGCCAGCTTCTGGAGGTCAACGATGTGGGGCCGGTCGTGGCCCAGAGCATCCACACCTTCTTCCGGCAGCCGCACAACCGCGAGGTGGTGGAGCAGTTGCGCGCCGCCGGCGTGCACTGGGAAGAGGGCGAGCCCGTGGCCGGCGCGCCCTTGCCGCTGGCGGGGCAGACCTTCGTGATCACGGGCACCTTGCCGACACTGTCGCGCGAAGAGGCCAAGGAGAAACTGGAGGCCGCAGGAGCCAAGGTGGCGGGCTCTGTCAGCAAGAAGACCACCTGCGTCGTTGCTGGTACGGAGGCGGGCAGCAAGCTCGAGAAGGCGCAGGCGCTGGGTGTGTTGGTCATCGACGAGGCCGCTCTCTTGGACCTGCTGGCGGGCGCCTAAGGCCTGGATTTCTGAGCTTTACCTGACTTTTACCCCGCGTTACCCCGCGAATGGGAATTCAGGGTGGATCGTCGGGGTCCGACAGGCAAGGGCCTTCGGCCATTTCTTCAAGGAGCTGAGTCATGAATCGTTCCCGAGTTCTCGCACTGGGCGGCGCCGCCGGCGTGCTGGCCCTGCTGGGCGGTTGTGTGGCTCCCGGCCCGACCGTCTACGGCGACTACCCCTACTACGCCACGCCCGCGCCGGTCTACGGCAGCCCGGCGTATGTCGACATCGACGTCTACTCGCGTCCTCGCTACTGGGGTGGCGGCTACTACCACGGGTATCGCGATGGCTACCGCCCCGGCTATCCGGGCTGGCAGGGCCCCGCGTACGGCGGCCGTCCGCCGGTCGCCGGCGTGCGTCCTCCGCCGCCGAACGTGCGTCCCGGCACGCCTCCGGTCGCGCGTCCGGGTGTGGGCGTGCTGCCTTCCGGCGCGCCGCGCGGGGCGCCGGGCCTGAGCCCGGGTGCCAGCTGGAGCCGCCCGTCGCATGGCGACGGCCCCTGAGGCCAGCCGCGCCACAATCGGCGCATGACAGTCCGCGACATCCTCAAGATGGGCGACCCCCGCCTGCTGCGCATCGCGCAGCCGGTGGCCGCCTTCGACACCGACGAACTGCACCTGCTGGTGCGCGACATGTTCGAGACCATGCATGCGGTCAACGGTGCCGGCCTGGCGGCGCCGCAGATCGGCGTCGACCAGCAGCTGGTGATCTTCGGCACCGATGCGCCCAACCCCCGTTACCCCGAGGCACCCGTGGTGCCACGCACCGTGCTCCTGAACCCGGTCATCGAGCCGATCGGGACCGAGGAGGAGGAGGGCTGGGAAGGCTGCCTGTCGGTGCCGGGCCTGCGCGGCGTGGTGCCGCGCTTCGCGCGCATCCGCTACACGGGCTTCGACCCCTACGGCGACCCCATCGACCGCACGGTGGACGGCTTCCACGCCCGTGTCGTCCAGCACGAGGTCGACCATCTGCTGGGCAAGCTGTACCCGATGCGGGTGCGTGACTTCAGCCGTTTCGGCTTCACCGAGGTCCTGTTCCCCGGCCTGGACGCGAGCGACGACGACTGATCCCTGCGCGCGCGAACTGCATGAAAAAACGGCCTGCGATGCAGGCCGTTGTCATGTTTGCGCAGCGAATGCGTTCAGTTGAAGCGTCCGCCGATGCCGA
Organism: Xenophilus aerolatus; assembly: GCA_030418545.1. GTDB lineage: Bacteria > Pseudomonadota > Gammaproteobacteria > Burkholderiales > Burkholderiaceae_C > Xenophilus. The sequence goes on along the minus strand of QAIB01000009.1, from coordinate 134,352 downwards.
TGCGCCCGCCGCCGAGGAAGGCCACGGCCAGCGCCGAGAACAGGAACATGCCCTGCAGTTCGAGCGCCCAGCCGCCCTGGCCGTTGAGCGCGCCGAGGTCTTTCAGGTGCACCAGCCACACAGCCACCAGCATGTTGATGACCACGACCCATGCAGCCGGTCGCGTGAACAGGCCGACGATGAGCAGCACGGGCGCCACGATCTCGCCGACGTAGACCAGGTAGGCGGTGGCCGCCGGCAGGCCGTGCGAAGCGAGCATGCCGCCGATGCCGCCCACGCCCGTGTGCAGCTTGGCGATGCCGTGCAGCAGGATGAGCACGCCCAGGGCGACGCGCAGGATCAGTTTGCCGAAGTCGTCGGATTTGGTCATGTGTTTTTTCGTCAGCGGTAGTAGTTGGTCACGGGGCCGCATGTTAGTGAAACTCGCGGCGCGGCGATACCGCGCGGCGACGCATAAGCAATGCACCCGGCTGTCTTTGGCAGCAGCGATGTGGCCCCCGTACACTGGCCGCGATCCTCAGTCACCGGAAGCACGCCCATGACCCAACGCCCCCTGATTGCCCTCGCAGCCGGCGCCCTCGCGCTGGCGACGACCCTCGCTGCCGTTCCCGCGTACGCCGGCAAGACCCTCGATGCCGTCAAGCAGCGCGGCGCCGTCAAATGCGGCGTGACCAACGGCGTCGCCGGCTTCTCGGCGCCCGACACGCAGGGCAACTGGTCGGGCCTGGACGTCGACAGCTGCCGGGCCATCGCCGCGGCCGTGCTGGGCGACGCGAAGAAGGTCGAGTTCGTGCCGCTCAACTCGCAGCAGCGCTTCGCCGCCCTGCAGGCCGGCGAGGTCGACATCCTGGCGCGCAACACCACCTGGAACCTCACGCGCGACGCCTCGCTGGGCCTGAACTTCACCACCATCAACTACTACGACGGCCAGGGCTTCCTGGTGCCCAAGAAGATCAAGGTGACCAGCGCCAAGCAGCTCAAGGGCGCGACCATCTGCACGCAGTCGGGCACCACCAACGAGAAGAACGTGGCCGACTGGTCCAAGGCGCAGGGCATCCCGGTGAAGACGGTGGTGTTCGAGAGCTTCGAGGCCTCGTTCAAGGCCTTCTTCGCCGGCCGCTGCCAGGCCTTCACCACCGACACCTCGGCGCTCGCCGGCCTGCGCAACAAGGAAGCGCCCAATCCCGACGATTACGTCATCCTGCCCGAACTCATCTCCAAGGAACCGCTGGCGCCGGCCGTCAAGCGCGGCGACGACGAGTGGTTCGCCATTGCCAAGTGGGTGCCCAACGCGCTGATCGAGGCCGAGGAGGTCGGCATCACGCAGGCCAACATCGACGAGCTCAAGGGCTCGAGCAAGGACCCGGCGCAGCAGCGCCTGCTGGGCACCGGCGACGACCTGGGCAAGCTGCTGGGCCTGGACAAGGAGTGGTCCTACCGCGCGATCAAGGCCGTGGGCAACTACGGCGAGATCTTCGAGCGCAACGTCGGTCCCAAGTCGGTGCTGAAGCTGCCGCGCGGCGCCAACAACCTCTGGAACAAGGGCGGCCTGCTGTACGCACTGCCGGTGCGATGAGCCGCGCGGCGCGGCGCGGCGCCGCACCCCGGCTCGCGCTGCCCGCGGGCCTGCAGGTCCTGCTGGGCGTGGCGCTGGTCGCCGGCCTGCTGTGGCTGGCGCGTGGCCTGCCGGGCGCGGCGGGCTTCTGGCGCTGGGCCCACACGCATTTCGATTTTCTTGCCCAGCCGGCCGGCTTCGGACTGTCGGAAGGCTGGCTGGCCTTCGACTCCAGCGAGCCTTTCTGGCGCGCATTCCTCGCCGGGCTGGTGAACACGCTGCGCGCGGCGGTGCCTGCGGCCGTGCTGGCGGTGCTGCTGGGCACGCTGATCGGCATCGGCCGGCTCGCGCCGCATCGGCTGGTGCGCGGCATCTGCACGGCCTACGTCGAGACGCTGCGCAACGTGCCGCTGCTGGTGCAGTTGCTGATGCTGTACTTCGCACTCACCCAACTGCTGCCGGACTCGACCGAGCCGCTGCGCATCCTGCCCGGCGTGTGGCTCAGCAAGGGGGGTCTCGCGATGCCCTGGCCGGTGGCCGAGGAGGGCGCCTTCTGGCCCAGCCGGATCGACTGGCCGGAGCCGACCAGCTTCAACGTGGTTGGCGGCGCGGCGCTGAGCCCGGAGTACCTGGCGATCGTGCTCGGCCTCGGGCTGTACACCGCCGCCTTCGTGGCCGAGATCGTGCGCGCCGGCATCCTGTCGGTGTCGGCGGGGCAGAAGCTGGCCGCGCGTGCGCTGGGCCTCGTGCCCGGACAGGAACTGCGGCTGGTCGTGCTGCCACAGGCGCTGCGCGTCATCGTGCCGGCGCTGACCAACCAGCTGCTCAGCCTGACCAAGAACTCCTCGCTGGCCGTGGCGGTGGGTTACCCCGAGCTGGTGTCGGTCGCCAACACCTCGCTCAACTCGACCGGCAAGGCCTTCGAGTGCATCGCGATCGTGATGGCGGTGTACCTCACGCTGTCGCTTCTCATCTCGGCGGCGATGGACGTCTACAACGCCCGCGTGGCGCTGCGCGGGTGGTCCTCGTGACCGGCTGGCGCGCGGAACTCTTCGGCTCGCCGGTGCGCGCCGCGGTGAGTCTGCTGCTGCTGGCCGCGCTGGGCTGGGCGGCCTGGCATGCCTTTGACTGGGCGCTGCTGCATGCCGTCTTCCGGCCCGACGCCGAAGCCTGCCGCGCGGCGCACCACGGCGCCTGCTGGGGCGTGATCGCCGAGAAGTGGCGGCCGATGCTCTTCGGTCGCTATCCCTACGAGGAACAGTGGCGCCCGGCGGTCGCGGTCGCGCTGCTGTCGGCCACGACCCTGCTGAGCGCCTGGCCGCGCTGCTGGCGCTGGTGGCTGCTGCCGCTGTGGGCCGGCACGCTGGCCGTCGCGGTGCTGCTGATGTTCGGCGGCGTGGCCGGGCTGTCGCCGGTGCCCACCAACCGGTGGGGTGGGCTGCCGCTGACCATCGGCCTGGCCGTGGTCGGGCTGGCGCTGGCCTTTCCGCTGGCGCTGGTGCTCGCGCTGGCGCGGCGCTCGCCCTGGGCGGCGGTGCGCGCCCTGGCCGCGACCTACGTGGAGCTGATCCGCGGCGTGCCGCTGATCTCCGTGCTGTTCATGGCCTCGTACCTGCTGCCGCTGCTGTGGCCCGCGGGCTGGAAGCCCGACGTGCTGGTGCGCGTGCTGGCCGGCCTGAGCCTCTTCGTGGCGGCCTACCTGGCCGAGATCATCCGCGGCGGCCTGCAGGCCGTGCCGCGCGGCCAGACCGAGGCGGCAATGGCGCTGGGCTTCGGCCGCTGGCCGGTGCAGCGCGACATCGTGCTGCCGCAGGCGCTGCGCCTGGTGGTGCCGGCGCTGACCAACAACGTCGTGGGCACGCTCAAGGACACGTCGCTCGTCACCATCGTCGGCCTGTTCGAGCTGACCGGCGCGCTGGGCCTGGCGCTGGGCGGCGACCCGACCTGGCGGCCGTTCTACCTCGAGGGCTACCTCTTCATCGCGGCCGTCTACTGGGTGCTGTGCTTCGGCCTGTCGCGCTACAGCGCATGGCTGGAGCGACACCTGGCCAGCGCGCCGTGAAACCCGGCCTATACTCGCCGCTCCATGTCGTGCCATCCGTTCCACCGCGCATCCGCCGCCCATCCGGGCCGTGCGATGCCGTCCGCCGCCCGGCGGACACCGGACGCACGAATGATGATTTCGATTACCACCACGGCCACCTGAGCACGTGCAGGTGGCCCGTTCCGGCAGCCACCTGGTGATCGATCTTCCTCCAAACGACTGACCCACCCGGCCTGGCAGCCGGGTTTGTTTTTTGTCGTCAGGAGAAGTCCATGTACCGCGATCCCGTCCCGTCCCTCGAAGCCCGCGGCCTGCTGCCGGCCGCCACCCGTGCGCTGCGCGTGGGCATGATCGGCATCGGCACCGTGGGCGGCGGCACCTTCCGCGTGCTGGCTCGCAACCAGCGCCACATCGCCGCGCGCGCCGGCCGGGGCATCGAGATCGTGGCCGTGGCGGCGCGCGACCTGGCGCGCGCGGCGCGCATCGTCGGCGCGGCGGTGCCGGTCACGGCCGATCCCTTCGAGGTGGCCGCCCACCCCGAGGTCGACGTGGTGGTCGAGGCCGCCGGCGGCACCGGGCCGGCGCGCGACTGGGTGCTGGCGGCCATCGCGCACGGCAAGCGCGTGGTGACCGCCAACAAGGCCCTGCTGGCGGTGCACGGCGAGGAGATCTTCGCGGCGGCGCGGGCGCGCGGCGTGGCTGTGGCCTACGAGGGCGCGGTGGCCGTGAGCATCCCGATCGTGAAGGCGCTGCGCGAAGGGCTCGTTGCCAACCGCGTCGAATGGCTGGCCGGCATCATCAACGGCACCAGCAACTTCATCCTGAGCAAGATGCGCGACGAGGGCATGGGCTTCGCGGACGCGCTGCGCGAGGCGCAGGCGCTCGGTTACGCCGAGGCCGACCCGGCCTTCGACGTGCAGGGCATCGACGCCGCCCACAAGCTCACGCTGCTGGCGGCCAACGCCTTCGGCATGCCGCTGCGCTTCGCCGACGTGCAGGTCGAGGGCATCGACGGCCTGGAGGCGGCCGACGTGCGCGGCGCCGAGCAGCTCGGCTTTCGCGTCAAGCTGCTGGGCGTGGCGCGCCGCACGCCCGAGGGCGTGGAGCTGCGCGTGCAGCCCACGCTGCTGCCGGCCACGCATCTGCTGGCGCAGGTCAACGGCTCGATGAACGGCGTGATGGTCAAGGGCGACGCGGCGGGCGTGACGATGTACTACGGCGCCGGCGCCGGCGCGGAGCAGACCGCCTCGGCAGTGATTGCCGACCTGGTGGACTTGGCGCGCCTCGAGGGCGTGCCGCCGGCGCAGCAGGTGCCGCACCTCGGCGTGCACCCGCATGCCACCGAGGCGCTGCCGGTGCTGCCGCGCGCAGCGGCTCCGGGCGTGCGATGGCTGCGCGTGCCGCTGGTCGCCGGCCAGCGCCTGGACGCGCTGCAGGCCGCGTTGGCGGGGCACGGCGTGTCGCTGCAGCGGGTGGTATGGGCCGACCACACGCCCGCCGCGGCGCCCGAGGCGCTGTGCCTCACGGGGCTCCTCGTGCAGGCCACCCTGGACGACGCGCTGCGGGCCCTGGCTACCCATCCCGCCGTGCGAGGCCCGGTCAAGGCGCTGCCCGTGGAGACGCTGGACGCCTGATCGGCAGGGTTGCTATGAAATTGATAGCTGCCAACGCCCGCTGGGCGGGCGCTGCAGCCCGATTCAAATCGAAACCGGCGTTCAGGCGTCGAGCGCTTCGAGCAGCTCCGTCTCGATCGCGAGCTGCGCCTTCTGCCCCTGCAACTCGGGCCCGCTGATGAGGAAGCTGTCTTCCACCCGCTCGCCCAGCGTGCTGACCTTGGCCAGCTGCAGGTTCAGGTGGTGCCTTGCCAGCACGCGCGCCACCGAATAGAGCAGCCCGACGCGGTCGCTGGCCGAGATACTGAGCAGCCAGCGCTGCGCCTTCTCGTCGGGCGTGAGGTTCACCCGCGGGCGGATCGGGAAGCTCTTCACCCGCCGCGAGACGCGCCCGCGGCTGGGCGGGGGCAGTTCGCCGGCGGTGTTCAGCGTCTGGGCGAGGTCGGTCTCGACCATGCTGATCAGCTCGCGGTAGTGCTCGGGCAGGAAGGTGGTCACGACCTGGAAGGTGTCCAGGGCGTAGCCGTTGCTGGCCGTGTGCACGCGCGCGTCCAGGATGCTGAAGGAGGCCTGGTCGAAGTAGCCGCAGATGCGCGCGAAGAGGTCGGGCTGGTCGGGCGTGTAGACCACCACCTGCAGCCCTTCGCCCAGTGGCGACAGGCGCGCCCGCACGATGGCCTGCGCATGCGGGTCGACCGGCACGTTCTTCGGCGGCACGAAGCGCGACAGCTTCTTGGCGTGCCACGCGATCTCGCCCGCGTCGTGGCGCATGAAGTAGCCAACGTCCAGCGTGTCCCACAGCGCCTTGTGGGCTTCGAAGGGCAGGGCATGCAGCTTGAGTTCGGTCAAGGCCTCGCGCTTGCGGGCCTCGACCTCGGCGTCGGGGTCCGGCATGCGGCCGCCCAGCACGCGCGAGGTGGCGCGGTACAGGTCTTCCAGCAGCTTGCCCTTCCAGGCGTTCCACACGCGCGGCGAGGTGCCGCGGATGTCGGCCACCGTGAGCAGGTACAGCGCCGTGAGGTAGCGCTCGTTGCCCACGCGGCGCGCGAAGGCCGCGATCACCTCGGGGTCGGACAGGTCCTGCTTCTGCGCCACCGTGCTCATCACCAGGTGCTCGGCGACGAGGAACTCGATCAGCTTGGAGTCCTCGCGCTCGATGCCGTGCTGCCGGCAGAAGCGGTGCACGTCGCGCGCGCCCAGCTCGGAATGGTCGCCCCCGCGTCCCTTGGCGATGTCGTGGAAGAGGGCCGCGACGTAGAGGATCCAGGGCTTGTCCCAGCCGGCCGCGAGCTGCGAGCAGAAGGGGTACTCGTGCGCATGCTCGGCGATGAAGAAGCGGCGCACGTTGCGCAGCACCATCAGGATGTGCTGGTCCACGGTGTAGACGTGGAACAGGTCGTGCTGCATCTGCCCCACGATCTTGCGGAACACGCGCAGGTAGCGCCCCAGCACCGAGGTCTGGTTCATGAGGCGCATTGCATGGGTGATGCCGCGCGGCTCCACCAGCATGCGCATGAAGGTCACGTGGTTGACGTGGTCGTTGCTGAAGCGCGTCCCCATCACGTGGCGTGCGTTGTAGAGCGCGCGCAGCGTGCGGGCCGACAGCCCGTTGACGCCCACGGTCTTCTGGTAGAGCAGGAAGGTCTCGAGGATCGCGTGCGGCTCGCGGATGTACAGGTCGTCGCTGGCCACCTCGATGGTGCCGGCCTTCTCGAAGAAGCGGTCGTTGATGCGGGTGAGCGCGGCCGATTGCGGATTGAGCCGCTCGGCGATGTTGAGCATCAGGATCTCGGTCAGCTGCGACACCGCCTTGGCCGCCCAGTAGTAGCGCCGCATCAAGGCCTCGCTGGCCTTGCGCTGTCCGCCCTCGTAGCCGAAGGTGCTGGCCACCGCGGTCTGCAGGTCGAACACCAGCCGGTCCTCGCGCCGATTGGCCACCACGTGCAGGCGCGCGCGGATCAGCGACAGCGTCGCCTCGTTGCGCTTGAGCTGCAGCACCTCGAAGGGTGTGGCCAGCCCGTTCTTCGCGTAGTCGTCCCAGCGCTGGCCGAAGCCGGCCGCCTGTGCCACCCAGCGCACGGTCTGCAGGTCGCGCAGGCCGCCGGGCGATTCCTTGCAGTTCGGCTCGAGCGCGTACGGCGTGTCGTCGTACTTGTGGTGGCGGTGCCGCATCTCCTGCGACTTGGCGGCGAAGAAGGCCTGCGGGTCGATGCTGCCGTCAAAGCGCTGGCGGAATTCGTCGTACAGGCGCCGGTTGCCGGTGATCAGGCGCGACTCCAGCAGCGAGGTCTGCACCGTCACGTCCTTGGCCGCCTCGGCCAGGCACTCATCGACGCTGCGCACGCTGGAGCCGATCTCCAGGCCTGCGTCCCAGCAGCGGCCGATGAAGGCTTCCAGCCGTTGCGGCGCGATGCCGCCGGTGTCGCCGTCGGCCGCGCCTTCGGGCGCCGAGGGCAGCAGCAGCAGCACGTCGACGTCGGAATAGGGGAACAGCTCGCCGCGGCCGTAGCCTCCCACGGCGACCAGGGCGAAGGCGTTGCCGAAGCCGGCGTCCTGCCACAGCGCGCGCAGCGCCTCGTCGGCAGCGCCGGCCATGCCGCGCAGCAGGCTGTGGATGTTGCGCACGCCGGTGGGCGAGCGCAGCCGGTCGAACAGGGCGCTCTTGCGCGCGCGCAGTTCGTCGCGCAGGGTGGCGGGCAGGTCGACGACGACGGAAAAGGCCATGCGTCAGCCTCGCGGGCTGTGGCCACAGGCGCGACGCGGCGCGGCGGGCGGGGCGGGGCGCACGGTCAGCCGGCGGTCACGAAGGCCGGCGGCGGCGGGCTGCCCGCCGAGAGCGTGAGCACCTCGTAGCCGGTGTCGGTGACCAGCACCGTGTGCTCCCACTGCGCGGACAGCGAGCGGTCGCGCGTGACGATGGTCCAGCCGTCGTACTTGCCGGCCTTGTGGTCTTCCTTGATGTCGCGCTTGCCCATGTTGATCATGGGCTCGATGGTGAAGATCATGCCGGGCTTGAGCTCTTCCATCGTGCCCGGGCGGCCGTAGTGCAGCACCTGCGGCTCGGCATGGAAGGTGCGGCCCACGCCGTGGCCGCAGAACTCGCGCACCACCGAGTAGCCGTTGCCCTCGGCGAACTTCTGGATCGCGTGGCCGACGTCGCCCAGGTGCGCGCCGGGCTTCACCTGCAGAATGCCGTGCCACATGGCCTCGAAGGTGACCTGGCACAGGCGCTTGGCCGCGATGGACGCGTCGCCCACCACGAACATGCGGCTGTTGTCGCCGAACCAGCCGTTGTAGATGACGGTGACATCGATGTTCATGATGTCGCCCTTCTTCAGCGGCTTGTCGTCGGGGATGCCGTGGCACACCACGTGGTTGACCGACGTGCACAGCGACTTCGGGAAGGGCACGCTGCTGGCGCCCATGTAGCCCACCGTGGCGGAGGTGGTGCCCTGCTTGACCATGTATTCGGCGGCGAGGCGGTCGATCTCGTTGGTCGTGACGCCCGGCTTCACGAAGGGCGTGAGGTAGTCCAGCACTTCGGAAGCGAGCCGGCAGGCCGTGCGCATGTCGCCCAGGCTGGCCGGATCGTGGTAGGTGATGCTCATCCTGCGATTATCCCATTCGGCCCGTAAAATGCCGGGTTCTCCCGGATGGCCCCAGTCAGCGGCCCTTCGGGACAAGACTCCCCAAGTTCACCGGCCGCCAGGCCCCTCCATCCGTGACGCAGCCCGCCCACACCGTCCCTCCCGTCGTGACCGTTTTCGAGGGAGGCGCGGCGCTCAGCGACTTCCGCGTTCGCCAGCTGTTGCCCAAGCTGCAGGCCATCGAGCCGAAAATCCAGGGCCTGGATGCCCGCTTCGTCCACCTGGTGCTCAGCGAGGCAGCGCCCGATGCGGCAGCGCGCCAGCAACTCTCGGCCTTGCTGACCTACGGCGATCCCTTCGATGCGGGCACTGCCGACGGCACCAGCCTCGTGGTGACGCCCCGGCTGGGCACCGTGTCCCCCTGGGCCTCCAAGGCCACCGACATCGCCCACAACTGCGGCCTGGCGGTGCGCCGCGTCGAGCGGATCACGCAGTACTTCGTGCACCTGAAGGCGCCCCTGATCGGCAAGGCGCCGACCCTCGACGGCGATGCGCTCGCCGCCGTCGCGGACCTGCTGCACGACCGCATGACCGAATCGGTCCTGCCCTCGGTCGAAGGCGCTGCCGCGCTGTTCTCGGAGCTGCCGCCGCAGCCGATGGCGCACGTCGACGTGCTGGCCGGCGGCCGGGCGGCGCTGGAGGCGGCCAACACCGGCTTCGGCCTGGCGCTGGCCGAGGACGAGATCGACTACCTGGTCGAGGCCTTCACCAAGCTGGGCCGCAACCCCACAGACGTCGAGCTGATGATGTTCGCGCAGGCCAACAGCGAGCATTGCCGGCACAAGATCTTCAACGCCGACTTCACCATCGACGGCGTGCGCCAGGACAAGAGCCTGTTCGGAATGATCCGTCACACGCACGCCACGAACCCGCAGCACACCGTCATCGCCTACGCCGACAACGCCTCGGTGATGGAAGGCCATGCCATCGAGCGTTTCATGGCCAGATCGGCCGCTGGCGCAGGCGGGGCGGGCGCAACCAGCTATCAAAAGGATAGCGCCACGCACCACGTGCTGATGAAGGTGGAGACGCACAACCACCCCACCGCCATCTCGCCCTTCCCGGGCGCGTCCACCGGTGCCGGCGGGGAGATCCGCGACGAGGGCGCGACGGGCCGCGGCTCCAAGCCCAAAGCGGGCCTCACGGGCTTCACGGTGTCCAAGCTGTGGGACGGCAGCTTCGGCAAGCCCGAGCACATCGCCAGCCCGCTGCAGATCATGACCGAGGGTCCGCTGGGCGGCGCGGCCTTCAACAACGAATTCGGCCGGCCCAACCTGCTAGGCTACTTCCGCGAGTACGAGCAGACGGTGGCCAGCGACGTCGACACGCTGCAGCGCGGCTACCACAAGCCCATCATGATCGCGGGTGGCCTGGGGCAGATCGACGCCATCCAGACGAAGAAGATCCCGTTCCCCGCCGGCACGCTGCTGATCCAGCTGGGCGGGCCCGGCATGCGCATCGGCATGGGCGGCGGTGCCGCCAGCTCGATGGCCACCGGCGCCAATGCGGCCGAACTGGATTTCGACTCGGTGCAGCGCGGCAACCCCGAGATCGAACGCCGGGCGCAGGAGGTCATCAACCACTGCTGGCAGCAGGGCGAGGCCAACCCGATCCTGGCGATCCACGACGTGGGCGCGGGTGGGCTGTCCAACGCCTTCCCCGAACTGACCAACGACGCCGGCCGCGGCGCGCGCTTCGACCTGCGCGCCGTGCCGCTCGAGGAGTCGGGCCTCGCACCCAAGGAGATCTGGAGCAACGAGAGCCAGGAGCGCTACGTGCTGGCCATCGCGCCCGAATCGCTCGAGCAGTTCCGCGCTTTCTGCGAACGCGAGCGCTGCCCCTTCGCGGTGGTCGGCGTGGCGACCGAGGAGCGCCAGCTGAAGGTGGTCGACGAGACCGCCGGCGCCACGGACCAGCCGGTCGACATGCCCATGGACGTGCTGCTGGGCAAGCCGCCCAAGATGCACCGCGACGTGCAGGCGATCCGCCGCCGCTTCCAGCCGCTGGAGCTCACCGGCGTCGAGTTGCAGACGGCCGCCATCGACGTGCTCTCGCACCCGACGGTCGCGTCCAAGCGCTTCCTCGTCACCATCGGCGACCGCACCGTGGGCGGCCTGAGCCACCGCGACCAGATGGTCGGCCCCTGGCAGGTGCCGGTGGCCGACTGCGCCGTCACGCTCGCCGATTACAAGGGTTTCGCAGGCGAGGCGATGAGCATGGGCGAGCGCACGCCGCTCGCGGCCATGGACGCCGCCGCGTCGGGCCGCATGGCCGTCGCCGAAGCCATCACCAATCTGCTGGCCGCGCCCATCGACCTGAAGCGCGTCAAGCTCTCGGCCAACTGGATGGCCGCCTGCGGCGAGCCGGGCGAAGACGCGGCGCTGTACGAGACCGTCAAGGCCGTGGGCATGGAGCTGTGCCCTGCGCTGGGTGTGTCCATTCCCGTCGGCAAGGATTCGCTGTCGATGCGCACGCAGTGGGAAGAGGGCGGCGAGAAGAAGAAGGTCAGCTCCCCCGTGAGCCTGATCGTCACGGCCTTCGCCAGCCTCGACGACGTGCGGGGCACGCTCACGCCGCAGCTCGACGCGAGCACCGACGACACCACCCTGGTGCTCGTCGACCTCGGCCGCGGCCAGCACCGCATGGGCGGCAGCATCCTGGCGCAGACGCTGAACCAGACCGGCGACCGCGTGCCCGACCTCGACGACCCGCAACTGCTCGTCAAGCTCGTGGACGCGGTGAACCAGCTGCGTGCCGAAGGCAAGATCCTCGCCATGCACGACCGCAGCGACGGCGGCCTGTTCGCCACCGCCGCCGAGATGGCCTTCGCCGGCCATGTGGGCGTGGCGCTGAACGTCGACCTGCTGGTCACCGAAGGCGACGGCATCTCCGACAGCCGCATGGAGACGGGCGACGCCAAGAACTGGGCGCAGCAGGTCAGCGCGCGGCGCGAGGAGCTCACGCTCAAGGCCCTGTTCAGCGAGGAGCTGGGCATGGTGCTGCAGGTGCGCACCGCGGAGCGCAACGCCGTCATGCAGACGCTGCGAGCGCACGGCCTCTCGGCCTTCAGCCACTTCATCGGCAAGACGCGCCCGCAGAGCTCGCCGCTCGAGGTCGGCAAGGGCAAGCTCGAGGTGTGGCGCGACACCAAGGCCGTGTTCAGCGCCACGCTGGCCGACCTGCACCAGGTCTGGGACAGCGTGAGCTGGAAGATCTGCCGCGAGCGCGACAACCCCGAGTGCGCCGATGCCGAGCACGCCGCGGCCGGCGATCCGAACGACCCGGGCGCGCACGTCCTGCTTGCGGAAGGTGCCATCGAAAACGTCGCCGCGCCGTTCGTGGGCCTGGCGCGGCCGAAGGTCGCGATCCTGCGCGAGCAGGGCGTCAACTCGCACGTCGAGATGGCCTATGCCTTCACCGAGGCCGGCTTCGAGGCCTTCGACGTGCACATGACCGACCTGCAGGCCGGCCGCGCGGACCTGGCCGACTTCAAGGGCGTGGTGGCCTGCGGCGGCTTCAGCTATGGCGACACGCTGGGTGCCGGCATCGGCTGGGCCCGCAGCATCACCTTCAACCCGGCGCTCGCGGAGCAGTTCGCGCGCTTCTTCGGCCGCGCCGACACCTTCGGCCTGGGGGTGTGCAACGGCTGCCAGATGTTCGCCGAGCTGGCCGACATCATTCCCGGAGCGCAGGACTGGCCGCGCTTCACCACCAACCGCAGCGAGCGCTTCGAGGCGCGGCTGTCGATGGTCGAGGTGCTCGAATCGCCCAGCCTGTTCTTCCAGGGCATGGCCGGCAGCCGCCTGCCGATCGCGGTGGCGCACGGCGAGGGCTATGCCAACTTCAAGTACCGCGGCAATGCCGACCGGGCCATCGCCGCCATGCGCTTCGTCGACAACACGGGTGCACCGACCGAGCGCTATCCGTTCAACCCCAACGGCAGCCCGGCCGGCCTCACGGCCGTCACCACGGCCGACGGCCGCTTCACGGCCATGATGCCGCACCCGGAACGCGTGTTCCGCAACGTGCAGATGAGCTGGACCTCGGGCGACGTGAGCGCGCTGAGCCCCTGGATGCGCCTGTGGCGCAACGCGCGGCGCTGGGTGGGCTGAGCGGTACGCCACCGGGCCTGCGGCCAGGCGAAAAAAAAGCGGCCCGCGGGCCGCTTTTTGCATTGGCATGGGCGCCGCAGCGCCGCCGGTCTTACTCGACCTTGGCCTTCGAGCGCAGCGACTCCTGGTACTCCTGCAGCTTCTGCTGTTGCAGTTGCTGTGCAAGCTGCGGCTTGATCTCTTCCAGCTTGGGGAAGGACTGTTCGCGCACATCGTCCAGGCGGATCACGTGCCAGCCGAATTCCGACTTCACGGGCACCTGCGTGGTCTCGCCCTTCTTGAGCTTGATCATGGCCTGCGAGAACTCGGGCACGAGGCCGGCCGGGTTGGTCCAGTCGAGGTCGCCGCCGTTGGCGCCGGACCCCGGGTCCTTCGACAGCTTCTTGGCCAGGTCCTCGAACTTGGCGCCCTTCTTCAGGTCGGCGATGACCTTCTTGGCCTCGTCCTCGGTGGCGACGAGGATGTGGCGGGCCTTGTATTCCTTGCCGCTGTTGGCCGCGACCAGCTTGTCGTAGGCGGCCTTGATGTCGGCGTCGCTCACGGGGTTGGCCTTGCGGTAGTCCTCGAAGAGCTGGCGGATCAGGATGGCCTGGCGCGCCAGTTCCATCTGGGCCTTGAATTCGTCGGTGGCGTCCAGGCCCTTCTTCTGGGCTTCCTGCATGAAGACTTCGCGCGCGATGACCTCTTCGCGCAGCTGGCTCTGCATTTCGGGCGTCACCGGGCGGCCGGCGGCGGCGAGCTGCTGCGCCAGCATGTCCATGCGCGCCTTCGGCACGGGCTTGCCGTTGACGATGGCGGCGTTCTGCGCGAAGGCAGGCAGCGCACCCAGCAGCGCGGCGGCCGCGACAGCTTGCAGGAGTTGTTTTTTCATGAAGGCAGACCTCGGGAACAGGAAGGCGCGTTGAACGTGCGACGCGATGAACGGAGGGACGAAGGAGGGGGAGGGAAGTGCCGCCGTGGGATCCGGCGATCAGGACGGCTCAGAGCGTCTCGATGGCGATGGCGTGGAGGCCACGGGGGACAAAAACCTGCAGCGGATCATACACAAGCCGATGTCGCGCGACCCGTGACAGTCCCGTGAACCGGGGGGAGGCCACGCGCACGCGGAAGTGCGTGCCGTAACCTGCCGGGCCGGCCCCCGCATGGCCGGCGTGGGCGGCGCTCTCGTCGACCACTTCGAGCAAGGTGGGGGCGAGCGCCGCGCGCAATGCGGCTTCGAGTTCTTCCGCCGTGGGCAGGCTCGTCACGCTGGCGTTCATTTGGCGGCCGACTCGTCCGACTTCAGGTGCGGCGCGATGTACAGGCCCTGCGCCACCAGGAAAGCGATCGGGAACACGTAGCCCCAGAGCTTGAAGTTCACCCACGCGTCGGTGCTGAAGTACAGCGCCACGTAGGCGTTGATGGCGGCCATGAACGCGCAGTAGGCGATCCAGGCCACGTTGAGCTGGTTCCAGATGCGCTCGGGCAGCTGCAGCTGGCTGCCCAGCAGCATCTTGAGGAAGTTCTTGCGCATCGCCCACAGCGCCACCGCGAGCGCGACGGCCATCGCGCCGTAGAGCACCGTCGGCTTCCACTTGATGAAGCGGTCGTCGTGCAGCACCAGGGTGAGGGTGCCGAAGACCAGGATCAGCGCCAGCGTGGCCTTCTGCATCGGCTGCAGCCGCTTCTCGGTCGCGTAGACGATGGCCATCTGCACCACCGTGCCGGCCATCAGCACCCCGGTCGCGACGTAGATGCCGTAGAGCTTGAAGGCGCCGAAGAACAGCAGGATGGGAAAGAAGTCGAGCAGCAGTTTCATTGTTCCGGTTCGAAGTCGAGCGACGCGGAGTTCATGCAGTAGCGCAGGCCCGTGGGTGCCGGGCCGTCCGGGAACACATGCCCCAGGTGCGCCCCGCAATTGGAACAGACGGTCTCGGTGCGCACCATGCCGTGCGAGCGGTCGACGATCTCGGTGATCGCGCCTGGCTCGGCCGCTTCCGAGAAGCTCGGCCAGCCGCAGCCAGCATCGAACTTGGTGGCCGAATCGAAGAGCTTGGCGCCGCAGCAGATGCAGTGATAGCTGCCGTCGGCCCAGTGGGCCTCGTACTTGCCGGTGAAGGGACGCTCGGTGGCGGCGTGGCGCGTCACCTCGAAGGCCGCGCGCTCGGCGCCCTTCTCGGCCAGCAGGGCCTTCCATTCGGCATCGGTCTTCTGGATCTTGGGAGTGGTCATGAGGAGCAGCTGATTTCGATCGTGGAAGCCCAGTCGGGCGGGAAGCCGGCCATGGCGTCCATGCCCGGGTGGTCGTCATATGGGGCCTGCATCAGCGCCAGCAAGCGCGCAACGCCCGAGAAGTCCTTGCGCTGCGCCTGTTCGATGGCCTCCTGGGCCAGGTGGTTCCGCAGCACGAACTTCGGGTTGGCCTTGAGCATCGAATCGGGCTCCAGCGACCGTGGTTCCTGCGCAATGCGCTCCGAAAACGATAGCATCCAGGCGTCGAAGCCGGCGCTGTCGAGAAACAGGTCGCGCACCGGCGCGAGTTCGCCGCCGGCGCGGTGCTCGGCCAGGCGGCGCCAGAAGATGGGCCAGTCGACGCGGCCGGCGGCCAGCAGGCGCAGCAAGGCCTCGACCAGCGCCAGGTCGTCCGGCCGCGCTTCGCCCAGTCCCAGCTTGGCACGCATGCGGGCCTCGAACTCGGCCGGGAACACGGTTCGGTACGAGGCGAGGGCGGCCATCGCGCGCTCTTCCTCGCCGATCAGCGGCAGCAGCGCCTGGGCCAGGCAGAACAGGTTCCAGTACGCCACGTTGGGCTGCTGGTTGAAGGCATAGCGGCCCGAGCTGTCGCTGTGGTTGCAGATGTGGCCGGGGTCGAAGCCGTCAAGGAACTGGAACGGGCCGTAGTCGATGGTCAGTCCCAGGATGCTCATGTTGTCAGTGTTCATCACACCGTGGCAGAAGCCCGCCGCCTGCCACTGCGCCATCAGCGCGGCGGTGCGCTCGCTCACGGCGTTGAGCAGGCTCGCGTAGGCATTGCCGTCGAAGCGGGCATCGCCGCGGCAGGCTGGATAGAAGCGGTCGATGACGAAGTCGGCCAGGGCGCGCAGTTCCTCGTGCTGGCCGCGGGCCGCGAAGTGCTCGAAATGGCCGAAGCGGATGAAGCTGGGCGCGACCCGGGTGACCACGGCGGCGGTCTCTAGCGTCTCGCGCCGCACCGGTGCATCGGAGCCGGTGACGCACAGTGCCCGCGTCGTCGGGATGCCCAGCCCGTGCATGGCTTCGCTGGCCAGGAACTCGCGGATGCTGGAGCGCAGCACGGCCCGCCCGTCACCCCCGCGGGAGTAGGGCGTGCGGCCGGCGCCCTTGAGCTGCACCTCGAGCCCGCCGGCCGTCTCGCCCAGCAGGATGGCGCGGCCGTCGCCCAGCTGGCCGGCCCACACGCCGAACTGGTGGCCGCTGTAGACGGTGGCCAGCGGCCGGGTGCCGGCCACCGCTAGGCTGCCCGTGAGGGCCTGCAGCGCCTCGGGCGTGCGCCAGTCCGCAGGCAGGCCCAGCCACTGCGCCACCCCTTCGCTGTGGCCGACCCAGTAGGGGGCGGGCAGCGGTGTGGGATTGAGGTGGGTGAAGAAGGCCGGCCCCAGCGACTCGAAGCCGGGCTTCCAGTGCAGGCCCAGGTCGGCGGAGGTGGTGTCCTCGGCGGTCAGGCTCATGCGGGGATTGTCGGGCCGCGGCTGTAACCCCTCGCGGGGCGGGCCATCCGGCTCGCCTCAGCGGGCGGCGGCCGGGGCGGCCCAGATGCGCGCGCGGTATTGGGCGGGCGGCACGCCGAACCAGCGCTTGCAGGCGCGGAAGAAGTTGCTCGTGTCGACGAAGCCCAGGCGGTCGGCCACGTCGGCCAGGCTGTGGCGGTCTTCGGCCAGGTACTGCCGCGCCAGTTCGCGGCGCGTGCGCTCGAGCAGCGCCTGGAAGGACACCGCCTCTTCCTGCAGGCGCCGCTGCAGCGTGCGGTCGGCCAGGCCCAGGCCCGCCGCCACATCCTGGCGGCGCGGCTCGCCATGCGGCAGACGGCGCGCGATCTCGGCGCACACCAGCGTGGCCGTGGTGGTCTGGCCCAGCTCCTCGAGTTGCGCATCGAGCAGCGTGTCGTGCATGCGGCCCAGCTCGGGATGGTGCGTGGGCAGGGGCAGCGCCAGGCAGGCGCTGGACACCAGCATGCGGTTGGCCGACGCGTTGAACCGCAGCTCGCAGCCATAGGCCTCGCGGTGCGGGCGGTCGTCGGCGGGCGGCGGGTAGACGAACTCCATCGCCAGCGGCTCCACCGCGCGCCGCGTGAGCCAACGGCACTGCATGAGCACCGTGAGCAGCGCGTGCTCCAACCGCTGGCGCGGGATGGGCAGTCGCCCGCCGGTGTGCTCCATGACCAGCCAGCAGCCGCGCGGGTCGGGCTGCATCGAGAAGGCGGTGCAGTCGGAGATGACGGGCATGTAGCACACCAGGCGCTCCAGGCCGCCGCGCAGGTCGGCGCTGCACGCCATGGCGTGGCCCACGGTGCTGGTGTTGCTGTGCGTGTCGGCCAGTTCGCGCTCCAGCCCCAGCGTGGGCCGGCCCGCGCGCGCCACGGCCAGCTGCCACAGCACGGTGATCTCGTCCACCGGGATGCGCGTGTTCTGCCGGTGCAGCGAGTCGGGGTCGAAACCCGCATCGCGCAGCAGCGCCGGCACCGCCAGGCCCTCGGCCTCGAACATCGACAGCAGGCCGATCAGCCAGGCGGCGGAACTGGTGCGCTCCTCGGGTTGCGGCAGGCCGGCGGCGCGTCGACGCGGCCGGTGGGGCAGGAGGGCGGGGGAAGTCACTCGATTGGCGCGCTTCGGATAGTGGTCGGCCCGGGGGCGGACCCTAGGATTCGGCGGTTGCCGGCGAAGCAGCGAGCATGGGCGCAGGGCGCCGATGCGTGAATTCCGATTAACCCGGTATGGAGACAGAACGCATGCACGACATCAGAACGCCGCAGGGCCCCGCGGCGCTGCCCTTCCATTCGATCGCGATCGCGGTGCGCGGCCTGGCCGTCGCGGCCGCGGCGTGCGCCGGCCTGGTGCTGGCCGGTTGCGGCGGCGGCTCGTCGGGCTCGCCCGGCGTCTTCCTGCCGGCGCCGCCGGCACCTGCTCCGGCACCCACGCCACCGGCTCCGCCGCCACCGCCTCCCGCGCCTGCGCCCGCCGCGGACGGGCCGATGGTGCGGCAGACCACCGCCGGCAAGGTCGAGGGCGTGGACGACAGCGCCGGCACCGGCACCTGGTCCTGGAAGGGTGTGCCCTTCGCGAAGCCACCGCTCGGCGAGCTGCGCTGGGCGCCCCCGGCCGACCCTGCCCCCTGGGACGGCGTACGCGCCGCGTCGCAGTTCGGCCCGAGCTGCGCGCAGGGCGGACGCTTCTTCAGCCCGGCGCCGGGCGGCGCGCCCTATGGCCTGGCGGTGCGGGAGGGCTTCGGCAAGCCGGTGGGCGAGGAGGACTGCCTCACGCTCAACATCTGGCGCCCTGCGAACACCGACGAGAAGCTGCCGGTGATCGTGTTCATCTATGGCGGCAGCAACATCTCGGGCTACACCGCCGACCCGAGCTACGACGGCGCGCAGCTGGCCAGGCGGGCGAATGCGGTGGTCGTCACCGTCAACTACCGGCTCGGCTTGCTCGGCTGGCTCGACCTGCCGCAGCTCAAGACCGGCGAGCCGAAGAACGATTCGGGCAATTTCGCGCTGCTCGACCAGATGCAGGCGCTGAAGTTCGTGCAGGGCAGCATCGGCGCCTTCGGCGGCGATGCGGGCAACGTCACGGTGATGGGGCAGTCGGCCGGGGCCGTGAACACCTGGGCGCTGGTGACCTCGCCCGCAACAGCCGGCCTGCTGCACAAGGCGGTGCCGATGAGCGGCGGCATCGCCTTCTCGTCCCGCACCACCGCGCAGACCTATGCCAAGGCCCTGGTCAACGCCATCGTGATTGCCGACGGCAAGGCCACCGACGCCACCTCGGCCGCCAACTGGCTGGCCGGCCAGAGCGACGCGCAGGTGGCGAGCTACCTGCGAAGCCTGCCGGCGGACAAGCTGCTCACGGTGATGCTGGCGAACCCGCAGCTGGGCAATTCGCCTGCGCCGATCGAGGACGGCACGGTGCTGCCCGTGAACTCGCGCGCCGTCGTGGCGGCCGGCACCTTCAACAAGGTGCCGATGCTGGTGGGCAACACCCGCGACGAGGGCACGCTGTTCGGCGGCCTCTTCGGCCTGTACACCCTCACCGGTGTGTCCGGCTTCAAGCCGAGCGACTACGAGCGCTTCGGTCTGCAGTTCGGCTTCGATCCCAATGCGGCGCCCAGCCTCACCGAGGCCGACCTCATCAGCGCCCAGTACCTTCCGGTCGACAAGCCGGTGACCGGATGGAAGGCGGTATCGGACGTGGTCACGCAGTCGATCTTCCTCAACGGCCTGTCGGCCCAGATCGACGCCGTCGCCGCCCAGCTGCCGACGAAGACCTGGTACTACCGCTTCGACTGGAGCCAGGAGCCGGCGCCGTTCGACACGGTGTACGGCGCCACGCACGGGCTGGACACGGTGTTCTTCTTCCGCAATTTCGGCACCAACGTCTTCTCCTTCGCGTACGGCGAGGCGAACCGGCCGGGGCGGGAGGCGCTGTCGGACGCGATGGTCGGCAGCCTGGCGGCCTTCGCCCGCACCGGCGATCCGAACCACGCCGGCCTTGGCGTCACCTGGCCGAACTGGCCGCGCCGGATCGTGTTCGACGCCAGCAAGACCCAGTTGCAGAACAGCGTGCCGTGAGCCGGGCGGGTGGAAAGCGGGGCAGCGGCGCGATCGCTCTCACAGTGCGGGCAATCCCCTTTGGGCGAGGGGGTGCCGTGCGTGATACTCGCGACCGATTTCCATCCCATCGATTCCACCAATCACCCGAGGAGCCTTCCCCATGCTGGGTTTGATGCAAGACCGCCCGCTCTTGATCTCCAACCTGATCGAGTTCGTCGACCGCCACAACGGCGATGCCGAGATCGTCTCGCGCCGTGTCGAGGGCGACATCCACCGCTACACCTGGCACGACTGCGCCGTGCGCTCGCGCCAGGTGGCGAATGCGCTGGACGGCGAAAGCCTGCTGTTCTCCGACCGGGTCGCGACGCTGGCCTGGAACGGCTACCGCCACCTGGAGCTCTACTACGGCGTGAGCGGCTCGGGTCGCGTGCTGCACACCATCAACCCGCGCCTGCACCCGGACCAGATCGCCTGGATCGCCAACCACGCCGAAGACCAGATCCTGTGCTTCGACATGACCTTCCTGCCGCTGGTGCAGGCCGTGCACGCGCGCTGTCCGACGATCCGCAAGTACGTCGCGCTGTGCGACGCCGACAAGCTGCCGGCCGACACCGGCATTCCCAACCTGGTGAGCTACGAGGCGTGGATCGCCGACCAGCCGGCCGCCTACGACTGGCCGGTGTTCGACGAGAACTCGGCCTCGAGCATGTGCTACACGAGCGGCACCACGGGCAACCCGAAGGCCGCGCTCTACAGCCACCGATCGACCACGCTGCATGCCTACGCGGCCGCGCTGCCCGACGTCATGCGCCTGTCGGCGCGCGACTCGGTGCTGCCGGTGGTGCCGATGTTCCACGTCAATGCCTGGGGCATCCCGTACTCGGCGGCGCTCGTGGGCTGCAAGCTGGTCTTTCCCGGCGGCGCGATGGACGGCAAGTCGATCTTCGAACTGATCGAGAGCGAGGGCGTCACCTTCGCCGCCGGCGTGCCGACGGTGTGGCAGATGATGCTGGGCCACATGCAGGCCGGCGGCCTCAGGTTCTCGAAGCTCAACCGCACCGTGATCGGCGGCTCGGCCTGCCCGCCGGCGATGATCCGCGCCTTCCAGGACCAGTACGGCGTCGAGGTGCTGCACGCCTGGGGCATGACCGAGATGAGCCCGCTGGGCACGCTGTGTACGCTCAAGAACAAGCACGACGCGCTCGACGACGAGGCGCGCCTGGCCATCCGCATGAAGCAGGGACGTGCCATCTACGGCGTCGACATGAAGATCGTCGACGGCGACGGCAACGAACTGCCCTGGGACGGCAAGGCCTACGGCGACCTGCTCGTGAAGGGCCCCTGGATCGTCAAGGAGTACTTCAAGGGCGAGGGCGGCGACCCGCTGATCAAGGACGCCAAGGGCGACGGCTGGTTCCCCACCGGCGACGTGGCGACCATCGACGCCGAGGGCTACCTGCAGATCACCGACCGCAGCAAGGACGTCATCAAGTCCGGCGGCGAGTGGATCAGCTCCATCGACATCGAGAACATCGCCGTGGCGCACCCGGCCATTGCCATCGCCGCCTGCGTCGGCGTGTTCCATCCCAAGTGGGACGAGCGCCCCATCGTCGCCGTGGTCAAGAAGCCCGGTGCCGAAGTCACACGCGAAGAGTTGCTCAAGTTCTACGAAGGCAAGACCGCCAAGTGGCAGATCCCCGACGACGTGGTGTTCGTCGAGGCCATCCCGCTGGGCGCCACCGGAAAGATCCTCAAGACCAAGCTGCGCGAACAGCTCAAGGACTACAAGCTCCCCTCGCTCGCGAGCGCCTGAACGCGCTGTCGCCAAGGTGATAGGAGGGCCGCGGGTGCGGCCCTTCTTGCGGGCATTCCCTGTGCGGGGGTGAAGGAGGGCGCTTGTACGCTGCGCGCGACAGACCGACCGACCCATCCGACACAGGAGACAAGCCTTGAAATTCGCTATCAAAATCGTAGCTGCCTGCGCAATGGCAGCGGGCGCCGCCGGCGCTTTTGCCCAGAAGGGCGAAACCGTGAAGATCGCCTGGATGGACCCGCTTTCGGGCCTCATGGCGGCGGTGGGCACCAACCAGCTGAAGACCTACCAGCTGATGGTCGAGCACTTCAACAAGACCAACGCCTCGGGCGTGAAGTTCGAGCTGATCTCGCTGGACAACAAGCTCAGCCCGCAGGAGACCACCGCGGCGCTGCGTTCTGCCATGGACCAGGGCGCGCGCTACGTGACGCAGGGCAACGGCTCCGGCCCGGCGCTCGCGATCATCGACGCGCTCGAGAAGCACAACGCGCGCAACCCCGGCAAGGAGGTCGTGTACTTCAACTACGCCGCGGTCGACCCGGACCTCACCAACAGCAAGTGCAGCTACTGGCACTTCCGGCTCGACGCCGACACCTCGATGAAGATGGAGGCGCTGACCACCTTCATGAAGGACCAGCCCGACATCAAGAAGGTCTACATCCTCGGGCAGAACTACGCGCACGGCGTGCAGGTGTCCAAGTACGCCAAGGAAGGGCTCAAGGCCAAGCGGCCCGACGTGCAGATCGTCGGCGACGACCTGCACCCGCTGGCGCAGGTGCGCGACTTCTCGCCGTACATCGCCAAGATCAAGCAGTCGGGCGCCGACACGGTCATCACCGGCAACTGGGGGTCCGACCTCGCGCTGCTCCTGAAGGCGGCGCAGGACGCGGGCCTGCTCGACACCGTCAAGTTCTACACCTACTACGCCTTCGGCTCGGGTGCGCCGACGGCCATGGGCGCGGGCGCCGCCGGCAAGGTGTACGTGGTGGGCTACGGCCACTACAACATGGGCCCGCCGATCCAGCCGCTGATGGCCGAGTTCAAGAAGCGCATGAACGACGACATGACGCAGAACTCGATCTACCACACCTTCGCGCTGCTCGACGCGGCCTTCGTCAAGACGAAATCGACCGACCCGGTGAAGGTCGCCGCCGCGCTCGAGGGCATGAAGATCAAGAGCTTCAACGGCGAGGTCGAGATGCGCAAGGCCGACCACCAGCTGCAGCAGGGCCTGTTCATCACGCGCTGGGAGAAGGCCGGCGGCAAATACCCCTACGACGCCGAGAACACCGGATACACCTTCGCCCCTGTCAAGTACTACGAGCCCTACGTGGCCAGCACGCCCACCAGCTGCCAGATGAAGCGGCCCTGACGCACCGGGAAAGGGGCCGGACCGCGCCCTTTTCTACCCGCGGGTAGCACGACTTCGGTGCACGCTGTCGCGCGGGTGATAGAAAGCGCCGCAGCAGCGCCGACCTTACGGGCATTCCCTGAGCGGGGTGCCCGTAAACACTTGTACTCTCGTCCCGATTCGCACCGTTCGACCCAGGAGACACAGATTGAAATTCGCTCTGAAATTCACCGCCGCCGCCATCGTCGCAGCCACTGCCACCGGCGCTCTCGCGCAGCAGGGTGAAACCGTCAAGATCGCCTGGCTCGACCCCCTGTCTGGCCTGATGGCCGCCGTGGGCACCAACCAGCTCAAGACCTTCCAGTTCTTCGCCGAGAAGTTCAACATCAAGAACCCGGCCGGCGTGAAGTTCGAGATCATCGGCATCGACAACAAGCTCAGCCCGCAGGAGACGACCGCCGCGCTGCGCTCGGCCATGGACCAGGGCGCACGCTACGTGGCCCAGGGCAACGGCTCCGGCCCGGCCCTGGCGATCATCGATGCGATCGAGAAGCACAACGCGCGCAACCCCGGCAAGGAGGTGCTGTACCTCAACTACGCCGCGGTGGACCCGGACCTCACCAACAGCAAGTGCAGCTACTGGCAGTACCGCTTCGATGCCGACACCTCCATGAAGATGGAGGCGCTGACCACCTACATGAAGGACCAGAAGGACATCCAGAAGGTCTACCTGATCAACCAGAACTATTCGCACGGCCAGCAGGTCAGCAAGTTCGCCAAGGAAAACCTCAAGACCAAGCGCCCGGACGTCCAGATCGTCGGCGACGACCTGCACCCGCTGGCGCAAGTGCGCGACTTCTCTCCGTACATCGCCAAGATCAAGGCCTCCGGCGCCGACTCGGTCATCACCGGCAACTGGGGCTCCGACCTGGCGCTGCTGATCAAGGCCGGCAACGACGCGGGCCTGAACGTCAAGTACTACACCTACTACGCCGTGACCAGCGGCACGCCCACCGCCATGGGCGCCGCGTCCGACGGCCGCGTGTACCAGGTCGGCTACGCCCACTACAACATGGGCGGCGAGATGCAGAAGTACGCCGACGAATTCAAGAAGCGCTTCAACGACGACCTCTACACCACCGACATCTACACCGTCTACGTGGCGCTGTCCGAGGCCATGGCCAAGGCCAAGAGCACCGACCCGGTCAAGGTGGCTGCCACGATGGAAGGCATGAAGTTCAAGAGCTTCAACGGCGACGTGGAACTGCGCAAGGCCGACCACCAGCTGCAGCAGGGCCTGTACATCGCCAAGTGGGAGAAGGCCAGCGCCAAGTACCCCTACAGCCCGGAGAACACGGGCTACACCCTGGCCCCGGTGAAGTTCTACGACGCCTACGTGGCCAGCACCCCGACCAGCTGCCAGATGAAGCGGCCTTGAGGGCAGCCAGGCTCTGAGCCAAGCAAGGCCCGCCGCCCTCAGGCGGGCCTTTTTTTCATGTTCTCCGATGAACGGGAGTCGATTCGATCGTGGAATTCTTTCTGATTTCGCTGCTCAACGGCGTCAGCTACGGGCTGCTGCTGTTCATGCTGAGTTCCGGGCTGACGCTCATCTTCAGCATGATGGGCGTGCTGAACTTCGCGCACGCCAGCTTCTACATGCTGGGCGCGTACTTCGCGTATGCCATCTCCAACGTCGTCGGCTTCTGGCCCGCGCTGGTGCTCGCGCCGCTGCTGGTCGGCCTGCTGGGTGCCGCCTTCGAGCGCTACAGCCTGCGCCGCGTGCACAAGTTCGGCCACGTGCCCGAACTGCTGGTGACCTTCGGTCTGTCGTACCTCATCCTGGAGCTGGTGCAGCTCGTGTGGGGCCGCTCCACGGTGCCCTATGGCCTGCCGACGCAACTGCAGGGCCCGCTGTTCACCATCTACGGTACGCAGTTCCCCAAGTCGCGCTCCTTCATCATGCTGGTCGCGGTGCTGATGCTGATCTCGGTGTGGCTGCTGCTCACGCGCACCCGCATCGGCCTGGTCATCCAGGCGGCGCTCAAGCATCCGGAGATGGTCGAGGCGCTGGGCCACAACGTGCCGCGCGTGTTCATGCTGGTCTTCGGCGGCGGCGCCGCGCTGGCCGGCCTGGCCGGGGTCATCGGCGGCAACACCTACGTCACCGAGCCTGCCATGGCCGCGTCGGTGGGCTCGATCATCTTCGTCGTGGTCGTCGTCGGCGGCATGGGCTCGCTCGCCGGCGCCTTCCTCGCGTCGCTGCTGATCGGCGTGATCCAGACCTTCGCGGTGGCCATCGACCAGTCGCTGGCCTCCGGGCTGCAGGCGCTGGGCATGACGGTGACCGACCAGACCTTCGGCTATGCGCTGCTCAAGCTCACGCTGTCGCAGGTCGCGCCGATCCTGCCCTACCTCTTCCTGGTGCTCATCCTCATCTTCCGGCCCAAGGGCCTGCTCGGAACCCGGGAGGACTGACCATGAGCAGCACCTCCACCGCCATGTCCTCATCGACCGCCTACTACAAGTTCAAGCCGCTCAACGTCGGGCGCATCGTGATCTGGTCGCTGTTCGCGGTCGCGCTGGTCGTCGCACCGTGGATCTTCACCAGCAGCCTCGCGCTGACGATGCTCTCGCAGATCGGCTACCTCATCATCATCTGCCTGTCGTACAACATCCTGCTGGGGCAGGGCGGGATGCTGAGCTTCGGCCATGCCGTCTACACCGGCCTGGGCTCGTTCATCGCGATCCACGCGATGAACATGGCCACCAAGGGCCAGATCCCCGTGCCGCTGGTGCTCATTCCCGTGGTCGCCGGGCTGGCGGGCGCCTTCTTCGCGGTGCTCTTCGGCTACGTGACCACCAAGAAGTCGGGCACGACCTTCGCGATGATCACGCTGGGCCTGGGCGAACTGGTGGCCGCCATGGCGCTGATGTTCCCGGGCTTCTTCGGCGGTGAGGGCGGCATCACGACCGACCGCACCTACGGCAAGTTCCTGATGTGGAACTTCGGCCCGCAGATCCAGGTGTACTACCTGATCGCCATCTACTGCTTCGTGTGCACCGCGCTGATGTACGCCTTCACGGGCACGCCGCTGGGCCGCATCCTGAACGCCGTGCGCGACAACCCCGAGCGGGTCGAGTTCATCGGCTACAACACGCAGAAGGTGCGCTATTTCGCGTTCATCATCTCGGGCTTCTTCGCCGGCATCGGCGGCGGCCTGGCGGCGATCAACTTCGAGATCGTGAACGCGGCCGACAGCCTGAGCACCATCCGCTCGGGCGGCTACCTGCTGTTCACCTTCCTCGGCGGCGCCACCTTCTTCTTCGGTCCCATCATCGGCGCCGTGCTGCTGGTGTTCGCCTCGATCCTGCTGTCGGAACTGAGCAAGGCCTGGCTGCTGTACATGGGCCTGGTCTTCCTGTTCATGGTCATGTTCGCGCCCGGCGGCATCGCCAGCCTGATCATGATGAACCTGCGCGTGGCCAAGTTCGGCAAGTTCAACCGCTTCTGGGGCCTGTACGCGGGCCTGCTGGTCACCGGCGCACTGATGGTCGTCGGCGCCGCGGCGATCGTCGAGATGATCTACCACATCCAGCTCAACGCGGCGATGGGCCCTAAGGTGCATTTCTTCGGCTCCGAGCTCGACACCTCGTCCACCACCCACTGGGTCGGCGCCGTGGCGCTGATGGTGATCGGCGGCGGCCTCATGGAGATCGTGCGCCGCCGCTTCGTGCGTGCCTGGGGCACCGCCCAGGAAGAAATCGAGGCGCAGATCAAGCGCGCGGAGGCCGGCCTGTGACCTATGCACTCGAACTGAAGGACCTGCACAAGAGCTTCGGCAAGACGCCGATCATCCGCGGGGCCAACCTGGCCGTCACGGCCGGCGAACGCGTGGCCGTGATCGGGCCGAACGGCGCGGGCAAGTCGACGCTGTTCAACCTGATCAGCGGGCGACTGCACCCCACCAGCGGCGAAGTGCTGCTCAACGGCGAGCGCATCGACGGACTGCCGCCCTACGAGATCAACCGCAAGGGCCTCTCGCGCAGCTTCCAGATCACCAACATCTTCCCCAAGCTCAGCGTGTTCGAGAACCTGCGCTGCGGCGTGTTGTGGAGCCTGGGCTACCGCTACACCTTCCTGCGCTTCCTCTCGAACCTCGACGACGCCAACGAGCGTGCCGAACTGCTGCTGCGCCAGGTGGGCCTGGAGCGCAAGCGCGACGTGCTGGCCGTCAACCTCACCTACGCCGAGCAGCGCGCGCTGGAGATCGGCATCACCATCGCCGGCGGTGCCAACGTCATCCTGCTGGACGAACCGACGGCCGGCATGAGCAAGACCGAGACCGCGCACTTCATCGCGCTGATCCGCGAGATCACCGTGGGCAAGACGCTGCTGACCGTCGAGCACGACATGGGCGTGGTCTTCGGCCTGGCCGACAAGATCGCGGTGGTGGTGTACGGCGAGGTCATCGCCTACGACACGCCCGAGGCGGTGCGCGCCAATGCGCGCGTGCAGGAGGCTTACCTCGGTTCCTCTGTCGCGGACGCACAGGGAGCGGGACACTGACATGACCGCCCCCACGCTCATCACTTCGTGTATCGCTGCCCCCCAAGGGGGCGCAGGCCTGCCTTGGGGCGGCCCGGCGGAGGCCTCATGCTGAAGATTCAAGACCTGCACGCCTACTACGGCAAGAGCCACGTGCTGCACGGCGTCTCCTTCGCCGTGAACCCGGGCGAGATCGTCGCGCTGCTGGGCCGCAACGGCTCGGGGCGTTCCACCACGGCCAAGGCCATCATGGGCCTGGTGCATGCCGAGGGCGACGTGCACTGGAAGGGCCAGGACATCCTGCGCCGCAAGGCCTACGAGATCGCGCACATGGGGATCGGCTACGTGCCCGAGAACCGCGACGTGTTCCCCAAGCTCACGGTGCACCAGAACCTGCTGCTGGGCCAGAAGGGCAGCGGCAAGGGCAGCCGCTGGTCCTTCGAGGACATGTACCAGATGTTCCCGCGCCTGAAGGAGCGCCAGCACACCGAGGCCGGCGTGCTCTCGGGCGGTGAGCAGCAGATGCTGACGCTGTGCCGCACGCTCATGGGCGACCCCGACCTCATCATCATCGACGAACCCACCGAAGGCCTGGCGCCCAAGATCGTCGAGCTGGTGGGGCAGTACCTCAAGACGCTCAAGGACAAGGGCATCTCGGTGCTGCTGATCGAGCAGAAGCTGACCATCGCGATGCAGATCTCGGACCGTGCGCTGGTGATGGGGCACGGCAGCATCGTGTTCGACGGGACGCCCGACAGCCTGCGCGCCGACGCCTCCACCCGCAAGGAATGGCTCGAGGTCTGACGCAGCCGCCGGCGTTCGCGGCCCAGATCGGCCGCGAGCGCCCGCCGATGCTGCGCGAGCAGCTATCGAATTCATAGCAACCCTGCGGCGCGTGCCCTGCTTGGCGCGCGCCGCTGTCGCTTGCAGAATGGCCGTGCGACGCTTTGTCCCGCCAGCGACTGGCCTCGATGGACGCCTGCGTCGAATTGCCTAGAATCGCCGAAAAAGAACACTCGTGCTTTTTTGGGAGACAACGCCGCTCGGCCCGCGAGCGCCACGGTCTGCCCTCCGGTCCCGCCTCTTTCTTCTCCACCTTCCTAAGGAACGCAGCATGACGGCTGAATACAAAGTGCACGGCGACATCGCCGTGATCACCATGACCAACCCGCCGGTCAACGGGCTCGGCTATTCGACGCGTGTCGGCATCACCGATGGGCTGGCGAAGGCGCTGGCGGACGACGCCGTGAAAGCCATCGTGCTCACGGGCGCGGGCAAGGCCTTCTCGGGCGGTGCGGACATCAAGGAATTCGGCACGCCCAAGGCGCTGCAGGACCCGAACCTGCTCTCCGTCATCCTCGCGCTCGAGGCATCGACCAAGCCGATCGTGGCGGCCATCCACTCCGTCTGCATGGGCGGCGGCCTCGAACTTGCGCTGGGCTGCCACTACCGCGTCGTCGCGCCCGGCACCAACGTCGCGCTGCCCGAAGTCAAGCTGGGCCTGATTCCGGGCGCCGGCGGTACGCAGCGCCTGCCGCGCGTGCTGGGCGTGGAGGCCGCCCTCAACCTGATTGTGAGCGGCCAGGCCGTGAAGAGCGAACTGCTTGCCTCGGCCCCCGGCCAGAAGCTGTTCGACAAGCTCGCGGCCTCGCCCGAGTCGGTGTTCGACGAAGCCGTCGAGTTCGCCAAGTCCGCGGCAGCCAAGGGTGGTGAGCTGCCCCTGGTGCGCAACCTGCCGTGCAAGCATCCGCAGGGCGATGCCTACTTCCAGTTCGCCAAGAACATGGTGGGCGGCATGTCGAAGAACTTCCCCGCGCCGCTCAAGTGCGTGGAGGCGGTGCAGGCGGCCACGCAGCTCAAGTTCGACGCCGGCATGGCCAAGGAGCGCGAGATCTTCATCGCGCTGATGATGACGCCCGAGTCCTCGGCGCTGCGCCACCTGTTCATGGCCGAGCGCGCCGCCAGCAAGATCCCCGACGTGCCCGAAGACACGCCCCAGCGCCCGATCAAGACGGTGGGCGTGATCGGCGCCGGCACCATGGGCGGCGGCATCACGATGAACTTCCTGAACGCCGGCATCCCCGTCACCATGCTCGAGATGAAGCAGGAAGCGCTGGACCGCGGCGTCGCCACCATCAAGAAGAACTACGAGGCCCAGGTCAAGAAGGGCAAGCTCAAGCAGGACAAGTACGAGCAGCGCATGGCGCTCCTGAGCACCACGCTGGACTACGCGGCGCTCAAGGACTGCGACCTCATCATCGAGGCCGTCTTCGAAGAGCTCGGCGTCAAGGAAAAGGTCTTCAAGCAGCTCGACGAGATCGCCAAGAAGGGCGCCATCCTCGCGTCCAACACCTCCACGCTGGACGTCGACAAGATCGCTGCCTTCACGAAGCGTCCGCAGGACGTGGTCGGCATGCACTTCTTCAGCCCGGCCAACGTCATGAAGCTGCTGGAAGTCGTGCGCGGCAAGGAAACCGCCAAGGACGTGCTGGCCACCGTCATGGCCGTGGCCAAGAAGATCAAGAAGACGGCCGTCGTCTCCGGCGTGTGCGACGGCTTCATCGGCAACCGCATGATCGAGCAGTACTCACGCCAGGCCGGCTTCCTGCTCGACGAAGGCGCCACCCCGCAGCAGGTGGACAAGGCCATCGAGAAATTCGGCTTCGCCATGGGCCCGTTCCGCATGGGCGACCTGGCGGGCAACGACATCGGCTGGGCGATCCGCAAGCGCCGCGCCACCGAGCGTGCCGACATGAAGTACAGCAAGACGGCCGACAAGCTGTGCGAGCTGGGCCGCTTCGGCCAGAAGACCGGGGCAGGGTGGTACGACTACCAGGCGGGCAAGCGCGACGCGATCCCGAGCGAGCTGGTCAACAAGATGATCGAGGACCACCGCAAGGAGCTGGGCATCACCCCGCGCAAGATCAGCGACGAGGAGATCGTGCAGCGCCTGGTGTATGCGCTGGTCAACGAAGGCGCGCACATCCTGGAAGACGGCATTGCGAGCAAGTCCGGCGACATCGACATGGTGTACCTCACGGGCTACGGTTTCCCGATGCACCGTGGCGGGCCGATGCACTACGCCAGCCAGGTGGGCCTGTACAACGTGGCCGAGACGATGAAGCGCTTTGCCAAGAACCCGCGCGACGATGCGGCCTTCTGGCAGCCGGCACCGCTGATCCAGAAGCTGGTGGCGGAAGGCAAATCGTTCGCCTGATCGACCGGCTTCGCGTCACGTGATCAAACGCCTGTTCCTCGGTCTGCTGCTGGTGCTGCTCGCGCTGGCTGCGGCCGTGGCCGTGAACACGTGGCGCCACCCGTCGCGGCAGGTGGCGGTGGCCCCCGCGCCGCCGCTGCAGCTGGACACGCAGGCCGCCGCGCAACGGCTGGCCGGCGCGATCCGCATCCGCACCGTGTCGGCGCTGGACGATCCGGCGGCCAACAGCAGCGAGTTCGACAAGCTGCACGCCTACCTGCAGCAGAATTTTCCGAAGCTTCACGCCACGCTCAAGCGCGAGGTGGTCGGGCAGCACGCCTTGCTCTACACCTGGCAGGGCAGCGACCCGGGGGCCAGGCCGGTCGCGCTGATGGCGCACCAGGACATGGTGCCCATTGCCCCGGGCACCGAGAAGGGCTGGTCCGTCGACCCCTTCGGCGGTGACATCAAGGACGGCTACATCTGGGGCCGCGGCACGCTCGACAACAAGGGCAATCTGCTGGCGCAGATGGAGGCCGTGGAACTGCTCGTCGGCCAGGGTTTCCAGCCGAAGCAGACCATCTACTTCGTGATGGGCGACGACGAGGAGGTGAGCGGCCTGCGCGGCGCGCTGCCCGTCGCCGAACTGCTCAAGTCGCGTGGCGTCAAGCTCGACTGGGTGCTCGACGAAGGCCTGCTGGTGCTCGACGGCGTATTGCCCGGCCTCACCAAGCCTGCGGCGCTGATCGGCCTGGCCGAGAAGGGCTACGGGACCTTCTTCCTCTCGCTGGACACCGCGCCCGGCCATTCGTCGATGCCGCCGCAGAAGAGCGCGATCGGCCAGATGAGCGCGGCGCTCGCGCGCCTGGAGGCCACGCCGATGCCCGGCGGCATCCAGGGCATTGCCGGCGACATGTTCGGCACGCTCGCGCCCGAGATGACCGGCTTCAACCGCGTGATGCTGTCCAACCTCTGGCTCACCGGCCCGCTGGTGCAGGGCCAGCTCGAGAAGAGCCCCAGCAGCAACGCCATGCTGCGCACCACCACGGCGCTGACCATCGTGCGCGCCGGCAACAAGGACAACGTGCTGCCCGGCCGCGCCGAGGCCGCCGTGAACTTCCGTGTCCTGCCGGGCGACACCCTCGACAGCGTCGAGGCGCACCTCAAGAAGGCGCTGGGCAACGACGCGATCCAGGTCAAGCGCTACCCGGGCAACTCGGAGCCTTCGCCGGTGTCGCCGACGGACGGCGCGGGCTACCGCTCGATCGAACACACGGTGCGCCAGGTGTTCCCCGAGGCGGTGGTCGCGCCGGGCCTCATGACCGCTGCCACCGACTCGCGCCACTTCAGCCTCGTGAGCGATGCGGTCTACCGCTTCTCTCCCATCCGCGTGACCGGCGGGGACCTGCCGCGCTTCCACGGGACAAACGAGCGACTGTCGATCGCCGGCTATGGCGACATGATCCGCTTCTACCACCAGCTGCTGCGCAACACCGCGCAGCCCCAGTAACCCGCTTTTCGCTTCATTTCAAAGGAAGACACCATGACCAGCGCCGTGATCGTTTCCACCGCCCGTACCCCGCTCGCCAAGAGCTGGAAGGGTGCCTTCAACATGACGCACGGCGCCACCCTGGGCGGCCACGCGGTGCAGCACGCCGTGCAGCGTGCCGGCATCGACGGTGCCGAGGTCGACGACGTCATCATGGGCTGCGCCAACCCCGAAGGCGCCACCGGCGCCAACATCGCGCGCCAGATCGCGCTGCGCGCCGGCCTGCCCATCACCACCTCGGGCATGACCATCAACCGCTTCTGCTCCTCGGGCCTGCAGACCATCGCCACCGCCTCGCAGCGCATCATCGCGGGCGAGGGCGACGTGTACGTGGCCGGCGGCGTGGAGAGCATCTCGTGCGTGCAGAACGAGATGAACAAGCACATGATGACCGACCCCTGGCTGGTCAAGCACAAGCCCGAGATCTACTGGAACATGCTGCAGACGGCCGAGCAGGTCGCCAAGCGCTACAACATCGGCCGCGACGCGATGGACGAGTACGGCGCGCGCAGCCAGCAGCGCGCCACCGCCGCGCTGGAAGCCGGCAAGTTCAAGGACGAGATCGCCCCCATCACCGTGCTGGCCGGCGTGGCCGACGGCCAGCTGGGCCTGATCACCAAGGAAGTCACCGTCGAGAACGACGAGGGCATCCGTCCCGGCACCACCAAGGAAGGCATCAGCGGCATCCGCCCGGCCATCCCCGGCGGCCTGATCTCGGCCGGCAACGCCAGCCAGTTCTCCGACGGCGGCGGCGCCTGCGTGGTCGTGAGCGAACAGTACGCCGAGCGCAAGGGCCTCAAGCCCCTGGGCCGCTTCCTGGGCTTCTCGGTGGCCGGCTGCGAGCCCGACGAGATGGGCATCGGCCCCGTCTTCGCGATCCCCAAGGTGCTCAAGAAGCTGGGCCTCACGGTGGGCGACATCGACCTGTGGGAGCTGAACGAGGCCTTCGCCGTGCAGGTGCTCTACTGCCGCGACAAGCTGGGCCTGCCCGACGACCGCCTGAACGTCAACGGCGGCGCCATCGCCGTGGGCCATCCCTACGGCGTGAGCGGCCAGCGCCTCACGGGCCACGCCCTGATCGAAG
Organism: Xenophilus aerolatus; assembly: GCA_030418545.1. Lineage (GTDB taxonomy): Bacteria > Pseudomonadota > Gammaproteobacteria > Burkholderiales > Burkholderiaceae_C > Xenophilus. The sequence continues at coordinate 101,058 of QAIB01000009.1, read as the reverse complement.
GCAAGCGCCGCGGCGCCAAGAAGGTCGTCGTCACGATGTGCATCGGCGGCGGCATGGGCGCGGCGGGCGTGTTCGAAGTGCTCTGATCGCACAGCACCTGCTGCACGAACGAGAAGGCCCTGCGATGCAGGGCCTTTTTCTTTGCACGCGCCCGGCGCAACGGGGCGTGTTGCGAACGAAGGTCTCAGCGGCCTTCGGAACTCGCCCAGTTCGCCATCAGCGTGTTCGACGGCAGGTGCTCGTCCAGCAGCTTGCGCGCCGTTTCCGCGCCCGCCACGGGCAGCCCCTTCGGGTCCAGCTTGCCGATCTGCACCAGCACGCTGGCCTGGTCCCAGTAGATGTGCTCGTGGTAGAGCTTGTCGCCGCGGAACTTCACGATCGCGACCAGGGGTATCTCCACGCGCTTTCCCGTCGGTGCGATGCCGGGCAGCATCCAGTCGATCTCGCAGGTGTGGGTGAAGCAGAACAGCATCTCGTCCACGATCTGGCTCGTGCCCACCGTGCGCGAGATGGGAATCAGCGTGGTGTCGGGCGGGTTCGCATTGACGAAGTGGTGGCGATAGAAGCGCGCCAGCATCGCGTGGCCCACGCCGCCGGTCATGGTCGGGATGTGGTTGACGTAGGGCTCGCTCACCATGGTGGCCATGGTCGCGTCGACGTCGCGCGTCGCGAACTCGTACTCGCAGTGCTTGTCCCACAGCGCCGAGAAGTCGTAGTGCGGCCCCAGCGCGCCGCGGAAGGCGGCGATGCTGCGCTGGTGGGCCATCAGCGCCGAGGGCTTGTGGTAGTGGCTGCTGCCGGTGCGTGCGAAGGCATGGTCCGCGCCGGGGTAGACGTACAGCTCGACGCCGGGGCGCCCCTGCAGCGCCTGGAGGATGGCGTTGCGCGCCTCGGGCGGGCAGAAGCCGTCCTGCTCGGCGATGTGCAGCACCAGCGGCTTGCCGCCCAGCCGGTCGGCCTCGCCCAGCGCCTGCTCGATGCCGACGCCGTAGTACGACACGGCAACCTCGCAATCGGTGCGGCAGGCGGCCAGGTAGGCCAGCTTGCCGCCGAGGCAGAAGCCCAGCACGCCCGCACGCCCGGCGAACTCCGGGAGTGCACGCAGGGCGTCCAGCGCGGCCTGGATGTCCTCGACGCCCTTGGCCTCGTCGAAGCCCTGGTAGAGCGCCAGTGCACGGTCGAACTGCGACTCGTCGATGTCGATGCCCGGCTCCTGGCGCCAGAACAGGTCGGGCACCAGGGCGACGTAGCCTTCCTCGGCGTAGTAGTCGGCCAGCTCGCGCATCGTTTTGTTCACGCCGAAGATTTCCTGCGCGATCACGATGCCGGGTCCCTTGCCCGAGGCAGGCAGCGCGAGGTAGCCGTCGAACGCGCCGCTGCCGTCGGCGGCCTGGATGCGCACGCGCCGTGGGCGTTGCGATGGGGTGGAGCTCATGGGGTCGTTTCTCCTTGGGGATGCAGGGTGGTGTAGCGGCCGTCGGCGTAGAGCAGCGGCGCATGCCGCCCGGGGTGCATCTGCACCGACTTGATCTCGCCGATCATCACCGCATGGCTGTGGGCGACCATCATCTCGTCCACGACGCAGTCGAAGCTGACCAGCGCGTCGCGCAGGATGGGGGCGCCGGTGGTGAGGGTATCCCAACGGCCGGGCTCGAAGAGCTCGCCGGCGCCCGGGCCGGCACCGCCGAAACGCGTCGCCAGGTCCGCGTGGTGCAGGGCCAGCAGGTTCACGCTCATGCGGCGGCTGTCGGCGATGCTGCGGAAGGTGCTGCCCTTGAGGTTGATGCAGGCGAGCAGCCGCGCCGGCTCCGCCGACAGCGCCGTGACCGCGGTGGCCGTGAGCCCGGTGGGCCGCTGCCCGTCGGTGGTGCCGACGATGCACACGGCGCCCGCCAGGCGGCGCATCGCCAGCCGGAAGTCCGCCGGCGGCAGGCAGGCCGCGCGGCGCAAGGCCTGCAGCGGGGGCAGGGCGGGAGCGACCGCCTCCACGGCCATCATGCGGCCTCCACCTGGGCCGGCATGACCTCGGCCAGATAGGCCTCGCTGCGCTCCGGGCTCATGAAGAAGCGGCTGAAGTCGGTCGGGTCGTTGAAGCCGTTGACGATGCGCCGCGCCACGGCCGGCACCGCGGCCGCCGTGCCGAGCAGTTGCATGACGTGCGGTGGCGGGGGCGCGAGCATGGCGTTGGTCCAGCCGCACACATGGGTGCCGTAGCGCTCCCAGAAGCCTTCGAAGGTCGCCCGCATGAAGGCGGCGTCGAAAGGCGCGTCGCCGTGCGCCACGATGGCGCGCTCCACCGCGTCGGCGAACTTGGCCGCGTTGTTCGATCCCTGGCCGGTGATCGGGTCGTTGAGCATCACCGCATCGGCCATGCCCATCACCGCCCGCCCGCTGGGCAGCCGGCCGACCGGGCGCCGCACCGTGGGCGGGAAGGCGCCGCTGAGGATGCCGTTGGCGTCGGTGAGCTCGACCTGCGTGCAGCGCTCGGCCTCCCAGGGCAGGAAGGTGCGCAGGATCTCCAGCGATCGCGCCAGGTGCTCGGCCGGCGTGCGGACGTTGGCCCAGCCATCCATGGGGCCACTGGGAATGCCTTCGAACACCATGATCTCGCACGGCCCGCTGGTGGTGAGCGCCGGGAAGACGAAATACTCGCCCACGCCCGGGATCAGGTTGAAGTTGACGGCGCTGTGCTCCTCGCGCGGGCGCATGCCGTGCACGTAGGTCAGGGCCAGCGCGCGCTGCGGCCGGTCGTAGGGGCTGCGGGTCGCGTCGCGCTCGAACATCTTCGCGATCGCGCCCTTGCCGGCGGCGACGATGACGAGGTCGTGCTGCTGCGACCACTGCTCCAGGTCCTCGATCTCCGCGTCCTTGAAGAGGATGCGGCCACCGCGCCGCTCGAACTCCGCCATCCAGCCCGGCACCTTCACGCGCTGGTCCACCGACTGCGCGATGCGGTCGAGCCGATGGCTCCAGGCCAGCGCCTTCACGCCGGGCTGCTCGGGGTGCGGCACGGCGAAGGAGATCCCCTCCACCGGCGGGCAGTCCTGCTCCCAGAAGGCGAGGCCGCGGTCGCGCTCGAGCTGCAGGCTGTCGTGGAACATGCACTGGCTGGACATGACCTTGCCGTCCCGGATGTCGTCCGGCGTGCGGTTGGACGCGACACCGACCTCGTAGCCCCTGGCCTGCAGGCCCAGGGCGAGTTGCAGGCCGGATTGGCCGCCGCCGACGATGAGAATCTTGCGCATGGAAGTCTCCTCTGGAGGGATGAAGGGGGTTTCGTCTCAGGCCATCAGCTTCGGGATGGCCGGCTCGAAGGACTCGGGGCCCATGGCCGAGTAGCCGCCGTCGACCGCGTAGTCGGCGCCGGTGACGAAGCTCGCGTGCTCGGAGCACAGGAAGAGCACCACCTGCGCCACTTCCTCCGGGTTGCCCACGCGCCGCAGCAGGTGGAAGGGCGCGGCGACGCGGTCGGTCCTGGCGCGATCGCCGTTGGTGAGCTGGTTCATGATGTTGGACCAGGTCCAGCCCGGCGACACGCTGTTGACGCGCACGTTGTCCGGCGCCAGGTCCATCGCCATGTTGCGGGTGAGCTGCACCAGCGCCGCCTTGCTCACCGGGTACAGCCAGCGCCCGGTCTGCGCGACGCCCGACGAGATGCTGGTGAAGTTCACGACCGCGCCGCCGCCCTGGCGCTTCATGTGCGGCAGCGCCGCCTGCAGCAGCATCGCGGCACTGGCTACGTTGACGTCGAGCGTGGTGAGCCACTCGGCGCGTGTGGAGGCCAGGCCGTTGTCCACGTAGCTGCATGCGAGGTTGACGAGGAAGTCCAGGCGACCGAAGCGCTCGGCGGTCTCGTCGGCGCAGGCGCGCACCTGGGCGTCGTCGGTAATGTCGGTGCGGCGGAACCACACCGTTCCTTCGCCGCCGCAGGCAGCGGCGACCTGCGCGCCGCCCTCGGCGTCGATGTCGGCCAGGGTCACGCGTACCCCTGCCTCCTGCAGTGCGCGCACCACGGCGGCGCCGATGATCGTCGCGCCGCCGGTCACGATGGCGGCCTTGCCGGCCAGGCCCTTGAACATGCTGTCACTCCTGTGGGGTGGGAATGGTCCGAAAGATAGTCAGCGTGGTGGCCGCGCGGCATCCCGCAAACGCAGGCCCCATCCCGGATGCGCAGCTTTGTGCGCCTTGCTTGCGCGGCGGGGTGGCGCCGGCGCGCCTCCTCTGGCCTTCCCCGATGCTTACGGGCCCGGCATTTGCTAGATTGGTTCCACCATGCCGACCCTGGCCCCGTCGCTGCCCCTGTCGCGCTTCAGCCTGTTCCACACCCGGGACGTGGACCAGGCGCGCGAGCGCGTGGCGCGCATCTTCTGCCCGCACGTGCTCAACACCTGCCAGGCCCGCGACCGGCTCGACGCGCGCCACCACAGTGCACCGCTGGGCGCCGACATCAGCCTCAACTACGTGCAGTACGGCCCGGCGGTCGACATCGACCCCGGCCACCTCGGCACCTTCTACCTGCTGCAGATCCCGCTGCGCGGCGGTGCCGCCGTCTGGTGCGGCGGCCGGGAGGTGCTGGCCGACCGCGAGACGGCCTCGCTGCCGTCGCCCACCGAATCGCTGCGCATGCGCTGGGCCGCCGACAGCCCGCACCTGATCGTGCGCTTCTCCCAGTCGGCCGTGATGGCGCAGCTCGAGCAACTGGCGCAGCACGAGGTGCATGGCCCGCCCGTCTTCGACCCCGCGGTGCGCCTGCAGCAGCCCGAGGTGGCGCCGGCCGTCGCCTTCATCCACTGCTTGCGCCAGACGCTCGATGCCGACCCCGGCTTCTCCGGCTCGCCGCTCGCGCGCCAGGCCGAGAGCTACCTGCTGTCGACCTTCCTGATGCAGCTGCCGCACAGCCACCGCCCCACGCTCGAGGCCTCGGCGCGGCGCGCGCTGATGCCGCGCACGGTGCGCCGCGCGCAGGATTTCATGCGGGCCCATGCCGGCACGCCGGGCACCCTGGTCGATCTGTGCAGCCACCTGGGCGTCAGCGCGCGCAGCCTGCAGCAGGCCTTCCTGCAGGCCACCGGCGAGAGCCCCATGGCCCATTGGCGCGGGCTGCGGCTGGATCTTGTGCGCCAGGCCCTGCGCGAGGCGGCGGGGCAGGGCGCACCGGCCCCGGTGACGCAGATCGCCCAGCGCTACGGCTTCTTCCACGCGGGCCATTTCGCGGCCCAGTACCAGAGCCGTTTCGGCGAGCGCCCGATCGACACCGCGCGTGTCGTCAAGGAGTCAGAGCGGGCCCATTGATTGGATTACATTGGCCGGCTTGTCCCTCATCGCAGCAAGCCCTGGCCATGTCGCTTCGTCCCACCCTCGACTTCCTGCTCTACGACTGGCTCGCGGCCGAGACACTGAGTGACCGCGAACGCTTCGCCGACCATTCGCGCGAGACCTTCGACGCCGTGCTCGACACCTGCGAGCGCATCGCGCGCGAGAAGTACGCGCCCTTCAACCGCCTGGTCGACACGCAGGAGCCGCATTTCGACGGCGAGAAGGTGATCCTGCCGCAGGCCACGCACGACGCGCACGCGGCCTTCGTCGAGAGCGGCATGATGGCCGCCGCACAGGACTACGACATCGGCGGCATGCAGCTGCCCTACACGGTGCAGGCCGCGGCCAACGCCTTCTTCGGCCTCGCGTCGGTGAGCATCGGCTCCAACATGCTCACCAGCGGCAACGCCAATCTGCTCATGGTGCACGGCACCGAGAAGCAGAAGGAGGTGTTCGCGCTCAACGAGTTCTCCGGTCGCTGGGCCGGCACCATGTGCCTGTCGGAGCCGCAGGCCGGTTCCTCGCTGTCCGACGTGGCCACGCGCGCCGTGCCCGACGGCCCCGATTTCGAGAGCGACCCGCTCGGCCCGCGCTACCGCCTCACCGGCAACAAGATGTGGATCTCGTCGGGCGACCACGAGCTGACCGAGAACATCGTGCACATCGTGCTGGCCAAGATCCCCGATGCCGAAGGCAGGCTGGTGCCGGGCACCAAGGGCATCTCGCTCTTCATCGTCCCCAAGCGCATGGTCGACACCGAAGGTCATCTGACCGGCGAGCGCAACGACGTGGCGCTGGCCGGCCTGAACCACAAGCTGGGCTGGCGCGGCACCACCAACACGCTGCTGAACTTCGGCGAAGGCAAGTACCCGGTCGGCGGCAAGGCGGGCGCCGTGGGCTACCTGGTGGGCGAGCCCGGCAAGGGCCTGCACTGCATGTTCCACATGATGAACGAGGCCCGCATCGGCGTGGGCACCGCCGCCGTCATGCTGGGCCTGGCAGGCTACTACGCCTCGCTGGAATACGCGAAGAACCGGCCGCAGGGGCGCTTGCCGCTCAACGCGGCCGGCGGTTCGGTCGCGAAGGACTCCGCCAAGCCGCAGGTGCGCATCATCGAACACGCCGACGTGCGCCGCATGCTGCTGGCACAGAAGGCGTATTGCGAGGGCGCGCTGGCACTGGAGCTGTACTGCGCCAAGCTGGTGGACGAACAGAAGACCGGCGAGCCGCAGGCCGCCGACGACGCGCGCCTGCTGCTGGAGGTGCTCACCCCCATCGCCAAGAGCTTCCCCAGCGAGTGGTGCCTCGAAGCGAATTCGCTCGCCATCCAGATCCACGGCGGCTATGGCTACACGCGCGACTTCCCGGTGGAGCAGTACTGGCGCGACAACCGCCTCAACATGATCCACGAGGGCACCCACGGCATCCAGGCGGCCGACCTGCTGGGCCGCAAGGTGCTGATGGAAGGCGGCCGCGGCCTGAAGCTGCTGGGCGACCGCGTCGCCGCCACCATCGGCCGCGCCGCGGCGGTGCCCGAGCTCGCGCCGCATGCGAAGGCGCTGGGTGCGGCGCTGGAACGCGTGGGCACCGCCACGCGCGCCGCCTGGTCCACCGGCAACCCGGCCGAGGCACTCGCCAACGCCGTCCCCTACATGCAGGCCTTCGGCCACACGGTCATCGCCTGGATGTGGCTGGACGTGGCGCTGTGCGCCTTGCAGAAGGGCAGCGCCACGGCCGCCGGCAAAATCGGCGCCATGACCTATTTCTTCCATTACGAGCTGCCGAAGATCGGCGCCTGGCTCAACGTCGTCGAGAGCCGCGACCCGGTGTGCGCCCAACTGCCGGAGGACGCATTCTGATGACCGAGCCCATTCCGGTCCCGACGGCCTCGAAGAAGAAGCGCCACTGGATCGAGAACCTCACCTGGGTGCTGATCTACGGCGGCCTGCTGACGATGGTGCTGGGCATCGCCACGGCCCGCAGCGACTCGGCCACGGGCTGGGCCATCGCCGTGCCGGGCGGCGTGGCTGCCGCCATCGGCGTCGTGCTGATCTACGTGCGTTCGCGCATGAAACCCTGAGCCGCATCGCATCCCGCTTGATCAAGGAGACACCATGACCCCACGCACCACCCAGAAACTCTTCGACCTGAGCGGCAAGGTCGCCCTCGTCACCGGCGGCTCGCGCGGCCTGGGCCTGCAGATGGCCCACGCGCTGGGCGAGGCCGGCGCGAAGATCATGCTCAGCTCGCGCAAGGCCGACGACCTGGAACAGGCTGCCGCCGAGCTGCAGGCCGCCGGCATCGACGCGCGCTGGATCGCTGCCGACTGCAGCAAGGAAGAGGACACGCGCCGCCTGGCCGACGAGACGCTGGAGCGCATGGGCGCCATCGACATCCTGGTCAACAACGCCGGCGCGAGCTGGGGCGCCGCGGCCGAGGAGCACCCCGTGGCCGCGTGGGACAAGGTGATGAACCTCAACGTGCGCGGGTACTTCATCCTCGCGCAGCAGGTGGCCAACCGCTACATGATCCCGAAGAAGGCCGGGCGCATCATCAACATCGCGTCCATCGCGGGCCTGAACGGCAATCCGCCGGACATGAAGACCCTGGCCTACAACACCTCCAAGACCGCGGTGATCGGCTTCACCCAGACGCTCGCCGCCGAGTGGGGCAAGTACGGCATCAACGTCAACGCCATCTGCCCGGGGTTCTTCCGCACCAAGATGGCCTCGGGCCTGATCGACCAGCTCGGCGAAGGCAAGATGGCCGCCGCCGCGCCCCTGCGCCGCCTGGGCGACGAGGAAGACCTCAAGGGCATCACGCTGCTGTACGCCAGCGACGCCGGCAAGCACATCACCGGCCAGTGGCTGGCGGTGGACGGCGGGGTGAGCGTGGTGCTCGGGGCGGCCTGAAATCGGACATCCATACGCGAAGGACGCGAAGGGTCCGCGAAGGTCGCAAAAGGAATTCATGAATGTTCTCTGATTCCTTTCGCGCTCTTCGCGAGACCTTCGCGCCCTTCGCGGACGGAGGTTGAGGACTTTTCATGAGCATTTCCTTCGGCGTCGAGATCCCCTTCGTCACGCACCTCGGCTTCACCCTGGAGCGTTTCGAGGGCGGTGAGTCGGAGCTGCACTACACGGCGCAGCCAGAGCACTTGAACAGCTTCTTCGTCACCCACGGCGGGGCCTGCATGACGCTGATGGATGTGACCATGGCCGCGGCGGCGCGCAGCGTGCAGCCCGAGATGGGCGTGGTCACGATCGAGATGAAGACCAGCTTCATGCAGCCCGCCAAGGGGCCGCTGGTGGGCAAGGGCCGCCTGATGCACCGCACGGCGACCATGGCCTTCACCGAGGCGACCATCTACGACGCCGAGGGCCGCGCCTGCACGCACGCGACCGGCACCTTCAAGTACGTCAAGCGGCTGCCGGTTGACGGCAGGACCATTCACGACCTCAAGCCGGTCTCAACCGACTGATTTTTTAAGCAAATCGGCCTGCAGCGCCCGCCAGCCGGGCGCGAGCAGCTATCGAACCATAGCTATCCGGAGTTTTCCATGCCCGCCAACAAGCAGATCCACCTGGCCAGCCGCCCCGAGGGCGAGGCCCAGCTGTCCAACTTCAAGCTCGTGACCGGCGAGACGCCGCCGCTGGCCGACGGCCAGGTGCTGGTGCGCCACCACTACATGAGCCTGGACCCCTACATGCGCGGCCGCATGAACGAGTCCAAGAGCTACGCGCAGCCGCAGCCGCTGAACCAGGTCTTCCAGGGCGGCACGGTGGGCGAGGTCGTCGAGAGCAGGAACGAGAAGTACGCCGTGGGTGACAAGGTGGTCGGTTTCGGCGGCTGGCAGGAATACTCGGTGGTCGACGCCACGCAGCCCGGCGCGCTGCGCAAGGTCGACACCACGCACGTGCCGCTGTCGCACTACCTCGGCGCCGTGGGCATGCCCGGCGTCACGGCCTGGTACGGCCTGGTGAAGATCATTGCGCCGAAGGAAGGCGACACCGTCGTCATCACCGCGGCCTCGGGCGCGGTCGGCAGCGCCTTCGGTGCGCTGGCCATGGCGCGCGGCTGCCGCGTGGTGGGCATTGCCGGGGGCCCAGACAAGTGCAAGTACGTCACCGACGAGCTCGGCTTCGACGCCTGCATCGACTACCGCCAGCACGCCGACGCCAAGAGCATGAGCGCCGCCCTGAAGGAAGCCTGCCCGAAGGGCATCGACGGCTACTTCGAGAACGTCGGCGGGTACATCTTCGACGCCGTGCTCTCGCGCATGAACGCCTTCGGGCGCATCGCCCTGTGCGGCATGATCGCCGGCTACGACGGCCAGCCGCTGCCGCTGGCGAACCCCTCGCTGATCCTCATCAGCCGGCTGAAGGTCGAAGGCTTCATCGTCAGCGAGCACATGGAAGTCTGGCCCGAGGCGCTCAAGGAACTGGGCACCCTGGTCGCCACCGGCAAGCTCAAGCCGCGCGAGTCGATCGCCCAGGGCCTCGAGGCCGCGCCCGAGGCCTTCCTGGGCCTGCTCAAGGGCAGGAACTTCGGCAAGCAGCTGGTCAAGCTGATCTGATCGCGCGCCGCGCGGCGCAGAGCTGCGCGCCCAGCGCGCGGCCGATGCCGTAGGTCGCGCCCATCGCCAGCAGGCCGCCGGCCACGTTGCGCAGCACGGCCCGCCAGGGCGGTGCACCGCCCAGCCGCGCCGAGGCGAGGCCGGTGCCCACGAGCGCAAGCACCACGGCGACCACCGTGACGGGCACCGCGGCCGACAGCGGCGCGAGCAGCACCGCCAGCGCGGGCACCAGCGCACCCAGCGAGAAGGCCAGCGCCGAGGCGGCGGCAGCGCTCCAGGGGTTGGTGTAGCGGCCCAGCTCGATGCCGAGCTCGATCTCGGCATGCGCCGCCAGCGCGTTGTGCCGGGTGAGTTCGATCGCGGCCTGGTGCGCCGTGGCGCTGCTCAGCCCCTTGGACTTCAGCAGGTCTTCCAGCTCGCGCAATTCGGGTTCCGGCATCGCGTCGAGCGCGGCGCTCTCGCTGCGCACTGCCGCCAGCTCGGTGTCGCGCTGTGCACTCACCGACACGTATTCGCCGACCGCCATCGACAGCGCGCCCGCCACCAGACCGGCCACGCAGGCCGTGAGCAGGGCCTTGAAATCGGGCGTCGCGCCGGCCACACCGACCACCAGGCCCGCGGTGGAGACGATGCCGTCGTTGGCGCCCAGCACGCCGGCACGCAGCCAGTTCAGGCGGTCGGAACTCACGGCCTGCTCGGCCTGCAGGTCGATGCCCGCCGAGCGCGGGTGGGTGACGACGGGAGGGCTCATTCGGGCCGCACCATCCGCAGCAGCACCCGGTCGTGCAGAACATGGTGATGCCACAGGGCCACGATGGCGTGCGCGCCGGCCACCCACAGCAAGGCGTCGGCCGCGAGTTCGTGCGGGTCGCCCAGTGCCTTCACGCCGCCGAACCAGGCCGCAATGCCCAGGAGCGGCGTCGCCAGCAGCAGGACGTAGAGCAGGCGATGCCCCCAGACGGCGGCGCGGCCCACCCAGCCGTCGCTCACGGCACGCGGCGTGCCCTGCACGGCGCGCAACGCCAGTCGCAACAGCACCAGTCCCAGCACGACCACCCCGGTCCAGACGTGGATGTCGGGATTCATGGACGGCGGGCGGCTCGACGCCGCGTCACCCAGGTGCGCGCGCAGGGCCCGCCCCATGCCGTCGCTGTAGAACCAGTTGAAGACCACCAGCACGGCGGTCGCCCAGTGCAGCAGGATCTGCAGACCGCTGTAGCCCGTGCGGGTCTTCATGCCGGGCGCTGCGTCGAACGCGTGCGGGGAAGGACGGGAGAGGTGGGCAGGTGCATGGCGCGGGAACTCGTGATCGTGCGGTTTCGGGAAGGGCTGCAGCATCGCCTTCGCCGCTGAAGGTCCGATGAACGCCCCATGGGTGGGCACGACTCTCGCACAATGGTCATTGGCCCGCCTTGACCGGAGACATGAAACCATGAGCACCCCGAACATCACGACCCACGAAGTCTTCAACCAGCCCGCCCCGCTGGCCGGCTACAACCTCTTCGACACGAACCATGCGCTGCGCGATGCGTTGCGCTTCAATGCCCCGCAGCTGGACACCGCGCCGCTGCACACGCTGGGCGCGGCTCTGGGCACGGCCGACATGCAGGCCCACGCGCGCCTGGCCAACGTCCACACGCCCGAGCTGCACACGCACGACCGCTTCGGCCGCCGCATCGACCAGGTGGAATTCCACCCGAGTTATCACGCGCTGATGTCGGCTGCGGTGGGCGCGGGCCTGCATGGCCTGCCGTGGGCCGGCGAGGGCGCGTCGCCGCACGTACAACGCGCGGCAGGCTTCATGCTCTTCACGGAACTCGAGCCCTCGATCCTGTGCCCGATCTCGATGACCTATGCGGTCACGCCCGGGCTGCGCGGCAACGCGGCCGTGTACGGCGAATGGGCGCCGCTGCTGCAAAGCCGCGTTTACGACCCGCGGCTCACGGTCTACCGCGACAAGCCGGGCGTCACCATGGGCATGGGCATGACCGAGAAGCAGGGCGGCTCCGACGTGCGTGCGAACACCACGCAGGCGGTGCGCGACGGCAGCGATGCCTGGGGCGAGCGCTACGCCCTCACCGGCCACAAGTGGTTCTTCTCGGCACCGATGTGCGATGCCTTCCTGGTGCTGGCGCAGGCGCCGGCAGGCCTCACATGCTTCTTCCTCCCACGGGTGTTGCCCGACGGCACGCTCAACGCCATCCGCATCCAGCGCCTGAAGGACAAGCTGGGCAACAAGGCCAACGCGAGCTCCGAGGTCGAGTTCCACGGTGCCAGCGCCTGGCTGGTGGGCGAGGAGGGCCGCGGCGTGCCGCAGATCCTCGAGATGGGCACCATGACGCGGCTCGACTGCGCGCTCGGCACCAGCGGCCTCATGCGCCAGGCGTTGGCGCTGGCGCTGAACCACACGGCGCAGCGCAGCGCCTTCGGCAAGCTGCTGATCGACCAGCCGCTGATGAAGAACGTGCTGGCCGACATCGCGCTGGAGAGCGAGGCGGCGACCGCGCTCGCGATCCGCCTGGCGCGTGCCTTCGACCGGCAGGACAACGCGCACGAACGGCTGATGGCCCGTCTGCTCACGCCGGTCGCCAAGTTCTGGATCTGCAAGCGCGGCAGCCACCTGGCGCAGGAGGCGATGGAGTGCCTGGGCGGCAACGGCTATGTGGAGGAGGGTGGCGAGGGCGTGATGGCCCGCGTCTACCGCGAGATGCCGCTCAATTCCATCTGGGAAGGCGCCGGCAACATCATGGCGCTCGACCTGCTGCGCGGCCTGCGCAAGGGCGATGCGGCCGCGGCGCTGGCGCAGGAGCTGGCGCCCGCGCGCGGCCAGCATGCGGCGCTGGATCGCCTGGTGGATGCGCTGCCTGCGCGGGTCGAGGCCATGGCCACCGAGATGGAGGCACGCCGGCTCGCCCAGGACGTGGCGCTGGCGGTGCAGGCCGCGCTGCTGGTGCAGACCGCGCCGGCGGCCGTGCATGCAGCGTTTTGCGCCTCTCGCCTGGGCGGCGATTGGGGCCACGCCTTCGGCACGCTGGGCGCCGGCGTGGACTTCGACGCCATCGTGCAGCGGGCCATGCCCGTCGCCTGACGTCGGGCGCGAGCGCCCATCGCGCTGCCGGGCGAGATCGTCACGTTTGTGACGAGTTGGGCCACAACGCCCGGCTGGCGGGCGCTGCAGCCCGATTGCACTTTGCCGCCACGCCGATGTGGACAGGTGTCCGAGCCCTTGTCCTGCGGCTGTCGGCCCGTCAGCATGCTCCGCTCATCCGACGGAGACGCCCATGACCGAACCCCTGAAAGACGCTGCCACGCTGGCCGCCGAAGCCGCCCGGCCGTACCCCAACGACAGCCCCGCCTACCGCGCGGCCCGCGTGGCGCTGCTGGCCGAAGAGATCGAGCTGCGCCGCCGCATCGAGCGCGTGGCCGCCATGCGCCGCGCCTTGCCGCCGGGCGGGGAGCCGGGGCAGGATTACCGCTTCCTCGACGAGCAGGGCCGCGACCTGGGCCTGGCCGACCTGTTCGGGCGGCACGACACGCTGGTGAGCTACTTCTGGATGTACGGCCCGCAGCGCGAACGCCCCTGCCCGATGTGCACCGCCTTCCTCGGGGCCCTGGACATCCCGGTGGTCGACATTTCGCAGCGCGTGGCCTTCGCCGTGCTGGGGCGCTCGCCCGTGGCGCGCCAGCTGGCCTTCGCGCGCGAGCGCGGCTGGCGGAATCTGCGCTTCTTCCAGACCGTCGGCGACGACTTCGCGCGCGACTACCGCGGCCTGGCGCCGGACGGCAGCGAGTGGCCCGCGCTGGACGTGTGGACGAAGGCGCCGGACGGCACGGTGCGCCACTTCTGGGCCTCCGAACTCGGCGGCACGCAGGACCCCGGCCAGGACCCGCGCGGCGCGCCCGACCCGACGCTGCTGTGGAACATCCTCGACCTCACGCCCGCCGGTCGCGGCAGCGACTGGTACCCCAAGCTCGCCTACGGCTGACAGGCCGGCGTCGCGCGGGCTGTCGCACGGGCTTGGACAAGCGCGCCGCGCGCAGGTAGGGTGCGGGTTCGACTTCTTTCCTGCCAACACCGACGCCCCATGCCCGACCTGATCCTGCACCACTATGCCGCCTCGCCCTTTTCCGAGAAGACGCGCCTTCTGCTGGGCCACAAGAAGCTGGCCTGGAAGTCGGTCATCATCCCGGCCGTCATGCCCAAGCCCGACGTGGTGGCGCTGACCGGCGGCTACCGCCGCACGCCGGTGCTGCAGCTCGGGGCCGACATCTACTGCGACACCGCCCTCATCGCCGACGTGCTGGAGCATCTGCAGCCCGAACCGACGCTCTACCCGGAGCCGGAGAAGGGCCTGTCGCGCATCCTCGCGCAGTGGGCCGACAGCTCGCTCTTCTGGGCCGCGATGGCCTACAACCTGCAGCCCAAGGGCGCCGCGGAACTGTTCGCCACGCTGCCGCCCGAGGCCGCCAAGGCCTTCGGCGAGGACCGCGCGAAGATGAGCACCGGCAACATGGCCCGCCTGCGCCCCGGCGATGCGGCGGCGGCGTACAAGTCGTACCTGCGGCGCCTGTCGGACATGCTGGACGACAAGCCCTTCCTGCTGGGCGAAGTGCCCTGCATCGCCGACTTCTCGGCCTACCACCCGCTCTGGTACACCACTCGCATCCATGCGGTGAAGGGGATCCTCGAGCTCACGCCCGCGGTGGTCGACTGGATGGACCGCATGAAGGCCATCGGCCACGGCAGCTTCGAGAAGATCACCGCCGCCGATGCCATCGCCGAAGCCAAGGCGGCAACGCCCAAGACCGTGCTCACCGACAGCACCTTCCAGGACGAGCACGGCATTCCGCTGGGCAGCGCCGTGACCATTCGCGCCGAGAGCTTCGGGCTGGAGGAAACGCCCGGCACGCTGGTCGCCGCCACCCGCACCCACTACACGCTGGCGCGCGAGAGCGAGGCCACCGGCGCGGTGCACGTGCACTTCCCGCGCATCGGCTACGTGCTCAAGGCGGTCGAGGGCTGAGCCGCGCCGCTCACTCGCTGTTGCGCAGCCGGCGCGCCATGGTGAACACCTTGTCCTTCACACGGTCGTAGTGCAGGAAGGTGCCGTCGAGCGTGCCGACATAGGCGTCGATGGACACGGACTTCGCGACTTCGATGTCATCGTCGCTGAACACGTTGTATTCGCCCTTGAGCTTGCCGATCGAGTAGATCGGGTGCGTGTGGTAGTAGGCCATCGGAATGCTCCCCGGCGGGCAGCCGCAGTTGGGCGCCCGGTGGCCGACGTTGACCGTGGTGCGCTCGTACTGGGTGACGGGATCCTGCGCGTAGATCAGCCCTCCCAGGGAATAGAGCATGCCGCCGTATTCGATGCGGCTGTTCACCGAGGTCACGAGGATCTTGTCGAGGACGGCGAACGCGGCCTCGTCGAGGGATGTGAAGCGGGGTGCAGCCATGGGTGGGGGCGGACGTGTGCGGTGGAAATTCGGCGATTCTGGCGTTCGCGCCGCGGCCCGACCATCGGTCGAACGGACTGGCCGTGCGGCCAAGCGGCCGAGTTGGGGGCGCCCGGCGGTACCTGGCGTGCACCTGCATGTCCCCCGCACCGGCTGGGTGCCGAAGGCGCTCGAGGGCCGACGCCGGCCTGCTAGCGATTCGGGTCGAGGAACTCGCGAACCGCGAGCGCCACGCGTTCGGGTGCGGCCAGCGCCCCGATGTGCGGCACTCCCTCGAGCAGCACACGTTCCGCGCCCCGGAGGTGCTCGGCCAGTTCGAAGGTCGCTTCGGGCGGGATGAGCCGGTCGGCGGAGCCCGCCATCAGCAGCACCGGCGCCTGCAGCGCTGCCCAGTCCATCGCCGGGGGAGGCGACTGCATCATGGCGGCGCGCCGCTGTTTCTGCGCATCGTTGCGGCCCGTGCCTCGAAAGATGTCCATGGCCTCCGGATGCGCCGCCAGGTAGGCGTCATGGAGGAAATAGGACGCGATGGCAGGAGCATGGGCCGCCGGGTCGGCACGCAGGCGCATCAGGTCGGCGAACACCGGGGCATTGAAGTCGGCGATCGCGCGGCCCACGCGCCAGGTGCTGCCGAGCACCAGGCGCTCCACTCGGTCCGGATGCCGCAGCGCCAGCACCTGGGCGATCTGACCGCCGAAGGACGTGCCGTAGACGTGGGCGCGGGCCGTGGGCGATCCGCCGACGGCCTCGATCAGATCGGCCGCGTCGTCCGCGAGCGCTTCGAGGCCGTAGGGCGCGTCGCCGTTGGTGGTCCTGCCTGAATCGCGCTGGTCATAGGCCACCACCGTGAACCGAGGCGCAAGCAGCTCGACCAGTGCGTCGAACATGCCATGGTCGGCTTCGGCGCCATGGATCAGCAGCAGGAGCGGGCCGCTGCCTCCGCGGCGATAAAAGCTGCGCACCTCGCCTCGGCCGGCAAAGCCCTCGTCCGCATCCGGCGCGCTCATTCGGGCAACTCGAAGGTGAGTTCGATCTTCGCGCCCGCCGGGTCGCGCAGGAAGATCTGTTGCAGCGGCCAGCCCGGGACGGGCAGCTCCTCGAAGGGAATCGCCTGTTGCCGAAGCCATCGGCGCGTGTGCTCCAGCCCGGTCGCCCGCAGCGACACATGGTCGAAGCCGGGTCCCGGCGCGGCCGGCTCGCGCGGTGCGGTCTCGTCCAGGACCGCCGCCAGGTGCACGACGGCGGTCTCGCCGACGTAGAGCCAGTGTCCGTCGAAGGGAAAGTCCGGCCGAGGCCCGGTCGCCATGCCGAGCACCTCGCAGTAGAAGGCGCGCACGGCGTCGAGCGCGGCTGGCGCACAACGGATGGTGAAGTGGTGGAGGCCGAGCAGCGCGGGCCCGGTGGCGGGAGCGGCGCTCACGATGCGCGCGCCTTCCCGAGCACCTGTGCCATCACCGCCGTGAGTTCGGCCGCCGGGTCGTCGGGCGTCCAGGCGGCGCGGTAGCAGACATGGCCATCGGGCCGGACCAGGGCGGCGCCCCGCATGCCCATGCGGATGCCGCTGGCCGGGTCGATGCTGGGCAGCTGGCGAAAGTCGATCGGGACGCCCGCCGCGTCGGCGGCCCGTGCGGCGGCCGCCTCCCAGGCCTGTCCCAGCGGGCCGGCCACCAGCACGAAGCGGCGGTCGAACCAGTCCAGCGTCGAATGCCTGCGCGCCGCGTCGAGCCACGCATGGGGAAAGCGCCCGCCGGGGCGGTCCGCAGGCTCGTACACGCGCGGGTTCAACGGCTTGGCCACGGTGCCGTCGGGCACGATCGCGGCGCTCTCGTAGCTGAAGCCCAGGGACTGGCCGATGCTGTGAAGGTGGTTGTCGGTGTCGGTGATCCAGAACGCGCAGCGGTCCTCGTTGCCCGATTCGACGGCATCGGCCAGCAGATCGAAGCGCTTGCGGTTGAGGAAGCTGAAGTCTGCGTTCGACACCGCGACCGGGCGCCGCTCGGCCTCGTAGGTGTCCAGCAACGCGTCGGTCGCCCGGCCCTGCAGCACCAGCGCGAGCTTCCACACCAGGTTGTGCGCATCCTGCACCCCCGAATTGAGGCCGAAGCCGCCGGTCGGCGGGAAGCGGTGCGCCGCATCGCCCACCAGGAACGCGCGGCCACGCCGGAACTGGCGTGCCACCTGCCGGCTCACGCGCCAGGTCGACCGGTTGATGATCTGCACGTCCAGGTCGGCGATGCCGGTGTGCGCCCGCGCGATCTCGATCACCTCCTGGTCGGTCCACGGGTGGTCGCGCTCGTCCTCGGTGTGGCCGATCTGGCTCACCGTGAGCCACCGGTCGCGGCCGTTGGTGTTGAGGATGGTGGCCGGCGGCACGGCCGGGTCGGTCGGCAGGATCCGGATCATCGCGGCCTGGCGCGCCACCGGCAGCCGCGACAGGTCGGCGCGCCAGTAGTCGTTGGCCATGATCGCGATGGTCGACGGGCCGTCGAACTCGATTCCGAGCTGCCGCCGCACCGAACTGCCTGCGCCGTCGGCGGCCAGCAGGTAGCTGGCCCGCCACTGCTGCGTGGCACCGGTCTCGACATTGCGCGTGTCGACGATCACGCCCTCGTCCATCAGTTCGAAGCCGGTGCACTCGGTCGAGAACAGGATCCGCCCGTGCCGCGAATGGCGCGCGACGGCGTACAGCTCTTCCTCCACGGCGTCCTGCGCCACGAAGGACTTGCGCGCCGGCGTGTGGTGAGACACGTCGGGCTCGGGCATGGTGCGGCCGATCTCCCGGCCGGCCATGCTCTCGACGAAGGCGAAGACGTCGGCGCCGTCGCCCAGTCCGCGTGCGCGCACCTGCTCCTCGATGCCCCAGAGCCGGAACAGCTCCATCGTGCGCGGCCAGCAGCCGCGCGACTTGGGATGGACGGTGGTCGACGGGCTGCGCTCGACGACGACGAAGGGGATCTCGAAGCGGTCCAGCAGCAGCGCCAGGGCCAGGCCCACGGGGCCGCCGCCGACCACGAAGACCGGAACGGATGAGGGGGAGTCAGTCGAGGAGGACATGGTGCTTGGTGAGTCGAGGAGGAATCGAGGAGAAGGAGAAGGGCGGAGAGCGGACATCAATCGACCGAGATGCCCAGCGGCGTGAGGTCGCGCCGGTAGCGAGCCAGCTCTTCCTCGTTGAAGCGTGCGAACTGCGCCGGGGGCATGTTGACCACGGAGCCGACGTACTTCATGGCCGCGAGGTAGGAGGGCTGGCGCGACGCGGCCACCACCTCCGAATAGATCGCCTGCACCAGTGCGCCGGGCATGCCGGGGGGACCGTACAGCGCACTCCAGGCCGACAGCTCCGCGTTGCGGATGCCCAGTTCGGCCAGGGTGGGCACATCGGGCAGTTCCGGCACACGCTGTTCGTAACCCACCGCCAGGGCGCGCGCCTTGCCCTCCTGGATCATCGGCAGGCTCAGCAGCGTGCTGAACCAGGTGATGTCGACATGGCCGCCGAGGAAATCCTGCAGAGGCGAGCCCTTGTAGGGCACGTGCAGCAGGTCGATGCCTGCCGCCCGCGCGAACATGGCGCCGACCACGTGGGTCGGGTTGCCCGCCCCCCACGAGCCGTAGCTGATCGTGCCCGGCCTGGCCTTCGCCTCGCGAATGACGTCGGCCACGCTCTTGAAGCGCGAATCCGGGCGCACCATCATCACGAAGCCGGGCGACACCTGCAGTTGCGTGATCGGCGTGAAGTCGCGCGTCACGTCGTAGGGCATCTTCGAATGCAGCACGGCGTTGGCCAGGTGTCCACCGGTGGTGAAGAGCAGCGTGGCGCCATCGGGCCTGGCACGCGCCACGTCGCCCGAGCCGATGACGCCCGAGGCGCCCGGCCGGTTGTCGACCACGTACGTGCGCGAGGTGGTCTGGCGCAGCGCCTCCGCCAGCGCCCGGGCGATCCCGTCGACCGGGTTGCCCCCCGGAAACGGCACCACCAGGCGCACCACCTGCGGCGAGCTCTGCGCTCTCGCGGCCTGGCTTAGGATGGCCGACGCAGGCGCCAGCGCCAATGCCTTCAGCCATTGCCGCCGCTGGCGGCCGAGGGAATCGAATGTGCGATCGAACTGGGCCATGTTGTCTCCGTGACGCGCTTAACGCATAGATAATTGCTTTAATGGATCGCATTCTTAACGCAAAAACTACTGCATTAACTGGGACTAACCCGGAGGCCGCCGTGCCCGATCCGGTCGTGCCGCGTCGCCGCACGGGGGGTCGCAGCGCACGCGTACTCGAGGCGGTGGAACGCGCCGTGATCGACGAGCTCAAGGAGTTCGGCATCGAGGACTTCTCGATCCCGCGTGTGGCGAGCCGCGCGGGGATCAGCAGCTCGTCGCTCTACCGGCGCTGGGCGAACAAGGCGGCGCTGATCGCCTTCGCCGGCGGGCGCACGGCGCAGCAGGGCATTCCTTTCCCCGATTGCGGCTCGCTGCGCGACGACCTCGTGCGGGTCCTGGTCGAGGTGGCTGCGACCTTCGGCAACAGCAGCAGCCGGGCCATGATCGCCCTGGCGTTCAGCAGCAACGACTCGCCCGAGATCCAGCAGACGCAGGCGGCCTTCTGGCAGCAGCGCGTCGAGTTGCAGTGGCCGATGTTCGAGCGCGCCATCGCGCGGGGCGAGATCGACGCGCGCGTGGACACCGGCGCGGTGATCGAGCGCGTGGTCGGGCCGCTCTACTTCCGTTACTTCGTGATGCGCCAGCCGGCGAGCCGGCGTTTCATGGAGGACCTGGTCGACGCGGTCTTGCAGACGCTGCCGCTGCGCAGCGCGTGAGAGCTGGTGGCGCGGTCGCACGCCGGACAGACAGCGCGCCGCCTTCCCGTTCCAATCGCAGGCTCACCTTCCGGGCCGAGCGGCCCATGACGAGACAAGCGAAAGGCTCCCTTCCATGATCCAGGACTTCCACGGCAAGACGGCAGTGCTCACCGGCGCCGGCTCCGGCTTCGGCCTCGAATGCGCACGCATCGGCGCCGCGCGCGGCATGAACCTCGTGCTGGTCGACGTGCAGCAGGACGCGCTGGACAAGGCCCGGGCCGAGATGGAAGCCGCTGGCGCGCAGGTGCTGGCGATGAAGGTCGACGTGTCGAGTGCCAAGGAGATGGAAGCGCTGGCCGCGGCCGTGAAGGAGCGCTTCGGCGCGCCGCATTTCGTCTTCAACAACGCGGGCGTCGGCGCCGGCGGCCTGGTGTGGGAGAACACCGTGGCCGACTGGGAATGGGTGCTCGGCGTCGACCTGTGGGGCGTGGTGCACGGCGTGCGCCTGTTCGTGCCCATGATGCTCGAGGCCGCCGCCAAGGACCCGTCGTACCGCGGCCACGTGACCAACACCGCCAGCATGGCCGGGCTGCTCACGCCGCCCAACATGGGCATCTACAACGCCGCCAAGGCGGCGGTGGTGAGCCTGACCGAGACCATGTACCAGGACCTGAAGCTGGTGACCGACCAGATCGGCGCCAGCCTGCTGTGCCCGTACTTCGTGCCCACCGGCATCACCAGCAGCGAGCGCAACCGCCCCAACGCGCCCAAGGAAACCGAGCTCACCAAGAGCCAGCTCATCGGCCAGGCCATGAGCAACAAGGCGGTGAGCAGCGGCAAGATCACGGCCGGCGAAGTCGCGCACAAGGTGTTCAAGGCCATCAGCGACAACCAGTTCTACGTCTTCAGCCACGAAAGCCCGAAGGCCCTGGGCAACATCACCAGCCGCATGGAGAACATCGTGGCGATGAAGAACCCGGCCGACCCGTTCCTGGAAGCGCCCGCCATCGGCGCCAAGCTGCGCGAGCAGCTGCGCGCGGCTTGAAGCCGGCGAGGGCGCCATGGCCACGCTGCGCCACGAATTCGTCGTCGACGCCGCGCCTGCGCTCGTGTGGGACGCGCTGCGCGACTTCGGCGCCGTGCACACGCGCCTGGCGCCGGGCTTCGTCACGGCCTGCGAAATGGAGCAGGGCGGCGAGGTGCGGCACATCACTTTCGCCAACGGCTACGACGTGCGCGAGCGCCTGGTCGGCATCGACGAGCAGGCGCGCCGCCTGGCCTACACCGTGGTGGGCGGCAAGGCGGCGCACCACCATGCCAGCGCGCAGGTGCTGGCCGAACCCGACGGGCGCACGAGATTCGTGTGGATCACCGACGTGTTGCCGCACGAGGCCGGCGGTCCCATCGGCGCCATGATGGCGCTTGGCGCAGCGGCCATGACGAAAGCGCTCGGCGCGCTGGGCCCGGTCAGACAGCCGTAGCCTGAGCGGGGCACACTCGCGGGGCGGCGAGATGGCCGCCAGCCCACGCTCCGCATGACTTCTTCCGCTGTTCCCTCTTCCGACGACGCGGCCCCGCCCGCGGCGGTGCCTTTCCTCGAAGCCCTGCGCTTCTGGCTCAAGCTCGGCTTCATCAGCTTCGGCGGGCCGGCCGGGCAGATCGCGATCATGCACACCGAACTGGTGGAGCGGCGGCGCTGGCTGTCGGAAGGGCGCTTCCTGCACGCGCTCAACTACTGCATGCTGCTGCCCGGCCCCGAAGCGCAACAGCTCGCCACGTACATCGGCTGGCTGATGCACCGCACGGCGGGCGGCATCGTCGCCGGCGCGCTGTTCGTGCTGCCTTCGCTGGCGATCCTCATCGCGCTGTCGTGGATCTACATGGCCTATGGGCACCTCACGGTGGTGGCGGGCATCTTCTACGGGCTGAAGCCCGCGATCACGGCAATCGTGCTGCACGCGGCGCACCGCATCGGCAGCCGGGCGATTCGCAACCGGTGGAAGCTCGGGCTCGCGGTGGCCGCGTTCATCGCCATCTTTTGGGGACAGGTGCCGTTCCCGGCCATCGTCGCGGTGGCAGCGCTGCTGGGATGGCTGGGCGCGCGCTGGCGGCCGCAGCTTTTCTCGCCGGCCGGCCACGGCGCCGCGCAACGTTCGGCCGGGCGCGCGCTCATCGACGACGACACGCCGACGCCGGCGCATGCACGCTTCTCGCGCGCCGGCCTGGCACGCGTGCTGGCGGTGGGCGCGCTACTGTGGCTGGTGCCGATGGGCCTGCTGGTGGCCGATGGCGGCTGGCAGGGCACGCTGGCCCAGATGGCCTGGTTCTTCAGCAAGGCGGCGCTGCTGACCTTCGGCGGCGCGTATGCCGTGCTGCCCTACGTCTACCAGGGCGCGGTGGACCATTTCCACTGGCTCAGCGCGCCGCAGATGATGGACGGCCTGGCCCTGGGCGAAACCACGCCCGGCCCGCTGATCATGGTGGTGGCCTTCGTCGGCTTCGTGGGCGGCTGGCTGCAGCAGGTTGCGGGCGCCGGCGCGCCCTTCCTCGGCGGCGCGCTGGCGGCGGTGGTCGTCACCTTCTTCACCTTCCTGCCGTCCTTCCTCTTCATCCTGGCCGGCGGCCCGCTGATCGAGGCCACGCACGGGCGCCTCGGCTTCACGGCGCCGCTGGCGGCCATCACGGCGGCGGTGGTGGGCGTGATCGTCAACCTGGCCCTGTTCTTCGCCTGGCACGTGCTGTGGCCCGATGGCTTCGGCGGGCGCTTCGACATCGCGGCAGCCGTCATCGCGGTGGCGGCCGGCGTGGCGCTGTTTCGATTGAAGCTCGGCGTGATGCCGGTGCTGGGCCTGTGCGCAGTGGCCGGCCTGCTGCTGCGATGGATGGGGGTGGGCGGCTGAGCGCGCCGCGGCGCGCCCGCCTGCGCGCCCTCTGGCCTTCAGACGATCGAGTTGTCGCCGTCGTCGAAGCTGCCCCCGTCGTCGAAGCCGTCCCAGTCGGCGCCTGCGTCGCGCGCCAGCGTGCTGTCGGCCGCGCCGGAGCGGCCGCCGCCATCGTCGCCGAAGAAGTTCTGCGTGACGTTCTCCGTCACCGTCGGAGTGCCGCCTTGATTGCCGCCGAACAGGCCGCCGCCACCGCTGCCGCCACGGCCGCCGAGCAGGTGCTCGATGCCGTTGAACAGGAACATGCCGCCGGCCACGCCCGCCGCGGCCGACGCCGCGGTGCCCAGCAGGCCCGGCCCGTTCGATGCCGCCGGCGCCGCAGCCGCCGCCGGTGCACCGAAGACGCGTTCACGCCAGCTCGGCGCGGCCGCGCGCGCGGGAGGTGCCCCCGGCGCGTAGCGCTCGGACCCGTCGTAGCCGCCGGCCGCCGGCGTCGGCTGGGACGCGTAGGGCTGCGGTTGCAGCTGCGGCGCGCGGCCCCAGTCGATGCCGGGCGCGCCACCGAGGAAGCTGCCGCCGGCCGGCTGCTGCTGCGCCTGCGAGAGCTGGGCGATCTGCTGCTGCGCGTCGGCCAGCGCGTGCTCGAGCAGCAGCGCGCGCTGCACCAGCAGGTAGACCGCGTCAGGTTGGCCGGCCAGGCGCTCGCGGATCATCGCGACCGCCTGCGGGTCCTTCTGCACACCCTGTACCGCGGCGAGGCGCTGCAGCAGGTCGTCGAGCCATTGGGTTTCCTGGGGGGTCATGGGGGCCTTTCGTGACGTTTCGTGACAGGGAGGGGCGGCAGCGCGCCGCCTTGTGCGTCGGACCTCGCGGCGGCGTGCAAGTTCTCCACGCCCGGCGCGATTAAGCATGCCCTAAGTCGCGCTTGCCGCCACACTCCCGTGTCCCACAGCACAGGAAAGGCGAGCACCGTGGCTTCACGCGCATGGACATCGGCACTGGTCTTCTTCTTCGTCGTCGCGCTGGGCAGCGCGCACGCGCAGCAGATCGAGCGCAACAGCCTGGGCATGGCCTTCGTGAAGCTGCCTGCCGGCGAGTTCCTCATGGGCAGCGACGAGTCGCCCGAGGCACTGGCCCGCGCCTATCCGCAGATGCCGCCCGAACGCTTCGCGCAACTGGACGACGAGAAGCCGGTGCACCGCGTGCGCATCACGCATGCCTTCTGGATGGGGCAGCACGAGGTCACGGTGGGCCAGTTCAGGCGCTTTCTCGAACGCTCCGGCTACGTGCCCGAATCGGTGGCCGACGGCACGGGCGGCTACGGCTGGCGGGCCGACTACGACCCGGCGACGACGAAGCGCGGCGATGCCTTCGAAGGCCGCGACGTGCGCTATTCCTGGCGCAACCCCGGCTTCGCGCAGGGCGACGACCACCCGGTCGTGAACGTGACCTGGAACGACGCCCAGGCGCTGGCGGCCTGGCTCAGCCGCACCGAAGGCAAGCGCTACCGCCTGCCCACCGAGGCCGAATGGGAATACGCCTGCCGCGCCGGCACCCGCACGCGCTACAGCTCGGGCGACGACCCCGCATCGCTCGCGCGCGTCGCCAATGTCTTCGATGCCAGCAGCGCGCGCTACTGGCCGAAGTGGCAGGCGATGGCGCTGCCGACCGACGACGGCCATCCCTTCACCGCCCCCGTCGGCAGCTTCGCACCCAACGCCTGGGGCCTGTACGACATGCACGGCAACGCGTGGGAATGGGTGGCCGACTGGCACGCCGACGACTACTACGCGCGCTCATCGGTCGACGATCCGCAGGGCCCCGCCGACGGCGACGTGCGCGTGCGCCGCGGCGGCTCGTGGCACACCTGGCCTTTCTACGCGCGTGCGTCGTACCGCAACTGGAACGCGCCCGACACGCGCTACACGCTGGTGGGCATCCGGCTGGTGCGCGACGACGATACGGGCGCGGCGCCGTCGATCAACGCGGCACCGCCGGCGGCGCCAGCTCGGTGAACTGGCCGTTCCAGTAGGGGTAGTGGGGATAGGGCGGCATCACGGCGCTCGCGGCATCGAGCGCCGCCATCTGCGTGGGCGTGAGGCTCCAGCCCACGGCGCCGAGGTTCTGCACCAGCTGCGCCTCGTCGCGCGCGCCGATCAGCACGCTGGTCACCGTGGGCCGCTGCAGCAGCCAGTTGATGGCGACCTGCGGCACCGTCTTGCCGGTTTCCTCCGCCACCTGGAGCAGCGCATCGACCACGCGGTACAGGTGCTCGTCGGCCACCGGCGGCGCGAAGCCGGCCGTCTCGTGCAGGCGGCTGCCTTCGGGCAGCGGCGCACCGCGCCGGATCTTGCCGGTGAGGCGGCCCCAGCCGAGCGGGCTCCACACCAGCGCACCCACGCCCTGGTCGATGCCCAGCGGCATCAGCTCCCATTCGTAGTCGCGGCCGACGAGCGAGTAGTAGGTCTGGTTGGCGACGAAGCGCTCGGTGCCCAGGCGGTCGGCCGCGGCCAGCGCCTTCATCAGCTGCCAGCCTGCGAAGTTCGAGGCGCCGATCGCGCGCACCTTGCCGGCGCGCACCAGGTCGTCGAGCGTGCGCAGCATCTGCTCGACCGGCGTGTGGGCGTCGAAGGCGTGCAGCTGCAGGATGTCGATGTGTTCCGTCTTCAGGCGCCTGAGCGCGGCGTGCGTGCTCTCGAGCAGGTGGTGGCGCGACCAGCCGGCGTCGTTGGGGCCATCGCCCGTGCGCAGCGTGACCTTGGTCGAGATGAGCGCCGCGTTGCGCCGGCCTTCCAGCGCCGCGCCGAGGATCTCCTCCGACGCGCCCGACGAATACACGTCGGCCGTGTCGAAGAGGTTCACGCCCGCATCGAGGCAGATGTCGACCAGGCGCCGGGCGCCGGCCACGTCGGTCTGGCCCCAGGCGCTGAAGAGCGGGCCTTGTCCGCCGAAAGTGCCGGCACCGAAGCCGAGGGCGGGCACACGCAGGCCGGAGCGGCCGAGCAGTCGTTGTTCCATCGAGGGACTCCTTTCAAGGGTTTCGGTATTCACTCCCTCTCCGACCGGGAGAGGGCTGGCGACTCGCCCCGCAACCGTTCGGGCTGAGCCTGTCGAAGCCTTGCGCCGGCCTTCGACAGGCCCAGGCTGAACGGGCGGGGGAGTCACCGGTGATCGGGTGGAAGCTGCAGGCTCAAGCCCCCGCCGTCGCGCACTCCGCCGGCACCTGCCGCCGGTCCAGCGCATGGCTCCACAGCGCCAGCAGTAGCCCGGCGACCGTGAGCGCCGCCGCGGCCATGCCCAGGTTCTGCAGGCCCTGCGTGCCGGCGCCGCGCTCGATCACCACGCCGCCGACCCACGCGCCCAGCGCGTTGCCGAGGTTGAAGGCCGCGATGTTCAGGCTCGACGCGAGGTTCTGCCCCGCGCCGGCCGCCTTCTCCAGCACCCGCACCTGCAGCGGCGCCACGGTGGCGAAAGCGACGATGCCCAGCAGCCCGACGAACACGACGGCCGCCACCGCGTGCGGCATCGCCCAGCGGGCCACCGCCAGCACCGCGGCCAGCGCGATCAGCGTGCGGATCACCGCGCGCATCGGCGCCTTGTCGGCCAGCTTGCCGCCCAGCAGGTTGCCGATGGCCAGCCCGCCGCCGAAGAGCAGCAGCACCGGCGACACCGCCGCGTCCGACAGGCCCGTCACCCGGGTCAGCACCGGCTGCACGTAGGTGTAGAAGGCGAACACGCCGGCAAAACCCAGCACCGTCATCGCCAGTCCCAGCCACACCTGCGGGCGGGCCAGCACGGCCAGCTCGTCGCGCAGCGGCGCGGGCTCGACCTTGGCAGCGTCGCGCGGCACATAACGCGCCAGCACCGCCAGTGCGACGACACCGATCACGGCCACGGCCCAGAAGGTCGCGCGCCAGCCGAAGTGCAGGCCCAGCCAGGCGCCCGCCGGCACGCCGAGCAGCGTCGCGGCCGTGAGGCCCGTGAACATGATCGCGATGGCCGAGGCGCGCTTCTCGGGCGGCACCAGCCCGGTGGCCACCACCGAGCCCACGCCGAAGAAGGTGCCGTGCGCCAGCGAGGTGATCACCCGGGCGGCCATCAGCGCCTCGTAGCTCGGCGCCACGGCACAGGCGATGTTGCCGAGCGTGAAGATCGCCATCAGCGCCAGCAGCACCGTCTTGCGCGGCAGGCGCCGCGTGGCGATGGTGAGCACCGGCGCGCCGACCGCCACGCCGATGGCGTAGCCCGAGATCAGCAGGCCCGCGGCCGCGATGGAGACATGAAGATCCGCCGAGACCTGCAGCAGCAGGCCCATGATGACGAACTCGGTGGTGCCGATGCCGAAGGCGCCGGCGGTGAGGGCAAGAAGTGCGATGGGCATGATGGGATGAACTGTGAGGGTTATCCCTGATCGTGACTAGACGGCTCGCTGGAAAGAGATTGGTGAATTCAATTCCAAGGTGGCGAATGCCGTCGACATGAAGGAGAATCCGAAAGCTGTACGGTCTGTACGGATCAGGAGGTCGTCCATGTCACTTCGTACCGTTGGCCTTGAACAGGGCCGCAACAAGCTGCCCGAGCTGGCGTCTCGCGCGCATGCCGGAGAGGCCAGTCTGCTGACACGCCATGGCAAGCCTTACGCTGCCATCGTGTCTCCCGAGTTGCTGGCCAAGGCGACGCGCCGCCCGTCTGGATTCCTGAGCCTGCGGGGCACAGGCAAGGGACTGTGGGGCAAGTCACCCGCGCGCTACGTCGCCGATCTGCGCGACGAATGGGGAGACCGTTGAGCACCCGCGGAACTCGCTCGGCGCCCAAAGTGGCGTCGCGCGGACAACGACGTGCGGCGCCTGCAGTATGGGGGCATCTGTCGGAAGGCGATCTCGTTGTCGTCGACACCGCGCCGCTGATCTATCTGCTGGAGGACCACCCCGAGTTCGCGCCGCGCTTCGAAGGCTTGTTCGAGCTGCACAGGGACGGCGTCGTGCAGATCGCCATTTCTTCCATCGCGACGGCCGAGGTCCTGGCCGGGCCGTTCAAGCAGGGTCAGGACGTGCTGGCTATGCGTTACGAGACGGAACTCAGCGGGTTCGAAGTTCAACCCGTCACGCAGGCCATCGCCGTCGCAGCGGCGCGGCTGCGCACGCTGGGCGGACTGCGTCTGCCGGACGCGATACATGCCGCCACCGCCATCGAACTGGGCGCTGTAGCGCTGGTCACGCACGACCGCGACTTCTCGCGGCTGCAGGGCCTGCGCATCATCACCGGCCCGGACTGAACCCGTTCATCGGTCGCCATGCCCCGCCTCGACATCAACCGCTCCGGCGAAATGGAAGCCTTCGTGCAGGTCGTCGACCGTGGCGGCTTCTCGGCCGCGGCGCGCGCGCTGGGCATGACGCCCTCGGCCGTGAGCAAGCTGGTCGCCCGGCTCGAGGCGCGCCTCGCCACGCAACTGGTGCACCGCTCCACCCGCAAACTGCAGCTCACGCCCGAGGGCCAGACCTTTTACGAGCGCAGCGTGCGCGTGCTGGCCGACCTGGACGAGGCCGAGCGCTGCGCCGCCGCGGCCGCCGCGCCGCGCGGGCGCGTGGGCATCAGCGCCAGCGTGAGCTTCGGCCACGTCGTGCTGGTGCCGCTGCTGCCGCGCCTGGTGGCCAGGTACCCCGAGCTGACGCTGGACCTGGGCCTGACCGACCGCGTCGTCGACCTCATGGACGAGCGCGCCGACATCGCCATCCGCTGGGGCCGGCTGCAGTCGTCCGACCTGGTGGCGCGCCTGCTGGGCCACACGCGGCAGGTCATCGTCGGCTCGCCCGAGTACCTCCAGCGCCACGGCACGCCCACCACGCGCGACGAGCTCGAGCGGCACAACCGCCTGGGCACCAACTACCGCCGCCTCACCCCCGACTGGCCACTGAGAGACGAAGACGGCAAGGCCATCGACCTGCCCATCGTCGGCAACGTGCGCGCCGCCGACGGCGAGACCCTGCGCCGCCTGGCGCTGGAGGGCGTGGGCCTGGCGCGGCTGTCGGTCTATCACATCCATGCCGACCTGCAGGCCGGCACCCTGGTGCCGGTGATGGAAGCGTTCAACCCCGGCGACACCGAACCCATCCACGCGGTGTACCTGGGCAAGTCGGGCCGCCTGCCCGCGCGCATCCGCGCCGTGCTGGACTTCCTGGTCGAGCACGTCAAGCTTTCGCCGGTGGACGAGGATTGGGCGAATTTCAAACCAAATCGGCCTATAGCGCCCGCCCCACGGGCGCGGGCAGCTATCAAAGAGTGAGCAGATGATCGCGATGACCGAGCCTGTTGTTGTTGCCGCTCCCGCCGCTACCGGCATCGCCATCTTCGACACCGCCATCGGCCACTGCAGCCTGGCCTGGGGCTCGCGAGGCATCGTCGGCGTGCAACTGCCCGAGGTGGACGGCAGCGCCGAGGCCAAGCGTGCCCGCATGGCGCGCGACTTTCCGCGGCTGGCCGAGGTGCCCGAGCCGCAGCGCCCGCCGGCCGTGCGCGCCGCCATCGACGCTATCGTGGCCTTGCTGTCCGAGCGCAGCGCCACCGACCCCGCGGGCGTGGACGCCGCAGTGCGGGCCATCGTGCTGGACGAGGAGGGCGTGCCACCGTTCCACCGCCGCGTGTACGACATCGCCCGCCGCATTCCGCCCGGCGAGACAAAGACCTATGGCGAGATCGCGGAAGAGTTGGGCGACAAGACCCTGGCCCGCGCCGTCGGCCAGGCGCTGGGGGCCAACCCCTTTGCGCCCGTGGTGCCGTGCCATCGGGTGCTGGGCGCCAAGGGGTGGCAAGGTGGGTTTTCGGCGGCGGGCGGGCCGATGCTCAAGTTAAGGATGTTGGGGATGGAGGGGGCGCGGCCGGGTGGGCAGAAGTCCCTGTTTTAAATAGCTGCGAAAGGGCACGAAGTGATGTCGTCGGCTGTCTCTGCGGTCATCGCAGCTTCGGTCACATTGATTACCGCCTTTGTCACGCAGTTCTTGGCGGAGCGTTACAGGCGCTTCAAAGACGGAGCCGCGTTGGCTGCCGGCACTGCCGGCGAATTGGCTTCGTATTCGGACGCAGTTCCGCTGCTCGGAGTGAGTTTGCGGACTGCGCAAGAGCAGGTAGCACTTGGCAATATGAGTAGCCTAAATTTCAGAGACTTTGAGAAGCCACAAGACCGCTACTTTCCTAAGGTAGTGGACAAGTTGGGCTTGCTGGGGCCCCAACTCTGTGAGTGGATCATTTACGTCTACGCCAATCTAGATGCGTTTCGTTCGGCCCTGGTGTTGATCCATTCCAAGCACTCCGAAATGACGGCCGACGAATTGCAAGCTCGTATTGTCTTGTGTGTCGATGCGATGGGGCGCGCTTTTTCCGCGGGTGAGGAGTTGATCGAAGCTTTGCGAGCTCGATCCAATGAACGATTCAGAGTGCTCGGACCCTGAATCCGCGGGCGAGACGACTTTATGCAAGACGCTTTAGCAGCAGAACCTCGGTTTCGCCGGAGCAATCGCAACGCCCGCTTTGTATACGGAAATAGCTAAAAAGCGTTGCAGGAGGCCGTTCGTCGGTCGGAATGCAACAGTGCTGAACTTTGAAAAGTCATCGGCGACGACGACGGCCACTCAGCTTCGGCTAAGCGGCAGCAGCGCCCTCAACGCCGGCATCCGCAGATACAGCCCCAGCCAGGCCGCAACACCAATCACCAAACACACGACCTGAGACCCCGACCCCATCTCCCCGATGCGGAAGTGGGCGCAAATGGCGCCGCCCAAAAAGCCGGTGACAAGGATCGCGCCGAGCACGCTGGTCCGCGGAATCGCGTACAGCACGGCGCACACCAGCATGAGGATGCCCAGCTGCGGCGACAGCGCGGCGGTGAAGCCGGTGGCGGCCATGGGCTCGGCGAGCTCTTCGGGCGCGAACAGGTTGACGGCCGCATCGGCCAGCAGCACGAGCACGACCAGCGCGCTGAGGACGCGGCCGGTCCACACGGCGGCCGACGAGGTGCCCGTGCGGGCGGGCAAGAACGCGGGAGAAACAGCGGAAGTCATCGGTCGGTCAGACGCAGGTCAGAAAGTTCTGGGGGCGCAGATCGTAAATAAGCGTCAACTGGCCGTCGATAGGGCGAACGGTGCTGGCCGTTCGGCCGAACGGCGGCCGTGCGGCGCCAGCGGGCGGCGCCAGCGGGCGGCGGATCGCGGCCGTGCGTCAGGCAGTGGCCGTCAGCGCATCGAGCCGTGCACGGGTCCGGCGGATCGACGCCTCGTGCCGCACCGTGCGCGGCCCCCGCCCGTAGACCCCCGCCTTCATCACCAGGCGCAACTGCTCGCGCTGCAGCTTCGCCTTGAGGCGCCGTGCCGGCCGCCCGTATTGCCGCCCCAGCGCTCGCCGCACGCGCAGGCGCTCCAGCGGCGCACCCAGGCGTGCGCGCTCGTCTTCGCTCAGGAGGTCGCGCTCGGGCACGAAGTGCTCGGCCAGCATCTGCAGGTGCGCGCCTTCTTCGCGCAGGGCGGCGCGCCAGAGCAGGGCCGCCGCGGCGGCCACCGGCACGCCCTTGACGACGAGCAGCAGCGCCAGGCCCCAGCGGCTGTCGTTGAAATGGTCCTCCAGCCAAGGCGAGTTCCACACGAAGTGCATGGCCCACGCGAGCGCGAAGCCGGCCACGGCGACGGCGATGCGCACGGCGCGTGATCGCTCGACGTGGCGCAGGTACCAGGCCACGCCGTAGCTCGCGACGGTGGTGTAGGCAGCGTGGGTCCACAGGCCGCTGAGCAGTCCGCGCGTGACGAGGTTCTGCAGCACGGGCAGCACCTGGCTCTCGACCGGGTAGCGCAGCGCGGCCGTGACCGTGGCGTGCAGGTTCTCGACCACCTGAAAGCCCAGGCCCACGGCGGCGCCCACCACCAGCACCGACAGCTCGGTGGGGAACTGGCTGCGTGCCACCAGGATAAGCAGCAGCACGCCCATGAGCTTGAGGAACTCCTCGGTCACGGGCCCGGCCATCGCCGCGCCCCAGGTGGCCGCGAACTCGGGCGATCCCAGCTTGGCCAGCAGGCTCAGGATGGCGGCATTGGCCGGCACCGCCAGGCTCACCGCGGCCAGTGCGCCCCAGGCGAAGGCCAGGATGAAGGCATCGACGGGCTGCTGCTCGCTCAGTTCCATGAGCCGGAAGACGGCCCAGAAGGCGAGGGTGAACAAGGTCCACACGAGCAGGCCCAGGCCGAAGGTGAGCGGCACCACGCGCGCGCCCGCGGCGAAGAGCTGCGCCGTGAAGACCAGCCCGTGCGCCAGGAGCACGACCAGCAACCAGAAGGCGGCGCGGCGCGGCTGGAAGAAGTGGTCGGTGCCGATGGAGTCATCCGCCAGTGCGGCGCCGGGCGGGTCCAGGGTCGGCGCGTGCATCAGGCGCCCAGGTCCATCGAATCGACCAGCGCGCGGCCCTGCGCGAGCACGTCGGCCAGTCCCTCGGCCGGGCCGAAGACGTCGACCATCACCACCGACTTGCGCCCCGTGTCGACCAGTTGCCAGAGCCGGCCGCTGCCGTGCCGGCCGCTGTACGCGAAGCTGACGCCCTGCAGGCCCCAGGGGGTGAGGAAGTCCGACACGCGGCCGTCGATCTGCTGGCCTTCACCGCGCTCCAGCAGGCGTTGCTGCCGCGCGAGCGGGCCTTCGGGGCCGCCCACCCACCGGTCGGTGCGCACCGAGATCTCGTGCGCGCCGCGCACCAGCACCAGCGACTGGCCGGGGCGCGAGCGGGCGATGTCCATCTGCCAGCCGGCGGGCGGCTCGAAACGCGCCGGGCCGACACGCCAGGTCTTGCCCGCGGGCAGCGGCCGCATGGCGGGCGTGTGGCGGTCCCACAGCTGCAGGCCGCCCACGTAGAGCGCGATGGCCAGTCCGATCGCCAGCGTGCCCGGCCAGGTGCGGTAAGGCGTGCGACGGGTGGGCAGGGCGAGGGCGCGGGCGGACACGGGCGGCATCGTGCCACAGGGCACATCTGCTGCCGGAATTGCTGCGGTGGCGGGTGAAACGCATCGTCGTGATGCCAACGACGAGGGAATGTGAGCAAGGGGCGCCTTCGGTGCGCCCGTGCCTCATCAGCGTCGGGGCAGCACCTCGAGCGCGTGCAGCCCGTGGTCGGTGATGTCGTAAGCGCCATCGACCTCGCGGATGAAGCCGTAGCGCAGCAGCGCGGTGATCGTCGGCGCCGAATAGGTGCGGAAGTGCCGGGCGTCGTCGGCCGACAGGCCCCGCAAGCCCGTGCGCGCGATCAGGTGACCCGCGCGCAATTCGACCAGCGCCTGCCATTGCGAGCGCACGAGGCTCGGCGGGCCGAGCGGCCCGGTGTCCTTGCCACTCCAGCGACGCACGGCCGCGGCAGCCTCTGCCGGCTGCGCGCCTGGCGACGAAGGCTCCCTGCGACTCAACGGACCACCGGTGTAAGAAGAGACCGGACACTTGTTTCCATGGCATGCATGAGACGCATGGCGACGCGACGCCGGTGCAGGCAGACGGCGGCGATCCCTGTGCGGCGCCGGCCGACAGCGGCGGGCCGCCGGCGCACATGCCGGGCCGGCGCCGGCCAGACGAATACGTTGGTTTGCGGCCACCTTTTCCAAGCCGCGACAAGCATTTGCATAAAACGGCCGGAACTAGTTCACGCCGACCTTGCGCGTCGTCCGTGTCCTACAGAAGACTTACTCGGTCTCACATAGACTCAATTGGTTACAGTTGTTAATCAAATGTCGTGAGCACTCGATTCGCCGATTCCCACAGGCTGGATGCTGCGCTGGAGCAGTTGGACCGCTTTCTCGGCACCGCGGCTCAGCGTGGCGGGGTGCCCTTTTTCGGGCCGACCCTGCTGTCGTCGATGAACGAGCTGGACCAGGCGCGGGCGGCGCAGGCCGAGCGCGCGGCCTACGAGGCGGCGCCGGAGGAAACGGCGATCCACTTCTGCATCACCGCCGCCATCGCACTGGTCGAGGTCAGCCAGGCGCTGATGGCGCGGCCCGCCGAGGCCACCCCGGCGCAGCGCGAGGTGCAGTGGAAGACGCTGCACACCTACGCCAAGACGGCCGGCCGCAGCGCCTACCGCGCGGCCTCGATCCTGGCCGACCGCAAGTCGGCACCGGTGTGAGGACGGTGCACCGCACGGCTGCGATGCCTGCGGACGGCGGGCTGCCCGGCGAACGCACCCTGCCGATGCCCGGCACGGCACCGACCGTGCTGGCCACCATCACCTGCCCGCAGTGCAGGGCCGAGAACCGCGCCGCCGCCACCTTCTGCCGCAGCTGCGTGGCGCCGCTGCCGCAGCGCTCGGCCGATGCCTTCGCCGCGACGGTACACGACGCCGCGGGCCACGCGCCCCCGGCCCTGCCGCTGGACCGGCTGGCACTGCCGGTCGGCCACCACATCGCGGGCTTCGACATCGAGGAGGTGCTGGGGCAGGGCGGTTTCGGCATCGTCTACCGGGCCTGGGACGTGGCGCTCGAGCGGCACGTCGCGATCAAGGAATACCTGCCGGCCGCGCTGGTGACGCGCGCCACCGATTCGCTGCAACTCACGGTGCGGCCGGGCGAGGCGACGCAGGCTTTCGGGGTGGGCCTGTCGAGCTTCGTGAACGAGGCGCGGCTGCTGGCGCGCTTCGACCACCGCGCCCTGGTCAAGGTGTTCCGCTTCTGGGAAGCCAACGGCACCGCGTACATGGCGATGCCTTTCTACCGCGGGCCGACGCTGAAGACGGCGCTGGACTACCTGCGCCGCCCGCCCTCGGAGCGGCTGGTGCGCAAGTGGCTGGCGCCGCTGCTCGACGCGCTGGAGATCCTGCACGCGGCGGACTGCTACCACCGCGACATCGCGCCCGACAACATCCTGCTCACGGCGGACGGCCCGGTGCTGCTGGACTTCGGCGCCGCGCGGCGCGTGATCGCCGACCGCACGCAGGTGCTGACGACGCTGCTCAAGCCCAGCTTCGCACCCATCGAGCAGTACGGATCGACCGGCGCCCAGGGGCCGTGGACCGACCTGTATGCCCTGGCCGGCGTGGTGCACTACGCGCTCACCGGCCGCGCGGCGCCACCGGCCACCGTGCGCGTGCTCAACGACCCCTGGCTGCCGCTGAGCGCCCAGCCGGCCTTGCGGGCGGCGTACAGCGCCGAACTGCTGGGCACGGTGGACGCCGCCCTGGCGGTGCTGCCCGATGCGCGGCCGGCCTCGGTGGCGGACTTTCGGCGGCGTCTGGGCATGGCCGGCCTGCCGGCGAAGAAAGCGGCGACGGCGCATGTTGGCGCCGCGCCCGCGGCGGCAGAGCCGATCGAAGCGCCGGCGCCCGTCGTGACAGGGCCCGTTGCCTCTGCGCCGCAGGCGGCCGAGAAAGCCGTGGCGCGGCCCGCCGCCGTCTCGGCCGAACCGGTGCCGGTGCCGGCCTCGCGGTTGTCGTCGCTGGCTGCCGCGGCGCCCGCCGCGCCGCCTGCGCGCCGCGCCGGTTCCCGCTGGCTGTGGCCGGCCGGCGCAGGCGTCGTCGCCGTCGTGGCGGCGGCACTGTTCTGGACCATGGCCGACCGGCCGGCGCCCGTGCCTGCGGCCGCATCCGCGGCTGCGCCCGCCGTGGCGGCGCCCGCTTCGGCACCGGCCGCGACAACGGCAGCCTACGTGCCGACGCCCGAGTCGCCACCGGCCGCCGCCCTCGTGCCTGCCAGCCTGACACCGAGCACACCCGCGCCGGAACCCGTGGCGCCACGGGCTGCCATCGCCGACTCGCCGCCGACCCGCAGCGCGCCCACGGCCGCCGTGCGCAGCAGCACCGAGCGCTCCCGCGCGGCGACCGACCGCAGCGCACGCGAGCGCCCGCGCGCCGCCCCCACGGCGCTTGCGCAGGCCGACACCGCCGTGCCCGACACCTCCGCCGCCCGGCCCGCGCCGCGCGGCGCGCGCTGCAGCGACCTGATGCTGCAGTCCTCCCTGCAACCCCTGGGCAAGCAGGACCTTGCCTACCTGCGCGAACAATGCAAATGACGATGACGACGACCCGCGGTGCCCGACGCTGCGGATGGCTCCTGGCCCTGGTGCTGGCCGTGCTGCCGCTGGCCGCCTGCGTGGCGCCGCAGCCGGTGGTGCAGGCGCAGGTGATGCCGTTCGAGCAGGCAGCGCAGGCCGCGGTCGACGGGCTGCTGCGCCAGGGCGACGAGAGCGCGGGCCTGTTCGGCGCCAAGCCCAAGGTGCTGGTGCTCGACCCCACCATCGACGGCCTCACCGGCCAGCAGACCGCCGCCACGCAGGTGCTGGACCGCATCGTCGCCCAGCGCGTGCGCGAGCGCGGTTCGGACGCGCTGCGCTTCGACGCCCAGGGCGTGGGCAAGGCGACGCACCTGATCGTCGGCACGATGACGCGCGCCGAGAAGGCCTACCAGCTGAACCTGGCGCTGGTCGACCTGGGCAGCCGCACCGTGGTCGCGCAGTCGTCCGCCCGCGCCTCGGCGGCCGGGGTGGACATGACGCCGCTGGCCATGTTCCGCGACAGCCCGGTGCTGCCGCGCGACCGCGGCTTCGACGGCTACGTGAAGACGGCCTCGACCCCGCCCAAGCAGCCGGCGGACGCGGCCTACCTCGACCGCCTCGCCAGCGCGGCCCAGGCGCAGGACGCGATGGCGCTGTACACCGCGGGGCGCTTTCGCGAAGCGCTGGCCGCCTACCGCGCGGCGGCCGTGCGCGGCGGCGACCAGATCCGGGTGCTGACAGGCATCTACCTGTCGGCCGTGAAGGCGGGCACGCCGGCCGAGGCCGAGGAGGCCTTCGGCCAGCTCGTGGCGCTGGGCCTGTCGACCAACAGCGTGAGCGTCAAGTTCCTCTTCGCGCCCGGCAGCACCGAGTTCTGGCCCGACCCGAAGGTCACCGCCGCCTATGCGATGTGGATGCGCCAGATCGCGGCGCAGCTGGCGCGCTCGTCGCTGTGCGTGCGCGTGCAGGGCCACACCAGCGCCACCGGCACCGAGTCCTTCAACGAGGCGCTGTCGACGCGCCGCGCGGCCACCATCCGCGGCCGACTGGCGGCGCTGTCGCCGGCGCTCGAGCCCCGGCTGCGCGTGCTCGGCCTGGGTTCGAAGGAGAACATCGTCGGCACCGGCACCGACGACGTGGTCGACGCGGCCGACCGCCGGGTCGACTTCCGCGTGGTGGACTGCGGGGCCGGCTGAGCGGCGCGGATTCCAAAAGAAAAGTGGCTGCGGCGCCCGTGGGGCGGGCGCGAGCAGCTATCGTTTTGGTAGCAGGCCGACGTCGGTGACCGCTCAGGCCTCGTCCATCTCGAAGCGCTCGGGCGGCGACATCGCCAGGTCGGCCCAGTCCAGCTCGTGCTCGAGCGTGTGGAACACGTCGTCGTCGATCGCGCCGGCGGCCCGCAGCTCGGCCAGCCGGGCGCGCTTGCCGATCAGGACCTCGCGCTTGAGCGCGTCGATGGGCTGCGTGCTGCGCGGGCGGTGGCCCTGCAGCGCGGCAGCCCGTTCGGCGGCGTAGAGCTCGCGCAGGCGCACGGCCGGCTCGTCGCTGCGCTCGGCGATGCGGACCAGCCCGGCATCGATGAGCTCGGCGCGGGCATGGGCGACCTCGCGCGACAGCGAGTCGTCGGGCGGAAAGCGCAGCACGCGGATCAGCGGGCCGAGCGTCAGGCCCTGCAGGACGAGCGTGCCCAGCACCACGGCCAGCGCGCTCAGCACGATCAGGTCGCGCTGCGGGAAACCCTCCGGCAGCGCCAGCGCGGTGGCGAGGGTGACCAGCCCGCGCATGCCGCACCAGCTCGCGAGCACGCCCTGCGCCACCGAGGGCACGCGCTTGCCACGCCGCCTGTACAGCCAGCGCAGCACGACGTTGTGCAGCATCACCCACACGATGCGCGTGACGATCACCGCGACCAGCACCGCGCCGGCGAAGCGCAGCGCCTCGCCCAGCGCCTCGGGCGCCAGGCGCTGCACCACGGCGCGCGCCTGCAAGCCCAGCAGCAGGAAGGCCAGCACGTTGAGCAGGAAGACCGCCGTGTTCCACACCGAGTAGACATGGATGCGGTCGCGCGCGGGCGTGTGCGCCGGGGCGTAGCGCGCGACGACCATGCCGCAGGCGACCATCGCCAGCACGGCCGAGAGCTCCAGTCGCTCGGCCACGATCCAGGTGCCGAATGCCAGCACGAAGCTCGCCACGGCACCGCTCAGCCGGCCGTAGAGCAGGGGCATGACCCAGGTGGCGAGCCGGCCCATGAGGCAGCCGACCAGCAGCCCGCCGGGCGCGGCCACCGCCAGCCGCGGCGCAAGCGAGCCCAGCGAGGCAGGGTGCAGCATCACGCCCACCGCAGCGCTGAAGATCAGCAGCGCTACCGCGTCGTTGAGCAGGCTCTCGCCCTTGAGCACGGTCACGGTGCTGCGCGGCAGCTGCGAGAAGCGCCCCAGCACCGCGGTGGCCGCCGCCGCATCGGGCGGCGCCACGATGGCACCCAGCGCGATGGCGGCGGCCAGTGGCATGCCGGCCAGCGCCACGCCCACCCCGGCCACCACCGCGGTCGTCACGACGACGGCGATCGCGGCCAGCGACAGCAGCGGCAGCCAGTAGCGCCGCACGTCGCGTGGCGGGAAGTCGAAGGCCGCGTCGAACACCGCCGGGGCGATGAACAGCGCCAGGGCCAGCGACGGGTCGATGCCGATGGCCGGCGCGCCGGGCAGGGCGGCGACGGCGACCCCGGCCAGCGCGAGCACGGTGGGGTAGGGAATGGACAGTCGGCGCGTGAGGTGCAGCAGCACGATCGCCACCGTGATCAGGATCAGCGCACTTTCGAAAAGAACCATGACGCCTCGCCCTCCTCGGCGGCGACGGGTGGAAATGGCCCGGTTCTACCCGATGGCAGGCCACCTGCTGCAGCGGGCATCCGAATCGATGCCCGCGCCGACGGCCTCGAGCGCGCACTGAACGTGTTCACAAATGATGGATATTTGTCACAGACTATTAATTCTTAAGGCCTCATGACGCGCCCGGCTCCTCCGTCGGGGGGAGGCCGCATCACAATCCATCCATCGAAAAAGCAAGGCCCGTGGCGCCCGTCACGGACGCAAAGGGAATGGATCAAGCATCGTCGGGACCGTCGGACAGCAGCGCCGCCGCCGTGGAAGCGGCGGGGCAGCTTGCTGCCTCCAGCCTCCAGTTGCTGGCGATGCTCGACGTGGTCCACGACTGGGACCGGGGCGACGCCATCAGCGTCGGCGACTCGGCGCAGCAGACCGAGTCCCTCACGCGCTCCATCGGCACCAAGCTGGTCGCCGGCCAGGGCGAACTCGACCGCGCGCTGAAGACGCTCGAAGCGGTCGTGGTCCGCGCCGAGCGGCTGGCGCGGGTGGCGCCGGCCCAGGCGCGCGACGACGCCTCGGGGGGCGCAATGGCGAGCGCGCTGCGGCGCCTGGCCGCCGCCAGCGACGAGCTGCGGGGGCACCTGGAAGCGGCCGAACTCGAGTTGCCGGCCGACGGCGACCCCGGAGCGGGCAGCGCCTGACGGCCAGCCGACCCACCGCCGACGGGGGCATCGCGCAGGCCCCGCGCGCGCTGCGCCGCGGCTGACGACAATCGTCCGATGCCCCTGCTTCCGCGTCTTTCCGTCGGCATCGCCGTGTCCAGTCCCGCGCCGGCGCGCCGCACGGGGCGGGGCGCATGAGCAGCGTGCTCTCCACGCCCTCGGCGACCGCGGCGTCCGACCTCGTGGTGCACGACGGCCTGCCGCCGCCCCAGCGCCGGCGCGCCATGCTCGTCATCATCCTCGGCATCGCCGTGGCGGTGCTCGACGGCACGATCATGAACCTCGCCTTGCCGGGCATCGCACGCGAGCTCGACGCCACCGCATCACAGGCCATCTGGGTCATCAACGCCTACCAGATCGCCACGCTGGTGATGCTGCTGCCGCTGGCCACGCTGGGCGACCTGGTCGGCTACCGGCGCGTGTACCTGGTGGGCAT
Organism: Xenophilus aerolatus; assembly: GCA_030418545.1. GTDB lineage: Bacteria > Pseudomonadota > Gammaproteobacteria > Burkholderiales > Burkholderiaceae_C > Xenophilus. The sequence continues at coordinate 61,050 of QAIB01000009.1, read as the reverse complement.
GGCGCTCTTCGCGGTGGCGTCGCTGGGCGCCATGCTGGCGCCCACGCTCGGCGCGCTGATCGCGGCGCGCGCGGTGCAGGGCCTGGGCGCGGCGGGCATCATGGCCGTCAATGCGGCGCTGGTGCGGCTGATCTTCCCGCGCGCGCAGCTCGGGCGCGGCATGGCGACCAACTCGATGGTGGTGGCCACGGCCTCGGTGGCGGGGCCATCGGTGGCGGCGGCGATCCTGTCGGTGGCTTCGTGGCCGTGGCTCTTCGCGCTCAACCTGCCGCTGGGCGCGGTGGTGCTGGCGCTGGGCTGGTATGCGCTGCCGCGCAACGCCTCGGGCCCGACGGCCGGCGCGCGCATCTCGCCGCTGGACGTGCTGCTCAACATCCTGATGTTCGCACTCGTGTTCGTCGGCGCCGACCGGCTGGGCGTGCGCGAGGGCGGCACCGGCGCGGTGTCGCTGGACGCCTTCGCGATGCTGGGCGCGGGCGTGCTGATCGGCGTGCTGTACGTGCGCCGCCAGCGCACGCGGGTGGCGCCGCTGTTCCCGGTCGACCTGCTGCGCATCCCGGTGTTCGCGCTGTCGATGGGCACCTCGGTGACGGCCTTCTGCGCGCAGATGCTGGCGTACATCGCGCTGCCCTTCCTGCTGCTCGACACCTACGGCCGCAGCCACCTGCAGGCGGGCCTGCTCATCACCGCCTGGCCGCTGGCCATCGTGGCGATGGGGCCGATCGTGGGGCGGCTGATCGGGCGCGTGCCGGACGGGCTGCTCGGCGGCATCGGCCTGGGCCTGCTGGCGACCGGGCTGGCGCTGCTGGCCGCGCTGCCCGCGCAGCCCTCGAACGCCGACATCGCCTGGCGCATGGCGGTGTGCGGGCTGGGCTTCGGGCTGTTCCAGTCGCCCAACAACCACACCATCGTGACCTCGCCGCCGCCGCACCGCAGCGGCGCCGCCAGCGGCATGCTGGGCACCGCGCGCCTCACGGGGCAGACGCTGGCAGCCGTCCTGCTGGCCGGGATCTTCAGCGTGTGGAGCCCGCACGACGGGCGCGGGCCGGTCATCGCGTTGACGCTGGCGGCGGTGTGCGCGGCTGTGGCCGGTGTGTGCAGCACGCTGCGCGTGCGCGCGGCCGGCGCGGCGCACTGAGCACGCGGCGTTCAAAGAAAAGATGAGGGGAGTGCCCGCGGGACGGGCGCGGCGCGCTATGAATTCAATAGCGGCGGGCGGGCCGCATCAATCGGCCAGTCGACGCACGACGTCGACACCCATCGCCAACGCGTTCGAGTAGGTGGGTTGCGCGCGGGCCGCGGATTCGATCCGCCGGTAGATCATCACCTCGCCCTCGTCGGGCTCCGAAGCCTCCAGCACCACCCAGTAGAACTGGCCTTCGCCGCGTTCCTCCACGGTGAGCGCCATGTCTCTCAAACTCAGCACATTCTTCTCCTCCAGACCGTGGGTCGAGGATAACGAACGAGCGCCGCGAATGTGAGCAACAGGGCCGGGGGTTAGGCAACAAACTGTTCCAGACCGTGCCCCGGGGCCGCGCGTCAGACCGGCCGCCCGAGGGCAGCGCCCCGCAGCTCGTTGCCACCCGCGCGCACCACCCGGTTGAACAGCGGCGTCGCCATCAGCGTGGTGACGATGGCCATGAGCACCAGGATCGCGAACAGGCCCGGCTCGATCACGCCGGCCTGCAGGCCGATGTTGATGATGATCAGCTCCATCAGGCCGCGGGCGTTCATCAGCGCGCCGATCGCCATCGCGTCGCGGTTGTTCTCGCCCGTGAGTCGCGCCGCGGCCCAGCACGCGATGCCCTTGCCGGCGAAGGACGCCGCCAGGATGGCCAGCGCTGCCAGCAGCAGGGCAGGCTGCATGACCATGTTGAGCTGCGTGTTCAGGCCCGAGTAGGTGAAGAACATGGGCAGCAGGAAGACGACTACGAAGGGCTGCAGCTGCGCGCGCAGCCTGGCGGTGAACTCGCCACGCGGCAGGCAGGCGCCGAGGATGAAGCCGCCGAACACGGCATGGATGCCGATCGCGTCCATGGCCCAGGCGCTCAGGCAGAAGAGGGCGAGCACGATGGCCAGCAGCGTCGGGCTCAGCGGCTCGCCCGGTTTCGCGTGGTCCGCCAGGCGCGCCAGCAGGCGCCGGCCCACGAGCAGCATGAACAGCGCATAGCCGATGCCGCCGCCGACGGCGAGCCACGCGCCCGTCCAGCTGCCGCCGAAGCTGGCCAGCACCACGGCCAGGATGCACCAGGCGGCCGCGTCGTCCACCGCGCCCGCCGTGAGCGCCAGGGTGCCCAGCGAGGTGCCGGCGATGCCGCGCTCGTGGATGATGCGCGCCAGCATCGGGAAGGCGGTGATGGCGATGGCCGCGCCGAGGAAGAGCGAGGCCTCGAGTTCCTTGGCCTTGGCCGAGAAGAGGCCCGGCACCTCGTGCAGCCAGGGCACGAGCAGGAAGGCCAGCGCAAAGGGCACCGCGATGCCCGCCACCGACACCGACACGGCGCTGCGGGCACGGCTCCTGAAGTGATCGGCATTGAACTCGGTGCCGACCAGGAACATGTACATGCCCACGCCCAGCTGGCCGCAGACGTACAGCATGCCCAGCGTGGGCTTGGGGAAGAGCGCCTGCTGCAGCTCGGGCAGGAACAGCCCGAAGAGCGAGGGGCCGAGCGCCACGCCCGCGATCATCTCGCCCACCACCTGGGGCTGGCCGACGCGCTGCGCCAGCTTGCCGACCAGACGGCACACCAGCAGAATCACGGCCGCCTGGAGGAAGAAATAGACCGAGAGCTGGCTGATGGGCATGGTGAAGTTCGACGAACGAGGAGGCGGCGATTATGCGGACCGGCGGTGCCGGGCCTGCAACGCGGCGTGACACGGGCGTCGCGGCGCGCGTTCAGGCGGCGGGCGGAAAGTCGACGCCGCGCTGCGGCGCCTGCCAGCGCGGGTACTTGTGCATCACGCGCGGCCACAGCGGCCCTTGCAGCCAGCCGTCGAGCCAGGCCTGCAGCCGTGGCCAGGGCCGGGCGGCGAACCATGCCGCATCGACCTGCGCGAACTGGCGCACGAAGGGCATCCACGCGGCATCGGCGAGGCGCGGCTGGTCGTCGCACAGGAAGGCGCGGGTGCGCAGGCGCGCCTCGAGTTCATCGAGGATCGTGGCCGCTTCGGCCTGCGCGGCGCCGGCCGGTCGGTCGGCGTGACGCTCGGGGTACTTGTACGCGTCCAGCGCTCGCTTGAAGGGCCCGTCGCACTGCGCCATGAGCGCCTGCGTCGCGTCCGCGTCGCCATTCAGCCAGGTTTCGGGGTCGTGCCGCGCGAGTGCCCAGCGCATGACGTCCAGGCTCTGGTCGATCACGTCACCGCCGGGCAGCACCAGCACCGGCACGGTGGCCTTGGGCGATGCGGCCAGCAATTCGGGCGGCTTGTCGCGCAGCACCACCTCGCGCAGCTCGCAGTGCTGCCCACTCACGGCGAGCGCCAGCCGCGCCCGCATCGCATAGGGGCAGCGCCGGAAGGAATACAGCACCGGCAGGGCGCTCACACCAGTCGCCGGATCGCCTTCTTGCGCCACACGAAGCGGTAGTACGCTGCCTGCAGCAGCAGCATGCTGCCGAAGGACGCGGGGTACGCGATCCACACGCCCGACAGGCCGATGCGCTGGCTCATGAACCAGCCCACCGGCACCGACACGCACAGCACGCAGAAGATCGAGATGGCGGTGGGCACCAGCACCGTGCCGCTGGCCCGCATGATCCCCGACAGCGCCGAGGCCATGCCGAAGACCACCAGGCTCCACAGCATGATGTGCAGCAGCTGCTGCGCCACCTCGATGACCGCCGGGTCGGTGATGAACCAGCCCATCAGCGGCCGCGAGAACAGGTAGCCGAGCAGCACCAGCGAGCCGGTGAGCACCAGGTTCATCATCAGTGCCGTGCGCGTGATGGCGCCCAGCCGGTCGACTCGGCCCGCGCCGATGGCCTGTGCGCCGAGGATCGAGGCCGTGATCGCGATCGAGATCGCCGGGAACTGCACGTAGGCGACCACCTGGTTGACCGCGCCGTACGCCGCCGTGGCATGCGAGCCGAAGCCGTTGACCAGGCCCAGCAGCACCAGCTCGGCAAGCGCCACCACGATCATCTGCACGCCGGTGGGCACGCCCACCTTGAGGATGGCCTTGAGCAGATGCGGCCGCACGCGCAGGTGCCGCACGAAGTCGGCGTCCGGCGCCAGCGGGCTCTTCTTGCGCCGCAGGTACCAGCCCAGCCACAGCGTGGCGACCACGAAGGCGACCACGGTCGCGCAGGCGCCGCTGGCCACGCCCATCTGCGGCAGCCCGCCCCAGCCGCGGATGAGCGCGGGCGTGAGCACCAGGCCCACGGCGGTGGAAATGAGCAGCGTGAACAGCGGCGTGACCGTGTCGCCCACGCCGCGCAGCATGGCCGTGGAGAGCAGGAACACGAACAGGCCCGGCATCGCGATCAGGATGATGCGCGCGTAGCGCGTGGCGTCGGGCAGGATGTCGGCCGGCGTGCCCAGCGCGTGCAGCATGGGCTGCGTGAAGGTGCCGCCGAAGAGCGCCACCAGCAGGCCGAACAGCACCACCACCGTGAGCGCGGTGCCGGCCACGGCGCGCGCCTTCTCGCGGTCCTGCGCGCCCCAGGCCTGGCCGATGAGCACCGAGGCGCCGCCGCCCAGGCCGATGGTGAAGGCGATGAAGAAGAACATCACCGGGAAGAAGCCCGACACCGCCGCCAGCGCCTGCACGCCGATCATCTGGCCGATGTAGACGTTGTTGAGCGTGCCCGACAGCGACTGCAGGATGTTCGACAGCAGCATCGGCGCCAGGAAGAACAGGAAGGTCTGCCACAGCGGCTTGTTGCCGGCGATGGCGACCGGCCGCCCGCGCGTGGAAACGGGGGCGGTCGCAGGCGGCGGCACCGGGTCGGCAACGGCGGCGGGCGGCGCCACGGTCTCGCCCGCCACGCGTGCGGCTTCGGGTTGCGGGACCAGCGGTTGCGCGGCGCTCATGCGGGCACCGCCGGCGCGGTGGCGGCGCGTGCGCGTTGCACGGCAGGCAGGGGTCTGCCGGCCCGCCAGGGGCCGCGGATCGGATGAAAGATGCTCATCGGAAAATTGGAAGATTCAGGCATCGGCGCCGGGTGCCGGCGCATTCCATGCGGGGGCCGCCAGGCCGCGGACGAATTCGGCCACGTCGGCCGGCCAGTCGCTCACGTAGCTGTTGAAGCGCGCGCGCTCGCCCGCGAAAAGCGAACGGGCCGCCTCCTCGAAGCCGGGCAACTCGCTGCCCAGGACGCTCATTGCGCCGTAGGCCGCCTCGCGCGCGGCACGCACTTGGTCGCGTTCGGCGTAGGTGCGTCGGGCCTCGTCGATCAGGCGACGCAGCGCGACCGACGCGCCACCGGGCTGGCGGCTGAGCCAGTCCCAGTGCCGCGGCAGCAGCGTGACCTCGCGTGCGACCACGCCCAGCTTGGGGCGGCCGACGCCGCGGGCCGGCGCGTCCTCGACGCTGGCCGCGGACCCGGCATCGGAGCGCAGGTCGAGCTCGACCCGTTCGCCGGTCTCGGCGTCGAACACCACGGCCCCCGCGCCGCCCTCGTGCGCGCGCAGGGCGGCGAGCACGTCGTCGCGATGCCCGCGGGCGATGCGACGGTGTGCCAGGAACGCGATCAGGGTCGGGGCAGGAGGAGGGTCGGAGGTCATGGTGAAAATTCTACCCGGGCTTAAATGAGTATTGCAATACACCCGGGTGAAAATTGCAATTCTTCTGCGCCAAATCGGTGCCCTGCGCCCATGGGGCGGGCGCCACCAGCTATGAATTCCATAGCGGCGATGCCGTCCGACAGCGCCGCGCGCGGCTTTGGGCAGAATCGGCGCAATGTTCGCTGCTTCCTTCGTTGCGCGCTTGTGCTCGCCTGCCGCCCCCGGGGCGGCGTTTTTCATCGTGGCCGACTGAAGGGATGAAGCAGCTCACCGGCCTGGTCGTGTGCGAGGGTTGCGACGCGGTCTACCGCAGGCCGGAACTGCGCTCGCGCGAGGTGGCCCGATGCCTGCGCTGCGGCACCGAACTGGCCCGCCACCGCGGTGCCCAGGAACGGCGCATGGTGCCGCTCACCGTGGCCTGCCTGATCCTCTTCGCCATCGCCAACCTCTTTCCCATCGTCGAGATCGAACTGCAGGGCCTGACCAGCCAGACCACGCTGGTCGGTGCCGTGATCGCGCTGAGCGGGGAGGGCATGTCGCTGGTGGCGATGCTGGTGCTGGCAACCACGCTGCTGTTCCCGCTGACGCAATTGCTGATCCTGCTGTACCTGCTGGGCCCCCGGCGCTCCGGCCGCCGTCCGCGCGGCTTCCAGGGCCTGGTACGGCTGCTGCAGTCGCTGCGCCCCTGGGGCATGGTGGAGGTTTTCCTGCTCGGCGTGCTGGTGGCGGTGATCAAGCTCTCGGGCATGGCCACCGTCGTCGCGGGGCCGGCGCTGTGGGCCTTCGTCGGGCTCACCGTGCTGCTGACGGTCGTCGTGTCCTTCGACCCGAAGGCGCTGTGGGAACTGAGCTTCGACGAGGCGCCGGAGCCGGCTGGATGAGCGCGGCAGACGGTTCGGGCGCCTCCGCGCGCAGGCAGAGCGCGCTGCGGGCACGCGCCGCGGCGCTGGCCGCGCGCGCCACGCCACACACCTGCGTGCACGACGGCGAGGGCGAGGTCGCCACCGCCCGGCAGCTGGGGCTGTGCGAATGCCACCGCTGCGGCGCCGTGTGGCAGGACGCGCAGGACGGCGAGCACTGCGAGCGCTGCGGCGCCCGGCTGCGCCACCGCAAGACCGACAGCATCCGCCGCACCTGGGCGCTGCTCATTTCGGCGGCCATCATGTACCTGCCCGCCAATCTGCTGCCGGTGATGATCACCAAGAGCCTGTTCGGCACGCAGCAGGACACCATCCTGAGCGGCGTCATCTATTTCTGGGTCTCGGGTTCCTACGGCCTGGCGGCGCTGATCTTCACGGCCAGCTTCCTGGTGCCGCTGTTCAAGCTGGCGGCACTGTTCGTGCTGGTGGTGCTGGCGCAGCGGCGCAGCACCTGGCGCCAGCGCGAGAGGGCGCGCCTCTACCACGGGCTGGAGTTCATCGGCCGCTGGTCGATGCTCGACGTGTTCGTGGTGTCGCTGCTGGCCGGGCTGGTGCAGATCAAGGGATTCGCGGTCATCACCGCAGGTGTGGGCATCGGCGCCTTCGCCGCGGTGGTGGTCCTGACGATGCTGGCCTCGCTGAGCTTCGACCCGCGCCTGACCTGGGACACCGAGCCCGCCCCTTCACCCGAGACCGCGGCGCCGGATGCGCCGATCGCTGCACGAGAGTCCATCGCATGAACGAAGAAGTTCCCCCGCCCGCGGGACCCCAGCCGGCCGCGCCCCGCGTGGAGCGCCGGCGCGACTGGGTGCCCTCGCTGATCTGGCTGATCCCGATCGTGGCGGCGCTGGTCGGCATCACGCTGGTGGCCAAGATCCTGTGGAACCGCGGGCCCGAGATCGTGCTGAGCTTCAAGACCGCCGAGGGCCTGGAGGCCGGCAAGACCGCGGTGAAGTACAAGGACGTGCAGATCGGCACCGTGCAGGCGATCCGCCTGTCGCGCGACCGCTCGCACGTGCGCGTGCAGGTGCAGCTCAACAAGGAGGCCGCCGACGGCTTCACCGCCAAGGACGCGCGCTACTGGGTGGTGCGCCCGCGCCTGGACACCTCGGGCATCTCGGGCCTGACCACGCTGCTGTCGGGGGCCTACATCGGCGCCGACGCCGGCACCGTCGACGAGACCACGGACGAGTTCGAGGGCCTGGAGCTGCCGCCCATCGTCACGCGCGACCTGAGCGGGCGGCAGTACACGCTGCGGGCGCGCGACATCGGCTCGCTGGACATCGGCTCGCCGGTGTACTTCCGCCGCATCAAGGTGGGGCAGGTGTCGTCCTTCGACCTCGACGGCGACGGCCGCGGCGTGACGATGCGCATCTTCGTCAATGCGCCCTACGACAAGTTCGTCGGCGCGAACACGCGCTTCTGGCACGCCAGCGGGCTCAACGTGCAGCTGGGCGCGAGCGGCCTGACCGTGCGCACGCAGTCGCTGGCGACCATCCTGCTGGGCGGCGTCGCCTTCGCGGCGCCCGACGACGCGATGGGGCCGGTGGCGCAGGAGAACACGGCCTATGCGCTGGCCGACGACGAAACCACGGCCATGAAGGAGCCCGACGGCCCCTCGCAGACCATGCTGATGTACTTCAACCAGTCGCTGCGCGGCCTGTCGCCCGGTGCACCGGTGGACTTCCGCGGCATCGTGCTGGGCGAGGTGAAATCGATCGGCGTGCAGTTCGACCGCTCCGAGCGCGAATTCCTCATGCCGGTGCTCATCACCGTGTATCCCGATCGCCTGCGCCGCGCGGCCGTGGCCAGCGGGCAGGCGCCGGCGGAGTCGAAGTACACGCAGGAAGAACGGCTGCGCTTCCTGATCGGCAAGGGGCTGCGCGCGCAGTTGCGCACGGGCAACCTGCTGACCGGCCAGGTGTACGTCGCGCTGGACTTCTTCCCCAAGGAAAAGCCGGTCAAGTTCGACCCGAGCGCGAACCCGATCCAGCTGCCCACGGTCCAGAACAGCCTGGACGAGATCCAGTCGCAGGTGCAGGAGATCGCGGCCAAGATCAACAAGATCCCCTTCGAGGAGATCTCGGCCGACCTGCGCAAGACCCTGCGCACGCTCGACAAGACCCTCACCGCGGCCGAAAGCACCGTCACCCGCATCAACAACGACGTGACGCCCGAGATCGCCGCGGCCATGAAGGACGCGCGCAAGACCATCAACACCGCCGACCGCACGCTGGCCGAGGATTCGCCGCTGCAGCAGGACCTGCGGCAGACCTTGCAGGAGCTGACGCGCACCGCCGGGTCGATCCGCGTGCTGACCGACTACCTCGAACGTCACCCCGAGTCGCTGTTGCGCGGCAAACCGGACGACAAAAAGAAATGAAGCTTTTCCTCATCGCCGGCTGGGCCGTGGCCGCGCTGCTGTCCGCCTGCTCGACGCCCGTCACCCGCTACTACACCCTGGCCGACCCCTCCGCGGTGAGCGCGCCACGCAACGCCACACCGCTGTTCATCGAACTCGCGCCCCTGGCCTTGCCCGAGCGGCTGGCGCGGCCACAGATGGTGGTGCGCAGGGCCGATGCGGCGAGCACCGAAGTCGATGTGCTGGAGCAGCACCGCTGGTCCTCGTCCTTCGAGAGCGAGTTGCGCGACGCCCTGGCCAGTGGGGTCGCTGCGCGCCTGGGCGCCGCGGACTCGACCCGCGGCGGCCGCCAGACCGGCCAGCCCGCTTGGCGCATCGCGGTGCAAGTGCGCCAGTTCGATGCCATCGACGGCACGCGCGTCGACGCGGCGCTGAGCTGGACGCTGCGGCGCACCGACGGCGACCGCAGCGCGGCGTGCCAGTGGTCGGCCAGCGAGCCCGCCGGCGCAGGCATCGATGCGCTGGCCCAGGCCGCGCAGCGGCTCACGGCGAAGGCCTCGGAGGCCATCGCGCGGCATGTGGCGGCCGCGCAGGCCGGCACCCTGGCCGACTGCAGGATTTGAACGAAAAGGGCCTGCGGCGCCCACGGGGCGTGCGCGGGGCGCTATCGATTTCGTAGCAATCGTCAGCCCGTGCGCCGCCACCAGCGGCGCACGCCCAGGCGCCAGGCCCGCACGCGCCGCCACGGCGCGCTCTCGCGCACCCGGGCCAGCACGGCGTCCTTCCAGCCCTTCCAGCGCGGATACCAGCGGGCGAACCAGGCCAGGCGCATGAGCGTCGGCTGCACCAGCTGGAACAGCCGCGCCAGCACGGCGGTGCCCAGCAGCTTGGCGCCGCCGAGCAGCAGCAGTCCCGTGAGCACATGGCCGCGCCCGAAGAGCGCGAGCGCCAGCAGCTTGACCGGGATCAGCGCCAGCATCGGCACGCCGAAGGCGAGCAGCGCGGCCCACGGCGGCAGCGTCTGCAGCCAACGCTCCAGCCGCGCCCACAGCGGCAGCCGGGCGAGTCGCCCGACCAGCGCGGCGAGCGGCTCCCAGCCCCATTCCTCGAACAGGAGCAGCGGCACCAGCAGGGCCGTGCCGATGGCGCGCAGCAGACGTTTCATGGGCCGAGCCTAACCGCCGGGCGCGCCGGTGCCCTATGGCAAACTTCCGCGCTTTTCCCCAGGGCAGACCCGAAGAAAGCATGCAGAAGATCATTCGCCAGATCGCCACCGAACTGAAGGTGGGCGAGCACCAGGTGCAGGCCGCGACGGACCTGCTCGACGGCGGCGCCACGGTGCCCTTCATCGCGCGCTACCGCAAGGAAGCGACAGGCGGGCTGGACGACGCGCAGCTGCGCGAACTGGAAGTGCGCCTGACCTACCTGCGCGAACTGGAAGACCGCCGCGGCGCGGTGCTCAAGGCCATCGACGAGCAGGGCAAGCTGACCGACGCCCTGCGCATCGCGATCGCCACGGCGCCGACCAAGCAGGAGCTGGAAGACATCTACCTGCCCTTCAAGCAGAAGCGGCGCACCAAGGGCCAGATCGCCCGGGAATTCGGCATCGAGCCGCTGGCCGACAAGTTGCTGGCCGACCCCACGCTGGACCCGGCCGTGGAGGCGCAGGCCTTCCTGAAGCCCGCGACCACGCTCGACGACGGCAAGCCTGGCCCGGACTTCTCGACCGTGCCGGCCGTGCTCGACGGCGTGCGCGACATCCTCTCCGAACGCTGGGCCGAAGATCCGGCGCTGGTGCAGTCGCTGCGCGAATGGCTGTGGGCCGAGGGCCTGCTCAAGTCCTCGCTGGTGGCCGGCAAGGACGAGAACAACCCCGACGTCGCCAAGTTCCGCGACTACTTCGACTACGACGAGCCGATCGGCCGCGTGCCTTCGCACCGGGCGCTGGCCGTGTTCCGTGGACGGCAGCTGGAGATCCTCGATGCGAAGCTGGTGCTTCCGGTGGAGCCGGAACCGGGCAAGCCCACGGTCGCCGAGGGCCGCATCGCGCTGCACCTGGGCTGGAGCCACGCCGGCCGCAAGGCCGACGACCTGATCCGCAAGTGCATCGCCTGGACCTGGCGCGTGAAGCTCAGCCTGTCGAGCGAGCGCGACCTGTTCACGCGGCTGCGCGAGGAGGCCGAGAAGGTCGCCATCAAGGTCTTTGCCGACAACCTGCGCGACCTGCTGCTGGCCGCGCCGGCCGGCCCGCGCGTGGTGATGGGCCTGGACCCGGGCATCCGCACCGGCGTGAAGGTGGCGGTGGTCGACGCGACCGGCAAGCTGGTCGAGACCGCCACGGTCTTCCCGCACGAGCCGCGCAAGGACTGGGAAGGCTCGCTGCACACGCTGGGCAAGCTGTGCGCCAAGCACGGCGTGAACCTGATCGCCATCGGCAACGGCACTGCCAGCCGCGAGACCGACAAGCTGGCGGCCGACCTCATCAAGCTGCTGGCCAAGATGGCTGCACAGGCCGGCGCTCCCGAGATGAAGGTCGAGAAAGTGGTGGTGAGCGAGGCCGGCGCGTCGGTCTACTCGGCCAGCGAGTTCGCCAGCCAGGAGATGCCCGACGTGGACGTGAGCCTGCGCGGCGCCGCCAGCATCGCGCGCCGCCTGCAGGATCCGCTGGCCGAGCTGGTGAAGATCGACCCGAAGAGCATCGGCGTGGGCCAGTACCAGCACGACGTGAACCAGAGCGAGCTGGCCCGCACGCTGGGCGCCGTGGTCGAGGACTGCGTGAACTCGGTGGGGGTGGACCTCAACACCGCCAGCGTGCCGCTGCTGTCGCGCGTCTCGGGCCTCACGCCCAGCGTGGCCAAGGCCGTGGTGCGCTGGCGCGAGGCCAATGGCGCCTTCGCCACCCGCAAGCAGTTGCTGGAAGTGAGCGGCTTCGGCCCCAAGGCCTTCGAGCAGAGCGCGGGTTTTCTTCGCATCCGCGGCGGCGCCGACCCGCTGGACATGACCGGCGTGCACCCCGAGACCTATCCGCTGGTCGAGAAGATCATCCAGACCACCGGCAAGCCGGTGGCCGAGCTGATGGGCCGCGCCGAGATGCTCAAGACGCTCAAGCCCGAACTCTTCGCCAACGAGAAATTCGGCGTCATCACCGTCAAGGACATCCTGGGCGAACTCGAGAAGCCCGGCCGCGACCCGCGTCCGGACTTCAAGGTGGCGCGCTTCAACGAGGGCGTGGAGGACATCGCCGACCTGCAGGAAGGCATGATCCTCGAGGGCACGGTGAGCAACGTCGCGCAGTTCGGCGCCTTCGTCGACCTCGGCGTGCACCAGGACGGCCTGGTCCACGTGAGCCAGCTCAGCCACAAGTTCGTCAACGATGCGCGCGAGGTCGTCAAGACGGGCGACATCGTTAAGGTGAAGGTGATGGAGGTCGACGTGGCGCGCAAGCGCATCGGCCTGTCGATGAAGCTGGACGCCGCACCGGCCCGGCGCGACGGCCCGCGCGAGAACCGCTTCGAAGGGGCAGGGCGCGGCCAGCAGGGCTACGGCTCGCGTCGCGACAGTTCGCCGCAGCCGGCGGGGCAGATGGCGAGTGCGTTTGCGAAGCTGCAAGGACTGCGCAAGTAGGTGCGTTCAGGCAGACGGAAAATCTGGCGATTTATCCTTTCAAGAAATTTTGATGGTCATCGGCAAGTAGTTGATCACAAAGGGAATTGAGAGAAATATCTTCTCAACATTCTTTTCAACCACGTGCCGGCCGCTTCCGTCTCCGTCGACATGCTTCGCCAGCGGCTGGGCTTCCAGGCGCCCGTTGGCGCAGGCGAGCTGGCGTCAGCGCTGGGCATCAGCGTGCCGACCGTGCATCGCCTGCTGGCACGGCTGGCGCCGGGCGAACTGGTCACGGCCGGCCGCGCACGCCGCACACGCTACGGCCTGTCGCGGGCCCTGCGCGGCAGGTCGTCCAACCTGCCCCTCCACGCGGTCGACGCACACGGGCGGCTTCATGCCTTGAGCGCGCTGAAGCCGCTGCGGCCCGAAGGCCATTGGCTGGACTTGTCCGGCACGGAATGGCCGGTGCCCGCAGTGGCGGCCGATGGCTGGTGGCCCGGCCTGCCGTACCCGCTGCAGCAGATGCGCCCGCAGGGCTACATGGGGCGGCAGTTCGCGCGCGCCGAGCATCGACGGCTGCAGGTGCCCGCCGACGTGGCCCAATGGAGCGACGACGACGCGCTCTTCGCGATGAGCCAGGCCGGCAGCGACCTCAGCGGCAACCTCATCGTCGGCGAGGCCGCCACCGAGCTGTGGCTGACCGAGCGCGCGGCAGGCGTCGAGCCGGTGCCGCCGGGCGATCTGCCAGCGCACTATCTGGCGCAGGCCGAGCTCGCGGTGTCGGCCGGCGCGACCGGGTCGAGTGCGGCGGGCGAGTTCCCCAAGTTCACCGCCCGGCGCGCACTCGATGGCGCGGCGACGCCGCACGTGATCGTCAAGTTTTCCGGTGCGGAGGATTCCGCCACGGTGCGGCGCTGGTCCGACCTGCTGGTCTGCGAGCATCTGGCGCTCGCCCATGCGGGCGCGTTGCCCGGCTTGCGTGCGGCGCACAGCCGGGTGCTGGCGGCGGGCGGGCGCACCTTCCTCGAGGTCGAGCGCTTCGATCGCCACGGTGAGGCCGGCCGTAGCCCGCTGGTGGCGCTGGACGTGGTCAACGCCGCCTTCATCGGCAGCCCGAGCGCCGACTGGCCCCTGCTGCTGGCGCGCCTGGGCGCCCTCGGCCTCGTCGACGACGACACGCAGGCGGCCGTGCAGCGTCTGTGGTGGTTCGGCCGCCTGATCGCCAACACCGACATGCACACAGGCAACCTGGCCTTCGTGCCCGTCGCCGGTCGGCTGCAGCTGGCGCCGGCCTACGACATGCTGCCCATGCGCCATGCCCCGCTGCCTGGCGGCGAATTGCCCGCGCGCGAGGTCGAACTGGCGCTGCCCGCACCGGCCCAGCGCGCGGCCTGGCTGGAGGCGTGCACGGCGGCCCTCGGCTTCTGGCAGGAGGCCGCCGGCGACGCGCGCATCGGCGATGGCTTTCGCGCCGTATGCGCGGAGCACGCGGCCGCGCTGACGCGCCTGCGGGACAGGGCATGAGGCCGGCCCGCGGCACGGCGGGCACTGCTCTTGCACAATCCCCACCCGCATGAAAGCCCTGCGCCTCTACGCCGGCCCCGCCGCCCGCGCCCACATCGCCGACCACGGCCTGTCGCCCGCCGACGTGCGGGTGGTCCCCGGCGCGGCCGGCGGTCCCAAGGGGCTGATCCTCGGCCCGCTCGACCGCTTTCTCTTCGGCGAATGGCTGCCGCAGTCGAGCCAGCCGGTGGACTTCGTCGGCGCGTCGATCGGCGCGTGGCGCCTGGCCACGGCCTGCCTGAATGATCCCGCCGAGGCCTTCGCCCGCTTCGAGCGCGACTACGTGCAGCAGCGCTTCGACACGCCCAGGGGCGGAAGGCGCATGGGCGCGGCGGAGGTCAGCGCCAATTTCTCGCAGAGCCTGCAGGGCTTCTTCGGCGGCCGCGCCGGCGAGGTGCTGGCGCATCCGCGCTACCGGCTCCACATCGTGACCGCCCGCGGGCGCCACATCCTGGGCCGCGAGGGCAGGGCGCGCACGGTGGCCGGCTACCTCGGCGCCTTCGCCAGCAACAGCCTGAGCCGCCGCAGCCTCGGCGCGTGGCTGGAGCGCTGCGTGTTCTCCACGCCGGGTTCGTCCTTGCCCTTCGACACCCTGGACTTCCGCACGCGCCGCGTCGAGCTGGCGGAGGGCAACTTCCAGCCGGCGCTGCAGGCCTCGTGCTCGATCCCTTTCGTGCTGCAGGCGGTGCACGACATTCCCGGCGGCCCGCCCGGCGCCTACTGGGACGGCGGCATCACCGACTACCACCTGCACCTGAAATACAGCAACCCGGACGGCATCGTGCTGTACCCGCACTTCCAGCAGGCGGTGGTGCCCGGCTGGCTCGACAAGGGCCTGAAGTGGCGGCACCGCGCCACGCCGTTTCTCGACCGCATGGTGGTCCTCGCGCCCGACCCCGATTGGGTGCGCACCCTGCCGCGCGGCAAGCTGCCCGACCGCACCGACTTCACCGGCTATGCCGGCGACAGCGACGCGCGCATCGCTGCCTGGACCAGGGCGGTGGGCGAGGCGGGGCGGCTGGCCGACGAGTGGGCCGAGTGGCTGCGCCGGCCCGACCCGAAGGCGGTGCTGCCCCTGTAAGCGTTCTAGGACTTCAACGCCAGCGGCACGGGAATGCGCAGGTCGCCGCCGGCGTAGGGGTTGGTGTGGCGCGCCAGCTGCCAGAACACCAGGGTCAGTGCCAGGGCGAACACGGCGAGGATGAGCCGTCCGGCAGGCGGCCGGTCCATGTGACAGACCGCCAGCGCCACGGCCGCGAAGAACGCCAGCATGAGCACGAGCGTCCATTGGCTGTTGTCCGTCGTGTCCGTCCCGATCAGCAGCCGGCGATCGCGGGCCTCCTGCAGTTCGCCGGTGGCGCGCATCCACTCGGCGGCCAGGGCCGGCCTCATGGCGCCGTCTGCCACGCCCATCACCCGCATCGCCTTCAGGGCGGCTGTCGCGCGCGGGTCGGCGACCTGGTTGGCGTCGCGGCCCCATTCGGCGTCGGCCACCGCGGCGCGGTAGTCCTGCAGCAGGGTTGCCGCGGCGGGCTGCTGCGGGGCCGCGGATTCGGCGAGCACCGCGAGCCGATTGAAGGCGAGGGCTTCCTTGAAGGCCGCGTCCACCGCCTGGCGCTGCTGTGCCCAGAGGTCCGCGGCCAGGAACCCGAGCAGCAGCGCGAACAGCACCGTGACGATCTGGAACGCCGGCCCCACGGGCAGCAGCCGGGCGTTCTGCAGATGCCGGCGATGCAGCAGTTGCAGCACCCCGGCCGAAGCGGCGAACATCACGAGGCCATAGGCGGCGCAGACGAGCAATTGCGCCCAGGCAGGCAGAAGGAAGACGTGGTCGAGCATGGCGGTGAGCGGGGGCGCAAGGGCAAAAGCGGCGGGCGGCATCGTAGCCCGCCCGATCTCCGCCTTCGTGCGATCGCTGTGTTGCTATCAAAAAATAGCTGCCGGCGCCCGTGGGACGGGCGCTGGCAGCCATTTTGATCTGAGAGCCGGCCGGTGTCAGTCCGCCAGCTCGTAGTGCGCCTGGCGTTCCTCGAAGGCCTTCCAGCCGATCACGTCCTTGAACTCGGGCATCGTGACCTGCCCCGCGGGCAGACCGTCGACGTCGCCCGTGCGGCGCGCCGCGAGGGTCGCCAGGTTGGCCTGCAGTGCGTGCACCGTGCTCATCAGCGTGACGATCGGGTAGGTCGCGAAGGCGGCCACCGATTCGATCTGCTCGCGGCTGAGCTTGGCCATCCACAGGCCCTGCATCAGTTGCAGCGACAGTCGCCGGCCCGACACCTCGCGCAGCCTGACCAGGTCGTCGTAGCCCTGGAAGGTGCGCGAGATGGGCTGGATCAGGTCGGCGCCGGCCTCGGCGTAGCGGGCCGCGCGGTCCAGCGCCTCCGACGGGTCGAGCACGTCGGTGCGCGCCACGATCAGAAAGTCCGGGTCCTGCCGTGCATCGACGGCGGCCTTGATGCGCGCCACCGCGTCCTTGAGCGGCACCACCGGCATCACCGAGGCCGCCGCGGGGCAGCGCTTGGGGCTGATCTGGTCCTCGATCGAGATGGCGGCGACGCCGGTCTTCTCGAACTCGCGCACGGTGCGGGCCACGTTGATGACGTTGCCGTAACCCGTGTCGGCGTCCGCGAAGATCGGCTTCTTCACGATGTTGGCGATGCGGTTCACCACGGCGACGTTCTCGGTCAGCGTGTAGACCTCCATGTCGGGCTGGCCGAGCAGCGAGGCCGAGATGCCGAAGCCGGTGGTGAAGATGCCGTCGAAATCCGACTGGTCGACCAGCAGGGCCGAGAGGGCGTCCTGCACGCCGGCCATCCAGAAGGTGGGGCCGTCGGTGATGCGTTGGCGAAGGGTCTGGCGCAAGGTGGGCATGGGGTGGCTCCTGGTCGATGGACGTGTTCAGCGCTTGACGGGGTCGATGTAGCCGCCGAGCGCCACGAATTTCTGGCCCTGGAGTTCCATCAGCGCGATGCCGGTCTGGCCGCGGCGCGCGTAGGGCCCGGCATTGACGGGCTGGAAGGTGATCTTGGGGCCGATCTTCTGGTCGAAGTCCTTCATGCCGTCCAGCGCCGCGGCGACCTTGGCGCGCGAAGGCTCGGCGCCGGCGCGCTGCAGTGCCTCGACGGTGACGGCCGCGGCCGAGTAGCCCATCAGCGCCATCGAGGACGGCGCCGACTTGGGGTACAGCTTGGTGTAGCGCTGGAAGAAGGACTGGATCGCGGGGTTGTCGCCCTCCACGGCGTCGTAGTACGAGGCCACGTACAGCTTCGACTGGGTCTTGCCGAGCAGCTCGACGAACTTCGGGTCATTCAGCCCGCCGGCGCCGAATACCGTGGGCTTCCAGCCCAGCTTCTCGGCGCCGCGGAAGAACTGCACCGCCTCCTGGCCCAGGGCGTAGACGATCACCACGTCGGGTTCGGACTGCTTGAGCTTGAAGACCTGCGAGGTGAGATCGGTCGCGAAGCGCTCGAAGCTCTGCGCCTCGACCAGCTTCATGCCGTGCTTCTCCAGCTGCTTGACGGCCACGTCGTAGGCCGGTTTGCCCCAGCCGTCGTTCTGGTAGAGCATCGCCACCTTCTTGGCCTTGAGCGTGTTGACGGCGTAGTCGATGTATGACGCGGTCTCGGTCGACTGCGGCGAGGGCAGCACGTACAGCAGCTCGCGCGGCGGCGTGCTGGTGAGGTCCGAGATGCTTAGCGCGCCGATGGTCGGCACGTTCTTGGTCGAGCTGTACTCGTAGGCGCTGATGTTCGTCGCGTGGCCGATGTTGCCGACCATGGCCAGCACGTTGTCGCGCTCGACCAGCAGCTTGGCGTTGGCCACCGACTTCGCGGGCTTGAGCTCGTCGTCGTAGGTGATGAGCTTGAGCTTGCGGCCGTTTACGCCGCCCTTCTCGTTGACCATGTCGAAGTAGGTGCGGATGCCTTCGTCGGCGGCCTTGCCCATGTAGGCCAGCGTGCCCGACATCGGTTGCGACGAGCCGAGCACGATTTCCTTTTCGAGCACGCCCTCGGCCTTGTTCTCGAAGGCGGCGGCGGGCAGCGCGCTGGCTGCCAGTGCGAGTGCGGCACTGGCCAGGACGGTACGGCGATGGATCAGGCTCATGGGTGTCTCCGTTCGTGGTTGGGTTGAAAAGCGGGGAAGGGCGGCTCAACCGCCCAGGTAGGCACGGCGCACGTCCTCGTTGCCGGCCAGCTCGGCGGCCTGGCCCTGCATCACGACGCGGCCGGTCTCGATGACGTAGCCCTCGTCCGAGATGTCGAGCGCGATGTCCGCGTCCTGCTCGACGATGAGCAGCGTGAGTCGTTCGCGGTCGCGGATGTCGCGCAGCGTGGAGAAGATCGCGTCCTTCAGGATCGGCGCGACGCCCATCGAGGGTTCGTCGAGCATCAGCAGGCGCGGCTTGGCGAGCAGGCCGCGGGCAATGGCGAGCATCTGCTGCTCGCCGCCGGACAGCGTGCCGGCGCGCGAGCCGATGCGCTCCTTCAGGCGCGGGAAGTAGCCCAGCACGTGGTCCATGTGCTCGCGCACCTCGCCGGCCGGGCGGGTGTAGCCGCCGAGCATCAGGTTCTCGCGCACCGACAGCTGGGCGAACACCATGCGGCCCTGCGGCACGTGCACGATGCCGCGCCGCACCAGCGCCTCGGCCGGTACGTTGGCGATCGACTGGCCGTCGAAAACGGCGGTGCCCTCGCTCACCGGCAACAGGCCGGAGAGCGCGCGCATCAGGGTGGTCTTGCCTGCGCCGTTGGCGCCCAGCACGCAGACGATGCTGGCCGCGCGGACCTCCAGGCTCACGCCATGCAGGGCGCGGATCTTGCCGTAGCCGGCGCCCAGCCGGTCGACGCGCAGCAGCGCGGGCGTGTCAGCGACGTTGGCCACTCTTGCCTCCTCCCAGGTATGCCTCGACGACGGCGGGGTGCGATTCGATCTCGCGCGGCGTGCCCTGCGCGAGGAAGGCGCCGTTGTGCATGACGGTGATGGTGTCGGAGATCGACATCACCAGCGGCATGCTGTGCTCGATGAGCAGCAGCGTCGCGCCGGTGCTCGCCTGCAGCTGCCGCAGCGTCTCGCCCAGCGCGTCGATCTCGCGGTTGTTCATGCCGGCGGCCGGCTCGTCCAGCAGCATCAGCACCGGCTCGAGCGCCATGGCTCGCGCCAGTTCGACCAGCTTCTGCGTGCCGTAGGGCAGGTCGCGCACCAGCGTGTGGGCGTGCGCATCCAGGCGCAGGCTTTCGAGGATGGAGGCGGTGCGCTCGCGCTCGGTGCGCTCCTCGCGCCGCTGGCGCGGCAGGCGCAGCAGCGCCTCGGCCAGTGTGGCGCGCATCGCCAGCGAGCGGGCGATGAGCACGTTGTCGAACACCGTGAGTTCAGAGAAGAGCTCCAGGTTCTGGAAGGTGCGCGCGATGCCCAGGCGCGAGATCTGGTGCGCCTTCAGCCGCAGCAGGTCGTGCTCGCCCGACGCATTGCGCAGCACCATGCGGCCTTGCTGCGGCGTGTAGAAGCGGCTGATGCAGTTGAGCATCGTCGTCTTGCCGGCGCCGTTGGGGCCGATGAGCGCATGCACGGTGCCGGGCATGACGTCGAAGCCGACGTCCTGCACGGCCACGATGCCGCCGAAGCTCATGCGCACGTTGGCGACCGACAGCAGCGGTGCGCCGGCCGGCACGGTGCGTGCAGTGGTGGTGCCGGGGCTGGCCTGTTCGAGCACCCGCATCACAGGCCCTCCCGGCGCGGCGCGTCGGCGCCGGGCACCGCCTTGCGCTTGAGCAGGCTGGCCAGCCCGTCGGGCAGGAACATCAGCGCCAGGATCATCGCCACGCCGTAGAGCGCACGCTGGAACTGGTCGAAGCCGATGTAGGTGAGGAACTGCGGAGCGCCGATCACGAAGATCGCGCCCAGCACCGAGCCCATGATCGAGCCCAGGCCGCCCACGATCACCATCGACACGAAGCTGATCGACACCATGATGTTGAACAGCGACGGATCGATGAAGCGCACCAGCGGCGCATAAAGCGCGCCCGACAGACCGGTGTAGAAGGCGCAGACGCCGAAGGCGACGAGCTTTAGCCCTGTCGTGTTCAGGCCCAGCGCGCGGGCCGCCGTCTCGCTGCCCTTGACGGCCAGGAAGCCGCGGCCGAAGCGGCTTTGCGACAGGTTGTGCGCCAGCCAGAGCGCGATGCCCAGCACCGCCGCCACGAAGAGGTGGTACGCACGCTCGTCCAGCGCGACGCCGAAGAGGGCCGGCCCGGGCGCGCCCATGCCGTTCTCGCCGCCGGACAGCTCGCCGCCCGACTTGGCGATCTCCACCGAGATCATCACGAAGCCCAGCGTCGCGATGGCCAGGAACACCTCCTCGAGTCGCAGCACCGGCAGCGCCAGCACCAGACCGACGACGGTGGCGATGGAGGCGGCGATGACCATGGCCAGCACCAGCGGAACGCCGAAGTGGCTGGTGAGGATGGCGGTGCCGTAGGCGCCGATGCCGAAGAACACGGCGCCCGCCATCGAGATGAGGTTGGTGTAGCCGGTGAGGATGTTGGTGCCGAAGGAGGCCAGGGTGTAGATCAGCACCAGCGTGACGATGTACAGGACGTAGCCGCCCGGCAGCAGCGGGGCCAGCACGAACAGCAGCACGAAGACCAGCGGCGCCAGCCAGGGGCGGGAATCGAAGACTCGGGTCATGCGGGGGCCTTCAGACTTTCTTGACCTGCTTGCGGGCCAGCAGGCCGTGCGGCCGCAGGATCAGGATGGCCAGCATCACGATGAAGGGCACCGCGTCTTTCCAGGCCGAGGACAGGTAGGCGCCGGTGAGGTTGGAGCTCACGCCGATGATCACGCCGCCCAGCAGGGCACCGGGCATGCTGCCGATGCCGCCGAGCACCGCCGCCGCGAAGGCGAAGTGCAGGGCGTGCTGCATCATCGAGAAGTGCACGAAGGTCAGCGGCGCGATCAGCAGGCCGGCGGCGGCCGCGATCACATGCGACAGCGCCCAGGCCAGTGCGTAGATGCGTTTGATCGGGATGCCCATGAGGCGCGCCGCCACCGGGTTCTCCATCGTCGCCTGCATGGCGATGCCCAGGCGCGTGAAGCGGAAGAAGGCGAACAGCACCGCGGCCAGCGTGGCGCACACGCCGACGATGCCCAGGTCGATGCCCGACACCACGACGCCGCCGATGTCCAGGGGGGCGCTCGGGAAGATGCTGGGCAGCTCCTGCGTGTCCTTGCCCCAGATCCAGATGGCGAGGTCGCCGAAGATCAGGAACAGGCCCAGCGTGCAGATGGCCGAGGACAGCAGCGCCTTGCCGATGAAGCGCCGGATGATGAAGCGCTCGATCAGCATGCCGAGCACCGCGCCGAAGACCAGCACCAGCGGCACCACCGCCCACATGGGCAGTCCCACGCGCAGCAGGGTGCAGGCCATGAAGGCCGAGAGCATGGCCGCCTCGCCGTGCGCGAAGTTGAGGATGCCCGTCGCCTTGAACACCATCACGATGCCCAGGGCGATGAGCCCGTAGATGGCGCCCAGGGCGACGCCGCTGACGATCATCTGCAGCATGGGCGCCTCAGCTCGCCGCCGGGGCCGACTCGCGACCGAGCCGGGCCTTCAGGTAGGGGATGAAGCCGCCGGCCTCCAGCGTGCCGCGCTCCACCGAGGACAAGGGCTCGAAGGGCAGGACCGTGCCACGGGTGAGGTTGGCGACGGTGCTCGCCGCCCAGTCCACGCGCAGCTCGTCCCAGCGCTCGGTGGCCTCGCGGATGCCAGGGCAGGTCATGAGCGGGAAGCCCATGCTGATCTCGCCGCGGAAGAAACCCGGCGAGAACGATTCGGCGATCACGCCCGCCACACCCAGGTGGCGCATGGCACGCATGGCCGGGTAATGCGGGTGCCCGTAGCCGAAGTTGTGGCCGCCGACCAGCAGGTCGCCCTTCTTCACCGACCGGGCGAAGTCGGGGTCGTAGCTGGACATCGTGACGGCCGCCAGCTCGTGGATGTCGGTGATCTTGATGTTCTTGATTCCGACGATGAGGTCGATGTCGAAGTCGTCCTCGGTGAAGATCCAGGCCGCGCGGCCATGCAGGTTGGGCAGGCTCATGCCGGGCTCCCTTCGGCCAGGTAGGGGCGCGGGTCGGCGATGCGGCCTTCCAGCGCCGAAGCGGCCACGACCGCGGCGTTGCAGATGAAGATCTCGGAATCGGCGCTGCCCATGCGGCCCGGGGTGTTGAGCGTGCCGGTGGAGACGGCGCGCTGGCCGTCGGTCATGGTGGCGATGCGGCCGTAGCAGTAGTCGCAACTGGACGAGCTGATGAACGCGCCGGCGTCCACGAGCGTGGCGATCAGCCCTTCCTTGGCGGCCTGCGACATGATGGCCTGGGAGGTCGGCACCACGTGCAGCTGGAAGCCCGGCTTGATGCGCCTGCCCTGCAGCACCTGGGCGGCAGCGCGCAGGTCTTCCAGGCGCCCGCTGGCGCAGGAGCCGAGGTAGCCCGTGTGCACCTCGAGCCCGGCGTATTCGGTGAGGTCGCGGGTGTTCGACGGACTGGGCGGCGCGACCACGATGGGGGTCAGATCGCTGACGTCGATGCTCACCTCGCGTGCGTAGACCGCGTCGGCGTCCGGGTAGATCGGGTCGAGCTGGATCTTGGCGATGTCGCGGGTGTAGGCCAGCGTCTTCTCGTCGGGTGCGATCAGCATGGTCGTCGCGCCCAGGAACATCGCCTGGCCGCAAATGGTCTGGCGGCCCTCGATGCTCATGGCGTCGATCACCGGGCCGCACAGCTCCACCACCTTGAAGCGGCACGAGGCCGGGCCGAGCACACGCACCATGTGATGGAAGACGTCGCGCGCCATGACGCCGGGCTGCAGGGTGCCGGTCAGCTCGATGCGGACGGTGGCCGGCACCGTCAGGGCCATCTTCTCGGTCACGAAGGTTTCCAGCACCCCCTTGCGCGCACCGAAGGCGAAGGTGCCGAAGGCGCCCAGCTGGCTCACGTGGCCGTCGAAGTGCACGGCGAAGGCGCCGGGCGTGGCATAGCCCAGTTCGGCCGACACCTGGTGGCCGATGCCTTCACGCTCGTGCACCGGCACGCCCTGCGCGGCGCCCCAGGCGCGCGTGACCTTGTGCAGTTCCTCTTCCTTGGGCGCGGTGGCGGGGACCATGTGGTCGATGAAGAGCACGAAGCGCTCGGGACTCGTGACCTTGTCGACGCCGAACTCCTCGCGCGCTTCCTTGAAGAAGACGTCGGTGTAGCCGGGGAAGTCGTAGGCGATCACGAAATCGGGCCGCGCCAGGATCTCGTCGCCGGCTTTCACGGCGGGCAGCCCGGCCGCGCGGGCCAGGATCTTTTCGGTCATCGTGTGGGGCATCGCAGCTCCTTGTCTCAATATCCACAATGCGGCGGTTGCTGCACCGCGGCATGGATCGATTACAAGGTGTCGCGCACCGGCCACCGGAGGAGGTAAACCCTATGTTGCCCACTATGTGGATGCAATTAGAAAGCCGCTATGAGCGAAAGAAGAGAAGAAGTCGCCGTGGCGACAAATGAATCGCCACAAGGTGGAACTCTCAGGACCGGCACGCAGAGCATCGAGCGGGTGGTCAACATGCTCCGCGTTGTGGCGTCCCGGGGGCGGCACGGCATGCGCATCGGCGAGGTGGCGGCGACCAGCGGGCTGCCGCAGTCGACGTGCTTCCGCATGCTCCAGCGGCTGGAGATCGAGGGCCTGGTGGACCGTGATGCGCGCACGCGCAAGTACTTTCTGGGGCCGCTGCTGCACGAACTGGGGCTGCTCGCGCGCCCGCGCTACCGCCTGAGCGAGTTGTGCGACGGCGCGCTGCACCGCCTGGCCGAGATCACCCAGGACACGATCTACCTCAGCGAACGCAGCGGCCTCGAGGCCGTGTGCACCAACCGAGCGCTGGGCGACTTCCCGATCAAGGCGCTGCCGCTGGACATCGGCATCCGCCGGCCGCTGGGGGTCGGCGCCGGGGGCCTCGCGATGCTGTGCGCCATGCCGGACGCGCAGGCCGAGGCCGTGATCCAGGCCAACGGGCACCGCTACGAGAAGTTCGCCTCCTTCAGCGCCGACTTCCTGCGCGAGGCCGTGGCCGCGGGCCGGCGCCAGGGCTATTCCTTCCTCGACAGCGTGGTGACGCCCGGGACGGCGGCGATGGGCGTGGCCTTCCCGGTGGACAACCCGGTGGCGGCCATCAGCGTGGCGGCGATCTCGGGCCGGCTCGAGGCCGCGCGGCGCGAGGAGATCGCCCGCGAGATGCACCACCAGGTGCGGCGCATTTCCACCGCCATCAGCAATGCGGCGCTGGTGCCCGCCGATGCACGGGCCGAGCCTGCGGGCGTCGACGCGGACGACGACTGAGCCGGCGCTCCGGGCGCCGGCTGCGCCTCACATCGAGACGTCGAGCATCTCGCGGTAGTCGTCGCGGGTCGCCAGCCGCGGATTCGTCTTGTGGCAGTGGTCGGCCATCGCGCCGTCGATGATGCTGTCGAACATCGCGGGCGTCACGCCCACTTCGGCCAGGCCCTTGGGCAGGCCCAGGCGGGCATTCATGTCGCGAATCGCCTCGCCGATATCGCCCGGCTGGTCCAGGTGCATCGCACGGGCCATGCGCTGCAGGCGCAGGTCCTTCTGCACCGACTCGGCGCCGGCGTTGAAGCGCACCACCGCCGGCAGGAAGAGGGCGTTGAGCGTGCCGTGGTGCAGGCGCGGATCGACGCCGCCCAGGCTGTGGCTCAGGCTGTGCACGCAGCCCAGGCCCTTCTGGAAGGCCATCGCGCCCTGCATGCTGGCGCTCATGAGGTTCAGCCGCGCCTCGCGGTCGCTGCCATCGGTGGTGGCGCGTTCGATGTGCCCCCAGGCGCGCTCCAGGCCGTCGAGCGCGATGCCGTCCGCCGGCGGATTGAAGGCGGCCGACATGAAGGTCTCCATGCAGTGCGCGATGGCGTCCATGCCGGTGGCGGCCGTGAGCCTGGGCGGCAGGCCCAGGGTGAGTTCGGGGTCGCAGATCGCGGCCTTGGGCATCAGGAACCAGCTGTGGAAGCCGAGCTTGCGGTGGTCGTCGACGATGACGATGGCGCCGCGCGCGACCTCGCTGCCCGTGCCGGCGGTGGTGGGCACGGCGATCAGCGGCGCGACGGCGTCGGTGATCTTCGGCGAGCCGCCTTCGATGGTGGCGTAGGTCTTGAGCGGCCCCTCGTGCGTGGCGGCGATGGCCACGCCCTTGGCGCAGTCGATGGCGGAACCGCCGCCAACGGCGATGAGTCCGTTGCAGTGGCCGCTGCGGTACAGCGCGACGGCCGCGCGCACGGCGGCCTCGGTCGGGTTGGAGGGCGTGTCGTCGAACACCGTGCACTCGAGGTCGCCGAGCGCGTCGAGCGCCTTCTGCAGGATGCCGGCCGCGCGCACGCCCTTGTCGGTGACGACGAGCGGCCGCGTGATGCCGATGCGCACGCACTCGTCGGCCAGCAGGCGCACGGCGCCGAAATCGAACTGGATCTGCGTGAGGTATTGGATGAGGGCCATGGAGCAGGGGAGGGCAGCGATAGGATCCGGGGAGCCTAACAAAGAGGAGAACGCCGTGCCCATCCCGAGAAACCTTGCATGGCGCCACAGACCGGCCTGACGCCTCGCATGGCCGGCGTCGTCGAGCGCATGGCACGGGCCCGGCAGCCGGCGCTGGACACGCTCACGCCCGAGGCGGCGAAGGCGGCCTACGAGAAGGGCGCCGGCGTGCTCGAGCTGCCCAAGCCCGCGCTGGAACGGGTCGAGGATTTCGCCATCCCCGCGCGGGATGGCGCCAGGCTGGCCGCACGGCTGTATGCCCCGTCGCACGCCGAGCTGCCGGTGCTGCTGTACTTCCATGGCGGGGGCTTCACGGTCGGCAGCATCGCCACCCACGACACGCTGTGCCGCGTGCTGGCGTCCGAGGCCGGCTGCGCGGTCGTCTCGCTGGACTACCGGCTGGCGCCCGCGCACCGCTTTCCCACGGCCGTGCACGATGCCTGGGATGCCGTGCAGTTCCTCCGGCGCGAGGGTGCGCCGCGCTTCGGCATCGACGCCGGCCGCCTCGCATTGGGCGGAGACAGCGCGGGCGGCACGCTGGCGGCCGTGTGCGCGATCCTCGCGCGCGATGCGGACCTTCCGGTCGCGCTGCAGCTGCTGTTCTATCCCGGCACCGGCGCATGGCAGGACACCGATTCGTACCGCCGCTTCGCCGATGGCCCGGTGCTCACGGCCTCGCTGGTGCGCTGGTTCTTCTCGCACTACATCGACGACGCCGACCGCGAGGACTGGCGCTTCGCGCCGCTCAACGCCGAGGACGTGGAGGGCGTCGCGCCGGCCTGGATCGGCCTCGCGGAGTGCGACCCGGCCGTCGACGATGGCCTGGCCTACGCCGACAAGCTGCGCCTGGCCGGCGTGCCGGTCGATCTGGAGATCTACCGGGGCGTCGTGCACGAGTTTCTCAAGATGGGCCGCGCGATCCCCGAGGCGCGCACGGCGCAGGCCGACGCGGCGCGGGCGCTGCACGAAGCGCTCGGCCGATGAGCGGCGGCCGCTCGCTCTCATTTGCATAGCATCCTGCGTCCATCCGGCGCGCGTTTCAGGCCGATCCGGCATAAGTGGCAGCAATACCCGCGCGCGGCGCGGGCTGACGCACACGCGCCAACCCCCGTGCTGCACGCGGGCTATCCTCGCCCGGCTTTCCTTCCAACCCGAGACAAGACGCCAGAAAGGCCCGCCATGCAACGTTCCGACTTCCGCTTCTTCCATCGCCTGCGCGTGCGCTGGGCCGAGGTGGACATGCAGAAGATCGTCTTCAACGCCCACTACCTCATGTACTTCGACACCGCGATCGCCGACTACTGGCGTGCGCTGGCGCTGCCCTACGAAGAGGCCATGCACGCGCTCGAAGGCGATCTCTACGTGCGCAAGGCGACGATCGATTTCCAGGCCTCGGCGCGAATCGACGACCTGCTCGACGTGGGCATGAAGTGCACGCGCATCGGCAACTCGTCGATGGCCTTCACGGGCGGGCTGTTCCGCCAGAACGAGTTCCTGGTCGGCTGCGAACTGGTCTACGTGTTCGCCGACCCGGCGACACAGACCTCGCGCCCGGTGCCGCAGGCGCTGCGCGACATCCTGCTGGGTTACGAGGCCGGCGAGACCATGACCGAAGTCGTGACCGGCAGCTGGGACGCGCTGGGCGAGGGCGCCAGCGCGCTGCGCCGGAAAGTCTTCATCGAGGAGCAGCAGATCCCCAAGGAACTGGAGTGGGACGAGCACGATGCCGTCGTCACCCACGCCGTCGCCCGCAACCGGCTCGGCCAGGTCGTCGCCACTGGTCGCCTGCTGCCGGGCGAGGGCGGCGTGGCCCGCATCGGCCGCATGGCCGTGCACCGCGTGCTGCGTGGCGAAGGCCATGGCGAGGCGGTGCTGCGTGCGCTGGAGAACGTGGCCCGCGCGCGCGGCGACCGCGCGGTGGGCTTGCATGCCCAGCGCAGCGCCGAGCGCTTCTACGCCCGGCTGGGTTATGCGCCGGTGGGCGAGCCCTTCGATGAAGCGGGCATCCCGCACATCGAGATGGAGCGCGCGCTGCGCTGAGGGCGCTCCTTTTTCGATCACGGCCCGCGGCCGCCGGACGGGCGCTGCAGGGCCGACCTGGCCTGCAATCGGCTGCTCAGTCATGGGCCGGTGGATCCGGCACGTAGCCCAGGCTGGAGCCCGGGAATGGCGAGGGCGTACCCGACGGCCAGCGGGGCGGCGGCGAAGGAATGACGCCGGCCGCCACCAGGTTCTCGCGGCTGTCGTAGCGGATGCGGATCAGCTCCTGCGGCGACCGGCTGGCGCGCTCGAAGCGCGTGTGGCCCACGTGGGAGGTCTCGCGCCGGCCATGGCCGGTGCCCAGGCTGGGCGCGGGCGCGGCGGGCGCCATCGACTTGGCGGCCGCGTCGGCCGATCCCATGGGCGCCGACGACTCGGCCGCCGGCGGGGCGGCCTCGGCACGTCGCTCGCGCTCGGTGCCGGCACCGTTGGCGGACTCGGACCGGCGCGCCACCGGCGGCGCCCACTGCGGCACCGGCGCCACACGCTCACGGAACACCGCGACGCCGATCACGCCCACGTCGTCCGGCCGGCCGGTGCGGCTCGCGTAGGCATTCGCCTGCGCGGTGAACTCGAAGGCCGCGACCTGCGCGTCGCTCTTGCGCCAGCCGGTGATGTCGGCGCGCTCGCCGGCATCGATCACGTAGCCGTTCTGCTCCAGCGCGGCGGTTTCGCCGCTCACCACGTTCACGCCGTCGACCGACATCACGGCCATCAGGCGCTCGCCCTGCGTGTTGCGCACGCGGATGGCGTAGCGCGCGCCCGGCGTGCCGGCCACCCAGTACTCGCCGCGGTGGCGGTACACGGGCAACTCGCGGCCGGTGCTGCGGTCGACAATGCTGACCTGCATCAGGGCGCCGAGCCGGCCGTCGGGGGGCGGCACGGTGCGCGCACCGGCGGTGGTGGTGGCCAGGGCCGCCAGGCCGAGGCATGCGGCCGCCGCGGCGGCGGCGAGGGATCTGCGATTCATGG
The DNA here is from genome assembly GCA_030418545.1 of Xenophilus aerolatus. Taxonomy (GTDB): domain Bacteria; phylum Pseudomonadota; class Gammaproteobacteria; order Burkholderiales; family Burkholderiaceae_C; genus Xenophilus. The sequence goes on along the minus strand of QAIB01000009.1, from coordinate 32,282 downwards.
TCCTGTCCTCTTGCATCGAGTGGTCGATGCGCGTTCTACGGGGCAGCTGCCGGAACGGGGTCAGGGGCGAGCAGAAATTTCGCTTGCTATGAAATCGATAGCGGGTTGCGCAGGCGGGGCGGGCGCTGCAGCCTTTTTTGGCTCAGATGTCGTCGCGCAGCGGGTAGGGCAGGGGTTCCACCGTCAGCGCCGGGCCATCGGCCGTGCCGGCATGCAGGCTGCCGGCTTCGAGCGCAGCGATCTGCATCGACACCATCGCCGCCCAGCCGCCGCCCGGTGCAGGCGCCGCCTGTGCGACGGTGCCCACGGGCTGCTCGGCATCGCCGGCCGCGAACACTTCCTGGCCGGCGGTCAGCGGCGCACCGGCCTTCACCAGGTACGCGCGGCGCTTGAGCGTGCCGCGGAATTGGCTGCGCGCCACCACCTCCTGGCCGGGGTAGCAGCCCTTCTTGAAGTTCACGCCGTCGACCGATTCGTAGTTCAGCATCTGCGGCACGAAGGCGTCGACCACCGGCGTGCCGAGGGTGACGACCCCGCTGCGCACCTCGCTCCAGGCCCAGGTCGCGGCATCGAGCAGCTCGCCTTCGGGTGCCGGTGCCGCAGCCGGGCCGGTCCACAGCGCGCGCGGCACGCCATCGGCCGGGTAGAGCGTGACGGCGTGCGCCTCGCCCACAGTGGTGCAGCGCCAGGGCGGGGCGCCGGCATCGACGTCGTTGGCCGACAGGGCCGCACCGGCCAGGCCGCGCACGGCGATCTCGGCGCTGGCATCGCCGAGCTTGACCTTGGCACGCAGCACGTACATCGACAGGCGCTTGAGCGTGGCGGCCAGCAGGTCGCGGCTGCAGACGAGCAGGATCACCTCGGGCGCGGCCCGCAGTCCGATGAAGCTGGCGATCATTCGGCCCTTGGGCGTGCACAGCGCCGCGAGGCGGGCCTCGTGGGCGCCCATCAGCACGAAATCCTGGGTCAGCTGGCCATGCAGGAAGGCCGCGGCATCGGGGCCTTCGGCGCGGATCACGCCGAGCGTGTCGAGGGCGGGCGTCACGCCCTGCAACAGGGGACTTGGAAGGGGCGCAGTCATCGCTGAATTATCATGGGCCGCTCCGGTCCCCAGGCCCCGCAGGGCTTCCCGTCCCGCTGCCGGAGACCCCGCTTTTTTGCCCGCCCGACACTCCTGCCGCCGTGCGCCGCTTCTTCCTCACGATCTTCCTGCTCGCCGCGCTGTGCGTGCTCGGCGCCGGCGCCGCTGCCTTGTGGTGGCTGCACCAGCCGCTGAAGCTGCCGGCGCCAAGCGTCGACCTCTCGGTCGAGCCCGGTACCACGCCACGCGGCGTGGCGCAGGCCGTGGCGGACACCGGCACGGCCGTGAACCCGCAGCTGCTGTACTGGTGGTTCCGCTTCTCGGGCCAGGACCGGCAGATCCGCGCCGGCAGCTACGAGCTCGACCGGGGCCTGACGCCGCGCACGCTGCTGGCCGTGCTGGTGCGCGGCGAGGAGGCCACCCGCAGCGTGGTGCTGGTCGAGGGATGGAACATCCGCCAGGTGCGCGCCGCGCTGGCCAAGGCCGACATGCTCAAGCCCGACACCGCCGGCCTCAGCGACGAGCAGTTCATGGAGCGCATCGGCCGGCCCGGCGTGCATCCGGAAGGGCGCTTCTTTCCGGACACGTACACCTATTCGAAGAACTCCAGCGACGTCGCGCTGCTGCAGCGGGCCATGCGGGCGATGGACAAGAAGCTCGAGGCCGCCTGGGCCGCACGCGCCAGCGACCTTCCGCTCAAGTCGGCCGACGAGGCGCTCATCCTGGCCAGCATCGTCGAGAAGGAGACCGGCAAGGCCAACGACCGGGCCGAGGTGGCGGCCGTGTTCGTCAACCGGCTGCGCATCGGCATGCCGCTGCAGACCGATCCGACGGTGATCTACGGCCTGGGCGCGGCCTTCGACGGCAACCTGCGCAAGCGCGACCTCCAGGCCGACACGCCCTGGAACACCTACACGCGCCCCGGCCTGCCGCCCACCCCGATCGCCATGCCGGGCAAGGCGGCGCTGCTGGCCGCCGTGCAGCCGGCGCGCAGCCGTTCGCTGTATTTCGTGGCGCGTGGCGACGGCACCAGCCAGTTCAGCGAATCGCTCGACGCGCACAACCGCGCCGTCAACAAGTACCAGCGGGGCCAGTGAGCCGCACGCCATGACGCAGCGCCAGGGTCTGTTCATCACGCTCGAGGGCATCGACGGTGCCGGCAAGTCCAGCCACGTCGACGCGCTGGAAGCGCTATTCCGCGCCGCCGGCCGCGAGGTGGTGCGCACGCGCGAGCCGGGCGGCACGCCGCTGGCCGAAACCCTGCGCGGCCTTGTGCTGGGCGAGGCGATGGATCCGCTGACCGAGTCGCTGCTCGTCTTCGCGGCGCGGCGCGACCACGTCGTGAACGTGATCGCGCCGGCGCTGGAACGCGGCGCCGTGGTGCTGTGCGACCGCTTCACCGACGCCACCTTCGCCTACCAGGGCGGCGGGCGCGGCTTCGATCCGGGCGTGCTCGGCACGCTCGAGCGCTGGGTCCAGGGCGGGCAGGGCGGGGCGTCCGACCTGCTGCAGCCCGCGCTCACGCTGTGGTTCGACCTGGCGCCGGAGACGGCCGCCGAGCGCCTCGCCGGTGCGCGGCTGCCCGATCGCTTCGAGGCGCAGCCGGTCGACTTCTTCCGCCGGGTGGCCGAGGGCTATGCGCGCCGGGCCGGCACCGACGCCGGCCGCTTCGAGCGCATCGACGCCGACGCCACGCGCGAAACCGTGTGGGCACAGGTCGAGGCGGCTGTGCGTCGCAGGGGCCTGCTGTGAGCGGACCCGGCGATCAGGCCCCGCCCTTGGCCCCCTGGCTTGCACGGGCGCGCGATGCGCTGCTGCGCCAGCGCGGCCATGCCTGGCTGCTGCAGGGGCCGTCGGGCCTGGGGCAGTACGAGCTGGCGCTTGCGCTGGCCAGCGCCTGGCTGTGCGAGCAGCCGGGCCCGCAGGGCGCCTGCGGCCACTGCGCCAGCTGCCACGCGATCAGGGTGCGCACGCATGCCGATCTGTGCGTGCTGATGCCCGAGGTGGCGATGCACGAACTGGGCTGGCCGCTGGACGAGAAGGCCCAGTCCGAGATCGACGACAAGAAGCGCAAACCCAGCCGCGAGATCCGCGTCGAGGCGATGCGCGACGCCGTGGGCTTTGCCCAGCGCACCAGCGCCCGCGGCCGCGGCAAGGTGGTGCTGGTCTACCCGGCCGAACGCATGAACGCGATCTCGGCCAATGCCCTGCTCAAGACGCTGGAGGAGCCCGCCGGCGACGTGCGCTTCGTGCTCGCCAGCGAAGCCGCCTGGCAGCTGCTGCCCACCATCCGCAGCCGCTGCCTCGGCCATGCGCTGCCGTGGCCGCCCCTGGACGAAGCCCAGGCATGGCTGGTGGCGCAGGGCATCGCCGAGACCGAGGCCGCGGTGCTGCTGCGCGCGGCGGGCGGCCGCCCCGACGCCGCCCTGCGCCTGGCCCGCAACGGCCCATCGCCCAAGGCCTGGGGCCTGCTGCCCAAGGCCATGCAGCGCGGCGACGTGAGTGCGCTGGCCGACCAGGCGCCGCCGGCCGCCATCGAGGCGCTGCAGAAACTCTGCCACGACCTGATGGCCGTGCGCAGCGGCGCAGCGCCGCGCTTCTTCGACGCGCAGGACCTGCCGCCCGCTCCGCCGGCCATGCCGCTCGCGCGCTGGGCGCAGTCCCTCATGAAGGCGGCGCGCACGGCCGAGCACCCGTTCAACGCCGGACTCATGCTGGAGGCGCTTGTGAGCGAGGCGCAAAGCACCCTAAACTCGGCCGCTGCACGCCGCCCATGAACACACCCGCCGCCCCCGCCACGCCCCGTCCCAGCGTCATCCAGCTGGCGATCAAGGAAAAGGGCGCGCTCTATGCGGCCTACATCCCGCTCTTTGCCGAGGGCGGCGTGTTCATCCCGACCACGCGCGAGTACCGGCTGGGCGACGATGTGTACGTGCTGCTGACCCTCCCGGACGACCCGCAACGCTACCCGGTGGCCGGCAAAGTCGCCTGGATCACGCCGCAGCGTGCCGCCGGCACGCGCTCGCCAGGCGTCGGGGTCCGCTTCCCGTCCGACGAGAAGTCGCGCCAGCTCAAGGCGCGCATCGAGGAGGCGCTGGGCGGCACCATGGCGTCCGACCGGCCGACGCAGACGATCTGATTGTTTTGTTCCGGCTTGCGCAGTCGCGCGGCCTGCTTCCACGGCGGTGCGCTCCACCGCCGTTTGCTTTTTTCCGATGTTCACCGACTCCCATTGCCATCTGACCGATCCGGAACTGCTGTCGCGCATGCCGGATGTCCGCGCCGCCATGGCGGCCGCCCGGGTCGACCGCGCCTTGTGCATCTGCACCACGCTGGAGGAATTCGAGGCGGTGCAGGGCCTTGCGTCCGATTACGACAACTTCTGGGCCTCCGTAGGCGTCCATCCGGACAACGAGAACGTCCAGGAGCCCTCCGTGGACGATCTGGTGCGGCTTTCGGCGCGGCCCAAGGTGGTCGCCATCGGCGAGACCGGACTCGACTACTACCAGATGGACGAGCGCAAGGGCGGCCGCACGGTGGCCGATCTCGACTGGCAGCGCGAGCGCTTCCGCGTCCATATCCGGGCGGCCCAGCGAGTGCGAAAGCCGCTGGTCATCCATACGCGGGACGCATCGGCCGACACGCTGGCGATCCTGCGGGAGGAGGGCGAGGACGGGACGGGAAGGGCGGCAGGGGGCGTGTTCCACTGCTTCACCGAGACCGCCGAGGTGGCGCGCGCAGCCCTGGACCTGGGTTTCTACGTCTCGTTCTCGGGCATCCTGACCTTCAAGAAGGCCGAGGAACTGCGCGAAGTCGCCGCCTTCGTGCCCCTGGACCGCATGCTGATCGAGACCGACAGCCCCTACCTGGCCCCAGTGCCGTTCCGAGGAAAGACCAACAGCCCGGCGTACGTGCCCTACGTCGCGCAGCAGATCGCGACGCTGCGCCAGCTGCCGGTGGAAGCCATCGCCGAGGCTACGAGCCGCAATTTCGAAACGCTCTTCAAGGAGGTTCTTGCTTGAGAAACTACATGAGAAAACTGGCTTATCTCGTTGCGCTGTTTGCAATTTCTTGTGCGACGACAGCGGGTTCGTACGACGATTTCTTTCGTGCCGTCATCAGCGACAACCCTGGCACCGTGCGCTCGCTGATCGAGCGCGGCTTCGACCCCAACACGGTCAACGAGAAGAAGCAGACCGGCCTCATCCTGGCCCTGCGCGAACCCTCGCCGAAGGTGGCCAAGGTGCTCATCGAATCGCCCAAGACCGACGTCAGCGCCGTCAACGGCAGCGACGAATCGCCGCTCATGATGGCCGCGCTCAAGGGGCAGCAGGAGTTCGTCACGATGCTGCTGGCGCGCGATGCCGCGGTGAACAAGACCGGTTGGGCGCCGCTGCATTACGCCGCCACGTCCGGGCAGATCACGATCATGAAGCAGTTGCTGGAGGCCAGCGCCTTCATCGACGCGCAGTCGCCCAACGGCACCACGCCGCTGATGATGGCGGCGATGTACGGCAGTCCCGAAGCCGTGAAGCTGCTGCTGGACGAAGGCGCCGACATCGCGATGAAGAACGAGCAAGGCATGACTGCGCTCGACTTTGCCAAGCGCGGCAATCGGCCGGATGCGATCCAGATGCTGACGGCGGCGGCCGCGAAAGCGCCTCGGCCGGCCAGCGACGGCAAGTGGTGATCCCATGAGGCTGGGCCCATGGCCCGCCTCGTTGCCGACGTCTCTTAGAAATACAATAGGTATTATGTCAAATCACAAAGACATTAACGAGGGCAGCTTTTGCGGCGCTCCGTGAGAAGCCCCGCCTTCCCCCCTTCTCTCAGCTTTGCGGCCGCCGCGCTGCCAGCAGCAGACTGCCGCCGACCGTGTTGAAGGAGATGGTCGGCGCGCTGAAATCGCTCAGCGGCGCGCCCAGGCCGATCTCGCCGCTGCCGTGGAGAACGCATTCCTCGCGGCGCAGAGCGATCTCGCTGCTCGCACCGATGCGGCCATGGAAGCGCACCCAGGTGCCATAGGTGCTGATGTCGATCAGCACGCAGCTGCCGTTGCGCGACTCGAGGCGCGCATGAAGGCGTGAGACCCGCGGGTCGTTGACCACGAACTCCGCCTCGTCGACACGGCCCAGGTGGATTGGAAGCTGGTCCACCGAGAACATCGATCGCACGTCCAGCCAGCTCAGCTCGATCTGCCCGAAGGTGGAGTCCGCGCCCTTGGCCGGCTGCACCAGCGGGGACGGCATCGTCAGCAGTTCGGTGACCTCCTCCTGCCAGTCGATGCGGTAGACGACCGGCATTTCGTTGCGTCCGCGGATGTGGATGGGGCCGAGGTTCCGGTGCCGGACGTCCGCATCCCCGAGCTGGACGACCACCGACTCGGTGGCCCACACCTGGCCCGGGCCGGCCAGATCGCTCAGCCGCGACGCAACGTTCACCGCGTCACCGTAGCTGTCGCCGTCGACTTCGACCACCTCGCCGCTGGCCACGCCGATCTGCAGTTCCATGCGCAGGGCGGCCGGCCAGTTCTGCAGCCGTTTCTGGTGTCCGCGCTGCAGCTCGAGGACGGCGCTCGTCGCCGACACCCCGTCGGCAAAGATGGCCAGAAGGCCATCGCCGAGCTTCTTGACCACCCTGCCCTCGTGGACCTCGCAGACGCTGCCGATCCACTGGGTGAGCCGCGTGACCGTCTCGGTGGCGCGGACATTGCCCATGACCTCGAATGCCCGCGTACTTCCGGTCAGGTCCGCAAAGACGACGGTGGTGGCCATGGTGTGGTTCCGTGTGTTCTCGTTGATTATGGCGATGCGCTCCATTCGCGGCTCCTCGCCTCTCCCGGGCGTCCGCGCGAACGATCTAAATCGAAATTAGCACTTCGACACCGATCTTGCCGGACACACCATCCCAGCGCTTGGGAGTATTACTTTGCCATAGAACTTTGGTTCCAGTTCTTCCGACTTCACTGCATCAAAGTGAGAAATATTGTTGTTTTTAAACATGAATAAGTGTTTCCCGCTTGATTGGGCGACCCCGCGTGCGTACCGTGGCGTCACTTGCTCATTTGCGCACGGCTCAGCGTCCATGGTGTCTCCCAGCAGTCTGCTTCGTCTTCTGTCTTTCTCGGCACGCCCACCGGGGCGCCCGAGCGAGCGCAAGATCCAGCACGTGCGCGAGGCGATGCTCGAGCTGCTGCAAAAGCATGAGGGCCAGAGCTTCCACCGCGTGGCCCAGCGGATCCGGTACGCCTACGAGATGGAATGCCTCTGGTACCTGCGCCAGGACATGCTTGCGGCCCTGAGCGAGGTCCACGGCGAAGCGCAGGCGCGCGTCGAAATGCGTCAGATCAACGAGCTGTTCAAGGGGCTCCTGCCCCAGGCAATGGTGGCGCGGCCACACCACAGGTTCGCAAGCTGAGGCCCCTGACTCGCCCATGAAAGACGCCGCTGATGCGGCGTTTTTTTGTTCAGTGGACGTGACCCGGTGCGCCGTGGTCGTGTCCGGCGGGCAAGCGCGCCCCGCCCTGCGCATGGCCCCAGACCAGGAAGACGTCGCGTTCGGCCATCGCCATCTCGACGCGGGCCCCCACCGGAAGAAGCACCTTCGTCGGCACATGCCCGAAGGGCAGGCCCGTCAGCACGGGCACTTTCAGCTGGCTGCGCAGGCGGTCGATCACCGTCTGCAGCTTGAAGCCTCGATCGTGCGGCACGGTGCGGTAGTTGGTGAACTGGCCCAGCACGATGGCCTTCTGCCGCCCCAGCACGCCGGCATGGCGCAACTGCTCGAGCATGCGTTCGATGCGGTAGGGATGCTCGCTCACGTCCTCGAGGAAGAGCATGCCCTTGTCGATCGACGGAAAGTAGGGCGTGCCCAGCAGGCTGGTGAGCACGCACAGGTTGCCGCCCCACAGAATGGCGCCGTGCACGGGGCGCAGCGACACGGCCTGTGCATCGCGCGCCGGCAGTCGCCAGCCGGTGCCTTCGCCCTGGCCGTTGAGCAGGTCGTCGAAGCAGGCCTCCATGATCTCGTCGGGCAGGCCTTCCGTGCCGAAGTCCTCGCCCAGTGCCGGCCCCTGCCAGCTCACTGCGCCGGTCTTGGCCAGCAGCGCCAGTTGGAAGGCAGTGAAGTCGCTCAGACCCACGAAGGCCGTGCCGCGCTCGATGGCCTTGGCCACGGCCTTGTAGGGCAGCTTGTCGAGGATGCGGGTGAGCCCGTAGCCCCCGCGCGAGATGAGTGCGACGTCGGCGCCGCTCGCCGCCGCGCGGGAGATGGCGGCCAGCCGCGTCGCGTCGTCGCCGGCGAAGCGCTGCGAACTCGCCAGCGCCGCCTCGTCGACTTCGACCGTGTGGCCGAGGGCCTTGAGCCGGGCGACGCCGCGGCGGAAGGCCGCCTTGTCGCGCACCGCGCTCGAGGGAGAGTAGATGTAGATGCTTCGGGTCACGCGCCGGAGTATCCCATCGGGCCCGAGCTCGACTGGACGAGCCGCGCCGCCAGCCGAGCTGCCGCGGCGGGGTCGAGGTCGTCCTTCGACACCCCTCGCGCGCCCAGCGCCCGCCGTGCCGCCTCGTGCCCGCGGTCGGGAAAGGGCGCCTGCCACGCGCGCTGCATGTCGGCATCGGCATGGCCGACATCGATGGGCCACGCCGTCGTCACTCGCACTGCCCCGTTCTGCCGCAGCGCCTGCACCAGCGCGCCGCTGTCGGGGTGGTGGACGATCGTCAGATGGCGCACGCCCAACTGCTGCAGCCATTCGCTCATCACCTGCGCGTGCCAGGCCGGCGTGTGGATCGATCCGCGTTTGGGCTTGTCGCTGCGGCCGAAGCCGATGAGGTCGGGCACCAGCACGCGCCAGCCCGGCAGCAGCGGCCACAGATGCCTGAAGAGAAGGCCCCACTCGCCCCAGCCGTGGAGTGCCAGCAGCACGGGTGCCGCAGGCGAGTCGGGGCGCGTGTCGACGTAGGCCATGCGCCAGCCGGCCAGACTGGGCAGGTCGGCCAGCGTGGCCGCCGGCGGCATCGCCTCGCGCCACGCATCGAAACGCGCCTCGGGTGTGCGCAAGGCGTCGTCGCGCAGCGGCTGCGCCGTCTCGCGGGCAGCCTGCCGGCGCCCGCGAAAGAAGTCCTGCAGCAACGCCCCGCAGGCGTCGGCGGCCACGCCGGCGGTGACGTGGGTGTGGTGGTTCAGCAGCGGCTGGGCGAACAGGTCGACCACCGAGCCGGCTGCCCCGGTGCGCGGATCCACAGCACCGTAGACGACCCGTGCCAGCCGGGCGTGCAGTATCGCGCCGCTGCACATCGCGCAGGGTTCGAGCGTCACGTAGAGGGTGCAGCCGTCCAGGCGGTAGTTGCCGAGCGCCGTCGCCGCGGCACGCAGCGCGTTGACCTCGGCGTGCGCGCTGGGGTCGTGCGTGGCGACGGGGCTGTTGCGGCCGGTCGCGAGCAGCATGCCGTCCTTGACGACCACGGCACCCACTGGCACTTCGCCGGCCGCCGCGGCCTCGCGCGCCTGGGCGAGCGCCATGCCCATCCAGCGCGCGTCGTCCGCCTCGGGCGGCGCAGGCGCTATGCTTTCGATAGCTGCCTGCGCAGGAGCTGCGGGCGCTGCAGCTCGATCGGGCTTGCGATCCGTCAATTGTCGTCCGGCATCGGTCGCGGCTGGCTCATGGTGGCGTCCAGCTGCTGCTTGATCTGTTGCTGGATCTGCTGGCTCTGTGCCCGCACGTTGGGCGCCGAGCCGTCGCCAGCGGGTGCGGTGATGCCGGGAGCCGGCGCCACGGCGGCGAGCTGCTTCTTCATGCTGAAGCCGACGATGGCCAGGGCCAGCATCAGGCCGATGAGACCGAGCGTGCGCATGCGATCAGGCCCCGCAACGGCGGCAGGCGCGCGGTGGCGAATCGAGCGGCGGTGGCATCTGCATGGCTGAGCGTTGGCGGCGAAGGGGCGGGCCGCCATTGTCCTCCAGCAGGCGTCCGGTGTTTACTCCGAAATCGATAGCAGGATGCGCCCGGCCGACGGGCGCCGAGACCGCTTTTCGTTCGTGGATGAGAATGCGGCTCCATGCCCGGCCTCCAGGACTCCCTCTTCGACGACGCGCCGACGCCCTCTCCTCACGCGGACGCCGACGCGCCGCCAGCCGGAGCCCGGAAACGCCCCACAGCCACGCCCGAGCGCGTGCAACCGGCCACCGTCGACGGGTCGCTGCATGCCCTTGCCGCCACCCTGCCCCGCGCCCTGCACCTGGGCACCTCCTCCTGGCACTTTCCCGGCTGGGCCGGCCTGGTCTGGGAGCGCGAGTACGCCCAGCCCGTGCTGTCGCGCCATGGCCTGGCCGCCTACGCGCGCCACCCCTTGCTGCGCGGCGTGAGCCTGGATCGCAGCTTCTACCGGCCGCTGAGCGCCAGCCAGTTCGCGAGCTATGCCGCCCAGGTGCCGGACGACTTCCGCTTCGTGGTCAAGGCGCCGAACCTGGTCGCCGACGCGCTGGTGCGGGGCGAGGATGGGCGGGGCATGCAGCCGAATCCCGCCTTTCTCGACCCCACCCTGGCCATCGAGCAGTTCGTCGCCCCGGCCATCGAAGGGCTGGGAACGCGCATCGGCGCACTGGTGTTCCAGCTGAGCCCGCTGCCCGCCGCCTTCCTCGCCCGCATGCCGGAACTGCTGGACCGCCTGTCGGTCATGCTGCGCGCCCTGCCCCGGCTCAAGCCCGCGGCGCCCGACGGCGTGGTGGCGGTGGAAGTGCGCAATCCCGAATGGCTGACGCCCGACTTCGTCGCCGTGCTGCGCGATGCCGGTGCGACCTACTGCCTGGGCTTGCATCCCAAGCTGCCGCCCATCGGCGAGCAGATTCCGCTGCTGCGGGCGCTGTGGCCCGGCCCGCTGGTGTGCCGCTGGAACCTGAACCGCAAGCACGGCGCCTTCGGCTACGAAGAGGCCAAGGGCCTGTACGAGCCCTTCGATCGCCTGGTCGATCCGGACGTGGACACGCGCGAGGCGCTGGCCCGCGTGATCGCCGGCACGGTCGGCGCCGCCCAGCCCGCCTATGTGACGATCAACAACAAGGCCGAAGGATCGGCGCCGCTGAGCGTCGTGGCGCTGGCCGAGGCGGTGCGCGCGCGACTGCCTTGAACGGTGCCCGCCGACCTCAGTCGCGAGCCTCGAGCGCCTTGTTCAGACGCAGCGCGCCCAGCGTGCAGGCCGCGCCCGACAGCAGGTACAGGCTGAGGTAGCCCAGCCCGAAGTGCGCCGACAGGCCCAGCGCGACCAACGGCGCGAAGGCCGCACCGATGAGCCACGCGAAGTCCGCCGTGAGGGCCGCGCCGGTGTAGCGGTAGCGCGAGCCGAAGTTGGAGGTCACGGCACCCGCGGCCTGCCCGTAGGACAGGCCCAGCACCACCGAACCCAGCAGGATGAACACGTCCTGCCCGAGCGTGCCGCCGTTGAGCAGCGTGGGCGCGAAGCCGCTGAACACGGCGATCAGCGCCGCCAGCGAGCCCAGCGTGTAGCGGCGCCCGTACTTGTCGGCGATCCAGCCCGAAGCCACGATGCCGCCGGCGACGAGGAAGCCGCCGATGATCTGGATGCCCAGGAAGGCGGTGATCGACTGTTCCGAGTACAGGCGGATCCACGACAGCGGGAACACCGTGATCAGGTGGAACAGCGCATAGCTGGCCAGGGCGGCGAAGGCGCCGATCACCAAGCTGAAACCGCGCGTGCGCACCAGCTCGCCCACGCCCACGGGCACCAGCTCGCGCTCGGTGAGCAGTTCCTGGTACTCGGGCGTGACCACCAGGCGCAGGCGCGCGAACAACGCCACCACGTTGATCGCGAAGGCGCAGAAGAAGGGATAGCGCCAGCCCCAGGACAGGAAGTCCTCCAGCGACAGGCTGCCATACAGGAAGGTGAACAGCGCGCTTGCCAGAATGAAGCCCACCGGTGCGCCGAGCTGCCCCAGCATGGCGTACCAGCCGCGGCGGCCCTCGGGAGCGCTCAGGGCCAGCAAAGAAGGCAGCCCGTCCCAGGAGCCGCCGAGCGCCAGGCCCTGGCCGATGCGGAAGATCGACAGCAGCACGATGGCCGTGACGCCGATCGACTCGTAGCTGGGCAGGAAGGCGATGCCGACGGTCGAGGTGCCGAGCAGGAAGAGCGCGATCGTCAGCTTGGTGGCCATCCCCCAGCGGCGCTGCACGGCCATGGAGATGACGGTGCCGAAGGGCCGCGCGATGAACGCCAGCGCGAAGATCGCGAAGGCGTACAGCGTGCCGTCCAGCCGCTGCTCGAAGGGAAAGAACAGCGCCGGGAACACCAGCACCGAAGCGATGCCGTAGACGAAGAAGTCGAAGTACTCGGACGCACGCCCGATGACGACGCCGACGGCGATCTCCCCTGGCGCGACATGGTGGTCACCATGCTGGTTGGTGGGCTTCGCCGGAGAATCGGTGATGGCGTGGCTGATGCTGGACATCTTGCGTGAGTCAGGTCTAGATTGCGGGCATTCGAACACCGGAGAGTCGCACCTTCGGGCCCTGGACGCCATAGGACAAAACGTCCAATCGCCGGAAGTCGGCATTCGGCATACATTTTGCGCCTTCCGGCAACCCGCGCTTTCCCTTGGCGGGACCACATCCCTGATCGCTCCGCATGCCTTTCCCGAAGAGCCTCCGAGCCGCGCCCCTTCTTGCGCTTGCCACCTTGCTGGCGGGCTGCAACGCCGTGGTGCTGAATCCCGCCGGCGACGTCGCGGCCCAGCAGGGCCGCCTCGTGGTCGCCTCCACCGTGCTGATGCTGCTGATCATCGTCCCGGTGATCGCGCTGACCCTGTTCTTCGCCTGGCGCTATCGCGCGTCCAACAAGGACGCCGACTACCAGCCCGACTGGGACCACTCCACCCAGCTCGAACTCGTCATCTGGGCCGCGCCGCTGGTCATCATCATCGCGCTGGGCGCCCTCACCTGGATCGGCACCCACCTGCTCGATCCGTACCGGCCGCTGGACCGCATCGCCGCTGGCAAGCCGGTGCCCGAGGGCGTCAAGCCGCTGGAAGTGGAAGTCGTGTCGCTGGACTGGAAGTGGCTCTTCTTCTACCCCGAGCAGGGCATCGCCACCGTCAACGAGCTGGCGGCGCCGGTCGACCGGCCGATCCGCTTCAAGCTCACCTCGAGCACGACGATGAACGCATTCTATGTGCCCGACCTGGCCGGCATGATCTACACCATGCCCGGCATGCAGACGGAGCTCAACGCGGTCATCAACAAGCCCGGCGTGTACCACGGTATGTCGTCGCACTACAGCGGCTCGGGCTTCTCGGGGATGACCTTCAAGTTCCACGGGCTGAGCAACGACGATTTCGCCAAGTGGGTGGCCCAGAACAAGTCCGAAGGCAAGGCCCTCACGCGCGCCAGTTACCTCGAGCTGGCCAAGCCCAGCGAGCGGAACCCGGTGGCGCGCTTCGCCTCCGTCGAGCCCGGCCTGTACGAGCGCGTGCTGAACATGTGCGTCGAGGAGGGCAAGCCGTGCATGCACGCCACCATGGCGCAGGATTCCGCGCGCCAGGGCAACAAGGCGGCCGTGTCCGGCCGCACGCCCGAGCAGGTGCGCGACGCCCAGCCCGAGAAAGCCCACGGCGGGCATTCGATGCCCGCCGCGGCCGCCAAGTAGTCGACCTTCTTTGTCGTCGGAAGAGACCGGTGCCCCTGGCACCCGCATCGCCGAAAGAGTGAACCGTCATGTCTGAACAATCGTCTGGGCCCGCCGCGCCCGCCCACTGGCTCCTGGGGCGCATCACCTGGGACTCGATCCCGATGGCGCACGAGCCGATCGTGCTGTACACCTTCATCGCCGTCGTGCTGGGCGGCCTGGTCCTGCTGGCCGCGATCACCAAGTTCCGTCTCTGGGGCCCGCTGTGGCGCGACTGGTTCTGCAGCATCGACCACAAGAAGATCGGCATCATGTACATGGTGCTGGGCATCGTGATGCTGCTGCGCGGCTTCTCCGACGCCATCATGATGCGCCTGCAGCAGGCCATGGCCTTCGGCGACAACATGGGCTACCTGCCTCCGCACCATTACGACCAGATCTTCACCGCCCACGGCGTGATCATGATCTTCTTCGTCGCCATGCCGCTGGTGACGGGCCTCATGAACTACCTCGTGCCGCTGCAGATCGGCGCGCGCGACGTGGCCTTCCCCTTCCTGAACAACTTCAGCTTCTGGATGACCACCGCCGGCGCCGTGCTGGTGATGATGTCGCTGTTCCTGGGCGAGTTCTCCACGGCCGGCTGGCTGGCGCTCTCCATGCTGGGCAACCAGAACCCGGGGGTCGGGCTCGATTACTACATCTGGGCGCTGCAGATCGCGGGGGTGGGCACCACGCTCTCGGGCATCAACCTGCTGGTGACCATCGTGAAGATGCGCGCACCGGGCATGGACCTGATGAAGATGCCCATCTTCACCTGGACCTCGCTGTGCACCAACGCCCTGATCGTGGCCTCGTTCCCGATCCTCACGGCGGCGCTGGTCTTCATGTCGCTGGACCGCTACCTGGGCACCAACTTCTTCACGAACCATCTGGGCGGCAACCCGATGCTGTACGTGAACCTGATCTGGATCTGGGGCCACCCCGAGGTCTACATCCTGGTGCTGCCGGCCTTCGGCGTGTTCTCGGAGGTCGTGGCCACCTTCAGCGGCAAGCGCCTCTTCGGCTACACCTCGATGGTGTACGCGACGGTGTGTATCACCATCCTGTCGTACCTGGTGTGGCTGCACCACTTCTTCACCATGGGATCGGGCGCCAGCGTGAACTCCTTCTTCGGGATCACGACGATGATCATCTCGATCCCGACCGGCGCGAAGATCTTCAACTGGCTCTTCACCATGTACCGCGGCCGCATCCGCTTCACGGTGCCGATGCTGTGGACGGTGGGCTTCATGTGCACCTTCGCCATCGGCGGCATGACGGGCGTGCTGCTGGCCGTGCCGCCGGCCGACTTCGTGCTGCACAACAGCCTGTTCCTGATCGCGCACTTCCATAACGTGATCATCGGCGGCGTGGTGTTCGCCATGTTCGCCGGCATCAACTACTGGTTCCCCAAGGCCTTCGGCTACAGGCTCGACGAGTTCTGGGGCAAGTGCTCGTTCTGGTTCTGGCTGGTGGGCTTCTGGGTCGCGTTCACGCCGCTGTACGTGCTGGGCCTCATGGGCGTCACGCGCCGCGCCAACCACTTCGAGGACCCGTCCCTGCAGATCTGGTTCCAGATCGCGGCCGTCGGCGCCGTGCTGGTGGCGCTGGGCATCGGCAGCTTCCTGGTCCAGCTGTACGTGAGCTTCCGCCGCCGTGACCAGCTGCGCGACACCACGGGCGACCCGTGGAACGGCCGCACGCTGGAATGGGCGACCTCCTCGCCGCCGCCGCAGTACAACTTCGCCTTCACGCCCGTGGTGCACGACCTCGACGCGTGGTGGGACATGAAGGGCAACGGCTACAAGCGTCCGCTGGACGGCTTCAAGTCGATCCACATGCCGAAGAACACCGCCTCGGGCGTGGTGATCTCGGTGCTGTCGATGACCTGCGGCTTCGCGCTGATCTGGCACATGTGGCCCCTGGCCGCGGCCTCGTTCGTTGCCACCATCCTGGCCGCTATCGTCCACACCTTCAACTACAAGCGCGACTTCTACATCCCGGCGTCGGAAGTGGTCGCCACCGAGAACGCGCGCTCCCAGCTCCTGGCAAGCCATGTCTGACCTCGCATCCACCGCCGACGGCGCCGCCGTGCGCGCCTACCACCTCGCCGACGAGCCGCATCCGGAGAACGGCACCGCGCTGGGCTTCTGGCTCTACCTGATGAGCGACTGCCTGATCTTCGCGGCGCTCTTCGCGACCTATGGCGTGCTCGGCCGCAACTATGCCGGTGGCCCGGGCGGCGCCGAACTGTTCGACCTGAAGCTGGTGGCCATCAACACGGCCTTCCTGCTGCTGTCGTCCATCACCTTCGGCTTCGCGATGCTGCAGAAGCAGCAGAACAAGGTCGGCGGCACGCTGGGCTGGCTGGTGATCACGGGCCTGTTCGGCCTGTGCTTCCTGGGGCTGGAGCTGTACGAGTTCCACCACCTCATCAAGGAAGGCGCCACGCCGCAGAGCAGCGCCTTCCTGTCGGCCTTCTTCGCCCTGGTCGGCACGCACGGCCTGCACGTGACCTTCGGCACCATCTGGCTGGTGGTGCTGATGATCCAGATCGCCAAGCACGGCCTGATCCACGAGAACAAGCGGCGCCTGATGTGCCTGTCGATGTTCTGGCACTTCCTGGACGTCGTGTGGATCGGCGTCTTCACCTTCGTCTACCTCATGGGAGTGCTGTGATGAGCGCCCACCCCACGCACGCTGCCGACGCCGGCCACCACGACGACCACCACGGCCACGACGACGGCCCGCACAGCACCTTCTCCGGCTACATGATCGGCTTCGTGCTGTCGATCGTGCTCACGGCCATCCCCTTCTGGCTGGTGATGAACAACGTCATCGCCGACCGCACGGTGGCGGTGCTGGTGCTGGGCGCCTTCGCGGTGGTGCAGATCCTCGTGCACATGGTCTTCTTCCTGCACATGAACGGCAAGGTCGAGGGCGGCTGGACCATGCTCTCCACCATCTTCACGGTCGTGTTCGTGGCCATCGCCATCGCCGGCACGTTGTGGGTGATGTTCCACATGAACACGAACATGATGCCGATGCACCCGGCCTCGGGCATGGGCAGCTGACGGTGCCGCCGGCCGTCCCGGTCGCCCCGCAGGGCCCCGGACCCACGGGCCGCCCCCGCCGCAGCCGCGCCGCCAGGTGGGCGATGCTGGCCGGGGCGGCCTTCTTCTTTGCTCTCTTCGTCGCGCTGGGCACCTGGCAGGTCCAGCGGCTGGGCTGGAAGCACGATCTCATCGCGCGGGTGGATGCGCGGGTGCATGCCGCGCCCGTCGCGGCCCCTGCCCTGCCCCGATGGCCGGCGATCAACCGCGAGGCCGACGAGTACCTGCGCGTCGCGCTCGACGGCCGCTTCCTGCACGACAAGGAAGCGCTGGTTCAGGCCAGCACGGAGCGCGGCGCCGGCTTCTGGGTGCTGACCCCCCTGCAGCGTGCCGACGGCAGCTTCGTGCTCGTCAACCGCGGCTTCGTCCCGCCCGAGCGGCGCGACCCGGCCCGCCGATCCCCAACGCCGGCGGGCCAGGTCCATGTGCAGGGGCTGCTGCGGCTCACCGAGCCCGGCGGCGGCTTCCTGCGCCACAACGACCCCGCCGCCGACCGCTGGCACTCGCGCGACGTCGCCGCCATCGCAGCCTCCCGCGGTTTGCCCGCGGAGCGCGTGGCGCCCTACTTCGTCGATGCCGAGGCGGCGCCCGGCAACCCGGCCGATGCCTCGCCGGTGCCCGGCCTCACGGTCATCCGCTTCACCGACAACCACCTCGTCTACGCGATCACCTGGTACGGCCTGGCGCTGATGGCCGCCGCCGCGGGCTGGTATGTGCGCCGCACCGACCGGGCCGGGCACGCTGCTGGCGACAATGGGCCTTCCGACCCGCCCGACCCGCACCCATGACCTCTGCCGCGCCTGACCCGCTCGCCGGCGCCATCCCGGCGCGGCTGGGCCCCGGCGCGAGCGTCGGCCTCGAGAAGGCCGCGGGCCTGAAGAACCTGCAGCAGCTCATCCAGCTGCGCTGGATCGCCGTCTTCGGCCAGATCTTCACGATCGAGGTCGTCCACTACGGCTTCCGCATCCCGATTCCGATCGAGCAGATGCTGGTCGTGCTGGGCTGCCTGGTGGCCTTCAACATCCTGAGCCTGCTGCGCTGGCGCACCCGGCGTGAGGTGACCAACACCGAGCTGATGGTGGCGCTGCTGGTGGACATCGGCATGCTCACCGCGCAGCTGTACCTCAGCGGCGGCGCGACGAACCCCTTCGTCTTCCTGTACTTGCTGCAGGTGATCCTGGGCGCCGTGCTGCTGCAGCCCTGGTCGACCTGGACGGTGGTGGGCGTCACCGTGCTGTGCTTCGCCGGGCTGGCGCTCTTCGGCCAGCCGCTGCCGCTGCCGCTGGACCACTACCGTGGCCTGGCCAGCCCCTACATGCTCGGCATGCTGGTGTGCTTCGCGCTCAACGCGGCGCTGCTCGTGACCTTCATCAGCCGCATCACGGGCAACCTGCGTGCGCGCGACGCCAACCTGGCGCGCCTGCAGCAGCGCGCAGCGGAAGAGGAGCACATTGTGCGCATGGGCCTGCTGGCCTCCGGGGCGGCGCACGAGCTGGGCACGCCGCTGTCCACCCTGGCCGTGATCCTGGGCGACTGGCAGCACCTGCCGCACTTCACCTCCGACCCCGAGCTGGCCGAAGAGGTCACGGAGATGGAAGCGCAGGTGCAGCGCTGCAAGGCGATCGTCAGCGGCATCCTGCTGTCGGCCGGCGAGGCGCGCGGCGAGTCGTCCGAGGAGACCACCATCTGCACCTTCCTCGACGAGCTGGTGGAGGACTGGCGCCGGCGCCGCCCCTCGGCCGGTGCCGCCTTCACCTACAGCAACCGTTTCGGGCAGGACATGCCGGCCGTGTCCGACTCCGCGCTCAAGCAGATGGTGGGCAACGTGCTGGACAACGCGCTCGAGGCCTCGCCCCAGGGCCTGCACTTCGATGCCGCCCGCGAGGGCGACGCGCTGGTGCTGACCGTCACCGACCAGGGACCGGGCTTCCTGCCCGGCATGCTCGACCAGCTGGGCAAGCCCTACCGCTCGAGCAAGGGGCGGCCGGGCGGCGGACTGGGCCTGTTCCTGGTGGTGAACGTGGCGCGCACCGTGGGCGGCACCGTCACGGCCCGCAACCGGCAGGAGGGTGGCGCCGAAGTGAAGATCACCCTGCCGCTGGCCGCCATCGCGCTGGCCGAGGAAGAAGATGCCGATGCCGCCTGAGGACACCACCGACGACGCCCGCAGCCTGCTCATCGTCGAGGACGACGCGGCCTTCGCGCGCACCCTCGCGCGCTCCTTCGAGCGGCGCGGCTATGCGGTGCAGGTCGCGGCGAGCCTGGAGGACGTCACGGCGCTGCTGCCCGCCTTCTCGCCCGGGTACGCGGTGGTCGACCTCAAGCTGCAGGGCGAGGCCTCGGGCCTGGCGTGCGTGCAGGCGCTGCATGCGCACGACGAGGACATGCTCATCGTCGTGCTGACCGGCTTCGCCAGCATCGCGACCGCCGTGGAGGCGATCAAGCTCGGCGCCTGCCACTACCTGGCCAAGCCCTCCAACACCGACGACATCGAGGCCGCCTTCGGCCGCGCCGAGGGCACAACGGAAGTCGAACTGACGAACCGCTCGACCTCAATCAAGACCCTGGAGTGGGAGCGCATCCACCAGGTGCTGGCCGAGACCGGCTTCAACATCTCCGAGACCGCGCGGCGCCTGGGCATGCACCGCCGCACGCTGGCGCGCAAGCTGGGCAAGCAGCAGGTCAAGTGAGCGCTGTCAGCCGCGTGCCGGCGAGCCGCGCAACGGCGAGGCCCCGGCGGCCGCCGGTGCCTCCTCCGGGATGCGACACAGCCCCCAGCGAACGAAGCAGCGGCCGACGGCCGGGTGCGCACTGAGCCAGGCGAAGGGGATCGATCCGACCAGGCCGGCCAGCACCGGCGAGAAGAGCCAGAACGCGCCCGGCATCCGCCACCACACCACGCCGGCCAGCAGCAGCCCCAGCGCGGTCTGCAGCCACAGGCCGCGCACAGCGACCTGCCAGCCGATGCGCTGCACGTCGCGCTGCTGCGCGGCCCAGCCCACGCGGCGACCGAAGGGCAGGCCCAGCAGGAACGCGCTCACGGCCACTGCCATCACCGGCGCCGTGAGCAGCCAGAAAGCGAACTCCAGCAAGGCGCTGCCGACGATGCGCGGCACGCCGCCCCAGGCCCGGCGCGACGCGCTGCGCAGCAGCACCGCCGCGAGGGTGGCCAGCTTGGGCGCCAGGCTCATGCCGACGACCGCCACGAGCAGCACGAGACCAAGCTCGGGCCGCACAGGCTGCTCGCGCCACATCCCGAGCAGCATGAACGCCAGCCAGGCCGGTGCGCCCACGTACATCGCGATCGCGAGCAGCAGTTGGCAGCGGCTGACCGGCAGCAGGCCGGGCATGCGCAGCAGTTGCAGGTACTGCATGTTGCCCTGGCACCAGCGCAGGTCGCGGCGGATGAACTCGAGCAGATTGGGCGGGTTCTCTTCCCAGCTGCCGAGCTCGTCGGGCAACACACGCACTTCGTAGCCGGCGCGCCGCATCAGCACCGCCTCGAGCTGGTCGTGGCTGAGCACCGGGCCGCCCAGCGGCGGCGAACCCGGCAGCGCCGGTAGCTCGCAGTGCGCGATGAAGGGCTGCAGGCGCAGGATGGCGTTGTGGCCCCAGTACGGGCCACAGTCGCCCTGCCAGCTGGCCGCGCCCAGCGTGTACGAACGCATGCCCAGCCGCATGCCGAACTGGAACATCCGCGTGAACGCGCTGCCGCTGGGCAGGCCGGTCACCAGGGTCTGCAGGATGCCGATGGAAGGCCGCGCCTGCATCACGCGCACCAGCCGAAGCATCGCCGGCGCCGTCATGAGGCTGTCGGCGTCGAGAACGATGGCGAAGTCGTGCCCGGCCCCCCAGCGCTCGCAGAAGTCGCGGATGTTGCCGGCCTTGAAGCCCTCGCCCCCCTCCCGCCGCCGGTGGCGCAGGGCGATGTCGCCGCCGAAGCGTGCCTGGAGGTGGACCATCATGCGGGCCTCGGCGGCGGCGACCTCCGGATCGTCGCTGTCGCTCAGCACGTAGAGATGGAAGGCGCCGCCCTGCCCGCTCGCGACGAGGCCCTCGAGCATCCAGCCCAGGTTGTGCGACAGCCGGTCCGTGTCCTCGTTGCGGATGCAGGCCAGCAGCGCGGTGGACGTGTCGATGCGCCCGTGCATGTCGGCAGCCGAGACATGCGGCGCCACCAGGCGGGCCGCATCGCGGCTGCAGACCATGAGCGCCAGGCCGATGGCCGCGTTCCAGAAACCGATGGCCGTCCATGGCAGCGTCACGGCGAACGCCAACAGCATCGCGAGCCCGAGCGCGTCGACCTCGGCGACGAAGAGCGTGGCGGCCATCAGGCCGATCAGGCCGAGCACCGTGGCAGCGACGGCGATGGCGAAGCCGATGCGGCGCCAGCGCAGGCCGGCGTCCCCATGCAAGGGCTGCTGCGGCAACGGTGCGCTCACAGCATGCGGCGCAACAAGCCGTCGCGGCGTACGAAGGTGTGGTGAACGACACCCGCCAGATGGCCGACGATCAGGAGACCGATCGCGATCGCGCCGCACCCGTGCAGGAAGGACAGGACCTTGGCGAGCGCCTCGTCCTTGCCCACCGGCGAGGGGATCGGCAGCACATCGAAGACCGCGAGCGGAAAGCCCCAGGCATTGGTGGCCAGGAAGCCCGTCAACGGCATCAGCAAGAGCAGCAGGTACAGGCCGAGGTGGTTCGCATGGGCGGCGAGCCGCATCCAGGCCGGCATGTCGGGCGGCAACGGCGGCGGCGGGTTCACGAAGCGATTGACGATGCGGGCCAGCACCAGCACGAACACCAGCACGCCCAGGCTCTCGTGCAGGTTGTAGAGCCGCAGTTTGAAGCCTTCGTCGGCCGGCTCGAAGTAGGCGATCCACAGCCCCAGCGGAATGATGAAGAGCAGCAGCAGTGCAGTCAGCCAATGCAGCCAGCGGGACGAAGCGGCATAGCGCGGCACAGGTGTCATGGCAGGCCTCCAGTTTCAAGGGCGGCGTCGAGCGCCCCAGATTATGGGTGCGTGCCGCTGAACTTGATCGAGCGCGAGCAGTGCCAGGGCATGATCGTCGAAGCCGGGCATTTGCTACGAATTTAATAGCTGCATGCCCAGGCAGCCCGGGCGCCACAGGCCGATTCGGCTTGAAGAATCCGGCGCCCCGCCTCAGCGCGCGCCAGCCTGGAGCAACTGCTGCGTCATCGTCGTGTAGCCGCGCGCGCGGGCCAGCGCCAGGGGCGTGCGGCCTTCGCGGTCGGCCAGTTGAAGGTTGGCACCGGCGCGCACCAGCGCGTCGAGCGTGCGCTGGTGCCGCAGCCCGCCGTCGCCCAGCACGATGGCTTCGATGACCGCCGTCCAGTGCAGGTTGTTGACGTGGTCCAGCGGCGCGCCGGCGGCGATCAGTTGCCGCACGACCTCGTCGTGGCCCAGGTGCGCGGCGGCGATCAGCGCGGTGCCGTCGTAGCGGCTGGTCACCTGCTTCGCGCTCGCGCCCAGCGACAGCAGCAGGGCCAGCGTCTCGGGGTCGTCGGCCACGGCCGCGATGGTCACGGCGTCGTAGCGCTCGTTCTCGAGCAGGTCGAGCCTGGCGCCTGCCTGCGCCAGCGCACGCACAGCGGTCCGCTGGCGCGCGAAGGTCGCGACGTGCAGCGGCGTGCGGCCCTGCGGATCGCGCGCATCCAGGCTGGCGCCCGTTGCGGCCAGGCGTGCGATCTCGGCCGCGTCGCCGCGCTGCGCCGCAGCGTGCAGGCCGCGGTAGGCCGCCACCTCGGCCGCGGACGGCGCGGTCTGCGCCGCGGCGGGTGTGGCGGCCAGCAGCGCGGCACCGGCCAGCGCGGCCGCACCGAGGGCGCCACGCAGCGTCGCGCCGCGCATCAGGCCCCCAGCGCGGCCCGCACCTTCTCGATGCCGGCGTTCGCGCATTGCTCGTCGAGGTGGCCGCCCGGCGCGCCGCCGACGCCGACGGCGCCGATCACCTCGTTGCCGGCCTTGATCGGCACGCCGCCACCCAGCAGCAGCACGCCCGGCAGGTAGACCAGGTTGGCGCCGGCGGGGTTCTTCTGCGCGCCTTCCATCATGGCCAGCGTGGTGTTCTTGGCCGACGCCGAGGTCCAGGCCTTGCGCTCGCTCGAGCCCAGCGTGTGCGGGCCGGCGTTGTCGGCGCGCTGCACGGCACGCACGGTGCCTGCGCGGTCCACCACGGTGGCGGCGACGGCGTAGCCGTTGGCGGCGCAGGCGGCCACGGCACCGGCGGCGATCTGGTTGGCCAGGTCGAGCGAGATGTTGCGTTGCGCCAGCACGGCGCCGGCCGGGCTCTGGGCGAAGCTGCTGCAGGCGGCGAGCGCAAGCGAGGCGGCGGCGAGCGAAAGACGGTGGTTCATGGAAGAGAAGCTCCTGGTGTTGTTCATGGCGCCGGCCCTTGCCGGCACGCAGTGAACTTTAGGGAGCGCCCCTGTGCGTCGCCATTCGTACGCCTACGCCGCCGGCTCCGTAGTGCTACGGAGCGGTCCCCTCCTCCGCCAGCGCCGCATAGCGGCGGATCAACTGCACCAGCGACTCGCAGCCCAGCTTGGCGAAGAGGTTGGCGCGGTGCGTCTCGACCGTGCGCGGCGACAGGGCCAGCACGCGCGCGATCTCCTTGTTGGTGAGGCCGCGGGCGATGTGCGACAGCACCTCGCGCTCGCGTTCGGAGAGCTGGGCGAAGCGCTCGCGCGCCGCCTGGTCGGCCTGCTGCCGCTCGCGCGAGGCCACGTGCTGGCGCACCGCCTGCTGCACCGCCTCGAGCAGTTGCTCGTCGTCGACCGGCTTCTCCAGGAATTCGGCCGCGCCGGCCTTGAAGGCGCGCCGGCACATCTCGACGGTGCCGTGGCCGGTGAGCATGATGACCGGCAGGTCCACCCCCTGCGCCACCAGCTGCTCCAGCACCGCGAGGCCGCCGATGCCCGGCATGCGCACGTCCATCACGATGGCGCCCACGGCCTGGCGGTCGAAGTCGGCGAGAAAGGCCTGCGGCTGCGCCCAGGGCTGCACGCGCAGGCCGATGGTGCCGATCAGCAGCGCCAGGCTGTCGCGCACCGCCTCGTCGTCGTCGACGAGGTGGATCACCGGCGATTGCGGCGCGTTCATGCCGCGCTCCCGGCCGCCAGCGGCAGGCGCAGCTCGAAGCGTGCGCCGCCCTGCGCACTGCTGCGGCCCGCCGCGAGCGTGCCGCCCATCTGCCCGGCCAGCGACTCGCACAGGCTCAGGCCCAGGCCGAGCCCGCCCTCGCGCGTGCTGAAGAAGGGATCGAACACGCGCGGCAGCGCTTCGGCCGGGATGCCCGGCCCGCTGTCCTCCACCGCCAGCCAGCCGTTCGTGCCGTCGCTGCCGGTCGTGACCGCGAGGCGGCGGCGGTCGGCCGGCACCGCCTCCAGCGCCTGCAATGCATTCACCAGCAGGTTGTGCACGATCTGCTCCAGCGCGACCGGGTCCGCCCGCACCTTCACGGGCGCGGCGGCTTCCGCGTCCTGCACCGCCACGCCGAGCCGCCGGCGTTCGGGCTCCAGCAGGTAGAGCGCGCCGCGCACCAGCTCCTGCAGCGCGACCGGTTGCAGGTCGGCCGGGCCGCGCGGCTGGTCGACCAGGCGACGCAGGCGGCCCACGACCTCGGCCGCGCGCCGGGCCTGCGCCGCGGCCTGCGTCATGGCGTCGCGCGCGGCCTCGAGTTCGGGCGGCTCGTCGTCGAGCAGGCGGCGCGCGGCCTGGGCATTGGCCAGCACCGCCGTCAGCGGCTGGTTGAGCTCGTGCGCGAGGCCCGCGCCGAGTTCGCCCAGCGTGTTCAGGCGTGCCGCCTGGCCGAGGCGCAGCAGCTCCTCCGCGCGCCGACGGGCCGTGCGTTGGCGCAGCCAGGCGTGCAGTGCCGCGAGCCCCAGTGCGACGGCGAGGCTCCATCCTGTGATGCGTATCCAGGGCAGTTCGCCCCATCCCACGCTTCGCTCGGCCACCACGTCGAAGGGCTGGCTTTGCGCCGCCAGCGTCTTGCGAAAGCCGAAGGTCCACGGCCCGTCGCCGGCGCGGCCAGCTTGCACCGTGTAGGCGCGATCGCCCTGCACCACCCGCACGCGGACCGGGCTGTGGCGCGGGTCCATGGGCCAGTCGCGCCAGGGGATGGTGCCGGCCAGGTCGATGGCGAGCGCAAAGCTCGCGGGCTGCGCGGCCAGCACGAGCAGGTAGCGGCCGGCCGGCAGATCGGGCGCCGCCACTTCGGCCCGGCGCAAGGTGCGTGAACGCGCCTCGGCCTGCGCGAGCGCGTCGGCGTGCGGGCCCTCGGGCCAGGGCTGCTCACCGTCGCGCCGCAGAACGCTCAGGATGGCCGGGTTGATGGCGGGCAAGCGCTGCTCGGGCCGCGGGCCGTCCGCGGGTGGTGCGAGCAGCGCCAGCGTCGCGAGCACCGCGTCGTACTGCACCACCTGCTGGCTCAGCAGCCGGTGGACGATGCGGCCGTCGGTGTCGAAATCCTCGTGCAGCCGGGCGAGCTCGGCCCGCGCCAGCCACACGCCGCCGGCGGACGTGAGCAGCGCCCACGCCAGCCACCAGGCACTTCGCGATCGCCAACCGTGTTCCATGGCGCGCATTGTGCCGAAGCAGGGGTGCTATCGATTCGATAGCTACTCACGCCCGCAGGACGGGCGTTCCAGGCCGGAAACGCTCAGACGCCGCAGCGTCGGTGGATCGCTCGGATCACTCCCACTCTATCATCAACAATCACAAAAACAACTTTAAAATCAAATAGTTATGGATTGCGTGACGATTGATGCCATGTTAAATACCACGTGCAGGTCATGAGAGTGAACATGGCTTGGCCTGGAGGCGGTTGACGGCCTCGGCCAACGTCTCGCCGGGCCGCCACCCAAACAACTCGCGGATGCTCGCCGTTCGCGCATGGCCCGGCATTTCGAACTCGTAACCGGCGGCGGTCAACTCCGCCTCCACGTCCTCAGTAATGAAGAACGGCTCAGCTTGATTGTCCTGGTGCAGTTTTGTCATCTCATGTCCTCCGGCGTGCGTCCTGGCTATCGGCCTTCATACCTTGTCAGCTAAAACAATGCGGGTTGCGGTTTCTGCCCATTGCCTGAGCTCCTGGCCGAGACGGTCTCGATTGGTTTGCCCAGCAGCAGGAAGTCCGGGATACCGAGAGGCGGCACGGTCTTCAGCATGCCATCCGTGTCGTCTTTAAGCTTCTCCCGCAACTCCATCAGAAGCCTGCCTAGGACGTTCTGCCCAATTAGGGTGTCACCGGCCTCATCCGCCAACTTGGCCCCCCAATAGTCGTCCTTGCGTGACTGCTCGACGATCGGCCGATCGCGCGTGGCCAGCAGAAGCCGACCGAACTCTGCGTAATTCTGCGCAAGCTTCACACGGAGACACCAACGCATAACCTTGTATCTGACCTCGTCCCAATCCGACCTTGAGTCCTTGCGATGCGGCTTGCTCTTCATCTTGGCGGTCATCGGGCTATGCTGCCCGATGATTTCCCGCTGGACTTCCGGCATGTGGGGAAAGCGGCATGCCTGATAAAGAGCCTCCGTCGTCAGGATACGGACGCCGTTGATCTGTAAGGGGTACCCCGAGGCCATGTTGGACAGGCCGCCGAAGTCCTCCTTCGTCTTGTAGACGACAACGACCTCGCTGCGGACATAGGTCCGCAGGAGGTTGTTCTCAGGTTGATCGGTGCTAGAGCGTGAGGTCATCGAAGATGTTCCTCGCGGAGGAATAGCCCTCACGCTGTAGCAGCGGATACCAGTGCAGGGCGCCCGAGGTCGCCTCCGGATCTCCCCACCACATTGCAAGCGGGCAGTTGTTCGGGCAGTTCCGGTAGGTGACGATCATCGAGCCAAAGCCCACGCCGAACGGGCTGAAGCCTAGAGGGCGCATGGACTGCTTCGGGTTCTCGCTCATCGCCCTGATCTGGGCGCCGGCGATAAGGAACTCACTCTCCAAGACCTGGCGGCCCGCTTCCGAGGAGAACGGTTGGATCGCTGCTGCGCTCGGCTGCCGAGGCTCGAAGGGAAACTTCGCCGGCAGGGCCATGTATGCCTGAACCTCGGCCACGTTTGGAGCCGCCGTGGGCCAGAGCACTCCCGAACTGTTCTTGTACCACTTGCGGTTCTCAATCTCGAGGGCACGCCAATACTTGACAGCGATCTTCTTCCTCGACTGCGCGATCACGGCCTTGAGCCTCTTATCGACTAGGTACGAGCCTCCCGAGTGAAGGGCAGCAACGATGACATGGACCGTGGCCGATTGAGGTGCATCGTTGACGATCCACGGCTCGAGGTCATTGCCCACGCGGTTGCCGCTGAACATGACGTCGTCGAGATAGATGAAGTCGCCGCCAGCCTCTCCGCAGTTATCCAGGTCGAGGCTACATTCATCTGCAAGGCACTTCGAGAAGAGCTTAAGCATCTCCTTCTGGCTCTGCCCGTTCTGCTGGATGTTCAGGAAGTTCGCTGACGACCAGTACGCCGAAGGGTCGTCCCCGGCCAATTTCTGGTTGGTAACGAGGGCGCGTAGGAAGTCCTTCACGTTCTTTCGCGTGAAGAAGGTCTGTTTGATGACGTGCTCGAACTCGCGCAGGAACGGCAACTGCTGAGCGGGCGTGAACTGATGAAGCCAACGATCGACGTGCTCCGGCGTCGGCTCGGGGAGGTCCCCTTTTCGGTAGGTCCTGATCTCGTTCGCGACGGAAGCGAGCAGGTCATCACGTTCGCTCATTTCTAGCCCCTGTTATCCACTGATTCTGTGCGGCGATTTTGGTCCGCCAAGCGATTCTGAATGAAACCTCATTTGGAGGCAGCAACCTGGACCGACACCTTGGCCACGCTGTATAGCTCAACGCAACCACCTACCGCTTGCTCAGGGTTAAATAAGGCGAGATTGATGCCGTCACTCACCGAACTTCGATAAACGACACCATCGAAGCCGCTCTTCTTGATGAACTCGCAGAGATACTGACTTGGAATATAGTCAATCGCTGCCCCTGCCGGCTGAACTGGACGCGTCAGCTCCTCACCTAAACGCTCAAGAAAAGGCAAATCGGCACGCAACTGGCCTATCTCGCTCGCGTCGGTCAAGATAAATGGAGACACGAGCTTACGTGGATTGCGTAAATCCACAGCTTTGACTTCTGGAACCCTGAAATCGGCGACACAAGCAAACTCGCCAGTATGTGGCCTAATCTCAGCCACAGCCGTATCTGGAAGCGACCCTAGGTAAAGGTAAGGAATACCGGCCGGATTGGCCCTACCATGTGAGGAACGCCGCTTCGGCGGCGCCCCCATTTGTTCGATTGGGAAAACATCGTCGTCGGTGCGAATTCGAGCGCGATACCACTGCTGCGGTAACTTCTGGCCAAGCAGCATGTCGAGCAGTTGGCGGAGACGATCTAAGTCAATAGCAACATCGAGAAACCAGCGGTTGCCATACATCATCTCGTCGCGCAACATATCCCATTGCGCGAGACCTTCACTGATATAGCTCGCCGACGGTACAAAGTTGCGCCGAACAATTTCACCATCGTCAAGTATCTCGCCGAGAAGCTCTTTCGCATGGGCGATGTCCATGCGCTGATGACTGAAAAGCTGCCAGTCATCTTTCATCCATTCGACCAGCAGCTTCCCATCTTCACTCGGTTCATAGACATTGACTAGTAGCTCGAAATAGTTGGCAAGCCTGCTTGGCTCAACGAGTTGGGTATCCGTGGTCCCACAGAAGTCGCATACCCCATGACCAGGATTAAGCGAAGGAAAAAGTTGATCACGCAAGGCGTGATCGTCGAAGCATTCCGGGCAACAAAAACGCTTTGCCATGCAACTGGCTCAGTCGACATAAGCAGCAAGCGTCTCGATGTGATGTTTCATCGAGAGCTTTTTGACGTAACCAAGACCAGGGAAATGACCTTTGGCGTGGAATTCCCGAAACTCCTTGATCGCTTCGGTCTCAAGAATGTGAGAGGTTCCACTGTCCAACTTTGCTATCAACTTCGCCAACGCCTGCGCGAACTTGCCGGCAGGGTCAGTCGGCGTGTCCCTCGTGTCCGAGACAAAGTGATAGACATACATGACATCGTCCTTGTCAGGATCAATGAAAGTCAGGTGAATTGCGACAGCATAGGCAGGACCTCCACCCTCGCTATAGACGTCGCCAACGATCAGGAAATCCCCAAAACCCACCATGCCGAGATCACCATAGGTAACGTGGAGATCAGAAAATTCCTCCATTGGAGGGTAATCGGCATTGCGCAGTCGTTTAAATCCGTCACGCACTAGAATGCGGGTGCTCTGGTCATAGTGTTTCCGGTAAAGAAGCTTGGCATGATCTTCGATGAAAACGTTAGTGAGACCGGGCATGCCGTCTTCCAGCTTTGCCGCCAAGGCCTTGGGATCGGTGAAGCCTGCGTGGATTAGAACAGGGTGATGATCAGCATGTTGGTGATAGCACGTCATGACTTCGTCAACTGTCATGTCACTACGCAGTAGGATGCCAGCTAAAATATTGCCACCGCTCTTGAAATCTTCTTGTAGGAGACCGGTGATGCTCGCCCCGTCCTCCTGATGATCGCCGTGGTAGGGATTCACGATAACAATTGCACGTCCACCAGCGTCGCATACCGTCTTTAACGTCTTCTTAAGCCCGCCGAGCGACTCGCGGACAGGTTCAATCACGGGCACGAAATTTTTCTTGGCGAGCAACTCGGCCATTTCGCGAATCGTGATGAGCTCGAATTGTTTTCCGCGAAAATAGGGATGGTACATACGTGGGTCAGCTCCAAGTCATGGCCACGCGCAACGGGGTGGCTGTAGCGTCAATCAGCCTCGAATGATCAGAACGAGGTACCGATACCGACAACGCCGCAGCCAGTAAGGATTTAGGCAATCGGTCGACAAAGCCGCCGAGTGGTGCAAGGTCACGCGTCCGCTTGAGCGTCCGCACCATCTCCGCATGTACCGCAATTGGGTCAAGCATGGCAAAGAGGTCACGCATCGCCGTATGCTTCCGTGTATTGGGAACCTCCGGTACCGCAACACCCATCGCCCGCAAAATTGAGATACCTTCGGCCATACGTAACGACTCGAACACAGTCACCGGACAGATTCGCTCCGGACGGTCTGCTGCTTCGCGCACTGATGTAATCCGGTAGCGCTTGGAAAGACACATCACTCCTACATCGTCAGGAATCGTATTCAGTACACCGTCGATATGGCTTTCGCTCGCGATTACATTCACTTTGGCGAAAACCCGCTTGTAGTTCTCGACCTGGTTGACAAGCCGCGCAAGAGAATCCCGCTCCGACTTGATCTCATAGACGGTCGCAGTACCGTTCAAGATGACGAGATCAGCTTTGCAGCTACCAACGCGAAACTCATTAAGCATTGAGGCAGTGCGGAGCGAATGTGTTCCCATCAGCACTTTCTGACTGATCGCTGCTCGATAGATATATTCGTCACGATGCCCCGCGATTTTCAGAATATTGAACGCGGAATCGAAAGTATCACCGACAGTCGCGCACGGCCCAACACGCTCGATCAAATCAGTTTGCCCGAGCAATCGACGGAACAAGCCGGACCGTCCCTTCTTCGCCATTTCACGGAAAACTGTGGCGGAGAACAGCCGAGTCAAGGCGGAAAGTTGTGCTGCGCTGTAGATACTCATTCCTCCACCAGTGCCGTGCAGGTTTCCATTGTAGGCATCCTGTGTCCTCATTACCTGGGAGCGACGACGCCCACGTGCTTATACAAGGTTGTTCGAGACACGCCATAACGACGAGCAACGTCGGCCACCTGAATGCCAGGGTCGCGCAACAACACCTTGATTTCACGCACCTGCTGTTCGTCCAGTTTCGGTCTCCGACCACCGGCCCGGCCTCTTGCGCGAGCGGCAGCAAGCCCGGCCTGCGTGCGCTCCCGAATCAAGCCGCGCTCGAACTCGGCCAATGCCGCGAACACGTGGAAAACCAACCTACCCGCCGCGCTGCCCGTCTCGATCCTCTCCGTCAAACTCTCAAAGCCCACGCCTTGCCGCTCAAGATCGGCCACGATCTGCACCAAGTCGGGCAAACTGCGGCCAAGCCGATCCAGCCGCCAGACGACAAGGGTGTCCCCAGCCCGCAGAGCCTTTCGGCACTGTTCAAGCTCCGGGCGGGCTGCGCTCTTACCGCTGGCCGCTTCCTCGTAGATCGCGCTGCACCCTGCCCGCGTGAGCGCGTCGCGCTGCAGGTCCAAATGCTGGTCATCGGTCGATACGCGGGCGTACCCTATACGTTGATTCATTGACGCAATCAGGACATTGAAAACTTGACGGGTATATTAACATTCATCGACGACTTTGGCGATCCGAAAACTGTCGTTTTCAGAAGACGGCTGCACTGAACGTCAGAAGCCGACTGCACTATAGCAGCGGAGGGGTTGGATCCATCAGGCAACGACGGGCTGCTGCCGGCCATCAGCGGACGCAGGGAGGACTTTCCGCAACCGGCCGTTCGATGCGGCACCGATGGCCTTCGCGCAGGGGTAGTGAATCCGCCAGGATTGACTTGCGCTGCCCTACCTCTCACTAGTGAGGGGCGGCAGCGCATCAAGCGGTGAGCGCACTCCGGCACCGCCAACTTTCAGCACATGCGTGTAAATCATCGTCGTAGAGACGTCGGAATGGCCGAGCAGATCCTGCACGGTTCGAATGTCGTAACCGCTGCGGAGCAAGGCCGTCGCGAACGAGTGGCGGAGGGTGTGCGGTGTGGCGGGCTTCGTGATGCCTGCTTGTTCTACGGCACGTTTGAAGGCGCGCTGAAAGGTCTGGTCATACATGTGATGGCGACGCACGACACCGCTCCGTGGATCGGTCGAATGCGTGTGCTGCGCAAAAACCCAGAACCACGGCCAGGAATGCCCGGCGCGCGGATACTTCCGCTCAAGGGCGTCGGGAAGCGCAACGCCGCTGCGGCCCTCGGCCTGGTCCTTCAGCCACCATGCCCGTGCACGCGACAGCTGCTCGCGCAGGCTGGGTGCCAAGCTCTCGGGTAACATCAAGGCCCGATCCTTGGAGCCCTTGCCCTCCCGCACGATGATCGTGCCGTGATCGAAATCCAGATCCTTGACCCGCAGTTGCAAACCCTCACTGATCCGCATGCCCGTTCCATACAGAAGCTGGGCGAACAAACGATGCTCGCCTTCCAGAAAACCGAGGATGCGAACCACTTCATCCGGGGTCAGCACCACCGGCAAGCGCCGCGACGGCCGAGGTCTTCCGATCTCCTGAAGCCAGGGCAGATCCGTGCACAGCACCTTGCCGTAGAAGAACAGCAAGGCCGCCAATGCCTGACGATGCGTGGAGACCGAAACCTTGCGCTCGTTCGCCAGCCAGGACAGAAATGCCTCGACTTCGCT
>QAIB01000008.1 GCA_030418545.1 Xenophilus aerolatus | reverse complement strand
GTGGCAGCTGTGCCGCGTGCGGCAACAGCTGCTTCGTGATCTGACTCGCTGCAGCTGTTCGAGCGCAGCGCGAAGCGCGTAGCGAGTTCTGCAGCGCACCCCGACAGCGTCGCGGCGCAGGTCGCCCGTAGCGAAGCGGAGGGTCGCAGCCAGCAGGGTCGCCTTTTCTTTGCCTACTTTCTTTTGGCGAAGCAAAAGAAAGTAGGTGCGCCGCCGGGCGCACATCCCGGCCCCTGCCCAAAAACAACAAGCAAGGCAAGAACAAAGGCCCAAGTGCCCTCACCCCCACCCCTTCCCAAAGGGAGAGGGTGCAACCGAGGCGCACGAATCGACTCATGTCCCCGCCGTGTCGTACACCGCCACCGCCCCCTCCCCCGCCAACGCCCTCAGCAGATTCGTCACCGCCAGCTCCGCCATCGCATGCCGCGTCTCGTGCGTGGCCGACCCGATGTGCGGCAGCGGCGTCACGCGCGGATGCGTGCGCAGTGCCGAATCCATCGGCAGCGGCTCCTTGGCGAACACGTCCAGACCCGCGGCGCGCAGGTGCCCGCTGTCGAGCGCAGCCAGCAGCGCCGCTTCGTCGACCGTCGCACCGCGCCCGCCATTGATGAACACGGCACCGGGCTTCATCTGGCCGAACAGCGCGGCGTTCACCATGCCGCGCGTGCTGTCCGACAGCGGCAGCATCGCGACCACGAAGTCCGACTGCGCGAGCAGTTCGGGCAAGGGCGTGTGGCGGGCCTTGCCCTGCAGCTCGGGCGCCTGCGCCGACAGGTCGACGGCGCGGCGTGCGTGATACAGCACCGGCATGCCGAAGCCCAGCGCCGCGCGGCGCGCGATCGCCTGGCCGATGCGGCCGAAGCCCAGCAGGCCCAGCGCCTTGCCGTGCACGTCGAAACCGAAGCAGTCCTCGCCGATGTTCTTCGTCCAGCGGCCCTCGCGCACGAGGTTCGACAGCTCGACGACGCGGCGGCTCGTGGCCATCAGCAGCGCGAACACGGTGTCGGCCACCGTCTCGTCGAGCACGCCGGGCGTGTGGGCCAGCACGATGCCGCGGCGATGCAGTTCGGCCAGCGCGTAGTTGTCGACGCCGACCGACACGCTGGAGACGGCTTCGAGCTTGGGGGCGCGGTCGAGCACGGCCGCGTCGATGGGAAAGCTCGAGCCGATGAGGCCCTGCGCTTCGGGCAGCGCGGCATCGAAAGCCGCGCGGTCCTTCTTCGGATCGGCCACGGTGACCGTGTGCACCGCCTGCAGGCGCGCCAGCTGGTCGGGCGGCAATTCACGGAAGACGAGGACGTTCTTGCGGGTCATGACAGCTCCAACGGCAAATGATCACGTTTGTTACGACTTTGTCGCCAGCGCCCATTGGGCGGGCGCTGCGGGCCGATTGCACTTTGCGAACTTCGGCCATTGTCGCCGTCACAGGCCGGCGGCTTCCAGCTCCGCCCGCGTGGGCAGCCCTTCCGTGTCACCCAGCACCTGCACGGCACGGGCGCCGATCCATGCGCCGCGGCGCACGGCCTCGGGCACCGACCGGCCTTCGAGCAAGGCGCTCACCACTCCGGCCGCAAAGCCGTCGCCCGCGCCCACGGTGTCGATGACTTCCTTGACGGGAAATCCCTCGACGCGCCCCGTGCCGGCCACGTCGCTGTCGTAGTACGCACCGGCCGGCCCGAGCTTGACCACCACCAGCTTGGCGCCGCGCTCACGATAGAAGCGCGCCACACCCTCGGGCGTGGTTTCACCGGTGAGGAAACGGCCCTCCTCCATGCCCGGCAGCACCCAGTCGGCACGCGCCGCCAGGTCGTTGATGCAGATGCGCATGCGCTCGGGCGAGGCCCACAGCGTGGGCCGCAGGTTGGGGTCGAAGGAGATGGTGCGGCCCGCCGCGCGTGCGATCTCCATGGTGCGGATCGCGGTGGGCAGCGTGGTGTCGGACACGGCGGCGAACACGCCCGTGGCGTGCAGGTGGCGCGCCGAGCGCAGCCAGGGCTCGTCGATGTCCTCGGGGCGCATGTGGCTCGCCGCCGAGCCCTTGCGGTGGTACTCGACCGGCGGGTCGCTGCCGTCGGTGACCCGGCCCTTGAACTGGAAGCCGGTCTTCTGCGCCGCATCGCAGATCACGTGCGAGCAGTCGATGCCTTCGCCCTGCATGGTGGCCAGCAGCGCGCGGCCCATCGAATCGGTGCCCAGGCGGCTGGCCCAGCCCACCTTCAGGCCCAGGCGCGCGAGCCCGATGGCGACGTTGGTCTCGGCGCCCGCGGTGCGCTTGTGGAACATCGTCGCGTGCTCGATCGGGCCCGGCTCGGCCGCCACCAGCAGCAGCATGGCC
Source organism: Xenophilus aerolatus (assembly GCA_030418545.1). Lineage (GTDB taxonomy): Bacteria > Pseudomonadota > Gammaproteobacteria > Burkholderiales > Burkholderiaceae_C > Xenophilus. The sequence goes on along the minus strand of QAIB01000008.1, from coordinate 211,332 downwards.
TCGCCGAAGGTGGCGACGTCGAAGGCGGTCGGCTCGGTCATGCGAGGCTCCGTGCGGCGCGGATGGCGCTCAGCTCGGCGCGCGTGACGGCGACAAGGTCGTTGCCCACCAGCGGGTATTCGATGGCGTGCGGCACCTCGGCCGGCAAGGCACGCAGCACGGCGCGCCACGGCGCGGACGACTCGGCCAGCGGCACCGCCACCCACTTGTCGGGGCGACGCTGCACGCCCTTGCAATGCACGTAGCGCACCTGCGGCGCGAAGGTGCGCGCGGCCTCCAGCGGGCATTCGCCGAGCCAGTGCCAGTTGCCCATGTCGAAGGTCATGCCCAGGTCGAGGCCGGCGTCGCGCTGGGCGGCGAAGAAGCGTTGCAGCGCGCCGAGCGTGCCGGCGCTCTCGGTCTGGTCGTTCTCGATGACGAGCTCGACGCCCTGGCCCGCGAGGCGCTCGCGCAGCGCGTCGAGCCCGGCGCGCGAGCGCACGGCGTCGAAGCCGCCGATGGCCATCTTCAGGCGCGGCGCCTGCAGCAGCTCGGCACGGCGCAGGCCTTCGGCCAGCGCGTCGGCATCGAGTGAGGCGTCGGCACGGAACAGGCCGTCGGGGCTGGAGTACACGGCGGCGCGCCCGCGCAGTTCGGCCAGTTCGGCCGCGGGGTCGCGCAGCATCTCGCCGCGCACTTCCACGCCGTCGGCGCCGGCCTCGGCGGCCAGGTCGGTGCACCAGCGCTGGCCGTGGCGGCCCACCTCGGCCGCGCCGAAGGAGGACAACGAGATCAGGAGCGAGAACATCGGCACCCGACTCAATGCCCGGACGTGAGGATCTGCCCCAGGAACTGGCGCGTCTTCTCGTGCTGCGGGTTGCCGAAGAACTCGGCCGGCGGCGCCTGCTCGAGGATCCTGCCGTCGGCCATGAAGATCACGCGGTCGGCCACGCTGCGGGCGAAGCCCATCTCGTGCGTGACGCACAGCATGGTCATACCGTCTTCCGCCAGGCCGATCATGGTGTCGAGCACCTCCTTGACCATCTCGGGATCGAGCGCCGAGGTCGGCTCGTCGAAGAGCATGATCTTGGGCGCCATGCACAGGGCCCGGGCGATCGCCACGCGCTGCTGCTGGCCGCCCGAGAGCTGGCTGGGGTACTTGTTGGCCTGCTCGGGAATGCGCACGCGCGTGAGGTACTTCATGGCCACCTCCTCGGCCTGCGCCTTCGTCATGCCGCGCGAGCGCATCGGCGCCAGCGTGCAGTTCTGCAGGATGGTGAGGTGCGGGAACAGGTTGAACTGCTGGAACACCATGCCCACCTCGGCGCGCACCGCATCGACGTTCTTGCCGCCTGCGGTGAGCTCGATGCCGTCGACTACGATCGTGCCCTTCTGCACCGTCTCGAGCCGGTTGATGCAGCGGATCAGCGTGGACTTGCCCGAGCCCGAGGGCCCGCAGATCACGATGCGTTCGCCGGTGCGCACCGACAGGTCGATGCCGGTGAGCACCTGGAATTCACCGTACCACTTGTTCACGCCTTCGAGGCGGATGATGGGGTCGCTCATGGATGGGTCAGGGGTGGGTCATGAAGAAAGCGGACTCCCGTACGCGAAGGACGCAAAGGTCACGCGAAAGTCGCGAAAGACAACCAAAAGACCTTTTTGATTTCTCTTTTGCGTCTTCGCGAAACCTTCGCGCCCTTCGCGTACGGATGTCCGCCCCCGATTTACTGGAACTTCGGGAAATCGCTCTTGAGCCACTTCTGGTAGAGCTTGTTCAGCTCGCCATTGGCGGTGTTCTTCGCGATGAAGTCGTTGACGTTCTTGAGCAGCTCGTCCTGGCCCGGGCGCATGGCGATGCCCATGGCCTGCTGCACGAGGGTGAACTTGTTCTCGAAGGTGTCGGCGGGCACGCGCTGGGCGATCTGGGCGGCGACGGTGACCGAGCAGCCGATGGCATCGACCTGGCCCGAGATCAGCGCCTGCATGGCCGACGCGTCGTCGTCGAAGCGGCGGATCTCGGTGCCTTCGGGGGCGGCCTTGGTCACGGCCACGTCCTGGGTCGACGCGCGGGCCACGCCCACGCGCACGCCCTTCAGATCGGCGGCCGACTTGATGGCTGCGCCCTTCTTGCCGTAGAGCACGATCGTGGCGGCGGCGTAGGGCTGCGAGAACTGCACCTGCTTGGCGCGCTCGGGCGTCACGGCCAGCGAGGCGACCAGCAGGTCGACCTTGTTGGTCAGCAGGAAGGGGATGCGATTGGGGCCCGTCACGGGGACGATGTTGGCCTTCACGCCCCACTCCTTGGCCAGCAGCTTGGCGACGTCGGCGTCGTAGCCGTCGGGCTGGTTCTGCGCGTTGGTCGTGCCGTAGGGCGGGAAGTCGACCAGCATGCCGATGGTGATCTCGCCCTTCTTCTTGATGTCGGCCACGGACTGGGCCGAGGCGAGCGGAGCGAAGGCGGTGGCGCAGGCGGCAAGGGCAAGTGCCAGGGTGGCGCGGCGGGAAGTGTTCATGCGGGTCTCCTTGGAGTGAGGAACGGACGAAGAAAAAGAAAAACGGAAAGCAGGGTTTCAGCGCGCCAGCGCACGGGCGCGCTTGCGCTCCATGCGCGCCGCCAGCAGCGACAGCGGCCAGCAGATGACGAAGTAGATGGCGGCCACCGTGGTGAACACCGGCAGCGGCTGGAAGGTGGCGTTGTTGATGATCTGGCCCGCGCGCGTGACTTCGGTGAAGCCGATGATGGCGGCGAGCGAGGTGCCCTTGATGATCTGCACCAGATAGCCCACGGTGGGCGGCAGCGCGATCTTGAAGGCCTGCGGCAGCACCACGTCGCGCATGCGGTCGACATACCCGAGGTTGAGCGCCTCGGCGGCCTCCCACTGACCGCGCGGGATCGCCTCGATGCAGCCGCGCCAGATCTCGGCCAGGAAGGCCGCGCTGTTGAGCACCAGCGCCACGCCGGCCGCGACCCAGGGGTTGATGTCCAGGCCCAGAACCGGCGCGCCGAAGAAGATCAAAAAGAGCTGCAGCAGCAGCGGTGTGCCCTGGAAGATCTGGATGAAGGTGCGCGACACGCCGCGCGCCACCGCGTTGTCGGACACGCGCATGAGCGCGATGACCAGGCCGAGGATGGCGCCGCCGACGAAGGCGATGGCCGAGAGCGCCAGGGTCCACTTGGCGGCCTCGAGGATGAAGAGGAATTCGGGAAAGCCGAAGGTGCGCATGGTGGTGTCCTTCGGTACTTACCGGCGGTCCGGGTAGTTCAGCAGGCGCTGGTAGATCAGCTTGAACAGGCCCGAGAAGGCCAGCGCCAGCGCCAGGTAGATGCCCGCCACGACGATGTAGATCTCGAAGCTGCGGAAGGTCTGCGACTGCAGGTTGGCGGCCACCGAGGTCAGGTCGTCGGCCGAGATGACCGAGACCACGGCCGAGCTCAGCATCAGCAGGATGAACTGGCTGGTGAGCGCCGGGTAGATGGCCTTGAGCGCCGGCTTGATGATGACGAAGCGGAAGATCTCGTGGCCCTTGAGGTTGAGCGCGCGGCCCGCCTCGATCTGGCCCTTGGGAATGGACTCGATGCCGGCGCGGATGATCTCGGTGGCGTAGGCGCCGAGGTTCACCACCATGGCCGTGAGCGCGGCCGTGTAGGGCGACCAGCGCAGCCCGATGGCCGGCAGCGCGAAGAAAAAGAAGAACAGCTGCACCAGGAAGGGCGTGTTGCGGATCACCTCGATGTACGCATTGACGATGAAGCGCAGCCAGGCGGGGCCGGACGTCTTGCCCCAGGCGCACAGCACCGCCACCGCGAGCCCGATGAGGGTGGCGGTGAGCGACAGCTGGATGGTGATCCACGTGCCCTTGAGCAGCAGTGGCCAGGCCGCGAACACGGCGTCGAACTGGAACTGGTAGTTCACTGAAGCAAGCGCCGGTGGCGCGTTTGTCTCCGATGGCGCGATTCTATGAAACCGGTTTCAGCAACGTCGATCAGGGTTTTACCTAGGGTCCGCCTTGGGCCCCGTGACATCGGAACTGGGCTACAGCCCGGCCGTTCAGAGCGGACCGAAAGGTGCCCGGTCCAGCAGGCAGTCGATGAAGGCGCCGAGCAGCGCGGGCCGATGCTGCCTGCTCGGGTAGTAGAGAAAGAGCCCGGGCCGCGAGATCGACCAGTCGGCCAGCACCTGCACCAGGCGCCCCTCGGCCAGGTGCTGCGCCACGCCATCGCGCTCGAAGTGGTAGGCGATGCCCAGGCCCTGGAGCGCGGCAGCGATGCCGATGTCGGCATGGTTGGTGACGACCGGGCCGTCCACCGCCACCTCCAGGCGGCGCCCGCGCTTGCTGAACTCCCAGCGGTAGCGCCGCCCGTCCATCTGCAGCCGCCAGTTGATGCAGGCATGCCGGTGCAGGTCGGCCGGCGAGCGGGGCGTGCCGCAACGCGCGAGGTAGTCCGGCGACGCGACGGCCACCATGTCGAGGTCCGGCGTGAGGCGGACGGCCACCATGTCCTTCTCGAGCTGCCCGCCCACGCGGATGCCCGCGTCGAAGCGGCCGGTGACGATGTCGGCCAGCGCGTCGTCGACCACGATGTCGAGCACCACGTCGGGGTGGGCGCGATGAAAGCGCGACAGGCGGGGCGCGATGAGGGTCCTCGCTGCGATGCCGAGCGTGTTGATGCGCAGCGTGCCGCTCATCTGGCCGGTGGCTTCGCTGGCTTGCGCCACGGCGGCATCCATCTCCCGGAACAGGGGCGCGATGCGCGCGTACAGCTGCTCGCCGCTGGCCGACGGCGCGACGCTTCGCGTGGTGCGGTTGAGAAGGCGGGCGCCGAGACGTCTCTCGAGCTGCCGGATGGTCTGGCTGAGCGCAGAGGGCGACACGCCCAGGTGTTCGGCGGCGCGCGCGAAGCTGCGACGCTCGACGACGGCCACGAAGGCTTTCAGCTCGGCGAAGTCGGACCCGCGCACTATGTATGTTTCTCTAAACAGCCTATCTCGATTCTAGGATATTCACTTCATTCACGGCGGCGCGCATCCTCGGGGCCTCACTCACCTCAAGGAGCCGACGCATGATTCCCCTGACCCTTCCCGAGCCGATCGCCGCGTACCCCGCGGCCGAGCACCCACCTCGCGCCCTGGCACGTTGCTTCACACCGCTGGAGGCCATGGCATGAGCTTCGACCTTCGACTCGATGGCCTGCGGGCCGTGGTCACCGGCGGCACGATGGGACTCGGCGCCGCCGTCGTGAAGGCCCTGAATGACGCCGGCGCGCGGGTGGCGACCTCCGCCCGCAGCATGCCGTCGCAGCCCTTCGACGGCGTCACCTATGTGGCGGCCGATCTGTCGACGGCGGAAGGCGCGCATCACTTCGCCCAGACCATCCAGCAGGCATGGGGCGGCGCCGACATCCTCGTCAACGTGCTCGGCGGCTCGAAGACTCCCGTCGGCGGCTTCGCCGCGATCAGCGACGAGCACTGGTTCGCGGAGCTGAACCTGAACCTGATGCCGGCCGTGCGCCTGGACCGCGCGCTGCTGCCCGCGATGCTGGCGCAGGGCTCGGGGGTGATCATCCACGTCAGTTCCATCCAGCGCGTGTTGCCGCTGCACGAATCCACCACCGCCTATGCCGCGGCCAAGGGTGCCCTCACGACCTACAGCAAATCGCTGGCGCGGGAGGTGACACCGAAAGGCGTGCGCGTGCTGAGCGTGGCACCGGGCTGGATCGAGACCGAGGCGTCGGTGGCGTTCGCGCAGCGGATGGCCGACGAGGCCGGCACGGACTACGAAGGCGGCAAGAAGATCGTCATGGACTGGCTGGGCGGCATTCCGACGGGCCGGCCCGCGAGCCCGCAGGAGGTGGCCGACCTGATCGTCTTCCTGGCGTCGCCGAGGTCCGCCTCGATCGCCGGGACGGAGGTCCGGATCGACGGCGGCACGGTGCCCACGCTGTAGCCGAGGACCGCGGCGACGGTCCTACACTGCCGCGCACCGTCACACGTCCACTCCGAGAAAAACGGCCATGGAAGACCTGCGCATCGCTCCCGATCCCACCGCGGCGCCGCATGCGCCTCCCACGGTCCGGCACCTGCGCCAGGCACTGCTGTGGCCGGTGCGGCTGATGCGGCCCGCGGGCGACGCGGCCGATGCGCGGCACACGCCCTGGCAGCAGTTGCGCGCCATGGGCGCCGGCTCGCCCTGGCAGGAGGTGGTCGACGAATACACCGGCGACGCCAGCCGCTTCCACGAGCGCCACTACAACGAGTTCGTGAGCTTCCTGCCCTACGTGCAGCGCTTCCTGTATGGCGAGGGCCGCTCGGCGGGCCGAGCCGACCACGACGGCGATTCGCCCATGCGCGTCTTCCGCCGCCACGACATCGCGGCCCTGCGCGTGGTGGCGCGGGCGGGCGACGCGCCGCTGACGCTGCAGGTGGTGCACATCGACCTGTACTTCTTCTACGACGTCGACGTGGTGATCCTCAACGTCGAGGTCGGTGCCGACGAGCTGAGCCTGCCGCAGGCACAGGAGCAGCTCTACCGCTTCGGCCGCGCCTACCCGGCCGGCTGGGGGCCCGACGGCTCGGCGCTGCACTGCATGCACAGCGTCGAGTGGCTCGACGCGCAGGGCCGGGCGCTGGCGTGCTCCGATGCCCAGCAACGCGACGCCTTCCTCTCGCACGTGGCCGAGCACCGCGCACCGCGCGTCGCCAGCCACTGGGCCCACGTGATGCAGCCGCTGGTCGCCGACCATTCCGGCGAGCCAGGCACGCTGCGCTACCGGCAGATCGAGTACTACCGCATGCCGGTCATGGCCTACCTGGCGGTGGACGATCCGCGCCGCCTCGCGCGTGCGGACTTCGTGCGCCTGGGCCTGGTCACGGGTGCCGGCGAGGGCGAAGGCGCCCTGCCCTACGCCGAACAGCATGTGAGCGACTTCGAGCAGCGCTACTGCTACGACCGCTTCTGGTCCGAGGGCGGCGCCGCGCCCCACACCCGCTACCTGTGCAACGGGCATGCGCTCATCGTCGTGGGCGACGCGCAGTCCGACTTCTTCTGCTGCCGCGACCGCGGCGTGCTGGCGCAGTTCCGGCACCAGCATTTCATGCTGTTCCTGATCGCGCACTTCCAGAAGGCCTCGCTGCTGATGTTCTCGGCGCAGCTGGTGGAAGCGCTGCAGCGCCTGCACATCCACGACGTGCAGAGCGTCAAGCGCTTCAAGCGCGCGATCCGCGCCAGCTTCGAGCGCTTCCTGCGCTTCACGCACCGCTACTGGTTCCACGAGATCTCGGAGCAGGCGCATGTGCGCGCTCTCTCGCACCTGTGCGCGCGCCACCTGGACACGGACACGCTCTACGCCGAGGTGAAGGAACGCATCGCCGACATGAACACCTACCTGGAGGCCGACAGCCTGCGCCGCCAGGCCAACACGGTGGTGCGCCTCACGGTGGTCACGCTCTTCGGCCTGATCGGCACCATCACCACCGGCTTCCTGGGCATGAACCTGCTGGCCGAGGCCGATGCGCCGCTGTGGCGCAAGCTCGTGTGGTTCGTGGTGGTGGGCGTGCTCACGAGCTGGCTCACCTTCTACACGCTCATCAAGTCGCAGCGGCTGTCGGACTTCATCGACGCCCTGTCCGACAAGCGCCTGACCTGGCGCGGCAAGTTCGCGGCACTGGCTCGCGTCTGGCGGGCCGGCGCCGACTGAGGCGGGGCACCTCGGGCCGCAGCGGGCCGACGTGCATCGCCTGCTGCCGCGCTCTCAGTTCACGGCATAGCCCGCCGTGCGCGGCAGCCACACCTCGAGCGTGCCGGGCGTGGCCTTCAGGCGCGCAGGCAGGGGCCGCAGCGCCCACGTCCCCGCGGAGGCGCCGCGCGCCGCCAGCAGGCGGGCACAGGGCTGCGACGCGGCATCGTGGAACACGATCGTCGGCTGGGCGTAGCCGGCCGGGGGCGCACGGCCGGCGTTGCGCGACGAGGCCAGCACGTCCTCGATGGGCGGCACCGTCGCGCCCAGTGCCCGCCAGGGCTCGCGCAGGGCGCGCGCAGCTTCGCGCTGCTGTGGCCCGTAGGCCTGGATGTAGACGAGCCTGCCGCGGCAGGCGTCGGAGGGCACGAGCACGGCCGGCGCAGGCGCCGGCGCGGCGGGCTGTTCGGGCGTGCCTGCGCCGGCCGGTGTCGGGTACGGTGGGCGCGCCGGGGGCACGGCACCGGCCGGGGCCGCGGCATCGCCCGTCGGCGCTGCCTCGTTCACCACCTCCACGTCGCGAAAGCGGACCTCGAAGGGCGCGCGCAGCCGGCCCCAGATGGCGGCCACCATCGAACTCGCGCCCGAGGCGAAGCCGCTGCAGTTGGCCTGCGGCGGCGTGAGGCCGCTGTAGTCGCGTGCCCAGTAGCGCGGCGCGCACGCCGGCGCACGCTCGGCCTGCAGGCAGTCGATGCCGTTGCCCGGATCGAGCAGGCGCGCGCAGGCCGGGCTGCTGCTCACGCGGGCGGGTGGTGCGTCGCCTGCTGCACGCGCGGCGTTGTCCAGCTCCTGCTGGCAGGCCGCCTTGGCGTCGTCGACGATGCGCACCGACAGGCGGAAGTTGGCCATGAAGTTCTCGCCGCCCTCGCGGCACAGCAGGTCGCCGGTGCGCAGCAGCTCGGCCGCCAGCGAGGCCGGCGCCTCGCCCGGCGGTGCGTTGACGCGCAGGCGCGACCAGCGCTCGGTGAGGTCCTTGAAGGCCAGGCTCTCGGCGCGCAGCTTCTCCGCGTTCTGGGTGCGCCAGGTGTCGATGCCCTGCCAGGCCGCGACGCCCAGGGTGGCCGCAGTGCCCAGCCCGAGGGAGGCCGTCACGGCACCGGCCCGGAGCACGCGCGACTGCAGCCGGCTGACGGCGACCGCGGCGCTTGCCGCGCTGGCGCCGGCTGCCGGGGCGTCGGCAGCGGGCGCCGCCGCCACGGCCCGCGCGGCCTGGCCGTCGTCGAACTCGAACAGGCCGCGCAGGTCGCCGGCCACGCGCGTGAGCATGGCGCCTTCCAGCCGGTGCCCGATCTCGGCCCCCAGGCGGAAGTAGCTCTCCCACTGCGCCTCGTCGAAGAACTGGTCGGTGGTCGGCTGCTGCGGGAAGAGCGGGTGCGCGGCCTTGAAGTTCACCAGGTCGACCGGCAGCTCGGCCGACATGTTCGGCTTGACCAGCACCAGGCGGCCGGAGCGCCCGCTGGCATAGCGCACCTCCGCCAGCGCCAGGCAGGCCTGGCTGCTCTGCGAGGCCAGGTCGCCCAGCGAACCGAACACCCCGTCGATGCCCGGCCCTGCGCCGGCGATCGGCTTGAGGAAGTCGATGTCGGCATGCAGGTCGATGCGGGCGCGGCGGATCAGGTTCTCGATGTCGCAGAAGCGGTAGTCGGGGTCGGCGCCGCAGTCGGCGATGACGACGAGCTCGCATTCCTGCTGCAGCAGCGCGTAGGCGCCGGTGTTCTCGAAATGCCCGCCGTCGCTGAGGTACCAGTCCGGCGAGCTGCTGCCGGGAAAGGCGCCGAAGCATTCGAGCAGCATGAAGTGCGTCTTGCGCACCAGGCCGCCGGCGCGCCGGCCGGCGCCGCGCTGCGCGAGGCCGGCCTCGCGGCTGCTCCACCAGTAGCCCAGCCGCAGGCCCGCGAAGACCGACAACGCCGCCAGGCCCCGCCGCGTGAGCCGCCCCAGGCCGGCCGACACGGCGGCGCCCGAGATGGCGGCCCAGGCGCCCAGCGTCATCGCGCCGTCGCCGCGCGCCTGGGTCCATGGCGTGCCCGCGGCCTGCATCCAGCCCAGCGGGGCCACCGTCAGCGGCAGGCTCTTGCGGTCGCGGTTGAACAGGCGCTGCCGCGGGTCGTGCGTCTGGTTGACGCAGACGTTGACGAGGTGCACCGGCCCGCCGCTGCGGTGCGGCGCGTACTGGCCCATCGCGATGTCGTCGCCGGGATCGACCTCACCCACCGGCACGTCGGGCGGGTCCTGGGTCGACAGTTCGGCCAGCGGGTCGGCACCCAGCCGACGGGCATTGGCGGCGCCCAGGTAGCCGCGCACGATGCGCGCCTTGTAGAACATGTGCAGCGACGAGAGGTTGAGGAACGCGAAGTTGCGCCCCGTGAGCAAGGCATAGGCCGCCACCACGCCACCGATGATCGCCAGCCAGACCCAGCCGCGCGCGAAATCCAGCCCGGCCGGCGTGAACACCGGCAGCAGCACGCCGGCATAGAACACGCCGATCCACCACGCCGCCAGCACGAAGGCCACGACCAGCCCGACCAGGCTGGCCAGGGCCATCGCCGCCTGGCGGCCGATGCCGGGCGCCTCCTGCTTGCCGCTGAGCAGCAGCGGCAGCACGCCGCGCAGCCCGGCAGCGCCCACGAGCAGCACACCGCCCCACGACGCGCGCGTCTTCTGCGTATGGGCCGCGAACCACCAGGCCGCCCAGTCCAGCAGCCCGAGCAGCGCGAGCACCAGCGCCAGCATCAGCAGGCTCGCCAGCCAGTCGGTAAGGCGGTTGCGCAGCACGCCGGCCTTGGCGCCCTTGCGGTTGCACACCGCGACGCCGGCCAGCGCCACCACCCAGCCCGCTGCGAAGGCCGCGAACAGCGGCGCCAGCCAGCGCGGTGCGCCGAACTGCTGCTGCAGCCCGTCGCGGAACACCCAGGCCAGCGTGCCGCCGATGCCCCACATCGCGAGCTGCCTGAGAAGGAAGAACCACGAGGGCCGGTCGCGCACCGACCAGTAGGCCTGCGCCAGCACGATCGACAGCGCCCAGGGCACAAGGAGGCCGAGCCAGAGGGTGGGCAGGCGGGTGACCTGCACCACCAGCGGGTCGACCGCCTGCGCGCCATCCAGGTCGACGGTGGCCGCCATCGCCTCCCACATCAGGAGGTTCACCGTGGCGAGCAGCGCGCCGGTGAGCATGGCGGCGATCGCCAGCTCGATGTGCGTGCCCAGCAGGTTGCGCAGGTAGAGAGCGACGGCGAAGAGCGTGTCGCGCATGCCGCCGGGAATGAGGTAGCGCCCGTTGGCGCGCAGCCACCAGCCCAGCCGCACCTTGTCGACTTCGGCCAAGGCCCCCTCGATGGCGCGCACGTCGTCGCCATGGGCGGCGCGGGTGCACAGGCGCCCAAGCATGGCACCGATGTAGCCACCGCCGGAGACGGTGGACATCAGGTCGAACCGGAGCAACTGCCGGCGCTGCGCCAACGCCTTGAGCAGGCCCAGGCAGAAGGTCGCGCTGCGGATGCCGCCCCCGGACAGCGCCAGGCCCCAGGCCCGTTGCCCGGCGTCGGTGCCCTGCAGTGCCTCGCGGCGCTGCCTGACCATCTGCGCGATCGTGTCGTCCATGGTGACTGTGGCTGGCCCGAATCGTGAAATCCTTCACGCATTCCGCATCGATGCCCATTCCGCAAACGGCCTATGACGGCAAGCCGTTGCTACCGAATCGATAGCTGCTCGCGCCCGTCCTGCGGGCGCTGCGGGCGCTTTTCGCTTCGAAGCACATCCCCGCATGGCCCAGCGGCAGCGCGGAGATGCGCGGGCCGCAACAATGCGAAACACGCCGATACCGCTTCGAAATGACGCGCCTCGCCGGCGGCGACGATGCTCGGCGCTCGCCATCGCACACCGCCGGCGCCAACGTTGGACCCCATGACCGCTGCCCCCACGCCCCCTGCCCCGGCCCCGAGCCGTACCCCTTTTCGCCGCCTGCGCAGCGGCTGGATGCTGGCCGCGGCCTGCGCCGCCGGCGGCTGCGCCACGGGACAGGCGGACGACCAGGTCACGCGTTACGAGCAATCGCCGCAGTACCGGGCCGAAGACCGGCGCTTCCACAACCTGCCGAACCCCGACGCCAAGCCCACGCAGAGCGCATGGCGCATCTGGTCGCGCTTCTTCTTCAGCACCAAGACCGGCACGGTGCCGGTGGACGCGATTCCCGTGAAGGCCGTGACGCGTGCCCAGCTCGATGCGCTGCCTGCCGATGGCAACCACGTGATCCGCCTGGGCCACTCCTCGCACCTGCTCAAGCTGCAGGGGCGTTACTGGCTCATCGACCCGGTGTTCGGCGAACGGGTGTCGCCCTTCAGCTTCGTCGGGCCGAAGCGCTTCCATCCCACGCCGTTGAAGCTGGAGGACCTGCCGCCGATCGAGGGACTGGTGCTCTCGCACGACCACTACGACCACCTCGACGTGCCGACCATCGAGTACCTCAACGGCAAGGTGCAGCGCTACTTCGTGCCGCTGGGCGTGGGGGCGCGGCTGAAGGACATGGGCGTGGCCGCCGAGCGCATCGCCGAGTTCGACTGGTGGCAGTCGGCCGCGCACGCCGGCGTACAGCTCACGGCCACGCCGTCGCAGCACTTCTCGGGCCGCAGCCTCAACGACCGCGACCGCACGCTGTGGTCGTCGTGGGTGCTCGAGAGCGGCGGACAGCGCATCTTCTACAGCGGCGATTCGGGCTACTTCGGCGGCTTCCGCCAGATCGGCGAGCGCTTCGGCGGCATGGACCTCGCGCTGATGGAGAACGGCGCCTACGACGCCTACTGGCCCATGGTGCACATGACGCCCGAGGAGACGGTGCAGGCCTTCCAGGACGTGCGGGGCAAGGTGCTGTACGGCGTGCACAACAGCACCTTCGACCTCGCCTTCCACACCTGGCAGGACCCGCTGGACCGCCTGTCCGCGCTGGCGCAGCAGAAGAACATCGCGCTGGCCACGCCGGTCATCGGCGAGGTGCTGACCGTCGGCCAGCCGCGCAGCAACCAGCTGTGGTGGCGCGGCCTGCGCTGAGCCGCGCCGGCCCGAAAAGAAAAGAGGCGGTGGGTCTGCACGACCCCACCGCCTCCTTGGCCGTCAGGCGAGGCAGCCGGCCGCGCGCCGGCCGCCTGCCGTGGCCGCCGGCGCGGGCGACCCGAGCGATTCAGGCCGCGGCCACCACCCGGTCGCGCCCCTGCGCCTTGGCGCGATACAGCGCCGCGTCGGCACTGGCGAAGAGCGCGTCGACGCTGGTCTGCGTCGACACCGAGGCCACCCCGATGCTCACCGACACCGGGCCCACCGGCTGCAGCGGCGAGCCGGACTCGAAGGGCGCGGCCACCGCATGGCGCAGGCGGTCGGCGTGGTCGAGTGCGGCCTGCGCGTCGGCACCGGGCAGCAGCAGCGCGAATTCCTCGCCGCCGTAGCGACCGAGCACGCCCGCCTGGCCGGTCGCCTCCTGCATGCGCTGCACGGCCGCGCGCAGCACGGCGTCGCCCTGCTGGTGCCCGAAGCGGTCGTTGATGCGCTTGAAGTGGTCCACATCGATCATCAGCAGCGCCAGGCCGCGGCTGCCGGCGCGTGCCAGCCGCCGCGCCTCGGCTTCGCAGGCATCGAGCAGCGCACGGCGGTTGAGCACGCCAGTGAGCGGGTCGCGGCTGGCGAGGTATTCGAACTCGGTGTGCACGCGGTCCGTCGCCATGAGAATGGCCGCGATGCTCAGCAGCAGCACCGTGAGCGAGTACATGGTGATGTAGAGCGACTGGATCCAGGTGGCTTCCATGAGGTCGCTGCCGGCGAGGCCGAACACGGCCGACACGAAGCGCAGGCCCGCCACCAGCGCCTGCAGGAGCAGCAGGCCCGTCATCAGCCCCATGCCGAACACCCGGCCGCGGTGGCGCACGTAGAGCCCGGCGTGATTGAGGAACAGCAGCGTGACCAGCAGCGTCACCACCAGCAGCCGCGCCTCGTAGTCGGGCCGCACGAGGGTGAACCACGCAAGCACCGCGCCCATCGCCAGGTTCACCAGCGTCCAGCCGCCGGTGCGGCTGTGCCCGAGCAGGAACTGCTGGCTGCCCGCGTAGTACAGGATGCAGGCCTGGAACAGGACCATGTTGGCGAGCACCACCGTCATCAGGTCGGGCAGCACGCTGCGCGCGGAGAAGAGCATCGTGCTGGCGAAGGCCACGAGCGGTGCCCAGGCCCACTCGCGCAGGCCACGGATGCTGCGCGGATAGCTGCGCCGCATGAAGAACACGACGACGGCCATGATGACGCCCATGATCCCGGCCAGCAGGATGATGGAACGCGGATCGATGACGGTCGGCATGTTGCCCATGGTGCGGGAATTCTGCCCTGCCCACGGGCCCGCGCAGCGTGACGACTTTCCCCTTATGCGCGTCGGATGCGGAGCGACCTGCCCGTCAGGCCCACGGCGGGCTCGGCCGCGGGCGCCTCACTTGCCGTGCTCGCGCCGCTCGCGTGCGCGCCGGGCCTGCCGGCTCTCGCTGGCGAGCGTGGCGGCGCGGTCGCGCTCGCGACGCTTGTCCAGGCGCTTCTGCCGCAGCCTGCGGCCGATCCAGAAGCTGAACACGCCGCCCAGGCCGCCGATCAGCAGCCCCAGTGCACTGAAGTCGATGCCGCCCATCACTCCACCCGCAGCACCGCGTCGGGTGCGAAGGTGAAGGCGCCCGGCTTGCCCTTGCGCGCCCGCGTGCCCCGCGCGTTGTTCAGCGTGCGGATGTCGAGCTGCTCGTCGCGCCGCTTGCCGCGGAAGTCGCCCTCGATGCGCACGCTGCGCGTGTACGCCGCGGCACCGGCCAGCGTGGCCTTGGGTGCCAGGTCCATCAGCGTGAGGCCGCGGCCGCCTTTGGGCAGCACCTTGAGCTCGGCGATGTCGAAGGTGAGGATGTGGCGGTCGCTGGCAGCGCAGCACACATGGGTGGCCGGCGCGGCCGGCGCCGCCCCGCCCGCGCCACCGACCAGCGACGGGCGGTTGAGCGCCTCGCCCTCGCCCACGTCGATGAAGGCCTTGCCGCCCTTCTGGCGCGACATCATGTTCTCGATCGCCGCGATGAAGCCGTAGCCGCCGGTGTTCGACAGCAGCAGTTGCGCAGCCGGCGGGCCGGCGAAGAAGTGCGCCACCTGCGTGCCGGCTTCCAGCTCGATCATGGTCGTGACCGGCTGGCCGTCGCCGCGCGCCCCGGGAAGGCTGGCCACCGGCACGGTGTAGACGCGCACCACCTTGTCCTTGGCGGTGCCGAAGACCAGCAGCGTGTCG
Organism: Xenophilus aerolatus; assembly: GCA_030418545.1. Lineage (GTDB taxonomy): Bacteria > Pseudomonadota > Gammaproteobacteria > Burkholderiales > Burkholderiaceae_C > Xenophilus. The sequence continues at coordinate 196,327 of QAIB01000008.1, read as the reverse complement.
ACCGTGCGGCATTCGAAGGCGCCGTACAGGCCGTCGCCGGCCTTGAAGCTGTACTCCGGGCGGGCGTCGCCGTTGCGCTCGGTGGCCCAGCCCTTCTGCGCCCGGACCCAGCCCTTCTGCGACACGATCACCGTCACCGGCTCGTCGACCACCTTCACCTCGGCGACGGCGCGCTTCTCGGCCTGGATCAGGGTGCGGCGGGCATCCTCGAAGGTCTTGGCGTCGGACTCGATCTCCTTGACCAGCAGCCGGCGCAGGGCCGCGGGGCTGCCCAGGATCTCCTCGAGCTTCTTGCGTTCGTCGCGCAGCTTCTCCAGCTCCTGCTCGATCTTGATGGCTTCCAGCCGCGCCAGCTGGCGCAGCCGGATCTCGAGGATGTCCTCGGCCTGGCGATCGGTGAGCTTGAAGCGCGCGATCAGCGCCGCCTTCGGGTCCTCGGCCGCGCGAATGATGGCGATGACCTCGTCGATGTTGAGCAGCACCAGCTGCCGGCCTTCGAGGATGTGGATGCGGTCGTTGACCTTGTCCAGACGGTGGCGCGAACGCCGCTCGACGGTGGTGGCGCGGAAGCTGATCCACTCCTCCAGCATCTGGCGCAGCGACTTCTGCACCGGCTTGCCGTCCAGCCCCACCATCGTGAGGTTGATGGGCGAGGAGCTTTCCAGCGAGGTCTGCGACAGCAGCGTCGCGATGAAGTCCTCCTGCGGGATGCGCGAGGTCTTGGGCTCGAACACCAGGCGCACCGGCGCGTCCTTGCTCGACTCGTCGCGCACGCCGTCGAGCACCGCCAGCAGCGCCGCCTTGACCTGCTGCTGCTCGGTGGTGAGCGCCTTCTTGCCGGCCTTGACCTTGGGGTTGGTGAGCTCCTCGATCTCCTCGAGCACCTTCTGGCTGCTCACGCCCGGCGGCAGTTCGTTGACGACGATCTGCCATTGGCCGCGCGCGAGCTCCTCGACCTTCCAGCGCGCACGCACCTTGAGCGAACCGCGGCCGGTGCGGTAGGCCTCGGCGATGTCGGCCGCCGGGCTGATGATCTGCGCGCCGCCCGGGTAGTCGGGGCCGGGAATGATCGCGAACAGCTCCTCGTCCGTGAGCTTGCCGTTGCCCTTGATGAGCGCCACGCAGGCGTCGGCGACTTCGCGCAGGTTGTGGCTCGGGATCTCGGTCGCCATGCCCACCGCGATGCCGCTGGCGCCGTTGAGCAGCGCGAAGGGCAGCCGCGCCGGCAACTGCCGCGGTTCGTCCTCGCGGCCGTCGTAGTTGGGCACGAAGTCGACCGTGCCCTCGTCGATCTCGGACAGCAGCAGCTGCGTGATGCGGGCCAGCCGCGCCTCGGTGTAGCGCATGGCCGCCGCGCCGTCGCCGTCGCGGCTGCCGAAGTTGCCCTGGCCGTCGACCAGCGGGTAGCGCTGGCTGAAGTCCTGCGCCATGCGCACCAGCGCGTCGTAGGCCGCCGTGTCGCCATGCGGGTGGTATTTGCCCAGCACGTCGCCGACCACTCGCGCACTCTTCACCGGTGCGGCCGGCGTCGTGCCGTTGGCACCGCCGAAGCCCAGGCCCATGCGCGACATCGAGTACAGGATGCGCCGCTGCACCGGCTTCTGGCCGTCGCACACGTCGGGCAGCGCGCGGCCCTTGACCACCGAGAGCGCGTACTCGAGGTAGGCCGTCTGCGCGTAGTCGGCCAGCGTCAGCGCGTTCGGATCTTCGGGTTCCTGGAGGTCCAGGGTGGGTTGAATGTCGTCCATCGTCGGTCGGTCACTGGAATGTCGAAGGGCCGCGCATCAGTCCGAGCGCAGCCGCGTGCTGCCCAGCGAGCTCTCGGGCAGCGGAAGGGCATTGTCGGCGGGCACGTTGCCACGCCCCACGGCGCCGCCGGCCACGCCCGCGGATGCACCGGGCAGTTCCATGCGGATGCGCCCCGGCACCTTGCCGCCGCCGCGGCGGCCGCCGGTGGTGGCGCCGGGCTTGAGGTAGGCGTAGATCTGCAGCACGGTGCGCACGTAGTTCTGCGTCTCGCGGTAGTTGGGGATCTTGTTGCCGGCGCGCTGCACGGCGCCCTCGCCGGCGTTGTAGGCCGCCAGGGCCAGCTCGAGCCGGCCTTCGAACATCGCGATCAGGTCGCGCAGGTAGCGGCTGCCGGCCGCGATGTTGATGCGCGGGTCGTAGAGCTTCGATTCGAGCGTGCGCTTGCGGTCGGCCTGCACGCCATAGCGCTGCGCGGTGGCCGGCATGAGCTGCATGAGGCCGATCGCCCCCTTGGGCGAGACCGCCTGGGCGTCGAAGCCCGATTCGGTGGCCACCAGCGCCTGCAGCAGCTCGTAGTCGATGCCGTGGCGCTTCGACGCTTCCTGCAGCGCGGCCTTGGCGGGCTTGTAGGCCGAGGACTTCTCGAACAGCGCCAGCAGCGTCTGCGAGGCCGGCGGCAACTGGCCGCCGCCCGGCAGCGCGCGCCCGAGCCCGAGGCCGTCGGCGGTGTCGAAGCTCTGGCCGCCCTTGAAGAAGAGCTGGTAGCGCGCGTCGAGCTTCTCGGCGGCGAAATGCGCGACGCCGCGCTCGTCGACGTAGCCGTAGATGTCGGACGCGCGCACGCCCTGCTGCATGCCGAGCAGCAGCAGGAAGGCAGCCAACACACGCCGAAAAGCGAACGGTTTCATCGCGAAGAAAGGGCCGGCGTCGCCGCTCGCAGCGGCCCGACGCCCTGGCCCGGTGACAGCGGCCTCAGCGGCCCGCCGGCTTACACATCGATATCGACATCGTCGGCGCGCAGCTCCATCAGCTCGCGCCGCGCGGCGGCCTCGCCCTTGCCCATGAGCTTGGTGATCTCACCCTGTGTGCCCATGAAATCGAGCCGGCCGAGCCGGACTTGCAGCAGCCGCCGCGTGTCCGGATTGAGTGTGGTTTCCCACAGTTGTTCCGCGCTCATCTCGCCCAGGCCCTTGAAGCGGCTGATGGTCCACTTGCCTTCGGGCACCCCGTCCTTGCGCAGCTTGTCGAGGATGGCGGTGAGCTCGCCCTCGTCCAGCGCGTACTGCTTGGCGGCCGGCTTCTTGCCGCGCGCCGGCGCGTCGACGCGGAAGAGCGGCGGCTTGGCGACGTACACGTGGCCGGCCTCGATGAGCTTGGGAAAGTGGCGGAAGAAGAGCGTGAGCAGCAGCACCTGGATGTGCGAGCCGTCCACGTCCGCGTCCGACAGGATGCAGATCTTGCCGTAGCGCAGACCGCTCATGTCGGGTGTGTCGGCCGGGCCATGGGGGTCGACGCCGATGGCCACCGAGATGTCGTGGATCTCGGTGTTGGCGAACAGCCGGTCGCGCTCCACTTCCCAGGTGTTGAGCACCTTGCCGCGCAGCGGCAGGATGGCCTGTGACTCCTTGTCGCGGCCCATCTTGGCGCTGCCGCCGGCGGAGTCGCCCTCGACCAGGAACACCTCGTTGTGCGAGATGTCCTTGCTCTCGCAATCGGTGAGCTTGCCCGGCAGCACCGCCACGCCCGAGCCCTTGCGCTTCTCGACCTTCTGGCCCGCGCGCTGGCGCGTCTGCGCCGCCTTGATCGCCAGTTCGGCCAGCTTGCGGCCGTAGTCGACGTGCTGGTTGAGCCACAGCTCCAGCGCCGGGCGCACGAAGCTGGACACCAGCCGCACCGCGTCGCGCGAGTTCAGGCGCTCCTTGATCTGGCCCTGGAACTGCGGGTCGAGCACCTTGGCGGACAGCACGTAGCTGGCGCGCGCGAACACGTCCTCGGGCAGCAGCTTCACGCCCTTCGGAAGCAGCGAGTGCAGCTCGATGAAGCTCTTGACGGCGTTGAACAGGCCGTCGCGCAGGCCGCTTTCGTGCGTGCCGCCGGCGCTGGTGGGGATGAGGTTGACGTAGCTCTCGCGCACCGGCGCGCCGTCCTCGGTGAAGGCCACGCACCAGTCGGCGCCCTCGCCCTCGGCGAAGTTGTCGGCGTTGCGGTCGGCATGCCCCGCGCCCTCGAAGAGCGGGATCACCGGGTCGGCCGACAGCGTCTGCATCAGGTAGTCGCGCAGGCCGCCCTTGTAGAGCCAGACCTGCTGGTCCTTGGTCTTCTCGTTGACCAGGGTGACGGTGACGCCGGGCATCAGCACGGCCTTGCTGCGCAGCAGGTGCGTCAGCTCGTGCAGCGGGAAGGCGACCGACTCGAAGTACCTGGCGTCGGGCCAGGCGCGCACGGTGGTGCCCTGCTTGCGGTCGCCGGCCGTCTGCGGTCGCACCTGCAGCGGCTCGGCCACGTCGCCGCCGGCGAAGGCGAGCTGGGCGACCTGGCCCTCGCGGTGGGAAGTCACTTCGAGCCGGGTCGACAGCGCATTGGTGACCGACACGCCCACGCCGTGCAGGCCGCCCGAGAAGCTGTAGGCGCCGCCCTGGCCCTTGTCGAACTTGCCGCCCGCGTGCAGCCGGGTGTAGACCAGCTCGATGACCGGCGCGCCCTCTTCCGGGTGCAGGCCGAAGGGGATGCCGCGGCCGTCGTCCTCGACGCTGACCGAGCCGTCGGCATGCATCGTGACCTTGATCTTCTTGCCGTAGCCCGCCAGCGCCTCGTCGGCGGCGTTGTCGAGCACTTCCTGGATGATGTGCAGCGGGTTGTCGGTGCGGGTGTACATGCCCGGCCGCTGCTTGACGGGCTCCAGTCCCTTGAGGACGCGGATCGAGCCCTCCGAATAGGCCGGTGGAGTCTTGGGGGGGGTTGCCATGGCGGCGGATTGTAGTCAGCCGGCTGCGCAAACACTGGATGCCCATCCAGCCCTCTCGCCGAAGCCGATGCGCCGGAATGCACGAAATCGTCACGTTCGTTACGACTTCGGCGAGGGCGCCCGGCTGGCGGGCGCTGCGGGCCGATCGCACTCGCTGTCTCCCCGGCGCAGCGCGGCGAACGCAAAGCACGGACAATCGCGCGGCCGCCGCCCGGGCGCGCCAGAACTCCAGAGACACCTCCCTCCCATGTCCGCTCCCGCCCCCCTGTCGATGCGCCAGGTCCTCCTGTGCGGCGCCCTGGTCGTCACCCTCTCGATGGGCATCCGACACGGCTTCGGCCTGTGGCTGCAGCCGATCACCCAGGAACAGGGCTGGACGCGCCAGACCTTCTCGCTGGCCATCGCGATCCAGAACCTGGCCTGGGGCGTGGCCGGTGTGTTCGCCGGCATGCTGGCCGACAAGCTCGGCGCCTTCCGGGTGCTGCTGATGGGCGCCGTCTGCTACGCACTCGGCCTGGCCGGGATGGCGCTGTCGCCGACCCCGACACTCTTCGCGCTCACGGCCGGCGTGCTGATCGGCATGGCGCAGGCGGGCACCACCTACGCCGTGGTCTACGGCGTGATCGGCCGGCAACTGCCCGCGGAGCGCCGCTCCTGGGCCATGGGCGTGACGGCGGCGGCCGGCTCCTTCGGCCAGTTCTTCATGGTGCCCGTGGAAGGCCAGTTGATCCTGCACCTGGGCTGGCACAACGCCCTGCTGGCGCTCGCCGTGGTGGTGCTGATGATCGTGCCTCTGGCCTTCGGCCTGCGCGAGCCGCAGCGCGGCGCCGGGGCCGCGCGGCGCGAGCAGACCATCGCCCAGGCCGTGGTGGAGGCGTTTCGCTATCCGAGCTTCGTGCTGCTGATGGCCGGCTACTTCGTCTGCGGCTTCCAGGTGGTGTTCATCGGCGTGCACATGCCCAGCTACCTCAAGGACCACGGCCTGTCGCCCCAGGTGGCCGGCTACGCGCTGGCGCTGATCGGCCTGTTCAACGTCATCGGCACCTACATCGCGGGCTCGCTGGGGCAGCGCCTGGCCAAGCGCAAGATCCTGGCCTTCATCTACTTCGGCCGGGCGGTGGCCATCACCGTCTTCCTGCTGGTGCCGCTGACGCCGTGGTCGGTGTACGTCTTCGCGGCGGTGATCGGGGCGCTGTGGCTGTCCACCGTGCCACCGACCAACGCGATCATTGCGCAGATCTTCGGCGTGGCCCACCTGTCGATGCTGGGGGGCTTTGCGTTCCTCAGCCACCAGGTCGGCTCCTTCCTGGGCGTGTGGCTGGGCGGCTACCTGTACGACCGCACCGGCAGCTACGACGTCGTCTGGTACATCGCGATCGGCCTGGGCATCTTCGCGGCGCTGGTGAACCTCCCTGTCAAGGAAGGCGCCATCCCGCGCGGGGCGGCGCAGCCGGCATGAGGGCACCCGCCGTGAGCGCCGCGCCATCCGCCCCGCCCCAAGGTGAACGACGCGCCAGACGAACCGTCTGGCTCCCCGTCGCGCTGGCGGCCGCCGTCCTGGGCGGCGTCTTCACCCTGTATCGCCAGCCGGAGTTCCTCCGGATGCTAGGGGACATGATCTGGGCATGTTTCGGATGAGCCTGCCGCTGGTACAGCCGCCGCAGCCATTGTTTGCGCCCTCGCCGTGGCTGCTGCGCTGGGAACGGTTGCTTGCGCCCGGCGGTCGGGTACTCGACGTCGCTTGCGGCCCGGGCCGCCACATGTATTGGTTGCATTCGCGCGGTCACCGCGTCACGGGGATCGACCGCGACGGGGCCGCGCTGGCCAGTCTCGCGCCCCTGGCCGCGGCCGGGGCGGAAGTCGTTCAGGCGGACATCGAGAACGGCCCCTGGCCATTGCCCGGTCGTACCTTCGACGCTGTTCTGGTCACCAACTACCTCTGGCGCCCTCGCCTGGCAGACATCGCCGGGGCCGTCGCGCCCGGCGGTGTGCTGCTCTACGAGACCTTCGCGCAGGGCAACGAAAGCGTCGGACGGCCGTCCCGCCCGGAGTTCCTGCTGGCGCCGGGTGAATTGCTCGCGTTGTCGAACAGCGCCGGCCTGCGCGTGGTGGCCTACGAAGATGGTTTTATGGACGTGCCTGCGCCCCGCTTCGTCCAGCGCATCGCCGCCGCGCGACCCGCCGCCGCGCCTACGGGAACACCCCCGAGGTACCCGCTGGGGCCGGCCTGCGCGCCTCAGTAGAATGCCGGTTTACCTTCTACCGACAAAGAGACCTCCTTGGAGCAACTGACTGGCAGCATCGTCGCGCTCGTCACGCCGATGCACGAAGACGGCAGCGTCGACTACCCCGCGCTGCGGCGGCTCATCGACTGGCACATTGCCGAAGGCACGGACTGCCTGGGCGTCGTCGGCACCACGGGCGAATCGCCCACCGTGGACGTCGAGGAGCATTGCGAGATCATCCGCGTCACGGTCGAACAGGCGGCGGGCCGCGTGCCCGTGATGGCCGGCTGCGGCGCCAACTCGACCAAGGAAGCCATCGAGCTGGCCCGCTACGCCAAGGATGTGGGCGCCGACTCGCAGCTGCAGGTCGTCCCCTACTACAACAAGCCGACGCAAGAGGGCCAGTACCGGCACTTCAAGGCCATCGCCGAAGCCACCGGCGACCTGCCGATGGTGCTGTACAACGTGCCGGGCCGCACGGTCGCCGATATGGCGCACGACACCGTGCTGCGCCTGGCCCAGGTGCCGGGCATCGTCGGCATCAAGGAAGCCACGGGCAACATCGAACGGGCCCAGTGGCTCATCAAGGAAGCGCCTCAGGGCTTCGCCATCTATTCGGGCGACGACCCCACGGCCGTGGCCCTCATGCTGTGCGGCGGCCAGGGCAACATCAGCGTCACGGCCAACGTCGCGCCGCGCCAGATGCACGAGCTGTGCGTGGCGGCCATTGCCGGCGATGCGCGCAAGGCCATGCAGATCCAGCTCGCGCTGATGCCGCTGCACCGCCACCTCTTCGTCGAACCCAATCCGATTCCGGTCAAGTGGGCCTTGCAACGCATGGGCCGCATGGGCGGCGCGCTGCGCATGCCCCTGACCGAACTCGCCGAGGGCAACCGCCCCGTCGTGGAGGCTGCGCTGCGCGCCTGCGGGCTCATCGGCGACTGAATTTCTCCGCTTTCGGCTGGCAACCTTTGGCCGCCGGAGCACTCAGAACACGCGGGCGCGCCCGTTCTCCCGACCGACCGACTCCCATTCCGCTGAAGGAAGACTACGTTGAAAACCTGTACGCGACTCGTTCTGCTGGCCCTGGTGGCCAGCCTGGCCGCCTGCTCTGTCCTGGAAAGCGACAAGATCGAATACAAGAGCGCGGGCAAGGCCCCGACGCTGGAAGTGCCGCCGGACCTGACCCAGCTCTCGCGCGAGAACCGCTACGCCATCCCGGGCGGCGCCGTCTCCGCCAACGCCTTCGAGGCCGGCCGCGCCAACGCGCCCACCATTCCGACGGCCGTGGCCAGCCTGGGCGACGTGCGCATGGAGCGCGCGGGCCAGGAGCGCTGGATCGTGGTCAACCGCCCGCCCGAGCAGCTGTGGGACACCGTGCGTGACTTCTGGCTCGAGAACGGCTTCCTGCTGACGATGGAGCAGCGCAATCTCGGCATCATGGAAACGGACTGGGCTGAGAACCGCGCCAAGATCCCGCAGGACATCATCCGCAGCTCGCTGGGCAAGCTGATCGACAGCGCCTATTCCACCGGCGAACTCGACCGCTTCCGCACCCGCATGGAGCGCAGCCCCAACGGCACCGAGATCTACATCAGCCACCGCGGCATGGTCGAGGTCTACACCACCCAGCGCAAGGAACTCACCAACTGGCAGCCGCGCCCGGTCGATCCCGAACTCGAGACCGAATTCCTCCGTCGCCTGATGGTCAAGCTCGGCGTGACGCAGGAGCAGTCGAAGGCAGCCGTGGCCTCGGCGCCGCCCTCGGCCCGCGCCGCCCAGGTCGCCACGGTCGGCGGCCAGCCGGTGGTCCAGATCAGCGAAGGTTTCGATCGCGCCTGGCGCCGCGTCGGCCTGGCGCTCGACCGCACGGGCTTCACCGTCGAGGACCGCGACCGCAGCGCCGGCATCTACTTCGTGCGCTACGTCACCCCCGACCCGGACCGCAAGGAGCCGGGCTTCTTCAGCAAGATCTTCAACCGCTCCAGGGACGCCGAGAAGCCCGCGAAGTACCGCGTCCAGGTCAAGAGCCAGGGCGAATCGACCACGGTGTCGGTGCTCAACGAAGCCGGCGGTCCCGAGACCTCGGCCAATGCGCAGCGCATCGTCCAGGTCATCGCCGACGACCTCAAGTGATGAATATCCGCCGGGCAGGCCCCCTGCCCGTGCGGCCCGCCTGCGATGCCGGCTGCTGCCGGCATTCTTCTTTGTAGGAACCGCGCATGCTTCGTTTTCGCAGCCTGGGCAGCGGCAGCACCGGCAATGCGACGCTGGTCGAGGTCCACAGCGCCGGCCGGGTGTCGCGGCTGCTCGTCGACTGCGGCTTCGGGATTCGTCAGCTCGACGCGCGACTGGTGCGCGCCGGCGTGGCGCCCTCAGACATCGACGCCGTCTTCATCACGCACGAGCACAGCGACCACATCGGCTGCGCGCACGCGTTCTCGCGCAAGCACGGGGCGGCCGTCTGGATGAGCGAGGGCACTTGGCTGGCCACGGGCGCACCCGACTACGCGGGTCGCCTGCAGTTCGCACGCGACGGCCAGGACATCGTGGTGGGCGACCTGATGCTCACGCCCTTCACCGTGCCGCACGACGCCCGCGAGCCGCTGCAGCTGCGCTGCACCGACGGCGCCCGCACGCTGGGCGTGCTGACCGACCTGGGCCATGCCAGCGCGCACGTGATGACGCGGCTGCAGGGGCTGCAGGCCCTGGTGCTGGAGTCGAACCACGACCCGGAGCTGCTCGCCCAGTCGTCCTACCCGCCCTTCCTGAAGCGACGCGTCGGCGGCAACTACGGGCATCTGTCCAACCAGGCGGCGGCGGAGATCGCGCGTGCCGTGCACCATGCGGGCCTGCGGCACGTGCTGGCGGCGCACCTGAGCGAACAGAACAACCGGCCGGAACTGGCGAAGGCCCTGCTCGCGGAGGCGCTGGGCACGCAGCCCGAGGACGTGCTGACCGCTAACGCAGCCGAAGGCAGCTGCTGGCTCGACGCCTGAGGCTAGAGACCGAGCACCGACGCGGAAAAGGCCGGCCGGCCCTGCTGGAATTGCTCGTCGAGCGCCTGGCGCAGCCCCACGCGCGCCTCGGCCTCGAGCCCGCAGACGCCGCGGCAGCGCTCCGGGTCGATGCGGTGCAGGAACCAGCCCGGCGTCCAGAGGGCACTGGGCACCTCGCTGCTGCCCTCGCCCGGCACCGCCCGCGCCTGCACGATGTGGTCCCACATGCGCCGCCACTGGACGAAGCGCGCATGCTGGCGCTCGACGCCGTCGAAGCGCCGCGCCAGCAGGCGCAGGCTGCGGCCCGAAGCCGCCCAGGCCTGCAGCGCGTCGATCACCTCGCGCTCGCCCAGCGGCCAGTCGAGGAAGTCGGCGTCACTCAGAACCATTTCCTTCCAACCCTGCTGCGCGGCGGCTGCGAAGGCCGTGCGCAGGTGAGAGATGAAGGCCTGGCGCCCGTCGAAGGCGCCCTCGGGCAGTTCACTCGGCATGCAGCCACCCCGCTTCGTGCCAGTCCTGCAGCAGTTCGAGGGCCTCGGCGCTGGCATGCCGCAGCTCACGCGGCGCCAGCATGCGTTCGTCGCTGAGCCGGCGCATCAGCGTCGCGTCGCGGCCGCCGGCACGGAAGCTCTCGCCGTTGATGAACACGTGGCGCTCGTCGTAGAGCATGCGTGTGCGGCGGTCCAGCCGCACGCCCCGCGTCAGCTCGCCGGCTTCCGAAGGGTCGAACCACACGTTGGACTTGGGCTCCGTCAGCGCTTCGCCCAGTGCGCGGTCGATGGCCTCGTCGCCGGCAACCGCTCGGCGCACCGCCTCGCGCGCGAAGGCCTGCAGCGCCGCCGGAATGGCACCGGGCCGCTCGACGGCCGGCTGCGATGCGTCGCCGTAGCGTCGTGCCGGGCCGCTTTCGGCCAGCTCGTCGTTGGCCGCGTCGGCGACGCGGGCCAGGAGGTCGGCACCCAGTTCGGCGTCGGTGGCCGCACGCAGGCCGATGGAGTAGGTCATGCAGTCGCCGCCCACGGCCACCCCGTCGTGCGCATAGCGCGGCGGCAGGTACAGCATGTCGCCGGGCTCGAGCACGAAGCGCTGCTCGGGCTCGAAGTTCGCGAGGATCTTCAGCGGCAGGTCGGGCTTGAGCGACAGGTCACGCTGGCGCCCGATCGCCCATTCGCGCCGGCCGCTGACCTGCAGCAGGAACACGTCGTAGCTGTCGAAATGCGGCCCGACGCCGCCGCCATCGCTGGCGTAGCTGATCATGAGGTCGTCCAGCCGCGCGTCGGGCATGAAGCGGAAGGCCTGCAGCAGCGCATGCGCCGCCTCGTCGTGCAGGTCCACGCCCTGCACCAGCAGCGTCCAGGCGCGCCGGGCCAGTGGCGGCAGCGCGCGGCGCGCCAGGGGGCCATGGCGCAGGCGCCATCCGCGGCGGGCGTCGTGCTCGACCAGGCGGGACTCGACGCCCTCCTCGCCCGCGAGTTCGAAGAGCCGCTGGCGCGCCACCGGCGGCACGATGCCCGGCATGGCCTGGCGCACCAGCAGCGGCTTCTTCTGCCAGTGCCGGCGCATGAATCGTTCGGGCGTGAGGCCGCCCAGCAGGGGCAGCGGTCGGGAGATGTCCATGGGAGAATTCTCCCCCATGGAAATCACCCCCCAATGCGTGGTCGGCCTGACCTGGACGCTCAAGGACACCCTGGGCGACACGCTCGATGTGCTGGACGAACCGGTGGAGTTCCTCATCGGCGGCGACGACCTCTTCGACACCGTCGAGGCGGCCCTGCAGGGCCATGAGGTGGGCGACGTGGTGTCGCTGCACCTGGAGCCCGAGCAGGCCTTCGGTGACTTCGACGACCAGTTGCTCTTCCTCGAGCCGCGCTCGCTCTTCCCGGCCGAGGTCGAGGAAGGCATGACCTTCGACGGCGCTGCCCTGCCGCAGGGCGTGAGCGACAGCATCCCCAAGAACGCGCTCTACACCGTGGCCGAGATCTACCCGGACCACCTCGTGCTCGACGGCAACCACCCGCTGGCCGGCATCGCGCTGCGCCTGTCGGTCACCGTGCGCTCGGTGCGCGAGGCGACGGAGGAAGAGATCGGCAAGGGCACCGCCGGCACGGGCTTCTTCCGCTTCGAGCCGATGGCGCCGGGCAACGACCGCCTGCACTGAGCAACGCCCTCACCCTCCCCGCTCAGGTGGCCGCGGAGCAGGCCATGCGGGAACACGCATGGAACCGGCTTTGCCGGGCCGTCGCGTGTGCCCCCTTGAGGGGCTTGGCGAAGCGGAACGAAGTCCGCGAAGCCTTGGGGGTGGGTCAATAACGGGAGATCTGCCCGTTGTCGATGCGCACGCGGTCGCCGATGCGCAGGTCGCCCGGGCTGGGCACGTCGAAGGCGCGATACGCACCGTTGTCGGTCTGCACCGAGACGCGGTAGCTCTGGTAGACGCGCGGCGCGTTGTTCTGCGCCTCGATCGTGTTCCCCAGCAGGGCGCCGCCGATCACGCCCAGCGCCGTGGCCGCTGCGCGCCCGTTGCCGCGGCCGAACTGGTTGCCCACCACCCCGCCGATGACACCGCCTGCCACGGCACCGCCGCCCGAGGTGCCGTAGCCCGGGGTCTGGGACTGGATCACCTCGATGTTGGCGACGTGGCCCAGCTCGACGTACGGGTTGGCGCCGTAGCCGGCCGGATAGACCGGCTGCGCCGGCTGGTAGGGATAGCTCGACTGCTGGTAGTAGACCGGCGCGGGCGCCACGCAGGCCGTGAGCATGGATACCGCCACGGCGGCGGCGGTGATGGACAGGATGCGGGTCAGGCGTTGCATGTGAGGCTCCTCTGGGCAAGCGGTGGGCTCACCACTGATGCTGCTTCTTCAACGCCCGTGCTCGCCGGGCGATGACAGGTCCAACATTCTGAGATCTCGGATACGCCCGCACCTGACCGGGTTCACACCTTTACCCGGCCCTCACAGTTGCAACGAGGCGCTTTCAGCGCGTGCCGGTGGAGCCGTAGCCCCCCTCGCCACGCTCGGTGGGCGCGAAGGCGTCGACGAGGTTGAACCGCGCCTGAACGACGGGCACGACCACCAGTTGGGCCAGGCGCTCCATGGGCTGGATGACGAAGGCGGTCTGGCTGCGGTTCCAGGCGCTGATCTTGAGCTCGCCCTGGTAGTCGCTGTCGATCAGGCCCACGAGGTTGCCCAGCACGATGCCGTGCTTGTGGCCCAGGCCCGAGCGCGGCAGGATCAGCGCCGCGTAGCCGGGATCGGCCAGGTGGATCGCCAGCCCGGTGCCCACGAGTTCACAGGCGCCGGGCGCCAGCGTCAAGGGCTCGGCGAGGCAGGCGCGCAGGTCCAGGCCGGCGCTGCCGGGGGTGGCGTAGCGCGGCAGTTCGTCCTTCATGCGGGCGTCGAGCACGCGCACGTCGATCTTCATGGCTTGTTCTTTCCTTGTCGGTTCTGCACGGCCTGCTGCCGTGCGATGTCTTCGAGTGCCGCCTTGAGCCCGGCCGCCCCACCGGGCGGCAGCAGCCAGCGGCGCAACTGGAATCCGGCCCACAGCCCGGCGACGAGGACGCCCAGCGCTGCAACGGTGGCGCCGCTGCTGAGCAGCACCAGCAGCAGGCCGGCCCAGCCGATGGCCAGCGAACGCGCGAAGCCGCGCATCGCGCCGTCATTGCCGGCCGGCTTGCCGACCGTCGGAGCGGCGGGCGCTGCCGGCAAGCCCTTGCCCCGCGGCGGCGATGGCGGCGCGTGGTCGCCCATGCCGACGTCCATCTGGTGCTCGTGCGACTGCGGCGCGCTCACCTGCCGCAGCGATCGCGCCGTGAGCTGCTCCACGTAGCGGGCGAAGTCGCCGCCGGGCGGGGTGTTCCATTCGGGGTTCATGGGGCGGGCGGGTTGCGCGGCAGCCGTGCGGCGATCTCGGCCACCAGCTCGCGGGCGAGCTGCAGCTTGGGGGCACGCGGCAGTTCGCGCACGCCTTGGGCGTCCACCAGCAGCAGGCTGTTGTCGTCCTGCCCGAAGGTCAGCGGGCCGATGTTGCCCACCAGCAGCGGGATGCCCTTGCGCTCGCGCTTGGCCTTGGCATGCTCGACGAGGTTCTCGCTCTCGGCCGCGAAGCCGACGCAGAACAGCGCGCCCTGGCGGGCCCGATCGCTGCGGGCGATCCGGGCCAGGATGTCGGGGTTCTCGACGAAGTGCAGCACGGGCGTCTGGCCGTCGCCGTTCTTCTTGATCTTCTGGCTCGCCTGCTCCGCCGGACGCCAGTCCGCCACGGCGGCGGTTGCTATGAAAACTGTAGCTGCCTGCGCAGCATCCTCGGCCGCTGCGAGCATGTTTTGCGCTGAAAGCACGTCGGTGCGCTGGACGCCGCGCGGCGTCTCCAGGTGCACCGGCCCGGCGATCAGCGTGACCTGCGCGCCGGCCTCCCGCGCCGCGCGCGCGATGGCGAAGCCCATCTTGCCGGACGAGTGGTTGGTGATGCCGCGGATCGGGTCGAGCGCCTCGAAGGTGGGGCCGGCCGTGACCACCACGTGCTGCCCGGCCAGCACCTTGGACTGGAACTGGGCCACGATCTCTTCGAGCAACTGCGCCGGCTCCAGCATGCGGCCGTCACCGGTCTCGCCGCAGGCCTGCCAGCCGCTGCCCACGCCCAGCACGCGGGCGCCGTCGGCATCGAGCTGGCGCAGGTTGCGCTGCGTGGCCGGGTGGGCCCACATCTCGCGGTTCATGGCCGGCGCGACCAGCAGCGGCACCCGCTCCATCGGCCGCGCGAGGCACATCAGGCTCAGCAGTTCGTCGGAACGGCCCTGCACCAGCCGCGCGATGAAGTCGGCGCTGGCTGGGGCCAGCACGATCGCATCGGCCTCGCGGCTGAGGTTGATGTGCGGCATGTTGTTGTGCTCGCGCGCATCCCATTGCGAGACATACACCGGCCGGCCCGACAGGGCCTGCATCGTCACCGGCGTGATGAACTGCGCCGCCGCCTCGGTCATCACGACCTGCACCTGCGCACCGGCCTTGACCAGCAGCCGGCACAGCTCGGCCGACTTGTAGCAGGCCACCCCACCGGTGAGCCCCAGGACGATGTGTTTGCCGGCGAGGTCTTGCATGGCGCGGAATGTAGCAGTCGGCCCGCGCCGGAATGCCCGTGGGCAGGTGCGGCCGCGCTCCCCCTCGGGGCATTGGGGTCGGGGGGCACACCTATAATCTCAATTTCCCACTGCCGAATGGCGCGCAAAACCCCGGTTCTGGCGCGCGTTCGCACAAGGCAATGACCAAATTCGTCTTCGTCACCGGTGGTGTGGTGTCTTCCCTGGGCAAGGGAATCGCCTCCGCCTCGCTCGCCGCGATCCTCGAATCCCGCGGCCTCACGGTCACCCTCATCAAGCTCGATCCCTACATCAACGTCGACCCCGGAACGATGTCCCCGTTCCAGCACGGCGAGGTGTTCGTGACCGATGACGGCGCTGAAACCGACCTCGACCTCGGCCACTACGAGCGCTTCATCACGACGCGCATGCGCAAGGCCAACAACTTCACCACCGGCCAGATCTACAAGTCGGTGCTCGAGAAGGAACGCCGCGGCGACTACCTCGGCAAGACGGTGCAGGTGATCCCGCACATCACCAACGAGATCCAGGAATACGTCAAGCGCGGCGCCGGCATCGGCACGCCGCACGAGGTGGACGTGGCCATCGTCGAGATCGGCGGCACGGTGGGCGACATCGAGTCGCTGCCCTTCCTGGAGGCCGTGCGCCAGATGAGCCTGAAGGCCGGCCCGAACAACAGCGCCTTCGTCCACCTGAGCTACCTGCCCTACATCGCCGCGGCCGGCGAGCTCAAGACCAAGCCCACGCAGCACACCGCGCAGAAGCTGCGTGAGATCGGCATCCAGGCCGACGCGCTGCTGTGCCGCGCCGACCGCCCGATCCCCGAGGAAGAGCGCGCCAAGATCTCGCTCTTCTCGAACGTGCCCGAATGGGGCGTGATCTCGATGTGGGACGTGGACACCATCTACAAGGTGCCGCGCATGCTGCACGAGCAGGGCCTGGACGGCCTGATCTGCGACAAGCTGCGCCTGAACACGCCGCCGGCCAAGCTCAAGCGCTGGGACGACCTGGTCTACGAGGTCGAGCACCCGCAGAAGGAAGTCACCATCGCCATGGTCGGCAAGTACGTCGACCTGTCGGACAGCTACAAGTCGCTCAACGAGGCGCTGCGCCATGCCGGCATGAAGAACCATGCGCGGGTGAAGATCGACTACGTCGATTCCGAGACGATCCAGCCCGACAACGTCTCGCGCCTGGCCAAGTACGACGCCATCCTCGTGCCCGGCGGCTTCGGCCAGCGTGGCGTGGAGGGCAAGATCACCGCCGCCCGCTACGCCCGCGAGAACAAGGTGCCCTACCTCGGCATCTGCCTGGGCATGCAGGTCGCGACCATCGAGTACGCGCGCAACGTGGCCGGCCTGAAAAACGCCAACAGCACCGAGTTCGACCCCGACACGAGCTGCCCCGTCATCGCCCTCATCACCGAGTGGAAGGACGCCGACGGCAGCATCAAGACCCGCAACGAGAAGTCCGACCTCGGCGGCACCATGCGCCTGGGCGCCCAGAGCTCCGACGTGGCCCCCGGCACGCTGGCCCACAGCATCTACGGCGACGTGGTGACCGAGCGCCACCGCCACCGCTACGAGGCCAACGTCAACTACCTCGACCAGCTGCGCCAGGCGGGCCTGGTGATCTCCGCCCTCACCCAGCGCGAGCACCTGACCGAGATCGTCGAGCTGCCGCAGGCCGTGCACCCCTGGTTCATGGGCGTGCAGTTCCACCCCGAGTTCAAGTCCACGCCGTGGGCCGGCCATCCGCTGTTCAACGCCTTCATCAAGGCAGCGCTGACGCACCAGGGCGAAGACAAGATGCCGCTGAAGGCGGTCGGCTGATCCGGGCAGGGAGCGCACATGAAACTCTGCGGCTTCGACGTCGGCCTGGACCAGCCCTTCTTCCTCATCGCCGGCCCCTGCGTGGTCGAGTCCGAGCAGCTGCAGCTCGACACCGCGGGCACGCTGAAGGAGATCACGGCTTCGCTGGGCATCCCCTTCATCTTCAAGAGCAGCTTCGACAAGGCCAACCGTTCATCGGGCACCAGCTTTCGCGGCCCGGGTCGCGAGAAGGGCCTGGAGATCCTGGCCAAGGTCAAGCGCGAGCTGGCCCTGCCGGTGCTGACCGACGTGCACTCCGAAGACGACATCACCGAGGCCGCCAAGGTGGTCGACGTGCTGCAGACGCCCGCCTTCCTGTGCCGCCAGACCGACTTCATCCGCGCCGCCGCGCAGTCGGGCAAGCCGGTGAACATCAAGAAGGGCCAGTTCCTCGCGCCGCACGACATGAAGAACGTCATCGACAAGGCGCGTGCGGCGGCCCGGGAAAAGGGCCTGGCCGAAGACAGCTTCATGGCCTGCGAGCGGGGTGCGAGCTTCGGCTACAACAACCTCGTCTCGGACATGCGCGGCCTGGCGATCATGCGCGAGACCGGCGCGCCGGTGGTGTTCGACGCCACCCATTCCGTGCAGCTGCCCGGCGGCCAGGGCACCAGCTCCGGCGGCCAGCGCGAGTTCGTGCCGGTGCTCTCGCGTGCGGCCGTGGCCGTGGGCGTGGCGGGCCTCTTCATGGAGACGCACCCCGACCCGAACAAGGCCCTGTCGGACGGCCCCAACGCGGTGCCGCTCAAGCACATGAAGGCGCTGCTCGAGACGCTCGTCGCGCTCGATCGCATCACCAAGAAGAACGGCTTCCTCGAGAACGCCTTCGACGCCTGATTTCCTCGCCCCTCATCCGGAGACACATCACATGCCCAGCGGCTACGTCATCGCCTACGTCGACGTCACCAATCCCACGCAGTACGAGGAGTACAAGAAACTGTCCTCCGCGGCCATGCAGGCGCATGGCGCCGAGGTCTGCGTGCGGGGCGGCGAGGTGCAGCCGCTCGAAGGCGACTGGCAGCCCAAGCGCGTCGTGCTGCTGAAGTTCCCGAGCTTCGAGAAGGCCAAGGCCTTCTACGAGACCGAGGAGTACCGCAAGGCGCGCGACGCGCGGGCCGGTGCCGCCATCATGAACATGATCGCCGTCGAGGGACTTTGAGGTCCCACCCTGCTGCACACCGATTTCAAAAAACTGGAGAGCCACTGAATGAGCGCCATCGTTGACATCGTCGGCCGAGAGATCCTCGACAGCCGCGGCAACCCCACCGTCGAATGCGACGTGCTGCTGGAAAGCGGCACCATGGGCCGTGCGGCCGTGCCCTCGGGCGCGTCCACCGGCTCGCGCGAAGCCATCGAACTGCGCGACGGCGACAAGGGCCGCTACCTGGGCAAGGGCGTGCTCAAGGCCGTGGAGCACATCAACACCGAGATCTCCGAGGCCGTGCTCGGCCTGGACGCGAGCGAACAGGCCTTCCTGGACCGCACGCTGCTCGACCTCGACGGCACCGACAACAAGAGCCGCCTGGGCGCCAACGCGACGCTCGCCGTGTCGATGGCGGTGGCGCGCGCCGCGGCCGAGGAATCGGGCCTGCCGCTGTACCGCTACTTCGGCGGCATGGGCGGCATGCAGATGCCGGTGCCCATGATGAACGTCATCAACGGCGGCGCGCATGCCAACAACAGCCTGGACCTGCAGGAGTTCATGATCATCCCGGTGGGCGCCCCCACCTTCCGCGAGGCGCTGCGCTACGGCGCCGAGGTGTTCCACGCGCTCAAGAAGATCATCGACTCGCGCGGCATGCCCACCGCCGTGGGCGACGAAGGCGGCTTCGCGCCCAACGTCGAGAACCACGAGGCAGCCATCCAGCTGATCCTCGAAGCCATCGACAAGGCCGGCTACACCGCGGGCGAGCAGATCGCGCTGGGCCTGGACTGCGCCGCCAGCGAGTTCTACAAAGACGGCCAGTACGTGTTGGCCGGCGAAGGCGGCCTGCAGCTCTCGGCCGCCAGCTGGACCGACATGCTCGCCACCTGGTGCGACAAGTACCCGATCATCTCGATCGAGGACGGCATGCACGAAGGCGACTGGGATGGCTGGAAGCTGCTGACCGAGCGCCTGGGCAGGAAGGTGCAGCTGGTGGGTGACGACCTGTTCGTGACCAACACGAAGATCCTGAAGGAAGGCATCGACAAGGGCATCGCCAACTCGATCCTCATCAAGATCAACCAGATCGGCACGCTGACCGAGACCTTCGCCGCCATCGAGATGGCCAAGCGCGCGGGCTACACCGCGGTCATCTCGCACCGCTCGGGCGAGACCGAGGACAGCACCATCGCCGACATCGCCGTGGGCACCAACGCGGGCCAGATCAAGACCGGCTCGCTGTCGCGCTCGGACCGCATCGCCAAGTACAACCAGCTGCTGCGCATCGAGGAAGACCTCGGCGACGTCGCCAGCTACCCCGGCCGCGCCGCCTTCTACAACCTGAAGTAGCCGGTACCCCACGGCGGGCCATGCGCTCCCGTTTCGTCGTTCCGATCGTCCTGGTCCTTTTGCTGGTGCTGTTGCAGTTCCAGCTGTGGACCGGGCGCGGGAGCGTGCCCGAGGTGGCCCAGCTGCAGAAGAAGCTCAACGACCAGAAAGAGGCCAATGCCAAGGCGCAGATCGCCAACGAGCGACTCGAATCCGAGGTGAACGACCTCAAGGAGGGCATCGAGATGGTCGAGGAGCGCGCCCGACAGGAACTGGGCATGGTCAAGCCCAACGAGATCCTGGTCCAGATCGCAAAATGAGCTCCCCCCCGTTTGGGCGGCTCACTGCGTGTAGCCGCCCGATACCCCCTCAGGGGGCACATCCTGCGGCCCGGCAAAGCCGGTTCCGCGGATGTTCCCGCGTGGCCAGCTCCGCGGCCTCCAGCACAGTCGATATTTCGTCGCTGCCGTCGATGGCTTATCGCTGAGGCTCGCGTCGTGCCCGCGCTGCTCGACCTCCTGGCTGCCCCCGCCTTCCACATCGACGGTGCGCCCGCCTCCTGGCTCGAACTCGTCGCCGCCGTGCTGGCGCTGGCCATGGTCGCGTGCAACATGCGCGAGGTGCACTGGGGCTGGCCGCTGGCGATGCTCAGTTCGCTGCTCTACGTGGGCGTGTTCGCCGCGCACCGCATCTATGGCGACGCCAGCCTGCAGGTCTTCTTCGCCGTGATGGCGGCCTGGGGGTGGTTCCAGTGGCTGCGCGGGCACCGGGCCGACGGCAGCAGTCTGCAGGTGGCGCGACTCTCGACGCACGGCTGGCTCGCCGCCGCGGCCGGCTCGGCGCTGCTCTGGCCGGCCCTGGCCCTCTTCCTGCACCGCTTCACCGACACCGACGTGCCCTGGTCCGACGGCTTCGTCACTGCGCTCAGCGTGGTCGGCCAGGTGCTGCTGGCGCGCAAGTTCATCGAGAACTGGGGCGTGTGGCTGGCGGTCAACCTCGTCAGCGTCGGTCTCTTCGTGCACAAGGGCCTGTGGCTCACGGTGGGCCTGTACGCTGTCTTCGCAGCGCTCAGCGTCGCGGGCTATGTCGCGTGGCGTCGGCGGCTACCAACGCCCGCCGCGGCTGCGCAACCGGCATGACGCCCCGCCTGCCCGCCGGCTGCGTGATCGCCGTGCTCGGTGCAGAAAGCACCGGCAAGACCGAGCTGGCTCGGGCCCTCACGGCACGCCTTCAGGCGCGCGGCATCGCTGCGACCTTCGTCGGCGAGTACCTGCGCGAGTGGTGCGACCGCGAAGGCCGCACGCCCCGGCCCGAGGAGCAGGCGGCCATTGCCGACGAACAGACGCGCCGCATCGCCGCGGCGGCAGCGGACGGCGTCGCCGTGGCCGACACCACCGCCCTGATGACGGCCGTCTACAGCGACCTGCTCTTCGCCGACACCTCGCTCTACGACGCCGCGCTCGCGGCCCAGCGGCGCTGCGCCATCACGCTGCTCACCGCCCTCGACCTGCCCTGGGTCGCCGACGGCCTGCAGCGCGACGGCCCGCATGTGCGCGAGCCGGTGGATGCGCTGGTCCGCGCGGCCCTGGCCCGTGGCGGCGTGCCTTACACGGTGGTGCATGGCAGCGGCCCGGAACGGCTCGCCAACGCCTGGAACGCCATCAATTCCATGGCGGAAAGCGCAGAGCGGACGGGGGCTTCGGGCCGAAAAGGCACCGAATCCCAGGCGTGGAACTGGCCCTGCGAGAAGTGCTCCGACCCGGGCTGCGAGCACCGCCTCTTCACCGACCTGCTGGCCGGCCGCACGGGCTGAGCGGCTTACTGGACGACGCTGCTGCCCGGCATCTGATCGCCCGGCGAGGTGAAGATCTGCGCCGCATCGACCGGGTCGAAGCGGTACTGCTTGCCGCAGAAGTCGCAGCCCACCTCGATGTTGCCGCGCTCGGCCAGGATGCTCTCGGCCTCTTCGCGGCCGAGGCCGCGCAGCATGTTGGTCACGCGTTCGCGGCTGCAGGTGCAGGCGAAGTGCGGGCCCAGCATGCCGCTGCGCGGCTCGAAGCGCAGCAGCTTCTCTTCCCAGAACAGGCGGCGCAGGATGGTCTCCACGTCGAGCGTGAGCAGTTCCTCGCGCGTCAGGCTGGCGGCCAGCGTGGCGATGCGGTTGTAGTCCTCGTTCAGGCCGATCTCGTCCTCGTTGGCGCGTGCCGTGCCGCCGGCCAGGTTGCCCTCGCCCGTCACGGGCAAGCGCTGGATCAGCAGGCCCGCCGCGACCTTGTCGTCGGCAGCCAGCACCAGCGTGGTGTCGAGCTGCTCGCTCTGCAGCATGTAGTGCTGCAGCACGTCGCTGAGCTTGCCCAGCTTCTCGCCGCGGTCGCCGAAGAGCGGCACCACACCCTGGTAGGGCTGCTGGCCGGGCAGGCGGTCCTTGGGGTCGAGCGTGATCGCGCAGCGGCCCTTGTTGTTCACGTTGACCAGGTCGGGCAGGGCCGCGTCGGCCGCGACCTCGCCCACCACGCTGGCCGTGGTGCGCACGCCCAGGTCGGGCTGCGCCTCGGCCACCGCGACCTTGACCGGCCCGTCGCCGAAGATCTGCAGGATCAGCGAGCCCTTGAACTTGATGTTGGCCTGCATCAGCGTGGCAGCGGCCGTCATCTCGCCGAGCAGTTCGGCCACCGGCTGCGGGTAGGCGCCGGTGTGGGTGTTGGAGGCGCGGCGCCCCAGCACCTCCTGCCAGGCCTGGTCGAGCCTCACCACCATGCCGCGCACGGGAAGGCCGTCGAAAAGAAAGGTGTGCAGTTCGGACATTGGACTTACACCCCCATGCGCCTTCGGCGCTCCCCCTCGAGGGGGCGCACCCAGCGGCCCGGCCCAGCCGGTTCCGCGGGTGCCTTGATGGGGGAAACGGGGAAGAAGCAGCGAGTGAACTTCATTCAAGCGATCTTTTTCAGGCCCTTCGCAAAGCGCCGGGCGTTGTCCACGTAATGCTCCGCGCTCTGGCGCAGCTTGGCGGCGGCAGCCTCGTCGAGCGTGCGCACCACCTTGGCGGGCGCGCCGATGATGAGGGAGTTGTCCGGGAACTCCTTGCCCTCGGTCACCACGCTGCCGGCGCCGACGATGCAGTTGCGGCCGATCCTCGCGTTGTTCAAGACCACCGCCTGGATGCCGATGAGCGAGTTGTCACCGATCGTGCAGCCGTGCAGCATGACCTGGTGGCCCACCGTCACGTTCTCGCCGATGGTGAGCGGACAGCCGACGTCGGCGTGCAGCACCGACAGGTCCTGGATGTTGCTGTTGCGACCGATGGAAAGCTGCTCGGTGTCGCCGCGCAGCACGGCGCCGAACCACACGCTGCTGTCCACGTCCATCTTCACGTTGCCGATGACCTGGGCGCTGTCGGCCACCCAGGCGCCAGCGGCGAGTTGCGGCGCGACGCCGTCGAGTTCATACAGGGCCATCGGGGAGTCTCCAGCGTGTTCGGATGTGGGGGATGAAGGCACTCGCCGCACAGGCGCAGTGCCATCGGCGATGCGATCCCTAGGGATGCTCTTCACGAATCCTCGCGCCGTGTGCATCTGCGCAATCGGGCGACCCACGTCGTTGCAAATGCTCGCAATAGCCGGGCTATTGCTGCGCTTTGCGCCTCGTGGCTCATCCCGATGCGCAGCGCACACTTGCCGCTCGATTCGTGAAGAGCATCCCTAGAATTGTAGGGATGCACCCCCGCCTGCGTGCCCTGCATGCGCTCCGCCTCACCGATCCCGAAGAGAAAGTGGCGGCGACGCGCGCCTTGTGGGCGCAGACAGCTATGGAATCGATAGCAGACGAGACCTGGTGCGTGCCGGTGCGCGACGCGGGCGACGAGCCCGGCGTGCCTGGCCGACCGGCAAGGCCGGTGCGCGTGTCGGCCACCGAGGTGCCCACGCGCTCGCCCTTCACCGACGAGGGCCGCGCCGCGCTGGTCCATTCGATCTGTCACATCGAGTTCAACGCCATCAAGATTGGTTAGATGCTTGATATGTAACAGTATGTTACTTGACTGGCGTTTGGCACTTCGTAGAATGAGCGCCGCCGCAAGGTCGCTGCTCAAAAGCGTTAGCCGATCCCGAACAGACGCAGTGCCCAGGTAGTGATGTGCGACCCAAAGATGGCCCATACACCAGCCGCAGCGGTGCCAGCGATCCCCATGTAGGTAAGCATCTTCGTCTTGAACGACATGAAGTCGTCCTCGACCTTGTCCATCTTTTCGTCAAGCACATCAATCCTTTCGCGAACAGCGTCTAGGCTCTTGTCAAAGATGTCTACTCTTTTGTTGGTTGCCTCAATCGCCTGAAGCTGGATTTGAGAGCTGGCATGGAGCTGGTACGCCATCTCCTTCATGTCCCTCATTTCCTGGGCATGGTCCTTTTGATCCGCCGCCAACTGCTCTACGTTCTCTTTGATGTGCTCAAGGTGCGTCTCAATGCGGGCCTGCGCTACCGCTGCTGCTGACTCTGGCATTTGCTCTCCCGCCTGAAAACCATATTTATCCTGACGCTCGTAGATAATGCAGACTTCCCCCAACAACAAGGAATGCAATGGCACAGAGCTACGCTGACATACAGAAGGAAATCGCTGAGCTGGAGAAGAAGGCGCAGAAGGCCCGTGAACTGCTCGCCAGCCGTTCTGTTGAAGAGGTAAAGGTGCTGGTGGATGCGCTGGCGAGAAAGCTGCAAGCTCAGGGATTGGACATCCATCTAGCTGTCGAGGAGCTGCGCAAGTACGCTCCCGCCCGTCGATCCACTCCCCGCAAAGAACGTGCTGACAAAGGCACGGTGAGCGCCCCCAAATATCAAGGGCCGAATGGTGAACTGTGGAGCGGCAAGGGTCATGCCCCAAGGTGGATGAAGCCTCTGCTTGCTGAGGGCAAGATCAAAGAGGACTTCCTAATCAAATAGTCGTGACTTCGCGGGTGATGGTGAAGTCGCCTTGCAAGACACGCTTCTTGACGCCACCAACCTCAATCTCAAGGTCGTAGCGGCCGGTGACTGAGTCGTCACCCTTCATCACCTTGATTGCTGCTGTCTGCGCCGCCGTGATGGTGGCCGTGATCGTGCCCTGAGCGGCGTCAATGACAAGCCCCGATGCAGAGGTCAGCGCCAACACTACCGCGCCATCATAGTCATCGCGCTTGAACTGCATGGCAGCGCTCGCGCCGCTCAAATCCAAAATGTCAGTGTTGCCTTCATCAGCGAAGAACTTGAATGGCTGCACGTATTGGCTGCCTTGATCAATTGTGAGTGCGACTTCTTGTGCCATACGTTTCCTATTGAATGGAAATATTTAGTGCTGGCTTGTCTATGACCTGTGCAGTGATCAAGCCATTTGGCAGCACCTGTACATCGATCTGTTCAGGCGCAAGCACCTGCACTTCGATGACTGGCTTGTCGCGGAAGCTTGCGACCAAGGACAGTGCTGCGGTAATCGTCGTTGCGCCAGTAAGCTGAGCTGCAAGGCCAACTTCCAGCGCCAACAGAGCAGTGATGTCGGAGTTGCCCTCTACTACAGCCGCAAGACCTCTCTCTACCTCAACGGCGGCAACGATGTCTGTTGCTCCAGTGAGCGCAGCATTCAGCTCGCGAAGCACTGACAGACCCGCAACGATGCCGGTTGATCCGGAGACCGATGCAGCAAGGCCACGAACAACTTGCAGCCCGCTTGCGTCGATGACAGAAGTACCAATGACCTCAGCCGACAGCTCCTTCGCGACACTTAGCGATGCCGAGATCTGACCTGTTGAAGTAATAGGCTGCGCCGCAAGCTCCTTCTTGATGCTCAACGCGGCAGTGATGGTGCCGGTAGAAGTCAACGATGCGGCAAGGCCCTTCTGCACCGAAAGCGCTGCACTGATGTTGGTTGTGCCAGCCACCGCCGCAGACAGCCCACGCTCGACAAGCAACGTTCCCGCCTGGATCGTGGTCGTGCCGACAATCGAATCGGCCTCAAGCGTCTTCAGCAACTCAATTGCGCCAGCTTCAACCGTACCCGTGGATACGATAGGTTGGGCTTCGAGGCTGACCAAGTTGCCCAAGGTGGCAGTGATGGTGGTCGTGCCAATGATCGGTTGCGCGCTAAGCTGCTTGTCAGCGCTCAAGGTTGCGGTGATGCTTCCCGTGCTCTGCACTTCGGCACTCAGCAACTTCTGCGCATCTAGCTTTGCAGTGATCGCGGTTGATCCAGTTAAGGACGCGCTCAGCTCCTTTGCGACGGACAGAGACGCAGTGATCGTCCCGGTTGACTGAATCGGATCAGCACTGAGTTGTTTGTACGTGTCGAGCGTTGGCGAGCTGATTGTTGAGGTGCCAACAACCGCTGCGGACAGCTCCTTGACAGCGCTCAACGAGGCTTCAATAGTCGATGAACCCGTTACCGCAGCGCTCAGCGAGACAAGCCTACCAAGGGATGCAGTGATTGTCGTGCTGCCAGTCAAAGCAGCCGACAGACCCCTTGTGGCGGCCAACGTACCGTTGATGTTTGACGTGCCCGTCAGAGAAGCAGACAGCCCGCGTTGGACCTGCAACGAAGGTGAACTGATCGCGCCTGTTGACGTAACTGACGCCGTGCCCAAATCCACCGGGTTAGAGCCAGTACCCTGCTTCAGTCCAAAGACTGAAACGATATCTGGCGAGTTAGCTGACATGGTTGCGCTGAACAACTCCTGTCCAGAGCCACCTACCTTAGTGAAGTTGGATTGACCCCAATATGCAGTGAAATCCGCGAACTCGTTCTGCTTTGTCCAACCCGATGCGCTGAACGTGACGTTGTCGCTGCCCTCTGATGCGATGATTGCGAACAGAAGGTTGTTCGTCTGCGATGGGTAGCCAGACGTGACCTCATACGGCGAGGTCGTGTCGTACGCAGAGGCAGTGACAGGTGTGTCTACCGTGACTGCGCCAGACAGCTCGTAGACGGATATCGTTGAGTACGCCGTGTACGTGCCGAAAGAGCCGGTGATGGAATGCGATGCACCAGCGGTCGTGATGGGGATCAGCCATGCACGGTACTTTGTGATGCCCGTGCCGTAGTCGAGGAACTGCGCAGGGACTGTGTTGCCCTTGCTGTCCGTGATGGAGCTGGTTCCACCGCTTGGGTCGTACGTCGCGATGACAAGCAGCGTGTTGCCTGCCGTTGTGGCACTAGGCAGAGTCGTCGTGCCACTGGTATTGATGGCCTGCTGAACGATGGTTGGCGCGGTGCCTGTTGGCAGGGGAGCGATGTAGCTGACGGTGATACGGACGTTGTCGATGTTGGCAACACGGTTGGCACCAGTACCGTTACCTACTGCTCGGACGCTGACACCGAAGGCGGAGTCATTAATTTCCGCTGGAGTCCACGTAGTGCCCCAGAGGTTCGTGTTGCCGCCGTACGTGACGTTCGTGTCGGTGGAACTCCAGTTCGTGCCAGTGACAGCGAGATTGCTCCCGACACGGGAGCCAGCCTTCATGAGCTGGACGGTGTTGTCTCTTACGTTGCCTGTCGAGCCACCGGTGTACTTCTTCTCGACAACAACCGTGATGCCCTTGATGGTGGCATTCGATGGGATGTTGAAGCCGTATCCCGACGTGTTGAGATACGGCATGTTGGCCGCAGTAGTGCTGACCGTGTGCGTGGTGTAGACGTTGTCGCTCTCGTTTGCGTCGCTTGGCGTCGCCCACGACACGGTGCCGCCCGAAGACACTGAAGAGGATGGGTTGAGCGGACCACTAGATGAGGGGTCAGCAAGTTCAATAGCAAGAAGCCCGACATCTGCGCCGTACAGATTTGCTGACGGAGTGTTGTCGCCAGCAGTGGTGTACCCCGAAATTACTTGCTGATAAAGGCCAGCGCCATACATTAAGCTGGTCTTTGTATCAGAGACGGACGTCCACCCGCTTTCGAACACCGCTGTTGGCGCGACTCTGATCTCAAGAGCAATTAGCGCGTTCGCTGTTCCACCACTTGTCGTGAACGATGGCGTCGTATCACCTGCCGTGTTGTAAGCAACTACGACTTGACTGAGTGGTGGTGAGCCGGACAGTGTGGCGTTCTTTAAGCTGGTCCATCCGCTCTCTAGCGTAATGGTGGTCATTTACGTCGATCCACCTACCATGTAAACAACGCTGCCTGGGGTGGTGCTGCTGAGCGTTACCCCCGGATTCGTGCCCGCTGTAGTAGTTTTCGCGGACTGAACAATCGTCCCCGACGACGAAAGTCCAGTGATGGCATCAGTGTTGCACCAGTAAGTGACTGCTGAACCCGTGTCTTGGGTTCCTTGCATGGTAATGTAGACGTTGGAGGTGGTGGAGGTGGCAAATCCGCCGTAGACATACATCTTTCCGGGAATCGAATCTATTAAGTTCAACGGCAGCACAGTCTTCGAGGAGCCGGCATACCACGGTGGACTGCCAAGACTAGTAGGCATATTCGCGCCATATATCGTTGCGACATAATATGTTCCACTGACTATATTAAAACTGCTTCCAATGGTTGGGTACGAAGCGCCATTTGAAACGGTCGTACCCGACGGGTAAATTGCCTGGACATTAGTGACTGTGATCGCCATTATTCTTCTCCCTCTTCTGGCTCTACGGCCTCAATGACCACCTCAAGGTCGTCGTATCCATCTGCGCTGAGCAGAAACGTGAAGCTACCTACCGCGCACAGCACGACATCGAACTGACCATCCTCAACGAGGAAGTCGTCCGTTTGTCCGAAGCCCTCTTGCCACACCTGAAAGCGGGTCGAGATCGGGATGTTGCTTGAGGTGGACGAATCGCTGCCGTCAAGCGCAGACGCATTGTTTGAATTCGCCCATGTAGTACCTGTATCGGAACAGGTACCGGGTGACAGCCATCCGGTATCAGCCATCCACTACCCCAACAGCGGATTAGCTTTGGGTGACGGTGATAGAACCAGTCGCGAAGGATGGTGTGTCGTCAGCGGCAATCGACTTCGATGCGCCAAGCGGAGCAAACCAAAGCATGTTGCCAGCAGTGGATGCGTCGTAAGCAACCACGTACGTCACAGTGCCCCAAGACCCAGTTGCCTTCGCAAACGAAATTGCTGCCGAGTTTGAGGTAGCTCCACCGGACGCTGTTGCCCACGTCGTACCAGAAACCCGTGCATATCCGTTGCCAGAAGGCTCGGTTGCACCAGTACCGGCAGCGACTGGGGTAGTAGTAGACAGACCAATGTAAACGGTCGGCGCAGTGAAAGTGGTCTTGCCAACAACGGCTTCTGCAACCTTGTTGAGCGTATAAGTTGTATGTGGCATCGAGCCTCCTGTAATAGCGTGAAGCTATTTATCCAGGTAGGGCCCATACGATGGCTTGGACTTCCTCTACGGTAGTTGCCGCCGTGATCTGGTCTTTCAGCTTCTGCCGCTGGCCGACCAACTGCTGCGATGCACCCATGAAGAGCAGGACGTTCTCCAAGGTTTTCTGCCGCATGTCTTCCGGTGTGATTCCCCGCGATGCTGCAATGCCGTCAAGGAATGGTGTCGGAGCAGTGCTGTTCGCCTGCCACGCCAGTGCTTCAGCCTGCTGCGTAGGCCATGTCAGCCGTTCGGCTGGTGGATAGCCCTCAACAAGTGCAGCCGAAGCCGCCTCGAAGCCACGATCTACCAACGCAATCTGCGCCGACTTCAAGTCGTCCAGGGTCCGTGGGTCTACCCATTCCTTGGTGCTGTAGTCGAAAACATGTGCGGCAGTCGGCTGTGGTGGCAGGGCAAAAATCACTCCGTCGAGCACGTAAGCACCCTCTCCTAGCGGCGTGCCAACCACGTATGGCAGACCTTCCTTGCCCGAAGCGTAGTCTGCCGTCTCCAAGTCTGGAACCGTCGTGTAGAACCTGATCTTGCCGTTTGGCTCGTAGAAAGAGATTTGTAGCATCGGCTATTTACCTCTTTACCGTCATGAGGATGACGCTTCCACTGAGCAAGCTGATTGCGCCACCCGAACTACTTCCTGTCGTCACGAAGATGTCACCACCGCCTGCCGGTGGTTGGATCGCAAAGCACGTTGCTGCACCGGCAGCACCTGAAGCCAACAGCGATCCACCGCGGTAGACGTAGACATCAATGTGATCATTGTTCGAAGTTCGGAACAAGCACCAGATCAAAATTGGCGAGCCCTGGCCATCGTAGTTGTAGAACACTGCGCGCGGATTCGACGCCCACGCAGAGCTGTTGTAAACCGGCCCGGTGCTCATGGTCGCTGCAGCAGGGATCGTGACGGCGTTGCCAGCGATTTGCAGTGTGTTGATGACGTTTGCCTGCGACACCGTCAGCCCGCCCGGTCCCATAGAGATGCCCGGTGCATCGAGTCCCCAAGACGCGGACACGCCGGCGTTGTGGTGAGCCCAAAGGCGGAAGTTGCTCATAGTCAAATCGAAGAACATGCTTCCGTTCGGGTGCTGCGCCATGATCCAGCCCCAGTTGCCGTCCAGCCATTTGCCCGGAGTGCGGATGTAACCCCAATCGCCAGCGTTGTTGCTGTTGATGGTGATTTGACCGGCAGAAAGAGTGCCGGCGTTGGCACTCAAAGCTGACAGGCTGTTAGTGGTGATCCCATTTGCGTCGATGAGCGTGCCACCCCCGTTTGGCGTGTATGGCGTGAACTCAGTCTGATTTGCGTATGCCTCACCAAGATATGGCTTGGTGAAGAACGCGTAGGAGTTGCTGTTGCCAGTGATCGTCGGAGCCTTCTTCACGCAAAGTCTGGCGTAGGCTGTGCCGGACGGCGCGTACGCAAACCCGCCGATGCGCTTGTAGCCGGACAGTGCCTTGCCGCCCGCCGCTTCTACGTTGTTGACCGTGCCGTTGATCGATCCCAAACCAGCGTCCGACGCGTTGTAGAACTCGATATGGCACCCGTTCATCGCGCGGTGAGCACCCGTGTACACGGAGAACTCGTAGCGTCTGCCTGCCACCACGGCAATCGGCGGCGAGTAGATTTGCTGGTAGACCGACCAATCTTGGTTGCCGTTGTAGCTGTTGTTCGGCTGGTAGATCGCCATCGAGTTTGAGCCCGATGGATTCCACGACAAGTCTGGGTAGTTGATACCGAACACCGGCGCAACGTCGTGCGTCTGGAAGGTTCCCCAGCCCTTTGGCAACCAGCCCGAGCGAGTAAGCGTGCCACCGTTCCCGTACGCCATTTCCGAGTCAGGCACAGAGTTGTTGCTTGCCGCCACCTTCAGCAAAGAGGTGTCAATGCTGCCCGCAGCGATCTTGTCGCCTGTGATGGTCCCACCAACAATCTTGTCACCCGTGATGGTGGTGCCTTTGATGTTGGTGCCCTCGATGGTGTTGCCGGCGATCTTGTCGCCCGTGATCGTCGCACCCTGAATCTTGTCGCCAGTAATGGTGCTTCCGACGATCTTGTTGCCGGTGATGGTGTTACCGGCAATGTTGGTGCCTTCAATCGTGTTACCGGCAATGTTGCCGCCAGTAATGGTCGATGCAGCTATCTCGTTCGCAGTGACTGCGCCCGCTGCAAGCTTGGCCGTCGTGACTGCTCCAGCCGCCAGCTTGCCAGTCGTGATCGACCCATCAGCAGGAGTAATGGCCTGCCATGCACCGCTCTTGCGGATATACATGACATTGTCTGGGGTGAGGATGAACGTGTCGCCCTCTTGAGCTGTGCTTGGCAGAGCAGTCCCTGTCGCAACACCTGCCGCAACCCATGCGCCCGACGTGTAGATGTAGAGCGTCTTGAGGTCAGTACGGTAGAAGGTGTCGCCCTCTTCCGCCGACGTTGGGAACGTTGTGCCGCCTGGAACACCGACCTCGAACTGCAAAGGCGTAGCGCTGAAGGATGCCGACAGGTTCAAATCTGATGCATCGTCAGCGAAGCCGAAGTCATCGAAGGCGGCGACCTTGTAGTAGTAGGTAGTTCCAGGCTCGACGGCGTTGTCAGTGAAGAAGATGCTGTCGCCACGGAAGACAAGAGTCGATGGTGATGGCGTGAAGCCTGCTGACGATCCTCTCCAGATCGCCACGCCCGCAAAGTCCGCGTCGGTTGGTCTGTTGAGCTGGATGTAGACCATGCCCATTGCTGGCGTGACCTCGATGCCAGTGACGTACGCTGGAGCTGGGTTCAAGAACGTGCGTTCGACTGCTGCGCTCAGGTTGTTCGACGTGTCGCGGCAGCGCACAGACACCTTGAGACGACGGATAGGACCGCCATCGTTGGTGTTCATGGAGAACGTGTAGGTGTACTGCTGGAAGCCGCCAGGAGGAACGCCAGCGACGTAGTCTTGGCGCATCACGTCGTTGCTGTCCGCATCGATGATCGTGACTTGGAAGTCACGTAGCGCAGCAAGAGCGGTGGACTGGTCGGATGGGTTTTGCCACTTCACGACAAGGTCACGGCCGACAAACTGCGTGGTGGACCCATCGATTGCGTTCTGCAAGCCAACAGGTGCCAGCAGTGGCGACGACTCGCCTCCGTTTGTGTCAATGTTCAAGAATGCGGTCGCGAAGTCTGCTGAAGCCATGCCAAAGACGGACACAGCACGGCACTGAATCTCGTATCTACCCGTGGAAACCTGCGGGATTGAGTACGAGGTGCCCTTTACGCTGACCGATACCCAAGAGTCACCGGCATCTACACCGCCAACGTCAGCCACGCGACGGTAGTCAAGCAGGTAGCTCACCGCCTTCCCGCGCGCTGGTGGAACCCATGACACCAGCGCCTGACGGATCAGTACGCCGTTGTCGTTTATGACCGATTCACGGGCTGTCAGGTCTTGCGGCGCAGAGCAGACACTTGGCTCGCTGTCCGTGTAGACCGGTGCAGGCAGGTCAATGCCTTGCTCGATCAGCAGATACTTGTTCGGGTTGTGCGCAATCGCCTCGATGTTGTACTGCTTGCCATCGCCAATGTTCGATGTGACGCGGAACTGACGAGGCTCAACAGAGCTGACGACAATGTAGTCAGCATGGTCGATGAGAGGCTGCGAGAACGGAGGGCTGACCGTGACTGTGCGGTATGTGCCAGGGACATTCGTGATGCTTCTCGACTCGACGGTAATGCCGTCTGCCAGCATGGCACGGATGGAAGAACCCAAGCCAATCTCTACGTCACGATCCAGCGTAACGGTGCCGGTCGCATAGCTCACAATTCGACCACCGCCTGCCTTGTCCGTGTAGTCCTCATCCCAGATGCTGACGATGTCGCCCGGCTCCAAGTCGGCGCCGTTCAAGCCCATGCTGAAGTTGACAATGTCTGTCTGTTCGTGCGCCGTGTACAGAGTCCACAGACCGTGGCGGCGTGCCTGTCCTTCTGTCACCACACCGAAGGCAGCGATGTCCGAAACGTTGTAGCCGTACAGGTCGATGTATTCCTCGCTCTCCACCGTGATGATGCGAGGCAGGTTCATGTTCAACCGGTCGTTGAACGTCACCTTGATCGACGTTGGGCGCTCTTCGAGGTCAGTGCCCTTGTAGTTGAAAGGAGCAGTGCCCTCCCCGCTGATGACGTTTGCCTTGGTGACAAGCATCTTCGGGTCGGCAGGTCTGTCTTGAGACAGCGAGATTTGGCCGCGCATGTCTTGGTAGATCGTCGCGTGCATGTTGGCAGCGATGGAGCTGAGCACCTTCCAGGCATCATCGCGGGATGCAATCGGGTAGTTAAAGCGGAAGCGTGGCTCGAATTCGGTGTGCGCTTCATTCGCCGGAACCATCTCATCGCAGTAGACGCCAGCGTCGTAGAAGCTCCACTTGTTCACGTCAGCGGCCAACAGTCCACGCGCGCCGAGGCCGTAGCGCTCATTGGTCAGGAGGTCATACAGAATCCAGGCTGGGTTGTCGGTCCATTCGTTCTTGAATGCGCCGTTCCACATGCCCGTGTACGCTCTCGTTTCAGTGTTGTAGTTGGATGGCACCTTGACGGTGAGGCCCTTCCACAAGACGCTGATCTTTGGGATTTGACCGTTGACGGCCTCAGCATCAACACCCACAGCAAACCATGCAACGTCGGGGTAGTTGTTGTCAGCCTGGATCGGGGTGTACTCGACGTGCTGAGCAATAGTCGTGTCGTTGCGGAGCGTGCTGACATTGCTGTCTGCGGTAACGCGCTGCACGCGGTACTGCCACTTCCCAACGCCATCAGGTCGTGTAATGCGGACCTGCTTCTGCGTGATGGAGTCGGTCTTTCCCGAAATCTGCACGTCAGTGACGAACTCCCAAGCCGTCGTGCCCGACAGACGACGGTAGATCTTCAGGTCCACCCATGTTGGGAACAACTGGCCTTGCCAGGAGAAGACAAGTCCGGTTGGCAGGTTGATGATGATCTTGACGGAGCTTGCATCGTCTTCTGTGGTCTCGCGGATCACATCAGATGTGGTGGTCAACACTGCGCCAACGTCCACAATGGATGGCGCTTCACCGAAGCCCGTGATGAGACTTTGACCTGGGGTACCCACTCGCCAGTCGTACTTGATGTTCTTATAGTTGTACGTACCATCAGAGTTTTGGAGCGGCGTCTCGTTGATGTAGATGCCCTGAGCGCCACCCATTGGACCTTGCACTGGCCCTTCGGATGCAAGCACACCGATCTTGACGATTGCTCGGGACGCGAGGGTATTTGGCAACTCTGGCGCTGAACCACCACCGCCGCCCTTCTTCTCACCCTTCAGCGGGTTAAGGTGGTATGCCTCCCATGCCTTCTGGATCGTCTTCTTGCTTCTGCCTTTGTTGTTCTTGTTCTGTGGCTCTGCCATTACATGTCTCCGGCGTTTTCGTTGTTCATCCATGCTTCTGCTGGAACGTGTCCTCTACCTGATGCACCACCCGCTGGATCAGGGAACATCGTTGCGAAGTCAAACGGAATGTCCTCTACGTCGATGTCGGTCCCGATGACGATGCCTGCGGCATGGTGATTGCCGTAGATCAACGGGATTGCGTATCCCTGCTCATACGTCAGGATGGACCCGTTGAAGAGGAACGACGGTCTCTTTGCTGCCTCTGCTGGTCCTTCGGACGAGTCAGGCGACGGCGCAAGCGCCTTGATGATTGCCGACGTGACCAAAGACACCGCAAGGTTCACTGCAACGGTGATGGCCACAGCAGCAGCACCAGTTGCACCGACTGCTGCAATGATGGCCGTCTCGATACCTGAGCCTGAGAATGCAGGCACGACCCACAGGTGGTCGCGGCCCTCAAAGGTCATTTCCCTGTTGTGGCTGACAATGGCCTTGGCATCTTCCATGCCGTCTTTCGACGCGGCCAGGATGATCTTGTTTTCCGCAGCGAACTTCCGGAAGCCCTTGACCTGGCTATTCAACGCACTGACGAGGTCTTGGGCGTTCTTCACGTCCATTTCTACCGTCTCGCATCCAGCAAGCTGGGCGATGGCTCCGTCAAAGTGGATCGTTTTCATTCTTGTCTCCCTGTAGCAGTGTTGGGTTGAACCGCACTGCCTTCTTTATGCATCGGTGCCAGCGGCTGAGCGAGTCAACGTGACTCAGCTTTCGCCATTGGTGATGCAAGATTTGGTTGTTGCCGACGACTACTGCTGCATGGTGGATGACTTGGATCGAGCCAATCTGGAGCATCACTACGTCGCCCACCTGAAGGTCGTCAACGTCTATCTCTTCAAAGCCTGCCGCTGCGAAGTTGTCCACGTAGAGGTTCTTGTCCATCTCCCACCAACCCCAGCCACGAGCAAAATTCTTCAGCGTGATGCCACGCTCTTGCCTGAACCAGTCGCGGATGACGCTGAAGCAGTCGTTGACGCCGTGAATGAACTCACGTCCGGTCAGGGGTTCGGGGTTCGCTTCGTCCAACCACGCCATGCGGGTAAAGCCAACACCGTCCGTGCCGACGATGCCAAATGGAATCTCCATCTTCCACGCCAGCCAACTTTCCATGTCAGCGGTCGTCGGCCATTCGGCAGGCTGCATCAGCCTCTCACCTTCTTTGTATGGGTGGGAGTGCAGCAGTGCTTCCAGAGGACCTTTCTTGAGTGCCTTTATGTAGTCCTTTGAATCGACCTCAAAGTGTGTCTCAGGTGTCGCGGAGACGTTCTTACAGGGGATGTACTTGCCCTTCACGATGAAGCCGCATGCTTCGTTTGGGTAGTCCCGCAGGACATGGGCTTGGAAGTCAGCCAAAGCTTTGTCGTTCAGCTTCATCGAATCCTCCGTGCCAGACCCGGGAAGCCTTTGCTGTTCGACGTTGGATCGCGCAGCGCCTGACGGATCGGGAGTTTGGTGTTCGGACGGTCGAATGGCGCAGCAATCTCCCACTGGATCATGGTGTGGTTGTGGACGATCTTTTTCGTGATGAGGTATTTTTCTGGTCCGAAGATTTGATCTGGATCGGGTGAAGAACCTCCGTCGAGGTTCTTCGCAAAGATGCGGATACGACTGATGGTTGACCCGACCATGTCGCCGTACGAAACGACCAAAGACAGTAGCTCTCTCGACACATTCGAAATGCTGATAGTCGGGCGCTGAGGCGCGCCGGTGTTGTTCTGTCCGAAGCCTTCTATGACTACGGGAAGCGGGTAATACGGAACTCCTGAAAGGAAGAGCGCTCCCCCGTCGGCTGCTGCCTCGTTGCAAAAGCGGTGAGTCTCCCCGTTTATCAGGTCCAAGATGAACAGGTCGATCAGGGGTGAGTCCTGCGTGAGGGACCGAATCTCTGAGTACGGAATCGGCATTAGAAGAACTGCTTGAGGTTGAAGCTCAGGGAGTACAGAGCGCCGGATTGCGGCGACTCAGTCCAACCTCCAACTACTCGCCACTTAAGCGGCGTAGATGAGCCGATGGGTGTCCACGTGAGGTAGTCCCAAGCACCCACGCTGCGAAGCACGTTGACAAGTGTTGCGCGCTCAGTGGCGTTCAGTGCCTCATATTGAATGGACCATTCATCAACAAGGTAGTTGATGCCGTCAGGGCGAATCTGTTCGTACCCGTCGCCAAACTGGCAACTGATGCTGCGTGGTGTCGTCTTGCGTTGAGACGACTGTGAAATGCGGTCTGTAAGTGGTAAAGCTGCTGGCATTCATACCTCCAGCAGCTATTTAGTTCTTACAGTGGGTTCAAGCGGTTGCCTCGTCGCAAGCCGTGGGTGATGCGTTGATCTACTAATCCGTTAATCACGGTGAGCATCTTCTTACTTACGACGTTGCCGGTCTCTTCGTTGGTCTGTCCACCTTGCACGTTGATGGTGATGCCACCCACGTTGAGGTTGCCACCGCTCAAAGCGCTGTTCGGGATGATCGTGCCCGCAGTCTTCGGCACGAACACCTCTGGTCCGTTCTCACCGACCACGGACACCTTTCCGACTGGAGGATCACCACCATCAGCAAAGAAGCCGCCAAAATCCATGTTCCCGAAGTTGCTGCCCGTGCCGAAGCCAGATCCGTTGGACGCCCAGTTGGTACCACTACCAAGCGCCGAGCCAATGGCACCGCTCAGGAGGTTGGCAATGCCTGATGCAGCTGCCTTCGCGGCCATCTTGCCCAGGTCAGCGATGACAGAGCGTGCAAAGTCGGAGAACGAGAACTTGCCCGTCTGGATGAAGTTGTTGAGGGCGCCTTCGACGTTGTTAGCGAAGCTGTTGAATGCGTCCTCGCCAGCCTTCGCGCTGTCCTGCGCGTCCTTGGAGAACTTCTTCATGGCGCTGCTCCAGCCCTCAGCGAAGGTCTCTGGTGCGCGCTCATCATTCAGCTTCTGGCGAGCCTTGATCGCCTCTTCCGTGGTGAGCAGCCCCTTTTCCTCAAGAGTGTTGACCTCTGCCAACTGCTTCATCACTTCATAGTTCTGGTCGATGTACCCCTTGTACAGCTCAGCACGGTGCTCAAGGAGCTTGTGCATGTGCTCTTCCTGCTTCGCCGCCTTTTCGCGCTCGCTCTTTTCCCAGTTCGCAAGCTCTTCCTCTGACTTGCGGAAGTCTTCGAGCGCCGCCTGCTGCTTCTTGTAAATGTCGATGTCGGAGAGTGTCTTTGGCTCCTTCTCCGCCTTCTCCTTGCTGCCCTTTGATGGCTTTGGGTCGCGAGCAGATGCCGTGGACTGACCTTCGCCCGGAGTACCTTGCAGGTCAAGCTTCTTTTGTGCTGCGGCTGCTGCATCCGTGGCGGTCTTGTACCGTGCCATTTCACGGCTGCGCTCCTGCAAGAGAGCAAGTTGGTCCTTGGCCGACTGCAAAGCCTTCTGACCCTGCGCGGTCTGGCCGAACTCGCTGCCCTCAAGCTTGGCGATGGTCGCCTCAGCAATGGACTTCTGGCGGTTGATGTCCCCAATGGCATCGTTGACCTTCTCCGTTGCTGGGTTCATGCCGGTGATACGCGCGATAGCCTGGGCAACCGTCGTCGCGACACTCAACACCTTCTCAGCCACCGCACTCAGCGCTGGAAGGGCTACCTTAGCGATGGTGGTGCCGATGCCGCCGAAGACGACCTTCAGGCGGTCAAGGTTGTCATGCAGCTCGCCCGACGCCTTCGACATGTCGCCGCTCATGTACCCACCTGTCTTGACCATCAGGTCGTACATAGCCTCGCCCTTCTCCTTCACGTCAAGGATTGGCTGGCGAAGCTTGTAGTAGGAGGTGCCCAGTGCGGCAACGGCCAGGGCGTGCCCTTCGGACGCGTCCTTGGCCTTCGATGCGGCCACGACGATGTCCTCTTGGAGCTGGAGCGCCGTCTTCTGTTCTCCGTTGGCGTCCTTCGTGGAGACACCCAACTTCTCCATCGCCATGACGACCTTACCTGTCGCCTCGTCCTGCTTGGCGAGCTTGCCAGAGAGAGCTTCAGCGTTGTCGATGACCTCCTTGGCCGTGACACCTGTCAGCTTGTATGCGTTGGTGAGGTAGTTGAGCCGGGTAGTGGAGATGAGCGTCTGCTCGGAGAAGTCATTGAGTTTGTCGGACACGTCGAGCGCTGTCTTCCCGAGGTCCACAAACCAGCCAATAGAGTCCGCTACCTTCGTGACTACAAATCCGACTGCTACTGCTGCTGCACCTGCAGCCACGGCAAACGTGCCAAGGCCAGCGCCGGCACCTTCTGCGGCACTACCGAGCGAGCCAAGGCCACCACCGCTCTTTGATGCGGTGTCGCCCAGGTCGCCAATTTTCTTTTTGGATTGATCAATGTCCTTGTCGAGCTTTGTCAGCTCGCTGGCATCGACCTTGATTTTTAATTCTGCAAATTCGTTGACTGTCGCCATTGCTGCCTTCCTTTTCAGTTAGCAGCTTGGCGTTGTCTTTCGTTTGCTCTCTCTTTGTTGTACTGGTGCGTCCAGGCATCATCCACTTGAATGATTATCTGGAGTTCTTCGTAATCAAGCTTTGCGCCAGTCAGTTCGAGATAAGCCTTGATCTCCACAAAGGAGAGACATTTTGCGAAGCCATGATCGTACGTGCGTGATCTACTGAGTTCGACAAACATCCTGTTCAAGTAATCCAGCTGCTCAGGATATTTATCCGCAGGTGGGAGAGCGTCGCCTTGCTCCTTGACCACGTCATCAAACAATTTCTTTGTCTGCGATGATATGCGCTTTAGATTTTCCCTGACAGTCAGGCCCGATTCGTACTCGGAATCAAGTGCAACTTGGTGGCGCGTCCAGTTGCACAGCCTTTCCGTCAGCCTTTGAAAA
Source organism: Xenophilus aerolatus (assembly GCA_030418545.1). Lineage (GTDB taxonomy): Bacteria > Pseudomonadota > Gammaproteobacteria > Burkholderiales > Burkholderiaceae_C > Xenophilus. The sequence goes on along the minus strand of QAIB01000008.1, from coordinate 157,327 downwards.
AATCGAACTTGTTAAATGCGGCGTCAACTTGGTAAGCGATCCAGCTTGTTTTACGGTCCATGAGCAAAGCAAGGGCCGCATCTTTGCTGTATTCACCGAAAAATTCTGGCGCGTTCCACCCAACAATTAACTTTGACAGGAATTCAAGATTGATGTTTTCAGTGACCTCAGGATCACCAATTTGCTCAACTTCAAGTTTCAACTTTTGACGTTGACACTCGATGTTTGCCTTCAAGAACTCTGCGCTAAATGGGCCAACAATTTCGATGGTCACTGGCGAGCCGTCTTCACGCAGAAAGATATCGTTCCGGTCTTCGGGGTTGTGGACTTTAACTGACTTGGTCTTCGAGTGAAAATCCTTGATGGATGTTGCTTTGGTCATGCGAGTCTTGTTTTAATTGTTAGTGCCGCGCGATCAACAATTTCTTGTCGTTCCTCAAGAGTGGCCCGCACCATGTGTGCTGGTCCCATCTTTTCGGTGCCCTCTTCAACGTAGAGCGCGTACGGGGTGTCGTTGACGATAGTGAAGCCGTCAGCGGTGAGGTCTTGAATCTCAAAGGAGCTTTGCAGAAGACCCGTATCGACTGGAGTGCGGAGCATGATCCGAAAGAGCATGTCCGCAGCAATCTCCGATACCAATTCCTCTTGCGCAGCCTTGACCTTGCTCATTAGGCAGCTTCGCGGGTGATTTCCAGCGGCCCATGTGTTCCGTCGTCATCGAGTGCCTCAAAGGACATCGTGATGGTGCGTGGACCAGCGCCACCGACCGGAAGAGTGCCAGTGTTGAACTGCACGTTGTTCATCAGCCAGGTGTACTTGTTGCCCGCTGGGTCTTCCGTCACAAGCTCGACAGCCACCTGCGTCTCATTGATGAAACGGTTGTACATGACGAGGTCTTGGAAGTAGACAGTCATAGAGCCCGTGACTGCGGCTTGCCCGTAGGCAATGTCAGCAGCGTCGCCCGAGCCGATTGCGTATGCAGCTTGGTAGCCGTTGTCGATCTGGAAGCTGAAGGCGGTGACGATGCCGAGTTCGACGCCGTCAACAGAGATGCTGCCTTCCTTGTGCACCATTGGCTCATTGGACAGAGCTGGGGTGACGGTCGTTGCCGCTGTCGAAGTAGCAGTAGTTTGGCTCTTGCCGATCAGGCCGAAGGACAGACCGATGATGGAGTCCTGTGCCACGTCAACCGACATGGTGTTAGGCACGACACCCTTGAAGAGCTGGTACTGGGCCACATCCAGCGAGCCGACTTCGACACTGAACGACTTACGGGTGGTGCCAATGCGAAGCACGTCCGTCGTCCAGTCGCTGAGCATTGCACCAGCAATGAGGTCGTCAAACTGACCATACGACAGCTCAACTGCGATTTCCCCGCCGACCGCCGTGTTGCCATGGCGGGAGAACTTCTTGCGGCGATTGCCGGTCAGTGCATTTGAGTTGATGAGGGTCTTGGTGAGGTTCACGCTACTCGAAACGACTGGCTTAAGCGCCATGGTCGGGGTAGCAGGCGTAACACCTAGGCTGGTTTCCGGTACGGTTAAAACCTGTACACGTGAGTTCTGTGCGAATGCCATTGTTTGGGCTCCCTAAATCTTGTAGTTCTTATTTATGCGTCACGCGTGAAGGCGTACCAACGCACGTATACGTTCAGCCTGGAGAAGGACGGACCGTCAATCGTGTTCGAGCCGAAAGACTTTTCGATGTGCACGATGTCAGGTGAGGTGCCAAGCCGCGATGCGGTCTTGAAGTGGGCGATGACAGCGTCAGCTTTGGTGAACAGCGAGGCTGCTCCCACGCCGACAGGCTCAAAGAGCTGGATCGTTGCAAGGCCGCCAATGCGCAGCCATGGGTCTTGTCCAACTGTCTGAACGATGGTCTCTACTGGCGTGAGACTGAAACGTGCCCACGGCTCCCGGTTCTTCGCCTCATAGTTGTCGTTCTCAACAGTAATACGGCCAATGTTCGTCAGCAGCTTTGCGTGCTCAAGAAGGATGGTGCGTGCGGTGCTTAGGTTCATGCGCCCTCCCCTTACGACACCAACAGCTTGAACATGATGGTTGTCTTGCCATCAGGCGTTAGGTCTTCGACTTCGCGAATCGTGAACGTCTGCTTCGCCATGACAATGAAGTCGTTTGCTCTCGGCGCCGTTTTAAGCGCACCAGACACCAGCGCCCTCTTTGCCTTGCGGTGCACGCTGCCTTCAAGGTAGCTTTCATCCGACGAGACGACTACGCACGAAATCTTTTGCTTCGCGCCTGTATCGAGGTAGTTGAGTTCAGCGTTCAGGCCATTACCGAACTTCGTGATGCTCTTGGTGGCGCTGGTCTGCTTCTTCAGGTAGTCCATCAACGCACCGCCTTGATCGTTCCGCCCTGGCTGAGCAGTGGTGCCAAGATGACGTTGATCTTGTAGAGGTTGCCCTCGTCACGACGTGGAGAGGCAAACTTTGCCTGCGTCTCCAGCACATCGAGCTTTTCTTTCAGCTCAAGGACTAGAGGCTCTGGCTGGGCGTAGAGGTCAAAACCCGCTTCAAGCAAGACTGCAAGCTCAACAGTTGCCTGGATTACCTCTGCGGGTACACTGTTGAAGTCTCTGTAGTTGCCGAAAGAGTCTGTGTAGTACCAATCATCAGAGACGGAAACATCACTGGAGGTCGGTATGCGGGGCCATGCAAGCTTTTGATCAAGCTGTGCCTTGCGGCCAATGAATCGACTGCCGTAAAGACGGTCAAGAGCCATCGTGGCTTGCACGAGGCTGGTTTGCGGATTTGACAGTGCGTCGAGGCCAGCCATCGTGGTGTACTCGCTTGCTGCGTCTTCGTCAGCGTATGTGTTTTGTCCAAGCGTGAGTGCCAATGGAGCCTCCAAATAGAAAAGGAGCGGACGAGCCGCTCCTTATTTACTGGGTCAACTTGGATTGACTTAGATGCCTACGTTCCAAAGACCTGCAACCGACTTGGTCGAGTGCACAGCCATCGTTGCGTACATCTTCACGCGCATGATCTTGAAGTCAGACGCTTCAGCGAAGCCAACGTCGTCAACGGTCAGACCGCCAGACTGTGGGATAACGCCAGAGACACCGAGCTTGCGAGTGCCGTCGTCAAAGCAACCAGCGATGATGTGGGTCTGATTACCAGCAGTGCCAGTAACGTAGTCCGACGCCATGAAGTCGTTGACGAAGATTGGGATGCCGTTCCAGGAAGCGACTTGCTCGCCGGAAAGTTCACGGTATTCAACACCGCCAGAAGCGCGCATGAGCGACTTGATCTTGCGGACAGCAGCAGGTGCAGCCATGATGAACTGAGCCTTTGCAGCCTTAACTTGGTCGACCAGCTCATCGAGCATGTCGAGCGTCAGAGCAGCATTTGCCTTGTCGAGCTTCTGCGAAGCGAATGCAGAGTCGGAGCCAATGAGCTTGATGAGGCCGTCAAATTCAGCATCGTTGGTCACGCCGTTGTCGTTGGTCGATGCTGGAGTTGCTGAGTCACCAGCGACCATCAAGCGCTGATATTCACGACCGACAGCCTTAGCCTTCGATGCGATCTGCATAGCGACTGGATCATTGCCAGCGCCTTCACCAATGCCCTGTGCAAGATCGTAGCCAGCAATCTCAGCATCACCGATCAGAGTGATGAGGGACTGAGCCACTTGCGTGAACGTTGGTGCGCCCTTGACCGAAGTCGTTGATGCGCCGCGACCTGCAGCCTTTGCAGTTGCAAGAGTAGCTTCGCGGTTGAATGCGTACGCGTTGCCGTTGACCGAGTTGAACGGCAGCATCGAGTACAGCGGGTTGACGGAGATAATCGACTCAGCCAGACCTGCGGAGAGGTCGTCGTAGCCAAGCTTCTTGATTTCGGAGAGAGTGATAATTGCCATGGTTGGCTCCCTTTGTTCTTCTTGTTGTGAGAGCGTCTAAATCAGCGACGCTTTGCCAATCCCGCCGAGATCAAGTCCACGCCGGACTTCTTTTCAGGCGTTAAGAATGGCCTTCCTGTTTTTCCTGCACCAGCACCGCTAGATGCTTTGAAGAGATGCGTTGCCTTGTCAGCGAGGCTCGCCATCCAGCTGTCCATCGTGTACGGATTGCCCTTGGCGTCTCGTACATCGTCAGCAGCTTGAAGCTCACCATCGACAACCTTGAAGGTTGCCTTGGCACGCGCAAGCACGTCTTCTAGTGCTGTCTCACTCACCCCGTGTTTGAGAGCAGCGGCTGCGACTGCGTTGTTAAGCACGATCTTTTCAAGACGACCATTCGCCGTTTGCAGGGACGCGCCCAATTCCGCAATCTGCGCTTCGTATGCGGTCTTCATTTCTGAAGACATCACCGAAGCCTGTTCCTTCACCTTTGCATTGATCTTTTCCGCAGAAAAGTCGCCGCTCTTGAACATCGTCTCAAAGCTTGAAAGCTCATCAACACGTCGCTTGAGCTCTGTGTTGTTGTCTCTAAACTCTTTGAGCTTGTTCTTTTGTTCATCAAATTGAGAGGTGGGAACCACACCCTCAACCTTCAGTCTGTAGATGCCGTTGCCGGCGTCTTCATAGTGAGCTTCCAGCCCCGCTGGTACCTCGTTCGTTTCAAATCTAAGCATCCGTCGTCCTCTCCCCGAGAGGCAGTAGTTGATGACGGAGTTATTTATTGCGCTGGTGGTGAAACCTCATCGCTAGGCGCATCAGCTTGCGGCTTTGGCTGTTCAGCGAGCATTGCGACCTCAACAATTGGGTCAGCAACTACCTCGCCTTCGTACAACTTCTGCATCAGCGACTCAAGCGTGATGACGCCTGCGCTGTAGAGGTTGAGCAGCGCAGACATTTGCTGCGGGTCGAGCATCGCTGCGGTGAAGTCACGATTGAGGGCGACTTCTGGCTCCACGGCCGACCCTGCCCATGCGTTGTAGCAATTCAAGGCAAGCTGCAATCCTTGCTCTAGTGCAGACGCCAGCGTTTCCAGCGTGGCGCTTTCAGAGCCGGAACGGAGCTGCAAAGCCTCGGCGCTTTCGACGCCTCGCTTGACGGTGAGCAGCCTTGACCCGGCCGCATACATTTGCTCTTCAACGCCTTTCGCCATTGACTCAATGCGTGGCAGACCTTGTCCGTTGGGCTCAAGGTAGCCAATCGTTGAACCTTGCTCTAGGTGAATGAAGTTTTCACTGCCAATCCTGATCTGTTGAGGCGGTAGACCGTCAACGGTGAACAGGGTCCCAGACACCCAAGGGGTCGGCAATGCAGCAAAGTGGGCGCCGTGGTAGAGGTCAACAGTTAGCCTGAAGTGCGCGACATTGAGGTCTGCAAGACCCGCCAGTGGTGGCGCGTACACGTCTTTTGAGCAGTCGTATGGGGTGACGAACCAGAAAGGGATGTAGTCGAGTCGAGCGCCACGGATGGTCGGTTCTTGCTCTGCGATGACCTCATAGGAGTTCTCGCTGATCTTTCGCCAGATCCGGACAACATAGAGGCCGTCAACGAGGCGCAGCTCACGCCACTGAGGAACACTGACAAGCTCAAAAGGGTCATCGGGGTTTGGCTCTGTGATGTGCTCTTCGATGACGACAAAGTCTTTCGACCAGTTGATGATGTTGCAGAACTCATAGGCGATGAGCTTTGGCGAGCCTGCTGCCTCGTCGTAGTCCACATGAAGACCGAGACGACCGCTCAGCAGGAGCTGCTTGTAGGACCGCTGGATGAATTCGTCAAAGGTCGTCTCATCGGTGTGAGGTACGTCGCCCGCAACGCCTTCGAGGGTGTATGGCTTGCGGATTAAGGCGCCAACGAGCGCCTGCGTCGTGCGCTCTGTGACGTTATAGAAGGCTGGTCTATCTACCATTGCCTTCCAGTCCTTTTCGGTCTGTGTGCTGAGCCTTGGAACGTAATCCAGCACGTCGCCAGCGAATGCGTCCTCGGTCTTCGCGACCTTTGGCAGCAGCTTGACGTAGGCTGGGTGTTGTGTTGCAACGGGCATTACTGAGTCTCCCTTTGTTGTTCTTATTTACTTGCGCACTGGTTAGACGCCTACGAGCTTGATGTTTGAGGCGCCGAAGCCGCGAACAGGCCAATTCGTGTAGATCATGTAGCCGAGCGCATCGAGTGGGCCGTCGATGTACGTGTTCTTCGTGCTTGGCAGCCCAATGGGCACGTTCTTTTTTGGCTTGTCGTTGCTATCCCAAACCTGAGTCATCAGCGACTTGTGGAGACCTGGACACGTCTGCTTGTTGACGAGCAGCCGACGGTCGCCATTGCCGTTTTTGAACATCGCGTTGACTGAGTTGACGCGGTCGCGGACGCGCGGGTGTGAAGACATCAAGCGCATTGGCATTGCGGCTTGACGAATCAGCCCGTGATCGGTGTTCGTAGTACTTGACTTGCGCTGGTTGCCAGCGGGGTCGGGGAAGACCAGCAACTGCTTCCCCGTGTACTCTTCCTTGATTTGATCAATGAGCGCCTGCGTGTTGAACGCACCAAGCAGTTCGTCTACGACGTGCACTTCTTGACCACGCTGCACTGCGATCACTGCTGACATGCCTTCGACGTTGAAGTCCACGCCAATGAGGAGTCGTTCAGTAGGATCAAGATCGCCGAGAGTGAGGTTGGTGAGGTTCGCACCATCCTCGAAGCTGTAGTGGTCGTAGACGGCTCGGCCCGCCATGTTGACGAACTCGCCGTTCAAGTACGCGTTCAGGTAGTGCGCTGGGTATGTCGCTCGAAGGTCATCAAGGTAGTTCGGTGGAAGGAACGGGTTGTCGAGCGTCTTGCCTCGGATCAGCCGGCGCATCGAGCGGTTGTCGTCGTTCAACGAATCAACCCAATGCTGATGCATGAAGCCGAATCCTTCGGGCGTAGAGACGGCCACCTTCTGCTGGTAGGCTGGATTGCCTGCTCGAAGTGCGCCGGACAACTTGCGCCATGATTCAAGCGCAACCTCCGTGTTCATCGTGTCAGCTTCGTCGATGCCGAAGAAAGCCAAATTGAGACCGAGCGCGTCTCGAATGTTCGTGGCGCTAAGGATGTGGATGATCGTGTGCTTTCGACCAAAGAAGAGTTTGAAGCGGCGGTAACTGCCGTGGTACTCGTACTTGATGCCGTGCTGCTGCAGGGCTTCGTGCATCCCAGGTATCAGTACCTTTTCAGCCATCGTCCCAGTCGGTGACAGCGCGGCTCCCACGTGACCGGCTTGGAGCGCAGCGAGCGTGATGAGCTTTAGACAAAGTGAGTAGGTCTTTCCGCAGCCACGGCCACCGACAAGAGCCAGGTCACGGGTTGTCGTGTCCTCTATGAACTCTGCTTGGTGCGGAAGAAGGTCAAGGTCAAGCTCCACGTTGCTTGGCCTCCCTGATGCGCTTCTTCGCCTGCGCCTGGGCGCTGAACATGGCCCCGCGCTTCTGGTACAGCCACTCCTTGCGCAGGGCGTGGACAAGCTTGAAGAACTCAGGCGAGTGCTCCCGCGTGAGTCCTTCAACGAGTTCGTAGTGAGAGGGCCGCTCCCATTCAGCGGACCATGCAGCTAGGGTGGCGACCCGTGACGCTGCTCTTCTCTTTAGTGCTTCTTCGGTGAATGGGCGACGCTTGCGTGGCCCCCGAATCATTCGTCAGCGTTGTCTTTGCGACGAACGATGTTGACGTTGATCTTGACGTCGTTGCTGTCGAAGTCCGTCTCATCTACGTCTACCGACCGCATGCTGCCGCCACCGTCGGACATGCCAGCGATTGCCTTGCCTGCCCAAATCTTTGCGACGACCTGATTGGTGTTCAGCGCTGCATCGAGCGTGTCGGTCGTGATGGCCTTCAGTAGCGCGTCATGACCCAACTGCCAGACGCCTTCATAGAGAGAGCGGAACTCTCCTGGCGTGACTCCAAACTCCCGTGCGAGCCATGACAGCTTCGTGCCGTTCATGGCCTCTTGGTAGACGTAGTCCTCGATGTCTTGGTGAATTTGGTCTAGGCTGCGGTTTGTCCATTCAACCTTGCGCTTAGCCAATTCAGCTCGCCAACCCGTCTCAGGTGGCAGGATTGCGTATTTGCGCATTTGTACTCCCGTCTTTTGTTATGACGGGAGTATTTAGTGCGCGCTACGTTAATCTTTCGGCGGACCTTCAGTCATGAAGCGGTAATGCTCAATTGCTTGAGCACGGAGTGCCTCCAACTTCTGCTTCAGCACTTCAATCTTCGCAACGTCATCAGGCGGCGTGATGGATAGTTCATCTTTGAACTTTGCGACCTCTTCGTGGAGAGAGTCGGGCATTGCTTGATGGATTGCCTTGGCTAGGTCTTCGTCAATGTCTTTCATGTTTGTTCGGCAATTGGTAGTCCGTATTTAAGGAGGCAAGTCAGCCCGCCCGGACTCCCAATCCAGCTTTTATGTCCGAGTGAGCCCGCCCGAGCGATATAACTTGGCGAGGACTTTCCGCGCGTCCTTATCTGGGGCGTCCATTACCTTAATGTGATACCCGCGAGTCAGCCCGTCCGGACGCCCAACAACCTGGGCCAAGACGTAATCCATGAGGTGCAGGTTGAGGCCCAGAGACACCTATCCTGCTCAGATGACAGAGCCATCACCTAATGGGACCCAAGTCCTCTGGGCCAGGACCTGTCAAGGTTCTGATAGAGCTTGACCAGCTGAGAGGACCAGCATGGCTCTGGGATCGGAGCGTAACTAGGTCGTTACCGTCCGATCCTGCAGCCACCTTCGTCCTGAATGAAGTGGATGACTTCACTCAAAGAGTTGGGAAACGCCTCAAAAGTGAATAAAGGCCGGATTTGCCAACTTGCCGGTAAAAGTAAACGGGGTTTGTGTAACGATGTCCGGGCGGGCCCACTTGCTCCTTATAGTTGGCACTTTTCAGAAGTTGCGTCTATAGGGTGGCGCTTTCTCCAAAAAGTACACAACTTTTGTGTTACGAGGCTCTCCGTTGAGGGGCTTAAAAAGGTGTAGAAATCACCAATCTACTCACTCCGGCGCAAGTCACCCCGGAACGCACCGGGTGCACCCAGACCCCTCCAGATCACACCAGACACCTCTTTTTTGTTACACTTAAAGGAGGCCCGCAGGTTGACGATTGGAGGCGGTGGTTGACGATTGGGGGCTGTGGAATGCGGCTGGGAATGGCGGCAGCGTGAAAATCTCGGCTGGCCGGAAGTTGTTACAAGCAATAATTGGGCCGGAAAACGGACGGCCCACCTACTGGAGCAAAGTTGTTACAAACATAGCTTGTTGTTGATGCTGCTCTGCGGGTGGCTCTCAAAATGGGTCGGTCGAGGCGGTGAATGAGCTGGTCGAAAGTTGTTACAAACATAGCTTGTTGTTAATGCTGCTCTGCGGGTGTCTCTCAGAATGAGCTGGACGAAAGTTGTTACAAACATAGCTTGTTGTTAATGCTGCTCAAGTGGTGTCTCTTCTTCCCGCTCGATCTGCAAGTCATAGCCCGTCTTGTCCTTGATCCACCCACTCAGCTCGTCCGTATCGACCTCGCCGCTCGATCTGAACCCGTCATGTTCAGTAAAGAATTGCAGGCCCTTCTCGTCCAGGTACCGCACGATTGAGTTCAGCACCGTCCGTTCGGCCGTGAAGTAGATGTTCCAGCGGACGGCGCCCTTTTTCGTATTGACATCCAGCTTGCGCCCGATCTTCCACCATGCGTGGTCGATGGCAGTCTTCAGCAGCGAAATTTCGACATCGCTTTGCAACCACTCCATGCGCCTGTTCTTGTCCACTGGCGGTCCAGGCAAGTCCCGGTAGATGGCGCAGAAGTTGTTCTTGGCAAGTCGTGCCCCGTTGAAGAGGGAGTTCAAAATTTGCTTAGCGTGCTGACGCGAAATTCCCAACTCTTCGGCAATCCGGGCACGCATTGAATCTTTGTTGTTAATGTAAGCGTGGATTGGTCCTTGCAGCAGCTCAAGCATCCCCACGTTGTGCGCGAGCTGGATAAGGATGGTTGGAGCGCAGGCGCTGATGTCGTAGTTGAAAGGCAGATTGTGGTGGCGCCAGAAAGCCACCTTGTCTGCTCTTGGGATGTTTTGCAGTCCATGCCACAGCCGGCCGTTCTTGTCTGTGTAGTTGAATGTCAGAGCGGACAGTTCGTCCACATGCCGCTTGGCGTATGTCGCAAGCCTCTTATCTGCAACGACAGCTTCGACCTTGAGGTCGTCAAAGTCTTTCAGTTTGTCCTTGAGCAGTCTGAAGCCGATGGCGTTCAGCTTGTACGAAATAGGAAAGCCCGCACCGTTAGGCCCTTCTGCCGATTTCTTGTACCCGCGTGTCTGAATAAGACACGTAGAGCGGATGTAGCGGCCCAGGTCGTGATTTGATTGCCCAATCAGCTCGCTGAGTCTGTCAGCGTAGATTTGCTTTGGCTTGTCGGCGGAGAAGCCCGCAGCTTCTAAGTTCGCCAATTTCTCAGCGACTGCTCTGCGTACCTTCTTATTGCTCAGGTTGGGTTCGTAAGCGCCAAAGGGCGCTTTTGGTTGTTTCATAGTTCTGCGATTCCTAGTCGTGGTGGCAACTAATGGTTCAACAGATTAAGGGAGACCTGAATGAGGAACACGTCCGCTTGCACGCATCGTACAAGGCCACCACAGCCACTCAGGTCTCTCTTAATCTGTCGCAACTTATTTATAAGAAAAGTGCATTCCTGCAATAATTAATGGAGAGTGTAACGCCCGTAATTGGTCCGTACGCTAATTAAAATTGTAAAGCAACTCACTTGAAAGGACCGCCATGACCAAGCTTCTAACCATTGTTCTTGTATGCGCGCACATCTTGGGCTGCGGCGTTAAGACAGAGGTCGATGAGCCCGCAGACGTAACTATGCAGGAGCGAAAGCAGTTCAAGCACTGCGTCGAGCAACTGTCAGAGCATTGGCCTGAAAACTACAGGGTGGTGTATCAAAGCATCGAACGCGACAAAGACGGCGGCCTTGACGTGGGCGTCAATATGGCCTTCAAATTCAACCAGCAGCGAATTGATCAGATTGTGGCGAAAGGAGGCGTGTTTGCTGGCCACTGCGTCTATAGGAAAGACGGGACCATGATGATGGCAACACGCTCAGATGCCGTAAAGCGGGTCTTTCAGATTGCCACTGACTTCAACTACGGGATCTTTCCAGTGTGGGATGAGCCGACGAAGTTTTAAGGTCTGCCAGCCTTGGAGTCAATGACGGCCAGACACGTGCGGTGCAGCCATTCTATGTTGAATACTTCTTACGAAGCTCGTCAAGTTCCGCGCGGACCTTCTTCAACGCTGCTTCGTTTCGTCCCGCACCTTCAGCCATGACGCCTGCCAATAGGCCGCATACCACTGTAGCGCCCACCGCGTAGTCAGCCCCAAATAGAGCAAACAGCGGCGACAGCAATGCTGCGCCGAACCAGCTCAAGCAGGAATAGCCAGCCACCTTCCACAGATCGACATCGTCTTCCATGTGTTCGCCCTCAACAATTATTCTGTAGGGCTCGATCGTATCGTCTTATCGCGCAGTTTGCTCACGCCAGCAGCGCCAGCAACGATCATGGTGAACCCTGTAGCCCACTCAATGGGCGCAAAGTCTTTGCCCTTCAGGCCGTAAGACCAAAAGCTGATGCCCATGAAGACGACCAGTCCGAGTGTGCCAATCACCTTAGCGTAGTCCCAATCACGGTCGCCGTCTGTGAAGATGTCGATGAACGCCTTTTTGATGTGTCGCATGCGTGTACCTCGCAAAGAGGTATTTAGCCGTGCACAGTGCGAATCCGACAATTGATCAGGTTTTTGTACTAAATAGCCATTTACCCACGAGAAGACAAATGGCTACCCCAAACTACACCGGCACAGACGAAGAATTGCAGAAGGCGCTGACTGCATTGCAGCACGCTTACGAGTTAGCTGCACCTCTTTTAACCGACAACTTCCGTGCAATCTTTGAGAAGCTTGTTCATTCGATGGAGCTGCGAGTCTATAGACGCCAGCGTGACCTTATCAAGGAGAAGATGCGTAGGCCCGTGGGAAGACCTAGAACGCGGCCGACTAAGACAACTAGCGAATAAATGCAGGAAAAAGCCACTTTTTCTATACATAGATTAAGAGCTGAAGCAATGGTGCTCGCTCTTAACCTAAGGAGAGAAAGATGGCTACTGCCCTCAAAACCAATCACATCACCCAAGAATACCTTGTGGACCGCTTCTACGACAATGAACTTAAATTGAAGGTCGCAAAGAAGTGGAGAAGCATTTCGCTCGATATGTGCGCCTTGCGGGATGCACAGCTTGCAATTCATCAGATCCACCGCGAGCTAAAGCACCTTATCGATATCAGCAAGAAAGCTGGCTTCAAGGATGTGAGCGCATTGATGGATGAGGCGCACTGCCGATTCATTCTGAACGGGCACGGAGAATGAGATGCTCTACCACTTTTACATCATCACGAACACCCGCACTGGCAAAGTCTATGTGGGCAAGACACTGGACACCTACTTCCGATTTAACGTCCATCGCAGCGAGCTACGACGCAATAAGCATTCAAATCCCACACTGCAAGCTGATTACAACGAAGACCCAACTTGCTGGGAATACACCGTTATTGAAACCGTGGACGGTGGGTCCGATGATGGTAGAGCAATTGAGAAGGAATGGGTCAACGCATTCCCGGAGGTCTACAACATTCTCGGCCGAGCTGGCGTCAAGGCGAAAAGGACAGGCGCAAACGGCTCGCCAGGACGAAAGTGCACGATTGACGGCGTGACCATTTACCGATCACAGCGGCAAATGATCAAAGAGCTTGGGCAGGGTAGGACTGGCACAAGGCATCCAAACTTCCGCTACATCTGAAAGGGCTACGGCCCTTTCGTCGTATTCAGCGCAAAAAAAGGCCCGCATACCATGTCAGGAATATGCGGGCCTTTAAGCCTAAGGAGATAACACGCTCAACAACCTTAACAACCTTAACCTAGGAGGAACTATGAACAGAACCTAGTTGAGCTTGTTGTCTACGAAGCTATTTATAGGCCCTAAATATCAGATCGAAACTACCACATTCGACATGAATTTTAGAGTCAAGCAAAAGATCAAAGACGAACGCAAGAAGCAACAAGAATTCAAGAACAGTACTGGCCGGCAGATCGACCAAGTCTACGCATTAGCCGTTGGACCAGAAGAATGCCCAATCTACTTCTACGTAGGAATTGCTGTCAACCCAAACAGGCGGTGGGACCAGCATCGTCGCGCTATCGAACACGGCAGAGATATGAAGCCTGCCTACGAGTTCGCCCGCTATCACAAATTTAGGCACACCCTGAGAATGGTCGTGCTTGATCCAGAGGGAAATGAGACGGAAACGTGGTGGAAGAACTTTTTACTGAGTGAAGGGCATCCACTGCAGAACGTCGGTGGAACAGTAGACATACGCCGCAAGAAGCGCGTGAAGTCTCCAGTTCAATTGGCGTTTGAGCAAGTCAACAAACCTCGCCCTGGAGAGCTTGACGAACTGGTAAGAGCCGCCAAAGTTAAAGGCTGGATTTGAGCTCTATCGGCTCCTCGTCTTGGCGTAAGCAGCCTTAACCGAGGCTGCTATTTTTGCTCTATGCTCGTCCGTAAATTTCCTGCCCAACGCCGCTTTACTGAGTTTGGCCCTGTGCTCCGCCGTCAGCGGGTTCCCGCGCCGTGCTTTTGAAAGCTTGGCACGATGTGAAGTCGCATCGTCTCTTCCGAAATAGTTGTACACCTCGGGAAAAGCCTTGATCCATTCAGTCTCTGCTCGAAGAGCTTCTTCGAGCGTCTCTACTTCTTCAAGAGTCTTACACCACTCCCATGAATCAGGGTCAGCGTTGTAATCTGCCTGCATCGCAGGATTCCAGTGCCTATTGTGTCTGAGCGCACTACGGTGATGTTTTCTTCGTCCCGCAATGGATTTACCCCTGCCAACGTAGACCTTGCCAGTGTGGGTGTTCGTGATGATGTAGATGCTGTGCATCTACTATTTTATTCCCACCAGACTTGCTAAAAAACTTAAATCACTCGCGAGTAAGCCTGCTTGACCTCATCGCCAAGAGAACCCATGTATGTCATGGTTTGCCGTGGGGACGAATGGTTGAGAATTTCCATTAGAACGATGAGAGGCACGTCATGCTCGTCATGAGACACCCTGCAAAATGTCTTCCTGGCTGAGTGACTGGAAAACCGCCCCTCCAATCCGACCTCTTTGCACCACCCCTTGAGCATCCTGCCCCACTGTGCAACTGTGAGCGCTCCACGTTGCCCACTGTAGATAAATTCTGACTCGCAGTGCTTGCGCCATTCCCGCAGAGCTGCCGAAGCTTCCGCGTTAAGGGGAATTACCCGGGGCTTCTTCGTCTTGCCCTCAAGAACTTTGAGTGTGATGGTCGTACCGTCGTCAAGGGTGTCAATCCATTGAAGCTTTGTCAGATCGCCACCGCGAAGAGCACTTCCGATCGCGACAGTAAAGAGTGCGTAGTTCCGAACGTGGTTGCGGATCAACTCTTTGATCTTGGCAACGTCCGCAGATGTCTTGATTGGGTCTGTGGCCGTGGTGCGCCCGCGATGAGAAGGAACGTGACCTGCTTGGAATTTCATCTTTTGGTACCCCATCAATTTGTTGATGAGTTATTTTTGTCCGCGGTCGTGGGCAAGTACACAGTTATGAGGCGTGGCCGGTGTAACGCGCCGGATCGTCATCGGACTGTGAGGCGGTCCGGATGACGCAGCTCGCAATTCGTGCACTCCGCTCTTGAATTCCGATGTGCCAATGAGGCTGCAAGCCTCCAGAATGCTCACTGGAATTCGGGAGCGAGAGTTGTGATAGTACCTATTGGACTTCTGCGAAAACACCTCTGGGAGCTTGATTTCCTCAAAAGTGTAAAAGTTGGCCCCAACCTTCAAAAGCCCGTAATTCCTTCAAGCCGAGGATATTATTTCTTTACCGCAACATCGCGGTTAATTGAAGGAATCAATCAAATGGCTACTCAAACCACCCCCGCTACCGCCGAAGCCAAGAAGACCAAGGGCCCCGCAAAGCCGCCCGTCCCCCTCTTCAACCGCATGACGGACAACATGAAGAAGGGTGCGCTGGGCGGGAAGCTCACCGCGGAAGAACTCGACAAGCTGGCCGCCCTGGCCGGAAGCCTCAAGGTCTTCGTCAGCGCTCCGTGATCATTCGCGCCAGCGTGTTCTGGCGCAATGACCGACCGGATGGGCTGGGCTTCACGCTCTGCCCTCCGGCGTTTTCGCCAGAAGAACTTACAGAGCTGTTCATGGGAGACACCATGAAGAAGTACATGCGCGACAGCGACGAGAACCTGGGGACGAACGTCGTTGACACGTACCTTGCGCAGCTCGGGGCAATCGCTGCCGGTGCCAAGGTCGCTCCCATGCCGCTGCAACAGGTGATCCTTGCAACGCTCAACATTGTCTGGTTGTCAGAGCGCGGGTTCATCCCAAACGACGACTTCAACGGGGTGCTGCTCGTTCACGCCCGTTGAAGTCGTCTACACGGCCCTCTTCGCGAGGGCCTTTTCATGCCTAGAGGTTGTGAAACTTCCACCCCTCCTTGAGTCGCAGCTCAACATGCTCAGGGTGGATCATTCCCGACAGCTTCCCCTTCCGCATCAGGTAGTACTCGGGCTCTAAGCCGGCTTCTTTGCGCTCCTTGAATCGCTGCCGCACCAGCTCTAGGAGTTTTTCTTGTTCAGCCTTGTCCATTTCGGCTCCTATTTCGTGAACGCGATACCACCGATGCGTTGAACTGTCTCAAGAGCGTTCGCCAGCTTGAGCACCTTCGCCGCATCGACCTTGCCGTCCTGTAGTTGGCGTGCGATGACCATGAGCTGGCCGCTCGCCACCTTGAGGACGTTGCTGTCAAACTGCTCCTGCTCCGCAGCGCGTCTTGCAAGAACGTTTTCCCGCCGAATCTGCTCAAGATTTGCTGCAAATTGCTGCTTTTTCTCGTGCCATTTCTCGCGTGTCGCACGCGCACTCAACGTGCCCCGTGCCAACCGCCATTTGTGCTGCACTTCGGCAAGCGTCATGGTGGTTTCGATGTAGTCGCTCTTGATACTCGGCCAATCGGGCTTCATACCGACCTCAGCTGCATGCCGTATTCGTTGGGCTCAGTGGGCAGCACGATCCCCTTGCGAAGAATCAGGCGCCGTCCCCGAAACGGCCGATAGTCCACGTAGTGATGCACTCGGCCGAACCGCCACGCAAGGCGTGCGACATCGGGATGGACCTTCACAAGCATTACCGACTTCGCAGTGGTGCCGCCAGCCGCATATGAGCCTTTCCCTACAACGCCCTCACGGTGGTAGAACTCAGCGGTGTTGCCGCCGCTCATCTTCTGCGTCTGCTGCTTGTGCTGCAGAAAGGCATTGAACTCAATCGTGCACCAGCCCGCCTTGAGCATGTCGATGGACATGATCGTGTCTTCGTTGTACCGGCACCGCCACCTGAAAGGCACGTTGTTCCGAATCAAGTTGCACGAGTAGATGCGCGTGTTCTTGAAGAACGGCGGATGACGCACGCGGTCTGGCACAAACGACAAGTAGTTCGGACCGACCATCGCGACGTTGGCGTATCGCTCTGCGTAGTCCTCCATCGCCAGGAAGATGCCTGGGTTGACGCACTTCGTTCTCCGGTTCTTGTGGAGCCGGTAGAAGTTCTTGATGTTGTCGTCCATGACCCAGTGCCATGACGCGCCAGCGCCGATGCTGTGCTCCCACGCGAAGTTGCGCGCTGGCCCAGGTCCGGTGCTCTTCGTCTGCCCGTGCTCATCGCACAGCTCGTACGTGTCCTTGTAGGTCAAGTCCAGCTCAAGAACTGAAGCCTTGAGACTGCGTGCGGCGATTGCATCGACGTACACATCGACCTCTTGCGGTTCAACGACGACGAAGTGATGGACTCCCATCGTCGTCAGCACCTGCGAAGTCATCATGTACTGGCTGCGGCCTTTGCTCACCACGTAGACGGGATGCTTCGGTAGGTGCATCAGGCGAACACCTCCTTTGGACCGGCAGGCTGCTCCTTCTTGGGAAAGAACACGTACTTGGTCTTCTCGGTGATGGTCTGTCCGATGAGCGCCGCAAATTGATCGGCCGCAGCTTGGTCCAGCATGTGCACGATCACAGAGCGGAAGGGCCTTGCGTCCGGCTGAACGAACTCCGGCATGCCGCTCCAGTCCTTCTCGGGTGGCGTCGGGAACCCGTCGGCCTGTGTTCCGTTTTCCACCTGCTCTCCCACACCATTGGAGACGTCAGGGGCTGGAGCGTCTACAACGACCTCGCACGAGAGATTGAGGATTTCCACTTCGCTGAACCCGGCAAGGTCAACGTCGAAGTGCAGTTCATCGAGCCGCGCAAGCTCCTTCATCAGCATTTCGGTGTCCCACGCTGAGTTGAGGCCAAGCTTGTTGTCAGCAATGACGTAGGCTGCCTTCTGCGCAGGCGACAGGCCAGCAATCACGATGCACGGCACTTCGTCCATCTTGAGCTTCTTCGCCGCCCTCCACCGCCCTTCGCCGGCGATGATGGTGTTGGCCTCATCGACCAGGATCGGATTCGTGAAGCCGAATTCCTTGATGGACGCGGCGATCTGTGCGACTTGCGCTTCGCTGTGGGTGCGCGAGTTGCGGTCGAATGGAACGAGGTCGTCCACTCGCCGCAAGCCGCCACCAGAGACAAAGCTTTTGATCTCGGTGGCGGTGGTCATCAGACTGACTCCGCCTTGCTCAGCCAGTCAACGCCGTCAGCAAGCATCCGGTGAAGGACGCCAAGCCGATATTCGACTGCGTCATGGAAAGGCTTGTGCAACTCCAGAACCAGCGAATCCTGAGTGGGGCTGGCGGCGAGGAATTGCTTGGCAGTCACCTCTTCCCAGCTTTCGTCTTCAGCATCGTCGGACAGGTAGTCTTCGCGAAAGACGTAGCCATCCAGTTGCACCTGCACGTCGACGACGAAGTCGGCACCATTGCTGATGCTGACGACCAGCTTCGCCGGCTTTTCGACGCCGTTGTAGCTGGAGCTGAACTCGTAGACGTACTGCGAATCGCGCGCCTTGAGCATGACAACGACCTGACCAATCGAGCGGTAGCTCGCTTCGATAGTCTTGATGAGGTCAAGGTAAGGAACCAGGCCGCCATCTTCCAGCACCGGCAGGCCGCGCAGATGTTCGACCGCCACGCTTGGGTGGATGTCTTCGATGTACTGGACCTTGAGCGCCTTGCAGAGCTTGACGTACCCAGCATGCACGGCGTCGAGCAGGATGGTTTCGTCGTCGCACCCCTTGGCCCGAAGTTCGTTCGCCTTCTCCGTCATGAAGAAGGCTGGCTGAGCCGCCCGCACCGCCGCGCACAGCTCGCTAACACGCGGCTCGATGTCCTCCGCTCGCCCAAGATCCCAGAAGGCCTCGCCGTCTTGGTTGATCAGCTCGTTTTCGTTTGCTTCCATTCAGTTCTCCATTTGCCGTAGCGAACTTGCTACGGGTGCAAGTCTGGAGAAACTAAAGATTGCTCGCTATAAACGCGAGCGATTCTTGCCTTTAGGCTGGATATCAGCGCTTGCCTTTTATATTACCCGGCTGAAATCCCTTGGGCGGCCTGCGATACGTGCGTTCGCGCTCTGTGCCGGACAGGAAGGTGACTCTGTAGTGCTCTACTCCGTCACTACCCGGCTTGTGGTGGAACTCGATCTTCTTGACCGCACCGCGCAGGCCGGTCTGAAGCCGCTTGCGCAGAGCCTTGTATTCCTCGCTGTCCTTGTCCGTCTTCTGCAGCTCAACGAAGCGCTTGTACGTCGTGACCAAGTCGTTGAGCACGTTGGTCGCCTTCGGAATCACCACAGCGTTCTTGATTTGATCCAGCAAGACGACCTTGTCGGCCTCCAGCTTTTCGAGCCGCCTGCTGAGGGCTTCAGACTTTGTCGAAAGAAGACGGTCAAGTGCCGTCTCGATGTCGCCCTCTAGGACCTCAAGCTGACGCCGCAGAATCTCTCGTGGGTCGTGGGCGACTTCTTCCCTGAGTTTGAAGACCAACCGATGCTGCGCAATGATCAAGTGCTTGAGGATGTCTTCCTCGAACGCGTGATAGGCCACCCTGGTTGCTTTGCAGTCTTTGCTGCCCTGGTATGCCCGCTCGCAATGAAGGTAGACGTTGTGCTCGTGCTGCGACACGGTCTTCATGCGCTTTCCGCATATGCCGCAGTAACTACGGCCGGAGAACAGATTCACGATGCCGCCCTGGCCTCTTGCTCCAGGCGCAAAGTGACGCTGCTTGAAGAGCATGCCCATGCTCTCGAAGACTTCCTTCTTGATGATCGGCGGGTAGTAGTCTTCCCGGTAAACCTTCTCCGTGTGAAGGATGCCGATCACTGCCTTGTTGTTAAGCACATGGGCCACGGTGCCATGTGACCATTCAGGCTCCAGCAATTCTTCGCCACGAGCGATCGCTTCCAATTCCTTTTTGGTCGGCTTCTTGAATGTTGGGACGCCGTCCGCGTTGAGGCGTCGAGCGATAGTCGGTGTGCCAAGTCCCTCATCGTGGGCCATAGCAAAGATTCGCTGCACGACCGCCGCCTTCTCGGGGTCGATTTCCCAGTGGACGTAGTCGTCGGTGCTTAGCCACGCGGGGACCATGCGAGTCATGATCTTGTCGGTGTTTCGCTTGTTCTCCCATGCCTCACTGACGCGCTTCGACTTCGTTGCGCTCTCGTCGTGAGCGCGCTCCATCTGAGCAAGCGTCAAGATTAATTCAGTCCAGTTGGCCCGAATCGATGCTGTCGAATATTCCTTGGGGTGGTCGCCTAGCGTGACGATGATGATTCCTGCCGCCGTGATGCGAAGGAACTGACTCATCGCCAAATCAACCGCCTCGCGCGAGAGCCGGTCAAGTGACTCCACGATCAGTCGAGAGCCTTTCGGTATCAGCCCCTTTTCTGCGGCTTCAACGAAGAGACCCAGCTTGCCGTTTGCCTTGTTCTCCCCGGTGAACGCTGAGATGCCCTTGAATTCTTGGTACGTCTGCGTGTCTAGGATCAGCCCATGCGCTGCGGCGTAGTCACGGGCGGCTTTGGTTTGCCGCCGTATAGAGTCGCCTTGTTCCTGCTTGTCTGAGCTGAATCGGATGTACGAATAGGCTGTGTCCATCCAAACATAATATCAAGGTTAAACTAAATCAACCTCGCGCTCGATGCGATGTGGCGCTACGACGGCCTGCCCGCGGCCTACTACCGCGACTGGCTGCGCGTGGCCGACGAGGAGGCCTACCACTTCACGCTGATCCACGCCCATCTGCAGACGATGGGCTGGCGCTACGGCGACTTCCCCGGCCACGACGGCCTGTGGACCATGTGCGAGAAGACGAAGGACGACGTGGTCGCCCGCATGGCCCTGGTGCCGCGCACGCTGGAGGCGCGCGGGCTGGATGCCACGCCGCTCATCCAGGCCAAGCTGCGGCGGGTGAACACGCCCGATGCACTGCGGGCGGTGGAGATCCTGGACATCATCCTGCGCGACGAGATCGGCCACGTGGCCATCGGCAACCGCTGGTACGCCTGGCTGTGCGCGCGCGACGGGCTCGACGCGCTGGCGCACTACCGGGTGCTGTACCGGCGGCACGAGGCGCCGCGGCTGAAGCCGCCCTTCAACCTCGAGGCACGGGCCAGGGCCGGCTTCAGCGACGCCGAACTGCAGGCCCTGCAGCAACCCGCCTGAGCAAGCTCAGCCCTTCGGCCGGCGCGACACCACCATCTTGGGCGAGAAGCGCTGCAGCACTTCGCCGCGCTGGTTGCGCGTCTCGCAGCGCATCACGACCATGCCGCGCTCGGGCTTGGAACGCGAGGGGATGATCTCCATCACCTCGCTTTCGACATGCAGCACGTCGTCCGGCCGCGTGGGCTGCGGCCAGGCCACCTCGCCGCCGGAGCCGATGATGCCGTCGGCCAGCGGAATGCCGCTCTCGACCAGCAGCTTCATCGTCAGCGCCGCGGTGTGCCAGCCGCTCGCGGCCAGCCCGCGGAAGAAGGTGTGCTCGGCCTTCTCGGGGTCGGTGTGGAAGGGCTGGGGATCGAATTCGCGCGCGAAGGCGATGATCTGCGCGGCGTCGAGCGCATGCTCGCCGCTGGTGAAGCGGTCGCCGACGTGCAGGTCTTCGAGGTACAGGCGCGGTGCTCTGGCATCGCTCATGGCTGGGCTCCGTGTGAATCCGCCGACGGCGGCCGGGCGATTGTCCGGTGTCGGCGCAGGCGATGCTTCATGGCCGCTCGAGCACGGTCGCGATGCCCTGGCCGCCGCCGATGCACTGGGTCGACAGCGCATAGCGCCCTTTCTCGCGCGCCAGCAGCGCCGCCGCCTTGCCCGTGATGCGCGCGCCCGTGGCGCCCAGCGGATGGCCGATCGCCAGGCCACCGCCGTCGAGGTTCACGGTCGCCGGGTCCAGGCCCAGGTCGCGGATGCAGGCCAGGGCCTGCGAGGAAAAGGCCTCGTTGATCTCCACCACATCGAGCTGGTCGACCGCGAGGCCCGCGCGGGCCAGCGCCTTGCGTGTGGCCGGAATCGGGCCGATGCCCATGATGGCGGGATCGACGCCCACGGTGGCGAAGCTGCGCACGCGCGCCAGCGGTGCGAGGCCGTGCCGCGCCGCGAAGTCGTCGCTGGTCACCAGCACCGCCGCCGCGCCGTCGGTCAGCGGCGACGACGTGCCCGCCGTCACCACGCCGTCGGGCCGGAAGGCGGGCTTGAGGCCTGCGAGCGCTTCCAGCGTGGTGCCGGGGCGGATGCAGCCGTCGGCATCGACGAGTTCGCCATCGGGCAGGCGGATGGGCACGATCTCCGCGGCCAACCGGCCTTCGTCCCGTGCGCGGGCCGCCTTCTGGTGCGACTGCAGCGCCAGCAGCTCCTGGTCGGCGCGGCTCACCTGCCAGTGCTCGGCCACGTTCTCGGCCGTCTCGCCCATCGACAGGTAGGCCGCGGTGTTCGCCAGCAGCTCGGGGTTGGGCGAGAAGTTGAAGCCGCCCTGCGGCACCATCGTCATCGACTCCACGCCCACGCAGAGAAAGGCCTCGCCCATGCCGGCCTCGATCTGCGCCGCGGCGATGTGCACCGCCTGCATCGACGAGCCGCAGAAGCGGTTCACCGTCATGCCCCCCACGGCCTCGGGCAGGCCGGCCAGCAGGCCGACGATGCGCGCCAGGTTGTTGCCCTGCGCCGCCTCGGGGTAGGCGCAGCCGAGGATCACGTCCTCCAGCAGCGCGGGGTCGAGGTCGGTGCGCGCGAGCAGGCCCTTGACGACCTCGGCCGCCAGCGTGTCGGGCCGCACTTCGGCGAGCCGGCCCTTGCGGGCGAAGTGGAACGGGGAGCGCGCATACGCGCTGATGAGGGCTTTCACGGATCGATCTCCTTGTATCGACTACCTACCGATCGGTAGTCTTGTCAGCCAAAGAAAAGGGCATGCGATGCATGCCCCACGGAACGGCGCTTCAGTCCAGCAGCACTGCGCGCAGCTGGGTCGTCACCTCGTCGAAATCGCGCACGCGCCCGCTCATGCGGGCCGTGATGAGCGCGCCCTGGCAGGTCGCGTAGATCCACGCCGCCTGCCGCTGCGCCGTCGGCGCATCGCGCCCCAGTTCGCCAAGCACGCCGGCGAGCCAGCGCACCTGCGCCTGGCGCAGGCCCTGCACGGCCGCCTGCAGGTCCTCGTTGATGCAGGCCCAGCCGGGTACCAACGCGCCTGCCGGGCAGACGGCCGAGCCGGCCTGCAGGCCATTGCGGTACATGCGGAAGTAAGCATCCAACCGTTCGGCCGGCGCGCCGGCGCGGCGCGCGGCCCAGGCGTCGAAGGCCTGCGCCGCCTCCTTCAACACCTCGATGCCCAGCGCCTCCTTGGTCGGGAAGTGGTGATACAGGCTCGCCTTGCGCACGCCGACCGCGTCGGCCACATCCTGGAAGCTGAAGCCCAGGTACGAGCGCGTCTGGACCAGCTCGCGCCCGACGCGCAGGATCTCGTCGCGGGTGTTGAAGGCAGAGGGATTGGCGGCGGCCATCAGCCTACTATAAGGTAGGCTGAATTTGCCTGCAACCCGACGACTTAATCGGCCTTGATGCCCGCGGCCCGGATGATGCGCCCATTGCTTTCATACTCCGCCAGGATCTCGCGGGCGAAATCGCTGGGGCTGCCGCCGGTGGGCACGTTGTCGGTGGCCGTGAGCTTGGCGCGCAGCTCGGGGCTGGCGAGCGCCTTGTTGATCTCGGCGTTGTAGCGCGCCACCAGTGCGGGCGGCAGCGCAGCCGGGGCGAAGACGCCGAACTGCGACGACAGGTTGGCCGAGCGGTAGCCCAGCTCGGCCAGCGTCGGCACCTGCGGCAGCGTGTCGAGGCGTGCGGGCGCCCCCACCGCCAGCGGGCGCAGCTTGCCGGCCTGGATCTGGGCGGCGACCGCCGGGCCTGCGTTGGTCGACAGCACCTCGAACTGGCCGGAGAGTGCGTCGTTCATCTGCTGGCCGCCGCCCTTGTAGGGAATGTGCGTGATGTCCACCCGCGCCGCCGCACGCAGCTGCTCCAGCATGATGTGGCCCAGCGAGGCCGGGCCCGAGGTGGCCCAGCGCACCGCTCCCGGCTGCGCCCGGGCGAGCTCCATCAGTGCTGAGAAATCCGCGCTGGCGCTCGCCGGGGTGGCCAGCAGGAGCACGGGCGAGTACATCACGCTGGCCACCGGCGCCACGTCGCGCAGCGGGTCGTAGGGCAGCTTGCCCAGGTGCGGACTTAGCACCAGCGGGCTGATGGCCGCGAAGCCCAGCGTCGCGCCGTCGGGCGCGGCCTTGGCCACCACGTCCATGCCGATCGCGCCGCTGGCGCCGGCGCGGTTGTCGACGATCACCGTGTGGCCCATCTGTGCGGCCAGCCGGTCGGCCAGGGCGCGAGCCACCACGTCGCTCACACCGCCGGCCGGATAGGCCACGACCAGGCGGAGGGTGCGCGGCAGTTCCTGCGCATGCGCCGGGCGCATCAGGCCCATGGCGCCCAGGGCCGCAAGGCCGGGCGCGGCCCGAAGAAGCGCGCGCCGGCGCATGTCAGTCGACGTGTTCATGGGCACGGTCAGTCCAGTTGCAGCTTGCGTTCACGAATCAGCTTGGCCCACTTCTCGTTGTCGGCCTTCACGAAGGCCGAGAACTCCGCCGGCCCGAGCGAGTGCACCTCGGCGCCCGCGGTGGCGAACTTGGCCTGCACGTCGGGCTGCGCGAGCGCCTTGGCCAGTTCGGCCGAAAGGCGGTCGACCACCTCCTTCGGCATGCCGGCCGGCCCGACAAGGCCCTGGAAGCCCACCGACTCCATGCCGCCCAGACCCAGTTCCTTGACCGTGGGCACATCGGGCAGTTGCGGGTCGCGCTTCGGCCCGGTGACGGCCAGCGCCTTGAGCTTGCCACCCTTGACCTGCGGCAGCAGCACGCTGCCGGCGTCGATGAGGATCTGCGTCTGGCCGCCGATCAGGTCCTGCACCGCAGGCGCGCTGCCCTTGTAGGGCACATGGGTCATGTCCAGCCCGGCGACCTGGTTCATGAGCTCGCCGTTGAGGTGGGTCGAGGTGCCGTTGCCGCCCGACGCGAAGTTCACCTTGCCGCCCTGCTGCTTGGCCCAGGTCACGAATTCCTTGAGGTTCTTCGCGGGGTGGTCCGGCCGCGTCACCGCGATGTAGCTGCCCTGGCTGATCTGGCCGATGTAGGTGAACTGCTTGATTGGGTCGTAGGGCGGCTTGGACTGCAGGTACGGCGCGATCGCGAACGGCCCCGTGTTGGCCAGCAGCAGCGTGTAGCCGTCGGCCGGCTGGCGCGTGAGTTCGGTGGCGGCGATCATGCCGCTCGCGCCCGGCTTGTAGTCGACCACGATCTGCTGCTTGAGCGCCTCCTGCATCGGCACCTGCACCGTGCGCGCCGCGAAGTCGATGCCGCCGCCGGGCGGGTAGCCCACGATCAGCCGGATGGGCTTGGCCGCGGGAAAAGCCTGTGCCGCGGCCAGGCCGCTGCCCAGCGCCGCGGCCACGGTCAGCGCGCCCAGCGCGAGAGGCCGCGTCCAGCGACGTGTCTGTGTCCTCATGTCGTCTCCTCGTTGAATCGATGCGAAAGCCGCGCCTTGAGCGTCAGCGCGTTGCCGGTGGCTTCGCCGCCGGCCGTGTTGTCGAAGATGCACCAGCAGGCCGCGCCATCGCTGCGTGCCTGCTGCAGGCGCAACGCCAGCCGCTCCAGTAGCGCGTCGTCGTAAGCCGACCAGTACACGCGCGGGCGCCCGTGCAGCCGAAGGTACACGAGTTGCGGCCAGCCGCCCGGCCATTCGCCGCCCGCGTGCAGCACCGGGTCGGCCAGCACGCGCGCGACGCGTTGCCGCGCCAGCAATGCATCGACCTCCGGCGCGAACCACGAGGCATGCCGCGGCTCGATGGCGACCGGTCCCTCATGCCGGCGCTGCAGGTCGGCGAGGAAGCGCCGCACCACGTTCGCGTCGAAGGCATGGCTGGGCGCGAGCTGGATCAGGAGGCAGCCCAGCTTCGGGCCGAGCCCTGCGACCTCGCCGAGAAAGGCATCGAGCGCATCGCGCGCGCCGTCGAGGCGCGCCTCGTGCGTGACGGTCTTCGGCAGCTTGACGGCGAAACGGAAGTGCGGCGGCGTCGAGGCGGCCCAGCGTGCATAGGTCTGCGCACGATGCGGGCGATAGAAGCTGGTGTCGATCTCCGCCGCGTCGAAGCGCGCCGCATAGCGTTCCAGGTGGCTGCCCTCGGCCGGGAAGCGCGGCCACTGCGCACGCGGCAGGCTCCATCCCGCGCAGCCCACACGGACGGCGGATGCCTCAGCCACGCGGGTGGTGCTGCGCATGCAGCTGTTTCAGGCGCTCGCGCGCCACGTGCGTGTAGATGGTCGTGGTCGAGATGTCCGCATGCCCCAGCAGCAGTTGCACGGCGCGCAGGTCGGCCCCGTGGTTGAGCAGGTGCGTGGCGAAGGCATGGCGCAGCGTGTGGGGCGACAGCGGCACATGGATGCCCGCGGCGGCGGCCTGCTTCTTGACGATGACCCAGAACATGGCGCGCGTCATGCCGGCGCCGCGAGCGGTGACGAAGAAATCCGCCGTCTGCTGCCCGCCGAGGATGACCGGGCGCGCGTCGGCGAGGTAGCGCTCGATCCAGCGGCGCGCCTCCTGGCCGAAGGGCACGAGACGTTCCTTGTTGCCCTTGCCCAGCACGCGCAGCACGCCGTCGTTGAGGCTGAGGTCGAAGGTCTTCATCGCTACCAGCTCGCTCACGCGCAGCCCGCTGGCGTACATCAGCTCCAGCATCGCGCGGTCGCGCAGGCCCAGCGGCGTGCCGAGGTCGGGCGCGGCCAGCAGCGCGTCCACCTGCGATTCGCTCAGCGTCTTGGGCACGCGCAGCGCCTGGCGCGCGGGCACGAGGCGCAGCGTGGGGTCGGCCGCGATGCGCCGCTCGCGCAGCGCCCAGCGGTAGTAGCGCTTGAACACGGTGAGCCGCCGGTTGGCCGAGGTCGCCTTGCCCTTGTCGGCCATGCGTGCGCCCATGTAGGCCTGCAGGTCGTGCTCGCGCGCGGCATCCATCGCCAGCCCGCGGCCGGCCAGCCACTGGCCGAAGAGCGCGAGGTCGCGCCGGTAGGCCGCCAGCGTGTTTTTCGACAAGCCGTGCTCCAGCCACAGCGCGTCGATGAACTCATCGATCTCGGGCGTGGGGGAGGCAGCAGCAAGCGCGGCGGTCATCGCACGAAGATAGCAAAAGAAAGGGCCGCCCGAAGGCGGCCCGGTCCTGGCAAGGCAGCCGGCTCAATCCAGCGTGAGCTTCTGCTTTTGCACCACCTGCTTGTACACGTCGTACTCGGCCTTGATCTGGGCCGCGAACTGCTCGGGCGTGTTGGCCACGATGATCGAACCCGTGTCCTCGATGCGCTTCTTGACCGCCGGGTCCTCCAGCGCCTTCTTGGTGCCGGCGCTGATCTTGTCGACCACGTCCTTGGGCAGGTTCTTGGGGCCCAGGATGCCGTAGTAGGCCATGCGGTTCACCGGCTCCAGGCCCACTTCCTTGAAGGTGGGCACGTTGGGCAGGTCCTTCAGGCGCTGCGGCGCTGCCACGACGATCGGCACCAGCTTGCCGGCCTTGATGAAGGGCAGCGCCGAGGGCAGGTTGTCGAAGATGATCGGCACCTGGCCGGCCACCACATCGTTCAGCGCCGGGCCGGCACCGCGGTAGGGAATGTGCGTGACGAAGGTGTTCGTCATGCTCTTGTACAGCTCCATCAGCAGGTGGCCGATGCCGCCCGTGCCCGACGAGCCGTACGAGTACTTGCCGGGGCTCTTCTTCAGTTCGGCGATGAAGGCCGCGTAGTCCTTGGCGGGGAAGTTCGGGTTCACCGCGATCACGTTGGGCGTGGCCGCGATGTTGATGATGGGCGTGAAGTCGGTGATCGGGTTGTACGGCGTCTTGGGATTGATGGCCGGGTTGGCCGCCGTGCTCGACACCGTTGCCACGCCGAGCTTGTAGCCGTCGGGCGTGGCGCGCGAAGTTTCGAGCGCACCCACGGCACCGCCGCCGCCGGCCTTGTTGACCACCACCACCGGCTGGCCCAGCACCTTGCCGAGCGGGTCGGCCACCACGCGGGCCACGATGTCGGTAGTGCCGCCGGGCGCGAAGGGCACCTGCAGTTCGATCGGCTTGTCCGGATAGCCCTGGGCGAAGGCGGCTGGCGCCGCGACCAGCGCGGCGAGCATGGCGCTGCCGGCAAGGGCATTCCACTGGCGACGTTGCATCGTCAAAACTCCTTGTATCTTGGGGTGGGAGGTGCACTTGAAACCAAATGCACGCGACCGCGGATGCTAAATGCTGCGCCGCGGACCGCCGCCCCAGGATTACCCACAAGTCCACAGGAAATGCGGCCCCGGCCTACGCCGCGGCGCTGCGCCGGTACACGCCGACCGCTCCGATATGCTCGCCCGGTGAACCATGCGCAGCTGCTCGTCCCCGACTTCTCCCTCATCGCCTGCGGCTGGCTGCTGTGCCGGTACACCGCCCTCGACCGGCGCGTGTGGGACCAGGTCGAGAGCCTCGTCTACTACTTCCTCTTCCCGGTGCTGCTGTTCCACTCGATCGTGCGCAGCCCGATCGACTTCGGCACCACCTCGCACCTGCTCGCGGCAGGCGTGGGCATCGGGCTCGCGGGCATCGCGCTGGCCTATGCACTGCCCTTCCTGCCCGCCATCGGTCCCCGCATCGACCGGCGCGACCACGCGGCGAGCGCGCAGATCGCGTTCCGCTTCAACTCCTTCATCTGCCTGACGATGGCCGAGCGCTTGGCCGGCGCCGAAGGGCTGCTCATGATCGCCGTGCTGATCGGCGTGTGCGTGCCGCTGATGAACGTGGCGGCGGTGTGGCCGATGGCGCGCCATGGCCAGTCGGGCTTCCTGCGGCAGCTGGTGCGCAACCCGCTGATCATCGCCACCGCGACCGGCCTGGTCGCCAACCTGCTGGGCCTGCGCATCCCGGGCTGGCTCGAACCGGCGGTGTCGCGCATCGGCGCCGCATCGCTGGCCCTCGGGCTGCTGGCCGCCGGTGCGGGCATGCAGTTCGCCAGCCTGGCGCGCGGCAAGCTGCTGGCGGTGTCGGTGCTGGCGATCCGCCACCTCGTGCTGCCGCTGATCGCCTGGGGGCTGGCGCTCGGGCTGCGCCTGCCGCCGGCGCAGGGCGCGGTGCTGATGGCCTTCTCGGCCGTGCCGACCGCCTCCAGTGCCTACGTGCTGGCCGCGCGCATGGGCTACAACGGGCCCTTCGTCGCGGGCCTGGTTACGCTGTCGACGCTGCTGGGCATGCTCAGCCTGCCCTTCGCGCTGAGCCTGCCGCGCTGACCCTCGTTCTTCGAAAGAAAAGTGCCCGCAACGCCCGTCGCACGGGCGCGACCAGCTATGGTTTCGATAGCAGCCGGGCCTGCGCCAGGCCCCAGTGCACGTGCTCGCGCACCAGCGCATCGGGATGCTCGCGGCGCGTGGCCAGCGCCTGTGCGGCCGAGGCATCGCCGCCGCGCAGCGCATTGCCCAGCGCCACGGCGATGTTGCGCAGCCAGCGCAGGTGCCCGATGCGGCGGATCGGGCCGCCCTCGGTGCGGTGCAGGAAGGTCGGCTCGTCCCAGGCGAAGAGCGCCGCCAGCGGTTCGCCGGCCAGGCCCGGGCGGACGTCGAAATCGGCCAGCGTGCCGCGGTGCGCGAACTTGTTCCAGGGACAGGCGAGCTGGCAGTCGTCGCAGCCGTAGATGCGGTTGCCCATGCGCGGCCGCAGCTCGAGCGGGATGGCACCCGCATGCTCGATCGTGAGGTAGGAGATGCAGCGCCGCGCGTCGAGCCGGCCGGGCGCGAGGATGGCCTGCGTGGGGCACACGTCCATGCAGGCACGGCAGCTGCCGCAGTGCGCGCTGACCGGCTCGCTGTGGGGCAGCGCCAGGTCGACGTAGATCTCGCCGAGGAAGAACATCGAGCCGGCCTCACGGTCCAGCACCAGCGTGTGCTTGCCGCGCCAGCCCTGGCCGCTGCGCGCGGCGAGTTCGGCCTCCAGCACCGGCGCCGAGTCCGTGAAGACGCGGTGCCCGAAAGGGCCCAGCTCCTGGGCGATGCGGTCGGCCAGGCGCTGCAGGCGCGCGCGCATCACCTTGTGGTAGTCCCGCCCCCGGGCGTAGGTCGACACCACGCCTTCGGCCGGGCGCTGGAGCCGCGCCCACTCGATGGCCTGCCAGTCGGGCGGCGTCTCGCGCGGGAGGTAGTTCATGCGCGCCGTGATCACGCTCACGGTGCCGGGCACCAGCTCGGCGGGCCGCGCCCGGCGCATGCCATGCGCGGCCATGTAGTCCATGTCGCCATGGAAGCCGTTGTCCAGCCACTGGCGCAGGCCCGGCTCGGCGCTCGAAAGGTCGATGCCCGCCACACCGATTTGGGAGAATCCCAGTTCCCGCGCCCACGCATTGATGTGGGCCACGAGTTTCCGAGTGACGAGTTGAGTGCCGACGACCACCCATCGATTGTAGGAACGCCCTCCTCCGCGACTGCGACCGTGCAGTGGCAGGACGAGGACGACACCGACCGCTTCGCGCACCGCCTGGCGGCAGCGCCCGCGTTGCGCGACGCCTTCATCACCCTGCATGGCGAACTGGGCGCGGGCAAGACCACCTTCGTGCGCCACCTGCTGCGGGCGCTCGGCATCACCGGCCGCATCAAGAGCCCCACCTACGCGGTGGTGGAGCCGCATGCAGCGCCCGATGGCCTGGCGATCCACCACTTCGACTTCTACCGCTTCGGCGATCCGCGCGAATGGGACGACGCGGGCTTCCGCGACATCTTCGCGGCACCGGGCCTGAAGCTCGCCGAATGGCCGAACAATGCCGCAGGGCGCATCCCGGTTGCGGACCTTGCTATTAAAATAGAAGCAATGAGCGACGACGATCTCCGCACTGTCACGTTGCACGCCCACACTGCGCGCGGACGCGAACTGCTGGCTGCCGCCACCGCTGCATGAGCCGAAACGACGACCACTCCTTCCCTTCCGCCAACGACGCCGCGCGCCGCCAGCTGCTCAAGGCCGGCACGCTGGTGCTGTTGCTCGGCGCCCAGCAGATCGCACGCGGCGCCACCATCGTCGCCGTGCGCGTGTGGCCGGCCAACGACTACACGCGCATCACCATCGAATCCGACGGCCGGCTGCAGACGCAGCAGCTGGTGGTGGGCAGCCCGCCCCGGCTGGCGGTGGACATCAAGGGCATCGACCTCAACCCCGCCCTGCGCGAACTGGTGGGCAAGGTGCGGCCCGACGATCCCTACATCGCCGGCCTGCGCGTGGGGCAGAACGCGCCCTCGGTCGTGCGCATCGTGTTCGACCTCAAGCAGGCCGTGCTGCCGCAGGTCTTCTCGCTCGCGCCGGTGGCCGCCTACCGCGATCGGCTGGTGCTCGACCTGTACCCCGCGCAGGCGGTCGACCCGCTTGAATCGCTGATCGCCGAACGCCTGCGCGACACGCGCGGCGGCGGCAGCGACACCACCGTGGCCGGCGTGGCGCCGCGCGAGCTCGCACGCCCCGGCGAGGCGCCGGCGCCCGTGCGTCCGGCGGCGCCTGCAGCCGATCCGCTGGGCGACCTGATGGCGCAGCAGTCGATGAAGCCGTCGCCCCCGTCGGGGCCGGCCACGCGCGACACGCCGAACCTCGTGGCCCCCGCGCCGCTGCCGCCCGTGGTCGGTACCGCGCCGGTGCGCCCGGCCCCGGCGCCCGCTCCCGCCCCCTTGCGGCCGGTGCCCAACACGGCGACCGCCAGCCGCACCGACCGCATCATCATCGTCGCACTGGACCCGGGCCATGGGGGCGAAGACCCCGGCGCCATGGGCCCCGCCGGCACGCGCGAGAAGGACATCGTGCTGCAGGTCGCGCACCGCCTGCGCGACCGCATCAACGCGGCCAGCGTCAACGGCAATCCGATGCGCGCCTTCCTCACGCGCGACGCCGACTTCTTCGTGCCGCTGCATGTGCGTGTGCAGAAGGCGCGGCGCGTGCAGGCCGACCTGTTCGTGAGCATCCATGCCGACGCCTTCACGACACCGGCCGCGCGCGGCGCCAGCGTCTTCGCGCTCAGCCAGGGCGGCGCCTCCAGCAGCGCGGCGCGCTGGCTCGCCAACAAGGAGAACCAGGCCGACCGCGTCGGCGGCGTCAACGTCGGCGAGCACGAGGCGCAGGTGCAGCGGGCGCTGCTCGACATGAGCACCACGGCGCAGATCAACGACAGCCTCAAGCTTGGCACCGCCATGCTGGGCGAGATCAAGGGCATCGGTGCACGCCTGCACAAGGGCAGCGTCGAGCAGGCCGGCTTCGCCGTGCTCAAGGCGCCCGACATCCCGAGCGTGCTGGTCGAAACCGCCTTCATCAGCAACCCCGAGGAAGAAGCGAAGCTGCGCACGGTCGCCTACCAGGAAGACCTGGCCGACGCGCTGATGCGCGGCATCCAGCGCTATTTCGCGCAGAACCCGCCGCTCGCACGCAGCCGCCAGCTCTAGCGCTCGATGCTGCGCCTTCGGCGCTCACGGCGTTCAGGCGCCGCCGCACACGCCGCGGCCCTTGCCGTCGCACAGGGGCCATCGGCGGGTTCCTACACCTGTCGCGGCGCGGCGTTGCGCAAGATGAGTCCATCCTCAAACAGAAAGGTGGACCACATGATCAAGTCGCGTTATTGGATTGCTGCAGCGGCCGCCTCGTCGGTCATGGCACTGGCGGGCTGCGCGAGCGGACCCAATCAGAATCTCGGCACCGGCATCGGTGCCCTCGGCGGCGCGGCGGTCGGCCACGCCATCGGCGGCAACACCGGCGCGACGCTGGGCGGTGCCGCCATCGGCGGCGTGATCGGCAACCAGGTGGGCCGAAGCGTCGACGAGCGCAACTACTACAACCAGCAGCAGTACTACCCGCCGGGCTCGTACTACCCGAACAACGGCCCGCGCTACTGAGCGGCAACCGGCACCGAAAAGGCGCGCCCCGTGGGACGCGCCTTTTTCTTTTCCGGGCTCAAGCCGTCGGTGCCGCCTTGCCCGTCCGCGAACCGCGCCATGCGCCGAAGATGGCGATCAGTCCCGGCACGATGATCAGCGCCCAGATGATCTTGTCCAGGTGCTCCTTGACGAAGGGCAGGTTGCCGAAGAAGTAGCCCGCCGTGCAGATGCCGATCACCCACAGCAGCGCGCCGCCGACGTTGTAGGCCGTGAACTTGGCGCGGCCCATCGCCGCCACGCCCGCCACGAAGGGCGCGAAGGTGCGGATGAAGGGCATGAAGCGCGCCAGCACGATGGTGATGCCGCCGTAGCGCTCGTAGAACGCATGCGCCTGGTCGAAGGCCTTCTTGTTGAAGAAGCGCGAGTTCTCCCACTGGAACACCTTGGGCCCGAAATAGCGCCCGATGCTGAAATTGCACTGGTCGCCCAGCACCGCCGCGACGATGAGGACCGGCACGGCGAGGCCATAGCTCATCAGCCCCGCGCCGCACAGCGCGCCGACGATGAAGAGCAGCGAGTCGCCAGGCAGGAAGGGCATGACCACCACCCCCGTCTCGACGAACACGATGAGGAAGAGCAGCGCGTACACCCACATGCCGTAGGTGACGACGAAGGCCTCGAGGTGCTTGTCGACGTGCAGGATGAAATCGATGAGGAAGGCGACGATGTCCATGGGGCTGGCATTATCCCGGGGCCATGACCACCGCCACCCCGAATTCCCCGCTCGTGATCCGGCCCCTCGTCGCCGCCGACTGGCCGGCCGTGTGGGCCCTGCTGCAGCCGACTTTCGCGCGTGCCGACACCTACAGCTATCCGCCCGACATCTCCGAGCCTGCCGCGCACGCGGCCTGGGTCGAGGCACCGGCCGGCACCTTCGTGGCCTGCGACGCGGACGGTACCGTCCTGGGCACCTACTGCATCAAGCCGAACCAGCCCGGCCAGGGCGCCCATGTGGGCAACTGCGGCTACGTGACGGCCGACGCGGCGCGCGGGCGCGGCGTGGCGGCGGCGATGTGCGAACACTCGCAGGACGAGGCGCGCCGGATGGGCTTTCGCGCCATGCAGTTCAACTTCGTCGTGTCCACCAACGAGGGGGCCGTGCGGCTGTGGCAGCGCCTGGGTTTCGCCATCGTGGGCACGCTGCCCGGGGCCTTCCGCCACCCGGTGCGCGGGTACGTCGATGCACACGTGATGTTCAAGACCCTGGTGGGCACCGAAACCTAGAATCCCTCCGGTGAGCGCCCTTCCCTCCTCCCTGCCGACGCCGCCCGGCGGACGGCGTCCCATCCGTGAACTGCCCGACGAGCTGATCAGCCAGATCGCCGCCGGCGAGGTGGTCGAGCGGCCGGCCTCGGTGGTGCGGGAGCTGGTCGACAACGCGCTCGACGCCGGCGCCACGCAGGTCACGGTGCGGCTGCTCGCGGGCGGCGTGCGGCTGATCTCGGTCGAGGACGACGGCGCCGGCATCCCGCGCGAGGAGCTGCCGATCGCGCTGCGGCGCCACGCCACCAGCAAGATCGCGAGCCTCGACGACCTCGAATCGGTCGGCACCATGGGCTTCCGCGGCGAGGCGCTGGCCGCCATCAACGCCATTGCCGACATGAGCGTGCTCTCGCGCCACGGCGACGCCGACAGCGCCTGGCTGCTCGACGGCCGCACCGGCGAGCTGCGTCCGGTGGCGCGCTCGCGCGGCACCACGGTGGAGGTGCGCGAGCTGTTCTACGCCACGCCGGCGCGCCGCAAGTTCCTCAAGACCGACGCGACCGAACTCGCCCATTGCCTGGAAGCCGTGCGCCGCCATGCGCTCGCGCGGCCCGAGGTCGGCTTCGCGGTCTGGCACGAGGGCAAGCTGGTCGAGCAGTGGCGGGCGGCAGGCGACACCGCCCGGCGGCTGGCGGACGTCTTCGGCGACGAGTTCGTGGCCCAGAGCGTGGCGGTCGAGCACGGCGTGGGCCCGGTGCGCGTGAGCGGCTATGCCGGCGTGCCCGACGCCGCGCGCTCCCGCGCCGACCAGCAGTACTTCTACGTCAATGGCCGCTTCGTGCGCGACAAGGTGCTCGCGCACGCGGTGCGCAGCGCCTACGAGGACGTGCTGCACGGCCAGCGCCAGCCGGTCTTCGCGCTGCACCTGGCCATCGACCCCGCGCGCGTCGACGTGAACGTGCACCCGACCAAGATCGAGGTGCGATTTCGCGACGGGCGCGAGGTGCATCAGGCGGTGCGCCGCGCGATCGAGAACGCGCTGGCCGCCCCCCGCGCCGGCGGCGCGACGGATGCCGAGGCCGCCACCGGGCGGCCAGCCCCGCTTTTCAAGCCCAATGTGCCCGCAGCGCCCGCCCCTTGGGCGCAACCAGCTATCAATTTCGTAGCGGAACGCGGCTTGGGCGACATGGCGGCCATGTGGCCTGCGGCGCCCGCGCCGGCCGCGGCCAACCGCCCGCGGCTCGAGGACGACCGCCCCGCGCTCCCGGCGCTGGCCGTGCCCTTCGTGGCGCCGCCCGCCGCCGCAGCCGGCGCGCCCGACGACGCCTGGCCGCTGGGCCGCGCGATCGCCCAACTGCACGGCATCTACATCCTGGCCGAGAACAGCCAGGGCCTGGTGATCGTCGACATGCACGCGGCGCACGAGCGCATCGTCTACGAGCGGCTCAAGGTGCAGCTCGACGGCGCCGCCATCGCCAGCCAGCCGCTGCTCATTCCAGCCACTTTCGCGGCCACGCCGCAGGAGGTCGCCACCGCCGAAGCCTGCGCCGAGGTGCTGCCGACCCTGGGCCTGGAGATCACGCCCTTCTCGCCGCGCACCCTGGCGGTGCGGGCGGTGCCCAGTTCGCTGGCCGACGGCGATCCGGTGGAGCTGGCGCGCAGCGTGCTGGCCGAACTGGCCCAGCACGATGCCAGCACCGTGGTGCAGCGCGCCCAGAACGAGCTGCTGGGCACCATGGCCTGCCACGGCGCGGTGCGGGCCAACCGCCGCCTCACGCTTGAGGAGATGAACGCCCTGCTGCGCCAGATGGAAGCCACCGAGCGCTCCGACCAGTGCAACCACGGCAGGCCAACCTGGCGGCAGCTGAGCGTTCGCGAACTCGACGCCCTGTTCCTGCGCGGACGCTGAGCGCGCGAATCTGTAACCGTCTGCACGCCCGCGGTCGCCGATCAGGCGGGTTCCGGGCATGGTCCTAAGGGCTCGCCCTGTGGTTTTGCGCAGACTTTCCGGTTAATTTCGGCGCCTGAAAGCGGTTACTTGCAGCGACTGACAGGGTTTTCCTCTGTCATCCGACACGCGGGCACGCCCGTTGCATGGTCCGTCGCAGACGTCGCAGAGCGTTGTTTCGGGGAGTTACCAGGATGTGGTGTCGGTCCATTCCCGGTCAATCGGTTTGAACTTTCGACCGGCTATCGCTCTCTTTCTGCCCAATGAAACGCTGGTCCCTGTTCGCATCGGCCATCTCCCTATGCGCCCTGCTCGCGGCGGGCTGCTCGACCCTCGACGAGCGGCAGCGCGAGTGGATCTTCCAACCCAGCGACCGCAGCTGGGGCAACACCGCCGCCATGACGGCCGGCATGCAGGACGTCTGGATCGACTTCCAGTCCTCCGTGACGGGGCAGCCTGCCCGCCTGCACGGGCTGTGGCTCGGCGACGCGCCGATGACGCCCGATCGCCCCGTCATGCTGTACCTGCACGGCGCGCGCTACAACGTGGCCGGGTCCGCCCCGCGCATCCAGCGCATGCACGAGCTGGGCTTTTCGGTGCTCGCCATCGACTACCGCGGCTTCGGCAAGAGCACCAAGGCCCTGCCGTCCGAGGATTCGGCGCGCGAGGATGCGCGCGCGGCCTGGGAATGGCTGGCCAGGAAGTACCCCAAGCAGCACCGCTACATCTTCGGTCACTCGCTGGGCGGCGCCATCGGCATCGACCTCGCCTCCCACGTCAAGGATGAGAGCGGCGTCATCGTCGAGAGCACCTTCACCTCCATCACCGACGTGGTGAGCAGCTTCAAGTGGGGCTGGCTGCCCTTCAGCGCGCTGGTGACCCAGCGCTTCGAGGCCATCAACAAGGTCAAGACCATCGGCTCGCCGCTGCTGGTGGTGCACGGCTCGAACGACACGCTGATCAACCCGACGCTCGGCCGCAAGCTGTACGACGCCGCCACGGGGCCGAAGATGTTCGTGCTGGTCGAGGGCGGCTCGCACCACAACACCAATTCGATCGGCGAGGTGCAGTACAAGTCCGCGCTGAGCCAGCTGTTCCAGATGAAGGAGCCCGCGCCGGTGCTCGCGATCGACGAGGGGGCGCCTGTTGCAACGCCCGCGGCGCCCGCGCCCCGGGCTCCCACGGCACGCGAGGTGCGCGCACGCGCGCCGCGCGCCACTCAGGCGATCTGAGTCGAAGGGGCGGCCGAACCCGGCACCGCCCCTCGTTTCGCCTGCCTGCGCGGGACGAGCAGTTTCATGCACACCCCCTGAGCGACGGGGCGCTGCGCCCATTTGCTACCCTCGGGCCGATGGCCCCGCCCCACGCGCCGGCCCGCCCCGCTGCCGTGGGCGCGGCCGCCTCCGAAATCCCCAGCACCGCCACCCGCCCCCGCACGACGCCGGGGCTGCTGGTGCTCACGCTGGCACTGCTGCTGGGCATCCAGCCGGTCACCACCGATCTCTACCTGCCGGCGCTGCCCGCGCTCACGGCGGGCTTCGGCGCGCGCATCGCCCATGCGCAGCTCACGCTGACGGCGCTGCTGCTGGCCTTCGGCCTGTCGCAGCTCGTGCTGGGGCCGCTGTCGGACCGCTTCGGCCGCCGGCCCGTGCTGCTGGCCGGGCTGTCGGCCTACGTGCTGGCCGCGGCCGGGACCGCGCTCGCGCCGTCGATCGAAGGGTTGATCGCGCTGCGCGCCCTGCAGGGTGCTGCCATGGGCGCGGCGGTGATGGCGGCGCGCGCCATCGTGCGCGACCTGTACCAGCCGGCCGAGGGTGCGCGCGTGATGTCGCGCGCACTCACCGGCCTGGGCGTCATCGCCTGCCTCTGCGCGCCGGTGGGCAGCGTGGTCACCGACGGGCTGGGCTGGCGCTTCGCGCTGGCCGTGCCGGCCCTCTTCGGCGTCGCCACGCTGGCGCTGGTGGCGCTGCGCTTTCGCGAGTCGCTGCCGCGGCCCGACGTGCACGCGCTGCGGCCCTCGGCCATCGTGCGCACCTGGGGCACCGTCCTGCGGCACCCGACCTTCCTCACCTTCTCGGCGCTCACCACGGCCGCCTACGGGCTGCTGTTCACCTTCCTCGCGTCCTCGTCCTTCGTGTTCCTGCAGGTGCTGGGGCTGTCGCGCACCGGCTACGGGCTGGTGATGCTGTGGAACTCGCTGGCCTACATCGCCGGCACCTTCCTGTGCCGGCACTGGCTGGCGCGGCACGGCGTGCGCGGCAGCGTGGCGCGCGGCGCGGTGCTGAGCCTGGCCGGCGGCACGCTGATGGGCGCCCTGGCGCTGGCCGGCGTGCAGACGGTGTGGGCGATCGCCGCGCCGCTCACGCTGGTGATGCTGGGCCACGGCGTGCACCAGCCCTGCGGACAGACCGGTGCCGTGGGCCCCTTCCCGCAGGCCGCGGGCGCGGCCTCGGCGCTCAACGGCTTCATCATGATGCTGGCCGCCTTCGGCATCGGCGGCTGGCTGGGCACCCACATGGACGGCAGCACGCGCCCGCTGGCGCTGGGCATCTGGTTCTGGAGCGGCTGCATCGCCGTGCTGGCCTGGACGGTGGTGCCGCGCTTCGGTGGAGGCCAGCGTGGCCGCTGACCGGGACACCCCGCGCTGGATCGGCCTGGCCGGTCCCA
This sequence comes from Xenophilus aerolatus, assembly GCA_030418545.1. GTDB lineage: Bacteria > Pseudomonadota > Gammaproteobacteria > Burkholderiales > Burkholderiaceae_C > Xenophilus. Next base: position 119,002 of record QAIB01000008.1, on the reverse strand, counting down.
CCGCCAGCGGCAAGACCGCCGCGGCCCTGGCGCTGGCCGCGCACCTGGCGCCGCTCCGCGCGGTGGAGATCGTCAGCGTCGACTCGGCGCTGGTCTACCGCGGCATGGACATCGGCACCGCCAAGCCCAGCGCCGCCGAGCAGGCGCAGGTGCCGCACCACCTGATCGACATCCGCGACCCCGCGGAAAGCTACAGCGCCGCCGCCTTCGTGGCCGACGCGACGCGGCTCATCGACGCCATCCATGCGCGCGGCGCGCTGCCGCTGCTGGTGGGCGGCACCATGCTGTACTTCAAGGCGCTGGTCGACGGGATCGACGCCATGCCCGCCGCCGACCCGGCCGTGCGCGCCATGCTCGACGCCGAGGCCGCCATCCACGGCTGGCCCGCGCTGCACGCACGCCTGGCCGAGGTGGACCCGCGCACCGCCGCGCGCCTGGCGCCGCACGACAGCCAACGCATCCAGCGCGCGCTGGAGGTGTGGCACAGCACGGGGCGGCCAATCTCCGACTTCCATCAACGCACTGCCGCGATGCCGGACGCTACCAAAACCATGGCTGGCGGCGCAAGCGTGGCGGGCGCCGCAGCCCTTTTTTCCCTGGAACCGCAGGACCGCGCCTGGCTGCACGCGCGCATCGCAGACCGCTTCGACGCCATGCTGGAGGCAGGATTCCTCGACGAGGTGCGCGCCCTGCGTGCACGTGGCGACCTGCACGCCGACCTGCCCTCGATCCGCTGCGTGGGCTACCGGCAGGCGTGGGAGCTGTTCGACAGGGCGGGCGACCGGCCCGACGCGAGCGCCGTTGCCGCCTTCCGCGACAGGGGCATCGCCGCCACGCGCCAGCTGGCCAAGCGGCAGATCACCTGGCTGCGCAGCATGCCGGCGCGCACCGTCATCACCTGCGACGCGCCCCATGCCACCGTGCAGGCGGTGCAACGCATGGCGGCCTGCGCGACATGACGACCGCCGCGCCCCGCCTGCGGATCGAATCGCTGGCCAAGCACTACGGCGAGCCGCCCGATCGCGTGGCCGTGTTCCGCGACGTGAGCTTTGACGTCGCGCCGGGTGAGTTCGTCGCCATCGTGGGCGAGTCGGGCGTGGGCAAATCGACGCTGCTGAACTGCGTGGCCGGCCTCGACCACTGGGACGCGGGCCGCATCGTGGTCGACGGCACCGACCTCGGCACCCTCGACGCCGACGCGCGCGCCCTGTGGCGGCGGCGCCAGGTCGGCTTCGTGTTCCAGGCTTTTCATGTGCTGCCGCACCTGGACGTGGCGCAGAACGTCGCGCTGCCGCTGATGCTGCTGGGCCAAGCCGACGCCGCCGAACGGCAGGCGCGTGTGCAGGACATGCTGCGCGTCGTCGGCCTCGAGGGCCTGGGCGCACGCCTGCCCCAGCAGCTCAGCGGCGGCCAGCTGCAACGCGTGGCCATCGCCCGCGCGCTGGTGCACCGCCCCACCCTGCTGCTGGCCGACGAGCCGACCGGCAACCTCGACCCCACCACCGCCGCCCGCGTGATGGACGTGCTCGTGGCCGAGGCGCGCAGCCAGGGCGCGGCGCTGGTGCTGGTCACGCATTCGGAGGCTGCGGCAGCGCGGGCCGATCGGGTGGTGCACCTGACCGCCACCGGGGTGCGATGACGACGCGCAGGGTCAGCGTCCGCTAGCCCACGGGCGGCAGCTGAAGGGCGACCGCCTGGATCTGTTCGCGCACCCAGCGCACCCCAGGATCGTCGTCGCGCAGGCGGTGCCACTGCAGGATCTCGGTGAGCCGCGGCGTGGGCATGGGCGGCTCCAGCAGGCGCAGCGGCATGGCCTGCACGAACTGCTGGGCCAGCCGGGTCTGGATAGTGGCGATGCGCGTCGTGCCGACGATGAAGCGTGGCATCAGCAGGAAGCCATGCGCCACCACCTCGACCCGGCGGTTGCCCCCATGCTCGTTGGCGTACCACTGTTCGAACCAGGGGTTGGCGCCCAGGTCGGCCTGGTAGACCACGTGGCCCAGTTCCACGTACTGCGCCGGCGTGATGCCATCGGCCAGCGCGGCGTTCTGCGCGCAGGCGACGACGTGGTAGGTGTCCTCGAACAGCAGCTGCTGCGGATGGTCGGCCAGCGTCAGGTGGGCCGGCGTGACCAGCAGGTCCGCGCGGCCCTGGTCCAGGTCCTGCGCCATCGCGGCGTGGGTGGGCCGCACGTCGAAGCTCAGGCCCGGCGCCGATCGGGCCATGCGCCGCAGCGCCTCGGCCATCAGCACCTGCGTGACGTAGTCCGACGCGATGATGGTGAAGTGCCGCCGCGCCGTGGCCGGATCGAACTCGGGCTGCACGCCCAGCGTGGCATCCACCTGCAGGATGATCTGGCGCACTGGCGCGATCAGCGCCTCGGCCCGGGGCGTGAGCTGCAGCGTGCGCCCCACGGGCACCAGCAGCGCATCGCCGAAGTAGTCGCGCAGGCGGGACAGCACGCCACTCATGGCCGACTGCGTCATGTGCAACCGCTCGGCCGCACGGGTCACGTTGCGCTCGGCCAGCAGGGCGTCGAGCGCGGCCAGCAGGTTGAGGTCGATGCGTTGATAGCGCATGCGGGTCGTCTCCGGGTGGGGCGCCGATCTTAAGAGTCTGTGCTGCAGCCCCTGGGAGCATCGAGCCATCGCGCCGGCCGATGGCTGGCATCGGGCGAATCTGTTGGTCTTTGCGCGCGGCCCGGCCCACACTGCGGACCGCTTCGAGATTCCCATGACCAGAGACAACCCCCTGCGCGGATGGCAGGTTGACCGCGCCGCCATCCGCCACGTGGGCCGCGACCTTCAGCGCCCCGAATGCATCCTGTGTCAGCGCGACGGCACCGTCTGGGCTGCCGATGCCCGCGGCGGCGCCATGCGCATCGCGCCCGACGGCCGCCAGCAACTGGTGGTGCCCGCCGCGCCGCCGGCCAGCGATGAGGCCGTGGACTTCGACCAGCGCTATGTGCGCAGCGAAGGCTCGCTGCCCAACGGCATGACCTTCCTGGCCAACGGCGACCTGCTGATCGCCAACTGGGGCAGCGACGCCGTCGAGGTGATGGACCGCCAGGGCCGCGTGCGCCGCCTGTTCGACCGCATCGACGGCCAGCCGCTGGGCAAGGCCAACTTCCCGCTGCGCGACCGGCAGGGCCGGCTGTATCTGACGGTGACCACGCGCATGCAGCCCTGGACCGAGTCCATCAACGCCCGCGCCACCGACGGCTACATCGCCCTCTTCGACGCGCAGGGCCAGGCCCGCATCGTGGCCGACGGCTTCGAGGGCACCAACGAGATCCGGCTCGACGACGCCGGCGAATGGATGTACGTGGTCGAGAGCAACGCCCGCCGCATCTCACGGCTGCGGGTGCGGCCCGATGGCACACTGGGCGAGCGTGAGGTGTACGGCCCCACCCGGCTGCCCGGCTTTCCCGACGGCTTCGCCTTCGATGTGTTCGGCAACCTGTGGGTCACGCTGATCATGACCGACCGCCTGGTCGCCATCACGCCCGACGGCGAGCTGCTCACCCTGCTGGACGACGGCAACCCCGCCGCCACGCAGGCGCTCGACGCCCACTACGACGCCCGCACCCTCACGCCCGAGATCATGGCCGCCGCCCACGGCACGCTGGCGCCGTGGATGGCCAGCCTGAGCTTCGGCGGCCCGGACCTGCAGACGGTCTACCTCGGAAGCCTGCGTGGCACCACCCTGCCCAGCTTCCGCGCCCCGGTGGCCGGCCAGGCCCCCATCCACTGGAACGAGGACTTCCCCGCATGAAACTCGCCACCCTCAAGAACGGCCGAAAGGATGGCCGCCTCGTCGTCGTCTCGCGCGACCTGCGGCAGGCCGTCGATGCCGCGGCCATCGCGCCCACGATGCTCGATGCTGTCGAACGCTGGACACAGACCGAGGCACCGCTGCAGGCGCTGTATGCGCAGCTCAACGCCGGCGACGCGGAGGGCGCCTTCGCCTTCGACCCCACGCAGGCCGCTGCCCCGCTGCCCCGCGCGCCCCAGTGGTGCGACGGTTCGGCCTTCCTCAACCACGGCCGGCTGATGGAAAAGGCCTTCGACATCGCGCCCATGCCCGACGCCGACCGCATTCCGCTGATGTACCAGGGCGGCTCCGACGACCTGCTGGGCCCGTACGACGACCTGCCGCTGCCCGACGAGGCGCACGGCATCGACTTCGAGGGCGAGTTCGGCGTGATCGTGGGCGACGTGCCGCTGGGCTGCCCGGCCGCGCTGGCGCTGCGCCACGTGCGCCTGCTGGTGCAGATCAACGACGTGAGCCTGCGCGCCTTCGGCCCGCGCGAGATGCGCACCGGCTTCGGCTTCTTCCAGGCCAAGCCGTCCACCAGCTTCGCGCCGGTGGCCGTGACGCCCGACGAGATCGGCGAGGCCTGGCGTGGTGGCCGCGTGCACCTGGACCTGACGGTGATGCGCGGCGACGAGCGCTTCGGCCATCCCAACGGCGGCGAGATGAGCTTCGGCTTCGACCAGCTGATCGCACATGCCGCGTTCACCCGCCGCCTGACGGCCGGCACGATCGTGGGCTCGGGCACCGTCTCCAATGCCGGCGGCCAGCGCGGCTCGGCCTGCATCGCCGAGCGGCGCGCCATCGAGCTGATCGAGCACGGCGCCAGCCGCACGCCCTTCCTGCACTTCGGCGAACGTGTGCGCATGGAAGCGCAATGGCAGGACGCGCCCGTCTTCGGCGCCATCGACCAGCGCGTGGTGCAGGCCCTGCCGCCCACCCACTGAAAGCGCACCGCCATGCCCCGCTTCGTCGACCTGTCGATCTACCTCGAGAACGACGTGCTCTCCGACCCGCCCCCGCTGGCGCCGAAGATCACCTACCAGACCCACCAGGACACGCTGCCCGAGTTCATGCACCTGATCCCCGGCACGCGCGCCGAGGACTACCCCGAAGGCCAGGCCGCCGCCGCCGAATGGGTGACGCTGACCACCCACAGCGGCACGCACCTGGACGCGCCCTGGCACTTCCATGCCACGCAGGACGCCAAGGCCGGCGGCGCGCGGCCCTCGATGACCATCGATCAGATTCCGCTGGACTGGTGCTTCCGACCCGGCGTGAAGCTCGACTTCCGCCACCTGCCCGACGGCCATGTGGTGAGCGCCGCCGAGGTGGAGGCGGAGCTGGCCCGCATCGGCCATGTGCTGCAGCCCATGGACATCGTCGTGGTCAACACCCGCGCCGGCAGCCGCTATGGCCATGACGACTACGTCAACACCGGCTGCGGCATGGGCTACGAGGCCACCATGTACCTGCTGGAGCGTGGCGTGCGCCTGACCGGCACCGACGCCTGGAGCTGGGACGCGCCCTTCTCGTACACCGCGCGGCGCATCGCCGAGACCGGCGACACCTCGCTGATCTGGGAAGGCCACAAGGCCGGCCGCGACATCGGCTACTGCCACCTGGAGAAGCTGCACAACCTGGAGTCGCTGCCCGGGCACGGCTTCACCGTCTGCTGCTTCCCGCACAAGATCCGCGGCGCGTCTGCCGGCTGGACGCGGGCCGTCGCCATCTTTCAGGACTGAGCATGAAAGTCCTCGTGACCGGCGCCGGTGGCTTCATCGGTGCGCATGTGCTCGCACTGCTGCACCGACAGGGCCACGTGGGTGGGCGTCGCATCGCAGCGCTGGCGGCGGCAGACCAGCGGCTGGGCACGCTGCCGGCCGGCGTGGTGGTGCTCGAAGGCGACCTCGGCAGCGACGAGGTGCTGGCCCGCATCGCCGCACTCGCGCCCGACCTCTGCTTTCATCTGGCGGCCGTGCCCGGCGGCGCGGCCGAGGCCGATCCAGCCCTGAGCCGCCGCGTCAACCTCGACACCACGCTGGACCTCTTCGACACCCTAGCCGCGGCCGGCACCGGCCATGCGCCGCCGGTGGTGGTCTATGCCAGCACCATCGCCGTCTACGGCAGTGCGCTGCCCGAACTGGTGACCCCTCACACGCCGCTGCGGCCGCCGCTGATCTACGGGGCGCACAAGCTGGCCTGCGAGGTGCTGCTGGCGGATTTCTCGCGCCGCGGCCGGCTCGATGGGCGCTCGCTGCGGCTGCCCGGCATCGTGGCCCGCCCGCGCGCACCTTCGGGGCTGGTGTCGGCCTTCATGAGCGAGCTGCTGCATGCGCTCGCGGCCGGCGAGCCGGTCACCCTGCCCGTGGGGCCGGAGGCCACGGCCTGGTGGATGTCTGCCCGCCGCTGCGCCTGGAACCTGGTGCATGCCGCCACCATGCCCGTCGGCGACGACCCGGCCCGCGCCTGGCCGCTGCCCGTGCTGCACCTGTCGATCGCCGAGGTCGTGCAGGCCCTGTCGGCCGAGTTCGGCACGGACGGCCACGCCCTGGTTCGCCACGCGCCGCAACCCGCCGTGGAGGCCGTGTTCGGCCGCTACCCGCCGCTGGACGACCGCGCGCCCCGCGCCCTCGGCCTGCGCGACGACGGCGACGCACGCGCCCTCGTGCGCCGGGCGCTTGCCGGGCACGACACGCACCCGAACTTCTGACTTCTGACTTCTGACTTCTGACTTCTGACTTCTGACTTGACGGAGACATTGCGATGACCGCTTCCCGAATCGACCGCCGTACGCTGCTGCGCGGCGCCGCCGCCCTGGCCGCTGTGCCATTGGGCCTGACTATCACCGCTGCACGCGCGCAGGCCGGCTTTCCCTCACGCCCGGTCACCTGGGTCGTGCCCTACCCCGCCGGCGGCTTCGGCGATGCGCTGTCGCGCATGCTGGCGCAGAAGCTCTCGGCCAGCCTGGGCCAGCCGGTCGTCATCGACAACCGGCCCGGCGCCGGCGGCCAGATCGGCGCCAACTTCGTCAAGCAGCAGCCGGCCGACGGCCACACGCTGTTCTATGGCGACCTCGGACCCTTCTCGATGAACGCCGGCCTGTACCCCAAGCTGAGCTATGACACGCTCAAGGACTTCATGCCGCTGACGCGGCTGCTGGTCTCGCCCACGCTGCTGCTGGTGCCGGCGTCGAGCCCGTTCCAGACCTTCCAGGATTTCGTCAAGGCGGCGCAGGCCGGCGGCAAGGGCCTGGACTACGGCTCCTACGGCATGGGCAGCCAGCCGCACATCTGGATGGAGATGCTGCGCGGGCAGATCAAGGGCAACCTCACGCATGTGGCCTACAAGGGCGGCGCGCCCGCGGTGCAGGACCTGATGGCCGGCCACATCGACGCCATGCTGGACGTGGCACCCAGCGCCATCCCGCTGGTGCGCGAGAACAAGGCCCGCGCCCTGGCCGTGGTGGGCAGCGACAAGCGCCTGGCGCAGCTGCCCAAGGTGCCCACCATCGCCGAACTGGGGCAGCCCGCCCTCAACATCCCGGGCTGGACCGGCATGGTGGTGCGCGCCGGCACGCCCGAGCCCATCGCCAACCGGCTGCACGACGAGCTGGTCAAGGCCGTCACGGCGCCCGACGTGGTGCAGCGCTACACCGACCTGGGCCTGATCGTGGCGCCCAGCTCGCGCACCGAGTTCGCCGAACTGATCCGCACCGAGACCACGCGCTGGGGTCAGGTGATCCAGCAGGTGGGGGTGAAGCTTGAATAGCGCCTCGTCGGCACGCCGCCTGTTCGCGTTGGACGGCCAGGTGGCGCTGGTCACCGGTGCCACCGGCGGCCTGGGCCAGGCCATCGCCCTGGCCTATGCGCAGAACGGGGCAAGCCTGGTGCTGTCGGACCGCGATGACGCGGCCCTGCGCGACATCGCGGCCCGCTGCGCATCGCTCGGCGGCGCCGTCCAGACTGTGGTGGCCGACCTGTCGGCACCGGCCCAGGTGCAGGCGCTGGCCGAACGGGCCCAGGCCGCCTTCGGCCCCATCGACCTGCTGGTCTGCAATGCCGGCATGCAGGGCCCGGCCGGGCCGCTGCTGGAGGTGCCGGCAGAAGACTGGGCACGTGTGTTCCAGGTCAACCTGGCCAGCGCGCATGCGCTGTGCGCTGCGCTGCTGCCGGCCATGGGCGAACGCGGCCACGGCCGCGTGGTCCTGATGGCCAGCATCGCCGCGCTGCGCGGCAATGGCGCCATCGGCCTGTACGGCCTCAGCAAGGCGGCACTGGCGCAGATGGCGCGCAACCTGGCCGTGGAGTGGGGCCCGCGCGGCGTGTGCGTCAACGCCATCGCCCCGGGCCTGATCCGCACGCCGCTGGCCGAAGGCCTGATGGCCAACGGGGCCTTCATGGCCCGCCGGCTGGCGGCCACCCCGCTGCGCCGCGTGGGCGAGCCGCACGAGGTGGCCGGTGTCGCCGTGATGCTGGCCTCGGCGGCGGGCGGTTTCATCACCGGGCAGACGCTGGTGGTGGACGGCGGCACCGTGATCTCGGACGGCAGCTGACTTGCTGCAGTCCACCACGACACAGCCCTATCGAAGGCCAGGAGACAAAGCATGTTCAAGTACTTCCCCGCCAACTACGTCTGGAACCTCTCGGTCGACCTCGCCATCGAGATGGGCGCCCGCATCGGCGAGATCGAGGCCATGTGCGCGCCGCTCAAGGAGGCCGCGCACCAGCCCGATGCGGCAGCGTCGCTCGCCTTCCGCCAGAGCTGGGAGCGCATGGCCGACCAGCTGTGCGAACTCGCCGCCGAAGACGAGGCGCGCGGACGACTGATCTCGGCTGGCGACAAGCTGGGCCGTGCCGCCACCTACCTGATCACGGCCGAGCGCCTGCAAGGGCATGGCGCAGCGGGCCGCGAAGCGCTGTACCGGCGCTTTCTCGACACCTTCGTACGCGGCATCGCGCTGGCGGGCGAGAACTGCGAGCGGGTGGAGATTCCCTACGAGGGCGGCGTGCTGGCGGGCCTGTATGTGCGCGCCCAGGGCGTGCAGGGCCGCGCACCGGTGCTGCTGCAGCTCAACGGCCTGGATTCGACCAAGGAGATGAAGTACCGCGTCGGCCTGCCGCACTGGCTGGCGCAGCGCGGCATTTCGTCGCTGGTGCTCGACCAGCCCGGCACCGGCGAGGCGCTTCGCCTGCATGGCATGACGGCACGCTTCGATGCCGAGCACTGGGCCAGCCGCGTGGTCGACTGGCTGGAGGCACGCGAGGACATCGACCCGCAGCGCATCGGCTGCGAAGGCGTCTCGCTGGGCGGCTACTACTGCCCGCGCGCCGTGGCCTTCGAGCCGCGCTTTGCCTGCGGCGTGGTCTGGGGCGCCAACCACGACTGGCGCGACGTGCAGAAGCGCCGGCTGGAGAAGGAAGGCAGCTTTCCCGTGCCGCATTACTGGGAGCATGTGCGCTGGGTCTGGGGCGCCAAGGACATGGACGACTTCATGCGCATCGCCGAACAGGTGCACCTGGACGGCGTGGTCGAGAGGATCCGCGTGCCCTTCCTGGTCACGCACGGGCAGAAGGATTCACAGATCCCGCTCAAGTGGGCCGAGCGCACCTACGAGCAACTGGTGAACAGCCCGAAGCGCGAGCTGAAGGTCTTCACCGACCGCGAGGGCGGTGCCCAGCATTCGAGCTTCGACAACTCGGCCAATGCCGGCGCCTACATCGCCGACTGGGTGGCCGAAACGCTGGGTGGCCGCACGGCCGTCGCCGCGCGCTGAGCCGACGAACGAAGGACGCAACACCATGTACAAGCGCAGAGATTTCCTGGCCGCCGGCCTCGCCGGCCTCGCCCCGCTGGCCATGCCGCTGCCCGCATCGGCGGCCCCGGCGAGCGACTACCCGCAGCGTCCCATCAAGCTCGTCGTGCCCAACCCGCCCGGCGGCCCATCGGACATCGTGGCCCGCTTCCTCGCCGAGGGCATGCGCACCAGCCTGGGCCAGCCGCTGGTCATCGACAACCGGCCCGGCGCCGCGGGTCTGATCGGCACCGGCGCGGCGGCTGCCGCACCTGCCGATGGCTACACCGTTCTGGTCACCTCGCGCTCCAACCACATCATCGCGCCGCTCGTGCAGCAGGGCGCCACGGTCCAGCCCGCGCGCGACCTGGCACCGGTGGGCCTGGCACTGCGGGCGGTCGGCATCCTGGCCACGCCCGCGCGCTGGCCGTGGCGCACCCTGCGCGAGTTCGTCGCCGCCGCCAAGGCCCAGCCGGGCAGGCTCTTCTACGGCAGCGCCGGCGTCGGCGCCACCAACCACATCGCCATCGAGCAGTTCAAGGCGCTGGCGGGCATCGACCTCGTGCATGTGCCCTACAAGGGCTCGGGCCCGCTCGTCACCGGGCTGATGGCGGGCGAGGTGCAACTGGCGCTGCTGGACTTTTCCTCGGCCCAGCCCGGCCTCAAGGGCGGCAGCATCATGCCGCTGGCGCAGACCGGCCTCAAGCGCCTGCCCTCGATGGCCGAGGTGCCCACGCTCTCCGAAAGCACCTATCCCCGCTTCGACGCCTCGTTCTGGATCGGGCTCGCCGTGCCACGTGGCACGCCGGCCGCCGTCGTCGCGCGGCTGTCGCAGGCGCTCGATGCCGCACTGGCCGACACCCAGATGAAGGCCCGCGCCCAGGTCAACGGATGGGAGCTGGCCGGCGGCGGCCCCGCACCCTTCGAGGCCCTGATCCGGCAGGACCTGGCGGACTTCCCGCCGCTGGTGCGGCGGCTGGACCTGAGGGCCTGAGATACGCGCCGCGCCCACCCGACTTCGGCTTCTTCTTCCAGCATCACGAGACATACGCCATGCGCCTCTTCACGATCTCCCGCCGCCACCTGTGCACCGCCGCCGCCGCCGCTGGCCTTCTGGCGGCCGGCCTGCCCACCACGGCGGCAGCACAGCCGGCCTACCCTTCCAAGCCGGTCAAGCTGGTGGTGCCCTTTCCGCCGGGTGTGTCGCCCGACGTGATCGCCCGCCTGTGGGGCGAGGGCTTCACCCACCTCACCGGCCAGCCGGTGGTGGTCGAGAACCGCCCGGGCGCCAGCACCATCATCGGCGCGCAGGCCGTCGCCAATGCACCCGCCGACGGCTACACCCTGCTCTGGACGGTCAACAACACCTTCTCGATCAACCCCTACGTCTACAGGAAGCTGCCGTACAAGGCCGAGGACTTCGTGCCCGTCACGCGCATCCTCTCTGTGCCCTATGTGCTCGTCACCTCGGTGGATTCGAAATACCGCACGCTGCAGGACCTGGTGCGCGAGGCCAAGGCCCGGCCCGATGCGCTCACCTACGCCAGCGCCGGTATCGGCCAGGGCACGCACGTGGCGTTGGCCCGCTGGCTGAACCAGGCCGGCTTGAAGATGACCCATGTCCCCTACAAGGACCAGTTCGTGCCCGACGTGATCGCCGGACGCATCGACGTGGCGCTGGACGCCAGCACCGGCGCCATTCCCCAGGTGCGCGCCGGCAAGGTGCGCGCCCTGGGCGTCACGAGCACGCAGCGCGTTCCCGGCCTGCCCGACGTGCCCGCCATCGCCGAGCAGTACCCCGGCTTCGTCGGCGACTCGTGGCACGGCATCTTCGCGCCCAAAGGGACGCCGGAATCCGTCCAGGCCGCCTTGCTCGCCACCTCGCAGAAGATCATGGCCGACCCGGCCTTTCGCGCCAAGCTGCTGGACTACGGCCTCACGCCCGTGGGCGAAGGCCCCGAGGCCTTCCGCAAGTTCCTGGACGAGGATGCCCGCGCCTGGGCCAAGGTCGTCAGGGACAACCACATCACGACCGAGTGAGGCGCACGGCCATCGAGCCGTCGCACCGACGGGTGAACGGGCCCGGTATGTCCGCGCCCCCGCCCCGATTCTTGGCAGCGATCTGGATGCTTTGCCCGGTGCGCGGAACGTCCCTGTAGGCGAGAGTCTTCAGGCGGCGCGCTCAGTACGCCCCGGGCTGCTGCCAATACACATAGGTCCATGCCGGCTCGAAGCCGATGCGCGCATAGAGCGAGCGCGCGAGGTAGTTCTCCACCTCCACCTGCAGGAAGGCGTCCGCGATGCCGCGGCGCTCGGCTTCGACGCCCATCGCGGCCATGAGCTGGCGGGCCAGGCCGCGGCCGCGGAAGCGCGGGCGCGTGCGCATGCCGTGCACGCCGACCAGGCCGTGGCTGAAGCAGGCGCAGCCGACGGCGCCCAATTGCTCGGGGGCGCCGGGCTCCAGCGCCAGGCGCACGCCGGCATACACCGCATCGTGCGCACGGCGCAGCAGCCGCACGCGGTGCGCGCCGTCGACGGGGTCGAAGCCCTCGCCGAGGTACACGCGCGCCCAGTCCTCGCCGGGCTGGGTGTCGAGCTGCACCGCGTTGGGGCGCCCGCCCGAGGCCATGGCCGCGGCACTGCCGGTCATGACCAACGTGGGCCGCGACGGCACGTAGCCGCGCTCGCGCAGCGCGGCGTCGAAGTCGGCGAAGGCCGGCGTCTCCACCGGCAGGCGGAACACCGGCGGCAGGCCGGCCGCGCGGTAGCGCGCCTCGATCTGCGGCAGCAGCGCCAGGTCCGGCGCGCCGTGGTGCAACGGGGCGGCACTGTGGGCGCGGCCCACGGTGCCGGCGTCCAGTGGCAGCAGCCAGCCGGGCTGTTCCTCGAGGGTGTCCGGCGGCACGGCCGCCAGGGTGGCGCGTTCGATGGCTTCGACGGAAAAGGACATGCCGCCATTGTCGGCGCGGCGCGTGACATCGCGGTGCCGGCTTTCCCTGCCCGGCGCGGCGGGCATTCGGTCAGGGCGGCGCCGCGAGACCCAGCGCGTCGAGCCCCTGGGGCCCGAGTTGCGCGGCCAGTGCAGCGCGCGTGCGCACATGGGCAGCCAGCAGCCTCGCGCCGCGGCTGCCGGTGCCGAAGTCGTGCGCCGACAGCGCGCGCAGGTGCAGCGTCACCTGTGCACGCAGCGGGTTCAGCGCACGGTCGAAGGCCTGCTCCACGACGTCCAGCGCCAGCACGCGCACAGGCTGCACGCGCTGCCGTCCCCAGGCGAAGAGCACCAGCTGCCGGTGCGCGGGCCCGTCGGCCTCGTGCAGCACCAGCGCCTCGAGCGCGGCCAGCACGGGGGCGATGCCCGCGGGCCCCGGCGCATTGGCGGGCATGGCGAGGGCGTCGAAGTGCGCTTCGAGGCGGATCGTCTCGACCACCCCGGTCGCCTCGGCTGGCGCCGCACCGGGCACGGGCCCGATCTGGCGGGTGAGCGTCTCGGGATTGAACTGGAAGACGATCGCCTGTCGCACCGCGGCGCCGTCGGGCGCCAGCACGAGCAGGCCGGCCTTGGGCGGTGCCTCTTCCTTCATCGTGCGGCCTGCGTCTCAGGCCGAAGCACCCAAGGACGGCTCGGCCGGCTCCACCACGTCGGTGTCGCGCTCCCAGCCCTCGTTCTCGAGCCGGATGCGCTGGATCGCGACGGCATGGGCGTTGGCGTCCAGCTCGGGCAGCGCGACGAACTCCGACACCCAGGCGCGGTAAACCTTGTAGGCCAGCACGAGCTGGCCGGCCTCGTTGAACAGCTCGATCAGCAGGTCCTTGCGGAAGTCCTTGAGCGACACCTCGGCGCCCAGGCCGCCGCCCAGATTCCACACCTTCTGCGCCCAGCGTTCGAACTCCGCGTCGTGCGTGACGCCGCGCTGCAGCGTGATGGCATCGAACTTCGTGCGCCCGGGCGACTTGCGCACCGACGAGGGGTCGCCGCCCTCGCGGTACTCGATCACCTCGGTGCTGCGGCGCAGGGCCGAGATGCGGCTCACGCCGGCGACGTAGCGGCCGTCCCACTTCACGCGGAATTTGAAGGCCTTGTACGGGTCGAAGCGGTGCGAATTGACGGTGAACTGGGCCATGCGCGGCTGCCTCCGGTCGGAAGCCGCAGCATCCGCGAGAGCCCCTGGCGCGGCAATATGGCAGAGGTGGTAGCGCCAGCCGGCTCAGCCCACGTCGTCGGCGCCCCGGGCGTTGAAGGTGCGCGGAAACAGCGCCGCCTGCGAGCGGTCGCGCAGCCGGTACGTCATGGCGGGCCGACCCAGCTGCCCAGCCTCGGCAGTGCGCATGCCCGCCTCCTCCATGAAGCCGCCATCGAGCATGCGCTTGCGAAACGCGCTCTTGTCCACCGGACGGCCCAGCACGACCTCGTAGACCTGCTGCAGCGCCGGCAGGGTGAACGGCTCTTCGATGAGGAAGGCCGGCAGCGAGGTGTACTCGACCTTGCTGCGCAGGCGTGCCAGCGCCGCGGCCAGCAGCTCGGCATGGTCGAAGGCCAGGCGCTTGCGCAGCGCGGCGTCCGCATCGAACCAGCCCACCTCGGTGGCGTTGGCGCCCTTCTGCAGCTCGACGGTTGGCGCCGGCACCAGTGCATAGAAGCAGTGCGTGGCCGACCAGCCGCGTGGGTCGCGCGTCGCGTTGCCCCAGCTGCCCAGCTGCTCCAGGTACGGCGTGATCGCGCCGGTCTTCTCGCGCAGCTTGCGCAGTGCGCAGTCGAGCAGGCTCGCGTCGGTCTCCACGTTCACGAAACCGCCCGGCAGCGCCCAGCGTCCTGCGAAGGGCTCGGCGGCGTCGTCGGGCCGGCGCACCAGCAGCACCTGCAGGGCGTCGGCCTGCACGGTGAAGAGCACCACGTCGACGGTGGTGAGGGGGCGTGGAAAGCTCGGGGCGCGGGGGACGCGCGGAGACAGTTTCGATGCGTACACGGGCAAACTCGGGTTCGATCGTTGTCTTATACAAGCAAGGCTGCCCGGCGCCGGACGCGGTTGAGCCTCAGCCGCGATGCCCCTGCGTGAGCTCGACCACGAAGTCCAGGAAGGCGCGCGTCTTCGATGGCAGGTGCTGGCGCGACGGGTACAGCGCATAGAGAGGAAAGCGCTCTTCGGCCCAGTCCGGGAAGAGCGCCACCAGGGCGCCGCTGGCCAGCAGCGGGGCGGCGCCCAGGTCCATCACCTGCGCGATGCCATAGCCGGCGATGCACACGCTGTGCAGGGTGCCCGCGTCGTTGAGCACCAGCCGGCCGCCGGTCGGCACGACGATGCGCCGCCCGCGACGATGGAACTCCCACGGAAAGGGCCGCCCGGTCTGCGGATCGCGGAACTCGATGCACACATGGCGGCCGTCGGCCAGTTCCTGCGGCCGCACCGGATGGCCATGGCGCGCGAGGTAGGCCGGCGCGGCCACGGTGAGGATGCGCGTGTCGAGCAGCTTGCGCGCCACCAGGCTCGACGTCGGCGGGTCGCCGAAGCGCAGCGCAAGGTCCATGCCTTCGGACAGCATGTCGCCGAGCTGCGGGCGGGTGGCGAGTTCGAGCTGAAGCTCCGGATGCCGGGTCATGAAGGACTCCAGCTGCGGCCCCAGGATCAGGCGCGAGAAGTACGGGTCGACATTGACGCGCAGGTACCCGCGCACGGTGGTTGCAGCGCCCGCCGCCGTGGCCGCGGCCTCCTCCAGTCCGGCGAGCAGCGGCGCCGTCTGCGTGTGGAAGCGCCATCCCTCGTCAGTGAGCCGCACCGCGCGCGCACTGCGCTCGAACAGCCGGATGCCCAGCCGCGCCTCCAGCCGCGCGACGGAGCGGCTCACCCCCGGCTGCGACATGTCGAGCTGCGCCGCCGCAGCGGCGAAGCTGCCACTGCGCACGATGGCGGCGAACACGCCCATGCCGTTGAGCATGCGTTCGTCGAAGCGTTCCATGCATGCCATTTTGGCATTCTTGGAATGACTTTCATGTCATTGAGAAATGTTATGTCACTTCTCAGAATGCATGTGATTGCCCGCACGGTGCGGGCGCAAGGAGTTCGACGATGTATGCAGTCACCGGAATCACCGGCCAGGTGGGAGGCGCGGTGGCGCGCACCCTGCTGGCCCACCACCAAACCGTGCGCGCCGTGGTGCGCGATGCCGCACGCGCAGTGCCCTGGAGTGACCAGGGCGCCGATGTGGCCGTTGCCGATCTCGAGGACGGCCAGGCACTGGCACGCGCCTTCTCGGGCACGCGGGGCGTGTTCGTCATGCTGCCCGCCAACTTCGACCCGGCGCCGGGCTTTCCCGAGGCACGCGCGCTGATCGGAGCCATCGCGCAGGCGCTGCTCCTGGCGCGCCCGCCGCGCGTCGTGGCGTTGTCCACGATCGGTGCGCAGGCCGCGCAGGAGAACCTGCTGACCCAACTCGGGCTGCTCGAGAACGCACTGGGCGACCTGCCACTGGACGTGCGCTTCATCCGGCCCGCATGGTTCATGGAGAACGCCCTGTGGGACGTGGCTTCCGCACGCGACACAGGCCTGATCGATGCCTACCTGCAGCCGGTGGAGCGACCCATCCCGATGGTGGCGACCGAGGACGTGGGCCGCACCGCCGCGGAGATGCTCCTGGCGCCCGGCGATGGCCCGCGCGTGGTCGAGCTCGAAGGACCTGCACCCGTGTCGCCCGCCGACATCGCCGCAGGCCTCGGCGCCCTGCTTGGCCGCCCGGTGCGGGCGCAATCCATCCCGCGCGGCGAATGGGAGGCGCGCTTCCGGCAGCAGGGTGCACGGCATCCGGGACCTCGCGCGCGCATGCTCGACGGCTTCAACGAAGGATGGCTGGGCTTCGAGGGCGCGGCGCGGCGCGGCACCGTGCCGATGGCCACGGTGCTGCGCGAGCTGGTCGCTCGCGCGGGATGAGCTTGCGCTGACGGCGTCGCGCCCTGCAGGACCGCCGGCCACCCGCGGCACCGGGCCACAATGCCCCCATGCTGGCCCTGCTGCGCACCTTCTCCTGGCAAGAGTTGCGGCACCACCCCTGGCGTAACCTGGCCGCGGTGGTGGCCGTCATGCTGGGCGTGGCGCTGGCCTTCTCGGTGCACCTGATCAATGCCTCGGCGCTGGACGAGTTCCAGGGCGCGGTGCGCTCGGTCAACGGCCAGCCCGACCTGGAACTGCGCGCGGTGCAGGGCGGCTTCGACGAGCGGGTGTACGCGCAGGTGGCGCGGCTGCCGCAGGTGCGGCTGGCGAGCCCGGTGCTGGAGGTGCAGGCCATTGCGCGCACGCCCGACGGCCGGCGCTTCGGCCTGCGCGTGGTCGGCGTCGATGCGCTGGTCGTGCCCGGCATCGCGCCTTCGCTGATGCCGGTGCCCACGCAAGGCGGCGAGGACGACGCGCGTTTCGCCATGCTCTCGCCCGGCCGCGCCTTCCTCAACCCGGCTGCGCAGCAGGCCGCGGGCGCCTCGCCCACCCTGCAGATCGACGGCGCGGCGCCCGGCCAGCCGCCCCTGCGCATCGCCGGCACCGTGGCCGCCGGCGGCAGCGCGCTGGCCGTGATGGACATCGGCGCCGCGCAGGACTTGCTGGGCCGCGGCGGCGAGCTCACGCGCATCGACCTGCGGCTGGCGCCGGGCACCGACCGGGCAGCTTTCGTCACCGCGCTGCAGCGCCTGCCGGGCTGGCCCGCGAACGTGCGCGTGGCCGAGCCCGGCGACGCGGCCGAGCGCGCGAGCAACCTGTCGCGCGCCTACCGCGTCAACCTGACGGTGCTGGCGCTGGTGGCGCTCTTCACCGGCGCCTTCCTGGTGTTCTCGGTGCTGGCGCTGAGCGTGACCAAGCGCGCGCAGCAGTTCGCGCTGCTGGGCGTGCTGGGGCTGACGCCGAGCCAGCGCCTGCGGCTGGTGCTGGCGGAGTCGCTGCTGCTGGGCGCCGTGGGCAGCGTCGCCGGGCTGCTGCTCGGCGGCACGCTCGCCTGGGCCGCGCTGCGGCTGCTGGGCGGCGACCTGGGCGGCGGCTACTTTTCGGGCGTGTCGCCGCGGCTGCAATGGAGCACGCCGGCCGCCCTGCTCTATGGCGCA
Source organism: Xenophilus aerolatus (assembly GCA_030418545.1). Lineage (GTDB taxonomy): Bacteria > Pseudomonadota > Gammaproteobacteria > Burkholderiales > Burkholderiaceae_C > Xenophilus. The sequence goes on along the minus strand of QAIB01000008.1, from coordinate 101,318 downwards.
CTGGGGCTGGCGGCAGCGGGGGTGGGCGGCTGGTGGCCGGCGCGCGCGGCGCAGCGCCTGCCCGAGGCGCAGACGCTCAAGGGGCTGGGCGCAGCCAACGCCACCGCGCGCAGACCGTGGATTGCTTTGATTTTGATAGCTGGAGGCATAGGACTGGCGGGCGTTCCAGCCGTTTTCGGTATTCCGTTGGCGGCCTACGTCTCGGTCGGATTGCTGCTGGTCGGTGGCATCGCGGGCCTGCCCTGGCTGATCGAGGCGGCGTACGACCGGCTTGCGCCGCGGCTCGGGCAGCGCCTGCTGTCCATGCTGGCCATCGAGCGCGCCCGGCGCATGCGGGGCACGGCCGCCGTGGCGGTGAGCGGCGTGGTCGCCAGCCTGGCGCTGTCGGTCGCCCTGACGGTGATGGTGGCGAGCTTCCGCGACTCGGTGACGCAGTGGCTCGACGTGGTGCTGCCGGCCGACCTGTACCTGCGCGCGGCCGGCACCGGCGGCGCGGCGACCGACGCCGCGCCCTTCGACACCGCGCTCGTGCAGCAGATGGCGCAGCTCCCCGGCGTGGCGCGGGCCAGCACCCTGCGCACGCGCAGCCTGCTCCTCGATGCGTCGCGGCCGCCCGTCACGCTGATTGCCCGCGCCATCGACACCGACGACGCCGCACGTTCGCTGCCGCTGGTCGGCCCGGCCCTGCCCGTGCCCGCCGGGCGCATCGGCCTGTACGTGAGCGAGCCGATGGTCGCGCTGTATGGCCTGCGGCCGGGGCAGGACTGGCCGGAGCTTTCGAAGGCATTCGGGACGGCTGCGTCCGCACCGCCTGCGGCAGCCGCTTCGTTTTTCATCGCGGGGGTGTGGCGCGACTATGTGCGCCAGTTCGGCGCGGTGACGATGGACAGCGCCGACTTCGTGCGCCTGACGGGCGACCGGCGCGTGAGCGACATCGCGCTGTGGCTCGCCCCTGGCGCGCGAGAAGCCGACGTGCAGCAGGCCGCGCGCACCCTGGCGGCCAGGGCCTTCGGCGGCGATGGCAACGCCATCGAGTTCTCGTCGGTCGCGCAGATCCGCGCGAACTCGCTGCGCATCTTCGACCGCAGCTTCGCCGTCACCTACTGGCTGCAGGCCGTGGCCATCGCGATCGGCCTGTTCGGCGTGGCGGCGAGCTTCAGCGCGCAGGTGCTGGCGCGGCGCAAGGAATTCGGCCTGCTGGCGCACCTGGGCCTCACGCGGCGGCAGGTGCTGGCGGTGGTGGCCGGCGAAGGCGCCGCGTGGACCGCCATCGGCGCCGTCGCCGGGCTGGCGCTGGGACTGGCGGTGTCGGTGGTGCTGGTGAAGGTGGTCAACCCGCAGAGCTTCCACTGGAGCATGGATCTGCTCGTGCCCTGGGGCCGGCTCGCGCTGCTGTGCGGCGCGGTGGTGGTGGCCGGCACCGTCACGGCCTGGCTGGCGGGGCGCGCGACGGCATCGCGGGAGGCGGTGCTGGCGGTGAAAGAAGATTGGTAGGCCCTTGCCTTGCCAAATTTTGCCAAGCACACCACACTGCTCCCATGAGCACCATGAACATCTCCCTGCCCGAGCACTTGAAGGCCTTCGTCGATCGCGAAGTGGCCGAGCGCGGCTACGGGACCAGCAGCGAGTACGTGCGAGAACTGCTGCGGCGTGAGCAGGAGCGACGGCATTTGCGCGAGTTGTTGCTGGCCGGCGCGGCGTCGGGACCCGCTCGTCCGGCGGACGGCGACTACTTCGACGCGCTGCGGGCCCGCGCACGCAAGACGCTCAAGCCTGGCACCAAGCGGTGAGAGCGCTGCCGGTGCGCCTGCGACCGCTGGCGCAGGATGACGCGGACGACGCCATCGCGCACTACGTCGGCGAACAGGCCATCGAGGCGGCACTGGGCTTCGTCGACGCGCTGGAGGCCGCCTGTGCGCACATCGGCCGCCATGCCGGCACGGGCTCTACGCGCCACGCCCACGAATTGCAACTTCCCGGCCTCCGCTGCTGGCGACTCACACGCTTTCCCTATCTGCTGTTCTACATGGCGCACGAGGACCACATCGACGTGTGGCGCGTGCTGCACGAACGCCGCGACATCGCCGAGCAGATGCAGGATTGAGCGCGTCGCCATGCTGACCCGTCGCCACGCCCTCGCCCTGCTGCCCGCACTGGCCTGGGCCAGCTCGGCACGCGCACTGCCGCCACGCACGCTGCAGTTCCCGCGCGACTTCGGCAGCCATCCGGAGCTGCGTACCGAGTGGTGGTACATCACCGGTCATGCCGAGGCGGCCGAGGGACGGCGCTTCGGCTTCCAGGTCACCTTCTTCCGCTCGCGCGTGGATGCGGCGCAGCCGATGCGCTCGGCCTTCGCGGCGAAGCAGCTTCTCTTCGCACACGCGGCCGTGACGGACCTGCAGGGGCGCCAGCTGCGGCACGAGCAGCGCATCGCGCGCGCCGGCTTCGGCATCGCGAGCGCGTCCGAAGCCGACACCGACATCCGCCTGCAGGACTGGTCGCTGGTGCGCGATGCCACCAGCGGCCGCTACCAGGCCGAGGTGGCGGCCGATGCGGGCGCGGACGGCTTCGGCCTGTCGCTGCGCTTCACGCCCACGCAGCCGCTGCTGCTGCAGGGCAGCTCGGGCCTGTCGCGCAAGGGGCCGGACGCCTCGCAGGCCAGCTACTACTACAGCGAGCCGCAACTGGCCGTCCAGGGCCGCATCGCGCTGCAGGGGCAGGCACCGCTCGAGGTGACCGGCCGTGCCTGGCTGGACCACGAATGGAGCGAGGCGCTGATGCATCCCGAGGCCGTGGGCTGGGACTGGATCGGCATGAACCTGGACGACGGCAGTGCGCTCACCGCCTTCCGGCTGCGGCGGCGTGACGGCTCGGCGCTGTGGGTCGGTGGGTCCTGGCGTGCGGGGGGCGGCGTGGTGCAAGCCTTCGGGCCGCAGGAGGTGCGCTTCACGCCTGGCCGCGTGTGGACCAGTCCGCGCTCTGGGGGGCGCTACCCGGTGCAGTGGACGGTCGACACGCCGGCAGGCCGCTTCGAAGTGGCCTCCCTGCTCGACGACCAGGAACTGGACAGCCGCGGCTCGACCGGCGCCATCTACTGGGAAGGCCTGAGCGCGCTGCGCGACGCGCAAGGCCGCACCGTGGGGCACGGCTACCTGGAAATGACGGGCTACGTGGCGGCGCTGCGGCTTTGAGGCGCCGGCCGGCTCGCCACCGGCTTGCTACCAAATCGATAGCTGCTTGCGCAGACTGGGCGGGCGCTGCAGACCGATTCGGTTCAAGAAAACGAGCCCAGCCGCCGCAGCCAAGGCGCTCGTCAGCTGCCCTTGCGGCGACGCCCCAGCAAGGCGATCACCTCGCCCATGATGCCGCGCCGGAAGGCCAACACGCACACCACGAAGATCAGGCCGGTGACCATGGTGACGGACTCGCCCAGGGTGTTGAACCATTCGACGCCGGTGAGGTGCGCCAGCGCGGTGCCCAGGTCGCCGATCTTGTTCTCCAGCGCGACCACCACCGCCGCGCCGACGATCGGGCCCGACAGCGTGCCCAGGCCGCCCAGCAGCGTCATGAGGATGACCGAGCCCGAGGACGACCAGTGCACGTCGGTCAGCGTGGCGAAGCCCAGCACCAGGGTCTTGAGCGAACCGGCCAGGCCCGAGAGCGCGGCCGAGATCACGAAGGCCAAGAGCTTGAAGCGGCTCACGTCGTAGCCCAGCGACAGTGCGCGCGGCTCGTTCTCCTTGATGCCCTTGAGCACCTGGCCGAAGGGCGAGTGGATGGTGCGCACGATGAGCAGGAAGGCCGCGACCACGACCACGAGGGTGACGTAGTACATGGTCATGTCGTTGGACAGGTCGAGCACGCCGAAGAGCTTGCCGCGGGGCACGCCCTGCAGGCCGTCCTCGCCGCCGGTGAACTTCGCCTGCAGGCAGAAGAAGAACACCATCTGCGCCAGCGCCAGCGTGATCATCGCGAAGTAGATGCCCTGGCGGCGGATCGCCAGCAGGCCGAAGACCCAGCCGAGCAAGGCGCCGGTGAGCGTCCCGGCGATCAGGCCGAGCTCGGGCGTGAGACCCAGGTCGCGCAGGCAATAGCCGGCGATGTAGGCCGAGAAGCCCAGGAACGCCGCGTGGCCGAAAGACAGCAGGCCGGTGAAGCCGAGCAGCAGGTTGAAGGCCGACGCGAAGAGCGCGAAGCACATCAGCTTCATCACGAAGACCGGGTAGGCGCCCACGAAGGGCGCCGCGATCAGCGCGGCGAGCAGGAGGCCGTAGCCGAGGAGGGATCTGTTCATTTCAATGAACCCCGTCTTCGCACTGCACCGACGCCTCTGGCCAACGCACGAGCCTTCGGCCGCGGAGCAGGTTCAGGCGGGAAGCAGCGCGGAACCGGCTTGGCCGGGCCGCTGCTGCTGCCCCCTGGAGGGGGTTGGCGCAGCGACACGAAGTGCGCGAAGACTGGGGGTGGGTCATTTTTCTTTGCCGAACAGGCCGGCAGGACGGATCAGCAGCACGATCACCATGATCACGAACACGACGGTGGACGAGGCCTCGGGATAGAAGACCTTGGTGAAACCCTCGATCACCCCCAGGCCCAGGCCGGTGAGGATGGCACCCATGATCGAGCCCATGCCGCCGATCACCACCACGGCGAAGACGACGATGATGAGGTTCTGCCCCATCAGCGGCGACACCTGGATCACCGGCGCGGCCAGCACGCCGGCGAAGGCAGCGAGCGCCACGCCGAAGCCGTAGGTCAGCGTGATCATCAGCGGCACGTTGACGCCGAAGGCCTCCACCAGGCGCGGGTTCTCGGTGCCGGCGCGCAGGTAGGCGCCGATGCGGGTCTTCTCGATCACGAACCAGGTGGCAAAGCACACCAGCAGCGAGGCCACCACGACCCAGGCCCGGTAGTTGGGCAGGATCATGAAGCCCAGGTTGGTCGCACCGGACAGCTGGTCGGGCGCGTCGTACGACAGGCCCGACACGCCGTACACCGAACGGAACGCGCCTTCGATCAGCAGCGTGAGGCCGAGCGTCAGCAGCAGGCCATAGAGGTGGTCGAGCTTGTAGATCCAGCGCAGCAGCAGCCGCTCGATGAGCACGCCGAACAGGCCGACGATGACCGGCGCCGCGATCAGCATGACCCAGTAGTTGACCTCGAAATAGTTCATGGCCATCCACGTCAGCACCGCGCCCATCATGAAGAGGGCACCGTGCGCGAAGTTGATGACGTTGAGCAGGCCGAAGATGACCGCGAGGCCAAGGCTGAGGATCGCGTAGAACGATCCGTTGACCAGCCCCAGCAGCAGCTGGCTCAGCAGCGCGGGCATTGAAATGTTCATGGGGAGGCGGCGATCAGAATCGGGAAGCCGGGGCGCGCTCGGTGGCGCAGCCCGGCCGGGGCATCGTCATTTCCAGAGGGCGCACTTGCTCTCGGCCTTGGTCGTGTAGACCTGGTCGCCGGGCAGCTTGGACACGACCTTGTAGTAGTCCCACGGCTGCTTGGATTCCGCCGGGCTCTTGACCTGCATCAGGTACATGTCGTGCACGTAGCGGCCGTCGGGGCGGACGGTGCCCTGCGCGTAGAAGTCCTTCAGCGGCGTGCTCTTGAGGTAGGCCATGACCTTGTCCGAATCGGTGGTCTTGGTCGCCTGCACGGCCTTGAGGTAGTTCATCGTGGCGGAGTAGTCGGCCGCCTGGATGTCGGTCGGCATGCGCTTCATCTTCTCGAAGTAGCGCTTGCCGAACTTGCGGGATTCGTCGTCCAGGTTCCAGTCCCAGCTGGTCGTGAGCAGCAGGCCCTCGGTGTTCTTCAGGCCCAGGCTGTGCACGTCGCTGACGAAGACCAGCAGGCCCGCCATCTTCATGGTCTTGGTGATGCCGAATTCCTTGGCGGCCTTGATGGCGTTGATGGTGTCGCCGCCCGCGTTGGCCAGACCCAGGATCTGCGCCTTGGAGTTCTGCGCCTGCAGCAGGAAGGACGAGAAGTCCGACGCGTTGAGCGGGTGCTTGACGCCGCCCACCACCGTGCCGCCCTTCTCCTTCACCACGCGCGAGGTGTCGTTCTCCAGCGCCTGGCCGAAGGCGTAGTCGGCCGTCAGGAAGAACCAGCTCTTGCCGCCCTGCCCCACCACCGCGCCGCCCGTGCCCTTGGCCAGGGCCACGGTGTCGTAGGCGTAGTGGATGGTGTAGGGGCTGCACTGCTCGTTGGTCAGCGCCGAGGTGCCGGCACCGATGGCGATGAAGACGCGCTTCTTCTCCTGCGCGACCTTGGCCATCGCCAGCCCGGTGCCGGAATTGGTGCCGCCGATGAGCAGCGACAGGCCCTGCGTGTCCATCCACTCGCGCGCCTTCGACGCAGCGATGTCGGCCTTGTTCTGATGGTCGGCGCTGAGCAGTTCGATCGGCAGGCCGTTGACCTTGCCGCCGAAGTCGTCGATGGCCATCTGGATGGCCGTGAGGCCGCCCTTGCCGTCCACGTCGGAGTACAGGCTCGACATGTCGGTGACGAAGCCGATCCGCACCTTGTCGGGCGTTTGCGCGTGGGCGGGAGCGGACGCCAGCGCGAGGGCCAGCGGCAGCGCGGACAGGGCGAGGAGGGACTTGTTCATGGACGACCTTGGCGCAGGGTTAGGGGCAACGAGGCGACGCGGATCGCGTCACTTCCAGAGCTTGCACTTGGTGTCGGCCTTCGCGGTGAAGACCTCCTCGCCGGGCATCGTCTTCAGCACCTTGAGGTAGTCCCAGGGCTTCTTCGATTCCTTGGGGTCCTTGGCCTCGACCAGGTACATGTCGTGGATGAAGCTGCCGTCGGCGCGGATGGTGCCCTTGCCGTAGAAGTCGTCGATCTTCATGCTCTTGAGTTGCGCCATGACCTTGTCGGCATCGGTGGTCTTGGCGGCCTGAACGGCCTTGAGGTAGGTCGTGGTGGCCGAGTAGTCGGCGGCCTGCACGTCGGTCGGCATGCGCTTGGTCTTCTCGAAGAAGCGGTTGGCGAACTTGCGCGTGTTGTCGTTCAGGTCCCAGTACCAGCTGGTGGTGTGCAGCAGGCCGGCGGTGTTCTTCAGGCCCAGGCTGTGGATGTCCGACAGGAAGACCAGCAGGCCGGCGGTCTTCATCGTCTTGTCGATGCCGAATTCCTTGGCGGCCTTGATGGCGTTGATGGTGTCGCCGCCCGCGTTGGCCAGGCCCAGGATCTGCGCCTTGGAGTTCTGCGCCTGCAGCAGGAAGGACGAGAAGTCCGACGCGTTGAGCGGGTGCTTGACGCTGCCCGCGATCGTGCCGCCCTTGGCCTTGATCACGGCGGTGGTGTCGGCCTCGAGCGCCTGGCCGAAGGCGTAGTCGGCCGTCAGGAAGAACCAGCTCTTGCCGCCGCGGTCGACCACCGCACCGCCGGTGCCCTTGGCCAGGGCCACGGTGTCGTAGGCGTAGTGCACGGTGTAGGGCGTGCAGGCCTCGTTGGTCAGTGCCGAGGTGCCGGCCCCGTTGTTGAAGTAGACGCGCTTCTTCTCCTCGGCCACCTTGGCCATGGCGAGCGCGGTGCCGGAGTTGGTGCCACCGAAGATCATCGTCAGGCCCTGGGTGTCGACCCATTCGCGCGCCTTCGACGCCGCGATGTCGGCCTTGTTCTGGTGGTCGGCCGACATCAGTTCGATCGGCTGGCCCAGGACCTTGCCGCCGAAGTCGTCGATCGCCATCTGGATCGCGACGGCGCCGTTCTTGCCTTCCACGTCCGAATACAGGCTGGACATGTCGGTGATCAGGCCGATCTTGACCTTTTCCTGTGCCTGTGCGCCCGTGGCGATCGCCAGCGCGCCGATGGCCAGTGCGATCGCAGTGAAATGCTTGGTTGTCATCACGGAGTCTCCTTGGAATAAACGGAAAAGATTCAAACGCCGAGCAGTTCGTTGAGCACCGGCATCTTGGCCTGCAGTTCGGGCGCGCCGAAGCTCTCCACGATGCGGCCGTGCTCCATGACGTAGAAGCGGTCGGCCAGCGGCGCGGCGAAGCGGAAGTTCTGCTCCACCATCACCACCGTGTAGCCCTTGGTGCGCAGCATGGTGATCATGCGGGCCAGGGCCTGCACGATGACCGGCGCCAGGCCTTCGGAAATCTCGTCGAGCAGCAGCAGCCGGGCGCCGGTGCGCAGGATGCGCGCGACGGCCAGCATCTGCTGCTCGCCGCCCGACAGGCGCGTGCCCTGGCTGTGGCGGCGCTCCGCCAGGTTGGGGAACATGGCATAGATCTCGTCGACCGACATGCCCGCGTCGCTGCCCTTGAGCGGCGGCGGCAGCATCAGGTTCTCTTCGGCCGAGAGGCTCGCGAAGATGCCACGCTCCTCGGGGCAGTAGCCGATGCCGAAGTGCGCGATGCGGTGCGTGGGCAGGCCGATGGTCTCGTGCCCGTTGACGCGGATGCTGCCCTTGCGCGTGCCGGTCAGGCCCATGATCGCGCGCAGCGTGGTGGTGCGCCCGGCGCCGTTTCGGCCCAGCAGCGTGACCACCTCACCCGGCTGCACGACCATGTCGACGCCGTGCAGCACATGGGATTCGCCGTACCAGGCCTGCAGGCCGTTGATTTCTAGTGCGGGCGTCGTCATCAATGCGCCTCCCGCCGGGCCGCCCCAAGGGAGGCGTGCGCCCCCTCGGGGGGCAGCGAACCACACGAAGTGGGGAGCGTGGGGGTCATCATCAATGCGCCCCTTGCAGTTGGCCGTCGGTCGTGCCCATGTAGGCCTCCATGACCTGCGGGTTCTTCGACACCACGCTGTAGGGCCCTTCGGCCAGCACGGCGCCGCGCTGCAGCACGGTGATGGTGTCGGCGATGGTCGACACCACGCTCATGTTGTGTTCGACCATCAGGATGGTGCGCCCGGCCGACACGCGCTTGATGAGTTCGGCCACGCGGTGCACGTCCTCGTGGCCCATGCCCTGCGTCGGCTCGTCGAGCAGCATCAGCTCGGGTTCCATGGCCAGCGTGGTGGCGATCTCGAGCGCCCGCTTGCGGCCGTAGGGCAGGTTCACGGTCTCCTCGTCGGCCAGGTCCTCCAGGCCGACCTGCGCGAGCAGTTCACGCGCGCGGGCGTTCAGCGGCAGCAGCGACTTCTCGCTCTTCCAGAAGTGGTAGCTCGTCCCGAGGGCGCGCTGCAGGCCCAGGCGCACGTTCTCGAGCACCGTCAGGTGCGGGAAGACGGCCGAGATCTGGAAGGAGCGGATGATGCCGCGCCGTGCGATCTGCGCCGGGCGCTCGCCGGTGATGTCGTGGCCGTTGAAGAGAATCTGGCCCGAAGTGGGTTCCAGGAACTTCGTGAGCAGGTTGAAGCAGGTGGTCTTGCCCGCGCCGTTGGGGCCGATCAGCGCATGGATGGACCCGCGCACCACTTGAAGGTCGACCTTGCTGACCGCGGTGAATCCCTTGAATTCCTTGGTGAGCTGGCGCGTCTCGAGAATGATGTCGCTCATCGCCCGAGGCCACCTCGTGGCTGGAAGGAAATTTCAGTCATGCAGGTGCGATGGGAGGTACGTTGCGTTGGGCCGGCCGGGTGGCGAAGCGGGGACGATTGTTGGCGGCGCCCCCGCAATTGCGTACTGGGGCAAATGCGGATGCTGCGGTGCAATGCGCGGCCGGCGTGACGGCGTGCACGACGCGCCAAGAAAAAGGGGACCCGAGGGTCCCCTTCTGCTGGATGAGTGGCGGCTGACTTCAGTGCGCGCCGGCGGCAGCGTCCGACGAGCCGCCCCCGCGCGCCGGCTTCGACAGCCAGATCACCGGGATCAGCAGCAGGAAAAGCACCGCCGAACCATAGAACAGGTCGGAGGTCGCGAGCATGAAGGCCTGCTGGTCCACCAGCCGGTTGATCTGCGACAGCACCTGCTCCGTACTGAACCCGGCGCTGCCGAGCGCGCTGATGGCGCCGGTGGCCGCCGTGCTGCCCTGGTTGACGGCCTCTGCGAGCTGCGCGTGGTGCAGCGTGGCGCGGTTCTCCCACAGCGTGGTGGCGATCGACGTGCCCATCGCGCCGGCCGTGATGCGCGCGAAGTTCGATAGGCCCGAGGCCGCCGGGATGCGGTCCGGCGTCAGGCCCGACAGCGTGATCGTGACCAGCGGGATGAAGAAGAAGGCCATCGCGATGCCCTGGATCAGGGTCGGGATCATGATGGTGGCGAAGTCCGCCTGCGTGTTGAATCGCGAGCGCATCCACAGGATGAGCGCGAACACCAGGAAGGAGACCGTGGCATAGCGCCGTGGATCGACCTTGCCCACCGTCAGGCCCACGATGGGCGACAGCACGATCGCCAGCAGCCCCACCGGCGCCAGCACCATGCCGGCCTGCGTGGCGGTGTAGCCCATGTACTGCTGCAGCCACAGCGGCAGGATCACCACGTTGCCGAAGAAGAGGCCATAGCCCACCGCGGTGGCCAGCGCGCCCGACCAGAAGTTGCGCCGCTTGAAGAGCGACAGGTCGACCACCGGGTGCTTCTCGGTCAGCTCCCAGACGAGGAAGAAGGCGAAGCCGACCACCGCCAGCACGGCCAGAACCACGATCTGCACCGAGTGGAACCAGTCGAGCTCCTTGCCCTTGTCGAGCATCAGCTGCAGCGCGCCGACCCACAGCACCAGCAGCGCCAGGCCGATCGCGTCGATGGGCACCTTGCGGGTGACGCTCTCGCGGTCCTTGTAGATGGCCCAGGTGATGCCGGCGGCCATCAGGCCCACCGGGATGTTGATGTAGAAGATCCAGGGCCAGGAGATGTTGTCGGTGATCCAGCCGCCTAGCAGCGGCCCCATCACCGGCGCCACCAGGGTGGTCATCGACCACATCGCCATGGCCAGCCCCGCCTTGGCACGCGGATAGCTGGACAGCAGCAGCGTCTGCGACAGCGGGATCATCGGACCGGCGACGAAGCCCTGCAGCGCGCGAAAGGCGATCAGCGTCGTCATGTTGGGCGCCAGGCCGCACAGCCACGAACTGATGATGAACAGGATGACGCTGGCCATGAACAGGCGCACCTGCCCGAAGCGCTGCGTCATGAAGCCGGTGAGCGGCACGGCGATGGCGTTGGCGACGCCGAAGCTGGTGATGACCCAGGTGCCCTGCGTCGGGCTCACGCCCAGGTCACCCGAGATGGCCGGCAGCGACACGTTCGCGATCGACGAGTCGAGCACGTTCATGAAGGTCGCGGCCGACAGCGCGATGGTGCCCCAGACGCGCGCCGCCCCTTCGAGGGGCGGTGGCGGCACGTAGGCGGCTTGAGGGGTCGACATAGGAATCGATGGCGCGTGACGGGATCAGATCGGCTTGTTCTGTAGCGCCACGTGCGCGGCGTCGCCGGCCGTCGGCGCGGCCGAACCGGGGCGGTGCGCGGCAGGCGCTGCCGCCGGCTCGCGGCCGAGGTTCGCGGCGATGATGCGGCGCACCTCGGCTTCGGCGCCCTTGTCGAGCGCGCTGTAGACCTCGGTCTGCGCCAGCGCCGTGGTGCGCGGCGCCTCGGCCAGCATCTGGCCGTCCTTGTTGCGCACGTCGATCTCGACGTCCATCGACAGGCCCACGCGCAGCGGGTTGGCCTTGAGCTGCGAGGGCTCCAGCGCGATGCGCACGGGCACGCGCTGCACCACCTTGATCCAGTTGCCGGTGGCGTTCTGCGCCGGCAGCAGCGCGAAGGCCGCGCCCGTGCCCACACCCAGGCCGGCCACCTTGCCGTCGTACTCGACCTTCTTGCCGTAGAGGTCGGCGGTGAGCTTCACGCCCTGGCCGATGCGGATGTTGCGCAGCTGCGGTTCCTTGAAGTTGGCGTCGACCCACAGCTGGTTCAAAGGCACGATGGACATCATGGGCGTGCCGGGGCTCACGCGCTGGCCCAGTTGCACGGTGCGCTTGGCGACGTAGCCGTCGACCGGCGCCGGCATGGCGACGCGCTGCGTGGCGAGGTAGGCCTCGCGCACCTTGGCGGCCGCCGCCTGCACGCTGGGGTGGTCCTCGACGTTGGTGCCGTCGGTGAGCGAACGGTTGCTGGCGAGGTTCTCGCGCGCCGCCGCGACGCCCGCCTGGGCCGCTGCCAGGGCGCTCTTCGCGTTGGCCAGCGTGGTCTCGGAATGGTTGAGCTCTTCCTTCGACACGGCGCCGTTGCCCGACAGCGCCTGGCGGCGCTTGAGGTCGTCCTGCGCGCGAGCAATGTCGCTCTGCGCCTTCACCACGTCGGCCTGGCGCAGCGCCACCTGCGCGGCCAGCGAGCCGTTGTTGGCATACAGCGTGCGCACCTGGCGCACGGCCTGGCCCAGGGCGGCCTCGGCCTGCTCGAGCGCGACCTTCGCGTCGGCGGGGTCGAGCTGCACCAGCGGCTGGCCGGCCTTGACGAAGTCGGTGTCGTCGGCGCCGATGGCCATCACGGTGCCGCCGATCTGCGGCGTGATCTGGATCACGTTGCCCTGGACGTAGGCGTTGTCGGTGTCCTCGTAGTGGCTGGCGACCAGCCATTCGTACAGGCCCCAGCCACCGCCGACGACGATGACGACGGCCGCCAGGGCCGTGAGCGCGCGGCGGCGCTTGCCGTTGCCGGCGGGTGCTTCGGCCGGCGCTGCGGTTGCCGGGGCGTTGGGGGTGGTGTTCTCGCTCATGGTGTTGGAAGGATTCTTGAAGAGACGATGGAGTCGGCGGCGTGCGGACTCAACGGGTCGCCGATGCGGCGGGCACCGACGCGGTGGTCTGCGCGTCGGCCGGTCGCCAGCCGCCGCCGAGGGCGCGCGCCAGGGCCACCTGCGTGTCGAGTGCACGCGCCGCGAGGTCGACGGCCTGCCGGCGCTGGGCCAGCACGGTGGTTTCGGCGGTGAGGACGTTGAGGTAATTGCCCAGTCCCGCGCCATAGCGCTGCACCGCGATGTCGTAGGCGCCTTCGGCGGCGGCCTGCGCTTCGCGCTGCTGGGCCTGCTGGCGTGCCACGGACTGGATGCTGGTGACCTGGTCGGCCACGTCGCGCACGGCGTCGATCACGGCGGCGTTGTAGCTTTCCACGGCCGCATCGCGGTCGGCCGCCTTGCCGCGCAGGTTGGCGCGCAGGCGGCCACCCTCGAAGATCGGCAGCGTGATGGCCGGCCCCACGCCCCACTGCTCGCTGCCGGATTTCAGCAGGTTGCCGAAGCCCAGCGACTGCACGCCGACGAAGGCGGTGAGATTGACGTTGGGATAGAACTGCTTGCGGGCGTAGTCGACGTCGCTGGTCGCCGCCTCGGCGCGCCAGCGGGCGGCCGCGATGTCGGCGCGGCGACCCAGCAGGTCGGCCGGCAGCACGGGCTGCACCGCTATGTTTTTCATTGCCGACAGCGCAGGCGGGGTGAGCGTTTCGGTCGCATTCGGCTTGGCCACCAGCGCGTCGAGCGCATGCCTGGCGATGCCGATCTGCTCGTTCAGCGCCTCGATCTGCTGGCGCGCTTCGGGCAGGCCGCCCTCGCTCTGGCGCAACTCCAGCCGGGTGTCGAGGCCGGCCGAGACGCGGTCGCGCACGAGGCGCAGCGTCTCGTCGCGCTGGGCCAGCGTGCGCTTGGCCACGGCGAGCTGCGCCTCCAGCCGCGCCCACTGCACGTAGCCGCGCGCCACGTTGCTGGCGAGCAGCACGCGCGCGGCTTCGGCGTCGGCCTGCGCGGCCCGGGCGTTGCCCACTGCCGCTTCGATGGCGGCGCGGTTCTTGCCGAAGAAATCGAGTTCCCAGCTCCCGCCGATCTGCAGCAGCCCGCTGTTCTGGATCGATCCGCCCAGGGGGTCGGGGTAGATGTAGTTCTCGGAATACAGCGAGCGGTTGAGGTTCAGGTCGCCCTTGATCTGCGGCATGTCGGCCGAGCGCGCGGCGCGGATGGTCGCCTCGGCCTTGGCCAGGCGGGCCGATGCGACGGCGAGGTTGGGGTTGCCCTGCAGGGCGGTGTCGATCAGGCCATCGAGCTGGGCGTCGCCGAAGCCGCGCCACCATTGGCTGTCGACAGCCGGCGCCGTGCTGGCGGTGGCATCGGCTGCAGGCAGGCCGACGGCGGCCGCGTCGCGCATCTGCGCCTGCGAGTCGATGCCGGCCATGTCGGCGCAGCCCGCGAGTGCCGCAGCCAGCGCGGCCGCGGCGAGCACCACGGCACCACGCCGTGCCACGGGAAGATCAGGAAGAAGCGCTGTCATCTTTTTCTTTGCGCGCCGCGGCCCGGGCCGAGGCGTCGACGGAGTTGTTGAGGATGCGGCGCAGGTACGCCTTCAGCTGTTTCCATTCGGCTTCGTCGAAGCCGGCGAGGAATTCGTTCTGGACCCGGCACAGCACATGGGGCACGCGCTTGGCGTGCTCGGCGCCCTCGTCGGTGAGTTCGATGTGCACCACGCGGCGGTCGGCCACGGAGCGCACGCGGCGCACCAGGCCCTTGGCCTCCAGCCGATCGAGCAGGCGCGTCATGGCGCCGGTGTCGAGTTCGCACACGCGGGCCAGCTCGGCGACCGTGGTCGACGGGCCGGTGTGCATGTGCAGCTTGTGCAGCGGAATCCACTGCGGGTAGGTGGGGCCGCCCGGCTCCACCAGCTCGGCCTCCACGGCCTGCCCCACGGCGGTGATGATGCGCCGCATCATCAGCCCGATGCTTTCGTCGGCCGAGTAGTTGTCGGGACGGTAGAAGGTCTGGCCGACCGAACGATCGGCAGAGGGGGTGTCCTGGGGCATGAGGCGAATATTAGTTGCCATGGCAGTAATTGTCAAGGCTGACTTTGTGACGGCAACGGTTGGCTAGAATCGACCGATGGCTGCCTCCCTGCCCGCCACGGGCGACCTTTCCCCCGCACCGGCCAAGGCATCGCCGCGCGCGCTTTCGGGCCTGCGCCCGTTCCTGCGGCCCTATCGCGTCCAGATCGGCCTGGCGGCGCTGTTTCTGGTGCTGGCCGCCGTGACCACCCTGCTCTTTCCGCTGGCGCTGCGCGGCCTCATCGACGGCGGCCTGGTGCCGTCGGACCGCGGCGCGCAGGCGCTGGCGTTGCGCAACCACTTCTTCGAGCTGTTCCTGGTCGCGATCGCGCTGGGTGTCTTCTCGGCGGCGCGCTTCTACACGGTGAGCTGGCTGGGCGAACGCATCACGGCCGACCTGCGCAACGCCGTGTACCGCCATGTGCTGCGCCAGAGCCCGCAGTTCTTCGAGACCACGCAGACGGGCGAGGTGCTGTCGCGCCTGACGGCCGACACCACCCTCGTGCAGACGGTGGTGGGTTCCTCCCTGAGCATGGGCCTGCGCAACGCGGTGATGGGCCTGGGCGCGCTGGTGATGCTGGTGTGGACCAACCCCTACGTGATGGCCCAGGTGGGCCTGGTGCTGGTGCTGGTCGTGGTGCCGAGCATGCTCTTCGGCCGCCGGGTGCGCCGCCTGTCACGCGCCAGCCAGGACCGGGTGGCCGATGCCAGCGCGATCGCCGGCGAGGTGCTGAACGCCATCCCGGTGGTCCAGAGCTACACCGCCGAGGCGCGCGAGTCGGAGCGCTTCGCGGCCTCGACGCAAGACGCCTTCCGCACCGCGGTGCGCCGCACCAAGGCGCGCGCCGTGCTGGTGGCCTTCATCATCATCGCCACCTCGGCCGCCCTGCTCTGGGGCCTGTATGCGGGCACGCAGGCCGTGATGCGCGGCGAGATCACGGCCGGCCACCTGGGCCAGACGGTGGTCTACGTGATCATCCTGGCCAGCGCCTCGGCGGTGCTGGGCGAGGTGTACGGCGAACTGCTGCGCGCGGCCGGCGCGACCGAGCGCCTGATGGAACTGCTGCATGCGCGCCCGGTCATCGCCTCGCCGCACCAGCCGGTGGTCGCGCCGGTGCCGCAGGGCGGCAGCGCGGTGCGATTCGAGGCCGTGGACTTCCACTATCCCTCGCGGCCCGGCATTCCGGCGCTGCGGCAGTTCGACCTGGCGATCGCACCGGGCGAAACCGTCGCGCTGGTGGGCGCCAGCGGGGCCGGCAAGAGCACGGTGTTCCAGCTGCTGCTGCGCTTCTACGACGCGCAGTCCGGCCGCATCCTGCTCGACGGCCAGCCGCTCGCCACGCTGTCCCTCGAAGACCTGCGCCAGCGCATCGGACTGGTGCCGCAGGACGCGGTCATCTTCTCGACCAGTGCGCTGGAGAACATCCGCTACGGCCGACCCGGCGCCAGCGACGACGAGGTGCGCGCCGCCGCCCGCGCGGCGCATGCCGAGGCCTTCATCGACGCGCTGCCCGAGGGCTTCGACACCTTCCTCGGCGAACGCGGCGTGCGCCTGTCGGGCGGCCAGCGCCAGCGCATCGCGATCGCACGGGCGATGCTGAAGAACCCGCCACTGCTGCTGCTCGACGAGGCCACCAGCGCCCTCGACGCCGAGAGCGAACGCATGGTCCAGGCTGCCCTCGAGTCCGCGATGCAGGACCGCACCACGGTGGTCATCGCCCACCGCCTGGCCACGGTGCAGAAGGCCGACCGCATCGTCGTGCTGGACCACGGCGCGATCGTCGAGCAGGGCACGCATGCCGAGCTGGTGGCGCTGGGCGGCGTCTATGCGCAGCTCGCGGCGCTGCAGTTCGTGGCCTGAAGTTCGAAAGTGCAATCGGGCTGCAGCGCCCGCCGGGCGGGGGCTGCAGCCGAATTCGTCACGAACGTGACGATCTGGCGCCGGCCTGTTGGCAGGCTACTGCAGCGTGCCCTTGGCGCCCGGTGGAACCAGCAGCGGCATGACGACGATGCCCTCGTCGAGCAGGGCCTCGGCCTGCTCGGGGCTCGCCTGGCCGCGGATGCCGCGCTCCTCGGTCTCTCCGTAGTGCATGCGGCGGGCTTCGTCGACGAAGCGGTCGCCGACGTCCTCGGTGCGCGCCAGCACCTCGCGCACGGCACGCATCCAGCGGGCCTCGGGGGTGTCGACCGCGGGCGCCGCCTGGGGCGCCTCGGGCTCGCGCGCCGCGCCGAGGTTCAGGCGCGGGGCGCTGAGCCCCTTGGTGATTGCGGTGCTGCCGCACATCGGGCACTCCACCAGCCCGCGCGCGCATTGCGACTCGAAGTCCTCGGCCGACGCGAACCAACCCTCGAAGGTGTGGCTGTGCTCGCAACGCAGGTTGAGGACTTTCATGGCCGCGATTATCCGGCGGTGGCCGCGCCCTCGCCCGCCGACCAGTCCAGCGTCCATGCGCCCGACAGCACGTTCTGCAGCCAGACGGCGCAGCTCAGTGTCTTGGCGTCGGTGACGGTGCCATCGCGGCACCAGCCGAGCAGTTGTTCGGGCGTGGCGGCGAACACGTCGAGGAACTCGCCGTGGTCGAGCTGCCGCTCGCCCGCCGTGAGGCCGCGCGCGAAGTAGATGTGGATGATCTCGGTCGAATAGGCCACGGCGAGGTGCATCACGCCGGCGCGCGCCCACTCGCGAGCGCGGTAGCCGGTCTCTTCGATCAGCTCACGCTGGCCGCAGACGAAGGGGTCCTCGCCGGCGTCGAGCTTGCCGGCCGGGAACTCCACCATCACCTGGCCGACCGGGTAACGGTACTGGCGCTCGAGCACGATTCGGCCATCGTCCAAGAGTGGAATTACAACCACCGCCCCCGGGTGCACGACGTACTCGCGCGTCGCCGTCTTGCCGTCGGGCAGCCGGATGGTGTCGCGGCGCGCCTCGAGGAAGTGGCCCTTGAACAGCTCCTGCGAGCCGACGCGCTCTTCCTTGAGGTGGGTGTCGCTCATGATGGATCTCGCAAAGAAGTGGTGGCAGTGCGTCCGTCAGGTGGCCGCGCGGTGCTTGACGAGGTAGCGCCAGGTGAAGCCGGGAAAAGCCAGCACCAGGAAGAGCGCGCCTGTCACGGCGTAGAACTCCCAGCCCTGCGGCGCGATCTGGCCGAGACGCCGCTCGAACAGCAAGCCGACGGCACCGGTGAGGCCGTACAGCACGGCGAGTTCGGCCAGACGCCACGCCAGCGACTTGTGCCCGCCCGGGACGGGCAGGACGCCCAGCAGGCGCTCCGTCATGAAAGGCAGGTTCGCCGCCAGCACCGCGACCAGCAGCACCAGCCAGACCGAAGCGCTTTGCGACAGCCCGCCCATGCGGCTCCGAGGCTCAGTTGGCGAGCGTGGCCACGATGGCCTGCGCGCACAGCGTCATCAGCCCACCGGGCAGGATGCCCAGGATCAGGATCAGCGCGCCGTTGAGCGTCAGCACCGTGCGCACGTCGCGCGGCGCCGACACCGTGGTGGCGGTGAGGGGCGCATCGAAGTACATGACCTTGACCACGCGCAGGTAGTAGAACGCGCCGACCAGCGACATCACGACCGCGTACACCGCGAGGCCGATGTACAGCGCCTGGCCCGATGCGATCAGCGCCTGCAAAACGGCCAGCTTGGCGTAGAAGCCCACCAGCGGCGGGATGCCGGCCAGCGAGAACATCGCGATCGCCATCACGCCGGCGTAGAGCGGGCTGCGCTGGTTGAGGCCGGCCAGGTCGGAGATCTCCTCGCTCTCGAAGCCTTCGCGCGCCAGCAGCAGGATGATGCCGAAGCTGGCCAGCGTAGTCAGGACGTAGGTGACGATGTAGAACATCGACGCGCTGTACGCGTACTGCGCGTTGTAGGTGTTGCCGTTGACCACGCCCGCCACCAGGCCCAGCAGCATGAAGCCCATCTGCGCGATGGTCGAGTAGGCCAGCATGCGCTTGAGGTTGGTCTGCGCGATGGCCGCCAGGTTGCCCACCAGCAGCGAGGCGATGGCCAGCAGCGCCAGCATCTGCTGCCAGTCGATGGCCAGCGGCAGCAGCCCTTCGACCAGCAGGCGGATCACGATGGCGAAGGCCGCCAGTTCGGGCGCCGCGCCGATGAGGAGCGTGATCGCGGTGGGCGCGCCCTGGTACACGTCGGGCACCCACATGTGGAAGGGTGCGGCGCCCAGCTTGAAGGCCAGGCCGGCGACGATGAAGACCAGGCCGAAGACCAGCACCTGGTGGTTGACCTTGCGGCTGGCGATGGCCTTGAAGACCTCGTTCACGTCGAGCGAGCCGGTGGCGCCGTACATCATCGACAGGCCGTACAGCAGGAAGCCGCTGGCCATGGCGCCGAGCACGAAGTACTTCATGGCCGCTTCGCTGGCCACGGCGTTGTCGCGGCGCAGGGCGACGAGCGCATAGCTCGACAGCGTGAGCAGTTCGAGACCCAGGTAGATCAGCAGGAAGTTGCTGCCCGAGATCATGACGAACATGCCCAGCAGCGAGAACATGCTGATCGTGAACATCTCGCCGCCGCGCAGCATCTGGCGGTCGGCCGCGTAGGGACGGCCGTACACGAGCGTGACCATCAGTGCCACGGTGGCGAAGCACTTGAGCCAGTTGCCCATCGGGTCGCTGACCACCATGCCGCCGAAACCGTAGACGGTCCGGCCGGCATTCGCCTGCATGCCGGTGAGCACGGCCACCACGGCCAGGGTCAGCAGGGTGAGCACATAGGTGCGGGTGCGGCGCGCATCGGTGGTCGACAGGTCCACCAGCGCGATGATGCACGCCATCACGAGCAGGACGATCTCGGGGTAGATCGTGATCCAGCTGAGTTTGTCAATCATCTCGTTCTCTTGTTCAGCGCGCCGGCCCGCCGCCGGGCCGCCCCAAGGCGGGCCTGCCCCCTCGGGGGGCAGCGCAGCGGCGAAGACGCAAGCTTGGGGGTCATTTCGTCAGGGAAGCTTGGACGCGGCGACATGGCGCAGCAATTCCGTGACCGAAGCATCCATCACGTCGGTGAAGGGCTTCGGGAACAGGCCCATCCACAGCACCGCGATCGCCAGCAGGGCCAGCATCAGGAACTCGCGGCCGTTGATGTCGGTGAGTTCTTCCACATGCTTGTTGCCGACCGGGCCGAGGTACACGCGCTTGTACATCCACAGCGTGTAGGCGGCACCGAAGATCAGTGCGGTGGCCGCACCGAGGCCGATCCAGAAGTTGGCCTTGACGGCACCCAGGATCACCATCCACTCGCCCACGAAACCGGCCGTGGCGGGCAGCCCGCAGTTGGCCATCGCGAACAGCAGCGCGAAGGCCGCGAACTTGGGCATGGTGTTCACCACGCCGCCGTAGTCGGCGATCTGCCGCGAGTGCACGCGGTCGTACAGCACGCCGATGCACAGGAACATGGCGCCGGACACGAAGCCGTGCGAGATCATCTGCACGATGCCGCCGGCCACGCCCAAGCTGTTGAAGATGAAGAAGCCGAGGGTCACGAAGCCCATGTGGGCGACCGACGAGTACGCCACCAGCTTCTTCATGTCCTGCTGCACCAGCGCGACCAGGCCCACGTAGATCACGGCCACCAGCGACAGGGCGATCATGAACCACGCCCACTCGCGCGAGGCGTCCGGGGCGATCGGCATCGAGAAGCGCAGGAAGCCGTAGGCGCCGAGCTTCAGCATGATGGCGGCCAGCACGGCCGAACCGCCCGTCGGGGCCTCGACGTGCACGTCGGGCAGCCAGGTGTGCACCGGCCACATCGGCACCTTCACGGCGAAGGCGGCGAAGAAGGCGAAGAACAGCAGGGTCTGGGCATGGCCGCCCAGCGGCAGCTTGTGCCAGGCCAGGATGTCGAAGCTGCCGCCCGAGGTGTTGTACAGGTAGATCAGCGCGACCAGCATGAGCAGCGAGCCGAGCAGCGTGTACAGGAAGAACTTGAAGGCCGCGTAGATCTTGTTCGGGCCGCCCCAGATGCCAATGATCAGGTACATCGGGATCAGCGTGGCTTCGAAGAAGACGTAGAACAGCATCCCGTCGAGCGCCGAGAACACGCCGATCATCAGGCCCGACAGGATCAGGAACGCGCCCATGTACTGGTTGACGCGCTCGGTGATGACTTCCCAGGCCGAGATCACCACGATCACGGTGATGAAGGCCGTCAGCAGCACGAACCACATCGACAGCCCGTCCACGCCGACGTGGTAGTTGATGTGGAAGCGCTCGATCCACGGCGCCTTCTCGACGAACTGCATCGCCGCGCTGCCGACCTGGAAGCGCGTGTACAGCGGAAGGGTGACCAGGAAGCTGGCGGTGGCGCCGATCAGCGCGACCCAGCGGACAGCACGCGCTTGGTTCTCGCGGCCGAACAGCAGCAGGACGGCGCCCACCGCGATCGGCAGCCAGATGGCAAGGCTCAACAAACCCATTTTTCTTGTTCTCCAGCGCAGCGGATCAGAAGGTGTGGATGGACTCGGCGTGGCCGAGCAGGCCGCCACAACGCGGCCGATCAAGGCGCAAAGCGCAGGCATGGCTCACGCCATGGCGAGCATTTGCAACGCCGGGAGGATGTGTTTTGGAGGGCTGAGCGGTCATGACGGGTTCGTCCACACCTTCTATCGGTTGAACCAGACGAAGTACGTCATCAGGACGAAGATGCCCAGCAGCATCGCGAAGGCGTAGTGGTAGATGTAGCCGGACTGGAACCAGCGCACCACGCCTGCCAGACGCCCGATCAGCTTCCACGAGCCGTTGACCACGGCGCCGTCGATCAGGGCCTGGTCGCCGCCCTTCCACAGGCCGGTGCCCAGGGCACGCGTGCCGCGTGCCAGCACGTTCTCGTTGAACCAGTCCATGTAGTACTTGTTTTCGAGCAGCCGGTAGACCGGGCCGAAGGCGCGCTTGATGGCCGCCGGC
The DNA here is from genome assembly GCA_030418545.1 of Xenophilus aerolatus. Lineage (GTDB taxonomy): Bacteria > Pseudomonadota > Gammaproteobacteria > Burkholderiales > Burkholderiaceae_C > Xenophilus. The sequence continues at coordinate 79,694 of QAIB01000008.1, read as the reverse complement.
AGCGCCGGGTTGATCATGTACATGTACCAGGACAGCGCCACGCCGGCCAAGGCCAGCCAGAAGGGCGGCGCCTGCAGGCCGTGCAAGGCCATGGCGATCGGGCCGTGGAAGGCCTCGGCCAGCTCCTTCATCGCGTGATGCTTGGAGCCATCCACGAAGATGGCGTCCTTGAAGAACTCGCCATAGAGCATCGGCTGGATGGTGAAGTAGCCGATCAGCACCGACGGGATGGCCAGCAGCACCAGCGGCAGCCAGACCACCCACGGCGACTCGTGCGGCTTGGCGTCGTGGCCATGGCCGTGGTGGTCGTCGTGCGCGTGCTCGTCGTGGTGCGCATCCGGGTTCTGGTCGTAGCGCTCCTTGCCGTGGAAGACGAGGAAGTACATGCGGAACGAATAGAACGCGGTGATGAACACGCCGGCCAGCACCGAGAAGTACGCGAAGCCCGAGCCCCACAGGTGGCTCTCGTGCACCGCCTCGATGATGCTGTCCTTGGAATAGAAGCCCGAGAACAGCGGCGTGCCGATCAGCGCCAGCGAACCCAGCAGCGAAGTGATCCAGGTGATGGGCATGTACTTGCGCACGCCGCCCATCCAGCGGATGTCCTGGTTGTGGTGCATACCGATGATCACCGAGCCGGCACCGAGGAACAGCAGCGCCTTGAAGAAGGCGTGGGTCATCAGGTGGAACACCGCGACCGAGTAGGCCGAGGCGCCCAGCGCGACGGTCATGTAGCCCAGCTGCGAGAGCGTCGAGTACGCCACCACGCGCTTGATGTCGTTCTGGATGATGCCCAGGAAGCCCATGAACAGGGCGGTGATGGCGCCGATCACCAGGATGAAGCTCAGCGCCGTGTCGCTCAGCTCGAACAGCGGCGACATGCGGCTGACCATGAAGATGCCCGCCGTCACCATGGTGGCGGCGTGGATCAGCGCCGAGATGGGGGTCGGGCCTTCCATCGAATCGGGCAGCCACACGTGCAGCGGGAACTGCGCGCTCTTGCCCATGGCGCCGATGAACAGGCAGATGCAGATCACGGTGATCAGCATCCAGTCGGTACCCGGAAAGCCGATCTTGGCGAGCTGGTCGGCCTTGGCGAAGGCTTCGGTGTAGTTCAGCGTGCCGGCGTAGGCGGCGATCAGGCCGATGCCCAGGATGAAGCCGAAGTCACCCACGCGGTTGACCAGGAAGGCCTTCATGTTGGCGAAGATCGCCGTGGGCTTGTTGAACCAGAAGCCGATCAGCAGGTACGACACCAGCCCCACCGCCTCCCAGCCGAAGAAGAGCTGGAGCATGTTGTTGCTCATGACGAGCATCAACATCGAGAAGGTGAACAGCGAGATGTACGCGAAGAAGCGGTTGTAGCCAGCATCCTCTTCCATGTAGCCGATGGTGTAGATGTGGACCATCAGCGACACGAAGGTCACCACGCACATCATCATGGCGGTGAGGCCGTCGACCAGGAAGCCGACCTCCATCTTCAGGCCGCCGACGACCATCCATTCGTAAATGGTGGCGTTGAAGCGGGCCCCGTCCACCACGACGCTCTTCAAGGTCATGGCGGAGATGACGAAGGCGACCAGCACGCCCAGGATGGTGATCGAGTGGACGACCTTGCGGCCCAGGTGGTTGCCGCCGAATTTCGTGCCGAACAGGCCCGCCAGCGCCGAGCCCACGAGGGGCGCGAGCGGCACGGCCAGCAGGGTGGAAGCAGATAGCGTTGCGCTCATGGTGGTTGTCGTTATCCCTTGAGCGAGTTGAGCTCGTCGACGTTGATGTTCGACTTGTTGCGGAACAGCAGGACGAGCAGCGCCAGCCCGATCGCCGATTCGGCGGCCGCGACCGTGAGGATGAAGAACACGAAGATCTGGCCGTGCATGTCGCCCAGGTAGTGCGAGAAGGCGACGAAGTTCATGTTGACCGCGAGCAGCATCAGTTCGATGCACATGAGCAGCACGATCAGGTTCTTGCGGTTCAGGAAGATGCCGATCACCGACAGCGCGAACAGCATCGCGCCCAGCGACAGGTAATGGCCCAGGGTCAGCGTCATGGCTTCTTCTCCGCTTCGGCGTCGGCGGCCGGCGCGGCCGGCGGCGGTGGGGGCAGCGTCGCGGCCAGCTTCACCACGCTCATGCGGTCGGCGGCCTTCACGTGCACCTGGTCCTTCACGTTGACGAACTTGGTGTCCTTGCGCTGACGCAGCGTCAGCGCGATGGCGGCGATCATGGCCACGACGAGGATCACGGCCGCGATCTGGACGGGATAGACGTATTCGCTGTACAGCAGCAGGCCCAGCGCCTTGGTGTTGGAGCCCTGCGCGGCGGCGGCCTGCGCCATCTCGGCCGGCACGGAGCCCTGCAGGCGGAAGCCCCCCATCAGCACGTAGGCCATCTCGAGGGCGATGACCACGCCGATCAGGGCGGCCAGCGGGAAGTGCTTCCAGAATCCCTGGCGAAGGCTGTCGATGTTGAGGTCGAGCATCATCACCACGAAGAGGAAGAGCACCATCACGGCGCCCAGGTAGACCAGCACCAGCGCGATGGCCAGGAACTCGGCCTTCAGGAGCAGCCACACGGCGGCGGCCTGCGAGAAGGCCAGCATGAGGTAGAGCACCGCATGCACGGGGTTGCGTGCGGTGATGACCCGGAAGGCTGCGAAGAGCAGCACGACCGAGAACAGGTAGAAGAAGCCGGTCTTGACGTCCATGAGGATGGTTCTTTTCGGGCGCCGGGATCAGCGGTACTTGGCGTCTGCCGCCTTGTTGGCGGCGATTTCCTTCTCGTAGCGATCGCCCACGGCCAGGAGCATGTCCTTGGTGAAGTAGAGATCGCCACGCTTCTCGCCGTGGTATTCGAGGATGTGCGTCTCGACGATCGAGTCGACCGGGCAGCTCTCTTCGCAGAAGCCGCAGAAGATGCACTTGGTCAGGTCGATGTCGTAGCGCGAGGTGCGGCGCGAGCCGTCGTCGCGCACCGTCGACTCGATGGTGATGGCGACCGCAGGGCACACGGCCTCGCACAGCTTGCACGCGATGCAGCGCTCCTCGCCGTTTTCATAACGGCGCAGCGCATGCAGCCCGCGAAAGCGCGGCGACAGAGGCGTTTTCTCTTCGGGGAACTGCACCGTGATCTTGCGGCGCAGCGCATAGCGGCCCGTGAGGGCCATGCCCTTGAAGAGCTCGGCGAGCATGAAGCTCTTGAAGAAATCCTTGATCGAAAAGGACGAGGCAGCAACGGCTGTCATCTTGTTCGCTCCGCTTATTTCCAGATGTTCCAGGGCGTCTGCATCCAGCCCCCGACCACCAGCAGCCACACCAGGGTGACAGGAATGAAGATCTTCCAGCCCAGCCGCATGATCTGGTCGTAGCGGAAGCGCGGGAAGGTGCCCCGGATCCAGATGAACAGCGAGACCACGAAGAATGTCTTCAGGCCGAGCCAGATCCATCCGGGGATGAAGTCGAGGAAGCCGATGGGGGACAGCCAGCCGCCCAGGAACATCAGCGCGGCCAGGATCGAGATCAGCCACATGCTGGCGTATTCGGCCAGGAAGAAGATCGCGAAGCCCATGCCCGAGTACTCGACCATGTGGCCGGCCACGATCTCGGCCTCGCCTTCCACCACGTCGAAGGGGTGGCGGTTGGTCTCGGCCACGCCGGAGATCACGTAGACGATGAAGATCGGCAGCAGCGGCAGCCAGTTCCACGACAGGAAGCCCAGGCCCATGTTGGCACCCATGCCCTTGGCCTGCGCGGCGACCACTTCGCCGAGGTGCAGGCTGCCCGACACCATGATGACCACCACCAGGCAGAAGCCCATGGCGATTTCGTAGCTCACCATCTGGGCCGACGCACGCAGCGCGCCCAGGAAGGCGTACTTCGAGTTGGAGGCCCAGCCGGCGATGATGACGCCGTACACCTCGATCGAGGTGATGGCCATGATCAGCAGCAGCCCGGCATTGACGTTGGCCAGCACCGCATCGGGACCGAAGGGGATCGCCACCCAGGCTGCCAGCGCCGGCATGATCGCCATGACCGGGCCCAGACGGAACAGGCCCTTGTTGGCCGCCGTGGGGTTGATCAGCTCCTTGGTCAGCAGCTTGAGCGCGTCGGCGATTGGCTGCAGCAGCCCCATGGGGCCGACGCGGTTGGGACCGTGGCGCACCTGGATCCAGCCCAGGAACTTGCGCTCCCAGAGTGTGAGGTAGGCGACCGCACCGAGCAGGGGCAGCAGCACGCACACGATCTTGATCAGCGACCAGACCACCGGCCAGCCGGCCCCGGTCCACCAGCCGGCATCGATCAGGCCGCGCCCGAAACCGTAGATCGAGTCGATCATGCGGTCACCTCGTCGATCGCCTGGTAGTACGCGACGCCACGGACGGCATGCGCGCTGCCACGGCCGTCGGCCGTGAGCTGCAGCGACGGCGCCCGTCGCACGAGACCGTCCAGCTGGTAGATGGACGCGGCCACAGGCTCGGCGACCGGTGCCGCCGATGGCGCAGCCAGGTCGACCGGCGTCGCCAGCGCATTGCTCAGCCGATCGGCCGGGACGTGCGTGGCAGCGGCGTCGAGCCCTTGGCGCACGTGCGCGAGCACATCCTGCGAGGTCTCGAAGTCGAAGCCCGTGAGGCCGAGCAGGTTGCCGAGCACGCGCAGAACCTTCCAGCCCGGACGGGTTTCGCCACGGGGCTTGACCACGGCATGGAAGCTCTGGATGCGGCCTTCGGCATTGACGAAGGTGCCCGGCGTTTCGCTGAAGGGCGAGATGGGCAGCAGCACGTCGCTGAAGGCGAGGTTCGCCTTGAAGGGACTCAGCGTCACGACCATCTGTGCGCCGTCCAGCGCCTGCGCCGCCTTGGCGCCCGCAGCCGAATCGAATTCGGGCTCGTTGTTGAGCAGCAGCACGGCCTTGAGGCCGCCCGCCAGCATTTGGCCCGCGTCGAGCCCCTGGGCGCCCGGCAGCGCGCCGACCCACTGGGCGCCGACCGTGTTGGCCGCTTCGGTCAGGTAGCCGACCGAGGCGCCGGTCTGCTCGCCGATCCACTGCGCCATGGCCAGCAGGCGCGAGGCGTCGGCGGCGTGCGCGGCCGCATTGCCCAGCAGGATCGCCTTGCGCTCGCCGCCCAGCAGGGACTTGGCGGTCGCCCGGGCGGCGTCCGTCGGCTGCGCATTCGAGGGAGCGGCCAGGCCCTTCTCGGCAGCCACGGCCGCGGCCAGAACGCCCAGTGCGTCGCCCCAGCCTGCCGCTTCGGCGGTCTGCACGCTGGCAAGCGGCATGGCCCACGCGTCCTGCGACGCGAGTTGCGCCTGGCCGGCGATGGCATGCACCGCGGCGCCCTTGCGGGCCGCCTGGCGGATGCGTTGGGCGAACAGCGGATGGTCCTTGCGCAGATTCGAGCCGACCACCAGCACGCGCTGCAGTTGCGACAGCGAAGCGATCGACGTGCCGAGCCAGCGCACGCCCGCGCCGCGCGTGAAGTCGGCGTGGCGCAGGCGATGGTCGATGTTCTCGCTGCCCAGGCCACGCATGAGGGCCGTGGCGAGCGCGAGTTCCTCCACGGTGCTGTGCGGGCTGACGAGCGCGCCGATCGATGCGGCGCCGTGGTCCGTCTTGATCTGGCGCAGGCCGTTGGCGACGTACTCGAGCGCGGTCTGCCAGTCGACCGCCTGCCATTGACCGCCCTGCTTGAGCATGGGCTGGGTCAGGCGATCGTCACTGTTGAGCGCTTCGTACGAGAAGCGGTCGCGGTCGGCGATCCAGCACTCGTTGATGTCCTCGTTCTCGAGCGGAACGACGCGCATGACCTGGTGATTCTTCACCTGCACGATCAGGTTCGTGCCCGTCGAATCGTGCGGGCTGACCGACTTGCGGCGGCTCAGTTCCCACGTGCGTGCGCTGTAGCGGAAGGGCTTGCTCGTGAGCGCGCCGACCGGGCAGATGTCGATCATGTTGCCCGAGAGCTCGGAATCGACCGTGTCGCCCACCACGGTGGTGATCTCGGAGTGTTCGCCCCGGTTGACCATGCCCAGTTCCATGATGCCGGCCACTTCCTGGCCGAAGCGCACGCAACGGGTGCAGTGGATGCAGCGGCTCATCTCTTCCATGCTGATGAGCGGGCCGACGTCCTTGTGGAAGACCACGCGCTTTTCTTCCTCGTAGCGCGAGGACGAACCGCCATAGCCCACGGCCAGATCCTGCAGCTGGCATTCGCCGCCCTGGTCGCAGATCGGGCAGTCGAGCGGGTGATTGATGAGCAGGAACTCCATCACCGACTTCTGCGCCTTGATCGCCTTCTCGCTCTGGGTGCGGACGATCATGCCCTGCGTCACCGGGGTGGCGCAGGCCGGCATGGCCTTGGGCGCCTTCTCGATGTCGACCAGGCACATGCGGCAGTTGGCCGCGATGCTGAGCTTCTTGTGGTAGCAGAAATGCGGGATGTAGGTGCCGGCCTTGTCGGCGGCATGCATCACCATGCTGCCTTCGGCCACTTCGACCTTCTTGCCGTCGAGTTCGATTTCAACCATGTCGTGTTCTCGTTCGCGCTCAGGCCTGGGCCGGCGTCTTGGGCACGTAGCCCGGCACCAGCGCCTCGAACTCGTGGCGGAAGTGCTTGATCATGGCCCGCACGGGCATGGCGGCCGCATCGCCGAGCGCACAGATGGTGCGACCCTGGATGTTGTCGGCCACCGAGTTCAGCAGGTCCATGTCGGTGGCGCGGCCCTGGCCGTTGTGGATGCGATCCACCACGCGCCACAGCCAGCCCGTGCCTTCGCGGCAGGGCGTGCACTGGCCACAGGACTCGTGCATGTAGAAGTACGACAGCCGCTTGAGCGACTCCACCATGGACCGCGAGTCGTCCATGACGATCACGGCGCCCGAGCCCAGCATCGAGCCGGCCTTGGCGATGGAGTCGTAGTCCATCGTGCAGTCCATCATGATCGCGGCCGGCAGCACCGGTGCCGACGAGCCGCCCGGGATCACCGCCTTGAGCTGGCGCCCCTTGCGCACGCCACCGGCGAGTTCGAGCAGCTTGGAGAACGGCGTACCCATCGGCACTTCGTAGTTGCCGGGCTGCTCGACGTCGCCGCTCACCGAGAAGATCTTGGTCCCGCCGTTGTTGGGCTTGCCGCACTCGAGGTAGGCCTGCCCGCCGTTGCGGATGATCCAGGGAACCGCCGCGAAGGTCTCGGTGTTGTTGATGGTGGTCGGCTTGCCGTACAGGCCGAAGCTGGCCGGGAACGGCGGCTTGAACCGCGGCTGGCCCTTCTTGCCTTCGAGCGACTCGAGCAGCGCGGTTTCCTCGCCGCAGATGTAGGCGCCGAAGCCATGGGCCGCATGCAGCTGGAAGCTGTAGGCGCTGCCCATGATCCTGTCGCCCAGGTAGCCGGCGGCGCGTGCCTCTTCGAGCGCCTCTTCGAAACGCTCGTAGGTTTCGAAGATCTCGCCGTGGATGTAGTTGTAGCCGACGCTGATGCCCATCGCGTAGGCGGCGATGGCCATGCCCTCGATGACGATGTGCGGGTTGAAGTGCAGGATGTCGCGGTCCTTGCACGTGCCCGGCTCACCTTCGTCCGAGTTGCAGACGAGGTACTTCTGGCCCGGGAACTGGCGGGGCATGAAGCTCCACTTCAGCCCCGTCGGGAAGCCCGCGCCGCCGCGGCCCCGCAGGCCCGAGCCCTTGACCTCGGCGATCACCTGGTCGGGCGTCAGCCCCTCCGTCAGGATCTTGCGCAGGGCCTGGTAGCCGCCGCGCGCCTCGTAGTCGGCCAGGCGCCAGTTGGTGCCGTTCAGGCCCGCATAGATCTGCGGATTGATGTGGCGGTCGTGGAAACAGGTCTGTACGCCGGTTGCCCGGAACTGGGACAGGACTTGGTCGGGCGTCATCAACGCTCCTCTCCGGCGGCAGCGCGAAGGCCGTCGACGAGCTGGTCGAGCTTCTCGTTGCTCATGAAGCTGCACATGGTGCGGTCGTTCACCAGCATCACCGGCGAATCGGCGCATGCGCCCAGGCATTCGCTCTGCTGCAGAGTGAACAGGCCGTCGGGCGTGGTCTCGCCCATCTTGATCCCCAGCTTCTTCTCGAGGTGCACCAGCGCCGTCACGCCGTCGCGCAGCTGGCACGGCAGGTTCGTGCACACGTTGAGCTTGAACTTGCCCACCGGATGCTGGTTGTACATGTTGTAGAAGGTCGTGACCTCGCGCACGGCGATGTGCGGCATGCCGAGGTAGTCGGCGATGGCCGCTTCGCTCTCTGCACTGACGTGACCGTCGACCTGCTGCACGATGGCCAGGCAGGCCATCACCGCCGACTGGCGGCCTGCGGCGTTGTCGGGGTACTTGGCCACCTCGCGCGCGAAGCGGTCGAGCACGGCCTGCGGCAGAAGGGCCGGCACCGGGGAAGCAGAAGCTGAAGAAGAAAAAGCGTCGCTCATCGGTCGATCTCTCCGAACACGATGTCCAGGGTGCCGATCACGGCCACCGCGTCGGCAATCATGTGGCCGCGCGCCATCTCGTCGAGGGCGGCCAGATGCGCAAAGCCCGGCGCGCGGATCTTGAGGCGGTACGGCTTGTTGGCGCCGTCGCTCACCATGTAGATGCCGAACTCGCCCTTCGGGTGCTCGACGGCGGCGTAGGCCTCGCCTTCGGGCACGCGGAAGCCTTCGGTGAAGAGCTTGAAGTGGTGGATCAGCTCTTCCATGTTGGCCTTCATCGACTCCCGCGCAGGCGGCGCCACCTTGTGGTTGTCGGTGATGACCGGGCCGGGGTTGGCCTTCAGCCACTGCACGCACTGGGCGATGATCCGGTTGGACTGGTTCATCTCCTCCATGCGGACAAGGTAGCGGTCGTAGCAGTCGCCGGTCTTGCCCACGGGGATGTCGAAGTCCATGCGGTCGTACACGTCGTACGGCTGCTTCTTGCGCAGGTCCCAGGCGATGCCGGAGCCGCGCAGCATCGGGCCCGTGAGGCCCAGGTTCAGCGCGCGCTCGGGCGACATCACGCCGATGCCCACCGTGCGCTGCTTCCAGATGCGGTTGTCGGTCAGCAGCGTGTGGTATTCGCCCAGGTAGGTCTGGAAGCGCTTGGTGAAGCCCTCGAGGAAGTCGAGCACCGAGCCCTGCCGGTCCTCGTTCATGCGCTCGAGCGCCTTCGCGTTCTTGATCTTGCTGACCTTGTACTGCGGCATGCTGTCCGGCAGGTCGCGGTACACGCCGCCCGGACGGAAGTAGGCCGCGTGCATGCGCGCACCGGACACCGCTTCGTACACGTCGAACAGGTCTTCGCGCTCGCGGAAGGCGTAGATCAGGATGGTCGAGCTGCCGCAGTCGTTGCCGTGCGAGCCGAGCCACATGAGGTGGTTCAGCAGGCGCGTGATCTCCGCGAACATGACGCGGATGTACTGCGCGCGGATCGGCACTTCGAGGCCGAGCAGCTTCTCGATGGCCAGGCAGTACGCATGCTCGTTGCACATCATCGACACGTAGTCGAGACGGTCCATGTACGGCAGCGACTGGATGTAGGTCTTGTGCTCGGCCAGCTTCTCGGTGGCCCGGTGCAGCAGGCCGATGTGCGGGTCGGCGCGCTGGACGACCTCGCCGTCGAGCTCGAGCACGAGGCGCAGCACACCGTGGGCCGCAGGGTGCTGCGGACCGAAGTTCAGCGTGTAGTTCTTGATTTCAGCCATGTTCGATCACCGGGGCGCGACGCGCCCTCAGTGCAGGCCTCCATAGTTGTCTTCGCGGATCACGCGCGGCGTGATCTCGCGGGGTTCGATCGTCACCGGCTGGTAGACCACGCGCTGCAGCTGTGCGTCGTAGCGCATTTCCACATGGCCCGAGAGCGGGAAGTCCTTGCGGAACGGATGCCCGATGAAGCCGTAGTCGGTGAGGATGCGGCGCAGGTCGGGGTGGCCGTCGAAGACGATGCCGAAAAGGTCGAAGGCCTCGCGCTCGAACCAGTTGGCCGAGTTCCACAGGGCGGTGACCGACGGCACGACGGGGAAGTCGTCGTCGGGGCAGAACACCTTCACGCGCACACGCTGGTTGAGCGAGACCGACAGCAGGTGCGACACCGCGCAGTAGCGCAGCCCTTCCCAATACTCGTCGCGGTACGAGGAGTAGTCGACACCGCAGATGTCGATGAGCTGCTCGAACTGGCAGCCCGGCGCATCGCGCAGGATCTGCATCGCTTCGAGGTAGTGGGCGGCATCGACCACGGCGGTGACTTCGCCCAGCGCGACGGAGATGCGCTTGAGCTTGTCGCCCAGCGCCAGGGAGATCGTGTCCTTGAGGACCTGCGGATCGACAGCAAACGACGTCATGGGGGCGTGGCTCCGATCAGGCACGGGCGATGCTGTTGGTGCGACGCACCTTCTGCTGCAACTGGATGATCCCGTAGATCAGCGCTTCGGCCGTCGGCGGGCAGCCGGGCACGTAGACGTCGACCGGCACGATCCGGTCGCAGCCGCGCACCACCGAGTAGCTGTAGTGGTAGTAGCCGCCGCCATTCGCACACGAGCCCATCGACAGCACCCAGCGCGGCTCGGCCATCTGGTCGTAGACCTTGCGCAGCGCCGGCGCCATCTTGTTGCACAGCGTGCCGGCCACGATCATCAGGTCGGACTGACGGGGGCTGGCGCGGAACACTTCGGCACCGAAGCGGCCGATGTCGTAGCGCGCTGCGGCCGCATGCATCATCTCGACCGCACAACAGGCCAGGCCGAAGGTCATCGGCCACAGCGAGCCGGTCTTGGCCCAGTTCACCACCGAGTCGTACGACGTGGTGATGAAACCTTCCTTGAAAACACCTTCAATGGCCATGGCCACACACTCCTGCCGCGTTCAGCTCATTCCCAGTCAAGGGCACCCTTCTTCCACTCGTAGGCGAAGCCCACGACGAGGATCGCGAGGAACACCACCGCGGCCCAGAAGCCGAGCGGGCCCACGTCCTTGAGCGCCACGGCCCAGGGAAAGAGGAACGCGATTTCGAGATCGAAAAGAATGAAGAGGATGGCCACCAGGTAGTAGCGGACATCGAATTGCATGCGGGCATTCTCGAAAGCCTCGAAGCCGCACTCGTAGGGAGAATTCTTCGCTGCGTCGGGTCGGTTGGGCCCGAGCACGTAACCGAGGACCTGAGGCGCGATGCCTACAGCGATACCGACCAGAATGAAGAGCAGGACGGGAAGGTAGGAATCGAGGTTCATCGGGGGCGTTCTTCTTTCACCGTCTGCGTACCGCAGAAAGGCCTTCGTGGAGAAGTCTTCTACGGGTGCAATCTGGTGCGGTCGGCGAGACTCGAACTCGCACAGCTTTCGCCACTACCCCCTCAAGATAGCGTGTCTACCAATTTCACCACGACCGCGGTTTGAAGCTGCCCGGATGGCATGAGGAGCCTTTGCTGGAAAGGCGGTTTGGCTTTCCGGACAGCTTTAGAGTTTACCCCGAAAAACACTGTTGCATGCTGCGGCGCACTATAGAAAGTGAGCCGTGCAGGCGAATCACTTCGACGGGATTTGTGCCGGGTTCTGCGCAGGGCTGGACGCCGGTGCGGCAGGCGTGCCCGTTGCCGCGCCGCCAGAGGGAATCTGCGATGCCGAATCCGGCGCAGGAGCGGCGGGCGCGGGTGCCGGAGCACTCACGGGCGCGCGATCCAGCAGGCTGCCGCCGCTGGTGGGGCGGGCATGGCTGAAGTAAGCCAGCAACAGGGTGCAGGCGAAGAACACCGCAGCCAGCACCGCCGTGGTGCGCGACAGGAAGTTCGCGCTGCCGCTGGCGCCGAACAGACTGCCTGCACTGCCGCTGCCGAAGGCGGCGCCCATGTCCGCGCCCTTGCCATGCTGAAGCAGGATGAGCCCGACCATCGCGATCGCCGCGAGCATCTGCACGCCCACCAGAATGTTCAACATCACGTTCATTCGTCAATACTCCTTGTTCGCTCGGGCGAATCGCGCCGCATTCAGCGCGCCGCCGCAATGATCTGCAGAAAGTCGGGGGCCTTCAGCGAAGCGCCGCCGATGAGGCCGCCATCGATGTCGGCCTGGGCCAGCAGCGACGCGGCGTTGGCCGCGTTCATGCTGCCGCCGTAGAGGATGCGGATGCGCCCCGCCAGATCGCCGGCCGCATGGTGCAGTTGCGCGCGCAGCACCGCGTGCACCGCCTGCGCCTGCTCGGGCGTGGCCGTCTTGCCGGTGCCGATCGCCCACACGGGCTCGTAGGCGACGACGATCTCGCTGATGCAATGGCCGTTGGTGTGGATCACCGCAGCCAGCTGGCGTCGCACCACTTCTTCCGTGTGGCCCGCCTCGCGCTCGGCCAGCGTCTCGCCCACGCACACGATGGGCGTGATGCCCGCCGCCAGCGCAGCCGCCGCCTTCGCGGCGACGGTCTCGTCGCTCTCGCCGTGGTACTGACGACGCTCCGAGTGGCCGACGATGGCATAGCGGACGCCGAAGTCCTTGAGCATGGCGGCCGACTGCTCGCCGGTGTAGGCGCCCTGCGCATGGGCCGACACATCCTGCGCACCCAGCGCGATGGGCGAGCCATCGACCAGGCCCTGCACCTGCGCCAGGTAGGGCGCGGGCACGCACACGGCCACATCGCATGCCGGCGCGTCGACGCCTTCGCGCAGCGCACCGACCAACGCGGCGTTGGCCGCGAGGCCGCCGTTCATCTTCCAGTTGCCGGCGATCAGTTTCTTCTTCGGATGGGACATGTCGGGATTCACCAGGTCAGCACGATCTTGCCGACGTGCTGGTTGGACTCCATCAAGGCATGGGCCTTGGCCGCATCGGCCGCGGCGAAGGTGCTGTGGATCACCGGCTTCACCTGGCCGGCCGACAGCAGCGGCCAGACCTGCTCGCGCAGGGCCTGGGCGATCGCGCCCTTGAACGCGACCGGCCGCGGACGCAGGGTCGAGCCGGTGATGGTCAGCCGGCGGCGCAGCACCTGCCCGGCATTGAATTCGCTCTTGACGCCACCCTGCACGGCGATGATGACCAGGCGGCCGTCCTCGGCCAGACAGTCGATTTCGCGCGCGACGTAGTCGCCCGCCACCATGTCCAGGACGACATCGACGCCGCGGCCATCGGTCAGGCGCTTCGCTTCGGCAGCGAAGTCGCTGCTGCGGTAGTTGATGGCATGGTCGGCGCCGAGTGCCAGGCAGGCCTCGCACTTGGCGTCGCTGCCGGCGGTGGCGATCACCGTCGCGCCCATGGCCTTGGCCAACTGGATCGCCGTCACGCCGATGCCGCTCGTGCCGCCCTGTACCAGCAGCGTTTCGCCGCGCTGCAGGCGTCCGCGCTGGAAGACATTGCTCCAGACGGTGAAGAAGGTCTCGGGCAGCGACGCGGCCTCGATGTCGCTCCAGCCCGCGGGCACGGGCAGGCACTGGGCCACCGGCGCCACGCACAGCTGGGCGTAGCCCCCGCCAGCCACCAGCGCGCACACCCGGTCGCCGACGGCGAGCCCGGCGGCGGCGAGCGCCTGCGCATCACCGGCCACGATCTCCCCGGCGACTTCGAGGCCAGGCAGGTCCGACGCGCCCGGCGGCACCGGGTAATTGCCGGTGCGCTGCAGGACGTCGGGCCGGTTGACGCCGCTGGCGCCCACGCGGATGAGCGCTTCGCCGGCACCCGCGACGGGATCGGGCCGCTCGCCCAGGCGCAGCACCTCGGGGGCGCCGTAGGACGTGATCTCGATGGCTTTCATGGTCTTTTCGGGCTGCAGCGCCCGTTGGACAGGCGCATGGCGCTATGAAAAAGAGAGCAATCCCCGCGTGTCGCGCGGGGCTGCGGCTCAACCCTGCTGCGCGTCGCCGTGGCCGGCGTCCCGCTGCTGTTGCTGCTGCTGGGCCGCATCCACCGGCGGCTGCTCGTTGCGCTCTTCGCGCGGACGGCGCTCCTCGCGCGGCGGGCGGTCGCCGCGATCACCACGATCACCGCGGTCACCACGCTCGCGGCGCTCGCCACGGCCTTCACCGCGGTCTTCGCGCGGCGGGCGGTCGCCGTATTCGGGCATGCCGGCCGGACGCTCGGCGAGCGCCTTCATCGACAGCTTGACGCGGCCCTTGTCGTCGGTCTCGAGCACCTTGACCTTCACGATCTGGCCTTCCGACAGGTAGTCGGTGACCTTCTCCACGCGCTCGTGCGCGATCTGGCTGATGTGCAGCAGGCCGTCCTTGCCGGGCAGCAGGTTGATCAGCGCGCCGAAGTCCAGGATCTTGGTGACCGGGCCTTCGTAGACCTTGCCGATCTCGACTTCCGCGGTGATCTGCTCGATGCGGCGCTTGGCCTCGTCGGCCTTGGCGCTGTCGGTCGAGGCGATGGTGATGGTGCCGTCCTCGTCGATGTTGATCTGCGTGCCGGTTTCTTCCGTCAGCGCGCGGATCACCGCGCCGCCCTTGCCGATCACGTCGCGGATCTTCTCGGGGTTGATCTTCATCGTGTACAGCTTCGGCGCGAAGCTCGACACCTCGGCCTTGGCCTCGCCCATCGCTTCCTGCATCTTGCCCAGGATGTGCATGCGCGCTTCCTTGGCCTGGGCCAGGGCGACCTGCATGATCTCCTTGGTGATGCCCTGGATCTTGATGTCCATCTGCAGGGCGGTGATGCCGTTGGTCGTGCCGGCCACCTTGAAGTCCATGTCGCCCAGGTGATCTTCGTCACCCAGGATGTCGGTCAGCACGGCGAACTTGTTGCCTTCCTTGATCAGGCCCATGGCGATGCCGGCCACGTGGGCCTTCATCGGCACGCCGGCGTCCATCATCGACAGGCAGCCGCCGCAGACCGAAGCCATCGACGAGGAGCCGTTCGACTCGGTGATCTCCGACACCACACGCACGGTGTACGGGAACTCTTCCTTGCTCGGCAGGCAGGCGACCAGTGCACGCTTGGCAAGGCGGCCGTGGCCCACTTCGCGGCGCTTGGTCGAACCCATGCGGCCGACTTCGCCCGTGGCGAAGGGAGGCATGTTGTAGTGGAACAGGAAGCGGTCCTCGAACTCGCCGGCCAGCGCGTCGATGCGCTGCGCGTCGCGCTCGGTGCCCAGCGTGGTCACGACCAGCGCCTGCGTCTCGCCGCGCGTGAACAGCGCCGAGCCGTGGGTGCGGGGCAGCACGGAGTTGCGGATCTCGATCGGGCGCACGGTGCGCGTGTCGCGGCCGTCGATGCGCGGCTCGCCTTCGAGGATCTGGCTGCGCACGATGTTGGCTTCGATGGCGAACAGCAGGTCGCTGACCTTGCCGGCGTCGTACTCGACGCCCTCGGCCTTCAGCGCCTCGAACACGCTGGCGTTGGCTTCGCGCAGGGCCTGCGTGCGGGCCTGCTTGCTGCGGATCTGGTAGACGGCGCGCAGCTTCTCTTCGGCCAGGCCCTTGATCTTGGCCTCGAAGGCCTCGTCCTTGGCCTCGGGGGCCCAGACGCCGGTTTCGGTCCACAGGGGCTTGCCGGCGTCACGCGTCAGTTCGTGGATGGCGTTGATGGCGATCTTGCCCTGCTCGTGGCCGAAGACCACGGCGCCCAGCATCACGTCCTCGGGCAGTTGCAGCGCCTCGGATTCGACCATCAGCACGGCGGCTTCGGTGCCGGCGACGACCAGGTCCATCTGCGAATCGACGCGGGCGCTGCGGCTCGGGTTGAGCACGTACTGGCCGTTGATGTAGCCCACGCGCGCGGCGCCGATCGGGCCGTTGAACGGCACGCCGGAGATCGAGAGCGCAGCGCTCACGGCGATCATGGCGGCGATGTCGGCGTCGACTTCGGGGTTCAGCGACACGGTGTGGATCACTACGTGCACTTCGTTCAGGAAGCCTTCGGGGAACAGCGGGCGGATCGGGCGGTCGATCAGGCGGCTGGTGAGCGTTTCCAGTTCGCTGGGCTTGGCTTCGCGCTTGAAGAAGCTGCCCGGGATCTTGCCGGCGGCATAGGTCTTCTCGATGTAGTCGACCGTCAGCGGGAAGAAGTCCTGGCCCGGCTTGGCGGACTTGGAGGCGACCACCGTGGCCAGCACGACGGTGCCGTCGATGTCTACCAGCACGGCGCCGGTGGCCTGGCGGGCGATTTCGCCCGTTTCCATGACGACGGTCTTGTCGCCCCACTGGAAGGACTTGGTGATCTTGTTGAAGAGGCTCATGGTTGCTCCTTTATTGATAGCAGGCCACACAGGGCCCGCGGGCGTTGGAGCGCAATCCAGAACACGATGCCATTCCAGCGGGGCCCGGAGCGGACCCCCTTGGAATGACACAGCTTCGCTCTGTTTTGCGGTCTCCGAAGTAGAAAACGCCTGAGCTAGCGGACTAACTCAGGCGTTTTTGCAAAGGCAGGTCTTACTTGCGCAGACCCAGCTTGGCGATCAGGGCGGTGTAGCGGTCGGCATCCTTGGACTTGAGGTAGTCCAGGAGCTTGCGACGGCGGCTCACCATGCGCAGCAGGCCGCGGCGACCATGGTGGTCCTTGGCGTGCGTCTTGAAATGGGGGGTGAGTTCGTTGATGCGGGCGGTCAGGATGGCCACTTGCACTTCGGGGCTGCCCGTGTCGTTGGCGGCGCGTGCGTTGTCCTTGACGATGTCCGCCTTCTTTTCGGCTGCGATCATGTTGAAAGTTTCCCGTTCCAAAGATGTTTGACTTGCGGCGCGCGCTGGAACTGAACGCGCCGTGCGCCTTGCGGCATGCAAAGCCTTGGGATTATATACCGGCGCCCCGGCCCGGCTGGCATGGCCCCAGGCGGTGTGCCCCCGGGCCGAGCGCGGCCATTTCGTCCGCCGGGTTGCGCAGCACGCAGCGGTCCAGCGACAGGCAGCCGCAGCCGATGCAGTCCGACAGCGAATCGCGCAGCCGCTCGAGCTGGGCGATGCGTTCGTCCAGCTCCGCCCGCCAGCGCGTCGACATGGCCGTCCAATCCTCGCGCGTGGGCGTGCGGCCCTGGGGCAGCGTGGCCAGCGCCTCGCCCACGTCGGCCAGCGGCACCCCGACCCGCTGCGCGACGCGGATCACGGCGACGCGCCGCAGCATCTCGCGGCCGTAGCGGCGCTGGTTGCCGGCGGTACGCCTGCTCGCGATGAGGCCCTGCCGCTCGTAGAAATGCAGCGCGGACACATTCACGCCGCTTCGCTCGGCCAGTTCGCCGACGCTCATCTCGCCCGCCAGACGGTCCATCGCAACCCCTCGGTGACAGGGCGCGAACGCCCGCTTGACCTCAACATTGGTTGAGATATTAGGGTGCGTGCCATGCCCCTGCCCTCGCTCGGTTTTCTCCGCCCGCTGGCCCCGCCAGCCGGCGTCCCACCCACCTCCCGGCAGCCACCCGCCTCGACACCGACGCCGCCGGCGGCCGCCGCGCTCAGCCCTGCGGCTGCGCCGCCAGCCAGGCCCTGAGCCGCTCGACCCCTGCCACCAGCCGCTGCGGGTCGCGCGAGGCGAAGCACCAGCGCAGCCAGCCCTGCGCCTCGGGCGCGAAGGCATTGCCCGGCGCAAGGCCCAGACCTGCCTCTGCGACCAGCCGCTTGGCCACTTCGAGCGAGTCGGCAAAGCCCGCCAGACGGAAGAAGGCGTACATGCCGCCGCGTGCAGGCGCGACCTCCACGCCGGGCACCGCGGCCAGCAGGGGCAGCAGCGTGTCGCGGCAGGTCTTGAGGTGGGCCACGACGCGGGGTGTGATCTCGGCCTCGTGCGCCAGCGCGGCCAGGCCGGCACGCTGGGTGAACACGCTGGTGCAGGAGGTGTTGAACTCGATCAGCTTGCCCATCGCGTCCATCAGCGACGCGGGCAGGACCAGCCAGCCCATGCGCCAGCCGGTCATGAGGAAGCTCTTGGAGAAGCTGTGCGCCACCACCAGCCGGTCGTCGGGCGCCGCGACGTCGAGGAAGCTCGGCGCGCAGGCCTTCGGCGTCGGCTCGTAGTAGAGGCGTTCGTAGACCTCGTCCGCCAGGATCCAGGTGCCCGTGCCGCGGCAATGCGCGAGGATGGCGGACTGCTCCTCGCGCGTCAGCGTCCAGCCGGTGGGGTTGTTCGGTGCATTGACGATCAGGAGGCGCGTCGCCGGCGTCACCGCCGCGCACAGCGCCTGCAGGTCCAGCGTCCATTGACCGTCCACGGGCCGCAGCGGCACGCAGCGCACGCGGGCCCCCAGGATGGCCGGCTGCGCCGTCAGGTTGGGCCACACGGGCGTGACCGCCACCACCTCGTCGCCCGCGTCCACCAGCGCCTGCACGGCCAGCATCAGCGCACTCACTCCCCCCGAGGTGACGGCGATGCGCTCGGGGCCGAGGGCCGGATGCAGGCCCGACAGGTAGCGGGCGATGGCAGCGCGCAACTCCGGCAACCCCAGGTTGTGGGCATAGAAGGTCTCACCCCGTTCCAGCGATTCGATGGCCGCGCGGCGGATCGGCTCCGGCGTCACCTCGTCGCTCTCGCCGAACCAGAAGGCCAGCACGTCCTCGCGCCCGAGGCCGGCGTTGGCCACCTCGCGGATCTTGGAGGCTTCGAGTTGTTCAACGGCAGGGCGCATGGTCAGCGGGTCTCGGCAAGGGCGGATTCACGATGCTGCCGACGGTCGGCAAGCCGGCATGAGGCGGCAGCGCGACAGTCGGCCCGACTTTTTTGAAACAAAAGGATTCGGAAACAATTGTGCGTCGCGCTCTCAGGCCGGCCGATGCATGCGGCAGCTCGTCGGCATCTCGGTCAGGTCGGCAGGAATGTCCTTGACGACGCGAAAGCCGTAGCCCGAGCCTTCGACATCGAAGGGCACGCCCGGCGTGCCCTGGCGGTCCATCACGCCGACCACCAACGGCTGCTGGAACTGGTGGTCCGATGCGCGCATGTGCCCGCTGCGCCCGCCCAGGCTGACGCGTGCATGCTCGAGCCGCGCCGCGACCTCCTGCGCATCGGTCGTGCGCGCCTGGCCGATGGCCTGCGCCAGTGCCTCGACCATCAGCTGCATGCGCATGTGCACGTAGTCGTCCGCAGGCTGCGGGAAGCGCTGGCGAAAGGCGCGGTAGAAGGCCGCGGACTCCGACGTCTGCACGTTGGGCAGCCAGTCGGCCACCGCGACCACCTTGCCCACGCCGGCCTCGCCGAGGGCGGCCGGCGCGCCGAGCGCATTGCCGTAGAAGGTGTAGAACTTGCCGTCGAAGCCGACCTCGCGCGCAGCCTTCACGAGCAGCGTGAGGTCGTTGCCCCAGTTGCCCGTGATCACCGCCTGCGCACCGCTGGCCTTGATCTTCACGGCATAGGGCGCGAAGTCCTTCACCCGGCCCATCGGATGCAGCTCCTCGCCCACCACCTGGATGTCGGGCCGCAGCTGTGCCATCTGGCGCTTGCTCTCGCGCAGCACGGCCTGGCCGAAGCTGTAGTCCTGCCCGATCAGGTAGGCACGCTGCACGCCGCGGTCGTCCTTGAGCACCTCCATCAGGGCCGTGACGCGCATGTCGGCATGCGCATCGAAGCGGAAGTGCCAGTAGCTGCAGCGCTCGTTGGTGAGGATCGGATCGACCGCCGAGTAGTTGAGGAACAGCGCCTGGCGCGCGCGAGGACTGCGTTCGTTGTGCTTGGCCAGCGCATCGAGGACGGCCGCGGCCGTCGCGGAGGAGTTGCCCTGCATGACCACGGCCGCGCCGTCGTCGATGGCCGAGCGCAGCGCCGACAGCGCCTCTTCCGTCTGGCCCTTGCTGTCGTAGCGGTCGATGCGCAATGGGCGCGCCCCGCCGGGCAGCGGCACGCCGCCGCGCTGGTTCACGCGTTCGGTGGCCCACAGCAGGTTGCGAAACACCGCCTCGCCAGTGTTCGCAAAGGGGCCGCTGAGGCTCTCCACCAAGGCGAGCTGGATGGGCGGGCGCGTGGCCTTGCCGGCAGCGTGGCCCAGGGCCGGCATGCATAGCGCCGCGGCGCCAGTTTTCAAGAGCGCACGGCGCGAAATAAAGCGAGGAGTCATTCCCTTGAAACGCCGCGCGGCACGCCCTAGATGGTGCTCAAGCGGCGCTCACGATTGAAAGGCCGCGCAGTGTACGGGACACACATTCCATGTCCCCTCCGTGTTCATTCCAGGAGATTGCCACCATGTTCTTCGCCCCCACCCTGCGCAGCCGCGCCTTCGTCTCGCCCCGCGCCTTCGACCGCAGCTTCGAGCGCTTCGTCAACGACGCCTTCGACGGCGCACGCCGCTCGCTCGACGTCGAACAGGACGACAAGGCCTGGACCCTGCGCCTCGACGTCCCCGGCGTTGCCCGCGAAGATCTCCAGATCGGCATCGAAGCTGCCGTGGTCCGCATCGAGACCCGCGCCGAGGCCCCGCGCCAGTTCAAGGCCGCCTATGAGCTGCCGCAGGACATCGACGCCGCGGCAAGCGAAGCCAAGCTCGAGAACGGCGTGCTCACCTTGCGCCTGGCCAAGCTCGAACCCGTGAGCAAGGTGGTGAATCTCGCGATCAACTGAAAACTTTTGAGTTCATTCAGGCCGGTAACACGTCGTTTCCGGCCTTTTTGTTTTCCGAACGCAAAATTAGTGAGAAATCCGTCACATCATCGCGACGGTTTTTCACTTTTGCCCACCACTTTCGGCGTTCGGACGACGGTTTTGCTTGACTGCAAACAAAGGTATCCGCGCCGGTCAGGATACCTATGGATACACATCTCAAGGTGACGCGCGCAGACGGCCAGCGTTCCGATGTCTTGTTGGTCTTCCTTCCCGGTGCGTTCCTCGCGCCGGAAGAATTCGAGCGCGAGGGCTTCGTCAGCGCAGTCCAGGAACGCGACGTGGCAGCCGACGTCATGCTGGTCGATGCCAACGTGTCGTACTACTACGACCAGACTTTCACCGAGCACATGCAGAAGGACGTGATCGAGCCCGCGCGCGCGCTCGGCTACGAATCCATCTGGCTGGTCGGCATCTCGATCGGCGGCTTCGGCGCCCTGATCCATCAGCTGTCGCAACCGGGCTCGGTGCAGGGCATCGTGGCCCTGGCGCCCTACCTGGGCCGGCGCCCCCTGGCGGCCGAGATCCACAAGGCTGGCGGTCTGCGCGCATGGAAGGCCCCCACCGGCCCGCTGCCCGACGAGGAAGTCGACCGTCGCCTGTGGCCCTGGCTGCAGCAGTACGCGCACGCGATGCCGCCCAAGGAACTGCCGCCGCTGTACCTGGGCTTCGGCCTGGCCGACCGCTTCGCCTCCAACCACCAGTTGCTGGCCGATGCCCTGCCCGAGGGCCGCGTGTTCACCACCGAAGGCGGCCACGACTGGCCGCAGTGGTCGCGCCTGTGGCGCAAGATGCTCGACGTGCTGCCGCTGCCTGCCGGTGTGCGCGCGGCCGCTACGCCCCTGGCAGCGCGTCCAGTGCCCAGCGCGGCCTGACGTCGAAGGCATAGCGCGCGCTCGCCTGCTCAAGCCCTGCCTGCAGCCGCATCGCGGCGGCCATGGCGATCATGGCGCCGTTGTCGGTGCACAGGTGCAGCTCGGGGTAGTGCACGCGCACCCGGCGCCGGCCGCAGGCCGCGTCGAGCTGGCTGCGCAGCAGCCGGTTGGCGCCCACACCGCCGGCCACCACCAGGCGCTTCATGCCCGTCTCGTCCAGTGCGGCCAGAGATTTGCGCAGCAGCACCTCCACGATCGCGGCCTGCGTCGAGGCCGCGAGGTCGGCCTTGCGCGCTTCAAGCTGGTCAGCCAGCTTCTTCGCCTGGGTGAGCACGGCCGTCTTCAGGCCGGCAAAGGAAAAGTCCAGGTCGCCGCTGTGCAGCAGCGGGCGCGGCAGCTTGAAGGCTTCGGGGTCGCCGCCCTCGGCGAGCTTGGCCAGCCACGGCCCGCCCGGGTAAGGCAGGCCCATCAGCTTGGCGCTCTTGTCGAAGGCCTCGCCGGCCGCGTCGTCGATGGTCTCGCCCAGGATCTCGTAGCGCCCCACCCCCTCCACGCGCATGAGCTGCGTGTGGCCGCCCGACACCAGCAGGGCGACGAAAGGAAATTCAGGCGGGTCGGCGCTCAGGAAGGGCGACAGCAGGTGCCCCTCGAGGTGATGCACGCCCAGCACCGGCCGCTCGAGCGCCGCGCCGAGCGCGCAGGCCACGCCCGCGCCCACCAGCAGCGCGCCGGCCAGGCCGGGCCCGCGGGTGTAGGCCACCACGTCGATCGACTCGCGGCCCACGCCGGCGTCGCCGAGCACCTGCTCGGTCAGGGGCAGCACGCGGCGGATGTGGTCGCGGCTCGCCAGTTCGGGCACCACGCCGCCGTAGGCCTGGTGCATGGCGATCTGGCTGTGCAGCGCATGCGCCACGAGGCGCGGCACAGCGGTGGTGCCACTCTCCACCAGCGCCACGCCGGTCTCGTCGCAGGAGGATTCGATGCCCAGGATTCGCATGCGGCTAGTGTAGGGAGCGGTGCCCGCCCCAAGTCGGGGCATGGAATTTGCACGGCGGGAACAGCGACCGCGCGACGGGCGCCGCGCTCCACGATTGCATGACCTTTCCATGACCTCCGGCCTCAGCTTCCTCGTCGCCGCCCGCCGTTGCGAGATCGACGAACTCGACCAGCTCAGCCGCACCAGCGCGCTGGTCGGCACCATCGGCCGCCTGGTGCACGCGCTGCAGAAGGAGCGCGGCATCTCCAACGTCTTCATCGGTTCCGGCGGCACACGCTTCGCGGAACAACGCCTGCAGCAGATCGCCGCCTGCGAGACCGTCACGCAGGAAGTGCGCACGGCGCTGGATGCGCTGCAGCACGAGCCGCAGCACCTGGGCAACGGCGCGCGCCTGTTCAGCCGCGTGGCCTGGGTGCTGCCCGGGCTGGACGGCCTGCCCGCGCTGCGCGCGCGCATCGCGACCCTGAAGATGCCGCCCGCCGAGGCCACCGCCGCCTTCGTCAAGCTGATCGCGGGGCTGCTGGCGCTGGTTTTCGAGGCCGCCGACGGCGCGACCGACCCGCAGATCTCGCGCTGGTTGGTGGCAATGTTCAACTTCATGCAGGGCAAGGAACTCGCCGGCCAGGAGCGCGCCTTCGGCGCCGCCGCCTTCACGCGCGGGCGCAACGACGACGCCCAGCGCCAGCAGTGGCTGCACCTGATCGAGTCGCAGGAGCGCTGCTTCGAGGTCTTCACCGAGTTCGCCGACGAGGCGTTGCGGGCGCACTGGCAGCAGCTGCAGGACGGTGCCGGGACCGCCGAACTGGAACGCCTGCGGCGCATCGGCTGTGCGGCACCCGGCGGCACGCTGGTGCCCGACCTCGGCCCGGTGTGGTTCGACTGCTGCACGCGCCGCATCGATGCCATGCGCCTCCTGGAAGATCGCCTCGCCGACGAGCTGCGCAGCCTGTGCGAACGCAAGACCGCGCAGGCGCGCACGGAGCTCGCGCAATACGAGACGCTGCTCGCCTCCCTGCAGGCGCAAGGCAAGGACGCCGACGCGCCGATGCCGGCCGGCTTCTTCGATGCGGCGCCGGCAGCAGCGGTCGACGAACTCGCCGATGCCTCGGGCACCGCCGGCTCGCGCTATGGCCGGCACCTCGAGCGCTCGGTGCTCGACATGGTGCAGGAGCAGTCGCGCCGCCTGCAGGCGATGAGCGACGAGCTCGCCACCGTGCGCGCCAGCCTCAACGAACGCAAGGTGGTCGAGCGCGCCAAGGGCCTGCTGATGGCGCACCGGCGCCTCAGCGAGGAAGAGGCGCACAAGATGCTGCGCCAGACCGCGATGAACCAGAACCGCCGTCTGGTGGAGGTGGCCGAATCGGTGCTCGCGATGGCGGAGTTCCTGCCCGGGCACTGAGAAGGTGTGAGCGAATCCGGCGCCCGATTGGTGCGCCGCACAACTTCCGTGCTGCGGCTTCGCCCGGCGCGCTTTCAGGCCAAATCGGCCTGCAGCCCGCAACCCGCTTGCGCGAGTAGCTATTGGTTTCATAGCAAACCTAGGCGACCACACCCTGGCACGGGCTTTGCAACCGACACCGCCATGGACCGGCGACGGTCCCAGGCAGGCGGCATCCAAAGGCGGGTGCGGCCGACCGACCCGGACAAAGGCGTCCTCGACCCGCAAGGGCTGCTCGCGACATGCGACGGCTCCTGCGCGCTGAGGACGCCTTTTTTGTTTTTTCGTCTCCCGCTTCGCCCCTTTCCTTCCTCGACTGGAGTTGGCCCCATGACCGAACCCCTCATCCCCAGCAAGCTCAGCCGCCGCACCGTGCTCAAGGCCGCGGCCGCCGGCGCCGTCGGCATCGACCCCGCCCTGCGCGCCGCCGTCTGGGCGCAGGGCTCCGACAAGCCCGAGAAGGAGGAGGTCAAGATCGGCTTCATCCCGCTGACCGACTGCGCCAGCGTCGTCATGGCCTCGGTGCTGGGCATCGACAAGAAGTACGGCGTGAAGATCGTGCCCAGCAAGGAGGCGAGCTGGGCCGGCGTGCGCGACAAGCTGGTCAACGGCGAACTGGACTTCGCCCACGTGCTCTACGGCCTGGTGTACGGCGTGCACCTCGGCATCGGCGGCCCCAAGAAGGACATGGCCGTGCTGATGACCCTCAACAACAACGGCCAGGCCATCACCCTGTCGAAGAAGCTCGCCGACAAGGGCGCCGTCGACGGTCCCTCGCTCGCCAAGCTGATGGCCAGCGACAAGCGCGAATACACCTTCGCGCAGACCTTCCCCACCGGCACGCACGCCATGTGGCTCTACTACTGGCTGGCCGCCAGCGGCATCAACCCGCTCAAGGACGCGAAGGCGATCGTGGTGCCGCCGCCGCAGATGGTCGCCAACATGCGCGTGGGCAACATGGACGGCTTCTGCGTGGGCGAGCCCTGGGGCCAGCGCGCCATCATGGACGGCATCGGGATCACGGCCATCACCACGCAGGACATCTGGAAGGACCACCCCGAGAAGGTGCTGGGCACCACCGGCGACTTCGTGAAGAAGTACCCCAACACGGCACGCGCCGTGACGGCCGCCATCCTCGAGGCCGGCAAGTGGATCGACGCCGGCCTGCAGAACAAGAACAAGATGGCCGAGACCATCGCCGACAAGAGCTACGTCAACACCAGCGTCGACGCCATCAACCAGCGCATCCTGGGCCGCTACACCAACGGCCTGGGCAAGAGCTGGGACGACCCCAACCACATGAAGTTCTACGCCGACGGCGCCGTGACCTTCCCGTACCTTTCGGACGGCATGTGGTTCCTCACCCAGCACAAGCGCTGGGGCCTGCTCAAGGAACATCCCGACTACCTGAAGGTCGCCACCGAGATCAACCGCATCGACCTCTACAAGCAGGCCGCTGCCGCCACCAAGACGCCCGTGCCCGCCAGCCCCATGCGCAGCAGCAAGCTGATGGACGGCGTGGTCTGGGACGGCAAGGACCCGAAGAAGTACGCCGAGTCCTTCAAGGTCCAGATGGGCTGAACGCCCTCTTCCCACTCAACCCTCACGGAGCCCGCCATGGTCGCCGCCGTCTTCCACCTGCCGCTCGATGCGGACACCCGCACCGACATGCCTGCCGCCACACCGGCCAAGCCTTCGCTCAAGGCCGTGCCCCCGGCGGCCCTGCCCACCGCCCCGGCCGCCGCCCCCGTGCAGAAGGCGACGCGGGACTTCAGCGGCCTCTGGCTGCGCGTGCTGCCGCCGGCCATGGGCTTCGGCCTGCTGCTGCTGATCTGGGAGGCCGTGTCGCTGCAGAGCGGCGGATCCTTCCCCGGCCCGGCCGAGACCTGGAAGCAGGCGGTGACGGTGTTCAGCGACCCGTTCTACAGCAACGGCCCGAACGACCAGGGCGTGGGCTGGAACGTGCTGTCCTCGCTCAAGCGCGTGGCGCTGGGCTTCGGCCTGGCGGCGCTGGTGGGCATTCCGGCGGGCTTCGCGATCGGGCGCTTCTCGTTCCTGTCGCGCATGTTCAACCCGCTCATCAGCCTGCTGCGGCCGGTCTCGCCGCTGGCCTGGCTGCCGATCGGCCTGCTGGTCTTCAAGGGCGCCAACCCGGCCGCCATCTGGACCATCTTCATCTGCTCGATCTGGCCCATGGTCATCAACACCGCGGTCGGCGTGCAGCGCGTGCCCAGCGACTACATGAACGTGGCGCGCGTGCTCAACCTGTCCGAATGGAAGATCGTCACCAAGATCCTCTTCCCCGCCGTGCTGCCCTACATGCTCACCGGCGTGCGCCTGGCCGTCGGCACCGCCTGGCTGGTGATCGTCGCGGCCGAGATGCTGACCGGCGGCGTGGGCATCGGCTTCTGGGTGTGGGACGAGTGGAACAACCTCAACGTCAAGAACATCATCATCGCGATCTTCGTCATCGGCATCGTCGGCCTCGTGCTCGAGTACGCACTGATCAAGCTCGCATCGGCCTTCACGTTCGAGGAAGTGAAGTCCTGAAAGAACACGGGCTTCCGTACGCGAAGGTCGCGAAGGTTTCGCGAAGAACGCGAAAGGAAACCCCAAGATTTCTTCTGTCTTTTCGCGACCTTCGCGAAACCTTCGCGCCCTTCGCGTTCGGTTCCCGTATTTCAGGAGCACGCACACCATGACCGATTCCAAGTACATCCAGATCCAGAACGTCGAGCAGGCGTTCAAGACGCCCAAGGGTCGCTTCGTCGCGCTGCGCGACATCGACCTCGACGTGGCCAAGGGCGAATTCGTGGCGCTGATCGGCCACTCGGGCTGCGGCAAGAGCACGCTGCTGAACCTGATCGCCGGCCTGACCCGGCCCACGCAGGGCGTGCTGCTGTGCGCCAACAAGGAGATCGCCGGCCCCGGTCCGGAACGCGCAGTGGTGTTCCAGAACCATTCGCTGCTGCCGTGGCTGACCTGCTTCGAGAACATCTACCTGGGCGTCGAGCGCGTTTTCAGTGGCAGCGAGAGCAAGGCGCAGCTCAAGCAGCGCACCGACGAGGCGCTGGCGCTGGTGGGCCTCACGCACGCCACGCACAAGCGCCCCGGCGAGATTTCGGGCGGCATGAAGCAGCGCGTGGGCATCGCCCGTGCGCTGGCGATGGAGCCCAAGGTGCTGCTGATGGACGAGCCCTTCGGCGCGCTGGATGCGCTCACGCGCGCCAAGCTGCAGGACGAGCTGCTCGCCATCGTGCAGAAGACCCAGAGCACCGTCGTGATGGTCACGCACGACGTGGACGAGGCGGTGCTGCTCTCGGACAAGATCGTGATGATGACCAACGGCCCGGCCGCCACCATCGGCGAGGTGCTGCGCGTGGACCTGCCGCGCCCGCGCAACCGCGTGGAGCTGGCCGAGGACCGCGACTACGTGCACTACCGCAAGGCCGTGATCGACTTCCTCTACACGCGCCAGGCGCACGTCGAGAAGCAGGCGGCCTGAGCGCGCCGCGCCCCCTCCTCACCCCCCGATCCGGAGGCCCCATGACCCCGCAGCAGATCACCCTGGTCCAGCAAAGCTTCGCGCAGGTGGCGCCCATTGCGCCGCAGGCGGCGGAGATCTTCTACGCGCGGCTGTTCGAACTCGCGCCGCAGGTGCGGCCGCTCTTCACCGGCGACATGGCCGAACAGGGCCGCAAGCTCATGGCCATGCTCGCGATGGTGGTCAACGGCCTCACGCGGCTCGAGACCATCGTGCCGGCCGCGCAGAAGCTCGGGCAGCGGCATGTGGCCTATGGCGCCGAGCCGGCGCATTACCCGGTGGTCGGGCAGGCGCTGCTCGACACGCTGGAGCGCGGCCTCGGCCCCGCCTTCACCCCCGACGTGAAGGCGGCGTGGAGCGAGGCCTATGCGCTGCTGTCCGGCGTGATGATCGAAGCGCAGCAGCAGGCCTCGACGCCCACTGCGCCCTGAACGCGTCCGCACCACCCGCTGCACGCCCGCCATGCGCAAGATGAAGCTCGTCGTCGTCGGCAACGGCATGGCCGGCATGCGCACGGTCGAGGAGCTTCTGCGCCTCGCGCCCGGGCTGTACGAGATCACCGTCTTCGGCGCCGAGCCGCACCCCAACTACAACCGCATCCTGCTGTCGCCGGTGCTGGCGGGCGAGAAGACGATCGAGCAGATCGTGCTGCACCCGCGGGACTGGTACGTGCGGCACGGCATCACGCTGCACACGGGCTGCCGCGTGCGCGCGGTGGACCGCACCCGCCGCACGGTGCGGGCCGAGGCTGACGACGGCCGCGTCGTCGAGGCGGCCTACGACCGCCTGCTGCTGGCCACCGGCTCCAGCCCCTTCATGCTGCCCGTGCCGGGGGCCGACCTGCAGGGCGTGATCGCCTACCGCGACATCGCCGACACCGAGGCCATGATCGCGGCCGCCCGCACGCAGCGCCGCGCGGTCGTGATCGGTGGTGGCGTGCTCGGGCTCGAGGCCGCCAACGGCCTCGCGCAGCGCGGCATGCAGGTGACGGTGGTGCACACCAACGCCTGGCCCATGGACAAGCAGCTCGATGCCGAGGCCGGCGCGCTGCTGCAGCGTGCGCTGGAGGGGCGGGGCATCGCCTTTCGGCTGCGCACGCACACCGAATCGCTGCAGGGCGACGGCGGCGGCCGAGTGCGGGCCGTGCGCTTCAGCGATGGCAGTGAGGTCCACGCCGACCTCGTGGTGATGGCCGTGGGCATCCGTCCCAACGTGGCGCTGGCGAAGCAGATGCGCCTGCACTGCGAACGCGGCGTCGTGGTCGACGACACGCTGCAGACCGTGACCGATCCACGCATCTACGCCGTGGGCGAATGCGCGCAGCACCGCGGCATCGCCTACGGCCTGGTCGCGCCGCTCTACGAGCAGGGCCGCGTCGCGGCCACCCACCTGGCGCAGATGGGCATCGGCCGCTACGGCGGCTCGCTCACGCCGCTGCGGCTGAAGGTGACGGGCATCGAACTGTTCTCGGCTGGCGACTTCATGGGCGGTGAAGGCAGCGAGACGATCGTGCTGCGCGATCCGGCCGGCGGCATCTACCGCAAGCTGGTGCTCCAGGACGACCGGCTGGTGGGCGTGTGCCTGTATGGCGATGCCGCCGAAGGCAGCTGGTACCTGGACCTGATGCGCGAGCGCCGCAACGTGGCGGATCTGCGCGACCAGCTCATGTTCGGCCCGCCGGCGCCGCCGGCTGCACCCGTGGCGGAGATCGTAACGACTGTGACGAGTTTGGCGCGAGCCCAGGCGCTACGTGCGCTGGCGGCCGAATGCGAAACGTGATTCTGGCCATGGCGAACACCAACGAAACCCGCTCTACCTGCCCCTATTGCGGGGTCGGATGTGGCGTGGTCATCGAATCGCAGGGCGCCCAGATCACCGGCGTGCGCGGCGACCCCGAGCACCCGGCAAACTTCGGACGGCTGTGCACCAAGGGCTCGACGCTGCACCTCACGGCCTCGGCCGAGGTCACGCGCCAGACGCGCCTGCTGCAGCCGATGCAGCGCAGCACGCGCGGCACCGCGCCGACGCCGATCGGCTGGGACGAGGCGCTGGACCACGCCGCGGACCGCTTCGCCGGGATCATCCGCACGCACGGCCCCGACGCGGTCGGCTTCTATCTCTCGGGCCAGCTGCTGACCGAGGACTACTACGTCTTCAACAAGCTGGCCAAGGGCCTCATCGGCACCAACAACCTCGACACCAACTCGCGGCTGTGCATGAGCAGCGCGGTGGCCGGCTACAAGCAGACGCTGGGCGCCGACGCGCCGCCGGCCTGCTACGACGACGTGAAGCATGCCGACTGCCTCTTCATCGTCGGCAGCAACACGGCCTGGGCGCATCCCATCCTGTTCCGCCGCATTGAGGAAGCGAAGCGCGCCAACCCGGCGATGCGGATCGTGGTCGCCGACCCGCGCCGCACCGACACCTGCGAGATCGCCGACCTGCACCTGCCGCTGCAGCCGGGCACCGACGTGATGCTCTTCCACGGCATGCTGCACCTGATGCTGCGCGAGGGCTGGACGAATCCGGGCTACATCGCCGCGCACACCACCGGCTTCGAGGCCCTGGCCGCCCTCGTCGCGGACTGCACGCCCGAGACAGTCGCGCGGACCTGCGGCATCACGGTGGACGACCTGCTGCAGGCCACGCGCCTCTTCGCCGCCTCGCCCGCCACGCTGAGCCTGTACTGCATGGGGCTGAACCAGTCCTCCAGCGGCACGGCGAAGAACGCAGCGCTCATCAACCTGCACTTGGCGACCGGGCACATCGGCCGCCCCGGCGCGGGGCCCTTCTCGCTCACCGGCCAGCCCAATGCGATGGGCGGGCGCGAGGTGGGCGGCCTGTCGAACCTGCTGCCCGCGCACCGCGACATGGCGAATGCCGCGCACCGCGCCGAGGTGGCGGCGACGTGGGGCGTGGCGGACATCCCTGCCGTGCCCGGCAGGAGCGCGATCGAGATGTTCCGCGCCGCCGCCGACGGCGAGATCAAGGCGCTGTGGATCGCCTGCACCAACCCCGCCCAGTCGATGCCCGACCAGGCGACGGTGCGCCGTGCGCTCGAGCGCGCCGAGTTCGTGGTCGTGCAGGAGGCCTTCGCGACCACCGCCACCTGCGCCTTCGCCGACCTGCTGCTGCCCGCGACCACCTGGGGCGAGAAGGAAGGCACCGTGACCAACAGCGAGCGCCGCATCTCGCGCGTGCGCGCAGCCGTGCCGGCGGCCGGCGCGGCACGGCACGACTGGGCCATCGGCGTCGACTTCGCGCGGCGGCTCGAGGCGCGGCTCCCACGGCGCGCGCTGGGCACCGGCACGCTCTTCCCCTACGAGCACCCCGAGCAGGTGTGGAACGAGCACCGCGAGTCGACGCGCGGGCGCGACCTGGATATCACCGGCCTGAGCTACGGCCTGCTCGAAGCCGCGCCGCAGCAGTGGCCCCGGCCGGAACACGCCAGCGAGGGCCGCGCACGGCTCTACGAAGACGGGCTGTTCCCCACCCCCGACGGCCGCGCCCGCTTCGCCGCGACGCCTTACCGCCCGGTGGCTGAGCCGCGCGAGGACCGGTACCCCTTCTCGCTCAACACGGGCCGGCTGCGCGACCAATGGCACGGCATGAGCCGCACCGGCACGCTGGGGCGCCTCTTCGGCCACGTGCCCGAACCGGTGCTGCAGATGCACCCGCAGGACCTGGCGCGGCGCGGCTACGCGGAAGGCGAACTGGTCGAGATCACTTCACGCCACGGCCGCCTGGTGGTGCCGGTGGCCGCCAGCACCGAATTGGCGCCCTCGCAGGCCTTCATGGCCATGCACTGGGGCCCCGAGTTCATCGGCGGCCGCGGCCGCGGCAGCGACGGCAGGCCGATGGCCGGCGTCAACGGCCTCACCACGCCCGAGCACTGCCCCGTCTCCAAGCAGCCCGAGCTCAAGCACACGGCCGTGCGCATCGCCCGCGCCGAGCTGCGCTGGACGATGCTGGGCATGGCCTGGCTGCCAACCGGGCAGGCACTGGCGGCGCGCGAGGCGCTGCGTGCACAGGTCGAGTCGCTGCCCTTCTTCAGTTGCGTCCCCTTCGGCGCGCCAGGCGCGCTGAAGGACGGTGCGGCGCAGCCCACCGGCGTGCTGCTGCGGGCCGCGGCGCACCAGGCGCCGCCAGACGCGGTGCTGGCCGAGATCGAGCGCCTGCTGGGTCTGGGCGAGGGCGACACCCTGCGGTACGCCGACCCCGCGCGCCAGCAGCGCCGCGCGGTGCGCCTGCAGCGCGGGCAGGCAGCCGGCGACGCGGCCCACGTGGTGGGCCTGCTGTTGGCCGGCGACACGCGCGCCGAGGCGTGGATCAAGGCCCTGCTGCAGGACCAGTTGCCGGCCCAGGACTTCGGCCGGCAGCTGCTGTCCTTCCAGCCCACGGCGCCGGTCGCGGTCGCGGCGCGCGGCAAGACGGTGTGCAGCTGCTTCGGCGTGAGCGAGACCGCCATCGCCGGCACGCTGGCGCGCTGCGCCGGCAGCGACGCGGCGCGGCTTGCGCAGCTGCAGGGCGCGCTCCAGTGCGGCACCAACTGCGGCTCCTGCGTGCCCGAGCTGCAGCGCATGGTGCGCCTCGTGCCGGCGTCCCTGCCCGAGGCGGCCTGAGAAGCTCTGGACGGCAGCGCCATGAATGCCCGCATTCCCCCGCCGGACGGCATAAGCGACCCCGCGAACGGGCATAAGGCCTGCGGGACAATCGGCACCCCCATGGGCAGCATCGCGCATTACATCAAGGACATCGGCCGCGGCGCACGCGGCGCCAAGCCGCTCGCGCGCGAGCAGGCGGCCGACCTCTTCGGCCAGGTCCTCGACGGCCAGGTCACCGACCTGGAGGTGGGCGCCTTCTGCCTGGCCATGCGGGTGAAGGGCGAGACCACGCAGGAGATGGCGGGCTTCCTCGACGCCACGCATGCGCGCCTGGCCCGACTGCCCGCCAGCGACCGGCCCGTGGTCGTGCTGCCCAGCTACAACGGCGCGCGCAAGCTGCCGGTGCTCACGCCTCTGCTGGCACTGCTGCTGGCGCGCGAAGGGCTGCCGGTGCTGGTGCACGGCAGCGCCACCGAATCCAGCCGCGTTCCGGCGTCGAATGTGCTCGCAGCCCTTGATGTGCCTGCACAGGCGGCTATCAAAAAAATAGCAAACGGCGAGGTGGTCGTGGTCGAGACGGCGCTGCTGAATCAGGGCCTCAAGCGCCTGCTCGACGTGCGCCGCGTCGTCGGCCTGCGCAACGCAGGGCACAGCGTGGTCAAGCTCATGCAGCCGGTCGACGGCCCGCAGGTGATCGTGGGCAGCTACACGCACCCGGCCTTCGCCACCGTGATGACCGAGCTGTTCGAACTGCTGGGCATGACCGCCCTGCTCTCGCGCGGGCTCGAGGGCGAGGTGGTGAGCGACCCGCGCCGCACGCCGCAGATCGACGGCTTCGTGCGCGGCGCGCCCTGCGTGCTGCAGGCCCAGGCGCCCGGCACGCAGGCCGAGGTGCCGGGCCTGCCCGCGGCCATCGACGTCGAAACCACCGCCGACTACACGCGGCGCGTGCTGGCCGGTGCGCTGCCGGTGCCCGAACCCATCGCCGCCCAGGTGCGGCACATCGTCCATCTCGCGAGCCTCGCATGACCACGCACCACGCCCCCCTGCCCCTGGGCACCTGCACCCTCGTCGGCGCCGGCCCCGGCGATCCCGAACTGCTCACCCTGAAAGCGGTCAAGGCCATCCAGGCGTCCACCGTGCTGTTCGTCGATGACCTGGTCAACGACGAGATCCTGGCCTGGGCACGCCCCGGCGCGCGCATCGTGCACGTGGGCAAGCGCGGCGGATGCAAGAGCACGCCGCAGGCCTTCATCGAGAAGCTGATGATCACCGCCGTGCGCGAGGGCGAGCACGTGGTGCGCCTCAAGGGCGGCGACCCCTTCATCTTCGGCCGCGGCGGCGAGGAGGTGGAGCACCTGCGCGAGGCCGGCATCGAATGCCGGGTGGTCAACGGCATCACCGCCGGCCTGGCCGCGGTGACGGCGCTGGGCGTGCCGCTGACGCATCGTGACCATGCGCAGGGCGTGGTGTTCGTCACCGGCCACGCCAAGGCCGGTGAGCGGGCCCGCCACGACGCGACCGACTGGCGCCAGCTCGCCGCCGCGGCCCGCGATGCCCGGCTGACGCTGGTGGTCTACATGGGCGTGGCTGGCGCCGCGCACATCCGCACCGCCCTGCTCGACGGCGGCCTGCCGGCGTCGACGCCGGTCGCGGTGGTGCAGCACGCCACGCTGGCGCACCAGCAGCAACTGCTGAGCACGCTGGGCGCGCTGGATGCGGACCTTGCCGCCTCCGGCCTGGGCAGCCCCTCGGTGATCGTGGTGGGCGACGTGCTGCGGGGCGTGCAGGCCCTCGCCCAGCCATCCGCGGCGCGCGACTTCGGCACCTGACCTGGCGGCGCGCGGCGCCGTGATCTCTCCCGCCGTCGATCGGCCTTATCGATCGATGGCATCGATCGAAAGCATCGAAAAACATCATTTCCTGACTGCCGCTCCCATGGGCTACCGTTCGCGCCGATTCGCAACGGACCTGAACATGAAGATCGGCAAGGCCACGGTGGTTCGCACCGCCATCTCCACCTCGGACGCGCACAGCATCACGGTGCGCGGCCGCGACCTGAGCAGGGAGCTCATCGGACGCATCGGCTTCGCCGACTACTTCCACCTGCTGGTCACCGGCGAGATGCCGGGCCCGGCCGCCTCGGCCGTGCTCAACGCCACGCTCGTCGCCATCGCCGAGCACGGGCTGGTGCCCAGCGTGCAGGCCAGCCGCATGACGCTGGCCGCCGCGCCCGATGCACTGCAGGGCGCCGTGGCGGCCGGCATCCTGGGCTGCGGCTCGGTGATCCTCGGCGCTTCGGAGACCGCCGGGCGCATGTTCGTGGAGGTCGACCAGCGCGCCGGCAGCGACGGCGACCTGGCCGCAGCCGCCGAGGCCGTGGTGCGCGCCTGGCGCGAGAAGGGCCAGCCGGTGCCGGGCTACGGCCACCCGCTGCACAAGGAGCGCGACGCCCGCGTCGACGCGCTCTTCGGCGTGGCGCAGGACAACGGCGTGCGCGGGCGCTTCGTCGCCATCGCCGAGGCGGTGGAAGCCGTGCTGCCGGCAGTGATCGGCCGCGACCTGAAGCTCAACGTGTCGGCGGCCATCCCGGCGGTGCTGCTGGACGTCGGCTACCCGGTGACCGCGCTCAAGGGCGTGCCCATCCTGGCGCGCACCGCGGGGCTGATCGCGCACCTCAACGAAGAGCTGCAGCAGGGCATCGGCTTCGCGCTGTCGTACCAGGCGACGCGCGAGGTGGTCTACGACGGGCCGCCCGCGGGCAGCGGCGGCTGAGCCGAACACGCATCCCGGCAAGACAGACAACACAGGAGACAACCCATGAAATTCGCAGCAGCCCTCGCGGCCGCCGGCCTGGCCTTGGCCGCGCTCGCCCCTTCGCATGCCCAGACTGCGGCCTGGCCCAACAAGCCGGTGCGCATCGTGGTGGGCTTCGCGGCCGGCACGCCGCCCGACGTGTTCGCGCGCATGTACGGCGAGTACGCCTCGCGCAAGCTCAACACGCCCTTCGTGATCGACAACAAGCCCGGTTCGGCCGGCAACCTGGCGACCGACGCCGTGGCCAAGGCGCCGGCCGACGGCTACACGGTGCTCTACAACGTGTCCACGGCCTTCACCATCAACCCGTCGATCTACGGCAAGCTGCCCTTCGACGCCGAGAAGGACCTGGTGCCGCTGGCCACCACCATGCGCCAGGGCCTGGTGCTGATCGCCGGGCCGGGCTTCAAGGCCGACTCGTTGCAGGCGCTGCTGGAACAGGCGCGCGCCAGGCCGGGCACCATCACGCACGCGTCGTACGGCGCCGGCAGCCCCTCGCACCTGATCATGGAGTGGTTCAAGGACGAGACCAAGACGCACATGATCCACGTGCCCTACCGCACGACGCCCGTGCCGGAGCTCATCGGCGGACAGGTGGACCTGGTGCTGGAGCCGATGGCCTCGGCCTACCCGCTCATCGCCTCGGGCAAGGTCAAGGCGCTGGCCTATTCGGGCCCCGCGCGCCATCCGGCCATGCCCAACGTCGCGACCTTCGCCGAGCAGGTGCCGCAGCTGTCGATGATGTCCTGGCACGGCCTGTGGGCGCCGGCCGCCACGCCACCGGCCATCGTCGAGCGCCTGCACGCCACCTTCCTGGCCGCCAGCCAGGACCCCGAGATGCGCAAGCGCATCACCGACCTCAACTCCGAACCGCTGGGCGCGAGCCGCGAGGAGATGGCCGCCATGGTGCGGCGCGACTCGGACATCTACGGCCGCATCGTCAAGGCCCGCAACATCCGGCTCGACTGACCCGTTCCCGCACACGCACACGCACACGCACACGCACACGCACACATCGTTCATGGCCAAAGTACTCGAAGGCATCACGGTGCTCGAACAGGGCACGTTCATCACCGGCCCGGCGGCGGGCATGCTGCTCGCCGACCTGGGCGCCGAGGTCATCAAGATCGAACAGCCGGGCAGCGGCGACCCGTTCCGCGCGTTTCGCGGGGGGCTGTACAGCCCGCACTTCCAGACCTACAACCGCAACAAGAAGAGCATCACGCTCAACACCAAGAACGCCGAGGACGCCGCCGCCTTCGACGAACTGGTGCGCGGCGCCGACGTGTACCTGCAGAACTTCCGGCCCGGCGCGGCCGACCGGCTGGGTGCCGGCTGGGAGCGGCTGCATGGCCTGAACCCGCGGCTGGTGTACTGCGCGATCAGCGGCTTCGGCCAGGACGGCCCGGCCGCCGGGCGCCCGGCCTACGACACGGTCGCGCAGGCCGCGAGCGCCTACCTGCGGCTGCTGATCAACCCGGCCAACCCGCGCGTGGTGGGCCCGGCGCTGGCCGATGCGATGACCGGCTTCTACGCCGCCTACGGCATCCTCGGTGCGCTGCTGGAACGCCAGCGCACCGGCGTCGGCCGGCGCGTCGAGGTGTCGATGCTGGAGGCGATGTGCCACTTCAACCTCGACGCCTTCACGCACTACTTCTCCGAGGGCGAGGTGATGGGCCCCTTCAGCCGGCCCAGCGTGTCGCAGTCCTATGTGCTGGAGTGCCAGGGCGGCGAGTGGATTGCGCTGCACATGTCCTCGCCCGAGAAGTTCTGGCAGGGCCTGGCCGACGCCATCGAACGGCCCGACATCTTCAAGGACCCGCGCTTCGCCACCCGAGAAGGTCGCATCGCGCACCAGGACGAGCTCATCCGCATCCTCGGCGAAGCCTTCGCGCAGCACCCGCGTTCGCACTGGTGCGCACGGCTGGAAGCACTGGACGTGCCGCACGCGCCCATGTACGACACCAGCGAGGCGCTGGAGGACCCGCAGGCCAGGCATCTGCAGCTGACCATCGACGCGCCGCACCCCGAGGGCGGGCGCTGGCGCACGGTGCGCTCGCCCGTCAGCTTCGACGGCGAGCGCAGCCTCGAGGTGAGCGCCCCGCCGCTGCTGGGCCAGGACAACGAAGCGGTGCTGGGCCCGGTGCGCGAGCGCCTGCAGGCCGCGCGCTGAAGCGGCAATGGCGGCGATGGCGCGTTGTTGCTCAGGCCGCGCCGGGCGCGTCGTCGGGCTCGGGCACACGGCGGCTGCGGCGCAGCGCCATGCGGCGGATCTCGGCCGCCAGCGCGCGCAGGGCGGCGCTCTGGCGCGGGCGCTGCTTCCACAGCAGGCCGGGGGTGCGCACGGGCGTGGGCTCCTCCAGCGGCACGGCCGCGAGGTCCTCGCGCAGCGGCAGGGCGTGTTCGGACACGATGGTGGCCAGCCCCGTGCGGGCCACGAGGCCGAGCATCGGCATCACCGCGTTCATCTCCACCGCGATCAGCGGCTCGGCGCCGCTGTGGCGGAAGCACTCGTCGAGCAGCCTGCGCGTGGCGAAGCCCGGCGTGAGCAGCACCAGCGGCTGGCGGTGCAGCTCGACCATGCGCACGCGCCGGCGCTGCGCGAAGGGGTGCGAACGGCCCACCACCAGCACCATCTCCTCGCTGCGCAGCGGCTCGAACCACAGCGCGTCGGTCTCGGCCGGCTGGTAGGACACGCCCAGGTCCAGCCGCTCGGCCAGCAGGCCGCTGGCGATGTCCTGCGCCGAGAGTTCTTCCGCCACGATCTTCACCTCCGGATGCCGGGCCATGAAGCGCGCCAGGCATTCGGGCAGGAACTCCATGCTGAAGGTGGGCGTGGCGCCGATGCGCAGTTCGCCGCTCAGCGCCGCCGAGCCGCTGCGCAGTTCGTTGAGCCCCTGGTCCACCTCCCGAAGCGCCTTGGCGGCATAGCCGAGGAAGGATTCGCCCGCCTCGGTCAGCAGCACCTTGCGGCCGATGCGGTCGAACAGCGCCTGGCCCAGTTCCTCCTCGAGCTGGCGGATCTGGTGCGAGAGCGTGGACTGCGTCACATGCATCCGCTGCGCGGCGCGCGTGAAGTTCAGGCATTCGGCCAGGGCAGCGAAATAGCGGAGATGACGCAGTTCCATGAAGATCGCGGCGCGCGCGGACGGGAGGCCGATGCTACCGGCCCGCGGACCACACCCATGACGAAGACGGAGACACACCCATGAGCACCCACACGGCCCAGGCCTGCGCGCCCGAACTCACCCGCGAAGTCCTCGCCACGCTCGAAGGCGCCAAGGATGCGCGCTTCAAGCACATCATGAGCGAGTTGGTGACTCGGCTGCACGACTTCGTGCGCGCCGTCGACCTCAAGCCCGAGGAATGGATCCAGGCCATCGAGTTCCTCACCGCCACCGGCAAGACCTGCGACCCGAAGCGGCAGGAGTTCATCCTGCTGTCGGACACGCTGGGCGTGTCGATGCTGGTGGTGGCGCTGGCCCAGTCGCGCGCCTCGGCCACCGGCGCAACGCCCGCGACCGAGGCCACGGTGCAGGGCCCCTACTACTGGGAGGGCGCGCCGGAACGTGCGCTGGGCGACGACCTCGGCGAAGGCGTGCCGGGCGAGCCGGCCTTCTACAGCGGGCGCGTGCTCGACACCGAGGGGAAACCGCTGGCCGGCGCGCTGCTGGACATCTGGTCGGGCGACGGCGAAGGCGTCTACGACATGCAGATGGAAGGCAACGACCAGATGCTGGCGCGCGGCCGCATCCGCACCGACGCCGAGGGCCGCTACTGGTTCTGGTCGATCCGGCCGAGCTACTACCCGATCCCGATGGACGGCCCGGTGGGCCGCATGATCGACCGCCTGGGCCGCGACCCCAACCGGCCCGGCCACATCCACATGATCGTCTCGGCGCCGGGCCACGTGCCGGTGACCACGCACCTGTTCGTGTCCGACAGCCCGTACCTCGACACCGACGTGGTGTTCGGCGTGCGACCGGCGCTGATCGTGCCCTTCGAGAAGAAGCCGGCCGGCACGGCGGAGGACGGCCGCACGATGGCCACGCCCTACTGGACCGCGCGCTACGACTTCCGCCTGGCGCCGCAGCGGGACTGAACTGATCTGCTGCGCAGGGCGCAGCTGCTCCCCGCCCTGCGTGCGCGCTGGCCGACCCGAACGACCACTCAAGGAGACATCGATGCGTTTTCAATTGGCGCGGCGCACGCTGCTGCGCGCCGCATGGCCCGCCCTGGCCGCCCTGCTGCCCTGGACCGCGCAGGCCCAGGCATCCGCCGACTTCCCGACACGCCCGCTGCGCATGG
The DNA here is from genome assembly GCA_030418545.1 of Xenophilus aerolatus. Lineage (GTDB taxonomy): Bacteria > Pseudomonadota > Gammaproteobacteria > Burkholderiales > Burkholderiaceae_C > Xenophilus. The sequence goes on along the minus strand of QAIB01000008.1, from coordinate 40,651 downwards.
TCGTGCCCTTCGGCCCCGGCACCTCCACCGACACCGTGGCCCGGGTGGTGGCCGAGGCCATGGGCCGGCAGCTGGGCCAGACGGTGGTGGTCGAGAACCGAGCCGGCAGCGGCGGCGTGATCGGCACCGAGGCGGTGGCGCGCGCGCCGGCCGACGGCTACACCCTGGTCATGGGCACCGTCGGCACGCACGCGATCAATCCGGCGCTGTACCGCAAGCTGCCCTACGACGCCGCCCGCGACTTCGCGCCGCTGGGCTTCGTGGGGCAGACGCCGACGCTGCTGGTGGTCGCTGCGGGTTCGCCCTTCCAGTCGCTGCAGGACCTGCGCGCCGCGGCGGCACGCGCGCCGGGCGTCAGCTTCGCCTCGGCAGGCAACGGCACCTCGGGCCACCTGGCCGGCGACCTGCTGCGGCGCGCCCTGGGTGGCCAGATGGTGCACGTGCCCTACAAGGACGGCGCGGTCGGCCTGTCGGACGTGATGGCCGGGCAGGTGCAGTTCATGTTCTACCACCCGGCCGCCGTGCTGCCGCAGATCAGGGCCGGCAAGCTGCGGGCACTGGGCGTGTCGAGCGCCAAACCCAGCCAGGCGGCGCCCGAGGTGCCGACGCTGCAGGCCCAGACCGGCCAGCCCTTCGACCTGGTGGCGTGGTTCATGGTCTATGCACCGGCCGCGACACCGGCGCCCGTGCTGGCGCGGCTGCGCGATGCGGCACAGGCGGCCCTGGCGGCGCCCGAGACGCAGGCGCGGCTCACCGCGCAGGGCCTGGAATCCGTCGGCGCGGCGGGCGAGTCGCTCGGCGCCTTCGGCACGCGCGAGACGGCCAAGTGGGGCGAACTGGTGCGCCAGAGCGGGGCCCAGGTGGACTGAAGACGCCACGGCCTGCCGCGCAGGGACCGGCCATTCGTCGTGTAGGCGAACGGCCTCGCGCGCCTAAAATCCCGCCCGTCCGAACGACAACACGAAGAGAGGGGCCGGGATGCTGGATATAGAAAAACTCAACCACCTGGCAGAAAGCCACGGGGAACTGGAACGGGGCAAGGGCCTGGTCACCGGCGTGATCGCGCTCAGCCTGGCGATCCTGTGCTTCCTGGGCGTGCTGGCCTTCCACTTCCCGCAGTACCTCACCACGCCCGAGCTGCGCAAGAGCTACAACGTGGACCTGATGCGCTGGGTGCTGCTCACGGCCATGGTCATCGCGGGCGGGCTGGCGCTGGTGAACATCGTCTTCAACCGCACGCGATGGCTCTCGTCCTTCGCCTTCCTGCTTGTGGCCGCTGCCGCGCTGCTGGGCGGCCACAAGGTGAACGTGGACCCGAACTTCCCCGACGGGACGCCCTACATCGGGCTGGACTGGTTCATCCTCGACCTGCTGGGCTCCTCGCTGATCTTCATCTTCATCGAGAAGCTGTTCGCCCACCGCAAGGACCAGCCGATCTTCCGCGCCGAGTGGCAGACCGATTTCCACCACTTCATCGTGAACCACATGATCGTCGGCTTCGTGCTGCTGGCGACCAACCTGATGGTGCACAAGTTCTTCGGCTGGGCGGCCAACGACGGCATCCGCGGCTGGATCGCCAACCTGCCCTTCTGGGCCGGGCTGCTGCTGATCATCCTGGTGGCCGACCTGGTGCAGTACTGGACGCACCGCGCCTACCACGAGGTGCCGCTGCTGTGGCGCCTGCACGCGGTGCACCACAGCGTCAAGAGCATGGACTGGATGGCCGGCTCGCGCCAGCACATCCTGGAGCTGCTCATCACCCGCACGCTGGTGCTGGCGCCGATCTACGTGCTGGGCTTCTCCAAGGAAGTGATCGACGCGTACATCGTGGTGGTCGGCTTCCAGGCGGTGTTCAACCACTGCAACGTGAGCGTGCGGCTGGGCCCGCTGCGCTACCTCATCGTCACGCCCAACTTCCACCACTGGCACCACAGCCAGGACGACGAGGCGATCGACAAGAACTACGCGGCGCACTACGCCTTCCTCGACTACCTCTTCGGCACGGCCGTGAAGAGCGACCGGCTCTGGCCCGACCGCTATGGCGTGGTGGGCGACTACGTGCCCAACGGCTTCTTCAAGCAGCTGAAGTTCCCCTTCGTCTGGAAGGGCTGAGATGCGCGGCGGCTTCGGCACCCGCGCGGGTGCGTCGGCGCTGCTCGTGGCGCTTGCCGCCGGCCTTGCCGGCTGTGCCTCGCGCGTGCAGGCGCCCTCGCCCGAGGCGCCACTGGGCGTGCACTTCCAGCACTCCGGCATCGCGCCGGGCAATGGCGGCGAGCTGGTGAGCGCCGCGGTGCTGGAGCCGGGCGACATCCTGCTCACCTCGGTGGCGACCGTGAATTCCTTCGGCATCCGCCTGGGCACCTTGTCGCCGGTGAGCCATGCCGTGCTCTACCTGGGTGACGGGCAGATCGCCGAGGCGGTGGGAACGGGTGTGCGCGCCCGGCCGCTGGAGGCCGTGACGGCCGAGGAGCAGATGGTGGTCGCCTTCCGGTTGCCGGGTGTGACAGCCTCCCACGCCGAGCGGATGCGCGCCTGGGCGGCGTCGCAGGTCGGCACGCGCTACAACACGGGCGGCGTGCTGCTGCAGGCGCCCTTCGTGCTCAACCGCCGAATGTGCGAGCTGCCGCTGCTGCCCGATGCGGTGCGCAACTTCTGCGTGAGCGGCATGGCCACCGTGCAGCTGGGCACCAGCCGCGACGACCAGTTCTTCTGCTCGCAGTTCGTGCTGGAGGCGTACCGCCGGGCCGGTCTGCCCATCACCACGGCCGACCCGCGCTGGGTGAGCCCGGCCGACCTGCTGCACATGCGCGAGGGCGACGTGCCCTCGATCCCGTCGACCCGGCCGCTTCGCTACGTGGGCCACCTCAAGTACAACCCGCCGCCGATCATCACGGCCGACGGGGCGGACAGCCGTTGAACGCCGACGTCCACACCTTCATCCACCTGCTGTTCATCGGCGTGGTGGCGCTGTTCCCGGTGGTCAATCCGGTAGGAACGGCCTTCGTCGTGATGCCTTCGCTGGCGCTGCTCGACCCGCCCGGCAGGCGCCGCGCGGTCGGGCTCATCACGCTGTACGCCTTCTGCCTGTGCACGGTGACGCTGGTGGCCGGCGGCTGGATCCTCAAGCTCTTCGGCCTTTCGATCCCGGTCGTGCAGCTCGGCGGCGGCATCATGATCTGCAAGATGGGCTGGGAGTTCCTGGCGTCCGACAAGAAGAAGAGCGAGCCGACCGACGATGCGGCCGCGCCGGCACAGCGCACCGACATCGACGACCAGCTGTTCTACCCGCTGACCTTCCCGCTCACCACCGGCGCCGGCACGATTTCGGTGCTGCTGACGCTGAGCGCACACGGGGCGTCGGAAACCTGGGAGCGCACGCTGCTGAGCCTGGGCGCGATCCAGCTCGCGATCGTCGTCATGTGCGCCATGGTCTACTTCTTCTACCTCAACACGCAGCGCCTGCAGCACTATCTCGGATCGCGCGGCGAGCAGATCTTCAACCGGCTGATCGCCTTCTTCATCTTCTGCGTCGGGCTGCAGATCGCCACCTCGGGCGCCAAGGCCCTGTTCGCCTGACACGCGCGCCTTCCCACCCAGGACACCCATCCAGCCGATGCCGACCCCCGCCCGTGCAGCCGCCGCCTTCTTCGACGTCGTGATCGTCGGCGCCGGCGCCGCCGGCCTGTTCTGCGCCGCGCAGGCCGGGCAGCGCGGGCTGAAGGTGCTGGTCATCGACCACAGCGAGCGCGTGGCGGAGAAGATCCGCATCTCGGGCGGCGGGCGCTGCAACTTCACCAACCGCGACCTGGACCCGCGCGCGCCGCAGCGGCACTTCGTGGGCGACAACCCGCATTTCTGCCGCTCGGCGCTCGCCCGCTACACGCCGCAGCACTTCATCGCGCTGGTCGAGCGCCACGGCATCGCCTGGCACGAGAAGCACAAGGGCCAGCTGTTCTGCGATGGCCCCTCGCAGCAGATCATCGACATGCTGCTGGCCGAATGCGCCGACGGCAGCGTCGAACGCTGGCAGCCCTGCGCCGTGCGTTCAGTGGCCTTTTCGGCCTCCAGCCCAGACGGCGCGGGCGCCGGAAGCTATCAAATCCATAGCGATCGGGGCTCCGTCGTCGCACGGCAGCTGGTGATCGCCACCGGCGGCCTGTCGATCCCCCAGCTGGGTGCGAGCGATTTCGGCTACCGGGTCGCCAAACAGTTCGGCCTGCGCGTGGTCGAGCCGAGGCCGGCGCTGGTGCCGCTGACCTTCGGCGGCGACGCGTGGACACCCTACGCCGGCCTGGCGGGGCTGGCACTGCCGGTCGAGATCGCCACCGGCTCGAAGAAGACACGCATGCAGTTCGTGGAAGACCTGCTGTTCACGCACCGCGGCCTCTCCGGCCCAGCAGTGCTGCAGATTTCCAGCTACTGGCAGCCCGGCACGCCCCTCGCGATCGACTTCGCGCCGGGCGTGGACGTGGGCGCCGCGCTCGCCGCCGCCAAGCGCGATTCGCGCAAGCGCATCGCCAACGAACTGGCGGCGCTCGTGCCCTCGCGCCTGGCCGACGCCTGGGTGGGCGAGGACCCGGCCCTGCAGCGCCCCATCAACGAAGCGGCCGACAAGGCGCTGGCGGGGCTGGCGGAGCGCATCGCCCACTGGGAGATCACGCCCGACGGCACCGAGGGCTACAGGAAGGCCGAGGTCACGGCCGGCGGCGTCGATACGCGTGAACTCTCGTCGCAGACGATGGAAGCCACCCGGCAGCCGGGCCTGCATTTCATCGGCGAGGTGGTCGACGTGACCGGCTGGCTGGGCGGCTACAACTTCCAGTGGGCCTGGGCGAGCGCGCATGCCTGCGCGCAGGCGCTGGCGGGCGACGCGTCCTGAGGCTGCCAGGTTCCATGGCCATGCGGACACCGACCGTCTCGATCATCACGCCGACGTCGCGGCGCGAACACTACCTGCCGGCCATCGCCGCGTGCGTCCAGTCCCAGACGGTCGACTGGGAGTGGCTGGTGCACGACGACAGCCCCGCGCCGAGCGCCTTCATGCAGGCGCTGGCCGCCGCCGATGGCCGCGTGCGCTACGTCCACAGCCGTGAGCGCGTGCCCATCGGCTCGAAGCGCAACCTGCTCATCGGCATGGCGAGCGGTGACTGCATCGCCCACTTCGACGACGACGACTACTACGCCCCGGACTACCTGCGCGAATTCTGCGGACTGCTCGACGCACAGGGTGCCGACCTGGTGAAGCTGTCGGGCTTCTACGTGTGGGCGCCCTCGCTGCAGTTCCTGGGCTACATGGACCTGAATGCGCGGGTCGGCCGGCATTTCGAGCTGGTGCGCGGCGAGCTGCGCGAGGTGCTGTTCCACGACGGCATGCAGATCGGCGCGGATTTGATCCTCTTCTACGGCTTTTCGTACGTCTACCGCCGGCGCCTGGCGCAGATGCATCGCTTCGACGACATCGACCTGTGCGAGGACGAAAGCTTCGCGCGGCGCGTGGTGGCCTCGGGCGCGCACTTCATCGCCGTGAACGATGTCAACGCCAGTTGCCTGCACCTCGTGCATCCGGCCTCGACGGCCCGCTGCTTCGCCCGCGAGCGCCTGCCGGCAGACGCCCTGCCGCGGCTGTTCCCCGGATGGCCGGAGCACGCCGCCCGCATCCTGCCCGAGCGGGGTGGCCTGGCCGGCTGACGCACGCCGTCAGCCGCCGGCGCGCCTGGGCTATAATGCCCGGCTAACTTCGGCCTTCCCTCAGCGGGCCACACACGATTTCAGTTGAGGACACCCGGCACGGGGCCCGATCTTCCCCGGCCACATTCAACAGACTGTTTGTATCCATGACCACCATCCGCGTTAAAGAAAACGAGCCCTTCGACGTCGCCCTGCGCCGTTTCAAGCGCACGATCGAGAAGCTCGGCCTGCTGACGGACCTGCGTGCCCGCGAGTTCTACGAAAAGCCGACCGCCGAGCGCAAGCGCAAGAAGGCCGCGGCCGTGAAGCGCCACTACAAGCGCGTGCGCAGCATGCAGCTGCCCAAGAAGCTGTACTGATCACGCCGGCACTGGCCCCGCCAGTGACCTGAAGGCCGCGCCGGGAAACCTGTCGCGGCCTTTTCGTTTTTCGCCCGTCCACCGGGCTTTGAAGGAAGACCCATGAGCCTCAAGCAACAGATCAGCGACGACATGAAGGCCGCCATGCGCGCCAAGGAATCCGAACGGCTGGCCACCATCCGCCTGCTGCTCGCCGCCATGAAGCAGAAGGAAGTCGACGAGCGCGTCGAGCTGGACGACGCCGCGATCGTGGGCGTGATCGACAAGATGATCAAGCAGCGCAAGGACTCGATCGCCGCCTTCACGCAGGCCGGCCGCACCGAGCTTGCCGACAAGGAAGCCGCCGAGATCAAGGTCATCGAGGCCTACCTGCCGCAGCGCATGAGCGCCGATGAGGTGGCCGCCGAGGTCAAGGCCATCGTGGCGGAGCTCGGTGCCAAGGGGCCTGGCGACATGGGCAAGGTCATGGGCGTGGTCAAGACACGCCTGGCCGGCAAGGCCGAGATGGGCCAGGTCAGCGCGGCGGTCAAGGCGGCCCTCGCCGGGGGCTGAGCACGCCATGGCGGAGGCCCTCGAGCCGATCGGCAAGGCCTGCGCGTGCCTCGTGGACACGCGCGGCCGGCTGCTGGTGTTCGATCATCCAGCCGATGGCGGCATGCAGTTGCCCAAGGGCACCATCGAAGCGGGTGAGAGCCCCGAAGACGCGGTGCGCCGCGAGTTGCTCGAGGAGTCGGGCATCCGCTTCGAGGGCCCGCTCGAGCCCCTGGGCACGCTGCACCGCTTCTGCGCCGGCGGTGTCGAGGGGAACCGCCACGACCACGACCAGCGCTGGCACCTGTTCCTGATGCGCAGCACCGCCGCCTGGCCCGAGCGCTTCGAACACACGGCCATCGGCAGCCCCGAGGAGGAGGGCCTGGTCTTTGCCTTCCGCTGGCTGGCGGCGCACGAAGCGCTGGACGGCTTCGCCCTGCCCTACCGGCAGGTCATCGAACGCGTGCGCGCCGTGCTGGCGACCTGAGCGGCGCCTTCATCCGCGCACCGCGCGCCACACCATCCACGCTCCCAGCGCGGCCAGGCCGACGAAGAAGCAGCGGCGAAAGGCCGCCACGGGCATGCGTGCGCGCAGCCGCTGCCCCGCCACCATGCCCACGGCGGCGGCGGGCAGCATCCAGAGCGATGCCGCGAGCTGCGGGCCCGTCGCCTCACCCTGCAACCCCAGGCCCACGCCAAGCGCGAGCGTGGACACGGTGAACGACAGGCCCATGGCCTGCACCAGCTCGTCCTTCTCCAGGCCGAGGCCCTGCAGGTAAGGCACGGCCGGGATGACGAAGACGCCCGTCAGCGCCGTGAGCAGCCCCGTCGCGGCCCCGGCGCAGGCACCGAGCCAGTCCAGCCTGGTGCGGGGGACGCGCAGCGCGCGCCCCGCCAGCCCCCAGACGGCGTAGCCGACCAGCGCCAGGCCCAGCAGCAACGCACCGGCGCGTCCCGAGGGCGCGCCGAAGGCCAACGCGCCGCCCACCGTGCCCACCACCACGCCCGCCTGGAGCCCCGCGAGCCGGCGACACAGCGGCGCCAGCGTGCGCACCGGCCCGGCCTGCCAGACATTGGTGGCCAGCGAAGGCACGAGCAGCAGCGCCGCGGCCTGCGCCGGCGGCATCCACAGGGCCAGCAGCGCCATCGAGAAGGTCGGCAGCCCCAGCCCGATCACGCCCTTGACCGCGCCGGCCAGCAAGAAAACGGCTACCGCGAGGCACCCCGTCTCCCACGACAGGGCCGGCGCCATCGACGCCCCGTTCATCCGCACCGCCGGCCGGCCGGCGAGCGATTGAGAAGGTCGCGGTGCATGCGACCGATGGCGCTGCCCTGCAGCGCCGCCCGGGCCTGCGCGCCCGGCAGCGGCGTCGCCGCGCCGATGGCTTCGTCGCCGGCGAACACGGCCGCGCCGCCCAGACAGAGGGCGGCAAGGATCAGGCGCAGCCTCAGCCACCCGGGCGTGTGGTGGCGAAGCGGCGACAGAGACACACGGCAATGCATGGCTTTTCCTGGAGGTGCCGCCCGCACCACGCGGACAGCGCCTGCAGTCTGGCCCGCTGCCCGAGGAGCGCCAATGCGGATCTCGCGCAGCCAGCCTCAGCCCCCGCCTGAGTCTCGCGTGCTACCGTGGCGCCATGCGCTTCGACCTCATCGACCTGCGCCTCTTCGTGCATGTGGCGCAAGCCGGCAGCCTGACGGGCGGCGCTCAGCGCGCGCACATGACGCTGGCCTCGGCCAGCCAGCGGGTGCGCGGAATGGAAGACGCGCTGGGCCACCCCCTGCTCACGCGCCACGCCCATGGCGTGCGACCCACCGAGGCCGGCCGCACGCTGCTGCACCATGCGCGCGTGGTCATGCAGCAGATGGAGCAGCTTCGGGCCGAGCTCGGTGCACACGGCCAAGGGCTGCATGGCCGGGTGCACCTGCTCTGCAACACCTCGGCCATGACGGAGCACCTGCCCGTGCCGCTGGGCCGCTTTCTGGCGCAGCACCCCAAGCTCTCGATCGATCTCGAGGAGCAGCCCAGCGGCGAGATCGCGGAGGCGGTGCGCGACGGGCGGGCCGACCTCGGCATCGTGTCCGATGCCGCGGACCTCGGCGGCCTGGAGGCGCTGCCCTTCCGGCGCGACGACCTGGTGCTCGTGGTGGCGCGAAGCGACGCCGTGGCCCGGCACCGACGCATCGGCTTCGCCGAGCTCAACGCCCGCGAGTGGGTCGGCCTGGTCGACGGCAACCCGCTGCAGGAGCACGTGGCCCAGCAGGCGCGTCGGCAGGGCCAGCGTCTGGCCTACCGGGTGCGCGTGCGCAGCTTCGACGCGGTGTGCAGCCTGGTGGAACAAGGCATCGGCGCCGGCGTCGTGCCGCTGGCCGCGGCGCGGCGCTGCGCGCGCACGATGAAGATCGCCCGCGTGGCGCTCACCGACCGTTGGGCCCGGCGCCAGCTGCTGTGCGTGGCGAAGGACGCCGCGGCGCTGTCACCCCACGCGCGTGGGCTGCTGGCGCACCTGTGCGATGCGCCGGCTGCTACGGCACCGCCACGCTGACCGGCCGCCCCTGCCGCGCCCGCGCCTCCACGAACGCGTCGAATGCCTCGGCGCTGGTCCTGCGCGGCACATAGCCGAAGCGTTCCTTCAGCGCGCTGTTGAGCAGCACGGGCCGGTAACGCAGGAAGTCCAGTTGCTCGGGGCCGTAGCGGCTCAGGCGGAGTGCCGACCCGACCGCCAGCGCCGCGCGCAGCACGCCCGCCGGCCAGTCGAGGGTGCGCTTGCCGAGACGGCGGGCGATCTCGTGGATGGTGAGCGCGCCGTCGCCGGCGAGGTTGTAGCAGCCGGGTGGCGCGCCCGAAACGGCATGCAGGACGGCGCCGGTCACGTCCTCGTCCCAGATGAACACGAAGGGGCTGTCGCTGCCCCGGATGGCAATGAGGCGCGGCTTCTCGAACAGCGCGGTGATCTGGTTGTCGACGCCTTCGCCGAGGATGGTGCCGATGCGCAGGACCGTCTGCGCCAGCGCGGGGTGGCTGGCGCGGTACGCGGCCAGCATTTCCTCGACCTGTCGCTTGTGGTCCGCATAGGCGAAGACGGGGTTGCCGCGCAGCGGCTGGTCCTCGGTGATCCAGGGCGGGTTGTCGGCGTGGTAGCCGTAGGCGGCCCCGCTGGAGGACACGACGACGTGCCGCACGCCCTGTGCCGTGCAGGCTGCCAGCAGGTTGGCCGTGCCGCCCACGTCGACCGAATGCTCGAAGGCGCGGGTCGAACCGCGGCCCGGCGTGACGATGGAGGCCAGGTGCACCACGGTGTCGATGCCGTGCAGCGAGAGCGTGTCGGCGATGCGCGGGTCGCGCACGTCCTGCGCCGCATAGACCACGCCCGGCAGGCGACGCTCGGGCGGCACCTCGCGCACATCCAGCGCCACGACGTGGAGGCCGCCTTGCGCGGCCAGGCCTGCCACCACGGAACGCCCCAGGAAGCCGTCGCCGCCGGTGACCAGCACACGCTGCGCGGGCACGCCTCCGGCCTCGCTCATGCCTGCACCGCCGGCCGCCGCCCCCACCAGCTCGCCAGCGCAAGGCCGGCGATGATGTCCCAGAAGCCCCACACGCCGGCCACCACCGCCATGCCGCCCAGGCCACCGAAGAAGCTGAAGATCAGCACCAGCCCGAGCCCGGCGTTGCGGATGCCGACCTCGATGGCGACGGCCCGCCGGTCGTAATCGGCCAGGCCCGCCGCACGCGCGCAGAGCCAGCCGGTGCCGAAGGCCAGCGCGTCGTGCAGCACCACCGCCAGCAGCACCAGGCCCACGTAGTCGAGAAAGTAGCGCCAGTTGCCCGCGATGGCGCCGACGATGAAGCCGACGAGCGCCAGGAAGCTCAGGATGCGCGCTGGCTTCTTGATGCGCGTTGTGAGTCCGGGCAGCCGGTGTGCGCACGCCACCCCGAGCACGAAGGGGATGCCGATGATCATCACGATGTGGCCCAGCATGTCGAGCGGGTCGAGAGCGATGGTCCTGAGCAGCGTCGACGCCGTCGGGTGCAGGCCACCCCAGAAGGCGAAGTTGAGCGGCATCAGCACGATGGCCAGCGCGTTGGAGATCGCCGTCATCGAGACCGACAGCGCGACGTTGCCGCCCGCCCGGTGCGTGAGGATCTGCGAGATGTTGCCCGGCGGGCAGCAGGCCACGAGGATCATGCCGAGCGCAATGCTGGGCGCCGGCTGCAGCAGCAGCGTGAGGCCGAAGGTGACGGCCGGCAGCACGATGAACTGCGCGCCGATGCCGACCGCCATCGCGCCGGGCATGCGGGCCACCCGCCTGAAATCCTCGATGCGCGTGTCCAGCGCGATGCCGAACATCAGGAAGCCCAGCACCACGTTCAGCGCCACGAGCGACGCCGGGTTGAAATTCAGGCGTATCTCGTCGACCGGCAGCATCAGTGCGCCCCTCCCAGGGAATGCGAGGCGGCGCGCACGGCGGCGCGGTAGGTGTCCTTGTGCACGTAGTACGCCATGCGTTCGAGCTGCAGGTACTTGAAGCCGCCTGACAGGTCGGGCGCAGGCCCCTGCACCGCGGCGCGCAATGCCGCCGCCTGCGGCGTGCCGGCCGCCTGGGCCGCCAGGTAGCGCGCCACCAGCTCGGCCTGCTCGTAGCGGCCCTGCCAGCCGATGCCGCTGGCTTCGATCATGCCGAGCACCGCGAGCGTCTCGTACCGGGGCGTGAAGATATTGAGGTACAGGCGGGGCGCCATGCCCTGCCAGTTGAGATGCGCCGGATCGATGAAGGGGTAGTGCAGCGCATAGCCGGTGGCCGCGAGCACGAGGTCGTAGTCGCGCGCGCTGCCGTCCTTGAAATGCACGGTGCCGCCGTCGAGGCGCGCCACGTCGGCCCGCACGCCGATGTCGCCGTGGCCGATGTGGTGCAGGACCAGCGAGTTGACGACGGGGTGCGACTCGTACATGCGGTAGTCCGGCTTCGGAAAGCCGAAGCGCACCGGGTCGCCCGTGAACCACTTGAGCACCGTCGAATCGACCTTCTGCTTGAGCCAGGGCGGCAGCTTCATCCCGCCGCCCAGCGTGTCGGCCGGCTTGCCGAAGACGTACTTGGGCACGAAGTAGTAGCCACGCCGCACCGAGATGTCGACCGATTCGGCGTAGTGCACCGCGTCCACGGCGATGTCGCAGCCCGAGTTGCCGGCGCCGACGACGAGCACGCGCTTGCCCTTGAACAGCTCGGGGTGCTTGTAGTCGGCCGTGTGCAGCAGTTCACCGTCGAAGCGGCCCTCGAAAGCCGGACGCTTGGGCTCGGCCAGCGTGCCGTTGGCGATCACCACTGCGCGATAGACAGCGGTCTCGGGCTCGGCCCCGCCCGCCTGCACCGTCACGCGCCAGGGCGTGCCGGGTGCATCGCTCACAGGCTCCACGCGCAGCACCCGCGTGCCGAAGCGGAAGTGCCGCCGCAGCTCGAAGCGGTCGGCAAAATCGCTGAAATACTGGCGCAGTTCGCGGTGGCTGGGGTAGTCGGCCACCGAGTCCGCCATCGGGAATTCGGCGAATTGCGTGGTCGTCTTGCTCGAGATGAGGTGCGCCGAGTGGTAGACGGTGGAGCGTGGGTTGTCGATGTCCCAGAGCCCGCCCACGTCGCGGTGCGCCTCGAAACCCTGGAAGGGCAGGCCCAGCTTCTGCAGGTTGCGGGCCCCGGCCAGGCCGGAGGGGCCGGCGCCGATGAGGGCGATGGTGTCTTCGGTGCGCAGGTCGGTCACGTGGGCGGCGGAGTGCGGTTGGAGGACGGAGCAAGCCCCGGGATGGCCGTGGCACCGGCCTCGCCCACGCGGGGCTTGCGCGGCTGGCCGAGCAGGAGGCGGTCATGCCAGGCCGCAGGCAGCAGGCCCAGCGCGCGCGACAGCCAGCCGATGCGGCGCGGCAGCACGATCTGCTCGCGCCCGCGGGCCACGGCGGCCAGCAGGCGCCGCGCCGCGTCCTCGGGTTCCAGCAGGGCTGGCATGGCGAAGCGATTGCCGGCGGTGAGCGCCGTGCGGATGTAGCCGGGGCTGACGGTGTGCACCGTGACGCCGCTGCCGCGCAGTTCGGCGCGCAGGCTCTCCAGGTAGCGGATCAGCCCCGCCTTGCTCGCGCAGTAAGCGCCATTGCCGGGCATGCCACGCCAGCCGGCGATGCTGGCCACGCCCACCAGGGCGCCGCGCCGTTGTTCACCCATCGCCGCGACAAAGGGCTGGAACAGGGTGGCAGCGCCGAGCAGGTTGATTTCGAGCATGCGGCGAAAGACGGCCAGGTCCCCGGCCACCGCGGTGTCGTAGCCGCCGGCGACGCCGGCGTTGGCGATCACCAGGTCTGGCGTGCCGAAGCGTGCGAGCCAGTCGTGTGCCATCGACTGCACCGCCACGCTGTCGGCCACGTCGGGGGTGTAGACGGCACAGCGCGCCGGCGACAGCGCGGCCAGGGCATGCAAGCGCGCGCTGTCGAGCCCGACCAGCGCCACCTGCGCACCGGCCGCGATCAGCTGGCGCGCCAGTGCCTGCCCCAGGCCGCCACAGGCGCCGGAGAGGACGACATTGCGAAAGGAAACGACAGGCATCGATGGCGAGGGGGCGCCCCGCCGACACGGGGCCTCGCCACTCTAGCCGGACACCTGCCGCAGGCGGCCCGGGCTTTTCCCTGCCGCGCTTGTGGTGGGCATCGCCACCACCGGGTCGCGACGGCTGCGTCGCGCAGCCGCGCCGGCGCTCAGGATCCGGCGACCTTCATGCGGTTGACCAGCAGCGATCCCGTGGTCTTGGCGCCATAGTTGTAGGCGTCGGCGCCCACCGCCTCGATGCCCAGGAGCATGTCCTTGAGGTTGCCGGCGATCGTGATTTCCTGCACCGGATAGGCAATGCGCCCCTTCTCGACCCAGAAGCCGCTCGCGCCGCGCGAGTAGTCGCCGGTCACGTAGTTCACGCCCTGCCCCATCAGCTCGATGACGAACAGGCCTGTGCCCAGCTTGCGCAGCATTTCGTCCAGGTCGTCACCGGGCTTCGTCAGGCGAGAACTCAGCGTGAGGTTGTGCGAGCCGCCGGCGTTGCCGGTGGTCTTCATGCCGAGCTTGCGCGCCGAGTAGGTCGACAGGAAATAGCCTTCGAGCCGGCCGCCGTCGACCACCTTGCGCCTGCGCGTCACGACGCCCTCGTCGTCGAAGGGCGAGCTGCCCTTGCCGCGCAGCACGTGCGGGTCTTCGAGCACGTCGATGTGCTTCGGCAGCACCGGCTTGCCCAGCGAATCGAGCAGGAAGGTGCTGCGCCGGTACAGCGCGCCGCCGCTGGTGGCCTGCACCAGGCCGCCGAGCAGGCCCGCCGCGAGCGGCGACTCGAACAGCACCGGGCACTCGGTGGTCTTGATCTTGCGCGACTTCAGCCGGCTCAGTGCCCGCTCGGCGGCGTAGCGGCCCACCGCCTCGGGGCTGGCGAGTTCCTCGGCAGAGCGCATGGAGCTGTACCAGGCGTCGCGCTGCATGTCGTCGCCCTTGCCTGCAATGGGCGCCACCGAGATCGAGTGGCGCGAGCTGGCATAGCCGCCGCGGAAACCGTGCGTGTGGGCGCTGAAGAAGTGGCTCTGCTGCGCCGAGACGCCGGCGCCTTCGCTGTTGGTGATGCGCCGGTCGGTCGAGAGCGCGGCCGCCTCGCATTCGAGCGCCAGCTTCGCCGCCTCCTCGCTCGTCACCGCCCAGGGGTGGAACAGGTCGAGTTCGGGATGCTCCCTGGCGATGTCGGCCTCGTCGGGCAGGCCCCCCACCGGGTCTTCGGCGGTGAAGCGCGCGATCTCGTAGGCGGCCTGCACCGTCTGCGCGATCGCCGCCTCGGAGAAGTCGGAGGTGCTCGCGTTGCCGCGCCGGTTGCCGACGTAGACGGTGACGCCCAGCGACTTGTCGCGGTTGCGCTCGACGTTCTCCAGTTCGCCCTTGCGCACCGACACCGTCAGGCCGCAGCCCTCGGAGGCCTCGGCACCTGCGTCGGTGGCGCCCAGCTTCTTGGCATGGGCCAGGGCGGTGTCGACCAGGTTTTCGAAGAAATCGCGGCTGTAGGCGAAGCCGCTGTCGGCACGGGAGGAGGAAGAGGTCATGTGGGGGACAATGATAGCGACGCCCTCCAATGAAGGACGGGCGGCCCATTCCATTTCCCGACATGCCCCGCAAACCCAAAAAAGGCTACTTCGTCCGCGGCCATTTCGTGGCCGAAGGCAGCGAACTCGACCAGGAGCTCAAGCGCGAGCTCAAGGGCGGCATCGAGGTCAGCAAGACCGACCTCAAGCGCGAAAGCGCCGACCTGCAGGCGCTGGGCGAGTCGCTCATGACCTTGCGCAGCGACCTGCTCGCGCGGCTGGAATTGCCCGACGGCCTGATCGACGCCCTGGCCGAGGCCAGGCGCATCACGAACTTCGAGGGAAGGCGCCGGCAGATCCAGTACATCGGCAAGCTGATGCGCAAGCTCGACGCCGCCACGCTCGACGCCGCGCGCATCGCCCTGGACGAGCAGGCCCGCGGCCCGGCGCAGGACACCGCCCTGCTGCACCAGGCCGAGCAATGGCGCGACCGCCTCATCGCCGACGACGACGCCCTGGGCGGCTGGATCGAGACCCACCCGGCCACCGACGCGCAGCAGCTGCGCGCGCTCGTGCGCCAGGCCCGCAAGGACCTGCAGGCCGGCAAGCCCGGCGAGGCACCGCGCCAGGGCAAGGCCTACCGCGAGGTGTTCCAGATCGTGCGCGCCCAGCTCGCCGTCCATGGCGACGCCGACCACGGCGAGCAGGCTGCGGCCGAGTCGCGCGAGGAGGATGCATGAGCCCCCGCCCGGCCGCTCCGAAGGGGGCTCGCACCGCGGTGCGAAGCACGGAGGTGATCCGATGAGCGCGGTGCCAGCCTCCTCCTTCGACCCGGTCAAGATCGGCATCGTCTCGGTGAGCGACCGGGCATCGACCGGTGTCTACGAGGACAAGGGCCTGCCAGCGCTGCAGGACTGGCTCGGCCGGGCGCTGAAGAATCCCATCACCTTCGAGCCGCGCCTCATTCCGGACGAGCAGGCGCGCATCAGCCAGACCCTCATCGAGCTGGTGGACGCCGGCTGCTCGCTGGTGCTGACGACCGGCGGCACCGGGCCGGCGCTGCGCGACGTCACGCCCGAGGCGACGCTGGCCGTGGCGCACAAGGAGATGCCCGGCTTCGGCGAGCAGATGCGGCAGATCAGCCTGCGCTTCGTGCCTACCGCGATCCTCTCGCGCCAGGTCGCCGTGATCCGCGACCGGGCGCTCATCCTGAACCTGCCGGGGCAGCCCAAGGCGATCGCCGAGACACTGGAAGGGCTCAAAAACGCGGACGGGTCGCAGGCGGTGCCGGGCATCTTCGCCGCCGTCCCCTACTGCATCGACCTGATCGGCGGGCCGTACCTCCAGACCGACGACGAGGTCTGCAAGGCTTTCCGGCCGAAGTCGGCGCTCAGGCCCGCGGCGGGCTGAGCACGGCGCGCGGGC
Organism: Xenophilus aerolatus; assembly: GCA_030418545.1. Taxonomy (GTDB): domain Bacteria; phylum Pseudomonadota; class Gammaproteobacteria; order Burkholderiales; family Burkholderiaceae_C; genus Xenophilus. Next base: position 24,561 of record QAIB01000008.1, on the reverse strand, counting down.
GCTTTCAGCCCGCGACGGACATCAGCAGGTCCCGGAACGCCCCCACCCCCGGCGACATCGAGTTGCCCGGTGCGCGCAGCAGCGTCATGGTGCGGGCGAACTGGGGGCGTCCCACGGTGCGCACCTCCAGCCCGTGCCACTGCGCCAGCGGGCGCAGCGCCATGGTCACCACGGCCACGCCCAGCCCCTCGCGCGCCAGGCCCATCATGGTCCACGGCAAGGCGATCTCGAAGGTGTAGTTCAGCACGATGCCGCGCTCGGCGAGCTTCTCCTCCAGCAGCCGCCGGACCGGGTTGCCTGGCAGGTAGCCGATCACGTCCTCGCGTGCGATCTGCGCCCATTCGAGGCTGCGGCGCGCCGCCACCGGGTGCGAGGGCGCCATCACGGCGATGAACTCGTCGGTGTTGAGCGGGGTGGCCACCAGGTCGCTGCGCGCGTCGGTCTGGGTGGCGATGCCCAGGTCCGCGGTGCCGCTGCGCACCAGGGCATGCACCTCGTGCTCGGGCACATCGTGAAGCTCCACCCGCACCCCCGGGTGGCTGTCGCGAAAGCGGCGGATCACCGGCGGCAGCAGCAGCGCGCACTGGGCGTTGGGCGCCGCGATGGCCACCCGGCCGCGCGCGAAGCGGCTGAAGTCCCGCGCGTCGGCGACCAGGTGGTCCCAGTCGGCCACCAGGCGCTGCGCTGCCGGCAGCAGCGCGGTGCCCGCGTCCGTGAGGCGGCAGGCACGGGTGTGGCGATCGAACAGGCGCGCACCCAGCATGCGCTCGAGCTTGCCCAGAGCGGCGCTCAGCGAGGACTGCGACATGCCCAGGCGCTCGGCCGCGCGAGTGAAATGGCCGCTTTCGGCCAGAGCCACGAAGACGCGCAGTTCCGGCAGCGAGGACTTGATGCTCATGACAGCGCCGTGATTGATCGATCGATCCGATTGATTTATCGAATTGTGCTTCTTTTTCGATCCAGAGCTACCGCCTATTCTTGCGACCGCTTCCTGCTGCATCCCGCTCCACCCCGACCAGGAGAGTCGTCATGAGTGCGTCCGCGTCCACCCCCGTCCACCCCGTCGACCAGCGCCTCCCGCTGGGCAGAGTGACGGCCCTCGGCCTGCAGCACGTGCTGGTCATGTACGCGGGGGCGGTGGCCGTGCCGCTCATCGTCGGACGTGCGCTCAAGCTGAGCCCGGACGAGGTGGCCCTGCTGATCTCGGCCGACCTCTTCTGCTGCGGCATCGCCACGCTGATCCAGGCCATGGGCGCCACGCAGTGGTTCGGCATCAAGCTGCCGGTGATGATGGGCGTGACCTTCGCCTCGGTCGCGCCGATGGTGGCCATCGCCAACGCCAACCCGGGCCAGGCCGGCGCCCAATTGCTGTTCGGATCGATCATCGGCGCCGGCATCGTCTCGATCCTGATCGCGCCGCTGGTGAGCCGGATGCTGCGCTTCTTTCCGCCGGTGGTGACGGGCACGATCATCGCCGTCATCGGCATCACGCTGATGCGCGTGGGCATCAACTGGATCTTCGGCAACCCGGTCGGCCCGACGGCTCCGGCGGTGGTCGACCCGGTCTACGCCAAGTGGCTGGCCGAGGTGACCTCGCCCGGCTCATCGCTGCCGCCCGCGCCCAAGGGCCTGGCGATCGTGCCCACGGTGCCCAACCCCAGGTACGCCGACCTCAGCGGCGTCGGCATCTCGGCGCTGGTGCTGGTGTCGATCCTGCTGATCGTGAAGTTCGCCAAGGGCTTCGTCGCCAACATCTCGGTGCTGCTGGGCATCGTGATCGGGGCCGTCGTGGCCGCCGCGATGGGGCTCATGACCTTCGAGAAGGTGGGCAAGGCAGCCTGGGTGGACGTGGTGCTGCCCTTCCACTTCGGCATGCCGACCTTCGACCCCTTCCTGATCCTGACCATGACGCTGGTGATGATCGTCGTGATGATCGAGTCGACCGGCATGTTCCTCGCGCTGGGCGAGATGACCGATCGCAAGATCGGCCAGCAGGACCTGGCACGCGGCCTGCGCACCGACGGCCTGGGCACCCTGATCGGCGGCGTGTTCAACACCTTCCCCTACACCAGCTTCTCGCAGAACGTCGGGCTGGTGGCGGTCACGGGCGTGAAGAGCCGCTTCGTCTGCGTCGCCGGCGGCATCATCCTCATCGTGCTGGGCCTGTTGCCCAAGATGGCGGCTTTGGTGGAATCGCTGCCGACGGTGGTGCTGGGCGGCGCGGGCATCGTCATGTTCGGCATGGTGCTCGCCACCGGCATCCGCATCCTGGGCGGCGTGGACTTCAAGAACAACCGCCACAACGCCATGATCGTGGCCGTGTCGATCGGCGTGGGGATGATTCCGCTGCTCGCCCCCAACTTCAAGCAATGGATGCCGCACGGCATCCATTCGCTGATCGAGTCGGGCATCCTGCTCACCTCCATCTGCGCGGTGCTGCTGAACATGTTCCTCAATGGCGCGAAGTTCGACGAGCAGGCCGCGATCGCGGCGGCCAAGCAGGCCGAGGCGCACTGACACGGGCGCCGCCGCGCCCCGCCCCCGTCGCGCTCAGATCATCGCCAGCGGCGGTTTGCGCGAAGGCACGGGGTAGCGCGCGGCGAGCATGGCGCGCGTGCTTTCGTCGAGCACCTGCCGGGCCGCCGACAGGTTCTCCCGCAGGTGGGCCGACTGCACCGCCTTCGGGATCGGCACCACGCCGGGCTGCGCCGCCAGCCAGGCCAGCGCCAGCTGCGCGGCACTCAGGCCCAATTCAGCGGCACGCGCTGCCAGTGAGGGGTCGCGGGCGATCGCACCCTGATCGATCGGGCTGTAGGCCATCAGCGGCACGCCGCGGGCCTGCAGCCACGGCAGGAGGCTGTGCGCAGGCCCGCGCTCGCCGAGCGAGTAATAGACCTGGTTCGCGGCACAGCCTGCGCCGCCCTCGAGCGCCCACAGCTCTTCCATGTCGTCCACGTCGAAGTTGCTGACGCCCCAGCGGCCGATGTGGCCGCGCGCCTGCAGGTCCTGCAGCGCCTCGACCGTCTCGGCGAGCGGCACCGACCCGCGCCAGTGCAGGAGGTAGAGGTCGATGCGTTCGAGCCCGAGCCGCCCCAGGCTGCGCGCGCAGGCGGCCGGCGTGCCGCGGCGCGTGGCGTTGTGCGGGTAGACCTTGCTCACCACCACCAGATCGTCGCGACGGACGTCGCCCACGCGCAATGCCTCGGCGAGCGCTGCGCCCACCACGGATTCGGCGCCACCCTCGCCGTACATCTCGGCCGTATCGATGAGCCGGTAGCCCATAGCGAGCGCCTCGCGCACGGCGGCGACCTCCGCTTGGCGGCGGGACGCGTCCTCGCCCATGCGCCACGTGCCCAGGCCGAGCTTGGGCAGGGAGAGGGCTTGCGGCATATCGCTGGCGGGCATGAGGACGCTCCTGGGCTGGGGCCCATGTTAGGCCCGACGCCGGGAAAACCCGCAAATCCCTTCCATCCAACTTGACTACATTTCTTGCATGCAAGTTGAGCAAAAACTTGCATGCAAAAACATCCAGGAGACACGCCATGGTCCGATTCGTCAGATCCCTGTTCGGGCAGGTCGTCATTGCCCTCGTGCTCGGCGTCGTGGCCGGGCTGTTCTTTCCCGACTTCGCCGTGAAGCTGAAGCCGCTGGGCGATGGCTTCATCAAGCTCATCAAGATGATCATCCCCGTGCTGGTCTTCTGCGTGGTGGTGCACGGCATCGCCGGCGCGGGCGACCTCAGGCGCGTGGGGCGGGTCGGCGTCAAGGCGCTGATCTACTTCGAGGTGCTGACCACCGTCGCGCTGGCGCTCGGGATGCTGCTGGGCCACGTGTTCCAGCCCGGCACCGGCATGAACGTCGATCCGCGCACGCTCGACGCTTCGGCCATGAGCGCCTACGCGTCGAATGCCGACAAGCTGACCAGCGGCGGCACGGTCGACTTCCTGATGAAGCTGATTCCCACCACGGTGGTGAACGCCTTCGCCACCGGCGACGTGCTGCAGGTGCTGCTCTTCGCGGTGCTCTTCGGCTGTGCGCTGACGCTGCTGGGCGAGCGCGGCAGGCCGGTCGCCGCGGTGATCGACGCCACCTCGCTGGTGCTGTTCAAGATCATGGGCATCCTCATCAAGCTGGCGCCCCTGGGCGTGCTGGGTGCCATCGCCTTCACGGTCGGCCGTTACGGCGTCGGCTCGCTCAAGCAGCTGGGCATGCTGGTGGCGCTGTTCTACGGGGCGGTGCTCTTCTTCGTCTTCGTGGTGCTCGGGCTGGTGATGCGCCTGTCCGGCTTCTCGTTGTGGAAGCTGCTGCGCTACCTGCGCGAAGAGCTGATGGTGGTGTTCGCGACCACCTCCTCCGACAGCGTGCTGCCGCAGATCATGGCCAAGCTGCGCCGCATGGGCGTGCGCGACTCGACCGTGGGCCTGGTGATCCCGACCGGCTACTCCTTCAACCTCGACGCCTTCTCGATCTACATCACGCTGGCCGCCGTGTTCATCGCGCAGGCCACCAACACGCCGGTGTCGACGGCCGACCTGCTGACCATCCTCGCCATCGCCCTCGTGACCTCCAAGGGCGCGCACGGCGTGCCGGGCTCGGCCATCGTCGTGCTCGCCGCCACGCTGCACGCCATCCCGGCCATTCCGGCGATCGGCCTGGTGCTGGTGCTGTCGGTCGACTGGTTCATGGGCATCGCGCGCGCCCTGGGCAATCTGGTCGGCAACTGCGTCGCCACGGTGGCCATCGCGGCCTGGGAGGGCGACATCGACCGCGAGCAGGCCCATGCCGCGCTCGACGGCCGCCTGCCCCCGCTGGAGGACGCACCCGAAGCGGAGCTGCCCCTGCCCGACCCCGCGGCTGCGGCACACTGAGGCCATGCCCGACATCAGCCCCACCTCGATCGCCGAGCGCGTCGTCGAGTCCATCCTCGCCCAGAAGCTCGCGCCCGGCGAGCGCCTGGGCGAGCAGGACCTGGCCGACCTCTTCGGCGTCAGCCGCACCATGGTGCGTGAGGCGCTGATGCAGCTGCAGGCGCGGGGCTTTGTCGAGGTGCAGGCCAAGCGCGGCTGGTTCGTCGTTCAGCCTTCGGCCGAGGAGGCGCGCGACGCCTTCTCGGCCCGGCGCATCGTCGAGGCCGGCATCCTGGCCGAGGCCGGCCGCCCCCTGGCCAAGGTCATCCGGGCACTGCGCACCCACATCGCCGACGAGCAACGGGCGATCGAGGGCGCCGATGCCGCGACCCGGGCCTTCCTGCTGGCCGACTTCCACGTCTGTCTCGCCGAGCAGATGGGGCACCGCCTGCTGTGCGACGTGCTGCGCGACCTCACCGCCCGCACCACGCTTGCCGCCACCCTCTACCAGTCGCGCCACGAGGCGGGCGCGTCGTGCGCGGAGCATGCCGCCATCGTCGGCGCACTGGAAGCCGGCGACATTCCACGGGCGCGGACGCTCATGCTCGACCACATCGGCCATGTCGAGCAAGCCCTGCAGACCGAACTCCCGTCGCCGGAGCCGGCGACGCGGCTGCGGTCCACCCTCGCGCCGATTGCCCTGCCCCGGCGCGTCCGCTGACGAGAGGGCGACCGGGGCCTCGGCTACATTCGGCCCACCATGAATTCCCCCTCGCTCCAGCGCGGCGTGTTCCTCGCCCTGCTCTTCGCCGTCACCGCGGCCTTCTGCTGGATCCTGATGCCCTTCTTCGGCGCAGTGTTCTGGGGCATGGCGCTGGCGATCCTGTTCACGCCGCTGTACCGCTGGTTCCTGGGCAAGATGGGCAAGCGCCGCACCCTGGCCGCCCTGGCCACGCTGGGCATCGTGCTGGTGATCGTGATCCTGCCGCTGATCATGATCACCGCCTCGCTGGTGCAGGACGTGGCCGAGGTCGCGCAGCGCGTGCGCTCGGGCGACATCAATTTCGCGGCCTACTTCCAGCAGGTCGTCAACGCGCTGCCCCAATGGCTGCTCGGCCTGCTCGACCGCTTCGGCCTGGGCAACATGGAAGCCATGCTGGCCAAGCTCTCGACCGGGGCCGCCCAGGCCAGCCAGGCGATCGGGCAGCAGGCGCTGTCGATCGGGCAGAACACCTTCGATTTCATCGTGAGCTTCTTCGTGATGCTCTACCTGCTGTTCTTCCTGCTGCGCGACGGCAGCGACCTGTCGAAGACCATCCGCAACGCGCTGCCGCTGGCCAGGCCGCACACGCACTACCTGCTCAACAAGTTCACCACCGTGATCCGCGCGACCATCAAGGGCAACGTGGCCGTGGCCGCCGCCCAGGGCCTGCTCGGCGGGATGGCGTTCGCGTTCCTGGGGGTGCAGGGCGCCCTGCTGTGGGGCGTGGTGATGGCGTTCCTGTCGCTGCTGCCCGCCGTCGGCGCCGCACTCATCTGGGCCCCGGTCGCGGTCTGGTTCCTGGCCACCGGCGTGATCTGGAAGGGGCTGGTGCTGATCTTCGTCGGCGTGTTCGTGATCGGCCTGGTCGACAACCTCCTGCGCCCGCTGCTGGTGGGCAAGGACACGCAGATGCCCGATTACATCGTGCTGATCTCCACCATCGGCGGCATGGCGCTCTTCGGCATCAACGGCTTCGTCATCGGGCCGGTGATCGCCGCGCTCTTCATGGCCGTGTGGAGCCTGTACGCCGCCTCGAACGAAGAAGACGGCAACGCGCCACCGTCGCCTTAAGCGGCGCTCCAGCGGCACAGGCCCGCGTGCGTTGTCGAGAAAGGTTCGAAGGCTGCCACAAACAGCGTCAGCCTTGCCAGGTCCGCTGATAGTTGCCGGACCGACGCACATAATGCACGCAGCCGTCCGCGCCCTACAAGGCTGGCATCGGCTGCCATAAGAAGATTCAGGAGGAAACCATGCCCTACCACCCCAAAGGAGGCGTTTGCGATTGCACGGAGGCGCCCCTGCTCGAAGAGCAGGCCATCATCCTGTTCCCCAACCTGGGCAGCCCGCTGCTGCTGGCGCCGGGGCAGCAAAAGGCCAGCATCTTCATCGCCGCACCGAGCAGCATGCGCGCCAAGGTGGCCGGCCAGCCGTTGCGCGAGGAGGCCGTCAACATGTACAGGCTGGTGGACCAGCACATGCGCGTGACCGGCATCGACGACAAGAAGGAGGCGAACCAAGCCGACGGCTGCACCGAGACCGGCACCCTCTTCGGTGACGGCAAGGCCTGCGCGCAGGCCAAGGCACACATCAAAGGCTGGCGCGTGGGCGAGTTCGGGCCGGGTGCGCTCATCTCGGACCGGCATGGCCGCCCCTTTGCCACCGTCGCGCCGGCCGCCGCGCAGATCTACACCTCTGTGCAGGACGTCTACGAAATCGAGCTGGACCTGTCGGCGCCGCCCTTCGCCGATCTCCAGGCACCCGGCAGCATGAGCAACCTGGCCTGGATGGTGCGGCTGAGCAAGGCCGATCGGGAGTTGGAAGGCTTCAGGGACGTCAAGTACGCCGAGCCGCAGGACCTCGCCATCGTTCGCTTTCTGCAGAAGCAGAAGAAGCGCGACCCTTGGCATTTCGACAAGTTCTACGAATTCAAGATCCCCGAGCCGGGCAGCGCGTTTTCCTGGGCCTCGCCAGGCCAGCAGCGCAACATCCGCACGTTGCTCAAGAGCTGGCACCCCGTCAAGCGCATGGGCCAGCCCGTCCTCAAGCTGGGCCACCTGAGCGACGTGCACGTGAGCGCGCGCCACAACGCGCTGGCGCAATCGCCCGCCAAGGTGCTGGAAGACGCCGACGCCGCACAGGCCCCTTGGAACAAGGCGGTCGGCGGCAAGGTGTGCAATGCCTTCGAATCGCTCAAGGCCCTGTTCGAGAAGATGGCCGGCCAGGAAGGCGGCTCTGAGCGCGTGGATGCCGTGCTGCTCACCGGCGACCTGATCGACTACAACCGCAACGCCAACCCGGCTCAGTTCATGTCCAGCGTGTCCAACAACACCCGCGTGGGCATCGGCGAGCAGTGGAAGAAATTCAACCTGCTGGCCAATGTGTTCGATCCGGTCAAGGGCAAAGACCTGTACCCGCGCGGCCTAGACGACATGCTCGTGTTCAGCCTGGTTCGCGAGATGTACCGCAAGCACAAACTGCCCGTCATCATGACCAGCGGCAACCATGAGGCGTATCAGGTGCCTTATGGCATCAGCGCGCGGGTGGAGGCGGGGGACATGGGCAACTGGGCCTTCAAGCTGGGCGTGCTGGAGGCTGCTGCCGATGGGCGCAAGCTTTCGGACACAGTGGGCGGCCCCTTGGACACGGTGCTCAAGGGCACCGTGCCGGGCATCCTTACGGGCGGCGGTCTGCGTGCGTGGGGCGAGAACGCCCTGCCCGAGCACAAGAAGCAACTTGAAGCCGCCAGCGCATGGACTCGTGGCAAGGCGAATGAAGGCATGAGCCGCGACCACAACATGACCATCTACGAGGCCTGTTTGGCCTATGGCCCCACCTACGGCCAGGCCCTGACCGGCTACAACTTCGATGGCGGGCAGTTCGATTGGTTCTACGCGCTCTTCACCCCGCTGGCCGACGTGGTCTATGCCTATGGCGCCGACAGCAGCCAGGCCGGCGGTGCAGGTGCCAGCCAGGTGATCGCCGCTTTAGGCTGGGGCGTGGATGAAAACTTCAAGAACCTGTGGGACAGCAAGGCCCTGAGCAAGATCGGCGCGGACCGCCAGGGCGCGGGCATTCTGCCGCGTGCGACCGAGTCCTTCAGTGCCGACCAACTCAAGCTGGTGACGCAGGCCAGGCGTTACAAGCAAAACGGCAGCAACGCCAGCCTCACGGTAGCCAGTCACTTCACAGTCATCAGCTTCGACGAACCGCAGGCGTACAGCCTGGTGACTAAGGCGCCCGACCAGGCGCGGCTGTACCCCAGCGACAGCGCCAGCGGTGCACCGGGGGCGCTGCCGGCCTTCAACCACCTGAACGTAGGCACGTGCGAGCGCAACCAGAAAACCTACCTGGAGGAACACACCTGCATCCCTGGCTTGGGCGTGGTGGCAAGCCCGGTGGACTGGCACCTGTCGGGCCACAGCCACCGCTCGGGCGTGTACACGCTGCGCTGGGGGCAGCCCCGGCAGGTGGCCGTAGCGTCCTCGGGCCGGCCGGTGTATGCGGGCCGGCCGTTGGACGTGATCGGTGCCAAGGACCCCGGCATCCATGGCGCGCAGACGGTGCCCAAGGACAAGACCACCGCCTTTGTGGTCGTCAGTGCGGGGGGCGGCATCGGCTACCAGAACTTGGATGGCGAGCTGAGCGCGTGGACCGGGCGTGCGCCTGCGGGCAATCTGCTGGAGCCGGCGAGGGGAAGAATCACGCAGGTCAAGACCGAGCGCAGCCACGTCGAAGACGGCAAGGGCTTCAACGAGAGGCCGCGCCTGTGTGTGGCGCTGGACTACCTGCATGTGATGAGCGGGATCGAGGACAAGGGAGGTGAGGGGCCCGAAGGCCGCATTGCGCCGCCGCTGCGCTTCAAGCCGGGGTACTTCGCCAGAACGGGCGAGGTGGAACTGGTGCTGAGCGAGCAGGTGAGCAAGCTCGGCTGCCTCGGCGACATCGCGTTGTGGGTGTTTGAGGTGGCGGGCGAGAAGAACAGCACACGAGGGGCAGGCGCCATCAAGCATTGGCACCGCCTCACGCCTGCCCGCGACGGCAGCAAGCTCAAGTTCAGCGATGCCGACCGTGCCACGTTGGCGCGGTTGATGAATGCCAGCAATGCGCGCGCCGGCACCGAGCCGGTGCTGGTCTGGAGCCCGAAGTCGATGATCGACACGCACCCCCACACGGCCCACGTGACGCTGAGTCGCCGGTTGCCGCAGGTGTTCTGCGAAGTGGCGCTCAAGGCGCCTGCTGCCACCGCCGCTGGCGAAGACTGGGGCAAGGACATGCTGTACGACAAGGACCCCTGGGTGTTCCCGCTGGACATCGCGCTGATCGACGGCAATGTGGACCTGGGGGGCTGGAGCATGGACAAGTCGGATGCGGCCCATCCGACCCAGGCGGTGTGGCACTTCGGACGGCCTGCAAAAGAGCGGGGCGAGGTGCCCGATTGGGATTGGTTGCAAGTCACCTGGGGTGACACGCCGACTAAGACCGGGAACAAGTATCCGAAGGCAAAAGAAGTCATCCGGCCGTACGGCTAAAAAAATGAGGCGTCGACGGCTACTCCAAAAGGCTTTCATCCTAGTAACCCCTTGGGCACTGAGCACCGGATGCAGCATGAGCAAAACCAACATCAAATCTTTCGGCAAGCCCTACACGTACCTCAAAGACCCCGAACTGCGAACCAAAGAGACTCGGGACGCGCAACTGGTCATCAAGGATGCACTGTTCAGTGGGGTGGACTTCAAATACCTGACCTGGAAGAACATCCGGTTCGTGAACTGCGACTTCGCGGGTGGCTACGAGATCAAGCTCACGGCGATGGAGAACTGCGCGTTCGAGAGCTGCAAGATCTTGGGCATCCACGACTTCGGGGCGATGAACAAGGTTCGCTTCTACAAGTGCCTCTCTGGTGGCGCGTCCAATTGGGGCGGCAACGTCGGGAGCAAGGAAGTTTTTTTCGAGGAATGTCGGTTCATTGGCGAAACCAGCGACAGGAATCAGCAAGGTTCTGTCGGCGCATATGGCGAAGCTGTATTCGTTAACTGCAAGGCGAAATGGTTCGATATTGCGGCCGAAACCCGACTGGAGATTCGAGGCTGTGAGTTCGAAGACATAACTTGTGGGCCGGGTCTGCACAGCGAAGACGGAGCACCTGTCGTGATCGAGGGCAGCAAGCTTCTTGGAGAGTTTCGAATGCACCCGGCACGGTTGGCCTCCCTCACCATCCGCGACACCCAACTCGACTTGCTGGATCTGACGGGAGCCACGGTGAAGGGGGATGTGGTGATTGAGCGGGTCAAGGGCGGGGCGCTCAAAGCGGGCTTCGCATCGCGCAACTTCACGCTCAAGGACAGCCAGATTTATGGTCCGGCAGAGCAAGGAAAGCCTGTGTTCGATACAGCCATCGCTGCCAGCGAAACCTTCCTCATCGACAACGTCCAATTCGCCAGCGGCCTGCAAGATCTGGTGGGGGTGGGAGAGGGCCGCGCGCTGGGAGCCAACGAGTGGAGCGCTACGCCCCGCAACAAGATGGCCATCATCCGTAACAGCCGGCTGCCCCGGATCGATGCCTCGTGGCTAGAAACGCAGCATCTGCAACTCCAAGGCAACGAGATCGGCTCGCTGGACGTGAGCAACAGCCGCATTGGCCAGTTGGAGATCAGCGGCAACACCATCAACCGCGGCGTGGACTTCAGTCACACCCAGGCCAAGCAGGCCAACGTGCAGCGCCTGCGCAGCGATCAGGCCAAGCTCGAAGGCTCAAATCTCAAGCTACCCCGCTAAGTTTCTGGACGTGGGCACTACAAGCCGGGCCCCTCGCCTGCCCACCAGCCCTCGCCGAAGTGGCCCTGCAGGAAGGCCACGAAGCTAGACACCTTGCCCGGCACGAGCTTGGGCGACGGGAACACGGCATGGATCTCCTGCTCCGGCAGCGGATGGTCGGGCAGCACCTCGAGCAGCTTGCCGTGGGCCAGCGAATCGCTGGCCACGTAGCGCGGCATCAGCGCAATGCCCATGCCGTCGCGCGCCGCGGCCAGCACGGCCGACAGGTTGTTGGACCGCAGGCGCCCGGTCACCGGCACGCTGACCGCCTCGCCCCGCGGCGTGCGCAGCCGCCACACGTCGTCGCCGACCACGCTGCTGTAGATCAGCGCCGTGTGGGCGCTCAGGTCCTGCGCGCGGCGCGGCGCACCGGCGCGGCGCAGGTAGGCCGGCGACGCCACCATCACCCACGGGTTGGTGCCGAGAAAACGTGCCCCCAGCGACGAATCGGCCAGCTTGCCCATGCGGATCGCGACGTCGATGCCCTGTGCCACCAGGTCGACATAACGGTCCTCGAAGCTCAGGTCCACCTGCACCTGGGGATGCCGCTTCATGAAGGCCAGCGCCAGCGGCACCGCGACGCGCCGGCCGAAGGCCACCGAGGTGCCGATGCGCAGCAGCCCCTGCGCCTGGGTCTGCCGCAGGCGCACCACGCTGTCGGCCTCCTCGACCTCGCGCACGATCGCCTTGCACTTGTCGTAGTACAGGGCGCCGGGCTCCGTCAGGCTCACGCCGCGCGTGTTGCGGTTGAGCAGCCGCACCTTCAGCCGGCCCTCGATGGCCGCGACCTGCTTGGTCACGGTGGGCTGCGTGGTGTTGAACTCCCGCGCGGCCTTCGAGAAGCTGCCGGTCTCCACCACGCGCACGAACATCTCCATCGCCTGCAGCCGGTCCATCGCATCCCCTTGTCCGAGGGCCGCATCGTAGCCACTTATTCCATCCGGGAATAGCTTTTATGGCGAGGAAGGCGCTTCTGCGTCCGGCCCCGCTTTCCTACAGTGCGGCCATGTTCAAGGAGACAAGTGCATGGCAAAGATGACCGCGGCCCAGGCCGCCGTGCTGGTGATGGAGAAGGAAGGCGTGACGCAGGCCTTCGGCGTGCCGGGGGCCGCCATCAACCCGCTGTACGCCGCGCTGCGCACGCACGGGACCATCGCCCACATCCTCGCGCGCCATGTCGAGGGCGCCTCGCACATGGCCGAGGGCTACACCCGCGCGGTGGCCGGCAACATCGGCGTGTGCATCGGCACCAGCGGGCCGGCGGGCACCGACATGATCACCGGCCTGTACTCGGCCTGGGCGGATTCGATCCCGATCCTGTGCATCACCGGCCAGGCGCCACGGGCGCGCCTGTACAAGGAGGACTTCCAGGCGGTCGACATCGAGACCATCTCCAAGCCCGTCACCAAGTGGTCGGTCACCGTGCGCGAACCCGGCCAAGTGCCGCAGGTGTTCCAGCAGGCCTTCCACCTCATGCGCTCGGGCCGGCCCGGCCCGGTGCTGATCGACCTGCCCTTCGACGTGCAGATGGCGCAGATCGAGTTCGACATCGACACCTACGAGCCGCTGCCCGTCTACAAGCCGGCCGCCACCCGCGCGCAGGTCGAGAAGGCCATTGCCATGCTCAACGCCGCCGAGCGGCCGCTGATCGTGGCCGGAGGCGGCATCATCAACGCCGATGCCAGCGAGCTGCTGGTGCGCTTTGCCGAGGCGACAGGCGTGCCGGTCATTCCCACCCTGATGGGCTGGGGCACCATTGCCGACGACCACCCGCTGATGGCCGGCATGTGCGGCCTGCAGACCAGCCACCGCTACGGCAACGCGACGATGCTGGCCAGCGACTTCGTGCTGGGCATCGGCAACCGCTGGGCCAACCGGCACACCGGTTCGGTCGATGTCTACACCAAGGGCCGCACCTTCGTGCACGTGGACATCGAGCCGACGCAGATCGGCCGCGTCTTCACGCCCGACTACGGCATCGTGTCGGATGCCAAGGCGGCGCTGGCACTCTTCGTCGAGGTGGCCGAGGACATGAAGGCCGCAGGCCGCCTGCCCGACCGCAGCGCTTGGGCGGGCGAATGCCGCGAGCGCAAGCGCACGATGCTGCGCAAGACGAACTTCGACGCCGTGCCGATGAAGCCGCAGCGCGTGTACCAATGCATGAACAACAACTTCGAGCGCGACACCTGCTACGTCAGCACCATCGGGCTGTCGCAGATCGCCGCCGCGCAGTTCCTGCACGTCTACCAGCCGCGCCACTGGATCAACTGCGGCCAGGCCGGCCCGTTGGGCTGGACCATTCCCGCCGCTCTGGGCGTGCGCGCGGCAGACCCGACGCGCAAGCTGGTGGCCCTGTCGGGCGACTACGACTTCCAGTTCATGATCGAAGAGCTGGCGGTCGGCGCGCAGTTCAAGCTGCCCTACATCCACATCGTGGTCAACAACAGCTACCTGGGCCTGATCCGCCAGGCGCAGCGCGGCTTCGACATGGACTACTGCGTGCAGCTCGCGTTCGAGAACATCAATGCGGCACCCGACGCCGGCGTCGAGAAGAACTACGGCGTCGACCACATGAAGGTGGTCGAGGGCCTGGGCTGCAAGGCGATCCGTGTGCACCGGCAGGAGGAGATGCAGCCGGCGATCCGCCGCGCCGAAGCCCTCATGGCCGAACACCAGGTGCCGGTCGTGATCGAGGTGATGCTCGAGCGCGTGACCAACATCGCCATGGGCACCGAGATCGACGCCATCAACGAATTCGAAGCCCTGGCCGAAGGCACGGCCGATGCGCCGACGGCGATTGCTGCGGCGATGCTGGACTGAATACGGGATCGGGCAGCCGAACGCAGAGGACGCGAAGGTTGCGCAGAGGTCGCAGAAGAAATACCAAAAAATCTTCTGTCTTCTTCTGCGCCCTCTGCGAATCCTCTGCGCCCTCTGCGTTCGGCTGCCCGCTTTCAATACTCTCTACAAACACCATGCCCCGTTTTGCCGCCAACCTCACCATGCTCTTCACCGAGCTGCCCTTCATGCAGCGCTTCGAGGCCGCCGCGCGCGCCGGCTTCGAGGCGGTGGAATACCTTTTTCCCTATGCCTTCGACAAGCACGAACTGGCCGCGGCGCTGAAGGCCAACGGCCTGGTGCAGGTCCTGCACAACCTGCCCGCTGGCGATTGGGAGGCGGGCGAACGCGGCATCGCCTGCCATCCCGATCGCATGGCCGAGTTCCGCGAGGGCGTGAGCCGGGCGATCGACTACGCCACCACGCTGGGCTGCCCGCAGCTCAACTGCCTGGTGGGCAAGCTGCCGGCCGGCGCCACGCGGCAGGACGTGCAAGCCACGCTGGTCGAGAACCTGCGCTTCGCCGCGCGCGCGCTGGAGACGGCCGGCCTCAGGCTGCTGGTCGAGCCGATCAACACCTTCGACATTCCGGGCTTCTTCCTGAACCGCACCGACCAGGCGCTGGCGCTGCTCGACGCGGTGGGCTCGGACAACCTGCGCGTCCAGTACGACATCTACCACGCGCAGCGGACGGAGGGCGAACTGGCCAGCACCCTCTCTGCGCACCTGGCACGCATCGGCCACATCCAGCTCGCGGACAACCCGGGCCGCGGCGAGCCCGGCACCGGCGAGATCAACTACCCGTGGCTGTTCCGGCACATCGACGCGATCGGCTACACGGGCTGGATCGGCTGCGAATACAAGCCGCGCACGAACACCCTCGATGGCCTGGGCTGGCGCCAAGCTTTGACCTCCTGAAGAGAAAGATCACCATGAGCAACACGACGAACACCCCCCGCCGCATCGGCTTCATCGGCCTGGGCATCATGGGCACGCCCATGGCCGGCCACCTGATCGACGCCGGCCACACCCTCTTCGTGAACACGCGCGGCGACGTGCCCGGGGCCGTCGCGGGCCGGGCCGAGGCCTGCGCCAGCGCGGCCGAGGTCGCTCGCCACGCGGACGTGATCTTCATCATGGTCCCCGACACCCCTGACGTCGAGAAGGTGCTCTTCGGCGAGAACGGCGTGGCCTCGGCCCTCACCGCGGGTAAGACCGTGGTCGACTGCAGCTCCATCGATCCGATCGCGACCCGGGACTTCGCGGCGCGCATCGCCGCGCTGGGCTGCGGGTACGTCGACGCGCCTGTGTCCGGCGGCGAAGTGGGCGCCAAGGCGGCCAGCCTGACCATCATGTGCGGCGGCGAGGAGGCCGTCTTCGAGGGCGTGCGCCCGCTGCTCGAAACGATGGGCAAGAACGTGACACGCGTGGGCGAGGTCGGCGCCGGCCAGATCACCAAGGTGGCCAACCAGATCATCGTGGCGCTGAACATCGCCGCCGTGGGCGAGGCGCTGGTGTTCGCCAGCAAGGCCGGGGCGGATCCCGCGAAGGTGCGCCAGGCGCTGATGGGCGGCTTCGCGTCCAGCCGCATCCTGGAGGTGCATGGCGAACGCATGATCAAGCGCAGCTTCGCGCCCGGCTTTCGCATCGCGCTGCACCAGAAGGACCTGAACCTCGCGATGCAGAGCGCGCGCAGCCTGGGCGTCGCGCTGCCGCAGACGGCCGGCGCGGCCCAGCTGATGAACGCCTGCGCCGCGCTGGGACACGGGCAGGACGACCATTCGGCCCTGGTCTGCGCACTGGAGGCCCTGGCGCAACATCCGGTGATGCCCGATACGCATCGGTAAACGCCGCCTTTCGTAGTTTCACCACCCGGGAGAGGTGCCGCTTTGCGGTAGCCTCTCCTTCTGCTTTTCCGCAAGCAGTTGTCACGTTCCAAGAACCAAGGAGAGTCTGGATGACCCAGAAGCTGTCACCGGCCGAAGAAGCGCTGCGCGACGCCGCCCGCGAATACCACCGCACGCCCGTCAAGGGCAAGATTTCGGTCACGCCCACCAAACCGCTGATGAACCAGCGCGACCTGTCGCTGGCCTACTCGCCGGGGGTGGCCTACCCGTGCCTGGACATCCAGGCCGACCCGAGCAAGGCGGCCGAGTACACGGCGCGCGGCAACCTGGTGGGCGTGGTGACCAACGGCACCGCCGTGCTGGGCCTGGGCGACATCGGCCCGCTGGCCGGCAAGCCCGTGATGGAAGGCAAGGGGTGCCTGTTCAAGAAGTTCGCCGGCATCGATGTGTTCGACATCGAGCTGGCCGAGCGCGACCCCGACAAGCTGGTCGACATCATCGCGGCGCTCGAGCCCACCCTGGGCGGCATCAACCTCGAGGACATCAAGGCGCCCGAGTGCTTCTACATCGAGAAGAAGCTGCGCGAGCGGATGAACATCCCGGTCTTCCACGACGACCAGCACGGCACGGCCATCATCTCGGCCGCGGCGCTGCTCAACGGCCTGGAGCTGGTGGGCAAGAAGATCGAAGACGTGAAGATCGCCGTGTCGGGCGCGGGCGCCGCCGCCATCGCCTGCCTGGACGTGATGGTGGGCCTGGGCGCGAAGACCGCGAACATCTTCGCCTGCGACTCCAAGGGCCTGATCTACACCGGCCGCGCCGGCGGCTTCGACGAATCGAAGGCCCGCTATGCCCAGCCCGACACCGGCGCGCGCACCCTGGCCGACGTGACGAAGAACGCCGACGTGTTCCTCGGCTGCTCGGCACCCGGCGTACTCACCGCCGACATGGTCAAGACCATGGCCGACAAGCCGATCATTCTGGCCCTGGCCAACCCCGAGCCCGAGATCCGTCCCGAGCTGGCCAAGGCCGTCCGGCCCGACTGCATCATCGCCACCGGCCGCTCGGACTACCCGAACCAGGTCAACAACGTCCTGTGCTTCCCCTACATCTTCCGCGGCGCGCTCGACTGCGGTGCGACCAAGATCACCGAGGAGATGAAGCTGGCCTGCGTGCGGGAGATCGCCGACCTGACCAAGGCCGACATCTCCGAGGAAGTGGCGACGGCCTATGCGGGCCAGGAGCTGTCCTTCGGCCCCGACTACATCATTCCCAAGCCCTTCGACTCGCGCCTGATCCTGCGCATCGCGCCGGCGGTGGCCAAGGCCGCCGAGGCCTCGGGCGTGGCCACCCGCCCGATCGAGGACATGGAGGCCTACCGCCAGCACCTCACGCGCTTCGTCTACCAGACCGGCATGTTCATGCGCCCGGTGTTCAGCGCCGCCAAGGTGGCGGCGAAGAAGCGCGTGGCCTACGCCGAGGGCGAGGACGACCGCGTGCTGCGCGCCGCCCAGCTGGCCGTGGACGAGGGCCTGGCATTCCCCATCCTGATCGGCCGGCCCGACATCATCGAGATGCGCGTCAAGAAGGCCGGCCTGCGCCTGCGGCTGGGGCAGGACGCCGAGATCGTCGACCCCGAGAACGACCCGCGCTTTCGCACCTACTGGGAGGCGTACCACAAGCTCATGGGCCGCCGCGGCATCACGCCCGAAGCCTCCAAGGCGATGGTGCGCCGCTCCAACACGACCATCGCCGCGCTGATGGTGCACCTGGGTGATGCCGACGCCATGCTGTGCGGCCTGGTCGGCCGCTTCGACAGCCACCTGAAGATCCTCAGCCAGCTGCTGGGCAGCAAGCGCGACGCGCCCGGCTTCGCGGCGCTCAACGCGCTGACGCTGGACCGCGGCACGCTCTTCATCGCCGACACCCACGTCAACGAGGACCCGAGCGCCGAGCTGCTCGCCCACATCGCCCTCATGGCGGCCGAGGAGGTGCGCCGCTTCGGCCTGCCACCCAAGGTGGCGTTCCTCTCGCACTCCAACTTCGGGAGCTCCGAACGTGCCTCGGCCCGCAAGATGCGCGTGGCGGCCGACCTCTTCAAGCAGATGGCGCCCGACATCGAGTGCGACGGCGAGATGCACGGCGACGCGGCCCTGAACGAGGACATCCGCACCACGGCCATGCCCGAGACCACGCTCACCGGCGAGGCCAACTTGCTCATCTGCCCGAACATCGACGCCGCGAACATCCTCTACAACGTGCTGAAGATGACCGGCGCCAACGGCGTGACGGTGGGACCCATCATGCTCGGCGCCTCCAAGCCGGCCCATGTGCTGACCTCCTCGGCCACCGTGCGGCGGGTGCTCAACATGACGGCGCTGGCCGTCGCCGACGCCAACATCCAGAAATAGTGCATCGCCCCTGTCGACGCCCCGCCGCGGTGCACGCAGCGGGGCGTTTTTCATGACAAGAGCCTGACCGCTCCTGCGGGTTTCTACGCGGAAACCGTCGACGCCGATGCGCACCGCTTTGGCGCCTCGCTCGGGATTCGCACCAATGGCGTGCGGGCACCCTTATTGCTTGAATCGTGACATTCCTTATCCCGAGTCACCGATGAACAAGCGACAACTCCTCCAGTCCTTCCTTGCCGCTTCCGCCCTCTGCTTCGGGCTGGGCACGGCCCAGGCGCAGACCACGCCGATCAAGTTCCAGCTCGACTGGCGCTTCGAAGGCCCGGCCGCCCTCTTCCTGCACCCGGCCGCCAAGGGCTACTTCAAGAACGCCGGCATCGACGTGACCATCGACGCCGGCAACGGCTCCGGCGGCACGGTCACGCGCGTGGCCTCGGGCGCCTACGACATGGGCTTCGCCGACCTCGCGGCGCTGATGGAATTCCACGCGAACAACCCCGACAGCCCGAACAAGCCGGTCGCGGTGATGATGGTCTACAACAACACGCCGGCCTCGGTCATGGCGCTCAAGAAGAGCGGCATCACGAAGCCGGGCGACCTCACCGGCAAGAAGCTGGGCGCCCCGGTGTTCGACGCCGGCCGCCGGGCCTTCCCGATCTTCGCCAAGGCCAACAACATCGGCAACGTGACGTGGACCGCCATGGACCCCACGCTGCGCGAGACCATGCTCATGCGCGGCGACATCGACGCCATCACCGGCTTCACCTTCACCTCGCTGCTCAACCTCGAGGCGCGCGGCGCCAAGGCCGGCGACGTGGTGGTGCTGCCCTACCCCGACTACGGCGTGAAGCTGTACGGCAACGTCATCATCGCGTCGCCCAAGCTCATCAAGGAGAAGCCCGAAGTCGTGAAGGCCTTCCTCTCGGCCTTCGCCAAGGGCGCCAAGGAAGTCATCGCCAATCCGGCGGTGGCGATCGAGTCCGTGAAGGCGCGCGACGGCATCATCGACAGCAAGCTGGAAACGCGCCGCCTGCAGCTCGCCATCGACACCGTCATCAACAGCCCCGACGCCAAGGCGGAAGGCTTCGGCGTGGTGAACCCCGGCCGCCTGTCGCTCATGGCCTCGCAGGTGTCCGACGCCTTCAACACCAAGACCCGCGTGAGCCCCGACGCCGTGTGGACCAGCGCGCTGCTGCCGCCCGCGGCCGAGCTGGCGATCCTCAAGAAGTAAGTCCGCTTCCGGGGCTTGCTTTCAAAACGATTGCGGCCTGCGCCCGCCCCCTGGGCGTCGCAGGCCCTTTTCATATCCGAACCATGGCAGACACCGACACCCCCTTCGTCGACTTCCAGGACGTCTGGCTCGCCTACAACGAGCAGCTGCTGCGCGAGAACCACTTCGCCGTCGAAGCCATCGACCTGAAGGTCAGGCAGGGCGAATTCATCGCCATCGTCGGGCCCTCGGGCTGCGGCAAGTCCACCTTCATGAAGCTCACCACCGGGCTGAAGATGCCCTCGATGGGCAGGATCCGCATCGACGGCCAGCCGGTGACCGGCCCGCTCAAGATCTCGGGCATGGCCTTCCAGGCGCCCTCGCTGCTGCCCTGGCGCACCACGGTCGACAACGTGCTGCTGCCGCTGGAGATCGTCGAGCCCTACCGCTCCAGCTTCAAGAGCAAGCGCAAGGAGTACGAGGAGCGCGCCCGCCGCCTGCTGCAGAAGGTGGGCCTGGGCGGCTACGAGGACAAGTTCCCCTGGCAGCTCTCGGGCGGCATGCAGCAGCGCGCGTCGATCTGCCGCGCGCTCATCCACGAGCCCAAGATGCTGCTGCTGGACGAGCCCTTCGGCGCGCTGGACGCCTTCACGCGCGAGGAGCTGTGGTGCATCCTGCGCGACCTCTGGACCGAGCAGCGCTTCAACGTGATCCTGGTCACGCACGACCTGCGCGAATCGGTGTTTCTCGCCGACACGGTCTACGTCATGAGCAAGTCGCCCGGCCGCTTCGTCGTGCGGCGCGAGATCGAACTGCCCCGCCCGCGCGACCTCGAGCTGACCTACACCAAGGAGTTCAGCGACATCGTGCACGAGCTGCGCAGCCACATCGGGGCGATGCGGCAGCCGGTGGCCACCGGGGAGGTCGCATGAACAACAAGCAACTCGAACGCTGGTCGCCCTGGCTGCTGCTGGTGGCGGTGATCGTGCTGTGGCAGATCGTCTGCTCGGCCTTCAACGTCTCGGACTTCATCTTTCCCAGCCCCTGGCGCATCTGGACGCAGTTCTGGGAATTCAAGACCATCATCGCCGGCCACGCCTGGCGCACCTTCTGGGTGACGATGGCCGGCTTCGGCCTCGCGATCGTCGTGGGCGTGCTGCTGGGCTTCGTGATCGGCAGCTCGCGGCTGGCCTACGCGGCCATGTACCCGCTCATGACCGCCTTCAACGCGCTGCCCAAGGCGGCCTTCGTGCCCATCCTCGTGGTGTGGTTCGGCATCGGCATCGGGCCGGCCATCCTCACGGCCTTCCTCATCAGCTTCTTCCCCATCATGGTCAACATCGCGACCGGGCTGGCCACGCTGGAGCCGGAGCTGGAGGACGTGCTGCGCGTGCTCGGCGCCAAGCGCTGGGACGTGCTCATGAAGATCGGCCTGCCGCGCTCCATGCCGTATTTCTACGCCTCGCTCAAGGTCGCGATCACGCTGGCCTTCGTCGGCACCACGGTGTCGGAGATGACCGCGGCCAACGAGGGCATCGGCTACCTGCTCATCAGCGCCGGCTCGGCGATGCAGATGGGCCTGGCCTTCGCCGGCCTGATGGTGGTGGGTGCCATGGCGATGGTCATGTACGAGCTCTTCAGCGCCATCGAGAAGCGCACCACCGGCTGGGCACACCGCGGCTCTCAAGGCGGCTGAGCGCCTGGGCCAGCTCCGGCCGGCTCGCGCAGCGGGCTATGCTCGGCCGGGCATGCCTCTGCCCTTCCCTGCTTGCCGCGTCCTCGCCTGCGCCCTGCTCGGCGCCTGGCTCGCGTGGCCGACACCCGCCGCCGCACAGCCTGCCGACGCACGATGCGCCGCCGGTGCCACACAAAGTCCCCCGCCACGCGCACTGACGCTGGCCGCGCTCGCCCAGCGCGAGCACGCCGCCTGGGGCGGCGCGGCCCTCGACGCCCAGGGCCGCCTGCTCGACGCCGGCAGCTACGAGGCCGAGGACACGCCGCGTTCCCTGCGCGTGGCGCCGCCCTGGCAGCGTGTGATGGGTTACTGGGAGGCGGTCGACCCCGACGGCCGCATTCCCTCGCAGGTGCGCTTCGGCGCGCTGCGACCGGCCGACCGGCGGCTGTTGCAGCAGGCGCTGCAGCAGGCCAGCGCCTCGCATCTGCAAGGCCTGGGCGTGGGCCCGGACCAGGGCCTCTCGTCCGCCGAACTGCGCGCCCTGCAGACCGCGATCGACCGTGTCGCCGTGGTCGACACGCCCTGGTCCGCGGCCTTCATCAGCTGGCTGGCGCGCGAAGCGGGCCTGCAGGCCGGGGAGTTCGCATTTTCCGAAGCCCATGCCGACTATGCCGGTGCAGCCTGGGCCGCCACCCAGCGCGAGCAGGCCGGCCAGCCCACACCCTCTGCGCTGCGCGCCTGCGACCTGGCGCGCACCGCGCCGCGCGTGGGCGACCTGGTGTGCCAGGCGCGCGGGTCCGAGGCCGCTCTGGACACCTTCGACAAGCTGGGCGAGGAACTGGCGCGCCGGAACACCGCCGGTGGCGCCCTGCCCATGCACTGCGACGTCGTCACGCAGGTCGACACCCGGGGCTTCGACGCCATCGGCGGCAACGTGCTGCAGTCCGTCACCCTGCGCCGGCTCGAGTTCGCGCCGGGCACGCGGCGCCTGGACCCGAGCTACCTGCCTACCGGCTGCGTGGCCGGCACGCCCACCTGCGTCGATCGCCACATGAGCCGCCAGCCGTGGTCGCTGTTGCTGCAGTGGCGATGAACGCTCGAATCGAACGATTCGACTAAAGTGGGCACTTTTCGAGGCAAGCCATGCGGACCATGACGGCCAACCAGGCCAAGACCCAGTTCGGCGCCTTCATCGACATGGCGCAGAAAGAGCCCGTACGCGTGCTGCGGCACGACCGGGTCGTGGGGGTGCTGGTGTCGCCCAGCGACTACGAGGCGATGCGCGCTTTCTACGCCAACCGGCTGGCACACACGCTGGACCGCACCGCCGCCAAGGCCGAGGCAGGCGGTCTGACGCAGGAGGGCATCGACCGACTGCTGGCCGATGAGAGTTGACGCCGCACTGGTGATCGACTCGAACGTGCTGATCAGCGCCGCGCTGTCGACCACTTCGCCGCCCGCGCGCATCGTGCGGCATGCGTTGGCGCACGGGCGGCTTCTGTTTTCCGATGCCACCTTCGCCGAACTGCAGTCCCGGCTCTGGCGCCCCAAGTTCGACCGCTACCTCGACCTGGAAGACCGCAAGGCGATCCTGCACGACCTGGGCGCCGCCGGCGTCTGGGTCGACATTTCCCCGGAGCTTGCGGGCCGGACCTTCTCGCGCGATGCCGACGACGACAAGTTCATCCACGTGGCGCTGGCCGCATCGGCCGATGCCATCGTGAGCGGCGACCAGGATCTGCTGCTGCTCTCGCGCATCGAGGACCTGCCGGTGCTCACGCCCGGCCAGGCGTGCGCCTTGCTCGCCTGTTGACACCATGCCACCCACCCTCCAAGACCTCACCCCCGACCAATGCGCCCGCCACCTGCGCCGCGCCGACGCCGTGGCGCGCCGCGCGATGGCCATGGGCCGCCATCCCTTCGGCGCATTGCTGCTGGCGCCCGATGGCGAGACCGTGCTCGCCGAGCAGGGCAACATCGACACGGTGAACCACGCCGAGGCCACGCTGGCCCGAACGGCAGCGGCCAACTACCCCGGCAGCTACCTCGCCCAGTGCACGCTGGTCACCACCTTCGAGCCCTGCGCCATGTGCGCCGGCACGGTGTACTGGGCCGGCATCGGCCGCGTGCTGTACGGCGCCGAAGAGACGGCGCTGCTGGCGCTGACCGGCGACCATCCCGAGAACCCGACGCTGAGCCTGCCCTGCCGCGAGGTGTTCGCGCGCGGGCAGCGCACGGTGGAGGTGATCGGCCCGGCCGAAGCCGTGGCCGAGGAGATGGTGGCCACGCACCGCGGTTTCTGGCAGAGCCGCTGAGTTGGCGGCCGCGCGTTGCGGTCGGCCCACGATTGACCCTCATCGAGGCCGCCAGAGCAGGCGGGGCGGGCGCCGTCAGCTATAAACTTCATAGCATCCCAGCTCATCCGCCACTGCCATGCGCCTGGTCCTGCCGCTCCGAATCGCTGCCCTGCCTTCCGCGCCGCTGATCGCTGCCCTGGTGTGCGGCGCCCTGCTGGCCGGCTGCACCACCCCGCCCAGCGGCGGCCGCATGCCGGCCGCGCCGCGCACCACCTACTACCCGCCGCTCACGCCCTCGCAGTCCGACGACATCGCGATCCATGCATTGGGGTTGGTGGGCACGCCCTACCGCTACGGCGGCAACACGCCCGACAGCGGCTTCGACTGCAGCGGGCTGATCGGCTACGTGTACCGCAGCCGCGCTGGCCTGGTGCCGCCACGTACGGTGGCGCAACTCAGCGCTTTCGGCGAGCCCGTCGGCATCGACGAGATCCGCACCGGCGACTTGGTGCTCTTCGGCCGCGGCCGGCCCACGCATGCCGGCATCTACGTCGGCGACGGCCGCTTCGTGCATGCGCCGTCGACAGGCGGCACGGTGCGGTTGGACCAGTTGGCGGGGGTGTACTGGTCGAAGCAGCCGATGGAGGTTCGGCGGCCCTGAAGGCCGTGGACGTCCCGTTCGCTGCGGTCTTTATTGCGAGGCCCAGGCTTGGGTGAATAGCGGCTGCGGGCCTGAACCCGGCCGGCGGCGCCGGTGTGCGTTCTCCGGCTCAGGCTCGCGCTGACCGTCGTGCGGCACGACGGAGGTGCTCGCCTGGAATCGACGCGCTTTGGGCACTGCACGGCGCCGCGAATGGCGC
>QAIB01000007.1:187500-233968 GCA_030418545.1 Xenophilus aerolatus | reverse complement strand
CCAGCACGCCGATCCTGACGAGGACGGGCGGCACGAGCAGCGAGGTGGCGCTGGGCGCGACCTGGCAGCTGAGCCAGAGCACGAGCCTGTACGGCGAGCTGGGCAAGCTGTGGGCCTCGGGCGGCGATGCGCGCACCAAGAGTGGCGTGAACGGCAGCCTGGGCGTGAAGGTGCGCTGGTAAGAAGTGGCTGCGGCGCCCGCGGAATGGGCGCCGCCAGCTACGAATTCCATAGCGTACCCACCTTTCGACGCTTTTCTGCGCCGGCGCAAGATTCGTGAAGTAATTCACTGAATTTCTTCGCGGCTCTTGCGCCGGCGGCCCGCTGCAATCGCTTTCCTGGCGCAAGCGTCGGCGAGGCGCCGTGGCCGGCCCTTAGACTCGGCCGCCATGTTCTCCCGCAGCCGTGCACGACCGGCGGCTGGCGCGACCCCCGCTCCCCCGGCGCAGGCCGAGCGCGTCGAGCGGTGGATGCGGCGGCGGCTCCTGTCCTTCGCCCGAAAGACCTTCGTTCCCCACACCCTGTCGGCCCTGCTGGTCGCCGCGGTGTACTGGTCGCTGACCCACCGCCGGGCCGTCTTCCTGTGGCTCGGGCTGGCCGCCGTGGCCCTGGTGGCCCGGCTTGCCGTCGCGCTGGCGAACGAGCGGCGCTTTCCCGCGGCCGACCATCCCGACGGACCGCCCGGCGGCGAAGGGCCCTACCTGGGACCGCTGCTCGCCCTCTCGGCCGTATGGGGGCTCGCCCCCTTCCTGTTGCTGCCGGCGGGCGCACTGAACGTCGAACTGGCGGCGCTGCTGGGGGTGGCGTTGTGCGCCATGCTCATGGGGTCGGTGCCGGCGGTGGCGCTGTGGCGCCCCGCGATCGCGGCCTGGCTGGTGCCGCTCACCACCGGCATGGCCGTGTACGGGGCCGTGCACGGCGGGCCGGCCGGCTGGTTCCTGTGCCTGGGCATCCTGCTGTTCTCGACCTGGATCGCACGGCTGGCGCTGGCCCAGCGGCACATGATCGCCCACAGCGTGACCATGCAGTTCCAGATGGAAGCGCTGAGCGAGCAACTCGCCGCGCAGAAGGGCGACCTGGAGCGGCTCAACGAGGAGCGCACCCGCTTCTTCGCGTCGGCCAGCCACGACCTGCGCCAGCCGGTGCACGCGCTGGCGCTGCTGTCGGACGCGATGCGCCGCGAACTGGCCGAGCACCCGGCTCGGGCGATGGCCGAACAGGTGGGCGCCGCCACGGCGTCGGTGGGCCACCTGCTCGACGCCATGCTCGACATCTCGCGCATCGATGCCGGCACCGTGCAGGCCGTGCCCAAGCCGGTGGCGCTGGTGGATGTCTTCGCGCACTTGTCGCAGGTCCAGGGGCCGCGCGTGGAGGCGGCGGGCCTGAGCCTGCGCGTGCAGGCCAGCGGCCACACGCTCGACACCGACGCGGCGCTGCTGCTGCGCATCCTGTCCAACCTGGTGGACAACGCCATCAAGCACGCGCCGCGGGCGCTGGGCGGTCATCGCATCCTGGTCACGGCGCGGCGCCGCGGCGCCGGCCTTCGCATCGCCGTGCGCGACGAGGGGCCGGGCGTGGCGGCGGAACACCTGCCCCGCCTGTACGAGGAGTTCTACCAGGTGGGCAACCCGGAGCGCGACGCCGCGCGCGGGCTGGGCATCGGCCTGGCCATCGTGCGCCGCCTGGCGGCGCTGCTGGGCGGGCGCACGGGCGTGCATTCGGTGCCGGGGCGGGGCAGTGCGTTCTGGATCGACCTGCCGCTGGCGACGGGGCAGGGGCCGGTCTCGGGCTTCGGCGACAGCACGCTGGCGCCGATGGTGGCCGAACCCAGCACGCCCATGC
Organism: Xenophilus aerolatus; assembly: GCA_030418545.1. Lineage (GTDB taxonomy): Bacteria > Pseudomonadota > Gammaproteobacteria > Burkholderiales > Burkholderiaceae_C > Xenophilus. The sequence continues at coordinate 232,126 of QAIB01000007.1, read as the reverse complement.
ACCTGGAGCCCGTGCATTCGCACACGCACAGCCTGGAGGCGCGGCGGCCGAGCGTCCTGCTGCTGGACGACGAGCATGCGGTGGGCGATGCCATGCGCCTGTGGCTGCAGCCCTACTGCACCGCGGTGCACGCCACGCGCACCCTGGCCGAGGCGCAGGGCGTGGTGGCGCGCGAGGGCGCGGCGCTGGATGTGATGCTGGTGGACTTCCGCCTCACGGGCTCGGTCAACGGCATCGAGGCCGTGCAGCGCCTGCGCCGCGCAGCGGGGCGCCAGCTGCCGGCCATCCTGATCACCGGCGACACCGAGCCGGCACGTGTGCGCGCCGCCTACGAGAGCGGCCTGACCGTCGTGTTCAAGCCGGTGCAGCCGCAGCTGCTGGCGCAGATGCTGCAGGCGGCCGCCGCAACACCTGGCTGAAGACGTCGGCATCGACATTGCCGCCCGTGAGCGCGACGCCGATCCGGCGACCGGCCCAGCGCCCGCGCTGCTGCCAGGCCGCGGCCAGCGCCGCGGCGCCGGCGCCCTCGGCCACGTTGTGGGTGGCGCCGTAGAGCAGGCGCATCGCGCACGCCACCTCGTCGTCGGTCACGGCCACCACGTCCTCGGCCTCGCGGCGGATCAGTTCCAGCGACTCGGGCACCGGCGTGCGGCAGGCCATGCCGTCGGCCAGCTGCGTGCTGACGGGCGCATCCAGCGGCCGGCCGGCCCGAAAGGAGTCGAGGTACGCCGTGGCGTGTGCGGACACCACGCCGACCAGCTTCGTCTTCACGCCCACGTGCGCCCGCGCCGCGGCCGCGCCGGCGAAGCCCGAGCCCAGGCCGATGGGCACGAACAGCACCTCCGGCGGCGCGTCCTTCAGCGCCTCGAAGAACTCGACATACGCCGTTGCCACGCCGCGCACCAGGTCGCGGTGGAAGGAGGGCACCCGGTGCAGGTCCTGCGTCACCGCCAGCGCCGCCGCGTGGTCGGCCGCGGCCTGGAAGTCGTCGCCGTGTTCGACCAGGGTCACGCCCAGCGCGCGCATGGCTGCGTTCTTCTCGAGCGAGTTGCCGTGCGGCACCACGATGGTCGCCGCGAGGCCGTGGCGACGCACCGCGAAACCCACCGACTGGCCGTGGTTGCCGCGCGTGGCGCTGATCACGTGGCGCACCTGCGGCTGAAGCCGCGCCAGGGCCTCGAAGTAGGTCAGGCCGCCGCGGATCTTGAAGGCGCCCGCGGGTGTGTGGTTCTCGTGCTTGACCCACACCTCGGTGCCCAGCGCCTCGGCCAGCAGCGGCCAGGCGTACTGCGGCGTGGGCGGCATCGCGGCGTAGACGGTGCGTTGCGCGTCGGCGATCTCTTCGCGGGTGAACTGCATCGGTGCGTCCCTCATTTGCGATCCGGCATGGCGATGCGCACCGCCAGCAGGGCCAGCACGCTGCCCATCACCCAGCGCTGCGCGCGCAGCCAGGCCTCGCTGCGCGACAGCAAGGCGGTGATGCCCGCCGCGCCCATCACCAGCGCGCAGTTCACCGCGCCGCTGATGCCGATCTGCACCACGCCCAGCTGCAGGCTCTGCAGCAGCACCGAGCCCTTCTCGGGATGCAGGAACTGCGGGAAGAAGGACAGGTAGAACATTGCGACCTTCGGGTTCAGCACGTTGGTGACGAAGCCCATGCTGAACAGCTTGCCGGGCGGGTCGTGCGGCAGGTCGCGCGCCTGGAACGGCGCGGTGCCGCCGGGGCGCACCGCCTGCCACGCGAGCCACATCAGGTAGGCCGCGCCGGCCAGCCGGATCGCGTCGAAGGCGAGGGGCACGGCCGCCAGCAGGGCGGTGAGGCCCAGCGCCGCTGCCAGCAGGTGCACCACGAAGCCCAGCAGCACGCCGCCCAGCGAGATCAGCCCGGCCGCGCGCCCCTGGCACAGCGCGCGCGAGACGCAATAGATCATGTTCGGCCCCGGCGTGAGCACCAGCACCAGCGCGGCGAGGGAGAAGAAGAGGAGGTCGTGCACGTTCAGCATCAGAGTCCTTTGGATTCGAGGGTGACGGGGCCCTTGGGCGTCATGAATTGCGCCATGAAATTGGGCGCACCGGCTCTCACCGTCATCAGGTCCTTCGCGCCGACCGTTGCCAGCGCAGCCTGCAGCACCTCCGGCCGCGGGTGCGTGGCCTCCAGCGCCAGCAGGCCGAGGCCCGAAGGCGCGAAGCCATCGGCCGGATGCGCGCTGCCCCACTGGATCAGCGTCGGCAGAGCCCCGTAGAAGAGGCGCTGGCCGTCGTCGCGCACGGTGATCTGCCAGTCCAGGCGGCCCTGCGGTGTGTCGCGCGAGGCGGCCAGCACGTGGCCGCGGTCGATGTGCGTCGGCTCCGCCGCGAGCGCGTGCACGGCGGCCCGCGCATCGGGCACGCGCGCGACCCAATGCACGAGGCGCGGTCCCTCCTTGGCCAGCGCGGCCCGCAGCACCGGGTCGTCGAGGTCGAACCAGCGCCGCTGGTGGCGGGCACGCGCGGGCACGGCCGCGGGGTCGATGGCGATGATCTCGAAGTAGCAGCGCGGAAAGCGCTCGCCGCCCAGCCCCAGCAGGCGGTTGTGCGTGCCCATGAGCGGGTGCTGGCCGCCCGGTCCGGGCACGACGCCCAGCGTGGCTTCGCACCAGGCCACGCCCTCGTCGAGCGTGGCGGCGGCCACGACGAGGTGATCGATCTGCGTGGCGGGCGTCACAGCGTGACCTGCCCTTCGATGCAGGTCACTGAATGCCCGCCGACCCACACCTGGTCGGCCGCGTCGCGTTCGATGAAGACGCGGCCGTCGCGGTCCAGGCACTGGCCCTGACCGGCCACGTAGCGCGCAGGCAGGTGGCCGTCGGCGATGAGCCATTGGGCCAGGCCGGCGTTGAGGCTGCCGGTGACCGGGTCCTCGTCGACGCCGACCGGGGCGGCGAAGGCGCGTACTTCGACATCGACCTGCGGTGCGGACGGCCGTTCTGCCACAGCAGCACTCGCCCCGCCGCCGAAAGCTCGTGCTTCCCGATTCGACTTCGCTATCAGCAATCCGCCCCCAGGCGCGTCTTCGTCGCGCCGCCCCCCGAGGGGGGCCGCCTGGCTTGGGGCGGCCCGGCGCCAGGCGGGCGGAGCAGCTTCCGCAGGCGGGACGCCGGCCACACCCACTTTTTGCCCCAATTCCCGCAGCGCCCGGTGGTCCGGCCGCAGCGACAGCACGGCTTCGTCATCGGCCAGCAGCAGGCCCAGCCACACGGGCCCGTTGTCGAGCAGTTGCGCCGCGGTGATCTGGGCCGCTTTCAGGCCGAGCGCATTGGCGACCTTGGCCAGCAGCATCGGGCTGGGCGCGCTGCGCTTCAGGGGCGGCGCGGCGAAGGCGAGGCGCTCGCCGGCCGCATGGCCCGTCTCGCGCCGGATCTGCACCAGCCCGGCACCGCACTGCTGTACGACGCGGCCCAGCGCCTGCGGTACGTTCCCGGCGCGTAGAAAGGCATGGCAGGTGCCCAGCGTGGGGTGCCCCGCAAAGGGTAGCTCGCCGGCGGGCGTGAAGATGCGCACGCGGTAGTCGGCCGCGGGGTCGGTGGGCGGCAGCACGAAAGTCGTTTCGGACAGGTTCGTCCAGCGCGCGAAGCGCTGCATGGCCTCGTCGGCCAGGCCCTCGGCATCGAGCACCACGGCCAGCGGGTTGCCGCGGTAGGGGGTGTCGGTGAAGACGTCGACTTGCTGGAACGGATGGGACTTCATTTTTCGAGTGGCCGCGGAGCAGGCCGGACGTGGACATCCGCGGAACTGGCTTTGCCAGGCCGCTGGATGTGCCCCCTTGAGGGGGTTGGCGTAGCGGAACGAAGTCCGCGAAGACGGGGGGTGTTCATTCGAGCGGTAGGTCGAGCACGCCGCGCGCGCCGGGGCGCTGCAGCATCTGCGCGAACCAGCGCTCGAGGTTCGGCCAGCTCGGGCGCCGGTAGTCGGCCGCCGGCAGGCCGAACCAGCGGTGCACCTCGCAGCCGATCGGGATGTCGGCCATGGTGAAGCGCTCGCCGGTCATGAAGCTGCGCGTGGCCAGGTGCGCATCGAGCAGCGCGAAGAGTGGCTCCGTGGCGCGCATCGATTCCTCGATGACGGCCGCATCGCGCTGCTCCGGCGCCACGCGCACCAGTTGCACGAAGGCGCCGCCGCTGGCGCGATTCAGCGTGGTCTGCTGCCAGTCCATCCAGCGCTCGGCGTCGAAGCGCTCGGGCAACTGCTCGGGGTACATCTGGTAGGTCCAGTGCTTCGCGCAGAGGTAGCGCACGATGACGTTCGATTCCCATAGCACCACGCGGGCGTCGCCTTCGCCGTCGTCGATGGTCGGCACCATCGCGTTCGGATTCATGGCCCGGTACTCCTCGGACTGGACGATGCCGAACTTGCCGCCGGCCTCGGTGCGCTGGAAGTCGAGCCCGAGTTCCTGCGCGCACCACACCACCTTGCGCACGTTGATCGAGCTGATGCGGCCCCAGATGTTGAGCATGTCGTGTGTTCCTTGAAGTGCTGTCAGGCCGAGATCATGCGCGCGGTGCCCGACACGCGCACGGACGCCCCAGGCTCTGGGGCGATGTCGACGTGCAGCCGGCAGACGACGCCCATGTCCTCGCCCTGCACGATGTCGATCGCGCCGCCGTGCGGCCATCCGAGGTCGCGCAGATACCCGCCCAGCGCCGCGGCAGCCGCGCCCGTTGCCGGGTCCTCGTACACGCCGCCGCCGGCGAAGGGGTTGCGGGCGTGGAAGCTGCGCTCGCCCTCGGCATGCACGAGCGCGATGGTCGCCAGGCCGGCGCGCTGCATCAGCTCGCGGCCGGCGTCGAAGTCGTAGCGCATCGCGGCCAGCGCGGCGCGGCTGCGCAGGGCCAGCACGAAGTGGTCGGCGCCGCCGTGCGCGAGGGCCGGCGGCAGGCGCGGGTCGAGCTCGTCCTCGCTCAGGCCGAAGAGCGCCAACGCCTCGGCCCGCAGCGCCGGTGCGAGCGGCTCGCTGCGCGTGGGCGGCGATTGCAGCGCGGCGTTCACCAGCACCCCCTCGCGCCGGCCCGCGACGGTGATGCGCGCATGGTTGATGGCGAGCTCGAACACGCCGTCGCCCTGGGCACGCGCCAGCGCGGCACCGAGCGCGATGGTCGCGTGGCCGCAGAAGGGCACCTCGGCCGCAGGCGAGAAGTAGCGCACGCGCCAGCCGCCGCCGGGCTGCGGCGCGGCGAACACGCTTTCGGAATAGCCGAGCTCGGTCGCGAGCTGCTGCATCCGGTCGTCGGGCGGCAGGCTGTCGCCGATCACCACGCCGGCGGGGTTGCCGCCGCGCGGACCGTCGGAGAAGGCGGCGATGTGCTGGACGTTCATGCTTCGATCAAAAGAAAAAGGACAAGCTCATGCCGCGGCCGGCCGCGCCATCACCAGCAGCCGCAGCGCCAGGCCGAACATCACGCCCGCCAGCAGCCGCTGGCGCAGGCGCGCGCCGCGCTCGCTGGCGGCCACGCGCCGTGCAACGACGCCCGCGGCGCTGCCCAGCGCGGTGTTGAAGAGCAGGGACACCGCCGACATCACCGCGCCCAGCTGCACCATCTGCACGCTCACCGAGCCCTGCGCCGGGTGCACGAACTGCGGCAGGAAGACGACGAAGAAGACCAGCGCCTTCGGGTTCATCAGCGTGTTGACGAAGCCCATGCGCGCCACCCGCGCGAGCCCCGCAGGCGGCGCGTCGGCCGCACGCGCTCCCGGCGCGCCCGCGCGCAGCGCCTGCACGCCCAGCCACACGAGGTACGCCGCGCCGGCCCAGCGCAGCAGGTCGAAGGCCGGCGCCCAGGCGGCCATCAGCGCCGCGACGCCGCTGGCGGCCGCCAGCGCGAGCACGAAGTCCGCCAGCGCGATGCCGATGGCGCCGGCGACGGCGCCGCGCGGCCCGTGCGCCGCGCCCTGCGCCAGCACGAAGGCCATGTTGGGGCCGGGTGATGCCATCAGCGCCAGCGCGGCAAGCACGAAGAGGCCGAGGGTGGGGAGGGTGACCATGGCGCCGTGCCTCAGCCGATCGCCGTCGTTGCGGGCAGGTAGGGCGTGACGGCGGCCAGCGCGCGGGCGACGTAGCTGTCCTTCTCGCCCACGGGCGCCACGTAGTGCAGGGCCGAGCTCGCGGCCTCCAGGCCCTCGCTGCGCGCGATCAGCCAGGCCGCGAGGTAGGGCGACGCCAGGCAGCCGCCGGCTGTCGCAACGTTGCCGTCGGCGAAGAAGGGCTGGTCGAGCACGCGCACGCCGGCCTCCTGCACCCAGGGCTTGGTCGTGAGGTCGGTGCAGGCGGGCACCCGGCCCAGCAGGCCGAGCCGGGCGAGCACCAGCGTGCCGGAGCACTGCGCGCCGATCAGCTGGCGCGCGGGGTCGAGTTGCAGGCGTGCCATCAGCGCCGCGTCGGCCACGATCTCGCGCGTGCGGATGCCGCTGCCCACCAGCACCGCGTCGGCCGTCCCGGCCTCGTCCAGCGAAGCGGTGGCCTCGAGCGTGACACCGTTCATCGAGGTCACGCGGGCGGTCGGCGCCGCCAGCGTCACGCGCCAGCCGGGGCGCTTGATGCGGTTGAGCACGCCCAGGGCGATCAGCGAATCCAGCTCGTTGAAGCCGTCGAAGGTGAGGATGGCGGTGTGCATGGGCAACCCCGATTGCTATCGAAACAATAGCTGCCGGCGCCCGTCATGCGGGCGCGGGCGGCCGATTGGGCTTGAAGGTCTGACGATCAGGCGGCTGCGAGCTGCTGCGTGATCTGCGCCGCCGTGCGGTGCGCCAGCGCCTCGCGCACCGTCGCGGCCAGGGCGGCGATCGCGGTGTCGATCTGCTCCACGGTCGCCGTCACGAAGGACAGGCGCAGCGTGCGCGTGTCGGGCTCGCCGGCGTAGAAGGGCGCGCCGGGCACGAAGGCCACGTTGCGCTCCACGGCCTGCGCCAGCAGGGCGGTGCTGTCGATGCCCTCGGGCATGCGCAGCCACAGGAACATGCCGCCCTTGGGCACGTTGAACTCGACGTCCAGGCCAGGACGTCGAGCCCCCACGCTCGGCACTGCGTGTCCTCGCTGCCCCCCGAGGGGGCGCTCGGCGTCTAGGGGCTGCCCGTCGACGCCGAACTCGCGCTGCAGGGCCGCGACCATCGCGTCGCGCTGCTGCTTGTACAGCGCGCGGATGGTGGGCACGTGGCGGTCCAGGAAGCCGTCCTTCATCACCGCCGACACCATGCGCTGCGTGAAGATCGGCGTGTGCAGGTCCACCGCCTGCTTGGCCTGCAGCAGCTTGGGGTAGATGGCCTTGGGGGCCACCAGGAAGCCCAGGCGCAGGCCTGGCGCGAGGATCTTGGAGAAGGAGCCCAGGTAGATGCAGCCCTCGGGGTTGCGCGCGGTGAGCGGCAGCGGCGGCGCCTCGTCGAACCACAGGTCGCCGTAGGGGTTGTCTTCCACGATCGGCAGGCCGGCAGCCTGCGCGGCGGCGCTCACCGCGGCGCGCCGCGCCTCGCTCATGGTGCGGCCGGTGGGGTTCTGGAAGTTGGGCAGCAGGTAGACGAAGCGTCCGCCCTCGGCCTTCGCCGTGAGGTCGTCGGGCAGCACGCCCTCGCCGTCGCTGGCCACGCTCACGGCCTGCGGTTCCATCGGGCTGAAGGCCTGCAGCGCGCCCAGGTAGGTGGGCGTTTCCACCAGCACCTTGCTGCCGGGGTCGAGCAGCACCTTGGCGATCAGGTCCAGGCCCTGCTGCGAGCCGGTGGTGATCAGCACCTGGTCGGGGTTGACGTCCCAGGGCAGCATGTCGGCCACCGCGCGGCGCAGGGGCGCATAGCCTTCGCTGGCGGCGTATTGCAATGCGGCCTGGCCATCGTTGGCCAGCACGTCGGCGCAGGCCTGCGCGAAGGCGCTCACCGGGAAGGTCTTCGGCGAGGGCAGGCCGCCGGCCAGGCTGATCACGTTTGGCCGCTCGGTGACCTTGAGGATCTCGCGGATGGCCGAGGGGTTCATTTTTTCCGCGCGTGCGGCGAGGGTCCACTTCATGTCGTCGTGCTCCTGGGATGTGCCGCCGTGGGCGGTGAAGAAGTCGGGGGTTGCGAAAGCCGTTTGCCCACCACCACCGTGGCGACCACGGCGGCGGCGAAGCCGAGGGTGACCGCGTCCAGCGGTTCGCCCAACAGGGGAATGGCGGCGAGGATCGAGAGGAAGGGCTGCAGCAGCTGCGTCTGGCTCACGCGCAGCGCGCCGCCGATGGCCAGCCCGCGGTACCAGGCGAAGAAGCCCATCCACATCGAGAACACGCCGAGGTAGACGAAGCCGACCCACGCCGACGTGGCGACCGGCTGCGCGGGCCACAGCAACACCGTGGCCGGCAGCGTGAGCGGCAGCGCCATCACGCACACCCAGCAGATCACGCGCTCGGCGCCCAGCGCCGGCGTGACCTGCGCCCCGTAGATGTAGCCGAAGGACGCGGCGATGACGGCACCGACCAGCAGCAGGTCGGCCCACTCGAAGCCGAAGCCATGGCCCTGCTGCTGTGCGCGCAGCAGCGAGAACGCCACCACCAGCGCGCTGCCCAGCACGGCGCACACCCAGAAACCCAGCCGTGCGCGCTGGTGCAGCACCCAGGCCGCGACCATGGCCGAGACCAGCGGCAGCAACGCCGTGATGACGGCCGCGTGGCTGGCCGTGACCACGCGCAGCGCATAGGCCAGCAGCAGCGGGTAGCCGATGGCGTTGCCCAGCACCGCCATGCCCAGCGGCTTCCACTGGTGGCGCTGCGGCAGCGGCGAACGCGTGGCGAGCAGGAAGACGGCCGACAGCCCGCCGGCCAGCGCCGCGCGGCCCAGCGTCACGAACCAGGGCGAGAGCTGCGGCGCGTCGGCCGTGCCGGTGGCCAGGCGTGTCATGGGCAGCGTGATCGCGAAGATCGCGACGCCCAGCACGCCGAGCCACAGGCCCAGAGTCTCGCGCCGCGTGTGCAGAGGATCGGTTGCGGGAACGCTCATGCCTTCACCATCCAGGCCGCCGTCAGCACCAGCACCGCCGCCATGCCGCGGTTGAACCACAGCAGGCGCCGGCCCTGCGCCAGCCAGGCCCGCAGCAGCGCGCCCACCGCCGCGTACGCGAGGTTGCTCGCGAAGGCGAAGACCAGCATCACCCCAAGCAGCACCGCCACGCGCTGCGCCGGCTCGGCCTGGCCGGCGACCCAGCCTGCGACCAGCGTCAACGCCAGCAGCCAGGCCTTGATGTTGACGAACTGCAAGCCCACGCCCTGCCAGAAGCCCACCTGCATCCGGCCGGCGTCGGCCTGGCCGAGCTGGCCGCTTCGCGACAACTTCAAGGCCAGCCACAGCAGGTAGGCGATGCCCAGCACCTTGATCGCCACGCGCGCCGTGGGCGCGGCCGTGACGAGCGCGCCGACGCCGCCCGCACACAGCAGCAGCAGGGCGCTCCAGCCCACCGGCACCGCCACCACGAAGCGCATCGCGCGCTTCAGCCCGCCGTTGGCGGCCAAGGCGGTGGACAGCGTGGTGTTGGGCCCCGGCGAAAAACTCATCGCCGTGGCCAGCACCAGCAGCGCGGTGAATTCTTGCCAGTTCATGGACACAGACTCTAAACTCGAGACCATTACAGTACCGGTACAGATGATCGGACATGGTGCCTGTCTGTACTGCTCGGCGCACCAACACACATGCTGACCCGCACCTCCGCCCAGACCCTGACCGACCAGCTTGCCGAGCGCTTTGCCGAGCGCATCCGCAACCGGCTGATGGCGCCCGGCGCGCGTCTGCCCTCGGTGCGCGAGTGTGCGCGCCAGCAGGGCGTGAGCCCGCACACGGTGGTGGCCGCCTATGACCAGCTGCTCGCGCAGGGGCTGGTCGAGGCCCGGCGCCAGCGCGGCTTCTATGTGCGGAACGATGCCGCAGCCCCCACGGGGCGGGCGCCGGCAGCTATCAAGAACGTAGCAGAACCGGCGCAACCCGTGACCACCGTGCTGGCCCGCGCACCGGCCGACGCCAGCACGCTGATCCGCGGCATGTTCCACCGCCAGAGCGCCAAGCCGCAACCCGGCATGGGCGTGCTGCCGCCGGACTGGCTGGAGAGCACCTTCATGCCCACCGCGGTGCGCAAGGTCACGGGCGTCAAGGCCTTGCAGGAGTTCTCGCTGCAGTACGGCGACCCGGCGGGCGACGCGGGGCTGCGCGCGAGCCTGGTGAAGAAGCTGGCCGGCATCCAGCTCGAGGTTGCGCCCTCGCAGATCGTCACCACCGTCGGCGCCACCCACGCGCTGGACATCGTCAGCCGCACCCTGCTGCGCGCGGGCGACCCGGTGATGGTCGAGGAGCCCGGCTGGGCGGTGGAGTTCGCGCGGCTCGAGGCCCTGGGCATGCGCGTGCTGCCGGTGCCGCGCCTGGCCGACGGGCCCGACCTGGCGGTGATGCAGCGCTACTGCGAGGCGCACCAGCCCAAGCTCTTCGTCAGCGTCAGCGTGCTGCACAACCCCACGGGCTACAGCCTCAGCCCGGCCGGCGCGCACCGCGTGCTGCAACTGGCCAACCAGCACGACTTCCACATCGTCGAGGACGACACCTACAGCCACCTCGCGCCCGAGCATGCGACGCGGCTGTCGACGCTTGACGGCCTCTCGCGCACCATCTACGTCAGCGGCTTCGCCAAGATCCTGGCGCCCAACTGGCGCATCGGCTTCCTGGCCGCCTCGCCGCCGCTGGTGGAGCGGCTGCTCGAGACCAAGCTGCTGGCCACGCTGACCACTCCGGCGCTCTTCGAGCGGGCGCTGGCCTGGTGTATCGACCAGGGGCAGCTGCGCCGCCACGTCGAGCGCATCCGCGTGCGGCTGGACGGCGCACGCAGCCGCGCGGTGAAGCTCGCGCTGGCGCACGGCTGCACGCTGGCCTCCGAGCCGGCGGGGCTGTTCGGCTGGATCGAGACCGGTGCCGACACCGATGCACTCACGCAGCGCATGCTGGACGAGGGCTACCTCATCGCGCCGGGCTCGCTCTTCCACGCGCGCCGCCAGCCCACCACGCTGATGCGCATCAACTTCGCGACCACGCAGGACGCCACCTTCTGGAAGGTGTTCGGCCGCGTGCGCGACGGGCTCTAGGGCCTTCACAGCCCTGGCCGCGCGATACTGGCCGCGTGGCAACGCCAATCCGCACGGAGGCTTTTCTTGGCCAGGCTCGACCCGCTGAACACCTCGCGCTACTGGCACGCCGCCGACGTGCCGGGCATGGACCTGCTGCACGCGGACTTCAGCACGCACGAGTACGCACCGCATGTGCACCCTTCCTTTGTCATCGCGGTCACCGAGGTGGGCGGCGCGGAGTTCAGGAGCCGCGGCCGCCTGGGTGTGGCCGAACCGCAGGCGCTGCTGGTCTTCAACCCGTCCGAGCCCCACTCCGGGCGCATGGGCGCCAGCGCGCGCTGGCGCTACCGCGCCTTCTACCTGGCGGAGCCCGGCATCCGGCAACTGATGGCGGCGCTGGGCCTGGACCAGCCCCGGCATTTCGCATCGAACGTGCTGGCCGACCGGGCACTGATCGACGCCTTCCTCGCGCTGCATCGCGCCTTCGACGCCGACCCGGCGTCGGACGACCCGCTGGTGAGCCATGAACGCTTCGTCCACACCTTCGGCACGCTGTTCCAGCGATACGCCGCCCCGGGCCAGCGCGTGCCGGCGGCGCCCGCCGGCGCTGCCGTACTCGCGCCGGTGCTGGAATTGCTGCACGATGCTTTCGGCGAGCGGCTGAGCCTCGATCAGATGGCGGCCGCGGGCGGCCTGACGCCCTTCCAGCTCATCGGTGCGTTCAAGCGCACGACCGGCCTGACGCCGCATGCCTACCTGACGCAGTTGCGGTTGCGGGCCGCCATCCGCCACCTAGGCGCCGGGCGCCCGCTGATCGACGCCGCCGTGGCGAGCGGCTTCTACGACCAGAGCGCGCTCACCCGGCATTTCAAGCGCACCTTCGGGATGACGCCGCTGCAGTACGTGCGCGCCCGGGCCGGCTGACGCCTGCACGGCGGCAACAGCAGCGCCGCAATTTCCGCCAATACGCCGCGCGGCCGGCGTTCTACCGTGCGGCCCAGGCGTCGGCCTTTTCCTTGCGCGGTCCTCAGACCGCCCCGGGGCCGTCGCCAGACGACGCCCATGATTTACACCCTCGCACGACCCGCCGCCCCGACCGGCAGCGTTCTTTCCTTCCTGGCCCTGGTGCTCGGCGCCGGCGCGCTGGCGCTGGGGGGCGTGTTCCTGCGGCACAGCGAGCTGCCGCCCACCGCCAGCGCGGTGTACCGGGTGGCGCTGGCCATTCCGGTGTTCTTCCTGCTCGACCGGCTGTCGGCCCGCGGCGAAGCGCCCGGCACACCGGCCATTCCGGTCCGGCTCGTCCTGGTCGGCTTCATCTTCTCGGGCAACCTGGCGCTGTACCACTGGTCGATGACGCTGACCACGCTGGCCAATGCCAACCTGCTGGCCAACCTGGCGCCGATCTTCGTGGTGCTCGGCGCCAGGCTCTTCCTCGGCAAGCGCTTCAAGCCCGGCTTCCTGGTCGGCATGCTGTGCGCGCTGGCCGGCGCCTTCGTGCTGATCGGCCATCGGCTCGACTTCGGCTCGAGGCACATGGCCGGCAACCTGCTGGGCTTGCTGTCGGCGGTGTTCTACGGCGCCTACCTGCTCGCCGTGAGCCTGGTGCGCGCCCAGTACCGGACGATGACCGTGATGGCCTGGAGCAGTGTCGGCACGCTGGTCGTGCTGCTGCCGCTGACCCTCGCGCGCGGCGAATCGCTGGTGCCGCAGACGCTGCACGGCGTGCTGATGCTGGTGGCACTGGCCCTGGTGTCGCACGTCGGCGGCCAGGGCCTGATCGCCTATGCGCTGGCCCGGCTGCCGGCCGCGCTGTCCTCGATCACCCTGCTGGTGCAGCCCGTCATTGCCACCGTGCTGGGCGGCTGGCTGTTCCACGAATACCTCAGCCCCGTCGAGTTCGCCGGGGCCGTGGTCATCCTCGCCGGCATCGTCATCGCCCGGCGTTTTTCATGAGCGGCCCGCCCGGCCCCACGAGGAATCCATGTCCCCCTACCTGTGCCACATCGATCCCGACTGCCTGCGCTTCGAAGCCCGAGTGGTCGCGCGCCGGCCCGACGGCGTGCTGCTCGACCGGTCGTTCTTCTATCCCGGCGGCGGCGGCCAGCTGGCGGACCGCGGCACGCTCGCATGGGAAGGAGGCGGCAGTGTGAGGATCGACCGGATCGAGATGCAGGGCGCCAACGCCTGGCACTGCTTCGACACCGCCGACGCGGGCCGGGTGCCCGACGACCGTGTCGTCGTGGACGTGGACGCGGACTTCCGCTTCCTGATGAGCCAGCTGCACACCGGCCTGCACCTGCTGAACGCGCTCGTCTACCAGCGCTTCGAGGGCTCGCTGGTCACCGGCGTGCAGATGGCGGCCGACGGCACGGCGCGGATCGACTTCGACCTGCCTGCAGCGGACAACAACGCGCTGCGTGCGCTCGAGCCCGCCCTCAACGACCTCATCGCCGACGGCCGGCCGGTGAAAGCGCTGTACCTCGACGCCGCCGCGCTCGCGCGCGAACCCGGCGTGCTGCGCAGCCGCTCGGTCGCGCCGCCCAGCCAGGCCGACGGCACCACGCGGATCATCGAGATCGAGGGCCTCGACCGGCAGGCCTGCGGCGGCACGCACCTGTCGAACACCGCGCAATCGGCACCGCTGCGCATCCTGAAGATCGAGAACAAGGGGCAGCACAACCGGCGCATCCGGATCGGCCTGGTGAGCTAGGGCAGGTCGCATCCCTGCGGGCGCACGGCATGACCACCACCGAGATCCTGCGGCGCCTCGTGGGCTTCGACACCACCTCGCACCGCTCCAACCTCGGCCTGATCCACTGGGTCGCGGACTTCCTCGCCGGGCATGGCGTGCACGCGCAGCTGCTGCCCAGCGAGGACGGCCGCAAGGCCAACCTGCTGGCCCGCATCGGCCCCGACGCGGCGGGCGGCATGGTGCTCTCGGGCCACAGCGACGTCGTGCCCGTGGCGGGACAGGCCTGGCGTTCCGACCCCTTCGTCCTGGCCGAGCGCGAGGGCCGGCTCTACGGACGGGGCGCGGTGGACATGAAGGGCTTCATCGCGGCATGCCTGTCGGCGGTGCCCGCCTGGCAGCGGCAGCCCCTGCGCCGCCCGATCCGTCTGGCCGTCTCCTACGACGAGGAGGTCGGCTGCCTGGGCGCTCCCAAGCTCGTGGAGCAACTCAAGGCGTGCGCGCCCGCGCTGGCCATCATCGGCGAGCCGACGCAGATGAGGATCGGCGTGCGGCATCGCGGTTTCTTCGGCCACCGGGCGCTCTTCACCGGGCTGGCCGCGCACTCCAGCGACCCCTCGCTGGGTGCCTGCGCGGTCGAGCCGGCGGCGCACCTGGTCACCCGGCTGGTCGACCTGCGGCGCAGATTCGCCGGCGAGGGCAACCCGGCCACCCTCAACGTCGGCCGCATCGACGGCGGCAGCGCGATCAACATCGTGCCGGGCCGCTGCGAGGTGCTGTGGGAATGCCGACCCCCGGACGAGGCCACCGCCCGACTCGTGCGCGAGGCGGTCCGCGAGGCGCTGGCGGGTCTGCCAGCCGGCGTCACGGTCGAGGCGCAGCAGGTGGCCGCCGTGCCGCCCCTGTCCACCCACGGCAACGAGGCGGCAGTCGCGGCCGCGCGCGCGCTGGGCGCGCTCTGGCCCGAGGCGGACCTGCCTTTCGGCACCGAGGCCGGCTTCTTCCAGCAGGCCGGCATCCCGGCGGTGGTGTGCGGTCCCGGGGCCATCGCCCAGGCGCACCAGCCGGACGAGTGGATCGCGTCGGACCAGCTGGTGGCCGCCGACCGCTTCATGCGGGCGGTGGGGGACTGGGCGCGTGCCGGACCGCTGGCCGGCTAGATGCCGAGCAGCTCCGGCGGCAGTCCGCTGACGAACTCGGCGAAATCCTTTCCCCCGATGGAGATGTGCGCGAGCATCGCTTCGCGCGCGGCGCCCGAGTCGGCGTCCGCGATGGCCCGGCTCACGTCGCCGTGCTCCTTGACGGAGCGTTGCATCCGGCCCGGCGATTCGAAGCGTCGGGCCGTGTAGGCGGCGCAGCGCGTGCGCAGCATCACGATTTGCTCGACCAGTGCGCCGTTGCGGCAGCCGTCATAGATCAGTTGGTGGAAATCGTCGTTCGCGCGCTCGTAGGCGGCCGCGTCGTCGTTGGCCGCAGCCTGCGCGCAGGCTTCGACGCTGCGCTCCAGTTGCTGGCGCTCCCCGGGCTTCATGCGCCGCGCTGCATACCCGGCCGCGACCGCTTCCAGCTCGCCCAGCAGTTCCAGCATCTCGCGCAGCATGTGCATGGACAGCTTGGGCACGCTCGCGCCGCTGCGCGGGCTCATGACCACGAAGCCCTGCGCAGCCAACTGAAGGATCGCCTCGCGGATCGGTGTGCGCGAGGTGGAGAAGCGGGCGCCGAGCGCTTTCTCGTCGATGGGGTGGCCCGGGCGCATGGCGCCGCTCGCCAGGTCCTTGATCAGCGCCATCCGGATGGACTCGGCAAGCGTCGAGCCGGCGGCCTCAGGGTTTTTGCCCGATAGCAATTGCATGGTGAAGAAATATATTTATCGACGTATTAAATATTTTCCAAGAGCACTCAGATGTACAGAGCAGCGTTGTTGCGGATTCTATCGGGCCGTTCGGTGGCAGCCCGCCCCGTTGCGGCAGCCAGTCGGCGCGTCAGCTGGGCGGTTGCGGCCATGGCCACCGCGCTCGTATCGGCCGGTGCCCCTGCGGCGATGGCCGAGGAGTGGAAGCCGCAGCGCCCCATCCGGATGGTCCTGGGCTACACGCCGGGCGGAGCTGCCGACGCGGTTGCCCGCGACCTTGCGCCGCAGATGGAGAAGGTCTTGGGCCAGCCGGTGGTGGTGGACTACCGGCCAGGCGCCGGCGGGGCCATCGGCGTCGAGGCCGTCGTCAACGCCCCGGCCGACGGGCTGACGATCGGCCTGATCGACGGCGCACCGCTCACCATCATTCCCAATGCGCGCAAGGTGAGCTATGACCCGGCCACTTCGCTGAGCTACCTGGGTATCGTCTCGCGCTCGCCCCTCGCCGTGCTGGTGCATCCCAGCGTTCCGGCCAATACGCTGCAGGAGTTGCTGGCGCTGGCGCGCGCCAAGCCGAACAGCCTGAGCTACGCCACCTCGGGCATCGGGACCATCCACCAGATGTCGTCGGAGCTGCTGCAGGCGAGCACCCAGGTCTCGATGCTGCACGTGCCGTACAAGGGAGCGGCACCGGCGCTGCAGGACGTCATGGCCGGGGCGGTGAAAGTGTCCTTCTCCACCATTGCGCCGGCGGCACCGTTCGTCAAGGCCGGCAAGTTGCGCGCGCTGGCCGTGACCTCCGACCGCGAGGTGGCGCTGCTGCCGGGCGTGAAGACGATCGCCGCTCAGGGTGTGCCGGGCTACGACTCCGAAGGGTGGTTCGTGCTGGCGGCGCCCAAGGGCCTGCCCGCACCTATCGCCGCGAAATTGAACGAGGCGCTCAACGCCGCGCTCGCGACGCCGGCCGTCCAGCAGAAGCTCGCGGAGCAGGGCAGCAACACCGAGCCTTCGACGCCCGCGGACGCCGCCGCGCTGGTCAGGCGCGACCAGCGCAAGTGGGGCGAGGTCATCCGTAGCCAGCACCTCCAGTTCGATTGATTCATCCATTTCCAGGACCCTCCCATGACAGCCGAATCCTCCGCCTCTTCTCTTGGCTCTGTTCCCGCCAGCCCCGCGCTGGCCATCGACGGCGCCGTCGCCACCATCACGCTGCGCCGTCCGGCGACGCACAACCGCATCGAGCCCGAGGACCTCGGCGTGCTCCGTGGCTACCTGGCCGAGCTGGAGGCGAACCGCGATGTTCGCGTCATCGTCTTCGCAAGCACGGGCACCAGCTTCAGCTCCGGCTTCGACCTGGGGCGCCTCGGTGCCTCGGCGGCATCCGGCGAGAACCAGTTCCAGCAGTTCACCGACGACATCGAGAACGCGCGGGCCATCACGATCGCCAGGCTGCACGGCCCCGTGTATGGCGGCTCGACTGACCTGACGCTGGCCTGCGACTTCCGCATCGGCGTCGAAGGCATGCGCATGTTCATGCCCGCGGCCCGGCTGGGCCTGCACTACTACCCGCACGGCCTGCGTCGCTGGGTGTCGCGGCTGGGCCTGGGCGCCGCCAAGCGCCTGTTCCTCACGTCGCGCACCCTCCAGGCCGAGGAAATGCTGCGCATCGGCTACCTGGACGCGCTGGTGCCTCCGGAATCGCTCGACGCCGAACTGCGCAAGTGGATCGACGAACTTCTGGCACAGGCGCCCATCCCACTGGTGACCATGAAGGCCACGCTCAACGAGATCGGCCGCATGGAGTACGACGAGGGCTCGGCCCAGGCGGCCCACGTCGCGAGCCTGAAGACGCGCGACATCGCCGAGGCGCTGACGGCCTTCGCTGAAAAGCGCGCGCCGCGCTTCACGGGGGCCTGATGGGCGCGCCACGCAACCCGGACCTGCCGCTCGCGGGCGTCCGTGTGCTCGAGCTCTCGCAGATCATGGCCGGCCCGACCTGCGGGCTGATGTTGGCCGACATGGGTGCTGAGGTCATCAAGGTGGAGAAGTTTCCCGCCGGCGACGATGCGCGGGGCTATGCGCGGCCAGGCGACCCGGGCCTGGCGCCCGGCTTCGTGATGCTCAACCGCGGCAAGCGCTCCGTCGCCGTCGACATCCGCAAGGAGGCGGGCCAGGAGATCATCAAGACGCTGGCCGGGCGCTGCGACATCGTCACGGAGAACTTCCGCCGCGGAAAGATGGATGCGCTGGGCCTGGGCTACGAGCACCTGCGCGCCGTCAACCCGCAGCTCGTCTACTGCTCCATCAGCGGCTATGGGCCGAACGGCCCGCTCAGCGACAAGGGGGGCTTCGACCTGGTGCTGCAGGCCTTCTCCGGCCTGATCAGCGTGACCGGCAGCCGGGACGGCGAGCTGGCCAAGCCCGGCAATTCGGTCGCCGACATCAACGCCGGCATCCTGGCCGCACTGGGGTGCATGGCCGCCTATGTGAAACGCCTGCGCACCGGCGTGGGCAGCCGGGTCGAGACCTCGCTCCTGCAGGCGTCGCTGCAGCAGATGTACTGGTTCGCGGCCGCCTATTTCCATGACGGCACGATCGCCCGGCCCATGGGCACCGCCCACCCGCTGATCGCGCCCTACCAGACCTTCCGCTGCAAGGAGGGCGCCATCGCGCTGGGCGGTGGCAACCAGGCCAACTGGCTGCGCATCGCCGATGTGCTGGGCCATCCGGAATGGCTGCAGGATGCGCGCTTCACCACCGGGCGGGACCGCCTCGGGCACCAGGCCGAACTGGAGGCGCTGATCACGGAGGCGCTGAGCACGCACACGGCCGAGCACTGGGTCGAGGTCCTCGACCGTGCGGGCGTGCCGGTCGGGCCGGTCCACGACGTGGGGCAGGCGATGGAGCATCCGCAGTCGATGGCGATTTCGATGGTGGTCGAGGTCGAACACGGTGCCGGCGGCCGAACCCGATCCCTGGGCCTGCCGATCCACTTCGACGGCGAGGCGCCCTTTGCCGCTTCGCCCGCGCCCCGCGTTGGCCAGCAGACCCGCGAAGTGCTCCAGGAGTTCGGCTACGACGACGCGCGGATCACGGCGCTGCTGGAGGCCGGGATCATCCAGTAGCGCGCCTCAGTCGCCTGCGGCCGACAGCCCCAGGTTGTAGTGCACCCAGCCCCAGTAATGGTCCAGCGTCAGCCCCTCGCGCTGGGCCTGGGCCCAGCGCGCACGCGTGAAGACCGGGTGTTGTGTGCCATGGCGGGCGGCCAGCGCCGCGGGTTCGAGGCCGAAATCGGCGGCCAGGCTCGGGTCGGCCGCCGCCGTGGCGGGCGCGTCGGCGATACCGGCGCGCTCAGGCGTCGGCGCGGGCGCGGGCGCACTGCCGACCACGTCGCGCCCCTGCGCCTTGGCGCCGAGCAGCGCCATGTCGGCGCGCCGGAGCATCTCCGCAGGGGCCTCCTGCGATGCCTCGCCGGCCGCAACGCCGACGCTGACGGTGACGACCAGCGCGTCGTGGCCCAGTGCCACGGGCCGTGCGCTCACCGCGCGTCGCAGGGCATCGGCGCGCGCGAGCGTTTCGGCCTCGCTGGCGCTGTGCAGCAGGATGGCGAACTCGTCGCCGCCCAACCGGGCCAGCAGTTCCTGCGCGGCCAATGCGCCGGCGAGCCGGCTCGCGACCTCGGCCATCACGGTGTCGCCGGCCTCGTGGCCGAAGCGGTCGTTGACGGCCTTGAAGTGGTCGACGTCGATCAGGGCGACCGCCGTCACGTCATGCCTTTCCGCGAGCGCAAGTTCGAGTGCGCGGCGGTTGGGCAGGCCGGTGAGCGGGTCGCTCAGCGCCATGCGCTGCAACTGCGCGTTCAAGCCCGCCAGTTCGGCGTGCGCCCGCGCCAGCGCCTGCTCGCGATCGGCCAGGTCGGTCACGTCGGTCCACAGCGAGGCGATGCCGCCGTGCAGCGCGTGCTCCTCGATGCGGTAGCTGCGGCCGGTGACGCCGCGCAGCGTCACGGGCCCGGGCAGCGGCCCGCCAAGCCGGCTGTCGCACAGCGCGCGGAAGGCCGCGGAGGGCTCGAACATCGCCGAGTAGCGGCGCCAGTAGTCGCCCTGGACGTGGCGCTCGCGGATGTCGGGCACCTCGCGCAGCACCGGCAGGAAGTGCTGCGAGAAGAAGCGCGAGTTGGCGTAGCGCAGCTGCCCCCGGGCGTCGTGCAGGATGACGCCGAGGTTGGTGACGGTGAGCAGTTCCAGCAGCACGCTTGCATCGGTGCCCTCTGTCCCGCTGTGCGTGACGTCGGTCCACAGCTTGATCCGCCCGCCCGGCACGGGAAACATGCGCAGCTCCAGCCAGCGGCCGCTGTCGGCCCGCTGGTAGCGCAGCGGCCCCCGCTCATTGCCGTGGCGCCACAGGGCATTGGCCAGCGCGGCATCGAGCTCGGCCGCGCCGGCATCGGGGTGCTGGCGCTGCAGAAACGGCCGGATCGTGTCGGCCACCGGCAGGCCGACGCGAACGAGCTCGCGCATCTCGGGAAAGAAGTCGAGGTAGCGCGCGTTCCAGGCACGGACGCGCTCCTCGGTGTCGTAGCAGCACACGGCCGAGGCGCCGAAGGCCAGCAGCAAGCCGCCGGCGGCCTGGGTCCAGCGGTCGTCTTCGCCATGGAGCGGAGGGAGATCGGGTGCGGACACGTCTTTCGATGACTGGCTGAAAGCCGCCACTGCAGGTCAAGCGCCCGCAGTCGGCCGTCTGGAGGGTGACAGTATCGCTGCCCGCCCCCCGCATCGGCGTAGGCCCGGGCGCAAACGCCTGACCGGCAGCGCGGCATCGCCCTTGCTAAAATCACGGGCCCGGCACAGCCCTGCCGGCGTCCCGACTGCGCGACGCCGGCCAGCGCCCAGGTCTGCCGGCCCTTGCTGACAGCACCACCTTCGGGTGGCGATCTCTGGCACATCGGGCCGCCCTGTCTTGCCACTCCGTCTCAACCCCCGCCGACGCGCCGACCACGGTCGTGCCTGTCCGCACCGCCTGACGCGTGCGGCCGCCGGCCATTCAGGGAGGAGCCATGCAGCTCATCGTTTCCGCCGGATTGATTCTGGCCATCGTCGTGTGGGGCGTCATCGCCCCGGCCCATCTCGGCGCCGTCTTCGACGGCGCGCTCGCCACGATCATCCGCAACTTCGGCTGGTTCTACCTGTGGGTGGTGCTGGGCCTGGTGGTTCTCGCGCTGTGGCTGGCCTTCAGCCGCTACGGCACACTGAAGCTCGGTGCCGAAGACGAGGAACCGGAGTTCTCGCTCGGTTCCTGGTTCGCGATGCTGTTCGCCGCCGGCATGGGCATCGGCCTCGTGTTCTGGGGCGTGGCCGAGCCGGTGTCGCACTACGGCACGCCGCCGCCGGGCATCGTGCCGAACACGCCCGAGGCCGCCGGCGCGGCCATGCGCTACAGCTTCTTCCATTGGGGGCTGCACCCGTGGGCGGTCTACAGCGTCGTGGCGCTGGCCATCGCCTTCTTCCAGTTCCGGCGCGGCGGCTCGGCGCTGGTCAGCACGGCTGTCGAGGCGCTGCCCTGGGCACCCGTTCGGCGCCTCGGTCCGCTCGTCAACGTGCTGGCGGTGATCGCCACGGCCTTCGGCGTGGCCGCCTCGCTCGGCATGGGCGCGTTGCAGATCAACAGCGGCCTGAGCGCGGTGATCGGCGTGCCGGTGAGCGAAACGGCGCAACTGGTCATCATCGCCGTGACCACGGTGCTGTTCGTCACGTCGGCCGTGAGCGGGGTCGACCGCGGCATCAAGCTGCTGTCGAACTTCAACCTGATCCTCGCGGCCCTGCTCGCGCTGGCGGTCTTCGTGCTGGGCCCGACGGTGGCGATCATCGACACCTTCACCTCGACCCTGGGCAGCTACGCCAGCGAATTCGTGCGCATGAGCCTGCGCATGACGCCCTTCCGCGACAGCAGCTGGGTGGGCACCTGGACCATCTTCTACTGGGCCTGGTGGGTGTCCTGGTCGCCCTTCGTGGGCCTGTTCATCGCACGCGTCTCGCGCGGGCGCACGGTGCGCGAGTTCGTCCTGGGCACCGTCGCCGCGCCGACGATCGCGGCCTTCCTTTGGTTCTCGGTCTTCGGCGGCACCGCGCTCAACCTCGAAATCATGCAGCACGTGCCGATCGCGCAGGCGGTGAAGGCCGACGTCTCGACGGCGCTGTTCAGCATGTTCGGCCAGTTGCCGCTGGGCACGCTGATGTCGGGCATCGCCACCGTGCTGGTGGTCGTGTTCTTCGTCACTTCGGGCGATTCGGCGGTGCTGGTGCTGGGCATGATGAGCACCGGCGGCAAGGAGGACCCGGGGGCGCGCATCAAGATCGCCTGGGGCCTCCTGGTTGCGGGCGTGGCGGCCAGCCTGCTGATGGCCGGCGGCCTCAAGTCGGTACAGACCGCGACCATCGTGTTCGCGCTGCCCTTCACCGTCGTCATCCTGCTCATGGCGGTGGCCTTGTGGCGCGGCCTGCGCGAAGACCACGAAGAAGAGGCGCGGCGCGAGCGCGCGCTGCGCCGGCGCATGCGCGAGCTGGCGGGCGCGGCGGCGCCCAAGGCCTGAAGAAGACGGCGCCATGACGCTCGAACTGCTGGGTGCCCTGGGCAAGAGCTTCCTGTTCGTGCTCGCGGCGCTGCTGCCCATCCTCAACCCGGCCGCCACGGCGCCGATCTTCCTCGGCCTGACCGAGGGCGCCTCACCGGACACGCGGGCGCTGCTGGCGCGCCGCATCGCACGCAACATGGTGTGGCTGCTGCTCGGCGCCATGCTGGTGGGCGTCTACGTGCTGGAATTCTTCGGCATCTCGCTGCCCATCGTGCGCGTGGGCGGCGGCATGATCGTGGCCGCCAACGCCTGGCGCATGCTCACCACCAGCCAGGCCGGCAGCGACTCGCGCACCCAGCTGGCCGAAGCCTTCACGCCCGAAATGGCGAGCCGCCAGGCCTTCTACCCGCTCACCTTCCCGATCAGCTGCGGGCCGGGCTCGATCGCCGCGGCGATCACGGTGGGCGTGTCGCTGGCCGACATGCGCTGGACCCTGACCCTGGCGCGCAGCACCGGGGCCGTGCTGGCGCTGATCGCCCTCGGCGGGCTCACCTTCCTGGCCTTCCGCTATGCCCAGCAACTGCTCCGGCCGCTTGGCGAGGCGGGCACCATCATCTTCTTGCGCCTGTCGGCCTTCATCCTGCTGTGCCTGGGCGTGCAGATCGTGTGGGACGGCGTGCACGAACTGGGCGTGGGGCTGCTGCGCGACGGTTTGGGGCCGATCCCGGCGTGAGCCGGGGCGCACGCGTCGCGCCGTTCAGGGGCGCGGGGGCGCGACGCCGTCGAGTTCGAAGGGCGCGACCTGCCGCCCGTCGATGTCGGCGAAGCCGTACTCGCGGGCGAGGTCGCCCACGCGCAGGACGCGGCCGGTCTTGTCCATGACGGCGGGGTCGGTCGCCAATGCCACCACCGCCCGTCCCACGTAGCGCGGCGACTCGGTGCCGGCAAGCTCGGGACAAGCGCGCCAATGCGCTTCGTCGGTGTGGTGGCCGGCCAGCACGAACTCGGTCCGCATCCAGCCCGGGGACACCGCCACCGAGGCCACGCCGTGCGGTTTCAGGTCCTGCGCCATGCCGAAGGCCAGGCGCGTCATCGACGACTTGGCGAGGTCGTAGAAGAGGTTGCCGCTCATGTAGCGGTCGCGGTCCCAGAAGGTGGTGGTGACGATCAGGCCGCGGCCCTGTTGCACGAACAGCGGCGCTGCGTGCCGGCTCGCCAGCAGGTGGTTGCGCACGCCGCGGTCGAACATGGCGTCCCACTGGTTCATCGGGCGTTCCCAGAATGACGACTGGAACACGCCGTCGAAGTGCTCATGGCCGCCCCAGGCGTTGTTGACCAGCAGGTCCAGGCGTCCTCGCTGCTCGTCCGCCACGCGCTGGAACAGGGCGGCCACCTCGTCCTCTTGCGTGTGGTCGCAGCGCACGGCGATGCCGCGGCCGCCGGCGCGGTTTACCTCGGCAGCCGTCTCGTCGATGCTGCCCGGCAGCCGGTCCAGGCCCGACCGGGCCATCAGCTCGCCGTAGGTGGGGGCCGGTGCGTCGCGCGTGCTGCGGCCGGTGACGTAGACCGTCGCGCCGGCCGCGCCCAGTTCGACGGCGATGCCGCGGCCCGCGCCCCGGCTGGCGCCGGTGACCACGGCCACGCAGTGTTCGAGATTCGTCATCATGCTTGCGGTGCTCCTCGTGCGTGCCGGCCATGATGCGGTGCGCTCACGCCGATGTCTTGGACGAATCCGAAACGCCGCGCCGAAGCATGTACTGCCCCGGCGTGAGCCCGCAGAGCGCCTGGAACTCCCGCACCAGGTGGGCCTGGTCGTAGAACCCGCTCTCCAGCGCCAGCTCGCTCCAGCGTGGCGGCCCGGTGCCGCGCAGGCGCAGCAGGCAGGCGTGCAGCCGGGCCAGCCGTCGCCAACTGCGTGGCGACAGGCCGAACTGGGCGCGGAAGATCTGCTGCAACCGGCGCTCGCCGACGCCCACGGCCGCCGCAATATCGGCCATGCGTGGCGGCGAGGCGGTCGTGCGCAGCCGTGCGGCGGCCTGCAGCGCTTGGCCCAGCGGCACCGGGTCTGCCGGACGCATCAGGCCGTGCAAGGTGGACAGCAACAGGCGGGCGCGCGCCGTTTCGTCGTGGGCCTCCTGCCATCGCCGGGGCAGGCTGCGGTGCCGCGCGGCCACGAGCAGCTCCCAGTCGACGATGCGCTCGGCCAGCTCGTGCGCCGGGACGCCGAACAGCGCCTGCGACGCGCCCGGCCTGAGCGCGAGCGACAGCCCCCGCTGCCGGCCGCGCAGCGCCAGCAGCACGGGCTGCACGCTCGGCCCCGCGACCCGGGCGCGGCCCTGGACGAGGTCGACGATGAGGCGCAGCGCGCCGTCCGGCAGCACCCGCTCGCGGATGTCGGCATCCTCCGGCAGGGCCTCGTCGTAGGCGATCACGTTGGCTATGCGGTGGCGCAGCGGCGCCGGCACGGCGATGGCCTTCAGCGTGCCGGCCGGGACGGTGGTTTCGGGCGCATGGACGGGGTCGCCGTCCAGGCGCAGGTAGAGCCGCTCGGACGCCATCGGCCGCACCTTCGGGGCTACACCACCGACACGCCCGACTTCAGCGGCCGCATCACGAAGCTGGTCTTGCAGTCCTGCACGCTGGGGTGCTTGAGCAGCGTCTCCATGACGAAGCGCGTGTAGTGGTCCATGTCGGCCACCACCACCTTGAGCAGGAAGTCCATGTCGCCGCTGAGGGACACGCACTCGACCACCTCGTCCCAGGTGGCCAGCTCGGCGGCGAAATCGTCCATGGGCGTTCGCTTGCCACGGCCGCTGTGCTTTTCCAGCCGCACGTTGATGTACGCCGTGAGGCTCAGGCCCACACGCCTGGCGCTGACCAGGGCGGCATAACCGGCGATCACGCCCGCGTCTTCCATGCGGCGCACCCGGCGCAAGGCGGCCGAGGCCGACAGGCCGACCTGGCCGCCGAGCTCGTCGAAGGAGATCCGGCCCTGCTTCTGGAGTACAGCCAATATGCGCCGGTCCAGGGAATCGAGCTCGATCATGTCGTCCATTCGCCAATGCTCGCACGAATCCGGCGCACAAGGACGCTCCCGATCCCGAGATTGCAAGATAAATGCGTCCCGGAATGCCTACAGTCGATGGATGCCCGGCCGCCGGCCGCCCCACCCTGGAGACGATGCAATGACCGACCTGTTCGACAACCCCATGGGCCTCGCCGGCTTCGAGTTCGTGGAGTTCGCCTCCCCCAAGCCGGGCGTGCTGGAGACGATGTTCGAGAAGCTGGGCTTCACGCTGGTGGCCCGCCACCGCTCCAAGAACGTGCTGCTGTACCGCCAGGGCGGCATCAACTTCATCGTCAACAACGAGCCCGGCCAGGCCGCGTACTTCGCGGCCGAGCACGGCGCCTCGGCCTGCGGCCTGGCCTTCCGGGTCAAGGACGCGCACAAGGCCTACCAGCGCGCCCTAGAGCTGGGCGCCCAGCCGGTGGAGATCCCGACCGGCCCGATGGAACTGCGCCTGCCGGCGATCAAGGGCATCGGCGGCGCGCCGCTGTACCTGATCGACCGCTACGAAGACGGCAAGTCCATCTACGACATCGACTTCGAGTTCCTGCCCGGCGTCGACCGCAACCCGAAGGGCCACGGCTTCCAGGTGGTGGACCACCTGACGCACAACGTGTACCGCGGTCGCATGGCGTACTGGGCCGGCTTCTACGAGAAGCTCTTCAACTTCCGCGAGATCCGCTACTTCGACATCTCCGGCGAATACACCGGCCTGACGTCGAAGGCCATGACGGCGCCCGACGGGCTGATCCGCATTCCCCTGAACGAGGAATCCAAGCAGGGCGGCGGCCAGATCGAGGAATTCCTCATGCAGTTCAACGGCGAGGGCATCCAGCACATCGCCCTGTTGACCGACGACCTGCTGAAGTCGATCGACGCGCTGCAGATGGCCGGCATCCCGCTGCTCACGGCCCCCAACGACATCTACTACGAGAACCTCGAGAAGCGCCTGCCCGGCCACGGCCAGCCGGTGGGCGAGCTGCAGGCGCGCGGCATCCTGCTCGACGGCACGACCGAGGGCGGCCAGCCGCGCCTGTTGCTGCAGATCTTCTCGGAGCCGATGCTGGGCCCGGTGTTCTTCGAGTTCATCGAGCGCAAGGGCAACTACCGCGAAGGCTTCGGCGAAGGCAACTTCAAGGCCCTGTTCGAATCGCTCGAACGCGACCAGATCAACCGCGGCGTGCTCGCCGTGGACGAGAAGAAGGCGCCGAGCAAGGCGACGGCCTGAACCACGAGGCCGGGTCTGCGAAGGGAGTCCCATGCTCAAGCAGCAACTCAAGGAATCGGCCAAGCACGGCCTGGCGGCAGGCGAGGGGCACGCGCCCGACCGCCCCGACTGGACCATCGACCAGGGCTGGTCGAACTACACGCCCGAGGAGCATGCCGTGTGGCGTACGCTCTTCGAGCGCCAGTCGAAGCTGCTCCCGGGCCGCGCCTGCGACGAGTTCATCCTCGGCATGCAGGACCTGCCCATCGGGCCCGAGCAGATTCCCGACTTCGAGCAGATGTCGAAGGTGCTGAAGAAGCGCACCGGCTGGGAGGTGGTGGCCGTGCCGGGCCTGGTGCCCGACGACGTCTTCTTCGACCACCTGGCCCATCGGCGCTTCCCGGCCGGGCAGTTCATCCGCAAGCCGCACGAGCTGGACTACCTGGAAGAGCCCGACGTCTTCCACGACGTGTTCGGCCATGTGCCGATGCTCATGAACCCGGTCATCGCCGATTACATCCAGGCCTATGGCGAAGGCGGTCTGCGTGCACACCGCCTGGGTGTGCTCGACAAGCTGGCGCGGGTGTACTGGTACACGGTGGAGTTCGGCCTGGTGCAGCAGGCCGACGGCCTGCGCATCTACGGCGCCGGCATCGCCTCCTCGGCCAGCGAGACCCGCTTCGCGGTCGAGGACGACTCGCCCAACCGCGTGCGCTTCCGGCTCGAGCGCGTGATGCAGACGCGCTACCGCATCGACGACTTCCAGGAAACGTATTTCGTGCTGGGCAACCTCGACGAACTGCTGGAGCTGGCGCGGATCGATTTCGCGCCGCTGTACCAGCGCCTGGCCGGCCGGCTGGAGCACGAAGCCGGCACCGTGCTGGCCGACGACGCCGTGGTCACGCGGGGCACCGGCCGTTACCACCGGGCCCGGCGGGAAGCGGCCGGGGCTCAGCCCGCAGCGGCCTGATCGGAAAGCCGGGCGGCGGGCTGCCGTCCGGCCCGGCGGCGCTGCGTCGCCCGACAGACGCGCCGGGCCGCCGCGGGCAAGCTGGCGCGCCATGAAGCGCATCCTCGACCTCTTCCCGATCGTGCACGCCCTCATGGCCGTGGTCTTTGCCGCGGCCTCGCTGATGCTGCTGGTGATCGCGGCACGCATCGGCTGGGACGCGTTCGGCAGCGGCCTGGACCGCGGCTCGGCGGCCAGCATCATCGAGGCGCTGGGCGTGCTGGCATCGGCGGTGGTGGCGCTGCAGATCTCCCGCACCATCGCCGAGGAGGAGGTGGTCCGCGAAGCCCACATCAGCGGCCCGACGCGCGTGCGCCGCTTCCTGTCGCGCTTCCTGGTCGTGCTGGTGGTCGCGCTGGCCGTCGAGGGCCTGGTGGCCGCATTCAAGGCGCAGAAGGAGCCAGCCGACATGCTCTATGCGAGCGCGCTCGTCGTCGCGGTGGGGGTGTTGCTTGCCGGCTGGGGCGTCTTCATCCACTACAACCGCGAGGCCGAGGAGCTCGAGCCCGAGGCGATGGCCGAGGCCAAGCAGGAAGACGATAAGGTCAGCTGACGCTGGGGATCGCGACGCGAGCGGCAGAGGGTGCGCCGCCGTCCGTCTCGCACGACGGTGCACCGCATGACGGCGCCGTGCGTTGTCGGCAATGGACGGGTGGCCGTGCTGCCATGCGCCGATCCTCCAGCCGATGCCCTTCCCTTCCCACACACGTCCACCCCCGGCAGCCGTCGCGCGCGCCTCGGGGGTATCCGGGCCCGCCGACCGGAACGACTTGCGCCCCCGGGTCGTCGCCTGTCTGCTGGCGATGGCCCTGCTGTGGACGCTGTCCTCGTCCATGCTCTTCCCGAGCCCGCCGTGGGACAACGTGGAAGAGCTCTTCTGGGCCAGGAGCCTCGAGCTCGGCTACTACAAGCATCCGCCGCTGCCGAGCTGGATCATGGGGGTGCTGGTGCGCATCGCCGGGCCGCAGCCCTGGCTGACCTATGCGGCGGGCATCTTGTGTGGCACTGCGGCGCTGGCCATCGTCTGGATGTGGGCGCGCGAGCTGGCGGGTCCGCGGCGCGCGGTGCTGGCGCTGTTGCTGGGCACGCTGGTCACCTACCACGTGCAGCGGGCCGTGGTCTTCAACCACAACACCGTGCAGCTGTGGTCCATTGCGGGCTACTGGTGGATGCTGTGGCGCGTGCTGGCGCGGCCGGACGCGCGATGGCGCGATTGGGCCGCGCTCGGCGCTTTCGCGGGCCTGGCCCTGCTCACCAAGTACAGCGCCGTCGTGCAGCTGGCCGTGGGCCTGGCCTTCATCGCGTGGGAAGGGCGATGGCGCGAGGCGCGCGTGCGCCGCGGCATGGCGGTCGCCGCGGCGGTGGCCCTGCTGCTCTTCGCGCCGCACTTGGCGTGGGTGGTGGGGCACAGCGGCGGGTCCGCGGCCTATGCGATGGCCTCGGTCCATCCCCACGCGCACGGCACCCACGACCAGATCGCGTTGCTCAAGATGGTCCGGCTGCAGTTCGTCCGGCTGGCACCGATGCTGGCCGTGCTGGCGTGGGCCTGGTGGGCGCGACCGCGCGCGCGCTCCTCGCCGGTCGACGCTCCCGAATCCGGCACCGATTTCGACCGGCGCTTCCTGTCGTGGGCCGCGTTCGGTCCGCTGGTCGCGGTCGTCTTCGTTGCCGCGGTGCTTCAGGTGCGCATCGTCCCGGCCTGGCTGACGACCTTCTTCCTGTCCCTGCCGCTGTGGGCCGTGCTGTGCTGGCCGGGCCTGGAGGCCGAGCGCTGGCCGCCGCGCCGCTGGCCCGTGCTGCTGGGCGTGGTCGTTGCGGCCCATGTGCTGGCCGCGATTGGCCAGGGCCTGTTCGACGGTGCAGCGGGCCGCCGCTTCGGCCACGCGGCCCGAACCAACCTGCCGGCCGACGACATCGCCGCGGCCGTGCAGACCGTGTGGGCCGAGCGGACCGGCGGACAGCCCTTGCGCCTGCTCGTCGGCGACACCTGGTTCGCCGGCGCCGTGGCGCTGAAGGCCGGGCCGCAGGTCGACCTGCTGGTCGATGGCGAAGCGCGCGACTCGCCCTGGCTGGCGCCCGGCGCGCTGGCACGCGACGGCGGCATGGTCCTCATCCTCGACACGCCCGGCTTCGAGTCGCAGGGCTCGAAGCTCCCTGGGCTGCTGGCCTCGGCGCAGTGCAGCGGCAGGCTGCAGTTGCCCTGGGCCGGCGGCGGTGCGCCCACCCAGGTGGACCTGCGCTGGGGCATCGTGCTGCCGGCGGGCGTGGCGGCGCCGGCCTGCGTGCGCTAGCGCGCTTCCCCGCGGGGCGCCACACCGCAGGCGCGGCCGATGGCCTGCTGGGTCGCGAGCACGGCCGGCGCGACCTGCGTGCGCAGCAGCTTCGGCGACAGCGCATAGGCCGGCCCGCCGCAGCTGAGCGCATAGAGCTCGCCGCGCGGCCCGCGCAGCGTGAAGCCGATCGCGTTGATGTCGCGGTGCCATTCCTGGAACGAGCTGCCGTAACCGTGCGCTTCGACGTCTTCGGCGGCGCGCAGCAGCATGTCGCGCGCGGCCTTCCAGCGCTGCGGCGCCTCGCGGCGGTAATCCTGTAGCAGCGTGTCGCGCTCGGCTGGCGACAGTGCGCCGAAATACGCGCGCCCGCTGGCCGAGGTGGCGATGTCCATGCGCGTGCCGATGTCGGTGCGGGTGAGGATCACGGCCGAGCGCGGGCGCACCGTGTCGATCATGAGGATGTCCAGCCCGTCCCGCAGGCCCAGGTGCACGCTCGCCTGCGCACGGTCGGCCAGCTCGGCCAGGTAGGGGCGGCACAGCGCGCGCATGTCGAAGTTGCGCAGGTAGGCGCTGCTCAGGTCCAGCAGCGCCGGGCCCAGCTGGAAGCGCTCGCTGTCGGGGTCCTGCTGCACGAAACCGCCGGCCACCAGCGTGGCCGCGAGCCGCGACACGGTGGCCTTGGGGATGCCCGTCGCATCGGCCAGGGCGCGGTTCGACAGCGGGCCGGGCGCATCGGCCAGCGCCCGCAGCACGGCCAGTCCGCGCGCCAGCGCCGCCACCTCGTCGCGCGCAGCGGGGGCCGACACCTCGGCATCGTCGGGAGGGGAGGGGGGCGCTGAACGGCGTGGCATGGCGGACGCGATTGTGGCGCGGCGCTGGACAGCGATCGACATCGATGTCATTATTTCGGAACACTGTTCCAAAATAATCAGGAGACATCATGCAACGACGCCGATTCCTGCACGGCGCGGCCCTGGCCGCGTCCGCCGCCGGCCTGCCTGCCCTGGGCCGGGCGCAACCCGCGGCTGCGCCCTTTCCCAGGCAGCCCGTGAAGATGATCGTGCCCTTCCCGCCCGGCGGGCCGACCGACACCATGGCGCGGCTGATCGCGGTGAAGCTGCAGGAAGCCTGGGGCGGCCAGACCGTGCTGGTGGACTACAAGCCCGGCGCCGGCACCATCATCGGCATGGACTACATCGCGAAGGCGGCGCCCGACGGCTACACCTTCGGCATCGCCAACTCGTCGCTGGCCGTCAACCCGTACCTGCACAAGGCGCTGCCCTACGACACGGCGAAGGACCTGGCCGGCATCACCCAGCTGGTGCTGCTGCAGCAGGCCATCGTGGCGCGCGTGGATGCGCCCTTCAACAATCTGGCCGAGATGATCGCGTGGGCCAAGAAGAACCCGGGCAAGCTGACCTACGGCACGCCCGGCGCCGGCAGCACCACGCACCTGGGCGGCGAGCTGCTCAAGCGCGAGGCGGGCTTCGACATGCTGCACTCGCCATTCAAGGGCAGCGCGCCGGCGCACACCGAACTGATGGGCGGGCGCATCGACATCGTGATCGACCCCTTCCTCTCGGTCATCCCTTACGTGCAGGCGGGCCGCATGAAGATGATCGCCACGCTGGGCGACAAGCGCGTGCCGGGCTACGACTTCCCCATCGCGGCCGAGACGGTGCCGGGCTTCTCGGTCATCGGCATGCTGGGTTTCGTCGCGCCGGCGGCGACGCCCCGGCCGGTTGTCGACAGGATCCAGGCCGACACGGCGCGCGTGCTTGCCGTGCCCGAGACGCGCAAGCGCATCGAGGACCTCGGCATGCAGGTGGTCGCGTCCTCGCCCGCGCAGTTCGACGCCCTGCTGCGCAGCGAGATGAAGCGCTGGTCCAAGGTCATCGCCGACGCGCGCATCTCCCTCGATTGAATACGGAGTCCTTTTCCATGTCGTCCCTCCACCTGCAAGCCCTGCATCCGCATTTCGTCGCCGAAGCCTCGGGCCTCGACCTCACGCAGCCCCTGGCCGACGCCGACGTGCGCGCCATCAACGCCGCCATGAACCGGTACGGCGTGCTGGTGTGGCGCGGCCAGCCGCTCACCGCGCAGCAGCAGCTGCGCTTCTCCAACAGCTTCGGCCCGCTGGACATCGGCTTGAAGCGCGTCTTCAAGCGGCCCGAGCGGCTGGAGGACGAGCGCCTGATCGACATCTCCAACGTCGATGCGCAGGGCCAGGTGGCCAAGCGCGACTCGCCCAAGAACCTGTCGAACTTCGCCAACCAGCTGTGGCACAGCGACAGCTCCTTCATGAACCCGCGCGCGGCGTATTCGATGCTGCATTCGGTCATCAACCCGAGCTGGGGTGGCGAGACCGAGTTCGCCGACCTGCGCGCCGCGCACGACGCGCTCGACGCCCGCACGAGGGACACGATCGCCGGCCTGAGCGCCGAGCACTATGCGCTGCATACGCGCCTGCTGCTGGGCGACGAGGCCTACACCGACGCGCAGAAGAAGGAGATTCCGCCGGCCGTCTGGCCCCTGATCGACACGCACCCGGGTTCGGGCCGCCAGGTGCTCTTCGTCGGGGTGCATGCGCGGCAGATCGTGGGCTGGCCCACGGCCGAGAGCCGCATGCTGCTGCTCGACCTGCTGGAACATGCGACGCAGCGCGAATTCGTCTACCGCCACGAGTGGCAGGTGGGCGACACCGTGATGTGGGACAACCGCGCCACGCTGCACCGCGGCCGGCGCTACGACATCGCCGAGCGCCGCGAGCTGCGCCGCACCACCGTCAACGACACGCCCGAGGCGATGCTGCAGGCCGCCTGAGGGGCGCCGCGGTTCAGCGTGCGGCCGACTGCTCGGGCCGCAGCGCGGTCTGCGCGACGGCCCGGCCCACCTGCTGGAAGATGGCGTCCACGTCCTTGTGCTCGTCCATCCCGGCCGCACACACGGCCACCACCACCGCATCGGCGCCGCGGTCCTGCGGGCGCAGCACGCCGGCATGGCAGGCACGCCGGTACTGCGTGCCCGTCTTGTGGATGAAGGGCTCGCTGCGCGGCAGCCCGGCCTGGAGCCGGTGGTTGGTGAAGGTGCCCAGCTTCATCGCGGCGTAGAGCCGCTGCAGGCTCGCGGGCTGCAGCAGTTCGCCGCGCGCCAGCTTCTCCAGCATGGCGCCGTAGGCATCCAGCGTCGCCGAATTGATGTCGTGCCGGTAGTAGCGGTCGTAGGCATCGTCGATGGTGCGCGCCTGCAGGTCGCCGGTCTTGAGCTTCAGGGCGCGCTGCACGGCCTGCACGCGCCCGGGTCCGAGCGGCGCGTTGGCCACCTGGACCAGGGCGGTGTTGGGCAGCTCGCGCGCGGACGGATGGATCTCGGCGTACACGTCGCGCCGCATGGTCGCGAAATTGGTGATGCGCTTGAAGCCCTGCGTGCCCAGCGCCTGGGTAGCGCTGCGCTGCACGGTGTCTTCGCCCACCGTGCGGATCAGCATGTTGGCGGCGGTGTTGTCGCTGTCCTTGAGCATGCGGTCGAGCAGCGCGTCCACCGTGTAGCGCCGGCCGGTACGCTCGCGCACCACGCGGCTCACGTCGATGCGGTCGGCGTCCTGCAGTTCGACGCTGTCGGACAGCTTGAGCTTGCCCGCGTCGACCTGCTGCAGCACCGCAATGGCGATCGGCACCTTCGTCATCGAGCCGAGATACCAGAAGCGCTCGGCACCATGGCGATGGGTCTCCCCGCCGTTCAGGCGCTTGACGTACACGCCGAGTTCGCCCGGCGTGGCGCGATCGATGCGGTCGATCTGCGCGCCGAGGGCTTCGCGCCAGTCGGCCGCACGCGCACTTTCAGCGAGCGGCAGCAGGCACAGCGGCAGGCACAGCAACAGGGCAAGTCGGCGCATCGGGAACTCCTCGGGTCAGCAGGCCGGAGCGGCACAGCGCGGCGCCGACCTGCTGCAGCGCGCGTTCGGAGCGCTCCAGCGACAGGTCGCCCCGCACGCAGGCCACCACCAGCACCCGCGCGGCGTCGGCCGTGCGCGGGCTGGTGACGAGGCCGGCATCGCAGATTCGCCGCCGCTGCGTGCCGGTCTTGTGGGCGAAGCGCGCATCCGGCGGCAGGCCGGCCTTGATGCGGCGCGTCCCTGTGGCGGTGCGCTCCATCACCTGCAGCAGGTAGTCGGTCATCGGACGGCCCAGGGCGCGGCCGTCCACCAGCAAGGCCAGCAGTTGGCCGTACGCGTCGAGGCGGCCGCTGTTGACGCCGCTGGCGTAGTAGGCCGTGTAGGCGTCCTCGAGCGGCATGCGCAAGCGAGACACCGGCACGTCCAGCAGTTGCGAAACCTTGCGCACCCGCGCCTCGTCGCTGCGTTCGCGGTGGATGGCCAGCAGGTCGACACCCGACAGGCGCGACGCTGCGGGGGTGAGCTGGCCATACACCTGCCGCCGCACGTCGCCCAGCGTGGTGATGCGGCCGATGCCTTCGGGCACCAGCGACTGCACCACCTCGTTGACGGCCTTCAGGCCGACCAGGTCGATCAGCATGTCGGTGGCGGTGTTGTCGCTGTGGATGATCATCTGGTCGATCAGCGCGCGCACCGTGCGCTGCGAACCCACCGGGGCGTGGTTGGTGCTGCCGGCGCCGTCCACGTAGTCCGACGCGCGCACGGTGACCGGGGTGTCCAGCGTCAACCGGCCGGCTTCGACGGCGCGCAGCACCGCGATCGCGACCGGCACCTTGACCATCGAGGCCAGGTACCAGCGTTCACCGGCGCGGTAGCTGGCGTCCTCGCCGCTCGCGAGCTCGCGCACGTACACGCCCAGGTCCGAGCCTTCTGCACGATCGATGGCCGCGAATTCGCCCATGAGCCGGGCGTGCCAGTCGGGCAATGCGTGCGCGGGCAGCGTGGCGGCGAGCAGGGCTGTGCCGATGCCGCAGGCCGTCAGCCGGCGGCGCAGCGAGGAAAGAAGGAGGACGAAGGCGGGCGCACGGCGGCGCGGCGGTGCAGGCGACAGGGGCATCGACGCGAGGGGCGGGGCGGGTGGAACACGGCGCCATGCTGCCGCGGATGCGGCCGCGTCGGCGCAGGCGATCACGCCGTCCGCCTGTCCCGCAGACCGCGCCGTTCGGGCGATTTCATGATGAGTTCGGGTTGCAGCGCGCGAGCTGCTTGGGCGGGCAGCTATGAAATCGATAGCGAATCGAAGCGCTCCACCACCAGGTCGTGCAGCGCCTGCGCCGCGGCCGACAGGCTGCCTTCGCGCCGGCGTACCAGCAGCATGCGGCGGCGCAGGGTCGGCAGCGGGAGCGCACGCGTCACGATCGTCTCGCGCCGGAACTGGTAGAGCGTGAGCGTGGGCACCACGCTGATGCCCAGGCCGGCCTCGACCATGCCCATCACGGTGGCGAGCTGTTCCACTTCCAGCACGGTGTTCATCTGCAGCGGATGCAGCGCGGCCTCAAGAGCCTGCCGCACGCTGGAGTTGCGCGTCATGTGGATGAAGGGCCAGGGCGCGAGCTGGCGCAGCGTGAGGCGCGGCGCGGTGGCCAGCGGGTGGTCGGCGCGGCACACGAGGTGGAAGCGCTCGCTGCCCAGCACGCGCGTGTGCAGCTCGGCCGCATCGCTGCCGCGCAGGCCGGCGGCCGCGAGCGCGAAATCGGCCTGGCCGCCGCGTACGAGGTCGATGCAGGCGTCCGACAGCAGGTCCGACAGCGCGATCGTCACGCCCGGCCACGCGGCGCGGTACTCGGCGAAGAGCGCGGGCAGCCAACCGGCCGCGAGCGAGGGCAGGGCGGCGACGTGCACGCGGCCCTTGCGCCGCTCCACGTGGTCGGCCAGGTCGGCCAGCGCGCGCGTCGCATCGGCCAGCAGCTGGCGCGCGGACGGCTCGAACAGCCGGCCCTCGGGGGTGAGCTGCACGCTGCGCGTGTTGCGGTCGAACAGGCGCGTGCCCACCGCGTCCTCGAGCGAGCGGATGAGCGCGCTGAAGGCCGGCTGCGACAGGTGCGTGGCCTGCGCGGCGCGGGTGAAGTTGCGCAGCTCCACCAGCGCGAGGAAGGCGCGCAGTGCACGGGTCGACAGGTCGGGTGTGGCCATTGATTTGAAGAACGGATCAATCGATCCGAAGTTTCGATTTTACGGATGAGGTGCCGCTGCCTACATTGAGCGCACAACGACAACGCCCCGGAGACATGTCGAGCCCTGCGCCTTCCCCCTTGCTGATCGGCTGCGCCGCCGGCTTCTCGGGCGACCGCACCGATGCGGCCGGCCCGGTGGTCGACACGCTGGTCGCACGGCTGCGCGCGCCCGATGCGCCGGCCGGCCAGCGCGCCTTCCTCATCTTCGAGACGCTGGCCGAGCGCACGCTCGCGCTGGCGCAACTGCGCCGGCGTGCGGACCCCGAGTCGGGCTACGAGCCGCTGCTGGACGACATGCTGCGCCCCGTGCTGGCCCGCTGCCTCGCCCACGGCATCCGCATCGTGAGCAACTTCGGCGCCGCGAACCCGCGCGCTGCCGCACGCCACATCGCGCGCATGGCCACCGAGCTGGGCCTCGCCGTGCCGGCCATCGCGGTGGTGGAGGGGGACGACCTCTCGGCGCCGGCGCAACGCGCGCTGCTGCGCAAGCAGATCGGCACCGGCTTCGATGCGTTGCAGGTGGTCAGTGCCAATGCTTACGTCGGCGCCGAGCCCATCGCCGCGGCACTGCGTGCAGGCGCGCAGATCGTGGTCTGCGGCCGCGTGGCCGACCCGTCGCTCACCGTGGGCCCGGCCCTTGCCCACTTCGGCTGGGCCGCGGACGACTGGGACCGCATCGCCCGCGCGACCATGGCCGGGCACCTTCTGGAATGCGGCGCCCAGGTGTGCGGCGGCTACTTCGCCGACCCGGGCTTCAAGGACGTGCCGGCGCCCGAGGCGATCGGCTTTCCCATCGCCGAGATCGATGCCGACGGCGGCGTCGTCATCGGCAAGGCCGACGCACCGGGCGGTGTGGTCAGCGAGGCCACGGTCAAGGAGCAGCTGCTCTACGAGGTGCACGACCCCGCGGCCTACCTCACGCCCGACGTGGTGGCCGACATCGGCGAGGCCGAGGTCGCGCAGGTCGGGCCGAACCGGGTGCGCCTGTCGGGCGTGCGCGGGCACCCGCGGCCGTCCAGCCTCAAGGTCAACGTCTGCCACGAGGGCGGCTGGCTGGCCGAGGCCGGGATCTCCTACGCCGGTGCGCGGGCCGAGGCGCGCGCCCGCCTGGCGGCCGACACGCTGCGCAAGCGCCTGCCGGGCCTGGCGCTGCGTGTGGACCTCATCGGCGCCGTGAGCCTGTTCGCCGACGACGAGGGTCGCCTGCTGGCCGGCACGCCGGCCGGCGAGGCGCGCGACGTGCGTTTGCGCGTGGCGGCAACGCACGCCGAGCGCGCGCAGGCCGAGCGCGTGGCGCGCGAAGTCATGGCGCTGTACACCTGCGGCCCGGCCGGCGGGGGCGGCGTGCGCAGCGCGCTCACGCCGCGCTTGAACACCGTGTCGTGCCTGCTGCCGCGCGAGGTGGTCCCGACCCGCTTCGAGATCGTGGAAGGCACCGCATGACGCGCATCCTGACCGTCCCCCTCGACCGCGTGGCCCACGGCCGCACGGGCGACAAGGGCAACCGTTCCAACATCAGCGTGATCGCCTGGCACCCGGCGCTGTGGCCGCTGCTCGTCGAGCAGGTGAGCGAGGCGCGCGTGGCCGCGCAGTTCGCGCACCGTCGGCCCACCCGCGTGCAGCGCTTCATGCTGCCGAAGCTGCAGGCGATGAATTTCGTCATCGACGACGTGCTCGACGGCGGCGTGAACGACGCGCTCAACCTCGATACGCACGGCAAGGCCCTGTCGTACCTGCTGCTGGCGCTGGAGCTCGAGGTGCCGGCGGAACTGGCTCAGCACCTCGCCGGGCCCGCCTGACGCCTTCCCATTTTTTCAAACCAGGAGACAAGAGACATGCACCGCATTCCCCGCCTCGCCGCCGCCGCGCTGGCCTTCAGCGCCCTCGCCGCCGGCGCACAGGGCTTTCCCGACAAGCCCATCACCTTCGTCGTGCCCTTCGCCGCCGGCACCGCCACCGACCAGATCGCCCGTGCGCTGGGCAACGCGATCACGGCCGAGACGAAGCAGTCGGTGGTCATCGACAACAAGGCCGGGGCGAGCGGCTTCATCGCCTCTCAGTTCGTCGCCAAGGCGCCGGCCGACGGCTACACGGTGCTCGTCACCACCAACACCA
Organism: Xenophilus aerolatus; assembly: GCA_030418545.1. Classification (GTDB taxonomy): domain Bacteria; phylum Pseudomonadota; class Gammaproteobacteria; order Burkholderiales; family Burkholderiaceae_C; genus Xenophilus. The sequence continues at coordinate 194,121 of QAIB01000007.1, read as the reverse complement.
CGCACGCCGCCAACGAGCACCTGTACAAGAAGCTGCCCTACGACCCGGTGAAGGACTTCGCGCCCATCACGGGCCTGGGCAAGGGCGGGCAGATCATGGTGGTGGCGCCCACCTTCCCGGCGAAGACCGTGGCCGAGTTCATCGCGCTGGCGAAGAAGGAGCCGGGCAAGTACAGCTTCGGCAGCGGCAGCTCGTCCAGCCGCATGGCCGGCGAACTGCTGCAGCAGATGGCCGACATCAAGCTGCTGCACGTGCCGTACAAGAGCAACACGCTGGCCGTGACGGACCTCATGGGCGGCCAGATCCACATGATGATCACCGACACCGCCACGGGCCTGCCGCAGGTCAAGGGCGGCAAGCTGCGCGCGCTGGGCATGTCGAGTGCCAAGCGCTCGCCGCTCGCGCCCGACGTACCGACCATCGCCGAAGCGGGCGTGAAAGGCTACGAGATGGGCTACTGGTTCGCCGCCTATGCGCCGGCGAAGACGCCGCCTGCGGTGGTGGCGAAGCTCAACGAGCTGCTGGTGAAGGCCGCGAAGAGCGAGTCGGCGAAGGCGGCCTTCTACGAGCCGACCGGCACCGAGGTCTTCACCACCACGCCCGACGAGATGGCGAAGTTCCAGACCGCCGAATCGCAGAAGTGGGGCCGCATCGTCAAGGCGGCGGGCATCGAGGCGGAGTGAGGATCGCGCCGGCGACCTGAGCAAAAAGTGCTGGCAGCGCCCGTGCGTCCCGCGCGGGCAGTTGTCCAACAGGGCGTTTCGCGCGCGGGCGGCGGTTCAGGCCGCTTGGCGGCGGAAGTGTGCGGCGATCGCCTGCACCCCGAGCACCGGGCTGGCCAGCACCTCCACGCCGAGGTCGACCAGCGCCTCGGCCGCCGGCGCCATCGAGGCCTGCGCCAGCACCACGGTGTCGGCGTCGCCGCAGTGCTGGCGCACCTCGCGCGCGATGGCGGCGATGTAACCCACGCGATCGCCGCGCTCGAACAGCGCCCAGGCCGCGGGCGCCACGTGCGAGCGCAGCGTTACGTCGGCTTTTGCAGCCTGGGCCGACTCGCGGATCAGCGCTTCGGTGGGCCCGATCGTGCTGGCGAGCGCGGCCACCACCAAGACCTTGCGGCCGCGCTTCACGGCCCGGTCGGCCATCGCACGGTCGATGCGCGCGGCGGTGAAGCGGCCCGCGGTCGCCACCTGTTCGGCCAGCGCGCCGATCGTCGAGCAGGTGCACACGACGAGCGAGGCGCCGCCCTCGGCCGCACTTTCCATCGTGGCCTGCACGCGCGCCCTCAGCGCGGCGTTGTCGGTGCCGACCTGCTGGGCGTCGGCCAACAGGGCCTCGTCCACCACGTGCGTCACCGCGACCGAGGGCGCGAGCGCCTGCATCAGCCGATCGAAGGTGGCGACGTGGACGGGCGAGGTGTGGAGGAAGGCGACCTGGGCGGGCATGGTCCGTGGGCGGTGGAATGTGCCTGCCATTGTGGGCGGCCGCCGTCGCCGACCGTTGCGCAGGGCTTCGGCTGTACGAATGTACAGTTGCGCTGTGACCGAATCCGTTCTGCCCGAGGGACCGCCCGCTGCGCCGATGCCGGTGTCGGTGCGCGCCCTGTGCGCGTTCGCGGCGCGCGCGGGCGACCTGGACCTGCGCTTCACGCCCGCGCCCACGGGGCTGGAAGGCGCCGAGGGCCACCGCCGGGTCCAGGCGCGCCGCGGCCCGGGCTACGAGAGCGAGATCGGCCTGCGCCTGGAATGCCAGGGCCTGCTGGTGCGCGGAAGGGCCGACGGCTTCGATGCCGAGGCCGGCCGGCTCGAGGAGATCAAGACGCACCGCGGCCCGATCGCCCGCGTGCGCGCCAACCAGCGGGCCCTGCACTGGGCGCAGGCCAAGGTGTACGGCGCCATGCTGTGCGCCGAGCGCGGCCTCGATGCACTGGAGATCGCGCTCGTCTACCTCGAACTCGACAGCGACGAGGAGACGCCGGTCGAGGCACGCTTCGGCGCTGCCGAGCTCCAGGCGCATGTGGACGCGCTGTGCCGCCGCTATGCCGAGTGGGCGCAGCAGGAGCGCGAGCGCCGCACGGCCCTGGACGAGGCCCTCGTCCAGCTCGCCTTTCCGCAGGCGCGCTTTCGCGACGGGCAGCGCCGCTTCGCGGCCGGGGTGTACCAGGCGGTGCGTGACGGCCGCCCGCTGCTGGCGCAGGCGCCGACGGGCATCGGCAAGACGCTGGCGGCGTTGTTCCCCGCGCTCAAGGCCCGCCCGGGCGCGCGCGTGGACAAGGTCTTCTATCTCACGGCCAAAACGCCCGGCCGCACCGTGGCGCTGGAGGCGCTGGAACGCCTGCGCCCCGGCGCGCCGGCCTTGCGCGTGCTGGCGCTCGAATCGCGCGAACGCGCCTGCGTGCACCCGGGGCGCGCCTGCCACGGCGACGCCTGTCCGCTGGCCAAGGGCTTCTTCGACCGGCTTCCGGCTGCGCGCGCCGCCGCGGCCGAGGCCGGCTGGCTGGACGCGCCGTCGCTGGCCCGCATCGCGGCCGACGCCCACGTCTGCCCCTACTACCTGTCGCAAGAGATGGTGCGCTGGGCCGACGTGGTCGTGGCCGACTACAACCACTGGTTCGACCCGCACGCGCTGCTCTTCGCATTGGCGCAGGACGAGGAATGGCGCGTCGCCCTGCTGGTCGACGAGGCGCACAACCTGCTGGAGCGCGCGAGGGCGATGTACTCGGGCGCCCTCGACGGCGCCGCCCTGGGCCGGGCGGTGGCGATGGCGCCGCGCGCCGTGGCCGGGCCGATGCGCGCCGTGCAGCGCGAGTGGGCGGCGGCAGGGCGCGCCACCCGGCCCGAGGACGCCGCCACCCGCTTCCGCACCCAGGTGCCCGAGGGGCTGACGCAGGCCGTGCGGCAGGCGGTCGTGGCGCTGACCGAGCACCTCGCGCAGGACCCGGCCGCGGCGGACGGGCCGCTGCACGCGAGCTTCTTCGAGCTGCTGCAGCTGGACCGGCTGATCGAGGACTTCGACCGCGACTTCCTGCTGGAAGTGGCCGGCGACGCCGACGAGGGCTGCCTCGCCGTGCGCAACCTCGTGCCGGCGACACCGCTGCGCGGGCGTTGGGCCGCGGCGCATGCAGGCGTCGCCTTCTCCGCCACCTTCGCGCCCTTCGACTTCTACCGCGACACGCTGGGCCTGCCGGCGCGCACCGCGACGCTGGACGTGCCTTCGCCCTTCGGGCCCGAGCAGTTGGAGCTGCACATCGCCGACGGGCTGTCGGGCCGCGCCCGCCATCGCGCGCGGGCGCTGCCGCAGCTGGTGCGTGCGGTGCTGGCGCGCTGCCGCGAGCGGCCCGGCAACTACCTGGTCTTCCTGGGCAGCCTGGACTATGTGGCCGCCTTCTCGGCGGCACTGGCGCGCGCGCAGCCGGACCTGCCCGTGTGGACGCAGACGCCGGCCATGGACGCCGGCGCCCGCCGCGCCTTCATCGACCGCTTCGCGCCGGGCGGCCGGGGCGTAGGCGTGGCGGTGCTCGGCGGCGCCTTCGGCGAAGGGGTGGACCTGCCGGGCGACCGGCTGGTGGGTGTGTTCATCGCGGGGCTGGGCCTGCCGCCGCACGACGCCTTCAACGAGCAGGTGCGCCAGCGCATGGACGCGCGCTTCGGCGCCGGCTACGACTACACCTATCTCTATCCAGGGCTGCAGAAGGTGGCGCAGGCGGCGGGCCGGGTGATCCGTACCGAGACCGACCGCGGCGTGTTGTTCCTGCTCGACGACCGCTTCCGCGACCCTGCGGTGCAGGCGCTGCTGCCCGTGTGGTGGGCGGTGGAGCGGGCGCTGCCGGCGTCGGCTGCCGCCGCGCCCACGGCCTGAGTCTTCAAGCGAAAAGTGCCTGCGGCGCCCGCCGGTCGGGCGCAAGCAGCTATGAAAAACATAGCAATCGCGCTCAGAGCATGGAATCCGGCGCCAGCGGCCCGATCACCCTGAGCAGCATGCGCAGGCCCACGCTCGCGTCGGGTTCGCTGCGCGCGTCCTTCAGGCCGCTGCCCTGCGGCGCACGCCAGACCAGGCCGGGGCCGTCGGGGTTCTTTTCGACGTGCCAGGCGCCTTCGCGCAGGCTGGTCTCGATGAGGTCGGTTGCTTCCTTCGACAGCGCGGTGCTGCGGATCAGCAGGGCGATCTCGGTGTTCTGCTCCTGCGAGCGCAGGTCCAGGTTCATCGAGCCGACCACCAGCAGGCGGCCGTCGAGCACCAGCACCTTCGAATGCAGCATGGCGCGCGATTCGCCGGTGACGCCGGCGCCCGAGGTGCCCAGCGCGCTGCCGAGGGTGGCCTGCTCGCTGCGCATCTCGTAGAGCTCCAGGCCCATGCCCAGCATCTCGTCGCGGTGGCGCGCGTAGCCCACGTGGGCGATCGGCGCGTCGTTGGAGGCCAGCGAGTTGGTCAGGACGCGGATGCGCACGCCGCGGGCGCGCGCGTCGGCGAAGGCCTTCTTGATCTCCGGGCCGGGCACGAAGTAGGGCGAGATGATGAGCAGCTCGCGCCGCGCCTGGCCGATGAACTGCAGCAGGCCTTCGACCACCGTCTCGCCGGTGGGCAGTTCTCCGGCCGGCGGCCGCGGTGCGTTGGGCGCGGGGCCGGCGGCGGCCTGCGCGTCTGCCGCGATCTTGGCGGGGCCGTCGGCGATCAGGGTGGCGGGCGCCCAGGTGAAGGGCAGCGTTTTCAGGTCCAGCGCCTTCTGGTCCCACACGCGCGCACGGCGCTGGGCCTCGGCCTGCGACTTGTCCTTGGCCCCGTCGCCCTCAAAGGCGCCGCCCGAGGGGCGCGGCTCGCCATCGGGCGGCTTGGGCGCGTCGGACGAGCCCTTGCCCTGGTCGCGCTCGTTGCGCGCCTTGTCGCGGATCTTGTCGAGCTCCTCGCGGCTGACCAGCGACTGCACCGGGTAAGAGCGCTCGTTGTTCCAGTAGCTGTCGAAGCTCTTGGACATTTCGCGCACCACCGGCCCGGCGGCCAGCACGTCGAGGTCGACGAAATTGCCGGCGTCGCCGTGGCCGAAGTAGGCGTCGCCCAGGTTGCGTCCGCCGGTGATGCCCATCGCGTTGTCGGCGATGAAGAGCTTGTTGTGCATGCGCTGCTGGATGCGCTTGGCGTCACCGAGCGAGTTCACGATCCGGCCGAGCGAGGACGAGCGTGCCCCGGCCAGCGGGTTGAACAGGCGCACCTGGATGTTCGGCACGTACGCCAGTTCCAGCACCAGCGCGTTGCGGCCGGTGCTGTGGAAGTCGTCGATCAGGATGCGCACGCGCACGCCGCGCGCTGCCGCCTCGCGCACGCTGCGCAGCAGGCGGCCGGTGCTGGCGTCGGCGTGGATGGCGTAGTACTGCAGGTCCAGCGTCTTCTGCGCGCCGTCGGCCAGTGCCAGGCGCGCGCCGTAGGCCGCCTGCGGTCCGTCGAGAAGTGCGAAGCCCGAGGCCGCGGCGGCCGTGCCACGCCGGGCCGTGACGAGGTCGCCCAGCGCGGTGCCGGCCGGCGAGGCGAGCGCCACCGATTCGGGCCGGTCCACGTTCTTGGGGAGTTCCGCGCAGGCCGTCATGGCCAGGGCGATCAGCAGGCTGGCGCTGGCGCGCAGTGCGGTGGGCAGCCAGCGCCCGGCGGCGCGCGGTCGAGGGGGCATGGCGGAAGGTCGGGGTGGAACGGACCCCGGGTATAGCAAGCGCGGCGCGGCGTCCATGTCGGACAACCGGGCGCGCGGGATGCAGCCGCCGCCGCGTCGTGGGGCCTTGTGCCGGCCCGGCGCGGACAAAGGCGTCAGCCTCTCAAGCGGCGCCGAGCGTTTCCCAGCGTTCCAGGGCGGCGAGCAGCTCGTTCTCGATCTGCGCGTGGCGGCTGGCCAGCTGGGCGGCGCGCGCCGGGTCGGTGCCATAGAGGGCACCGCCTTCCGTCGCCAGCGCCTCGTCGATGGTCTTCTGCTCGGCTTCGAGGGCGGCAATGCGCTCGGGGAGCGCGTCGAGTTCCCGCTGTTCCTTGTAGCTGAGCTTCTTGCGGGCGCTGGCCGGGGCGGTGGAGGCCGGCGCCGGTGTCGCCACCGGTGCGGGTGCGGCCGCGGCCTTTGGCGCTTGGGCCACCTGGCGGGCCTCGGCGGCCTGCGCGATCTCGCGCGCGCGGCGCGACTGGATCAGCCAGTCCTGCACGCTGCCCTCGTACTCGCGCCAGCGGCCTCCGCTCTCGAAGGCGATGGTGCTGGTCACGACGTTGTCCAGGAAGGTCCGGTCGTGGCTGACCAGGAAGACGGTGCCCTCGTAGCTCTGCAGCAGGTCTTCGAGCAGTTCCAGCGTGTCGATGTCCAGGTCGTTGGTTGGCTCGTCGAGCACCAGCACGTTGGCCGGGCGCGCGAACAGGCGCGCCAGCAGCAGGCGGTTGCGCTCGCCGCCGCTGAGCGAGCGCACGGGCGAGTTGGCGCGGGCGGGCGAGAAGAGGAAGTCCGACAGGTAGCTCTTGACGTGCTTGCGCTGGTTGCCGATCTCGATCCACTCGCTGCCGGGGCTGATGAAGTCGTCGAGCGGTGCGTCGAGGTCCAGCGCCTCGCGCATCTGGTCGAAGTACGCCACCTCGAGGTTGGCGCCGCGACGCACCTTG
>QAIB01000007.1:0-177500 GCA_030418545.1 Xenophilus aerolatus | reverse complement strand
CCCGGGAGGGGAGTGAAATAGATCCTGAAACCGCATGCTTACAAAAAGTCGGAGCCCGCAAGGGTGACGGCGTACCTTTTGTATAATGGGTCAGCGACTTACATTCAGTGGCAAGGTTAACCGAATAGGGAAGCCGTAGAGAAATCGAGTCCGAATAGGGCGTTCAGTCGCTGGGTGTAGACCCGAAACCAAGTGATCTATCCATGGCCAGGATGAAGGTGCCGTAACAGGTACTGGAGGTCCGAACCGACTAGTGTTGCAAAACTAGCGGATGAGCTGTGGATAGGGGTGAAAGGCTAAACAAACTTGGAAATAGCTGGTTCTCTCCGAAAACTATTTAGGTAGTGCCTCAAGTATTACCTTCGGGGGTAGAGCACTGTTTTGGCTAGGGGGTCATGGCGACTTACCAAACCAAGGCAAACTCCGAATACCGAAGAGTACAGCTTGGGAGACAGAGCACCGGGTGCTAACGTCCGGACTCAAGAGGGAAACAACCCAGACCGCCAGCTAAGGTCCCTAAAATTGGCTAAGTGGGAAACGAAGTGGGAAGGCTAAAACAGTCAGGATGTTGGCTTAGAAGCAGCCATCATTTAAAGAAAGCGTAATAGCTCACTGATCGAGTCGTCCTGCGCGGAAGATGTAACGGGGCTAAGCCAGTTACCGAAGCTGCGGATTTGCAATTTATTGCAAGTGGTAGGAGAGCGTTCTGTAAGCCTGTGAAGGTGGCTTGTAAAGGCTGCTGGAGGTATCAGAAGTGCGAATGCTGACATGAGTAGCGTTAAAGCGGGTGAAAAGCCCGCTCGCCGTAAGCGCAAGGTTTTCTACGCAACGTTCATCGGCGTAGAGTGAGTCGGCCCCTAAGGCGAGGCAGAGATGCGTAGCTGATGGGAAACAGGTCAATATTCCTGTACCGATATGCAGTGCGATGTGGGGACGGATCTTAATAGCTCATCCGGGTGTTGGATATCCCGGTTTAGCTGGATGTAGGCGTGCAGTAGGCAAATCCGCTGCACATATACCGAGGCCAGCGATCGAGCGAGCTTGCTCGCGAAGTGAGTGAACGAGGTTCCAGGAAAAGCCACTAAGCTTCAGCTGCATACGACCGTACCGCAAACCGACACTGGTGCGCGAGATGAGTATTCTAAGGCGCTTGAGAGAACTCAGGAGAAGGAACTCGGCAAATTGACACCGTAACTTCGGGAGAAGGTGTGCCCTATTAGTGTGAAGTGAACAACGGAGCATGAACGGGTTGCAAAGAATCGGTGGCTGCGACTGTTTATTAAAAACACAGCACTCTGCAAACACGAAAGTGGACGTATAGGGTGTGACGCCTGCCCGGTGCTGGAAGATTAAATGATGGGGTGCAAGCTCTTGATTGAAGTCCCAGTAAACGGCGGCCGTAACTATAACGGTCCTAAGGTAGCGAAATTCCTTGTCGGGTAAGTTCCGACCTGCACGAATGGCGTAACGATGGCCACACTGTCTCCTCCTGAGACTCAGCGAAGTTGAAATGTTTGTGATGATGCAATCTCCCCGCGGAAAGACGGAAAGACCCCATGAACCTTTACTGTAGCTTTGTATTGGACTTTGAACAGATCTGTGTAGGATAGGTGGGAGGCTTTGAAGCCAGGACGCTAGTTCTGGTGGAGCCAACGTTGAAATACCACCCTGGTGTGTTTGAGGTTCTAACCTAGACCCGTTATCCGGGTTGGGGACAGTGCATGGTAGGCAGTTTGACTGGGGCGGTCTCCTCCCAAAGCGTAACGGAGGAGTTCGAAGGTACGCTAGTTACGGTCGGACATCGTGACGATAGTGCAATGGCATAAGCGTGCTTAACTGCGAGACTGACAAGTCGAGCAGATGCGAAAGCAGGACATAGTGATCCGGTGGTTCTGTATGGAAGGGCCATCGCTCAACGGATAAAAGGTACTCTGGGGATAACAGGCTGATACCGCCCAAGAGTTCATATCGACGGCGGTGTTTGGCACCTCGATGTCGGCTCATCTCATCCTGGGGCTGTAGCCGGTCCCAAGGGTATGGCTGTTCGCCATTTAAAGAGGTACGTGAGCTGGGTTTAAAACGTCGTGAGACAGTTTGGTCCCTATCTTCCGTGGGCGCTGCAGATTTGAGGAAGCCTGCTCCTAGTACGAGAGGACCGGAGTGGACACACCTCTGGTGTATCGGTTGTCACGCCAGTGGCATTGCCGAGTAGCTAAGTGTGGAAGAGATAACCGCTGAAAGCATCTAAGCGGGAAACTCGTTTCAAGATGAGATCTGCCGGGGCCTCGAGCCCCCTGAAGAGTCGTTCAAGACCAGGACGTTGATAGGTCGGGTGTGGAAGCGCAGTAATGCGTTAAGCTAACCGATACTAATTGCTCGTGCGGCTTGACCCTATAACTTTGATCAGTCGATCAAGGTCGTTATGCCAAGTGACGCAGTCAAAACAAATAAGCTGATTTGCTCTATGAATTCGTCGTCTTGACCCAGTCAAGTCGGCAACAAGTTATGCCTGATGACCATAGCGAGTTGGTCCCACTCCTTCCCATCCCGAACAGGACAGTGAAACGACTCAGCGCCGATGATAGTGCGGGTTCCCGTGTGAAAGTAGGTCATCGTCAGGCTCTTACAGCCCAAGAACCCCCAATCAGATCGCCTGGTTGGGGGTTTTTGCTTGCGCGCGTCGCGAACGCAAACGCAACCCCACCCCTAAGCCGGCGATTTCAGCTGTTCGTCAAGCGGCCATCTTCTGTCTTGACGGCGCCAGACTGCGTGAGCTCGTCAACCAGCTGGTCGAACATGCACGATGGCGTCGTGCCGTTGAAATATCGCTGCTGAACGAGCGCCATGTAGGGCGTTGCGCCGAACCAGTGGCGCAACGCGCTCCGATCGGCCTGGCCGAGTTCCAGAAGCTTGAACTTCAGCAGCACTTTCATGGCATGCCAAGCGTGCTTTTCGGGCGCTTTGGCTTGACGCTCGAGCCGTCCCCGCGCGACGTGAAGGGCGCTCGCAGCGTCGTGGAACACGGGGCCATGCCCCGGAATCACGACGCGCGGCGCGAGGCGCTCGATCAAATCGAAAGTCGCCGCGACCTGGTCGAAGCCGGGCTCGCCGACCAGTTCGGGAAAGACGACACCGAAACCGCTCTGCCACAGCGCATCGGCCGAAATCAGGGCTTGTGTTCGGGGCTCGAACAGAATGAGCGAATGGGGGTCATGGCCCGGCGCGGCATGCACTTGCCAGCGCTGGCCGCCAAGGGCCACGTCGGTGCCGGGGGTGAGCAGGCGATCGTGACGGAAGCGCGGACAGTGCTGCCCCGTCCCTTCGAAGCTGAGCGCGCCCTCGTCCCAACGCGCGACTGCTTCGGCTTCTCCGGGCGGAATGACGGTCTGCAGCGCCGGGTAGTGCGCCTGCAGCGCGGCATTTCCGCCGCAATGGTCGCTGTGAAGGTGGGTGTTGATGAGCAGATCGAGGGAGTCGCCCTGCAAGACCTTGTCGACAAGTGCCAGCGTCTGGCCGGCGTGGGTGAAGTACCCACTGTCGACCAAGGTCGTCGGGCCGGCGTCGCCTCGCAGAAGGACATTGTTCGACGAGAGCCAGCCCCGTTCGAACACGGTCAGCCCGGGAGGAAGCGCGGCCGCAGTCAATGTGCCTGGACACCGGCCGCTGGAGCCGCTGCCCGCAACTCGCGCCGCAGGATCTTGCCCACGTTGGTCTTGGGCAGCGATTCACGGAACTCGATGTACTTCGGCCGCTTGTAGCCCGTCAGCTGGTCCTGGCAGAAGCGCATCACCGTGTCCTCGCTGAGGCTCGCATCCTTGCGTACCACGAAGACCTTGATCGCCTCGCCTTGCTTCTCGTCCGGCACGCCCACGGCCGCGCATTCCACGACGCCTGGGCACAGAGAGATGACGTTCTCCAGTTCGTTCGGGAAAACGTTGAAGCCGCTCACGAGGATCATGTCCTTCTTGCGGTCGACGATCCGCGAATAGCCGTCTTCCTGCATGACGGCGATATCGCCCGTTCGCATGAAGCCGTCGGCCGTGAATGCGGCGGCGGTCTCGCCCGGCTGCTTGTAGTAGCCGGCCATCACGTTCGGCCCCTTGATGCACAGCTCCCCCGGCTCGCCGAAGGGAAGCGTGTGGCCCTCGTCGTCCTTGATCGCGATGTCGATGCCCGGCAGGGGCAGGCCGATGGTGCCGGTGAAGCTGGTGTTCATCACCGGGTTGTTGGTGCCGATCGCGCAGGTCTCGCTCATGCCCCAACCTTCGATCATGGGGCAGCCCGTCACCTCCATCCACCGTTTCGCCGTGCCTTCGGAAGCCGCCATGCCGCCCGCCTGCGAGACGAAAAGGCTGGAGAAGTCCACCGTCTTGAACTCGGGGTGCATGAGCAGCCCGTTGAAGAGCGTGTTCACGGCCGGCAGCATGTGGAAGGGGCGCTTCTTCAACACGGCGATGAACTTGCCGATGTCGCGCGGGTTGGGGATCAGCGTCAGGTGCGAGCCCTGACGGATCGCCAGCAGCGACAAGGTCAGGGCGAAGATGTGATACAGCGGGAGCGCGGCGATGCTGTTGACCTTCGACAGATCGCCGGCACGCGCAAGCGCGGGCGTGAACCAGGCTTCGGCCTGCAGCGTGGCCGCCACGATGTTGCGGTGTGTGAGCACCGCACCCTTCGAGCGGCCGGTCGTTCCGCCGGTGTACTGCAGGAAGGCGATGGAATCGAGCGTCGACGTGTCGGGTGCGAGCGGCCGGCTGTGTCCGGCCGCCATGGCCTTGGGCCACGGCGTGACCGTGCGCCCGCCACCCACGGGCAGCTTGAAGGGAGGCACCATCTTCGCGATGTGTCGAACGGCCGTCGTGATCCATGCGCCGTACATGCCGCCAAGCTGGTCCCCCATGGCCGTCACCAGCACGTGGCGCACTGCGGTCTTCGCAATCACCTGCTCCAGCGTGGCCGCGAAATTCTCGAGAATGACGATTGCCGTCGCGCCCGAGTCGTTGAGCTGGTGTTCGAGCTCGCGCGCCGTGTACAGCGGGTTGACGTTGACGCAGGTGTAGCCCGCGCGCAGCACGCCCACCATCGTCACGGCGAACTGCGGGATGTTGGGCAGCATGATCGCCACCCGCGCGCCGGGTTCCAGGCCCAGCGACTGCAACCACGCGCCCAGCGTGCGCGACTGCGCGTCCAGCTCGTGGTACGACATCCAGCGCTCCATGCAGACGGAAAACGGCTGTTCTCCATGGCGCTGGAAGGCCTCCTCGAACATCTGGCCCAGCGAGCGGTACTGCTCGGGGTGGACGTCGTGGGGCACGCCCTCGGGGTAGTTCTTCAGCGCTGACGGCAGCATGCGTTTCTCCGGTCTCTCTCCTGGGTGGCGCGCATTGTGGATGCGGCACCGCCGCAGCCGTCCCGGGGCTTGTCCTAGGGCGCGCGCAGCGGCTGTCGCGCGTGCGATAGTGGCCGCATGATCGCCCGCCTCCAGCGCGTGTTGCTGTTCGTCGTCGCCTTGCTCCTTGCCGCCTGGTGTGCGTATTGGGCGCGCCGCGTGCCCGCTCTCGCCTTGATGGGTCTCGTGGTCGCAGCGCTCGCCCATACGGCTTGGCTAGCTATCGAATTCATAGCGTGCTGGTGCATCAACCGCCGCCACGCCCCGCGCCCCCGGTTCGCGGCGCTGCTGCGCGCATGGGCGGCCGAGAGTCGGATGGCCGTGCGCGTGTTCGGCTGGCGGCAGCCTTTCCGCGCCAACGCCGTGCCCGACCACCTGCCGCATGGCGACCGACGCCGGGGCATCGTCTTCGTCCATGGCTTCTGCTGCAACCGCGGCTTCTGGACGCCCTGGCTGAGGACGCTCCGACGCGAGGGCCGCGCTTTTGTGGCGGTGAACCTCGAGCCGCCCTTCGGTTCGATCGACCGCTACGTCGACACCATCGAAGCCGCCGTGCAGCGCGTGCGCGGCGCCACGGGCCGGGCACCGATGCTGGTGTGCCACAGCATGGGGGGCCTCGCGGCGCGGGCCTGGCTGCGCGAGCACGGGCGCGCCGGGGCAGTGCATCGCATCGTCACGCTCGGCACGCCGCACGCCGGCACCTGGCTGGCGCGCTTCGGCCGATCGACCAACGGCCGCGAGATGCGCATCGGTGGCGAGTGGCTCCAGCGCATGGCGGCGGATGTGGAGAGTGCGCGCCAGGTGCGCTTCACCTGCTGGTACTCCAACTGCGACAACATCGTCTTTCCCACACCCACGGCCATGCTGCCCGGCGCCGACAACCGTGCGGTCCACGGGCTGGCGCACGTCGAGATGGCTTTCGACCTCCGCGTGATACGCGAGACGCTGGCCTTGCTGGACGCCGACTGAGGTCCGGGGCGCGTGCCGGCGCCGCAGCCAGCGTGCAGCCTCACTTGAGCCAGCGGTCCATCGTGCGCTGGAACTCGCCGCCGGCCTGCTGCAGGTGCAGCCACTGGTCCACATAGGCCTTGAAGGCCACGTCGTCGCGCGGAAGCATCCAGGCCATCTCGCCGTACTGCAGCGGTTTGTCCGGGTTCACCGCGCACAGCCCCGGCTTGAGCCGGCTCTGCACGATGGCCTCGGCCGACTCGGTGACGAACACGTCGGCGCGGCCCGCCAGCACCTCGTCGAAGATCGTGATGTTCTCGCCGTGCAGCGTCAGCTTCGCCTGCTTGAAGTTGGCGCGCGCGAAGCGTTCGTTGCTGCCGCCGGGATTGAAGATCACGCGCGTCGTCGGCTTGTCGATGTCGGCCACGGTCTGGTACTTGCGCACGTCGGCGCAACGCACGATCGGCGTCTTGCCGTTGACCATGTACGGCGCACTGAAGAAGGCGCGCTTCTGGCGCTCGGTCGTCACCGAGATCCCGCCGACGGCGATGTCGCACTTGCCCGCCGCCAGGTCCGGCAGCAGGTTGGCCCAGGTCGTCTTCACCCACTCGGGCTTCGCGCCCAGGCTGCCGCTGAAGCCCGCCATCAGGTCGACGTCGATGCCCTCGTAGCTGCCGTCGGGCTTCTGGAAGCTGAAGGGCTTGTAGTCGCCGGGCGTGCACACGCGCAATTGCGCAGCCTTTTGAACGGCATCGAGGTGCGACGTGGGCGCAGTCGGGCCGCCCGAAGTGGCGCAGCCTGCCAGGAGCAGGGCCGCCAGTGCGAGGGGGGTGGTCAGGGTGGAGGCAAGGCGGCGTCGGTGCATGGGCTCTCTCGAACAGGTTTCTGACAGTGGGGGCGGCCATTGTGCGGCGGCCGGCGTGGCCCGACGAGTCCGCCTTGGGCCGGGGCCCGCGGTTGCGCCAGCGCCACGTCCGGCTGGCAATTCGTCACCAATCGGGCCACAGTTGTCCCGAGAGTGTCCCCGGCCCCCACGGATGATTAGGGAAAACCCTAAAATCCCCCCATGCGTACCTTTCTGGCCATTTCCCGAGCCCTCGTCGGCGCCGGCAGCTTCCTGCGCCCGCCGGTGGTGGAGGCGCGCGCGGCCGGCGGGGTGGCGCCGCGGCCTGCCCAGCCGGTGCTGGTGCCGATCCGCTCGATCGGCCCGCGCGAACGCGGCCGCATCCTCAAGCACCTGCTCGAGCTGTCCGAGCGCGACCGTTATCTGCGTTTCGGCTATGCCGCCTCGGACGAGCAGATCGGCCGCTACGTGGAGAACCTCGACTTCGAGCGCGACGAGATCTTCGGCATCCACAACCGCCGCCTCGACCTGATCGCGATGGCGCACCTGGCCTTCGCGCCGGGCGAGCAGCACCGCGACTGCGCCGAATTCGGCGTCTCGGTGTCGGCCCATGCGCGCGGCCGCGGCTATGGCGCGCGGCTGTTCGAGCGCGCCGTGGTGGCGGCCCGCAACGAAGGCGTAGGCATGCTCTTCATCCATGCGCTGAGCGAGAACACCGCCATGCTCAAGATCGCCCGCAACGCCGGCGCCAAGGTCGAGCGCAGCGGTTCCGAATCCGAGGCCTTCCTCAAGCTGCCCGAAGCCACCTTCGACAGCCGCATGAACGAAATCGCGCTCGACCATTTCGCCCAGGTCGACTACCAGCTCAAGGCCCGGGCCAAGCAGTTCTGGTCGCTCCTGGCCGGCCTGCAGGAAGTGCGCAGCGGCGTGCGCGAGGCACGCGACCGCACGTCGCCCTGAGCGCCCCCGCCGCCTGCGGTCGCGGCGCCGCGGGGCTTCCGGTATCCTTGTCCTTCCGCAACTACCGCCCTCCCGCAGTGGCAGACCCCCATCCTGAGCGCGCCTCCGCATCCCGCGAAGACAAGCGCAGCTTTCTCCAGAAGCTCGTCGAATTCATCAACCCGGGGCCCGACTCCCGGGACGAGCTGATCGAAACCCTGGCCGACGCGGAAGACAACGACGTCATCGGCGCCGAGTCCCGCGTGATGCTCGAAGGCGTGCTGCGCATGGCCGACATGACGGCCGGCGACGTGATGGTGGCCGCGCCCCGCATGGACCTGGTCGACATCGACGCCCCCTACGAGGCGCTGCTGCACCTGGTCATCGACACCGCGCACTCGCGCTTCCCGGTGTACGAGGGCGACAAGGAAAACATCATCGGCATCCTGCTCGCCAAGGACCTGCTCAAGCTGCAGCGTTCGCCCGAGCTGAACATTCGCGCGCTGCTGCGGCCCGCGACCTTCGTGCCCGAGAGCAAGGGCCTGAACGACCTGCTGCGCGAGTTCCGCGGCAACCGCCAGCACCTGGCCGTGGTCATCGACGAATTCGGCCGCGTGGCCGGCCTCATCACCATCGAGGACGTGCTCGAGCAGATCGTCGGCGAGATCGAGGACGAGTTCGACATCGCCGAGGACGAGGGCGACATCTTCGGCTTGGCCGACCACACCTACCGCGTGAGCGGCGACACGCCGATCGAGCGCGTGGGAGAGGCCTTCGGCATCACCTTCGACGAAGAGCAGCTCAGCGAGGACTTCGACACCATCGGGGGCCTGATCGCGCACGAGATGGGCCATGTGCCCAAGCGCGGCGAGCGCCACACGGTGGGCGGCTTCGACTTCGTCGTGCTGCACACCAAGGGCGGCGCCGTGCGCTGGTTCAAGGTCTCGCCCGCCCGCGGCGAAGACGCGGCGGATTGAAAGCGACCCTGCTGCGCGCGCTGGGCTTCGGCGCCGCCGGCCTGGCGCAGGCCTTCTCCATCGCCAGCCCGTGGAATGGCCAGCCGCAATGGTGGCTGCAGCTGATCTCCCTCGCCGGCCTGGTCGCGCTGCTCGAGGGGCTTCGCCGCGAAGGCGCGCGCTGGCGCCGCGCGGGCCTCTGGGGCTGGCTGTTTTCCACCACCTGGCTCACCGGCACCTTCTGGTGGCTCTTCATCTCGATGCACACCTACGGTGGCCTGCCGGCGCCGCTGGCGGCGATCGCCGTGCTCGCGCTGGCGGCCGGCCTGGGCCTTTACTACGCCGCGGCCTGTGCGGCTTTCGTGATGTTTGCGCCCACCAGCCGGGCGCGGGCCGCTTCCTTTTTTGTTGCACTTTGGCTGCTGGCCGAGCTGCTGCGCAACAGCTGGTTCACCGGCTTCCCGTGGGGCGCGGGCGGCTACGCGCACGTCGACGGGCCGTTGGCCGGCTACGTGCCCTGGCTGGGCGTGTACGGCGTGGGCGCGGTGGCCTCGGCCATCGCCGCTGCCGCGGGCCTGGCATGGCGCGCGCCGCGTCGCGCGCAGGGCTGGAGCGCCGGCACGGCCGCCGTGCTGTTGGCGGCGCCGCTCGGACTGGCGCTGCTGCACGACGACGGCGGTGAGTCCAATGCGCGCGGCCACCTGGGCGTGGCGCTGCTGCAGGGAAACATCCCGCAGGACGAGAAATTCATCCCCGGCAGCGGCATCGCCACCGCGTTGCAGTGGTACGCCGAGCAACTGCAGGCCGCCCGCGCGCCACTGGTAGTGACGCCCGAGACGGCACTGCCCCTGCTGCCGCGCCAGCTGCCGCCCGGCTACCTCGACGCCATCGCCCGGCGCTATGCGCAGGGCACGCAGGCGGCGGTCGTGGGCCTGCCCTATGAAGACAAGCCGGGCAGCTACAGCAACACGGTGCTGGGCTTCGCGCCCGGCCAGTCCACGCCCTACCGCTACGACAAGCACCACCTGGTGCCCTTCGGCGAATTCATTCCCACGGGCTTTCGCTGGTTCATCGACATGATGAACATCCCGCTGGGCGATTTCGCCCGTGGCGCGCTGCCGCAGCCGCGCCTCGATTGGCAGGGCCAGCGCATCGCGCCCAACATCTGCTACGAGGACCTGTTCGGCGACGAGATCGGGGCCGCCTTCCGCGATGCCGCCACGGCGCCGACGATCCTGCTGAACGTGAGCAACATCGCCTGGTTCGGCGATTCGATCGCGATCGACCAGCACCTGGCCATCTCGCGCATGCGCGCACTCGAATTCCAGCGACCGATGCTGCGCGCCACCAACACCGGTGCCACGGCCGTCATCGATCACCGCGGGCACGTGACGCAGCAGCTGCCGCGGCTCACGCGCGGCGTGCTCGAGGCCGAGGTGGAAGGTCGCGCGGGCATCACGCCCTTCGCCTGGTGGGTGTCGCGCGCGGGGCTGTGGCCGCTGTGGGTGCTGGCGCTGCTCGGGTCCGTGTTCGGCATCGTCGCCGCCCGTCGCTCGCCCCGTTGAGGGTGGCCCGGTTCGCTATCAAATCAGGAGCTGCCCGCGACCGTCCAGCGGGCGCCAGAGCCCCTCTTTCTTGAGGAAATTGCCAAGCGGATCCGAGGGATGCGCTCAGACCGCCACCGGCCAGCCGCGCAGCTTGCCCGGGTTGAGCAGGGCCAGCGGATCGAAGCGCGCCTTCATCGCCAGCACCTCCGCTGGCAGGTCGCCGCCCGCCTTGCCGTCCTCGACGACGAAGACATGCGGGTTGTTGATGCGCACGCCATAGTCGCGGTGCTCCTGGATGATCTGCGCGAGGCGCTCCTCGGTGCTGAAGCGCACCAGCTGCAGCGCGCTGCAGTTGATCAGGCCGTCCATGCCGCGCAGGAACTCGGCGTGCATCAGCACCTCGCCGGCGTAGCGCTGGCTCAGCTCGGTGATCTGCTGCACGTACTGGCCGGGCGTGAAGCTGGTCTGCAGGTAGGTCAGGCTCTTGTCGATGCGCAGCGCATGCAGCGTGGTGTGGTTCCAGGTGAATTCCATCAGCGTGCGGTTGCTCTTGTGCACCTCCTCGGCCGTGCGGCGGTAGGTCACCGTGCCGCCATGCGCGGCCACCAGTTCCTTCAGGGCCTCCTCGCCGCCCTCGGCCACCAGCGAGAGCACGGCGTGGCAACCGCGCGGCAGGTACTCCGACAGCTGCCCCAGGTGGTCCGGCACGGGGCTCGCGAAGAAGGCCACCTCGCGCTTGGCCAGGCCCGGCGCGCGCGCCAGCGCATCGCCGAACGCCAGCGCGGCGTCGAAGTCGGTGAAGGTGGTGAGCGTCTCCAGCCAGGGCTGTGCGGGTGCGAGGCCGATCTCCAGCTCCAGCACCAGGCCGTTGGTGCCCCAGAGGTGGTGCATGCGCATCGCCTCGGCACCGCGCAGCTCGACCACCTGCGGCTCGGGCTCGATGGTCATGGCCTTCACGCCGAGCACGTTGCCCGGCGCGGCCAGCGGGCCGTAGTTGATGGAGCCCACGCCGCCGAAACCACCACCGAACAGGCCGCCCAGCGTGGCGCTGCGGTAGGTCGAGGGCATGCAGCGCAGCTCCTGGCTCTGCGTGCGCGCCTGCTTCTCGATGTCGTTCAGGCGGATGCCTGCCTGCGCGCGCGCCACGCCGGGGCGCACCCACAGCAGCTGGTTGTAGCCCGTCATGTCGAGCACCACGCCGCCGGCCAGCGGCGTGGTCTGGCCGTAGTTGCCGGTGCCGCTGCCGCGGATGGTGATCGGCACCTTCAGGCGGGCGCAGGCGCCGACCAGGCGGCGGATCTCGTCCTCGGTGCGAGGGCGCACCACGCTGTCGGCCAGCTTGCCGTCGAGCTGGCGCTTGAGCACCGGGCTGAACCAGGAGAAGTCCTGCGACAGCCGCTCGATGCGGCCGGGATCGGTGATCCAGTCGAGCTCGGGCAGTTCGAGGTGCAGCTGTTCGATGGGGGTCACGGGGGCGTTCATGCGCAAGGATGGGAAAGAGTCAGTCTTGGGAGAGCTCGCTGGCATGCCACGAGCCCAGGGCGGCCTTCGTCGCCCAGGCCATCAGCGCGAAGAGCGCCACGCCGGTGAGCGAGATCAGCAGCAGCGCTGCGAACATGCGCGGGATGTTGAGCTGGTAGCCGGCCATGAGGATCTGGTAGGCCAGGCCCGTGGCCGCGCCGCCGGTGCCGGCGACGAACTCGGCCACCACCGCGCCGATCAGCGCCAGCCCGCTGGAGATGCGCAGGCCGCCGAAGAAGTAGGGCAGCGCGCTCGGAATGCGCAGCCGCACCAGCGTCTGCAGCCGCGTCGCGCGGTTCATCTTGAAGTAGGCCTGGAGGTCCGGGTCGATGCTGCGCAACCCCAGCGTGGTGTTGCTGATGATGGGGAACAGCGCCACCAGCGTCGCGCAGATCACCAGCGAAGCCGTCGGGTCCTTGACCCAGATGATGATCAGCGGCGCCACCGCCACGATGGGCGTGACCTGCAGCAGCACCGCGTAGGGGAACAGCGCGGTCTCGATCAGGCGGCTCTGCACGAAGACGAAGGAGATCAGCACGCCCACCACCGTGGCGACCACGAAGGACAGCACCGTGATCTTCAGAGTCACCAGCAAGGCCATGCCCAGCGTGGCCCAGTCGGTGAAGAGCGTCTTCATCATCAGCGCCGGCGAGGGCACCAGGTAGGGCGGCAGCTCCATGCCCACCACCAGCGCCTGCCAGGCGCCGATCAGCACCAGGCCCACCAGCACCGGCAGCAGGATGCGCTGGGCGCGGGGCTGGCGCAGCAGGGGCACGGCGGCGGCGGGGCGGGGCGGCTGGCTGGGGGCGGGAGCGATCACGGCGGGGCTCGGTGCGGGGGCGGGAGATGAGGCAGAGGCGTCGCGCGGGGCGACGGGGGCATTCCAGGTGATGCTCATGACAGCGCCTCTTCCTCGTTGGCCTGGCTGGCCGCCAGCAGGCTGCGCTGCAGGTGCTTGGCGTAGTGGGTGAACTCGGGGCTCACCATGAAGTCGGCGCTGCGCGGGTAGGGCTCGTCGATGCGCACCTCTTCCACGATGCGGCCCGGGCGCGCGGCCATCATGACCACGCGGCTGGAGAGGAACACCGCCTCGTGGATCGAGTGCGTGACGAAGACCACCGTGAGCTTCTTCTTGCGCCACAGCTCCAGCAGGTCGGCGTCGAGCTTGTGGCGCGTGATCTCGTCCAGCGCGCCGAAGGGCTCGTCCATCAGCAGCAGGTTGGGCTGCACCACCAGGCCGCGGGCGATCGACACGCGCATCTGCATGCCGCCCGAGAGCGCACGCGGCAGCGCCTTGGCGAACCTGGCCAGGCCCACCAGCTCGAGCGCCTCGGCCACGCGCGCGTCGGCCTCGGCGCGCGGCACCTTGGCCAGGTCCAGCGGCAGGCGCACGTTGGCCTGTACGCTGGCCCAGGGCATGAGCGTGGGCGACTGGAAGACGAAAGCCATCTTCTTGCCTGCGCCTTCCTGAGCGGCCGCCACCGGCTTGCGCCACAGCAGCAGCCGCCCGTCGGTGGGCTCGAGCAGGCCGGCCACCATCTTCAGCAGCGTGCTCTTGCCGCAGCCCGAGGGGCCGAGCAGGGTGACGAACTCGCCCTCCTGGATCGTGAGGTCGACCGGCTGCAGCGCGATCGTGCCGTTGGGGTAGGTCTTCTGCGCCGAGAGGACCTCGATCGCAGGCACGGGGGCGTTGTCGTTCATCGCGGCCTCGCTCGGACGGGCGTTCAGGGCAGAACCTTGGCGGCTTTGATGAAGCTCAGGTCGAAGGCCTGCGCCAGGTCCACCTTGCTGCCGTCGATCAGGCCGGCCGACACGGCGAAGTCATAGTTCTGCTTCACGCGCGCCTCGGTCATCGTGCCGATGCCCTGCTTGAGCGCGTCGCCGCTGGCGACGATGCCCATTTCCTTGAGCTTGGCCACGCTGTACGCGAGCTGCTCGTCGGTCATGTTGGGGTTGTCCTTCTTGATGAGGGCGTTGGCCGGCGCCGGGTCCGCGAGGTAGGACTTCCAGCCTTCGGCCGTCGCCTTCACGAAGCCGTCCACGGCCTTGCTGCGCTCCTTCACCGTCTTGTCCATGCAGGAGATGGTGGTGGCGTAGGAGGGGTAGCCGTTGTCGGCCAGCAGGATGGTGTTGGCCTTCACGCCGGCCTTCTGCACCGCGAAGGGCTCGGACGTGAGGTAGCCCTGCTGCACCACGTTCTTGTCGGCGACGAAGGGCTGGATGTTGAAGGTGTAGGGGCGCGTCTGCGCATCGGTGAAGCCGTACTTGGTCTTCAGCCAGGCGTAGTAGCCGCGCTGGGCCGAGGGCGCGATGAGGATGGTCTTGCCCTTCATGTCGGCGAGGGTCTTGACGTCCTCATGGGCGATGAGCACCTGCGGGTCCTTCTGGAACAGGGCCGCCACAGTGACGACAGGCAGGCCGCCGCTGCGTGCGATCATCATCTGCAGGTCGCTCGAACCCATGATGCAGTCGGCTTGCCCGGCGCCCATGATCTGCAGGATGTTGACCTGCGGGCCACCCATCTTGATGGTCACGTCCAGGCCGTACTTCTTGTAGATGCCGGTGGCCACCGCCTGGTAGAAGCCGCCGTGCTCGGCCTGCGCGTACCAGTTGGTCATGTAGGTGAATTTTTCCTGCGCATGGGCGCCGGTGGCGGCCAGGCCGAGCACGGTGGCACCCAGGGCCAGGACGGCGCGGGCGGCGAAGCGGGGGATGCGAGGGGTCAAGGCAGGGCTCCTGGAAAGGTCAGACAAATCAGTGCAGGGAAGAGGGAAGGCGGGGGAAGGTGTGCGGTCGCGCTTCAAGCAAGAGCCGGACCGCGCGCGGACTCGATGTGGCCGGTGTACTGGCCGCGCTCCCAGGTCGGCGCGTCGCGCACCACCCAGCGCAGGTGGTAGAGCTCGGTCAGCGCCTGCACCCAGCTGTCGGCCAGCGTGCTGAGGATTTCCTCGCCCTGCTCGCGCGTGGCCGAGGTCGGGTCGCCGATCACGCCCGTGGGCCCGAAGTCGCGTGCCGTCCAGGCGCAGGCCGGCCGGCCGTCGGCCGACAGCAGCTTGATCGGGAAGGGCGGCGGGAAGTTGGCGACCGCGCGTTCCATGTGCACCGTCTCGGGCGCCAGCGCCAGCATCAGCGCGGTTTCGGAATGGCCGGCATGCATGGCGAGCTTTTTCTCCTGCTCGCTCACCTGCTTGCTGGCCGCGCTGGGCAGGCGCGACACGCCGTGCGGCACTACTACGAAGTCGCCATGGCGCAGGCGCAGTTCGCGCGCCGCCATCTCCAGCACCTGCGGCTGGCCGCCGTGGCCGTTGGCGAACAGCAGCTTGCGAAAGCCCGAACGGTAGACCGACTCGCCGACCTCGACGATGGTCGACAGCAGCGTGGTGCCGGTGAGTGTCATCGTGCCCGGGAAGTGCAGGTGCTCCTCGGACTTGCCGTAGGTGATGGTGGGCAGGGCGAAGGCGCGCACCTCGGCGGGCAGGCGTTCGAGCGCCTTGCCCATCACGCCCGAGGAGATCACGCTGTCGACCGAGCAGGGCAGGTGCGGGCCATGCTGCTCGATGGCGCCGCAGGGCAGCACGATGACGGTGTTCTCGCGATCGGGCAGCGCGTCGATCTCGGTCCAGCTCAGGTAGGGCAGGAAGCGGTGGGGCGGGATGTAGCCGTGGAGCATGGCGTTTTCGATCTCAGGTGAGGGCAGGAATCGGCGAGGCCGCGTTGGCCAGCCAGTCGGCGGGCAGCTCGCCATGAACGACGCGGCCGCCGCGCAGCACCACGCGCCGCGCGGTGCGCGAGGGGAAACCATGCGCATCGGCATCGTGGAAAAGCACGAGGTCGGCCGGCGCGCCGGCCAGCGTGGGCTGCGCGGCGGGCACGCGGTCGAGCCAGTCGCCGCGGCAGATCGCTTCGGACCAGGCATCGAAAGGCGCGGGCAACTGGGCCACCAGCGCACCGGTGGCCAGGGCGTCGACCGGGTCGTAGCTGCCGACGCGGCAGAACGGGTCCTGCACGTTGTCGCTGGCCAGCAGCAGCGGGATGCCGCGTTCGCGTGCTTCCTTCACCAGCGTGATGCCGCGCTGGCGCGGCGTGCGGCCGGTGACGGCGTCCTGCAGCAGCAGGTTGGTGGCGGGCAGCGACACGAGCGTGATCGGCGCGCGCGCCACGGCGTCGAGGGTGGCGAGCGCCACCGCCTCGTCCTGCGCGGCCAGCGCGCACACGTGGCCGCAGACGATGCGGCCGTCGAAGCCGATCTCGCGGGCGATGCGGGCGATGGTCGCCAGACCATGCGCCGAGGGTTCGAGCTCCTCGTCCACATGCAGGTCGACATCCAGCCCGTGGCGCTGCGCCGCGAGCAGCAGCTGGCGCAGGCCCGGCTCGTTCCAGTGCGCGGTGTGGACGAAGCCGCCGAGCAGCGCGTCCGGGCCGCTCGCGGCGACGTGGCGCGCGAGGCGATCGGCCTCGGCCGCGTCCTCGAAGAAGGCCAGGCGCATGAGGCTCACGCGCTCCAGGCGGATGCGGCCGCGCCAGTCCTGCGCCAGCTCGCGCAGCACGGGCCAGGCGACGGGCGTGCGATCGGCCTCCCACCAGTCCACGTGGGTGCGCAGGCGCGTGCTGCCGGCTTCGAAGGCCCACTGCAGTGCGCGTTCTGCGCGCTGGCGCACGTCGGCGGCCGTCCAGCCGGCGCGGTCGGTCAGCATGGCGTCGATGGCGCCGAGCAAGCCCGGCTCGATGTGGTGGATGCGCGGCAGCGTGAAGGTCTTGTCCAGGTGCACGTGCGCGTCGACGAAGCCGGGCAGTGCGAGGGCGCCTTGCAGCTCCCAATCGCTCTCGCCCTCGGCCATGGTGCCGTGCGAAGGCCGGACCGAGGCAATGCGCCCTTGCCCCAGCGCCACGCGTGCGAGCGCCGGCGTGCCGGCGGCGTCGACGGGCCATTCCGGCGGCAGCAGCCAGCGCGGCAGGCGCACGCGTTCGAGGGCGCCAGGCACGTTCATGCGAACCTCGCCATGGCCTGACCGACGCGGGCCTTGAAGCGCTCGAGCTGCGGGCGTGTCGCGACGTTCATGTGGTAGTGGGCGTGGTAGTCCACCCGCGCCTGCTGGGCCGTGAGGCGCTTCATGTAGCGCGTGACCATCTTGCGCGGCGGGTCGCCCATGTACCAGGCCATCCAGCGCGGGCGGCCGTAGGTGACGACGGCGCTGATGCGCTGGATGTTGGTGAGCATCGGCTTGACGTTGGCCGAATCCGAGAGGTCGAAGGCCACGCCGGGCATGAGCAGCCGGTCGAACCAGCCCTTGAGCATGGCGGGCAGGCCGAAGCACCAGGTCGGAAAGCAGAAGACGATGGCCTCGGCTCGGTGCAGGCGGTCGATGTAGCCCTGCAGCGGCGCGCGGTTGGCGGGCACGTCGTGGTAACCCAGCCGCTCCTCGCGCGACATCACGGGATTGAAACCCTCGGCGTACAGGTCGCAGTCGTCCACCTCGTGGCCGGCGCCGCGCAGCTGCTGCACCACTTCGGCATGCAGGGCGGCAGCGAAGCTGGTTTCGACCGGGTGGCAGTAGACGACAAGCACGCGCATGGGACTTTGACCGCTTAATCAGAGCAACTGGTCAGGTTTGCTCGCAAAGCGCGTGCCAGGGGGGTGTGCACCGAAGTGGGGAGCTCTTGTGCTCCCGATGGTTGGAGGTCGTTTTGGGGGCCGGCACGACGGGATGGGGCGCTGGCGGCGACCGCGGGCCTGCGTTCTCCGGCTCAGGCTCGCGCTGACCGACTTGTTGCGCTGCCTGTGTGCTCGCTGTCCATCGACGTGCTTGAGAGACTGCACGGCGCCGCGAATGGCGCCTGCGCCCGCAGGCCCACGACCACCGCCCTGAACCGCTGTGCTGTGCTTTGACTTCTCCCTCCCCCTCTAGGGGAGGGTCGGGGGTGGGGGCAGCTGCGACTGAAGAGCTGTGTCTCATCCAGCGCCGAAGTGCCCCTCACCCAACCTCTCCCCAGCGGGGAGAAGAGTGAAACCGAACGCGCCCGGGTCATGCCGGCCGATCGCGCGCCCGGTCCAGGCCGGCGCCGCCGGCCGGGTTCAGGCCCAGACCGCAAAAACCCGCCAAAAACGCTCGAACGTTCAGCCAGGACCCATCCTGGCTCGCCCAGGCCGGCCGCAAAGAGCGGACTCAGGTCCGAATCCCGCAGCCCGCCAGCACGAACGCAATCAGCTCCCGCGCCACCGGCTCGCGGTCCACATGCGCGTCCTCCGGCAGGCCGCCCATGGCCCGCACCTGCAGCGCGTAGTCAGCGTGGTACTGCGTCATGGCCCAGATGTGCTGCAGCAGCAGCCGGGCGTCGAGCGGGCGCACCAGGCCGCGCGCGATCCAGCCGTTGATGATGTCGATCTTCTTCTGCGTCCACAGCCGCGAATTGGGCCAGTAGCGCTCGAGGTTGCGCCCGCCGTCCAGCACCTCGCGCGTGAAGATGCGCGACATCTCCGGCTTGTCGAAGGCATGGTCCAGCTTCTGGCGGATGTACGCCGCCAGCACGCTGCCGGGGTCGTTCGCGTTCTCGTCGAAGGAGAACACCACCTTCCAGTCGTGCAGCACCTGCATCAGCAGCTCGGCGTAGAGCTCCTCCTTGCCGGTGATGTAGTAGTGCAGCTGCGGCTTGGTGAGGCCCGCGCGGTCGGCGATCGCCTGCGTGGACGTGCCCTTGAGCCCATGCAGGCTGAATTCGGTGATCGCGGCGGCGCGGATCGCCGCCAGGATGCGCTCGCGCCCCGGCCGCGCCCGCGACAGCGGCCCCTCCGGCACCGGCATGTCGGGCGGCACGGCGGGCACGAACGGGGAAGCGGTGTCGGAATTCATCGGCGTGACGGCAGGGCGCCGATGGTACTGCGCGGGCCCGCGGCGCTGCCCGGCCTGGCCGCCGCGGCCGCGGTCGCAGCGCTGCACCCGCGGCATCGCCGCATGCCGACACGGCATCGCGCCGGCGTGCAATGCGGCACGCTTCCTGTATCTTTTCGCGCGGCCGCCGGGGCCGCGCCGTGCCATGCACCGCGCTGAAGCACGCACTCGCATCGTGCGTCCTGGCGGTCCGAGAAATCCAACACCTCTCAGGAGCTTCCATGTACCTTTCCCCCCGCTTCCGCGCCTTCGCGGCCGGCGCCGCGTTGCTGGCCGCCAGCGTCGTCGCACACGCCCAGCAGGCGCTGCCCAACGTCGTCATCCTGGCCACCGGCGGCACCATCGCCGGTGCCGGCGCCTCGGCCGTCAACAGTGCCACCTACGCCGCCGCCAAGGTCGGCGTCGAGAAGCTCATCGCCGGCCTGCCCGAGCTGTCGAAGATCGCCAACGTGCGCGGCGAGCAGGTCTTCCAGGTCGCCTCGGAGAGCCTCACCAACGACAACCTCATGACCCTGGCCAAGCGCGTCTCGGCCTTGTCCAAGCAGGCCGACGTCGACGGCATCGTCATCACCCACGGCACCGACACGCTGGAAGAGACGGCCTACTTCCTCACCCTGACCGTGCACACCGCCAAGCCCATCGTGGTGGTGGGCTCGATGCGCCCGGGCACGGCGTTGTCGGCCGACGGCGCGCTGAACCTGTACGACGCCGTGAGCGTGGCCGGCAGCAAGGACGCCATGGGCAAAGGCGTGCTGGTGACGATGAACGACAACATCGACAGCGGCCGCGACGTGAGCAAGTCGGTCAACATCAAGACCAGCGCCTTCTCCAGCCAATGGGGCCCGCTGGGCATGGTCGTCGAGGGCAAGAACTACTGGTTCCGTGCGCCGGTCAAGCGCCACACCATGAACTCCGAGTTCGACATCGACACCATCACCGCACTGCCCAACGTCGGCATCGCGATGGGGTACGAAGGTGTCGAGCCCACCGCCATCGAGGCACTGGGCAAGAGCGGCGTGAAGGCGCTGGTGCATGCCGGCACCGGCAACGGCTCGGTGGCCAACCGCATCGTGCCGTACCTGCAGAAGGTGCGCACCGACGGCGCCATCGTCATCCGCTCGGCCCGCGTGCCCGACGGCTTCGTGATTCGCAACGCCGAGCAGCCCGACGACAAGTACGACTGGGTGGTGGCGCACGACCTGCGTCCGCAGAAGGCCCGCATCCTCGCCATGGTGGCGCTGACCAAGACCAGCGACACCAAGGAGCTGCAGCGGATCTTCTGGGAGTATTGACTCGCCCCCCAGTCTCCGCGGACTGCGTCCGCTCCGCCAACCCCCCTGCCGGGGGGCACACCCAGCGGCCCGGCAAAGCCGGTTCCGCGGGTGTCCTGAGAGGGGGGCGCGTCGCGCTCGCCCGGATCAGCCGGTCGCAGCCTGATTGGCGCGATGGGCTTTCAACCGCCTGCGGTGCCGCGCGGCTTCGAGGCTGGCGATGCACACGGCGAGCCAGGCGCTGCCGGAGCACAGGCCGGCGAGGATGTCGGTGAGGTAGTGCACCTGCAGGAAGACGCGGCTGGCGGCGATGGACAGGGCCATGGCCACGGCGAGCACCAGCACCGGGACCTGCCAGCGCGGCGGGGCGAGGCGCAACGCCAGGTAGGCGAGCATGCCCCACATCACCACGGCGCTGGAGGTGTGGCCGCTCGGGAAGCTGAAGCCCGGCGCCTG
This sequence comes from Xenophilus aerolatus, assembly GCA_030418545.1. Lineage (GTDB taxonomy): Bacteria > Pseudomonadota > Gammaproteobacteria > Burkholderiales > Burkholderiaceae_C > Xenophilus. Next base: position 156,742 of record QAIB01000007.1, on the reverse strand, counting down.
GGCCAGCGCGGTGTCGTGCACCGGGCGCACGCGCTCGAACACGTTCTTGAGCGACAGGTTCAGTGCCGCGTTGCCGCCGTTGGCCAGCACCCAGCCGACGGCGAAGCTGCGGTGCCCGTGACGCCACAGCAGCAGCGCTGCCGCCGTGCAATAGACGACCATCGGCAACGGGTCGCCGAGGTGGGTGAACCACCCGAAGGCCTGGCGCACGGCCATGGGCGTGTGCAGGCCGATGGCGCGGCTCAACGCATCGTCCATCTCGCCCATGGGGCGGCCGTCGCCCAGGCCGGCGGCCAGTCGCGCGAAAAGCATCGCCAGCACGACGATGGCGCCGAAGCCCAGCACCAGGCCGATGACCAGGTCGCGCGGCCGGGGCTCGGCGCGCCCGGCATGCTGGCGCAGCGGGCCCTCGAGGCGCCGGCCGGTCAGTGCGAGCACCGCCACGAGAACAGCCAGCACGATCGGAAAGCCGGGCCAGGCCAGGGTGCCGATGCGCTCGCCCAGTGCCGCCCAGTCGGCGTGCTCAACGGGCATGGGGATTCGACGACGGGGCGGCAGAGGGGCCGGTGGGCATGGGTGACAGCTCCAGGGTGCGGACCTGCGCCGGCTCGAAACGGCCCGTGCGCGCATCGTGGTCCCAGCGTTCCAGCGTACAGGAGCGCGCGCCGTCGGCGCCAATCACCGGACCCCGCATGAGGTTGACCGAGTTGGGTGCGCCCGCGCGCACGCGCGAGGACACGGCCGTGCCCGCCTGCACCGCCCAGGTGGCGCGCGCGACGGGCAGCCGCAGCGCATAGGGCAGGTGGATGTGGCCGCCGAGGATCAGGTCGGCGCCGGCCTCGGACGCCTGCCGCACGAGCGCCGCGTGGCCGCGCAGCAGGTTCTTCTCGTCCTCGCGGCGGGTCACCGCCACGGGCTGGTGCACGGCCACCATGCGCAGTTGCGCAGGGGTGGCCCGGGCCAGGCGCCGCGTGACGTCCGCCATCTGCTCCCGCGACACCTCGCCGTTCTCGTGCCGGCACCAGCGCGTGGTGTTCAGGCCCAGCACCAGGCAGTCGGGCCGCTCGATGACCGGCGCCAGATCGGCGCCGAAGGCCGCGGCATAACGGCGGTAGGGTGAGAAGAGCCTTGCCCACAGCGCGAAGAGCGGGATGTCGTGGTTGCCGGGGATCGTGAGGCACTGCGGCACGCCCAGCCCGTCGACGAAGGCGCGCGCGGCCGCGAACTGCGCTGCCGTCGCGCGCTGCGTGATGTCGCCGGTCAGCAGCAGCACATCGGGCGCCTGGGCGCGCACCCAGTCGGCGAGGGCGCGCACGACCGGGGGCTGCTCGGTGCCGAAATGCGGGTCGGAGATCTGCACCAGCACCGTCATGCGGCGCGCTCCCGCTCGATGGCGGCCGGCTTGACCAGCCACAGCGGCCGCGCCGACACCTCGAAGCGCAGCGGCATCTGCATCCACTGCACCTCGCCGTCGGTGGCCACGCGCACGCGCCGCTGCGCGGGGCCGCGCGCCGGCGCGACCTCGAGGCGGCGGAAGGAAAAGCTGTCGACCTCCTCGGCCTCGCCCAGGCGGCCCATCGCGGCCTGCGCGAGCAGGCCCAGCATCGCCAGCCGGCCCAGCGGCCGCAGCGCGATCGCGCCCAGCTCGCCGCTCTCCACCGATTCGGCCTCGGGCACGCCGACCTGCTCGAACTGCAGCGGGTTGTTGCCCACGAAGAGCGTCGGCGTGCGCAGGCGCTTCGGCCGGCCGTCGTCGACCACCTGCAGGTCCCACAGCCGGAAGCCCTTGAGCATCGTCAGCAGCGCCGCCCCCATCGCCACGCTGCGGCTGCGGCCGTAGCGCGCCTTGAAGGTCTCGCGCTCCTCCAGCAGGCGTGCATACAGGCCCAGGCTGGCGTTGACCAGGAAGACGCGGCCGTTCACCTCGCCCACCTGCACCGCGCGCGGTTCGCCGGCCAGCAGCAGGGCCAGGGCTTCATCGACCGGCGCCGGCAGGCCGTGCGCCCGGCTGAAGTAGTTGAAGGTGCCCTGCGGCAGCACGCCGAAGGCGCAGCCGCGGGCCACGGCCTGCTGGGCCACGGCGTTGATGGTGCCGTCGCCGCCCGCCGCCACGGCGATGCCGCCGGCATCGAGCGCGCCCTGCACTGCACGTTCCAGCGTGGCGGGCAACGGGTGTGCGCCGTCCAGCGTCAGCAGCGTCAGCGGCCGCCCGGCCTTGCGGCAGCCGGCCTCGATCGCAGCGCGCGTGCGCTGCGCGTCGCCGCGGCCGGAGCCAGGGTTGAAGACGACGAAGAGCGGCGCGTCGGGGGCCAGGCGGGGAGGGGTCATGGAGGAGTGCAGGGGCGGCGTCGCCGCGACGGCGCATTGTGGGCGGCACACCGCGCGGCGCACCTGGGACAAGAGCCCCTGGCGATGTCGGCGCGGTGGCCGTGGCGGGCGCCCGCAGGCCGCGCTCCTAAAATGACCGGTTCGCCGCCTTCCACCCGTTCGCACCGCCCGCGCGGCGGGTGCCCGATGCGCGGCACCGATCCGGCCCATCCATGCTGACCTTCCAACAGATCATCCTCACACTGCAGTCGTACTGGGACGCCCAGGGCTGCGCGTTGCTGCAACCCTACGACATGGAAGTCGGCGCGGGCACCTCGCACACCGCCACCTTCCTGCGCGCCATCGGGCCCGAGCCGTGGAAGGCCGCCTACGTGCAGCCCAGCCGGCGCCCCAAGGACGGCCGCTACGGCGAGAACCCCAACCGCCTGCAGCATTACTACCAGTACCAGGTGGTGCTCAAGCCGGCGCCGGCCAACATCCTCGAGCTCTACCTCGGCAGCCTGGAGGCGCTGGGCTTCGACCTCAAGAAGAACGACATCCGCTTCGTCGAGGACGATTGGGAGAACCCCACACTCGGCGCCTGGGGGCTGGGCTGGGAGGTGTGGCTCAACGGCATGGAGGTGACGCAGTTCACCTATTTCCAGCAGGTGGGCGGCATCGACTGCCGGCCCGCCACCGGCGAGATCACCTACGGCCTGGAGCGCCTGGCCATGTACCTGCAGGGCGTGGACAACGTCTACAACCTGAAGTGGACGGAAGGCCTGAGCTACGGCGACGTGTACAAGCAGAACGAGGTCGAACAGTCGACCTACAACTTCGAGCACTCCGACGCCGACTTCCTCTTCACCGCCTTCGCCGCGCACGAGAAGCAGGCCAAGCACCTGATGGACGTGCAGCTCGCGCTGCCGGCCTACGAGCAGGTGCTCAAGGCCGCGCACAGCTTCAACCTGCTCGATGCGCGCGGCGCCATCAGCGTGACGGAGCGTGCCGCGTACATCGGCCGCATCCGCAACCTCGCGCGCGCCGTGGCGCAGAGCTACTACGACAGCCGCGAGCGCCTGGGCTTCCCCATGGCGCCGCGCGAGTGGGTCGCGCAGATTCCCAAGAAAGAGAAAGCGGCGGCCTGAGCGATGACCATGGAATCCAAGAACCTTCTCGTCGAACTCTTCGTCGAAGAGCTCCCGCCCAAGGCACTGAAGAAGCTCGGGCAGGCCTTCGGCGACGTGCTGCTGGCGCAGCTGCGCGCGCAGGGGCTGGCCGATGCCGGCTCGCTGCTCACGCCGTATGCCTCGCCCCGCCGGCTGGCGGCGCATGTCACGCAGGTGGCGGCGCGCGCGGCCGACAAGGCGGTGTCGCAGAAGCTCATGCCGGTGTCGGTGGGGCTCGACGCCGCAGGCAACGCCACGCCGGCGCTGCTCAAGAAGCTGGCCGCGCTGGGCGCCGACGCGTCGGCCGTGGCGTCGCTCAAGCGCACGATGGACGGCAAGGCCGAGGCGCTCTTCTACGAAAGCGTGGCGCCCGGTGCGACGCTCGCCGAGGGACTGCAGAAGGCATTGGCCGAAGCCATCGCGAAGCTGCCCATCCCCAAGGTGATGAGCTATCAGCTCGAAACGAATTGCGAACTGCCGGGCTGGACCAGCGTGAGCTTCGTGCGCCCGGCGCACGGCCTGGTGGCGCTGCACGGCGATGCGGTCGTGCCCGTCACCGCGCTGGGCCTTGCGGCCGGCCGCGACACGCACGGCCACCGCTTCGAGGCGGCGGTCGACCCGGTGGTGCTGCGCAACGCCGACAGCTACGCGCTGCAGCTGCAGGACGAGGGCGCCGTCATCGCCGGCTTCGAGGCGCGCCGCGCCGAGATCGCGCGCCAGCTGGCCGAGGCGGCCGTGTCGGTGGGCGGCGGCGCCGAGCCGATCCAGGACGAGGCGCTGCTCGACGAAGTCACGGCGCTGGTCGAACGGCCCAACGTGCTGGTGTGCCAGTTCGAGCCCGAGTTCCTCGAGGTGCCGCAGGAATGCCTCATCCTCACGATGAAGGCCAACCAGAAGTACTTCCCGCTGCTCGACGCCAAGGGCCGGCTCACGCACCGCTTCCTGGTGGTGAGCAACATCCGGCCCGACGATGCCAGCGCCGTCATCGGCGGCAACGAGCGCGTGGTGCGCCCGCGCCTGGCCGACGCCAAGTTCTTCTTCGATCAGGACCGCAAGAAGACGCTGGCCTCGCGCGTCGGGCTGCTTGCCAAGGTGGTCTACCACAACAAGCTGGGCACGCAGGGCGAGCGCGTGGAGCGCGTGCGCGCCATCGCGGCGGCCATCGCGTCCGAGCTCGGCGATGCGACGCTCATCGCACAGGCCGACCAGGCCGCGCAGCTCGCCAAGACCGACCTCGTGACCGACATGGTGGGCGAGTTCCCCGAACTCCAGGGCACCATGGGCCGCTACTACGCCCTCAACGACGGCCTGCCGGCCGCGGTGGCCGATGCCATCGAGGACCACTACAAGCCGCGCTTCGCCGGCGACGAACTGCCGCGCGGAAACGTCGGCCTGGCCGTTGCGCTGGCCGACAAGCTCGAGACGCTGGTCGGCATGTTCGGCATCGGCAACCTGCCCACCGGCGACCGCGACCCCTTCGCGCTGCGCCGCCACGCACTGGGCGTGGTGCGCATGCTGATCGAGCGCGACCTGCCGCTGGAGCTGTCCCGGCTCGTGGGCATCGCCGCCGATGCCATGGGGCCCTTGCTGACCCAGGCCGACGCGCAGGTGCAGCTGCTCGACTTCATCTACGACCGCCTCGCCGGCAGCCTGCGCGAGCAGGGCGCCAGCGCACAGGAAGTGGATGCCGTGCTGGGCAATCGCCCCGAGCGCCTGGCCGAGGTGCCCAAACGCCTGGCGGCCGTGCGCGCCTTCGCGCAACTGCCCGAGGCGCCCGCGCTGGCCGCGGCCAACAAGCGCATCGGCAACATCCTCAAGAAGTCGCCCGAGGCCGATGCGCACGTCAACCCGCAGCTCTTCCGCGAGAGCGCCGAGACGGCGCTGTACGACGCCATGCAGGGCGTGGTACCCGACGCCAACGCCAGGTTCGACGCCGGCGACTACACCGGCTCGCTGCAGTCCCTGGCCGCGCTGCGCGCGCCGGTCGACGCCTTCTTCGACGGCGTGATGGTCAACGCCGAAGAGCCCGACCTGCGCCTGAACCGCCTGGGCCTGCTGGCCTCGCTGCACCGCGCGATGAACCGCGTGGCGCTGCTGGAGCGGCTGGCGGCCTGAGGGCGGCGCGTCCATACTCGCCGTGATGCGCAGCAGCCCGGGCCCGGACATGAAACTCGTCATCCTCGACCGCAACGGCAGCATCAACGTGCACCGCGAGGACTTCGTCAAGAGCGAGACGGAGTGGACACCGCTGCCCGGCGCGCTGGAGGCGATCGCGCGGCTCAACCAGGCGGGCTGGCATGTGGTGATCGCGTCAAACCAGTCGGGGCTGGGTCGCGGCCTGTTCGACGTGGCCTCGCTCAACGCCATGCACGCCAAGATGCACAAGATGCTGGCCGCCGTGGGCGGGCGCATCGATGCGATCTTCTACTGCCCGCACAGCCCCGACGAGAACTGCGACTGCCGCAAGCCCAAGCCGGGCCTGTTCCACCAGATCGGCGAGCGCTACGGCATCGACCTGGCCGGCGTGCCCACGGCCGGCGATTCGCTGCGCGACCTGGTGGCCGGCGCGGCCGCGGGCTGCGAGCCGCACCTGCTGCTCACCGGCATGGGCGAAGCCTGCCGCGGCGTGCACCCGCTGCCGCCCGAGTACCCGGCGGGCACCGTCGTCCACGAGGACCTCGCCGCCTTCGTGAAGCACCTGCTCGCGCGCGAGGCGCGCGAGTCCCTCAAGATCTCCGTCTGATGGCCTTCCTGCGTTCCGTTCTGCATCTGCTGTGGATGCTGGTCACCGTCGTGCCCTGGGCCATCGTGCTGCTGCTGGCCTCGCTCTTCGCCCGCGGCGAGCCGCTGTACTGGTTCGCCGCCGGCTGGCTGCGCGTGGCGATGTGGGGTGCACGCTGGATCCTCGGCATCCGCCACCGCGTGCAGGGCATGGAGCACCTGCCCAAGGACCCGCGCGCGGGCGCGGTGCTGCTGGTCAAGCACCAGTCCACCTACGAGACCTTCCTCATGCCCACCCTGATGCCGCACCCGCTGGCCTATGTGTTCAAGAAGGAGCTGCTCTACATCCCCTTCTTCGGCTGGGCCATGGGGCGGCTGGACATGATCCACATCGACCGCGCCCAGCGCGCGCAGGCCTTCAACAAGGTGGTGCAGCAGGGCAAGCGCCTGCTGGAGCAGGGCGTGTGGATCATCATGTTCCCCGAAGGCACGCGCATCCCGCGCGGACAGAAAGGCCAGTACAAGACCGGCGGCTCGCGCCTGGCCATCGACACCGGCGCGCCGGTGATCCCGATCGCCGTCACCTCGGCCAAGTGCTGGCCGCGCAAGGCCTTCGTGAAGTACCCGGGCGTGGTGGACGTGTCCATCGGCCCCGCCATCCCGAGCGCGGGTCGCAAGGCCGACGAGCTGATGGTCGAGGTCGAGGCGTGGATCGAGGCCGAGATGCGTCGGCTCGATCCCGAGGCCTATCGCTGAACCGGAGCCCGCGTGCGCACCCTCGTGCAACTGACACTGGACCTTTTCGACGGGCTGCGCGAGGCGGCTCCGCCCGCCGCGCCACCACCGACGCGTTCCAGGAAAAAGAAGGCCGCGGCGCCCGTCCCGCCTGCCCAGAGTGCTCCTGAAAAGATAGCGAACGACCTGCCGCCACTGCTGCCGGTGACCCCGGCGCTGCCGCCCATGTCGCTGCCCGACGCGCTGGCACCGGCACGCTTCGCACACCCGCGCGCCAACCGCGAGGTGCGCCTGGGCCATGCGCAGGTGGCCTACGAATTCGCGCGCGGTCAGCGCCGCACCATCGGTTTTCTGGTCGGGGTGGACGGCCTCACGGTGCGCGCGCCGCGCTGGGTGGCGCTGCGCGACGTCGACGCGGCCCTGCAGGAGAAGTCGGCCTGGATCCTGCGCAAGCTGGTCGAGGTGCAGCAGCGCGATGCGCAGCAGCAGGCGGGCCGCATCGAATGGCGCGACGGCGCGATGCTGCCCTTCCTGGGTCAGCCGGTGCAGTTGCGCATCGACCCGGGCCACCGCTTCGAGGGCGTGGGCGCGGTGCTCGACGCCACCGAGGGCGACGGCCCGGCGGTGCTGCGCCTGGCGATCGCCCACAACGCCGATGCCTCGCAGATCCGCGACGCCGCGCAGGCCTGGCTCATGCGCCAGGCGCGCAGCGTCTTCCTCGAGCGGCTGGAGCATTTCGCGCCGCAGCTGGGCGTGCGCTGGACCAAGCTCTCGCTCTCCAACGCCGCCACGCGATGGGGCAGCGCCAGCGCCGACGGCTCCATCCGGCTCAACTGGCGGCTGGTGCACTTCCGGCTCGACATCGTCGACTACGTGGTGGTGCACGAGCTGGCCCACCTGCGCGTGATGGACCACAGCCCGCGCTTCTGGGACCAGGTCGAGCGCGTGCTGCCCGACTACGCCCAGCGCCGCAAGGTGCTCAAGGACGAGCCCGCGCCGCGCTGGAACTGAAGCGGCCGCCCGGCGTCAGGCGGTGGGGTAGGTCCCCGGCAGCAGGATGCTGCGGTCGACGTTCTGGAGGTTCGTGTGGCCACAGAAGGCCATGGTCACGTCCAGTTCCTTGTGGATGATCTGCAGCGCCTTGGTCACGCCGGCCTCGCCCATGGCGCCCAGGCCGTAGGCCATGGCGCGGCCGATCATGGTGCCGCGCGCACCCAGGGCCCAGGCCTTGAGCACGTCCTGGCCGCTGCGGATGCCGCCGTCCATCCACACCTCCAGCCGGTGACCCACCGCCTCGACGATGGCCGGCAGCGCCGAGATGCTCGAGGGCGCGCCGTCGAGCTGTCGGCCGCCGTGGTTGCTCACCACGATCGCATCGGCGCCCACGTCGGCCGCGAGGCGCGCGTCCTCCTCGACCATGATGCCCTTGAGGATGAGCTTGCCGCCCCACTGCTGCTTGACCCATTCGATGTCGGCCCACGACAGGCGCGGATCGAACTGCTCGTTGGTCCACGCGGCCAGCGAGCTCATGTCGCTCACGCCCTTCACGTGGCCCACCAGGTTGCGGAAGGTCCGGCGCTTGGTGCCGGCCATGCCCAGGCACCAGGCCGGCTTGGTCATGAGGTTGAGGATGTTCTTGAGCGTCGGCCGCGGCGGCGCGGTGAGGCCGTTCTTCAGGTCCTTGTGGCGCTGGCCGATCACCTGCAGGTCGAGCGTGAGCACCAGCGCGCTGCATTGGGCCACCTTGCAGCGATCGATCATGCGGGCCATGGCGTCGCGGTCGCGCATCATGTACAGCTGGAACCAGAAGGGCGCCGTGGTGTTCTGCGCGATGTCCTCGATCGAGCAGATGCTCATCGTCGACAGGGTGAAGGGGATGCCGAACTTCTCGGCCGCGCGCGCTGCGTGGATCTCGCCGTCGGCATGCTGCATGCCGGTGAGGCCCACCGGCGCGATGGCCACCGGCATCGTCGCCGCCTGGCCGACCATCGTGGTGGCCGTCGTGCGGTTCTCCATGTTCACGGCCACGCGCTGGCGCAGCTTGATCGTCTGGAAGTCGGCCTCGTTGGCGCGGTAGGTGCCTTCGGTCCACGAGCCGGAATCGGCGTAGTCGTAGAACATGCGCGGCACGCGCTTTTCGGCCTGCACGCGCAGGTCCTCGATGGTGGTGATCACGGTCATGGCGGGGATTGTCTCCGTTGCCCGTCGGGCGGGCGGTGCACTGGGAGGCGGGGGCTGCCTGCGTCCAGGATGGACTCTAGGTCCGGCGCCCACGTCGGTGGATGAAATCCGGCGGCCCGCCGCTTGAAAGTTTTTCAGGCCGGGCGCGCCGGCCCCCGGCCGATCAGCGCAGCGCCTGGCGCAGCCAGTCGACGAAGGCCGCGCACTCCCAGCGCTCCAGCGTGCCCGGCTTCCAGCACAGGAAGTAGTCGTGCGGCGAACGCACGCTGCGCCGCGACAGGCGCACCAGCCGGCCGCTGTCGAGCCAGCTCTGGCCGAGCTTGAGCCGCATCAGCGCCACGCCGAAGCCGGCCACCGCGGCATCGAGCACCAGGCCCAGGTCGTTGAACTGGTTGCCCGAGGCAGGCTCCGGCAGGCCGATGCCGCAGGCACGGAACCAGGTGCGCCAGGGCTCCAGCGGCGAACGGATGAGGTGGGCGCGTGCCACCGACTCGGCGCTCTCGAAGCCGTCGTCGAAGGGGCCGGCCTCGCGCAGGTACTCGGGGCTGCACACGGGGCACACCTCGTCCGACAGCAGATGCATCGACTCGCGGTCGGGGAAGGGGCCGGTCCCGAAGCGCAGCTCGATGTCGGCCTCCTCGGCCGTCACGTGGTGGATCGGGATCGCCACCTGCAGCATCAGCTCGATGTCGGGGTAGGCGTGGCGAAACAGCGCCAGCCGCGGCAGCAGCAGCTGGCGCGAGAAGGTGGGCGTGACGGCCACCCGCAGCCGCACCGGCGCCGGCCCCTTGCCCGATGCGGCGGACGGATGGTCCTGCAGCGCCGCGAGTGCCTCGCGCACGCGCGCCAGGTAGGCCGCGCCTTCGGGGGAGGGCACCCAGTCGCCGCGGCCGGAGAAGAGTTTGAGGCCCAGCTGCGCCTCGAGCTGGCGGATGCGGTGGCTCACCGCGCTGGGCGTCACGTTCAGCGCATCGGCGGCCTGCGTCATGCTGCGCAGCCGTGCCACGGCCTCGAAGGCCAGCAGGGCCTGGATCGGCGGGATGCGAGGGGGCGGTGCGCTCATGGGCCGCATTGTGGCGGCCCCTTGGCGCGCTGCGGTGCGAAAGTGCAATCGGCCCGCAGCGCCCGCCAACCGGGCGCCGCGGCCGAATTCGTCACGATCGTTACGACCTCCCGCAGCCTGCGGGCGGGACGCTCAGCGCCCCCAGGCGCAGCCGCCGTCGACCACCAGCGTCGAGCCGACCACGTAGTCACCCGCGCGCGAAGCGAGGTAGACGGCCGCGCCGGCCATGTCCTCGGTGCTGCCGATGCGGCCCAGCGGCACGCGCTCGGCCACCTCGTCGCCGTGGTCGCGCGCGTCCTTGTTCATGTCCGACGCGAAGGGGCCGGGGGCGATCGCGCTCACCACGATGCGCTCGGGCGCCAGGCGCAGCGCCATGCGCTTGGTCAGGTGGATCAGGCCGGCCTTGCTGGCGGCGTAGGAGTAGGTCTCCCACGGGTTGACCGAGATGCCGTCGATGGAGGCGATGTGGATCACCTTGGCCAGGTGGTCGGTGGCAGCCTTCTTGAGCATCGGCGTGAGCGCCTGCGTGAGGAAGAAGGGGGTCTTCATGTTGAGGTCGGTGACCTTGTCCCAGCCGCTTTCCGGGAACTCGTCGTAGGGTGCGCCCCAGGCGGCGCCGGCGTTGTTGACCAGGATGTCGAGCGAGTCCTCGTGCTTCGCATAGGCATCGACCAGGCCGCGGATGCCTTCCATGGTCGACACGTCCGCCGGCAGCGAGACGCAATGGCCGAGGGCCGACAGTTCCTTGGCCGTCTGGTCGCAGGCCGCCGCCTTGCGCGCCGAGATGTAGACGCGCGCGCCGGCTGCGAGGTAGCCCTCGGCGATCATGCGGCCGATGCCGCGCGAACCGCCGGTGATGAGGGCGGTGCGGCCCTTGAGCGAGAAGAGCTGGTTCATGTCCATGGATGTCTCCTGAAGGTGGGATGCACGCCGGTGGCGGCGTTCGCGGCGCAGCTTAAGCGGCGTGCGGGCCGCCCGGCGTCGCGCAGGCGCCAGCCTTCAGGGCGCCAACCGGGCGTGGACCTGCGCCATCGTCGGCCGCGCGGCTGGGTCGGCCTGCAGACAGGCGTCGCGCAGCGCGGCCAGGTCGGCGAGCGGGTCCGCCGCGTCGGCATGGGCGACCAGTTCCTCCAGCAGGCAGCCGAAGGCTCGCAACTCGGTGCGTTGCGCCGCCGGCGCGAGGGCCTCGGGCAGCAGCGCGGCGGCGCCGAAGTCGCCCAGCAGCGCCTCGCCGGGGCGCCACAGGATGTTGTGGGCGTAGAGGTCGCCATGCACCATGCCGCGCGCATGCAGGTGCGCCACGGCGGCGGCGATGTCGCGAGCGATCGCGCGCGCCGTGGCATGGGGCAGGCGCAGGTCTTCGGCGTACACGTCGCGCGTGCAGCTGGCGAAGCTCGGCGGGCCGGCAAGGTTGCGCCAGTCGGGGCCGATGCGCTCGAGCACCAGGCCGTCCGTGCCCGCGGGATGGCCGGCCAGGCGGCCGCGCACGCGCACGGTGTGCGGGGCAGCGCCGGCAGCCAGGCTGGCCGCCATTTCGCTGAGCGGCCAGCCGTCGCTCGTGACCTCGCCCTTGAAAAGCTTCACGGCGACAGCCGATTCGCCGGCCGCGTCCCGGTGTTGCGCCGCGTGGATGACGCCCGAGGCGCCTTCGCCGAGTCGCTCGCCGAGCGAGAGTTCGGCCCAGGGCACGGCGGCAATGGGCGTGTCGGACAGTGCAGCCGCTTCCAGCGCGGCATTGAACGGATTGCCCGCGCAGGCCAGCCAGGCCAGGCGCGGCAGCCCGCCGAGCCAGTCGGGCAGCGCCGCGAAACGGTTCGCCGACAGGCGCAGCAGCTCCAGCCGCTCGCAGCCGGCCAGCGATGCGGGCAGAGCGGTGAGGCGGTTGCCGGCGAGCATCAGCTTCTGCATGCGCGTGCAATGTCCGAGCGTGTCGGGCAGCGCCTCGATGGCGTTGTCGGTCAGGATCAGCCAGCGCAGCGCGTGGCCTTCGGCAAAGCAGGCGGCCGGCACGTGCGCGATGCGGTTGGCCTTGAAGCCCACCATCTCCAGCTGCGCGCAGGCACCGAGCGCGGCCGGCAGTTCGGTGAAGGCGTTGTCGGAGGCAAAGAGGATGCGCAGGCGGTGCAGCCGGTGCAGGTCCTCAGGCAGCGCGCTCAGCCGGTTGCCGGAAAGGTCCAGCACTTCGAGCGTGTTGGCGAGCGCGTAGACCTCGGGCGGCAGTTCGGCCAGTCCGGCACCGCGCAGGTCCAGGCGCTGCGCACCCGCCAGGCCGCCGGCCCGCAGTGCGGCGAGCGCCTCCTGTCCGGCGGGCGTGGCGCTCATGCGGCGGCGCTGAAGCGGTACACGCCGTCCTCGCCCTTGCGCCGCTGCAGCTGGCCGCCGAACCACAGCAGGTGCAGGTGGGCGATGGTCTCGCCCAGCGCGAAGGTCATCTGGTGCAGGTCGAGTTCGCGCTTGAAGAGGATGGGCAGCGCTTCGGCCGCCGTGTGCGGCTTCTGCGTGCAGGCGGCCAGCAGCTCGGCCAGGCGGTCGCGGTGGTGCTCCTGCAGCTGCTCGACGCGGCGGTGGATGCCGGTGAAAGGCTTGCCGTGCGAAGGCAGGCCCAGCGTGTCGCCCGGCAGCTCCATGAACTTCACGATGCTGTCGAGGAAGAGCTTGAGCGAGTTCGCCTCCGGCTCGCCGGCATGCACGCTCACGTTGGTGGAGATGCGCGGCAGCATCATGTCGCCGCCCAGCAGGGCCTTGAGTTCACCGCAATAGAGTGCGATGTGCTCGGGCGCGTGGCCGTAGCCCACGATGCAGCGCCAGTCGCGCCCGCCGATGCGCACGACGTCGCCGTCGAGCAGGCGCACGAAGCGCTCGGGCACGGCCGGCACCATGTTCCTGTAGTAGCTGGTGCGGGCGCGGATCTTGGCGACCGCCTCGGGGTCGGTGAGGCCGTGCATGGCGAAGAAGTCGGCCGCCGCGTCGCCGCCGGCCAGCGTGTCGCCGGCCTGGGTGAGCACGCGCGCCACGTGGTAGTCGGTGGAGCTGATCCACAAGGGAGCATTCCAGCGCGTGCACAGCCAGTCGGCCAGGCCGATGTGGTCCGGGTGCATGTGGGTGACAATGACGCGCAGGATCGGCAGGCCCTGCAGCTGCGTGGCGAAGATCTGCTCCCACTGCGCCTGCGCCTCGGGGCGCGCGATGCAGCAGTCGACCACCGTCCAGCCCTCGACGCCGTCGATGGTGTCGCGCAGCAGCCAGAGGTTGATGTGGTCGAGCGCGAAGGGCAGGGCCATGCGGATCCAGCGCACGCCGGGCAGCACCTCGATGGTTTCGCCGATGGCGGGGAGCGTGTCGCCCAGCGGATAGTGGAGTTCGCGTTCGAGGAGGTTCATCGGGGAGCCGATCGCTGTGGGGTGCAGGCCGCGCGCTGCAACGACGTCGCGTTGTCGCAGGCGGCCGGATTCGGGTACGATTGACGTTTACGTAAACGTCATCAGGCGAGCCTCATTGTAGGCACCTGCCGCCGTCCGCGTTGTCGCGTCGGCTACCCGACGCCAAGGCCCCTTCACCGATGCCCGCCCAGACCTTCACCATCAGCGAGCTTGCCAAGGAGTTCGACCTCACGACGCGGGCGATCCGCTTCTACGAGGACATGGGGCTCATCACGCCGGAGCGCGCCGGCCTGCAGCGGGTGTACAGCGCGCGCGACCGCGCGCGGCTGCTGCTCACGCTGCGCGCCAAGCGCCTGGGCCTGAGCCTGACCGAGGCCAAGGCCATCCTCGACATGTACGACAGCCCGCGCGACACCGTGCCGCAGCTGGAGGAGTTCCTGCGCGTGCTGGGCGAGCACCGCGCCCAGCTCGAGGCGCAGATGGCCGAGCTGCAGGCCAACCTGGTCGAGGTGCGGGCACAGGAGGCGCAGGCACGCGCCGTGCTCGCCCGGGCACGCAAGGGCACCCCGGCGCGCACCTCGCCGGCTTCCGCCGCCGCCAAGCCGGCCCGCAAGAGTCGAAGGAGCCCGTCCGAAAGCGCCGCTGCGCGCTGACCCTGCCCACGTCCCCTCTTCCCGCCTCCCCGTTCGCCAACCGTCATCCAAATACAGAAAATCGACGCCATGACCTCTTCCATCCAAGACCTCTTCGTCCACAACCGTGCCTGGGCGGCCCAGATGGAACGCGATCGCCCGGGCTTCTTCACCAGCCTGGTCAAGCAGCAGACGCCCAAGTACATGTGGATCGGCTGCTCCGACAGCCGCGTGCCGGCCAACCAGATCACCGGCCTGGACCCGGGCGAGGTGTTCGTGCACCGCAACGTCGCCAACGTCGTGGTGCACTCCGACCTCAACGCGCTGTCGGCCATCCAGTTCGCGGTCGACATGCTCAAGGTCGAGGACATCATGGTCGTGGGCCACTACGGCTGCGGTGGCGTGAAGGCCGCGCTCGACGGCATCCGCGTCGGCCTGGCCGACAACTGGATCCGCCACATCCAGGACGTGCGCGACCGCCATCACGTCATGCTCGAGTCGCTGCCCGAGGAAGTGCGCGCCGATGCGCTGGTCGAACTCAACGTGGCCGAGCAGGTCGTCAACGTCGCGGTGAGCACCGTCATGGTCGACGCCTGGAGCCGCGGCCAGAAGGTCACCATCCACGGCTGGGCCTTCGGCGTGCACGACGGTTTGCTGCAGGACCTGGGCATCACCGTCGACGGCAGCAAGCCGCTCGAAGCCATCTACAAGGCAGCCGTCCAGCGCATCCGCCACAAGTGGAGCGCGCCCTCCGAAGCGACGCCGGCGCCGCGCAGCGCGAAGTGACTGCGAACACGGACCTCCGTACGCGAAGAACGCGAAGATTGCGCGAAGGACGCGAAAGAGCTGCCATGAAAGATTTGGAAGTCTTCTTTCGCGATCTTCGCGTGACCTTCGCGCCCTTCGCGTACGGCTGTCCGATGTCCTGACCCCCTTTTCCAGGAGAACCTCATGTCCGAATCCATCGTCATCCTCGGTGCCGCGCGCACCCCCATGGGCAGCTTCCAGGGCGACTTCGCGTCGCTGGCCGCGCACGACCTCGGCGGCGTCGCGATCAAGGCGGCGGTCGAGCGCGCCGGCATCGCGCCCGATGCGGTGGGCGAGGTGCTCTTCGGCAACTGCCTGATGGCCGGCCAGGGCCAGGCGCCGGCGCGCCAGGCGGCCTACAAGGGCGGCCTGCCCGACAGTGCGGGCGCCGTCACGCTCAGCAAGATGTGCGGCTCGGCCATGAAGGCCGCGATGCTTGCGCACGACCTGCTGCTGGCCGGCACGCACGACGTGATGGTCGCCGGTGGCATGGAGAGCATGACCAACGCGCCGTACCTCATGCTCAAGGGCCGCGGCGGCTACCGCATGGGCCACGACCGCATCTTCGACCACATGATGCTCGACGGCCTGGAGGACGCCTACCAGCCCGGACGCAGCATGGGCACCTTCGGCGAGGACTGCGCCGCCAAATACAGCTTCACCCGCGAGCAGCAGGACGAATTCGCCATCGCCAGCGTGCAGCGCGCGCAGCATGCCACGAAGGACGGCCTCTTCAAGGCCGAGATCGCGCCGGTGACCGTGAAGGGCCGCGCCGGCGACACCGTGATCGCCATCGACGAAGGTCCCGGCAAGGTCAAGCTCGACAAGATCCCCTCGCTCAAGCCGGCTTTCAAGAAGGACGGCGGCACCATCACCGCGGCCTCGAGCTCGTCCATCAACGACGGCGCCGCCGCGCTGGTGATGAGCACCGCCTCGCACGCGCAGAAGATCGGCGCCAGGCCCATCGCGCGCATCGTTGCGCACAGCACGCACGCGCAGCAGCCCGAATGGTTCTCCACCGCGCCCGTGGGCGCCGTGCAGAAGCTGTTCGCCAAGACCGGCTGGGGCGTGAAGGACGTCGACCTGTGGGAGGTCAACGAGGCCTTCGCGGTGGTGCCGATGGCGCTGATGACCGAGCTCGGCGTGTCGCACGACATCGTCAACGTGCACGGCGGCGCCTGCGCCCTGGGCCATCCGATCGGCGCCAGCGGCGCGCGCATCATGGTCACGTTGATCCACGCGCTGCAGTCGAGGGGCCTGAAGCGCGGCGTGGCCACGCTGTGCATCGGTGGCGGCGAGGGCACGGCCGTGGCCATCGAACTGGTCTGATTCTGATAGCTAACCGCGCCCGACTGGCGGGCGCTGCAGCCATTTTTTATTCATAGAACTGCGTCCGACAAGAAAGACACCCGCATGTCCGCACTCCGCCTTCATCGCTCCATCCTCGCCGGCCTGCTGGCCACTGCCTTCGCCGCGCCGGCCGCTTTCGCGCAGCAGCGCGACGAGGCGCTCTTCAAGGCCGCCACCGACGAGCAGCCCGCCGTCGTGAAGACGCTGGAGCAGCTGGTCAACATCGAGACCGGCACCGGCGACGCCGAAGGCATGGCCGCGGCCGGCAAGTACTTCGAGGACCAGCTCAAGGCGCTGGGCTTCGCCGTCACGCGCAGCAAGTCGGCCGGCATGGTGGTGGGCGACAACATCGTCGGCAAGCTGCAGGGCAAGGGCGGCAAGAACCTGCTGCTGATCTCGCACATGGACACCGTCTACCTCAAGGGCATCCTGGCCAAGGCGCCCTTCCGCGTCGAGGGCGACAAGGCCTACGGGCCCGGCATCGCCGACGACAAGGGCGGCAACGCCGTGGTGCTGCACAGCCTGAAGCTGCTGAAGGCGCGGGGCTTCCAGGGCTTCGGCACGATCACCGTGTTGTTCAACACCGACGAGGAAAAAGGCTCCTTCGGCTCGCGCGACCTGATCCAGGAAGAAGCCGCCAAGGCCGACTACGTGCTGTCCTTCGAGCCCACCTCGGCGCTCAAGGAAAGCTTCACGCTCGGCACCTCTGGCATCGCCTACGTGCAGGCCAACATCAAGGGCAAGGCCTCGCACGCGGGCGCCGCGCCCGAGCTGGGCGTCAACGCGCTCGTCGAGGCGGCCGACCTGGTGCAGCGCACGCTCGACATCGACGACAAGGCCAAGGGGCTGCGCTTCAACTGGACCATCGCCAAGGCCGGCGCGGTGAGCAACATCATCCCCGACAGCGCCACGCTCAATGCCGACGTGCGCTATGCGCGCAACGAGGACTTCGAAGCCGCGATGAAGACGCTGGAAGAGCGTGCCCAGAAGAAGAAGCTGCCCGACGCCGAGGTCAAGCTGCTGATCACGCGCGGCCGGCCGGCCTTCGACGCCGGCGCCGCGGGCAAGGTGCTGGTCGACAAGGCGGTGGGCTACTACAAGGAAGCCGGCGGCACGCTGGCGATCGAGGAACGCACCGGCGGCGGCACCGACGCCGCGTACGCCGCGCTGTCGGGCAAGCCCACGATCGAGAGCCTGGGCCTGCCGGGCTTCGGCTACCACAGCGACAAGGCCGAGTACGTGCAGATCGACGCCATCCCGCGCCGCCTGTACATGGCCACGCGCCTGATCATGGACCTCGGCCAAGGCAAGTAGGCACGGCGGCGTGCACGCATGATCACCGACCTCGCCCAACTGCGCAGCCTCTACGCCCAGCCCGGCGAGCGCGCCGTGCGCAAGCAGCTCGACCGGCTCGACGTGCACGGCCGGCGTTTCGTGGCGCTGTCGCCCTTCTGCGTCATCGCCAGCGCGGGGCAGGCCGCGGCGCTGCTCGACGCCTCGCCGCGCGGTGGCGCGCCGGGCTTCGTCAAGACGTCCCAGGATGGCGCCACGCTGCTGCTGCCCGATTCGGGCGGCAACAACCGGCTGGACACGCTGGAGAACCTCATCGTCGACCCGCGCGTGGCGCTGATCTTCATGGTTCCTGGCGTGGACGAGACGCTGCGCATCAACGGCACGGCGCGGCTGCGCGACGAGGCCGAGTTCACCGATTCATTCGCACACGAGCGCCAGCGGCCCAAGCTGGTGATCGAGGTCGCGGTGCGCGAGGCCTACCTGCACTGCGCCAAAGCCTTCATGCGTTCGCAGCTGTGGCACCCGGACAGCTGGGGGCCGCGCGATGCGTTGCCGAGCATGAACCAGATGATCCACGACCAGATCGGCGCCGGCCCGGTGACCGAGTCGCAGGAGCAGATGCTGGCGCGCTACCGCGACCAGCTCGCCGGCGAGCTTGCACCGGCATCCGCCTGAAGGTCGACATTCAAGCCAGAAGTGCCTGCAGCGCCCGCCCAGTGGGCGCGAGCAGCTATCGAAAACATAGCGCCCAGGGCGCACCGGAGACTGTTCCATGCTGCTGACCCCCGACCAGGAAGCCATCCGCGACGCGGTGCGAGAGTTCGCTCAAGAACAGTTGTGGCCCCACGCCGCGCAGTGGGACCGCGAGCACCGCTTCCCCAAGGAGGCGCACCAGGGCCTGGCCGCGCTCGGCGCCTACGGCATCTGCGTGCCCGAGGAGCACGGCGGTGCGGGGCTGGACTACCTCACGCTCGCGCTCGTGCTCGAAGAGATCGCGGCCGGCGATGGCGGCACCAGCACCGCCATCAGCGTGACCAACTGCCCCGTCAACGCCATCCTCATGCGCTACGGCAACGCGCAGCAGAAGAAGCAGTGGCTCGAGCCGCTGGCGCAGGGACAGATGCTCGGCGCCTTCTGCCTCACCGAACCGCAGGCGGGCAGCGATGCGAGCAGCCTTCGCACCGTGGCGGCCAGGGACGCAGATGGCTACGTGCTCAACGGCACCAAGCAGTTCATCACCAGCGGCAAGAACGGCCAGGTGGCGATCGTCATCGCCATGACCGACAAGGCCGCGGGCAAGAAGGGCATGAGCGCGTTTCTCGTGCCCACCGATGCGCCGGGCTACACCGTGGCGCGGCTCGAAGACAAGCTGGGCCAGCATTCGAGCGACACCGCGCTCATCAACTTCGACAACTGCCGCATCCCGGCCGAGAACCTCATCGGCCAGGAGGGTGAGGGCTACAAGATCGCGCTGGGCGCGCTCGAAGGCGGGCGCATCGGCATCGCGGCGCAGAGCGTGGGCATGGCGCGCAGCGCCTTCGAGTTCGCCGTCAACTACGCCAAGGAACGCACCGCCTTCGGCGGTCCGATCTTCGAGCAGCAGGCCGTGGGCTTCCGCCTCGCCGACTGCGCCACGCAGATCGAGGCCGCGCGCCAACTCATCTGGCATGCCGCCGCGCTGCGCGATGCCGGCCGGCCCTGCCTCAAGGAGGCGGCCATGGCCAAGCTCTTTGCCAGCGAGATGGCCGAGCGCGTGTGCAGCGCCGCCATCCAGACCCTGGGTGGCTACGGCTACGTCAACGACTTCCCGCTGGAGCGCATCTACCGCGACGTGCGCGTGTGCCAGATCTACGAAGGCACCTCGGACATCCAGAAGCTGCTGATCACGCGGGCGCTGGCGTGAGCGGCGCCCGCCACGCGGGTGGCGATGTCTCCTGATCGCCGCCAGGCGTTGCAACGTCAGTAGCGCACCTCTGCCAGCGTGCGCAGTTCCTCGGCGGTGGCCGCGCCGAAGCCGAAGAATTCAAGGTAGGCCGGAATCATCTCGAACAGCATGTCGGTGCCGACCTGCACGGTGCACCCCCGTGCGAGGGCCGCGCGCAGCAGCGGCGTGTGTTCCGACTTCATCACCACCTCGCCCACGTAGGCGCCGGGGGGGAGGCGTTCCACGTCGAAAGGCAGCGGGTCGTCGGCGTTCATGCCCAGCGGCGTGGCGTTCACCACCACGTCGAAGCCGGCCGGGTCGCGCGACCCGGTGCGCACGCGCACGTCGGGGCAGTGCGCCGCCAGGCGCCGGGCCAGCGCATCGGCGCTCCCGGGGTTCAGGTCATGCAGCATCAGTTCGGCCGCACCGGCCTGGGCGATCGACGCCGCGATGGCCGATCCCACGCCGCCGGCGCCCGAGATGAGCACGCGTGTGCGCTTGAAATCCAGCCCCTTGCGCTGCGCGCCGCGCACGAAGCCGGCGCCGTCGAACTGATCGCCCAGCGTGGTGCCGTCCGCGCGGCGGATCACCGCGTTGCAGGCACCGGCGACGCGGGCCACGGGCGTGGCGGCGTCCACCAGTTCCAAGGTGCTGATCTTGTGCGGCATGGTGACGAGGGCGCCGCGCACGTTGCCCATGCGCAGCAAGTGCAGCAGCGCGGCCGCGTAGTCCGGGGCCTTCACGGCCATGGGCACCACCACCGCATCGATGCCGTGGTGCGCGAACCAGGGGTTGTAGATCATGGGCGACTTGACGGTGTGCGTCGGGTCGCCCAGCAAGGGCAGCAGCTGGGTCCGGCCGGAGATCATGCGGCCCCCCTGGACGGCTTGGCGAACTGGTAGCCCACGCGCCTTGTCGGCGTCAGCGCGCCGAACTGCGGCCATTCGAGCAGCACGCCCTGACTGCGCAGCAGGCGCTGGAAGTCCGCCAGCAATTCGGCCGAGGCGCGCACCGCACGCGGCGGCTGCCCGCGCTGCAGCGCGAAGGCGGCCAGGAAGCCCGCGGCTTCGCCGATGCTCCATTCGGTGGCGTGTTCGCGGTAGGCACCGTTGGTGATGCGCGTGGTGCCGAGGTTCTTGCACGCGGGCAACAGGTTCTGCACGCGCACGGGCAGCAGCGCACCCAGCGGGATCTGGAAGGGGTAGGCGTCGATGTCCACCGTGTTGCGGCCCCGTGTGCTGGGGTGCAGATCGATGCGGTAGGCGCCGATGCCCACGCTGTCGTCGAAATGCTCGGCGGCGCCCAAGCCGTCTCTCGCCTGCACGCCGATGTGCTGCTCCAGCACCGTGAACTCGGCCTGGATGCGCCGGCCTTCGCGGTAGTAGACCTGCTTGGCCAGTCCGTCCTGGGTCCCCAGCACGTCGCCGCGCAGCCGGAGGCCGGGATAGCCATGTCCGCCGTCATGGCGCGGCGCCTCGGTCTGCATCCAGTAGAAGAAGGCCAGGCTGATGTCTCGTGCACCCTGCAGCGCTGCCTGTCGCTGTTCCGGGTCGACGCCGACCAGAGGCTGTTCCCAGTAGTCCATCTGCGGCCAGTTCGCGAGGGTGATGTCGCTGGGATAGGCGCCCGCCTCGAAATTCCGTCGCCAGGCGATGCGGCGGGCGTGCCACAGGTCGTACAGCGTCTCGGCATCGCTCGGCCCGACGAACAGCGGCCGTTCGCGCGGCTCGTGCGTGACGAAGTCGCTCAGCGTCCAGCTCAACTGCGGGCCGGGCCAGCAATCCAGCTTCAGCGTGCGCAGGCGTGCGTAGTCGCGCGGGCACTCGATGGTGTGGTCCTCGCCCGGCAGGTAATCGGCCGCCAGGCACCAGGTCACGGCCTGCTGGTCGAAGGGGTCGGCCTCGGCCAGTGCCTGCGGCTCCTGCGTCTGCGCCTGCGATTCGGCGCCGAAGACATGTTCCACGCCGGCCAGCTCGAGCATGTCGCCGATCTCGGTGGCGTCGATGAACATCGGCGCGTGCAGCACCCGCACCCGGTGCTCGCGCAGGTCCAGCACATTGGCGGCCTGCACGCGGTCTCTGTCGCTCTCCACCGATTGCAGGCGATGCTCACGCAGCACCGTGAGCCGGCCGGCGGCCTCGTGCGGGGCCAGCAGCTGGTCGATCACCTTCACCGCCACCCAGGGCTCGTGGCACAGGCTGCTGACATTGCCCTGGCCCGGGTTGAGCCGCAGGTTCAGCCGTGCGGCCGTCGTCAGCGGGAAGTGGTCGCGGTAGTACTGGCGGATGCCGCGGCGCAGCTCCGCGTAGCTGTGCGAGCCCTGCAGGCACTCGATCCACGGATGCTCGTCGGGCGGAACACCCTGGGCCGTGAGCTGACCGCCCAGCCAGTCGAGCTCTTCCGTCAGGATCACGCGCGCGCCCAGCCGCAGTGCCGCCAGGGCGGCAGCAATGCCGCCGAGGCCGCCGCCGATCACGACCAGGTCGGCGTGCAGTTCGTGGCCGTGCGGGTCTGGGGACTTCATGGGGTGAGGGTGCCCTGGTTGCGTTGGGGGTGGGGCCATGGGTTCAGTCGGCCGTCAGGCCCAGGCGGCGAATCGCTTCGCCATAGCGGTGTGTCTCGGCGCCGATCAGCTTCGCGAAGTCGGCGCTGCTGTTCCTGCCGGGCTCGACACCCAGCGACTTCAGCCTCTCCGCGACCGCGGGCTGCTGGAGCGCCGCGTTGACTTCCTTGTGCAGGCGCTGCACCACCGCCGACGGCGTGCCCGCGGGCGCCAGCACGCCGAACCAGCCGGTGACCTCGAACTTGGGCACCGCGAGTTCGGCGACGGTGGGGACGTCGGGCAGCACGGGGGCGCGCTGCGCGGTCGTCACGGCGAGCGCGCGCAGCTTGCCGCTCTGGATGTAGGGCAGTGCGCTCGACGGGATGTCGAAGCCGGCGTCGACTTCTCCCGAGAGCAATGCGGTGAGTGCGGGACCCGATCCCTTGTACGGGATCATCTGCATGTCGACCTTGGCGTCCTTCTTGAGGAATTCCGCCGCCAGGCTGGTGGTCGTTGCGCCGCCACCGCCGGCGGAGTAGTTGATCTTGCCCGGGGCCTTGCGCGCCGCCTCCAGCAGCGACTTGAAGTCCTTGATCGGCGAGGCGGCAGGCACCACGACCACCACGGGTGACTGCCCCACCAGCGCCACGGGCGCGAAGCTTTTCTGGTTGTCGTACTTGAGCTTGGGGTACAGCGCGGCGGCGCCGGGGAAGCCGCTGGTCACGAAGAGCAGCGTATGGCCGTCGGCCGGTGCCGTCGCCACGAAGCTGTTGGCGATGGTGCCGCCCGCGCCCGGGCGGTTGTCGATCACGATCGGCTGGCCCAGTGCCTTGCCCATGCTCTCACCGAGCAGCCGGGCCAGGATGTCGGCCGAGCCGCCGGCCGCGAAGCCGACAACCATCGTGAGGGGCTTGCTCGGGAAAGCGTCGGCAGCCTGCGCGGCGGTGAAAGGCAGGCTGGCGGCGAGCAGGGCGAGGGCGGCGCGCTGCAGGCCGCGGCGGCGCGAAAGTACGTGCATGGGTGTCTCCGTTCGGATCGCGTCCTCCAAGCGGGACGAGTGGGGGAATGCTAGGAGCCGGCCGCGTCGGGCGCCAATACCAAGGCGTGGGAAGGGCATGCGTCGGTGTTATGCCTGGCCGCAATCCGGGGAGAATCTGTTCTGGCCCCATGTCCGAGGAGCATGTTCTTGAACCTGCGACAGATCGAAGTTTTCCGTGCCGTGATGAGCACTGGCTCCATGACCAGCGCGGCCAAGCTGCTGCATGTGTCGCAACCCGGCGTGAGCCGGCTGATCCGTCACCTGGAGCTGCAGCTCGGCGTGGCGCTTTTCGTTCGCAGCAGCGGCCGGCTGGTCGCCACACCCGAGGCCTATACGCTGGAAGCCGAGGTCGAGAAGGTCTACCGCGGCGTGCTTCACGTCCAGGACGTGGCAGCCCATCTGCGCTTCGGCGCGCATGCGACCTTGCGCGTGCTGTCCAGTGCCAACACGGCGCTCGAACTGGTGCCACGCACCATCGCGCGCGTGATGCAGCAGTTTCCGCATGCGCAGGTCTCGTTCGAGGCCTTGCCCACACGCGAGATCGTGAAGCTGCTGGTGGCCGAGGAGGCGGACCTGGCCATCTCCAGTGCGCCGCTGGACCATCCCGTGCTCGACGTGCGTGAGTTCGGTCAGTGGCGCCTGTGGTGCGCGCTGCCACCGGGCCACGCGCTGCTTGCCGCCAAACGGTTCGACCTGACGGCTGCGTTGCGCGAACGGCTGGTGCTCTACAGCCCCGAAGCGCCGCAGAGCCGCGTGATCGAAGCCTGGCTCGGCGAGCGGGACATCCACCGCCGACGCGGCGTGGAGGTGCGCTCGGGTTATGCGGCCTGCGCCATGGCAGCACACGGCGCGGGCGTGGCTTTCGTCGACGACCTGTCGGCACGCGCCTTCCGGCCCGAACGGCTGGCCCTGGTGGCCCTGCCCAAGGCGCCGCGCTTCCCGATCCTGCGCGTGAGCAATGTGCATCGGCCGCTGTCCACGCTGGGCGAGCGCTTCATGGCGCTGGCGCGCGAGGAACTGCGCGCCATTCAGGAGCATCCCATCGGCCAGCGCGCGCACGCCGAGTCGCAAGCGATGCGCTAGCAGCACGGGTCGGGCCAGAGTCAGGCCGGGCCGAGCCTGAGCGAACCGGCAGCGCGGACCGACGGCCATGACCGGCACGGCGACCGCGCTGTGTCATCGATTTCGACGACAGACAGGGACGAAGGCTCGACGCACCATCTGGCCTTCGTCTCATTGCCGATCCCACTGCCATGACCGCATGCTCTTCTTTCGCCCGGCCGGACCCGCGGCCACTGTCCTTCGCCCGTCGCGTCGTGTCGGCCGCCGCTCTGTGTGCGGCGGGCGTCCAGGCGCAGCCGCTGCCGCAGGCGGCCGACATCGCGACGCTGACCGCCGGCGAGGCGGTGCGCGGGATCTGCGCCGGCCGGCTGAGCAGTGAACAGCTCGTTTCCGCCTATCTCGCACAGGCCAAGGCCAAGCCGGCGCTCAACGCCTTCGTCACCCTCGACGAAGCCGGCGCCCTGGCGGCCGCGCGTGCCGCCGACGCCGCGCGCAAGCCGGGCGCGGCCTGCAGACCGCTCGAAGGCCTGCCGATCGCCATCAAGGACAACATCCAGGTGCGCGGCCTGCCTGCCACCGCGGGCACCCCGGCGTTGAAGAACTTCGTGCCCACGTCCGATGCGCCAGTCGTGGCGAAGCTGCGCGCGGCCGGCGCCATCGTGCTGGGCAAGACGCAGATGCACGAGCTGGCCTTCGGCGTCACCGGCTACAACCCGGCCTTCAACACCGGGCCCGAGGTGGGCGTGCGCAATGCCTACGACCCGAAACGTGTGGCGGGCGGCTCGTCCTCGGGCAACGGCGCGGCGCTGGGCGCGCGCATCGTGTCCGCGGCGTTGGGCACCGACACGGGTGGCTCGGTGCGCATTCCCTGCGCATTCAACGGCTGCGCGTCGCTGCGGCCGTCGATGGGGCGCTACCCGCAGGCCGGCATCGCGCCGATCTCGCACACGCGCGACACCGCCGGGCCGATGGCCCGCGCGGTGGCCGACCTGGTGCCCATGGACCGCGCGATCGCCGGCGGCGGTGCGGTGAAGCCTGCGTCGCTCAAGGGCGTCCGCCTGGGGGTGGTGCCGTACTTCTACGAGCACCTCGATGCGGACACCCGCGCCGCCACCGATGCCGCCCTCGCGAAGCTGCGCGCCGCGGGCGTCACGCTGGTCGACGTGGACATGCCGAAGCTGGCGGAACTCAACGGCGCGGTGGGCTTCCCGGTCGCACTGTACGAAGCCAACGACGACATGGCCGCCTACCTGGCGAAGTACGCGACCGGCATCGACCTGAAGCAGCTGGCCGCGGGCATCGCCAGCCCGGACGTGAAGGGCACCTTCGATGGCCTGGTGCTGCCGCGCAAGCTGCCGGCGGCCAGCGGCGTGGTCGATGCGAAGCCGGCCTACGAACAGGCGATGCGCGTGGCGCGTCCGGCCTTGCAGAAGCTGTATGCCGACACCTTCAAGCAGCACCGGCTCGACGCGCTGGTCTTCCCCACGGTGCCGCAGGTGGCGCCGGTGGCCGCGCCCGAGGCCAGCAGCCCGGAGAACTTCGGTGCGCTGATCCAGAACACCGACCCCGGCAGCAACGCCGGCATCCCGGGCCTGCAGCTGCCTTCCGGCTTGGGCGCCTCGACCGGCCTGCCCGTGGGGCTGGAACTGGACGGGCCGGCCGGCAGCGACCGGCGCCTCTTGGCCATCGGCCTGGCGATCGAGCCGGTGCTCGGGCGGCTGCCCGCGCCGAAGTAGTCGGGCCCGGTTCAGCGCGGCGCCGGCGGCACCGCGGCCGCCAGGGCCGAGCGGCGCTCGATGCCCAGCTTGTCGAAGATGCGCCGCAGGTAGGTGCGCACCGTGGGCACCCCGACCGCGAGGCGGCGTGCGATGTCCTTGTCGGTCAGGCCCTCGCGCACCGCGCGTGCCACCTCCTGCTCGCGGGCGCTGAGGCTCAGCCAGGCATCGCGATCCCGCTGCATCGTGGCGTCGTTCGAGGGCCTGCGCTGCTGCGCCCGCCGCAGGGCGCCTGCAAAGGCCGGTTCGATCAGGTCCAGCATCAGCGTCTCGCGCTCGCCGAAGTCGCCTCTTGCCTTGCGGCGCCAGATGCGCAGGTCGCCCAGCGCCCGGTCGCCGTCGAAGCTGTGCAGGTTCAGGCCCCAGTGCAGGCCGTCGCGCGCGAGGAAGTCGTTGAAGAAGGGCGTGCGCATCAGCTCGCGCTGCGGCATCACCTCGGTCACGCGCGTCGCGCGGCGGCGCGACTGCAGCACGAAGGTGATCGGGTCGTGGTGCTGGTGCCACTGCCCGTAGGTGTCGAGGTTCGACGGCGCCATGTTGATCGCAACCCGGGCGCCGAAGCTGCCGCGCTCGGCATCCCAGACGTAGGACGCGAACTGGTCAGCTCGCAGCAAGCCGAGCAGGGCGTGGCCCAGGCGCTCGCGGATCTCCTGTTCGCCGCAGTCGTCGCCGGTGAGCAGCGTCAACACGCCGCGCAGCGATTGCTGGTCCGATGCGCTGAGGTACATGAAGGGGTGCCTTTCGGGAGGGCCGCGAGTCGGCGAGGCGGCCGGCAGCGCGAACTTAGCCGGAAGCAAGCACCACGCCAAGCGTGCTTGTCCGCAGGGGCGGTGCCTGCAGGTTGACGCTGCCGCGCACCGTCCGCACAATCGGCCCCGCTCCGGGGTGCACGTATGGCGTGCTGAGATGGCGGACCTGACCGCCGGAACCGCGAACTTGATCTGGTTAGTACCAGCGTAAGAAGAGCTGCAGCGCCGAGGCGCCCGAGGTCCGTCCACCGTGGCGGGCGCGGGCGCATCCATCCTCGGCGCCCATGGCGGGGCATCCATCCACGAGCTTTGGAGAGACCGCCCCATGAACGCCCCCGACAAGAACGCGCATTCCTTCGCGCAGATGCTCGCGCTGACGCGCGAACCCTTTCCGGCCTCCACCAAGGGCCGCATCGCCGGCAGCCGGCCCGACCTGCAGGTGCCTGTGCGCGACGTGCGCCTGAGCAACGGCGAAGTCGTCTCGCTCTACGACACCTCGGGGCCCTACACCGACCCCGACGCCGAGATTGACGTGCGCCGCGGCCTGCCCGATCTGCGCGGGGCATGGATCGCCGAGCGCGGTGACACCGAAAGCTACGAAGGCCGCATCCGCCAGGCGCTGGACGACGGCGCCAGGCATGCCGAGCAGCACGCTCCGCAGGAGCACGAGCGCATCGCCCAGCTACGCGCCGAGGCGGCAGCCTTGCAGCGTCAGCCGCGCCGCGCCAAAAGCGGCATGAACGTCACGCAGATGCACTACGCCCGCCGCGGCATCGTCACGCCCGAGATGGAGTACGTGGCCCTGCGCGAGAACGGCCGCCGCGAATGGATGGCCGAGTACCTGGCCGACGAGGAACGCGCGCGGCGCGTGGCCGGCAATACGTTGGGTGCCGCAATCCCGAAGGTCATCACACCCGAATTCGTGCGCGACGAGGTGGCCCGGGGCCGCGCCATCATCCCCGCCAACATCAATCACCCCGAAGTCGAGCCGATGGCCATCGGCCGCAACTTCAAGGTCAAGATCAACGCCAACATCGGCAACTCGGCCGTCACCTCGAGCATCGAGGAAGAGGTGGAGAAACTGGTGTGGGCCATCCGCTGGGGCGCCGACAACGTGATGGACCTCAGCACCGGCAAGAACATCCACACCACGCGCGACTGGATCGTGCGCAACTCGCCGGTGCCGATCGGCACGGTGCCGATCTACCAGGCGCTCGAAAAGGTGGGCGGCGTGGCCGAGGACCTGAGCTGGGCCATCTTCCGCGACACGCTGATCGAGCAGGCGGAGCAGGGGGTGGACTACTTCACCATCCACGCCGGGCTGCGGCTGCCCTTCATCCCGATGACCGCGAAGCGCATGACGGGCATCGTCTCGCGCGGCGGCTCGATCATGGCCAAGTGGTGCATCGCGCACCACCGCGAGAGCTTCCTCTACGAGCACTTCGAGGAGATCTGCGAGATCATGAAGGCCTACGACGTGAGCTTTTCGCTCGGCGACGGCCTGCGCCCCGGCTGCGGTGCCGACGCCAACGACGAGGCGCAGTTCGCTGAATTGCGCACGCTGGGCGAGCTGACGCAGATCGCCTGGAAGCACGACGTGCAGACCATGATCGAAGGCCCGGGCCACGTGCCGCTGCACATGATCCAGGCCAACATGGACGAGCAGCTCAGGCACTGCCACGAGGCCCCGTTCTACACGCTGGGCCCGCTGACCATCGACATCGCCCCGGGCTACGACCACATCGCCAGTGCCATCGGTGCGGCCATGATCGGCTGGATGGGCACGGCCATGCTGTGCTACGTCACGCCCAAGGAGCACCTGGGCCTGCCCGACCGCGACGACGTGAAGCAGGGGATCATCGCGTACAAGATCGCGGCCCACGCCGCCGACGTGGCCAAGGGCCACCCGGGCGCCCGCGCACGCGACGACGCGCTGAGCAAGGCGCGCTTCGAGTTCCGCTGGGAGGACCAGTTCAACCTGGGCCTGGACCCGGACACGGCGCGCGACTTCCACGACGAGACGCTGCCCAAGGATTCGAGCAAGGTGGCGCACTTCTGCTCGATGTGTGGCCCGAAGTTCTGCTCGATGAAGATCACGCAGGAGGTGCGCGAGTACGCGGCGCAGGGCATGGACCAGAAGTCGCGCGAGTTCCGCGCGGGCGGCGGCGAGTTCTACGTGCCCATCGCGCCGGCCGGCAGCTCCGGCGCCTGAGCGGCCCCGTTGAAAGGACGCGCGTGCGTCTCCATCTGTGCGCTTCAAGCAGGACACGGCCATGGGCGCACGCGACGACTTCTTTCCCGACTCCTACTCCGCCACCGTCACCCGCGTGGCCGAGACCGCCAGCGCGGCGGTGGCGCACATCAAGGTGCGCCGCAAGGGGCGCGACGGCGCGGCCGCGGCGGGCGGCAGCGGCTCCGGTTTCCTGTTCACGCCCGACGGCTTCGCGCTGACCAACGCGCACGTGGTGGAAGGCGCGGGCGAATTGCGCGCCGCCTTCGCCGACGGCAGTGAAGGCACGGCACGGCTTGTGGGGCAGGACGCCTCGACCGACATCGCCGTGCTGCGCCTCGAATCGCACCCGGCCGCCTTCCTGCCGCTGGGCAGCTCGGCGCAGCTGCGGCCGGGCCAATTGGCCGTGGCGGTGGGCAATCCGCTGGGCTTCGACTTCACCGTGACCGCCGGCATCGTGAGCGCGCTGGGCCGCAGCCTGCCCGCGCGCGGCGGCCGGATGATCGAGGACGTGGTGCAGACCGACGTGGCGCTCAACCCGGGTAATTCCGGCGGGCCGCTGCTCGACGGGGCGGCGCAGGTGATCGGCGTCAACACGGCCGTGATTCCGTCCGCGCAGGGCCTGAGCTTCGCGGTGTCGGTCGATACCGCGCGCTGGGTGGCCGGCGAGCTGATGCGCCACGGCACGGTGCGGCGTGGCCGGCTGGGCGTGCAGTGCGCGGCGGTGCCGCTGCCGCGGCGCTGGGTGCGCGAGAACGACTGGCCGGTGGCCACCGGCGTGCGGCTGATGGGCGTGGCGGCGGGCTCGGCGGCGGCGCGCGGCGGGCTGCGCGAGGGCGACATCCTGGTCGGCTGCGACGGCGTGCCGCTCGCGCAACTGTCGGACCTGCTCAAGCGTCTGGCGGGCGAGGGCTACGGCCGGCCGCTGCTGCTCAAGCTGCTGCGGCCGGTGGCGGGTACGCTCACGGCCATGGTTCTCACGGTGACTCCCGGTGGCTGAGCAAGGCACTGCCTCTTCCCATTCCCATTCCTCCAGCGCCGGGTGGCCACGGCCAGCGCCGGCGGACCCCTGCCCCTGTGGCCGCCCGGCCGCCACCGGCAAGGGGAAGGTTAGGGCCTTCGGCGACTGCTGCGGCCGCTTCGTCGGGCCGATGGCGGACGGGGGTCTCGGCGTGCCCGATGCGGAGTCGCTCATGCGCTCGCGCTACACCGCCTTCGTGCTGGGCGATGCCGACTACCTTCTCGCGACCTGGCACGCGGACACCCGGCCCGACACGCTCGCGCTCGACCCAGCGCAGCAGTGGCTGGGGCTGCAGGTCAAGGCGCACCTGCCGATCGACGCCACGCATGCCGAGGTCGCCTTCGTCGCGCGTTCGCGCGATGCGACGGGCCGCGCCTCGCGGCTGGTCGAGCACAGCCGCTTCGTGCGCGAGGGCGGCCGCTGGTACTACGTCGACGGGCGACTCGGCGGCTGACCCGGCGCTGCCGGTTTCGAGCCGAATCGGCCCCAAGCACTCGCGGAATGGGCGCGGGCAGCTATGAAAAAGTGAGCGCCTCGCGATGGATTGTCCGCACCAGGGAGACAAAGTGATTCCTTTTGGGGGATTTATCCGCGTGCTGCGCTGCGGCACACTTTCTCCGATGCTCGCGCGCGGTCCCTTCCGGGCTGCGCCGGCGCCACAACACCAAGAACCGCCATCGCCAGGGACCCGACCATGCCACTCGCCGCCGCTCTCGCCTCCGCCCGTCGCGCTGCCTTACGCGGCACGGGCCTGCTCGTCGGTGCCTGGCTGGTCCTGAGCGCGGCAATGCCACATGCGCGAGCCGAGGAGCCGCATTCGCTGACGCCCTTCTCGGCCGCGGCGGGTGCCGTGCCTCCCGCCCCCTGGCACTTCAGCACGCTGCCGAACAAGACGCCGACACGCTTCGATGTCGTGTCCGAGGACGGCCGCCGCGTGCTCAGGGTGGAAGCCAGCGATTCCTATGGCCTGCTGTCCCACCGCGTGCAGATGCCGCTGAACGAGTCGACGGTGCTCAGCTGGCGCTGGCGGGTCGACCAGTTCGTCGAGGGCGCCGACCTGCACACCCGCGCGGGCGACGACGGCGCCGCGAAGCTGTGCGTGTTCTTCGACTTCCCGGCCGACCGCCTGCCGCTGATGGAGCGCACGCGTCTCGCGCTGGCCCGCAGCGTGTCGGGCGAGGACGTGCCCAGCGAGGCCCTGTGCTACGTGTGGGACGGCAAGGAAGCCAAGGGCCAGATGCTGGTCAACGCCTTCACCAACCGCATGCACATGGTGGTGCTGGAGTCCGGCCCCGCCGCGCGCCCCGGCACCTGGGTGGGCGAGCGCCGCAACCTGCTGGCCGACTACCGCCGCGCCTTCGGCGGCGAGGCGCAGGGCGCCACACCCGACGTGGTGGCGGTGGTGGTCTCGGCCGATGCCGACAGCACGCACGGCCACGGCCTGGCCTACTTTTCCGACCTGAGCCTGGTCGGCTCCACGGCGCTGCGCGCCGAAGTGCGGCCGACGGGCAACGGCACGGCCGAATAGCGGGACCGCCATGAACGACCTCGTCTCGCTGCTCGCCACCCAGGGACCCGCCGTGGTCTTCCTGGTGACGCTGGCCGCGCGGCTGGGCGCGCCGGTGCCGGCGGTGCCCTTCCTGGTGGTGGCGGGCGGCCTCGCGATGGGCGGCACGGCGCTGAACGCTGCAGCCATCGTCGCCGCCTCGCTGCTGGGCAACCTGCTGGGCGACGGTGCCTGGTTCCTGGCCGGGCGGCGCTGGGGCTACGGCGTGATGCGGCTGCTGTGCCGCGTCTCGCTCTCGGCCGACACCTGCGTCTCGCGCAGCGAATCGATCCTCGGGCGCTGGGGCGGGCTGTCGCTGATCGCGGCCAAGTACGTGCCGGGCGTGTCGGTGGTGGCACCGCCGATGGCCGGCGCGATCGGCATGTCGAACGCCCGCTTCCTGGCCTACGAGACGGTCGGCGCCCTGGTCTGGACGCTGGGCTACCTGCTGCTGGGCGCGGTGTTCCATGCCGCCATCCGCGACGTGCTGGCGGTGCTGGCGAACATCGGGCTGGCGGCGACTGCGGTGGGTGGCGCGCTGCTGCTGGCCTTCCTGGTCTGGCGCTACCGGCAGCGCCGGCTGGCGCGCCGCGCCGATGACATCGTCACCATCAGCGTCGATGCGCTGCGCAGCGCCCTCGCACAGGGGCGCGCGCTGACCGTGGTCGACGTGCGGGGCGAACAGGTGCGCGCGCTCGACCCGCGGGCGATTCCGGGGTCCGTCGGCTTTGCGTTGCGCGAACTTCCGCACGCGCTGGGCCCCCTGGCCGATGGCCGCGAACTGGTGCTGTTCTGCGACTGCCCTGACGATGCGTCGGCCGTCGCCGCGGCGCGCGTGCTGATGGCGGCCGGCCTGCCGCGGGTGCGCGTGCTGGAGGGCGGCCTGTCGGCCTGGACGGACGCTGTCGATGCGGTCGGTACGGCCGACGCGGCCCCGGTCGTCCCCGCATCGTTGGGCGCTGCAGGCGCCGCCTGAGCGGGCCGGAAGCCTCTCGGCACGCGGGGCGGGTGACGCGCGCGGTACGATGCCGGCGTCCCGCAGGCCGGCCCGCTCGGCGCACGGCGGGACCCGTTTCCCCGTTCTGCTGCAAGGAGCCCTCACGTGATGGCCGCGCTTTCCTTCGATGCCGTCCTTTTCGATTGCGACGGCGTGCTCGTCGACTCCGAACCCATCACCAACCGCGTGCTCACCGAGATGCTCGGCGAGCTCGGCTGGCATCTGACGGTCGAGGAGACGATGCGCATCTTCGTCGGCAAGGCGGTGAAGGACGAGATGGCACTGATCGAGGAGAAGACCGGCTTCAGGCTGACGCAGGACTGGCTCGCGATGTTCTGGGCGCGGCGCAACGAGGCGCTCGAACGCGAACTCACCCCCATCCCCGGCGCCGTCGAGGCGGTGCGTGCGCTGCACGCGCAACTGGACGGCCGCATCGCCTGCGCATCGGGTGCGGACCGCCGCAAGGTCGAACTGCAGCTGGCCAAGATCGGCCTGCTCGATGCCTTCGAGGGCCGGATATTCAGCGGCCACGAGACGCCGCGCAGCAAGCCGCACCCGGACGTCTACCTGGCCGCCGCGCGCGCGCTGGACGTCGAGCCCTCGCGCTGCGCCGTGGTCGAGGACACGGTGACCGGTGCCAGCGCCGGCATCGCCGCCGGCGCCACCGTCTTCGGCTACAGCCCGGGCGGCCTGGGCCACAGCGGTGCCGACGCGATGCGCGCCATCGGCGTGGCGCGCGTGTTCACCGACATGGCGCGGCTGCCCGCCGTGCTGACCGCGTACCGGCCGACGCACCGCGCCTGAGCCGCTGGCGGGGTACCCCCGCGACATCCGACGGCCTCCCTTCGAGTGGGTGTGGCGAATGCCATAGGCCGCGCCTTGGCCGTCCGCCGCGTGCCCGACCGGTCGAAGGAGATATGTACGAGGTGAGCGGGCACTTCTAGAGTTCACTACATCCCGTGCGGCCCTGGGCCGCCGGGGCGCGCAGCCGGACGCCGTCCCGGCGCTCGACGCGGGGACTAGCACGCGCATGTCGCACCAGATCTTCCTCATCGCACTCAAGGCCGGCGCGCAGGACGACGACGCCGTGCGCGACGAACTCGCAGGCCTGCTGCACAGGCTGGGCGGCTTCGTGCTGATGGCGACCGGCTCGGGCGCGCTCATCGCCGCCTTCGACGACCAGTGGCAGCCGCTCTTCCTGCGCCACGAGGCCGTCGAGTCCTGTGGGGCGCTCAGCCTCGATCCCCAGGGCGCAGCCGCCACCAAGCTGCGCCACCTGTTCGCGGCCAACGTGGCGGCCCAGCTGGCCGCACGCGGTGGCCTTGAAGCGGGCGCCCCGGCGCCGGGCCCCGCGCACCGCCCGCTGGTCTGGCACCGGCCCGCGCAGCATCGGCCGGACGGCGCCACCGGCATCCGCATTTCCACCCAACCCGTCGCGAGGTGAAATCATGAGCATCGGTCAGGAGCTTCTGGACGTCCCCTTCCCGGACATGATCTACAAGATGGCCAACGCCATCGCCCAGGGCCAGCGCAAGCTGGACAAGGCGTCGCTGGACACGGCGCGCGCGCTGGCCAAGGCCAAGGTCAAGGTCATCCCCGACATCTACGAGATCGTCGAGAAGAAGAAGCTCTCGGACGCCCTCGAGCCCGGCACCACCCTGCCGGGCGATGCCGGCGACACCGACACGATCGCCGTGCGCACCGAGGCGGCCAAGGCCGTCGACATGACGCTGATGCAGGCTGGGCTGCTGCCGACCTTCTACCAGTTCACCGAATCGCTGATCGAGGTGAAGGTGTCGATCAGCCACCGCAGCTCCAGTTCGCGCGAATTCGAAGCCGGGGCCGAGTTCGAGATCAGCACCGAGGCCGAGGCCCACGGTTCGCTGTTCGGATTCGGCGGCTCGGCCTCGGTGTCGACCACCTTCGCGTCGCACGTCAACTACAAGAGCTCGTCCACCTACGACTACTCGGCCGAGGGCTCGAGCCTGCTGCGCACCACGCTCAAGCCGGTGCCCGCGCCGCCGCGCATCATTCCGCGCATCGTCACCGTCGACGCGACCGTCACGCCGCCCAAGGTGACCTTCGGCGCCTGAGCGCTGCATCGCCCAGGACCTCCCATGTCGCGGCCACGGTTTCCGGCGCTGGTCGAGGCGCGCCGCCAGGAGCGGGGCCGTCCTGCCCGTTCGGCGGCGCGTGTGGATGTCGCGGCCCGGCCGCCCCTGCCACCCCGTCATGCAGCGGATGCCGCCCGACCCGGCGCACCGACCACGCCGCCGCCCCGGCCGACGCTGCAGCGGCCGGTGCCTGCGCGGCCTGCGCGGGAGCGGCCCATGCCTGCGCGCCCCGCGCGGGAACGGCCGACCGCCGGCGGGCCTGCACGCGCGCCCACGTCGCCGCCGGTGCGCATGCGGTCGGTCGCGTTGCCATCGCGCGAGCGCGCCGTCGCCTCCGGCGCGGCGCGGCCTGAGCCGGGGCGCCGCGCAGGCGTGCGTGTCGTGGCATCGCGGCCGGTTCGGCCGCCGAGGCCGCGCCCGCCGTCGTCCGGCGACGCGCGTCGTCCCCCACCCGCCGCGCGCACCGCGGCGGATGCGCGGGCTGGCCGCGCGGCGCGCGACGCCGCGCCGCCGGCGGCGCGTGCCGCGCGGCCACGCGGCGAGGCCCGGCCACCACGCGCCGCCGCCGCCACACCGACGCGCCCGCTGCGCCCGGCACCGCGATCGGCGGTCGTGCCCTCCGCAAGGGCCCCGGCGGCCGCATCGACGCTGGACTGGCTGCGCAGCGAAGGCGGCCATCTGCTGGCAGCCGACGGCTCGGCGCTGCGGCTGCTGGGGCTGCGGCTACCGCGGGACGCCGACGGGCCCGAACTCGCACTCGCCGACCAGGCGCTCGCGGGCGTTCCGCCTGGCCGGCGCTGCGTGGCGCTGTGCCTGTCGCTGGCGTCCCAGCTGACCCCGCCAGCGCTGGCGCGGCTCGATGCGCGCATCGATGCCTGGGCCGCCCAGGGCATCTACACACTGCTGCGCTTCGACGCCCGGCTGTGGCTGCATGGCCATCACCTGCGCCTGGCACAGCGCCATGCACAGCGGCCCGCGGTGCTGTTCGGCCTGTTGGGCCGGCCCCCGCTGGCGGCCCGACTCCGCGCGGCCGCGCTGGCGCTGCAGTCCCTGCACCCACGCGCGCTGGTGTGGCTGCCCCTCGAGTCCGTGGCCGACCTGCCGCGGTCGCCGATGCAGCCGGGCCTGGGCCTGCTGTGGGACGCCACGCGGCCGCAGGCGCCCCCGGCCGCAGCACTCGCCGGCACCCTGCGGCAGCCCCTGCTGCTCGATGGCTGGGAACCCCTGGCGCAGGCGCCGCTGGCGCATGACCGGCTCATGGCGCTGTGCCTGCAGGGCGGCGTCGGCTGGCTCGCGCACAGCGCGACCGGCTGGTTCGACCGTTCGCGCGGCACCCCGGCGCCGACGCGTGCGCTGCATGCGCTGCGGCGCGCCGTCCATGCCAGCACGCCAGCCGCCGTGTTCGACTGACCGATTGCCCCCGAACCCGAAGGAGAACCCCATGGCCGTAGGACAGGAACTTCTGGACGTCCCCATCGCCGACATGGTGCGCGACCTCGCCGCCGCCGTTGCCGAGGGACAGCTCGCGCTGGACCGCGCGTCGATCGACACGCTCAAATTCCTCGCCAGCGAGGCCAACGCCATCGACCTCATTCCGCAGGTGACGGAGGTCATCTCGCCCGCACCGACCACGCTCGCCGTGGCCGGCAGCAATGTCACGGTGCCCGGCGTGAGCGTGACGCAGCAGCCCGTGGCGCCGGTCAAGACCACGCTGCTGCAGGCCGGACTGCTGCCGACCTTCTACCAGTTCACCGAGGCCCTGATCGAGGTGAAGATGTCGGTGAGCCTCAAGCAGGCCAGCGCCACGCAGACCGAGGGCCGACCGGGCTTCGGCAAGCGCGGCGTCATCGCCTTTGCCGCGCCGGTCAACTTCCGCAACCAGAGCACCTACACGCACACCGCGGAAGGTTCGAGCCTGCTGCGGGTGACGATGAAGCCGGTGCCGCCGCCGATCCGCCTCGCGCCGGACGTGGTCACCATCAACGCGACCGTGACGCCGCCCGTCGTCACGCGCACGGAACGCTGAGGAGATGCCATGGCCACCGACGTGAACATGGACGAAGTGCTGATCTCGCCGCTGTCGAGCATGGTGCGCGAGATCAGTGCCGGCGTGGCAGCCGCGCAGCGCGAGCTGGATGCCGCGGCGCTGGCATCGCAGACGCAGCTCGCGGCCGAGCACCCCGAGTTGCAGGCCCTGGGCTACCAGGTGACCTGGTACCAGATCCCCGAGGCCACGGTCGAGATGCGCATGGCGCTGCATTTCGAGAAGAAGGCACCGCAGGCCGCGCCGCGCATGTACGTGGCGCCCTTCAATACCAAGTACCGCAGCACCTTCGCGTTCAATGCCGAAGGCACCAGCTCGCTGAAGCTGCGCATCGTGCCGGTGCCGCCGCCGGGCACCACCGCCTGAGCGAAGGAGACACCGCCATGGCCACCCGTTTCGTGCCCTTCGACCCCGGCACCATCAACGACACCAGCATCCGCAACGTCGACTTCGTGCGCGGCAAGTTCAACGAGGCCGTGCAGGCGGTGGCGGTGCGCGACGCCGAGATCCAGCGACTGGGCGACACCAACACCGAGCTGCAGAAGCAGCTCGCCACGGCGACCCAGACGGTGGTGAGCCGCGACGCCGAGCTCGGCGGCCTGCGCAAGGAGCTGGCGGCGCAGTCCGAGCGGAACGTGCGTCTGGCGGCCGAGCTGGACCAGTTGAAGAACCAGACCGCGAAGATCGGCATCCAGGACCTCGTGACGCAGGTCAAGTCGGGCATCGATCGCGTCAACACCGAGGTGATCGCGAAGAAGGTGCCGGGCATGCTGGTGGACGGCGTGGAGGTCGAGGTGCGCGGCGGCATCGACGTCAAGGACGGCCTGCAGATCACCCAGCTGCCCGCCTCGGCGCTGGCGGAGCACAGCGTCAGCGTGCTGCGCTTCCAGCTGCGTCCCAGTTCGCCACTGAAGATCGTCGACGAGACCGATGCGCAGGGCTGAGGCCGTGGCAGCCCTGCCGTGCGTGGGGATGAGCTTCCTGCGCACATCGAAGTCCCTAGACTCGGGGACCGGGCCGTCATGGCCCGCATTCCCAGAACCAGGAGACACACGATGAGCTATGTCGACGGATTCGTGGTGCCGGTGCCGAAGGACAAGGTGGAGGCCTATCGCCAGCTGGCCACCACGGCCGGCCAGGTATGGCGCGAGCACGGCGCGCTGGAATACCGCGAGTGCATCGCCGACGACGTCCAGGTCGGCGAACTCACCTCCTTCCCGCGCAGCGTGCAGCTCAAGGACGACGAGGTGGTGGTCTTCGCATGGATCACCTACGAATCGCGCCAGCACCGCGACGTCGTCAATGCCAAGGTCATGGCCGACCCGCGGATTGCGGGCATGGACACCGAAGGCATGCCCTTCGACAGCAAGCGCATGATCTGGGGCGGCTTCGAGACCCTGGTGCAGGCCTGAAGCAGCCGGCGCGCCAGCGACGGCGCCCGGGCATGAGCAAGCGCTAACACCTATGGCTTATCTTGATTCGGTGGGTGAAGCGCAGAAAAATCGGGGTCCTGCGAGGAGAACACGCATGCCTCTGGAACTGCTCCATGCACTGGCCCGCGCGCCGCTGCCGGTGCGCATCACCGACCCGACGGACATCGACAAGCTGCGCGCCCTTCAGGCCGCCGGACAGGTGCGTGCGCAGATCCCGCAGGCGCGGCAGGGCCTGGGCGGGCAGGAGGAACAGCCACCTGCGGTGGTGTTCGAGATCACGCGCCTGGGGATGATGGCGGTCCAGACCTTCCGCCCGCCCACGCACGATCCGGCCGCCTGGGCGCCGGGGATGCCTCTGCCCAACTCGCAGCCTTCCTTCCAGGCCTCCCTGCGTTGAGGCTCGTCCTGGCGGCCACTTCGCGCATCGGCGAATTCGGCTGACAGCCAGGCCCCGATCCGGCGCCCACGATGGCAGCCATGACCCACCCATCCATGCGACTCCAGGTCCAGGAAGCCAGCCCCGGCGCCTTCCTGTGGACCCTGCTGGAAACCGATGCCGACGGCACGCCGACCCAGGTCGCGCGCCGCGCGGAAGACTCCTTCGAGTCCTACGAGGCCGCCCTGGCGGCCGGCACGCGCGCACTCAGCGCGCAGCTGCATCCGCACACTGAAGCTGGCGCCTGAGGCGCAGGCCTTCAGGCGCCGCGGCGGCGCATCTCGCCCGGCGTCATGCCCGTCCACTGGCGAAAGGCCCGCGCGAAGCTCTTCTCGTTGCGAAAGCCCACCGCCAGTGCGATCTGCTTGATCGGCCGCTCGCTCCGGCGCAACTGGTCGACGGCGGCCTCGTGCCGCACTTCGTCCTTCAGCGCCTGCAGCGACAGACCTTCGGCCTGCAGTTGCCGGTGCAGCGTGCGGCTGGAAACATGCAGCGTGGTGGCGATCGCCTCGGCGTTCGTCAGTTCCGTCCCGTGGGTGCGCAGGAGCTCGCGCACGCGCTGCCCCAGCAGCCGGTCGCGCCGGTACTGCAGCACCGTCAAGGGCAGGGCGCGGCGCAGCATGGTCCGCAGTGCGCGCTCGTCGCGCATCATCGGCAGTGCCAGGTAGCGTTCGTCGAAGCTGAAGCTCGCCTGCTCGGCATCGAACTGCACGCGGCCGGTGAACATCAGCGGGTAGGCCTCCGCGTGCGGCGGTGCCGGGTACGGAAAGCATGCGGCGCGCAGCGACACGCGTGAATCGATGGCCCAGCTCGCGTAGCCGTGCAGGAAGCGCAGGCTCGACACCAGACAGAACTCGCGGAAGGCGCCGAGGTCGCGCCGCTCCTCGATGCGGACCGTGGCCTCGCCGTCCGCGACCGAGAGCGACAGGGCGATGTCGTCCACCAGCAACCGGTGGTGGCGGCACCAGCGCCGGATGGCCACGCCCAGGTTCGGCGAAGTGAGCGAGGCCCGGCACAGCATGCCGTAGCTGCCCCAGGGCAGCTTGCGGCCGAACCAGCCCAGCGCCTCGTCGTCGAGTTCCTGCATCGCGTGCTCGTTGAGCGCCTCGAACTGGGCTGCCGTCACGCGCGCACCCGGCCGCCACAGTTCACGCGGCGTGATCTGTGCCGCCCGCAGGGCCGCGCCCGGATCGACGCCATGGCGCGCATACCCCTTGACGATCGCCTGCACGAAGGCCATTGGCGTGGCCGCGCGGGGCGGTTTGACGAGGGTCGATGCGGTCATTCCTAGGCAGCTGGATGTGGCGGGATTTGCAACCATTGTGGCGCCAAATGCGGGCAGGGGCGGCGTAAGCTGCATGCAATCGGACATCCGCACGCGAAGGACGCGAAAACTTCGCGAAGGACGCAAAAGAACAGCCTTTTCTCCTCTGAAGTTCTTTCGCGTCCTTCGCGCAACCTTTGCGCCCTTCGCGTACGGATGTCCGCCCCCGCACCCCTGCCTTCAAGGAGACAACGCATGAGCCAGATCGGCCTGAATTTCGACCTGGGCGAGACCATCGATTCGCTGCGCGACGCGGTGGCCGACTTCTGTGCCCACGAGATCGCGCCGCGCGCCGCCGAGATCGACCGCGACAACCTGTTCCCCCACGACCTCTGGGCCAAGCTCGGATCGCTGGGCCTGCACGGCATGACGGTGAAGGAGGAATACGGCGGTACCGAACTGGGCTACCTCGCGCACATCGTGGCCATGGAGGAGGTGTCGCGTGCGTCGGCCTCCGTCGGCCTGTCGTATGGCGCGCACTCCAACCTGTGCGTGAACCAGATCCACCGCAACGGCAGCGAGGCGCAGAAGAAGAAGTACCTGCCCAAGCTGGTGAGCGGCGAGCACGTCGGCGCGCTGGCCATGAGCGAGCCCAACGCCGGCTCCGACGTGGTGAGCATGAAGCTGCGGGCCGAAAAGAAGGACGGTTACTACGTCCTCAACGGCGGCAAGATGTGGATCACCAACGGCGGCGACGCCGACACCCTGGTCATCTACGCCAAGACCGAGCCCGAAATGGGCGCGCGCGGCATGACGGCCTTCATCGTCGAGAAGGGCTTCAAGGGCTTCTCGGCCGGCACCAAGCTCGACAAGCTGGGCATGCGCGGCAGCAACACGTACCCGCTCTTCCTCGACAACTGCGAAGTGCCCGAAGAGAACATCCTGGGCGGCGAGGGCAACGGTGCCAAGGTGCTGATGAGCGGGCTGGACTACGAGCGTGCCGTGCTTTCGGGCGGGCCGCTGGGCATCATGGCGGCCTGCATGGATGCGGTGATCCCCTTCATCCACGACCGCAAGCAGTTCGGCCAGAGCATCGGCGAGTTCCAGCTGATGCAGGGCAAGATCGCCGACATGTACTCCACCTGGCAGGCCACGCGCGCCTACGTGTACGCCGTGGGCAAGGCCTGCGACCGCAACGACCATGCGCGCACCTTCCGCAAGGACGCCGCCGGCGCCATCCTCTACTCGGCCGAAAAGGCGACCTGGATGGCCGGTGAGGCGATCCAGGCGCTGGGCGGCGTGGGCTACACCAAGGAGTTCCCCGTGGAGCGGTTGTGGCGCGATGCCAAGCTGTACGAGATCGGTGCGGGCACCTCGGAGATCCGGCGCATGCTGATCGGCCGCGAGTTGTTTGCGGAGACGTCCTGAAATCGGACACCCGTACGCGAAGGACGCGAAGGCTTCGCGAAAGACGCAAAAGAAGAAAAACTTTTTGTTTGTCTTTTTCGCGGCCTTCGCGAAACCTTCGCGTCTTTCGCGTTC
The DNA here is from genome assembly GCA_030418545.1 of Xenophilus aerolatus. Taxonomy (GTDB): domain Bacteria; phylum Pseudomonadota; class Gammaproteobacteria; order Burkholderiales; family Burkholderiaceae_C; genus Xenophilus. The sequence continues at coordinate 115,386 of QAIB01000007.1, read as the reverse complement.
TGCATCCGTCTTTGGAGACATCACGATGAACGAAGCCCTGAGCTACGCGCGCGGCGCCACCGAGCCGCCGCTGATCGAGCAGACGATCGGCGATTTCTTCGACGCCATGGTGGCGCGCCAGCCCGAGGCGCTGGCGCTGGTGAGCCGCCACGAAGGCGTGCGGCGCAGCTATGCCGAACTGCAGGCCGAGTCGAACCGGCTGGCCAGCGCACTGCTACGCTCCGGCCTGAAGCCGGGCGAGCGCATCGGCATCTGGTCGCACAACAACCTGGCGTGGGTTTTGATGCAGATCGCGACTGCCAAGGCGGGGCTGATCCTCGTCAACATCAACCCCGCGTACCGCACGTCCGAGGTCGAATACGCGCTCAACAAGGTGGGCTGCCAGGCGCTGGTGACCATGCCGCGCTTCAAGACCAGCGAGTACCTGGCGATGCTGCGCGAGCTGGGTGCGGCGAAGCTGCCACAGCTGAGGAGCATCTGGTGGATCGACCGTGCCGGCGATGCCGAGGAAGAGGGCGGCGACATCCCGCTGGCCCGCTTCTCGACCCTGCTGGCCAGCGGTGACCCGGCCGACCCGCGCGTGGCCGAGGTGCAGCGCACGCTGACGGCCACCGAGCCCATCAACATCCAGTTCACCAGCGGCACGACGGGCTTCCCCAAGGGCGCCACGCTCACGCACCGCAACATCCTCAACAACGGCTTCTTCATCGGCGAATGCATGAAGCTCGGCCCCGAGGACCGGCTGTGCATCCCCGTGCCCATGTACCACTGCTTCGGCATGGTGCTGGGCAACCTGGCCTGCCTCACGCACGGCTCGGCCATCGTCTACCCCAACGACGGTTTCGACCCGCTGCTCACGCTCGAGGCGGTGCAGGCCGAACAGTGCACCGCGCTGCACGGCGTGCCGACCATGTTCATCGCCGAGCTGGACCACCCGCGCTTCGCCGAGTTCGACCTCTCGTCGCTGCGCACCGGCATCATGGCCGGCACCGCCTGCCCCATCGAGGTGATGAAGCGCGTGGTCAGCCAGATGCACCTGGGCGAGATCACGATCGCCTACGGCATGACCGAGACCAGCCCCGTGAGCTGCCAGAGCAGCACCGACACCCCGCTGGAACTGCGCGTGTCAACCGTCGGCACGGTGCAGCCGCACCTGGAGGTGAAGATCGTCGACCCAGAATCCGGCGCCACGGTGCCGCGCGGCCAGTCGGGCGAGCTGTGCACGCGGGGCTATTCGGTGATGCACGGCTACTGGGGCGACGAGGCGAAGACCCGCGAGGCCATCGACGCCGAGGGGTACATGCACACCGGCGACCTGGCCACCATGGACGCGCAGGGCTACGTCAACATCGTCGGCCGCATCAAGGACATGGTGATCCGCGGCGGCGAGAACATCTACCCGCGCGAGATCGAGGAGTTCCTGTACCGGCACCCGAAGGTGCAGGACGTGCAGGTCGTCGGCCTGCCCGACCGCAGGTACGGCGAGGAGCTGTGCGCCTGGATCATCCCCAAGCCCGGCCAGCAGCCCACCGAGGACGAGATCCGCGACTTCTGCAAGGGCCAGATCGCGCACTACAAGGTGCCGAAGTACATCCGCTTCGTCACCGAGTTCCCGATGACCGTGACCGGCAAGATCCAGAAGTTCAAGATCCGCGATGTGATGAAGACGGAACTGGGGTTGGCTGAGGAGAAGACGGCATGACAAGCGGACCTCCATACGCGAAGGTCGCGAAGGTTCCGCGAAGAGCGCAAAAGGAAGGCAAAGATTTTTGAAGGCTGTTCTTCGCGACCTTCGCGCAACTTTTGCGACCTTCGCGTACGGATGTCCGTCCCCGAATTTGAGATTTCCATGACCCAACTCGAATCCAGACTCAACCCCCGCAGCGCCGAGTTCCAGGCCAATGCCGCCGCGATGCGCGCGCTGGTCGACGACCTGCGCGGCCAATTCGCGAAGGTGGAGCAGGGCGGCGGCGAAGCCGCGCGGGCCAAGCACACCGCCCGCGGCAAGCTGCTGCCGCGCGAGCGCGTGAACCAGTTGCTCGACCCCGGCACCCCCTTCCTGGAGCTCTCGCCGCTGGCGGCGCACGGCATGTACGACGGGGCAGCCCCGGGGGCGGGCGTCATCACCGGCATCGGGCGCGTGAACGGCGTGGACTGCGTGATCGTGTGCAACGACGCCACGGTCAAAGGCGGCACCTACTACCCGATGACGGTGAAGAAGCACCTGCGCGCGCAGGAGATCGCCGAGCAGAACCGCCTGCCCTGCATCTACCTCGTCGATTCGGGCGGGGCCAACCTGCCGAACCAGGACGAGGTCTTCCCCGACCGCGAACACTTCGGCCGCATCTTCTACAACCAGGCCAACATGAGCGCCCAGGGCATCGCGCAGATCGCCGTGGTCATGGGCTCGTGCACGGCGGGCGGCGCCTACGTGCCGGCGATGAGCGACGAATCCATCATCGTGAAGAACCAGGGCACCATCTTCCTGGGCGGCCCGCCGCTCGTGAAGGCCGCCACCGGCGAGGTGGTCTCGGCCGAGGACCTGGGCGGCGGCGACGTGCACACGCGCCTGTCGGGCGTAGCCGACCACCTGGCGCAGAACGACCTGCATGCGTTGGCGCTGGCGCGCTCGGCGGTCGCCAACCTCAATGCATCACACTCCGTTCACACTGAGCCTGTCGAAGTGCCGCGGACGGCTTCGACAGGCTCAGCCCGAACGGGTAGGGTGGCACCGCCCGCCTTCGACGCACAAGAGCTCTACGGCGTGATCCCGACCGACACCCGCAAGCCCTTCGACGTGCGCGAGATCATCGCCCGCATCGTCGACGGCAGCGAGTTCCACGAGTTCAAGGCGCGCTTCGGCGCCACGCTGGTCTGCGGCTTCGCGTCCATCGAGGGGATGCCGGTGGGCATCGTCGCCAACAACGGCATCCTGTTCAGCGAGTCGGCGCAGAAGGGCGCGCACTTCATCGAGCTGTGCGGCCAGCGCAAGATCCCGCTCGTGTTCCTGCAGAACATCACCGGCTTCATGGTCGGGCGCAAGTACGAGAACGAGGGCATCGCGCGCCACGGCGCCAAGATGGTGACAGCCGTCGCCACGGTGAACGTGCCCAAGTTCACGGTCATCATCGGCGGCAGCTTCGGGGCCGGGAACTACGGCATGTGCGGCCGCGCGTACTCGCCGCGCTTCCTCTGGATGTGGCCCAACGCGCGCATCAGCGTGATGGGCGGCGAACAGGCCGCGAGCGTGCTGGCCACCGTCAAGCGCGACGGCATCGAGGCCAAGGGCGGCAGTTGGTCGGCCGAGGAAGAGGAGGCCTTCAAGGCCCCCATCCGCCGGCAGTACGAGGACCAGGGCCACCCCTACTACGCGACGGCGCGCCTGTGGGATGACGGCATCATCGACCCGGCCGACACGCGCCGCGTGCTCGCGCTGGGCCTGGCCGCCGCGCGGCATGCGCCGATCCCCGAGCCGAAGTTCGGCGTCTTCCGCATGTGAGGCGGGCGCGGTGAAACTCGCGACCTACTTCGCCGCGCTCGCGCGCTACCACGCCTGGGCCACGCACAAGCTGCTGGCCGATCTCGCGCCACTGAGCGACGAGGAGTGGCATCGCGATGCGCGGCTGTTCTTCGGCTCGGTGCACCGCACCGTCAACCACCTCGTGGTGACCGACGACATCTGGTGGGCGCGCTTCGCCGAGGACCGCTCGCCCCGCATCGCGCTGGACGCCGTGCCGCATCCTGGGCGCGAGGCCGTGTGCGAGGCGCTTGCCGGCATCGTCGGTCGGTGGGTGCCGTGGGCCGAGGCCCTCGATGCCACGCGCTTCGACGGCGAGCTCGTCTACACCCGTGGCAACGGCGAGGCGGTGCGCATTCCCTTCGCGCCGGCGCTGGGCCATGTCTTCAACCATGCGACCCACCACCGCGGCCAGGTCACGGCCGCAGTGACCGGACTGGGCTGCCCCGGCCCGTCACTCGACTGGGTCTCCCTTCTGCAAAGCGAAGCGAAAGCGGCCAACCCATGAGCGACTTCACCACCCTCGAACTGCACCTGGACGGCGCCGTCGCGCGCATCTGGCTCAACCGGCCGGAGATGCGCAACGCCATCGACGACGTGTTCATCCGCGAACTGTCGGAGGCCTTCGCGCAGGCCGAGGCGGCGCCCGAGGTGCGCGTGGTCGTGCTCGGCGGCCGCGGGCCGGCCTTCTGCGCCGGCGCGAACCTCAACTGGATGAAGAAGGCCGCCGAGTACACGCAGGAACAGAACCTGCAGGACGCCGGCGGCCTGGCGACCATGCTGCGCACCCTGCACCACAGCAGCAAGCCGGTGGTCGCGCGCATCCAGGGCGACGTGTATGCGGGCGGCATGGGCATCGTCTCGGCCTGCGACATCGCCATCTCGGTCGATACCGCGAACTACTGTCTCAGCGAAGTCAAGATCGGACTCATCCCCGCCACGATCAGCCCGTACGTGATCCGCGCGATGGGCGCGCGTGCGGCGCAGCGCTACTTTCTGACGGCCGAGCGCTTCGGCGCGGCCGAGGCGCATCGCATCGGCCTGGTGCACGAGGTGGTCCCGGCCGAGGCGCTCGATGCGAAGGTGGCCGAGATCGTGAAGTCGCTTTCGGGCGCCGCGCCCGCCGCGCTGGGCGAATGCAAGCGCCTGCTGCGCGACGTCACGGGCCAGCCCATCACCGACGAGCTGACGCAGGACACCGTGCGCCGCATCGCCGCCATTCGCGCCACCGACGAGGCGCGCGAGGGGCTGCGGTCCTTCCTCGAGAAGCGCAAGCCGTCGTGGTTGACTCAGTCATGAAAGACGGACAACCGTACGCGAAGGGCGCGAAGGTGGCGCGAAGGACGCAAGAAAGTCCATTCGAATTGGTTTGGTGTTTTTCGCGCCCTCCGCGCCACTTTGGTTTTTCCTTCGCGTACGGATGTCCGGGTTCCAGGGAGGCCGAACAATGAACAGCTTCGACATGTCCCAGCTCGTCGCCCTGGCCGCGGCCCTCGGCTGGGCGAGCGGCGTGCGGCTGTATCTGGTGGTGCTGCTCGTGGGGCTGGCCGGCTACCTGGGTTGGGTGCCGCTGCCGGGCGGACTGCATGTGCTGGCGCACCCGATCGTGCTGGCGGTGAGCGGCTTCCTGGTCTTCGTCGAATTCTTCGCCGACAAGATCCCGGGCCTCGACTCGCTGTGGGACATGGTGCACACCGCCATCCGCATCCCGGCCGGGGCCGCCCTCGCGGCTTCGGTGTTCGGCGCCGACCATGCCGCCATGGCCGTGGTCGCAGCCCTGCTGGGCGGGGGCTTCGCGGCGACGGCGCATGCGGCCAAGGCCACCACGCGGGCCGCGATCAACACCTCGCCCGAGCCCTTCTCCAACATCGGCACCTCGCTGGTGGAAGACGCCGCGGTGCCCACGGGCCTGTGGCTGGCGGTGGCGCATCCGCTCGTCTTCCTCGTGCTCTTCGTGCTGCTGCTGGTGTTCAGCGTGTGGCTCATCCGCAAGAGCTGGCGCTTCCTGCGCGGCCTGGTCGCGCGGCTCACCCGCATCTTCAGCGGCAAGCCCGACCCCGGCGTCGAGCCCGCCTTCCGACTCAAGAAATCCTCCACGGGAGACACCCCGAATGTTTAAGAAGATCCTGATTGCGAACCGGGGCGAGATTGCTTGCCGGGTCGCAGCGACGGCGCGTCGCATGGCCATCCGCACCGTCGCCGTGTATTCCGACGCCGACGCGCATGCCAACCATGTGCGCGCCTGCGACGAGTCGGTGTACCTGGGCGGCAGCGCACCCAAGGACAGCTACCTGCGCTGGGAAAAGATCATCGCGGCGGCCCGGGCCACGGGCGCCGAGGCGATCCACCCCGGCTACGGATTCCTGTCGGAGAACGAGGACTTCGCGCGCGCCTGCGCCGAGGCGGGCTTGGTCTTCATCGGTCCGCCGGCCGAGGCGATCCTGGCGATGGGCCTGAAGGCCGAATCGAAGCGCCTGATGGAACAGGCCGGCGTGCCCCTGGTGCCCGGCTACCACGGCGCCGACCAGGACCCGGCCCTGCTGCAGCGCGAGGCCGACCGCATCGGCTATCCCGCGCTCATCAAGGCCAGCGCCGGCGGCGGCGGCAAGGGCATGCGCATCGTCGAGAGAAGCGAAGACTTCGCCGCTGCGCTCGCGAGTTGCCAGCGTGAGGCGATCAACAGCTTCGGCAGCGACGCGGTGCTGATCGAGAAGTACGTGCAGCGCCCGCGCCACATCGAGATCCAGGTCTTCGGCGACACGCAGGGGAACTGCGTCTATCTCTTCGAGCGCGACTGCTCGGTGCAGCGCCGGCACCAGAAGGTGCTGGAAGAGGCGCCCGCGCCCGGCATGACCGAAGCGATGCGCCGGCAGATGGGCGAGGCGGCCGTCAACGCCGCGCGCGCCGTCAACTATGTCGGTGCGGGAACCGTCGAATTCATCGTCGAGCAGACGGGCGGCTACGACGCGCCGGAGGCCATGAAGTTTTATTTCATGGAGATGAACACGCGCCTGCAGGTCGAGCACCCGGTGACGGAAGCGATCACGGGCCTGGACCTCGTCGAATGGCAGTTGCGCGTCGCCGCCGGCGAGCCGCTGCCGCTGAAGCAGGAGCAACTGCAGATCCACGGCCACGCGATCGAGGCGCGCATCTGCGCCGAGAACCCCGACAACAACTTCCTGCCCGCCACCGGCACCCTGCACGTCTACCGCAAGCCGGCGCAGCACACCGCTTTCCAGCGCGGCCGCGTGCGCGTGGACGACGGCGTGCGCGAGGGCGGCGAGATCTCGCCCTTCTACGATTCGATGATCGCCAAGCTGATCGTGCACGGCGCCACGCGTGCAGAGGCGCTGGCCCGGCTCGATGCGGCGCTGGCCCAGGTGCACATCGTTGGCGTGGCGACCAACGTGCAGTTCCTGCGCGGCGTGCTGGCCACCGAGTCCTTCTCGCAGGCGAAGCTCGACACGGCGCTCATCGAGCGCGAGCGCGCCGTGCTGTTCGACCGCGAGCCGCTGGGGCTGCCGCTGGCGGTGGCCGCGGCCGTCACGCAGCAGATCCTGGGCGAGTGGCCCGGCACGCAGGGCGGGCCGGCCACCGGCTTCGCGCGCCGCGACGGCTGGCGCGCGCTGGGGACGTACACGCGGCCCTTCGAGTTCGAGTTCCGTGGCGAGCCCGTGAGCGCGCAGCTCAGCTACCGGCACGATGGCGGGCTGCACCTCGCGCTCGGCGACACGGCCGGGCCGCTGGCAATCGGCCGCTTCCCCGACGGGCGCATCGAAGTCGAGTTCGACGGCGGCCGCCACACGCTCGACGTGTACCGGCTGCAATCGGTCGCCCACGTCTTCGGCGCCCAGGGCGCGACCCGCATCACCGCGGTCGATCGCCTGGCCCACGCGGGCGACACGCAGGCCGAGGGCGGACGCCTCACGGCGCCGATGCCGGGCAAGGTCGTCTCCTTCGCCGTCCAACCCGGCGACAAGGTGGCCAAGGGCCAGGCGCTGGCGGTGATGGAGGCGATGAAGATGGAGCACACCATCGCCGCACCGGCCGACGGCACCGTGGAGGAATTGCTCTTCGCGCCCGGCGACCAGGTGACCGAGGGCGCGGAGCTGTTGCGCCTGGCCGCCTGATCGCGTACTGGGCGCGTCGCGTTCAGACCTGCGCCATGCCGCCGTCGACGAAGAGCTCGATCCCGTTGACGAAGCTGGCGGCGTCCGAAGCGAGGAACGCCACCGCCTGGCCGACCTCCTGGGGCTCGCCCAGGCGCCCGAGCGGGATCTGCGCGGCCAGGGCGTCGAACAGGCCCTGGCGCGCTTCGTCGGGCACCAGGCCACCCAGGCCGGGCGTGCGGATCGGGCCGGGGCTCACGGCGTTGACGCGGATGCGGCGGTCCTTGAGGTCCAGCGCCCACGAGCGCGCGAAGTTGCGCACCGCGGCCTTGCTGGCGCTGTAGACGCTGAAGGCCGCCGTGCCCTGGATGGCCGCGGTGGACGAGGTCAGGATGACCGAGGCTCCATCGCTCAGCAGCGGCAGCGCCTTCTGCACCGTGAACAGCACGCCGCGCACGTTGGTGCCGAAGATGCGGTCGAAGTGCTCTTCGGTGATCGCGCCCAGCGGCAGCATGTCGCCGCCGCCTGCATTGGCGAACAGGATGTCGAGCCGGCCCGCGCTCTTCGCGATCTGTGCATAGACCGTGTCGAGCTCGGCCAGCACCGACACATCGGCGCGGATGGCCGTCGCGGCGGGGCCGAGCGCCGCCACCGCGGCGTCGAGCTCGGCCTGCCGGCGGCCGGTGATGAAGACGCGCGCGCCCTGACTCACCAGTTCCTGTGCGGCGCCCAGGCCGATGCCGGTGCTGCCACCGGTCACCAGGGCGATCTTTCCGTCAAGGGGCTTGTTCATGGATGTTCCTTTCGTGGATGCGAGGTGGTGCGTGCATCGCCTGCCGGTCCGGCGCGGGCTGCCTGCAGCGCATGGCCATGAATGTAGGCACCGGCCATTCAAAGAAAAATGGCTGGCAATGGAATGACTATCCATGGGTATGGATAATCTGCGCGACGCCAGGAAGGGGCACCGATGGATCAACTGCAGGCCATGCGCGCCTTCACCCGCGTCGTCGAGGTGGGCAGCTTCACGCGCGCCGCCGACTCGCTGGACATGCCCAATGCCACCGTGAGCAAGCTGGTCCAGGACCTCGAGGCTCACCTGGGCGCGCGGCTGCTGCAGCGGACCACGCGCAAGCTCACCGTCACGCGCGAGGGGCACGACTACTACGCCAAGGCACTGCGCGTGCTGCGCGACCTGGACGACATCGACGCCTCCTTCAACCTCGCCCGCGGCAAGCCGCGCGGCCACCTGCGCATCGATGTCGGCGGCTCGACGGCGCGCGACGTGCTCATCCCTCTGCTGCCCGATTTCGTGGCGCGCTACCCGGACATCCGCATCGACCTGGGCGTGTCCGACCGCGCCGTCGACCTAGTCGGCGACAACGTCGACTGCGTGATCCGCGGCGGCCCGCTCGACAGCTCCTCGCTCGTGGCGCGCCCGCTGGGCCAAGCCGTGATGCTCACCTGCGCCGCCCCGCAGTACCTGAAGCAGTACGGGGTGCCGGCCTACCCCGAGGAACTGAGGAACGGCCACCGGCTCGTCAGCTACGTCTCGGCGCTCAACGGGCGGGCCATGCCCTTTCGATTCCTGCATCGCGGCGAGAAGTCCGAGCTCAAGCTCGAGCACCGCTTCGGCGTCAATGAAAGCAATGCGCACCTGGCCGCCGGCCTGGCCGGGCTGGGCATCATCCAGACCTTCGCCTACGCGGCCGGCCCCGCACTGCGCGAGGGCGCGCTGGTGGAGATCCTGCGGCGCTGGCGGCCGTCGCCGTACCCCTTCCACGTCGTGTACCCGCACCACCGGCATGTGACGCACCGGCTGCGCGTGTTCATCGACTGGGTGCTCGAGCGCTTTCCGGCTGCCGTTGGCGGCGGTCTGCCGCCTTGAGGCGCATCTTTGCGGCCGGCTGCGGGCGCCGTCGCCCTGCCCGCAGAATCGGCCCATGACGACCCAAATCACCCTCTGCCTCACCGACACCAAGGCCGCCCCCTGGATCGAGGGCCTGCGCGCGGCGCTGCCCGATGCCGACGTCACCGAGTGGCAACCCGGCGCCCCGCAGGCCGATTTCGCCATCGTGTGGGCGCCGCCGCAGTCCTTCATCGACGCGCAGGCCGCGGGCCTGAAGGCCATGTTCAATATCGGCGCCGGTGTCGACGCCATCCTGGCGCGGCAGCTGCCGCCGGGCCTGAAGGTCGTGCGCCTGGACGATGCCGGCATGTCGGTGCAGATGGCGGAGTACGTGTGCCATGCGCTGATCCGCCACTTCCGCGAGTTCGACGTCTACGAGGCCGAGGCGCGCGAGGGCCGCTGGGTCTACCGCAAGCCGCTGGAACGGGCCGACTTCCCGGTCGGCATCTTGGGCCTGGGCGTGCTGGGCCAGCGCGTGGCGAAGGCCGTGCAGCAGTTCGAGTTTCCCGTGCTGGGCTGGAGCCGCACGCCCAAGGCCATCGAGGGCGTGCGCACCTTCGCGGGCGAGGCGCGCCTGGGCGACTTCCTGGTCGGCACGCGCGTGCTGGTGAACCTGCTGCCGCTGACCGACGCGACGCGCGGCATCCTCAACCGGCAGACGCTCTCGGCACTGCGCCCGGGCGGCTACCTGATCCACATCGCGCGCGGCGGCCACCTGGTCGAGGAAGACCTGATTCCCTTGATCGAGTCCGGCCAGCTCGCCGGCGCCACGCTCGACGTGTTCCAGCAGGAGCCACTGCCCGCCGAGCACCCGTTCTGGCGCCACCCGAAGATCGCCGTGACGCCGCATGCCTCGGCCCGCACGCTGCGGCGCGAGACCATCGCCCAGATCGCCGGCAAGATCGGTGCGCTCTCGCGCGGCGAGCGGATCGCGGGCGTGGTGAACCTCGAGCGCGGGTACTGAGGCGGGCGCAACAAAACCCCTGGCTTGCCGGGGGTCGCCTGCGGTGGGCTGGGCAAGGGGCGCCCGCGCGCACACACTGGCGGCTCCGCCGACACGAGGAGCCGTCGCATGAAGCACCACGATCTTTCCCTGCCGAACCTGTCGCGCCGCCGGGTGGGCATCGCCTGCACCGCCGCCGTCTGCCTGGCCATGGCGCCGCTGGCGCAGGCCCACCATGGCTGGTCCTGGGCCGACAGCGAGCAGATGACGCTCAATGGGCAGATCGAGCGCATCTCGATGGCCCCGCCGCATCCCACGCTGCACGTGAAGGCCGCCGACGGCGTCTGGCAGGTCGACCTGGGCAACCCGTCGCAGACGGAGCGCTCGGGCTTCACCGGCACCACCGCCAAGGTCGGTGACACGATCGTGGTGCTGGGCAACCGCGACAAGGACCGTGAGCAGCGCCACATGAAGGCAGTGCGCATCACGCTCGCTGGCAAGAACTACGACATGTATCCGGAGCGGATCAAGGAGTAGGCCGGCGCGAAGCTCATGCCCGAGGCGTTGCCTTGGCTCGACGTGCTGGCCCGCTGGCCCGGCGCCCAGTGGCTGCAGAGTTCGGGCACGGCCTACCTGGTCGTCAACGCGCTGCACATCCTGGGCATCGGGCTGTTGGTCGGCGCGATCCTGCCGCTGGACCTGCGGCTGGCGGGCTTCTTTCGCCGCGTGCCGCTGGCGCCGCTGGTGGATTTCCTGGCGCGTGCGGCGGCGGTCGGCGTGGTGCTGGCCCTGAGCACGGGCGTGTGGCTCTTCACCGTCAAGCCCGCGGACTACTGGGTCAACACGGCCTTCCGGATCAAGCTGCTGCTGCTCGCGGTGGCGCTGCTGAACGTGGCCTGGCAGCACCGTGGCGGCGCACTCGAAACGATCGCTGCATCGGGCCACGTGCCCACCGGCACGCGGCTGCGTGCGCTGGCCTCCTGCGTGCTGTGGCTGGCGGTGCTGCTGGCAGGGCGCTGGATCGGCTTTCTCTGAGGCTGTGCCGCTGGCAGCATTTGCAACCCACTTGGCAGGCAATGGCAAGGCAATTGGCGTAGGCTCGCTCCCCATGCGCCGACGGCCGTGGCCGCACAGGCGAGCTCCAACGACCCGCGAGACATGTCCATGCCCCTTCCCACCCGCGTCCGCCTCATCGACGTCGGCCCGCGCGACGGCCTGCAGAACGAGAAGCAGCCGGTGCCCGCCGCCATCAAGATCGAACTCGTGCAGCGCCTGCAGGACGCCGGCCTGCGCGAGATCGAGGTCACCAGCTTCGTCAGCCCCAAGTGGGTGCCGCAGATGGGCGACAACGCCGAGGTCATGCACGGCATCCGCCGCCGCGAGGGCGTGCGCTACTCGGTGCTCACGCCCAACATGAAGGGCTTCGAGGCCGCCATCGCCGCGCCGCGCGAGGAATGGCCCGACGAGATCGTCGTTTTCGGCGCCGCCAGCGAAGCCTTCAGCCAGAAGAACATCAACTGCTCGATCGCCGAGAGCATCGAGCGCTTCGCGCCCGTGGTCGAGGCCGCGCGCGCCAAGGGCGTCGCCGTGCGCGGTGCGATGAGCTGCACCGTCGGATGCCCCTACGAGGGCGACATCGCGCCGCAGAAGGTGGGTTACCTCGCAGGCCTCATGAAGGGCATCGGCGTGGCGCGCGTGGACGTGGCCGACACCATCGGCGTCGGCACGCCGCGCAAGGTGCAGGCGGCGCTGGAGGCGACGCTGGCGCATTTCTCCGTCGACGAGGTCTCGGGCCACTTCCACGACACCTATGGCCAGGCGCTGTCGAACACCCTGGCGGCGCTGGAGCTGGGCGTGTGGAACCACCAGTCCTCGGTGGCCGGCCTGGGGGGCTGCCCCTATGCCAAGGGCGCGACGGGCAACGTCGCGACCGAGGACGTGGTCTACATGCTGCACGGCATGGGCATCGACACCGGCATCGACCTCGACGCGCTGATCGACACGGGCGTGTTCATCAGCCAGGCACTGGGCCGCGAGCCCAACTCGCGCGCCTCCAAGGCGATCCGCACCAAGCGCGCCGGCTGACCTTGCGCAGATCGTCACGATCGTGACGAATTCGGCCGCGGCGCCCGTGTGGCGGGCGCTCCAGGCCGATTGCACTTCGCGTTTTCTGACCCCTCAGTGGCCGAAGGCGCGCAGCCCCAGCAGCACGACCACCGCCAGCGCGAGCACCAGCGTGGTCGCCTGCCAGAACGCGACCGGGTGGCGCTGCGCCAGCGGCAGCGGCGCGGTGCGCAGGAAGGCGGCGCCGGGCGCGTGCAGGTCGAAGACGAGTTCCGACACCGCCTCCTGCCGCCGTGCGGGGTCGGGCTGCAGGGCCTTCTGCAGCACGGCGTCCAGCCACGCCGGCAGCTCGGGCCGGAACTGGCGCAACGGCCGGTAGCGCAGCCGGCGTGCATCGGCCGCCGTGCGCAGCCGCGCCGCTTCCAGCCCGTAGGGCAATTGGCCGGTGAGCATCTGGTAGCCGAGCACGGCCAGCGCGAAGAGGTCCGAGCGCTCGCTGCCGCCCGGGCCAACGAAGTACTCCGGCGCGGTGTACTGCACGGTGCCCGCGATGGCGAACGCCCGCGGGTCGCTCGTCGCCTCGGCCAGGCCCGCCACATGCACCGCGCCGAGGTCGATCAGCCGCACCGTGCCCTGGCGGTCGATCATCACGTTCTCGGGCCGCAGGTCCTGGTGCAGCATCTCGCGCCGGTGCAGCGCCTGCAGGCCCTGCGCGATCTGCGCCAGCAGCGCCCGCACCGCGTCCAGCGGCGGGCGCGGGTGGTCCACCATCCACTGCGCCAGCGTCTGGCCCTCGATGTACTCCAGCGCCACGCACAGGTGGCGCCGCGGACGCTCGGGCGTGGCGGCGCGCACCACGTGCGGGCTGTCGATGCGCCGCGCCACCCATTCCTCGAGCGCGAAACGCTCGAGCTGCGCGGGCTGCTCCCGCAGTTCCGACGCCGGCAGCTTGAGCGCCACGGGCCGGCCGGTGGCCTCGTCGGTCGACAGCCAGAGCTGGCTGCGCGCGCTCTGGTGCAGCTCGCGCACCAGCCGGAAGCCCTCGAAGAGCTCGCCCGCGCGCAGCGCGGGCGGCCAGGCCAGGCCCTCGTGGGTGGCGATGTGCAGCGGGGCGTCGGCCGGGGGCAGGGCGTCGATGCGCAGCAGCTGCACGGTGGCGTCGTCGTCGCTGCCGCGCGCGTGCGCCTGCACCACCAGCGCCTGCGCCGCGACGTCGAGGTCCTCGCCCGCGGCCGCAAGGGCGGCGTGCACGGCCGCGGCGTCGAGCCGGGCGTAGGCGCCGTCGGTGGCCAGCAGGTAGAGCTCGCCGGCCTCGGCCTCCCAGCTGCGGTGGTCGATCTCCACATGCGGCCCCACGCCCAGGGCGCGGCCGAGGTAGCTCTCGACCGAGGACAGCTGCACGCGATGGTCGTCGCTGAGCTGCTCCAGCGCCTGCGCATGCACGCGGTACACGCGAGCGTCGCCCACGTGCAGCAGGTGCAGTCGCCGGCCCTTCAGGATCAGTGCGCTGAAGGTGCAGACGTGGCCGCGGTCCCTGTCGAAACGGGCGGTGTCGCTGCGCTGGTTCTGCGCGTGCAGCCACGCGTTGGTGGCGCCCAGCACGCGCTCGGCCGCGCGGCGCGTGGACCAGGCCTCGGAGGTGGCGTAGTAGTCGTCGAGAAAGCTGCGCACCGCGGCGGCACTGGCCACCTGGCTCACCGCGCTGGAGCCGATGCCGTCGGCCAATGCCAGCGCGATGCCCTTGGCGGCCAGCAGGTGGCCGGTCGGCAGCATCGCGCCGTGGAAGTCCTGGTTGGGCCCTTCGCGTCCGGCGGCCGAGTGCTGGCCGATGGCGACGCGAAGGGTGTCCGTCATCGGCCGGCGCTCAGGCGGCGGCGCGCGAGGCGACGCGGCCCGTGTCGCGTGCGGCGGCCGGTGCCGTGGGGGGCACGGCGCGCTTGGGGGCGGTCTTGTAGTGCGTGGAGTACAGGGTGGCGCCGACGAAGGTCAGCCCGCCGACCAGGTTGCCCAGCACCGTGGGGATCTCGTTCCAGATCAGGTAGTCCATGATCGTGAAGTTGCCGCCCAGCAGCAGGCCCGAGGGGAACAGGAACATGTTCACGATCGAGTGCTCGAAGCCCATGTAGAAGAAGACCATCACGGGCATCCACATGCCGATGGCCTTGCCCGACACGCTGGTCGACATCATGGCCGCGACCACGCCGGTCGACACCATCCAGTTGCACATCACGCCGCGGATGAACAGCGTCAGCATGCCGGCCGCGCCGTGGGCCGCATAGCCGACCGTGCGGCCTTCGCCGATGTGGCCGATCTTCTGGCCGATGGCGTTGGGCGCCTCGGACCAGCCGAAGGTGAAGATGATGGCCATGAACACGGCCACGGTGAGCGCGCCGGCGAAGTTGCCGAAGAACACCAGCGTCCAGTTGCGCATCACGCCGCCCCAGGTGGCGCCGGGGCGCTTGTCGAACACCGCGAGCGGCGCCAGCGTGAACACGCCGGTGAGCAGGTCGAAGCCCAGCAGGTACAGCATGATGAAGCCGACCGGGAACAGCATCGCGCCGACCAGCGCGTTGCCGGTGTTGACGGTGACGGTGACCGCGAAGGCGGCCGCGAGCGCGAGGATGGCGCCGGCCATGTAGGAGCGGATCAGCGTGTCGCGGGTGGACATCAGCAGCTTGGATTCGCCGGCGTCGACCATCTTGGTCACGAATTCGGCAGGAGCGAGGTAGGCCATGGTTTTTTCCTGGAAGGGGTGAGGCGGCGGTCCGGCGTTCAGGCGGACGGCGCGAGGGAGACGAAGACGCGGCCGTCGTCGGCACGCACGGCATGGGTGCGCACCGAATGCTCGGCGGCTTCCACGCACTCGCCAGTGGCGAGGTCGAAATGGTTCTTGTACAGAGGCGAGGCGACGACGATGCGCTCGCCCAGGTTGCCGATGAGGCCGCGCGACAGCACGCTGGCGCCGGACTTCGGGTCGACGTTGTCGATGGCGTAGAGCCGGTGGGTGCCGACGCGGAAGACCGCGACGTGGCGGCCCTGCACGAGGGCGCAGACGCCGGTGTCGGGCAGGATGTCGTCGATGCGGCACACGGGCGTCCAGCCTGTGGCGGCCTCGAGGGTCCATTCGGGGGCGGGCATGTTCATGGTGGGTCCTTTCGGGGGCGGGGCTCAGGCCGGCGTGCTTTCGTTGGCGGCGCGCTCCTCGGCGCGGGCGGGGCGGATCTGCCCGCGCTCGTTGACGAACACGATGTGCTCGTCGGGCCTGTCGCTGTTGACGAAGCTGCGGAAGCGCTGGCGCACCTCGGGCGTGGTGACGGCCGTCTTCCATTCGCACTGGTAGGTGTCGGCCACGTGCTGCATCTGCGCTTCGAGTTCGGCGCCCAGGCCCAGGCTGTCGCCGATCAGCACGTCCTTGAGGTAGTCCAGGCCGCCCTCGAGCGATTCGCGCCAGGTGCTGGTGCGCTGCAGCCGGTCGGCGGTGCGCACGTAGAACATCAGGAAGCGGTCGATGAGGCGGATCAGATCGGCCTTGGAGAGGTCCGACGCGATCAGCTCGGCATGGCGCGGCTTCATGCCGCCGTTGCCGCACACGTAGAGGTTCCAGCCCTTGTCGGTGGCGATGATGCCCACGTCCTTGCCCTGCGCTTCGGCGCATTCGCGGGTGCAGCCCGAGACACCGAACTTGATCTTGTGCGGCGCGCGCAGGCCCTTGTAGCGGTTCTCCAGCTCCACCGCGAGGCCGACCGAGTCGTCCACGCCGTAGCGGCACCAGGTGCTGCCCACGCAGCTCTTCACCGTGCGCAGCGACTTGCCGTAGGCGTGGCCCGATTCGAAGCCGGCGGCGATGAGTTCTTCCCAGATCAGCGGCAGCTGCTCCAGCCGCGCACCGAACATGTCGACGCGCGCACCGCCCGTCACCTTGGTGTACAGCCCGTACTTCTTGGCCACGGTGCCCACGGCAATCAGGCCGTCCGGCGTCACCTCGCCGCCGGGCATGCGCGGCACCACCGAGTAGGTGCCGTCCTTCTGGATGTTGCCCAGGAAGTAGTCGTTGCTGTCCTGCAGCTTCGCGAGCTGGGGCTTGAGCACGAAGTCGTTCCAGCACGAGGCGAGCACGCTCGCCGCCGCCGGCTTGCAGATGTCGCAGCCCAGGCCCTGGCCGTGTTTGGCCAGGAGCTCGTCGAAGGTCTTGATCTGCCCCACGCGCACCAGGTGGTACAGCTCCTGGCGCGAGTACGCGAAGTGCTCGCACAGGTGGTTGTTCACCGCCATGCCGCGGCGCGCCATCTCGAACTTCATCACCTGCGTGACCAGCGGCACGCAGCCGCCGCAGGTGGCGCCGGCCTTCGTGCAGGCCTTGAGTTCGGCCACGGTGCAGGCGCCCTCGCCGACGGCGGCGCAGATGGCGCCCTTGCTCACGCTGTTGCACGAGCAGATCTGCGCGCTGTCGGGCAGTGCCTCGACGCCGAGGCCCGGCTTGGCCTTGCCGTCGCTGGACGGCAGGATCAGGAACTCCGGCTCCTCGGGAAGGGCGATGCAGTTGAGCGCCATCTGCAGCAGCGTGCCGTACTCGTCGGCGTTGCCCACCAGCACGGCGCCCAGCAGCTGCTTGCCGTCCTCGCTGACGACGATCTTCTTGTAGACCTGCTTGCGCTCGTCGATGTACTGGAAGGCGCGCGAATGCGGCGTCCTGCCATGGGCGTCGCCGATGCTGGCCACGTCCACACCCATCAGCTTGAGCTTGGTGCTCATGTCGGCGCCGGTGAAGGCCGCGTCGGCCTCGCCGGCGATGTGGCGTGCCGCCACGCGCGCCATGTCGTAGCCCGGGGCGACCAGGCCGAAGACCTGCTCGTTCCACGCCGCGCATTCGCCGATCGCGTACACGTCGTGGTCGCTGGTGCGGCAGTGGCTGTCGATGGCAATGCCGCCGCGCGGGCCGATGGCGAGCTGGGCCTGGCGGGCCAGCGCGTCCTGCGGGCGGATGCCGGCCGAGAACACGATCATGTCGGTCTCCAGCCAGGTGCCGTCGGCGAACACCATGCGGTGGCGCGCGGTGGCGCCGTCGGTGATCTCCACCGTGTTGCGGCTGGTGTGCACCTGCACGCCGAGCTGCTCGATCTTGCTGCGCAGGGTGCGGCCGCCGCCTTCGTCCACCTGCACGGCCATCAGGCGCGGCGCGAACTCGACCACGTGCGTTTCCAGGCCCAGGTCGCGCAGGGCCTTGGCGCATTCCAGGCCCAAGAGGCCGCCGCCGACCACCACGCCGGTCTTGCTGCGGGCGCCGCATTCCTGCATCGCCTCCAGGTCCTCGATGGTGCGGTAGACGAAGCAGTTGGGGCGCTCGCGGCCCGGCACGGCGGGCACGAAGGGCACCGAGCCCGTGGCCAGCACCAGCTTGTCGTAGGGCAGCACCTCGCCCTCGGCCGTGGTGACGGTGTTGTTGCGCCGCTCGATGGCCACGGCGCGCGCCGCCAGGCGCAGCGAGAAGCCGCTGGCCTCGAAGAAGCCGGGTTCGACCAGCGACAGGTCCTGTGCGCTCTTGCCGGCGAAGAATTCGGACAGGTGCACCCGGTCGTAGGCGGGGCGCGGCTCTTCGCACAGCACCGTGACCTGGGCGCCGGGCAGTCCCAGGGCGTGCAGCTGCTCGAGGAACTTGTGGCCCACCATGCCGTGGCCGATGACAACGATCTTCATGTGTCGGATCTCCTGCTCGCGCACGGGCCGGCGGGCGTCCGGCCGCAGGGCGGCGGCCGGGAAGCTCGGGGTGGGTGCGGATGGGCACCCCCGCAGGCACACGAACGCGATTCGTGTTGGAACAACCGGGCTGGCTGCCCTCGACCCTCAGGCCGGGATGGGCGTCAGCTCGCTCGGGGTTCCGCCTTCGTTAGCGGAGGTGCTGAGTCAGGACCGGGGCAACGATGCCCGCGGATCAGCGCCCAAGGTCATGCAAGTTGCATGCCGGGCGTTTCGGGGGCTTCAGGGCCTCGTGTGCTGCGATCGGGTGCATGGCACGGCGTGCGCGCCCGGCCGGCGCCCGCCGATGGCGCAGAGGCGGCCCGCCATGGTGCGGCGGCCCGCCGGGCTTTTGCGTAAGCTCGGGGCCATGTGCGGTTCCGAACTCCATTCCCTGCCCGAGGGCGTCCAGCGCGTCGCCCGCCACCTCCAGGCCAGCGGCCATCCCCATGCGCCGGTCATGCTGGACGACGCGGCGCGCACGGCCCAGCAGGCGGCCGATGCGCTGGGCATCGCGGTGGGGCAGATCGCCAAGAGCATCATCTTCCGCCGCAAGGCCGACGAGGTGGCCGTGCTGGTCGTCACCTCCGGCGACCGGCGGGTGGACGAGAAGAAGGTCGACGCGCTGGTCGGCAAGACCGGCCGCGCCGACGCCGACTTCGTCAAGGCCCGCACCGGCTTCTCGATCGGCGGCGTGTCGCCGGTGGCGCACGCGACGCCGCCGGTGGTGCTGATCGACCGCGAGCTGTTCCGCTTCGACGAGATCTGGGCCGCGGCCGGCCACCCACACGCGGTGTTCAAGCTGCGCCCGGCCGACCTCGAGGCCCTCACGGGGGGCGCCCCGGTCGCCGACGTGGTGCAGCCGCCGGCGGCCTGATGCTATGAATTCGATAGCTGCTCGCGCAGCACTGGTGCGCGCTGCGGTCGAAAAAGGCCTGGAGCCGGTGCCTTCGCCCTGCACCTCGGTGTGCCGCATGGACGCGGCCACCGGCTGGTGCGCGGGCTGCTGGCGCACCCTGGACGAGATCGCGCACTGGAGCGCCATGGACGACCCGCAGCGCCTGGCGGTGTGGGCGCGACTCGAGCAACGCATCCACGACACGGAGACACACGGCCCATGAAGCACATCGACTTCTACCTGGATTTCATCTCGCCCTATGCGTACCTTGCCTTCGAGCACATGCCGCAGGCGCTGGAGGGGCTCAGCTACAGCGTGGCCTACCGGCCGATCCTGCTCGGGGCGGTGCTCAAGCACCACGGCCAGCTCGGCCCGGCCGAGATCCCGGCCAAGCGCACCTGGACCTACCAGCACGTGCTGTGGCTGGGCCATGCGCACGGCATCCCGATCGAGATGCCGGCCACCCATCCCTACAACCCGCTGCCGCATCTGCGCCTGGCCCTGGCCACCACCGAGGACGGCGAGATCAACCGCTACGTGGCCGAGACCATCCTGCACGAGGTCTGGCGTGGCGGCGCAGAGGCGGGCGACCCGGTGCGCTACGAGGCGCTGGCGCAGTGCCTGCCGCTGGTGCGCGAGCTGAACGGCGACGCGGTGAAAGCCCAGTTGCGGGCCGGCACCGATGCCGCCGTGGCCGCGGGCGTGTTCGGCACGCCCAGCTACGTGGTGGACGGCCGCCTGTTCTGGGGCTTCGACGGGCTGGCCATGCTGCGTGCCTACCTGGCCGGCGACGCATGGTTCGACAGCCCGGCCTACCTGCAGGCCGACCAGCGGCCGGGGATGACACGGCCGCGCCCCTGAACGCGCGGCGATCGCCGCGGCTTTCCTGACAGCGTCGCTCGCCCGGGCGCGCCTGCGCAGCGCCTTCTACGGGTCATCCCTGAGCCTGTATCGGGAAGTTTCTGCATCCTGAAAACAGGCGATGGGGTTAGTCCTTAAATCGACAGCAAGACGTCAGTTTGGCGAAAGCCTGTGGTCAGTCGCTCCTCCAAGAATCCCGCACGGCCCGAAAAGGGCCGCCGATCAATTCACGAGGAGACAGCAATGGCAGCCACACTGGATTCACGCGGAGGGCCCTCGGTCGCTCCGCGCCCCATGTCGTCGGAGGAGAAGAAGGTCATCTTCGCGTCCTCCCTCGGCACCGTGTTCGAGTGGTACGACTTCTACCTGTACGGCTCCCTGGCGGCGATCATCGCCAAGCAGTTCTTCAGCGGCCTGGATGCGGGCGCGGCCTTCATCTTCGCGCTGCTGGCCTTTGCCGCCGGCTTCCTCGTGCGGCCCTTCGGCGCCATCGTGTTCGGCCGCCTGGGCGACATGATCGGCCGCAAGTACACCTTCCTGGTCACCATCCTGATCATGGGCCTGTCGACCTTCATCGTCGGCCTGCTGCCCACCTACGCCACCATCGGCGTCGCCGCACCGGTGATCCTCATCGCGCTGCGCATGCTGCAAGGCCTGGCCCTCGGCGGCGAGTACGGCGGCGCCGCCACCTACGTGGCCGAGCACGCGCCGCACGGCAAGCGTGGCGCCTACACCTCGTGGATCCAGACCACCGCGACGCTGGGCCTGTTCCTGTCGCTGCTGGTCATCCTGGGCGTGCGCGTGGGCCTGGGCGAAACGGCCTTCCAGGACTGGGGCTGGCGCATTCCCTTCCTGGTGTCCATCCTGCTGCTGGGCATCTCGGTGTGGATCCGCCTGTCGCTGAACGAGTCGCCCGCCTTCCAGAAGATGAAGGCCGAGGGCAAGACCTCCAAGGCGCCGCTGGCCGAGTCCTTCGGCGAATGGAAGAACCTCAAGATCGTGATCCTGGCACTGGTGGGCCTGACCGCCGGCCAGGCCGTGGTCTGGTACACGGGCCAGTTCTACGCGCTGTTCTTCCTGACGGCGCAGCTCAAGGTCGACGCCAACACCGCCAACCTGCTGATCGCCGCGGCGCTGCTCATCGGCACGCCCTTCTTCGTCGTCTTCGGCACGCTGTCGGACAAGATCGGCCGCAAGCCCATCATCATGGCCGGCTGCCTGCTGGCCGTGCTGACCTACTTCCCGGTCTTCAAGATGCTGACCGAGGCCGCCAACCCCGACCTCGCCGCGGCGCAGGCCAAGGCGCAGGTGACCGTCACGGCCGACCCGAAGACCTGCTCCTTCCAGGGCAACCCGGTGGCGCGCGAGATCGACTTCAAGAGCTCCTGCGACATCGCCAAGCGCTACCTGGTGCAGAACTCGGTGAGCTACGAGAACGTGGCCGGCCCGGCCGGTTCCCCCGCCGTGGTGAAGATCGGCGAGAAGGCCATCACCGCGCCCGAGGGCAACGTCGTCAATCTGAAGTTCGACGAGGCTTCGGCCAAGGCCATCGCCGCCTTCAAGAAGGAACTCGGCGACGACTTCAAGGCGGCCGGCTACCCCGCCAAGGCGGACCCGGCCAAGATGAACAAGCTCATGATGGTCGTGATCCTCGCGTACCTCGTGCTGCTGGTGACCATGGTCTACGGCCCGATCGCCGCCATGCTGGTGGAGCTGTTCCCCACGCGCATCCGCTACACCTCGATGAGCCTGCCGTACCACATCGGCAACGGCTGGTTCGGCGGCCTGCTGCCCACCACCTCGTTCGCGATCGTGGCCTCGACCGGCAACATGTACAACGGCCTGTGGTACCCGATCATCATCGCGGGCATCACGCTGGTGGTCGGCACGCTGTTCATCCGCGAGACCAAGGACGTGGACATCTACGCCAATGACTGAGTAGCAACCCCCAAGCCGCTTCGCGGCTCCCCCTTCTGCTTCGCGAAGGGGGCTGAGCCCGTACTCGAAAGGTCCGGTGGACCTTTCGAGACTGGCGAAGGGCGAGGCCACTGGCCTCGCGCGGTCTGCAAGACCTCCCCAGAGGCCGGGCCAAGCCCGTTCCGTGGGTGCCTTGAGCGCTTCGCTGCGCTCGCCAAGCCGGGCGCGCCCGGCTTGATTTTTTCAAACCGTTGTTTCCCCCAGACCAAGGATTGCTCCCATGTGGAAGATCGCCATCGGCTTCGCCGTGTTCGCCGCCATCGCGCTGTTCGTCATCCTCAAGGCCGGCGACAAGGTCGACATGAGCGGCGAGAAGCACGGCGGCGACGTGCACGCGCCAGCGGCGCCTGCGACCGGCACGGGCAAGTAGTCAGTCGGCCGGGCCGGCCGCGGCGCGTCAGCGCTTGAAGCGGCCTTCGCTGATGATCGACAGGTCGGCGAAGTCGATGCCCGAGTGGTCCTGCGGCGAGTAGCTCACCTCCAGGCCGCCGACGTCGTAGCCTTTCAGCCCGTCCAGCGCGGCCAGCACCTTGGCCCGCGTGGGCTTGGGTCCGGCGCGGCGCAGCGCCTCCACCAAGACCTTGGCCGACGCAAAGCCTTCGAGGGCAGCCGGCGAGAGCTCCATCTGGCCCTTGGCCCTGGCGAGCGTGGTGGCCTCCTTCACCATCGGCTGGCCCATGGCGCGTTCGCTGGGGAAGACCTGCGTCACGATCACGCCGCGGCTGGCGTCGCCCAGCTGCTTGATGAAGCCGGAGGACGCGTTGTTCGACAGCGTGACCACCTGGGCCGCCGAGCCGGCCGCCCGCAGCGCCTTCACGCCTTCGACCACCGCCGTGCCCGAGCCGATCCACAGCACGGCCTGGGCGTTGGATGCCACGATCTTCGGCACGATGGCGGCGTAGTCCGGCTTCTCGCGGTCGGCCTGGATGGTCGCCGCCGGCTCGCCCTTGACCGCCTTGAATCCGTTCATTGCCCCTTCGAGCGCGTCCTGCCCGAAGGAGTCCGTCACGTAGACCACCGCGATGCGGCTCATGCCCACGGTGCTCAGGTGCTGGACGGCCTTCTCGGCCTCGCGCTGGTAGGTGGCGCGCACGTTGAACACGTGCCGCTGCACCGGCTTGTGCAGCGCCATCGCCCCGGTCGACGGGCCGATGAGCGCCACGCCGTGCTTGTCCAGCAGCGGGATGATGGATTGCGAATGCGGCGTCCCGCGCGTCATGAACAGGGCCACGACCTTGCGCTCCTCGATGAGCACGCGGCCGTTCTCCGCCGCGCGCTTGACGTCGAAGCCGTCGTCCATCCGGACCATCTCGATCGGCTCGCCGTGGATGCCGCCCTGCGCATTGGCCGCGTCGATGACCAGCTGCGCGCCGGCGATGGTCTCGTTGACGCTGGCCGCGACCGGCCCGCTCATGCCGGCGGTCTGGCCGATCAGGACCTGCGCCTGCACGGCGGCCTGGGTGGGAAGGGCGAGGCCGAGCGCGATGGCGGCCAGGCGAAAGGGTCGGCGCATGGGCGATGTCTCCAGGGTGGGTGCCGCTCTTCCGGCGACAGTAACAAGAACTGCGTATTTGTTACTTAAAGTGTCTTTTTCGCGATCCGGACAAACCCCTGCGTGGTGGCGGCGCATCGGCGTGCGGGCCGACAGCCGGCCGGACGGTCCTGGAGAATGCTTGCCCCCACCCTTTCCGGCACCCACAAGGCACGCATGACCCAGGGCTCCATCCGCATCCGCGGTGCTCGCCAGCACAACCTCCGCAACCTCGACCTCGACATCCGCACCGGTGAACTGACGGTGGTGACCGGCCCCAGCGGCTCCGGCAAGTCCAGCCTGGTGTTCGACACGCTCTATGCCGAGGGCCAGCGCCGCTATGTGGAGACCTTTTCGGCCTACGCGCGCCAGTTCCTCGACCGCATGGACAAGCCCGCGGTCGACAAGGTGGAAGGCGTGCCGCCGGCCATCGCCATCGACCAGACCAACCCGGTGCGCAGCTCGCGCTCCACGGTCGGCACGATGACGGAGCTCAACGACCACCTGAAGCTGCTCTTCGCGCGCGCGGCCCAGCTCTTCGACCGCAAGACCGCGCTGCCGGTGCGGCACGACACGCCCGACACCATCTATTCAGACCTGCAGCAGCGCGTGGCGAGCTTCGCCGCCGGGCCGCCCCAAGGCGAAGCAGCCCCCTCGGGGGGCAGCGAACCTCGCGAAGCGGGGACCGTGGGGGCACATGCATCGGCGGGGGATCCGCGCCTGGTCGTCACCTTCCCGGTCGAACTGCCGGGCAGCACCACCGAGGCCGAGATCGAGCAATGGCTGTCGGCCAGCGGCTTTACCCGCGTGCAGGCGCAACGTGAAGTGGCGACACCCACCGGGCCGCGCCGGGTGCTCGACGTGGTGGCCGACCGCTTCCGCTTTTCCACCACCGAACGCGCGCGGGTGGTCGAGGCGATCGAGGTGGCGCTCAAGCGAGGCACGGGGCGGGTCACCGTCTATGCGCTGCCGGCGGAAGAGGGCGCCGACGCCCAGGTCTGGCGCTTCTCGACCGGCCTGCACTGCCCCGAGAGCGACATCCGCTACGCCGACCCCATCCCGTCGATGTTCAGCTTCAACTCGGCCGTCGGGGCTTGCGAGGCCTGCCGGGGCTTCGGCCGCGTGATCGGGGTGGACTTCAACCTGGTGGTGCCCAACGACAAGCTCACGCTGCGCGCCGGCGCCATCAAGACCATCCAGACCCCCGCCTGGAAAGAGGCGCAGGACGACCTCATGCGCCATGCCGAGAGCGCCGGCATCCCGCGCGACACGCCCTGGAACAAGCTCACCGACGCGCAGAAGCACTGGGTGATCGAGGGCACGCCGAACTACAAGGAAGGCAACTGGAACAAGCAGTGGTACGGCATCCGCCGCTTCTTCGCCTACCTGGAGAGCAAGGCCTACAAGATGCACATCCGCGTGCTGCTGTCCAAGTACCGCAGCTACACGCCGTGCCCAACCTGTGGCGGCGCGCGCCTCAAGCTCGAGAGCCTGCTGTGGCGCCTGGGCAGCAAGGCCGACGCGGATGCGGTGCTCGACCCGGGCAAGCGCTTCATGCCGGTGGGCGTGGACTGGTCGCGCGAGCAGCTGGAGGCGCTGCCGGGGCTGAGCCTGCACGACCTGATGCTGATGCCCATCGAGCGGCTGCGCAGCTTCTTCGACCGCATGGAGCACACCGACAACGCCGTGCCTGGCGGCGAAGGCGAGGCACAGGCCCTCAAGCTGCTCTTCGAGGAAATCACCACCCGCCTGCGCTACCTGCACGACGTCGGCATCGGCTACCTCACGCTCGACCGCCAGAGCCGCACGCTCAGTGGCGGCGAGGTGCAGCGCATCAACCTCACCACGGCGCTGGGCACCTCGCTGGTCAACACCTTGTTTGTGCTCGACGAGCCCAGCATCGGCCTGCACCCGCGCGACATGGACCGCATCACCGAAGCCATGCAGCGCCTGCGCGATGCGGGCAACACGCTGGTGGTGGTGGAGCACGACCCGGCGGTGATGATCGCGGCCGACCGCGTGATCGACATGGGCCCCGGCCCCGGCGCGCGCGGCGGGCAGGTGGTGTTCGACGGCACCGTGGACGAACTGCGCGGCGCCCACACGCTCACCGGCGAGTACCTGGGCGGGCGCAAACAGATCGGCATGGGCTTCAAGCGCCCGGTGGCCGACAGCACGCCGCGCCTCATCCTCGAAGGCGCGCGCGAACACAACCTCAAGGACGTCACGGTCGAGATCCCGCTGCAGCGCCTGGTGTCCGTCACCGGCGTCAGCGGCTCGGGCAAGTCCACGCTGATCCAGGACGTGCTGGCGCCCGCGCTGATGCGTCACTTCGGCAAGCCCACCGAGGGCGCCGGCGTGCACGACCGCCTGCTGGGCGCGGACCACCTGAGCGACGTGGTGTTCGTCGACCAGTCGCCCATCGGCAAGACCGCGCGCTCCAACCCCGCGAGCTACGTGGGTGCGTGGGATGCCGTGCGCGAGATCTTTGCCGTCGCGCCCTTGTCGAAGCAGCGCGGCTACACGGCCGCCAAGTTCAGCTTCAACTCCGGCGACGGCCGCTGCCCGACCTGCGGCGGCTCCGGCTTCGAGCATGTGGAGATGCAGTTCCTGTCGGACGTGTACCTGCGCTGCCCGGACTGCGACGGGAAACGCTATCGGCCCGAGATCCTCGAGGTGACGATCGAGCGCAAGGGACGCGTGTTCAACGTCTCCGACGTGCTGGAGCTGACCGTGGCCGAGGCCACGGAGCTGTTCGGGGCCGACCGCGAGGTGCAGCGCGTGCTGCAGCCCATCGTCGACGTCGGCCTCGACTACGTGAAGCTCGGCCAGCCGGTGCCCACGCTCTCGGGCGGCGAGGCGCAGCGCCTCAAGCTCGCGGGCTTCCTGGCCGAGGCGGCCAACGGCGCCAGCAAGTCGCGCCAGCCGCTGGCGAAGAAGGGTCAGCTCTTCCTCTTCGACGAGCCCACCACCGGCCTGCACTTCGACGACATCGCGCGCCTGATGCGGGCGCTGCGCAAGCTGCTCGATGCCGGCCATTCCATCGTGGTAATCGAGCACAACCTCGACGTGATCCGCGCCAGCGACTGGGTGATCGACCTGGGGCCGGAAGGCGGGGAGGGCGGCGGGCAGGTCGTGGCCGTGGGCACGCCCGAGCACGTGCGCACGCTCACGGGCACGCACACGGGGGCGGCCCTCGCGGCCTACGAGGCCGCGCTCGGCCCCGCGGCGCTCGTGGCACGCGAGAAGGCCCCGCGTTACGAGGTGGCGCCTGCGCCGGGGCGCCCCGCCGCCGGGCCGCCCCAAGGCGGGGCAGCCCCCTCGGGGGGCAGCGAACCACGCGCAGCGGGGAGCGTGGGGGCCACGAACTCGATCGAGATCGTCAACGCACGGGAGCACAACCTCAAGCACCTGTCGGTCAACATCCCGCGCGGACGCTTCACGGTGGTCACGGGCGTCAGCGGCTCGGGCAAGTCCACGCTGGCATTCGACATCCTCTTCAACGAAGGGCAGCGCCGCTACCTCGAGTCGCTCAACGCCTACGCGCGCAGCATCGTACAGCCGGCCGGCCGGCCCGAGGTGGATGCGGTGTACGGCATCCCGCCCACGGTGGCGATCGAGCAGCGCCTGTCGCGCGGCGGGCGCAAGAGCACGGTGGGCACCACCACCGAGGTGTGGCACTTCCTGCGCCTGCTCTACGTCAAGCTCGGCGTGCAGCACTGCATCTTCGATGGCGCGGCGGTGCAGCCGCAGACGCCCGACAGCATCGCGGCCCAGCTGATCCGCACCTTCAAGGGCCAGCACATCGGCCTGCTCGCGCCGCTGGTGGTCAACCGCAAGGGCGTCTACACCGAGCTGGCCGACTGGGCACGGCCGCGCGGCTACACGCATCTGCGGGTGGACGGCGAGTTCCTGCCCACCACCGGCTTCCCGCGCATCGACCGCTTCAAGGAGCACACCATCGAGCTGCCGGTGGCCAGCCTCGACATCGAGCCTGCGCGCGAGGCCGAGCTGCGCGCGGCGCTGGCCACCGCGCTGGAGCATGGCAAGGGCGTGGTGCACGTGCTGCACGGGCTCACGGGGCTGAAGGCCGCCATGCTCGCCGGCAGTTCCACCGCCGGTATCGGCCGGGTGCAGGTCTTCTCGACCCTGCGCGCCTGCCCGGTGTGCGCCACCTCGTACGCCGAGCTGGACCCGCGCCTCTTCTCGTACAACAGCAAGCACGGCTGGTGCCCCGACTGCGTGGGCACCGGCGTGAAGCTGACGAAGGAGCAGCGCAAGGCGCTGGACGATTCGACGATGGCCGAGGACAACCGCGGCCGCGAGCAGACCTTCGCCGAGCCGGACGTCGAGGACGTGGCCGACGTCGCCTGCCCGACCTGCGAGGGCACCCGCCTCAATGCCACGGCGCGCGCCGTGCGCTTCGCGGGCGTGGGCATCGCCGACATCGCCCACCTGTCGGTCACCGACATCCGCAAATGGGTCGAGACCCTGGCCATGAGCGGCCGCGAGGCCGACATCGCGCGCGACCTGATTCCCGAGATCAGGAGCCGGCTCGAGTTCCTCGAGGAGGTCGGCCTGGGCTACCTTACCCTGGACCGCGGCGCACCGACCCTGAGCGGCGGCGAGGCGCAGCGCATTCGCCTGGCGGCCCAGCTGGGCAGCAACCTGCAGGGCGTGTGCTACGTGCTCGACGAGCCGACCATCGGACTGCACGCGCGCGACAACCAGATCCTGCTCGACGCCCTGCACAAGCTGGGCGACAAGGGCAACACGCTGGTGGTGGTCGAGCACGACGAGGACACCATCCGCCGCGCCGACCATGTGATCGACATCGGCCCCAGCGCCGGCAAGCGCGGCGGTCGCGTCGTCGCGCAGGGCACGGTGGACGAGGTGCAGAAGTCGGAGGAGTCGCTGACCGGCCGCTACCTGCGCGACGCGATCCGCCACCCGCTGCATGCGCGGCGCCTGGTGTCGGAGACGGCCGAGGAGGGCGAGGGCGCGGTGTCGTGGCTCGCCGTGGCGGGCGCGAACCTGCACAACCTGCAGTCGGTGGACGTGAGCATTCCGCTCAACCGCCTGGTGGTGGTCACCGGCGTCAGCGGCTCGGGCAAATCCACGCTGGCGCGCGACGTGCTGCTGGACAACGTGCAGGCCATCGTGCAGCAGCGTTCGACCAAGGCCGGGCGTGACGCCGACGCGGCGGGCAAGCGCCCGCGCTGGGCCGGCTGCACCGGCGTGGCGGGCTACGAGGAGATCGACCGCGTGCTCGAGGTCGACCAGACGCCGATCGGCAAGACGCCGCGCAGCTGCCCCGCCACCTACATCGGCTTCTGGGACACGATCCGCAAGCTCTTCGCCGACACGCTGGAAGCCAAGGCCCGGGGCTACGGGCCGGGGCGCTTTTCCTTCAACACCGGCGAAGGCCGCTGCCCGACCTGCGAAGGCGCGGGCGTGCGCACCATCGAGATGAGCTTCCTGCCCGACGTGAAGGTGCCCTGCGAGAGCTGCCACGGCGCGCGCTTCAACCCCGAGACGCTGGCCGTGACCTGGCGTGGCAAGAGCATCGGCGACGTGCTGCAGATGGAGGTCGACGAGGCCGTCGAGTTCTTCGCCAGCATGCCCGTCATCAGCCACCCGCTGCAGCTGCTCAAGGACGTGGGGCTGGGCTACCTCACGCTGGGCCAGCCCAGCCCGACGCTGAGCGGCGGCGAGGCGCAGCGCATCAAGCTGGTCACCGAGCTCAGCAAGGTGCGCGACGACGTCACCCGCCGCGGCAACAAGGCGCCGCACACGCTCTACGTGCTCGACGAGCCCACGGTGGGTCTGCACATGGCCGACGTGGAGAAGCTCATCCACGTGCTGCACCGCCTGGTCAACGGCGGCCACAGCGTGGTCGTGATCGAGCACGACCTCGACCTCATCGCCGAAGCCGACTGGATCGTGGACCTGGGACCCGAGGGCGGCAGCCAGGGCGGGCGCGTCGTCGCCTCGGCGCCGCCTGACGAGGTGGTGCGCCTGGGCACGCACACGGGGGTGGCGCTGGCGCCGGTGCTGGCGCGCTGAAGCGGCTTTTCGGGATCGTCACGTTCGTGACGAGTTTGGCGCCAGCGCCCACGGGACGGGGGCTGGCGGCCGATTGCACTTTCGTCTTTCAGGCCTCCGGACCAGGGTGAGGTCTCGCGCAGGGCGCGCCCGCGCGCACGCGAGAATGTTTCCGATGACCGACACGCCCCCGCCCGCACCGCCGCCCGCGCAGCCGCGCAACCCGCTGCACGGCCTCACGCTGGAGGCCATCGTCACGGCGCTGGTGGCGCGCTACGGCTGGGCCGAACTGGGTGCGCGCATTCCCATCCGCTGCTTCACCGCCGACCCGAGCATCTCGTCCAGCCTCAAGTTCCTGCGCAAGACGCCGTGGGCGCGCGAGAAGGTCGAGAGCCTGTACCTGTTCATGCTGCGCGACGACCGACGTGCGCGGTCCGCGCGCAACGATACGGCCTGAGCGCGCTGACAGGAGCAACTGCATGCGCACGATCCTCAACGACCGCCACACCCTCCACCAGGGCCGCTTCGAGATGTTCCGCGGCGAGCTGGTGCCCTGCTTCGAGAAGCCCGACCGGGTCGACCACGTGCTGGCCGAGCTGCAGCGCCGCGCGCTCGGGCCGGTCGACGCGCCCGATGCCTTCGACGAGGCGCTGCTGGCGCAGGTGCACGACGCGCGGTACCTCGCCTTCCTGGCCGGTGCGTGGGACGAGTGGGTGGCGCTGGATGCGGCCAACGCGCAGCACGATGTGCTGCCCTCGTACTGGCCCGCGCCGGGCATGCGGCGCGACGTGGTGCCCGAGCGCTTCGCGGCACGCCTGGGCCTGTACTGCTTCGACGCCGGCTCGCCGCTGATGGCCGGCACCTGGGACGCGGCACGCCACGGCGCGGCCTGCGCCTGGACGGCGGCGCAGCGTGTGCTGGCCGGCGAACGCGCCGCCTTTGCGCTCACCCGGCCGCCGGGCCATCACGCGGGCGCGGACTTCTTCGGCGGCTACTGCTTCCTCAACAACGCGGCCGTCGCGGCGCAGGCCTTGCTGGCATCCGGCGGGGGCGGCGCCGCGCGCGTGGCGGTGCTCGACGTCGACTACCACCACGGCAACGGCACGCAGGCGATCTTCTATGCCCGCAGCGACGTGCACGTGGCCAGCCTGCACGGCGACCCGCGCAATGACTACCCCTACTACCTGGGCCATGCCGACGAGCGCGGCGAAGGCGCCGGCCTGGGGTTCAACCACAACCTGCCGCTGCCGCGCGGCACCGGCTTCGACGCGTGGCAGGGCGCGCTGGCCGAGGCGCTCGCTGGCATCGCCACCGCGGGGGCGCAGGCGCTGGTCGTGTCGCTGGGCGTGGACACCTTCGAGGGCGATCCGATCTCGGGCTTTCGCCTCGCCAGCGCCGATTACCTGCGCGTGGGCGAGCAGATCGCACACGCCGGCCTGCCGACGGTGTTCGTGTTCGAGGGCGGCTATGCCGTGGCCGAGATCGGCGTCAACGCGGTGAACGTGCTCGAAGGCTTCGCGCAGGTGGCCTGACGTCGCATGCCCGGTGTGGGCACAGGGGCTTGGGCTTCAAGCCAAATCGGTCTGCAGCGCCCGTGCGGCGGGCACTGGCAGCTATCGAAATGAGAGCATCGCCAACGCGACACGGCCCGGGACTTCACCGATTGCCGCATCGGAGCCGGGCCGGCCCAATGGCGCCTTCGTTCCAACTCCACACACCGGGAGACACCACCCCCATGTTCCGTCGTTCCCTGCTGGGCGCCGCCGCGATGGCCGCCGTCTGCCTCGCCGCACCCCACGCCCACGCCCAGGCCTGGAAGACCTTTCCCGAAAAGCCCATCAAGCTGGTGATCGCCTTCCCCGCTGGCGGGCCCACCGACATCACGATGCGCTCGCTGGCCGACAACGCCGCGCGCGTGCTGGGCCACCCGGTCATCATCGAGAACAAGCCCGGCGCGGGCGGCACGCTGCCGGCGCAACAGCTGCAGACGGCGCCGGCCGACGGCTACACGATCGCGCAGATCCCGCTGGGCGTATTCCGCCTGGGCTACACCACGAAGATCAACTGGGACCCGGTCAAGGACATCAGCTACGTCATCAACGTCACGGGCTACGCCTTCGGCATCGTGGTGCCGACCGACAGCCCGCTCAAGACCTGGGCCGACTTCGTCGCCTACGCCAAGGCCAACCCGGGCAAGCTCAGCTATGGTTCCACCGGCACGCTGACCAGTCCGCACCTCACGACGGAGATCGTGGCGCAGCAGGCCGGCATCGAGCTGCAGCACATCCCCTACAAGGGCAGCGCCGAGCTGATGCAGTCGGTGCTCGCGGGCCATGTGATGGCCGCGGCCGATTCGACCGGCTTCGCGCCGCAGGTGGAGGCCGGCAAGCTGCGCGTGCTCAACACCTGGGGCGACAAGCGCCTGGCCAAGTTCCCCGATGCGCCCACGCTCAAGGAGCTGGGCTACGACATCGTGCAGAACTCGCCCTTCGGCATCGGCGCGCCCAAGGGCACGCCGCCCGAGGTGGTCAAGCGCCTGCACGACGCCTTCAAGAAGGCGATGGAAGACCCCAGCTACGTCGCCACGCTGGCCAAGTACGACATGCAGCCCATCTACATGAACAGCGCCGACTACGCGAAGTTCGCACAGAACACGGTGCAGCGCGAGAAGGCCGTCATCGACAAGCTGGGGCTGGCCAAGCCGCAGTGAGGCGCCGTCACCTCACGCTCCAATGAAAAACGCCGGCCCTGGGGCCGGCGTTTTGCATGGCGCGTGCGCCGCGTGCTCGGTCAGACCCCGACCACCGCCACCGACTTGGTGTTGAGGTACGCCTCCATTGCCTCGGGGCCGCCCTCGGTGCCGTAGCCCGAGTCCTTGATGCCGCCGAAGGGCAGCTCGGCCGAGGGCAGGGCGGGCTGGTTGATCCAGACCATGCCGGCCTCGACCTTGTTGGCCAGCAGCTGCACGTTCTTGAACGACTTGGTGTACGCGTACGAGGCCAGGCCGTAGGGCAGGCGGTTGGCTTCGGCGATGGCGTCCTCCAGGCGGTCGAAGGCGCGGATGCCGGCGATCGGACCGAAGGGCTCGTTGTTGAACAGGTCGGACTCCAGCGGCAGGTTGCTGATGATGGTGGGCGCGAAGAAGTTGCCCGTGTCGCCCACGCGCTCGCCGCCGGTCAGCACCTCGGCGCCGCGCTTGCGCGCGTCTTCCACCACGCCGGCCATGGCCGTCACGCGGCGGGCGTTGGCCAGCGGGCCCAGCGTGGTGCCTTCGGCCAGGCCGTCGCCCAGCTTGAGCTTCTGCGTGTAGGCGACGAAGGCCTTGGTGAATTCCTCCTGGATGCTCGAATGCACCAGGAAGCGCGTCGGCGAGATGCAGACCTGCCCCGCGTTGCGGAATTTGGCGGCACCGGCGGCCTTGACGGCCAGGGACACGTCGGCGTCCTCGGCCACGATGACCGGGGCGTGGCCGCCCAGTTCCATGGTCACGCGCTTCATGTGCTGGCCGGCCAGCGCGGCCAGCTGCTTGCCCACGGCGGTGGAGCCGGTGAAGGTCACCTTGCGGATGATCGGGTGGGGGATCAGGTAGTTGGAGATCTCGGCCGGGTTGCCGAACACCAGGCCCACCACGCCGGGCGGAATGCCGGCGTCGACGAAGCACTTGAGCAGGGCGGCGGGCGAGGCGGGCGTTTCCTCCGGCGCCTTGCACAGGAAGGAGCAGCCGGTGGCCAGCGCGGCGCCGATCTTGCGCACGATCTGGTTGATGGGGAAGTTCCAGGGCGTGAAGGCCGCCACCGGGCCCACGGGCTCCTTGAGCACCATCTGCGTCGCGGCCAGGTTGCGGCCGGGAACGATGCGGCCGTACACGCGGCGGCCCTCGTCGGCGAACCATTCGATGATCTCGGCGCCGGCGTTCACCTCGACCTTGGCTTCGCCCAGGGGCTTGCCCTGTTCCTGCGTCAGCAGGCGGGCGATCTCCTCGGCGCGCTCGCGCAGCAGTGCAGCGGCACGGCGCATGACGGCCGCACGCTCGTACACCGAGGTGTCGCGCCACACCTCGAAGCCCTTCTGTGCCGCGGCCAGCGCGCGGTCCAGGTCGGCGATGGCCGCATGGGCCACGGTGCCGATGGTCTTGCCGGTGGCGGGGTTGAGCACGTCGAGGGTCTTGCCGCCCTGGGCGTCGACCCATTCGTTGGCGATCAGCAGTTGGGTGTTGGGGTAGGTCATGAAGCGTCGTTCCTTGGGTCCGTGAATGTCAGGGAGAAGCGAAAGCGGGACTG
This sequence comes from Xenophilus aerolatus, assembly GCA_030418545.1. Taxonomy (GTDB): domain Bacteria; phylum Pseudomonadota; class Gammaproteobacteria; order Burkholderiales; family Burkholderiaceae_C; genus Xenophilus. Next base: position 81,522 of record QAIB01000007.1, on the reverse strand, counting down.
CCCCGGGGGCGTGGGCCGCGCGGCGCGGGCCGGCGGGCAGAACTCGCGATCCTACTCCGATGCCGCCGGCCCCGCCGCCCCCGGGGTGCGCGCGGATAATCGCGCTCCCCCGACCGTTTCGTCCCGCCGCTTCCATGCCGTCCCGCCGCGCAGCCGCCGCCTCGCCCCACGATCCGGAGCAGGGCGCCGCACGTGCCGCCATCCTGGAGGCGGCACGTGCGGAGTTCGCCGCCAAGGGCCTGGCCGGCGCGCGCGTGAACGAGATCGCGGCGCGCGCGGGCGTCAACAAGCAGCTCATCTACTACTACTACGGCAGCAAGGAAGACCTCTACCGCACCGCGCTCGAGGTGGTCTACAGCGAGATCCGCTCGCTCGAGCGCGACCTGCACCTGGGCGACATGGCGCCGGCCGAGGCCATGGCGGCGCTGATCGGCTTCTCTTTCGACTACCTGGCGCGGCATCCCGACTTCATCGGCCTGCTGAACCACGAGAACGCGCACGGCGCCGTGCACGTGCGCGACTCGCGCGCCATCCGCGAAACCAACTCGCCATTGATCGAGCTCATCGCTCGAACGCTCGAGCGCGGCATCGCCGCCAAGCTCTTCCGCAAGGGCATCGACCCGGTGGAGCTGTACGTGTCGGTGGCGGGCATGTCGTACTTCTTTTTCTCGAACCGGCTCACGCTCTCGTCCATCTTCGGCCGCGACCTGACCGAGGGCCGCGCGGTCGAGTCGTACCGGCGGCACGTGGTCGACTTCGCCATGGCCGGCCTGCGGCCCTGAGCGGGCGGCCGCTCCAAACCCTCACGCCTTCGGCCGCGCCTCGAAGCGGCAAAGCCAAGCGCTCGCCCTTTTTCAACCAAACGGTTGACACCTGCGCAAGCGCCGCCTAAGCTTGTTCCAACGCACACGATTTCTGGAGTTTCGAGCCATGTCGATCGCCACCGCGCAGCGCCCGCAGAACGCGCCCGTTTCCCTGCTGGACCCGGCGCAGCTCCCGGCGGCCTTCGCGTCGGTCGAGGCGCTCGACGACTTCCTCGCGCGTCCCACGCAGGCTCTCGTCGACGACCTGGCGCAGGTCGAGGGCGACCTGATGATCCTGGGCGTGGCCGGCAAGATGGGCCCCACGCTCGCGCGCCTGGCCAAGAACGCGGCGCCGCACAAGCGCGTGATCGGCGTCGCCCGTTTCAGCGACCCGGCGGTGCGCGAGCGGCTCGAGGGCTGGGGCATCGAGACCATCGCCTGCGACCTGCTCGACCGGGCCGCGCTCGAAGCGCTGCCGCGCGTGCCCAACATCGTCTTCGCCGCCGGCCACAAGTTCGGCGCCAGCGGCAACCAGGCCCTGACCTGGGCCATGAACACGCACGTGCCGGCGCTGGTGGCCGACACCTTTCGCGATGCGCGCATCGTGGCCTTCTCCACCGGTAACGTGTATGCGCTCACGCCCGTAGGGCGGCAGGGCGCGAGCGAGCTCGGCACCCCGGCGCCGATCGGCGAATACGCGCAGTCGTGCATCGGCCGCGAGCGCATGTTCGAGTACTTCGGCGCCAGGCACGGCACGCCGGGGCGGCTGTTCCGCCTGAACTACGCCATCGATATGCGCTACGGCGTGCTCTTCGACATCTGCTCGAAGGTGCACCGCGGCGAGGCGGTCGACCTCACGATGGGGCACGTCAACGTGATCTGGCAGGGCGACGCCAATGCCCAGGTGCTGCGCAGCCTGCGGCATTGCACCGTGCCGCCCACGCCGATCAACTGCACCGGCCCGGAGACGATCTCGGTGCGCTGGCTGGTCGCCGAGTTCGCGCGCCGCCTCGGCGTGGAGCCGAAGGTGACGGGCCAGGAGGCGCCCACTGCGCTGCTGTCGGACACGACGCTGGCCAACCGGCTCTTCGGCTACCCGGTGGTGCCGCTGGGCGCGATGCTCGACTGGGTAACCGACTGGGTGAAGCACGAACGCGAGAGCTTCAACAAGCCCACCAAGTTCGAGGTGCGCGATGGCGCCTTCTGAGGCCGTCGAGGCCGAGGCGCTGCAGTCGGTGTGCCTGGCGGCGGCCGACGTCTTCGCGGGCGTGGGGCTGTCGTCCGCGGCGGGCTGGAACCAGACCACCGACGACTGGGCGCTCTTCATCGCGCAAGGCGAGGCGATCGGCCTGCGCACCGCGCGCAGCGAACTGGTCGCGACCGCGGCGACGCTGCCCTACGAGGGCGGCCATGCCTGGATCTCGATGGTGCTGGTCGACCCGGCCTGGCAGCACCGCGGGCTGGCGACACGGCTGCTTGCGCAGTGCATCGAGTCGCTGCGCGCCCGCCGGATGGTGCCGACGCTGGACGCGACGCCGGCTGGCGAGGCGGTGTACCGCAAGCTCGGCTTCCTGCGCGGCTTCGGCTTCTCGCGCTGGGAGCGCGACGCCGCGGCGAGCACGGCGGCCGAGGCCGTCGATCCGCGCGTGCGCGAGGCCACGCAGGACGAGCTGGCGGACTGCATGGCCCTCGACACGCAGGCCTGCGGCCTGGGCCGCGCGGCGCTGCTGGCCAGCCTGGCGGGGCGGCAAGGCAGCCGCGCCTGGCGCCTCGATGACGCCCGCGGCCTTGCCACCGGCTTCGTCATTGCGCGTGAAGGGCGGCGTGCCGCGCAGATCGGCCCGCTGGTCGCCGCCGGCGACGCGCAGGCGATCGGGTTGTTGCGTGCGGCCCTGGCGGCCACGCCCGGGCCGGTCTTCATCGACGTGCCCGACGCGCGCGAAGCGCTCTCGGGCTGGTTGATCGCGCATGGCTTTCGCCTGCAGCGGTCCTTCATGCGCATGGCGCTGCGTGCGCAGCTGCCGCCCTACCTGGCCGAGGCGCCGTCCTCGCTTTTCGCCGTTGCCGGCCCCGAATTCGGATGAGTGCCTCCATGCCCCCCGACACCTTGCCCTCCCTCGTCGCGCAGACGCGCGCGCTGCTGCAGCGCGGCCTGGCCATTCCCGCGCATCCGCTGGCGCTCGATGCACAGCGCCGGCTCGACGAGCGCCGGCAGCGCGCCCTGACGCGCTATTACCTCGACGCCGGTTCCGGCGGCCTGGCCGTGGGCGTCCACACCACGCAGTTCGCGATCCGCGAGGCGGGGCTGTACGAGCGCGTGTTGTCGCTGGCCGCAGAGACGGCGCGCGACTGGGCGCCCGACCGCGAACTCGCCCTGGTGGCCGGCGCCTGCGGCCGCACCGCGCAGGCGGTGGCCGAGGCACAGACCGCCCGCCGCCTGGGCTACGGCGCCGTGCTGCTGAGCCTGGCCGCGATGAAGGGCGAGAGCGACGACGCGCTGATCGCGCATTGCGAGGCAGTGGCCGAGGTGATGCCGCTGATCGGCTTCTACCTGCAGCCGGCCGTGGGCGGCATGGACCTGGGCGCCGCCTTCTGGGCCCGCTTCGCGGCGATTCCGAACGTGGTGGCGATCAAGGTCGCGCCCTTCCACCGCTACCGCACGCTCGACGTGGTGCGCGGCCTGGTCGCCGCGCGCGCCGAGGAGCGCGTGACGCTCTACACCGGCAACGACGACCACATCGTGCTCGACCTGGCCACGCCCTTTACGGTGATGCGCGACGGCGCGCCGGTCACGGTGCGCTTTCGCGGCGGACTGCTGGGGCATTGGTCGGTGTGGACGTCCAAGGCGGTGCAGCTGCTGGCGCGCTGCCAGCAGGCCGGCGGCGCCCAGGTGCCGGCCGAACTGCTCGCGCTGGACAGCCGCGTCACCGACTGCAACAGCGCCTTCTTCGATGTGGCGAACGACTTCCACGGCTGCATCGCCGGCTGCCACGAGGTGCTGCGCCGCCAGGGGCTGCTCGAAGGCATCTGGTGCCTGGACCCGCACGAGGGCCTGAGTCCCGGCCAGGCCGAGGCGATCGACCGCGTGTGCGCCGAGCATGCGGACCTCGCCGACGACGACTTCGTGGCCGCGAACCTCGCGCGCTGGCTGGCCTGAACCCTGCACACCGAGGCCCATGAGCAAGTTCCGCAAGACCCTGGCGCACTACCTCCCAGCGGTGGGCATCTTCGTCGCCTTCATCGCGCTGTGGCAGCTCGCCGTGACGGTATTCGACATCCGCGAGTACCTGCTGCCCGGCCCCTGGGCGGTGCTGGAGGCGATGGGCAGCCATGAGATTCCCTGGCTCAGCCATGCGTGGATCACCGCGGTGGAGATCGTCGGCGCCTTCGTGCTCGCGGGCGCGGCCGGCGTCTTCCTCGGCATGGTGATCGCGTGGTCGCCGGGGCTGTCGCGTGCGCTCACGCCCTTCCTCGTCTTCGTCAACACGCTGCCCAAGGTCGCGATCGCGCCGCTGTTCCTCATGTGGCTGGGCTACGGCATCCTGCCCAACATGCTGATCGGCGCGCTGATCGGCTTCTTCCCGGTGGTGATCAACACCGCGGTGGGCCTGACGCAGATCGACCAGGACCTGGTGGACCTGGGCCGCGTGTTCAGCGCGCCGAAGTGGAAGGTCTTCGTCAAGATCCGCATCCCGAACGCGTACCCGTACATCCTCAGCGCCCTCAAGGTCACGGCCACCTCGGCCGTGGTGGGCGCCATCGTGGGCGAGTTCGTCGCCTCGCAGAAGGGCCTGGGCTACGTGATCATCACCACGCAGAGCAGCATGAACACGCCGGCCGCCTTCGCGGCGCTGGTGTGGATCTCGCTGCTGGGCCTGCTGCTCTACGGCGCCGTCGCGGGCCTGTCGCGCCTGCTCGCGCCCTGGGCCGAGGACAAGGCCTCGTGAACGCACCGAGTTCTCCATCACCCGTTCCTGCCCCTCCAGCCGAAAGGACGTTCCCATGAGCCTGCGCCCCCTGACCCTGTCCGCCCTCGCCGCCGGTGCGATGGCGCTCGCCCTCGCCGCCGCGCCCGCATCGGCCCAGCAGCCGCGCGAGAAGTTCACGCTGGCCCTGAACTGGTTCGCGGTGGGCGACCATGCCGCCTACTGGGTGGCGCTGGAGAAGGGCTACTACGCGCAGAAGGGCCTGGACGTGAGCATCGAGGCGTCCAAGGGCTCGGGCGATTCGATCGCCAAGGTCGACACCGGCCGCGCCGACGTCGGCCTGGCCGACGCGGTGCCGATCATCTCGGCCACCTCGCGCGGTGCGCGCGTGAAGATCGTCGGCATGGTCTTCGACAAGACGCCGATGACCTTCTTCAGCCGCGCCGATGCGCCGTTGCTCAAGCCCGCAGACCTCGAAGGCAAGACCGTGGGCGCGCCGGCCGGCGACAGCCAGCGCCTGGCCTTCCCGGCCTTCGCGCGCATCAACAAGATCGACCCGCAGAAGGTGACCTGGGTCAACATCGAGCCGACCGCCAAGGTGGCCTCCATCGCCGAGAAGCGCATGGACGGCGTGGCCGATTACACCACCGGCCAGCCCTTCTACGACAAGGCCATGGGCGAAGGCAAGGCGGTGCGACTGGCCTGGGCCGACTACGGCTTCGACCTGTACGCGATGTCGATCATGGCCAGCGACAAGACCATGAAGGACAAACCCAGGCAGCTCAAGGACTTCCTCGAAGCCTCGTACATGGGCTGGCGCGACGTGATGGCCAACCCCGACGAGGCGCTGGCCATCTACAAGAAGCGCGTGCCCGAGATCGACGTCGCCATCATCAAGGCCAACATGCTGCTGGGCTTCGAGCTGATGCGCACGAAGAACTACGCCGACCAGGGCATCGGCTTCATCGACGACAAGAAGATGTGCGGCTCGGTCGATATCGTCAACACCTACATGGGCCTGCCCAGGAAGGTGGAGTGCAAGGACGTCTACGCCAAGGACTTCTTCACCAAGGTGGCGATGCCCCTGCCCGTGAAGTGAGCGCGTCGCCCGAGGAAAGACCCGACATGCCCGCCACGCCCACGCCGAGCGCCCCGCGCGCCTTGATCGAAGTCGACCATGCCGGCATGGTCTACCAGGCCGGGAGCGGCCCGGTGGAGGCGCTGCGCGACATCTCGCTCACGGTGAACGAAGGGGAGTTCGTTGCCCTGGTGGGTCCCAGTGGCTGCGGCAAGTCGACGCTGATGCGTGCCATGGCGGGCCTGCGCCCGGTGACGAGTGGCGAGGTGCGCGTCGATGGCGTGCCCGTGGTCAAGCCGATCCCCGCAGTGGGCATGGTGTTCCAGGCAGCGCTGCTGCTGAAGTGGCGCAGCGTGCTCGACAACGTGCTGCTGCCCGCCGAGCTGGCAGGGCTGGACCGCGAGAAGTACCGCGAACGCGCCCGCGAACTCCTCGAGCTCGTGGGCCTGGGCGACTTCGCCGCCAAGCGGCCGGGCGAGCTGTCCGGCGGCATGCAGCAGCGCGCGTCGCTGTGCCGCGCCCTGGTCCTCGACCCGCCGATCCTGCTCATGGACGAGCCCTTCGGTGCGCTGGACGCGATGACGCGCGACGACATGAACCTCGAGTTGCTGCGCATCTGGGGCGAAGACCAGGCGGCGCACGGCGGCAAGCGCAAGACCATCGTCTTCGTCACGCACTCGATCCCCGAGGCGGTCTTCCTGGCCGACCGCGTGGTGGTGATGTCGCCGCGACCGGGACGCGTCGCCAACATCCACGAGGTGCACATCGAGCGGCCTCGCACCGCGCAGACCCGCGCGTCACAGGAGTTGGGGCGCATGGCTTTCGACATCTACACCGAGCTGTCGGGCAGCGCGGGCCGCGGCGACGAGGGCCGTGCCGGCCCGCACTGGTAGGGCGGAGCGGGGGCGATGGGCAGCAGCGTGGCGCCTCGTGTGCGCGTGGTGGCGGTCGATGGCTTCGAGTCGCCTTACCGGCTGCGCCTGCCCTTCCGCTTCGGTGCGGTCACCATCACCGAGGGCCGGCAGGCCATCGTGCGGGTGCGCGTGCGCTTCGAAGGCGGGGCCGAGGCCGAGGGCTTTGCCGCCGAGGCACTGGCCGCGAAGTGGTTCGACAAGTCGCCCGAGCTGAGCGATGCCCAGAACCTCGACCAGTTGCGCGCCGCGCTGGCGAACGCCCGCGAGGCCTACCTCGGCGCCGGGCCGGCGACGCCCTTCGCGCTCTTCGCCGACCAGTACCGCCCCCTGCAGGGCGCCGGCCTGGCGATCGGCCTGCAGCCGCTGGTGTCGGCCTACGGGCCGGCACTGCTCGACCGCGCGGTCTTCGATGCGCTGTGCCGCCACCACGGACTGAGCTTCTCGCAGGCCATGCGGGCCAACCTGGCGGGCATGGGCGCCCATGCGGTGGCGCCCGATCTGCAGGGCTTCGACCTCGATGCCTTCCTGGCCGCGCTGCAACCCCTGCAGCGGCTGCACGTGCGACACACGGTCGGGCTGCTCGACCCGATCGTCGCGGCCGACCAGGCCCAGGGCGAGCGCGTTGGCGACGGCCTGCCGGAGACGCTGGAGGAGGTGGTGGCGGTGTACGGCAACCGCTACTTCAAGCTCAAGCTCTCCGGCCGTGGCGACGAGGACATGGATCGCCTCTGCCGCATCGCGGCGGTGCTCGACACGGTGCCCGGACTTCAGCTGACGCTGGACGGCAACGAGCAGTTCGCCGATGCACAGGCCGTTGCGGCCTTCTGGCAGCGCATGGCGGCCGAACCGCGGCTGCAGAAGCTGTGCGCGGCGACGCTGTTCATCGAGCAGCCCGTCGCGCGGGCGCGTGCCCTGGCCCAGCCGATCACCGATTCAGCGCTGGACCGGCCCGTCATCATCGACGAGTCCGACGGCTCGCTCGACGCTTTCCCGCTGGCGCGCTCGCTGGGCTACGCCGGCGTGTCGACCAAGGCCTGCAAGGGCTTCTACAAGTCGCTCATCAACCTGGCGCGCTGCCGGCGCTGGAACGACACGACGCCGGGGCGGCCGTACTTCATGTCGGCGGAGGACCTGACCACGCAGCCCGGCACCTCGCTGCAGCAGGATCTGGCGCTGGTCGCGCTGTTGGGCATCGGGCATGTGGAGCGCAACGCCCACCACTTCATCGACGGCTTCGACCGCCGACCGGTGCAGGAGGCCGAGGCCTTCCTGCGCGCGCATCCGGACCTGTACCACCGCATGGACTGGCGCGTGCGGCTGCGGGTGGCCGACGGCCGGATCGCGATCGGCTCGCTGGAGACGCCGGGCTTCGGCTCGCCGGTATCGCCGTGGCTGGACGCGGTGGCGCCCATGCCCGCGGCGCAATGGCCGGCGCCGCCGCCAACGGCCGCGGCGCGAAGGTAACGACTTACTTGTTGTCCTTGGCCGGCGTGACGGTCACCTTGGGCACTTCGATCGTGCGCTCCTCGGTCTTGACCGTCGGGACGTTGACGGTCTTTTCTTCCTTCGTCACCTCGACCTTCGGCGGCGTGACCTCGTACTTCGGCAGCGTGACGTCGCCTTCGCGGGTCTTCTCGAACTTGGGCGTGGTCACGCTCCCTTCCTGGGTCTTCTTCACGTCGCAGCCGGCCAGGCCGGCGCCGAGGGTGAGGGTTGCGATGCTCAGAGCGATGATGGTTTTCATGGTGGGGCACTCCTTGGTTGTCTCGACCTGTCCGGTTCGATGTGTTGCCGACCCGAGGGGGTTCGTTCGCAACGCAGGCAGTGGAGCAAAGGCGGGCCCTGGAGCACGTAGGCGGCGAGCGGACGGCGCCGCCGGCCGCGGGCGAGGGCCGGCGCGCGACGGCGCCCGGTCTGCGGCTTGGTGGCGACCCCGGGTCACTGTCGGCCGTGCCGCTACGACGGGCTGGCCCTTGGCGCCCGCTGCGCCCGGCTCGCGGGCGCTCCGGCCACGCGGGCCGGGTGCCTGGCGCTCAGCGTGCCGCGAGGATGGCGCGCGCGACCTCGACGAAGCCCGCCCCGCGCTCGCTCGGCGTCACATAGCGCGGCAGCTGCGACAGGTGCGGCACGAAGCGCGCGATGTTCGCCACGCCGATGCTGTGCGGGAAGGCCTGGAACATCAGCTGGTCGTTGGTCGAGTCGCCCACGTAGGCCCAGCGGTCGATCTCGTCGTCGAGCCGGCGGCCCCACAGCTCGCGCACGATCCAGCGCGCGCCCTCGAGCTTGTTGTGTTCGCCGTACCAGCCGTTGACGTGGATGCTGCTCACCGTGGCGTGCATGCCCTCGTGGCGCATGGCCAGCACCACCTTGTCGATCTGAGCGTCGCTCAACTGCGTGAACTCGCTGTGGTCGATGGCGATGTCGCATTCGCGCCCGGCCGAATCGGTGGCGCGGCGCGCGCCCGGGATGTCGCGCTCGATCTGCGCCAGCACGGCCTGCATGCGCGCGAAGTTGGCGGCGCGCGTGGCGGCGTCCTGCTGGTAGCGGCGCGCGAGCGTGCCGTCGGCCTCGCGCAGCAGCGCCATCGCGCCGTTCTCCGGCACGATCGCGTCGACCGGCCAGCTGGCGGCGAAGGGCTCGCTCCAGCCCACCGGGCGGCCGGTGATCGGCACCACGTGCAGACCGGTGGCCTTGAGCGCGCCCAGCGCCTGCACCACCTCGGGCGGCACGGCGCCGTCGGTGGTGAGGGTGTCGTCGATGTCGGTGAAGAGGCCCACCAGGCCGCGGCGCGCCTCGGCCGGCCACGCGGCCAGCGGCGCCATGCTGCGTGCACCCATCAGCCGGCCGTCTGCAAGGCCAGCCCGGCGTGTTCGCGCAGCGGGTGGAAGTGGATCTTCGGAAAGCGCTCCTGGGCCAGCCGCACGTCGTAGGGTGAGGTGCACAGGTAGGCCAGCGTGTCGGCCGCGTCCTTGGCCAGGCGCTGCGGGTAGGCGTTCGTGAACTCGCGCAGCTCGGCCGGCGTGTCGGCCGTGATCCAGCGCGCGCCGGTGTACTGGCAGCCCTCCAGCCGCACGTCGGCGTCGTACTCGGTCTTCAGGCGGTGCTGCACGACTTCGAACTGCAGCTGGCCCACGGCGCCCAGCAGCATCGGGCCGCCGACCTCGGGCCGGAAGACCTGGATCGCGCCTTCCTCGCCGAGCTGCGCCAGGCCCTGCTGCAGCTGCTTGGTGCGCAGCGGGTTCTTGAGGATCACCGTCATGAACAGCTCGGGCGCGAAGAAGGGCAGGCCGGTGAACTGCAGGCTCGCGCCGTCGGTGATGGTGTCGCCCAGCTGCACGCCGCCGTGCGTGGTGAAGCCCACGATGTCGCCGGCATAGGCCTCTTCCACGGCCTCGCGGCGCTGGCTCATGAAGGTCACGACGCTGGTGGGGCGCAACTCCTTGCCGGTGCGCTGCACCTTGAGCTTCATGCCCGGCGTGTACTTGCCCGAAGCCATGCGCACGAAGGCGATGCGGTCGCGGTGGTTGGCGTCCATGTTGGCCTGCACCTTGAACACCACGCCCGCGAAGTCCTTGTCGTCGGGCTGGATCTTCTTGGTCACCGGCTGGCGGTTGACCAGCGTGGTGCTGATGCGCGGCTGCGGCGGCGGCGCCAGGTCGACCAGCGCGTCGAGCACCTCCATCACACCGAAGTTGTTCACGCCGGAGCCGAAGAACACGGGGGTCTGCTTGCCGGCGAGGAAGGCCTCCTTGTCCCAGGCCGGCGACGCGCCGGTGGCCAGTTCCATGCTCTCCATGGCCGCGTCGAATTCGGAGCCGAAGCGGGCGCGCAGCGTGTCGCGCTCGGTCAGCGGGATCGTCTCGAAGTCCTGCGGGCGGCGCTCGCTGCCCGATTCGAACACCGTCATCGCCTGCGTGCGCAGGTTGATGATGCCGCCGAAGGACTTGCCCTGGCCCACCGGCCAGGTCATGGGCACGCAGGGCATGCCCAGCTCGCGCTCCACCTCGTCGAGGATGTCCAGCGGCTCGCGCACCTCGCGGTCCATCTTGTTGACGAAGGTGATGATGGGCGTGTCGCGCTGGCGGCAGACCTCGATCAGCCGACGTGTCTGCGCCTCCACGCCGTTGGCCGCGTCGATGACCATCAGTGCCGAGTCGACGGCCGTGAGCACGCGGTAGGTGTCTTCCGAGAAGTCCTTGTGGCCGGGCGTGTCGAGCAGGTTGATGACGTGCTCGCGGTAGCTCATCTGCATCACCGACGAGGCCACCGAAATGCCGCGCTGCTTCTCGATCTCCATCCAGTCGGAGGTCGCGTGCCGCGAAGCCTTGCGCGCCTTGACCGAGCCCGCGATCTGGATCGCGCCCGAGAACAGCAGCAGCTTTTCGGTCAGCGTGGTCTTGCCGGCGTCGGGGTGGGAGATGATGGCGAAGGTGCGGCGGCGGCGGGTTTCGGCGGCGTAGGACATGGAAAAAGGGCCCGTGGCAGGCCAGGGGCTGCGCGCATGCACGCCCGGACAAAGTTCTTGGGAGGAACCCTCAATTATCGCGGCCGGAAGCAGCTTGCGCGCACTTGCGTAAAATGCCGCCTTCCGAGGAGCGTTGCAGCGCCGTCAGGCGTGAGGCTCGGATTTCCATGCAACCACGCTCACCCGCTGTCCCCGCGGTGAGTTTCATATCTCTCCCCCGAACGCAGTGGCATCTTTCAAACCCGTTTTGGAGTCCGCATGAGCGCCGTTCTCAAGTCCCCGTCTTCTTCTGTTTCCGCCGATCAGGCGATCGCCGACATCTCGCTGGCCGCGTGGGGCCGCAAGGAAATCAAGATCGCCGAAACCGAGATGCCCGGCCTGATGGCCATCCGCGACGAGTTCGCGAAGTCGCAGCCGCTGAAGGGCGCGCGCATCACCGGCTCGCTGCACATGACGATCCAGACGGCCGTGCTGATCGAGACGCTGCAGGCGCTGGGCGCCGAAGTGCGCTGGGCCTCGTGCAACATTTTCTCGACGCAGGACCATGCGGCCGCCGCGATCGCCGAGCGCGGCACGCCGGTGTTCGCCATCAAGGGCGAGACGCTCGAGGACTACTGGGACTACACGCACCGCATCTTCGACTTCGGGCCCAAGGGCGCGAAGGGCGAAGGCCCGAACATGATCCTGGACGACGGCGGCGACGCGACGCTGCTGATGCACCTGGGCCAGCGCGCCGAAAAGGACGCATCCCTCGTGGCAGGCAACGGCAGCAGCGAGGAAGAGCGCATCCTCTATGCCGCCATCCGCAAGAAGCTGGCCGAGGACGCCACCTGGTACTCGCGCAAGTCGGCCGAGATCATCGGCGTGACCGAAGAGACGACCACCGGCGTGCACCGCCTCAACGAGATGTCGGCCAAGGGCACGCTGCTGTTCCGCGCCATCAACGTGAACGACTCGGTCACCAAGAGCAAGTTCGACAACCTGTATGGCTGCCGCGAGTCGCTGGTCGACGGCATCAAGCGCGCGACCGACGTGATGATCGCGGGCAAGGTGGCTGTCGTGGCCGGCTACGGCGACGTGGGCAAGGGCTCGGCCCAGGCGCTGCGCGCGCTGTCGGCCCAGGTGTGGGTGACCGAGATCGACCCCATCAACGCGTTGCAGGCCGCCATGGAAGGCTACCGTGTGGTGACGATGGAGTACGCCGCCGACAAGGCCGACATCTTCGTCACGACCACCGGCAACAAGGACGTGATCCGCCACGAGCACATGGCCGCCATGAAGGACCAGGCGATCGTCTGCAACATCGGCCACTTCGACAACGAGATCGACGTCGCCTCGCTCGAGAAGTACGAGTGGGAGGAGATCAAGCCGCAGGTCGACCATGTGATCTTCCCCGACGGCAAGCGCATCATCCTGCTGGCCAAGGGCCGCCTGGTGAACCTGGGCTGCGGCACGGGCCACCCGAGCTACGTGATGTCGTCCTCCTTCGCGAACCAGACGATTGCGCAGATCGAGCTCTTCACCAAGCCCGATGCCTACCAGCCCGGCAAGGTCTACGTGCTGCCCAAGCACCTGGACGAGAAGGTGGCCCGCCTGCAACTGAGCAAGCTGGGCGCGCAACTGACGGTGCTGACCGACGCGCAGGCTGCGTACATCGGCGTCGACAAGAACGGCCCCTACAAGCCGGACACGTACCGCTACTGAAGCGGGTTCAGCGCGGCGCCATGCGCGCAGACCAGTTGCTCGTCGACCGCGGACTCGCGGTCTCCCGTTCGCAGGCGGCCCGGCTCATCGCCGGCGGCCTGCGCTGGCGCCTGCATGCGGGCGAGGCGTGGCGCGCTGTCGCCAAGAACGGCGACGTGGTGCCCGACGGGGCAGAGCTCGATCTGGCCGACGCGGCCGAGGCGCGCTATGTCTCGCGCGGCGGGCTGAAGCTCGAGGGCGCGCTGGATGCCACCGGCCTCGACGTGCGCGGGCGCCTGTGCCTCGATGTCGGTCAGTCCACCGGCGGCTTCACCGACTGCCTGCTGCAGCGCGGCGCCGCGCACGTGGTGGGTGTCGACGTCGGCCACGGCCAGTTGCACGAGCGGCTGCGCGCCGATGCGCGGGTGACGGCCGTCGAGCGCGTGAACGCGCGCACGCTGAATGCTCCTGAATTGATGGCTGCCTGCCCAGGCGGGACGGGCGCCGGAACCCGGTTCGGCTCCGAAGAGGGGCTGCTCTTCGACCTGATCGTCGGCGACCTGTCCTTCATCTCGCTGACGCTCGTGCTGCCTGCGCTGGCGCTGTTGCTGGCGCCGGCGGGCGACCTGCTGATGCTGGTCAAGCCGCAGTTCGAACTGCAGCCTGCGCAGATCGGCAAGGGTGGCATCGTGCGCGATCCGGCGCTGTACGCCGTGGTCGAGGAGCGGCTGCGCACGGCCTGCGAAGGCGCCGGCCTGCGTGTGTTGAAATGGCTGGACAGTCCGATCGCGGGAGGCGACGGCAACCGCGAGTTCTTCGTCCACGCCGCGCGCGCCTGAGACGACACGACGACAACGACAACAAGACACCGAGAGGACCCTGGCGATGGCCACCCCCGAACGTTTGCCCCTGAGTTTCGAGTTCTTCCCGCCCAAGACGCCCGAAGGCGTGGTCAAGCTGCGTGCCGTGCGCCAGCAGCTGTACGCCTGGCGACCCGAGTTCTGCTCGGTCACCTATGGCGCGGGGGGCTCCACGCAGGCCGGCACCTTCGGCGCCGTGCAGGAGATCCTTGCCGAAGGCGTGGATGCGGCGAGCCACTTCTCGTGCATCGGCGCCACGCGCGAAACCGTGCGCACGCAGCTGGCCGAGCTCAAGCGCCTGGGCGTGCGCCGGCTGGTGGCCCTGCGCGGCGACCTGCCCAGCGGCTACGGCATGGGGGGCGAGTTCCACTACGCGAGCGACCTGGTGCGCTTCATCCGCGAGGAGTGCGGCGAGGACTTCCGCATCGAGGTGGCATGCTATCCCGAAGTGCACCCGCAGGCCCGCTCGGCAGAGGCCGACCTGCAGGCCTTTGCCACCAAGGTGAAGGCGGGCGCGCATTCGGCGATCACGCAGTACTTCTTCAGCGCCGAGGCGTATTTCCGCTTCGTCGACGATGCGCGCCGACTGGGCATCGACGTGCCGATCGTGCCGGGCATCATGCCCATCACCAGTTCGACGCAGCTGATGCGCTTCTCCGACGCCTGCGGGGCCGAGATCCCGCGCTGGATCCGGCTGCGATTGCAGGGCTTCGGCGACGACACGGCCTCGATCAAGGCCTTCGGCCTCGAGGTGGTGACGCGGCTGGTGGAGCGGCTGCAGGCGGGCGGTGCCCCCGCCATCCATTTCTACACGATGAACCAGGCTGCGGCGACGCTCGGTGTGCTGCAGGGCCTGGGCTGGCGCGCATGAAGGCACCGCACCGCCTGCTGCATCGACAGGGTCGGTGGCTGGCCTCTGCCGTGCTGGCCCTTGCGCTGGCCGGCTGCACCACGCCGCCCGGCGAATCCGGAGCGGGGACCAGGACCGGTGAGGGCGCGCCATCGGCGTCGCCCCTTCGTCCGCTGGCCAGGCAGGGCGGAGCGCCGGCCGATGCGCCGCGCTCCCGCGTTGCATCGGTGCGTTATGACCTGGCCGTGGGAAGCGAAGGCGATCTGCCGCCGGACGACGGGGTGCCCGGCGATGGCCCGCCGGGCGAGGTGATCCAGCGCGGCGGCGCCTCGTGGTACGGCCTGCAGTTCCACCAGCGCAAGACGGCCAGCGGCGAGCGCTTCGACATGGGCGCCTTCACGGCGGCGCACAAGACCTTGCCTTTCGGTACACGCCTTTGCGTTCGCAGCCTGGTCAATGGCCGCGAGGTGCTGGTGCGCGTGAACGATCGGGGTCCCTACGCGGCGGGCCGCATCATCGACCTGAGCCAGGCGGCCGCGGAGCAACTCCAGATGGTCGGCCTGGGCATCAAGCAGGTGGCGCTGACGCGCATCGATGCCGCCGGCGGGCGCTGCAACGGCGTGGCGGTGGCGCCAGCCGATGACGCGAACGGCTCGGCCCTTGCCGATGCGCCGCGGCCGGACGCGCGACCCAGGAAGACGGCGCAGGCAACGCGACGTCGCCGATAGGCGCAACGCCCTTGCCCCGTGGGGGTGACGCGGCGCGTTGCTGGCGGCGTGGCACCCTCCCTGACGCCCGCTGTGTGACGCGACGGTCTGGGCGTGACGGAATGCGCGAGGGGCCGCTGCGCAGCCTGCGTCAGCCGCCCGTTTCCACGGCGCAGCCGGCGTGGCGGTCCTGGGCGAGCACCTCGGCCAGGCGAGCGAGCGCCGGGCGCAACTGGTCGGCCAGCGTGTAGGGCGGGTTGATGAGGAACATCCCGCTGGCGGGCAGGCCCGGTCGCTGCGTCTCGCCGGCCGCGTTGGTCGTGAGCTTGCTCGACTTGACCGTGAGCGTCGCATGCAGCCAGGGCTTGCCGGCCTTGTTGGCCAGGGTCTTGAGCCGGCGCGGCAGGTCGTGTGCTTCGGGCCGGGGAATGATGGGGTACCACACGGCGTACACACCCGTGGCGAAACGCTTGACCGCTTCGCCGATGAAGGCCGCCGTGCGGGCGTAGTCGGTCTTCAATTCGTAACTCGGATCCACCAGCACCAGCGCGCGTCGCGAGGGTGGCGGCAGGAACTTGGTGGCGCTGCCGAAGCCGTCCTCGCGCAGCACGGCGATCTGCCGGCCGGCGTCGAGCTGGGCGATATTGGCATCCAGCGTGCGCGCGTCCGTCGGGTGAAGCTCGTAGAGCTTGAGCTTGTCCTCGTCGCGCAGCAGGTGATGGGTGATGAAGGGCGAACCCGGGTACACGCGGGCCTGGCCCTCGCGGTTGAAGCTGCGCACCACCTCCAGGTAGCGGGCGAGAGCCGGCGGCAGCGCTTGCGCCCCCGTGTCGCCGGCCGCGGGCCCCAGCAGGCGCAGCACGCCGTCGGCCGCCTCGCCGCTGGTGCCGGCATAGTCGCCGTCGAGCCGGTACAGGCCGGCTCCGGCGTGGGTGTCGATCACCGTGATCGGCGCGGGCTTTTCGAGCAGGTGCTCGAGGGTGGCGATCAGCACCGTGTGTTTGAGCACATCGGCGTGGTTGCCGGCGTGGAAGGCGTGGCGGTAGCTGAACATGGCGGGCTGGATCCTGGGTGAGAGCGCGGTCGGTGCCGTGGCGGGCGCCGCCGCCGCGAACCCCTGATTGTCGGTCGGCTTGGGCGGCCTCGAGCCCCGGCGGCCGCCGGAGATTGCCCCGCCGCGCCGGCCGACCTATAATCGTTGGCTTTGCAGCGATTTCGGGCCCCGCGGCAAAGACGCCTTCGATCCTCTACGGGTGAAGGCATTCCTCCCACCTAAGAGCTTCCCTCCAGAGGAAGACCGACCGTGGAAAAGGGCTCTCAGCAAACCTCCTTTTTTAGGAAAACTCATGTCTACTTTCAGCGCAAAGCCCGCTGAGGTCGTGCACGAGTGGTTTGTGATTGACGCGACCGACAAGGTCCTCGGACGGGTAGCCAGCGAAGTGGCCCTCCGACTGCGCGGCAAGCACAAGGCCATTTACACGCCTCACGTCGACACCGGCGATTTCATCGTCATCGTCAACGCCTCCAAGCTCAAGGTCACCGGCACCAAGTCGCTCGACAAGGTGTACTACCGTCATTCGGGCTTCCCCGGCGGCATCACGGCCACCAACTTCCGCGACATGCAGGCCAAGCACCCCGGCCGTGCACTCGAGAAGGCTGTCAAGGGCATGCTGCCCAAGGGCCCGCTCGGCTACGCGATGATCAAGAAACTCAAGGTGTACGGCGGTGCAGAGCATCCGCACACCGCCCAGCAGCCCAAGGCTCTGGAAATCTAAGGAGCCTTGAGATGATTGGTGATTGGAACAATGGCACCGGCCGTCGCAAGTCCAGCGTCGCCCGCGTGTTTCTCAAGAAGGGCACCGGCAAGATCACGGTGAACGGCAAGACGATCGAAGAATTCTTCGGCCGCCAGACCTCGATCATGATCGCCAAGCAGCCCCTGGTGCTGACCGACAACGTCGAGACCTTCGACATCCAGGTCAACGTCCACGGCGGCGGCGAATCCGGTCAGGCCGGCGCGACCCGCCACGGCATCACCCGTGCCCTGATCGACTACGACGCGAACCTCAAGCCGGTGCTGAGCCAGGCCGGTTTCGTCACCCGTGACGCCCGCGAAGTCGAACGGAAGAAGGTCGGTCTGCACTCCGCACGTCGCCGCAAGCAGTTCTCGAAGCGCTGATCTTCGCTACTGCGGACCTGCATGGCCGCGTTGCGAATCCTCACCGGACGCGAGTCCGGTTCCGGTTCGCGCCTTGCCCTGCAGGCCCTCGCTACGCGAATATCAACACTTCGGCTGTGCGCCGTATCAAGAAAGACCGCCCTCGGGGCGGTTTTTCTTTGTCTGGGGTAGCATTTCCCTCATTGGCCGCCCGCTGTCTTGCGAGTGGCGGTCCCCACGGAGAACCATCCATGAGCGCAGTTGCCGAAACCATCAGCACCCCCAGCCAGATGCCCGAGCCGATCGTCTTCACCGACAGCGCGGCCGCCAAGGTGGCGGACCTGATCGCCGAAGAGGGCAATCCCGACCTGAAGCTGCGCGTATTCGTGCAGGGTGGCGGCTGCTCGGGCTTCCAGTACGGCTTCACCTTCGACGAGATCACGAACGACGACGACACGACGATGACCAAGAATGGCGTGTCGCTGCTGATCGACGCGATGAGCTACCAGTACCTGGTCGGCGCCGAGATCGACTACAAGGAAGACCTGCAAGGCGCCCAGTTCGTGATCAAGAACCCGAACGCCACCAGCACCTGCGGCTGCGGCTCGAGCTTCTCGGCCTGATTCGCATCTTGACCGGGCGGGCGCACACCGACCACCACCCCGCGCCCCACCTGTCACCGGTCCAGCCGCCTTCGGGCGGCTTTTTCGTTCCCGCCGCGTCTGCCGTCGGCCGCGGCGCCCCGCGCCAGAAAGCCAGAACACCATGAGCGCTCCGACGCCCGCCATCCCCGATCCGCCGCCCGATGCCGCCAGCCGCCGCGTGCTGCTGTGGCTGGTGGCGATCGGCTTCTTCATGCAGACGCTGGACGCGACCATCATCAACACGGCGCTGCCGGCGATGGCGGCGAGCCTGGGCGAGAGCCCGCTGCGCATGCAGTCGGTGATCGTGGCCTATTCGCTGACCATGGCGATGCTGATCCCGGCCTCGGGCTGGCTCGCCGACCGCTTCGGCACGCGGCGCGTGTTCATGCTGGCGATCGCGCTGTTCTCGCTCGGCTCCCTGGCCTGTGCGGCCTCGCGCGGTCTGGGCGAGCTGGTGGCGGCGCGCGTGCTGCAGGGGCTGGGCGGCGCGCTGCTGCTGCCTGTGGGGCGCCTGTCGGTGCTGCGCACCTTTCCGCGCGGCGAGTTCCTGCAGGCGATGAGCTTCGTCGCGATTCCCGGCCTCATCGGGCCGCTGCTGGGCCCGACGCTCGGCGGCTGGCTGGTGCAGTACGCCTCGTGGCACTGGATCTTCCTCATCAACCTGCCGGTGGGGCTCATCGGCCTCGTCGCCACGCAGCGCTTCATGCCCGATGCGCGGGCCGAGCAGACCGGCCGCTTCGACCTCTGGGGCTATGCGCTGCTGGCCTTCGGCATGGTCGCCATCTCGCTGGCCATCGAGGGCGGCTCCGACCTGGGCCTGCGCCAGGCCGGCACTCTGGTGCTGGGCGTCTTCGGTTTCGCGGCGCTGGTGGTCTACTGGCTGCATGCGGTGCGGCACCCTCAGCCGCTGTTCTCGACCCAGCTGTTCCGCGTGCGCACGCTGTCGGTGGGGCTGCTGGGCAACCTGTTCTGCCGGCTGGGCAGCGGGGCGATGCCTTTCCTGATCCCGATCTCGCTGCAGATCTCCCTGGGCTATTCGCCCCTGCAGGCGGGGCTGATGATGCTGCCCACGGCACTCGCCGGCATGGCGATGAAGCGGGTCGCGACGCCGCTGATCCTGCGCTTCGGCTATCGCAACGTGCTGGTGGGCAACACCGCGATCATCGGCCTGCTGATGGCCAGCTTCGCCCTGGCCACGCCGGGCGAGCCGATCTGGCTGCGCGTGCTGCAGCTCGCGGCCTTCGGCGCCTTCAACTCGCTGCAGTTCACGGCCATGAACACCATCACGCTGAAGGACCTGGACGGCGCCAGCGCCAGCAGCGGCAACAGCCTGCTGTCGATGGTGCAGATGCTGGCGATGAGCCTGGGCGTGGCCGTGGCCGGCGCGGTGCTGTCGGGCTTCAGCGCGGCCTTCGGCGGCACCGGCACGCCCGGCGCGGCGCTCGAAGCCTTCCAGGCGACCTTCGTGACGGTGGGGCTGATCACGCTCGCCTCGGCGGCCGTGTTCTGGCAGCTGCCCGCCGAGGCCCGGGCGCCGCAGCTCGATGGCCCGGAAGTGTCCGGGCACGGCTGATTGCTATTATTTCGATAGCGATAAGCGCCCATCCCACGGGCGCTGTAGCCTCTTTGGGCTTGAAAACTCAGGCCGGGTAAACGGCGCCCAGCACCCGCGCGCCGCGGGCGCCGGTCACGCTCGCCAAGTTTCCCGGCTCGCGTCGAACGGTGCGCCGCGCCAGCCAGGCGAAGGCCGTGGCTTCCACCTGCTGCGGCGGCAGGCCGCGTGCTTCGGAAGACAGCACCCCCACGCCCGGCAGCAGGGCTGCGAGCCGCGCCATCAGGTGTGCATTGAGCGCGCCGCCGCCGCAGACGATCAGCGTGCGTGCGTCGCTGGCGGCCTCGTGCACGGCCCGGGCGGCACTTTCCGCCGTGAGTTCGGCCAGCGTGGCCTGCACGTCCTGGGCGGCAAGCGGCGCCTCCTTGGCGAGCGCCGCGGCGAGCCACTCGGAATGGAACAGGTCGCGGCCTGTGCTCTTGGGCGCGGGCCGCGCGAAGTAGGGCTCCGCGAGCAGGCGGGACAGCAAGCCGGCATGAACGCGGCCGCTGGCGGCCCAGGCGCCGCCGGCGTCGAAGGGCGCGCCGCGGTGGCGTTGGCACCAGTGGTCCATCAGCGCATTGGCCGGTCCGCAGTCGAAGCCGAGCACCGCGCGGCTTTCAGCCTGGGCAGCCGGCGGCAGCACGCTCAGGTTGGCGATGCCGCCGAGGTTGAGCACCGCCACCGTCTCGTCGGCCCGCCCGAAGAGCGCCGCGTGGAAGGCCGGCACCAGCGGTGCACCCTGCCCACCGGCCGCGAGGTCGCGCGTGCGGAAGTCGGCCACCACGTCGATGTCGGTCAGCTCGGCCAGCAGGGCCGGGTTGTTCAATTGCAGGGTGTAGCCGGTGCCGTCGAACTCGCCGGGGCGGTGGCGCACGGTCTGGCCGTGGGCGCCGATGGCGACGATCTGCGCGGCTTCCTGGGCTGCCTTGGCGAGCAGCATGCGCACGACCTCGGCGTACACGCGGGCGAGCCCGTTGCCGGCGAGTGCCGCGCGGTGCAGTTCGTTGGCGCCGTCGGAGCGGTTGAGCGCGAGCAACTCCTCGCGCAGCGCGACGGGAAAGGGCGCGCTCGCGTGCGCCCGCACGGCGATGCCGCCGCCGGACAGGTCGGTCAGCACACCATCCACGCCGTCGAGCGAGGTGCCGGACATCAGCCCGATGAAGAGTTCTGCGGCCATGGCGGCGAGGTTTCCCAAAGAAAAAGCGCCGCAACAGCGGCGCTTCGGATTGTGACGGCGCGAGCGAGGCGCTCAGTCGGCGCTGGCTTGGACCACCGAGAAGGCGGCGGCCAGCTCGGTGCGCGTGGCCTTGGCGACCTTCTCGAAGGCGGGGCGCGCCGCGGCGGAGATGGGCTGCCCCCCGTCCTGCTGGGCGATCGTCGTCGGGTCGTGGTACTCGCCGTTGATGCGGAACTCGAAGTGCAGGTGCGGCCCGGTGGCCCAGCCGGTGGAGCCCACGGCGCCGATCGACTGGCCCTGGCTCACGGACTGTCCTTCCTTGACGTCGATGCGCGAGAGGTGGGCATAGGCCGTCTGCTGGCCGTTGCGGTGGCCGACGATGACGATGTTGCCGTAGCCGTTCTGCTGGCCGGCGAAATCGACCGTGCCGTCGCCCACGGTGCGCACCGGGGTCCCGGTGGGCGCCGCGAAGTCGACGCCGTTGTGCTGGCGCCAGCTGTTCAGGATGGGGTGCATGCGCATCGCGAAGCCGCTGGACACGCGGGTGAACTCGACCGGCGAGCTCAGGTAGGCCTTGCGCAGGCTGTCGCCGTTGGGGCGGTAGTAGCCGCCCTTCTGGCCGGGCTCCTGGTACCACATGGCCTGCCAGGTCTTGCCGTTGTTCTCGAACTCGGCCGAGAGCACACGGCCCGTGCGCATGGTCTGACCGTCGGCCTCGAAGGTCTCGTAGACCACGGCGAAGCGGTCGCCCTTGCGCAGCTGGCGGAAGTCCACGTCGCCCTGGAAGATGTCGGCCAGCTGGCTGGCGACGGCGTCGGGGATGCGGGCGTCGTCGGTGGCGGCGAAGAGCGAGCTGCGCACGATGCCGCTGGCCAGGCGCGTGGCCGGGGTCAGCGTGTCGGTCTCGGTGCGGGCGACAAAGCCGGCGGGCAGCCGCTCGACCACGAAGCGCTTGAAGCCGCCGTCGCCATCGGGAATCCAGCGCGCCGTGAGCTTGCGCAGGCTGTTGTCCTGCCCGACCTCGGCGTTGATGGTGCGGCCGACGCGGTTGAAGAAGGCGGCGCGGGCGTCGGCGTTGCCGCGCACGAAGGCGGCGGCGGCCGGGTCGCTCACGCCCAGGCGCTTGAGCAGCGCCTCGGCCGTGTCGCTGGAGCGGCTCTGCTCGCTGCGGAACAGCGTGAAGCTGAGCGCATCCAGCACCTCGCTCTGGCTCGCGACCGGCAGCGGGGCCACGGTCTCGAGCACCTGGTGGATGGGCAGGTCGGACGCGTCAGGGCCCAGCGAGGCGACCGCGAAGGCGCCCCCGCCGGCGCATAGCAGCATCGCGGCGATGGCGGCTGTCAGATGACGCGGATAGGTCTTGACGGTGGTGGCGATGCGAGAAGCGACAAGCTCCTCGGCGGCCAGGATGCCGTTGATCAGTTTGGACAACTCAGAAATCCAGCTCGGGTTCGGCGACCGCCTGTGCCAGCAAGTTGCGGGCCAACGAAGGTCTTCAGGCGGGGCGAAAAAGGAGCGGCGCTTAGAATGCAGCGCTCAAGAAACCGGCTGGAGTATAGCTTTCGGCCGTTGCTTTCCCCACAAAAATCCAAATGAATCCCCAGTTTGTTATTGGCCAGCCGCCGTCCGATGGTGTAGGACGGGCGCTAGAAATCTCCCTGCGCGGCGCCGACGAGCTGCTTCCGCAGGACGAATGGGTGAAGAAGCTGCAGCGCGCTGAAGCCACCGGCCAGCCGCTTCGCATCAAGCTCGGACTGGACCCGACGGCGCCGGACATCCACTTCGGCCACACCGTGGTGCTCAACAAGATGCGCCAGCTCCAGGATCTGGGGCACACGGTGATCTTCCTGATCGGCGACTTCACCAGCCTGATCGGCGACCCGTCCGGCCGCAACAGCACCCGGCCGCCGCTGACGGCCGAGCAGATCCGGTCCAACGCCGAAACCTATTTCGCCCAGGCCAAGCTGGTGCTGGACGAATCGAAGACCGAGATCCGCTACAACTCCGAGTGGAGCGACCCGCTGGGCGCGCGCGGGATGATCCAGCTGGCCGCCAAGTACACGGTGGCCCGCATGATGGAGCGCGACGACTTCAACAAGCGCTTCAAGAACGGGCAGTCGATCTCGGTCCACGAATTCCTCTACCCGCTGATGCAGGGCTACGACTCGGTCGCGCTCAAGAGCGACCTCGAACTCGGCGGCACCGACCAGAAGTTCAACCTGCTGGTCGGCCGGCACCTGCAGCAGGAATACGGCCAGGAGCCCCAGTGCATCCTGACCATGCCGCTGCTGGAGGGGCTCGACGGCGTCGAGAAGATGTCGAAGAGCAAGAACAACTACATCGGCATCAGCGAGGACCCGAACACGATGTTCGCCAAGACGCTGTCGATCTCCGACGAGCTGATGTGGAAGTGGTACACGCTGCTGTCCTTCCGCTCGCTGGAAGAGATCGCGGCGCTGAAGGCCGAGGTGGCGGGCGGGCGCAACCCCAAGGACGCGAAGGTGCTGCTGGCCAAGGAGCTGACGGCGCGCTTCCACAGCGCGCAGGCGGCCGAAGCGGCCGAGCAGGACTTCATCCATCGCAGCAAGGGCGGTGTGCCGGACGAGATTCCCGAAGTGACGCTCTCGGGCGCGCCGTTGGGCATCGCCCAATTGCTCAAGCAGGCCAACCTCGCGCCCTCGACCTCGGAGGGCAACCGGCTGATCGACGGCGGCGGCGTGCGCATCGATTCGGCCGTGGTGAGCGACAAGGGGCTCAAGCTCGGCGCCGGCAGTTACGTGGTCCAGGTGGGCAAGCGCAAGTTCGCGCGCGTGCACCTCGCCTGATGCCTGCCGGAACACGCGAGCTGCTCATCTTTTGATAGCTGCTCGTGCAGGCAGGACGGGCGCCGGAGCCCGATTCGGTTCGAAAATCCGCTACGGTGACAAGAATGGGGCCCTCGGGCCCCTTCTGTCGTGCGGCGCGTGCCACAGGCGCCGTCAGCGCACCTCGATCGTCACGCGGCGGTTGCGCGGCTCGTCGACCTCGTCGGCTGTCGGCACGGCCAGGTCGCGTTCGCCGCGGCCCGCCGCCTCGATGCGCTGGCCCGGGAAGCCGCGCTGGATGAGCAGCTGTCGCAGTTCCTCGGCGCGGCGGTGCGACAGCTGATCGTTCTGCGCACCCGTGCCCACCGTGTCGGTGTGGCCGGTGACCACGATGTCCGCCCCCGGCCGGGCCGCGGCGGCGGCCAGCATTTCCTGCACGGTGCGCTGCGAGGCCTCGGTCAGCACCGTGCCGCCGGCGTCGAAGTACACCGTGTAGCGCTGCGGCCCCGGCGGCATCAGCTCGAACAGGGTGGCGTTGTCCTTGCGGACCTGGGCCGGATCGGCCGCGTCGACCAGCGGCGCGCCGGTGGCGCCGAGGGCTGCGGTGGCGCGCTGGAAGGGCTTGTCGAGCGTCTGCTCGCCGCCCTTGGCCCGCACCACCACGGCGGACGGACGGCCGTCCGCCTGCGGCAGCAGGACCACGCGCGTGGCGGGCGTCGAACAGGCGCCCAGCACCACGGCAAGGGCGCAGCCCGTGGCGAGTGCGATGCGGCGGCGAATCGTCATCACGGCTGGGCGTCGGCCGTGACGATGAAGTCCGTGCCGCGGATGCCGATGGTGGCGGTCTGCGTGTCCACGCGCACCGCGTCGGGGTTGGTTTTGCCGATCAGGCCGCTGACCATGCGCAGCGATCCGCGCAGCAGCGAGACGAGCAGCCCGCCGTCCTGCGTGGTCGAGTCGAAATGGAACTGCTTGAGGTCCAGCCGCGAATCGGGGCCCAGGACGAGTGCCGTGCCGTCGCGCAGCACCAGGCTGGCGGCGCTGGCCGGGCCGGTCGAGATGCGATCGATGGGCGAGACGCGGTCGCCCGGCCTGGCCAGACGGGCGTCGCCGCCGGCACTGAGCAGGTGGACGTCGCCCTGCACGGACTTGATGAAGCCGGCGTGCACGTCGGCGGCAGGTGCAGGCCTGGCGACCGCGCGGGGTGCGGTGGCCGCGGCGGGCGCTGTCTGCGCCCCGGCCGCAGCGCTGGCCAGGAACATCGCGCAGGCGGCGAAGCCGGGCAACAGTCGAAAAGGCATGCGGTGTCTCCAGGGGAGCCGAGAGGGGCGCAATGGTACGCGAGGCGCTCCTGGAGGCGTGGCGGGGCCGGATAATCCGCCGCCCGTCCCTCGCCCCCTGCCTGCCGTGCCATCCGTTCCTTCATCCGCCCCGCGCGCCTCCATGAGCCCGAAGGCGCTGCTGCGCCTGTCGGTGGTCGTGGCCCTCGTCACCATCGTGCTCAAGGGCTGGGCCGGCTACATCACGCATTCGATGGGCCTGATCTCCGACGCGATGGAGTCCTTCGTCAACCTGGCGAGCGCGGTATTCGCGCTCGGCATGGTGACCATCGCCACCCGGCCGGCCGACGACGAGCATCCGTATGGCCACCACAAGGCCGAGTACTTCTCGTCCGGCTTCGAGGGCATCCTGATCATCGGCGCCGCGGTCGCGATCGGCTGGGCCGCCATCGACCGCCTGATCCATCCGCACCCGCTGGAGCAACTGGGCTGGGGCCTGGCGCTGTCGGTCGTGAGCTCGGCCTTCAATGCCGGCCTGGCCTTCCTGCTGTTTCGCGCGGCGGAGGAGCATCGCTCGATCGCGCTGGAGGCCGATGGCCGTCACCTGATGGCCGACGTGTGGACTTCGGCCGCCGTGGTCGTCGGTCTGCTGGCCGTGCTGGCCACGGGGTGGCTGTGGCTGGACTCGGTGCTGGCGCTGGGCGTGGCGCTGAACATCGTGCGCGAGGGCGCGCACCTGGTGTGGCGCTCGAGCCAGGGCCTGATGGACCAGGCGCTGGAGCCCGAGGCGCAGGAGGCCCTGCACGCCGCACTGGACCGCTTCGTCGCCCGTGTGCCCGAAGGGCCGCAGCTGCGCTTCGACGACATCATCACGCGCCGGGCCGGGCAGCGCCGCTTCGCCGACCTGCACATGCACGTTCCGGGCGACTGGCCGCTGCAGCGCGCGGCCGCGCTGCGCGACGGCGTGGAGCAGGCGCTGATGGACGCCGTGCCCGGCCTGCGCGTCACCCTGCAGCTGCTGCCGCTGACCATGGAGGCGCGCGCGGTGCAGCTCGACGGCCATGCGCGCACCGAGGCCGATGGCAAAGGTGCGGCATGAAGGCGGTGCTGCAGCGCGTGAGCGAGGCGCGCGTGGAGGTCGGCGGCGAGGTGGTCGGCCGCATCGGCCACGGCCTGCTGGTGCTGGTGTGCGCTGAGCGGGGCGACACCGAGGCCGCTGGCGAACGCCTGCTGGCCAAGATCCTGAAGCTGCGGATCTTCTCGGATGATGCTGTCGCCGCCGGGCCGCCCCCAGGCGGCAGCGCCTCCCGCTCGGGGGGTGGCGAAGCACACGCAGTGGCGAGCCGGGGGGCTGTCAGTTCGGGCAAGATGAACCGCAGCGTGCAGGATGTCGGCGGCGGCCTGCTGCTGGTGAGCCAGTTCACGCTGGCGGCCGACGTGAGCGGCGGCAACCGGCCCAGTTTCACCGGCGCGGCACCGCCCGACGAGGGTCGCCGGCTCTACGACCTGTTCGTGGCGAAGGCCCGCGCCGCGCATCACGAAGTGGCGACGGGCATCTTCGCGGCCGACATGAAAGTGCATCTGGTGAACGACGGGCCGGTCACCATTCCGCTACAGATTTCATAGCTGATTGCCCAGGCACGCCGGGCACTGCAGCCCGATTCCGGCTCAATCGCCGTCACGCGCGAGCACCGCCTCCCACAGCACCTTGGGCAGGCGGTAGCGCATCACCGTGCGTTCCTCGAGGTGATGCCAGCGCCAGCCGCGGGCGAACAACGCTTCGACCTGCGCCCGGTCGAAGAAGCGCTTGTTCCAGCCGTCGACGCGCACGAAGTGCAGGTCCGCCGCGTCGATCGGCGTGCCGGCCTGCGCGCCGTGGTGCAGGTCGTGCACCGAGTTCAGACGGCACACGAGCAGGCCGCCGGGCGCAAGGACGTGGCGGATGCGCGCCACCAGCCGCAGCCCAGTTCGAGCACCGGGGCGCCGGCAGCATGGCGACGCTGGCCTCGAGCAGCGGCAGCCAGCGCGACAGCCAGTCGTCGGGGCGATCGCCCGGGTCGTTGGCCATGGCGTCTCAGCGCTGGCGGTAGGGGTTGCGAACGCCCAGGCCGGCGAGGATCTCGATTTCGCGCGCTTCCATGGCCTCGGCGTCAGCTTCGCCGGTCTCGTGGTCCCAGCCCTGCGCGTGCAGCGTGCCGTGCACCAGCAGGTGGGCGTAGTGGTCGGTCAGCGTGACGCGCAGTTCCCTGGCTTCGCGCGCGACGACGGGCGCGCACAGCACCAGGTCGGCCATGACCATCGGTGACTGCGAATAGTCGAAGGTCAGCACGTTGGTGGCGTAGTCCTTGCCGCGGAACTCGCGGTTCAGGCGCTGGCCTTCGTCGGCGTCGACGATGCGCACGGTCAGCTCGCCGGGCAGCGCCAGCGCATGGCGGATGCAGCGCGCCACCCGGTGGCGCGGCAGCGCGGCGCGGTGCCGGGCGACGCCGTCGAAGCGACCGAACTGCAGCGACAGGGAGAGGTCGGGCAGGGCCACGGTCACAGCGCCTTCGAAGAAAAAAGAGCGGGAGCAGCCGCACTGCCTGCGCGGCCAGCTATCAATTGCATAGCAGTCGCGGCCTCAGGTGCGCTTGCGGGTGGCGTCGTAGGCATCCACGATCCGCGCCACCAGCGGGTGGCGCACCACGTCGCCGCTGTTGAAATGCGTGAACGCCAGGCCCTGCACGCGCTTGAGCACGCGCTCGGCGTCGATCAGGCCGCTCGTCTGCGTCTTGGGCAGGTCGATCTGGCTCACGTCGCCCGTCACCACGCATTTGCTGCCGAAGCCGATGCGCGTCAAGAACATCTTCATCTGCTCGGGCGTGGTGTTCTGCGCCTCGTCGAGGATCACGAAGGCATTGTTCAGCGTGCGCCCGCGCATGAAGGCCAGCGGCGCGATCTCCAGCGCGTTGCGCTCGAAGGCTTTGGCCACCTTCTCGAAGCCCATCAGGTCGTAGAGCGCGTCGTACAGGGGCCGCAGGTAGGGGTCGACCTTCTGCGTCAGGTCGCCCGGCAGGAAGCCCAGGCGCTCGCCCGCTTCGACGGCCGGCCGGGTGAGCACGATGCGCTGCACCGCCGAGCGCTCCAGCGCGTCGACTGCGCAGGCGACGGCCAGGTAGGTCTTGCCGGTGCCGGCGGGGCCGATCCCGAAGGTGATGTCGTGGTTCGCGATGTTGTCGAGGTAGACGCTCTGGTTGGGCGTGCGCGCGCGCAGGTTGGCGCGCCGCGTGGCCAGCGTCATCGCGCCGTCCTCGTCCTCGGCCATGCTGCTGTCGCCCGCCAGCGTGAGCTGGACCACGGCCGCGTCGATGGGCCGCTGCGCGATCTCGTAGAGCGCCTGCAGTGTCTCCATCGCCCGCTCGGCCTTGGCCTTGGGACCGTCGACCTTGAAGGCCTCGTGCCGGTGGGCGATCTTCACGCCCAGCGCGTCCTCGATCTGACGAAGGTGGGCATCCAGCGGGCCGCACAGGTGGGACAGGCGGGTGTTGTTGGGGGGGGTGAAGGTGTGGCGGAGGAGCAAGGGGCAGGACGACGAGGATTGGAATCCGCATGATAGGCAACCCTGGCCTTGCGCACCGGTGCTCTGCCACGGCCGACGCCGCGACCCCTTCGAGAACAGGGTGTAAGAAGTTGCTTCGTGCAGCACAATCGGCGCCAGCCGATGACTTACCGGGAGTGAAGCATGCGAACAAGCAGGGAGTGGATGGCAGTCGGTCTGGCTGCCGTGCTGGTATTGACGGGCTGCGGCGGTGGATCGGGTGGCGGCGGCGTGTCCGCGCCCGTGGCGGCCCAGTCGTCGGCTTCGACTGAAGCTGCGGCGACCGCATCGTCGGTCGACTCCACGCAGCCGGGGTCTTCGGCCGCCTCGGCGTCAGGCGGCACCGCGACGGTCCCGAGGGCAGGAAGCGAACCGACCCGGTTCATCGAAGGCGGCATCAGCGACGGCGCCGAGAAAGCGGATGTCAGCCCGTTCGTGAGTCGCGATCCCAAGGATGCACCGGCGGCACGCCAGATCCGGCTTGGTGTTCTTTCGGCTGGCGAGGTGTCGGTCGAGAAGATGGCGTCGAGCGCGCCGATTCCGGTCCGCATCGGGCAAGGACGTGCCCTGAACGACACTGCCGACAAGGCGCGCGTGTCGGCCCTGCTCGACTGGAAGCCGTCGCGGCGCGGCGGCAAGGTGGCGGCGTTGCGCTTCCAGTCCGAGGGCGCCTTCGGCGTGCGCGTGGGTCTGCGGGTCTACAGCCTGCCGCTGGGCGGGCTGGTCCGTTTCCATTCGGATGGCAGCCGCGAGGCCTACCAGGTCGCCACCCAGGAAATCCAGTCCACGATCCAGCGCAATCTCGACGCCGGCGACACCGGCGAGGATGCGCACACCTGGTGGTCGCCCAACCTGGGCGGCGACGCGATCACGATCGAGTTCGAAGTGCCGCCTGGCGTCCCGACGGACACGGTCGAGGTGGCGATTCCCGCGTTGTCGCACATCTACCTGGACGCCAAGGACGTCGCCAGCATCCAGAAGGCGGATGGCTCCTGCTCGGTGGACGTCAATTGCACAGGCGAGGCGGGCGGTGCCACGTCGCAGTCGGTGGCACAGCTGAACTTCCTCGTGGGCTCCACCACCTACCTGTGCACCGGTACCTTGCTCAACGACGACAAGTCGTCCGGCACACCCTACCTGCTGACCGCCAACCACTGCATCTCCACCCAGACTTCGGCCAGCAGCTTGGCGACGTATTGGTTCTACCGCTCCGCGAGCTGCAACAGCCCGACGGTTGCCGCAGCCGCGACGCAGACGAAAGCAGGGGCGACACTGCTGTACAACAGCAGCCAGACCGACACCAGCTTCCTGCGGCTCAATGGGATTCCGCCGGCTGGCGTTCGCTATGCCGCTTCGGCACCGGGTGGGCTGTCCGGCACGACATCCGTCTTCAGCATCCATCATCCGGGCGGCGACTACCAGAAGTACAGCGAGGGGGTCTCCACCGGGCCGGCCGCCACCTGTGGCTCGGCCTCGGGACCGAGCAACTGCGCTCTAGTGACGCCCAGCAACTTCCTCAAGGTGAACTGGAGCGTCGGGACGACCTTGAGCGGCAGCAGCGGCGGCGGGCTGTTCATGAAGGTGAATGGAGCCCCGTACCTCGTGGGTCAGCTTTACGGCGGCTACTCGTCCTGCACCGCGCCAAACGACAACGAATACTTCGGCCGCTTTGACGTCGCGTACAACGCCGCGCTGTACAAATGGCTCGGCGGAACGCCGACCACCGTGCCGGCGACGCCCGCGACGCCCGGCTCGCACGTGCCGATCTACCGCTTCTACAACACGAAGACCGGCACCCACTTCTACACGGTGAGCGCGGTCGAGCGCGACAGCGTGCGCGCCAAGTATCCGCAGTACTCTTACGAGGGCATCGGTTTCTATGCCGACGCGTCTCAAAGCGACGGCACGACGCCGGTCTATCGCTTCTACAACACCAAGACCGGTGCCCATTTCTTCACCGTGAGTGCCCAGGAGCGCGATCAGGTACGCGCAAAGTACGCGCAGTTCTCGTACGAGGGCGTGGCGTGGTACGTCAACGGTGCCGCGGGCGGCGGGGCGTCGCCCATGTACCGCTTCTACAACGTGAAGACCGAGACGCACTTCTATACGATCAGCGGCACCGAACGGGCGAGCGTGATCGCCAAGTACCCCCAGTTCCAGGACGAAGGCATCGCTTATTTCGCCTGGACTTCCCCTTGATTCCATGATCGGCAAACTCACCGGCACCCTTTCCGAACGCACCCCGCCCCAGGTGGTGATCGACTGCCATGGCGTGGGCTACGAGGTCGACGTGCCGATGAGCACCTTCTACAACCTGCCGCAGGTGGGCGAGAAGGTGTCGCTGCTCACGCATTTCGTGGTGCGTGAGGACGCGCAGATCCTCTACGGCTTCGGCTCGGCCGACGAGCGGGCGGCGTTCCGCCAGCTCATCAAGATCGCCGGGGTGGGCCCGCGCACGGCGTTGGGCGTGCTCTCGGGCATGAGCGTGAACGAGCTGGCGCAGGCGGTGTCGCTGCAGGAGGCGGGTCGCCTGGTCAAGATCCCCGGCATCGGCAAGAAGACGGCCGAGCGCCTGCTGCTCGAACTCAAAGGGAAGCTGGGCGACGCGCTGGGTGCCGGCGCGGGCGCCGCACAACCGGCGAGCGACGCGCAGGCCGACATCCTGCAGGCGCTCCTGGCGCTCGGATACAGCGACAAGGAAGCCGCGGCCACGCTCAAGACCCTGCCCAAGGATGTGGGCGTGAGCGAGGGCATCAAGCTGGCGCTCAAGGCCTTGGCCAAATAGCGCAGCAGGCGTCTCGACCAAAGAAAAAGCCCGCGCATGCGGGCTTTTTCTTGGGGTATCGAATCGGGCTGGAACGCCCGCCACGCGGGCGTCGGCAGCTATCGATTCCGCAGCATCAGCTGGCCAGCAGCGACTTCGGCTGGGCCAGGCGATCGGCGTGCATCCAGGCGCGGCGCAGCACGGCCGGCGAACGCGACTCTTCCGGAATCAGCAGGAAGTTCGCTTCGCGCATGCTGGTACCGAGGGCGATCTGGCTGGTCACGACGGCCATCGGGATGGCCAGCAGCAGCGGCAGGGCGACGGGCATCAGCCACACCAGGGCGCTGGCGTCGATGAGGGCCACGGCCACACCCAGGGCCGCCACGATGCCGCTCATCGGCAGCAGGCGGGCGGCGGCTTCGCGCCACGGCACGGCGGCGGCTTCCCGCGGGGGCGACTTCCAGTCCAGCTTGATGCCGGTCAGAGCCACGACCACGAACAGCGAGTGGGCCAGCATGCGCACGGGGGCCTGGACGATCGCCATCGCGCTCTCGAGCACGGCGCTCTTGAGCAGGCTGGCCACGCCGCCGTACTGCTTCTGCTCGCCGCGCATCAGCACGGCCGTGATGCCCAGGATGCGGGGCAGGAAGAGCAGGCACAGCGTCCACAGCCACAGGCCGGCCAGTTCCATCGGCATCACCATCCAGTGCTCGACCAGGCTCGAGCCGGTCAGCCACAGGGCGGTGCCCAGGGTCAGGAAGGCCAGCCACAGAGGCGCCGACACGTAGGCCATGGTGCCGGTGACGAACATCGCGCGGTGGACCGGGGCAATGCCGGGTTCGGCCATCAGACGGGCGTTCTGCAGGTTGCCCTGGCACCAGCG
Source organism: Xenophilus aerolatus (assembly GCA_030418545.1). GTDB lineage: Bacteria > Pseudomonadota > Gammaproteobacteria > Burkholderiales > Burkholderiaceae_C > Xenophilus. The sequence continues at coordinate 49,355 of QAIB01000007.1, read as the reverse complement.
GCGGTCACGCTGCAGTTCGGCCAGCAGGTCCGGCGGTTGCTGCTCGTAGCTGCCGACCAGGTCGGACACCAGCCACACGTGATAGCCGGCACGGCGCATCAGCGCGGCCTCGACGAAGTCGTGCGACATGATGCCGCCCGACATGCCGCCGGTGCCCTTGATCGGGGCCAGCGCGCAATGCTTCATGAAGGGCTCGACGCGGATGATCGCGTTGTGGCCCCAGTAGTGCGACTCGCCGAGCTGCCAGAACTGCATGCCCAGGGTGAACAGGCGGCCGGTCACGCGGCTGGCGAACTGCTGGGCGCGGGCGTGCAGCGTCACATGGCCGATGGCCTGCGTGGCGGTCTGGATGATGCCGGCGCTCGGGTTGGCTTCCATCAGCTTGACCATCGACGTCAGGCAGTCGCCGCTCATGACCGAGTCGGCGTCGAGCACGACCATGTAGCGGTAGTCCTTGCCCCAGCGGCGGCAGAAGTCGGCCACGTTGCCGGCCTTGCGGTGCGTGCGGCGGGTGCGCAGGCGGTAGTAGACCTCGACCTGCGGCTGGTTCGGATGCTCGGCCAGCGCGGCGCGCAGCTCTTCCCACGCGGCACGTTCGGCCTTGGCGATCTCGGGGTTGTAGCTGTCCGACAGCACGAACACGTCGAACTGCTGCGCGTGGCCGGTGTTGGCGACGGATTCGCAGGTGGCGCGCAGGCCGGCGAACACCGTGGCGACGTCCTCGTTGCAGATCGGCATGATGATCGCCGTGCGTGCCTCGGGGTTCATCGGGTGGTTCGCGACCTGCTTGGCCGAGAGCGCATGCTTGTCGCCGCGAACGGAGACGTAGAAGCCCATCAGCGCCGTGACGAAGCCGGTCACGACCCAGCCCGACAGCAGGCCGTACAGGCCGATCTGGCCGTACTCGAGCCACAGGTTGTCGTAGTCGGGCTGCACCTGCGCGAAGAGCGTCGAGGCCATCACCGTGCTGAGCACGGCCAGCAGCATGAAGACCGCACGACGCTGCCTGGCGGCGCGCTCCCAGGGCTGCTTCGGAAACTGGGCGACTTCGGGCGCCGCCTGGCGGCCGCCTGCGCCGAGCTTGAGCAGCAGGGCGGTGCCGATGCTGTTCCAGAAGCCGCGCCACGGGCGCGGCGTCATCGAGCCGCGGTTGACGGGCGGGGCCGTGACCGAGTTCGGGTGACGCTCCTCGCGCACCGGGCTGCGGTGCGAGAAGTCGGCCGGGGTCAGGACCTTCAGTTGAGAGAATTCGTTCGGCTTCATGGACGCAGTCCTTCTTACCAACGTTGCTTGGACGAGGGGGTGTCGCCGATGGACGGGAAGCGCTTGAACACGCTGTCCGTGGCGGTGGCGCCGGCCGCGTTCAGCGCGCCGAGGGCCTGGCCGGCGGCGCGGGGCCGCGCGGCGTGAATGTGTTTCTGACGCGCGCCATCGCGCTGCGGACGCAGTGCGAAAGAGGGGCTGGTGAGAGTGCTCATGCCCACAAGGCTGCAAAGCCTGTGCCAGAGCGGTTTTTTATTTTTAAATCAACGACTTAGGTCGATTTTTGAGGCGTTTTTGGCGGCGTTTTCGGCCGAAAGGCCTCAAAGCCCCCGTTTTTGTCGCCAAAGCCCGACAAGGCCGGCACTTGCCACAGCGAAATCCAATGAAATCAAGGACTTAGGCCTGTCGCTACTCGGCGACAGCATCGCTTGGCCCGGCGACACCCTCGGCCTTGAAGTGGCCTGGAGTGAGTTCATGCTTCTGCAGCAGGCGGTAGAACTCCGTGCGGTTGCGGTCCGCCAGCCGCGCGGCATCGGCGACGTTGCCGTCAGTGAGTTTCAACAGGCCGACCAGGTACTCCCGCTCGAAGCGCTGCTTGGCTTCGGCATAGGTCTGCACTTCGACGGACGGCACCCGCAGGGCCCGCTGGACCAGCGCCAGCGGAATCAGCGGCGAGCTCGACAGCGCGCACACCTGCTCGACCACGTTGAACAGCTGTCGCACGTTGCCCGGCCACGGCGCCGTGGTCAGCGCCTTCAGCGCTTCGGGGGCGAAGCCCGACAGCCGCTTGCCGTACTTGCCGGCCAGCCGCTGCAGGAAGTGGTTGGCCAGCAGCGGGATGTCCTCGCGACGTTGGGCCAGCGTCGGCAGCGTGAGGGTGACGACGTTCAGCCGGTAGTACAGGTCCTCGCGGAACTGGCCGCTCTCCATCGCCAGGTCCAGGTCGCGGTGCGTCGCCGAGATGATGCGCACGTCGACCGGGAAGGTCTGCGTCGACCCCACCGGCCGCACGGCCCGCTCTTGCAGCACGCGCAGCAGCTTGACCTGCAGGGCAGGGGGCATGTCGCCGATCTCGTCGAGCAGCAGCGTGCCGCCGTCGGCCTGCTGGAACAGGCCCTTGTGGTTGGCGTGCGCGTCGGTGAAGGCGCCCTTGACGTGGCCGAACAGCTCGGACTCGAGCAGCGCCTCGGGAATGGCGCCGCAGTTGACGGCCACGAAGGGCTTCCTCGCGCGGTCGCTGGCCTTGTGGATGGCGCGCGCGAGCACCTCCTTGCCGGCACCGGAGTCGCCGCGCAGCAGCACGCTGGCGTCGGTCTTGGCCACCATGCGGGCCTCCGCGAGCACCTCCGCCATGCGGCTGGACCGGCTGACGATCTCGCTGCGCCAGCTCTCGTCGCCTGCCGCGGCCGGCGTGGCCGCGGGCGCGCCCAGGGCCAGCGCCTGCTGGATCTTGTCGAGCAGCTCGCGCGCCTCGTAGGGCTTGGTCAGGTAAGTGAACACGCCGCGCGCCGTGGCCTCCACCGCGTCGGGGATCGTGCCGTGCGCGGTGAGCAGGATGACGGGCAGCGTCGGATGGCGCTTGCGGATCTCGTCGAAGAGCTGCAGCCCGTCGCGCCCGGGCAGCTTGACGTCGCTGAGCACGAGGCGCGGGTGCTCGATCTCCAGCTGCGTCAGGGCCGACTCGGCCGAGGTCACGGCCGTGACCTGGTAGCCCGCGCCCTGCAGGCGCAGCGACAGCAGGCGCAGCAGGTCGGCGTCGTCATCGACGACCAGGATGCGGGCGCCGTTGCCGGGCGTTGCGGGCGAATCGGCCATCCGTTCGTCTTTCAGGGCTTGGCGCCGTTGGGCGCCGGTGCGGGCGCCGGCGCCGGTGCCGCCGGGCGGCTGAAGCTGCGCTCGATGGCACGCAGCGCCTCGATGCGGTCGTTGAGCTGGTCGATGCGGCGCTGCGCGTCGCGCAGCTGCTGCACCTGGCGGTCGCGGTCGTCCTCCACGCGGCGCTGCTCCAGGAAGCGCGAGGCGAGCAGCCGGGCCAGCGGCTGCAGGGCCAGGCCATCGGGCGTGCTGTTCGCCGCGACGCGTTGCATGAGGCCCAGCGCGCGCGCGAGGTCCGGCGGCGAACGCGTCTGCGACAACGCCAGGCCGAGCTGCATCTGCAGCGCGGGCGTGTCGCCGGTTTCGCCCAGGCGGTTGATCTCGGCCTGAAGGTCGTTGGAGGACAGCCCGCGGACACGGTCCGCGTAGGCCAGCATGGCGCCGACGGGCCCGGGCGAGGGCGGCACCAGCTGTGTCGCCGGCGCCCTCGGCTCCGCCTCGACGGGGAGGATGGGCGGGGGTGCGGCGGGTGCCGGGGCCGGCGCCGGTGCTGCCGCGGGTGCGGGCGCAGGCGCAGGCGCCGGTGCGGGCGGGGCGGAGGTGGCGCAGCCCACCAGCAGCAGCGGCACGGCCAGTGCCACGGCGGAGGATCTGCGAGCGATCGGATGCAGCATGGTGTGGGGGAAAGGGGGGCTCAGGCGGAGCGCGGCAGTTCGATGCGGAAACGTGCACCGGGGCCATCGGACGCGCTGCTCGGCAGCAGTTCGATCCGTCCGCCATGGGCAGCAATGTACTCCTGCACGATGGACAGGCCGATGCCAGTGCCTTTCACGGCGTGTTCGGGCTGGCGCTCGCCGCGGAAGAAGGGTTCGAAGATGCGGTCGCGGTCGTCGGCGGCGATGCCCGGTCCGGCGTCGGCCACCTCGATGATGGCCAGGTCGACGGTGCTGGACACGGTGAACTGGATGGTGCCGCCGCGCGCGGAGAAACGGATGGCGTTCGACAGCAGGTTGGCCAGCACGGTGCCGATCTTCACCGGGTCCACCACCACCGTCAGCGGCTCGCCCTCGGCGCGCACCGTCAGGCCCTGCGCCTGCCACTGCAGGCGCTGCGCCTCGATCTGCTGCTCGATCAGCGGCAGCAGGGGCGTGCGCTGGCGGCTCAGCTGGCGGGCCTCGAAGGCGGCGGCGTTGAAGCGCAGCAGCGCCTCGATCTGCCCCTGCAGCGCCAGCGTGTTCTGGTTCAGGATCTGCGCCACCTCGCGCTGCGCGGGCGTCAGCGCGCCGGTCACGCCATCCTCCAGCAGCGACACGCCCTCGCGCAATGCGGCCAGCGGGGTCTTGAGTTCATGCGAGACGTGCCGCAGGAAGCGCGCCTTGTCGGCATCGAGTTCCATCAGGCGCAGGCGCAGCCAGTCCAGCTCCTGCGACACGCGTCGCACGTCGGCGGGGCCGCGGATGTCGATGGGATCCTCGAGCCGGTTCTCGCCCAGCCCGTGGATGGCGCGTTCCAGCCGCTTGAAGGGCCGCGCCAGCCAGATGCCGAAGGCCAGCGCCATCGCGATCGCCAGCCCGCTGGCCGCGATCACCTGCTGCATCAGCCGCCGCCGCGCGCGCTCCAGCCGCTCGGCCAGGGCGTTGTTCTGCGTCTCGATCAGGAACTGCGCCTGCTGCGCGATCTGCGTGTTGAGCGTGTCCAGCTCGCGGAACTGGATCGCCATCGAGCCCTCGCGCGACAGGGCGGTGTCCTGCGAGCCGCTCATCAGGCCCTCGATCACGCCCAGCTGCGCGCGCCATTGCTCGGCCGATTGCGGCAGCAGCCCGTTGTCGACCAGCCGCTGCACCACCGCCTGCGCATCGCGCGCCGCATCGTTGAAGCGGCGGCGCAGCACGGCGTCGTTGAGCACCAGCGACTGCCGGCCCGAGCGTTCCATGGCCGCGCTGCGCTCGGCCAGCGTCTGCGCCGCGCCCGACAGCTGCAGCGCGCTGCGTGCGGCGTCGCGGCTCTGCACGATCAGCTTGTCGTACTGCGACACCGCGCGCAGCACCACGCCGAGCAGCAGCGCGGTGATGAGCAGGAACGCGAAGAGCAGCAGTTGCTGGAAGGAGCCGCGCGCGCGGTGACGGGTGGGCATCAGCGGCGAAGCTCCTGACCGAAGGCCGCGAAATCGGGCAGCCGGACGCGAAGGACGCGAAGGTTTCGCAAAGAGCGCGAAAAAAGCATGAAACAGCTTGGAAGGAAGTTCTTTCGCGGCCTTCGCGTAACCTTGGCGTCCTTCGCGTTCGGCTGTCCGCATGTCATGCCACTTCACCCCGCAACGTGTGCGACAGCGAGCGGGTGATCTTCACGTCCACCATCTGACCGACGAGCTGCGCAGGCGCCTCGAAGTTGACGACGCGGAAGCAATCGGTGCGGCCCATCATCTCGGCCGCGTTCTTCTTCGACGGCCCTTCGACCAGGATGCGCTGCGTGGTGCCGACCAGCGCGTCGGACAGACGCCTGACGTTGTCGTCGATGGTCTTCTGCAGGTGCTGCAGGCGCCGCAGCTTGACCTCGTGCGGCGTGTCGTCGTGCAACTGCGCCGCCGGGGTGCCGGGACGCGGGCTGAAGATGAAGCTGAAGCTGGCGTCGAAGCCGACGTCCTCGATCAGCTTCATCATCCGCGCGAAGTCGTCGTCGGTCTCGCCGGGGAAGCCGACGATGAAGTCGCTCGACAGGGCGAGCTGCGGGCGGATGGCGCGCAGCTTGCGGATCGTGCTCTTGTATTCCATGGCCGTGTAGCCGCGCTTCATCGCCATCAGGATGCGGTCGCTGCCGTGCTGCACGGGCAGATGCAGGTGGCTCACCAGCTGCGGCACCTTGGCGTAGGCCTCGATCAGCCGCGGCGTGAACTCGTTCGGGTGGCTGGTCGTGTAGCGGATGCGTTCGATGCCCGGGATCTCGGCGATGTACTCGATGAGCAGCGCGAAGTCGGCAATCTCGGCCGTGTCGCCCATCCGGCCGCGGTACGCGTTGACGTTCTGGCCCAGCAGCGTGATCTCGCGCACGCCCTGGTCGGCCAGGCCCGCGACCTCCACCAGCACGTCGTCCAGCGGGCGGTTGACCTCCTCGCCGCGGGTGTAGGGCACCACGCAATAGCTGCAGTACTTGGAGCAGCCTTCCATGATCGACACGTAGGCCGTCGCGCCCTCGACGCGCGCGGGAGGCAGGTGGTCGAACTTCTCGATCTCGGGGAAGGAGATGTCCACCTGCGGGCGCTTCTCGGCCTCGCGGCGCGCCAGCATCTCCGGCAGGCGGTGCAGCGTCTGCGGGCCGAACACCACGTCGACATAGGGCGCGCGCTGGATGATGGCGTCGCCCTCCTGGCTGGCGACGCAGCCGCCGACGCCGATCTTCACGCCCTTGGCCTTCAGGTGCTGCACGCGGCCCAGGTCGGAGAACACCTTCTCCTGTGCCTTCTCGCGCACCGAGCAGGTGTTGAAGAGGATCAGGTCGGCTTCCTCCACGTCCTGCGTAGGCGTGTAGCCCTCGGCGGCGGCGAGCAGATCGGCCATCTTGTCCGAGTCGTACTCGTTCATCTGGCAGCCGAAGGTCTTGATGAAGACCTTGCGGGACGGGGGGGTGGAGGTGGTCATGGTGCAACTCCCGTTGCTATGGAATCAATAGCTATTCGCGCCCAGCTGGCGGGCGCTGCAGCCACTTTTGGCTTGAAAACGGAAAGGCGGGGCTCAGCGCGCTTCGTTCTCGGCGGCGGAGACGAAGGGCCAGAAGTTCAGGAAGGGCTTGTTGAGCTGCGCGCGCTCGGCGCTGGCCTCGGTCGGCGTGAGGATCCACACGTCGCTCACCAGCCCGGCCGCATCGCGGCGGTAGTTCACCGCCAGGTACTGGCCGGTGATGGTGGCCGGCTGGATGATCATGTTCTGCGTGTTGCGGATGCGAGCGCCGGGCGCCAGGCGCTCGGCGATGCCGTCGAGCTGCACCTCGGGAAAGCCGGTGACCACCATCTTCCCGCGCAGGGTGTTGATCGGGAAGTTGCGACCGCCCAGGGCGGCTTCGTTCTGCGTCTGCGGGATCGGGTTCTGGGCCAGCGCGTTCAAGCCGAAAAGTCCTGCAGCGCCCGCCAGCATTGCGCTGGCAGCTATATTTTTGAGAGCAATCGGGGGCGTGGGGCAGCGGTTCATGGGGTTCATCCAGAGGCTGGCGGGCCGGCAATTCTAGGCGGCCCGCCCTCCTGGCCCGCCGGCCGCGCCGTCCCGGCGCCCCCTCAACCGGCGGCCATGTCGGGCAGCGCGCCCTTGGTCGCGACGACGGGTGCCCGCTGCACGGCTTGCGCCCCCGCGGCCGGCTTCGAGGCCGGCCGGCCGCTGGCCACGCGCCGCACCCACTGGCTCACCTCGTCGAGGAAGGTCTGCTGGCTCTCGAGCGAGGTCAGCGTGTGGTCGATCTCGCCGATGAAGCGGTATTCGAGCTGCTGGGCGAAGGGCTCGGCCGCCACCGGGCCGAGCTGGTCGCGCCCCAGGTCGCGCACGTGCAGCGTGCCCGTGTACATCACGAAAACCGCCACGCCGCGCTCGACCAGCCGCTTCACGGTGGTCGTGAAATAGCGCTGCGTTTCCTCGATCGGCTCGTCGTCGAAGAGCTGCGCCGAGGGCTGCTTGGGGCCCAGCTTGCGCCGCAGCCAGCGCCCCACCTTGCCGTAGACCGAGGCATTGCCCGCCAGCGCAAGCATGCGACGCAGGTTGCGCTCGATGCGCGCACGGCGGCCGGGGAAGGCGTAGCTGTCGAACATGAAGAGCCCGACCACGCGCGGGTCCACCTCGGCCAGCGACAGGCCGCGCCCGCCGCCCGAGCACAGGCCGATGACGATGAAGCGCTGGATGCCCAGCGTCGTCTCCAGCAGCTTCATGGCCGCCTGCAGGTCCAGCACCGCCTGCTGCGTGAAGCGCTCCTGGCCCTTGGGCGCGCTGCTGTCGCCGAGCCCGGACAGGTCCATGCGCAGGCTGCTGATGCCGTGCTGCGCCAGGCGCCGCGCCAGCTTCACGTTGATGCGCCGCGGCCCGATGCGGTAGCCCGCGCCCATGTTGAGCATCAGGCAGGCCACGGGCGCGGTGTCGCCGCTGGCGGGCGTGGTCACCATCCCCATCAGCGGGGCGTTCTCGGGGCCGAACAGGATGGGGAACTCTCTCATGCGTCGAATCCTCGTGGGCTTGGGGTGCGGCGGACGTCGGTCTCAGCCGCGCAGCTCGGCCAGCAGGCGCTGCAGCGCTTCTCCCGGCACCATGGCGTTGTTGGGTTGCGGGTCGGTGGTCCACACCAGCGGATGGCGGAAGGGCGCCAGCGTGACCGGCAGCTCGCGCGCCACCTGCGCCTGCACCCATTGGCGCACGGCCTGGTCGTCGGGGTCGGCGAACACCGTGGTGTCGCTGCCGGCGCTCACCGTGACGTTGACCGGAGCGATCGCGCGGATCTGCTCGCGCAGCCGGGCCGACATCGCGAAGCCCAGCGGGCCGTCGGTGAAGGCGTCCGGGTCGCGCGACAGCTGCTGGCGCAGCGTGCGGTCGGGGATGCAGAAGGACTGCTCGAGCGCGTCCACATGGGCGGCGCGCAGTTCCTCGAGGTAGGCACGGCCATCGACCACCAAGTCCCACAGCACGATGCGCGTCGGGTCGGCGCGCTCGTGCTGCGCCGCCATCAGGGCGATGGTCGCGCCCAGGCGGGCGCCGAACCAGAGGATGGTGCGCGTGTCGGCCAGCCGCCGCAGTTCCTGGTGCGCGGCGCCGATGTCGCGCTGCCAGCCGTCCAGGTCGCCGTCGGTGTCCTCGCCGGGCGAGTCGCCGGTGCCGTGGTAGTCGAAGCGCAGCACCGACAGGCCCGCACGCGCGAGCCGGTCGGCCAGCACGCGGAAGAAGCGCTGGCTGCGCATGGCTTCGTGGCCGTAGGGCGCGCACATCAGCACGGCGGTCTTCGCCGCGCGCTGGCTTTCGGCCGGGTGGTACAGGCCCACCAGCTGGCGGCCGGGAGGGCCGAAGACGAGCGGCGTCATGCGAATGCCTCCGCCGGGCACGGTGCCTCGGGTGCCGCGTGCAGCAGGCGCGTGCTCGCTACCGAGTACAGCAGGTCCGGCGCCAGCCGGCCCGAACGCAGGTGCAGGGCGCGTGCGCCGTGGGTGGGGTCGTCGAGCCATGCGGCGTCGGGCGCATCGGCGCGGGCCGTCTCGAGCTGCCGTGGATCGACGCTCAGGCCGGTGCCGATGGCTTTGAGGCAGGCCTCCTTGCGCGTCCAGGTGCGCAGGAAAGTGCGGGTCCGGGCTTCGCGGGGAGCGCCGTGCAGCGCGCTGCGCTCGGCGTCGGTGAAGTGGGCCTGCGCCATGGCGTCGATGTCGTCCATCGCGCGTTCGATCTCGAGGTCCACGCCGACCGGCCCGCCGGGGTCGATGGCCAGCAGGGCCGCATCGCCGCTGTGGCTCAGGCTGAAATAGCAGCCCGGCGCGTCGGCCAGAGAGGGCTTGCCGAAGGCGTTGTGCACGAAGCGCAGCGTGGACGGTTCGGCCCCTCCGGCCGCCTGGGCGAGCAGCGCACGCATCGCGGCGTGTGCGGCCTGGTAGCGGCGGCGGTCGTCCTCGAAGACGAAGCGCGCCGCGCGTGCGCGCTCCTGCGCATCGAGGCTGGCCAGCTCGGAAGGCGCGGGCGCGATGCCCAGGTCGATGCGCCACAGGGCGCACCCTTCCCAGGGATCGGGCAGACGCTGTGCTGTGGTCACCGTCAACGCCTTCCCAATCCGAACATGCGGCCCAGCAGGCCCTTGCGCTCCGGGGCCGGCCGCTCGGCGGCGGGTGCCGCCGCAGGCGCCGCCGGCAGCGCGAACTCGGCCGAGGCGAGCTGCGCCAGGCTCTCGAACACATAGCGGCTGGCCTCGATGCGGAAGCCCATCACCGGTTCGGCCTGCTGCATCACGCGCATGGCCATCAGCGAGTCGCCGCCCAGATCGAAGAAGTGGTCGTCGGCACGGATGTCGTTCACGTCGATGCCCAGCGCGCTCGACCAGATCTGCGCCAGCTTGGCCTGTTCGGGCAGCAGCAGGCGGGCGGGTGCCGCGTCGCGCAGGGCCGCGGCGGGCTGCTGCCGCGCCTCCTGCTCCTGCGCCTGCGTCCGGCTGGCGAGTGCGCGCAGGTGGGCGGCGCTCGCCGAGCCTTCGCCGGCGAGGATCTCCTCGAGGCGGGCCTGCGGACGCGCCGCGAGCTGGTCCAGCACCTCGACGAAGCGGTCGCGGAAGGCCGTGGCGGTCTCGTGCGTGTAGAGGTCGGCGTTGTAGCCCAGCGGGCCTTCGATGCCCTTGGCCTTGTCGAGCAGCCACAGCGCGAGGTCGTCGGTGACGCCCTTCTGCCGCAGGTGCACCTGCTGGTGGCCCAGGCCGCCGATGTCGACGGGGCGTTCGCGCGCATCCTGGAAGGAGAACAGCGTCTGGTACAGCGCCATGCCCTGCGTGCGTTCCGCGAACTCGGGCTCCATGACCAGGCGCTCGAACGGCACCAGCTGGTAGTTCATGACCGACAGCAGTTCCGACTTCACGTAGCGCAGGAACTGCTGGCCGGTGGCGGCCGGGTCGAAGGAGAAGGACAGCGGCAGCACGTTGTTGAAGAAGCCCATGACGACTTCCAGCTCGGGCTGCTCGCGCGCCCGCACCGGCATCGCGACGACGATGGACCGGTTCGGGTTGATGTCCGCCATGGTCAGCACGTAGGCCGCGAAGGCGAACATGCTCAGCGTGAGGTCCTGGCGCTGTGCGGCTTCGCGCAGCTCGTCGGCGCGTGCGCGCTCGATCTGGACCCACACCGTGCCGCCTTCGCCGCTCATGGCGGCCCGGCGCGGGCGGTCCGAGGGCAGGGGCGTGGGCGCCGCCGCCTTGGCGAAGCGCGACTTCCAGTGGTCGAGCTGGCGCTGGAAGTCCGGCGTCGCCTGCCAGTCCTGGAACCACTGCGCATAGTCGCCATGCGTGACGGCCAGCTCGGGCAGCCCGTGCGGGCGGCCCTCCACCAGGGCGCGATAGATGGTCGACAGCTCGGACTGGAAGACGTCGAAGGACCAGCCGTCCCACACCAGGTGGTGCGGCACGAAGATGAAGGCATGGTCGTCCACGCCCATCTGGTAGAGCGCGAAGCGGAACAGCGGCGCGCGTGCGATGTCGAAGGGCGCATCGGCGGCGGCCTGCAGCAGCAGCATGAGGCGTGCCTCGCGCTCCGCGACCGGCAGGTCGCGCAGGTCGACCACCTCGAGCGCGACCGGCACCTCGGGCAGGATCGACTGCACCGGTTCCCCGGTTTCCGCATCGCGGCCGACGCAGGTGCGCAGGCTGGGCTGCCGGCGCACGATCTCCTTCAGCGCGGCGTGGAAGCGCCCGATGTCCAGCGGCCCGCGGAAGCGGTGGCCCGAGGGCGCGTTGTAGACGGAGCGGCCGGGGTACAGCTCCTCCATGAAGCGGATGCGGTCCTGCGCCACGGTCAGCGGCGCACTGCGCCGGCCGGGAAGGACACGGATCGCGTCGTCGGCGGCGGCCGGTGCGGCCTCCGATTTCAGTCGCGCCACGACCTCCGACAACTTCGCCGCGGTGGGCGCCTCGAACAGCGTGGCCATCGGCAGCTTGATCCCGAAGTGCCGTCCCAGCGTGGTCGTGAGGCGGGCGGCGAGCAGCGAGTGGCCGCCCAGCGCGAAGAAGTCGTCGTGGATGCCGATGCCCGGCAGGCTCAGCACCTTCTCCATCACGCCGACGACCTCGCGTTCCAGGTCGTTGCGCGGCGCCACGGCCTCGCCACGCTCGGGTGCCGCGCCCGCGCCCTGGGGCGCCGGCAGGGCCCTGCGGTCGATCTTGCCGTTGGGCAGCTGCGGCAGCGCGTCGAGCACCACCACGTGCTGCGGGATCATGTACTTGGGCAGCGCGGCCTTCAGGTGCGCATCCAGGCGGGCCAGGTCGATCGTCTGGCCCGGCGTGCGCGCCAGGTAGGCCACCAGGCGCACGTCGCCCGGCCGGTCCTCGCGGGCGAGCAGCACGCTGCGCGCCACGCCGTCGACCTCGTTGCAGCGCGCCTCGATCTCGCCGAGCTCGATGCGGTAGCCGCGCACCTTGACCTGGAAGTCGAAGCGGCCCAGGTGTTCCAGCAGGCCGTCGTTGCGCCAGCGGCCGCGGTCGCCGGTGCGGTACAGCAGTTGCCCGCGGGCGGCGGGGAATTCCGCCTGCACGAAGCGTTCGGCCGTGAGTTCGGGGCGGTCCAGGTAGCCCAGCGTGACGCCGGTGCCGCCGATCCAGATCTCGCCCGGCACGCCGACCGGGCAGGGCTGGCCGTCGGCGCTCACGATCCACACGGTGGTGTTGGCCATCGGCGTGCCGATGGACACGCGGCCCTGTGCGACCACCGCCGGGTCCAGGCGCCAGCAGGTCGACCAGACGGTGGTCTCCGTCGGGCCGTACATGTTCCAGGTCTCGGGGCAGCGCGCGAGCAGCTCGCGGGCCAGGTCGGCCGGCAGCGGCTCGGCACCGACCAGCGCCTTGAAGCCCGCCGGCGGCGTCCACTGCGAATCGAACAGGATGCGCCACATGCCGGGCGTGGCCTGCAGGATGGTGGTGCCGGTGCGCTGCATGTGCTCGGCCAGTGCGTTGCCGTCGGTGGCGACCTCGCGCTGCACGATCTGCACCTCGGCCCCGGCGGCCAGCGGCAGCATCAGTTCGGGTACCGCCATGTCGAAGGACAGCGTGGTGACGGCGGCCCAGCGGTCGGTCGCCACGATGCCGGGCTGCGCGCGCATGCTGTCGAGCAGGTTCGCGGCCGCGCGGTGCGGCACGCACACGCCCTTGGGCTTGCCGGTCGAGCCGGAGGTGTAGATCACGTAGGCGGCGTCGTCCGGTCGCGGGTCCCGCGCCTCGTCGGCGGCCAGGGCCGCGGCGGGCCGCTCGCGCCAGGCGGTGTCGGCATCGACGCGGATGGCGTCGAAGCGGGCGCCGGCGCCCGCGGCGGGGGCGTTGGGCACGCGCGCGCTCGTCAGCAGCAGCGCCAGGCGGGCGTCCTCGGCGTAGTAGTCCAGGCGCGACTGCGGGAAGTCCGGGTCCAGCGGCACATAGGCCGCGCCGGACTTCAGCGTGGCGAACACGGCCACGATCATGTCGGTGCCGCGCGGGATGCAGATGCCCACGCGCTGGCCGCGGCCGATGCCGCGGGCGCGCAGCTCGTGCGCCAGCCGGTTCGAGGCTTCGTCCAGCTGCCGGTAGCTCAGGCGTTCGTCGCCGTCGCTCAATGCCACGCGATCGGCGTGAAGCGCGGCCTGGCGCACGAAGGCCGCGTGCATCAGCGCCGGCTGGCTGGGAGCGGTGGCCGCGGGTTGCAGCGCCTGCAGGCGCGCCAGTTCCGCCGGCGGCAGGAAGTCGAGCTGGCCGACCGCCTGTGCCGGGGCGGCGACGGCGGCGCGCAGCAGGGCCTCGTACAGGCCGAGCCAGCGGCGCACGGTGGCGTCGTCGAAGAGGTCGGCGTTGTACTGCGTCTCCACGCGCAGGCCGTCCGGGCTGGCCACCACGTTGAGGAAGAGCTCGAAGTTCTCGTACAGGCGCGGCAGGCTGCTCTGCTCGATGCTCAGGTCGGGGAAGCAGTCGGGCGGCGGTGCGTCGCGGTCCAGGTTGAAGAGGATGTTGACCAGCGGCAGGCGGCTCGGATCGCGCGGCACCGACAGCTTCTTGAGCAGAGCGCCGTAGGCCATCTGGTGCTCGGTGGCGTCCAGCAGCGTGCCGGCCGCCTGGCGCGCGAGCTGGTCGAAGGGCATCTTGCCCTCCACGGCGAAGCGCAGCGGCAGCACGTTGACGCAATGGCCCACCAGCCCCGGCATGCCGCTGGCGAGCTGGCCGGCGGAGGCGATGCCGACCACCAGGTCTTCCTGCTCCGTCACGCGGTGCACCGTGGCGGCGAAGGCGCCCAGCAGGGTCGAGAACAGGCTCTGCCCGAGGCTGGAACCCAGCTTGCGGACGGCAGCGGCGAGCTCACTGCCGATGGTGTGGTCGATGCGGCGCGCGGTGAAGGTCCGCACCGGGGCACGGGGTCGGTCCACGGGCAGGTCGAGCACCGGCAGGCTGCCCGAGAAGCGCGACTGCCAATAGGCCTCGTGCGCCCGCATGTCGGAGCCCTCGGCCTCCTCGGCTTCCCAGCGGGAGAAGTCGGAGTACTGGGCCTGCGGTGGCGGCAGCGAGGGCCCCAGCCCCAGCTGCTCCGCGTACAGCTCGCCCAGGTCCTGCACGATCACGCCCCACGACCAGCCGTCGCAGACGGCGTGGTGCGCGGTCATCATCAGCACGTGCTCGGTCGGCGACAAGGCGAAGAGCCGGGCGCGGAAGAGCGGGCCGTCGGACAGCGAGAAACGTTCCAGCACCGCCGCTTCGCCTGCCCGGGCAAGCGCCTGGGCCTGGGCGTCGGGCGTCAGCGCGCGCAGGTCGACGGTGGCGAGCGGGAAGGCGCCGGGCGCTGCCACCAGCAGTTGCATGCCGTCCGGCGAAATGGTGGCGCGCAGCGACTCGTGCCGGGCGACGACGGCGGCCATGGCAGCCGCCAGGGCCTCGGTGTCCAGCGGGCCGCGCATGCGCAGCACGGTCGACTCGTTGAAGGCCAGCGAGGCCTCGGCGGCGAGCTGGTCGCCCAGCCACAGTTCACGCTGCGCCTCGGTCGTGGCGACGACGCGTTCGACGGCGCTGCCGGCAAAGGGGTCGAAGTCGTCATCGACGACGGCGCGTTCTTCCATGACGGCGCTCATCCTTCCACCTTCATGAACTTGCCGGGTGCGGCCGGGTCGGGCACGAACCACGCGGGCTGGCCGTCCTTGTCGCGGCCCAGGCGCGCATGAGGCACCGGCGGGTGCGCGGCATCGAACACGGGCTTGGCGGCCGCGCGGCGCGGGATGAACTCCGCCTCCTGCAGCTCGGCCACCGACTCCTTGAAGGCGGACTTGATCACGGCGATGTCCTGCTGCGTGTGGGCCGTGGTCATGAAGCAGGGGAAGTTGTCCAGGATGTGGACGCCACGGCTGCGCATCATGGCGAACAGCAGGTCCTGCAGCGGATGGTCCTCGAGCCAGCTCACGCGCCACAGCGACGCGAAGTAGCGCACCTCGATCGGGGCGCCGACCTCGCGGCAGAAGGCCGTGAGTTCGTCGGCCATGGCCGCCGTGTGCGTGTTGAGCTTCGCCTGCAGCGCCTGGCCCGAACTGGCCAGGTGGTCCAGCGATGCCTTGGCCGCGGCCAGCGCCAGCGGGTGCCGCACGAAGGTGCCTGCGAAGTAGGTCACGCCGACCACCGGGATGGAGTCGTCGCCATAGTTCCAGGCGCCGCCGTCGAGCGCGTCCATGAACGCGCGCTTGCCGGCGATGGCGCCGATGGGCATGCCGCCACCGATGACCTTGCCGTAGGTGGCCAGGTC
This sequence comes from Xenophilus aerolatus, assembly GCA_030418545.1. Taxonomy (GTDB): domain Bacteria; phylum Pseudomonadota; class Gammaproteobacteria; order Burkholderiales; family Burkholderiaceae_C; genus Xenophilus. The sequence goes on along the minus strand of QAIB01000007.1, from coordinate 33,835 downwards.
GGCGCGGATGCCGAACAGCGCCTGCGCGCCGCCCGGATGCGAGCGGAAGCCGGTGATCACCTCGTCGAAGATCAGGCAGGTGCCGCTCTTCTCGGTGATCGCGCGCACCTCGTGCAGGAAGTCCTTGGGCTGGAAGTCGGGGCGGCGGCTCTGCACCGGCTCGACCAGCACGGCGGCCAGGTCGTCGGCGTGTTCGCGGATGAATTCGAGCGATTCGGGCGTGCCGTAGTCGAGCACCCGCACGTCGCCGAACATGCCGCTCATCACGCCCGGGGTGGCAGGGATGCCGCGCGCACCGCGGCCGGCGCGCACCAGCACCTCGTCGAAGGTGCCGTGGTAGGAGCCGCTGAACAGCACGATGGTGCTGCGCCCGGTGCTGGTGCGCGCGATGCGGATCGCGGCCATCACGGCTTCGGAGCCGGTGTTGCACAGCGCGGCGCGGTCGAAGCCGGTCAGCTCGCAGATGCGGCGCGTCACGTCCGCGGCCAGCGGGTGCTGCGGGCCGATCTCGTAGCCCAGGTCGAGCTGGCGACGGACCGCGTCGTTGATGAAGTCCGGCTGCCAGCCGAACATGTTCATGCCGAAGCCGTTGAGCGTGTCGACGTACTCGTTGCCGTCGATGTCCCACACGCGCGACGCCTTGGAGCGGTCGACCACGATCTGGTAGACGATCTCCTTGGTGGCAGGGCGGAAGCCGTTCACCACGCGCGGGTCGGCCATGTGCGGGCGGTTGGCGGCCGTGAACTCCTTGCTCTTGCGCGTGCGGTCGACATAGCGGCGCACGAAGGCGTCCAGGCGCGCCTGCTGGCGGCCGGTGATCTCGCGGTTGGGCGCGGTGTGGATTCGGGCGATGGCGCCGAAGGCCTTCTTGACGTCGTAGCTCACGCCACCGCGCACCGGCTCGTCGGCGGCGGGCTGGGCGGCGGCAGCGGCGGGCGTGGCCGGCGCGGGCTCGGGGGTCGCCGGGGCCGGCGCGGCCTGCACGACGGCCTGGGCCGGCGCGACGGCGGCACCGGCCATCAACGCCAGCTGTTGCTGCATGAGCTGCATCTGCTGGGCGATCAGCTGGTGAAGCGGTGCCGCAGCGCCGGCGGGCACCGCGACGGGCATGGGCGTGGGCACGGTCAGCGCCGCCTGCGCGACGGGTTGCACTGCAGCCTGGGCGGCCGGCGCGGACACGGCAGCCGCTTGTGCGACCGGTGCGACCGGTGCCGGGGCGACCGCCGCGGCCGGCTCGGGCGGCAGGGTGTTGTCCAGGTGCTCGGCCAGCAGGTCGAAGCTGCGGCAGCCTTCCATCAGCTGACGGAAGCTGATGTTGGTCTTGAACTGCTTCTTCACCTGCAGCGCGGCCTGGGTCAGGACCAGCGAGTCGAGGCCGAGGTCGATGAAGGGCGTCGCACCGTCCGCGTCCGCCATGGGCGTGCCGGAAATGTCTTCGAAGACTTCGCGCAGCTTGGCTTGCAGGGTGGCGCGGCGTGCGGGGGCGGTGGGCATGGAAGGCTCCAGGGGAATTTCAACGGAAGGGGTGGGGGCGGCGAGCGGCACCGGCACGGCCGACGCGATGTCGACCCAGTGGCGCTTGCGTTCGAAGGGGGTGGTCGGCAGGCACACGCGGCACTTGCGTTCGCGCGCGTCGAACACGCCGAGGTCGGGCGCCAGGCCGAGGGTCCAGGCACGGCCGAAGGCCAGGCGCAGGGCGACGAGTTCGTCTTCGGCGCTTGCGCCCAGGCTGGGCAGTGCGATGGGCGCCGGCTGGCCGCGCAGCGCGTGCTGGCGTGCCAGCGTGCTCAGCGTGTTGCGCGGGCCCAGCTCCAGCAGCAGCGGCTGGCCCAGCGCAGCCAGGGCCGCGCGCAGGGCGGGCGAGAAGCGCACGGTCTCGCGCAGGTGCCGCGCCCAGTAGGCGGGATCGGTGGCCTGCGCGTCCGACAGGCGTTCGCCGGTCGAGGTCGAATAGATGGCGATGCGCGGCGCGTTCAGCGCGATCCCGCGCACCAGCGCCTCGAAGGGCGCGACGGCCGGCTCCATCATCTGCGAATGGAAGGCGTGCGAGGTCTGCAGCGCGCGCGAGGCGATGCCATCGGCTTCGAGGCGCGCCTGCAGGGCCTCGATGGCCTCGGCGGGGCCAGCGGCCACGCAGGCGTTGGGGGCGTTGTCGGCCGCCAGGGCGAGCGAGGCGCCGAGGTAGGGCAGGAGCCGTTCGGCCGCACAGCGCACCGACAGCATGCGGCCGGCCGGCAGGGCCTGCATCCACTCGCCGCGGCGGGCGACGAGCAGGGCCGCGTCGGCCAGCGACATCACGCCTGCGACGACCGCGGCCGCGAATTCGCCGATGCTGTGGCCGACCAGCGCCTGCGGGGTGATGCGGGCGGCCAGCGCGCGGCGGGCCAGCGCGTACTCGAGCGCGAAGGTGGCGGGCTGCGTGACGGACGTGGGCAGCAGCGCCGCCTCGTCGTCGCTGAACATCTTCTCGCGCAGGTCGTAGGGCAGCAGCGGCGCGAAGGCGGCGAAGCATTCGTCCAGCGCGGCCTGCACCACCTCGTCGTGCACGTACAGCGTCCGGCCCATGCCCGCGTACTGCGCGCCCTGGCCGGGGAAGAGGAAGACGGGCGCGTGGGCGCGCGGCGCGACAGCACCTGCGACTCGGCGCGGCGATGCGGCGTCGCCCAGCGCCTCGGCGGCCTGCGCTGCGCTGTCGGCCACCACGGCCATGCGATGCGGGAAGGCCTTGCGCCCCACGTACAGCGTGTGGGCCACGTCGCCGAGGTTCTCGTCCGGATGGGAGCGCAGATGCTCGGCCAGCCGCGCGGCCGCCTGGTCGAGCGCGGCCGGCGAGCGGGCCGAGAGCACCAGCAGCTGCGGGCCGGCGACAGCTTCCGACGGCTGTGCGGCCGGCGCCTCTTCGAGGATCACATGGGCGTTGGTGCCGCCCACGCCGAAGGAGCTCACGCCGGCACGCCGCGGCGCGTCGGCCGTGCGGGGCCAGGCGCCCAGCTCGCTCTGCACGCGGAAGGGCGTCGACGCGAAATCGATGGCCGGGTTGGGCGATTCGAAGTGCAGCGTGGCCGGCAACTGTTCGGTGTGCAGCGCCAGCGCGGTCTTGATGACGCCGGTCGCACCCGCCGCCATCAGCAGATGGCCCACGTTGCTCTTGACCGACCCCAGGGCGCAGAAGCCCGTGTCGGCGGTCTGCAGCGCATAGCTGCGGGCCAGTGCTTCGACCTCGACCGGGTCGCCCATCGGCGTCGCGGTGCCGTGCGCCTCGACGTAGGAGATGCTCCGTGCGTCGACACCCGCGGAGGCGAGCGCCGCGGAGATGACGGCCACCTGGCCGTCGACGCTGGGCGCGGTGAAGCTGGCCTTGACGGCACCGTCGTTGTTGACGCCGACGCCCCGTACCGTGGCGTAGATGACGTCGCCATCGGCCTGCGCGTCGGACAGGCGCTTGAGCAGCACCACGGCGGCGCCGTCGCTGAAGACGGTGCCGCCGGCCTGCGCGTCGAAGCTGCGCGTGCGGCCGTCCGGCGAGAGCATCGCGCCCTCCTGGTGGACGTAGCCGCTGTTCGGCGGGCAGGTGATGGCGACGCCGCCGGCCAGCGCCATGTCGCACTGGCCCGAGCGCAGGGCATGGAAGGCCTGCGCCAGCGCCACCAGCGAGGTGGAGCAGGCGGTGTTCAGGCTGATCGCCGGGCCGGTCAGGTTCAGGCGGTTGGCCACGCGGGTGGCCAGGTAGTCCTTCTCGTTGCCGAGCATCACCGTGAACTCGCCGACGGCGTCGATGAGCTCGTGGCGCGGCATCAGGTGGCGCTGGAAGTAGGTGCCGTTGTACATGCCGGCGTACACGCCGACCGGCTCGGTCTGCTGGTCGGGCGCATAACCTGCACGCTCCAGGCATTCCCAGCAGATCTCCAGGAAGATGCGCTGCTGCGGGTCCATCAGCGTGGCTTCCTTCGGGTTGATGCCGAAGAAGGCCGCGTCGAAGTCTTCCACGCCATCGATCACGCCGCGGGCGCGCACGTAGGCGGGGTCGTCGCGCAGCGCGGCGCTCACGCCCGCATCGAGCTGCGCGTCGTCGAAGAAGCGGATGCCGTCACGGCACGCGCAGAGGTTGGCCCAGAAGGCGTCGACGTCGGCGGCGCCCGGGAAGCGGCCGGCCATGCCGACGATGGCGATGGGCTCCTGCGAGCCGCTGGTGGCGGACCGTGCGGCACGGGGAGCGGCCTGCACGGCCTGCTCGCCCGACAGCGCGCGCGCGATGGCGGCCGGCGTCGGGTCGCGGAAGAACAGGTTGGTCGACAGCCGGCGGCCGGCGGCGGCCTGCAGCTCGGCGATCACCTTCAGCACGCGCAGCGAATCGCCACCGAGGTCGAAGAAGTTGTCGGCGCGGCCCACGCGGTCCATGCGCAGGGCGCGGGCGAAGGCGGCGCACACCTGCTGTTCGGCCTCGTCGCGCGGCTCCTCGAAGGGCTGGGCGATGTCGGGCCGCTCGGCGGGCGGCGTGGGCAGCGCGCGCCGTTCGATCTTGCCGTTGGGCGACAGCGGCATGGCGTCCAGCACCACGAACTGTCCGGGCACCATGTAGGGCGGCAGCAGCGCCTGCAGATGCTGGCGCAGCACGTCGCGCGAGGGCCCGGTGCCGTGGCCCGAAACATAGGCCACCAGGCGCGCCTCGCCGCCGCCGTCGCGCGGCGCGAGCACCGCCGCCTCGCGCACCGAGGGGTGCTGCAGCAGGGCGCTCTCGATGTCGCCGAGCTCGACGCGGAAGCCGCGCACCTTGACCTGGTGGTCGTTGCGGCCCAGGTATTCGATCTCGCCATCGGCGCGCCAGCGGCCGATGTCGCCGGTCTTGTAGAGCCGGGCGCCTTCGCTGGGGGCGAAGCGGTCGGCCACGAAGCGTTCCTGCGTGAGTTCGGGCCGGTGCAGGTAGCCGCGCGCCACGCCCACACCGCCGATGAAGATCTCGCCGGCCGCCCCGATGGGGAGCTCGCGGCCCTTCGGGTCGAGCACGTGGATGCGGTTGTTGGCGATCGGCGTGCCGATGGTGGGCAGCGGCTCCCAGGCGGCCGGGTCGGCGGCCAGGGTCAGGGCCGTGACCACATGGCTTTCGGTCGGCCCGTACTGGTTGTGCAGGCGGCAGCCGGGCAGGCGCGCGAACAGGGCGCGGATCGCGGGGCTGGCGTGCAGCTGCTCGCCGGCGGTCATCACGTCCTGCAGCGGCGGCAGCGGGTCGCCGGAAGCCGCGGCGTATTCGGCGATGTTCTGCAGCGCGATGAAGGGCAGGAACAGCCGCTCGACGGACTGCTCGCGCATGAGCTGCAGCAGGGCCTGCGGGTCGCGGCGCGTCGCCTCGTCGAGCAGCACCAGGGTGCCGCCCGCCGACAGGGTCGCGAAGATCTCCTGGAAGGCGACGTCGAAGCCGAGCGCGGCGAACTGCAGCGTGCGCTGCGGCGCGGTCACGCGTGGGTGGGTCGCCTGCCAGCGCAGCAGATTGACCAGGCCGCGGTGCGGCATCGCGACGCCCTTGGGCTGGCCGGTCGACCCGGAGGTGAAGATGACGTAGGCGAGCTGGTCCGGCGTCGGCCGCACGGCGGGCGCGGTCGACGCGCCGGGCAGGACACCGGCCTCGTCGCCGTCGAGCACGACGACCGGCGCGTCGCTGGCGGGCAGCTGTGCGCGCAGCGCGGATTGCGTCAGGACCGCCGCAGGGCGTGCCCCCTGAAGGATGAGCAGCGTGCGATCGGGCGGATGGTGCGGGTCGAGCGGCACATAGCAACCGCCGGCCTGGAGCACCGCCAGCAGCGCCACGACCATGTCCAGGCTGCGCTCCACGTAGAGCGCCACCGGCACGTCGGGGCCGACGCCCAGGTGCCGCAGCCGTGTGGCCAGTGCCTGCGCGCGCGCGTCGAGCTCGCCGTAGCTGAGGCGCTGCGCGCCCATCTGCACGGCCGTCGCCTTGGGCTGGTGCCGCACCTGGGTGTCGACCAGCTCGTGAACGAGCGCGTCGCCGCCCAGCTCCTCGGTGGTGGCGTTGAAGCGGTCGAGCAGCGCCCGCTCCGCCGGGCCCGCCAGCGGCAGGTCGCCGACGCGCACCGTCCCGCGGGCGGACAGGCCGGCGAGCGCCTGCGTCACCGCGTCGGCCCAGCGGCCGACGGTGGCGGCGTCGAAACGCGAGGGGTCGAAGGCCAGGACCGCCGAGCCGCTGGCCTCGGGCAGGCGCAGTTCGATCGAGCCGGGCCGGGCCGGCGCGCCGGAAGGCGCTTCGCCCCACGCCAGCACGGCCATCACGCCCTCGGCGGCCGTCTCCGTCGCTTCGGCGCTGGCCGTTTCGGCGTGCTCCAGCGCCTCTCGGCAGCGGGCCAGCCACTGGTCCACCATCGGGTCGTCCTGCAGCGTGGCGAGCAGCGCCAGGGGGGTGCCCGCCCGGCGTCCGTGCACAACGAAGGTGTCCTGGCCCGAGAGGCGCCAGAGCACGAGCGCCCAGGCGCCCAGCCAGAGCGCCACGTCCTGCGTCGGGCCGTATGGGGCCCCTGCGGGCGGCGGTGTAACGAGTTGCGTGGCCGGCCCGGAGGACGCCGGCAAGGCGTTGGGGGAGCGGGGCGGCAGGTCGAGAGCACGGGCGGCGCGTGCAAGCAGGGCCGCGCCGTCCTGGCCCTGCACCGCGTCGTCCGACGTGGCGAACCGGGTCTGCACCTGTGCCGGCGACCCGGTGGGCGAACCTTCCGGCTCTTGCTTGTTCATCCGCTGTGCCCCTTCGCGTCTATCGATCGGCAGGCCAGCCCGCCGATGTCGTCGTTTCTTCCGCCTTTGCCCAATTCAGTAATAACAAAGGACTCATTTCTGAGCGATCTTCGGCTTTTTTGCTTACCTGCGCCATCAGCCAGAGGCCCACAGCGACGGCATATGCCGTTCGAAGACTTTGTCACGCGAAGTCGCAACTGGTTGCGCACTTCGTGTTGACAAGATCACAAATCGCTCCCGTCAGGACACATTGTGCGCCCAAACGTGTAAGAAATGAATACTAAACACTGAGTTTTCTCAACGGAGTGTGGACTTTGGACGCACAAAAAAGCCGCAGACGTTACAAGTCCGGCCATGTTGGATGTTGCGTTGCAGCACCGAGGCCGGAACCGGGTGCCCGCGTGCGCGTCTCAGGCGCTGGTTTCGTCGAGCAGTCCGGCCGCCAGATGCCCCACATCGCCCCAACCCACGAGCGAAAAGCCCTGGGGCGTCCAGAGCAGCCGGTTGATGGCGGCGTTGCCGAGCGCCCAGGTCCGCGGCGCCTGGATGTCCTGGCCGGTGGCCGCGCGGTAGAGGACGTCCATCACACCGCCGTGCGCCACCAGCACCACCAGTTCGCCGGGATGCCGCGCCGCGAGGTCTGCGGCGGCCGTGGTGATGCGTTGTCGGAAGTCGACCAGGTTCTCGCCGCCGGTGGGCGCGAAGTGCGGGTCCCGCTGGCGCCAACGGCGGGCATCGTCGGGGGTTTCGGCTTCGATGGCGGCGAAGGTCCGGCCCTCGAAGCTGCCGAAGGCCCGCTCGCGCAGGCGGGGGTCGGCCACCACCGGCAGGGGCTTCGGCTGCGCGCTGGCGATGGCCTGTGCCGTCTGCCAGGCCCGCTGCAGGTCGCTGGCGTAGATGGCGCCCACCGTCTCTTCGGCCAGTGCCTCGCCCGCGCGCGCCGCCTGCCACAGGCCCGTATCGTTGAGCGGGATGTCAATGTGGCCCTGGATGCGCGTGTCGGCGTTCCAGGCAGTTTCGCCATGGCGCACGGCGATCAGGCGGGTGGCTTCCATCCAGCCCATTCTAGGAAGGCCACCGAAATCATGCTGCGTTGCCGCATGAGGCTCGCGCTCAGCGCGGCGCCGCTGCGGGCGCTGCGGTCTGCGCGCCCCGGGGCGGCAGCGTGATGTCCACCCGGCGCTCGCCCGCCGGCGGCGCCGGAAAACCCTGCATCGCCGCCTGGAACATCACCGGCAGCACCGCTCGGCTGTCGCTGTAGGGTCCGTCGTTGCGGGCCCGGGTTTCGTAGACCACCTGGTTGGACGGCAGCTCGCGCATCACCACGCTGACCTCACGGCCGTACCAGGGGTCGGCCGGCGGGCCGAAGCCGGGACCCCAGCCCCAGCCGCCATACCACGCGGCGCCGCGCCAGCCGCGGCCGTAGCCCAGGCCGCCGCCCCACCCCGGGCCCCAGCCCGGCCCCATCCAGGGGTCGGCCCAGGGCGACAGCTCGGGCGCGACCCGGGCCGTCACCTGGACGGCATAGCGGGCGTGGACGTCGTCCCGCCGCAGGCCGACCGCCGCCAGCGCGGGCGCGGCCATCGCCTCCACCTCGTCCTGCGCCGCGCCGTGAGCCTGCTGCGAGGGCAGGCGATCGAAGCGGTAAGTGGGTCCGGCGGGCAGGGCGCCCAGCTGCGAGAAGCTGCGGACCTGGCTGTCGACGGTCCACGAGGTCGCGCAGCCCGCAAGGGCCAGCGGGATTGCCATCAAGAAAAGAGCACGCAGCGCACGTCGCATAAGGCCTCCAGGCACCAATCGCCTGAAATCCGGCCCTTCGCCGCGGCGGGCGGCAGGCCGGTCAGCTGGAAATCCGCACCACCTGAAGCGCCGGCATCGCGGACGATGGCGCCAGGGGCGGCAACTCCGGTGGGTCGAAGGCCTTGTCGCCTTCTTCGTCGGCCACGCCGGTCGCCTTCAGACCCTTGAAGTCGTGCAGCGTTCCGTCGAGCAGGTGCGAGGGCGCCACGTTCTGCAGCGCGCTGAACATGTTCTCGATGCGGCCGGGGAATTTCTTCTCCCACTCGCGCAGCATCTCGCCGACCTGCTTGCGCTGCAGGTTCTCCTGGCTGCCGCACAGCGTGCACGGAATGATCGGGAACTGGCGGTGCTGCGCCCAGCGGACCAGGTCCTTCTCGGCCACGTAGGCCAGCGGCCGGATGACGACGTGCCGGCCATCGTCGCTCACCAGCTTCGGCGGCATCGACTTGAGCTTGGCCGCGAAGAACATGTTGAGGAAGAAGGTCTGCAGCATGTCGTCGCGGTGATGGCCCAGCGCGACCTTGGTGGCGCCCAGCTCGTCGGCCACGCGGTACAGGATGCCCCGGCGCAGGCGCGAGCACAGGCCGCAGGTCGTCTTGCCCTCGGGGATCACGCGCTTCACGATGCTGTAGGTGTCCTGCTCCTCGATGTGGAAGGGCACGCCCAGCTGCTTCAGGTAGGTGGGCAGCACCTCCTCCGGAAAGCCGGGCTGCTTCTGGTCGAGGTTCACGGCCACCAGGTCGAAGTGGATCGGCGCGCGGGCCTTGAGCTTGAGGAGGATGTCGAGCAGGCCGTAGCTGTCCTTGCCGCCCGAGACGCACACCATGACCTTGTCGCCTTCCTCGATCATGTTGTAGTCGCCGATGGCGCGGCCGACCTCGCGGCACAGGCGCTTTTCGAGCTTGTGCGTCTCGCGCTCGATCTTCGGGTTCGGCGTGGTCGCCAGATCGGCGTCATCGGTCCAGACTGCGCTCATCTCATTTGCTCCCGAAGACTTCGACCCCGACCGCATCGCAGTCGGGGTACACGTCCGGCTTGGCCGTCGACACGCGCGCGGCCTGCACCTTGGGGTGCGCCAGCATCTGCGCCAGCAGGTCGTCGCACAGCGTCTCCTGCAGGTGGATGTGGCCCTTGGACAGGCGCTGCGCCACGGTGCGGCGGATGAAGTCGTAGTCCACCACCTCGTCCAGCTCGTCGGCCTGCGGCGTCGACACGGCCAGCGGCACGTACAGGTCGACGTTGATGATCACGCGCTGCTCGGCGCGCTTCTCGAATTCGTGCACGCCGATGTTGATCCACACCTCGTAGTTGCGCAGGAACACGCGGCGGCAGCTCGTCAGGAGGGGGTCGAGGGCGGTCATGGGGCGGGTGGGGTCCGGAGCAGTTCGTCGACGACGAACATGATGTCGCGCGGCAGCGGCACGAGGTGCTGGCCATTGTCGACGTTCACCGTCGTGCCGGTGAGGCTGGGGGTCTCTGCGAGGAAGACGCAGGTCTTCGCCACGTCGGCCGGGTCGATCGGCCGGCGCAGCAGGTTGGCGCGGGCCGCGCGCTCGAAGTTGGCCTCGCCCTGCGGCCCGCTCACGTACAGGATGCCTGGCGCCACGCCGCACACCCGCACCCGCGGCGCGAGCGACTGCGCCTGCAGCGCCACGGCCCGCTCCAGCGCCAGCTTGGATACGGTGTACGAGAAGTAGTCGGGGTTGAGGTTGTGGACCTTCTGGTCCAGCACGTGGATCGCGCTGCACTCGTGCTGGCCGGGCTGCGCGCCCAGCAAGCGCGCGAAGTCCAGCGGCGCGATCAGGTTGACGCCGATCTGCCGCAGCGCCGCGTCGGCCTCGAAGTCGGCGCCGGTGTCGGGCTCGAAGGACGAGGCGTTGTTGACCACGCAGGCCAGGGGCGCGTCGGCCGTCACCTCGGCCATCAGCGCGCGGCGGCCGGCCTCGTGCGTGATGTCGCCCGCCACCGCCTGCACGGCCAGCCCCTCGGCACGCAGCCGCTCGGCCAGCGCCTGCGCCTCGGCGGCTGAGGCACGGTACTGGCACCACACCTGCCATCCGGCGCGCGCGAAGGCTTCGCAGATCGCGGCGCCCAGGCGGCGCGCCCCACCGGTCACGAGGACGGACGGACGCTGGGAATCGGTGGCGGATTGGGGGGACATGGCGGGCAGGGGAGGGCCGGTCTCGATAATGGCCGCATGACCCAGGAGCCCGGCGCGTCGAGCGCCTTCCCCTCGGCCAGCCCTTCGGACCGGATGGCCCGGATTATCGACGCCGCCCTCGCGCGCGCCGGCGGCTGGCTGCCTTTCGACCGCTTCATGGCGCTGGCCTTGTACGCGCCAGGTGCCGGCTACTACGCCCATGGCAGCCGCAAGTTCGGCCACATGCCCGCCTCGGGCAGCGACTTCGTGACGGCGCCCGAACTCACGCCGCTCTTCGGCCAGACCGTGGCCGAGCCGGTGCGCGAGGCCATGGCCAAGACCGGCACGCAGGAGGTGTGGGAGTTCGGCGCCGGCTCGGGCGCGCTTGCGGCGCAGCTGCTGGAAACGCTGGGCGGCGACCTGCAGCGCTACACCATCGTCGACCTGTCGGGCAGCCTGCGCGCCCGTCAGCAGGAGACGCTGGCCGCCTGGGGCGACCGGGTGCGGTGGGCGGACCAGCTGCCCGAGCGCTTCGAGGGGGTGGTCGTCGGCAACGAGGTGCTCGACGCCATGCCCGTGAAGCTGCTGGTGCGCAAGGACGGCCGCTGGCACGAGCGCGGCGTCTACCGCACGCCCGAAGGTCCGCTGGCCTGGATCGACTGGCCCACCGAGCTGCGCCCGCCGGTCGAGATCGAGAGCGACCACGACTACCTGACCGAGATCCATCCCCAGGCCAGGGCCTGGATCGGCACGCTGGCCGAGCGCCTGCAGCGCGGCGCCGTCTTCCTCTTCGACTACGGCTTTCCCGAGGCGGAGTACTACCACCCGCAGCGCCACATGGGCACCGTGATGTGCCACCAGGGCCACAAGGCCGACAGCGACCCGCTCGCTGCGGTGGGCGACAAGGACATCACCGCGCACGTCGACTTCACCGGCATCGCCCTCGCGGGCCAGGACGCCGGCCTGCACGTGCTGGGCTACACCAGCCAGGCGCGCTTCCTCATCAACGCTGGCCTGCTATCGAAAATGGAGCAGTCGGCGCCCGCCCAGCGGGCGCTGGCGGCCCATTTGATCCATGAACACGAGATGGGCGAGCTGTTCAAGGTGATCGGCTTCGCGGCCGCCGGCAGCGCGCCGTGGGACGCGCTGGGCTTTCGCGAAGGCGACCGCAGCCACACGCTTTGAGCGCATCCCGCCGCGCCCTTTTCTTGCTTCGATCCTCTTCCATGACCGACCTCCTTCGCACCGCCCACGCCCTCGCCGACGCCGCTGCCGCGCAGTCGATGGCGCACTTCCGCCAGCCGCTGGACATCATCACCAAGGCCGACGAGAGCCCCGTCACGCTGGCCGACCGCGCGGCCGAGCAGGCGATGCGCGCGATCCTCGCGGCGCAGCTGCCCGGCGACGGCATCTACGGCGAGGAGCACGGCCAGGAGCGGCTCGACGCCGCGCGCGTGTGGGTGCTCGATCCCATCGACGGCACGCGCAGCTTCATCACCGGCTCGCCGCTGTGGGGCACCCTCATCGGCGTGCTGGAGGGCGGGCGCGTGGTGCTCGGCATGGTCGACATGCCGGTGCTGGGCGAGCGCTGGGTCGGCCAGGGCGGCGTGGCGATGCGCAACGGCCAGTCGGTGCGCGTGCGCGACTGCACGCGGCTGGCCGAGGCGCGCATCTTCACCACCTCGCCCGACATCTTCGGCGCCGCCGACTGGACCGCCTTCGACCGCCTGAGCCGCCAGTGCGCCATGCGCCGCTTCGGCGGCGACTGCTACAGCTACGCGCAACTCGCCGGCGGCAGCATCGACCTGGTGGTCGAGTGCGGGCTGCAGCCGTATGACTACCTGGGCCCGGCCGGCTTGATCGAGGCCGCGGGCGGCGTCATCACCGACTGGGCGGGCCAACCGCTGGGGCTGGAATCCGATGGCCGCGTGGTCGCCGCCGCCACGCCCGAACTGCACCGCCAGGCGCTGGCCGTGCTTGCCGGCTGACACGGCGGCGGCAGGGTGCACCCTAAACTGGCTGCATGCTCCGCTGGCTCATCGTCGTCGTCCTCGCGCTCGTGCTCATGAGCGGGCTCACGGCGTGGCTGCGGCGCTTCGGTTTCGGTCGCCTGCCGGGCGACTTCGAGTTCCGCGCCTTCGGGCGCGAATGGCAACTGCCCATCGCGAGCACGCTGGTGCTCAGCATGATCGCCGCGGCGATCGCACGATGGATCTGATCGAAAGCGTTTCCCGAAGATGAAAGCCTGCGTCGACATCGGCGGCACCAAGGTGGCCGTGAGCCTGGCCGAGGACGGCCGCCAGGAGCTGCTGGCGCGCCAGCATGCACCCACGGCGAAGGAGGGCGCCAACGACGCCGTCGCGCGGCAGGTGATGCGGCTCATCGATGCGGCGTGTGCCGAGCACGGCATCTCGCCCGACGCCATCGACGGCGTGGGCGTGTCGGCGGCCGGGCCCTTCATCCTCGATGCCGGCGGCGCCGTCGAGCTGGCCACGCCCAACATCTGCGGCGGCCTGGCGGGCCCCGCGCGCGGCCTGCCCAACGACTGGACCAGTGCCGTGATCGAGGCGCCGCTGGCTGCGCGCTTTCGCAAGGTGCGGGTCGAGAACGACGCCGTCGCCGCGCTGGAGGCCGAGCGCCGCTGGGGCGCGCTGAAGGGCCTGGACCATTGCGCCTACGTGACCTGGAGCACCGGCGTCGGGGTGGGCCTGTGCGTCGACGGCCACTCGCTGCGCGGCAAGAAGGGCAACGCCGGCCATGCGGGCCACACCTTCGTGGCCGACGACGACAACCACGATGCGCTGTGCGGCTGCGGCAACGTGGGCGACGTCGAGGGCCTGGTGGCGGGCAACGCGATCGCGCGCCGCTTCGGCATGGACGCGGCGCAGCTCTTCACGGCCGTGCAGGCCGGCGACAAGCGCGCGCTCGACATCGCCGAGGGTCTGTGCCGCGTGATGGGCCGGCTGCTCTACAACCTCATCGTCACGCTCGACCTCCAGCGCGTCAGCCTGGGCGGCAGCGTGTTCTGGCACAACCGCGACTGGCTGCTGCCGCGACTTCAGGCGCAGGTCAACGGCAAGCTGCCCGCGCTGACCGACGGCGTGCAGATCGTGGGCGCCGGCCTGGCAGACAAGGTGGGCGATTACGCGGCGCTGGCGCTGGTTGATTGATCTGCTATTGAATTCGTAGCGCTTCGCCCAAGAAGGACGGGCGCTGCAGCCCGATTCGGCTCCGAAGCCGGCGTTCGCGCCGCGATCGCCGACGCGATCTTGCCCAGCCGCCGCAGCCCCGCTTCGATGGCCGGCGACCAGGGCCAGCCGCAGTTGACGCGCAGGCAGTGGTCGAAGCGCGCCGAGTTCGAGAACAGCGTGCCCGGCGCGAACAGGATGTGCTCCCGCAACGCGGCGTCGAACACCGGCACCGAGGACAGCCGCTCGGGCAGCTCCACCCACAGCTGCAGCCCGCCCGGCGGCAGGTTCAGACGCGTGCCGGCCGGGAAGTGCTGCGCGATGGCGTCGGCCGTGCGCTCGCGCTGCACGCGCAGCCGGTCGCGCAGCTGGCGCAGGTGCCGGTCGTAGGCGCCGGTGGCCATGAACTGGCCGGCGGCCCACTGCGAGAGTTCTTCATTGCTGCGCGTCTGCGCGTACTTGAGCATCTCCACCCGCGCATGCCAGCGGCCGGCCGCAATCCAGCCCAGTCGCAGCCCCGGCGCCAGCACCTTGTGCAGCGAGGCGCAATGGATCACGTGGCCGCCGCGGTCGAAGGACTTGACCGCGCGCGGCGGCACGGGGGCGTCGAGCAGTTCGGTGTACGTGTCGTCCTCGATGAGCGGGATGCCATGCTGTTCGCACAGCCGCACCAGCCGCTCCTTGTGCGCGTCGGGCATCACGCTGCCCAGCGGGTTCTGCAGGTGCGGCACCACGATGACGGCCTTGATGTTGCCGTAGGCGCCGATCGCCATCTCCAGCGCCTCCACCGACAGGCCGGTCTGCGGGCTGGTGGGGATCTCCAGCGCGCGCATGCCCAGGCTCTCGAGCACCTGCAGCAGGCCGTAGAAGGTGGGCGATTCCACCGCCACCGTGTCGCCCGGCTGCGCGACCGCGCGCAGTGCGAGGTTCAGCGCCTCGATGCAGCCGTTGGTGGGCAGCACCTCGTCGGGAGACAGCGTCATGCCGGCCTGCAGCGCCCGCTTGGCCACGGCCTCGCGAAAGGGCGTGCGGCTGCGCGAGGGCGCGGCGGTGGTCAGCATCTCGGGCCGCTGGCGCAAGAGGCGCGCCATCGCGGCGCGCAGCGCTTCGCCGGGGTACAGCGCCGGCGCGCCGCGGGCGATCGACAAATCCAGCTGCACCTCGCCGTAGCGCCGGCGCGTGACGAAGTCCGACACCTTCTCGTGGATGCCGACGAACTGCGCCGGGTCGGGCGCGCGGTCGGTGGCCGGCTCGTCCATCGGCGGCGTGGCCAGGCGGCGCGGGCGGCGCACGAAGTAACCCGAGCGGTCGCGTGCCTCGGCCCAGCCTTCGCTCTCGAGCGTGCGGCACAGCTGCAGCGCGGTGGACAGGCTCACGCCGTGGCGCTTCATCAGCTCGCGCAACGAGGGCATGCGGTCGCCCGGCTGCAGCGATCCGGCGCGGATCGCATCGAGGTAGTGCTGGGCCAACTGGCGGTAGCGCGGGGGCGTGTCCATGGGGTGTCCGTGTGCGCCGGGGCGGTGCGGCGCCTGTGCCCCATCGTGCGCCGCGCCGGCGTGCGGCAACAGATGCAGATCGGGCCGAAACGACCATAACAGATGGCTCGGCAGGCCGGCTGCTGCGATGCAGAAAGGCGGCCCGTGTGCCTGTTTTCCGAGGGGGCTGGTTCCTACGATGACCTCACCGACCCACACCGCCGAAAGAAGCTGCCATGCACTGCCCAACCCCGCACTGCTCCTCCTGCGACACCGCCCGGCTGGCACCGGGCCAGAGCCTGCACATCGCCGTCGACGCGGGCACCGCCTTCGTCGTGACGGCGGGCCGCCTGCGCATCGACGAGGCGCCGCGCTGGATCGCCGACGTCTGCGTGCCCGTGGGACGCACGCTCGACGAAGGCGCGCAGCACGTGGTCGAGCGCGCGGGTTGGATCACGCTGAGCGCCCTCCGCGCGCCGGTGGCGTGGCGCCGGCTGCCCTCGCCCTTGCCCACGGCGCGTCCGCGCTGGCCGGCATGGGCCTGGGCGCGCCGCGGCGTGGGCGGCTGATGCCGCGGCTTGCGCTGCGTCAAGGTCGATGCGGCGCGACCGGCCCAGACTGGGGGCTCCATCCACTCCGGAGCTCACCATGTACCAGCGCATTCTTGTCCCCGTCGACGGCAGCGAGACCTCGCGCCGCGGACTCGACGAGGCCCTGCGGCTCGCCGCCGCCGTCGGTGGGCGCGTCCGCGTGCTGCACGCGATCGACGAACTGTCCTTCGCGCTGGCCATGGACGCCTACGCCGGCAACCCCGGCGGCTGGCTGGACACGCTGCGCGAACAGGGCTCGCGTCTGCTCGCGAACGCCGCGACGCAGGCCGCCCAGGCCGGCGTGCCGGCCGACACCGTGCTGCGCGACGAGTTCCGCAGCCCGGTGCACCAGGTCGTCAACGACGAGGCGCGCAACTGGGGCGCCGAGTTGATCGTGCTGGGCACCCATGGTCGGCGCGGCCTGGGCCGCCTGGTGATGGGCAGCAGCGCCGAGCAGATCCTGCGCACGGCCCGCGTGCCGGTGCTGCTGGTGCGCGCCGCCGAGGAGCCCCGAACCGACCAGGCGCCGGCGCCCGAGGAGCGCGTCGTGATCCACCAGCCCACCGGCGCGCTGGCCTTCGAATAGCGCGACGAAGCCGGCGCACCGACGGGGCTTCGGGCGCTCGGTCGTCGCCGGCTGCCCAGTGCTGACGAGCGCTGGCTTGTGAGTGGGTGGACACATGCTCCCTCGTGCGGAGGACGACCGCGTGGCCGCGCAGGCCTACGCTGGAATCCCCACCCCACGCGGAGACCGCCATGCCGATCCAGCTCTCGCACCCCTTCGACGACACCGTCATCAGCACGCAGGAAAAAAGCTTCCTGCGCAACCTGCAGGCCAACATCCTCAAGGGCCACGGCCGTGAACACGTCGCGCTGCTCTTCCTCGAGGTGACCGATGCGCCCAGGGCGCGCGCCTTCCTGCATGCCTTCCCCGTCACCGACGCGCACACTCAGCTGCAGGAGGCGTTGCAGTTCAAGGCCACGCGTTCGCCGGGCGGTGTGGTGCGGCTGGCGTTCCTGAGCCAGACCGGCATGACGAAGTTCGGGCGGCAGGGCGCCTTCCTCGGCTTCGGCGCCTTCGCCGGCGGCATGGCGGCCGACACCCAGGTGCTCGACGACGGCACCACGGCCAACTGGCAGGACGAGCTCAAGCGGCCCCTGGACGTGCTGCTGCTGGTGGCCTACCACCACGAGGTCGATTTCGCACGCATCGTCGGCAAGCTCGCCGCCGACCTGGGCAAGGAAGACAGCGGCTTCGAGATCCGCTTCGTGCAGGAAGGCCGGGCCTACAGGAACGCCGACGGCGAGGGGATCGAGCATTTCGGCTATGTCGACGGCCGCTCGCAGCCGCTGATGCTCCAGAGCGAACTGGCGAAGGAGCCGCGCACCGTGTACGACCCGGCGGCGCCGCTGTCGCAGTTCCTCGTGCCCGATCCGCTCGACGCGGGCGGAGCGTCCAGCCACGGCAGCTTCTTCGTCTTTCGCAAGCTCGAGCAGGACGTCGCCGGCTTCAAGCAGGCCGAGGAGGCGCTGGCCGATGACCTGGGCCTGGTCGATGACGACCGAGAGCGGGCCGGGGCTCAGGTGGTGGGGCGCTTCGAGGACGGTACGCCGCTCACGCTGCAAGATATGGAGGCAGGCGTGCCGGTGGCCAACGACTTCGACTATTCGGCCGATGCCGGCGCCGGCAAGTGCCCCTTCCATGCCCACATCCGCAAGACCAACCCGCGCGGCTCGAGTCCCGGCGGCCTGGCCTTCGACAAGGGCGTGCAGATGGCGCGCCGCGGCATCACCTACGGCGCGCGCCTGCAGGACCCGGACACCAAGGACCTCATCGACCAGCCCAACGATGGCGTGGGGCTGCTGTTCATGAGTTACCAGGCGTCGATCGAGAACCAGTTCCGCTTCATGCAGACCGTGTGGGCCAACAACGAGAACTTCCCCGAGGCCGGCATCGGCATGGACCCGATCATCGGCCAGCGTGGCACGCTGGGGCAGCACTGGCCGCCGATCTACAACTCGACCGCCGGCGCCATCCAGAAGCTGTTCGCCGGCTTCGTCACGCTCAAGGGCGGCGAATACTTCTTCGCGCCCTCGATCGCCGGCCTGCGCAAGCTCTGAACGGCGCGCGGGCCGCTTCAGAGGAACATGCCGCCCGACACTTCCACGCGCTGGCCGGTCATCCAGCCGTTGCCCGGCTGCAGCAGCGCCGCGATCGCGCCGCCGATGTCGTCGGGCAGGCCGACGCGGCCCAGCGCGGTCTGCGATGCGATGGCGGCGTTGAGGTCCTTGTTGTCGCGCACGGCACCGCCGCCGAAGTCGGTCTCGATGGCGCCGGGCGCGATCACGTTCACGGCGATGCCGCGCGCACCGAGTTCCTTGGCCTGGTAGCGCGTGAGCACCTCGATGCCGCCCTTCATGGCCGCGTAGGCGCCGTAGCCCGGCAGCGCGAAGCGCGCGAGGCCGCTCGAGACGTTCAGGATGCGGCCACCGTCGGCGAGCAGCGGCAGCAGCACTTGCGTGAGGAAGAACGGGCCCTTCAGGTGCACGGCCACGAGCTCGTCGAATTGCGCCTCGGTGGTCTGGGCGAAGGGGGCGTTGACGCCGATGCCGGCGTTGTTCACGAGGTAGTCGAAGCGTTCGCGCTGCCAGGTGCTGGCCAGCGCCTGCTTCAGCGTGGCAGCGAAGTCGCCGAAGGACTTCGATTGCGAGACGTCCAGCGGCAGCGCCACGGCGCGTCGGCCGAGCGCCTCGATCTCCTGCACCACGGCCTGCGCTTCGCCGGCGCTGCTGCGGTAGGTGAGTACGACGTCGACGCCGGCCCGCGCGAGGTGCAGGGCGGCGTTGCGGCCGAGGCCGCGGCTGCCGCCGGTGATGAGGGCGATGGGGGTGGAAGCGTTCGAGGGTGTGGTCATGTCGGTCCTTTCAATCAGGGGGTTGGCGATGGACTGAACTGTATGGGCCGACAATCGATGAATAAAGTCGCTGAAAATCGCTTCACTGTTCATCAGGAATTGACAATAGGCCTTCCATGGACCTCGACGCCCTGCGCATCTACCTGCTGGTGGCCGAAACCGCCAGCTTCACCCGTGCGGCCGAGCGGCTGGGCCTGACGCGGGCGCGCGTGTCGGCCGTCGTGCAGCAGCTGGAGGCCGAACTGGGCACGCGCCTTTTGCAGCGCACGACGCGCAGCGTGCGCGTCACGCCCGACGGGCAGCTCTTTGCCGAGCGCGCGCAGGCGCTGGTGGGCGAGGCCGACGACCTGCAGGCGCTGTTCCAGCGGCAGCCGGCGGCCCTGCGCGGGCGGCTGCGCGTCGACATGCCGGGCCAGCTGTCGAGCCAGGTGCTGATCCCCAGGCTGCCGGAGTTCTTCGCCGCCCATCCGCAGATCGAGCTCGAGCTCAGCAGCACCGACCGCCGCGTCGACCTGGTGCACGAGGGCTTCGACTGCGTGATCCGTGCCGGCGCCTTGCGCGAGTCGGGCCTGGTGGCGCGGCCCCTGGGCCTGCTGCCGCAGATCAACGTGGCCAGCCCGGCCTACCTTGCGGCCTTCGGCACGCCGCGCACGCTGGACGAGCTCGCGCAGCATCGCCTGGTGCGCTATTCATCGACGCTCGGCGGCGCCGCGCCCGGCTGGGAATACACCGAGAACGGCGAGCCGCGCATGCTGTCGATGGCCGCGGTGCTCACGGTGAACAACACCTTCGCCTACGAGTCGGCCTGCCTCGCGGGCCTGGGCATCATCCAGGCGCCCGCCCTGGGCCTGCGCGAGTGGATCGACAGCGGCCGGCTGGTGGAAGTGCTGCCCGCGTACCGTGCCGACCCGCTGCCGGTGACGCTGCTCTACGCCCACCGCCGCCAGGTTGCGCGGCGCGTGCAGGCCTTCATGGACTGGGTGGCCGCGGTGATGGCCGAGGTGCTCGCGCCGGCGCCCGATCTGCTATCGAAAGAATAGCTGCTTGCGCCCGACCGACGCGGGGTTCAGCCCGATTCGGCTTGAAATGTCGTGGCCTGTAGCGCGGGTACGAGACCTGCTCAGCGGCGGTCGCCGCCCGCGCTGTTCAACGCATCCAGGAAGGTCTTGCGCCACCAGTGCACGTCCTGCTCGCGGATGCGCTGCAAGAGGCGCTGGTGGCGTGCGCGGCGCTCCTCCAGCGGCATCTGCAGGGCCTGCTGCACCGTCTCGGCGGTGCCATGCGTGTCGTAGGGATTGACCAGAAGCGCTTCCTTCAGCTGCTCGGCCGCGCCGGCGAAGCGCGAGAGCACCAGCACGCCCGGGTCGTCCGGGTCCTGCGCCACCACGTACTCCTTGGCGACCAGGTTCATGCCGTCGCGCAGCGGCGTAACCAGGCCGACGGCCGCCGCGCGGGCCAGCCCCGGCACGCGCTTGCGCGCCACCATGCGGTGGATGTAGCGCACCGGCATCCAGTCAAGTTCGCCGTAGTCGCCGTTGATGGCGCCGCACAGCGACTCGAGCTCGCGCCGGATGTCGCCGTAGGCGTTCACGTCCTCGCGCGTGGGCGACGCGATCTGGATCAGCGTCGCGCTGCGCCGGTTCTCGGGATAGTGCGCGAGCAGTTCGCGAAACGCGCGCACCCGCTGCGGGATGCCCTTGGAGTAGTCCAGCCGGTCGATGCCCAGCAGCAGGCGGCGCTTGCTGTACTCGTCCTTCATGGTCGTGTACATGTCGCGCGCGTCCTTGGCCTGGGTCAGCGCCTCGAACTCGTCGACGTCGATGCCGATCGGGAAGGCGCTGGCGCGCACCGTGTTGCCCCAGGCGCGGAACATGTCGTCGCCCAGCGATTCGCCGTGCGCCTCGTTGAGCACGTAGCGCTCGAAGTGCTGCACGTCCTGGTTGGCCTGGAAGCCGATCACGTCGTAGGCGAAGAGCGAGCGCATCAGCCACTCGTGCTGCGGGATCGCCGCCATGATGATCTGCGGCGGCAGCGGGATGTGCAGGAAGAAGCCGATGCGCTGCCTGCAGCCCATGGCGCGCAGCTCGGCCGCCAGCGGGATCAGGTGGTAGTCGTGCACCCAGAGGATGTCGTCGTCCTTGAGCAGCGGCAGCAGCTTGCGCGCGAAGAGCTGGTTCACGCGCCGGTAGCCGCCGATGTAGCCGGCCTCGAAGTTGGCCAGGTCGAGTCGGTCGTGGAACACCGGCCACAGCACGTTGTTGCTGTAGCCGAGGTAGTAGGCGTCGTGGTCCTCGCGGCTCAGGTCGAGGGTGGCCAGCATCACCTTGCCGGCCTGGTGCTTGTGCAGTTCGCCTTCGCCCGTGGGCCCGTCCTCGACGATGGTGCCGCTCCAGCCGAACCACAGGCCGCCGCTTTGCTGCAGCGATTCGCCCACCGCCACCGCCAAGCCGCCGGCGGCGGGCTTGCGGGGGTCGGCGACGCGGTTGGAGATGACGACGAGACGGGGCATGCGGTAGGTCCAGGGTGCGGCAGCGGGCGGGGCGGATCAGGAATGCACGAGCATGTCGCGCAAGGTCTGCAGCCAGGCGTGCACGGCCTGCGGGCCCTCCAGGCGCTGCGCCGCGCGCGTGCTGCCGGGCCCGATCTTGATCCCCATGCCGCCGGGGCGCGACTGCACCACGGCAAAGCCGGTCTCGTCGGTGGTGTCATCGCCGGCGAAGACCGGGTGGCGCCCCTCGAAGGGCGCTTCCTTGAGAAAGGCGTCGATCGCGATGCCCTTGTTCACGCCGGCCGGCTTGATCTCGACCACGCACTTGCCGTGCAGCAGCTCGAACTGCGGCTGCGTGCCGACCACCTCGGCCATCGTGTCCAGGCACAGCTGCTCGAGCGCCGGCGCCAGCCGGTAGTGCAGCGCGATGGCGGCGTGCTTGCGTTCCACCAGCAGACCGGCGTGGCGCGAGGCCAGGGCGTTGGCGGCCTCGAGCACGCCGGTGAGGTCGGGCGCGGCGGCTTCCTGCATGCGGCCTTCGGCGTCGCGGCGCTGCACGCCGTGTTCACCGGCGGCCGGCAGGCGCAGCGGGGCGAGGAAGCGGTCGAGCACATCGATGGGGCGGCCCGACACGACGGCCAGCGCACCGCCCAGGAGCTCGTGCAGTTCGATCAGCAGCGGCACCAGGCCGGGGGGCACTTCGACGGCTTCGGGGGTTTCGGCGATCGCGACGAGCGTGCCGTCGAAGTCGAGGAACAGGGCCGCATCGCGGCCCGGGAGTGGCGGGGTCGTCTGCATCGTTCGAGAACTTAGCACGCGTCGCGGCGGCCGCGCGTCGGCCAAAGCCGGCAGTTCCCGCCGGCCTGTGCGGCCCCGCGCCGGGGTCAGGGTGCGGCCGCTGCCACGGCCGCCACCCGCGCTGCATGGATCGCCTGCCCGATCTGCGGCCCCTTGGCGCCGCGGGCCGCCGCCTCGCGCGCGATGCCTTCGGTGGCCACCGACTGCGCCGCCTCCAGGGCGCGCAGCAGGCGCGGCCGCTGGGGGTAGGGCGCGTCCTCCAGGCCCAGGCGCCCCCGCGCATCGCACTCGCAGGCCAGCAGTGCCGCGTCGAAGCGCTGGGGCTTGCGAAAGGCGTCGCAGCGTTCCAGCAGCCGCACCAGCGCGGCGGCCTCGAAGCCCTCGCTGCGGTGGATGTTGCCGTGCTCGCGCGCCACCACCTCGGCCAGTTCGCGCACCTCGGTCGGCACGCGCCAGCGCTCGCACACGCCCGCCAGCAGACGCGCGCTGCGCTGCTCGTGGCCAATATGGCGCGGCAGCACCTCGGCCGGCGTGGTGGCCTTGCCCAGGTCGTGCGTGAGGCAGGCGAAGCGCACCGGCAAGGGCGCCGCCAGGCGGGCACTCATGTCCAGCACCATCATCAGGTGCACGCCGGTGTCGACCTCGGGGTGGTGCTGCGGCGGCTGCGGCACGCCCCAGAGCGCGTCCACCTCCGGCAGCAGCACCTCCAGGGCGCCGCAGGCGCGCAGCACCTCGAACATGCGCGAGGGCTTCGCTTCCATGAGGCCGCGCGCGAGCTCCTGCCACACGCGCTCGGGCACCAGGGCATCGACCTCGCCGTCGGCCACCATCTCGCGCATCAGCGCCATCGTCTCGGGCGCCACGGTGAAGTCGTGGAAGCGGGCCGCGAAGCGCGCCAGCCGCAGGATGCGCACCGGGTCTTCGCGAAAGGCCTCGGTCACGTGGCGCAGCACCTTCTGCCGCAGGTCGCGCCGGCCGTGGTAAGGGTCGACCAGTGCCGGCGTGTCGGGGTCGAAATCGCCTGCAGCGCCCGCCACGCCTGCGGGGACAGCGATGGAATTGATCGTGAGGTCGCGCCGCGCGAGATCCTGCTCCAGCGTCACGTCCGGGGCCGTGTGCACGGTGAAGCCGCGGTAGCCGGGGCCGCTCTTGCGCTCGGTGCGGGCCAGCGCGTGCTCCTCGTGCGTCAGAGGGTGAAGGAACACCGGGAAGTCGCGCCCCACCGGCACGAAGCCTTGCGCGACCATGTCATCGGGCGTGGCGCCCACGACCACCCAGTCCCGGTCGGACACGGGCAGGCCGAGCAGGCGGTCGCGCACGGCGCCGCCGACGAGGTAGATCTCCATGGAGACAGTTTAGGTGTGGAGAAAGTATCGTTTTGAGCGCTTTCCAGCCCGCGGCCTCCCTCATCCTGGACAGATGCAACGACTGAGACCCGCGTGGCCGAACTACCATGGTTGCAAGGGCCGCACGCCGAGAGCCGTGGCTGCAGGCCAAGCCAAGAAGTTCAGGGAGAGGCTATGCAGGCACTGTCACACGCGCTGCGCGTTCGAAGCGCAGCCATTCCCATGCACCTGGGGCGGCCCGCGCTGGAGCCGGTCCGCCTGTCCGGTCGCGAGGGCCTGAACCGCCTGTTCGAGTACGAGCTGCTCCTGAAGACCCCGGATGCCCTGAACCTCGGGGCCTCAGGCGCCACCGACTTCGACCTTGACGCGTTCATCGGCCGTGAGGTCAGCTGCCTGATCGAACTCGATGGTGCCGGCGAATTCCTCCCCGGCGCCGTCGGCGCCTCCGTGGACCGGGTGGGCGCTGGGGTGCGTGAGATCAATGCCCTCATCACCGAGGCGGCCCTCTGGGGCGAGGAAGGCCGCCACGTCCAGTACCGCCTCGTCCTGCGCCCCTGGCTGCACCTGACCAGCCTCACCACCGACTGCAGGATCTTCCAGAACCAAAGCGTGGTGCAGATCCTGGATGAACTGCTCGCCGACTATGGCTTCCCCGTCGACAAGCGCCTGGTCGAGACCTACCCCCCACGGGATTACCAGACCCAGTACAACGAGAGCGATCTCCAGTTCTTCGAGCGGTTGACCCAGGAATGGGGCATCAACTACTTCTTCGAGCACAGCGACGGCAAACACCGCCTGGTGCTCATCGACAACATGGGTGGTCACCAGAAGAACCCCAGCGCCGCCTACCAGCAGGTCGAATACCACGCACCGGGCTGGAAGCTCGATGCCGAGTACCTCCATGCCTTCGTCCCCCACCACCAGCTCACCAGCGGCAGCTACAGCACCCGGGACTACGACTACACCAGGCCCAGGGCCGACCTGAGCAGCGGCCGCAAGGACCCGCGCCCCACCGGCCAGGCTGATGGCGAGGTCTACCAGTGGCACGCCGACCGGGCAGGCAGCCACTACGCCCAGCCCCGGGCGGGCACAGGACAAGCCAACGACCCCCAAGCCGAAGGCGACCACCTGGCCCGCCTGCGCATGCAGCAGCTGCGCACCCACGGGGCCAGAGCAAGGGCCAGCGGCAACCTGCGGGGCATGGTGCCGGGCTGCACCTTCGAGCTGAAGAAGCACCCCAGGCAAGACGCCAATGCCGAATACCTGGTCCTGGACACCGACTTCCTCATCGAGGACGTGGGCCAGGACAGCCAGAGCAAGGACGCAAAGGTGTGCAATTCCTCAAAGACAACACTTCCTCCATCTCCACCCCAGTTTGAGTTAAATCCCGAAAGGCATTTGAAGAATCGCACGTTGCTCAAGACGCCAAAACTAAAAATCCCGGCGAGCTTGCAGTTCTCAAAGCTGGTATCGGATAGTGCCTTTAACTTGATCTCGTAGCCGCCCGCGAAGTCACAGTTGACAAAGCGAATTTTCCTCCATGTCAAGTACTGAAAGTCCACACCGCTGACCTCGGCCCCCTCAATGACCAACACCCCATCACCTATCTCCTTTTGACGAAGCTCAAGGGTGGTATGGGACCCAACGGTGCCATCGAGGTGCCGCTGTTGCTGACAAACATGAAAGAGGGCTATCCCAAGCAATTGGAGGTGAGCTTCAGCCGGCAGATGGCGGAGCTCGACTGTGTGCAGTCCATGGCGATTTGGACTTTTACTGCTGGCGGCACGGACGAATACGAGCAGGCCAAGCGCGGCCAATGGCAGCGCTTGGCGCCCACGCTCATCAGGGGCAAAGACCCGCTGAGCGCAACGCTCTCGTTCAGCGGCGAAGAGATCGCCAAGCTCACGCAGGCCATGCAGTCGGGTGTGGTGGCGCGATTCCCCAACCCGTCCAAATTTGAGAAGGGCAGCGAATACCGGCGCATTGCGCAGGCGTTCATGGAGGTCACGCTCAAAAAGCCCAAGCCTGCGGGCACCGGTGAAGACTGGGCCAAGGACATGCTGTTCGAGAACGACCCGTGGGTGTACCCGCTGGACATTCAGATTGGCGAGGCCCAGCTGTCGCCCAAGTCGTACTGGATGTTCCGCAGGTCTGCAGGGGAGCGGGGGGAGGTGCCGGAATGGGATTGCTTGTGGAAGACGTGGGGAAAGTTGGCGACCAAGACGGGAAATCTTTATCCCGACCCTGCAAAAGTGATACGGCCCCCTCCGGGATCGAACTGATGCAACGCCGCATTCTGTTGCAAGCCCTTGCACTCACATCACTCGCCGGATGCAGCCCCATGAGCAAACCCAACATCAAAACCTTTGGCAAGAAGTACAACTACCTCAAAGACCCTGACGGTCTTGGCAGCCTGCGGTACGGCGCTCCATTGGCTTTCGGTGAGCGGGCCGGTGTTGCCGATCTTTACAACGTCTTGCAGTCCGCTGGCGAATTGCACGTTGTCAATCAGAAGTTGGTCCACGCTGTCTGCGGCCATGCTGAACACTCGAGGATTGAAGTTATCGGCAGCCCCGTAAATTTGACTGTCGCGCAAGGTCAGGCTGCGGGCATCGCGGACGCCCACTTTCAGAACTCCCCCCTTGACCCGCTCCATCACCACATCTCCCTTGACGCTGGCGCCTGTGAGGTCCAGTAGGTCGATTTGGGTGTCGCGAATGGTTAGGGATTGGAGGCGTGCGGGAATCATTCGGAACTCACCGCGTAGCTTGCTATTCTCGACAAGGACGGATGCTGCAAGGCCCTCACCGCTTAGGGTCACTCGAACATCTTCGCATTCGCAGCCGCGAACAACCAACTTCGCATCACCCGTCAACGCGAACCATTTGACTTTGCAATTGATGAACGCGGCTTCACCGTAGGTGCCGATACCGCCCTGATGGTTCCGATCGCTGGTGTCTCCGATGAACTGGCACTCCTCGAAGCGCACGTTTGTGCTTTCCTCCCCACCACCCCAAACGGATGCACCGCCAGAAAGGCATTTGTAGAACTGCACGTTGCGCATCGTTCCGAAACCATGGATACCCACGATCTTGCAACTCTCGAATGAGCAATTCTCCATCGCATCAAGCTTGATCTCATAGGCTCCCGCAAAGTCGCAATCTACAAACTTGATGTTTCTCCAAGTTAGGTACTGAAAGCGTGCACCACTGAACAATGCGCCTTTGACGACCATTTCCTGATCGCCTGTCTCCTTGCGACGAAGCTCAGGGTCGCTCAGGTATTTGTAGGTCTTGCCGAAGCTGGCGCTGTTGCCGGCCTGCTTGTAGCGCCGCGCCTGCGTCACCAGCTTGAGCTGGTCGGCACTGAAGGACTCGGTGGCACGCGGCAGGATGCCCGCGCCCTGGCGGTCCACGCCGATCTTGCTCAGGGCTTTTGTGTCCCACAGGTTCTTGAAGTTTTCATTGACGCCCCAGCCCAGGGCGGCGATGACCTGGCTGGCACCGGCGCCACTCTTCTCCTCCGGCTTCGCACCATAGGCGTACACCACATCGGCCAAAGGGGTGAACAGCGCGTAGAACCAATCGAACTGCCCGCCATCGAAGTTGTAGCCGGTCAGTGCCTGGCCGTAGGTGGGGCCATAGGCCAAACACGCCTCGTAGATGGTCATGTTGTGGTCACGGCTCATGCCCTCATCTTCTCGAACAGGGCCTTGAGCGATTCGAAGGCATGCCAATTCTTTGGCAACGATCCCAACCGCAATCATCAAGGCGCGATTGGCAACTACGGACAAGCCTCTTTCATCAACTGCAAGGCCAAGTGGTTCAAACTTACCGCCGACTCGGGAATGACGGCGCGAGGCTGTGAGTTTGATGATGTCGCGTTCAGTCCAGACAGTGGGGCTGTGCTTATCGAAAACTGCAAACTGCGCGGCACCTTCGACATGGTGCCCGCGAGCCTGCAATCCCTCACCATCCGGGACACCCAGATCGACGTACTGGACCTCACGGGTGCCAGCGTCAAGGGCGAAGTGGTCATGGAGAAGATCAAGGCCAGCAGCTTGAAGATGGGCATCGAGGAAGGTGCGCAAAGCCTGCGCCTCAAAGACAGTTGGATCACCGGCGACGGCGAACGCGTTTGTGCCATCTACGCGGGTGCGTTCAAGCACGTCCTCGTCGAAGACGTCCGCTTTGGTGGTTCGGTCAACGAGGTGGCGGGCATTGGCGGTGGCTACCGGCCCGGCGACGCCTCACCCCAACCCGTGTTGACCCAAAGCGTCACCTTCCGGCGCGTCAAGGCGCCTATGCTGCGTTCAGCCCGACTCAACGCGGCCGCATTCACCGTGGAAGACTGCGAGATCGAGCGCGCCAACTTCAGCCAGGGCCACATTGACACGCTCACGTTCACCCGAAACACCTTCAGCTTCACCCTTGACTTGAGCCAGACCCAGGTCAAGGAGTTCAAGCAAAGCGGCGGCACAGACCTGCGCAAGCTCGGCGGTTTCAAGGCCGAGGGCTCCAACATCAAGCTGCCGCACTAAGCACGCGGACACGCTACCGCGTGCGGTCGGGGAGGGGGTGCTATGAATTCAATAGCTGGATGCGATCCACCCACGGGCGCTGCGGGCCGATTTGGCATGAAAGCCGCCTTCAACCAAATGAACGTTGGTACCTGCGAGCGCAACCAGGCGACCTATCTGGAGCATTACATCAGCGCCCCGGGGCGCCGTGGGAGCTGGCCCGCCGTGGACTGGCACCTGTCAGGGCACAGCCACCGCTCGGGTGTCTACGAGGTGCGCTGGGAGGACAACGCCCGTGCCACCGCCACGCGCTGGATACAGGTCATCAGCGCCAAGGACCCCGGCATCCACGGGGAGCGGACCGTGCCCAAGGACAGCACCACCGCCTTCATCGTGGTCAGCGCCGGAGGCGGCATCGGCTACCAGAACCTGGATGGGGAGCTCAGTGCCTGGACAGGCCGCGCACCTGCGGGCAACCTGCTGGACCCAAGACATGCCCAACAGCGGGCTGAACGAGAAGCCGCGCCTGTGCGTGGCGCTGGACTACCTGCACGTGATGAGCGGGATCGAGGGCAAGGGCGGGATGGGGCACAACGGGGCCATCGAGGTGCCGCTGCGCTTCAAGCCCGCATACTTCGCGCAGACCTGAGTCGTGGGTGGGCCTTCCGCGCCGGGCAACACGCGTGGCCCGGTCAAGGGTGAGATTGAGCACACCAACGACAGCGAGGGCTTCAACGTGAAGCCGCGCCCGAGTGACGCCGGGCTGCGCGTGGCGACGAGGCAGGATGGTCAATCCCGCGACGCCCGATACGGCTCGTCGAAAGGCACGAAGTCGTGCTCCTTCAGAGCCTCGTCGGTCCAGGCCCGCACCCCGGGCAGCGCCAGCAGGCGGTCGGCGTACGCCTGCGCCTCGGCCGGCACGGGCAGGCCGTAGGTGCGGATGCGCGAGGCGACGGGTGCGAAATACGCATCGGCGATGCTGAAGTCACCGAAGAGCATCGGCCCGCCGTGCGTGGCGAGCAGTTCGGTCCACATGCTGCCGATGCGCGCCAGGTCGGCACGTACGGCGGCCTGTTCGCGTACGATCTTCTGGCCGACCTCGCGCAGGTCGGCCTCGACGTTCATCGGGCAGTGGCCGCGCAGCGCGGTGAAGCCGGCGTGCATCTCGGCGCACACGCTGCGCGCACGGGCACGCGCGGCCACGTCGCGCGGCCAAAGGCCCTTGTCGGTGAAGCGCTCGGCGACGTACTCGGCGATCGCGAGGGTGTCCCACACGGCAAGGTCGCCATCGACCAGCACCGGCACCGTGCCCGTGGGATTCAGCGCCTTGACGGTGGCCTTGAAGGCGGAGTCGGCGTCGAAGGAGTCGAAGCGCACCATCACCTCCTCGAAGGGGATGCCGGCCTGCTTGAGCAGCACCCATGGCCGCATGGACCACGAGGAGTAGTTCTTGTTGCCGATGTAGAGCTTGAGCGCCGCCATGTCCGGATCCTCCGTTGGATGAATCCGCCGATGCTAGCGGCTGGCCCGTGCGGCGCTGATGCCGGATCGGCCGCGGATTGATGCCGAATCCGCGCCGACGCCGTCAGGCCGGCGGCTTCGGCCCGTCGTCGTCCGGCGAAGCGATCACGCGCGGGCGCGGGCGCTCGTCGCTGTCGTGCGGCGGGCCGACGATGCGCTCGAGGCCGCTCACGAGCCGGGGCACGAGCTGCAGCACCGCCAGCGCCAGCAGCGCGCTCAGCACCGCGGTGGCCTCACGGCCCAGGCCGCAGGCCATGCCGATGGCGGCCGTCATCCACAGGCCGGCGGCGGTGGTGAGGCCCTGCACCTGCTGCTCGCCGGCGCCATGCTTGAGGATGGTGCCCGCGCACAGGAAGCCGACGCCCGCGACCAGGCCCTGGATCACGCGGCTCATGTCGGCCGGCTCGATGCCGGTCTGCTGCGGCACCAGCACGAACATCGCCGAGCCGATCGCCACCAGCATGTGGGTGCGCACGCCGGCGGCCTTGCCCTGCTGCTCGCGCTCGAAGCCGAGGATGAAGCCCAGCACCGAGGCCAGGAGCAACCGGACGGTGATGCGCACGAACTGCGTGAGGTCGGGAACGTCGGAGAACTCCGTGACGACCACCTGGGTGATCTCGTTCCACCAGGACGAAGCGGCCATGGATGCGGCAGGAGTGGGGGTGAGCGCGAGTGTGGCGCGGCCGGCGGCCCGCCGGCTGTAGGCAGAAGTCCTCTTGTCTGCCGCAGGCCGCGGCGCCGATCAGGGTGCTGGTCCGGCGGGGGCCGCTGCAGGGGCCGGTGCGGGCGCCACGCCGACCGCGGGCGGCACGCCCGGGCGGCTGCCATGCCAGCGCCGCACCGAGCGCTGGAAGAACAGGCTGTTGGGGATCTGCAGCGTGGTGCCGCTCGCCTCGGTGCCGCTTTCCTCCAGCGTGGTGTAGACCAGGTTGATGTCGAGCACACGCCCGCGCAGGCCGGGCTTCTCGCCGTTCTCGAGCAGCTCTACCACGTCGTCGATGCGGAACATGCGGGTGGTGAAGATCAGGAGCGCGCAGAAGATGTTCGACAGCACGCTCCACGCCGCGAAGAAGGCCACCGCGCCGACGGCCGCGAAGCCGGTGAAGGCCGTCCACAGCACCGTGCCCGACACGCCCAGGCGCTCCAGGCTCCACAGCAGCGCGCCGCCGTAGATCAGGAAGCCGCTGACGCGGCGCGACACCACGGCGACTTCGACCGGCAGCGCATAGGCGCCGGTCACGCGGCGGATCAGGCGCGCGGCCAGGCGGAACAGCAGCCACGCGCCCAGCAGGATCAGGGCGACCTGGGCCATCGGCACGAGCACGTCGAGCCATTCGACGGCCCAGCGCGGGAGCGCGTCGCGCAGCGCTTGCAGGTAGCGGTTCATTCAGCAGGCAGGCACGGCGAGGGGGCGCGCCCCCGTCGGGCGGGCGCCCGGGCGCCGCTCAGGGCAGGTCCTTGTTCGGCTCCGGCTCGCCGGCCGAACGCGGGCCGACGCGGCCGAGCCGCTCGCGCAGCGACTGCGGCCGGCCGGTGATGATGGCCGCGTAGTTGGTGGTGTTGGCCAGCACCTTCTTCACGTAGTCGCGGGTCTCGCTGAAGGGCACGTTCTCGGCCCAGATGGCGGCATCGAGCACCGGCCCGTTGCGCCAGGCGCGCGGCCGCCCGGGGCCGGCGTTGTAGGCGGCGGCGGCCAGCGGCATGGAGCCGTCGAAGTCGTCCAGCGCCAGCTTGAGGTAGTTGGTCCCGATGGTGATGTTGGTCTCGCGGTCGGTGATCATCGACGGCGAGTAGGGCAGGCCGATCTTGTTGGCCGTCCAGCGCGCGGTGGCGGGCATCACCTGCATCAGGCCCGAGGCGCCCACGCCCGAGCGCGCGTCCATGATGAAGCGCGACTCCTGGCGGATCAGGCCGTAGACGTAGGCCGGGTCGAGGCCGATGTCCTGGCTCTTGCGCAGCACGGTGTCGTGGAAGGGCATGGGGAAGCGCTGGTCGACGTCGATCACGCCCTTGGTCCGCTCGCTGGTGTTGATGCAGCGGTCGTAGATCTCGCGCTGGCAGGCCAGGTCGGCCGCCGCCAGCAGGGCGCGGTCGTCCATGCCGCCCTTGTCGTGCAGGTTGGTGGCGTAGTTCCACTCGCGCACGCCCTCGGGCCGCAGGCCGATGCCGATGGCGTAGAGCGCGCGCTGCAGCGACGGGTTGGCGCGCGCCGCGGCCTTCTCCTCGGGCGTGAGCGGGTCCGGCCTGGTGGCCGCCTGGGCGCGCTGGCCCAGGTCTTCCAGCGCCAGCAGTTCGTAGAAGCCGCGCGTGCCGGCGATGCCTTGCAGCAGCTCGCGCGCCTCTTCCGTGCGGCGATCGCCGCCCTGGGCCATCAGCGCGCGCGCCTTCCAGTAGACCCAGGTCGGGTCCTGGCGGCCTTCGTCGCTCATGCCGTCGATGGCCGTGGCGACGTCCTTCCACTGGCCCATGCGCAGGGCGGCGCGCACCTTCCAGCCGAGCATGTCGTCGGTGAGGTCGCTGTTCTTGGTCACGTTGGCGAAGTAGCCCACCGCCTGCGGCGACAGCTTTTGCGCCGCCTGGCGGCCGATGTGGCCCCAGAGCCAGTTGCGCTCCTCGGGCGAGAGCATCGGTCCCCACTTGGAATCGAGCTGCAAGGCGGCGGCGTCCGGGTCGGCCGAGGCCATGCGGATCAGCGCCAGCACCACCATCTCCTTGCGCGCCTTCGACGCCGCCGAGGCCGCGCCCGTGAGGAACTTCACCGCGCCGGCGTTGACCTGGTCGAAGGTGGGCAGCGCGTCGGGCGCGACGAGGTTGACGGCCGCGCGGGCAGCGCCGGGCCGGTTGGCTTCCATGGCCAGGCGGGCGCGCTTCCAGGCGTCGTTGGGCGAGAGCATGCGCGCCGAGATCAGGCGGTCGGCGGCGGTGAGGCAGCCGTCGTCGCCATCGCGCTGGCCGAACCAGTGGCGACGCACGGTGTCGGCCTGCGCCTTCGTGGCCTGGCCGGTGCGCAGCACGTCCACCACGATGGCATAGCACTGCACCTCGCGGTCGTCCTGCATGCGGTAGGCGCCGTGCATGGCGAGGAAGTCGTCCCACTGGCGACGCTGGCCCAGCAGCAGCAGCCAGTCGTTGCGCAGGCGGTCTTCCTGGTAGGTGCCGGCGTAGCGTGTGAGGAAGGCCTGCACTTCGTCCGGGCTGGCCTGCGGCAGGCGGGCCTTGAGCTCCCAGTATGCGGCCCAGGGCTCGAGCGCGTGGCCCTGGGCCTGCGGCAGAAGCGCCGTGAGCCGGGCCTTGTCGCCGCGCTGGAAGGCCTGCTTCATCTGCAGCAGCACGTCGTCGTTGGTGTTGGTCTGCGCGCAGGCCGGCTGGGCCAGGGCGGCCAGGGCCACTGCGAGACCGGAAAGAAGATGTCTACAGGGTGCCAAAATGCTTCGAAACTGCATCGAGGGATTATGGACAAAGCACCCGACGAAAAACGCGAAGAAACGGCATCTTTCCTCAAGGCCCAGGTCCGCGCCGCGCTGATCGAACAGCGCCTGGCCATGCCCGATCGGCTGCACAAGGCCGACCTGCTGCAGCGCGTGATGCGCATCTGGCTGGTGGGCCGGCCCGACACGGTGATCGGCGCCTACTGGCCGATCAAGGGCGAGTTCGACCCGCTGCCCGCATTGCACCGCTGGAAGGAGGACGGCGAGCTGCTGGCCGAGTCGCAGCGCCGCCGCATCGGCCTGCCGGTGGTCAACCGCGAACACAAGACGCTGACCTTCCACGCCTGGTACCCCGGCTGTCCGATGGAGAACGACGCCTACGACATCCCCAAGCCCAAGGACACCGAGCTGATCGTGCCGACGCTGCTGTTCGTGCCCTGCCTGGGGTACAGCGCGGGCGGTTACCGGTTGGGGTACGGCGGCGGCTTTTACGACCGCACGCTGGCGTCGCTGGAGCCGCGGCCCTTCACCGTGGGGCTGGGGTTCACCAACGGGTTCATCGAGGACTTCGAGCCGCAGGCGCATGATGTGCCGCTGGATGCGATCTTGAATGACAACGGGGTGGTTTGGCCGGTTGGTTGAGGGTGGTGCTATTGAATTTGTAGCGGGGTGGGCTTGCTGGCCGCGCGGTTCGGGCTTCTTGTTTATGAATTTGGGCCTTGCTTGGATGTGGATGCAGGGGCCGGGATGTCGCCCCGGCGGGCGACCTACTTTCTTTTGCTTCGCCAAAAGAAAGTAGGCAAAGAAAAGGCGACCCTGCTGGCTGCGACCCTCCGCTTCGCTGCGGGCAACCTGCGCCGCGACGCTGTCGGGGTGCGCTGCAGAACTCGCT
>QAIB01000006.1 GCA_030418545.1 Xenophilus aerolatus | reverse complement strand
GCCTGATAGCCTCAGCCTTGAACTCCTGTGTGTACTGCCTCTTGGGCAGCTTGCCTTCTCTCATTTCGATTCTCCGTACCTCTGAAGTTATCAACTTCCTGCTGTACGTGAAATCGAGGCAGGGTCAACCGTCGCCGTTCATGTCGAAGACCACGTAGTTGGTCTGCCCGCCGGTGTTCGGATCGATCGCGTAGAGCGTGCCGCTGAGGCCAGCCGAGCAGGGGTCTTCCGACGTGCGGATGGTCGAGAAGAACAGTCCCTTGCCGTACAGCGTCATGTCGTAAGTCATCTTCTCGCCGTTACGAGGCAGATCGACGTACCAACCCCACTTTTCGACATCTGCATCGGTGGTGCCTGTCGCCGTCGTCTTGTACCACTGCATGTTCGTCTTGGAGATCCCATAGTTGCCGGACCCCGCGACCAATTCCGAAAAGGTCTGCACTTGCAGATTGCTCCGTGTCTTGTCGGTGGTTGGCAGCGGCGAGGGCGCCACCGCATTGAATTCCGAGTAACGGTCCCAGATGCCGTAGACGGTCTGCTTCTGCGTACTGTTCTTGTCGGACGCCGTGAGCAGGCGACCCGTCCCGAACATGACAAGATCACCTCGGCCCAGCGGATGTCCGATGACGTAGGGCGCCGCCGTGATCGGCTGGCGCACGCCGGCGTCGTCCTTGGCCGTGTAGAGCTTCCGCGCCGTCCAGGCGTTCACATCGCCGCTGCGCATGTCGAAACGCCAGACGTTCCCCATCAGGTCGCCGGCGTACGCCATGTCGGCCTTGCCGTCGCCATTGCCGTCGACCGCCGAAATGCGCGAGAGGCCGTTGCCCAGCGTGCCCAACTCCGCGGCCGTCGCGCCGGCATCCACGTCCAGGCGGCGCAGCACGTTGCCGTTGGAGATGTCGATGACGAACAGGCTGGCGCCCCCATTTCCGGCGAGGCTGTTGCCCCCCTGATAGCCGCTGGGCACAAGGGCAACCCACTTGCCTTTGCCCGAACTCGGGTCGTTCATGCGTGCGATGGTCGGCTGGGCCACGGAGTTGCCCATGTTGTTGTCTTGGCCGGAGCCGAACTCCCAAAGGAGCGTGGGGGCGGTCGGGTCGGTGATGTCCAGCGCGAACACCGCCTTGCCGCCGGCGCCCAGGCTGCCCACCAGCACCTTGTGCCACGCACCGCCGAAGAACACGTCCGACACGGTCGGCGTGCCGTCGACGTAGTAGCGGTGTTCGATGCCGTCCTTGACGCCGTAGTTGGAGGCGGTCAGCAGGTTCAGGTTGGGCCGAACGGCCGTGGGAACGAACGCGAACTCCTCCGCCCCGGTTTCGGCGCGGAATGCGTGCAGCATGCCGTCATTGGCGCCCACGTAGATCATCTCCGGTCTGCTGGCCTGGTCGTTGACGAAGGTGCCGTAGTTGCTGTTGGTGCCCTCCAGCCGGTCGGCTGCGCTCGCCCGGTAGAGCGGTCCGCTCACCCGAACCGGTGAAGAGTTCACGATGTCGCCCAGGATGTTGGACTTGCCGCTGGTGAGCTTCTTCCGGACGCGCAGCGTATCGTTCTCGCCGCGGAGAAACGCGATGCGCTGTTCGGCCTTGCCGTCCGACGTGTTGGTGGCCGGGTTGATGTTGAGCGCGGTCTTCCAGGCCACGTCGGAGGGCTGGCCATTGATGTTCGCCCAGGTGAACTCCCGCAGCGTGGGCGTTCCAACGCCCGCAGCCGAGTAGTAGATCTTCCGGGCCGCGGTGCGGTTGGACAACACCTCGGCCGCACTCCACCTGCGCACGTAGTTCAGGCCAGTGGCGCTGTCCGTGAGCCGCTCGCGGATCACGTCCCCGACCCATCCTTCCGCTTCGAAGCGGGTGCGATACAGGTCGGCGCCGGCAGTGATGGTGCCTTCGGGCACATCGACCGACACCGCCGTCACCGAGTTGGTGTTCTGCACGATGTCGTTGAAGGCCTTGGTCATCTGTGCCTTGAGGGTGGTGGCGTTCGTGACCAGGAAGTAGTTGTCGGGGTCGCCCTTCACCGTCGCCGGATCGCGGCCGGGCATGCCGTACTTGGCTGCGTACCAAAGAGGGTCCTTGAGGAAGGTGCCCGAGGTGCTCGTCGCGGTCGGCGTGAACACGCGGCTGGAAGTGAGGCCCAGGTTGATGCACTCCGAGTCGGTGGAGCGGCCCACGCAATAGCCCGGGTCGCGGCCCTGCGGCGTATTGAGCGCGTAGAAGACCGAGGCTGTGTCCTTGTCTCGCACATCCAGGTACATGCCATCCTTGGTGGTGCCCGAGATCACATAACCCTGGTGCTGGCCGATGCCGCCTGCGGCGTACTCGGACACCATGTCGATCTTCACCGTGTTGTCGGCCTGCAGCGCGACCGTGTAGCGAGAAATCGCATCCATGTCATGGTCCGCCCCCTGTTCCACGTCCTCGTAGTTGATGCGGAACTCGGCATACGGTCGGCCGCCGTTGATTGTCGCGTCCTGGTCGGCCACGCCGGTGTTGGCGATGCGGTCGACGTAATAGTCCACGATCTGGTTCGTCGGAGCGAATTTCGTGTTGTCGATGCCGCTGCCGGTCACCGACTTGGCATATGGCGCAATCGTGACAAAGCGCCCGTCGCCGACCGGAAAGCGGATCTCGGGCAGCGGCGAGGCAATGGCCACGGAGTAGGTCATCAGGCGGTTCTTGCCCTTGGCATTGCCGAACAGGAAGTTGTTGGCCGCATAGCGCGACACGCCTGCGGCGTAGTAAGTGCCCTCCTTGCTGGGCTCCTGCGGTGACAGGCCCCGCACCCACGACAGCGCGTCTACGGTCTTGACAGTGGGCGCCGCATCCGCATTGCCGGAAGTCGACTGGCCGATGAAGAACTTCTTGCCATGGATGCCTTCGGCGTTGCCGATCGCGTCGACCTCACTCGAGACGTCGAAGGCCCCCAGGTCTGCAGCGTTGACCGCGATCGAGTTGTAGCGGCTGCCAGGGATTTTGGAGTCGTAGGACGGGTTGATGTCGCTCAGCACCGTCATGACCGGCCGCGCACACTGCAGATAGCCGCCGCCGCCCGTCGAGGAGGAGTAAGGAGGCTTCCAGTCCGGCTTGGAAAGGCCCAGGTCCTTGTCCTTGCTCGAGCCGCTGCCATAGTCGTAGGTCGCATGCGCCGCGGTCGCGCCGGCGAAGTAGCGCAGCGTCTCGAACATCATCTCCGCCATCGGGTTGCCCCACATGGAGCAAATGGACGGGTCCGACTTGCCGCTGATCGGGCCGTCCGTGATCCAGCCGCAATTGTTGTAGGTAGAACCGTTGAAGCCGATCGCCTTCTGGCCATCGATGTTGGCCACGATGCCTTTGCCGTCGGCCGGCGTGATGAACTGTCCCGTCTTGGGATTCACTTCCGACGTGAATTTGCTGATATTGCGACGCAGCGTGCCGCCGGCGATGTTCTTCTGGTAAGAGCCGGTGAGCAGGCCGAAGTACATCTTCTCGTTCTCGCCGAAGTCGTGCAGCAAGCCCGTCGGCTTGTAGACGATGGTGCCGGCATCGTTCTGGTAGGGCTTGCAGGTGTCCTCGCGCAGCGCTGCGTTGCTGCCGGTGCAGGCATCGACACGCACCTTGTAGTTGGCGATCGCGCTTGCGGGCCGCGTGTTCTTCACTGCGAGGCCCCAGTGATCGTCGCCTGCATTCTCGACATGGCGGAACTGGACCGTCTTCCATCCCGCGCTGGAGAAAGTGATCTCTTTCGAATGGCTTTGCAGCCCGCTTTGCGAGCGGTCACCGCCGTGGTTGTCGTACCAGCCCCAGGTGTTGCCGTCGATGGTGGCATCCACCGCATCGTCGCCGTCCACGGCGAAGGTGTAGCTCCCAGCCGCGGGAATCAGGATCTCTCCAGTGATCTTCGTGATGTAGTGGTCCTGGGTACAACTCTTTGCACCCGGAACGAAGGGGTTGTTGTTCGGCCCCTGCGTATTGATGACGCTAAGCGCACCGGTGCCGCAGAGGTTGGCCGGTATGGCGTACTTCGTGAAGTGCGAGTCCATGGCCGTGGTGCTGCCTGGCGTGGTGTCATTGACCTTCCACGTCGAAATGCTCAGATTGCGCAAAGAGCTGGACGGCAGCATCTCGAAGTTGGAGGATCCTCCCTGCTCGCAGCTGGTGTCGTTGTTGATGCACTTGTCCTGCGCCACGGGCTGTTCCTTCGACACCCATTCCCAGATCTGGAACTTGGAGTCGTTCAGCACGCGCAGCCGAGGAATGGCGCCGTCGTCACTTTCTGCCGTGGTCGTCACCGCGAACAGATGACGTGTGCCGGCCACTGGCTGTGCCAGCGGCGTGTAGTTGCGGATGTCGTAGATCGACAGGTCCCGCGTCGGGTCGTAGGCCTTGCCCCAGCTGTGCGCGTCGCGCGGGATGTATGAGCCCTGCAGCACGGTGCCGGTTGCGGTGTCTTCTGCTCGTGTGCCTCCGTAGAGCACGCGCCGCATCGCGTCCATGCGCGACGTGGTGAGGTAATTGAGGAAGTCGCCGCTCCATTTGGTGCCGTCGCACTGCTTTTTCTTCGTGCCGGTAGCGGCAGCCACGGGTGTGAACTTGTCGCCGCTGTACGAGTAGCACGCGTTGTTGTTGAAGTAGCCGTAGTAGTCGATCTTGTCGGGCTTGTAGCCCACGTCGATCACGCCGTCCCCGTCCAGGTCCGAGGCATCGTTGTACGCCTCGTAGTACATCTTGTGGTCGCGGCCCATCACCAGCATGTTCAGCGGTGGGTAGCCCTGGCTCACGAAGAGCGGCGTCTGCGCGAGCGCGCTCTCGGTCGTGGCCTGCGCATTGGCGAGGTGCTGCCCAGCGAGCAGGACGACGGCCGCCGTCAGCAGGCCGGCTGCATGGAATGCCCTGAACGTGGGGCGATCTTGGATCGAGGTCTTCACCATCATGCGTTTCCTCGGCGGGCTACTTGATGAACAGGTTGATTGCGGAGCGCAAGCACAGCGCATCGGGCCCGCAGACCGGGCGCGAGGTGTCCGATGTCAACTTGGTGGCCTGCGAGTTCACTTCGTAGAACTCGGTGCAGCCGGTGTTGGCCGATTCCAGCGCCGCCGTGGCGCTGGCCCCCTTGGGGCACTGCGTGGTGATGTAACGCGGGTACCAGTAGCCCCGCGGGTCATCAAAGCCGGACGCCCTGGCACTGACCGCGAAGTCCGTCTTCAGGCCGTTCGTGTCCGCGCGTGCGTCGGAGATGAAGCAGGGCTTGCTCCCGTCCAGCGGCGATTTGGCGGCGCTGGCGCATGGCTTCAGCGAGATGCCATAGGCCTGGATCGTCCGTTCGCCTTCACGCAGTGTGCCGTCGGCCACCTCCTGCATGGCGTGGCTTTGCAGCATGTTGCCGCCGATGCGCGACTCCAGCGTGACCGTGCGCATGCCGGCCACCGCGATCACCAGGAGCAATAGCACCATGATCATGGCGACAAAGAGGGCGGCGCCCATTTGGGCACGGCGGGGCGACGTCGTGCGCGCGCGGCGCATCCGGGAGGCATTCATGGCATCAGATTCCGCAACATCAGCGATCCGCTGGCGACCTGGTAGAGCTGACCCTTGGCAGGATCGCAATCCGTGTTCGTGGCAGTGCTCAACTGCTTCCACCGGTCGCACACGGTGGACTCCATGCCGCCGGTCAGCCCGGCCGCCGTGCTGGAGAACAGAAGGCTGTAGCGCAGCGAGCGGACCACCTCGTCGGCGGCAGGCACGGTCGTCTTGAAGTTCTCGACCTTCCGTTCGGCCATCGAGTCGTCGTCGACGGGCGCCTTGCCGACGCCGTACTCGAAGAGCACGCCGCTCACGCGATCGGCAACCGGCGTGCCTGTCTCGGTGTCCTTGTCCTGGTTGCCCGAGAGACAGACCAGCGACTTCTCGTTGCTGGTCGTGGCGACGAAGTACTTCTCGACGAACATGCCGGCACCGATGGCGGGCGCAGGCGGCGCCTCATAGGCCGCCAGGCTGTTGATGCCGGCCGCCGTGCCGGCGCAGTCCTTTTCGTCCTTGTCGCGCGCCTGGAACCGGATGCACAGCACGCCCACGCTGACCACCTTGATGGCCTCGCCCGCGGCGAACTGGCACCCATTCTTGTAGGCCGTCGCGTTGGCCGGGAAGGCGAGCTTCATCTGTTGGGTCGGATCGCGGCGGTACCCGGCCTTGGTGAACGCGGCTTCGATCGTGTCCAGCGCATAACGGCTGTTGCCGAGGTTCTCGCTCTGGCCCGTGCGGAAGCTGAAGTTGGAGACGCCCTGCGTGTAGACCGTGGTAGCGATCAGCACGATGACCAGGCCGATGGCCATTGCCACCATGATCTCCACCAGGGAGATGCCTCGCTGCTGGACGCCACTGGCGCGGCGGGCGCGTGCCTCAAAGGCGCGAGCGCAGGGTGTAGATGCAGTAGTCATTGTCTTTACCGTCCAGGCATTGCCCTTTCTTGACCGGCCAAGCCACGGTGATCGAGACCACATTGGTCGCTGCGTCAGCTTCAACCGTGAAGGTGCTCGTGATGAGGGCGTCGGGCAGTTCGGGGATGACGCGCTTGGCACGAGCGCCCCAGCACCCGAGGCGTTTGCCCGGATTGCTGCTGAGCGGCATGCAGTCGGCGGTGGTGACCGTGGGTAGGGCGGCGTCCTTCGCCTTCGCGTAGCCGCCCAGATCGGTCTTGGGGGCGCCAGTGGCCTGCAGCACGGTGGTGGTGTCGCTGCGCATGGTTTCCATCAGTTCCGATGCCACCATGGCTGCCATCTGGCGTCGTTCGGTGTCCATGGTGTATTCGACGGCGCGCACGTGCATGCCGGCTGCGCCCAGCAGCCCGATGCTGACGAGGAGGACGGCCACAAGCACTTCGATCAGGCCGAAGCCGCTGACGCGGGATGACTGGGACATGGAATGGGGGCGCATGGCTAGGGGTCGCACAGCGGGATCAGGAACAGCTCTCGGTGGCCAGCTTGCGGGCCTGGCGGACCAGGCCCGCCCCCGTCACGCTGACGCACTGGAGCCTCGACGCCTTGGCGGCAGACACCGACACCAGGTACGGCGCGCTGCCGGCGGCCGGCTTCGCGGCCCCGGTGACGTCGAAGCTCACGCCGTTGGCGGAGGCCGGCGTCACCGTCACGGCGTCGGGCAGCACCGTTTCACGAAGCACCTTCGTGCCGACCTTGGCTTCCCATTTCTGGCCGGTGGCCGTGACGGTGCTGGCGGTGCGCTGATAGACGGCTTCTGCACGTGCGAACTGGAACAGCGTCTGCAGCTCCTGTGCGGACGAGTTCACCCGCTGATTCGCGATCAGCGTCGTGAAGGAAGGCGCCGCCAATGCCGCCAGAATGGCGACCAGCGCGACCACCACCATGGCCTCGATCAGGGTGAAGCCGTCCAGCCCCACCCGCGTCGCGGCCGTCATCGTCTGTGTTTTCATCCCGTCCTCGATCTATGCGTACGGCAACGTGGCCGACGCGCGTCACGCCGACCGCGTTTCGGCTGCCGGCGTCGTCTTGCATGCTGCTTTATGGTGCTCTCGCACACAGTTGCAAACTAGCAGCAGACGAATGTTTCATCATGTTTAATTTTGTGAATAAAGAGAACGCCGCCGATCCAGGCGCACGCGCCGTTCGTCGGACTGCCGCGGGGGGCCGCTGAGCGGCTCGGCCGGGTCGGCCCGGACGCGAGGGCCCGGCCGCCGCCACGCGGCGACCGTGCTGGTAGCGGCGCCCTTCCTGTTCCCGCTGACGGCAGGACCGTTGGGCAGTGCATGGCAGGCGCTCTGGGGCGCGGGCTGCTCCGTGCTGCTCGCCTGGGCGACAGTCGATCGGCGAGCGGGTACGCGTGCGGCTGGCTTGCGGGTCGCCTGTGCCGTCCTGCTGGCTGCCCTCGCCTGCACAGGGCAGAGCGGGGCGGGCGTCGCGGGGGCGCTGCTCGTGGTCGGCTGCGGGTTGCTCGCCGGCCGTTCCAGCGGTCCGGACGATGCGCAGGCTGCCGGTCGGTCGCTCGCCATCGCCCGCGGCGTCGCATGGGCGGCATGCCTGAGCGTCCTGATCGGCATGGCACAGTACTTCGGGCATGCGGCTTGGTTGAAGCCGTGGGGCGCGGTTCCCATGGAGCCCTTGGGCATGGCCTATGGCAACCTTCGGCAGCGCAACCAGTTCGCCTCCCTGTGCGGGATGGGACTGGTGGCGGTGCTCTGGCTGCAGGCCCGTGCATCGGGCGGCGCGCGGCTGCCGTGGTCAGCGGCTGCCGCCTGGCTGGTGCTCGGCCTGGCCGCGTCGACTTCGCGCACCGGCCTGCTTCAATTGGTCTGCATAGTCGGCGCCGCGGCTTGGCTGGGCGCAAGACAGCGGCGAACGGCGGAGCAGGGTGGGCCGCGGCTGGCGGGTCCATGGCGCTTACTTGCGCTGCTCCCGCTGTACGCTGCGGCCGCCTGGCTCCTCCCCCGCCTCGCCAGCGCCAGCGGCAGCGTCGAAGGCATGATCTCGCGCCTGCGCGAGGGCGCCCCGCCGGGCCACGGCCGTCTCGTGCTCTGGCAGAACGTGCTCGAGTTGATCGCGCAGCACCCCTGGCGCGGTTGGGGCTGGGGGGAGCTGAGCTACGCGCACTACAGCCACCTGTATGCCGGCGAGCGCTTTGTCGAAATCCTGGACAACGCGCACAACCTCCCGCTGCACCTGGCGGTGACGCTGGGGATCCCTGCCGCCGTGGCGATCTGCGGCGGCTTCGCCTGGATGGTGCTGCGGGCGCGGCCCTGGGCCGAACGCGATCCGGCGCGGATCATGGTGTGGGGCCTGCTGGGCGTGATCGTGCTGCACAGCCTGCTCGAGTACCCGCTCTGGTACGCGCCCTTCCAGCTGGTGTTCGGCCTCTGCCTGGGCTTCCTCTGGCCCGGCCGTCCGGCCGCCGATTCCGGGTCAAACCGGGCGTTTGCGCCCGTCCTGGCTGCGCTGGCAGCTACGATTTCGATAGCATTGTTGGCAGCGGCCGCCTGGGACTACACCCGTGTGAGCCAGATCTACCTGCCCCGCGCCGAGCGTCTGCCCGCCTGGCGCGAGCACACGCTCGACCGCTTGCGCGGCCGCTCGTGGTTCTTCGGCGATGCCGTGAAATTTGCCGAATTGACCCTGACGCCGGTCACGCGCGGCAACGCGGCGGCCATGTACGGCTTGGCGGGCGAGATGCTGCACTTCTCGCCGGAGCCCCGCGTGGTGGTCAAGCGCATCCAGGCGGCCTCGCTGCTGGGCGACGAGGACGAGGTGCAGGCCCAGCTGGCGCGCTTTCGCGCCGCCTATCCGGAGGACTACCTGCGTTGGGTGGGCAGCCTGCCGGCGAACTGAAGAAGCCGGCCAGCGCTCAGGCGCCGGCCACCCAGCTGCCCGACTTGCCGCCGTGCTTCTCCACCACGTGCACGCCGGTGATCGTCATGCCGCGGTCGGCCGCCTTGCACATGTCGTAGACGGTGAGCAGGGCCACCTGCACCGCGGTCAACGCCTCCATCTCGACGCCGGTGGGGCCGACGGTCTCGACGGTGGCGGTGCAGCGCACCTGCGGCACCGGCGCGGCGGCGGTCTCGAAGGCCACGGCCACGCGGGTCAGGGCCAGCGGGTGGCACAGCGGGATGAGGTCGCTGGTCTTCTTGGCGGCCTGGATGCCGGCGATGCGCGCCACGCCCAGCACGTCGCCCTTCTTCGCGCCGCCGGACTCGATCAGCGCCAATGTCTCGGCGCGCATCTCGATGGCGCCGGTGGCGACGGCCACGCGGTGGGTGGCCGGCTTGGCGGCCACATCCACCATGTGGGCCTGGCCCTGGGCATCGAAGTGGGTGAGCGCAGAAGTCGGCATGGGTGAACGAAGCGGGCGGGAGCGCATCATACGGGCCCGGACGTTCGACAAGGACCGCTGCTTGACCCACTGCCCGCCCTTCTCCCTTTCTCGAGTTTTCAAGCCGAATCGGCCTGCAATGCCCGTCTGGCGGGCGGCGACAGCTATTGCTTTGATAGCGTCGCAGCTGCTGGCCATGCCCGCGGCACGTGCCCAGGTGCTGCCGGGCATGAGCGACGGCGCCGAGATGACCGCCACCGCCGAGCGCCAGCTCGGTGACCGCATCGCCCGCGAGCTGTACCGCGACCCGGACTATGTCGACGACCCGGTGATGGTCGACTACGTGCAGGAGATCTGGCAGCGCCTGATGGCCGCGGCGCGCACCCGCGGCGAGCTCACGCCCGAGCTCGACGAGCGCTACGCCTGGACCGTGATGCTCGGCCACGACCGCACAATCAACGCCTTCGCGCTGCCCGGCGGCTACCTGGGCCTGAACATGGGGCTGATCGCCGTCGTGGGCAGCCGCGACGAGCTGGCCGCCGTGCTCGGCCACGAGCTGTCGCACGTCACGCAGCGGCACATCTCGCGCATGCTGACCCAGCAGAGCCGCCAGGCGCCCTGGCTCATCGCGGCGATGATCCTCGGCGCGGTGGCCGCCTCCAAGAGCCGCAGCGGCGGCGACCTGGGTGCCGCCATGATGACCGGCGGCTCGGCCTTCGCGCAGCAGAAGCAGCTCGACTTCTCGCGCGACATGGAGCGCGAGGCCGACCGCATCGGCTACGGCGTCATGACGCAGGCCGGCTTCTCGCCACGCGGCGCCGCGAGCATGTTCGAGCGGCTGCAGTACGCCTCGCGCCTGAACGACAACGGCGCCTACCCCTACCTGCGCAGCCACCCGCTGACCAGCGAGCGCATCACCGAGATGCAGGCGCGCTTCCAGTTCCGCGCCGAGGCCGTGCCCCCGCTGCCGCTGGAGATGGACCACGCGATGATCAGCGCCCGCGCCCGCGTGCTCACGCGTCCGGGCGTGGACGTGTTGCGACAGTGGGTCGAGGCGGCCGACAGCAGCGAATTCGGCAAGAGTTCGCCGGCCCAGCAGGCCGGCACGCTCTATGCCGCGGCCCTGGGCGCGTCGGAACTGCGGGACGTGCGCAGCGCCCGCACCCTGGCCGAACGGCTGGTGGTGCGCACCCGCGGCGACGCGGCGG
Organism: Xenophilus aerolatus; assembly: GCA_030418545.1. Taxonomy (GTDB): domain Bacteria; phylum Pseudomonadota; class Gammaproteobacteria; order Burkholderiales; family Burkholderiaceae_C; genus Xenophilus. Next base: position 232,428 of record QAIB01000006.1, on the reverse strand, counting down.
CGTCGCGGCTGGCGCGGCTGCTCTCGGCGGAGATCGAACTGGCGGCCCGCAACGCTCCGGCGGCCGCCGCGCTGCTCAACGCCAAGGCCAAGGACCGGGCCGAGATGATGCTCGCCGCCCAGGCCGCCATCGCCACCCGCAACCCCGGCCCGATGACGGCGCCCCTGCGCGACTGGGTGGCGACCCACCCGCGCGACCACGGCGCGTGGCGCACCCTGTCGGCGCTCTACAACGAGCAGGGCGACACCCTGCGCGCCATCCGGGCCGACGCCGAAGCCAACGTCGCCATCCTCGACTACGTCGCGGCGCGCGACCGCCTCAAGGCAGCGCAGGAACTGGTGCGCGCCAATGCCGATGGCCGCGGCCCGCTGCGCATCGACCATTACGAGGCCTCGATCATCGACACACGGGCGCGCGAAGTGGACGTGAAGGCGCGCGAGCAGATGAACGAGAAGCCGCTTTGAACGACGCAGTGGGCGCTCGCCTTCGACTTGGTCGGGCCGTCCGTGTCATATCTCACGTCCGTGAACCGGCAAGCGCGGAAAGAAACTAGAACTTAGGAATTACTATCGAGGGCATTTCATGCGCCGTGCGCTTCATGTGCGGCGCATCCGCCCTCCATCCTTTCTCGAGAACGCACAGGGAGGGGGGCACCGGCCCCCATGCGTTCGTTTTCTTGCCTGTGCCACCTTCCGCCGTCCTCCCGCGGCCGGATTCGACCGCCGCCCGTCCCGTCGCCACCCTGGTCGAGTTGTTCCACGCGCGATGCGCCGAGGGGGGTGCCGCGCTGGCCGTCAGCTGGGTGGCCGACGACCTCTCCATCGCCGATCGGCTGAGCTTCCAGGCGCTGCATCGGCAATCCAGCGCGCTCGCAGAGCGCCTGGCGGCGCACGGGCGGCCCGGCGACCGCGTGCTGCTGGCCTTGCGCCCGGGCCTGGATTTCGTGCGCGCCTTCTGGGCCTGCCTGCTGGCCGGCCGGGTGGCCGTGCCGGTGCCGGCGCTCGACGCGGCGCGCCTGCAGCGCGGGCTGCCGCGGCTGCAGGGCATCGCCCAGGATGCGGCGGCCGCGCTGGGCCTGTGCGACGCCTCGGCCCTGCCCGCGATGCAAGGGGCCTTCGGTGCCAGCGGCATGCCGTGGCATACCCCGCAGGCCCTGGCCGGTGCCGCCGCCATCGCGCCGCTGCCGGCGGTGGACGCAGGCGCGCTGGCCTATCTGCAGTACACCTCCGGCTCGACCACGGAGCCGCGCGGCGTATGCCTCACCCACGCCCAGGTGCTGGCCAACCTCGGCATGCTGCGCGCGGCCTTCGGTGTCACGGCCGGCAGCCGCACCCTGAGCTGGCTGCCCCACTTCCACGACTACGGGCTGGTGTCGGGCATCCTGTTGCCCTTCGCCTGCGGCGTGCCGGCCTGGTTGATGTCGCCGCTGACCTTCCTGCGCCGCCCCCTGCGCTGGCTGGATGCGGTCGACGCGTTCGCCATCACCCACACCGGCGCGCCGGAGTCGGCCTATGCCGCCTGCCTGCGCCAGCACGCCGACACGGGATGGTCGGGCCGCCTCGACAGCCTCGTCTCCCTCACCTGCGGCGCGGAGCCGATCCGCGCCAGCACCGCCGGGCGCCTGCTGCAGGCCTTCGGCGCGTCGGGCCTGCGTCCGGGCGCCTTCGCGCCGGCCTATGGCCTCGCCGAATCGGTGCTCGGCGTGTCCGCTTGCGCAGTCGGTGTGCCGGCGACGTCGCTGCGGCTCGACGGCGAGGCGCTGCAGCGGCACGAGGTCGTTGTCGCTGCGGCGTCCGCGCCGCCCACCGCCGTGCGCCCGGTCGTGGGCTGCGGCCGGCCCATGGACGGCGTGACGCTGAGCATCGTCGACCCCGCCACCTCAGCGCCCTGTCCGGCCGGCCGGGTGGGTGAGATCTGGGTGCGTTCGGCGGCCGTGGGCGCGGGCTACTGGGGCCGTCCCGAAGAAAGCGCGGCCACCTTCCAGGCCCGGCGGGCCGACGGCGAAGGCCCCTTCCTGCGCACGGGCGACCTGGGCTTCGTGGCAGGGGGCGAACTGTTCGTCACCGGCCGCCTGAAGGATGTGCTCATCGTCCACGGCCAGAACCTGTACCCGCAGGACATCGAATGGACGGCGGAGCAGGCCCATCCGCAACTGCGTACCGGCGGCTACGCCTGCGCCATCGCGGTCGACACGCCGCACGGCGACGCGGCGGTGGTGCTGGTGGAAGCGCGCGGGCGGCCTGCATCCGGCGAGGAGCAGTTGGCGATCCTGCGCGCCGTGCGCCGAGCAGTGGCGCAGGCGCACGAGGTGCCCGTGCATGCCGTGGCGCTGATGCGTGGCGGCGCGCTACCGCGCACCTCCAGCGGCAAGATCCAGCGCCGCCGCTGCCGGCAGGCCTGGCTCGACGGCACGCTGGCGCCGCTGGCCGTGCTGCACGACGAGGCCGCAGACGGCGGCGCCCCCGCGGACGCCATCGAACAATCGCTCTGGCACATCTGGGCCGACGTGCTGGGCCGCGAAGGCTTCGGTGCCCACACCCATTTCATCGAACTCGGTGGCACCTCCCTGTTGCTCACGCAGGTCGCCTCCCGCATCCAGCACCGCTGGGGTGTGCAGCTTCCCTGGGACGTGCTGCTCGACGCGCCGACCGTGGCCCGCCTCGCGCAGCAGGTGCGCCAGCGCCTGCCCGAGGCAAGCCCCGACGGGGTGGTGCCGCCAGCGGCCTCGCGCGCCGTGCCCCTGCCGACGTCGCTTTCGCAACGCCGGATGTGGCTGGTGCAGCAGTTCGACCCGCACAGCGTGGCCTACAACGTGGCCTTGTCGCTGCGCCTGCGGGGGCCGCTGGACGCGCAGCGCCTGGTGCAGGCGCTGCAGATGCTCGTGCAACGCCATGAATCGCTGCGTACGCGGCTCGCCCTGCAGCAAGGGCAGGTGATGCAGGTCGTCGAGCCCTCCGTGGCGTTGCCTTTCGAGTGCATCGACCTGCGCGACACGCCAGCCCAATCCCGCGAGGGCGCGGCCCGTGCGCTGCTGAGCGAACGCGTCGCGGCGCCTTTCGACCTGCGGCACGCCCCGCTGCATCGTGCGACGCTCGTACGCATGGCGGACGACGAGCACGCGCTGCTCTGGGTGCAGCACCACGCCATCACCGACAACTGGTCGATGACGGTGCTGGTGCGCGAGCTGCTCCTGTGCGAGGCCGCCTGGGTGGCCGGTCGCGCGCCGCAACTGCCGCCGCTGGCGGTGCAATACGCCGACCATGCGCTGCACCAGCACGCGCCGGCCGAAGTCGAGCGCCGTGCCGCGCAGCGTGGCCATTGGCTCGCGCGGCTGGCCGGCCTGCAGGCGCTGCAGCTGCCCACCGATTTCCCGCGGCCCGCGCGGCCGAGCTTTCGTGGCGGCAAGGCCTCGGCGCCGCTGTCCCCGGCGCTGCAGTCGGCGCTGCGCTCGGCCGCCGTGCGGGCGCAGGCGACGCCCTTCGTGGTGCTGCTCGCGGCCTTTCAGCTGCTGCTGTCGCGCCAGGCCGGCGTTACCGACATCGCGGTCGGCGTGCCGGTGGCCAACCGGCATACGCTGGCCGCCGAATCGCTGGTCGGCACGCTGGTCAACACGCTGGTGCTGCGCACCGACCTGTCGGGCGACCCGGCCGTGGGCGAGCTGCTGCAGCGCGTGCGACGCACTGCGCTCGAGGCCTTCGACCACCAGGACATGCCCTTCGACGAACTGGTCGAGGCCCTGGGCCAGGACCGTGCACAGCCTCCGGACGGCCTGGTGCGCGTGCTCTTCAACGTCGTCAACGCGCCGCTCGGCCCGCTGCCCGCCGTGCCCTTCCGCTACGAGGAGTTCGAGCTCGACCGCGTCGCGGCGCAGTTCGACCTTTCGCTGCACGTCGACACCGAGTTCGGGCACCGCCTGCACATCGAGTACGCCACTGACCTGTTCGCGCCGGCGACCGCGCAACGCCTGCTCGACAACTACCTCGTGCTCCTCGAAGGCCTGTTGCAGGCCGATGACGGCCAGCCGATCTCCGCGCTCGACAGCATCGCGCCCGCGGAACGGGCGCTGGTGGCGTCGTGGCAGGGCGCTTCCGTCGCCCTGCCGCCAAGGCCGCTGGTGCATGACCACCTCCCGACCGGCGCGCGCGCGCGACGCGACGAGGTCGCCCTGGTCGACGCCCAGGGCCGGCAACTGTGCTTCGGCGAGCTCGAGGCGCGCGCCAACGCGCTCGCGCACCTGCTGCGCCGACGGGGCATCGCGCGCGGCCACCGCGTCGGCCTGTGCGGGCCACGCGACGTGCACATGGTGGTCGCGATGCTGGGCGTGCTCAAGGCGGGGGCGGCCTATGTGCCGCTGGACCCCGCCTTTCCCGGGGAGCGGCTGGCGCACATGGTCGAGGACGCTTGCCCCACCGCACTGCTGACGGCCGGCGAGGGCACCGGCAGCGCCCCCTGGGCGTCCGGCGTGCCGCTGATCGACATCGCGGCGCCGGGTGTGCTCGACGCCTTTCCCGCTGCGGCACCCGCGGCCGATCCGGCATGCGACGCCGGCCCGGACGACGCGGCCTACCTCATCTACACCTCGGGCTCCACCGGCCGACCGAAAGGGGTGGCGGTGCCGCACCGCGCGGTGGTCAACTTCCTCGCCAGCATGGCGCACACGCCGGGCTTGCAGGCCGGCGACCGGCTGCTGGCCGTGACGACGCTGTCCTTCGACATCGCGGTGCTGGAGCTGCTGCTGCCGCTGGCCGTGGGCGCGCAGGTGGTCATCGCCAGTCGCGAGCAGGTGCAGGACCCGGTTCAGCTCGGCCTGCTGATCGAGCGCCACGAGGTCACCACCCTCCAGGCCACACCGTCGGCCTGGCGCGCGCTGCTGGACACCGGCTGGACCGGCGGGCCGGGCTTCCGCGCGCTGGTGGGCGGCGAGCCGCTGCCGGCCGCGCTGGCCGAGCGCCTGCTCGCCAGCTGCGGCGCGCTGTGGAACATGTACGGCCCGACGGAGAGCACGGTGTGGTCCACCTGCTGGCAGGTCCACGATCCGCGCGCCGGCATCGCGATCGGCCGGCCGATCGCCAACACGCAGGTGCATGTGCTCGATCCGCAGGGGCGCCCCTGTCCCATCGGCGTGCCGGGCGAGGTCTTCATCGGCGGTGCGGGCGTGGCCCTGGGCTACCACGGGCGCGAGGCGCTCACGGCCGAGCGCTTCGTGCCCGATCGCTTCGGTGGATCGCCCGGCGCGCGGCTGTACCGCACGGGCGACCGGTGCCGCTGGCGCCATGACGGCCAGCTCGAGCACCTGGGGCGGCTCGACCACCAGGTCAAGGTGCGGGGCTTTCGCATCGAACTGGGCGAGATCGAGTCGGTTCTCAACGAGCATCCCGCCGTCGCGCAGTGCGTGGTCGTCACGCGCAGCGAGCGCGAGGACGACGTGCGCCTCGTGGCCTACGCCGTGCTGCGCGATGCGGCGCAGGCCGATGCGCCGGCACTGCGCGAGCACCTGCGCCTGCGCCTGCCCGAATACATGGTGCCGCAGCACGTGGTGGGGCTGGGTGCGATGCCGTTGCTGCCCAACGGCAAGATCGATCGCCACGCGCTGCCGGCGCCCGCTGCCGCGCCGGACGAGCGCGCCGGGCGTGCGGCGGCAGCGCCTGCCACCGCGGAAGAGGCGGCGATCGCCGGCATCTGGCGCGAGGTGCTCGGGGTGGACGACGTGCATCCGGGCGACAACTTCTTCGACCTCGGCGGGCACTCGTTGCTGGCGATGCGCGCCGTGCTGGCCATCGAGGAGCGCCTGGGCTGGCGCGTGGCGCCACGCCGCCTGGTCTTCGAGACGATGCGCCAGATCGCGCGGCCGGACAGCGCCCAGCCCGCCTGATCGTGGCGGCGCCTCAGCGGCGCGCGAACAGGCCGCCCAGCGCGGACTCGATCACCACGCCCAGCAGCGAGTACAGCAGCGAGCCGATCAGCGCCGCCAGGAAGCCGCTCACGTGAAAGCCGCTCAGGAGGCCCGAGGCGGCCCAGAAGAGCAGCGCGTTGATGACGAAGAGGAACAGCCCCAGCGTGACGATGGTGACGGGCAGCGTCAGCACCACCAGCACCGGCCGCACCACCATGTTGAGCAGCCCGATCACCGCAGCCGCGATCAGCGCGTGGGTGAAGCTGGTGACCTGCACGCCGCTGTAGAGGTACGACACCGCCAGCAGGGCCAGCGCGCTCAGGAGCCATTTGAGGATCAGTCGCATGGCGCCAGCATAGCGCCGCGGCGGCAGCGCTGGGGCGAGCGTGCGCAAAGAAAAACGCCGCAGGGCGCCTGGCCCTGCGGCGTGTGTGACAGCAGCGTGCGCCGGTGGCGCACGCGGTGATTCGTCGGCTCATTCGGCCAGTTCGTTCGCCAGCACGAGCAGTGCGCCCATGCCCATCACGGCACCCGGCAGGGCCCAGCCCGACTGGCCGGCCGGCGTCTTGCCGTGCACCACCGGTTCCATGTCGACACCCACCTTGGGCCGGCGCGCGTCGACCACCTGGGCCGTGCCGTGCTCCAGCTGGAGGCGTTGCGTGAGTTCGGTCAGCGGGCCCTTGGCGAGCACCGCCGTCACCGTCGCGCCACCGTGCTGGAGCGCCGGCACCAGCGCCTCCTGCGCACGCGCGAACCACTTGGCACGCCAGTTCTCGCGGGCGCTGTGGCTCACCCACTTGCTGATGCGGTGCGTCATGCGCGGAGCGCAGGCCACCAGGACCCAGTGCCGCGCCGCGGCGCTGTCTGCCGCCGGCGCGAGCCGCTGCAGGTGCTCACGCGCATAGGCCGCGTCGTCGACATAGAGAATGATCTTGTCCATGGGGCGCTCCTTCTTCCGTCAGTGGATGAAAACGTGGGATGCGGAATCAGTCAATCGGGTTCACCCGCGCTGCGACTTCCGCCTGCTCGATGCGCTCCGAGCCCGGCTTGCGGCGGTTGGTGAGCCAGCCGGCCGTGAGCACGCCGACGATGGCCAGCACGCACACGCCCCAGTAGGCGGCCTGGTTGGCCGGGGCCTCGCCCGCGAACCAGGGGGCCAGCAGCTTCTCGTTGACGATCATCTTGCCGGCCGTGAAGGCGAGCACCGCGGCACCCAGCTGGATGATGACCGGGAAGCGCTGCACCAGCTTGAGCACCAGCGTGCTGCCGAAGACCACGATCGGCACGCTGATCAGCAGGCCCAGCACCACCAGCGTGAAGTCGCCGTGCGCGGCACCGGCCACGCCCAGCACGTTGTCGATGCCCATCAGCGCATCGGCGATCACGATGGTCTTCATCGCGCCCCAGAAGGTGGTCGCGCCGGGGCCATGGCTCTCCTCGTCCGAATGCGTGTCGGCCAGCAGCTTCCAGGCGATGTACAGCAGCCCCAGGCCGCCGACCAGCATCAGGCCGGGGATCTTGAGCAGCCACACCACGCCGATCGTCATGACCGAGCGCACGACGATCGCGCCGACGGTGCCCCAGACGATGGCCTTCTTCTGCAGGTGCGAGGGCAGGCCGCGTGCGGCCAGCGCGATGACGATCGCGTTGTCGCCCGCGAGGACGAGGTCGATCAGGATGATGGCAAGCAGGGCCGACAGCCACTGCGCGGAAAACAGTTCCATGTGCAGAACACTCCAGTGCGTTTCGATTCATTCCGGCCGGTGACGGTCGGAACGACGTGAGACTGAAGCGCCGGGTGTTCCGGAGGGATCTGTCATCAAGCCTTCGACCGAACCTTGGGGGTTCAAATCGAAGGTCTTGCTCGGCGTGCGCGCAACTCGGCTGTGCGATGCGCGTCGCCCGACAGGCCGGAAGTGTTATCTGCTTCGTATTGACGACCTGGCGATACCCGCTGCGTGGACAACGGGCGGGAGCTACTCCCCTTCGTGGCCGCGATTAAAGCATCCGCGTTTCGCTCCTGACAACCTCGCAAACGCGGCCTTTCAAAAGGAATCGGCCTGCAACGCCCGTCTTTCCTGGGCGGAGAGCTATTGTTTTCATAGCAATCATTCCCTTGGGCATCCGCGGGGCATTGGTCCGACATCCACCGCGCGGACCGCGCACTATCATCCCCGGCCCGCCGAGAGACACGCTTGCCCATGGCCGCCATCCACATCACCGACATCGAGGCCGCCATCAACTTCTGGCGCGAGAAGAAGCCCTCGCCCGACGGCGTCACGCTCGCGCCCGAAGTGCGGGCGCTGGCCGAGGTGTATGCGCTCATGGTCTTCTACCGCGAGGACGAGGTCGACGAGGTCGGCTTCCCCGCCAAGGCTTGGGCCGCCTGGCTCGGCTGGTACGAGACCACGCCCGACACGCCCTGCATTGCCATCTGCTCCACCAGCCAGGGCGACGACCAGTGCAAGGGCTGTGGACGCAGCTTCGACGAGGTGCAACACTGGCCCGCCATGACGCCCGCCGAAAAGCGCCAGACCTGGCGCCGCATCACGATGGAAGACACGGCCTGGCGCTTCAACCGCTATGCCGAGCGGGCCCGCGAGGCCGACGCCGCACCGGCCGACCCCAGCCCCGGCACCGATCCCGAGGCGCCGCCCGCCTGAGCCAGCGCCGCCGCATGCGCCGCCTCGCCCAAGCCCCCAACCTCGCGATCGCGACGCTGTGGGCCGACGTGCTGCGCAGCGAGGGCGTGGGCGCCTCGGTGCAGCGCGAGTTCCTGTGCGCCGTGGCCGGCCAGTTGCCGCCGGACCAGTGCCTGCCCGAGATCTGGATCGACGACGACGCGCAGCTCGAGCGGGCGCGCCGCCTGCTGCATGCGCTGCAGCATCCGCCGCAGCGCCAGTGGCACTGCGCGTGCGGCGAATTCGTCGAAGGTGGCTTCGAGCGCTGCTGGCAGTGCGGCGCGGCGATGCCGGGCGCCTGAGGGGCAGGCGCCGCGCCTACTTCCAGCGCAGCGGCTCGATGTCGACCGTCGTGCTGCCGTCGCCCAGCATCAGCGCGCCTTCCTGCACCGTGGCCTGCAGCTGCATGCTGCGCTGGGCCAGCGTGGCGAGCTGCTGCGAGGCGGCCGTCGGGATGCGCCAGACCTGCAGGTTCTGCGGCCGCGTGAGCTTGGTTTCGATACCGCGCCACCAGATGTCGGCCGAATGGGCGAAGGCATAGACGATGACCTGGTCGGCCTTGCCGCAGGCCTTGATGACCGGCTTGTCCTCGGGCTGGCCGACCTCGATCCACAGGCGCGCGCGGCCGGTGAAGTCGCGCAGCCACACGTCAGGCTCGTCGGGGTCCGACAGCCCGGCGCCGAAGGCCAGCGTGCCGTCGCCGCCGCAGGTGTCCTGCAGCTGGTGCGCGTTGAGCGCCAGCGCCACGAGCCGGATCATCATCCGCTCGTCGGTCTCGCTGGGGTGGCGCGCCAGGGTCAGTGCATGGTCGGCGTAGTAGCCGTGGTCGATGTCGGCCACGGCCACGTTGGCCTTGAAGATGGTGGATTTGAGCGCCACGGGTGATTGCTCTTGTTTTGGTAGCGCGTCGCGCCCGATGGACGGGCGCTGCAGGCCGATTTCGCTTGAAAGAAAGGGATTAGAGGCGCTGCGCCAGCTCGGCCGCCTTGCCGGTGTAGCTGCCCGGCGTCATGGCCAGCAGTCGCTCCTTCTCGGCCTCGGGAATCTCCAGCGAGCGGATCAGCGCATGCAGCGCCTCGGCCGTCACGGTCTGGCCGCGCGTGACTTCCTTGAGCTTCTCGTAGGCGCCCTGCACGCCATAGCGGCGCATCACGGTCTGGATCGGCTCGGCCAGCACTTCCCAGCTGGCGTCGAGGTCCTCGGCCAGCGCCTTCTCGTTGAGCTCGAGCTTGGAGAGGCCGGTGGCCAGGCTCGCATAGGCGAGCACCGCATAGCCGAAGGCGACGCCGATGTTGCGCAGCACGGTGGAGTCGGTCAGGTCGCGCTGCCAACGGCTGATCGGCAGCTTCTCGGAGAGGTGGCGCAGCAGCGCGTTGGCCAGGCCCAGGTTGCCCTCGGCGTTCTCGAAGTCGATCGGGTTGACCTTGTGCGGCATCGTCGAGCTGCCGATCTCGCCGGCCTTGAGGCGCTGCTTGAAGTAGCCCAGGCTGATGTAGCCCCAGACGTCGCGCGCGAAGTCGATGAGGATGGTGTCGGCGCGCGCCACGGCGTCGAACAGCTCGGCCATGTAGTCGTGCGGTTCGATCTGGATGCTGTAGGGCTGGAAGACCAGGCCCAGGCCCTGCGGCGCGGGCGTCTCGATCACCTTGCGGCTGAAGGCTTCCCAGTCGAAGTCGGGCCAGGCCGACATGTGAGCGTTGTAGTTGCCCACCGCGCCGTTCATCTTGCCCAGCAGTTGCACGCCGGCGATCTGCGCGCGCGCCTTGGCCAGGCGCACGGCGACGTTGGCGATCTCCTTGCCCACGGTGGTGGGGCTGGCGGTCTGGCCGTGGGTGCGGCTGAGCATGGGAACGGCCGCGAAGCCGTGCGCCATCTTCTTCAGCGTGGCCAGGATGCCGTCCAGCGCCGGCAGCAGCACCTGGTCGCGAGCGGCCTGGATCTGCAGCGCGTGGCTGGTGTTGTTGATGTCCTCGCTGGTGCAGGCGAAGTGCACGAACTCGGCGGCGTTCTGCAGCTCGGGGCGGGCCTCGAACTTGGACTTGATCCAGTACTCCACGGCCTTGACGTCGTGGTTGGTGGTCTTCTCGATCTCCTTGATGGCCAGCGCATCGGCCTCGGAGAAGTTGGAGACCAGGCCCATCAGGTACTTGCGCGCGCCCGGCGTGAGCGGCTTGAACTCGGCGAAACCGGCGTCGGACAGCGCGATGAACCACGCCACCTCGACCTGCACGCGGCGGTGCATGTAGCCCTGCTCGCTCATCAGCGGGCGCAGCGCGGCCAGCTTGCCGGCGTAGCGGCCGTCGAGGGGAGAAAGGGCGGAAACAGGGGAGAAACTCATCCCGGAATTGTAGGTGGCACCCCCCGCGCCGTGCGGCGGCGTGGTGTCGCCGACCCGATGCGCGGCGCCTCTGTCGCCCGGCGCCAGACCCTAGAATCAAAGCGCTACCCCCAAGGCGACCCGGCGTCCGGCCGCTCGCCTTGACCCTGGGGCGGGCTGGAGGCCCGGCCCCGGGGCGCCAAGAACCACATCCCGAGGGACCCGCCCGCAATGAAACTGATCGGATCGACCGCCAGCCCCTACGTGCGCAAGGTGCGCGTGGTCATGGCCGAGAAGCGGCTGGACTACCAGTTCGTGCAGGAGGACGTGTGGGCCGACGAGACCACCATCGCCACCTCCAACCCCCTGGGCAAGGTGCCCTGCCTCATCATGGACGGCAGCGAGGCGATGTTCGACTCGCGCGTGATCGTCGAGTACCTCGACACCCTGTCGCCGGTCGGCAAGCTGATCCCCGCGTCGGGCCGCGAACGCGCCGAGGTCAAGACCTGGGAAGCGCTGGCCGACGGCGTGATGGACGCCGGCGTGCTCTGGCGCATGGAAGCCACCTGGCGCAAGCGCGCCGATGGCGAGCGCAGCCAGGCCTGGATGGACCGCCAGCGTGCCAAGGTCGAACAGGGCATCGCCGCCATGGCCAAAGGCCTGGGCGACAAGCCCTTCTGCAGCGGCATCCACCTGAGCCTGTCCGACATCGCGGTGGGCTGCGCGCTGGGCTGGATCGCCTTCCGCTTCCCCGAGATCGACTGGCGCGACCAGTTCCCCAACCTCGACCGCCTGCACGAGAAGCTGCTGCAGCGCCCGAGCTTCGCCGACACCCGGCCGGCCTGAAGCGCGGCTGCGCGGCCACAAAGGCGCCTGCGGGCGCCTTTCTTATTTCATGGGCCGAATCGGCCTGCAGCGCACGACCCGTCTGCGCGGGCAGCTATCGATTCGATAGCGTCAAAGCCCCGTGAAGCGATGCACCGCCGCGAAGTACCAGCGGTAGGGCAGCACGCGCAGCAGCTTCATCCAGGCCGTGAAGCGGCGCGGGAAGTCGATCTCGAAGGCGCCGCGCGCCCAGCCGGCCAGCATCGCGTCGGCCGCCTGCGCGGGCGAGACGAGCGCCGGCATCTCGAAGTCGTTCTGCGCCGTCAGCGGCGTCTCGACGAAACCCGGCTGCACCACGCTCACGCCGATGCCGCGCGCATGCAGGTCGGCGTACAGCACCTCGGCCAAGTTCGTGAGCGCCGCCTTGGTGGGGCCGTAGGCCAGGCTCTTGGGCAGGCCGCGAAAGCCCGCCACGCTGGCCACCAGCGACACGTGGCCGCTGCCACGTGCGAGCTGGGCCGGCAGCACGGCGGCCAGCACGTTCAGCGTGCCGACGTAGTTGACCTGCTGGTGGCGGCGCATGGTGGCCAGGTCGAAGGCATCGGCGCGCAGCGGGCTGTAGGTGGCGGCACACACCAGCACGAAGTCCGGCGTACCGCCGAAGGCATCGCACAGGCCCGTGTGCGCTTCGCCCACGGCCTCGGCGTCGGTCACGTCCAGCGGCAGCACCACGATGCGCGGCGGCTCGCCCTCGGCCACGCGGTGCCGCGCCGCCAGCGCGTCGAGCGCCTCGCGGTGCCGCGCCGACACGGCGACGCGGGCGCCGCGCGCCGCGAGCGCCGTCGCCACCGCCAGGCCGATGCCGGAGGAGGCGCCGACGATCCAGGCCGTCTTGCCGCGCCAGTCGGCCAGCGGCGGGTTGAGGGGGGCGAACCAGGGCATGCGCGCTCGCCTTCAGCGTTTGATGAAGGTGAGCGTGACCTGCCCCACCTCCACGCCGAACTTGCTCATGCGTGCCCGGTTGAGCATCACGCGCTCGTTCAACAGGTACATCCAGTCGTCCATCTGCACGTCGAAGGTGCGCTCGCCCACGGGCTGGCGCAGCGTGTAGTTCCACTGGAAGACGTTGCCGCGCTGCTGGCCCTGGGCCGTGCCGACGACGTCGGGCGCGGTGCCGGTGAAGCGGCCGTCGGGCAGTGCGCGCAGCGTCCATACGCGGCGCTGCGTGCTACCGTCGCCGTAGGTGAAGCGTTCGTCGAGCACGCCTTCGTCGCCGTTCCAGCGGCAGTCCATCACCACGTCGAAGCGCTTGACGACCTTGCCGCCGCGGTCCTGGAACATGCCGTGGGCCTCGACGCGGCCGTTGAAGTAGTCGCGCAGCGAGAGCACCGGCTTCTCGTTGGCGTAGTCGGCCGGCGTGGGGCTGGCACAGCCGGCCAGCCCGGCAACGGTGCCGACGGCCAGGGCCAGGCCGAGCAGGCGGCGGCGGGAGGGCGAGGAGTTCATGGGGGATCGGCGAGGGGGGAGGAAGACGAGGCCGCGCGCGGCCGGATCACCAGCGCCCACAGGGCGCCGGCGGCGAGAAGCTTGAGCAGGCAGGGCAGCACCGCGTACGCCCAGCCGAGCGCGCGCAGGCCCTCGGCATCGCGCGTGCCGGGCACATAGCCGGCGGCACCGAGCAACGGCAGCGCCAACCCGGCGGCCAGGGCCAGGTTGAGCTTGGTGGCGAAGTTCCACCAGCCGAAGTACGCGCCGGCGCGCGGCTGGTCGGCGGCTTCGGCGATCTGGCCGGCCAGCAGGGCGCTGGGCAGCACGAGGTCGGTGCCCAGCGCGATGCCCGAGAGCACGCACACGGCGAGGAAGGGCACGGCATCGCCGGCACCGAGTGCCGCGGTCCACGCGAACACGGCCACCGACAGCCCCATGCCGAAGAGCCAGGTGCGCGCCAGCCCGAGGCGCGGCGCGAGGCGCAGCCACAGCGGGATCGAGGCTGCGGCGCAGACGAAGTAGCTGCCGAGAAAAGCCGGCTCCATCGCGGGCGGCGCCTGCAGCCGGTCCTGCACGAAGAAGAGCACCAGCGTGGCCGGCACGGCGCTCGCGATGCCGTTGAGCACGAAGACGCCCAGCAGGCGCCGGAAGGCCGGCCGGCGCAGCGGCAGCCAGAGCATCGTGGCCTCGACGGTCGCGACCACCGAGGCTGCGGCGGGGCGCGGCGCGCGCGTCCAGGCCAGCCAGCCGGCGCCCAGCGCCAGCACGAAGAAGCCGACCATCGCCGGCAGCCCCGCCAGGCCGGGCAGCACCGAGGCCAGCACCACGCCGGCCAGGCCCAGGCCCTCGCGCCAGCCGACCACGCGGCTGCGCATGGCCGCGTCGCCGCCCAGCAGCGCGCCCCAGGACTGGTGCGCAATCGAGAGCAGGCTGTAGCCGAGATAGCACAGCGCCAGCAGCGCACCGGCGACGCCGAGCAGCCAGCCGGTGCGTGCGGGGTCGACCAGCGCCTGCGGAAAGAACAGCCCCGCGAAGCCGGCCGCCAGCAGCGCCGCTGCCACCGCGCCGGCGGCCAGCACGGCCCGCGGGGAGCGGCGGAACAGCCCGTCGCATGCACGCCCCAGCAGCGGATCGACCACCGCATCGAGCAGCCGCGCGCCCAGCAGCACCGCGCCCAGCGCGGCCAGCGGCACGCCGTAGCTCGCGGCATAGTGGTGCGGCAGCTGCACGTACAGCGGCAGGGCGACGAAAGCCAGCGGCAGGCCGAGCAGCCCGTAGCGCAGGCCCTGGGCCGGGCCGAAGGCGCGCGATGGCGACGGCTGCTCGGGCGGCATGGTCAGCGCGCGGGCGCGAGCAGCGCCTCGCGCAGCGCCGGCTCCGAGGTGCGCGCGTCCAGCCAGATGGCGAAGAAGCGCTGCGCGAACACCGGGTCTCGCACCGCCGGGCGTGGCTCGCCGTTGTGGAAGAAGCGCGCACCGACGCCGGGCTCGTGCACGCCGGTGATCCGGTCCCCCTTCTTCACGTCGGGGAAGGCGGCCCGCATGGCGGCCAGCCAGGCCTGCGCCTGCGCGTCGCTCACCGGGCCCTGGCGGCGCATCTCGTCCAGCGAGCGGCGCGCGATGTCCTCGCCGTCGAAGCTGCGCAGGTAGTGCAGCTCGAGCGCGAAGCGCCCCTGCGCCCAGGCGTCGGCCCGAAAGCCCGGTGCCACCCACAGGCTGGCGTCGTAGATGTCCAAGCCCCACACGCGCAGCCGCGTGCTGCCGGCGGGCCGTGCATCGGGCAGGGCGTTGGCGAGCGCAGGCGTCGGCTGGGCCGAGGCCTGGGCCATCGAATTCAAGCCGAAAAGAGCTGCGGCGCCCGCCAATCCTGCGCAGGCAGCTATCGTTTTTGTAGCGTGTACTGCACCACGTCGATGTTGGCCTGCATGAAGGCCGCTTCGCAGTACGCGAGGTAGAACTCCCATATGCGCATGAACCTTTCGTCGAAACCCAGTTGCAGCACGGCCTGGCGCTCGGCCAGGAAGCGTTCGCGCCAGCGGCGCAGCGTCTCGGCGTAGTCGGCGCCGAAGGCGAATTCGTCCACCAGCGCGAGCCCCGCCGCCTCGGCCTGGGCCTTGAGCTGCGACGGGCAGGGCAGGCAGCCGCCGGGAAAGATGTACTGCTGGATGAAGTCGGTCGAGCGGATGTAGCGCGGCCACAGCGCGTCGTCGATGACGATGCTCTGGATGCACGCACGACCGCCCGGCTTGAGCAGGCGGGCGACGGCGCCGAAGTAGGTCGGCCAGTACTCGCGGCCGACGGCCTCGACCATCTCGATCGAGCAGATGGCGTCGTAGCCCGCGTCGCCGGCCGGCAGGGCGATGTCGCGGTAGTCCTGCAGCCGCAGGTCGGCGCGCGCGGCGTCCACGCCGTGGCCTGCGAGCCGGTCGCGGGCGAAGGCCAGCTGCTCGTGCGAGAGCGTCACGCCGGTCACGCGGGCGCCGAATTCCGTCGTCGCCATCTCGGCCAGGGCGCCCCAGCCGCAGCCGATCTCCAGCACCCGGTCGCCGGGCCGCACGCCGGCCAGGTGCAGCGCGCGCCACACCTTGGCGCGCTGGGCCTGGGCCATCGGCTGGTCGCGGTCGTCGCCGAAGAGGGCCGACGAGTAGTTCATCGTCTCGTCCAGCCACAGGCGGTAGAAGGCATTGCCCAGGTCGTAGTGCGCCTGGATGTTGCGGGCGCTGCCGGCCTTGCTGTTGCGCTGCAGGAGGTGGCGCACGCGGTAGGCCAGGCGGCCCAGCCAGTTGCCGTAGACCACGTCCTCGACCGCGCGCCGGTTGGCGATGAACAGCTCCAGCAGCGCCGGCAGGTCGGGCGTGCTCCAGTCGCCGGCGATGTAGCTCTCGGCGAAGCCGATGTCGCCGGACTTCAGCGCGGCTGCGCACACCGTCCAGTTGCGCAGCGTCATCGAGGCCGTCGGACGCGCGCCGGGCGCGGCGCCGAAGTGCTGCACCTGGCCGTCGGGCAATTGCACCGAGAGCGAGCCGTGCGCCAGGCGCTGCAGCAGGCCCAGCACGGTGCGGGCGGCGCGCGGTGCGTCCTGGGGCAGCGCGAAGTGGGGGGCGGTGGTGGACAGGGTCATGGCGTGGGGTGCACGGGCTTCAATTCGGGGCGTCGGCGTCGCGCGACACGAACTGTTCCGGCCGCGCAGGCTTGGTGAAGAAGGGCACGCGCTTGAGCCACAGCCGCGCGGCCTGCCAGTGGATGCGCGCGATGACGCCGAAGGTCATCGCCGGGTGCCGCCACAGCGCATGGCGCACCGTCGCGCGCGTCAGCGGCACCAGCTGGCCGCTCACGCTGGTCTGCAGCAGCACGCCTTCGTCGTCGTGGTGGTCGATGCGCGTCACGGTGCGGGTGCGCTGCTCGTCGACGAAGAAGCGGAATCGGTAGCTGCCCTCGACGCGGCAGAAGGGCGAGACGTGGAAGCGCTTGGCGGTGTGCAGCGCCATGCCGTAGACCGGCTGCTCGAGCAGGTAGCAGTGGCGTTCGCCGAAGGTGTTGTTCACCTCCACCACGATGGCGCGCAGCGCGCCGTCGGCCGCGTGGCAGTACCAGAAGCTCACCGGCTTGAAGGTGTAGCCCATGACGCGCGGATAGCAGTGCAGCCAGGCCTCGCCCGTGGCGTCGCGGATGCCATGCTGCGCGAGCAGCTCGTCGAGCCAGGCCAGCGCGCCGCCCGCCTCGGGGCCGCGGCCGTCGCCGTGGTCGCGGTCGTGGAAGGACAGCCATCCGGGCCGGTTCACCCGCAAGGCGCCTGCCGCGGCCGTGCCGTTGCGCAGGCTGCGCATCGGCAACATGAGGAAGTAGGTGGGATACGCGAAGGCGTTTGCCTTCGGCCGCAGGCGCGCATGGCGCACTTCACCGAAGCCGATCAGCAGCCTCGCCGGCGCGTGCGCATCGACCGTGCCGGAAGGCTGCGGCACCGCGGCGCGCGCAGGCGCCGGGCGGGCCAGCGGCGTGTTCATGCGGCCTGCAGCAGGTCCACGCCTGCCATGGTCGTTGCAGCGAGCCGTTGGCGCACGCCGTCGGCGGCGGCCAGCCCGGCCTTCAGCCCGTCCTCGTGGAAGCCGTAGCCCATCCAGGCGCCGGCGAACCAGGTGTTGCGCAGCCCCTGCAGCGCCGGCACCTCGGCCTGCGCACGCAGGGCCGCGAGGTCGAAGACCGGGTGGGCATAGTCGAATTCGGCCATGACCGCAGTACGCGCCACCGGGCGCACCGGATTCAGCGACACCATCACCGGCTGCGGCCACGGCAGCGGCTGCAGCCGGTTGAGCAGGTAGTGCAGGCACACGGCGCCCGACTCCTGCGCGGCGTCGCCGGCGCGCTCGTAGTTCCAGGCGGCCCAGGCGGCGCGGCGCGTGGGCAGCATGGCGGCGTCGGTGTGCAGCACCGCGCGGTTGCGGTGGTAGCGGATCGCGCCGAGCACGGCCCGCTCGTCGGGGGTGGCGTCGGCACCCAGCAGCCCCAGGGCCTGGTCGGAGTGGGTGGCCAGCACTAGGTGGTCGAAGCGGCGCGTGCCGGCGTCGGTGTGCACCCGCACGCCGTCGGCGGCGCGCAGCAGGCGGCGCACCGGGGTGCCGGCGTGGATCTCGGTGCCCGCCTGTTCGAGCGCCGCGGCGATGCGCTGCACGTAGTGACGCGAACCGCCGCGCACCGTGCGCCATTGCGGCCGGTCGGCGACCTGCAGCAGGCCGTGGTTGTGGCAGAAGCGGATCAGCGTCGCGACCGGGAACTGCAGCATCTGCGCCGTCGGGCAGCTCCAGATGCAGCCCACCATCGGCAGGAAGTAGCCCTCGCGGAAGGGCATGCCGAAGCGATGGCGGTCGAGGAACTCGCCCAGCGGCTCGGCGCGCTCGGCCTGGGTCCCGCTCAGGGCGATCCGGGTCGTGAGCCGGTTGAAGCGAAGCAGGTCGGCCAGCATGCCCAGGAAGCGCGGCGACAGCAGGTTGGACGGCTGCGCGAACACGGTGGCCAGGTTGCTGCCGCTCCACTCCAGCGGCGAACGGCCGGGCCGCGGCGCCTGCACCGAGAAGGACATGTCCGATTCGGCCGTGTCCACGCCCAGGGCGGCCAGCAGGCCGATGAGCTGGGGGTAGGTGCGGTCGTTGTAGACCAGGAAGCCGGTGTCGACGCCGTGCGTGACCGGCGTGCCGTCCACCGGCAGCGTCACGTCGACGGTGTTGGCGTGGCCGCCGAGGCGGGGCTCGGCTTCGAAGAGGGTGACCTGGGCCTCATGGCGCAGCGCGTAGGCTGCTGCGAGGCCGGAGATGCCGGCGCCGATGACGGCGACCCGGCGGGAGGGCGCGCCGCTGCTCACGGCCGCACACCCCCGAAAAATAAAAATGCTGCGAAGCGCCCCGAAACGAAGGAGGGAGGGAGGGAGGAGGAGAAGAGTCGCCTCGGGATTCCATTCGGGAACAGACCCGAAAGGCTTCGCAGCATGAAAACCGTGGGGCGATGATGCGCCCCGGTCTTCTCTAGGAGCGTAGGCGAACTTCGACGGTTCCCCGGCCTTTGGTAAGCGATTGTGAGCAGCCGACGGACCGGATTTGGACGCATGGGTCCATGCTAATACCTATCCGTCATTTTGTGAACTAGTCAGTCTCAATTTGTCCTGAGTTGACTTTCAATGGTCTGGATGAAGGCCTTGTCGTCCGGCGAGGTCATGCTGGAATACGCGTCCACCACCTTGCCGTCGCGGGCGATCAGGTACTTGTAGAAGTTCCATTTGGGCGTCGTGCCGGTCTGCTTGGCCAGTTCCTTGAAGAGCGGGTTGGCGTCGCCGCCGCGCACCGAGGACTTCACGAACATCGGGAACTTGACGCCGAAGGTGCTTTCGCAGAAGTCGGCGATCTCCTTGTTGCTGCCCGATTCCTGGGCGAAGTCGTTCGACGGAAAGCCCAGCACGACGAGGCCCTTGTCGCGGTATTTGCGGTCGAGCTCCTCCAGCCCCTTGTATTGCGGCGTGAAGCCGCAGAAGCTGGCGGTGTTGACGACCAGCACCACCTTGCCCGCGTACTGGCACAGGGACTGGGGTTTTTCATCCTGCAGCCGCGCGAAGGTGTGTTGCAGGATGGGGGGGCAGGCGGAATCGGCCGGTGCCGCGGGTGCCGTCTTGGCGGGCGCGGTCTGCGCGAAAGTGGCGGGGGCGAGGCCCAGCCCGGTGGTCAGGGCGAGGGCGAGACTGGCGAGTGCGGCACGCATGCGAATACTCCTGGATCGGCTGGGGGCTCATCCGCCGGGCAGCAAATGGCGTACCTGCATCATCGCGCGTTGGCCGCAAAGCTGCCAGCACAGGAAAGGTGGCCCACTAAAATCGGCGTTCTATGGGGAAGACAATGCTGTATCCGGAACTCTTCAGGCAACTCGAGTCGGTCCGCTGGGACATGGACCGGGACATCCCGTGGCAGTCCTTCGATGCGGGCATGCTCTCCGACGAGCAGGCCCAGACCGTGCGCATGAACGCCATCACCGAGTGGGCTGCGTTGCCGGCCACCGAGATGTTCCTGCGCGACAACCGGCACGACAGCGACTTCTCCGCCTTCATGTCGATCTGGTTCTTCGAGGAGCAGAAGCACTCGCTGGTGCTGATGGAGTACCTCAAGCGCTTCCGGCCCGAACTCGTGCCCACCGAGCAGGAACTGCACGACGTGCGCTTCGACTTCGACCCGGCGCCGCCGCTCGAGACGCTGATGCTGCACTTCTGCGGCGAGATCCGCCTGAACCACTGGTATCGCCGTGCCGCAGAGTGGCACACCGAGCCGGTCATCAAGCACATCTACACCACGCTCTCGCAGGACGAGGCCCGCCACGGCGGCGCCTACCTGCGCTACATGAAGCGTGCCATGGAGAAGTTCGGCGACGAGGCGCGGGCCGCCTTCGCCAAGGTCGGCGTGCTCATGGCCAGCGCCCGCCGTACCGCGCAGGCGCTGCACCCGACCAACCTCCACGTGAACAAGGCGCTGTTCCCGCGCGACACCATCCAGAGCCGCATGCCCGACCCGGACTGGCTCGAGCACTGGCTGGACAAGCAGATCAAGTTCGACGCCGTGTGGGAGAACAAGGTCGGCGACCGCATCCTGCACAACCTGAGCCTGCTGCTCAACCGCAGCTTCAAGACGGTGCAGGAGCTCAACCGCTACCGCAAGGAACTCACGGCCTCGCTGGGCAACAAGCCCGAGTACCAGGGCGCCTGAGCGGGCAGGCGGGCGGCGGGGCGGGGCCTGTCACAAACCGGGCCGCCCGCGCGTCTGGTTCCATGGACGACGCCACCCGCACCTTCGATCGCCACCGCCCCCGCCTCAAGGGCATCGCCTACCGCATGCTCGGCTCCGTCGCCGAGGCCGAGGACATCGTGCAGGACGCCTGGCTGCGCTGGCACGAGGCGGACCACCACACGCTGGACAACGCCGAAGCCTGGCTGGTGACCGTCACCACGCGCCTGGCGCTCGACCGTCTGCGCTCCGCCCAGCGCCAGCGCGAACACTACGTCGGCACCTGGTTGCCCGAGCCCATGGTCGAGACCGATGCAGACGGCCCGGCCACGCCCGAGGCCATCGTGGAGCGGGCCGACACGCTGTCTGTCGCCTTCCTCGCCGTGCTCGAGCGGCTTGCGCCCGATGCACGCGCCGCCTTCCTGCTGCGCGAGGTCTTCGACCTCGACTACGCGGAAGTCGCGGCCACGCTGGGCAAGAGCGAGGCCGCCTGCCGCCAGCTGGTGCACCGCGCCAAGGCGGCCGTGCAGGAGGGGCGGCCGCGCTTCACCGTGGCGCGCGAGCGGCAGATGGCGCTGCTGCGCAGCTTCGCCGAGGCCTCGGCGCGTGGCGACCTCCAGGGCCTGAAGGCGCTGCTCGCCGAAGACGTCGCCCTGATCGGCGACGGCGGCGGCAGGGTGCCCTCCTTCGGCCGGCCGCTGGTGGGTGGGCAGCGCGTGGCGCAGCTGTACTTCGCCGTCGCGCGCCGGCATGCGGGCGCGCTGAAGCTCGTGGTGGCCGAGGTCAACGGCGCGCCCGGCCTGCTGCGCTATGTCGACGGCGTGCTGGAGTCGGTGCAGGCCTTCGAATGGGAAGACGGGCGCATCGTGCGCATCCACGCGCAGCGCAACCCCGACAAGCTCGCGCGCATCGCGGCCGAATTCCCGGCGTAGATGCGGGCGGCGCTCAGCGCCGCTCGACCACGATCGGTGCCAGGCGCATCCCGTTGCGCAACTGCGTGGCCGTGTCGTTGGCCGCCTCGCGCGTGGCGAAGGGCCCGGCCTGGAGCCGGTGCGTCCCGTTCTCGCTGAACACCCGCAGCTGCGCCGCCAGCGTCGGCAGCGCGCGTCCGGCCTGGGCCTGCAGGCCGTCGGCGCCCTCACGTTCGCGGAAGGCGCCGAGCTGCACCCAGAAACCCGGCGCGGGCGCGCTGGCGCGGGCGGCCGACGGACCGGCAGGGGGCGCGGCGGGCACCGTGCTCGCGGGTGCGGGTGCGGGTGCGGGTGCCGGCGCGGCCGCGGGCGGCGGTGGCGACGCCGGGGTGAGCGCCGGCAGGTCGGTCACCTCCATGCCGCGAAAGCGCGGCGGTGGTGCGGCGTCGCTGGCGGTCGGTGCGCCGGTGTCGGTCTCGGTGGGCAGCGGCGTGGCCTGCGCGAGCAGCATGCCCGTGGGGCGCGCCGCCGCTGGCGCCCGATCGCCCGGCGGTGCCGCGACCGGGCTCGCCCAGGCGGCCGGCACGGCCACCGCGTCGCTGCGTGGTGTCGCCTGTGGTGCCGGCGCGGCGGCCAGCCGCGTGTCGCCCTCACGCCGCCAGGCGCCGGTGCGGATGTCTTCGTTGGTGATGCGCTCGATCTCCACCGGCGCCACGCCGCGCAGCAAATCCAGGCGCAGGGCCGCCGTGTAGCTGAGGTCGATGATGCGCCCGTCGTGGAACGGCCCGCGGTCGTTCACGCGCACGATCACCTCGCGGCCGTTGGCCGGGTTGCGCACGCGCACGTAGCTGGGCAGCGGCAGCGTCTTGTGCGCGGCTGTCATCGCGTACATGTCGTAGGGCTCGCCGCTGGCGGTGGACTGGGCATGGAAGCCGGTGCCGTACCACGAGGCCAGGCCGCTCTCGCGGAAGGGGCGGTCGTCGGTGATCGGCGTGTAGGCCCGGCCGAGCACGGTGTAGGGCTTGCTGGTGCCGCCGCTGCTGCGCACGGGCTCGACGCGCGGCTCGGCATCGGGCACCCGGTCGAGGCCGCTGGGGACTGCGCTCGGCGCGCCGTCGCGGCCGCCGCGTGGGCCGCTCGCGCAGCCCGCCAATGCCAGCGCGCCCGCCAGGGCGAGCCACCCGAGCCGCCTATCCAAAGACCGCCCTCCAGAGCGCCAGCATGGCGTCGCGCTGCGGCGCCAGCAGGGCCGGCGGGAACTGGGTCGGTTCCTCGTTGAGGCGGGCGCGGTGCTGCAGGCGGCGCAGTTCGCGATACGCGGCCGCCGCGTCGCGACCCACGCCCTCGGGCAGCAGGCCGGCCGCTTCCGCCCGCAGCAGCAGCGCGATGTTGCCGAGGTTGGGCACCAGCGCCGGGTGCGCCGCCGAGGCCGACAGCACCAGGAACTGCACCGCGAACTCCGCATCGACCATGCCGCCGGGGCTGTGCTTGACGTCGAAGCGGTCCGGCTTGATGGGGTGCGCGGCCCGCACCTTCTCGCGCATGGCGACGATCTCGCGGCGCAGCGCCTCGATGTCGCGCGGCGCGGTGATCACCGCCTCGCGAACGCCGTCGAAGCGCGCGCCCAGGCTCGCGTCGCCCAGCACGTAGCGGGCACGCGTCATGGCCTGGTGCTCCCAGGTCCACGCGGTGTTGCTGCCGCGGCCCAGTTGGTACTTCTCGTAGGCCTCGAAGGTGGTGGTCAGCAGGCCCGAATTGCCGTTGGGCCGCAGGGCGGTGTCGATCTCGAACAGGTCGCCCTCGGCGGTCTTCACCGTGAGCCAGTTGATCAGCTTGCGCACGTAGGCGGCGTACACGTCGCCGGCGCTCTCGTCCTCGTCGTCGTAGACGAACACGATGTCCAGGTCGCTGCCGTAGCCCAGCTCCTTCCCGCCCAGCTTGCCGTAGCCGATGATGGCGAACTGCGGCTGCTCGCGGTGGCGGTTGCGCACGTGGCTCCAGCACCAGCGGGCCGTGACGCGCAGCACCGCGTCGGCCAGCGCACTCAGGTCGTCGGCGACCTGTTCGACCGTGAGGCGCCCGTCGACGTCGCGCGCCAGCGTGCGGAACACCTCGGCATGGTGGGCGCGGCGCAGCACGTTGAGCAGCGCCTCCTCGTCGGCCTCGCCCGTGCTCGACAGCGAGCTGCGCCGGGCTTCGACCTCTTCTTCGAATTCGGCGGCGTTGAAGCGGCCGCGCAGCATTTCCACGCCGGCCAGTTCGTCGATCACGCCGGGGTGCTGCATGAGGTAGCGCGCCGGCCACTTGGCCGAGCCGAGCAGGCGCAGGAGCCGCTCGTGCACGCCGGGCCGTTCCACCAGCAGCGCCAGGTAGCTCTCGCGGCGCAGCAGGGGTTCGATCCAGTCGGCCCAGCGCAAGGCGGCCTCGATGTGGCTGGTCGTCTGGCCGGCGCCCTCGCCGTCCGGCTCCTGCAGCCACTGGCCGGTGCGCCGCACCAGCTGGCGCAGCCGGGCGCGGGCCTCGTCGCGCAGCGCCAGCACGCGCGGATGGTCGCACCAGGCCTTCACCCGCTCGGCGAAGGGCGGCGGCAACTCGGCCAGGAGCTCGGCCAGGTCGATGGGCGCGGCGCCCTTGGGGCCGCCCTTGCACTGGCCGCCGTTGCAGCGCTTCTCGCCACCGCCCAGCAGCTTGTCGAATTCCTCGGCCACGAACTCACGGTGGGCGTCCAGCTCGGACAGGAAGGCGCAGCAGTCGGCGAAACCCAGGGTGCGGGCGATCCAGCGCAGATCGTCGTCGGCCACCGGCAGCATGTGGGTCTGCTGGTCGTCCAGGTACTGGATGCGATGTTCGACGCGGCGCAGGAACTCGTAGGCGCGCGCCAGTGCATCGGCCGTGGCCTGCGGCATCAGCCCGGCGCGCGCCAGCCGCTGCAGCGCATCGAGCGTGGGCCGCGTGCGCAGTTCGGGGAACTGGCCGCCGCGCACCACCTGCAGCAGCTGGACCGTGAACTCGATCTCGCGGATGCCGCCACGCGAGAGCTTGACGTCGTTGGCGCGCTCGGGCCGGCCGGCGCTGCGGCGCGCCGCCTGGTCGCGGATCTGCCGGTGCAGCACGCGCAGCGCGTCGAACACGCTGTAGTCGAGGTAGCGGCGGAACACGAAGGGCAGCACGACGCCGCGCAGCCCCTGTGCCAGCCCGCCCGTCACCACGGCGGTGGGCGCGACCACGCGGCTCTTGAGCCAGGCGAAGCGCTCCCACTCGCGTCCCTGCACCTGCAGGTATTCCTCCAGCGCGTCGAGCGAGACCACGCTCGGGCCCGAATTGCCGTTGGGACGCAGCGCCAGGTCGACGCGGAAGACGAAGCCGTGCTCGGTCGTCTCGCCCACGAGCTGGTAGATGCGCTTCACGGCGCGGGCGAAGTACTCCTGGTTCGACAGCCGGCCGCGGCCGCTGGCGTCGCCGGCGGTCTCGCCGTCGTGGTCGTACAGGTAGATGAGGTCGATGTCGCTGGAGACATTGAGCTCCCGCGCGCCGAGCTTGCCCATGCCCACCACCCACAGCTGGGCCCGGGCGCCCTCGGGGCCCAGCGGCTCGCCGTGCGCCGCGTCGAGTTCGGCGAAGGCGACCTTGCAGGCGGCGTCGAGCGCGAATTCGGCCAGCTGCGTCACGGCCTGCGTCACTTGCGACAGCGCGCACGGGGCGGCACCGTCGCAGTCGAGCGACACCAGGCGCTCCATCACCAGCTGGCGCACGATGCGCAGGGCATCGCCGGGGGCGTGGCCGCGCTCGCGCAGCACGCCGTAGGCGGTCTCCATGTGGCCGCGCACCGGCGCGCCTACAGGCAACAGGGGCAGTTCCGCGGCATAACGGCGCCGCAGGCGTTGCACGAAACGGGAGTGGGCAGACGGCGGCGTCGCGTCCTCGCCGACGCCCGCCACGGAGGAACCCGGCCCGGGGCCGGCGGTCATAATTTCCGACACAGCGCGATCCTCAATGAACGTCACGACGCCTTCCCCTTCACGACTGCTCAAGATGACGGCTGTGACGGCGCGTTGGCTGCTGGGGCTGCTGATCGCCGCATGGCTGGTCTTCGCGCTGTCCGTCGTGGTCCTACACGCGTGGATTGTGCCGCGAATCGCCGACTACCGTGGTGCCCTGGAGCAGCAGGCCAGCAAGGCCATTGGCGCCCCCGTGCGCATCGGGTCGATCACCGCAGAATCCAAGGGGCTTTTCCCCACCATCGAGCTGCGCGACGTGGTGCTGCAGGACGCGCAGCAGCGCGACGCGCTGCGCCTGGCGCGGGTGGTGGCGAGCGTCTCGCCGCGCTCGCTGTGGCACTTGAGCTTCGAGCAGCTCTACATCGACCGCCCCGAGGCCGAGGTGCGCCTGGACGCCGCCGGGCGGCTGCACGTCGCGGGCCTGGACCTGTCGAAGGACGGCGGCGAGGACACCCGCTCGGCCGACTGGTTCTTCTCGCAGCGCGAGTTCGTCGTCGAGCGCGGCACCGTGCGCTGGACCGACGAGAAGCGCGGCGCCCCCCCGCTGCTCCTGGGCGACGTGCGTTTCGTGTCGCGCAACAGCGCGCGCCGGCACCTGATGCGGCTCGACGCCACGCCCCCGGCCGGCTGGGGCGATCGCTTCACCGTGCAGGGCGACTTCCGCCAGCCGCTGCTGTCGGTGCGCCGCGGCAACTGGCAGAGCTGGGACGGCCAGCTCTACGCCGAACTGCCGCGCATCGACGTGACGCGCCTGGGCCAGTACGTGACGCTGGACGCCCGCATCCGCGAGGGCAACGGCGCCCTGCGCGCCTGGGTCGACGTCGACGACGGCCGGCCGGTGGGCGGCGCCGCCGACCTGGGGCTGGCCCGCGTCAATGCCGTGCTGGGCGAGTCGCTGGAGCCGCTGGTGCTCAGCCAAGTCACCGGGCGGCTGGCCGTGCACAGCAGCGCCGACCTGTTCGCCTTCTCGACCCGCGACCTGCAGTTCACCACCGGCAGCGGCATGCGCTGGCCGGGCGGCAACCTGTGGTTCCAGCGCGTGCCGGCCAAGGGCCGCACGCCCGAGAGCGGTGCCTTCCGCGCCGACCGGCTGGACCTGGGCGCCCTGGCCCTGATTGCCAACCGCCTGCCCATCGGCGACGAGGCCCACCGCGTCATCGCGGCCCGCGCGCCGCGCGGCCTGGTGGAGGGCATCGACGTCACCTGGCAGGGGCCGCTCGAAACGCCGCGGACCTACCAGGCCCGCGGCCGCGTGACGGGCCTGAGCCTGGCCTCCAGCGTCGACGCCTCGACCCCCGCCGCCCGCATCGCCCAGGCCCGGCCGCCGGTGGGCGTGCCCGGCGTGCGTGGCCTCGACGCCGAATTCGAGATGACGCAGGCTGGGGGCACCGCGTCGCTGGCGATGGCCAACGGCGCGCTGGACCTGCCTGGCGTGTTCGAGGACCCGGTGCTGCCGCTGGCGCAGTTCAGCGGTCGGCTGCGCTGGAAGCGCGACGGCGAGCGCATCGAGCTCACCCTGCCCGACCTGCGCTTCGCCAACGCCGATGCGCAGGGTGCGGCCGAACTGGCCTGGCGCACCAGCGATCCTGCGAAGTCGGGCAGCAAGTCGCGCTTCCCCGGCGTGCTGGACCTCAAGGGCCAGCTGACGCGCGCCGACGGCACCCGCGTCTGGCGCTACCTGCCGATGGACATCCCCAAGGACGTGCGCGACTACGTGCGCGATGCCGTGACGAAGGGCGAGGCCAGCGGTGTCGACTTCCGCCTGCGCGGCGACCTGTGGGACATGCCCTTCCTCGACCCGAAGCAGGGCGAGTTCCGCATCGCGGCCAAGGTCCACGATGTGCACTACGCCTATGTGCCCCACGAGGCCGGGGGCAAGCCCTCCGCCTGGCCGCCGCTCACGGCCCTGTCGGGCGAACTGGTCTTCGATCGCGCGAGCATGCAGGTGAACAACGCCCGCGCGCGCATCGCCGGCGCGACCGCGGTCGAGATGGTCAAGGGCGAGGCGCGCATCCCCAACCTCGACCACGGCGTGCTCCAGGTCGACGCGCAGGCCCGCGGCCCGCTGGGCGACGTGCTGCGCGTGGGCGCGCCGCTGCTGGGCGACGCGCGCGATTTCGTGGCCGGCGTGCGCGCCACCGGTGGCGGCGACTACCGCCTCAAGCTCGAGCTGCCGCTCGATGCCATGGACAAGGCCAAGGTGCAGGCCGGCGTGGTGCTGGCCGACAACGAGCTGCGCCTGGCGCCCGAGGCGCCGCCGCTCACGCAGGCACGCGGCACGCTCAGCTTCACCGAGAGCGGCTTCTCGCTGGCGGGCGTCCAGGCGCGCTTCGGCGGCGGCGACGTGCGCGTCGAAGGCAAGGGCCGCTACTCGTCGGCCGGCCAGGACTTCAGCCTGCGCGCCACCGGCAACGTCACCGCCGACGGGCTGCGCGCCGCCCGCGAGGCCGACTGGCTGGCGCGGCTGGCGCGCCAGATGCAGGGCGGAACCACCTACACCGCCAGCTTCGGCATGCGGGACGAAACGCCCGAGTTCAGCCTCGAGAGCAGTCTGCAAGGCCTGGCGCTGGACCTGCCGGCCCCGCTGGGCAAGGCGGCCGGCGACAGCCTGCCGCTGCACATCGCGCAGACGGTGCTGCGGCGCGACCGCGAGGGCCGGGCCACGCGCGACCAGTTCGAGATGACGCTGGGCAGCGCCGCTTCGGCCCAGTACGAGCGCGAGCTGGCGGGCGGCGCCGCCCGGGTGCTGCGCGGCGCGGTGCGCATCGGGCAGGCGGCGGTCGAGTCCGGCGCGCTGCCCGAGAGCGGCGTGCTCGCCAACATCGCCCTGCCCCGGGTCGACGTGGAAGCCTGGCGCAAGGTGTTCGAGGAGAACGCGGGCAGCACGCAGGCCGTGGCGCCTGCGAGCGAGGCCGAGGAGTCGGCCTGGGTGCCCACGCTGGTGGCGATCCGCGCCGCCGAGTTCGCCGTGGCAGGCCGCACGCTGCACGACGTGGTGATGGGTGGCACGCGCGAGGGCACGCTCTGGCGCGCCAACATCGACGCGCGCGAGCTCAGCGGCTATGCCGAATACCGCGTGCAGCAGGCCGGCCGCCTCTATGCCCGGCTGGCGCGGCTGAAGATCGAGCCCAGCGAGGCGAAGCAGGTCGAGTCGCTGCTCGACGAGGAACCCGGCGACCTGCCCGCGCTGGACGTGGTGGTCGACGACTTCGAACTGCTCGGCCGCAAGCTCGGCCGCGCCGAGATCGATGCCGTCAACCGCGGCGGCGCCACCCGCGAGTGGCGCCTCAACAAGCTGGCCCTCACCACGCCCGAAGGCGCCTTCAGCGCCCAGGGCTCCTGGGCCGCCGCCGCCAACGCCGGCGGCCGGGCGCCGCGGCGCACGGCGATGAATTTCAAGCTCGACATCGCCGACGCCGGCGCGCTGCTGGAGCGCTTCGGCATGAAAGGCGTGCTGGCGCGCGGCAAGGGCGAGCTGGCGGGCGAAGTGCACTGGCGCGGCTCGCCCTTCTCGATCGACTACCCCAGCCTGGGCGGCCAGATGCACCTGGACATGGCCTCGGGCCAGTTCCTCAAGGCCGAGCCGGGCATCGCCAAGCTGCTCGGCGTGTTGAGCCTGCAGGCCCTGCCGCGACGCCTGACGCTGGATTTCCGCGACATCTTCAGCGCCGGCTTCGCTTTCGACTTCATCCGCGGGGACGCGCGCATCGCCGACGGCATCGCCACCACCAACAACCTGCAGATGAAGGGCGTCAACGCCGCCGTGCTGATGGACGGCTCGGCCGACATCGCGCGCGAGACGCAGAATCTGCGTGTCGTGGTGGTGCCGGAGATCAACGCCGGCACCGCCGCGCTGGTGGCGACCGCCATCAACCCCGCCATCGGCCTGGGCACCTTCCTGGCGCAGATGGTGCTCAGCAAGCCGCTCGCCGTCGCGGCGACCCAGGAGTTCCAGATCGACGGCACCTGGGCCGACCCGCGCGTGACCAAGGTGCCGCGGCGCGTGGGCAGCGCGCTGCAGGAAGAGCTGCCGAAGCTGCCCGCGTTGCCTTCGTTGCCTGCGCTGCCCGGATTCGCCCGCGAGAGCAGCGCCAGTCCCCAGGAGAACCGCCCATGAAGATCGCCGCGATCCAGATGGTGTCAGGCGTCGAGCGAGACGCCAACCTCGAGCGCGCCGGCGCGCTGCTGGCCGAGGCCGCCGCCGCGGGCGCCGAGCTCGCCGCCCTGCCCGAGTACTTCTGCATGATGGGCCGCAAGGACACCGACAAGCTCGCACTGCGCGAGCCGCCCGGCGACGGCCCGGTGCAGCGCTTCCTGGCCGAGCGGGCGCGGGCGCTGGGCCTGTGGATCGTCGGCGGCACGCTGCCGCTGCAGGCGCCCGACGAGGCCCACGTCTACAACACCTCCTTCGCCTGGTCGCCCGAGGGCGAGTGCGTGGCGCGCTACGACAAGATCCACCTCTTCTGCTTCGACAACGGCATGGAGCGCTACGACGAGGCGCGCGTCATCGCGCCGGGCGCGCAGCCCGTGGTGTTCGAGCTGCCCTCGCGCGACGGCCACCGCTGGCGCGTGGGCCTGTCGGTCTGCTACGACCTGCGCTTTCCCGAGCTGTACCGTGCACTGGCCCGTGAAGGCGCCGACCTGCTGCTGGTGCCCAGCGCCTTCACCCGCACCACCGGCATGGCGCACTGGGAAACCCTGCTGCGCGCCCGCGCCATCGAGAACCTCGCCTGGGTCGCCGCCCCCGCGCAGGGCGGCACCCACGAGAACGGCCGCCAGACCTGGGGCCAGACGCTGGTGGCCGATCCCTGGGGCAGCATCGTCGCGCAGCGCGCCACCGGCGAGGGCGTGGTACTCGCCGAACTCGACGCCGCCCGCCTGCGCGAATGCCGCGCCCAGCTGCCGGCGCTGACGCACCGCGTGCTGTGAGTCCCCAGCCGAACGCAGAGGCCGGATGAGCGCCACCCTCCCCGCGCAGGCCGCGCCGACGGATACCGCGGCCGTGCCCCTGCCGCCGCCGGTGGCCGCGGCGCCCGCCGTGCCGCCCTGGAAGCGCAGCTGGCGCGCGCTGCGGTCGCTGTGGCGCCGGTGGTTCCTCTGGGTGCTGCTCGCGGTGCTGGTGCTGGCGCTGCTGGTCACCGTGGTCTGGCTGGCCGGGCGGCACGAGGTCGAGCAGGTGCAGACGCGGCTGGACCGCGACACCGCCGACGCGGTGGCCGACGTGCGCGCCGGCCTCGCACGCAACGTGCAGGACCTGCAGGCGCTGCAGGCCCTGCCGGGCGACGCCGCGCAGACGGCGGCCGCGGCCGAACTGCTGCGCCGGCACCGCGAATGGCTGCGCATCGAATGGCGCGCGCCCGACATGCGCCTGCTGCGCGCCGTCGACACGCCCTTTCGCGCCTCCGTGTTCGACCTCACCACCCGGGCCGACGCGCAGACCGACGTGGCGCTGGCCTGCACCGGCGCCCGCCGCCTGCGCGGCATCGCGTATTCGCCCAGCCACTACGTGCCGCTGATGCACCCGGCCGGCATGGCCGGCGGCATCGAGGCCATGGAAAGCTGCCTGCCGCTGGAGGACGGCGGCTTCCTGGTCGCCACCTATTCGCTGCGCGCCATGCTCAACGAGCTGCTGGGGCCGGCACTGATGCGCGGCCAGGAGGTCTCGCTGACCGAGACCGACGGCACCCGCCTCGTGAGCCTGGGCACCGCGCGGCGCCTGGGCAACCGGGTGTTC
The DNA here is from genome assembly GCA_030418545.1 of Xenophilus aerolatus. GTDB lineage: Bacteria > Pseudomonadota > Gammaproteobacteria > Burkholderiales > Burkholderiaceae_C > Xenophilus. Next base: position 201,329 of record QAIB01000006.1, on the reverse strand, counting down.
ACCGCACAGCAGCTGCTCGACCTGCCGGGCAACGCGCTGGTGCTGCGCGTCGACGGCTGGCGTGCCGCGCCCGACCTGTTCCCCAACGTGCTGACCGGCCTGGTGACGGCCATGTCGATCGCGCTGGTGTCGGTGCTGGTGCTGCTGGCGCGCGACACGCGGCGCCGCGTCGCGGCCGAGGACAACCTGTCCGACGCGCTGGCCTTCCGCAAGGCCATGGAGGACTCGGTCATTACCGGCCTGCGCGCGCGCGACCTGCAGGGCCGCATCACCTACGTCAATCCCGCCTTCTGCGAGATGGTCGGCTTCAGCGCCGAGGAGCTGCTGGGCACCTCGAGCGACGCGCCCTACTGGCCGGCCGAACTGGCGCACGAGTACCGCCAGCGCCAGCGCCAGCGGCAGGCCAGCGGCGGCACGGCGCGCGAGGGCTTCGAGTCGGTGTTCCAGCGCAAGGACGGCAAGCGTTTCCCGGTGCTGATCTTCGAAGCGCCGCTGATCAACGCGCAGCGCGTGCAGACCGGCTGGATGAGCGCCTTCATCGACATCAGCGAGCAGCGCCGCGTGGAAGAGCTGTCGCGCGCCAGCCAGGAGCGGCTGCAGGCCAGCGCGCGCCTGGCCACCGTGGGCGAGATGGCCTCGCTCATGAGCCACGAGCTCACGCAGCCGCTGGCGGCCATCGCCAGCTACGCCAGCGGCTCGATGAACCTGCTGGCGGCCCCGGGCGAGGTCACGCCCGTCGACCGCGACGACATCGCCATGGCCATGCGGCGCATCGCCGAGCAGGCCGACCGCGCCGGCCAGGTGATCCGCAGCGTGCACGACTTCGTGCGCCGGCGCGACCGTGCGCGCGAGCGCGCCCAGCCGGCCGCGCTGCTCGAGGCCGTGATGCCGCTGGTGCGGCTGCAGGCGCACAAGCTCGGCGTGCAGCTCGTGCTCGACGTCGAGCCGCGCCTGCCGCCGGTGTTCTGCGACCGCACGCTGGTCGAGCAGGTGCTGCTGAACCTGTCGCGCAACGGCATGCAGGCCATGGACCGCGCGGATCGGTCGGAACGCGTGCTCACCCTGCAGGTGCGCCGTGCCGAAGGGCCGGTGAGCGCACGCGGTGGCGAGGCCGGCAGCGACGTGCGGCGCTGGCTGGCCTTCTCGGTGGCGGACCTGGGCTGCGGCATCGACGACGAGGTCGCGGCGCGCCTGTTCACCCCCTTCTTCACCACGCGGCCCGACGGCATGGGCCTGGGCCTGAGCCTGTGCCGCACCGTGGTCGAGCAGCACGGCGGCGTGTTGCTGTACGAGCCCAACCGGCCGCACGGCACCGTCTTCCGCTTCACGCTGCCGGTGGCCGAGCCCGCGCCGCGGCTGGACGGCGGCGAGCCCCAGTTTTCCTGAAAGACGAGCGGATGCAACCCCTGATCGATGCCCTGATCTTCATCGTCGACGACGACGCCAGCGTGCGCGAGGCCCTGGCCTGGCTGCTGCGCTCGCGCCGCCTGTCGAGCGAGCACTACGCCAGCGCCGAGGCCTTCGAGCAGCGGCTGTCCGAAAGCCCCGGGCGCGAGCAGCCGCGCTGCCTGCTGCTGGACGTGCGCATGCCCGGCACCAGCGGCCTGGTGCTGTTCGACCGGCTCGCGGAGCACGGCCAGCTGGCGGAGATGCCCGTCATCTTCCTGACCGGCCATGCCGACGTGCCCACGGCCGTCGATGCCGTCAAGCGCGGCGCCTTCGATTTCTGCGAGAAGCCCTTCTCGGACAACGCGCTGGTCGACCGCATCGAGCAGGCGCTCGTGCAGTCGCAGCGGGCCATCGACGAGCGGCGCCAGCGCCAGCAGATCACGCGCCGCGTCGTCGAGCTCACCGAGCGCGAACGCGAGGTGATGCGACGCGTGGTCGCGGGCCTGCCCAACAAGCTGATCGCGGACGAACTCGCCATCAGCGTGCGCACGGTGGAAGTGCACCGCGCCCGCGTGTTCGACAAGATGGAGGTCAAGTCGGCGGTCGAGCTGGCCAACCTGCTGCGCGGCGTCGACGACGGCGCCTGAGAGGGCCGCGCCGAAAAAGAAAAACCCGCGACGCGCGGCCGCGGGTCCTGGGGCGAGGGCCGATCAGCGTGGCGCGCGCTCGCCCACGTAGATCTCGACGCGGCGGTTCTTCGCGCGGCCGGCGTCGGTGGCGTTGTCGGCGACCGGCTCGCGCGAGCCGCGGCCGTCGATGCGGATGGCCTGCGTCGGCACGCCGCGGGCAACCAGGAAGTCACGCGTGCTGGCCGCGCGCTCCAGCGACAGCGGGTTGTTGATGGCGTCGCTGCCGGTGCTGTCGGTGTGGCCGATGATGGACACCTCGGCGTTCGGGTTGTTGCGCAGGCCGCCGGCGAACTGGTCGAGCACGCTGGCCAGCTGCGGCTTGATGTTGGCGCGGCCGGTGTCGAAGCCGGCGTCGCTCGGGATCGCGAGCTTGAGCTCGTTGTTCGCCGTCTGCGACACGGCGATGCCGGTGCCCTGCGTGGCCTGCTCCATCTGGCGCTTCTGGGCTTCCATGCGCTGCGACCACAGGTAGCCGCCGAGGGCGCCCACGCCGGCGCCGATCGCGCCGCCGACCGCCGCGCTGCGGCTGTTGCCGGTGGCCGCACCGATGGCCGCGCCGCCCAGGGCGCCCGCGCCGGCGCCGATGCCCACGTTGCGTTGCGTGTCGGACATGCCGGCGCAGCCGGTCAAGGCGACCGCGAGGGCCGAGGTGCAGAGGACGAGTTGGGTTTTCATTGGATTTCGCTCCTTGGATGGTGAGACCGCCGCCGGTTGGCGGATGCGGACCGCGGACTGCGCCAGGGGGGCCCGGCACGCGCTGCGGAGCGCATTATGAGAAGCGAACTGAGCCGCGGTTCCGTATCCGAACGTGACATCTTGCGCGTCGTCAAATGCGTCACGAACCGCGCCGTTGCTGCGCGAAGCGCTATCAAAAAAATAGCAGATTCGAGGCTGTCGGAAGGCGGCTTGCGGCGCGGACGCACCGCGGGCCGGCATGCCGTCCGACAGGGCCTCGGCAGGCCCCGGGCGGCCCTGCACGGACCGGGCTCAGCGCTTGTTCTCGTCTTCGTCCGAGGGCAGCTCGCCGCCCTTGCGGCCATGGAACATCGTCCACCAGACGATGAGGACAAGGACCACGAGTGCCGCGAGGGCTTCAAGCAAAATCAGGCTCATGAGCAAAAGAAGTTGGGGGCTGGCCGCCGCCGTCGCGATCGTAGCAATGGTGGTGGGCTGCTCTTCCGGGCCGCCGGTGCGCGTGCCCCAGCCTTCGCCCACGCCCACCGAGCCGGCACCGCTGCCGCCCCTGAGCGGCCCCCTCACCCACCCCAAGACGCGCTGGGTGCCCGCCACCTGGGCCGAGCTGCCGGGCTTCGCGGAAGACTCCCTGAGCGACGGCTGGGTCGCGCTGCTGTCCAACTGCCAGCGCCCCAACGCCGCCTTCGCGCCGCTGTGCGGCGACGTGCGCCGCCTGTCCATCGCCACGCCCGAGGAGCAGCGCGAATGGATGATGGAACGGTTGCAGCCGTACCGCGTCGAGTCTCCCGCCGGCCAGCAGGAAGGGCTGCTCACCAGCTACTACGAGCCCATCTTCGACGGCACCCGCCAGCCCACCGCCACGCACGGCGTGCCGCTGTACGGCCTGCCGGCCGGCTGGGCACCGCGCAAGCCCTGGTACACGCGCCAGCAGATCGACACCGATCCGCAGGCCCAGGCCGCGCTGCGCGGCCGCGAGATCGCCTGGATGGCCGACCCCATCGACGTGCTCATGCTCCACATCCAGGGTTCGGGGCGCCTGCGCATCACCGAACCCGACGGCCGCCAGCGCACCGTGCGCCTGGCCTTCGCCGGCACCAACGAGCAGGGCTACCGCAGCGTGCAGGCCTGGCTCGCCGCCCAGGGCGTGAGCCCAATCGGCCGCTGGCCCGAGGACGTCAAGGCCTGGGCGCAGCAGAACCCGCAGCGCGTGCAGCAGATGCTGTGGAGCAACCCGCGCTACACCTTCTTCCGCGAGGAGCCGCTGGGCGAGGTCGACGCCGCCTTCGGCCCGCGCGGGGCGCAAGGCGTGCCGCTCACGGCCGGCCGCTCGGTGGCGGTGGACCGCGACGCGATCCCCTACGGCACGCCGCTGTGGCTGGCCTCGAGCGGGCCGACGGCGCAGCTGCAGCGCCTGGTCGTCGCGCAGGACACGGGCAGCGCCATCGTCGGCAGCGTGCGGGCGGACTTCTTCGCCGGCACCGGCGCGGAGGCTGGCCGCTTCGCTGCGCGCATGAAGCAGCCGCTGCGCCTGTGGGCCTTCTGGCCGCGCGGGCTCGACCCGTCCTCGGGCGACGTCGCGCGGCGCTGAGGGGCGCGCGGTGCGCGCGCTGTCACGCCACTGACACATCCCATTCGCGGCCATGTCATGTGGCTTGCCTACGGTTCGGGGTCTTTCCACTGACCTCCACCTGACCAGGCAAATCCCATGAAGGCACCCCACAGCCTCGGCACTCCGGCGATCGATCCGGACGACATCGGCCACAACCCCACCGACAACCCTGCCAGCCCCGCGATGGGCGAGCTGATCGCCGCGCGCCTGAGCAGGCGGCGGATGCTGGGCTTCGGTGTCGCCAGCGGCGGCGCCGCGCTGCTCACCGCCTGCGGCGGTGGGGGCGGCGGTGGCGGCGGCTTCCCGATCGTGGGCGCACCCGCGCCTGCCCCGGCGCCGGCCCCCGCGCCGGCACCGAGCCCGGCGCCCGCTCCCGCGCCGGCCCCCGCGCCAGCGCCGGCGCCCGAGCTGAAGTTCAACGCCGTGGCCAAGAGCCTGGCCGATGTCGTCATCGTCCCCGCGGGCTACACGGCCACCGTGCTGTACCGCCTGGGCGACCCGATCGCCGCCGGCGTGCCCGCCTATGCCAACGACGGCACCGACGACCCCGCGACCTACGACCGCCGCGCGGGCGACCACCACGACGGCATGACCTTCTTCGGCGTCGATGCCTCGGGCAAGTGGAGCGCCACCGCCGCCGACCGCGGCCTGCTGGTGATGAACCACGAGGCCATCACGCCGCTCTTCCTGCACCCCGCCGGCCAGACCACCACCGGCAGCGGTGCGTCGCAGGTGCGCACCGTGGCGGGCGAGGTGCAGCGCGAGTTCTTCCTGCACGGCGTGTCCGTCATCGAGGTGAGCAAGGACGGCTCGGGCGTGTGGAGCTACAAGCAGTCCTCCAGCTTCAACCGCCGTGTGCACACGCTGACCGAGATGGCCTTCTCGGGCCCGGCCGCCAAGGCCGAGCTGCTCAAGACCAAGTACTCGCCCGACGGCAGCAAGACCCGCGGCACGGTGAACAACTGCGCCAACGGCACCACGCCCTGGGGCACCTACCTCACCTGCGAGGAGAACTGGGCCGGCTATTTCCGCCGCATCGCGGCCAGCGACACCACGCGCACTGCCAAGGAAACGACCTCCTTCGCGCGCTACGGCGTCGGCGGCAACGGCCGCGAGCTGTGGGCCACCGTGACGCCCGACACCGCCGACGGCCAGTACGGCCGCTGGAACACGCAGGCCATCGGCGCCACCGCCGCCGACGACTACCGCAACGGCCACAACACCTACGGCTGGGTGGTCGAGATCGACCCCTTCGCCCCCGCCAGCACGCCGAAGAAGCGCACCGCCCTGGGCCGCTTCGGCCACGAAGGCGCCTGCCTCGGCCCGGTCGCGGCCGGCAAGCCACTGGTCTGGTACATGGGCGACGACTCGCGCAACGAGTACATCTACAAGTTCGTGTCCACCAAGGCCTGGGACCCGGCCGACGTCGGCGGCGGCCTGGCCGCGGGCGACAAGTACATGGACGACGGGCGGCTGTACGTGGCGAAGTTCAATGCCGACGGCACCGGCGTGTGGCTGGAGCTCAAGCTGGGCGTCAACAACATCACCGCCAGCAACGCCACCTTCGCCTTCGCCGACGCGGCCGACGTGGTGATCCATGCGCGCCTGGCGGCCGACGCCGCCGGCGCCACCAAGATGGACCGGCCCGAGTGGACCGCGGTGAACCCGAAGAACGGCGAGGTCTACGTCACGCTGACCAACACCAACGCGTCCTCGCGTCCCATCACCGCCACCGACGCGGCCAACCCGCGCTTCTACAACGACCCCAAGGGCCCGGCGCAGACGGCGCAGACCGGCAACCCCAACGGCCACATCATCCGCTTCGCCGACGACGGCGCCGACCCGGCGGCCACCACTTTCAAGTGGGACGTGTACCTCTTCGGCGCACGCTCCACGGCGTCGGCCGACGTCAACATTTCGCAGCTGTCGGCCGACAACGACTTCTCCAGCCCCGACGGCATGTGGTTCAGCCACGCCACGCCGGGCCTCCTGTGGCTGGAGACGGACGATGGCGCCTACACCGATGTGACCAACTGCATGCTGCTCGCGGCCCTGCCGGGCCAGGTCGGCGACGGCGGTGCGAAGACCATCACCAACGTCAGCGGCAGCACCACCGCCCAGCAGGCCACTTTCGTCGGCAAGGCGCCGGGCGATGCGGGGCTGCGCCGCTTCCTGGTCGGGCCGGCGGATTGCGAACTGACCGGCATCGCCGAGTCGGGCGACGGCCGCGCGCTCTTCGTCAACATCCAGCACCCGGGCGAGACCACGCCGGTGGCCAGCATCGGCGACCCGTCGAAGTTCGGCAGCCACTGGCCGCAGGGCGGCACGGCGCGTCCGCGTTCGGCCACGCTGGTGATCACGAAGGACGACGGCGGGCTGGTCGGGCTCTGACGACCCGCTCGGCCCCTTGGCGGGCCGATCCTGCAAAGTGCAATCGGCCGCCAGCGCCCGCCAGACGGGCGTTGCGGCCGAATTCGTCACATCCGTGACGATCGGGCCATGAGCGGCGGGCACGCGCGCCTACGGCCGCGCTTCCTGCCCACCGACGCTGCCGGGCCGAGGCGGTGGCGAGCCTGAGGGCTTTTGCGGCGACGAGCCGCCAGAGGCCCGATGACGAACACGACCACGCCCCCCGCAGGCGGCTGGGGCTCGCTCAAGGCGGTGAGCGGCTCGCTCTTGCGCGAACACATTCCCATCACCGGCGCGGCGGCGCTGCTGCGCCAGAACAAGCCCGGCGGTTTCGCCTGCGTGAGCTGCGCCTGGTCCAAGCCCGGCGCGCCGCGCATGGCCGAGTTCTGCGAGAACGGTGCCAAGGCCACGGCCTGGGAGCTCACCGACAAGCGGCTGCCTCCCGACTTCTTCGCGGCGCACACCGTGGCCGAACTGCGGTCCTGGAGCGACCATGCGCTCGAGGCAGGCGGCCGGCTCACGGCACCGATGCGCTATGACGCCGCGAGCGACCGCTATGCCGAGACCGGTTGGGACGAGGCCTTCGTCGCGATCGGCGAACGTCTGCGGGCGCTGCAGGCCGAGGACGCCAACGGTACGGTGTTCTACGCCTCTGGTCGCGCCTCGCTCGAGGCGAGCTATCTCTACCAGCTGCTGGCGCGCCTGTACGGCAACAACAACCTGCCCGACAGCTCCAACATGTGCCACGAGAGCACCTCGGTGGCACTGCCCGAGACCATCGGCGTGCCGGTCGGCACCGTGACGCTGGAGGACTTCGAGCACACCGACTGCATCCTCTTCTTCGGACAGAACCCGGGCGTCAACAGCCCGCGCATGCTGCACCCGCTGAAGGAGGCCCGCGACCGCGGCGTGCCCATCGTCACCTTCAACCCGCTGCGCGAGCCGGGGCTGACGCGCTTCGTCGACCCGCAGTCGCCGCTGCAGATGCTCACGCCGGCCGACACGGCGGTCAGCACGCACTACCTGCAGGTGAAGGTGGGTGGCGACATCGCAGCCGTGGCCGGCGTGTGCAAGGCGCTGCTCGCGCTGGACGCGCAGGCCCGTGCGCGCGGCGATGCGCCGCTGATCGACCATGCCTTCATCGCCGAGCACACGCAGGGATTCGAGGGCTTCGTGACTTGGCTGGACGGCCTGGCCTGGGACGACCTGTGCGCCGAGTCGGCGTTGCCCCGTGAGGCGCTCGAGGAGGTCGCCGCCGTCTTCTCGCGCGCACGCGCCGCCATCGTGGTCTACGGCATGGGCCTCACGCAGCACCGGCGCGGCGTCGAGAACGTGCAGATGCTGACCAACCTGCTGCTCATGGGTGGCCACATCGGCCGCCCCGGCGCGGGCATCTGCCCGGTGCGCGGGCACTCCAACGTGCAGGGCCAGCGCACCGTCGGCATCAGCGAGAAGCCCGAGCTGGTGCCGCTGGACCGGCTGCAGGCGCTCTACGGCTTCGAGCCGCCGCGCCACAAGGGCCGCGCCACGGTCGAGACCTGCGAAGGCGTGCTCGACGAAAGCGTGCGTGCCTTCGTCGGGCTGGGCGGCAACTTCCTGCGTGCCGTGCCCGACACCGACCGCATCGAGCCGGCCTGGGAGCGGCTCGCGCTCACGGTGCACGTGGCCACCAAGCTCAACCACACCCACCTGGTGCCCGGCCGCGACGCCTGGCTGCTGCCCTGCCTGGGTCGCATCGAGAAGGACCGGCAGGACGGCGTGGAGCAGGTGGTGTCGGTGGAGGACTCGAGCGGCTTCATCCACGCCTCGCACGGCGTGGCCGAGCCGGCTGCGCCGACGCTGCGTTCGGAAATCGCCATCGTGGCGGGCATCGCGCAGGCCACGCTGCCGCCCAACCCGCGCGTGCCCTGGGCCGCCTGGACGCGGGACTACGCGCGGGTGCGCGAGGCCATCGAAGCCACCTGGCCCGAGGTGTTCGCCGACTTCAACGCGCGCTTCGAGCAGCCGGGCGGCTTCGCCAAGCCCAATGCCGCGCGCGAGCGGCGCTGGAAGACCGAGAGCGGCAAGGCGCAGTTCAAGGCACCGGAGGGCCTGGCCGCCGACCCGGACCTGCCGGCGGAAGGGCCCGACGTGCTGCGCCTCATGACGATGCGCAGCGACGATCAATTCAACACCACCATCTACAGCCTCGACGACCGCTTCCGCGGCATCTCCGGCACGCGGCAGGTGCTGCTGCTGCACCCGCACGACATCGAGCGCCTCGGCTTCGAGCCCGGTGCACTGGTGGACGCGCACGCAGCGACCTCCGACGGCGTGGCGCGCACGGTGCGCGCGCTGCGGCTGGTGGCCTACGACATCCCGCGAGGCTGCGCCGCCGGCTATTTCCCCGAATGCAACCCGCTGCTGCCGCTGTGGCATCGCGCGGCGCGCAGCCACGTGCCCGCGGCGAAGTGGATTCCCATCCGCCTGCAGGGCCATGTTCTCCCACCCTCGTCAGAAGAATTCCGTCCATGACCACCTCCGCGCATTCCCTATCCACGCACGCCCTGCGCCCGCTTGCCTACGACCCGGCTTTCGAGCAGCGCGAGGAGGACGAGGCCGAGACCGCGCAGGAATTGGTCGACACCATGCTGCAGATCAGCCGCAAGGTGCAGGCCGACGAGGGGCACGCCTTTCGCAGCGTGCACGCCAAGGGGCACGGCATCCTGCGCGCGCAGCTGCAGGTGCTCGACGGCCTTCCCGCGCCTTACGCGCAGGGCGTGTTCGCGCAGCCGCGCGCCTACCCCGTGGTGATGCGCTTCTCCACCCCACCGGGCGATCTGCTGGACGATCGCGTCTCTACGCCGCGCGCTGTGGGGCTCAAGCTGGTCGGGGTCGAGGGGCCGCGGGTGCCCGGCGCGCAGGGGCGGGCCACGCAGGACTTTCTCATGGCCAACGGGCCGGCCTTCAGCGCGCCGACGGGCAAGAAATTCCTCGCCAACCTCAAGCTGCTCGCGGCCACCACCGACCGTGCGGACGGCGCCAAGCGCGTGCTGTCGGCAGCCCTGCGCGGCGTCGAGTCGCTGGTCGAAAAGGTGGGCGGCGAAAGCGCCACGCTCAAGGCGATGGGCGGACATCCGCTCACGCACATCCTGGGCGAGACCTTCTTCACACAGGTGCCGCTGCTCTACGGGCCCTACATGGCCAAGCTCTCGCTGGTACCGGTGTCGGCCGAACTCGTGGCGCTCACCGATCGCAAGCTCGACATGGACGACCGTCCCGACGCCTTGCGCGAAGCGGTGGTGGCGCACTTCCGCACGCACGGCGGCCGCTGGGACCTGCGCGTGCAGCTGTGCGTCGACCTGGAGGCCATGCCCATCGAGGACGCCTCGGTCCCCTGGCCCGAGGACCGCAGCCCCTACGTGACCGTCGCGCACCTGAGTGCCGCACCGCAGGACGCCTGGAGCGACGCGCGGGTGGCGGCCGTGAACGACGGCATGTCCTTCTCGCCGTGGCACGCGCTTCAGGCGCACCGGCCGCTGGGCTCCGTCATGCGGCTGCGCCAGGCGGCCTACGAGGCGGCGGCGCGCTTTCGGGGCAGCAGCAATGCGACGCCGGTGCGCGAGCCGGAGCAGCTCGACGACTTTCCCGACTGAAGCCGCAGCGGCGCGCGCGCCCGCCTCCTCAGAAGCGGTACTTCATCGACACCGTCGCGCTGCGCGGCGCGCCGTAGGTGATCTGGTCGTAGGCGTCGAACATGCCGTAGGTCTTCTTGCTGGTCACGTTGTCGATGTTCAGCTGTGCCGAGAGGCGGTCGTTGAAGTCGTAGCGCGCCATCAGGTTGACCAGGCCGTAGGCGCCCTGGTTGATGCGCTGCGTCGCGCCCAGCGGGTTGACCGCATCGGTATAGGTGCGGCCCTGCCAGCTCACGCCGCCGCCCAGCGTCAGCCCGGCCAGCGCGCCGGTCAGTCGGTAGGTGGTGAACACGCGCAGCAGCTTGCGCGGGAAGATGGTATTGACCTGCGTGCCGTCCGCGTCCTTGAGCGTGTATTGCGTGTAGCCGGCCGCCAGGTTCCAGCGCGGCGCGATCTCGCCCGAGACCTCCAGCTCGAAGCCCTTGCTGGTGGCGCCGTCCGAGGCGCGGTACGCCGTCTCCGGCAGGCCGCCGATGCCCACGAGGCGGTCCGTCGTCGCCACTGCCAGGTTGTTCTGCTTGATGTGGAAGACCGAGGCCGAGGCGTTGAGCTTGCCGTCGAGGAACTCGCCCTTCAGGCCCGCTTCGAAGGCCTTGCCCTTGATCGGGTCGAGCGTGTTGCCGCCGATGTCGCGCTGCGTCTGCGGCTGGAAGATGCTGGTGTAGCTGGCGTAGGCCGACAGCTGCTTCGTGATGTCGAAGACCACGCCCGCGTAGGGCGTGACTTCGCTCTTGGCGCGGATGCTGTAGGGGTTGCTGTAGATGTCGTCGCCCCAGCGGCGGTAGTTGGTGACGCGCGTGCCCACGATGAGCTTGAGCGGCTCGGCCACGTTGAAGCGTGCGGCGCCGTAGACGGCGTCCTGCCGCGTCTCGCTCTTGCCGTAGTAGGTGAGCGGCCCCCAGGAGGGTTCGGGGAAAGAGCCGTTCCAGGTGTTGAAGTTCGAGGCGAAGCCGACCGAGGGCGTGGCGGGGCGGCTGTCGGCGTGGAACTTCTGCGTCGAGCTCGCATAGCCGAACACCGCCTCGTGCTCGCGGCCGAAGAGCTGGAACGGGCCGCCGGCCTGCAGGCCGATGTCGTCCTGCTTCGTCTTCACCAGGTAGGAGGCCGCGAAGGTGTACAGGCCCAGGCCCGAGAGCAGGCTCGGCGCGCCGGAGAGGTACAGCAGGTGCGAGTCGGCCTTGCGGTCGCCGCGGGTGTAGCTGGCCTTGAGCCTCCAGCCGTTGTCGAAGCGGTGCTCCAGCGAGGCGAAATACGTGTCGTAGGTCGTGTCCCAGCGCGTCCAGTCGGCCGCGGTGGACTTGGAGACGTCCCAGTTCGTCATCAGCCCTTCGGCGTACCAGACCGGCAGGCCGCCCCACATCGGGCCCTTGGTCTTGAGCTTCTGGTGGCTGAAGCCCGCCGTCAGCAGCGTCTGCGGCGTCAGGTCGGCCTCGAGGGTGGCGAACAGGGTCTCGTTGCGGTTGTTCAGGCCGCGGACGTAGCTGTTCTTGTCTTCCAGCTCGCCGACCACGCGAGCGCGCACGGTGCCGGCCGCGTTGACCGGCGTCGACAGGTCGACCATCGCGCGGCGGTTGGCCCAGCTGCCGTAGTCCAGCTCCACGTTGCCGGTGAAGACTTTGCTGCTGGCGCGCTTGCGCACCAGGTTCACGGCCGCCGACGGGTCGCCCGCGCCGGTGGTCAGGCCGGTGGCGCCGCGCACCACCTCCACGCGGTCGTACATCGCCAGGCTGGTGAAGATCTCCCCCGAGCTCCACGGCTGCTCCCAGGTGGTGGGCACGCCGTCGATCAGCAGCGTGTTGATCTTGAAGCCGCGCGAGACGAACTGGCCGCGGCTGGTCTCGTACTGGTTCACCGACACGCCGGTGGTGTTGTTCATCACGTCGGTGATGGTGCGCAGCCGCTGGTCCTCGATGCGCTGTTGCGTGACCACCGTGACCGACTGCGGCGTCTCGCGCAGGCTCAGGCTCAGCGGCGTCGCCGTGCGCGAGGCGCCGGTGGTGTACGAGCCGGTGCCTTCGGTGGTCTCCGGGTCGCCGGCGGCTTCGACCTGCACGGCGGGCAGGGTGGCGGTCGCGGCCGGCGCCTCCGGCACGGCCTGTTGCGCCCAGGCGAGCGCGGGCAGGGCGGCGGCGAGGCAAATGGCGAGCGGCGTCAGGCGGGCGGGCGCCACGGGGCGCCGTAGGGAGGCTGGCTTCATGTCGGATCGGCGGAAGGCGGCGCCGCGCCTGCCGAACCGTCCTGCGGCCGATCGTCGCCGGCCGCGGAAGCTCAAAGGCTTGCCGCTCTTCAAATGAGAGTGATTGTCATTTGAAGTGTAACCGCGCTCGCACCGATGGCGGCGCCATTCCCTTGCGGCTCAAGGCCATTCGTGTTGGAGCACGCACTCACTTGCATGCGAGTCCGCTTCTGCACACACTGGCTCAATCGCCCGAGCGTGCCGGCAGCGGCAGCGCTGTCTTGTAACGGACCTGCTTGAGGGCGAAGCTGGAGCGGATCTTCTCGATGCCCGGCGTCGGCGTGAGCTGCTCGAGGATGAATTTCTCCAGCGCCGCCATGTCGGCCACCGCGATGCGGATCAGGTAGTCGCTGTCGCCGGTCATGAGGTAGCACTCCATCACCTCGTCGTGCTCGGCGATGCGGCGCTCGAAGTCGGCCAGCGACTGCTTGCTCTGGGTCTTCAGGCTGATCGAGATGAACACGTTCAACCCGAGCCCGAGTGCCGGTGCGCTGCACAGTGCCACGTAGCGGTCGATCACGCCGGCCGCCTCGAGCGCCTTCACGCGCGCCAGGCAGGGCGAAGGCGAGAGGTGCACGCGCCGCGCCAGTTCGACGTTCGACAGCGCGCCATCGCGTTGCAGTTCGTCCAGGATGCGCAGGTCGAGCGCGTCGAGTTGCATGAAATGCTGCCTCCAGTTCGATTGGCGGCAGTTTATGCCGGCGCGACCCCAACTTGCGGTGCATTTCGAAACCTCATTTCGCTGCCTTCGGCCTAGAGTGCAATGCATGAACGCCCCGATGTCCGCCGACCAGATGCGTGCCCTCCTCCAGGGCGCCACCGACGCCCACGACCCCGATCCGGCCGAGACGGCCGAATGGCGCGACGCCTTCCTGGCGCTGGTGGAGTCGCAGGGCCCGGCGCGCGCACGGCAGATGCTCGACGAACTGGCCCGGCTCGCACGGCGCGAGCGCATCGGCTGGCAGCCCGCGCTGGCGACGCCGTACGTCAACACGATCGCGGTGGACGAGCAGCCGGCCTTCCCCGGCGACCTGGCGATCGAGGAGCGCCTCGCCTCGCTGATGCGCTGGAACGCGCTGGCGATGGTGGTGCGGGCCAACCAGGCGTACGGCGAACTCGGCGGCCACATCGCGAGTTACGCGAGCGCGGCGGACCTGTTCGAGACGGGGTTCAACCACTTCTTCCACGCGAGGACCGAGCCGCGCCGGGCCGCCCCAAGCGGCGAGCGCCCCCCTCGGGGGGGCAGCGACCCACACGCAGTGGGGGAGCGTGGGGGGCCAGAGCCGCATGGCGGCGACCTGGTGTTCTTCCAGCCGCACAGCGCGCCGGGCGTGTACGCCCGCGCCTTCCTCGAAGGCCGGCTGAGCGAGAACGACCTGCTGCACTACCGCCAGGAGCTGGCCGCATCGACGCAGGGTGCCCAAGGCCTGTCGAGCTACCCGCACCCCTACCTGATGCCGGACTTCTGGCAGTTCCCGACCGGCTCGATGGGCATCGGCCCGATCAGCAGCATCTACCACGCGCGCTTCATGCGCTACCTCACGCACCGCAACCTTCTGAACTGCGAAGGCCGCAAGGTCTGGGGCGTCTTCGGCGACGGCGAGATGGACGAGCCCGAATCGATGAGCGCCCTCACGCTGGCCGCGCGCGAGAAGCTCGACAACCTGGTGTGGGTGGTCAACTGCAACCTGCAGCGACTGGACGGCCCCGTGCGCGGCAACGGCCGCATCATCGACGAGCTGGAGCAGCTCTTCTCGGGCGCGGGCTGGAAGGTCATCAAGCTGGTGTGGGGCAGCGACTGGGACGGCCTCTTCGCGCGAGACACGCAAGGCGCACTGGCGCGCGCCTTCGCCCACACCGTCGACGGCCAGATGCAGACCTTCGCGGCCAAGGACGGGCGCTTCAACCGCGACAACTTCTTCGGCCAGGACCCCGAGCTCGCGCGCCTCGCGCAGGGCATGACCGACGAGCAGATCGATCGCCTCAAGCGCGGCGGGCATGACCTGGTGAAGATCCACGCCGCGTATGCCGCCGCGGCCGCGCACACCGGCCAGCCGGTCGTCATCCTTGCCCACACCAAGAAGGGCTACGGCATGGGCACGGCCGGCCAGGGCAAGATGACCACGCACTCGCAGAAGAAGCTCGACGAGAGCGACCTCATCGAGTTCCGCAACCGCTTCAACCTGCCGCTCACCGACGAGCAGGCCACCTCGCTTTCCTTCTACAAGCCGGCCGAGGACAGCGCCGAGATGCGCTACCTGCGCGAGCGCCGCGCCGCGCTCGGCGGCGCGCTGCCGCGGCGCGAGACGGCTTGCGACGTGGTGCCCGTGCCGCCGCTCGCGAGTTACGCGAAGTTCGCCACCGAGGCCGCTGGCAAGGAGATGAGCACCACCATGGCCTTCGTGCGCCTGCTGGGGCAACTGCTCAAGGACCGCGAGCTCGGCCCGCGCATCGTGCCCATCGTGGCCGACGAGGCGCGCACCTTCGGCATGGCCAACCTCTTCAAGCAGGTCGGCATCTATTCGAGTGTGGGCCAGCGCTACGCGCCGGAGGACATCGGCTCGGTGCTGAGCTACCGCGAGGCGACGGACGGGCAGATCCTCGAGGAGGGCATCAGCGAGGCCGGCGCCATCGCCAGCTGGACGGCGGCCGCGACCAGCTACAGCGTGCACGGCCTGGCCATGCTGCCCTTCTACATCTACTACTCGATGTTCGGCTTCCAGCGCGTGGGCGATGCGATCTGGGCCGCGGCCGACCAGCGTGCGCGCGGCTTCCTGCTGGGCGCCACCTCGGGGCGCACGACGCTGGGCGGCGAAGGGCTGCAGCACCAGGACGGCAGCAGCCACCTGGTGGCCGCGACCATTCCCAACTGCAAGGCCTGGGACCCGGCCTTCGCCGGCGAGATGGCCGTCATCGTGGATGCCGGCATGCGCGAGATGCTGGTGGAGCAGCAGGATGTCTTCCACTACATCACGCTCATGAACGAGAACTACGCGCAGCCCGACGTGCCGACCGAGGTGCATGCCGACCTGCTGCGCGGTTGCTATCGTTTCGATCGCTGGTCGCGTCCGTCCGGCACGCGCCCCGGCACGATTTCGTCTGCAAGAAAGGTCACGCTCATGGGCTCGGGCGCCATCCTCACCGAGGTGGTCAAGGCCGCGCAGCAGCTGGCCGAGGAAGGCATCGACGCCACGGTGTTCAGCGTCACCAGCTGGAGCGAACTCGCGCGCGACGGCCGGGCCTGCGAGGCACGCGCGCTGGCCGGCGAGCCCGAGGCCGGCACGCCCTTCGTGGCGAAGCAGCTCGCGCACAGCGAGGGCCCCGTCATCGCCGCCACCGACTACGTGCGCGCCGTGCCCGAGAGCGTGCGCGCCTTCGTGCCCGAAGGCCGCCGCTACCTCACGCTGGGCACCGACGGCTTCGGGCGCAGCGACACGCGCGCCGAGCTGCGACGCTTCTTCGGCGTCGACGCGGCGGCGATCGTGCGGGCGGCGAAGTTCGCGCTGGGCTGAGGCGGCGGCGCGCGGGCATGCAGGTTGCTGCCCGGACGTCGACGCGGCGCAGAATGCGCCGTACCTGTCGCGTCCAACTTCCCGGAGCCTTCCCATGAGCATGGGCAAACCCATGGCCCGCTACGCCGCTGCCAAGCGCGTGGGCGATTTCGTTTTCATGAGCGGCGTCGTCGCCGTCGACCCGGCCACGCGCCGCGCCGTGTCCACTTACGAGGAACTGCCCGAGGCCGCGCAGGCGCCGTTGCGCGGCCTGGGCTATGCCACGGGGCAGATGTCGGTCGACGTGTTCGAGGCGCCGATCGTGGCGCAGAGTTGGTTCGTGCTCGAGCGCATCCGACAGATCGCGGCCGAGCACGGCGGCACGATGGACGACGTGGTGAAGCTGGTGCAGTACTTCACCCACCTGCCGCACTACGCCTTCTTCAACCGCGTGCGCGGCCTCTTCTACCCCGGCGAGCCGCCGGTCAGCACGGTGGTCGAGGTGAACCGCTTCCTGCCGGGCGACGGCGTGCTGGTCGAGGTCGAGGCCACGATGTACCTGCCCGCCAGGCGCTGAAAACGGCAAAGTGCAATCGGCCGCGAGCCCACACCCGGCGCGGGCTGCGGCCGAATTCGTCACGTTCGTGACGATTTCACCCCAGCGTTCGGGCGGAGCCTGTCGAAGCCCAGCCCCCGGCTTCAAGCCGGCATCGGCAGCCCGGCCAGCAGCTTGTCCAGCGTCACCGGGTAGTGCCGCACGCGCACGCCGCTCGCGTTGTAGACCGCATTGGCCACTGCTGCCGCGACACCGCAGATGCCCAGCTCGCCGACGCCCTTGGCCTTCATCGGCGAGGAGATCGGGTCGGTCTCGTCCAGGAACACCACGTCCTGGTGCGGGATGTCGGCATGTACCGGCACCTCGTAGCCCGCCAGGTCGTGGTTGACGAAGAAGCCGCGGCGCTTGTCGATCGCCAGCTCCTCCATCAGCGCCGCGCCCACGCCCATGGTCATCGCGCCGATCACCTGGCTGCGCGCCGAGGTCGGGTTGATGATGCGTCCGGCCGCGCAGACGGCCAGCATGCGCCGCACGCGGATCTCGGCCGTGGCCGGGTCCACGCCCACTTCGACGAAGTGCGCGCCGAAGGTCGACTGCTGGTACTTCTTGTCGAGGTCGCCGTACTCGATGTGGTCCTCGGCCACCAGTTCGCCGTCGCCGGCTGCCTGCGCGAGCGGCAGCGCCCGCCCGCCGCCGCGCACGCGGCCGTCGGCGAAGGTGGCCTCGACTGGGTCCATGCCCAGCTTGCGGGCCACGGCCTCGCGCAGCTTCATGCAGGCCGCGTACACGCCCGAGGTCGAGTTGTTCGCGCCCCACTGGCCGCCCGAACCGCAGGAGGCCGGCAGCGTCGAGTCGCCCAGGCGCACGTTCACCCGGTCCAGACCCACGCCCATCATCTCGGCCGCGGTCTGGGCAAGGATGGTGTAGCTGCCGGTGCCGATGTCGGTCATGTCGGTCTCGACCGTGACGATGCCGTCGCGGCCCAGCCGCACGCGCGCGGCCGATTGGGTCAGCAGGTTGTTGCGGAAGGCGGCGGCCACGCCCAGGCCGACCAGCCAGCGGCCGTCGCGCACCTGCGCGGGCCGGGCGCTGCGGCGGTTCCAGCCGAAGCGCTCGGCGCCGATGCGCAGGCAGTCGACGAGCCGGCGCTGCGAGAAGGCGCGCTGCGGCTTCTCGGGGTCGACCTGCGTGTCGTTGCGGATGCGGAACTCCACCGGGTCGAGGCCCAGCTTCTCCGCCATCTCGTCCATCGCGATCTCCAGCGCCATCATCCCCGGCGCCTCGCCCGGCGCGCGCATGGCATTGCCCTCGGGCAGGTGCAGCACCGCCAGGCGCATGGCCGTCATGCGGTTGGGCGCGGCATACAGCAGGCGTGTCTGGCCCACGGCCGTCTCGGGCTGGCCTTCGGGCTGGTCGCCCGACCAGCTCTCGTGCGCGATGGCGGTGAGCCGCCCGTCGGCCGTCGCGCCCAGGCGGATGCGCTGGATGGTCGCGGGCCGGTGCGTGGTGTTGTTGCCGATCAGCGGCCGCTGCAGTGCCACCTTGACCGGCCGGCCAGCCGCGCGCGCCCCCAGTGCGGCCAGCAGCGCATCGGCACGCACGAAGAGCTTGCCGCCGAAGCCGCCGCCCACGAAGGGCGAGACCAGGCGCACCTTCTCCTTGGGAATGCCCAGGGTCTTGGCGAGGTCGCCGGTGCACCAGTCGATCATCTGGTTGGAGGTCCACACCGTGAGGCGGTCGCCCTGCCAGGCCGCGATGGAGGCATGCGGCTCCATCATGGCGTGGCTGTGGTCGGGCGTTTCGTAGGTGGCGTCGAGCTTCACCGGCGCGGCCGCGAAGGCGCCGGCGAAGTCGCCCACGGCGGTCTGCGGCGGGCCGCCGTCGGGGCCGGGCTTGGCCAGCGGCGCGCCGTCCTTCACGGCCGCGAGGTCGAAGGCGCCGGGGGTGGCCTCGTAACGCACGCGGATGCGGTGCGCGGCGTCTCGCGCCCGCTCGAAGGTGTCGGCCACCACCACGGCGATGGCCTGGTGGTAGTGGGCGATCTGCGGGCCGCCCAGCAGCGGCGCGGTGTTGTACTGGCCCTTGTCGAGCTTGCCGGCGTTCTCGGCCGTGACGATGGCCAGCACGCCCGGTGCAGCGCGCGCGGCCGATACGTCCATCGAAACGATGCGGCCCTTGGCGATGCCCGCGCCCAGCACGTAGCCGTAGGCCGGCGTGGTGGGCGTCTCGCGCTGCTCGTAGGCATAGCGGGCGGTGCCGGTGGTCTTGCGCGGGCCGTCGATGCGCGGGGTCGGCCGCCCGACGACCTGCAGCTGGTCGATCGGGTTGGTGGTGGCGGGGGTGTCGAACTTCATGCGCGTGCCTTTGCTTCCGCCAGCGTGGCGGCCAGGGTGCGTTCGGCCAGCGTGAGCTTGAACGCGTTGTCGGGGGCGGGCCGGGCTCCGGCGAAGAGGCTGGCCGTGCCGGCGCGCAGGTCGGTCGCGAGCGCGGGCTCGGCCGCCTCCACCCGCCAGGGCTTGGGCGCCAGGCCGCCGAAGGCGACGCGGGCGCGGCCGTCGCGCTGGACGATCGCCGCGACCGACACCAGCGCGAAGGCATAGGACGCGCGGTCGCGCACCTTGCGGTAGAGCTGCACGCCGCCCACCGGCGGCGGCAGCGTCACGGCGGTGATCAGCTCGCCGGGCTTGAGGGCCGTCTCGACCTCGGGCGTGTTGCCGGGCAGGCGGTGGAAGTCCGCGATCGGGATGCGGCGCCGTTCGCCGCTGGCGTGCACCGTCTCCACGGTGGCGTCGAGCGCGCGCATGGCCACCGCCATGTCGCTCGGGTGCGTGGCGATGCAGGCCTCGCTGCCGCCGATCACCGCCAGCTGCCGCGCCACGCCGCCGATGGCGGAGCAGCCGCTGCCCGGCTGACGCTTGTTGCAGGGCTGGGCCGTGTCGTAGAAGTAGGGGCAGCGGGTGCGCTGCAGCAGGTTGCCGGCGGTGGTGGCCTTGTTGCGCAGCTGGCCGGATGCGCCGGCCAGCAGCGCGCGCGAGAGCACGCCGTAGTCGCGCCGCACGCGCGCGTCGGCCGCCAGGTCGGTGTTGCGCACCAGGGCGCCGATGCGCAGGCCGCCGTCGGGTGCGGCCTCGATGCGGTCCAGGCCGAGCGCGTTCACGTCCACCAGGTGCGCGGGCGTCTCGATCTGCAGCTTCATGAGGTCGAGCAGGTTGGTGCCGCCGGCGATGAACTTGGCGCCCGGGCGCTGCGCCACGGC
This sequence comes from Xenophilus aerolatus, assembly GCA_030418545.1. GTDB lineage: Bacteria > Pseudomonadota > Gammaproteobacteria > Burkholderiales > Burkholderiaceae_C > Xenophilus. The sequence continues at coordinate 181,324 of QAIB01000006.1, read as the reverse complement.
GGCCGCAGCGGCTTCGGGCGTCGCGGCCCGTTCGTAGCTGAAGGCCTTCATGCGCGGCCTCCGGGCGTCTGCGCCACCTCGGTGATCGCGTCCACGATGTTCGAGTACGCGCCGCAGCGGCAGATGTTGCCGCTCATGCGTTCGCGCAGCTCGTCGGCCGACAGCAGCGGCTGGGCGGTGATGTCGCCGCTCACGTGGCTGGGCACGCCGCGGCGCAGCTCGTCCAGCGCGCCGACGGCCGAGCAGATCTGACCGGGGGTGCAGTAGCCGCACTGGTAGCCGTCGTGCTTGACGAAGGCGGCCTGCAGCGGATGCATGCGGGTGGGGGTGCCCAGGCCCTCGATGGTCGTCACCTGGGCGCCCTCGTGCATCACGGCCAGCGTGAGGCAGGCGTTGATGCGGCGCCCATCGACCAGCACCGTGCAGGCGCCGCACTGGCCGTGGTCGCAGCCCTTCTTGGTGCCGCCAAGCTGCAGGTGCTCGCGCAGCGCGTCGAGCAGGGTGGTGCGGGTGTCCAGTTCCAGGCGCTGCGCCTGGCCGTTGACGGTGAGCGAGACGCTCTGCGGCACGCCTCCGTCGGGCGCGGCGCCGGACGGTTGGGGGGCCGCCGTGCCGGTGCCCGAGCTCGCACAGCCGGGCAGGGCCACGCCGGCCGCGCCGGCACCGCCGGCCAGCAACAGGTTGCGCCGGGACAGGGCCGGCGCCGCAAGGCGGGAAGTCATCGTGGGAATCTCCGTGGAAGGCGTCGAGCCTCGCGTGGCGCCGGCCCCGGCCGTGCGGGACAGCGCCCACGTGCGATGTGGGCGACTGCCGCCGGGCAGCCGGCGGAGGCTCGTATCGGGCGGCCTTCGCTTGGCGTGGCAGGCCGCGCGCTGACCCCCGGCCGCGTGCCGTCTTGGTGCCACCACGTTGCTTTCGGCTTAGTCCAAAAGCTCAAGGGTCAAAAAATGTTCATTTTTCCCATTTACAACGTTACGATATGTAGTCCGAGGGTTGAGGTTCAGAGGGTTCAGATGCGCCGCGCACGCGGGTTCACGTTGATCGAGGTGCTGATCACGGTCGCCATCGTGGCGATCCTGGCCGCCATCGCCCTGCCCAGCTACAACCAGTACGTCATCCGCTCCAAGCGCTCGGCGGCGCAGGCGGAGATGATGAACATCGCCAACCGCGAGCAGCAGTACCTGCTGGCCCAGCGCGTCTACGCCGACAAGACCGCGCTGATCGCGGGTGGCTACGTCCTGCCGACCGAGATCGCGGCCAGCTACGACTACGACGTCGCCCTCTCGAGCAGCGGGCCGCCGACCTTCACCATCACCTTCCAGCCCAAGGGGAGCCAGGCGTCCGATGGCAACCTGACGCTGGACAGCCAGGGCGTGAAGACGCCGGAGGGCAAGTGGTGAGGCCCGCCCCGCGCCCGGCGCGCCTCCAGCGCGGCGCCAGCCTGATCGAGGTGCTGGTCACGCTGCTGCTGCTCGCCTTCGGGCTCTTCGGCCTGGTCGGGCTGCACGCCCGCATGCAGGCCTCGGAAATGGAGGCCTACCAGCGCTCGCAGGCGCTGGTGCTGTTGCAGGACATGGCCAGCCGCATCGCCATCAACCGCCTGCATGCCGCCGACTACGTGACGGCCCAGCCGGTGGGCGCCGGCACCACCTGCGGCGCCCCCACCGGCACGCGCCAGCAGATCGACGTCGCCCAGTGGTGCGCGGCGCTGCAGGGCGCCGCCGAGCGCTCCGGCACCAGCGCCGTGGGCACCGTGATCGGGGGGCGCGGCTGCGTCCAGGCGGTGGGGGCGACCGGCGCCAACGAATACCTGGTCACCGTCGCGTGGCAGGGGCTGGCGCCGGTGGCCGCACCGCCTGCCGGCGTCACCTGCGGCAAGGACGCCTACGACGGCAGCAGCGGCCCCTGCGTCAACGACCTGTGCCGCCGCACCATCACCACGCTGGTGCGCATCGGGAACCTGTCATGAGGCCCGGGCACGCCCCCACCTCGAGGCCCGCCTCGCGACAGCGCGGCGTCACGCTGATCGAGCTGATGGTGACCATCACCATCACGCTGATCGTGGTGGCGGCGCTGATCGCGCTGTTCCTCAACATCAGCAACGCTCAGCGCGAGATGGTCAAGGTCAACCGTCAGATCGAGAGCGGGCGCCTCGGCAGCTTCGTGCTGCAGGGCGAGCTGGAGCACGCCGGCTTCTGGGAAACCTACACCCCCCAGTTCGACGACGTCACCCTGAGCGGTGCGCCGGACCCGTCGGAGGTGCCCACCGGCGCCGCGCCCGACCCCTGCATGGCCTACGACCTCACGACCTGGACCGCAGCGTATCGCCGCAGCCTGCTCGCCATCCCCGTGCAGACCTACGACACCGTGCCGACCAGCTGCGCCGGTGTGGTCACGAACCGCAAGGCCGGCACCGACATCCTGGTCGTGCGCCATGCCGACACCTGCGCGGTGGGCGACGTCGGATGCGCCGCCGAGGTGGCGAATTCGCTGTACTTCCAGTCCTCGCAGTGCGGCAGCCAGGCCTCCTCGTCCTTCGAGCTGGCGACCAGCGGCTTCACCACCCTGCTGCGTCGCGACTGCGCCACCCCTGCGCTCAAGCGCGGCTTCATTTCCGACATCTACTACGTGCGCGACTTCGCCCAGACCCAGGGCGACGGCCTGCCGACGCTGGCGCGTTCGCGCTTCGGCCTGGGCGCCGACGGCGTGACCCTGGGCCAGCAGCCGGCCCAGGCGCTCATCGAAGGCATCGAATCGATGCGCGTGGAGCTGGGCATCGACACGCTCAGCAAGACCGGTGCCGCGATCGACTACAGCAAGGCGGTCGACTGGGCCGACAGCGCCGTGCGCACGACGCCCAGGAACCGTGGCGACGGCAGTCCCGACGGCGCCTTCGTCCACTGCACCGGGGCGGCCGGCTGCACCGCGGACCAGCTCATCAACGTGGTGGCCGTGCAGGTCCACCTGCTGGCACGCAGCCCGGAGACGAGCCCCGGCCACACCGACACGCGCACCTACCAGCTCGGCGCGGCGACGCTCGGCCCCTTCAACGACGCCTACAAGCGGCACGTGTTCGCCACCACGGCGCGGCTCAACAACGTGGCGGCCCGGCGTGATTCGCCCGCGCCCATCTCGCCATGAACGCCATACCCCGCCGGCCCCGGACGCGCGCGGCGCAGCGCGGCGCGGCCCTGATCGTCGGCCTGATCATGCTGGTGCTGATCATGCTCACCGTGAGCGCGGCCTTCGTGCTCTCGGGCACCAACCTCCAGGCGGTCGGCAACCTGCAGACGCGCAACGAGGCAGAAGCGGCGGCCAACCGCGCCATCGAGGAGGTGATCGGCTCGCTGCTGCTGCCGTCGTGGCCCTCGGGCTGCTCGGCCAGTTCCACCGACCGCACCTGCCAGCCGATCCCGTCCATGGTCGCCCCCACGCGCACCCAGAGCGACGTGGACATCAACAACGACGGCACCACCGACTACAAGGTGCAGATCGAGCCTCCGGAATGCGTGCGCGCGATGAAGGTGACCGGCTCCGCCACGGCCACGGCCGGCGCCGCGGGCGGGGTCGTGGGCGGCGCCTCGTCCGACCCGCTCATGAACGGCGCGCCCGAGCAGTACAGCTCGGTGTGGAACATCACCGCGACGGTAGCCGACGCCACCACCGGGGCCTCGATGGTGATACGCCAGGGGGTGCGGGTGCTGCTCGACAAGAAGCAGTACGCCGCCTTCTGCACGGCCCCGCTCGTCCCGCCGGCGCCCTGAGGCCAGGCGACCCGTACACCCCGCGTCCGATCCACGCCCCCACGAGGCCGTCATGAAGACCCAGCGCCTGTTCGCCACCCTTTGCACCGCCGTGCTGGCGGCCCTGCCCGCGCTGTCCGTCCGTGCCGAGGACATCGACGTGTTCACCTCGCGCGGCCAGATCGGCGGCGGGCGGCCCAACGTGCTGTTCGTGATGGACAACTCGGCCAACTGGAGTCAGACGGCGCCCAGCGGCGGGGGCTCGATCTTCACGCAGGAGAAGGCGGCGCTGAACACGGCCTTCAGCAGTTTGCCCGTCAACCAGGACGGGACCGCGAAGTTCAACGTCGGCATCATGATGTTCACCGAGTCCGGTGGCGGCAATTCCAACACCGACGGCGGCTACGTGCGTGCCGCCGTCCGCCCCATGGACACGTCGACCAAGGCCAAGTACGCGGCCCTCTTCGATGCGCTGGACCAGAACGGCGACAAGTCCAACGGCGGCAAGGCAGGCAAGACCATGGCCGAGGTCTATCGCTACCTGAGCAGCGGGGCGCCCATCGCCGGCAATGGCAAGGCGAAGACCGACTACACCGGCAATGCGTCCGGCAATGCGGCCTCGAACGCGATCTACACCTTGCCCGGCAATGCCCTGGACGGCAAGGACGCCACGGCCTACACCGGCCCCAGCACCGCGAACTGCACCGGCACGTACGTGATCTTCCTGAGCAACGGGGCCGCGCAGGACAACAACAGCGATACCGCGACCTCCGAGGCGGCGCTTCGGGCGGCAGGCGGCGATGCCACGATGATCACGCTGTCGCCCAGCGGCTCGCAGGGCAACACGGCAGACGAATGGGCGCGCTTCATGAAGACCAGCATGGGCGCGAAGGTGTTCACGATCGAGGCGATGCCCGTCACCAACGGCCAGGGCCCGGGCTGGACGTCCCTCCTGCGCAGCATGGCCGACAAGAGCTCGGGCGACTACTACGACCTGAGCAAGGACCCGAGCGGCAACATCGGCTCGGCCCTGGTCAACGCGCTGAACAACATCTTCAACAAGATCCAGGCGCAGAACAGCGCCTTCGCCTCGGTCAGCCTGCCGATCAGCGCCAACATGCAGGGCACCTACCTCAACCAGGTCTTCATCGGCCTGTTCCGCCCCGAGATGGATGCGCTGCCGCGCTGGAACGGCAACCTCAAGCAGTACAAGCTGAGCTGGAACAGCCAGGGCACGATCCAGCTGGTGGACGCGAACGGCAACAACGCCGTGGGCACGGGCAGCAACCTGATCGACCCCAACGTGCGCAGCTTCTGGACGCCGGCCAGCGCCGACACGTACTGGAGCTTCCTCAGCCAGTCGCAGCGCGACGAGCGCTGGTATTCGGGGGCGTCGGCGTCCAACTTTCCGGACGGCAACATCGTCGAGAAGGGCGCTCAGGGCTACGTGCTGCGCGGCGGCACGGTGGCCGCACGCACCGTGTACACCTATGCGGCGGGCGCGACGGCGCTGAGCAACTTCGCGGACGACAACGCCGCCATCACCCAGGCCGCGCTGGGCGCGGCCAACCCGACCGAGCGGACCAGGCTCATCAACTGGGCGCGCGGCGAAGACAACATGCTCGACGAGGGCACCGCCACCGTCGCCGGCACCACGCCCAAGCCGATGCGTCCGTCGGTGCACGGCGACGTGGTCCATTCCCGCCCGGTGGCCATCGACTACGGCAGCGCGACGAACCACAACGTGGTGGTGTTCTACGGCGGCAACGACGGGGCGCTTCGCGCCGTCAACGGCAACCAGACGGGCAGCGGCGCGGGCGGCGAGCTGTGGTCCTTCATCCCGCCCGAGTTCTACGGCAACCTCAAGCGGCTGCGCGACAACACCACGCCCATCAGCTACGTGGGCTACACGCCGCTCGCCGGCACGCCCACGCCGCAGCCCAAGCCCTACGGCATGGACGGGCCCGTGTCGGCCTACCGAAGCAGCGACAACACCAAGGCGTGGATCTTCGCCACCATGCGCCGCGGCGGCCGGCAGGTCTACGCCTTCGACGTCTCGACGCCGTCCGCGCCCACCCTCAAGTGGCGGCGGGGCTGCCCGAACCTGGGCAACGACACCGGCTGCGACACCGGCATGAGCGGGATCGGCCAGACCTGGTCCGCGGCCAAGGTGCTGATGGCCCAGGGTTACGGCGCCGGCACGCAGCCGCTGGTCATGTTCGGCGGCGGCTACGACGCCTGCGAGGACGTAGATGCCGCCACGCCTGCCTGTGCCACCGCCACCACCAAGGGCAACCATGTGTACGTGCTCGATGCCGCCAGCGGCACGGTGCTCAAGACCTTCGACACCGAGCGCGCCGTCTCCGGCGAGGTGACGCTGCTCACCGATGCCACGGGCAAGGCGACCATGGCCTACGCGGCCGACCTCGGCGGCAACGTCTACCGCATCGACATCGGCAGCAGCGCGCCCAGCGGCTGGACCATGACCCGGATCGCCGCGCTGGGCTGCGACACCCTCCCGACCGCGCCCGGCACCACGCCGACCTGTGCGCCCAACCGCAAGTTCCTGTTCGGCCCCGACGTGGTGACGGACAGCAGCGGGGCCAACGTCATCATGATCGGTTCGGGCGACCGCGAGAAGCCGCTGCGCTACTACACCAACGCGCTCTCGGTGAGCAATCGCTTCTACATGCTCGTGGACCAGCCCACGACCAGCAGCTGGCTCAGCGCCGAGACCGGCAACTGCAACGGCTGGGGGGTGCTGTGCACGGCTTCGCTGGGCAACGCCGGCGTGACGGGCATCGACCTGAGCGTCAAGAAGGGCTGGTACCTGCCGATGGGTGCGGGCGAGCAGGTCGTCACCTCGTCGATCACCGTGCAGGGGGTGACGACCTTCAGCACGCACATCCCCACCGACCCCTCTTCGACCCAGATGTGCAAGAGCGACCTGGGCGCCGCCAGGGTCTACAACCTGAACTACGCCAACGGCCAGGGCCGCGTGCAGGACATCGACGGCGGCGGCCTGGCATTCGCGCCCACCGCCTACCGCGTGCAGGACGACAACGGCACCACGCACGACATCGTGATCGGGGCCGAGCAGAACCGGCTGCAGCCGCGCGAGGCCTCGTCGGCGTCGGCGTTCCGGCAGTCCAAGGGCCGGGTGTACTGGCACATCCAGAAGTAGGCCATGCAAGCCCCGCGCTCCGTGTCCGGCCGCCGCACCCTGGCGGCACGTGTTCGCCAGCGTGCCTTCACGCTGGTCGAGCTGATGGTGACCGTCGCCGTCCTGGCGGTGCTGCTGATGATCGCCGTTCCTGCCTTCGACGACGTGCGGCTCTCCAGCCGGCTGGGCAACTACGCCACCGCGCTGGTGGCCGGCACCCAGCTGGCACGCAGCGAGGCCATCAAGCGCAACGCGACGGTCAAGGTGTGCGCCTCTGCCGACGGCCTCAACTGCGCCGGCGACGGACATTGGGAGGCGGGCTGGATCGTCAGCAGCGGGTCGACCGTGCTGCAGCGCCAGGCAGCCCTGGCCGGCGGCTACCGTCTGCGGGCCGCGGGCGGCAAGGACAGCCTGAGCTTCGACCCGACCGGCGTCGGCGCGAGCGAGGCCACGCTCACGGTGCGCCGCGCGGCACCGGTGGGCAGCCAGGAGCGCGTCGTGAAGGTCAGCGCCACGGGACGCGCCAGCGTCACGCGCACCAGCACCGGCAGCTGTGCCAGCTGAAGCGGTCCTCGGCGCGCAGGCCCCACAATGGCGGCCCAACCGACTCCCGCCGGGGGCGCGCCGCGCCGCTTCCGGCCCCTGAACCCGATCCATGGAACAACGCCTTCACTGGGCCCTCGGCGCATGCGCACGCGTGATGCGGCCGCTGGTGCGCCTGGCCCTGGCCATGGGCGTGAAGTACCCGCACCTGGACGAACTGCTGCGCGAGCAGCTGCTCGACGAGGCCCGCCGCATCTGGCAGGCCCAGGGTGTCAAGCGGCCCAACGTCAGTCAGTTGTCGGTCACCACGGGCCTGAACCGCAAGGCCATCACAGCGCGCGTTCGCGCCACGCTCGACCCGCTGCCGCACACCGAGCTGTCGGCCGCGGCCAAGGTCTTCACCCGCTGGCTGCAACTGGTGGCGGAGCAGCCGGAGCGCGTGCGCCTGCCGGTGGTGGCCCGCAGCGACCACCCGGGCCCGAGCTTCGAATCGGTCGCGCGCGAAGCCAGCCGAGGCAACCTGCACCACCGCGCGGTGCTGGACGAACTGGTGCGGCTGGATCTGGTCTCCGAGCAGGGCGCCGAGGCCGAACTGCGGGCCGACGGCTTCGTGCCCGCCAGCGACCTGCAGTCGATGCTGGCCTTCGTCGGCGACAACGGCCGCGACCACCTGCTGGCCGCCGTCGGCAACACCCTGGGCGAGTCGCCACGCATGCTCGAGCGCGCCGTGTACGCGCGCGGCCTGAGCCTGGAGGACTGCGAGCGCATCCACGCCGGGGTGCGGACCCGCTGGGCCGAGATGCACCAGACGCTGACCCGCGAGATGATGGCGGCCGTGGACGCCGCCCCGGACGGTGCCCGGGCGCGCATCCGCGTCGGCATCTACACCTACTACGAGGAAGAAACGGCGCCGCCGCCGGCCGATGAGGCCCGGCACGGCGCGGAAGGACCGACCCCATGACGGCTACGGCACGACCCCTGGCCTGGCGCGCGCTGCTGTGCGCCTTCCTCCTGGCGCTGCTGTCCTCGTGCGGCGGCGGCGATGGCGGCGGTGGCTTCCCGGCACTGGGCGCCGCCTCGGGCACGGCCGGCAACGGCAGCCCGGCGGCAGGTGCCGGCAACGGCACGGGCACAGGCGGCGGCAGTGACGCCGGCGGCGCGGCGGGCGGCGGCGGCACCGGCAGCGGTGGCAGTACCTCCGGCAGCGGCGGCGGCGGCACCAGCACGGCCGGCAACGGCACTGGCGGCGGAGACGATGGCGGTGTGGGCTCCGGCGGCACCGGCGTGGGGGTGGCGGCAGACGCCACCTCGGTCGGCTCGGTCGACGGCCTGGGCAGCGTGATCGTCAACAGCCTGCGCTACGAGACGCCGACCGCCACGGTCTACGAACTGGAAGACACCGCTGCGCTCGCCATCGGCATGAGCGTGCGCGTCACGGCCCGGGCCGACGCGGCCTTCACCGCCGGCACCGCGCTGCGCGTGCGTTCCGCCGCCGACGTGCGCGGTGCGGTGGACAGCGTGGACCTGGCCGGCGACGGCAGCTTCGTGGTCCTGGGCAACCGGCTCACGGTCGATCCGGCCACCGTCTGGGCCGACAGCGCGGGCCTGGCGGCCCTGGCCGTGGGCACGCCGGTCCAGGTCTGGGCGCTGCCGACCTCGGCCGGCACCCTGCGCGCGACCCGCGTGCAGACCGTCGGCGTGGCGACCGCGCCGGTGCTCAGCGGCGTGGTCCGGCAACTCGACCGCGCGAGCGGCAGCTTCCTGCTGGGCGGCGTGCGCGTCAGCTACACGGCCGCCGTGCTGGACGGCATGGCGGCGGGCGAGCTCGTCGACGGCGCCGTCGTGCGCGTGCGCGCCGCCGTGCCGGCCGTGGCCGGTGTGCTGCAGGCCAGCCGCATCGAAGCCTGGTACCCGCTTCCGGCGCAGAGCGGCACCCCCGTGCAGCTGTCGGGCGTGATGGCCGACTTCGCCTCGCTCGCGTCCTTCCGGCTCCTCGGCGTGGCGGTGGATGCCTCGGCCGCCGCCGTCACCGGTGGGCTCGCCACATCGCTGGGCAACGGCGTGCGGGTGGAAATCGACGGCGTGCGCCAGGGCCAGACGGTGGTGGCGAGCAAGCTGCGCATCCGCCACGTGCCGGGCACCGGCGGGCCGGCACGCTTCACGCTCATCGGCGCGGTGGGCGGCTACCGGTCGGCCGCGGATTTCCGCGTACAGGGCCAGCCGGTGGATGCCAGCGTGGGCAGCGTGGTGTTCGTGAACGGACACGCCGGCGACCTGGCCAACGGGCGCCGCGTGCGCGTGACCGGCACCGCCGTGCGCGAGGGCGTGCTGCTGGCTGACACCGTGCAGTTCGAGTGAATTCCTGAGCGCGTGCCCCCGGGGCTGCGGCAGGGCGCCGCACTGCTTCAGGACGAGCGCAGCCGGCCCCAGTGCAATCGGCCTGCAGCCCAGGCCCGTCGAGCGCTGCGGCCGAATTCGTCACGACCGTGACGATCGGCGCCGGGGCGCTCAGCGCCGCACCACGTAGCGCGTCACCACCGGCGGCGACTCGCCGATGTGGAAGGCCAGGCGCCGCTCGCGCAGCGCCATGTCGGTGGCCGTGGCGCGGCTGAAGCGGCGCAGGTGCTCGGTCCAGGACTCGTCGACGATCTCCTCGACGTAGCGTTCGGGCTGGGCCACGTCGTGCAGCAGCTCCCAGCCCACGGCGCCCTGGCTCAGGCGCACGCGGCGCGTCTGCTGCATCACCAGGTGGAAGGCGGCGGCGCGCGCCGGGTCGATGATGTATTCGACCGTCACCACCACGCGGCCGCTTTCCTCGGGCGGTTCCGGCGGCGGCCCGGCGGCCCAGCCGGCCTGCGCCGGGCTGAGGTCGTCCTCGTCGGCATGGTCGGTCACGAAGCGCAGGGCCAGCAGCATGACCACCGTGCCGCTCACGGCCGCCACCAGCAGGCTCGCGCGCAGCGAACTGGCCTCCGCCACGTTGCCCCACAGCGCGGCCCCGAAGGCGCTGGCGCCCATGATGGCCATCTGGTAGGTCGCCATGCCGCGGGCACGCACCCAGTCGGGCAGCGCGAGCTGGGCCGACACCGACAGCGAGTTGGCCACCGTGATCCAGGCCGCGCCGCCGAAGAACATCGCCGGCACCGCGACCCAGGTGTTGGGCGCCACCGCCATCACGGCCGTGGCCGCCGATTGCAGTGCGGTGCCGCGCAGCACCAGCTGGTCGCGCCCCAGCGCCTGGCGCAGGCGCGGCAGGAACAGCACCGCCACGATCGCGCCGGCACCCATCGAGGCCAGCAGCAGGGTGAAGGTGCCGGCATCGCCGCCGTGCAGGCCGCGCGCGAGCAGCGGCAGCAGCGCCAGCAGGGCGGTGGAATGCAGGAAGAAGATCGCGATGCGCGTGAGCACCGCGCGCATGCGGGCCGACTGGCGCACGAACTGCACGCCAACGCGCATCGCGCTGATCAGGCGTTCGCGGCCCAGCGGATTGGGCGTGTGCTCGCGCCGCCAGCGCAGCACGACGAAGCCCGAGGCCACCGACAGCACCGCATTGAGCGCGAACACCCACACGCTGCCCGCGCTGGCGATCAGCACGCCGGCCGTGAGCGGGCCGATGATGCGCGAGGCGTTCATGGCGATGCCGTTCAGGCCCAGCGCCGCGGGCAGCAGGGGACGCGTGACGAGCTCGGGCACGATGGCCGAGAACACCGGCCAGCGCAGCGCCAGCCCGATGCCGTTGGCAAAGGTCAGCGCCAGCAGCAGCGGCGCGTTCATCCAGCCCAGGGCGATCGCCACGCACAGCACGATCGCCGTGCCCGCCAGCCAGAACTGCGTGGCCACCAGCCAGCGCCGCCGGTCCAGGATGTCGGCCAGTGCGCCGCTGGGCAGGCCCAGCAGGAACACGGGCAGCGTGGACGCCGACTGCACCAGCGCCACCCACACCGGCGAGGAGGTCAGCGTGGTCATCATCCACGCCGCCGCCACGTCGTTCATCCACATGCAGATGTTGGCGATCAGCCAGGTGCTCCACAGCATGCGGAACACCGGCAGTTTCAGCGGCTCCAGCGCCGCCAGCTTGGGCGGCCGGGGCTTCAGGGGCGGCGGGGGGGATTCTTCGGGGGCGATGGGGGGCATGGGGCCCGCTGATTGTGGCGTGCAAGCGGGCGTGGCGTGCGGCGCCCGGCGTCGCGGACCGTGCGAGCGAGCAAGTGCGCGGGGCCCTCGAGCCGTGCGCCGCGCTTCGGCATCAGCCCTTCCGGGGTTCGCCTCGGCCGGTCACGGTCTGGAGCTCCTCGATTCGCTCCGAGGCCTGCGCCTTGGTGAGCGTGTCGTCGAATGCTTCCTTGGCCTCCTCCGAGAGCGTCTTCAGATAGGAGTGCTGGGCACCGGTCATGGGCTCGTCGCCCGTGACCCACGTGCTGGGGTCTTTTTCCATGTTGCTTTCGCTGGCATGCGTCTGGGTGGCTTTGTCGGTCAGGGCGGATCTCCTGTTGAAGACAATCACTGTATGAACGTACAGTTTTCGCGGCGTCGGACGACATGCCGATTCGCTGCATGAGCCGGCGCGCACGCCTGCCGCTATAGGCCGAGGCCTACCTGCCGACGGCTTGCGCTGCCGATGGCACCGGCGAGAGGCGAGGCGACAGTGAGCCTCATGACCAAGCCTCCCAGCACCCGCAACGCTGCCGAAGACGACGTGACACGGCGCGCCGGTGCGGCGCGGAACGCCGCGAGCGAAGAACCTGGGGATCGCCATCAGGAGCGGGCCCTTCTCGCCGCACAGCATGGCTTTTCGATCGAGGCGCTGAACGAGCTGTATCGGGCGATCTCGGTCGGCGGCGGTGACATGGCGCAGTTCAGCCACCCCGAGCTTGGCGGTTCAGGGCAGTGGATGCGCAACGGGATGGTGATGGTGGGCGACATGTTCAACCGCGGCCTCGCCGGGCGCGTGGCGGCACTTTGCGAAGCGCTGGCGCCCTGGGGCGGCGCGAACTTGCCGCCGCTGGCGCAGCGCCCTCTCGACATGGCGGACCCGCCTGCGTCGGCGCAGGAGCAGTTCGGCCTTCCGGCGGCCAGCGGGTCGCAGAACGGGATGCGCTACGCCTGGTTCCCGGCGCACCGCCGACTGGTGTTGGAAGGGCACGGCCGCCGCCGGGTCTTCGACACCGCCGACCACGACATCCATGGCGTGGCGCAACAGCAGAGCGGGAGTGGAAGCATCACTTTCACCAGCCAGCACGGGCCCGTCGATCTCGTTTCGTTGCGGGAGGTCGGCGCGGACGGGCACGATGGGCCCACGAGCGCCAGGTCCGGCCCGGACGCGTCGAGCGTCGGCGAGGCCGAGGCTGGAGGCAGCGCGGTGCCGACATCGCAGGCCCAGACCCTGGATTTGCTTTCGAAGCTTGCCGAGCTGCACGCGCGGGGCGTCCTGACCGACCAGGAGTTCACGAGCAAGAAGGCACAGCTGCTGGATCGTCTTTGACCGAGGAAAAAACCCATGGAGCCCATGAAGCCACTGAAACCGATGGCGCCGATGCAGCCGATGGAACCCATGCAGACCGCCACGCAGGGCTGGTGGCCGGAAGGGCTGAGCTCTCCCGCGAGTTCGGGCAGCCAGAACGGGATGCGTTATGCGTACTTCGCGGCCGAACGACGCCTGGTCGTCGAGTGTGACGGCGCGGTGACGCAATACGACACGGGTGAACATCGGATCGACGGTGTCGCGCAATCTGCAGGATCCGACGGACCGACGTTCAGCAGCCAGGGTGGCGAAATCGCGCTAAGTTCACTGAAGAAAGTGGCCTAGCCATCGGAGGCCTCGCTGCGGGCCTTCAACCCTTCAGATGCGCCAGCGGCAGCGCCCGGCTGGCCTTGACCTCGCCGAGCGAAAAACTCGTGTGCAGGTCCTTCACGTTGGGCAGGTTCATCAGGTGCTCGCGCGCGAAGCGCGAGAAGCCGTCCAGGTCCCGCGCCACCACCTGCAGCTCGAAGGTGCCGGTGCCGCTGATGTAGTGGCAGCTCACGACCTCGGGCATCTTGCGGATGGCCTCCTCGAGCTTGCGCGTGGCGTCGCCGGTGACGCGTTCGGTGTCCACACGCACGAAGGCCAGCACGCCCAGCCCGATCTTGTGGCGGTCGATCTCTGCGTGGTAGCCCTTGATGAAACCCGAAGCCTCCAGCGCCCGCACGCGGCGCCAGCAGGGCGCGGCCGACAGGCCCACGCGCTGCGCGAGCTCGGCATTGGTCAGCCGTGCGTCGGCCTGAAGTTCTTGCAGGATCGCCAGGTCGTACTTGTCGATTCTTTCCATATCTTGCACCCTTGCGAAAGAAGCTTTCTCGAGGGGCCGAGTTTGAGGCATAGAAAGCAAACACCTGTCGGCGCGCCGGGCATACACTTTGCGAGCATCATGGCTGCGGGGCAAGTGTGTTCACCCGACCGCCTGAGCCCACCGACCACGCCACGCCCACGAGGCATAGCCACACGGAGACAAACATGACGTCCCCACGCTCTTCACTGCGTGCAATCGCCGCCCCCCGAAGGGGCGCATGCCTCCCCAGAGGCGGCTCGTCGGGAGGCATGGCATGAACGCCCCCCTGCCCGAGCACATCCGCAAGGCCCTCGAGACGGTCACGCTCGACGACAAGTACTCCCTCGACTACGGCCGCGCCTTCATGAGCGGCGTGCAGGCGCTGGTCAAGCTGCCCATGCTGCAGCGCCTGCGCGATGCGCAGCAGGGCAAGAACACCGCGGGCTTCGTCAGCGGCTACCGCGGCTCGCCGCTCGGCGGCTACGACCAGGCGCTGTGGAAGGCGAGCAAGTACCTCAAGGCGCAGAACATCGTGTTCCAGCCCGGCGTGAACGAGGAGCTCGCGGCCACGGCGCTCTGGGGCACGCAGATGCTGGGCTTCTCGCCGAAGGAGACGCAGAAGTTCGACGGCGTCTTCGGCATCTGGTACGGCAAGGGGCCGGGCGTGGACCGCTGCTCCGACGTCTTCAAGCACGCGAACATGGCCGGCACCACGCCCTGGGGCGGCGTGATCGCGGTGGCGGGGGACGACCACATCTCCAAGAGCAGCACGGCGGCGCACCAGAGCGACCACATCTTCAAGGCCTGCGGCACGCCGGTGTTCTTCCCGACCAACGTGCAGGAGATCCTGGACCTGGGCATCCACGCCTTCGCGATGAGCCGCTTCTCGGGCGTGTGGTCGGGCATGAAGACGATCCAGGAGATCGTCGAATCCAGCGCCACGGCCATGATCGACCCCGAGCGCGTCGACATCGTCATCCCCACCGATTTCGAGATGCCGCCCGGCGGCCTGCACATCCGCTGGCCCGACGCGCCGCTGGAGCAGGAGGCGCGCCTCATGCACTACAAGTGGTACGCCGCGCTCGCGTACATCCGCGCCAACCGGCTCAACCACAACGTCATCGAAGGACCCAACGACCGCTACGGCATCATGGCCAGCGGCAAGGCCTTCAACGACACGCGCCAGGCACTGATCGACCTGGGCCTGGACGACGCGGCCTGCCGCCAGTTGGGCATCCGGCTGCACAAGGTCAACGTGGTGTGGCCGCTGGAGGCGCAGCTCACGCGCGACTTCGCCACCGGCCTCACGGAAATCCTGGTCGTCGAGGAGAAGCGCCAGGTCATCGAATACCAGCTCAAGGAAGAGCTCTACAACTGGCGTCCCGACGTGCGCCCGAACGTGCTGGGCAAGTTCAACGAGCTGGGCAACGACCACTCGGGCGGCGAATGGTCCATGCCCAACCCGACGGCCAACACGCTGCTGCGCGCCAATGCCGACCTGAACCCGGCGCTGATCGCCAAGGCCCTGGTGCAGCGGCTGAAGAAGACCGGCGTGCTCGAATCGGGCGGCGCCGACATGGTGGCGCGCGTCGAGGCGCAGATGGCCATCCTGGAGGCCAAGGAGCGCTCGATGCAGGTGCTGCAGGCCGACGGCGTGCAGGGCGCCGACCGGGTGCCATGGTTCTGCTCGGGCTGCCCGCACAACACCAGCACCGTGGTGCCCGAGGGCTCGCGCGCCATGGCCGGCATCGGCTGCCACTACATGGCCAACTGGATGGACCGCGCCACCTACGGCTTCACGCAGATGGGCGGCGAAGGCGTGCCGTGGGTCGGCCAGGCGCCGTTCTCGAACGAGCAGCACATCTTCGCCAACCTCGGCGACGGCACCTACTTCCACAGCGGCCTGCTGGCCATCCGCCAGAGCATCGCGGCGGGCGTGAACATCACCTACAAGGTGCTCTACAACGACGCCGTCGCCATGACCGGCGGCCAGCAGGTGGGCGAGCGGCCCGAGGGCCACTCGGTGCTGCAGATCGCCGAGAGCCTGCATGCCGAGGGCGCGAAGAAGGTGGTGATCGTCACCGACGAGCCGCAGAAGTACGAGGGCGTGCAGATTCCGGGCAGCTATGGCGGCGAGAAGGTGCAGGTGCGCCACCGCGACCAGCTCGACGAGATCCAGCGCGAATTCCGCGAGATCGCCGGCACCACGGCCATCATCTACGACCAGACCTGCGCCACCGAGAAGCGCCGCCGCCGCAAGCGCGGCAAGGCCGTGGACCCGGCCGTGCGCGTGGTCATCAACGACCTGGTGTGCGAAGGCTGCGGCGACTGCAGCGTGAAGAGCAACTGCATGAGCGTGGAGCCGCTGGAGACCGAGTTCGGCCGCAAGCGCACCATCAACCAGAGCACCTGCAACAAGGACGTGAGCTGCGTGAAGGGCTTCTGCCCGAGCTTCATCACCGTCGAGGGCGGGCAGCTCAAGAAGAAGGCCAAGGCCGAGAAGGCCGCGACGCCCGCAGAGATGGGCGCGTTGCCCGAGCCGGCGCTGCCCTCGCTGCACGGCGGGCAGGTGTGGGGCATCGTGGTGGCCGGCGTCGGCGGCACGGGCGTCATCACCATCGGCCAGCTGCTGGGCGTGGCGGCGCACATCGAGGGCAAGGGCATCGTCACCCAGGACGCGGCGGGCCTGGCGCAAAAGGGCGGCGCGACCTGGAGCCACGTGCTCATCGGCGATTCGCAGAACGACATCCGCACCACCCGCGTGGGCACGGCCGCGGCCGATCTGATCCTGGCCTGCGACCCGATCGTCACCGTCAACTACGAAACGCTGGCGCGCATGCGCGAGGGCCGCACGCACGTGGCGCTGAACAGCCACAGCGCGCCCACGGCCAGCTTCGTGAAGAACGCCAACTGGCAGAACCCGCAGGACGCCTGCGCGGTGCAGATCGCCAAGGCCGTCGGCGAAGCGGGCCTCGGGGCCTTCGACGCCGACGCGGCCGCGACGCAGCTCATGGGCGACACGATCTTCGTGAACCCGATGATCCTGGGCTACGCCTGGCAGAAGGGATGGATCCCCCTGGGCCACGAGTCGCTCATGCGCGCCATCGAGCTCAACGGCGTGGCGATCGATGCCAACAAGGCGGCCTTCGAATGGGGCCGCCAGGCCGCGCACCGACCGGGCGAGATGGCCAGGCGCCTGAACCCCGGGCAGGTGATCGAGTTCAAGAAGCGCGAGACCGTCGAATCGCTGGTGGCGCGCCGCGTGGAATTCCTCACCGCCTACCAGAACGCCGCCTACGCCGAGCAGTACCGCGCCTTCGTGCAGAAGGTGCAGCAGGCCGAGGCGCCGACGGGCAAGACCACGCTGGCCGAGACGGTGGCGCGCTACCTCTTCAAGCTGATGGCCTACAAGGACGAGTACGAGGTCGCGCGCCTGCACAGCGACACCGCCTTCCTGGCCAGGGTCAACGGCATGTTCGAGGGCGACTTCACGCTGAATTACCACCTGGCGCCGCCGGCAACGGCCAGGAAGAATGCCAAGGGCGAGCTGATCAAGAAGAAGTACGGGCCGTCGATGCTCACCGGCTTCAAGCTGCTGGCGAAGCTCAAGGGCCTGCGCGGCACCGCGCTCGACCCCTTCGGCCGCACCGAGGAGCGCAAGACGGAACGTGCCCTGATCGGCGAGTACCGCGCCACCGTCGAGGAGCTGCTGCGCGGCCTGACGGCCGACAAGCACGCGCTGGCGGTGGAGATCGCGGCGCTGCCGGAGCAGATCCGCGGCTACGGCCACGTCAAGGAGCGCAACCTGGCGGCCGCCCGCATCCGCTGGACCGACCTGCTGGCGCGCTGGCGTGCGCCGCAGGGTGCGCAGCGCGCGGTCGCCTGAGGCTTACAAGCCGAATCGGGCGTTGGCGCCCGCTCTGCCTGCGCTACCAGCTATCAAAAACATAGCGGCCGCTTGCAGGGCAAGGGGCGCCAATGCCCGGAGCGCCTGGTGGGATAGGCCCCGGCGGCCCCAGGCCCGGCGCATACAATCCCCCGGTTGTGCGCTGCCCGCCGGGTGGCGCGTGCCGGCCGCGCCCTGCGGCCTCGGAGCCGCCGGCCGCGCCTGCGCTCCCATCCCTGACCTCCGTTGGAGACGCCCTTGTTCATTTCCACTGCTTTCGCCCAGACCGCCCCGGCCGCTTCCGGTGGCGGCGACATGATGTCCTCGCTCGCCAGCATGCTGCCGCTGCTGCTGATGTTCGTGGTGCTGTACTTCGTGATGATCCGCCCGCAGATGAAGCGCCAGAAGGAAGCGCGCGCCATGCTCGACGCGCTGGCCAAGGGCGACGAAGTGGCCACCGCCGGCGGCCTGCTGGGCCGCATCAGCGTGCTGGGCGACCAGTTCCTCACGCTCGAAATCGCCAACGGCGTGGAGATCAAGGTCCAGCGCAGCGCCGTGGTCCAGGTGCTGCCCAAGGGCTCGTACAAGTAAGACAAGTAAGGAAGACGCCGCACGGGCGCCCATGCCGGAGGCCGCCGCCACGCGAGTGGGGCCGGCCTCCGCGCCGTTCGGGCCCATGCGTTTTTGCAGGCAATACGCGCGATCATGAACCGTTATCCGGTCTGGAAGTACGCGATCATCGTGATCGTGCTGCTGTTGGGGCTCATCTACGCCCTGCCCAATTTCTTCGGCGAGGCGCCGGCCGTGCAGGTCTCGGCGGCCAAGTCGACCGTCAAGGTCGACGCGGCCACGCAGGCGCGCGTGGAGGAGGCCCTCAAGGCGGCCAACCTCACGCCCGACCTGCTGACGCTCGATGCCAGCTCGGTGCGTGCGCGCTTCGCGACGCCCGACGAGCAGCTCAAGGCACGCGACGTGCTCCAGCGCGCGCTGGTGCCCGATGCGAGCGACCCGGGCTACACCGTGGCGCTGAACCTCGCCTCGCGTTCGCCGGCCTGGCTCACGGCGCTGCACGCCTACCCGATGTACCTCGGCCTGGACCTGCGCGGCGGCGTGGACTTCGTGCTGCAGGTCGACATGAAGGGCGCCCTCGACAAGCGCACCGAGACCTTCGCCAGCGACCTGCGCAGCGCCTTCCGCGACAAGAACCTGCGCGGCAGCTCGGTCACGCGCAACGGCCAGTCGCTCGAGGCGCGCTTCCGTGACGCCGCCACCAAGGACGCGGCCAAGAACATTCTCACCGATCAGTTCGCCGACCTCACGGCGGTCGAGAGCCAGGAAGGCAACGACTGGAAGCTGGCCATCAGCATCAAGCCCGAGGCGGCGCGCCGCCTGCAGGACCAGGCGCTCAAGCAGAACATCACGACGCTGCACAACCGCATCAACGAGCTGGGCGTGGCCGAGCCGGTGATCCAGCAGCAGGGCCTGGACCGGATCGTGGTGCAGTTGCCCGGCGTGCAGGACACGGCCAAGGCCAAGGACATCCTGGGCCGTACCGCCACGCTCGAAATGCGCCTGGTCGATGAAAGCCCCGAGGGCCGCGCCGCGGCGCTGGGCAATGGCCCGGTGCCCTTCGGGTCCGAGCGCTTCCCGACGCGCACCGGCCAGCCGGTGATCGTCAAGAAGCAGGTGCTGGTGACGGGCGAGAACCTGAGCGACGCGCAGGCCGGCTTCGACTCGCAGAAGCAGGAGCCCGGCGTCACGCTGACCATGGACGCCAAGGGCGGCCGCGTGATGCGCGACGTCAGCCGCGAGAACCTGAACAAGGGCATGGCCATCATCCTGTTCGAGAAGGGCAAGGGCGAGGCGATCTCGGTGGCCACCATCCGTGGCGAACTGGGCACGCGCTTCTCGATCTCGGGCGCGATGGGCATCACCGAGGCCAACGACCTGGCGCTGCTGCTGCGCGCCGGCTCGCTGGCTGCGCCGATGGAGATCATCCAGGAACGCACCATCGGCCCGAGCCTGGGGGCCGACAACATCGACAAGGGCTTCAAGAGCGTGCTCTACGGCTTCCTGGCGATCATGCTGTTCATGTGCGTGTACTACGCGCTGTTCGGCGTGTTCTCCTCGATCGCGCTGGCCGTCAACCTGCTGCTGCTGGTGGCGATCCTGTCGCTGCTGCAGGCCACGCTCACGCTGCCGGGCATCGCGGCCATGGCACTGGCGATCGGCGTGGCCATCGACTCGAACGTGCTGATCAACGAGCGCGTGCGCGAGGAACTGCGCAACGGTGCCTCGCCTCAGGCTGCGATCCACGCCGGCTACGACCGTGCGTGGGGCACCATCCTCGACTCGAACGTGACCACGCTGATCGCCGGCATCGCGCTGCTGGCCTTCGGCTCCGGCCCGATCCGCGGCTTCGCGGTGGTGCACTGCATCGGCATCGTGACCTCGATGTTCTCGGCCGTGTTCTTCTCGCGCGGGCTGGTGAACTTCTGGTACGGCCGCAAGAAGAAGCTCAAGACCGTGTCCATCGGTACGGTCTGGAAGCCTGCCACCGACACGGCCATCGCGGCCGACGCCAAGTAAGGAGCCCGCGATGGAGTTTTTCCGCATCCACAAGACCATCCCGTTCATGCGCCATGCGCTGGTGCTGAACGCGATCTCGATCCTCACCTTCGCGCTGGCGGTGTTCTTCATCTTCCACCGCGGGCTGCACCTGTCGGTGGAATTCACCGGCGGCACGGTGATGGAAGTCGCCTACGAACAGCCGGTCGACGTGGGCAAGGTCCGCGAGACGATCAGCAAGCTCGGCTATGCCGACGTGCTGGTGCAGAACTACGGCTCGTCGCGCGACGTGCAGATCCGCCTGCCGGTGCAGAAGGGCCAGACCTCGGCCCAGCAGAGCGCCCAGGTGATGGACGCACTCAAGGCCGCCGACACCACCGCGACGCTGCGCGGCAACGAGTTCGTCGGCCCGCAGGTGGGCGAGGAACTCACCACCAACGGCCTGAAGGCGCTGGCGATGGTGGTGGTCGGCATCATGATCTACCTGGCCTTCCGCTTCGAATGGAAGTTCGCGCTGTCGACCGTGCTGGCCAACCTGCACGACGTGGTGATCATCCTGGGCTTCTTCGCCTTCTTCCAGTGGGAGTTCTCGCTGGCGGTGCTGGCGGCGGTGCTGGCCGTGCTGGGCTACTCGGTGAACGAGTCGGTGGTGATCTTCGACCGGATCCGCGAGAACTTCCGGCGCTACCGCAAGATGACGACCGTCGAGATCATCGACAGCGCCATCACGGGCACCATCAGCCGGACCATCATCACGCACGGCTCCACGCAGCTCGTGGTGCTGTCGATGTTCTTCTTCGGCGGACCGACGCTGCACTACTTCGCGCTGGCGCTGACCATCGGCATCTGCTTCGGCATCTACTCGTCGTGCTTCGTGGCGGCAGCCATCGCGATGTGGCTGGGCGTCAAGCGCGAGGACCTGGTGAAGGGCCCCGTCCACAAGAAGGATGACCCCAACGACCCGAATTCCGGGGCGGTGGTCTGAGGACCGATACGATGCAGCAGGCCCGGCATTTGCCGGGCCTTTTCGCGTGCGGCCTCCGGGTTGAGGCGCTTGCGCCTGAATGCCGCGCGCGGCACGCTGTGGTGCTGTAACATTTTCTCCCACACCGACACAATCCTCATGAGCACCGCGTCCGCGTCCGAATTCGGCCTGCAGCTCGCCCGCGAGACGCGAGAGCGCTTCGTGCAGGCGACCGACGCCGCGATCGGCAGCGCCGCGCAGGCCGTGCGGGAGCGTCTGGTGTCGCTGGCCGACGAAACCGGCACGGCGCGCACGATGCAGGAGAGCCGCGACAACCTGGTCGCCTACCGCGGCGCGGAGTCGAACTGGGTGTCGCTGTCGCGCGCGCAATGGCGCAAGGCGCTGGGCACCACGGCCGGTGTGGCCTCGGAGGGGCCCTCCAGCGGCGGCAACTCGCTGCGCCTCGAGCTGGTCGGGGACGAGGTGGTGGAGAACAACATCCTGTCCTCGCGCCTCGCGCTGGCGATCCAGGACAAGGCCAACTTCGAGCTCAACGACCTGCGCCTGCGCATCCAGTACCTCGAAGGCAGCGACGAGCTGCGTGCGGGCGATGTGCTCAAGCCCGAGTTCCTGGCCAAGCTCCTGGTCGACCAGTGGCTTGCAGCGGGCATGAGCCGCCAGCTCTGGACCCAGGTGCAGGGCCTGCTGCACGCGCAGCTGGGCGAAGCGGCCGTCAAGGCCTACAAGGAAGCGAATGCCTTCCTGATCTCCAAGGGCGTGATGCCCGAGATCGATCTCAAGCGACTGGTGCGCAAGCCAGCCGGCGGGACGGGCCCGTCGGGGCCGGCACCGTTGGGCGCGGGCTATCCCACGCCGATGGCGTCGCAGCCGCAGGCCGCGTCCTGGCAGGGCGCGGGCGGCAGCGCCCCCGGCATTCCGCCGGGCATGGCGGGCTTTGCCCCGGCCGCGATCGGCGTGCGGCCGTCAGGGCCGCTCGGCGCGCCGGGAAGCCTGGGCCAGGACACGCTGGTTGCCACCGGCATGTCGCCCTTCCTGGCCGCGCGCCAGCGTGCCCAGGGCGTGCTCGTGAGCCTGCGCCGCTTCGTCGGCGCCGTCACCGGCGGCGTGCCGGCAGGCGCGCCGCTCGGAGGTCCACCGGGATCCGGCGGCGTCCCCGTGCCGGGCGGCTCTCCGGCGTTCATCGCGGCCATCGCCGACGCGGGCGCCGCCTACCAGGTCGGCAGTTCCGCCTACGTGGTGGGTGCGGACGTGGGCGGCGACGGTGGTGCGATGGCGGTGCAGCGCAGCGCGGCAGAGCTGCGGCGCCGGTCGAACGAGCTCAAGCGCCAGGCGCCGACCACCGCCGACAAGGCCACCGTCGAGATCGTCGCCCTGATGTTCCAGGCCATCCTGGCCGAGGAGCGCATTCCCTTCTCGGCGCGCGTGTGGTTCGCCCGCCTGCAGATGCCGGTGCTGCGCGTGGCGATCGCCGAGCCCGAGTTCTTCGGCACGCTGCAGCATCCGGCGCGCATGCTGATCGACCGCATGGGCTCGGTCGTGATGGGCTTCGACGCCGCCGCCATCTCCGGCAGCGCGCTCGAGAACGAGATTCGTCGGGTGGTCCAGGTCATCGAGCAGTACCCCGAGACCGGGCAGCGCGTGTTCAAGCTGGTGTACGACGAGTTCGTGGCCTTCCTGAACAAGTACCTGACGCAGGGCGATGCCACCAAGAAGCTCATGAGCGTGGCGCAGCAGGTCGAGCAGAAGGAGACGATGGCGATCCAGTACACCATCGAGCTGCGCAAGATGCTCAACGACATGCCGGTGCGCGAGGAGATCCGCGAGTTCCTGTTCAAGGTCTGGGCCGAGGTGCTGGCGCTGGCCGCGCTGAAGTACGGCGGGCAGGACGAGCAGACCGTGATGCTCAAGCGCGTGGCCTCCGAGCTGGTGTGGGCCGCGAGCGCCAAGCCCAACCGGACCGACCGCGCGCGCGTGATCCAGGAACTGCCCAAGCTGCTGCAGCGCCTGCGCCAGGGCATGGAACTGCTGGGCGTGACGGGCGCGCCGCAGGAAGAGCACATCAAGACGATCGGCAAGACGCTGTCGGATGCGTTCATGTCGAAGACGGCGACCATCTCGCCGGCGCAGATCGAGGCAATGGCGTCGCGCCTCACGAACCTCGAGGACTTCGTGGGCGACGAGGAGGGCGGCACCGAGATGCCGATGGACGCCGCCAGCATCGAACTGCTGCTGGGCGTGGACGCCGCGTCGATCGAGGTGGTGCCCAACACCGGCACCAAGGTCACCGAGGACATGCTCACCTGGGCGCACGAGTTGCAGGTGGGCAACTGGTTCATGCTGGACCACAACGGCCGGGCGAGCCAGGTCCAGTTCGTCTGGCGCAGCGAGCGCAAGCACCTGCACCTGTTCGCCGCCGCCGACGGCCGCAAGTTCCTCATCCAGGCGGGGCGGCTGGCGTCCTATCTGCAGGCTGGCCTGCTGGTGCCTGCCGAGGAGGAGACGCTGACCGCGCGCGCCACGCGGGAGGCCCTGGCCAAGCTCGACGCCAACCCGGAGCGCCTGCTCAACTGAAGGTGGGCCTGGTGCTCAATGCGCCACGCGGTCGCGCGTGTCGTCGCAGAGTTCGTCGAGCATCAGCGCATCGGGCTCGATGCCGGTGCTCCAGTGCACCATCAGCACGATGATCTTCAGTTCGTCGAGCGCCACCGGGTCGCCGGGCGCTGCCATGGCACGGTCGATGACGATTTCGCGCAGCCGCGCCGGCAGCAGGCCGGCCGATTCGAGAAAGCTGATGAAGCCCAGGCACTCGGCGCCCAGGTGTGCCTGTTCGGCTGCGGAATACACACGCATCGTGTCCGGCGAAGGGACGAAGTCATCGTCCTCGGCCATCTGCAGCGTGACCGTGGCGCTGCGGTCGTCCTCGTGGCGCGTCCACTGCAGGCCCTGCGTCGCGAAGCTCAGGCCGTCGAGCCACTGAAGCGCTTCGCGGATCTCGTCGGCATCGAATCCGTTGGCGCTGAGCTTGCGGCCCAGCAGTTGCGGTTCGGGGCATGCGTCACCACGCCAGTAGTTTTCGTAGACGAAGACGAGTACTTCGAACATGACCCAATATAGCCCAGCACGGTGAAGGCGCACGCGAACGTGGCGCATGCGCCACGGATCGGCCCTTCAGCCGCGCGCCGTGCGCTGGAACAGGCCGCCGGGCAGGCGTGCGACCTGGCCGTCGAGCTCGAGTTCGAGCAGGGCGACCTGCAGGTCGGCGGCACTCTGGCCCGTGCGGGCGCCGAGCGCATCGAGGCTCACCGGGTCGTGGCCCATCTGCGCGAGCAGGCCATGCGGTTCGGCGTCTTCTTCGTCCGTGCCGGCGGCGGGGGCGCCGTCGTGCAGCGCGGCACCGGGCTGCAGTTCCTCGAAGACGTCCTGCACCGACTCGACCAGCTTCGCACCCTGGCGGATCAGCGCATGGCAGCCCCGCGACTGCGGCGAGTGGATCGAGCCCGGAATGGCGAACACCTCCTTGCCCTGTTCCACCGCCAGCCGCGCGGTGATGAGCGAGCCCGAGGCCAGGGCTGCCTCGACCACCAGCGTGCCTCGGGACAGGGCCGCGATCAACCGGTTGCGCTTGGGAAAGTTCTGGTTCAGCGGCGGCGTGCCGAGCGGGAACTCGCTGACGATCAGCCCGCGCTGCGCGATGCGGTGCGCCAGCTCGCGATGGCGCGCGGGGTACACGCGGTCCAGCCCGGTGCCCACCACGGCCACGGTGGCGAGGTCCATCTCCGGCGCTGCGCCTTCCAGCGCGCCATCGTGCGCGGCACCGTCCACCCCCAGCGCCAGGCCCGAGACGACCGTGAGGCCGCTGGCCGCGAGGGTGCGCCCGAACAGGCGCGCATCGATGGCGCCCTGGGGCGTGGGGTTGCGGCTGCCGACGATCGCGATGGCCTGCTCGGCCAGGCGGGCGAGTGCATGGTGCGGCCTGCCCATGACGTACAGCATGAGCGGTGGGTCGGCCGTCTGCAGCAGGTCGGCCGGGTAGGCAGCGTCGCCCAGAGTCACGATGGCACGCGCCACCCGTGTGCCCTCGGCTTCACGCAACCATTGCCGGGTGCGACCGAGCGCGTCTTCGAAGTCGGGTGGGACGGTGGTCAGGGCCTTCGCCTGCGCGGCGCTGCAGACCTGCTCCAGCGCGGCCTGCGACTGGCCGAAGACGGCATCGGGCAGGCCGAAAGCCGCCAGCAAGCGGCGCGCCGTGCCGTCGCCGATGCCCGGCGTCAGGGAGAGCCGCAGCCAGCCGGCGAGCTCGTCCCGTTCCACCGCCGCAGGACCCCGAGGCTCAGGGGTTGGCCAGCAGGTCGCCGGCGCGCGGCGTGTCGGTGATCTCGAGCACCAGCGCGTACGAGACCTTGGTGAAGGTGCGGAACACCATCAGCAGGCCGATGCGCTCGTTGGGCAGCTTCAGCGTTTCCTTGCCGCCGCCGGTGCGGTCGACGATGGTTTCGCCGTTCTTCAGGATGGCGAGCACGTGGCCGCTTTCGATGCCGTCGCGCTCGCCCTTGTTGATCGACACCACCTGGTTCTGGCCCGCGAAGCTCACGGCGCTGCCGTAGATCGACACGATGCGGCCGTCGGTGATGACCTGTCGCGGTGCACGGGGGACGTAGCTGACTAGCTTGCGCGGCGGTTCGGGCAGCAGGCGGTCGCCGGCCCTGATCTCCTCGCGCGCGGCGACCACGTCGAGCGTGGCGGGCACGGCGGTCGTGCCCGCCGGCAGTGGCGCGCCGGCGGTCGTTTCGACGACGGGCGCTGGCGCCGTGCATTCGCCGCAGACGCTCAGTTGCGCACCGGTGGCAGCGGGTGCCGCCGCGCTCGCAGCCTGCGGGCTGGTGACCTCGGAGCTTTCGCCGCGCTGCAGTTGCACCTTGCCCAGGTACTGGGCTTCGTAACCCAGGATCTCGCCGGTGACCGGGTCCTTGAGCGCCGTGGCGCCGCGGAACACGCGGTAGGTCTTGAGCGGGCCGGGCGTCTCGACCAACGGGGCGTCGGGGCCGCCGCGGGCGTAGAGGCGGTCGCCGCGGGTCATCATCACGCGGCTGTCGTTGCCGGCGACGATGCGCGGGGCCTGGGTGATCGTGCTTTCCTCGTCGACCACTTCAGGCTCGGTGAGGAAGGGCTCGATCAGGCTGGGGTTCAGGGTCGGCAGCGCCAGGTCCGTCGCCGAGTCGAAGCGGGTGCGCGGCGACAGCTTGATCGTGCCGCCATCACTGGAGAAACCGCCACCGCGGCGCAGCGACAGGCGGGCGCGGCCGCCACTCTTGTCCAGGTACAGCACCTGCCCCGGGTAGATGCGGTGCGGGTTGGCGATCTCGCCCATGTTCATGCCCCACAGCTCGGGCCAGCGCCAGGGGCTCCTCAGGTACATGCGGGAGATGGCCCACAGCGTGTCGCCGCGGCGCACGGTGTATTCGTCGGGCGCGTTGGGCGCCAGTTCGGACAGCGGCACGCCCTGCGCGGCCGCCTGCTGCGCTGTCGCGCGCTGCTGCGGCGTGACGGGGTAGGTCTGCGCCTGGGCCTCACCGGCGGCACCGATCAGGGTCAGGGCGGCGGCCAGCGCGCCCGCGAGGGCGGCAGGTTGCGGGCGCGGACGAAGGCGGAGGCTGGACTGCTTCATGGACGGATGGTCGTCACCCCCGCAGCATCGACGCGCCCCGGCAGGTGAACAAATACTCACAATTTGCAACGAATTTTGCGCCGAAGCCCCCGGTACGGCAACGTCAATCGCACCGCGCAGGGGCGTGGGGTTGCGGAAATGGCGAAAATAGCCACAACTTCCCCCCGATTCATGGCCCTGCGAACCATTTTGAGCTACCCCGATCCCCGCCTGCACACGGTCGCCAAGCCGGTGCAGGGCGTGGATGCACGCATCAAGGCCCTGGTGGCCGACATGATCGAAACGATGTACGAGGCCAACGGCATCGGGCTGGCCGCGACCCAGATCGACGTGCACGAGCGGGTGGTCGTCATCGACATTTCCGAAGAGCGCAACCAGCCGGTGGTGCTGATCAACCCCGAGATCGTCTGGGCCAGCGACGAGAAGGTGATCAACGAGGAAGGCTGCCTGTCGGTGCCCGGCATCTACGACGGCGTGGAGCGCTCCACGGCCGTCAAAGTGACGGCGCTCGACGAGCACGGCGACGCCCGCACGATCGAGGCCGAGGGCCTGCTGGCCGTGTGCATCCAGCACGAGCTGGATCACCTGCGCGGCAAGGTGTTCGTCGAGTACCTCTCGCCGCTCAAGCGCAACCGCATCAAGACCAAGCTCGTGAAGCAGCAACGCGAGGAGCAGCGCGACGGGCGCCGCGGGGCGTGACGATGCGCTGCCTCGCCGCGATCCTCGGCGCCGCCCTCATCGGACTGGCGGGCTGCGCCAGCGACCCCGCCCGCCTGCCGCTGGGCACATCCCGCGCTGATGCGCTGCGGCAACTGGGCGCGCCCACCGCGACCTACCCCCGGCCGGGCGGCGGCGAGCGGCTCCAGTACTCGCGCCAGCCGGCCGGCTTCGAGGTCAACGACGTCGATCTGGATGCGGACGGCCGGGTCGTCGCGGTCACGCAGGCGATGAACGACACGGTGTTCGCCCAGGCGATCCGCACCGACGCGTGGCGCGTGCCTGACGTGCTCTACACCTTCGGCCGGCCCGAGCAGGTCACGCGCGTGAGCTCCTTCGACGGCGACGTGTGGCAGTGGCGTTACCTGCAGGCGAACAGCCCGCGCCTGCTCTACATCTACATCGATCCGCAGGGCGTGGTGCGCCGTTGGCACGTGGGCGACGACCTGCGCTTCGTGCCCGGCAACCTCGGCGGCGACCGGAACTGAGCGTGCGCCTCGTCTTCGCGGGCACGCCCGAATTCGCACGCGTTGCGCTCCAGGCCCTGAACGAGGCGGGCTTCGAGATCGCGCTCGTGCTGACCCAGCCCGACCGCCCCGCCGGCCGTGGCATGAAGCTCCAGGCCTCCCCCGTGAAGGCCTACGCGCTCGAGCACGGCTGGCCCGTGGCGCAACCACGCAGCCTGCGGCTGGACGGCAAGTACCCCGAGGACGCCGCAGCGGCGAAGGCCGCGCTGGAAGCCGCCAACGCCGATGCGATGGTGGTTGCCGCTTACGGCCTCATCCTGCCGCAATGGGTGCTGGACACCCCTCGCCTGGGGTGCCTGAACATCCACGCCAGCCTGTTGCCGCGCTGGCGCGGTGCGGCGCCCATCCACCGGGCGATCGAGGCGGGTGATGCGCAGACCGGCGTCACCATCATGCAGATGGACGCCGGGCTGGACACCGGCGACATGCTCCTTGCCGAATCGCTCCCCATCGGCGACGACAACACCGCCCGGCTGCACGACCGGCTGGCCGCGATGGGCGGGCGCCTCGTCGTCCAGGCGCTGCGCCAGGCCGAGTCCGGCACCCTGACCCGCACGCCGCAGCCTGCCGAGGGCGTGACCTACGCCCACAAGGTCGAGAAGGCCGAGGCGCGCATCGACTGGGCGCAGCCGGCCCACGCCATCGTGCGGCGCATCCGCGCTTTCGATCCTTTCCCTGGTGCCAGCAGCGACATCGATGGCGAGACGGTCAAGCTCTGGGCCGCCCACGCCGAGGGTGCGGCGCCCGGCGCGCCACCCGGCACGATCCTGGCCGCAGCGCCCGAAAGCGGCATCGTGGTGGCTGCCGTCGATTCGGCCGTGACCCTCACCGAGCTCCAGCGCCCCGGCGGCAAGCGCCTGCCGGCGGCCGATTTCCTGCGCGGTTTCGACATCAAGCCCGGCCAGGTCTTCGGCCTGCCCGACGCCTGATGTTCCTGTCGCCCGCGATCCGGCGGCATCCGGCCTTCCGCGAGGGGTGGCGCGACATGGCGGCCATCGCCATCGGCATCGGCGCCTGGGGGCTGATGACCGGCGTGGCCATGCTCAAGGCCGGCATGAGCGTGACCGAGTCCGTGGCGATGACGCTGCTGGTCTTCGCCGGCAGCTCGCAGCTCGCCGCCATCCCGCTGCTGATCGCCGGCGCGCCGGCCTGGGTGGTGCTGGCCACGGGCTTCTGCGTCAACCTGCGCTTCGTCGTCTTCAGCCTGCACCTGCGGCCCTACCTCATGCACATGCCGCGCTGGCGCCGCATCCTGCACGGCTACCTCACGGCCGACATGAGCTATGCCCTGTTCACGCGGCGCTTCCCGCAGCCCAGCGACGACCCCGCCGAACGCGCTGCGCAGGAGGCCTACCTCACGGGCGGCTACGCCATCAACTGGTGCGTGTGGATGGGCATGAGCCTCCTGGGCATCGCGCTGGCCAACTTCATCCCGACCCAATGGGGCCTGGGCTTCGCCGGCGTGCTGAGCCTGGTGGCCGTGACCTGCTCGATGGCGACCACGCCGCTGCGCGTGCTGGCCGTGCTCATCGCCTGCGCGACCGCGGTCGCAGCTTTCGCCTTGCCCTTCAAGCTCAACATCGTGGCTGCCATCGGTGCCGCCGTCCTGCTCTGCTTCTGGCTTGAAAAGCAGTTCGGGCTCAATCCCGAGGCGGAGGACGCGCGATGAGGGGCCAGACCGATCTCTGGACACTGGCCGTCATCGTGGGCCTCGCCGCCGTCACGGTGCTTACCCGCTGCTTCTTCTTCATCCTCGACCGCCCCTGGGGCCTGCCCGAGTGGGCGCACCGCGCGCTGCACTACGCGCCGGCCGCGGCACTGGCGGCCGTCATCGCGCCCGAGATCGTGATGAGCAACGGCCAGCTCATCCACACCTGGCAGGACGCCCGGCTCTACGGCGCGCTGGCCGGCGTGGTCTGGTACTTCTGGCGCGGCGGCGTGCTGGGCACGATGCTGGCGGGCATGGCGGTGTACCTGCCTATGCACCTCGTCCTGGGCTGGTAGGCCGTCTCGAGCGAAAAGTGGCCCAAGCGCCCGTCGGACGGGCGCTGGCAGCTATCGATCCAGGGGCAATCGAGCTCAGTCGAGCTTCACGCCGGCGGCCTGGATGATCCTGCCCCAGCGCTCGCTCTCGGCCCGGGCCGTCTTGTAGAAGTCCTGCGGCGTGCCGGGCATCGCCTCGAAGCCGAAGTCGGCGAACAGGCGCGTCACCTTGGGCGACTGCATCGCCTTGTGCAGCTCGGCGTTGATGCGATCCACCGCTTCCTTGGGCATGCCCGCCGGGCCGATGAGGCCGTGGAAGGCATAGGCGTTGACGTCCGGATAGCCCAGCTCGGCGAAGGTCGGCAGGTCGGGCAGGGCGGCGGCGCGCTGCGGCAGCGCGATCGCGAGCACCCGCACCTTGCCCGACTTGATGAACTGCAGGCCCGAGGCCAGGTCCAGCATCATGGTGCCGACCTGGCCGCTCACCACATCGGTCATCGCCGGCGCCGCGCCCTTGTACGGCACGTGCGCGATCGTGAGGCCGGCCTTCTGCTTGAACAGCTCCATCGCCATGTGGTGCGGCGAGCCGTTGCCGGGCGAGGCGTAGCTCACCTTGTCGGGGTTGGCCTTCACGTAGCTCACGAACTCCGCCACCGTCTTGGCCGGAAAGTTGGGCGTGACGGCCAGCGCGACCGGGAAGCGGCCGATGGCGCCGATGTAGGTGAAGTCGCTGGCCGGCTTGTACGGCAGCTTGGCGAACATGTGCTCGTTGAAGAGCAGCGCCGCGTTCTCGGCCTGCATGATGGTGTAGCCGTCGGGCTTGGACTGCATCAGCGCGGCGACGCCGATGTTGGTCGACGCGCCCGGGCGGTTGTCGATCAGGATCGGCTGCCCGAAGGACGGCTGCATGGCATCGGCCAGCGAGCGCGCCAGGTTGTCGGTGCCGCCGCCGGCCACGTAGGGCACGATCCACTTCAGCGGCTGGCTGGGGTAGGCGCCCTGCGCCACGGCGGCGCCGGCGGCGGCGAGGGCCAGGCAGGCGCCGAGGGCGCGCACGAATCGGTTCATCGGGTTGTCTCCTTCGGTGGTGGGGAATCGGGGGAAAAGAAACTCAGCCGCGCAGCACCTGCCAGAGCTCGCGGTCGCGCTCTGCGGTCCACACGACCGGGTGCTCGGTGCCGGTGAGTTCGTCGTAGGCGCGCGAAACGTCGAAGGGCAGCACGTGCTGGAACACGGGCCAGCTGCCAAAGCGCGGCGTCATGGCGGCCTCGGCGCGTGCGAAGCAGCCCTTGAGCGTGTCGCCCGCGTCGATGCCGGCCCGCACGGCGCCCAGCAGCGTGGAGAGGAAGTCCTTCGTGAGCTCGATCGCCTCGGCGCAAGCGTCTTCGTCCTGCAGTACCGCGCCGCGGCCCGGCACCAGCACACGCGGACGCAGCGCCTTCACGGCATCGAGCGTGCCGGCCCAGTCCTGGATGTAGGCATCGCCGGCGTACACGCCGCAGTGGTTCTCCACCACGTCGCCCGAGAAGCACACGCCGCAGTCGGGCAGCCAGGCCACCGTGTCGCCGCTCGAGTGACCACGGCCGAGGGCGAGCAGGCGCAGCTCGCGGTCCGCACCCAGCCACAGGCTCATCCCGCGCTCGAAGCTCATCGTGGGCATCGTCAGGCCGGGGATCTCCTCCACGCCCTGGAAGAGGCGCGGGAAGCGGCCGACCTCGGAGTCGAAATCCGCCTGGCCGCGCGTGCGGATCCAGTCCAGCGTGCCCTGGCTGGCGATGATGGCCGCCACCTCGGGGAAGGCGCTCGCACCCATCACGCGCACCGCGTGGTAGTGGGTGAGCACGATGAACTTGATCGGCTTGTCCGTCACCGTGCGGATGGCGGCGAGGAAGTCGCGCGCCATGCGCGGCGTGGGGCGGGTGTCGATCAGCACCACATGCTCGTCGCCGACCACGAAGCCGCAGTTGGGATCGAAGTCGCTGATGTAGCCGTAGACGCCGGGCGCGAGTTCGCGCACCTGCGGCTTCTGCTCGCGGGTGTCGGAGGCGGAGGCGAAGGAGACCGTGGTGTTCATCGTGGATCGTGGATTCTGGTTCAGGCGGCCTCGCGAGCTGCCGCGATGCAGGCCAGCAGCGTGGCTTGGTCGCCACACTGGTTGGCCAGCAGCAGCACCAGGCGCGCGTTGAGCTCGGCGCTTGCACCGTCGCTCAGCCCCTCGTGGGCCTGCAGCCAGGCGGCGTAGAAGCCGTCGGGGTCGGGGATGTGGGGCTCGGTGATCAGGGGCATGGCGCAGTCAGTGCAGTGCGAAGGCGTTGCGGACGGCGGCAGCCACGGCGGCGGGCGTCGGTGCGGCCAGGCGCGCCGCGCGGTAGCCGTCGGGCCGCACCAGCAGCAGGCTGCCGGGCGCGCAGAGGTCCAGGTGCGCCAGTTCGGCCTCGGCGACCTCGAAGGCCGGCAGCCCGCTGTTGCCGCCGAGCGCGACCAGCCGCACCGGCAGGCCGGCGAGGGCCGTGGACATCGCCTCGGCATCGACCGCGGAGGGCGCTCGCCACAGCACGATGCCGTGCGTGCCCTCGCGCAGCAGCTGCGCCAGCGTCGTCCTCGCCCCGCCCGGTGCGCGCAGCGCCACGTTCTGCACCGTGCGGCTGCCCTCGGGCAGACGCGGGGCAGGCGGATAGTCGTTGGCCACCGACATGCGCCCGGTGTTGACCAGGCCGCGCGCGAAGGCGTGGCGCTTGGCCAGCGCGACCACCGCATTGCGCATGAGGTGCTCGGCGTTGGAGCGCGGCGCGAGGAAGCGGGCCGAGCGGCTGGTCACCTCGAGGTTCTTCTCGGCCGCGGGCCGTCGCTCGGCGTCGTAGCTGTCCAGCAGCGATGCGTCCGCCCGGCCCTGCAGCACCAGCGCGAACTTCCACGCCAGGTTGGCCGCATCCTGGATGCCCGTGTTGCCGCCACGCGCGCCGAAGGGGCTCACCACGTGGGCCGCGTCGCCGATGAAGAACACGCGGCCGTGGCGGAATCGCTCCAGCAGGTGATCGCGGTAGCCGTAGGGGCCGATCCAGACGAACTCGAACTCCACGTCGGGCCCGAGCTGCTCGCGCAGCCGCGCGCCGGCCACCTCGGGCTTGCTGATCTCGGCCACATCGCAGTCGTCGGGCATCTGGTAGTCCATGCGCCACACGCCATCGCCCATCAGGTGCTGCCAGACGCCGCGGCCTTCATTGAAGGGCGCATCGACCCAGGTCCAGCGTTCGATGGGCAGCGGCTTCTTGAAGCGCACATCGCTGATGCACCACCGGTCGGTGCTGCGCGAAGCGTGTGCGGGAAGGTCGAGCTGCGTGCGGATCGGGCTGTTGGCACCGGTCGCGTCGACGACGTAGCCGGCTTCCAGCGCGTAGGCGCCGGCAGGCGTCTCCACCTGCAGGGTCGCGCCGTCCTCGCGCGGCGCGATGTGGGTGAGGCGGCTCTTCCAGCGCAGGTCCGTGAGGCCCAGCTCGAGGATGCGCTCGACCAGGAACCACTCGATGTAGAACTGCTGCAGGTTGATGAAGGGCGGCTGCACCGAGCAGCTGTCGGTCTTCAGGTTGAAGCTGTAGACCTCTTCCTCGCCCGAGAAGGTCTTGCCGAAGGACCAGGTGATGCCCTTGGCCGCAATGCGCTCGTAGATGCCCAGGCGCTCGAAGATCTCCAGGCTCTTCTGCGCATAGCAGATGCCGCGCGAGGAGGCGCCGCGCACGCCGACGGTGTCGTCCTCGTCCAGCAGCACCGAGCGGATGCCGCGCACGGCCAGGTCGCAGGCCAGCGTGAGGCCCGACAGGCCGCCGCCCACGATGACGATGGGGTGGTGGGCGGTGCCACCGTTCAGTTCCGGCGGCGGCACGAAGGGCCAGCTGGGCAGCGCATAGGGCTCTGCGAATCGGAAGCTTTCCATGGCGGGGTTGTCTCGGATCGTTCTTGCTGGAGCGCAGGGCGCCCGTGCGTCACAGCGCGTGGGCGAACTCGGCGATCGCGTCGGCGGCCTTCGGCACCAGGTGCTGCTGGCCGGCCAAATAGTGGTTGCCGCCCACGATGTCGACGTTGCGGATCGTGCTGCCCCCGGCCTGCAGCCAGGCGTCGCGCGTGCTCGGGAAGGTCGACTGGTCGGCGGTGTAGGTCAGCAGCAGCTTGGGGCAGCCGGTGCGCGCGAGGTTGGTCGGCCCGTCGGCCTGCGAGCGCGAGGACCACTGCGACAGGAAGGCCGTCAGCGAGGTCGTGCGTCCCATGGCGTTGGCCGAGTAGTTGACCTGCCGCGCGTCGCCCCAGACGCTGCCGGGTGCGCGGTCGTTCGGGTCCAGCGTGAGGTCCACGCAGCGCGGATCGGCGTGCGTGCGGTAGACGATGAAAGCCTGGTCGCGCGGCGCACCGGGCGTGGCGCGCAGCTGTTCGAGCCGGCCCAGCGCCCATTGCTCGATGCGGTCCAGGCGGGCCTTCTGTGCGCCCTGGAAGCGCGCCAGAAACTCGGCGCTGTAGGGCACACGGTGGCGCGCGTCGTACATGTCGAGGTCGGGATCGACCGAGAGCACATCGTGTTCGTCGGTCACCGACGGGTCGATCCAGTCGCGCAGCAGCCGCGAGCGGCCCAGGTGCGCCGCGCACAGCGCGATGCCGTCCACCGGCGGCAGGTCGTCGGCATGCAGGTGCGTCGGGTCGCCGTCGGGGAAATGCGTGGCGGTCAGGCGCTCGGCCTGCGCCTGGTAGAAGCTCGACAACGCCGCGCCGCCGGAGTTGCCGATCAGCAGCACCTTCTCGTAGCCCATCGCGCGCAGGTGCTTCACGCCCGCGCCCAGGTCCTGGATGGCGCGCTCCATCAGCAGCAGCGTGTCGTTGCCCATGTAGCGCGAATTCAGGCCCATGCAGCAGACGCCGCGCTCGGCCAGCGGGCCGATCAGGTAGTGGCCCATGAAGTTGCTGGTCGGGTGCATCACGATGGCCGCGACCTTTTTCGGCCCCGAAGGCGCCATGAATGCCCCGAAGATGCGCGGGCGCAGCATCTGCAGGCCCGACTGGCTTTCCAGCGACGCACCGGGCTTGACGTCGATGACCGCGAGCTGGAGCTCAGGCATGGGCGGCCCCTTCGCGCGCCATGCGCAGCTGCGCCTTGCGCTCGGTCCACGCATTCAGGTCGGCATGGGCCTTGAGCGCGTGCGCGTCCATCTCCACCTTGGTCGCGGTGGGGGTCGTCAGCTCCACGCGGATCCCGTTCGGGTCGAAGAAGTAGATCGACTCGATGATGTGGTGGTCGGTGATGCCCAGCACCTCGACGCCCGCTGCCTCCAGGCGCGCCTTCGCCGCGAGCAGGTCCTCCACGCCGTCCACGCGCAGCGCGATGTGGTTGACCCAGGCGGGGGTGTTGGGCGAGGGGTCGGCCTTCACGTCGTCGCCGAGGTCGAAGAAGGCGATGAAGGAGCCGTCGCGCATCTGGAAGAAGATGTGGACGTAGGGGCAGTACTCGCCCGTGCTCGGCACGTGGTCGCTCTTGATCACGTGCACCAGCGGCAGGCCCAGCAGGTCTTCCCAGAAGCGGCGGGTTTCCTCGCTGTCGCGGCAGCGCCAGGCGAAGTGGTGCAGCCCGCGGATCGGCGGGTTCGCGGGCACCGCCGTGGCGGGGGTCTCGGGCATCGGCTTGTCTCCTTGGGGAAGCGCGATTGGACGGGCGACGGTTCCATGATGCAATCGAAATAAATTCATCCATTGATGAAGGATTGCCATGAATGTGTCGCTGCGCCAGTTGCGCGCCTTCGCTGCCGTCGCCCAGGCGGGCAGCTTCACCGCGGCCGCCCGCGACCTGCACCTGACCCAGTCGGCGCTGAGCGTGCTGGTGCGCGAGCTCGAACGCGAGCTGGGCGTGCAGCTGCTGGACCGCCACACGCGCCGCGTGCAGCTGTCGGAGGCGGGCCGCGAGTTCCTGCCCTCGGTGCACCGGCTCCTGGCCGGGCTGCAGACCGCGGTGGCCGGCGTGACCGACCTGCGCGACAAGAAGAAGGGCGTGCTGCGGCTGGCCGCGCCGCAGCTCATGGCCTGCACGCTGATGCCGCAGGCGATCGCGGCCTTCCGCTCGCGCTACCCGGAGGTGGAGGTGCGGCTGGCCGACACCCTGCCCGAGCAACTGCTGAACGGGGTGATGGCCGGCGAGGTCGAACTGGCGGTCGGCCAGGATGTCGCTGTCGATGACGCGATCGCGCGCCGCACGCTGTTCCGCGACCGGCACTGGCTGATCTGCCCGCCCGACCACCCCTTCGCCAGGCGCCGCTCGGTGCGCTGGGCGGAGCTGGGGCCGTGGACCTTCATCGCGCCCACGCGCGACTTCCGTGGCCGCATTGCGCCCGAACTGGCGGCGGACGCGCGCGCCCTGCTGGAGCGGCCGGGCACGCAGGAGGTCTCGTACATGACCACGGCGCTGGGCATGGTGGCGGCGGGCCAGGGCCTCACCGTGTGCCCGACCTACTCGTCGCCGCTGGTGCGTGCCTGGGGACTGACGATGGTGCGCCTGGCCGCGCCGGACTTCCACCGCGAGGTGTGCGTGTACGCGGACGCGCGGCGCTCGCTGTCCCCGGCAGCGGCGGCTTTCGTCGAGCTGCTGGTGGCGCAACGGCCCCGGCCCGCGGCCGCATGAGGCTCGCATGAAGGGATGCGCGGCGGGGTCTTGGCGTACAGGGCCGCGGCGGGGGCCTCCCTACAATCGATTCCATCGGCGCAGAGCCCTCCCGGCGGCCCCTGCGGGCCCCGCCTGATGCGCCCACCGCTTGTCCAATCCGAGCCGCTCTCCGAGCCTTTCCACCATGAACGTTCTCCGCTTTTCCGATCTGTGCGCGCAAGGCAAGGCCGCCGGCCAGCGCGTCTTCATCCGGGCCGACCTCAACGTGCCGCAGGACGACAGCGGCGCCATCACCGAAGACACCCGCATCCGCGCCTCGGTGCCCTGCGTGCAGATGGCGCTCGACGCCGGCGCCGCGGTGATGGTCACCTCGCACCTGGGCCGCCCCAAGGAAGGCGAGTTCAAGCCCGAGGATTCGCTGGCACCGGTCGCCCGACGCCTGGGCGAACTGCTGGGCCGCGAGGTGCCGCTGGTGTCCGACTGGGTCGATGGCGTCGACGTGAAGCCCGGCCAGGTCGTCCTGCTGGAGAACTGCCGGCTCAACAAGGGCGAGAAGAAGAACGACGAAGCGCTGGCGAAGAAGCTCGCCGCGTTGACCGACATCTACGTCAACGACGCCTTCGGCACCGCGCACCGCGCCGAGGCCACCACCTACGGCATCGCGCAGTTCGCCAAGGTGGCCTGCGCCGGCCCGCTGCTGGCGGCCGAGATCGACGCCATCACCAAGGCCCTGGCCTCGCCGAAGCGCCCGCTGGTGGCCATCGTGGCGGGCTCCAAGGTCAGCACCAAGCTCACCATCCTGCAGAGCCTGGCGAAGAACGTCGACCAGCTGATCGTCGGCGGCGGCATCGCCAACACCTTCATGCTGGCGGCGGGCCTGAAGATCGGCAAGTCGCTGGCCGAGGCGGACCTGGTGGGCGAGGCCACGGCGGTGATCGAGGCCATGCGCGCACGCGGCGCGGCGGTGCCGATCCCGGTCGACGTGGTCACGGCCAAGAACTTCGCGGCCGACGCGCCGGCCACCACCAAGGCCGCCGACGCGGTGGAAGACGACGACCTGATCCTGGACATCGGCCCGAAAACCGCCGAACTGCTGGCCGCGCAGCTGCGGGAGGCCGGCACCATCGTCTGGAACGGCCCGGTGGGCGTGTTCGAGTTCGACGCCTTCGCCCACGGCACGGAGACCATCGCCCGTGCGATCGCCGACAGCAGTGCCTTCAGCATTGCCGGCGGCGGCGACACGCTGGCGGCCATCGCCAAGTACGGCATCGAGAAGCAGGTCGGCTACATCTCGACCGGCGGCGGGGCCTTCCTGGAAGTGCTGGAAGGCAAGCAGCTGCCGGCCTTCGAGATCCTCGCCAAGCGCGCCGCCGGCTGAGTTGCTACCGAATTGATAGCAGGTTGCGCGGGCGAGACGGGGGCTCCAGCCCTTTTTGGCACTGAAGTCGCACAGGGCTGTCGCCACCGCGACAAAGTGTATACAGTTGGGAATACAAAAAGGAGATGCCCATGAGTTCGATCCG
This sequence comes from Xenophilus aerolatus, assembly GCA_030418545.1. Lineage (GTDB taxonomy): Bacteria > Pseudomonadota > Gammaproteobacteria > Burkholderiales > Burkholderiaceae_C > Xenophilus. The sequence goes on along the minus strand of QAIB01000006.1, from coordinate 143,079 downwards.
CCTCCCCCGCCACGCCACCAAGATCGTCGCCACGCTGGGGCCGGCCTCCAACACGCCGGAGATCCTCGAGCAGATGATCACGCACAAGGTCAGCGTGGTGCGCCTGAACTTCAGCCATGGGACGGCGCAGGACCACATCGCCCGCGCTGCCATGGTGCGGGAAGCGGCGCGCAAGGCGGGCCGCGAGGTGGCGATCATGGCCGACCTGCAGGGGCCCAAGATCCGTGTCGGCAAGTTCGCCGAGGGCAAGGTCTGGCTCGAGCCGGGGGCCAAGTTCGTGCTCGACGCGTCGCGCACCGAGCCGGGCGACGTCGATGCCGTGGGTCTGGACTACAAGGACCTGCCGCGTGACGTGAAGCCGGGCGACCGCCTGCTGCTCAACGACGGCTTGATCGTGCTCACCGTCGACGCCGTGCGCGGCGAGGCCGTGTACACCACGGTGAAGCTCGGCGGCGAGCTGTCGAACAACAAGGGCATCAACAAGCAGGGCGGCGGCCTCACGGCGCCGGCGCTGACGGCCAAGGACATGGAGGACATCAAGACCGCGATGAGCTTCCAGGCCGACTACGTGGCGGTGAGCTTCCCGAAGAACGCCACCGACATGGAGATGGCGCGCCAGCTGTGCAACGTGGCCGCGGCCGAGTTCGGCCACAAGCCCGGCATGATCGCCAAGATCGAGCGCGCGGAGGCCATTCCCAAGCTCGAGGAGATCCTCAAGGCCAGCGACGGCATCATGGTGGCGCGCGGCGATCTGGCTGTGGAAGTGGGCAACGCCGCCGTGCCGGCGCTGCAGAAGAAGATGATCCGCATGGCGCGCGACATGGACAAGGTCGTCATCACCGCCACGCAGATGATGGAGTCGATGATCACCAACCCGGTGCCCACGCGCGCCGAGGTGAGCGACGTCGCCAATGCCGTGCTCGACGGCACCGACGCCGTCATGCTCAGCGCCGAGACCGCCTCGGGCCGCTATCCGCTGGAGACGGTGCAGGAGATGAGCCGCATCTGCGAGGCCGCCGAACAGGCCGAGGACACCACGCGCGACCTGGACTTCAGCGGCCACTACGCGCGCATCGACCAGTCGATCGCGATGGGCGCGCTCTTCACCGCCCACCACCTGGGCGCCAAGGCCATCGTCGCACTGACGGAGTCGGGCTCCACGCCGCTGTGGATGAGCCGGCACGCGGCGCACATCCCGGTCTATGCGCTCACCTCGCGCCTGGCCACGCAACGCAAGATGGCGCTGTACCGCAACGTGCGCCCGCTGCTGATGGATTCGGAAACCGACCGCGACGCCGCGCTCGACCAGGCCGAACGCCACCTGAAGAAGCGCGGCATCGTGCAGAGCGGCGACGTCTATGCGATCACCTGCGGCGAGCCGATGGGTGCCCCGGGCGGCACCAACATGCTGAAGATCTGCCGGGCGAGCTGATCGCGCGCGGCAAGGGCGCGCCGCCGTCAGCGGTGCGCTGGGGCGTCCTACGTGCCCGGCTCGCCGGAGTCGACGATGCTTTCGTCGCGCCGGTTCGACGCCCCTCGTGTGCAGGCCCAGGCCGAATCCAGGGGTGGCCGGCGCGCGTACATCTCCCATGCCCCCCTCCTCGTCTTTCCTCGGCCCCCGGCGCCGTCTTGCCTGGTTGCTGGCCCTGGCCGGACTGCTCGGCCTGGCCGCCTGCTCGCCGGTGCGCATCGTCAACGGCCTGACGCCCAACGACAGCTTCTCGCTCGATGGCGGCCGGGCCTACGGGCCCGAGGCACGCCAACGCCTGGACATCTACACGCCGAAGCCGGGCACCTCGCCACCGGCCGGCCAGCGCCCGCTGGTCGTCTTCTTCTACGGAGGCACCTGGTCGAGTGGTGAACGTGCCGACTACAAGTTCGTCGGCGAGGCACTGGCGTCTCGAGGCGCCGTGGTGGTGGTGCCCGACTACCGCCTCTCGCCCCAGCTGCGCTACCCGGTCTTCGTGCAGGACAGCGCGCTGGCGGTGAAGTGGGCCATCGACCATGCAGCCGCCCTGGGCGCCGACCCGGCCCGGGTGTACGTCATGGGCCACAGCTCGGGCGGCTACAACGCCGCGATGGTGGCCCTGGACGGCCGCTGGCTCGGCGCGCTGGGCGCCAGCCCCCGGCAACTGGCCGGCTGGATCGGCCTGGCCGGTCCCTACGATTTCCTGCCCATCGAGAACCCGCAGGCGCAGGTGGCGTTCAACTGGCCCGACACCCCCACCGACTCGCAGCCGCTGGTGCACGCCCGCGCCGGTTCGCCGCCGGCACTGCTACTGGCGGCCTCCAAGGACAAGCTGGTCGACCCCGACCGCAACACCGGCCAGATGGTGCAGCGGCTGCAGGCCGCGGGCGTTCCGGTGCGCACCGAGCGCTTCGACGACCTGAGCCACATCACGCTGATCGGTGCGGTGGCCCGGCCATTGCGCTGGCTGGGCGGGCCGGTGCTGCCGCCGGTGCTCGACTTCATCGGACTGCCGTCCGGCCCCCGCTGAACGTGCCCCACCCCCGCAAGTGGGCTTGCAGCAGTGGGCAAAAGGGCGGTCGATACAATCTTGCGATTCATCCATACGCCGCCCGCGCGGTGAACCAGAGAGCGAAAAAGCTGTGAACAAGGAACAACTGGACAAGGTGGCAAGCGGCAAGGGTTTCATCGCCGCGCTCGATCAAAGCGGGGGCAGCACGCCCAAGGCGCTCAAGCTCTACGGTGTCGAGGAATCGGCCTACAAGAACGAAGCCGAGATGTTCGACCTGGTGCACGCCATGCGCGCGCGCATCGTGGGCAGCCCGGCCTTCACCGGCGAGCGGGTGCTCGGCGCCATCCTGTTCGAGATGACCATGGATCGCCAGTTCGACGGCCAGGACGCCGCCGCCTACCTGTGGGAGAAGAAGCAGGTCGTGCCCTTCCTCAAGGTCGACAAGGGCCTGGCCGACGAGGCCGACGGCGTGCAGCTCATGAAGCCGATGCCCGGCCTGGACGGGCTGCTGGCCCGTGCCGTGGCCAAGGGCGTGTTCGGCACCAAGATGCGTTCGGTGGTCAACGGCGCGAACGCCAAGGGCATCGACGCCGTGGTGGCGCAGCAGTTCGAAGTGGGCAAGCAGATCCTGGCCGCCGGCCTGATGCCGATCATCGAGCCCGAGGTCAACATCAAGGCGACCGACAAGAAGGAAGCGGAGGCGCTGCTCAAGGCCGCGATCCTCAAGCAGCTGGACGCGCTGGGCGCCGACCAGAAGGTCATGCTCAAGCTCAGCATCCCGACGGTGGACGGCTTCTACAGCGAACTGGTGCAGCACCCCAAGGTGGTGCGCGTGGTGGCGCTTTCGGGCGGCTACAGCCGCGACGAGTCGAACGCCATGCTGGCCAAGAACCCCGGCGTGATCGCCAGCTTTAGCCGCGCCCTGACCGAGGGCCTGTCGGCCCAGCAGTCCGACGCCGAGTTCGACGCCGCGCTGGACAAGGCGGTGGAGTCGATCTACCGCGCCTCGATCACCTGAAGCGCACCGGTGGGGCAGCCGCCCCGCCGACCCGACCGGCCACCGCTCGCGGTGGCTTTTTTCTGCGCGCACAATCCCCGTCGCGGCTTTCCCCCGATCATTTCCCGGCTCCGACCCCATGACCACCACCGTCCACACCTCCTCCATCCAGAGCCTGCCCCTGCTCGCCCGCGGCAAGGTGCGCGACAACTACGCGGTGGGCGAGGACCGCATCCTCATGGTGGCCAGCGACCGGCTCAGCGCCTTCGACGTCATCATGGGCGAGCCGATCCCCGGCAAGGGCGAGATCCTCACCAAGATGGCGCTGTGGTGGTTCGAGCGGCTCGGCGCTTTGTGCCCCAATCACCTGACGGGCGAAGCGCCCGAGTCGGTGGTCCAGCCCGGCGAGGTGCCGCAGGTGCAGAGCCGCTCCATGCTGGTCAAGCGGCTCAAGCCGATCCCGGTCGAGGCGGTGGTGCGCGGCTACCTGGCCGGCAGCGGGTGGAAGGAGTACCAGGAGAACCGTCAGGTCTGCGGCGTGCCGCTGCCCGAGGGGCTGACCAACTCCGCCAAGCTGCCGCGCGCCATCTTCACCCCGGCCGCGAAGGCGGCCGCGGGCGAGCACGACGAGAACATCAGCTACGACCGCGTCGTCGAGATCGTGGGCCCGAAGCTGGCCCAGCAGATCCGCGAGACCAGCATCGCCATCTACGAGACGGCGGCGGCCATCGCCCTCACCAAGGGCATGATCATTGCCGACACCAAGTTCGAGTTCGGCCTCGACGAGAACGGCACGCTGGTGCTGATGGACGAGGTGCTCACGCCCGACAGCTCGCGCTACTGGCCGGTCGAGGGCTACGAGCAGGCGCTCGCCGACGGCAGCAACCCGCCGAGCTACGACAAGCAGTTCGTGCGCGACTGGCTCGAGGCGGTGCGCATCAACGGCAAGCCCTGGGACAAGACCCCGCCGGCGCCGCGCCTGCCGAAGGACGTGATCGACAAGACCGCGGCCAAGTACCGGGAGGCGCTGGAGCGCCTGACGGACTGAGCGCTTCTCGACGCTCGGCCGGCCTCCGACGGGCCGGCGCAAGGTGAATGGATCACAAGCGGACGGGTAATACTCACATTTTGGGTGGCGTGCGTTTTTTCACACTCTGACCTCATCACTTATGAGGAAGGAGCACCCGATGACCATCCCGCAGACCGATGCCGCCCACCTGAACGCGGCGCCTGCCGTCCTGCCCCCGCTCGAGGCCGCCTGGCCGGCCCTGTTCGCCTCCGCGCTCGACGAGATCGAGCACGGGCTGCTGCTGCTGGACCTGAGCGGCCGCATCCTGCATGCGAACCATCCGGCCCGCCGCGAGCTGGCCAGCCAGCGGGTGCTGCGTGAAGGCCAGGGCGGTGCCTTGTGCGCCGGCAACGGCACGGCGCATGCGCGCATCCGGCTGGCGCTGCACGACGCCGAGCGAGACTGCCGCAGCATCGTCGAGCTGGAGCATCCCGAAGAGTCGCTGTCCCTGGCCTTCGTGCCGCTGGCCACCGGTCGCTCCGGCGCGGCCACCGACGCCGTGCTGGTCATCTGCAGCCGGCGCCCGGGCGTGCAGCCGCTCACCCTGCAGATGTATGCCCGCGCCCGCGGGCTGACACCGACCGAGCAGGCGGTGCTGGGCCAGCTGTGCGCCGGCAAGGCGGCCGAGGAGATCGCCGAGAGCCAGGGCATCCGCATGTCCACGGTGCGCACGCACATCAAGAACATGCGCGTGAAGACCGGTGCTGCCAGTATTCGAGCCATCGTCCACCGCGTCACGCGGATGCCGCAGATCGTCTCCACCCTGCGCATCGTCGCCGCGAACGAATAGGAGCGGACGGCGCGGCCCAGTCGGCGCCGCGTCGCCGAGGCGTCGCCGCCCGGGCGCACGTCGGGGGCCGCCGGGCGGAGGCGGACCTATAGTCCGCGCATGCCGCCGCGGTCCGCTGCTCCTGCCGACTCCACCGATTCGCTGCCGGCCGACGTCGCGCGGCTGGCGGCGCGCGGCGTGCAGCGGCGCTTTCGGGCGCGCGCCCTGCTCATCCAGGAAGGCGAGCGCGGCGACACGATCTACATCGTTCTGTCGGGCCGGCTGCGCGCCTTCGTGTCCGATTCCCGGGGTCGGGAGGTGACGCTCAGCCACCACGGCCCGGGCGAGTACGTGGGCGAGATGTCGCTGGACCGCGGCGCCCGCTCGGCCAGCGTGGAGGCCGTCGAGCCCACCGTGTGCGTGGTGGTCACGCGCGAGAGCGCGCTGCGCCACATCGCCGAAGACCCGGAATTCACCCGCGGCCTGATCGAGCGCCTGATCCGCCGCGCGCGCCTGGCGACCGAGAGCGCCCGCAGCATGGCCCTGCTCGACGTCTACAGCCGCCTGCGCCGCGTGCTGGAGGAGCGGGCGTCGCCGGCCGGCCCGGACGGTGCCCAGTCCATCGCCGAGCGGCTCACGCACCAGGCGCTGGCCTCGGAGATCGGCTGCTCGCGCGAGATGGTCAGCCGCCTGCTCAAGGACCTCGAGACCGGCGGCTACCTCGCCGTGCGCGACCGCCGCCTGGCCATCCTGCGCCCGCTGCCCGCCCGCTGGTGAGGCCGCACTCGGGCTTTCGATCGCGCGTTGCGGAGCGTTCGCGGCGCAGGACACAATGTTCTCCCTAAACGGTGGGAGATCCATGGCAAGAGATGTTGAGGGCATGGTGCAGGGCGTGTCGGGCGAGTTGCGCCGGCACATGACGGTGCTGTTCACCGACCTGTCCGATTCCACGCGCTTGTCGGGCCTGCTGGAGGCGGAGGTGTTCGCGGCCCTGCAGGACGACGTGCGTCGCGTGTTCGAGGAGGTGGTCCAGCGCAGCGGCGGCACCATCAACCAGTACCAGGGCGACGGGCTCCAGGCCCTGTTCGGCCATCCCGAGGCCGGCGAGGACGACGGCCTGCGCGCGACCCGGGCGGCGCTGGAGGTGCACGAGCGCGTGCGCGCGCTGCGCGCCCGCCATGCCTACCGCGACGACATCATGCTGGACGTGCACAGCGGCATCCACGCGGGCCTGGTGCTGGTGCGCGAGGGCACCCTCGGCATCGCCGGGCGCTTCGAGCTCTTCGGCGCCGCCCCCGGCATCGCCAAGCATCTGAGCGACGTCGCCGAGCGCGACGAGATCCTGGTCAGCGAGGAGACGCTGGGCCCGGCCCGCTACCTGTTCCAGACCGAGGCCCGCCGGCTCGCGCTCAAGGGCCGCGACGACCCGCTGGCGGTGCACCGCATCCTCGCGCGCACGGCGTTGCGCACGCGCTTCGAGGCCCAGACCCGCCGCGGCCTGGTCGACTTCGTCGGGCGCGAGGCCGAACTCGCCGCCCTGCAGGGCGCGCTCGCGGCCGCGCGCGCGGGGCGCACCCGGCTGATGGTGGTCTCGGCCCCGGCGGGGGTCGGCAAGACGCGCCTGGCGGAGGAATTCCTGCGCCAGGCCTCGGCCAGCGGCTTCGCGCTGTGGCGCGGCTACTGCGAGGCCGAACTCAGCGCCGAGCCCCTCCAGCCCTTCCTGCAGATGCTGCGCGCCCGCTTGGGCACGGCCGCCGCCGGCCTGGCCGCGCCGGCGCTGCTGGGCGGCGCGATCGCCGCGCTGCCGGCCGAACTGCGCGAGCGCCATCCCGAACTGGCGCTGCCTGCCGAGCCGGCCGACACGCCGGCGGCGGCGGCCGCGCAGGCGCAGCAGCTGCTGCAGGTGCTGGGCCGGCTGGTCGGTGTGCTGGCAGGGCAGGCGCCGCAACTGCTGTTCATCGACGACTGGCAGTGGGCCGACGATGCGACGCGCCAGATCGTCTACGCGCTGGCCGCCCAGCCCGAGCTGCCGCTGCTGGTACTGCTGGCCACGCGCCCGCTGGAGCTGGGCGACGCCCAGCTGGCGGCGGCCGACGTCCTGGCGCTCGGGCCGCTGTCGCGCGCCGAGGCCGACACGACCATCCGCACCCTGCTGCCCGACGCCGACCCTTTCGTGGTGAGCAGCATCCGCGAGCATTCCGGCGGCAACGCGCTCTTCCTCGAGGAGCTGTGCCACCTGGCGGCCGACACCGGTGCCGGCCTCGACGCGCTGCGCGGCGGGCCGGCCTGGCTGGAGTCGCTGATCGAATCGCGCGTGGCGCGGCTGGCGCCGCAGCAGGGAGCGGTGCTCGGGGCGGCGGCCGTCATCGGCAACGTGGTCCCGGCCTGGCTGCTGCAGGAGCTCACCGGCTGCGATGCCCAGCATCCGCTGGTGACCGCCATGGCGGCGCAGGACCTGCTGTTCGCTGGCGAGCAGCCCGGCACCCTGCGCTTCAAGCACGGCATCACGCGCGACGTGGTCTACAGCACCCTCGGGCTGCAGCAGCGCCGCGACATGCACGCGCGCGTGGCGCAGCTGCTGCGCGCGCGCGATGGCGCGACCGAGCTCGAGCAATGCGAGCCGCTGGCCTACCACCACGCAGGCGCGGCCGACTTCTCGGCCGCCGCGCGCTACGCCGAGATGGCCGGCGACAAGGCGATGTCGGCGTCGTCCATCGACCGCGCGAAGACGCAGTACCGCGCCGCGCTGGAGATGCTCGACCGCCTGCCCTCGACGCCCGAGCGCTACCAGCTCTGGCGCTCGGTGGTGCGGCGGCTCGGCCTGGCGACCGTGTTCGACCCCTCGCGCGACGAGAAGGCCCTGCTGCGCCGCGCGGTGGACAAGGCGCGCGCGCACGGCGACGCGACGGGCCAGGCCTACGCGCAGTACTGGCTCGCCTACCTGCACTACGCCCTGGGCGAATCCAAGGACGCCCTGCTGCATTGCGAGGAGGCACTCGACCACGCCACCCGCCTGCGGGACACGTCGCTCATCGTCCAGGCCCGCACCACGCTCGGCCAGGCGGCGGCCTCGGCCGCCGACTACGGCCGTGCCGTCGAATTGCTGGACGAGATGGCGCATGCCGTGCGCCAGCGCCGTCCGGGCAGCCGCGCGCCGCTGCCGGCCATCGCCTATGCCATGGCCTGCCGCGCGAGCGTGCTGGGCGACCTGGGGCGCTTCGACGACGCCCACGCCAGCTTCGACGAGGCGCTGGCGGCGCTGCCCGGCCGCGGGCACGAGGTCGAAGGCTCGGTGCTGTGCTGGCGTGCGGGCGTCAACCTCTGGCAGGGCCGCTGGCAGGCCGCGCTGGACGACGCGCAGGCTGCGCACCGGGTGGGGGAGCAGGTCAAGAGCCTGTACCTGTTTGCCATGAGCCACGGCCTGGCCGCCTATGCACGCTGGATGCTCGACCCGCAGCCTGCCGCGCTCGAGGCGCTGCAGGAATCGGCGACCTGGCTCGATTCGCACGACAAGGGCCTCTTTGCCTCGCTCAACCACGGCTGGGTGTGCGAGGCGATGGCCGCGGGCGGTCGCACGGCCGAGGCGCGGGCCGCCGCGGCCCGCGTGCTGCGCCGGGCCCGCCAGCGCGACTGGCTGGGCGCCGCGATGGCCGGGCGCGCGCTGGCCGGGCTGGCCGCGGAGGCCGGAAACGCCGACGCGCTGGCGCGCCACCTGCGACTGGCCGACCACGCAGCGGCGCTGCGGCAGTCCCCGCACGAGATGGCGTCCAACCACCTGCTGCGCGCACGCCTGGCGCTGCGTCGTGACGACTGCGGGGAAGCGCAGCGCCACCTCGACGCCGCGACGGAAGGCTTCGAGCGCCTGCGCATGGACTGGCACCTCGCACAGGCGGCTGCGCTGCGTGCCAGCGCCTGACACAGCGATCCACCTTGCTATGAATTCGGGAGCTGTTCGCGCACGCCAGACCGGCGCTGCAGCCTCTTTTTATTTGAAAGATCGCTAGGACGAATCCTGCAATCTGCGCCGGGTCTTCAGGGCATCAGCCGCAGCACCGTCGGCGACAGCGACGGCCGCAACTCGGCGCCCAGCAGGCCGGCCAGGACGCCGAGCATCACGCCCATCGCCATCTCGTAGCCGGGGCAGGCATGCGTGGGGTGCTGCTCGCCGGCCCGTCGGCCGCCGAACACCGGCCACAGGTCGGGGCTGCCCTCCTGCAGGTTCTGCTGCATGGCCGAGACGATGCCCACGACGATGCGCTCGCCCGGCGCCACCTCGACGCCGCCGAGCGTCCGCCGCGTCGTCGCGGTGCGCCAGACCAGCTCCGGCACCGGGCGCAGCTGCATCGTGCGCCTCAGCACGGGCTCGATCACCTCCGTGGCCACATCGAGGGCCGCCGACGGCGGTTGGTCGCGGTGCGCCGCCCATGCCAGCTGAAGGTCCCACAGCGAGCGATCGTTCACCCATTCGTAGAGTGCGCTGCGCAGGGTGCCGTCCACCGTGGGCAGGAAGCCCATCATGATGCCGATGAGCGTGCTGGCGTACTGCGCCTTGGGGATGCCGCGCAGCTTCGCGCCGATGACGCTGGCGTTGCTCGACTGCAGGTCGGGGCTGCCCGCGTGCAGGCGCGCCTCCACGTAGTCCTTCAGCGCCCGGCCGTGGTCCTGGCCCTGCTGGATGGCTTCCTCGCCCGGGTTGGGCTGGAACATGTAGCGCGACGGCGCCCCGAAATGCCCAGGGCAGCTCGGCTGGTCGGCGTTGGCCTGGCCGCTGCGCGCCTGCCAGCCGCCGGTGCGCATGGTGCCGCCGGCCTCGGGCAGGCCGAAGAAGGCCGTGCAGACGCGCGCCAGCACCGCGTCGACCAGGTCCTTCACGTCGAAAGAGAAGCCCGCCGCGGCGCCCGATCGCCAGCCGCCGAGCACGGTCTGGGTGTCCGCCAAGGCCGCATCGAAGGCCTGTTGCCGCGTCACGGCCATGATCGCCTCGTTGGGCACGGTCGACTGCGCGCGGTAGTCGGGTCCCTGGTCCATTCCGAGGTAGATGGCGCCGAAGGACGAGACCATGCGCGGGCAGTAGCCGGTGGCCGAGAAGCTGCGGTCGTCGCCGAACACCTCCATCACCCGGTCGCGGCTGCCCACCAGCACGCCGTAGGGCGTGCGCAGCACCCCGCCGTGCAGCTCGCGCACGGCCGTCCAGAGCCATTGGCTGGTGCCGTTCTGCCGCGCGCCCAGGTCTTCCAGCGCCAGCTTCCACTGCTCGCGCGCAGCGGCCAGGCCGAGCGCCGATTCCGCCGCCTTCAGTCTGGCGATGACCATCGCGCCCTTCTTGGCCTCGGCGGCGCGTTGGGCCGCCGCCGGATCGGACGCGGCCGCCGGGCAGCCCGTCTCGGTGGCGAAGCGCGCGATGTCCTCCAGCGCCGGCACGGAGGGCACGAAGAGGTACAGCCCCCATTGCAGCGCCACCGGCCGTGCAGCCTCGGCGCGCAGTGGCAGCGGGCCCGGTTGCGGGTGCGGCCCGAAGACGAAGCTGTCCCGGTCGCCCTGGCGCGGCCGGGCGAAGATCGGGTCGCGCTGGCCCGAATAGCTGCCGTCGCCCCCGCTGTTGCCACCCGACAGCCAGGACTGGATCAGCTCGAACTGCTCGGCGATGGAAGCGTTGTAGGCCATGAAGACCACGCCACGTTCCTCCCGCGCCGTCTGGGGCGTGTGCGGCGGGCCATAGGACATGCCGCGCCGCAGGATGCGCGGCAGCACCCGCAGGTCCTCGCGCTGGCCCTTGCGCACGCGCGGATTGGCGCGGCGCACATGCGAGTGCAGCGGGCACTGCGCCCCCGCGGGGTCCCCCGCATAGTCGAAGGCGTTGCCCGGTGTGCCGTTGATCAGGTTGCTGCCGTCCTGCTGCCGGCCGACCATCAACGCCGCGAGCTTGGAGTGCGCGGGCGGCCCGCCGACCATCGCCTGCAACGCATCCACGTCCTGCCGCAGCTTGCGCACCACCAGGAAGGTGCTGTCGGTCCAGAAGCGGCCCTGCAGCGGCGGGTCGTCGTGGCTGTTGCCGTAGCCGAGCAGGTAGTCGCCGAGCTTCCAGTCGTCCCAGGCGCCGGGCGCCGGGTTGCCGGCCGGCAGGTCGCGCGGATCCATGGGGTTGCTCAGGCCGTCGGCAAAGCCGAAGTGCTCGCGCGCCTGGCCGTTCGCGTCGATGTTCCGGTGCAGCGGCTCCACCGACAGGATGCGCGCACCTCGTGGCAGCCCGCCCGCGAAGGCGAGGATGTGCGCGTGGGCCGGATGCGCGCTGTCCAGCGGTTTCCACCCTGGCGCCGCCGTGGTGTCGGCGACCAGGATCTGCACCACGGCATGCACGCTCGACAGTGCCACGCGGGCCGGTGTGGCCTGCGTGCTGCCGAGTGGCCAGTTGCGTTCGGGCAGTGCCCAGTGTTGCGGGTGGTCGGCTTCCAGGTCGCCCAGCACGGCCGCGCGTGCCTCCATGCCCTCGATGAATTCCGCCGGCAGACAGGCCAGCAGCCCATCGGGCACGCCCGCCTTTCTCAGGCCGGACAGCGTGAAGAACAGGTTGCGCCACGGCCCTGCATGCGCCTGGGCGGCACGCGCCCCGAGCGTGGCCGGGTCGAGTTGCCGCACCAAATGGGCGACGGCCTTCGCGTCCTCGCACTCGATGAGCAGCAAGGCCCCGTGCGTCGGCGTGGCCGGCAGCGCCTTGACGATGCCGGCCTGCGCATCCGCCGGCGGCCAGTGCGCATGGGCCGGGCAGGCGCCCGAAGACGTGGCCGGCGGCGCCTGCACCTTCGTCATGAACCAGGCGACGGCGGCCTCCTCGGTGGGCGTGCGGCAAGGAATGGCCGAGGGCGGGAGGGCGGGCGGCGTCGCGCTCATCAGATCCCACAGCGGAAGCAGCAGGTGGTGCGCGGCATGCAGCAGGCAGTCGCCGTCGGCCGTGCCGGGCGGGTACAGCTCGGTGAGGCGGTACAGCGCCGTGAGGCCCGGCAGCGCCTGCGCCGCCAGCGCGACATGGCTCGCCGGCGACTGCGGCGGTGCCGGGGCGCGCTGCTGCTCGCGCAGCCAGTGCAGGTCGTTCACGGTGACCGGGCTCGCGGTGTAGAAGAACTCGGTGTTGCGCTGCGCGCTGCGCACCCAGCGTGCGTACTCGGCATAGGAGTGCGTGCGCGCCAGCAGGTAGCCCTCGCAGTTGCAGAAGATCACGTCCAGCAGCGGCCCGAGGTCGCGCCACACGCGGCGCATGTACGGTTCCCAGCCGCCGTCGAAGCTCACGGCCAGCAGCAGTTGGCGGCTACCGTCGGGCCCGTCGACGAGTGCGAGGCGGAAGGACTGTAGCGCCCGTATGCGGTCGATCATGTCGGGGATCGCCGGCGCCGGGTCGACCTCCAGCGAGGCATAGCGGAGCGTGTTCAGGCTGCGCAGCAGCGTGACGAGGCGCGTCTCGTGGCCGCGGGCGTCGGGGGCGGCGACCAGGCCGCGTTTCAGCGGCGCGGCCAGCGTCAGGTCGGTGATGCCGCGCAGCGTGCGCGAGGTGGCCGGGGGCAAGGTGGGCATCGGGGGCCTCGTCGGAATGTCAGAGGGGTGGGCGCAGCCGCAGCACGGGGCGCGGCCCCGGGGGTAGGGGCAAGGGGTCGGCCGGGCCGGTCAGGGCGGCCTCGGCCTGCAGCAGCGCGTCGAGCGCGCCCTGCAGCGCGGCGGCCTGCGAGGCGCTGAGCAGCTCGCCCGGTGCCTCGTCCATCGGCGCGCGCACGGTGGCGTCGGCGATCAGCGTGCGCAGCGCGCCGGCGTAGCGGTTGGCGGCGGCCGCCGCATGGACGCCGGCCAGCAGCTCGGCCAGGCTGTCGCGCAGCAGCTGCAGGCGCGTCCACCGGTGCTCGGCCCAGCCGGCGGACGTGCCGTCGGGCCGGCCCGGCGACGCGAAGCGCGCGAGCAGGCGCCGGCCGGCCTCTTCGCCGAGGTCCGACAAGGCCTGGATCTGCGGTGGCGTCATCGCGATGTTGAGGCCGCCGATGCCCGGCGGCAGCTCGATGCGCACGATGCGGTCGCGCACGCCCGGCATCTGCGCGAGCAGCGCGTCGTTCCAGTCCTTGGTGGTGCCCAGCAGCGCGCCCAGGAAGCCCATCGTCCGCCGCAGCAGCGAGGGCTCCTCGATGAAGCGGTTCCAGTCGCTGCGCGCACGCGCCTGCCCCGTGGGCAGCGAGACCGCGTCGCGGATCTGCGCCGGCGTCAGCGTGTCGGGCACCTGCGGCGGCACGCCCGGCGCGCGCGGCGCGTCGCGCAGTGCCACGCCGAAGGTGGGCCACGAGGGGACGGCGCAGTCGAACATGTGGATCGGGAAGTTGGAGCACAGGCCACCGTCGGACAGCAGGCAGCGGCGAGGCGTGTCGCCGTGATCGCGGTCGAGCATCCACACCGGCACCGGCGCGAAGAGCAGCGGCGCGCTCACGCTCATGCGTGCCGCGACCACGATCGGCAGCTCCATGCGCGGGAGCACCCACAGGTCGTCGTCCGCCTGCTGGCCGGCCGGCGCATCTCGGTCCGTCGGCCGGGGCAGCGCGGCGCGCGCGTCCTGCGGCAGCGGGCCGAAGTGCTGCGTCTTCATGGCGTCGACCACCGAGCCCGGGAACAGCCGCCGCATCTCGCGCGGCACGAAGTAGACCGGCTCGTCGCCCTTGCGCAGCGGCAGCACCAGCGGCTCGCCGCGCGTGAGGTTGGCCGCATACACCTGCAGGCGGATCGACACCGCGTCCATCTCCTGCGCGCCCTGGCCCAGCGCGCGTGGCGAGGCCGGTGCCTGGCGCAGGTCGCTGAAGCACAGCGGTGCCGCGTCCGCGCTGCGGCCCGCGATCTCCTGGATCAGGCCGTGCAGCCAGTCGGTGAGCGGGGCCGGTGCATCGGGCGGTGCATCGGGGCCGGCGGTGCCGCTGCACAGGCCGAAGTCGTGCGCGATCAGCCGCTGCAGGTCCGTGCGCAGCGCCCAGGCGCCCGCCGCCAGACCCGCCAGGCCGAGCGCCACAGCCAGCAGGCCCGCGGCCGCCGCCAGGCCGCCCGTGAACGCGCTGGCGAGCAACAGGGGCGCGCTGCCGCCTTCGCCAGGCGACAGCCAGCGCGCCACGTGGCCGAAGGCCGCCGCCAGCGCGCCGGTCGTCCCGAACGCCACGGCCAGCACCGCGGCGGCGGCCGCCAACCCCAGGGCGAGGGCCACCCAGCGCCGGGTCGTGACATAGGCGCGCCACAGCGCCCCGGCCATCGCCCCGAGGCCGATGTCGGGCTGCGCCAGCACCGGCACCAGCGCGTCGAACAGGCGCCGGCTGTGCGCCCAGGGCTGGAACAGCTGGCGCAGCCGCGTGATGCCGCGCGCCTCGTCGGCCCAGTCGCGCACCTCCGACGCGCGGGCGAGCAGCACCCGGAAGCCTTCGGCCGAGCCGTGACGACGCCGGTACTCGGCCGCCGCCGCCAGCGCGGCCGCACCCGCGCCCGAGGACGAGCCGCCGATGCTGTGGAAGCGGAAGCGGCTGGCCAGCGTCAGCAGCAGCGCGGGATAGGCGATCGAACTCGTCACCCCGCCGGTGAGCACGAGGTCGCAGAAGCGGTCGGCGGGCGCCTGGTCGTCGAAAACAGGGGGTGCGGAGGCCTCGGTGCAAGCCCTTCGGCATGAGGCCGGGCCATCAGGGCATGGGGCCGCTTCGAGCGCGCACCCGGGTGCTGGGTCGGCTCCCATGCAAGCTCCTTCCTCGTGATTGAAGGATCATGCCCAGCGAGGTCACAATTTTCAACAAATTGTCTCCCCGCTTGGGAGGAGGCGCCGAAGGCGGCGTGGCGAGCCGCTCAGGTCACATCACGGCGGCCTTGGGGTGCTTCTTTCAGCGCGCCGCCTCGAACACCGCCACCGTCCGCCCCGTGCCGTCCAGCAGCGCCATCCGGCCCGGCGCCTGGAGCCGGTAGCTGGCGGTGGCCTGCAGGGCCTGGAAGAACTGCATCTCCAGCGTGTTGCGGGCGGGGTCGGCGCAGGCCATCTTGGTGGCGCCGATCTGACCCAGCTTGAGCTGGCTGGCGGCGCGGGTGTAGGTGCCGAAGAGGCGGTTGCAGCCGCCCGAGCCGCTCACGCGTCCGCTGCTGCGCTCGAACTGCAACTGCGGGTTGCGCATCGGGTCGTCGCCGGGCGCGACGGGCTGGTCGCCCAGCAGCACCAGGCGCCAGGTCGGGCCTTCGATGGGCTCGTCAAGGCTGATGCCGCTTCCGCAGGCGGCGAGGGACACGGCAGTGAGCGGCAGCGCGAGGGCGATGGCAAGGCGGCGGGCGAGTCGCATGGCGGGATCCACTTCTCCAGTGCAACCGGATGTGACCGGTCGCGCGATCCTACCGCCGCCCGGTGGCGCCGGCGGGCGCGATCAGCTCAGGATGACGCTCGACAGCCGCCGGCGATAGGTGGCGACGGTCGGGTCGTCCGGCGGGATCTGGCCCTCGGCCACCTTGACCTTGGGCGGCTCGATCAGGTCGAGGATGGCGACGTAGGTCTTGCGTGCCAGCTCGTCGTTCCAGGCCTTGTCGCGCATGAGGATCTCCAGCAGCTCGTCCATCGCGTCGGTCCAGCGCTGCTGGGCCATCAGCACCTGGGCGCGCTGGAAGCGGGCCTCGAAGTCGCGCTTGTTGGCCGCGATCCTGGCGTCGAAAGTGGCCACATCGCCCGCCGCCAGGGCGGAGGTAGCTACGAAATCGATAGCGTCCATCCAGCGCTGCAGCGCGTCGAAGCGGCGCACCAGCGTGCGGCGGTCGATCACCGGCGCGAAGGCGACCTTGGCGTCGTCCGTGCGGCCGAGCTGCAGCAGCAGCTTGACGTAGTCGAAGCGGGCGTCGTCGTTGGACGGGTCGGTGGCGACGGCGTGCTGCAGCTTCTCCAGCGCGCCCTCGGTGTCGCCCTCGGCCAGGGCTTCCTGCGCGGCTTCCTCTTCCTGCGCGGCCTCGAGTTCGTCGGCGCCGGGCACGTGCTTGTCGAGAAACTCGCGCACCTGGACCGCGGGCAGCGCGCCGACGAAGCCGTCGACCGGCTGGCCGTCCTTGAACATCACGCAGAAGGGGATGCTGCGCACGCCGAACATCTGCGACAGCTGGCTGGAGATCTGCGGCACCTTGTCGGCGTCGAGCTTGGCCAGGATGAAGCGGCCGCCGTACTCGACCTCGAGCTTTTCCAGCACCGGGCCGAGCTGCTTGCACGGCCCGCACCATTCGGCCCAGATGTCCAGCAGCACGGGCGTCTGCAGCGAGGCGTCGATCAGGTCGGCCTGGAAGTTGTCGAGGGTGATGTCAATCATGCGGGCCAGATGGGGTCGAAAAGTAGAATTGAAACCATGACAGAAAGCATCCAGGTCGGCGTCGTCATGGGCTCGAACTCCGATTGGGAGACGATGCGCAGCGCGGTCGAGATTCTTACGCAATTCGGCATCGCCCACGAGGCGCGGGTGGTGTCGGCCCACCGCATGCCGGACGCCCTCTTCGCCTACGCCGAGAGCGCCGCGCCGCGCGGCCTGGCGGCCATCATCGCGGGCGCCGGCGGCGCCGCCCACCTGCCCGGCATGCTGGCGAGCAAGACCACCGTGCCGGTGCTGGGCGTGCCGGTGGCCAGCCGCCATCTGCAGGGCGTCGATTCGCTCTACAGCATCGTGCAGATGCCCAAGGGCGTGCCGGTCGCCACCTTCGCCATCGGCACCGCCGGGGCGGCCAACGCGGCGCTCTTCGCCGTTTCGATGCTGGCCGTCGGCAACCTCGCATTGCGTGCGCAGCTCGACGCCTTCCGCGCGAAGCAGACCGCCGCGGCCGAGGCCATGACGCTGCCGCCGGTCGAGGGGGCTGCCGGGGTGTCGCCGTTCTCGCCGCAAGGCGGGGGCGCGTTGTGAGTCCGGCCGCCGTGACTTCGGCGCTGCTCCCCGGCAGCACCCTCGGCGTGATGGGCGGCGGCCAGCTGGGCCGCATGTTCGTGCACGCCGCGCAGGCCATGGGCTACTTCACCGCGGTGCTCGATCCCGACCCCGACAGCCCGGCCGGCCGCGTCAGCCACCACCACGTGCACGCCGACTACGAGGACGGCGACGGCCTGGCCCGCCTGTCGAGGCTGGCCGATGCGGTGACCACCGAGTTCGAGAACGTGCCCGCCGGCGCGCTGGCCCTGCTGGCCGGCGACGTGCCTGTGGCGCCGGCGGCCGATGCGGTCGCCATCGCGCAGGACCGCATCCGCGAGAAGGCGCATTTCGTGCGCTGCAGTGCCGAGGGGGGCGTGGGGCCTGCGCCCTATGCGGTGATCGAGACCCCGGACCAGCTCGCCGCGGTCGGTGACGATCTGCTGCCCGGCATCCTCAAGACCGCCCGCCTGGGCTACGACGGCAAGGGCCAGCAGACCGTGCACACGCGTGCCGAGCTGGCTGCGGCGTGGGACGCCTCCGGCCGCGTCGCCTGCGTGCTCGAGAAGCGCCTGCCGCTGGCCATGGAATGCTCGGTCATCGTGGCGCGCGGGCGCGACGGGCAGTCCGTGCACTTTCCGCCGCAGCGCAACCTGCACCGCGGCGGCATCCTCGCCGTGACCGAGGTTCATGAACAAAACATGCCGCAAGCCCAGGCCCAGCGTGCGGTGGCAGCTACCAAATCGATAGCGGACGGCCTGAACTACGTGGGCGTGCTGTGCGTCGAGTTCTTCGTGCTGGAGGACGGCAGCCTGGTCGTCAACGAGATGGCGCCGCGCCCGCACAACAGCGGCCACTACACGCTGGACGCCTGCGAGCAGTCGCAGTTCGAGCTGCAGGTGCGCACGCTGGCCGGCCTGCCGCTGGTGGCGCCGCGCCAGCACAGCCCGGCCATCATGCTCAACATCCTGGGCGACCTGTGGTTCGTGCAGGGTGGCGGCGCGCAGGTCGAGCCGCCCTGGGACCGGGTGCTCGCGCTGCCCGGCACCCACCTGCACCTGTACGGCAAGGTCGAGGCGCGCCGCGGCCGCAAGATGGGCCACCTGAACATCACCGGCGCCACGGTCGACCAGGTGCGAGCGGTGGCGGCACAGGCCGCTTCGCTGCTCGGCCTGGCCGATTCGAGCGCCTGCTGAGCCCCGCGCGGCACACGCCATGATCCTCGACGGCCACGACCCCGCCGCCATCCATCGCGCCGCGCTGGCGCTGCGGGCCGGCGAGCTGGTCGCCTTCCCCACCGAGACGGTCTACGGCCTGGGCGCCGACGCGGCGCAGGACGAGGCCGTCCACGGCATCTTCAAGGCCAAGGGCCGGCCCTCGGACCATCCGCTCATCGTGCACGTGGCGGCCGGCATGAAGGGCACCGAGTCGGTGTCGCGCTTCGCCCAGCCGCTGCCGCCCTTCGCCCAGGCCCTGGCGCGCGCCTTCTGGCCCGGGCCGTTGACCTTGATCGTCACGCGCCAGCCCGGCGTGGGTGCCGCCGCCGCGGGCGGGCAGGACACCATCGGCCTGCGCTGCCCGGCACACCCGGTGGCGCAGGCGCTGCTCGCGGCCTGTGCCGAGCTCGGCGTGCCCGGACTGGCCGGCCCCAGCGCCAACCGCTTCGGCCGCGTGAGCCCCACCACGGCGGCGCACGTGGCCGGCGAGTTCGGCGAGGGCCTGCTGATCGTCGACGGCGGGCCGTGCGAGGTGGGCATCGAATCCACCATCGTCGACTGCAGCCGCGGCGCCCCGGTGCTGCTGCGCCCCGGCGCCATCACCCGCGAGCAGATCGAGCGCGCGTGCGGCGAACGTCTGCACACGCGCGAGGAATTGGGCATGCCCGACCCGCGTGCGTCGGGCACGCTGGAGGCCCACTACGCCCCGACGGCCAAGGTGCGGCTGATGGAGGTCAAGGCGCTGCAGACTGCCCTGGACGTGCTGGGCGCGCAGGCGGCGCACATCGCCGTGTGGGCGCGTGCGCCGATCCGCAGCCGCTCGCAGCGCGTGCATCTGCGCCGCATGCCCGAGGACGCGGCCGCCACCGCGCAGCAGCTTTTCGCGGTGCTGCGCCAGTTCGACGACGAGGGCGCCAAGCTCATCTGGATCGAGACCCCGCCCGACACGCCCGAGTGGGAAGGCGTTCGCGACCGCCTGCAGCGCGCCGCGGCCGCTTGATCCCGCAGGACCGGGACCGGTCCGACCACGCAGGGCGGGTCAGCCTCCCGCGCCGAGCAAGCCCGCGAAGTACCCGCGCGCCGACACCAGGCAGAAGGGCGGCACCAGCGTGCCGTGGTAGGCCACGGTGACGGCCTGCGCCTTGGCGGCGGCGTCGCCCTCGGCCGCCGCATAGACCTGGGCCTTGGCCTGCGCCAGGCCGGCGCGCGCGGCGGCGTAGGGGTCGCCCGTGCCGCCGGCCTGCTCCAGATCGAGCACCGTCAGGCGCTCGGGCGGAACCCCCTTGGCGCGGAAGTAGCCCGCCGTCGCCAGGGTGCTGGTGAAGTTCACCGTCGGATCCTGGTCGCCGCCGCACATGAGCACCGGGCGCGCGGGCGTCCAGTTGCGCAGGTCGTTGGCGAGGGCCGCGCGGCGCAGCCCGTTGGAGGGGCTGCAGCCCAGCGGGGTGGTGGTCGACAGCGACGCCGCCGTCGCCGGCAGCGCATTGCCCGGGCAGGGCGACGCCGCGATGTCGTTGGCGGCCTGCGTCAGGTAGCTCTGCCGCACCAGGTTGTTCGGGCCGTAGAACACGGACAGCGCCGGGCTGATCGGCCCGGGGGTCCCGTTGGCCGGGAACAGGGCGGTCTGCGGCAGCTGGCCGGCGCCGATGAGGGTCGACAGCGGCGTGAGGCTGGGCAGCAGCGTCTCGATGGTTGGGGCGTACTGCGCCTCGTAGATGTCCGAGGGGCTGTTGTAGACGTTGCCGAACTGCTTCTGCCAGCTGGTGGTGATCATCGGCACGAAGACGGTGCTGCCCAGCGCCGGCCAGCCGCTGAAGGCATAGTCGATCAGCAGGCTGATGGCCGAGGGCGCCGACAGCGGTGCCGAGGCGGTCACGTTCTGGCCGGCGGCCTGCATCGCGCGGTGCGTGGCCAGCGCGACGAAGCCGCCCTGGGAGTAGCCCGTGACCAGCAGCGAGCCGCCGTCGCTCACGCCATCGAGCGGCAGCGCGGTGCGCGCGGCCTTGAGCGCGTCGATCATGTCCTTGGACTGCTGGTCGGCGTTGAGGTACGGGTGGTAGGGCAGCGGCGAGGCGTCGTAGCCCGCGTAGTTGGGCGCCACCACGGTGTAGCCCTGGGCCGCGAACATGGCGGCCACGGTCACGCCCTCGGCGGCAGCGGGCTGGTTGGGGTCGATCCAGCGGGCGATGTTGTAGTCGCGTGCGGTGGTGGTGCCGTGCGCGTAGAGCACGATGGGCCGGCTGCCGTTGCACACGGCGTTGGTGCCGGTGGGCACCATCACGGCCGCGGTGGCGGTGGTCTCTTCGCCGGCGCCGCCGACGGTGCGGTAGGTGATGCTGCGCAGCACCACGCCGCAGGTCGGTGCGCCGCTGACCTGCAGCAGTGCCTTGCCCTTGTCGTCGGCCTGGAGCAGCGAGCGGAATTCGTTGACCGACAGGCGGCCGATGGTGCTCGGGCCGCCCACGAGCGAGCCGCGGCCGGTGTCCGGTGCCGTGCCGGTGCCGCCCCCTCCGCCGCCCGGCGGAAAAAAGAAGCCTCCGCCGCTGTCGCCCCCGCCGCCGCAGCCGGCGAGGAGCAGGCCCGCCAGCGCGGCCGTACCGGCCAGTCGAACAGGGGTGGACAGGCGGGCGCTGAGGGCCATGGTCGGTGTCTCCGGATGTTTGGGGGCGCGGCCATTCTGGCCACCGGGGCATCGGGTGCGCAATGGGCGCCGGACTACACGGCTTGCTTCGATCTTGGCTCTTGAGCGCGGACTATTTCATCCTCGATCTGTGCATCGGCCGGCTCTTGCGCGCCATCCCCCGTTCGCGCCGAGCCTGTCGAAGCGCTGCGAAGGGTTTCGACAAGCTCAACCCGAGCGGGTGGGGGAGGACCAAGGGCAGCGGCAGCAAGGCGCTGCGACTACACCAACGCGCCCGCCTCATGCCGGCCGATCCACCCCACCGTCCAGGCCGGCGCCGCCGGCCGGGTTCAGCCCCACAGCGCCCGAACACCCCACAGCCAAGAAGCAAAAAACCAGGAAGCGCAATCGCCCGCCAGCCCAAGCCAGCCGCCCACTCCAGCCAAACTCGTCACAAACGTGACGATCGGCAGAAGAAGCTCAACGCTCCCCTTGCTGGTCCCTCGTCGCCCAGTCCACCAGCGCGTCGAAAGCCGGCCGCGCCGCAGCCGCGTTGGCGTCGTTGGCGATCGCCACCACCACCCAGCGCCGGCCGCTCGCGCCGTCCACATAGCCGGCCACGCCCGCGGCGTCGCGCAGGGTGCCGGTCTTCAGGTGCGCCGAACCGCCGCCGCGCAGCTGCCGGCGCTTGAGCGTGCCGTCGACGCCGATCGAGGGCATCGAGCCCATCAGCTCCGGCATCGCCGGCGAGCGCCAGGCCACCTGCAGCATCTTGCCCAGCGCTGCCGCACTCACGCGCTCCTGCCGCGACAGCCCCGAGCCGTTGTCCAGCACGGGCTGCCCTTCGCCCGTGCCGACGCGGTCGTTCCACCATTGCCGCACCACGCCCCGCGCGGTCTCGAAGCTGCCGCGCTTGCGCTGCGCGAGGCCCAGCGTGAGAAACACCTGCTGCGCCATCACGTTGTTGCTGTACTTGTTGATGTCGCGCACCACCTCGGCCAGCGGCGGCGACTCGAGCTCGAAGGCCGGCTTCAGGCCCGCGGGCACCGGCCCCTCGCGCACCTGGCCGCGCAGCGTGTTGCCCATCTCGGCCCACATTCCGCCGACGGCGCGTGACGCATAGCTGCGCGGGTCGGCGTACGCGATGGCCCAGCTCTTTTCGCCGCAGGCGGCGGGCAGGCCGCCCGCGAAGCCGATGCGCGTGGGATCGGCCAGGTCGGCACGCAGGCCGCCGCGCCAGTCGCCGCACTCGCCAGCTGTCAGCGGCACGGTCGCCTGCGTCGCCACGCCGGCCAGCGGCGGGTCGTAGCTCACCTGGGCCGCGTTGCCGCCCACGCCGGGCGTGAAGGTCATCACCACCGACTTGAAATTGATCAGCAGCGCGTCGGGCGAGGCGTTGTACGGCCGCAGCGGCTCGCCATCGAAGGCGGCCGGGTCGCCGTCCACCGTGGTGTCGAATGCGCTGCGGTCCAGCACGATGTCGCCGGCGATCTGACGGATGCCCAGCCCCTGTACGCGCCGCAGCAGCAGCCACAGCCGCTCGACCACCAGGTTCGGGTCGCCGCGGCCCTGGATGTAGAGGTTGCCGTGCAGCGTGCCGTCGATCACGCGGCCGTCGGTGTAGACCGGCGTGCTCCAGGTGTAGGCCGGGCCGAGCAGGTCGAGCGCGGCGTACGTCGTCACCAGCTTCATGATCGACGCCGGGTTGACCGGCACCTGCGTGCGCCAGGCCAGGCGCGGCGGGCGCAGGCCCTCGGCATCGGCCACCAGCATCGTCACCGCATCGCGCGGCACCTTGGCGCGCGCCAGGGCTGCGTCCACTTCCGGTGGAAGCGCCTGCTGCGCCTGCGCGGCGGCAGCGACGAGCAAGGCGCTCGCGGCGAGAGCGCCTGCGCGCAGGCAGGAGAGCAAGGCGGAAGGGGCGGAGAGCGTGAAAGGGCACAGCGGCATGGGCCGCGATTATCCAAAGCGCCGCAAGGGCTCAGCGCGCGGGCGCTGCGAACAGGTGCAGCTGCGCGTGGTACAGCAGCAGGATCGTCTTCGCATCGACGATGCGCCCGTCGGCCACCATCGCCAGCGCCTCGTCGATGTCCACTTCGAGCACCTCGATGTCCTCGCCCTCCTCGGCCAGGCCGCCGCCGTCGCCGATGCGCATGCCGGCGTCGTAGGGCGCGACGAAGAAGTGCAGCTTCTCGGTCACCGAGCCGGGGCTCATGAAGGCCTCGAACACCTTGCGCACGGCGCCCAGGCGGTAGCCCAGCTCTTCCTCTGCCTCGCCGCGGATGCGCACCTCGGGCGCCTCGTCGTCCAGCAGCCCGGCCGCCACCTCGATCAGCAGGTCCTCATGGCCGTTCACGAAGGCGGGGTAGCGGAACTGCCGCACCAGCAGCACCGTGCGCCGCGCCAGGTCGTAGGGCAGCAGGGCGGCGCCGTTGCCGCGGTCGTAAGTCTCGCGGCGCTGTTCCTGCCACCGGCCGTCGTTGCGGCGCCAGTCGAAGCGCGTGGTCTTGAGCGTGTACCAGTTGTCGGACAGCAGGGTGACTTCGCGCACCCGCACGCGTTCGCTGACGTGGGCCATAGGCCGATGCTAAGCGGCAATTCGTGCAACTTCAAGAAAAATCGTGCAAAAACATGCGGCGAGGGATTACCATTGCCGCATGCTCACCCGCCAGCGCCAGCAGCACATCCTCGACGCGCTCCAGCGTGACGGCCAGGTCGTGGCCAAGGCCTTGAGCGAGTCGCTCGGCCTGTCGGAAGACACGATCCGGCGCGACCTGCGCGAACTCGCCGCCCAGGGGCGGCTGCAGCGCGTGCACGGCGGCGCGCTGCCGGTCGCCGCCGCCGAGGCCGACTTCGCCGGCCGCCAGCGACTGGCGCCGCAGGAGAAGGTCGCCATCGGCCGCGCTGCCGCCGCCATGGTGCAGCCGGGTCAGGTCGTGTTCGTCGACGGCGGCACCACCGCCGTGCAACTGGCGCGCCACCTGCCGCCGGCATTGCGGGCCACCGTGGTCACGCACAGTCCCTCGGTGGCGGTGGAACTGGTGGAACACCCCGGCGTCGAGGTGGTGCTCATCGGGGGGCGGCTGTTCAAGCACTCGGTGGTCGCCGTCGGCGCGGCCGCGGTCGAGGCCATCGCGCGGATCCATGCCGACCTGTACTTCATGGGCGTGACGGGCGTGCACGCCCAGGCCGGGCTCAGCACGGCCGACATGGAAGAGGCCGCCGTCAAGCGCGCGCTCATGGCCGCGGCCGGCGACACCGTCGTCATGGCCTCGTCGGAGAAGCTTGGCGCCGCGTCGCCTTACGTCATTGCCCCGCTCGATGCCGCGGCCACCGTGCTGGTGGCGCCCGAGGCGCCGAAGGCCGCGCTGGCGCCCTTGCGCAAGGCGGGAGCGGTGCTGGTGGTGGCCTGATGCGCCCCGCCCTCAGGGCGCGAGCGACGCGTACCAATCGCGGTACGGCGTGTTCTTCACCATCCTGCGGTTGAAATCCGGCGCGCCATCGGTCCACCACACGGGGCCGCGTTCGCCCAGCGCCTGCTTGGTGCGCTCGACCTCGTCGCGGGCGGCGCGGCGCTCGTCCGGCGACAGCGGACGGGCGAGGGCGCGTCGCGCGTCCATCAGCGCGTCGACGAGCGATTGCCGCAGCTCTGCAGGCAGTTCCGGATTCGCCTTGCGCCAGAGCCGTCCGCGCACGACCAGGTAGCGCCCGTCGGGCGTGGTGGGGTGAGCATCTGCCGTGGCCTGCACGTGGCCGAGCCGGATCGGCCCGCGCGGCGGCGGGTCGGGTGCCACGGGCTGGCGCTTCTGCCTGAGCTCGATGCGGCCCTCGCGCGCCATGGCGAAGGCCACCTCGCGCACTCGCGGCATCAGTGGGCGCCAGTCCTCCGGCGCGGTTGCGCGGGCGACCTCGGACGGGCAGATCGTGGCCGGCGGTTCGCGTTCGGAAAGCAACGTCGTGATCGCCTTGCGCAGTTGTGCATCGGTGAGGCCCATCGGCCGATGATGACAGCCGCGCGGCTGCTCGCGCCATGCCCCGCGCCGGGCAGCGGCGAAGGCCGCCCTGGATAATGCCCCGATGCCCGCCGCCGAGCCCTCGACCTTCCGCCCCTCGCCCCGCGCCGTGGGCGTTGCCGCGGCGGTGGTCACCGTGCTGGTGTGGACGGGGTTCATCATCATCTCGCGCGCTTCGGCGGGGCGGTCGCTGAGCCCGCTGGACATCGCGGTGTGCCGCATCGTGGGCGCGAGCCTGGTGCTGGTGCCCTGGGGCGCCTGGCTGGTGGCGCGGCAGCGTCGCACCGCGGGTGCCGAACACGGCTCGCTGTTCGGTCTCTCGCCCCTGTCGCTGCGTCTGTCGGCGCTGGCCGGCGTGTTCGGCGCCGTGGCGTACGCCACCTTCGCCTACACCGGCTTCTTCTACGCCCCGGCGGCGCACGCCTCGGTGCTGATGCCCGGCAGCCTGCCGCTGTGGACGGCACTGCTGGCGGCGCTGGTGCTGGGCGACCGCATCACGCCGCTGCGCGCGGCCGGGCTGGCCCTCATCGTGGCGGGCGACCTGCTGGTGGGCGGCCGCAGCCTGCTGCATGCTTTCGAGGGCGGTGACGTGTGGAAGGGCGACCTGCTCTTCATGAGCGCGGCCTTCTCCTGGGCCTGCTACAGCGTCGTGGTGCGGCGCAACGCGCTCGATGCCGTGCGCACGACCATCGCCATCACCGTCTTTGCGCTGCTGACCTACGTGCCCGTGTATGCGCTGCTGGCCGTCACAGGCGTGCTGCACAGCCGGCTGCCCTCGGCGCCCTGGGGCGAAATCGCCTTCCAGATGGGCTTCCAGGGCATCGGCTCGGTCGTGATCTCGGGCATCACCTTCACGAAGATGATCGGCTACTTCGGCCCGGTGCGCTCGACCATGATCACGGCGCTGGTGCCGGGCCTGTCGGCCCTGGGCGCCGTGCTCTTCCTGGACGAGCCGATGCACTGGACGCTCGTCGCCGGCCTCGGCCTGGTCACGGCAGGCATCCTTTTCGGCGTGCAGCGGGCTGCTATCAAAAAAGTAGCTGTCGGCGCAGTGCCGGCGGGCGCAGGAGGCCGATTCGATGCCTAAGTTGCTGGCTTTCGACACCAGCACCGATCAGCTTTCCGTCGGCGTGCGCCACGGCGACGCCGTGTGGGCGCGGCAGGCGCCCGGCGGAGCGCAGGCGTCGTCGACGCTGATCCCCCTGGTGCAGGAGCTGCTGGCGGAAGCCGGCCTCGCGCTGCGTGAACTCGACGCCATCTGCTTCGGCCGCGGGCCGGGCTCCTTCACCGGCCTGCGCACCGCCTGCTCGGTCGCGCAGGGGCTGGCCTATGGCGCCGACCTGCCGGTGCTGCCGGTCGACACCTTGCACGCGGTGGCCGAAGAGGCCCGCCTGCTCGGCGGCGCCACGCGCATCGTGGCCGTGCTCGATGCCCGCATGGACGAGGTCTACACCGCCGCCTTCGCCTTCGATGGCACGCCGCACCCGCTGGGCGATGCCGCGGGCGAGGCGCGCCTGACGGCGCCCGAGGACGTGGTCGTGCCGCCCGGCTGGACGCTCGCGGGCAACGCCTTCGCCGCGTATGGCGAGCGCCTGCCCGCCGGCGGGCCGCGCCAGGAGGCGCTGCCCACCGCGGCGGCCCTGCTGCGCCTGGCACCCGGGCTGCTCGCCGCGGGTATGGCCGTGCCGGCCGGCCGCGCCTGGCCGCTCTATGTCCGCGATAAAGTGGCGCAGACCACGGCCGAGCGTGCCGCGGCCAAGGAAGCGCAGGCTGTCAGACCATGAGTGCCGTTCTTGATGCAAGAGAAGCCCGGCTCGAGCCGATGACCGTCGCCCACGTGGACGCGGTGGTCGCGGTCGAGCAGCAGGCCTACTCGCACCCGTGGACGCGCGGCAACTTCATCGATTCGCTGCATGCCGGCTATCACTGCCAGGTGCTCACCGCGGGCGACCCCGAATCGCTGCTCGGCTACTTCGTCGCCATGCAGGGCGTGGACGAGGTGCACCTGCTCAACATCACCGTGGCGCCGGCCTTCCAGCGCCAGGGCTGGGCGCCGCTGATGCTCGAGGCCCTGGGCGGCTGGGCACGGGGCCAGCGCGCGCAGTGGCTGTGGCTCGAGGTGCGCACGAGCAACGAGCGCGCGCAGGACGTCTACCTGCGCCACGGTTTCCGCCGCGTCGGCGTCCGCAAGGCCTACTACCCCGCGCTGGGCGGCCGGCGCGAGGACGCGATCGTCATGAGCCTGCGCCTGAACGAACAAGCCAGCGCCTGGGGGGCGCTGCGCCGATGAAGCGCGCACTGCCGCCCTGCCGGGTCCTGCGATCACCCTGCATGAAACAGGAGGGCCGGCCATGAGCCTGGTGCTCGACGCACGCCAGCGCGCGATGCTCGAAGAGATGGGCGTCAAGGTCTGGCTGCCCACCGCCCGCCATGCGCCGGTGGCGGCGCCCGAGGAGCCGGCGGCGGACGTGCCGGTCGACGACGCGCCCGCACCGGTGGCCGCCCCCGAGGTCCGCCCGGCTGCGGCCCCGGTCGCTGCGTCGCCGCGCCCCGTGGCGCCCGCCGCGCGCCCGGTGCCGACCGACCCGATGGGCGCAGCCGGCGGCTCCGACCTGCGCATTGCCGCGCCCCAGGCCCTCTACGCGGGCGAGGGCCGCGCCGCCGTCGGCGGCTGGCTGGTCGTGGCCGACATGCCGCCCGGTGCCGACGGCCGGCATGGCGCGCCGCTGGATGGGGACGCGGGCCGCCTGCTCGACCAGATGCTGCGCGCGCTGCAACTGCACACCGGCACGGCGCCGGTGCACCTGGTGCGCGCGCATCGCGCCGTGGCCGGCGCGCCGACGGCCGAGGACGATGCCGACTTCGACAGCGCCTTCGCTGCCTGGGCCATGCCGCTGGCGCCGCGCATCGTGCTGGCGATGGGGCCGCTTTCGGCGCAGCGCTTGCTGGGCCGCCAGGAGCCGCTGGGACGCCTGCGCGGCCAGGCCTGCCCGTTGCCCGCGCTGGACCCGGCGACGCGCGTGGTGGCCACCTACCACCCGGCCTACCTGCTGCGCAACGGCGCCGACAAGGCGCGCGCGTGGGCCGACCTGTGCCTGGCCGCCGCGCACTTCGAGCGCAGCGCCGGCTGAGCGGCGCTCCCCCAAAAACGACGCCCCGGCGTCGGGCTCGACCGCCGGGGCGCTACTATCGATCTGGTCGCTGCCTGCGCCCGCCGGGCGGGCACTGCAGCCACTTTCCGCTCGGAACCCGACGCTTCAGAACTTCCAGCGCATGTCGGCCTTGACGCCGTTCATCGTCGAGTTGCCGCCCGTCTGCAGGCTGTACGACACGCCCAGCGTCAGGTTGCTGCGCAGGGCGAGGTCGACGCCGGCGTCCACCACGAAGGCATCGCGTGCCAGCGGCGTGCCCAGCACGGTGAAGCGGCTCTGGCCGCCGTAGAAGCCCACGTCCGCGCTCGGCGTCGCGTCGCCCGACAGCAGCTTGCGCCAGCCGACCGATCCGCGCAGCGTGGCGTCCAGGCCACCCAGCGTGGCGCGCGTGCTGGCACGCAGGCCCAGCGTGGCGAAGGTGCCGCGCATGCTGTCGCCGTTGCCGGTCAGCGCTGCGCCGGAACCCAGGCCGCGCTCGGTGAAGCTGCCGCCGCGCACGTCCGCATGCGACACGCCGACGAAGGGCTCGAAGGCGGTGTCGGCGCTGGTGTCGATGCGCCAGCCGAGTTCGGCAAAGGCCTGCAGCGTGCGCAGCGAGTACTTCGCGCTCAGCGCGTCGGTCACACCGGTGAAGAACACGTTGCGCTGCGTCTCCAGCGACTGGCGGCTGTAGCTCGCGCCGCCGCGCAGGCCGAGCGCGCCCCACTGCGTGCCGCCATACATGCCCAGGTGCCACGCGTCGCCGCTGGCGCGGCCACGGTTCTGCTCGGTGTCGAGCGTCGTGTGGCCGAAGCCGCCGAACACACCCAAGCGGGTCGCCTCGCCGACGCGTCGGTCTGCGCCGATCAGCAGGCCGCTGGTGGTGCGGTCGGCGTTGGTCGCGTTGCCGTCGCCGCGCGTGTCGCCACGCACGCCGTAGGCACGGCCCCAGACGCTGCCGTTCTCCGTCTCGCTCAGCTGCGTGCCGTTGGCTGCGGTGGCACCGACGCCGCCGACGCTCTGACGTGCACGTTCCAGCACGGTGTCGCGCACGAGGCGGCTGTCTTCCAGCGCGGCGCCCTTCACGGTGGCGTGCAGTTCGCCCGAGAGCTGGTCGAAGGCGACGCGGGCCGTCGGCGCGTCCAGCTGCACGACGGCGCGGTACAGCGGCGTGCGGTTCAGCGGTTCGATGGCGCCGGCGCTGGACTTCTGGTTCCAGGTGCTGCCCACCGAGGAGAAGGCGACGTCGTTGCGCATCAGCGTCAGCATCGCGCTGGTGGGCGTGTAGCTCAGCGTCGGCGTCAGGAAGGCGAAGTTGGAGCTCACGCTGCCGAACTGCCCGGCAACGCCGCCATCGGCCTTCAGGATCGTGTAGTTGCCGTACGGGTTCCAGTTGCCGTCAGCCGCCAGCGTGATGACCGAGGCGCCCTGCACGGTGGCCTTGCCGGTTGCCAGGATCTGGTCGCTGCGGCCGTCGGGCGAGGCCTCCACCTGGTAGGCGGCGCCGCTGGCCAGCGTCAGATCGCCGGCCACGTGCAGCGTGCCGATGGAGTTGCCCGGCGCCACGAGCGCACCGGCTTCCACCACCGTGCTGCCCACCGTGCCGTTGCCCTTCAGCGTCGCGCCGCTGGCCACGCTCAACGTGCCGCCGAGGCTGCCGTTCACGGCCATCGTGCCGGCCGCGATGCGGCTCGCGCCGGTGAAGGCGCTGCCGTCGCCCGTGAGGTTGAGCGCGCCGGCACCGGCCTTGGTGAAGCTGCCGCTGCCCGACATCGCATTGGCGAAGGCGGCCGTGCGGCCCTGGTCGATGACCAGCGCCGCGTTGTTCACGATCGCGCCGCTGCCGAAGCTGGCCGCCGTGCCGACCAGCGTGCCGCCCTCGATCGCCGTGCCGCCCGTGTAGCTGTTGGCCGCCGCGAGCGTGGTGCTGCCGCTGCCGCGCTGCTCGACCTTGCCGCTGCCGGAGATGGTGCCGGCGAAGCGCACGGCGTCGCTGCGGTTGAAGGCCAGGGTGCCGTTGTCCGCGACGTTGCCGGTGATCGAGCCGCTGGTGCCGCCATCGCCCAGTTGCAGCGTGCCGGCCGCGATGGTGGTGCCGCCGGTGTAGCTGTTGCTGCCCGTGAGCGTGGTGGTGCCCGTGCCGCGTTGCTCGACTGCGCCGTTGCCGCTGATGGCGCCGGCGAAGGTGCTCGCGTCGCTGCGGTTGAAGGCCAGCGTGCCGTTGTTGGCCACGTCGCCGGTGATCGAGCCGCTCGTGCCGCCGTCGCCGAGCTGCAGCGTGCCAGCAGCGACGGTGGTGCCGCCCGTGTAGCTGCTGTTGCCGGCGAGCGTGGTCGTGCCCGTGCCGCGCTGCTCCACTGCGCCGCTGCCGCTGATGGCACCGGCAAGGGTGCTCGCATCGCTGCGGTTGAAGGCCAGCATGCCGTTGTTGACCACGTCGCCGGTGATCGAGCCGGTGGTGCCGCCATCGCCCAGTTGCAGCGTGCCGGCGGCGATGGTGGTGCCGCCGGTGTAGGTGTTGGTGCCCGTGAGCGTGGTGGTGCCCGTGCCGCGTTGCTCCACCGCGCCGCTGCCGCTGATGGCACCGGCGAAGGTATTCGCGTCGCTGCGGTTGAAGGCCAGCGTGCCGTTGTTGGCCACGTCGCCGGCGATCGAGCCGCTCGTGCCGCCGTCGCCGAGCTGCAGCGTGCCGGCCGAGATGGTGGTGCCACCGCCGTAGGTGTTGTCGGCCATGAGCGCCAGCGTGCCGCCGCCGGTCTTGTTCAGCCCGCCGGCGCCGGCGATCGCGGCGTTCGCGGTCAGTGTCGTGCCGGCGTCGGTGTTCAGCGTGCCGCCTGCGCTGCCCAGCGTGATGGCGCGCGTCGTGGCGATGTCGGCCGTGGTCTGCAGCGCGCCGCCGTCCAGGGTCAGCACCCCGGCGCTGTCGCCCAGGCTGGCGTCGCTGCCGATGCGCAGGGCGCCGCCCGTGACCTGCCAGGGCGTCACGGCCGTGGTGCTGCCGTTCAGCGTCCAGGTGCTGCTGCCGGTCTTCTCGTAGCCGGTGAAGTTGCGGTATTGCGCGGTGGCGCCGATGGCCGAGGCGTCGAAGCTGCCGTCGGTCGTGCCGGTCAGGGCCAGGGTGTCGCCGCCGGCCGTCGTGGCCACCACGTTGCCGATGATGTTGGCGCTGTTCAGCAGCTCGAGCCGGTTGCCACCGCCCGTGAAGCGGATCGCGTCGGCACGCACGCCGCCGGTTGCCGACACGCCGCCGCTGATCGTGCCGCTGTTGATGACGGTGCTGCCGCCGTTCGCTGTCAGGCCCACGCCGCCAGCGCCACCGGCGCCGTTGGCACCCAGGCCGCCGTTGCCGCCCGCGCCGCCGTTGCCGCCCGCGATGGTGCCGCTGTTGTCGACCTGCGTCGCTGCCGCGAGCGCCAGGGCTCGGCCGCCGTTGCCGCCCGCACCGCCGGTGCCGACGGCGCCGCCGCCCGTGCCACCGTTGCCGCCGGCAATACGGCCGGCGTTTTGCAGCGTCGCGCCCGCCACCGCGTTGGACACGCCGGTGCCCCCGGTGCCGCCCGCGCCACCGGTGCCCAGCGCCCCGCCGCCGGTGCCGCCGGCGCCACCCGCCAGGGTGCCGAAGTTCGTCGTCCCGGCGGCCGTGCCGGTGAGCGACAGTGCCGCGCCGCCCGTTCCACCCGCGCCGCCCGTGCTCACGCCCGCATTGCCTGTTGCGCCTTGTGCGCCGGCGATCGAGCCATTGGTGGTCGACGCATCGCCCAGCTGCACGCGGCCCTCGGTGACCACAGCGCCGCCCGTCAGGTTGACCGTGCCCGTCAGCGACAGCGCGCCCGCACCGCCCTTGCGCAGGCTGCCGCTGCCGGTGATGGCATTGGCCATCGTGGCGTCACTTGCCTGGTTGATCACCAGCGCCGCGTTGTCGACGATGGCGCCGCTGCCGAAGCTGGCGGCCGTGCCGACCAGCGTGCCATCGGTGATGGCCGTGCCGCCCGCGTAGGTGTTCACGTTCGCCAGCGTGGTGGTGCCATTGCCGATCTGGCGCACCGCGCCGTTGCCCGAGATCGTGCTGCCCGTGAAGTCGACGGCGTTGGCGCGGTTGAAGGCCAGCGTGCCGTTGTTGACGACGTCGCCGGCGATCGAGCCGGTGTTGCCGCCGTTGCCCAGTTGCAGCGTGCCGGCGCTGATGGTGATGCCGCCGGTGTAGCTGTTGGTGGCGGTCAGCACGGTGGTGCCGGTGCCTGCCTGCCGCAGCGAGCCCGTGCCGCTGATGGCGTTGGCCACCGTCGCGGTGTTGCTGCGGTTGAAGACCAGGGCGGCGTTGTTGACGACGTTGCCACTGCCCAGGCTGCCGGTCGTGCCGCCGTTGCCCACCTGCAGCGTGCCCGCGCTGATCACGGTGCCGCCGCTGTAGTTGTTGTTGCCGGTGAGCACCGTCGTGCCGGTGCCTTGCTGCACCACGCGGCCGGCGCCGCTGAGGGTGCTGGTGTTGGTGCGGTCGATCGCCAGGGTGGCGCCGCTGGAGATGGCGACGGTGCCCGTGATCGAGCCCGTGGTGCCGCCAGCGCCCAGCTGCAGCGTGCCGCCCGTGATCGAGGTGCCGCCGCCGTAGTTGTTGGTGCCGGTGAGCACGAGGGTGCCGCCGTTGTTCTTGAAGAGTTCGCCGCTGCCGGTGACGGCGCCGCCCAAGGTCAGCGTCGTGCCGTTCGCGGTGGCGAAGCGCCCGTCGCTGTTGCCCAGCGTGACGTTGCGCGTGCTGGTCACGTCGGCCGTCGTCTGCAGCGTGCCGCCGTTGAGCCTGAGCGCGCCGGTGGACGCACCCAGGCTGGCGTCGTCGCTGATGGACAGCGTGCCGCCCGTCACCGACCACGGCGTCAGCGCGGTGGTGGTGCCGCTCAGCGTCCAGGTGCCGCCCGTGACGCCGTAGCCTGCAAAGTTCTGGTACTGGCTGCCGATCAGGCCGACGTTGAAGCCCGCGCTGCCGTTGTTGGTGCTGCCCAGCCGCAGTTGGTCGCTGCCGCCGGCGACGGCCACCACGTTGCCGTTCACGGTCGAGCCGGTGTTCAGTGTCAGGGTGTTGGTGCCGCCGGTGAAGACGATGGCGCTGGCGCGCGTGCCGGTGCCGCCATTGGCCAGGCCGCCGCTGATGGTGCCGCTGTTGGTGATGCTCAGGTTGCTGCCGGTGATGCCGACGCCGCCGGTGCCGCCGCTGCCGCCGCCGGCGCCCGCCACGCCGCCGTTGCCGCCGGTGATGGTGCCGGTGTTCGTAAGCGTGGCGCCGTTCGTGTGCCAGAACACCACGCCGGCGCCGCCGTCGCCACCGCTGCCGCCGGCACCGTTGACGCCGCCGGTGCCACCGTTGCCGCCATTGCCGCCATTGCCGCCAGTCAGGGTACCGGCATTGGTGACCACGCGATTGTTCGACGCGTTGGGCGCGACGAGCACTGCCGCCGCGCCCTGGCCGCCCCCGCCGCCGCCGCCTTCTTCGCTCTGATTGACCCCGGCGCGGCCGCCATTACCGCCGTTGCCACCGGTGGCCGATACATTGGCGTTGACGGTCAGGGAGCCGGCCGTCGACAGCACGCCGGCCGCGCCGCCGCCACCGCCACCGCCGCCGCCGTCGATGTAGCCGCTCACCACGGTGGTCGGTACGCCACCCGCCGTGCCGTTGCTGCCCGTGCGGTTGGTCGTGAGCGTGCTGTTGGTGGTGGCGGTCGCTCCCACCGTGGCGCCACCGGCCCCGCCGCTGCCGCCGTTACCGCCTGCGCCGCCGGCCGCGCCGGTGCCGTTGGCGTTCATGGCACCGCCGCCGCCGCCGCCGCCCAATCTGTAGATGCCGACGTTCTGTGCGCTGCCGTTGGAGCCAGTGGCCGAGGCGGTCGTGCCGCCTGCGCCACCGGCACCCGTACCGCGACCGGGGTTGCCGCCCCGGCCGCCATCCGCCCAGGCGGGACTCAGCGACATGGCAGCAATCGCCAGAGCCAGGGCCTGTGCCAACACGGCCGGGCTGAAAACAACAAAGGACGACGTACCCACCCTGACCGACGCACTTTTGCATGCAGATCGGGCGCTTGCCGTCTCCTGCACCACCTGTGCGACGCCAAGCGCGCGGTTGAAGACGACACGGTGGATGCGATTCGTGGAGCGGTCTCTTTTGTGAACTAAAGATACATAATTTAACGAATTGTGTCCGTGCCGGGTGAAAATTGGTACGAAATAGTTATCTCGATGACAGTTTGGGATTCAGGACCGGTTCAGCCGACTGCGCCGGCGCCTCTCGAGACGCCCGGACGCGGCACCTAGAATTCCGTCATGGCTTTCATCGACCAGTTGCGCGCGGCAGAGCGCCAGAACCGTTCCCTGCTGTGCGTGGGCCTCGATCCGGAGCCGTCGCGCTTTCCGGCGACGTTGAAGGGCGATGCGTCGAAGATCTACGACTTTTGCGCGGAGATCGTGGAAGCGACCGCCGATTGCACGATCGCCTTCAAGCCCCAGATCGCCTACTTCGCGGCGCACCGCGCCGAACAGCAGCTCGAAAAGCTCATTGCCCACATCCGCGCGGTGGCCCCGGCGGTGCCGGTCATCCTCGATGCCAAGCGCGGCGACATCGGCTCCACCGCCGAGCAGTACGCGATCGAGGCCTTCGAGCGCTACGGCGCCGATGCGGTGACGCTGTCGCCCTTCATGGGCTTCGATTCCGTCTCGCCGTACCTGCAGTACCAGGACAAGGGCGCCTTCCTCCTGTGTCGCACTAGCAACCCCGGGGGCGACGACCTGCAGTCGCAGCGTCTGGGCAGCGTCGCCGGCGAACCGCTGCTCTACGAGCATGTCGCGCGGCTCGCGCAGGGGCCGTGGAACCTCAATGGGCAGCTGGGCCTGGTGGTCGGGGCGACCTATCCGGAAGAGATCGAGCGCGTCCGCGTGCTGGCGCCGACGGCGCCGCTGCTCATCCCGGGGGTCGGTGCCCAGGGCGGCGATGCGGTCGCGACGGTGCGTGCGGGCTGGCGCCCGGATGCGCCGATCGTGGTGAACTCCTCGCGCGCGATCTGCTACGCCTCCTCGGGCGATGACTTCGCCGCGGCCGCACGGCGCGAAGCGCTGCGCACCCGCGACCTGCTCGAGGCGGCAAAACCCTGACACAGCCTGCGTGCCACCGGGCTGGCCTTTCCGTCACCGCGTGACGCGAAACTGACAGAAAAGTCACAAATCAGCGGCAAATCTGCCGTTCATCCTTCCCTGCAGTCCGTTCGCCCTCGCTGGCCGCGGGCACGCCGCTTGCCTGCGCCAGTCCCGGAAGAAGAGCCAGAGCGAACGAGGCGGCCGACGTCGCAGAAACGAGGGATCCCATGACCGACGAGGACATCGAGGGCGGCCACGCCGTGGCCGTCGAGGGCGCGCAGCCGCGCGCGCCAGCGCACGCCGGTGCGCAGGTGGCGAAGCACGCATCGGACCCAGGACGCCGTCTTGCCCCCTTCGGCATCACGCTGACGGCCGCAGCCGCGTTGTCCGCCTGCGGCGGGGGTGGCGGCGGCGGCGGGGGTGGCGTCGGCCTGCCTGGACTGGGCGGGGCCGGCAACGGAACGGGGTCGGGGGCGGGCTCGGGGTCGGGCGGCGGTGCCGCGGCGCCCTCGGCCGGGTCGCTGACGCCATTGGCCGAAACACCCACCGCCGCGACCTACCTCTACCCCGAGGCCAAAAGCGACGCCGAGGCCGCGCGCTTCCTGCTGCAGGCGCAGTTCTCCGCCTCGCCGGAAGAGATCGCTGCCGTGCGGGCCAAGGGCTACCTGCCCTGGCTCGGCGAGCAGTTCGACGCGCCGGCCGGACAGCGCGCCTGGGCCTGGCTGGAGACCCTGCCCTACGCCACGACATCCAACACGCTCGACCTCGACGCGATGGTGTGGAAGCAGCTCATCACCGCGCCGGACGCGCTGCGCCAGCGCGTGGCGCTGGCCTTCTCAGAGATCTTCGTCGTCTCCGGCAACGACATCGGCTCCAACTGGCCGGTGCACACGATGGCGCAGTACTGGGACGTGCTGGTCGCCGGTGCCACGACCAACTTCCGCAAGCTGATCGAGGACATCACGCTGAACCCGGCGATGGGGTTCTACCTGAACACCAAGGGCAACCAGAAGGAGAACACCTCCACCGGCCGCCAGCCCGACGAGAACTACGCACGCGAGGTCATGCAGCTCATGACCATCGGCCTGGTGCAGCTCAACGCCGACGGCAGCGTGAAGACCGACGGCGCCGGCAAGCCGCTGGACAGCTACACGCAGGACGACGTCACCAACCTGGCGCGCGTCTTCACCGGCTACGACCTCGACATCAAGACCGCCGAGCGCAACACCGTCACGCCGCCGGGCGCGAGCTACACCATCGAGAGCAACGCGTGGACGCAGCGGCCGATGGCGCTCACCGCCTCGCGCCACTCGACCCTGGCTGCCACCTTCCTGGGCACCACGATCCCCGCCGGCACACCGGGGGACCAGGCCTTGAAGACCGCGCTGGACGCGCTCGTCGCGCACCCCAACACCGCGCCCTTCATCAGCCGGCAGCTGATCCAGCGCCTGGTCACCAGCAACCCGTCTCCTGCCTACGTGAAGCGCGTGGCCGACGTATTCGCGAACAACGGCGCGGGCGTGCGCGGCGACATGAAGAGCGTGATCGCCGCGATCCTGCTGGACAACGAGGCGCGCAGCCCCGCGGGCCTGTCGAGCGCCGACTTCGGCCATGTGCGCGAGCCGATGCTGCGCTTCGTGCAGTGGGCACGCACCTGCGGGCTCTCGTCGGCGGCCGGCACCTGGCGGATCGGCAACTTGTCGAGCACGTCCAACGGGCTGGGCCAGAGCCCGTTGCGCTCGCCCTCGGTCTTCAACTTCTACCGGCCCGGCTACGTGCCGCCCTCCACGGCGATCGCCGCCAAGGGCATGGTGGCGCCGGAGTTCCAGATCGTCACCGAGACCTCGGTCGGCGGCTACATCAACTTCCTCGGCGGCATCCTGCAGAACGGCTTCAACGGCAAGGACGTGGTCGCGGCCTATGCCAACGAGAAGGCGCTGGTGCTCGACCCTGCCGCGCTGGTCGACCGCCTCGCGCTGCTGTTCACGGCCAACCAGCTGTCGGCCGCCACGAAGTCCCTGATCGTCGATGCGCTGAGCGACCCCGCGGTGACGGCCACCAGCAGCGACGCCGTCAAGCTCAACCGCATCACCGCGGCCGTGCTGCTGGTGATGGCGTGTCCCGAATACCTCGTCCAGAAGTGAAGGCCCGGAGACGACCATGCACCTGATCGAATCCGACGCCCGCCACAGCCGCCGCGCCTTCCTGCGCCGCATGGGCCACCTCGGCATCGCCGGCAGCGCGGCGCCCTGGGCGCTGAGCCTGGCCGGCATGGGCGAGGCCGCGGCGCAAACCGCCACCGACTACAAGGCGCTGGTCTGCGTCTTCCTCTATGGCGGCAACGACTACGCCAACACCGTCGTCACCTACGACGACCCCAGCTACAACGCCTATTCGACGATCCGCGGCGGCGGCGCCAACCAGGCGGCCGGCGGCATCGCCATCGCCAAGGCCGACCTCACGGCCACGCTGCTGAACCCGACCGTCGCACTGCCGGGCGGCCGGCAGTACGCGTTGCATCCCGCCATGACCGGCCTGGCCAGCCTCTTCGATGCCGGCCAGGCGGCGGTGCAGCTCAACGTCGGCCCGCTGGTGGTGCCGCTCACGCGTTCGCAGTACGCGAGCAGCAACCGCGCGCTGTACCCGATCCCGCCCAAGCTCTTCTCGCACAACGACCAGCAGTCGACCTGGCAGTCCTCCTCGCCCGAGGGCTCGACCATCGGCTGGGGCGGCAACATCGGCGACGAGGTGCTGAGCCAGAACGGCAACGCGCTCTTCACCTGCATCTCGGTGGCGGGCAACGCGGTCTTCCTCTCGGGCGACAGCACGCTGTGCTACCAGGTGGGCACGGGCGGCGCGGTGGCGATCAACTCGGTGCGCAGTGGCGGCTCGACCTTCGGTTCGCGCAAGGTCAACGCGGCGATGGGCGCGCTGGTGCAGCAGGCCCGCACCCACACGCTCGAGAACGAATACAACCGCGTCACGGCGCGCGCCATCGGCGCGGCCGACACCGTCAACGGCGCCATCGGCAGTGGCTATCCGGCCGGCACCTTCCCGGCCAACAACGGGCTCGCGAGCCAGCTCGCCATGGTGGCGCGGCTGATCCGCGGGCGCAGCACGCTGGGCGCCAAGCGCCAGGTGTTTTTCGTCTCGATGGGCGGCTTCGACCTGCACGACAACCTGATCGCCAACCAGGTCGGGCTGATGCGCAACCTCTCCGACGCCCTCAAGGCCTTCCAGGCCGAGATGGTGGTGCAGGGCCTGGACCAGAACGTCACCTGCTTCACCGCGTCGGACTTCGGCCGCACGCTGGCCAGCAACGGCGACGGCACCGACCACGGCTGGGGCAGCCACCACATCGTGGTGGGCGGCGCGGTGAAGGGCAAGGCGATCTACGGCGTGGCGCCGCCGGTGAGCATCGGCAACACCAATGGCGACGTCGACCAGTGGCATGTGGGCCAGGGGCGGCTGATTCCCAGCACCTCGGTCGACCAGTACGCCGCCACGCTGGCCAAGTGGTTCGGCGTGTCCGACGTCGACCAGTTGCGCATCCTGCCGAACCTCAAGAACTTCGGCGGCAATGCGAACGGCATCGCCTATCCGCGCGACGTCGGCTTCATGAAGCCCTGAGGAGCATTCAGCCGCTTCGCGCACCCAGCCGCTGCGAGATCTCGCCGGCGCAGGCCTTGAGCGCCCGCGCGGTCACGCCGTCCCACCGGCTGTCGAAGATGCCGGCAGGACCGATGGCAGTCACGGCCAGCACGATCGCGCCGGTGTGGTCGAACACAGGGGCGGACATGGCGCTCACGCCCGGCACGATCTCGCCCTCGGAGCGGCTCACGCCATGCCGGCGTACTTCCGCCAGCTGGGCCTCGAAGGCCGCCCAGGTGGGCAGCGGCTGCGGCGGCGGCATGCCGGGCAGGGCGCGCTCGGCGGCTTCCTTCGGCGCGCGGCGGCGCTCGGCCTCCAGCAGCGCGCGCACGGTGTCGGCCGGCAGGAAGGCGCCGAAGAGCCGGCCCGAGGCCGTGTTGGTGAGCGAGAACACCGTGCCGTGCCGCATGTTCACGTGCACCGGCGAGGGCGCCTCGGCCAGCCGAACGATGGTCGCGCCCCGGTCGCCCCAGACGGCGATCGCCACCGTGTGGCCGACCTCGCGCGCCAGGCCGGCCAGCAGCGGCGTCGCCACGTGCACCGGGTCGGCCTGCTGCAGCCCGATCAGCCCCAGTTGCAGCGCCAGCGGCCCGAGCCGATAGTGGCCGCTGCTGCGGTCCTGCTCGACCAGCCCCAGGCGGCCGAAGCTCACCATGTAGGGGTGCGCCTTGGCGGCGCTCATGTCGGCATCGCGTGCCAGGTCCTTGAGCGCCATCGGGCGGCCGTGGTGGACCAGCGCCTTGAGCAGCTGCCCGCCGACCTCGATGCTCTGGATGCCGCGCTGCGTGCGGTCGCCCTCGGCCTCCTCGGGACGGGCGGGCGGGGCGGCATTCGATTCGTTCATGGTGAATGGATTAGACAACGGCGTCCGACCGGCATTACACTGCCGAAAATTCGTCGAATGCAAATTGATTTGTCTAAAACAAATCAAAGAAGCCGACGACAGCGGCCCCACCGACCTTCAGGAGACAGCACGATGACCCAGACCAAAGCCTTTGCCAGCCAGGCCGACCTCGAAGAGAAGAAGGTCACCTTCAGCCAGATTTCCGAGCACGCCTGGGCCTACACGGCCGAGGGCGACCCCAACACCGGCATCGTGATCGGCGACGACGCCGTGCTGGTGGCCGATACCCAGGCCACGCCCGCCATGGCGGCCGACGTGATCCGCCGCATCCGCGAGGTGACCGACAAGCCGATCAAGTACGTCGTGCTCACGCACTACCACGCGGTGCGCGTGCTGGGCGCGAGTGCCTACGGCGCGCAGCAGATCCTGGCCAGCCAGGACACCTACGACCTCATCGTCGAGCGCGGCGAGGCCGACAAGGCCAGCGAGATCGGCCGCTTCCCGCGCCTGTTCGCCGGTGTGGAAACCGTGCCGCCCGGCATGACCTGGCCCACCATGACTTTCACCGGCAAGATGACCGTGTGGCTGGGCAAGCTGGAAGTGCAGCTGCTGCAGCTGGGCCGCGGCCACACCAAGGGCGACACGGTGGTGTGGCTGCCCGGCGAGAAGGCGCTGCTCTCGGGTGACCTGGTCGAGTTCGGCGCCACGCCCTACGCCGGCGACGCCTACTTCCAGGACTGGCCGAAGACGCTCGACAACATCGCCGCGCTGCAGCCCAAGGCGCTGGTGCCCGGCCGCGGCGCCGCGCTCACCACGCCGGCGGACGTGGCCCAGGGCCTGGCCGAGACGCGCGCCTTCATCGCCGACGTGTGGACGAACGTGAGCGCCGGCGCGCGTGCCGGCAAGGACCTCAACACCGTCTACCGCGAGACCTACGAGAAGCTCAAGCCCAAGTACGGCCAGTGGGTCATCTTCGACCACTGCATGCCCTTCGACGTGACGCGCTGCTACGACGAGGCCACGAAGTACGCCGACCCCCGCGTGTGGACCGCCGAGCGCGACATCGAGATGTGGAAGGCGCTGGAGAACCAGTAAGGCCGAAAGGCTTCTTCCCCCAGAGGGGGAAGGAGCCAGAGAGAAGAACCGGCACGGAGACAACACGTGATCGACTACCAGAGCCTGCGCTTCGACTACCGCCGCCATCCCGACCAGGACGCGGCCACGCCCGCGCGCCATCCCGTCGTCGTGGTCGGTGCCGGCCCCGTGGGGCTGGCGCTCGCCATCGACCTCGCACAGCGCGAGGTGCCCGTGCTGCTGCTGGACAACGATTGCCAGCTTTCCACCGGCTCGCGCGCCATCTGCTTCGCCAAGCGCACGCTGGAGATCTTCGACCGCCTCGGCTGCGGCCAGCGCATGGTCGACACCGGAGTGTCGTGGAACATCGGCAAGGTGTACTTCGGCAGCGAGCAGGTGTATCGCTTCGACCTGCTGCCGGAGCCGGGCCCCGTCGCCGGCGCCGAGCCGCCTCAAGGCGGCGACGGACCCCCTCGGGGGGTGGCCGCCGAGGGCGGCCGGGGGCGAACCAGTGAACGGCCGGCCTTCATCAATTTGCAGCAGTACTACGTCGAGGGCTACCTCAACGAGCGCGTGGCCGAACTGCCGAACATCGAGGTGCGGTGGTGCAACAAGGTGGTCGGCATCGAACAGGGCGCGGACGGTGCCATGCTCACCGTCGAGACACCCGAAGGCCATTACCGGCTGGCCGCCGACTGGGTCGCCGCCTGCGACGGCTCGCGCTCGCCGATGCGGCAGATGCTGGGGCAGGAGGCGACCGGCCGCGTGTTCCGCGACCGCTTCCTCATCGCCGACATTCGGCTCGACGGCGGGGACGATGCGCTGCCGACGGAGAGAAGGTTCTGGTTCGACCCGCCCTTCCACCCCGGCCAGAGCGTGCTCATGCACCGCCAGGCAGGCGGCGTGTGGCGGCTGGACTTCCAGCTCGGCTGGGACGCCGACCCGCAGGCCGAACGCCAGAGCGAACGCATCGCGCCGCGCGTGCGCGCCGTGCTCGACAGCATCGGCCAGGCCGGGCAGGGCTTTCGCATCGAATGGGCCAGCGTCTACACCTTCGCCTGCCA
The DNA here is from genome assembly GCA_030418545.1 of Xenophilus aerolatus. Classification (GTDB taxonomy): domain Bacteria; phylum Pseudomonadota; class Gammaproteobacteria; order Burkholderiales; family Burkholderiaceae_C; genus Xenophilus. Next base: position 101,128 of record QAIB01000006.1, on the reverse strand, counting down.
GCGCATGGCGAGCTTCCGACACGGGCGCGTGCTCTTCGCCGGCGACTCTGCACATGGCGTGTCGCCCTTCGGCGCGCGCGGCGCCAACTCGGGCGTGCAGGACGCCGACAACCTCGCGTGGAAGCTGGCGGCCGTCGTGCATCGCGAGGTCGAGGGCGACGCGGCCGAGGCGCTCATCGACAGCTACGCCCGCGAACGCGAGTACGCCGCCGACGAGAACATCCTCCACTCCACCCGTGCGACCGACTTCATCACGCCCAAGAGTGCGGTCAGCCGCGTGTTCCGCGACGCGGTGCTGGCACTGTCGCGCGAGCATGCCTTCGCGCGCACGCTGGTCAACAGCGGTCGGCTGTCGGTGCCGGCAGTCCTGCGCGACTCGGCACTGAACACGCCCGACGCCGATGCGGACTTCGGCCCTGCCATGGCGCCGGGCGCCGCGGCGGCCGACGCGCCGGTCGTCGATGCGTCGGGCCAGCCGGGCTGGCTGCTGCGCCGTTGCAGCGGCGCGCGCTTCATGGCGCTGGTCTTCGGCGACGGACCGGCCGCGCAGAGCAGCGTGCAGGCCTTGGCCCAAGCCGACGAGCCGATCGACATCGTGCGCGTGCCGGGCGGCGAAGGCGGTGCCCTGGCCGCCGCGCGCTACGGCGCTCGCGACGGCACCACCTACCTGTTGCGGCCCGACCAGCACGTGTGCGCGCGATGGCGCGCCCCCAGCGCGGGCGCAGTGCGCGCCGCGCGTCGCCGCGCCCTGGGCGAATTCGCCGTGCAGGAGGTCGCCGCATGAGTGCCCTCGTCACCACGCCCAACCTCGAGTCGCCCGATGACTTCTACGAGGCCCTGATCGACGCCCATCAGGGCCTGACCGACGAGCAGAGCCACGCGCTCAACGCCCGCCTGGTGCTGCTGCTGGCCAACCACATCGGCGCGCTGTCGGTGCTGCGCGAAGCCCTCGCGGCCGCGCGCGCCAGTGGCGATCTTCAGGCCAAAAGTGCCTGAGGCGCCCGCCCGGCGGGCGCAAGCAGCTACAACATTCATAGCAAACCATCGCTTCACGAGGGACACCATGAACGCCTCCACCTCCGCCGGCCTGCGCTACCAGAGCGGCTTCGGCAACGAGCACGCCACCGAAGCCGTGCCCGGCGCGCTGCCGCAGGGCCGCAACAGCCCGCAGCGCGCGCCCTTCCATCTCTACCCCGAGCTGGTGTCGGGCACCGCCTTCACCGCGCCGCGCCACGAGAACCGCCGCAGTTGGCTGTACCGTCGCCAGCCCTCGGTGGTGTCGGGCCGCTACCAGCCCTATGCGCAGGCGCACTGGACCACCGGCGGCGACCGCGGCACCGCGCTGCCGCCCGAGCCCATGCGCTGGGGCGCGATCCCCTTCGCGCCCGGCGTGGAGGCCGACTTCGTCGACGGCATGCACACGCTGGCGGCCAACGGCGATGCCGATGCGCAGACCGGCATCGGCTCGCTGATGTACCTGGCGACCCGGTCGATGGACAAGCGCGCCTTCGTCAATGCCGACGGCGAACTGCTCGTCGTGCCGCAGCAGGGGCGCCTGGTCATCACGACCGAGCTGGGCGTGCTCGAGGTCGCGCCCGGCGAGATCGCCGTGCTGCCGCGCGGCGTGCTGTTCAAGGTGGCCGTACCCGACGGCCCCTCGCGCGGCTACGTCTGCGAGAACTACGGCGCGCAGTTCCGCCTGCCCGAACTGGGCCCGATCGGCTCCAACGGCCTGGCGAACGCGCGCGACTTTCTCGCCCCCGTGGCCGCCTTCGAAGATGCGAGCGCGCCCTACGAGGTGGTGAAGAAGTTCGGCGGCCGCTTCTGGACCGCGCCGATGAAGCACACGCCCTTCAACGTCGTCGCCTGGCACGGCAACCTCACGCCGGTGAAGTACGACACGAAGAACTTCATGACCATCGGCTCGATCAGCTTCGACCATCCGGACCCGTCCATCTTCACCGTGCTCACCTCGCCCAGCGACACGCCCGGCACCGCGAACTGCGACTTCGTCATCTTCCCGCCGCGCTGGCTGGTGATGGAAGACACCTTCCGTCCGCCCTGGTACCACCGCAACCTCATGAGCGAGTTCATGGGCCTCGTCTACGGCGAATACGACGCCAAGCCCGGCGGCTTCAAGCCGGGTGGCGCCAGCCTGCACAACGCGATGGTGCCGCACGGCCCCGACGAAGAGGCCTTCGAGAAGGCGTCGAGCATGGACCTCAAGCCCCAGAAGCTCGACAACACGCTGGCCTTCATGTTCGAGAGCCGCTACCGCTTCATCCCCACTGCGTTCGCGCTGCAGAGCCCCGCGCTGGACCAGAACTACGCCGACTGCTGGGCCGGCCTCAAGGATCAATTCAAGGCATGAAGACCTTCACACCCACGCGCCGCGCGGCGCTCGCCCTGGCGCTCGTTGCGCCGCTGCTGGCCTCCGCGGCCGACTTCCCGACCAAGCCCATCCGCTTCATCGTGCCCTACACCGCCGGTGGCACCACCGACCTGGTGGCCCGCACCGTCGGCCAGCGCGTGGGCGAGAAGCTGGGCCAGCCGGTCGTGATCGAGAACCGCGGCGGCGCCGGCGGCAACATCGGCATGGACGCGGTGGCCAAGGCCCCGGCCGACGGCTACACCATCGGCTTCGGTGCCATCTCGACCAATGCGCTGAACCCGCACATCTACAAGTCGATGGCCTTCGATCCGCGCAAGGACTTCACCGCCATCGGCCTGCTCGGCACGTCCACCATCGTGCTCGAAGTGCCGGCCAGCTCCCCCATCAGGAGCGTGCCCGATCTCATCGCCGCGGCGAAGAAGACGCCGGGGCTGCCCTACGCCACCGCCGGCGCCGGCACCTCGATGAACCTGGCCGGCGTGATGTTCGCGCAGATGACCGGCACGCAGCTCACGCACGTGGCTTACAAGGGCAGCGGCCCGGCCATCACCGACATGCTGGGCGGCACCGTGGGCGTGATGTTCGACAACCTCCCGGCGTCGCTGCCGCACATCCAGGCCGGCCGCCTGCGCGCGCTGGCCGTGGCCGGGCCGTCGCGCTCGCCTGCGCTGCCCGAGGTGCCGACCATCGCCGAGGCCGGCCTCAAGGGCTATGCGCTGGAGCCGTGGTTCGGCGTGTATGGCCCCGCCAACCTGCCGCCCGCGATCGTGAAGACGCTCAACCAGGCCTTCAGCGAAGCCCTGGCCGAGCCCGGCATCAAGGACAAGCTGCTGCAGGCCGGCTTCACGCCCCGCGGCAGCAGCGCGGAAGAGCTCGCCAAGCTCACCCAATCCGAATACCAGCGCCTCGGCGACGTCGCGCGACAGGCCGGCATGACCGCCGAGTGACTGCAAGGAAACCCCCCATGACCGCCCTCGACATCACCCACGACCCGAAGCGCACGAGCTGGGTCGCCTCCGCCAACGTGGCGGGCTGCGACTTCCCGATCCAGAACCTGCCCTTCGGACGCTTTCGCCCAGCCGGCAGCCAGGAGGCCTTGCGCATCGGCGTCGCCATCGGCGACCAAGTGCTGGACCTGCGCGCCGCCGGCCTGGTCGACCACGACGACATGAACGCGCTGATGGCCGCGCCGGTGGCCGAGCGCCAGGCACTGCGCCGCACGCTGTCCGACGGCCTGGCCGCCGGGAGTGCACGAGAGTCCGCATGGGCCCAGGCGCTGGTCGCGCAATCGGCATGCGAATTCGCCGTGCCGTGCAAGGTCGGCGACTACACCGACTTCTACACCAGCGTGCACCACGCGACCAACATCGGCCGCCAGTTCCGCCCCGACAACCCGCTGCTGCCCAACTACAAGTGGGTGCCCATCGGCTACCACGGCCGCGCGAGCTCCATCATCGTGAGCGGCACGCCGGTCAAGCGGCCGCAGGGCCAGACCAAGGCGCCCGATGCGGCCGAGCCGAGCTTCGGCCCCTGCAAGCGCCTGGACTACGAGCTCGAGCTGGCCTGGTTCATCGGCCAGGGCAATGCGCTGGGTGCGCCGGTGGGCATCGACACCGCGGAGCAGCACCTGTTCGGCGTGGCCTTGTTCAACGACTGGTCGGCGCGCGACATCCAGGCCTGGGAATACCAGCCGCTGGGCCCCTTCCTGTCGAAGAACTTCGGCTCCACCGTCTCGCCCTGGATCGTCACGATGGAGGCGCTGGCGCCCTTCCGCGCGCCCTTCTCGCGTCCCGAGGGCGACCCGCAGCCGCTGCCTTATCTCGACGGTGCCGACAACCGCGCGCAAGGCCACATCGACATGACGCTGGAAGTGCTGATCCAGACCGCGAAGATGCGCACCGAGGGCCAGGCCCCGGCACGCCTCACGCTCGGCAAGCTCAAGGACGCGGCCTACTGGACGCCGGCCCAGCTCGTGGCGCACCACACCGTCAACGGCTGCAACCTGCAGGCCGGCGACCTGCTGGGCTCGGGCACGCTCTCCGGGCCCACGCTCGACGCCGCCGGCTCGTTCACCGAACTCAGCGTGGGCGGCAAGCAAGCCTTCACGCTGCCCAACGGCGAGCAGCGCACCTTCCTGCAGGACGGCGACACGCTGATCCTGCGCGGCTGGTGCGAGCGCGAGGGCGCGGTGCGCATCGGGCTGGGCGAGGCGAGCGGCACGGTGGTCGCCTGATTCGCTGCGCTTCGTGCCGGCCGGCTATGCCGGCGCGAAGCCGGCCCAGAACACCGTTGCGGCCCGGTCGTCCAGCACCTGGTGATGGTGGAACACCAGACGGCCGTCCGGCTGGACACGAAAGCACTGCAGGCCGGCAGGTTGTTCGACGAAGCCCTCGCCTTCGGCCCGCACGCTGGATTCGCGGATGGCCGCGACCAGCCATCGCCCGTCCGGCGACAGGCCGATGCAGCGCGCATGAAGGCCCGCCAGCGGCACCACCTGCAGGCGCTGCGGCCGGCCCGTCACCGCGTCCAGTGCAACGACCACGACACTGTTCTCGCCGCCGGCGTCGAGCTTGCGGCCGCCCAGCACCACGGCCGCATGTGAACGGTTCACCACGTAGGCCACCGTGCCCGCGCGGTCGAGCTCGATGGCGCCGGCGAGCTGCGGCTGATGCCCACCTTCGGGCTGCCGCAGGAGGGCCAGTTCGAAGCGCGGCGTCGATTCGATCGCACCGCCCTGCAGGCCGAAGGTGACGAGGCGGTTCTGCCGCTCCAGCACGACCTGCAGCCAGCCTCCGTCCGGCCCGAACACCGCATTGCGTGGCCCGAAGCCGAAGCCGCCGGAAGGCGCCACGATCTGCGTGCAGGCTGCACGGTCCGCCCCGACGCACAGCACGCGCAGCGAGCCCGGGTTCTCGGGCTGCTGGGCCATCGCGTCGTCGCCGCGGCACACCAGCAGCACGCCGTTGCCCTGCGGCATCGGCAGCACCTGGTGCGGGAAGTGACCCACCACCGCCGGATCCTCGAAAGGCCCGGCCATCGACTGCGGCATACCCCGCTCGTCGAGCGCATGCACCGTGAGTGCGGCCGGACGGTTGTAGGCCACCAGCAGCCGACCCGCGCGCAGGTCGACCGATCCGTGGATCGGGCGGAACGGCAGCGGCACCGATTCGCCGGCCACAGCAAGGCGAGCGCCGTCCAGGCGCAGCACCACGAGGGCATGGCGGTCGCCAGGGCGCCCGACGCCGCCGTTGCTGCACAGCACATAGAGCAGCGGCCGGGCGGGGTGGAAGCAGGCGTACTGCACATCGAGCGCGAGGTCGAGCGCATCCGCCGCTTCGGTGCGGCCGTCGGCATGCAGGCCGTGGCGCAGCAGCGTGGAGCCGACCGCCGCGAGGATCGATGGAGTGGCTGGAAGCGGCACGAGGTATCAAGGGAGCGGAAGGAGGAGGTCGCGGCGCAAGGCCTTTGCGGCGCGCCGCACAATGCAGGGATCATCGAGACCTCCCGCTTCCACTGCAATGCGTTCTGCAGCGCGTAACGCGCACGGCGCCCTTCCTGCCCAGAGCGCGGTGGCGAAGCGCTCGCTGCGGTCTGCCGATCCCCGCCCGGCTGCGGACATGCGCGCGCTGCTGCAGACCGCACGTGCGAACGATGCCGCCCGCGGCGTGCGCTCCGGACAGGTGCAGGCCGTGGGGCGGGCGATCGCCATCCTCTCGGCCTTCGACGGCCGCGAGGTGTTCCTGCCGCTGGCCGAACTGGCGCGGCGCACCGGCATGCACAAGCCCACCGTGCTGCGGCTGGCGCGCACCCTGGCGGTGTCGCGCTTCCTGGTGCCGCGCGAGGACGGCGCCTGGCGCCTCGGCCCCGCCGCGGGATGGCTGGGCTCGCGCTACCAGGCGCAGTTCGATGTCGATTCGGCCATCGAGCCGATCCTGAAGAAGCTGTGCGCCGAGACGGGCGAGAGCGCCGCCTTCTACGTGCACGAGGGCAACCTGCGCAGCTGCCTGATGCGCTGCGACGGCCCGGCGGCGCTGCCCGACCATGTGCGCTCCGGCGAGGTGCTGCCGCTGGATCGCGGTGCGCCGGGCCGCGTCATCCTGGCCGCCCTGGGCGAGCCGGGCGACCTGTACGAACGCATCCGTCGCCAGGGCTTCCACTACGCGCGCGGCGAACGCGACAGCGAAGCCGCCGCCGTGGCGGCGGCGGTGCGCGGCGCCCAGGGCATGGTGCTGGGCGCCATCAGCACCGCGGGGCCGGCCGCGCGCCTGACGGCGGTGCGCCTGCGACGGCTCGCACCGCCGACGGTGGCGGCGGCGCGGGAGCTGGGCCTCGCGCTCGGCGGCATGCCCGCCACGGCGCTGCGCGCCACCTGGCACCCCTGACGTTCCACGCTGCGTAACGCGTTGCCCGCGGGCAGGGCACGCACGTCCAATGGGTTCGGGCTGCACAGGCGGCCCCATTCACACCCGTCATGAGCACGCCTTTCCCAACGCCCTCGCTGGCCAAGCCACAGCTCGGCCCCGCGCCCGACGCCCGCCGCCAACTGCCGCCGCGGCTGCGCCCGATCCTCTCGCTGCGCGACCTGGAGCCGGCCGCGCAGCGCACGCTGCCGCGCCCGATCTTCGGCTACCTGCAGGGTGGCGTGGAGGACAACGTGACCCTGCAGGCCAACACCGCGGCCTTCCGGCAGTGGATGTTCCGCACCCAGGTGCTGGTCAACGTGGCGGCCCGCCAGCAGGTGGTGCAGCTGATGGGGCAGAGCTACCAGGCGCCCTTCGGCATCGCGCCAATGGGCCTGTGCGCCCTGTTCGCCTACGACGGCGACGTCGTCATGGCGCGCGCGGCCGAGGCGGCCGGCATTCCGCACGTGCTCAGCGGCGCCTCGCTGACCCGGATGGAGCGGGTGGCCGAGGCCGCCCCCACCTGCGGCTGGTTCCAGGCCTACATCCCCGGCGAGCCGGCGCACATCGAGGGCCTGGTCGCCCGCGTGGAGAAGGCCGGCTTTCGCACCCTGGTGGTGACGGTGGACACGGCCACGCTCGCCAATCGCGAGAACAACGTGCGCGTGGGCTTCTCGACGCCGCTGCGCCCCTCGCTGCGCCTGGCGGTGGACGGCCTCGCACGCCCGCGCTGGCTGGCCGGCACGCTGGCGCGCACGCTGCTCAGCCACGGCATGCCGCACTTCGAAAACGCGGGCGCGGGCCGCGGCGTGCCCATCATCTCGCGCAGCGTGGTGCGCCAGTTCGGCCTGCGCGACCACTTGAGCTGGGACCACCTCGCGCTGGTGCGGCGCCTGTGGCGCGGCAAGCTGGTGATCAAGGGCCTGATCTCGGCCGACGACGTGCGCCGCGCCGAGCAGGCGGGCGCCGACGGCGTGATCCTGTCCAACCACGGCGGCCGGCAGCTCGACGGCACCCTGCCGCCGCTGCTGGCACTGCCCGAGGCGGCGCGCGTCAAGGGCGCCATGGCGCTCATGCTCGACAGCGGCGTGCGGCGCGGCACCGACGTGCTCAAGGCCCTGGCGCTGGGCGCCGACCACGTCTTCGTGGGCCGCCCCATGGCCTATGCCGCGGCCATCGGCGGCGAGGCGGGGGTGGCGCATGCCATCCGCCTGCTCAAGGACGAGATCCATCGCGACATGGCCCTGCTGGGCGTCGAGCGGCTCGGGCAACTCGGCCCCGAACGCCTGGCCCGCGTGCACCTGCCTTCCCATTTATTCCAAGGATACGAACCATGACCCGCTTCAAGATGACGCTGCGCCCCCTGGCCGCGGCCCTGCTGGCCCTGGGCGCCTGCGCGGGCGCGCTGGCCGCCTACCCCGACCGCCCGATCACGATCGTGGTGCCCTACGCACCCGGCGGCGCGGCGGACGCGCTGGCCCGCATCGTGGCCAACCGCATGGGCACGCGCCTGGGCACCAGCGTGATCATCGACAACCGCGCCGGCGCCAGCGGCACCATCGGCGCGGCCTTCGTGGCCAAGGCGCGCAACGACGGCTACACGCTGCTCTACGACGCCACGCCGTACTCGATCAATCCGCACCTGTTCCCGCAGATGCCCTTCCAGACTTCGGCGCTGGAGCCGCTGTCGCTGGTGTCCCTGGCGCCCAACATCCTGATCGTCAAGGCCGGCTCGGGCTACAAGACGGTGGGCGACCTGGTGAGCCAGGCCAAGGCCAGGCCCGGCAAGATCAACTTCGCCTCCGGCGGCAGCGGCACCGTGCAGCGCCTGGCCTCGGAGCTGTTCCGCCAGAAGCTGGGCCTGGACATGGTGCACGTGCCCTACAAGAGCGGCGGCCCGGCCATCACCGACGTGATGGGCGGGCAGGTGGACTTCATGTTCAGCACCGTCGCCGCCTCATCGCCGCTGGTCGACAGCGGCAAGCTGCGCGCGCTGGCCATCTCGTCGCCCCAGCGCTCGCAGCGCCTGCCCGAGGTGCCCACGGTGGCCGAGACCGTCATACCAGGCTTCGCCGTTTACGAGTGGAACGGCGTCTTCGTGCCCAAGGGCACGCCGCGCGACGTGGCCGACACGCTGCACAAGGCGCTCGTCGAAACGCTGCGCGAGCCCGAGGTGCGCCAGCGCTTCGGCGACGTGGGCGCGCAGGTCGTCGGTTCCACGCCGGCCGAATTCGCCGACTACCTGAAGAAGGAAGACGCGACCTGGTCCGAGGTGATCCGCAAGGGCGACATCAAGCAGGACTGAACGCCGCCGCGGCGTGGCGACGCGGCGAGGCCGCCGCCGCCCCAATCTTTCGATTCGAACTGGAGACAGACATGCATTCCACCCTCGTCACGCGGCGCACCGCCGTGCTTGCCGCTGCCCTGGCACTGGGCCTCGGCCCCGCATTCGCCCAGGAGGCCGGCTACCCCAGCCGCGCCGTCAAGGTCGTCGTGCCCTTCGTGCCCGGCGGCAACGCCGACAGCACGGCGCGCATCTTCGCGGAGGCCTACGCACGCCGCCTGAACCAGCCCTTCGTGGTGGACAACAAGGGCGGCGCGGGCGGCATGATCGGCGCCATGCAGGTGGCGAAGGCGGAGGCCGACGGTTACACGCTGATGATCGGCACCACCGGCCCCATCGTCTCGAGCTGGCAACTCGCCGGCAAGGCGGCGCAGTACGGCCTGAAGGACTTCAAGCCGGTGGCACTGCTGACGCAGGTGCCCGGCGTGCTGGTGGTGAGTGCGAATTCACCCATCCGCAGCTATGCCGACTTCGCGGCCCACGTGAAGGCACATCCGCGCGAGGTGAAGTTCGGCCATCCCGGCAACGGCACGGCGGGCCACGTGAACATCCTCCAGCTGCAGAAGGCGCTGGGCGGGCAGTTCGTCATCGTCGGCTACAAGGGCGCGGGCCCGGCGGTCCAAGACCTGCTGGGCGGGCAGCTCGATGCCGTGGCCACCGACCTGCCCTCGGCCCTGCAACTGGTCAAGGCCGGCCGGCTGCGCGCCATCGGCACCGTGTTCGGCCAGCGCGTGCCGTCGCTGCCCGACGTGCCGACCATGGCACAGCTCAAGCAGCCCGAGGTGGATATCGCCCCCTTCACCGCGCTGATGGCGCCGAAGGACGTGCCGCCGGCCGTGGTCAAGCGCCTGGTGGAGGCCAACGACGCGGTGCTGGCCGATGCCGCGGTGCGGCGGCATGTGGAGGACATCGGTGGCGTGCCCACGCGCATGCCGGCCGCCGAGTTCGAGCAGTTCCTCGCGCGCCAGGTCGACACCTACCGGGGCCTGATCGCGTCGGGCCTGCTCACGACCGAGTGAGCGCGGCGCCGGGCCTCAGTCCACCTTGGCGCCCGAGTCCTTCACCAGCTTGCCCCAGCGCGGGATGTCGTCGCGGATCAGCTTGGCGAAGTCGGCCGCGCTGCTGCCCTGCACGTCGGCCCCTTGGCCCGAGAGCTTCTGCTTGAGCGCCGGGTCCTGCAGCGCCTTGTTGATGTCGGCATTGAGCTTGGCCACGATCTCCTTGGGCAGGCCGGCCGGCCCCGCGATGCCGAACCAGGTGATGGCCTCGAAGCCCTTGTAGCCCGACTCGGCCACCGTGGGGACCTGCGGCAGGTCCGAGGCGCGCTGCAGCGAGGTCAGCGCCAGCGCATGCATCTTGCCGGACTTGATGTGGGGCAGCAGCGTGGGCACCGAGGACACGTACAGCTGCACCTGGCCGCTGATCACGTCGGTGACGCCCTGGGCCGCGCCCTTGTACGGAATGTGCGTGAGCTTGATGCCCGCGGCCTTCTGGAAGGATTCCATGGCCAGGTGGGCCACCGTGCCGTTGCCCGAGGAGGCGTAGTTGATGCTGTCGGGCTTGGCCTTCGCCGTCTTGACCACGTCGGCCAGGGTCTTGTACGGCGTGGCGGTGCCGGCCACGACGACCAGCGGCGAGGTCGCCACCAGGCTGATCGGCGTCAGGTCCTTCAGCGGGTCGTAGGGCAGCTTGGTGTAGAGCGTCGGATTGATCGCCAGGTTGCTGGTCTGGCCCAGCACCAGCGTGTAGCCGTCGGGCGCGGCCTTGGCCGCGGCGTCCACGCCCAGGTTGCCGCCGGAGCCGGGCTTGTTGTCGACCACGAAGTTGTAGCCGTAGCTGGTGAGCTTGTTCGTTAACTCGCGGGCGATGATGTCGGTGCCGCCACCGGCCGGGAAGGGCACGACGAGGCGGATCGGGCGGGCGGGCCAGGTCTCGGCATGGGCCGCGGTGGCGGCGAGCAGGGATGCGGCGGCGAGCGCCAACGCGGCGCGGCGGGATGTCTTCACGGGTTTGTCTCCGACTGTGTTCCGGACGCAGGGAGTGCGTCCCGGAGCGCACTCTAGGGTGCGGTTTCAACCCATACAATGTCGTTTCGTTCCACGAACCGAGGTCCGACATGCGCAACGATGCGTCTGCGGCAGAAGCGTCCGACGGGCGCGGCGAAGGCGGTGTGATCGCGGTCACCCGCGCGCTCTCTCTGATGGAAACCTTCGAGGTCGGCGAGTCGGCCCTGAGCCTGGCCGAGCTGAGCCGCCGCAGCGGCATGCACAAGACCACGGTGCTGCGCCTGGCGCGCACGCTGGCGCAGTCGAACTACATGGTGCAGACGGAGTCCGGCCAGTGGCGGCTGGGGCCGGCGGCCGGTTGGCTGGGAGCGCGCTACCAGGCCGGCTTCGACGTCAACAACGTGGTCGAGCCGGCGCTGCACGAGCTGGTGCGGCTCAGCGGCGAGAGCGCGTCGTTCTACGTGCGCGAGGGCGACATCCGCGCCTGCGTGGCGCGGGTGGAGGGACCGCAGTCGGTGCGGCACCACGTGCGCATCGGCGCGCGGCTGCCGCTGGACCTGGGCGCCCCGGGCCGGGTGATCCTGGCCTTCAGCGGCGCGCAGGGCGAGCCCTACGAGACGATCCGCACCTGTGGCTACCACCTGTCGCTGGGCGAGCGCGAGCCCGACGTGTCGAGCGTGGCCGCGCCGGTCTTCCGCACCGGCTGGCACCTGCTGGGCTCCATGTGCATCTCGGGACCCAGCTCGCGGCTCACGCGTGCCAAGCTGGAGACCCATGCGAAGACCGTGGTGGCAGCGGCCAACCAGCTGTCGTATGCACTCGCCGGCGGGCGCTCGCCGGCGACACCGCCGGTCGTCTCTCGCTGGCACCCCTGAGCCGAGTTGGCTCAGTTCAGCTCGATCCCGGCCTCGCGGATCACCTTGTCCCAGGTGGCGGTCTCGCGGCGCGTGCGCTCGCCCAGGTCCTTGGCCGAGCTGATCGACAGATCGACGCCCTGGGCCAGCAGGCGCTCGCCGAAGGCCTTGTCGGCGGCCAGGCGGGTGAGCGCCGCACTCAGGCGGTCCACCACGGCCGCGGGCAGCCCGGCGGGTCCATAGAGGCCGTACCAGGTCGTGTATTCGAAATTGGGCACGCCGGCATCCTTGATGACGGGAATGCCCTTGTAGGCGGGCGAGGAAGAGGGCGCCGTGACGCCGATCACCCGGATCGCGCCCTTGTCGATCAGGCCCTTCATCGACGGCAGGCTGCTGAACATGGCCTGGACCTCGCCGCCGGCCAGGTCGGCCATGGCCTGCGACGTCCCCTTGTAGGGCACATGCCGCGCGTCGATGCCCGCCGCGCGCTCGAACAGCTCGGTGCCCAGGTGCGCCAGGCCGCCGACGCCGGCCGAGGCGAAGTTGACCTGGCCGGGATGGGCCTTGGCATAGGCCGTGAACTCCTTCACCGTGCGCACGGGCAGCTTGCTCGATACGACCAGCACATGGGGGCTGGCGCTCACCATGCCGACCGGCGAGAGCTGCTGGAGGATGTCCACGCGGTTCTTCGTCAGCAGCGGCTGGATCACGACATTGCCCGAGGCGGCAAACAGCAGCGTGTACCCGTCGGCGGGCGCACGCGACACCGTGCCCAGCGCCGGCACGCCCGCGCCGCCGCCCTGGTTCTCGACGACCAGCGACTGCCCCAGTTCCTTGCCCAGGGACTGCGCCATCTCGCGCGCCACCACGTCCGCCGGGCCGCCGGCGGCGAAGGGGACGATCACCCGGATGGGCTTGCTGGGGTAGGCGTCCTGGGCCAGGGCCCCGGTCGCGCCGACGGCGATGCCGATGCCCAGGGCCGCGGCGAGGAATGTTCGAGCGATGCGCATGAAGTCGTCTCCTGAGGGAATGAGGTCTTGGAAAGCAGCTTTGCACCGGACTGCCACTGCAACGCCGCCGGCAGTCGGTCGGGCGGGCTTCAGCCGCGCCGCGCGAGCGGCAGGCCCGCCACGTCCATCTCGGCCGTCAGCACGTGGCCATGCGTCGAATCGGTGACGAACACCGTGCTCCGCTGCGGCCCGCCGAAGGCCAGGTTGGTGATCGACGCGCCGGCCGGACCGCGCAGCACCTGCACCGGTTCGGCCCGCGTGTTGAGCACCCAGAGGTAGCCCAGTCCGGGGTTGGCCACCAGCACGCGGCCCTGCGCATCCACGGCCAGGCCGTCGGGGCCGCTGGGGCCATACGAGGTGAAGAACTGGCTCACCTTCGAGACGCTGCCGTCCGGCAGCAGCGGCACGCGCCAGACGCAGTTGCCGCGCGTCACCGCCAGGTACAGCACCTTCTCGTCCGGTGACAGCGCCACGCCGTTGGGGCTGGGGATGTTGCCCAGCAACTGGTCCAGCCGGCCGTCAGGCGACAGGCGGTAGAGCCGGCCTGTGGGATCGTGCAGCCCGGTCTGGCCCTGGTCGGTGAAGTACAGGTTGCCGGCGCGGTCGAAGACCAGATCGTTCACGCCCTTGAAGCGCTCGCTGTTGCGCCGCGGCAGGAAGGGCGTGACGCGGCCGCTGGCCACGTCCAGCTGCATCAGGCCGTTCTTGTAGTCGGTGATGAGCAGCGTGCCGGCATCGAGGAACTTCATGCCGTTGGGCTCGCCGTCGTACTCGGCCACCAGCGACCAGTGGCCCTGCGGGTCGATGCGGAACACGCGGCCCCAGGGGATGTCGGTGACGAAGAGGTTGCCGGCCTCGTCGAACACCGGGCCTTCGAGGAAGGAGTCGGTGGGCGTGCCGCCGCGGTTGGCGTCGGCCCAGTCGCTGCGGCGCGGGCGGCGGAACGCGTCGGGCATGGCGCTGAACAGGGTCAGTTCGCGCACCTGGGGCGGTTGGAGAAGGAACATGAAATCTGCGCTCTTTCAGGAAGATGGCACGGGGCCGAAGTCGTAGAGCTTCGCCGGGTTGTCGACCAGGATGCGCGCGATCCGTTCGGCGTCGCCCTCGCACCAGCGGCCGAGCAGGTCGACCAGCGCGGCATCGTCCACGCTGCCGGGCGTTTCGGTCGTGTGGGGCCAGTCGCTGCCCCACACCAGGCGTTCGGGCGCGCGGCGCACGAGCGCCTGGCCAGCGGCCACCGTGTCGGCATAGCTGGGCCCGCCCACGGCCGAGCGCATGTAGGCGCCCGAGAGCTTGACCCAGGTGTTGCCTGCATCGAGCAGGCTGCACAGCAGGTCGAAGGCTTCGCCGCCTGCGCCCTGCGCTGGATCGAGCCGCGCCATGTGGTCCACCACCAGCGGCACGGGCAGCCCGCGCAGCAGCGCGGCCATGGCCAGCAGCTGTTCCGGATGCACGAAGACCTGGATGTGCCAGCCCAGCGGAGCGACCTTGGCCGCCAGCGTGGCAAGCATCTGCGGTGTGGTCGTGCCCCAGGACTGCGGCGTCACGAAGTTGACGCGCAGGCCGCGCACGCCCAGCGCATGCAGGCGCTGCAGTTCGATCGCGTCGACGCCCGCCTCGACCACGGCCACGCCGCGGGCGGCCTCGCCCATCTGCGCCAGCGCGTCGAGCGTGCAGGCGTTGTCGGTGCCGTAGGTGGAGGGCGTCACGATCACGGCGCGCTGCGTGCCGATGCGCGCCTGCAGCTGCCGGTAGGCGGCCACCGGCGCATCGGGCGGCTGGCGCTTCCAGTGCTTCGACGGCGCGAAGCGCGGGTCGAAGATGTGCATGTGGCTGTCGCAGGCCAGCGGTGGCAGGCGCAGCGCCGGGGGCTGTTCGCCGGCCGAATGCGGAACGGGCCCGGCCACGCCGGCTGGCCCGTCCGAGCCGGAGTCGGACGCCCCGTTCATTGCTTTTCGAAGCCGGACTGCGCGACCACCTGCCCCCAGCGCGCCGTGCTGTCCTTGAGCAGCTTGCCGAAGGCGCTGGCGTCGAGCAGGCGCGGCTCCGCGGCCACGCTCTCGGCGAAGGCCTTCATGTCGTCTGCCTTCATGGCTTTGGCGATCTCGGCCTGCAGCCGCTGCATGACGGCCGGCGGCGTGCCCTTCGGCGCCCACAGCCCCGTCCAGTTGATGACGCTGAAGTCCTTCACGCCGGCCTCGGCAAAGGTCGGCACGTCGGGAAGCAGGGGCACGCGGCGCTCGCCGCTGATGGCCAGCAGGCGCAGCTTGCCGCCCTTGACGTTGCCGATCACGCCCGAGGGCGAGGCGAACTGCATGTCGATCGTGCCGCCCATCAGCGCCTGCGTGGCTTCCGCCGCGCCCTTGAAGGGAACGTGCAGCAGCTTGGTGCCCGTTGCCAGGCCCAGGGCTTCGGCACTGAAATGCGGCAGCGTGCCGGCGCCGCCGCTGCCATAGGTTACTTTGCCCGGGTTGGCCTTGGCGAAGGCCAGGAGCTCGGGCAGGGTCTTGTAGGGGGAGTTGCTGTTCACCACCAGGGTGAAGGGTGCGAACACGAAGGCACTCACCGGGAGCAGGTCGTTGGCGTGGTCGAAGGGCAGCTTCTTGAAGATGTGCGGCAGCAGGGCGTAGCTCGTGTCGTTGGCCACCAGGGTGTAGCCGTCCGGCTCGGACCGCGCCACCTGCATGGCGCCGATGGTGCTGCTGGCGCCGGGCTTGTTCTCGACGATGAAACTCTGGCCGGTCTGCTCGCCGAGCTTCTGCGCCATCTTGCGGGTCACGACGTCCACGGCGCCACCGGGGGCGTAGGGAACGACGATCTTCACCGTCCGGTTGGGCCAGTCGGTCTGGGCCGATGCGAGGCCGGACGCGGCGAGCAAAGGCACGGCCAGCAGCGCCGCGATGGTGGAGCGCCGCAGCGCCTGGGTGTTCGGGAAGGTCATGGTGTCGAGAGATGAGGAAGGATGTGTTCTGCGCGCAGCGGACAGGACGGGATGGACGGCGCTCGCGCTCAGTCCATGCGGATGCCCGCGCGCTTGATGACGTCGGCCCAGCGCGTCGTTTCCGCCTGCACGAAGCGGCGGAAGTCCGCGCTGCTGGAGCCCACAGGCTGCACGCCCAGGTCCGACAGGCGCGACTTCAGCTCGGCCGAGGACAGCGCCGCGCGGGTCTCGGTCTCCAGCCGCTGCAGCACCGCGGGCGGCGTGCCCGCCGGCGCGAAGAGCCCGTTCCATTCGTAGACCGCAAAGCCCGGCAGGCCCGTTTCGGCCACCGTCGGCAGGTCCGGCCAGTCGGCGGAGCGCTCGGCGGAGGTGATGGCCAGGGCGCGCAGCTTGCCGCTCTTGACGAAGGTGCCCGAGGCCGAGGTGGCGCTGAACATCAGGTCCACCTGGCCGCCGGTGAGGTCGGTCAGCGCGGGCGCTCCGCCGCGGTAGGGAATGTGCACCATCGACAGCTTGGCGCCCTGCTTGTAGAGCTCGGCGGCCAGATGCTGCGCGCCCCCGTTGCCGGCCGAGGCATAGCTCAGCTTGCCGGGCGAGGCCTTCGCGGCACGGACCAGGTCGGCCGGCGACTTCAGCGGCGAGGCGGCAGGCACCACGAGCAGCATGGGCACGCGGGTGATCTGCGAGATCGGCGCGAAGTCCTTGGTCGGGTCGTAGGCCAGCTTGCTGAACAGGCTCGGGTTGACGGTGAAGGCGGTCGCGTCGAGCAGCAGCGTGTAGCCGTCGGCGGGCGCCTTCGCCACCGCGGTGGCGCCGATGGTGCCGCCTCCGCCCGGGCGGTTGTCCACCAGCACCTGCTGGCCCAGCCGGTCCGACAGCTGCGTGGCCAGCAGCCGCGCGGTGGCATCGGCGTTGCCGCCGGCGGGGTAGGGCACGACCAGCTTGATCGGCCGGTCGGGCCAGGCCGGTTGTGCCGGCGCGGATGCGTTGAAGCCGAGGGCGGTGATCGCGGCCAGCAGCACGGCCTTGAAGGCGGATGTCTTCATGATGTTTCCTTGTGAAAGTCGCGGCGGCCCGTGCACGGGGCGGCCTTCGGGTCATGTGCCTGATCGGGCTCGAAGGCGCGACGGCACGTCCAGCAGGCGTCCGCCCGTTGCCCGGGCCTTGCCGGGCGCGGGGCGTTCGCCTTCGTGCTCAGCGCAGCAGGGCGAAACGGTCTCGCTGGGCCAGCGAGCATTCGTTCATCACGGTCAGCGTGCGCTCGACGGTCGGCTCGCCCACCACGAACGGGTTGGGACCCGTGCCGCCCGCCTCGCGCAGCCGGGCCAGCTTGCCCTGCGAGCCGTCCACGCGCGAATGGTTGGACAGCATCACGTCGATGCCTTCGGCGCGCACGACCTGCGCCATGCGCTGCGTGGAGCGGCCGTAGGTTTCCATGCGCGGAATGTCGGCGCCGAAGTTGAAGCCGGTGCCGCCCCACAGAAGCACGCGATGCTTCTTGCCTTGCCAGGTGACGTCGAACACCGGCGACAGCGTGCCCCAGGTGTGGCCGGGCGTCACGTACAGCGTGAGGCTGGTGCCGCCGAGCGTGAGCTTGTCGCCGTCCTTGACGCTGATGTCGCGCTTGGGTGGCGCGCCCCAGATGGGCGTGGCGAATTCCAGCCGCGTTTCCATCATGGTCCAGTCGATGTCGCTCATGACCACGCGGGCGCCGTACTTCTGCGCCAGATAGGGCGCGCCGCCGTAGTGGTCGCCGTGGCCGTGGCTGACCACGATGTAGCGGATGCGCGCCGGGTCCAGCCCGAGCTTGCGCATGCCGCCCTCGATCAGCGCGGCCGCCTCGACTTGGTTGTTGAGCGCATCGAGCAGGATGATGCCCTCGGGTGTGTCGATGGCCCAGGCGCTGGACCAGTCGCCGCCGACGAAGTACAGGTTGTCGAAGGCGCGGCCGGGTGGCGGTGCCGGGCGGGCGATCAGGGCGCGCAGGCCGCGGTCGGCGGCCTCGTCCTGCACCGGCCGCGCGGTGGGCACCGGCTTGCACAGCGTCAGCACCTCGCCCAGGTCGCTGCCCGCGGCGCGCGTGGCGGCGGCGACGTGGGCCGCGATGCTGGCCTCGGAGGGGCGCTGCGCCGCCGGCGGCGGCGCGCTGGCGCAGCCCCACAGGGCGGCGCCGAGGGCGGCGGCGAGCAGGCCGTGCGAGAGTCGATGGGTCATGGTTGTCTCCGTTGGGTGGGGTCGTCGTTGCGCGCTTCGCGAGGCGCCTGCGCTTCTCGCCCGCGGCGGAACTCAGCCGCGTTCGACCACGGCCAGCAGATTCTTCGCTGCCGCCACGCCCATGTTGACGTAGGCGTCGCTGGTCACGCCGCCGATGTGCGGGCTCAGCACGATGCGCTCCTGGCCCTGGAAGGGGTGGCCGGCCGTCATCGGCTCGACCGCGAAGCTGTCCAGGCCCGCGCCGCCCACCTGGCCCGAGCGCACGGCGGCCAGCAGCGCCGCCTCGTCAATCAGGCCGCCGCGCGCGGTGTTGACCACGATCACGCCGCGCTTGCACTGGGCCAGCGTGTCGGCGTTGAGCATGCCGCGGTTCTCGTCGGTGAGCGGGCAGTGCAGCGAGATCACGTCGGCCTCGCGCCAGATCGTGGCGAGCTCGGCGGTCTCGATGTAGTCGGGCAGGTTCTTGGCGTAGGGGTCGAAGCCGATCACCCGCATGCCGATGGCATCCGCCATGCGCGCGAAGCGCTGGCCGATGGCGCCCAGGCCCACCAGGCCCACGGTGCGGCCGCCCAGTTCCAGGCTCTTGTGCGTGGCCTTGTCCCAGTGGCCGGCGTGCATGCGCGCATCGAGCGGCACCACCGACTTGGCGCAGGCCAGCATCAGGGCCAGGGCCTGCTCGGCCACGGCCGCGGCGTTGGCGCCGACGGCGGCCACCACCTCGATGCCGCGCGCCTTGGCGGCCGCCTTGTCGATGGTGTCGGTGCCGCTGCCGTGCTTGGAGATGACCTTCAGCGACGGTGCCGCGTCCATCATCTCGGCGCTCACCTTGCCGTAGCGCACGATGATCGCCACCGGGTCGTGGCGCTTGCACAGGGCCAGCAGGTCTTCGTCGGTCGGCGTCTTGCCGGCGTAGACCACTTCCATGTTCTTCAGCAGGTCCAGGGCCTGCGGTGCCAGGTCGGCGGCGGTGATGAGTACCGTGCTCACAGCGACTCGCCTTCCTTCAGCACGCCGGCGGCGCGCAGCGCGGCGGGCAGCCACTTGGCGGCAGTGTCGCCACGCGCGATGGATTCGAGGCGGGCGGCCTCGTCGGCCACCTTCTTGTCGGCCAGGTCCAGCATGGCGGGCGCCTTCTCGCGCTCGATCACCACCACGCCGTCGGCATCGCCCACCACCAGGTCGCCGGGGTTGACGCTGGCGCCACCGGCCGAGATCGGGTGGTTGATGCGGCCGGGCACGAACTTGGTGGGGCCGGCCGGGTTGAAGCCGGCGCTGAAGACCGGGAAGTCCAGCTGCAGCAGTTCCAGCTTGTCGCGGATCGCGCCGTCGACGATCACGCCAGCCAGGCCGCGCTTCTTGCAGGCGCTGAGCATCAGCGTGCCCATGAGGGCGGCCGTCTGGTCGCCCTTGCCGTCGATCACCAGCACGTCGCCCGGCTGGGCCAGCGCGATGGCGGCATGGATCATCAGGTTGTCGCCGGGGCGCACTTCGACGGTGAAGGCCGGGCCGGCCACGATCATTTGCTTGTCCACCGGCGCGACGCGGGCGCTCATGGTGCCGCGGCGACCGGCCACGTCGGCCAGGATGGCGGCCTGGAAGGTCTTCGCCTTGGCGACGACCTCGGGGGCGACACGCTCGATGTCGCGGATGATTTCTGGGAGTTGGCTCATGGTGTGGCTCGATTCGTGAGAAGAGGAGGACGGGGAAGGAAGGGGCGGAAGAATCAGTCGGCCTTGATGCCACCCTTGCGGATGACCTCGGCCCACTTGGCGGAGTCGGACTTCTGCAGCGCGCCCAGCTGCGCGGGCGTGCCGCCCACCAGGTTCACCCCCAGCTTGTCGGCCAGGGCGAGCACGTCGGGCGTCTTGAGTGCGGCGTTGATGTCGCGGTTGAGGCGATCGACGATGGGTGCCGGCGTGCCGGCCGGCGCGAAGACCGCCTGCCACTGCTCGACGACGAAGTCCTTGAGGCCGGCCTCGCCCATGGTCGGGACGTCGGGCAGGGCCTTGAGGCGCGCGGCCGAGGTGACGGCCAATGCCCGCAGGCGGCCCGACTGCACATGCGGCAGCGCCGCGGCGGCCGGCGCGAACATGAAGTTCACCTGTTCGCCCAGCGTGTCCTGCACCGCGGGCGTGTCGCCCTTGTAGGGAACATGGATGAAGCGGGCACCGGACTGTTGTGCCAGCAGTTCGCCCTGCATCTGCAGGATGGTGCCGGTGCCTCCGGAGGCGAAGGCCAGCTTGCCCGGCTGGGCCTTGGCCGCGGCCAGCAGGTCGGCCACGCTGCGGTAGGGCTGGTTCGCGCCCACCACCAGGATGTGCGGGATGGTGCCGATGATCGCCACCGGCGCGAAGCCGCCGATAGGGTCGTAGGGCAGCTTGCCCATCAGGTGCGGTGCGATGGCCTGCGGGCCGATGGAGGTGCCCAGCAGCGTGTAGCCGTCGGGCGCCGACTTGGCGACATAGGCGGCGCCGATGGTGCCGGTGGCGCCTGCGCGGTTGTCCACGATCACGTTCGTGCCGAGGGTGCCGCCCAGCTTCTGCGCCACGGCGCGGCCCAGGACGTCGGTGCTGCCGCCGGGCGGATAGGGCACCACCCAGGTGATGACGCGGCCGGTGGGCCAGTCGCCCTGGGCCAGCGCGCCGCCGGTAGCCAGCAAGGCGGCGGCACCGGCGATGAGGGTGCGACGGGTGACGAATGTGGAGGAGGAGGTCATGTCTCGGTGTGTTCTTGAAGTTCGGGAAGGGGATCGAAGCCGTAGAGCACGGCCGGGTTGCGCACCAGCACCTGGGCGAAGAGCGCGCCGCCGCCGGTCCATTGCTCGAGTCGGTCGAGCTGGCGTGCGTCGTCGGGCATCGGCTGCAGGCCGGCCGAGGCGGTGGCATGCGGCCAGTCGCTGCCCCAGACGACGCGCCCGGGCGCGGCCTCGAGGAAGCTGCGCGCCAGGGCATCGAGGGCCGGGTCCTCGGTGCTGTGCTCGGGGCTCACCAGGTAGCCACCGGACAGCTTGATCCAGGCCCGGCCGGCGCGCAGCAGCTGCAGCACCACGGCGTGCGCGGGATGGCGGCCGGCATCGGCGGGCGACAGCCGCGCGAAGTGGTCGAAGACCAGGGGCACGGGCAGTGCGGACAGCACGTCGGCCCGGGCCTGCAGCAGGTCGGCCGGCATCAGCAACTGCAGGTGCCAGCCCAGCGGTGCGATGCGCTGCGCGATGGGCATGAGCATGTCCGCATGCGTGCCCACGCCCAGCGACAGGTTCAGCCGCACGCCGCGCACGCCCTGCGCGTGCAGGCTCTGGAGCTCGGCGTCGGCTTCGGTGCCGTCGATCACCGCCACGCCGCGCGCAGCGTCGCCGAGGGCCTGCAGCGCCTGCAGCATCGGGCGGTTGTCGGTGCCGTAGGTGGAGGGGGTGACGACGACGGCGCGGCTCAGCCCGGTGCGCTGCTGCAGGCGGCGGTAGTCCGCCACGCTGGCGTCGGGCGGCGTCAGGCGCGCGCCGGGCACGGCGGGGAAGCGGGCGTCGTAGACGTGGAGGTGGGCATCGCAGGCGCCGGCCGGCAGGGCCGTCGCGGGCGGCTGCGCGCCGGCGGAGAAGGGCACGGCCGCTGCGTCCAGGGCCGCGCGCGCCGAGGCTGGCAGCGTCGCGGGCAGGGTGGCAGAGGGGTGCATCGGTTCGTCTCCTGTCGCGGCGTCTTGGCGCCGGGATCGGGACGGACTTTAGGCAGGCGTTGCATCAGTCACAATCATGTTTCGCTCTGAGAAACACGTTGTGGTGGGTGAAACGGTCGTTGGGGTGGGCCACGGGTGCTGTGACGCATGCCTCCAGCGAGGTGGACGTCGCAAAAGCAGTGCGCCCCGCCGAGCGGACTCGAGCGGGGCGCACGTCGTGGCCGCGTGCATCGCGGCCGGGGTCCGCGTCAGCGGCTCATCATGTTGCTGGCGTCGATCGCGTCGTTGAACTTGCCGATGGCGTCGTTGAACTTCTGGGGGTTCTTGCGCGCCTCGCGGTAGGCGCCCGCGAACGCCGTCAGGCTGGACGAGATCGAGTCGTAGCGGTCGATCATCGGCAGGCTCTTGGGCGATTCGGCCTTGCGCTTTTCGTGCTCGGCGCGCATGTCGACGAGCTTGGCTTCCATGATCGCCAACTGTGCGTTGGCCTTCTCGATCTTGGCTGCGTCCTTGAAGTCCTTGGCGCTGCTGAAGGTGTCCGCCACCGCGCGCGCGGCGTTCAGCGCCTCGGCCTTGTAGAGCTCCAGCAGCTTGCCGCTGGCCTTGTAGGCCGCCAGCGCCTTGGCGTTGGATTCCCTCGCCACGTCGTCGACGGCGGCCGAGAACTGCTTGAGCGCGTCGTTGATCTTCTCCACGCCCTCGATGTACATCGGAAGCATGCGCTTGCCTTCGGCGCCGTTGTCGTCCTCGTACTTCTTGGCCTTGTTGTATTCCTCGAGGCTCTTCCAGTTGGGCACGTACTTCTGCGTCGTCTCCAGCAGGTTGCGCGCCGCGGCGTCGGCCGCCGGCATGCTGGCGGGGTTGTCCAGCGCCGCCTTGATGTTCTTGACGAAGGAGTCGTCGAAGTAGTGCGTGTCGGTGCGGATGGCCTTGAAGTCGCCCTTGGCCACCTTGGCGCGCGCCTGCGCCGCCCACTGCGCGAAGGTCTCGTTGACGCTGCTGTTGAACTTGAGCAGCCGGTTGTTGATCTGGATGTACGCCTGGGCCTTCTTGTCCCACTGCTGCGATGCGTTGTCCGCGTTGGCGGCGGTTGCCGGGGCACCGCTCGGCTTGCCTGCGGCCGCGGCCGCGGCCGCAGCGGCCGGGGCTGCGGCGGGCGGCGCGGCCGCCTTGTCGTCCGTCTTCCCACAGGCTGCGAGGCCCAGCAGGACCAGGCTGGCCATGGCCACACGGGTCCGCGTCGACGATGTCGATGTCATTGCTACTCTCTGACGAAGGTTGGTGAAGAAGGGGCGCATTCTCATCGATGCCCGCGACACGGGATCGACAGGTGCGTCGCCCCGACGACGGCCCGTGCGTCGGGGCCGCGAAGCCCAGGCGATGCGTCGGTTCAGGCGGCGTTGGAGGCCGCCACCGACTTGGCGGACTCGAGGTGAGCGCGCGCCCGCTCCGCCAGGGCCATCTCGCCCGGCGTGCCGGGCACGAACGCGTCGACCGGCAGCGGCCGCCCGTGCGAATCGACGGCCACGAAGACGATCAGGCACTCGGTGGTCTTGGTCATCTGCCCGCCCTTCATGTCGCCGCTGCGCACCTCGACCGAGATGTTCATGCTGGTGTTGCCGGTGTAGGCGAGCCGGGCCTCGACCTCGACCAGGTCGCCGATCATGATCGGGCGGTGGAAGCGGATGCTGCCGATGAAGACCGTGACGCAGTAGTTGTGCGACCAGCTCGTGGCGCAGGCATAGCCGGCCTCGTCGATCCACTTCATGACGGTGCCGCCGTGCACCTTGCCGCCGAAATTGACGGTGCTGGGTTCGGCGAGGAAGCGGAGGGTGATCGACGACATGGGGCGCCTTCGGGGGTGGAGGTGGGCGCGATTATGCGAGCGCCGGCCACGCGCCGGGTGCCGTCCGTCGCCACGGCGCCGACGGACGTCGGAACGGCTCAGCCGCCGCCGAAGAGCTGCGCCAGGGTGCGCCGCAACCAGGCGTTGCCGGCGTCGGCATGGAAGCGGGCGTGCCAGTGCTGCTTGACCGCGTAGGCCGGCAGCGCGAAGGGCAGCTCCAGCCGCTGCACCGGCTCCTGGGTGGCCAGGATCTCGCCCAGGATGGAGGGCACGATCACCAGCAGCTCGGTGTGCGCCACGATGCGCGCCACGCTCAGGAAGCCCGACAGGCGCACCACCACCTGCCGCTTGACGCCCAGGCGTGCGAGGGTCTTGTCGACGATCGCGTGGCCGGTGCCCGAGGTGGCCACTACGGCATGCGCCTCGGCCTCGAAGCGTCGGCGAGTCAGGCGCCCGTCGATGCGCGGATGGCTCTGCGACGCCAGGCAGACGAACTTCTGCATGAACAGCGTCTGCTGGTAGAAGCCGGCGTCCAGCTGGGGCATGAAACCCACCGCCAGGTCCACCGCGCCGTCCTCGAGGCGCCGCGGGCTGTCGCTGGAGATGATCTCGGTCTCGATCTGCACGCCCGGCGCGTGATGGCGCAGGTGGTCCAGCAGCGCCGGCAGCAGCACCACCTCGCTGATGTCCGTCATGCAGATGCGAAAGCTCCGCTCGGCCTGCGCGGGCACGAAGCCGGCGCGGCTGCCCTGGGCCAGTTCGAGCTGCGCCAGCACCTCGCGCAGGTAGGGGTACACGCGCTGCGCATGCGGCGTGGGCAGCATGCCTTGCGCGGTGCGGATGAAGAGCCGGTCGCCGAAGTGCAGGCGCAGCTTGTTGAGCATGGTGCTGGCCGCCGCCTGCGCGATGCCCAGGCGGTCGGCCGCGCGCGTCACGCTGGCGGTCTTGTAGACCTCGTCGAAGACGGCGATCCATTCCAGGTCGAGCTTGGCCATGACGGACATTATCGAAAAACGCGATGGGCAGTATCCGGCTGAGCGCTTGAAGCGATAGTGGGGCCTGCCAACAATGCGTGCACTGGCAGCGGCGCGAGTGGCCGCGCGCCTTCAGGAGACACGCATGAATCCCCTCACTTCCTCCGCGGCCGCGCGGCCCACGGTCCTGCTCGTCGGCGGCGGCATCGGCGGCATGTCCGCGGCCCTGGCGCTGGCGCGCCTGGGCGTGTCGGTGGACCTGCTCGAACAGAGCAGCGCCATCGGCGAAATCGGCGCCGGCCTGCAGCTCGGCCCCAACGCCTTCGCCGCGCTCGATGCGCTGGGCGTGGGCGAGGCGGTGCGCCGCGGCTCGGTCTTCACCGAACGGCTGGTCATGATGGACGCCGTCGACTGCAGCGAGGTCGCCTCGGTGCCGGTGGGCGAGGCCTTCCGCCGCCGCTTCGGCAACCCCTATGCCGTGAGCCACCGTGCCGACCTGCACGGCGCCATCCACCAGGCGGTGCTCGCGCATCCGCTCATCCGCCTGCACACGTCGGCGCATGTGGAGGCGCTGGAGATCGGCACGCCCGGCGTGCTGGCCGTGACCCGCGACGGCCGGCGCTTCAAGGCCGACGCGATCGTCGGCTGCGACGGCGTCAAGTCGGTGGTGCGCGGCCACCTGGTGGGCGACGCGCCGCGGGTGTCGGGCCACGTGGTCTACCGCGCCGTGGTGCCGGTGGCCGACATGCCCGCCGACCTGCGCTGGAACGCGCCCGTGGTGTGGGCCGGCCCGAACTGCCACCTGGTGCACTACCCGCTGCGCGACGGCCAGCAGTACAACCTGGTCGTCACCTTCCACAGCCGGGACCGGGAAGAGTGGGGCGTCACCGAGGGCAGCAAGGCCGAGGTGATGTCCTACTTCGAGGGCGTGCACGCACGGCCGCGCCAGCTGCTGGACCGGCCCACTTCGTGGCGCCGCTGGAGCACCGCCGACCGCGACCCGATCGAGCGCTGGGGCGAGGGCCCCGCCACGCTGCTGGGCGATGCGGCGCATCCCATGATGCAGTACCTCGCGCAGGGCGCCTGCATGGCGATCGAGGACGCGGTGACGCTGGGCGAGGCGGTGAAGGCCTGCGACTTCGACCTGCCCGCCGCCTTCCGCCTGTACGAGTCGGCCCGCGTGGCCCGCACCGCGCGCGTGGTGCTGTCGGTGCGCGAGATGGGGCGCCTGTACCACGCGAAGGGCGTGGAGCGTCTCGTGCGCAACAGCCTCTGGGTGGGCCGCACGCCCGAACGCTTTTACGATGCGGTCGAGTGGCTGTATGCGTGGCGTCCGGAGCGTTGCCTGGACGATGCGCCCGCGGCGCTCCGCCCGGCTATGCCGGTGCCGGCTGCCACCGCCGCGTGAGCCCGGCGCCGCGCGGCGCCGCC
The DNA here is from genome assembly GCA_030418545.1 of Xenophilus aerolatus. Lineage (GTDB taxonomy): Bacteria > Pseudomonadota > Gammaproteobacteria > Burkholderiales > Burkholderiaceae_C > Xenophilus. The sequence goes on along the minus strand of QAIB01000006.1, from coordinate 75,047 downwards.
GACCTTCGCCGCCGTTCTCGAACAACTCCTGGAGACTTCTTCCCATGTCCTCTTCCCCTGCCCGCCGCCGCGCCCTCGTGGGCGGCGTTGCCTTGCTGGCCGCGGCCGGCATGCCGCACGCCTTTGCCCAGGCCACGGACTTCCCGAGCAAGCCGGTCGTCATCGTCACGCCCTTCGCCGCCGGCAGCGGGCCCGACGCGGTGCTGCGGCTGGTGAGCGACAAGCTCGGCAAACTGTGGAATCAGCGCGTCACGATCGAGAACAAGCCCGGCGGCGGCGGCTTCATCGCCATCGACGCGGCCCGCCGCGCCGCGCCCGACGGCTACACCCTGCTGCAGCTGGACAGCGAGCACCTGGGCGCGCTGCCGCACCTGTACAAGTCGCGCAACTTCGTGCCGCTGCAGCACTTCGACCCGGTCGCCTCGCTCTTTCGCACGCCCTTCTTCGTGGCCGTGAGCAGCCAGTCGAAGTGGAACAGCATGAAGGAGCTGATCGCCGACGCGAAGGCGCAGCCGGGGCAGATCACGTACGGCTCCTGGGGCGTGGGCAGCCCGGGCCACCTGGGCGGGCAGCAGCTCGACGCGCTGGCCGGCCTCCAGGAGAACCACGCGCCTTATCGCGAGGTCTCGCAGCTGTATTCGAACGTCGGCACCGGCGAGGTGCCGTGGGCCTTCGCCAGCATCCCTTCGAGCCAGGGCATCTACAAGGCCGGCAAGCTCAAGTACATCGCCGTCGCCACCCTCAAGCGCGTGCCGCAGATGCCCGACGTGCCGACCATCGGCGAATCCGGCGGCCCGGCCGGGCTGGAGGTGAACTCCTTCGTCTCGCTGGTGGCGCCCAAGGGCGTGCCCGCGGCGGTGAAGGCGAAGATCAACGCGGACGTGGCGAAGGTCATCGCCGACCCCGAGATCCGCGCCCGATTCGATACTTTCGCATTCGAACCGCTGGCCTGGTCGCCCGAGGAGATCGAGCGCCAGGCCGAGATCAAGTCGAAGACCTACGGAGAGCTGGTCCGGCGTGGCAACATCAGCCTCGAGTAGCGCGCCGGGCCGGCGCCTTTCTTGCATCCCGCGAGCCTCCGGCTCGCTTTTACTTTTCTCTCTCCCCTTTTTTCCCTCACTGAACTCCATGCAGCATTCCAAGAGAGCGCTTCTTGCCGCCGCCTGCGGCCTCGCCGTCGCCCTGCCCTGGTCCGCGTCGGCGCAGACCGCCTGGCCCACCAAGCCGATCCGGCTGGTGGTCGGCTTCCCTGGCGGCTCGACGCCCGACATCGCCGCACGCACCATTGCCGACCCGCTGGCCAAGCTGCTGGGCCAGCCGGTGGTGGTCGACAACAAGCCGGGCGCCTCCGGCAACATCGCGGCCGACACGGTGGCCAAGGCCACCGACGATCACACGCTGGGCATGGTCATCAACGGCAATCTCACCTCGTCGAAGATGCTGTACCCGACGCTGCCCTACGACCCGGCCAAGGACTTCAGCTACCTCTCGCTCATCGCCACCGCGCCGCTGGTGCTGATCGCCACCAACGACCTGCCCTCGGGCAAGGCTTTTCTCGACGCGGCCAAGGCCTCGGGCGACAAGTGGAATTACGGCTCCGTCGGCGTGGGCTCGGTGGGCCACCTGGGCATGGAGCTCATCAAGAGCCGGCTGCCCGGCCTGCAGGCCCAGCATGTGCCCTACGCCGGCAACCCCCAGGTGGTGACGGCCATGGTCGGCGGTCAGATCCAGATGGCGCTGGTGCCGCCGGGCATCGCGATCCCGCAGGTCAAGGCCGGCAAGGTCAAGGCCATCGGCCTGACCAGCGGCCGCAGCACCCTGGCACCCGACTACGTCCCGCTGGCCGACCTGGGCGTGAAGGACGCCAACCTCGAGGTGTGGACCGCACTGCTCGGCCCGGCCAAGCTGTCGCCGGCCGCGCGCGCCCGCATCACCGACGCGGTGGCCCAGGTCATGAAGATGCCCGAGGTGCGCCAATCGCTGTTCGACCGCGGCTGGCAGCCGGTGGGCACCTCGCCCGAAGGCATGCGCCTGCGCGTGCAGGACGAGGCGGCCATCATGACCAAGATCATCCAGTCGCGCGGCATCAAAATCCAATAATCGACGCCCCCCGTTTGGCTGCCTCACTTCGTGTGGCAGCCGATACCCCCCACTGGGGGGCACACCCGACGGCCCGGCAAAGCCGGTTCCGTGGGTGTCCCCGAACCGGCTTCGCTTCGCTTGCCAATGAAGGCGCCGCTGTCCCATCGTTGAGGTTTCCATGAGTTCTGTCCTTCAAGAACCGGCACGGTCGCTGCCGGTGTTCGGCGACTACGACGTCGTCGTGGTCGGTGGCGGCCCGGCCGGCATCGCGGCCGCGGTCAGCGCGGCGAAGCACGGCGCGCGCACGCTGCTGGTCGAGCGCTACGGCTTTCTCGGCGGCATGGGCACGGCGGGAGGCGTCACCAACTTCGCGGGCCTGTACGGCAAGCGGGGTGGCGAGATGCAGCAGCTGGTGCACGGCGTGGCCGACGAGCTGCTCGCGCGCATCGACGCGCTGGGCGGCCTCAACAAGCCGCAGGACGGCATGGGCGGGCGCATCCGCGTGCGCTCGTACGACACCTCGGTCTACAAGATCGCAGCCGACCAGCTCATGGCGGCCGCGGGCGTCGAGCTGCTCTTCCACGCCTGGGCGGCGGCGGTGCTGATGGAGGGCAGCCGCGTGCAGGCCCTGGTGGTCGAGACCAAGTCCGGCCGCCAGGCGATCCGCGCCAACGCCGTGATCGACGCCAGCGGCGACGCCGACGTGGCCGCCTTCGCCGGCGTGCCCTTCGCCGTGGGCGACGGGCACGGCAGCGGCCTGTTCCCCACCACCATGTTCCGCATCGGCCAGGTCGACGCGCAGCCCGCGCTGGCGTCGGTGGGCGAGTTCAAGGCCATCAACGAACGCATGGCCGAGGTCGAGGCGGCGAAGCCGGGCACCTACAGGTTCCCGCGCGAGGGTGCGATCCTGCGGCCCAACATCGATCCGCGCGAATGGCGCGCCAACGTCACGCAGATCCGCAATGCGCAGGGCAAGGCGATGAACGGCGTCGATGCGCGCGAGCTGAGCGAGGGCGAGCTCGAGGGCCGGCGCCAGATCGCCGAATACTTCCGCTTCCTGAAGGCCGAGGTGCCGGGCTTCGCGCAATCGGCCATCGTCGAAATCGCGCCGCAGGTCGGCATCCGCGAGACGCGCCGCATCGAAGGGGCCTACGCGCTGGCCGGGGAGGACATCCTGTCGAGCGCGAAGTTCGACGACGTCATCGGCCTCAATGCCTGGCCGATGGAGATGCATGCCGACGGCCGCATCGAATGGGCCTTCACGCGCGATGCCGACAACGCCTACAACCACCTGCCCTGGCGCATGCTGGTGCCCCAGGCGGTCGACAACCTGCTGGTGGCCGGGCGCTGTGCGTCGATGACGCACGAGGGCCAGTCGGCGGCGCGCGCCAGCGGCGGCTGCTTCGTGATGGGGCAGGCGGCCGGCACGGCGGCGGCGACGCTGGGCAGCGGCTCCTTTGCGGACGTCGACGTGCCAGCGCTGCAGGCGAAGCTGCGCGCTGACGGCGCCGATCTGGACCGCTGAATCGCCCCGCGGGAGATCGTCACGAACGTGACGATTCCGGCTGCAGCGCCCGTGCGGCGGGCGCTGCAGCCGATTGCACTTTTGATCCTACACGCCTAGGCAGGGACCGCGCGGGCCCCTAAGCTCGGCCCATGCTGCTGTCCCATGTCTTCATCGGTGTCACCGACTTCGACCGCGCCTTTGCCTTCTACGAACCGCTGATGGCGCGGCTGGGCCATCGCCTGCGCTTCGTCGAGCGTGCCGGCGAGAGCCCGCCGCTGGTGCAGCACTGGTGCGGCTGGCAGGCCGCCGACGCCGACCGGCCGCTGCTGCTGGTGGGCACGGCCTTCGACGGCGAGCCCGCGACGCCGGGCCACGGCCAGATGGTGGCGCTGCTCGCGCCCGACCGCGGCACCGTCGACGCGGTGCATGCCCTGGCGCTGTCGCTGGGTGGGCGCTGCGACGGGCCGCCAGGGCCGCGTCCGCACTACCACGCGAACTACTACGGCGCCTACGTGCGGGACCCGGACGGCAACAAGCTGTGCGTCTGCTGTCACGCCGGGCCGGCTTGAGCGCTCAGCGCGTGCCCGGCTCGTTCGGGTTGTGGATGATCCAGATCAGGTAGCCGTTGCTGAAGTCGCCCATGCTGCCGCCGGCGAAGATCAGGCGGCCCTGGCCCTTGTAGACCATCTCGAAGCGGTGGCGGTCGGCGCCGAAGTAGAAGGGGATCCAGGCCTTGCCCGTCATGTAGGCGCCCTGGTCGGTCGGCGGGCCGATCTGGCTCGTGACTTGGAAGGCCGACATGCCGATCTGCAGTTGGCCGAACTTGCTGCCCGGGCCGGGGTTGCCGGTGATCTCGCCGTCGTAGCCGTTCAGGCCCTTCACCGTGCGGCCGCTGCCGGCCTCGACCTTGGACGAGTCGACCACGTTGCCGCGCGCATCCATGCCGGGCTTGCCGGCACCGACCGTGCCCGCGCCGGCGGCGGCAGCGGCAGCGGCGGGTGCTGCCGCTGCGGGTGCGGCGGCAGGGGCAGCGGCCGCGGCGGGCGGGGCCGCGGTGGCGCAACGCGCCAGGTCCACCGTCTTCTGCTTGCCGGCCACGCGCACGGCGCGCACCTCGGCCGTCACCGGGCCGCCGCGGAAGTTGGGCGCGGTGACGAGGCAGCGGAATCCCACGGCATCGCCCTCGCTTGCGACCCAGCTGCTGGCCGGTGCGTTGCGCGCGGCCGGGCGTTGCAGGTCGATCTGGAAGCTCTTGCCCACCAGTGCCTGGCGGGCGCTGGCGAGGTTGCCGCCGTCGAAGGCGGCCGCGATGTCGGCATAGCCGGGCGGGGGCGGGGGCGGCGGCGGGGCCGGCGGTGCGCTGGGCGCGGCCGCGGCGGCCTTGGGTGCGCCGGCATCGGCGGCGGCGCCGCCGGACTTGGAGGCGCAGCCGGCCAGGAGAATGGCACCGGCGGCGGCCAGCGCGAGGGCGGTCGTGGAAGAAGCTGTGGTCATGGCGCGTGGAGCGGTTGGGGGTTGGAACGGCAGCGTCACGGCCCCGGGGGCCTTGGCCGCGGAATTGTGTCCCAAGCGCACAGGCCGGTGATCGCGGGCGACAGCCGCCGGGCCTGGGCTTTGCTATGGTTCAGGGTTATCCCTGAACCGCGCCCTTGCCGATGACCGACTCCCCGACCACCGCCTGCCTCGTCGACGACCTCGTCGCCCTCATGCGCCTGGAGCCCGTCGGCGAGGACCGCTTCCGCGCACGGAGCGAGGACATCGGCACGCCCGCCGTCTTCGGCGGCCAGGTGCTCGGCCAGGCGCTGATGGCGGCCAGCCTCACGGTCGAGGCCACGCGGCCGGTGCACTCGATGCACGCCTACTTCCTGCTGCCCGGCGAGCACGCACCCATCGACTACAGCGTGGACCGCGTGCGCGACGGCCGCAGCTTCACGACCCGCCATGTGCTGGCGCGCCAGGAGGGCCGCATCATCTTCGAGATGGCGGCCTCCTTCCAGACCGTGGACCGGGGCGTCGAGCACCAGCTGCCGATGCCGGCGGTGGACGGCCCCGAGGGGCTGCCCAGCGAGCTGGAGCAGCGCCTGTCCATCGGCGCGCGCATGCCCGAGCGCTGGCGCATCAAGGCCACCGCGCCGCACGGCATCGAGTACCGCCGCGTCGAACAGGACGACCCGCTCGCGCCCGCGCCGCGCGAGGGCGGCAGCGCGATCTGGATGCGCGCCGTGGCCCCGCTGCCCGACGACCCGACGGTGCACCGTGCGCTGCTGGCCTACGCCTCCGACCACGGCCTTCTGCGCGCCGCGCTGGTGCCGCACGGCCTGAGCTTCCTGGCCGGCGACGTGCGCGCCGCCAGCCTCGACCACGCCATGTGGTTCCACCGCGACTTCCGCTTCGACGACTGGCTGCTCTACGTCATCGACTCGCCCAGCGCGGGCGGCGCGCGCGGCCTGTGCCGCGGCAGCGTGTTCGCACGCGACGGCCGGCTGGTCGCCTCCACCGCGCAGGAAGGCATGCTGCGCGTGGTCGATCGCGCGCGCTGAAGGCCCGCCGCCCCCGCGCGGCGAATGCGGGACCATGCACCGAATGAATGGCGCACGCGCCCTTCCAGTCACGCAGATGACGGCGCGCGCCTGCGCGCGGGTGATGTACTGCCGGCGGCCGCGGCGATTGCGGGCCGACCGACAACTAATCACCAGGAGACGACACATGTTCCAGCGCGCAGGACGCGGCGCCCTCGTGGCCGCCACGCTCGCCTTCGCCATGGCCATCCCGGCCGCGGCACAGATCAAGGTGGCCTACATCGACCCGCTCTCGGGGTCCTTCGCCAACGTGGGCGAGCAGCAGCTGCAGCACTTCCTGCTCGCCGCCGAGCAGATCAACGCCAAGGGCGGCGTACTGGGCCAGAAGATCGAGGTGCTGCCCTTCGACGGCAAGTCCAGCGCCAACGAGAGTGCCAGCGCGCTGCGTGCCGCCTACGACAAGGGCGCGCGCTACGTCTTCCAGGGCAACGGCTCGAACGTGACGGCCGCGCTGGTCGACGCGGTGCAGAAGATGGTCGCGCGCGGCGAGGAGCCGATGCTGGTGATGAACTACTCGGCCTTCGACCCCGACATGACCGGGCCCAAGTGCACCTTCTGGCACTTCCGCTTCATCCAGAACATCGACATGAGCATGAACGCGATCACCTCGGCGATCGCAGCGCGCCCGGAGATCAAGAAGGTCCACCAGGTCCACCAGGACTACGTGGCCGGCTACCAGGCGCAGAAGGCCTTCAAGGAGATGCTGCCGAAGAAGCGCGCCGACCTGCAGCTGGTGGGCGACGACCTGGTGCCGCTGGGCAAGGTCAAGGACTTCGCGCCCTACGCGGCCAAGATCAAGGCCTCGGGCGCCGACACGGTGCTCACCAGCAACTGGGGCAACGACCTTACGCTGCTCATCAAGGCCATCAAGGAAGCGGGCCTGAAGGTCAACATCTACACGCTGTACGCCAACACCATCGGCGTGCCCACCGTGCTGCAGGACAGCGGCATCGGCACCGTGTTCAGCCTGTCCGAATGGCATGCCAACGTCGAGAACAACGGCGCCGAGGCTTTCGCCAACGAATACAAGAAGAAGTTCAAGAACGACTTCCTGCTGCTGCGCGCCAAGAACGCGCTGGACATGCTGGCCGAAGCCATGAAGCAGGCCAACTCCACCAAGGCCGTCGACGTCGGTCGCAAGCTGGAGAACATGCGCTACAAGACCGACATCGGCGAGGTGTGGATGCGTCCCGACGACCACCAGCTGCAGCAGGACCTGTTCGTGCAGACCTTCGCCAAGGTGGGCGACAAGGGCGTGAAGTACGACCTGGAGAACACCGGCGTCGGTGTCTACACGGCCAGGAAGATCACAGCGCAGGAGGCGATGCTGCCCAACACCTGCACCGACATGAAGCGCCCGTCATAGGAACTCAACCCCCATGCCGCTTCGCGGCTCCCCCTTCTGCTGCGCGAAGGGGGCGCACCCAGCGGCCTGGCAGAGCCAGATCCGCGGGTGCCCTGAGATTGCTTGCGCGCTGGGCGCAGGTCGAAATTACACGCCCAGGTAGCGCGCCCACACCGACCGGTCGGCGTCCAGCGCGGCAGAGTCGCCCTGCCACACCACGCGGCCGCGCTCCAGCACCAGGTGGTGGTCGGCCAGGCCGAGCAGGCGGTCGATGTATTTGTCGACCACCAGCGTGGTCTGGCCCGCGTCCTTGAGGCGGCGCAGGCAGCGCCAGATCTCCTCGCGGATCACCGGCGCCAGGCCCTCGGTGGCCTCGTCGAGGATCAGCAGGCGCGGGTTGGTCGACAGCGCGCGGGCGATGGCCAGCATCTGCTGTTCGCCGCCCGAGAGCTGGTGCCCCAGGTTGTTCTCGCGCTCCTTCAGGCGCGGGAACAGCGCGTACAGCCGCGCCAGGTTCCAGCCCTCGCGCTGGCCGTTGCGCTGGTCGGCGAAAGCGACCAGGTGCTCGCGCACGGTGAGGTTGGGAAAGCACTGCCGCCCCTCGGGCACGATGGCCACGCCCAGCCGCGCGATCGCGTCGGGCCGCAGGCCGCGCAGGTCGGTGCCGCCGAAGCGCACGCTGCCGCCGCGCAGCGCGAGCGCGCCGATCAGCGTCTTGATGGTGGTGCTCTTGCCCATGCCGTTGCGGCCCAGGAGCGTCAGCACCTGGCCGGCGCGGATGTCGAGGTCGATGCCGAACAGCACCTGGCTGGCGCCGTAGCCGGCTTCGAGCCGGCGCGCTTCGAGAAGCGGTGCGGGCGCGGCCATCAGGCGGCCTCCGCCATCGTGTCCTCGGTGCCGAGGTACACGGCCTGCACCTGCGGGTTGCCGCGGATCTCCTGAACGCTGCCCGACACCAGCACCCGTCCGTAGACCAGCACCGAGATGCGGTCGGCCAGCGCGAAGACGGCCTTCATGTCGTGCTCGATCAAGAGGATGGCCATGTCGGCCTTCAGGCGGTGGATCAGTTCGGTCATGCGTTCGGAATCCTCCGGGCCCATCCCGGCCATGGGCTCGTCGAGCAGCAGCAGCTTCGGCCGCGCGGCCAGCGCGAGCGCCACGTCGAGCTTGCGCTGCGCGCCGTGCGGCAGCGTGCCGGCCATGCGGTCGAGCTCGTGCACCAGGCCCACGCGCTCGGCCAGCGCCCGCGCGGTGTCGGCCAGCGGCTGCTCGTGCCGGCGGTCGCGCAGCAAACGCAGGCTGCTGCCGGCATGTGCCTGCGCGGCCAGCAGCAGGTTGTCCATCACAGTCGCCTCGCGGAAGATGCTCGTGATCTGGAAGCAGCGCGACAGCCCGGCGCGCACGCGCGCATGCATCGGCAACGGCGTGAGGTTCAGGCCGTCGAGCGCGATGTGCCCCGCGTCGGCCGGGACCAGCCCCGAGATCAGGTTGACCAGCGTCGACTTGCCCGCGCCGTTGGGGCCGATCAGCGCATGCACCTCGCCCGCGTTCACGGCCAGCGACACGTGGTCGGTCGCCACCAGCGCGCCGAAGCGCTTGACCAGCCCGTCGACCTGGAAGAGGCTGCTCATGGCGTGGCCTCCACGGTCCGTCCGTCCGCGGCGGGCGCGGCACGGCGGCGCCGCTCGAGCACGCCCGCGATGCCGCGCGGCGCGAGGAAGACGATGGCCACCAGCAGCACGCCCAGCGGCAGGTGCCAGTACTCGGTGTGCTGCTTGGCGAATTCCTCCAGGCCGATCCACACCGCGGCGCCCACCGGTCCGCCCCAGCGCCGCCCGACGCCGCCGATCATCACCATCACCACCAGCGTCGCCGACTGCGTCCAGTGCATCACCGAGGGACTGACGAAGCTGTTGTGCGACACCAGCAGCGCGCCCGCCAGCCCGGCCACCGCGCCGGCCAGCGCGAAGGCCGCGAGCCGCAGCCGGAACACCGGGTAGCCCATGGCCTGCATGCGCACCTCGTTGTCGCGGATGCCCATCAGCGCATGGCCGAAGCGCGATACCGTCGCGCGGTTGAGCAAGGCCATCACGCCGGCGAAGAGCACGAGCACGACCCAGTAGAAGGTCGGCTCGTGCGTGCTGTCCAGCCCCAGGCCGAAGCCGGGGCGGGCCATGAGGTTGTAGCCATCGTCGCCGCCGTAGGCACGCAGCGACACCGCCGCGAAGTACAGCATCTGCGCGAAGGCCAGCGTGATCATGATGAAGTACACGCCGCGCGTTCGCAGCGCCACGCTGCCGATCGCCGCGGCGACGAGGCCGCCCGCGACGGCGCCCGCGGGCCACATGAGCCAGGCCGAGTCGTGGCCGGCGTCGGCCAGGGCCACGAGCGTGTACGCGCCCACCCCGACGAAGCCCATGTGGCCCAGCGCCGCCATGCCGCCGAAGCCGAGGATGAAGTTCAGGCTGGCCGCGGCCATTGCAAAGATCAGCGCCCGCCGCACGAAGTTGACGTAGAAGTCCAGCCCCATCGCAGGCGCCAGCAGCGGGAAGACGGCGAGTGCGGCGAGTGCGCACCCGAGGAGCCAGCGTTCGAGCTTCATCGATCGAAAGAGTCGGTCGCCGCGGCCTCAGCCGCGGGCGGGGAACAGGCCGGTGGGCTTGAAGGCCAGCACCGCCGCCATCAGCGCATAGGTGGCCAGCCCGGCAATGAGCGCGCTCAGGTCCGACACCAGCGTGGGCGGCAGCAGCGGGCGCAGCGCCAGCGGCACGAAGGCGCGGCCGATGGTGTCGACCAGGCCGACCAGCATCGCCGCCACGAAGGCGCCTCGGATCGAGCCGATGCCGCCGATGACCAGCACCACCAGCGAGGGAATCAGGATCTCCTCGCCCATGCCCACCTGCACGGCGGTGAGCGGCCCCATCAGCGCGCCGGCCAGCGCCGCGAGCGCGGCGCCGACCAGGAACACCAGCGAGAAGATGCGCCCCACGCGCACGCCCATGAACTCGGCCATCGCGCGGTTGGAGGCGCCGGCGCGCACCAGCATGCCCACGCGCGTGTGGTTGACCAGCAGGTACAGCCCGCCCGCCACCACCAGCCCGGCCACGAGGATGACGAGCCGGTACGCCGGGTAGGGCAGGCCCGGCAGGATCTCGACCGCGCCCGACAGCGCGGCCGGCGCCGACGCCATGATGGGCGCCGGCCCCCAGGCCATCTTCACCAGGTCGTCGGCCACCAGGATGATGCCGAAGGTCGCCAGCACCTGCGCGAGGTGGTCGCGGCCGTAGAGCCGTCGCACCAGCAGCGCCTCCAGCACCAGGGCCACGAGCACGACCACCACGAGCGCCGCAAGCACCGCGCCCACGAAGGAGTCGGTGCGCGTGTGCACGCTCGCCGCCACGTAGGCGCCGCCCATGAAAAGCGAGCCGTGCGCGAGGTTCATCACGTCCATGATCCCGAACACCAGCGTCAGCCCCGCGGCCAGTAGGAACAGCATCAGCCCGTAGCCCAGGCCGTTGAGCATCTGCTCGATGAAGAGGATGGGCGTCATCACTGCGCGGGGGTCACTTCATCTTGCAGAGCTGGTGGTATGCGTCGCGGTAGCCCTTCAGCGGCGTCGACAGCGTCTTGTTGGTGATGCGGCCTTCGCTGTCCTTGCCGATCACGCGCAGGTAGTAGTCCTGGATCGGGAAGTTGTTGGTGTCGTACTTGAAGGGCCCGCGGATGGATTGGAAGTTGGCCGCCTTCAGCGCCTTGAGCACGGCCTCCTCGTTCTTCACGTCGCCCTTCACGTCCTTGGCCGCGGCGTCCATGGCCAGGATGGCGTCGTAGGCCTGCGCGGCGTAGAAGGTGGGGTAGCGGTTGTAGGCCTTGCGGAACTCGGTGACGAACTTCTGGTTGGCCGCATTGGGCAGGTCGTGCGACCACTGCGAGGTCGAGAACAGGCCCAGCATCGGATCGCCCACGGCGGCGATGGTGTCCTCGTCGGCCGAGGCGGGGCTGGTGACCAGCTTCACGTCCTTCGACAGGCCCGCGCCCACGAACTGCTTGATGAAGTTGATGCCCATGCCGCCGGGCAGGAAGAAGTACACCGCCTCGGGCTTGGCGGCGCGGATCTGCGCCAGCTCGGCGGCATAGTCCAGCTGGCCCACCTTGCCGTACACCTCGGCCACCACCTGACCCTTGTAGGTGCGCTTGAAGCCGGTGAGGTGGTCGCGGCCCGCGGGGTAGTTGGGCGCGATGATGAAGGCGGTCTTGAGCTTCTGGTCGGTGGCCCACTGGCCGGCGGCCTCGTCCCAGGTGTCGTTCTGGTAGCTCTGGCCGAAGAAATAGGGGTTGCACTGCGCACCGGCGTACTGGCTCGGGCCGGGGTTGCTGGTGACAAAGGGCACCTTGGCCGCGAAGAGCGCCGGGCCCACGGCCAGTGCCACGTTCGAGGGCGTGGGGCCGGTGAAGAAGTCGATCCTGTTCTGCTGGATGAAGCGGTCGACGATCTGCTTGGCCTGGTCGGGGCTGCCGGCGGTGTCGGCCTGGATGAATTCGGCCGGGTAGCCGCCGAGCTTGTTGCCCAGCAGCTTCACCGCCAGGTTGATCGCGTCGCGCGTCTCGGCGCCGCCGGCCGCGAAGGGGCCGGAGATGTCGAGCGCGAGGCCCACCTTGATCGGGTCGGCCGCATGGGCCGGCACGCCGGCCGCCAGGGACAGCACCGTGAAGAGGGCAACGGACAGGGCGCTGCGGCGCGATGCGGGGCGGCTCTGGGAAGCAGGCATGGAGGCTCCGGAAAGTGAAGAGAAAAATCGGATTCGAGGTGCGGCGGCAACGCAGGCGGCTAGACCGCCACCTCGACGCGGCCGTCGCGGATCTGGATCGGGAAGACGCGCACGTCCTCGGTGGCCGGTTCGCCGCAGGCGGCGCCGGTGCAGATGTCGAACAGCCCCTGGTGCAGCGGGCATTCCACCTTGCCGTTCTCGATCCAGCCTTCGGACAAGCGCGCGTTGCCGTGCGTGCACAGGTCGTGCAGCGCATGCAGCGATTCGCCCTGGCGGAAGACGGCGATCGGCAGGCCGCCGGCGATCACCGGCCACACGGCCCCATCGGGAAAGTCGTCGGGTTCGCCGACGTCGTGCCACTGGGTGGCTTCGGTCGTGGTGCTCATATCGGGGTCGCCAGCAGGGTGATGACGCGCGAGGTGTCGTAGATCACCCGGCGCTGCGCATAGCGCCAGCCGGCCGGGGTGCGCACGATGCGGTCCAGGTAGCGGCCCGCCTGGTAGACGAAGGACTCGCCGTTGGTGCGCGTCTGGATCACGACGTAGCTCGACTCGGCCTGCACCGTGTCCTCGTCCACCGGCGTGATCACCAGGCCGCTGGTCATGTGGCGGCAGCTGTGCTCTTCGTAGATGCTCGCGTGGCGCAGCGACACCACGCGGTCGCGCAGCATGCGCTGGTTGTTGCAGTGGATGAGGCCGATGGGCAGGCCCAGGTCGGCGTTCTCCTTGGGCACGATCTCGTAGAGGCAGTCCTCGGTGAAGAGCGTGGCCCATTCCTCCAGGCGGTCGTTGTCCAGCGCGGCGCTGTAGCGCTCCTGCAACTGGTGGATCTCGAACCAGAGCTGCATCGACACCGGCGCGGCCGCGGCGACGGCGGTCGGGCGTTCTTCGAGGGTGGTGGCGTCCATCATCAATATCCCATCAGCTGTTGGTAGCCCGTCCAGAACTTGCGGATCAGGTTCTCGGTGACCATCGTGTCCTCGCGGTTCGGGTCGGAGCGGCCCAGCTCGATCACCGAGGTGGCATCGGCGTCGCGCGCGGTGCCGCGCTGCACCAGCTCGGTGGCCTCGGTGTCCTCCATCGAGATGTAGCCCGCCGGGCCGACCAGGTTGGCCTGCTTGATGCGCAGCGCGCGCAGCTCGGGCGTGTCGTCCTCGTAGCCGAAGAAGTGGAAGACCAGCTCGAACTCGCCCGGGCCCTTGGGAAGCACCTGGCGTGCCACCAGCGTGTTGTGGATCTGCTGCAGCACCAGCTGCGGGAAGATGGTCTGGATGTGGTTGGTGCAGTCCTCCTCGTACTCCGACACGAAGCCGAGCACCGAGTCGTCCTCGAGGTGGAAGCCCTCGTCCATCGAGCGGATCGCCTGCTGCTTGTAGGCCGAGGCGGTGTCGCTCTCGTCCACCTTGGTGGCGGTGATGATGCTGTGCAGGCCGTGGCGCTGGTCGGCCATCGAGCGCGCCTTCATGCCCACGCGGAAGATGTTGAAGGTGGTGTGGAACAGGTGCAGCAGGCTCGCGTGGTACGGGTCCTTCACGTTCTCGTAGTAGAGCTTCCAGTTGCTGCGGGCGTACTGCCGCGTGCAGCCGAGGTACACCACCGGCTTGTGCATCACGCGGTCGACCCAGGGCAGCATCTGCGGGCCGATGTATTCCTCCAGCGGCGGCGCCTCGTCGCTGAAGGTGGCGAACACCAGGCCCTTGTGGCTCTGGGCGCGCAGCTGGCGCAGGCCGTGGTTCTTCGGGTCGAAGTCGGCCGGCATGCCGGGGGCGCCGTCCTTGCCGCGGCGGAAGGGCACGCCCTGCAGGTTGCCGCGGGCGTCGAAGCTCCACTGGTGGTAGACGCAGGTGTGCGACTTCGCGTTGCCGCGCGCATTGCGGCAGACGATGGCGCCGCGATGCGCACAGCGGTTCACCCAGGCGGCCACGCCGCCGTCGTCGGTGCGCGTCACCACCACCGGCGTGTCGCCGACGAAGGTGCTCTTGTAGTCGCCGGCCTTGGGGATCTCGGCGTCGAGCGCGACGAAGCTCCAGGTCGGGCCGCGGTAGATGCGTTCCTGCTCCCGTTCGAACACCTCCTGCGAGCTGAACACGGCGTAGGGCACGCGCGAGCCGTCGGGCTGCGGAAAATGCACCAGCCGCGAGGGCGCTGCGGCGGCGTCGGCGGCCTTCAGGGCGCTGATGTCGACGATGTGGTTCATGGGGCCTTCCTTTGCATGGGGCCGCGCCGGCGCAGCGGTGCGGATGCCTTCATTCTTGGAAGGGCGGGCGCGCGCGGCTATCCGTTTTGCGCGGGTGCGCGAAGGCCTTGTCCGATTCGCGCAGGAAAGTGCGCTGCGTCATGCTGGTGCGCGGCGTGCGCCATCGTGTGGCATGGCGCGCTTCTTGCGCGGGGTGCAGGCTTTTGCGAAGCCACACGCCCATGCGCACCGCCATCGCCCCTTCCGCCCCCCGCGCGGCCGCCTTCGAGCCCGCGCTGCTGCGCGCCAACCGGCTCTTCGAGTCGCGGGACCTCGACGACACGCGCGAGCGCATCTCGCGCGTGATGCAGCCGCACCATCTGCGCCCGCTCGGCCGGCCCGAGGGCGGACGCTCGCACATGGACTTCCTGCGCCTGGGCGGCATCGGCGTGGGCACCATCGACTTCGGCGAGGCGATGCAGGTCGACGTCGAACACGTCGAGGACTACCACCTGCTGATGTTCTGCCTGCGCGGCGGCGCACAGGCGCGTGTGGGCGACCGCGCACTCCAGGTCGACGTGCAGCGCGGCATGATCTGCGCCCCCGGCGCACGCTTCGTGGCCGACCTGTCGGCCGACTGCGAGCAGTTCGTGCTGCGGCTCGACCGAGCGATGGTCGAGGCGCACGTGGGCCGGCCGATCCGCTTCGACGAAGTGCTCGACCTGCGCCGGCCCGCGATGCAGGCCTGGCTCGACCAGTTGCGCCTGCTGCTGACCTCCGAGGCGCTGATGGACGCGGTCCGCCGCCATCCGCTGATCGCGCTGGAGATGGAGCGCCTGCTGCTGCGGCTGCTGCTCGACGGCCAGGCCTGGGACGACGCGCCGCTGCGCGCACCGGCGCCGCGCAGCGCGCACGGCGCCAGCCCCGGCTGCGTGCGCCGCGCCGAGGTGTACATGCAGGCGCATGCCGACGAGCCGCTTCGCCTGGGCGACATCGCGCAGGCCGCCGGTGTGCCGGTGCGTACCCTGCTCGAGGCCTTTCGGCGCGCGCGCGACTGCAGCCCGATGCAGTACCTGCGCGACATGCGCCTGGACGTGGCGCACCGGCGCCTGCGCGAGCCACAGGCTGGCACCACCGTGTCGTCGGTGGCGCTGGACTGCGGCTTCGCGCACCTCGGGCGCTTCTCGCAGTCCTACCGCGCGCGCTTCGGCGAGTCGCCCTCCGACACACTGCGCCGCGCGGGCTGAAGGCCGCCCCTCACTTGAAGGGACTGGCGGTGGCGAACCACAGCCCGATGCCGGTGGCGATGATGAAGGCGCCGTCGGTCACGCCGGCCGCCAGGAAGAACTTCGACTGCAGCTCCTGCATCAGGTCGGGCTGACGCGCCGAGCCCTCGATCAGCTTGCTGCCCAGCATCGCGATGCCGATGCACGAGCCCACGGCGCTCATGCCGATCAGCAGCGCCACGGCCAGCGGAAGGATGTCGAAGCCGGTGTTCATGTGATTGCTCCTGCGGGTCGTTGTCGATGGCTCGACTGTCCGCGCGCGGCGTCGTGCCGTCGATGACCCCGCAGGTCATGGGCGGTGAACGACGCCCGAAACGGATGAAGTGCAATCGGCCCGCAGCGCTCGTCGGATGGGCGCCGCGGCCAAACCCGTCACGATCGTGACGACCGGCCGGGACGCGCCGCCGGCGCGGCAGTCCGTGGCGCGGCGGGCGACAGCACGGCGGCGATGGCCGCCACCATCAGCGCCACCGCGGCCCAGTCCTGCCAGTGCAGCACCTCGCCGAGCCAGAGTGCGCCGCTGAAGACGCCGAGCACCGGGATCAGCATCACGCTGAGGGTCGACGCGATCGGCGGCAACTCGCGCGCGAGCGCGAACCAGGCCGCGTGCGCGAAGCCGAAGATCAGCACCGCGTTGTAGACGATCGCGGCCCAGGTGGCTGTGGACGGCGCCTTCCACTGCGGCCGCTCCAGCAGCACCGCCAGCACCGTCATGACCACGGCCGTCAGCGTGGTCATCCAGAAGGAGATCGCGAGCGTGGGCACCGGGATGCGCGTGCGCCGCAGCAGCTGCGTGCCCAGCGCCCAGGTGGCCGCAGCGAAGAGCGCCAGCGCCATGTAGCCCCGCTTGCCGGACATGCCGGCGATCGCGTGCCACAGCAGCAGTGCCACCCCCAGCGCTGCGGCGCCGACGCCCAGCCAGGCCCGGCCGGCCAGCCGCGTGCCGAACAGCCAGGCACCGAGCAGCGCCGAGAAGATCGGCATCGTGTAGCCCAGGATCGCCGCGCGGCCGCTGGACAGCTCCTTGAGCGCGACGATGATGCACACGTGCCAGACGAACATGTTGGTCGCGCCCAGCACCAGCAGCTCGGGCCAGTGCCGGCGCGGAATGCGGAAGGGCACCTTCATCGCGACCAGCACCCCGCCCAGCACCGGCACGCCCAGCCACAGCGACAGCGCGCGGAAGGTGATGGGCGGATAGTCCGTCACGCCCAGCTTCATCACCGGCCAGTTCAGGCCCCAGGCGAGCGTCAGCGGGACGAACAGCGCCCACTGCTTTCTTGTGAGTGTCTCCATGCGGTGGGCATTGTGTCGCCAGTCGCGCGATTACGCCGGCCGCGCGTCGCGGTCGGGCTCAGGCCTGCTGCCGGCGCCCCGCGGAGCCGGCCACGAGCCGCGGCCCCAGCATCACCACCGCCAGCGCCGCCACCACGCAGGCGCTGCCGGCCCACTGCCAGGGCGAGACGGTCTCGCCCAGCGTGAGCATGCCGGCCGCCAGCCCGATCACCGGCACGCCCAGGCTGAAGGGTGCGACGCGGTTGGCGGGGTGGCGCTTGAGCAGGCCGGTCCACAGCGCGTAGGCGGCAATGGTCGCGAACCAGCCCAGGTAGGCCACGCCGGCCCAGGCCCCCGCGCTCGCGTGCGTCCATTGCCAGCGCGTGGCCTCGGGCTCGAAAAGCCAGGCCATGGCGGCGAAGGGGAGGATCGGCACCAGCGACATCCACACGACGAACTGCAGCGCGTCGTAGCCGGGCTGCGCCGCCTGCGCCTTGCGGGCGATGATGTTCGACGCCGCCCACATCGTGGCCGCCAGCAGGTTCAGCACCAGGCTCAGCACGGTGATGCCGCCGGCCACGGCATGCCCGCTGAAGTTCATCGCGAAGCAGGCCAGGCCCAGCGCCGCCAGCGTGAGGCCGGCGCGCATCGCGCCGCTCAGGCGCTCGTGCAGCAGCAGCACGCCCAGCAGCGTGGTGAAGAACACCTGCGTCTGCATCAGCACCGACGCGAGGGCGGCCGTCATGCCGACCTGCAGCGCAACGAAGAGCAGCCCGAACTGTCCCAGCTGCGCCAGGCCCGCGGGCACCAGCCAGCGCCACGACAGCTGCGGCTTGCGCACGAAGAAGACCAGCGGCAGCACCGCGAAGAGGTAGCGGAAGGTGCCGAGCTGGAAGGGCGTGAAGTCGCGCAGCGAGTACTTCATGGCCACGAAGTTCAGGCCCCAGATGACGACGACGCCGAGCGCGGCCGCGAGGTCGCGCCCGCCGAAGGAAGTTGCTTGTTTCATGGAAGGGAAGGGGTCGGGAGGGCGGCCGCGGCCTCGAAGGCCCGTGCCAGCGCGTCGGCGGGCAGCCGGCCCTGCAGGCCGATCGCCACCACGCTGCAGCGGCCGGACGGGTCGGCGGCGGCGCGCAGCGAGCCGTGCTGGCCGGCGAACTGCAGTTCGGCCCGCGCATGCTCGTCGGTGCGCACCAGGCCCTTGAGCCGCAGCACGCCCGCCGGCATGCCCTTGAGCAGGGCGCGCAGCGCGCGCGCACTGAAGAGCGGCGCGTCGTCCAGCGCCCAGGTGTCGAAGACGGCGCCGTGGCCGGGGTCGGCGGCCTGCAGGCGCGGCGAGCGGCCCAGCGTGGGCACGACCGGGCCGGCGTGCAGCGCGGCAAAGCCGAGCAGGGATGCGGGCACGCGGCCGTGCGTGGTCTCGAAGCGCGGACGGCCGGGTGCCTGGGCGTCGAGCCACAGGCGCAGTCCGGCCAGCGAGGCCTCGTCGATGCGGTCGCACTGGTTGAGCACCAGCAGGTCGGCCGCGCGCAGCTGGCGCTGCACCGTGTCGGCCAGCAGCGGGTCGGCGGCCTGCTCGCGCACCGCGCCGGCATCGACCAGCACGATCACGCCGTCCAGGCTCAGGGCCGGGTCGGCGATGCCCACCTGCGCGATGCGCCAGGGGTCGGAGACGCCGCTGGCCTCCACCACGATGGCCTCTGGCGGCCGGGGCGATTCGATGAGCGCGATCAGCGCGGCCGTCAGGTCGTCGCCGATCTGGCAGCAGACGCAGCCGTTGGTGAGCTCGATGGCGCCGGCCTCCTCGCTCGCGATCAGCGCGCGGTCGAGGTTGATGGCGCCGAAGTCGTTCACCAGCACCGCCACCCGCCGGCCGCCCGCCTGCGTCAGCAGGTGGTTCAGCAGCGTCGTCTTGCCGGCGCCGAGGAAGCCGCCGATGACGGTCAGGGGGATGCGGGCGTTGCGCATGGGTGGACGGTTCAAGCCTGGCCGGGCAGCGGCAGTGGGCGGCCGCCGATCACCGTGCCGGCGATGCGCACGTCCTTGAGCTGCGCGGGCGCAACGGCCAGCGGGTCGTCGTCCAGCACGCAGAAGTCGGCGAACTTGCCGATCTCGACCGAGCCGATCAGGTGGTCCATCGACAGCGTGAAGGCCGCCCCCATGGTGATGGCGTAGAGCGCGTCGGCCACCGGGATGCACTCGGCCGTGCCCAGTTGTTGCCCGCTGGAGCTGAGGCGGTTGACCGCGCACCAGGCCGTGAAGAGCGGGCCCAGCGGCGTGATCGGCGCGTCGGAATGGATGGCCATTGGCACGCCGTGGCGCAGCGCGGTGGCGCAGGCGTCCATGCGGAAGGCGCGGTCCGGCCCCATCGTCAGCTCGCGGTGTGCGTCGCCCCAGTAGTAGAGGTGGTTGGCGAACAGGTTGGCGCACACGCCCAGCCGCGCCATGCGGCGGAACTGCGCGTCGTCGGCCATCTGGCAGTGCTGCAGCGTGTGGCGGTGGTCCCAGCGCGGGTGCGCGGCCAGCGCCTCCTCGATGCCGTCGAGCGCGACCTCGGTGGCCTCGTCGCCGTTGGTGTGGATGTGCAGCTGGAAGCCCTGCGCATGGAAGTCCTTGATGGCTGCCTTGAGCTCGGCCGGCGGCAGGATCCAGATGCCGTTGGGCGCGCCGTTGTGGTAGCCGGGCCAGCGCAGGCGCGCGGTGAAGCCCTGGATCGAGCCGTCGGCCACGATCTTCACCAGGCCGTAGTGCAGCTTGTCGTTGCCGGCGGCCTGGCGCGCGCGGATGCGCTCGCCGCCCTGCGCCCGGTTCATCGCGCCGTCCATGCTGATGTAGGCCGGCACGAAGCGCACCGGGAAGTCGGGGTCCGCCGTCACCTCGGCCAGTGCCGCGTGGTTGCCGTCCGACAGGTCGTTCACCAGGTCGGTCGCGGTGGTCACGCCCGCGAGCTGCGCCATCTGCCCGAACATGCGCAGGCACTTGGGGTCGGAGCCGGTGACGCGGAACACGTTGCCGGTGAGCCGCGTGATCGGGAACATGGCGGCGAACTCCTGCAGTTCGCCATTGGGTTCGCCCGCGTGTGCGCCGTCCTGGAAGCGCGCCACGCCCTCGATGTCGGTGTCGCGCGTGATGCCCGCCTGTTCCAGCGCGGCACGGTTCACGTTCATCAGGTGCTGGCTGGCATGCAGGACGACCACGGGACGCGTGGTCGACACGCGGTCCAGGTGCTCGACCGTCATGCGCTCCGTGCCGAAGAAGATCGGGTCGAAGCCCCAGGCCAGCAGCGGCGCCTTCGGGTTGGCCATGCCGCGCTCGACCTCGACCAGGCGCGCGATCACCTCCTCGAAGTCGCGGCAGCCTTCCCACACCCGGCCGTCGGGCGAGGTGCGGGCGTGGTAGCCGACGAAGGTGAACATCCACAGACCGCCGGCCATGAGGTGCGAGTGGCCCTCGACCAGGCCGGGCATGAGCACTTTGTCCGCGTAGCGGTCGTCGAGGGTGAAGCTGCCGACGGACCGCATGCGCGCCAGGTCGCCCACCGCGAGCACGCGGCCGTCCCGCACGGCGACGTGCGTGGCCTCGGGCTGCTGCGGGTTCATGGTGAGGATCTTGCGGGCCTGGAAGACGGTGACGGTCATGGTGGAGCGATGACGGAGGAGGGGGAAGGGAAACGCTGCTCAGGCAGCCGCGGGCATCTGCAACGGGCCGACGGGCCGGCCGTCCACGCGCGTCACGCGATGGCACGCGACCCAGTGGCCCGGCTGCATCTCGCGCAGCGTCTGCGGCGCTTCGCAGCCCGGCCCGGCGGCCGGGCAGCGGCCGGCGAAACGGCAGCCGGCCGGCGGGTCGATCGGGCTGGGTGGATCGCCGACCAGGCGGATGCGCTGTGCGGCGCGCGTGCGACCGCCCTGCACGGTGGGCACGGCCGACATCAGCGCCGCGCTGTACGGGTGCAGCGGCCGCGCGAAGAAGGCCTGGCGCGGTGCGCGCTCGACGATCTGGCCCAGGTACATCACGGCGATCTCGTCGCAGATGTGCTCCACCACCGCCATGTCGTGCGAGATGAAGAGGTAGGTCAGGCCCAGCTCGCGCTGCAGGCGGGCCAGCAGGTTGAGGATCTGCGCGCGGATCGCGATGTCCAGCGCCGACACGGGCTCGTCGCACACCACCAGCTCGGGGTTGGTGGCCAGCGCGCGCGCGATGTTGATGCGCTGGCGCTGGCCGCCCGAGAACTGGTGCGGGAACAGCTGCTGCTGCTCCGGCCGCAGGCCCACGGCGGCGAAGAGCTCGTCGACGCGTGCGGCGCGCTCGGCCTTCGTGCCGATGCCCATCAGGTCCAGCGGCGCACGCACGGCGTCGCCCACGCGCTGGCGCGGGTTGAGCGAGGAGTACGGGTCCTGGAAGATCATCTGCACGCGCCGGCGGGCCTGGCGCATCGCCTCGTCGCCCAGCAGGCTCAGGTCGGTGAGGCCCAGGCGCACGCTGCCGGCGGTGATCGGCGCCAGGCGCATCACGGCCAGCGCCGTGGTGGTCTTGCCGGAACCGGATTCACCCACCACGGCCAGCGTGGTGCCGCGGCGCACCTCGAAGTTCACGCCGTCGACCGCGCGCACCACCTCCGGCTTGGCCATCAGGCCGCTGCGCGGACGCGGGAAGTGCACCTTCAGGTCGGTGACCGACAGCAGCACGGGCGGGGGCGGTTCGGCGGGGGCGGGCATGTGGGGGAACGGAATCAAGTTGGTCATGCGGCAGCCTCCTCGGCCTTCGACACGGCGGCCTCGGCCAGCAGCCAGCAGGCGGCGGCGTGGCCGCTCTGGCCCGGCAGGGGCGCGTCGAACATCGGCGGCACCTCGTGTGCACAGCGTGCATGGGCGCTCGGGCAGCGCTCGCGGAAGGCGCAGCCGCTGCCCAGTTCCCACAGCGAGGGCACCACGCCGGCGATCTCCGCCAGCTCGGTGCGCTCGCCGCGCTGGCTGCTGCCCAGCTCGGGCAGGCAGGCGATCAGGCCTTGGGTGTAGGGGTGCTGCGGGCTGCCCAGCACCTGGGCCGTGGTGCCCTGCTCGATCACGCGACCGGCGTACATCACGATCACCCGGTCGGCCATCTCGGCCACGGCGCCCATGTCGTGCGTGATGAGCACGATGGCGGTGCCGCGCTCGGCCTGCAATTCGCGCAGCAGGTCGAAGATCTGGGCCTGCACCGTCACGTCCAGCGCGGTGGTGGGTTCGTCGGCGATGAGGATGTCGGGCCGGCAGGCCAGCGCCATCGCGATCATCACGCGCTGGCGCATGCCGCCCGAGAGCTGGTGCGGGTACTCGTCGACGCGCCGCTCGGGCGCCGGAATGCCGACCTGGCGCAGCATCTCGACGGCGCGCGCGTGCGCGGCCTTGCGGTCCAGCCCGGCATGCAGGCGCAGCGACTCGGCGATCTGCTCACCCACCGTGAAGACCGGGTTGAGCGAGGTCATCGGCTCCTGGAAGATCATCGAGATGCGGTTGCCGCGCACGGCCCGCATGCGCTCGGGGCTGGCCTGCAGCAGGTCCTCGTCGCCGAAGAGCACGCGCCCGCCGCTCACGCGGCCGGGCGGCTGCGGCACGAGCCCCAGCACGGTGAGTGCGGTCATGCTCTTGCCGCAGCCCGATTCGCCGACGATGCACAGCGTCTCGCCAGCGCGCGCCTCGAAGCTCACGCCGTTGAGCACCAGCGCCTTGCCGCGGCGGGTGTTGAATTCGACGCGCACGTCGTCGACCCTGAGCAAAGATGTCTGGCTCATGAAGCATCTCCTGATTCGTCGTGGGGTTCTGTCACTCGACGAAGCGAGAGGCCGCGGAGCAGGCCATGCGTGGACAGCCGCGGAACTGGCTTTGCCAGGCCGCTGGATGTCGCCCCCTTGAGGGGGTTGGCGAAGCGACACGAAGTGCGCGAAGACTGGGGGAGGGTCATTTATCGCTCCCGGAGCTTGGGGTTGAGGGCATCGTTCAGCCCGTCGCCGATCAGGCTGACGGCCAGCACCGTGAGGAAGATCGCCGCGCCGGGGATCGCCACCGCCCACCAGGACGAGAGCACGTACTGGCGGCTGGAGCCGATCATCATTCCCCAGCTCATGAGGTTGGGGTCGCCCAGGCCGAGGAAGGACAGGCCGGCCTCGAACAGGATGGCCGAGCCGATCGCCAGCGTGGCCGACACCACCAGCGGTGCGATGCAGTTGGGCAGGATCACCTTCCAGATGATGCGGGCGTCGCCCGCGCCGATGGAGCGCTCGGCGCGCACGAATTCCATGTCGCGCACCTTCATGAATTCGGCCCGCGCCAGCCGCGCGGTGCCGGGCCAGCTCACCAGCCCGATCGACAGCGTCACCGTCAGCAGGCTGGGCGAGAACAGCGTGACCACCACCATCGCGAACAGCAGCGCCGGCAGCACCTGGAAGAACTCGGTCACGCGCGAGAGCGCGGCGTCGACCCGGCCGCCGTAGTAGCCCGAGAAGGCCCCGATGGTGATGCCGATGGCCACCGACAACAACGCCGCCACGGCGCCCACCAGCAGCGTGGCGCGCCCGCCGTACAGCAGCGAGATGGCGACGTCGCGGCCCAGGTAGTCGGTGCCGAGCCAGGCGTCTTCGGACAATGGCGGCGTGAGCGGCGCGGCGCGGATCTCGAAGGGGTCGACGGGGTACACCAGCGGGCCGATGACGGCGACGAGCACGATGGCCAGCAGCAGCACGAGCCCCGCCAGCGCGGCCGGGTTGCGGGCGAACATGCGTGCGGCCTCGGCCAGCGGCGAGGGCGCGGCGGGCACGGGCACCACCGGCGCTGCGGCCGGTGCGCTCTTCGAAAGGGGGAGTGCGGACATCGAATGCTCCTCCTAGCGCTTCTGGATGCGGGGATCGACCAGGCGGTAACACAGGTCCGTGAGCAGGTTCATCACCAGCACGACCACGGCCGAGAGCAGCAGCACGCCGAGGATCGTGGGGTAGTCGCGGCGCAGCACCGACTCGAAGGCCAGGCGGCCCAGCCCCGGCCAGTTGAAGACCGTCTCGACCAGGATGGCGCCGGCCAGCACATTGCCGAACTGCAGCCCCAGCACGGTGACCACCGGCAGGATGGCGTTGCGCAGCGCATGCTTGTAGAGCACCACGCGGTCGGCCAGCCCCTTGGCGCGCGCGGTGCGGATGAAGTCCGAGCCCAGCACCTCGAGCATGCTGGCGCGCGCCAGCCGGCTGTAGTGCGCCAGGTAGACCAGCGACAGCGTGAAGGTGGGCAGCACCAGGTGCCAGAGCACGTCGAGCACGCCCGCGAGGCCCTTGTCGCTGCCGTCGATGGAGCGCATGTCGGCCACCGGGAAGATCGGCAGCACCGAGGCGAACAGGATCACCAGCAGGATGCCGGTCCAGAACACCGGTGCCGCGAAGCCCACCAGCGAGAGCACCGTGATGGTCTGCGACAGCCAGCCGTTGGGCTTGCGCGCGGCCAGCACGCCGATGCCGGTGCCCGCCACGAAGGCGCAGATCACCGAGCTCAGCACCAGCAGCAGCGTGGCCGGGATGCGCTCGCCGATCAGGTCGACCACCGGCAGGTTGAAGAAGTACGAGTAGCCCAGGTCCAGCCGGGCCACGCGCGAGAGGTACACACCCAGCTGCACGGGCAGCGGCTTGTCCAGCCCGTAGCTCTGGCGCAGTTCGGCCTTGAGCTCCTCGGACATGCCGCCGCTGGCGCCGGCGATGGTCTCCACCGGGTCGCCGGGCGCGGCGTGCACCAGCGCGAAGTTGAGCACCACCACCGCCACCACCAGCAGCAGGGCCTGGCCGAGGCGCGAGGCGAGGAGTCGAAGCAGGTTCATGGCCGGCGCGTCACTTCAGGTACACATCGTCCATGGGCGACGCGGGACCCCAGATGGTCGTCGGCACGTTGCCCACCTTCTTGCTCGCCACCGTGTGGTAGGGCGTGAGGTTGATGAAGACGATCGGCACTTCGTCGGTCACGATCTTCTCGAAGGCGGCGTAGTAGGCCTTGCGCTTGACCGGGTCGACGATGGTGCCGGCGGCGTTGAGCAGTTCGTCCACCTTGGGGTTGCTGTACGACTGGGTGTTGGTCCAGATGATGGGCTTGATGTTGGTCGACAGGTAGGTGCGGTGCACGCCGATCACCGGGTCGCCCCAGTTGAAGACGTTGTCCATCGTCATGTCGAAGTCGTGGGCGGCGATGCGCTTGGCCCAGGCCGGGAAGTCGGCGGAAGCCCGCACCTCGACGGTCACGCCCACCTTCTTGAGCTGCGATCGCAGGTACTCGGCCACGTTCTTCTGCTGCTCGTCCGAGCCCGGCAGGTAGTCGATGCTGAGCTTGAAGCGCTCGCCGTTGGCGCCGGCCTTGTAGCCCGCGGCGTCGAGCATCTCGGCCGACTTCTTCAGGTCGAGCGGGTACTTCACGAGGTCGGGCACCGCGAAGGGGCTGCTCGGCACGATCGGGCCGTCGGCCATGGTGGCGAAACCACCCATCAGGGACTTGGTGATGAAGTTCTTGTCGATCGCGAAGGCGATGGCCTTGCGCACGTTGACGTCGTTGAGCGGCTTCTTGGCGGTGTTGAAGGCCAGCCAGTTGATGGAGCCGATGCCCTCGTAGCCGCGATCGGTGATCTGCAGGTTGGGGTTGTTCTTCAGGCGCTTGAGGTCCACCGAGCCCACGGCGTAGGGCAGCATCTGGATGTCGCCGCGCTCGACGCCGAGCACCAGCGACTGCGTGTCGGGCGTGATGCTGATGATGAGCTTGTCCAGGTGCGGCTTGCCCGCAAGGAAGAACTTGTCGAACTTCTCCAGCACGATGCGCTGGCCGGGCTTGAATTCGGTGAGCCTGAAGGGCCCCGAGCCCACCACCTCCTGGCTGTTGCGCGGGTGGTTCTTCAGGTCCGCGCCGTCGCCGTAGATGTGCTTGGGCAGGATCGGTGCGAGCGCGGGCGACATCGCCAGCACGATGGCCGGGTGCGGCGTGGCCATGCGGATGATGGCGGTGTACGGGTCGGGCGTGTCCACCTTCTCGACCGGACCGAGCATGGTCGAGAACGGGTGGTTGGCCTTGATCGCCATGATCGAGAAGGCGACGTCGGCCGAGGTGATCGGCTTGCCGTCGTGGAACACCGCGTTCCTGCGCAGGTTCAGCGTCAGCGACTTGGCGTCGTCCGACAGCTTCCACGATTCGGCCAGGTAGGGCTGCGGATTCCACTTGTCGTCGAAGCGCAGCGGGCTGGCGAAGATCTGCGTCGAGGGCAGGGCGGTGGCGATGCCGGACTGCACGGCACCGTTGAGGTGGCGCGGCGCCTGCGGCGTGCCGATCACCAGCGTGCCGCCCTCCTTCACGGGCTGGGCCGATGCGGGCAGGGCGAGCAGGCTGCCGCCGGCCACCAGCGTGGCGGCCACGACGGCAAGTGCGCGGCGCGAGAGGCGAGGGGTGTTCATGCGGTTCACTCCGGATTCGAGAAAAGGGGAAGAAGGGCGGGGAGTTGCAGGACGCGTGCGCGGCCGGTGGTGCGGTTCAGAGCACCTCGTCCTTGAGCCAGTACCACTTGTAGAGAAAGCTCTGCCCGATGCGGCGGAAGGGCGCCGCCCATTCGCCCTGCGCGGGGAAGGGCAGCGCATCGCGGTAGATCGGCAGCAGCTCGGCGGCGGCGTCGCGTTCGCCCGCGATGCGCTGCGCCATCCGCCGGCCTGCATGCGCCGAAAAGGACACGCCGTTGCCGCCGTAGCCCAGCGCATAGAAGACCTGCTGCGCCGCGTCGGGCTGCACCACGCGCGGCATCATGTCGTGGCTCACGTCGACCCAGCCCCACCACGAGTGGTCGACCTGGATGCCGGCGAGCGCCGGGAACTTGCGCCCGATGCCGTCGGTGAGCAGCCGGTAGTGCTGCTCGCGGTGCGCGTCCGCGCCGGTGATCGAGCTGCGGCTGCCGATCTGCAGGCGGTTGCCGGGCAGCAGGCGGTAGTAGTAGCGCAGCGTGCGCGTGTCGGTGATGGCGATGCGGGTCCTGAAATTGGTCGCCTTCAGTTCCTCGTCGGTCAGCGGCCGCGTGACCAGGCAGTTCGACAGCACCGGGAAGTAGCGGTTCGTGAGGCTGCGGTGCAGCCCCGGCGCGGTGTAGGCGCCGGTGGCGATGCCCACGGCGCGCGCACGCACCGTGCCGCCGGGCGTCTTCAGGTGGTGCACGCCGTTCTTCGTCTCCCAGCCGACCACGGGGCTGCCAGGATGCACACGCACACCCAGTTCGCGCGCCATCCTGAGGTAGCCGTAGGCGAGCTTCAGGGGATGCACCGAGATGCCTTCGGACTCGTACTGCGCGCCCACGGCGTCGCGGTCGTCGAGCCAGTCGCGCCGCACCTCCTCGGCGCTGAGCATCCGCGCGTCGTAGCCGAAGTGCTTGCGCATCACCTCCGTCTCGTGGCGCAGGAACTCCATCTTCTTCTCGCGGTGGGCGACGAAGAGGTGGCCGCCGGGCTGGGCATCGCAGTCCACCTGGGCGACCAGGTCGGCGAAGGTCTGGAAACCGTAGCGGATCTCGGCGTCGAGCTTCTTCGCCACGTCCAGACCCCAGCGCTCGATCCATTGCGAACGGTACAGCCGGCCGCTGGCGTTCTGGCCCTGGCCGCCGTTGCGGCTGGTGCAGCCCCACGCCACGCGGTTGGCCTCGAGCACCGTGGCCCGGATGCCGTGCTCCCTGGCGAGGAAGAGGGCCGTGGCCAGGCCCGTGAAGCCCGAGCCGATGATGACCACGTCGGCGTCCGTGTCCTGCGTGACCGGGCCGTCGTCGTCGGGCGGCGTGCCGGCCGAGGCGGCCCACCAGGTGGGTGCGTAGTCGCGGTTGCGGCCCGGCCCGTCGGAGACCAGCGGGTCGTAGGCCGGGTCGTAGGCGGCGAACATCTCGCGCGGGGTGCTGATGCCCATGGCTCTTCGTCCTCAGGCCGCCGGCAGCGCAGGACGGTTCTTGCGGAACACGTTCTTGACGAGGATCTTGCCGTCCTTGAAGGTGAAGAGGTCCACGCCGTCGGACTCGCTGCGCGTGCCGTCCGCGGCGGTGCCGGTGAAGGTCCATTCCGAGACGCCACGCTCGCCGGCGACGAAGTGGCGGCCGTTGCGCCACTGCGCATCGGGAAAATTCTTCCAGGCCGACTCGAAGGCCGCGGCCACGGCTGCGTGCCCTTCGTGCCGCGTGCCGCAGGCCAGCGGCCCGGCGGCGGTCTCGAACACGCAGTCGGCGTGCATGAAGGACATCAGGGCCGGCAGGTCGTGGCGGTTCCAGGCGTCGGAGAAGGCGGCCAGCATCTCGACGCTGGCGGGGGTGTATTCGGCGGAGGACATGCGGATTCGGGGATGGCGCGAAAGATGCAGGGCAGTCTAGGAATCGCGCCACCGAAACCCATAGAGCCAGATGCCCCCGATCGTTCGAGCCACACGCCGCCGGCCATGCACCAACAGCGGGACCGCGCCCCGCCTGTGTGCACCTTCACGCATCGCCCGCAGGGTCGCGGCATGAGCATCGCGGAGCGCTCCGAGGCCGGGCTTCCGCTCTGGGCGCGGCTGTTCAAGCTGCCCGAGCATCCGGGGCTGCCGATCCAGGTCCGCCTGCGCGCGGTGGTGGTGCAGGCCATCCTCGACGGACGCCTGGGGCCGGGCACGGCGCTGCCGTCGTCGCGCGATCTGGCGCAGGCGCTCTCGCTGAGCCGCAACACCGTCACCGCCGCCTACGAGCAGCTGGTGGAAGAGGGCTTCCTGGAGGCGCGCCCGCGCCGCGGCGTGTTCGTGGCGGCCAATGCCGCGCCTGCGCGCGCCGACGTGGCCGTGCTGCCCGACGATCCCTTCCGCGCCGCCAGCACGCCTGCCACGCAGCGGCCGCCCGACTGGCGCCGCCGCGTGCTGCGCTCGCAGGCGCAGCGGCCCACGCTGGCCAAGCCCGAGCGCTGGCACGACTACCCCTACCAGTTCGTCTACGGCACCTACGACCCCGAGCTGTTTCCCACCGACGACTTCCGCGAATGCTGCGTGCGCAGCTTGAGCCGCGTGCAGCTGCCGCAGTGGACGCCCGACTTCGAGAAGGTCGACGTCGAGGCGCTGGTCGAGCAGATCCGCCAGCGCCTGCTGCCGCAGCGCGGCGTGTTCGCGCTGGCCGACGAGATCCTCATCACCGTGGGCTCGCAGCACGCCTGCTACCTGCTGGCCGAGGCGCTGTTCGACCGCGGCTCGCGCGTGGGCTTCGAGGAGCCGGGCCATCCGCACGCGCGCAATTCCTTTTCGGTGCGCGGGCCGCAGATGGTCAACATCGCGGTCGACGACGAGGGCCTGGTGGTCGACGCCATGCCCGACATCGACTACGTCTTCGTCACGCCCTCGCACCAGAGCCCGACCACGCGCACGCTGAGCCTGGAGCGCCGCCAGTGGCTGCTGCGCAAGGCCGAGCTGCACGACTTCGTCATCATCGAGGACGACTACGAGGCCGAGAACCTCTACGCCGGCACGCCCATGCCGGCGCTCAAGAGCCTGGACACGAGCGGCCGCGTGATCTACATCGGCTCGCTGTCCAAGAGCCTGTCGCCGGCGCTGCGGCTGGGTTACATCGTGGCCCCGCGCGAGCTGATCGCCGAGCTGCGCGTGCTGCGCCACGCGCAGGTGCGGCATCCCAGCGCCTTCCTGCAGCATGCGTATGCGATGTTCCTGTCGCTGGGGCATCACGAGTCGCATGCGCGGCGCGTCAACGCGATCGTGCAGGAGCGCCTCGCGCGTGCGGCCGACGCGCTGCAGCGCCACCTGCCGGACTTCCGCTTCACGCCACCGCAGGGCGGTGCGTCGCTGTGGGTGGAAGGGCCGGACTGGCTGGATTCCGCCGAGCTGGCCGACGTCGCGCGCGGCCACGGGGTGCTGATCGAGGCGGGGCGCGTCTTCTACGACCAGCCGCCGTATCCGTGCCCGCAGTTCCGCATGCGGCTGTCGTCCATCTCGGGCGCGCAGATCGATGCGGGCGTGCGTGCGCTGGCGCTCGCGGTGCAGGAACTGGCGGCGGCCCGCGGCATCCGCCGCAGCGGCGCCGGGCTGGTGCACTGACCCGGCGCATGGGCGCATGGGCGCGCGGGGCCGGCGGCCCGTGATGCCTATCTGGCAGAGGCCGTGAGGGCATTGCGCCTTGCGCTTGCAGCAAATGCTGAACCGCCTAGACTCTCGGCCATGACCACCGCCCTGCTGTGCACTTCCATCGCCCTGGCTGCGCTGCTTCCTGCAGCCACCTGGGCGCGTGCACGCGCCAAGAAGGCGCTTCGTCGGCCGACGCAAGCACATTCCTGAGCCCGGCGGTTCGCTCTCCCCCCTCCCCCTTTCAGCGCAACCATCCACCGCCGGGCACCGACCCACGCGCGGCCGCGAACGACAGCAGGACTGGCGTTCGCATTCGATGGAGTGCTGACATGCACGCAATCGGTCTCGGCGAGCGCACGCTCACCGATCTGGATTTCTCCCGTCTCTCGAAGCTCCCTGCGCGGGAGCTTCCGCCCACGCTGGTGGACCTGCTCGCGTACGCCGAAGTCGTCAGCGCGCGCGCCGTGGGTGCCGACGTCGTCACCATGCATTCGCGTGCCGAAGTCGTCGACGTGCACACGCGCCAGCGCCAGGTCCTGACGCTCTGCTATCCCGCGGACGCGCAGCCCGCGGCCGGCTTCATCTCGGTGCTCTCGCCGGTCGGCAACAGCCTGCTGGGCCTGAAGGCCGGGGACGTCGCCCGCTGGCTGACGCCGATGGGCGAGGCGTGTGCCGCGGAGATCGTGGCCATCCAGTACCAGCCCGAGGCCTGCGGCGACTACGCCAGCTAGTCCGGCCCGGCACTCCCCACTCGGCGCGTCGCCGAGTCCCTCTCTCTCTCTGCCCGACGCTTCCATCGTCGCGATGCCGCGCGCTGGAGGCCGGCACTCGCCTGGTCGAAAGGATCTGCCATGACCCCCCGCTCCATCCTGGTCGTCACCGATTTCTCCCCGTGCGGCCACCACGCCCTGTCGCGTGCGGCCCTGCTGGCTGCGCAGCACGATGCCGCACTTCGCCTGGTCTACCTCGCCTATCCGGCAGAGGCGCCGCCCGAAGATGCCGCCACCCGCCTGGCACACCACGCCCTGCAACTCACCCAGCGTCACGGCATTCGCGCATCGGCGGTGAGCCGCCTCTGCTTCACAGTCGACGACCTGCTTCCCGAAGTCCGGCACGCCGACCTGGTCGTGTGGGGCACCGCGCGGGTGAGCGGGCTGCGGGCCTTCTTCGTCGGCCAGCCGGTCGAGCGCTTGCTCAGGGCGGCGCGGCGGCCGGTCCTCGTCGTCCGGCGCGACGCCGCGCACGACTACCGCAGCCTGATCGTCGCCGTCGATTTCTCGCCCACCTCGCAGGCCCTCGTCGA
Source organism: Xenophilus aerolatus (assembly GCA_030418545.1). Taxonomy (GTDB): domain Bacteria; phylum Pseudomonadota; class Gammaproteobacteria; order Burkholderiales; family Burkholderiaceae_C; genus Xenophilus. The sequence continues at coordinate 43,623 of QAIB01000006.1, read as the reverse complement.
CGTCGGCCTGGCGCTCGCCCGGCCGGCCCGCGCCGAACTGTTCCACGCCGTGAGCACGGCGAACGAGGGGAAGCTGCGCCAGGCCGAGGTGTCGCCGGCGGCGATCAAGGCCTACCGCGACGCCTGCCGGCGCCACGCGCAGGACCGGATGCTGCGGCTGACGGATTCGTACGACGCCCGACGCAATCGCGTGCGCTCCGCCGTCGGGCACGGCGATCCTGCCCGGCAGACCGTGGTGCAGCAGCAGAACAGCGGCGCCGAGCTGATCGTCGTCGGCAGGCACCCGTCGTCACGATGGGCCGACCTCTTCTTCGCCAGCACGGCGAGCCGGATCCTGGGCTTTTCGGCCACCGACGTGCTCGTGGTCCCCCACGACTGGGCGCCGGCGTCGGGCGTGCACGCGGTGACCCGGCTCGCCGCCGACGCGCTGGCCGTGCGCAGGGTCCGGGCCGGTGCGCCCGAGCCGCCCGCTTTCCCAATCCGGCGGCGGTGTTCGCGCGCGAACCGGAACGCGACCGCAGCGCCCTGCTGTCCTTCGGCTGGAGTGCCGCGGCCATGGGCCGCTAGGAGACCGCCATGCACTTCGATGCCATCCTGGCGCTCACCGACTTCTCGCCCCAGGGCCAGCTGGCGGTGCTGCGAGCGGCCTCGCTGGCCCGGCGCGAGCGTTGCCTGCTGAAGATCATGTATGCGCCGGCCGACCTGCAGGCTGATATCGAGGCAGGGGCGTGGCGAGAGACGTCGAGGCGCATCGCCTCCGACATCCACGCGCGCTTCGGCGTTCTCGTGAAGAACGTGGCCGACATCCGCGGGCATCTGGACGCGGTGGCGGAGGAAGCCCGCTGGGTCGACCTGCTGGTGGTCGGCCCGGGGTGGGACCGGCCGGACGGATCGCTGTCGGGCTGCCTGCCGGTCGAGCGGCTGCAGCGCGTCGTCCCCTGCCCGCTCCTGGTTGCCCGGATCGAGGCGGCCTGCCGCTACCGGCGGGTGGTGGCGATCGATTCGGCCCCCGATGCCGCCGCGCTCCTGCACCTTGCCCGGTCGATCGGGCACGACGCGGGGCATGTGCCCTTGCATGCCTCGGCGCCGACGCTCGGGACCCGCCTGCGCGACGGCTTGCGTCGTGCATGGGTGCGTGCGGCGGGGCGCTCGGCGCCGGACATCGCGACGCGCGCGGGCGGTCCACGGCACGCCCGTGCGCAGTTGACGGTGGTGGCCAGGCACAGGCGGTCCAACTGCATCGGCGATGCGCTCTGTCGAAGCGCGGCCGGCCACGTGCTCAGCCGATCGAGCGGCGACGTGCTGCTGGTGCCCCACGACCTGCGCCTGCAGGGACCGATCGCCGCGACGGACTGAGACCATGCACGCCGCACTGCCGTTGCCCTTGTTTTCCTTCCCGTTTCTCCGTCCGGCCGAGCTCCGCGTCGACGTCGATCCGTCCGAAGAGCGCGGGGCGCCGCTGGCCGAGCTCTACGCGCGCATGCGCCGGCGCGGCGACCGCCTGCACGGCCTGCCCACCTTCCGGCTGCACGACCCCCGCTTCATGGTGCATGTGCGGTCGGTGGGCGGTGAACTCCATGCGTATGTGGAAGACGTGCAGCGGCAGTGTCTGGCCGGCTGCACCGTCTTCAACCGGCTCGCCGAGGTCGACCGGCGAGCGGACCGGCACCTTCGTTCCCCGCACTCGCGCTACCTGATGCACTATCAGCGGCTGGGCATCGCGACGGCGATCTACGAATGGGCGCTGGGCCAGGGCATTTGCCTGATGACCGGCGCACGCCAATCGGCCGGGGCGCATGCCTTGTGGCGCAGCCTGGCGCGGCGCCATGAGGCCGGATTCGTCGAGATCCGCGACAGGCGGCTCAGTTACCTCGGCCGCGAGGTCGCGCCCGACGACCTGGGGCGGCTGGAGACGCGGATGTTCCTGCTGCCGCCGCGATGGTCGCTCCCGGCGTTCCTCGCCGCCGTCGGGGTTCGCATACCGCGGTCTTGAACGCAACCCGCAAGAGCCTTCTGGCAGAGGCATTGTTGGCACCGGCCTGGGTCGCCCGTCAGCCGCGTCGAACTGATCAGGCCGCCGACGATGCCCGTGCGACCTCTGCAGCCGTGATCCCTTCGAGCGCCAGACCGTATCCGATGCCTTCGTCGACGATGCGGCGCAGGCGCTGGGTGAAGCCGATGCGTGTGTACTTCGTGGTGAGCGGTGGCTGGGCCGCGATGGAAGCCGCAAGCTCGCGGGCACGGGTCAGCAACCGGTCGGCGGGTACGATCTCGTTGACCACACCCAGAGACTTCGCTTCTTCTGCACCAATCTTCTGCTGCGTCAGGATGAAGTAGCGCCCGCGGATGCTGCCAAGGACCTCCGGCCACAGCAGGTGGATGCCGTCGTTCGGCGCGATGCCGAATGCCTTGTGCGGCATGTCCTGAAACACCGTGTCGGGAGTGGCCAGCACGATGTCGCACAGCAGTACGTACTCCGAGTGCAAGAGCACGGGGCCGTTGAGCGCCGCGATCATCGGGACCTCGATGTCCAGGATGTTCATCAGGATCTTGCGTCCCTCGCGGAAGATCTTGTCGTAGCCGCGAGGCGAGAAGAAGTCGAAGCCGTCGGGCGCGATGCTGTCCATGAAGGCGTCGCCACTGCCGGTCAGGATGACGACGCGGTTGTCGGCGTCCTCCCCGACCTGGTGGAACAGCTCCGTGAACTGTTCGTGCGTGTGGCCGTTGAAGATCAGCTTGCCGCCGTCGGTGTGGAAGGCGATCTCCAGCACACCGCTCTCCGAGCGGGTGAGTCTGGCGTTGGGGAAGGCGTTGGCGTAGTTTGCAAATATGGACATGTGAGTTGCTTTCGTTCGGTGATTCGGGCCAGGTCGCCCAGGCGTGACTGCTCGTGATGGTTGGCGCCTAGAGCGCGTGGTGATTCGCGACGGCACGCTCGAGCGTGGGCTTCATGGCGGCGAAACGGGCGTCCAGCGTCTCGGGTGTGCTGCGCTCTTGCGCCATCAACTGCAGGCGGGCCTCGCCGCCGCGGATGAGCTCCCGGCTCCCTTGCTCGATGGCCTCGGCGATGGCCAGGGCCACGGCATCGGCGCCTTCCAGGGGCACGGACGGGTTTCCGGTCTTCATCATGGGTGTGTCTGTCGCCGTGGGGTACGCGTTGAGAACATTCACCCCCTCGCCGTGCAGCTCCCGGCGCATCGCATCGCCGAAGCGCACGACGGCCGCCTTGACGGCGGCGTAGACCGCATAGAAGGGCATGGGCACCAGCGCGATGCCCGAACTCACGTTGACCACCAGCGCCTCGCCGCTGGCACGCAGCATCGGCAAGGCATCGCGCGTGAGGAAGATCGGACCCAGCAGGTTCGTGCCCACCATGGCGTCGACTTCGGCGTCGGTCATGGTTTCGAGGCGCCCCGCGCGCACGGCCCCGGCGTTGTTGACCAGCACGTCGAGCCCGCCAAGCCGTTCTCGAGCCGCGTTGAGTGTGGCCGCGCGCCCGGCGCTCGTGCTCACGTCGGCTGCCACGCCATGCACCTTGCCGCCCTCGGCCTGCAACTGTGCAAGGGCCGCGTCGACGGCTGCCTTTCGACGGCCGGTGACCAGGACGCTGGCACCGCGCCGCAGGGCCTGGGTGGCGAGGGCCAGGCCGATCCCGCTCGTGCCGCCGGTGATCAGAATGCGTTTTTCGTGGAGGTTCATCATGCGACTCCGTAGGGGATGCGGCTGGCGGCCACCTGCAGCGCCGGGAGCATCTCGGACGGATCGGGACGCTGGGTGTAGTCGGGGTTGACCTCCGCATACAGGATCGTGCCGTCCTGCGCGATCACATAGCGCCCCGGCATCGGCAGCGTCCAGCTGCTGTCGCCGTTGAAGGCCGGAAGGTCGTTCTTCAGCTTCTTGTAGAGGTCGACCAGATAGTCCGGCAATGCGAAGCGCAGGCCGAAGGCCGCAGCCACTTCGTTGCCTGCGTCGCTCAGGATCGGGAAGCTCAGCGCGTTCGTGCGTACCGACTTTCGGCTGTTCACCGAGTTCTGCGGCGAGATCGCGACCACGCGAGCGCCCAGTTCGGCGAAGGCCGCAACCGCCTCTTCCAGTGCCTGCAGCTCCATGTTGCAGTAGGGGCACCACACACCGCGGTAGAAGCTCAGGACGAGCGGGCCCTGAGCCAGCAATTCGGCGGAGCTGACGTACTTGCCGTCGGGATCCTTCAGATTGAACGCGGGGGCCTTGTCACCCGCCCTGAGCGCCTTCTTCGCCTGGCCGGATGCGATCAGTTCGGCGGTCGCTCGCGCCATGATCGGATGAATGTCGGCCGGCGCGAAGTAGGGTGCCTTGCCGGCAACGAAATCGGCCTTGAAGGCATCGAGCTTGTCTTGAAGAGACATGGTGTGTTCCTGTATTCCTGTGTTCGCGGGAGTGGATGGGGTGACATGAATGTCGCCCCTGGAGGCGCCGCCGGGAACGCGGCTCGCGCGCATACGGCGCATTCCGAACAGGAATGGCGCTCGCCTCACGACGCGAGCGCTGCGCTCCGGCGTCCCGCGCCAGGCCCTCAGGTGTCGGTTCCGGACGCACTAGGATTGGCCCCCAACGCCGTTAGACCGCTTCCAACATCAAAGCAGAGAGATCGAACGATGGACCGCCTCGCCGCCATGGAGACATTCGTCGTCGTCGTCGAATGCGGCTCGTTTTCAGCTGCGGCCAGGCGTTTGGAGGTCGGACAGCCCGCCGTGTCCAAATCCGTGGCGCAGCTCGAAGCACGCCTGGGCGTGCGGCTGCTCCTGCGCAGCGCCAAAGGGCTGCTCCCCACCGAAGCAGGACAGAGCTTCTACGGATTTGCAAGGCGCGCCATCGAGGAGGCGAACCAGGCCGACGATGCCGCCCGGGGGAACAGCACCGCCCTGAAGGGACGGCTTCGGGTCTGCGCCGGCGTCACGCTCTCGCGCATCCACATCATTCCCAGGATCAAGCCCTTCCTGGACCGCCATCCCGATCTGAGCATCGACGTGGTGCTCGACGACCGGGTCATCGACCTGCTCAGCGAAGGCATCGACGTGGCGCTGCGCACCGGTACGCTGGCCGACTCGAACATGACCGCACGCAAGCTGGCACAGGGCCGGCGCAGCGTGGTCGCCACCCCCGCCTACCTCGCCGCGCACGGCACCCCCAGGACGCCGGCCGAGCTGGCGAATCACCAGGCCGTCGTCTACGACCCGGGTGGCGGCGGATCCACCTGGTCTTTTCGTGAAGGCAGCACCGAAATCTCGGTGGTGGTATCCGGCCGCATGCGGGTGACTGCCGCCGAGGGCCTTCGTGCCGCCGTGTGTGCACACATGGGCCTGGCGGTCGCATCGGACTGGATGTTCGCGCCCGAGATCGCGAGCGGAGAAGTGGTCAGGGTCCTAACCGACTGGGCATTGCCGGAGCTCGACCTCTGGGCCGTGTTTCCGACGGGCAGGATGGCCAGTGCCAAGGCGCGCGCATTCGCCGACTTCGTGCAGGCGACGCTGGCCTGACTACCGCGCCTCGCTCGCGACAGATCCAGCCACCGGCTGCAGAACGTTGTGCGCGTCTATCCTGGACGGCGAGCGTTGAGTCACGCTGATTAGCAGGCCGACAATGGCCACGAAAAGACCCAGAGTCTCAAAAATCCCGGGAATATGGCCGAGCACGGGCCACGCCAAGAGAGCCGCCATGCCGGGCGCGAGCGCCGGAAAGACCGCCGCCCGGGCCGCGCCCAGCAGCTCGACCGTCTTGGCGTAGGTGTAAAGCGTTCCTGCCCCCGCGATGACGCCCTGGACCAGGACCTCCACAAGCACCAGGGAGGGCTGCGCGGCGAGCAGCCGGGTGCCCCCCGTGGCCGCCAGGTAGATGGGGACGTAGGTCGCCAGCGCGAAGAACGACACCATCGCCGTGGCGAGGAGCGGAGCCAGCTTGAACCGGCGCAGCAGGATGCCGAAGCCGGCCCAGAGCGCGCCGGCCAGAATAAACATGAGATCGCCAACCAGTGCTCGCGGTTCTAGCGAAGCACGGTCGAGTCCTGAAAGCAAAAAAAGGCCCCCAATCACTAGCCCGATGCCGACCACCTTTCGCAAAGTGAGTCGATCACCGAGGTAGCGGGCTGCCAGCACCGTGCCCATGACGCTCATGGCGGAGAAGGGAAAGACGGCCGCATGGCTCACCGGCGCAAACTGGAACGCCGTGAACATCAGGAGCCCGAACAGGGGCCCGGCCAGGAGCACGATCGCCAGCCAGATGCGCCACTGCGCAAAGATGCGCGCAGCATCCCTTCGCAGGTAATGGATGAGCAACGGCAAGGTGACGACGCCCGCCACGCCGAAGCGCAGGAAGGTCATGTCGGAGGAAGCAAGTCCGTGTGCGATGCCCAACCGGGCGAACACCGTGTACAGGGCGCCGATGCCGGCGGCGAGGAAGCCGACCGCTATGCCCGCGACGAGCTTCTTGCGCGACGTGCGGTCGAGGTTCGCCGCATGGGCGTGAACACCAGGTGCTGCGTGCGCAGGTGAGTCGTGCATGAGTCGTGCTCCCGCCTCAAGGCCCGCGGTGCTACGCCCGATCACGGGACGAGGCCTTCCACCGCCGCGATCGCCTTGATCACGGCAGGACGCTCGGCCATCGCGTCGTACCAGCGCTTCACGTGGGGCGTCTCTTCGAGCTCGATGCCGGGAAAGGCCCGGCGCCAGAGCCAGCCGAAGTGGGCGATGTCCGCGATCGAATAGGCTTCGCCGGCGACGTAGGTGCGATCGGCAAGCACGTCGTCGAGCACACGCATGACGCGCCTGGCTTCGTCGCCGAAGCGCGCGATCGCGGCGGGCAGCTTCTCTGGTGCAAGCTTTTGGAAGTACCCCGACTGCCCGAACGCCGGACTCAGAGCCGAAGCGTGGAAGAAGAGTTGTTCGAAGACGCGTGCGCGCGCGGTGGGATCACTTGGAAGAAGGCGTCCGCTTCGCTCCGCCAGATGGACGAGGATGGCCGCCGACTCGGTCAGCACGAACGGCGCCGTCCCCGTGGAGTCATCGACGAGGACGGGCACCTTGGCGTTGGGATTCAGGGCCTTGAATGCATCGGTCCGCTGATCGCCGGCCTTGGTGTTGACGGCGTGGAGTCGATATTCCAGCCCCGTCTCTTCGAGGGCGATGGGAACCTTGATGCTGTTGGGTGTGGAGAAAGCGTAGATGTGGAGCATTGGCTGAAGCGCAGGATGAAAGCCGGTGACTGTCGGCCGCCGCGTCCTCGTGAGGAAGGCAGGCCCCGGTGATAGACCGCATTCCGGCGAGGAATGGCGCGTGCCTTCCTGCCACCGCGGGCGTGTCGCGCATCGCGGCTGAAGAGCACGGCCGGCATCCGGTCGTTTCCCGCATGAGCTGGCGCGAAAAGCGTCGTTCGCGCGGGGAGGGCGTCCGAGCAGAATCCGCCGCCGTGTCCCGAAACGCGCCGGAGCTATTCGTAACGGATGTGACGAATTTGGCTGCAGCGCCCGCCCAGCGTGGCCCACCGGCCGATTGCACTTTGGGTTGCGCGCCTCGACGGCGCGCCGATCCGGTGCCGTAGGCGCCTGCGCGCCAGGCCGCTTGCACCAGCCGGGTGCCGGCCTGCGCGTGCTGGCTCCAGCGATCGCGCGGCGCTGGCACTTGGTGGCGCCCGGTCCGCGCCGCAGAGTGCGGGGCATCGATCCATCAACCGTTTCGCTGGAGGTTTCCATGACGACGTTCGCTCCCCGCATCGCGGCCACCGCGCTGCTCGCCGCCCTCGCCTTCGGCGCACAGGCCCAGACCAGGGAGGTCACCATCGCCCACCAGGACATGGTGGTGCCCTGGCGCTATGCGCAGGTCACGGGCGAGATCGAGAAGAGCACGGGCTACAAGATCAACTTCCGCAAGTTCGCCGGTGGCGGCGACGTGATCCGCGCCATGGCCTCGGGCCAGGTGCAGATCGGCGAGGCGGGCTCCGCACCCGTGGCGTCCGCGCTGTCCCAGGGCCTGCCGGTGGAGCTGGTCTGGATCCTCGACAACATCAACGACGCCGAGGCCATGGTGGCGCGCAACGGCTCGGGCGTGAACAGCCTGGCCGACCTCAAGGGCAAGAAGATCGGCGTGCCCTTCACCTCGACCACGCACTTCCACACGCTGGTGGCGCTGGAGGCGGCCAAGGTCGACCCCGCGCAGGTGAAGATCCTCAACATGCGACCGCCCGAGATCGCCGCCGCCTGGGAGCGGGGCGACATCGACGCCACCTTCGTCTGGGACCCGGTGCTGTCCAAGGTCAAGGCCAGCGGCAAGCAGATCATCAGCTCGGGCCAGATCGCGCAGCAGACCGGCAAGGCGACCTTCGACGGCATCATCGCCAACAAGGCCTGGGCGGCGTCGAACGCCGACTTCATGGTGAAGTTCCTGTCGGCCATCGCCAAGGCCGACGCCAGCTACACGGCCGGCAAGGCGCAATGGAGCGTGGGCTCGCCGCAGGTGAAGGCGGTGGCGCAGGTCACGGGCGCCACCGAGGCCGACGTGCCGGCCGCGATGGCGCTGTACCGCTTCGTGCCGCCGGCGGAGCAGGCCTCGGCCACCTGGCTGGGTGGCGGTGCCAACGGCGGTGCCGCCCAGTCGCTGGCGGCCACCGCCGCCTTCCTCAAGACCCAGGGCACCATCGGCAACGTGCTGCCCGACTACAGCGTGGGCGTGAACCCGGCGTACGCGGCCAAGGCCGTGGCCGCGCCCTGACGACCCGCGGCGCGCGAGGACGCACATGCAGGGATTGCGCATCGAGAGCGTCGGTGTGACCTACGCCGGCGACAACGGGCAGGACGTGGTGGCGCTGCAGAAGGTGGACCTGAGCTTCGCAGCCGGCGAGTTCGTGGTCGCCGTCGGCGCTTCGGGCTGCGGCAAGACCACGCTGCTGTCGTCCATCGCCGGCTTCATGGCGCCGAGCGAGGGCTACATCTTCGTCAACGGCCGTCAGGTCGAGGGGCCCGGGGCCGACCGCGGTGTCGTGTTCCAGAAGCATGCGCTCATGCCCTGGCTCAACGTCATCGACAACGTGGCCTTCGGGCTGAAGATGCGCGGCGTGGGCAAGGCCGAGCGGCATGCCGAGGCGATGAAGCAGGTCCGCGCCGTCGGGCTGAAGCGCTACGCGACGCAGGCGGTCTACCAGCTCTCCGGCGGGCAGCAGCAGCGCGTGGGCATCGCGCGCGCGCTGGCCTCCAACCCGGCCATGCTGCTGATGGACGAGCCCTTCGGCGCGCTGGATTCGCTCACGCGCGAGCAGGTGCAGGAGTCGGTGCTGCAGATCTGGGCGCGGGAGAAGAAGCTCGTCTTCTTCATCACGCACGACGTGGAGGAGGCGCTCTTCCTGGCCACGCAGCTGATCGTGATGACGCCGTCGCCCGGCCGCGTGTCGCGGCGCTACGAGCTCGACTTCGGCCGCCAGTACGTGGCCGGCGGCAATGCGCGCGCCATCAAGTCGCAGCCGGAATTCATCCGCCTGCGCGAAGAGGTGATCGATGCCATCCACGCGGGCGCCGGTGCGGCGGCCGCGCATTGAGGGTAGCCACGCCATGAGCAGTCCAGCCTCGCCGATGGTGGCCGGCCAAACAGTGTCCGCCACGCCTGCCGCATTGCACACCCATCCGCCGGTCACCGCCGGGCCGTCCGCCCGCAAGGTCCGCGGCCACCGCCGCCCCGGCGAGGGCAGCACCACGGCCATCAGCATCGCCACGGTCATCGCGCTGTGCGTGCTCTGGTGGGCCGCCGCGGCACTGGCCTGGCTGCCGCCGCTGGTGCTGCCTTCGCCCGCCTCGGTGTGGGACGCCTTCGTCGCCGCCGTGAAAGGCCAGGGCCAGGGCGGCAAGCCGCTGCTGGAGCACTTCCTGTGGAGCCTGGGGCGCGTGTTCGGCGCCTTCGCGCTGGCCTGCATCACGGCCATCCCGGTCGGCATCCTCATGGGCACCTCGCGCGTGCTGCGCGGCGTGTTCGACCCCATCATCGAGTTCTACCGCCCGCTGCCGCCGCTGGCCTACCTGCCGCTGGTGATCATCTGGTTCGGCATCGAGGAGACCTCGAAGGTGGTGCTGATCTACCTGGCCTGCTTCGCGCCGCTGGCCGTGGCGGCCCGCGCCGGCGTGAAGTCGGTGGGCAGCGAACAGATCAACGCCGCGCTCTCGCTGGGCGCGAGCCGCTGGCAGGTGGTGCGCCACGTCGTGCTGCCGGCCGCGCTGCCCGACATCCTCACCGGCATGCGCATCGCCATCGGCTTCGGCTGGACCACGCTGGTCGCGGCCGAGATGGTGGCCGCGACCGCAGGGCTGGGCCAACTGGTGCTCAACGCCAGCAACTTCCTGCGCACCGACGTGGTGGTGATGGGCATCATCGTCATCGGCATCGTGGCGCTGCTGTTCGACTTGCTGATGCGGCGCATCGAGGGGTGGCTGGTGCCTTGGAAGGGGCGGATGTGAGTGGAGTCGCTGCGGGCGCATCGGCTGTCTGCTGCTGAATTGATAGCTGCTCGCGCAGAATCAGCGGGCGCGGCAGGCCTTTCTGGTTTGAAGCTGCAGCGCAGGCATGTTCTCGTTATAACGGACCGCAGACTGCCCGCCGGCTTCCCGGTCCGAGCAGGTCTGCAAGGACTTCCACCGTGAGCACCCTCTTTTCAGAACGTGCGCTCGGCCCGCTGACGCTGCCCAACCGCATCGTCATCGCGCCCATGTGCCAGTACTCCGCCGAGGACGGCAACGCCGGCGACTGGCACCTCATCCACCTGGGCCAGCTCGCGCTGTCGGGGGCGGGGTTGCTCGTCATCGAAGCCACCGCGGTCGAAGAAGCCGGGCGCATCACGCCCGGCGACCTGGGGCTGTACAGCGACGACAACGAGGCCGCACTGGCGCGGGTGCTGGCCGCGCTGCGGCGCCATTCGTCGATGCCCATCGGCATCCAGCTCGGCCATGCGGGCCGCAAGGCATCGAGCCATGTGCCGTGGCACGGGGGGGCCAGCCTCACGCAAGAGGAGGGCGCCTGGGACACCTACGCGCCCTCCGCGCTGCCGCATGCACCGGGCGAGCCGCCGCCGCTCGCGCTCGACGGCGCTGGTCTCGCGCGCGTGAAGGCCGCCTTCGTGCAGGCGGCGAAGCGCGCCGAACGGCTGGGGCTGCAGTCGATCGAGCTGCATGCGGCGCACGGCTACCTGCTGCACCAGTTCCTGTCGCCCGTCGCCAACCGGCGCACCGACGCTTACGGCGGCTCGCTGGAGAAGCGCATGCGCTTTCCGCTGGAGGTGTTCGAGGCGGTTCGCGCGGCGGTGTCGTCGCACGTCGCCGTGGGCGTGCGGCTCTCGGCCACCGACTGGCTCGAAGGCGAGGCCGACGCCGAGAGCTGGACGGTCGAGCAGAGCATCGCCTTCGCGCGGGCGCTCGAGGCGCGGGGTGCGGACTTCATCCATGTCTCGTCGGGCGGGGTGTCGCCGCGCCAGAAGATCGGGCTCGGGCCGAACTACCAGGTGCCGTTCGCCGAGCGCATCCGTGCGAGCTGCGGCCTGCCGACCATCGCCGTCGGCTTGATCACCGAGCCCGCACAGGCCGAAGCCATCGTCGCCGAGGGAAAGGCGGACTTCGTCGCCATCGCCCGCGCCATCCTGTTCGAGCCGCATTGGCCCTGGCGCGCTGCCGCCGAACTGGGCGCCAACGTGCAGGCGCCGCCGCAGTACTGGCGTTCGCAGCCGCGCAACTTCAAGAACGTGTTCGGACCCGACGCGCGGATCGGGCAGCGCTGAGGGCGCTGGTCCTTGGAACGCGCCGCTGCACCTCTGTGCAGATGCTGGAGCGTGCCATTGCGATGACCCCGAGCTCCGTGGTTGGGTGAGAGTGATCGCGGCACAATCCGAGGCCGGGTCGTTGGGGAGGAGGTTGTGCTTGGCCACCAGTGCACGATGGCCCTTGCCTGTCGATCACTTGAAGAAATCGGGGCGGAGGGATGAGCGAAATTGATCTCACCGGCGGAAAAACCGCGCGCCGGAGTTGCTATGTCGACGAAGCGGGAGACCCCGTCATATTCGATGCCCGGGGCCGAGCGCTTCCTGGGCAGGATGGATGCTCCCGATATTTCATCCTCGGCGCGATGGAAGCTGCCGATCCAGCTGCTTTGGGCGAAGACCTGGATGCATTGCGGCGCCAGTTGCTGGCGGACCCGTATTTTCGAGGCGTCCCCTCGATGCAGCCGGAACGTCGAAAGACCGCGATCGCGTTTCATGCGAAAGATGACCTGCCGGAGGTTAGGCGGGAGGTCTACAAGGTGCTTGCGCGCCACGAGTTGAAGTTCTTTGCGGTAGTGCGCGATAAGTTGAGGGTGCTCGACTACGTTCAGCAACGCAACCGGCATGACGCGAACTATCGGTACAACCCCAACGAGCTGTACGACTCCCTCGTGTCGAGGCTGTTCAAGAACAGACTGCACCTGACCCCGGAGGTCGACGTTTGTTTTGCCAGTCGCGGCAGATCGGATCGCTCGGCTGCTCTTCGGATGGCTCTCGAGAAAGCGAAGGTGCGTTTCGAGAGCCAATGGGCGCGGCCGGTGACATCAAGCATCGTGGCGAGGCAGTCCAATCCCGGGGCGGAACCTGCACTGCAGGCGGTGGACTATTTGCTCTGGGCGATTCAGCGCTACTTCGAGCGGAACGAAAGCAGATACGCGGACTTGATATGGCCCAAGGTGGGCGTCATCCACGCCGTCGACGAGACCACCGCAGCGGCCTACGGCAATTACTACACAAAGAAAAAGCCGCTGACCCGTGGTGGATCAGCGGCCGCATAGAGGGTGACCGGGAATATAGGTGTCGGGCGCCGAGGCCCGCTCACACACGGCATGGAGCCGATTTTCGTTCCCGGCAAACTCATTGTACAAAGCCACCCACCGGTTATCAACAGAGTTATTCACAGCAGCCGCTTGAGATACCGCCCCGTGTGGCTCGCCTCGGTGGCCGCCACGGTCTCGGGTGTGCCGGCCACCACCACCGTGCCGCCGCCGGCACCGCCTTCGGGGCCCATGTCGATCAGCCAGTCGGCGGTCTTGATGACGTCGAGGTTGTGCTCGATCACGACGATGGTGTTGCCCGCGTCGCGCAGCTGGTGCAGCACCTTGAGCAGCAGCTCGATGTCGGCGAAGTGCAGGCCGGTGGTGGGCTCGTCCAGGATGTAGAGCGTGCGGCCGGTGTCGCGCTTGGATAGCTCCAGCGCCAGCTTCACGCGCTGGGCCTCGCCGCCCGAGAGCGTGGTCGCGCTCTGGCCGAGCTTGATGTACGAAAGGCCCACGTCCAGCAGCGTGCGCAGCTTGCGCTCGATGGTGGGCACGGCCTTGAGGAACTCGTGCGCATCCTCCACCGTCATGTCGAGGATCTGCGCGATGTTGCGGCCCTTGTACTGCACCTCCAGCGTTTCGCGGTTGTAGCGCTGGCCCTTGCAGACCTCGCAGGGCACGTACACGTCGGGCAGGAAGTGCATCTCCACCTTCACGACGCCATCGCCCTGGCAGGCCTCGCAGCGGCCGCCAGCCACGTTGAAGCTGAATCGGCCCGGGCCGTAGCCGCGCTCGCGCGCGGTGTTGGTCTCGGCCATCAGTTCGCGAATAGGCGTGAACAGGCCCGTATAGGTGGCCGGGTTGCTGCGCGGCGTTCGGCCGATGGGCGACTGGTCGACGTTGATGACCTTGTCGAAGTACTCGATGCCCTCCACCGCCTCATGCGGCGCCGGCTCCTCGTGCGCGCGGTACAGCGTGCGGGCCACGGCGGCGTAGAGCGTGTCGTTGACCAGCGTGGACTTGCCCGAGCCCGACACGCCGGTCACGCAGGTGAGCAGGCCGACCGGGAAGGCCGCGCTCACGTTCTTCAGGTTGTTGCCGGTGGCGCCGACGATGCGGATTTCCTGCAGCTCGCCCTGCGTGGCCAGGTGCTGCGCCTCGCGCGCGGCGCGGCGTTCGGCCGCCGGGCTGGGCGGGAATTTCGACGCCTTGCGCGGCTCCGGCTCGGCCTGCCGCAGCACGGGCAGCCAGGGCGTGCGGCGTTTGGGCACCTCGATCTTCCGCGTGCCCGAGAGGTACTGGCCCGTGAGCGACTGCGGGTCGGCTGCCACTTCGGCGTACGTGCCCTGCGCCATCACGCGGCCGCCGTGGATGCCGGCGCCCGGCCCCATGTCGATCACGTGGTCGGCGGCCTGGATCATGTCCTCGTCGTGCTCGACCACGATCACGCTGTTGCCGATGTCGCGCAGATGCTTCAGCGTGCCGATGAGCCGGTCGTTGTCGCGCTGGTGCAGGCCGATGCTGGGCTCGTCGAGCACGTACATCACGCCCGTGAGGCCCGAGCCGATCTGCGACGCCAGGCGGATGCGCTGCGCCTCGCCGCCCGACAGCGTTTCAGCACTGCGGTCCAGGCTCAGGTAATTGAGGCCGACGTCGTTGAGGAACTTGAGCCGCAGGCCGATCTCGCGCACCACCTTGTCGGCGATCTCGGCCTTGGACCCTTGCAGGTGCAGGCCCTGGAAGTAGGCCAGGCTGTCGCGCAGCGTCATGTGGCTGAGCTCATAAATTGCGGCGCGATGCATGGCCCCCACGCTCCCCGCTTCGCGTGGTTCGCTGCCCCCCAAGGGGGCGCTCGCCGCCTTGGGGCGGCCCGGCGGCGGCTCGGCGCTGGCCTCATCGACCAGGAACACGTTGCGCGCCTCGCGCCGCAGCCGCGAGCCGCCGCAGTCGGGGCAGGGCTGCAGGTTGCGAAAGCGGGCCAGGTCCTCGCGCACCATGACCGAATCGGTCTCGCGGTAGCGCCGCTCCATGTTCGGGATGATCCCTTCGAAGGGATGCTTCTTGGTCAGCTTGCGGCCGGCCGAAGCGCCCGATTCCATGGTGTAGCTGAACTTGATCTCCTCCTCGCCCGAGCCGTGCAGCACCACCTGCTGCACCTCGGTCGGCAGCGACTCGAAGGGCGCGTCGACGTCGAACCGGTAGTGCTTGGCCACGCTCTCCAGCATGCTGAAGTAGTAGCCGTTGCGCCGGTCCCAGCCCTTGATGGCGCCGCTGGCGAGCGACAGCGACGGAAAGGCCACCACGCGCGCCGGATCGAAGAACTCGCGGTGCCCCAGGCCGTCGCAGGTCGGGCAGGCGCCCACCGGCGAGTTGAAGGAGAAGAGGCGCGGCTCCAGCTCGGCCAGCGAGTAGTGGCACAGCGGGCAGGCGAACTTGGCGTTGAAAAGATGCTCGTGGCCGGCCGCGCCTTCCGCGCCCATCTCCAGCGCGATCGCGCGGCCGTCGGCCAGGCGCAGCGCGGCCTCGAAGCTCTCGGCCAGGCGCTGCTGCATATCGGGGCGCGCGCGCAGGCGGTCGATCACCACGTCGATGTCGTGCTTCTCGGTCTTCTTGAGCTTGGGCAGGTCGTTGTACTCGTAGGTCTGCCCGTCGACGCGAAAGCGCACGTAGCCACCGGCCTGCATCTCGGCGAAGAGCTCGAGGAACTCGCCTTTCTTCTCGCGCGCGACGGGTGCCAGGATCATGAGGCGAGGCTCGTCGGGGATCGCGAGCACCGCGTCGACCATCTGCGACACGGTCTGCGCCTGCAGCGGGAGGTGATGGTCGGGGCAGTAGGGCGTGCCGGCGCGGGCGAACAGCAGGCGCAGGTAGTCGTGGATCTCGGTGACCGTGCCGACGGTGGAGCGCGGGTTGTGGCTGGTGGCCTTCTGCTCGATGCTGATGGCGGGCGACAGGCCTTCGATCAGGTCGACGTCGGGCTTGTCCATCAGCTGCAGGAACTGCCGCGCATAGGCCGACAGGCTCTCGACGTAGCGGCGCTGGCCCTCGGCATACAGCGTGTCGAAGGCCAGGCTGGACTTGCCCGAGCCCGACAGGCCGGTGATCACCACCAGCTTGTTGCGCGGGATGTCGAGGTCGACGTTCTTGAGGTTGTGCGTGCGCGCGCCGCGGATGCTGATGCGCTGCTGCGCCAGCAGGCGGCCGAGGTAGGCGTCGTCGTCGAGTGGGGCTCGGTCGGGGGCGTTCACGGGCGGAAGGCGGTCGGTGCGGGGCAACCGGGCATGATAGACCGCCGCGCCTTTCAGCGCACCGGCCCGGGTTCGCCGGCAGGCGGCGGGTCGGCGGGCGGCGCCGCACCCATCGATGGTGCGGCCGGGGTGGCCGGCCCCGCGATCGCGTTCGCGACCATGTGCTCCGCCAGCGCCTCGTACAGCGGCCGGCTGATCATGCGCGACACCAGGCTGGCCAGCATGGCGCTGGCCATCAGGCTCAGCACCATCGAGTGGCCGTCGACCATTTCCATGACGATGATGAAGGCCGTGAGCGGCGCCTGCGTCACCGCGGCCAGGAAGCCGGCCATGCCCATCGCGATCAGGGCCGGCCCGAGGTCGGCGCTGACCAGGTGCGCCACGCCGTCGCCGATGCCCGCGCCGATCGACAGCGAGGGCGCGAAGATGCCGCCCGGCACGCCGCACCAGGCCGTGACCCAGGTGGCGATGAACTTGAGCAGGGTGTAGAGCGGCGTGAGCTCGTCGTGGCCGGCCAGCATCTGCTTGACGGCCTCCGACCCGGCGCCGAAGGTCACGCCGCCGGTGACCAGCCCGATCGCCGCGATGAGCAGGCCGCCCGCGGCCGCGAAGCGCACCGGCCAGCGTGCGCGCCAGCGGTTGAGCCGCTGGGGCGCGCCGGTGAGCGAGGCGATCATCAGCCGCGCGAACAGGCCGCCGGCCACGCCCGCCAGCAGCGCGACGAGCAGGCCTGGCGCCAGGATGTCCCAGCCCAGCCGCGGCACCTTGATGACGCCAAAGTAGCTGAGGTTGCCGAAGGCCGACACGGCGACCAGGCCGGCCAGCACGATGGCGGTGATGATCACCCCGCTGGCACGCGCCTCCAGCCGGCCCGCCAGCTCCTCGATGGCGAAGACCACGCCGGCCAGGGGCGCATTGAAGGCCGCCGCGATGCCCGCCGCGCCGCCGGCGATCAGCAGCGCGCGGGTGTCGACCGTCGAATTGGGCGACAGCCAGCGTTTGGCGTGCTGCATCACGCCCGCCGCCACCTGCACCGAGGGCCCCTCGCGCCCGATCGACAGGCCGCCGGCGAAGCCCGCCACGCCGAGCCCCACCTTGGCGAGCGTGAGGCGCAGCGAGGCGAAGCGCCCACGCCGCTCGGGCGGCAGGGCCGGGTCGAGCGCGGCCTTGATCTGCGGAATGCCGGAACCGGCCGCGCCGGGGAACCAGCGGCGCGTCACCCACACGATGCCGGCCGTCAGCGCGGGCGTCCACAGCAGGACGAGCCAGGCGTGGCTGCCGTGGAGGGCCCGGAAGAGGCCGAAGGCCCAGTCCGCCGCCACCGTGAAGCCGACCACGAAGAGGCCGGCGAAGATGGCATAGCCCAGCACGATCGTGCGGTCCAGCCACAGGCGCCAGCTGGACAGCTCGCTGCGCAGGTTCTCGAAGAAATCCGGTTCGTGGTTCATCGGCGAAGGTCGATTGTGCAGGGCTGCACACCCGGCCGGTGTCGGCCCGCGGCGCGACCGGCGGCGGCGGGCGCATCGGGCACAATCACCGGTTCGTCTTCCGATTCCTTCCTCTCTTCTCATTCATCAGGGGCAGCGCACATGGCATCCGTCAACAAAGTCATCCTCGTCGGCAACCTCGGCCGCGATCCCGAAACCCGCACCTTTCCCAGCGGCGACCAGGTCTGCAACGTGACCCTGGCGACCACCGACAAGTGGAAGGACAAGCAGTCCGGCGAGATGCGCGAAGCCACCGAGTGGCACCGCCTCGTGTTCAACGGCCGCCTGGCCGAGATCGCCGCGCAGTACCTGCGCAAGGGCTCGCAGATCTACGTCGAGGGCCAGATCCGCACCCGCAAGTACCAGGACAAGGACGGCGTCGAGAAGTACGCCACCGACATCCGCGTCGACCAGATGCAGATGCTCGGCAGCCGTCAGGGCCAGGGCGCGCCCGCCGGCGGCGGCGACGACGACGGGTACGGCGGCGGCGGTGGTGGCTACGGCGGCGGTGGCGGCGGCTATTCGCGCGCCCCGGCCGCGGCACCGCGGGCCCCCGCACCGCGCGCACCCGCACCGGCCCCGCAGCGTTCGTCGACCGGTTTCGACGACATGGACGACGACATTCCCTTCTGACCCCGCCTTCGCGGGCGTTGTTCGACAGGAAGGCCTCTGTTACTCGCGGGGGCCTGCCGACCCACTGCCCGCCGCGGCAGCCCCCTGATCACGTGGCCACAGCGCCGGTCCCGGGTGAGACGCGCTAGCCGCGGCCGACGAAGGGCATCTTGGTGGCCATGATGCTCATGAACTGCACGTTCACATCCAGGGGCAGGTTGGCCACGTGCAGGACGGCGTCGGCGGCGTGCTGCACGTTCATCATCGGCTCGCCGTTCGTCATGCCTGCGGCCAGCTCGGTCCGCGCGTTGCCGATGTCGATCTGGCTGGCCGTGATGTCGTCCTTGCGGCCGTCGAGCGAGATGCTCTTGGTCAGGCCGGTCACGGCGTGCTTGGTGGCGGTGTAGGCCACCGACATCGGCCGCGGCGCGTGCGCCGAGAGCGATCCGTTGTTGATGATGCGGCCCCCCTTCGGGTCCTGCGCCTTCATGAGGCGGATGGCATGCTGGGCGCACATGAACATCGCCACCAGGTTGATGTTCACCACCTCGCGGAACTTCTCGATCGGCAGGTCTTCCATCGGCATTGCGGGCGCGCCCATGCCGGCGTTGTTGAACAGCACGTCGAGCCGGCCGAACCGGTCCTTCACCTCGGAGAAGACCCTCTCGACATCGGCGTCCCGGGTGATGTCGGCCGCCAGCACCAGCGCACGGTCCCCGGCGGCGGATTCGACCGCGGTCTTCTCCAGCATGTCCTTGCGCCGCCCCACCAGGCCGACGTGGTAGCCGTCTTTCAGCAGCGCGAGCGACGCGGCCTTGCCGATGCCGCTGCCGGCGCCCGTGACGATCGCGACTCGTTTCGCAGCCATGACTGCCTTTCAGCAAAAGGTGCCAGCGGCGCGGCCCGGGCAAGGCGCTGCCCGGGGCGCCGGTGGCCACTCGGGTCGGATCAGGGCTTGAACACGTAGCCCGGCTTGATCGCCACTTCCGCAGGAATGGGCTGCAGGTCGGAGAAGAGCGCGGGGTAGCGTTGCACCACGTTGAGGATGTACTTGGGCTCGATGTGCTTGTTCACGTCGAACACGGTCTTGATCACGCCCAGCCGCTGCAGCGTGTCCTGCGCCTTCCACAGCGCACGGTAGTTGTATGCGGAAATGCGGCGGTCCAGCTGCTGCACGTTGTTCTGCATCGCGATCTCCGCGACGTCCATCTTCAGGCCCGGGATCCAGCGCGTGCCGATGGCGGCGGCCTGCTTCGGGTTCTTGCGCATCCACTGGTCGGCCTCGGACACGCCCGCCAGGAATTTCTCGATCGTCGCCCCGTTCTTCTCCACCCAGGGCCGCATGGCGATGTTGAAGCCGAGGTACGAGATCACGTCGCCGCCGCGGATCACCTCGATCGCGCCGGGCACCTCCTTCATGGCGATGACCGGCGCCGGGTCCCAGGCCGCGAATGCGTCCACGCCCTTGGCCAGCAAGGCCACGGTCATCTCCGGCGGCGGGGTGTTGACCAGGGTCACTTCGGCCGGCGTCAGGCCGGCCTTCTCCAGCAGGCCGAGCACATAGAGATGGTTGATCGTGCCGAACGAGGTCGCGATCTTCTTGCCCTTGAGGCTCTTCAGGTCACCCTTGACGATGCCCGCACCGCTGTTCGCAATGAGGGCGAGCGTGGCATCGGAACCGAGCTTGGTGGCGTTGCCGCTGAAGTTGCCCAGGAACACCAGGTCCATGCCGCGCAGGATGGCGCCGATGGCCGGAACGCCCGCCTGGACCATGTCGGTCTCGCCGGCCTGCAGGGCGTTGAGCGCATCCACGCCGGTGGCGTACGGGCGCGCGATCGTCACGTCGAGCCCGTATTTCTCGAAGAAGCCACGCTCGACGGCGATGGGCAACGCCAGCATGTCGACGGCGGCCACCATGCCGACCCGCACCTTGACGAGGTCCGTCGGCTGGGCGGACGCCAGCAAGGGCAGGAACAACAGCGAACAGAGCAGTAGCGCGATGCGTCTCATCATGGTCTCCTCATGGTTGTAGTGGCTCGACACGTTTCACCCAGTAGGGGCGGGCGACGGTCCTCAGATCCACCCGTTTCACCCCGCGAACCTCGACGGCGTTCTGGTCCGTGCCCGAGACCCGGCCGTAGGCCTGGAAACGCTGGAAGTGGAAGCGCTCCGGCGGAAACGCCAGCGTGACCAGGACATTCACCTTGTCCGAACTGCCCGCGAGGTCCGCGAGCTTGTTCGGTGCGGCGAGCGTCAGCCAGACCTGCCATGCGACGTAGAAGCCCGCGATCGCCAGCAGGATGTGGAACTTGCGCGAATGGAGGGCGTCACGCAGCATGGCTCAGGCCGACCGTACGAGTTGCAGAACGCGTGCGCTCAGGGCCTTGAAGCGATCGTTCTCGTTGAGTTCGTCCCACACCCGGGGCCGCGGCAGGTCGACGTCGATCTCCTCCAGCACCCGCCCCTTGGAAAGGGCGATGACGCGGTTGCCCAGGAAGACGGCTTCCGCCACGTCGTGGGTAATGAAGATGACCGTGGGTCGCTTCTGCTCCCAGATCCGGGTCAGCTCTTCCTGCAAGGTCATGCGCGTCTGTGCATCGACGCTGGCGAAGGGCTCGTCCATGAGCAGCACGTCGGGTTCGTTCGCCAGCGCACGCACCACGCCCACGCGCTGCTGCATGCCGCCCGACAGCTCGTTGGGATAGCGGGTCGCGGCATGGGACAGCTTGGCGAGCGCCAGGTAGTCGTGCGCGATCTTCTCGCGCTCGGCCCGGCGCACGCCGCGCATCTTGGGGCCGAAGGCGACGTTGTCGAGCACGGTGCGCCAGGGAAAGAGCGCCCAGGACTGGAACACCACGCCGCGGTCGGGGCCCGGCCCCTTCACCGGCTGGCCACCGACCAGGATCTCCCCTTCGGTGTGGGGAAGAAAGCCCGCGATCATGTTGAGCAGCGTCGTCTTGCCGCAGCCCGAGGGGCCGACGATGGACACGAACTCGCCCGCCGGAATCTCCAGCGACAGGTCGCGCACCGCGGTCACGTTCGCGCCCGCATGGACGTCGAAGTAGGTCTTCGAGAGATTGCGTATGGCCAGGCTTTTCACTTCGTCACCAATCCCCAGCGCTGTCCGGTGGCGCGCTCGATCGGCGCCAGGATCCAGCTGTCAACGATGTACCAGAGGATCCCCAGAATGATCATGCCCAGCAGGATCTCCACGACCGAGCCTGCGCGGCGTGCATCGAACATGAGAAAGCCGATGCCGCTGGTGCCCACGATGATCTCGGTGGCGATGAGGGCGCGCCATCCGTAGCCCAGGCCGTTGCGCAGGCCGGTCATGATGTTCGGCAGCGCCCCGGGCAGCACCACTTCCCAGAGCATGCGCAGGCGCGACGCGCCCAGGCTCAGGGCGGCGCGATGCATGTTGATCGGGATGGAGCGCACGCCCAGCACCGTGTTCAGGATGACCGGGAAGATCACCGTGTAGACGATGACGACGGTCATGGTCGTCAGCCCGTAGCCGAACCAGATCACCAGGATCGGCAGCCACGCGATGTCGCCGATGGCCTGGAAGAACATCAGCAGCGGCCACAGCGCCTTGTGCGCGCGCTGGCTGAGGCCCACCAGGATGCCGAGCGGGATGCCCAGCACGATGCCCCAGAAGGACCCGATGGCCAGGCGCACGATGCTGTCCTGCAGGTACTCCGGCAGCACCCCGGTGTAGACGAGCGTGCCGAACGAGCGCAGCACCTCCGCCGGCCCCGGCAGGAATGCGCTCGGAAACAGCTGCAGCCGGGTGACGACCCACCACCCCACGACCAACGGAATGAAAGGGACGAGGGTGCCGATCGACGGCCACTGCGTCGTCAGGCGCAGGTAGTGGCTCCAGGTCTTGAGGAGGAATGTCTTCATGCCCGCTGCACCAGGCCCCAGCGCTCGCTGGTGGCGCGCTCGATCGGCGCCAGCACCAGCCGGTCGAGCAGCAGCCACAGCACCCCGATGACGACCATGCCGAGCACGATCACTTCGGTCTTGTAGAAATCGCGCGCCACGAACAGCATGTAGCCCAGGCCGACGTTGGTGGCGATCATCTCGGCAGCGATCAGCCCGCGCCAGGCGAAGCCCAGCCCGGTGCGGATGCCGGTGACGATGTTGGGAAGCGCGCCCGGCAGCAGGACCTCGGTCAGCATCGCCCAGCGGCCGGCGCCCAGCGAGGCGGCCGCGTTGCGCACGTGCATGGGAATGGTCGAGACGCCGAGCAGCGTGTTGTAGGTGACGATGAAGAACACGGCGTTGAAGATCACGAAGGTGATGGCGCCGAAGCCGTAGCCGAACCACAGCGACGCGAGCGGGATCCACGCGATGCCCGCCAGCACCGAAAAGAACCGCAGCGGTGGCGTGAGGAAGCCGGAGACCGCGGAGCTGACGCCCATGGCGATGCCCAGCGGGATGGCGAACACCAGCGCGAGCGCCGTGCCGACGGTGACGCGCAGAAGGCTTGCGCCGATGTGCCGGATCAAGGTGCCATCCCTGATGCCCTCGAGCCCGGCCTGGACCACCGACGCCAGCGGCGGGAAGAGGCGTGGATTGACCTCGAAGTACGGCACCAGAAAGGCCCACAGCAGCAGCAGGACGGCAAAGGGCGCGCAGAACCAGAGGGCCGACAGGAGCCGGTGCCGCATCAGTTCTTCCTTGCCGCGCAAGGCGTCCGGCCGACCCGTCCCGCGGGCTGCACGGCGAGAAGGCCCAAGCCGCAGCAGTCCCAGGATCTGCTGCAGGGCATCGCCCTCAACGGTGGCGCGGGCAGTGGCGGCATGGCTGGCGAGTCTGCCTTCGAGCGCGCCGTCCGCGCCATCGGTAACGACCAGAATGCCGCTGCGGGATCGCGTCGAGGGGTCGCTGCCGGACCCAGGGTGGCCAGTGAACCTTTCCACGGATTCTCTCGTCTCCTACGGTGTTCTTTTTCTGGATCGACGCAGGCCCGGACGGGTCGTCCGGGCCTCGGGGTCGCGACCGCGCGCTGCTCGGTCGGGGTGTTGCAGTGTTGCAGCATTTGCGCCGCTGGCAATTGAGAAGATGTGATGTCGGTATAAGATTTACTCAATCCAGACATGACGCCACCCCTCCAGTCGATCATTTCCAGGCTCCACCTGAAGCAGCTGCGGCTGCTGGTGGCGCTGGCCGAGCACGGCTCGCTTCTGAAGGCCTCGCAGCAGGTGGCGTTGACGCAACCGGGGGCGAGCAAGGCCTTGCAGGAGATCGAGACGACCTTCGGCTCGCCGCTGTTCGTCCGCACCAACCGGGGCCTGGAGCCCAATGCGGTGGGCCACTGCGTGATCCGTTACGCCCGCCTGATCCAGACGGACCTCGCCCACTTGCGCGACGAGATCGTCGGCATCATGCGCGGCCAGGGCGGGCGGGTGGCGGCCGGCGTCATCATGGGCGCGGTGCCGCTGCTCACCGATGCCATCTCCGCGCTCGTCGCGCGGCAGGCGGACCTGTCCGTCGAGATCGTCGAGGACACGAGCGCGGAGCTGCTGGCCCGACTCGACGCCGGCCGGCTCGACCTGGCGATCTGCCGCACCACCATCAGCCAGGCGCCGCACGCTTACGAAAGCGTGAAGCTGCAGGACGAAACGCTCGCGGTGATCGCCAACGTGGCCCATCCCCTGCGGCGCGCGAAGAAGCTCACCCTCAACCAGCTCGCAGCCTACCGGTGGGTCGTGTATCGCGCGAACATGCCGATGCGCTTGTTGCTCGAAGGCGAGTTCCGCGACTGCGGGATCCGCTTTCCGCAGCACCTGCTCGAGACGACCTCCGCCTTCGCGACGCTGGCGCTGCTGCAGGCCAATCCCTCCTTCGTGGCCCTGGTGTCGATCGAAGTCGCACAGTTCTTCGCGCGCCAGCAGATGTCCTGCATCCTGCCCGTGACCCTGGCCTCGCGCAGTGAACCCTATGAGCTCGTCACCCGCAAGGGCGGGCCGGTTCAGCCTGCCGCGCAGCTGCTGATCGACGAACTGGTCCATCGCCGGCCCTGAGCGTCGGAGCGGGCGTCCGGCGCACTTCACCCACCGCGCGTCGCGGGGGCGGACGCGGCCGTCGGTAGCGATCCCGGTCGACCGGTGCTATAACCGCGGCTCATTTCAAGCGGACGCCATGGCCCTCATCAACTACATCACCCAGATCCAGTTCGATTTCGGCGCCATCGGCCTGCTCGGGCAGGAGTGCGAGCGGATCGGCATCCGTCGTCCGCTGGTCGTGACCGACCGCGGCGTGAAGGCCGCGGGCATCATCGACACGATCCTGGCTTCACTCGGGAAGACCGGCCCCGTGGCCCTCTACGACGGCACGCCGCCGAACCCCAACGAGGGGGCCGTGCGCGCGGCGGTGGCCGTGTACGCGGAGGGCGGATGCGACGGCGTGGTCGCCGTGGGCGGCGGTTCGTCCATCGATCTCGCCAAGGGCGTGGCGGTCTGCGCGACCCACGAGGGCCCGCTGCAGAGTTTTGCCGTGATCGAAGGCGGGGCCGAGCGCATCACCTCCCGCACGGCCCCGGTCATCGCCGTGCCGACGACGGCCGGCACCGGCAGCGAGGTGGGCCGGGGCGCGATCCTCATCCTCGACGACGGCCGCAAGGTGGGCGTGATCTCGCCCTTCGTGGTGCCGCGGGTCGCGATCTGCGACCCGGCACTGACGCTGGGCCTGCCGCCGGCGTTGACGGCCGCCACGGGCATGGATGCGATCGCGCATTGCATCGAGACCTTCCTGTCGCCGGCCTTCAATCCGCCTGCGGACGGCATCGCGCTCGACGGGCTGCGGCGCGCGTGGCGCCACATCGAGCGCGCGACACGCCAGGGCGAGGACCGCGACGCGCGCCTGAACATGATGAGCGCGTCGATGCAGGGCGCGCTGGCATTCCAGAAGGGGCTGGGTTGCGTGCACAGCCTGAGCCATTCGCTCGGTGGCGTCGATCCGCGGCTGCACCACGGCACGCTGAACGCGATCTTCCTGCCGGCGGTGATCGCGTTCAACGAGGCGGCCGCCTCGGTGCGCGAGCAGGACAAGCTCGACCGCATGGCCCAGGCCATGGGCCTGGGCAGCGGGGCGGAGGTGGGCCCGTCCGTGCGCGCCATGACCGGGCGGCTCGGCTTGCCGACCGGCCTGGCCCAGCTGGGCGTGACGCGCGCGATGTTCCCCGCGATCGTCCGCGGCGCCCTGAAGGACCACAGCCACCGCACCAATCCGCGCGTCGCATCCGAATCGGATTACGAAGCGATGCTCGAAGCCAGCATGTAAGGAGACACCACCATGCCCAAGGCCTACTGGGTCACGACCTACCGCGAGATGAAGAACCCGGAGAAGGTGGCGGCCTACGCCAAGCTCGCCGGCCCCGCGCTCACAGCCGCAGGAGGCCGCTTCCTGGCACGTGGAGAGCCCTCGACCGTCTACGAATCGGGATTGATGCAGCGCACCGTCGTGCTCGAGTTCGAGTCCGTGGAACAGGCCGTGGCGGCCCATGACAGCCCGGCCTACCAGGCGGCGCTGGCCGCGCTCGGTGACGGCGCCGACCGCGACATGCGGATCGTGGCCGGCCTCTAGACCCGGCCTGCCAGCACGGGTTCCGGTGGCCGCGTGCGCCGGCCGGGGCCGGGGCGCGGACATGCACGATGCCGGCGCGCCGCATCGCTTCGGTCGTGCCGCGCCCGCCGAAGTGTTGCGGACGATCTGGGCCCGCGAGGCACGACTACACTTGCGGCCCGCCTGCAGCGTCCCGCCTGCGGGCGTTCTTGCATCCAAGGAGCAGTTTTGAATCGCGTTGAGTTCATCGAGAAGATCGTCGCCGCCCACGGCGTGTCCAAGGCCGAAGCGGGCCGCATCCTGGAAACCGTGACGAGCACCATCGTCGGTGCCGTGAAGAAGGGCGACAGCGTGTCGCTGGTCGGCTTCGGCACCTTCAAGCAGGTGTCGCGTGCCGCGCGCACGGGCTTCAACCCCCAGGCTGGCGAGAAGATCAAGATCGCCGCGCAGAAGGTGCCGAAGTTCGTCGCCGGCGCTGCCTTCAAGGCCGCCGTCGACCCCAAGGCTGCCAAGCGCAAGGCCGACAAGGCCGCTGCCAAGCCGGCCGCCAAGAAGGCGCCGGCCAAGAAGGCCGCCAAGAAGTAATCGGCCACCGCCGAGACGCATCGAAGGCCCCTTTCCGGGGCCTTTTTCTTTGGGCCGGGCGCCGGGTGCGGGGGGCGAAGTGCCCTACGCCTTCGATGGGAGCCTTTGCGCCATGACATGGCCGTGCCGCCATTGCCGTCCTAAACTGCCGGGCGTCAGGGAGCGGGTTGTCAGCAGGAGTGCGCAATGTTGGAACACGCAATGGTGCCGGAGCCCCGCACCGGCGGATGGAGAGGCTGGCTCGGCCGCTACGACGAGGAGTACCTCGCGCTGGTCGCGCTCGGCGGCGGGGTGTGCTTCGGCGTGATCGCCGTGGGCATGCTGCTTTTCGTGGCGATCGGCGTGCTGCCGCGCTGATCGGCGGCCGCACGGCAGGCCACAAGAAAGCCGATGGCCTTGCGGCCACCGGCTTCGTTTCCGCGGTACCGCGCCGAGCTCAGGCGAGGTCGAAGCGGTCCAGGTTCATCACCTTGGTCCAGGCGGCCACGAAGTCCTTCACGAACTTCTCCTGGCCATCGGCGCTGCCGTACACCTCGGCCAGCGCGCGCAGCACGGCGTTGGAGCCGAACACCAAGTCCACGCGGGTGCCGGTCCACTTCGCGGCACCGGTCTTGCGGTCGCGGCCCTCGAACAGCCCGTCGTCCGTGGCACTGGGCTTCCATTCGGTGCCCATGTCCAGCAGGTTCACGAAGAAGTCGTTGCTGAGCTGGCCGGGGCGGGCGGTGAACACGCCGTGCGCGCCCCCGTCGGCATTGGCACCCAGCACGCGCAGGCCGCCGACGAGCACCGTCATCTCGGGCGCCGTGAGCGTGAGCAGCTGCGCCTTGTCGACCAGCAGCGCCTCGGCTGGCACCACGTAGCGGCCCTTGAGGTAGTTGCGAAAGCCGTCGGCCACCGGTTCCAGCGGCGCGAAGGAGGCGACGTCGGTCTGTTCCTGCGAGGCGTCGGCGCGGCCGGGCGCGAAGGGCACCGTGACCGCGTGGCCGGCGTCGGCAGCGGCCTTCTCGACGGCCGCGCTGCCGGCCAGCACGATCAGGTCGGCCAGCGAGATCGCCTTGCCGCCCTGGCTGAAGCCGGTGCGGATGCCTTCGAGCACCTGCAGCACGCGCGCCAGCTGCTGCGGCCGGTTCACGGCCCAGTCCTTCTGCGGCGCGAGGCGGATGCGTGCGCCGTTGGCACCGCCGCGCTTGTCCGAGCCGCGGAAGGTCGAGGCCGAGGCCCAGGCGGTCGACACCAGTTCCGCCACCGTGAGGCCGGAGGCCAGCACCTGCGCCTTGAGCGCGGCCACGTCGGCGTCGGTCACCAGGGGGTGGTCGACGGCCGGCAGCGGGTCCTGCCAGATCAGTTCCTCGGCCGGCACCTCGGGGCCCAGGTAGCGGGCGCGCGGGCCCATGTCGCGGTGCGTCAGCTTGAACCAGGCACGCGCGAAGGCGTCGGCGAACTGGTCGGGGTGGGCGAGGAAGCGGCGCGAGATCTTCTCGTAGGCCGGGTCGAAGCGCAGCGACAGGTCGGTCGTGAGCATCGTCGGCAGCTGCTTCTTCGTCGCGTCGAAGGCATGCGGGATGGTGGGCTGCGCGTTCTTGGCCACCCACTGGTGCGCGCCGGCCGGGCTCTTGGTGAGTTCCCACTCGAAGCCGAACAGGTTCTCGAAGAAGTTGTTGCTCCAGCGGGTGGGCGTGGTGGTCCAGGTCACTTCCAGGCCGCTGGTGATGGCGTCGGCGCCCACGCCGCTGCCGTGCTTGTTGTGCCAGCCGAAGCCCTGCTGCGCCAGCTCGCCGGCCTCGGGCTCGGGGCCGACGTTGTCGGCCGATGCGGCGCCGTGCGTCTTGCCGAAGGTGTGGCCGCCGGCGATCAGGGCCACGGTCTCCTCGTCGTTCATCGCCATGCGGCCGAAGGTGTCGCGGATGTCCTTGGCGGCGGCCACCGGGTCGGGCTTGCCGTCCGGGCCCTCGGGGTTGACGTAGATCAGGCCCATCTGCACGGCGGCCAGCGGGTTCTCCAGGTCGCGGGTGTGCGGCACCTGGCTGTCGTCGTCCTTGACCAGCACGCCGTGCTGGTCGGGTGCGCCGGGCGAGCCCTGCGAATAGCGGACGTCGCCGCCCAGCCATTTCGTCTCGCGGCCCCAGTACACGTCCTGGTCGGGTTCCCAGGTGTCGGGCCGGCCGCCGGCGAAGCCGAAGGTCTTGAAGCCCATGGTCTCGAGCGCGACGTTGCCGGTCAGCACCATCAGGTCGGCCCAGGAGATGCGGCGGCCGTACTTCTGCTTGATCGGCCACAGCAGTCGGCGCGCCTTGTCCAGGCTCACGTTGTCGGGCCAGCTGTTCAGGGGCGCGAAGCGCTGCTGCCCGCGCCCCGCGCCGCCGCGGCCGTCACCGATGCGGTAGGTGCCGGCGCTGTGCCAGGCCATGCGGATGAACAGGCCGCCGTAGTGGCCGAAGTCGGCCGGCCACCAGTCCTGCGAGTCGGTCATCAGGGCGGCGAGGTCCTTTTTCAGCGCGGCGTAGTCGAGCTTCCTGAATTCCTCGGCGTAGTCGAAGTCGGCGCCCATCGGGTCGGACTTGGCCGAGTGCTGGCTCAGCAGGTCCAGCCGCAGCTGCTTGGGCCACCAGTCGCGGTTGGTGGTGCCGCCGCCGGCGGTCTGGTGGAAGGGGCATTTGGCTTCGGTCTTGTCGCTGCTCATGGGCGGCTCCTGGCTCCAGGTCGTGAGGAAGGGAGCCCGGATTCTGGGCGACGCCGGGCGACAAGGCGATTAAAAACATCCTATGCCGGGCATAGCAAATGCCGCCCGCGGCGGCACGCCCTAGCGGCGGAAGCCGCCGAAGCCGTCCACCGGTTCGAAGCGCCGCCCGCGCACCAGCAGGCGCAGCGGCCCGGGCATGACCCGCTCGCGCTCGGCGTGCAGCGGGTCGCCGGGGTAGGCCATGGTCGTCACGCCATCGACCTGGCAGACATGGGGGCGCACCGTGTGGGGCGGCCGGGACGCCGTCTCGGCGAGCAGGCTGGTCACGTCGGCCGCGCGGCCGAGTTGTGCGAGGCTCATGATCTGCGGCGGTAGCAGGGCGATCTCGCCGTCCCAGTAGCGCTGCAGGGCGTCGTACGGGCGCAGCCACACGCTGTGCACCGCCTCGTGGTTGTCGTGCATCGCCTCCTGGCCGTCCGGAAGGGCGGCGACGAAGAAGCGGGTGTCGAAACGCTTGCCGGGCGAGGACACCGAGTTCAGCGGTGTGATCCAGCGCGAGAACGGATGCAGCGCCGAGGCCGCGACGCGCAGGCCGGCGGCCGCCAGGGCCTCCGCGAAGGGCTGCTCCGCGCGCATCGGTGGCCGCGCGGGCCCGTCGCCGCGCGCGAAGAGCACCCCGCATTCCTCGAAGGCCTCGCGTGCCGCGGCCACGTGCAGGGCCAGGGCGGCCTCCGCGTCCAGCTGCGGCTCGTGCAGGCGCTCGCGCAGTTGCGAGGAAGGCAGGTCGACCCGTTCGCGCAGCGCCGGCGCGCCGTCGGCCGCGTCGACCTTGCCGCCCGGGAAGACGTACGAGCCGCCGTGCACGTCGGAACCCGCATGCCGCTGCACCATGAAGACTTCCAGCCCCGCGGGGCCGTCGCGCACCATCAGCACGGTGGCCGACGCGCGGATGACCACGGGCGGCGGCGAAGGATCGGGGGTGGGCATGGAGCGGTTTCCTGGCGGGCCGCCGAGGCGCGGCGGGCGCATTCTGCATGGGCCGTGTCGGGTGCCCTGACACCTCGGCGTCTGCGGCCACGCGCCGGCCTCGCCCTCGCTTTGCAGCCTCGTCCTACATGCTGCACCGCCGCATTCTTCTAAGTTCATCGCATCACACCTCAGAACACAGCGAGCGACCCCATGCAAGTCGAAGAAGGCCAGCCCCACCCCCTGGGTGCCACCTACACCGGCACGGGGGTGAACTTCGCGGTGTTCTCCGCCCATGCCACCCGCGTCGAGGTCTGCATCTACGACGAGGGCGGCGAAAAGGAAATCGGGCGTGTGACGCTGCCCGAGTACACCGACGAGGTGTGGCACGGGCATGTGCCCGGCCTGCTGCCGGGCGCCCGCTACGGTCTGCGGGTGCACGGCCCGTACGAGCCGGAGAACGGCCACCGCTTCAACCCCAACAAGTTGCTGCTCGATCCCTATGCCAAGGCGCACATGGGCGAACTGGTGTGGGGGCCGGAGCTGTTCGGCTACACCGTCGGCCACGAGGACGGCGACTTGAGCTTCGACGAACGCGACAGCGCCCACCTGGTGCCCAAGTGCGTGGTGGTCGATTCGCGCTTCGCCTGGGAGCAGCCCGAAGGGCCGCGTGTGCCCTGGGACCGCACCATCGTCTACGAGACCCACGTGCGCGGCCACACCATGCGCCACCCCGCGGTGCCCGAGCATCTGCGCGGCACCTTCGCCGGCTTCGCCAACGACGAGGTGCTGCGCCACATCCGCGACCTGGGCGTGACCAGCATCGAGCTGCTGCCGGTGCAGCGCTTCGTGTCGCAGTCCTTCCTGGAAGAGAAGGGACTGAAGAACTACTGGGGCTACGACACGCTGGGCTTCTTCGCGCTCAAGCCGCGCTACCTGCACGAGCCCAGCATCGACGAGTTCAAGCGCATGGTCGACCGCATCCATGCGCACGGGCTGGAGCTGATCCTCGACGTGGTCTACAACCACACGCCCGAGGGCAACGAGCTCGGCCCCACGATTTCCTTCAAGGGCATCGACAACGCGAGCTACTACCGCCTGATGCCCGGTGGCGACGATGGCCCCGGCGCGCGCTACTACATCAACGACACCGGCACCGGCAACACGCTCAACCTCAGCCACCCGCGGGTGCTGCAGATGGTGACCGACAGCCTGCGCTACTGGGTGACCGAGATGCACGTCGACGGCTTCCGCTTCGACCTCGCCACCATCCTGGCGCGCGAAGCCTACGGCTTCGACGAAGGCGGCGGCTTCCTCGACAGCTGCCGGCAGGACCCGGTGCTCTCCAGCGTCAAGCTCATCGCCGAGCCCTGGGACTGCGGCCCGGGCGGCTACCAGGTGGGCGGCTTCCCGCCGGGCTGGGCCGAGTGGAACGACCGCTTCCGCGACACCGTGCGCGCCTTCTGGAAGGGCGACGAGGGCACGGCGCCGGCCCTGGCCAACTGCATGACGGCCAGCGCCGACCGCTTCAACCGCCGCGGGCGGCGGCCCTGGGCCAGCGTCAACTTCATCACCGCGCACGACGGCTTCACGCTGGCCGACCTGACCAGCTACAACGACAAGCACAACGACGCCAACGGCGAGGACAACCGCGACGGCCACTCGGACAACCGCAGCTGGAACTGCGGTGCCGAAGGACCGACCGACGACGCCGAGGTGAACACGCTGCGCGCACGCCAGCGGCGCAACCTGCTGGCCACGCTGCTGCTGGCGCAAGGCACGCCCATGCTGCTGGGCGGCGACGAGTTCGGCCGCACCCAGCAGGGCAACAACAACGCCTACTGCCAGGACAACGAGATCTCCTGGTTCGACTGGGAGGGCATCGACGACGCGGGCCGTTCGCTGATCGCCTTCGTGCAGCGGCTCACGCAGCTGCGGCGCGACCTGCCCGTGCTGCGGCGCAACCGCTTCCTCACCGGCGCCTTCGACGAGGAGCTGCAGCTGCGCGACGTGACCTGGCTGGCCTGCGACGGCAACGAGATGGAGCAGCCGCATTGGGACGACCCGCGCACGCGCTGCTTCGGCATGCTGCTCGAGGGGCACGCGCGCGCCACCGCGATCGCCCGCCGCGGCCCGGACCAGAGCGTGCTGCTGGTCTTCAACGGCTGGGAGGACGCGATCGACTTCGTGCTGCCCCCCGCCAGCGACGGCGCCCAGTGGCGCCTGGAGATCGACACCGCGCAGGAGCCGCCCCAGCCGGGCGAGCGCTTCGAGGCCGGCAGTTCGTACACGGTGACGGCCCGCTCGATGCTCGTGCTGGTGGCCGCGTGAGCCTGCGCATCGGCCCCGGGCGCCGAAGTGCGATCGGCCCGCAGCCCTCGCCGCGCATGGGCTTGCGCCAAATTCGTAACGAACGTGACGATCTGCCGAACAGGGGCATCGTCCGACAGGACCCTCAGCCGAACCCCGCGGCGTGGCAGAGCGGCTGCGGCCTATAACCGGGTTCAGTTCCCGCCCCTCCATGCCCATCACCCACGCCCCCCTTTCGCCCGCCGACCTGCACCTCTTCCGCGAGGGCACGCACACGCGCCTGCACGAGCGGCTGGGTGCCCACCTGCAGCCGCGCGGTGGCGTGCACTTCGCCGTCTGGGCGCCGAACGCGCGCCAGGTGCACGTGATCGGCGACTGGAACTATTGGAGCGACGCCGACCCCTTGCAGGTGCGCGACGACGGCAGCGGCATCTGGGAAGGCACCGTCGCCCAGGCGCAGCCGGGGCAGACCTACAAGTACCGCATCGTCGGGCCGGAAGGGCAGACGCTCGAGAAGGCCGACCCCTTCGCCTTCCAGTCCGAGCTGCCGCCGGCTACCGCCTCGCGCATCTGGGGCGGCGCCCATGCCTGGACCGACGCCGAATGGATGGTGGGCCGCGCCGCACGCAACGCGCTGGATGCGCCGGTCGCCATCTACGAGGTGCACCCCGGCTCGTGGCGGCGCCAGGACGGCGAGTTCCTCGGCTGGCGCGAACTCGCCACGCAGCTGGCCGAGTACGTGAAGGACATGGGCTTCACGCACGTGGAGCTGATGCCGGTCACCGAGCATCCCTTCTACGGCTCCTGGGGCTACCAGACCACCGGCTACTTCGCACCGACGGCGCGCTACGGCACGCCCGAGGACTTCATGGCCTTCGTCGATCACCTGCACCGGCAGGACATCGGCGTCATCCTCGACTGGGTGCCCTCGCACTTTCCGACCGATGCACACGGCCTGGCGCAGTTCGACGGCACGCACCTGTACGAGCACGCCGACCCGCGCCAGGGCTTCCACCCCGAGTGGAACTCGGCCATCTTCAACTACGGCCGGCACGAGGTGCGCAGTTTCCTGCTGTCGTCGGCGATGTACTGGCTGGAGCATTTCCACATCGACGGCCTGCGCGTGGACGCGGTGGCCTCGATGCTCTACCTCGACTATGCGCGCGGGCCGGGGCAGTGGATCCCCAACGTGCACGGCGGGCGCGAGAACCTGGAGGCCGTCCACTTCCTGCGCGAGCTCAACCGCGCCGTCTACCGCGACCATCCCGACACCTTCACCGTGGCGGAGGAGTCCACGGCCTGGCCGATGGTCTCTCGGCCCACGGAGATGGGCGGCCTGGGCTTCGGCATGAAGTGGAATATGGGCTGGATGCACGACACGCTGGCCTACCTCAAGGAAGAGCCGGTGCATCGCCGCTGGCACCACCACCGCATGACCTTCTCGCTGGTCTACGCCTTCAGCGAGAACTTCGTGCTGCCGCTCTCGCACGACGAGGTGGTGCACGGCAAGGGCTCGCTGGTCAACAAGATGCCGGGCGACGACTGGCAGCAGTTCGCCAACCTGCGCGCCATGCTCGGCTACATGTGGGCGCACCCGGGCAAGAAACTGCTCTTCATGGGCGGCGAGTTCGGCCAGCGCCGCGAATGGACGCACGACGGCGAGCTCGAGTGGTGGGTCACCGGCCTGCCCGGCCACGGCGGCACGCAGCGCCTCGTGCGCCAGCTCAACGAGGCCCTGCGCGGCGAGCCCGCCCTGCACCAGCTCGACTTCTCGGGCGAGGGCTTCGAATGGATCGAGGCCGACGATGCGGAGCGCAGCGTCTATGCCTTCGTGCGCAAGGGCCGCGACGGCGCACCGCCGGTGCTGGTGGTGAGCAACTTCACGCCCGTGCCGCGCGAGAACTACCGCCTGGGCGTGCCGCGCGCCGGCCGCTGGACCGAACTCGTCAACAGCGACGCGCGCGAGTTCGACGGCTCCGGCTGGGGCAATCTGGGCGCCGTCGACACGGCGCCGGTGCCCTCGCACGGCCGGCCGCAGTCGCTCGTGCTGTCATTGCCGCCCCTGTCGACGCTGTACCTGAAAGGCCCGGCCTGAATCACTTGGCATCGCACCCGGCATCGTTCATGCTCCAGGCCGCGGTGCACCGAGCCGGCCCCACAACGAGACCGATGACATGCAACTGACCCAGCCTTCCGTGATCCCCATCGGCGTGTCCGACGGCCGCCAGCGCGCCGTGATCGATGCCGTGCTTCCCAACGTGGACAACGGCCGCTTTGCCGCCAAGTGCGTGGCCGGCGAGCCCTTCCATGTCGAGGCGCACTGCTTTGCCGAGGGCCACGACGTGCTGCGGGTCATGCTGCAGTGGCAGCGCGAGGGCGAGGCCCGCACGGCAGAAGTGCCGATGAAGCTCAAGTGGAACGACGAATGGCACGCGGAATTCACGCCGCCCACGCCGGGCCGCTACCGCTACACCGTGACGGCCTGGGTCGACGCCTTCGAATCCTGGCACCACGAACTGGAACGCCGCGTCGACTCCGAGGACATCCGCATCGCGGCGCGCGTGGGCGCGGCCGAGATCCTGGCCGCCGCCGGCCGCGCCGGGACGACCCATGCGCAGGACGCCAAGCTGCTGCGCGAGTGGGCCGCCGCGCTCGAGGCCGGCGCCGCCGACCGTGCGCTCGATGCGGTCGAGCTCAAGGCGCGCGCGCTCGATCCGGCGCTGGCCGAGGTAGCGCAGCGCCACCCCGACCGCCAGCACGCGACCACGCTCTCGCCAGGCTTCCCGCTGGTGGTCGACCGGCTTCGCGCGCGCTTCTCCACCTGGTACGAACTGTTCCCGCGCTCCGCCTCGCCGGAGCCGGGACGGCACGGCACGCTGCGCGACGTCGAAGCGCAGCTGCCGCGCATCGCGAAGATGGGCTTCGACGTGCTGTACTTCCCGCCCATCCATCCCATCGGGCGGCTGCAGCGCAAGGGCCGCAACAACGCGCTCGTGACCGAGCCCGGCGACGTCGGCAGCCCCTGGGCCATCGGTGCGGAAGAGGGCGGCCACAAGGACATCCTGCCGGCGCTGGGCACGCACGAAGACTTCCGCCGCCTGGTGAAGGCCGCGCGCGCGCAGGGCATGGAACTGGCGCTGGACATCGCCTACCAGTGCGCGCCCGACCATCCCTACGTCAAGCAGCACCCGGCCTGGTTCAAGTGGCGCCCCGACGGCACGGTGCAGTACGCCGAGAACCCGCCCAAGAAGTACCAGGACATCTACCCCTTCAACTTCGAGAGCGAGGACTGGCCCGCGATGTGGGCAGAGCTCAAGAGCGTGCTCGACCACTGGATAGAACAGGGCGTCGCCGTGTTCCGCGTCGACAACCCGCACACCAAGGCCTTTCCCTTCTGGGAATGGGCGATCACCGAGGTCAAGCGCCAGCACCCCGAGGTGATCTTCCTGGCCGAGGCCTTCACCCGGCCCAAGGTGATGCACCGGCTGGCCAAGCTGGGCTTCACGCAGTCGTACACCTACTTCACGTGGCGCAACGACAAGCAGGAGCTCACGGAGTACTTTACCGAGCTCAGCACCGCGCCGGGGCTGGACTACTTCCGGCCCAACGTGTGGCCCAACACACCGGACATCCTGCACGAGTCGCTCCAGAGCGGCTCGGATGCACAGTTCCGGCTGCGGCTGGTGCTTGCGGCCACCCTCAGCGCGAGCTACGGCATCTACGGTCCGGCCTACGAACTCAAGGAACACCTGCCGCGCAACCCGGGCAGCGAGGAATACCTCGATTCCGAGAAGTACCAGATCCGCCACTGGGACCTCCAGCGCTCCGACAGCCTGGAAGGCTTCATCGCCCACGTCAACGCGATCCGCCATGCGCATCCGGCGCTGCAGCGCAACGACGGGCTGAGGTTCCTGTCCATCGACAACGACCAGCTGCTGGCGTACATGAAGACCAGCCCCGACGGGCAGGACATCGTCGTGACGGTGGTCAACCTCGACCCCTGGAACACGCAGTCCGGCTGGCTGATGCTCGACCCCGCCCTCATCGGCGTGGAGGACGACCAGTGGTTCCTGATGGACGACCGCCTGGGCGGCCAGCGTTTCCGCTGGCGCGGCCACCACCACTACATCCAGCTCAACCCCTGGCAGGCGCCGGCCCATGTGATGCAGGTGCGCCGCCGCGTGCGCAGCGAACGCGATTTCGACTACTTCCAGTGAACGACAAGAACGACGAAGGAATGGAGGCCGCATGAACGCACCCGTGCCGCGCCTGGCGCTCGAGACCGCCGAGGTCGACACCTCGCAGGATCCGAACTGGTACCGCGACGCGGTCATCTACCAGCTCAACGTCAAGGCCTTCTACGACACCAACGGCGACGGCATCGGCGACTTCAAGGGCGTCACCGCCAAGCTCGACTACGTCAAGGAACTCGGCGTCAACACCATCTGGCTGATGCCCTTCTACCCCTCGCCGCTGCGCGACGACGGCTACGACATCGCCGAGTACAAGGACGTCAATCCGCAGTACGGCACGCTCGACGACTTCCGCGAGATGCTCGACGAGGCCCACAAGCGCGGGCTGCGCGTGATCACCGAGCTGGTCATCAACCACACCTCCGACAGCCATCCCTGGTTCCAGGCCGCGCGCAAGGCGCCGCCGGGATCGCCCGAGCGCGACTTCTACGTGTGGAGCGACACCGACCAGATCTACCAGGGCACGCGGATCATCTTCACCGACACCGAGACCTCGAACTGGACCTGGGACCCGGTGGCCAAGCAGTACTTCTGGCACCGCTTCTTCAGCCACCAGCCCGACCTCAACTTCGACAACCCGGCGGTGCTGGAGGCGGTGTTCGACGTCATGCGCTTCTGGCTCGACATGGGCGTGGACGGCTTCCGGCTCGATGCCATTCCCTACCTGGTCGAGCGCGACGGCACCAGCAACGAGAACCTGCCCGAGACGCACGCGGTCATCAAGAAGATCCGCGCCGCGATCGACGCCGAGTACGAGGGCCGCTTCCTGCTGGCCGAGGCCAACATGTGGCCCGAGGACGTGCGCGAGTACTTCGGCGACGGCGACGAATGCCACATGGCCTACCACTTCCCGCTCATGCCGCGGATGTACATGGCCATCGCCCAGGAAGACCGCGACCCGATCGTCGAGATCATGCAGCAGACCCCCGACATCCCCGAGGGCTGCCAGTGGGCGATCTTCCTGCGCAACCACGACGAGCTCACGCTCGAGATGGTCACGAGCCGCGAGCGCGACTACATGTACACGACCTATGCGTCGGACCTGCGCGCGCGCATCAACCTCGGCATCCGCCGGCGCCTGGCGCCGCTGATGGACAACGACAAGGACAAGATCAAGCTCATGAACGGCATGCTGCTGTCCATGCCTGGCTCGCCCATCATCTACTACGGCGACGAGATCGGCATGGGCGACAACGTGTTCGTGGGCGACCGCAACGGCGTGCGCACGCCGATGCAGTGGGCGCCCGAGCGCAATGCCGGCTTCTCGCGCGCCGACCCGCAGCGCCTGTACCTGCAGCCCATCATGGACGCGATGTACGGCTACGAGGCCGTCAATGTCGAGGCCCAGATGCGCGACAACAGCTCGCTGTTGCACTGGACGCGCCGCATGCTGGCCGTGCGCAAGACCAGCAGCGCCTTCGGCCGCGGGAAGAAGACCTTCCTCAAGCCCGGCAACCGCAAGGTGCTGGCCTACCTCAGCGAATACGGCGACGACGTCATCCTCACCGTCTTCAACCTTTCGCGCGCCGCGCAGCCGGTGGAGCTGGAACTCGGCGCCTTCAAGGGTCGCGTGCCGGTCGAGATGCTGGGGCGCACCACCTTCCCGCCCATCGGCGAGCTGCCCTACCTGCTGACGATGCCGTCGTACGGCTTCTTCTGGTTCCGGCTGGCGACCGACGTGCCGCAGCCCACCTGGCACCAGGAGGGCCGGCCGCTGCGCGACCTGTCGACGCTGGTGCTCTTCGACGGCTGGGACAGCCTGTTCCGCGAGAAGGTCATGCCCTGGCGCATGGCCATGGCCGAGCGCCTGCGCGAGCAGTTCGAGGTGCAGGTGCTGCCGCACCACCTGCAGGGCCAGCGCTGGTACGCCGCGAAGGCCGACACCATCGAGCGCGCCGCGCTGGTGGAGCACGCCGTCTGGCCGCACCGCGAGCGCCAATGGGTGCTGCCGCTGTTCGACGTGCGTGGCGCGGGCGGGAGCGCGCGCTATTTCATGCCGCTGGCCATCGCGTGGGAAGACCTGGACGACGAGCGCATCGGCCCCTTCGCCGCCGCGGTGGTCGCCAAGGTGCGCCAGCAGGCGCAGGTCGGCGTGATGGGCGATGCGCTCTTCGACCCTGCCTTCTGCCAGGCCGTGGCCGTGGCGATGGCACAGGGGCTGGTGCTGCCGGCCGGGCAGGGCGAGGTGCGCTTCACCGCGTCGGAAGAACTGCGCCGCGTCGCGCCCGAGGACATCGAGGCACTCGAGGTCAGCCGCCCCACCATCGCCAGCAGCAACACCGCGGTGATGCTGGGCGACCAGCTCTTCCTCAAGTGCTACCGCCAGGTGCGCGACGGCCTCAATCCCGAGCTCGAGATCGGCCGCTACCTCACCGACGTGGCGCGCTTCGCCAACGCGGTGCCGGTGGCCGGCGCGATCGAATACCACGGTGCCGACGGGCAGGTGCTCACGCTGGGCCTGCTGCAGGCCTACGTGCCCAACCAGGGAGATGCCTGGGAGTACACCCTGGCCTACCTCGAGCGCGTGCTGGCCGAGCGCCAGGTGGCCCCCGAGGACGCGCCGCCGCCCGACCACGGCGCCTTCATGACGCTGATGCGCCTGCTGGGCCAGCGCACGGCCGAGATGCACCTGGCCTTCGCGCAGGCGCCGGCGGACGACGCGGCCTTCGCGCCGGAACCGCTGTCGGCCGAGGACCGCAGCGCCCTGCGTGCCGGCACCGAAGACACGGTGCGCAGCACGCTGGCGCTGCTGCGCGAGCGCACCGCCAGCCTGGCCGAAGGTGCGCAGGCCGATGCGGCGCAACTGCTGGGGCGCGAGGCCGCCCTCGCCGCACGCATCGCCACCCTGGATGGCGAAGCGCCGCCGAACCAGCGCAAGACGCGCTTCCATGGCGACTACCACCTCGGCCAGGTGCTGGTGGCGCGCAACGACTTCGTCATCATCGACTTCGAAGGCGAGCCCGCGCGGCCCTTCGAGGAGCGGCGCACCAAGGGCTCGCCCCTGCGCGACGTGGCCGGCATGCTGCGCTCGTTCAACTATGCCCGCTGGTCGGCGTTGCGGCGCGTGGCGCAGAACGCCGAGGACCTGGCGAAGCTCGGCGCGGCCGCGTCGCAGTGGGAAGACCAGGTGCGCGCCGCCTTCCTGGGCGGTTACCTGGAGACCCTGGCGATGGCCGGCGGCGAGCCCATCGACGAGGCGCTGCTGGGCCTCTTCGAGATCGACAAGGCGCTCTACGAGCTGCGCTATGAACTGAACAACCGCATCGACTGGGTGCAGGTGCCGCTGCAGGGCCTGCTGGCGCTGGCCGGGCCGGCGCCGTCCGCAACACGCGAAGGAGGACCGCAATGAACGATTTCGGCTTTCACCTGGAGCCCGTGCGCGCGATGCTGTTCCAGATCGGCGCGTTCATTCCGCGCCTGCTGTTCGCCGCGCTCATCGTGGTGGCCGGCTGGCTCATCGCCAAGGTGGTGCGCTTCGCCGTCACGCGGGCCCTGCGCGCAATCAACTTCCCGGTGCTCACCGAGCGCGCCGGGCTGGACGGCTTCCTGCGCCAGGGCGGCATGAAGATCGACACCACCGGCGTGGTGGGGGTGCTGGCCTACTGGGTCGTGATCCTCGCGGCGCTGATCGTCGCCTTCAACGGGCTGG
This sequence comes from Xenophilus aerolatus, assembly GCA_030418545.1. Classification (GTDB taxonomy): domain Bacteria; phylum Pseudomonadota; class Gammaproteobacteria; order Burkholderiales; family Burkholderiaceae_C; genus Xenophilus. The sequence continues at coordinate 3,464 of QAIB01000006.1, read as the reverse complement.
GACTGACCTATGTAACCGACCTGCTGGGGCGGGTGGTCTGGTTCGTGCCCAACATCTTCGTCGCGCTGCTGGTGCTGGCCTTCGGCTCGTACTTCGCGCGCTTCGTGGGCGACGCCGTGCTGACCTACTGCCGCAACGTCGGGGTGCGCGACGCCTTCTTCTTCTCGAAGGTGGCCCAGTACGCGGTGCTGGTCTTCGTGATCCTGATCGCGCTGGACCAGGTCAAGGTCGGCGGCGACATCGTGCGCGAGAGCTTCATCGTGATCCTCGCGGGCTTCGTGTTCGCCGTCGCGCTGGCCTTCGGCCTCGCCGGCAAGGACTGGGCGGCGCGCCGCATCGACGAATGGCTGCCGCGCGACGGGGTGCCGGGTGAAGGCACGCCGCCGCCCGCGCCGTCGCCGGCGGATCGCGTCGCGCGTGCCGGCGAGAGCCTGGCCGAAGAGGCGGCTGCCGCGCCGGTGGATGCCGCCCTGCCTGCGGACGAGTTGCTGCCGTCCCCCGCGCCGCGCCGCTCGGGTGGCGAACCCCTGATCCCCCGGCGGCCCGGCGATCCGCCGCCGCCCATCTGACCCTGTCGGTTCTTTTCGAAAGTTCTCCAATGAAAACCCATGGCGCTGCCATGCGATTCGGTCCGACCGTGCTCGACGGCGGCGGCGTGCGCTTCTCGCTCTGGGCGCCGGGCATCGACATGCTCGACGGCGTTCGCCTCGAGCGGCGCCTGCCCGGCGCTGCCGACGAGGCCCGGTGGGAGGCGCAGCCGATGGCGCCGCGCAGCGGCGGCTGGTACGAGCTCGAGGTCCCCGACGCCTTGCCCGGCGAGCTGTACCGCTTCGCGCTGCCGGACGGGCTGCGCGTGCCCGACCCGGCCTCGCGTGCCAACCCCGAGGACGTGCACGGCCCGAGCGAGGTCGTCGACCCGGCCGCCTACGCGTGGAAGGACACGGCCTGGCGCGGCCGGCCCTGGTCCGAAGCCGTGATCTACGAACTGCACGTGGGCACCTTCACGCCCGAGGGCAGCTTCGATGCCGCACGCCGGCGCCTGCCGGAACTGGCGGCCCTGGGCATCACCGCGGTCGAACTCATGCCCGTGGCCGACTTCCCCGGCCGGCGCAACTGGGGCTACGACGGCGTGCTGCTCTTCGCGCCCGACAGCGCCTACGGCCGGCCGGACGACCTGCGTGCCTTCGTCGACGAGGCCCACGCGCTGGGGCTCATGGTGTTGCTCGACGTGGTCTACAACCACTTCGGGCCCGAAGGCAACTACCTCCACACCTACTGCCCCGCCTTCTTCAACCCGGCCCACAAGACACCCTGGGGCGCGGCCATCAACTTCGACGGCGAGGGCCGCGAGGCGGTGCGCGCCTTCTTCATCCAGAACGCGCTGTACTGGATCGAGGAGTTCCACCTCGACGGCCTGCGGCTGGACGCGGTGCACGCCATCCGCGACGACTCCGACGAGCACATCGTCGCGTCGATCTGCCGGGCGCTGCGCGAGGGCCCGGGCCGCGACCGCGCGGTGCACGTCGTGCTGGAGAACGACCTCAACCAGGCCCGCTTCCTGGGCCGCGACGCGCAGGGAGTCGCCGAGATCGCGACCGCGCAGTGGAACGACGACCTGCACCATGCGGCGCACGTGCTGCTCACCGGCGAGACCGACGGCTACTACCTCGACTTCGCCGAGGCGCCCACCGAGCAGTTCGGCCGCGCGCTGGCCCAGGGCTTTCTCTATACCGGCCAGGCCTCGGCCTTCCGCAGCGGCGAGCCCCGCGGCGAAGACCCGTCGGGCCTGCCGCACGGCGCCTTCGTCTCCTTCCTGCAGACGCACGACCAGGTCGGCAACCGGGCCTTCGGCGACCGCATCGACGCGCTGGCCGACCCGGCGCGCGTGCAGGGCGCACGCGCCGCGGTGCTGCTGTCGCCGCACGCGCCGATGCTGTTCATGGGCGAGGAGTTCGCGGCCAGTTCGCCCTTCCTGTACTTCTGCGATTTCGGGCCGGAGCTGGCCGAGGCGGTGTCGCGCGGCCGGCGCGAGGAGTTCGGCCGCTTCGCCGCCTTCGAGAACGAAGCCGCGCTGGCGCAGATTCCCGACCCCAATGCAGAGGCCACTTTCGCGGCCTCGCGACTGAATGCCGAAGAGGCGCAAGGCGGCATGCACGCCCGCGCCCTGGAAGACACCCGCGCCGTGCTCGCCGTGCGTGCGCGCGAGATCGCGCCACGGCTGCCCTCGCGGCCGGGCAGTGGCCTCTGGCACGTCGACGGCCAGGTGCTGTACCTGCAGTGGCTGCTCGACGGCGGCAGCTCGCTTGTGCACCTGCAGATGGTGCTCAACCTCGGCACCGGGCCGGCGCATGCGGCGGCGCCGCCCGGCCGCGTCATCTACGAGCGCGCCTGCCGGGTGCAGGCCGGTGGCCTGCACCTGGAACCAGGCGCCCTCTGCGTGGCCCTCGAGGACGCCCCGCATGCTTGAAGCGCTGCACCGCGCCTGCCTGCGGGCGGGCATCGCCACGAACTACCACGACGTGTGGGGCCGGCGGGTCGAAGTCGCGCCCGCGCAGCTGGCGGCGCTGCTGGCCGAATTCGGATTCGGCAGCCATGCGCCCGACGACGCGCCGGCGTGGGAAGCCGAACTCGCGGCACGCGAGGCCGCGCAATGGCGCCGCGCACTGCCACCCGTGCAGCTCGTGCAGGCCGGCGAGGCGCTGCGCGTGCCGCTGCGCCTGGCCGCCGGCGCTTCGGGCGCCGACTGGTCGCTCACCGACGAGCAGGGCGAAGTCCGGCGCGGCAGCCTGGCCCTCGACGGCATGGAGGAGCGCGAGCGCCGCGAGGTGGACGGGCAATGGATCGCGGAGCGCATCGCCACGATCACCGAGGCCCTGCCCATGGGCTACCACCGGCTGCGCATCGAGGGCCGGCCGGACGAGTCGCTGGTCATCGCTGCGCCCGCGCGCTGCTACGTGCCCGGCCAGGACGAGGGCGGCGAGCCCGGGCCGCGCCACTGGGGCATCGCGGTGCAGCTCTACGGCCTGCGTTCGGCGCGGCAGTGGGGCATCGGCGATTTCGGTGACCTCGCCGCTCTGGCAGCACCTGCCGCGCGGCTGGGCGCGCAGGCGATCGGCCTGAACCCGCTGCACGCCCTGTTCCCCCACGACCCCGGCAAGCACAGCCCCTACAGCCCGTCGTCGCGGCTGCACCTGAACCTGCTGTACATCGACGTCGAGGCGGCGCCGGGCTACCGGCGCAGCCCGGCGGCGCAGCAGCGCGTGGCGTCGCCCGAATTCCAGGCGCGGCTCGCGGCGCTGCGGGAGGCGGCGCTGGTCGACCAGCGCGGCGTGGCGGCGGCCAAGCTGGAGGTGCTGGCCCTGGTGCATGCCGACTTCGCCGCCGCCACGCCCGCGCCGGGCGATCCGGCGCAGGCCGAACACGAGGCCTTGCGCGCCTTCGTCGCGGCGCCCCGGGCGGGGCGG
>QAIB01000005.1 GCA_030418545.1 Xenophilus aerolatus | reverse complement strand
TACCGAGATCATCGAGCAAGCCCTGCGCGTCGCCGAGCACGTCGATCAGATGGGAGACGGGTGCACCTTGGTAGCCACCGATATAGCTCACGCCCGATTGAAGCAGCGCCTTCGTGACGGCCAGAATACCTTCGCCATGGAATTCTTCGCCCGCGCCAAGCGAAAGCGACCTAACCTCTGAACTGAATGAGCGCTCCATGCGACCTGTCTCCTAGTAGTACGTCGCGCCGTGGGACGCCCGTGTCCGAATCCTAAGAACATATCTCCATTCGACATATCGATTCTGCACGTGTTACAAATCGATGGTGAACATAAAAAACGATACCCCGCCGGAGATCTCCCGCCTCGACCTGAACCTCGTTCGGGTGTTCGTCGCTATCTACGAAACCCGCAGCGTCACTCTGGCGGGAGACCGTTTGGAGCTCACGCAGCCCACAGTTAGCCACGCGCTCGCGCGGCTTCGTACGAGCTATGGCGATCGCCTGTTCGCTCGCGGCTCATCCGGGTTAGTCCCTACCGCTTTGTGCGAACAGCTGTACCCCACGTTAAAGGACTCGCTGGTCCGGATCGAAGCGACGCTGGAGGAAACCCGGGCCTTCGATGCGTCCCATTCGACGCGCCGGTTCCGGATCGCAATGTCGGACATCGGCGCCCTCTACTTCACGCCGCCGCTACTGCGGCGACTGCAGGAATCGGCCCCCTTCGTACAGATTGACATCACCCAGCCGTCGCCGAACCTCATCAACGATTTCAACAGCGGGGTCCTCGACCTGGCCGTGGGGAACATGCCCGAACTGCTCACCAACATGCGCACACTGGCGCTGTTCGATGAGCACTACGTCTGTCTCATGGCCGACGACCACCCGACGATCCGCAACCGCATGACGACAAACGAATTCGCAAGGGCCCGCCACGTTCTCGTTACGTCGCCAGCCTCCGGACACACACTGATCGACGGGATTCTTGCGGGCCAGGGCGTCGTTCGGAACGTGGTTGCGCGAATCCCGCAGTTCAGCGTGTTGCCCTACCTCGTGGCCGACACGGACCTGCTAGTGATACTTCCTAAGAGGGTGGCAGAACTGTTCGTCCAGCGGGGGGGTATGAAGGCCCTGCCGATCCCCGTGCCCCTGCCTCACTTCGAGGTTCGAATGCATTGGCACGTGCGCCACCAGGAGAATTCCGCGCACCGCTGGTTGCGCGAGCAGGTCGCCGCCGCATTGCGGAAACTCTGAGAAATCGTGGCGCCCCTGCGCGCCGAGCTTGGCCCCCGGCTTGGGCTCGGTTAAACGCCGCTCGGCCGAGTTCGAGCCTTCGCGCTGCAACGATGGATTGCACTCGCAATGCCAACGCGGTGCGGTTGTCGGCTTGAAGCTTGCGCAGTGCGTTGGTCAGTTGAAATGGGACGGTGGCCGCCGACATGCTCAGCGCAGTGGACCGATCGACGCGCTTGGTGGAGTCGCGCCAGACCATGGACACATACTGATCCGCCGCCAGAACATCCAGCATCAGCAAGGCGAGGAACTCCCGCAGCGCGTCACCTTCGGTTGCATATGCGAGTAGGCGCATGAACTCGCCGAGGGCCCCGGTTTCCATGGCAGAACAGGTGCCTGGCGTTCCCACAGCAAGGATCGTACGGGCATCGTAGGGACGCGAACTTACGAATCTAGAACGTCCCGCGAGTCAGGGCTAACCCAGCACCACCGCCCTAGCGATCCTGTTAGGTGCCCATTTCGAAGTGTCCGCCTACGCTTGCCGGCATGCTCTGCTTTATTTCATCGCCTGGCTGGCAGTTCGTGCCTCGGTTCGGCCGCTGCCGCGCTGGCGCCGCCCCACGCTGACGCTGATCCCATTGCGCAGCATCGGCGACAGCTCCTCCACCTAGGTTGGGTCGATGCGGATGCGCCCCCGCACCTCAAAATATTGAGTTGCCACGCCGTGCCGCCCACTTACGAACTGCGCGCCGGTCTGCTGCACGACCTCGACCGCCTGCGCCAGGCTGGCGAAATACCGCCGGTGTTGCTCGGCACGAGGCGGCGGGCAAATTCCGGCACTGGTAATGTGTTATCAGATATGGCGAGCTGGCCGCCGCTTGCCGATACCAAGAAGGAGCAACTTCAAGGCGCACGCCCGCCGTACGAAACCACAAGTGACGTACAGACCGACGTCCGCGATCTCAAAACGCTAGATCTCCCAGACTAAACGACTTTACAGGTCGAGGAAGCCGTCGCAACCAGCACTCCGGTGTCATCGTGCAGTTCCGCCTCGAGGAACGCCACCGTCCGCCCCAAGCGGCGTACCCACGCGCTAGCGATCAAAGGTCGCACGGCTGCGCGGCCGAGGAACGACACTTTCAACTCAAGGGTCGCCAGCCTGGGGCTGCCCTCACTGCTTGCCGCAGCAAAGGCCATTGCATTGTCCAGGAAGGCTGTTACGTAACCGCCCTGCACGGTGGTTCCACCGCTGTGTGCGCAGGAGGCCGGTGGTTCGAAGCGGACATGCGCGCGCTCGGGAGAGAGCGTCACGTCGACAAAGCCCAAACTCTGCAGCAGTGCTGGGGGGAATCGCTCAGTATCATCAAGGACAAGGTGCGACATGGCTTTTCTCGTCATCGGCCCAGAAAACGGGGAGCGCGCTTTTGCGCAAAAGCGGCACGCCCTTCAGCGTAATCTTCGCTGCGCGTGCAACGCTGGCGTGCGCGCTCCATTTCTATGGCTGCACTTCCATCGCCGTCGCCTGCTGAGACCAATGCAATGGCCGCTTTCGCTAGACGCAGCGTCAGCGGAGCATTTTCCGAGACTTGTCTTAAGCGCTCTTCAAGCTGCTGCTCGAACTGCTCCCGGGGCCAGGACTGATGTACAACGTCAATTCGTGCCGCCTCGGTGCCGTCGAACTTGCGCGCGGTGTAGAACAACTCTGCGGTTCGCGCCGCGCCGATGGCGTGCACCATCTGCCGCATCCCCATGTAGCTGTAACCCAGCCCCAAGCGCGCAGCAGGCATCCGAAATGACGAATCGTCAGTCGCGTATCGCAGGTCGCACGCCATTGCCAACCCCAGCCCTCCGCCCATGCAGACGCCGCGGATTGCGGCCACGACCGGGAATGGTGCATTCGCCAAAGAATGTTGAGCTGCCTCGACTGCTTGGTCGTACCGCTCGCTGCCCGTTTCGGCCGTGCGGGTGGTGTCAAACTCACTGATGTCTGCGCCGGAGACAAACGCTTTGTCCCCGGTGCCTGCTAATACAAGCACGCGCACATCCGGAGAATCGCCCAGCTTCTGCACTTGTTGATCCAGCTCCAGCCACATTGCCAGCGACATGGCGTTGTATTTGCCGGGGTTGTCTATATGGATGCGGGCGACCCCGTCGCGCACGGTATCGATCAGAATACGTCCTGTCATCAGATCGCTCCGATTTCGCGCAGCTGCGCAATCTGTGCACGGTCGTAGCCCGCTTCTTCGAGGATTTCGTCACTGTGCTCTCCAATTGAAGGCGCGGCGGCGGCAATTCCGGCAGGCGTTCGTTCAAGCACAACCGGCTGCGAAATGAGGCGAAGCGATTCACCGTCGCGAGTATGGACCTCTTCAACCACGCGAAGGTGGCGCACCTGCTCGTCCTCGAACACCTGCGGCACCGTATAAACAGGGCCCGACGGAATATTCGCCTTGTTTAGCAGCAGCACCCAGTGTTGGATGGTATTGGATCCGAACAGCGCCTGCACGCTTGCATTGATCTCCGATCGATTGCGCACTCGATCGGCGTTGAGTCGGAACTCAGGACGCTGTAGCCAATCCTCCCGACCGATCGCTGTGCAGAAGTCCTTCCATTGCCCTTCTCCCGAAACGCCTATGTTGAGAAAGCCGTCGGCAGCGCGAAACATCCCCATCGGCGCCGACGTGGGATGGTCGTTGCCCTCCTGCGTGGCCACTTGGCCCTCAACGAGATAGCGCGCGGCTTGGAAGTCCATCATGGCGATTTGCGCGTGCAAGAGCGATGCATGAACCCACTGGCCCTGGCCCGAAACCTCGCGCTCAAGCAGGGCCGTGAGAATTCCCAGTGCTGTGTACAGGCCGGTGCTGGAGTCCGACACCGCTATGCCTGCACGCGTGGGGCCTGTTTCAGGAAACCCCGTCACGGACATGAGGCCGCCCATGCCCTGAATGACCTGGTCAAAGCCGGGCCGCCACGCGTAGGGACCATCCTGACCGAAACCGGAGATGCTGGCGAGGATGATCCGTGGATTAATAGCACGCAGAGTCTCATAGTCCACGCCTAGGCGCTCCTTCACGTTCGGGCGCCAGTTCTCCAACACGACGTCCGCGGTTTCCACGAGCTTGTGCAGCACAGCGCGCGCCTCCGGCAGCTTTAGGTTCAATGCCAAGCCACGCTTGTTGCGGTTGAGGTTTTGAAAGTCACCCCCCATGCGCTTGGCGGCGAACATGGCGTCGTTGGGGTCCACACCCGGGGGTGGCTCGATCCGAATCACATCAGCGCCGAAATCGGCCAACATACGTGCACAGGTAGGGCCAGCGCGCACGCGCGAAAGGTCGAGGACGCGAAAGCGCGCCAAGGCAGATGAGGATTGAATACGGCTCATGATTCAAGGGCTTATGACACGGCAAGGACGACCTTGCCGAAGTGGGCGTTGCTGCGCAGATAGTCCAGTGCTTGGACGGCCTGCTGCAACGGGAAGACGCGCGCTAGGGGAAGTGAAAGGCGCCCATCGGCAACCGCCTGCCACAGACCGCGCTGCATGGACTGAGCGATCTCGCGCACCTCGTGCACGCTTCGCGTGCGAAACGTGGCACCGACGTAGTGCAGCCGACGCAGCGAGTGCAGGTCGAAATCGAACTCGCCGGTGAACCCGCCCATCCTTCCCACGTTGACGATGCGCCCGCCAATACGCGTGGCCTTCATCGTCTGGGCGACGGTAGCTCCAGCGACAAAGTCAATGACGAGATCTACGCCTTGCCCATGCGTGTGCTCCAGCACCTGCTCGGACCAGTCGTTCACGCTTGCGTCAACAGCGTGATGGGCACCGAACTTGGATAACTCCTCGCGTCTAGCCGCGTTGGTAGAGGTGCCTATGACCTGTTTTGCCCCGAGGAACTTTGCGATTTGAAGGGTCATCAGCCCCACGCCACTACTCGCACCGTGAACTAGGACCTCCTGGCCTGGACGCATTGCTCCGCTGGCCGCAAGCGCCTCGTGCGCGGTCTGCAGCGCCACGGGCAGGGTCGCAGCGCGAGAGAAGTCTTCCCATCCGGCTGGAAGTTTGTAGACCCGGCCCCAGTCCGTCACAGCGTACTGCGCATACCCGCCTGTGCCCGAACACATCACGGCATCGCCGGAACGGAAGTGACCCGCAGGCACCTCGGTGCCGACCTCCACCACCTCTCCTGCCCATTCAATACCAATGATCGTGCCCTCCCCTCCGCTCCGGCCGTGCCGATGGCCAGCGGCCACATGCAAGTCCGCGCGATTTAGGGCGGCTGAGTGGATGCGTACTAGTACTTCGTTTGGTCCCGGCTGCGGTACTGGACGCTGCGCGAGAACGGGGCCCTGGGAGCCAACGACAATGGCTTGCATCGATTTGGTTGGAATGTTGTTCACCTGCGAAATGGAAGAGCGGACACGACCGACTAGGGTATTTATTCATCCAATGAATTCTCTATTCATTATAGTTTAAGGGCGCTCTTGCGAGCGCACTAGGGTTTCCTCGAATGAATGAAAAAAAATCTTCTCAGCCACTCGTGACAGGCTTGCTGCGCGGCCTGGCAGTGCTTCGTTGTTTCGACTACGGCCGGGAGCGTCTGGGCAGCAGCGAGCTGGCCCGCATGACCGGATTGCCGCAACCCACTGTTTGGCGGCTGTGCAAAACGCTAGAGCACGCGGGATATCTGGTTGCCGATCGTGACGGCAAGAGTTTCAGACCCGGCCTGTCGATCCTGACGCTGGGCTTTTCGGCGCTGGACACGCTGGAGTTATCCGAACTGGTTCGCCCTCTCCTCCAAGAGATGTCTGACACCTTCCAGGGCGCGTGCAGTCTTTCGGTGCAGGAAACAAGCAACATGCTGTATTTGCAACGCATTGAAGCACCGCGTGCCATTCTCAGCATGAACCTGCGCGTGGGATCAGAAGTACCGATCATCAGCAGCGGAACAGGGTGGGGCCTGCTGGCCGGCATGCCAGCGGCTGAACGCGAGGCGACTTTGGTGCTTTGCAAGCAGGCCGATGCATCGCTGTATAAGAAGGCGCATGGGCAGGCGCTCGCGGCGTTGACAGAGTTCGGCCGCTGCGGCTACGTCTCAAACGTCGATGTGTTCCACCCCGGACTCTCAACCGTGGCTGTGCCTCTGCGCGATGCCAACAGGTGGAGTCCTTACGTAGTTAACTGCACGTCGGCCACGACCATCTTGGGCAGTGCGCAGGCGCGACAAAAGGCGGGCGAGGCACTGCATAAGATCGCGATGCAACTGCTCCCGATTGTGGACCGGTTAAGCAAGTAGGCTCACGAAGGCATTCGCGCCCCACCGCTACGCGTTAGGGGGCGGCGGGCGCACATTAGGATTCAGCGGTGAAGTTCACTTCCCGAGTGAGGCGTTGCCACTCCAAGGTGTCTTTGTCAAGCATCTGCATCACCTGCTGGGGTGTGCTGTGCGCAACATCCACGCCGGACTCCTTCATCGACGCGATGAGGGCCGGATCCGACAGCGCCCGGGTGGCCGCCGTGAGCGCGCGCTGCACAGCTGCGTCGTTGGCTCTAGCCGGCAAGAACAGGCCGTACCACTCGCGCGCGGTGAGATCGAAACCCTGCTCACGATACGTAGGCACACTTGGCGCAAACGAACTTCGCGCGTCGCCAGAGATCGCAATAAGCCGCCCTTTGCCCGACCGCACCATCGGGAGAAAATTGCCCGCCGGCGCCGATGCTGCCGAGATCTGCCCGCCCATCAAGTCAGTAATGGCCGCCGCCGTGCCTTTGTAGACGACTGGTCTCACGTCGGCGCCTGACGACTTATTGATGACCGTGACGATCAGGTGCGGCATGGAGCCCACACCAGGTACCCCGCAATTAGACCTTTCCGGGTTGTCTTTGGCCCACGAAAGGAAGTCTCTCATGTTCTGTACCGATGCAGGGACTGCCGGGCCGACACAGAACGCATGGTTGGTTTGGCACACCACCGTTACGGGACGAAAGTCCTCCTTAGGGCGGTACGAAAGATTCTTGAAGGTGAAGGGGTACATCGCCAGCGAAGACGAGTGCGTAAGCAACAGCACACTCCCGTCGGCCGGCGCGTCTTTCACGAAACTATTCGCAATCTGTCCTGATGCGCCTGGCTTGTTCTCGACGATCACTGCGCGTGCGTAGCCGTTTTCTCCGCCCATTTTGTCAGCCAGGCGGCGACCCAAGATATCGGATAGACCTCCGGCCACGAAACCAACAACGATCCTTGCAGTTTCAGGCTGCTGAGCGAGCACTCGCCCCGGGAGTGCAAGGCCTGCCGCCAATGCGCCGACGCCGTTCATGAACTGTCTACGTTCCATCTCTGTCTCCTATTACTTCTAAAGAAGCGCGACGCGCACCCGCGCTCAGGTTACTAGCACCTTCAACGAACCGACGCCTTCGACGGTCCCTTCCATCAAGTCGCCGCGGGCCACCGGGCCTACCCCTTCGGGCGTGCCGGTAAATATGAGATCCCCGGCTTGCAACTCGAAGAGGGATGAAAGCTTCGAAATGATCTCGTTGACGCTCCAAACCAACTGAGATAGATCACCGCTTTGGCGAAGTTCGCCCTGCACACGCAGGCTGATCGCGCCAGACGTCAGCGGGCCCGTTTGTGAAGCCGGCACGATGGCGCTAATTGGCGCGGAGGCATCGAAAGCCTTGCCGGTCTCCCACGGATGGCCGGCCTGAGCGGCAGCCCGCTGCAGGTCGCGCCGCGTCATGTCCAGTCCGACCGCATAGCCATAGATGTGCGCGTCTGCATCGGACACCGCGATGTCGCGACCGCCCTTGCCGATGGCCACAACAAGCTCGATCTCGTGGTGACAGTTGTCCGTGCAAACCGGATACGGAAACTCGCCGCCGCTGTCGGCCACAGAAAACACCGCATCCGCAGGCTTGGCAAAGAAGATGGGCGCCGAGCGGCTCGGATCGTGCCCCATCTCGCGCACGTGCGCCTCATAGTTGCGGCCGATGCAATAGACGCGGCGCACAGGATAGCGCTCCGTTCGACTGCGCACAGCCAATGAGACGACGGGCGGGGGAACTATGACGTAAGACTCGTTCATGGAGAGGTGCTCGTAGTGAGAACTTGCAAAGCTTTCAGTCGATGCGGATGTTGCGGACCTTGATAAGGGCGCCCCACTTCTTCTGTTCGTCCTGGATGATTTGGCGCATCTCCTCAGGGCTGCTTGTGATCACCGTGGCGCCACGTTCGAGCATCGGTCGAGACACCTCTGGATCATTGAGTGCTTTGATGAGTTCGGCGCGAAGCGAGGACGCCAGGGGTGCGGGAAGTCCGTTTGGTGCGATGTATCCGAACCAGATGTTGTCCTCAAAGCGAGGCAGGTACTGGGCGATGGGCGGCACATCGGGCAAAGCGGGCGAAGGCTTCAGGCTCGTCACGCCCAGCGCGCGCATCTTGCCGGCGCGGATGTATGGCAGTGCAACCGGAAGGTTGTCGAATGCCATTGGAATAGTGCCGGCTAGCAAGTCGTTCATCGAGGGCGCGCTACCCTTATAAGGAACGTGCGTCATCGCGACCCCTGCTTCGGCCTGCAGCATCTCCCCGTTCAGGTGGGCACTGGACCCAGCACCCATCGAACCGAAGCTGGTGTTGGGGTGCTGCTTGAGAAAACTCAGAAGTTCAGGAAACGTCTTGGCCGGCACGACCGCAGGATTGACTACGACGACGTTGGGCAGCGTCAGCGCCAACGTCAAAGGAGCGACGTCCTTGAGCGGATCGACTTTCATATCCTTGTAAAGGAGCGGATTGGTCGTCATTACGCTGGCCGGCACCAACCCTAGAGTCATGCCATCAGGCTTGGCACTGGCCACGAACTGCAGGCCGATCACGCCGTTGGCGCCAGCGCGGTTGTCGACGATCACCGGGATGTTCATGTTGCGCGACATGACCGCTGCAGTGGCGCGCGCCAGACTGTCGGACAGCCCACCGGCTGGATACGGCACCACGATGGAGATGCGCGTGGGTGTCTGCGCGATTGCTGCAGGTGCGGCAAGACCAAACGCAAGGGCGGTCAGTGCCACCAGGAGGCGAGTAGCCAAAAGGGTCATGGGGTGTCTCCTATAGCGCGGACTCAGTGCGCTGCCTCTTTAGCAGCAGCACCCACGGTGGTGCGATACAACTCTCGTTCGGAGATCGCCATGCTGCGCTCCCACGGCCAACGGTGTGGCTCGGGCATGGGCGTCAGATCAACCGGTTCGCCGTCCAGGAGGACCGCCGCAATGCGCGCGGGGTCCTGGAGCACGCGGATGTCCTGCAGCGGATCGCCATCAATCACCAGCAAGTCAGCAAACTTGCCTGGCTCCAGGGAGCCCAAGTTGTTCGGATCCACAGTGAAGGCGGCATTGCGAGTCGCGCAGGTGATGGCCTGCAACGGCGACATACCTAGCAGCGAGACAAAAAGCTCCAGCTCGCGAGCGTGCCACTGGCCGTAGGGCGTGACGGCGAAGCCCGAATCGGTGCCGCACATCATGGTTACACCGTTGCGCCAGGCATAGTCCAGGTTCTTAACGGCCAGATCGAGGTCGCGCCGGAATCGATCGATGCGTCCTTGCGAGCAGCCCACCAGGTGTCCCCATTCGGCCACGTTGGCCACGAAGGTGAGGGCTGGACAACAGGGAATGTTGGCTTCGGCGAGCCGGTCGGCGCATGCGGCATCCATGAAGTCGGCGTGCTGAATCCAGTCGATGCCAGCTTCAATGCAGTCGGCCACCGACTGGCCGGCGCGCGCGTGCGCGGTCACGCGTCTCCCCAGTCGATGGGCTTCGTCGACGATGAGCTTGAGCTCCTCGGCGCGAAAGGCTGGAACGCTCCCACCGCCAGGGGTCATGATGGCTGACTCGCCGCTGGCGGCAATCTTGATGAAGTCCACACCGTTTTTGACCTGATCGCGAACCTCAGCAAGCATCGCCGAAGCCGACTCCGTATATGCACCCACCCCCGAGCGCGGTGCGCCGACCCAGGATGGAAAGTAGTCGGTCAGCGCCGTGTGGGTGCTCAGGTAGCGCGCCGCCGAGGACATGCGGGGGCCGGGGAACAGACCGGCCCGGATGGCGTCGCGAACGGCCACACCGACGTACCAGCTGCCGCCGGGGTCGCTGAACGAAGTAACTCCCGCTTGCAGCACCTTGCGCGCGTGGTACACACCTCGAATGGCACGGTATTCCGCCGAACCGAACAGGTCTTGCTCCTCGATGCCACGTGCCACACCGTAAGAGATGTGGCAGTGGGCGTCGGTCAGGCCGGGCATCACGGTCTTGCCTGCGGCATCGAGGACCACCTGCGCCTGAGGCGGCAGTGGCGGCGCGTCGCTGCCGGCAGAGATTGCGCTAATGCGTCCTCCCTCCATCTCAAGCCATTGAAGTTCGCGCGCCGGACTGCCGGTCCCGTCGATTAGCCGACCATTGACGACATAGGTCTTCATGGTCAGCTCATTCCCAGGTAAGACCGTCGGCGCTGGCTTGGCGCTCACGGCCCAACGCAAAGTCCGCCAGCACGGTGTTAAAGGCGTCGGGACACTCGTAATAGGCGGTGTGCGCAGCGCCGGAAAGCAGCGCGAGGCGACTACGCGGCAACATGGCGCGGGCTTGCCGCCCGACGCTGGGTGGCACCGTTTTGTCCTCCGCTCCCCACACGAGCAGCACGGGCACAGCAGCCTTGGCCAGCGCCAGTCCAACTACATCCTTGTCAAGGTCGGCCGCGATGTAGCGGCCGAGGGTGGCAAACGAATCAAGCGCCCCAGCGGAGTTGTTGATGCGCCATTCTTCTTCGATGAAGTCCGGCGTCGTGAGGCCAGGGTCATGCATCACGCGGCGAAGCTTGGATTCGACGCCTTCGCGGCTCTGGTTGTTGGCACCCGCCTGGATGCGCCCACGCGCTTCGTCGCCGATGGGCACTAGCCCCATGCTGCCGACCAAGGCGATCCGGTCGACTCGATCAGGGTTTGCCAACGCATACGACGCCACCACGTGGCCACCCAAGGATGTGCCGACGATGGTGGCCCGATCGATCTGTTGGGCATCCATCACCTCGGCTAGGAACGCGCTGTACGCCGGCACGGAACATGCGACGTCGGTTCCTTTAGACGCATAGCCATGGCCCGGCAAGTCGATTGCGTGAACATTCAGCCCAGCCTCCGCGAGTGCATCGATGTTGCGAATCCAACGGTCGGCGCGCCCGCCGGTGCCGTGTACCAGCACCACGTGACGCCCGCCATGGCCGGCCTGCAGAACCCGCGTGCGAAGTCCTGAAGAGAGGTGGATGGGGTAGTGAATCATGACGTTATTCTCTAGGTGAATTGTCTATTCATTATAGTAATCTGATGAGGCTCAGCGAGAAACATAGGAGAAGTACCTAGCAGGGGCGGCGCGCGGCACGGACGTGCAGGTTTGCGTGCAGCAGTGTCAAAAAAAAAAATGCCCGCTTCTTCGCAGGGCCGCGGCTTAGCAAATGTCCAGAGCCGAAGATCGAGTTGCTTGCCGCATGGCCGTCGGGGGCAGCTGCTTACCAGCAGCAAGTACCTGCACCTGAGCTACCGCAACCGCCAGTCCGCGAAAGGATTCCCTGCACTGACGTTTGGAACCGATGGAACAACTGAGCAATCTGATGGAGCGTCCAGCCTTGCTTCCATCGCTCCCACATTGATGCCCTTTGGGCTCCGTGTAGTAGGTTCGTGTCCGGTACTTCATCTGCAACACTCCTTCTGCTCATGCAGTTTTTGGTGTGTTGCATTGACCGGTCGAAACCGCCCTGCAAAGTGGACTTTGTGCCGAGCGCAGCGATCTCACCAGTCGCACGAACGAGAGTGTCTGCTGGCGGCTGGCACCAGTACGCTACGGTTGCGCCACGCCAATCTAGTCATCCGATTCCGAAAGGCGCCAGCAGCCGTCATCACCGTGAAAAGGCGGGTGGCGGTCACACAAAGTTGCCCACCAGCCTTCGTAGAGATCAAGTCGCGCCAGACGTCCACACACCATGCATTGATTTGCGGTGGCCCTTTCCGCCTCGCTCACAATCTCACCTATTTGCGCGGCCACCGAGTCGGCCGCCGCGCTCGCGAGGTGCAGACTTGCAACGACATCGCGAGAGGCGATGTCTAAGCGAACCGGGCTTGCGTTCGCCCAGCCAAAGCGATAGCACAGCCGCGCAACACCAAACTTCTCTTTGATCTGGGTCCAGTGCCAGCTACGCTTGTCGGCGCCAAGTGCAGCGTCGATTCGCTCGCAGGCTCTTGCCAATGCCGGGCACCACCCCGGAAAAAACTCGACATCTGAAGGCAAACGGTCAAACTGATAGGGGAAGCGGCATTTCAGTTCGTGAAGAAGAGTATTCATGTGGTTCGTCCGAAGCTTGATAGGTTTGGGTGTGGAACGAGCGCTCGCTCGGCGCAGAATCAGCCTCGGCGAGCGCTTATCGTCCGAAGAGACTTGGTCTCAAGACACTCCAACCCTGAAAGTGAGCGAACTTGATTGCTCTTTAGATTTGCCACGCGAGTCCCCTGTCGCTCGAAGTGCATCGACGACAAAATGCTCCGCAGTGCGGATATATCGATGGACCGAGCTGACAGAGTGGTGTCCCGTCTGGCGCTGAATGGCCCACAACGGCGAACCTGCAACTGCCGCGGCGGTGACGAGGCCCGCTCGTAGGCTGTGCGCCGACATGTCCGAGGTGGCGATCCCGAGATGAGTGAGTCTGCGCCTCAAGATGTCGTTGACCGATGCCCCCGTGAGCCCAGCACCAAGGCGTCCGCTACGGGTGACGCTTCGAAAGAGGGGAGTTGCAGCGCCTTCGGGATCAGCTCGGCGCAGGACCGAAAGCCAACGAAAAAGCACGGCAACTGGGCATGTCCGCCCGCCAGTTTTCCGTACCGCCACTACCCTCCCCTTGCCCGTCGGATCGGTCTTGCTGGCACGCACCGATATCAGCACGCCCTCACGCGTGATCTGTAGATCGCAAGGCCGCAAGCTCACGAGCTCCGAACGCCGAAATCCTCCCGCAAAGCCGAGCAGCAATAGGCATCTGTCCCTTAGGTCACGCACTGGATCCAATTCCGGGAGCGGCCTCGCGAGCTTGCGCAGCACGTCCAGCGTGATCGGCGCGGCCTGCTTCACGGCCGAGCCATGAACGCGCTTGATGCCGCGCAGCGTGCGTTTGACGAGCGCCGAGTCGGTGGGCGACGCCTTGCCGACGGCGACATGTGCATGCCGGATGGCAGCAAGCCGCCGTCCGAGTGTGCTGGCTTTCATCTTTCCCGCACAGTCTGCAAGATACTGAGCGACTACCTGGGGCGTGGCGGGCACCGTGCCACCCCAAGCCCTAAAGTGTTTCAAGTCCGAGGCATAGGCGCTCCTTGTGTTCGGTGCCAACGCCTGCTGCAGGTAGCGCTCGACCTTACTCTTCGTGTTCATCGAATATCTCCCGGGGCAAAAGGACGGTGGTGCGGAGGCGATCCGCCGAAGTGATGACCCATATCTCCACGGCGAGCGGGTCGCGCCCAGAAGCAAGCAGGTAGCAAGATCGGACCCGCATCGGAAGGCGCAACGCCAACTTGTTCTGCTTGGCGTCGACTTCGTCGACCTGGCCCCAATCGCCGCGCTGATGGCGGTTCAGGAGATCGCCGAGCACCGTCTGGCCAGCCCGCAGCGCCGCGCGTGCAGGTTCGGACACGGCGACCTGCCCGAGCTGAAATAGCGGCTGCGTCCTTTTCGGATTGCGACGCCAAGGCCAAAAGCTCATATCGCACCTCCCAGAGGTGGAAAGCGCCTTGGCCAGCTGGCGACGAGCGTGGCGCAAGCGCCGACACCTGCCCAGGGCCCCGGAGCATGGGCGACCAGGACCATATGCAGCCCACCCTGCCCCAGCGCCTGTGAAGCCTGCCAGCCAGCGTCCCGGACCTCACGAACCGTCAGTCTCCGAGTGCTCGATTGCCAAAGGACAACCAGCATTCCGGTGGCACTCTGCAAATCAGCGTTGCTCGCCTGCAGGTCGGTGATGGCTTGGCTCACCGCTTCGTCGATGTCGGCTTGCTCGACCGATCGAAAGATCAGCTTCAGCTGTGCGCCCGGCAGGTCCAGCGTCTCCAGCAGATCAGTCAGATCCCATGCAGGCTCCAGAATAAGAAGGCCGTCCTGATGCAAGCGGCGCAACGTGGTCAGCAGCCACAGCAAGCCCTCTTGATGCTCTGCCAACATTTGAATCGGTATTTCGAGGTGAGCGTCCAGAAGCTCCAGCAGGTCAGCCATCCACGTTTCGGTGTATGCGGATGGCTGCATCGAAGCGCCGACCGTGCGTCCATCTTCCGGCGGGGAAAGCACACCGATGGTCGTAACGTTGTCCAAACGAAGGCGAGACGCCAGAATGAACGCGTCACCCACTTCGTTGTCTGTCGCATCGGCTCCGATCGCTAGAAAGACGATGGCCAGGCCTTCGACATCCAAGCCGGCGAGCTGTCCGTCGGCATTTATCCATTTCAGGTGATCACGCAGGAGCGGCACCAGCGGATCCGGTGCTCGATCGCACATCTGCTTGACAAAGCGCAACGCGCTTCGACCAAAGGCGATCAGGCGAACGGATTCCCTTCCCGTCTGTGGGGAAGCACTGTTATCGAAGGTCATGGTATTTTTTGGCGCAAGCTCAGCCGGCGCCACGGCAGGTCGACACCGGATGAGCAGGATTGGGAAGCGAAAACAGAAACGCCGCACTGGCGGGGACCGATGCGGCGCTTTGGGAGCTGCGCGTCAGGGACGCGCCGAACTAGTAACGGTTAAGTCCGGCCACTGGACCAAGCCAGTGGACTGCGGAGTTAGTCAGCAACGTGAGGCGATACCCTCTGCGGAATACTCGCTGCCTTCCTTGCTGACTTCTTTGAGGCACAGCGGCTCTCGGCTTTTGATGCTGCGATCGAGCATGGCGATGCCCGCTTCACCTATGACGGCCACATTCATCACCACCTTGTTGCCGCGCGCCGTGTAGAGACACATCGCTTCGCCACCGCAGGGCTCGTACCGCTGAATGACGGACGTCAGGTTCGATGGAGGGGACGGCGGCGCCGAGAGCGTGGCGGATGTCACGTCCTTTGGACCCGCGGGTGCTGTCGCAGGCGCGGCTTCAGCCGATGCGGTAGCCCCCTGCCCCGGTTGTTGCTGCCCCTTGGCGACGGTGGCGTCCCAATCTGTCTTTTCGGCGCCTGGCAGGCAGTCAATCAATTCGCCCTTCTCGTTCGTGAACGAAGACCAGCCGTAAAAGGTGAACACACCGGCATCAGAAGTCTTCTTGATGTTCACCAGGCAGATAGGCTGTCGGCCCCGGTAGCGGTCGCCCCAGATCTTCATCTTCTGGGCATCCACCTTGGAAGCGTCTGTTTCATAGGACACGTATTCGTTGTGCTCCAGGTCGTCGCGCCCCCGGAAGCAGAACTTGCCACGGTTGTAGCAATCATTGCCCGCGAAGTCGTTGATGTAGACCACCTTGCGCCAACGACCGCTGTCCGACAGCCGATCGATTTCGGCTTGCTTGGCTGAAGCGGCGCGGTTGGCCTCCTCCTGCTTCGTGGCGTTCGCCTTCTGCGCAGCATCTACCCATGCCACGATCCGGAGCAAGGGACCGATTCCATTGACGTCGACCGACGCACGCACGCTGTAGTCCTTCGACCCCTCGTCCCTCTGGATTTGATACTCCACAGTCTGGCGCAGTGGCGCTTCAGATGGCAGGCCACCATTGCGGACCTGAAAAGCCACCCAGTCCGCCTGAAGCCGTTCGACGGTATCGTCGCGCGTTCCGAGCAAGGAGCCCAACGGCTTCAGCCCTGAGAACAGCTGATCGAAGCTCGCGACCTGCTCCATCTGACTTGGGAGCTTGCGCATCTGTTCGGCCGGGAACTGGACCGAAAGGACCACTGCGCACGAGCGGCGTTTGATTTTGTCGTCGTATGCGATGAGGCGCGGGCTGTCGAACGTGAGCGTGGCGAGATCCTCCACTTTGGCGGCGGCACTATGCAGCGATTCTTGGAACCGGTCCAACGCCAGCTTCCGGACGGCGCTGGTAGCCTCTTGGTCGTTGCACGGCGGTGCTTCGGGGCCGCAGCCGGATAGTGCGAACACGCTCACGAAGGCTGTGACGATGGCGAGCGTATGGCCGACCGTCCTTCTGTACTTGTTGTTCATCGATACCTCTATCAGATGTCGCCCAGCGCAGCCGGCGACGCAGGTCTGGCTGGGGCGGCTGGGGCCGCGGTCGGGGCCGGCGCTGAAGCCGCAGGCTGGGCGGCTTTGGGCGCTGGAGCCGGTACGACGGGCTTGGGTGCTTGCGTCAGCGCGCGCTCGCGGCGCGACACCGACTGCTCGCGGCGGGCAAGAGCTGCTTCCCGCGCGCGCAACTCCTCTTCTCGAACTGCATTTCCTGCATCAGGTATGACCGGCGGCTGCACGGGCGCAGGCGAGACTTGGACCGGCGCCGCCGGTGGGGCTGCAACCGGTGATGGAGGCGCTGGCACCGCGACCGGATTCGGCACGGCGGGCGTAGCGGTCGCCGGCAGAGATGCTGGACGCCCAGGGGTGGCAAAGGTACAGCGGCGCTGCACGCTCCTGCCATCCTTGGTCAGCAGTTGCACATCGCCGGCAACGCCCTCGGTTGAGACATTCAGGCGCGCCTGGATGCGCCAGTCCCAGAATGCCTGCCTCGTATTGGCCGAAACGCTGCCTCCGTAGCCGTCTAGGACTGCCAGGCCGTTGACGATAGGCGCAGATACCACCTCGCGCATGCCCGTCGCCTCACGAGTCCAAGTCAAGGTGGTACCTTGAATCTGCACGGTCGCCGGAACAGAAAAGGCGGGTTCAGGCGGCTGGATTGATGATGCATCGCAAGTGAGCGTCCCCGTGATCGCTTGGGCTTGAGCGTGCCCACAGACGCCAAGACAGATGGCGCCCGCGAAGGCCGATGCTCGGCGCATGCTCGTAGCGGCCCGTAAGCGCTCAAGCAGATGGAAGGCTGGTTGACCGCAGCCACCCGGAGATTCGACCCAAGATTGGCACCTTGTTTTAATCGGCATATGACACACTTTACGTTTGGTTTTTGATAAGTTTGCCAGACACACGCACCCATCCAAACGGATAGTTTGTGTACTCTTAGTGTTGGCGCTTGAAAACTTCGCGCATGCCGCGCGTCGTTGTGAACAAGCCTCAGCCGCTGGATGACGCCTCGGCTGAAGAGCTGATTCGCATTCAGCAGGCTTTCGGCGTGGGCCTGCGCAAGCTGCGGCATGAAAAGCTGATCACCCTGGAGCAGCTGGCCGAGCGAGCCGGGTTACACCCCAACTACGTTGGGTCGGTCGAGCGAGGTGAGCGAAACATCTCACTCTTCAATATCTGGCGGATCGCAGTGGGTCTTGACCTGACGGCATCGCAGCTGCTCGAAGCACTGCCGCGCCGGCCACATCGGCGATCCAAGACCCCGCACTAACCCCAAGTTAGTACTCTTCAGGCAGGAGCAAGGTCGTCACGCTGCGGTCGGCCTCAGTGATGATCCACAGCCGGTCATCGGTCAGATCACCGACCGGCGGCGCTGTGTGTGCCGTCCCTGCCGCGCAGCGTAGCGGCAGCCTGTAGACCGACATCAAGCGCCCGCCATGCGCCAGGGCATCCGCGTTGACGGCAACGTCATCAGGATGAATCTCACCCCAATCTGCCGAGACGTGCCGCAATAGAAGCAGCCTCGCATCTGTTTCGGTCACGGTCAGCAGTTCGATGGCGCCTGGGGTGGCAAGCACACGCCCGAGAGAGAACAGGGGTTTGCCGGCAGGCTTGGGTGTCGAAGGGGATTCGCTGCTCATAAAAGGAACCTCAAAGTGAGATGCCCATGCGGCGGCGCGCCTGGGCCAAAAAGGCTCAAGCGCGCTGGGCTGTAAGGGCGGGGTGGGTCAGGAAATGCCGGTCAGGCGCGCCGCAAGGTGCGGCGGCCTGGCGGCCCCCGGCCAGGGCGGCCGGGTTTGGGCATGGGCTTGCCTGGCGTACGCCGGCAGGCTTTTACCCGGATAAATTATACCATATTGTGAAAAGAGCGAAAACTGGCTTCAAGGCGTCGGCGCGCCTGGGGTGGCCTGGGGTGGCCTGGGGTGGCCTGGGGTGGCCTGGGGTGGCCTGGGGTGGCCTGGGTGGCCTGGGTGGCCTGGGTGGCCTGGGTGGCCTGGGTGGCCTGGGTGGCCTGGGGTGGTTGGCTTGAGGCCCAGCTAGCCCCACCGGCCCCCTGGGCCCGGCGGTTGCGCAGCTAAGCGCAAAACAGTGCAAAAGAAAGGTGGGGTAAAAGAATGGGCCACAAGGGCCCATCTGGTCACAACCCGCGTGAATGCTGGGTTGCTGGCGGAGAGTGTGAGATTCGAACTCACGGACGGTTGCCCGTCGGCAGTTTTCAAGACTGCTGGTTTAAACCGCTCACCCAACTCTCCGAGCCGTCGATTCTAGGCCGATGCACGGCGGGTCGAATTGGTCACGAACGTGACGACTTCGGGTGCAGCCTGCGCCAAGCCTGGGCCTGCAGCCGATTGCACTTGCCTTCAGCCCGCCGGCGGCAGGAAGAGTTCCTGCAGGTCGCTCAGGAAGTCGAAGCCCCGCTCGGTCGGCCACACGCGGCGCAGGTCGCGGGCCAGCAGGCCCAGGCGCTCGGCCTCTTCCAGCGGGCGCTGAATGGCGCTGATTGCGAGGCCCGTGCGCTCGGCGAACTGCATGAGCGTGAAGCCGTCCTTGAGCCGCAGCGCGTTCAGCATGAACTCGAAGGGCAGATCGGCCAGCGCGACCTCGTCGCTTTGCGCCACGGCCCGCCCGGCCATCGCGTGGGCCATGTAGCGCTGCGGGTCGCGAAAGCGCACCTGGCGCACGATGCGGTGCGCGAAGCTGAGCTTGCCGTGCGCGCCCGCGCCCAGCCCGAGGTAGTCGCCGAACTGCCAGTAGTTGAGATTGTGGGCGCAGGCATGGCCGGCGCGCGCATAGGCCGACACCTCGTAGCGCTTCAGGCCCACCGTCGCCGTGCGCTCGGTGATGCGGTCGAGCATGGTGTAGGCGATGTCGTCGTCGGGCAGCGCGGGCGGGTGCTTGGCGAAGAAGGTGTTGGGCTCGATGGTGAGGTGGTAGATCGACAGGTGCGGCGGCTGCAGCGCCAGGGCCTGGTCGAGGTCGGCGTCCAGGCCTTGCAGCGTCTGGCCCGGCAGCGCGTACATCAGGTCGAGGTTGAAGGTCTCGAAGGCGCTCGCCGCCTCCTCGACCGCGGCGATGGCCTGGGCACGGTCGTGCACGCGGCCGATCGCCTTGAGGTGCGCATCGTCGAAGCTCTGCACGCCGACCGACAGGCGCGTGACGCCCGCGGCGCGGAAGGCGCAAAAGCGGTCGCGCTCGAAGGTGCCGGGGTTGGCCTCGAGCGTGACCTCGCAGTCGGGCTCGACCTTCAGGCGCGCGCGCACGTCGCCCAGCAGGCGGTCGATGGCTTCGGGCGAGAACAGGCTGGGCGTGCCGCCGCCGATGAAGATGGTGTGCACCGGCCGCCCCCACACCAGCGGCAGCGCGGCGTCGAGATCGGCGATGACGGCGTCGATGTAGGCCTGTTCGGGAACGCGCTCCCCACTGCGGGATTCGTGCGAATTGAAGTCGCAGTACGGACACTTGCGCAGGCACCACGGCAGATGGATGTACAGCGACAGGGGCGGCAGCGCCGCCAGCTGCAGCGGCCCCGGCCGCATGAGGTGCAGCACATCGTTGGCCTGTGCGGCACCCTCGTTCGCGGGTACGGCGGGCTGGATCGGGATGGTCACGGCGTCAAGTGCGGTCGCCCGCCAGCGCCCAGCGCTCCCGCATCAGCTCGACCATGGCGCGCGCCGCCTGGCCGCGGTGGCTGTGGGCGTTCTTCACGTCGGGTGGCAGCTGCGCGAAGGTGCGGCCGAAGGCGGGCAGGAACATCACGGGGTCGAAGCCGAAGCCCTGGTCGCCGATGGGCTCGCGCGTGATCTCGCCGACCACGCGGCCGACGGCGATGAGCGGCTCCGGATCGTCGTGCCGGCGCAGTGCGACCAGCGTGCTGACCAGCGCGGCGCGCCGGTCGGCCACGCCCTGCATCTGCTCGAGCAGCGCGCGCACGTTGTTGGCGTCGCCCTTCGCGTAGCCGAACTGCGTGGCGTAGTAGGCGGTGTCGACACCCGGCAGGCCGCCGAAGGCATCGACGCACAGGCCGGCATCGTCGGCCACGGCGGGCAGGCCGGTGGCGGCGCTGGCGTGGCGGGCCTTGGCCAGGGCGTTCTCGACGAAGGTGCGAAAAGGTTCGTCGGCCTCGCCCACGCCGAGCTCGGACTGGCGCACGAGCTGCACGCCCAGCGGACCGAAGAGCTGCTGCAGCTCGGCGAGCTTGCCGGCGTTGTTCGATGCGAGGACCAGTTTCATGAACAGAAAGTGGCTGCAGCGCCCGCCCAGCGGGCGCATGCAGCTATCAGTTCGATAGCGATTGCTTCTGCAGTTCGACCAGTTCGCCGATGCCCTTCTCGGCCAGGGCGAGCAGTTGGTTCATCTCGTCGCGCGTGAAGGCCACGCCCTCGGCCGTGCCCTGCACCTCGACGAAGTGGCCGGCACCGGTCATCACGACGTTCATGTCGGTGTCGCAGGCCGAGTCTTCGGTGTATTCGAGGTCGAGCAGCGGCGTACCGCCGACGATGCCCACCGAGATGGCGGCCACGGGGCCCTTGATCGGCGAGGCGGCGAGCGAGCCTGCCGCCATCAGCTTGTTCACCGCGTCCTGCGCGGCCACGAAGGCGCCGGTGATGGCCGCGGTGCGCGTGCCGCCATCGGCCTGCAGCACGTCGCAGTCGAGATGAATGGTGCGCTCGCCCAGCGCGGCCAGGTCGAACACGGCGCGCATCGAGCGGCCGATGAGGCGCTGGATCTCCTGCGTGCGGCCGGTCTGCTTGCCCTTGGCGGCTTCGCGGCTGCTGCGGGTGTGGGTGGCGCGCGGCAGCATGCCGTACTCGGCCGTCACCCAGCCTTCGCCGCTGCCCTTCTTGTGCGGCGGCACCTTCTCCTCGACCGAGGCGGTGCACAGCACGCGCGTCTGGCCGAACTCGATGAGGACCGAACCCTCGGCATGGATGGTGAAGCCGCGGGTGATGCGCACGGGGCGCAGCTGGTCGGCGGCGCGGCCGCCGCTTCGGGTGAAAGCAGTCATTCGGAAAGGCGAGGAAAAAAGGAAGGAGGAAGGCTCAGCTCTTGCGCGAGGCCGCGGAGCGCCGGATGGCCTCGTTGATCTCGGCGATCGAGCGCTCGATGGCGTCGTCGTCCAGGTCGTCGATCTCGCCGTCGGCCGGCATGCCGGCCTGGATGGTGGAGGCGAACACGTCGTCGCTGATGCCGTCGGTCGAGACGCCGGCGTCGGCACCGGGCACGTCGGGCGTTTCCCACTCGATGGCGATCAGGGTGACGTTGTCGCCGGTCGGGCCACCGCGGCGCAGGGCCATCTCGACCAGCTCGGGCGCCGCATCGGACACCTTGCCGTGGGACAGGGTGCGCACGAGCAGCAGGTCGTCCATCACGCCCCACAGACCGTCGGAGCACAGCATGAGCCGGTCGCCCTGCTGCAGCGTGAGCGGCGCGGACACTTCGAACAGCGGCGTGCTCGGCGAGCCGAGGCAGGTGAGCAGCAGGTTGCGGTTGACGGGCTCGTTGCCGGCGTTGGGACGCGGGCGCTCGGCATGCGAGTGGTCGCGCGTGCGCGTGAGCATCTGCCCGTCGCGCACGACGTACAGCCGCGAATCGCCGCAGTGGATCCAGGTGGCGGTGTTGCCCTGCAGGACGGCGGCAACGACGGTGGTGCGCGGCGTGTCGAGCATGGCCTTGTTGCTCGCATAACGCATGATCTGCTGGTGGGCCGCCATGACGGCGGAGGCCAGGAAGGCCTTGACGTCGGCGAGCGTGGGCCGTGCCTCGCGCTGGTAGAGCGCGGCGATGGTCTGCAGCGCCAGCTGGGCGGCGACCTCGCCCTCGGGATGGCCGCCCATGCCGTCGGCGAGCAGGAACAGGCCCGACTCGCGCGTGTAGCAGTAGCCCATGCGGTCTTCGTTCTTGACGCGGCCGCCCTTGCGGCTGACCTGGAAGACGGAGAACTTCACGGCAGGCGGGCGGCCCGGCGGGCGGCGATCGGGGCCCGCGCGGCGCGGAATCGGAATGTGGGAGCGTTCATGCGGGTCGGGTGGTGGGCGCCACGGCCTTGGGCAGCGCCTTCTTCTCGTAGGAGCGCATGTTGTCGATCGACAGGCGCATCTTCTCGCCCACCGACAGCTTGGTGTAGCGGCGCTCGCCCTCGCGGCTGAGTTCCTTCTGCAGGGCGAAGACCGACTGCGGGCGGGACAGCGGATCGAGCGACATGCACCACTCCACCACCTCGATCAGGTCGTCGGAATACACGCCGCGCAGGCGCGAGAGCGACAGCCCGAGGCGGTCCTTCTCGATGCGCTGGGGCGCATCGTTCGGCGGGTAGCCGTGCATGCAGGCGTAGATGCATGCGCCGATGGCGTAGATGTCGGTCCAAGGCCCCATGGACGAATCGCGGCGGTACATCTCGGGGGCCGCGAAGCCCGGCGTGTACATGGGGCGGATGAAGTTGCCTTCCTTGCTGAGCACCTCGCGCGCGGCGCCGAAGTCGATCATCACGGCGCGGTCGTCCTCGGTCACGAAGATGTTGGCCGGCTTGATGTCCAGGTGCAGCATCTTGTGCTGGTGCACCACGCGCAGGCCTCGCAGGATCTCGTCGAAGAGCGAGCGGATGGTGGATTCGCGAAAGACCTTGGCCTTCTTCAGGTCGCGGGCCGTGACGATGAAGTCCTGCAGCGTGGCGCCGTCCAGGAAGTTCATCACCATGTAGACGGTCTCGTTCTCGCGGAAGAAGTTCAGCACGCTCACCACGGAGGCGTGCGAGATCTGCGCCAGGGAGCGCCCTTCCTCGAAGAAGCTCTTGAGTCCAAGCCGGTAGAGCGACAGCTTCTCGGGCGGCACCTGCGGCGCCAGCTCGCCCATGGCACGCGTGGCCAGTGACGAGGGCAGGTATTCCTTGATCGCCACCTGCTGCCCCGACGAATCGACGGCCAGGTAGACGACGCCGAAGCCCCCTGCGGACAGCCGCCGCACGACGCGGTAGCCACCGATGACCGTGTCGGGCAACAGGGGCGACGGTTTGACCTTTGACATAATCCGGGAGTTTCGCCCCAAGGCGAGGGAGCGGCAAGCGAACGCGGTGCCGGAACCTCCTGCACAGGCCGATCACACGGGGCGATTCAGCGGACGAACAACAGCGAGGCTCGATGCCAGTTTACAGCATGACCGGCTACGCCAGTGGCCAGAGCGGCCCGGCCGGCACCCCCGCGGACAGCGAGGCGCGCACGCCCACGGCGGGCCTGCCCGGCGGGCGCCTGGGCGTGGAAATCCGCTCGGTCAACAGCCGATTCCTGGACCTCAGCTTCAAGCTGTCGGAGGAATTGCGCCAGCACGAGCCTGCATTGCGCGAACTGCTGACGCAGCGGCTCAAGCGCGGCAAGGTCGAAGTGCGAGCGGGTATCGACCTGCAGGCCGGCGCGTCGCTGGCCGAACCGTCCGCCCGTCTTCTCCAGCGCCTCAACGGTCTGCAGGACGCCGTCAAGGCCTGGCTGCCACGCGCGAGCGAACTGAGCGTGGCGGATGTGCTGCGGCTGGCGGCCAGCGAGGCCGGCCGGCCGGCGCAGGGCGATTTCGACGTCGTGGGCACGGTGGCTGGCGTGGTCGACGCGTTGATCGCGGCCCGCGCACGCGAGGGCGAGCGCCTGGCGGTCACGCTGCACGACCGTCTTGGCAGCCTGCGTGCGCTGGCGCAGCAGGCCGGCCCCATCGTGCCGCAGCTGGTCGAGCAGCAGCGCGCGCGCTTCCTGGAACGCTGGCAGGAGGCGATGGGCCTGGGAGGCGGCGTCACGCCCGAGGCGGCACAGGACCGCGCCCTGAGCGAAGCCACGGCCTTCGCCATCCGCATCGACGTCGCCGAGGAACTCACGCGGCTGACGGCGCACCTCGACGAGATCGAGCGGCTGCTCGACAAGGGCGGCGAGATCGGCAAGCGGCTGGACTTCCTGATCCAGGAACTGCATCGCGAGGCCAACACCCTCGGCTCCAAATCGGCCGCACTGGAACTCACGCGCATCGGCGTCGACATGAAGGTGCTGATCGAACAGATGCGCGAGCAGGTGCAGAACATCGAATGACCGCCATGGACTACCCCGGCAATCTCTTCGTGGTGGCCGCGCCCAGCGGCGCCGGCAAATCCAGCCTGGTGAAGGCACTGATGGAGCTGGATTCGGCGGTGCAGCCTTCGGTGTCGCACACCACGCGCCCGCCGCGCGGACAGGAAAAGCACGGCCGCGAATACTTCTTCGTGTCGCCGGCCGAATTCGACGCCATGGTGGTCGGCGACGCATTCGTCGAATGGGCCCATGTGCACGGCCAGCGCTACGGCACCTCGAAGAAGGCGGTGGAGGACCGGGTGGCCATGGGCGCCGACGTGATCCTGGAGATCGACTTCCAGGGCGCGCTGCAGATACGCAAAGTGTTCGCCAACGCGGTGCTGATCTTCATCCTGCCGCCCAGCTGGGAAGAGTTGCGCTCCCGCCTGGAGCGCCGTGGCGAGGACGCGCCCGACATCATCGAACTGCGCCTGCGCAATGCGGCGGACGAGATGGCGCGGGCCAGCGAATTCGACTTCGTTATAATCAATGAGTTATTTGAACGCGCGCTTTTCGACCTGAAGGCGATCGTTCACGCGCAGCGGCTGCGGTATTCGGCCCAGCGCCGCGCCCGTGCCGACACCTTCGCGGCACTCAACATTCCCTGACGCCACCCACCCGAAAGAGATCAGTCATGGCCCGCATCACCGTCGAAGACTGCCTGCAGCAGATCCCCAACCGCTTCCAGCTCGTTCTGGCCGCGACCTACCGCGCCCGCATGCTCAGCCAGGGCCACGCCCCGAAGATCGAGAGCAAGAACAAGCCCGCGGTCACTGCCTTGCGCGAGATCGCCGAAGGCAAGGTCGGCCTGGAGATGCTGAAGAAGGTGCCGGGCTGATCCGAGGCCTTTCTGCCACAAAAGGAAGCACCGCATGCGGTGCTTTTTTTGTGCCCGGACACCCCGTTTCGAGGCGCAGGCTAAAGTAGCGTCAATGAGTGCGGTCGTCCAGCCACAGTCCTCGCCCCGCTCCGCCGGCCCGCGCGCCCCGCACCCGGCGGCGTTGAACGCGGCCGCCGCCAGCTTTGCGGCCCTGACGGACCGCCTGGATTACCTGAGCCCCGAGGACGTGGAACAGGTGCGCCGCGCCTACCGCTTCGCCGACGAGGCACACCTGGGCCAGCTGCGCAACAGCGGCGAGCCCTACATCACGCACCCCATTGCCGTGGCCGCGCAGTGCGCGGAATGGAAGCTCGACGCGCAGGCGCTCATGGCGGCCCTGCTGCACGATGCGATCGAGGACTGCGGCGTCACCAAGACCGACCTGATCGAACGCTTCGGTGCCCCGGTGGCGGAACTGGTCGATGGCCTCACTAAGCTCGACAAGCTCCAGTTCAATACCCGCGAGGAGGGCCAGGCGGAGTCCTTCCGCAAGATGCTGCTGGCCATGGCGCGCGACGTGCGCGTCATCCTCATCAAGCTGGCCGATCGCACCCACAACATGCGCACGCTGGACGATGCACCGCGCGAGAAGTGGGCGCGCATCTCCAGCGAGACGCTGGACATCTACTCCCCCATCGCCTACCGGCTGGGCCTGAACCAGACGTATCGCGAGCTGCAGGACCTGGCCTTCCGGCACCTGCGGCCCTGGCGCTATGCGATCCTGGCCAAGGCGGTGGCCAAGGCACGCAGCCGGCGCCGCGACCTGATCCAGAAGGTCCAGCGCGACGTCGAGACCGCCTTTGCCAATGCGCAGATGAGCGTGCGCATGGCCGGCCGCGAAAAGACGCTGTACTCGATCTATCGCAAGATGGAAGAGAAGCACCTGAGCTTCGCCCAGGTGACCGACATCTACGGCTTCCGGCTCATCGTGCCGAACGTGATCGCCTGCTACACCGGCCTGGGCATCCTGCACCAGATGTACAAGCCGCTGCCGGGCAAGTTCAAGGACCACATCGCGATCGCCAAGCTCAACGGCTACCAGTCGCTGCACACCACGCTCGTCGGCCCCTCGGGCGTGAGCGTGGAGTTCCAGTTGCGCACGGAAGCGATGCACGTGGTCGCGGAATCGGGCGTGGCCGCCCACTGGCTGTACAAGGCCTCGGACGCTGCCGGCAACAACAGCGAGCGCCTGAGCGCCAAGTGGCTGCAGTCGCTGCTGGACATCCAGGACGAGACGCGCGACGCGACCGAGTTCTGGGACCACGTGAAGGTCGACCTGTTCCCCGATGCGGTCTACGTGTTCACGCCGCGCAGCGAGATCATGGCGCTGCCGCGCGGCGCCACGGTGGTGGACTTCGCGTATGCCATCCACACCCGCATCGGCGACCACACTTCGGCGGCGCGCATCAACGGCGAGCAGGTGCCCCTGCGCACCGAGCTCAAGAACGGCGACGTGGTGGAGGTGATCACCGCGCCCGTGTCCACGCCCAATCCGGCCTGGCTGGGCTTCGTGCGCACCGGGCGGGCGCGCTCCAAGATCCGCCACTACCTCAAGACGCTGGCGCAGGCCGAGTCCGAGCGCCTCGGCGAGAAGCTGCTGAGCCAGGCCCTGCGCGCCGAAGGTCTGGGCAAGCTGCCCGACGACGACGCCGAGAACCAGCCCACCTGGGAAAGGCTGCTGCGCTTCACCGGCAACCGGACGCGCTCGGAGCTGATGACCGACATCGGCCTGGGCAAGCGCATCGCCAGCATCGTGGCCAAGCGCCTGATGGGCCTGCTGGCCGAGCGCGGCCTGAAACCGGACGCGCTGATGCTCAGCCGCGAGCGCTTCACGGCACACGAGAGCCTGTCGCAGGGCGCGGTCATGCTCGACGGCAGCGAGAACTCCTCGGTGCGCTTCGCGCTGTGCTGCCGCCCGATCCCGGGCGACCCCATCGTCGGCTACCTGGGTCACGGCGAAGGCCTGGTGGTCCACACCGAAGCCTGTGGCGTCGGCCAGCGGCTGCGCCACAAGGACGCCGAACGCTTCTTCGCCGTCGAGTGGGCGGACGAGCCCGTGCGCGCATTCGAGACGGGCATCGTGGTCACGGCCCGCAACGACAAGGGCGTGCTGGCGCGCGTCGCCGCCACGCTCGCCAATGCCGAGGCCGACATCACGCACGTGGAGATGGCCGATGAAACGCGCCAGGATTCGACGGACCTTCGCTTCGTGATTGCCGTGCGCGACCGCACGCACCTCGACGCCGTGCTGCGTGCCGCCAAGCGCACGCCGTCGGTGCTGGCCGCCGTGCGCATCGTACCGGCGCCCTGAGCAGGCGCCGCGGCCCGATCAGGCCTGTGCGTCGGGCTTCGGGTACTCGACGCGCAGCACTTCGACTTCCTGCGTGCCGCCCGGCGTCACCAGCTTCACCACGTCGCCGACCCGCGTCTTGAGCAGTGTTCGGGCCACGGGTGAGATCCAGCTGACCTGCTGGCGCGCGCTTTCGGCTTCGTCGATGCCCAGGATGGTCACCGTGCGCTCCACGCCCTCTTCGTCGGCATAGGTCACCGTCGCGCCGAAGAACACCTGCTCGCCACCATGGCGGATGGACGGGTCGGTGACCTCCGCGATCTCCAACCGCTTCGTCAGGAACCGGATGCGCCGGTCGATCTCGCGCAGACGCTTCTTGCCGTAGAGGTAGTCGCCGTTCTCGGAGCGGTCGCCGTTCTTGGCGGCCCAATGCACCGCTTCGACGACCTTCGGCCGCTCGTTGTCCATGAGATCGAGCAACTCGGCACGAAGGCGCGCGTAGCCCTGCGGCGTGATGTAGTTCTTGCCGCCAGGGGGCAAGGGCGGCAGGCCACCGGCCTCGCCATCCTCGTCGTCGGCGTCGCTTTCCTTCGTGAAGGCTTTGCTCATTGGGGGAGCTTATGCGCGCAGCGGGCAAACAAAAAAAGAAAAGCCCGCAACTTTCGTTGCGGGCTTTGAAGTGGTGCGGCTGGCAGGAATCGAACCCACGACCCCTTGGTTCGTAGTTCGGAACTCGCTGCTAAGTCGTTGATTTAATTGACCTTGCGGATCGCCCGTTCCATCGAATCTGCACTGTTCGGCACAGCGAGTCAGCAGCCACTCCCCCAAAAGTCCCCACCGGCATGTTTCGGTCGAAACAGGGCTTGGCGGAGCCCGCTGCCGCGTCGCGGTCTTATCCATCCATTCCCGTGGTGCAACCGCCTTCAACATGCAGAGGACAGTATCAGGTGACATGCGAATCCGCTATTCGTGTTCTAAATCCCAGCGCACACTCGTTACTACCACTTGGTAAACGTTGTATACAAACGACTTCAGCAGCATTATCAAATACCAAGTCCAACACGCAAATATTGTCGCCGACACTCCCAACAAGACTCTGTACTGATTGTTAATTTCTAGCCCTATCACGCCGGTCGCAAGCCTAGCCAATTGCGTTAATGGGCCATTGGGCTGGCCGAAGTACACAACGAGAACGCAAATAGACAGATATGAGACGTAATGGGCAAACGCCAGCAAAAATGCAGAAAGGTTGTACTTGAGGTAACTTTCGCCTGTATTCTCGTACTCCAGTTTCGCCATGGCCGAGAAAACGCCAGGCTTGGTTACCGTAACAAAAACTGTAAACCCAGCGATAAGAAAACCTAAGATTGAGGGGACCACTGCCGTGCCCAATTTGATAGTCTCTTTTAAAAGCAGCGAACCGCTATTCGGCTCGCCAAACAACAACGTGGCGACAAAGACTATTCCGACGAGCACCGTGGAGTAAATGTTGAATTTGCTGGAAGGGAACTTGTAGCTCAGCCAGTACAGTTGAAGCAGGTTCTTCTCTGCCGTCAGCTGCGCCGGAGGCAAGCCATCGCTACCCTCCCGCAATATTGGTGAGTTTTTCTGCATTTTCGGGTGATATTTGGGGCTTGCTTACCACCAATATCTTGGCCGCTATGAGGCGACGGAAAGCATCGAACATCGAGTGTGCATCTTTCTTCACATTTCCAGTAAGCTCAAGCGGCTCCTTTACGGAAACTTCCTCGTTGCTGCCACTCAATTTCGCGTTGTATTCCCCGACACCTCGGAGAGTGACAATTGCGTTGCCGTCCATTGCGGGTGCAATTTGCTTAAATGTCTGTTGCTTATTTAAGCCATCGGTGTTGCGATGTAGCAATGTCGTAGCGTCGGAATTAACTTGTTTGCGTGCCGCCTGCACTGATGCAAAAAGCCTGTCATTGTTGATTTCGGCATTAGGCCGCACCACTTTAATCGCAACCTCTTTCAGCACTTTGAACTGAGAAACAAAGTCCCGTAAATTTCGGCTGCCAGCCATGGCAACGATTTCCACTGTCGGCGCCGGAAACGCTTCGCTAAGCGCACGTTTAGTCACGCGAGCGATGCTGGGGTTATTGGCGCGCAACGCTCTATTATCCTCCACAATCTCATTGATATAATTTCGCCAACGATTTTTTAGCAGTAACTCGATAGTTGTTCGAAACGAAGCCAAGCCCGGCGCGCCAGCAACCTCTTTTGAGTACATCAACTTATGGTCCGATAAAGTCAATGCAAATATTGCGGACGGCGCGCTCGGTAGTCGATCATAATCACTAATCAATTTCCCGTCGACAAGAATTTGATCCCGTCTGAGGACGGTATCCATCACGAATTTTCCGACGATCGCTGGCTCCATTACCCGCCCCCGATCAACAAAACTGGTAAGGACTACTAATTCAACGTCTAAGAGCAGGTACCTCGAGCCGCCATATATACGAACTCGGTGCCCGCTTAAAAATGCAGGCAAAACTATTTCGTTCAAATAGTCAAGGAGAACCTTATTTTCGCCAAAATGGCATATGAAATTTGCAAACTCTATAACTTGGCGATAGCTGCGCATACATTCCTTTGCGATCGATTGCAACGAATGTAGCTGCTTTGGAACAGTGTGTGACAGGGGTTCCTACCAAGGATTGAGAGTGTTCGCTCTGGAGCCACGCTGCCTAGCAACTAGCGCGGCGCGCGGGCCATTGCGGCACTCCAGAAGGCGCCGCAAGTCGGGAACGGCCGCCATCGGTCCTGCCTGAAGTCTTGCCGACGACTCTGCTGGGAAGCTGCCGCCGGCGCGCCTACCCGCCACCCGTGTAGACGATTATCAGTTTCGCCGTCAGGCGAGCACCGGACTGTCAATCCATAGGTCCCTGATTCGAGCCCAGGTCGGGGAGCCAATCAAACCCTCGTGGTTCTTGAATGCCCTGCTATCACAGCGATAGCGGGGCATTTTCTTTTTTGGCGGCTCATTTGGCAGTTGCCAAATATCCAGCAGTACCGCGCGGCGTACAGCTTTGGTGGTATGGCTGCGGTCTCCGAGCTTTTGCAGAATCTCAAGCACTGCATTGGCGCAATGGAGGATCGCATGCGAAGCCACAATGGTCTACAAATCTTCGAGCACGGCGAAGACCTTCCGGATTCGACCGTCCCTGTGGACCGGTCGCTACCACCATCCCGCTACGGGTACAAGTTGGCTGATGAGTCCGGGGTGCAGCGCTGGGTGGCAGGCACAGAGAGCGATTTTCAGCGTGTCAGCGCCGCACTGGGTGATCTGGCTGACGACACTCATACATTCAGTTGTGAGCAGCTGAGCCCTACAGTTTGTGGAATGAGCGGCTGCAGCGCAATCACGGCTTGCCGCATGGTGTACGACGCTGCCGGCAAGTACTACGTCTGCAGATGCGTGAAGCTGTAGTGGCTGTGTGAGCGAAACTGATATTTCGCTCGTGTCCCGCAGGCGGAAGTTCGAAAAGGGGCTGGTTTAGGCCTCGATCGTTGCATCAAATTTCGTCGCCATCTCCGCGCCGAATGCTCCTGCTACCTTGGTCAGATTGCCGAGCTTTGGCGGCCACGTCATGGGACTAACGCACGCAATCACTGTATTCTCATACAGTGCTCTGCAAGGTCTATTTCGCCAACAGCAAGGGCCTGTCCCGCCCCAAGGACGAGGTGCGCAAGAGCCCGCGCATCGGCGAGCTGCGCCTGCGCCTGATGAGCCGCTACGGCGCGGTGGTCAGTCATCCGGAGACCGGCCGCTACCTGCTGCCCGCGATGGATGCCGTGACTATCACGATTAAGGCCCGGGGCGTGTTGCTGGAAGGCACCGAGTTGATCCCCCGCCGGGCCGGCCGGAAGGCGGCGTATGACATGTACGCGCAGATATGGTGGTGCGTGCCGGTCTTCGACTCGGTCGTGCTCGACGACCTCAGCGTCGGCGATGTCTAGAAGAGGTCGGCGGCCTCGGCCTTGGCAGCCGGCGGGTCGGCGGGCGCGGCGTCGAATTCTTCAGCTGGCGTCAGCTTGATGAGCACCCTCGCCTCCTCGATCGTGCCGCGGAGCCACTGGTCTACGTCGACCTGCTCCAGCAGCACCAGGCTGCGCTTGTCCTGCTTGTCGGCCCCGAGCCGGGGATCCGGCTTGTGCATGCGCGTCATCAGCGGGTGCGCGTCGGCGTTGACGGTCACCATCGTGTAGCTGGGCACGACCTCGCCCGTCGCCGGGTCCGTCCACTCGCTCCACAGCCCGGCGACGCTCCACGGCTGGCCATCGGCCCGCAGGAAACGCCACCAGACGTTCGCGCCGGTCTCCCAGTTGGGCTCGAAGAACAGACGGGCCGGCACGATGCAGCGCTGGCCGCGCTTCCAGGCGTCGCGGTAGGTCGGCCGACTGGCGAGCGTTTCCTGCCGGGCGTTCACGGTGCTGATGCGCTTGGGCTTGTCGCCCGGGCCGCGCGAGCGGCTCATCGGGATCCGCGTCTCGCTGTCAGGAGGGATCATTCCCCACTGCGCCAGCTGTGCCGTGCGCTCACCATCGCCGTCCAGGCGCACGATCGGACCAGTGGCCAGCGGGAACAGCTCGCGCGCCTTGAACAGCCCGGGCGGCATGCGCTTGCCGGCGCCGAGCTGCCAGAAGTCCTCGAGCTCGCGCATCTCGGGAGGGATGTAGCGGGTGCACATGGGCGCCATGATGCCAGCGGAGTAGCATGTGCCGATGGAGAACGAAGACGACGACCCTGTGGGGCCTGCCCCCGCCCCTGCCGACCCGATCGGCGTCTACACCGAGCTGGCTGTGCAGACTGGCCTGGTACGACCAGGCGACAAGCTCGACCAGAACCTGATCGACTTTGCCGCAGCGCTGGTCGACCGCTGCGCCCGCGTCGGGGACCGCTACGGCGACGGCGAGGCTGGCGGCAATGCCGGCGAGCACATCAGGGCCGAGTACTTGCCCTGACGGCCCGTCAATAGCCGGCTTCTGCCTCAAGCAAACGCAGAAACCCGAATTCGCTCGGCGACAAACTGGCCCAATCCGAGCGTGAGTGGCGAGCCTGATTGCACGCGTGACAGGCGGCTGCGATGTTCGATCTGCGGTCGGTCCCGCCACTGCACCTTGGGCGAAGGTGCTCGGCAGTTGCGTCGCGCCCCATTGGTCGGCAGCAATAGATACAGAGGCCCCGCTGCTCTAGAGCAGCGAATCGTCGGTGCTTTTGTTTGCGAGTAGCCATTTCGAGGAACTCCAAAGGTAGGTCTTTGAGTCCCCGATCGCTTTGCGAGAGCGGGCAGCCGTCCATGGACAGCCGGGTGCAGCGTTGCGCACGGTCGGGCGAATGCTCGAGCGCCCGAAGTTTAGCGACGGGTCCCGCGAAACTACTTGGCGGCTCGGATTTCGGCCAACTTGCGCACGGCGTCGCCGCTGCGCTTGCTCCCAGCCGAAGAGCCCAGCCAGTAGTTGCACACCTGCCCGAAGCCCAGCAGCAGCCCGCCGAACAGCGTGTTGAGCAGGTTGGCTTGCCGTTCGTCCCACGCGCGGTCGATCACGAACAGCAGGACCACGCAAGCGAAAAAGCCGAGCGTGATGATGGTGCTGATGACCACCGGCGCCCAAGCAATGTTGCTGCCCGCCTGGGCCAGCGCGACAGTTTGCTGCCGGGCGTTCTGCGCGTCGGCCAGCGACGCTTGGTCGCGCTGGGCGTCGATGCGCTCCATTTCCAGCTTGAAGGTGTTTTCTGCCTCGCGCAGGGCCACGACCTGCTCACCGCTCAGGCCACCGCTCAGCGCCTCCTCGACATCTGCCTGAGAGGCGTTCGGGTTGCCGAGCAGCTTGTCGCCGATCACCTTCACTGCGGCGCCGACAAGTGGCCCCCCGAAAGCGCTGGCCAGGCCGGGTGCCACCGCCTGCAGGGCTGATTTCCAGTCGAAGTCGGCCATGGTCAGTTGTCCTGTGCAGCGTATTCGAGTTGACAGGCAACTCGATTGGTCCAGCCCTTCCCGTAAGTGCCCCAGGTGCTCAGGCTGGTGTAGTAGCGCAAGCGCGCCGCATTGAATCGCATCAGCACGTCGTTCTTGTCCATCGCCTTGATGGCGGCAAGGGTGCGAGGGCCGAAGACGCCGTCCTCCGCAACGCCGACAACGCGCTGCAGTTGTCGCTTCGCTGTGCCCATGCTGGCGTTGACGGCGAAGTCCCACATCTGAAAGACGATCGCCGGGTCGATTTCATCGGCACCGATTTTGTCCCACCAGTCGCGGCGGTAGATCGACTTCGCCTGATCGAGCGTCAGATTCTTGATGTCCAGGTCGGGATACGTGTTGGCGGCGATGCCGAACTTCGTGCCCTTGAGGGCGCCGACATTGGGCCGACCGCCAGTCCAGTTGCCCGGGTCTCGCGGATCGTCGCTGTATCCGGCCTCGTGACCGATCAACCGGTCGAGTGCTTCGTCGAAAGTCATGGCTGTCCTCCAGGGTTGAGCCGGCCGGGCATGTAGCGCTCGGCCATGGATTCGATGAACTTGGCGCCGATGAAGCTGGCGGTGAGCACAAGGCCCAACGTGGTCCACACATCGAGCGAGCCCTGTCGTCCGACGATGAAGGCCAGCGTGCCGGCAAGCCAAGAGCCGGCCATGTGCGACGCGCACATCAGCCAGGGGCGCGGCAGCGGCTTGTCCGGCGCCGCCGACAGCTCCCGGTCGATCCGCATCAGGAGCGCCGTCGCGCCGGCGAGACTGGAGATGACCAGCGCCAGCAGGAGCAGCACCGGCGGGATGTTCAGCGGATCGTCTGCCGTGGCGGCCATCACCGCCGCCACGGCCGGCCAGGGCAGCCACATGCCGGCGATCAGGCCCCAGATGATCCGCCGCAGCTTCGGTGCCGTGAGTTGCTGGCTGGGCTGGGTGGTGAGACGTCGTTGAAGGTCTTGCATCATGTCCGGAGGCGGTGCCGCTGAAAGAGGTCGAGGAAGGCCACAAGGGCCGCGAAGAAGGCGTCGACCCAGAACGGCAGCACCAGCGGCCGGAACCAGCCGCCGTCGCCGGCCACGAAGACGAACGTCATGGACATCAGGCCCATGGCCAGCCCGATGTAGACGAAGTGCCTGCGGCGCTTCACCCAGGCGATCGAGATGCGGTCGGGCAGGATGTCGTTCACGATCACATCAGCGACGCCGAGCACCGCGACGCAGGCCAGCAGTCCAACGAGCCACCAGCCCTGTGCGCCGCTCTGCGAGATGAGACGATGCGTGAGCGCCTCCGGCTCCCACCAGATCACGAGGATGGTGGCCACCGTCGAACACGCCACGAACAGGCGCGTGATCCAGTAGCGCGGCAACGTGCTGATGTGGTGCTTGCCCAGCACCTCGAGGTCGCCCCAGTTGGAGATCTCCTGTGCGCTGCGCATGCTCACACCTCCACCGTCACGATTGGAAGGTCTGGCGCCTGCGCCTCGATAAGGCCATCGCGCACGAACACCTTCTGCCCTGGCGTCGCCGCGCCTCGAGCAGTCACGACGCCGCCGCCTACGAGCTGAAGCGTGGCCAGGTCGCCGTCGACCGCAATCACTTCGGCGATCTGCAGGTCCCGCGGTGGCAGCAAATTCAAGAAGGCGCGATAAAGGTTCTTCGCCATGAATCAGGCCTCCGCCAGATGGGTTTCGAGGGTGATCGACTGGCGCAGCGAAGGCCGCTGCCAATCCAGGGAAGTGCTGCGCACCAGACCCAGGCGGCTCTCGCTCCCGTCGACGTAGCGGACGAACTGTCCAGGCACGATGACTCCCGTCTCGGGGAGCACCTGCAGCCGCAACGCCACTTGGGCCTGGCGGCCGGTGTTTGCAAGTTCGGGCAGCCCGCGTTGCCGCACGCCAACCACATCCGTCATCAGGCTATGCGTCACCTGAGGCGCGAGCTGATCGCCGGCCGTGCCCGCGCGCGTCACCTGGCCGGCGACACCAGCTGAGGTAGTGCCGAGTGCGAACACTCGGTTGTAGGCCGGGCGGTCAATCCATTCGATGGCTTCGACAGCGACTGCCGCCGCCGGAAGTTGAAAGTCCGGCGTGACGTCGGCCCATGCCCAAGGCGCAGCGGGGTAGCGCGGAAGGATCCGCACTGCGGCATCGGTGCGATGTGGCTGGATGATGGCGCCAGCGGCCCCCGCTATGTCGAGAAGGCCCGCGATGTAGGTGCCTTGTAACGCCCAGGTGCCGCCGGGGACAAACCAGTCTTCGATACCGAATTCAACCGACCACCCGATTCCTGAACCGTTGATCGTCAAGACCTTCTCAAGCAACTGCGCGATCGTCATGTCGCTGTCGCCAACGTGGTTGAGCACTGGCGAGTAAGGCGCATCCAGGATTGCCGCTCGCCCGCGGCCGCTGACCCGCACGTCGGACTTTGCGAAGCGCCGCTCACGGCTGAACCGCTCGACGCACAGACGATAGGCCACGCCGTTGATGGATGCGATCACATCAACAGGCTGTCCGTCCGCACTTGCGACGAGTGGGAGCGCGCTGCCGGGCAGCGTGGCGGACCATTGCCAGGTCCAGGAGTCGGCGTCGATGCTCATCGCGAAACTGCTCGCGGGGATGAGTTCGCCGCCATCGACGCGGGTCAAGACGATTGAGTTCTGCACGAGGTATGCCCTTCGGACGGGTACAACGACGGTTTCGCCAGGCTCAGGATCCACCGGCCCGGGCGGATTGACGGGATGCTCGCTGACTCCGGCGCGCGCGGGAATCGCGTCCTGATAGCGCGCCGTCTCGATTTGAACCAGGCGCCGGC
Organism: Xenophilus aerolatus; assembly: GCA_030418545.1. Lineage (GTDB taxonomy): Bacteria > Pseudomonadota > Gammaproteobacteria > Burkholderiales > Burkholderiaceae_C > Xenophilus. Next base: position 382,285 of record QAIB01000005.1, on the reverse strand, counting down.
CGATCTGGAAAAAAAACGACGCGCCGACTCGAACGGGCAGCGCCTCCTCATAGGCCCCGCGCTTGCTGCTGCGCGTGGCGACGCCCTGCTGAAATGCGATCCTGCTGAACAGCTCGGGCAAGCGCACCCCACGCTGAGAACGCGACGCCACCGCGCGCAGCTGGTGCAGTCCCTCCTGCCAGGACGACACCGCGCCCAATGGCGGCATGCGCAGCGCGCGCTGATACCGCCCCGCCGCGTCGCCCGCGAAGCGCTGGGCATCTTCCCAACCACTCGACGCCCCGATGTCGACTGGCACGCCCTGCTCGAACGCGCTGCGCACCACGCCGCGCACCCGAGCCGCCCCCCGCATGCTGGTTTGCCATCCGGGCTCGACCGGCGTCGCCTGCTCGAAAGGCGATCGAAACGTGCCCACGAGCGGCCGCGCGGCCCCGCTGACGTAGCCGATCTCGACGGACAACCCGGGCACCGGGTAGAGGCCCACGAAAGTGACGTCCACCCCCGGCACTTCCACCAGGGGCGCGTTATCCATCGCGTTGAAAGCGGCACGCGCGAACGCGCCCCCAGCGAACGCCCGCACGCCGCTGGGCGGCAGACCCCGAGACACGAACGCAGCGCGCGCGAAGGCCCCAGAAAACGCGACGCGCGGCGCCGCCTCGTCGGCAACGAACGCGCCACCATCGAAGGAACGCCAGCTGAATGCGGCCGAACCTGCCATGACCTCACGCGAACGGCAGAGTCGGCACCACGTCGACGGACACGCTCACGCCCTTGGTAAACCGCAGCATGTCGATAAAGCCGCGCATCGCGTATTGGTACGTCGCATCCTCGAACGCGCCCACCAGCAGCGGCCGATCGCTGGCGTTCGCCGTCACGCCCGTGACGTCCTGCGTCGCGATCTGTACGCCATCGAGGCCCAAGCGCAAAGTGTTGCCCTGCCGCGTTGCGGCGATGTAGTGCCATGCGCCTTTTGTGATGTTGACGCCTGTCGCTATGCATTGATGCCTCGCCGACCCGCTCAGGATCTCAAATTGCATGGTGCAGCTCGCCAGGGACGCACCGAACAGTCCGAGGCCGAAGGATCGAGAACTCACCGGCGCGATCCCCTGACTGATGAAGTACATCCCCGGATCACCACCCCACGACGCCGGATCGTCGACGAAATAAAACCATCCCTCGATGCCGAACTCACCCGCGCCAATGTCCCAATCGTCCGAATCGGCCATGCCGAGCGACTGCGAATAGCCACGGAAATACGCCGAGCTTTGGCCCCACTTGCGAATGCCGTAGCGCTGCGTCACACCGCCATTGTTCGTAACGGTCCGCCCGGCCGGACTGCTGTCCGTGAAGTCCGGCGATCCTGCCGCGTCGAAGGTGAGGATCAGCTTTCGCTTGTCTGCGTCCGGATCATCCGCAGGCGTGACAGGGACAGGATCGGGAATCGCTGCGCCATCCCACGGCAGGAACCCCTCCAACACGCCGCCCGGCTGAAATGCGTCGACGCCCATGTTCATTTCCGAGGCACTGACGCGCAGCATGCCCTCCAGCGTCGGATACGACGTATGGGTGTAGTAGCACGATTGCCCCGCATGAAAAGTGCCGACGCCCAGCGATGCGGTCCACGGATTAGTCGGGTGCGACTTCGGATTCTTACCGCCCGCCCAAACACCATCGGCGATCCACCATATGCGCTGGTTGTCGATATCGACAGCGACACCCAACCACCCAGCCCACGGAATGGCAGTGACGCCGCTATCCCCGCCCGTGGCCGCGTTTTGGTAGGTCCAGATCGAATCCGAGTCCGACAGCCATCGGCGGTATTGCACGCCGAACCCATTCGCCGCCTCGCCAGGCGACGACGACAGCGGGTAATCCGCACGCACAATGCCCGCCGTGATGCCCCCGCCAGGCACGTTGCCGCGCTCGACAGGCGTCGCGAACTCCACATAGAACTTGCCCGACGAGCGCCCCTGTACCGCGCGCACAAGCGCATGCCCGTTGCCCGTGGCGCTGCGGTAAGCCGTGCGGCCGTCGGGCGATACCGTGACCGCTGCGTCCTTGTCGGTTGCGCTCCAATGCGGCGCGTCGACGACTTCGGGCGCCCCGCTTGCGAGCAGCACCGCAATTGCCGCTCGAATGCTCACGCCGCCCCCGCACACATGCTGTATTCCCAGCGCACGCCCTGATCAAAGGTCATCAGCGTGAGGATGGTGATCGCGTTCGCCGCCGACTGCACCGCCGCCTCGCTTGCGCCCATCTTCTTGAACGACGACGGCAGCGCGACCGTGCGCCCGCCGGTGCTGTCCTGCTTGATCCGGATCGCGATCGATCGTCCTTCGCCCGGCGCTGGCAGATTGGAAAACGTGATCCCCGTCACATTGGCCGTCAGGAGCAGCGTGCGAAAGTCTCCACCCTCGCAATCGATATCGACCACACCGGAAGCAATGGCCAGGGCGGAAACATCCTCGACTACGTCGTGATCCTCGTTCCAGTTCGAGGCGTTGACCAGCTCGGGGTAATCAGGATCGTCCGGCTGCGTCGACTCGAATTTGTGTTTGACCTTCATTTCGATCTCTCAGAAAAAATAGCTGGCGAGCAAGCGCGCCCGACCGCCCGCATGCAGTAGCGGGCCGTCGTCGCCTTCGACCCTGAACACGCCGTCGCCATCGATCCCCGACACATCTCCGTCACACACGCGCACGCCGGCCCCGTTGATCATTCGTCCGGACTGCGGCGTTCCCTCGCGCAAGATCAGATCCCCCTCGGGATCGGCCTGCTGCAGCACGTACTGCAGTCCGACCATTGCCCCGGACGGCCGCGCGAGCACCAGCTCGGCCAGCACCGGGCCGCTCGGCGTCGACGCCGCGAACAGCTGGATGCGGCACCCGACCGGCCCCACGTCGAGCAGCGCCTGCAGGCCGCCGACGAATCGGGCGTTCAGCGCGGCATCCGAGAAAACGAGGATCACAGCGGGTTGTCCACGTCACCGCGCAGCAACAGCGTGAACTCGTAGTTCTCGCCCGACTCGGGGCCTTGCTTGACCGTCCGCACGATCCACGGCGAGGTCAGCGCACCGACCGTGTTCAATCGGACGATGTTGCCCACGGCCCAGCCGCTGCCCCAACCCTCTTTGCGGATCGTGAAGTAGGGTTGCCCCGTGGCCGGGTTGAGCGGCGAGCAGTCGGCCGTGATCGAGGCACCCGTGAGGATGACCCCGACCTTTTCGCCGACCACGCGGAACGTCGTCGTCGAGATGAAATCCAGCGCCCAGCGCTGCGACGTCCCGCCATCGTTGAGGATCTCCACCGGATGATTGATCGAGTCGTAGGTCGCCGGCGCCGGGTTCCCGACCAGGGCATCGGAGAAAGTGACCTTGTCCCACGACGCTTGATCGAACATCAACGACACGCGAGCGCGCAGATCCCCGGCCATGAACGCCGACGACACGCGGGAACCCGGCGGGTAGTCATGCGTGAGCGGCCGTGTGAACGACAGCGTCCCGTCGATCTGCGCGTCGCGCACGAGCAGCATGTCCTCGATGCGATGCTCGACCTTGACCGGCTGCGAATACCCCGCAACATCGGTGAACGTGACCGTCCCGGCTTCGAGATCCTCGGTGTAGCCGACCGGAATCACTTCGCCGTCATGCCCGATCACACGCACACGAGAAAGCCGCGTGCGGCCGACGTTGATCACATCGCCATTCGCAACCGTCTGCGACCCGGTCGTTTGCGCGTTGCCCACGACGGCGACGCCACCCGGGCGGAAGATCGGCACGCGGCCGTCGCTTGGCAGGCGCACAGGATCGATGCCAAGCAGCTCGGCGTCGAGCGGCAGGTAGCTGAACGCGACGGCGTTGTATTTCAGCGTCTCGTTTTGGGCCATGTCGAGATAGCCCGTCGAAACGCCCGGGATCCCGAGGAACGACAGATCGACCGGCTCGAACCCGGCGGGCGCCGACGGCGTCACAAACACGGCTTGCACGACGCCGGTCTGATAGTTGATTCGCCCCTTCACGCGCGCCGCATTGATCACGCCGTTCGCATCGGCTGCGACGTTGAACGTCGTACCGTCGCGCATGGTGCCCTGCATCGAGAAGCTGCTCGGTCGCACGGGAGCTGTCGCCAGCCGAAACACCACCATATAGGCGCTGTAAGGGTTGTCCGGGCCCGCCGCCGGCGGCAGCAGCGCACCGCGGAAATCCTGCACGAGCGGCGCCACGATCGGCCAGCTTGTCAGCTCGATGACACCTTGCGACGGCGTCATGGTGCCGACCTTCGTCCCGATGCCCGTGGCGGCGGACAGGTTGATTTCGACATTGCCGTTCGATTTCACGAAATGGCGCACAGTGCCGACCCGGAAAGTCACGCCGCCGAGCGTGTACGCATTGGCGACGTCCGTTCGCAGGTACAGCTTGTCCATTGCCACCTGCACGGACTCACTCGACTCACTGCCGCCGCTGTAGCGGGCCTGCACGGATGAAACACCGGAGAGATCGAGCGTCACGAGCGCGCCCGCGAGCACTTCGACCGGGTTCAGGCGCCGCACTGAATTGCCAGTGGCCGATGGATTGACAACAACGTCGGGCATATCTGGACCTCACTGCACCGCGAGCGACCAGCTCGGCGACGACTCACGAACGAAAAGGTTCTCCCACTTGAGGAGAGCGAAACTCTGCGCCGCATTCAGCGCCACCGACCCGGACAGCTCGAACTCGCCCGTTGCATAGTCGACCGTTCCGCAAGGCACCGCGAAGTCGCCCACGCGCACCACGAGTCCGCCGGCGCCGTTGTCGCGCACGAGATAGGTCGCGTCCGAGCCCACATCGACCACACTGCCATCGGCGCCGCTGCCGAAAAACTGCACTTTCCGCTGCGCCGCCACACCGAAGGAAAGCGAGCCCGGTGCGATATTCGTCACGCCGAGATTGCCGACACCACCGACCACCGTCACCGCCGCCTCGGTCGCATCGCGCGTCGAAAGATTCATCGTCAGCAGCGTGCCCGGCGCGCGCAGCGACGTCATGCTGAACTTCACAACACCACGTGCGTAGTCCACCGTGCCGCTGGCATCTCCGACCAGCTGGCCCGCCCCGTTGTCGCTAGCCGATTTCGGGAGCGGCGACGTTCCCGGTTCCACCCAGTCGATCGACAGGCCCCCGGGCTCGATCGCCTTCGCGCCGGCCTCCTCGGAGATCTGCCCCGACGTGTTGAAAGGCATGTAAAGCGATCCGCTGTTGTGCAATGTGATCTCGGTCGTGTCGAGCATCGCCTCGTCGGGCGTCCACTGCACGATGACAGCCGTTTCCGCGTCCGGCAGTTCGCCGAGCGTGACGGACAGCGTCCCCGTCGAGAAATTGATCACGCCAGCGCCGTAGCTGCTGTCCGCACCACGCAGCGCACCCGAACCGTCGTCGCGCAGCACATACCACCGGCCTTGTGCGCAGTAGTCGACCCGCGTCGTTCCCGGCACAGGAATCGGCTGCAGCGTGCGAATCCATGTGCGCGACCGGTTCTCCTGCGTCACCGCGATGCCCTGTGACTGCTGCACCGCCAGCGGCACGGCCGCCGGCGAATAGGTGATCGGGATGGTCGCCCCCCCTGCCGTGTTCAGGCCGTTGAGACTCATCAGCCCGTTTTCATAGTCGATCGTGCCGACCTGCTGCGCGCCCAGGTAGATCACGCCGCCCTTGTCGTAGGCACCCGGGTAGTACGGCTGACTGCCGCCGATTGTCAGAGAGCCAGGCGTCACGGCGCCGCCGATATACACGTTCACCGGCACCGTGAGCCCTTGCCACACGACCGGCGCGTCAATACCGATCGGATTGCCTGCCTTTAGCGCACTCTCGGAAACCTGATTGATCCGCGCATCGGCGATGCCGGTTTCTACCTGCGCACTCGGCACGAGCTGCGTGAAGATCCCCGACGCCTTGATCGTGAAGTCGCCGATCTCGCCCTCCTCCTCCAAGTCGACGACACCGTAATACCGCGCAGCATCGGCGACGATGGTGTTTGCGATTTTGGTCAGGGTGGCCAGCTCGGCTTTCGTCGGATCGATGCGCTGCGCGTCGAATCCCGGGAAATCGACCCGCAGCGCATCGCTGATCTTCAACCCCAGCTCATAGCGCGTGTATTCGCCCGAAATGTCATTGAACGTGCGCTGCACGACCGCGGCCTCGGTGACACGCACAAACTGCGTGTATTCGTCGCTGAATCCCTCGCGCTTGCGCAGCACGAGCGTCGCACCGATCGGCGGCACGTCCTCGGTGCGCTGCAGGATCTGCACCGTCCGCATGCCCGCGATATGGTTGCCGAAAAGATAGCCCGCATAGCGCGAGCCCTCGCCGAGGTACGCCTCCAGCCGGGAAATCGCTTCACTGCGCGTGTCGAAGACACCACCCGTCGAAAACACCGTGATCGACACGTTCGGATCGGCGGGCGGCTCGGCGACGATGAAGTTTGCGCCGAGAAAGGTGTCCTGATCGTGGCTTTGCACCGTGGCGTGCAGCTGGCGCAGCGACACACGGCCGACGGCTCGGTCGGACTCCGAAACGCCGAGAAAGATCTCGTTGCTGACGCCGTCGGCGACCTGGTCAGAGGAAGGGCCGCCGCCACCATCCGGCGTGTCGCTCATGTTGAGCGACTTGAGTAGCTTGAGGTCGCCTTTGCCAATGGTCATGGTCAAACAGTGATGAGCCGCACGGTGGCGACGTAGGGAAAGGTGTCCGGCGGCAGCTCCGGGCGCGCGCCAGGAATGGGCTCGGCAGTGACCGGCGCCTCGACTGGCGCGAACTGCACATCAAAGGTCCGGCCGTCGGCATGTGTGAAGGTGAGCACGGCGCCGGGATCGGCCTCCACCAAAGCGACGAGCGCAAGCACATCCGCCCGCGGCATCCAGCCCGCATCGCCTTGCGCCTCGAGCGTGACGGGGCGGCCGGCCTGCTTGACGCCGATGTCGATCAGCGCTGCACCCGTAAGGGAGCGCTCCATGGACTTCTCGACCGCGCTCCACGCGAATTCGTCCGTCCAGACCATCCCCCGGGGGATGGCTATCGCGCCGAGCATGTGGGTGTCGGCCATGGCTCAGTGCCTCGTGACGCTGCGCGCGCTTTCCAGCGCGGACAGCAGGTTGTCCAGCGCGTCGGCGCCGGCGGCATCGGTGTTGATGGAGCCGTAGCCCTGGCCGTTCACCTCGAGGTTCACGCGCACGGTGCGCGTGCTCTCGGGCTTGGGGATCGTGGCGCCCTGGTCTGGGCGGCGGCCGATGCCATCGAAGGTGTATTGCTCGGCAGCCTTCAGCAGCGCTTGGCTGAGCGTGCTGCCGTCGCCGCCGTACTTCTTCTGGCCCGGGTTGTTGAAGTACGGGATGTTGCCCTGGCTGTCGGCGAACTCGTTCGCGATCCGGCGGGCCGCTGCCTCGTCGGACACGCCTGCGGCCTTGAGGAACGCCGCGACGCCGGTGCGGCTGCCCAAGTCCGTGCCCGCCGAGCGCGTCTCGCCGCTCACCTGGGTGGACTTGATTTTCTGGCTCGGGTCGATGATGCCGGGCGTGGCGGCGCCGGCCTGTGCGACCGCCTTGGCGTAATTGCCGGCGGCCTGCGCGGCGTCGTTCAAGCCGTTGGCCACCCCCGACAGATCGGTGTTCGCCAGCTTCAGCGTGGCGCGGCCCGCTTCATCGATGGCAAGCTGGTACTTCTGCGCTGAGGCCTGCGCTTGCACCCATGCCGGCGCCACCCCGTCGTTGGCGGCGATGGCGGCGTCGGCCGCCCGCTTCCAGGCGGCTTGCAGGCCCTCGCTCGTGGCCTGCCCACTGGCCTTGATCTTCTCGAAGTCTGCCAAGGCCGTGCTGGCCGCAACCTTGAGTGATTCCTTCGTCTGGATGCCCGCGCGCTCGAACGCCGCCGCGATTTCGGCAGCGGCCTCCTTCTGCCTCCGGGCGTTGTCGGCGGCGCTGTTGCCGTCGGTGAGCAGCGCCAGCATGGCGGGCTGGTCGCCCGTCTTCATGGCGTAGCTGGTCGACATCGCCGCCGCCCAGGAATCGAGCTGGTCGGCCAGTTCGCGAAACTCAGCGCTGTTGCCTGCGGCATAGGTCCACGGCGCGTGAATCATGAGCATGGCGTTGCTCGCCATGTGGACCTTGTCGCCACCCATGGCGATCAGGCTGGCGATGGAGAACGCCATGCCATCGACCTCGGTCGTGATGGTGGCCTTGTGGCGCCGCATCGCGTTGAAGATCGCCAACCCGTCGGGAACGCTGCCGCCGATGCTGTTGATGCGCACGCTGATCGCATCGACATCGAGCTCGTTCAGCTCGCGCACGAAGTTGCCCGCCGAAACGGTCTCGTTCCACCAGCTCTCGCCGATGTCGCCGTAGATGCCGGGCTGCACGTCCGGCGGCATCGGCACGACGCCGCTGAGCGCAGCCGATCCAGCGTGAACGTCTCGAAGCGCGCCAGGTCGACGTGGTCAATCGTGCCCGCCTCGGCCACCACGGCGGCCACGGCAGCCCGGCGCTTGGCCGCGCCCGCACGGGTGCCGCTCATGGCGCGCGCTCCGGCGCCGGCCGCATGCGCCCGCGCAGCATCGCCATCGCGTGACCGACGGTCGCAATCGCCTCCTGCGCCATCGCGTCCACGCGACGCATCTGGTTGGGCGTGACGGCGGCCTCCCCGCCCAGCACCGCGTCGGCCAGCGCGCGGACCAGGTCCGCGTGCGCCGCCTGCAGCCGCATGAACGCCTCGACCGGGTCGCCGCCCGCCTGGTCCGGCGTCGCCTTCGTGGCCGTGTGGCCCAGCGCGTTCGCCATCGCATGCAGGATCGAATAGTCGGCCGTCTCGCGCTGCACGCGCACCGCTTCCTTCAGCGAGAGGTGATGCGTGGTGTTGTCCGGGTTGGTCTTGTGCAGCAGCGTGTTCCGGTTCATGCCGACCCGGTCGGCCAGCGCATCCACGCCGCCCGCCACGCGCCGCGCGTAGTTGCGCACCGTGTTGAACGCGGCCAGCTCGACGTCATGGCCGGCCGGGATGGCAGGGACGCCCTCCTCGCTGCCATAGGCAAGCACCGGGGGCACGGAGACACTGATCGACATGGAACAACGGACCTCAGACGAAAGGAAAGCCACGCGCGCTGCGTTGAAGAAAGCGAAGCGCCCGCCGTCTGCAGCCTGACCAGACGCGCAGCGCGATCGGCCACAGCCGTGATCGCGCGATATGCATCAGCCGTGGCCACGCCGAAGTGCGCCGCCACGGCCCGCAAGTTCTTTCCATCGAAGGCGCGCCACATGGCCTGCGCGACCGGGGGCACCTGTTCGCCTTCAGCCACGGCGCCTCCGTTGTTCAGCGACCGACGCCGGATCGCTACCATTCCGGGCAGCGCAACAGCCTGCACGCCGCCATGTCCGTCGAAATCTCACAGCTCATGTCCTCCCTGGGGACCGTGGGAGCGATTGCCCGAGCGCTCATCGACGAGCGCGACCGCCAGAAAGCGGCGACCCTCCAGGCTGACCTCACGAAACAGGTCCTGGACACCCAAATGCAGCTCAGCCAGGTACTGGCGGCCACCATCGACAAAGATGCCGCGCTCCATGCTCTTGGCCAGCGCGTACGCGAACTGGAGGCTGCTCAGGCTGAGAAGGCTCGCTACCGCTTGGCAAAAATCGGCGCGGTCGGGAGCGTCTTTGCCTATGAGCTGCGCCCGCAGGCCGAACTGGTTGAGCGCCCGGATGAGCCCCATCATTTCCTGTGTCAGACGTGCTTCGACGCCGGAAAGAAGAGCGTGCTCCATGTCGTCGGAGGCGTGGCTCGCTGCGGTTTGTGCAGCTTTGCCTATCGCCTCGAGCGCGCAACCCCCGCTCCCCCTTCGAGTCGCCTCGTTTCCGTCCCTGATTTCAATCGCCGGGACTGGTAGAGCTAGAGGGTCATCTTTCGGGGCCTCAGACATGGGCGCCCTCCCCTACCTGCATGCGCAACACGTCCCAAGCGACGTCGGGGCGCAGGTCTTCGCAGCGCACGGCGCCGCCAGTGGCACGCTCGATGTCTGGGCATCGCTCCGCCGGCACTCGTCGTCGCGTATCAGGATTCTCCGAAGCCCACGCGCTGAGCAAGGGGGCAGCGACTTCAAGCGCCCTGGCAAGGCGGGCCTGGGCACCGCGCTCGGCGGCGAAGAACTCGGAGAGTGTCATGGATCGAATTATTTAGCGCCGCGCTAATGGTCGTCAATAGCGCCGTGCGAATTCCAGTTCTTAGCAGCACGCTAAAGAATCCTTCGATGCTTTCCATCGAAGAGATATACCGGCAGCGCCTCAGGCTTCTGGTGCAAACACATGGCAAGGGGCGCCAGGTCGTACTTGCCAACCTCATCGAGAAGTCGCCCGCGCAGTTGGCGCAGTGGATCAATGCCTCCAAGGACTCGAAGACTGGGCTGCCGCGGGCGCTGGCGCGCAAGACCGCGCGCGCGATCGAGGAGCGCCTGGGCCTGCCCGAGGGCTGGATGGACCAGCCAGTCGGCGAGGACGAAGTGGAAGCGCTGCCCGCAGCTGTGGCCGCAGCGGTCGTGCGTACTGACGTGCCCGGCACGGACTATCTGCCAGGGTTCGAACACCTGAGCATTCCAGTGCTGGCCAACGCCGGCAGCATGGGCCCGGGCACTGAGCAAATGCACGACGAGGTCGTCGTCGGACGCCTGACAGTCTCGCCGCAGTGGGTGGCGCGCACCATCAAGCCCACGGCACTGGAGAACCTGCGGTTCATCCACGGTTACGGCGACTCCATGGAGCCGACCTTTATCGACGGCGACGTGCTGCTGGTCGATGTCGGCGTGCAAGATCCGAAGATCGACGGCGTGTACGTACTCGAGGCCAACGACCGCATTTACATCAAGCGCGTGAGGCAGCGGATGGACGGCGCATTCGAGATCAGCAGCGACAACCCGACCGTGAAAACGGTCGACGTACTGAACGGGACCAACGCTGTGCAGGTGCGTGGGCGGGTGGTCTGGGCTTGGAACGGGAGAAAGATGTGATGAAGCTTGGACTCGGCATGGCGCTCGCCTGTGGCGTTGCGGGCTGCGCCGTGCCCACCACAGGCGTTGTGCCGCTCTCCGACGACCTGCACAAAGTCGCGCACCAAGGCAGCGGCGGCTGGGTCACAACCGCCAGCCTCAAGACGGCCGCGATCGGCGAAGCCAATGATTTCTGCCGTCGCAGCAATAAGCAGGCTCGAGTCATCGACGTCAAAGAGACCCAGGCCCGCATGGCGGGCGGCTGGCCAGAAGCCGAAGTGCTCTTCAAATGCGAGTAGCCACCGTGCTCGCGATGCTGGTGTGCGCGTCTGCGCACGCTGACGGCGCCTACACCCTTTATCGAAATAGCCCGCTGGACCGGTCATTGCGGATCCACGTGGCCACCTTCGATGCAACTGAGGGCGGCAACTACAACCAAGACAACTGCAACACAGCGGCCGACCTCTTTTCTCGCCAGCACGGCGTCGCTACGAGGTTTTGGTGCGAGCCAGCGCGGTTTCGCCGATGACACCGTGCCGCCGTGCCACACCTCGGGGCGAACGCTAACGGCTAGGGCAGGCTTAATTAGCGTTACGCTATTGACTAACGATTAGCGCTTCGCTAAATTCACGTCCGTCTCAACACGGAGATGGACGTGCAAATTTCCCCCTCACGCAGCTACCGCTGCTTCTTCACCCCCCGCGATGGCTTCGGCCATCCCATCGCCAGCGACAACGGCGTCCTGCCCTTCGTGCAGGTCAAAGCCGCCAACGGCGAACACGCCCACCGCGCCGCCCAGCATGTGACCGGAAGCCCGGTCGTCAGCGTGGAGCGCGTCGAGCCGGTCGAGGCCTGACATGGCGCAGGCCGTCGAAATCTGGATCCGCCTGCGCGGCGCACGGCGCCAGGCGTTCTACCGCCGCCCTGGCGCCTGCATGTGCTGGCAGGCGATGCCCGTGCCAACGGCCGACAAGGCGCTGCGCAGCGGCCGCCTGACCATCGACGGCATCGTCGATGCGCCGGTTGTTCCACGCGAAACCCAGCTGCCCGCGGTACCGCCCGCCGCCAACGCGTTCTCGCAGCTGGCAACCAGCCTGAACCGAGACATCGACAGCCTCAACGCCGCCGCGCGAGGTGCTGCGTGAAGGCCGCGCTGCAGCTTTGCACCGTCGGCGCCGCCCGCCCCATCAGCCGCAGCGCGGCCGCCGGCATGCTGCGCGCCGCGCGGATGCTCCAGCAGCGCGGACAGGGCGTGACGGTAGCCTACAGCCGCCTCGCCGGCATCGTGCGCGGCGAGAGCCGCCACGGGGATTGGCAGATCGAGCATGTGCGAGGTGCGGCATGACCGCAGTGCTTCGCCGCACCCTGCCCTTCCTCGTGTCGGCTGCACTCGTGGTCGGCTTCGCCGCGCAGCTCGCCTACGGGTGGTCGACATGATCCCGAGCACGCCCCGCCCGGCGCTCGTGCCTGCCATCCCTGGCACCAAGCCCGTCGGCGGCCTCATGGACCGCCGCTTCAAGTACGTGCCGGCCTGCGCCACCGACATCCGCAAGACCATCAAGCGGGCCCAGGCAGCGCAGCGCCGTGCAGACGCCGACGACCGGCAAGGATCGCTGCTGTGAGCCGCGCGCCGCACCCGGTTGACTTCGACACGCTGCTCAGCGCGCACGCACCGCTCAACGGCGACCCGTCCTTCGTGCCGCCCGAGCACATCCAGGCCGAGCGCGACCGCCACAACGAGCTGCTCGACAGCACGCGCGGCACGCTGGGCCACGACCCGATCGCCGACCCGCTGGAGAGCCTGCTGCGCCAGGCCAGGCACCGCGCCCGCGCGGCCATCGCCGTATTCGCGGTCGGAGCCGTGGTCGCCGCCGGCATCGCCGCCGCGGCCTGGGTTTCCCTGACCCGCCACCACTGGAGCTGACCCCATGAAGACCTCCGGCATCTTCTTCCTGCGCGGCCGCCCGTCCAGCGTGCGCCTCGTGTCGCCGACCGCCGGCTGGGTGCCGGGCTGGCTGTTCTCGCTCGGCGAGCGCACGAGCCATCGGGGCGTCGCAGGCTTCACGGCCATCTGGCGCGGCCCGGAGGCCGACCGCTTCATCCAAGCCAACCCGCAACTGCGCGCCGGGCACTGCCTGCGCCTGGAGCTGGACCGCCTGCACGCCACCAACAACGAGCTGCGCGGCCATGTCGTGAGCTGCGAGCTCGCACCCCCGCGCTGGCCCGAGCCCGAAGACACGCCAGCCACCCCGCACGGCGCCGAAAGCGCTATCGAAAACATAGCTGCTCACGCCCGCATGGCGGGCGTCGCGGCCGACTTTCACCACTGACCATGAAGCAACACATCATCGGCCTGACCGGGTTCGCCGGCGCAGGCAAAGACACCGTCGCCGACCTCCTCGTGGCGCACGCGCGCTTTCGCAAGCTGGCCTTTGCCGACGCGCTGCGTGCCGAGGTGGCCGACGCCTTCGGCGTGGAGGTGGTGCACCTGGCGCACCCGAGCACCAAGCACCAACCCGTGCCTGCCCTGAGCATGCGCCGCGCGCCGCGCGACTTCCTCGCGGCCGTGGTGCTGTCGCTCAGCGCCGCGGCGCCGGACCACATGTCGCCACTGTCGGCCGAGTGGCTCGATGCGCCACGCTCCCCGCGCCAGATCCTCCAGTGGTGGGGCACCGAGTACCGCCGCGCGCAGCATCCGCGCTACTGGACGCGCGCCATGCTCGCCCGCCTGGTCGAGTACCAGAACGCTGGCGAGACGCGCTTCGTCGTGACCGACGTGCGCTTCGAGAACGAGGCCGACTCGCTGCGCGGCGCTGGCGGCACGCTGTGGCAGGTCACCCGCCCGGGCTGCAGCGGCCAGAACGAGGGCGCGCACGTCAGCGCCACCGACGGCAGCCAGTTCGCACCGGAGGTCGTCATCGCCAACCTGCACGACGTGCGCCACCTGCAGGGCGTGGTGCTGTCCGAGTTCGTCGCGCGCGACTTCGGCCTGGCCCCGTCGAGCGTGAAGCTGACCGTGAGCACCTGAGGCAGGGAACAAGGCGATGAGCATCACCCCCACTGCCGCGCAGGCCCTGCAGATCCTCGCGCAGGCCACCGGCCCCATGCTGCGCCGGCAGATAGAGCAGCAAGCGGGCCATCCCGCGCGCGGCGACCTCTGGCAGCTGCGCACGCAGGGCCTGGTCGCTTCCGAGATCGGGCACGCTGCCGGCCAGGGCGCGCTGGCGCACTACACCATCACCCCGAGCGGGCGCGCGGCGCTGGCGCGTCACCGGCGCGAGGCCGCGCAGGGCGGCGCGCCCGCCGCGCATCGCCGTCACGGGCCGTCGGGCACCTATGAGGGCGCAGAGCTCGGCCAGACCTGCCAGCGGCCGGGCGCGTACGACGCCTTCCGGCATCCGAGTCGCATCGGCGGGCAGCTGGTGTGGCCGCGGGGATTCGCAGCATGAGCGACTGGCTCAACCGCTGCCACTGGGGCGACTGCCGCGAGCTCATGGCCGCGTGGCCGGACGCTTCCGTCGACGCCTGCGTGACCGATCCGCCCTACGGTGACACGTCGCTCGAGTGGGACCGCCGCTGCGATGGCTGGATGGCGCAGGTTGCGCGCGTGCTGAAGCCGGCCGCGTCGGTCTGGGTCTTCGGCTCGATGCGCTACCTCGCCACCGTCTTCGCAGAGATGGAGGCACACGGCTTCCGCTACAGCCAGGATGTCGTGTGGGAGAAGCAAAACGGCACGGGGTTCCACGCCGACCGCTTCCGTCGCGTCCACGAGCACGCGGTCATGTTCTACCGCGGCGCTTGGGCCGATGTTTACCACCGGCCGCAGTTCACCCACGACGCGGTCGGCAAGACGGTGCGCCGCAAGACCAAGCCAACGCATACGCGCGCGATTGCATCCGGCGAGGCGAGCACCTATGTCAGCGAAGACGGTGGCCCGAAGCTGGCCACCAGCGTGATTTTTGTGCCGAACGAGCACGGCAATGCTGTCCACCCGACACAAAAGCCGCTCGGCATCCTGGCCCCACTACTGCGCTACAGCGTGCCGCCGGGCGGCGTCGTGATTGATCCCTTCGCCGGCAGCATCTCCACGGGCATCGCCGCCGAGATGCTGGGTATGCAGTGGGCGGCGTGCGAGCTCAACCCCGATTGCAGACGCATGCAGGCGGAGCGCCAGCGGCAGCCATCGCTCCTCCGGGAGGCAGCATGAAATCCATCCTCTGGCGCCTCGCCGCCTTCATCGCCTCGCGCCGACCGGTGGCTGCATGGCTCATTCGCCGCGCCCAACGCACGCCGTACTACGCCATCACTGGGCGCAGCAGCGACGACCTGTACATGGCCCGCTGGTGGCTGTTCAACCCCTACCGTAAGGACGCCGACGGCAACCAATTGCCTGCGCGCTGGCGCAGGCTGCCCAGCATCCGCGTGCACCACATCGTGCGCCCAGACGACGATGCGCACGAGCACAACCACCCTTGGGATGCCCGCTCGATCATCCTGCGCGGCGGCTACCTCGAGGAGCGGCGCGAAGAGTACCGCGGCGCCCGCCTGCGCTTGCGCGGCTTCACGCAGGCCATCGCGCCCAGCGTGTGCCACCGCATCACCGAGGTGTCGGCCGGCGGCGCCTACACGCTGTTCTTCACCTGGGGTGAGTCGCAGGGGTGGGGGTTCAAGGTGGGCGGCCGGATCGTTCCGTGGCGTAAGTACCTGGGGGACCGGGCATGCTGACACCGCAATTCGTCCTGCCTATCGCGTCCGAGCTCGTCGTGGACCTGTTCGCCGGCGGCGGCGGCGCCAGCACCGGCATCGAGCAGGCCATCGGCCGGCACGTCGACATCGCGGTCAACCACGACCCCGAAGCGGTGTCGCTGCACACCGTCAACCACCCGCAGACCCGCCACTTCATCAGCGACGTGTTCGAGGTGGACCCCGTGGAAGTCACCGGCGGCCAGCCGGTCGGCTTGCTGTGGGCCTCACCCGACTGCAAGCATTTCTCCAAGGCGAAGGGCGGCAAGCCGGTGTCGAAGAAGATTCGCGGCCTGGCCTGGGTGGTGGTGGCATGGATTCGTCGCCTCGCCGAATGCGACCCCGGGGCGAAGCCTCGCGTCATCTGCCTGGAGAACGTCGAGGAATTCCAGACCTGGGGCCCTCTTGGCGACGACGATCGGCCCTGTCCGCTGCGCAAGGGCGAGACGTTCAACGAATGGCTCGCCGCGCTGCGCTCCTTCGGCTACGTGGTGGAGTGGCGCGAACTGCGCGCCAGCGACTACGGCACGCCCACCATCCGCAAGCGCCTGTTCCTGGTCGCGCGCTGCGACGGCCTGCCCATCGTGTGGCCCGAGCCGACGCATGGCAAGCCCGGCACCCTGCCGGTGAAGGCGAAGAAGCTGCCGCCCTGGCGCACCGCGGCTGAGTGCATCGACTGGACGATCCCGTGCCCGTCGATCTTCGAGCGCTCTCGCCCGCTGGCGGACGCCACCCTGCGCCGCGTGGCAAAGGGCGTCATGCGCTACGTGGTGGACGCGGCCGAGCCGTTCATCGTCGGCCTGGCGCATGGCGAGCATGCGGACCGAGCAGGCAGCCGGTCGCATGGCATCGGCGAGCCCATCCGCACGATCCACGCCGGCGGCGGCAACCACGCATTGGTCATCCCAACCCTGGTGCAGACCGGCTACGGCGAGCGGCCCGGCCAGGCTCCGCGCGTGCCTGGCCTCGAGAAGCCACTCGGCACCGCCGTCGACGGGCAGAAGCATGCGCTGGTGGCCGCCTTCCTGGCCAAGCACTACACCGGCGTGGTCGGCAGCGAGGCGGCAGAGCCGATTGGCACCGTCACGAGCGTGGACCATCACAGCCTGGTGACCGCGCACATCACGAAGTTCCGAACCGGCAGCACGGGCCACGACGCGCGCGAGCCGCTGCACACCGTGACAGCCAACGGCCACGTGAAGCGGCCGGGCGGCGCCGCGCCACTGGGCGTGGTCACCAGCAACCTGGTGAAGCTCCGCGGCACCAGCACCGCGCAGGCGACCGACGAACCGCTGCACACGGTCAGCGCCCAGGGCCAGCACTTCGCCGAGGTGCGCGCCTTCCTGCTGAAGTACTACGGCACCGACCAGGACCCGCAGCTGGCCGAGCCGCTGCACACCGTCACCACGAAGGACCGATTCGCGCTGGTCACCGTTCACGGCGAGCAGTACGCCATCGTGGACATCGGCCTGCGCATGCTCTCACCGCGCGAGCTGTACCGCGCCCAAGGCTTCCCCGACACCTACCAGATCGACCACGGCGCGCGCGGCGAGCCGCTGACGAAGACCGCGCAGGTTCGCATGTGCGGCAACAGCGTGTGCCCGCCGTTGGCGCGCGCGATCGTGGCAGCGAACTACCGGGATAGCGGGCTGGAAAGGGTCGCAGCTTGAGAGTCTTGCTTACCAGCCTGAGCGGTCCGCCATGGTCCGAGACGCCACTCCGGTTGCCAAAAGCCCGGATCGGAGGGACGACTGAGCGCCACGGCCTCTGCAATGCAGACATCAAACGCGTGCATGAAATATTCGCCTGCGAGGTGGATGACTTTCAGCGCCGCCGCATCAGTTTCATGTTCGTTGCCAGCGTAGTTGCGCCCGTAGTTGCGCATCACTGCGAGCGCTCTCAGCGCAACCTGCATTCGCCCATACGTCTGGGAACCCGGAACGTCGAAAGGCGAAATACTGTGGAGTACTTCAGATGCCGCGTCGAGGTCGGGTACCGAGAATTTGATTTGCTGCTGCCCGCGTTCCTGAACAGCCGAATAGCTGATGGCCAAAGTCGTCTCGACGCGACGCAGCAGGTGACTCAGCGCGAGGAGCTTGTGCTTGTCAGTGAGGCGCCTTTGTTCGGCTGCCTCAGCTGCAATCCTGCGGATTTGCCACCACGCGATCGAAGCTGTGGCGATGATGGCAACGACAGCACCAAAGGCTTGCACCCACCCCGACCACTCTGCCTTTGTCATGCACATCGGCCACCAGTCGATCCTAAAAAGACAGTACTCCGGAGTTGGCATCGCTCAATCCGTATCGAGATCGAACTCCAGCCGCGTCTGCTGGATGACGCGCGCCACGTCGAGCCGGTAGTCCTCAGCCTGCGGCCCGCGCGGCACGTACCAGTTCGGGTCGCCGGGGTCAGCGTCGACCCAGCGCACGCCGCCGGTGTGCACATCGGTGGTCTGGCCGGCCATGCCGGGCAGCGCCTCGATGCGCTCGATCAGGATCTCGCGCAGCTGGCGCGCGGTGCGGGTGGACTTGGCCATCTACTTCGGGATGTTGCCTATCTGGTCTTCGAGCCTTTGATAGACGCCCGGAACCGGGATCGCCTGAATGGTGCGCGCGCCGCTTGCATCTGTGCGCACCATGAGGTTCGGCCCTTGCGTGCCACTGCGCGTCTTCGATGTCACGAGCGTATTCGGGCGCTCGATGAGATCCATGAGCTGCTCCGGATCGTAGGACCGCGGCGGCGTCTTCCACGTGTTACTCGTCGGGTCCGCCTCGCCGACTTGGGCGCCCAGGACCCGTTCGCCGAGCCACTGCAGCGTGGTCACCACAAAAACGTCCCGCATGTCCGTCTCCAGAAGGTGAAAGCCGCATGATGCCACCCCTCGAAATCAGCACCACGCCGTGCCCGACGCACCTCGTACCGCGAATTGGCGATGAAGTGCAGCCATCGCCCAAGAGCGATGTGCGCGAGCGCCCGATCCTCTTCTCCGCGCCCATGGTGCGCGCCCTGCTGGCCGGCACGAAGACGCAGACGCGGCGCGTGGTAAAGCTCCCCCATCAAAACCGGCTGGGCCAGTGGGAGGTACTGCCATGGGGAGGCCCGAATGGCGGCCGAACCCGCGGCGGCGAAACGGTGCCGTTCCAAAACGTGATCGGACATAGCCGCACCGGCGAAATCCTGGGCTGCCCATACTGCCAGCCCGGCGACCGGCTGTGGGTGCGCGAGACATTTGCGCTTGAGCAAAGCGTCGAGTGCGACCAGGAGCCGCCGCATCAGGACGGACGTCCCCTCAGGCGCCGTCCGCTAGACGACTTTGAGTGTGTTCACCCGGCGTGGGTCCAGGCCCACTATCGAGCGACCGACCCTGCGCCGGACCTCTGCTACGAGCAGGGACCCGCCGGCGGCAGCGAGGACGACTTTGGAGTGCGCTGGCGCCCCAGCATCCACATGCCCCGTTGGGCCAGCCGGATCCTGCTGGAGGTCACCGGCGTGCGCGTCGAGCGGCTGCAGGACATCAGCGAAGCGGATGCGCTGGCCGAGGGCGTGACACCTTTGCCTGGCGCAGACATGTGGACGGCTGGCGGCGCGAGCGACGGTCCGCTACATGCCGCCCGGCCGCAATGGGCGTACCGCCGGCTCTGGGACCAAATCAACGGCGCCGGCAGCTGGGCCGCAAACCCCTGGGTGTGGGTGGTCGAATTCCGGAGGATCGCACCGTGAGTGGCTTAGCAACACGGGAATCGCTTTTCGCCCGCCTGAAGCGCGACGTGCCGGCGCTGAACCCAAATTTGCGCCAAGCCGTGCTCGACGCAGTGATGGCCGAGCTCCACGCGGTCGACGACGCCCTGGCCAGCGCCGACGCCGCCGCCGACACCCTCGACCAACGCCGGCCGATGAGCGCACGCCAGAAGACCACGCCATGAACCGCGGACTGAGCTACGCCGAGGCGATGAAGTACGTCGGCGTGAAGCGCCGCACCTTCGACGAGGAATGGCGCCCGCACCTGACCGCGATGCGGCAGGGCAGCTGCCTTGTGTTCGATCGCTTCGACCTCGATGCGTTGTTCGACAAGTTCAAGAGCCAGGCGGCCGACGGCCACGGTGACGACGACGGCGCCGAGCGCGCGGCCAACGACGAGCAGAATGGCACCCGGAACGGGCGGTCCATTACCGAGAGAGGAGTTACCAAATGGGCCAAACGACACGGGGCATCTACCCCCGAGACAACGGAACCTGGGAGGTCGACAAGTGGTGGCGCAAGCATCGACTTCGCCACAGCGGCTTCGGCAGCTTTGAAGAAGCGGAACGGTGGCTGATCGCCCGGCTGGGCCAGCTGCGCGAGGTGGCCGTCCACGGCGCCCGCGAGATCCGCACCTTCGATGCGACCGCGGCGCACTACGTGTCACTCCACCAGGACAAGGTATCGCTCGAAACTGAGATCTACCTCCTGAAAGGTGTCATGCCCTACATCGGCGCGCTCGAACTGCACCAGGTGCACGACAACACGCTCAAGCCCTACGTCGACGCGCGGCTGCAAGCCGGCCGCGCGCACAAGACCATCAACACCGCGCTCGGCGTGGTGCGGCGGATCCTGAACCTGGCGGCCACGAGCTGGCGGGACGACGCGGGCCGGACGTGGCTGGACAAGGCGCCGGCGATCACCCTGCTGCCGCTCGTTGGCTTTCAGCGCGAGCCGCGGCCCATCACCTGGGCCGAGCAGCGCCGGCTGCTGCCGCTGCTGCCTGACCACCTGGCGCGCATGTCGCTGTTCACCCTGAACACCGGCGTGCGTGACGACGTGGTCTGCAGCCTGCGGTGGGAGTGGGAGATCAAGGTGCCGGAGCTGGGCGTTTCGGTGTTCGAGGTGCCGCGCCAGCACGTCAAGGGCCGCCGCCGCACGCGGGTGGTGGTCTGCAACAGCGTGGCGCAGTCGGTGATCGAGTCCTGCCGCGGCATGCACGACGACTTCGTCTTCGTGTGGCGCCGCGAGCGGGTCAAGAACGTCGATCAGCCGCCAAAGATGCCGTACCGGCCGGTGGAGCGCATGCTCAACACGGCCTGGGAGCGCGCGCGGGCGGCGGCCGAGCTGGGCGATCTGCACGTGCACGACCTGCGGCACACGGTGGGCATGCGCCTGCGGGAGGCCGGCGTGTCGGGCGAGACGATCTCCGACCTGCTGTGGCACACGACCAACAACATGACCCATCACTACACGATGGGCCAGCTGGTGGAGCTGCTCGCGGCGCTGGAGAAGATCAAGGCCGAGCAGGCGGGCTGGAACAAGAGCCTGACGACGCTGCGGCTGGAGCACGAAGAGAGGCGGCGGGAACTGAGTCCCCACAAAGTCCCCGCGCAAAGAAAAACAGCCTAGAGGGGTAAGCCTCTAAGCTGTTGAATTCCCGAAGGAAAGTATGGTGCGGCTGGCAGGAATCGAACCCACGACCCCTTGGTTCGTAGCCAAGTACTCTATCCAGCTGAGCTACAGCCGCTAAGCTCGCAAGTATAGCACGCGTTTTTGGCGCATCCCGGACTCACGAAAATATCTTCTCAAAACCTCGCGTGGTAGGCCGTGCTGGACTTGAACCAGCGACCAAGGGATTATGAGTCCCCTGCTCTAACCAACTGAGCTAACGGCCCGCGCGACGCGGGATTCTAGGCGTCCGCCCGTGGGCCTTCGGCCGCGTCCTATTTGTGATGGCTGAGCGCGTTGCTCACCAGGCGCGAGGTGATGTCCACGATCTGGATCATGCGGTCGTAGGGCATGCGCGTGGGGCCGATCACGCCCAGCGTGCCCACCACCTCCCCGTCGACCTCGTAGCTCGCGCTCACGACCGACAGTTCCTCGACAGGCACGACGTGGCTTTCGCCGCCGATGAAGATGCGCACGCCGTCGGCCTTGCTGGAGACGTCGAGCAGCCGCAGCAGCTGCGCCTTCTGCTCGAACAGTTCGAAGGCACGCCGCAGCTGCCCCATGTCGCTGGAGAAATCGCTCACCGCGAGCAGGTTGCGTTCGCCGGCCACGACCACCTCTTCCTGCGCCTGCGTCATGGCCTCGGAACTGACCTGCACCGCCGCCTGCATCAGCGAGGCGATCTCGCCACGCAAGGTGTCCATCTCGGTCTTGAGGCGGTCGCGCACCTGTTCCATCGACAGGCCGCTGTAGTTCGCATTGAGGTAGTTCGATGCCTCGACCAGTTCGGACTGCGAGTACTCCCGGTCGGTGAAGATGACGCGGTTCTGCACATCGCCGTCGGGCGAGACGATGATGACCAGCAGCCGCCGGTCGGACAGCCGAAGGAATTCGATGTGGCGGAAGGCCGAGGTGCGCCGCGGCGCCATGACCACACCGACGAACTGCGAGAGGTTCGACAGCAGCTGCGCCGCGTTGGCGATCACCTTCTGCGGCTGGTCGGCCGGCAGGCTCGGCGCGGCGAGCTGCGGCCGCTGCGCGGTGAGCATGGTGTCGACGAAGAGGCGGTAACCGCGCGCGGTCGGAATGCGGCCTGCCGAGGTGTGCGGGCTCACGATGAGGCCCAGTTCCTCGAGGTCGGCCATCACGTTGCGGATGGTCGCGGGCGAGAGTTCCAGCCCGGGCGCACGGGAGAGCGTGCGCGAACCGACGGGCGTGCCGTCGGCGATGTATCGCTCGACCAAAGTCTTGAGCAACAACTTGGCGCGGTCGTCCAGCATTGAAAGATTTTAGTGTTCAGTTTTGTAAGCGCAGCGGCGCGCGCTTTATCACCCAGGGGTTCACGCCGAACCGATCCGCCAGGGCGTCAACGGCGTACCCGCGACTGAGCAGCTTGGCGACCTGCTCACACTGCTTCAACGTCAGGTGCGGGGGCCTGCCGACATACCTCCCCCGCTCCCTCGCGGCCGCCTGCCCCGCAAGGGTTCTCTCCCGGATGATCGACCGCTCGAATTCGGCCACTGCGCCCAGCACGGAGTACATGAGCTTGCCGGCCGGCGTTGTGGTGTCGATGGGCTCTGTGAGGCTGCGGAACCTCGCGCCGGCCGCGTCGATGCGCTCGAGTATTGCCAAGAGGTCTTGGAGGCTCCGACCGAGCCGATCGAGCTTGTAGACCGTCACGCGATCGCCAGGGCGAAGGCCGGCGATCAGCTTGCGCAACTCGGGGCGGACGCCCACTCCGGACCATTTCTCCGTGACGACACGCCGCACCCCTGCACGCCTAAATGCGTCCTCTTGCAGTGCTGTGTCCTGCTGGTTGGTTGAAACCCTTCCATACCCAATTTCCATGCCCTGCCTCTGCCACCGCTCGCGCCTGCGGCGGTCTGTTTTGCAAGCGCGAGAGACGCCCTGCTTTACTTGAGGGGTGCCGCGCAGATTTCCTTCCGTTGAGTTCGACCTTCCCGATGCGTGGTGATTGCGCCGACGCCATGCCCTGGTGGACACGGCCCGACACCTTGCACCTCGATACGGGGGGAATCGCCTGATCGACGGTCCTCCATGGGGCGCTGCCCCATACCCCTCTCGCCCGAGCCCTTCGGCTGCTGGCCCATCATCCGAGCGATATCGGCCGCCCGGTCGCGTTCGTGAACGGGCTGGGCATTTACGCCGAGTGCGACGAAGAAAAGGAGTGCCATGAAGCTCCGCATGTAACGGAGCGTAACATCCTTGCCCCCTTTGCGCCGCTACGACCCCGAGACTGTTCCTCCAAGGCTCTACGAGCCTCTCCAGAACACTCCCGGCGCCTTCGCTGCCCCGGTCAGATCAACCCCTTGGCGATGCAGTGCCGGGTCCACCTTTCCGCGTCCTGGGCCGGCAACCGGCCAATCAGGGCCGCCAGGGCCTTTTTCGGCTTGGCAGGCGGCCTGGGCCTTGCCTGGGCCTTGATCGCGTCCCGCAGGCGCTGTTTCAGGCGTTCGAGCGGCAGTAGCTCAGGCGTCCAGTCCCACGGCGGGAGCACGCTGTGCGAGCCGTGCGGATAGTCGGAGCGGAAGATTTGCCGGGTGTCGTAGGCGGCGTGCAGGCCGATCCCTCGAAACATCCAGCGGTCCGCGACGATCTGCCCCCCAGCGAAGCCAACCCGGGCCGTGGCCTGATGGAACTTCGGCAGGTACGCCCACCGCTCACGGAAGATGCCGAGCAGCCGCCCGACCCAGGGGATGCGGACCTTGTCCATGCGCATGCACCGCACTTGGTACTCGATCAACGCTTCGCGCACCTGCTTGTCGATCATGCCGGCGTCCTGCACGATGAGGTAAACGTCCCAGCCGAGCTTTCTGGCGTGGATGAGCCAGTCCAGCACGTGGGCGCGGTCCTTGTCCTGAAAGCTGCGTGCATTGAGCCAGGTGCCAAGCTCATCGAGGATCAACACGCCGTTGCGTTCCTCGTCGTAGTTATCCGGGTTGCCATGCCCGAGCGCTTCGAGATCGAAAGCGGTTGGCTTGTCCGGAATCCGCACGTAAGTGCGAGGGCCATAGGGGTGCAGCACCTCGGGCTTAATGTCCACGTTGCTCGCGACGCGACGCCGCTGCTGCAGCGCCTCCTGTGCACGCCACACCGTAAATTTGGTCTTGCCGGTGCCCAGCTTGCCCTCAACGCTGTAGACCGGCATCAGGCGCTCGCTGTGGCTTGCACGATACGGACATGCATACGGTAGACCGCACAGGCAACCCAGCACGAGGCAATAGCAGTGAGACATGTCCCGGCGACTGGCGGGAACGCAAGGCCGATGACCTGACCGTAACCGGTAGTGAACATCGCCTGCATCAACGGCTGCACGGTCGAGCGCATCACGGCAAGTAGCGTCGTGGCAGCAGCCGCGAACGACACGAGCGCAGCGGCCATCGTGGCACCTTTGCGCGCAACGTCCTTCGTCAACCCACCGAACAGCGCGCCGAAGACCGACGCCAGGAAAGCACCCAAGATTGGCATGTCAACTACCTCCAGACATCGTGCGACCGACCATGCCAATGCAGGCCCATGCGGTGACGCACAGCCACACCATCGCCATCAGGTCGTGAATCATTCCCTGCCACTGGCAGATATCGAGCGTGAAGTTGAAAGCGCCCGTTGGCAGCGCTTGGCATGAGGTCGGCAGTTCAAACGGCAGGCCCCACTCGCCGATAGTCTCCTTAGCCTTCGCGCCCGCACCATCAATGTTCGACTTCTGCGCATCCTTGAAGGTGTCAACGCTCTGGCCGTACCCATCGGCAGTGCTGACGCTCGACGGCGTGCCGGTTTCATCGACCTTGACGCTGCACATGGGCTGTCCCGGCGCGCCGCAGTTCTCTTGTTCCTTGCCGTCCCCGGGCTTGTTCGTGGTTCCGCTACCAGTAGATGCGCCGCCAGCACCGTTGCCCTTGCCGCCCTGCGCGGCAGCAGAAGGCCCGCCAGCGCTCCCGCCTGAGCCACTTGACGGCGTGCGCCCGGCACTGCCCGAGCCACTTCCCTCGCCGCTGGTGGGTTTCGCGCCTGCGGCGGGATTCCCGGCGATGATGGGATTGCCCGACGGGAGATTGCTGGGCTGCGTCGTCACCGGCTTGTCTGCGGTGCCATAACAGCCTTTGACGCCGTTAACCTCTCCTACGTAGCCAGGGCAAGGAGGGTCTTTGCTGTTGTCCGCAGTGATCGGCGCGTCAGCCGGCCCCTGCGTGCAACTCTGGCCGGTATACGTCGCCGCGAAATCGACCGAGACGCGATAGAGCCCTTGACCGTTGGGTGTCTGGGAGACGTAACTCTTACACTCCGGGCATGCGTCGGCCCAATTGAATGTCTGCTCGCACCCGGCGTTGCACACGGCCTGCACATTCGAAGGCTTGTTGGCCGCGACGAGCGGCGACCGGTCATCGTTCGGAGTGCGCTGCCATCCGGCCGTCCAGTTCACGATGGTCGTTTGACCGAGCTTCGCAGCACACTGGTTCTGCACACACTGGCCGCCACTTTCGACATACCCGCTGTTGCACTGGCAGACGTTGCCGCTCTGCGTGCTGTTAGCCGGGCATGCCTCGCCCTGGCTGTAGATCGGGAAGTCGCCGTACACCGTGCCGGCATAGGGACCACCGCGAATAATTCGACACTGCTCATTGGGCGCCGCACCAAAGAGCGCGCCGGTGACAGGAAGCATATCGTCCGGGCTGTAGCCGGACGCGTTGTAGTTTGCGACGAGCGCAGTGC
The DNA here is from genome assembly GCA_030418545.1 of Xenophilus aerolatus. Taxonomy (GTDB): domain Bacteria; phylum Pseudomonadota; class Gammaproteobacteria; order Burkholderiales; family Burkholderiaceae_C; genus Xenophilus. The sequence continues at coordinate 356,405 of QAIB01000005.1, read as the reverse complement.
ACGCAGCCGCCTTTGAACTGCCGCAACCGTTGGCGACACCCTGCCCGGCATTACCGCTTTGAGCGCAGTAGCTGGTCCCCATCGGGATAGCCGCCACGGCAGTAGCGGGCACGAGCCCGCCTAGGACCGAGCCGCACAGCAGCACCGCCCCGAGCAGCGCTCGGAGCATCCACAGGAGGCGGTGCGCTGCTTTCATCACGTCGCGCGCGGAATCTTCTTGACGTACTTGATCGCCACGAAGAAGCCGACGGCGGAGGCCGCCAGCACCACGAGCGCGGCGCCGTACGCCGCCACCTTCGTGGTGATGCTGCCGACAGCGCTGTCGAACGGATCGGTCGATTGCGCGAAGCTGGCCAGGGTGAACGGCAGCGTCATCGCCGCAACAGTGGCCTTCGGGCCGTACTTTCGCGCGATGGCGCGGGTCTTCTCGAACATCTCTTCTCTCCAACCGGGTGAACCGACCCGGGCGCGGCTTGGCGGTATTGCCAATTCACAGCACCGTGCGAATCGCACGGATGTATGCAGCGGTTTTGCCGGCGACGAAGCCGGTTGCGTAGATGCCAGCGGCAGCGCCGATCAGCTTCATGATGGTTGCGGTGTCGAACATCAGATGACCTTGTTGCCGTGCGAGTAGCCGAGCGCGAACAGGAACACGAAGCTGATCCAAAAGATGGCCTGCAGGACGCTTGCGGCGTCGGTCCATGCGATGCTCACCGGGGCCTCCAATCCTTCGGCGGCCATCCGGTGTGGCCTGCGTTTCGCTCATGCCACCACTGCGCGCTGCCGATGTCTCGCGACACGGGCACAGCCACCGTGCCAAGCGGCGTCGTGGTGGCACATCCCCAGACAGCGGCCACGGCGATAGCGACGGAGCACCATTGCAGCCGGTTCATCGCATCGCCTCCGGAACCCAGCAGGCCCCGCTGCGCGTGACCGGCTGGGTCCCTCCAGCGATGCTCTCAGGCTGTGCCATGTCAATGCACCGTCGTGGCGGCAGACCACCACGAGAAGGGCCCTGCGGCGTCGATAGCGCGTGGCTGTACGCGGACGCGAACAAAGCTGCTGTAACCGCCGCCCGTTGGGGACCACTCAGACTGGACAAGTTCGCCCGTCTGAGCATTGAGATAGCCGCCTCCCTTCGCAGGCTTGAAGGGGTCACCGGCCGCTGCGTTGCCCTGCACATATGCAGGCCAAAGCACCCAGCGGCGGATACCGCGGCCAACAGCATCCATGCCGCCTGCACCGTGTATGCGTGCTCCACGTGGAAACCCTCCTACGGTCTTCGATTCGACCTTGCTTGCGTACTTCATGAGATAGGCGACAGGCGCTGTGGCCTTGTCGCGGCGGGTCATGCCGTGCGGCCACATGGGCGGCATCCAGCGCGTGAGGCCGGCGCGGTCCTTGCCGTTGCGCCAGGGCGTGTCACCCTTGGGCGGCGCGAGGCCGGCATCGAGCCAAACGATCACGTGGTAGTGAATGACGCCGCGCTCTTGAAGCTCGGCCACCCAGGCATAGCGCACCGTCTTGCTGCCGGTGCGGGCGTAGTGCCACTTCCGCAGGGCATCGAGGTAACGGCTGATGTGCTCGGGCCGCCACTTGCTGTTGTCGCCGGCGTAGGTCAGCGTCTGCATCCAGATCTGCTGGTTGCGACCGCCGAGGTTGTGCAGTTGCTTGGCGGCGATGCCGAGGCCCTTGCGCAGGCGTGTGACACGGGCTTGCGCCCGGTCAATGGTGATGCAGTTCTCTGCCCACTGGATGGCCGTGGGCAGACCCCTGCAAGTTGTTGATTCTGAGACAAGCCCGCGCGCTGCGCGCGCTTCCTGCTCTGCCCACGCGGCAGCGAAACGCGCCTGCGACGACGCGCGCAGGGCTTCGTACTGGGCGAGGCTAGCGATCATGCGCCGCCCCGGGGAGCGTTACGGACGGCCACGCGAGCATCGCCGCCGCTGGAAAACCAGAGCCGATGGCCAGCGTCATCGACCATGTGCTGCCACACCGTGACATCGCCGTGGCGCACCCGTCGCGCAACCACGAATCCCCACCCCCGGACCGGGTCCCGCCCGTTGAACACCTCCCAATCCCCCACAGTAGGCTCGGTGCAGGTCATAGGCCGGCCTCCGCTTCCAGGTCAAGCAGGATCGCGAGCACCAGCGCAGCGGACTCGGCCTGCTCGGCCATGGCTTCCTCACGCCGAGCGGCGCCCGGCATCTGGAGCACTTCGAAGTATTCGACGCGATCACGGCAGCGCTTGGCCTCGGCGAGGTGCGAGCGCAGCAGGCGCACGGCCTCGGCGCCCTCGGGCTCGAACATCGACAGTTGAGCGTGCGCGTTCATGCCATGTACCCGATGAGGTAGGCCGCGTCACGACGCAGCTTGGCGTCCTGCTCGCGGAATGCGGGGTGCGCCCGGCCACCGGCCGCGCTGATTTCGTCCTGCCAGTTGCACCAGTGCATCAGGCGCAGGAACTCGCGGGCGGTGCGGCTCATGGCTTAGCCGCCGTGGTGAACCGCTGCCAGCGAACGCACTCGCGATCCGCCAGGATCGCGGGGCGGTCGAACTCGACGCAGCGGACTTCTTCGAGAGGGCGCTCGACGATGTAGCGGTACGTGCCGGCGATGCCAACGGCGCCCAGGCAGCCAACGAACAGAGCCGCGCCGGTGACGACGATGCCGCCAAGCGAACAAAGGAACGCCCGTTCCCCGATGGTCCGGCGGCTCATGCTCGCTTCTCCGCTGCCCAGATCGTGCCGAGCACCACGAACTGAAACACCACGAGGCCAGCCAAGAAGAACGACCACCCGCCGCTGCTCAGCTTGGCAACGCCGAATGCCTGCATGGAAACGGCGCTGACGCCGATGGCCAGGAGGGTCGGCACCTTCACAGCGACTCTCCGAACAGCGGAACGCCGTTCGCCAAGAACTGGAGGTCGATGGCGACCTGGCCATGCTCGACGGTGGCGCTCACAGAGAGGCCATCGATCTGCATGTCTTCGTACTCCCGGAGCAGCGCGAGCAGCGAGCCTTCAAGGTTCGCCAATCGCGCGTGGCTCAGTGCCTCGGGCGAGTGGGACATGGCGGCCCCCTCAGGCAGCCTTTGCGGGTGCGCGAAGCGGGACCAGACGCGGAGCCACCGCAACGTTCCCGCGAGCGTCCACGTAGATGCTGGAGGGGGCCAACTGATACTCGCCCACGGGGTAGAAGATGGCGGCGCCGTCTTGCTTGTCGCGGGGGAGGATGATTTCCACCTTCGTGGGGTACGGGTCGGCATTGCCGTCGCGGTCCGCGAGGTGCATCCAGACGGTCTGGAACGTGAGGTGGTAGGGCTTGCCGGTGCCTTTGGCGTTGCCGGACATTTCGCGAACAGCAGTGCTGCTGACGGTCACTCGAATCATGGTGGTGGCTCCTGTTGCGTTACTCAACGTGAATAACGTTGCGGAGCCTACTGTTTCCTCACCCTGTATAACAAGCGCTTTCTATACTTTCCTCGTCCTGTGTAACCGTTATACAACACGAGGAATCGACCGATATGCAAACCACCATGAATCTGCTAGCCGACGCCATGAAGGTGAAGGGTCTGTCCGACTGGGCCTCAGACCTGGGCTTGTCGAAGCGTGCGCTGTACACCGCGAAGGACCGCGAGCACCTGTCGCCAGCGGTGGCGGGAGCACTGGCGGAAGAGCTTGGCCAAGACCCTCAAAAGTGGATCGTGGTGGCAGCTCTGGAGAGCGAGCGCGACAGCGCCTGCAAGGAGCGCATGCTCAAGCGCCTCCGTGCAAAAGTGTTGTAATTTGTAGCCATGACCCCGCCCTTCCGCCACGTGGCCCTCATCGGAAAGTACCAGGCTCAGGCGGCGCGCGCGCAGGATCGGGTGATGGACGACATCGGCGATTTCCTGCGCTCGCAGGGCTGCTCGGTGGTCCTGGAGCGCAGCAGCGCCGAAAGCGATTCCGACGGTCTGCCGGCCAAGACCTGCCGCCATCCGGTGCTGACCGTCCAGGAGATCGGCGAGCAGTGCGACCTGGGCCTGGTGGTTGGCGGCGACGGCACCATGCTCGGCATCGGGCGCCAGCTGGCGCCCTACGGCGTGCCGCTGATCGGCATCAACCGCGGACGACTCGGCTTCATCACCGACATCCCGCTGGACAACTACCAAACCACGCTCACCCCGATGCTCGCCGGCGAGTACGAGGAAGACCACCGCAGCCTCATGCACGCACAGGTGGTGCGCGACGGCGCGGTGGTGTTCGACGCCCTGGCGATGAACGACGTCGTGGTCAACCGCGGCGCGACCTCCGGCATGGTCGAGCTGCGGGTGTCGGTGGGCCGCAACTTCGTCGCCAACCAGCGCGCGGACGGCCTCATCATCGCCACGCCCACGGGCTCGACGGCCTACGCCCTGTCGGCCGGCGGGCCGCTGCTGCACCCGTCGATCCCGGGGTGGGTGCTGGTTCCGATTGCGCCGCACACGCTGTCGAACCGGCCGATCCTGCTGCCCGATGCCGAGGAGATCACGATCGAAGTGGTCGGCGGCCGCGACGCCAGCGCCAATTTCGACATGCAGTCGCTGGCCTCGCTGGTGCACGGCGACCAGATCGTGGTGCGGCGCTCCGATTACCGCGTGCGCTTCCTGCATCCGCGCGGCTGGAGCTATTTCGACACCCTGCGCAAGAAACTCCACTGGAACGAAGGAGGTTCCTGAGCATGTGCCCCCACGCTTCTCACTGCGTGTATCCGCTGCCCCTTGAGGGGGCGCAGGCCTGCCGCGGGGCGGCCCGTCGGGAGGCCTGATGGCCTTGCGTCGCATCGCCCTGCGCGATTTCGTCATCGTCCGCGCGCTCGAACTCGACCTCGGCGCCGGCTTCACCGTGCTCACCGGCGAGACCGGCGCGGGCAAGTCGATCCTCATCGACGCCCTGCAGCTCGCCCTGGGCAACCGCGCCGACGCGGGTGCCGTGCGCGAAGGCGCCGAGCGCCTGGACGTGAGCGCCGAGTTCGACGCCGACCCGGCCCTGGCCGCCTGGCTGGACGAGGGTGGCTTCGAGGCCGGCGAAGCGCTGCTCCTGCGCCGCACGGTCGACCTGCAGGGCCGCAGCCGCGGCTGGATCAACGGCAGCCCGGCGACCGCCGCGCAACTGCGCGAACTGGGCGACCGCCTGCTCGACATCCATGGCCAGCACGCCTGGCAGAGCCTCACGCGGCCCGAATCCGTGCGCGGCCTGCTCGACGCCTATGCCGGCGTGCAGACCGCTGCGATGGACGACGCCTGGCAGCAGTGGCGGCAGACCCTCGGCGCGCTGGAATCCGCGCGCCAGGCGCAGGACACGCTGCAGCGCGAACGCGAGCGACTGCAATGGCAGGTCAGCGAGGTCGACAAGCTGGCACCCGGCGAGGACGAGTGGGAAGACCTCTCGGCCCAGCACTCGCGGCTGTCGAATGCCCAGGCCTTGATCGATGCCGCCGAAGGCGCCGCCGCGGCGCTGGAGGACGACGAGGCCGGCGCGCTGTCCGCGCTGTCGCGCGCCGTCTCGCTGCTGCAGGACTGCGAGCACATCGAGCCGGAGTTCAAGGCGCTCGGCGAGGCGCTCGCCTCCAGCGTGGCCCAGGCCGCCGATGCGGCCCATACATTGCACAGCTACTTGCGGCGCGCCGACGTCGACCCACAGCGCCTGGCGGAACTCGACGAGCGCATGGGCCTGTGGATGTCGCTCGCGCGCCGCTACAAGCGCACGCCGGCCGAATTGCCTGCCCTGCTGGCCGGCTGGCGCGCCGAGCTGCAGACGCTCGATGCGCAGAGCGACCTGGCCGCGCTGGAAGCGAAGGAGCAGGCGGCGCAGCAGGCCTTCCTCAAGGCGGCACGCGCCGTCTCCAAGGCCCGGCAGCAGGCCGCGCCCAAGCTGTCGGCGGCGGTCACGCAGGCGATGCAGGGGCTGGGCATGCAGGGCGGGCGCTTCGAAGTCAGCCTGCAGCCCTTGCCGCAGCCCGGCCGCGCGGGGCTCGAGGAAGCCACCTTCCTGGTCGCCGGCCACGCCGGCAGCACGCCGCGCCCCATCGGCAAGGTGGCGTCCGGCGGCGAGCTGTCGCGCATCGCGCTGGCCATCGCGGTGACGACCAGCGAACTGGGCACTGCGCAGACGCTGATCTTCGACGAGGTCGACTCAGGCGTCGGCGGTGCCGTGGCCGAGACCGTCGGCCGCCTCATGCAGCAGCTCGGCCGCGACCGCCAGGTGCTCGCCGTGACGCACCTGCCCCAGGTGGCGGCCTGTGCCGACCATCACCTGCTCGTGGCCAAGCGCGCCGCAGCGGACGCCAAGGACGGCGGCACCCGCACCGAGAGCAGCGTCCAACCGCTGGACGGCGAGGGCCGCACGCGCGAGATCGCCCGCATGCTGGGCGGCGAGCGCGTGTCCGCCACCTCGCTGGCCCATGCGCGCGAGATGCTCGATCGGCCGCCGGCCGGCGGCAAGGCGCGCGCAAAGGCGACGTCCTGAAATGAAACCGCCCCCACGCTCCCCCGCTTCGCGCGGTCCGCTGCCCCCCGAGGGAGCGCGTCAGTCGCTTCGGGCGGTCGAGCGCGACTGACATGGACCTCGTCCTCATCACCGGCATGTCCGGCTCCGGCAAGTCGGTCGCGCTGCACGCGCTGGAAGACGCCGGCTACTACTGCGTCGACAACCTGCCGCCCGAGCTGCTGGAGCCCTTCATCACGCTGCAGACGCAGCAGAACGCCGCGCGCGTGGCCATCGCCATCGACGTGCGCAGCGGCGTGTCCCTGCCGCTGGTGCCGCTGCAGCTGGGCACGCTGCGGCGCGAAGGCATCGCGCTGCGATCGCTCTTCCTCGACGCGACCACCGACGCACTGCTGCGCCGCTATTCCGAGACGCGGCGCCGCCACCCGCTGTCGCGGCAGGACGGCCGCGTCGACGCACCGGAGCAGGAACGCGCGCTGGCGCAGGCCATCGAGCTGGAGCGCGAGCTGCTGGCCGAGCTGCGCGACGGCGCCGACGTGATCGACACCAGCCTGATCCGCCCGGCGCAGCTGCGCACCTACATCAAGGCGCTGATCGGCGCGCCGCAGCGACAGCTCACGCTGGTGTTCCAGTCCTTCGCCTTCAAGCGCGGCCTGCCGCTGGACGCGGATTTCGTCTTCGATGTGCGCATGCTGCCCAACCCACACTACGTGGCGGAGCTGCGCCCGCTCACCGGCCGGGACGCGCCGGTGGCCCAGTGGCTGCGCGAGCACGACGCGGTGGCACGCATGTATGCGGACATCGAGGGCTTCCTGCAGCACTGGCTGGACGCGCTGGCCGACGACCACCGCAGCTACGTCACGGTGGCCATCGGCTGCACCGGCGGCCAGCACCGCTCGGTGTTCCTGGTCGAGCAACTGGCGCGTGCCTTCGGTGACCGCTGGGCGGCACTCAAGCGGCACCGCGAACTCGACACCGAGTAGACCGGCGTCGATCTACTATCAATTTCATAGCTGCCTGCGCAAGGGGGACGGGCGCTGCAGCCCGATTCGGCACTCAAACGCCAGCGGCGCCCAGTCGCTGCTCGAGCAGCTTGCGCACCGGTGCCGGCAGGCCCAGCGCCTGCCAGGCATCGGCCGCCACCCACTGCCCGGCGCCCATCACCGGAGCCCCATCACCGGTCGTCCGGCGCTCGACGGGGTGCAGGTGCAGGTCCTTGTGCGTCAGCACGTGGGTGAAGGCCGGCAGGTCGACGAAGCCGGCGTCGCCGCTCGCACCGCACGCAGCCAGCAGCGCGGCATGGCTGTCGAAAGCCGGCAGGCCGTAGAGACCGGCCCAGATGCCGCGCGCCGGCCGCTTCTCCAGCCACACAGCGCCATCCTCGCGGCGCGCCAGCAGCAGCCACAGCGCCTGCGCGCTGCGGCGCAGCTTGCGCGTCTTGACCGGGAAGCGGTCCGTGGCGCCCAGTGCGCGCGCGCGGCACAGCGACTGCACCGGGCACAGCAGGCAGTTGGGCTGGCGCGGCATGCAGACGGTGGCGCCCAGGTCCATCAGGCCCTGGGTGTAGGCAGAGATGGCTGCGCGCTCGCCCTCGGGCGGCAGCAGTTCGGTGGCCGCGTCCCACAGCAGCCGCTCCTGCGCGGCGCTCGCCAGGTCGCCCTCGAAGGCCAGCACCCGACCCAGCACGCGCTTCACGTTGCCGTCCAGGATCGCCACCCGCTCGCCGAAACAGAAGGCCGCGATGGCCGCTGCCGTCGAACGGCCGATGCCCGGCAAGGTGGCGAGTTCGGCCGCGTTGTGCGGAAAGGCGCCGCCGAAGCGCGCCACCACCTCCTGCGCGCAGCGGTGCAGGTTGCGGGCGCGGCTGTAGTAGCCCAGCCCGCTCCACAGCCCGAGCACCTCGTCCTCGGGGGCGGCCGCCAGCGCCGCCACGGTGGGAAAGCGCTCGAGGAAGCGGGCGTAGTAGCCCAGCACGGTGACCACCTGGGTCTGCTGCAGCATGACCTCGGACAGCCACACGCGATACGGATCGTGCGTGTTCTGCCATGGCAGCGTGCTGCGGCCGTGGCTTCGCTGCCAGTCGACGAGCAGGGGAGCGAAAGTGGCGGCCAGCGCCTTGGCCGACGCCACCGCGGGGGACGTGCCCCTCACGCCGCGCGCAGTTCGCCGCGCGGCGCACCGGGCACGGCGGGCGGGATCGGCTCCTGGCTGGTCAGCAGGACGGTGAGTTCCTGCAGGCGCTCGTTGAGCAGTTGCAGTTCCTGCTCCTGCGACCGGATCTCGCCCAGCCGCTCGTCCAAGCCGCCGGCGGCGGTCTGGATGCGCTCCACCGATTCGATGCGCCGCACGAAGTTGCGGCGGCGCTCCTTGAGCTGCGCATCGAGCTGCGCGCCGGCCGCCTTGCTCCAGCGCTCCACCTCGGTCATCGCGGCCTCGTTCACGGTGCGCACCCGGCTGCCGAGCGCACGGACCAGCCGGTCGCAGAAGTCGCCCTGCGCGAGCTTGAGCAGGTTGCCCACGCCCAGGTAGTGCAGGTGGCTGCGCTCGATGCCATCGAGCTCGGCGACGAAGCCAGACAGGTCGGGCTCCGCCGGTGCCTGCAGCGAGAAGCCATGCTCGGCATTGAGCTGCCGGAAGGTGGCGTGCAGCATCGCCTGGATTTCGCTCGTGGTGGCCTGCACCTCGCGCAGGTTGCTGCGCAGCACGTCGAAGGTGGCGCCGTACACCTTGCGGACGCTCAGCTTGATGCCGGGACGCTTGAGCGTGGCAGCGAGCCGGGCGAGGTCGGACTTGAGCGCGGTGCTGCCGAGCACGGCGTACACCTCGCGCAGCAGCTTGCCTTGCACCGAACGCAGGGCCAGGATGCGCGTGTTGCTCGACTCGAACTCGGACTGCTCCTGTTCGATGCGCGAGCGCATGTGGCGGATCACGGAACTGTTCTTGCCGCGCAGCCCCTGCAGCTCGAGCGCCTGCTCCGACAGGTCGCGCTCGCGCACGCTGAGGATGCGCGACGCTTCGGCACGCAAGGCGGACACGCCGGCTTCGACGGCCAGCCGCAGCATGGTTTCGCGCCGGCCCAGCAGCCCGTCGCCCAGCGCGGCTTCGAGCGCCGGCAGGCGGCTGCCCTGCAGCAGCGCGGCGTCCTTGGCGATCTTGGCCTGCAGCCCCTTCTGCGCCGACACCGGCAGCACGCGCTCGCGCGGAACGCCCAGGGTGTCGGCCGAGAGGGTGCACTGGCGCTCGATCTGCGCGTCGATCTGCCCCGGTGCGCTGAGCGTGTCCCAGAGCGTGTCGATCTTGTTGAGCACGACGATGCGGGTCTCGCCCGGGTCGCCCTCGGTCACGAGGTGCTCGCGCCAGATGGCGAGGTCGGAGCGCGTCACGCCCGTGTCGGCCCCAAGGATGAACACCACGGCGTGGGCCTGCGGGATCAGGCTGACGGTCAGCTCGGGCTCGGCACCGATCGCGTTGAGTCCGGGGGTGTCGAGGATGACCAGGCCCTGCTCCAGCAGCGGATGCGGCATGTTGAGCAATGCGTGGCGCCAGCGCGGCACCTCGACGCGGCCCTCGGCGTCGACCATGGGGTTGTCCTGCGGCGTCTCGTCGCTCCAGAAGCCGAGGGCACGCGCCCGCTCGACCGGCACCCAGTCCACCTCGGCCACCTTGTGCATGGCGGCGGACAGCGACTCGGCGTCCTGCACGTCGACCGGCACCTCGGTCCAGCGCTCGGGCTGGTCGCGCCAGTGGGTCAGCGAATGCGGCTCGAGCCGCGTCTCGATGGGCAGCAGCCGAAGGCCCGGCAGGTACGCGGCGTCGTAGCCCAGCTCGGTCGGGCACATCGTCGTGCGCCCGGCGCTCGCCGGCATGATGCGGCGGCCGTAGCCGGCAAAGAAGATCGCGTTGATGAGCTCAGACTTGCCGCGCGAGAACTCGGCGACGAAGGCGACCATGACCTTGCTCGTGCGCATCTGCGCCTCGAGCTCGCGCATGCGATCGGACACCGACTGGTCCATCAGGTCGTTCTCGCGCAGCCAGCTCGCCAGCCACTTGAGCCGGTGCGCGAAGTTCCGCCGCCAGGCACCGTGCTGGTCGAATTGCTGGTTGAAGGATCGGCTCAAGGCGACGGCTCGTTGTAGTTTACAAAATATAACATTGCCACTCTGCGAGCGGCACGGCCTTTCGGACGCCTCGCAGCGACCGTTCGGCGGGTTTCAGCTTTTTTGACACACGGGGCAGAAGAAGGTCGATCGCTGCCCCTGGCGGATCTGCCGGATCGGGGTGGCACAGACGCGGCAGGGCTCGCCCCCACGACCATAGACCATGGCGTCCAGCTGGAAGTAGCCGGTCTGCCCGTCCACGTGAGAGAAATCGCGCAGAGTGCTGCCCCCGCGCTCCACGGCGCGCGCCAGGATCTCGCGCACCGCCGCATGCAGGCGGGCGGCCCGTGGCCGCGAGATGCGCGAGGCCGCCAGCGTCGGCCGGATGCCCGCCAGGAACAGCGCCTCCGACGCATAGATGTTGCCCACGCCCACGACCACGTCGCCGGCCAGCAGCACCTGCTTGATCGGCGCTCGGCGGCGTCGCAGCCCCGCCTGGAATTCGGCCAGGTCGAAGCCGGCGTCCAGCGGCTCCATGCCCAGCCCGCCCAGCAGCTTGTGGGCGAGCGGGGAATCCTCGGCCTCCACATAGACCACGGCGCCGAAGCGGCGCGGATCGTTGAGACGCAGCATGCCCTGCGTCGTGACCAGGTCGAAGTGGTCGTGCACCTGCGCCTCTGGCAGATCGACACCGAAGCGCAGGCTCCCCGACATGCCCAGGTGCAGGAGCAGCAGCCCGTGGTCGAGGTCGATGAGCAGGTACTTGCCGCGCCGGCGCACCCCCTGCACGACGCGGCCGACGAGCAGTTCGGGCGCCACGGCAAGCGCCCAGCGCAACGGCTTTCCGGTGCGCACGGCGGTGATGCGGCCGCCCGCGATGCGGTCGGCAAAGCCGCGCCGCGTGATTTCGACTTCGGGGAGTTCAGGCATGGGTCAGGAAGGGGATGCCAGGCGTTCGGCGGCAGGTGCCGCCCAGGCCGGAAAGGCCATGTTTTCAAGGAAGCCCACCGGGGCCGTGGCCTAAGACGCTTGGATTATTATGGTTCGATGCACCCCACGCTCCGCCGACACCGCCTTGCGGCGGCCGCCCTCGCACTCGCCGCGCTGACCGCCCATGCGCAGTCGCCCGGCCCGGCGCCGGCGAACCCTTCGGCACCGGCGTCGACCCCCGTTCCCGCAGCTCCTGCCGAGAAGACCGAGAAGCCCGAGGAAAGCACCGCGCGCCCCTCGGCAATGACCGCGCAACTCTTCTACGAGGTGCTGCTGGGCGAACTCAACACGCGCGCCGGCGGCGACCCGGTCGAAGGCTTCCAGCTGCTGCTCGATGCGGCGCGGCGCACCGGCGACCCCAAGCTGTTCCAGCGTGCGGTCGACGTGGCCGTGCAGGCCCGCTCGCCCGAGGCCGCCCTGGTCGCGGCCCGCGCCTGGAAGCAGTCGATCCCGGACTCGCGCGACGCGCGCCGCCTCGAACTGCAGGTGCTCATCGTGCTCGGCCGCCTGAGCGAGACGGTGGAGCCCCTGCGTGCCGAACTTGCCGCCACGCCGGTGGTCGAGCATCCGCTGCTGATGGCGGTCATCGCGCGCAACTACAGCCGCGCCGCCGACAAGAAGCTCGCCGCCTCGGTGGTCGAGCAGGCCCTGGTCGACGACCTGAAGAACCCCGCCACCGCCGGGCTTGCATGGACGACCGTGGGCCGCCTGCGCCTGGTGGCCGGCGACGAGGCCGGCGCCATGGACGCTGCCCGCAAGGGCCAGGCCGCCGACCCGGATGCCGACGGCCCCGCGGTGCTCGCGCTGGACCTGATCGATCCCGACCGGCCCGAGGCCGAGGCGATGGTCAAGCGCTACCTGGCCACCCCCAAGGCCCTGCCGGAAGCCCGCGTGGCCTATGCACGGGTGCTGGCCGAAGGACAGCGCTATGCCGAGGCGACCACCGAACTCGAGGCGGTCACCAAGGCCCGCCCCGACCTGCCGGACCCGTGGCTCCTGCTGGGCTCGCTGCAGGTGCAGGCGCGCCAGGACGGCGCGGCGGAGGCATCGCTGCAGCGCTACCTCGAACTGGCGAGCCAGCAGCGCGACGCCGACGAGCGCACGCGCGGCATGGCGCAGGCCTACATCCAGCTCTCGCAGTTGGCCGAGAGGCGCAAGGACTTTGCCGGCGCCGAGCGCTGGCTGTCGCGCATCGAGAGCACGGACCAATTGGCGGCGGCGCAGACGCGCCGCGCCCTGCTCCTGGCCCGCCAGGGCAAGCTGCCACAGGCGCGCGAACTGATCCGCAACCTGCCCGAGCGCAGCGACGCCGACAAGAAGCAGAAGTTCATGGCCGAGGTGCAGTTGCTGCGCGAGGCCAGGGAGTACCAGGCCGCCTACGACATGTTGGCCAAGGCCAGCGCCGCCGACCCCGCCGACAGCGACCTGATCTACGAACAGGCCATGGCCGCCGAGAAGATCGACCGCCTCGACGAAATGGAGCGGCTGCTGCGCAAGCTGATGGCGATGAAGCCCGACAACCAGAACGCGTACAACGCGCTGGGCTACTCGCTGGCCGATCGGAACATCCGCCTCGAGGAAGCGCGCGAGCTGATCCGCAAGGCCGTCTCGCTGGCACCGGACGATCCCTTCATCGCCGACAGCCTGGGCTGGGTCGAGTACCGGCTGGGCAACGTCGCGGAGGCGCAGCGCATCCTCGAAGCCGCCTACAAGAAGCGTCCCGATCCCGAGATCGGCGCCCACCTGGGCGAGGTGCTGTGGGCCAGCGGCCAGCGCGACCGCGCCGTGTCGGTGTGGAAGCAGGCCGTGCTGGCCGATGCCGACAACCAGACCCTGCAGGAAACACTCAAGCGCCTGCGCGTGAAGCTGTGAAGCGCCGCACGGCCCTGGCCGCCGTAGCGGCGGTTGCTCCCTTTTTCATAGCTGGCTGCGCAACACCCGCGCGGCCCGGCGACAGCTTGGACGCGCAAGACGGCCAATGGACAGGGCGCCTGTCTCTGCGCGTGGACAGCCAGCCGGTGCAGTCCTTCGCCGCCCTCTTCGAGTTGCGCGGTGCGCCCGGCCGCGGCGAACTCACGCTCACCAGCCCCATCGGCAGCACGCTGGGCGTCCTGCAGTGGTCGCCGGGCGAAGCGCTGCTGCGCGACGGCCAGCGCACGCAGCGCTACGACTCCATCGACACGCTGGCCGAACGCGTGACCGGCGCCGCCTTGCCGGTGGACGCGCTCTTCCAATGGCTAGCGGGCCAGCCGGCTGCCGTGCCGGGCTGGCGTGCCGACCTGAGCCAGGTCGCCTCGGGCCGGTTGCAGGCGGTGCGCGAGTCGCCGCAGCCCACGGCCGACCTGCGCGTGGTCTTCGAGGCCGTGCCGCGTGCCGGCGTCGAGAGCCGACGGCCGTGAACGCCCTGTACGACCTGCCGGCGCCGGCCAAGCTCAACCTCTTCCTGCACATCACGGGCCGCCGCGACGACGGCTACCACCTGCTGCAGTCGGTGTTCATGCTGATCGACTGGAGCGACGTGCTGCACGTCGAGCTGCGGCGCGATGGGCAGCTCACGCGCGAGGACCTGACGACGCCACTCCCCGCGGACGACCTCGTGCTGCGCGCCGCGCGAGCGCTGCAGGCCTTCGCCGCACCGGGCCAGGGCGCGCACATCGGCGTCGCGAAGCAGGTGCCGGCCCAGGCCGGGATGGGCGGCGGCTCGTCCGACGCGGCCACCTGCCTGCTGGCCCTCAATCGACTGTGGGACCTTCGCCTGCCACTGCAGCGGCTCGAGCGGATCGGCCTCGCGCTGGGTGCCGACGTGCCCTTCTTCCTGCGCGGCCACAACGCCTGGGTCGAGGGCATCGGCGAGGAGATAACGCCGGTGGCCCTGCCGAGCGGTCGCTTCGCGGTGCTCAAGCCGACGGCGGGGCTGGACACGCGTCTCATTTTTGCCGCCGAAGACCTTCAACGCGAAACAAGTCCTGCTATACTCTCTGGCTTTGCTGCAAACGATGCAGCCGAAATCTTCAGATTCGGCCACAACGACTTGCAGCCGGTTGCCCAGAGGCTCTGCCCCGAGGTGCGCCAGGCCATCGAATGGCTCGGCAGCCAGGGACTGGAGGCACGGATGACCGGGTCCGGCAGTGCGGTGTTCGCGCCGCTGGAACAGAGAGACAATGCGCCGCACGGCCCGTTGCTCGACGACCCGCCACCGGGTTGGCAGCTTCGGCAGTGCAGCAATCTGGAAGTCCATCCTCTCGCAGGCTGGGCGGTCTAGAAAAGCCAGTCGCCGAGAGGTGGCTGGGTGCGACATTCATCGGTGGGTGGTCTTTGACCACTCTCCTGTGTAGGGGAGTCGCCAAGCTGGTTAAGGCACCGGATTTTGATTCCGGCATGCAAAGGTTCGAATCCTTTCTCCCCTGCCAAATTCTTTCCACGACAAAGAACGGCGCCGCGCCGCAAGGTGCGGGCCTTCAAGGCCCAATCGCTCAGACCGCCGGGAAACACGCATGCAGGCGCATCACCCTGACTTCATGGTTTTCACCGGCAACGCCAATCCCGGCCTCGCGGCCGAGATCGCGCAGCACCTGGGCACCACGTTGGGCGCCGCCCGCGTGGGCCGCTTCTCCGATGGAGAAGTCACCGTCGAGATCAACCAGAACGTCCGTGCCCGCGACGTGTTCGTCGTCCAGTCGACCTGCGCGCCCACGAACGAGAACCTGATGGAACTGCTGATCATGGTCGACGCGCTCAAGCGCGCTTCGGCCGAGCGGATCAGCGCCGTCATCCCTTATTTCGGCTACGCCCGCCAGGACCGCCGCCCGCGCTCCAGCCGCGTGCCGATCTCGGCCAAGGTGGTCGCCAACCTGCTGCAGACCGTCGGCGTCGACCGCGTCCTCACGATGGACCTGCACGCCGACCAGATCCAGGGCTTCTTCGACATCCCGGTCGACAACATCTACGCCTCGCCGGTGCTGCTGGGCGACCTGCGCGCCAAGAACTACGAGGACCTGATCGTGGTCTCGCCCGACGTCGGCGGCGTGGTCCGTGCCCGCGCTCTGGCCAAGCAGCTCAACTGCGACCTCGCCATCATCGACAAGCGTCGCCCGAAGGCGAACGTGAGCGAGGTGATGAACGTCATCGGCGAGATCGAGAACCGCAACTGCGTGATCATGGACGACATGATCGACACCGCCGGCACGCTGGTGAAGGCGGCCGAGGTGCTGAAGGAGCGCGGCGCCAAGAGCGTGTACGCCTACTGCACGCACCCGGTGTTCTCGGGCCCGGCCATGGAACGCATCGCCCAGGGCACCGCCCTCGACGAAGTCTGCGTGACCAACACGATCCCGCTGTCCGATGCCGCACTGGGCTGCAGCAAGATCCGCCAGCTGTCCGTGGCGCCGCTGTTCGCCGAGACGATCCAGCGCATCGCCAAGGGCGAGTCGGTGATGAGCCTGTTCTCGGACCAGGAAAACCTGTTCTGAGCACTCAGCGATCTTCGATCGCCGAGTGAACTTGAAGATCAGTGCAGTCGGGGCCGGCAAAGCCGGACCCCAACTGCAGTAGAGAGACGACGCTGCGCGATGCTTCGCGCCGTCTTGGAGGAGCAGGCTTCGCCGCTCCTTCTTCGTGTCCCTCCGGGGACTTTTTGAAACGGAGCCAGGCTGGTCGCGGCCGGTTCCATCTGGAGAATCGCTATGAAATTCGTCGCTTTCGAGCGCGCCAAGCAGGGTACGGGTGCGAGCCGCCGTCTGCGCAACGCCGGCAAGACGCCCGGCATCGTCTACGGTGGCGAAGGCCAGCCGCAACTGATCGAACTCGACCACAACGCCCTGTGGCACGCCCTCAAGAAGGAAGCCTTCCACTCCTCCGTCCTCGAGATGGAATTGGGCGGCAACGTGAGCAAGGTCCTGCTGCGCGACGTGCAATACCACCCCTTCAAGCAACTGGTGCAGCACATCGACTTCCAGCGCGTCGATGCCCGCACCCGCATGACCATGAAGGTGCCGCTGCACTTCAAGGGTGAGGAAGAGTCCGATGCCGTCAAGCTCGAGCACAACCTCGTCAACCACGTCACGACCGAACTGGAAGTGAGCTGCCTGCCGTCGGAACTCCCCGAGTTCATCGAGGTGGACCTGTCGGGCCTGAAGAAGAACGGCACCGTCACGCTCAAGGACATCAAGCTGCCGCGCGGCGTGCGTTGGGTGAGCCACGGCAAGGTCAACCCCGTCCTGGCATCCGCCACGGCGCCGGCCGTCGAGGAAGAACCCGAAGCACCGGCCGAAGGCGCTGCAGCCGCAGCACCCGCGCCCGCACCGGCCAAGGGTGGCAAGAAGAAGTAATCGCCGCTCGCGTGTGCGATTCGACGGCCCGCTTCGGCGGGCCGTCTGCTTTTCGGGCCTCGCAAAAAACCCACCCGGATAATCCACCCCCATGATCAAGCTGTTCGTCGGCCTCGGCAATCCGGGCCCGGAGTACGAGGCCACGCGCCACAACGCGGGCTTCTGGTGGATCGACGCCCTGGCGCGCGACTGGAAGCTCCATCTGCAGCCCGAGCGCAGCTACCACGGCCTGGTGGCACGCACCACCGTCCAGGGCCAGACCGTGTGGCTGCTGGAGCCGCAGACCTTCATGAACCTTTCGGGCAAGTCGGTCGGCGCCCTCGCCCGCTTCTTCAAGATCGCACCGGAAGAGATCCTCGTGGTGCACGACGAACTCGACGTCGTGCCCGGCCAGGCCAAGCTCAAGTTCGGCGGCAGCCACGCTGGCCACAACGGCCTGCGCGACATCCACGCGCAGCTGGGCACGGGTGACTACTGGCGCCTGCGCATCGGCATCGGCCACCCCGGCGTGAAGAGCGAAGTCATCCACTGGGTGCTCAAGAAGCCGCTGCGCGAGCAGCGCGAGGCGATCGACGACACGATCGTGCGCACCCTGCACGCCGTGCCGGCCCTGGTGGCCGGCGAGATGGACAAGGCGACCTTGCTGATCCACACCAGCAAGCCGCCCCGGCCCAAACCGCCCCGGCGCGAGCCGGGCGACGGCGGGCCGCCCGCCGCGGCGCCGGGTTAGCGCCGAGCACCCCAGGGAGGAGAGACGATG
Organism: Xenophilus aerolatus; assembly: GCA_030418545.1. Classification (GTDB taxonomy): domain Bacteria; phylum Pseudomonadota; class Gammaproteobacteria; order Burkholderiales; family Burkholderiaceae_C; genus Xenophilus. Next base: position 338,766 of record QAIB01000005.1, on the reverse strand, counting down.
CGCACACAACACCGCGCCGCTCACACGATTGCTTCACTTTTGATAGCAGCCTGCGCCCATACGGCGGGCGCTGCGGCCCCGAACGGCACTGGAAACCAGGCCTGGCGCTGCGGCAGCAGCTACAGCGACCAGCCCTGCGCCGGCGGCCGCGCCGTGGCGGTGGACGACGCACGCAGCGCCGCCGACCGCCAGGCGCAGGAGCGGCACACCCGCGAGACGCAGCGGCAGGCCGAAACGATGGCGCGCGAGCGCCGCGCGCTGGAGCACGAGGCCGCCCGACAGCGGCCGGCCATCATCGCGCCGCCGCCCGCCCCGCCAGCCAAGCCTGCGCCGCACGAGACGGTAGCGAAGCCGCCCAAGACCCACAAGCCGAAGAAGCACGCGAAAGGCGAAACCGACGCCTTCACCGCGCGCGATCCATCGGCGGCCGTTGCGGGCGACAAACGCAGGAAGAAGGGTTGAGCCCGGACCGCGCCGCGCCGGCCCTCGGTCAGGCCGCCGGTGGCGCCGTCTTCGCGGCCGTGAGCCGCTCGTACTTCTGGAACAGCGTCTCGCGCGACTCCACGAAGTCGGGGTGGACCGGGATGCACGCGACCGGGCAGATCTGCACGCACTGCGGTTCGTCGAAATGCCCCACGCATTCCGTGCACTTGCACGGATCGATCTCGTAGATCGCCTCACCCATCGAGATCGCGTCGTTGGGGCACTCCGGCTCGCAGACGTCGCAGTTGATGCATTCGTCGGTGATCATGAGGGCCATGGCGCCGATTATCGGCGGCCGCACCGCTTCGAAGGGCGCACCCGCCGCCGAGGCCCTGCCTGCGGCAGGGGCGGTGCAGGGCATCGCACGGGCACAGGCACGGGCACGGGCACGTTCATTGCGTGGATGCGGTTATGCTGCGGCCGCCCCCGCGACCCGCCGCGCACCCTGCCGTCGCTTCCGGCCGTGCCGCCCCAGGCGCACGCTGCGCGCAACGCCCCACCATGAGCCTCTTTCTTCTCAAGCGCCTCGCGACCCTCGTCGGCACCCTGATCGGCGCCTCGGTCATCGTCTTCCTCGTGCTCGAGATCCTGCCCGGCAATGCCGCGCAGATGCTGATGGGCCCGGACGCCGACCCCAGCGCGGTCGCTGCCCTCGCCACCAAGCTGGGCCTGGACCAGCCGGCTTGGACGCGCTACTGGCAATGGATCGGCGGCCTGCTCACCGGCAACCTCGGCGACAGCTACACCTACGGCTCGCCCGTGCTCGACCTGATCCTCGAGCGCCTGCAGCTGACCATCCCGCTGGCCTTCATGGCGATGGCCTTCACCACGTTGATCGCGCTGCTGGTCGGGGTGACGGCCGCAGCGCGCCACAACAAGCTCGGCGACGTGGGCCTGATGGGCCTGGCCCAGGTCGGCGTGGCCATTCCCAACTTCTGGTTCGCGATCCTGCTGATCCTGCTGTTCTCGGTGAAGCTGCAGTGGTTCTCGGCCGGCGGCTTCGACGGCTGGGGCGAAGGCATCGGCGCGGGCATCAAGTCGCTGCTGCTGCCGGCCCTGTCGCTGGCCGTGGTGCAGGCCGCCATCCTGGCGCGCATCACGCGCTCGGCGGTGCTGGAGGTGATGCGCGAGGACTTCGTGCGCACCGCGCGTGCCAAGGGCGTGGGCCAGCGCGCGGTGCTCTGGCGCCATGTGCTGCGCAACGCGCTCATCCCGGTGGTCACCGTGATGGGCATGCAGTTCTCCGAGCTGCTGGCCGGCACCATCGTGGTCGAGAACGTGTTCTACCTGCCCGGTCTGGGCCGCCTGATCTTCCAGGCCATCAGCAACCGCGACCTGGTCGTGGTGCGCAACTGCGTGATGCTGCTGGCCGCCTTCGTCGTCATCGTGAACTTCGTGGTCGACGTGCTGTATGCGGTGATCGATCCGCGCATCAAGGCGAGCGACGTATGAAGCGGACATCCGTACGCGAAGGGCGCGAAGGTTTCGCGAAGGACGCGAAAGATGCCCATGAAAATGATTTTCGAGTTCCTTTCGCGACCTTCGCGTGACTTTCGCGTCCTTCGCGTACGGCAGTCCGAATCCTGAACCCATGAACACCCTCACCCTCGCCAGCCCGCGCACCGCCCCCGGCTTCTGGCAACGCGCCCTGCGACATCGCAGCTTCGTCATCGGCGGCGTGCTGACGCTGCTGCTCGTCGCGGCTGCGGCCGTGTCGTACCTGTGGACGCCCTGGTCGCCTTACGAGATGGACATGGCGGCCAAGATGCAGTCGCCCTCGGCGCGGCACTGGCTCGGCACCGACGCCTTCGGGCGCGACGTGGCCTCGCTGCTGCTGGTGGGCGCACGCGCGTCGATCCTGGTGGGCGTGATCGCCGTGGGCATCGGCCTGGTGGTCGGCACGGCCCTGGGCCTGCTGGCGGCGGCGCGGCGCGGCTGGGTCGAGGAGGCCATCATGCGCCTGACCGACTTCTCGCTCGCCTTTCCCGCCATCCTCTCGGCCATCATGCTCACGGCCGTGTTCGGCGCCGGCATCGTCAACGCGATCATCGCCATCGGCATCTACAACATCCCGACGTTTGCGCGCATCACGCGCGCGTCGGCCAACGCGATCTGGTCGCGCGAGTACATCGCCGCCGCGCGCGCCTGCGGCAAGGGGCCCTTCGCCATCACGATGCAGCACGTGCTGCCCAACATCTCGGCCGTGCTGATCGTGCAGATCACGATCCGCTTCGCCATCGCCATCCTGGCCGAGGCCGCGCTGTCGTACCTCGGCCTGGGCACGCAGCCGCCGCAGCCCTCGTGGGGCCGCATGCTGAGCGAGGCGCAGACGCTCATGTTCCAGCAGCCCCTGCTGGCCGTCTGGCCCGGCCTGGCCATCGCCTTCGCCGTGCTGGGCCTGAACCTGCTCGGCGACGGCCTGCGTGACCTGCTCGACCCGAAGCTGGCAAGGGCACGATGAAATGCGGACCTCCGTACGCGAAGAGCGCGAAGCTTTCGCGAAGGACGCAAAAAATTCAATGACATTCCTTTCAGGTCTTCTTTCGCGCTCTTCGCGTGACCTTCGCGCCCTTCGCGTACGGCTGTCCGCTTTCTGACCATGCCCCTCCTCGAAGTCAACGACCTCCACATCGGCCTGCAGACGCAGCGCGGACCCGCCGAGGCGGTACGCGGCATCAGCTTCTCGCTCGAACGCGGCGAGACGCTGGGCATCGTGGGCGAATCCGGCTGCGGCAAGTCGATCACCGTCATGTCGCTCATGGGCCTGCTGCCTGCGAACGCGAAGGTCACGGGCAGCATCCGCTTCGACGGCCAGGAACTCGTGGGCCTGCCCGACAAGGCCCTGTGCCAGGTGCGCGGCAACCGCATCGGCATGATCTTCCAGGAGCCGATGACGGCACTGAACCCGGTGCACACCATCGCGCGCCAGGTCGGGGAGCCGCTGCGCCTGCACCGCGGGCTCTCGGCGGCCGATGCGCGCAAGGAGGTGCTGGCGCTGCTGGAGCGCGTGGGCATTCCCGACGCGGCGGCCAAGCTCGACGCCTACCCGCACCAGTTCTCGGGCGGGCAGCGCCAGCGCATCGGCATCGCGATGGCGCTGGCCTGCGGGCCCGACCTGCTGATCGCCGACGAGCCCACCACCGCGCTCGACGTCACCATCCAGAAGCAGATCCTCGACCTCATCCGCGGCCTGGTCGAGGAACGCGGCATGGCGATGATCCTGATCTCGCACGACCTCGGCGTGATCGCCAACAACGTGTCGCGCATGCTCGTCATGTACGGCGGCAGCGTGGTCGAGAGCGGCCCGACCGGCGCCGTTTTCGCCGAGCGCGCCCATCCCTACACCCAGGGCCTGTTCGCCGCGCGCCCGGTGCTGGGCGCCCCACGCGGCGGGCGCCTGGCCACCATCCGCGGCAGCGTGCCCGAACTGGTCGACCTGCCGCCCGGCTGCCCCTTCGCGGGCCGCTGCCGCTTCACCATCGACGCCTGCCACACCACGCCGCCACCGCCGACGCCGCTGGCGCACGGGCATCAGGTGCGTTGCATCCGGCTCGACGCGGTGGCCGCCGAAGCCGCGGGGCAGGAGGTCGCGGCATGAGCGAGGTTGCGACCAATTCCGTAGCATCTTGCGCATGCGGGACGGGCGCTACGGGCACTTTTGATTAAAAAATGAAGACGGACATCCGTACGCGAAGGGCGCGAAGGTTTCGCGAAGAACGCAAAAAATCCATGGAAACTTTTCGGATTCCCTTTCGCGCCCTTCGCGTGATCTCTGCGTCCTTCGCGTACGGCTGCCCGCTCCCGCTTTCTGAACCATGACCCTGCTCGAAGTCACCGACCTGGTCCGCCACTACGCGCTGCCGCGCGAGAAGCTCCTGGGCCCGCCGCCGCTGGTGAAGGCGCTCAACGGCGTGAGCTTCACGGTCGAGGCCGGGCGCAGCCTGGGCATCGTCGGCGAGTCCGGCTCGGGCAAGTCGACCATCGCGCGCCTGGTGATGGCGCTGGACACCCCCACCAGCGGCAGCATCAAGATTCTGGGCCGCGACATCAACGCCCTGCCCCGGCGCGAGCTGCGCGTCGCCCGGCGCGACTTCCAGATGGTCTTTCAGGACCCATACGGCTCGCTCGACCCGCGCCAGACGGTGGCGCGCATCGTCGCCGAGCCGCTGGAGGCGCTGGCCGGCACGGCCGAGGCAGCCACGCGCGCCGAGCAGCGCGAGCGCGCCGCCGAGTCGCTCGCGGCCGTGGGCCTGCGCACCACCGACCTCGACAAGTACCCGCACGAGTTCTCCGGCGGCCAGCGCCAGCGCATCGCCATCGCGCGGGCGCTCATCACGCGGCCCAAGCTCATCGTGGCCGACGAGCCGGTGAGCGCGCTCGATGTGTCGGTGCAGGCGCAGGTGCTCAACCTCATGCAGGACCTGCAGCAGCAGTTCGGCATCAGCTACCTGCTGATCAGCCACGACCTCGCGGTGGTCAATCACCTGTGCGACGACGTGTGCGTGGTGCTCAAGGGGCAGATCGTCGAGCGCGGCGCGCCCGAGCGCCTGTTCCGCGAGGCCGAGCACCCCTACACGCGCGCCCTGCTCGAAGCGGTGCAGCACACGCCGGCCGGTGGCGTGCTGCACGCCTGAGCGCCGCGGCGGCTTCGGATGTTTGCGTCATAAGCACGAGGTTGCGGCGCGGGCCTGCCTTCGCGCAAGATGCCGGTGGCCCGCGGCCGCGGGGGCACGCCCCGGGTCCCGCGGTGTCCGTCCCATCGACCACGCAAGGACCGACGTGCTGCAACGACGCACCTTCATCGCCACCGCGGCCAGCGCCGCCACCCTCTCATTCGGCTTGCCGGCCACGGCGCAGACCCGCCGCAAGGACAGCCTGGTGCTCGCCCTCACGCTGGAGCCGACCGGCCTGGACCCGACCGCCAAGGCCGGCGCGGAGATCTCGGAGGTGGTGCTCTACAACGTCTTCGAGACGCTCACCAAGATCCAGTCCGACGGCAGCGTCAAGCCGCTGCTGGCCGAGACCTGGGAAGTCTCGCCCGACCTGAAGACCACCACCTTCCGCCTGCGCAAGGGCGTGAAGTTCAGCAACGGCGAGCCTTTCGATGCGCAGGCCGTGAAGTTCAGCTTCGACCGCGCGGCCGCCGCCGGCAGCACCAACAAGGACCGGCGCACCTTCACCAACCTGAAGGCCCAGGTGGTCGATGCCCACACGGTCGTGCTCATCAGCCAGGAGATCGAACCCGACCTGCTGTTCCTGCTGGGCCAGGCTTCCGCCATCATCGTCGAGCCCAAGAGCGCCGACACCAACGCCACCCAACCCGTGGGCACCGGCCCCTACCGGCTCGAGGCCTGGAACAAGGGCAACACCATCGTGCTGGCGAAGCGCGACGACTGGCGGCAGCCCGACACCATCGCCATCCGCCGCGTGAGCTTCCGCTTCATCTCCGAGCCGGCCGCGCAGGTGGCCGCGCTCCTGGCCGGCGACGTGGACCTGTTCCCGCATGCCTCGGTCTCGCGCAGCCTGCCGCAGTTCCAGAACGACCGGCGCTTCCAGGTGCTCTTCAACGCCTCGCGCGGCAAGGCCATCCTGGCCATCAACCAGCGCCGCAAGCCGCTGGACGACGTGCGCGTGCGCCGGGCCCTGCTGGCGGCCATCGACCGCAAGGCGGTCATCGAGGCCGCGATGGATGGGCGCGGCGTGCCCATCGGCAGCCACTACGTGCCCGGCGCGCCGGGCTACGTCGACACGCTGGGCATCAATCCCTACGACCCCGACAAGGCCAAGCGGCTGCTCGCCGAGGCCGGGGTGAAGACGCCGCTGGAGCTGAACTTCATCCTGCCGCCTCCGCCCTATGCGCGCCAGGGCGGCGAGCTCATCGCGGCGCAGCTCGCCAAGGTCGGCGTCAACGCCAGGCTGCAGAACGTCGAATGGGCCCAGTGGATCGGCAACACCTACGGCGGGGCCCACAACTACGACCTGACGCTGATCCTGCACGTCGAGCCCTTCGACCTGGTGAACTACACCAAGCCCGACTACTACTGGGGTTACCGCTCGGAGAAATTCAACGAAGTGTTCGAGCGCACCCGCAGCAGCCCGCGCGAGGCCGACCGACTGCGCGCACTGGGCGAGGCCCAGCGCCTGCTGGCCGAGGACGCCGCCAACGGGTTCCTCTACCAGCCGCAGTTCATCACCGTGGCGGCCCGCGGCCTGCGCGGGCTGTGGAAGGACCAGCCCATCTTCGCCAACGACCTGTCGGCCCTGTCCTGGGGCTGAACGGCACGCCTGCGCCCCGCCTTGGGGAACGTCCCGAGGGAACGGGGCCCCGGCGCCCAGCACGGTGCGCCTTCGCTGCGAGAGAATGCGCGGCGGCATGGCATCGTTCCTGCTGCATGGCCGCCCTCGGCGTGCCTCGCCGGCGGCCTCGATGGCTGCTCCGCGTCCACGCTTCATCCCTTCGGAGATCACTCGCTATGTTGAACCGCCGCACCCTTCTTCTCACCGGCAGCGCCACCGCCGCGCTCGCCACGCCGCTGGCCGGCCTGGCGCAGGGAAGGAAGGACGCCATGGTGCTGGGCATGACGCTCGAACCGCCGGGCCTGGACCCGACCGCCAACGCCGCCTCGGCCATCGGCGAGATCGTGCTCTACAACATCATGGAGACGCTCACCAAGATCAACGCCGACGGCAGCGTGTCGCCGCTGCTGGCCGAAAGCTGGGAGATCTCGCCCGACCTGAAGACCTACACCTTCAAGCTGCGGCAGGGCATCACCTTCCAGAACGGCGAGCCCTTCAACGCCGAGGCCGTGAAGTTCAGCTTCGAGCGCGCCGGCGGCGAGAAGAGCACCAACAAGGACAAGCGCACCTTCGCCAACTTCTCGGTGCAGGCGGTGGACGCCCACACCGTGGTCGTGATCAACAAGGAGATCGACCCCGACCTGCCCTTCATCCTGGGCCAGGCGACGGCCGTGATCGTCGAGCCCAAGAGTGCCGGCAGCAACGCCACGCAGCCCGTGGGCACCGGCCCCTACAAGCTCGACAGCTGGGCCAAGGGCTCCTCGCTGGTGGTCAGCCGCTGGCCGGGCTACAAGGGCGTGCAGAAGCCCAAGCTGCAGAAGGTCACCTTCCGCTTCATCTCCGACCCGGCGGCGCAGGCCGCGTCGCTGCTGGCCGGCGACGTCGACGCCTTCCCGCGCATCGCCACGCGCGTGGTGCCGCAGTTCAAGATGAACCCGCAGTTCCAGGTCATCCTGGGCGGCTCGCGGGCCAAGACCATCCTTGCGATCAACGAGCGCAAGAAGCCGCTGGACGACGTGCGGGTGCGCCGCGCCATCCTGGCGGCCATCGACCGCAAGGCCGTGATCGAAGGCGCCGCCGACGGCTTCGGCACGCCCATCGGCAGCCACTACGTGCCCGGCGCGCCCGGCTACGTCGACACCACGGCCGTGAACCCCTTCGACATCGAGAAGGCCAAGAAGCTGCTGGCCGAGGCCGGCGTGAAGACGCCGCTCGAACTGACCATGACCCTGCCCCCGCCGCCTTACGCGCGCCAGGGCGGCGAAGTGATCGTGGCCCAGCTCGCGAAGATCGGCATCAACGTGAAGATCCAGAACGTCGAATGGGCGCAGTGGCTCAGCGGCACCTACGGCGGCGGCTTCAACTACGACCTCACGATCGTCTCGCACGTCGAGCCCTTCGACCTGGGCAACTACGCCAAGCCCGACTACTACTGGGGCTACAACAACAAGGCCTTCCAGGCGCTGTACGACAAGATCAAGACCACCGGCAACGCGACGGAGCGCAACAAGCTGCTGGGCGACGCGCAGCGGCTGCTGGCCAACGACGCGGCCAACGGCTTCCTGTTCCAGCCGACCTTCCCGATCATCGCGAAGAAGACCGTCAAGGGGCTGTGGACGGCGATGCCGATCTCGGCCAACGAGCTGGCCGCGCTGTCGTGGTCCTGAGCCTCTTCCTGACGGCCTGACTTCTGACCCATGCCGTGTTCCGCCGCCGCGGGACACGGCTTTTTTTCTTCGCACGCCATGAACGCTGACACCGCCCGCCCGCTGCACGACTGGAGCGCGGCCGAACTTTCCGACGCGTACCGTGCCGGCACGCTGTCGCCCGTCGACGCCACCCAGGCCGTGATCGACCACATCGAGCGCTGGGAGCCCGCCCTGCAGGCCACCTACCTCTACCGGCCCGACGCCGCACTGGCGCAGGCCCGCGCCAGCGAGGCCCGCTGGCAGCGCGGCGAAGCGCTCGGCCCGCTCGACGGCGTGCCCGGCACATTGAAGGAGAACATCACCACGGCCGGCGATCCGATGCCCGCGGGCACCGCAGCAGTCGACCTGCGCCCGGCCGCCGCCGACGCCCCCGCTGCGGCGCGTCTCAAGGAAGCCGGCATGGTGCTCGTGAGCAAGACCACCATGCCCGACTTCGGCATGCTCTCCTCGGGGCTGTCGAGTTTCCACCGCCTGTCGCGCAACCCGTGGGATCTCGCCCGCACGCCCGGCGGATCCAGCGCCGGCGCCGGTGCGGCGGCGGCGGCCGGCTACGGGCCGCTGCACGTGGGCACCGACATCGGCGGCTCGCTGCGGCTGCCGGCCTCGTGGTGCGGCATCTTCACCCTCAAGCCCAGCCTGGGCCGCATCCCGCTGGACAACAGCTACACCGGCCGCGTGGCCGGCCCCATGACGCGCAGCGTGGCCGACGCAGCGCTGATGATGCAGGCGCTTGCCGTGCCCGATGCCCGCGACAGCATGGGACTGCCGGGACAGGACATCCCCTGGTCGCAGCACGACGTCGGGCCCGAGCACCTGCGCGGCCTGCGCATCGGCCTGTTGCTCGACGCCGGCTGCGGCCTCGCGGTCGACCCCGAGATCGCCGCCGCGGTGCGCCACGCCGCCATCCTGTTCGAGCGCGCCGGTGCCAGCGTGCAGCCGATGCAGCCCTTCATGTCGCAGGCCATGCTCGACGGCATGGACCACTTCTGGCGCATGCGCTCCTTCGTCGACATGAAGGCGCTGCGGGCCGACCAGCGCGACAAGGTGCTGCCCTACATCCGTGCCTGGGCCGAGAGCGCGGCCGGCTTCTCAGGCGAGCACATGTTCCGCGCCGCGAGCCAGTTCCACGTCACGCGCGTGGCCACCGTGGCCGCCTGCGCGCGCTTCGACTACGTGATCTCGCCGGTGTCGCCCAACATGCCGGCGCCGGCCGAGGACGCCTCGCCCACCAACGACCCGCTGCGCCCGTTGGAACACATCGGTTTCACCGTGCCCTTCAACATGTCGGAGCAGCCAGCCGCCTCGGTCAACTGCGGCTATTCGGCAGCGGGCCTGCCCATCGGCCTGCAGATCGCGGGACAGCGCTTCGACGACCTGGGCGTGCTGAAAGTCGCGCGCGCCTTCGAGCAGATCCGCGGCGAACAGCGGCCGTGGCCGCAGCCGCCGATGGCGTAGCGCCGTCGGCACGCGGGGGCGCGGCTAGGCCGCCAGCAGCGCCGCCAGTTCCTCGCGCACGCGGCCGACCAACGCGTCTTCGCCCTGGCGCGGCGGCAGCACGTGGAAGGCGACTTTCGGCAGCGCCGGCAGCCCGTGCGGCGCGGCCAGCGGCGCCACGCCGGGCCCCTGCGCCGATTCGTTGAGGCAGGCGATGCCGAGCCCCGCCGCCAGTGCCGACTGGAGCCCCGCCACGCCCGAAGCCACGTGCACGATGCTGTAGGGCACCTTGCGCCGGCGCAGCAGGCCCACGGTGAACTGGTGCAGCGCGCAGCTGTCGGGCAGCGCCAGCAGGCGCAGCGGCGCCCCGCGCTCCGGCCGCACACCGGGGGCCGCCATCCATCGCAAGGCCTCCTGCCGCAGGAGGGCCCCGGTGGCACGCGCCGGCGCGCCTTGGCCCACGATGCGCATCGACACGCCGACGTCGTGCTCGCCCTGCGCATAGGCGGCCTCGACCTCGCCGCTCTTTCGCACCGTGACGTGCAGCCGTAGCTGCGGGTACTGCGCACCCAGCCGCGCCAGCAGTCGCGCGAGGTCGGCCGGCCGGTAGTAGTCGGTGATGCCCAGGCGCAGCTCGCCCCGCATCGCCACGCCGTGCAGGTCGCGCCAGGCCTCGTCGCTCAGCGCGAGCAGGCGACGCGCATGGGCCAGCAGGCGCTCGCCCGCGGGCGTCGGCGACACACCGGCCCTGCCGCGGTGGAGCAGCACCTGGCCGGCGCGCTCCTCCAGCTTGCGCAGCTGCTCGCTCGCGGCGGACTGCGAGAGGAACACGCGCGGCGCGCCGCCGGTGACGCTGCCCGCGTCGACCACGGCCACCAACGTGCGCAGCTGTTCGATGTCGAATCCCTGCATCGTTTATCCATCGGCAATTTCGATGGAACACATTATTTATTCCCGTTTTACCGATGGCTACCCGGCGCCCAGAATGACCCCATCGTCATTCCACTCCCAAGGAGAAGCGCCATGCCCCACATCGTCATCCACCTGTCCGGCGAACCCGATGCCGCCCTGGCCCGCCAAGCGGTCGCCGCCGTCGGAGAGCTCACGCAGCGCGTGCTGGGCAAGAAGCCCGAGGTCATCGCCACCACCGTGCACTTCATTCCGGCCGCGCTATGGTTCGTGGGCAGCCGTTCGCTGGCCGAGCAGCAGCGCAGCGCCTTCCACCTCGACATCAGCGTCACCGACGAGACCAACACCAAGGCCGAGAAGGCACGCTACCTGGCCGAGGTGCACGCCGCCTTCGAGCGGCTGCGGCCCGACCTGCACGAGGTGAGCTACGTGCACGTGATCGATGCGCGTGCCGCGGCCTATGGCTACGGTGGCCGCACGCAGGAGTTTCGGCACCAGGCGGCGGGCGTCTGACTGAAGAGGGCGAGAGCGCGCCGCGCGAGCCCGCGCCCGAGCCCGGGCGGGCCTCCTGCCCCTAGGCGCGCTGCGTGCGCCAGTCCAGCTGCTGGCGCTGGTCGCGCATCGACGACTCGGAGCGCTTGAAGACCGGCAGCGCGCCGGCTGCCGCCTCGCCCCGGCGCGCGGCTGCCACCGGCCCGTCGGCGACGATGCGGCGGTAGGTCGCCATGACCGTGCGCCGGTCGTCGTCGAAGTCGCCGTGGTGCATTGCGCCCGAGGCCGACAGCGAGGCTTCAGGCTCGTTGTTGGGCGCGAGCACGACGTCGGTGCCGAAAGAGTCCAGGGTCTTGCGCAGCTCGGCGTCGAGCCAGCGCGCCATGCCCAGGATCGGCACGCCGTCGCGGAAGAGCGGGATGCGGGCCGGATCCTCGAAGGCGTTGGACACCAGGTACAGCAGCGACTTGTTGTAGATGTGCGCGCAGTGGTCGTCCTGCTCCGCCGTGTCGGTGAGCAGGAAGAGCGCCAGCTTGCGCAGCACCTTCTTCTGCAGCGCGGGCAGGTAGTGCGCGCGGAAGAGCGCCGTGGTGCAGGCCGGCGCCCACAGCGTGCAGGTCTTCGCCTGGAGTCCGCGGTCGCCCAGCAGTCCCAGCACCGGAGCGAGCAGGATGGAACCGGCACTGTGGCCGACCAGGTGGATCTCGAGCCCCGGCAGCTTCTTTGCCAGTTTCTGGAGGTGGTCCGCCACGAGCACCGCGGCACCGCCGGCGGCGCTGGTGGCCAGCGCGTTCTGCTTCATCTGGTCCCAGGCCGACTTGCCGGTGAGCGCGCGCGCGACGGGCTCGAGCGCGTCGTCCAGCCGATCGAGCATGAAGTCCTTGGTGGCGTCCAGCGCACCCTCGGGCCGACGCCGGGAGATGGCGTCCTTGAGGATGTTGGTGAGCGTGGTCCAGTAGTCGGTGCGCCACACGAAGGCCAGCGGATACACCTCGCCGCCGATGAGCAGCGGCCGGTACTCGGCCAGCCGCTGCACCGCGGATTGCTCGCTCACCAGCCCGCCATGTGCGTACAGCAGCACGCGCGGCACCTTCCAGGCCGCGACGGCGCGCGGGATGTCCTCCTCGAACACGCGCGCGATCTCCTGCGGCGTGCTGCCGTAGTCGCCGCCGGCCTTGAGCCGTCCGTCGTTGCCCACGCTCACGATGTGCGGCCGCAGCTCGGCATAGGCGTAGGCGTTCGACTGCGCCGAGCTCTTCGCATGCGCGGTGGCCGCCGACTCGGGCCGCGTGAGCGTCACCGGCGCGCCCAGGCGCGCCACCCAGACGTCGGTGCCGTTGGCCAGCCAGTCGTCGTAGCTCAGGTGGCCGAAGCCGCCCTGTCCCCACGTCGGGCCCCACGAGTTCTGCAGCCAGAAGCCGCGCTCGTCGTAGGCGACGATGGCGAAGGCATGGCCGCCGAGGATGGCGTCGGACTGCGCGATGAGGCCGTCGGCACCCACTGCGCTCCAGCCCTGGTGCACGCGGCAGCTGGCATAGAGGATGCCCACCTCGGCGATCGCCGAATGCATGGCCACCAGGTCCTTGTGGTTGACCCGGAAGTACGCGCCCAGCGGCCGCCGCACCGCGTCGGCCGTGCGCGCCTCGTTCAGGCCGTGCTTCTGGCCGCGCGGCAGCACCTGGGGGTACAGCGACTCGGCGCACACGCCGTGCTTGTGCCAGCCCTTCATGGCGCCCCGCGCGCTCGATCCCTCGTAGTCCTCGCCCGGCCATTCGTCGTAGCGGCGCGCCAGCTGGTAGAACATGCGCGGGCTGACGGGCGTGCGGTCCGGCAGCACGCGCCGGCGCAGCAGCAGGTAGTTCGCCACCGTCGCCAGGCCGAAGCCGGTGCAGGCGCCTTCGCGGCCCTGGTCGAGGATGGGCACGCCCTGGTCGATGTAGTCGCCCAGCGGCACGTGCGTGGGCACTTCCACCAGGGTGGGCGTGTACATCAGGTCCCGGAAGTCGAGCGTGTCGGGCCGCACATCGAAAGCGCGCGCGGGGGCTTCTGCCGGCGCCGGCGCGGCCGCCTTGCCTTTGCCCTTGCCGGACGCCTTCCCGGCGGTGCGCTTGTCCTCCTGTGCCATGGCCGCGGCGTCGGCCTCGATCGCCTCCTGGCCGCGCGGCAGCGAGCCGGCCGCTGCGGCGCGCGTGGCGCGCGCGGCCTTCGCCGGTGCCGCGGCACGTGCGGGGAAACTGTCCGCCAGCACCTGCAAAGCGAGCGCGTGGAAGCGCTCCCGATCGGCGGCGCCGTTCTGCCCGCCGTTGATGCGCCGCGTGATGCCGCTGAAGTCGCCCGCATCGGCCAGCGCATTGAGGCCGTTGCGCGACCAGAAGCAGCCGGCGATGGCGAAGCCGACCGCAGGCTGCGCCGCCTGCGCCGGGTCGCCTTCCAGGTCCAGCCCCAGCAGCTCGCCGTATTTTTTGTAGTTGAAGCGGCCCGTGACCTGGATCGGCCCGCGGCCCTTGTAGCGAAAGCCGTCGCCCTTCTGCGTGTTGCCCAGCCGCCGGGCCAGGTCGCTCGGCGGCTCGTAGCGCTTCTGCGCGGCGGTCGGGCCCCAGATCTCTTCCAGCCAGCGCAGTTCGCCCGATTCGTGCGCCAGTTGCGCAATGAAGGCGGCGGCGCGGTTCAGCGTGTCGATGCCGTTCGCCTGCATCGCATCGTTGAAGGGCTGCAGGCACTCGGCGCGACGGCGCCCGGAGGCGTTGCGCATGATGCGAGCGAGATGAAGGTCGGTGAGCTGAGGCATGGCAGGCTCCGGTGCATTCGCTGCTGCCATGATGCGCGGCGCCCACGGGCCTGCGCATCCCGCATCCGAGGTAGTGCGCACGCACAGTCCGGCACGCCGGCAGAATCTCGGCCATGTCCTCCGCACCCACCGCCACCGACCCGCTCGGCAATCCGCTCAGCCTGAGCGACAGCACCAGCCATCGCCTGGTCGACGACTTCGTGGGCGGCTTCATCGCCTGCGAAGCACGCGCTGCCAACCTCGCCCTAACGCCGCACGAGGACCCCGACCCGCTGGTGCAGGCCTACGGCGCCACGCTGCAGATGTTTGCCGAGTCGGCCGACGCGGTGGCCAATGCGCGGCCCTTCATCGAACGCGCGCAGGCCGGGGCCGCGCAGGCGACGCCACGCGAACGCCGCTACATCGCGGCGGTGGCGGCCTGGGTGGCGGGCGACATCCGGGAGGCGATCCGGCTGCACGAGGAACAGGCGCGCGAGTTCCCGCGCGACCTGGTGTCGCTCAAGCTCGGGCAGTACCACTGCTTCAACCTCGGCGACTGCCCCGGCATGCTGCGGCTGGCGCTGGCGGCGGCGCCGCATGCGGCCGACGTGCCCTACCTGCACGGCATGCTGGCCTTCGGCTACGAGCAGTGCCACCTGATGCGCGAGGCCGAAGCCAGCGCCCGCCGTGCCATCGCGATGGAGCGCAAGGAGCCGTGGGCCCACCATGCGCTGGCGCATGTCATGCTGACCGAGGGCCGCCTCACCGAGGGCCTGGCCTTCATGGAGGACGTGAGCGAGACCTGGACCGGCCTGAACTCCTTCATGGTCACGCACAACTGGTGGCACCTGGCGCTCTTCCTCATCGACCTGGGCCGTGACGACGAGGCGCTGGCGGTGTACGACCGCCATTGCTGGGGCGTGGTCAAGGACTACTCGCAGGACCAGATCGGCGCCGTGTCGCTGCTGGCGCGGCTGGAACTCGCGGGCATCGATGTCGGCGATCGCTGGCAGGACGTGGCCGTGCACCTGGCCGGCCGCACCGCCGACCACGTGCTGCCCTTCCTCGACCTGCAGTACCTCTACGGCCTGGCGCGCGCCGGCCGGCCCGAGGCCGACACGCTGCTGCGCCACATCGAGGCCTACGCGCCCACCGCCCCCGCGGCCACACGCCATGCCTGGGAGCGCGTGTGCGTGCCGGCGGCGCGCGGGCTGCTGGCGCACGCGCGCGGCAACCACGCCGCTGCCATCGAGGGCCTGGGCACGGCGCTGCCGCGCATGGTCGAGATCGGCGGCAGCCACGCGCAGCGCGACCTCTTCGAGCAGGTCTACCTCGATGCGCTCGTGCGAAGCGGCACACAGGCCGCGCTCACCGGTGCCCAGGGCATCGTGCAGCAGCAGCTCAACGGCCAGCCCGAGTCGCGGCGGCTGCGGCGGCTGGCCGGCACGGTGTATGCGGGACTGGGCCTGCCGCCGCTGGCCGAAGCGCACTGACCTGCTATGGAATCCATAGCTGCCGGCCCAGGCGCAGCGGGCGCCACAGGCACTTTTTATTCCTAACTCCGGATGACGACCTCTTCGCCGATGCCCCCGGCCCCCTTCACCGAGCCCACCACCGCCTACTGGCAGCGCATCGTCGATGCCGACGAGGCCGGCCCCGCCGAGGGCCCCTGGCAGTACGGTTACCCCGCGCGCCTGCCCGACGGCCGCGTGCTGGTGCTGCCCATCCGAGCGCTCGCCGACGAGCCGACGCACGCCGTCGCGTCGCTGATCTGCAACCAGGCCTCGCTGGAGGTGGTCGAGACGCTGGGTCGGATGCTGGCCGAGCGCCTCGCGCCGCTGCAGCCCGAGGTCGTGATCGGCATCCCGACGCTGGGCCTGACCTTCGCGCCCGTGGTCGCGCGCCACCTGGGCCACAGCCGCTACGTGCCCATGGGCTACTCGCGCAAGTACTGGTACGACGAGTCGCTGTCTGGCGCCGTGCAGTCGATCACCACACCCACGGCCGGCAAGCGGGTCTACCTCGATCCCAACCTGCTGCCCCTGGTGCGAGGAAAACGCGTGGTGCTGGTGGACGACGCGGTGAGCAGCGGCAGCACGCTGGGGGCGCCCTGGACGCTCATCGAATCGCTCGGCGCGCAGGTGCTGGCCTGCGGCGTCGCGATGCGGCAGGGACGGCGCTGGGCCCACACCCTGGGCCCCGAGCGCGCGGCGCGCCTGGTCGGCGTGTTCGACTCGCCCTTGCTGCAGGCGGTGGACGGGGGCTGGGGCCTGCGCGACTGAGCGCGCGCGGCGGTGAGCCTCTTGGCACGCAAACTGCGTGAACCGGGCCGTTCGCACTTTTCGTATCTTGTTTCGTATACGTTTTGGTGCATCGCGCCCGGCCGTGCTGCACCGCGATGGACCCGAACGGCCTGCCGGAGTCCGCCATGTCCCTTCCCACCCCGCCCGCCCTGTCCCGCCGCCGACTGCTGCAGGCGGCCGGCGCCACTGCCGCCGGCAGCGCCCTCGCCCTGCCCGCCTTCGCGCAGACGCGCGCCGTCAGCATCACGCTGCCCTGGGTGGTCAATGGCTCCAACTACTGGCCCATGGTGGGCAAGGAGCTCGGCTACTTCAAGAAGCGCGGCATCGACCTCACCGTCGCGCGCGGCAACGGCTCGGTGGCGGCCGCGCAGGCGGTGGCCAACAAGCAGTTCGACCTGGGCGTGGTCTTCTTCGGCGGCACCCTGGTCAACATGGCGCGCGGCCTGCCGCTGCAGGCGCTCGCCACCGTCGGCTACGACTCGCTGATGGGCAACCTGGTGCTGGCCGACTCGCCGATCCGCACCCCCAAGGACTTCGAGGGCAAGCGCGTCGGCACCGTCGCCACCTCGGCGGAATCGCCCTACTGGACGGCCTTCGCCGAGAAGACGGGCATCGACCTGTCGAAGGTCACCCGCCAGCAGCTCGATGCGCGCCTGATCGAGCGCGCGCTGATGGACAAGCAGGTCGACGCGATCACGGCCATCGGCTCGTCCAGCATTCCGGTGCTGGACTCGCTGGGCGTGAAGACGCGCTTCATCCCCTGGGCCAAGTCCGGCATCGAACTCTACGCGGCGCAGGTCATCGCGCGCACCGAGACCATCAACGCCGACCCCGGCCTGTGCCAGGCCATGGTCGACGGCATCCTGGAGTCGGTGGTCTACACGCTCAAGAAGCCGGACGAGTCGCTCGAGATCCTCTACAAGGCGCAGCCCGAGATCGCACTGGCCAAGGGCGGCAAGGAGAACGCCAGGCTGTCGCAGGGCCTCGCGCAGGCCACCATGGTGGCGCCGGAGGCGATCGAGCACGGCCTGGGCTACAGCAGCATCCCCAAGCTGGCCGGCATGATCTCGCTGGCCGCCCGCGCCGGCGCGCTCAAGGCCGACGCCAAGCCGCTGGTGCCCGAGGACCTCGCCACCAACCGCTTCGTCGGCAAGATCAAGCTCGGCAACGCCGAGTGGGACGCCATCCGCAGGAACGTCGCGCCCTACAGCAGGATGGTGAGCGGCGCCTGATGGTGTCCTTCGCGATCCCGGCCCGCCCCAAGCCGCTGCCCCACGCGTCCACGCCGCTGCTCGACGGCCTGCCCGCGCGATGAACGAGGCCGGTCCGCTGCAGCGCATCGGGCTGCCGCTCGCCTTCGCCGTCGGCACGCTGGTGCTGTGGGAGATCGTGGTGCGCGCCTTCGGCATCCGCGAGGTGCTGCTGCCCACGCCCAGCGCCATCGCCCGGCGCCTGGTAGAGACCTTCCCGCTCCTCATGGAACACGCCTGGCCCACCGTGTGGGAAAGCGTGGCCGGCTTCGCCATCGCCTCGCTGCTGGGCGTGGCGCTGGCCGCGCTGCTCAGCGCCTCGGGGCTGATGCGCAGCATGCTCTACCCCAACGTCGTGCTGTTCCAGCTCATTCCCAAGATCGCGCTGGCGCCGCTGTTCATCGTCTGGCTGGGCATCGGCTTCCAGTCGCGGCTGACCTTCTCGGTCTTCATCAGCTTCTTTCCGGTGGTGATCGCGGCCCTGGCCGGGCTGGACCATGTCGACAAGTCGCTGCTGCGCCTGTGCCGGGCGCTCACGGCCTCGAGCTGGCAGGTGTTCGTGTCGGTGCGCCTGCCGCACGCGCTCCCCTATGTGTTCAGCGGCATGAAGATCGCGACCACCTTCGCCATCATCGGGGTGATCGTCGGCGAGTTCATCACCTCGCAGGCGGGGCTGGGCTACCTCATCCTCTTCGCCTCCTCGCAGGCCGACACCTCGCTGATCCTGGCCGCCATCACGGTGCTGTGCGTCTTCGGCCTGGGCTTCTACGGCGTCGTGGCCCTGCTGGAGCGCTGGACCCGGCACGCCTTCGGGGCCTGACGCCATGGACCCGATGTTGACCACCCCCCGGCACCCCTGGCTGCTGCCGCGCAGCACCGCGCCCGAGCGCGACCGCAGCTACCTCACGGTGCGGCAGGTCGGCAAGACCTACCCCACCCGCAACGGCGACGTGCATGCGGTGGAGCACGCCGATTTCGACATCGACGAAGGCGACTTCGTGAGCCTGGTCGGCCCGAGCGGCTGCGGCAAGAGCACGCTGATGTCGATGATCGGTGGCCTGGAGCTGCCGACCGCCGGCCGCATCGCCGTCGATGGCCGCGCGGTGGACGGGCCGCGGCGCGACTTCGGCTACGTGTTCCAGGACGCCACGCTGCTGCCCTGGAAGAGCGTGATGGACAACGTGCTCTTCCCCATCCGCACGCAGAAGCGCGTGCTGGCCGAGCATCGGCCCGAGGCCGAGCGGCTGCTGAAGCTCACGGGGCTCTGGGACTTTCGGGACAAGCGACCGGCCGAACTCTCCGGCGGCATGCGCCAGCGCGTGGCCATCTGCCGCGGGCTGGTCAACGACCCGCGCCTGCTGATGATGGACGAGCCCTTCTCGGCGCTGGACGCGATCACGCGCGACGACATGAACCTCATGCTGGCCCAGCTCTGGGACCAGGTGCACAAGACCGCCGTGTTCATCACCCACAGCATCCGCGAAGCGGTGTTCCTGTCCGACCGCGTGCTGGTGATGAACGCCCGGCCCTCGCGCATCGTGGCCGACATCCGCGTGCCTTTCGAGCGGCCGCGGCGTGCGCAGATGCAGGAGCATCCGCTGTTCAACGAGATCTGCGCCTTCGTGCGCGAGAAGATCCATGAAGGCCACGACAGCCGACGCACCGAATCCCGCTGAGGCCGCCACCGCGCCCGGCGAGACGCCGCTGCAGCGCCTGGTGCGCGAGCGCCGCACGGCTGCGGGCGGGCGCCTGTCGACCGACGACATCGTGCGCGTGCTGCACGAGGCCATCGTGCGCGGTCTGCTCGCGCCCGGCCGCGCGCTGCGGCAGGACGAGCTGGCCGCGCTGTTCCACGTCAGCAAGATCCCGGTGCGCGAAGCACTGCGCACGCTGGAGGCGCACGGCTTCGTCGAGCTGCTGCTCAACCGCGGCGCGCTGGTCAAGGAACTGACGCTGGCGCAGCTGCGCGACGCCTTCGAGCTGCGCTCGATGGTCGAGCCGCACCTCATGCGCACCGCTGCGCCGCTGCTCACGGCGGCGGACCTCGACGAGGCCCAGCGTCTGGTGGATGCCATGGACGACGCGCCCACCGCCTGGGCCTTCAGCGAGCTCAACGGGCGCTTCCACGACCTGCTCTACCGCGCTGCCGAACGGCCGCTGTCCAAGCAGATCCTCGCGATGCTGCAGGGCCACATCCAGCGCATGTCCTTCATGCAGCTCTCGCTGGCCGGCTTCAACCGCAGCTCCAACGAGGACCACCGCGCCATCGTGGCCGCGCTGCGCCAGGGCGCCCCCGAAGCCGCAGCCCAGGCGGTGGCCGCGCACGTGAACGGCGTGAAGGACATCGTGCTGGAACTGTACGAACGTCACCACGCACGGCACTGAATCGAACTGGACTGAAGCGGATTGCTACAGGATCGATAGCTGTCTGCCCAGGCGGGACGGTCGCTGCAGCCCGATTCGGCTTGAAACCGTGGGGTTGTTGGCCGGTCTCTACACTGCCCCGCGTCATGCAACGCCGCCGTCTCCTCACCCTGCTCGCCGCCGCACCCTGGGCCCTTTCCGGATGCCAGCGCAAGGCGTCCAAGGCCGCGATGCTGCCGGCCAGCGCCACGGTGCTGGCGCTGGGCGACAGCCTGACCTTCGGCTACGGCGCGCCGCCCGAGGCCGCCTGGCCCGTGCAGCTGGCGTCGCTCACCGGCTGGCAGGTGGTGAACGAGGGCGTGAACGGCGACACCGCCGAAGGCGCGCTGGCGCGCCTCGCGCCGCTGCTGGCGACGCAGCGCTTCGACGCGATCCTGGTGGGCATCGGCGGCAACGACATGCTGCGCGGCGTGCCGGCCGACACCACGCGGCGCCACATCGCCGAACTGCTCGCGCAGGCCCGCGCCCACACGCCGCACGTGGCGCTGATCGCCACGCCGGCGCCCGACGCCATGCGGGCCGCGGTGGGCGCGTTGAGCGACGCTCCCTTCTATGCCGAGCTCGCGCGCACCGGCGAGGCGCTGCTGATACCCGGCGTCTACGCGGACGTGCTGTCGGATGCGGCGCTGCGCTCCGACCGCATCCACGCCAACGCCCAGGGCTACGCGCGCATCGCCCAGCAGATCGCCGATCAGCTGCGCGCCGCGGGCTGGCGATGAGCGACGCGCCGCCACCCTCGCCGCGCACCGGCGACCTGGCGTACACGCGCGCCTGCTTCGCCGCCTGGCAGGCACGGGCAGAGGCACAGGGCGTGACGCTGCGCGCGCCCCCGCCCGAACCGACGACCTGCTGCGGCCGCGGCTGCAATGGCTGCGTGTGGGAGGGCTTCTACGCCGCGGCGCATTTCTGGTGCGAGGACGCGGCGCAGGCGCTCGGGGTGTGAATCCGGCGCCTTCGCGCGCTCAATCCTTGAGGTGCCGTTTCTGGTCGTAGGTCGGCTGCGGGCCCAGGCCCACGAGGTGCGCCGTGTCGGCCCATTCGAGGATTTCGATGGCTTCCGGCTGCGCGGGGTCGGCCAGGCGCACGCGGCTGATGCCGGCATTGGGGATGTCGCTCTGGCGCGGGCCGTCCAGCCCCAGGCCACGCACCGTGCGCCACACCATGTCGAGCACGCCGCCGTGCGTCACCACCAGCACCGTCCCGCCCCGATGCTGGGCCGCGATGCTGCCCAGGGCCGCGATGGCGCGCGCATGGAACTGGCGCGTGGTCTCGCCGCCGGGCAGCCCGCGGTCGGCCTGGAACAGCAGCCAGTCTTCCCAGGCGCGCGGATGCCGGGCCTGGATCTCGTCGCCGCGCAGCCCTTCGCCGATGCCGAAGTTCTGCTCGCGCAGCGTGACGGTGGTCTGCACCGGCAGGCCGAGCTGCTGCGCGGCCGGCGCCGTGGTCTGCTGGGTGCGCAGCAGGTCGCTGCACACGATGTGCGCCACGCGCTCGCCTTTCAGGCGCAGGCCCAGGCGGCGCGCCTGCTCGTGGCCGGTGTCGTTGAGGGGGACGTCGATGTGGCCCTGGAAGCGCAGCTCGCGGTTCCAGTCGGTCTCGCCGTGGCGGATGAGGATCAGGTCGGTGGGCATGGACCCCGCCATTGTCCACACGCACGTGCGGCCTGGATGACGCCGCGCAAGCTCGGGCGATTCGCGCCTCCCAGGGTCGCGCCGTGGCGCCGGCGGATGCCAGAATGCCGCCATGCCCCGCCTCGTCTTTCTCCCCGGCCTGGCCTGCGATGCCCGCCTCTGGGAAGCCCAGTTGCCGATCGTCCCGCCCGCCCTCGATCCGCTCGTGAGCGACGCCCACATGCGGCACGCCAGCATCGAGACCATGGCCGCCGCCGTGCTCGCCGAGACGGCCGGCCCGCTGGTGCTGTGCGGCGCCTCGATGGGCGGGATGGTGGCCATGGAGGCAGCCCGCCAGGCGCCGGAACGCGTCGCCGGGCTGGCGCTGCTGGGCACGAATGCCGCGCCCGAGACGCCCGAGACCTACGAGCTGCGTGCCTCGGCCATCGAGCTCTTCGAACAGGGCGACGTGCGCGACGTGATCGAGCCCAACATCGTCTTCGCCTTCCATCCGGCGCAGGCGGCCGACCGGGCGCTGACGCAGCGCTACCTGGACATCATCCTGGACGCCGGCGCGGCGCAGCTGATCCGCCAGAACCGCGCGCTGATGCAGCGTCCCGATGCACGCCAGCACCTGGGCCGGCTGCGCTGCCCGGTGCTGGTGATGTGCGGCGACAGCGACCGCCTGACGCCGCCCGCCGCCTCGCGCGAGATCGCCGCGCTGCTGCCGCAGGCCGAGCTGCACTGGGTCCCGGCCTGCGGCCACATGCTCACGATGGAGAAGCCAGGCACCGTCAACGCCTTTCTCGGCGACTGGCTGTGCCGTCTGCTATCGAATCAATAGCAAACGGCGCCCGTACGGTCGGCGCTGCAGCCCTTTTCTCTTCCGGATTTCAATCCAGCCGTCGGCGCGGACCCCGCTCCGGCGTGCCGAGGCTACGCAGCGCCCCGATGCCCGCGGCCAGCGCCGTCCAGTAACTGTCGTACGGTCGTTCGGACGCCTGCAGGCGGGCGTAGGAGGCGAAGCTGCCGTCCTCGCCGGTGCCTTCGAACAGCACCCAGCCGAACCCGCCGTGCGCCAGCTCGCGTACGGTCACTGCGATGTCGCGCAGTTCCATGAGTTAACTCCCTGAACTTCTTTTTGATCGCCCGCTTGTAAGAGCGACCGGTCAGGGAGGCAAGGGCATCCGTCACATCGACGGGGTCGGCGTGCACCGGCCGGGGCGGCCGACAGCGCGCGGCGCGCTCAGGCCAGCGGCGTGATCGCGATGCCCTCGGCCGTGAGCCGCTCGCGGATGCGTTTCGCAAAGGCGAGCGCATGTGCGCCGTCGCCGTGCAGGCACACGCTCTGCGCGTTCACCGCCACCGTGCTGCCGTCGATCGCCGTCACCTGGTGGTCGCGCACCAGCGACAGCGTCTGCGCCAGCGAGGCCTCCTCGTCCTCGATCAGCGCGCCAGGCTGGCTGCGCGGCACCAGGCTGCCGTCGGGCATGTAGCCGCGGTCGGCGAAGACCTCTTCCACCGGCGTCAGGCCGGCGCGGCGCGCGGCCTCGATCATGCCGCTGCCGGCCAGGCCGAAGAACTTGAGCGAGGGGTCGAACTTGCGCACCGCCTCGCACAGGGCCGCGGCCAGCTCGGGCTCCTTCACGGCCTGGTTGTAGAGCATGCCGTGCGGCTTGACGTGGACCAGCGTGCCGCCCTCGGCCTTCACGATCGCGGCCAGTGCGCCGATCTGGTAGAGCATGTTGGCGACGATTTCGTCCGGCGGCAGCTGCATGGCGCTGCGGCCGAAGTTCTCACGGTCGGGGAAGCTCGGGTGCGCGCCGATGGCCACGCCGTTGTCGATGGCCCAGCGCACGCACTGGCGCATGGTCTTCGCGTCACCGGCGTGCCAGCCGCAGGCGATGTTGGCCGAGCTCACGAGCGCGAGCAGCGCCTCGTCGTTGCCGGCGCCTTCGCCGAGATCGGCGTTGAGGTCGATTTGCATGGGGTTATTCAGGGTGAGAAAAACGGGACCGGACAGCCGAACGCAGAGGGCGCAGAGGTTGCGCAAAGCGCGCAGAGAAAACCGCTGAAAAGAAGAAGTTCGGCCTTTTTCTGCGGCCTCTGCGAATCCTTCGCGCCCTCTGCGTTCGGCTGTCCGCTTGTCAGGCGATCAATTCTGCGACGGCCACCCCATGGCCGCCAGCCCCTGCTCCACCGACGCGAGATAGCGCTTCTGCGCCTGCCAGGCGGCCAGTGCGGCGGGGGCGTCGACCCCGATCAGGCGCAGCAGCCCGCCCAGCGGCGCCTGCGCGAGCTTCCACAGGTCGGCGCGGATCACCACGGCGATGCGCGGGTAGCCGCCCGTGGTCTGTGCGTCGCCCATGAGGATGATGGGCTGGCCCGAAGGCGGGACCTGCACGGTGCCGGGCACGACGCCGGCCGAGAGCATGTCGCCCGCCGCCTCGCGCTGCAGCGCCGGGCCCTCGAGGCGGCTGCCCATGCGGTTGCTCTGCGGCGTGATGCGCCAGGCGGCGGCGTGGAAGGCGGCGCGCGATGCGGCGGTGAACTGATGGGCTTCGGGCCCGGCCATGACGCGCAGCACGGTGGCACCGTCGTCGCCGGCCGGCGCCACAGGCGCGTCGGCGCCCTCGTCGCGCCACGGATCGGGTCCGCGCACGCCGAAGGCGCGACGCGCCCGCTGCGCCTCGGTCAGGCCCGACGCGCCGAGGGGCAGCCGGTCGCCCTTCTTCAGCGCACGCCCCTCGTGCCCGCCGAAGCCGGCCTTGAGGTCGGTACTGCGCGAGCCCATCATGGGCGTCACGTCGATGCCGCCGGCCACCGCCAGCCAGCTGCGCAGGCCGGCCGAAGCCGCCACGCGGTTGGCGCCGCCGAAGCGCAGCCGCTGGCCGGCGCGCACGGGCACGCTCCAGCCGGGGTGCAGCGGCTGCTCGTCCAGCCGCGCGTCGAAGTCGCTGCCGAGGTAGGCGATGCGGGTGTCGGACTCGAAGCGCAATTCGGCATTGCCCATCGTCAGCTCGAGGCCGGCCGCACCCTCGGGGTTGCCGACGAGGCGGTTGGCCAGGCGCAGCGCCAGCGTGTCGAGCGCGCCGCCGGGGCAGATGCCGAGCTGGCGCAGGCCTTCGCGGCCCAGGTCCTGGACCGAGGCGAGCATGCCCGGCCTGTGAACGACGAGGGTGCCGCTCACAACTCGACGCTCTCCACGACGAAGCGCACGCGGTCGCCCGGACGCAGCAGGGTGGGATCGGCCGCCTGCGGGTCGAACAGCGCCAGCGGCGTGCGGCCGATGAGCTGCCAGCCGCCGGGCGACACCAGCGGGTAGATGCCGGTCTGCGCACCGCCGATGCCCACGGACCGCGCCGGCACCGCCGTGCGCGGCTCGCTGCGGCGCGGCGTGGCCAGTTCGGGCGCGAGGCCACCCATGAACGCGAAGCCGGGCAGGAAGCCCAGCAGGTACACCACGTAGTCGCCCGCGGCGTGGCGGCGCACCACCTCGTCGGCCGGCAGGCCGGTGTGGCGGGCCACGTCGTGCAGGTCGGGCCCATGCTCGCCGCCGTAGGCCACCGGGATCTGCACCGTGCGGGCCTCCCCCGCGGCGGACTCACCCAGTTCAGGCCAGAGGGTGAGCACGCGCAGCTCCAGTTCGCCGGCGTCGATGCGCTCGGGGTCGAACAGCAGCGTGAGGTTGTTCATGCCCGGCAGCACCTCGCCCACCTCGGGCCAGGCCTGCGCGGCCTGGCCGAGCGCCCAGACCTTGCGCTGGACAGCGAGCGTGGCGGGCGGTGGCAGTTCGACCAGGAGCGCTGCGTCGCCCAAAGCGTGCACGCGTGGCGCGGGGCCGGCCGCTCGGTCGGCCAAGCTCACTCCCGCCCGAGGCTGCGCACCTTGGCCGCGAGCCGCTGCTCCACGTGCGGCGAGACGAACTTGCCGACCTCGCCGCCGAGCACGGCGATCTCGCGCACGAAGGTGCTGGAGATGAACTGGTACTTGTCCTGGGGCGTGAGGAACACCGTCTCGACCTCGGGCATGAGCGTGCGGTTCATGCCGGCCAGCTGGAACTCGTAGTCGAAGTCGGTCACGGCCCGCAGCCCGCGCACCATGGCCTTGCCGCCACGCGCGACCACGAAGTCGCGCAGCAGGCCGGAGAAACTCTCGACGGTGACCGTCTCGCCGTAGGGCCGCGCGACCTCGCGGGCCATGTCGATGCGCTCCTGCAGCGTGAACAGCGCCTTCTTGTGGTGGCCGGCGGCCACCGCCACGATCACCTTGGAGAACAGCTGCGTCGCGCGCCGCACCACGTCCTCGTGACCGAGCGTCATGGGATCGAAGGTGCCGGGATAGACCGCGATCACGTTGGATGTCATGAGTTCCTCCTGCTGGGGACCGGGTTCGTCGTTCGGGCGCATTATGTACGCCACCTTGCGGCGCAACATGCCGCGCTGTCGCGCGGGTTCTCCAGCGATCTCAGGCGCTGCCGGCCGCGCGCAGCAGGTGCGCATGCACCACGCCGGCCTTGAGGTGCCGGTAGACCGACAGGCCGAAGGGGGCGAGCTCCTCGTCGCTCCAGGCGCGCGCAGCTTCCAGGTACACCACGCCGCCGGGCCGCAGCACGCGCGCCACGGCACGCAGGCTGCGCTCGTACAGCGCGGCCTGGTCGAAGGGCGGATCGATGAAGACGGCATGCCACTGCCCGGCAGGCGCGCGCTCGAGCTGGGCCACGCCATCGCCGCGCTCGACACGCACGGCCTCGGCCTGCAGCTTCTCGCGCGTCGCCTTCATCTGCGCGACGAGGGCTGCGTCCTGCTCGCACAGCAGGGCCACGGCGGCGCCGCGCGACGCGGCCTCGAAGCCCAGCGCGCCGGTGCCGGCGAAGACGTCGATGCAATGCCAGCCGGGCAGCTCGCCGCCCGTGGCGCCGGCCAGGCTGGCGAGCCAGTTGAACAGCGTCTCGCGCACACGGTCGGGCGTGGGGCGCAGGCCGGGCCTGTCGGCGACGGCCAGGCGGGTGCGGCGCCACTGGCCGCCGATGATGCGGACCTCGTGCGGGCGGGCGCTCTTGACGGCAGGCTTGGGAGAAGAACGGGGCATGCGGCGAGCTTAAGCGAGCGCGCGCGTCAGCAGCCCCGCCGCCAGCGCCAGCATCGTGAGCCCGATGCCGGCGTCGAGCACCTGCCAGGCCCGGGGCCGTTCGAAGAGCGGCGCCAGCAGGCGCGCGCCGTAGCCCAGCGCCACGAACCAGCCGGCACTCGCCAGCGCAGCACCCGCGACGAAGGCGAGGCGCTGCAGCGGCGCATGCTGCGCGCCGATGCTGCCGACCAGCAGCACGGTGTCGAGGTAGACGTGCGGGTTCAGCAGCGTGAAGGCGGCGGCCTGTGCCAGCACCGCGCCGCGCGGCAAGGCCGGGCGGTCCGCCTCGGCACGCAGCGCGTCGCCGCGCCGGCTGCGCCAGAGGGCGCGCAGGCCATAGCCGGCGAGGAAGGCTGCGCCCGCCATGGCGAGCGCGCGCGCCAGGTCCGGCCGCCCAGCCAGGAGCTGCGCCATGCCGGCCACGCCCGCGGCCACCAGCACGGCATCGGCCAGCGCACAGAACATCACGACCTCGCCCACATGCTCGCGCCGCAGGCCCTGGCGCAGCACGAATGCGTTCTGCGCGCCGATGGCGACGATGAGGCCCAGGCTCAACAGCAGGCCCTGGCCGAAGGCGAGAAGAAAGGAAGCAGCAGTCATCGGGGGCCGAGCTTGCCGCCGGCACGCGATGAAGACAAACTGAATTTCCTTTACTCGATTCAGTTTGGCTTCATCCATGCTCGATTACGCCGCCCTGGCCGCCCTGCACGCCGTCGTCCGCGAGGGGAGCTTCGAGCGCGCAGCCCGCGCGCTGCACGTGAGCCCCTCGGCGGTGTCGCAACGGGTGCGGTTGCTGGAGGAGCGCATGGGCGGCGCGCTGGTGGTCCGGGGCCAGCCCTGCACGGCGACCGACGCCGGGCGTCGCCTGTGCCAGCACGTCGAGCAGGTGCGGCTCATGGAGCACGACCTGGGCGCCGCCCTGCCCGCGCTCGATGCCGACGGCGCAGCGCCCGCCCGCGCGACCTTGCCCGTGGCCGTCAACGCCGACAGCCTCGCGACTTGGTTCACCCCGGGCGTTGCCGCATTCGCGGCGCAGACGCCGGTGCTGCTGGACATCGCCGTCGACGACCAGGACCACACCGCCGAGCGTCTGCGCAGCGGCGCCGTGCTGGCCGCCGTGACGGCGCTGGCCCAGCCGGCCGCGGGCTGCAGCGTGCAGCCGCTGGGCGCGATGCGCTATGTGGCGGCCGCCAGCCCGGACTTCATCGCCCGCCACTTCGCGCAGGGCGTGGGCGCGCGCTCGCTGGCCGAGGCGCCGAGCCTGCTCTTCGACCATAAAGATCAGCTGCAGGCGCGCTGGGCGCGGCGCGTGTGCCACCGTGCGGTGGTGCTGCCGCAGCACCGGCTGCCCTCCTCGCACGCCTTCGTGGAGGCGGCACGGGCCGGCATGGGCTGGGGCCTGCATCCGGCCGCACTGGCCGCGCCGGCCCTGGCCGAGGGCAGCCTCGTCGAATTGGTGCCGGGCGCGGTGCTGGACGTGCCGCTGTACTGGCAGCATGCGCGCGCCGCGTCGACGCTGCTGGCCGCGCTCACGGCCGCCGTGGTGCGGGCGGCACGGGCAGCGTTGCACTGAAGCAGGCCATCCACTTCACCACGACATCGATGGCCGGATGCGCCCGCCAGGCGGGCGTCGTGGCCCGGTTCCCTTGGCGGGATGACGAAAGCAGGTCCTACTTTTTGGCGGATGGCTCGGCGCCGCCCACCACCACCGTCACCATCTTCTGCGGCTGCAGCGTGCGCGCAAAAGCGGCCTTGATGTCGGCCACGGTCACCGCATTCATCTTCGCCGTCCAGGTGTCGAGGTAATCCAGCGGCAGGTCGTTCCAGGCGATGTTGGCGACGTTGCCCAGCAGCTTGCGGTTGCTGTCCATGAGCAGCGGGAAGCCGCCGATGAGGTTGTCCTTGGCGGCCTTGAGTTCGGCCTCGGTCGGGCCGTCGGCGACGAACTTCGCGAGCACGTCCTGCGCCACCTTCACGGCTTCGTCGGCCTGGTCGGGCCGGGTCTGGAAGCCGACGCGGAAGGCGCCCGCATGCAGCCCCGGCGAGAAGCCGCTGTAGACGCTGTAGGCCAGCCCGCGCTTCTCGCGCACCTCGTCCGTCAGGCGCGAGACGAATCCGCCACCGCCCAGGATGTAGTTGCCCAGCGTGAGCGCGAAGTGGTCGGGGTTGCGGCGTGCATAGCCGGGCTGGCCGATGAACACGTGGGCCTGCGCCGAGTCGAAGGGGATGCGTTCGACGACGGCCTTGGCGAGTGGCGGCACTTCGGCCACGGGCGGCAGCGCGGGGCAGGCGCCATTCGTCGCCGGCAGCCGCGCCAGCAGGTCGGTAGCGATGCGCTCGGCCTGCACGCGGGTGACGGCGCCCACCACCGTGAGCTTGGCCCGGCACGGCAGGATGGTCTGGGCGTAGCGCGCGCGCATGTCGGCGGTGGAAATCGCGGCCAGCGTGGCCTCGGTCGCGTCGTCGCCGTAGGGATGGCCGCCGTACACGTCGCGGCCGAAGGTGCGGCTGGCGATCGTGCCGGGCTTGGTGTTGCTCTCGCGGATGGCGGCGGACAGACGCTCGCGCTCGCGCTGCCACACGTCGTCGGGGAAGGACGGCTCGCCGATCTCGCGCGCGGCCAGCGCCACGGCCTTGGCCAGCAGCGCCGGGTCGGCCAGGCTGCGCAGCGTGAAGCTCATGCGGTCGGCGCTGGCGCCGACGTCGAACTCGGCCCCCAGGTCGGCCCAAGCTTCGCCGAGCTGGTTCTGGTCGAGGGCCGGCGTGGCGCACGCGGCGGGCGCATTGCCCACCGGCGGGCGGCAGCCCTCGCCTTTCACGCCCTTCTCGACCATGCCGGCCGTCACGCCGGCCAGACCCGCCTGCGCGGGCGGGTCGCGCCGACTGCCGGCGTCGAAGTCGATCTGCACGTCGACGATCGGCAGCGCGTCGGTCGCCGCCATGTAGACCTGCGCGCCGTTGGACAGCTGCCAGCGCTCGATCGGCACGCCGGCCTGCGCATTCAAGCCGAAAAGGGCTGCAGCCGCCGCCAGTGCTGCGTGAACAGCTACATTTTTCATAGCAAACGAAAGTGTGGGGCGGTTCATCGCATCTCTCCCTGCGGGGCGGCGAAACCGCGGCCGCGCCGGGCGTTCGGGTCGATGGGCAGGGGCCGCAGCGTGGCGACGGTGAGCTGGTCGTCGCCGAAGTACTTGGCGGCCACCGCCTGCACCTGTTCGGGCGTGACGGCCAGCAGGTGCTTGACGATGCGTTCGCTCGCATCCAGCGGCAGCCCCTGCACCCAGTTGCTGCCGAGTTCGCGCGCCTGGGCCATGACCGAATCGCGCTTGTAGGTCTCGCTGGCCACCCATTGCGTCTTGACCCGGGCCAGCTCCGCGGCGCCCACGCCCTCCTTGGCGATGCGCGCGACCTGGGCGCGCAGCGCCGCCTCGACCGTCTCGGTGGTCTGGCCGGCGGCTGGCACGCCGACCAGCTGGAACAGCTGCGGCCCGCGGCCGGCAAAGCCGTAGCCGGCACCGACGCTGTCGGCCACGCGGCCCGGGCCCTGCGTGAGCGTGCGGTCGAGGCGCGAGCCGGTGTAGCCGTCGAGCACCGCCGACAGCACCACCAGCGCCCAGGCGTCGGTGGGGCTGTCGAGTTGCTCCATCTGCGGCACCCGGAAGGCCAGCGACACGTAGGCCTGCTCGGCCGGGGCCTTGAACTCGATGCGGCGGATGCCGCGCTGCGGCGGCTCGGTGCGCGGCTTGCGCTCGGGCACCGCGCGCGCGGGGATGCCGCCGTAGTACTTCTCCGCCAGGGCGCGGACGCGCTCGGGGTCGACGTCGCCCGCCACCACCACGGCGGCGTTGGCCGGCACGTACCAGCGCTGGAAGAAGGCGCGCGCGTCCTGCGGCGTCATGGCGTCGAGGTCGCTCATCCAGCCGACCACCGGGCGGTGGTAGGGCGAGGCGATGAACACGGCCGCGTTCTGCTGCTCGCCCAGGAGGGCGCGCGGCTGGTCCTCGGTGCGCATGCGGCGCTCTTCCTTCACCACCTCCAGTTCGCGCTTGAACTCGTCGTCGGGCCACTGGTTGTGGGCGAAGCGGTCGGACTCCAGCTTCATCACGTCTTCCAGCCTCTCGGCCGGGATCTGCTGGTAGTAGCCGGTGTAGTCGCGGGTGGTGAAGGCGTTCTCGCGCCCGCCCAGCGCGGCCACGCGGCGTGAGAACTCGCCTGGCTTGAGCGTGGCCGTGCCCTTGAACATCATGTGTTCGAGCACGTGGGCCACGCCCGAGGTGCCGTCCACCTCGTCGACCGAACCCACGCGCACCCACAGCATCTGCACCGCGGTGGGGGCGCGCCGGTCGGGCTGGACGATCAGCGTCATGCCGTTGGCCAGGGTGTACTGGACGGGCTTGACGGACGCGGTGGGAAGGGAGGACGGGGCGGCCGGCGTCGGGGAGGGCGACGGAGCCTGGGCGAGCGCGACGGACGCGAGCGGACCGGCCAGGGCCGCCAGCAGCGCCACGCCGGCCGTGAAACGGCGTGGCGAGGGGTGTTTCATAGAATCGATCGGATTCTAGAAATCCCCCGAATGTTCAGTTTCTTCAAGAAAAAGGCGCCGCCGGCCGAGGCCCCCTCGCCATCCGCGCCGGCCCCGTCGTCGGATGCGCCTGCCGCACCCGCGCCCGCCCCGGCCGACGCACCCGCCACGCGCTCGGTGTTCTCGCCATCGAGCTGGTTCGGCGGCGGCAAGGCGGCCGAGGCGCCGGCTCCCGCGGCGGCGCCGGCGCCCGCACCGGTGGCGACGCCGGCACCCTCACCTGCCCCCGCCCCTGCGCCGGCCGCAGCGCCGACGCCAGTGGTCGCCCCACCTGCGCCTTTGGCGGCACCACCAGCCCGCATGCCCGCACCGGCCCCGGCGCCCGCCCCCGCGCCCGAGCGCCAGGGCTGGATGAACCGGCTCAAGTCGGGCCTCAAGAAGACCGGCAGCGGCATCCAGGCCGTGTTCGTCAACGCCACCATCGACGACGAGCTGTACGAGCAGCTGGAAGACGCGCTGCTGATGGCCGACACCGGCATCCCGGCGGCCGCCCACATCCTTCAGGACCTGCGCGACCGCGTGTGGGCCGCCAGTGCGACCCGGCCCGAGCAGGTGCGCGCCCTGCTGGTCGACGCCGTGGCCGAAGTGCTCAAGCCGCTGGAGAAGCCGCTCGAAGTGGGACGCCACACGCCGACGGTGATCATGGTCGCGGGCGTGAATGGCGCCGGCAAGACGACTTCCATCGGCAAGCTGACCAAGCACCTGGCCAACGAAGGCTGCACCGTGCTGCTGGCTGCGGCCGACACCTTCCGCGCCGCGGCCCGCGAGCAGCTCGCCGTTTGGGCCGACCGCAACCTGGTCGAGATCGTGAGCCAGGAAGGCGGCGACCCGGCCGCCGTGAGCTTCGACGCCGTGAACGCCGGCAAGGCCCGCGGCAAGGACGTGGTGCTGGTCGACACCGCCGGGCGCCTGCCGACGCAGCTGCACCTGATGGACGAGCTGAAGAAGATCAAGCGCGTGGTGACGAAGGCCGATGCCACGGCACCGCACGAGGTGCTGCTGGTCATCGACGGCAACACCGGGCAGAACGCCCTGCAGCAGGTCAAGGCCTTCGACGAGGCGCTGGACCTCACGGGCCTGGTGGTGACCAAGCTCGACGGCACCGCCAAGGGTGGCGTGCTGTGTGCCATCGCGCAATGGGGGGTGGAGCGGGCCAAGGCCCAGCCTGGCAAGAAGCCGGTGCCGGTCTACTTCATCGGCGTGGGCGAGAAGCTGGAAGACCTGGAAACCTTCGACGCGCGCGAGTTCGCGCAGGCGCTGGCGGGTTGAAGAAGAAAGCCGCCGCTGCGCGGCGGCGGATCAGATCGCCGGGGCGACCGTCGTCTCGCGCTGGGGCTCGACGTTGCCGTCGATGTAGCGGATGTCCCAGTCGCCAACGCGGATCACGTCGCGGTGGCGCAGCAGGTGCCGCTCGATCTTGCGGCCATTGACGAAGGTGCCGTTGCTGCTGTCCAGGTCGCTGACGTAGACGCCGTCGCTGCGCGCCGACAGCAACGCATGCACGCGGCTGGCCAGCGGCGTCTCGACCGGCAGGTCGCTGCCCGGCGCACGGCCGATGGTCATGCGGGGACGATCCAGGTCGACCAGCTTGCGCCCGCCCTGGCGACTGGTGATGATCAATTTGTCCATGAAGGCTTCCACTCCCTCGCTCCTCGTGAGTGCCGGAGGACGAAGACTTGTGTCCGGTGCCGGCAAGGCGTACTGTGCGCCCGACAGCGCGCCGCCGCGAGTGAAAAATCGACGAAATGTTGACTTTCGTTTCACATCGACCCAGGACGTGACTTATTGGCGGCCCCCGCGCCGCAGCATTCAGGAAAAGCCCATGGACACCATCGCCGCCCCGCTGGAAGACGCCGCCCCACGCCGCCGGGTGGACCGCCTGCTGGCCCACTACGCCGAAAGCCACCGCCACCCGACCAACGAGCTGATCCATGTCGTGGCCATTCCGGCCATCATGCTCAGCATCGTCGGCCTGCTGTTCGCCATCCACCCCTGGGTGGCGTATGCCTTCGTGGCGGCCAGCCTCGTGTATTACGCGCTGCTGCGCTCGCCGGTGTTCTTTGCGGTGATGCTGGCCTGGACCGCCGTGCTGCTGGCCGCCGTCCACGCCTTGGGCAGCCTGGTGCTGCCGGTGTCGGCGGCCATCTTCGTGGTGGGCTGGATCTTCCAGTTCGTCGGCCACAAGATCGAAGGCAGGAAACCTTCCTTCTTCGAGGACCTCCAATACCTTTACGTGGGTCCGCTGTTCGTTGCCGGGCTGGGGTTGGCGAAGCTGGGGATCCGGGCCTGACGGGAGTTCGACAAAAACTATCGACCCGATACGTTTTATTGGGAACTCCCGCTTTAGCACTCCCTCTAACCGAGTGCTAATATGAATGCCAACCAAGGAGTTTCCCCTATGACAAGCCTGTCTGGATCTTCTGCCAACCAGTTGGCCGTGGCCAATCCGTGGGCCATGGTGCCTTCGCTCGGCAATCTGGACGCCTACATCTCTGCCGCCAACCGGCTGCCCCTGCTCACCCTCGAGGAAGAGCAAGGCTTCGCGCGCCGGCTGCGTGACCACAACGACCTGGAAGCTGCGGGGGCGCTGATCCTGTCGCACCTGCGCCTGGTCATCTCGATCTCTCGCCAGTACCTGGGCTACGGGCTGCCGCACGGCGACCTGATCCAGGAAGGCAATGTCGGCCTGATGAAGGCCGTGAAGCGTTTCGACCCGGACCAGGGCGTGCGGCTGGTGAGCTACGCCATGCACTGGATCAAGGCCGAGATCCACGAGTACATCCTGAAGAACTGGCGCATGGTCAAGGTCGCGACGACCAAGGCCCAGCGCAAGCTGTTCTTCAATCTGCGCTCGATGAAGCAGGGTTTCAAGGCCGACGCCGCCGCGGCGGATGCCGAGACGCACCGCGAGACGCTGAACACCGACGAGATCGGTGAGGTGGCGCGCAAGCTGAACGTCAAGCCCGAGGAAGTGATCGAGATGGAGACCCGCCTGTCGGGCGGCGACGTGGTGCTCGACCCGGGCCCGGCCGACGATGGCGAGGACACCTACGGCCCGATCGCGTACCTGGCCGACGCCTCGCAGGAGCCGACCGCGCAGCTCGAATCGCGCCAGCGCGACCGGCTGTCGAGCGACGGCATCGCCACCGCGCTGGAAGCGCTGGACGACCGCAGCCGCCGCATCGTCGAGGAGCGCTGGCTCAAGGTGAACGACGACGGCTCGGGCGGCATGACGCTGCACGAACTGGCGGCCGACTACGGCGTCTCGGCCGAGCGTATCCGCCAGATCGAAGCGGCGGCGATGAAGAAGATGAAGAAGGCGCTGGCGGCGTACGCCTGATCGCAGCCTTCCTGTCGGTTGAAGAGCCCGGCCCTGTGCCGGGCTTTTTCAATTCGGACTCCCGTACGCGAAGGGCGCGAAAGTCACGCGAAGGACGCAAAAGGAAATCCAAGAAAGGATGTTTCTTCGCGTCCTTCGCGAAACCTTTGCGCCCTTCGCGTACGGGAGTCCGCGTTCAAGCCCAAATCACGCCACAAGGCCCACCGATCGGGCCCACGCAGCTATGGTTTCGATAGCGTCCGCAGCGCCCGCTTGACGATGTAGCGCGTGGCCGGCGTGTCGCTCTCGGCCAGCCAGCGCTCTGCCAGGGCCTGCACCCACGGGCCCTGTCCCTTGCTGGCGTCGTTGAGCCAGTTGGCGACCGAGTTCTGCACGTAGCGGCTGCCATCGGCGCGCAGCAACTCCAGCAGCGGCAGTGCGCGCCACGGTTCGCGCTGCAGCGCCGGGATGGGCGCACACCACACGCCCCGCGGGCGCGTCAGCTCGCTGGTGAAGCGGCGGATGTTCTCGTCGACATCGCCCGTCCAGGGCACGAGCGCGGCGATGGCGGCGTCGACATCGCCGATCACGGCGTCGCGCACCGCCATCCAAGCGAACTCGCGCACGCCGAAGTGCGGGTCGGCGGCGAAGCGGCGCACGGCCTGCAGGCGCGCTGCCAGCGGCAGGCCGGCGACTTGCACCCACTGCACGGCCCAGCTGCGCGCCACATCGCTGGGATGCGTGGCCAAGCGTTGGGCGATGGCGTCGCGCTCGGGGTGTGCGGCCGTCAGGTCGTACAGCGCCCGCGCGATGTGCGTGTGGCGCTGCATGGGCTTGAAGGCGTCGAGCATGGCCAGTGTGTCGGCCAGGCGCTCGTGCGCGGGGTCGAGCCCGATCTGCCCGGCCACCGCGCGGGCCAGGCGCGGGGTGTCCAGGGCCAGGAACTCGTTGAGGTTGACGGTTTCGAGCAGGCCGTCGTTCAGCGCGCCCAGCACCTCGGGCGGGATCAGCGCGATGCGGAACGCGCCCTTGCGCGCGCGCAGGTGCTCGACCGACATGGCGGCTGGCGATGCGCCGATCAGGCCGCGCTGGAGGCCAGCAGCGCCTTGATGTCTGCCACCATCGGGTCGACCCCGGCGCCGTAACGCGCATACAGGCGCAGGCGCCCTTGCGGGTCGTAGATGTACTGGGCGGCCGAGTGGTCCATCGAGTAGCTGGTGGGCGTCTTGCCGTCGACCTTCTTGTAGTAGACCTTGAAGTCCTTCGCGACGGCGGCGAGCTGCTCGGGCGTGGGGATCAGGGCGACGAAGGCCGGATCGAAGGCGCCCATGTACGCCTTCATGATCTCGGGCGTGTCGCGCTCGGGGTCGACGGTGATGAACACCACCTGCAGCTTGTCGCCGTCCTTGCCCAGCTTCTGCTTGACCTGCGCCATCTCGGTCATGGTGGTGGGGCACACGTCCGGGCACTGGGCATAGCCGAAGAAGACGACGACCACCTTGCCCTTGAAGTTGCCCAGGGTGCGCACCTGGCCGTTCATGTCGGTGAGCTTGAAGTCGCGGGCGTATTCGGCGCCCGTGAGGTCGACCGCGTTGAAGGTAGGCTTCGATTCGCTGCAGCCCGCGAGACTGAAGCCGAAAAGGCTTGCAGCGCCCGCCCAGCCTGCGCCACCAGCTATCAATTTAAGAGCATTTCGCTTGTGCATGTCTAAGACCTATGACGCCATGATTCGCCGGTGGTTGAGCCAGTCCAAAGACGCTGTCGGCCGCGGAGCAGGCCATATCAGAACGCGCGTGGAACCGGCTTTGCCGGGCCGCTGCGTGTGCCCCTTGAGGGGGTTGGCGAGCGACACGCAGTGCGCGAAGACTGGGGGTGGTCACTTGATGTAGTGGTCGATCAGCAGTGCGGCAAACAGCACGCTCAGGTGGATCAGCGAGAAGCGGAAGGTCTTGCGTGCGAGCGCGTCGGAGTAGCGCCGCCACAGCGCGAAGCCGTAGCCGCAGAAACCGATGCTGACGGCGAAGGCGACCGCCAGGTACAGCCAGCCGCTCATGCCGTAGATGAAGGGCATGAGGCAGCCGGCGAACAGGATCAGCGTGTAGAGCAGGATCTGCAGCCGCGTGAACTCGTTGCCGTGCGTGACCGGCAGCATGGGCAGCCCGGCCTTGCGGTAGTCCTCGACGCGGTACAGCGCCAGCGCCCAGAAGTGCGGCGGCGTCCACAGGAAGATGATGAGGAACAGGATCAGCGCCTCCGGCCCGACCTCGCCCGTCATCGCCGCCCAGCCCAGCACCGGCGGCATGGCACCCGAGGCGCCGCCGATCACGATGTTCTGCGGCGTCAGCGGCTTGAGCACCACGGTGTAGATGACGGCATAGCCGACGAAGGTGGCGAAGGTCAGCCACATGGTCAGCGGGTTGACGGCGAACCAGAGAATCGCCGAGCCGAGCAGGCACAGGCCGGCCGAGAACAGCAGCGTCTGCCGGTCGCTCAGCTCGCCGCGCGCCGTGGGGCGCCAGGCGGTGCGCTTCATCTTGGCGTCGATGCCCTTCTCGACCAGGCAGTTGAAGGCCGCGGCCGCGCCTGCCACTAGCCAGATGCCGAAGCAGGCGATGAAGGCGCGCCAGACGTCGTCCATCGACGGCACGCCCGGCACGGCGAGCACCATGCCGATGAGCGCGCAGAAGACGATCAGCTGCACCACCCGCGGCTTGGTCAGCGCGTAGAACTGGCGTAGCACGCTGGCCATCGGGGTGCTGTGGGCGATGGGGGCGCTCATCGGACCGCCTCCAGTCGGCGCGAGGGCGGCGGCACATGGGCGAGCGGCGAGCGCGCGCCTGCGGCTTTGCGCCGGCTCTCGCACAGCGACCAGGTCAGCACCACCGCCATGGCGGCGGCGCCGCCGGTGTGCAACACGGCGGCGACCAGTGGCCAGCCCAGCAGCACGTTGCCCAGGCCGGTGGCCAGTTGCAGCAGCGCCAGCCCTGCGAGCCACCGGCCCTGGGCGCGCAGCGCGGCCAGGCGCATCAACCTGAATGCCAGGACACCCAGCACGGCGAACACCAGGTAGGCCGCCAGCCGGTGCGTGTAGTGGATCGCCGTGAGCGCCGCGAACTCCAGGGGCACGCCGGCCTTGGTTTCGCCCAGTTCGCGCCAGATCTCGAAGGCCTGCGAGAAGTTCATGGGCGGCCACCAGCTGCCCTGGCACGTCGGGAACTGGGTGCAGGCCAGCACCGCGTAATTGGTGCTGACCCAGCCGCCCAGGGCGATCTGCAGCAGCAGCAACGCGGCGCCGACCCACAACAGCGCGCGCAGGCCGTTCGGCACGGCGGTGGGCAGGCGCCCCTCGGCCGCCTGCCGGTAGCGCACGGCCTGGATGCACAGCAGCGCCAGCAGCACCACCGCGCCCAGCAGGTGCAGCGTGACGATGGCCGGGTAGAGGCGCCAGGTGACGGTCAACGCACCGAATGCGCCCTGCAGGCAGACCCAGACCAGCGTGGCTGCCGGCCACCATAAGGACAGAACCAGCTGCTCATGGCTCACCGGCGAGACGCGCTGGCGCCGCCGCGCGACCCAGGTCGCGACGGCCAGCACCAGGATCAGCGCGCCGACGCCGGTGGCCAGGTAGCGGTGGACCATCTCCACCCAGGCCTTGGAATGGGTGACGGGGCCGGTCGGCTGCGCCGCCTGGGCCATGGCGATCTCGTGTCGCGCACCCAGCGGGCTGGCGTTGCCATAGCAGCCCGGCCAGTCGGGGCAGCCCAGACCCGAATCGGTGAGCCGGGTGAAGGCGCCGAAGAGCGTGAGGTCGAAGGTCAGGAAGAGCGTGAGCACGGTGAGCGCGTGCAAGCGCCGAGCGGGCCCCGTGCCCGCATGGCGCCACCACACCCACGCCACCGGCCCGACGGCCAGCAGCACGCCCACCGCCAGCAGCCAGGCGATCGGCGCGAGGTCGTAGAGGGGCTGGCTGCTGCTGCTCATCGCTGGCACCGGTCGGTCAACGCCCGGCCTCGTCCCACGAGGACGAGGCGCGCAGCAGGCGGTCGAGGTCGCGCTTGGCCTTGGCCGCGCCGGACACGTCCATGCGGGCTGGGAAGCGCATCATCCAGTTGCCCATGGGATCGACCACGTAGAGGTGCTCGCCGATGGCGTGGCCGGCCTCGGGCGCCAGCCATTGCGCGATCTGCGCGGCCGGTACGCGCAGCACGGTGGCGCCGTGCAGGCCGTTGGCCAGGCGATCGGGGATCGGCGCCGCGTCGGACACCAGCCAGACGCGGTCGACGCGGTCCTTCTCGCGGCCCAGGGTTTCGCGCAGCTGGCGCTGCAGGTACAGCTGCTGTTCGCACAGCGCATCGCACGAGGCGCCGGCCACCGCGACGAGCAGCCACTGGCCCTTGAGGCTCTGCAGGTTGACCTCGGCACCGTCGGGTGCGCGGGCCACGACCGAGGGCACGGGACGCTGCGGATCCACGAGCTGGCCATAGACACTGCGCCCTTCGGGCCGTACCACGTAATAGGTGAAGTACGAGGCGATCACCGGCGCCGCGCAGCACAGCAGCACGGCCACCATCTTCCAGCGGCCCAGCGCCGTGCGGCGGCCGGCGTCGAGCTCCCCCATCGCTTCGCGCGCCGTGGGCATGGAATGCACCGTCAGGCCGAGCGGTTCGTCAGCCACGGCGGCGGCGGGGAGCGATGAGTTGGAACCAGACATAGAGGATGACCAGGAGGGCCGCGAGGCCGAACCACTGGAAGGCGTAGCCGTAGTGCTTCTCGATGCCCAGCGCGGGCGCCGGCCACTCGCGCTGCAGCCCTTCCGAGGCCGCGCCCACCTGCTGCAGCGAGATGTCGGTGCGCAGCGGCAGCCCGGTCTCGGCCTTGAAGGCGGCGAGGTCCAGATTCTGCCGGATGCGCGATGCCCCTACATCGACTGCCTTGGCCGGGCCCGGCGCGGCCGTGGACGCGGGCTGCGCCGGTGGATCGGCGCCCAGCTGCAGCAGGTGTGCGGGCGGTGCTTCGATGCGCGCCTCGACGTCGACCAGGCCGGCCGGCGTGTCGATGGCCGGCACCTGGGTGCGGTCGATGAAGTTGCGCTGCACCCAGCCGCGCTGGACCATCACGGTCTGCTCGACGCCTTCGAGCGCCAGCGGCGTGAGCACATAGAAGCCTGGCGTGCCGTTCATCTGGCGGTTGTCCAGCAGCACGGTCTGCGTGGGGATCCACAGGCCGCGCAGCTTCACGCGACGGTGCAGTTCGCTGGGCATGTCCTCGACCGACAGGAATGCCGAGGCGTCGAGCGGAGGAAAGGCCTCCTGCGCCGCGATGCGCGCCTGCAGCGCTTCCTTCTGCGCGGCACGCGAAAGCTGCCAGCGGCCGAGCGACAGCGTGAGCGCCACCATCGCCAGCGTGGCCAGCGTCATGATCCAGAAGCGCGTGCGGCTGCGGCGGCGCGTCTGTCTGCTGTCCAGCGGGGTCAGCGGCACGTCGCGCATGGGGTCTGCTGGCGGCTGCGGCCGATAATGGGAGTCATGAAATACCTTGTCGTCCTGGCCTTCGTCGGCATCCTGGCGAGCCTGGGCTGGGCGCTGTTCTACATGCTGAAGGACGGGCGCGACGGCCGCGCCAAGTCGGGCGGCATGGCGCGCGCCCTCACGGTTCGGATCGGCCTGTCGGTGCTTTTGTTCCTGTGCATCCTGCTGGCGTGGAAGTTCGGGTACATCCAGCCAGGGGGCCTGCCGGTCGGCAAGTGAGGCCAGGCGCTCCGCCTGCGGATCGCGGCCCCACGCGCCCCATGAAAAAAAGCGCCTTGCGGCGCTTTTTTTGTTGTGAGTCATGCGCTTGGCTTACATCCAGTAGACGAGGACATACAAGCCCAGCCACACCACGTCGACGAAGTGCCAGTACCAGGCCGCGCCTTCGAAGCCGAAGTGCCGCTCGGGCGTGAAGTGGCCCTTCATCAGCCGCAGCGTGATGAACAGCAGCATCAGCATGCCGACGAACACGTGCAGGCCGTGGAAGCCCGTGAGCATGAAGAAGGTGGAACCGTAGGTGCCGGAGCTGAGCTTGAGGTTCAGTTCGGTGTACAGGTGGTGGTACTCGTAAATCTGCACGCCGAGGAAGACCACGCCCAGCAGCACCGTGAGCCACATGAAGCGGATGCACTGTGCGCGGTGGTCGGCACGCAAGGCGTGGTGCGCGATGGTCAGCGTGACGCCCGAGGTCAGCAGCAGCGCGGTGTTGATGGTCGGCAGCCAGAACGGGCCCACCGTCTGGAAGGGCTCCACGATGCCCGCGGGCGAGCCGGTCGCACCGGCCTGCATGCTGGGCCACACGGCCTTGAAGTCGGGCCAGAGCAGCGCGTTGTCCAGGCTGCCGAGGTTGGGCAGCGCATGCGTGCGGGCCCACCACAGCGCGGTGAAGAAGGCGCCGAAGAACATCACTTCCGAGAAGATGAACCAGCTCATGCTCCAGCGGAACGACAGGTCGATCTTGTGGCCGTAGCGGCCGCTCTCGCTCTCGCGCACGGCCTCGCCGAACCATTGGTACAGCACCATCCACCACCACAGCAGGCCGAAGCCCAGCGAATAGGCGCCCCAGGTGTGGCCGTTGATCCACTGCCCCGCACCGAGGATGACGAAGAACAGGCCGATGGCCGCCATCACCGGATGCCGCGAAGGCCCGGGCACGAAGTAGTAAGGCGTGGCGCCGTGGGTGGTCGAACTCATTTCAGCTCCTGGGCTTTCTCTTCTGACTCAATCAAAGCATTGCGGGCCCGTGCACCGGCTCAGGCCACGGCGAACTTCACCAGCGCAACCAGCACGCCGATGAAGACGAGCACCGCGACGAAGCCCACGGCCACGATGTGCAGGGGCGACAGGCTGGCGATGTCCTTCTGGTATTCGCTGTTCTTGCGCACGCCGAAGAAGCCCCAGGCCACCGCCTTCACGGTGCGCCACAGGGAGGCCTTCTTTTGCGGGCTGCCGTCGTCGACCTGGGTCACGAGCGCGGCTCCGCGGGCAGTTGCGTGGCGCCGGCGGTCGGCGCGGCGGGCGTCTTGCCGCCCACCTCGAAGAAGGTGTACGACAGGGTGATCGTCTTCACGTCCTTCGAGATCTTGGGGTCGATCACGAAGGCGACCGGCCACAGCTTCTTCTCCCCGGCATCCAGCGTGTACTGGTTGAAGCAGAAGCACTCAAGCTTGTTGAAGTACGGCGCCGCCTGCTGCGGCGCATAGCTCGGAATCGCCTGCGCGGCCATGCGACGGTTCTGGGTGTTCTGGAACTCGTACATCACCGTGTGCAGTTCACCGGGGTGCACCTGCATCGAACGCTGCGCGGGCGCGAACTCCCACAGGCCGCGCGCGTTGGCGTCGAATTCGACGGTGATGGTGCGCGAGGTGTCGACCTGCGTGTTGGCCGGCAGCTTGACCTGAGCCCCGCCCTTGGCGCCGCCGGGCACTTCCAGCTCGGAACGGGCCAGCACGTTGATGCCGGTCATCTCGCAGATCGCGCGGTACAGCGGGACCAGCGCATAGCCGAAGGCGAACATGCCAGCCGCCACGACGGCCAGCTTGCCGACCATGCGGACGTTGGCGCGGCGCAGGCGAGACATCAGTGCCCCACCCAGACCATGCGTACGATGAAACCGATGAAGAAAATCAGCGCGATGGAGGCCAGCGTGAGCCCCATGCGGCGGTTGTTCCTCTTCTGTTCGGGCGTCATGGACGTCTCGTGCTCCCGGCTCAGCCGATCACCTTGGTGGCGGTCGCATCGAGCTTGGGCGGGTTCTCGAAGGTGTGGAAGGGCGCCGGCGACGGCACTTCCCATTCCAGGCCTTCGGCCGCTTCCCAGGGCTTCTGCGGGGCCGGTTCGCCCTTGCCGCGCATCGTGGGCAGCACGACGAACAGGAAGAAGTACACCTGCGCCAGGCCGAAGCCGAAGGCGCCCACCGTGGCGATGGCGTTGAAGTCGGCGAACTGCATGGGGTAGTCGGCGTAGCGACGCGGCATGCCGGCCAGCCCCAGGAAGTGCATCGGGAAGAAGGTGATGTTGAAGGAGATCAGCGACCACCAGAAGTGGATCTTGCCGCGCGTCTCGTTGTACATCACGCCCGTCCACTTGGGCGCCCAGTAGTAGTAGCCCGCGAACATGGCGTAGAGCGAACCGGCCACCAGCACGTAGTGGAAGTGCGCCACCACGTAGTAGGTGTCCTGCAGCTGGATGTCGATCGGGGCCACGGCGAGGATCAGGCCGGTGAAGCCACCCATCGTGAACACGAAGATGAAGCCGACGGCGAACAGCATCGGGGTCTCGAAGGTCATCGAGCCCTGCCACATGGTCGCGATCCAGTTGAAGATCTTCACGGCCGTGGGCACCGCGATCAGCATGGTCGCGTACATGAAGAAGAGCTGGCCCGTCACCGGCATGCCGGTGGTGAACATGTGGTGCGCCCACACGATGAAGCTCAGGATGGCGATGGAGCTGGTCGCGTACACCATCGAGGCATAGCCGAAGAGCTTCTTGCGCGCGAAGGCCGGCACGATCTGGCTGATGATCCCGAAGGCGGGCAGGATCATGATGTAGACCTCGGGGTGGCCGAAGAACCAGAAGATGTGCTGATACATCACCGGGTCGCCGCCGCCGGCGGGGTTGAAGAAGCTGGTGCCGAAGTGGCGGTCGGTCAGCGTCATGGTGATCGCGCCGGCCAGCACGGGCATGACGGCGATCAGCAGGTAGGCGGTGATGAGCCAGGTCCAGCAGAACATCGGCATCTTCATCAGCGTCATGCCGGGGGCGCGCATGTTGAGGATGGTGACGATGATGTTGATCGAGCCCATGATCGAGCTGGCGCCCAGGATGTGCATCGCGAAGATGCCGGCATCCATCGACGGGCCCATTTGCAGCGTCAGCGGCGCGTAGAGCGTCCAGCCTGCGGCGGGCGCGCCGCCGGGCATGAAGAACGAGCCCACGAGCATCAACGCGGCAGGGATCATCAGCCAGAAGCTGAAGTTGTTCATCCGCGCGAAGGCCATGTCGGACGCGCCGATCTGCAGCGGGATCATCCAGTTCGCGAAGCCCACGAAGGCCGGCATGATGGCGC
The DNA here is from genome assembly GCA_030418545.1 of Xenophilus aerolatus. Classification (GTDB taxonomy): domain Bacteria; phylum Pseudomonadota; class Gammaproteobacteria; order Burkholderiales; family Burkholderiaceae_C; genus Xenophilus. The sequence continues at coordinate 294,961 of QAIB01000005.1, read as the reverse complement.
CGAACACCATGATCAGGCCGTGCATGGTGGTGAACTGGTTGAACAGCTCCGGGTTCACCAGCTGCAGGCCGGGCTGGAACAGCTCGGCGCGAATCAGCAGGGCCAGCACGCCGCCCACCATGAGCATGGTGAACGAGAACAGCAGGTACAGCGTGCCGATGTCCTTGTGGTTGGTCGCGAACACCCAGCGGCGCCAGCCGTGCGGATGGTCGTGGTGCTCGTCGTGGACGTGGTCGCCGTGGCCGGCGTGGCCGTGGGGATCGAGGACTGCGCTCATGGGGACTGTCTTCCTTGGCTATTCGTCGTCGGCGGCGGCTTACTTGCCGCGCTGGGCCAGCACTTCGGCGGGCTGGACGATCTGGCCGGTCTTGTTCGACCAGCTGTTCTTGGTGTAGCTGGCCACGGCCGCGAGGTCCGTGTCGCTCAACTGCTTCCAGGACGGCATCGCGCCGTTGTTCTGGCCGTTGAGCAGCACGTGGATCTGCTTGGCATGGTCGGTGTCGAGCACCACGGGCGAGCCGTCGAGCGCCTTGATCGGGCCGCCGCCCTTGCCGTTGGCCTGGTGGCAGGCCGCGCAGTTGGCGGCGTAGACCTTCTCGCCGCGCGCCAGGATGTCCGGCAGCGTCCAGACCTTGGTCGGGTCGTCGAGCTTGGCCGCGGCTTCCTTCTTCTTGGTGTCGACCCAGACCTTGTAGTCGGCGGCCGAGACCACCTTCACGTGGATCGGCATGTAGGCGTGTTCCTTGCCGCACAGCTCCTGGCACTGGCCGTAGTAGTCGCCGACCTTCTCGGCGCGGAACCAGGTGTCGCGCACGAAGCCGGGAATCGCGTCCTGCTTGATGCCGAACTGCGGCACCGCGAAGGCGTGGATCACGTCGTTGGCCGTGGTGATGATGCGGATCTTCTGCTTCTCGGGCACGACCAGCGGGTTGTCGACCTTGAGCAGGTAGTCGGGGGGCACCTCGCCCTTGGCGCCGGCGTCGGACAGCGCGCGGTGCGAGCTGTCCAGCGTGGAGATGAAGGACAGGCCCTCGCCCTCGCCCTTGATGTAGTCGTAGCCCCACTTCCACTGGTAGCCGGTCACCTTGATGGTGAGGTCGGCGTTGGTGGTGTCCTTCTGGGCCACCAGCACCTTGGTCGCGGGCAGGGCCATGAGGATCACGATGATGAAGGGCACGATGGTCCAGATCACCTCGACCACCACCGACTCGTGGAAGTTGGCGGCCTTGTGGCCCACCGACTTGCGGTGCTTCCAGATCGAATAGAACATCACCGCGAACACGGCGACGAAGATCACGCTGCACAGCACCAGCAGGGCGTTGTGCAGGAAGTGCTGCTCTTCGGAAATCTTGGTCACGCCCACCGGCAGGTTGAGCTGGCGCACGGCCGGGCCGCCAGGCAGGTCGTTCACCGCATGCGCCGCACTGCTGAACGCCGCGCCGGCCACCAGCAGCAGTGCCGCCGGCTTGGTCCAAATGCTCTTCATCGTGTTCACTTCTTCAAGGCTTCCAATCAATCCACCGGCTCCGCCGCTCGCGGGCCCCTGGGCGCTTCAAGCGCCGCGCAGGGCCATGCGAATCTCCCTCGCCAGCGCAGCACGCAATTCGGGGCGCACGTAGCGCCCCACCCGTACCGACCGCCCCTGGCCCGAGACCTCGATCAGCGAACGGTCGCTGGCCTGAGGTTCCACCCGGACCTGGTGCTGCAGAAATTCGGCGCGCTCCACGGTGCCGCCGTTCTCGAGTTCGACGACCAGGCGTCCCTGCTCGAGGGCGATGCGTTCGCCATCGGTGGCGTGGCGCGCGTAAAGGATGAAGGCCAGCCCGACCGCCGCGAGTTCGAGCCAGGCGAAAGGAAGCACGAGGCGGGCGCCATGCACCCAGAAGACCAGCCCGATGCCCATCGACACCACGCACAACGACGCGTACAGCCAGCCCAGCTGGCTCGGCGTGATCGAGCAGTTGCGCCTCAGGAACCAGTGGACGTTCTGGCCCGAGACGGTGGCGAAGCGAAACACGGAATTCGGCACGTGCGAGTTCAGCAGATCGGGTGGTGCGCCAAGCCGGGCCGGACGGGAATCCGGGGACTTTGGTCAGGGGACCATCCCCCGAGGTTCACGCAACGAAGGATTGTAGCGCGGGCATCCCGCGATCCCGGCGCCCGCGCACCGGCACGGGGCGCGTGTGAGTCCGCTGCGCGACGCCCGTGCGCAAGGGCTCGGGCGCTCTCGGGGATTTCCCTGTGTCCCCGGCCCCGGCCCCGGCACTCAGCCGGGCCGGCCGCGGCCCAGCATCGCCTTCATGTCGCGCAGCGAGACCGCGCTCTCGTTCGCCACCGACACCCGCGCGGCCGGCCGGAAGGCGTGCCCGTAGATGACCTCGAAGGTCAGCGCGATGCGGCCGTCGTGCTCGCCCGGCGCGGCGAGGCCGCCCAGCGCCTCCATCAGCGCGCCCTTCCACCTGCGGCCGCGCAGCGCCGGGAAGCGCGCGGGGTGCAGGTTGCGGCCCAACGTGCGTAGTTCAGCGAGTGCAGCTTCGGGCGAGCCCCAGGTCAGCACGATGCGCTCCATGTCCATCACCGGCTCGGCAAAGCCGGCGTGGACCAGCATGTCGCCCCAGTCGTGCATGTCGGTGAACTCGTGGCCCGCGGGCGGCCCGCCCAGGCGGGCATGCAACGCGCGCAGCTCACGGACCGTGTCGGGCCCCAGGCAGGAGAACATCAGGAAGCCGTCCACCGCGACCTGCCGGTGCCACAGTCCGATGAGCGCTTCGGGGTCGGCCGCCATGTGCAGCGCCATGTTGGCCCAGAGCAGGTCGACGCCGCCCTCGGGCAGCGGCTCGAACAGGTGCGTGCGGCCGCCGCGCCAGCGCTTCGCGCTCCACCAGGGCGACGCCAGGGCCTGCGCGGTGGCCGGCTGCAGCCCGGGTTCGGGCTCGACGACCCAGGCCTGCGCGTCGGGATAGCGCTGGGCGACCAGGGCATGCGCCTCCAGGCCGCCACGCAGCGGTGACCAGTCGGCCCAATGGCGCGGCCGTGCCTTGATCCACTGCAGCCGATCTTCCATGCGCCGGCCGATCTCCTCATGCAGCCAGGGCGAGCCCTCGGCCGGCACGTGCCGGGACCAGCGCTGCGCCGCCACGGGGTCGATGGTCGGCGGGCGCCGGTGGGATTCGATGGACATGGGGCAAAAAGGTCACGAATGCCGGGCGCAAGCCCCAATGGCGGGGAGGCCGGCATCGCGAAAGCGCGCCAGTATAGGAAGGCATGCCCACCCTTTCTCCTGCACGGCTGTTCCGCTCCTGGCTCGGCGGCCTGCCCAGCCAGTGCGCCGTCTGCCACGCCTGGCCCGCCCGCACCCTGTGCGATGCCTGCGTGGCCCGCTTCGCCCAGCCGGTGCCGCGCTGCCGCACCTGTGCGCTGCGCGTGCCGGCGGGCGTGGCGCATTGCGGCGCCTGCCTGCGCCACCCGCCGCCGCTGGATGCCTGCCTGGCCGCCTGCGACTATGCCTGGCCCTGGACCGACTGCATCGCCCGCTTCAAATTCCAGGGCGAGGCCGGCTGGGCCACACCGCTGGCGACCCTGATGCGCGCCACGCCCTGGGCCGAGCCGGCGCTGGAGGCGGCCGAACTCGTGCTGCCCATGCCGCTCTTCGCGCAGCGGCTGCGCGAGCGCGGCTTCAACCAGGCCCTCGCGCTCGCGCGCCGGCTGGCGCCCGGCCGCTGCGACGCCACCCTGCTCCTGCGTGTGCGCGACACGCCCGCCCAGGCCGGCCTGCCGCGCGCCCAGCGCCTGCGCAACCTGCGCGGGGCCTTCGCCCTCGAGCCGCTGCGCCGGGCCGAGGTCGACAGCAGCCGCGTGCTGCTGGTCGACGACGTGATGACCACCGGCGCCTCGCTCGCCGCCGCCGCGCAGGTGCTGCGCGAAGCCGGCGCCCGGTACGTCGACGCGCTGGTGCTCGCGCGCACGCCGGCCCCCTGACCCTTCGACCGGCCGGGGCGGCTATCCTTCGCGCCCCACCCTCCCGCGCCCATTCATGTTCCACATCGTCCTGGTGGAGCCCGAGATCCCGCCCAACACCGGCAACGTGATCCGGCTCGCCGCCAACACCGGCTGCGACTTGCACCTGATCGAACCGCTGGGCTTCTCGATGGACGACCGCCTGCTGCGCCGGGCCGGGCTCGACTACCACGAGTACGCCGAGGTGCGCCGCCATGCGGACTGGAACGCCTTCCTCGCCGCCTGCCGGCCCGATCCCGCGCGGGTCTTCGGCCTGAGCACCCGTGGCACCGGCAGCGTGCACGGCACGGCCTTCCAGCCCGGCGACTGGCTGGTGTTCGGGGCCGAGACGCGCGGCCTCGCGCCGGAGCTGCGCGAGCGCTTCCCGCCGGCCCAGCTGCTGCGCCTGCCGATGCGGCCGGGCCAGCGCAGCCTGAACCTGTCGAATGCCGTCGCGGTCACGGTGTTCGAAGCCTGGCGGCAGAACGGCTTCGGCGATCCACTATCAAATTCATAGCTGCTCGCGCAAGCAGGACGAGGGCTTGCGGCCGATTTGGCTTGAAAACACCCTCCCCGGCTGAATCCGCACCGGCGGCCGCGGCGTATGGACAAGGGTGGCGCGCCGTGCGCCACGCCCCTTCGTCCAACCTTTCCAGGAGTCCGCCATGACGCGCATGTCCCTCAGCCTCGCCGCCCTTGCCCTCGTCGCCGCCACCGGCGCCCAGGCCTTCCAGGGCGAACAGAACCCCAACCCGCCCGCCCCCTTCCAGCCGACGCTCTCGCGCGCCGAGGTGCAGGCCCAGGCCCGCCAGGCACAGCCGATCGGCAACGGCGGCACTGGTGTCCAGCGCCAGACCGCCGGCAACATCGACCGCGAAGCCGTGCGCGCCGGCGCTGTGGCCGCGGCCCGCCGCGGTTCGGCCAGCTACGGCACCATCGGCATGCCGATGTGAGCGGGCGCGGCGCCGCCCTCAGAAGCTGTGAATGAATTCGGCGTGACCGAGCGGACTGCGAAAACACGCCCAATCAAGGCGCAAAGCGCAGCCATAGCAAGGGCTATGGCGAGCATTTGCAACGCCGAGTGGGTGTGTTTTGGCAGGGCGAGCGGGCATGACGGATTCGTTCACGGCTTCTTAAGGGTAGCGCCGCACCACCGATTCGGCCACGCAGGCCGGCTTGGTGGCGCCTTCGAGCTCGATGGTGGTCTCCCACACCATCTGCAGGCCGCCGCCGTCGATCGGCTCGCTCGACAGCAGCTTCATGTGGCCGCGCAGGCGGCTGCCCACCGGCACCGGCGACATGAAGCGCACGCGGTTGAGGCCGTAGTTCACGCCCATGCGCGACTCGACCACCTCGACGCCGGCCTCGAAGATCTTCGGCAGCAGCGACAGCGTGAGAAAGCCGTGCGCGATCGGCGCGCCGAAGGGCCCGGCCTTGGCCCGCTCGACGTCGACGTGGATCCACTGGTGGTCGCCCGTCGCCTCGGCGAACTGGTTCACCTGTTCCTGCGTCACGGTGATCCAGTCGCTGGTCGCCACCTGCTGGCCGACGCAGGCGGCCAGGTCCTGAAGGGTCTGGAAGGTCTTCTTCGTCATGCGGCGCATTCTGGCGCCGGCGGCGCAGGCCGCGATGTCGGCGCCGCGACAAGCCGGCTCAGGGATTCACCTCAGCGCGCGTCCAGCCAGGCCGTCAGGGGCTGCCACTGTTCCAGGTCGCGCTGCACGCGGCCCGGCGCGATGTCGTAGAGCGTGAGCCCGCGCGCCGCCAGTTGCACGTAGTTCTGGGTGTCGCGCAGCTCGGCCACCACCGGCAGGCCGAGCTGGCCGACGAACTCGCGCAGGCGCTCGGCCGCCAGCGTGCGCGCGTCCACCCGCATGCCGACCAGCCCGACCCGTGTGCGCGTGCCCGCCGTGCGCTCGGCCAGCCGGTCGAGGAAATCGCGCGTGGCATAGATGTCGAAGATGCTCGGCTGCAGCGGCACCACCACCGCGTCGGCCAGCGCCAGCACCTCCTTCAGGCGCTTGCCGTGCAGCCCGGCCGGCGAATCGAGCACCGCATGGGTGGTGCCGGGCGGCGGCTTGAGCAGGTCGCCGTCGGCGTTCGCACCCCAGCTGCGGATCGGCGCCGCCGCCGACGGCCGCAGCCCCAGCCACAGGCGCGAGGACTGCTGGCGGTCGATGTCGCCCAGCATCACGGCATGGCCCTGGCTGGCGAAATAGCCCGCGATGTTCGTCGCGAGCGTGGATTTGCCCACGCCGCCCTTGGGATTGGCGACCAGAACGACCGGCATGGCAGCGACTCCTGCAACGTGCGATGGGGGCCGATGGTAGAGCCTGGCAGGCGGCGCCGTCCTGCGCGCGGCGCGGGCGGCCGGCTTGCGCTATGTTCGCGGCCATGACGACAACAACACCGAAGACTCCGGGGAGTCCTGCGTCCATCTACCTGCTGGCCGCCCACCCGCGCTGGCGCGACTCGCGCGTGAACCGCCGGCTGCTGGCGGCCGCCCGCGAGGTGCCGGGCGTGGACGTCAACGACCTGTATGCCACCTATCCCGACTACGCCATCGACGTCGAGGTCGAGCAGGAACGGCTGGCGCGGGCCGACTTGCTGGTGATGCTGCACCCGATCCAGTGGTACTCGATGCCGCCGCTGCAGAAGCTCTGGCTCGACGATGTGCTCACCTACGGATGGGCCTACGGCCAGGGCGGCCACGCGCTGCGCGGCAAGGACCTGTGGCTGGTCGCCACCACCGGCGGCCCCGAGGCCAGCTACCACCCCACGAGCTACAACCGCTACTTCTTCGACGCCTTCCTGCCCCCCTACGAGCAGACCGCCGCCCTGTGCGGCATGCGCTTCCTGCCACCGCTGGTGCTGCACGGCGCGCGCAGCGCGCCCGAGGCGGAGGTGGTGGCCCATGTGAAGACCTTCGCCGACCGGCTCGCCAGCTACCCGCAGTGGCCCGAGATGGACGAACTGGGCGCCTGCCCGACCTGCGAGGTGCCCGGTTCCGACCGGCCCGCCGATGCCAGCCACACGGGCGACCACCCCGCCGGCCGCGCCTTCTTCACCGCCCTGCAGGACACGCTGGGCCGCGCGAGGACGCCGGGCGCCGCGATCGCCCCTGGCGCGCTGGCCCGAGAGGCACGCTGATGGAACACGCCCCCGCCTGGCTGACCAACAGCCTCATCTACCTGAGTGCCGCCGTCATCGTGGTGCCGCTGTCGCGCGCACTGGGGTTGGGCGCCATCATCGGCTACCTGGTGGCCGGCATCGCGATCGGCCCCTCGGGCCTGGGCCTGGTGTCCAGCGTCGAGGACGTCCTGCACTTCGCCGAGTTCGGCGTCGTGCTGATGCTCTTCCTGGTTGGCCTGGAACTCGAGCCCAAGCGGCTGTGGAACCTGCGGCGGCCCATCTTCGGCTGGGGCACGGCCCAGGTGCTCGGTTGCGCCGCGGTGCTGTTCGCCATCGGCTGCGCGCTGGGTGTGGACTGGCGCGTGTCGCTGGTGGCGTCGCTGGGGCTGGCGCTGTCGTCCACCGCGATCGCGCTGCAGGTGTTCGGCGAGCGCAACCTGCTCAAGACCGCGAGCGGCCAGGCCGGCTTCTCGATCCTGCTGTTCCAGGACGTGGCCGCCATTCCCATCCTCGCCCTGCTGCCCCTGCTCGCCGGCAGCACCGACCATGTGCCCATCGCCGCGCCCGACCGCGCCATCGAGGCCGCCAAGATCGTCGGCGTGATCGCCGGCATCATCCTCGGCGGCCGCCTGCTGTTGCGCCCGCTGCTGCGCTGGATCGCGCGCAGCAACACGCCCGAGATCTTCACCGCCACCGCGCTGCTGCTGGTGGTGGCGATCGCGGCACTGATGCAGTTCGTGGGCCTGTCGATGGCGCTGGGCGCCTTCCTCGCAGGCGTGCTGCTGGCCGAGAGCGAGTACCGGCGCGAACTCGAGACCGACATCGAGCCCTTCAAGGGGCTGCTGCTGGGGCTGTTCTTCATCGCGGTCGGCATGAGCATCGATTTCGGCGTGGTGCTCGCGCACCCCCTGCTCATCGCCGCGCTGGTGCTCGGCTTCATGGCGGTGAAGTTCGTCGTCATCTACCTGCTGGCCAAGGCGATGGACATACCCAAGGTGCAGCGGCCGGTGTTCACGCTGCTGCTGGCGCAGGGGGGCGAATTCGCCTTCGTCGTGTTCCAGGCCGCCGGCCCGCAGGTGCTGCCGGCCGAGACGACCTCGCTGCTGATCGGCGCGGTGGCGCTGTCGATGCTGGTGTCGCCGCTGCTGCTGGTGGCCATCGACCGCTACGTGCTGGTGCGCTACCGCGAGAAGCCGCCCACCGAGCTGGAGGAGATCTCGGAGCAGCAGGAGGCGAAGGTGCTGATCTGCGGCTTCGGCCGCTACGGCCAGATCGTCGGGCGGGTGCTGCTGTCGCAGGGCATGCGGGTCACGGTGCTGGACCACGACCCCGACACGGTCGAGGGCCTGCGCGAGTTCGGCTTTCGCGTCTTCTACGGCGACGCGACGCGCCTGGACCTGCTGCGCATCGCCGGCGGCGCGACGGCCAAGGTCATCGTGGTGGCGGTGGACGAGATCGAGACCTCGATGGAGATCGTCGACCTGGTGCAGGAGAACTTCCCGCAGGCGAAGATCGTCGCCCGCGCCCGCAACATGGGCCACTACTACCAGCTGCGCGACCGTGGCGTGGACATGGCCGAGCGCGAGGTGTTCGAGTCCTCGCTGCGCAGCGCCCGCTCGGTGCTCGAGTCGCTGGGCTGGCCGGCGCACGAGGCACGCGAGACGGCCATGCGCTTCAGGCGCCGGAACATCCAGATCGCGGAGGCCAGCTACCCGCACTACAAGGACCGCGCCAAGCTGATCGCGGTGGCCAAGGAAGGGCGCCAGCAGTTCGAGGAGCAGATGGCGCGCGAGCGCGAGCAGCGCCAGCAGCGCTCGGGCCGCCACTGGGACCCGGAGCTGCGCGAAGAGCACGCCGAGGATCCGAAGGAAATCCGGGCCTGACGCCCGTCCCTCCTGTGCGGACAGCTATGCCTTCGATAGCAGATCCGCTCAGGCCGCGGCTGAGCTGCCCGACAGCTTCAGCAAGCGCATCGCATTGCCCTTGAGGATGCCGGGCATCACCTCGGGCTTGAAGCCGGCATCTTCGAAGTCCTTCATCCAGCGGTCGGGCGTGATGAGCGGGTAGTCGCTGCCGAAGAGGATGCGGTCCTTGAGCAGCGTGTTGGCGTACTGCACCAGCTGCTTCGGGAAGTACTTCGGGCTCCAGCCCGACAGGTCGATCCACACGTTGGGCTTGTGCGTGGCCACCGACAGCGCCTCGTCCTGCCACGGGAAGCTGGGGTGCGCCATGATGATCTGCATGTCGGGGAAGTCGATCGCGACGTCGTCCAGGTGCATCGGGTTGCTGTACTCCAGCCGCAGGCCGCCGCCGCAGCGCATGCCCGAGCCGATGCCGCTGTGCCCGGTGTGGAAGACGGCGGGCAGCTTGTATTCGGCGATCACCTCGTAGATCGGCCAGGCCATCCTGTCGTAGGGGTGGTAGCCCTGCACCGTGGGGTGGAACTTGAAGCCCTTGACGCCGTGCTCCTCGATCAGCCGGCGCGCCTCGCGCGCACCCATCTTGCCCTTGTGCGGGTCGATGCTGCCGAAGGCGATCATGACGTCGCTGTTCTTCTGCGCCGCCTCGGCGATCTCCTCGTTCGGGATGCGGCGGCGGCCCATGTTCGACTCGGCATCGACCATGAACATCACCAGGCCGATCCTGCGCTCGCGGTAGTAGTCGATGCTTTCCTGAATGGTCGGGCGGCGGCCCGACTTGAAGTACTTGTCGGCCGCGCGGTCGTACTCCTCGCCGTAGTTGTCGAAGGGGTTCCAGCAGCTCACCTCGGCATGGGTGTGCATGTCGATGGCGATGAGGTTGTCGATGTCCATGGCGTGTCTCCGGGGTTCGGGTAAGTACTGAGTCGGCGGGCCGATGCGGCGCTTGAATTGATTATTTTCCATAACCATAATCGATTCACTCCCAGACCGCAATGATGACGCCCCCATGAGCACTTCCGCAGATCTCCAACTCGACCTCCAGGGCGACATCGCCATCGTGCGCCTGACCCGCGCGAGCAAGCGCAACGCGCTGAACGACGCGCTCATCCTCGCCCTGCGCGACACCTTCCAGAACCTGCCATCGTCGGTGCGTGCCGTCGTCATCGACGGCGAGGGCCCGCACTTCTGCGCCGGCCTCGACCTGTCGGAGATCAAGGAGCGCGACGCCGGCCAGGGCCTGATGCACTCGCGCATGTGGCACCAGGCGCTGGCCTGCATCGAGCAGGGCCCGGTGCCCGTGGTCGCCGCGCTGCACGGCGCCGTGGTCGGCGGCGGGCTCGAGCTGGCGAGCGCCTGCCACATCCGCGTGGCCGATGCCTCCACCTTCTATGCGCTGCCCGAGGGTTCGCGCGGCATCTTCGTGGGCGGCGGCGGCTCGGTGCGCATTCCCAAGCTCATCGGCGTGGCCCGCATGACCGACATGATGATGACCGGCCGTGTCTACAACGCCGAGGACGGCGAGCGCGCCAACTTCGCCCAGTACCTGGTGCCCGAGGGCGCCGCGCTCGACAAGGCGATCGAGATCGCCCGCCGCGTCGCCACCAACGCTCCGCTGACCAATTACGCGCTGATGCACGCGCTGCCGCGCATCGCCGAGCAGCCGGCCGACCACGGCTTCTTCACCGAGGCGCTGATTTCCGGCATCGTGCAGGACGCACCCGACGCCAAGGAACGCGTGCGCGCCTTCCTCGAAGGCAAGGCCGGCAAGGTCACCAAGGGCTGAGGCTCGCACCCAACACTCGACGGAGATCGACATGACGGAGACAACGATGGCGGCCGCCGGCCGCACGCAGGCGGCTGCGCCCAAATACCGGCCCCTGGCCTTCGGCGTGACGCGCGGCGTGCTGCGCGAGGGCGAAGGCGGCGTGCAGTACCTGGCGGCCGAGACGCCGCTCGGCCCCCATGCCCACCGCATGACCGACCGGCTGGTGTACTGGGCCGCGATGGCACCGGAGCGCACTTTCATCGCCCGCCGCGCCCGCAATGCGGACGGCAGCACCGGCGACTGGGTGCGCGTCAGCTACCGCGAGGCGCTGGCCAAGGCGCGCGCCATCGGACAGGCGCTGCTCGACCGCGGGCTCTCGGCCGAGCGGCCGGTCGCGATCCTGAGCGAGAACGGCATCGAGCACGCGCTGCTGGCGCTGGGCTGCCTCTACGTCGGCATCCCGCACTGCCCCGTCTCGCCGCCCTACTCGCTGGTGAGCAAGGACTACGAGAAGCTGCGCCACGTCATGGCCACGCTCACGCCGGGGCTGGTGTTTGCCGCCGACACGCGCTATGCGGCCGCCATCGCCGCCACCGTGCCGGCCGACACCGAGGTGGTGCTGGGCGGCGGCGCGCTCGAGGGCCGCCGCGTGACGCCGCTGTCGGAGCTGCTGGCGGCCGAGCCGACGGCCGCGGTCGAGACGGCGATGCACGCCACGCACCCGGGCACGATCACCAAGTTCCTCTTCACCTCGGGGTCGACCAAGAACCCGAAGGCGGTCGTCAACACGCACCGCATGTGGTGCGCCAACCAGGCCCAGCTGCGCGCCTCCATCCCCGCGCTGGGCGAGGAGCCGCCGGTGCTGGTCGACTGGCTGCCGTGGAATCACACCTTCGGCGGCAACCACAACGTGGGCATCGTGCTGGACAACGGCGGCACGCTGTACATCGACGACGGCAAGCCCACGCCGGCCGGCATCGCCGAGACGCTGCGCAACCTGCGCGAGATCGCGCCCACCGTGTACTTCAACGTGCCGACCGGCTTCGAATACGTCGCACAGGCGATGGAAGAAGACCCGGTGCTGCGCAAGAAGCTGCTGTCGCGCTGCCGCATGTTCTTCTACGCCGGCGCGGCCCTGCCGCAGGCCGTGTGGGACCAGTTGCACCGCATCCAGGAGGCCGAGATCGGCGAGCGCCTGGTCATGGGCACCGGCCTGGGCATGACCGAGTCCGGCCCCTTCGGCCTGTACATCACGCGGCCCCAGGTGCAGACCGGCGACCTGGGCCTGCCCACGCCGGGCATGGAGGTCAAGCTGGTGCCCACCGACGGCAAGGTCGAGATCCGCTACCGCGGGCCGAACGTCACGCCGGGCTACTGGCGGATGCCCGAGGCCACGCACGACGCCTTCGACGAGGAAGGCTATTTCAAGACCGGCGACGCCGTGACCTGGATCGACCCGGAGAACATCCACCTGGGCCTGCGCTTCGACGGCCGCATCGCCGAGGACTTCAAGCTCGCCACCGGCACCTTCGTCAGCGTGGGTCCGCTGCGCGCCAAGGTGATCGCCTTCGGCGCGCCCTACATCCAGGACGTGGTGCTCACCGGCCTGAACCTCAAGGAAGTCGGCGCGCTGATCTTCCCGACGCAGGCGGTGCGCGAGCTGTCGCGCCTGCCGGCCGGCGCGCCGCTGAAGGACGTGCTCGAGAGCGCCGAGGTGCAGGAGCACTTCCAGAAGGTGATCGACCGCCTGGCCGGCGACGCCACCGGCAGTGCCAACCGCATCGCCCGCGCGGCGCTGGTGTCGCAGCCGCCGTCGATCGACAAGGGCGAGGTGACCGACAAGGGCTCGATCAACCAGCGCGCCGTGCTCAAGCACCGCGACGCCGAGGTCCAGGCCCTGCACGGCGACACCCTGCCCTTCACCCTCAAGCCGCAATGGCAATGAGTCCATCCATTCCGAGGAGACAAGCAGCATGAAGATCGAAGGACAAAGCGCACTCGTGACCGGCGGCGCGTCGGGCCTGGGCGAGGCCACCGCACGCGAACTGGCGCGCCTGGGCGCGAAGGTGGCGGTGCTCGACCGCAACATCGATCAGGCGAAGAAGGTGGCGGCCGACATCGGCGGCGCGGCCTTCGCCTGCGACATCACCGACACCGCCAGCGTCGAAGCGGCGCTGGCCGGTGCCGAAGCGGCGCACGGCCCGGCGCGCATCCTGATGAACGTGGCCGGCATCGGCAGCGCCAAGCGCATCGTCGGCAAGGACGGCAGCGCGGCGCCGCTGGAGGATTTCGAGCGCGTCATCCGCGTCAACCTGCTGGGCACCTACAACATGAGCCGCCTGTTCGCGGCGCGCTGCGCGAAGCTGGAACCGACCGAGGGCGGCGAGCGCGGCGTGATGATGTTCACCGCCTCGGTCGCGGCCTTCGACGGGCAGGTGGGCCAGCAGGCCTACAGCGCGTCCAAGGGCGGGCTGGTGGGCATGACGCTGCCGATGGCGCGCGACCTGGCGCAGCACGGCATCCGCGTGTGCACGGTGGCGCCCGGCATCTTCGCCACGCCGCTCCTGCTGGAGCTGCCCGAGCCGGTGCAGCAGTCGCTGGCGGCGTCGATCCCCTTCCCGCCGCGCCTGGGCAAGCCCTCGGAGTTCGCCGAGCTGGCCTGCCACATCGTGACCAACGGCCACCTCAACGGCGAAGTCATCCGCCTGGACGGCGCCCTGCGCATGGCCCCCCGCTGACCCCCAACCCGATTCCCAAGGAGACCACCATGCAACACCGTCGTCAGTTCCTCCACACGCTCGGCGGCGCCGCCGCACTGGGTGCCCTTGCGCCCCTGAGCGCCTTCGCGCAGGCCATCGAGCAGGTCAAGATCATGTACGGCTTTCCGGCCGGCAGCGCCGGCGACAGCGTGGCGCGCCGCGTGGCCGAGAAGATCGCCGGCACGCCCTACGCCAAGGGCGCCTTCGTCGAGAACAAGCCCGGCGCCGGCGGCCGCATCGCGGTCGAGACGCTGAAGAACTCGCCCGCCGACGGCTCGGTGCTCACGCTGGCGCCGGTGTCGGCCCTCTCGGTGTACCCGTACATCTACCCCAAGCTCGCCTACAAACCCGAGGACGTCACGCAGGTCTCCATCGGCGCCATCATGTTCCACGGCCTGGCCGTGGGCCCGGCGGTGCCGGCCGAAGTGAAGACGCTGAAGGACTTCCTCGCCTGGGCCAAGGCCAACCCGGGCCAGGCCAGCTACGGCTCGCCCGGTGCCGGCTCGATGCCGCACCTGCTGGGCGCGCTGCTGGGCCTGCGCTCGGGCGTCGAACTCAAGCACGTGCCCTACCGCGGCACGGTGCCCAGCATCACCGACCTGGTGGGCGGCCAGATCGCCGCGGCCATGAACCCCAGCGGCGACTACCTGCAGTACATGAAGAACGGCCGCGTTCGCGTGCTCGCCACCTCGGGCAAGAAGCGCTCGCCCTACCTGCCCGACGTGCCGACCTTCACCGAGTTGGGCTATCCCGACGTGACCTCGGAGGAATGGTTCGGCTTCTACGCGCCGGCCAAAACGCCCGCCGCCACCATCGCCTCGGCCAACGCGGCGATCACCGCGGCGCTCAAGGACAAATCGGTCATCGATTCGCTGGCGCTGGTGGGCCTGGTGGCCCACGGCAGCACGGCGCAGGAGATGGCGGCCGACCAGAAGGCCGAGTACGACCGCTGGGGACCCCTGGTCAAGCAGATCGGCTTCACTGCAGAGTCCTGACCGCCATGGGCGCCGCGCTCCGCACCACCCTGGCGGCCGGGGCTGCCCTGGCGTTGGCCGCCTGCGGCGGCCGTCCCGATGCCGGGGCGAGCCTGCCGCGCCTGGCTGCGGCCCAGCCGGGCACGCTGCAGCATTGCGCCGACCTCGCGCGCGGCGCCTTGCCCGCCGGCACGCGGCTGACGCGCGTCGAGCCCGTGGCGGCGGGCACGGTGCAGGCCGGCGGTGCCGCGGTCGCGGTGCCGGGCCACTGCCTGGTCCAGGGCGAGCTCAACGAGCGCACCAGCCCGGTCGACGGCCAGCGCTACGCGATCGGCTTCGAGCTGCGCCTGCCCGAGGCCTGGAACGGCCGCTTCCTGCACCAGGTCAACGGCGGGCTCGACGGTGCCGTGGTGCCGGCCATGGGGCAGATCGGTGGCGGCGGGCCGACGCACACCGCCCTGCAGCAGGGCTTTGCCGTGGTGAGCTCCGACGCCGGCCACAGCGGCGCGCAGAACCCGCGCTTCGGCCTCGACCCGCAGGCGCGACTGGACTACGGCTACAACGCCGTCGCGCAGCTCACGCCGGTGGCCAAGCAGCTCATCGCCTCGGCCTACGGGCGCGGCCCGGACCGTTCGTACATCGCCGGCTGCTCCAACGGCGGACGCCACGCCATGGTCGCTGCCGCACGGCTGCCGGGCGAGTACGACGGCGTGCTGGCCGGCAACCCCGGCTTCCAGCTGCCGCGCGCCGCCGTGGCGCAGCTGTGGGGTGCGCAGCAGTACGCGAAGATCGCGACGGGCCGCACGCCGGCAGGGCAACCCGACCTGCAGAGCGCCTTCACGCCGCAGGAACTCGCGCTCGTGGCCGAGCGCATCCGTGCGCGCTGCGATGCACTCGACGGCGTGGCCGACGGCATCGTCGGCGACGTGCAGGCCTGCCAGAAGCAGTTCGACATCGCGCGCGACGTGCCGGCCTGCAGCGGCGAACGCAACGGCCAGTGCCTCACCCCGGCCCAGAAGGACACGCTCGCGCGCGTGTTCGCCGGTGCGCGCGACAGCCGCGGCCAGGCGCTGTACAGCGCCTTCCCCTTCGACCCGGGACTCTCGGGCGCTGACTGGCGCGACTGGAAGTTCGCCTCGCCCGGCACACGTGACGCGGCCGCGGTGGCCTTCATCTTCAGCACGCCGCCCTTGGCCGACCGGGCGCAGGGGCTGCCCTTCGCACTCGGCTTCGACATGGACCGCGACGCGCCGCGCATCGCCGCCACCGACGGCACCTACCGAACCTCGGCGCTCGACTTCATGCGGCCGCCGGCCGGCGACCTGTCGGCGCTGCGCAACCGCGGCGCCAAGATGATCGTCTACCACGGCACCGGCGACGGCGTGTTCTCGGCCTCGGACACGGCGCGCTGGTGGAGCGAGCTGGACGCCACACAGCGCGGCCAGGCCGCAGGCTTCGCGCGCTACTACCCGGTGCCCGCCATGAACCACTGCCGCGGCGGCCCGGCCACGGACCAGTTCGACCTGCTCTCGCCGCTGGTCGCCTGGGTCGAGCAAGGACAGGCGCCTGTCGCCGTGACGGCCCGCGCGCGCGGCGCCGGCACGCCGGTGCCCAACCCCGAGGTGCCGGCCAGCTGGTCGCCGCAACGCAGCCGGCCGCTGTGCCCCTTCCCGCAGGTGGCACGCTGGCGCGGTGGCGACGTCGAGCGGGCCGAGAGCTTTGCCTGCACAACGCCCTAGTTATTCGAGCCGAATCGGCCTGCAGCGCCCGTCATACGGGCGCGGGCAGCTATCAAATCAGTAGCATTCCATGGACTACCAGCCCCGCCCCGACGACATCCTGTCCCTGCTCCACGGCGTGCTCGGTGCGCCGGCGCAGTTGCAGGCGCTGCCGCCCTTCGCCGAGGCCGATGCCGAGTTGCAGGCCCAGGTGCTGGAGGAAGCGGGCAAGTTCGTCGCCGAGGTGATCGCGCCGCTGAACCGCACGGGCGACGAGACCGGCTGCCGCTTCGAGGCCGGCCGCGTCGCCACCCCGCACGGCTTCGCCGACGCGTACCGTGCCTTCTGGCAGG
This sequence comes from Xenophilus aerolatus, assembly GCA_030418545.1. Taxonomy (GTDB): domain Bacteria; phylum Pseudomonadota; class Gammaproteobacteria; order Burkholderiales; family Burkholderiaceae_C; genus Xenophilus. The sequence goes on along the minus strand of QAIB01000005.1, from coordinate 278,342 downwards.
CCGGCTGGCCCGCCCTCTCGGCCGCGTCCGAAGACGGCGGCCAGGGCCTGCCGGCCGTGCTCGAGGCGGTGCTCTACGAATGGCTGGCCGCCGCCAACCACGGCTTCACCATGGCGCCCGGGCTGCTGCACGGCGCCTACGAATGCCTGCGCCACCACGGCAGCGACGCGCTGAAGGCCCGCTACCTGCCGAAGATCGCCAGCGGCGAATGGCTGGCCACCATGTGCCTGACCGAGGCGCATGCGGGCAGCGACCTGGGCCGCGTGCGCACCAAGGCCGTGCCACAGGCGGATGGCAGCGTGCGCCTCGACGGCAGCAAGATCTTCATCTCCGGCGGCGAGCACGACCTCACCGACAACATCGTGCACCTGGTGCTGTGCCGCCTGCCCGATGCTCCGCCCGGGCCCAAGGGCCTGTCGCTGGTGCTGGCGCCCAAGGTGCTGGACGACGGCACGCGCAACGCCGTCCACTGCGAACGCATCGAGGAGAAGATGGGCCTGCACGGCAGCCCCACCTGCGTGATGCGCTTCGACGGCGCGACCGGCTGGCTGGTGGGCGAGCCCGGCCAGGGCCTGGCGGCCATGTTCGTGATGATGAACTCGGCCCGGCTGCATGTGGCGCTGCAGGGCATCGGGCTGCTCGATGCCGCGTGGCAGAAGGCACGCGCGTACGCCGACGAGCGTCGACAAATGAAGGCGCCAGGTGCGGTCGGCACCGAGGCCAGCCTCATCGCCGAACACCCCGCCATCGCCCGCATCCTCGACACCCAGCGCGCCTGGATCGATGGGGCGCGCCTCATCGCCTACCGCACCGGGCTGCAGCTCGACTTGGCGCGCCACCATTCCGATGCCAAGGCGCGCGCGGCCGCGCAGCAGTGGTGCAGCTATGTCACGCCGGTCCTCAAGGCCGCGTGCACGCAGCAGGCCTTCGAGGGCGCGAGCGCCTGCCTGCAGGTCTTCGGCGGCCACGGCTACGTGCGCGAGTGGGGCATCGAGCAGGTCGTGCGCGATGCGCGCGTCACCATGATCTACGAGGGCACCAACGAGATCCAGGCCATCGACCTGCTGGTGCGCAAGGTGCTGCCCGATGCGGGCGCCGGCTTCGCCCGCACGCTGCTCGCGCTGCGCGACGAGCTGGACGCCTCGCGCGACAGCGATGCCGACGCGCAGCGCCGCTTCGCCCAACTGCGCTACCTCACCACGCAGCTCGCGATGGCCGCACAGGCCGCGCCGCGCCTGCCCTACGAGGTGGCCGACGATTACCTGCGCATCGTGATGCTGGCGATGCTCGCCTGGGCCTGGTGCCGCATCGAGGCCGCGCCCGGCGCCACCGCCGCGCAGGCCGCCAGCGCGGCGGCCTTCCGCCGCTGGGTGCTGCCCGAGTTCGAAATGCGCGCAGGCATCGTCAAGAAGGCCTGCGAGGCGGTCATCGCCCCCGTGGCGGCATGATCCGGCCGACAGGGATGTTCCCTGCGCCCGGCTGTGCCGCGCTGGGGTAGGCTTGGCGCCAATGGCCTCGACGACCTCTCGCCTGCGCAGCCGCGCCAAGCCCGCCTCCGCCGATTCCGGCAACGACCGCCTCGACAGCCACGTGCTCGAAAGCCTGGTCGGCTACAACACCCGGCGCGCGTTCCTGGTCATCGGTGCCGTGTTCGCCGAACGCATGGCGGCCTACGGGCTCAAGCCGGTCGATTTCTCGGTGCTGTCGCTGCTGGCCCACAACCCCGGCGCCACCTCGCGCCAGCTGTGCGCCAAGCTCGACATCCTGCCGCCCAATTTCGTCAACATCGTCGCCGCGATGGACCGCCGCGGCCTGATCGAGCGCAAGCCGCACCCCTTCGACGGCCGCGCGGTGGGCCTGCACCTCACGCCCGCCGGCGAAGCGCTGGTCAAGGAAGCCGAACGCGCCGTGATCGAGCTCGAGGCGGAGGCCAGCAGCAAGCTTTCGGCCCGCGAGCGGGAGACGCTGATCCGCCTGCTGCAGAAGATCTACCTGTAGCGTTCGCCGCGTGCCGGCGACGCAACGGGACGGGTGCCTCGCCCTTTTTATGCACCCGGAATGAAAACGAACGTATTAGACTGGCCCAATGGCCACGACGATGCTGTCGGAGCGGGAGAACGAGTCCTGGGACTTGGGGGATCAGCTCTGGGCGCGCGATCCGGCCACGGGCGTGTTCGAATTGCTGGGCTATCGCCAACTCGGCACGGCGAGTGCCGCGGTCCATCCGCTGGACTGGGCCGGCCTGGTCGGCGCACGGCTCAGCCATGACCCGGCGGACTGCGTCGGCCGACCGCTGGCGCTCTTCCCCGGCGAGTTCCGCTATTCGCCCGCCACCGGGCACCCGCTCGCAGCTGCACCGCACCTGGGCTCCGACGTCTGGTTGCCGCCCTTCGGGGGCGAACGCGGCGGCGCGCAGCGGCTGCAGGGCCTGCGCCTCACTTCCGCGCGGCTGTCGCTGCGCGGCGGCCTCACGCCCGACGCCGACCCCGACGACGAACTTCCCCTGCCCTGCGAAGGCCCGTGCCACTTCATCGTCGCGGCGTTCTCGGCCTGCGAATCGCGCCTGGTCGCGCTGGAGGTCGCGCGCGGGGTGCTGCGCCAATGGCTGCCCCACTCCCGCCGCTGGGCCGAGTTGACACCGCTCGGCGACGCCCGGCTGGGCCCCAGTTCGCTGGGCGAGGATGCCTGGTCCCTCGCGGCGCTGGAGCACGAGGGCACGCTGCAGCTCTTCCTGCCCAGCGACGACGGGCTGGCCGTGCTCGGCATCAACCTCCTGGCCGGGCGCTGCGACGTGCACATCCTGGGGTCGGCCTGCGTCGGCGCGCCGGTGCTGTGGCGCGGACGGTTGCACGTGCCGATGATCGATCGCGACGGGGTGGTGTTCGTGCAGGCCGTCCGGCCCGATGACCTGTCCCTGGAGCGGATGCCGGTGAGCGGCCTGGACCCGGCGGCCCACCGCTGGCTGCGGCCGGTGGCCGACCCGCAGCACATCGTCTGGATGGGCTCGCGCGGCCAGCTGCTGGTGCGGGCCGAGCCGGCCGGGCCGGCCGAGGCGGTGTCTTTCCTCCCCTGGCCGGCAGGCGTCTCGCCGCGCTTCGACCTGGGCAGCCCGGGCCTGGCCGCCGGCCATCTCTGGCAGCCCTGCTTCCTGCGCGACGCGCAGGGCGGGCGGGTCGTGTCGGTGCAGCTGGGTACGGCCGGTCTGGTCTTGCTGGAGCCGGCCGGCGACGACAACGGCGACGACGACGACGGGAGCGCGGCCAGGGACCGCGGCACGAGCCTGCTGGCCTCGACCACCACCTCCGCGACGCTGCGCGCGCGCCTGGAGGATCCGCGCCGCGTGAGCAGCGGCTTCGGCACGAAGGAAAGCTACCTGACGACCTTCGAACTGGCCGGTGTCGAAGCCACCGCGCCCTTTTTCGCGGCGCGCCTGAGCCGCCCCTGGACGACGCAGGCCTTCCTCTACGCGGGGCGCCTGTACCTCCACCATCCCGAACTCCCCACGCTGCCGGGCTGGCAGTGCGCCGTCTAGCCATGGCAGCCCTGCCGCTGGACCTCCAAGGCGCACACCGGCAGGCGAGTCGGGCATGCAGCCATTGCCTGCACATGTTGCAAGGGCCGGTCGCCTTCTGTCCCTACTGCGGCACGCCGGGCGAATCGGCGCCGGGGCCGGCGGCGCGCGCGCCGGTGCCAGCCACGGCGGTGCCGACGCCCGCCCTCGTGTCGGCCTCGCCGGGCGTGCCGGACGACGCCGCCGTCCCGCCGACCAACGCCAGCGCGCCGCTGCAGCCCGCGCCGCGGCCGGGCGATCCGCAGGCATCGGCACGCCGCCTGGTGATCGCCCTCACGGCACTGGTCGTGGTGCTCGCGGCGGTCATCGTCTACCTCGCCTTGGCCGATGCACCGCCCGAGTCCGCTGCGGCCCAGAGGGCGGCGCCGGCGCAGACTGCCCCAGCGCCGCCGCCGGCCCCGTTGCCCGCGGCGCCAGCTGCGGCCGAGCCCGCGCCGCCGCTGGTACCGCTCACGCCGGCGCGGGTGCGCGCGCCGGCGCCGTCATCGTCTGCCGCGCCAGCGCCGGCAGCGCCGATGGCGCCGGGCGCGGCAGCGGACGCATCGCCGCCCGCCGCGCCGCCTCCTGCGCCCGCCCCGGCCTCGCTTCCCGCCGTTGCGCCGGAGCCGCCGCCCGGCGCCGAGCCCTTCGCGGCTCCGCCGGCGCCATTGCAGGGCACCGCCTGCCCGGGGGCGCTGGCGGCGCTGTCGCTGTGCACGCCGCCGGGCCGCTGAACGAGAGACCAGGAGACCGCCATGCGAATCGACTTCTTCCTCGCCGGGCTGATGCTGCTCGCAGCCACCACGCTGGCGAGCGCGGCCGCGCCGCGGCCGCAGTACAAGATCGTGACGGCGTCCAAGACCGGCACCTACATCCAGATCGGCCGCGACCTCGCACGCTACGTGGCGGAGCCGGCCGGCCTCGACCTGGAGGTGCTGGAATCCAAGGGCTCGGCCGAGAACGTGAACCGGCTGCGCTTCGAGCCGGGCGTGAAGCTGGCACTGGTGCAGTCGGACGTGTACCAGGCCTTCCTGGACGAGGCCAAGGCCGGCAATGCCGACGCGGCCAACATCATCCGGCCGCTGCGGCTGCTGCTGCCGCTGTACGACGAGGAGATCTACTTCGTCGCCCGTGCCGATTCGCCGCTCGAATCCATCCACCAGATCAAGGGCAAGGCGCTGGGCGTCGGCCCCCTCGGCAGCGGCACCGCGCTGAGCGCGCGCACCCTCTACCAGCTCATGTTCGGGGAAGCGCTGGCGCCGTCGAACGCCCATTACCTCACCAACGAGGAGGCGCTGGCCAGGCTTACCGTGGACAAGAGCATCGACGTCGCCATCATCGTCGCTGGCCAGCCGGCCAAGCTGTTCGCGGACATGAAGCCAGAAGCGCGCAACTACATCAAGATCCTGCGGCTGGACGAGAGCGCGCCCGAAACCGCACGTGCCAAGCGCACCTACTTTCCCGGCACGCTGCGCGCATCGAGCTACCCGTCATGGCTCACCAGCGACATCCCCACGCTGACGGTGAAGGCCTATCTCGTGTCGTACGACTACGCCCTGCAGTCCACGGTGGGCAGCCTGCGGCGCTTTGCCGACTCGCTGTGCGCCAACTTCGATCGCCTGCAGGCCGAGGGGCATCCCAAGTGGAAGCAGGTCAAGCTCGAGCTTCCGCCCCTGCAGCGCGGCTGGGTCTACTACCCGCCGGTGGAAAGGCAGCTGCGCGCCTGCATCGCGGAGCGCAGCGCGCGGGCACAGTCGTCGTCCCCGCCGACCGCGGCCGCGCCGAGCCTGCGCGCCTGCTCCGAACAGGAACGGGTGCTGGGCATCTGCCGGCGCTGAGCGGGCGGCGGGCTCGGCTCACATCCCCTCGCCGGCCACGCCGGCATCGACCTCGCTGTCGGCCGTGCGCAGGCACTCCAGCATCGCCGCCACGGCGGCACGGTTCGCGCCCGCCGCGTTCCAGTACATCGACACCGACCCGAAGCCCGCCAGCCGCAGCGGCAGGATGCGCATCGCCCCCAGTCGCGCGAAGCGCTGCGCGGTGCGATGCGAGGCGATGCCGATCATCGGGCTGCTGTTGATGAGGGTGAGGTTCACGGCCACCGAGTTCGACTCGACGTGGTCGCGCGGGAGCTGCTGGCCGGCCTCGGCCAGGGCCGCCTCCAGCGCGTCGCGGATCGGCGTGCCGCGCGGCCACACGACCCAGCGGAAGTCCATGAGGTCGCGCCACGCCAGCGACGGGCGCTTGAACAGCGGGTGCTGCGGCCGCGCGACGAAGTGCAGCGGCTCCATGTAGAGCATCTCGGCGCGCATCTGCTCGTGGTGGTGGCCGGTCGTGGTGCGGCCGACGACGATGTCGAGCTCGCCGTGCGCGAGCCGGTCCATCAGCAGGTCCATCGTGCTCTCCACGACCCGCAGTTGCGCACGCGGCATCTGCTGCAGCAGCTTGAGCGTGGCCAGGGGCACGGTGTCGGAGGCGGAGGCGCCGGAGGTGCCGACCACCACGAGGCCGCTGCCGCCCGCGCGCAGCGCCGCCATGTCGTCGCGCGCGGTGTCGAGCTGGGCCTCGATGCGGCGGGCGTGGGCGATGAGCGCCTCGCCATGCGCGGTGGGATGCAGCCCCCGTGCGTGGCGCTCGAAGAGCGGCAGGCCGATGTCGTCCTCGAGTTCCCGCAGCCACTTCGACAAGCCCGGCTGCGTGGTGTGCAGTTCCTGCGCCGACTGGCTCATGTTGCCGGTACGCGCGAGGCTCAAAAGCAACTGCAGATGGCGCAAACGCAGGCGCTGGGTCCAATCCACGGGTTAACCCTTAGAGCAATACGACTTCGCGTATGAGTGAGAACGAATGGTGATTTTACGAACCATAGCTCGCGCCGAATAATGCACGGAGAGGGTCGGCTCGGCCGACTCCAACGACTTTTCGGAGACACCATGTCAGCCCTTCCCAGGACCGCCCCTGCCACCAGCGACGGCCGAGCCGCCTACTACGAGCGCATCGGCCGCCAGAACATGGCGCCCCTGTGGGAGTCGCTGCACGCCCTGGTGCCGCCGCACCCGCGCCCCAAGGCCGTGGCGGCCCTGTGGAAATGGAACGAGGTGCGCCCGCTGGTGATGCAGGCCGGCCAGCTGATCAGCGCCGAAGAGGCGGTGCGCCGCGTGCTGATCCTCGAGAACCCGGGCCTGCCGGGCAGCTCGAGCATCACCTCCACCCTCTATGCCGGCCTGCAGCTCATCCTGCCGGGCGAGATCGCGCCCAGCCACCGGCACACGCAGTCGGCGCTGCGCTTCATCGTCGAGGGCCAGGGCGCCTGGACGGCCGTCAACGGCGAGCGCACGACCATGCACCCGGGCGACTTCATCATCACGCCCTCCTGGAACTGGCACGACCACGGCAATGCCACGGTGGAGGAAGGCGGTGAGCCCGTCGTGTGGCTGGACGGCCTGGACATCCCGCTGATCCAGCACCTGGACGCCGGCTTCGCCGAGAACCACAGCGCCTCCACCCAAGCCGTGGTGCGGCCCGAAGGCAGCAGCTGGGCGCGCTTCGGCCACAACATGGCGCCGGTGCGGCACCGGGTGACCGACCCCAGCTCGCCGATCTTCAGCTACCCCTATGCCCGCACGCGCGAGGCGCTCGACGCGCTGTACCAGCGCGGCGAGATCGACGCCTGGGACGGCGTGAAGCTGCGCTACGTGAACCCCGCCACCGGCGGCTGGCCCATGCCCACGATGGCGACCTTCATGCAGTTCCTGCCCAAGGGCTTCCAGGGCAAGACCTACCGCACCAGCGACGCCACCGTGTTCAGCGTGGTCGAAGGCCACGGCACGGCGCGCATCGGCGAGCAGCAGTTCCGATTCGAGCCACGCGACGTGTTCGTCGTGCCCTCCTGGCAGCCGGTGCAGCTCGCGTCGGTCGACGACGCGGTGCTCTTCAGCTATTCGGACCGGCCGGTGCAGGCCGCGCTGAACCTGCTGCGCGAAGAGCGGCTGTAAGCCGGCCCCAGCCGGGCGGTCCACGGCGGGCCAGCAGTCCCGCCTTTCCATCCCCGTTTTTCTTCATCAATCGGCAGTCACTGCCAGGACATCCCATGGCCCTCGTTTTTCCCGCCCCCGCTCCCGTCACCCTTCCGGTCGCCGGCAGCGACGACCGTTTCGCCGTGCGCCGTGTCTATTGCGTCGGCCGCAACTACGCGGCGCATGCGCGCGAGATGGGCTTCGACCCCGAGCGCGAGCCGCCCTTCTTCTTCTGCAAGCCGGCCGATGCGGTCGTGCCCGTGCCCGAGGGCCAGACGCTGGAATTGCCCTACCCCACGCAGACCGCCAACTACCACTACGAGGCCGAACTCGTCGTCGCGATCGGCCAGGCCGGCTCCGACATTCCGGTCGAACAGGCGCTCGGCCATGCCTGGGGCTACGCCGTGGGCCTGGACATGACGCGTCGCGACCTGCAGATGAAGATGCGCGAGATGGGCCGCCCCTGGGAGATCGGCAAGGCCTTCGACGCCTCCGCGCCCACGGGGCCGCTGCACCCGGCGAGCAAGGTCGGGCACTTCACCGATGCCGCGATCTGGCTCACAGTCAACGGCGCGGACCGACAGCGCAGCAACGTGTCGCACCTGATCTGGTCGGTGGCCGAAACCATTGCCGACCTGTCGCGCTACTTCCGCCTCGAGCCCGGCGATTTGATCTTCACCGGCACGCCCGAAGGCGTCGGCGCGGTGAAGACCGGCGACCTGATGAAGGTGGGCATCGATCGCCTGGGCGAAATTTCGGTGCGCGTGGTGTGATGCAGCTGCACAGCTTCTTCAACAGCTCCACCTCCTACCGGGTGCGCATCGCGCTCGCCCTCAAGGGGCTGCCGTACGACTACCTGCCGGTCAACATCCGCACGGGCGGGCACCGCGCGGCCGACTACGTGGCCGGCGTCAACGCCTCGGCCTCGGTGCCGGCCATCGTCGACGGCGGCTTCCACCTCGGCCAGTCGATGGCGATCATCGACTGGCTCGACCAGGTGCATCCCGAACCGCGGCTGATCCCGCTGGAGACTGGAGCACGTGCCCGCGTGCTCGAGCTGTCGAACGTGATCGCCTGCGACATCCATCCGGTGAACAACCTGCGCGTGCTGCGCTACCTGCAGGATGTGCTCAAGGTCACGCCCGAGCAGAAGGACGCCTGGTACGCCCATTGGGTGGCCGACGGCCTGGCCATGGTCGAGCGCCTCCTCGAACGGCATGGCCACGGCGCCTGGTGCTTCGGCGACGCGCCGACGCTGGCCGACTGCTGCCTGGTGCCACAGGTGGCCAACGCGCGCCGCATGGGCTGCGACACGGACGGCTTCATGCGCATCACGCGCGTGGTCGCACATGCGATGGCGCAGCCGGCCTTTCAGGCGGCCGAACCGCAGCGCCAGCCGGACGTTGCCTGATACCGGCGTCGAGCCCAGGACTCTTTGCTACGAAATCGATAGCTGCACGCGCCCGCAGGGTGGGCCCTGGCGGCCGATTCCGTTCATGACACTCAGGTCCCGAGCTCTTCGATCAGCCGCGTGGCGAGCTGCGCCGCCATCTCCAGGCGCCGCAGGTCGCGCTGGCCCAAGTCTTCGTTGGGCGCGAAGCTGAAGCAGCACAGCACGCCGTAGATGCGGCCGCCCTGCAGCCGCAGCGGCACGCTGAGGTAGCAACCGATGGGAAAGTCGAAGGTGGGCAGCCGCGAGAAGTCCTCGCGCGCCGGCACGTTGCGCTCCAGCGGCGGCAGGCGGCCGTCGACCACGCGCTGGCAATAGCTGCGCTCGCGAGCGCACGCTTCGCCGATGGCCATCACGCGGCGCCCCGGCGCGGCCTCGACATGGCGGAACACGTTGTCGTCACCCACGAACTGGGCCACGAAGACGACGTCCATGCCGAGGTGTTCGCGCACCAGCTTCAGCACGGGCGACAGCAGCATGGACAAGCCGCGGCTGCCGCCATCGGCCGTGGCGACCTGCAGGCGGGCCAGCTCGGCCTCGAAGTCCTGGGTGGGGGAGCGGTCGGGACGGGGTGCGCGCGCCATTCGTTGTTTTCCTCCGGCATTCAACGCCGGGCGCCGGGCCGCGGCGGACAGGACGGAGGGCCGGCCCGCGTAGTCCGGCACCGCGTCAGGGCTGCCGCACGTCGCCCACAGGCTGTGCACCGAAGTCGGGGCGCTCGAGCCAGGCCAGCACCTTGCGCGCGGCCGCTTCGGGCGAGTCGAGCAGCCCGTCGGCCTTGAGCTTCTCGAAGCGGCCGCGGTCGGGGAAGAGCGCCGCATCGGTGCCGCGCAGTTGCACCTGCATGTCGGTGTCGATGACGCCCGGCGCCAGCGAGACGATGCGCGCGCCGCCCTCGCCCTGCTCCTCGAGCGCCACGGCGCGCGAGAAATGGTCCATGCCCGCCTTGGCCGCGCAGTACGGCGCCTGGCTGCCCAGCGCATTGCGGCCCAGGCCGGAGGAGATGTTCAGCACCTGCCGGCGGCCCGGCCAGCCGGCGGTGGCGCCGAGGAAGGACGCCGTGAGCAGCAGGGCCGCCTCCAGCCCCACGCGCAGCGACTGCGACAGCTCGGCCAGCGAGGCCTTGGCCAGCGGTGCGGGATGGCCGACCGTGCCGGCGTTGTTGATCAGCGTGGCCGAGCGAAAGCCCGCGCCGTCCAGGCCCGCGAGCCACTCCCGCACGCGCTCGGCGGCCGGCAGCGGATCGGCCAGGTCGACCTGCCACTGCTCGGCACGGCTTCCGGCGCCCGCGGGGCGGCGCTCCAGCGCGGCGTCGCGCCCGCGCGAGAGGCACAGCAACTGCACGCCATCGCGTTGCAGCAACTGCGCGGCCATGGCGCGGCCCATGCCGCGGGACGCACCGGTGAGGATGAAGAGGTCGGACATCGAAGGCTCCTGATGCAAGGTGGGGTTGGGGAAATCTCAGCTTCCAGGGGTGCTACGCACCGGCACCGCATGAGACTCCTTGCAGCCGGCGAGCGAAGCAAAGCCCTCAGGGCACCCGCGGAACTGGCTCGGCCAGGGCGCTGGGTGCGCCCCCCTCCAAGCCGAAGGCGCCAGAGAGGGGGGAGCCGCGAAGCGGCATGGGGGGTGTTTCACGCGATGAACCCGTCCCACACGAGCTTGAGCCCGGTGAGCAGCATGCCGGCATAGACGCAGCGGTAGAACCATGTGGGGTCGATGCGCCGCGCCACGCGCACGCCGATCCACACGCCAAGCGGCGCCAGCGGCATCAGCACCAGCGAGGTCGCGAGGTTGCGCAGGTCCAGCAGGCCCAGCCACGCGTAGGGCACCCACTTGCTGAGGTTCACGACGAAGAAGAGGTAGGCCACCGTGGCCGTGAAGACGACGGGCGACAGCCGCAGCGGGATCAGGTACGCATTGAGCGGCGGCCCGCCCGCATGCGAGATGAAGCTGGTGAAGCCCGACAGCACCGTGAGCAGCGCCCCCAGGGGCCTGGAGGGCGGCGGGTCCTCCGGCCGCGGGGGGCGCAGCACGCGCTGCGCCAGGAAAAGGAGCGTGAAGACGCCGACGATGCCCGCCACCGTGTGCGCCGGCAGCACGCGGAACAGCAGCGTGCCGGCCACCGTGCCGACCAGCGCCCACGGCACCAGGAAGCGCAGCAGCGCCGCGTCGAAGTCGCGTCTGAAGGCGGCGAGCCCCAGCACGTCCATCACCAGCAGCAGCGGCATCATGATCGCCGCCGCCTGCGGCACCGACACGGCCAGCGACATGAGCGGCACCGCGAGCGATCCGAACCCCGCGCCGAAGCCGCTCTTGCTGATGCCCAGCAGCAGCACCGCCGGCACGGCGACGGCATAGAAGACGGGGTCGGTGATGAGGGGGAAGGAGAAGGTCAAGGCAGGCAGGGACGGGCGAGGGGCGGCGGCAGTGCGTGCGGCCCGCGCCGCATTGTCGCGGCCGGCGGCGATCTGCGTCGGCGTGTGCGTAAACGCACTTCCAGCGCCGCCGGGGGTGCCCACACTGCGATCCATCGCTCCGGCGCGTTGCCCCCAGGAAGGGATCGCCCGGCCCAACCCTCGGCACGCCCCAGGCGCCGCCCCTTGAAAGGACCTCTCCATGCACAAGCCCCTCCCCCTCGCCGCCGCGCTGCTCGTCGCGCTGGCCGCCGCACCGGCCTTCGCGGAATCGCAGGCCGACGACATCCTCCAGAACCGCACGCCCTTCACCGGCACGTACTCGCGCGCCGAGGTGCAGGGGCAGCTCGCACAGGCCGCCCAGCGCGGCGAGCTGCTCGCCGCCGGCGAGGCGCTCGGCACGGAAAACCGTCCCGTCGCGCTCGGCGCCGGGCGCGACCGCGCCAGCGTGCGCGCCGAGGCGGTGGCGGCCGCGCATGCGCCCAACCAGAACCTGGATCGCAAGGCCTTCTTCAACAGCACGGTGCCGGCCGAGTACCTGCGCGGCGACGTCGGCACCCGCGCCGCCCAGTCCGCAGCCGGCGGCGAACGCCTGTGAGCCGAACGATGACCGCCAGCGCCACCCTCACGCCGCCGGCCGGCGCGGCCATGCCCTTCACGCGCGATGACGCCGGCAAGCTGCTGCTGCGCGCGTCGGTCGGCGTGCTGATGCTGCTGCACGGGCTGTTCAAGATCGGCAGCGGACCGGGCTTCGTCATCAAGATGCTGGGCGCCGCCGGGCTGCCCGGTGGCCTCGCCTACCTGGTGTACGTGGGAGAGATCGTCGCCCCGCTGCTCATGATCGCGGGGCTGTGGACGCGCGCCGCCGCAGGGGTGGTCGCGATCAACATGCTGTTCGCCTTCGGCTTGGTGCACATGGGCCAGCTCTTCGCGCTGACCGGCCAGGGCGGCTGGGCACTCGAGCTGCAGGGTCTGTACCTGTTCGGTGCGCTGGCCGTGGCGCTGCTGGGCGCCGGGCGCATCAGCCTGGGCGGCGCGCAGGGCCGCTTCAACTGAGCACGTCGCCCGCGGCCGTGGGCGCGGCCTCCCCGCGCACCTCGGCCACCATGCGGGCGAGCCGGTCGACGTCGACCACCACGAGCGCGCCGGCCTCCTTGCGCAGGAGCCCGGCGCGCGCCAGCGCGTTCAGCTCGCGCGTGACCTGCTCGCGGTTGGTGCTGATCTGGCCGGCCAGGTCCACGTGCCGCGGCGCCGGCGCCAGCCGGGCGCTGTTGCCCGCGACACCGGCCGCGCGCGCCATGCGCAGCAGTTCCGCATGCAGGCGGTTCTGGACGCCCAGCGTGCTGAGGTCGATGACCCGCTCCGACAACTGGCGCACCAGCAGCGCCAGCCGCTGCATCATGCGCAGCGACAAGGCCGGCACCTCGTGCAGCAGCTGCAGGAAGGGTTCGCGATCGAGCACCGCGACCACGCTGTCTTCCAGCGTCAGCACATCGGCCGAGCGCGGCTGGCCATCGATGGCCGCGATGTCCCCCACCACTTCGCCGGCCGCGGTGTCGCGAAAAGTGACCTGCCGGCCGTTGGCGGCGTAGGTCGTGACGCGCACCCGGCCGTCGACGAGGAAGAACACCTCGCCGCGGTCCTGAGCCCGCAGCAGCAGGGCCTGCCCGGCGGCCACGCGCTGCCAGCGACAGGCCTGCGCCAGGCTGTCCAGCCGCGCGTCGTCGACCGCATCAAGCAGCGCGATGCGACGCAGGGCGAGGCTGGAGCGTGCGGGCAGGGTCATGGGCAGGCGGCGCGGATTATGCTCGGCGCCGCATGACCGTTCGCCCATTCCCCCGGCCCTCGCGCCGAGATCTGCGCTGGGCCAGCGGCCTGGTGCTGATGGCCTACGTCACGCTGCATCTCGCGAACCACGCGCTGGGGCTGGTGTCGCTCGCGGCGGCCGAAGCCGTGCTGGGCGTCGCGCGCGCGGTCTGGCACAGCCTGCCGGGCACGCTGCTGCTCTACGGCGCGGCGGCCACCCACATCGCCATGGCGGTGTCGGCCCTGTGGGAGCGGCGCAGCCTGCGCATGTCGTGGATCGAGGCTGTGCGGCTGGTGCTGGGCCTGTCGCTGCCCCTGCTGCTCGCGTCGCACCTGACGGCGATGCGCTGGGCGCATGAAGCCTATGGGCTGGATGGCTCCTACCTGCGCGTGGCCGGCGGGCTGTGGGGCACGCCCGGTGCGGTGTTCCAGTTGACGATGATGAGCGCGGCCTGGGCCCACGGCTGCCTGGGCCTGCACCTGGCGCTGCGTGCGCGGCCGTGGTGGCGCCGGGCCGCCGCACCGCTGCTCGCCGCGGCGATCCTGCTGCCCGTGCTCGCCGCCACCGGCTTCGCCGCGATGGGCCGCGAGATCGCCTGGACGGGGCTGGCCACCGCGGCACCCCATACGCGCGGCGCCGACCTGGACCTCGTCGCCGACCGGCTGCGCTGGGTATGGGGCGCGGGGCTCGTGGCACTGCTGCTTGCGCGCCTCGGCCGGGCCGCGTGGGGCCGCTTCGCCGGCACGCCCCGGCTCACGCTGCGCTATCCGCAGCGCGCGGTGCAGGTGCCGCCGGGCTGGTCGGTGCTGGAGGCCAGCCGCGCGCACGGCATCGCCCACCTGTCGGTGTGCGGCGGCCGGGCCCGCTGCTCCACCTGCCGGGTGCGCGTGCGCGCGCCGGCCGGCCACCTGCCGCCGCCGTCCGCCGACGAACAACGCACGCTGGCGCGGGTGCACGCGCCAGCCGACGTCCGCCTGGCCTGCCAGCTGCGGCCCCGGGGCGACATCGAAGTGCTGCCGCTCTTCTCGTCCTCGCCGTCGCCGCCGGTGCATCGCTTCGGCACCGAGCGCGATGTGGCGGTGCTGTTCGTCGACCTGCGGCGCTGGTCGCGCCTGGCGGAACAGCAACTGCCCTTCGACTTGGTATACGTGCTGGACCGGTACTTCGCGCTGGTCGGCGAGGCGGTGCGCGCGCACGGCGGCGTTCCCAACCAGTTCATCGGCGACAGCGTGATGGCGATCTTCGGGCTGCAGGGCGACCTGCCCAGTGCCTGCAGCGCGGCCGTCGACGCCGCGGTGCGCATCGATGCCGAGCTCGGTGCCTGGGGCGATGGCCTGGCCGCCGAGTTCGGCCAGCGGCTGGACTTCGGCATGGGCCTGCACGCGGGACGCGTGGCGGTGGGCGAGGTCGGCTACCAGGACACCACCAGCCTCACGGCGGTGGGCGAAGTGGTGAACACCGCCAGCCGGCTGCAGGACCACAGCAAGGTCGCGCAGGCCCGCTTGGTGCTTTCGGAGTTCGCGGCACGGCAGGCCGGGCTGCAGGTGCCCGGCATGCGGGCGATCGACGTGGAGGTGCGCGGGCGCTCGCAGCCGTTGAGGGTCCATGCACTCGATGCCGCCGCGCTGGCCCGGCTGCGCAGTGCGAGCAGGGCCCGCCCTGGCGCACGACTCAGTTCGGGCTGACCAGTTCGATGTCGAGCTCGCGCTCGAGCTCCTCGATGTTCAGCGGGCGGCCGAACAGATAGCCCTGGAACAGGCGGCAGCCATGCTGCTCCAGGAAAGCCAGCTGTTCGGGCGTCTCGACGCCTTCGGCCACCACCTCGAGGTCGAGGTTGCGCGCCATGCCGATGATGGTCTGGATCAGCAACTCGATCTTGGGATTGCTGCCGATGCCGCTGACGAAGAACTTGTCGATCTTCACCTGATGCAGCGGCAGCTGCGCCATGTACGACAGGGACGAATAGCCGGTGCCGAAATCGTCCATCGCGAAGCGGATGCCGATGGCGGCCAGCGACTTCATCTTGCGGATGGTCTCCTCGACCTTGTCCTGCAGCAGGCTCTCGGTCAGCTCGAGCTTGAGCCGGGAGGGATCGGCACCGGTGCGGATGAAGACCTCGCGAACCTGGTCGGCGAAGTCCTCGCGCTGGAACTGCCGCGCGCTCACGTTCACGGCCAGCTGCAGGTGGCGCCGCCGCGGGTGGTGGCTCCACTGCTCCAGCTGGCGGCAGGCCTGCTCCAGCACCCAGATGCCGATGGGCACGATGAGCCCCGTGCCCTCGGCGACGTCGATGAAGGCCGCCGGCGGGATCAGGCCGCGGTGCGGATGGCGCCAGCGGATCAGCACCTCCGCACCGGTGATCTCGCCGGCGGCGGCAACCTGGCGCTGGTAGTGCAGCGTGAACTGGTGGCCCTTGAGGGCGGCATGCAGTTCGTTCTCCAGCGTGGCACGCGCGGTGATCGTGGTCTGCATCGGCGCCTCGAAGAAGCGCAGCCCGTTGCCACCGGCCTCCTTGGCGTGGAACATGGCGATGTCGGCCTGCTTGAGCAGTTCGTCCAGCGACTGCGGGCGGTCGCCGAACACCGTGGCGCCGATGCTCGTGGTGCCGTGGTACGTGTAGTTGCCGAGCTGGTAGGGCCGCCCGAGGTCGGCCAGCACGCCTTCGCCGAAGGCCTGCGTCTGCACGGCGGCGCGGACCGGGTCGATGCCGAGGTTGTCGACCAGGATCACGAACTCGTCGCCGCCCAGCCGCGCCACCGTGTCGCCCATGCCGAGCAGGGCGCGCAGCCGGTCCGCCACCTGGCGCAACAGGACGTCGCCCATGGCCTGGCCCTGCGCGTCGTTGAGCGTCTTGAAATGGTCGAGGTCGAGGAAGAGCAGTGCGCCCTGCCGCCCGCGGTGCGCGTTGTTCTCGACCACGGCCTGCAGCCGGTGCAGCAGCAGCCGCCGGTTGGGCAGGCCGGTGAGCGGGTCGTAGAAGGCGAGGTGCTCGATCTCCTGCGCGGCCGCCTTGTGCTCGGTGATGTCGCGCAGCATGACGATGAAGCGCGCGTCCTGCCCCTCGCCCACGTCCATGCGCGAGACCGACAGCTCGAACCACGCGGTGCCCTGCTCGGCGCGGCGCTCGATCTGCTGCCCCGCCGACAGGCCCTGCTGGTAGGCCTCGCGCAGCGCGTTCATGATCTGGGTCGCCGCATCGGGCGTGAACAGCTCGGCCAGCGTGTGTCCGACCGGATCGCCCTGGAAGGGTGCCGCGGCCGACGCGGTGCGCGGAGGGTGGTAGCGGTGGCAGAGCCCGTCCAGCCCCACCTCAAGCATCGCGTCCGGCACGGCATCGAGGGTGGCCTGCAGCTGGGCCCGTCCCTCCACCACCTCGGCGATCTGCCGCAGTCGCTCGGTCACGTCGCGGAACACGCACACCTGCCCGCCATCCGGTGTCGGGCTGCGCATCGCCACGATGCGCCGGCCGTCGGCGAGACGCAGTTCGTGCTCGCCGTCGGCCAGGCCCACCGCGCCGCCAGCTGCGCGCGCAGGGTCATCGCCCGGCAACTGGAACACCTCGTCGCTGCCCACGAGCGCTTCCATGCCCGGGAACAGGTCGAGCAGCCGCGGGTTCCACAGCTGGGCGCGGCCCTGCGCATCGAGCAGCACGAAGCCGTCGCTCATCGCGTCGAGCGCCTGGTCGAGCGTCGCCTTCGAGCGCTGCAGGCTGGCGCGGTGCCACCACTGCCGGCGCAGCTGGTGCAGTCCGAAGGCGGCCACCGCCAGCACCATCAGCACGAGCACGATGGCCACGCCGATGATGAAGTCGCGCTGCACCTGCCAGTCGGCCAAGGCCACCTCCAGCGGAATGCCGGCCACGACCAGCAGGTTCCGGTGCAGCGTGGGCCGGTAGACCACGACGGCCGGCACGCCGGTCAGGCGCGAGGTCATGAACTTCGGATGGCCGTCGGCCTGGCGTTCGTCCAGCGGCTGGCGCTTCGCACGGACCGCCGGATCGTCGCGCGGCGGCATGCTGGCGAGCACCGCGCCGCCGCTGCGTTCCAGCGTCACCTCCAGCCCGGCGATGTCCGCGCCCTGCGTGAGGATGGTGGTGAAGGTGGACACGGCCACCTCGGCGACCGCCACCAGCCGGGTGCCGTCCTGCAGCGTGAGCGCGCGCGCGAGGTACAGCACGCGCTGGCTGCTCACGGGACTCACGGTCGGCTCGCTCACCTGCAGGCTCGACACCGGTTGCGCCAGCACCTCGCGCACGAAGCCCTCGGGCAGTTCCAGCGGCGTCGCCATCCCCTGCGCCGTGGCCGGCGCGAGGATGCGGCCATCGGCCTGCACCAGCGCGAACTGCCGCACCAGCAGGCTCTGACGCGCCATCTCGCGCATCACCGCAGTGAGGCGGCCGCGCATCGGTTTACCCTGCGCCTGCTCGGCGGTGCTGCCCTCGAACAGCGCCCCCAGGCTGGCCAGCAGGACGTCGCCGCCCACCAGGCTGCGGTTGATCGCGGCTTCGGCGCCGCTGGCGAAGCGCGTGGCCTGGCCCTCGGTGTCGGCCAGCGCGCTCTCGCGCATCTGCCAGATCATGGCCACGGCGGCCACGATCACCGCCACCACGAGCGCGGCTGCGCCGCCATACAGCGCCGCGCTGACACGCAGGGGCAATTTGCGACTCATCGGCTTATTCGGGTCCTTGTGCACGCACGCCGGCCTGTGCGGCGAGGGTGCGGTTCCACAGCGTGACGCAAGTGGGGCCGCATCGCTTCATCCATGCGGGCACCACGCGGCGCGCGAAGATCTCACGCCGGCGCGCCTCGTCTTCCGCCGTGGGCCGGCTGGCGACCATGCTGCCCTTGCGCGTGCGGTCGCAACCCTCGGCGCCCGTGCTGCAGGCCACGCCGACATCGGTCTCGCGGGCCGACTCGGCCCACACGGCCGCCTCCAGCTTGGGCATCTGCGCCTCGATCAGCGCCTGCAGTTCGGGGGGGTAGGAGCGCCAGCTCTGCTCGTTGACGACCGCCAGCGCGAGGCCCCACGAGATCGGCATCGTGAAGAGCGACTGCGTCACGCGGTCCAGGCCCAGCGTGTGCCCCGACATCGAACCGGTCACCGCGCATTCGGCATTGCCGGCCCGCACATTGGCCACGATGTCGGCGAAGTCGGTGAACACGGGCGTGGCCTTGAGCGCCTGGACGAAATCGGCCTGGCTGATGCCCGACACGCGCACGCGCCGGCCCGCCAGGTCGGTCAGGTGCGCCACCGGTCGCTGGCAGAACAGCATCTGCGCCGGGTAGATGTAGACCGCGAGCAGGCGTGCGCCGAAGCGTTCGTGCAGGATCTGGGCCATCGACGGCCGCAAGGCCTCGAGCGTGCGGCGAAGGCTCGCGACGTCGGGATTCTGGCCCGCCATGTCGGCCATGCCGAGGTCCGGGTCCTCGACGGCCGCCTGGCTCAGCAGGACGGTGCCGATCGGTACCACCCCCAGACGGACGAGGTTGAGCATGTCCTGTGCGGCCAGGCCCGCCTCGTTGAAAGGCACGATGCTGGCGCTGTAGCGACCGCCGCTGAGCCGGGCCAGGTCCTCGGCCCAGAAGCGGCGCTCGTGACGCGTGTACTGGCTGACGCCCGCCAGCCCGCCCACCACGCGCAGGCGCAGCTCAGGTGCCGGCGACGCCGCCTGCGCGATGCCGCCGAGCAGCAGCGGCATGCACAAGGTCAGGGTCTGCAGGCACGGCCGGACGAGTCTGCGCAAGGTCGGAATCATGGGGCCCGGTGGCACTTTCAGAGGGCGGCACACCACGTGCCGACCGTGGCGATTGTCGCGGCAACCGGACGCGCCGTCCGCGTCGCCGATGCGAGGCACCAACATCAGCGGAAAGTACTCATCCGTTGCAAAAGTGGGAGTGATCGCTCACGGGCCTGGGGGGTTGCGCGGCGCGCTGCTAGCATCCCCTGCGTCAACAGGGAGTCACGACCGGCCGCAGGCCGGCCCACGGCGCGTCGCCAAGCACGCGCCCGGGATGCACGTCCGCCCCCGCCATGCTGCCCTCCGACGACCACCGATCCATGTTCGACCTCGCGCCCGTCTCGCTGTGGCTCGAGGACTGGAGTGGCCTGAAGGCCCTGTTCGACCGTTGGCGCGCCGAGGGCGTGGACGACATCCGCGCCCACCTGAAGGCCGACCCTGCGCGCGTCGCACTGTGCATGGCCGAACTCAAGGTGGTGCAGGTCAACCGCCAGACCCTGCGGCTGCTGGGAGCGGCGAGCCAGGAGGAACTGGTCGGCCGGCTCGGCGAAGTGTTCCGCGACGAGATGGCCGAGCCGGTGCTCTACGAGCTGACGCAGCTGTGGCACGGCAACCTCGATTTCGACAACCAGACGGTGAACTACTCGCTCGACGGCCGGCGCCTGGATGTCCACGTGCGCATCCGCGTGCTGCCGGGCCACGAGGCGCGCTGGGACCGCGTGCTGGTCTCGGTCGACGACATCTCCGAACGCGTGCGGGCCGAGGCCGCCCGCGATGCCACGGCCAACTATGCGCGCGGACTCTTCGAGCGCTCGCCCGTGTCGCTGTGGGTGGAGGACTTCAGCGCCATCAAGCAGCTGCTGGCCGGCGTGCGTGCGCAGGGCATCCAGGATTTCGGCACCTTCCTGAAGGTGCATCCGGACTTCGTCAACCGCTGCATGCAGGAGATCCGCGTGCTCGACGTGAACGAGGAAACGCTGCGCATGTTCGGCGCCACCGACAAGCAGCACCTCCTTCGCAACCTGCCGCACATCTTTCGCGACGAGATGGAGGACTCCTTCGCCGAGCAGCTGCGCGACCTGTGGGACGGCAAGACGCTGCAGCAGCGCGAGGTGCTGAACTACAGCCTGGGCGGCGAGCCGATCCACATCTACATGCAGTTCGCCGTGCTGCAGGAGCACCTCGACCAGTGGGACCTGGTGCTGATCTCGCTGGTCGACATCACCGCGCGCAAGCGTGCCGAGGCCTACCTGGAGTACCTGGGCACCCACGACGTGTTGACCAAGCTGCGCAACCGGACCTACTACTCCGAGGAGATCAAGCGCCTCGCGCGCAAGGGCCCGTGGCCGGTGTCGGTGCTGGCCATCGACATGAACGGGCTGAAGCGGGTCAACGACGAAGTCGGCCACGCCGCGGGCGACGCCCTGCTGCGCCGGGCCGGCGAGGTGCTGTCCAAGGTGGTCGACGCCCCCTCGTGCGCGGCGCGTGTGGGTGGCGACGAATTTGCCGTGCTGATGCCGGGCACCGACGAGCGCGGCGCGGCGGCGACGCGCGAGCGTCTGCAGTCCCTGCTCGACATGAACAACCAGTTCTATGTGGGCACCAGCGGACACCACCTGAGCTTCGCGGTCGGTGCGGCGACCTGCCAGTCGGGCGAGTCGCTGGAGGCCGCGCTGCAGCGTGCCGATCGCGCCATGTACGTCGACAAGGCGCGGCATTACGACACGCCTGCCGGCCAGCGCAGCCTGGCATGAGCGCCGGCCGCGTCGACGCGGGCCTGCGGGGCGAACTGGCGCGCGCCCTGCAGCGCGGTGAGCTGTTCCTGCTCTTCCAGCCGCAGGTCGACCTGCGGCGCGGGCGCGTGGTCGGCGCCGAAGCCCTGTGCCGCTGGCAGCACCCGCGCCATGGCCTGCTGAACCCCGAGGACTTCCTGTTCGCGCTGGACGGCGATGCGGCATGCGGCCTGGCGCTGGCCGACTGGGCCGTCGGGCAGGCGCTGCGGTGCGCGCTGGCATGGCATGCACAAGGGCATGGGCTGCGCGTGGGCGTCAACATCGGCGCGGCCCAGCTGCTCGACGCACAGTGGCCGGCGCGGCTCGATGCGCATGTGCAGGCACTGGCACTGGCGCCGTCCACCCGGCTCGAACTCGAGTTGCTCGAGTCCAGCGTCATCGACGACTTCGATCTCATGGCGCAGCGCATCGAGACCTGCCACCGCGCGGGCGTGGGCGTGGCCCTGGACGATTTCGGCGCGGGCAACAGTGCGCTGGCCTGGCTCAGCCGGTTGCCGGTGTCATCGCTCAAGCTCGACCGCGCCTTCGTGGCCGGGCTGCCGCACAGCGCGGCGGACACCGCCATCGTGCGCCACCTGGCGGCACTGGCGAAAGAACTCGGCCTGGCGGTCGTGGGCGAAGGCGTGGAGTCGGCCGCCCAGGGCGAGTGCCTGCTCGCGCTGGGATGCGAGATCGGGCAGGGCTTCGCGATCGCGCCGCCGCTGCCGCCCGACGAGTTCCTGCCCTGGCTGAGAGGCTACGAACAGGCGCCGCTGTGGCCGCAGCGTCCGCCGCGCGGCGACTGAGCCAGCCCGCCGTGCGGCGCGCTCACACGTTGCTCGTGGCGCGCACTTCCTCGATCGTGGTCTGGCCAGCGAGCACCTTCTCGATGCCGTCCTGCCGCAGGGTGCGCATGCCTTCACGCAGCGCCGTCGCCTGCAGGACCTCGGCGCGCGATCCGGTCTGGATGAGGTGACGCAGCTCGCGCGAGACCACCATCAGTTCGTGCAGGCCCACGCGGCCGCGAAAGCCCGTGTCGGCGCAGGCCGCACAGCCGGCGCTCGAATGCATCTGGAGGCGGCCATCCCGGGCGTGCCGACCCGACCAGCGCGCGAGCACGTCCTCCCGCGACTCGGGCGCGTCCTGCGCCGGGTACGCGTGCACGTAGTCGTCCAGCAGTTCGGCGACCTCCTCGTCGGTCGCCGGCCGGTGGGTAAGGCAGTCCGGGCACAGCCGCCGCACGAGCCGCTGCGCCAGCACCGCCAGCAGCGAATCCGCGAAGTTGAACGGATCCATGCCCATGTCCAGCAGCCGCGTCACCGTCTCGGGCGCGCTGTTGGTGTGCAGCGTCGACATCACCAGGTGGCCCGTCAGCGACGCCTCGATGGCCACCTTGGCCGTCTCCTCGTCGCGGATCTCGCCGACCATGACCACGTCCGGGTCGGCGCGCAGGAAGGAACGCAGCGCCTTGGCGAAGGTCCACTCGATGCGCGGGTTGACCTGCACCTGGCGCAGGCCCGCCTGCGTGATCTCGATCGGGTCCTCGGCGGTCCAGATCTTGCGCTCCGGCGTGTTCAGGTGGCTCAGCGCCGAATGCAGCGTGGTGGTCTTGCCCGAGCCGGTCGGGCCCACGCACAGCACCATGCCGTAGGGCCGCTCGATCGCGTTGCGCAGGCGCTCGAAGTTCGACGGCGTCAGGCCCAGCCGGTCCAGGGGCAGCGGACGCGCCGAGGCCAGGATGCGCATCACCACGTCCTCGAGCCCGTTGTTGGTGGGTATCGAGGCCACGCGCAGTTCGATGCGATGCTGCGGCGAGAAGCGCGCGAAGTTGATCTTCCCGTCCTGCGGCTTGCGCCGTTCGCTGATGTCCAGCTCGGCCATGATCTTGATGCGCGCGATCATCGCGTTGCGGTAGTTGGACGGCAGCTCCAGGTAGGTGCGCAGGATGCCGTCCTTGCGGAAGCGGATGCGGATCTTCTCGCGCCCGGGGTAGCTCTCGATGTGGATGTCGGACACGCCCTCGGCATGCGCTTCCACCACCATGCGGTTGATCATGCGCACCAGCGAGTTGTCGGACTGCTCGATCTGCGCGTCCTCGGACCCCTCGCGTTCCTGCTGGCCTTCCTTCTCCAGCGTCTGCAGCAGCGCGCTGGTGTCGCCCGGGTCGAAATCGATCGGCGCCAGCGCCGCGCCGCTGCGGCCCTCTCCCGCCGCACCGATCTTGTCGTAGGCCTGGTGCAGCACGCGGTCGAGATCGCGGCACTGGCCCAGCACCGGCGCGAGCTTCATCTGCGCGCTGAACTCGACCTCGTCCAGCGCCGTGCGCCGGTTCGCAGGGTCGTCGAGCGCCACCACCAGGCGCCCCTCGACGATGGCCAGCGGCATGACCTGCAGGCGCTGCGCCGCCGAGTAGCTCAGCTTGCGCAGCGCCTCGGCCTCGGGTTCGTAGCGCTCGAGGTCCACCAGCGGGTAGCCCATCTTGCGCGTCAGCGCCGTCTGCAGGTCGGCGCGCGACACCGTGCCGCGGCGCACCAGCACCTCGCCCAGGGGCAGGCCACCCTGCTCGCGCTGCTGCACGAGCGCGTCCTGGAGTTCCTGCGCGTCGACCATGCCGAGCGCCTGCAGGGCCTCGCCGATGCGCACGATGGGCATGCGCGCCTGGAACTCCAGCGCCTCCACCAGGGCCTCGCGCGTGAGCACCGTCTGCGACAGGCGCGGCGCGTCGATCGCGCCGGTGCCGGGCGCATCGAGCGGGGCGTCGTCGAGCCCCATGTCGACGGAGAGCGCCTCGTCGGGCTCGGGGGCCAATGGTTCCCGATCGATGTGGTCATAGGCCACGCGCGGGACGAAGGTGCAGTGCACCGCGCCGGCACCGCCCACGGTCGGAAAGAGGAACAGCCCGTGGGCCGTCTCCACCTGGCCCACCGTGCGGCAGTTGAGCACGGCGGCCTTGCCCAGCCGCACCCGGACCTTGGCGGTGCCGGGCATGAGCCGCTCGCCTTCGGGCGAGACGAAAGCGGGCGGCGACAGCGGCTCGACCCGCTCGACCAGCGTGAGCGCACGGAACTGGTCGAAGCGCAAGGTGAGCGGGCCGCGTCCGCGCTGCAGCTGCACGTCGACCGTCGCCGCCGCCGGATCGAAGGCACTGATGCGGCCTTCGACGCGGGTGCCGTTGAGGCCGATGATCTCGCACGGCCGCGCCTCGTCGAGCGGGCGTGCTGGCGGATACAGCCCGCCGGGTGGTCGCGGCCATACGAAGGCCGAGGGCGATGGCGCGGCGGCAGGTGCGGTGGTGGCCTCGAGGGTCCACTCGGGCGACGAAGGAGTCGGCATGGCAAGAAAATGGCGGGGTGAACCCGCTCGACAGGCGCTCGTGGCGCACAGGACTCCCTGGGCTCGGCACTGTATCAACGGCGGCCCACGATGGACACCGATCGAGCCCGCAATTGCAGGACAACAACGCAATGCGGCCCATGCCACGCGCCGGGAGCGCCCGCAATGGATACGAAAGTGCCAATCGGCCGGCGACCGGTGGCCGCCTGCCTACACTGGCGGCCCTGCCTTTGTTCTTCCACCGGCCAAGCCTTCCATGGAACTTCTAGCGCTGATGGCCTTCGCCATCCTTGGTGCCTACATCGTCAAGAACCGCGAGCAGCAGCGGCGCATCGCCCTGCTCGGCAGCGCGCTGGGCAAGTACCAGATCGAGCAGCTGATGGAAAACCTCACCGAAGGCTACCTGCGCTGGCTCGACGAGAAGGACACCGACCGGCGCGAGCAGGTCTGGGGCGTGCTGCAGGGCACCGAGCAGGCGCTGGCGAACCAGTTCAACAGCTTCGTGGCCGACTTCTCGAAGATCGAGGCCCCACTGGCGCAGGTGAGCAAGCTGCCCTTTGCCATCCCCTACGCGCAGCCGCTGCTGCCGGGCCATCGCCTCTTCGACGCGCGCAAGGTGTTCGCCGTGCACGCGCGCGGCATCGAGGCCAGTGCCAACAACGCACTGGACCTACCGCCCAAGTCCAAGGCGTACATGATGACCGCCGAGCTGTATCTGATGCAGCACACCTGCCACTGGTTCTGCCGCTCGAAGACGGTGGCCTCGGCACGCCTGCTGTCGCGCCACCAGACGCCTTACCAGCAGGTGCTGGACTCCGTGTCGCCGCACACGCGGGCGGCGTACGAGGCGCTGGTGCGCTGAAGCGGCCGGCGCACGAAAGGAAAAAGGGCCGCGCGCCCCGGCGCCGGCCCTTTTTCGATCGGACGGCTGCCCGCTCAGTGCGCGTCGGCCAGCGGCGGCGCGACCTCGACCTGCGGCAGACTGCGGCGCTTGCGCGCGGCGAGCACGAAGGCGACGACCTGCCACACGACGAAGGCCGCGATCAGCCCGAGCAGCGTGCCGCTGATGGGCCGCGACACGAACACACCGAAGCTGCCGCGGCTGATGAGCAGGGCCCGGCGGAAGTTCTCCTCCAGCATCGGCCCGAGGATGAAACCCAGCATCAGCGGTGACGCGTCGAGCTTGAGCCGCATGAACGCGAAGCCCAGGATGCCGAACACGGCCGTGATGTAGATGTCGTCGATGCTGTTGTTCACGCTGTACGTGCCGATGCAGCAGAAGAACAGGATCGCCGGGAACAGCACGTTGTACGGGATCTTGAAGATCGACAGCAGGTAGCGCACCAGCGGCACGTTCAGCACCAGCAGGAAGCAGCCGCCGATCCACATGCTCGCGACCAGGCCCCAGAAGAGTTCGGGGTGGCCGGCGATCATGTTCGGGCCGGGCTGGATGCCCTTGATGATGAAGGCGGCCATCATCAGCGCCATCACCGGGTTCTCGGGGATGCCGATGCTCATCAGCGGGATGAAGCTGGTGCGCGAGGCGGCCTCGTCGGCCGCGGCCTGGCCGGCCACGCCCTCGATGCAGCCGGTGCCGATCTCGTGCTTGTACTTGCTCATCTTCTTGTCCGCCGCATAGGCGGCGAACTGGGCGATGGCCGGGCCGCCGCCGGGCAGGATGCCCAGGAAGGACCCGATGACGCTGCCGCGCAGCGCGCTGGGCCAGATGCGCTTGAACTCGGTCCAGGTCGGCATCAGCTTGATCGTGCCGTTGAAGGGCGAGCGTTCCTTGCGCTCGTCGAGGTTCTTGGTGATCTCGGCGATGCCGAAGCAGCCCAGCGCGATGCTGACCAGCCCGACACCGTCGGCCAGGAAGGGCAGGTCCATGGTGTAGCGCTGCATGCCGCTGTTCACGTCGGTGCCGATCTGGCCCAGCAGCACGCCCACCATGCACATGGCCAGGCCGTTGAGCAGGCTGCCGGTGGTGACGAAGCTGACGCACACGAAGCCCACCAGCATCAGTGCGCAGTAGTCGGCCGGGCCGAAGAGGAAGGCCACCTCGCCCAGCGAGGGCGCGAGGAAGGTCAGCACCACGATGGCGACCGTGCCGCCGATGAAGCTGGAGAAGCCCGCGGTGAACAGCGCCAGCCCGGTCTGCCCCTTGAGCGTCATCGCGTAGCCGTCGATACAGGCGACGATCGAACTCGCATGCGGGATCTTCATCGTGATGGCCGACACGCTGTCGCCATACTGCGCCCCGTAGTAGATGCCGGCCAGCATGATGAGCGCGCCGGTGGTGTCCATCGAGTAGGTGAGCGGCAGCAGCAGGCTGATGGTGGCCAGCGGGCCCAGGCCGGGCAGCAGGCCGACGAACGTGCCGACGGCGCAGCCGAGGGCGCAGTACAGCAGGTTGTGGATGGTCAGCGCGTGCTCGAAGCCGAACGCCAGGTTGTGGAGTGCATCCATGGTGTGCAGCGCCTCAGTACAGGGGAAGGTTCAGGCCCAGCAGACGCTGGAAGCCGAAGGCGAAGAGCACCAGCATGGCCGACACCTTGACGTTGCGCCACCACGAGTAGTTGGTGCCGGCCAGCGCGGCGATGAAGACCATCAGCACGATGCCGGCGATCATGTTCAGGTGCTCGGACACCAGCGCGAAAGCGACCAGGCTCGCGATGATGATGCCGATGTTCTTGAGGTTCAGTTCCAGCGGCTCGCTGGGGATGAAGCGCGAGCGGATCACCATCGCCAGGCCGATGACGCCCAGGATGCACGAGACCATGGTCGGGAACAGGCCCGGCCCGCCGCGCGCGAAGTTGCCGATGGGATAGTGCAGAACCGCCGGCACGCCGAAGAGAAGGGCGAGCAGCAGGATGAAGATGCCTCTTGCCAGGTTTTTGTCGATCATTGGAAGGAATGCGGCCGGTGAAGGACTCGCGCGATGGAAAGTCCGGTGATGGTCAGCTTTCATGCCTGATCGCCGTCTGACCCGGGCGGCGTGGGTAGTACGTAAGGGTTGTCCCTAGCGCGGCCTCGCCGGTACGCGCGGCCGGCGTTTGCGAAATTGGCGAGTGCAATCGGCCTGCAGCCCTGGCGCAGCGGGCGTTGCAGCCGAATTGGTCACGCCCGTGACGATCGCCGCGGGGTGCGTTTTCGGTGAGCATGACGGTCCACGCCGCGGCCCGGTCCCGAGGCACGTGCCCCGGCCATACTCGGCCCATGCAGACCTTCGACGCCGCCGCCACCCGCGCCGCCCTGCCCTTCGATGCGCTGGTGCCGGCCCTGCGCACCGCCTTCGCGTCGACCGCTGCCGTGGTGCCGCCGCGCCACGTGCACGCGCTCGGTCCGGGAACGCCCGGCGCGGGCACTGTGCTCATCATGCCGGCGTGGAACGAGTCCTTCCTCGGCATCAAGACGATCAACATCTTTGCGGCCAACGCCGCACTCGGCCTGCCCGGCCTGCACGCCACCTATGTGCTGTACGACGCCACCACCGGCGTGCCGCTGGCGTTGATGGACGGCAACGAGATCACCGCCCACCGCACGGCCGCCGCAGCGGCGCTGGGCGCCTCCTTCCTGGCGCGTGCCGATGCACGCCGGCTGCTGGTGCTGGGCAGCGGGCGCGTCGCCCGGCTGCTGCCGGCCGCCTTCGCCAGCGTGCGCGCCATCGACCGGGTGCAGGTGTGGAACCACCGGCCCGCGGGTGCCGAAGCCCTGGCCGCACAGTGGCGCGCCGAGGGCATCGACGCGCAAGCCGTGACCGACCTGCCGGCCGCCGTGCGCGCCGCCGACATCGTGAGTTGCGCCACGCTGGCCACCGCACCGCTGGTGCAGGGCGCCTGGTTGGCGCCGGGCTCGCACCTGGACCTGATCGGCAGCTTCACGCCGCTGATGCGCGAAGCCGACCCCGCGTGCTTCGACGGCGCGCGCGTCGCCATCGACACCGAGGAAGCGCTCGCCAAGGCCGGCGATCTGCTTGACGCCCGGGCCGCGGGCACGCTGGCGGCCAGCAGCGTGCCGCCCACCCTGGCGCAACTGTGTCGCGGCGAGTGCGCCGGCCGGCAGAACGCGCAGGAGCGAACCGTGTTCAAGGCGGTGGGCAGCGCGCTGGAAGACCTCACCGCGGCCACGCGGGTGTGGCAGCAGGCGACGGAGCGCTGAGCGCCCGGCCCCTCAGCGCGAACCGCCGGGCGGCACCAGCGCGCGATGCCAGCGTCCTGCAGGCGCTCGAGCCGCTCGGCCGTCGCCGGCACCGACAGCCCGGCCGCCGCGGCCAGGGCCTTGAGCAAGGGATGGCCGTGCTGCAGCAGTTTCCAGGCGCGGGCGTCGAGCTGCAGGGGCGGGGGAGATTCAGCCATCGCGGGGTCCCTGCCTGGAAAAATAGCGAGCGATCGGCCGTTCCTGCCTGGAATTCCAGCTGGGCGCGGCAGCGCCGGCTTCGCACAATCCTTGGCATGCATTCCACCGCCACGCTCGCCCTCTTCTGGCAGTCCCTGCTCATCGGCCTGTCGATCGCCGCGCCGGTCGGCCAGATCGGCGTGCTCGCGATCCAGCGCACCCTCGACCATGGCCGCGCCGCCGGGCTGGCGACCGGCCTCGGGGCCGCGCTGGCGGATGCGGTGTACGGTGCCGTCGGCGCCTTCGGCGTGACCACGCTCATCACCTGGCTGCTGGGCGTTCGCCTGTGGCTGGCGCTGTTCGGCGCTGCCTTCCTGCTGTGGATGGCCTGGCGCATCGCCACCCAGCCCATCACGCCGCGCAGCGACGAGCGCGCATCGGGGCGCTCGCTGCTGCGCTACCTCGCGGGCACCTTCGTGCTGACGCTGTCCAACCCGAGCACCATCTTGTCCTTCATCGCCGTCTTCGGCGTGCTCGCCGGCCGGGCGCCGGCCGCATCGGCCTCGCCCTGGGCCATGGTGTCGGGGGTGCTGGTGGGTTCGGCACTGTGGTGGCTGCTGCTGTCGACCGGGGTCGGCCTGCTGCGCGAGCGCTTCGACGCACGCTGGCAACGCGCCATCAACCTGTGCTCGGCCGCGATGCTGGCCGGGCTGGCGTTGTGGCAGCTCGTGCAGCTGCTTCGCTGACGGGCGGCTTCCCCGAGCGGGCCGGCGTCGATCAGACCTTCTCGAGGATGACGGCGATGCCCTGCCCCACGCCGATGCACATGGTGCACAGCGCGTAGCGGCCGCCGCCGCTGTGCAGCTGGTTCACCGCGGTGGTGGCCAGCCGCGCACCGCTGGCGCCCAGCGGGTGGCCCAGCGCGATGGCGCCGCCGTTGATGTTCACGCGGGCGTCGTCGTCCTTCAGGCCCAGCATGCGCAGCACGGCCAGGCCCTGCGCGGCGAAGGCTTCGTTCAGCTCGATGACGTCGATCTGGTCGAGCGTGAGGCCGGTGAGCGCCAGCACCTTCTCGCTGGCGGGCGCCGGGCCGATGCCCATCACGCGCGGTGCCACGCCGGCGGTGGCCATGCCGACGATGCGGGCGCGCGGCGTGAGGCCGTGCCTGGCGGCGGCCGCCTCGCCGGCGATCAGCAGCGCGCAGGCGCCGTCGTTCACGCCGCTGGCGTTGCCGGCCGTCACCGTGCCGTCGGGCCGCACCACGCCCTTGAGCTTGGCGAGCGACTCGAGGCTGGTGTCGCGCGGATGCTCGTCCTTGGACACGACCAGCGCATCGCCCTTCTTCTGCGGGATGGTCACCGGCACGATCTCGGCGTCGAAGAAACCGCGCTTCTGCGCCGCGACGGCGCGCTGCTGCGAGGCCAGCGCCATGCGGTCCTGCGCCTCGCGCTCGATCTTGTAATCGGTGGCCACGTTCTCGGCCGTCTCGGGCATGGAATCGACCCCGTACTGCGCCTTCATCAGCTTGTTCACGAAGCGCCAGCCGATGGTGGTGTCGTACACCGCATTGGCGCGGCTGAAGGCCGACTCGGCCTTGGGCATGACGAAGGGTGCGCGGCTCATGCTCTCCACGCCGCCCGCGATCATGAGCTGCGCCTCGCCGGCCTTGATGGCACGCGCGGCCGTGCCCACCGCGTCGAGCCCCGAGCCGCATAGCCGGTTGACGGTGGCGCCCGGCACCTCGATCGGCAGGCCGGCCAGCAGCGCGGCCATGCGCGCCACGTTGCGGTTGTCCTCGCCGGCCTGGTTGGCGCAGCCATAGATCACGTCCGTGACGGCCTGCCAGTCGACGCCCTTGTTGCGCTCCATCAGCGCCCGGATCGGAATCGCGCCGAGGTCGTCGGTGCGCACGCTGCTCAGGGCGCCGCCGTAGCGGCCGAAGGGGGTGCGGATGGCGTCGCAGATGAAGGCTTGGGTGCTCATGTCAGTTGTCTCGGGTAAGTGATCTGAATACGGACTTCCGTACGCGAAGGACGCGAAAACTGCGCGAAGGTCGCAAAGAAGTCAGAGAAGAATTTTGGATGTTTTCTTTCGCGTCCTTCGCGAAACCTTCGCGCCCTTCGCGTACGGATGTCCGCTTTTTACGCAGCGATCGGCAAGCCCACGAGCCTTTCGAGCTCGGCGTGGTCCAGCCCGTCGACTTTGTCGATGAGCTTCAGGCCCTGCGGCGTGCATGCGAGTGTCGCCAGGTCGGAATACACGCGCTTGACGCAGCCGATGCCGGTGAGCGGATAGGTGCAACGCTCGACGACCTTGCTGGCGCCGGTCTTGGTGAGCAGGTCCATCATGACCCAGGTCTGCTTGGCGCCGATGGCCAGGTCCATCGCCCCGCCCACCGCCGGGATGGCGCCGGGCTCGCCGGTGCTCCAGTTGGCCAGATCGCCCGTGGCCGACACCTGGAAGGCGCCCAGCACGCAGATGTCGAGGTGCCCGCCGCGCATCATCGCGAAGCTGTCGGCATGGTGGAAGTACGCGCCGCCGGGCAGCAGCGTCACGGGCTGCTTGCCGGCGTTGATGAGGTCGTAGTCCTCGGCGCCCTCCGCCGGCGCCGGGCCCATGCCGAGGATGCCGTTCTCGCTGTGCAGGATCACCTCGCGGCCCGCGGGCAGGTGGTTGGCCACCAGCGTGGGCTGGCCGATGCCGAGGTTGACGACGGCGCCGTCGAAGATGTCCTGCGCCACGCGGGCGGCAAGCAGGTCCTTGGTGCGGCGTTGGTAAGCCATGGCGTGTCTCCTTCAGGCGGCCTTCTTGAAGCCACCGGCCTGCGTGGCGACGCGCCCGATCTTCACGATGCGGCTCACGAAGATGCCGGGCGTCACGATGGCCTCGGGGTCCATGCTGCCCAGCTCGGCGATCTCGTGCACGGTGGCCACGGTCTTCTTCGCCGCCATCGCCATCACGGGCCCGAAGTTGCGCGCGGCCTTGCGATACGTGAGGTTGCCCCAGCGGTCGCCGCGTTCGGCCTTGATGAGCGCCAGGTCGCCGTGGATGGGGTACTCGAGCACGTAAGGCCTGCCGTCGATCACGCGCGTCTCGCGCTCGCCAGCCAGCTCGGTGCCGTAGCCCGTGGGGCAGAAGAAGGCGCCGATGCCGGCGCCGGCGGCACGGATGCGTTCGGCCAGGTTGCCTTGCGGCACCAGTTCCAGCTCCAGCTTGCCGCTGCGGTACAGCGCGTCGAAGACATGGCTGTCGGCCTGGCGCGGGAAGCTGCAGATGATCTTGCGCACGCGCCCCGCCTTGAGCAGCGCGGCCAGGCCGGCATCGCCGTTGCCGGCGTTGTTGTTGACGACCGTGAGGTCCTTCGCGCCCTGCTCGATCAGGCCGTCGATCAACTCGTTGGGGATGCCGGCGGTGCCGAAGCCGCCGATGAGCACGGTGGCGCCGTCGGCCGTGTCGGCCAGCGCGTCGGCCACCGAGCGCGCGATCTTGTCGATCATGGGAAGCGGTCTCCAGGCAAGGGGAATCGCAGGGCAGACGAACGGCGTGCCGTGCGGCATGAGCGAGCGCCGGACGTCGCGCACTCGATTCGTTTTCCGAATGTTCGTATATAGAACATGTGTTCGTATAATGAATTCTAGACCCAGGACGCAGCCATGGCAACCGGCAGCAAGACCCCGCACGACAGCACTCCGCCGCCCGACAGCCCCGTCCCCGGGGACAGCTACGTGCAATCCTTCGCGCGCGGGCTGCAGGTGATCCGCTCCTTCAGCGCGCAGGCGCCGAAGCAGACGCTGAGCGACGTGGCGGCAGCGACCGGCCTCACGCGCGCGGGCGCGCGCCGCATCCTGCTGACGCTGCAGACCCTGGGCTATGTGGAAAGCGACGGCCGGCTCTTCGCCCTCACGCCGCGCATCCTCGACCTGGGCTTCGCCTACCTCTCGTCGATGCCGATCTGGAACCTCGCCGAGCCGGAACTCGAGGCGCTCGCGCGGCAGGTGCAGGAGTCCTGCTCCATCGCCGTGCTCGACGGCACCGACGTGGTCTACGTGATGCGCGTGCCGGTGCAGAAGATCATGCGCGTCACGCTGGGCGTGGGCTCGCGCCTGCCGGCCTGGTGCACCTCGATGGGCCGGCTGCTGCTGGGCGGCCTGCCGCCGGACGAGGTGCGCGAGCGCCTCGCGGCCTCGCAGATCCAGGCCTTCACCCGCTACACGCTGACCGACCCCGCGGCGATCGAGTCACGCATCGCGCAGGCGCGCCGCCAGGGCTGGACGCTGACCAACCAGGAACTGGAGGAGGGCATGATTTCCATCGCCGCGCCCATCGTGGACCGCGTCGGTCGCGTGGTCGCGGCGCTGAACATCAGCGGCCAGGCCAACCGCACCAGCGCCAAGCTCATGCAGGAGACGATGCTGCCGCCGCTGCAGGCCGCGGCGCAGCGCATCTCGGCGATGCTCTGATCAGCGCGGCGAGCAGGCGCGCACCACCACCTTGCACGGCTCGGTGGGCAGGTGGTTGTCGCACTGCCGAGCGGCGGCCCGCGCGGCGTCGTTCGCGACGGGCGCCACGGCCGCGCCCCACTCGCCGAAATTGCCCTGTGCATAAGCGCCGCAGGCGCGCTCGAAGGTCGTGCGCACCTCGCAGCCCGCGGGCTTGCGCGCGTTGCGCCGGCACTGGTTGAGCGCCTCGTGCTCGGCCGCCTCGCGCGTCGGATGCTCGAAAGCGTAGCCGTACGCGGGGTAGCTGGAGGCGATGGCGCCCCAGCTGGGGCGCGCCGGCGACGCGGCCTGCGCCATGGCCATGAAGGGCAGGAGCGCCAGCGCGGCGCAGCAAAGGCTTCGCATGGCGTGGATGCTCAGGCCTGCTCGAACAGCAGCACGGCGTTGCTGCCGCCGAAGGCGAAGGAGCTGCTCACCGCGGCCGCGAGCGCAGGCGCCGCCTCGCCCTGCTGGCCCACAAGGTTCAGCTGGCAGGCCGGGTCGATCTCGGTGCAATGCGCGTTGGGCGGCAGTTGACGTTGCTGCAGCGCCAGGATGGTGATCGCGGCCTCCAGCGCGCCCGCAGCCCCGAGCAGGTGGCCGTGCAGCGCCTTGGTCGAGCTGACCTTCAGGCCCTCGAGCGCATCGCCCCACACCAGCGCGAGCGCGTCGCGCTCGATCGGGTCGCCGATCTTGGTCGCCGTGCCGTGGGCGTTGCAGTAGCCGACGTCCTGCGGCCGCAGGCCGGCCATCGCGAGCGCCGCGCGCAGTGCACGCGCCTGGCCGGGTGCGTCGGGCTTGGTGAGGTGCGTGGCATCACAGCTGTGGCCCCAGCCGGAGAGCAGCGCATAGCGCCGCGCCTGCCGCGCCCGGGCGCGTTCCTCGGACTCGAGCACGAGGAAGGCGGCGCCCTCGCCCAGCGCGAAGCCGCTGCGGTCGGCGGCGAAGGGCTTCACCGCCGTGGCCGCGGCCTGCACGTCGCCGGCCGGGAAGGCGGCCAGGGTCTGCATGGCCTGCCAGGCCATCACGACGCCGGGCACGATGAGCGACTCGGCGCCACCGGCGATGGCCACGTCGACCTCGCCGCGCGCCACGGCCTTGGCGGCTTCGGCGATCGCGACGGCCGAGGACGAACAGGCGACCGAATAGGTGAAGACGGGGCCCTGCGCGCGCTGGCGCATCGCGACCTGCGAGGCCGGTGCGTTGGGCATGAAGGCCGGGATGGTGAGCGGCGGCACGCGCCCGCCCGCGGTGGCCATGCCGCCGCGATACGCGGCTTCGAGGGCGGTGGCGCCGCCCATGCCGCAGCCGCCGAAGACACCCAGCCGCTCGGGGTCGACGTCGAGGGCGCCGGCGTCCTTGACGGCGAAGTCGGCCGCGGCCACGGCCATCTGGCTCACGCGGTCGACGCCCGCCAGCTGCAGCTTGGTGAACCAGCGGCTCTCGTCGAAGGCGACGGTGGCCGCGGCGGCGGGTTTGGCAAGCTCGGGGAAGACGGGACGGATCGCGGATTCGCCGCGCATCAGGGCCGCGAACAGAGCCTGCGGGTCCTCGCCATGGGGCGAGACGACACCCAGGCCGGTGACGGCAACCCGCGCGTCGGCCATCAGGCGGCGGGCTGTTGCTGCTCGTCGGCCGAGGCTGCGGCCTCGGCGCGCACGCGGTCGACCACGGCGGCCAGTCCGGCGAGCGTCTCGATGCTGGGGTCGGGGTCGGGCATGGAGATCTTGAAGCGGTCCTCGATCTCGAACAGGAATTCGACGATGGCCAGCGAATCGAAACCCTTGTCGCGCATGGACTCGTTCGGGTCCAGCGTGGCGGGGTCGATGCCGTACTTCTCCTGGATCAGGTCCTGCAATTCCTTCAGCGAACTCATGTGTGCGGGGTCCGTCCTCGTCGCGGCCCGGCGCCGCAGGGGTCGCCGGCCGGGCCCATTCGTCTGTGATGTGTCCGACCCGCCAGGCAGGACGCGCGCATGCCGCGTCGCTGGTGGGTCACTGTCGGCTCATGATAGCCGTTCGAGGTGCCGCGGCAGGCGCTGGCCGTTCGGCCGGCCGCCAGCGCAGCGAGGCCGCCGCGAACACGCCGCCGAGGGCCGCACCGGCCAGCACGTCCAGCGCCACGTGCTGCTTGACGGCCAGGGTCGACCAGGTGATCGCCAGGAACCACGCCAGGTTGGCGAGCCGCAACCAGACGGGCGCGCCGGCGCGCCGCAGCAGGTGCTCCACCCACAGCACGGTGAAGGCCGAGATGGCGACGTGCATCGACGGACAGGCATTGCCGGCCGCGTCGATGCCTTGCAGCAGCGCGAAGCCCGGGGCCGTGGGGTCGACCGGCATGGGCGGGATCTGCGTGGGCCAGAAGTGGAAGATGCCCAGGCCCACGGCGCACAGCGCCGCCGCCCACAGCCCGTAGGCGAGCAGCGGCCAGAAGCCGCGCTGCAGCCCCGGCGCGATGCCCACGTACAGCCACAGCGACAGGTAGGGCACCAGCGCCGCCGGCTCGAAGGCCACCCAGTGGTCCACCCAGGTCAGCGGCATCACCGTCACCGGATACGCCGGGTGGCGCAGCATGTGGAAGTAGCCGATGAAGAAGACCCAGACCCACACGGTGGTGCCCACGGCCTTGAGGAGGAAGTGCTCGCGCATGCGCGAGCCGAGTTCGGTGGTCCAGGGGCGCGCGGGGTCGGGAACGGTCATGGAAAACGGTAGGCAATGCGAGGGCCCGAGGCGGGCGCCGCCCGACATCTTGCCCGAGCTGCATGACCGCGCGCTGTCGGCCAACCCCGCCAGGCAGGGGGTCGGGGGCGGGTGCTAACCTCGCCGCACCATGTTCAATCCCTCCCAGGAAGAAGTGCGGCGCTTCTTCTGCAACGTCTACGCCAAGGGCCGCAGCGGCCAGCCGATGGAGGCGCTGGAGACCATCGCGAGCGGCTGGATCGACCAGCATCCCGAATACCACGCCGACCTGGCCGATGCCGACGCCGCCGTGGCGCGCGTCTACGACGGCCAGGACGGGCGCGAGAACCCCTTCCTTCACCTGTCGATGCACCTTTCGATCAGCGAGCAGTGCTCGATCGACCAACCGCGCGGCATCCGGCAGGCGGTGGAACTCCTCACCGCCCGCCGCGGCTCCCTGCTCGAGGCGCACCACGAGGCCATGGAGTGCCTGGGCCGCATGATGTGGGAGAGCCAGCGCGCCGGCCGGCCGCCGGACGGCAACGCCTACGTGGACTGCGTGCAGCGACGCGCGACGCGCGACTGAGGCTGTTGCTACACCTTTCATAGCTGCTCGCGCCCGCTGGCCGGGCGCTACGGGCCGATTTCATTCCAGGATTCCGGAGACATTCCCATGACCCTCGACCGCCGAGTTCTGCTGCAGGGTGCCGGCGCGCTGGCGCTGCTGGGCGCCGCGGGCACCGCGCCCGCACAGCCCGCCTTTCCGTCGCGCCCGTTGCGCCTCGTGGTGCCCAACGCGGCCGGCGGCGCCGCCGACCTGACGGCGCGCGCGGTGGGCCAGAAGCTGGCCGCCGCACTGGGGCAGCCGGTGGTGGTCGACAACCGGCCCAGCGCGGGCGGCGTGGTGGCCGGCGAGGTGGTGGCGCGCGCCGAGCCCGACGGCCACACGCTGCTGCTGATCTCCAGCGGCACCGCCGTGAGTGCGGCGCTGTTCAAGAAGCTGCCCTTCGACACCCTGGCCGACTTCGCCCCCGTCTCGCAGATGGCGCGCTTCGACCTGGCGGTCGCAGTGGCCGAGAACAGCCGCTTCAAGACCCTGGCCGACCTGCTGGCCCACGCGCGCGCGAACCCCGGCAAGCTCAACATCGGCACGCCGCAGATCGGCACCACGCAGAACCTGGCGGCCGAACTGCTCAAGCTCTCGGCCGGCATCGACGCGCAGGTGGTGCCCTTCAACGGCACGCCACCGGTGGTGACGGCCGTGCGCGGTGGCGAGATCGACGTGCTGATCGACATCCTCGGCCCGCTGATGCCGCACCTGCAGGGCAAGGCGCTGCGCGCACTCGCCGTGCTGGGCCGCGAGCGCGCGCCCGAGCTGCCCGAGGTGCCGGCGGTGCGCGAGAGCGGCGGCGCGCTGGCCGGCTTCGACGTCAGCTCCTGGAACGGCCTGGCCGTGCCGGCGAAGACACCCGCGGCCATCGTCGACAAGCTTTCGCGCGCGGTACAGGCCGCCGCCCTTCAGGACGATGTGAAGAAGCAGCTGCAGGCGCTGAACATGCGGGCCCAGGGCAGCAGCCCGGCCGCGTTGCGCGACTTCCTGGCGGCGGACATCCGGCGCTGGAGCGAGGTGATCGCGAAGGCGAAGTTGCCCAGGCTCTGACGCCCGCAACGATCCTCAAAAGGATCCGATCGAGAAAAGTGCAGTCGGCCTGCGGCCCGCGCCAGCCGGGCGCTGCAGCCCAATTCGTCACGGTCGTTACGACCTGGCCGAGGCGGCCCCCACCACCTCGCGCAGCAGCGCCAGTGCCGCCTGCTGGGTGCGCGTGACGGGGCGCTGGGCGCTGGTCGCGAGCCAGGCCTGCACGTGCAGCGAAGGGCCGCCCTCCATCCCGATGCGGCGCACCGTGTAGGCCGAGGGCCGGACCGAGCTGGCCACGGCGTGGCGCGTGAGCACGGCGACGCCCAGGCCGTCGGCCACCAGCTCGAGGATGGCGGGCACGCCGTCGATCTCCAGCGCCACCTGCGGCTGCAGCCCCAGGGCGGCCAGTTCGGACTCCACCTGCATGCGGATCGCATTGGGCCGGCTGGGGATCACCAGCGGCAGCCCGGCCAGCGCGGCGAGCGGCAGCGGCGGTGGCGGCGGGTCCTCGGCAAGGCCCGGCGGGCGCGGCTGCACGAGCACCAGTTCCTCGTCCATCAGCGGCTGGATCTCCAGGCCGGCCGCCGGCCGTGCGTTGTAGAGCACGGCGATGTCGAGCCGGCCGCCCGTCAGCGCCTCCTGCATCGCGAGGGTCAGGCCCTCGGTGATCGACAGCCGCGCCTGCGGCAGCCGCTGGCGGAAGGCGCGGGTGAGCGGCACGGCGTAGGCCCGCGCCACGCTGGGCGGCAGCCCCAGCGCCACCCGCCCGGCCAGGCCGCCGCGGGCGCCGGCCAACTCTTCCTGCGCGCGCGCCACCTGGTGCAGGATGCCGCGGCCGTGCTCCAGCAGCAGCGCGCCGGCGTCGGTGAGCGTGACGCCGCGGCCGTTGCGCACCAGCAGGTTCTGCCGCAGCTCCACCTCGAGCAGCCGGACCTGGCGCGACAGCGCGGGTTGCGCGACGTCCAGCGCTTGAGAGGCGCGGGTGAAGCTGCCCAGCTCGGCGACGCGCACGAAGTACTCGAGTTGCTTGAGGTCCACAGGCCGGTGACAGGAGGTATCGCAGAAAGAAGAACCATACCACCGGATATGCCGGATTGATCTATCTGATAGCGGCCGGCATCCCTTTGCGTGGCCGGCCCCGCTTCGGAGAATCCGCGGCAAGAACACCACCGCCGCGCGCCCGCACGGCGGCCCCGGAGACACCTGCATGACCGCATCCCTTCAAGGCATCTCGTCCATGGCCACGCGCCAGGTGCTGGCCGATCTGTCGGCAGCCTGGCAGGCGCGCGGCGGCGCACCGGTTGCGATCGAATCGGTCGGCGGCGTCGACGCCGCCAAGCGCGTGCAGGCCGGCGACGAGGCCTTCGACCTCGTGTTTCTTGCCTCGGACGCCATCGACAAGCTGCTGTCGGCCGGCCGCGTGGCGGCGGGCAGCAAGGTCGACCTGATGCTCTCCAGCACCGCGGTGGCCGTGCGCGCCGGCACGGCGCACCCCGACATCGGCAGCGAGGACGCGGTGCGCGCGGCCGTGCTGGCCGCGCCGACCATCGGCTACTCGACCGGCCCGAGCGGCGTGGCCCTGCAGAAGCTCTTCGAGCGCTGGGGCATCGCGGACGAGGTGAAGGCGCGCACGGTGCAGGCGCCGCCCGGCGTGCCGGTCGGCTCGCTGGTGGCGCAGGGCCAGGTGGCGCTGGGCTTCCAGCAGCTGAGCGAACTGATCCACGTCGAGGGCATCGACATCGTCGGCCCGCTGCCGGCGGCCATCGCCATCGACACGGTCTTCTCGGCGGGCGTGGTCGCCGGCTCGCCGAATGCCGAAGCCGCGCGGCAACTGCTCGCCTTCATGGCCTCGCCAGACGCCGCCGAAGCCAAGCGCCGCCAGGGCATGCAGCCGGCCTGACGCGCCCTCCCCTTCACCGAACCCGCACACTGGAGAACGAAGCGATGATCATCGACTGCCACGGCCACTACACCACCGCGCCCAAGGCGCTGGAGAACTGGCGCAACGCCCAGATCGCGGGCATCAAGGACCCGTCGGCCAAGCCCAACCCGGCCGACCTGAAGATCAGCGACGACGAACTGCGCGAATCGATCGAGCAGAACCAGCTGCGCCTGATGAAGGAACGCGGCTCCGACCTCACCATCTTCAGCCCGCGCGCCAGCTTCATGGCGCACCACATCGGCGACTTCGAGGTGTCGAGCACCTGGGCGGCGATCTGCAACGAGCTGTGCTACCGCGTCTCGCAGCTCTTCCCCGACCATTTCATCCCCGCCGCGATGCTGCCGCAGTCGCCCGGCGTGGACCCGAAGACCTGCATCCCCGAGCTGGTGAAGTGCGTCGAGCAGTACGGCAACGTCGGCATCAACCTCAACCCCGACCCGAGCGGCGGCCACTGGACCAGCCCCCCGCTCACCGACCGGCACTGGTACCCCATCTACGAGAAGATGGTGGAGTACGACATCCCCGCGATGATCCACGTGAGCACGAGCTGCAACGCCTGCTTCCACACCACCGGCGCGCACTACCTGAACGCCGACACCACCGCGGTGATGCAGTGCATCCAGGGCGACCTGTTCAAGGACTTCCCGACGCTGAAGTTCGTCATCCCGCACGGCGGCGGCGCGGTGCCCTACCACTGGGGACGCTTCCGCGGCCTGGCCCAGGAGATGAAGAAGCCGCTGCTGGAAGAGCACCTGCTCAACAACATCTTCTTCGACACCTGCGTGTACCACCAGCCAGGCATCGACCTGCTGACCAAGGTGATCCCGGTCAAGAACATTCTTTTCGCCAGCGAGATGATCGGTGCCGTGCGCGGCATCGACCCGCAGACCGGCCACTACTACGACGACACCAAGCGCTACGTCAATGCGACCGCCAACCTGACGGACGACGAGCGCTACCAGGTCTTCGAAGGTAACGCGCGGCGCGTCTTCCCGCGGCTGGATGCCGCACTCAAGGCCAAGGGCCGGTAACTCATTCCAGGAGCACATCCCATGTACGAACTTGGCGTCGTCTACCGCAACATCGAGCGCACCGACCGCGAGACGGCCGATGCGCTGGCCGCTTTCGGCGCGGCCACCGTCCACGAGGCCATGGGCCGCGTGGGCCTCATGAAGCCCTACATGCGCCCCATCCAGCAGGACGTCGCCGTGTCCGGCACGGCCGTGACGGTGCTGCTGCAGCCCGGCGACAACTGGATGATGCACGTGGCGGCCGAGCAGATCCGCCCCGGCGACATCGTGGTCGCCACCGTCACCGCGGAATGCAGCGACGGCTACTTCGGCGACCTGCTGGCCACCAGCTTCCAGGCCCGCGGCGCCCGCGCGCTGATCATCGAGGCCGGCGTGCGCGACACCAAGGTGCTGCGCGAGATGAAGTTCCCGGTCTGGAGCCGCTACGTGTCGTCCAAGGGCACCATCAAGGCGACGCCGGGCTCGGTGAACATCCCGATCGTCTGCGCGGGCGCCTACGTCACGCCCGGCGACGTGGTCGTGGCCGACGACGACGGCGTGGTCTGCGTGCCGCGCGGCATCGCCAAGCAAACGCTGGAAGCCGCCCGCAAGCGCGAGGCCAACGAAGGCGGCAAGCGCGACATCTTCGCCGCCGGCACGCTGGGCCTGGACTACTACAAGATGCGCGAGCCGCTCGAGAAGGCCGGCCTGCGCTACATCGACTGAATGCAGGAGACGCACGCCATGAGCACACCCACGGGCAAGCCGACGACCGGCCCCTTCGAGAAGACGGCCGGCTGGCTGGACTGGTACACCGCCCCGAGCAAGCCGAAGTTCCAGGTGCCGGCCGGCAGCGTCGATGCGCACTGCCACGTGTTCGGCCCGGGCGCCGAATTTCCGTATGCGCCCGAGCGCAAGTACACGCCCTGCGATGCCAGCAAGGCGCAGCTCTTCGCCCTGCGCGACCACCTGGGCTTTTCGCGCAACGTGATCGTGCAGGCCACCTGCCACGGCGCCGACAACCGCGCGCTGGTCGACGCGCTGCAGTCCTCGAACGGCAAGGCGCGCGGCGTGGCGACGGTCAAGCGCAGCATCAGCGACGAGGAGCTGCAGCAGCTGCACGATGCCGGTGTGCGCGGCGTGCGCTTCAACTTCGTCAAGCGGCTGGTGGACTTCACGCCCAAGGACGAGCTGATGGAGATCGCCGGGCGCATCGCCAAGCTGGGCTGGCACGTGGTCATCTACTTCGAGGCGGTGGACCTGCCCGAGCTGTGGGACTTCTTCACCGCGCTGCCGACCACGGTGGTGGTGGACCACATGGGCCGCCCCGACGTGAGCAAGCCGGTGGACGGCCCGGAGTTCGCGCTCTTCGAGAAGTTCATGCGCGAACACGACAACGTGTGGAGCAAGGTGAGCTGCCCCGAGCGCCTGTCGGTCGCCGGCCCCAAGGCGCTGGACGGCGAGCAGAGCGCCTACCGCGACGTGGTGCCCTTCGCGCGGCGCATCGTCGAGCAGTTCCCCGACCGTGTGCTGTGGGGCACCGATTGGCCGCACCCGAACCTCAAGGACCACATGCCGGACGATGGGCTGCTCGTCGACTTCATCCCGCACATCGCCACCACGCCGGAACTGCAGGAGAAGCTTCTCGTGACGAACCCCATGAAGCTCTACTGGCCAGAGGAGGTCTGACATGGCCCTCGACAAACCCTACCTGGACGTGCCCGGCACGATCATCTTCGACGCCGAGCAGAGCCGCAAAGGCTACTGGCTCAACCAGTTCTGCATGAGCCTGATGAAGGCCGGGAACCGCGAGCGCTTCAAGGCCGACGAGCGCGCCTACCTCGACGAGTGGCCGATGACCGAGGAACAGAAGCAGGCCGTGCTCGCGCGCGACCTCAACTGGTGCATGCGCACCGGCGGCAACATCTACTTCCTGGCCAAGATCGGTGCCACCGACGGCAAGAGCTTCCAGCAGATGGCGGGCTCGATGACCGGCATGACCGAGGAGGAGTACCGCAACATGATGATCAAGGGCGGCCGCCGCGTGGACGGCAACCGCTACGTGGGCGAGGACGGCGACGCGCAGGCGCAGAACCAGCCGCAGGGCGCCCACCATCCCACGAAAGCAAACTGACCATGTTCCCCCACGCTCCTCACTTCGTGTACTCGCTGCCCCCCGAGGGGGCGCAAGCCTCCTTCGAGGCGGCTCATCAGGAGGCTTGAATGGCCCGCATCACCGCATCCGTCTACACCTCGCACGTGCCCGCCATCGGCGCGGCCATGGACCTGGGCAAGACGAAGGAAGACTACTGGAAGCCGCTCTTCGCCGGCTACGACTTCTCCAAGCAATGGATGAAGGACAACAAGCCCGACGTCGTGTTCCTGGTCTTCAACGACCATGCCACGGCCTTCAGCCTGGACATGATCCCGACCTTCGCCATCGGCACCGCCGCCGAGTACCAGCCGGCCGACGAAGGCTGGGGCCCGCGCCCCGTGCCCAAGGTGGTGGGCCATCCCGAGCTGGCCAGCCACATCGCGCAGAGCGTGATCCAGCAGGACTTCGACCTCACGATCGTGAACAGGATGGACGTGGACCACGGCCTGACGGTGCCGCTGTCGCTGATGTGCGGCGAGCAGGATCCCAAGAGCGGCGCATGGCCCTGCCCGGTGATCCCCTTCGCCGTGAACGTGGTGCAGTACCCGGTGCCCAGCGGCCAGCGCTGCTTCAACCTCGGCCGCGCGATCCGCAAGGCGGTCGAGAGCTTCGATGAGGACCTCAACGTCCACATCTGGGGCACGGGCGGCATGAGCCACCAGTTGCAGGGCGCGCGCGCCGGACTGATCAACGCGGAATGGGACAACCAATTCCTCGACCGCCTGATCGCCGAGCCGGCCGAGCTGGCGAAGGTGCCGCACATCGAGTACGTGCGCGAGGCCGGCAGCGAAGGCATCGAGCTGGTGATGTGGCTCATCGCGCGCGGCGCCATGGCCGACGTCAACGGCGAAGGCCCGCCGCCCAAGGTGGCGCACCGCTTCTTCCACGTGCCCGCCTCCAACACGGCCGTGGGCCACCTCATCCTCGAGGAAAACCGGGCCTGAGCGCCCGTCCCGACTGCGCACGCAGCTATCAAATCAGGAGCATTCAATGAGCAACACCATCAAAGTCGCACTCGCCGGCGCCGGCGCCTTCGGCATCAAGCACCTGGACGGCATCAAGAACATCGACGGCGTCGAAGTCGTCTCGCTCATCAGCCGCGACCTGGACAAGACGCGCGAGATCGCCGACCAGTACGGCATCAAGCACGTGAGCACCG
This sequence comes from Xenophilus aerolatus, assembly GCA_030418545.1. Taxonomy (GTDB): domain Bacteria; phylum Pseudomonadota; class Gammaproteobacteria; order Burkholderiales; family Burkholderiaceae_C; genus Xenophilus. The sequence goes on along the minus strand of QAIB01000005.1, from coordinate 234,867 downwards.
ACCTGGCCGACAGCCTCGCGCTGCCGGAGGTCGACGCCGTCATCCTGTGCACGCCGACGCAGATGCACGCCGCGCAGACCAAGGCCTGCCTGGAAGCCGGCAAGCACGTGCAGGTGGAGATCCCGCTGTGCGACGTGCTCAAGGAAGGCGAGGAGGTGCTGGCGCTGCAGAAGAAGACCGGCAAGGTCGCGATGGTCGGCCACACCCGCCGCTTCAACCCGAGCCACCAGTACGTGCACAAGAAGATCGCCGCCGGCGAGTTCAACATCCAGCAGATGGACGTGCAGACGTATTTCTTCCGCCGCACCAACATGAATGCGCTGGGCCAGCCGCGCAGCTGGACCGACCACCTGCTGTGGCACCACGCCGCCCACACGGTGGACCTGTTCGCCTACCAGGCCGGCAGCCCGATCGTGAAGGCCAACGCCATCCAGGGCCCGATCCACAAGGACCTGGGTATCGCCATGGACATGAGCATCCAGCTGCAGGCGGCCAACGGCGCCATCTGCACGCTGAGCCTCTCGTTCAACAACGACGGGCCGCTGGGCACCTTCTTCCGCTACATCGGCGACACCGCGACCTACATCGCGCGCTATGACGACCTGGTGCAGACGCACAGCAAGGGCCCCGAGACACCCGTGGACGTGAGCAAGGTCGATGTGTCGATGAATGGCATCGAGCTGCAGGACCGCGAGTTCTTCGCTGCCATCAAGGAAGGCCGCGAGCCCAACAGCAGCATCGCGCAGGTGCTGCCCTGCTACCAGGTGCTGCATCAGCTCGAGCAGCAGTTGAACGCCTGATCCCGCGCTCACCGCCGGATCGCTTGATCCGGCGCGAATAACCCGGGTAAAATTCAGGTAGGTGCTGAGGGGCGCCTACCCGCTCAAGAGGCACTCACCCTCCCGACCTTTCTTCCGTGGACAGACTGCGGTCTTCGTTCGAGCCCCATGCGGGACCGGCTCGCCGACGAACACCTGGAGTGCTGCCATGTTCCCCATCCTTTCCGCCCAGGCGCGCCGAGAGCTCGCGCGCCAGTACAAGCAAGCTTTTCCGTGCATGGGCATCTACGCCCTGCGCTGCGACGCGGCCGGCCTGCTCCGCCTCGGCAGCAGCCGAAATGCAGAAGGCATGCTCAACCGCGTGCGCTTCGAACTCGTGCGCGGCGCGCACCGCGACCGGGCCTTGCAGCAGGCCTGGCGCACGCACGGCGCACAGGCCTTCCGCTTCGAGGTGATCGATCGCGTGAAGGAGCGGGACGATCCTGCCTTCGACTACGACGCCGAACTGGCCTCGTTGCTGGCGCTGTGGCAGGCGGAACTGCTGCCCGCCGCCGGTGCGGCACCCTTGCAGGCAGGAGGTGCCGCATGAACCGGCCGACCGACCTGCAGGCCTTGCACCTGGGCCTCGCGCTGGCCCGCAGCCATGCGCGCCAGCAGCAGCGGCTGGACGAGCACCTGGGCATGTGGCACGGCATCGGCCAGGCGGACTTCCTGCTGCTGGACGCGTTGTCGCGATCGCCGCACGGCCGTCTCTCTACCCTGGCCTTGGCGAGGCAGCTTCACTGCCCGCCGTCGGCCCTCGTGCGCCAGTTGCTGCCACTGGAAAAGACCGGGCTGCTCGCCCGCGAGGCCGGGGCAGTGCAACTGCGAGCCGCGGGCCGGCAGCTGCATGCCGAAGCCTCGCAGACCGTCGGCGCGGTCTGTGGCAAGGCATGGAACACGCTGCGCCTCGACGGCGAGGCATTCGACACCCTGCTGTCGCAGCTCGACGCCGTAGCGGCCGCCACGGGTCATGCGACACCGGAGGTCCACGCGCGATGAGCGACCCCACACCTGCAGAGGAACTCAAGGTGCGCGCCCGCGTACGGCTCAACCGCGCCCGCCGCGAGGGCAAGGACGACACCCGATCCCTCGGCGATCACTTGCAGGCGGCGGCCCGCGAGCTCGGCTTCCTGCACTGGGATCACGCACGCCGCGTGCTGGGCGGCACGGCCGCGGTGGATGAGGACATGGGCGACTTCTGGCATGCACCCCGCACCGGCCTGCTGCTGCATGCATGGTTCGCCCGCCACGACGATGCGCGGCAGGTCTTCGCCACGCGACGCAGCGGCTTCCTGCTGCCCTACCGGCGCCAGTGCTTCATCGTGGACGCCCCCTTCATCTAGGCACTGGGACTCGACGCGGCCGATGCGGCCTGGCAGGCCATCGACCGCGACCTCGTGGCCGGCTACGGCACACCTTCCTGGCGGCACCTGGCCTGGCAAAGAGTCCTCGCACCCTTGCCGACCTTCCAACCCCGACTAAGCTCTGCCCATGCACACACGACGAATCGCGAACCTTGAGGTCTCGGCCATCGGCCTGGGCTGCATGAACCTGAGCCATGCCTACGGCACCCCGCCCTCGCCCGAGCAGGGCGAGCGGGTGCTGCTGGCCGCCCTGGACGCCGGCGTCACCCTGTTTGACACGGCGGCGCTGTACGGCTTCGGCGCCAACGAGGAGCTGGTGGGCCGCGTGCTCGCGCCGCATCGCCGGAAGATCACCCTGTGCAGCAAGGGCGGCATGGCCGGCGTCAAGGGCGAGGACGGCGTGACGCGCCGCGTGATCGACGGCCGTCCCGCCACCTTGCGACGCAACTGCGAGGACAGCCTGCGCCGCCTGCGCACCGACGTGATCGACCTCTACTACCTGCACCGCTGGGACAAGCAGGTGCCGATCGAGGACTCGGTGGGCGAGTTGTCGCGGCTGGTCGAGGTGGGCAAGGTGCGGGCGATCGGCCTGTCGGAGGTCTCGGCCGCCACGCTGCGCAAGGCGCATGCGGTGCATCCCATCGCCGCGGTGCAGACCGAGTACTCGCTGTGGACGCGCAACCCCGAGATCGCGGTGCTGGCCGCCTGCCGCGAGATCGGCGCCGCCTTCGTCGCCTTCAGCCCGCTGGCGCGGGCCTTCCTGACCGGCCGTCTCACCGACGTGGGCGCGCTCGACGCGAAGGACATCCGGCGCCCGATGCCGCGCTTCTCGGCCGAGCACTACCCGCGCAACCTGGCCCTGCTGCCGGCCTTCGAGGCCCTGGCCCGGGACGCAGGCTGCACGCCCGCGCAGCTGGCGCTGGCCTGGCTGCTGGCGCAGGGCGAGGACATCGTGCCCATCCCCGGCACCACGAGCCTGGACCACCTGCACGAGGACCTGGCCGCCGCCGACCTGCCGCTGCCCGCCGACGTCGTTGCCCGTGCCGGCGAGTTGATCAACCAGCGCACCGTGAGCGGCCCGCGCTACCCGGCGCAGGCCACGCAGGAAGTGGATACCGAGGAGTTCGCCGCCGGCTGAACCGTCGCCGCCCCAAGAAAAATGCCTGCGGGCGTGAGCCGGCAGGCATCGGAGGCTGCGGGCGCACCGCAGGGGCGCCGCGCGACAGGGGCCTTACTTGGCGTGGTGAAGGCGCGACTCGGGCACCGTCTTCAGCTCGCCCGGCAGGGTGCTGATGTAGCTGGCCAGTTCCTTCAGTTCGGCGTTGCTGAAGGGCTTGACCTGCGTGCTCATGACGGCGTTCGAACGGCCGACCATCGGATGGCTGCCCGCCTTGTAGGCCTTGAGCGCGACGAAGAGGTAGTCGGCGTACTGGCCGGCCAGCTTGGGCACGGTGCCGTCGTTGGGGGTGTTGAAGTTGGCGCCGTGGCACTTGGTGCAGTTGTTGTCGGCGTTGCGGGCGATGAGCGCCTGCACCTTCTCGCTCGGCTGCTTGGCCACCGCGGCCGGCGGTGCGTCGCCCTCGGCCAGGCCCAGCGTGCTGTAGTAGGCCGCAAGGTCGGCGATGTCCTGCTCGGTGAGCGTGTCGGCGATGGCACGCATGGTGGGGTGCTTGCGGTCGCCGCCCTTGTACGCCGTGAGCGCGGCGGTGATGTACGAGGCGCTCTGGCCCGCGATCTTCGGGACCTTGTGGATCTCGGGGAAGCTGGCCTGGTAGCCCACGATGCCGTGGCAGCCCACGCACATGGCGACTTTCTTGCCGCCGTTCTCGGCGTTCGGCGTCACCTTCTGGGCCTGAACGGAAGCCGTCACGGAAGCGACAGCGAGGGCAAACATCGTGGTCAACAGCTTGTTCATTTTGCGCGCACAATTCGTGGCAGATCGGGTCTCCGCACCAACGTTCGATTATATGGGTCGCGTTCCGGGCGGCCCTTCATGGCGTCATCCCGTTGGCGACTCCGCCGCCTCCGGGTGTGTCTTTTGTTCCACCCCCGCGCGCCTCTCACATGAAATTCAAGGGTTCCGACAACTACGTCGCCACGCAGGATCTGATGCTGGCGGTGAACGCCTCCATCACCCTCAAGCGCCCGCTCCTGGTCAAGGGCGAGCCCGGCACCGGCAAGACGATGCTGGCCGAGGAAGTCTCGTCCGCGCTGGGCCTGCCGCTGCTGCAGTGGCACATCAAGTCGACCACCAAGGCGCAGCAGGGCCTGTACGAATACGACGCGGTGAGCCGCCTGCGCGATTCGCAACTGGGCGACGAACGCGTCAAGGACATCCACAACTACATCGTCAAGGGCGTGCTGTGGCAGGCCTTCACCGCCGACGAGCCGGTGGCGCTCTTGATCGACGAGATCGACAAGGCCGACATCGAATTCCCGAACGACCTGCTGCGCGAACTCGACCGCATGGAGTTCTACTGCTACGAGACGCGCGAGCTGATCAAGGCCAAGCACCGCCCGGTGGTGTTCATCACCTCCAACAACGAGAAGGAGCTGCCCGACGCCTTCCTGCGCCGCTGCTTCTTCCACTACATCAAGTTCCCGGACGCACAGACGATGAAGGACATCGTGGCCGTGCACTTCCCCGGCCTGAAGCAGGAACTGCTCACGGCCGCGATGAAGACCTTCTACGACGTGCGCAACCTGCCCGGCCTGAAGAAGAAGCCCTCGACGAGCGAGCTGCTGGACTGGCTCAAGCTGCTGGTGGCCGAGGACATTCCGCTCGAGGCGCTGCAGAGCAAGGACGACAAGGTCGCCGTGCCGCCGCTGGTGGGCGCCCTGCTCAAGAACGAGCAGGACGTGACGCTGTTCGAGAAGCTGGTCTTCATGCAACGCAACAACCGCTGAGGCCGCGCCTGTCGTGACGCGAGGCGAAGACACCCGGCCTTCGAACCGGCAGCTCCTGCTGCTGGGCGTGGCGCAGGCTGCCGGCTTCCTCGTCGGCGCCCTGCTCGGCCGCTGGCTGGGCCTGGTGCTCGGGTGGGACGCTCTGGCGTCCGAAGGCTATACCGGCCGGGCGATGGGCGGCATCGCGCTCATCGGCGCAGGCGGTGGCGGCGGCGTGCAACTGGCACGCCGCTGGTACCGCGGCAGATGCGGCGAACCGCGCGGCTGAACGGCTCGCTATCCTCGACGCCATGGCTTTCGTCGACCCCGTCACCCTTTCGCATCGCGGCGTGCAGCTCGTGCCGCTGTCCCTCGACCACGAGGCCGGCCTGGCCGCTGCCGCGGCCGACGGCGAACTGTGGAAGCTGCGCGTCACCTCCGTGCCCGAGCCGGACCAGACGCGTGCGTACATCGAGTCCGCCTTGAAGATGCGCGACGAAGGCCACCGCTTCGCCTTCGCCGTCACCGATGAAGCCACCGGCGAGGTGCTGGGCACCACGAGCTACCACGACATCCTGCCCGCCGTGAAGCGCGTGGAGATCGGCTACACCTGGTATGCCAGGCGCTGCCAGCGCACCCACGTCAACACCAGCTGCAAGCTGCTGATGCTCCGGCATGCCTTCGACACCCTCGGCTGCCATGTCGTGGGCTGGCGCACCGACAACTTCAACTTCGCCTCGCAGGCCGCCATCGAGCGCCTGGGCGCGAAGAAGGACGGCGTCATCCGCGGCCACGCGCTGCGCCGCGACGGCACCATCCGCGACACCGTGATGTACAGCCTGCGCAGCGGCGAGTGGCCCGAGGTGCAGGCGCAGTTGCTCTATTTGCTCGACAAGCCGCGCGGCTGAACCGCGCGCGGCAAGGAGGCCTCCCATGCTGATCGACTTCTTCTACACCCTGCGCTCGGCCAAGCTGCCGGTGTCGGTCAAGGAATACCTGATGCTGCTGGAGGCCCTGCAGGCCGACGTGGTGGGGCCCAATTCCGAGGACGCCTTCGGGCTGGACGACTTCTACTACCTCAGCCGCACCGCGCTGGTGAAGGACGAGAAGCACTACGACAAGTTCGACCGCGCCTTCTCCGCCTACTTCAAGGGCGTGGACATGCTCACCGACTTCACCAAGGAAGTGCCGCTCGACTGGCTGCGCAAGACGCTGGAGCGCGAGTTCACGGCCGAGGAGAAGGCCAAGATCGAGAAGATGGGCTGGGACGAGCTCATGGAGACGCTGAAGAAGCGCTTCGAGGAGCAGAAGGAGCGCCACGAGGGCGGCAACAAGTGGATCGGCACGGGCGGCACCTCGCCCTTCGGCCACGGCGGCTACAACCCGCAGGGCATCCGCATCGGCGGCGCGGGCAAGAACAAGAGCGCGGTCAAGGTGTGGGAGCAGCGCGCCTACAAGGACTACGACGACAGCCAGGAGCTGGGCACGCGCAACATCAAGATGGCGCTGCGGCGCCTCCGCAAGTTCGCGCGCGAGGGCCACGAGGACGAGCTGGACCTGGACGCGACCATCGAGCGCACCGCCGCCAACGCCGGCTACCTCGACATCAAGATGCGCCCGGAGCGGCACAACAACGTCAAGGTGCTGCTGCTGATGGACGTCGGCGGCACGATGGACGAGCACGTGCACCGCGTGGAAGAGCTGTTCTCGGCCGTGAAGACCGAGTTCAAGCACCTGGAGTTCTATTACTTCCACAACTGCGTCTACGACTTCATGTGGAAGAACAACCGGCGCCGCTTCTCCGAGAAGTTCGCGACCTGGGACATCATTCGCAAGTACAACAAGGACTACAAGCTCATCTTCGTCGGCGACGCGACCATGAGCCCCTACGAGATCCTGCAGCCCGGCGGCAGCGTCGAATACAACAACGAGGAGCCGGGCGCCGAATGGCTGCAGCGCCTCACCCACGCCTTCCCCAAGTTCGCCTGGATCAATCCCGAGCCGCAGGGCGTGTGGCAGTACCGCCAGAGCATCGCCGTGATGCAGCAGCTGATGTCGCACCGCATGTTCCCGTTGACCCTCAAGGGTCTGGAGGACGCCATGCGCCTGTTGTCCAAATGACACGCGGAATCTGTAAATAGTCAGCCTTGGTCAGGTTTTCCTGGTGACATTCGTGTAACACTGAAGTCCTCATTGTTTCCGATGTCCTGCCGTGACCGCCCTCGCCGCACTGGCCCCCGAAAGCACGGCAACCGCGCCCCTGCGGGCCGAACCGGACGTCGTCCGGATCCGCGGACAGGAACTGCCGCTCGACCGCCTGGTCACCCCTGAGTTGCTCGATCCGGCCTGGCAGCTGGCCATGCACGAGCAGCTGACCCAGGCCCGCCCCTTCCCGCACCTCGTGTTCGACGGCCTGTTCGACGCGCGCCTGCTGGCGCTGGTGCGCGAGGAGTTCGAGCACCCCTGCGTGCGCTGGCGACACTTCAAGTCCGGCTACGAGACCTACCACCGCAGCGACACCCACTCGCCGCTCGGGCCCGCCACGCAGCTGTATTTCTCGGTCGTGCACTCCGGCTGGTTCATCGAGGCGCTGTCGCGCATCACCGGTATCGACCACCTGGTGCTCGACCCGCACCAGTGGGGCGGCGGTCTGCACGAGAGCGGCGCCGGCGCCCACTTCTCCATCCACCGCGACTTCAGCTACCACTGCGACACCGGCCTGCGCAACCGGATGGTGATGATCACCTACCTGAACGAGCACTGGCAGGACAGCTGGGGCGGCCACCTGGAACTCTGGAACGACCAGCAGGACCGCTGCGAGAAGAAGGTCGCGCCCGAATTCGGCCGCACCATCGTCTTCCTGCACGGCCAGCACAGCTTCCACGGCCATCCGACGCCGATGACACCGCCCCCGGGGGTCAAGCGTCGGTCCGTGGCGGCCTACTACTACACGGGCGAAGGTCCCCGGCCAGCGAACGAGCCCGAAGAGGGCTCCGGCTTCTACCACTCGACCTGGAAGAACCGGGTGGTCGACGCGATGCGCGGCGTCAGCCCGCCTGTTCTGTGGTCGCTCGCGCGCCGGGCGGTGCGCGGCCGGCCGCGATAGCCCCATCTGGCCCCCTGTCCGACGCGGGAGGCGACGCATGGCGGCGAGAATCGCCGCCATGTTCAGGGAGGTGCTCTCTTCGATGGCCGGACCGCTGGCCACCCGACGCACGTGGCTGGGCGCGGTGGCGCTGGCCGTCGTGCTGAGCGGCTGCAGCCTGCTGCCGGGCCGCCAGGGCAACGCCCAGGATGATGCGCCGTCGGCCCTCGCCACCGCGGGCGGCGCGGGCACCGAAGGCACGGCGCGCACCGGCTTCACCGTGACGGTCGAAGGACCCGACGAAGCACGCGAGCTGCTGGACAAACACCTGGAACTGCAGCGCTACCGCCAGCTCGACGACATCGGCGCGGCCGAACTGTCGCGGCTCATGGTGGCGGCCGAGGCGAATGCGCGCGAGCTGCTCGGCACCCTGGGCTATTTCACGCCGCACCTGGTGCTCGAACTGCGCGACACGCCGCAGGCGAAGACGCCGCGCGACGTGCTGATCCGCGTCGAACCCGGCCCGCGCACGCGCGTGGTGCAGACGCAGGTCGGCTTCGCGGGGCCCATCGTCGGCGATGCCGCGGCCGACGCGCAGCGCGAGGCGATCCGCAGCGGCTGGGCGCTCGGGGCGGGCCGCGACTTCACCCAGCAAGGCTGGGACAACGCCAAGACCCTCGGCCTGCGTGCCCTGACGGCGAAGCGCTTCCCCACCGGCAGCGTGCAGACCAGCCGGGCCGACATCGACGCCGACACCGCGACAGCCCGCCTGGCCGTCACCTACCAGTCCGGGCCGGCCTACCGTTTCGGCCCGCTGGTGGTGCGCGGCGCCGAACGCTACGGCGTCGTCGGGCCCAGCCGCATCGCACGCCTGCCCACCGGCGAGCCCTACGACCAGCAGAAGCTGCTCGATGCGCAGGAGCGCCTGGCCAGCAGCGGCTACTACGACTCGGTCTTCCTCACGCTCGACACCAGCGCCGGCAATCCCGATTTCGCACCCGTGATCGCCCAGGTGCGGGAGGCGCAGATGCAGAAGGTGGTGCTGGGCGTGGGCTTCACCACCGACAGCGGGCCGCGCGTGTCGGTCGACCACATCTACAACCAGATGCCGCTGCTGGGCTGGCGCGCGGTGTCGAAGCTCTCGATCGAGCGCGACACCAAGCTGCTCAACACCACCTGGACCGGCCTGCCCGGCGAGGACGGCTGGAAATGGGGCTCGCTGGCCCAGCTCAAGCGCGAGCAATCGGGCACCTACGACGTGGACAGCGGCCGCCTGCGCTACGGCCGCAGCAAGTCGGAAGGGCACATCGATCGCGCACTCTTCCTGCAGTACGACTACGCGGTGCCCAGCGGCAGCGACCTGCCGTCCACCGTCGAGCCGGCGGCGTCCGCCATCAGCGCCAACTGGAACTGGACCGGCCGCTACTTCGACGACAACGCCAACCCCCGCCGCGGCTGGGGCCTGGCGCTGGAACTGGGCGCGGGCTACACCCTGAGCGGCCAGCGCCTGCCTTTCACCCGTGCCTACGGCCGCTGGATGAACGTGATCCCGCTGGGCCGCGTGCCCGACGGCGACACCGCCGCGGTGGCACGCCAGTCGCGCATCGCGCTGCGCGCCGAACTCGGCGCCATCACCGCCAAGGAAGCGGCGCAGATCCCATCGACCCTGCGCTTCCTCACCGGCGGCGACACCACCGTGCGCGGCTATGCCTACCAGCAGATCGGCACCGTGGACGCCGCCGGCGCCACCGTGGCCGGTCGCTACCTCGCCGTCGCCAGCGCCGAGTGGCAGAAGCCCATCGTGTGGAACGGCCAGCTCACCGCATTCGAGAGCGCGGTCTTCGTGGATGCCGGCAACGTGGCCGACAAAGCCCGCGAGCTCAGCAAGCCCAAGGTGGGGGTGGGCGCGGGCCTGCGCTGGCGCAGCCCGGTGGGGCCGCTGCAGGCCGACGTGGCCTACGGGGTCGACGTCAAGAAATTCCGGCTGCACCTGCGGCTGGGCGTCACGTTCTGAGGACGCGTCGATGCCGGGATTTGCTCATCTTTTGATAGCTACTCGCCCAGATCGGACGAGCGCTGGAGGCCGATTTGGCTCATAAGCCGAGCGACGCGCCGAGCCAGGAAGCCGCCACGCCCGTGCGCCGCTCGCGCACGCGGCGCACTCTGCGCGCGATCGGCTGGAGCCTGGCCTCGCTGCTGGTGCTGGTGCTCGCCCTCGTCGCCACCGGCTGGTGGTGGGCCGGCACCGACAGCTCGCTGGCCAGTGCCCTCGCCCGCGCCGCGCGCTACTTGCCGGCGGGGCAGACGCTCGAGTCGCGCGAGGTGACCGGCTCGCTGCGCCGCGGCGGCGCCATCGGCTACCTGCGATGGCAGAGCCCCACGATGGCGGTCGAGGTGCAGGGCGCCCGCATCGGCTGGGCACTGCGCCCCCTGCTGCGCAAGCGCGTGCAGCTGGGCGAGGTGCATGCGGCGCGCATCGTCATCGAGCCGCGCGGACCCAGGGACGAAGAGAAGAAGCCGCTGGAGCCGCTCTCGCCGATCGTGCTGCCGGTGGAGATCGACCTGCCCTTCAGCGCCGACGAAGTGCTGTGGAAGGGCCCGCCCGAGGTGCGGGCGCAGGCGCTGGCGGGCCGCTACGTGTACGAGGCGCAGCAGCACCGCCTGAAGCTCGACGGCGTGGACCTTGCCGACGGCCACTACAGCGGTACGGTGCAGCTCCAGGGTGCCGCGCCGATGGCCTTGCAGCTCGCGCTGGAGGGCCGCGTGCAGGCACCGCTGAACGACGAGCGGCGCATCGCGCTGGACGCCCGCGCCACCGCCAGCGGCACGCTGGCGGGCTCCGATGCGCGGATCGCCATCGACGCCGCTCTGCGACCGCAGGAGCAGCCCGACGCCGACCACCCGGTCGACGCGCAGCTCAACGCCCGCATCGCGCCCTGGGCGCCGCAGCCCGTGGTCGACGCGCTGCTCAGGATGCGCAACCTCGATGTGGCCTGGCTCCTGCCCGACGCCCCGCGCACGCGCTTGAGTGGCGAGGTGGCGGTCGATCCCGACCCCGCCACCGGCGCCGCCGCCTGGAAGGCACGCGCCGACGTCACCAACGCCGAGCCGGGCCCGTGGGATGAAGGCCGGCTGCCGGTCGAGGCGGTGCAGGCGCAGATCGGCTACGACGGCACCGTGTGGCGGGTGGCCGAGGCGAAGGTGCAGGCCGGCCGGGGCCGCATCGAGGCCGCGGGCGAATGGGCGCCGGCACCGCAGCCCTGGCAGATCGAGGCCACCGTGCGCGGCGTGCGCCCCGGGCTGCTGCACACCGAGCTGGCGGGCGCGCCCATCAGCGGCCGCGCCAAGGCGACGCAGAAGGACGACGCCATCGCCTTCGACCTGGCGCTGCAGGCCGAGGGCGGCGCAGCGGCCAAGGCGCTCGAAGGCTTCAAGCTCGAGCGCGCGGCAGCGCAAGGCCAGTGGGCGAAACAGGTGCTGGACCTGCGCAGCCTGCGCATCGAGGCCGAGCGCGCCAGCGTGCAGGGCCAGCTGCAGGTGCGCGTGGCCGAGCAGGCGGGCAGCGGCGACCTCAGGGCCACGCTGCCCGGCGGCAGTGCCCAGGTCAAGGGCCGGATCGCGCCGACCCAGGGCGCCGGCGAGGTGCAGGCACGCATCGACGACGCCGCCGCGCTGCAGGCCTGGGTCGAGCGGCTGCCGGGGCTGGAGAAGGCCTTTGCCGGCGCCTTGGCCCGCGGCAGCGCTCGGCTCGACGCCAGCTGGCAGGGCGGCTGGCGTGCCATCCAGCAACGCCTGCAGGCCGTGAACACGCCGCCCGCCGACCGCGCCGCGGAGCCCAGCCTGAAGGCCCGCCTGGAAGCGCCGCGCCTGGAGCTGCGCCTGCCCGCCCCCAGGCCCGCCGAACCCGCGCCGGCCGAGATCCAGCTGCGCGGCCTGCAGGCCACGCTGGACGGCAGCCTCGCGCGCGCGGCGCTCACCCTGCGCGGCGAGGCGCAGCAGGGCACGCGCAAGCTCACGCTCGACACCCGCGCCAGCGGCGGCCTGGAGCGCGCCAACCAGTGGCGCCTCGCCCTGGCGTCGCTGCGCACCCAGCTGCAGGACACGACGCGCAGCGATGCGCCCTGGACGCTGGAACTGGCCCGCGAATTCAGCAGCACCGTGCGCGTGGGCAACGGCCAGCTCGACCTCGAGAGCACGGCCGGCGGCGCCACGCTGCGCGGCCCGGTGCCGGGCACGGTGCGCCTCGACTGGGAGCCGGTGCGCCTGCGCCAGACCACCAGCGCCAGCGGCACCGCCCTTCGCCTGCAGTCCAAGGGCCGCATGCAGGGTCTGCCGATGGCCTGGAGCCGCGCCTTCGGCGGCGACACCAGCCTGCGCGAACTCGGCATCAGCGGCGACCTGGTCTTCGACGGCGACTGGGACATCGAGGCCGGCGACCGGCTGCGCGCCCAGGCCCGCATCGCGCGCGCCAGCGGCGACCTGCGGGTGCAGGCCGGCGAAGCCGCGCTGGTGCGCCGCATCGAGAGCCGCGGCACGGGCACGAAGAGCGAGATCACCACCGACTCGAGCGACGACGCGCCCTCCACGCCCGCCGGCCTGCGCCAGGCCGAACTGCGGCTCGACGCCGAAGGCGACGCGGTGCGCGCAAGACTGGCCTGGGACAGCGAGCGCGCCGGACAGATCCAGGCCGAGGCCGGAACGCGGCTCGTGCAACGCGACGGCGGTTGGCAATGGGCCGAGGACGCGCCCCTCAACGGCAGCGTGCGCGCCCGCCTGCCGCAGCTGGGCGTGTGGTCGATGCTCGCGCCGCCGGGCTGGCGCATCGCAGGCACCTTGAGCGCCGACGCCACGCTGGCCGGCACGCGCAACGATCCGCGCTGGAACGGCACGCTGGCGGCCGACGAACTGGCGCTCAAGGCGATGGTGGAGGGCCTGGACCTGCGCGACGGCCGGCTGCGCGCGCGCCTGGCGGGCAACCGGCTGGTGCTGGACGAATTCACGCTCAAGGGCGGCCCAGGCAGCAAGGTGCGCATCCCGGGCCGCGCCGGCAACCTGAGCACCGGCGCGAGCGAGGCCGCGGCCGACGGCGGCACGCTGTCCTTCAAGGGGGAGCTGGGCTGGGGCCCGGCAAACCCGGCGGGCGGCGGCTCGGGCCTGTCGATGGACATGCGTGGCGAGGTCCGGCGCCTGCGCGCGCTGGTGCGCTCCGACCGGCAGGTCACCGTGTCCGGCGACCTGCAGGCCGGGCTCAACGCGGGCCAGTTGCGGGTGCGCGGCAAGGTGACGACCGACCGCGCCGTCATCATCCTGCCGGACGAAACAGCGCCCAGCCTGGGCACCGACGTGGTCGTCCATTCGGCGGCCAAGGAACGCGAGGAGCGCGCGGCGGCAGAGAAGCAGGCGAAGGAACGCGCCGCGCAGGACGAGGCCGCCGCGGGCCGCGTCAACCAGCCGCTGCTGGCCAAGGCACCCGACATCGAGGTCGCCTTCGACCTCGGCAAGGACTTCGCGGTGCAGGGCCGCGGCATCACCACGCGGCTGGAAGGCCAGCTCGACATCCGCACCACCCAGTTGAGCGCCCCGCCGCGCGTCACGGGCGAGGTGAAGACGGTGCAGGGCCAGTACCGAGCCTACGGCCAGGAGCTCGACGTCGAGAGCGGGCTGGCGCGCTTCAACGGACCCGTCGACAACCCGTCGCTGGACATCCTCGCCATCCGTCCCAACATCAGCCAGCGCGCCGGCGTACAGATCACGGGCACGGCCCAGTCGCCGCGCGTCAGGCTGTATTCCGACCCGCCCTTGCCCGACGCGCAGGCGCTGGCCTGGGTCGTGCTCGGCCGCGCCTCGGCGTCCAGCGGCGGCGAGGCCATCCTGATGCAGCAGGCCGCGCTGGCGCTGCTGGGCGGGCTCGGCAAGGGCGGCAGCGGCGGCAGCCTGGCCAGCCGCTTCGGGCTCGACGAGATCGGCTTCAAGGGCCCCGGTTCGGGCGGCGAACTGAAGGAATCGTCGGTGACGCTCGGCAAGCGCCTGTCGAAGGACTTCTATGTGACCTACGAGCGCAGCCTGGCCGGCACGCTAGGCACGCTGTATGTCTTCTACGACCTGACCCGGCGCCTGACCCTTCGCGGGCAGGCGGGCCGAACCAGCGGAGTGGACCTGATCTACACGGTGCAGTACGACTGAAGCGCGTCGAGGCGCTTCAGCGCAGCAGCAGGGTGAGACCGGCTGCCAGGCTGAGCAGCCCGATCAACGCGAGGAGCACGGCGAGGTTCATGCGCTCGCTGAGCTCGTCATGCAGGCGCTGGGTTTGGGGCGTGGCGTGGGGCGCACGTGCCGCCAGCCGCCGGCTGCGCCGGCGCAGCCGCTTCACTTCGCGCTCGTGCCATACATAGCCTGCACCACACGACACCGCCACGAGCAGCAGCAGCACACCCATCCAGTTGACCATCGGACCTCCAGCGCCCGATTGTCGGAGGGTGCGGCGACATCACGCTGACGGCCGTTCAGACCGCTGCGCGCGGCCACGTCGGCCGCGCGGCGTTTTCTTGTCGGCAGGAGATGCGACAGGCTCAGCGCTTGGCGCGTGCCGCGTTGCGCTTGCGGGTGGCGGCCGCCTTCTTCGCCGAGGCGGAGCGCTCCGCGGCCGACCGGCCGGCGGAGGCCGCACCGCCACGCTCGCCGCCCTTGCGTGAGGGCGCATGGTTCTCGGCCTTGCCGCGCCCGGAGCCGGACTTCTTTCCGCCGCCGGTCTCGGCATTCACGGTGGCCCAGGCACGGCGCTCTGCCTCGGGCCCGGACACGCCCCGTTTCTCGTAACCCTTCTCGATGTGCTCGGCCTGTCGTTTCTGCTTGTCCGAGTAGGCGGACTTGTCTCCACGTGGCATGGTGGGCTCCTTTCGCTGAGTCAACAAAGGCCCATGCTGCGAAGGCTCGCGCGTCACGCAGGTAGGCCGGCCCGGCCGCCGGCTGTCGGCGAGCTCGCACGGCGGTGTTTGCCTTGCGGGTTTACTCAGCGCACGTTCAGGTGCCGCCGGCACACTGGCCTCTCGGCAGCCCGGCGTCTCTTCCGACTCCTCCTCCCGTCTATCGGGCTGTTGTTGACCCGCTTCGGCGGGTTTTCTTTTGCGCGCACGGAATCTGTCGGAAAGAGGCGCGCGGGCGTACCCGCCGCGCGCTGCTGCAGCCAGGCAGCGAAGCCGTTCAGGCCAGTTGGCCGAAGGAAGACAGCCGCTGACGTAGGCGACCGCCCACACCGGCCGGGCGACTGGCGACGTGGCACCAGTGGCGCCATTGCCGGCGCATGCCCACCCAAACGGCCCGTCGCGCACGGGCCCGGGCCTCGCGCTGCTCCGCGCGACGGCGGCATTCGGCTGCGATACGCAAGCCTTCCGCCACGCGATCGGCCGCTTCGTCACCCCACCCTTGGCGCGAGCCGGCAATGCGCGCCAGGTCGGCCGCACTCAGGCGGGTAAGGAAAAGCTGGAAGTCGCGATCGTTGGTCATGGCACGGTGCGCTCGAAGAGCACCAAAGATACCGCACAAACGAACACTTAGGTTCACAACTCGTAGTTAAATTAGTACTTTTTCTTTATGAGTCGTGACAGATGTTGCAGGTGCCCGGCGTTCCAGCACCGCCGAAGGCGCACTGGCGGGGACGCCCGCTTCAGCCTCGCTTAAGTCGACGCCGTCACAGTCCGTGGCTGCGGCCCTTGTCTCTTCTCCTCCTCCCTCCTCGTATGAAGGGCTGCCTTCAACCCGCTTCGGCGGGTTGTCTTTTTTCCAGCACGGCTTTTCGGGTTCGGCAAGACCGCTTGCGGCGGTGTTGCAGTCCTACGAATCCCTGAGCGAAAGCGCCTGGCGGGTGCGCGGGACTCCGCCAGAATGCCCTCATGCAACCCCGACCCGGCGGCACGGCCGACATCGATGCGAAGGCCATGCGCCTCAGGGAGGTGGCCCGGTGGCTCACCGACTGGAAGGACGCGCATCGTTGGCATGCCGGCTCGGCGCTTCTTCTTCGCCGCCTGCTGTGGGCGTATGCGGCCGCCGGTGCCCTTGCCTTGTTGCTCATTCCATTCAGCGCGAATGGGTGGTTGGGCGCGCGCGCGGATGCGGTCGCGGCCTTGTACACCCTGGTGCTGGCACTGCCCTGGACGCCGCTGCTGCTCCTGGTACCAGGGAATTCGGCGTGGGCAGGGGCGGCGCTTCTGGCATCGGCCATCGCGCTGAACCTGTGGGCCGGGATCACGGTGCTGCGCTGGATCCAGGACCGTTGACCGGACCGCCCGCGTCGACTTTCAGCCACGGGCGCGATGGCAACGAAATTGCCCGACCGAGCTACCTGGTCAGCGCGCTGATCACCGTCAGAATGAGAGCGAGCATGAGCCCAACGACCAGGCCCGCTTTGATCCACACCTCGTTGCCCTTGGGCCGCCGGTAGAGCTGGTGCCGGGATGGCGTCTCGATGTCAGCCGGGCGCGTTGGCCGCTCGTGCCACCAGCTGTCTTGAATACTTTGGTTCATATTCACATTGTCGCCACAATCTGCGACGAATGTTAACTAAGGTTCTCATTGCCGAGTTTCCGTGACGTAGTTCACGGTCTGCGGCCCTCACGGTGTGGGTTACCGCCTCTGCCCCAACTGGTCCAGTCTCGCCCACACAGCCAGGATCAACGCCACCTCCTCTCCGAGCCGGTCGATACGGTAGGACTGGCTCACCCATTTGCCGCCCATCGTGGACTGGGCCGTCCAGTGCTTGCCTCGTCTCACGACCCCCGGATAGCCGCTGGTGTTCGTGGTCCGCAGCATCTGATGGGCGGGGAGCACCTTCGGGACGGGAGGTAGCTGCCTGTTGCGGGAGGGTGGAGAGTTTCTCAAGCCTTCCTCGGCTGGATGCACATGACACCGCCCGCTGAGCGCCCGCAACTGCCGCTGCCGCTCTGCAACCGCGAGTCGCATTGCCGAACTCCCGTACTGCACCAGGCTGAAGGTCTTTTGCAGCACCTTGCCGGGGGACACGTAAGTCTTGGCGCGCCAGAGCTTGACGCGGCCCTTTCGATCCAGTTCGGGCGTGACGCCCGGCACCGGACCACTTCCGCCGACCGGCCGCGTTGCCCTCTGGATCCGCGGCAAAGGGGGATGAGCGCGGACCACCTGATCCCGCCAGCTGCGCGCATGGTCCAGCGCCTTGGCCTCGCCACCGTAGGCGCGATCGCTGAAGCTCTTTTCGAAACGACGCCCTTGCCGAGTCAGCCTGACCGACCAGCCGTACGCGTACCGATAGAGCGCATAGAACTCTGCACTGTTGTAACGGCCTTTGGGCATGACAGGCAGCAATCCTCCCTAAAAGTCACATCTCCTTCAACGGGGGCGCTGCCGTGGCCTCGACGTCACGCGGAGTGCGCTTGATCCAAGCGTACACCCCCGAAGCCGCCGCGACGAACCCTCTCTTCATCGTTGAGCCGTGCATCGACATTCACGCGTCACACCGCGCTGACCCTGGGTCGCCGACGCGCATGCAAGAAGACGATTCAGAAGCCTATCGGAAGTTACCCGGTGCACATTTAGTCACACTCGTACAGGTTCTGGCGTATAGTTGAATGTGACAAATGCACATTTGACGAATTGGCACTGGACGCACATCCATCAGCAACTTGGAACGGAGGTGTTATGCAAAGCCCGCATCCGCTCGGAGAAGAGTTCGCACGCTGGGTGGACCTCACGGACAACCTGAGAGCGCAGTTGGCACACGCCTCTGCCGAAAAGGCGCCAGTGAGTGCAGAACTGGCAAAGACCGCCAAGCAGGTCAGAGATTTGTCCCGGTCGCTGAATGTCTGGGCCCCGTCGCCAGATCGCGCGCACTAGGGGCCTCGCCGGGCGCACCTGCCTGCAGGTTCGTTGCGCGCTGACCCTGAGGCGGTGAGGCTGGCCCTCACGGGCCGCGCGTCCCGCAAGGGCTCGCGTTCATTTCTGCCCGGGTTGGGGCGCGGGCGGCCTGCGACCAGAGGCGCGGCAGAGGGACCGGCGACCTACTGCCGCCTACATTCAGGACAATCGCTCTTCGGCGTCGATCTGAATGGAAGCGCCGAGACTTGAGAGGGGCAGACCCCGCATTCGCCGCGGATCACGGCCACGACGTTTCCGCGCTGTCCATAACTCACTGAATCCCGAAGTCGATCCCCGCATTCACGTATCCGATGGGCGCGAACACCCCTCCTCCCGTGTATTGCAGCTGGACGGTATCGCCTTGCTCTCCAGAAAGGGAACCCGCCACGCCCAAGGTCGTGGATGTCACGCGCATCCCGCTTTGCAGGGCCGCCCCGGTATTCCCCGCAATCACGCGAAGACCATCTGCGCTGATGGCGATCCCCAGCCAGTGGCCACTGTTGCCCGTGGCTCGCCAGGACGCACCGAAGTCGGTTGACTGATACATCCGACCGCCAGCCGTCCCCGCCACGACGAAGCGCCCGTCCGCCGAAGTCGCGAGACCGCGCCAGTCACGAGCGGTGTCCACGGCCTCCCAGGTCGATCCGAAGTCCTCCGATCTCCACAGGGTGCCCGTGTCGACCGTCGCATACATCCGTTTTCCGTCTGCCGACGCACTCACGGCCCACCAGAAATTGCCACTGGCCCTGGCCGTCCACGTGCTTCCGTAGTCCGTCGACACAAAGAGCTGGCCTCCGTTCGTTCCCGCCACCTGAACGCGTCCGTCGGCCGACGTGCTCACAGTGCGCCAGGCGCGATTGCTGTCACGCGCCGTCCAACTGGCACCGCCATCGGCCGAGGTCCAGATCTGACCGAGGTACGCCGCCGCGGTCAGGCGCATGCCGTCCGCGGAGCTGGCCACGGAAGTCCATGCGCGCGACGATCCATCGTTCGCCCAGGTGTCGCCGCCATCGGTGGACACGAAGATCGAGCCTCCGTTGGTGGTGGCAACTAACCTGAGGCCGTCGCTCGATGACGCCACGCTGCTCCAGACCTGCCCGGTCAGCCGGAGCGTCCAGCTCAGGCCCTGATCCGTCGAGGTGTAGAGCTCGCCGCTGGAGGATGCAGCCACCAGCCGCGCGCCGTCTGCCGAGGACGCGATGCTGGACCAGCTTCCGGTGGTCGAACCGGTCGTCCAGCGAATGTCCAGACCGCCAGGCAGGCCGAGCGTGCTGATGCGCTGGCCAGCGTTCTGCGCGATCGTCCACCCTCCCGTGCCCACACCGCTGACCTTGACCCAATCTCCCACGCTCGGCGCGGCTGGCAAGGTGATGACGGTCCTCGCGCTTGAGTTCGCCAGATAGCCCGTGTTCGATTCGGCCTGGATGGCCGCGCCTGTCACGTCGATCCATCGGGTATCGGCGGGCGCGGCGCTGCACACGTAGGCCGTGGAGGTCACCTCGCCGGCGCCCAACACGCCGTTGCCGTCGAGATCCAACCCAGAGAGCACGCGCTGCCCGCCGTACTGGCAGGCGGCACCAGGTGGTTCGGCAGCAAAAGAGATCAGGCTGTCCCGGCCTGATGAACCCGAGGCCCCAGGGCTGCCGTTGCACACATAAGCGGAGGTGGTGACCTCAGCATCCTCGAGCGTGCCGCTTGCGTTTCTGTCGATGCCTGCGAGCACCTGCGAGCCGCCTTGCGCGCAGTTCGCCCCAGGGGGTTCTGCGCGCATCCGGACCAGCACGCCAAGTCCCGCGGACCCTGCGACTGCACAAACATACTGGGTCGAAGTCACCTCCTGATCCGCCAGGACTCCGTCACGGTTGACATCCACGCCCGCGTCGATACGCAGGCCACCCGCGGCACATTGGGGCCCCGTGCTGTCCTCGACCGCCCGCATCAAGGCGGCCGGTTGCGGCTGCGTTGCCGGATCCGTAGGAAATACTGCGATCGGCAATCCGCCACCATCGCCGCCACCGCCGCAGGCTGACATCACCAGGGGCAGCAGGAGCAAGGAGAGGCCAGGACGGCGGACGAAGCGTCCGAGAATGCAAAGGGACATGCCGATACCTGCATTTGGAGAGCGCAACAGCGATCCCTAATTCTCTCAAAAAAAAACACATTTTGAAACAACCAGCGCGACGGCTGCGCCGAAGAACGTGGCGAGCAGGTAAGCGGGTGTGTATGCCAGAATAAAACCGCACCTACGGCTTCAGCAAGGAGCGGCTGGAACTCGCTCCGACGCCGGCCAACATCGCCTATGCCCAGCGGCTGCGGAATGAGACCCTGGGGAAGATCGAGCGCGCCACGTTCGCGCTGGCCGAGTACTTCCCGAGCAGCCCCCGCCGCACCCAACCTCACGGTGGGTGACTTGGCGCGCGAGTGGCTGAAGGTGAAGAAGGCAACGGTGAAGCACAGCACGGCCCACCACTACGAGCAGACCATCACCAGCAAGCACTTCGCAGAGGTGGACGGGGTGCTGCTCGGGAACTTCGGGTTCCGAGAACTGCAGGACGCCCTGTCGAAGCTGCCGAAGAACCCGAAGACCTTCAACAACATCGCTACCGTCTGGCGGCAGATCCTGGAGTACGGCTTTCGGGCCAAGCTGCTGGCCGAGCCCTTGCACGACAGCGTCGAGATACCGGGCCAGGCTGGTCGAACTCACGTCACGGGTGACGGATGCGCTGGATCGGCAGCGAGCCATCACGGGAGAAGGCACGCCCGTATTCGTTGGGGAGGACGGCAACCGTACACCACCACGGACGGCCCGCTGGACGCGTGGTGGAAGCCGGCCATTGCGTCCAGCGGCTTGAGGTATCGGGATGCCAGGCAGACGCGGCACACGTTCGCCACGATCTGCCTGATGGGAGGCATCACGCCGGGCTGGGTGGCCCGGCAGATGGGGCACTCGCCGGAGATGTTCTTCCGGGTCTACAGCCGGTGGATTGAGGGGGAGAGAGAAGAAAGCTGGATGCGTTCCTCAAGACTACCCTTGAGTAACGTCAGAGGCAGCCATGTTGGCATGCCCCAGACCGTCCTTCGCGGCGAGCGCTCTATTCACCGTCCGGCGAACCTCAACATTCATGTTGATCGGGGAGAGCTGAATGTCGGGGTGATCGGCCGCGTAGACCCTGAAAATCTGATCAGCGAACGCTTGGCCAACACTCTCCACGTTCTTAAAGTCAAAGACGACAAGCTCGAACTTGTCCGCACGATCCAGCACCCGCTTGGCTTGAGAACGCGAGACAAGTGAGTCCGCGCCATATTGAGCCAGGTCGATCGGGATAACAGTCTTGTTGAAACCGTACTCTCCATCGGTCGAAGAATAGGCGTCGAAGACCTTCTTTGTGGTTCTTGACCGGCATGGTGATCGTTCGGGATCTGATGATCCGGGGAGGATCGGGCGGCGCGTTCGCCATGGGCTGGAACAAGGGCCTCGAGCTCCTGAACGTGACGAACTGCGTCGTGGACTCCGTGGCCTTCCTCGGCAAGATCAGCGGTAGCGGTGAACCGATTTACGACTCCACGATCGGGGTCGAGTACGTCGGCACCGCCTCACCTCACGCCTGCGCGATCACGATCACCAACTGCTTCATTGCTTGCGCGAAGACGGGCGTTCGCGCTACGACTTCGAGGGCGCGCTGATCCGCGGTAACCAGGTGATTGCCACGAACGACGGCTGCGTGGTCGACGGGCCTTCGAACTATCCCCACGCCTCGATTCTCGACAACCATTTCAACGCCAGCCGCACCGGCGTGACCATCAGCCGCATGGCTGAAGTTCTCGTGCACGGGAACCTGATCTACAAGCAGCTCGGCGGCGGCATCGGCACTGGCGTCAACGTGGTGAGCTCAGCCAACTACTTCAGCATTCAACACAACATCTTCGAGAACCTGAACGCGGCGGTGGGCATGAACGTCATCGTTGTGAGCTCGGGCGATCGTGGGCTGACCGCCAACAACGTGACCCGCCGCGCCAATGGGCTGAGCAGCGGCACCGGGACCGGCGTGTGGCTCACCTCCGGCGCCACGAACTGCACGGTGGGCGCGAATACGTTCAACGACACGCTGACGCCATACCTCAACCAGGGCACCAGCAACCGGGTTCGGGACAACGGCAGCACTGCCGGCCAGTTCTGGGCCACTGACGAGCTGGGCGATATGCGCCAATGGGGCTCCGCGGTGGTGTCGCTGAACGCTAGCGGCGACGGCTCCGTCACTCTGCCAAAGAATTTCGCTGGCACGCACTACCCGACCATCTCCAACGGCGACCCCGCGGCGTCCCCCACCGCGGCGTTTATCGCCAACCAGGCGAGCTCAGGCATTGGAAACATCGCGTTTTCGGTGCGCCCCAATCCCGGCGCGATCACTGTACGGGTCAACTATCAGACCAACGGGAAGGGATGAGCAGGAAGCGCAGTAGCACGAGCCGCGAAATGCATCTTCATCCACGCTGGGACTCGGGCGGTCGTCTCACTTGATCCTTTTGCATCAGTGCGATCTTCTCGACCATGTGCCAGGAGATCGCGGCAAGTGCGACCGTGATGGAGATCGACAGGAAAAGGTGCGCAGCGATTGGGGCATCCTTCCCGATCAGTGCCACCACCGACTGCTGGACAGGCCATGCCCACAAGTAGATGCCGTAGGAGAAGTCACCGAAGCGCCCTGCCTGCTGGAAAATAGGCCACGACCTCTGTCCCACCCAGATCAGCAGTGGTGGTGCGGCGATCAGCAAGGCGAGCGAGCTGTGCCCGGCCCAGAGCGCTGCTAGGCCAATAGCTACGAAGATCGGCCACGGACGTTGAAGGCGAGGCCAGAGGCTGAGCAAGGCTCCAAACATAAAAATTGCGATGAGCCATGGCGCAAATGTTGGATGGCCCATGGCTTGAGCCTTTTCGATCAGTGACGCATCGGAGACGCTACGCGCGTAGTTCCCTACGAGCACGACAAAGGCAATCAGTGCAAGGGGTAGCGCCCTGCGAAACATCAGCGCCGCGATCACCAGCGCGAAGTAGCAGAACGCCTCAATTGGGATCGTCCAGGTCGGGCCGTTGAGGATCGCGATCGGGTTCGCCTGGAAGTAGTTGCCGCCGCGCTGCACGAAGACCAAGTTCATGCGCAGAAACTCCATCGCCTCCGACCAGCGATGAGGCTGAAAGCAAATGGCCAGGACTGTGAGCACCAATGTCACGACAGCCAGGCCCGGCCATAGTCTCAGCAAGCGCTTGACCGCGAAGGCAACAATTCGAGGATCTCGCGCCCAGCTGGTCATCACCAAATAGCCGCTGATCGAGAAGAACGCCACCACCCCGACCGTCCCGAAGCGGTAGGGATCAAGAGCCATCGGCTCCGTGCGTCCTGTCAGGGGGAATTGGTGGCTTATCAGTACGGTCAAAGCAGCGATGAGGCGGATCGCGTCGAAGTTGTTGTTGTGTGTCATGCCGATGGGCGGCTACAAGCGGCAGCCAGCTTCATCGCTAGTATCGAGGATCATGCCCAACTATCCCAGGCGAGCGCTTTTCGCCAGAGCATCCGGTGCAGAGCGCTCACGCCCGCAGTAAGGGGCAAGCAGGTTCATGGTGCAGTGATGTGAGTAGCGCCGGGTGATGGAGCACCACAGGCCGGAGATGATTTAAGAGATGCTGCTCCCAACTGGGTCAAACCTTGGCAGCTGGTGCTGCAGGACTCGGCGGACAACTCGAGCTGGGCAGACGTGCAGGCTCTGACGGCTGTCATGGCCCTGGCCGCGATGACCGCCTCCAAGATCCTGGTGCGCTCGCGCCTGCCCGCCTGCCCGCCTGCCCGCTGGCCTGCGTCGCTATGTGCGCGTGGCGTACCGGGTGGCCACCGCCACGCTCACTGCCGGCACCTTCACCGAGCTGATGCTCAGCGACGTGCAGGCCCAGCAGTACCTGCCATCGGGGTTCGCGGTGTAGTTACGGACCGCGAACCTCCATTCAAGCGAGCTTGATGAGCTTCCAGGTCTCGGCCTTGCCGCCCCCAAACTACCCCCTCGCACCGTCGGCTGCATGTAGACTTGCCCGGACGCATACGGAGCAAAGTGCGGCCTTCACAGAGGGGAAAGAGAAAGAGCCCGGACGGTTTCGGACCAGTCCGGACTCTCAAATGGTGCCCCCGACAGGAATCGAACCTGTATCTGCCCCTTAGGAGGGGGCCGTTCTATCCATTGAACTACGGAGACGGGCGCGGCGACTTTAACCTACCGCGTGCCTGGCGTTCCCAGGTGGCTGCGCGGCGCTCGCAGCCAAGCCAAGCCGCTACTCTTTCGATAGCACCCCACCGCCTTCGCGCAAGGCCAGCACGTCGGCATGCAGCGATTGGGCCCAATGCCGGCGGTCGCGGCCGTGCGGGTCCTGCGGCGCGCCGAAGCGCACGATGGCCTGAAGGGGTGGCGCGCTCAGCGTGCGCCAGAGCGAGCTGAGCAGGGTGTCGTCGTCGATGTAGCGCGGCGCGTAGCTCGGCTGGCCGGTCGCCTTGTCGACGAAGCGCAGCGCCGCTGGCTGCACGGACACGTTGGCCGAGATGGCGGCCTGCAGCAGGTTGGCATGGAAGGGCAGCAGCACGCGGCCATCGCTCGTCGTGCCTTCGGGGAAGACCGCGATGCGGTCGCCATTGCGCAGGGCCTCGGTCATGTGGTGCACCACGCGCAGCGCATCGCGTCGCTTCTCGCGCTCGATGTAGAGCGTGCCGGACCCGGTGGACAGCGTACCGATCAGCGGCCAGTGCTTCACCGCCGCCTTGGAGACGAAGCGCACATGCCGCGCCGCATGCAGGGTGACGATGTCGAGCCAGGAGATGTGGTTGGAGATCAGCAGCACCGGCCCGCCCGCAGGCCCCGCGGGCGGTGTGCCCTGCACCACGAGTTCGATGCCCAGCACGTCGAGCATGCGCCGCGCCCAGCGCTCGACGTGCGCAGCGCGGTGCGCGTCGTCGAGCATCTCGAAGCGGGTGCGGATGATCCACCAGCCACGCAGTGCATGCGCGATGGCGCGCAGCAGCTTGCCCAGGGCGCGGAGGAATCGCATGGGTGGGTGCGCAGAGAAGAAGGGGTTCAGCCGGCTTCGTGCACCAGTTGCCCGCCCACCAGCGTGGCGCGCACGCGCCCGCGCATCGCGTAGCCAGCAAAGGGCGTGTACTTGCCCTGGCTGCGCAGGGCCTCGGGCAGCACCTGCCATTCGTCGTCGGCCGCGACGACGGCGATGTCGGCGGGCGCACCCACCGCCAGCGTGCCGGCCGCCGCCCCACCCAGCAGGCGCGCAGGTGCCGAGGTGACGACCTCGATGGCGCGGCGGATGCCCGCGCCGCTCTGCTCGCCCCACTGCAGCGCCAGCGGCAGCAGCAGCTCCAGGCCGGTGGCGCCCGGCTCGCTCTCGGCGAAAGGCAGGGTCTTGGCATCGGCCTCGACCGGCGTGTGGTCGGACACCAGGGCGTCGATGGTGCCGTCGGCCAGCGCGGCCGAGAGCGCATCGCGGTCGCGCTGCTGGCGCAGCGGCGGCGACAGCCGGGCGCGGCTGTCGAAGTAGCCGATGTCGGTGTCGGCCAGGTGCAGCGAATTGATGCTGACGTCGCAGCTCACCGGCAGGCCGGCGGCCTTGGCTTCGCGCACCAGCTGCACGCCGGCGGCGCTCGAGAGGCGGCACAGGTGCACGCGCGCACCGGTGGACTTCATCAGCTCGAAGATGGTGAAGAGCGCGATCGTCTCGGCCGCCACGGGCACGCCCGACAGCCCGAGCCGCGTCGCCAGTGCGCCGCTCGCGGCCACGCCCTTGCCCAGGTCGCGGTCCTGCGGGCGCAGCCAGACGGTGTAGCCGAAGGTGCTGGCGTACTGCATGGCGCGCTGCAGCACCTGCGTGTTGGTCAGCGGCACCTCGGCCTGGCCGAAGCCGATGCAGCCGGCCTCCGACAGCTCGGCCATCTCGGTCAGCACCTCGCCCTTCAGGCCGCGCGTCAGGGCGCCCTGCGGAAACAGGCGCGCGCGCTGCAGCTTCTCGGCGCGGAACTTGAGCATCTCCACCAGGCCCGGCTCGTCGAGCACGGGGTCGGTGTCAGGCGGGCACACGAGGCTTGTGACACCGCCGGCCACCGCGGCGGACATTTCGCTCTCGAGCATGCCCTCGTGTTCGTAGCCCGGTTCACGCAGCCGCGCCGCGAGGTCGACCAGGCCGGGCAGCACCAGGCAGCCGGCCGCATCGATGGTGCGCTCCGGCCGGAAGTCGGTTGCTATGTTCTTGATAGCTGCCACCGCCCCGCCAGCAAGCGCGACAGGCACTTTTTCATCGAAACCCGAAGCGGGATCGATGACGCGGCCATTGGTGATGAGGATGTTCATGGAGCAATGCTGAAATCGGACATCCGTACGCGAAGGACGCTAAAACCACGCGAAGGACGCGAAACAAATCCGGAAGTCTTCGGAAAGGCTTTCTTCGCGACCTTCGCGTCACTTTCGCGAACTTCGCGTATGGAGGTTCTGCCGTTCATGCTCACGCCTCGTTGCCGGCGACGATGCTCATCACGGCCATCCGGCACGCGATGCCGAAGGTCACCTGCGGCAGGATGACGCTCTGCTTGCCGTCGACCACCTCGGACGCGATCTCCACGCCGCGGTTGATGGGGCCGGGGTGCATCACGATCGCGTCGGGCCTGGCCAGCTGCAGCTTCTCGGGCGTGAGGCCGTAGGTCTTGAAGTATTCCTGGCTCGAGGGCAGCAGCGCGCCGCTCATGCGCTCGTTCTGCAAGCGCAGCATGATGACCACGTCGCAATCCCGAATGCCTTCTTCGAGCGAGTGGAAGACCTTCACGCCCATGGGCGCCAGGTCGCCGGGCACCAGCGTTCGCGGGCCCACCACGCGCACCTCTGCGGCGCCCAGCGTGGTGAGCGCATGGATGTCGGAGCGGGCCACGCGGGAATGCAGCACGTCGCCCACGATCGCCACCGTGAGGTTGCTGAAGTCCTTCTTGTAGTGGCGGATGGTGTACATGTCGAGCAGCCCCTGCGTGGGGTGCGCATGGCGCCCGTCGCCGGCGTTGATGACATGCACGTGCGGCGCCACGTGCTGCGCGATCAGGTAGGGCGCACCCGATTCGCTGTGCCGCACCACGAAGAGGTCGGCCGCCATCGCGCTCAGGTTGGCGATCGTGTCGAGCAGCGATTCGCCCTTGCTGGCCGAGGAGCGCGCGATGTCCAGGTTGATGACGTCGGCCGACAGGCGCTTGGCCGCGATCTCGAAGGTGGTGCGCGTGCGCGTGCTGTTCTCGAAGAAGAGGTTGAACACGCTCTTGCCGCGCAGCAGCGGCACCTTCTTGACCTCGCGGTCGCTCACGCTCACGAAGTTGGCGGCCGTGTCGAGGATGTGCGTGAGGATCGACTTCGGCAGCCCTTCGATGGACAGCAGGTGGATGAGCTCGCCGTTCTTGTTGAGCTGGGGGTTGCGCTTGTAGAGCATCAGGCCTCCCGACGCGCCGCCCCGACGGCGGCCTGCGCCCCCATGAGGGGCAGCGAACACACGCAGTGATGAGCGCGGGGGTTCATGGCGTCTCCTCGACGTGGAAGCGCAGACGGCCGTCCTCTTCGCGCGCCAGGGCCAGCAACTGCGTGTCGGGCAGCGTGAAGCGCGCGGCGGCGAAATCGGCCGCCACGGGCAGTTGCCGGCCCCCGCGGTCGACCATCACCGCCAGGCGCACGCAGGCGGGGCGGCCGAAGTCGAACAGCTCGTTGAGCACCGCGCGGATGGTGCGGCCGGTGTAGAGCACGTCGTCGAGCAGGAGCACGTCGGCGCCGTCGATCTCGAAGGGCAGCGTGGTCTGGGCACTGGCCGTCATGCCGCGCTGGGCGAAGTCGTCGCGGTGCATGGCCGAGGAGATCACGCCCGGCGAGCCCGGCAGGCCCAGGTCCTTGTGCAGGCGCTCCACCAGCCAGGCACCGCCGGAGGTGATGCCGACCAGCTTGGTGTCGGCACGCAGCAGCGTCTTCACGCCGGCGAGCAGCTCGGCATAGAGCGCTTCGGCTTCGGGCATCGCAGGCGCTTTCATCGCCGGGCCGCCCCGGGGTGAAGGCGCAGCCCCTCGAGGGGCTGCGACCACGCAAAGCAGTGGGCGTGGGTGTGATGTCTCACGGGAGGGTCCTCAGGAATTGTTCAAGGATGATGCAGGCGCTGGCGGCATCGGCGTCGCGGGCGCCGGCGGCCAGGGCCTCGGTGGTGCTGTAGCGCTCATCGACCTCGTACACCGGCAGCCTGAGGCGCCCATGCAGCTGGCGCGCGAAACGCTGCGCGGCGCGCGTGTTGTCGTGTGCGGCGCCGTCGGGGTGGTAAGGGACGCCCACCACCAGCGCGTCGGGCTGCCACTCGCGCACCCGGGCCTCGATCTGCGCGAAGCGCGCATCCCCCTGTGCGGCGATCGTGCCCTGCGGGGTGGCGGTCTTCAGCAGTCGGTTGCCGCTGGCGACGCCGGTGCGCTTCTGGCCGAAATCGAAAGCGAGAAAGCTCTGGAAATGAGGAGGAACGGCGGGGTGGGCGGCATCGGGCATGGCCAAAACACTCACAGTGCCAGGCTCATGCGTGCCCCGCCTCGGGCGAGAGCTTCCACGCCTCCAGCCCCAGCAGCGCCAGGGCCTTGTCGTAGCGCTGCTCGACCGGCGTGTCGAAGATCACGGCCGGGTCGGCGCCGACGGTGAGCCAGCTGTTCTCGGCCAGTTCGGATTCGAGCTGGCCTTCTTCCCAGGCCGCATAGCCCAGCGTGACGAGCACCTTGCGCGGGCCGGAGCCGGTCGCCATGGCTTCCAGCACGTCCTTCGAGGTGGTCATTTCCAGCCCGCCGGGGATGGTCATGGTCGAGGCGTAGACCGCGTGGTCGGTACCGCCTTCGGCACCCTCGCCGGTAGCGACCACGGGCTCGTGCAGCACGAAGCCGCGCTCGGTCTGCACCGGGCCGCCCTGGAAGACGGGGGCATCGCCGAGGTCGGGGCGCGACAGGTGCAGCTCGACCTTCTCGAACAGGCCCCGGAGGTTGATGTCGCTGGGCTTGTTGATGATCAGCCCGAGGGCGCCGCGCTCGCTGTGCTCGCACAGGTAGACGACGCTGCGGCTGAAGGAGCGGTCTTCCAGCCCCGGCATCGCGATCAGAAAATGATGCGTGAGGTTGATCGGGGCAGAATCGGACGCCATGCCGCCGATTTTACTGGCCGTCGACAAGACCTACCCCAAGGGCCTCATCTGGTTTCGCCGCGACCTGCGGGCGTACGACAACGCGGCGCTCTACCACGCGCTGCGCAGCTGTCGGCAGGTGCTGTGCGTGTTCGTGTTCGACACCGCCATCCTCGATCCGCTGCCCGGCCAGGACGCCCAGCCACGCGACGACGGCCTGCGCGCCGACCGCCGCGTGGAGTTCATCCGCGAATCGGTGCTGGCCCTGGGCGCCAAGCTCGAGGCGATGGGCGGCGGCCTGATCGTGCGCCACGGCCGGGCCGAGGACGAGATTCCCGCACTGGCCCACGCGCTGGACGTGCAGGCGGTGTTCGCCAATCGCGACGACGAGCCGGCCGCGCTCGCGCGCGACGCCCAGGTCTTCGGCGGCCTGGCCAATGCCGGCGTGAGCTTCCAGACCTTCAAAGACCAGGCCATCTTCGACCGCGACGAGGTCATGACGCAGGCCGGCGCGCCCTACACGGTGTTCACGCCCTACAAGCGCGCCTGGCTCGCCAAGCTCGACGATTTCTACCTGCGCGCCTACCCCATCGACCGTCACGCCGACGCGCTGGCGCCGACGCCGGAAAGCCACCGTGCCGCGGTGCCGTCGCTGGAGGCGCTGGGCTTCGCGCCCACCAATCTCGGCGAGCTCGAACTGCCGCCCGGCACCGAGGGCGGCGCCAGGCTGTTCGAGGGCTTCTTCGAGCGCATCGACCGCTACCACGTCGCCCGAGACTACCCGGCCGTGCGCGGCCCCAGCTACCTCGGTGTGCACCTGCGCTTCGGCACGCTGTCGATCCGCGAACTGGCGGGCACGGCCCACCGCCTCGCACTCGGCGGCAACCAGGGCGCGGCCACCTGGCTCGCCGAGCTGATCTGGCGCGACTTCTACTTCCAGGTGCTCGCGCATCGGCCGGACGTGGCCGAGGGCAAGAGCTTCCGGCCCGAATACGACCGCATCGCCTGGCACCACGGCAAGCATGCCGACGGCCTGTTCGCCGCCTGGTGCGCCGGGCGCACCGGCTACCCGCTGGTCGACGCCGCGATGCGGCAGATCAACGAGACGGGCTACATGCACAACCGGCTGCGCATGGTGGCCGCGAGCTTCCTGTGCAAGGACCTGGGGCTGGACTGGCGGCGCGGAGAGGCCTACTTCGCCAACCACCTGAACGACTTCGAGTTCTCGTCCAACAACGGTGGCTGGCAGTGGGCCAGCTCGAGCGGCTGCGACGCGCAGCCCTACTTCCGCATCTTCAACCCGGTGACGCAGAGCGAGCGCTTCGACCCCGAGGGCAAGTTCATCCGCCGCTACGTGCCCGAGCTGGCGAAGCTGCCCGACAAGCTGATCCACGCGCCGTGGCTGGCTGCGCCGCTTGAACTGGAGGCCGCGGGCGTGACGCTGGGCGAGAGCTACCCCAAGCCGGTGGTGGACCATGCCGAGGCGCGGGAGCGCACCCTGCAGCGCTATGCGGTGGTGCGCAGCGCCGCGCAGGCCGGCAAGCCGGCAGCGCGCAAGGCGCTACAAAAAACGTAGCTGCCAGCGCCCGCCCTGCGGGCGCTGGCAGCCGATTTGGCTCGGATCTCCGATCAGGCTTCGAGCGCCGCCTCGGTGGCCGTGAACTGCCGCACCAGGCGCAGCAGTTCCTCTTCGGAGTAGGGCTTGCCCAGGTAGTGGTCCACGCCCAGCTGCTTGGCATGCTCGCGATGCTTCTCGGCGATGCGCGAGGTGATCATCACGATCGGCAGGCCTTCCAGCGAGGCATCGGCGCGGATGTTGCGCGCCAGGTCGAAGCCGTCCATGCGCGGCATCTCGATGTCGGACAGCACGACCGCCGGGCGCTCCTGCTGCAGCCGTTCCAGCGCCTGCAGGCCATCGGCGGCCAGCGCGACGCGGTAGCCCTCGCGCTGCAGCAGGCGCTGCGTGACGCGGCGCACGGTGATCGAGTCGTCGACCACCAGCACCAGCGGGATCTGCGAAGGCGCGGCCACGGCGGCCTGCGCCGGCTCGGCCGGTGCGCCTGCCGCAGTCGCCGGTGCCGAGGCCGCCGCGCCGCCCGCCGCCTGCATCTGCAGCGCCTGCGCGCCATGCAACGCGGCCAGCGCCACCGGGTTGTAGATCAGAGCCACCGCGCCGGAGGCCAGCACCGAGATGCCGGCCATGCCCGGCACGCGGGCCAGCTGCGGGCCGAGGTTCTTGACCACGACTTCCTGGTTGCCCAGCACTTCGTCCACGTGCAAGGCCACGCGCTGCGCCGCGCTTCGCACCACGACGACGGTGTTGGTCCTGCCCGGCGCGCGGGTGCTGCGCGAGGAGGCCTGCAGCAGCGCCCCGGCCCAGTAGAAGGGCACCTGCTCGCCGCCGAAGGCGTGGTGCTGCTCGAGGTAGGCCTTCTCCAGCTCGGCGGCCGAGGTGCGCTGCACCAGTTCGACCAGGTTCGACGGCACGCCGATGGAGGTCTCGCCGGCGCGCAGCATCACCACGTGGGTCACCGCTGTGGTCAGCGGCAGCACCAGGCGGAACTCGGTGCCCTGACCGGGCGCGCTGTGGGTCTCGATGCGGCCGCCGAGCGCCGCCACCTCGGAGCGCACCACGTCCATGCCGATGCCGCGACCCGCGAGTTCGGAGACCTGCGCGGCGGTCGAGAAGCCGGGCTTGAAGATGAGCTCGGCGGTTTCCTCGTCCGAGAGCGTCTGGCCCGCCTCGACCAGCCCCAGGGCACGGGCGCGCTGGAGGATGCGGTCGCGCTGCAGGCCTGCGCCGTCGTCGCGGAAGCTCACCGACACGTCGTTGCCTTCGTGCCGCAGGTCGATGGTGATCAGGCCGGCCGGCTCCTTGCCGGCGCGCTCGCGCTCGGCGGCGTCCTCGATGCCGTGGGCCACGCAGTTGCGCAGCAGGTGCTCGAAGGCGGGCGTCATGCGGTCGAGCACGCCGCGGTCCATCTCGATCGTGCCGCCGGTGATGTCCAGGCGCACCTGCTTGCCGGTGTCCTTCGAGGCCTGGCGCACCACGCGGTACAGGCGCTCGGAGATGCCCTCGAACTCCACCATGCGCGTGCGCAGGAGGCCGCGCTGCAGTTCACGCGTCTGGCGTGCCTGCGCGGACAGGTCGTCTTCCGTCGCCTGCACCGTCTTCTGCAAGGTGCGCTGCACGGTGGCCACGTCGTTCACCGACTCGGCCATCATGCGGGTGAGTTCCTGCACGCGGGTGAAGCGGTCGAACTCCAGGGGGTCGAAGCTCTGCTGCGTGTCCTTGGCCTGGGCCAGGCGCGACTGCATCTGGCTTTCGGCCTGCACCTCGATGTCGCGCAGCTGCTGCCGCAGGCGGTCCAGGTTGCCCGTGAGGTCCACCAGCGAGCTGCGCAGCTGGCCAATCTCGGCCTCGAGCCGCGAACGCGTGATGATCACCTCGCCGGCCTGCGCCACGAGGCGGTCGAGCAGGTGGGTGCGGATGCGCACCGTCTGGCCCGAACCGGCGCGCGCCTGGCTCAACACCAGCGGCGCGGGCCGTGCAAGCGGCGCCGTCGGTGCGTCGGCCGCAGCTTCCGGCGCGATGTCGGGGGCCGTTTCGGTGGTCGCGTCGGCGGCCGGCCCTGCGGGTCTGGCAGCAGGCACCACGGCGTCGACGACGACGGCAGGCGCCGCGGGCGCGGCCGCCACCGCGGCGGCGGCGCGCTGCGCCAGCTCGGCCTGACCGGCGCTGTCGGCCGCGCGCAGCGCATCGAAGGTCGCCTGCATCGTGTCGAAGCGACCGATCAGCGCTTCGATGGCGGGGCGCTCTGCGGCGTCGACGGCGATCGCCTCGATGGCCGACTCCATGCGGTGCGCGCGTTCGCCCAGACGCATGGCGCCGGCCAGGCGCGCACTGCCCTTGAGCGTGTGCAGCGTGCGCAGCGCCGAGGTGCGCTGGGCGGCGTCCTCCGGCCGCTGGGCCCAGGCGCGCAGCGCGCCTCCCAGCTGGGGCAGCAGTTCCGCGGCTTCTTCCTCGAACACGGGGAAGAGGTCGGGGTCGACCGCATCGGAGAGGTCGATCGCGTCCTCGGAATCCTCCAGGACCACGTCGCCGGCGGAGGCCACGGGCGGCTCCGCGGCGCGGACCGGCTCGGGCACCGCGAGGACAGGCGGCTGGGGCTGCGCCGATGCGAGCGCACGCAGCGACTCGAGGACCTCGGCGCTCGGCTCCTTCAGGAAGCCGGCCGCGAATTGATGCAGCAGGCGGCGCAGCTCGTCGGCGGCGCTCACCAGCGCCGCGCCCTGGGCGGCGGTGCCCGGCCCGAGGTTGTGCAGGTGCTGCATGGCGGCTTCGAGCAGCCGTGCCATGCCCGACAGCCCATGGAAGCCCACCGTGGCCGAGCTGCCGGCCAGCGAATGGGCCAGGCCGATCGTGGCGTCGGGGATGCGCTCGTGCGGCTGCAGCGCCCATTCGCCGACATCGTTCGCGAGCTGGCGCGACCATTCGTCCGCCTCGTTGAGGTAGACGTTGTAGAGCGCCAGGCCGATGCGCAGCGGACCGATGACCTTGACCTGGTCCTCGGCGCTGACGGGACTCAAGGGGGTGACGGTCGGGACGGCTTCCGGCAGCGCTTCGGGTTGCCGTGCGGCCTCGGCGGGCGCCTGCAACACGTCGGGCACCACCTCCGGCTGCGCGTCGATCGCGGACGGCTCGGCCACCGCTTCGTCCTCGACCTGCACCGAAGGCGCGTCGACGGCTGGCAGCGAGACATCCAAGGCGTCGTCGCGCGTCTCGGGGATCGATGCCGGTGCCTCCGCGCTTTGCGCCTCGACAGGCTGCGCGGCCTCGCCTTCGGTCGCGACGGGCTCGGACTCGGGCTCGGACCTCGCCGCGGGCGCGTCCAGCTCGAAGGCCGCCAGCGCGGCCTCGGCGGAAGCCTCGTCGTGCGACGGATCGGCTTTCCAGTCGGCCGGCAGCGCGAAGTCCAGCGGCGCCAACCCGGTCTCGGCCGGTGCGGCCGGCTTCGGGGCGTCGTTGACGGCGAAGAAGTCGATCGCGTCGCCACCATCAAGCACCTTTGGCAGCGGCGCGGCCTCGCCCTCGTCCATGAACTTGGGCAGGATGTCGGTGCTGGCGAAGTCGTCGCCGTGCAGCGGCGCATCGACCTCGACCGCTTCCGGCGCCACGGTGGGTTCGGCCGGCGCGGGCGCCAGGCTCAGCTCGAGGTCGAAATCCAGCTCGGGCAGCGCGGGCACGGCGGGCGGCTCGGCGGCGATCTGCCGCGCCGCCACCGCCAGGGCCGCCGCATCGGGCACGGCCACGGGTGAAGGGGCCGCCTCGCCGTCGCGCACGGCCTCGGCCGCGGCGCGGAAGGGGCCGGCCTGCCATGAATGGGGCGCGCCGGCGGCGATCGCCTCGACCCACTGGGCGAAGTCGCGCAGCGCCTTGCCGGTGGCGGCGAGCAGCGCCGGCGTGGCCGGCTGCTGGTCGGCCAGCCAGGTGTTGAGCACCTGCTCGAAGGACCAGGCGGCTTCGCCGAAGTCCATCAGTCCGACCATCCGCGAGCTGCCCTTGAGCGTGTGGAAGGCGCGGCGCAGCACGGTGAGCTCACCCACGTCGTCGGGCTGCACGCCCAGCGCCGACACGGCCGCCAGGCCGTTGTGCAGCACCTCGCGCGCCTCGTCGAGGAAGATGTTCTGGAGGTCGTCCTCCTCCAGCTCGGTGACCTCGGTGTCGGGCAGCGCCTCCAGCGGCGCCGGCCCAGTGATCTTGCGCGTCCAGCTGTCGGCCGCGCGGCTGAACTCTTCCAGCGGCGACGCCGGCTTGGCGGACTTCGCGGGCGCAGCGAGCGCCGCCAGCTTGGCGGCGATCTGGGCATCCACCGCCTCGACGCTGAGCACGGTGTCGGTGAGCGGGACCGGCCCCGACGAGGCCGCGGCCACGCCATCGGCACCGAGGCCGTGGATCGGCGTGCTGTCGTCGACCTGCCGGCCCATCAGCGGCTTGAGCTCGCCGGCATCGGCATCGAACACGAAGAGGCGCTTGGCCAGTGCGGGCTGGTAGCCCAGCATGTCAATCAGGAAGCCCAGCGCG
The DNA here is from genome assembly GCA_030418545.1 of Xenophilus aerolatus. Taxonomy (GTDB): domain Bacteria; phylum Pseudomonadota; class Gammaproteobacteria; order Burkholderiales; family Burkholderiaceae_C; genus Xenophilus. The sequence goes on along the minus strand of QAIB01000005.1, from coordinate 199,544 downwards.
CCGAGGTTGTTGCCCAGCGAATCGAAGTCGCGGCTCTCGTCGGCACCGTCGTTGGCCGTGAGGTGATCGACGTTCTCGCGCATGCGCTGCACGGTCTGCGCCGCCTGCTCCAGGCCCAGCACGGAGAACACGCCGCGCATCTGCAGCAGCTGGCCGGGCACGGTGCGCAGCAGGCCCTTTTCGTTCGGCCGGCGGAAGAACTGGTCGAGCGATTTCTCGAGCTCGGAGAGGTGCGCGCGCAGCTCGTCGACCACGGTGCCCATGGTCTGGCGGTCGCTCACGCGGCGGTAGAGCTCCTCCATCCAGGGCTCGAGCGGCTCCGACTTGCCGCCTTCGCGGGCGCGTTCGATGCGGCCGGCAAGCTGGACGGTGCGCGCGGTGAGCTGCCGGTCCTGGGGGTCGAGGTCCTCGAAAGCCGCTTCCAGGTACAGCACCGAGGTGGCGACTTCCATCGCGAGCTCGGTCGACGGCGGACGGCCGGAGCGCACCGACGCGTCGACCGCGTGGTTGAGCGCCTGCACCATCGGCCCGCTGGCCGGATGCAGCTTGCCGAGCGATTCGCCGAGCTGGGCGAAGGTGTCGGCCACCTGCCGCACGCGCGTGATGTCGCCGCCGGACAGCGCCGACCACATTTCCTTGGCCGTCTCGATGCGCTTGCGCGCCTGCGCCAGCACGACGGGATCGAAGCGGCCGAACTGCGGCGTCGCGTAGTCCACGTGCTCGAGGTTGGAAACCCCCCAGGCCACGCGCACGGCGCGCAGCAGCGGCGCTTCCTCGCGCGGGGTGGGCACGGCCTGCGCGCAGAAGAAGAGCAGGTCCTGACCCAGGCGGTCGGACACCGCGGGATCGCCCCGCGCGAGCGTCGTGTATTGCAGCAGCACGCGCGACGCCGCGCGCTTCACGTAGACGTCGGGCGGCAGCAGCGACAGCGCGAGCGCCTCGAAGAATCCGGCCGCCAGCATCCAGAAGCTGGTCACCTTGGGCTGCGGCACGCCCAGCCCGAGGCCCACGCACAGCGCGCACAGGCGGCGCGCCGCCTGGTCGTCGCCGCTCTTGACCACCTTGAGCACGTCGCGGTCGAGATGCGCGCGCACCGCCGGGTCGTAGACCATGGTGCGGTAGGCGCCCGGGCGCGGCACCTCGGCCCACACCCACGGGTAGATCCACAGGTCCGCGGGGTGCACCCGCTCGTTGCCCACCAGCTCCAGCACGTCACGGTACTGGGGGAACAGCGCGACCGGCGACACGGCCTTGCCCGCCAGCACCGCCTGCAGGAAGTCGGTGATGGCGAAGCCCGCTTGGTCGATCTTCTGCACCGCGGCCTCGGTGCAGCGCGAGGGGTCGTTGATGAAGCTCTGCGCCGCGAACTCCATCGCGCCCAGCACCATGGCCGGCGCCGGGTGGCCCACCAGCTGCAGGGCCCCCACGGCCTGGTGCAGCTGCTGGCGCGCCATGCGCAGCAGGCCGGTGTCCAGCTCGGGCACCTGGCCGTGCTCGCGGGCATGGCGACGCAGGGACTTGCTCGCGCCTTCGAGCGATTTCTGGATCTCGCCGATGACCCAGGCCAGCGGCCCGAGGTCTTCCGTGGCGGGCGCATTGCCCGCGACCGGGGCGGTGACAGGGGGGCGGATCGACACGTTGGAACTCGGCGGGCGTTCTTAGGCGATCTTGAACCGCGACACGGACTGGCGCAATTCCTCGGCCATGTGCGAGAGCTCGCGCACCTGCTTGGCGGTGGCGCGCGTGCCCTCGCCGGTCTGCTCGGTCACGGCGAAGATGTGCTGGATGTTGGCGGCCACCACGTTGGCCGACTCGGCCTCGCGCGATGCGGATTGCGAGATCTGCTCGATCAGGTCGGCCAGGCGGCGCGACACGCGGTCGATCTCGGACAGCGCCGTGCCGGCGTTGTCGGACAGCTTGGCCCCTTCGACCACGCCCTGCGTGGATCGCTCCATGGCGCCCACCGCGTCCTGCGTGTCGGTCTGAATCGCCTTCACCAGCGCCGAGATCTGGCGCGTGGCGTCTGCCGAGCGTTCGGCCAGCCGCTGCACTTCTTCCGCCACCACCGAGAAGCCGCGGCCGGCCTCACCCGCGGACGCGGCCTGGATGGCGGCGTTCAGTGCCAGCACGTTGGTCTGTTCCGTGATGTCCGAGATCAGTTCGGTGATTTCGCCGATCTCCTGCGAGGACTCGCCCAGTCGCTTGATGCGCTTGGAGGTTTCCTGGATCTGGTCGCGGATGGAGTTCATGCCGCCGATGGCGTTCTGCACGGCCTGCAGGCCCGACTCGGCGGCCTGCAGCGACTGGCGCGCCACCGAGGCCGATTCCTGCGCCTGGGAGGACACGCCGTTGATGCGCTCGGCCATCGTCAGCACCGACTGGCCGGTTTCGCGGATCTCGCGCAGCTGTTCGGTCGAGGCGGCCAGCAGCTCGGTCGACGTGCTTTCCACCTGCGAAGTGGTGTGGGCGACGCGGGTGGCCGTGTTCTGCACGTTGCCCACCAGCAGGCGCAGTTCTTCCACCGTGTAGTTCACCGAGTCGGCGATGGCGCCGGTGATGTCTTCCGTCACCGTCGCTTCGTGGGTCAGGTCGCCTTCGGCCACCGTCTGCAGCTCGTTCATCAGGCGAAGAATGGCGGCCTGGTTGGCGGTGTTGATGCGGTTGGCCTCCTCGCTGGCGCGCTCGGCTTCGAGTCGCTCCTGTTCGGCAGCGGCGGCGCGGGCACGGCCTTCGCGCACCTGCACGAGACCGATGGCGGCGGCCAGGCCGAGCGCGGCGACGGACAGCAGCACCAGCAGCGCCAGCGTGCCGGCCCCGAGGCCGGTGCGCTCGGACAGCTGGGTCTGAAGCTGGCCCAGCGACACGCGCAGCGGCTCGCTGTCGGCCAGGATGGTGGCCTGCGCTTCACGCGCGGCCACCAGGCCCTGCAGGTTGCCCAGGATGGCGCCGGCCTGCGTGCGGGTCTGTTCGTAGGTCTTGAGGATCGCGTCGAGCTGCTCGCGGGTCTGGGCGTCGCGCGTGCCGGGCAGGCGTTGCTGCGCATTGCCGTCGAGCAGGCCCTTGGCGATTTCCTGGAAGCTGTTCAGGTCCTTGCCCAGCAGGAACACGGCGTCGGGGCTCACGCCCTCCACGGTGAGGAATTCGTTGGCCGACTTGCCGATGCGCTGCGTCAGCATCACGAGCTGGCCGGCCGCCGAGATTTCAGGCACCGAGGCGTTCTGCTGCATCTTGAGCGACGCGATGGTCTCGGTCATTTCCAGCAGCTCGGACGACTGGCGGTTGATGGTGCGCAGCGCCGTGCCCACCTGCGTCAGGATCTGCTTCTGCGCCAGCACGACCTTGGCGCTGGCGTCCGCGCGCTTGACCAGCGGCTGGATCTTCTCCAGTTCGGCGTCGTACTGCGTGCCCACGCGTTCGAGCTGCAGGGCCTCGTCGCCGTTGGCCAGGCCGTTGACCCGGCGCGAGAGGTCGTCCGCGCTGTCCTTGACTTCGTCGAAGGCCGGCGCGCTGCCCACCAGCGCCTGCGAGATCGACTTGGCCAGGCGCTGCGACTGCATCAGCGACTGGCCGGTGGCGGCCACCTGCTGAGCGAGGCGCTCGGACCGCAGGATGGCGGAACCGGCGACCAGCAGGAGCAGCAGCACGGTCACTGCCAGCAGCACGGCCAGCAGGCGCTGCTGGCGAGCCGGCGTGGCGCGCTTGTCGACGGGGGCCGGCTCGGCGGCAACCGGTGCCGCGGCGGCGGCCAGGGGCTCCATCGGCGGCGCCTCGACGGGCTCGTCGACATGGCGGCTGGGCACGAAATCCGGAGGCACCTCGAAGGCACTGGCGGCAGGCTCGGCAGCAGGCGCCGGTCCGCGCGGGATGTAGACAGTGCGCTCCTCGGGCGGCTGCACGGTCTCGGCGTTGTCGAGCACCAGCGAAGCGGTGTTGTCCACCCGCACGGTCACGCTGTCATCGCGGGCGGGCAGCAGCTTCTTGAACTTGTCGGCGATCGAGTTCACGGTCGGTCCTTCGGGGGATGTATGCGGGGCGTCGGCTCAGGCGCCGATGCTCAGGAATTCGGGCTGCTGCGACAGCGACTGGAGATTGATCTCCTGCCAGCGCTGGCCTGCGGCGTCGGTGTAGGTGTGGCCTTGCCAGGCGGGGGCGTCGGCCGCGGGGGCCTGCGAGCTCTTGAAGGCCTCGATGCCGCGCAAGCCGACCAGCCGGTCGATCAGCAGGGCGCAGTTGACGTCGAGCGCTTCGTTCAGCGCGACCAGTCGTGACTGGGCACGGGCCGACTCCGTGCTGGACGGTGCCGGGCGCTCGCCGCTGGCGAAGGCCGACAGCTGCACCACGCCGTAGAGGCCACCGCGCAGGTTGGCCACGCCGAGGAACCACGGCAGGGTGTAGGGCACGGGCTGCGGCGCGGTCCAGGGAAAGATCTCGCCGGCCTGGCCCAGGGGAAACAGGTACTTCGCCTCCCCCGCCTCGACGGCGAGCCAGGAAGCCGACACGCCTGAGGTGCGCGCGGCCTGCAGACGGCCCGCGAGCCGGGACTGGAACTCGCGGAGGGCTTCGCGGGTGGCCATGGACGCGTCGCGCGGGCGCTCAGTTCAGCGCCTGGATCTTGGCCAGGAGTTCGGCCGCCTGCACGGGCTTGACGATGTAGTCGCGCGCGCCCTGGCGCATGCCCCAGACGCGGTCGGTCTCCTGGTTCTTGCTCGTGCACAGGATGATCGGCACCTGCGCGAACTCGGGGCTGCGTGCCAGCGCACGGGTGAGCTGGAAGCCGTTCTGGCCCGGCATCACCACGTCCATCAGGATGAGGTCGGGGCGGTCGGCCTCGAGCCGGCGCATGGCGTCGTCCGCGTTTTCGGCCGTCTGCACGGCGAAGCCGTTCTTCTGCAGCAGATCGGTGAGGAACATCAGTTCCGTCTTCGAGTCGTCGACGACGAGCACTTTGCGGATGGTCATTTAGGCTTCCTGTTGGACGGCGCCGAACTGCTGCACGGCCTGCAGCAGCTGTTCTTTGGTGAAGGGTTTGGTGAGGTAGTCCTGCGAGCCGACCATGCGGCCGCGGGCCTTGTCGAACACGCCGTCCTTGGACGACAGCATGACGACGGGGACGTGGGTGAAATGCGCGTTGCGCTTGATGATGGCGCAGGTCTGGTAGCCATCGAGCCGCGGCATCAGGATGTCGCAGAAGATCAGATGCGGCTTGTGGTCATTGACCTTGGACAGCGCGTCGTAGCCGTCCTCGGCCAGCAGGACCTCGTGACCGCCCTGCTTCAGAAAGATCTCGGCACTGCGCCGGATGGTGTTGCTGTCATCGATGACCAGCACCTTGAAACCTGACCCGTTCGTGCTCATGGCACCAACTCCTCATCGATCACCACCTGGCGGGCCGTCGCGCCAACACGGCGCGCGAGGCCCGGCCTTGTGCCATGCTGTCAGATCTCGACCATCTCGAAGTCTTCCTTGCGCGCACCGCACTCGGGGCAGGTCCAGTTCATGGGCACCTGATCCCAAGGGGTTCCGGGCGCAATACCATCCTCCGGCACGCCTGCCGCTTCGTCGTAGATCCACCCGCAAATCAGGCACATCCAGGTTTTCGTGTTCATCGCAGCTTACGAGCCTTGTACATAGAATGCAACGATTGTATCCAGACGTCTCAGGCAATCCTGCTCAAGTCGTCTCAGAAACACCACCATCCGGGGTTCATCCGGGCCGAATGAATACGCACTTACTACCGCCCGAGGACCCGCCGGAGGCGGACGATGTTAACGGGGCGCCGGACCCCGACCCCACCGCCGATACCGAGGACGACGGCCGCCCGCCCTGCGTGCTGGTCTTCAACGCCAGCGACCCGAGCGGCGCCGGTGGCCTGGGGGCCGATGCCCTCGCGATCTCATCAGTGGGCGCCCACATGCTCGGCGTCGTGACGGGCGCCTACGCCCGCGACACCGCCGAAGTCTTCGATCACTTCGCCTTCGACGAGGAGCATGTCGCCGAGCAGGCCCGCGCCATCCTGGAGGACGTGCCGGCCCAGGTCATCAAGGTCGGCTTCGCCGGCTCGCCCGACAACCTCAGCCGCATCGCCGAGACCGCCTCCGACTACCCCGAGGTGCCCGTGGTGGCCTACATGCCCAACCTGTCGTGGTGGAACGACCAGGACATCGAGAGCTACCTCGACGCCTTCCAGGAACTGGTGCTGCCGCAGACCGCGGTGCTGGTGGGCAACCACAGCACGCTGTGGCGCTGGCTGCTACCCGACTGGTCGGGCGACAAGCCGCCGGGTCCGCGCGACATCGCCAAGGCCGCCGGCGAACTGGGCGTGCCCTACACGCTGGTGACCGGCATCGTCCGGCCCGACCCCTTCATCGACAACGTGCTGGCGTCGCCGCAGGCCGTCCTCGCCAGCGAAAAGTACGAGCGGCTCGAAGCCGTCTTCGCCGGCGCCGGCGAGACGCTGTCGGCCGCGCTGGCCGCCCTGCTGGCCACCGGCGCCGACCTCGCCGCCGCCACCACCGAAGCGCTCGCCTACATGGACCGCTGCCTGGATGCGGGCTTTCGCCCCGGCATGGGCCACGTGCTGCCCGACCGCCTCTTCTGGGCCCAGCCCGAGGACGAGGGCGACGACGAAGGCCCGGCCGACACCGACTTCGCCCTGCCGGCCCACGACACCCGCCATTGACCGCCGCCGGCCTTCCTTCTTCCTGCCTCCGATGACCCCCACCGACGCCAACCTCCAGCTCTTCGACCGCGCCCGCACGGTCATTCCCGGCGGCGTGAATTCGCCCGTGCGCGCCTTCAAGGCCGTGGGCGGCACGCCGCGCTTCATCGCCCGCGCCCAGGGCGCCTACATGTGGGACGCGGCCGGCCAGCGCTACATCGACTACATCGGCTCCTGGGGTCCGATGATCCTGGGCCACGGCCACCCGGCCGTGATCGACGCCGTGCAGCGCGCCGTGACCGAAGGCCTGTCCTTCGGCGCACCGACCGAGCGCGAGATCGAGCTGGCCGAGGCCATCCTCGCGCTCGTGCCCACGATGGAGATGGTGCGCCTGGTCAGCTCCGGCACCGAGGCCGCGATGAGCGCGCTGCGCCTGGCGCGCGGCGCCACCGGCCGCAAGCACATCGTCAAGTTCGAGGGCTGCTACCACGGCCATGCCGACGCGCTGTTGGTCAAGGCCGGCTCGGGCCTCGCCACCTTCGGCAACCCGACCTCCGCCGGCGTGCCGCCCGAGGTGGTGCAGCACACCCTCGTGCTCGAATACAACAACCTGCAGCAGCTGGAAGAGGCCTTCGCGCTGCACGGCAGCGACATCGCCTGCCTGATGATCGAGGCCATCGCCGGCAACATGAACTTCGTGCGCGCCACGCCCGAGTTCGCGCGCCGCTGCCGCGAGCTGTGCACGCAACACGGCGCATTGCTGGTGTTCGACGAGGTGATGACGGGCTTCCGGGTCGGCCTTCGCGGCGCGCAGGGCGTCCTGGGCATCACACCCGACCTCACCGTGCTGGGCAAAGTCATCGGCGGCGGCATGCCGCTGGCGGCCTTCGGCGGGCCTCGCGCGATCATGGAACAGCTCGCGCCGATGGGCCCGGTCTACCAGGCCGGCACGCTGTCGGGCAACCCCGTCGCCACGGCCTGCGGCCTCGCGACGCTGAAGGAGATTGCCAAACCCGGCTTCTACGAAGCGCTGGCCACGAAGACCCGCACCCTGGTCGACGGCCTCGGGGCTGCCGCGGCCGCCGAAGGCGTGCGCTTCAGCGCCGACTGCGAAGGCGGCATGTTCGGCTTCTTCCTCCTGCCCGAGCTGCCGCAGAACTACACGGCCGTCATGAAGAGCGACAACGCCCGCTTCAACGCCCTCTTCCACGGCCTGCTCGACCGCGGTGTCTACATCGCCCCGGCCCTCTACGAAGCCGGCTTCGTCAGCAGCGCCCACACCGACGCCGACATCGACGCCACCGTCGCCGCCGCCCGCGAGGTGTTCAAGGTGCTACAGAAGCAGTAGCCGCCGACGCCGGTCCCGGGGGCTGCAGCCTTCTCTCTTCGAAGCAACCGGCGCAGCGCGAAAAGTTCGCCGAGCGGCGTAGCGAGCGGCGCCAGGTCGCGCCGAGGACCGGAGCCGTACACCCGTACGGCGAGGACCGCAGGTGCGAGATGGCGCCGCGCAGTAGCCGAGCGGCGAACTTTTCAGTGGCGGAAGTGGCGGATGCCGGTGAAGACCATGGCCACGCCGCGTTCATCCGCCGCATCGATCACTTCCTGATCGCGCATCGACCCGCCCGGCTGGATCACGCTCGTCGCCCCGTGGTCGATCACGACGTCGAGCCCGTCGCGGAACGGGAAGAACGCATCGCTCGCCACCGCCGTGCCCTGCAGCGACAACCCCGCGTGCTCGGCCTTGATGCTGGCAATGCGCGCCGAATCGAGCCGGCTCATCTGCCCCGCCCCCACGCCCATCGTCATGCCGTTGGCGCAGAACACGATCGCGTTGCTCTTGACGTACTGCGCCACCTTCCAGGCGAACATCAGGTCGTCCAGTTGCTGGGGCGTCGGCTGCTTCTTCGTCACCACCTTGAGCTGGTCCGGCGTGAGCACATGGTTGTCGGCGGTCTGGATCAGAAGGCCCGAGCCCACACGCTTCACGTCCATCATGTTGCGGCCGTTGTCCCAGTCGGTCTTGCCGCCCTGGGGCAGGTCGATCTGCAGGATGCGCACGTTCTGCTTGGCCTTGGTGGCCTGGAACACCGCCAGCGCCTCGGCGCTGTAGCCAGGCGCCATCAGCACCTCGACGAACTGCTTGTTGATCTCCTGCGCCGCGGCCAGGTCCACCGGCCGGTTGAAGGCGATGATGCCGCCGAAGGCCGAGGTCGGGTCGGTCTTGAAGGCCTTGCTGTACGCCTCGAGCGCGTCCTTGCCAACCGCCACGCCGCAGGGGTTGGCGTGCTTGACGATCACGCAGGCCGGTGCGTCGAAGCTCTTGACGCACTCCCAGGCCGCATCGGCGTCCGCAATGTTGTTGTACGACAGCTCCTTGCCTTGCAGCTGCTTCGCCGTGACCAGCGAGCCCGGTGCCGGATGCAGGTCGCGGTACAGCGCCGCCTGCTGGTGCGCGTTCTCGCCGTAGCGCAGGTCCTGCAGCTTGACGAAGCGCCCGTTGCTCTGGCCCGGGAAGAGCGAGCGCACCGGCGCCGGCTGGCCCTGGCTGGCCTCGAAATCCACGGCCGAGAGGAAGTCGCTGATCGCGCCGTCGTAGTCGGCGATGCGGTTGAAGGCGGCGACCGAGAAGCCGAACTTGGTTTTCTCGCTGATCTTCCCGTGCGCCTTCAGCTCTTCCAGCGCGACGGCGTACTGCGACGCATCGGTCAGCACCGCGACGTCCTTCCAGTTCTTGGCCGCGCTGCGCACCATCGCCGGGCCGCCGATGTCTATGTTCTCGATCGCGTCTTCGAGCGTGCAGCCGGGCTTGGCCACGGTGGCCTCGAAGGGGTAGAGGTTCACCACCAGCAGGTCGATGGTGTCGATGCCGTGCTGCTCGATGGCCGCCACGTGTGCGGGCAGATCGCGCCGCGCCAGCAGGCCGCCGTGGATCTTGGGGTGCAGCGTCTTCACGCGGCCGTCCAGCATCTCGGGGAAGCCGGTGTGGTCGGCCACCTCGGTGACGGGCAGGCCCGCATCGGCCAGCAGCTTGGCGGTGCCGCCGGTGGACAGCAGCTTCACACCCAGGTCGTGAAGTGCCTTGGCGAAGTCGAGGATGCCGGTCTTGTCGGAGACGGAGAGGAGGGCTTGCATGGATTGCTTCGGAATGGGAATACGGGGGCGGACTGCCGAACGCGAAGGGCGCGAAGCTTGCGCGAAGGACGCGAATGGAATTTCAAGAAAAAGACCTTCGCGTCCTTCGCGAAGTTTTTGTCTTCCTTTCGCGTACGGATGTCCGGCTTCAGGCTTACTTGATGATGCGGTGCTCGACCAGCTTCTTGCGCAGGGTGTTGCGGTTCAGGCCCAGCCACTGCGCGGCGCGCGACTGGTTGCCTTCGGCACGCAGCATCACGACCTCCAGCAGCGGTTTCTCGACCACGGTGACGATCATCTCGTACATGCCGTCGGGCTCGGTGCCGCGCAGGTCGCGAAAGTAGCCCTCCAGGCTGGTGCGCACGCACTCCTCGATCTGTTTCTTGCTCATCTTCTTCGTTCTTGCAGTTCTGTCGGGTGTCCCGTCGACTGCAGCCGGCCCGAAGGCCGCGCGCGTCAGGCCGCGCTGCTGCAGCTCTCCTGGAGTTCGTCGTTGTTGTTGTCGTCGTCTTCCCTGGATTCGTCACCGGCCGCGCCGGCCTGAACCGGCAGGCGCTCCATGCGCTCGCCCAGCGCATCGAAGAAGGCGGCCACCGCCTCCCACTGCGCCTCGCAGTCCTCGATGCGGTTCATCGCATCGCGAAAGGCCTCGCCGCCGGGCAGCGCCCGCACGTACCAGCCGATGTGCTTGCGCGCCGTGCGCACGCCGCTGTAGTCGCCGTACAGCGCGTAGTGCTCGCGAAGGTGGTCGAGCAGCAGGCGCCGCACCTCGGCCACCAGCGGCGGCGCCATGTGTTCGCCGGTCGCGAGGAAATGCCCGATCTCGCGGAAGATCCACGGCCGCCCCTGCGCCGCGCGGCCGACCATGACCGCGTCGGCCCCCGTCGCGGCCAGCACCTCGCGCGCCTTCTCGGGACTCGTCACGTCGCCATTGGCCACCACCGGGATGCGCACCGCGGCCTTGACGGCGGCGATGGTGTCGTATTCCGCACGGCCCTTGTAGCCCTGCTCGCGCGTGCGGCCGTGCACGGTGAGCATCTGCACGCCGGCGGCCTCGAAGTCGCGTGCCAGCTTTACGGCATTGCGATGCTCGTGGCTCCAGCCCGTGCGCATCTTGAGCGTGACCGGCACGCCGTGCGGGGCCGCGGCATCGACCACGGCCTGCGCGATCTCGAGCGCCAGGGGCTCGTCGCGCATGAGCGCCGAACCGGCCCACTTGTTGCAGACCTTCTTGGCCGGGCAGCCCATGTTGATGTCGATGATCTGCGCGCCGCGGTCGATGTTGTACTGCGCGGCCTCGGCCATCATGGCCGCATCGGTGCCGGCGATCTGCACCGCGATGGGGCCCGGCTCGCCCTCGTGGTTGGCCCGCCGCGAGGTCTTGAGCGAGCCCCACAGTTCCTTGCGCGAAGTCACCATCTCGCTCACCGCGTAGCCCGCACCGAGCCGCCGGCACAGCATGCGGAACGGACGGTCGGTGACGCCCGCCATGGGCGCGACGAACAGCCGGTTGTCCAGCGCGATGGAACCGATCTGCATGGGAGGGCGAGGGGTGGAGAAACAAAGACGCCGGCACCGCGAGGTGGCAGCGTCTGCTGAAAAATGAGGCATCGATTGTAGCCAGCGGGCATTTCGGACACTGAAACGATTGGTACCCGCCGACCCCCGGGGATGCACGGATTCCTCCCGCAGCGCGGCACCGTTTCCGACGCGGGCGGCGCCCGGCCGATTCCTATACTCCCGCACCCATGCAAGCCTGGCTCGACTCACTCCTGGCGCTTCTCGCGTTGCCGCAGTTCGGCCTGTCGACGCTGTTCATCGTCGCCTTCATCTCGGCCACGCTGCTGCCGCTGGGCTCGGAGCCCGCGCTGTTCGGCCTGCTCAAGCTCAACCCCGACATGTTCTGGCCCGCGATCCTGGTCGCGACGGCGGGCAACACGCTGGGCGGCGCGGTCGACTGGTGGATGGGCTACGGCGCACACAAGGTGGCCGACAAGTACGCCCATTCGAAGCACCACATGCGCGTGCTCGCGTGGCTGGAGAAGCTCGGCCCCAAGGCCTGCCTGCTGAGCTGGCTGCCCGTGGTGGGCGACCCGCTGTGTGCAGTGGCGGGCTGGCTGCGGCTGTCCTTCTGGCCCTGCCTGGTCTACATGGCCATCGGCAAGTTCGCGCGCTACGTCAGCATGACGGTGGCGCTGCTGTACCTGTGGCCCGACAAGTGAGTACGCCGCGCGGCGCACTATCGAAACCATAGCTGCCTGCGCCCGCCCGACGGGCGCTGCAGCGCGATGTGACCCGAAGAGTCAGCTCAGCAGTTCGTACGGGCCGCCGCGCTCCAGCGCGCGCTGGTAGGCCGGGCGCGCATGGATGCGCGCCAGCCAGGCCATCAGGCGCGGGCGCTTCTCGTTGAGCCCCGCACGCGCCTGCGCCGCCTCGATCGGGAAGCTCATCTGGATGTCGGCCGCCGTGAACGCGTCGCCGGCGAACCATTCGCTCTTGCCCAGCTCGCCTTCCATGAAGTTCAGGTGGTTCGAGATCTGCGGCTGGATGAAGCTCGCCTTCGCCTTGGCGGCAATGCCGCGTGCGATGGGCTTGGCGAAGAAGGGCATCTTCGCCTTCTCGATCTGGTCGAACACCAGCTTGAGCAGCAGCGGCGGCATGGCCGAGCCTTCCGCGTAATGCAGCCAGTAGCGATAGCGCACCGCCTCGGGCGAGCCGGCCGGCGGCGCCAGCCGGCCGTTGCCGTAGCGCTCGGTCAGCGTCTCCAGGATGGCGCCCGACTCGGCCAGCACGAGCCCATCCACCGTGACCACGGGCGACTTGCCCAGCGGATGCACCTGCCGCAGTTCCGGCGGTGCCAGCATCGTCTGCGGGTGGCGCTGGTAGTGGACGATCTCGTAAGGGAGCTCGAGCTCCTCGAGCAGCCATAGCACGCGCTGCGAGCGCGAGTTGTTGAGGTGGTGGACGGTGATCATGGTCGCGCGCCGGAGGTCGTCAGGAGCTGAACAGGAAGTTCATCACGTCGCCGTCCTTGACGACGTAGTCCTTGCCCTCGGCGCGCATCTTGCCCGCGTCCTTGGCGCCCTGCTCGCCCTTGAAGGCGATGTAGTCGTCGAAGGCGATGGTCTGGGCGCGGATGTAGCCCTTCTCGAAATCGGTGTGGATCACGCCGGCGGCCTGCGGGCCGGTGTCGCCGGTGTGGATGGTCCAGGCGCGCACCTCCTTCACGCCGGCGGTGAAGTAGGTCTGCAGGCCCAGCAGCTTGTAGGCGGCGCGGATCAGGCGGTTCAGGCCCGGCTCGTCCTGGCCGAGTTCCTTCAGGAACTCGAGCCGGTCGGCATCGTCCATCTCCGACAGCTCGGCCTCGATCTTGGCGCAGATGGCGACCACGGGCGCGTTCTGCTTGGCGGCGTACTCGCGCAGCCGGTCCAGGTAGGGGTTGTTCTCGAAGCCGTCTTCGCTCACGTTGCCCACGAACATCGCGGGCTTGGCCGTGATGAGCGTGAAGCTCTTGACCAGCGGCTGCTCTTCCTTGGTGAACTCCAGCGCCCGCACCGGGATGTTGTCGTTCAGCGCCTTCTGGCAACGCTCCAGCAGGCCGACGAGCTTCTGCGCGTCCTTGTCGCCCGAACGCGCCACCTTGGTGTGGCGGTGCAGCGCCTTCTCGACGGTGCCCAGGTCGGCCAGGCACAGCTCGGTCTGGATCACCTCGATGTCCGAGATCGGGTCGACGCGGCCGGCCACGTGGATCACGTTGTCGTCGTCGAAGCAGCGCACCACGTTCACCGTGGCGTCGGTCTCGCGGATGTGCGCGAGGAACTTGTTGCCCAGGCCTTCGCCCGTGCTCGCGCCGGCCACCAGGCCGGCGATGTCGACGAACTCCACGATGGCCGGAACGATGCGCTCGGGCTGGACGATCTCGGCCAGCTGCGCGAGCCGCGGATCGGGCACCTCCACCACGCCCACGTTGGGCTCGATGGTGCAGAAGGGGTAGTTCTCGGCCGCGATGCCAGCCTTGGTCAGCGCGTTGAAGAGGGTGGACTTGCCGACGTTGGGCAGGCCGACGATGCCGCACTTGAGGCTCATGGCGGGGGCTTTCAGGGTGTCTGGGGGAAAGGCGCGATTTTACGAGGCGGCCCCTGCACTCACTCGAAGCGGTAGTTCGCCCCCACCACCTGGCCGACCTTGAGCAGGTGTTCCACGCCCTCGCGCACGATCAGGTTCATGCCGAAGGTGATCGCGCCGCCCACGCGCGGGTCGGCGCGGTAGCTGCGCAGCGTGTCGCCGACCTCGGGGCTGCTCGTCGCGGTGGCCGGGTCGATGTCGGGAATGGGGCAGCGCGTGCAGGGCTTGACCGGCTGCAGCTGCGCCTGGCCTTCGGCGGTGGCGACGTGCAGCATCTCGACGCGGTCCTCGTCGTGCGCCTCGAGGCCGGCCAGCACGATGTTGGGCCGGAAGCGCTCGATGCCCACCGCGCCGTGGCCCCCCGCGGCGAGCCGCTCGTTGAGCTCGGCCATCGAGCCTTCGCTGGCCACCAGGAGCGCGTAGCCGTCGGCGAACTGCACCTCGGCCTCGACGCCGCCGGTCCATTGCAGGCTCGAGAGGCGCTTGTGCTCGGGGTCGAAACGCGCCAGCCTGAGCTTTCGAGGCCGGCCGGCTTCCGAGAGGAAATCGCTGAACCACTGCGCCGCGACATCCCCCATGTCGTAGGCGGCGACGGTGTCTTTCCACACCTTGGCCTGCATCGGCGCCTCGACCCGGTCGTAGGCGATGTGCAGCGCCAGCATGCCGGGCGCGCGCAGCACCATCTCGAACTGCTTGAGCTGCGGGCGAATGAGCGCCATGCGCGGCAGTTCGCGCTGGGTGACGAATTCACCATTCTCGTCGACCACCATCCATGCGCGGTCGAACTCCAGCCCGGTCTCGGTGAGCAGCGCCTCGGACACCTCGACGCCGGCGCACGATTTGACGGGGTAGACGAAGAGGCGGGCGATGGTGCCCTGGACGTCGAAGTCGGCGGGGGTGGACGGCTGGGTCATGGGGCAGCGGCAAGCGGCGCGCGGGCGTCGGCAGGGTGGGCGAGAAGGGGTGCGAATTCTCGCGCACGCGACCGCCATGCATTCGCGTGCAGCACCTGGGCAAATTCCAAGCAAAAAGGGCCTGCAGCGCCCGCCCCTTCTGCGCCATTAGCTATCTTTTTCATAGCAATCCGCACAACTCGTCGGTGCACGCCCGCTCCGGCACCGCTCCCTACAATGCCGCGATGGCTCTTCCTCCCGAGGTTTGCATCCGCGGCGCCGGCATCGTCGGCCGCACGCTGGCCCTGCTGCTCGCGCGCGAACGCGTGCGCGTGGCGCTGGTGGCGCCGGCCGATACCGCGACGCGTGACGACGTTCGAGCCTATGCGCTCAATGCCGCGTCCAAGGCGCTGCTCGAATCGCTACGGGCCTGGCCCGACGCCGCCCACGCCACCCCGGTGCGCGAGATGCGGGTGCACGGTGACGAAGGCGGGCAGGTGCATTTCCAGGCGCGCCAGCATGCCGTCGATGCGCTGGCCTGGATCGTCGACGTGCCCGCACTCGAACGCCAGCTCGCCGACGCGGTGCGCTTCGCGCCGCAGGTCGAGGTGGTGAGCGCGCCGGTGAAGGCGCCGCTCACGGTGGTGTGCGAAGGCAAGGCCAGCACCACGCGAGAGCTGCTCGGCGTGCACTACGAGGTGGCGCGCTACCCGCAGCACGCCATCGCGGCGCGGTTGGAGGCCGAGCGTCCGCACGACGACACCGCGCGCCAGTGGTTCAACGACAAGGGCGAGGTGCTGGCCCTGCTGCCGCTCGGCGGGCCGGGCAGCCGTGCGCTGGCGCTGGTGTGGTCGGTCGACCAGTTCCGCGCCCCCGCCCTGCTGGCGCAGGACGCCGACACCTTCTGTGCCGGCGTGCGCGAGGCCTGCGGCGACGCACTGGGTGCTTTCACGCTCACCAGCGAGCGCGCCGCCTGGCCGCTGCAGCGCGCCACGGCCGACCGCTGGATCGGCCGCTTCACGACCGAGGACGGCAAGGACGGCGGCGCCTGGGCGCTGGCCGGCGACGCCGCCCACACCGTGCACCCCCTGGCCGGCCAGGGCCTGAACCTGGGCCTGGCCGACGCCGCCGCGCTGGCCGGCGTCCTCAAGCAGCGCGAGTACTGGCGCAGCGTCGGCGACACGCGCCTGCTGCGCCGCTACGAACGCGCCCGCCGCGCCGACGTGCTGGCCATGGGCCTGGCCACCGACGGCTTGCAGCAACTCTTCGCCCACGCCATGGACCCGCTGCCGCAGCTGCGCAACTGGGGCATGCGCGGTTTCGACCGCACGCGCGTGATCAAGAACTGGATCGCGCGCCAGGCCATGGGGCTGGCTTGATCCCACCCCCGAACTGAACCTTTGGCGCTTCGCGCACACGAACCCCGCACCATGCCCTTCCTGCCCACGCTGCGCCGCCTGGCCGCCCCCGCACTCGCCGCCCTTGCCCTGTCTGCCGCCTTCGGCGCGCACGCCGGCGAGGCCGAGATCCGCAAGAGCCTGGCCGCGATCCCGCAGCTGGGCAAGATCGACGAGGTGCGCAAGTCGCCCATGCCGGGCATCTGGGAGGTGCGCGTGGGCTTCGACCTCTTCTACACCGACGAGCAGGGCAGTTACCTGATGCAGGGCCAGCTCATCGACGTCAAGGCGAAGAAGAACCTCACCGAGGAGCGCATCGACAAGCTCAGCCAGGTGGCCTTCGACCAGCTGCCGGTGAAGGACGCATTCAAGATCGTGCGCGGCAATGGCAAGCGCAAGCTGGCCGTCTTCGAAGACCCGAACTGCGGCTACTGCAAGCATTTCGAGGCCGATCTGCGCAACATCGACAACGTGACGGTCTATCTCTTCCTGTATCCGGTGCTCGGTCCCGATTCGGTCGTCAAGTCGCGCGACATCTGGTGCAGCAAGGACAAGGGCAAGACCTGGACCGACTGGATGGTGGGCGGCGTCAAGCCCGCGAGCGGCGACTGCGACGTGAGCGCGCTCAAGCGCAACGTCGAGTTCGGCCGCAAGTACAACATCACCGGCACGCCGACGCTGATCTTCGCCGACGGCAGCCGCTCGCCCGGGGCGATTCCGGCCGCGCAGGTCGAGAAGATGCTCGCCGCTGCGAACTGATGGCTGCCCGCGCCCCCGCCCCGCGGAAGCCCGCCGCGGCTGGCCTGCGCTACCACGTGCGCTGCGCCGACCTTCACGCCCACCTCTACGACGTCACCCTCGAGATCGACGCGCCGCAGGCGCTGCAGCGGGTGTCGCTGCCGGTGTGGATCCCTGGCAGCTACCTGGTGCGCGAGTTCGCGAAGAACCTGCAGGGCCTGCGCGCGACCCAGGGCCGCCGCAAGCTGCAGGTGGTGCAGCAGGACAAGGCGAGCTGGCAGATCGACTGCGAGGCCGGCCGTCCGCTGACGCTGCACTACCAGGTGTGCGCCTACGACCATTCGGTGCGCACCGCCTGGCTCGATGCCGACCGCGGCTTCTTCAACGGCACCAGCGTGTGCCTGCGCGTCGACGGGCAGACCGAGCTCGCCTGCACGCTGCAGATCGATGCACCTTCCGGCACCGCCGCGCCCTGGTCCTGCGCCACCGCGCTGCGCCCGGCCAAGGTCGACCGCCGCGGCTTCGGCATCTTTCGCGCCGACGGCTACGACGAGCTGGCCGACAGCCCGGTCGAGATGGGCGACTTCTGGAGCGCCGAGTTCGACGTGCTGGGCGTGCCGCACCGCTTCGTGGTCGCCGGCACCACGCCC
The DNA here is from genome assembly GCA_030418545.1 of Xenophilus aerolatus. Taxonomy (GTDB): domain Bacteria; phylum Pseudomonadota; class Gammaproteobacteria; order Burkholderiales; family Burkholderiaceae_C; genus Xenophilus. The sequence goes on along the minus strand of QAIB01000005.1, from coordinate 181,951 downwards.
GCCTTCGACGGCGAGCGCCTGGTGGCCGACACGCGTGCCATCTGCGAAACGCAGGTGCGCTTCTGGCACGGCGACAAGGCGCGCGCCGGGGCGCGCGACGCCGCCCTGCGTCCGCCGCACGACCGCTACGTGTTCATGCTCAATGCCGTGGGCGACAGCTACGGCGGGCTGGAACACCGCCACTCGACTGCCCTGATCTGCAACCGCAGCGATTTGCCCCAGCGGGGCGTGGCCAAGGCCGGCGAGGGCTACACCACGCTGCTGGGCCTGATCAGCCACGAGTACTTCCACACCTGGAACGTCAAGCGCCTGCGCCCCGCTGAATTCGCACGCTACGACTACCGCCAGGAGAACTACACCCAGCTGCTGTGGTTCTTCGAGGGTTTCACCAGCTACTACGACGACGTGCTGCTGCGTCGCGCCGGCGGCATCGACGACGCCACCTACGTCAAGCTGCTGAACAAGACGGCCAACCAGGTGCTGCAGACGCCCGGGCGCTTCGTGCAGTCGGTGGCCGACGCGAGCTTCGACGCCTGGGTGAAGTACTACCGCCCCGACGAGCAGATGCCCAACGCCACGGTGAGCTACTACACCAAGGGCGCCCTGGTCGCGCTGTGCCTGGACCTCACGCTGCGCAGCGAAGGGCACGGCACGTTGGACGATGTGATGCGGCTGCTGTGGGCGCGCAGCGCAGAGCCGCCTCAAGCAAGCGAGCGCCCCCTCGGGGGGCAGCGAACTACACGCAGTGAGGAGCGTGGGGGCTCCCGTTCCTCGGGCGGCCCCGTCACCGAGGACGACATCGCTGCAGCGCTGGAGACGGTGGGGCGCCGTTCCTACGCGCCTGAACTGTCGAAGTGGGTGCACGGCACCGACGAGCTGCCGCTCAAGCCCCTGCTCGAGGCGCACGGCGTGGCCGTGCTCGACGAGCCCGCGCAGCGCGCGCAGGCCCTGGGCCTGCGCGTGGCCGAGACGGCAGGCAGCGTGCAGGTCAAGGTCGTGCTGCGCGGCAGCGCGGCCGAGCAGGCCGGCTTCTCGGCCAGCGACGAGTGGCTGGCCGTGGAACTGCCCGCCGCGCGCGGACGCGCCGCCTCGGCCTGGCGCATCGCCAAACTGGACGAGTTGCCGCTGTACCTGGGCGACGCGAAGCAGTGCACCGCCATCGTGGCGCGCGACCGCCGCCTGCTGCGCCTGCCGCTGCGCCTGCCCGCGAACGAGACCACGCTGCGCCTGGCGCCGCAGGACGCGCCGCGGCTGCGGGCCTGGCTGGGCGGGCGCTGAGCGCACGGCATCGTCCTGCCGCTGCCCATCGAGGCGGTCCCTCTGGGTATAGTGACCCGCTGCGGCGCGCGGCGCCTGCTCGTTCCACCCATTCCCCGGAGACACCATGAGCTACGAGAACATCGAAGTGCGCACCGAGGCCGGCAAGGTCGGCATCGTGACGCTCAACCGCCCCAAGGCACTGAACGCGCTGAACGATGCGCTCATGACCGAACTGGGCACGGCCCTCCAGGCCTTCGATGCCGACGAGGCGATCGGCTGCGTGATCGTCACCGGCAGCGAACGCGCCTTCGCCGCCGGCGCAGACATCGGCGCCATGGCCAAGTACAGCTTCGTCGATGCGTACAAGGGCGACTACATCACGCGCAACTGGGAGACGATCCGAAGCATCCGCAAGCCGGTGATCGCCGCCGTGAGCGGCTTCGCGCTGGGCGGCGGCTGCGAGCTGGCGATGATGTGCGACTTCATCATCGCGGCCGACAACGCGAAGTTCGGCCAGCCCGAGATCAAGCTGGGCGTGATCCCCGGCGCCGGCGGCACGCAGCGCCTGCCGCGCGCCGTGGGCAAGAGCAAGGCCATGGACATGGCGCTCACGGGCCGCATGATGGACGCCGCCGAGGCCGAGCGCGCCGGCCTCGTCAGCCGCGTGGTGCCCTACGACAAGCTGATGGACGAGGCGCTGGGCGCCGCGCTGCAGATCGCCGACTTCTCGCAGATCGCCGTGATGGCGGCCAAGGAGTCGGTGAACCGCGCCTTCGAGAGCGGCCTGTCGGACGGCGTGATGTTCGAGCGCCGACTGTTCCACGCCCTGTTCGCCACCGCCGACCAGAAGGAAGGCATGGACGCCTTCGTGGCCAAGCGCAAGGCCGAGTTCAAGCACCAGTGAGCACGCGGGGCGATGCCGTTCGGCATCGCCTCGTCAAAGGCAAAAAGGGGCTGCAGCGCCCGCCCTGCCTGCGCGAGCCGCTATCGATGCGATAGCGGCTCGCTGCTTTTGGGGTCTGCCGCTCAGCGTTCGGCCAGCGCGCGCTGCAGCGCGTCGAGCACGGCCGGCGGCGGCTCGACGGCCACGGGCGGCGCCGCTCCTTCGCTCCAGCGCAGCGTGCGGCCCGGCGCGGCCGGCACCTCGAGCACCCCCAGCGCGGCGCCGCGCGCGCCCTCCAGCACGATGCGCCAGCCGGGCACCGCCGACTCGAGCGCCGCAGCGCCGCCGCCTGAAGGAACCGCAGCCTCGACCAGCGCGCCCAGCTGCGCCGCTTCGGCCCGCGCGAGGCGGCGCGACTGGCCGCTCGCGTCGACGATGCGCAGGTGCGTCCATCCACGCCAGGCCCCCGGATGCGCTGCCGGCGCCAACGAGCGGCGTGCGAGCGCGGCAGGAGGTGCCGCGGCTTCGCGGGCGGGCGCCGGTGCCAGCTCGGCCGACGGCGGCGCCATGGGCTCGGCCAGCGTTCCATCGCCGGAAGCCCGCTCACGCGCGGCGGCGGCAGGAGCGGGTGCCGCGGGCGCGGCACGCGGGGCCGCAGGCGGTGCGCTGGCGATCGCCGGGGCACCGCCACCGGCCGGCGACGGCGACGGCGATGGCGAGCTATCCGCCTCGGCGACGGGCGGCACGGTGATCGGCGCCGCCGGTGCGGCGACAGCGGGTGGTGGCGGCGCCTCGCGCCGCTCGGCCAGGGACTCCGCTTGCGCCTTGGCAGCGGGCTTGGTGGTGGCCTGCTGCTTGGCCGCGGTGTCGGCTTCGGCGGCGCGGCGGCGCTCCTCGCGCGCAGCGCGGGCGTCGGCGCGCGGCGCGGGCTCGCCTTCCGCCGGCGCAGCAGGAGAGGCCGCGGGCGCCTCGGCGTCGAGCCGCGCGTCCGGCACCGGCTCGCGATGCCACAGCACGGTCACGAACAGGGCCACCATCACGGTGGCGAAAGCGGCGTTCCAGGGCATGCGCGAGCCCGGCGTGCCGCCCCACAGGCGCCTCCACCAGGGCGGCGCCGCCTCGCGTGGCGTCGGGCGGGCCGCCGTCGTCGGCGCGACGGCGTTGTGCGCGCTGCGCAGGATGGCCTCGCGCGTGGCCGGATGCGGGGCCGCGTCGCGGTCCGGTGCGGCATCGAGCATGCGGCGCAGCACCGGGTCGGCGGGCGGCATGCCGTCGGCGGCGCCGCCGGGCAGATCGCGCGGGTCCTGCGTCATGCGCCCTGCCCTTCCAGGGCGACGAGGTAGCGCGCCATGCAGGCGCGCAGCTTCTGCAGCCCGTAGCGCAGCCGGCTCTTCACGGTCTCGAAGCCGAGCGCGAGCTGCGTCGCCATCGCGTCGACGGTGAGGCCGTCTTCGTGGTGCAGCAGGAAGGCCGCGCGCTGCTCGGCCGGCAGTTCGTCGAGGCAGGCCAGCAGGCGGCGCCCGGCGGCACGCCAGAAGGCGAGTTCCTCGGCGGAGGGATGGGCAGCGTCGGCCGCTCCATCGGCGGCGCGCACGCCGCGTTCGAGCGAGGGCAGCTGCGGCATGCCGTCGTCATCGTCGCCGTGGCCGCCGGCGTCGAGTGCGAGCTCGCGCCCGCTCACTCGCAGCCGGTCCATCGCCAGGTTGTGCGCGATGGTGAAGGCCCAGGTGCGCCACGTGGCGCCCTGCGGCGAAAAGGAGTCGCGCGCCGTCACGATGCGCAGCCAGGTGTCCTGGAACACCTCGTCCGCCTGTGACGCCAGGCGCGCGCCGAGCAGGCGGCGCACGAAGCGGAACAGGGCACCTTCGTGGCGCGCATAGAGGATGTCGAACGCGGCCGCATCGCCGCCGGCGTAGGCAAGCATCAGCTGATCGTCGGCCATGGCATGGCGCTGCGCGTCGACGGACGAAGGGGCGAGCATCGGAGGATTGTCACCCCCGTTGTACGCGCGGGATGGCGGGACGGGGTCGATGTGCGAAAGCGGAGGGCGGCGTGGTGGCCGATCGAAGCCTTGCGATGCAAACGTACGCGAAGCGCTGGCGGGGCCCCGGAGTCTGGCTATAATGGCGGGCTCGGCGCTTTAGCTCAGTCGGTTAGAGCGATGGAATCATAATCCACAGGTCCGCGGTTCGAGTCCGTGAAGCGCCACCAGATCCAAGCCTTGCAGGTCCTGCGCCTGCAAGGCTTTTTTGCTGGCCGCGCGACCCTTCGCCAGGCCGCCCTGACCGACGCATCGTGGCGGCCCCGCCACAGCGCGCGTCGTCGCCCGGCAGGACAACGCGCACAAAGTTAGTAAGAGTGATTATCATTTGTCGCGTTCACGTTGCCGTGACGCCGCATTTCGTCTATCTGCTGACCAGCCAGCCCCTCCCCCGTCACGCCACGTGATCCGCCGGGATTCCGAGCAAGCCATGTCAGGTCCTCGACCGATGCCCTCAAGGAGGAGGGATTCCCATGGCTTACATCAAGACCCGCAAGCACGCCGTCGCGCGCGCCGTTCCGCCGCTGACCGCGGCCGCCACGCTGATGGCCCTGTCGCTGCCGAGCCTGGCGCAGACGGCCGCCGGCACGCTGCCTTCGGTGCAGGTGCAGGATTCGGCACCCGCTGCGGACTACAAGGCCGAGACATCGGCCAACCCGAAGTTCACCGCCCCGCTGGTCGACACGCCGCAGACCGTGCAGGTCATCCGTGAGCAGGTGTTGCGCGAGCAGGGTGCCACGACGCTGACCGAGGCGCTGCGCAACACCCCCGGCGCCGGGGCCTTCTACCTGGGCGAGAACGGCAACACCAGCACCGGCGACGCGGTCTACATGCGCGGCTTCGACTCGTCGAGCAGCATCTTCGTCGACGGCATCCGTGACACCGGCTCGATCGCCCGCGACACCTTCAACATCGAGCAGGTCGAGGTCGTGAAGGGCCCCGCGGGCACCGACACCGGCCGCACCTCGCCCACGGGCTACATCAACCTCATCACCAAGAAGCCGACGCTGTCGGACAGCTTCTTCGGCTCGGTCGGTGCCGGCAGCGACAGCTTCAAGCGCGCGTCGATCGACTGGAACAAGGCGCTGAGCGGGCCCAACGGCATCGGCGCGGCCTTCCGCCTGAACGCGGTGGCCGAAGACGCCGACGTGTCCGGCCGCGACGTGGTCAAGAACAAGCGCTGGGGCATCGCGCCTTCCTTCGCCTTCGGCCTGAACAGCCCGACGCGCTTCTACTTCGACTTCGTCCACGTCAAGCAGAACAACATTCCCGACGGTGGCGTGCCCACCGTCGGCCTGCCCGGCTATTCGAACCCGGACCCGAAGACCATCAATGCCGGCATCCTGCGCCGCGGCTACCTGGACTTCGCGCCGCGCGTGAACTCGAGCAACTTCTACGGGACGAGCTCGGACTTCGAGAACGTGACGCAGAACATGTTCACGGCCCGCGTCGAGCACGACATCACGCCCGACGTCACGCTGCGCAACACCTTCCGCTACGGCAAGACCGAGCAGGACTACATGCTCACCGCCTTCATGGGCGCGGGCCTGAGCTCGAACCGCGTCGGCACCAGCAGCACCTACCGCGGCGCGCTGCCGGCCGCCACGTCGGGCTTCATCAACACCATCGTGCCCGGCACGACGACGGTGGCCAACCCGCTGGCCTGGACGATCACGCGCAACCTGCCGACCAACAAGACGCAGGAGAACACGATCCTCACCAACCAGACGAACCTCAGCGCCAAGTTCAACACCGGCAGCGTGGGCCACACGCTCAACGCTGGCGTGGAACTGATCCGCGAGGAGCAGGAGTCCATCGGCTACTACGGCCAGGGCGCCACCGTCTACGGCGTGCCGGGAATTCGCACGGCCGGCTTCTGGCCCGCTGCCAACCTGTATGCACCCAACCCCAACGTCACGGGCTACCTGCGACTGCCCAACGGCACCAGCACCGACGGCACGACGACCACCGTCGGCGCCTATGTGTTCGACACGCTGAAGTTCAACGAGCAATGGTCCTTGACCGGCGGCCTGCGCTACGACCACTACTCGACCGACTACGACGCGACGACCCTGGGCACGACGGGCGCCACCGCCGGCCTGCTGACGCCGACCTCGTTCAGCAAGTCGGGCGGCCTGTGGACCGGCAAGCTCGGCGTGGTCTACAAGCCCACCGACTACAGCAGCGTCTACCTGGCCTACGGCACCGCGGCACAGCCGCCGGGCGGCAGCAATTTCACGCTCGCAGCCGCCACGGGGACGACGAACAACGCCAACCGCACCGACTTCAACCCGCAGAAGACCAAGACCTGGGAACTGGGCACGAAGTGGGACGTGCTGAACAAGAAGCTGGCGCTGACGGCCGCCCTGTTCCGCACCGACGTGAGCAACGAGGTGGTGCAGGACGCCGTGAGCGGCAACTACTACCAGACCGGCAAGAAGCGCGTGCAGGGCATCGAGCTCGGCGCGGCCGGTGCCATCACCGAACGCTGGGGCGTGAGCGCCGGCTTTACGCACCAGGACACCAAGGTGCTGAGCGGCCCATCGGTGCTGGCAGATGGCAGCTCGGCGCTGGCCTACACGCCCAAGAACGCCTTCACCGCCTGGACGACCTACCAGTTGCCGGTCGGGCTGACCGTGGGCTTCGGCGCCCGCTACAACGGCAAGCTCAACCGCGGCACCGACGGCGCGGTGGGCACGCCGGCATACGTCGATTCGTACTGGGTCTTCGACGCGATGGCGGCCTACCGCATCAACAAGAACGTCGACCTGCAGTTCAACGTCTACAACCTCGCCGACAAGGAGTACGTGGCCGCGATCAACAAGAGCGGCTATCGCTACACGCCCGGCGCGCCGCGCACCTTCCGCCTGACGGCCAACTTCGCGTTCTGAACGGTGGCGGGCGCCGCCCGCCTCGCTCGACACACCGCAGCGCCGGTGCCCGACTCGTGCGGCACCGGCGTTTTTTCGTGCTCATCGAGCAAGAAAGCGCCAAGCGCAATCGGCCTGCACCGCCCGCCAGACGGGCGCTGCGGCCGAATTCGTCACGAACGTGACGATCAGGATCCGGCCACCGCGACCGGCGCTGCGGGCACGCCGCCCGGCGCCGTCGCGCGCATCTGCGCCGACCAGTCGAGGATCTGCAGCGTGCCGTCGGGGTGCTCGGCCAGCGCCGTGAGGCTCTCGACCCAGTCGCCGTCGTTGCAGTAGAGGATGCCGTCGATCTCGCGCATCTCGGCGTGGTGGATGTGGCCGCAGACCACGCCCTGCACCCCGCGCTTGTGGGCCTCGCGCGCCACGGCATGCTCGAAGTCGCCGACGTAGCTCACGGCGCGCTTCACTTTGCCCTTGAGGTACTTCGACAGCGACCAGTACGGCAGGCCCATGCGTGCGCGCAGGCTGTTGAGGTGCCGGTTGAGCTTGAGCGTGAACTCGTAGAGCGAATCGCCCACGTAGGCCAGCCACTTGGCGCACTGGATCACGCCGTCGAACAGGTCGCCATGCATCACCCACAGCTTGCGGCCGTCGGCCGTCTCGTGAATCCACTCCTCGGCCACGTCGATGCCGCCGAAGTTGTGGTGCAGGTACTTGCGCGCGAACTCGTCGTGGTTGCCGGGGATGAAGATCACCCGCGTGCCCTTGCGCGCCTTGCGCAGCAGCTTCTGGATCACGTCGTTGTGCGCCTGCGGCCAGTACCAGTGCCGCCTGAGCTGCCAGCCGTCGATGATGTCGCCCACGAGGAACAGTGTGTCGCACTCGGTGTGCTTGAGGAAGTCGAGCAGTGCCCGCGCCTGGCAGCCAGGCGTGCCCAGGTGCAGGTCGGAGATCCAGAGCGTGCGGTAGCGCTGCGGCGGGCGGCCGGGCTCGTCGTCTTCCGGCGCCAGGGCCCGGGCCGCGGTGTCGCGCCATGCGCGCAGGAAAGCGTCGTCGCGTTGCATGGCCTCGCAGCATCCCGCCGGCGCGTGACCGGCGCGTGTCCATGCGGTGACAGGCGGATGACGCGGCGCGGGCGCCACGCCGGCCTGGGCGCGCCTAATCGCAGTGCTGGACTTCCACCGTGCTGTGGCGGATCTCCTCGTGCATCGCGAAGGTGGCGCGCACCTGGTCGGCCGTGAGGGTCGGCGAATGCGTGACCACCGTGACGGCGCAGGCGTACGCCGCCCGGCCCACGCGCCACACGTGCAGGTCGGCCACGCGGGTCTCGGAATCGGCGAGCGCGGTCTCGATGCCCTCGCGGATCTCCTCGGTCACCGGGTGGTCCATCTCGCGGTCGAGCAGCACCTTGCCGGTCTGCTTGAGCAGCCCCTTGGCCCACAGCGCCACAAGGACGGCGCCAACCAGGCCCATCACCGGGTCGAGCCAGGCCCAGCCGAAGAACCAGCCGCCCAGCAGTGCGCCGATGGCCAGCACCGAGGTGGCCGCATCGGCCACGACGTGCAGGTAGGCCGAGCGCAGGTTGAGGTCATGGTGGTGGGCGTCGTGCGGCTCGTCGTGCGCATGGCCATGCCCGTGGTGGTGGTCGTGTTCGTGGCCATGCCCGTGCCCCGCATGCAACAGGCGCGCGCAGACCAGGTTGACCACCAGCCCCAGCACCGCGATCACGACCGCTTCGCGGTAGTGGATGGGCGAAGGCGACCACAGCCGCTCCAGCGAGCCGAACACCATCAGCGCCGCGACGCCCAGCAGGAAGAGCGCGCTGGCGAATCCACCCAGTACCTCGATCTTCCAGGTGCCGAAGGCGAAGCGCGGGTCGTGCGCATAGCGCCGCGCCGCCGCATATGCGAAGGCGCTCAGGCCGATCGCCACCGCATGCGAGCTCATGTGCCAGCCGTCGGCCAGCAGGGCCATCGAGTTGAACCACCAGCCGGCGCCGATCTCCACCACCATCGCCACGGCGGTGATCCACATCACCAGGCGCGTGCTGCGCTCCGCCGCGCTGTTGCCGGTGTCGAACTGGTGGCTGTGCTGCCAGGGGCTGAGGTCGTGGGTGTGCATGCGGCCATTGTCGGCCGCCGCGCCTTCAGGGGCCGAACAAGTCCGCGTCGCTGGCGCGGGCGCTCGGCGCCGCCACGCCCAGGTGCCGGTACGCAGCCAGCGTGGCGATGCGCCCGCGCGGGGTGCGCTGCAGGTAGCCCTGCTGGATCAGGTACGGCTCGATCACGTCCTCGATGGTGCCGGACTCCTCACCGATGGCGGCAGCCACGTTGTCCAGCCCGACCGGGCCGCCGTCGAAGCGGTGGATCACGGCCTCGAGCAGCTTGCGGTCCATCAGGTCGAAACCCTGCGGGTCGACGTCGAGCATGGCCAGCGCCTTGTGCGCAATGTCCTGCGTGATGCGGCCGGTGCCCTTGACGTCGGCGTAGTCGCGCACGCGGCGCAGCAGGCGGTTGGCGATGCGCGGCGTGCCACGCGAGCGACGTGCGATCTCGAAGGCGCCGTCGGCGTCGATGGGTGCGTTGAGCAGGCCGGCGCTGCGGGTGACGATGCGCGTCAGCTCCTCGGCCGTGTAGAACTCCAGCCGCGCCACGATGCCGAAGCGATCGCGCAGCGGGTTGGTCAGCATGCCGGCGCGCGTGGTGGCGCCGACGAGCGTGAAGGGCTGCAGGTCGAGCTTGATGCTGCGCGCGGCCGGGCCCTCGCCGATCATGATGTCGATCTGGTAGTCCTCCAGCGCGGGGTAGAGGATCTCCTCGACCACGGGCGACAGGCGATGGATCTCGTCGATGAAGAGCACGTCGTGCGCTTCGAGGTTGGTCAAGAGCGCGGCCAGGTCCTTGGGCTTCTCGAGCACCGGCCCGCTGGTCTGGCGCAGGTTCACGCCCAGCTCGGCGGCGACGATGTGCGAGAGCGTGGTCTTGCCCAGGCCCGGCGGGCCGAAGAGCAGCACGTGGTCCAGCGGCTCGCCGCGCTTCTTGGCCGCGCCGATGAAGATCTCCAACTGCTCGCGCACCTTGGCCTGGCCGACATACTCGTCGAGCAGCTTGGGCCGCAGCGCGCGCTCGATCGCCTCCTCGTTCGGCGAGGCGGGGGCGGCGGACACCACGCGTGGCGGCGCGGGGGCGAAGTCGTCGGTCTGGATGCTCATGCGGCAGGGCGGGTCGGGATCGGGGAGTCTAGGACAGATGCGCCGCCGCGCGCGCCTCGCCCTCCGCACCGGAGTCTCGCCCTGCGATACCTGAAAGCCGCAAGCTCGATACCGGTACAGGCACACGCCCCGGGGGCGCCACATCGCACTGGCAGAATCCGCCGCCATCGAAGAACGACCAAGCCGAGGAGCGAGTCCCTGTGTCCATCTACGAACTGAAGCCGCGGTTCCAGGCCCTGCTGCGGCCGCTGGTGGGGCGCCTCGCCCGGGCCGGCGTCACCGCCAACCAGGTCACGGTGGCGGCCTGCTCGGTGTCGGTGGCACTGGGCATTTGGCTCTTCTTCGGCCGGCCCGACCGCTGGGCCTTCGCGCTGATTCCTCTGTGGATGTTCCTGCGCATGGCCTTCAACGCCATCGACGGCATGCTGGCGCGCGAGCATGGCCAGAAGAGCGCGCTGGGCGCCTTCCTCAACGAACTGACCGATGTGCTTTCCGACGCGGCGCTGTACGCGCCCTTCGCGCTTGTCGCACCCTTTGCCGGCTTCTGGGTCGGCGCGGTGATCGTGCTGGCCGCCATGTCGGAATTCGCAGGCGCATTGGGGCCCACGGTCGGCGCCTCGCGCCGCTACGACGGGCCGATGGGCAAGAGCGACCGCGCCTTCGTCTTCGGAGCACTGGGCCTGTATGTCGCACTGGGCTGGCCCTTGGCCCCTTGGGCGGCGTGGCTCATGCCGCTGCTGGCCGCGCTCGTCGCCTGGACCATCGCCAACCGCATCCGCCGCGCGCTGGCCGAAGCGGGGCACTGAACCGCCTTTCGAGCCAAATTTGCCCGCAGCGCCCGTGGATCGGTCGCCAGCAGCTATCTTTTTCATAGCAAAATAAGACCCCGTCTTCTGGAGCTTTATGACCCCCTCGTCCCGCACCGCGCAGGAACTGCACTTCGACACGCACGACGGCGAGTCGCTGTTCTACCGCCACTGGCCCGCCACCGGCGGCGCCCGGCGCGGCGCCATCGTGCTGTTCCACCGCGGCCACGAGCACGGCGCGCGCATGGCGCACCTGGTCGACGAACTCGACCTGCCCGACTTCGACTTCTTCGCCTGGGACGCCCGCGGCCACGGCCGCTCGCCGGGCCAGCGCGGCCACAGCCCCAGCTTCGCGCACTCGGTGCGCGACGTGCAGACTTTCATCGAGCACATCGGCACGCAGCACGGCGTGGCCGAGCACGACATCCACGTCGTCGCGCAGAGCGTGGGCGCGGTGCTGGTGTCGACCTGGGCGCACGACTACGCGCCCAAGGTGCGCGGCCTCACGCTCGCCTCGCCCGCCTTCAAGGTCAAGCTGTACGTGCCTTTCGCGCGGCCAGGCCTGGCGCTGATGCACAAGCTGCGTGGGCTCTTCTTCGTCAACAGCTATGTGAAGGCGAAGTTCCTCACGCACGACCCCGAGCGCATCGCCAGCTTCGAGGCCGACCCGCTGATCACGCGGCCGATCGCCGTCAACATCCTGCTCGACCTGTATGCGGCGGCCGAGCGCGTGGTGCAGGACGCCAACGCGATCGTCGTGCCGACGCAGCTGCTCATCTCGGGCGCCGACTGGGTGGTGCACCACAAGCCGCAGCACGAATTCTTCGAGCGCCTGGGCAGCGCAGTGAAGGAGAAGATCGAGCTGCCCGGCTTCTTCCACGACACGCTGGGCGAAAAGGACCGCGCCCCCGCCGTGGCCGCGGTGCGCGATTTCATCCTGCGCCTGTTCGACCAGCCGCCCGAGCCCGTGGACCTGCGCGAAGCCGACAAGGCCGGCGCCACGGCCGACGAGTCGCGCACGCTGGCCGAGCCGCTGTCGCCCCTGTCGCCGCGCGGTGCCTACTGGGCGATGACGCGCGCCGGGCTGAAGCTGGGCGGCAGGCTGTCGCGCGGCATCGCGCTCGGCCACGCGACGGGCTTCGACTCGGGCAGCACGCTCGACTACGTGTACCGCAACGAGGCCGCGGGCGCGCCCCTGGTGGGCCGCATGATCGACCGCACGTACCTCGACTCGATCGGTTGGCGCGGGATCCGCCAGCGCAAGCTGCACGTCGAGGAACTCATTCGCGACGCGATGGAGCGCCTGGCCCACATGCACCGAGAGGTCCGGGTCATGGACATCGCTGCCGGCCACGGCCGCTACGTGCTCGACGCGGTGGCTGCCAGCCCGGTGAAGGCGCATTCCATCCTGCTGCGCGACTACAGCGACATCAACGTGCGCGACGGCCGCGCGCTCATCGCCCAGCGCGAGCTGCAGGACCGCGCCGAGTTCGTGCAGGCGGACGCCTTCGACCGCCTGAGCCTCGCCACCGTGATGCCGCGGCCCACGCTGGCGGTGGTGTCGGGCCTGTACGAGCTCTTCCCCGACAACGACATGGTGCGCCGCTCGCTCGCCGGCGTGGGCGACGCGGTGGAAGACGGCGGCTACCTGGTCTACACCGGCCAGCCCTGGCACCCGCAGCTGGAGATGATCGCCCGTGCGCTGACCAGCCACAGGCAGGGCCAGGCGTGGGTGATGCGCCGCCGCACGCAGGCCGAGATGGACCAGCTCGTCGAAGAGGCGGGCTTTCGCAAGATCGCCCAGCGTGTCGACGAATGGGGCATCTTCACGGTCTCGCTGGCGCAGCGCGTGGAGCGATGAACGCCGCGCGCCCGCGAAGGCCCTGGCCCTGGAAGCGCGCCGCCGCCTGGCTGGCGCTGCTGGGGCCGCTCTTCTACCTGAGCTACGGCCTGGCCAACTGGTGGGCCGGCACGCGGGCGCATGTGCCCTCGGTGGTCTTCGAATGGGAACGCGGCATGCCCTTCTGGGCGTGGACGATCTTTCCCTACTGGTCGATCAACGCCTTCTACGCGCTGTCGCTCTTTCTCGGGCGCACGAAGCACCTCGTCGACCGGCACGCCTCGCGGCTGCTCACGGCGCAGCTCATCGCCGTGAGCTGCTTCGCGCTGTGGCCGCTGCATTTCAGCTTCGGCCAGCCGCCGGTCGAAGGCGCGCCGGCCTTCCTCTTCAATGCGCTGCGCGGCTTCGACCAGCCCTACAACCAGGCGCCGTCGCTGCACATCGCGCTGGCGGTGATCCTGTGGGACTGGTACCGCCGCCTCGTCACCCCGCGCTGGGGCCGGTGGGTGCTGCACCTGTGGACGCTCGCGATCTGCGGCTCGGTGCTCACCACCTATCAGCACCATTTCATCGACATCCCGACCGGCGCCCTGCTGGGCCTGGTGTGCGTGTGGCTCTGGCCGCTGGAGGGCACGGTGGCGCTGCCCCGCGCCTGGCGCCTGGCGCGCGATCCGCAGCGCTGGAAGCTCGCCGGCTTCTATGCCGCAGGTGCGTCGCTGTGCCTGGCGCTGGCGATCGGCCTGCACGGCGCGGCCCTGTGGCTGGCCTGGCCGGCGGCCGCGCTGGCGATCGTCGCGCTCAACTATCTTGGCTTCGGTGCGCGCGGCTTCGGCATGGGCCGCGACGGACGCATGCGCTGGAGCGCGCGCTGGCTGCTCGCGCCCTATCGCCTCGGCGCGTGGATCAACGCACGCCTCTGGACGCGACGCCTGCCGCCCAGCGCCGAGGTCGCGCCCGGCCTGCGCCTGGGCCGCGTGCCCACCACGGCCGAATGGGACGCGGACGGCCGGCCGCGCCTGGTCGGCCTGAGCGCGGAGTTGCAGCTGCCGGCCGAGGCCGCCGCCGCAGGCCGCACGCGTTGTGCGCCCCTGCTCGACCTGGTGTTGCCGAGCGCCACGCAACTGCAGCGCGCGGTGGCGCTGGTCGAGGCGCAGCGGCGGGCGGGCGACGGGCGCGATGCGGTCTGGGTCTGCTGTGCGCTGGGCTTCTCGCGCAGCGCGGCCGCGGTGGTGGGCTGGCTGCACCGGCATGGTGGCGCGACCGACGCCGCGACCGCCGAAGCCCGGGTGCGCGGCGCGCGCCCGCAGATCGTGCTCAAGCCGGCCTGGCGCGCGCTGCTCGGGTCGCCGGCCGCTGCACTAAGCTCCACGCCCGGGAACGAGAAGGAGCAGGGCACCGCATGAACGACACCGAACGCGCGCACTGCGCCGCGCTGGCCGCGCTGCTGCGCGCCGAGCACCTGGCCGCATGGTGGGGCTTCGCGCTGAGCGTGATCGCCGCCGCCGTGCTGGCGTTGACGGTGCGCGCGCTGTCGATGACGGCCACCATGGGCTTCGGCGCGGTCGCGGTGCTGGGCGTGCTGGAGCGCTACTTCGCCTTCCGCCTGCGTTTCGACGAGCGGCTGTTCGAGTCGCTCGCTGCGGGCGCTGTGCCGTCCTTGCGCGCACTCGACGCGGCGCTCGCCGCGCTGGGCGTGCGCGCCGCACCCGAGTCGGAGCGCGCACTCGCCGACCGCATCGTGGGAACGCGCCAGCTCATGCAACGCCACCTGATCGTGGTCGCCTGCCAGAGCGCGATGTTCCTGCTCGCCGTGATGACCGAAGACCTCCGATGACCTTGCCCCTCCCTCGCTGCGGACGCCCTGCATGACCGACGCCTTCGATTCCGACGCCCCGCCCCCGCGCGTGATCCTGCGCCGTGTGCTCGCCTTCATCGCCGCACGGCTGATCATCGGCATCGCCGCGCTGCTCACCGGCGTGCGTGCCATCTGGTCGGGCACCACGCCGCGTGCCGAGCAGACGCTGTACTTCGCCAACCACACCAGCCACGGCGACTTCGTGCTGCTGTGGGCCACCCTGCCGCCGGACCTGCGCGCGATCACGCGCCCGGTCGCCGGGCAGGACTACTGGATGGCCTCGAAGCTGCGCCGCTTCATCGGCGAGGACGTGTTCAACGCCCTCATGATCCGCCGCGACGGCGGCAGCGACGGGCCCAACCCGGTGCAGCAGATGACCGATGCGCTCAAGGCCGGCGACTCGCTCATCATGTTCCCCGAGGGCACGCGCAACACCGGCGAGGAGATCCTGCTGCCGCTCAAGAGCGGCCTGTTCCACATCGCGCGCTACCTGCAGCAGGAAGGCCTCGCGGTGCGCCTGGTGCCGGTGTGGATCGAGAACCTCAAGCGCGTGCTCCCCAAGGGCCAACTGGTGCCGGTGCCGCTGGCCTGCTCGGTGCGGTTCGGCACGCCGCTGGCGCTGGGCGATGGCGAGGACAAGGCGGCCTTCCTGGCCCGTGCACGGCAGGCCATGCTCGACCTGCGGCCCGAGTACGACCGCGAGGACGACACGGAGGCACCGAAGCCGGCCGTGGCCGTACAGGCGGCCGCCGGCACGGAGGGCGCGCCATGAACGCCTCGACCCAGACCACGCTGCAGCTCTTCGGCGGCGTGGCCGGCGTGCTCATCCTCGCCTCGGCCATCGGCGCGCTGCTCAAGTGGCGCGTGGCGCACGGCGCGCCGCATTCCGTCATCGACAACCTCAATGCGCGCGTCAACGCCTGGTGGGTGATGGTGGCGGTCATCGGCATCGCCTTCGCGCTCGGCAAGGGCGGCGTGATCGTGCTGTTCTACCTGATCTCGTTCTATGCGCTGCGCGAGTTCATGAGCCTGTCCTACACGCGCCGGGGCGACCACCTGGCCATCGCGGCGGCTTTCTACATCGCGCTGCCGGTGCAGTACTTCCTGGTGTGGATCGAGTGGTACGGCATGTTCGCGATCTTCATCCCGGTCGAGGTGTTCCTGATCCTGCCGATCCTCTCGGCCGTGGGCGGCGACACCAAGCGCTTCCTCGAGCGCACGGCCAAGGTCCAGTGGGGGCTGATGGTGTGCGTTTTCTGCATCAGCCACGTGCCGGCGCTGCTGACGCTGAAGATCCCCGGCTTCGAGGGCCGCAACCTGCTGCTGATCGCCTTCCTGGTGATCGTGGTGCAGGGCAGCGACGTGCTGCAGTACGTGTGGGGCAAGCTCTTCGGCCGGCGCAAGGTGGCGCCGGAGCTGTCGCCCTCCAAGACCTGGGAAGGCCTCGTCGGCGGCGTCGCCAGCGCCACGGCGCTGGGCGCGGCGCTCTACTGGGCCACGCCCTTCACGCCCTGGCAGGCGGCGCTCATGGCCTTCATGATCTGCGTGATGGGCTTCTTCGGCGGGCTGGTGATGTCGGCCATCAAGCGCGACCGCGGCGTGAAGGACTGGGGCACCATGATCGAGGGCCACGGCGGCATGCTCGACCGGCTCGATTCGGTGATCTTCGCCGCGCCGCTGTATTTCCACGCCCTGCACCACTGGTGGGTTCCTTGAGCAACCCCCATGCCGCTTCGCGGCTCCCCCTTCCGCTGCGCGGAGGGGGCGCACCCAGCGGCCGGGCGAAGCCCGTTCCGCGGGTGCCCTGAATTCGCAAGTCTGCCGGCGCTACAAAAACAATAGCCGGCTGCGCTGGCGCGGCGGGCGCTGCAGGCCCTTTGGCTCAGAACTTGGGCATGCCGCCGGGGCCGCCCATGCCGGGCAGGCCCTTCATGCCGCCCATGCGCTTCATCATCTTCATGAGGCCGCCGCCCTTCATCTTCTTCATCATCCCCTGCATCTGCTCGAACTCGTTGAGCAGGCGGTTCACCTCCTGCACCTGAACGCCGGCGCCGGCGGCTATGCGCTTCTTGCGCGTGGCCTTGATGAGCTCGGGCTTGCGCCGCTCCAGCGGGGTCATGCTGTGGATGATCCCCTCCTTGCGGCGGATGTCCCGTTCGGCGCGCGTCATGTCGGCCTCGGTGGCCTTGGCGGCCAGCTGGGCGGGCAGCTTGTCCATGAGGCCCGAGAGCCCACCCATCTGCTTCATCTGCTGCAGCTGGGCCAGGAAGTCGTCGAGGTCGAAATGCCCGCTCTTGACCTTGGAGGCGAGCTTCTTCGCCGCCTCGACGTCGACGGCGGCCGTGACCTGCTCGACCAGCGCGACGATGTCGCCCATGCCCAGGATGCGGCCGGCATGGCGCTCGGCGTCGAACACCTCCAGGCCGTCGATCTTCTCGCTGGTGCCGGCGAACTTGATCGGCACGCCGGTGATCTGCCGCACCGACAGCGCCGCACCGCCGCGCGAGTCGCCGTCCATCTTGGTCAGGATGATGCCGGTGAGCGGCAGCGCGTCCTTGAAGGCCTTGGCGGTGTTTACCGCGTCCTGGCCCTGCATGGCGTCAACCACGAACAGCGTTTCGACCGGGTTGAGCGCGGCATGGAGGGTCTTGATCTCCTCCATCAGCACCTCGTCGATCGCCAGGCGCCCGGCCGTGTCGACCAGCAGCACGTCGAAGTAGTGGCGGCGGGCGTGGTCGAGCGCGGCGCGTGCGATGTCCAGCGGCTTCTGGTCGGGCGTGCTGGGGAACCATTCGGCGCCCGCCTGTTTCGTCACGTTCTTGAGCTGCTCGATGGCCGCGGGGCGGTACACGTCGCCCGACACCGTGAGGACCTTCTTCTTGCGCTTCTCGATCAGGTGCTTCGCGAGCTTGGCGGTGGTGGTGGTCTTGCCCGCGCCCTGCAGACCGGCCATCAACACCACGGCGGGCGGCTGGGCGGCGAGGTTGATGTCCGACACGCCCTCGCCCATCGTGGCCGCCAGCTCGCGGTTGACGATGCCCACCAGCGCCTGGCCCGGCTTGAGCGAGCCCAGCACCTCCTCGCCCATCGCCTTCTCTTTCACGCGGTTGACGAAGTCGCGCACCACGGGCAGCGCCACGTCGGCCTCGAGCAGCGCCATGCGCACCTCGCGCATCATGTCCTGCACGTTGGCGTCGGTGATGCGCGCCTGGCCGCTCATCTGCTTGACGAGGCGGGAGAACTTGTCGGTGAGGGCGGTGGCCATGGGGGATTGCTGCTCGGGAGGGGGAAAGCGGAAGGGCGGGGACGGCGTTGCGCCATCCGAAAACGAGAGGGCGAGCCGCTAAACTCGCGCCGATGATTTTAGCGAGCCCCTCCCCGCTCAGCGTGGCACTGGGCATCGCCACTGCGGCCGCCTACGGCATGACGGCCGCCTCCGCCTCCCGCCTCGGGCGACCGGCCACCCAGGCGCTGCTCGGCCTGGCCTGGCTGCTGCATGCGCTCACCCTGGCCTGGAGCCTTGGCGGCGGGCAGCCCCGCTTCGGCTTCGCGCCCGCCCTGTCCGTCACGGCCTGGCTGGTGTTGACCGTGTATGCGGTGGAGAGCCGCCTGTACCCCCAGCTCAGCGTGCGGCGCGTGCTCGCGGTGCTGGGCGCGCTCGCGGTGCTGCTGGCGGTGGCCTTTCCCGGCACGCCGCTGCATGTGTCGGCATCGCCCTGGCTGCCGCTTCACCTGGCGCTGGGCATCGCGTCCTATGGCCTCTTCGGCGCGGCGGTGGTGCACGCCTGGCTCATGACCCGCGCCGAGAAGCAGATGCGCCAGGCGACCGGGGCCCACGCCGGCGTGCCGCTGCTGACGCTCGAGCGCCTCACCTTCCGCTTCGTCACCGCCGGTTTCGTGCTGCTGTCGGCGACGCTGCTGGCGGGTCTGCTGTTCAGCGAAACACTCTACGGACCCACGGTGCGCGCCTGGAAGTGGGACCACAAGACGGTGTTCTCGATCCTGGCGTGGCTGAGCTTCGCCGTGCTGCTGGTCGGGCGGGCCCGCTTCGGCTGGCGTGGCCGCACCGCCAAGCGCGTGCTGTACGCCGGTGCGGCGCTGCTGCTGCTGGCGTACGTGGGCTCGCGCTTCGTGCTCGAGGTCATCCTGGGGCGCGCCGGCGCATGAAATACATCCTCGTTCTGGCGGTGGTCGCGGTGGCGATCTGGATCTGGCGCAACAACCGGCGCGAGGAGATCCGCGCCGCGGCGCCACCGCCCCGGCGCCCGCCGCGGGTCGCGGGACCCGAAGCCATGGTGCGCTGCGCGCATTGCGGGTTGCATCTGCCGGCCGCCGATGCGGTGAGCGGGCGCGGCGGCAGCTATTGCACGCCGGCCCATCGCCAGGCTGCTGAGGACTGAGCGCCGCCATGGCCCTGCTCTGGTCGCGCGGCGCCCCGGCCACCGACTGGGCCGGCCTGGACATCCCGCCGCCGCCGCGCAGCACCGGCCTGTCGCGCCTGTGGCGCGGCTTCATGACGGCCCGCGTGTTCGTGGGGGTGGTGCTGTTGCTGCTCCAGGGGGTCACCTACAGCCTCGGGCAGCCCTTCCAGCCGGTGGCGCTGGCCATCTCGGTCACCTATTTCGCCCTCGTCCTGCTCGGCGCGCGCGTGCTGGATCCGCAGCCGCCGCTGCGCAGCCTGGGTCTGGCATGGATCGGCTCGATCGGCGTCGACCTGGCCGCCTTCGCGCTGCTGCAGCTGCTGCAATCGGGCAGCATCAACTTCACCCCGCTGTTCGCCCTGCCGGTGCTGATGGGCGCGGTGGTGGGTTCGCTGCCCGTGGGCCTGGCGACCACGGCCGCGGTCACGCTGCTGCTGCTGGCCGACGCGCTGAACTACTCGCTGGGTTCCGGTGTCGACGCACCGGCCCGTTACCTGCAGGCCGCCCTCACCGGTACCGGGCTTTTCGTGGTGGCGCTGCTCGCACACCAGCTGGCACTGCGGCTGGCCCGCGAGGAGGTGCTGGCCTCCCGCAGCCGAACCTCGGCGCAGATGCACGCCCAGGTCAACGAACTGGTGATCGAGACCCTGGGCGAGGGCGTGCTGGTGGTGGACGTCGACGGCCGCGTGCATGCCGTCAACCCGGCGGCGGACCTGATCCTGGGCCACGGCCTCGCCGCCATGGCCGTCCCCTTCGCGCTCGACAGCTACCCGGCCTGGCGCCCCCTGGCGCAACTGGCGACGCAGACCTTCAAGCGGCGCGAGGGCAGGTCGACCGAGTTGCCCATCGCCCAGGCCCGCGGCGCGGCACGCGAGGTGCGCATCCGCACCCGCCTGACGCCGGCGATGGACCAGCGCTCGGAAGGCTTCTGCGTGATGTTCCTGCAGGACCTGCGCGAGCTCGAGGCCCGCATCCGCACCGAGAAGCTGGCCGCCATGGGGCGCATGTCGGCCGCCGTGGCGCACGAGATCCGCAATCCGCTGGCGGCCATCGCGCAGGCCAGCGCCCTCCTGGCGGAGGACCTGTCCGACGAAGGCCAGCGCCAGCTCAACGGGATGGTGCAGCAGAACGCCCAGCGGCTGGCGCGCATCGTCGACGACGTGCTGGATGTGTCGCGCGCCCGGCAGCAGCGGGCCCTGCCCACGGGCGGCGAGACCTTGCCGCTCGACGTCGCAGTGCGCAGCCTGGTCGAGGAATGGGTGCGCCAGACCCGTCGCGCCGGCGTGCGGATGTCCCTGGGCGCGGGCGTGCAGGTCCGGTTCGAGGAGGAGCACCTGCGCCGCATCCTCGTGAACCTGCTCGACAACGCGGCCCGCTATGCGAGCCAGGACGAAGGCGCGATCCAGGTCAGCACCGCGGTGGGCGCCAACCGCCGCGCCCAGCTGGTCGTGTGGAGCGACGGTGCGCCCCTGGACCCGGCGGTGCAACGGCACCTGTTTGAGCCCTTCTTCTCGTCCGAGAGCCGGTCCAGCGGCCTGGGCCTGTACATCTGCCGCGAGCTGTGCGAGCGCCATGGCGGCGTGATCGGTTACGAGCGGCGCGCCGCCGGCGGCGACGGGCGCGAAGGCAACAGCTTCTTCGTGCACTTCGCGCCGGCGCAGGGGCCTTTGCCACCACAATAGCGCCCCGTGAGCAGTTCGCCCGCATCCCTCCCCAAGGCCTCGGCGCAGATCCTCGTCGTCGACGACGAGCCGGACCTGCGCACGCTGTATGAACTGACCTTGCTGCGCGAGGGCTACCGCGTGGAAGCGGCGGGCAGCGTGGCCGAGGCGACGGAGCGGCTGGAGGCGCAGCGTTTCGACGCCGTGATCACCGACATGCGCCTGCCCGACGGCCTGGGCATGGAGATCCTGCATCGGCTCCAGCAGCAGCAGCGGCCCGAGCGCTGCGTGGTCATGACGGCCTACGGATCGGCCGAGAACGCGGTGGAGGCCCTGAAGGCCGGCGCCTTCGACTACCTGACCAAGCCCGTTGACCTCAAGCAGTTCCGTGCCGTCGTCGCCTCGGCGGTGCAGGACCAGGGCGTGGCGCCGCGCAGCACGCCGGCCGCACCGGGCGTCGCTCCCAAGCCGGCGCCCGCGAATGCACAGAGCGATGCGGCCCTGGAGCGCCTGGTCGGCGACTCGGAGCCGATGCGCCTGGTCAAGGGGCGCATCGTCAAGGTGGCACGCGGCATGGCGCCGGTGCTGGTGCGCGGCGAATCCGGCACCGGCAAGGAACTGGTCGCGCGCGCCGTGCATGCTTGCAGCCAGCGCGGCGAAGGCCCCTTCGTGGCCGTCAACTGCGGCGCCATTCCCGAGAACCTGCTGGAAGCGGAGTTCTTCGGCGCGCGCAAGGGCTCCTACACCGGCTCGGCCCAGGACCGCGACGGCTACTTCCAGGCCGCCCGCGGCGGCACGCTGTTCCTCGACGAGATCGGCGACCTGCCGCTGGCCATGCAGTCCAAGCTGCTGCGGGCGATCCAGGAGCGCAGCGTGCGGCCGATCGGCTCGACGCAGGAAGACGCGGTGGACGTGCGCATCGTCAGCGCGACCCACAAGGACCTGCAGGCCGAGGTGCAGGCCGGGCGCTTCCGCCAGGACCTGTTCTATCGCCTGAACGTGATCGAGCTGATGCTGCCGCCGCTGCGCGAGCGGCGCGAGGACCTGCCAGCGCTGTGCCGGGCCCTGCTGGCGCGCATCGCGCACGACGGCGGGCTGCCGGTGCCCGCGCTGTCGGCCCAGGTGCTGCGCGTGCTGTCCGAACAACCCCTGCACGGCAACGTGCGCGAACTGGAGAACCTGCTGCACCGCGCCGTGGCGCTGAGCGAAGGCAGCGAGCTGCAACTGGACCTGGACGCGAGCGACAGCCGGCCCGGGGCGCTGACCGCACCGAGCCCCGGACCGGCCCATGACAGTCGGCCGTTCGAGCTGCCCCCGCCGGCCGTGGCGCCCGCTGCGCCACTCGCCGAGGGCTCGGGCATTCCCAGCGACCTGCAGGCCTACCTGGACCAGAAGGAGCGGGAAATCCTCGTGCGCGCCCTGCACGAGACAGGGTTCAACCGAACGGCCGCCGCGAACCGCCTGGGCCTGAGCCTGCGGCAGATCCGCTACCGGATCGCCCGCCTGGGCATCGCGACGCCCGCCGGCGACGATGCCTGATTCGCCCCGCATGTCGGCCGGCGACGAGCACGCGCCATGGACCGGCGGCTGGTACCGCCCGGCACGCCGGCTCGACTCGCCGAACTTCGGGCCGCGGCCCCCGGGCATGCCGATCGACCTGATCGTGCTGCACTCGATCAGCCTTCCGCCCGGCCGCTATGGCGGCGACGAGGTGCAGGCCCTGTTCACGAACCGCCTCGACGGGTCGGCACACCCCTACTTCGGGCAGCTCCGCGGCTTGCAGGTCTCGGCGCACTTCTACGTGCGCCGCACCGGCGAGCTGTGGCAGTTCGTGAGCTGCGACGACCGCGCCTGGCACGCCGGCGCATCGAGCTGGCGCGGGCGCGCCAACTGCAACGACCATTCGATCGGCATCGAACTCGAGGGCCTGGAGGGGGATCGCTTCAAGACGGCCCAGTACGAGGTCCTTGCGACGCTCTGCCCGGCGCTGGCGCAGCGCTACCCGATCGACGCCGTGGCAGGGCACGAGCACATCGCGCCGGGCCGCAAGCTCGACCCCGGCCCGGGATTCGACTGGGCGCGCCTGCAACGATCGCTCGGCTGGCCCGATACGGTCTTTCCACCGCGCGCCGGGCGGTCCTGAAATTTTTCTATGGGCGCCGCCTTCGGCCGCCCGGGCCGACGGCACGGCCGCGCATCCGCTCGTGTGCCGCCGACGCAGCAACCATGCGGCCTCCAGGCCCAAAAACGCCTGCAAAGCCCACGCCACGCGGCCCGCGCTAAGGTGGAGCAACCCCGGAGCGCCTTGCGCAGGCATCGGGCGCGCGATGGCTCCGCGCAACACCGCGACTCCCCCGCGAAAAACACTACAGGTAGTGGCTTGAAGCCCATCTGCACCCTAGATATAGTGTGCGCCTGCCCCCAACTACACACGGCATTGCGTACCCATCGCACATGCCGAAACGGCCCGGCACACAACAACCACAGACGTCAACGAAGGATCCGAATGCAAGCTGCCCTGACCTCCCCCTCGACCCCTCGCGCCGTGCCCGCGGCGACGTCCCAGGGCCGTGACGTGGCGAGCGCCGCCAGCCCGGCCCTCGCGCATTACCAGATCATCCGGCGCAACGGCGCCGTCGTGCCCTTCGAGCCGAACAAGATCGCCGTGGCGATGATGAAAGCCTTCCTGGCCGTGCACGGCACGCAGGGCGCGGCCTCGGCCAGCGTGCGCGAAACGGTCGACGGCCTGACGCAGGCGGTGGTGCGCGCGATGGTGCGCTCGCGCCCGGGCGGCGGCACCTTCCACATCGAGGACGTGCAGGACCAGGTCGAACTGGGCCTGATGCGCGGCGGCCACCACGAGGTGGCGCGTGCCTACGTGCTGTACCGCGAACGCCGCACCCAGGAACGCCAGAAACAGGGCGAGCAGAGCGCCAAGCCCGCGCTGCCCACGCTGCACGTGCTGGACCGCGGCGAGCGCGTCGCCCTGGACATGGGCGCCCTGCAGAGCCTGCTCGAGTCGGCCTGCGCGAACCTGGGCGAAGGCGTCAAGGCCGATCCGATCGTCGCCGAGACGATGCGCAACCTGTACGACGGCGTGCCGCTGGACGAGGTCTACAAGGCCGCCATCCTGGCCGCCCGCACGCTGATCGAGAAGGACCCCGACTACACCTTCGCGACCGCGCGCCTGCTGCTGCACACGATCTTCAAGGAAGTGCTCGGCCGCGAAGTGACGCACGCCGAGATGGCGCAAGGCTACGCCGACTACTTCCCCCACTTCATCAAGAAGGGCGTGGACAACGAACTGCTGGACGAGAAGCTGCTTCAGTACGACCTGGCCCGCCTGGGCGCCGCGCTCAAGGCCGAGCGCGACCTGAAGTTCGACTACCTCGGCCTGCAGACGCTGTACGACCGCTACTTCCTGCACGTGCGCAAGCAGCGCATCGAGCTGCCGCAGGCCTTCTTCATGCGCGTGGCGATGGGCCTGGCCCTCAACGAGATCGACCGCGAGGCGCGTGCCATCGAGTTCTACGAGGTGCTGTCGTCCTTCGACTTCATGTCGTCCACCCCCACGCTGTTCAACAGCGGCACGCTGCGCTCGCAGCTGTCGAGTTGCTACCTGACGACCGTGCCCGACGACCTGGACGGCATCTACGAGTCGATCAAGGAGAACGCGCTGCTGTCGAAGTTCGCCGGCGGCCTGGGCAACGACTGGACCCGCGTGCGCGCGCTGGGCAGCCACATCAAGGGCACCAACGGCGAATCGCAGGGCGTCGTGCCCTTCCTGAAGGTGGTCAACGACACGGCCGTGGCCGTGAACCAAGGCGGCAAGCGCAAGGGCGCGGTCTGCACGTACCTGGAGACCTGGCACCTGGACATCGAGGAGTTCCTGGAACTGCGCAAGAACACGGGTGACGACCGCCGCCGCACCCACGACATGAACACCGCGAACTGGATTCCCGACCTGTTCATGCGCCGCGTGATGGAAAAGGGCAGCTGGACGCTGTTCTCGCCCTCCTCCGTGCCCGACCTGCACGACCTGTTCGGCGCCGACTTCGAGAAGGCGTACGTCGCCTACGAAGAGAAGGCCGCCCGCGGCGAGATCAAGCCGGCCAAGACGGTGCCCGCCACCGACCTGTGGCGCAAGATGCTCTCGATGCTGTTCGAGACCGGCCACCCCTGGATCACCTTCAAGGACGCCTGCAACGTGCGCTCGCCGCAGCAGCACGCCGGCGTGGTGCACTCGTCCAACCTGTGCACCGAGATCACGCTGAACACCAGCGACACCGAGACCGCGGTCTGCAACCTGGGCTCGGTCAACCTGCTGCAACACCTGAAGGACGGCGCCGTCGACCAGGAGAAGCTCAAGAAGACGATCTCCACCGCCATGCGGATGCTCGACAACGTGATCGACATCAACTACTACGCGGTGAAGAAGGCACGCGACTCCAACCTGCGCCACCGCCCGGTGGGCCTGGGCCTGATGGGCTTCCAGGACGCGCTGTACGAGCTGCGCATTCCCTACGGCAGCGAACAGGCGGTGGAATTCGCCGATCGCTCGATGGAAGCGATCTGCTACCACGCCTACTGGGCCTCGACCGAGCTGGCCCGCGAGCGCGGCAAGTACTCCAGCTTCAAGGGCTCGCTGTGGGACAAGGGCATCCTGCCGATCGACTCGCTGGACCTGCTCGAGAAGGCGCGCGGCGGCTACGTGGAAGTGGACCGCTCGGCCTCGCTCGACTGGGACGCCCTGCGCGCCAAGATCGCGCAGGACGGCATGCGCAACTCCAACTGCGTGGCCATCGCGCCGACGGCGACGATCTCCAACATCATCGGCGTCGACGCCTCGATCGAGCCCTGCTTCGGCAACCTGTCGGTCAAGTCGAACCTGTCGGGCGAGTTCACGGTCATCAACCACTACCTGGTGCGCGACCTCAAGCGCCTGGGCCTGTGGGACGACGTGATGGTCATGGACCTGAAGCACTTCGACGGCTCGCTGCGTCCCATCGACCGCGTGCCGCAGGACATCAAGGCGCTGTACGCCACCGCTTTCGAGGTCGAGCCGGTGTGGCTGGTCGAGGCCGCCGCGCGTCGCCAGAAGTGGATCGACCAGGCCCAGTCGCTGAACATCTACATGGCCGGCGCGTCGGGCAAGAAGCTGGACGACACCTACAAGCTGGCCTGGCTGCGCGGCCTGAAGACCACCTACTACCTGCGCACCATCAGCGCCACGCACGCCGAGAAGTCGACGGTGCAGTCGGGCCGGCTCAACGCCGTGTCCTCGGGCGGCAGCCACGAGATGTCGGCCGCCGCCGCGAAGCCTGCGGCACCGAGCGCGCTCGAACTCGCGGCCGCTGCCGCACAGGCGCAGATGGCTGCGGTGCCCGCCACCGACATCAAGTTCTGCGCGATCGACGACCCGGGCTGCGAAGCCTGCCAGTGATGGCGATGAAGAGCGGTCCACGACGGACCGCTCTTCTCTTTTCGCGCGGCTTCGGACGACATGCACGACGCCTGCGCACAACATAATTCGAGCCGGTGCGTGGCGGATAACTTCTCAACACGCATCGTTGCTCTGATAATTGAGCATTGGATTTTTCTATGTTGACCTGGGACGAAGAAGTCAAGCCCTCCGCACCGAGGAGCCAGCCGCAAACTTCATCGAGCAACGCCGCCGCAGCGGGAGCCTCGATGGCGGCAGCGACTTCCCTTCCTGCCGCTTCGCTTGCCACGCATTCCTTCGCGTCGCCCGCCGCGGCTGCAGCCCCCGCTTCCTCCGCCTCGCACGCCGCACCGGCGAGCGCACGCCGCGTCAACGCGGCCGACAAGCGCATCATCAACGGCCAGACCGACGTCAACCAGCTGGTGCCGTTCAAGTACAAGTGGGCGTGGGAGAAGTACCTCGCCACCTGCGCCAACCACTGGATGCCGCAGGAAGTGAACATGAACCGCGACATCGCCCTGTGGAAGGACCCGAACGGTCTGACCGAGGACGAGCGCCGCATCGTCAAGCGCAACCTCGGCTTCTTCGTGACCGCCGATTCGCTGGCGGCCAACAACATCGTGCTGGGCACCTACCGCCACATCACGGCGCCCGAATGCCGGCAGTTCCTGCTGCGCCAGGCCTTCGAAGAGGCGATCCACACGCACGCCTACCAGTACATCGTCGAGTCGCTGGGCCTGGACGAGGCCGAGATCTTCAACGCCTACAACGAAGTCCAGTCCATCCGCGACAAGGACGAGTTCCTGATCCCGTTCATCGACGCGATCATGGACCCCAACTTCCACACCGGCACGCCCGAGAACGACCAGACGCTGCTCAAGAGCCTGATCGTCTTCGCCTGCCTGATGGAAGGCCTGTTCTTCTACGTCGGCTTCACGCAGATCCTGGCGCTGGGTCGCCAGAACAAGATGACCGGTGCGGCCGAGCAGTACCAGTACATCCTGCGCGACGAATCGATGCACTGCAATTTCGGCATCGACCTGATCAACCAGCTCAAGCTCGAGAACCCGCACCTGTGGACGCCCGAGTTCAAGGCCGAGATCAAGGGCCTGTTCCAGAAGGCCGTCGAGCTCGAATACCGCTACGCCGAAGACACCATGCCGCGCGGTGTGCTCGGCATGAACGCCTCCATGTTCAAGGGCTACCTGCGCTACATCGCCAACCGGCGTGCGACGCAGATCGGCCTCGAAGCGCTCTTCCCGAACGAGGAAAACCCGTTCCCCTGGATGAGCGAAATGATCGACCTGAAGAAAGAGCGCAACTTCTTCGAAACCCGCGTGATCGAGTACCAGTCGGGTGGTGCGCTCTCCTGGGATTGAGTTTCCAAAGAATCGAATGGATCCAAGAATCACCCCGATCGCTTCATGCACCAGAGAGTGCAGCGGCCGGGGTTCCCGTGTTCATGGCGCTGGAGTCTGCTCCAACGCCATGAATCGCTTCTCGCTCGCAGACGAGTGGAGGAGTGCTTCCAAAGGTTGATGTTTTCAACTTGATCAAGGAGAAAGAAATGGCAACTGCAAAGAAAGCGCCGGCGAAGAAAGCGGCCGCAAAGAAGGCTCCGGCCAAGAAGGTCGCAGCAGCGAAGAAGGCACCGGCCAAGAAGGTCGTCGCCAAGAAGGCACCGGCGAAGAAGGTTGCGGCCAAGAAGGTCGCTGCCAAGAAGGCGCCGGCGAAGAAGGTTGCGGCCAAGAAGGTCGCGGCGAAGAAGGCTCCTGCCAAGAAGGTTGCGGCCAAGAAGGTCGTCGCCAAGAAGGCACCGGCGAAGAAGGCTGCAGCCAAGAAGGCGCCGGCGAAGAAGGCCGCTGCCAAGAAGGCGCCTGCCAAGAAGGCCGCTGCGAAAAAGGCCCCTGCCAAGAAGGCTGCTGCCAAGAAGGCTGCCAAGAAGCCCGCTGCGAAGAAGGCCGCGAAGCCTGCGCCTGCTGCCAAGGCAGCCGCTGCGCCTGCGCCTGCCGCACAGACCACGCTGAACCCGCAGGCAGCTTGGCCGTTCCCCACGGCCAGCAAGCCCTGAGTCGCTTCAGCAGCGCCTGTCAGGCCAAGCCCGGCACCGCAAGGTGCCGGGCTTTTTTCATGCGTCACCGGTCCTGCGGCTCGACCGGCCTGCTATGTTTTTGATAGCTTCCCGCGCCAGTACGGCGGGCGCTACAGCCCGATCTGGCTCCGATCGATGTGATAGTTCTGCGGGCCGCGGCAAGCGATCTTCAGCGCGCCCACGCGGTTGCCCAGCTCGGCGCAACGGCGCAGGTCCCAGCCCTGCTCGAGGCCATACAGAAGGCCGCCACGCCATGCATCGCCACAGCCCGTGGGATCGACGATGGCCGCGGGCGTGACCGCAGGGACATGCACCGACGCGCCCTCGGTCCAGACCTCGCATCCGTCCGCCCCGAGCGTCACCACCAGGCCCTTCACGCGGCGCGAGATCGCGGCGCTGTCCCAGCCCGTGCGGTCCGACAGCATCTTGCCCTCGTAGTCGTTCACCACCACCCAGTCGGCCTGGTCGATGAAGTGCGCGAGTTCCTTGCCGTCGAACATCGGCAGGCCCTGGCCCGGGTCGAAGACGAAGGGAATGCCGGCCGCCTTGAACTGCGCCGCATGCTGCACCATCGCCTCGCGGCCGTCGGGCGCGACGATGCCCAGGCGGATGTCGCTGCGGGCCTCGATGCGGGTGACGTGCGCCTGCTGCATCGCCCCGGGATGGAAGGCCGTGATCTGGTTGTTGTCGCGGTCGGTCATGATCATGGCCTGCGCGGTGTAGCTGTCGCTTACCTCACGGATGAATTCGGTGCCGATGCCCAGCGTGCGCAGCCGCTCGACGTAGTCGGCGCCGTCGCTGCCCACGGTGGCCATGGGCAGTGCGCGGCCGCCGAGCGCGTTCAGGCTGTAGGCGATGTTGCCGGCGCAGCCCCCGAAGTCGCGCCGCAGGCCGGGCACGAGAAAGGACACGTTCAGGATGTGCAGCTGGTCCGGCAGGATCTGGTCGGCGAAGCGGCCCTCGAAATTCATGATCGTGTCGAAGGCGAGGGAACCGCAAATCACTGCTGCCATGGAAGGTCCTGCAAAGGTGGGAGGAAAGAAAGGAAGGCCGCGTCAGGGATAGAAGGCCAGCAGGCTGTAGCCCACCACCGGCGGCACGCCGCCGCTTTCGGGCAGCTTCAGCGCGAGCGCCAGAGTCGCCGCATGCTCGGCCCGTGGACCGAGCACGGCCGGTGCACCGAATTCGGCGGGCTGGAACACGCGCCGCACCACGGGACGCTCGTTGCCGTCGAGCAGCGACAGTTCGATCGCGGGCATCGCCAGCGCCGTCGGTGACGCATTGCGCAGGCTGAAGAGCAGCCGGTACCCCCCGCCCTCGCGCTCGGGCGTGAAGGACGAGCCGTCGATGCGGATCGCGTCGATGCGCCGCACCGGCGACAGCTCGCAACCGCTCAACCGGCACAGCGCCGCGAGCGCCGGCCGCATGCCCGGCTGCGAGGCGGCGAGCGCATCGCGTTCATGCCGCAGCACCTGAAGCATCAGCAGCAGGACGGCCAGCACGGCAAGGGTCAGCAGCGCCGCACGATGGGGTGACTTCGTCGGCAACTGGACGGGTGGTCCTGCCTCGAGGAAGCTCGGAAGCGCCGGAGCGGGCACGGCGGCTTCGGGCGGCGGCGGCTCTTCGGAGGCTTGGCGCAGGGTGGCGGCTTCGTGCGCGGACGTGGACGCGTCCATGAGCGGTGCGGAGGGTGGCGCTGGCGCCTCGGTGTCGCTCACGAGGGATGCGTCGGCCGTGGTGGTCTCGGGTCCGCTTTCCACCTCCGCCTCGGCGCGTGCACGCGCACGGGAGTCGCGCAGGGCCTGGATGCGCGCACGCCGCAGCGCCTTCTGCAGTTGCGCATCGACCGCCTGGTCCACCGGCGACGGAGACACGCCCTCGGCCGAGCCGGCGTCGTCCTGCGGCGGCCGGCTGGCGGCGCCCGGAGGCCAGGGCTCGTCCGCCACGATGGCCGGCAGATCGGCGGGAAACGACGACCAGTTGCCGGCGCGCGCCGGCTCCTGCACCGCTTCGGACTCGGCGAGGCGGCGACCGGCAGGCGAAGCCACGGGCCCGAGATCCAGCAGGTCCCGCGCAGGCCAGCTTGCAGCCGGCGCAGCGGGCATCGGCAAATCATCGGGCTCGACGAAGTCATCGTCATCGAGCGATGGAGGCGTTGTGCCCGCAGCCTCGGCCCGATCGGAGGGTGTGGAATCGGAAGCGGTGGAGCGAGCCTCGAATGAAGGGGCCGTCGACGGCGTTGCCGGTGCATGCGGCACGCCATCGTCCGACTCCATCAGGTCCAGCGTGGCATCGAAGACCTGGCTGCACCGGCCGCAACGCACCCAACCTTCGGAGATGCGAAGTTGGTCACGCACCACCTTGAATGCAGTCGAGCATGCAGGGCAGCGAGTGACAAGGCTCATGGGTGAGGGATTGTAGGGGCGCCCCTGCCAGCGCCACCGCCGTGCGGCAGGCTTCAGCGCCGCGCGGTCATGAGGATCCAGCCGTCCTCGGTGTCGCTCACCTCCAGCGACAGGTATGGCGCATACGCCGCCTTCAATTCGTCGGCCTGACGCTCCAGGATGCCCGCAAGCACCAGCGCACCGCCCGGGCGCACATGCGCGCACAGCAGCGGCGCCAGCACCTTGAGCGGGGTGGCGAGGATGTTGGCGAGCACCGTGTCGTACTCGCCTTGCCTGACCTCGGGCAGGCCCGCGCGCAGCCGCACGCCATTGGCCTCGGCATTCAGTTCGGTCGACTGCACGGCGGCCGGGTCGATGTCGACCGCATCGATCTCGCCCGCACCGAACTTGGCCGCACCGATGGCGAGGATGCCGGAGCCGCAGCCGTAGTCGAGCACGCGTGCGCCGGCGCCGCCAGGCCCGCGCGTGGCGATCCAGCGCAGGCACATGCGGGTGGTCGGATGCGTGCCGGTGCCGAAGGCCAGGCCGGGGTCGAGGCGGATGACCTGCCGCGCCGCAGCCGGCGGTTCGTGCCAGGTCGGCACGATCCAGAAGGTGGGGGTGATCTCCACCGGCGCGAACTGGGACTGCGTCAGGCGCACCCAGTCCTGCTCGGCGACCTCGGCGGTGCCGATGATTGCGCAGCCTTCGAAGAAGTCCTGGGCCACCAGCACGTCGGACGCATGGCGCGCCGCTTCCTCTTCGGCGAACAGCGCGACCACGCGCGAGCGCTGCCAGCCCTCACGCGGCG
Source organism: Xenophilus aerolatus (assembly GCA_030418545.1). Taxonomy (GTDB): domain Bacteria; phylum Pseudomonadota; class Gammaproteobacteria; order Burkholderiales; family Burkholderiaceae_C; genus Xenophilus. The sequence continues at coordinate 150,370 of QAIB01000005.1, read as the reverse complement.
GCGGCATGCCCGGCTCGCCGAAGAGGGCCTGCTCGGCATCGGTCTGTGCGTCGGCATCCTCGACCGAGACGCTCAGCGCGTCGAGCGCCTCGAGTGCCTCGCCCAACACCTCGACGCGCTCCTCGGGTGCCAGCAGACGCAGTTCAAACATGACCCGTTGCCCCTTCCAATGCTTCGCAATATCGGCTCGCCTCGCCACTCAGCCACCCAAACCGAGGACATGCGCGGAACCGGCTCCGCCGGGCCGCTGCATGTGCCCCCTTGCAGGGGGAGCGCCGCAGGCGCATGGGGGTGGTCAACGTTTATGCGCCGCCATCCACTCTTCCAGGTAGTGGATGTTGGTGCCGCCGGCCATGAACTTCGAATCGACCATCAGCTCGCGGTGCAGCGGGATGTTGGTCAGGATGCCCTCGACCACCGTCTCGTTGAGCGCCGTGCGCATGCGCGCCATCGCCTGCTCGCGCGTGTCGCCGTAGACGATGATCTTGCCGATCATCGAGTCGTAGTTCGGCGGCACGAAGTAGTTGGTGTACGCATGCGAATCCACGCGCACGCCAGGACCGCCCGGCGAGTGCCACATCGTGATGCGGCCGGGCGAGGGCGTGAACTTGTACGGGTCTTCGGCGTTGATGCGGCACTCGATCGCATGGCCGCGCATCTCGATCTGGCGCTGGGTGAAGGGCAGGCGCTCGCCGGCCGCCACCATGATCTGCGTCTTCACGATGTCGATACCGGTGGTGAACTCGGTCACCGGGTGCTCCACCTGCACGCGCGTGTTCATCTCGATGAAATAGAACTCGCCGTTTTCGTACAGGAACTCGAAGGTGCCCGCGCCGCGGTAGCCGATCTTCTTGCAGGCTGCTGCACAGCGCTCGCCGATCTTCTCGATCAGCTTGCGCGGGATGCCGGGCGCCGGCGACTCCTCGATCACCTTCTGGTGGCGCCGCTGCATGGAGCAGTCGCGCTCGCCCAGGTAGACGGCATTCTTGTGCTTGTCCGCGAGGACCTGGATCTCGATGTGGCGCGGGTTCTGGAGGAACTTCTCCATGTACACGGCCGGATTGTTGAAGGCAGCGGCCGCCTCGGCCTTGGTCATCTGGATGGCATTGACCAGTGCGGCTTCGGTGTGCACCACACGCATGCCGCGACCGCCGCCACCGCCGGCGGCCTTGATGATGACCGGGTAGCCGATGGCCTTGGCGATGCGCTTGTTCGCAGCCGCATCGTCGGACAGCTCGCCGTCGGAGCCGGGCACGCAGGGCACGCCGGCCTTGAGCATGGTCTGCTTGGCCGACACCTTGTCGCCCATGATGCGGATCGACTCGGGCGTGGGGCCGATGAACTGGAACCCGCTCTGCTCCACCCGCTCGGCGAAGTTGGCGTTCTCGCTCAGGAAGCCGTAGCCGGGATGGATGGCCTCGGCATCGGTCACTTCGGCCGCCGAGATGATGGCCGGCATGTTCAGGTAGCTCTGCCCCGAAGGCGCCGGTCCGATGCACACGGCCTCGTCGGCCAGCTTCACATACTTGGCTTCGCGGTCGGCCTCGGAATAGACCATCACCGCCTTGACGCCCAGCTCGGCGCACGCTCGCTGAATGCGCAACGCGATCTCGCCGCGGTTTGCGACCAGGATCTTCTTAAACATCAAGAACTCACTCGATGACGAACAGCGGCTGGCCGTACTCGACGGCCTGTCCGTTCTCGCCGAGGATCTTGGTCACGGTGCCGGACTTGTCGGCCTCGATCTCGTTGAGGATCTTCATCGCCTCGATGATGCAGAGCGTGTCGCCCTCCTTCACCTGGGCGCCGACTTCGACGAAGGCCGGCGCGCCCGGGCTGGCCGAGCGGTAGAAGGTGCCGACCATCGGCGACTTGACGACATGACCCGTGGGCTCTGCGGCCGCAGCAGCGGCGGCCGGCGCAGCAGGTGCTGCGGCCGTCGCTGTCGCAGGGGCGGCGGCGGGCGCGGCGGCCAGGGCCTGCACATACTGCACGGGCGCGGCTTCGCCACCCTTGACGATGCGCACCTTGCCCTCGGCTTCGGTGATCTCGAGTTCGGAAATATTGGATTCAGACACCAGGTCGATCAGTGTCTTGAGTTTGCGCAGATCCATGGTCCTCCAGCGCGCCGGCTTTGCCGGTCAATCGGTTTCAACTCACCTGAAAATCGGCTTATTGCAGCGTTCTAACGCCATCGCCGATAAGAGCGCCGGATTCTATCCGTGAACCTGTCCCCGCCGCCAAGCGTCGAGGTCGGCGGGCTCGAGCTTGCCCATTTTACGTGCAAGCACCACACCCCCCCGGTCGAGCACCAGCGTGAAAGGCAGGCCACCGCTGGTGTTGCCCAGCCGCTTGACCAGGTCGGTGCCTTGCAGACCCGCCATCCCGTTGGGAAAACTGACCGGGGTCCGCTCGAGGAACTTGCGCACCGCACTGGGTTGGTCGATGGCCAATCCCGCCACTTGCCAGCCGTTGGATGCCTGTTCGCGGAAGAAGCGGTCGAGCATGGGCAACTCTTCCACACAGGGCGGGCACCACGTTGCCCAGAAGTTGAGCAGCAGCGGTTTGCCCTTGAGGCTCGCCAGTTCCAGTTGCCCGCCCTCCGGCCGATCGAATGCCTGGCCCCAGAAAGCAGCATCCAGCGTCTCGCCGCCCGCGTTGCCCGCCAGTCCATGGCGCCACCAGGCACCTGCCGCACCGGCCGCCGCCGCCGCCACGGCGACACCGCCGAACAGCCAGTTTCGTCGCGAAGAATTCATGGTCGTCTCAACCTGCCAAGAGGCGCCGGACGGCGGCCAGGTCGCCGCGCGGCACCCGGCCCTGCGTGTCCGGACGCAGCGCCCCGCGCAGATCGTCCAGATCGTAAATCAGCAAATGCACACCCACTTCGGTGCCGAGCGTCCTACTGCGCGCATGCACGCTCAGGGCCTCGACCTGCTCGCCATGGAAGCCCGTGACCATCCGCGGCTCGTAGTCCACATGGTGGTCGATGAGGGCGATCTCGGCCGATTTCGGGTCGTCGCAGAAGAGCTGGATGAAGATGTCGGACAGCCGCGTCGCCGTACCGTGCCACACAGCGCCCGCCAGGTACGGCCGGAAGGCGGCCATGTGCTCCATCCATTCGAGCGCCAGCGCCCGCAGCGCCTGCAGTTCGGCCGGCTGGGTGTCGGCGCAGAACAGCTGGATGTAGTCGCGCACCTCGGCTTCGATCTCGTCGTTGTTCGGCAGCGCGGTGCGCGCAGGCAGCCCGAGATCGCGCACCGCACGCCGCTTGGCGGCGCCGTACTCCAGCCCTTCCTCGACGATGAGGCGGGCGGCCGCTGCGGCGATTTCGCGCTTGCCGGTGTCCATCGGGCGATTGTGCCCGCTGTGCAGTTTTCCGCGCCGATGGCCCCGTGGCCCGTCCCTAGAATCGACCGATGCACATTCACATCCTCGGCATCTGCGGCACCTTCATGGGCGGTCTGGCCGCCCTGGCGCGCGAGGCCGGGCACCGCGTGACCGGCTGCGACGCCGGCGTCTACCCGCCGATGAGCGACCAGTTGCGCGCGCTCGGCATCGAACTGATCGAAGGCTATGACGCCGGCCAGCTGGCGCTGGCGCCCGACATGTACGTGGTCGGCAACGTCGTCTCGCGGGCGCGGCTGGCGGACGGCACGCCGAAATACCCGTTGATGGAGGCGATCCTCGATGCCGGCGCGCCCTACACCAGCGGCCCGCAGTGGCTGGCCGAGCACGTGCTGCAAGGCCGTCACGTGCTGGCGGTGGCCGGTACGCACGGCAAGACCACGACCACCTCGATGCTCGCCTGGGTGCTGGAGCAGGCCGGTCTCGCGCCGGGCTTCCTGGTCGGCGGGGTGCCGCTGGACTTCGGCGTGTCGGCGCGCCTGGGCAGGGGAAACGACCCGAGCGCGCGATCCGCAGGATCGCCCGCCCCGGCTGGGCCGGGGCCCGGCGCGAGCGCCCCCTCGGGGGGCAGCGAACCACGCGCAGCGGGGAGCGTGGGGGCGCCATTCGTGATCGAAGCGGACGAATACGACACTGCCTTTTTCGACAAGCGCAGCAAGTTCGTCCACTACCGGCCGCGCACCGCGATCCTGAACAACCTGGAGTTCGACCACGCGGACATCTTCGACGACCTCGCGGCCATCGAGCGGCAGTTCCACCACCTCGTGCGCACCGTGCCTGCCCGCGGCCGGCTGGTCGTCAATGCGGCCGAGGACAGCCTCACGCGCGTGCTGGCCAAGGGCTGCTGGAGCCCGGTGGCGAGCTTCGGCGCCGCCGGCAGCGATGCGCAATGGCGGGTCGAGGGTGCCCAGCACGCGTTCGACGTGCTGCGCGACGGCCGCGTGCTGGGCCGCGTCGAGTGGGCGCTGACCGGCGAGCACAACCAGCTCAACGCGCTGGCTGCCATCGCGGCGGCCGAGCACGTGGGCGTCGCGCCGGCCGACGCGGCGCGTGCGCTGAGCACCTTCCGCAACGTGCGCCGGCGCATGGAAGTGCGCGGCGAGGTCGTGTCTCCGGAGGGCCCGCCCGTCACCGTCTACGACGATTTCGCGCACCACCCGACGGCCATCCGCACCACGCTCGACGGCCTGCGCCGCCGTCTGGATGCCCAGGGCCGGCAGGCCGAGCGCATCCTGGCCGTGTTCGAGCCACGCAGCAACACCATGAAGCTCGGCACCATGGCGGCCCAGTTGCCCGGCAGCCTCGACGATGCGGAACTGGCCTTCTGCCACACGGCCGGGCTGGACTGGGATGCCGCTGCCGCCCTCGCACCGATGGGCCAGCGTGCGCGCACCGCCGGCGACATCGACACGCTGGTGGCCCAGGTGATCGCGGCGGTCCAGCCCGGCGACCACATCGTGTGCATGAGCAACGGCGGCTTCGGCGGCGTGCACGACAAGCTGCTCGCCGCCCTGCGGGCCGGCCGCTGAGGGAGCCGCAGTGCGCGCCCGCCAGCTCATCGACACGCTCGGACTGCAGCCGCATCCGGAAGGCGGCTGGTTCCGCGAGACGTTCCGCTCCGGCGCCCAGGTGGGCTGCAGCGACGGCCGCCCGCCGCGCGCGGCCCTCACCAGCATCTACTTCCTGCTCGAGGCGGGCCAGCACTCGCGCTGGCACCGCGTGCGCTCCGACGAGCTGTGGGTGCACGTCGAAGGCGTGCCGCTCACACTGTGGGCCTGCGACGCCGCGCTGCGCACCGCGCCTTCCCATGTGCGCCTGGGGCCGGTCGATGCCCATGGCACGCGGCCGCAGCATGTGATCCCCGCCGGCCAATGGCAGGCAGCCGAACCGGTCCCGGCGCATGCGAGCGGCGACTTCAGCCTGGTGGCCTGCGCCGTGGCGCCGGGCTTCGACTTCGCCGACTTCACGCTCATGGCGCCGGACGGCGACGAGGCGGCCGCTCTGCGCCACCACTGGCCCGAACTGGCCCGCTTCATCTGACCGGCACGGGCCCGGCCGCTATCGATTTCATAGCTGCTCGCGCCCGCTGGGCGGGGGCTGCAGCCATTTTGGCGCGAGACTCAGCCGCGGCGCTGCTTGATCGCCTGCGACAGCGTCTCCAGCAGGCCCACCGAATCGTCCCAGCCCAGGCAGGCGTCGGTGATGCTCTGCCCGTAGGTCAGCGCGTCGATGCGGTCCTTGCCGGGGGTGAACTTCTGGGCGCCGGCCTGCAGGTGGCTCTCGACCATCACGCCGAAGACGCTGCGGCTGCCGCCGGCGATCTGGCCCGCGATGTCCCTGGCGACGTCGACCTGCTTCTGGTGCTGCTTGCTGCTGTTGGCATGGCTGCAGTCCACCATCAGCGTGGGCGGCAGCTTGGCGGCCTCCAGGTCGGCGCAGGCCGCCGCCACGCTGGCCGCGTCGTAGTTGGGCGCCTTGCCGCCGCGCAGGATCACGTGGCAGTCCCGGTTGCCCTTGGTCTGCACGATGGCGACCTGCCCGTTCTTGTGCACCGACAGGAAGTGGTGGCCACGTGCGGCCGCCTGGATGGCGTCGGTGGCGATGCGGATGTTGCCGTCGGTGCCGTTCTTGAAGCCGATCGGCGCCGACAGGCCCGAGGCCAGCTCGCGGTGCACCTGGCTCTCGGTGGTGCGCGCGCCGATGGCGCCCCACGCGATCAGGTCACCGATGTACTGCGGCGAGATCACGTCGAGGAACTCGCTGCCCGCCGGCAGGCCCAGGCGATTGATGTCGATCAGCAGCTGGCGCGCGATGCGCAGGCCCTCGTCGATGCGGTAGCTCTCGTCGAGGTAGGGGTCGTTGATCAGGCCCTTCCAGCCCACTGTCGTGCGCGGCTTCTCGAAGTACACGCGCATCACGATCTCCAGCGTGTCGGCGTACTTCTCGCGCTCGGCTTTCAGGCGCCGCGCGTAGTCCAGCGCGGCGGCCGGGTCGTGGATGGAGCAGGGCCCCATCACCACCAGCAGCCGGTCGTCCTTGCCGGCCATGATGTTGTGGATGGCGTGGCGGGTCTGGCCGATCAGCCGTTCCACTGGCGTGCCGCCGATGGGGAAGAAGCGGATGAGGTGTTCGGGCGGAGGAAGCACGTTGATGTCCTTGATGCGCTGGTCGTCGGTCTGGCTGGTCTTCTCGACGGGTTGCGCATACCAGGATTCGCTGGTGCCGGGGGTGGCTTTGGGGCTCATGCTCGTTCTTCCTCTGGGTTGTTGTGGTGGGTGATTTCGGGACGGCCAAGAAAAAACCGCCGGGGCTTTCGCACCGGCGGTTCTCGAGGGGTTCGGCTTGTCTGCTGTTTACGCGCGCGCCACTCGTCCGCCGGAGTCCGGGAACCAAAAGTAGGCAAAGTAGAAAGCGCGCGAGGCAGGCATGGGGCGAGACTCTAGCACAGGGTTTTCGAAGCGCATGTCGCCAATTCGCATCAGGCGTCGCGGCTCAGGCCGTGCCGCCGACCGTCAGGCCATCGATGCGCAGCGTAGGCTGGCCCACGCCGACGGGCACGCTCTGGCCTTCCTTGCCGCAGGTGCCGACGCCCGAATCCAGCGCCATGTCGTTGCCGATCATGGTCACGCGCGTGAGCGCATCGGGGCCGTTGCCGACGATGGTCGCCCCCTTGACCGGGTACTGGATCTTCCCGTTCTCGACCCAGTAGGCCTCGCTGGCCGAGAAGACGAACTTGCCGCTGGTGATGTCGACCTGGCCGCCGCCGAAGTTGGTGGCGTACAGGCCCTTCTTGATGCTGGCGACGATCTCGTCGGGGTGCCTGTCGCCGCCGAGCATGTAGGTGTTGGTCATGCGCGGCATCGGCACGTGGGCGTAGCTCTCGCGGCGGCCGTTGCCGGTGGGCTTGACCTTCATGAGGCGCGCGTTGAGCGCATCCTGGATGTAGCCCTTGAGGATGCCGTCCTCGATCAGCACGTTGCGCTGGCTGGCATTGCCCTCGTCGTCGACGTTGAGCGAGCCGCGGCGGTCGGCGATGGTGCCGTCGTCCAGCACCGTGACGCCCTTGGCCGCCACGCGCTGGCCGATGCGGCCGCTGAAAGCCGAAGAGCCCTTGCGGTTGAAGTCGCCCTCCAGCCCGTGGCCGATGGCCTCGTGCAGCAGGATGCCGGGCCAGCCCGGGCCGAGCACGACGGTCATCTCGCCGGCCGGCGCAGGACGCGATTCGAGGTTCGTCAGCGCCGAGCTCACCGCATGGTCGACGTACTCGGCGATCTGCTCGTCGCCGAAGTAGGCCAGGCCGAAGCGCCCGCCGCCGCCGCCGGAGCCGATCTCGCGGCGGCCGTTCTGCTCGGCGATCACCGTCACCGACAGGCGCACCAGCGGGCGCACGTCGGCGGCCAGCGTGCCGTCGGCGCGCGCCACCAGCACCACGTCGTACTCGCTGGCCAGGCCCGCCATGACCTGGGCGATGCGCGGGTCGCGGCCGCGCGCGAGCTTCTCGACCTTCTCCAGCAGCTTCACCTTGGCCGTGCTGTCCAGCGTGGAGATGGGGTCAATGCCGGGGTACAGCGACCGGCTGGACGCTATCTTCTTGGCAGCAGCCTTCGCCCGCCCCGCACCGCCCGCAGCCGAAATCGCCCGCACGGTGCGGGCGGCGTCGAGCAGCGAGGCCTCGGAGATGTCGTCCGAATAGGCGAAGGCCGTCTTCTCGCCGCTCACGGCCCGCACGCCGACACCCTGGTCGATGCTGAAGCTGCCGGTCTTGACGTTGCCCTCTTCCAGGCTCCAGCCCTCGCTGCGGGTGTACTGGAAATACAGGTCGGCGTCGTCGACCTTGTGCGCCTTGATCTCCGCCAGCGCGCGGGCGAGGTGCGTCTCGTCCAGGCCGAAGGGCGTGAGAAGCAGTTGCTGCGCCGTGGCCAGGCGCTCGATGGTGGGTTCGCGGGAGATCATGAAAAGATTATCAGCCTCCCGGCTTTTCACTTCGCTGCGCTGTGCTTAATTCGCGCGCCGCCCTCAGGTCTGGACAAGCCGCTTGGCGCGCGAGATCGACATCAGGATGCCCAGCCCCAGCCCCAGTGTGACCATGGCCGTGCCGCCATAGCTGACGAAGGGCAGCGGCACGCCCACCACGGGCAGGATGCCGCTGACCATGCCCATGTTCACGAAGGCGTAGGTGAAGAAGATCATCGACACCGCGCCGGCAAGCAGGCGCGAGAACAGCGTCGGCGCGTCGAGCGCGATCATCAGCCCGCGGAACACGAGGAAGAGGAAGGAGAAGATGAGGAACAGGTTGCCCGCCAGCCCGAATTCCTCGGAGTAGGCGGCGAAGATGAAGTCGGTGGTGCGCTCGGGAATGAACTCCAGGTGGGTCTGGGTGCCCTGCATGAAGCCCTTGCCGCCGACGCCGCCCGAGCCGATGGCGATCATCCCCTGGATGATGTGGAAGCCCTTGCCGAGCGGGTCCTTGGTGGGGTCGAGCAGCGTGCACACGCGCTGCTTCTGGTAGTCGTGCAGCACGCGCCAGTCCACGCCGTCGGCGCACAGCCTGGACTCGAAGCCCACGATCAGCGACACCGCCACCACGCCGAGGATCACCGGCGGCACGATCAGCTTCCACGGCAGCCCGGCGAAGAAGATCACCGCCAGCCCCGCGGCCAGCACCAGCAGCGAGGTGCCCAGATCGGGCTGCTTCATGATCAGCCCCACCGGGATCGCCAGCAGGACGAAAGACACGATGAAGTCCAGCGGGCGCAATTGCCCTTCGCGTCGCTGGAACCACCAGGCCAGCATCAGCGGCATGGCGATCTTCAGGATCTCGCTGGGCTGGATCACCATGCCGACGTTGATCCAGCGCTTGGCCCCTTTCTTGGTGATGCCAAACAGCAGCACCGCGATCAGCAGCCCGACCCCGAACAGGTACAGCGGCACCGCCAGGCGCATGAGGCGCTGCGGCGGGATCTGCGCCACCACGAACATGATGAAGCCGGCCAGCAGCATGTTGCGGCCGTGGTCGAGGAAGCGCGTGCCGTGGTCGTAACCGGACGAATACATCGTCACCAGCCCCGCGCAGCACAGCAGGAAGACGGCGAAGGCCAGGAAGCCGTCGAAGCCCTGGAAGACGGGCAGGATGCGCCGCGCGAGCGAGGGCTGCTGGAAGACCGCTGACATGATGGGCCGGGATTATCGGCGCGTCGCGCATGCATGGCTGGCTTGGGCCGGCGCGGCGCAGGACAATCGCCTTTCGCACCGCGCTCTCGCCCCGGTCGGACCCAGAATGCCCCTGCCGCCCATCACCCACCTCCTGTACCTGCACGGCTTCCGGTCCTCGCCGCGCTCCGCCAAGGCCCAGGCCACCGCCGCCTACATGGCCGTGCACCACGCCGACGTGGAGTGGTGGTGCCCGCAGCTGCCGCCCTCGCCGCGCGAAGCGATGGACCTGGTGCTGGCGGGCATCGCCGACTGGCCGCGCGAGAGCCTGGGCGTGATCGGCTCCTCGCTGGGCGGCTTCTACGCCACCTACGTCGCCGCGATGACCGGCGCCCGCGCCGTGCTGCTGAACCCGGCGGTCGATCCGGCGCGCGACCTGGCCAGGCACATCGGCGAACAACGCGGCTGGCACAGCCCCGAGGAGCGCTTCTTCTTCCGGCCCGAATTCATCGGCGAGCTGGCCGCGCTCGAGGTGGGCGCGCTGGACCACCCGGAGCGCGTGTTCGCCGTCATCGCCAAGGGCGACGAGCTGCTGGACTGGCGCGAGATGTCCGCCCGCTACCCCGGCAGCCGGATCCGCCTGCTCGAAGGCGGCGACCACGCGCTGTCGGACTTCGAACGCGCCCACCTGACCGAGGTCATGGCCTTTCTCTCGCCTGCGTGAACGGCAACCGGCGGACGGCGGCAGCCTGCGTGTGAAAATCGCCCGATGTTTGTGTTGTTCGAAGAAGCCGGCAAGTACCTCGGCGGCCGCGTGCTGTCCGAGGCCGAATCCTCCGCCCAGGTGGAGCTGGAGACCGGCAAGCGCGTCAAGGTCAAGGGCGCGAACATCGTGCTGCGTTTCGACAAGCCCGCGCCGGCGGAGCTGATCGCCGAGGCGCGCACGCTGGCCGCCACGGTCGACCTCGACCTGGCCTGGGAATTCGCGCCGGCCGAGGAATTCGGCTTTTCCGACCTCGCGGCCGATTACTTCACCGCCAAGCCCTCGCTGGTGCAGCAGGCCGCGTCGCTGTTCGCGCTCTTCGAGGCGCCGCACTACTTCCGCCGCGCCGGCAAGGGGCGGTTCCGCAAGGCCCCGGCCGAGATCGTGCAGCAGGCGCTGGCGGCCATCGAGAAGAAGAAGGCCATCCAGGCGCAGATCGCCGAATGGTCGGCCGAGCTGGCGGCCGGCCGCTGCCCGGCGCCGATCCGCGAGCAGCTCTACAAGATCCTGTTCAAGCCCGACAAGAACGCGCCCGAGTACAAGGCGGTGGTCGAGGCCGCGCGCGCCAGCCAGCGTGCGCCCCTGGATCTGCTCGAGGCCTCGGGCGCCATCGACTCGCCCTACCAGTTCCACTGGAAGCGCTTCCTGTTCGAGAACTTCCCCAAGGGCACCGGCTTTCCGGCGCTCGCGGCGCCGGCGATCGCCGACGAACTGCCGCGCGCCGAGGGCGTGCAGGCCTTCTCGATCGACGACTCGCAGACCACCGAGATCGACGACGCCCTCTCGGTGCAGGGCCTGGGCTCCGGCACCGTCACCGTGGGCATCCACATCGCCGCGCCGGGCCTGGCCATCGTGCCCGACAGCGCGCTCGACCATGTGGCGCGCAACCGCATGTCGACGGTCTACATGCCGGGCCACAAGATCACGATGCTGCCGGACGACATCGTGCAGACCTACACCCTCCTCGATGGCGGCGACCGGCCCGCGGTGTCGCTCTACGTCCGCTTCAACGAGGCGACGCTGGACGTGGTGGGCACCGAGACGAAGCTCGAGCGCGTGCCGATCGTGGCCAACCTGCGCCACGACCAGCTCGACGGCGTGATCGACGAAACCTGGCTCGACAGCGCCGCGATTCCGAACGAAAAGGGCCCGGAAGCCGCATGGCGCCTGCGCGAGCCGCTATCGTTTCTGTACCGCCTGGCGCGCCACCTGAAGCTCGGCCGCGAAGCCGTGCGCGGCAAGCCGGAGACCTTCAATCGGCCCGACTACAACTTCCGCCTCATCGGGAACGACGGCGCCGAGCCGAGCGGCAACGAGCAGGTGCAGATCAGCACCCGCCGCCGCGGCGCGCCGCTGGACCTGATCGTCTCCGAGGCCATGATCCTGGCCAACAGCAGCTGGGGCGGCTGGCTCGGCGAGCTGGGCGTGCCGGCGCTCTACCGCAGCCAGGCCAGCCTGGCGCCCGGCATCAAGGTGCGCATGGGCACCAAGCCGCTGCCGCACGCGGGCCTGGGCGTGAAGAGCTACGCCTGGAGCACCTCGCCGCTGCGCCGCTACACCGACCTGGTGAACCAGTGGCAGATCATCGCCGCGGCCCGCCACGGCAAGACCGCCGCCCTCGCGGCGCCCTTCAAGCCCAAGGATGCGAGCCTGTTCTCCATTCTTTCGGGCTTCGATGCCGCCTACGGCACCTACAACGCCTACCAGGCCGGCATGGAGCGTTTCTGGACGCTCAAGTACCTGCAGCAGCAGGGCATCCAGGAGCTGGACGCGACGCTCATCAAGGATGGCGGCGCGGGCGAGACGCTGGTGCGTGCCGACACCCTGCCGCTGGTACTGCCGGTGCTCGGCGCGCAGGGCCTGCCGCGCGGCAGCCGCGTGCGCGTGCGCCTGGGCGACATCGACGAGATCGCGCTGGCCGTCAACGGCACCGTCACCGATCGGCTCGGTGCCGCCGCCACCCCCGAAGCCACCGACGAGGGTGACGACGACGAGCCGGCCGCCGGGCCGCTGGCCATCGCCGTCGACCTGGCCGACGGCGACGCAGCCGACGCACCCACCGCCGAGCCCAGCGCGGCATGAACCTCAAGGACTTCAGCACGCTGCAGATCGCGCTGGGCCTGTCGGTCCTGGCCCACGCTGCGCTGCTGGCGGTCCGTTTCGCCGATCCCGAGGCCTTCAACCGCGTCTTTCAGGAGACGCCGCTGGAGATCGTCCTGGTCAATGCCAAGGCCAAGGGCGAAGCGCCCGACAAGCCGCAGGCGCTGGCCCAGGCCTCGCTGGCCGGCGGCGGCGACCTCGACAAGGGCCGCGCCACCAGCCCGCTGCCGCCCTCGGCCTTCACCGCGGTGGGCGATTCCGCCGAGGAGGCACAGAAGCAGATCGAGGCCATGCAGGCGCAGCAGATGATGCTGCTGGCGCAGGTGCGCGCCCAGCTCGCCGCGATGCCGATGCCGGATCCGCGCCAGGCCGGCCAGCCGAACGACAACACGGCGCAGGAAGAAAAGCGCCGCCAGCTGCTGGAGCTGCTGGCCCAGATCGAGCGCCGGGTGAACGAGGAGAATGCGCGGCCCAAGCGCCGCTTCGTGAGCCCCGCCACCAAGGAGGCGACCTACGCCGTGTACGTGGACACGCTGCGACGCAAGATCGAGGCGCGCGGCACCGAGCGCTTCCCGCAGGCCGGCGGCAAGAAGCTCTATGGCGAGCTGACCATGATCGTCAGCGTCAACTTCGACGGTTCGCTGCTGGGCACCGAGATCGTCCAGAGCTCCGGCAACAAGGAACTGGACCGGCGCGCGCAGGCCATCGTCGCCAGCATCGGCAATTTCGGGCGCTTCACCGACGCCATGCGGCGCCAGACCGACCAGCTGTTGATGCCCTCGCGCTTCAAGTTCACACGCGACGAGACGCTGGAGACACAGGTGTCCACCCAGCCCATCAATTGACACCGACCGACATGGACCGCTACTGCGTCATCGGCAACCCGGTCGAGCACAGCCGATCGCCCTGGATCCACGCCCGTTTCGCCGCACTCACCGGCCAGGCCCTGGAATACGGCCGGCGCCTGGCGCCCCTGGGCGGTTTCGCCGCCACCGTGGACAGCTTCCGTGCCGAGGCCGCAGCCGCAGGCGACCGCGCGGGCGGCTGCAACGTCACGGTGCCCTTCAAGTTCGACGCCGCGGCCATGGCGCAATCGCTGAGCGGGCGTGCGCGGCTGGCACAGGCGGTGAACACGCTGCGCTTCGAGCCCGATGGGCGCATCCACGGCGACAACACCGACGGCGTCGGCCTGGTCAACGACATCGAGCGCAACGCCGGCGTGCCGCTGGCGGGCCGCGACCTGCTGCTCATCGGCGCGGGCGGCGCGGCGGCCGGCGTGCTCGGCCCCTTGCTCGACACCGGGCTGCGCCGGCTCGTGGTCGCCAACCGCACGGTGGACAAGGCCGTGGCCCTGGTGCGCCGCCATTCGGCGCAGGCGCTGGGCCATTCGACGGCGCTGGAAGCCTGGGCCCTCGACGCCGTGCCCGGCAGCTTCGACGTGGTGGTGAACGCCACCGCCTCCAGCCTGGCCGGCGACGCCGTGCCGGTGCCGGCGAGCGTGCTGCGCCCCGGTGCGCTCGCGGTCGACATGATGTACGGCCGCGCTGCGGCCGGCTTCATGGACTGGGCGTCCGCGCACGGTGCCGTGCCGCGCGACGGACTGGGCATGCTGGTCGAACAGGCAGCCGAGGCCTTCGCGCTGTGGCGCGGCGTGCGCCCGCCCTCGGCCCAGGTGCTGGCCGAGCTGCGCACCCTCGTCGACGCGGCCTGAGAAGCCGGATGCGCCCCCTCGTCCGCTGGATCGGCTGCCTGCTGCTGGCCGGCATCGCCCTCGAGCTCTTCTTCGTACTCCGCATCGCGGCAATGGTCGCGATCGACCCGCAGTCCACCGCCTTCCAGCGCTCGGAGATGTGGCAGCTCGTCCTGCGCGACGGTGCCCGGGCGCAATGGCGCCAGCAGTGGCTGCCCTACGCACAGATTCACGACAACCTCAAGCGCGCGGTGCTGGCCAGCGAGGACGCCGACTTCGTCAACCACGACGGCGTGGAGTGGGAGGCGGTCGAGCGCGCCCGCCAGCGCAACGCCCGCGCCGAAGAGCTGGCGGCCAAGCGCGCCGCCCGTGCGGCGGCCCGCGGCAAGCCCGCGCCCGCGCCGGTGCAGACGCGCCTGCGCGGCGGCTCCACCGTCACCCAGCAGCTGGCGAAGAACCTGCTGCTGTCGGGCGAACGCACGCTGCTGCGCAAGGGCCAGGAACTGGTGCTGACGATGGCGCTGGAGCTCTTCCTGAGCAAGCAGCGCATCCTGGAGATCTACCTCAACAGCGTCGAATGGGGCAACGGCGTGTTCGGCGCCGAAGCGGCGGCGCAGCGCTATTTCGGCAAGAGTGCGGCGCGCCTGTCGCCGTCGGAGGCCGCGCGCCTGGCCGTGATGCTGCCCAGCCCGCAGTTCTACGAGATGCGACCCAACTCGGCCTACCTCAACGGACGCACCGCGACCATCGTCGCGCGCATGGGCGCGGTCGAGCTGCCCTGAGCGGCCAGCGCGGCCGCCGACGGAGCCGGCCCGTATCATCGCCGCATGCTTGCCAAGCTGACCGGATGGATGCTGCTCGGGCTGGTGCGGCTGCTCACCGGTGCACAGGCGCGCTGGTTCGGCTGCCCGCCCAAGGCCGAGCAGCGCATCTACTTCGCCAACCACCAGAGCCACGTCGACCTGGTCATGATCTGGGCCGCGCTGCCCGAAGAGCTGCGCAGCATCACGCGGCCCATCGCGGCACGCGACTACTGGGCCAACACGCCGCTCAAGCGCTGGATCACGACCGAGGTGTTCAACGCCGTGTACGTGGAACGTGCGGGCGGCCCGGCGCCGGCAACCCCTGCGATGCCCACGGCGCCCGTCGCGGCAGCCCCGGCCGGCGGCGAGCGCATCGAGCCCACCTTCGACCTGCCTACCGCCCCGGCCACGCCGCCGGCCAACCTGCCCACCTCCGCCGGCGGCGAAGCGGCGACACCGCCGCCGGCGCTGCCCGTGGAAGCAGGTGTCGAGGCGGACACGATGGCGTCGACCCTGCCGACGGCCTCGCGCAGCGAAGTCCAGGGCGAGCTCGATCTGCCGGCGCCCCTGCCCTCTGCACCCGTGGCCTCGCCGGTCACTGCGCCCACCGATGCCCCCGATGCCCATGCGGGCGCGGCGCCCTTGCCCGAGCTGCGCCCGGACGACCCGCTGCTGCCGCTGGTGGAGGCGCTGCGCAGCGGCGACTCGATCATCATCTTTCCCGAGGGCACGCGCGGCCATACCGGGACGCCGCAGAAGTTCAAGTCCGGCCTGTACACGCTGGCCCGCCTGTTCCCGGAGGTGGTGCTGGTGCCGGCGTGGATCGACAACGTGCAGCGCGTGATGCCCAAGGGCGAGGTCGTGCCGGTGCCCATCCTGTGCTCGGTCACCTTCGGCGCGCCGGTGAAGCTCGGCGCCGGCGAGGAGCGCCGCGCATTTCTCGACCGCGCCCGCGAGGCGGTCATCGCCCTGCGCGACGTCTAGGGCCTGTTAACGCTGCGACCCCGACATGGAAAGCTTCCTGCGCAATCTCAGCGCGACCCAGCAGGTCGCGGCGCTGTTCGTCGTCGTCTTCGGCCTGCTGGCGATCGTGAGCACCGCGGCCTTCCTGCTCACGCTGCGCGAGCGCCGCCACCCGGTGCATGGCGAGCTCTGGCAGGAGGAGCTGCGCCACTTCCGCGGCCTGCTGCGCACCACCTGGTTCATGGTGGTGATCTTCTGGATCGGCTGGGCCCTGGGCGACACGGTGGCCACCGTGCTGTTCGCGCTCATCGCCTTCCTGGCGCTGCGCGAGTTCATCACGCTCTCGCCCACGCGGCGCGGCGACCACCGCAGCCTGCTGCTGGCCTTCTTCGTCGTGCTGCCGATCCAGTTCATGCTGGTCGCGACCGCGCGCTTCAACTTCTTCACCGTGTTCATCCCGGTGTACGTGTTCTTCGCCATCCCGGTGGCCAGCGCGCTGGCCGACGACCCGAGCCAATTCCTCGAGCGGAATGCCAAGCTGCAGTGGGGCATCATGGTCTGCGTCTACGGGCTGTCGCACGTGCCGGCGCTGCTGCTGCTGTCCTTCCCCGGCTATGAGGGCAAGAACGCGTTCCTGGTCTTCTTCCTCGTCGCCACGGTGCAGACCTGCATGCTGGTGCAGCACCTCATCAACCGGCGCCTGTCGGCCACCGCACCGCCGGCCGATGCAGGGCCCGAGGCGCCGCCCACCCGAGGCGGCCTGCTGCGCCAGCTGCTGCGGCCGCGTGCACCGATCGCGCCCCACATCAGCCGCAGCTTCAACTGGGCCAGCTGGGGTGTGGGCATGGTGGTGGCGAGCTTCGTCGGCGCGCTGCTGTCCTTCATCACGCCCTTCCGCTTCTGGCAGGCCTTCACGGCGGCGCTCGTGGCCTGTGTCGCGGGCTCGATGGGCCACCTGGTGATGAAGGCCCTCAAGCGCGACCGCGGCATTCCCAACTGGGGCCGCAAGGGCGTGGGCGTGACCGGCGCCAACGGCCTGCTCGACCGTGTCGATGCGCTTTGCTTCGCGGCGCCGATCTTCTTCCATTCCGTCCGCTGGTACTTCGATGCGTGAGGACTCCCCGGGCATTCTTTCAAGGCAAATCCGCGTGCAGCACCCGTCCCGCCTGCGCATGCAGCTATTGCTCTCATAGCATGCGCATCCTCGGCATCGATCCCGGCCTGCAGACCACCGGCTTCGGCGTGGTGGACGTGGACGGCCACGCGCTGCGTTACGTGGCCAGCGGCACCATCAGCACGAAGCACATGGCCAAGGGCGAACTGGCATCGCGGCTGAAGGTGCTGTTCGACGGCATCGGCGAGCTGGCGCAGCGCTACCAGCCCGATGCGGCAGCGGTGGAGATCGTGTTCGTCAACGTCAATCCGCAGTCGACGCTGCTGCTGGGCCAGGCGCGCGGCGCCTGCCTGACGGCGCTGGTGGTCAACGACCTGAGCGTGGCCGAATACACCGCCCTGCAGATGAAGCAGGCCGTGGCCGGCCACGGCAGCGCCGCCAAGGCGCAGGTGCAGGAGATGGTGCGCCGCCTGCTCGACCTGCCGGGGGTGCCCGGCGCCGACGCGGCCGACGCGCTGGGCCTGGCGATCACCCATGCACAGGTCGGGCGCACGCTCGCGCGCCTCGGCCATGCCGCCACGCTGGAGCGCCGCACCACGGGCGCCTACCGCCAGGGCCGGATGCGCTGAGCGCGCAACGCCGGGGCGCTACTGCAGCGCCGTGGCCGCGTCGCTGACCCAGCTGGCCGAGCGGCCGATGCTGTCCAGCAGGTGCTGGGTGAAGGCGCGCACCTTGATGCTCGCGTGCGGCGCGGCCCGCAGCATGAAGATGCCGGTGGCCGGCTGCTTCGGCGCACCCTCGAGCGACAGCTCGACGATGCGGCCGGCGGCCAGGTCCTCGCCGATGGCCCAATTGGGCATCAGCGCGATGCCCAGGCCCTGCGCCGCGCACATGCGGCGCGAGTCGCAGTCGTCGCTCTCCAGCGCGAAGTGCGGCGGTTGGCTCCAGTCGAAGCCGTCCAGCTCGCGCCAGCCGCGGGCGTTGGTGCTGTGCTGGCGGTCGATGAGGTGGTGTCGGGCCAGGTCCTCGAAGTGCGTCGGCCGGCCGTGGCGCGCCAGGTACGAGGGCGCCGCGCCCATGATGTAGCGCTGGCTGCCGATGCGTTGGCCGACCAGGCTGCTGTCGGGTTGCGGGCCGATGCGGATCACGATGTCGAAGCGCTCGAGCACCGGGTCGACCAGGCGCTCGGTGAGTTCCAGCTCGACGCTCAGCGCCGGGTGCTTCTCGAGCAGCGACGCCAGGTGCGGCACCACATGCCGCCGCCCGAAGGCCGGCACGCAGCTCACGCGCAGCAGGCCCTGCACGCGCTGGTCGAGCGAGACCACCTCGGCGCGCGCGTCGGTCATGTCGCGCAGGATCTTCTGCGCCCGCTCCAGCAGCAGTTCGCCGGCGTCGGTCATCACCAGCGCGCGGGTGGAGCGCGTGAACAGCGGCACCTTCAGGTCCTGCTCCAGCGCATCGATCTGCCGCGCGACGGAGGACGCGACCATGCCGCGCCGGCGCGCCACGGCCGAGAAGCTGCGCGCCTGCGCGACGTCGACGAAGACAGCCAGCGATTCGGCAAAGCGGATGGATTCCATTTGTGCAGCTCCCGCAAAGGCGTTTGGCGTTGGGGGCGAGTTCTTTTCGTCCGCCGCAAAGAATAGCATCCAGCCCACACCGAGACACCAGGATTCTTCATGTTCGAACAAGAGACGACATCGGCCGGGATGCCCCGCCGCCACACCCTCCACTGCGCGCTGGCCCTCGGCTTCGCGCTACTGGGCGCCGGACCGGCCCTCGCCCAGACCTACCCGTCGCGCCTCGTGACGATGGTGGTGCCCTTCGCGGCCGGCGGCACCGTCGACAAGGTGGCGCGCCAGATCCAGGAGCCGCTCGCCGCCCGGCTGGGCCAGCAGGTCATCGTCGACAACCGCGGGGGCGCGGGCGGCACCATCGGCATGGCGCTGGTGGCCAAGAGCCCGCCCGACGGCCACACCGTCGCGCTGGTGTTCGACTCCTACGCGACCGAGCAGCACATCTACCCCAAGCTGCCCTACGTCACCGCGCGCGACTTCACCGGCGTGTCGTACGTGGCCCGCTCGCCGATGGTGCTGGTGGTGCCGGCCACTTCGCCGTACAGGGCGCTGCAAGACTACGTGACCGCTGCGAAGGGCAAGGGCGCCGTGTCGTACGCGTCCGTGGGCGCAGGCAGCTCCAACCACCTGGCGGCCGAACTCTTCCACGAGACCGCCGGCACGAGCGGTGTGCACGTGCCCTTCAAGGGCGGCGGTCCGGCGCTCACCGACCTGATGGGCGGGCACGTCGACTCGATGATCGCCAGCCTGCCGCTGGTGCTGCCGCAGGTGCAGAGCGGCAAGCTGCGCGCGCTGGCCGTCACCTCGCCGGGCCGCAACGCCGCCCTGCCCGAGGTGCCGGCGGTGGCCGAGCGCTACAAGGGCTTCGAGGTCTATTCCTGGGTCGGCATGGTGGCGCCCGCCAAGGTGCCGGCCGTCGCGCTCGACCGGCTGGCGGCCGACATGGGCGCCGTGCTGCGCCAGCCCGAGGTCGCGAAGCGCCTGGGCGATGGCGGTTTCGAGGTCGTGGCCGGCGACCGCGAGGCAATGAACCGCCTGATCAAAAGCGAGAGCGAGCGCTGGGGCCGCCTCATCAAGAGCCGCGGGATCGTCGCCGAATGACGACGCCCTTCGTCTTCGAGAGCCGCGCGCAGCGCGTCATCTTCGGCACCGGGGCCCTGGCCCGTATCGCCGAAGAGCTCGACGCCCTGGGCATGCGCCGGGCGCTGATCCTGTGCACCCCGCCGCAGCGCGAACAGGCGGAGCGGCTGGCCGCGCAGCTGGGCGAGCGGGCCGCGGGCGTCTTCGCCGGCGCGGTGATGCACGTGCCGATGGAGGTCGCCCGCGAAGCGCGCGCCGTGGCGCTGCGGCTGGACGCCGATTGCGCGGTGGCCCTGGGCGGCGGCTCCACCATCGGGCTGGGCAAGGCCATCGCGCTCGATTCGGGGCTGCCGATCCTGGCCGTGCCCACCACCTATGCGGGCTCGGAGATGACGCCCATCTACGGCGTGACCCACAACGGCCTCAAGCACACCGGGAAGGACACGCGCGTGATGCCGCGCACCGTGATCTACGACCCGGACCTGACGATCGGGCTGCCCGTGGGTCTGTCGGTGGTGAGCGGCATCAACGCCCTGGCGCATGCGGCCGAGGGCCTGTACGCGATCGACGGCAACCCGGTCATGCGACTGCTGGCCGAGGAAGGCATTGCGGCGCTGGGTCGGGCGCTGCCGGCGATCCATGCGGATCCGGCCGATGGCCAGGCCCGGGCCGACGCGCTCTACGGCGCCTGGCTGTGCGGGCAGGTACTGGGCGGCGTCGGCATGGCGCTGCACCACAAGCTGTGCCACACGCTGGGCGGCAGCTTCAACCTGCCGCATGCCGAGACCCACACCGTCGTGCTGCCCCACGCGCTGGCCTACAACGCCGGCGCTGCCCCCGACGCGATGCAGCGCATCGCGCGCGCGCTGGGCGCGGACGACGCACCGCGCGCGGTCCACGAGCTGGCACGCGACAACGGCGCGCCGGTGGCGCTCAAGGACATCGGGATGCGCGAGCAGGACCTGGACCGGGCCTGCGCGCTGGCGATGGAGAACCAGTACCCCAACCCGCGGCCGCTGGAAGCGCAGGCGCTCAGGCAACTGCTGCAGGACGCCTTCGACGGCCGCCCGCCGCGCGCCTGAGGCTCAGGCCACCCGCTCGGCGATCAACACGGCGAAGAAGCCCAGCGCCGCCAGCAAGGTCCACTTGAGCACGATCCAGCCGATGCGCCGGTACTTGACCTGCCCGGTGCCGGCATAGAAAGCGAAGCACACGCCCGCCACCAGCAGGAGCAGCAGCATGGCCCAGCGAAACAGCAGCATGTGCGGAAAACGGCCGGTGCGCGTCGCTACCAGGCGCGCGCCACCTCGTTGAAGCCCTGCGGCGCGGCGCGCTCGTTCTCGAAGGTCACGAGCTGATAGGCGTCGGGCTGCGCGAGCAGCGCGCGCAGCAGCTTGTTGTTGAGCGCATGGCCCGAGCGGAAGGCGCTGTACGCCGCCAGCAGGGGATGGCCGACGATGTAGAGGTCGCCCATCGCGTCGAGGATCTTGTGCTTGACGAACTCGTCGTCGTAGCGCAGGCCGCCGGCATTGAGCACCTTGGTGTCGTCCATGACGATCGCGTTGTCGAGCCCGCCGCCCAGTGCCAGGCCCTTGCTGCGCATGTACTCGACCTCCTTGGTGAAGCCGAAGGTACGCGCGCGTGCGATGTCGCGGTTGTACTGGCCGCTGCCGAGGTCGAATTCGAAGCGCTGGCCGGTGGAGTTGACGACGCGGTGGTCGAAGTCGATCTGGAAGCCCAGCTTGAAGCCGTGGTACGGGTCCAGCCGCGCCCACTTCTCGTTGGCGCCCTCGCCTTCGCGCACCTCGACGGGTTTGGTCACCTTCAGGAAGCGGCGCGGTGCCTTCTGCAGTTCGACGCCCGCGCTCTGCAGCAGGAACACGAAGGAGGCGGCCGAACCGTCGAGGATGGGCACCTCGTCGGCCGTGATGTCGATGTACAGGTTGTCGATGCCGATGCCGGCGCAGGCCGACATGATGTGCTCCACGGTCTGCACCTTGGCGCCGCCGTTGGAGACCGTCGAGGCCAGGCGCGTGTCCGTCACCGCCTCGGCGTTCATCGGGATCTCGACCGGCTCGGGCAGGTCGACGCGCCGGAACACGATGCCCGTGTCCGCCGGCGCCGGCCGCAGCGTCAGCTCCACCCGCTGGCCGCTGTGCAGCCCCACGCCCACGGCGCGGCTGATCGACTTGAGGGTTCTCTGTTGCAGCACGCCGGCGATTTTAGGTTCGCCCGCCGTACGGCGCCCCATCGCCCTGCCTATCGCCGCTATTGCCATAAGCTCAATACGGACTCCCGTACGCGAAGAGCGCGAAGGTCCCGCGAAGGACGCGAAAAAGACATCTGTTTTCGCGTCCTTCGCGCACCCTTCGCGGCTTTCGCGTCCGGCTGTCCGATTTCAGTCTGCCTGCCTACGCAGGAACGCGGGGATCTCGAAATCGTCCATCCCGCCCGACGACAGCGCATTGACCTTGGCCGATGCGTTGACGCGGTTGGGGTGCGAGGACCACACGTCCGGCTTGCCCACGCGCTGGTAGGTCGGGATCGAGGCCGGGTCGACCATGTTCACGCCCACGCCGCCGATGTTCGGCACGTAGCCGTGGGTGCCCGTGGCCATGGCCGGCTCGTAGGTCGGCACCACCGTGAGGTTGGACTTGGGGCGCGACAGGCCGGTGGCGACCACGGTCACGCGCATCTCGTCGCCCAGCGACTCATCGTAGGCGGCGCCGTAGATCACGTGCGCGTCGGGCGAGGCGTAGGCGCGGATGGTGTTCATCGCCAGCTTCGATTCCGACAGCTTGAGCGAGCCCTTCGACGCCGTGACCAGCACCAGCACGCCCTTGGCGCCCGACAGGTCGATGCCTTCGAGCAGCGGGCAGGCGACGGCCTGTTCCGAGGCGATGCGTGCACGGTCCGGGCCGCTGGCCGAGGCCGTCCCCATCATGGCCTTGCCGGGCTCGCCCATCACGGTGCGCACGTCCTCGAAGTCGACGTTGACGTGGCCGTACTCGTTGATGATCTCGGCGATGCCGCCGACGGCGTTCTTCAGCACGTCGTTGGCGTGACCGAAAGCCTCTTCCTGCGTCACGTCGTCGCCCAGCACGTCGAGCAGCTTCTCGTTGAGGATGACGATCAGCGAATCGACGTTCGCCTCGAGCTCGGACAGGCCCTGCTCGGCATTGGTCATGCGCTTGCCGCCTTCCCAGTCGAAGGGCTTGGTCACCACGCCGACGGTCAGGATGCCCATTTCCTTGGCCACGCGCGCGATCACGGGGGCCGCGCCGGTGCCGGTGCCGCCGCCCATGCCGGCGGTGATGAAGAGCATGTGCGCGCCTTCGATCGCTTGGCGAATGTCGTCCACCGCCACCTCGGCCGATTCACGGCCGATCTGCGGCTTGCTGCCTGCGCCGCGGCCGGTGAGGCCGAGCTGGATCGTCTTGTGCGAGTGGCCGCGGTTGAGCGCCTGCGCGTCGGTGTTGGCGCAGATGAATTCCACGCCCTGGACACCGCGCTGCATCATGTGAGCGACGGCATTGCCGCCGCCGCCGCCGACACCGATCACCTTGATCTGCGTGCCCTGGTTGAATTCTTCGACTTCGATCATTTCGATGGCCATCTTTAACTCCTTGAATCCTTGCAGTTGCCGTGTTTGAGAGAGAACTGTTCTATTGCTTCGCTGATGTCTGACCGGGTGTGAACGCCGCGGGCGTCAGCGTGGTGGACCGGTTCGCCGCCATCGCTCGTTGAAATGTCGAGGTGGGCCGGTGTGCAGGTGGGCGTAGGCTTTCATTTTTAGAAATTTCCTACGATGAAGTCCTTGAAGCGGCCGAAGGCCGTCTTCACCGAACCGTTCTTCTGCGCCACCTTGTAGCCGCGCATGCGCGCAAAGCGTGCTTCCTCGAGCAGACCCATGACTGTCGCCGCTCGGGGCTGGGCCACCATGTCGGACAAGGCGCTCGAATACTTCGGGATGCCCCGGCGCACGGGCTTGAGGAAGATGTCCTCGCCCAGCTCGACCATGCCCGGCATGACGGCACTCCCGCCCGTGAGCACCACGCCCGACGAGAGCACCTCTTCGTAGCCCGACTCGCGCACGACCTGCTGCACCAGCGAGAAGATCTCCTCGATGCGCGGCTCGATCACGCCCGCCAGGGCCTGCTTGCTCAGCATGCGTGGGCCGCGGTCGCCCAGGCCGGGCACCTCGACCTGCGTGTCGGGATCGGCCAGCAGCTGCTTGGCGTAGCCGTTCTCGACCTTGATGTCCTCGGCGTCCTTGGTCGGCGTGCGCAGCGCCATGGCAATGTCGCTGGTGATCAGGTCGCCGGCGATCGGGATCACCGCCGTGTGGCGGATCGCGCCGTTGGTGAAGATGGCCACGTCGGTGGTGCCGGCGCCGATGTCCACCAGCACCACGCCCAGCTCGCGCTCGTCCTCGGTCAGCACCGCCTGGCTGGAAGCGAGCGGGTTGAGCATGAGCTGGTCCACCTCCAGCCCGCAGCGGCGCACGCACTTGATGATGTTCTCGGCCGCGCTCTGCGCGCCGGTGACGATGTGCACCTTGGCTTCCAGGCGCATGCCGCTCATGCCGATCGGCTCCTTGACGTCCTGGCCGTCGATCACGAACTCCTGGGGCTCCACCAGCAGCAGGCGCTGGTCGCTGGAGATGTTGATGGCGCGCGCCGTCTCCACCACGCGGGCCACGTCGGCGGTGGTGACTTCCTTGTCCTTCACCGCGACCATGCCGCTGGAGTTGATGCCGCGGATGTGGCTGCCGGTGATGCCGGTGTAGACGCGGCCGATCTTGCAGTCGGCCATGAACTCGGCCTCCTTGAGGGCCTGCTGGATGCTCTGCACCGTGGCGTCGATGTTCACCACCACGCCGCGCTTGAGGCCGTTGGAGGGCGCCACGCCCAGGCCGGCCAGCTTCAGCTCGCCGTTGGGCAGCACCTCGGCCACCACGGCCATCACCTTGGCGGTGCCGATGTCGAGTCCGACAACCAGGTCTTTGTATTCTTTGGGCATCGATGTGTCCTCAGGTCACTCTTCTCTATTTCTTCTTGGGCGCGGGGGCGCCCTCGGCGGCCACCGTCACGCCACGCAGGCGCAGCGCATAGGCATCGGCATGGCGCAGGTCGGCGCTCTCGACCGAGTCGACGCTGCGGCCGTACTGCGCCGCCACCTGCCGCACACTGCGCAGGAAGCGCTCGGTGCGCGCCTTCACCTCGTCGCTGCTGCCGCGGCCGAGTTCGATGACGGCGCCCGTCGACAGCGTGGCCTGCCAGCTGCCGCGGCTGGACAGGTCCAGCTCGTCGAGCTCCAGGTCCCTGGACTTGAACACCGGCACCAGCTCGCGGTACATGCCCAGCACGTGGCCGGCCTGGTCGTCCGGGCCCGACAGGCGCGGCAGGTCGTCGTCGGCCTCGGCGGTGTTGGCCTCGAAGACCTCGCCGTAGCTGTTGACCATGCGCGACTCGGCCTCGGTGCCCCAGTGCGCGACGGGTACGTGCTCGACCAGGGTCGCGCGCAGCTTGTTCGGGAACTCGCGTCGCACCACCGCCTTGCGCACCCAGGGCACCGACTCGAAGGCGGTGCGCGCCTTGGCCAGGTCGACGGTGAAGAAGTTGCCGGCGAGCTGCGGCGCCACGTTGGCGCGCAGGGTGATCGCGTTGTTGTGCGTCACGTCGCCGTCCACCTTCAGCCCGGCGATCGGGAAGAAGGGCTGGCGCAGCACCCACCAGGCCGCCGCGGCCAGCAGCAGCACACCGCAGGCCGCGAACATGAGCGTGGCGAGGATGTTCATGAGCTTGACATCGAAGGGGGTGGGGATGGAGTCGGCCATGTCAATGCCGCCCGGCCGCCCGAAGGCATTGACGCGCCCCCTCGGGGGGCAGCGATACGCGTAGCGATGAGCGTGGGGGCTGCATCATGTCAGGCGGCGTGGTTCGGCGGCGCCGAATCGAGGGTCGCGCTGGCCAGCACGCGCAGGCACAGGTCCTCGTAGGCGATGCCTGCCGCGCGCGCAGACATGGGCACCAGCGAATGGCTGGTCATGCCCGGCGAGGTGTTCATCTCCAGCAGGAAGGGCTTGCGGTCGCTGGCGCGGATCATCAGGTCGGCGCGGCCCCAGCCGCGGCAGCCGAGCGTGCGGTAAGCGGCGAGCGCCAGGTGGCGGATCTCCTCTTCGAGCGCATCGGGCAGGCCGGCCGGGCAGTGGTACTTCACGTCGTCGGTGAAGTACTTGTTCTGGTAGTCGTAGGCACCCTCCGGGGCCGCGATGCGCACCACCGGCAGCGCCACCGCGTCCAGGCCGCTGCCCAGCACGGCGCAGGTGACCTCGTCGCCCTCGATGAACTCCTCGCACAGCACGTCGGGGTCGTACTTGGCCGACAGGGCGACGGCGTCCTGCATGTCCGAATAGCCGCGCACCTTGGTCACGCCGATCGACGAGCCCTCGCGCGGCGGCTTGACGATCAGCGGCAGGCCCAGCACGTCGGGCACCGCGCGCACCTGCTCACGGCTTTGCTGGTCGAAGGCCAGGCGCACGTACTTGGGCGTGGGCAGGCCGTCGGCCTGCCAGAGGCGCTTGGTCATGACCTTGTCCATCGCCACGCTGGACGCCATGACGCCGGAGCCGGTGTAGGGCACGCCGAGCAGCTCCAATGCGCCCTGCACCGTGCCGTCTTCGCCATGCCGGCCGTGCAGTGCGATGAAACAGCGGGCGAAGCCCTCGCGCTTGAGGTCGGCGAGCTCGCGCTGGGCCGGGTCGAAGGCGTGGGCGTCGACGCCGCGGCTCTTGAGCGCCTCGAGCACGCCGGTGCCGGACATGAGCGAGACCTCGCGCTCGGCCGAGCTGCCGCCGAAGAGCACAGCGACCTTGCCCAGGGATTGAGGATCGATTTGGCTCACAGCGCCCGTCCTTCCTGCGCAGAGCGCTCCTGATTCGATGGCACCGCACCACCCAGCTCGACCACCTTGGCCGGCACGCCGCCGATGGAGCCGGCGCCCATGCAGATGACCACGTCGCCGTCGCGCGCGTTGTCGAGCACGGCCTGCGGCATGGCGCCGATGTCGTCGACGAAGACCGGCTCGACCTTGCCTGCCACGCGCAACGCGCGCGCCAGCGAGCGCCCGTCGGCCGCGACGATCGGCGCCTCGCCGGCGGCATACACCTCGGCCAGCAGCACGGCGTCGGCCTGGCCGATGACCTTGACGAAGTCCTCGAAGCAGTCGCGCGTGCGGGTGTAGCGGTGCGGCTGGAAGGCCAGCACCAGGCGTCGGCCGGGGAAGGCGCCGCGCGCGGCAGCCACGGTGGCCGCCATCTCGACCGGGTGGTGGCCGTAGTCGTCGATGACGGTGAAGCTGCCGCCCGTCGGCGCCGCCACCTCGCCGTAGCGCTGGAAGCGCCGGCCCACGCCCTTGAAGTCGGCCAGGCCGCGCTGCACCGCCTCGTCGGGAATGCCGAGCTCGACGGCGATGGCGATGACCGACAGCGCGTTGCGCACGTTGTGCTCGCCCGGCAGGTTGAGCACGATGGGCAGGTCGGGCAGCACCACGCCGTTGCGGCGCTGCGCCGTGAAATGCATCTGGCCGCCGACGGCGCGCACGTCGGTGGCGCGCACCTGCGCGTCCTCGCCGAAGCCGTAGCTGGTCACGGGGCAGGTCACCTGCGGCAGGATCTGGCGGATCGCGGGGTCGTCCGTGCACAGGATGGCCACGCCGTAGAAGGGCATGCGGTGCAGGAAGTCGACGAAGGCCTGCTGCAGCTTCGCGAAGTCGTGCCCGTAGGTCTCCATATGGTCGGCGTCGATGTTCGTCACCACCGCCATCACCGGCAGCAGGTTGAGGAAGGACGCGTCGGACTCGTCGGCCTCGACCACGATGTGGTCGCCGCTGCCCAGCTTGGCGTTGGCACCGGCGCTGTTCAGGCGCCCGCCGATCACGAAGGTGGGGTCGAGCCCCGCGGCCGCGAGCACGCTGGCCGCCAGGCTGGTGGTGGTGGTCTTGCCGTGCGTGCCGGCGATGGCGATGCCCTGCTTGAGGCGCATCAGCTCGGCCAGCATCAGCGCGCGCGGCACCACCGGGATCCTGCGCTCGCGCGCGGCCAGCACCTCGGGGTTGTCGGCCTTCACCGCAGTGGAGGTGACGACCGCGTCGGCGCCCGCGATGTGTGCGGCCTCATGGCCGACGAAGGTGCGGATGCCCAGGCCCGCCAGGCGGCGCAGCGTCGCGCTGTCGGCCAGGTCGGAGCCGGAGATCGTGTAGCCCAGGTTGAGCAGCACCTCGGCGATGCCGCTCATGCCGGAGCCGCCCACGCCGACGAAATGGATGTGGCGGATGGCGTGCTTCATCGACGACCTCCCATGCAGCGCAGGTCGTCGGCGTGCTCGTGATGCGCGACGAAGTGGATGTGGCGAATCGCATGCTTCATGCGCGGCCTCCTGCAGCGAGTTCCTCGCAGGCTTTCACGACCTCGGCCGTGGCCTCGGTCTTCTGCATCGCTTTGGCCTTCAGCGCCCGCTCCATCAGCGTGGATCGCTCTGTTTTCTGTAGCAAATCGGACAAGAGTTCAGGGGTCAGGTCGGTCTGCTGGACGAGCCAGCCGCCGCCCGCGTCGACGAGGAAGCGGGCGTTGGTGGTCTGGTGGTCGTCCACCGCCGACGGAAAGGGAACGAAGAGCGCGGCGGCACCGACCGCGGCGATCTCGGTCACGGTGCTGGCGCCGGCGCGCGCGACGATGAGGTCCGCCGCGGCGTACGCTTCGGCCGTGTCCTCGATGAAGGGCGTCAGCTCGGCATCGACGCCGGCGGCGGCATAGTTGGCGCGCAGCTCGTCGATCTGCTTGGCGCCGCTCTGGTGCAGCACGATGGGCCGCTCGGCGGGCGCGATGCGCGCCAGCGCCTTCGGCACGATGGCATTGAGCGCCCTGGCGCCCAGGCTGCCACCGACCACCAGCAGCTTGAGCGGGCCCGTGCGGCCGGCGAAGCGCTCGGCCGGGCCGGGCTGCGACAGGAAGGCTTCGCGCAGCGGGTTGCCCACCCATTTCGCCTTGGCCATCACGTTGGGGAAGGCGGTGAACACACGGTCGGCCACGCCGGCCAGCACCTTGTTCGCAAGGCCGGCCACCGAGTTCTGCTCGTGCAGCACCAGCGGCTTGCCCAGCAGCACGCTCATCATGCCGCCCGGGAAGGTGATGTAGCCGCCCAGGCCGACGACCACCTGCGGCTTGACGCGCCGCACCACCTGGATGCTCTGCCAGAACGCACGCAGCAGCTTGAGCGGCAGCAGGGCCAGCGTGACCGGGCCCTTGCCACGCACGCCGCCGAACTGCACCGGCTCGAAGGCGAAGCCGCGCGGCGGCACGAGCTGCTCTTCCATGCTGCCGGGCGCGCCCAGCCAGTGCACCCGCCAACCGCGCGCACGCAGCTCCTCCGCCACGGCCAGGCCGGGGAAGATGTGGCCGCCGGTGCCGCCGGCCATGACCAAGGCTGTCCTCATACGCGTCCGCCTCTCATGAGGACACGGTTCTCGTAGTCCACCCGCAGCACGAGGGCGAGCGCGATCAGGTCCATCAACATGGCGGAACCGCCGAAGCTCATCAGCGGCAGGCCCAGGC
Organism: Xenophilus aerolatus; assembly: GCA_030418545.1. Classification (GTDB taxonomy): domain Bacteria; phylum Pseudomonadota; class Gammaproteobacteria; order Burkholderiales; family Burkholderiaceae_C; genus Xenophilus. The sequence continues at coordinate 121,109 of QAIB01000005.1, read as the reverse complement.
CCTTGGTCGGCAGCGCGCCGAGGTTCACGCCCACGTTGATGAAGGCCTGGAAGCCGATCCAGATGCCCACACCCTGGGCCGTGAGGCCGGCGAACACGCGGTCCAGCGCGATCGCCTGGCGGCCGATGTGCATGATGCGGCGCGTGAGCCAGAGGAAGAGCACGATGATCAGCAGCACGCCGACCAGGCCGAACTCCTCGCCCAGCACGGCCAGCAGAAAGTCGGTGTGCGCCTCGGGCAGCCAGTGCAGCTTCTCGACGCTGCCGCCCAGGCCGACGCCGAAGATCTCGCCGCGGCCGATGGCGATCAGCGCGTGCGAGAGCTGGTAGCCCTTGCCCAGCGCATGCTCCTCGCTGAAGGGGTCGAGGTACGCAAAGATGCGCTCGCGCCGGAACTGGCTGGTCGCGATGATCAGCGCGAAGGCCGCCACCACCAGCGCGGCGATCACGAAGAACATGCGCGCGTTGACGCCGCCCAGGAACAGGATGCCCATGGCGATCACGGCGATCACCATGAAGGCGCCCATGTCGGGCTCGGCCAGCAGCAGCATGCCGATCACGAACACGGCGATGCCCATCGGCGCAACGGCGCGGAAGAAGCGTTCCTTGATCTCCATCTTGCGCACCATGTAGCTGGCGGCGTAGAGCACCATCGCCAGCTTGGCCAGCTCGGACGGCTGGAAGTTCATGATGCCCAGCGGCAGCCAGCGGCGCGCGCCGTTGACCACGCGGCCGATGTGCGGCACCAGCACCAGCACCAGCAGCAGGATCGAGATGATGAAGAGCCAGGGCGCGACGCGTTCCCAGATGCGCATGGGCACCTGGAAGGCCAGCAGCCCCGCCACGAAAGCGATGGCGATGAAGGCGCCGTGCCGCACGACGAAGAAGAACTGGCTGTAGTTGGCGCGCGCGAAGCGCGGGTTGTCGCCCAGCGCGATGGAGGCCGAATACACCATCACGAAGCCCCAGGCCAGCAGCGCGACGACCACCCACAGCATGGCCTGGTCGAAGCCGAGCACGCGCACCGGCGCGGCCTTGGTCTGCGTGAAGTCGCCGCCGCCCAGGCGCACCGGCAGGTGCATGGGCAGCGCGTCCATGCCGCTCTTGGCGGCACGGCGGAACCAGCCGCCGAAGCGGCCGGCGGTCGGGTTGGGGGTGGCGCCGGCGGGGGTGCTGCTCATGATTGGAGAACTCCTCGGGCGGGCGCGTCCTGCAGTGCCTCGACGGCGGCGCGGAACACCTCGGCGCGGTGCGCGTAGTCCTTGAACATGTCGAAGCTGGCGCAGGCCGGCGACAGCAGCACGGCGTCGCCCGCATGTGCACGGCGCGCGGCGGTGGCCACGGCCTCGTCCATGTCGGGCGCGTGCAGCAGAGGCACGCCGGTGTCGGCCAGGGCCGACTCGATGACCGGCGCGTCGCGGCCGATCAGCACCACGGCGCGTGCGAAGCGCTGGACCGGATCGGCCAGCGGCGAGAAGTCCTGGCCTTTGCCTTCGCCGCCCAGGATGACGATCACTTTCCGGTCAACTCCCAGGCCCAGCAGCGCCGCCACTGTCGCGCCGACGTTGGTGCCCTTGCTGTCGTCGAAGAACTCGACGCCATCGATGATCGCGACGGGTTCGACGCGATGCGGTTCGCCGCGGTACTCGCGCAGGCCGTAGAGCATCGGGCCCATCGGGCAGCCGGCGGACACCGCGAGCGCGAGCGCCGCCAGGGCGTTGAGCGCGTTGTGCTGGCCACGGATGCGCAGCGCGTCGGCCGGCATCAGGCGCTGGATGTGGATGTCCTCTTGCTGCGCGGCACCGCGCTTGCGCTTCTGCGTCTCGTCGGCCTCGTGGGCCCGCACCAGCCAGGCCATGCCGTTGATGCGTTCGATGCCGAAGTCGCCGGGACGCTGCGGCAGGTCGGCGCCGAAGGTGAGGTGCGCACGCAGCACCGGCTTCTGCAGTTTGACCCGGGTCGGTGCCGGCAGCATGGCCATCACGGCAGCGTCGTCGCGGTTGAGCACCATCAGCCCCTTCTGGCCGAAGATGCGCGCCTTGGCGCCGGCATAGCTCGCCATGTCGCCGTGCCAGTCGAGGTGGTCCTGCGTGATGTTGAGCACGGTGGCGGCCGTGGGCTCGAAGCCCTGCACACCGTCGAGCTGGAAGCTCGACAGCTCGAGCACCCACACCTGCGGCAGCGTGTCGGCGTCGATGTGCGCAGCCAGGGTGTCCAGCAGCGTGGGGCCGATGTTGCCGGCCACGGCCACGGACTTGCCTGCGTGCTCGATCAATTGCGCCGTGAGCGAGGTCACGGTGGTCTTGCCGTTGGTGCCGGTGATGGCGAGAACGGCGGGCGTGTAGCCTACCGGCGCGGCCGGGGCCTCGATGACGACGGCAGGCGCGGGTGCGGGCTCTTCCTCGGCCTGCGCCAGGGCGGCCGGGGTAGACAGTTCGGCGATGCGCGCCACGAATTCGGCGGCCTCGCGCGCGGCCTTGGGCACGTAGACGCCGGGGGCGGCCGGCTCGGCCGCGTTCGGCGCGGGCGCCGGCACGGACAGCGAGGCGTCGGGTCGAAGCTCTTCGGCCTGCGCGCCGACGGAAGCGTCGACGTCATCGGCGCGGGCTTCGACTTCTTGCGCCTCGGCCACCGGCGCGGCGGATTCGTCCAGGGCGACCGGCGCGGGCTCGCCCGGCGCAGGCCCTGGCTCGGTGGTCACCGCGGTGGGCTGTTCTTCCTCCGACGCAGCCAGGACCGGGGCGACTTCCGCCTCGGCCGCATCCGCGGCAGGCGCCTCGGCAGCGACGGGCGACTCGAACTCGGCGTCGTCGATGACCGGGGCCGACGCGGCCGCCTGCGCCGCTTCAACGCGCGCCGCATGCAGGTCGCGCAGCGCCTGCGCGAAGAGATCGAGTTCGCCGCCGACCAGCAGGCCCACGGCGCGTGCCGCGTCGACCACCGGTGCCACCGTCGCCGGCGACAGGCCCGGCGAGCGGTACACGGCGCGGACGGGCGTGCCCTCGACCAGGCCGGCCGTGAAGGGGCCGCCGACGAACTGCACCTGCGGCAGTTCCTCACGCAGGACGGCCAGTTGCGGCGGCGCCTCGCGCGTGTCGGCCACGGTCACCTGCGCGCCGTGCCGCGCGCACCAGCGCGCCATCGCCAGGCCGGACGCGCCGAGGCCCAGGACGAGGACGGGGAGGTCTTGGAGGTGTCGCATCGCAGTGCCGTCTAGCGCAGCTTCAAGGTCGACAGGCCCACCAGGCACAGCAGCATGGTGATGATCCAGAAGCGTACGACCACCTGGGTCTCGCGCCAGCCGCTCTTCTCGAAGTGGTGGTGCAAGGGTGCCATCTTCAGCACGCGCCGGCCCTCGCCGTAACGCTTCTTCGTGTATTTGAAGTAACTGACCTGTGCCATCACCGAGATCGCCTCGACCACGAAGATGCCGCCCATCACGAAGAACACGATCTCCTGGCGCACGATGATCGCGATGGTGCCCAACGCGCCGCCCAAGGCCAGCGCACCCACGTCACCCATGAAGACCTGCGCCGGGTGGGTGTTGAACCACAGGAAGGCCAGGCCCGCGCCCGCCATGGCGGAGCAGAAGACGAGCAGCTCGCCCGAACCCGGGATGTGCGGGAACAGGAGGTAGCGCGCGTAGACCGAGCTTCCGGTGACGTATGCGAACACACCGAGCGCCGAGCCGACCATCACCACCGGCATGATCGCCAGGCCGTCGAGCCCGTCGGTGAGGTTGACGGCATTGCTGGCGCCCACGATCACGAGGTAGGTCAGGATGACGAAGCCGATGCCGCCCAGCGGATAGCTCACTTCCTTGAAGAAGGGCACGATGAGGTTGATCTTGGGCGGGAAGTCGAGGGCGAAACCCGAGCGCACCCAGTTGACGAACAGCTCCATCACCCGCCAGTTCGAGCTCTCGGAGATGCTGAACAGCAGGTAGAAGGCCGCGACCAGGCCGACGATCGACTGCCACATGTACTTCTCGCGCGAGCGCATGCCTTCGGGGTCCTTGCGCACGACCTTGCGCCAGTCGTCGACCCAGCCGATGGCGCCGAAGCCCAGCGTGACCCACAGCACGATCCAGACGAAGCGGTTCGACAGGTCGAACCACAGCAGCGTCGCGAAGGCGATCGAGAACAGCACCAGCACGCCGCCCATGGTGGGCGTGCCGCTCTTGGTCAGGTGCGTCTCCATGCCATAGCCGCGCACCGGCTGGCCGATCTTGAGCGCCGTGAGCCGGCGGATCGCATACGGCCCCACCGCCAACCCGATCAGCAGCGCCGTGAGCGCGGCCATCAGGGCGCGAAAGGTGAGGTACTGGAACACACGCAAAAACCCGAACTCGGGCGAGAGCGTCTGCAGCCATTGGGCCAGGCTCATCAGCATGTGGGCGTGCCGTCGTCATGCAGCATGGCCGGCCTCCTTCTGTTCTTGTGGGGGCGGCGCGAGCTGTGCGGCCACGGCCTGCACGACACGCTCCATCTTCATGAAGCGCGAGCCCTTGACCACCAGACTGGCGGTGGCAGGCAGGCGCGCGAGCACCGCGGCATTGAGCGCCTCGATGCTGTCGAAATGTTTTCCCTCGGACGACGGGCTGCCGGCATTGAAGACGTCGACCGCATGCGGCGTGGCCTCGCCCAGCGCGTAGAGGGCGTCGAGGCCGCGCACGCGCGCCCAGTCGCCCACTTCGGCATGGAAGCGCGGGCCCTGGTCGCCCACCTCGCCCATGTCGCCCAGCACCAGCAGGCGCGGGGCCGGCAGTTCGGCCAGCACGTCGATCGCGGCGCGGACCGAGTCCGGATTGGCGTTGTAGGTGTCGTCGACCAGCGTGAGGGGCGGCAGTCCGGCGCGCGCCAGTTGCTGGCTGCGCGAGCGGCCCTTGACCGGCTCGAAGGCCGAGAGGCCGCGCCCGATCTCGTCGAGCGAGACGCCGGCGGCCATGGCACAGGCCACCACCGCCAGCGCGTTGTGGACGTTGTGGCGACCGGCGATGCACAGCCGCGCGTGCACGTTGCCGATGGGGGTGCGGGCCTCGAACTGCCAGGCGTCGCCCTGCCATTCGGCCGATGCCAGGGACACGTCGGCGTCGGGCGAGCTGCCGAAGCTGATGCAGCGGCGCGGCCCGCCTTCGCGCGCCAGCTCTTCCCACAGCGTGGTGTACGCATCGCCGTGCGGGAACACGGCCGTGCCGTTCTCGGGCAGGGCCACGAAGACGGAGCCGTTCTCACGTGCAACGGCCTCGACCGTGGCCATGAATTCCTGGTGCTCGCGCTGGGCGTTGTTGACCAGCGCGATGGTGGGCCGCGCCATCGCCGCCAGGCGGGCGATCTCGCCCGGGTGGTTCATGCCCAGCTCGACCACCGCCAGGCTGTGCCCGGCGCGCAGCCGCAGCAGGGTCAAGGGCACGCCGATTTCGTTGTTGAAGTTGCCGGCGGTGGCCAGGCTGCGCTCGCCCGCGGCCGTGCGCAGCACCGACGCGATCATCTGCGTCACCGTGGTCTTGCCGTTGCTGCCGGTCACGGCGATCAGCGGCAGGTCGAACTGCGCGCGCCAGCCGTGGGCGATGGCGCCCAGCGCGGCCAGCGAGTCGGGCACTTCCAGCCCCGGCAGGCCGGCCTGCTCCAGGCCGTGGTGCGCGATGGCGGCCACGGCGCCGCGCGCCTTGGCGTCGGCCAGGAAGTCGTTGGCATCGAAGCGCTCGCCGCGCAGCGCGACGAACAGGTCGCCTTCGGCCAGCGTGCGCGTGTCGGTGTGCACGCGTGCGACGGGCGTGGCGCCGTCGCCGACGAGGCGCGCGCCCGGCACCCATGCCGCCGCCTGAGCCAGGGTGAACATGACGCTGTGGCTCATGCCGTCCTCCGCTGTTCGAGCGCGGCCCGGGCCTGCTCGCGGTCGGAGAACGGCGTGCGCACGCCCGCGATCTCCTGGTAGGTCTCGTGGCCCTTGCCGGCGATGAGCACCACGTCGCGCGCATCGGCCTGTGCCAGCACGTCGGCGATGGCGGCGGCGCGGTCGGGCTGCACCTGGGCCGCCTCGGGACGCGCCAGGCCGCGCAGGACCTGGCTGATGATGGCGTCGGGCGATTCGCTGCGCGGGTTGTCGCTGGTGACCATCACCACGTCGGCCCGCGCCTCGGCCACCGCCGCCATCATCGGCCGCTTGATCGGGTCGCGATCCCCGCCGCACCCGAACACGCACCACAGGCGGCCGCCGCGCTGGTCCGCGAAGGCGCGCAGGCCGGCCAAGGCCTTGTCGAGCGCGTCGGGCGTGTGGGCGTAGTCGACGACGGCCATCGGCGTGCCTTCTTCGCTGATGCGCTCCATGCGGCCGGGCACGCTGGACAGGTCGCGGCACGCGGCCACGGCGTCGTTGAGCGACATGCCCAGCGCGCGCAGGGTGCCGATCACGCCCAGCAGGTTCGCCACGTTGTATTCGCCGATCAGGCCGGTGCTCAGGCGGGCCGGAGACATGCCGCGCTCCACCACCGTGAACTGCAGGCCCTGCGCGCCGTAGCCGACGTCCTGCGCCATCAGGCGGGCCGCGCAGGCACCGGCCGACAGCGTCCAGATGTCCAAGCCGTTGCCGGCGCCCTGGTCGAGCAGGCTCTTGACCAGCGAAGCGCCGTGCACGTCGTCGATGTTGACCACCGCGGCACGCAGGCCGGGCCAGCGGAACAGCTCCGCCTTGGCCTGCCAGTAGGCGTCCATGCTGCCGTGGTAGTCCAGGTGGTCCTGGGTGAAGTTGGTGAAGACGGCGACCGCGATCCGCGTGCCGTCAAGCCGGCGTTCGGCCAGGCCGATGGACGAGGCCTCGATGGCGCAGGCGCCGAAGCCCTGGGCGACGAAATCGCGCAGTGCCTTCTGCAAGGTGACGGGGTCGGGCGTGGTCAGGCCGGTGTAGGTCAGTGCAGGAGGAACGCCGATGCCCAAAGTGCCTACCAGGGCGCACGGCTTCTGCGACCAGCGCTCTGTTTTCGATAGCGATTCGGCCAGCCACCAGGCGGTGGAGGTCTTGCCGTTGGTGCCCGTGACGGCCAGCACGTCGAGCGACTGCGAGGGCTGCTCGTAGTAGGCCGCGGCGATGGGGCCGGTCGCAGCCTTGAGTCCGGCATAGGTGGCGATGGCCTCGCCGCCGAAGGCGAAGGCGTCGACGCCTTCGTGCTCGACGAGGCAGGCGGTGGCGCCCTGTGCCAGCGCATCGGCCACGTGCCGACGGCCGTCCGTGGCGGCGCCGGGCCAGGCGATGAAGCCGTCGCCCGCGCGCACCGCGCGGCTGTCCGCCTGCAGCGCGCCGCGCACGCGCGCACGCAGCCAGGCGGCGGCGTCTTCGGGGGCGTGGAACTGCATCAGCGCCATCAGAAGCTTTCGTCCACGCCCTGCGTGACGATGAGCGGCTTCACGGCCAGGTCCGGAGGCACGTTCATCATGCGCAAGGTCTGCTGCACGACCTCGCTGAACACCGGCGCCGCGGCCAGGCCACCGAAGTAGCGGCCGTCGCCGGGCTCGTCGATCATCACGCCGACGATGATGCGCGGCTTCTCGATCGGCGCCATGCCGGTGAACCAGGCGCGGTACTTGTTGCTCGCGTAGCCCTTGCCCACCTGCTTGTGCGCGGTGCCCGACTTGCCACCCACCGAGTAGCCGACGGTCTGCGCCAGCGGGCCCGTGCCGCCCGGCCCGGCCGCCATCTGCAGCATGCGGCGCACCTCGAGCGCGGTGCTGGGCGAGAACACGCGCACGCCCGTCGCCATGTCGGGCGACTTGAGCATGGTCATGGGAATCAGCTGGCCGTCGTGGGCGAAGGAGGTGTACGAATGCACCATCTGCAGCAGCGAGGCCGAGATGCCGTAGCCGTAGGCCATGGTGGCCTGCTCGACCGGCTTCCAGCTCTTCCAGGGGCGCAGGCGGCCGGTGACGGCGCCGGGGAACTGGATCTGCGGCTTCTGGCCGTAGCCCAGCGAGGTGAAGGTCTCCCACATCTCCTGCGGGCTCATCTTCTGCGCGATCTTCAGCGCGCCGATGTTGCTGGACTTCTGGATCACGCCCTGCACGGTGAGCGCGCCGTAGTTGTGGGTGTCGCTGATGGTGAAGCCGCCGAGCTGGTAGCGGCCGGGCGAGGTCTCGATGATGGTCTGCGGCTTCACGCGGCCGGCTTCCAGCGCCATCGCGATGGTGATGGGCTTCATCGTCGAGCCGGGCTCGAAGACGTCGGTGAGCGCGCGGTTGCGCAACTGCTCGCCGGTGAGGTTCTGCCGCTTGTCGGGCACGTAGCTCGGGTAGTTGGCCAAGGCCAGCAGCTCGCCGGTGACGGCGTCGAGCACCACCACGCTGCCGGCCTTGGCCTTGCGCGCGGTCACCGCGTCGCGCAGCTTCTGGTAGGCGAAGAACTGCACCTTGCTGTCGATGGACAGCTGGATGTCCTTGCCGTCCACCGGCGGGATCTGCTCGCCCACGCCCTCGATCACGCGGCCCAGCCGGTCCTTGATCACGCGTTGCGAGCCGGCCTTGCCGCCCAGCGCCTTGTCGAAGGCCAGCTCGATGCCTTCCTGGCCATGGTCTTCCACGTTGGTGAAACCGACCACGTGCGCGGCGGCCTCGCCCTCGGGGTACTGGCGCTTGTATTCGCGCGTCTGGTACAGGCCCTTGATGCCCAGCGCGGCGATCTGCTTGGCGATCGGCTCGTCGACCTGGCGCTGGATCCAGACGAAGGTCTTGTCCTCGTCGGCCAGCTTCTTGTCGAGGTCCTTCTGCGGCATGCCCAGCAGCTTGGCGACCTGGCGCAGCTTGGCGGTGGTCTCGGGGTTGCCGCGCTCGATGTCTTCAGGAATGGCCCACACGCTGGGCGCGATCACGCTCGATGCGAGGATCAGGCCGTTGCGGTCGAGGATGCGGCCGCGGTTGGCCGGCAGCTCCAGCGTGCGCTCGAAGCGCACCGTGCCCTGGCGCTGGAAGAAGTCGTTGCCGATCACCTGCACGTACACCGCGCGCCCGGCCAGCACGCAGAAGCCGAAGCCGATGGCCGCGACGATGAACTTGCTGCGCCAGACGGGCGTCTTGCTCGCCAGCAGCGGAGAGGTGGTGTAGCGCACGCTGCGGCCGGTGCTCATCGCGTCCTCCCCGAGGCGGCCGCCGGGCGCGCGCCGGCGGCGCCGGTGGCGGCAGGCGCAGCGGGCGGCGCCGGCGGCACGGCCGGGATCACGCTGCCGTCCGGCCGCACGTAGAGCGTCATCGCCGGCGTGGTGGTCCGCATCTTGATCTGCTCCTTCGCGAGGCGCTCGACCCGCAGGGGCGTGGCCTGGGCGCGCTTCTCGACCTGCAGGCGCTCGAACTCGGTCTCCAGCACGCGCGACTCGCTCTGCGCCTTGTAGTACTGGGTGTAGAGCTGGCGCGACTGGTACTGCGTGTGCACCAGGAACATGGCGGTGCCGAGCACGGCCAGCAGCAGCAGCAGGTTCAGGCGCGTGATCATCGGGCGCCTCCGGCGGGCTCGGCCTCGGTGCGCTCGGCCACGCGCAGGATGGCGCTGCGCGCGCGCGGGTTGGCCTGCACCTCGGCCTCGGAAGGCTTGATGCGCCCCAGCGCCTTGAGCCTCATCGCCTTGGGCGCGGCAAAGGGCGCGCGCCGGTCGTAGACCTCGCGCGAATGCGTGGCGATGAACTGCTTGACGATGCGGTCCTCCAGCGAGTGGAAGCTGATCACCGCCAGCCGGCCTCCGGGTTGCAGCACGGTCAGGCTCGCCTCTAGCGCCTGTTGCAGCTCTTCAAGCTCGGCGTTGATGAAAATCCGAAGAGCCTGAAATGTGCGCGTTGCAGGGTTCTGGCCCGGCTCGCGGGTTTTGACCGTGCCAGCCACGAGCTCGGCCAGTTCGGCGGTGGTTGAAATTGGGCCCCGTTCCTGTCGGCGAGCAGCAATCGCCTTTGCAATCTGAACAGCAAACCGTTCTTCGCCATAGTCACGAATCACCTCTGCAATCTGCTGTGGTTCGGCCGTTGCCAGCCAGTCGGCCACGCTCTGGCCGCGCGTGGTGTCCATGCGCATGTCCAGCGGGCCGTCGAAACGAAAAGAAAAACCCCGTGCGGGGTCGTCGATCTGCGGGGAGCTGACACCGAGGTCCATCAGGACGCCGGCCACGCTGCCCGGTGGCAGCGCCCCCAGCGCCGCGAAGCCCTCGTGCCGGATGGAAAAACGCGCATCGGGGATGCGCGCTGCTTCGGCCACCGCTTCCGCGTCCTTGTCGAACGCGATCAGCCGGCCCTCGCGCGCCAGCCGCGAGAGCAGCAGCCGCGCATGCCCGCCGCGGCCGAAGGTCGCATCCACGAAGGTGCCCAGGTGTCCGCCCTCGGGCGCGGTGGGCGCCGCTGCGAGGACGGCGTCGACCGTCTCGTTCAGCAACACGGTCGTGTGGGTCAGAGGAAGGCTCAAGCTCGGACCCCATCAGAACGCGAGGTCCTGCAGCGCCTGCGGGTCCATGGCCGCGAGGGCCTCGGCTTCCTTGGCGTCGTGCGTGGCCTTGTCCCACAGCTCGAAATGCGTGCCCATGCCCAGCAGCAGGGTGTCGCGCGCGATGTTGGCGGCGGCGCGCAATTCGGGCGACACCAGCACGCGGCCGGTGCCGTCCATCTCGACGTCCATGGCGTTGCCCAGGAACAGGCGCTTGTACCACTGGGCGTTCATGGGCAGCGCCGCGATCTTGTCGCGGAACTTTTCCCATTCGGGACGCGGGAAGATCATCAGGCAGCCGTGGGGGTGCCGCGTGATGGTGAGCTGGCCGGCGGCCGTCGCGAGCAGGACGTCACGATGCCGGGTCGGCACGGACAGCCGCCCCTTGGCATCCAGACTCAGCGATGAAGCGCCCTGAAACACGACCACGAAACCCCGATTTGGCAGTTGCCGGGCCCCGGGACGGGGTTTGCCGACACTTTTTCCCACTTAACTGCACTTTTTTGCACTGTAGCAGGAAACGCCTGGGGCACAACGGTTCGGTCGCGCTATTTTTTGTAATGGAATCAACGACTTAGCGATGATTTCGCAAAAAGATTTGGAGCGAAAAGTCGTTTGAAAGTAAGCACTTAGCCGGCGCACTGAAAGTGATGCTTCAAGCGCGCCGGCAAACCGGCCGTGTCAGAGGATGAAGCGCGAAAGGTCCTCGTCGTGGCTGACTTCCGAAAGCCGTGCGTCGACGTAGGATGCGTCGATGCGCACGCTCTGCCCCTGCAGGCGCGCCGCATCGAAGCTCACCTCGTCCAGGAGCCGCTCCATCACCGTCGACAACCGCCGCGCGCCGATGTTCTCCGTGCGCTCGTTGACGTCGAAGGCGATGCTGGCCAGGCGCGTGATGCCGTCGGGCGTGAACTCCAGCGTCACGCCCTCGGTCGCCAGCAGCGCCTGGTACTGCTTGACGAGCGAGGCCCGCGTCTGCGTCAGGATGCTCTCGAAATCGGCGACCGACAGCGACTGCAGCTCGACGCGGATCGGAAAGCGCCCCTGCAGCTCGGGGATCAGGTCGCTCGGCTTGCTCAGGTGGAAGGCGCCGCTGGCGATGAAAAGGATGTGGTCGGTGCGCACCACGCCGTACTTGGTCGTGACGGCCGTGCCCTCCACCAGCGGCAGCAGGTCGCGCTGCACGCCCTGGCGCGACACGTCGGCACCCTGCGCCTCGCTGCGCGTGGCCACCTTGTCGATCTCGTCGATGAAGACGATGCCGTTCTGCTCGGCGTTGGCGATGGCCTGGGCGCGCACGTCGTCCTCGTTGAGCAGCTTGCCCGCCTCCTCGTCGGTGAGCAGGCGCAGCGCCTCGGCGATCTTGAGCTTGCGGGTCTTGCGCTTGCCCTGACCGAACTGGCTGAACATGCCCTTGAGCTGCTCGGTCATCTCCTCCATGCCGGCCGGGCCCATGATCTCCAGCGGCGCTCGGACGTCGGCGACCTCGATCTCGATCTCCTTGTCGTCCAGCTGCTTCTCGCGCAGCTTCTTTCGGAACGCCTGGCGCGTCGCGTTGGCGCTGTCGCCGGTGGCACGGCCCTCGGCATCGCGCGCGGCCGGCAGCAGCACGTCGAGGATGCGCTCCTCGGCCGCGTCCTCGGCCCGCATGCGGACCTTGGCGCTCTCGGCCTCGCGGGTCTGCTTGACCGAGATCTCGGCCAGGTCGCGGATGATCGAATCGACGTCCTTGCCCACGTAGCCGACCTCGGTGAACTTGGTGGCCTCGACCTTGATGAAGGGCGCATCGGCCAGGCGCGCCAGCCGCCGGGCGATCTCGGTCTTGCCCACGCCCGTGGGGCCGATCATGAGGATGTTCTTGGGCGTGATCTCGTGGCGCAGCTTGTCGTCGACCTGCTGGCGGCGCCAGCGGTTGCGCAGCGCGATGGCCACGGCACGCTTCGCCTGCGGCTGGCCGACGATGTGGTTGTCGAGTTCGGAGACGATTTCCTGGGGGGTCATGGACATGGGTGGGCCTGTCAATTGCTGGAGGCGGGTTCGGACTTCCGTGCGCGAAGGACGCAAAAGGGAAATCCAGAGATTCGAGATGGCTCTCTTTCGCGAAACTTCGCGTGGTTTCGCGTTGTTCGCGTGCGGACGCCCGTATGGGCTACAGCGATTCGACCGTGTGGTGCATGTTGGTGTAGATGCACAGCTCGCCCGCGATCTCGAGCGACTTCTTCACCACCTCGTGCGCCGGCAGCTCGGTGTTGTCGATCAGCGCCTTGGCCGCCGACTGCGCATAGGCGCCGCCCGAGCCGATGGCCACGATGCCGCCTTCGGGCTCCAGCACGTCGCCGTTGCCGGTGATGATGAGCGAGGTGGTCGCGTCGGCCACCGCCAGCATCGCCTCGAGCCGCCGCAGCACGCGGTCGGTGCGCCAGTCCTTGGTCAGCTCGATGGCGGCGCGGGCCAGGTGGCCCTGGTGCTTCTCGAGCTTGGCCTCGAAGCGTTCGAACAGGGTGAAGGCGTCGGCCGTGGCGCCCGCGAACCCCGCCAGCACCTTGCCGTGGTAGAGCCGGCGCACCTTGCGCGCCGACCCCTTGATGACGATGTTGCCAAGCGTGACCTGCCCGTCCCCGCCGATGGCGACCTGGTCGCCCTGGGGGGTCTTGCGGCGGACGCTGACGATGGTGGTTCCGTGAAACTGTTCCATCGTAGGGACATGGGGCCGCCCGGGGCGGTTGCAAGGGCCGGCGCACGGCGCGCGCCGACGCCGTCGGTCAGTGGCGCGGGCTCAGCAGGGCATGGTCCGCCACGCCCGCGAGACGGAACAGGGCAAGCAGCAGGCGATGCAGGTCCACCAGCTCGACGCGCTGGCCCCGGGCGTCGCGCGCCATGACCCACGTCAGCAGGGCGCCGACGCCGGCGAAATCGGCCCGTACCAGGGCCGCACACGAGATGGCAGGCGCCTGCGCCTCGGCCAGTTCGGCATCGAGCCGCTGCCAGGTCCCGGCCGACTCGCCCGTGAGCTCGCCCGACAGCCGGGCCGGCTGGGCGTGCGGCGCGTCGGCGGTCGGCGCATCGTCCATCATGCGCAAGCCGCCAGGACGGCTTTGCCGAGGTGCGTCGAGGGAGGCGTACTGGCCTACCGGTTCCTGCCAGGCAGGCGGCGATACCTCGTAGGTGATGCAGTAGTTGAGCGCGACCAGTTCGAAGTCCTCGCCCAGATGCATGGCACGCAACACGGCCAGGTACAGCTGCCACCAGGCGAGGTCGGTGCTGCGGTCGGTGAGCGGCGTGGCCTCGGCCAGGACGCCGACCAGCCGCTCCGCGCCCGCGAAGCGCAGCTGCACGGGGGAGTCGCCCCAATGCGCGAACAGGGTTGCCAGCGGCGCGACCGCCGTCGGATCGATGCGCCCCAGCGCACGCCAGTCGATGCGCCACACGGCGCCGGCGCGCGAGAGGGCCTGCGTCAGGTCGACCAGGCTGTCGCGGTTCAGTTCGGCGGGGCAGTACCAGTCGACGCCGCTGTCCGGATGCGCTTCGGCACCGACCTGCACGTGGCGGGCGAGGAGGCGCAGCGATACCCACTCGGGCGCCGGCCGCTTGAAGCGCTGGGCGTAGCGGGTGCTGGCCGCACCGAATTTCTCCGCATCGCCCGTGGCCCGGTAGAGGTCGAGGAGCGCCCGCCAGGTCTCTTCGTGGTCGGCGTAGAGGCCGCTGCCGGCCACGGCCTGCAGCAGGATGGCTTCGGCACCCGCGTCGTCGCCGTGCGCGAAGCGGATCGCCGCCTGGTCCAGCGCCGTCTCCGCGGCGAACTGCGATGCGCCCACGGGGAAAGCGACAGGCTCCGAATCGGCCTGCAGCGGCGGCGGCATGCCGGGCGCGGTGTCGGCGTAGGCGCGGGCGTGCTGGGCCGCCAGCGGGTCGGGCGCCGAACCCGCAGCCCCGTTCGCACCTTCGCCCTGCGGACGCCCCTTCCACCACTGCTGCGACATCTGCTCCTCGATCTCGTCGATCTTCTTGAGCGTCAGCGCCCGGCCATCGGTCTTGCCGGAAGTGTTGAGGTTGAAGGACGAGGGCGAGCCGCCCTGCTCACGGGCGCCGGCCGCTTCGCGCTGGCGCAGCTTGCGCAGCATGTCGAACTCGCGTCGGCGCACGAAATCGTTGCGCTGGCGGCGCTCGATCATCTCCTTGAGCGCCTCGCGGCTGTAGCCGGTCTCAGCCGGCGCCTCCTGGCCCTCGGAAGAAGCGTCGAGCTCCGACCAATCCTTCAGCGGATTGCGGACGAACTTCGCCACCTTGGACAGGAGGCGGTTGCCGTCTTCCTTGGCCATCGGGCGGTCGGTCGGATCGGTCGGATCGGTGTCGGGACCTCAGTCCCCGAACATCTTCTGCTTGAGCTCGCGGCGCTGCTGGGCCTCGAGCGACAGCGTGGCGGTGGGCCTCGCCAGCAGGCGGCCGACGCCGATGGGCTCGCCCGTCTCGTCGCAGTAGCCGTAGTCGCCGGCGTCGATGCGCGCGATGGACTGCTCGATCTTCTTGAGCAGCTTGCGCTCGCGGTCGCGGGTGCGCAGCTCCAGGGCGTGCTCTTCCTCGATGGTGGCGCGGTCGGCCGGGTCGGGCACGACGACGGTGTCCTCGCGCAGGTGCTCGGTCGTCTCGCCGGCGTTGTCGAGGATGCCCTGCTTGAGTTGCTGCAGCTTCAGGCGGAAGAACGCCATCTGCTTGTCGTTCATGTACTCGCTGTCGGGCATCGCGATGACCTCGGCGTCGGTCAGTTCCTCGGCCGATTTGGATTTCCAGTTGTTCGCGAGCTTGGGATCTTTCTTGACAGCCATGGGCGGCGGCGGAACGAGGGCGGTGGACATGGTCTGTGTGAAGCTGGCCTTGGCGGCGGTGGAAGCCACCGCCTGCGGCATGGATGGAACGGTCAACTGCGTCAGGCGGGCCGAGGCTCGCGCGCGCGGGGGCACCCCGGGGGCGGGGGCCGGCGCCGGAGCGACCACGGGTGCCGGGGCGGCGGCGGCCTTTGCGGGCTTGGGCGCGTCCTGCACCTTGGCCGCGGCAGGCGCAGCCGGCTTGCGGACCGGCGCCTTGGCGGCGGTCGCGGGCGTGGCCTTGGCGGCGGGTTTCTTCACGGTCGCTGGCTCCTTGGATTGGCTGGAACGCGCTGTCACTGGTGCTGTCTCCTCCCAAGGGCGTCCTGCGGGCGGATGCCTCGCGGTCGCCGACGTTGTCAGGGGTGCGTGCCAGTGGCGGCTCACGGGGTTATACCCCCGAACAAGGCCACGGACGTGCGCCAAACTGCGCCGAAAGCCTGGCCCGCCACTCGCGTGGCGGGAGGCGGCTCCCGGAACAGGCGCGCGATTGTATAGAGAAAGAATTCGGCCGCCAGACCGGGGCGCACCCCAGGCTGGGGAGGGCTTCAGCGCCCTGCGCCGACGCTCAGACCAGGCACTGGTCCAGGCCCTGCTCCAGGATCTCGCGCGGAAGCTCGATGCCGATGAACACCATGCGGCTCTGGCGCGGCTCGCCCTCAGCCCACTCGGGCCCCAGGTCGCTGCCCATGAGCTGGTGCACGCCCTGGAAGATCACCTTGCGCGACGTGCCCTTCATGTCGAGCACGCCCTTGTAGCGCAGCATGCGCGGGCCGTAGATGTTGACGATGGCGCCCAGGAAGTCCTCGAGCTTGGCCGGGTCGAAGGGCCGGTCGGCCTTGTAGACGAAGCTCTTCACGTCGTCGTCGACGTGGTGGTGGTGCCCATGGCCTTCGTGCGCGTGCGAGGGGTGGTCGCAATGCTCGCCGTGCGCATGGTCGTGGTCATGGTGGTGGTCGTGGTCGTCTTCCTTGAGGAAGTCCGGGTCGATGTCGAGCTTGGCGTTGAGGTTGAAGCCGCGCAGGTCGAACACCTGGGCCAGCGGCACCTCGCCGAAGTGCACCTTCTGGATCGGCGCACGCGGGTTCATGTGCTTGACGCGGTGGATCAGCGCATCGGCCTCCTCGGCGGCCACCAGGTCGGTCTTGGACAGGAAGATCTGGTCGGCGAAGCCCACCTGGCGGCGCGCTTCCTGGCGGTCGTTGAGCTGCTGGGCGGCGTGCTTGGCGTCCACCAGCGTGAGGATCGAGTCGAGCAGATAGCTCTCGGCGATCTCGTCGTCCATGAAGAAGGTCTGCGCCACCGGGCCGGGGTCGGCCAGGCCGGTGGTCTCGATCACCACGCGGTCGAAGTCCAGCAGGCCCTGGCGCTTCTTGGCGGCCAGCAACTGGAGCGCCTCGCGCAGGTCCTCGCGGATGGTGCAGCACACGCAACCGTTGCTCATCTGCACGATCTGCTCCTTGCTCTCGGTCACGAGGATGTCGGAGTCGATGTTCTCCTCGCCGAACTCGTTCTCGATCACGGCGATCTTCTGGCCGTGCGCCTCGGTCAGGATGCGCTTGAGCAGGGTCGTCTTGCCGGAGCCGAGGAAGCCGGTGAGGATGGTGGCGGGGATGAGGGCCATGGGGAAGCTCCGGGGGAAAGGGTCGAAAGTTTAGGACGAGCGGTAATGGGGTGTGGGGCGCAGGGAATACGGACATCCGTACGCGAAGGGCGCGAAAGTCCCGCGAAGGCCGAAAAAGGAAGCTATCAAGAAAGTGGGTTTCTTTCGCGTTCTTCGCGAGACCTTGGCGCCCTTCGCGTACGGATGTCCGCCTTTGCCGTATTTCAGGGCTTGCGCACCACCACCAGCCCCTTGAGGTACTCCCCTTCCGGGAATTCGATGGTCATGGGGTGGTCGGGCGCCGCGCCCAAGCGCTCGGCGATGTAGCCGTCCACGCCGGCATCGAGGCCGGCCGAGGCGACGATCTTATGGAACAGGTCGGCCGAGATGCCGCCCGAACAGCTGAAGGTCAGCAGCACGCCGCCCGGCGGCAGCAGCTTGAAGGCCAGGCGATTGATGTCCTTGTAGGCGCGGGCAGCGCGCTCGGCATGCGCCACCGTGGGCGCGAACTTGGGCGGGTCGAGCACGATGACGTCGAATTGGCGGCCCTCGTCGATGAAGCGGCGCAGCGTCGCGTTCACGTCGGCGTCGAGGAACTCGGTGCGCGCGCCGTCCAGGCCATTGAGCGCCAGGTGCGACCGGGCGCGCTCCAGCGCCGGCAGCGACGAATCGACCGACACCAGCTCGGCACCCGCCAGCGCGCCCACCGACGCCAGGCCGCTCGCCGCCGCGACGGTGAAGCCGCCCGTGTAGCAGTAGCAGTTCAGCACGCGGGCGAAGCGCCGCTGCGCGGCCAGCCGCGCGAAACGGCCGCGGCTGTCGCGCTGGTCGAGGTAGTAGCCGGTCTTGTGACCCGTGGCGATGTCCAGCGTCAGTTGCCAACCGTGCTCGCGGATCGACAGCTCGGTCGGGCCCTCGCCGCGCAGCCAGCCCGTGACCGGCGGCAGGCCCTCGCGCTCGCGCCCGCTCGCATCCGAGCGCTCGTACAGCCGCGTGAGGCCCGTGGCCTGCAGCAGCGCGTCGGCCAGCACACTCTTCCAGCGCTCGACGCCGGCCGAGCCGAACTGCGCCACCAGCGTGTCGCCATAGCGGTCCACGATCAACCCGGGCAGCCCGTCGGCCTCGCCGTGCACCAGCCGCACGCCATCGCTTTCGATGCCAAAAAGCGCCCTGGCGCCCACTGCGCTTGCGCAACGCGCTATGAAAAAAGGAGCGTCGATGCGCTGCTTCTCGTCGAAGCTCCAGGCCCGCGCGCGGATCTTCGACGCCGGGCTGTACGCCGCCCAGGCCAGGAAGCGGCCGTCGTGCGACTCCACGCGCACCGTCTCGCCCGCATCGCCGCCGCCCTTGGCGATGGCGGCGTCGAAGATCCAGGGATGGCGGCGCAGGAGCGAGCGCTCCTTGCCGGGCTTCAGGCGCAGGACCTTCATGTGTCTTTCTTGAGTTTCGCCCTGGGATGGGCCGCGTCGTACGCCTTGGCCAGGTGCTGGAAGTCCAGCCGCGTGTACACCTGGGTGGTGGCGATGCTGGCGTGGCCCAGCAGTTCCTGCACCGCGCGCAGGTCGCCGCTGGACTGCAGCACGTGGCTGGCGAAGGAGTGGCGCAGCATGTGCGGGTGCACCGGCGCCGACAGGCCGGCCTGCATGCCGCGCGCGCGCAGCAGCTTCCACACCGCCTGCGCCGTGAGGCGCATGCCCCTGGGGCCGATGAAGAGGGCCGCGGCGGAGGCCGGATCACGCTGTGCGGCTTCGGGAAGCGCCACGCAGGTGTCGCGGCAATCCAGCCAGGCGCGCAGGGCCTCGGCCGCCTTCGTGCCCAGCGGCACGCTGCGGCGCTTGCTGCCCTTGCCCAGCACGCTGGCTTCCAGGGCATCCAGGTCGATCCAGCCGCGCGCGTCCTTGCCCGGCCGGGCGTCGAGGCCGACCAGCTCGCTCACCCGCAGGCCGCAGCCGTAGAGCAGCTCGACGATGGCGCGGTCGCGCGCCTCGGTCCAGGGGTCGGCGTCCGCATCGTGGTGCTCGGCCAGGCGGACGGCGTCGTCCACGCCCAGTGCCTTGGGCAGCGGGCGCGCGGCCTTGGGCGCCTTCACGTCCTGTACCGGGTTGGCGGGCACGTGGCCGCCCTGCCCCAGCCAGCGGTAGAAGCTGCGCCAGCACGAGAGGACCAGCGCGATGCCGCGCGGCGCGTGGCCGGCACCGTGCATCTGCGCCATCCAGCGCCGGATGTGCGCGGGCTGCACCTGCGCCAGCGCGAGCTTCGATTCGGCGGCGCGCGCCTGCAGCGCGGCCAGATGCATCGCGTACAGCTCGACGGTGCGGGCCGCCAGGCGGCGCTCCACGCGCACGTACGCCATGTAGGCCTCGATCCACGGATCGCGGTCGGCGTCGTGCCCGGCGGCAGGGTCAGTAGTCACCACGGATGGCATTGTTCACGACCGCGGCGACCTCCCGCAACGCGGCCCGCGCGGCGCGGTCCCAGCGGCGGCAGGGCGCCGGCGCGGCCGCGTACTGCACGTCGAAGGCGCGGTCGAAGCCGCTGCCGGCCGCGAGCTGCCGCGTGCGCCACAGGTGCGAGGGCTCGGTGACGACGATCACCCGCCGCACGCCTGCGGCCTCCAGCACGGGCCGCGACAGGAGCAGGTTCTCGCGCGTGGACTGCGACACCGCCTCGCGAAGCACGAGGCCGGCATAGCCCGCGGCGCGGGCCAGGCCTTCCATGGCCTCGGCCTCGATGCGACCGTCCTCGTGGTCGACGCCGCCGCTCATCACCAGCAGGGGCACGCGGCCGGCGCGGGCCAGCGCCACTGCGGCATCGACCCGCGCCGCCAGGCAGGGGTTGGGTGCGCCGTCGAGCCAGACGCGGTTGCCCAGCACGAGCGCGGCATCGGCGTCATGCGCGGGTGGGTGCGCGACGACATGTGCGCCGTGGCGCGTCACCGTCAGGTGGATGGCCGCGCCCGCCGCCAGGCCCAGCGCGGCGATGGCGAGAAACGCCCGCGCCCAGCGCCGGCGACGACCCGGGCCGGTCAAGCGCGCAGCCGCGACAGCGCCGCCGACGCGAGCTGCGCGATGCGCTCCAGGAAGTCCGTGCCCATCTCGGCGCTGTAGCGCTGCGCGTCGGGCGAGGCCAGCACCAGCAGGCCGAAGGCCGGCTGCTCCGGCTCGGCGCGCAGCGGGATCAGCGCCAGCGACACGGCCTGCTGCGGGTCGTTGAGCCACGACGCCGCCTCGAAGCCGGAGTTCAGCCCCACGTAGGGCGTGGTCAGCGAGGTGGCCAGCGCCTTCAGGTCCTCGCTCACCTGCTGGGCATAGGTTTCCTGCGCGTACGCCGGATCGAGGTCCCACAGCTTGATGCCGGTCTGCGGCACCATGAACTGCTGGTGCAGGCCGTTGATGATCTCCCACGGCAGGCCGCGCGGGTCGCGCCAGGTCAGCAGGCTCTGCGTCCAGCGCTGGAGGCGGTCGGCGGTGACGACGTTCTCGGTGCCGGCTCGCACCATGTCCATGATGCGGTGCTCCAGCGCCTTGATCTTCTCGCGCAGCATCTCGGCCTGCCGCTCCTGCAGGCTCACCGCGCGGCTGCCGTGCGGGCTGGTGAGCTGCACGTGCGCCAGCAGCTGCGCATGGCGCTCGAAGAAGTCCGGCGTGTTCGCGAGGTAGTTGGCGATGTCGTCCTCGGTGATGGGATTCATGGCGTCGTCGTTGTCTTTGAAGGAAGAGGGGCGTGGGTTCTTCAGATGCCTTCGGGCACGTCGATCTCGCCGGAGAACACCGTCACGGCCGGGCCGGTCATGAACACCGCCGAGCCCTCGCCTGCCCATTCGATGGTCAGGATGCCGCCGCGCGTCTCGACGTCGACACGGCGTTCGAACAGGCCGAGCCGGATGCCCGCCACCACCGCGGCGCAGGCGCCGGTGCCGCAGGCCAGGGTCTCGCCAGCGCCGCGCTCGTACACGCGCAGGCGGGCATGGGTGCGATCGACGACCTGCAGGAAGCCGGCGTTCACGCGCTGCGGAAAGCGCGGGTGGTGCTCGATGAGCGGACCCTGCGTGGCGACCGGCGCGTTGTCCACGTCGTCCACGACCTGCACCGCGTGCGGGTTGCCCATGGACAGGATCGCTACGGAAACGATAGCGCCTTCCGCCCGCGTGGAAAGGGCCAGGTGCCACTTTTCCCATGAACCGTCGGGCTGCGGATCGAGGCCCGCGGTGTCGAAGGGCACGCGCGCGGGGTCGAAGACCGGCGGGCCCATGTCGACCGTCACGCGACCGTCGGGGTTCATGCGCGGCGCGATCACGCCCGAGAGCGTCTGCACGCGCACCTCGTCCTTGTCGGTCAGGCCACGCTCGCGCACGAAGCGCATGAAGCAGCGCGCGCCGTTGCCGCACTGCTCCACCTCGCCGCCGTCGGCGTTGTGGATCACGTACTGGAAGTCCACCTCGGGCGCGGGCGAGGGCCGCACCGTCAGGATCTGGTCGGCGCCGACGCCGAAATGCCGGTCGGCCAGGAACTGGTATTGCCCGGGCGTGAGGCCCAGCTGGCCCCGCGTTTCGTCCAGCACGACGAAGTCGTTGCCGGCCCCTTGCATCTTGGTGAAGCGAATGCGCATCCGCCGATTATCCGGCGCGGCCGATCGGCGGGTGCCGCTGCATTCTTCAACCGCAGCGAAGGCCGAGGATCCGCCCGGAGGGCTCGATGTCGACGACCAGCCGCTGCACGTCCACGCCCATCGCGGGATCGGTCGCGACCGCCGTGCGCGCCGAGCGGGCGCCGGCGCGCGAGCGCATCTCCTCGAGCAGCGGCGCGGTGATCTGGCGGCCCAGGGCGAATCGGGCGCTGGCGGCCTGGCAGCTCTCGGGCGGCGGGGCGAACACGGGCGGCGGCGGGGCTTCGGACGACAGCGGTCGCACGTCGCCGCGGGTCTGGCAGCCCGCGGCCAGCGCGGCGGCGAGCGCGCCGGCGACGAGGGCGAGACGGCGGCCGGCGGCCAGGGAGGAAGCGATGGACGTCATGGCACGGCTCGGCGGACGAAGGACAGGACGTCGGATGCTAGCCAGCTCCCGTGACGCGAGAGCGTCCGGCCCGAAGCTTCAACGCGCGTTCCAGGACATAGTGCGCAACCGGGCTTCGACGAAGTCCAGGAAGCACTCGATGCGCGCCGCCAGCGCGGTGTTGCGGTAGTACACGGCGTGCACCGGCTGGCGCAGGTCGACCGTGTCGCGGGCCAGCACTTGCACCAGGTCGCCCGCATGCCGATCGCCGGCCGTCATGAAGTCCGACAGGCAGGCGATGCCGGCGCCGGCCAGCGCCAGCCGGCGCAGCGTCTCGCCGCTGGAGGCGGTGATGGCCGGCGTCGCCGCCCACTCGTCGCCATGCGCGCCGCGCAGCGGCCAGCGGTTGAGCGACTCGGGCTGGGTGAAGCCCAGCAGCGTGTGGCGTGCCAGCGCCGCCACCGTGGTGGGCCGGCCCGCTGCCGCGAGGTAGGCCGGGCTGGCGAGCACACGGACGCGGCTGCTGGCCAGCGGCCGCGCATGCAGGGTCGAGTCGCGCAGCGCCCCGATGCGGATGGCGATGTCGGTGCGGCGCGCCAGCAGGTCGATGTTCATCTCGTCGGTGTCGAGCTCCAGCGCGATCTGCGGGTAGGCGGCGCGGAAATCCGCGGCCAGCGGCGCGATGGCATGCAGCATGAAGGGCGTGGCGGCGTTCACGCGCAACCGGCCCGCCGGCTGCTGGCGGCGCGCGGCCATCAGTTCCTCGGCCTCGTCGACCGACAGCAGGATCGCCCGCGCGCGTGCGAGGAAGGCCTGGCCCTCTTCGGTCAGCGCGATGCGCCGCGTGGTCCGGCGCAGCAGCGTGGTCGCGAGCTTGCGCTCCAGCCGGCCCAGCGCCCGGCTCACGCCCGACACGGTCTGGCCCAGTTGCGCGGCCGCGGCGCTGATGGAGCCGGTGTCGACCACGGCGGTGAAGGCCTGCAGCTCGTCCAGCGTCGTCTTCATGGGGGCGATTATTGATTCGCCGGCAAATATCTTTGGCCGATCACGGTGTTTTTCTGCAAAGGACTCGCGGCCACACTGTGGGCTGTTGACTCCTTTCAAGGACCCGCCCCATGAACGCCCCCTCCGTCCCCGCCTTCGGCCTCGGCACCTTCCGCCTCAAGGACCAGGTCGTCATCGACTCGGTGCGCAATGCGCTCGAGCTGGGCTACCGCGCCATCGACACGGCCCAGATCTACGGCAACGAGGCCGCGATCGGCCAGGCCATTGCCGACAGCGGCGTGCCGCGCAACGAGCTCTTCGTCACCACCAAGGTCTGGACCGAGCACCTCGCTGCCGACCGGCTGGCGGCCAGCCTCAAGGACAGCCTGCACAAGCTGCGCCTCGAGCAGGTCGACCTGGCGCTGATCCACTGGCCCTCCCCCGGCGGCGCCGTGGCGGTGGCCGAGTTCATGGGCGCGCTGGCCGAAGCGCGTGCGCAGGGGCTGACGCGACAGATCGGCGTGTCGAACTTCAACATCGCGCTGCTCAAGGAGGCCATCGCCGCCGTCGGCGCCGCACAGATCGCCACGCACCAGATCGAACTGCATCCCTACCTGCAGAACCGCACCGTGACGGCCTTCACCGCGGCGCAGGGCATCCCCACCACCTCGTACATGACCCTGGCCTACGGCAAGGTGCTGGGCGACCCGGTGATCGGGCAGATCGCGCAGGCGCGCGGCGCCACGCCGGCGCAGGTGGTGCTGGCCTGGGCGATGCAGTCGGGTTACGCGGTGATCCCGTCGTCGACCCGGCGCGAGAACCTGGCGAGCAACCTGCAGGCACGCGTGCTGTGGCTCAGCGATGCGGAGCTGGCCCGCATCGCGGCGCTCGACCGCGGCGACCGGCTGGTCAGCCCAGAGGGCCTGGCGCCGGCCTGGGACTGAGGGGCTCGACGCCTCGCCTTGCTATTGAATCGATAGCTGCCTGCGCCCACTCCACGGGCGCCGTGGGCACTGTTTATTCGGAATTTTTCAGCGTCGGGCCGCCGCCCAGCGCCGCAGGATCTCGACCGCCGCTGCGTCCGCATGCTGCTCGGCGCGCATCAGACGCGACTGCAGCGGCGCACCGGCCTCGCTGCGCAGCAGGTCGACGTCGATGGGATGGCGCGCCGATGCGGGCACGCCCTCGAAGGCTTCGCCCGACTGCGCGAGCGAAGCCGCGTAGTACAGCCGCTCGATGCCCGCGATGTGCATCGCCGCCACGCACAGCGCGCAGGGCTCGCAGGACGAATACAGCTCGGCGCCCGACAGGTCCACCGTCTGCAGCCGCCGGCAGGCATCGCGGATCGCCTCGGTCTCGCCATGCGAGGTCGGGTCCCAGTGCGCGACGGAGTGGTTGAAGCCCTCGCCGACGATGCGGCCGTCCTTGACCACCACGGCGCCGAAGGGCTCGGTGCCGGGCGTGTCGAGCGCCTGGGCAGACAGCGCGAGCGCGCGCTGCATGAATTCGTCGCGGTAGTCGGGGGTGGCTGGGGTCGGGGTCACGGCATCGTCCATGGTGCGCTGGTGGGAGCCCCGATCAAACCACGAAGTCCCCGGCCTGGACGGGCATGGCACTGACGCGCACCCGGCGCCGAACCACGCGGCCTGGGGCAAATGCCCTACGCGCGCTGGCGCAACTGCGTCCGGCCTTGCCGGGCCGGCCCTGCCTAGGATTCCCCGACTCGCTCACGGGCGAGCGCCGGCGGCAATCGTGCCTCGGCCCACTGAAGGGACACCATGCTCGAACAAGCTGAAGGCACCATGCAGAACATCGCCGGCCGCGTCCAGGACGCATTCGGCGCCGCCACCGGCGATGCCGGTACGCAACTGGAGGGCAAGGCGCGGCAGGTGGCCGGGCGCGCCCAGCAGCGCTATGGCGAGGTGCTGGACCAGGTGCGCGAGTCCGCGGTCACCAATCCGCTGGGCACGCTGGCGGTGGTTGCCGGGCTGGGTTTCTTCCTCGGCGCGCTCTGGGCCAGGCGCTAAGACGCGGCTGAACGCTGTCCCGAAGCATCGGCGATAGCACTCTCCTGCGCGGGGCCGCGCCACGGCCCGGCCAGCAACGCACCGCCGCGCGCCACGCGGACACCGCCCGCCACGACCAGGCGCCGCGGCGGCCGCGCGACGATCGCGTGTGCCACGCTCTGCGCATCGACCAGCACCAGCTCGGCACGACTGCCCGGCACCAGCCCATGGTCCGCGAAACCGCAGCCCAGCGCGGCCGCGCGGGTCACGCAGTCCAGCGCCACATCGATCTCGTCGTCGCGCCGCAGGTTGTAGCGCAGGCCGATGAGCATGGCGCGCTCCAGCATGTCGGGCGAGCCGTAGGGCGTCCAGGTGTCGCGGATGCCGTCGTTGCCGCCCAGCACCGTCACGCCCGCCGCGCGGCACGCCATGAGCGGCGGCACGCTGCGCGAGGGCGGCGCGCTGGTGACCAGCACCACGCCCAGCGCCGCCATGCGCGCCAGCAGCGCGTTGCACTCCGAGGGCGGCAGGTCGCCCAGGCAGAAGCCATGGCTGATGGCCACGTGGCCCTGCAGGCCCAGCGCCTCGGTTCGGTCCAGGATCAGGCCGAGCGAGAAGGTGCCCATCGCGCCCGGCTCGTGCAGGTGGATGTCCAGCGGCTTGCCGTGCCGGGCGGCAATGCCGAAGAGCACGTCGAGCGAACGCACCGGGTCGCCATCGATGGCGCAGGGGTCCAGGCCGCCCAGCACGTCCGCACCGGCGGCCAGCGCGGCGTCGAGCAGCTCCGCGGTGCCGGGCCGCGCGAGCAGACCCGACTGCGGGAAGGCCACGGTCTGGATCTGCTGCCAGCGCGCCATCGCGTCGCGCGTACGCAGCACGCCCTCCAGGTGCTTGAGGCCGGCCTGCGTGTCGATGTCGACGTGGGTGCGGATGCGCGTGGTGCCGTTGGCCAAAAACGCCCGCGCCAGGGCCAGCGACTGAGCCGCCGCGTCGTGCCCGCTCGCCTGCCGGAAGGCGCGCTCGTTGTCGATGCGATCGACCAGCCGCGTGCCAACCTCGTTGCGGTACCAGGGCAGGCCCCACAAGGTCTTGTCGAGGTGGGTGTGGCCTTCGACCAGGCCGGGCAGCAGCAGGGCGCCATCGCCCTCCTCCACCGCCGCGCCGGGCGGCACCGGCAGACCGGGGCCGACGGCGGCGATGCGCTCGCCGTGCACGAGGACGTCGACCGGCGCGGCGCCCAGCGGGCGGACGTTGCGCAGAAGCAGGGAAGGGGCGGCGGATTCGGGCATGGCGGATCGTGGGGAGAGGAACGCGGGCCGATCATGGCGCACGCCACCCGACCCCGCGTGCCGCTGCGGCAATCGCTACCTTATTGATAGCGCGCTGTGCAGACCGGGCGGACGCGCCGGCCCGGTTTCTTGTCGAGCTCAGGCGGCCGCCACCAGGTGGTCGACCAGCATGCGCGCGGCCGGCGGCAGCGACTCGAGCGATCGCACCGCCACCATCAGCTGCCGCTGCACCCACGGTGCATCGAGCGGCAGGACCTTCAGCGGCAGCGCCGGCTTGTACAGCCGCACGCTGCCGCGGGGAAGGATGCCCACGCCCAGGCCGGCCGCGACCATCAGGCACATCGCGTCGTAGCCGCTGACCTGGATGCGCAGCTTCAGCGGCAGCCCCAGCTCGGCTGCTGCGCGATGCAGCTGGTTGTTGATGGCGCTGCCCGGGTGTGCCCCCACGAAGTCGAAAGCGAGGGCATCGCCCAGTGCCACCTTGCCGCGGCGCCGTGCCAGCGCGTGGTCCCTGGGCGCGATCAGCACCAGCTCGTCGCGCCGGTAGGGCAGCAAGGTCAGCGGTTCGCCGTAGCTGCCGGCATGCAGGATGCCGACATCCGCCGTGCTCTCGGCCACCGCATGGGCGATGGCGGTGCTGATGCGCTCGGTGAGGTGCACCTGCACCAGGGGCGCCTGCACGAGGAAGGCGCGCAGGTCGTCGGGCAGGAACTGCGTGATGGCCGAGATGTTGGCCGCCACGCGCACGTGGCCGCGCAGGCCGCTCGCATAGCCCTGCATCGACTCGGCCAGGTCGTCCAGCCCGTGCAGCACGCCGCGCGCGAGGCCCAGCAGCGTGTGGGCGGCGGCGCTGGGCTGCGTGCCCTTGTTGCTGCGCTCGAACAGCTGCGTTCCCAGCGCGCCCTCGAGTTCGGCCATGCGCTTGCTCACCGCGGCGGGCGCCAGGTGCTCGCGGCGCCCGGCGGCGGCGATGGTGCCCTCTTCCATGATGGCGACGAACAGGCGCAGGGAGATGGGGTCGACTCGCATGGCCACATTCAACCACCTGCCATCGCGTATGGCGATGGCGCCTTCACCAATGACTGCTTTGCGGCCAGGGCGGGCCTGCCGATCATCCTGCCCCATGACAGCAAGCAAAGACAACACGGGCGCGCTGGCCGGGCTGAAGGTGGTGGAGATGGGCCAGCTCATCGCCGGCCCCTTCTGCGGCAAGACGCTGGGCGAGTTCGGTGCCGAGGTCGTCAAGATCGAGCCGCCGGCGCCGCCCGGCCAGCCCCGCACCCGCGGCGGCGATCCGCTGCGCAACTGGCGGATGCTGCAGGACGGCACCTCTGTCTGGTGGCAGGTGCAGTCGCGCAACAAGCAATCCATCGCGCTGGACCTGCGCAGCCCCGACGGGCAGGACGTGGCGCGCCGGCTGATCGCCGAGGCCGACGTGCTGATCGAGAACTTCCGCCCCGGCACGCTCGAAGGCTGGGGCATGGACTACGCGACGCTCTCGCGCAGCAACCCGGGCTTGGTGATGCTGCGCATCTCGGGCTACGGGCAGACCGGCCCCTACCGCGACCTCCCGGGCTTCGGCGCCATCGGCGAGGCGATGGGCGGGCTGCGCCACCTGACGGGCGAGCCGGGCCGCGTGCCGGTGCGCGTGGGCGTGTCGATCGGCGACACGCTGGCCGCGCTGCACGGCACCATCGGCGTGCTGATGGCGCTCTACCACCGTGCCGTGCATGGCGGCCCCGGCCAGGTGATCGACGTGGCGCTGCACGAGGCGGTGTTCAACGTCACCGAGAGCCTGCTGCCCGAATACAGCGCCTTCGGCGCGGTGCGCGAGGCCGCGGGCAGCGCGCTGCCCGGCATCGCGCCGTCCAACGCGTACGCCTGCCGCGACGGCTACGTGCTCATCGCGGGCAACGGCGACAGCATCTTCCGCCGCCTCATGGACACCATCGGCCGTGCCGACCTCGGCCAGGACCCCGGCCTGGCGGACAACGCCGGCCGCGTGGCGCGGGTGGACGAGCTGGATGCCGCCATCGGCGCCTGGACCGCCACGCGCCCGCTCGACGAGGTGCTGGCCACGCTGGGCGAGGCGCGTGTGCCCGCCGGCCGCGTCTACACCGCCCGCGACATCCACGACGACCCGCACTACCGCGCGCGCGACATGGTGCTGACCCAGCGCACGCGCGACGGCCACGACATCGCCGTGCCCGGCATCGTGCCCAAGCTCTCGGCCACGCCGGGCACCGTGCGCCGCGCGGCGCCGCACCTGGGCGACGACACCGACGCGGTGCTGCGCGGCGCGGGCCTGAGCGACACGCTGATCGCGACGCTGCGCGAGCGGGGGATCGTGCAGTGAACGCGTCGTGCTGGAACGGCGCTGGCCGGCGCCTGTACATGCAGGAGGTCGGCCCGCGCGACGGCCTGCAGATGGAGTCGGCGTTCGTGCCCACGGCCGACAAGATCGCGCTGATCGATGCGCTGTCCGACGCGGGCCTGGCCAAGATCGAGGCCACCGCCTTCGTCTCGCCCCAGGCCATTCCGGCCCTGCGCGATGCCGAGGTGGTGCTGCGCGAGATCCGCCGCGTGCCGGGCGTGGTCTACACCTGCTTGGTGCCCAACCTGCGCGGTGCCGAGCGCGCCATCGAGTCGCGCGCCGACGAGCTCAACCTCGTCATGTCGGCCAGCGAGACGCACAACATCGCCAACCTGCGCATGACGCGCGAACAGTCCTTCGCGGCGCTGTCGGGCGTGGTGGCGCTGGCGCAGGGCGCGCGTGTGCCCGTCAACGTGTCGCTCTCCTGCGCCTTCGGCTGCCCGATGGAGGGCGAGGTGCCGGCCGACACGGTGCTCGGCTGGGCGGCGCGCTTCGTCGCGCTGGGCGTGCGCGGCATCACGCTGTGCGACACCACCGGCATGGCCTTTCCGCCTCAGGTGGCCGCGCGGGTGTCCGTCTTCCGTTCACGTTTCGCGGGCACCGAACTGACCCTGCACTTCCACGACACGCGCGGCATGGCGCTGGCCAACACGCTGGCCGCCATCGACGCGGGCGCCGACCGCTTCGACGCCTCGATCGGCGGACTGGGCGGCTGCCCCTACGCGCCCGGCGCCA
Organism: Xenophilus aerolatus; assembly: GCA_030418545.1. GTDB lineage: Bacteria > Pseudomonadota > Gammaproteobacteria > Burkholderiales > Burkholderiaceae_C > Xenophilus. The sequence goes on along the minus strand of QAIB01000005.1, from coordinate 91,822 downwards.
GCGGCAACGCCTGCACCGAAGACACCGTCCATGCGCTGCAGTGCATGGGCTTCGACACCGGCTGCGACCTGCCGGCACTGATCGCGGCGGCGGCGCGCCTGCCGGCCCTCGTCGGTCACGACGTGCCCGGCCAGCTCGTGAAAGCGGGGCCGCGCGATGCGCTGCACGCGCCGCCACCGGATTTCGCGCAGTGGCGCGAGCGTGCGCTGGCTCGCGCCTGAAACACCCATTCACCGAAGGAGACACCCGATGAGATTCCACACCCCCACCCGTCGCCACCTGATGCTGGCCGTGGCCGCCCTCGCGGCCGCGCCGGCCTTCGCACAGGGCGACTACCCGACCCGCCCCATCACCCTGCTGGTGCCCACGGCCGCGGGCGGCACCACCGACATCGCCGCGCGCATGCTCGGCGTGCCTTTGGGCGAGGCGCTGCGCCAGAGTGTGGTGGTCGACAACCGGGGCGGCGCCAACGGCGTGATCGCGGCCGCGGCCGTCAAGCGCGCCGAACCCGATGGCTACACGTTGCTGATGCAGTACTCGGGCTACCACGTCATCACGCCGCTGGTGAGCAAGCAGACGCCGCAGTGGGAGCCGAAGGACTTCGTGCCGGTGGCCAACGTGCTCTCGGCGCCGCAGATCGTGGTGGTGCGCGCCGACCTGCCGGTGAAGACCCTGCAGGAGCTGATCGCCTACGCGAAGAAGAACCCGGGCAAGCTGAACTACGCCTCGTCGGGCAACGGATCGCTGCAGCACGCCACCGGCGCCATGCTGGAGCAGCAGGCCGGCATCAAGATGACGCACATCCCCTACAAGGGCACCGGCCCCACCCTCACCGACCTGCTGGCCGGCCAGGTGGACCTGACCTTCGGCACCGCGCCGCCCTTCATGCCCCACGTGAAGGCCGGCAAGCTGCGCGTGCTGGCCACCACCGGCAAGACGCGCCTGCCGAGCCTGCCCGAGGTGCCCACCACCGCCGAAGCCGGGCTGCCCAAACTCGACGCCACCTCCTGGTTCGGCGTGTTCGCGCCGGCGAAGACGCCCCGGCCGGTGGTCGACAGGCTGTCCGCCGAGATCCAGAAGATTCTTGCCACGCCTGCCTTCCGCCAGAAGGCCGAGGAACAGGGCGCGACGGCGGACTACCAGAGCCCCGCGCAGATGGAGTCGTCGATCAAGGCGCAGATCGCCCAGTGGAGCGAGGTGGTCAAGGCCGCGCACATCGAGGCGGACTGAGGCCCGCGGCGCGAAGCATCCCTACACCCACCCGGCCTTGCGGAAGCGCCAGTACAGGTAGCCGCACACGGCGACGATCAGGCCCAGCGCCGCCGGGTAGCCGTAGCGCCATTTCAGCTCGGGCATGAACTCGAAGTTCATGCCCCACACGCCGACGAAGGCGGTGCACACCGCGAAGATCGCCGCCCAGGCCGCCAGCCGCTTGGTCACCTCGCTGTCGGCGATGGTGACCAGCGACAGGTTGACCTGGATCGCCACGCCGACGGTGTCGCGGATGGCGTCGACCGAGGCGTTGATGCGCGCCAGGTGGTCGATGACGTCGCGGAAATAGTCCTGCGTGCCCAGGCACAGCGGCGGCACCCGGCCACCGTACAGCCGCCCCGCCGCCTCGAGCAGCGGTGCCACCGCATGCTTGAGCACGCGCAGGCGGCGCTTCAGGCCGTACAGGCGCTGGATGTTCTCGCGCCCGGCCTTCTCGGTGAGGATCTGCTTCTCGATCGTCTCGAGCTCGTCCTCGAGGTGCTCGATGACGGGGAAGTAGCGGTCCACCACCTCGTCCATCAGCGCATAGAGCACGAAGCCGGGGCCGTTCTTCAGCAGCTCGGGCTCGCGCTCGCAGCGTTCGCGCACGCGCGCCAGGCTCTGCTCGCTGCGGTTGCGCACCGACACCACGTAATTGCGGCCTGCGAAGACGTCGACCTCGCCGACGCGGATGCGCCGGTGCTCGCCTTCGCCGTCGATGTCGAGCAGGTGCATGACGACGAAGAGCGACTCGCCGTACTCCTCAACCTTGGGCCGCTGCTGGCCGCGCTGCACGTCCTCCACCGCCAGCGGGTGCAGATCGAAGGCGCGCTGCAGGGTCGCCAGTTCCTCGTCGCTCGCGTCGTGCAGCGCGACCCAGACGAAGGTGCCGGGGTCGGCCAGGTGCTGCGGGATCTCACCCGGGGTGATGTCGGCGAGCTTGCGGCCCTCTCGGTAGGCGGCGCAGTTGATGAGCATGGCGATCGAAGGTGTTGGCATGTCATCGTGCCACCGGGCCACGGCGGGCGTCCGTAGGCCACCGCCGCAGCACGCGCGCAGGGGTGTTCAGCCTGCGTTCAGGCCCGGATCTGAGGCTGTTGTCCGACCATCCCGCGTCCGGACCGCCGCCTAGAATCGACCATGCTCGCGCCCCCGAAGACTCCACGCCGCCGCCCCGCTCCGGGCCGCATCGCGCACGCAAACCGCCGGGCATGAGTGCACCAGGCGCCCCGCCGCCGCCCCACGAGGATCGCCGCATGGCGGCCCTGGAAGCGTTGCAGGTGCTCGACACCGGGGCCGAAGCGGTGTTCGACGACCTCGTCCTACTGGCTTCGCAGGTCTGCGGCACGCCGATCGCGCTGGTGTCGCTGATCGACGCCGACCGGCAATGGTTCAAGGCCCGCACGGGCCTGGCCGCCACGGAAACACCGCGCAGCGACGCCTTCTGCGCCCACGCCATCCTGGCCCCCGACACGGTGATGCAGGTGCACGACGCGGTGCTCGACCCGCGCTTCGTCGACAACCCTCTGGTTCAGGGCGAACCCCGCATCCGCTTCTACGCAGGCGCGCCCATCGTCACGCCTGCGGGCGACGCGCTGGGCACCGTCTGCGTGATCGACCGCGAGCCGCGCGAACTGTCGGCCGGGCAGGTGACTGCGCTGCAGGCGCTGGCACGGCAGGCCGCCGCGCTGCTGCAACTGCGCGCTGCCAACCGCAGCAAGGACCGCCAGGCCGCCGCGCTGCGCCAGGAGGTGACCGACGCCCTGACCGGCACCGGCGACGACAACGCCCTGCTGCGCAAGCGCCAGCGCCTGGCGGCGGTCGGGCAGCTCACCAGCGGCATCGCGCACGACTTCAACAACCTGCTGCAGGCGGTGAGCGGCAACCTGCAGCTCATCGAGCGCAAGGCCGACCAGCCGAACGTGGTGCGCCGCCGCGCGCAGGGCGGCCTGGACGCCGTGCGCAGTGCCGCGGACCTGACGCGCCAGCTGCTGAACTTCTCGCGCGACCAGGTGCCGGAGTACCGCCCCATGGCCGCCGCCGCGCGCGTGGTGCAGATGCGCGAACTGCTGCGCCGCGCCGTCGGGCCCGAGATGCAGCTGCAGTTCCGGCTGCAGGACACCGAGGTGCTGACCCTCGCCGACCCGACCCAGCTGGAAGCGGCCATCCTCAACCTCGCGATCAACGCGCGCGACGCGCAGCACGGCGTCGGCGCGCTGCGCATCGGTTCCCGGCGCGCCCCGGTGCGCGGCGACGCCGAGCTGCCCGATGGCGCCTACCTGGTGCTGACGCTCGAGGACGACGGGCCCGGCATGGCGCCGGACGTGGCGGCACGCGCATTCGAACCCTTCTTCACCACCAAGGGCGAGGCGCAGGGAACGGGCCTGGGGCTGGCGCAGGTGCGCGGCTTCGCGCTGCGTGCCGGCGGCACCGCGCGCATCACGAGCGCGCCCGGCCAGGGAACGACCGTCACGCTGTGGCTGCGCGAGGTCGACAGCGCCGCGGCGCCGGCCGAGGCCGCCGGCGCGGCCACGCCCTGCGGCCCCGTGCCCGGCCGCGCAGGTGCGCACGTGCTGCTCGTCGACGACGATGCCCACGTGCGCGAATCGCTCGGCGCGCTGCTGGCCGAGTCCGGCTACCGCGTGAGCATCGCGTCGGCGGGCGCGCAGGCGCTGGCGGCGGTGGCCGCCGCGGCGCCGGACATCGTGCTCGCCGATTTCGGCATGGTCGGCATGAACGGCGCCGCGCTGGCGGGCGAGCTGCGGCGCCTGCACCCGGGGCTGCCGGTGGTCATCCTCACCGGCTATGCCGATGTCGACCGCCTGCTGCCCCTGCTGTGGCCAGGCGCGGTGGTGCTGCGCAAGCCGCTGTTGCTGGACGCGGTGCGCAGCGCGATCGACGACGCCCTCGCCGCCGGCTGCGCGCCGGCCGCCTGAGCCGCGGCACCGCTTGGCGCTCCTGAATCGATAGCTGCCGGCGCTTGCAGTGCGGGCGCTGCAGGCACTTTTCCTTCGCATCGTGGGCGCCCCGGCATGGCACGCCACTACACTTTCGCGGCCCTCGAGGAGCAAAAAAGGAGAAGGGGCCGCATGCCAGAACCGACATTCCAGAACCCGGACTTCGCGCCGGATCTTTCGCAATTCGAACGCGAGCCGCCCGGGCCGCCCGCAGCCCCGCCCCCAGGGGCCCGGCCCCCGCGCGACATCGAGGCCTGGCCCCTGGCCTTCACCGGCGACGGGGGCGTGTACTTCGGCGTCTGGATCGTCAACGTGCTGCTCACCATCGTCACGCTCGGGCTGTTCACGCCCTGGGCGCGGCGCCGCACCATCAAGTACTTCTACGGCCACACGCTGGTGGCCGACAGCCCGCTCGAATTCACGGCCGGCATCCGCGGCATGGTGTTCGGCTTCCTGCTGCTGGCGGCCTTCTACATCGCGCTGAACGTGGCGGCCGAGACGGGACAGCACGTCGTGTACTTCGCGATCGTGACCGGCGGCGCCGTGCTGGCGCCCTTCCTCTGGGGCAGCGCGATGCGCTTCCGCCTCGGCCACACGCGCTGGCGTGGCCTGCGCCTGCGCTTCACGGCCGGCTGGGGCGAGGTGTACCGCGCGAGCTGGCCGGTGTTCGCGCTGGCCGCGGTGTGGCTGGTGGCGGGCTTCGCGATCGCGCGCCTGGTGCCCGACGCGCCCCAGGCCGGCGCGTCGTCGGTGCAAGGCCCGGCCGCGCTGCAAGCGCCGGTGCACGCCGCGGCGCCCGCGCGCGAGACCGACTCCGCCAGCGCCACCGAGGTCGACCCCGACATGGACGCCGACGAAGAGGAAGACAGCTCCCCCGCCCAGCCCAGGACCCCGCCCTTCCCGCGCCCCACCTGGCCCATGGCTGGCGTCGCGCTGGCGGCGGCGCTGCTGAGCCTGCTGTGCCTCATCCGCCTGGAGTTCAACTACAAGCGCCTGCTGGTGATGCGCGCGGCTGTCGGCGGGCAGACCGGCCGCTGGAAGCCGGTGTTCGGCGACTTCGTGCGCATCTGGGGCGCCAGCGTCGGCTTCTTCGTGGCCACGCTGCTGGGCATCGGCGTCGCGATCGCGGCGCTCGTCGGCGTGGCGGCGCTGGTGTCGGGCGGCCTGGCCGCCCTCGGTGCGCAGCGCGGCAGTGCCACCTTCATCGTGATCGCGATCGTGGCGGTGTTCGTGCTGATCATGGCGATGTTCTTCGCCGCTTCGCCCGCCATGGCGTATCGCGAGGCGCGCATGTTCCAGCTCATGTGGAACAACATCGGCGTGAGCGACGTGGCGCGCTTCAAGACCGACCTGCGCACCGCCAGCTTCGTGTGGCTGCGGATCCGCAACATCCTGCTGAACATGCTGACGGCGGGCTTCTACCGGCCCTTCGCGCGAGTGGCCGAGTACAAGATGAAGACCGAGTCGGTCACGCTGCACGTCAAGGGCGGGCTCGACCGCCTGGTCGGCACGCTGGAAGCGCAGCAGAGGGACGGCTTCGGCGACGCCGTGGCCGACGCGCTGGGCCTGGATGTCATCGGCTAGAGGCCCATGACCGACCCCGCCGCCACGCTCGTACGCGCCCGCTGGTACGACGGCCGCAGCAGCCAGGCCCAGCCCGTGCTCGTGGGCCTCGAGCCCGGGCCGCGCGGCCCGGGTTTGCGCCTGCATGCGCTCATGCCCGGCACGGCCGTGCCGCCGCCTTTCTTCGCTCACGACGAGGTCGAGTGGCCCGAGGCCTGGCGACCCAGCCGCGCCCAGCGCACCGTGGTGGTCGACCTGCGCCGGGCCGGCAGCCTGGAGATCGACGACGGCGCCCAGTGGCATGCGGCGCTGGAGGCCGCCGGTGCGCGTCCGGGCCTGGCCCAGCGCATGCAGACGCGCTGGCGCGTCTTCGTCGGCGTGCTGCTGGCGGCCGTGCTCGCGCTGGCCCTGTTCTATCGCTACGGGACGCCCTGGGCCGCCACCCAGCTCACGCGCTTCGTGCCGCTGGGCTGGGAGCAGTCGATCAGCCAGGAGGCGATGCGCGAGCTGGACGACGGCTTCCTCAAACCCAGCCGGCTGCCCGCCGAGCGCCAGGCCGCACTGCGCGCGCGCTTCGACGCGCTGGCCGCGCAGCTCGGCACGGGCGAGGCGTCGTCGCTGCACCGCTACCGCGGCTACACGCCGCGCTTCGAGCTCGCGTTTCGCTCCGGCATGCCGGCCAACGCCTTCGCCCTGCCCGGCGGCCAGGTCGTGGTGACCGACGCGCTGGTCAACGAGGCGGCGAAGGCGGGCCTGGCGGATGACGCGCTGGTCGGCGTGCTGGCGCACGAGATGGGCCACGTGGTGCACCGCCACGGCACGCGGCTCGTGGTCGAGCAGGGCGTGCTCAACGTCGGGCTCGGGCTGGCGCTGGGCGACGTGTCCAGCGTGGTGTCGATGGCGAGCACGGTGCTCACGGGCCTGGCCTACCGCCGCAACCACGAGCGCGAGGCCGACTGCTTCGCCGCCCGGTTGATGCAGCGCGCCGGGCTGCCGGTCGCGCCGATGGCCGACCTGCTGATGCACATCGACGGCCCGCCCACGGGCGGCAAGGACGAAGCGGCCGCCTCGAAGGACGGTGGGGCGCCGAAAAGCACCGACGGCACCCGCACCCCCTCGGCCGCCGACTGGCTCAGCAGCCACCCCGACACCGCCGCCCGTGCCCAGGCGCTGAAGGAGGGCCGCGGCTGCGCCGCCGGCGCCTGACAGGGCGGGAAGGACCAGTCCGCCGTGTTGTGTACGGCCTGCCGGGCCCGGCAGCCGTCGAGCGCCTTCGCGCGACCGAACTCAGTCCTGCGCCGGAGGAAGCATCGACGCGAACATCAGCTTCCCGCTGATCGGATCCCAGATGTAGCCGTCATGTTCGACCGCCTGCAACGCCGCGACGAAGTCGCCCTGCAGCAGCGCGTTGTGCGACGACTTCCTGCCCTGCGTGATGACCACGCCGAGGCCCGCGCCTGCCAGCCGTTGCAACGCCGGTGTGATGTAGCCGGGCCACTCGGCCATGTCATGCGGAAGCTTCAACCACACGGTGGTGGCCTCTTCGTGCGCGCCTTCCTGGCCCTGGATGTACAGCGTCCTGATGCAGTGCGCCAGGTACTTGTGGTCGTCGGTGAACCGGCTGGCGCGAAGAGGCTCGACGATCGCCACATGATGCATCCCGGGGCCTACGCTCACGGCGCCGTGGGTGACACGGAAATACCTCTGGCTCGCTTCGAGTGTCTTGAGATCCCAGTCCGAGAGCCTGGGCTTCGCCCGACTCGGCGTGTGCGTTGCTTTTGCGCTTGCTTGCGCAGCAGGCGCCAGCTGGCGCTGCCAGGCGGCCACGCCCGCCGCCAACGCGCTGGAGTAGCTGGGGTAGCGGGTCGGTGACGACTGCCGCAGTTCGCAGGACAACACCCCCGCCCGCGCACCAGCGCCGTCAAGCAGCAGCCAGATGAATTCGCCCGGCGCCACCTCGCGCACGGTCAGCGCGATGTCGCGCAGTGCCATGGAACAACCCCCTGAACCTCTTCAATCCTGGTCGTGGCACGCAAGCGCTGTCCAGAAGCCGATCTCGACCGGCTCACCCTCCGCCGGCGGTCGGTCGATCTCTCTATCCGGACGAGCCTGCGCGCCAGCTCACAGCGCCATTGCTGCCGCCGGCTTCGGTGCCGCGTCTTCGCGCGCTGCACGCTTGATGCGCGGGCCGAGCCTGCCCAGCACGTCGGCCGTCACGAAGCTCTTGTCGTCGATGCCCTGGAGGTCCGGCCGCAGCTCGACGATGAGCGTCCGGTCCGGCAACGGCACGGGGCCGTAGCCAGGTGTGTAGATGTCGACCGGAGGTTGGTACTTGGGTAGCGCGGGCGGGGGCATGCGGAAGACGGGCATGGCGCCCGCGGTGCGCCGCATGCCGTCGGCCGATGGCGCGCGGCCCACCAGGACGTCGCCGTGTCGGACCGATGGGCGCGAGACTCGGGACACCGTCAGGGCCGCGTCAAGGTCGAGCACCTGAGGATCGTAAAGGTCTTCGCCCGCGAGCACCGAGGTGTCGACGTTTCCCTCGACGATCCTGAATGCCGGAGCGTCGGCTTGCCTGGCGACTTCGGCCGCGCGATACAGCAGGAAGGCGTCGACCCATCGCACCGGCGTGCGCCCGGTGCTGACGATGCGCACGCGGTACAGCTGGTCACTCAGCTTCGTACTGCTGTAGCCGAAGCGGATGCCATCGGTGCCCGCCGCCCGGGAAGGCGTCGGTGACACGCACCCTGCGAGGCCGCTGCTGGCAGCCAGCAGTGCCAACATGGCGATTCTGGACATGAGGAACTCCCTTCTTCTTGTGGTTGAACCTGCCGCTGCGTGCCTCGCACCTCAGTCCGGGTAGCGCACCATCCGGATGGAAGGCTGACTTCCTTTGATGTCCCGCAGCAGGCCTGCCGTGTCGAAGCCGATATCGATCGGCGTGTCGTCGATGGCGCTCCAGTAGTGCCAGGTGCCCGAAGCCAGGTTTGGCGTGTCGGCGGGCGAGGGGTAGCCCAGCGCCATCAGGACCTGCTGCCGGGTCATGCCGAGGACGACCTTGCCACTGCGCACGGCCGCCTGCGTGCGGGCCGGCCAGGTGGCCAGTTCGATGCGAGGGTCCTGGTCGACGATGATCTTGCGCATCCACCGCATGGTGTCCTCGGAAGATCTCGCGTTGTCATCCCGCAAGGAGATGTACTGGCCGCCGATGGTGCCGTACACGTAGTAGCCACGCTTGATCGAGTCGTAGCTTGCAGGCTCGCCCGCCGCCACGAACTGCGAACTCAGCACGTTGTTGCTGGACACCCAGTCGTAGTACGGATGCAGGTTGCAGCAGGTGTAGCCGGTGACCGGGGGCTTGATCGAGGTGGCGCACGCCGCCAGGGCCAGCGTGGTGGCCAGGAGGGCGAAACGCGCCACGCGCGCGCCGGAGAGTTTGGAAGTTGTCATCGTGGAAGGCCTTTCAACATTCGATGGGGAGACCGAGGCACTCGTCGTCGAGGACGTGACGCATCAGCAAGACGCGGGATCGCTCCAGCACGGCGGTCAGGACGTCGAAGCTCAAGTGCTGCGGCTTCTCGATCGGGTGCAGCTCGAACCTGATCTCGTAGGCATCAGTGACGATCAGTTGGAAGATGAAGCAGTCGGCGGCTGCCGAGTCTTCGGCGGTCAACGCCACGCCCTCTCGCGCGAGTTCACCCGCTGCTGCAGGCTGAGGGACGAACGCGACATGCGCCGAAGGCCGATCGACCGGCAGCGTGCGATCGGCCGTCGACGCCGCTTCGCTGTTCGGGGCACGGAGGTCCTTTTCTCGTTGTGGTGGATGCATAGCGGCCTAGAAGCCGTAGTTGAGGTTGAACCCCGCCGTCACCCGGGCCGTGCGATAGCCCTCGGGCTTCCACACCGGTGCGCCGACGAACACGTCATAGTTAAGGTTCTTCCAATCCCCCCGCACGCCCACCACGGCGCCGGCCAGATGGTTGCCCAAGAGGTATTTGGTGCTGGGACCACCCACATGGCCGTAGTCCAGACCGGTGTACAGCTCCGCCCCACTCTGTCCGATGCCCCAGCCGATGTCGTTGCGGATCAGCCAGCCGCGCTCGGCCATCAGGCTCGTCTCGCCATCGAAGCCGCGCACGGTGTAGCGGCCGCCGATGGCGAAGCGGTCCTGCGGGGTGAGCGGCGTGCGGTTCCACTGCGCGCGGATCAGCCCGCTGTTGCGGAACGTCTGTTCGCCGAGCTTGAAGGGGACGTTGGCGCTGAGCTCGGCGGTGTAGAGCCTCATGCGCGAGGTGCCTTCCAAGGGCTCCTTGGGATCGTTGCGATACGCGATTTCCTCCGGCGCCGCGCGTGATCCGAGGCCGCCGGTGCCGCGCTTGTAGGCCAGCGTGCCCTCCAGGGTGGCGGTGCCGGCCCGGGTCTCGATGAACTCCTTGTGGTTGACGGCCAGTTCCCAGCCGCCGGTGACCCGGCGCTGGTTCGGTACCTCGGCGTCATCCACGAAGTTGCGTGCTTCGCGGCGCCAGACCTTGAGGCTCGCGCTGGTCTTGCGGTGCTGGTCGCGCCAGAGCATGCGGGTGAGCTTCAACTCGGCGTTGTTGGTCTTGCCGGCGTAGACGTAGCCCTCGTAGAGGCCGGCGACGGTCTGGAAGTACTGGCTGTTGGAGGCGGTGAAGCCCAGCAGCCACCAGCCGTAGGGCACGGAGTAGTGCAGGGTCTGGCCTTCGGTACCGCGGTCGGCATCGCGCAAGAAGCGCCGGCCGATGTTGTGGTTGGCGTTGACGTAGAAGAGGTCGTTCAGGCCCAGGGGGTTGTCCAGCGAGGCGGTAATGCCGCCCTGGTAGCGGCCCGTGGTCTCGGTGCCGCTGTCGTCCAGGGAAAAGGACAGGCGCCACTTCTTGGACTGGACGTACTTGACGACCAGGTCGCTCTCGCCGGGCGCGGCATTTGGGGCGGAGGACGGCTCGATCTGGATGTCGGCTTCGGCAGTGGGGGATCGCTTGAGGTTTTCCAGGCCCTGCTCGATGGCGCGCAGGTTCAGCAGGTCCCCAGGAGACGCCGGGATGGCGGTGGCGAGCAAGGCGCCCTGCCCTAGCAAGGGCACGGTGGAGTCGGCAGACAGTCGGATGGCGGCGATGCGGCCGGGGACCAGGGTGAGGGTCAGCGTGCCGGTGGTCAGGTCCTGCGGTGCGGCGAGGACGCGGGTGGTGGTCCAGCCGCGCGCGATGACTTCGGCCTGGGCGCGGGCGAGGACGACGTTGACGCCGGAGGTGCCGAGGCAACGGCCGAGAGGAGAGTCGTCACCGGAGGTGCCGGACAGGACCGAGGGCGAGACGGCCCACTGGAAAGAGTCGGAAGCGTCGCCGACGAGCAGCACGCGGCCGATGCGGAAGCACGGGTTTTCGGCATCGGGGATGCGGGAGACGGGGCGAGCCTCGGGCGCGGGCAAGCGCTGGTCGATCTGGCGTTCGTTCTGCTCGCGCAGGACGCGTTCGCGCTCTTGTTGGCGCTGCTGTTCGATGAAGGGTTGGGGGTGGTGGGGGTTTGCTGGGCAGGGGTCGGGGCATGAGCGCAGGCGAGTCCGACAAGCGCCGCAAAGAAATAACGATTCAAGCTCTCCGCCTCCGCAATCTAGTTTTTTGCAAACGATGATCAAATTTACTGGTGATGCTCAACTACCAGCGTAAATTGCTCACCCATATCCGCTTTCGGATCTTTAACATATTTCAGCTTCCGCCAACGGCTTCATTGCACCGCTATTCGAATTCAAGCGCGTAGCTGCAAAGTTTCAGTTCTTGTTAACTATCTGCCCCCTCAGGCGACAGAATCGGCCTCCATCACATCAGCCAATGTCAGTTCTCTCCCGCTTCCGCCTGTTATATCATCTTCCAAAGCGACGCAATCACTCAAAATCTCTCACCGCTGCGAAGCTCCGATACAGCGCCACTGCCGGCTCCGGCCATAATTCCGTTCGGTGAAGTCGTTGCGGCCAAGCCCGATCCATGGAATACATTTAAGGACTCTCTGGTTGCCCTGCATTCCGTCCATTCAAGATTTTTCTAATTTATATCACCACCCCATGGTGACCGCTGTGGCATCGCCAACTTCGATGAGGACGACGTTGTCCAAGCCTTGTATAAAATTTGTGATGAGGCAATGCACCCACCTAAGAGGCGGCCGGCGGCGAATCTTCGCGACCTAGAACCCTGCGCAATGAGAATTTGCCCCGTTCGTCGAGTTAGATAGTCCTTGTTCTTAGGACTGGATATGTTGGCAGTTGCTGGCACTCACGCCATAGCTCAGGCCGGCCGTGCCGGTGCTCGCCAGGGACGTGGCCGTGTAATAGGCCTGCTTGCCGCTCATGGCCAAATTGATGGCGCCGAGGGCCTGCATGCGGCCGCCTCACGCCATTGACGGTAACAAACTCTGTCTTTAAAACACTCCCACCGTCCATTGATAAGCCGCCATTGCCGCCGCATCATTCGCCATGCCGGCCATTTGCTGGTCGCTATAGACCACAGGGTCATAGACTGTTTTAGTAATGATTTTCCCCGCGGGTGTCCCTGGCATTGCGTAGTTGATTTCACAAATTCCTAGCGCAACCTCCTTAGGCGCGCCTACCACCTGCCCTCCATCGGCGCGCAGCGTCTGGTTGAAATTGGTCATGTTTTGACCGCCGTCGATCGTAACTGCCTGCCCTTGGTTATCCGTCTTGATACCGGCTTCAATCAAATGCCTGCCAATGGGCGTGTCCGTCTGCGCCGTCCCCGGCGATGTCGCCCCGTCGCGCGGAAGTTGATGGTGACGTTCTTGGCGAGGATGTTGACGTCGCCACTGGCGAGCGGCCTAACCTTGCTACCAAATTGATGCTGCTTGCAACCAAGAAGAGAGGCCGCAGCCGCTTGGCTGCGCTTCGGTGCGCGTGGCCACGCCGGAAGCGCTGGCAGGCTCTGCCGGCCCGCTGACACGCGCCCGCCCCGGCGCCTGCGGAATAATGCACGGATGGTCCGACCCACCCAGCAGCTGCATGCCGCGCGCGAGCCCGTGCCCGTGCGGCCGGCCGCCACCGTCCTGCTGCTGCGCGACGGTCCCCAGGGCCTGGAGGTGCTGATGACCCGGCGCTCGGACTACGCGAGCTTCGCCCCGGGCGCCTACGTCTTTCCCGGCGGCCGTGTGGACGAGGCCGACAGCGAGGCCCGCCGCATCGCCCTGCGCCGCCGCACCCAGAGCCGCGCCCAACTCGACTACGCCGTCGCCGCGGTGCGCGAGAGCTTCGAGGAACTGGGCGTGCTGCTGGCCGAGCACGCGGACGGGCGCCCCGTCTCGGCCGCGGAAGTCGCCGCCATGGACCGGCATGCCACGGCCGACGGCGCCTTCCAGGCCCAGTGCACGTCGCGCGGCCTGCGGCTGGCGACGGACCGGCTCTTCACCTTCTGCCACTGGGTGACCGACCGCGACCTGCCCAAGCGCTTCGACGTGCTGTTCCTGGTCGCCCGCATGCCCGAAGGCCAGGAGCCCGTCGCCGACGAGACCGAGCAGTTCGAGCCCTGCTGGGTCAGCCCGGCGCAGGCGCTCGAGCGCCACGAGGCGGGAAGCTTCTCGATGATCTTCCCGACCATCCGCACCCTGCGGCGGCTGGCCGCCTTCGAGACCGTCGACACCGTGCTGGCCGCGTGCGCGCGCGAGAAGCCGCTGTGGAGCAGTTGCCCGCGCGGCGGTTTTCTTGCCGGCCAGGAAGAGCGCTACATGGAGCACGAAGCCCCGTATGGCGAACTGGCGCTGACCTGCCCCGACGGCCAGATGCTGCACACGCTCGACTGGCAGACCGAGTACCCGGTGCCGCTGCTGCGCAACGTGATGCGCCTCACGGCGCCCAACCCCAGCGCCATGACCGGCCCGGGCACCAACAGCTACATCGTGGGCGACGCCGACAGCGGCTACGTCGTCATCGACCCGGGGCCGAACGACTTCGACCACGTCGGGCGGCTCTGGCGCGCGACCAACGGCAACATCCGCGCCATCGTCTGCACGCATTCGCATGCCGACCACGCGCCCGGTGCCATGCCGCTGCAGGCGCTGTGCAAGGACACCAACCCGCCGATCCTGGGCCTGCCCTCGGCGCCGACGGCGCGCCACACGGCACGCTTCACGCCCGACCGCGCGCTGCATCACCTGGAGCGGCTCGAGCTCAACGGCCGGCTGCTGGAAGACGGCTCCGGCCGGCGCGTGACGCACACGCTGCGCGTGATCCACACGCCGGGGCACGCGGCCAACCACCTGTGCCTGGTGCTGGAGGAAGACGGCCTGCTCTTCTCGGGCGACCACATCCTCAACGGCAGCACCACGGTGATCGACCCGCCCGACGGCAACATGACCGAATACCTCGATTCGCTGGACGTGCTCGACGAGGCCTGCATCGAACTGCGCGCCGACTTCATCCTGCCCGCGCACGGCCATGTGCTGGGCTTCGCGCGCGGCGCCATCGCCAAGCTGAAGTCGCACCGGCTGCAGCGCGAGGCGAAGATCGCGTCGGCCATGCGCCGCGTGCCGCTGGGCACCATCGACGACTGGCTGCCCATCGCGTATGCCGACACGCCGCGGCACCTGTGGCCCGTTGCGGCGCGCTCGCTGCAGGCGCACGTGGAACGCATCCGCGAACTCGCCTCGCAGCCGGCCGTGCTGCCCTCGCAGCCCGCCGCGCTGCCGACCCGACTGTGAGCGTCGAAGACCCCTCCGGCGCCGGCGAGCGCCTGTCCAAGCGCGTCGCCGCGCAGCTGTCGTGCTCGCGCCGCGAGGCCGAACAACTCATCGCCCAGGGCGCCGTCACCGTGGACGGGCTGGCCGCCACGCTGCCGCAGCAGCGCGTGGGGCCTGCACAGCGCGTGACGGTGACGGCCGGCGCGCGCCCGCAGGCACTGCCCCCGGCCACCCTGCTGGTGCACAAGCCGGCCGGCCTGGACTGCCAGGCCAGCGGCTTCTGGGCGCAGTTGCGCCGCGACGCCGACGATGCGCTGCACGGCCGCCCCGCGCTGCCGGGCCTGTTCATGGGCCAGCGCTGCGTCGCGCCCCTCGCGCCCGAGGAGAGCGGCCTCGTCGTCTTCACCCAGGTCGCCGGCGTGGCCCGCCGCCTGCACGACGATGCGCCGCTGGTGGAGCACGAGTTCTCGATCGACGTGGCCGGCGCCGTCGATGCGGCCGTGCTGCAGCAGTTGCGCCCGGCCCGCGCCAGCGTCAACCGCCAGAGCCCCGAGCGCACCGGCCTGCGCGTGGTGATGCACGGCCCCGAGCCGGGCCAGATCGCCGCGCTGTGCCGGGCCGTCGGCCTGGCGCCCGAATCGCTCAAGCGCCTGCGCATCGGGCGCCTGCCGCTGGCCGGGCTGGCGCCGGGGCAGTGGCGCTGCCTGCGGGTGCACGAGCGCTTCTGACACGCCGCGGCGCAAAGTGCAATCGGGCTGCGGCCCCCACTGGGCGGTCGTTTCAGCCAGATTCGTCACGATCGTTACGATCGGATGGGCGAGCAGCGCAGCGTGAACGGCCTACACGCACCGGCCCGCAGATCGACGCCGATGCGGCGGCAACATGCGCACAACCGGGGGCTCAACGCAACGGCCCCGCGCGCCGAGCACCGTGACGACACCGAAAGAGCCGCCCGAGATCCCGGGCATCGTCGACCGCAACATCGCGGCCCTCGTGGCGCGTCGCCGCGCCGAGACCGCCGCCACGCCGCGCCAGGACCGCTGGGCCGACGCCATCACGGGCTTCGCCGGCAGCATGCGCTTCGTGTGGCTGCACGCCATCGTGTTCGGTGCCTGGATCGCCATCAACGCGGGCTGGCTGCCACCGCTGCCGCGTTTCGACGAGAGCTTCGTGATGCTGGCGATGGTGGCTTCGGTCGAGGCGATCTTCATTTCCACCTTCGTGCTGGTGAGCCAGAACCGCCTGGCCCGGCTGCAGGTGCAGCGCGCCGACCTGGACCTGCAGATCAGCTTGCTGGCGGAGCACGAGATCTCGCGCCTGATCGGCCTCACCCGTGCGATCGCCGAGCGGCTGGAGGTGGCCGAGGTCGAGAACCCGCAATGGCGAGAGCTGGCGCAGGACGTCGACCCGCAGGTGGTGCTCGACCATCTCGCGCAAAGGCAAGACAAGCCCTGAAGCCCGCGAAGAAAGGGAGAACGCGAAAAGAAAAAAGTGTGAAGCGCGCCGATACGCCGGATTCTGTGCACGGCGGCACCTTTGCGGATGCCGCCGCGTGACCGCCATTCATCTGGGCCGTGGGTCGCCCACACGGCTCGGTGCCACCTACCCGCCAGCTCAGCGGAACCACCTCAATACTGGCCTACTTGGTGTTGCTGCGCGCAGAGATTGCCCGTTTCACCCCCGGCCTCGGCCCTTCTTTCGAAGGGCTTTGCGGCGCCGCCTGCGCGTCGCCGCGAAGGCCGGGACTCGTCTCTGTTGCTCTGATCCTCACCTCGCGGTGGAGAGCCGTTAGCTCCTGCGCTGTCCTGTGCAGTCCGGACGTTCCTCCAGTGCGGCCTTTCGGCACTTGCACCAGCGGCGGCCTGGCGTGCTTCACGCCCCGATTATCGCCACAATGGCCGGCTCACCCGCCGTCCAACGCCTCTCACGGAGACCTCGCACCATGAAAGCCAACACCATCCTCGACACCGTCGGCCGCACGCCGCACATCCGCATCCAGCGCCTGTTCGGCAACGCGCCGCAGCAAGTGTGGATCAAATCCGAGCGCAGCAACCCCGGCGGCTCGATCAAGGACCGCATTGGCCTGGCCATGATCGAGGACGCCGAGAAGTCCGGCGCCCTGAAGCCCGGCGGCACCATCATCGAACCGACCAGCGGCAACACCGGCATCGGCCTGGCCATGGCCGCGGCCGTCAAGGGCTACAAGCTGGTGCTGGTGATGCCCGAGTCGATGTCCATCGAACGCCGCCGCCTGATGCTGGCCTACGGCGCGAGCTTCGACCTCACGCCCAAGGAAAAGGGCATGAAGGGTGCCATCGCGCGTGCCGAGGAACTGGTCGCCAGCACGCCCGGCGCCTGGATGCCGCAGCAGTTCAACAACCCCGCCAACGTCGACGTGCACGTGCGCACCACGGCCGAGGAGATCGCGGCCGACTTCCCCGAGGGCGTAGACGTGCTCATCACCGGCGTGGGCACGGGCGGCCACATCACCGGCTGCGCGCAGGTGCTCAAGAAGAAATGGCCCAAGCTGAAGGTGTTCGCCGTCGAGCCGGTGGCCTCGCCCGTGCTGTCGGGCGGCAGCCCGGCACCGCACCCGATCCAGGGCATCGGCGCCGGCTTCGTGCCGCAGATCCTGAAGACCGACCTGCTCGACGGCATCATCCGGGTCGACGCCGAGCCGGCGCGCGAGATGGCCCGCCGCTGCGCCCGCGAGGAAGGCATGCTGGTCGGCATTTCCTCCGGCGCCACGCTGGCCGCCATCGCGCAGAAGCTGCCCGAGCTGCCGGCCGATGCGGTGGTGCTGGGCTTCAACTACGACACCGGCGAGCGCTACCTGTCGATCGAGGGCTTTCTGCCGGCCTGAGCGCCTCGCGATCGCGGCGGGCGCAACCCTGCGCCCGCCGCCTTCAGCCCAGGAGTTCACGGCGGGCGAACCGCACCACCGTCACGCCGGCCCGCGCCTGCCGCGTCGAGGGCATGACCAGCACGCAGTCGTCGTAGGGCGTGCGCACGGGTTCGCCGTCGTTGTCCCCGATCACGGTGCCGGCCAGCGGCACCAGCGGCAGGCCGGCGAAGTCCTCGGTGAACCGAAAGCGCTCGCTACGGGCCACGACGGGGCCCGTGACGTGCAGAGCCCACTGCTTCGCGGCGTCCGGCTGGCGCCAGCCGGGCAACAGTTGCTCCGCGGTGTCGCGCGGCAGCGTGCCGGCCAGCGCGAGGAAGCGCGTGCACTGATCTCGCGCCACCTTCAGGCTCTCGGGATCGCCGTGAAAGCCGCATTCGATCAGCAGCGAACGGGTGTCGGGATGCTGCGCATCGGATGCGCCGAAACGACCGAAGTCGCGCATGCGCACGCCGTCGAGATGCCCGGCATCCACCACCACATGCCCCGGCGCTCGCATCTGCCGCGCCAGTGCCAGGTTGCGCGGCTGCAGCCCGACCAGGGCGAGCGCCGGGCCGGGTTCGTGCATGGAATGCAGGTCCAGCAGCCAGTCCGAAGCCTCGACGAAGGGCCGCAGCGCCGCCACGCGTCGGCGTTCGCGTGTGCTCCCATCGGCGATCCGCTCGGGAATCCATTGGCGGTTCATGTCTTCGTCGACGAATCGAGAGTCGTCGTGCCGTCGCGCATCGAAGCGGTCGAAGGCCTCCAGGTTGCACCAGGCGAGCGTGAGCGTGCCGCGCGCAGGCCGAACGCCCGCCTGCAACAGGCCCAGCACCGCCCACGCGCCGCAGAGCTCGTTGCCGTGCACCAGGGCGCTGACCATGACGCGGGGTCCCGGAGCCCCGGACTCGAAATGCCAGACCCCCTCGACGCCGGTGTTGCCGGCGCGCCAGGGTGCGAGATCGGGCGGCGACAGCTCGAAAGGCAAGTCGCTCATTCCCGGATCTTCGCGAAGTCGACGATGCGCTGGTACTTGGCAGTCTCGGCCTCCAGGAAGCGCGGCATGTCCACTGCCTGGGGCGCGATCGTGGAGCCGTTCTCTTCCAGCTTCCTGCGCAGCTCGGGCGCCTTGAGGGCTTCGGCCAGGGCCGTGCGCAGGCGTGCGGCGATGGGCGCCGGCAGCTGGGGCGGCGCCATCAGCGCGAACCAGACGCCGATGTCGATGTTCTTCAACGCCGCGTGGTCGGCCAGCGGCGCGATCTCGGGAGCCGCGGTGGAGCGGCTTTTCTCGGTGATGCCCAGCGCCACGACCTTGCCGCTGCGGATCTGCGGCAGGCCGCTGGACAACACGAAGACGCCCAGGTCGAGCGTGCCGCCGACCAGGTCGGTGGTCAGCGGCCCCACACCGCGGTAGGGAATGTGTGTCATGAACAGGCCGGCCTGCTGCTTGACCATCTCGCCTGCCAGGTGAAGCGCCGTGCCGACACCCGAGCTGCCATAGCTGTAGTGGCCGGGGCGTGCCCTGACCGCCTGCAGCAACTGCTCGACGGTGCGGATGCCGCTGGCAGCCGAAGCCACCAGCACCATCGGCTGCGACCCGACCAGCCCGATCGGCGTGAAATCCCGCGGCGTGTACTTGACCGTGGGCGATACCAGCCGCGCGATCGCGATCTCGTTGTTGGCGCCCAGCAGCAGGGTGTAGCCGTCGGGCGCGGCGCGCACGACCTTCTGCGCGCCGATGGTGCCACCCGCGCCGCCCAGGTTCTCGACGACCACGGGCACGCCGAGCGTCTTTCCCAACTGGTCCGCAACCGCCCGGCCGGTCAGGTCCGTGCTGCCACCGGGGGGATAGCCGACCACCAGGGTGATGGGTCGGTTGGGATAGGCGTCGGTCTGCGCCTGCGCGGCCGGCGCCAGCACGGCGGCGAAAAGGGCGGGCAGCATCAGCGCCCGAAGTCGGCGGATCGGTGGCATGGCGTCTCCTGTCTTGTAGGGATGGCCGTGATTCTTCCGCCACCCCGGGGCCCCTTCGTGCCGAATCGGCACATTTCCGTGCCTTCTCGAGCACCCTTGCAGGCGCGACGACGATCGCTCAGACCGGCACCACCGCCTCCCACAGGCGCTCGGCCAGGGGCGACAGGCGGCGCTTGTCGCGAACCATGCGCACCTCGAAGCCGATCTCCATGGCCTTGCCGCCCAGGGGCACGATCTTCTTCTGCTGGCACGCCCCGACAGCGAGCGACCAGGGCAGCCAGGCCACGCCCAGCCCCTTCTGGACGTACTCCAGCAAGGCGTCGGCCGAATCGGCCTCCAGTGTTGGCCGCAGGCGAGGCGCCTGCGCATGGTTGGCCAGGTGGTCGGACACGAGGTGCCCCAGCGCCAAGGTGCCGGCATAGGACAGGAAGGGCAGCGGCCGGTCGCCGTCCAGGCGGAACAGGGGCTGACCGCTGGGCTGCACGCGCGACACCGGCACCAGCCGGTCGTGCGCCACCGTGTGCTGGAGGTGCTGCGCCGGCCGCAGACGCAGGGCGATCAGCGGATGGTGGTAGCTCAGCATGAAGTCGATCTCTCGATGCTCCAGCCGCTGCAGCGCATCGGCCATCGCGCCGGTGCGCACGTGAACCATCGCCTGTGCCGTCAACCCCCGCACCCGCCAGAGCCAGTCGGCGGCGATCGTGCGCGCCAGCGTGCGGCCGGTCCCCAACGTGAAGACCGGCTGGCCGTGCTGCGTCCCGCCCCGGAGTTCGCGCTGCGCGGCGGACAGGCCGTCGACGGTCTGCCGGGCGTGGCGCAGGAGGATCTCTCCGGCTGCGGTCAGCACCACCGGCGAGCCGCCACGCACCACCAGCGGCACGCCCGCCCACTGCTCGAGCTCGCGAATGCGGCGGCCGAAGGCCGGGTGCGTGACATGCCGCGACTCGGCGGCGCGCGTGAAGCTGCGCGTCTCCGCAAGCGCGACCAGATCCTCCAGCCATTTGACCTGCATCGTGGGGTTCCTTCCTGCGCGGGGACGCGGACGAGGTTGATACGGCCGCCATCATCCCCTGACCGACGGCCGGTGCGGATGCCGCACGCGACAATCGCCCGATGCCTCACGGACCCTCCCGCCGGCTCCAGGCGGTCGATGCCGCCATCGCGCCCCCCAGCCCGGAGCAGCAGGCCTTCGACACCCTCCACCGCCGCATCGACGCGCAGCGGGCGTTGCTGGCCGAATGGCAGGCGGCCATCGACGCCTACGAGCAGCGCTACGCCCGCGAAGTGCTGCCGCTGCTCACGCAATACCGCGGCCTGCACATCGACCTGCTGGACCGGCTGGACCATGCCGCGTCGGGCGGACTGCGGCTGGGCCGTACCGATGCACAGGCGCTGCACGAGCTGATCGTCGACATCGCCGACAGCCTGCTGCTCGGCGAGGACGATGCCGAGCGACGCGCGGCGCTGCAAAGCCTGCGCGCCCGCTATGTCGATGAACCCGACGACGCCGAGCCGCCGGCCGCCGCAGACGATCCGGAGGCCCTGCTGCGGCGCCTGGAGGCGGAGCACGACGCCGCCGAGGCCGCGCGTGCGGCCCAGCGCGCCGCCCACCGCCGCGAGGCCGCGGCCCGCAGGAAGCAGCGCGCGCCCGAAGCCGTGGAAGCCAGCCAGTCGCTGCGTGCCGTGTACCGCCAGCTGGTCAGTGCCCTGCACCCCGACCGCGAAGCCGATCCCGAGGAGCGCCAGCGCAAGACGGTGCTGATGCAGCACGTGAACGAAGCGTACGCCGCACAGCGCCTCACCGACCTGCTGCAACTCCAGCAGTCCATCGCCGAGGCCGATACGCGCCGGGCTGCGCAGGCCGGCGTGCTTCCCGCCGACCGCCTGGCCGCCTACAACCGCCTGCTGGCCGACCAGCTTGCCGCCGTGCAGCGTCAGGTGCGCGAGGTGGAGGCCGACTTCAAGGCCCGCCACCACCTGAACCCGCATGGGCGCCTCAAGCCCGGCACGCTGGGCGAGCACCTGCGCGTGGAGCAGGCCAAGCTGACGAACGGCATTCGCGAGATGCAGCGCGAGGCGCGCCTGCTGGACGACCCGGCCTACCTCAAGCAGTGGGTGAAGGCGCAGCGGCGGATGGCGCGACAGCACGGCGACAACGACTGAACCCGGGCGGCGACGGGGCCGCTGCGCGTGGGCGACAATCGCCCCTTCACCGCCCCCTGCCCGATCACCACGGGCCGCGCGCCATGATCCGCATCTCCGAACTCAAGCTCCCGCTCGACCACGCGCCCGAGGCGCTGCCCGCCCTCGTCGCCCAGACCCTGGGCGTGGCGCCAGCCGAGATCGCCGCCCACACCGTCTACAAGCGCAGCTTCGATGCCCGCAAGGCCGAGCTGCTGGCGGTCTACATCGTCGACGTGGCACTGGCCGAGCCGGCCGGCGAGGCCGCGCTGCTGGCGCGGCACGCGAAGAACCCGCACATCCAGCCCGCACCCGACATGGCCTGGCGCCCGCCGGTGCATGCAGGCGACGGCGCGCCCCGCCCCGTGGTGGTGGGCTTCGGCCCCTGCGGCCTCTTCGTCGCACTGCTGCTGGCGCAGATGGGCTTCCGGCCCATCGTGCTGGAGCGCGGCAAGGCGGTGCGCGAACGCACGAAGGACACCTGGGACCTCTGGCGGCGCAAGGAACTGCACCCGGAGTCGAACGTGCAGTTCGGCGAAGGCGGCGCAGGCACCTTCTCGGACGGCAAGCTCTACAGCCAGATCAAGGACCCGCGCTTCCTCTCGCGCAAGGTGCTGCACGAGTTCGTGAAGGCCGGCGCCCCAGAGGAAATCCTGTGGGAAGCGCATCCGCACATCGGCACCTTCCGGCTGGTGAAGATGGTCGAGACCATGCGCGCCGAGATCCTCGCGCTGGGCGGCGAGATCCGCTTCCAGCACAAGGTGACGGACATCCAGGTCGACGACGGCCGCATCCGCGGCCTTACGGTGCTCGACCAGTCGAGCGGCCAGGTGCACGAGATGCGCAGCGAGCACGTGGTGATGGCACTGGGCCACAGCGCGCGCGATTCCTTCGCCATGCTCTGGCGGCGCGGCGCGCCCATCGAGGCCAAGCCCTTCTCGATCGGCTTTCGCGCCGAACACCCGCAGGGCCTGATCGACCGCGCGCGCTGGGGCCGCCATGCGGGCCACCCGGCACTGGGCGCGGCCGAGTACCGCCTGGTGCACCATGCGAGCAACGGCCGGTCGGTCTACAGCTTCTGCATGTGCCCGGGCGGCACCGTCGTGGCGGCCACGAGCGAGCCGAACCGCGTCGTCACCAACGGCATGAGCCAGTATTCGCGCGCCGAGCGCAACGCCAACGCGGGCATCGTGGTCGGCATCGACCCGAGCGACTATCCGACCGACTACCACCACCTCGACCTGCCGCCCGACTTGCTCGAAGCGGCGCAGGGCCGGCCGCATCCGCTGGCCGGCATCGAGCTGCAGCGGCGGCTGGAGTCGAGCGCCTTCCTGCTCGGTGGCAGCGACTATTGCGCACCGGGCCAGCTGGTAGGCGACTTCGTGGCCGGCCGCCCGTCGACAACCTTCGGCGAGGTGCAGCCCAGCTACAAGCCCGGCGTGCGCCTGGGCGACCTGCACGCGGCCCTGCCCGCGTACGCGATCGCGGCGATGCGCGAGGCCTTTCCCGCCTTCGGCAAGAAGATTCCCGGCTTCGACCGGCACGATGCGGTGCTGACCGGCGTGGAGACCCGCACCTCCTCGCCCATCCGCATCGCCCGCGACGCCGACTCGCTGCAATGCCCCGGCATCGCCGGCCTGTACCCGGCGGGCGAAGGCGCGGGCTACGCGGGCGGCATCCTGTCGGCGGGCGTGGACGGCATCAAGGTGGCGGAGGCGGTGGCGCGGGCCATCGCCGCGGCCCAGGAAGCGCAACGGGTGCCGGCATGACGCAGGCGCGCGGCTTCCTGCTGGCCGTGGCGGCGATGGCCATCGTCGTGCTGGCCTCCAACATCCTGGTGCAGTTCGCCATCAACGACTGGCTGACCTGGGGCGCCTTCACCTACCCCGTGGCCTTCCTCGTGAGCGAACTGGTCAACCGCCGCTTCGGCCCGCGGCTGGCGCGGCGCGTGGCGTGGGTGGGCTTCGCGGTGGCGGTGGCGGCGTCGCTGTGGCTGGCGCCGGTGCGCATCGCGGTCGCCTCCGGCACGGCCTTCATCGCCTCGCAGCTGCTGGACATCGGCGTGTTCGACCGCCTGCGCCGCGGCACCTGGTGGCGGGCGCCGCTGGTGGCCACCGTGGCGGCGGCGCTGCTCGACAGCGCGGTGTTCTGGGGCATCGGCTTCGCCGGCACGGGCGGGCCGTGGCTCACCTGGGCGCTGGGCGACCTGGCGGTGAAGCTGGCGGTGGGCGTGTGCATGCTGCTGCCCTTCCGCCTGCTGATCGCGCGCAGCCTGGCATCGCGCAACGACGGAGCGCTGCAACCATGATCGACACCGACATCCACTTCTACGAGCCGGCCAAGGGCCACGGCCTGCCGCACGACCCCTTCAACGCGATGGTGGGGCCCAGGCCGATCGGCTGGATCTCCTCGCACGATGCATCGGGCCGGCTCAACCTCGCGCCCTACAGCTTCTTCAACGCCTTCAACTACGTGCCGCCGATCGTCGGCTTCGCGAGCATCGGCGCGAAAGACACGCTGCGCAACATCGAGGCCACGGGCGAGTTCGGCTGGAACCTGGCGACGCGGGCGCTGGCCGAGCCGATGAACGCCAGCTGCGCCGCCGTGCCGCCCGAGGTCGACGAATTCACGCTCGCCGGCCTCACACCCGTGGCCTCGCGCCGCATCGCGGTGCCGCGGGTGGCCGAAAGCCCCGTGTCCTTCGAGTGCAGGCTCACGCAGGTGCTGCGCCTGCAGGGCGCGGACGGCACGCCGGTCGACACCTGGCTGGTGCTGGGCGAGGTGGTGGGCGTGCACATCGCGCGCCGACTGCTGAAGGACGGCATCTACGACACCGCCGCGGCCGAGCCCATCCTGCGTGCCGGCGGCCCGGCCGACTATTTCACGATCACGCCGGAAGCCCGCTTTCGCATGTACCGGCCGCGCTGACGCTGCAGCGCGCCACCCTTTCATCCCGCAGATCGACCGACATGACCGACCACGACGTGACCCCCGAAGCCCGCCCCGAGACGGCGGCACCGCCTGCCACGCCCGCCGCGGCCGACGCCCCCGCGGCCACCCGCGGCGACCGCCCGATCCAGCCCGAGGCCGGCGCCGACACGGGCACCGACCCGAGTACCGACGGCCCTTCGCGCAAGCGCCGCCGCGGCGGCCGCAACCGCGGCCGCGCGGAAGCGCGCGATGCTGCCGGGCCGGGCGCCGCGCGCGCGCCCGCGCCGGCTGCCGCCAACCCGCGCCGCGAGCGCCAGGTGCACCCGCTGCTGGAGAAGCTGGCGACGCTCTACCCGCATCTTTTCGGCGCCCGCTTCCTGCCGCTGCAGCGCGGCATCTACGAAGCACTGCTCGAACGCCACCCGGAAGAGCTGCCGAAGGAAGAACTCAAGATCGCGATGGGCCTGCACGCCCGCTCCGCCCGCTACCTCGAAGCAATCGCGGCGCGCCACCCGCGTCACAACCTCGAGGGCGAGGTGGTCGAGCCGGTCGCGCCGGAGCATGTGCACCACGCCATCGTGGAACTGTTCCGCCGCCGGCAGTCGCGCACGCAGGAGGACCTGCGCCCGCAGCTGATCGCGCGCCTTGCCGATGCCATCGACGCCAGCGGCCTCGACCGCAGCACCTACGTCGAGCAGGTGCGCGTCGGCCGGCCCGATGCGCTGGCGCTGATCGACGAAGCCTTCGCCGAGCACGGCCGTCGGCAGGCGCGCGGCGAGGCGGTGCGCCGTGCCTTCGCCGCCAGCGGTCAGACGGATGTCGATGCCTTCGCCGCGATGTACGGCATCCCCAGCGGCGAAGCGAGGCGCCTTCTGAAGAAGACGCCCGCCGGCCCCGGCACCGTGCAGGCCGACTGAACGGCGCACTCGCCACGATCCGGGAGCCGCCTGTGAACCTGGTGTCCAGCACCTCGCTGCGCTACTTCGCCGAGGTCGCGCGCACCGGCTCCATCCGCGCGGCCTCCGAGGCGCTCTACGTCGCCGCATCGGCGATCAGCCGGCAGCTCGCGCTGCTCGAGGACTCGCTGGGTGCGCCGGTGATCGAGCGCCGGCAGGGACGCGGCCGGGTCAAGCTCACGGCGGCCGGCGAGCTGCTGATGCGCTATTACAAGGACGTCAGCAACGAGTCGCGCCGCCTGCATTCGGCCATCGAGGCGCTGCAGGGCCTCAGACGCGGCCACGTGAACTTCGGCATGCCCGAATCGCTGGTGCGCGACCTGATGCCGCGCTTCTTCTCGGAGTTCTCGGCGCGTTACCCGGGCATCACCTACAGCGTGCAGGTGAACGGCAGCCCGACGCTGGTGGACCGGCTGCTGGAGGACGAGCTGGACGCCTGCTTCACCTTCGGCGACGTGAACGTCCAGGGCCTCTCGGTGGTCTACACGCGCGACCTTCCGTTGCTGGTGCTGGTGCCCAAGGGCCACCCGCTGGCCGAGCGCAAGAGCCTGCGCGTCTCCGATTGCGCCGAGTACAGCGTCTCGATGCTCGACTCGTCACTGTGGGCCAAGCAGCACTTCGACGAGATGCTTGCCAAGGCCAACGTGCGGCCCCGGGTGGCGGTGGAAACGAATTCCTACGAGTTCATGCGCAACGTGGCCGGCGAGGGCATGTGCCTGACCTTCACCACCGCCCCGCTGGAGGACCCGTTCAGCCAGCCGCGTGCGGGCACCTACGTGCCGCTGAAAGACCCTCGCGCCCGGCCTCAGCGCTTCGCGCTGAACGTGCGCAAGGGCCGCATCCTGCCGCTGGCGGTCGAAACCTTTCTCGCCGAACTGCGCGGCCGCCTGCTCGCCATCGAGGCACACGCCGCCACGGCCCGGCCGTCGGCGCAAGACTAGGCGCCGCGCGCTCAGGCCTGCGCCGCGGCCAGCTCCGCCGGCGTCTTGTACTTCTGCACGGAGGCGAAGCGCTGCACCAGGTAGGCGCCCGAGCTGATCGGCGCATGGCGCGGCGGGCCATCGGCCGGCATGAACTCGGGCAGGCAGGCCACCGGGGTGTCGTAGTCGAGGTTGAAGAAGGTGGGGATCGAATAGCGCTCGCGCCCGGTGCGATTGGCCACGCGGTGCGGGTTGGACACATAGGTCTCGTTGGTCCAGACCTTCACCAGGTCGCCCAGGTTGATGACCAGCGTGCCTTCCACGTACGGCGCCGCGACCCATTCGCCGCTGCGCAGGCACAGCTCGAGGCCGCCGATCGGGTCCTGCGACAGGATGGTCAGCATGCCGTAGTCGGTGTGGGCGGCAGCGCCGAGCTCGAGGTTGGTGAAGGACTGCTGCGGCGGATAGTGGAACAGCCGCGCCTGCACCATCGGCTTGCGCGCGTACTGCAGGAAGAACTCCTCCTCCTGCCCGACGGCCACCGCGAACACGCGCAGCAGGTTGCGGCCCAGTGCGATGGTCGCGTTGAAGTAGTCCATGGCGGCGTATTCCAGCCAGGGCTTGTCGGCGGGCCAGCGGTTGGGGCCGTGCAGCGGGCGTCCGGCGCTCACGTCGACGTCGGTCAGGGGCAGGTCCAGGCCGATCTCGTAGCTTTCCTTGAGATCGGGCTTGTGCCCCGGGTGCTGCGTGACGCCGATGGGCATGAAGCCGCGGCGGAAGCGCTCGTCGATCCGGTCCCTCAGGCGCTCCTCCATGGGCAGCGACATGTAGCGGCGCGTGGCGTCGAAAGCGCGGTCGATGGCGCGCTGGGGCACGCCATGGTTGCGGACGTAGAAGAAGCCGGTGTTGGTGCAGGCGGACTTGAACTGTTCGACCAGCGGCTCGATGGGACCGCCGGCCAGCCAGGGACCGAGGTCGAGCACCGGCATTTCCTCGGGCGACGCGCGCCGGGGCGCCGCGACCTGATGTTCGGCATGAGGGGACATGGTTTCTCTCCGTGTGTGTGATGAAAAGCAAGGACGCCGGTCCGCGCCGCAGCCTCAGCTGCCGCGCGCGACGTCGGTGAAGCTGTCGACCCAGAAGATGACGCGGCGCGCGATGGTCTTCACGAGCGCGTGGAGGGCGAGGCCGATGACCGACAGCACGATGAGGATGGCGAACATGCCGCCGGCGTCCATCGAGAAGTTGCGCTGAAGGATGAGGTAGCCCAGCCCGGCCTGCGCGCCCACGAACTCGCCCACGATGGCGCCGATGACGGCCAGCACGATGCCGATGTCCAGGCCGGCGAACACGTAGGGCAGCGCGTGCGGCAGGCGCACCATCCGGAACACGTGCCAGCGCGACGCCGTGAAGGCGCGCATGAGGTCGATCTGCTCGCGCGGCGCCGAGCGCAGTCCGACGATCGTGTTGGCCAGGACCGGGAAGAACACGATGGTGGCCGTGATCACCACCTTGGATGTGATGCTGAAGCCGAACCACAGGACGAACAGCGGCGCGACGGCCACCTTCGGGACGGTCTGGAAGGCCACGACGTAGGGATACAGCACGGCTTCGAGCAACGCGCTCTGGCCGATCATCGCCCCCAGCACGAAGCCGGCGATGGCGCCCATCGCGAAGCCCAGCAGGATCTCCTGCAGGGTCACCCCCAGATGCGGCCACAGCTCGCCGCCGGCGAAGAGCTCGTAAACGGCGCGCGCCACCGTCGCCGGGCCGGGAAAGATGAGGTGGGAGACCTGCAGCGCCGTGACGGCGACGTGCCACAGGCCCACCACACCCACCAGCACGGCGGCGATCAGCACGCGGCGGCGCAGTGGCGTGAGGCCGCGGCCACCCGCGGTGTCGATGGCAGTGCTCATCCGTCGAGCCCTCCGGCTGCGTTGAGGTTGCGGCGGATGCCCGACACGTAGGCACCGAAGCGTTCGGTGTTGATCACGTCCAGCGTGCGCGCCGGCAGGTCGACGTCGATCACCTGCGTGACGCGGCCGGGCCGCGGAGACATGACGACGACCCGATCGCCGAGGAACACCGCCTCGGGAATGCTGTGGGTGACCAGCATGATGGTGGCCCCGGTGCGTTCACGCAGCTTGAGCAGTTCCAGGTTCATGGTCTCGCGCGTCATGGCGTCGAGCGCGCCGAACGGCTCGTCCATCAGCAGCAGCACGGGGTCGTTGACCAGCGCCCGGGCGATGCCCACGCGCTGCTGCATGCCGCCCGAGAGCTCGCTCGGATATTTGGTCTCGAAGCCGGACAGGCCGACCAGCTGCAGGTAGTGCATGGCGCGCTCGCGCGCTGCGGCACGGTCCCGGCCCTGGATCTGCGCCGGCACCAGCACGTTGTCCAGGATGTTCCGCCAGGGCAGCAGCACGGGCGCCTGGAACACCACGCCGATGTCGCGGCTGGGTCCCACGTGCTCGCGTCCGCCCAGCTCCACGTGCCCGCGGCTGGCGTGATCGAGCCCCGCCAGGATGCGCAGCAGCGTGCTCTTGCCGCAGCCGCTGGGACCGACCACGGTGACGAACTCGCCGCGCCGCACGGCGAAGCCGACGTCGTGCAGGGCCGTCACCTCGCCGCCGTCCTTGGAGCGAAAGGTCTTGTGCAGGTGATCGAAGCGAAAGGCCGGGACGCTGGACACGACAGGACCGTCTTCGGTGGGAAAGCGCATGTCGCCGCCTCAGTGGACGGCCCTGCGCGAGGCGCGGGCCACCCAATCGTCGACGGCCGCAAGGGCCGCGCGCCGCTGTGCGTCGGGCATGAAGGCGGCTTCGAAGCTGTTGCGCGCGAGCTGCGCCAAGCCCTCGCGTCCGAGGTCCAGCGCCTCGTCGCAGGCCCGGTAGTTGTCGTTGACGTAACCGCCGAAATAGGACGGATCGTCCGAGTTCACGGTCACGCACAAGCCGGCCTGCAGCAAGCGCTTGAGCGGATGCGCAGCCAGCGAGTCGACCACCTGAAGCTTGAGGTTGGACAGCGGACACAGCGTCAGCGGGATGCGGCTGTCGGCCAGCGCGGCCACGAGCGCCGGGTCGTCGACGCAGGCGTTGCCGTGGTCCAGCCGGTCGACCCGAAGCAGGTCCAGCGCCTCGCGCACATAGGCCGCCGGCCCCTCCTCGCCCGCGTGGGCCACCACCTTGAAGCCCAGGGCCCGGCAGCGGCGGAAGAACTCGGCGAACTTGGCCGGCGGGTTGCCGACCTCGGCACCGCCCAGGCCGAAGCCCAGCAGGCGGCCGTGCCAGGGCTGGAGCGCGTCCAGCATCACCAGGCTCTCCTCCTCGCTGCGGTGCCGCTGCACCACCGGGATCAGCCCGCTGGTGATGCCGTCTTCATCCCGTGCCGCCTCCATGGCGCCGAGCACGCCTTCCATCACCGAGGCGATCGGCACACCGCGGCTGGTGTGGCCCTGGGGGCCGAGGAAGAGCTCCGCGTGCAGCACGCGGTCGGCGTGCGCGCGGCGCAGGTAGTCGCGCGTCACGTCGTGGAAGTCCTGCGCCGTCTGCAGCACGCGGCAACCGTCGTAGTACAGGTCGAGGAAGTCCTGCAGGTTCTCGAAGTGGTAGGCGGCCCGCAACTCCTCCACCGACTGCCAGCGGATGGCCACGCCGTTGCGGCGTGCCAGTTCGATGAAGCGTTCGGGTTCGATCGAGCCCTCGATGTGCATGTGGAGCTCGGCCTTGGGCAGGCCCGCCACGAAGTCGCTGACGTGCATCTCAGAGGCCCTTGCACGCCTTGGCGGCCTCGATGACGGCGCCGCGGTCGAAGTTGTTGATCGCTTCGACGAAGCCCGGCTTGAGATGCAGCATCGATGCCGGGGGCAGCGTGCGCTTGATGACGCCGTCCTTGAGCATCAGGGTCTGCATGCGCCCATAGGCCTCGGGGTCCATCGCCCCGATCCAGCGGCCGCCGTTCATGGCGTGGGCCGCGGCCATGGTGGCCAGCTGCGTCTGCAGCAGGGCGAGGTCCCACTTGGCCAGGGTCGCTTCGTCGGCGCCCGTGGGCTTGCTGCCGGGGAAGTACTTCCAGTGGATACGGCGGGCGCAGTCGGGGTTGGTCTGCGCGTAGAGCGTCGCCTTCGCTGCGCCACGCGAAATGGCCTCGACCATGGCCGGGTCGACGTCGATGGTCTTCTGCATGGTCGCGAAGGTGAAGTCCGGCAACGCGCGCCACGCCGGGTCGAAGATCACCCGCAGCGGGGTGCCCGCGTTCTCGAAGCCGGTCAGTGCGGAGCCCCAGAACATCAGCGCCTGCACGCGATCGGTCTTCAGGGCTTCCAGCGCCGGCGCGCCCGCGCCCGTCGCGATGATCTGCACGTCCTTGTCGGGGTCGACGCCATGGCTGCGCAGGTAGCCCTTGAGCAAAGGCATGCCGCCGGTGCCGAGGCTGAAGATGCCGATCTTCTTGCCCTTGAGGTCGGCCACGGTCTTGATCGTGCTGGCTTCGGGCACGCCGAGCCCCCAGTCGATCACCCCCGTACCCATCAAGCCGCGCACGGCCACGTTGTTCTCGGTGTTGGCCTGGATCAGGCCCGTGGAGTTGACCTGGGCGAAATCCACGCCCCCGGCCACCATCTGCTGGATGCCCTGGAGCGACCCCCCGGTCGTCACGATCTTCACATCGTAGCCCTCGGCCTTCCAGTAGCCCAGCGCAATGGGAAGGGTGAGCCAGGGATAGGTGACGTTGACCACCTGGGTGCCCAGTGCAATGGTCACGGGCTTGAGCGCCGGTGCGGCGGGCTGGGCCCCGGCGCCCGTGACGGCGAACATCAGGGTGGCGAGTTGCAGCGAGGCGCTGCGGGCGAATGTTTCAACGGTGGTGCGGGTCATGAAGGTCCTGGAAAGGATCGATGGCCACGGCAGGTTAAGTCCGTTGAATGCAATGTCCTAGATCAATATTCAGCAGCGAATCGTCGAATTATTCGCGCATTCGAAAAGGGTTCCGGCGCCCCGTGGTGGGGCGTTCGGGCCGTATTCCGGGCGCATTCCGGCAGCGCACCCCGCCAGGGACGAGCGCACCACCTCGCTTTGGTGCGTACAGAGAACGCAAACGACAAGGCCTCGCCGAAGCGAGGCCTTGTCGTCGGGCAAGCGCCGCGCGCGCGGCGGGTCGCCCCTCTTCAGCGTTGCGCGTTCTGCAGCGCAGCGATGCGCTCTTCGATCGGCGGGTGCGTGGCGAACAGCTTGCCGATGCTGCCGGTGATGCCCATGGCTTCCACGGCCTTGGGCAGTTCGCCGGCGGGCAGGCCACCCAGGCGGGCCAGTGCGTTGATCATCGGCTGCTTGCGACCCATGAGCTGCGCGGCACCCGCGTCGGCACGGAACTCGCGCTGGCGCGAGAACCAGGCCACCACGATGGCGGCGGCGAAGCCCAGCACGATGTCCAGCACGATGGTGGTGACCATGTAACCGATGCCGGGGCCGCTGTTCTCACGGTCGTCGCCGCGGCGCAGGAAGGAGTCGACCGCGTAGCCGATCACGCGCGAGAGGAACACGACGAAGGTGTTCATCACGCCCTGGATCAGCGTCATCGTCACCATGTCGCCGTTGGCCACGTGCGCGACCTCGTGGCCGATCACGGCCTCGACCTCCTCGCGCGTCATGTTCTGCAGCAGGCCGGTGGACACGGCCACCAGCGACGAGTTCTTGAACGCGCCGGTGGCAAAGGCGTTGGGCTCGCCCTCGAAGATGCCGACCTCGGGCATGCCGATGCCGGCCTGGTCGGCGAACTTGCGCACCGTCTGCACGATCCACGCCTCGTCGGGCGACTGCGGCTCGTTGATGATGCGCACGCCCGCGCTCATCTTGGCCATGGGCTTGGAGATGAGCAGCGAGATGATGGCGCCGCCGAAGCCCATCACCAGCGCGAAGCCCAGCAGCGCGCCGAGGTTGAGCCCGTTGGCCGTGAGGTAGCGGTTCACGCCGAGCAGGCTGGCGACCACGCCCAGCACGGCGACCACCAGCACGTTGGTCAGGACGAACAGAAAAATGCGTTTCACAGTGGGTTTCTCCGGGAGATGGGCGTGGCCGCCCGCCATGGCGGGCAGTTGGGGCCGCCACGACGGCGCTTCAAGAGCGGCCCGGTCCGCAGGGGCATCGTTGTTCTGGCTTCTGGCCCCCACCACACCGGACGGCTGCGATGTCGATGATAGGAGCAAAGGCCACCGCCGCCGGCCGATCCACCCTGTTCACTCG
This sequence comes from Xenophilus aerolatus, assembly GCA_030418545.1. Classification (GTDB taxonomy): domain Bacteria; phylum Pseudomonadota; class Gammaproteobacteria; order Burkholderiales; family Burkholderiaceae_C; genus Xenophilus. The sequence continues at coordinate 59,272 of QAIB01000005.1, read as the reverse complement.
GGGTAAAGCCGCGCCCCCAGCGACGATGCGGCCTTACGCAGGGCGGGCAGGAAAGCCTCCTGGAACTCGGCGAAATCCATGCGCTCGGCGCGCACCGCGATGCTCATCGCGCCCACCAGCCCCCCGCTGCGGTCGTGGACCGGCACGGCCATGGAGCGCACCCCCAGCTCCAGTTCGCCGTCGCTGCCGGCAAAGCCTTGTTCCCTGCACCGTGCCACCCGTGCCAGCACCGGGCGCAGCTCGTACACCGAACGCGCCGTCAGCGGCTGGCGCGGCATGGCGCGCACGCGGCGCTCGGCCTCGGCCGGAGGCAGGCTGGCGAGCAGCACGCGGCCGATGGCCGAACAGTAGGCGGGCAAACGGGAGCCGATACCCAGGCCGATGCTCAGGCTGCGCCGTGCGGTGGAGCGGGCGATGATGATCGCGTCGTCGTCCAGCAGCTTGCCGAGCGAGGCGGATTCGCGCGTTCGCTCCGAGAGCGCATCCAGCAACGGCTGCGCCAGGGCCGGCGCGCCACGCGATGCCAGGTACGAATGGGCGATCAACAGCGCCCGCGGCAGCATCCAGAAGTGCTTGCCGTCGCTGTCGAGGTAGCCCAGCGTCTGCAGGGTGAGCAGCGAGCGGCGTGCCGACGCCGGCGTGACGCTGGTCAGCCGCGCCGCCTCCGACACCGTGAGCCGCGTGTGCTGCCGGCCGAAGCAGCCGAGCACCTGCAGGCCCTTGTCGAGCGAAGCCACGAAGTTCCTGTCTGCCATCGCGTCTTGATCCTGCGCATGTCGAAGGACCCATTCTTGCGCATGCCGCAAAACGGCCTTGCCCGCGTACGGCCGGCGACCAGACACTGGGCTTTCCCGCAAACGAACAGTACGGAGACAGCACACGATGACACCCGCCCTCGCGCGGCGCCTTGGCGCCGCATGCCTGGCCGCCACCTGCCTGCTCGGCAGCGCCGCGGCACAGACGACCCAAGCCCTCAGGATCATCGTGCCCTACCCCGCGGGCGGCACGGCCGACATCCTGCCGCGCGTGGTGGCCGAGAAGCTGCGCCCGCAGGTTCCCGCCGGCGTCCTGATCGACAACCGCACCGGCGCCGGCGGCAACATCGGCGCCGAATCCGTGTTTCGCGCCGAGCCGGATGGCAACACCCTGCTGGCCTCGCCGCCGGGGCCGATCGCCATCAACCAGCACCTGTACAAGAAAATGGCCTTCGATCCGTCGAAGTGGGAGCCGGTCACGGTGCTGGCGACGGTGCCCAACGTGCTGGTGGTCAACCCCAGGCTGCCCGTGAAGACCGTCCAGGAGTTCATCGCCTATGCCAAGGCGAACCCGGGCAAGGTGACCTACGGCTCGCAGGGCAACGGCACCACCTCGCACCTGACAGCCAGCCTGTTCATGCAACTGACCGGCACCGAGATGGTCCATGTCCCGTACAAGGGTACGGCGCCGGCGCTGGTGGACCTGGTGGGCGGGCAGATCGACGTCTTCTTCGACAACATCAGCTCGTCCCTCCCCTTCCATCAGGCGGGCAAGCTGCGCATCCTCGGGGTGGCCGACGACCAGCGCTCGGCCGCGCTGCCCGACGTGCCCACCTTCGCCGAACAGGGCCTGCCGGCGATGAACGCGGTGACCTGGTTCGCGGTGGTCGCGCCGCCCGCCACCCCGCCCGCCAAGGTGGCCACGCTGCAGAAAAGCTTCGCCGGTGCGCTGACGCAGCCCGAAGTCCGGCAGAAGTTCGCCGAACAGGGCGCCGAGCCGCGCGGCTGGGACCCGGCGCGCACGGGCCAGTTCATTCGTGCCGAGTCCGCCAAGTGGGCCCGGGTCATCCGCAGCGCCAACGTCAGCCTCGACTGAACACGCCATGCAAGACACTTCCACCTCCCGCCCCGTGCACTGGTCGGGCCCCGGCCTCACGCGCATTCCCTACGCCGTCTATGCCGACGCACATGTCGCCGCCGAGGAGCAGGCGCGCATCTTCCAGGGCGAGACCTGGAACTACCTGTGCCTGGAGGCCGAACTGACCGAGGCCGGCAGCTACAGAACCACCTTCGTCGGCGAGACACCGGTGGTGGTGGTTCGCGACACGGACGGCGAGGTCTACGCCTTCGAGAACCGCTGCGCCCACCGCGGTGCGCTGATCGCGCTGGAGAAGTCGGGCCGCGCCGACAACTTCCAGTGCGTCTACCACGCCTGGAGCTACAACCGCCAGGGCGACCTCACCGGCGTGGCCTTCGAGAGGGGCGTCAAGGGCCAGGGGGGCATGCCGCCGGGCTTCTGCAAGGAGGCCCACGGCCCGCGCAAGCTGCGCGTGGCGAGCTTCTGCGGCCTGGTCTTCGGCAGCTTCAGCGACGAGGTGCCCGGCATCGAGGAGTACCTGGGCGAGGATATCTGCGAACGCATCGAACGCGTGCTGCACAAGCCGGTGGAGGTGATCGGCCGATTCACGCAGGCACTGCCCAACAACTGGAAGCTCTACGTGGAAAACGTGCGCGACAGCTACCACGCGAGCCTGCTGCACCTGTTCTTCACGACCTTCGAGCTCAATCGCCTGTCGCAAAAGGGCGGCGTCATCGTCGACGAGAGCGGCGGCAACCATGTGAGCTACTCCATGATCGACGCGCAGGCGGAGAAGGACGCCTCGTACCGCGACCAGGGCCTGCGGTCGGACGATGCGAACTACCGCCTGAAGGACCCGAGCCTGCTGGCCGGCTTTCGCGAATACGACGACGGCGTGACGCTGCAGATCCTGTCGGTGTTCCCGGGCTTCGTGCTGCAGCAGATCCAGAACTGCCTGGCGGTGCGCCAGGTGCTGCCCAAGGGCGTGGAACGCACCGAACTGAACTGGACCTACCTGGGCTATGCCGACGACACGCCGGAACAGCGGCGCGTGCGGCTCAAGCAGTCCAACCTGATCGGTCCGGCCGGCTTCATCTCGATGGAAGACGGCGCCGTCGGCGGCTTCGTGCAGCGCGGCATCGCCGGCGCGCACGCCATGGAGGCGGTGGTGGAGATGGGCGGCGAGGGCACGTCGTCCAGCGAGGGCCGTGCGACCGAGGCCTCGGTGCGTGGGTTCTGGAAAGCCTATCGCCATCACATGGGCGCGTGAACGCCGCGCCACCTCCGCTCGCCCGACCGAGAGAGCAACCCACCATGATCGATCTACTGGCGCTGTGCGCCTTCAACGCGGCCTATGCCGAAACCATCGACAGCGACGCGCTGGAACGGTGGGCCGATTTCTTCACCGACGACTGCCACTACCGCATCACGCACACGGAGAACGAGCGCGAGGACCTGCCGGCCGGCATCGTCTACGCCGATTCGCGCGCGATGCTGGAGGACCGCATCGCCGCGCTGCGCGAGGCCAACATCTACGAGCGCCAGCGCTACCGCCATCTGCTGGGCATCCCGGTGCTGGGCGCGCAGGACGACACAGGCGCCGAGGCTCGCACGCCCTTCATGGTGGCGCGCATCATGGCGACCGGAGAGACCCACCTGTTCGCCAGCGGCGTCTACCGCGACCGCGTGGTGCGGCAGGACGGCCGGCTGCGCCTGCGCTCGCGCGTCGCGGTGTGCGACAGCACGGTGACGGACACGCTGCTGGCGCTGCCGCTGTGACCCCGACACCCCTGCCCGGAGCGCCGCTGCGGCTGGCGCTGGCGGTCGGCGACCCCAACGGCATCGGGCCCGAGATCGCCCTGAAGGCGCTGGCGGCGCTGACGGCGCCGGCGCGCCAGCGCGTCACGCTCTACGGCCCTGCCGCGGTGCTGGAGCGCACGGCCTCGCAGCTGGGGCTCTCCGCGCTGCTGCGGGCGCAGCGCATGGTGGACGCCGGCGCCCTGTCCGCGCAGGCAGCCCAGCCTGGCCGCGTCGCCCCGGAGGCAGGCGCATCGGCCGTCGCCTCGGCCAGCGCCGCCATCGAGGCCTGCCGGCGCGGGGACGCGGAGGCCGTGATCGCCTGCCCGCACCACGAGACGGCCATCCACCAGGCGGGCATGGCCTTCAGCGGCTATCCCTCGCTGGTCGCGCGGGTCTGCGGCCAGCCGGAAGACAGCGTGTTCCTCATGCTCGTCGGCGGCGGCCTGCGCATCGTGCACGCCACGCTGCACGAGAGCGTGGCGCACGCGCTGGGGCGCCTGCGGCCTGCGCTGGTGGCCGCGGCGGCGCGTGCAGGGGTGCAGGCCTGCGCGCGGCTGGGCATCGCCGATCCCCGCGTCGGCGTCTTCGGCATCAACCCGCACGCCTCGGAGGGCGGGCTGTTCGGCGCCGAGGATGCGCTGCACGTCGAGCCTGCGGTGCAGGCGCTGCGGGCCGAGGGCCTGCGCGTGGACGGGCCGCTGGGCGCCGACCTGCTGCTCGCGCAGCGGCGGCACGACCTGTACGTGGCGATGCTGCACGATCAGGGCCACATCCCCGTCAAGCTGCTGGCGCCGAATTCGGCCAGCGCGCTGTCCATCGGTGCGCAGGTCCTGCTGTCCAGCGTCGGCCACGGCAGCGCGATGGACATCGCGGGCCGCGGCGTCGCCGACCCGGGCGCCGTGCTGCGCACCATCTCGCTGCTCTCGGGCACGGCCGCGCAGGAAGGGGCCGCATGAACCATCGCATCACCATCGACGACAGCGACGTCGCCTTCGACTGCGGCCCGCAGCAGAGTGTGCTCGACGCAGCATTGCGCGCGGGCATCGAGCTGCCCTACTCGTGCCGCAAGGGCGTGTGCGGCAATTGCGCCGGCACGGTATCCGAAGGCGAGGTGGCCGGCCTTGGCGGCCCGATCCGCAACGACAGCTGCGCGCCCGGGCAGGTGCTCCTGTGCATGTGCGCGCCGCAGACCGACCTGCGCCTGCGCCCTGCCTCCTGGCACCGCATCGACCCGGACGCGCGCAAGCGGTTCACGGCGAAGGTCTTCCGCAACCAGCTCGCCGCGCCCGACGTCTCGGTGCTGCAACTGCGTCTGCCGGCCGGGCAGCGCGCCCGCTTCCAGGCCGGCCAGTACCTGCAGCTGGCATTGCCCGACGGCAGCACCCGCTGCTATTCCATGGCCAACCCGCCGCACGAGAGCGACGCGCTGACGCTGCACGTGCGGCACGTGCCCGGCGGCGCCTTCAGCGCGCGCGTGGCGCAGCTGACGTCCGGCGACACGCTCGAGGTCGAGCTGCCTTTCGGCGCCGTCACGCTGGAGGCAGACGCGGACCGGCCGTTCGTCCTGGTGGTGGGCGGCACCGGCTTCGCGCCGGCCAAGTCGATCCTCGATGACATGGCCCGCCGGCGCGTCGATCGCCCGATCACGCTGATCTGGGGCGCCCGCCATGCGCAGGGCATCTACCTGCGGCCGGCGATCGCGAAGTGGCAGCGCCAGTGGCCGCAGTCCTTCCGCTTCATCGAGGCGCTGAGCGGGGAACGGCGCGAAGGCGCCTTCCACGGCCGAACCGGTGCGGCGCTGCGCGCGCACTGCCCCGACCTCAGCGCCCACGCGCTGTACTGCTGCGGATCCCCGGCGATGGTCCAGGCCGTGCGCGACGCAGCGCACGCTTCGGGGCTGGCGCCGTCACGCTTTCACGCGGACGTGTTCGTCAACGGCCCGGCGGACGCCCACGCACCCTGAACACCGCAGCATCGTCGTAGAAGGCTGGGAGCTCGTTGGCGGCACACCAGCCCGGCACGCCGAACACTGGCAGCGGGGCGAAGGGCTTGCCCGCGAGGCGAGCGGGCTGCAGCGCCCCGACGATGGCGTCGTCGTCCGGCGCGATGGCCCCTGCCTGCTGCGGACCGCACAGCACGTGCGCGGTGAGGCCCTTGCGCGGCGCGGTGGCGAGCTGTTCCATCAGCGCGTGGCCGAAGACGTGCAGCCGCGCCTGCGTCCAGAGCGCGCGCTGCTCGACGAAGAGCCGCCGCCAGTCGCGCGCCAGCAGTGCGTCCCACAGGGCGGGCGGTGCGTCGAGCACGGCCCCGTTCTCGTCGAACAGGGTCAGCGCATCGCGCAGCGGGCCGCGCGTGCCGCCGATGCCCAGGCGGGCGATCTCGGCGGCCTGCAGGCGGTTGAGCTGCCGCTTGGCCTGCGGGAAGACCAGCCACACGAGCCCGTTGAAGAAGTCGTGGACGTTGTCGCGCGTGGGCACGCGGCCGGTGCGGAAGATGAACGCTTCGTAGGCCTCGCCGGCAGGCAGCCCGGCCTGCGGCACGAAGCGCGGGCCGTCGGCGGGCGCGAGTGCATCCAGTGCCTGCGCGACCGACCTGCCCTGCGCCGCCTGCCATGCCGGCTCGCCGACCGCGCGCCAGGGCAGGAGGCCGGGCGGGGTCCAGTCGATGGGCGGCAGCGTCACCGCGGAAGGGCTCAGGCCGGCCCGGCGCCCGACCAGCGGATTCGGTCCGGGTGCTGCAGCAGCACGAACTCAGCCTGCAGGCGTTCGAAGAACTTGAGCGAACTGGCATGCTTGCCCAGCAGCTTGGCCGCGCGCAGCGCCTGCACAACGTCGTTGAGCGCGAGTTCGGCCCCGCCGCGCAGCGCGGGGGCGGCATCGAGCACGGCCTGCGCGGCGGCGCTCGGGGCTGGCGCCTCGGGCTCCGCCGTGCGCGCCCCGCGGGTCCTGGCAGTCTTTCGCGCGGCGGCCTTGCGGGCCGGAGCGCGGGCGGCGGGTGCTGCCGCGGGCAGCTCGGTGGGCTCGACCGGGTCCGCCTCGCGGGCGGACGCGGAGACGTCGCTGCGTCGGGCAGGCGCCTTCCTGGCTGCCGCCTTGCGCGCCGGCCGGGCCGGCGGCGCTTCGGCCGGCGGTGCCGAGCTGCCGGCGCCCTTGTGCTTCAGGTCGACGAAGTGGTCGTAGGCGGCCCGGGTCTCGTCGCCGGTCTTGCCCTGCTGGCCGATGCCGCAGACGCGGCAGCCCTTCTCGCGCAGGCGGTGCACCAGCGGCGCGAAATCGGAGTCGGACGACACCAGGTAGACCAGCTGCGGCCGCTCGGCCATGACCAGGTCCATCGCATCGACGGCCAGTGCGATGTCGGTGCTGTTCTTGCCTGCCGCGAGGTTGACCATCGGCCGCATCGACAGGCGCTTGAACAGCTGCTGGTGCTTCAGCGCGACCTCGGCCGTGCAGTAGGCGCGCCGCACGTGCAGGTGACCGTGCTCGGCGATCACGCCGCGCACGGCCTGCTCCATCACGTCGGCCGAGACGTTGTCGGCGTCGACCAGGAGCATGACCTTGTGCCCGTTGCTGCCGGCGTTCATGCCAACTTCCAGTTCAGCGTCTCGCCGCCGCGCAGCGGCTTGAGCGTGGCTTCGCCGAAAGGCACGGTCTCGGGCACGGTCCAGGTCTCGCGCCTGAGGGTGATGGTGTCGGTGTTGCGCGGCAGGCCGTAGAAGTCGGGGCCGTGGAGGCTGGCGAAGCCCTCCAGCTTGTCGAGCGCGCCGGCGTTGTCGAAGGCTTCGGCGTACAGCTCGATGGCGGTGAGGGCGGTGTAGCAGCCCGCGCAGCCCAGGGCGTTCTCCTTGAGCACAGCCGGGTGCGGGGCGCTGTCGGTGCCGAGGAAGAAGCGGCCGCTCCCGCTGGTGGCGGCCTCGACCAGTGCGACGCGGTGCGTTTCGCGCTTGAGCACCGGCAGGCAGTAGTAGTGCGGGCGGATGCCGCCGGTGAAGATGGCGTTGCGGTTGTAGAGCAGGTGGTGCGCGGTGATGGTCGCCGCGGTGAAGTCGCCGCCGGCGTCGCGCACGTAGTTCGCGCCCTCCTTCGTCGTCAGGTGCTCGAAGACGATCTTCAGCTCGGGGAAGTCGCGGCGCAGCGGGATCAGCACGCGGTCGATGAAGACGGCCTCGCGGTCGAACAGGTCGACGCTGGGGTCGGTCACCTCGCCGTGCACCAGCAGCAGCAGGCCGTGCTTCTGCATGGCCTCCAGCGTGGCGTAGGTCTTGCGGATGTCGGTCACGCCGGCGTCGCTGTTGGTGGTGGCGCCGGCCGGGTAGAGCTTGAGCGCCTTCACGCCGGCATCGGCGGCCCGCGCGATCTCCTCGGCAGGCAGTTTGTCGGTGAGGTAGAGCGACATCACCGGCTCGAAGCGGGCGTCGCGCGGCATCGCGGCGAGGATGCGCTCGCGGTACTCGGCGGCGAGCTGCGCGGTGGTCACGGGCGGGCGCAGGTTCGGCATGATGAGCGCGCGGCCCATCTGGCGGGCCGTGTGGGGCACCACGTCGCCCATGGCGGCGCCATCGCGCACATGCAGGTGCCAGTCGTCGGGGCGGGTGATGGTGAGGGTGTCGGTCATGGGGCGGCATTGTCCCATCGGGCTGCCGGGCTGCCCTGGCGACGAACTTTCAAGCCCAAAGTGGCCGCATCGCCCGTGGGACGGGCGCCCACTGCTATCGATTCAGTAGCAACCGGCGCAGTTCAGGGCACGAGCGTGTGCAGCGCCGCGCGCACCTGCCCGCCTTCGATCCACAGTTCGCCGACCGAGATCGGCAGCGTGAAGCGCCGCGGCCCGGCGCTGCCGGGGTTGACGAACAGCACGCCGCCGCGCGTCTGCACCAGCGGCCTGTGCGAATGGCCGGTGAGCACGACCTGCACGCTTTCGGCCGCGGGGTCGATGGCCAGTTGCGCAAGGTCGTGCAGCAGGTGGATGCGCACGCCCTCGATGGCGAGCGTGTGCTGCTCGGGCAGGCCCTCGGCCCAGGCCCCCTGGTCGTTGTTGCCGCGCACGGCCGTGACCGGTGCGATGCGGCTCAGCGACTGCAGCACCTGGGGTGCGCAGATGTCGCCCGCATGCAGGATGTGCGCGCAGCCGTCGAGCCAGGCCATGGCCTCGGGGCGCAGGAGGTTGTGGGTGTCGGCGATGAGGCCGATGCGGATCGCGGGCATGCATCGACCCTATCGCGGGGGACGCAGGCTGGCAATCGGCGCCGCCGCCGGCGCGCATCGGCAGCGCTGTCGCGAAGGCGCAGCGGCTAAGGAAAGCCCCCATGCGGCGCAGGGGTGCCGGCCCTTACGATCGCGCGTCGATTTTTTCTCAACCGGGCGGTTGGACCTGCTTGCTGCCGCCCTCGCCTCCCATGTCTTCCGCTCCCGAGCCCGGCGCCCAGCTGGACGCCGCCAGCCCCCTGCCCCCCGACATCGAAGCCGCCGACGAGCCCGTGAAGGTGCCGCTCGCGATCGAGGACTGGGCCACGGTGGTCATCATGGCGCTGCTGGCCTGCATCACCTTCGCGAACGTGCTGGTGCGCTACTTCACCGATTCGTCCTTCGCGTGGACCGAGGAGTTCTCGGTCTTCCTGATGATCCTGCTGGCGATGGTGGCGGGCTCGGCGGCCGTCGCGCGCGACCGCAACATCCGCATCGAGTATTTCTCGGAGGCCGGCTCGATGGCACGGCGCCGGCGCCTGGCACAGTTCGGCGCGGCGATGGTGGCGGCCCTCTTCTTCCTCATCGCGGGCCTGAGCATCCGCGTGGTGTGGGACGACTACCGCTTCGAGGAGACCTCGCCGGGCATCGGCGTGCCGCAGTGGTGGTACTCGATCTGGCTGCCGATCGTGTCGACGGCGATCGGGCTGCGGGCCGTGGGGCTGTTCATCCGCCGCGGGCGCAGGGCGGCCGAAGAGGACCGATCGGCATGATCGCAACGCTTCTGTTCGTCGCCTTCGTGGTGATGATGCTGATCGGCGTGCCGATCGGCGCCGCGCTGGGCCTGGCCGGCGCGGCCTGCATCGCGCTGGCCAACGCTGATGCGCAATGGTTCGGCCTGCTGGCCGTGCCGCAGAACTTCTACGCCGGCCTGGGCAAGTACCCGCTGCTGGCGATCCCGATGTTCGTGCTGGTGGGCTCGATCTTCGACCGCTCGGGCGTGGCGCTGCGGCTGGTGAACTTCGCGATCTCCATCGTCGGCCGCGGCCCGGGCATGCTGCCGCTGGTGGCGATCGTGGTGGCGATGTTCCTCGGCGGCATCTCGGGTTCAGGGCCTGCCAACGCCGCCGCGGTGGGCGCGGTGATGATCGCGGCCATGTCGCGCGCCGGCTACCCGGCGGCCTACTCCGCCAGCGTGGTGGGCGCGGCGGCGGCCACCGACATCCTGATACCGCCGTCGGTGGCCTTCATCGTGTACTCGGTGCTGGTGCCGGGCGCCTCGGTACCGGCGCTGTTCGCGGCCGGCATGGTGCCGGGCATCCTGGCCGGCCTGGCGCTGATCATTCCGGCGGTGTGGATGGCGCGCTCGCACAAGATGGGCGCGCTCGAGGCCACACTGCCACGGCCCGCCTTCTGGAAGAGCTTTCGCGAAGCGACCTGGGGCCTGGCGGCGCCGGTGCTGATCCTCGGCGGCATGCGCGCCGGCTGGTTCACGCCCACCGAGGCCGCGGTGGTGGCGGTGTTCTACGGCCTCTTCGTGGGCATGGTGGTCTACCGCACGATCAAGGTGCGCGACCTGTTCGTCATCCTGCGCGAGTCGGGCGAGCTGTCGGCAGTCATTCTGCTGGTGGTGTCGCTGGCAGGCATCTTCGCTTACTCGCTGTCGACGCTGGGCGTGATCGACCCGGTGGCCAAGGCGATCGTGAATTCGGGCCTGGGCGAATACGGCGTGCTGGCCCTGCTGATCGTGCTGCTCATCACCGTGGGCATGTTCCTGGACGGCGTGTCGATCTTCCTGATCTTCGTGCCGCTGCTGTGGCCCATCGTCCAACACTACAAGTGGGACCCGGTGTGGTTCGGCGTGATCCTCACGCTCAAGGTCGCGCTGGGCCAGTTCACCCCACCGCTGGCCGTGAACCTCATGGTGTCGTGTCGCATCGCCAACGTGCGCATGGAAGAGACCGTGCGCTGGGTCGGCTGGATGCTGTTCGCGATGTTCCTGGTGATGGTCGCCGTGATCATCTGGCCGCAGCTCGCGCTGTGGCTGCCTAACAGGCTGGGGTACTGAAAGGCGGACATCCGTACGCGAAGGGCGCAAAGACTTCGCGAAGGACGCGAAAAAGACATTCCATCAATTTTTGGTTTTCCTTTCGCGCCCTTCGCGTGACCTTCGCGCCCTTCGCGTACGGATGTCCGAATTCAAAGGCTTTTACAAGGAGACAGAGACATGAAATTCCGCCGCACCCTGCTCGGCCTCGCGCTCGCCGCCACGGCCCTGGGCTTCACGACAGGCGCCATGGCGCAGGCCGCCTACAAGAGCGAGTACAAGATGTCGCTGGTGCTGGGCCCGCCCACGCCCTGGGGCATGGCCGGGAAGATCTGGGCCGACCTGGTGAAGGAGCGCACCCAGGGCCGCATCAACATCAAGCTGTACCCGGGCGTGTCGCTGATCCAGGGCGACCAGACGCGCGAGTTCTCGGCGCTGCGGCAGGGCGTGATCGACATGGCCGTCGGCTCGACCATCAACTGGTCGCCCCAGGTCAAGGAACTGAATCTGTTCTCCATGCCCTTCCTGATGCCCGACTACGCAGCCATCGACGCGCTGACGCAGGGCGAGGTCGGCAAGGACATCTTCGCGCGCCTGGACAAGGCCGGCGTGGTGCCGCTGGCCTGGGGCGAGAACGGCTACCGCGAGGTGACCAACTCCAAGCGCCCCATCAAGTCGCCCGAAGACCTCAAGGGCATGAAGCTGCGCGTGGTGGGCTCGCCCATCTTCTCCGACATGTTCAGCGCCATGGGCGCCAACCCGACGCAGATGAGCTGGGCCGACGCGCAGCCGGCGCTCGCCAGCGGTGCCGTGGACGGCCAGGAGAACCCGCTCTTCCTCTTCACGGTGCTGAAGATGCACACCGTGGGCCAGAAGTTCGTGACCACCTGGGGCTACGTGGCCGACCCGCTGATCTTCGTAGTCAACAAGGAGATCTGGGCCAGCTGGACGCCGGCCGACCAGGCGATCGTTCGCCAGGCCGCCATCGATGCCGGCAAGCAGGAGATCGCCCTCGCGCGCAAGGGCCTGACCGAGGCCGACAAGCCGCTGCTCAAGGAGATCGCCGGCATGGGCGTCACGGTGACGCAGCTCACCCCCGCCGAGCGCGAGGCCTTCGTGAAGGTCACCCGCCCCGTCTACGCCAAGTGGAAGGGCACCGTGGGCAACGACCTGGTGACCAAGGCCGAGAAGGCGATCGCTGGACGGAAGCAGTAGCGTCCAGGCGCCAAAGACAAAAGCCCCGCATCGCGGGGCTTTGTCTTTTTGAAGTTCGCGCGCTCGAAATGCGCGCAGAAGGCGTAGCGAGCGGTCCGAGGTCGGGTCGAGCACCGCAGCCGTACTCTCGTACGGCGAGGAGCGCAGGCCCGAGATCGGTCCGCGCAGTAGCCTTATGCGTGCATTTCTCAGTGTTGGAGGATCTTGTTGAGGAAGTCCTTGGTGCGCGGCTGCCGGTTCTCCGGATGCCCGAAGAACTCGTCCTTCGAGCAGTCTTCCAGGATGCGGCCGCCGACGTCGATGAAGATCACGCGGCTGGCGACCTTGCGCGCAAAACCCATCTCGTGGGTCACGCACATCATGGTCATGCCTTCCTTGGCCAGGCTCACCATCACGTCGAGCACCTCGCCGACCATCTCGGGGTCGAGCGCCGAGGTGGGTTCGTCGAAGAGCATCACGATCGGGTCCATCGACAGCGCGCGGGCGATGGCCACGCGCTGCTGCTGTCCACCCGACAGCTGGCCGGGGAACTTGTCCTTGTGCGCCATCAGGCCCACGCGGTCGAGCATCTTCAGGCCGCGGGTCTTGGCCTCGTCGAGGCTGCGGCCGAGCACCTTGACCTGCGCGATCGTGAGGTTCTCGGTCACCGACAGGTGCGGGAACAGCTCGAAGTGCTGGAACACCATGCCGACCTTGGAGCGAAGCTTGGGCAGGTCGGTCTTGGGGTTGTTGACGTGCACGCCGTTGACGGTGATGTCGCCCTTCTGGATCGGCTCCAGCGCGTTCACGGTCTTGATGAGGGTGGACTTGCCCGAACCAGAGGGGCCACAGACCACGACCACGTCGCCCTTGTCGATGCTGACGTTGCAGTCGTTGAGCACCTGCACGGGGCCGTACCACTTCGAGACGTTCTTGATTTCGATCATTTTTTCAGCCATGGCTTGTTCTCCTTCAGCGGATGATGGCGATCTTCTTGTGCAGGCCCTTCACGAGGTAGGAGAGCGAATAGCACAGGACGAAGTAGACGACGGCGGCCAGCAGGTAGGCCTCCTCGGGGCGGCCGAAGTTCTTGCCTGCGGTCTCGAAGCCCTTGAGCAGGTCGTAGGCGCCGATGGCGTAGACCAGGGAGGTGTCCTGGAACAGGATGATGGTCTGCGTCAGCAGCACCGGCAGCATGTTGCGGAAGGCCTGCGGCAGGATGACCAGCGTCATGTTCTGCTTGTAGGTCATGCCCACCGCCATCCCGGCGAAGACCTGCCCGCGCGGGATCGACTGGATGCCGGCGCGCATGATCTCCGAGAAGTACGCCGCCTCGAAGCAGATGAAGGTGATCACCGCCGAGGTCTCGGCGCCGATGGGCCGGCCGATCACGAAGGGCACCAGCAGGAAGAAGCCCAGGATCACCATGACCAGCGGCACCGAACGCATGCCGTTGACGTACGCGGCGGCCGGGAAGTCCAGCCACTTCTTGCCCGACAGGCGCATCAGCGCCAGCAGGGTGCCGAAGAAGATGCCGCCCAGGGTGGCCACCACGGTCAGGAACACGCTGAAGTAGAAGCCTTTCAGCACATAGGTGCTGATCAGGCTCCAGCTGTAGAAGGAGAAGTCGAGATTCATCATGTCAGTGGCCTCCCGTCCCGCCGGCCGCGACGAAGCCCGGCACGCGGAGCTTTCGCTCGATGAAGGTCATGATGCGGTTGACCAGCATGGCGCTGATGACGTAGAGGACGACGACGCCGACATAGATCGGGATCTGCGCCGAGGTTTCCTCGCCGGCCTGCAGGTAGAACTGCGTGAGTTCGGGGATCGACACCGCGAAGGCCACCGACGAGTTCTTGAAGATGTTCATCGACTCGCTGGTCAGCGGCGGCATGATGATGCGGTAGGCCATGGGCAGCAGCACATAACGGTAGTACTGCGGCGTCGTGAAGCCCACGGCCATGCCCGCGTAGCGCTGGCCGCGCGGCAGCGCCTGGATGCCCGAGCGCAACTGCTCGGCGATCCGCGCGGAGGTGAAGAAGCCCAGCGCGCACACCACCAGCACGAAAGGCGGCAGGTCGCGCATCGGCGGAATCATCTTGGGCAGCACGAAGTACCAGATGAACACCTGGACCAGCAGGGGGATGTTGCGGAACAGCTCCACCCAGGCATTGCCGAAACGCACCAGCCACGGGCTGTTCGGCAGCGTGCGCAGCGTGCCGATGATCGAGCCGACCACCAGCGCCACGAACAGCGCCGTGAGCGCCACGCTCACGGTCCAGCCCCAGGCGTGGAACATCCATTGCAGATAGGTCTGGTCGGACCCGCGTGCGAAGCAGCTGGCGACCACTTCATTGGTGAGCGTGTCCTGGCAGAAGACCGACATGTCCAGGTTCAGCATCCATCCTCCTTCGCGGGTCGGGGCCCGCGCCCGTTCATCGAAAAGCCCGCGTCGGCAGGAGCGCCGCGCGGGCTTGGCTTTTCAGGTCTGACGCCTTCTTACTTGGGGGCGTAGGCTTCCATGGGCTTGTCGTTCGGGTTGGCCCAGGCGGCCTTGGTGCCTTCCGATGCCGGCATGTTCAGGTTAACGTTGTTCGGCGGGATGGGTTGCGTGAACCACTTGTCGTACAGCTTGGCCAGCGAGCCGTCCTTGATCTGGCGCACGATGCTGTCGTCGATGGCCTTCTTCAGCTTGGCGTCGCCCTTGGGCAGCATGCAGGCGATGGGCTCGACCGACAGCACTTCGCCGACGATCTTGAAGTCCTTGGGGTTCTTCGACTTGGCGGCGTTGGCGGCCAGGATGGAGCCGTCCATCACGAAGGCATCGGCGCGGCCCGACTCGAGCAGCAGGAAGCTGTCGGCGTGGTCCTTGCCCATGACTTCCTTGAAGTCGACGTTCTCGGCGCGCTTGTTCTTGCGCAGGGTCTGGACCGAGGTGGTGCCGGTGGTGGTGGCGACCGTCTTGCCCTTCAGGTCGGCGATGCCGTTGATGCCGGAGTTGGCCTTGGTGAGGATGCGCACTTCTTCCACGTAGGTGGTGTAGGCGAAGTCGACGTCCTTCTGGCGGGCCGTGTTGTTGGTGGTGGAGCCGCACTCGAAGTCGATGGTGCCGTTCTGCACCAGGGGCACGCGGTTCTGCGAGGTGATCACCTGGTAGTTGATGGTCAGCGGCTTGCCGAGCTCCTTGCCCAGGTCCTTGATGATGTTCTCGGCCATTTCGGTGTGGAAGCCGACGTACTTGCCACCGCCCAGCGTAAAGGCCAGGCCCGACGAATCACGCACGCCGAGGTTGACCGCGCCGCGCTCCTTGATCTTGGCCAGCGTGTCGGTGGCCTGCGCGAACGCGCCGGTGGCCACGAACGCGGTCACTGCGAGCGCGAGCAATTGCTTTTTCATGAAGAGACTCCTTGGGAAATGGATAGGAAGAAACAAGGTGAAATTCTAGACACACACTTTTGTTGGGCGCATCGGTACCCACCCCGGTGCACGGCGCACTGAATGGGGTGGGCCGTGGCGGGGTCGAGCGCCCGTCTGGTGCGTGGGTTCCGTCATCACGTCGAAGGCAATGGATTAGCAGCCTCCGTGCCCGTCGGCACCGCCGCCGCAGGGACGGGTGTGGACAATCTCACGGGTTGCGTCAGATGTTCGGGGACGAGCAGCGCGTCCATCTGCTCGCGGGTGAGGATGCCCAGCGACTCGGCCACGAGGTCGATCGGGCCGCCGGTGGCCAGCGCCGTCTTGGCGATCAGCGCGGCCTTCTCGTAGCCGATGATGGGATTGAGCGCGGTGACCAGCGTCACCGACTCGCGCACGCGCCTGGCCAGGAACTCGCGGTTGGCCTCGATGCCGTCCACACAGTTGCGGCGCAGCGTGCCGCAGGCGTTGCCCAGGTGCTGGATGCTCTTGAACAGGCTCCAGCCCATGATCGGCTCGAAAGCGTTGAGCTGCAGCTGCCCCGCCTCGGACGCCAGCGTCACGGTGATGTCGTTGCCGATGACTTCGAAGGCCACCTGGTTCATCACCTCCGGGATCACGGGGTTGACCTTGCCCGGCATGATCGACGAGCCGGCCTGGCGCGCGGGCAGGCGGATCTCGCCGAATCCGGCCTGCGGCCCGCTGGACAGCAGCCGCAGGTCGTTGCAGGTCTTCGACAGCTTGGTCGCCACGCGCTTGAGCACGCCCGACAGCTGCACGAAGGCGCCGGTGTCCTGCGTGGCCTCGATGAGGTTGGCCGCCTGCTTGAGCGGCACGCCGGTCTGCTCGGCCAGGTACTGGCAGGCCAGGTTGGCGTAGCCGTGCGGCGCGTTGATGCCGGTGCCGATGGCCGTGGCGCCGAGGTTGATCTCCTCGATGAGCGCGCGGGCCTCGCGCACGCGGGCCTCGTCCTCCTCGATCATCACCGCGTAGGTGAGGAATTCCTGGCCCAGGGTCATCGGCACCGCGTCCTGCAGCTGGGTGCGGCCGATCTTCAGGATGTCGCGGAACTCCAGCGCCTTGGCCTCGAAACCCGCGCGCAGGTCGGCCATCGCCTCCAGCAGCCGGCCGAGCGCGAACCACAGCGCGAGGCGCACGGCCGTGGGGTAGACGTCGTTGGTGCTCTGCGAGGCGTTGACGTGGTCGTTGGGATGCAGCACGTCGTAGCGCGCCTTCTCGTGGCCCAGCTTCTCCAGCGCGAGGTTGCAGATCACCTCGTTGGCGTTCATGTTGGTGGAGGTGCCCGCCCCGCCCTGGATGACGTCGACCACGAACTCGTCGAGCAACTTGCCCTCGATCAGGTCCTCGCAGGCCAGGATGATCGCGCCCGCCCGTTCACGGCCCAGCGCGCCCAGGTCGGCGTTGGCGCGCGCCGCTGCCTTCTTGACGTGGGCCAGCGCGCGCACCAGGTCGGGCATGGCCGAGACGCGGGTGCCCGAGATGGGGAAGTTCTCGACCGCGCGTGCGGTGTGCACGCCCCAGTAGGCCACGGCCGGAATCTGCTTCTCGCCGAGGAAATCATGTTCGATACGGAAGTTGGATTCCATCGCAGCGCGGCACCCTTCAGGTTGAAAAAACGCACGTCCGGCGGACGTGCGTGCGGTTGCGTGACAGCAGACAGCGGGCGACTGTAGGGGTCACATTCCGTTCACACCAATGCTGTATCCGGACGGGGTCATGCAAAAAACTTATGGCCCGCGAAAAATGCCCGTCACCCATCGCCACGGGCCCGAGATGGCACTGGTAAACCCTGATCAACTGGCCTTCTGCGTGCTGGCGAGGTAGCCCCAGAGCGCGTCTGCCGCACGCTTGGGCTGCAGGCTGCCGCTGTCCTCGTGGCGCGTCGCCTTGCCCACCCCTTTCGTGGCAGCCGGGGCACTCGGGCGTTCGCGGTAGGCGCGGATCTCCATCGTGGCTTCGAGAGGCCCCATCTCGGGCGGCAGCGCGCTCACGAGCTTGCGGGCGCGCACTTCCTTGCGCACCGCGCTCTCGGGCAGGAAGGCAATGCCGTGCCCCTCCAGCGCCATGACCTTGAGGCCTTCGGCCATGTCGGTTTCGTAGACGCGGTCGAGATGGATCGGCGTGCCCGAGGCCTTGAGCAACTGGTCCACCACGCGGCCCAGGTACGCGCCCGGCGCGTAGCCGAGGTAAGGCAGGGGGCGCCCTGGCTGCCCCGGCAGCCGGTAGCGCGGGGCGCCGCCCGCATCGGGACGCACCCAGGGCGCGACCACCTCCTCGCCGAGGTGGACCATCTCGTAGCGGTTGGCGTCCAGCTGCAGCGGCTGGGAGGGGTGGTGGTAGGCGATGAGCAGATCGCAGTTGCCTTCGACCAGGCGCAGGACCGCGTCGTGCACGTTCAGCGCGATGAGCCGGCTCTTGAGCGGCCCGAACTGCTCGCGCAGGCTGGTGACCCAGGCCGGGAAGAAGGTAAAGGCCAGCGTGTGCGGCACGGCGAACTCGATCACGTCCTGCGCCACCGCCGAATGGCCGCGCAGCATGGCCCGGGTGCTCTGCAGGGCCTGCAGCATCTCCAGCGCCTGTCCGTACAGGGTCTGGCCGGCGGGCGTGAGCCGCGTGGGGTAGGAACTGCGGTCCACCAGGTCGGTGCCGGCCCAGCCCTCCAGCGCCTGGATGCGCCGCGAAAACGCGGGCTGGGTGACGTGCCGCAACTGCGCCGAGCGACTGAAGCTGCGGGTCTCGGCGAGGCTCACGAAGTCCTCGAGCCACTTGGTTTCCATGGGGCGGGATTATGGCTGCGGCGCCAGCGCTCATACTGCGCGGCATCCGCCCTCCCCTGCCCGCCCCGACGCCATGCCCGCCACCGAACTGCTCGACCTCAGCGCCACCGAACTGTCGCGCCGCATCGCCCGGCGCGACTGCAGCGCCCGCGAACTCATGGACGCGACCCTGGCGCGCATCGAAGCGCTCAACCCACGCTTCAACGCGCTGGTCGCACTGCGCCCGCCCGAAGAACTGCGGGCCGAGGCCGACGCCTGCGACGCCCGCCTGGCACGCGGTGAACGCGCCGGCTGGATGCACGGCTTTCCTTTCGCGCCCAAGGACCTCAGCCACTGCGCCGGCCTGCCGACCTCGATGGGCTCGCCGCTCACGCCGAAAAGCCCGGCGCGGCAGGACAGCCCCCACGTGGCGCGCGCCCGGGCCGCCGGCGCGATCATGATCGGCAAGAGCAACACGCCCGAATTCGGGCTGGGTTCGCACACCTACAACACCGTCTTCGGCACCACCCGCAATGCCTGGGAGCCATCGAGGAGCGCAGGTGGCAGCAGCGGTGGCGCGGCGGTGGCACTGGCGCTCGGGATGCTGCCCGTGGCCGACGGCAGCGACATGATGGGCTCGCTGCGCAACCCCGCGGCCTTCAACAACGTCGTCGGCTTCCGGCCCTCGCGCGGGCGCGTGCCGGGCGGCCCCGACGACGAACTGTTCTTCCAGCAATTGGGCACCGACGGCCCGATGGGCCGCACGGTCGAGGACGCGGCCCGGCTGCTGTGCGTGCAGGCCGGCTTCGACCCGCGGCTGCCGCTGTCCCTGCCCCAGGCATTGCCCACGCCCGACGAGCTGCGCCTGCCCACGCAGGTGCAGGGCCTGCGCATCGGCTGGCTCGGCAGCCTGTGGCCGGACCTGCCCACCGCGCCCGGCATCCTGCCGCTGTGCGAGTCGGCGCTGAAGACCTTCGCCGACCTGGGCGCCCACGTCGAGGCCTGCACGCTCGACGTCCCGCGCGAGCAGAACTGGACGGCCTGGCTGCGCCTGCGGCAACTGCTGGTGGGCGGCAAACTGGGTGCGCTGGTGACCGACCCGAAGCACCGTCCCCGGGTCAAGCCCGAGGCGCTGTGGGAGATCGACCAGAGCCGCCACCTGGACGCGGCCTCGCTGTACCAGGCTTCGCTGTACCGATCGAACGTCTACCGCGCATTCGTGCGGCTGTTCGAGCGCTTCGACCTGGTCGCCGCGCCGACGGCGCAGGTCTTTCCCTTCGACGCCGAACTGCACTGGCCCGACCACGTGGCCGACGTGCCGAGCGACACCTACCACCGCTGGATGGAGATCGTCACGCCCTTCACCCTGGCCGGCCTGCCCACGCTGAACCTGCGCGCCGGCTTCGGCCCGCAGGGCCTGCCGATGGGCCTGCAGCTGGCCGGGCCGGTGAACGCCGACCTCGCGGTGCTCGGTGCGGGCCAGGCCTACGACGAAGCCTGCCCATGGTCGGCGCTGCGGCCGCCTGTGCTGGCCTCGCTCGCCGACTGAAGCGCCCTGCCTAGGGGCGCAGCGCCATCGTGGACGGCAGCCGCGTCCACGGCAGGTCGCCCGGATCGGCCGCCATCGGCCCTGGCGCCTTCGCGACCAGGATGGTGCTGGCGATGGGCGCGAAGTCGGCGCGGAAATGCACCGAGCTCTTCACCACCAGCACCCGCATGCGCTCGGGCTCGATGCCCAGGAAACGGAACAGCTCACGGTCGAGCATCTGCGTCTTGTGCGTGCTCACGCCGACGAGCACGCCCTGCACCTCGAGGCAGGCGCATGGGCCGAGCGACAACGTGCCGCCCATGCCCATCGGGCCGAGGAGCATCACCTCGCCATCGGAGAGCCGGCGCACCGTGGCCTGCACCGGCACCGGCGGGTCGCTGAACTGCCCGCCCCAGGTCGGCACCGAGCGGCCCAGGCGCAGTTCGATCTGCGCGCCCTCGCCGGCGGCGTGCGCCGCGGCCGCGGCCTCCGGGTCGGCCAGCAGGCCCAGCGCCACCTGGCAGGGGAAACGCGTGCCCGCGCCGGCGGCCAGCAAGGCATGCAGCAGCCCGGTGGTGTTGCTGTCGCCGCCGGCGCCGGGGTTGTCCTGCGTGTCGGCAATGACCACCGGGCCGGCACCGTGCGCGGCGCCGTCCAGCGCGGCCTGCACGGCCTCGGCCGGCGTCTTGAGGTCCAGGCGCCACTGCGCGCGCGGCTGGTCGATGCGGGCGAACAGCGCGTCCACCGCCGCCTGGGCCGCGTCGCCGTAGGCCCAGACGACCGGGCCGCACTCGGCGATGTCGGCCGCGGGAAAGCCGGTGGCGAAGCTCAGCACGGTGCCGTGCGCCGCGTCCAGCGCGCGCAGCGCGTCGTAGACGGCGTCGGCCGGCGCGGTCATGGTGCTCTGCACGTTCAGCGGCAAGAGGAAGTCGAGCCGGCGCACCGCCATCGCCTCGCGGCGACCGCGCGCGACGCGGCGCGCCAGCAGCGTGGCCGCCAGACGCCCGGTGTCGGCCATGTCCACGTGCGGGTAGGTGCGGTAGGCCACCAGTGCATCGGCCTCGTCGAGCATGCGCGCGCTCACGTTCGCATGCAGGTCCAGGCTGGCGACGATCGGCACCTGCGCGCCGAGCGCGGCGCGCAGGCGGGCCAGCAACTCGCCCTCGGGGTCGTCCAGGTGCTCGGCCACGGCGGCGCCGTGCAGGTCGAGATAGACCGCGTCCACCCGGCCCGCGCTCTGCGCCCGCGCCAGGTCCTCGAGGATTTCGCCCGCGATCCGCGCGAAGGCCTCACGCGTGACGTGTGCCGACGGATTGGCCCCGGCCCAGACCGACGGCGACAGCGTCCAGCCCTGCGCCTCGGCCGCGTCGATGAACCCGCCGATCGGCAGGCCTTTGCCGCGGTACGCCTCGACGACCTCCGGACCGCGCCGGTAGGGCGGAAAGCCGGCGCCGGCCTCGAAGGCGGCCCAGTCGGCCTTGGTCGGCGCGAAGGTGTTGGTCTCGTGCTGGAAGCCGGCGATGAACACGTGCATGGCGAGCTCTGCAAATGCGTCAGATGGGCGAGACGACGCCGCGCCCCGCGAAGTGGCCTTCGGCGTTGGCCATGAAGCGGTTCACGCTGGCCTGCGTGGCCTCGGGCGACCAGCCGGCCATGTGCGGCGTGATGAAGAGGTTGTCCAGCCCGATGAGCTGCGCGGGCGGCTTCGGCTCGCTCTCGTACACGTCGAGGCCGGCGCCGGCGATGCGCTTGTCGCGCAGCGCCGCGGCCAGGGCCTCGGTGTCGACCACGCTGCCGCGGCCGATGTTGACCAGAAAGCCCTGCGGTCCGAGGGCATCGAGCACCTGCGCATCGACCGCGTGGCGCGTGGCCGGCCCGCCGGGCGCGGCGCACACCAGGAAGTCGCACCACTGCGCCAGCTCGAGCAGGCTGCCGAAGTAGCGGTGCGGCAGCTCGGGCCGCGCGCTGCGGTTGTGATAGCCGATCTCCAGGTCGAAGCCGGCGGCGCGCTTGGCGATCTTCTGCCCGATGGTGCCCAGGCCGAAGATGCCCAGCTTCTTGCCCGAGACGTTCGGCGGCTGCGGAATGACCTCGCGCCAGATGCCCTCGCGGCACTGGCGGTCGAGCATGCGCATGCCGCGCACGATGCCGATGAGCAGGCCGAAGGCGTGGTCGGCCACGCAGTCGTCGTTGGTGCCGGAGCCGTTGGCCGTGGCGATGCCGCGGGCGCGCAGTACGTCCATCGGCAGGCACTCGAAGCCGGCGCCCAGGCAGCACACCAGCTCCAGCGCCGGCATGGCGGCCACTTCCTCGGGCGTGATGCCCACCACGCCGATGGTCAGCACCGCGCGGATGCGCTGCGCGTTGGCCGCCACGGCACCGGGGCGCTCGGCCGCGGTGGGGGCGTAGATCAGCTCGTACACCTCGCCGATCTGGGCCTGGTGTTCGGGGATGAGGCTGGTGAGCACCAGCAGCGGAATCTTCTCGGTCACGTGGAATGCTCCTGAAACGATAGCAGCCTGCGCAGGCGTGGCGCGCGCCGCAGGCCTTTTGATCCGAAATGGCAGTCACAGCATCGGCGCGGCGTCGACCTTCTGCAGCGCCCACATCTGCGCATAGCGTCCGCCGAGTGCCAGCAACTGCGCGTGGGTGCCGCGCTCGACGATCACGCCGGCTTCGAGCACGAGGATCTCGTGCGCATCCACCACCGTCGACAGCCGGTGCGCGATGACCAGCGTGGTCTTGTTGCGCGAGGCGCTCGACAGTTCGGCCTGGATGGCGCGTTCGTTGGCCGAATCCAGCGCCGACGTGGCTTCGTCGAAGATCAGGATCGGCGGGTCCTTGAGCAGCGTGCGCGCGATGGCCACGCGCTGCTTCTCGCCGCCCGACAGCTTGAGCCCGCGCTCGCCGACCACCGTCTCGTAGCCCAGCGGCAGGTTGGCGATGAAGCCGTCGATGCGCGCTGCCTTGGCCGCCGCCACCACCTCATCGTGCGTGGCACCGGGCCGTCCGTAGGCGATGTTGTAGGCGATGGTGTCGTTGAAGAGCACCGTGTCCTGCGGCACGATGCCGATGGCCTGGCGCAGGCTGGCCTGGGTCACGGCGCGGATGTCCTGGCCGCCGATGCGGATGTGGCCTTCCTGGATGTCGTAGAAGCGGTAGAGCAGGCGCGCGAGCGTCGACTTGCCCGAGCCCGAGGGGCCGACCACCGCCACGGTCTTGCCCGCCGGAATCTCGAAGCTCACGCCATGCAGGATCGGCCGCGCAGGCTCGTACGCGAAGCGCACGTTCTCGAAGCGCACCGTGGCGTCGTGCGTGTCCAGCGGCTGCGCGCCCGGCGCATCGGCCACCTCGCGCTCGCGCTCCAGCAGCGCGAACATCTTGTCCAGGTCGACCAGGTTCTGCTTGATCTCGCGGTAGATCACGCCCAGGAAGTTGAGCGGGATGTACAGCTGGATCATGAAGGCGTTGACCATCACCAGGTCGCCCAGCGTCATGCGCCCGTCGACCACGCCCTGCGTGGCGCGCCACAGCATCGCCACCAGGCTCAGCGCGATGAGCAGCTGCTGGCCGGTGTTGAGCAGCGACAGCGTGGTCTGGCTCCTGACGGCGGCGCGGCGGTAGCGCTCCAGGTTCTCGTCGTAGCGGCGGGCCTCGAAGTCCTCGTTGTTGAAGTACTTCACCGTCTCGTAGTTCAGCAGCGAGTCGATGGCCCGGCTCTGCGCCTTCGAGCCCAGCTCGTTCATCATCTTGCGGAACTGCGTGCGCCACTCGGTCACCGTGACCGTGAAGCCGATGTAGATCACCAGCGCGATGCCGGTGATGACGGCGAACCAGGCGTCGAACTTCACGGCCAGGATGCCCAGCACCAGCGACAGCTCGATCAGCGTGGGCACGATGCTGTAGAGCGAGTACGAGATCAGCGAGTGCACCGCCTGCGTGCCGCGCTCGATGTCGCGCGTCATGCCGCCGGTCTGCCGCTCGAGGTGGAAGCGCAGCGACAGCGCATGCAGGTGGCGGAACACCTCCAGCGAGATGCTGCGCGAGGCGCCCTCGGTCGCCTTGGCGAAGACCAGTTCGCGCAGCTCGGTGAAGAGCGAGGTGGAGAAGCGCAGCAGCCCGTAGGCCACCAGCAGCGCCACCGGCACGACCAGCAGCACCGCCGGGTCGCCCGGCTTGAGCGTCATGCGGTCGACCAGGTTCTTCAGCAGCACCGGCACGCCGACGTTCGCCACCTTGGCCCCGACCATGAAGGCCAGCGCGGCGAACACGCGCCACTTGTACTGCCAGAGGTAGGGAAAGAGGCGCCGCAAGGTGGCGGCGTCGGAGCGCGGGGTCGCTGCCGGGGCGTCGGCGGCCGGGGGAGGATGGGCAAGCGATCTCACGCGCTGCTCCCCGGGCGGGCGCGGCGGTGCGTCGCGCGGCGCGATGAAAGCGCAGGGAATCGAAGGAGAGCGGGATCAGGCAGCGCGTCGCGGCAGCGTCGCATACGGGACAATCGTGGTTTTCGTGTTTCCGAGATTGTGCCGATGTCCGCTTCTTCCAGCCCCGCCGCCGTCCTCAAGAGCCTGCCGGCCGACATGGAACTGGTGCTCAAGGTGATCCCCATGCCGGCCGACACGAATGCCAACGGCGACATCTTCGGCGGCTGGGTGATGGCGCAGGTCGACCTGGCGGGCTCGGTGCTGCCGGCGCGCTACGCCAACGGGCGCATGGCGACGGTGGCCGTCAACGAGTTCATCTTCAAGCAGCCGGTGCGCATCGGCGACATCCTGTCCTTCTACGCTGCCGTGAGCCGGGTCGGGCGGACCTCGGTCACGGTGAAGGTCGAGGTCTTCGCCGAGCGCATCCGCCGGCAGGGCGAGTACGTGAAGGTGACCGAGGCCACGCTGACCTACGTGGCGATCGACGAGAACGGGCGCCCGCGGCCCATCGTGCCGGACGCTGCGCAACCCGTCTGAGGGTTCAGCCTGCAAAGTGCAATCGGCCTGCAGCGCAGGCGGAGCGGGCGTTGCGGCCGAATTCGTCACGGACGTGACGATCTGCAGACGCGAGGCATCGAGCTGTCGATGCACCCCACCCGTTCAGCCTGAGCTTGTCGAAGGCCGGAGCGCGGCTTCGACAAGCTCACCGAACGGTGGTGCGAGTGGACGCCGCGAACGACTTCAGACCTTGCTGAAGTCGGGCTTCCTCTTCTCCATGAACGCCGTGAACGCCTCACGCGCGGCCGGCTCGCGCAGCATGCGGCCGAAGCTCGCGCCCTCCTCGCCCATGCGTTCGACCACGGCCGGGCCCTGCGCCTTCTTCATGAGGCGCTTGGTCTCGATGAGGGCCGACAGCGGCTTGGCCGCCAGCTTGCGCGCCTGCTGCTGGGCGATGGCATTGCACTCCGTGGGCGGCACCACGCGGTTGACCAGGCCGACCTCGAGCGCCGCCTCGGCCATGAAGGGCTCGCCCAGCAGCAGGGCCTCGGCGGCGCGGTGGTAGCCGAACATCTGCGGCACCAGCAGGCTCGACGCCGCCTCGGGACACAGCCCGAGGTTGACGAAGGGCATCGAGAAGGCCGCGTTGTCGCCCGCGTAGACCAGGTCGCAGTGGAACAGCAGCGTGGTGCCGATGCCCACGGCCGGCCCGCACACCGCCGCCACGATGGGCTTGGGGAACTGCGCGATGTTGCGCAGGAAGCGGAACACCGGCGAGTCCTGCGTCGAGGGCGGCGCGTTGAGGAAGTCGCCGATGTCGTTGCCGGCCGAGAAGATGGTCGCGTCGCCCTGGATCAGCAGGCAGCGCACCGCGGCGTCGGCCTGCGCGGCCTCCAGCGCGTCGGCCATCGCGGCGTACATCGCGCTGGTGATCGAGTTCTTCTTGTCGAGGCGGTTGAAGGTCAGGGTGCTCACACCGGCTTCGGTGTGGACGAGGATGTCGCTCATGGGTGGGCCTTGAAGGTCTGGATCGAATCGGAGGGAGGAGTCAGCGCGCGGCCAGCACCGCTTCGCGCACGAAGTCGAGGCGGTCCTGGCCCCAGAACATCTGGTCGCCCACGAACATGGTGGGCGCACCGAACACGCCGCGGGCCACGGCCTCGCCGGTCACGGCCTTCAGGCGCTCCTTGACGTCCGGCTGTCCGGCCAGCGCCAGGACCGAGGCGGCGTCGAAGCCGGCGGCCTGCAGCACCGCCTGCACGACAGCCGGATCGTTCATGTTCTGCGCATCGACCCACATGGCCTGGAAGACGGCGCGGCAGTAGGCCTCGAAGCGCGCCGGCTCGTGCATCTGCAGGCCGGTCGCGCCGCGCATCAGCAGCAGCGTGTTGATGGGGAAGTGCGGGTTGTGGGTGAAGGGGACGCCGTAGCGCTGCGCGAATCGCTGCAGGTCCACGGTCATGTAAGGCCCCTTGGGCTTGATCTCGGCCGGCGAATGGTTGCCCGTGGCCTGGAACACGCCACCCAGCAGCATCGGCCGCGGCACGAGCGTGGCGCCGGTGTCGGCACAGATGTGCGGCAACTGCGTCCAGGCCAGGTAGGCGGCAGGACTGCCGAAATCGAAGAAGAATTCGACGGTGGTGGCGGGCATGTCGTGTCTCCGTGTGGTGGGCCGGGCGCTCAGAATTTTTCCATCCACGGCCGAAGGTCCAGCTCGTGCGTCCAGGCGTCGCGCGGCTGGCGGTGGAGCATGACATAGCTCTGGGCGATGTGCTCGGGGTTGAGGATGCCGTCCTGCGCCTTCAGCGCGTAGCGCTCGGGGAAGTTGCTGCGGATGAACTCGGTGTCGATGGCGCCGTCGATGATGGTGTGGGCCACGTGCACGCCCTGCGGCCCCAGCTCCCGCGCCATGGCCTGGGCCAGCGCACGCAGCGCCATCTTGGCGCCCGAGAAGGCGCCGAAGTTCGCGCCGCCGCGCAGCGAGGCGGTGGCGCCGGTGAAGATGATGGTGCCGCGGTGGCCGCCGGCCGGCATGTCGCGCGCGACCATGCGCCGCGCCACCTCGCGGCCGGTGAGGAAGCCCGAGAAGCAGGCCATCTCCCAGACCTTGAAGTACTTGCGCGCGGTTTCGGCGAGGATGCTCTCGGGCACGTTGGCGCCGATGTTGAACACCATCACCTCGATCGGGCCGATGGTCGATTCGATCTGCTCGACCAGCGCCACGACCTCTTCCTCCTTGCGCGCGTCGGTGCCGAAGGCGTGGGCGGTGCCGCCCTCGGCCTCGATCTGCGCCACCAGGGGCTGCAGCTTGTCGGCACTGCGGCGCACCACGCAGGTGGCGTAGCCTTCCTTGGCGAAGGCGCGCGCGATGGCGCCGCCCGTGGCGTCGCCGGCGCCGATGACGAGGGCTACAGGCTTCTGGCTCATGGGGTGCTCCTTGGTGTCGCCGGGGGGCTCACGCTCGCGGCCGCGGCGCTATTCCTTGTAGTAGACGATCTGGTTGCTGGTGGCGAGCAGGTGCCCCGCCTGGTTCCACAGCTGCGCGCTCTGGTCGAAAAAGCCCTGAGCGAACTGCTGGCCCGTGGCACGCCCCAGCAGGTGCGCCGTGCCCACCTGGGCTAGCTGCGCCGCGGTGCAGTGGAAGTAGGTGGTGATCGACACCGTGCCGACCGGCACCACCGTGGCACGGCGCAGCCACACGCGCGGAAAGAAGATGTCGCTCATCGCCGTGAGCGCGGCGAAATCCAGCACGCGCGGCTGGGCGTCGCGCAGCCACAGCAGCGTCTCGCTGTGGTCGCCGCGGCCGTCCCACTGCGTGGGCATGCTGCCCCTCACCGGCCGCATCTCGTACTGGCCGACCCAGGCCACGGCCTTGGGGCCGATGGTCAGGCGCTCGACGTCGCCGGGCGCGGGCACGGCGGGCATGGGCAGATCGGTGGCGCTCCAGGTCTCGCGGCGCACCGCCGTGACCACCGTGGCCGTGGTGTTGAGCTGTGGCCGGCCCTCGGCGTCGTTCTGGCGGATCTCGACCGTCCAGTGCTGGGTCGAGCGGTTGGTCTTCACCGGCGTGGCCCGGATCTCGAAGGGCCCGGCGACGACGGCCGCCGCGTAGTTGACGGTGATCGCGATCGGCTCGCCCAGCAGGTCCGGGTGGCGCAGCACCGCCTGCAGCGCCAGTGCGGCGGTGGTGCCACCGAAGGGGCCCACCATGTTCCAGTAGTCGGGACTGGTGGCGCCGGTGAACAGGCCGGCCTGGATGTCGCTGTGTTCGAGCGCCAGCGCCCGGTCGAAGGGATGGGTCGTCATGGCGGCAGTGTGCATGGGGGTGGCGGCGTCACGCAGTCGTCTGCGGGACGCGGGTGTTCCCCAGGGCCGCAAGCCGCTGCAGGCTGTCCACGGCGCGCGGCCACAGGCTCCGGTCGAACTGCTCGCGGAAGAAGCCGAAGTGCCCGATGCGGCGCGCCTGCACGTCGGCCGGCGCGATGCGCTGCACGGCCGTGGGCGCGGCCGAGTAGAAGCCGACGAGGCTCTCGGTGCCGCGCAGCGTCATCAGCTCGTCGTCGGTGATCGACAGCGCCAGCACCGGAAAGCGCACCCGCGCGTAGCTGCGTTCGGCCAGCGGCCCTTCGGCGCCCACGCTGTAGCGCGGGTTCAGGCACCAGCGCCGCCACTGCAGGATCACGCCGCGCGGCAGGTCGCCCACCTTGCGCAACCGGCGGCCGGGAAAGTAGCCCCACAGGCGCACGGCCAGCGGCACCAGCACGAACCAGAAGTAGAGGATCGAACGTTTGAGCCGCGGCGCGTTCTCGCGCCAGTAGCCGCTGCCGGCCGCGATGCTCAGCAGGCCGTCGACCTGCTCGGGCCGCGCAAGCAGGCCCGGCAACTGTGCGCCGAGGCTGTGGCCGAAGAGGTAGAGCGGCCCCTCCGGCTGCGCGGCCCGGGCGGCATCGATCACCGCCTCGTAGTCGCGCGCCCAGTCGAACAGGTCGGCGTCGAAGTTGCGCAGCGGCGCATCGCCGCGCGAATCGCCGCTGCCGCGGTAGTCGAAGGTCCACACGGCGAGCCCCTGCGCGGCCAGCCACTGCGCGAAGGGCGCGTAGAAGGCCTGCCGCACGCCCATCGCGCCGCCGATGACGACGCTCGCGCGGGCGGTGCCGGTGGCGGGGTAGTGGCGTACCGCAATGCGGTGGGAACCGTCGACTGGAAGTTGGCGACTGTGCATCTCGTGGTCTCCTGTGGATGTTTCTGCAGCGCTTCCGGCGTCGCGAGCGGGATGAGATGCAAGGCGCGGGTGGCGGGACACCGGAGCGACCTTGACGGTCGTGAGGATGTCCCGACGGGCCCCGCAACGCCGCAGATCGCCCGCGCAGTAGCCGCTACACCCGTTCGAAGATTCCCGCCGCGCCCTGCCCCATGCCCACGCACATCGTGACCATGCCGTACTTGAGCTGCTTGCGGCGCAGCGCATGCACGACGGTGGCCGCGCGGATGGCACCCGTGGCGCCCAGCGGATGGCCCAGCGCGATCGCGCCACCCATCGGGTTGACCTTGGCCGGGTCGAGCCCCAGCGTGTTCAGCACCGCCAGCGACTGGGCCGCGAAGGCCTCGTTCAGCTCGATCCAGTCCAGGTCGTCCTGCTTCAGGCCCGCGTAGCGCAGCGCGGCCGGGATGGCCTCGATCGGGCCGATGCCCATGATGGCGGGCGGCACGCCCTTGCTGGCGAAGCTGACGAAGCGCGCCAGCGGCGTGAGGTCGTACTTCTGGCACGCCGCCTCGCTCGCCAGGATGAGCGCGCCGGCGCCGTCGGAAGTCTGCGAGCTGTTGCCCGCCGTGACCGTGCCGCGGGCGGCGAACACGGTGCGCAGCTTCGCCAGCCCTTCCAGGCTGGTGTCGGGGCGCGGGCCCTCGTCGAGGCGCACGGTGCGCGTCCTGGAGGTGGCCTCGCCGGTAACGGGGTCGAAGCCGCGGTCGGTCACCTCGATGGGCGTGATCTCGTCGGCGAACTCGCCGGCCTGCTGGGCCGCGACGGCGCGCTGGTTCGACTGCAGTGCGAAAGCGTCCTGCGCCTCGCGGCTGACCTTCCACTGCTGCGCCACCTTCTCGGCCGTGAGGCCCATGCCGTAGGCGATGCCGACGTCTCCGTCGCGCTCGAAGATCGAAGGCGACAGCGAGGGCGCGTTGCCCATCATCGGCACCATGCTCATGCTCTCGACACCAGCGGCGATCATCACGTCGGCTTCACCCACGCGGATGCGGTCGGCCGCCATCTGCACGGCCGACAGGCCCGAGGCGCAGAAGCGGTTGACGGTGATGCCGCCCACGCTGGTGGGCAGGCCGGCCAGCACGGCGCCGATGCGCGCGACGTTGAGGCCTTGCTGCGCCTCGGGAATGGCGCAGCCGCACACGATGTCCTCGATGGTCTGCGGATCGAGCCGCGGCACCTGCGCCAGCGCCGCCTTCAGCGTGGTGGCCAGCAGGTCGTCGGGCCGGGTGTTGCGGAAGAAGCCGCGGTGCGACTTGCCGATGGGGGTGCGCGTGGCGGCGACGATGTAGGCGTCCTGCACTTGCTTGCTCATGGTGAATTCCTCGTCGTCGTTCAGTTGCGGACCGGCTTGCCGGTCGAGAGCATGCCCATGATCCGTTCCTGGGTCTTGGGGTGCTGCACCAGGGCGCAGAAGGCTTCGCGCTCCAGGCCCATCAGGTACTCCTCGGTGACGAGGGTGCCGGCATCGACGTCGCCGCCCGTGACCACGTGGGCGATCAGGCTCGCGATGTGGAAGTCGTGCTGGCTGATGAAGCCGCCATCGCGCATGTTGACCAGCTGGCCCTTGATCGTCGCGGCGCCACTGCGGCCGGCGACGCGGAAGCTGCGCTTCATCGGCGGGCGCCAGCCGGCATCTGCCATCGCCTTGGCCTGCTGGATGGCCACGTAGAGCAGCTCGTCCTTGTTCGGCACGATCACGTCGCCCTCGACGAGGTAGCCCAGCTTCCTCGATTCGAGCGCGCTGGTGCCGACCTTGGCCATGGCCGCGGCGGTGAAGCCTTCGGTGAGGAAGGGCAGCAGATCGGCACCGGTCGATGCGGCCGCGTTCTCGGCGGCGCGGCGCGCGATGTAGGTCAGGCCGCCGGCGCCGGGCACCAGGCCCACGCCCACTTCCACCAGGCCGATGTAGCTTTCCATCGCGGCCACGCGGCGCGCGCTGTACACCGCCAGCTCGCAGCCGCCGCCCAGCGCGAGGCCGCGCACCGCGGCCACCACCGGCACGTTGGCGTAGCGCATGCGCAGCATCACGTCCTGCAAGGCCTTTTCAGCGCCCTCGACGGCGCCGATGCCTGCGACCACGAAGGCCGGCAGCATGGCCTGCAGGTCGGCGCCGACCGAGAACTTGTCGTCCGGCGACCAGATCACCAGCCCCTGGTACTCGCGCTCGGCCAGGGCCACCGCCTCGGCCAGCGCCTCGGCCACGTCGGGGCTGATGGCGTTCATCTTGGAATGGATGCTGGCGATGAGCACCCCTTCGAATCCATCCTTGTCCAGCGTCCAGACGCGCACGTCGCCCTCGTCGCTGATCGTGGTACCCGCCTCGGTAGCCGTCTTCTCGCCGCTGCCGAGCACCGTCTCGGGGAAGAGCTGGCGCGCATGCACCGGCAGGCGCCGCGGCGGCACGAAGCGCTGCTCGGCCGCGCTCCACGACCCCTCGGGCGTGTGCACGCCGCCGGCCTCGGCGACCGGGCCTTCGAACACCCATTTCGGCAGCGGCGCCTTCGACAGCGCCTTGCCGGCATCGATGTCCTCCTGGATCCATTGCGCCACCTGCTTCCAGCCCGCCTCCTGCCAGAGCTCGAAGGGGCCCTGCTGCATGCCGAAGCCCCAGCGCATGGCCAGGTCGATGTCGCGGGCGCTCTCGGCGATGTCGGCCAGGTGCACGGCCGCGTAGTGGAAGCCGTCGCGCAGGATGGCCCAGAGGAACTGGCCCTGCGGCCCTTCGGCGTTGCGCAACAGCTTCAGGCGCTCGGCGGCCGGCTTCTTGAGCATGCGGCCGTAGACCTCGTCGGCCTTGGCACCTGCCGGCACGTAGTCGCCCGTCTCCAGGTCGAAGCGCAGGATGTCGCGGCCCGCCTTCTTGTAGAAGCCGGCCTTGGTCTTGTTGCCCAGCTGGCCCAGTTCCAGCAGCTTCGCCAGCACCGGCGGCGTGGCGAAGTTCGGGTAGAACGGATCGGTCGCCTCGCTCAGGTTGTCCTGCAGCGTCTTGACGACGTGGGCCAGCGTGTCCAGGCCCACCACGTCGGCGGTGCGGAAGGTGCCCGAACTCGCGCGGCCCAGGCGCTTGCCCGTGAGGTCGTCGACCACGTCGAAGGAAAGGCCGAACTTGTCGACTTCCTTGAGCGTGGCCAGCATGCCGGCGATGCCGATGCGGTTGGCGATGAAGTTGGGCGTGTCCTTGGCGCGCACCACGCCCTTGCCCAGCGCGCGGATGGCGAAGGTCTCGAGGTCGTCGAGCACCTGTGGCCCGGTGGTCGGCGTGGGGATCAGCTCCACCAGCGTCATGTAGCGCGGCGGGTTGAAGAAGTGGATGCCGCAAAAGCGCGGGCGGATCGACTCCGGCACCGCCTCGGCCAGCTTCGTGATCGACAGGCCCGAGGTGTTCGACGCCAGGATGGCATGCGGCGCGACGTGCGGCGCGATCTTCCTGTAGAGGTCGAGCTTCCAGTCCATGCGCTCGGCGATGGCCTCGATCACGAGGTCGCACTCGCCCAGCAGCGCGAGGTGCTCCTCGTAGTTCGCGGCCTGGATCAGCGCCGCGTCTTCCGGCACGCCCAGCGGCGCGGGCTTGAGCTTCTTCAGGTTGTCGATGGCCTTGAGGACGATGCCGTTCTTCGGGCCTTCGGTGCCGACGCCGGGCCGCCCCAAGGCGGCACCAGCCCCCTCGGGGGGCAGCGAACCACGCGAAGCGGGGAGCGTGGGGGTCTTGCCATCGGGGAGATCGAACAGGACGACCGGCACGCGCACGTTCACGAGGTGGGCGGCGATCTGCGCGCCCATCACGCCGGCGCCGAGCACGGCGACCTTCTTCACATTGAACTGAGTCATGGCTGCGCTGATGTTGCTATGGGTTCATTCGGGGGAACACCACGGAACCGGCTTTGCCGGGCCGCTGGTGTTGCCCCCTTGAGGGGGTATGGGTTTTCTACACGCAGTGAGAAAACCAAACGGGGGTGGGTCATCACTGCACGCGCGTCCAGGTCTGCGTGCGCCAGAAGGGCCCGAGGTAGCCGCGCACCTCCAGCTTCCTGCCGCCGTCGATGGGCGTGAAGCTGGCGCGGTATTCCTTGCCGTTCTCGGGGTCGAGGATGCGGCCGCCTTCCCAGACCTCCTTGCCCTCGGCCTTCGTGCCGCCGCGGATGATCTCGAGGCCGTTGATGGGCTTGCCCTTGCGGTCGCCGTCGCACTCGTCGCAGGTGGCGTCGGGCTTGGCATCCTTCTTGAGCGTCTTCACGATGCGGCCGGACAGCGCCTGGCGGCCGCTGCCGATGTCGTCGATGCGGATCTCGGCCTTGACCTCGCCGGTCTTGTCGTCGGCGCTGCGCCACAGCCCCACCGGGCTCATCTGCGCCAGCGCCGGGCCGGCGATTGCTACGAAAACGATAGCTGCTGCCGCAGTTTTCATGGGCGTCTCCACTGGTTTTTTTAGAATCGATGAGCGCGGCCGCGAGGGAAATCAGGCCAGCGCCGCGTCGGTGTCCATCAGCACCTTGCTGCCGGCGCGCGCGGTGCGCATCAGCGTCGCCGTCTCGGGGAAGAGCTTGGCGAAGTAGAAGCGCGCGGTCTGCAGCTTGGCGACGTAGAAGGGGTCGGTGTTGCCGGCCGCAATCTCGCGCAGCGCCACCTGTGCCATGCGGGCGAAGAGGTAGCCGAACACGAAATGGCCCGCCACGCGCAGGTAGTCGACGGCCGCCGCACCCACCTCGTCGGGATTCTGGAAGCCCTTGAAGCCGATCTCGGTCGTGAACTTGGTGAGCTGGTCGCCCAGGCCCGCGATCGGGTTGATGAACTCGGCCATCTTCTCGTTCACGCCCTCTTCTTCCACCAGCCGGCCCACCAGCTTGCCGAACTTCTTGAGGCTGGCGCCGTTGTTGCCCAGCACCTTGCGGCCCAGTAGATCCAGCGACTGCACGGTGTTCGTGCCCTCGTAGATCATGTTGATGCGGTTGTCGCGCACGAACTGCTCCATGCCCCATTCCTTGATGAAGCCGTGGCCGCCGAAGACCTGCATGCACGCGTTGGTGCTGATGTGCCCGTTGTCGGTGATGAAGGCCTTGACGATCGGCGTGAGCAGCGCGACCAGCTCGCCCGCGTCCTTGCGCACCTTTTCGTCGGGGTGGTGGTGCTCTTTGTCCAGCAGCAACGTGCAGAAGATCTGCAGCGCGCGGGCACCTTCGGCATACGCCTTGGCCGTGAGCAGCATCTTGCGCACGTCGGGGTGCACGATGATCGGGTCGGCCTCCTTGTCCTTGGCCTTCACGCCCGAGAGCGAGCGCATCTGCAGGCGGTCCTTGGCATAGGCCAGCGCGTTCTGGAAAGCGACCTCGGTCAGGCCCAGCGACTGGTTGCCCACGCCCAGGCGGGCGGCGTTCATCATCACGAACATGGCGGCCAGGCCCTTGTTGGGCTCGCCCACCAGCGTACCGGTGGCGCCCTCGATCACGATCTGTGCGGTGGCGTTGCCGTGGATGCCCATCTTGTGCTCCAGGCCGGCGCAGTAGATCGGGTTGCGCTCACCCAGCGAGCCATCGGCCTTGACGTGGAACTTGGGCACCACGAACAGGCTGATGCCCTTGCTGCCCTTGGGCGCGTCGGGCAGGCGGGCGAGCACCAGGTGGATGATGTTGTCGGCCAGGTCGTGCTCGCCGGCCGAGATGAAGATCTTGCTGCCGGTGATGCGGTAAGTGCCGTCGGCCTGCGGTTCGGCCTTGGTGCGCAGCAGGCCCAGGTCGGTGCCGCAATGCGGCTCGGTCAGGCACATGGTGCCGGTCCATTCGCCGCTGGTGAGCTTGGGCAGGTAGGTCTTCTTCTGCTCGTCGGTGCCGTGGGCGACCAGCGCCTCGTACGCGCCGTGCGACAGCCCCGGGTACATGGTCCAGGCCTGGTTGGCGCTGTTGAGCATCTCGTACAGGCACTGGTTGACCACGAAGGGCAGGCCCTGGCCGCCGTACTGAGGGTCGCACGACAGCGCCGGCCAGCCGCCTTCGACGAACTGCGCGTAGGCCTGCTTGAAGCCCTTGGGCGCCGTGACTTCGTGCGTTTCCTTGTTCAGCGTGCAGCCCTCGGTGTCGCCGCTGATGTTGAGCGGGAAGGTCACCTCGGCCGCGAACTTGCCGGCCTCCTCGAGCACCGCGTTGATCGTGTCGGCGTCGGTCTCGGCGTGCGCGGGCAGGGCCTTGAGCTCGTCGGCGACCTGGAAGACTTCGTGCAGCACGAATTGCATATCGCGCAGCGGCGGGGTGTAGGTGGGCATCCGGGACTCTCCTGGTCGAAAACGAAAAAATGAAAGGAAGAAAGAAAAAAAGGGGGCGATGACGGTGCTCAGCGCACTGTCTTGAGCCGGCGCGCGGCCTTCGGCGCGACCGCGGCCGGCGGCGCATCGGCGGTGGCGATGCGCGCGAGGATGTTGTCGAAGCCGGTGTTCGCGCGGTCGATGGAGCCGGGCACGCGCAGGAAGCGCGCCTCGTAGTGCAGCGCCAGGATCAGGCCGTGCACCTCGAAGGCGATCTGGCGCGCATCGGCATCGGCCTGGAGGTGGCCTTCGGACTGCGATTGCTGGATGGCGCGCAGCACCGCCGCCTGCCAGATGCTGACCGACTCGACCAGCGCGTCGCGCACCGGGCCGGGCCGGTCGTCGAACTCCGAAGCGCCGCTGATGTAGATGCAGCCCGAATCGATCTCGGTCGAGGTGCGCTTCATCCAGTTGGCGAACATCGCGCGCAGGCGCGGCAGGCCGCGCGGCGACTTGAGTGCAGGGAAGAAGACCTCTTGTTCGAAGCGCGCGTGGTACTCGCGCACCACCGAGATCTGCAGTTCCTCGCGCGAACCGAAGTGGGCGAACACGCCCGACTTGCTCATCTTGGTGATCTCGGCCACGGCGCCGATCGACAGGCCCTCGAGCCCGATCTGCGCGGCCAGCGCCAGCGCCGCATCGACGATGACGGCCTTGGTCTGCTGGCCCTTGGGGGCTGGGCGTCCGGCCTTGGCGGAAGCGAGGGATGCGGTCATCGGGGGCGAAGTCCAAATAAAACGAACGGTCGTTCTATTTTGCAGGA
The DNA here is from genome assembly GCA_030418545.1 of Xenophilus aerolatus. GTDB lineage: Bacteria > Pseudomonadota > Gammaproteobacteria > Burkholderiales > Burkholderiaceae_C > Xenophilus. The sequence continues at coordinate 23,258 of QAIB01000005.1, read as the reverse complement.
CTTTCGCCCGACCGCACAAGCCCCCTGCGCGCCACGGGGTATGGCGCGCGTCCGCAGCGATCAGAACTCCTGCGTGACCGGCCGCAGCACCACCTCGTTGATGTCGACCTGGGCCGGCTGCTCGACGGCGTACACCACGGCGCGGGCCACCGAGTCGGCCGGGATCTGGTTGGCGTCGTAGAAGGCCTTCACGCCCGCAGCGCTCTCGGCGTCGGTGCTGCCGAACTTGAGCTCGGATTCGACCGCGCCGGGCGACACCACCGTCACACGCACGCCGCTGCCGCCGACCTCGACGCGCAGCCCTTCGGAGATGGCCCGCACCGAATGCTTGGTGGCGCTGTACACCGTGCCGATGGGCGTGAACACCTTGTGCCCGGCGATCGAGGCGATGTTGACGATGTGGCCGCTGCCCTGCGCCTGCATGCGCGGCAGCACAGCGGCGATGCCGTAGAGCACGCCCTTGATGTTGACGTCGATGGTGCGGTCCCATTCGTCGACCTTGAGCTTGTCCAGGCGCGAGAGCGGCATCACGCCGGCGTTGTTGACCAGCACGTCGACGCGGCCGAAGGCCTCGACCGTCTTCGCCACCAGACGCTCGAGGTCGGCGCGCTTCGCGACGTCGGTGGCCACCGCGATGGCCTCGCCGCCCGCCTCGCGGATATCGGCGACGACCGCGTCGAGCCGGTCGGTGCGTCGGGCCGCGAGCACCACCTTGGCGCCCCGCGCCGCCAGGTGGCGGGCAGTCGATTCGCCGAGCCCGCTGCTGGCGCCGGTGACGATGGCGACCTTGCCGGCGATGTTGTCTTGGAGAGAAGTCATGGCATTTCCTTTCAGTGGTTGTGGAGGGAGTGACTGCAGTGTGGAAAATCCAGCCGTTCCCGACAATGAAACTCTTGCGACTTCAGAATTCCACTTCACGGAATAGCCTGCCATGACCCAGCGCCTCGATGCCCTGCGCGTGTTCTGCATTGCCGCCGACGCGGTCAACTTCCGCGAGGCCGCCCTGCGCCTTTCGGTATCGCCGCAGGTGGTGACGCGTGCCGTGCGCGAACTGGAGGACGAACTGGGCGAGCCGCTGTTCCATCGCAGTACGCGCGGCGTTCAGTTGACGGAATACGGCCGCGCGCTGGCCGAACGCGCGCGTGCGGCCGTGCAAGGCGTGGATGCGCTCTTCCAACGTGCCGACCGCCGCGCGGCCTCGCAGCACGCGGGCACCGTGCGCGTCACCGCGCCGGGCATCTTCGGCCGGCGGCTGATCCCCGAGGCCCTGGCGCCGCTGCTCGCGCAACACCCTGGGCTGGTGCTCGACCTGCGGGTTTCGGAGACGCATGCCGACGTGGTCGACGAGCAGATCGACATCGGCGTCCGGGTGGGCGCCTTGCGCGACGCCCGCTTCGTGGCACGCCCCGTGGGCCGGATGGCGCTGCATGTGGTTGCAGCGCCGTCGCTGGTGGCCCGCACCGGCCTGCCGCGCAGCGTGGAGGCGCTGGCCGAGCTCCCGCTCACGGCGCTGATCGACCGCAAGTCGAACCGCCCCTGGCCGCTGCTGTTCAGCCAGGGGCGGCAGATCGTCCCGGCGCGCCCGGCTTTCGTGACCGACGATTTCGACGCCGAGTGCGCCGCCGTGTGCGCGGGCGTGGGCTTCGGCCAGCTCATCGGCGCGCTGGCCGAGCCGCTCATCGCCAGCGGCGCGCTCGTGCCGGCACTGGAGAGCGCGGCGCCGCCGCCCTGGCCGATCCACGTCTACCGCGCCCAGCGCGCGCCGGTGCCGGCGCGCGTGCGACTGGTGTACGACGCGCTGGTGCAGCTGCTGCGCTGAGGCCGCAGCGGCACCCTGCAACCGGTCAGAGCTTGAACGCGACCACGTCCTGGTGCTGCTCGCCCAGGCCGTCGATGCCCAGGGTCATCACGTCGCCCTTCTTCAGGTACAGCGGCGGCTTCATGCCCAGCCCGACGCCCGGCGGCGTGCCGGTGGTGATCACGTCGCCCGGCTCCAGTGTCATGAACTGGCTCACGTAGCTCACCAGCTTGGCCACGCCGAAGATCATGGTCTTCGTGTTGCCGGTCTGCACGCGCTTGCCGTTGAGGTCGAGCCACATGCCCAGCTTCTGCGGGTTGGGCACCTCGTCGCGCGTGACCAGCCAGGGGCCGATCGGGCCGAAGGTGTCGCAGCCCTTGCCCTTGTCCCACTGCGGGCCGCGCTCGAGCTGGAACTCGCGCTCGCTCACGTCATTGACCACCGCGTAGCCGGCCACGAAGTTCAGCGCGTCCTTCTGCGAGACGTAACGGGCGCGGGTGCCGATCACCACGCCCAGTTCGACCTCCCAGTCGGTCTTGGTCGATCCCTTGGGCAGCATCACGGGGTCGTTCGCGCCCTGGATGCAGGTGGTCGCCTTCATGAAGACGATGGGCTCCTTCGGGATGGGCGCACCGGACTCGGCGGCGTGGTCGGCGAAGTTCAGGCCGATGGCGATGAACTTGCCCACGCCCGCGACCGGGCAACCGAAGCGCGGCTTGCCGCGCACCAGCGGCAGCTTGTCGGTCTTGAGCTTGCGCAGCTTCGCCAGCGCCGCGTCGCCGAGCTGCGCGCCACCGATGTCGGCCACCACGCCGCTGAGATCGCGCAGCTTGCCTTCGGCGTCGATGAGGCCGGGCTTCTCCTTGCCGGGGTTGCCGTAGCGGACGAGTTTCATGGGTCTTGGGTTCCTGTGAGAGTGAATGGGACGGTGCCGAGTGTCGCCTCGCGCCAAGGCATCTCGGCTGACTTCAGATGGTGATGCCGCCGTCGACGGTGAAGGCCTGGCCGGTGGCGAAGATCGACTCGTCGCTGGCGAGAAACACCACCACCGGGGCGATCTCTTCGGCCTGCGCGAGGCGGCCCATCGGTTGGCGCGCGATGAAGGCCTTGCGCGCGGCCTCCGGGTCGGCGTTCGCATTGATGCGTTCGCCCAGGGAAGGCGTGTCCACCGTGCCGGGGCACACGGCATTGCAGCGGATGCCCTGCGCCACGTAGTCGGCGGCCACGCTCTTGGTCAGGCCCAGCACCGCCGCCTTGGTGGTGCCGTAGACGAAGCGGTTGGGCAACCCCTTCATGCTGGAGCACACGCTCGCCATGTTGATGATGCTGCCGCGCCCGGCCGCAAGCATCAGGGGCAGCGCGGCCTGGATGGTCCACATCTGCGCGCGCACGTTCAGGCGGAAGGCGAAGTCCAGGTCGGCATCGCTGGCCTGCTGCACCGTGCCGTTGTGCACGACGCCGGCGCAGTTGAAGAGCACGTCGAGCTTGGGCAGGCCGCCGACGAGCGCGTCGATGGCGGCCTTGTCGAGCACGTCCAGGCGCGCGGTGCGCACGTTGGCGACGCCGGCGTAGCGCGCGAGCAGCGCCTCGTTGACGTCGGTGGCCCAGACCTCGGCCCCTTCGGCCGCCATGGCCAGCACGCTCGCATGGCCGATGCCCTGGCCCGCCGCCGTGACCAGCGCGGTCTTGCCCTTGAGTCGCATGGGGTGTGTCTCCGTCGAAGTCGCTGAAGTGAGGAAGAGGCCGCGCTTGGGGTTAGGCCCGATGGGGCGGCGCGGCAACGCATCGTATTCTGAATTGGCCTGACCACTTGTCCAATTCTGGACAACCCGCAATCCCCTTCCGCAATCCTGCCTGCCGTGCCCCTGCAGACCGTCGAACCCCAGCGCCTGTACCGCCAGATCGCGGACCAGCTGCGGGCCCTCATCGCGAAGGGCGAGTTTGCCGTGGGCGACCGCCTGCCCGCGGAGCGCGACCTGTCGAAGCAGTTGGGCGTGAGTCGGCCCTCGGTGCGCGAGGCGCTGATCGCGCTCGAGGTCGAAGGCTGGGTCGAGGTGCGCACGGGTTCGGGCGTGTACGTGCTGGACCGCAGCCACCGCGCCAGCGCCCCCGTGGCCGAAACCGAATGGGGCCCGCTGGAACTCATTCGCGCGCGACGCGTGGTGGAAGGCGAGACCGCCGCCATCGCCGCGCTGCAGCGCAAGCGCACGCATCTGGACGCCATCGACCGCGCCATTGCCAGCATGCGCGAGCTGGCCGACCGCAACACCATGCCGCTGGAGGGCGACCGCGCCTTCCACGTCGCCATCGTCGAGGCCTGCGACAACGTCGTGCTGGCCGAGACGGTGCAGGGCTTCTGGGACTCGCGCAAGGGCCCGATCTTCACGCGCCTGGGCGGCTACTTCGAGACCGTGAAGTCCTGGCGCTCGGCCATCGCCGAGCACGAGGCGATCCGCGACGCCATCGCGGCACGCGACGCCGCGGCCGCCCGCGCCGCGATGCACGAGCACATGGACAAGTCGCACCAACGATTCAGCGCGAGCTGGCGCCGCGCGAAGGCTTCCTGAGCGCCAGCACCCACCACCACGAGGAGACGACGGACATGATGAACAAGCGGAACTCTATCAAGACCATAGCTGCCTGCGCCCTGATGGCGGGCGCTCTGGGCACTTTCGGCATTGCAAATGCGCAGACCAAGCTCAAGTGGGCGCACGTCTACGAGACCTCCGAGCCCTTCCACAAGTACTCGGTGTGGGCGGCCGAAGAGATCAAGAAGCGCACCAACGGCAAGTACGACATCCAGGTCTTCCCAGCCTCGAGCCTGGGCAAGGAGGCCGACATCAACCAGGGCCTGACGCTGGGCACGGTGGACATCGTGCTCACCGGCGCGAGCTTCGCGGGGCGCAGCTACCCGCCGCTGGCCGTGTCGTACTTCCCCTTCATCTTCCGCGACGCCGAGCACCAGCTGAAGTACGCCAAGAGCGACGTGTTCAAGGAGCTTGCCAAGGGCTACGACGACAAGACCGGCAACCACATCACGGCGCTGAACTACTACGGGGCGCGCCACGTCACCTCGAGCGCGGCCAAGCCGGTCAACAAGCCCGAGGACATGAAGGGCCTGAAGATCCGCGTGCCCGATGCGCCGGCCTACCTGGCCTTCCCGAAGGCGCTGGGCGCCAACGCCACGCCGATCGCCTTCGCCGAGGTGTACCTGGCGCTGCAGAACGGCACCGTGGATGCACAGGAGAACCCGCTGCCGACCATCGAGGCGAAGAAATTCTTCGAGGTGCAGAAGAACATCTCGCTCACCGGCCACATCGTCGACTCGCTGCTCACGGTGGTGTCGGGGCAGCTGTGGGGCAAGCTGTCGGCGGACGAGAAGAAGATCTTCGGCGAGGTGATGGAAGAAGCCGCCGAGAAGACGGGCCGCGAAATCATCGCCTCCGAGGCCCGCCTGGTCGAGGAGTTCAAGAAGAAGGGCAACAACGTCATCACGGTCGACAAGAACGCCTTCCGCGAGGCGGTGCTGAAGGCCACCAAGCCCACCGACCACGGCTACCGGCAGCAGGACTACGACCGGATCATCGCGATCAAATAGCTCCCCCCCGTTTGGACGGCCTCACTTCGTGTGGCCGTCCGATACCCCCTCCAGGGGGCGCACCCAGCGGCCCGGCAAAGCCGGTTCCGCGGGTGCACGCGAACAAGTCCCGCCGTCATCAATGACCGGGGCATTCCGCCAAGCAAGGAGACTCGGACCCATGAGCGATGAAAAGATCATCGACGACGAAGGCAACTTCCATGCGCAGGACGAGGTGGTCGACCTGTCGGGCACGATCGCCGAGGGCTGGATCGCGCTGGCGCTGTTCTGGCTGCTCGGGCTGACGGTGTTCTACCAGTTCGTTACGCGCTACGTGATGAACGACTCGGCCGCCTGGACCGAGGAGGTGGCGCGCTACATGCTGATCGGCGTGGTGTTCATCGGCGCGGCGATCGGTGTGTCGAAGAACCTCGCGATCCAGGTCGACTTCTTCTACCGCTACATGCCGGCAGCAATGGGGCGCTGGATGTCGCGCATCGTGGACGTGCTGCGCATCGCCTTCTTCGCGGCCGCGGTGGTCATGACGGTGCAGATGATGCTGAAGATCGGCAACCAGACGCGCATGACCATCGTCGATGCGCCGATGAACATCGTCTACGCGCTGTGCCTGTTCGGCTTCGCGGCCATGTGCTGGCGCTCGATCCAGGTGGCGCGCATCCACTGGCGGCGCGGCTACAGCGTGCTCGAGAAGCCCGAGTCGACGCTCGACGACCGTTGATCCCCCTATCGAACACCCCATGCTGAAGATCATCTTCCTCGTTTTCATGGGCGCGGGCGTGCCCGTGGCCATCGCCATGGCCGGCGCCTCGCTGGTCTACATCCTGATCAGCGGCAACCTGCCGCCCTTCGTCGTCATCCACCGCATGGTGAGCGGCATCGACAGCTTTCCGCTGCTGGCCGTGCCTTTCTTCATCCTGGCCGGCAACCTGATGAACAACGCCGGCATCACCACGCGCATCTACAACTTCGCGCTGGCGCTGGTGGGCTGGCTCAAGGGCGGGCTGGGCCACGTGAACGTGCTGGGCTCGGTCATCTTCGCGGGCATGAGCGGCACCGCCATCGCCGACGCGGCCGGCCTCGGCACCATCGAGATCAAGGCGATGAAGGAGCACGGCTACAGCACCGAGTTCGCCGTCGGCGTGACGGCCGCCTCGGCCACGCTGGGGCCGATCATCCCGCCGAGCCTGCCCTTCGTGATCTACGGGATGATGGCCAACGTGTCGGTCGGTGCGCTGTTCCTGGCCGGCATCCTGCCCGGCGCGCTGCTGGCGATCCTGATGATGCTGACGGTGGCCTACTACGCCCACCGGAACAAGTGGGGCGCGGACATCAAGTTCTCGCGCACGCGCCTCTTCAAGGCCCTGATGGAACTCGCCGTGGTGGTGGGCTGGCCGCTGCTGCTGTGGGTGGTGGTCGACAAGTTCGGCGCGCCGGCGCAGCTCTCGGTCTTCGTCGGCCTGGCCTCGCTCTTCGTGCTCGACAAGATCTTCCACTTCGAGGCCCTGCTGCCCATCATGACGCCGGTGCTGCTCATCGGCGGCATGACCACGGGCCTGTTCACGCCCACCGAGGGCGCGATCGCGGCCTGCGTGTGGGCGATGATCCTGGGCTTCGCCTGGTACCGCACCCTGAGCTGGAAGATGTTCGTGAAGGTGTGCCTGGACACCATCGAGACCACCAGCACGGTGCTGTTCATCGTCGCCGCCGCGTCCATCTTCGGCTGGATGCTGACGGCCACGGGCGTCACGACCGACATCGCGAGCTGGGTGCTCGGCTTCACCAAGGAGGCCTGGGTGTTCCTGCTGCTGGCCAACCTGCTGATGCTCTTCGTCGGCTGCTTCCTGGAGCCCACGGCCGCGATCACGATCCTGGTGCCCATCCTGCTGCCCATCGCCACGCAGCTGGGCATCGACCCGATCCACTTCGGGCTGGTGATGGTGCTCAACCTCATGATCGGCCTGCTGCATCCGCCGATGGGCATGGTGCTCTTCGTGCTGGCGCGCGTGGCCGGCCTGAGCTTCGAGCGCACGACGATGGCCATCCTGCCCTGGCTGGTGCCGCTGCTGCTGGCGCTGGTCGCGATCACCTACCTGCCGAAGATGGTTCTCTGGCTGCCGAAAATGTTCTTCTAGCCAGGCCCCCGCCACCAGAAAAGACCGCCACGATGACCCCCTTCATCCGCCTCCATCCCGCCGACGACGTGCTGGTCGCCCGCAGCCAGCTCGTCGGCGGCACCACCGTCGAGGAGATTGCCGTGCGCGGCCTGATCCCCGCGGGCCACAAGGTCGCCGTGCGCGCCATCGCCGCCGGCGAGCCGGTGCGCCGCTACAACCAGATCATCGGCTTCGCCAGCCGCCCGATCGCGCCCGGCGAGCACGTGCACACGCACAACCTCGACATGGGCCCGCACAAGGGGGACTTTGCCCGCGACTACGCCTTCGGCGCCGACGTGAAGCCGGCGCCGCCCAGGCGCGAAGCCAGCTTCATGGGCATCAAGCGCGCCGACGGCCGCGTGGCCACGCGCAACTACATCGGCGTGCTGACCAGCGTGAACTGCTCGGCCACGGCCGCGCGGGCCATCGCCGACCACTTCTCGCGCCAGACGAACCCGGCCGCCCTGGCCGCCTACCCCAACGTCGACGGCGTGGTCGCGCTCACGCACGGCACGGGCTGCGGCATGGACGCGCAGGGCGTGGGCATGCAGATCCTGGAGCGCACGCTCACCGGCTACGCCACGCATGCCAACTTTGCCGGCGTGCTGGTGGTGGGCCTCGGCTGCGAAGCCAACCAGATCAACGCCTGGCTCGCGAGCGGGCACCTGGCCGAGGGCGAGAACTTCCGCACCTTCAACATCCAGGACACCGGCGGCACGCGCAAGACGGTGGAGAAAGGCATCGCCTTGATCGAGGAAATGCTGCCCCGCGCCAACGCGGCGGTGCGCGAGCCCTGCAGCGCGGCACACATCACGATCGGCCTGCAGTGCGGCGGCTCCGACGGGTATTCGGGCATCAGTGCCAACCCGGCGCTGGGCGCGGCGGTCGATCTGCTGGTGGCGCACGGCGGCACGGCCATCCTGAGCGAGACGCCCGAGGTGTACGGCGCCGAGCATCTGCTCACGCGCCGCGCGGTGCGGCGCGAGGTGGGCGAGAAGCTGGTCGAGCGCATCCACTGGTGGGAGAACTACACCGCCGTCAACCAGGGCGAGATGAACAACAACCCCTCGCCGGGCAACAAGGCGGGCGGGCTGACCACCATCCTCGAGAAGTCCCTGGGCGCGGTTGCCAAGGGCGGCACGAGCAACCTGGAGGCGGTGTACGAGTACGCCGAGCCGGTGACCGCGCACGGCTTCGTCTACATGGACACACCGGGCTACGACCCCGTCAGTGCCACGGGGCAGGTCGCCGGCGGCGCCAACATGATCTGCTTCACCACCGGCCGCGGCTCGGCATACGGCTGTGCGCCCTCGCCCTCGCTCAAGCTGGCGACCAACACGGCGCTGTGGAAGCGGCAGGAAGAAGACATGGACATCAACTGCGGCGAGATCGTCGACGGCACGGCCTCGATCGAGCAGATGGGCCAGCGCATCTTCGACCTCGTCCTGGCCACGGCGTCGGGCCAGCGCAGCAAGAGCGAGCAGCACGGCTACGGGCAGAACGAGTTCGTGCCGTGGCAGGTGGGCGCGGTGATGTGAAATCGAAGCCGGACCTTCGCGTTCCGATGTCCGTATTCAAGACCGACAACGACCTATGCCAAAGACCCTCGCAGCGCCCGTCCTCCGTACACAAGTAGCTCACATTTTGATAGCAGCCGGCAGCACGCCGGCCGAAGCCGAACAGGTGGCCGACAACCTCGTGCTGGCCAACCTGAGCGGGCACGATTCGCACGGCGTGGGCATGGTGCCGCGCTACGTCGATGCGGTGGCCGAAGGCGGGCTGGTGCCTAACGCGGCCGTGAAGGTGAATCTCGACGCCGGCTCGCTGATGGCAATGGATGGGCAGCGGGGCTACGGCCAGATCGTCGGCGTGCAGGCGATGGAACGGGGCATCGCCCGCGCCAGGGAGACGGGCAGCTGCATCTTCACGCTGGCGCACGCGCACCATCTGGGGCGCATCGGCCATTTCGCGGAGATGGCGGTGGCGCAGGGCCTGGTGTCGCTGCACTTCGTCAACGTGCTCTCCCGGCCGGTGGTCGCACCCTGGGGAGGCGGCGACGGGCGCTTCGGCACGAATCCATGCTGCATCGGCGTGCCGCTGCGGGATGCCGAGCCCTTCGTGCTCGATTTCGCCACCAGCCGCGTAGCGCAAGGAAAGATGCGTGTGGCCCACAACAAGGGCGAGCGTGTGGCCGAAGGCACCCTGATCGACGAACACGGCAGGCCGACAACCGACCCTGGCGTGGTGGTGGTGCCGCAATCCAACGGCCTCTTCGGTGCGTTGATGACCTTCGGCGAGCACAAGGGCTACGGCATGGCCGTGGCTTGCGAGTTGCTGGGCGGCGCACTGACGGGTAGCGGCACCTGGCATCGCCCTGCCGATACGAAGCGCAGCGTATACAACGGCATGCTCACGGTGTTGATCGATCCGGCCAAGCTCGGCACGCTGGCCCGCTTTGAGACCGAGGCTGCGGCTTTCGTGGAGTGGCTGAAGCAGAGCCCCCCGGGCGGCGAGGCCGACGGAGTGCAGATCGCTGGCGAGCCCGAGCGTCTGGCTCGTGCGATGCGCGAACGCGAAGGTATCTGGCTGGACGACGCGACCTGGGCCGAGATCGTCGCCGCCGGTGCAAAGGTGGGCGCCGTCGTCGACCTCTGATTCAGGATCGAGAGCCGTGCGAGCCGGGCGACGGCTCAGAGCATCAGCGCGATGCCGGCCTCGAGGTGCTCCGAGGGCAGGCGCTTGAAGCCCGAGCGCGCGAAGCGCTGCAGGTGGCCCACGACGAAGGCGGTGAGCGTGGCGGCACGCACCTGGGCGTCGACGGTCGGCGTCGCCGAACCTTCCTGCGAGCTCACGCCGCGCAGGGCCTGGCGCAGCGCCGCCTCGAACTTGTCGAAGAACAGGTTCATGCGCTGTTGGAGGCGCTCGTTCTCGAACACCAGCGCGTCGCCCACCATCACGCGGGTCATGCCGGGGTTCTTCTCGGCAAACTGCACCAGCATGGCGACGATGCGCGACGCCTGCTCGCGCCCGGGTTCGTCGCGCTCGGTGATCTGGTTGATGAGGCTGAAGACGCTCTGCTCGATGAAGTCGATGAGGCCCTCGAACATCTGGGCCTTGCTCGCGAAGTGGCGATACAGGGCCGCCTCGCTGACGTCGAGCCGGGCGGCCAGCGCCGCAGTCGTCACACGTTCCGCGCCCGGCTGTTCCAGCATCGCAGCCAGTGCCTGAAGGATCTGCACCCGACGCTCACCCGGCTTGGGGCGCTTGCGCACGGGCGCTGCCGCCGGCTCGGCCGCGACGGCCTTGCTGTCGTCAGCGTCGGTGCTCGGCAAGTGGATGTCGTCGTTTTGCATGAACGCAACCAATTTTGTAAATAAATGATTCTGCCATACGCAAATAGGTGAGTGCACGCCAACCTAAAAACCAACCCCAGCCGCAGCGCGGCGAAATGGACAATAGGGAGCAGGTGCGCAACAACGCGCGCGTGAAGAACTAACCTCGATCCATGAGCGACACCATCCTCGTCACCGGCGGCGCTGGCTTCATCGGCAGCCACACCTGTGTCGCCCTGAGCGCAGCCGGATACAGGCCGCTGGTACTCGACAACCTGTCCAACAGCGATATCCGGGTGCTCGACCGGCTGGAGCGCATCATCGGCCAGCGTCCAGGCTGGATCGAAGGGGACGTCCGCGACCGTGCGCTGCTCGATCACGTCTTCGCCGAACATCCCATCGTCGGAGTCATCCACTTCGCGGGCCTCAAGGCGGTGGGAGATTCGGTGGCCGACCCGTTGGGCTACTACGACACCAACGTACACGGCACCTGGACGCTGGCACAGGCCATGGAGGCGGCTGGCGTGCGGACGCTGGTGTTCTCCTCCTCGGCCACGGTCTACGGCGACCCCGAGCATTCACCCATCCCCGAAGACGCCCCCTGCCGACCTGCGAACCCCTACGGCCGATCCAAACGGATCGTCGAGGAGACGCTGGCCGATTGGCAGGCAGCACGCCCGGAGTGGCGCATCGCGCTGCTGCGCTATTTCAACCCGGTGGGCGCGCACGAGAGCGGCCTCATCGGCGAACACCCGCGCGGCAAGCCCAACAACCTGATGCCCTTCGTCTGCCAGGTCGCGGTCGGTCTGCGCGACCGATTGATGGTTCACGGCAACGACTACCCGACGCCGGACGGCACGGGGGTGCGCGACTACGTCCACGTGATGGATCTCGCCGAGGGCCATGTGGCGGCGCTACGGCACGCGCAGGCGGCGCCCGGACTGCTGACGCTGAATCTGGGGTCGGGCGTGGGCTTGTCGGTGCTGCAGGTGGTGCATGCCTTCGAACGCGCCAGCGGCAGGCCCATCGCCTACGAGGTGGGTCCACGGCGACCAGGTGACGTGCCTGCCTACTGGGCCGACCCCTCGCTGGCCAAGCGCGTGCTCGGCTGGAAGGCACGCCGGGGCGTCGACGCCATGTGCGCGGACAGCTGGCGCTGGCAGCAGGGCAATCCAGACGGCTACGGCTTGAACACAACGCCCGCGGCGCCCTGCCGGGCCGTCAGCGCGCCCGGATCATCGTGCCGTAAGCCTGGTCGGTGAGGATCTCGAGCAGCATCGCGTGCGGCACGCGGCCGTCGATGATGTGCACCGCGTTGACGCCGCTCTTGGCCGCGTCGAGCGCGCCTTCGATCTTGGGCAGCATGCCGCCGGAGATGGTGCCGTCGGCGAACAGGTCGTCGATCTCGCGGGCGCTCAGGTTGGTCAGTAGGTTGCCCGCCTTGTCGAGCACGCCGGGCGTGTTGGTGAGGAGCACCAGCTTCTCGGCCTTGAGCACGGTGGCGAGCTTGCCGGCGACGACGTCGGCGTTGATGTTGTAGCTCTCGTTCTCCTCGCCGAAGCCGATCGGGCTGACCACCGGGATGAACGCGTCGTCCTGCAACGCCTGCACCACGCCCGGGTCGATGGCGACGATGTCGCCCACCTGGCCGACGTCGTGCATCACGCTGGGGTCGTTGCGGTCGGCCATCTTGAGCTTCTGCGCGCGGATCAGGCCGCCATCGCGGCCCGTGAGGCCCACCGCCTTGCCGCCAGCCTGGTTGATCAGGCCGACGATGTCCTGCTGCACCTCCCCGGCCAGCACCCATTCGACGACCTCCATGGTCTCGGCGTCGGTCACCCGCATGCCCTGGATGAACTGGCCTGTCTTGCCCAGGCGCTTGAGGGCGGCCTCGATCTGCGGCCCGCCGCCGTGCACGACGACCGGGTTGATGCCCACCAGCTTGAGCAGCACCACGTCCTCGGCGAAATCGGCCTGCAGCGCCGGATCGGTCATGGCATTGCCGCCGTACTTGATGACCATGGTCTTGCCATGGAACTTGCGGATGTACGGCAGCGCCTGGGCCAGGATCTCGGCCTTGTCGCGCGGGGGGATGTTGAGGACGGGATCGGTCATGGACGGGCTCGCAACGATCGATGGAAGGGTTGGAGAAATTGTGCCGCAGGCGTGTGAAGGCGGCCGCGACGGACGGCTCTCAGGGCCTGAGCCAGCGCGGCACCTTGAAGCGCACGATCATCAGGTAGGCAACGACGTAGGTCACGACGAACAGCAGGCAGAACAGCGCCAGCACCGCGGTGCGGTTCCAGAACAACACGGCGGGCACGATCGACATGGCCGCGAAGATCCACAGGTAGGGCGAGGTGCGGTTGTTGCGGGCCAGCAGCTGGCGCGCCTCGCTGTCCTCGAAGGCCACGCGCACGATGCGGCGGAAGATCAGCTGGTGGAAATGCAGCGCATCGGCAGTGCCGGGCGACTGGCCGCGCGCCAGCTTGCGGTAGATGGAGAACAGCGTCTCCCACACCGGGTAGATCAGGAGCAGCATGGGAAACCAGGGCGACACGGCACGGTGGCGCTGCACCAGCGACACGCAGGCCACGGCGATGACCATGCCCCAGACGTAGGCGCCGCCGTCACCGGCGAAGATCTTGCCGCGCGGGTAGTTCCACAGCAGAAAGCCCAGCGTGGCGCCCACCAGGCACACCACCATGCCGGCCAGTTGCCGGTCGCCCAGTTGCAGCGCGACGTGGGTGATCGCGAGGCAGACGAGCACGGCCACCGTGCCCGCCAGGCCGTTGTACCCGTCGATGATGTTGAAGGCATGCGGCAGCCCGGTGATGGCCAGCACGGCGATGAACGCAGCCACGTAAGGCATCGACTGCAGCCACTGGTCGATGGGGTAGTAGCCCAGCCGGTGCACGCCGATCTGCAGGTACCAGCACAGCAGCACCGCGGAGCAGGCCGTGAGCCCCAGGCGCACGCGCACCGGCACCTTCTGCGTCACGTCCTCGGCGATGCCACCGATCACGGCCGGCGCGATGCACAGCAGGGTCAGCGCCGACACCTTGAGCGGCCAGGCGACGTTGAAGGGGTCGGCGCCCGTGGCGCCGGCGGCCAGCCAGGCCAGGCCCATGCCGATGAGGATGCCGGCACCGCCCAGCCGCGGGATGTGCCCCTTGTGGAAGCGCTGCGGCATGTCGGCGGCGTAGCGCCGCGCATGGCGGCGGGCGCGACGCATGAACACGAGCACCGCGATGGCCGAAGCCAGGAAACTGATGACGATCAGGGCAATCATGGGTAGGGATGGGGAACCCTAGGGCGACGCTGAACAAGTCCTCGCGGCGCGCGCCTCCCTGGACTCGGGCGATCTGCGTCGTTGCAAATCCTCGCGATAGCTTGGGCTATCGCTGCGGTTTGCGCCTCGCCTCTCATCCCGATCCAGGGCCCGCGCACTCGCGGGACTTGTTCAGCGTCGCCCTAGAATTCCCGCTCGAAATTAGACCATGCCTGTGACGACGACCGAGCGCCCGCCCATCACCGTGTCGATCGTGAGCCATGGGCAGCTGGCGCTGATCCTGCCGCTGCTCGACCAGCTCGACGCCTTCAGCGCGGAGCTGATCGACAAGGTCGTGCTCACGGTCAACATCCCCGAGGCGGACCTGCTCTCCGGACGGCGGTGGTCCTTCCCTGTCGAGCGCATCGACAACGCCCAGCCGATGGGTTTCGGCGCCAACAACAACCAGGCCTTCCGCCGCTGCGCCACGCCCTGGTTCCTGGTGCTCAACCCCGATATCCGTTTCGATCGCGACGTCCTGGCGCCCCTGATGGCGCAGGCGCGGCCCGATGCCGGCCTGCTCACGCCGCGCATCCTCGAGCCGGGCAAGGCCGCACCCGAACAGCACCGCCGAGTGCTCACGCCGCTGGAGATCCTGCGGCGGCGTCGGCCCGGCTACGCCATCCCCGCGGTGCCTGCCTGGGTGCCCGGCCTGTTCATGCTGTTCCGTGCGGAAGCCTATGCGGCCGTACACGGCTTCGATGAGCGCTTCTTCATGTATGGGGAGGACTTCGACATCTGCGCCCGCCTCACGCTTGCGGGCTGGCGGCTCCAGGTGGGCGAGGACCTGCTGGCGCGCCACGAGGCCCAGCGTGCCAGCCGCACCAGCCGCCGCCACCTGTACTGGCACGTCACGAGCCTGCTGAAGGTGTGGACCTCGGCGGCCTTCTGGCGCTACTGGCGCCGCGCCTGAGCGATCAGCGTTCAGCGCTCGAGCAGGTCCTGGACGATGGCCTGCCAGCCCCGATCGAAGCGCGCATAGCGGCCCCTCAGCGCCTCGACCGCGATCTGAACAGGCCGCTGCCAACGCGGAGCCGGCAGTTCGGCGCGCATGCGCTGGTGGGCCACCTTTTCCCGCGCCGCCGCCAGGACCTGGGGTGGCACCTGTTCACCCAGCGACTGCAGGCGATTCAGCAGCACCTGGGCGCGAACGAGCCGCTTTGCATGCTTGTCGCCGCGCGGCGCGAAGGCCTTGGCGACCTTGGCCTTCAGGCCCAGCCGGCGCACCCCGATCTGGTTGCTGGCGTGCTGGCGGTAGTCGATGAGACCGTCCTCGAGCACGTCCATCTCGCCCGTGGCGGCGGCCAGTGCCGCCAGCCATTCGTCGTGCACCCACTCCGGGGGAAAGGGCAGCGCCAGGTCGAGCAGCCGGCGGCGGAACACCGTCGTGGCGCCGGTGACGAGGTTGCGGTGCATCAGCACGCCGAAGGCGCGCCCCGCATGGATGCCGGCCAGTTCGTCGGGACGGACTTCCAGGCCCTGGAACAGCGTCTGGCCCAGGGGTTTCAGGTCGCCATCGACCAGGCGCGCGTCGGTGTGCAGCAGCAGGAGACCGGGCCGGCGCTCGAACACGGCCGCCATGATCGACAGTCGATCGGCGCGCCAGACGTCGTCCTGGTCGCACAGCGCGATCAGCGCGCCACGGCAGGCCGACACCGCCTGCTGGAAATTGCGCGTGACTCCCAGCGCCGGATCGTTGCGGAAGACCGTGAGCCCGATGCGCCCGGCGACGCCACATTCGGCCATCGTCGCCCGGACCACCTCGACGCTGTCGTCGCGCGAACCGTCGTCGGACAGCACGATCTCGGTCGGCAGGCGGTCCTGCATGCAGATGCTGCGCACCTGGACCGGCAGATAGGCGGCGCCGTTGCGGGTGCACAGGGCGACGGAGATCGTGGCCGGGCCAGCGGCCGCCTGGGGCTGAGAGCTCACGGAGCGGGAACGTGTCGCGGCGGCCAGGCGAGGCCGAAGTCCTCGCTGCCGGCGGTGAGGTTCGGGCTGTAGGCCGGGTCGTGCTCGATGAGCGCGCGCCAGCGCTGCTGCATGTAGGCCTGCTCACGCTCGAAACGCTCACGCTTGGCAGGGGCGATGTCCTCGCCACGCGTGGCCGACTCGTGATGCAACAACTCGGCATAGGGTGTCCAGACGTTGCGAAACCCAGCCTCGCGCAAGCGGAGGCAGAAATCCACGTCGTTGAATGCCACGGCCAGGTGAGCCTCGTCCAGCCCACCCACCTGTTCGTACAGCACCTTGCGCACGACCAGGCAGGCCGCCGTCACTGCCGAGAAAGACTGCATGAGTGCACCCCGGCCCGCGTAACCGTTCAGCCCCCGCGGCAGGCCCTTGTGAGCGTGCACCGCCAGCCCGCCGGGGCCGAGGACGACGCCGCCGTGCTGGAGGGTCATGTTCGGGTACCACAGCCGCGCCCCGACCGCGCCGACGTCCGGCTGCAGCGCGATGCCGACCATCTCGTCGAGCCAGTCGGGCGACATGACCTCGATGTCGTTGTTGACCAGCGCCACGAGCTCGCCACGCGCGACGGCCACCGCGGCGTTGTTGAGCGCCGAGTAGTTGAACTCGCGCTCATCGCGCAACACCCGCACGCCAGGCTGCTGGCCGAGCTGCGCGAAGTAGGCCAGCGCCGCCGGGTCGTCGGAGCCGTTGTCCACGAGGAGGATCTCGTAGTTCGGGTAACGGGTCTTCCGGCGGATCGACTCGATGCACTGCCGCACCAGCGCCAGCGCGTTGCGCGTGGGGATGACGATGGAGACCAACGGGGGCGGGTCGGGGAGCGTGAAGCGGGTGCGGTAGCCGTAGCCGATGTACTCGGCCTGCGCCGCAACACCCAGACGCGCGTAGTGTTCGTTCAGCGCGCGCTCGCCGGCGACGGCGGCGTAGGGCTTGGCGTTCATCGAGCGGGCCGTGCTCTCCTCGTGCACACGCCAGTGGTAGAGCACACGCGGAATGTGCCGCACCTGGTCGGGCTTGATGCGCTCCACGCAACGCAGCACCAGGTCCCAATCCTGCGATCCCTCCAGGCCCTGGCGGAAACCGCCGACCTCTCGCACCAGATCGGTCGCCAGCACACCCAGATGGCTGAACATGTTCTGCGACCGGAACAGGTCGAGGTTCCAGTCGGGCTTGAAGTACGGGTCGGAGCGCGTGCCCGCGGCGTCGACCTTGTCCTCGTCCGAGTAGACGAGGCGCGCATCCGGATGGGCCTGTACGCATTCGGCCACGCGCAGCAGCGCATCTTCCGACAGCAGGTCGTCATGGTCCATCAGCGCGATCCAAGGCGCGCTGACGAGTTCCAGCGCACTGTTGGACGCGGCCGAGATGTGCCCGTTCTCGGGACGGAACACCACCCGAATCCTGCTGTCGGACGCAGCGCAACGCTCGAGCAGTTCGCGCACGTGCGGCGCCGTCGACGCGTCGTCGGCGATGCACAGTTCCCAGTGCGGGTAGATCTGGGCCCGCACCGAGTCGATCGCGGCCTGAAACCAGCGCGGGTCGGGGTTGTAGGTCGGCATCAGCACCGCGATGCGCGGCGGCGACGCCATGGCCGCGGCGCGCGCGGCCAGTTCGCGTCGCGCCTGCGGCGTCAAGGTGTCGTGCATCTGCACCCAGCGCCCGTAGTCGGCCGATGGCCGCACACGGCGCCGCAATTCCCAGTCGACGCCGCGCCAGCCGGCCTTTCGGAAGACGCGCCAGGCCTGCGGCAGCCGGCCCACGAGGCGCGGGCCGTGCCGCAAGGCCATGCCCGCCAGGCGGATCAGTCGGTGGGTCAACGTGCGCTCCTCATGCTTGAGTGAATTCCCCAACCCGGCAGCCTTCAACGAGGCTTGAGCAGGGCCGGGTCGAGGTAAGTGGCGGCGCCACGGACGAAACCCGCACGCAGGTGCACCCCATCCTTGTAGATGGGGTCGCCCTGCGCATCGGTACGGCGGCACTGCCCGTCCGGCTGGCACAGCGTCGGCTGAGGATCGATCGGGATCGCGCCGCTGTCGACTGCGACGCGCCGCAGGCGCTCCCGCAGCGCGGCCTGTGAGGCAGTCAGTGGCGCCATCGGTGTCACGGCCGAGGCTTGCATGGCGCCGAGCCGATCACCCGTGAGTCGCGTGCGGGGCTCGAAATCCGGCCCGACGGGGATGGGCAGCAACAGATAGGTCGTCTTTCCCGCGGCCTTGAAGGAACGCAACTCGGCCGCGAGCGCATCGAAGGCGCGGTCGACGCCATCGCCGCCACGCAGGTAGTGGCGTGTGCCGCTCTGGCGATCGAGGTAGTAATAGCGATCCGGCGGCGGCGGCGCACTGGCCTGCGGCTGCGCCCGCGCATCTCCGATGTCGAAGTAGCATGTCCAGCAGCCGCCAACGACGACCGCGGTGATCTCGGGCGTCGCCATCGCATAGCGGCGCACGACGTCGAAGCGCTCGCCGCAGATCGGGTCGCGGTCTTCGAGCACATTCGAGATCGGCGGGCAGGCGCCACGCGTGGCGAAGATCAACGGTCGAACGTCGCCGCCCCGCTCCTTGCTCAACTCCACAGCCCGCGGGCCGTACTGCTCCACGTGGCTGTCGCCCACCAGCAGCGCCTTGCCCGGGCCATCGCCGATACGGTAGAGGGTCTGGCCATCCACCTGGAACGGCTGCATGCCATCGGGATATGCCCAGTCGCTGCCTGCGGACACGATGCCCTGGAGGCCCGCTGCATCATTGCGCGGTGCCAGATGGCGCGAGGCCGCAGCACCGCCTATGAGCGCCAGCACGCCCATGGCGATGCTCAGGCCGACCACCACGCCTGCACCCTCGCGCCGACGCAATGGCCGCTCGACGAAACGGTAGCTCAACCATGCGAGGAGCACCGCCGCCCCGATGGCCCCGAAGCGAATCGCACGCGGTGGGTCGCCACCGCCCTCCAGCACGCGCGCGTAGGCCAGCAAGGGCCAGTGCCAGAGATACAGCGGGTAACTGATGAGCCCGAACCAGACGAACGGCCGCGAGCCGAGCACATGCCTGTTGAGCCAGGCCCCGGGGCCGGCGGCGATGCACAGGCACGCGCCGAGTACAGGGAGCACAGCCCAGAAGCCGGGGAAGGCCTTGCCACGGTGGATCACCAATAGGCCAAGCACGATCAGCACCAGGCCCGCGACACTCTGCCATTCGCGGCTGCGGCCCGAATGGTGCGGCTGCCGGCGCAGGCCCAGGTAGGCCAGGATGGCTCCGGCCGCCAGTTCCCACACCCGCGTGAACGGGAGGTAGAAGGCCGCGTCGGGATAGCGATAGACCAGGCCGATGTTCAGCGCGAAAGAGAGGCCGACCGCCACCACCATCCAGGTGAGCACGCTGCGGCCGCTGCGCGCCCAGGCCAGCCCCAGCAGCATGGGCCAGAAGATGTAGAACTGCTCCTCGACCGCCAGCGACCACAGGTGCAGCAGCGGCTTGCTCTCGGCCGCCGTGTCGAAATACCCGGCCTCGCGCAGCAGCACCAGGTTCTGCACGAAGCCGGCGCTGCCCAGGATGTGGCGCCCCAATTGACGGAACTCGTCCGAAAGCAGCACATACCAGCCGAAGCCGAGCGTGGCCGCCAACACCAGCACCAGCGACGGGAAGATCCGCCGGATGCGGCGCGCATAGAACTCTGCGTAGCTGAAGCCCCGCCCCCCCAGGCTGCCGAAGATGATCGTCGAGATCAGGTAGCCCGAGATGACGAAGAAGATGTCGACGCCGACGAAACCGCCACGCAGCCACTTGGGCGATGCGTGGTACAGCACCACGGCCAGCACCGCGATGGCGCGCAGGCCATCGATGTCGGGGCGGTACTTGAGGTGGGCGAGGTGATTCTGTTCGGAGGGAGACGACATGCGCGCTGCGAGCGGGGCCGGGCGAAACGGCGGCCGATTATCCGCTGCCACACCTCCGGCCCCGGGTCAGCCTCTGGTGAAGCAGGCGCTCGCTAAAATGGAGGGCTTGTTCGAACCAGACACTGCATGAAGCAAATCCAATCCAACCTCCACCGCAGCGCCTGGGGCGACTGGTGGGAGGGAACCCGCCGGGTCGACATCTGGTGGACGCTCGCGTGGTTCGACATCGTGTTGCGCTATCGACGGTCGGCACTGGGCCCGCTGTGGCTGACGCTTAGCATGGGCGCCATGATTGGCGGCATGGGGCCGCTGTATTCATCGCTGTTCGGCACCGAGCTCTCGAAGTTTTTCCCTCATTTGGCGCTGGGAATCATCTTTTGGACGCTGTTCTCGGTGACCGTGACCGACTCGAACGAGGCGTTCAACAACGCTTCCAACTACCTCAAGCAGGGGTACTTTCCCATCAGCCTTTTCGTCTGGCGGACCATCGCGCGGAGCCTGATGCAGTTCGCGCATCACATCATCATCTATGTGCCGGTGGCGATCTGGGCAGGCGTGTCGCTCGGGTGGCAATCCCTTCTCATCATCCCGGCCTTCGCGCTGTTCATCATCAATGCGCACTGCGTCGGGATTGCGCTCGGCATCCTTTGCACCCGCTTCCGCGACATTGCGCAGATCGTGACCAGCGTCATGCAGATGCTCATGTTCCTGACGCCCGTTTTCTGGCTGCCGGAGAGCCTGCCGGATCGAGCGAAGTACATGCTGTGGAACCCTTTCGCGCAGTTGCTGGATCTTTTGCGCACGCCGCTGATGGGCGGCATAGCGCATGAGCACAGCTGGTTCGGGATGCTGGGCTGGACCGCCGCCAACATCGTGGTAGCCGCCTTCCTGTTCAGGCGCTATCGGCGCCGCGTAACGTTCTGGCTTTGAAGGCAGCTGCCATGGCATCTATATCGTTGAAGCACGTCAGCTTGGGCTTCCCCATTTATGGCGCCAGCGCGACCTCGTTCAAGAAGACTCTGGCAGCCTCCGTTACGGGCGGCCGCGTCGGGCGGGACACCGGTGTTACCGTCGTCCAGGCGTTGTCGGACATCAACTTGGAGTTGAAGGCAGGTGATCGGCTGGGCATCCTGGGCCATAACGGCGCCGGAAAGTCCACGTTACTGCGCCTGCTAGCTGGCGTTTACGATCCCACGTCCGGCGAATACGAGCGCTCCGGTACCGTGGCGAGCCTGATCGATCCGTCCATGGGCATCGAGCGAGACGCCACAGGCATAGAGAACATCATGCTGCGCGGCCTGACGATGGGGATGAGCCGGCGGGAAATCGACGGCATCACAGCTGAGGTGTGCGAATTCAGCGGGCTGGGCGACTACGTTCAGATGCCTGTTCGCACCTACTCCACCGGCATGATGATGCGACTGGCATTCGCGATCTGCACCAGCATGCATGCGGACATTCTGCTGATGGATGAATGGCTGTCAGTTGGCGATGCCGAATTTGGTGCAAAGGCTGAGGAGCGCATGCGCAGCATGGTTGCCAAGTCCGGCATCCTCGTACTGGCCTCCCATTCACCGGAATTGATTGCGAAGGAGTGCAATCGGGTCATCAGGCTCAGTCATGGATCGATCGTCGAAGCCTGACGCACAAGCGCCGAAAGCGGCCACAAGAGCCGTACGGCGGACTGAACCAAGGGATCATTGCGCTTGACCGATAACAACACATCATCCAGCCCCCTTTCGCCCGTGGGCCAGGGGCCGAGTCGCCAATTGGAAGACGAGCGAAGCGTCATACATGAACTGCGCCTTGAGCTCCAGGCTGCCCACGAGAGGGAACGACAGTTGCGGGCCCAATTGGAAGAGTCGCGCACCTCGCGATGGCGCTTGGAAATCAGACTCGAAGGAAGGGCAAGGCAACTGGAGCGCCTGCTCGAGATTCACGAGCACAAGATCACGGCTTTGGAAAGCTCGAACTCGTGGCGCATCACGCGTCCGGTGCGTGCTCTCACCACCTGGCTCATCCAAACCCGCCCGAAAGCCCAAAAGCTGCTCAAGGCGGTGCGTCCGGGCGGCTCTGTAGAGCGGGCGGCCATCTTGCGCCGACTGCTGGGGCGGCAGGCTTCTGGGCCCGACTCTGGCTCTAGCATCGCCACGGAGTACGCTGATTGGTATTCGAACTACCAAACGCTATCCTCGGAGGACATTGCACTGATTCAGGCACATGTGAATCAGCAAGCCTTCAGGCTGGTGCACGTGATGTGGGCCTTGCCGGCAGCCAATGCTGTTGCAGTACGCGCGGCGGTCGACAGCCTTCGTGCTCAGTTGCTGCCCACCTGGACAGCGGACCTTTTGCTATCGGCCGACGCCACGACATCCAGCGACGAATGGGCACAGATCCCCCTAGACCACCGCGTGCGCTTTGTACAGGATGTAGCTGAGTTCCGCCGCGTACCGGAAGACGTTGCAGTCGTCGTAATCGATCGTCCAGGGCGACTCGCGCCGCACAGTCTCTATCTGCTCCTAGAGGCTGAACGCCGCCTCGTCGGCACATCCGTCGTGCTGGCCGACGAGGACGAAGTCGACGCAGGGGGCAAATATCAGCGTCCTCGAATGGTGGGCAAGTATTCGCCGGAACTGCCCACAACGGGCAGCCTCGCGCTGTTCAGCCCCCGGTTGAGCAGCGCCTCTCACCCCCCTATTGATGCGTTCCGACATGGCCTCCGGGCTACGGTCCATGCTAGAGCCTTGCAAGAGGATGGCGTACCAGCTCACGTCGCCTTCGTCGCATTCCATGCAGCGCGATCGCCCCGGCTAGAGGGCGCCGAGGACCACGCAATCCTGGCGGGAGGAAAGGCAGAGGTTCCATTCATCAGCATCATCATTCCTACGCGGGATCGATTCGAGTTGATTGAGCCCTGCATTTCCAGCATTCTTGAAAAGACCGACTATCCACGGCCCCGCTATGAGATCGTGGTGGTCGACAACGGATCCACCGAGTCCGATCTGCTCGACTACCTCGACCGATTGGCCGAAAGCCGGGAAATCAGGTTGCTCAAGGACCCTGACCCTGCCTCGTTTCCACGTACATCAAGTCATGCAGCCAAGCGGGTGCTCTCCCAGATCACTGGGGGCAGGAAGCCGTTGGCCGAGTGCAAGCGCTGGCGGTTGTACCAGCCTTCGATCCAAT
>QAIB01000047.1 GCA_030418545.1 Xenophilus aerolatus | reverse complement strand
AAATGGCAAAAGGCAAGTTCGAGCGCACCAAGCCGCACGTGAACGTGGGCACGATCGGTCACGTGGACCATGGCAAGACGACGCTGACGGCGGCGATCGCCACGGTGCTGTCGGCCAAGTTCGGCGGTGAGGCCAAGAAGTACGACGAAATCGATGCGGCGCCCGAAGAAAAGGCACGCGGCATCACCATCAACACCGCGCACGTCGAGTACGAGACGCAGAACCGTCACTACGCGCACGTGGACTGCCCCGGCCACGCCGACTACGTGAAGAACATGATCACGGGTGCCGCCCAGATGGACGGCGCCATTCTGGTGTGCTCGGCCGCCGACGGCCCGATGCCCCAGACGCGTGAGCACATCCTGCTGGCCCGCCAGGTGGGCGTGCCCTACATCATCGTGTTCCTGAACAAGTGCGACATGGTCGACGACGCCGAGCTGCTCGAGCTGGTCGAGATGGAAGTGCGCGAGCTGCTGGACAAGTACGAATTCCC
>QAIB01000004.1 GCA_030418545.1 Xenophilus aerolatus | reverse complement strand
GGTGGCCGCCATCCACGATGCCAGCCGCCGAAGCTATGGCCGCCCTCGGATCGTCCACAAGCTGCGCCAGCAGGGCGAAGTCGTTAGCGCCGAGCGAGTGCGAAAGAGCCTGCGGCGCCAAGGCCTGCGCCCGGTGTACAGAAGGCCGTTCGTGGTGACCACCGATTCGGCGCACCGCTTGCCAGTGGCACCGAATCTGCTGGACCGGCGCTTTGATGGCTGGCAGCGCGACCAGGCCTGGGTGGCAGACATCACGTACGTGCCCACCGGCGAGGGCTGGCTGTACTTGGCGGCCGTGATGGACCTGGCCGGCCGGCGCATCGTGGGCTGGTCGATGTCCGAGAACATTGACGCCACGCTGGTGTGCACCGCCTTGAAGTCGGCATGGTGGCTGCGCAAGCCTGCCAAGGGGCTGCTGGTCCACACCGACCGCGGATCCCAGTACGCAGGCGGGCGCTACCGAGCGTTGGCCGCCGAGTTGGGCATCACGATGTCCATGAGCAGGAGGGCCAATGCCTGGGACAACGCGCCGATGGAAAGCTTCTTCAAAACGCTGAAGGTCGAGCGCATCCATCAGGTACGCTACGACACGCGCGCGCAGGCCAGGCTGGACATCGTCGATTGGATCGAAGGCTGGTACAACCGCCAGCGCTTGCACTCGGCCAACGGCTTCCTGCCCCCAGTGATCTGGGAGAGCACCCGCTTGGCTGCATGACTTGATGTACGTGGAAACGAGGCAGGGTCAGGTATCTTCAACGCGTCGGATGCGGTTGGCGGTGCCATGGTCAGCGGGACGCAGACCGGGGCAGGCAAGCAAACCATCCGCGCGGCGCGCGTCTTCGATCCAAGCGCGAACGCGGAAAAGCGTGTCAATTCGGGCATTGAGTTCGGGCGTCAGAGCTGGCGCAGGCAGCCGCCCAACAACTGAGGCCGGGCCATGATCACACCTTGCTGCAACACGCTGTCCGGCGCCCGTGCCCACCGCGCGGCCGCAACCCGGACGTGCACTTCCGGGCGCCGCGCAGCGCTGGGCTTCACGCTCATCGAACTGATGATCGTCGTCGCCGTAGTCGCGATCCTGGCGGCCATCGCCTATCCGTCCTACCAGGAGTACGTGCTGCGGTCGCGGCGCGTGGAGGGCCAGGCGCTCCTGAACGATGCGGCCGCGCGTCAGGAGCGCTGGCGCGCTCAGAATGGCAGCTACATGACGGTGCAGGCGGACATCGCAAAGCTCAGGTTGCCATATGTCGACAAGTCCGAAAACGGCTACTACACGCTCAGTGTCAGCGTGGAGGCCAACGACGGCGGCTACACGCTGAAAGCTCAGCGCGAACCCACCAAGATGGCGGACAAGCGGTGTGGCGACTTTACGTTGGACGCAACAGGCAAGAAGGCGATGGCTTCGGGCACGCCCGGTACGGTCGCGGCTTGCTGGAAGTAGAACCACCCACCATCTTCCCGACGGCTTGGCGTGGGACTGGATCGCCAGGCGAAGCTGCCGGTCAAATGTTCAGCACCCCGGACATCCGCAACCACCGAATGTCCTGGCTGCGAACGAGCCGTGACAGCGCGCTGGCCGAATCGGCGGCCAGCACGCCGATCTCGGCCATGATTTCCTCCGTCTCTGCCGGCTTGGTGTGGGTGATGTAGATCGGGTAGCGGCGCCCGGCGGCGATCTGGCTGAGCTCGGCGGCTAGCGAATCGGGCGCGAGGTGCAGGCTGCGTGCAGCAAGCGCGAGCTCACGGTTGCTGAAAGCCGTCTCGATGACCAGCGCGGCCACGTCCAACGCGTTGATGCGGTCCCAGAAAGGCTTGTTGCGCTCGGTGTCGCCGCTGAAGACCCAGTGCGGGCCGCCGCCCGCCGAGCGGATGGCGAAGCCGCACGCGGGCACGGTGTGGACCGCTGGCAGCACCTCGACGACCTTGGGCACGCGCGTGCCGATGCGCAGTGTTTCGCCGACGGCAAAGTCGTGGAAGCTGACGAAGGGCGCATCCTGGCTGGGGATGTTCGCGAAGTCGGGCCAGATGACGTTGTTGAACACGTGCGCCCGCAAGGCCTCGATGGTGGCGCGCAGCGCATGGACCCGCAGCGGCGCGCTGCGCCGGCTGGCCACCGCGTCGATCATGAGCGGCAGCGCGGCGACGTGGTCGAGGTGCGAATGGGTCAGCACGACGTCGTCGATGGCTGCCATCTCTTCCAGCGTCAGGTCGCCGACGCCCGTCCCGGCGTCGACCAGCAGGTCGTCGTCGACCAGGAAAGACGTGGTGCGGCAGTCCCTGGCGATGGCGCCCGAACAACCCAGCACACGCACCTGCATCGGATCAGTCCTTCCAGAAAGCAATCACTTGCGCTCGAATTGAATCGCGCCGTCCCAGTCGGTGTCGGGCGGCTGCGTGCGGATGGAGGCTAAGCGCTGGGCGTAAACGCGGTAAAGGACTTTTTTCTCGTGGCGGGAGCGCAAGGCGTCGAGAAGCTGTTCCGTGTCGTGCCAACGGCGGGCGCGGTAGGCCTCCAGCACCTCACGCCATTGTGATAGCTCTTCCAGCTGTTCCGGGTCGGCGTTTGCACGCAAACCACAGGGGGTGAAGATGGTGACCTCCTGAAGCTTGCCCTTGACCCGCACGCGATCCACCTCCTGCCAGAGGCAGGCGTCGCACTGCAGGCGTGTCGCTTCGCTGGCCACGATGCCGATGCCGTAGTGCTCGCCCAGGCCCTCCAGGCGCGCAGCGAGGTTGACGGCATCGCCGATGACGGTGTAACTGCGGCGGTGCGTCGAGCCCATGTCGCCCACGCTCATGGTGCCGGTGTTCAGGCCGATGCCGACGCTGAGGGCCGGCAGCCCGCGCAGCCGATGGGCGGCGTTGATGTCGTCCACCGCGGCGCTCATCTCCAGTGCGGCCTGGACGGCCAGGCTGGCGTGCTCGGGCGTGTCCACCGGCGCCCCCCAGAAGGCCATCACGCAATCGCCCATGTACTTGTCGACCGTTCCGCGGTGTTTGCTGATGATGTCGGTGAGGCGGCTGAAGACCTCGTTGAGGAAGGCCTGCAGGTCGGCGGGCGCCATCTGCTCCGACAGGCGGGTGAAGCCGCGCATGTCGCAGAACATCACGGTCAGCTCCTTGCTCTCTGCCCGCATGGTGTAGCGGTTCGGATCCAGGACCATCTCGCTGACCAGCTGGGGCGGCACGTAGGTGCCGAAGAGCCGGGCCAGTCCGCGCCGCGTGCGCGCCTCGATGAAGTAGCCCCAACCCATGTTGAGCGCGAAGGCAGCCACCACCATCAGCATGCATGCCGCCTGCGGCAACACGAGGCCGGCGCGTTGGAAGAGCAGATGGTTGATGCCCAAGGGCGCCAGCACGCACGCCAGGGCGAGGAGCACGGCACGCACCGGGCCGAGCCGGGTCAGGCCGATCGCGAGGACCATGCCGAGCAGGAGGGTCATGGAGAAGTCGTAGCCCGCCGCGTAGTCCGGGACGGCCAGAAAGCGACGGTCGAGCAGGCTCGAGATCACGCTCGCGTGAATCTCCACGCCGGGATAGGTGGCGCTCACGGGCGTGACGCGCAGGTCCTGCAGGCCCGGCGCACTCGCGCCAACCAGCACGATCTTCCCCGCCAGCTCGCCGGCGGCCAGCCGGCCGTTCAGCACGTCCACGGCCGGGATGTAGCGAAAAGACCCGCCCTGCACCCCGCCTGGTCCGCGATAGGGCACGAGCGCGCTGGCCTGCTGGTCGACCGGCACCGCGATCGGGCCGTCGGGTCGGCCCATCACCAAGGCCTCGAGCATCGGGGCCGCGCCGCCAGCTGCGCCCGTCAGCCGAGGGTAGGGCGCAGAGGCGCCTGCAGCCCGGCGGTAGACGGCGAGGGCCAGGGATTCGTAATAGCCAGCCGAAGCCGGCGCGCCGCCCCCGACCGGTTCGTAGCGGGCGATGAGCGGCACCGCGCGGACCACGCCGTCGGCCTGGGGATCGATGAGCACATTGAGAAATCCCGCCGGCGCCACGGCAGCCAGCGCGGGGATGCTGGCACCGTAGCTGTTCCACGCGGTGGCGTAGCGCCGCGTGCCAGGAAAGGCGTCGGGCGGCAGCACCGGGGTCGGCAATCCGCCCTTGGCACGCGGCTGGGGGCTTTGCGTGAAATAGAAGCCCAGCACCACGTTGCGGCCCTCCAGGGAGCGGGCGAACGCCGCGTCATGGTCCAGCGTGACGGCAAGTCGTTCGATCGCCGCCTGGGCCGCCGGGTCCGCTCGGGAGCGCTCGGCCAACAACGCCTGCAGCGCATCCTTGCCCGAACCGCGATCGGCCTCGGCGAACATCACGTCGAAGCCCAGGACCGCCGCCCGCTGCCGGCCCACGAGTTCGTCGGTCAGCCGGGCCAGCCGGTCCCGGCTCCAGGGCCACTGGCCGACCTCCTGCAGGCTGGCATCGTCGATGTCGACGATGACGACCCGAGGGTCCAGGGTACCCGGCATCGTGGCGCGCAGCCGGGCGTCGTAGATGAGCGCGTCGAGGCGGTCGATGAAGGGCAGGCGCGCGATGCCCGCCGAATGCGCCAGCGCCAGCAGCACGGGCAGCAGCGTGATGGCGACACGCAGCCAGTGCCTCCGCAGCGACCGTATCAGCCGCTGCACTGCGGCGTGGGCCCGTCAGCCGTTGACGAACTGCATGCGCGTGCCGCCGAGTTCGAGCACGTCGCCATCCTGCAGCGCGACCGCCTCAGCACCGAGCGGCTCGCCGTTGAGCGTGGTGCCCCCATCGATCGGCGCCACCACATAGCCTTGGAGGCGGCGCGTGACCGCCGCCACGGCCACGCCGGGTTTGCCGATCGTGGTGACGACTTTCTGCAGCGAGACTTCGCGGCCGGCACCACTGCCGCTGAGCACGCGGATGACCGCCGACGCGCCACCCCCCAACGGGACGGGCGCGGTGACGCCAGCGGACAGGGGGACGGGGGCGGACGCAGGCGCGAGGCCTGCAGCCGCAAGGCGCGGGGGAACATCGAAAGTGGCGCCGTTGACTGCCAGATAGCGGATCTTGTATTTGCCGACCTCGATGACGTCGTTGTGCTCGAGCGCCTGCTTGCGGATGGCACGGGCATTGACGTACGTGCCGTTGGTGCTGTTGAGGTCTTCAAGGTAGACATCGGAGCCGATCATGTGCAGCACGGCATGCTCGCCGCTGACGGCGAGATTGTCGATCACGATGTCGTTGTAGGGACGGCGGCCCAGCGTGGTGCGCTCCTTGGCGAGCGACACCTCCTTGAGGACGACCCCATCGATAGCAACCACCAACTTCGGCATGGCCGACTCTCCTGAACGCGATATGTGTTGTCTGCAGATCCCCTGCGCAACCGTCTTCCCGGACTGCTACGAGGAAGCGGCGGCCGATCCTGCCAGCGCCAGCACCACCGAGATGTTGTCCCGACCGCCATTCTCGTTCGCAGCTGCAACCAAAAGTGTTGCTTTTTCAGGAAGACTATTATCTTGTAACAAAACTGTGAAAATCTCCGCGTCGCTCACCATTTCGCTGAGACCGTCGGAGCACAGCAGGAAAAGGTCGCCAGGCTCGGCCACATGCTCGTTGACCTCGAGCTCCACCTGTCGCTCGATGCCGAGCGCACGCGTGACCAGGTTGCGGTGAGGCGACACAGCGGCCTCCTCCGGCGTGATGGCACCCGCGTCGAGCTGCTCCTGCAGCAGCGAGTGATCGCGCGTCAGCAACTCGAACTCGGTGCCGCGCCGCAGGCGGTAGCAGCGCGAGTCGCCGATGTGCCCGACCAGCACGCGGGGCCCCCCGAAGGCCGCAACCACCAGCGTGGTGCCCATGCCGCGCAGCTGCACATTGGCGGCGCTGGCCTCGAAGATTGCGCGATTGGCTTCGTCGGTGCTGTTCTGCATGGCCCGCCGCATGGCCCGGGACGGGGCCGCCGGTCCCGCGTGCGCCAGCCAGCGGCCGAAGCTGGCCTGCACGAGCGCAATGGCCATGCCACTGGCGACCTCGCCGCCGTTGTAGCCACCCATGCCGTCGGCCAGCACGGCCACGCCCAGGCTGGGGTCGAACGCGATCGCGTCCTCGTTGTTGCTCCGGACCCTTCCAGCGTCGGTGAGGGCCGCGAATTCCCAGGGCAGCGGCCGCACCGACGTCATGGCTGGAGCAGGTGCGGTGCTGGGCATGGATGTACGGGCGCCCGCCTCAGGTTGCTGCCGCGACGTGGCGGCGGCTGAGCCACTTGCCGATGGCGATCACCAGCACGGCCCCTGCAGCGGCGGCGGCATGCAGCAGCCACGGGTTGGCGGCCATCACGCCGCGCAGCGACACATCGCTGGCGATGGTCTCTCCGCCGACCCAGCCGATCAGCGCAGCGCCCAGCATGACGATGATCGGGAAACGCTCCATGAGCTTGATCATCAGCGTGCTGCCGAAGATCACCAAGGGGATGCTGATGGCCAGGCCCAGCACCAGCAGCACCATGCTGCCCTGCGCCGCGGCGGCCACGGCGATCACGTTGTCCAGGCTCATCACCAGGTCGGCGATCAGGATGGTGCGCACGGCGGTCATCATGCTGCCGTACTCCTTGCCTTCCCCCTCGTCCTCTTCCTCGTCGCCGAGCAACTGCACGCCGATCCACAGCAGCAGCAGCCCGCCCACGATCTGCAGGTAGGGCAACGCCAGCAGCTTGGCCGCCACCACCGTCAGCACGATGCGCAGCACGACGGCGGCACCGGAACCGAAGAGGATGGCCTTCTTCTGCTGCTCGGGCGGCAGGGAGCGGGCCGCCAGCGCGATCACGACCGCGTTGTCGCCCGAGAGAATGATGTTGATCCAGATGATCTTGACCAGACCGATCCAGAAATCAGCGCTTTGCAGGAATTCCATTGATGACGTCTCCACGATGTTATGTGTGGAAAGGGCGCTCGCAACCTGAATTGCGAGCGCCCTCTCGTTTGTGTGGCACGAAAGCGATCTGCCTGGGCGGCAGGATCAGAGCAGGCCCTTGAGCAGCTTGCCCATCTCGGAGGGGTTGCGGGTGATCGTGAAACCGCACTCTTCCATGATGGCGAGCTTGGCATCGGCCGTGTCGGCACCACCGGAGATCAGCGCGCCGGCATGGCCCATGCGCTTGCCGGGAGGGGCGGTGACGCCGGCGATGAAGCCGACGATCGGCTTCTTCATGTGGTCCTTGCACCAGCGGGCGGCTTCGGCCTCGTCGGGACCGCCGATCTCGCCGATCATGATCACGGCGTCGGTGTCGGGATCGTCGTTGAAGGCCTTCATCACGTCGATGTGCTTCAGGCCGTTGATCGGGTCGCCGCCGATGCCCACGGCCGACGACTGGCCGATGCCCAGCTCGGTGAGCTGCGCCACGGCTTCATAGGTCAGCGTGCCGGAGCGGCTGACCACGCCGACGCGGCCCTTCTTGTGGATGTGGCCCGGCATGATGCCGATCTTGATCTCGTCCGGCGTGATGAGGCCGGGGCAGTTGGGGCCCAGCAGCAGCGTCTTCTTGCCGCCCTTGGCTTCCTTGGCCTTCATCTTGTTGCGCACTTCGAGCATGTCCTTGACCGGGATGCCTTCGGTGATGCAGATGGCCAGGTCCAGGTCGGCCTCGACGGCTTCCCAGATCGCGGCGGCGGCGCCGGCCGGCGGCACGTAGATCACCGACACGGTGGCGCCGGTCTGCGTGGCGGCTTCCTTCACCGAGGCGTAGATCGGGATGTTGAAGATCGACTCACCGGCCTTCTTCGGGTTCACGCCGGCCACGAAGCAGTTCTTGCCGTTCGCGTATTCCTGGCACTTCTCGGTGTGGAACTGTCCGGTCTTGCCCGTGATGCCCTGGGTGATGACCTTGGTGTCCTTGTTGATGTAGATCGACATGGCGAATGTTCCTTACTTGACGGCTGCAACCACTTTTTGGGCCGCTTCGGCCATCGTGTCGGCGCTGATGATCGGCAGGCCGGATTCGGCCAGCATCTTCTTGCCCAGCTCCTCGTTCGTGCCCTTCATGCGCACGACCAGCGGGACCTGCAGGTTCACGGCCTTGCAGGCGGTGATCACGCCGGTGGCGATGGTGTCGCACTTCATGATGCCGCCGAAGATGTTGACCAGGATGGCCTTGACCTTGGGGTTCTTGAGCATGATCTTGAAGGCCTCGGTCACCTTCTCGGGGGTGGCGCCGCCGCCCACGTCGAGAAAGTTCGCCGGCTCGGCGCCGAAGAGCTTGATGGTGTCCATGGTGGCCATGGCCAGGCCTGCGCCGTTCACCAGGCAGCCGATGTTGCCGTCCAGGCTGATGTAGGCCAGGTCGAACTTGCTGGCCTCGATCTCGGCCGGGTCTTCCTCGTCGAGGTCGCGCAGGGCGACGATCTCGGGGTGGCGGAACAGCGCGTTCGAGTCGAAGTTGAACTTGGCGTCCAGCGCGACCAGGTTGCCCTTGGAGTCGCAGTTCAGCGGGTTGATCTCGACCAGCGACGCGTCGGTGTCCATGTAGCACTGGTAGAGCTTGGCAAACAGGTCGACGGCCTGGTCGACCGAGCCACCCGACAGGCCGATCGCCGCGGCAATCTTCTTGCTCTGCTCGGGCGTGATGCCGGTCAGCGGGTCGATGTACTCGGTGACGATCTTCTCGGGCGTGGCGTGGGCCACTTCCTCGATGTCCATGCCGCCTTCGCTCGAGGCGATGAACGCGACCTTCTGCGTGGCGCGGTCGGTGACCAGCGACACGTACAGCTCGTTCTTGATGTCGGCACCGTCCTCGATGTAGAGGCGGCGGACCTTCTGGCCTTCGGGGCCGGTCTGGTGCGTCTTGAGCTGCATGCCCAGGATCTCGCCGGCCAGCTTCTTCACGTCGTCGATGGTCTTGGCAACCTTGACGCCGCCGCCCTTGCCGCGGCCACCCGCGTGGATCTGGGCCTTGACCACCCACACCGGGCCGCCGAGCTTCTGTGCGGCTTCGACCGCCTCTTGGACCGTGAACGCCGGGATGCCGCGGGGCACAGGCACGCCGAACTTGGCAAGAATTTCCTTGCCCTGGTACTCGTGAATCTTCATGAGGAGTCTCTCGGAACGGAGTTGGATGGTGCTGTTGTCCGCGGGCCACGGGCGCCGACTGGCTGGGCAGGCGGGGGCGGCGGAGCAGCCGTCGACTGTATCATGGTGCGTTGCACCACAGGCCCCGGCCGTTCATGTGGTCAATACGTAGTTTCCGCATCAACGGGAACGCCCCGCAGCTCGAGTCAGAGGAGGCAGCTCATGCCCAGGATCTTCATCGATGGCGAAGCCGGCACCACCGGCCTGCAGATCCGCGAGCGCCTCGCCCGCATGCCGCAGGTCGAGCTCGTCAGCATCGCGCCCGAGCTTCGCAAGGACACCTCGGCCAAACGCGACCTGATGGCCGGCGTCGATCTGGTCATCCTGTGCCTGCACGACGACGCCGCGCGTGAGTCCGTCGCTTTGATCGACGGCCTGGGCAGCCGCAAACCCCGCGTCGTCGATGCCTCGACCGCGCACCGCGTGGCGCCCGACTGGGTCTACGGCTTTCCCGAACTGACCCCCGGCCAGGCCGACGCGGTGGCGAAGGCCGAGCGCGTCGCCAACCCCGGCTGCTACGCCACCGGCGCCATCGCGCTGGTGCGCCCGCTGGTCGATGCCGGCCTGCTGCCCGCCGACTTCCCCATCGCATTGCCCTCGGTGAGCGGCTACTCCGGCGGCGGCCGCACCATGATCGAGGCCTACGAGGCCGGCACCGCGCCGCTGTTCGAGACCTATGCGCTGGGGCTGAAGCACAAGCACATCCCCGAGATCATGAAGTACACCGGCCTCACGGCGCGGCCCGTCTTCATTCCCTCGGTGGGCAACTTCAAGCAGGGCATGCTGGTGCAGCTGCCACTGCACCTGGACCAGCTGCCCGGCAAGCCGAAGGCCGGCGACCTGCAGGCGGCCTACGCCGCCCACTACGCGAAGAGCAACACGCCCGAGCAGTTCGTGAAGGTGCTGCCGCCCACCGAGGACGGCAAGCTCGACGCCCTGGCGCTCAACGACACGAACGTGCTGGAGATCCGCGTGTTCCCGAACGAGGACCATCGCCACGCGGTGGCCATTGCGCGGCTCGACAACCTCGGCAAGGGCGCCAGCGGCGCCGCGGTGCAGAACCTGTCGCTGATGCTGGGCCTCTGACGCCATCGTTTGGATAGCGGCCCGCACCCGAAGTGCGGGAGCTGCGGGCCTTTTTCGTCGAGCGCTTCTCCGCGCCCATCGCGGACGATCAGCCGTTCGCCACGGTACGTGCCAGCGCCACCAGGGCGGCCGCCATCAGCAGCGCGCCGGCGGCCTGCAGCAGCCCGCCCAGCCACCGCCCCGAGCGAGCGCCTTGCAGGCGCTCGGCCACGGCGTTCCTGCGGCGGGTGTGCAGGCCGTCGGGCAGATGGGCCGGGCCCGCGAGTTCGGACTCCGTCAGGCGAAGTCCCCAGCAGGCCAGTTGCCAGCCGGCTGCCGCAGCGAGCAGGCAGCCGCCGATGCCCTGGCTGCACAGGGCGCCATAGAGGCCCTGCGCCCAGCCGATCAGCAGGAAGTCCCAGAGGGCCATGGCTGCGGGCTGCTGCACCAGCCGGCTGGACTGGGGTGGCGGTGGCGGCGGCGATCCAGAGGCGGCCACACCGGCGGGTCGGTGGCTGCCCGCCATGGGCGCAGCCGCATGCACGGGCCGTTGCGGCCCTCGAGTGATTTCATTTCTCCCTGCCTGTTCTTCTGCGAAAACGAAGCGAAGCACGGAAATTGTGTTTTGCCCACGACCCAAAGTCAATTTTTACCGACTGACTTTCAGTCGCTCGATCGGAACCATGCGCGCCATGAATCCCGCCGAGGACCGCGACGCATTCAGCCAGAGGCTGCGGCTTTCGCTCGACCGCGCGGGGTGGAAGGTGATCGGCGCGACCGGTCTTGCCCGCGAATTCAACCGTCGCAGCAGCGGCCATCCGGTGACCGCCCATGCCACCCGCAAGTGGCTGCAGGGCGAGGCGATCCCGGCACAGGGCCGGCTGCAGGAACTGGCGCGCTGGCTCCAGGTGCCGCCGCAATGGCTGCGCTTCGGCGACGAGGATTCAGCCGCGGTGGAGCGGCCAGAGCCAGGAGTGTCCGAGGTGTCGGGAGCGTCGGCAGTGTCCGAGTCCTCACCCACGCCCTACGTGCCGGAGCTCGCGGCCAAGCTGGCCACCGACCTGGCGCGGCTCACGCCCGAGCAGTTGCAGGTGGTCGCGACGCTGGTCGGTCTCCTGCTCAGCGAGCCGCCGCGCCCCAAGCAAGGCTAGGGCCGTGAGAGCGGCGCCTCGAGCAGCTCGCGCAGCGTGCGCAGATCGCGTGCGATCCACCGTGCATCCCGCTTGAAGGCCGCATCGTCCATGGCCGGCTGCCGCAGCAACGTGAACTGGAATTCGCACACGCCCTCGCCCAGGCCGATGACGCGAAAGGGCAAATAGATCTCGGCGGCGCCTTCGGGCACCTCGGGCGTCACCCAGTGGTCGAGCACGCCGAAGTCGTTGGCCGGCGCGAAGCGCACGCGGGCGCGGCTGCCCTCGGCAGTCTCGAAGCGCCAGTGCTCGCCCTCGCGCGTGAAGTGGCCGCTGGCGAGGCCGCTGGCCCATTCGGGCATGCGCAGCGGATCGGCGGCCAGCGCCCAGGCGCGCCGCCAGTCGCAGGCCACGCGCTCGACGATCACGCGCGTCAGGGTGGGAACAAGCGCATCAGTCATCGTCGGCTCCGGTTCGCAGGACCTTGGCCACCGTGGCGCCCGCAAAGCCGCGCGCCAGGAGGAAGCGAGCCTGGCGGGCGCGCTCCTTGGCGTCCGACGGCGGCGCGTCGAAGCGGCGCTGCCACAGCGCGCGGGCGCGCTCCAGCTCGGTGGCCTGCAGACTCGACACCGCCTCGGCCACGGCGTCGGGCGCGATGCCCTTGGCCTGCAGCTCCTGCCGCACCCGGGCCGCACCCAGCCGCGGCGCGCGCTGGTGCAGCACCGACTGCACGACCCGCGCCTCGCTGATGAAGTCCTTGGCCGCCAGCTCGTCGAGTGCGCGCGCCAGCGTGCCGGGCTCTTCCTCGTGCCGCGCGAGCTTGCGTTCCAGCTCGGCCCGCGAATGCTCGCGCTGGCTGAGCAGTCGCAGCGCGCGGCCCTTGAGCGAAGGAGCGGAAAAAGCCATTTGCTATGAATTCGACAGCTGCCTGCGCCCACGGGATGGGCGCCGGAGGGCAATTCGGCTCGGAATCATGGACTTGGGACGCCAAAGGCGCGAGGCGTCGTGAAGGGGGCGGAAGAAACACGGGATGTCCCGTGATTTCCTTTTTCCGCGCCCTCTGCGAAACCTCCGCGCCCTCTGCGTTCGGCTGCCCGATCCCGCTTTGTCAGTCCGCCTCGCCCGCCCCCGTGGGCAGCAGCGAAATGCCCAGCGACTCGCGCACCTTGTTCTCGATCTCGACGGCCAGGTCGGGGTTCTCGCGCAGGAACTCGCGGGCGTTGTCGCGGCCCTGGCCGATCTTCTCGCCGCCGTAGGCGTACCAGGCGCCGGACTTCTCGACGATGCGGGCGTTCACGCCCATGTCGATGATCTCGCCCTCGCGGCTGATGCCCTCGCCGAACAGGATGTCGAACTCGGCCGTCTTGAACGGGGGCGAGACCTTGTTCTTCACCACCTTGACCTTGGTCTCGTTGCCGATGGCTTCGTCGCCCTTCTTGATGGTGCCGATGCGGCGGATGTCCAGGCGCACCGAGGCGTAGAACTTCAGCGCGTTGCCGCCGGTGGTGGTTTCGGGGCTGCCGAACATCACGCCGATCTTCATGCGGATCTGGTTGATGAAGATGACCATGCAGTTGGTCTTCTTGATCGTGGCGGTGAGCTTGCGCAGCGCCTGGCTCATCAGGCGGGCCTGCAGGCCGGGCAGCGAATCGCCCATCTCGCCCTCGATTTCGGCCTTGGGCGTGAGCGCGGCGACCGAGTCGACCACGATCAGGTCGACGGCACCGGAGCGCACCAGGCTGTCGACGATCTCCAGCGCCTGCTCACCGGTGTCGGGCTGGCTGATGAGCAGCTCGGGCAGGCTCACACCCAGCTTGCTGGCGTACTGCACGTCGAGCGCGTGCTCGGCGTCGACGAAGGCGCAGGTGCCGCCCTGCTTCTGCATGTTGGCGATCACTTGCAGCGTGAGCGTGGTCTTGCCGGACGATTCCGGGCCGTAGATCTCGACCACGCGGCCGCGCGGCAGGCCGCCGACGCCCAGCGCCACGTCCAGGCCCAGCGAGCCGGTGGAGACGACCTGGATGTCTTCGATGGCCTCGCCTTCGCCCAGGCGCATGATCGTGCCCTTGCCGAACTGCTTTTCGATCTGGGCCAGGGCGGCTTGCAGCGCCTTGGCCTTTTCGCTGTCGGCGCCCGTGTTGCCACCGGCGACCTTTGCTCCCTTGACGACTGCGTCCATCTCGAAACTCCTTGAAAAACAACGGGTTGGGCTTGAATCGCTCCAGCTGCGATTAACGACAGGCTGGATGCATGACCAGTAATGTAGCGGCTCATACTTTTCTTGGAAGCCTCTTTTTAGTCAGTTTGCCTGACTAAAATTCGCCATGGCCGCCCCCCCTGACGACGACGCCTGGCGCCAGACCCACCTGGGCCGCCTGCTGGGCCATGCGATGCGCCGCTTCGACGCCCGCGTGTTCGAACTCATGGCGCACGACGTCGAGGTGCCGCTCGCGCTGTCGAACCTGGCGGCGCGCCAGCAGGTGACGGCAGCGCACATCCACATCACCCGCCACCTGGCGCGCGGCGGCTCGCGCCTGACCGACCTGGCCGAGAGCGCCGGCATGAGCAAGCAGGCCATGGCCGCCCTGGTCGACCAGTGCGCGGCCTGGGGCCTGGTCACCCGCGAGCCCGACCCGCACGATGCACGCGCCCGCCGTGTCGTCTTCACGGCCGATGGCCTGGCTTGGCTGGATGCCTTCCGCCGCTCGGTGGCACAGGCCGAGGCCGAGTTCCGCGCCAGCGTGGGCGAGGAGGTGGCGACGGTGGTGGCGCTGGGGTTGGAGGCGTATGCGGGGTCTTGAAAGCGGGATCGGACAGCCGAACGCAGAGGGCGCAAAGGATTCGCAGAGGCCGCAGAAGGAACAACCAAAAGATTTCTTCTGGCTTTTCTGCGTTCTCTGCGTCATCTTTGCGCTCTCAGCGTCCGGAAGCCCGCCTTCCTAGAATCCCGCACCCTCGGAGACACCTCATGCGCATCCTCATTGCCGAAGACGACCAGGTCCTGGCCGACGCGCTGCTGCGCAGCCTGCGCACCTCGGGCGCCGCGGTGGACCACGTGGCCAACGGCTCGCAGGCCGATGCGGCACTGATGACGAATTCCGAGTTCGACCTGCTGATCCTCGACCTCGGCCTGCCCCAGCTGCACGGGCTGGAGATCCTCAAGCGACTGCGCGCCCGCGGCTCGCAGATGCCGGTGCTGGTGCTGACGGCCGCCGATTCGGTGGAGGAGCGGGTCAAGGGCCTGGACCACGGCGCCGACGACTACATGGCCAAGCCCTTCTCGCTGCAGGAGCTGGAGGCGCGCGTGCGCGCCCTCACGCGCCGCGGCATGGGCGCCACCAGCAACGCGATCAAGCACGGCCCGCTGCTGTACGACCAGGCCGGGCGGGTGGCGACCATCGACGGCAAGATGGTCGAGCTGTCGGCGCGCGAGCTGGGCCTGCTGGAGGTGCTGCTGCAGCGCGCCGGCCGGCTGGTGAGCAAGGACCAGCTGGTCGAGCGCCTGTGCGAATGGGGCGAAGAGGTCAGCCTCAACGCCATCGAGGTCTACATCCACCGGCTGCGCAAGAAGATCGAGAAGGGGCCGATCCGCATCGCCACCGTGCGGGGGCTGGGGTACTGCCTGGAAAAGATTCCGGGGTGAGCGACGCAAGGCGGACCGCCCTCCGCGAAGGGCGTGAAGGTCACGCGAAGGACGCAAAAAAATTCCTGGTTGTCCTTTCGCGACCTTCGCGTAACTTTTGCGTCCTTCGCGTATGGCGGTCCGCATTCGTTGGCCCAATTGCTACAAATTCGATAGCTATCCGCGCTTGCCCCACCTGGCCCGCAGCCCGATTCGACCCATGAAAATCTTCCAGCGCGCCCAGCGTTCGCTGTTCGGGGAAATCCTGGACTGGATGCTCACGCCGCTGCTGCTGCTGGTGCCGGTGAGCATCGGCGTGACCTGGCTGGTGGCGCAGGGCATCGCCAACTCGCCCTACGACCGCGCACTGGAGCACAACGTGCGCACGCTGGCCCGCCTGCTGCAGCGCGAGCCGGCCGGCACGCCCTTCGTGCCGCCGGTGGCGCTGCGCGAACTGCTGCGTGGCGACGACGCCGACCACGTCTACTTCCAGATCCTCGACAGCGCCGGCGACGCCATCGCAGGGGACGGCGACCTGCCCGGCCCGAGCACGGAGGAGCGCCCGGTGCCCGGCGTCGCCTACCTGCGCGATGCCCACATGCGGGGCCAGCCGGTGCGCGTGGCCTACCTGTGGCTCGAGCTCGGCGACCACCCGGCCGATGCGCCGCGCACCCCGGCGGCGGGCCCGGGCGCCGGCGCCGCGTTCGCGCTGCAGCAGGTCGATGGCGACGCCACCGGCGCGCTGGCCGACCTCGCGGGCGCGGCGCCGCGGCCCCGCGGGCTGGTGCTGGTGCAGGTGGCCGAAACGCGCGAGAAGCAATCGGTCCTGGCCACCGAGATCATCAAGGGCGTGCTGCTGCCGCAGTTCGCCATCCTGCCCTTGGCGGTGCTGCTGATCTGGCTCGCGCTGGTGCGCGGCATCAAGCCGCTGTCGGCGGTGGAGGCGCGCATCCGCGAGCGCCGCCCCGACGACCTGAGCCCGCTGGAGGAGTCGGCCGTGCCGCTGGAGGTGGTGCCGCTGGTGTCCTCGGTCAACGAGCTGCTGGGCAAGCTGAACGACTCGATGGCGACGCAGAAGCGCTTCCTGGCCGACGCGGCGCACCAGCTCAAGACGCCGCTGGCCGGGCTGCGCATGCAGGCCGACCTGGCGCAGCGCGACAACGCCGATGCCGAGGAACTGAAGAAGTCGCTCCAGCAGATCGGGCGCGCCAGCATCCGCGCCACCCACACGGTGAACCAGCTGCTGGCGCTGGCGCGGGCCGAGGGCGGCGTCGGCACCCTCACCCGCCAGCCCTGCGACCTGGCGCGGCTGACCATCGAGGTGGTGCGCGAGATGCTGCCGCGGGCGATGGAACGTTCGCTCGACCTGGGCTACGACGGCGCGCAGCCGGGCGCCCGCGGCGTGGAGCTGCAGGGCAACGCCACCTTGCTGCGCGAGCTGATCCGCAACCTGCTGGACAACGCGATCAACTACACGCCCTCGTCGCCCGAACGGCCGGGCGTGATCACCGTCCACGTGCTGGCCGACCCCTTCGGCCACGTGCTGCTGCTGCAGGTGGAAGACTCGGGCCCCGGCATCGCCGAGGCCGACCGCGAGCTGGTCTTCGAGCCCTTCTACCGCGTGCTGGGCAACGAGGCCGACGGGTCCGGCCTGGGCCTGCCGATCGTGCGCGAGATCGCGGGACAGCACCGCGCGCGGGTCGAACTGGAGGATGCGCACCCCGGGCAGCACCCGCCGGGCACGCGCGTCACGGTGCGCTTCGACACCGCGCCGGACTGAGGCTCAGGGCGCCGCGGCGGGCGGCGCGGATGGGGAGGATGGCGCTGCGTCCGCACCGCCGGATGCGGCCGGGGTGGGCGCGGCCGGCGTGCGCCGCACTTCCAGCAGCTCGGGCCGGATCTGCTGGCCCAAACGCTGCGGCTCGCGGTCGGCCGATTCGGTCGACGCGCCGCGCGACCACAGCCAGTAGCCGAGGTTGGCGACGACGAGGGCAGCAAGCAGCAGACGCAGGACCATGGCGGGATTGTGCAGCGCTCGCTTCAGGGCAGCGCCATGCCGCGGGGCCGGACGCTGACCTCGGAGCTGTGGATCGCCTGCACGCCCGCCGGCGTGCGCACGCGCAGTTCGCCGCCCGGGCCGATGCCTTCGCACAGGCCGGCCTGGCCGTCGCTCAGGACCACCTCGCGCCCGCGCAGCGCATCCCGGGTCTCGAAGCGCGGCAGCACCGGCGCGAAACCCTGCGCCGCGAAGCGCAGCACCTCGGCCAGCAGCGGCGGCGCCAGCGACACGAGGGCCTGCTGCGGCGTGGCTTCGGGCTGCCACTGCCGCAGCCAGGCCGGCGGCGTGCGCATGGCCTCGCCTTCGCGCGCGCCGACGTTCAGCCCGATGCCGATCACCACCTGGCGGGTGGTGGCCGCGGCGCCGGGCAGCGAAGCGGTTTCGATCAGGATGCCGGCGAGCTTGCGGTCCGCGACCCACAGGTCGTTGGGCCACTTGAGCTTGACGCCGGCCGTGCCGTCAGGATCGAGCGATTCGGCCACGCTTACGCCCACGGCCAGCGACAGGCCCGACCAGTCCTGCGGCGCCAGCGGCAGCGCCAGCGAGAAGGTCAGCGATGCGGCCGGGTCGGCCGCGGCCTGGGCGCTCTGCCAGTCCCGGCCCAGGCGGCCCCGCCCGGCGGTCTGGCGCTCGGCCACGAGCAGCACGGGCCGGGCGTCGCCCGCACGGGCACGGCGCATCAGCTCGGTGTTGGTCGAATCGATGGACTCGACGGCCTCGACGGCGATCGCGGGCTCGTGCTGCGCCAAAGCGCGGCGCAGCGCATCGACGGCGGCGGGTGTCCAGGCGCTCAATCAGCCGCCCTTGCCTTTCCCGTCCTTCTTTTTCTTCTTCCTCTTGTCCTTGTTCTTCTTGCCGGCCTTCGCGTCCTTGCCGTCCTTGCTCTTCTTCTTTTTGTTCTTCTTCTTGCCCGGCACGTCGTCGTCCTTGGGCGAAAGCAGCGTGCCACGGCAATTGGCCGAGCCGCACCAGCAGGGGAAGTCCGCCAGCAGCTGCGGCGTGTAGGGCTCGTCGATCACGAGGCCGTAGTCGTAGTTGAGCTCCTCGCCGGCCGGGATGTCGCGCAAGGCCTTGATGAAGATGCGGCCGCCCTCTTCGTCGGCCTCGCAGTTCGGGTCGCAGGAATGGTTGATCCAGCGCGCGGCGTTGCCCTTCACGCCGCCATCGATCACGCGCTCGTCATCGATGTGGAAGTAGAAGGTGTGGTTGGGCTGGGCCGGGTCGTGCGGGTGGCGGCGCAGCGCCTCTTCCCAATCGATCACCTCGCCCTTGTATTCGATCAGCCGCTCGCCCTTGGGGATGTCCTGCACGGCGAACACCCCGTTGCCGTGGACCCCCGAGCGCCGCGTCTGGATGCGGCGGCCGCCTGCGGGCGGCGAAGTCGATGGCGAGGAAGGGGATTTGGAGGGCATCGCCGAGTTCTGATAGTTTGAATATGCACACATGCGCGCGTGTACACACGTACGTACGTGCGTGTGCACGCGCGAGAGGCGCAGAGTATAGAGAGCCCCCGGCGCCCTGCCGGCGATGCCCGCCCCACGAGGGGCCGGCCCGCGCAGGCCGGGGCGAACTGTTGAGAGACCCAGATGACGAAGACTTTGGTGATTGCGGAGAAGCCCTCGGTGGCCCAGGACATCGTGCGCGCGCTCACGCCGGTGGCCGGCAAGTTCGACAAGCACGACGAGCATTTCGAGAACGAACAGTACGTGGTGACCAGCGCCGTGGGCCACCTGGTGGAGATCCAGGCCCCCGAGCAATACGACGTCAAGCGCGGCAAGTGGAGCTTCGCGCACCTGCCGGTGATCCCGCCGCACTTCGACCTCAAGCCCGTCGACAAGACCAAGACGCGCCTGAACGCCGTGGTCAAGCAGGCCAAGCGCAAGGACGTGACGCAGCTGGTCAACGCGTGCGACGCGGGCCGCGAGGGGGAGCTGATCTTCCGCCTGATCGAGCAGTACGCCGGCGGCAAC
This sequence comes from Xenophilus aerolatus, assembly GCA_030418545.1. GTDB lineage: Bacteria > Pseudomonadota > Gammaproteobacteria > Burkholderiales > Burkholderiaceae_C > Xenophilus. The sequence continues at coordinate 539,170 of QAIB01000004.1, read as the reverse complement.
AAGCCGCTGGGCAAGCCGGTCAAGCGGCTGTGGCTGCAGTCGATGACGCCACAGGCCATCCGCGACGGCTTCGAGTCGCTGCGCACCGAGCAGCAGATGCAGGGCCTGGCCGACGCCGCGCGCTCGCGCTCCGAGGCCGACTGGCTGGTGGGCATCAACGGCACGCGGGCCATGACGGCCTTCAACTCGCGCGACGGCGGCTTCTTCCTCACCACGGTGGGCCGGGTGCAGACGCCGACGCTGTCGGTGGTGGTGGAGCGCGAGGAGCAGATCCGCAAGTTCGTGAGCCGCGACTACTGGGAAATCCACGGCATCTTCGGCGCCGAGGCCGGCCAGTACCCCGGCAAGTACTTCGACCTGGCCTGGAAAAAGGCCAGTGCGCCGCTGCTGCTGAACTCGCAAGGTGTGGGCGAGCCCGACCCCGAGCAGCGCGCCGACCGCGTGTGGAGCGAGGCCGAGGCGCGCGCCATCGCCGACGCGGCCCGCGGCCAGCCCGCCACGGTGACGGAGGAAAGCAGGCCGACGACGCAGGCCTCGCCGCTGCTGTTCGACCTCACCTCGCTGCAGCGCGAGGCCAACAGCCGCTTCGGCTTCTCGGCCAAGACCACGCTGGCACTGGCCCAGTCGCTCTACGAACGCCACAAGGCGCTGACCTACCCGCGGACCGACTCGCGCGCCCTGCCCGAGGACTACCTGCCGGTGGTCAAGCAGACCATGGGCATGCTGGCCGACAGCGGCATGAAGCACCTGGCGCCCTTCGCGCAGCAGGCCATCGACGGCAACTACGTCAAGCCGAGCAAGCGCATCTTCGACAACGCCAAGGTGTCGGACCACTTCGCGATCATCCCCACCTTGCAGGCGCCCAGCGGCCTGTCGGATGCGGAACAGCGCCTGTACGACTTCGTGGTGCGGCGCTTCCTGTCGGTGTTCTTCCCCAGCGCCGAATTCCAGGTCACGACGCGCATCTCGACGGTGGAACGCGAGTCGAAGAAGTACGCCTTCCGCTCTGACGGCAAAGTGCTGGTCAAGCCGGGCTGGATGGCCATCTACGGCAAGGAGGCCGTGAGCGAGGACGACGAGAAGGACGGCAAGAACCTGGTGCCGGTGAAGCCGGGCGAGCGGGTGAAGGTCGAATCGGTGGAACCCAAGGGCCTGAAGACTCGGCCGCCGGCCCGCTATTCCGAAGCGACGCTGCTGGGCGCCATGGAAGGCGCCGGCAAGACCATCGACGACGACGAACTGCGCGAGGCCATGCAGGAGAAGGGCCTGGGCACGCCGGCCACCCGCGCCGCCATCATCGAAGGCCTGCTCAACGAGAAGTACATGCTGCGCGAGGGCCGCGAACTGATCCCCACCGCCAAGGCCTTCCAGCTCATGACGCTGCTGCGCGGCCTGGGCGTGGAGGAACTGTCCAAGGCCGAACTGACGGGCGAGTGGGAATACAAGCTCGCGCAGATGGAGAAGGGCCAGCTCAGCCGCGACGCCTTCATGCGCGAGATCGCGGCCATGACCGAGCACATCGTCAAGAAGGCCAAGGAGTACGACCGCGACACGGTGCCGGGCGACTACGCGACGCTCGAGGCGCCCTGCCCCAACTGCGGCGGCATCGTGCGCGAGAACTACCGGCGCTACGCCTGCACCGGCAAGTCGGGCAACGGCAGCGACGCCTGCGGTTTCTCCTTCACCAAGTCGCCGGCCGGCCGCACCTTCGAGATCGCGGAAGCCGAGCAGCTCGTGCGCGACAAGCACATCGGTCCGCTGGAGGGCTTCCGCTCCAAGGCCGGCTGGCCCTTCGTGGCCGAGATCCGGCTGGCCTTCAGCGACGAGGACAAGAACTGGAAGCTGGAGTTCGACTTCGGCGACGACGGCAAGGACCCGGCCGAGACCGGCGAGATCGTCGACTTCAGCGGCCAGGAGAGCCTCGGACCCTGCCCCAAGTGCAAGGGGCGCGTGTTCGAGTTCGGCGCCAACTACATCTGCGAGCACTCGGTGCCGACGCCGCAGCAGGCCGTGCCCAGCTGCGACTTCAAGACCGGCAAGGTGATCCTGCAGCAGCCGGTGGAGCCCGAGCAGGTGCGCAAGCTGCTGACCGAGGGCAAGACCGACCTGCTCGACAAGTTCGTCAGCATGCGCACGCGGCGCACCTTCAAGGCTTTCCTGGTGTGGAACGCCGAGGAGGGCAAGGTGACCTTCGAGTTCGAGCCGCGCACCAGCAAATTCCCGCCGCGCAAGACCTTCGCGGCCAAGGCGGCACCCGCCAGGAAGACCGCGGCGGCGAAAAAGGCGCCTGCCGCCAAGAAGACGGCGGCGCCAAAGGCGCCACGCAAGGCCGCGGCCGGCACCGGCCTCACGCCCAGCGCCGAACTCGCGGCCGTGATCGGCACCGAGCCGGTGCTGCGCACCGAGGCGACGAAGAAGCTGTGGGACTACATCAAGGCCCAGGGACTGCAGGACCCGGCGGACAAGCGCAGCATCCGCGCCGACGCCAAGCTGCAGGCCGTGTTCGGCAAGCCCAGCGCGACGATGTTCGAACTGGCCGGCCTGCTGGGCAAGCACCTGGCCAAGTGAAGGCGCCGCGCGGCGCGGCGGGCCCGGTTCAGTGGACGGCGGGCCGGCGCGGCGGCGGCGGGGTGCGGTCCGTCACCTCGATCCAGCACGCGAAGAGCGGATGGCCGTCCACCATCACCGGCGGCGCGGCGCGGTGGGCGCGGAAGCCCTCGCGCCGCAGCAGGCGCTCGATGCCCAGCGGCGAGACGGTGATCATGCGCTGCACCCCGTGCGCGCGCGCCACCGCGATGGCCTCTTCAAGCAGCCCCACCGCCACCGGCGAGGAGAATTGCCCCATCGCGCCCTGGCCCGTGGCCGTGAAGTCGACCGCCGCGAAGCGCGACAGCTCCCACACCAGCGGGTCGCAGGGCGGCGTGGCGCCGCCGAGCAGCTGCGGAAAGACCTCGCTCAGCAGGTAGGGGCTGGTGGTCGGCAGCAGGCGCGCCGTGCCGACGATCTCCTCCTTCGCATCGCGGGCCGCCAGGTACAGCGTGCCGGCATGGTCGAACTGGTCGCGCTCGCGCCCGGGGGGCGTGTCGAGCTCCCAGCCGAGCATCTCGACGAAGACCTTGTAGCGGTATTGCTCGACGCTCTGGAGCAGCTGGGCGCTGAGTTGATGGGGGCGGCCGGAAAGTACTTCCATGTGATTAATCCCGAAGGTTGTATCGGGGCATTTCAGCGCCCGGCCGAGCGCAGCGGAACTATCAGTTCTTGTAGGTCATGCCGTCACGGGTGCGCTGCACGCCGCCCGCCAGGCAGGTCGCTGCCAGTCGATGGCGTCGACGAAACGCGCGAGGGCTTCGAGGCTCTCCTCCATCGGAAGCGGCTCCTGTGCATCCGAAACGAGCAGCACGTTGGTGCGCGGCAGCCCCTGCCGCACGATGCCGCCGCCGGCGGGCGTGCTCTGCCAGGCCCAGTCCCAGCCGATGCTCAGCGCCGGCTCGACCGGGCTGACCCACTCGGTGTAGCCCGACAGCGCCGTGGCACTGCCGCAGCGCGGATCGGCGTGGGCCGGCTCGTCGTCCATGCCGGACATCAGGTGCTGCAGGGGAATGCGCTCGAGCGTGCGTCGAGGCAGGTGCAGATAGCCATCGGAAGAGAAAACAGGCATGAAAGACTCCTTGGGAAGGGGTTCGACACAACCCAGACTGGCGCTCATGCCAGCCTGGAGGGAGCACGGGGACGCACCGACTCCATGGGCGCATCATTCGGCGCGGTCGCGGCAAAACGCACGCGAGGACGCCGCAGGCTCGGCGGGATGCTCCGATCTCCGACAGAACACCGGCCCCGTTTCATGTAAATTGAGCGCTTCAGGGGGCCCTCCGCCGCCGCTGCTGCGGCGCACCATCCGGATCGATTCATGCCCAGCCTTCAGGCCTCGGCCATGTTTTCTTGCGAGTGGGTGCCACGTGCCGCCGTCCACTGACCACCTGCTCAGCATGCTGGACCGCGCCACCAGCGAGCAGGCGGTGTTCGACGCCCTGCGCGCGGAAACACGGCGACTGGGCTTCGAGCACTGCGCCTACGGGCTGCGGCTGGCGGTGCCGGTGTCCAACCCCAAGGTGATCACCCTCAACGACTACCCGACGTCGTGGCAGGCGCGCTACCTCGAGGCGGGCTACCTGCACATCGATCCCAGCGTGCGGCACGGCCGGCAGAGCCAGAGCCCGCTGGTCTGGACGGACGCGATGTTCGCCTCCGCGCGGCAGATGTGGGACGAGGCGCGCGACCACGGCCTGCGTGTGGGCTGGGCGCAATCCAGCCTCGACGGCTTCGGCGTCGGCGGCATGCTGACCCTCTCGCGTTCGCACGAACCCCTGACCGAGCGCGAGTTGCGCGAGAAGGAGAGCGCGATGCGCTGGCTGGTGCAGGCGGCTCACCTGGCGCTGTCGCGGCTCATGAAGCCGCGCTACGCGGTCCAGCCGGAAGCGCCGCTCACGCCCCGGGAGCTCGAGGTCCTCAAGTGGACGGCCGACGGCAAGACGGCGCCCGACATCGGCGACATCCTGGGCATTTCGGTGCCGACGGTGAACTTTCACATCAAGAACGTGGTGCACAAATTGAAAGCTCCCAACAAGACCGCGGCCGTGGTCCAGGCCCTGATGTCGGGCCTGCTCAACTGAGACACCCCCGAGACGCCGGCGCGCCGGTCGGCAGGCACGCCGCCCCGGCGACCGGGTCCTGTCGCATCCGCAGCCCCAAGCTTGCCTCGGGCCCGGGCGTTACGAACCTATCAGTTCTGGGAGCTGCGACCCGGGCGGAATGTCGATTCAATCGAGGCATGGGAATGTCCATGCTCTTGAACAGTGCCGAAATCCGCGTCCACCTGGCGCCTGGAGCCCTGCTCGCCTGCGAGATCCGCCGCACCTGGGGGCGGTCGCGCGTGACGCGCAAGGCCAGCTTCCAGTGCTTTCCCGGCGAGCGGCCGGCCGCCCTGCAGGCCCTGCGGCGCTGGATCGAGGAAGGGCCCGCGCGCCGCAGCCTGGTCTGGATCGTCGGGCCCACCGAAGCCCAGTATTTCGTGCTGCCGTGGTCGCCCGAGTGGGTCGACCCCCGCACGCGCGACGCCTATGCGCGCGCCCGCTACGAGCAGCTCTATGGCCGCCAGGCCGAGGCGGCGTCCTTCTGCTTCGCCGATCCCTCGCCGGACGGCGAGCAGCTGGTGTCCTGCATCTCGGCCACGCTGCATGCCGAGCTGGAAGGATTCGCCGACGCCTGCGGATGCGAACTCGGCGGCATCAAGCCCTCGGTGGCGGCCGTGTGGGAGCGTTTTCGCGAGGTGCTGGAGACCGAGCAAGGCACCCTGTGCATCGTCGAGGGCGACCGCCAGGCCCTGGTACGCCACGACCGCACCCGCATCGAGGACATCGTGGTGCGCCAGCGTGGCTCCCACGAGCCCATCGAGGCCGGGGCATCAGGGATCTACCGCCGCTTCTCCACCACGCCGGAGCGCGTGCCCAGCCTCGGCGCGGCAGAACTGCGGCTGCCGGCGCAGGCGGGCTTCGACAACTCGGGGGACGCGGCCTATGCGGTCGCGCTCTGCGGCGCGCTCTGACGCGCGTCAGAGGTCGAGTTCACGCGACAGCCAGGGCGGCGCCTCATCCAGGTCGCGCAGCAGGTAGTGCCGCACCTGCGGCTCGTGGTCGAACAGCTTGGGACGGTCCGCCGGGTCGATGGACGGCGCGGCCGGCGTGCTGCCGGTGAAGGCCTCGATGCTCGCCATCGATTCCCAGACCGACATGACGACCACCTCGGTCGTGCCGTCGCCGATGTCGCGGAACAGCGCGCTGGCCCGCAGGTTGCCCGGCTGGGCGGCCAGCTCCGGCAGCTTGGTCGCCTCGAGGTGCAGGCGGCACTCCTCGCGCAGGGCGGCGCGGATCCAGAAGGTCCAGGTGCGCAGGATGGGGTCCATCGGAGGGCAGGGGAAGGGCCAGCAACCAGAGGGTGACGACGCTGGCGCAAACGGGGCGTCCGCGCCGGCTCCATCATGCATCGCCGCACGCCGTTGCCAAGCCCCCCGGCACGGGCGTTACGGTCTTGCGCCGCGCCCGGCCGCATCTCCCCCGCCCTGTGGAAGCAACGGCCCGGCCGACCGGGCCGCCCGCGCCGAAACGAAGTATTTCGTAGCACACTCCGTCCCTCGAAAAGGGACTGGACATGGCAAAGAGCATGAATGTCGATGCGCTGAGCGACAGCGCGCTGGCTCGGATGGCGTGGGAAAGACGGCGCGAGGCGCTGCATGGAGACCGCCACGCCCTGCGCGCCGCGCGCGAGCTCGACAAGGAGTTGCGTCGCCGCGACGCGATCTACGCCAGCGGCTTCGGCGCGCTGATGCCGGCACGGGCCGCCCCGCGCGCCTGGTGGCAGTTCTGGCACTGAACGACCGGCCCTGCGGGCGCTACAGGGCCCGCGCGATCACCTCCTTCATGATCTCGCTGGTGCCGCCGTAGATGCGCTGCACCCGGGCATCGGCGTACATGCGCGTGACCATGTACTCGTTCATGAAGCCGTAGCCACCGTGCAGCTGGACCAGCTCGTCGAGCACGCGGCCCTGGGCCTCGGAGCCCCACAGCTTGGCCATCGACGCCGTGGCGGTGTCCAGCGTGCCGGCCACCAGCTGCTCCACGCAGCGGTCGATGAAGGCCCGCCCCACCATGATCTGCGTCGCCACCTCGGCCAGCTTGAAGCGGGTGTTCTGCATGTCGGCGATCGGCTTGCCGAAGGCCTTGCGCTCCCGCACGTAGGCCAGCGTGGCCTCGTAGGCGCCCTCCATGCAGGCCAGGGCACTGAGGCCGATGATGAGCCGCTCGTAGGGCAGGTCGCTCATGAGCTGGAAGAAGCCCTGGCCTTCCTGCCCGCCGAGCAGCCGGTCCTGCGGGACGCGCACGCCGTCGAAGAACAGCTCCGAGGTGTCCTGCGCCTTCATGCCCATCTTGTCGAGCACGCGGCCGACCTTGAAACCTTCGCAGCCCTCGGTCTCGACGATCAGGATCGAGGTCCCGCGTGCGCCCTGCGCCGGGTCGGTCTTGCACACCACCAGGATCACGCCCGCCAGGTAGCCGTTGGTGATGAAGGTCTTGCTGCCGTCGATGACGTAGGCATCGCCATCGCGCACGGCGCGCGTGCGGATGCCCTGCAGGTCGGACCCCGCACCGGGCTCGGTCATGGCGATGGCGCCCACCAGCTCGCCGCGCGCCATGGCCGGCAGGTACCTCTGCTTCTGCGCCTCGGTGCCGTGGTTGAGGACGTAGTGCGCCACGATGGAATGCACGGAGTTGCTCATGCCCGTGAGCCCGCGGCGCGCCATCTCCTCGTGGATCACGGCCTCGTGGCGGAAGTCGCCGCCTGCGCCGCCATAGGCTTCGGGGATGTCGGTGCACAAGAGGCCCAGTTCGCCGGCGCGCCGCCAGATCGGATGGCCCACGTGGCCGCGGCGCCGTGCGTCCTCGTCCTGCGGGGCCATCTCGGCGTCGATGAAGCGCGCCGCCGTGTCGCGCAGGCTGTCGAGCTCCTCGTTGGTCCAGGAACGCTTGAACTGCAATGGCATGAAGGTCCTCGTGAGGTCAGGGTTGCGCGCCCCAGGCGGCCAGCGCCTGGTCCAGCGCCAGGGCGTGCGGCGGCACCGGCTCGGCCGGGACGGTGTGCGAGAAGCGCGGCGCCGGCGCGGGCTGCATCACGCCGCCGGCCTCGACGAAGGTGCGCCGCGCGCGGTTGTGCGCGTGCGCCGGCGCCTCGTCCCAATCGAGCACCGGGGCGAAGCAGGCGTCGCTGCCTTCCAGCAGCGCGCACCACTCGTCGCGCGTGCGGGTGCGGAAGATGTCGGCCAGCCGCAGCTTGAGCAACGGCCAGCGGGCCGGATCCATCTGGCCGTCGAAGAGCGGGTCCTCGATGCCGCAGCGCTGGCGCAGCTCGGCGTAGAACTGCGGCTCGATGGCGCCGACGGCCACGTACTTGCCGTCGGCGCACGCGTAGGTGTCGTAGAAGTGGGCGCCGCCGTCCAGCAGGTTCTCGCCGCGCTGGTTGCTCCACTGCCCTTGCGCCTTGAAGCCGTACATGAAGGCCGAGAGCAGCGCGCTGCCGTCGGTCATGGCGGCGTCGACCACCTGGCCCCGGCCGCTGCGCTGCGCCGCATGCAGCGCGGCCAGCAGGCCCACGGCCAGCAGCATGCCGCCGCCGCCGAAGTCGCCCACGTAATTGAGCGGCGGCACCGGCGCCTCGCCAGCGCGGCCGATGGCATGCAGCGCACCGCTGATCGCGATGTAGTTGATGTCGTGGCCGGCGGCCTGGGCCAGCGGGCCGTGCTGCCCCCAGCCCGTCATGCGGCCGTAGACCAGGCGCGGGTTGCGGGCCAGGCAGTCCTCGGGCCCGAGCCCGAGGCGCTCCATCACGCCAGGGCGGAAGCCCTCGACGAGCAGATCGGCGCGCGCCACCAGCGCCATCGCCGCCGCGGCCCCCTCGGGCGCGCGCAGGTCGACGCCCACCTGGGCACGGCTGCGCGTGGTGACGTCGCGCGGCTCGACCGGTGCGCCAGGCCGCGCGATGCGCAGCACCTCGGCGCCCAGGTCGGCCAGCACCATCGCACAGAAGGGGCCGGGGCCGAGCCCGGCGAACTCGATCACGCGAATGCCTTCGAGCGGACCTGCCATGTCGTGACTCCGGCGAGGCCTTCAGGCCGTGGGCAGCACGTGGTGACGGAACTGCTCGCGCAGCTTCGTCTTGAGCAGCTTGCCGGTGGCCGTGTGCGGCAACTCGCTGACGAAGACCACGTCGTCGGGCAGCCACCATTTGGCAACGCGCGCGGCGAGGAAGTCGAGGATCGACGCGCGGTCCACCACGTGGCCGGCGCGCGGCACGACGATCAGCAGCGGCCGCTCCTGCCACTTCGGATGCGCCACGCCGATGATCGCCGCCTCGGCCACGGCGGGGTGGCCCATGGCGGCGTTCTCGACATCGATGGACGAGATCCACTCGCCGCCTGACTTGATCACGTCCTTCGCGCGGTCGACCAGCTGCAGATAGCCGTCGGGGTCGATGGTGGCGACATCGCCGGTGCTGAAGAACCCGTCCTCGTCGATCGGCGAGCCACCCTCGCCCTTGAAATAACCGCTGGCGATCCACGGGCCGCGCACGCGCAGGTGGCCGCGCGACACGCCGTCCCAGCGCTGCACCTCGCCCGCGTCGTCGACGAGCTTCAGGTCCACGCCCCACACGCCGCGGCCCTGCTTGAGCTTGACCTGGGTGAGCGCCTCCTCGTCCAGGCCCGCGTGCCGCGGCAGCAGCTTGCTGACGACGCCGATGGGGCTGGTTTCGGTCATGCCCCATCCCTGCACCACCTCGGCGCCGAACTGCTGCTCGAAGCGCTCGAGCATGGCACGCGACACCGCCGCGCCACCGATGCCCACGCGCTTGAGCCCGAGCGCCTTCGGGTCGAGCTCGGGATGGGCGTCGAGGTACTGGAAGAGCATCAGCCACACGGTGGGCACGCCCTGCGAGAAAGTGACCTTCTCCTGCGCCATGAGCTCGTGGACGCTCTTGCCGTCGAGGTGCGGGCCGGGCAGCACGAGGCGCGTGCCGACCATCGCGGCCGCATAGGGCGTGCCCCAGGCGTTGGCATGGAACATCGGCACGATGAGCATCACCGTCTCCGCCGAGTTCAGGCCGAAGGTGTCCGGCGCCAGCTCCATCAGGCTGTGCAGCACGGTGGAGCGGTGCGAATACAGCACGCCCTTGGGGTTGCCGGTGGTGCCCGAGGTGTAGCACAGAGATGACGCGAGCCGCTCGTCGAACTCCGGCCAGGTGAATTCGTCCGGCTGCGCGTCGAGCAGTTCGTCCCAGCACAGCAGCTGCGGCACGTCGATGGCCGGCATGTGCTCGCGCGAGCTCATCGCGACGTAGCTGCGGACGGTCTTGAGCTTCGGCGCCAGCTTCTCGACCAGCGGCGCGAAGGTGATGTCGAAGAACAGGACCTGGTCCTCGGCATGGTTGACGATGTACTCGATCTGCTCCGCGAAGAGCCGCGGGTTGACGGTATGCAGCACCGAGCCCGCACCCGACACGCCGAAGTACATCGACAGGTGGCGATGACTGTTCCAGGCCAGCGTGCCGACGCGCTCGCCCTCGCCCACGCCGAGCTGCTTCAGGGCATGGGCGATGCGGCAGGCATCGCGCCGGATGCCGGCCCAGGTGGTGCGATGGGTGCCGCCTTCGGGCAGGCGCGAGACGATGTCGACGTCGGGATGGAAGCGCGCCGCATGCTCGATGAGCGACGAGATGAGCAGCGGGCGGTCCTGCATGAGGCCGTACAGGGGCATGGCGTGTCTCCTTCTGTCCCGTTGTTCTTCTGCCTCGCCAGATGCGGCGGCGAGGTGCCGGCGCGTCAGAGTCTTTCGACGATGGTGACGTTGGCCATCCCACCGCCTTCGCACATGGTCTGCAGGCCGTAGCGGCCGCCGCGGTCGTGCAGCGCATGGACCAGGGTGGTCATCAGCTTGGTGCCCGAGGCGCCGAGCGGATGGCCCAATGCGATGGCGCCGCCGTTGACGTTGAGCCGTGCCGGGTCGGCACCGGTGACCTGCAGCCAGGCCAGCGGCACGGGCGCGAAGGCCTCGTTGACTTCGAAGAGGTCGATGTCGTCGACCCTGAGGCCGGCCTTCTTCAGCGCGAGCTGCGTGGCGGGAATGGGCGCCTCGAGCATGATCACCGGGTCGTGCCCGATCATGGTCATGTGGTGGATGCGCGCCAGCGGCTTCACGCCCAGCGCCTTCAGCCCGCGCTCGTTGACCACCATCACGCCGGTGGCGCCGTCGGCGATCTGGCTGGCGGTGGCCGCGGTGCAGCGGCCGCCCTCCTGGATGAGCTTGACGCCGGCGATGGCTTCGAGCGTGGCGTTGAAGCGGATGCCTTCGTCCACCGTGTGCGGCTGTCCCTCGCCCTCGGCACCGCCATCGGCGCTGCGAACGGCCACCGGCACGATCTCCTTGGCGAAGCGGCCCTCCTTCGTGGCCGCCGCAGCGCGCAGGTGGCTCTGCAGCGCATAGGCGTCGAGCTGGTCCTTCGAGAGCTCGTACTTCTTCGCCATCATCTCGGCGCCCATGAACTGGCTGAACTCGATGCCGGGGTAGCGCTTCTGCATCGCCGGGCTCATGTAGTAACCCATGCCGGCCTGGCGCGGCATTTCGCTGGTGCTGAACATGGGCACGCGGGTCATGCTCTCGACGCCGGCGGCGATGACCACGTCCATGCTGCCGCTCATCACGGCCTGCGCCGCGAAGTGCAGCGCCTGCTGCGAGGAGCCGCACTGCCGGTCGATCGAGGTGCCGGGCACCGACTCGGGCAGCGAGGAGGTCAGCACCGCGTTGCGCGCGACGTTGATGCCCTGCTCGGCCGTCTGGCTGACGCAGCCCATGATCACGTCCTCGACCAGCGCTGGGTCGGCGTCGGCGCGTCGCACCAGTTCGTCGATGACCTGCGCCGCGAGGTCGACCGGATGCCAGCCCGAGAGCCTGCCCTTGCGTTTGCCGGCCGCGGTGCGGGTGGCGGCGACGATGAATGCTTCTGCCATGGTGTGTGTCTCCTGTGCGCGGGCCTTGCCCGATTGTGGGCCGGGGCTTCGAGTGGGCCGGTCGTCGGAACGGACGATTTTGGTGGCTTGGCTTGGCTTGGCTTGGCTTGGCCTGGTCCGGGGTGTTCGGGCGCCGTGGGCCTGAACCCGGCCGGCGGCGCCGGTGTGCGTTCTCCGGCTCAGGCTCGCGCTGACCGTCGCGCGGCACGACGGATGTGCTCGCCTGGAATCGACGCGCTTTCGGCACTGCACGGCGCCGCGAATGGCGCCTGCGCCCGCACACCGGCACCACCGGCCTGGACGGTGGGGGTGATCGGCCGGCATGACGCGGGCGCTCTAGGTTTTTACTCCTCTCCCCGCTGGGGAGAGGTTGGGTGAGGGGCACCCCGGCGCCGGATAAGGCGCGCCCTCTCAGTCGCTGCAGCCCCCACCCCGACCCTCCCCCAGAGGGGGAGGGAGGAAGTCAAAGCACAGCGCAGCGCCTCAGGGCGGTGGTCGTGGGCCTGCGGGCGCAGGCGCCATTCGCGGCGCCGTGCAGTGCCGCAAGCACGTCGATGGACAGCGAGCACACAGGCAGCACAACAAGCCGGTCAGCGCGAGCCTGAGCCGGAGAACGCAGGCCCGCGGCCGCCGCCAGCGCCCCAGGCCGTCGTGCCGGCCGATCCACAGCAACGACGGAACAGGCCCCCTTCAAGAGGCCCAAAAAAGCCAGCAGCAAAGAAAGTAACGAACGTGACGATTTAGGCAGCATCGCAAGCACAGCAAGCGCCGCAGCCCGATTGCACTTCGACCCGACCGGGCCGAAAAACCTCAACGCGGCGCCATCCGTATCGCCCCATCCAGCCGCACGCTCTCGCCGTTGAAGTAACCCAGCCGGATCATCGTCTCCGCCAGCTCGGCGTACTCGTCCGGCTGCCCCAGCCGCTTGGGGAAGGGCACCGACGCCGCCAGCGCCGCCTTCACGTTCTCGGGCGCACCCTGCAGCAGCGGCGTGTCGAAGATGCCCGGCAGGATGGTGTTGATGCGGATGCCCTCGGCCATCAGGTCGCGCGCGATCGGCAGCGTCATGCCCACCACGCCCGCCTTCGACGCCGAATACGCCGCCTGCCCCATCTGCCCGTCCTGCGCCGCCACCGAGGCGGTGCACACGATCGCGCCGCGCTCGTTCGAATGGAACGCGTCGTCCAGCGGAGCGAGCGTCAGCATGCCGGCCGCCGACCGTGCGATGCAGCGAAACGTCCCCACCAGGTTGATCTGGATGATGCGGTCGAAATTCGCCAGCGGAAAGTGCCGGATCTCGCCGGTCGCCTTGTCGCGGCTGGCCGTCTTCACCGCGTTGCCCGTGCCCGCGCAGTTGACCAGCACCCGCTCCTGCCCGTGCGCCGCCCGGGCCCGCGCGAAACCCGCCTCCACCTGCGCGTCGGAGGTCACGTCCACCGGGCAGAACACGCCGCCGATCTCGCGCGCCAGCGCCTCGCCGGCCGCCTCGTTGAGGTCGAACAGCGCCACCTTCACGCCATGGCGCGCCAGCCGCCGCGCCGTCGCCGCGCCCAGGCCGGACGCACCGCCGGTCACGACGGCGGCAATGGAAGCATCGAGTTGCATGCGAGAGCTCCTGTGATGTGAGCGGCAGAACGTCCGGGCGACTCTAGGCATCGCCCCGGCTTGTCGCCATCGTCCAAAGCGACGAAAGTGCCGGCCTGCCTGCCCCGGCGTCCGGCGCGCGACTGCGCCGCTGCCGCCGGGCCTGCACAGTGCGCCTTCTGCATGACCTCGCCCACCGTCGACCTCCCGCCGCGCCGCGCCGCCGTGCTGCCTGCCAAGCTCGCCCCGCCCGGCGCCGAGCCCGCGCAGGTGCCGCGCGACGCCATCGCCCGCCAGCTCGACGCCGCGGCCCACGCCCGCCTGCTGCTGGTGCGGGCGCCGGCCGGCTTCGGCAAGACCACCGCCATGCGGCAGATGCACGCGCGCTGCGCGCAGGCCGGTCGCGCGACGGCGTGGCTCACGCTCGACGCCGCCGACAACGACGTGCCGCGCTTCCTCCACTGCCTGGCCGCAGCGGTGCACGCTCTCGATGCCGGCGGCCCGGCCGGCCCGGGGACGGGCGTCGACGCCATCGAGGCCCTGGCGCGCGAGGACCGGCCCTTCACCCTCTTCCTCGACGACTTCGAGATGCTGCAGAGCCCCGCCGTGCTGGGGCTGGTGCGCCAGCTCGTCGAACAGCTGCCGGCCCGCGCGCAACTCGTGGTCGGCTCGCGCAGCCTGCCCGAACTGGGCCTGGGCCGCCTGCGGGCACGGGGCCAGCTGGTCGAGATCGACGCGAGCCAGCTGCGCTTCTCCGACGCCGAGGCCGAAGGCTTCTTCCGCCTGCGTGGCATCGCCCTGCCGCGCGAACCGCTGGCCCAGCTGATGCGCAAGACCGAGGGCTGGATCGGCGCGCTGTGGCTGGTCGCGCTGGCCCTGGAACGGCATGGGCCCGAGAGCGACTTCGTGCAACGCTTCTCGGGCTCCGACCGGGCGGTGGCCGACTACCTGGCCGAGGACGTGCTGGACCACCAGCCGCCCGAGGTGCGCGACTTCCTGCTGCGCACCAGCATCCTGCGCACGCTCGATGCCGACGTGTGCCAGGCGCTGGTGCCGCGCACGGACTGCGCGCGGATGCTGCGCCGGCTCGAGGCGGAGCACCTGTTCCTCACGCCCCTGGACGCCGAGGGCCAGGGCTACCGCTACCACAGCCTGTTCGCCGACTTCCTGCGCAGCCAGCTGGCGCGCGAGCAGCCCGACGCGCTGGCGCGGCTGCACCTGGCCGCCTCGGGCTGGTACGAGGCGGCGGGCCGTCCCGTGCCCGCCATCGACCATGCCATCGAAGGCGGCGACCACCCGCACGCGCTGCAGCTGCTGGCGCGCCACGCGGAGTCCTTCCTGGAGGACGGCCGCATGCGGCTGCTCACGCGCTGGTTCGGCAGCCTGCCGGCGGACCGGCTCGCGACGCAGCCGCTGCTGCAGGTGGTCGCCGTCTGGGCCGAGTGCTTCACCCACGGCCCGTGGCGCGCACTGCAGCGGCTCGAGGCCAGCGGCTGCATCGGCAGCGCCGACCCAGTCGTGCAGGCGCACGTGAACGCGCTGCAGCCGCTGCTCGAAGCCATGATGGACCGCGCCGAGAGCGCCTGCGCCATGGGCCGCGACAGCCTGGCGCGCCTGCCGAGCGAGCGCGCCTTCGCCGACAGCGCGCTGGCCAATGCCATGGCGCACATCGTCTCGGTCATGGGCGAGCCGCACGAGGCGCACCGGCTGCTCGACGCGGCGCGCCGCACCCAGGCCGGCAGCATCTTCAACCGCATGTACACCGAGTCGCTCGAAGGCATGCTGGACCTGTCCGAGGGGCGGCTGCGCCATGCCGCGGCGCGCTTTCGCATGGCGGTGAGCGCCACGCCGCGCGCCGCCAGCTATCTGCCCACGCACGGCAACGCGTGGGCCGGCGTGCTGCATGCCGGCGTGGTCTACGAGCAGAACGACCTCGATGCCGCCGGCCAGCTGCTCAACGTCTACCTCCCGCTGGCGCGCGACGTGGGCCTGCCCGACCACGTGATCGCCAGCCACTGCATGCGCAGCCGCATCGCCTGGCTGCGCGGCGACGTCGATGCCGCGTCATGGCTGTTGACCGAACTCGAATACCTCGGCCACGACCGCCAGCTGCCGCGGGTGGTGTGCAGCGCGCGGCTGGAGATGGCGCGCCTGCTGGTGCTGCAGGGCCACGGCCGTGCCGCGCAGGAGACGCTGGCGCGCGCCGACGACCCTGCCGTGTGGGCACGCGTGCAACGCCTGCGCCTGCCGGCCCACGAGGTCGACGACCTCGCGATCGGGCGCTGGCGCTGGGCCCTGCATTTCGGCGATGCGACCGCCACCATCGACGCGCTGGACGCCGCCGCCCACGCCGCCGAGGCCGCGGCGCGCCGGCATCGCGCGCTGAAGCTGCGCACCCTCCTGGCCCTCGCGCAATGGCGTGCGGGCCGGCCGGCGCCTGCTGCCGACACCCTGGCCGCGGTGTTGCGCACGACGGCGCAGGAGGGCTTCATGCGCCTGCTGCTGGACGAAGGGCCGCTGCTGGCGCCGCTGCTTCGCCTGTTGCAGGGCGACCGCCGGCGGGTGGACGAGGCCGGCCCGCTCTTTGCGGACCACCTCGCGCAGTTGCTGGCGCAGATCGGCGAGACGGCCGCGGACGTCGAGGCCGAGGATGCGCCGCCGACCGGCAGCGCCGCCGCAGTCGGCGGCCTGCCGACCGAAGCCCTCACGCGCAAGGAGCTGCGCGTGCTGCAGCTGCTGGCCGAGGGCTACTCCAACTCGGCGATGGCCGAGAAGCTCTTCGTGTCGGACAGCACGGTGCGCACCCACCTGCGCAACATCAACCTCAAGCTCGGCGCCCGCAGCCGCACTCAGGCGGTGGCACTGGCACGTCGGCTGGGGTTGATGCGTTCCGGCCTATAGTGGCGCGATGAACCCTGTTCGTCCTTCGCTCACCTGGCAGCGCCTGGCTGCCGCGCTGGCCGCGGGTGCGGCCGTCCTGCTGGCCACGGGCTGCGCCAGTGGCGGCGCCACCTCCGGCGGCACGTCGGCCGGCACCGGCGGCAGCAGCGTCGAAGTCTTCGGCGTGATCGACGCCGGCGTCAGCCGCAGCAGCAGCAAGTCCGACCGGCGCTGAGGCCGCGCGGCCTCAGCGCCGCAGCAGTGCCTGGCGCAGCATGCGCGCGGCCCGGTCGCGGATGCGGCCCGGCATGTTGCGATGCGCGCGCCGCGGCTGCACCCTGGCGGTGGCGCAGGCCCACAGGAAGTCGTGCAGGATCGGCGTGTCGTTGATGGTCTCGGTGCTGCCGTACTTGTGGAACTCCGGGTGCCACTGGGTGGCGGCGATGTAGCCGCGCCCGCCCCGGTCGGCCTGGCGGCGGATCGCCTCGGGCACGCGGTCGGGCAGGCTCCAGGCCTCGACCTCGAAGCCGGGCGCCAGGCCCTTGATGCCCTGGTGGTGGATGCTGTTGACCCGCGCCGTCTGCACCTCAGGGTACAGCTTGGCCAGGCGCGTGCCGGGCACGATCTCGATCTGGTGGAAGTTCTGGTCGTAGGTGACCGGGTCGCGGTGCTTCAGTGTCTCGGGGTGGCCGTGCTGCTCCTCGATGTCCTGGTAGAGCGTGCCGCCGAAGGCCACGTTGATGAGCTGCAGGCCGCGGCACACGCCGAAGATCGGCTTGCCGGCCTGCTCGAAGGCCTCGACCAGCGCCAGGTCGTACAGGTCGCGGATGCGGTCGCCGATCCAGGCGTCCTTGAGCGGCTCCTCGCCGTAGCTGCCGGGCCAGACGTCGGCGCCGCCGTGCATGACCACGCCGTCGAGCCATTCGGCGTAGTGGCTCAGCGTGGTGTCGCCGCGCGCGGTGTCGCCGGTCGGGCAGGGCACCATGACCACCATCGCGCCGGCCGACATCAGCCAGTGCGCGATCGACTGCTCGACGTACTGCAGCGTCTTGTTGGTGAACAGGGAGCGCGCCGGGTCGGCGTGCGAGAAGCAGGCGGAAAGGCCGATCTTGAGGCGTGCTGCGACAGGCTGCGACATGGGAGTGAGGTCGGGCGCGGAAGGCAAAGTTCATTCTGCGCTGCAGTGCCGCAGCGGCCTGTCGGCCAAGCCCCCGACGTGTGGAATGCGCCACAGCCGATCCGGCGGACCGCTCACGGCGGGCCCGTTTCGGCAAGGACCGTGCCAGGCGGTTACAATCCTGGGTCTTTCGTTCGCACGCCGCCCGAGCCACGCCGGGTCCGGCGCACGCACCGCCGATGCATCGGTGCGTCCACCGCCCCCTTCCTCTCAGCGTGCGGCGAAAGCTGCCCCAGGCGCCGCATCGCGGTTCGCGCCGCGCCACCGGGCACCGATCGACATTCACCGGGTGGGCCGCAGCATGCGGGCCACCCCGGCGACCGGCCACCGTGAGGTCGGGCGCCAACCGTTTTTGAAGGACACACATGGCCAAGGAAGAACTCATCGAGATGCAGGGCGCGGTCACCGAAGTGCTGCCCGACTCCCGCTACCGCGTGACGCTGGAGAACGGCCACGAGGTCATCGCCTACAGCGGCGGCAAGGTGCGCAAGAACCATATCCGCATCATCCTGGGCGACAAGGTCTCGCTCGAGATGTCGCCCTACGACCTGACCAAGGGCCGCATCACCTTCCGCCACCTCGAGCGCCGCGGCCCGCCGCCGACCGGCTCGCGCTGAGCACGCGCCACCGCCACGCACCACGCAGAAGGGCCTCCTCGGAGGCCCTTTTTCTTTGCCTGCGCGCCCCGCTCAGGCCGCCTGCAGCTGCTGCGCCGCCGTCCGCTGCGCCGAACGCCCGGCTGCCTGCGCGGCGATCGCATCGCCGAGGAAGGCCGCGTCGCGCGCGATGCCCGAGAAACGCCCCGAGCCCCAGGTGTGCAGCCAGGGCAGGCCGAGGAAGTACAGGCCCGGCTCGCGCGTCACGCCGCGCAGGTGCACCGGGTGCCCGCGGCCGTTGAAGACCGGCGCGTCCACCCAGGCGAAGTCCGGCGCGAAGCCGATGCACCACACCACGCTGGTGATGCCGGCGGCGGCCAGGTCGAGCCGGGTGCGCTCCTCGGCCGGCGTCCACACGGGCTCGTACACCGAGGGCGGCGGCGCCTCGATGCCCTTCGCGGCGATGTGCTTGTCGATCGAGGCGTTGATGCCGTTGTAGATGCGGTCGGCGTGGTCCAGGTTCTCGCGCAGGTTGGGCAGGAACTGCAGCGCGCCGTCCTCGAAGCCCTCGAGCTGGCCGTACAGCTGCATGCCCTCGCGCGCGAAACGGCGCAGGTCGATGTCGCGCCCGCCGTCCCGGCCGGTGACGTAGTGGTTGGTGTTGTCGCGCACGCCCTCGCGCAACGGGTGCTGCGTGACGGGCATGTCGTAGTAACCCATGTCGGCCAGCCAGTCGACCACTTCCTTGCCCCGGTAGAAGCGCGCGCAGCGCGGGGCGTTGCCGGTGGCCAGCACCACCTGCCGCCCGGCCAGGTGCAGGTCCTCGGCGATCTGCGCCCCCGACTGGCCGCAGCCCACCACCAGCACGGCGCCCTCGGGCAGCTGGGCCGGGTTGCGGTACTGCGCCGAGTGGTACTGCACGACGGAGGCCGGCAGCTTCTCGGCCATGCGCGGGACCACGGGCTTGTGGTAGCCGCCCGAGGCCACCACCACTTGGTCGGCCGTATAGAGGCCCTCGCTGGTCTGCACCTGCCAGCGCTCGTGCTCGCCGGCGCGCGACACCTTCTCCACCGACACGCCCTCGATCGCGGGCGCCTTCACATGGTCGACGAAGCCCGCGAGCCAGTCGTTGATCTGGTCCTTGACCATGAAGCCGTGCGGATCGTCGCCCCGGTACGGCCAGCCCGGCAGCTGGCACTGCCAGTTCGGTGTGACGAGGCAGAAGGTGTCCCAGCGCTGCGTGCGCCAGCTGTGCACGAGGCTGCGCTTCTCGATCACGAGGTGGTCGATACCGCGCTGCTGCAGTTCGTGGCTGAGAGACAGGCCGGCCTGGCCGCCGCCGACGATGACGACGCTGTAGTGGCTGCGTCCGCCGTAGGGATGGGACATGGGAGTTCCTTGGAGAAATTCGGTCGTTGTCAGTCGAAGGCCAGCACCGCGACCTCGGCGTCCGGCTGGTGGGCGAAGCGCCCGGCGATCTCCTCGATCTGCGCGAGCTGGTCCATGGCCTGCGAACAGGCGAAGCCGTACTTGGCACGCACCCGCTCCGACGCGATGCCCAGCGCCTCGCGCGTGCGCGCCAGGAAGTCGGGCAGCGGGTACCGCACGCCGGGCTGCAGGAAGTCCTGCACCACCAGCGAGGGCGAGTAGCAGCGCGTCTCGCTGGCGTCGGGCCAGCGGACGTGGAAATGCATGACGGGCATCGAAGGGGTCCTTTCAGGCGGCCTGCGCCAGCGCGGGCGCGCGCTGCGCCAGGCCGGCGCGGTAGAGCTGCCCGTGGCGTGCCGCGCTGGCAGGCCAGCTGAAGCGATGGGCGAGGCGCGCGGCGCTGGCCGCGGTGCGCTGCTCGCTGCGCGTGGACAGCGCATGCACCAGCGCGTCGCCGATCGACCGCACCGACAGCGGGTCGGCCCACGACACGTCGGCGTCGGTCAGATGGTCGGTGAAGGGCGCGATGCGCGAGGCCACCACCGGCACGCCGCTGGCCAACGCCTCCAGCACCACCAGGCCGAAACCCTCGCGCACGGAGGGCATCGCCACCACGTCGGCCAGGCGGTAGAGCCGCGGCATGTCGGCATCGGCGATGGCGCCGAGCAGCTGCACCGGCTGCCCCGGCCCCGCGCGCCAGCCCAGCTGGCCGAGCGCCTCGTCGAAGCGGCGCGCGTAGGCGGCATGGTCCAGCAGGCTCACGCCGCCGGCGATGAGCAGACGCGCGCCGGGCTGTGCCGCATGCAGTTGCGCAAAGGCTTGCAGGAGGCGCACCGTGTTCTTGCGCTCTTCGACGCCGCCCATCGCCAGGACGATGGGGCCGCCGGCTTCGATGCCCAGCCGCTGCCCCAGGTCGACGTCCTCGGGCTGCACCCGTGGCGAGAAGCGCGCCATGTCGACGCCGTTGTCGACCTGCACCGCCTCGATGTCGTGCGCTGCGGCCAGGTGCTCGCGCCACAGGCGACTCACGGTGAAGACCTGCGTCGCGGCCTCGAAGGCGCGTTGTTGCCACTGCATGAGTTGCGGCTCGTCGAAGTGGTCGAGGTGGTGCACCGTGCGCACGAACGCACCGATGCGGCTGCTTCCCTGCAGGTCGGCCAGCGCATTGCCGCCGATCGAATCGTGCGTGTGCCAGACGTCGAAGCGTTCGCCGCGCGCGAGCAGACCGCCGAGGTGCCGCGTGAAGGCATCGATGCGGCTGCGTACCATGGCGACCATGTCGCGCGGCGTGCCGGCCACGGGCACCAGCGACACCCGGCAGGCCGGCTCGCGGAACAGGCGCTGGCCCGGCCCCGCCGGCGCGAACACCGTGACCGCATGGCCCGCCGCGTGCAGCGCGTTCGCCAGCTCCAGGGTGTGCACCACGCCGCCGCGCGGGTTGACCGAATGCGTGAGCAGCGCGATGCGCAGCGATGCGTGCTCAGGCATGGACCGGCTCCGTGGCGGGTTGCGCCGCCGGCGCCTGGATGAAGGGCGCCGCGTCGAGGTCCCACAGCAGCGCGTCCTCGCCGCCGGCGCGCACCTGCACGCGGCGCGATGCATCGACTTCGCCCACCACCGCGCAGGCGATGTCGCGCGCCGCGAAGCGCGCCAGCACCGTGGCGGCATGGGCTGGCGGCACGCTCAGCACGAAGCCGTAGCTCGGGAAGGAGGCGAGCCAGCGCATCAGCGGCACGCCGGGCGGGCGTGGCAGCGCGTCGATGTGAATGCGCGCGCCCACGCCCGAGCATTCCAGCAGCATCAGCGCCGTGCCCACCGCGCCGGCCATGCTGATGTCCTTGGCGGCCGCGCACAGGCCCTCTTCGGCCAGCGCGGGCAGCAGCTCCAGGTCGGCGCGCAGGCGGGTGGCCGGGGCCTTCGTCGACGCGTTCCAGTACGGGAAGGGTTCCTCGTAGCCACCTCGCAGGTCCACCGCCATCAGCAGCAGGTCGCCCGGCCGCGCATCGAAGCTGGTCAGCAGGCGCCGCGCATGGCCGAGGATGGCGACGGCCAGCTGCGGCCGTTCGCTGCGGTTGTTGCTGTGGCCGCCGACCACGGGCACGCCGTAGCGCGCCGACGCCTCGGCCAGGCCGCGCAGCACCTCGTCGCCGGGGCTGCTGCCGGTGCTCCACAGGGCGTCGACCACCGCCGTGGGCCGCCCGCCCATGGCGTAGATGTCGCTCACGTTGACCATCACGCCACAGTAGCCGGCGAACCAGGGCATGCGGACGATGAAGTCCTCGACCAGGCCCTCGATGGCGAAGAGCAAATAGCCGCCATGCCCGTCGGGGATGGCCGCGCAATCGTCGCCCACCGGCACGGCCTGGGCCAGTGCCGCCGGGCCTCCGGGCAGCGCGCGGCCCAGCGTCGCGACCACCTCGCTGATGTCCTGCTTGTGCGCGAAGCCGCGGGTGGCGCGCAGAGCCTCGGCGATCTCCTGCGCGGTCATGGCGCCACCCTCGCACGCGTGACGTAGCCGCTCACCGGGTCGTGGCAGGGCGGGTAGACGCCCAGGTCGGCCTGCATCCGCGCATGCGGCCGGCCGTGGATGGCCGTCTCCTCGAGCACGCGCCAGCCGAGCTTGGAAAAGAGCGGCACGTTCTGCCGCTGCACCTGGGCCAGGAAGGTGGTGCAGCCCAGTGCGTGGGCGCGCGACACGGCCAGGCGGATCAGCGTCGCGCCCAGATGCCCCTGGCTGCGGAAAGCCGGGTGCACCGCCAGGCGCGAGCCCCACCATTCGCCCGCGGCCTCGCCGCGGTGGATGCGCACCGTGCCCACCACCTGCTCGGGCATGCCGGCGGTGCAGGACATGGCCACCAGCAGCTGCGCGTCGTCGTCGATCGCGTCGCGGTCGTCGCGCGCGAAGATGCCCTGCTCGATGCAGAACACCGCGCGGCGCAGCGCCATGGCCTCGTCGCGCTCCCACGGCTGCTGGGCCACGCGCACCAGGTACTCGACCGGGGTGTAGACGAGCGCGAGTTCGCTCAGGTCGTCGGCGTGCAGCATGGGTGCACCTCAGCTTTCGTAGACCGACAGCGACGAGCAGGCGCCGCACTTGCCGCAGCCGGCCTTGATGTCGCCGGAGCGCAGACCCGCCGCGGCGACGCGCGCGCCCAGCGGTTCGAGGATGCCGCGCATGAACTCGGGCGAGGGGGCGGGATGGTCTTCCAGCGGCGTGCCGCTGATCGGCACGAAGGGCACGACGAAGGGGTACACGCCCAGCGCCAGCAGCCTGTCGCTGATGTCCAGGATGGCTTCGCGCGAATCGCCCAGGCCGGCCAGGATGTAGGTGCTGACCTGGCCACGGCCGAAGACACGCACCGCGGCCTCGAAGGCGCTCAGGTAGCGCTCGATCGGCACGCTGGCCTTGCCGGGCATGATCTTCTCGCGCACCTCGGGCGTCACCACCTCCAGGTGCATGCCCAGCGTGTCGATGCCGGCGGCATGCATGCGCGCGAACCAGCGGTCGTCGTCCGGCGGCTCGCACTGGCCCTGGATCGGGATGTCGACGGCCGCCTTGATCGCGAACGCGCTCTCGCACAGGATCGCGGCACCGCGGTCGGTGGCGTTGGGCGTGCCGGTGGTCAGCACCATGTGCCTGACGCCGTCGAGCAGCACCGCGGCGCGGGCCACCTCGGCGAGCTGCTCGGGCGTCTTGCGTGCCACGGTGCGCCCAGCCGCCAGCGACTGGCCGATCGCGCAGAACTTGCAGGTCTTCCTGCGGCTCTCGTAGCGGATGCAGGTCTGCAGCACGGTGGTGGCCAGCACGTCGCTGCCGTGCAGCGTGGCGATGTGCGAGTAGGGCACGCCGTCGAAGGTCTGCATCGCGTAGAAGCGCGGCTGCTTCGGGAAGCTGATGCTGGCGATCGGGATGCTGCCGCGCATCACCCGGCTCACGCCGCGGGCGTCGGGCGCCTCGGCGGTGAAGGGCGAATGCCACGCCGTGGAGGTGTGCACCGGCACCATGATCGTGTGGCCGTCGACGGTGACGGCCTTGTGGTCCGATGGGCCCGCGCCGCCGCGTCGGCTGGCGGCGCCGGCCGCCGGGTCAGCCAGCCGCAACCCGAAGGACTGGAGCTGGGTCATCAACTGGCGGCTGGACAGCGGCTCGCTCGTGTCGGGGGGCGTGTTCATGGTCGGGGCTCCAGGCAACGGAAGGGGTGGAGGACATCGGCACCACGGGCGTGGCCGGCCGGTCGTTGAGGGCGAGCGAGAGCAGTTCGGGCCGCGCGTAGTGGCCCACCGAATCCATCATTCGCTTGCGCTTGGCGATGAGCGCCATGTCGAGGTCGGCGATCACCATGCCCTCGCCCTCGGTCAGGGGCGGTGCCAGGTGCTTGCCCTCGGGCGAGACGATCGCCGTGTGGCAGCCGCCGCGCAGCGCCTTCTGCAGGCCGGCATCGGGCGTGACCGAGCGCACCTGCTCGTCGGTGAGCCAGCCGGTCGCGTTGACCACGAAGCAGCCCGACTCCAGCGCATGGTGGCGGATGGTCACCTCCATCTGCTCCGCGAAGATCGGGCCCACCAGCGAACCCGGGAACTGCGCGCAGTGGATCTCCTCGTGCTGCGCCATCAGGCTGTAGCGCGCGAGCGGGTTGTAGTGCTCCCAGCAGGCCAGCGCGCCGACGCGGCCGATGGCGGTGTCGACCACCTTCAGGCCCGCGCCGTCGCCCTGCCCCCACACCATGCGCTCGTGGTACGTGGGCGTGATCTTGCGGCGCTTGAGCACCAGCGCGCCGTCGGCGTCGAACACCAGCTGCGTGTTGTAGAGGCTGCCGTGGTCGCGCTCGTTCACGCCCAGCACCACCACGACGCCGTGCGCCCGTGCGCTCTGCGCCACCGCCTGCGTGACCGGGCCGGGCACCACCACCGCGCGCTCCATGAGCTTGAGGTGGGGCGCACCCTGCTGCACGGGCGGCAGCACGAAGCTGAAGTACGGGTAGTAGGGCACGAAGGTCTCCGGGAAGACCGCGAGCTGCGCGCCCTGCTTCGCCGCGTTTTCGATGGCTTCGCACACGCGCTCGAGCGTGCCCTCGGGCCGATCGAAGTCCGGCGCGATCTGGATCGCGGCGGCACGTACGGTGCGCGAGTTGGACATTTACAGCGTCCAGGTGTCGATGATCACGGCGCCGGCCTTCTTGTGCAGCAGCACCAAGTCCAGCACGTCCAGCGGGTTGATCGGGCGGATGCCTTCGATCAGCGCGCCTTCGCCGTGGCCGTACAGCGCCTGCAGCGCGAAGCGGCAGGCATACACCTTGCCGCCTTCCTCGATGAACTTGGCGATCTGCTTGTTGAAGTTCTGGTGGCCGGGAAAGGCTTCGTCGCCGAGCGTCGGGAAGCCGCGCTGCACGCCGAGCGTGACGCCGGGGCCGTACAGCAGCACCGAGGTGTCGTAGCCCTTGCGCTTCAGGCGCGTGGCCTGCAGCAGGTTGACGAAGCCGATCGAGCCTTCGAAGGCCACGGTGTGGAAGGTCACCAGGGCCTTCTCGCCGGGCTCGGCCTTCACGTCCTCGAACACCTTCTCTTCGTAGTCGACGAGGAATTCGCCTTTCTCGTTGCGGGGGCGGGTCACGGTGGGCATGGGGTACTCCGTTGGGATGGGACAAAGAGGGTTTGCGTGCCGGGCCGAAGCCGCGTCGCCGCGCCGTTCTCTTCGCATCCGATGTGCCAGCCGCGCAGGGCCGCCGTGCGATCAAGCTGCGATCAACACGCAGCCGCGCGGCGCGGCGTGCCGAAAAAAATTTCCCGACCCCGCAAAGCGCCGGCCCGCGGCCGTCGTGCGGACGCGCCGGTGCACCGATCCGACGCGCCGCGCATGCGATCAATGCACCCGATCAAGGGGGTTGATCGCACCCGATCGATGCGCCCTTCCCCTCCGGCGCGGGCATGCTTTCTGCACGTTGATCGGTGTGTGCATGCAATCAATGGATGCAATCAAGTGAACGCGCCTTCGATCACCACCCACTGGCGCCGGCAGCTGCGCGCCAGCGCCAAGCCGGCGTACCTGCTGCTGGCGGACCTGATCGCGGACGACATCCGCACCGGCCGCCTCACCGTGCGCGACCGGCTGCCGACGCTGCGCGAACTGGCGGCCGACCTGGCGCTCAACTACACGACGGTGGCGCGCGGCTATGCCGAGGCGCGCAAACGCGGCCTGATCGACTCACGGGCCGGCACCGGCACCTTCATCCGATCCGGCTCGCCGAGCCTGCGCCTGCGCGGCGGCAGCGGCGCGGAGATGACGATGAACATGCCGCCCGAACCGGCCGACGAGCACCTGCTCGCTCGCCTGCACGAGGGCATGGCGCGCGCCTGCGCGCAGGCCGACTTCTACGGGCTGATGCGCTACCAGGACTTCGGCGGCGCGCCGCAGGACCGCGAGGCGGCGATGCGCTGGCTGCGCCCGCACGTGCCGGATGCGGGTGTCGACCGCATCCTGGTGTGCCCCGGCATCCACAGCGTGCTCACCGCCCTGTTCTCGCTGCTGGCGCGGCCGGGCGAGCTGATCTGCGTCGAGTCGCTCACCTACCCCGGCGTGAAAGCCATCGCCGCGCAGCTGGGCGTGCAGCTGCATGCGCTGCAGCTGGACGACGACGGCCCGATCGCCGACGCCTTCGAGCACGCCTGCAGGACGCTCAAGCCCAAGGCGCTGTACTGCAACCCGACCCTGCTGAACCCGACCACACTGACCGTCTCGCGTGCGCGGCGCGAGGCGCTGGCCGATGTTGCGCTGCGCTATGCCGTGCCGATCATCGAGGACGACGCCTACGGCATGCTGCCGCGCCAGATGCCGCCCGCCCTGGCCACGCTGGCGCCGGCGCTGACCTACTACCTCACCGGCTTCGCCAAGTGCTTCGGCGCCGGCCTGCGCACGGCGTACGTCTGCGCACCCACGGCACGGCTGGCACAGCGGCTGGCGGGCGCGATGCGGGCAACGACGGTGATGGCATCGCCGGTGACCAGCACGCTGGCGACGATGTGGGTGGAGGACGGCACTGCCGACGCGATGCTGCAGGCGGTGCGCGCCGAATCCGTGGCACGCCAGGCGCTGGCGGCGCGCCACCTGGGCGAGCACGGGCTGCAGGCGCATCCGGAAGGCTTCCACGCCTGGCTGCCGCTCACGCCCGGCTGGAGCCCGGTGGAATTCGCGTCCTACCTGCGCACGCAGAACGTCGGCGTGGTGGCAAGTGCGGCCTTCTCGACCGACGGCGATCCGCCCGAGGCGGTGCGCATCTGCCTGGGCGGCCCGATGGACCGCGAGGACTGCGACGAGGCGCTGCGGCTCATCGCCGACACGCTGACGCACCCGCAGCACCCGCACGCGACGCTGGGCTGATCCGGTACTCCATTGCGACTGATTCGATAGCTGCTCGCACCCCATCCACGGGCGCTCCGGGCCGCTTCGGCTCGAAACCCGGGCTCTTCAGTGGCGCAGCGGCGGCAGGATCTGGTGGCGATCCACCCAGCGAGCGGCCTCGCGCTCGGCGAGCTGCAGCGCCTCCTCGGCCGACGTGCACGGCACCACGTCGAGCGCGATCGCGATGCCCTCGCCGGGGCTCGCGTCGGCCTGGTACAGCACGCGGGGAGCGAACAGGCCCGGACCCAACTCGTCGGCCATGCACACGAAGGTGCAGCCGCGGTACTCGAAGGGCTGCCCTGCCGGCGGCGGCACGCGCGTGGCGGCACCCGCCGCGGCCAGTGCCTGCGCCGCGCGACGCCAGGGCCATCGGTCGATGTGTGCGTCCATGGGCAGGCTCACGGGGGCGTTGGCGGCAGGCATCAGGTCCATGGCGGCGAGTCTCTTGCGGCCCGGCAGGCCGGGTTTGTGGACAAGTGCCCGCCGCCGCGAAAGCGCCTGGCCCAAAGCCGTGCAGGACAACATCCCGACCCGCGTCCGACCCCGCGCAACGGCCCTGTGCGGTGGCATCCTCACGCATCGGTCGGCAGGCACCTGCATGCCGGCGTTTTTCAAGCAACCACCAAGAGCTGTTCCAGAGGTACACGCACATGATCAAGATCGGAATCGTCGACGACCACGCCGTGGTGCGCGCAGGCCTGCGCGACTTCTTCGCCACCCATGTGGACCTGCGGGTCGCGGGCGAGGCGGCCTCGGGCCGCGAGGCCATCGACCTGGTGCGCAACACCGAAATCGACGTGCTGGTGATGGACCTGTCGATGCCCGGCCAGAGCGGCATCGACGCGCTGGCGATGATCCGCGCCAAGGCACCCGACGTCGGCATCCTCATCCTCAGCGGCTACCCCGAAGAGCACTACGCGATGAACCTCATCCGCCAGGGCGCCTCGGGCTACCTCAACAAGGACTGCGAGCCCGACGAGATCGTCAAGGCCGTGCGCACCATCGCGCTGGGCCGCCGCTACATCACGCCGGCCGTGGCCGACCTGCTGGCCAACCAGCTGGGCAAGAAGGAGAACACCGCGCCGCACGAGCAGCTGTCGGAGCGCGAGTTCCAGGTCTTCCTCAAGCTGGCCAAGGGCGAGACGGTGGGCAAGATCGGCGACGACCTGTCCCTGTCGGTCAAGACCATCAGCACCTACCGCACGCGCCTGATGGAAAAGCTCAACCTGCAGACCAACAGCGACCTCACGTACTACGCGATGAAGTCGCAGCTCATCGACTGATCGCATCGCGGGGACGCTGCTGCTGCACGGCGCGTCCCCAGCCGCGACACTCGCGGCATGACCGATGCCTATGCCGGCGACGAATCGCAGATCCAGCCGCCGCCTTCCTTTCTCACCCTCTACACCGACCCCCGTCGCCAGCGGCTGAGTCTCCCGCTGGCCGAGGTGCGGGCCCGCTACGAGCTGTGCGAAGACCTCGCCCAGGCGCTGACGGAACATGCCCGCACGCTCTCGCAGGGCGGCGCCGTCTCGGACGACGAGGTCCTGCAGCGCTGCCACGCGGGCCTGGCCACGCCCGAGTCGGGCCTGTCGCCGCCAGAGGCCGAGTGGGTGGTGCGGCGCCTGGCCGAACTGCTGGATTGGTCACAACCTGCCGCTTTCTTGCCGGCACCGTGAGGCCGGGCGCCCCGTGAGCAGCCTGCCGGTGCGATGATTTCCCCATACGACGAAATGCCTACATTTCGCACACACAGGGAGAAGTCAGGGTGGACAAGCTGCAGGCCTACATCGGGGCACTCGAACTCGCGATCCGTGCCCTCGACAGCGCGTTCGTGCGCGCCAATGCCTCCGAGGTGGTGCGGCCTCGGCAGCCGCTGGCGACGCGCTGGCGCATGCCGCCCACGGAGCGCGCGGCGGCGGAGCGGGCCGAGGCCGCCGCTTACGACGTCGCACCTGAGCACTGGGGCGCGCGGCTCGCGCTCATGTCGGCCTTCGAGGCGCTGCACGCCGCGTTGCGCGTGATCGCCTCGGGCTCGGCCCACGCCGATCCGGCCGCCAGCGCCTGGCGCGACGCCACGGCCCGGGCGCGCGAGGCGGGACGGCTCGCGCTGGAGGCTGCTGCCGTGTTCGAGGAAGCCGGTCTGCCGCCGCTGGTGCAGGCGCGCCCGGCGGCACTGCCTGTCGGCACCGCCGAAGCCAGTGAGCCGATCAGCGAGTCGCTATCGATTCGATAGCTGCTGCTGCAGACCGGACGGGCGCTGCAACCCGATCGGGCAACGAAAACCGCCCGCGTGTCGGCTGCGGCTCAGCGCGTGGCACCGTCGCGCGGTAGGCTCGGCACAAGAGACAAGACGCCCCGCCCGACCATGAGCCTTCGCGCCCCTTCGGAAAGCGCCGCCCCCGCGCGCCCTTCCGCACCATCGATTCCAACGGCGACCAGCCTGCGCAGCCCCTGGGGCATGTTGCTGGTGCTCAGCACGGCCTTCACGCTGAGCCAGGCTTTTCGCACCATCGCCGCGATCATGGCGGCGCCGCTGGCGGCCGAGTTCGGCCTCTCGGCCCAGGCGCTGGGCGTGTTCGCCGGCGCCTTCCATTTCGCCTTCGGGGCGCTGCAGCTGTTCATGGGCATCGGCATCGACATGAAGGGGCTGCGGCGCACGGTGCTGGTGGCTTTTCCGCTGGCGATCGTCGGTGCCGTGGTCTCGGCGCTGGCGCCGAGCTTCGCGGTGCTGGTCGTCGGGCAGGTGCTGATCGGCGTGGGCTGCGCGCCGGCCTTCCTGGTGTGCACGGTGTTCATCGCCCGGCATTTCGCGCCCGAGCGCTTCGCGGCCGTCTCGGGCGCGATCCTCGGCCTGGGCAGCATGGGCATGCTGCTCACCGGCACGCCGCTGGCGTGGCTGATCGAGGCCAGTTCGTGGCGCATGGGCTTCTGGGTGCTGGCCGCCTGCTCGGCGCTGGCCTGGCTCGCCATTGCGGCGGTGGTGCGCGAGCCCGAGCTGCCGGCCAGCGGCCCGCGCGAAACCCTGGGCCAGGCGGTGCGCACCTTCGGCACGCTGTTCGCGCTGCCGCACACGGCCGGCATCGTGGCGCTGGCGCTGGTCACGTATGCCTCCTTCGTCGCGCTGCGCGGCCTGTGGCTGGGGCCGATGCTGATGCAGCGCCACGGCTATTCGCTGGTCCAGAGCGGCAACGTCGCCGTGCTGATGACGGTGATCGCCCTGGTCGGCCCGCCCCTGTTCGGCCGGCTCGACCCCGGCCCGGCGCGGCGGCGGCGCTGGATCGTGGGCTTCACCTTCGCGGCGGCGGCGCTGTTCGGCGTGCTGGCGGTGGACACGCACGCGGCGGTGGACGTCGGCCTGGTGCTCGCGATCGGGCTGCTCTCGGGCTACATGGTGCTGCAGTACCCGGACGTGAAGGGCGCCTACGCGCCGGCCGTCACGGGGCGTGCGATGGCGCTGTTCACCATGGCGATGTTCCTCGGCGTGGCGCTGATGCAGTGGATCACCGGCACCATCGCGTCGGCGGCGCAGGCGCATGGCATCGAGCCCTTCCTTGCCGTGTACGCCAGCATCGCGGCGATGCTGGTCGCGGGCGTGCTGGCCTATGTGTGGCTGCCGCAGCCGCTCATGGCCGCCGGGGCACGGCAGTCGCCAGCGATGCGCTGAGCCGCGGCCTCAGGCGCCGGCCTTCTTCCCGGTCCAGAAGGGCACGGCCTTCCTGCGCAGCCGGCGCAGGGCCTGCTGCGCATCGCCGCCCGCAGCCTCGTGCCGCGCCTGCAGCCATCCCACCGCGAACCAGGCGCGCGGGTCCTGCGTCGTGCGGGCCCGGTACAGCGACAGCGCCACGGCCTCGTCGTTGAAATCGCCGAGCGTGTCCTGCGCCGGCCGCAGCCGCCCGAGGTAGCGCGCCGCCGCCTTCGGGCGGAACAGGGGCGCTGCGAACTCCGCCAGGTAGCGCAGGCGCTTGAGCCGCTTGCGCACGCGGTGCTGGCCTTCGGTGTCGAGCGTGTCGAAGCGCCGGCCGTCGCGCAGCACCTGGCGGTGCAGCTTGCGCAGGCGATCGCGCAGGTGCCGGCGCGCCTGCGTGGCATCCAGGCCGGGCGCCGCGGCAGGGTCGGGCGGCATCGCGCCGTGGCCGATCAAGGCCACCAGCACCGCCTGGAAGGCGGGAGCGCGCACCGCGGCGCCGGGGTCGTCCGCGGCCTGGTCGTCGTCACCCGTGTCGATGGGCGGCGCGCCGGCGGCGGCCAGTGCGTCCTGCGCCCGGGCGAGCACCAGCGCGCGGTCGCGCTGCGCACCGAGCGCGCGAAATGCCTCGACCAGCGGCGCGTCCCAGGCCGGGTCGAGCCCGGGCGCCAGGCCGCCCAATTCGCGCAGCACCGTGAGCAGGCGACGCAGGCCGATGCGCAATTGGTGCACCTGCTCGTCGTCGCCGCTGCCGGCCGCCACTTCGCTGGCGTTGGGCAGGACTTGCGCCAAGGCATGCGCGATCGCGGCCTGCTGCAGGGCGCGGCCGTCCAGGCCCGCGAAGGAGGCCGGGACCGGCGCCGCCTTCACGGCCGGCACCGCGTCGGTACCGTGCAGCAGGCGTTCGCCCCGCTCGGCCTTGGAGACCGTGCTGAACCACAGCCCGTGGCGTTGCGACCAGGCCTGCGCCAGCGCGACCAGGTCGCGCACCTCGCCGCGCAGCAGTTCCAGTTCGAGCTCGCACACCGGCGCCTCGCGCAACGCGCCGTCGGCACCGTGCGCACGGATGCCGCCGGTGTCGAGGGCCAGTTCGACGGTCGCGCCGCCGCTGCGCACCTCGCGCGTCAGGCGCTCGATGTCGGTGGCGTAGCTCTCGCACAGCGGCCCATCGGCGTCGCGCAGCACGGCGAGCAGCCGGTCGCCGACCGGCGTGCCGGCGTGCCGTTGCGGGTCGGCTGCCGGCGCGTCGCCGCCCGCCTGCGGGCCGAGGTCGACGTTGTGCTCCCAGCGCTGCAGCGGGCCGTCGCCGGCCGCCTTCACCGTCTGCACCCAGCGCGGTCCTTCCTTGCGCAGGCGCAGCACCATGCCCGCCGCGGCCAGGGCGCCGGCCGGGGTGTCGACGTAGCGCGCCTGCAGCCGCGTGCGCTGCACGGTGCCGCGGCGCATCGCCGCCTCGACGGCCTGGAGCCGCCCGAGCGGAATGCAGAACTTGAACTCGATTTCCATGGGATGCCGAACTTGGGAACCGCATGATGCTCGCACAGGCGGGCCGATGCGGGCTTGATCGCGATCGAAGCGGCGGGGCGTCCGCCCATGAGCGCGCGCGGCATCGGCCGACGCCGCGGCGTTGCCGTGCCGGCCACACTGTCGCGCCCCTCACCTTGCCACCTTCGCCATGCGCCTCAAAGCCACCAACCTGCTGCGCGTCAGCAACGAACAGCCCTGCCCCGTCGTCGCCATGCTCCGCCCGCGCAGCGGCCTGGCGCAATGGATGGTCAGCGAACGCTACGAACTCAAGCCCTGGGTGCCGACGGTCGAATACACCGACCCGTCAGGCAACCTGTGCCAGCGCTTCACCGTGCCGGCGGGCGGCATGTGCATCGAGGTCGAGGTGGTGATGGAGACCGAGGACGACCTGGCCGTTGCGCCCCACGCGCCGCCCACGCCGGTGGACCAGCTGCCCGACCATGCCCTCATGTACCTGCTGCAGAGCCGCTACTGCCCGTCGGACAAGATGGAAGACCGCGCGCGCGAGATCGTGAAGGGGCTGCAGCCGGGCTATGCGCAGGTCGAGGGCATCCGCCGCTGGATCCACCAGAACCTGAAGTACGAGTACGGCGTGAGCGATGCCAGCACCGATGCGCTGGGCACGCTGGAGAACGGCGCGGGCGTGTGCCGCGACTTCTCGCACGTGGGCATCGCGCTCACGCGCGCGCTGCACATCCCGGCGCGCCAGGTGGTGGGCTACCTGTACAAGCTCGATCCGATGGACATGCACGCCTGGTTCGAGGCCTTCATCGATGGCCGCTGGTACACCTTCGACGCCACGCAGAGCGAGCCGCGCGGCGGCCGCATCGTGGTGGGCTACGGCCGCGACGCGGCCGACGTGGCCTTCATCTCCAACTACGGCCCGCTGGAGATCGAGGACATGCAGGTGCAGGTGACGCGCGTCGACGACCAGGGTTGAACCACGGGCGCCGTCCATGCGGCGCCCGATGGCGCTGGAACAACGCTCAGTTCCAGCCGCGGTGCCAGCCGTAGCGCGAGTGGTACCAGCCCCAGCCGTAACGCGGGTGGTAGCGCCATGCGTAGCCCGGCGCGGGCATGGCGTAGTTGGGCTCGACATACACGATGCCCGGAGGCGGCGCATAGCGCTCGATGACGACCGGCGGCGCCGGCTCGACCACCACGGGCGGCGGCCGATGGTGGATGGGCGGCGGCGGAGGCGGTGGCGCCACCACGCAGCCGCCCAGGACCAGTGCGAGGAGGCCCGAGGCGGCCAGCGCCGAACGGGGTCTGTGTGTTGTTGTGGATGTCATGGCTCGATGAAGTTGAGGCAGAGGGGCCGGGCGACGTCGAGGCGACGCGCTGTCGAACCATCCGCTGTCGTTCAACGTCCACTGCACCCGGACGATGACAGCGTGTATGTCAACCTGGGTATCGGGTTGTTGTCGGCCTGCGGCGCGACCTGTGCACGGCGAGCCCGTTGGTCATGCACCGGTCAGCCTGTCACGGGCGCAGTGCCTTGCGGTGCATGCGGCGCGACGCGCGCACGGCCTTGCGCTGGCGCTTCTGCCAGCCCGACACCACCGCGCTCGCGACCGTCGCGGCGCCCAGCCACAGCAGCTGCTTCATCAGTCCTTCGGTCGCACGCTGCACGCGCGCGTCGATCTCGGCCTGTGCCGCGGCCGTGCGCGCGAGCGCGGCATGGTCGGGCACGTCGGTGACGACAGCGGCCGCGCCGGCGGCGGATGCGACCTGTGCAGGTGCCGCGTCGGTGCCGGCCTCGGCCACCGCGGCGGAGGCCTCGGTGGCGGCCACGGCCTGCGCGCCCGCGACCGAGCCGTGCGCATGGGCGTACACCTTGGTGAACTCGGCGCCCAGCAGGAAGATCTGGGCCGCGTAGTAGACCCAGGCCAGCAGCACCACCAGCGAACCGGCGGCCGCATAGGACTCGTTCATGCCGCTCTTGCCCAGGTACAGGCCGATGGCGAACTTGCCCGCCTCGAACAGCACCGCGGTCACCGCCGCACCGATCCACACGTCGTGCCAGGCGATCGGTGCCGTGGGCATGAACTTGAAGATCATCGCGAACAGCAGCGTCGTGATGCCGATCGACACGGCGATGTTGAGCAACTGCAGCAGCACCGCCCAGCCCGGCAGGAAGCCGCCGGCCCAGGTGCCGAAGGCGTTGACGATCGTGCTCACCAGCAGCGACACCATCAGCAGGAAGGCCAGCGCCAGGATGAGCCCGAAGGACAGGACGCGCGCCCGCAGCAGCGACCACAGGCCGCTCGGCTTGGCAGCCGCGGGCACATGCCAGATGCGGTCGAGCGCGCTCTGCAGCTCGGCGAACACCGTGGTGGCGCCGACTAGCAGCACGCCCACGCTCAACAGCCCCGCCAGCAGGCCCTTGGAGGGCTCGCTCGCGCTCTTGACCAGCCCCTGCACCGCCAGCGCGCCGTCGCGGCCGATGAAGCCCGAGAGCTGCGCGACGATCTCGCCCTGCACCGCCTCCCGCCCGAACAGCGCGCCGGCCACGGCGATCACGATCACCAGCAGCGGCGCGAGCGAGAACACGGTGTAGTAGCTGATCGCCGCGCCCATGCTGGGCGCGAAGTCGTCGGACCAGGCGGTGACGGCCTTCTTGCCGAGGTCGAGGAACTGCTTGGGCTGCATGGTGCGGTGTGGGCGAGCGTTGATTGCCGAGCATGGGCCCCGGCAGCGCGCCGCACGATCCGTCGGACGCGACGCCGCAGGTAGGTGAAGAGGCCACCAGCAACATCGCCACGTGCGGACAGGCCGCATCGGATGGGCCGAGAATGCGCGACCCGATTCCCATCCCTTTCCCAGCGCAAGCCCGCCATGACCATCACCAAAGACACCGTCGTCACCCTCCGCTACAAGGTCTCGGACCCCACGACCGGCCAGCTCCTCGAGGCGGCCAAGGAGCCCATGGCCTACCTGCACGGCGGCTACGACAACACCCTGCCCAAGATCGAGGAAGCCCTCGAGGGCAAGGACACCGGCTTCCAGACCACGCTGACGCTGGCGCCGGCCGACGCTTTCGGCGAGCGCGACGAGTCGCTGCTGCGCACCATCCCCAAGAGCGAATTCCCGCCCGGCGTGAAGGTCGGCGGCCAGCTGCAGGGCCAGCTCGATGACGGCACGCAGCACGTGTTCAACGTCGTGAAGATCAAGGGCCCGCAGGTGCTGCTCGACGGCAACCACCCCTGGGCCGGCCGCACCTTGAAGTTCGGCCTCACCGTCGTCGGCGTGCGTCCCGCCACCGACGAAGAGATCGCCCACCGGCATGTGCACGGGGCGGGTGGGCATCACCACTGAGCGGCCTCGTGCAAGCCGCCGGCTGGTGATGGGCGGTCAGCTCAGAGTCGCGTGCCCTCGTCGTCCCGCGATGCGCGCGTGCGATGCCCGAGCGCCAGCAGGACCACGAAGCCCAGCCCACTGAGCACGGCGATCACCGTGAGCCAGTCGAGCGTGGTCTCGATGTCCATGGCCGCAGCGCTCAGCGGGTGAAGGTGTTCGCCACGCGGCGCGAGGCGAGCAGGTAGGGCACGCCCACCGCGCACAGCAGCGCCAGCGGCACGGCGGCGCGCCAGGGGTTCGTGCCGGCGCCCCACGCCACCGGCAACTGCCCGGCCCACAGGGCGCCGATGCCCTGCAGTCCCAGCGCGAGGCCGAAGAAGGCGATGACGCGGCCCGGCGCGCTGGCGCGGCGGCGGAAGAAGGCCACTGCCGCCCACACGCCGACGACGAAGCCGACCACACCCGCGAGGATCTCGAAGTGCAGCAACGACGGCAGCAGCGGGTGGTAGCCCGCGGCCGCGGGCGAGGCGAGCTGCTCCCAGGCGCCGGGCTGCAGCAGCTGGTGCACCGTGCGCGCCGCGTCAGCCAGCAGGTACAGCGGCGCCGTCAGCAGTGCCAGGGCCGGCAGCAGCAGCCATCCGGCCAGCCCTTCGGGGCCGGGCCCGGGTGTGGCCAATGGCGCGCGCGCAGACGGCGGGAACGAAGGAGAGGACAACAGCATCGCGGCGACTCCACGTGGTGACGGACGCATCCAGCGTAGCGCGCGAGGCGATGTCCCTGCACGGGCATTGGGCATAGAACCCCTCCGCCATTGGGTCGACGGGAGAACCCTGGCGCGCCGCCCGGGGCCGCCTCAGTGCACCGACAGGCTGCCGCAATAGGCGAGGAATTCCTCGAGCTCGCTGGACTTGTCGAAGACGGCGTTGGCGCCCAGTTCGGTGCAGCGCTCGCGCATGGCGGGCGTGGCGTAGTTGCTCAGCACGACCACGCGCTGGTCGGGCCGGCGCCGCTGGCAGGCCTCGACGATGCCCAGGCCCGAGCCGTCCTTGAGGAAAAGGTCGATCACCGCCAGCCGCCAGTCGGCCGCATGGTCACGGGTGAGCCAGGCGATGGCATCCTCCTGCCCCTCGGCGATGCCGACGACCTGCGTGTCGCCCAGCTCCTCCATGGTCGGGATGAGGCTGTGGCGAATGAGGGCGTTGTCTTCGACGAGAAATGCGGGAGCGGGCATGAGCAAACCCTGTGGTGTGTTGTGCTTGTGCGAGGAAGTTAAGGCCGTGCGCGTGGATGTCAGTGGGTGCGAGGCCGGGTGCCCGCGCAGGACCAGGCCTACGCCGCGGTGCAGCATGCCCCGCTTTTGCTACTGAATTGATAGCAGCTCGCGCAAGTGGGACGCGCGCTTTGGGCCTATTCGGCCTGAGGTTTTGAGACCTCGCCGGTACAATGCGCGCTGGGTGTCCGGCTGCTTCCTGCCGGGCAGGTTCATGCGCAGGTCGGGCCGCCGCGCGGCTGGACTTCGCATGCACTCCCTGTCGTCTCCCACGACCGTCCAGGTCGTCGCCGCCGCGCTTTTCGCGCTGGCCCTCATCCACACCTTCGCCGCGCGCCAGTTCGAGCGCCTGGCCCACCGCTATCCGCGCCATGGCGGCCTGTTCCACCTGCTGGGCGAGGTCGAGGTGGTCTTCGGCGCCTGGGCCATTGTGCTGGTGGCCGCGATGGCGCTGCTGCAGGGCGGCGCGCAGGCGCTGGCGTATGCCGAATCGCGCCATTACACCGAGCCGCTCTTCGTGTTCGCGGTGATGGTGGTGGCGGCTTCGCGCCCGATCCTGGTGGCCGTGCAGGCGGGCGTCGATGCGCTGGCCCGCGTGCTGCCCCTGCCCACGCCGCTGGTGCGCGCCTGGCTGGGGCTGGCGGGCGTGCCGCTGCTGGGCTCGCTCATCACCGAACCGGCGGCGATGACCCTGGCCGCGCTGATGCTTGCGCCGCAGGTCTTCCATGCCGGCGTGCCGCAGCGGCTCAAGTACTTCGCGCTGGGCGCGCTGTTCGTCAACGTGTCCATCGGCGGCACGTTGAGCGCATTCGCCGCGCCGCCGGTGCTGATGGTGGCCGCCGCCTGGGGCTGGGACTCGCTGTTCATGCTGCAGACCTTCGGCTGGAAGGCGGCGATCGCGGTCGTCGTCAACGCCACGCTGGCCACCCTCGCCCTGCGGCGCCACCTGCTCGCGCAGCCGGCGCCCGCCGGCCTGGCCGAGCCCGGCATGCCGCCGACGGCAGTGGTGCTGGCGCACTTCGGCTTCCTGGCCGGCGTGGTGCTGCTGGCGCATCACCCGGTGGCCTTCCTCGGCCTGTTCCTGATGTTCGTCGGCTACACGGCGGCCTACCCGAAGCACCAGAGCCCGCTGATCGTGAAGGAAGCGCTGCTGGTGGCCTTCTTCCTGGCGGGCCTGGTGGTGCTGGGCGGCATGCAGCAATGGTGGCTGCAGCCCATCGTGTCGGGCCTGTCGTCGGGCACGCTCTTCGTCGGCGCGGCCGCCCTCACGGCCATCACCGACAACGCGGCGCTGACCTACCTGGGCTCGCTGATCGAGGGCATGAGCGAGGCGGCGCGCTACAGCCTGGTGGCCGGCGCGGTGGCGGGCGGCGGCCTGACGGTGATCGCCAACGCGCCCAACCCCGCCGGCGTGGCGCTGCTCAAGGCCGGCTTCGACGACGGCGCCGTGGGCGCGGGCGGCCTGCTGCTGGGCGCGCTGCTGCCCACCGCGATCGCGCTGGCGGCGCTGTGGTGGCTGTGAGGCGCGGCGTGCGTCAGGGCTGCGGGTCGACCGGCATCGGCGGCACGCCGCGCGCCTCGATGGCCTCGCCGGCTTCGAGCAGCACGTCTTCGCGAAAGCGTGCGGCCGTCAGCTGCACGCCCACCGGCGCGATGCCGTGCGGGCCCTCGGCCACGCCCGTGCTCACCACGAGCCCCGGCAGGCCGACGAAGGGCAGCGCGATCATGGGGGTCTGCGCCGCCCACACGCGCGCATAGCGGTCCGGCCCCTGCAGGTCGGCATCGACCTCGAAGGGCAGCTCGCCCGAAGCGGGCAGCAGCACCAGCGGATAGCGTTCGGCCAGGAAGCGCTGCCAGGCGCGCGCCACCGTGGCGCGGCGCGACAGCACGGCCAGCACCTGCTCGGCCTTGACGTCGCCGACGAGCTCGAACTGCCCGCGCAGCGCGGCCAGCGCACCGGCGTCGCCCTCCCGCTCGGCGGTGGCCAGCTGCGCGGCGTAGCCGTCGCCCATCCACAGCGTGACCTGGTCGACCACGGCGGCCTTCAGCGGCGGCAGCGCATCGACCTCGTCCACGGTCCAGCCGGCGTCGCGCAGGCGCGCGGCGGCATCGCGCAGCGCGGCTTCGACCTCGGGCGCCGTGTCCATGCCGTCGGGCCGCACGCACAGCGCCGCGAGCCGCGGCACCGGCGTGCCCACCAGCGGCACGGGCATGTGCCACGCATCGCGCGGGTCGGGCTGCGCCATCGCGGCCAGGCCCAGTCGCAGGTCGCCGACCTGGCGTGCGATCGGCCCGGAGACGGCGGTGAGCTGCGGGCCGATGGCGCGCTCGGGCCCCGACGCGTTCCACGCCGGCACGCGCCCCAGGCTGGGCCGCAGGCCGTGCACGCCGCAGGCATAGGCGGGGTAGCGGATCGAGCCCGCGATGTCGGTGCCGTGCGCCAGCGCGCCGATGCCCGCCGCCACGGCCGAGGCCGCGCCACCGGAAGAGCCGCCGGGCGTGAGCGCGGCGTTGAGCGGATTGCGCGTGCGCCCGTGCAGCCGGTTGTCGGTGAACCAGCGGTAGCTGAAGGCCGGCGTGTTGGTGCGGCCCAGCAGCACGGCGCCGGCGCGCAGCAGGTTGTCGACCACCGGGCTGTTGGTTTGCGCAACCAGGTCCTTCTGCAAGCCGACGCCGTTGGTCGTGGCGAAGCCGGCCTGGTCGGTGTTGACCTTGACGGTGACGGGCACGCCGGCGAGCGGGCCCACCGCCTCGCCGCGTGCGAGCGCGGCGTCGACCTCGGCCGCGCGCTGCAGCACGGCGTCGGGCCGGTGCTCGACGACCGCGTTGAGCTGCGGGTTGACGGCATCGAGCCGCGCGAGGGCATCGCGCGCGACCTCGGTGGCGGAGAGCTTGCGCTGGGCGATCAGCGTGGCAAGGCGGGTGGCGGACAGGCGCCAGAGTTCGTCGGAAAAGGGCATGGCTCAGGTGTAGCGGTTGGGCAGGCCGTTGTCCAGCCGCCCTACACTGCGGCCATGAACGTGCGTTTCCTCGAGGCCTTCGTCTGGGTTGCGAAGCTCGGCAGCTTCAAGGCTGCGGCCGAGAAGCTGCACACGACGCAGGGGGGTATCTCCAGCCGCATTGCCACGTTGGAAGAACAGTTCGGCGTCCGGCTGTTCGAGCGCGATCACCGCGGCGTGATGCTGACCTGGCATGGGACCGAGCTCATGCCACATGCAGAGCGCGTGATCGAGCTGCAATCGCGCATGATGGCCGCAATGGGCCAGCCCGAAGCCTTTTCGGGCATGCTGCGCATCGGCGTGATCGAGACCATCGCCCACACCTGGCTGCCCGCGCTGCTCTCGCGCTTCGCAGAGCGCTATCCCAATGCCACGCTGGAGCTGATTTCCGACACCACGCCGCGCCTGCGCGACGAACTGCTGCGCGGCACGCTGGACTGCGCCATCTTGTCCGAAGAGATCACGCAGGGCTTCATCGACAACCGGCGCCTGGCAGAGTTTTCGATGGGCTGGGTGGCCAGCCCGCAGCGCGCGCTGAGCTTTCCGGCGCGCACACAGCTGTCGTTCGCCGACATTGCCCAGCACCCCATCATCTCCTTCCATCGCGAGTCCAGCGTTTACCGCAACATCGCGCAGAACGCGGCGGGCTGCAGCAACCTGCGCGTCAGCTATTTCTCCTCGCTCGGCGCCATGGTGGACATGGCGCGCTCGGGATTCGGTACCGCCCTGCTGCCCATCGGCGCGATCCAGCAGGATCTGGAGCAGGGTCGGTTGGTGCTGCTGGAGGTGACGCCGATGCCTGCGCCGTTGCCGCTGGTCGCCAGCTTTCGCATGGAACCGGCCTCGCCCATGGCCGAGGCCCTGGTGGCCATGGCGCAATCGGCCAGCGATGACTTCGTCGCGGCCAGCCGACCGGACATCCTCGCACCCTGACTCCGCCACCGGGCGCGCGGGATTTCCCGCACCCCTGGTGTGCACCTTTGGCCCCCGCCTGGGGCATGCGATGCGCCAGCCTTGTGCCATCAGCAAATCTGTTGGGTCGGCACAAGAATTTCCCGTTTGACCGTGGCAGGGGGCGCGACAACACTGCGCCCCCATGCCGACACCCCCGACCCGAGTCCATCGCGAGTTCTTTTCCATCGACCGCAGCGATGCGGCATGGCGGCCGGTCCCCTCCTCGGCCGGGCGCATCGAAGAGATCGTGCTGGCCGACAACCTCGACCCCGCCACCGGCACCGGCTCGCGCACGCGGCTGGCCCGCTGGTCGGCCGGCGCGCTGATCGACCGCCCGGTCGTGCACGACTTCCACGAGGAGGTCCTCATCGTCGAGGGCGACTTCGTCGTCGGCTGCGATGCCGAGGGCCAAGGCGGCGAGCGCTTCGGCTCCTACACCTTCGCCTGCCGCCCGCCCGGCGCGCTGCACGGCCCTTTCACCACTCGCCAGGGCTGCCTGCTGTTCGAGATCCAGTACTACTGACATGGCCCCCGCTCGCCTCGATCCCCGCGCCGAGTCCGCCCCCGACGGCCGCAGCGCGCGCCGCCTTGTCCGTAGCGGTGCCTACACCGGTCACACCGCCGGCATGGCACCCGGGCATGTGCAGGCCAACCTGGCCATCCTGCCACGCGCGCAGGCCGACGACTTCCTGCGCTTTTGCCAGCGCAACCCCAGGCCCTGCCCCCTGCTGGCCGTGTCCGAGCCCGGCGAACCGTTCCTGCCCACGCTGGGCGAGGACTTGGACATCCGCAGCGACGTGCCGCGCTACCGGGTCTGGCGCGGCGGTGTGCCAGTCGACGAGCCCAGCGATATCGGCGCGCTCTGGCGCGACGACCTGGTGAGCTTCGTGATCGGCTGTTCGTTCACCTTCGAGACCGCGCTGCTGCAGGCCGGCGTGCCGCTGCGCCACGTCGCGCAGGGCCGAAATGTGGCCATGTTCCGCACCGACATTCCCACCACGCCAGCCGGCCCGTTCCACGGGCCCCTGGTGGTGTCCATGCGCCCGCTCAAGGCAGCCGACGCCATCCGCGCCGTGCAGGTCACCTCGCGCTTTCCGGGCGCGCACGGCGCGCCTGTGCATTTGGGCGATCCGTCCCGCATCGGCATCGTCGATGTCACGCGGCCCGACTGGGGCGATGCCGTGGAGATCGCAGACGACGAACTGCCCGTGTTCTGGGCTTGCGGCGTCACGCCCCAGGCCGTCATCGAGGCCGCCCGGCTGCCCTTCTGCATCACCCACGCCCCGGGCCACATGCTCGTCACCGACTGGCGTGACCACCAGCTCGCCGTACTCTGAGTTTCCCCTGCCTTTCCGCCCACCCCGAGGAATCACCACCATGACGCTCCGCAACACCATCGCTGCCCTCGTCTCTGCCGCGCTGCTCGCCGGTGCCGTGTCGGCCCAGACCCTGCCCAAGACCCACCTGAAGGTCACGGGCGGCCTGTCCAACCTGACGGCCTACCAGGACTACGAGCGCCCGTTCTGGACCAAGACCATCACCGAGAAGAGCCAGGGCCAGGTCACGGCCGAGATCAAGGGCTTCAACGAGATGGGCTTGAAGGGTCCCGAACTGCTGCGTCTGCTGGGCAGCGGCGTGATCGAGTACGGCACGGCCACGCTGTCGTACTTCGCCTCTGACAACCCGCTCAACGAAGCGATCGACCTGGCAGGCCTGGCCACCGACGTGAAGACGGCGCGCACCCTCACCGACGCCTTCGCGCCCGTGCTGGCCAAGACCTACGGCGAAGGCAACAAGGTCAAACTGCTGGGCATCTCCACCTACCCGGCACAGGTGCTGTTCTGCAACGCCGACATCAAGGGCCTCGCGGACATCAAGGGCAAGAAGGTGCGCACCAGCAGCCGCACCCAGGCCGACTTCATCGAGGCCCTGGGCGGCGCCAGCGTGACCATGGCCTTCGGCGACGTGGTGCCGGCCATGCAGAACAAGGTGGTGGACTGCGCCATCACCGGCTCGCTGTCGGGCTACTCCGCCAAGTGGTACGAGGTGGCGACTCACCTGCTGGCCCTGCCGATCAACTGGAACCAACAGGTGCATGCGGTCAACGGCGCGGTCTGGGCCAAGTACGACCCGTCGCTGCAGAAGTTTCTGCAGACCGAGGTCGATGGCCTGGTCAACACCATCTGGGAGGCTGCCGCCAAGCAGACCCAGGAAGGCTACGACTGCAACACCGGCGCCGCCGCCTGCACCCAACCCGTCAAGGGCAAGATGACGCTGGTGACGCCGTCGGCGGCGGACAAGGCGCTGCTCAAGCAGGTCAGCGAACAGGTGGTCGCCAAGTGGGCGCAGCGCTGCTCGGCCGCGTGCGTGAACGACTTCAACGGCACGATCGGCAAGACGCTGGGCGTGGTCGCCAAGAAGTGATGCCGTCGGCTCCCGCGCCCACCCCTGCAATGCCGCGTCCATGACCGCCATGACCCATCCCTATGGCCCGACCCTGCTGGGCCGCGGCCTCGCCCTGGCTGCCACGCTGTCGCGCGTCGCGGTCTGGGCCGGGGCCGCACTGACCGGCGCCAGCGTGCTGCTGGTGACCTACGACGTGATCGTGCGCCGCCTGGTCGGCCACAGCCTGGGAGGCGCCGACGAGCTGTCCGGCTACGCCTTCGCGATCAGCGTGACCTGGGCGCTCGCGTTCACCGCGCTGGAACGCGCGAACGTGCGCATCGACGTGCTCTACCAGTACCTGCCCACTCGCGTCGCCGCCGTACTGGACTGGCTGGCATTGGCCAGCCTGGGCGGTTTCGCCGTCTGCCTGAGCTGGTACGCCAGCGATGTGCTGACGACCTCCTGGAGCGCCAACTCCACGGCCAACACGCCGCTGGGCACGCCGCTGTGGATCCCGCAGCTGCTGTGGTTGGCCGGGCTGCTCTGGTTCGTGCTGGT
This sequence comes from Xenophilus aerolatus, assembly GCA_030418545.1. Lineage (GTDB taxonomy): Bacteria > Pseudomonadota > Gammaproteobacteria > Burkholderiales > Burkholderiaceae_C > Xenophilus. The sequence continues at coordinate 495,820 of QAIB01000004.1, read as the reverse complement.
CCTGGCGCTGATGCTTCTGCGCGCCAGCAGCGCGATGGTCACGGGCGACTGGGAGGCCCTGCGCGCGGTGGCCGGCATGAAGTCGGCCGTCGAAGAGGCCGAGGAAGGTGCCGCCGAAGGCGAGCGCCTCGTTGCTGCGGAGCGTGCGTGATGGGCATGATCGGCGTCTCTCTCGTCCTGCTGCTGGTGCTGCTGGGCGTGTGCATCCCCGTGGGGGCTGCATTGGGCCTGCTGGGCCTGATCCTCGAACCGCTCTACTCCTCGCTGCCGCTGGCACGTGCCATGGGCGAGATGGCCTGGGGTTCGAGCAACGAATTCCTGCTGGTGGCGATCCCGCTGTTCGTCATGCTCGGCGAGATCCTGCTGCGCGCCGGCTTCGCCCAGCGCATGTACGACGCCATGGCCAAGTGGCTGAGCTGGCTGCCGGGCGGCCTCATGCACGCCAACATCGGCGCCAGCACGGTGTTCGCCTCGACCTCCGGTTCCAGCGTGGCCACGGCGGCCACGGTGGGCACGGTGGCACTGCCGCAGATCAAACGCTTCGGCTACAACGAGCCGCTGTTCCTGGGCAGCATCGCCGCCGGCGGCACGCTGGGCATCCTGATCCCGCCCTCGATCAACCTCGTGATCTACGGCGTGCTGACCAACACCTCGGTGCCCAAGCTGTACCTGGCCGGCATCCTGCCGGGCATCCTGGCGGCGGTACTGTTCATGGCGGCGATCGTGGCCGCCTGCCTGTGGCGTCCGGCCTGGGGTGGGCAGCCGGTACGCGCCAGCTGGGGCGAGCGCATGGCCAGCCTGGTGCACCTGCTGCCGCCTCTGGCGATCTTCATCCTGGTGGTGGGCTCGATCTACGCCGGCCTGGCCACCCCGACCGAAGCGGCCGCGCTGGGCGTGGTGGGTGCGCTGGTGCTGGCGCTGGCCGCGCGCCGGGTGTCCTGGCAGATGCTGCGCGAGGTGGCGGAGAACACCATGCGCTCGACCGCGATGATCATGCTCATCGTCATCGCCGCCGGCTTCCTGAACTTCGTGATGTCGGCCATCGGCCTGACCGACGCGATCACGAGCAGCGTGTCCGGCCTGGGCTGGCCGCCCATGGCGATGCTCGCGGCCATGGTGGTGTTCTACGTGATCCTGGGCTGCTTCATGGAAACGCTGTCCATGATGATCACCACCATCCCCATCGTCGCGCCCATCATGACGGCGCTCGGTTTCGACCCGATCTGGCTCGGCATCGTGATCATCGTGCTGGTGGAAACCGCGCTGATCACGCCGCCCGTGGGCCTGAATCTGTTCGTGGTGCAGAGCCTGCGCAAGAGCGGCTCGATCCAGGCCGTCATCGTCGGCGCCGTGCCCTTCGTGCTGGCGCTGTTCGCGGTCATCGTGCTGCTGGCCCTGGCGCCCGACCTGGCGCTGTGGCTTCCGCGGATCTTTGGCTGACCGCTCCCTCTTCCTTCCCGACCATGCAACTGACTTTTTCCATTTCGTCCGCTGGCGGTGCGAGCACGCTGGCCGTCTCCATCGACCACTTCGTGATCGCCGGCTGGGCCGGGCGCGACCACGCAGCCATCGAGCACCACATCGAAGAGTTGGCCGCCATCGGCGTGCCACGCCCGTCGGCAGTTCCGCTGTTCTACCGTGTCGCCGCCAACCAGCTGACGCAGGACGCTACGGTGCAAATGGCGGGCCCCGACAGTTCGGGCGAAGTCGAGGTGCTGCTGTTCAGCCAGGCTGGCCGCAGCTATGTGAGCCTGACGTCCGACCACACCGACCGCAAGCTGGAGGCGCACAGCGTAGCGCTGTCCAAGCAGCTGTGCGCCAAGCCCGTGGCGCGCGAGGCCTGGCCGCTGGACGAGGTGCTGCCGCACTGGGACAGCCTGCGCATCGTCTCCAGCATCGTCGAGGACGGCCGCGAGGTGGAGTACCAGAATGGCCTGCTCGACAGCCTGCGCGACGTGCGCGACCTGGCCCGCCGCCATTGCGGCCAGGAGCAACTGCCCGAGGGAATGGCCATGAGCTGCGGCACCGTGGCCGTCATCGGCGGCATCCGGCCCGCGAACATCTTTACCATGGCACTGGTCGACGATCGCCTCGGCCGCCGCCTGGCACACCGCTACACGGTGGAGTGCCTGCCTGTGGTGGCCTGACCGGCGCCACGCCCGCTGGCACTGCGCCCACAGTACCGACCGCAACCTTCATCCGCCCAGCGCCCATGCCCACCCCAGCCCGCATTGCCGCCATGCGCGCCCGGCTCGACGCCGGTAGCACCTCCCACGAAGCCATGGTCACCCAGGCCCTGGAAGGCGCGAAGCTTCCCGCCGCCGAGCATGTCTTCACCCGGCACTACGCCGATGCCGCACTCGCCGCCGCACGCCATGCCGATGCCGCCCGCAAGGCCGGTGTACAGCTGCCGCCGCTGGCGGGTTTGCCGGTCTCCATCAAGGACCTTTACGACGTGGCCGGCGAGACCACGCTGGCCGGCTCCATCGTGCGCCGGGGTGCGGCGCCCGCCACACAGGACAGCGTGGCCGTGCAGCGCCTGCGCGCGCAGGGTGCGGCCATCGTGGGCAAGACCAACATGACCGAGTTCGCGTTCTCGGGCGTGGGCATCAACCCGCACCATGGCACGCCGCGCAACCCGGCCGACCCGGCCACCGCGCGCATCCCGGGCGGCTCCTCGTCCGGTGCCGCCGTGTCGGTCGCCTTGGGCCTGTCCGTCGTCGGCCTGGGCTCGGACACCGGCGGCTCCATTCGCATCCCGGCCGCACTGTGCGGCATCGTGGGCTTCAAAAGCACGCAGTCACGGACGCCGCGCGCCGGTGCATTCCCGCTGTCCCAGACGCTGGACACGGTCTGTGCCATGGCGCTGTCGGTGGAGGACTGCCTCGTCGCCGATGCCGCGCTGGCGGATGCGCCGCTCGCGGTGCGGCGCCGTCCGCTACAGGGCCTGCGCCTGGCCGTGCCGAGCACGCTGATGTTCGACGGCATCGACCGGCCCACGGCACACGCCTTCCAGCGCGCCGTCTCCACGCTCTCGGCGGCAGGCGCGCAGATCGTGGACCTCCCGCTGGCGGAGCTGGCCGAGGTCGCGCGGATCAACGCGCCCGGCGGCTTCTCGCCCGTCGAGGCCGCCGCCGTGCACCGCGCGACCCTCGCCGAGCGCCGCGCCGACTACGACCGCCGCGTGGCCGCCCGCATCGACCTGGGGCTGACCGTGAGCGCGGCCGACTACATCACCATGCAGCAGCGCCGCGCCGACTGGATCGCCCGCATGGAGAGCGCGCTGCAGGGCTTCGACGCGCTGCTGTGCCCCACGGTGCCGATCGCGGCGCCGGCCATCGACGCGCTGGCGACGGACGAGGCCTTCTTCCAGGCCAACGGCCTGCTGCTGCGCAACACCTTCGCGATCAACTTCCTGGACGGCTGCTCGTTCAGCCTGCCCTGCCATGAAGCGGGCGAGTTGCCGGCAGGGCTGATGCTGTCATCGGTGCGCGGCGACGATGCCCGGCTGGCGGCCGTGGCGCTGGCCGTGGAAGGGGCGCTGGCCTCGGTGTGAAGCGCACGACGGGCTCGCTCGGCTGCAGCTCGCTCGGGCGCGACCAGCCGGCGCGCTGCAGCACCGCATCGAGCCGCGTCGGCGCGTCGTGGCCGGTTTCGGTGGCGGACCAGCGCCAGAGTTCGTCGGAGAAAGGCATGGCCCCGGTGTGCGGCGCACCCGCCTGCAGATCGTCACGAATGTGACGAATTGGCCCGCGGCGCCCGACTGGCGGGCGCTGCAGGCCGATTGCACTTTCAGGAATCGGAGCCCGAATCCTGCTTTGCGACATCTGCGCCCGGGGCTTCGGCCACGCCCCGCGCCGCTCGCGCGTACGCCGTCGGCGTCTGGCCCACGTGCCGCGTGAAGGCGACGCTGAAGGCACTGGCCGAGCCGTAGCCCACGCGCTCGGCGATCTCCGCGGTGCGCAGCTCGCCCTGGCGCAGCAGGTCGCGGGCGATCTCCATGCGCCAGGCGAGGAGGTACTCCATCGGTGCAATGCCGACCGCGCGGGTGAAGCGTTCGTAGAAGCTCGAGCGCGAGAGCGCCGCCGCGCGCGCCAGGCGCTCGACGGTCCAGGGCTGGTCGATGCCGGCATGCAGCTGCTCCAGCGCCACGGCCAGACGCGCGTCGCCCAGGCCGCGCAGCAGCCCGGGCGGCGCCTGGTCAGGCGGCGTGGCGCGCAGGGCCTCCACGAGCAGCAGCTCCACCAGGCGCGCACGCACGAAGTCGCCCCCCGGTCGGGGCACGGCGCTTTCCTCGGCCACCATGCGCACCAGCGCCGACAACCGCGACGAGCCCCGCACGCACACGACGCCGGGCAGCAGCGCGACGAGCAAGGCCGGGTCCGCGCGGTCGAAGACGAAGGCACCGCCCAGCGAGCGCATGTCCGGCGGGCCGGACGGGTCGCCGTAGCGGAGCTCGCGGCCGCCCGTGGGCAACGCGTCCGGGTCCATGGCGACGGGCGCCACCGCGTCGCCGCCGGCGAGCGTGAAGGCCGGCGTGCGCGGCAGCAGCACGAAGTCGCCGGCGCCGACCTCGACCGGTTCATGCCCGTCGACGGCCAGCCGGCAAGTGCCTTCCAGAAAGATGCAAAAGGAAGGCCGGCCGTAGGCGGCGAAACGCACCGCCCAGTCGCCCTTGCCGCCGATGGCGTTGGCGAACACCGCACGCGGGTGCAGCAGCGCCACGACCTGCGAAAGCGCGTCGCCGGGTTCCGGACGATGGCTAAACAAAGAAGGACATCTGCATACCGAACATCCGGGCATGCTCGCCTACGCTGCGGTCTTCGTCAACCTCCACCTGTCAAGGACACCCCCATGAAGACCGCCCTCGTCACCGGCTGCTCGTCCGGCTACGGCCTCGAGATCGCCCGCCACTTCCACGCCATGGGCTGGCGAGTGGTCGCCACCATGCGCCAGCCCCGGCCCTCGCTGCTGCCGATCTCCGACACCCTCGAAGTCCTGCCGCTGGACGTCACGGATGCACGGAGCATCGCCCGCGTGGTCGCGGCCGCCGGCCCGGTCGACGTGCTGGTCAACAACGCCGGGCTCGGGCTCTTCGGCGCCTTCGAGGCCACGCCGCTGGCGACCGTGCGCGAGATCTTCGAGACCAACACCTTCGGCACGATGGCAATGTGCCAGGCCTTCATCCCGCAGTGGCGCGAGCGCCGCTCGGGCCTGGTGGTGAACGTGACGTCGAGCGCAACGCTGGCGCCCTTCCCGCTCGTTGCGGCCTACACCGCCAGCAAGGCCGCGATCGAGGGCTTCACCGAATCGCTGGCGCTCGAGCTGGCCGCCTTCGGCGTGCGTGCGCGGCTGGTCGAACCGGGCTACTGCCCCGACACCCGCTTCGCCGCCAACGGCGCCGGGCGCATGGAGGGGCTGATCCCGGAGGCCTACGGCCGCTATGCACAGGAGGTCTTCGCACAGCTCGCCGACGTGGGCGAGGCGACACGGCCCGTCGACGTGGCGCACGCCGTGTGGCAGGCCGCGAACGACCCGTCGGATCGCCTGCGCTTCGCTGCCGGCGCGGACGCGGTGGCGCTGGCCCACGCCCGAAGCGGCCTCGGTGCCGACGCGTGCACGGCCTGAGCGGTCCGCGCGAACTCGCTATTCGGCGCTGGCCAGCCGCTCCAGCGCGGCCCGGCGGCTCAACTGCTTGAGGGCGCCGAGCTGGCGCACCTGTTCGGGCCGCGGCCGCACCTGGCCTTGTTCCCACAGGTAGACGCTGGCGCCGCTCATGCCCACCAGCCGGCCGTAGTCGGCGGCGGACAGGCCGAGCTTCTTGCGATGCGCCGCCAGCCGCGTCGCGCTGAAGCGGTACTGGCGGTCTTCGGCCGGCTGGGCCTTGGTCTCGACCGAACGGGCACGGCCGGCCTGGCGCAGTTCCTTCTGCAAGGCGGCGACCTCGCGCCGCAGGGCGGCGATGGCGCTGCGCTGCTGGGCGCTGGCCTTCTTCAGGCTCTCGATTTCCGACCGGACTTCCTTGCGCGCGACGCGTGCGATCTCCGCCTTGAGGATGGATGCGATGTTGGCCATGGGGCGGGATTGTCTCAGGCCCCACGACACCCCTATGGCAGCACCGCGGACGCGTGCGGACGAAGACTCAAGCGTCGATCGTCAGCGTGTTTTCTAGCGCACGCGAGCAACAAGGAAGGAATTCGGCGTGGGCAGCCTTTTCCTGGGCCGTCAGGAACGAGTCCCGGTGGTCGACCAGGCCCGCAACGACGGGTATCAGGCAACTTCCACAGACGCCCTGCTCGCAGGAAGAGGCAATCTGGATTCCGCTGCGGCGCAACGCCTGGAGCGCGCTTTCGTCTGCTCGGACGACGATGCGCTGGCCACTGCGCACGGCCCACAGTTCGAAGGGGCGATCGCCGCTGCCAGATGCCGCAGCGGCGGGCTGGAAGCACTCGTGGTGAAGGCGGTCGTCGGTCCAGCCCGCGGCACGGGCCGAACCGAGTACGTGGTCCATGAAGCCCTGTGGGCCGCAGACATACAGGTGGGCGTGCGCAGGCTGTCTGGACAGCACGCGCCCGACATCGAGGCGCCCGCTCGGCGCGTCGTCCACATGCAGATGCACGGACCGCGCGTAGGGTGAGCCGAGCAGTTCATCGACAAGGGCCATGCGTGCAATCGAGCGGCCGCAGTAATGGAGTTCGAACGGTGTTCTGCGCCCATGAAGCGCGGCAGCCATGCAGAGGATGGGCGTGATGCCGATGCCGCCCGCGACCAGCACTGCTGGCGCCCCGTCGAGCCGCAGCGCGAAGTGGTTCCTGGGTGCGGAGATCCGCAGCGAGCTTCCCACCTGCAGGGTGCGGTGGACGGCCTCCGAGCCGCCCCGCGACGCCGTGGTCCGCAGCACCGCGATTCGGTAGCGTTCGGGCGCGCAGGCGGGAGGACCGAGCAGCGAGTACTGGCGCACGAACCCGCCCACATGCACGTCGATGTGCGCGCCCGCGTCGAGGGCCGGAAGCGGTACACGCCCGCTGGCCTCGATCTCGAGCGCGCAGATGTCAGTGGCGAGCTCCGACCTCGCCGTGACGCGCGCGTCGATCAGCGTGACGTCGCTCATTCTGCGCGCACGAGGTTGGACAGCGTGCCGACATCCTGCACTTCAACCTCGACGACGTCACCCGGACGCAGGTAGAGGGGCGGTTGGCGCTTGAAGCCCACACCGCCCGGCGTGCCTGTGACGATCACGTCGCCTGGCTCGAGCGGTGTGAAGCTCGAGATGTAGGCCACCAAGCCAGGCATCGGGAAGATGAGCTGTTCCGTCGTGGCCTGCTGGACCACCTCGCCGTTGAGCCGCGTGCGCAACGCGAGGACCTGGCCGTCGCCAATCTCCCCGCGCGTGACCATCCAGGGCCCGAACCCGCCAGTCGCGGGAAAGTTCTTCCCGGGTGTCCATTGGGTCGTATGCGCCTGCCAATCGCGGACGGACCCGTCGTTGTACGGTGCGTAGCCCGCGATGTGCGCCCAGGCATCCGCCTCGCGAATGCGCCGTCCCCCACGCCCAATGACAATGGCGATCTCTCCCTCGTAGTCCACTTGCTGCGACTCGGACGGAATCACCAGCGGCTGGCCGTGCCCCACCTGCGAGGAGGCCACGCGCAGGAAGATGGTCGGCTGCCCGGTCTTCTCGCGGCGGGCCTCGACACGATGTTCCTCGTAGTTCAGCCCCACGCAAAAGATGCGCGGTGCGTCCGGAATCACGGGCAGCAGGGTGACGTCGGCCAGTGCCAGTTGCGGCGTGGCGGCATTCGCAAGCGATTCGATGGCCGCCAGGTCCAGCTCGGCGAGGGCGCTGCGCAGCGTGGCGTATCGCCCCTGCGAAGCGGCGTGGAGATCGACGATCCGGTCACCGGCGAGCGCACCCCAGCGCGCCTCTCCCCGATGGGAGTAGCTCAGAAGTTTCATGGATTGGATGCCCCGTTCCCCGGGGCGGACTGGATGACGGATAGGTGGTCCAAGGACGCACCCGCGTACGTGGCTAGTCCGCAGTGACCCCTGCGGACTTCACGATCTTTCCCCACTTGTCGTATTCGGCGAGGAAGTACGACTTGAACTGCTCGGGACTCCCACCTCTGACCGTTGCGCCCTGCGATGCCAGCGTCTGCTGCAGGTCCTTCTCCTTGAGTGCGGCATTCACCTCGCGAGAGAGCCTGTCGATGACGGGCCGTGGGGTGTTCTCCGGTGCCAGCAGGCCGAACCAGGTGCCGGCCTCGAAGCCCGCCACGCCGGCCTGCTGCATGGTAGGCACCTGTGGGAACTGGGACGAGCGCTCGGCCGACGTGATCGCCAGGGCACGGAGCTTGTCACCGCGCACGAGCGGCGCCGCAGTGCTGAACACATCGAACATGAGGTCGATCTGGCCCGCCACGAGGTCCACCAGTGCGGGGCCGCTGCCCTTGTAGGGCACATGGACCATGTCCACCCCCGTGAGCGTCTTGAAATACTCGCCGGCGAGGTGAGCGGCGCTGCCGTTGCCGAAAGAGCCGTAGGACAGCTTGCCGGGCTTGTCCTTCGCCAAGGCGATCAGGTCGCTCACGCTGCCGACCTTCAAACCCGGCTCGACCACCAGCAGCAGCGGCTGCGTCGCGATGAGCGTGATGGGATCGAAGGATTTGACCGGGTCGTAGGCGAGCTTCGAATAGGTGTGGGGTGTGACGGTGAGTGGGCCGGCCGCGCTGAACAGCAACGTGTAGCCATCGGCCGGCGCCTTGGCAACGAAGTCTTGTCCAACCGTGCCCCCTGCGCCGGCGCGGTTCTCGACCACCACCGGCTGCCCCAGCCGCTCGGCCAGCGACTTGGCGACAAGCCGCCCGGTCTGGTCTGTCGAGCCACCAACGGCGTAGGGGATGACCAGCTTGATGGGCCGGTCGGGATAGGTGTCGGCGTGCGCGACGCACGCGCCTGTCAGGAGGCAGGCGGCGGCCAGCGAGGCGGCCCAGAAGGATTTCGTGGTGATCATGTCTTGTCTCCTGTTTTTGTCTTCGAGCGCCCTTGGGGCTACTCGGCGCCGACCTCGATGGAACTGGCCCGAGCCGTGGAGGACGTCGCCCCCGGATCGACGCGGCCGAAGGCGTCACCGAATCGCTCGAGCATCACCTGCTCGAAGGACACGCCCTCCGAGGCGAACCAACTCCCCGAACGCAGCCGGTAGGCCTGGTGCTTCGTTGGCGCGAGCGGCTCGATGCCGCGCGCAAGTGCCTTGGCACCGGCAAGCACAGTTCTTCGAAAGCGCACGATGGCGGCGTCAGAAGGCGACAGGTGCTCACGTGTGCGGTCGGCGATGCGGCCCTGGCTGTCCTGGATCATGGCGTCCTGTTCGGCCACGCCGCGCACGCCCGTGAAGCTGATGTGCTTCTGGTGCGCGCGGTCGATGAGGTATTCATTCGATCGGTTGCGGATCGGGATGAAATTGGCGTCGACCTCGGCGATCACGCCATGCCCTTCCTTGAACCTGGCGACTTCGTCTTCCCCGAGCGGGCGCTCGGGGTTCCAGGCATAGGTGTAGATCCAGCAGTTCTCGTCGTCGATGGGCACCCACGTGTAACCGAAGTGCGTCTCACCCGGCAGCGTCGATGGTGTGGTGCTGTGCGATGGCAGAGCGAACTGGGCGCTGCGCCAGTAGCGTGTGCCTCCATCGGCGCGGCGCGCGCCGCCCACCACGAAACCCACCTCGTGCTCGAGGATGGAGAACTGCGGCAGCGGGTCCTCGCGGATCCAGCGCAAGCGCTTCTCGTCCGCTGGCGCGTCGGGGTTCGCGTTCGACGGCACGCTCGGTGCCGGCATGTGCAGGAACGAGAAGTGCGAGGTGTCGAGCGCCCCCTCGATGGACTGCGCCCAGTTGCACTCCTGCAGCTTCTTCGTGACGTACCGGTGGGACTCGGGCAGCTCGGCGAAATCCAGCCGAGGCACCTCGGGCAGCTCGCGTGTCCACGGGTCCGGCCCCAGGTATGCCCATACCAGGCCCCCATGCTCGCGCGTGGGGTAGGCTTTCAGCCGCAAGGTGTCGTGATAGGTCGCACCCGGTGGCACATTCGGCAGCTCGACCGGGCGGCCCTGGCGGTCGAACTGCCAGCCATGGAACACACAACGGATGGCGCAGCTCTCGTTGCGGCCAAAGTACAGGTCCGCGCCGCGGTGCGGGCAGCGCGAATCCACCAGGCCCACAGCACCGTCGCTGTCCCGAAAGGCCACGAGCCGCTCGCCCAGGATATTCACACGCAGGGGCGCGCCATCCGGCTCGGGCAGTTCGCGCGAGAGCGCAACTGGCTGCCAGAAGCGCCGGAAGAACTGGCCCATCGGCGTCTGCCCACCGGTGCGGGTGAGCAGTTCGTTGTCTGCCTGAGTCAACATGTCGCTCTCCTTCAGTTCACATGCCCGAGCGCCGTCGGGTTGGCCGATGCGGCGCGTGGGTCGCGGATGCCATGGGCCTCGGCCCATCGCAGCGTGTCGAGGGTGTGCCCCGAGGGCGTGTATTCGCAGCCGATCCAGCCTTGCCAACCCAGGCGCTCGATGAGTTCGAAAAGGAACTGGAAACGGATCTCGCCCGTGCCTGGCTCATGGCGGCCCGGCACGCCGCCCACCTGGATGTGGCCGATGTGCGGCCACACTGCCTCGAGGCGTTCAGCGATCGCACCTTGTTCGGTCTGGATATGGAAGGTGTCGAAGCACAGCTTCACGTTGTCGCGCCCAAGCGCTTTCACCACCTCCACGCCCTCCTCGATGCGGTGATAGAGGAAGTCGGGGAAGCGTGCGCGGCAGCACGGCTCGAGGATGAGGACCAGGCCGGCGCTTCGGGCATGGTCCGCAGCCCAGGCGATGTTCTCCTTGAAGAGGGCCATGCACCGGGCGCGGTCCAGGTCCTTGCCGATGTTGCCGGGCATCACATGGATCATGGGACCGCCGACCTGCACGGCGTAGTCGACGGCCGTGCGGATGCTCTCCCGGAATCGCTCCTCCTGGCCGGGCAGGGCGGCGTAGCCGCGCTCGCCACGGTCCCAGTCGAACGGCGCGAGGACCTGGACGAGCTGCAGACCGTTGGCCTCGAGACGCGCAGCGATCTCGCGGGCAGGGTACTCGTACGGGAACGCGACTTCCACGCCCTTGAAGCCGGCGCGGGCCGCCGCCTCGTAGCGCTCGAGCATCGGCAATTCGGTGAAGAGCCACCGCAGGTTGGGATCGAATCGAAGCATTGCTGCCAGAGTCCTTCTTCGTCGTGGGAAGGCGATCGTAGGAATGCGCAATTGCTAAGACAAGCTAGACTTTCTCAGGACGAATTGAGGTTTCCTTATGAATATCGGAAGCGTGTCGTTTCGACAGCTGCGTGCCTTCGTCGCTGTGGCAGACGCCGGCAGCTTCGCCATGGCCGCCCAGCGGCTCCACCTGAGCCCCTCGGCCCTCAGCCTGCTGATCCGGGATCTTGAAAGGAACATGGGCGTGCGGCTGTTCGACCGCACGACGCGCTCGACCGTGCTGTCCGTCGCCGGCAGCGAGTTCTATCCCCTGGCACGTCAGGTGCTCGACGATCTGGCGCGCGCGCTGGAAAGCACGCAGGACCTCGAACAGAAGAAACGTGGCACGGTGCGCGTGGCCTGCACGCCGCTCTACGCGGCGACCATGCTGCCGGAGATGGTTCACCGCTACCGTCGCAAGTACCCGGCGATCGCCGTGTACGTGCTGGACTCGCTCAACCAGCAGGCCACGGCCCGGGTCGTCAGCGGCGAGGCCGACCTGTGCATCGCCCCGCAGCGTGCGACGCCCCCGGAGCTGGTCCAGCAGAGCTTGATGCGCGATCGCATCCGCCTGGTGTGCCGCGCCGATCACCCCCTTGCTTCGCGTGCACGCGTGAGCTGGGCGCAGGCGCTGCAGCATCCGTTCGTGAGCCTTACCGCGGACTTCACCCACCGGCTGCAGGCGGATCTGTTCAAGCACTCCACGTCGCTGAGCCTGCAGCCCGCACACGAGGTGTCGTTCATCACCACGGCGTTGGGAATGGTACGCAGCGGTTTCGGCGTGACGGCGCAGCCAAGCCGCGCCATGCCCCTGCTCGATTCGTTCGGGCTCGTGTCCCGCCGGCTCGTCTCACCTACGGTGGACCGGCTGCTCTCGCTCTTCCATCCCCGCAACCGGGCACTGTCTCCGGCGGCGGAGAGCTTCAAGGACTTCCTGTTCGACGAACTGGCGCAGGGTGGCGATACCCTGTGAAGGCTGCGCAGCGACGCTGGCCCAGCCTACCGGCAGAGAACCATGTCAGGCCGCAGCCGGCGCCCTGTTGGCGGACGAACTGCCCCGGCCGCCGAGTCGGCCGGGCCCGCGGGCACTCAAGCCGCCCCCGGCGCCGAGAGCCGGTTGCAGTAGTCGATGAAGGCCTCGAGCTCGTTGGACTTGTCGAAGACGGCGTCGGCACCGGCCTCGCGGCAGCGACGCCGCATGTCGGCGGTGGCGTAGTTGCTCAGCACCACCGCCCGCTGCGAGGGGCCGCGTGCCCGCAGGTGACGCAGCACGCCCAGGCCCGAGCCCTGTGCCAGGAACAGGTCGACCACCGCGAGGTCCCAGGCACCGGCGTGCGCGACCAGCCACCGCGCCGCGTCGTCCTCGCCACCCGCGTCGGCCACCACTTGGGCGGCGGCCAGTTCTTCGAGGGTGGGAATGAGGCTGTCGCGGATGGTGGCGTTGTCTTCGACGAGAAAGATGCGGAGGGCGGGCATGGACGAGGGAACGACAGTGAACGTTAACCTCGATGTCCACCGCGACGTGGGCGCCGCGTACGCCGGCTGGGGTCGGACGCCGCCTACGACGGACGGCAGGGCCGAGCGCCTCAGCTTTTCCTGGAAGGCGGGGTGCCGCCGGCGCTCTGGCCCAGTTCGTCGTGCACCTGCTGCAGCCGGTCCACCGACTCGCTCAGTTGTTTCTCGACCTCGACGCTCTGGTCCAGCGCCTGGGCGACTTCGCCGACCTGCACGTGGTCGGGCAGCTTCTCCTCCAGCACCGTGTTGACCACGGCCAGGTTGTCCGCCGCCTGGCGGATCTCGGCGGCCACTTCCTTGGCCTTGTCGATCGTCTGTTCCAGCGAGGCCTGCGCGTCGGCGGCCTGCTTCTTCTCAGGGCTCATGCATGCTCCTGCAGCGGCGCATCGCCGTGCGAAGGGGCGATGGTAGCGCCGCGCCAGCGCGGCGGGTACCTCAAAAGACGCAGCGGCGCGGCGGCGCCACGGGCCGATCGTTCCATGGGTGCACCGGGCCGTCCTGCCCGCGGGGCTTCCACAATCGGCGCCCAGGCCCCATCTTCGGGGCATGGCGTGGCAGTCCGGCCGCGCAGTTCGTCTTCCAGGATCCCTGCCATGTCCAGTTCCCCCGTGCTCCAGGTCCGGCCCCTCGGCTTCCCGTGGGCCACCGTCGACCCTTTCCTCTTCTGTGCGTACCACGACGACGCTTACCCGCGCGCCGATGCGCAGATGCGCCCGGACGCGCCGCTCGAAGGCCGCGAGATCGGTGCCGACTTCAGCCGCAAGGACGGCTGGAGCATGTACCACGGCGAAGCGGTGCCCGGCTTTCCCGGCCATCCGCACCGCGGCTTCGAGACCGTGACCATCGTGCGCCGAGGCCTGATCGACCATGCCGACTCGCTGGGCGCGGCGGCGCGCTTCGGCCGCGGCGACGTGCAGTGGCTCACCGCCGGCCGCGGCATCCAGCATTCGGAGATGTTCCCGCTGCTCAACCAGGAGACCGACAACCCGCTGGAGCTGTTCCAGATCTGGCTGAACCTGCCGGCGCGCAACAAGATGGTCGAGCCGCACTTCACCATGTTCTGGGCCGACCGCATCCCGCGCCTGGCGGCCACCGACGCCGACGGCCGCCGCACCGACGTGAGCGTGATCGCCGGCCGCCTGCAGCCCGAGGCGGACGGCGCCGCGCCGATCGATCCGCTGGCGCCGCCGCCCGATTCGTGGGCCGCGCAGGCGGACTCGGACGTGGCCATCTGGACGCTGCGCATGGACCCCGGCGCGCGCTGGACGCTGCCGGCCGCCGCGGGCGAGGGCACGCGCCGCACGCTGTACTTCTTCAAGGGCCAGCAGGTGACCGTCGGCGGCCAGGCGGTGCAGGGGCCGGCAGCCATCGCGCTGCAGGCCGACGTGCCGGTGGAACTGGTGAACGGCGATGCGGCGGAAGGCGAGTTCCTGCTGCTGCAGGGCCGTCCCATCGCCGAGCCGGTGGCCCAGTACGGCCCCTTCGTGATGAACACGCAGGCCGAGATCATGCAGGCCATGAACGACTACCGCCGCACCCAGTTCGGCGGCTGGCCCTGGCCCGACCATGCGCCGGTGCACGGGCGCGACCCGGCGCGCTTCGCCCGCCATCCGGACGGGCGGCGCGAGGAAGCGGCGGCCTGAAGCATTTTTCGCTTGACCTGGAGTGCACTCCAACTCCTAGCATGGGGGCATGAGCTCTTCCCCCGCCCCTTGCCACGCTTCCGCCACCCCCGTCGGCGCATCGCCGTCGGAGGGTGTCAATCCCTCCCCGCTGCTGCACATGACCATCGGCCAGGTGTCGCGCGCGACCGGCATGTCGGCCGACACCCTGCGCTACTACGAGCGCATGGCCCTGCTGGCGCCGCCGCGCGATGCGGGCCGCCGGCGCCACTATGGCCCGCAGGACCTGCTGACGCTGAGCTTCGTCGCCCGCATGCGCGCCACCGACATGCCGCTGGCCGAGATCCGGACTTACCTGGCACTGGCCGCGCAGGGCGACGCCACGGCCGAGGCGCGCCGCGCCCTGCTCGAGGCGCACCGCACGCGCGTGCAGGCGCAGCTCAAGGCCTCGGCCGAAGCGCTGGAGGTGATCGACTTCAAGCTCCAGCATTTCGATGAGCTGTCGCGCAAGATCAAGCTGGCCACGGCCGACGCGCAGCCCGGCGCCTTCAAACTGCCGGCGTCGCGCGGCGCGCGCGATGAGGCGGCGGCGGCCTGATCCCGGCGGGGCGCGCGCAAGTGGCGATGCGCACTGACGCGCGCCCCTGGCCCGCAAGTCGCCACAATCGGGGCCATGTCCCCCTCCCTCTACGCCACCCTCGACCCGCTGCGTGCAGCGCTCCAGCGCGAGGGCCTGGCCGGGGGCCTGCGCTTTCTGAACGCGCGCGTGCCGCACCGCTACACGGCCGCCTACCGGGTGCAGCAGGACACGCTGGTCAACCTCGACCTGTATGACAAGGCCGGCGAGGTGCGGCCCGAGTTCCTCGCTTCGGTGCCCTTCGAGGACAGCTTCTGCCAGTTCGTGCTGCGCGACGGCGAGTTCCGCACCGGATGCAGCGCCCAGGATGCGCGCCTGGACGGCCACCGCTACCAGGGCGTGATGGGCGCCTACCACGGCGTGCCGCTGGTGGACGACGACGGCGGCCTGTTCGGCACGCTGTGCCACTTCGACACGGACGACCGGCCGCTGCCGGACGAGGAATTCGTCTTCCTGCAGAAGGCCGCACGCCTGATGTCGGCGGTGGTGACGCGCCAGGTCGGCCGCTGAGCCCGGCTACAGGCCACCGACCACCGACGCGACCAGCCACACGTTGGCGGCGCCGATCGTTGCGAACAGCGTCCACGCCACCGCACGCAGCACCGGGCCGTTGGCGAAATCGCCCATCAGCGCGCGGTCGCTGGTGAATCGGATCAGCGGCCAGATCGCGAAGGGCAGCTGGAAGCTCAACACCACCTGGCTGAGCACCAGCATCTTGCCCACCCCACCATCGCCGAACCACCACACGCCCACGAAGGCCGGCACCAGTGCCAGCGCGCGGGTGATCAGGCGACGCTGCCAGCAGGGAATCTTCAGGTCGAGAAAACCTTCCATGATGATCTGGCCCGCGATCGTGCCGGTGAAGGTGGAGCTCTGCCCCGAGGCCAGCAGCGCGATGCCGAAGAGCGTGGCCGCCAGCGCGCT
Source organism: Xenophilus aerolatus (assembly GCA_030418545.1). Classification (GTDB taxonomy): domain Bacteria; phylum Pseudomonadota; class Gammaproteobacteria; order Burkholderiales; family Burkholderiaceae_C; genus Xenophilus. The sequence goes on along the minus strand of QAIB01000004.1, from coordinate 479,843 downwards.
GCCGACGATGGGCTCGATGAGGCGGTAGGCGTCCTCGATCTCGGCCACCTCGCGATGGCCGCTGCCGTGGAAGGCGCTGGCGGCCAGGATCAGGATCGCCGCGTTGACGAACAGCGCCAGGGTGAGCGAGATGACCGCGTCCAGCGTGCCGAGCGTGACGGCCTCGCGCCTGGCGGCCTCGGTCTTCGCCACCAGGCGCGTCTGCACGATCGACGAATGCAGGTACAGGTTGTGCGGCATCACCGTGGCGCCGACGATGCCGATGGCCAGGTACAGCGCGCCCGGCTGCTGCAGCCGCTCCAGGCTGGGGCCGAAGCCCATCGCGACGCCGAACCAGTTGGGCTGCGACATCGCCAGCTCGACCACGAAGCAGCCGGCGATGGTCGTGACCAGGGCGAGCACGATCGCCTCGACACGGCGAAAGCCCGCGCCCTGCAGGCCGAGGATCAGCAGGGTGTCGAAGGCCGTGATGGCGATGCCGACCGGAATCGACACGCCGAAGAGCAGGTGCAGCGCCAGCGCGCTGCCCAGCACCTCGGCCAGGTCGCAGGCCACGATGGCCAGCTCGGCACCGAGCCACAGAAAACGGTTGGTACGCGGGCCATAGTGGTCGCGGCAGGCGCGCGCCAGGTCCTTGCCGGCCACCAGGCCCAGGCGCACGCACAGCGTCTGCAGCAGCATGGCCGCCAGGCTGGCCAGCAGCACCACGAAGAGCAGGCCGTAGCCGAAGCGCGAGCCGGCCTCGATGTCGGTGGCCCAATTGCCGGGGTCCATGTAGCCGACCGACACCAGCAGCCCCGGCCCGGCGAAGCGCAGCAGCTTCTTCCACAGCGGCAGCCCCGGATCGACCGCCACGCTGCCCTTGACTTCGGACGGGCAGAACGGGGCGGTGGCGGTTCGGGGCAGACGGTACATCGGCGTCGATCATAGGAGCAGACGCCGGTGCCGCGGCTTGGCAATCGCTATTGTTTTGATAGCTGCCGGCGCTCGCCCCGCGGGCGCTGCAGGCCAATTCGGTCGGTGATCGCTCAGCGCGCCCGGCGCGCCGCCGCCGGGAAGGGCCGGCTCAGGAAGCGCGAGCCCTGTTCGCCGAAGCGCCAGTGCATCTCCACCGCCTTGCTGATGCCGATGCGGGGGCCGACCTGCACGAGCACCGGCGGCGCGGCCTCGGCGGCCAGCAGCTCGAAGGGCGGCGCATCGAGCCGATGGCCGTTGAAGCTCGCGTCCACGCCCAGGGCCTGCCCGACGCGGCCGGGGCCGGCAGCCAGCAGGCGCTCGTCTTCCACGCCGCGGCGGTGGCGCATCGTGGCCAGGCCGTGCGTGGGCTGCAGCGCGCGGATCAGCACCCCGGCGCCGTGGCCTTCCTCGCGGCAGACGAAGTTGAGGCACCAGTGGATGCCGTAGGAGCGGTACACGTAGGCCCGGCCGGGCGGTCCGAACATCGCGGCGTTGCGCAGCGTGGGACCGCCGTAGGTGTGCGAGGCCGGGTCGTCGCGGTCGTAAGCCTCGGTCTCGACGATGCGCCCACCCACGCCGTCGACCAGCACCGTGACGCCGATCAGCGCGCGCGCGACCTCCTCGGACGGGCGGCCGAAATCCAGCCCGGCCAGAAGGTGGCCGCTCGTGCGCTGTCCGTCGGACCCGGCTGTCACGCCAGCGGCGCCATCTGAGAGGGCCGGTCCTGGCTGCAATAGTCGAAGAAGTCGTCGAGCTCGTTCGACTTGTCGAACACGGCATCGGCGCCCAGGGCGAGGCAGCGTGCGCGGATGTCGGCGGTGGCGTAGTTGGTCAACACCACCACCCGCTGATGGGGGCGGCGAGGCGTGCAGGCGCTCAGCACCCCCAGGCCCGAGCCTTCACGCAGGAACAGGTCGATCACCGCCAGATGCCACACATCGGCATGGTCGCGCAGCCAGGCGGCGGCTTGGGTCTCCGTCTCGGCCACGCCCACCACGGGCGCATCGGCCAGGTCGGCCAGCGTGGGGATGAGGTTGTCCCGGATGGTCGGGTTGTCTTCGACGAGAAAGGTCAGCAGGGCCATGCGAGGTACCGGGCGACTGTGCGCGGCAGTGTACGCATCGGGCCCGCGCTCAGCCATGGCCGTCTTGCGAAACCCCAGGGGTCGCGCAGGGCGCACAGCGCACCTGCGCACCCCCTCGTCAGAACACCCCGAAGATCTTGAGCAGGATGATGACGCTGACGGGCACGCCGAGCAGCCAGAGGACGATGGATTTCATGCGGGTCTCCTTGGTTGAAAGCAATGGAGCCCATGATCGGTACCGCTGCCGCGCGGGCCGTGCCGGCGCGCGCATGCTGGCCCCGTAGGAATGACCGCCGCGTCATTGCGGGTGCGCACCACTGCTACGAAAACAATAGCTGTATGCGCAGTCGGCGCGCGCGCTGCAGGCCAAGTCGGCACGAAAACCTGCCGCTTGGCCGCCGGCCACCACGACGGCGCACAGGCCAAAAAAAACGCGCCCGAGGGCGCGTTTCTTTTTTGCCGTCGCAGGGCCGCGGCTTACTTGGCCACCACGCGCGCCATTTCCAGGCACTTGTTGGAGTAGCCCCACTCGTTGTCGTACCAGGACACAAGCTTGACGAAGGTGCCGTCGAGGGCGATGCCGGCTTCGGCGTCGAAGATCGAGGTGCGTGCGTCGCCGCGGAAGTCGGTGGCGACGACCTTGTCCTCGGTGTAGCCGAGCACGCCCTTGAGCGCGCCCTCGGATTGCGCCTTCATCTCGGCGCAGATTTCCTTGTACGTCGCGTCCTTGCTGAGCTCGACCGTGAGGTCGACCACCGACACGTCGGAGGTCGGCACGCGGAAGCTCATGCCGGTGAGCTTCTTGTTGAGTTCGGGGATCACCACGCCCACGGCCTTGGCGGCGCCGGTGCTGCTGGGGATGATGTTCTCCAGGATGCCGCGGCCGCCGCGCCAGTCCTTGTTGCTCGGGCCGTCCACGGTCTTCTGCGTGGCCGTGGCGGCGTGCACGGTGGTCATCAGGCCGCGCTTGATGCCCCACTTGTCGTTGAGCACCTTGGCCAGCGGCGCCAAGCAGTTGGTGGTGCAGCTGGCGTTGGAGATGATCGCTTCGCCCTTGTAGGTCTTGTCGTTGACGCCGAAGACGAACATCGGCGTGTCGTCCTTCGAGGGGGCCGACATGATGACCTTCTTGGCACCGGCGTCGACGTGCTTCTGCGCGGTTTCCTTGGTGAGGAACAGGCCGGTGGACTCGAGCACCACGTCGGCACCGACCTCGTTCCACTTCAGCGCGGCGGGATCGCGTTCCTGCGTGAGACGGATCTTCTTGCCGTTGACGATCAGCGTGTTGCCGTCGACCGAGACCTCGCCCTTGAAGCGGCCGTGCACCGAGTCGTACTGCAGCATGTAGGCCAGGTAGTCGGGCTCCAGCAGGTCGTTGATGCCCACGATCTCGATGTCGGGGAAGTTCTGCACGGCGGCGCGCAGCACGTTGCGGCCGATGCGGCCGAAGCCGTTGATACCGAGTTTGATAGCCATCTGGAGTGCTCCTAAGTCAGTTGAAAACCTTGAATGCGGGAGCGGGCAGCCGGTACGCGAAGGACGCGAAGGACGCGGAGATCACGCGAAGGACGCAAAAGAGAAATCATCATCTGGATGTTCTTCTGCGATCTTTGCGAAGCCTTCGCGTCCTTTGCGTACGGCTGTCCGTATGTCAATCGCGCAGCACCGCTTCCACGGTCGCCGCGACGTTCTCGGGCGTGAAGCCGAAGTGCTTGAACAGCACGGGCGCGGGCGCCGATTCGCCATACGTGTCGATGCCGACCACGGCCGACACGCCGTATTTCCACCAGCCGCCGGTGCAGCCCATCTCGACGGCGATGCGCGGGATCTTCCTGGGCAGCACGGCCTTCTTGTAGCCGACGTCCTGGCGGTCGAAGGTGGTGGTCGAGGGCATCGACACCACGCGCACGGCGATCTTCCTGGCGGCCAGCAGCTTCTGTGCGGCCAGGGCCAGCGGCACTTCCGAGCCGGTGGCGATGATGATGGCGGCGGTCTTCTTGCTCTTGAGGCCCACGGCCTCGGGCTCTGCCAGTACGTAGGCGCCCTTGGCGATGTCGCTCAGGTCGCTCTTGGGCGAATAGGCGATGTTCTGGCGCGACAGCAGCAGCGCCGTGGGGCGCGACTGGTTCTGCAGCGCGACGGCCCAGGCCACGGCGGTTTCGGCCGTGTCCGACGGGCGCCAGACGTCCAGGTTGGGAATGAGGCGCAGCGAGGCGGCGTGCTCGATCGACTGGTGCGTGGGGCCGTCCTCGCCCAGGCCGATGGAGTCGTGCGTGAACACGTGGATCACGCGGCGCTTCATCAGCGCGGCCATACGGATGGCGTTGCGGCTGTAGTCGCTGAAGGTCAGGAAGGTGCCGCCGTAGGGGATGTAGCCGCCATGCAGCGCGACGCCGTTCATGATGGCCGCCATGCCGAACTCGCGCACGCCGTAGTTGATGTGGCGGCCGATGACGCCCTGCGGCGTGGCAGCCGCGGCGTCGGGCTTGGCCTCGTCCTCGGCACCGTGCTTGGCGTCCAGCGCCGGCACGTTCATGACCACGGCCCCCGTCTTGGGGTCGAAGCGCAGGGCTGCCGTGCTCTTGGTGTTGGTGAGGTTGGAGCCGGTCAGGTCGGCGCTGCCGCCGAGCATCTCGGGCAGGGCGGCGGTGAAGGCTTCGAGCGCCAGCTGGCTGGCCTTGCGGCTGGCCACGGTCTCGCCCTTGGCGTGGGCGGCGACGATGGTGTCGAAGGCGACCTGGTGGAAGTCCGCCGGCAGCTCACCCTTCATGCGGCGGGTGAAGTCGGCCGCCAGCTGCGGGAAGGCGCTGCCGTAGGCGGCGAAGCGCTCGTTCCACTCGGCCTCGGCCTGGGCCCCAGCCACGCGGTGGTTCCAGTCGTCGTAGACGGCCTGCGGGATGACGAAGGGCGGCTCGGTCCAGCCGAGCGCTTCGCGCGTGAGCTTGATCTCGTCGGCGCCCAGCGCCTCGCCGTGGGCCTTGGCGGTGCCGGCGCGGTTCGGGCTGCCCTTGCCGATCGTGGTCTTGCAGATGATCAGCGTCGGCTTGTCTTCGGACTTCTTCGCCTTGGCGATGGCGTCCGAGACGGCCTTGACGCTGTTGCCGTCGATCGGGCCGATCACGTTCCACTCGTAGGCCTTGAAGCGCTCGGCGGTGTGGTCGATGAACCAGGGCTTGACCTGGCCGTCGATGCTGATGCCGTTGTCGTCGTACAGGGCGATCAGCTTGTTGAGCTTCCAGGCGCCGGCCAGCGCGCAGGCCTCGTGGCTGATGCCTTCCATCAGGCAGCCGTCGCCCAGGAAGGCGTAGGTGTGGTGGTCGACGATGGCGTGGCCCGGGCGGTTGAACTCGGCGGCCAACAACTTCTCGGCCAGCGCGAAGCCCACGGCGTTGGTGATGCCCTGTCCCAGCGGGCCGGTGGTGGTTTCCACGCCGGGCGTGACGTCCACTTCCGGATGGCCCGCCGTCTTGCTGTGCAGCTGGCGGAAGTTCCTGATCTCGTCGATGGGCAGGTCGTAGCCCGTGAGGTGCAGCACGGCGTACTGCAGCATCGACGCGTGGCCATTCGACAGGATGAAGCGGTCGCGGTCGAACCAGTGCGGGTTGGCCGGGTTGTAGCGCAGGTGCTCGCCCCACAGTGCGACGGCCATCTCGGCCATGCCCATCGGCGCGCCGGGGTGGCCGGAGTTGGCTTGTTGAACGGCGTCCATTGCCAACGCGCGGATCGCGTTGGCCATCAAGGCTTGGTTGGCCATCGGTGGCTTTCGGGGGAGGGGGAAAGGAGAGGAGCCCTCAATTTTAGCGAGCGGGGTGAGGCGCACCCGCCAAGTGCCGCCGGACCCTGCACGGCCATGGCGTATTGCCGGTCGTCTGCGTGCCCTACCGGCCGGGCGAAGCCGGGCTGCTAGAGTCCGCGGCATGCAGGGCCTGCACCTCACCGCCGATCTCCACGACTGCCAGTGCGCAGCGCGCTGGCTGGTCGACGCCCAGGCGCTGGGCGCCCACTGCGCGGCGGCCGTCCGCAGCGCCGGCCTGCAGCCCGTGGGCGAGCTGTTCCACCGCTTTCCCGACACGGCCGAAGGCCCGGGCGGCGTGACGGCGACGGTGCTGCTGGCCGAATCGCACCTGTGCGTGCACACCTGGCCCGAGCGCCGCGCCGTGACGCTGGACGTCTACGTCTGCAACTTCGGCGGCGACCATTCCGCCAAGGCGCAGGCGCTGCTCGACGCGCTGGTGGCGCTGTTCGCGCCGCGCGAGGCCGTGCGCCAGTCACTGCAACGCGGCTTGGCTCCTGCGCATGTCGACTGAAGGCGTACGCGCCGGCGCCATGCTGCTGGCCGCCGGCCGCGGCGAGCGCATGCGGCCGCTGACCGACCACACGCCCAAGCCGCTGCTGCCGGTGCGCGGAAAGCCGCTGATGCAGTGGCCCATGGAGGCGCTGGCGGCCGGCGGCGTCACGCGGCTGGTGGTCAACACGGCCTGGCTGGGTGAGCAGATTTCAAGCCATTTCGGCCCGCAGCCCGCATGGGGCGGGCGCGAGGCGCTATCGATTTCATACTCCGACGAGGGCCGCGATTTCGGCGGCGCACTGGAGACGGCCGGCGGCATCGTGCGTGCCCTGCCCCTGCTCGAGGACGTGTTCTGGGTGGCGGCCGGCGATGTGTTCGCGCCGGACTTCCGCTTCGACCCCGCCGCGCTGGCCCGCTTCCGTGCCGGCGACGCGCTGGCCCACCTGTGGCTGGTGCCCAATCCCGCACACAACCCGAAGGGCGACTTCGGCCTGGACGAGGATGGCCGCGCGCGCAACGTGCCGGCCGATGCCGGCGTGCCGCGCCACACCTTCTCCACCATCGGCCTGTACCGCGCCGCGTTGTTCGCACCGCCCTATTGCGGCATTCCGGCCGGCAACCCGGAGGGCGTCAAGGCGGCACTGGCGCCGATCCTGCGGGCTGCCATGGACGACGGCCGCGTCACGGCCGAGCTCTACACCGGCGGCTGGACCGACGTCGGCACGCCGGAGCGGCTGGCGCAGCTCCAGCGCTGACGCGGCCGGACCGCCGGCCGCGCCGGGGCTCAGGGGATGTTGGCCGAGGTGACCTGGAAGGCGCCACCCGGCAGACCGAACTCGCCGCCGTATTCGAAAGCGTCGCCGCCGCTGCTGCCCATGCCGCAGCCGTTGGGCGCGCCGCAGGCGCTGCCGCTGTAGTTGTGCATGATCACCGGCCCGTAGCGGTAGTTGCGCAGCGCGCGGCCGCCGTAGTCGGCCACCGAGACCACGTACGACTCGGTGCCGTGGTTGTCCGTGTCCTCCGCCGCGATCGGGTCCACCAGCCGCGCGTCCTTGAGCGTGCGCACCACCGTCCCGCCGTTGCCGGAGAAGCGCACCCACTGCAGCTGACGGTCCCCGCGCGAGGTCACGATCACCTCGCGGGTGATGTCCTGGTAGATGGCGCTGCCGGCCTTCTCCTTGACCAGCGCGATGCCCGTCGGGTTGCGGCCCACGGCCACGGCGCCGACCTCCGCGATGCTCGCAGCCGATCCGCTGCCGGCGGTGGGGTAGTCGCCCAGGTTGAAGATGTGCAGCTGCCCATCCTGCGTGGCCACCCAGGCGCGGCGGCTGTTGCCCCAGGCATAGGTCCTCACGGCCGTGGGCCGGTTGGCCATCGCCACCGTCTTGATGACGGTGGGGGTCTGCCCGGGCGCGGCGGCGAAGGTGCGCGGCCATTGCGAATCGGCCGAGCCGACCGAGGTCGTCACGCTGTAGTCCGAGTCGCTGCCGAAGTACATGCTCTGGTAGTAGGCGAACAAGGGCCGCAGGTCCAGGAAGGCCACCTTCTGCTCGGACTTTGAGGTCACCACGGCGACGCCGCCCTTGGCATAGGTGTCGAAGTTGCGGCCGCCGGATTTGAAGGTCGCGCGGTTGTTCGCGTTGCTCAGCGGCAGGGAATAGGCCTGCTCGCGCGTGCCCTCTCCCAGATAGGCGTTGCGGTCCACCCCCGTCGTGACCGAGATATCGGTCGGCGCCTTCATGTCGGACGGCAGCGGGACGTAACCCAGCACCTTCATGTAGCCGGTGTTGCCGAGGTTGGGCAGGCCGGGATAGAGGCCGTTCCATTCGCCCCAGTAGTTCGAACCGGTGGGATTGTTCGGTGTGCAGCCTTCGCACAGGCCGGCCAGCGCCACCACGGCGACCTCGCCGCGCAGGTTGACCGTGTCCCACACGGTGATCAGGGCGAACTCGTTGCTGTTGGTCACCGCCACCGCCGTCGGCACCTTGCCCGACGCCAGCTGCGCACTGGCCTTGTTGGTCGAGGTGTCGGTCTGCGCCGAAGCGATGAAGCCGCTGTCGAACACCATCAGGCTGTTCATGCACCAGCCTGGGCGGCCCGCGCATCGGGCCACACCGACCGGATTGCCGACCGCCCCGCCGGACGCCCGGTAGGCGGCGCCGTTGACCTCGTCAAGCCCCCCGCCGTAGTACACCCACCTCAGCTCGGGCCGCTGCGAGAAGACCGCGTTGCTCACCGAGCTGATCGCCACGTCGGCCACGCCCACGCGCTGCGCCGGCACATCGGGAATGAAGGCGACATGGCCGTTGTTCGACGAGAAGTCGCCGATGTTGTTGCTCCATGCGCCCACTTGCCAGGTGCCGCAGGCGATGGGGTCGCAGGGGCGCTGCCCGCCGCTGCGGTCGGACACGAAGGCATTGTCGTTGCGCTTGAACCAGGTGGGCACGCCGTCGTTGCCCGTGGTCCCGTACGCCGACGGCGCCGGCCCATAGCGGTAGTCGATGCCCCCGGCCTTGCCCATGGCCGCTGCCACGGCGCGATAGGCGGCCGCGTCGACCGTGGTCGTTCCGCCGGTCAGCGGGTCCGGGGTGCCGGCCGCAGGCGCGGGCGCTGCCGCGCCGGACCCCGACCCAGAACCCGAAGCCGTTCCCGATCCGGTCGCCGGGGCGCTCGTCCCGCTCGCCGCGCTTTCACTTCCCGACGGCGTCCCCGCCGAAGAACCGGCGGCCACCGCGGCGAGGCCGATGCCTCCTCCGCCGCCACCACCACCACCGCCACCACAGGCCGTCAGGATCATGCCTGCCACGACCAGGGACCCTCCAAGCGTTATAACTTTCATCCTACTAAATAAAGTTCCAAATAACTATTTGTACATTGGCTCCCGTCCTACAGGCAAACATCCTTGCAAATCTTTTCCGAGTCGTTGTGGAAATGCGGCCGAGTTGTTACGTACGTATAGTCAGTCCATGAACAGCGCCCTCTACGCACAACGCCGCGCCCGCCTGGCGGCGCAACTCGGCCCGGACGGCATCGCGATCGTGCCGACGGCGCCCGAGCAGCCGCGCAACCGCGACACCGATTTCCTGTATCGGCACGACAGCTACTTCTATTACCTGACCGGCTTCACCGAGCCCAACGCCTGGCTGGTGCTGGCGGGCGACGGCCGCGCCACCCTGTTCTGCGCACCCAAGGACCTCGAACGCGAGATCTGGGATGGCTACCGACTCGGGCCCGAGGCAGCGCCGGCCGCCCTCGGCGTCGACGAGGCCGTCTCCGTCGCCACGCTCGACACCACCCTGCCCCGGCTGCTGGAGAACCGCGGCACCGTCTGGTATCCCTTCGCCACGTACCCGGGGCTGGAAACGCGGGTGGACGGCTGGCTGCAGAAGGTGCGCGCCCGCGTGCGCTTCGGCGCCCTGTGCCCCGAGCAGCAGCGCGACCTGTGTGGCCCGCTCGACGAGATGCGCCTGGTCAAGGACGCGCACGAGCAGGACATCATGCGCCGCGCGGCCGACATCAGCGCGCGCGCGCACGTCCGGGCGATGCAGACCTCGGCCCGCATGCTGCGCGCCGGTCAGGACGTGCGCGAATACCACCTGGACGCCGAGCTGCTGCACGAATTCCGCCTGGGTGGCTCGCAGTACCCGGCCTACGGTTCGATCGTGGCCGCCGGTGCCAACGCCTGCGTGCTGCACTACCGCGCCGATGCGGCCCCGGTGCGGGCCGGCGAGCTGGTGCTGATCGACGCCGGCTGCGAGCTCGACGGCTATGCCAGCGACATCACGCGCACCTTTCCCGCCGACGGCAGGTTCACCGGGCCGCAGCGCGCGCTGTACGACCTGGTGCTGGCGAGCCAGGACGCGGCGGTGGCAGCGACACGTGCGGGCCAGCGCTTCAACGACCCGCACGAAGCGACCGTGAAGGTGCTGGCGCAGGGCCTGCTCGACCTGGGCCTGCTCGACGCGAACAAGGTGGGCTCGGTGCAGGACGTGATCGACAACCGCAGCTACTTCCAGTTCTACATGCACCGCACGGGCCACTGGCTGGGCATGGACGTGCACGATTGCGGCAGCTATGTGGAGCCCACGCAGGTGGGCGAAGTCAGCGAACGCAAGGACCCGCTCTCGGGCGAGCTCATCAAGAACCGGCCCAGCCGCATCCTGCAGCCCGGCATGGTGCTGACCATCGAGCCCGGCCTCTACGTGCGGCCCGCCGAGGGTGTGCCCGAGCAGTTCCACAACATCGGCATCCGCATCGAGGACGACGCCATCGTGACGGAGAACGGCTGCGAACTGATCACGCGCGGCGTGCCGGTCCATGCCGACGAGATCGAGGCGCTGATGCGCGAGTGAATCGCAGCCGGCCCGACGGCCGCGGTGCTCAGGGGATGTTGGCGGACACGACCCGGAAGGGTCCGCCGGGCAGGGCGAATTCGCCGCCGTACTCGAAGGGGTCTCCGTTGCTTCTTCCCATGCCGCAGCCGCTGGGAGCGGCGCAGGCGCTGCCGCCGTAGTTGTGCATGATCACCGGCCCGTAGCGGTAGTTGCGCAGCGCGCGGCCGCCGTAGTCGGCCACCGAGACCACGTACGACTCGCTTCCGTGGTTGTCCGTGTCCTCCGCCGCGATCGGGTCGACCATGCGCGTGTCCTGCAGGGTGCGCACCACCTGCCCGCTGTTGCCGTTGGCGGCAAAGCGCACCCATTGCAGTCGCCGGTCGCCGCGCGAGGTGACGATCACCTCGCGGGTGATGTCCGGATAGACGGCGTTGCCGGCCTTCTCCTTGACCAGCGCGATGCCCGTCGGATTGCGGCCCACGGCCACGGCGCCGACCTCCACGATGCTCGCGGCCGATCCGCTGCCGGCGGTGGGGTAGTCGCCCAGGTTGAAGATGTGCAGCCGTCCGTCCTGCGTGGCCACCCAGGCGCGCCGGTGGGTGCCCCAGGCATAGGTCTTCACGGCCGTGGGCGGGGCGCCCATCGCCACCGTCTTGATGACGGTGGGGGTCTGCCCGGGCGCGGCGGCGAAGGTGCGCGGCCATTGCGCGTCGGCGGGGCCGACCGAGGTCGTCACCCCGTAGTCCGCCTCGGTGCCGAAGTACATGCGCTGGTAGTAGGCGAACAAGGGCCGCAGATCCAGGAAGGCCACCTTCTGCTCGGACTTGGAGGCCACCACCGCGAGGCCGGCCTTGGCGTAGCTGTTGAAGTTGCGGCCGCCGGACCGGAAGCTCGCGCGATGGGCCGCGTTGCTCAGCAACAGGTCGTACGTCGACTCCCGGCCGGGAACGCCGGCCGGCAGGTAGGCTTCCCGGCTCAGGCCCGTGGTGACCGAGATGTCCGTCGGCGCCTTCATGTCCGCCGGCAGCGGGACGTAGCCCAGCACCTTCATGTACGCGGTGTTGCCGAGGTTGGGCAGGCCGGGGTAGAGCCCCTGCCACTCGCCCCACCATGAGCTGGGCGAAGCCGGCTTGGCCGGCGTGCAACCTTCGCACAGGCCGGCCAGTGCCACCACGGCGACTTCGCCGCGCAGGTTGACCGTGTCCCACACGGTGATCAGGGCGAACTCGTTGCTGTTGGTCACCGCCACCGCCGTGGGCACCTTGCCCGGCGCCAGCCGGGCACTGGCCTTGTTGGTCGAGGTGTTGGACTGCGCGAAGCCGATGAAGCCGTTGTCGAACACCATCAGGCCGTTCATGCACCAGCCGGGCCGGCCTTCGCACCGCGCCACGCCGACCGGGTTGCCGATCGGCGCACCGGCACGGCGGTACGCGAGGGCGTTGATCTCGTCCAGGCCACCGCCGTAGTAGACCCACATCAGCTCCGGTCGCTGCGAGAACACCTCGTTGCTGGTCGAGCTGATCCCCAGGCCGGCCATGCCCAGGCGCTGCGATGGCGACTCCGGGATGTAGGCGACGTGGCCGACGTTGGAGGCGAAGTCCCCGACCTCGTTGCTCCACGTGCCGACCTGCCATGTGCCGCAGAAGGCCGGATCGCAACCGCGCTTGCCGCCCTGGCGATCGGACACGAAGGCATGGTCGGCGCGCTTCGACCAGGTCGGCAGGCCGTCGTTGCCGGTGGTGCCGTAGGCCGAGGGCGCGGGACCGTAGCGGTAGTCGATGCCGGCGGCCTGGCCCATCGCGGCCGCCATGGCACGGTAGGCGGCGGCGTCGTCGACGCTGAAGGCACGCTGTGCGCCCCCGCTGCCGACCGGCGTTGTCCTCTCGGTGTTTCGCGCCGCGGGGGCCTGAGCCACCGTCGTCGATCCCGTCCCGGCCGCGTGCGCCGCGGCCATGCTCGGCGGCGTGCCGACCGCGACGCCGCCGCAGGCGGCCAGCGCGATCCCCGCCACCACCAGCGTCTTGCCCATGCCCATTGCTTGCATGGCGAAAGTGTCCCGTCGATGGAACCGACCGTCCAGCAAAGCCCCGCCGAACCCACGGCCGCCCGACAGGCGTCGCCCTGCCGCACAGCGCAAGCGCCTGCGATCAGTGGCGCGACAGGAATCGGTGCGCCGAATACGGCGCCGGATCGACCACCGGCGTCTCGCCGTCGATCAGCTCCGCCAGCAGCCGGCCGCTCACGGGGCCCAGCGTGAAGCCCTGGTGCGCGTGCCCGAAGTTGAACCACAGGCCGCGGTGGCGCGGCGCCGCGCCGATGACGGGCTTCATGTCGGCCGTGCAGGGCCGCGCGCCCAGCCAGGGCTGGACTTCCACGGCTTCGGGCAGCTCGAGCAGCTCGCGGGCATGGGCTTCGGCACGTCCCAGCTGCCAGGGCGTGGGCGGTGCATCCTGTTTCGCGAATTCGGCGCCGGTGGTGATGCGCACGCCGCGCTGCATGGGCGCGATCACCAGGCCGCGGCCGACGTCGTACAGCGGCAGGCGCGGTGCCGCGCCGCCACGGTAGTGCCGGTGGTAGCCGCGCTTGACGAACAGCGGCAGCCGATAACCCAGCGGACGCAGCAGCGCATCGGCCCAGGGGCCCAGGGCCACCACCGCGTGTTCGGCTTCGAGCGGACCGTCCTCCGTCTGCAGGGCCCAGCCGGTCGCGGTCTGGCGCAGCGTCGATGCGTCGCCTTCGGCCAGCGTGCCGCCCAGGCGCTGGAAGTGCGCGGCATAGCGCGCGACCAGCTCGCCCGGATCGCTCACGCTCCACGGGTCGCGCCAGTGGATCGCGCCGGCCAGGCGGGTGCGCAGCGCAGGCTCCGCGGCGGCAAGGGCCGCGCCATCCAGCAGGTCGGTGCGCAGGCCATGGCGGCTCGAGAGCGCCTGCGCGGCGGCAGCGGCCAGGTCCATCGACGCGGCGTCACGGAAGATGTGCAGGTAGCCCTCGCGGCGCACCAGGTCGTCGGCGCCGGCCGCGGCGATGAGCGGCGCGTGCTCGTCGGTCGCGTGCGCGATCAGGCGCGCATAGGCCTCGGCGATGGCCGGGTAGCGGCCCGTGCCGGAGTTGTGCCAGTAGCGTGCCAGCCCGGCGGCCACCTGCGGCAGGGCGCCCAGGTGGTAGTTGACGTCGGCGCCGCGCTTGAGCGCCACGCCCGCCAGCTTGGCGATGCTGCGCGGAAAGGCGTAGGGCGCGACCGCCTCGCGCTGGATGATGCCGGCGTTGCCGTACGAGGTCTCGCGCCCGGGCGCGCGCCGGTCGACCAGCACCACCGCGTGGCCGCGCATGGCCAGGTGCACGGCGGTGCAGGTGCCGACCATGCCGGCGCCCAGCACGAGCACGCTGCGGCTCATCGCGAGCGGCTCGCGACCACCGTCAGTTCGAGCAGCGCGCCGGGCAGCATGAGGTCGGCGCGGACCGTGGTGCGCACCGGCCGGGGCTCGGCGAAATGCTCGGCATAGACGCGGTTGAAACCGGCGAAGTCGGCCGCGTTCACGAGGTACGCGGTCACCGAGACCACGTCGTTCAACCCGAGCCCCTCGCTTTGCAGGGTGGCTGCGATGCGCTCGAGGGTCAGGGCGGTCTGCGCCTCGATGCCCTCGGGCATGGCACCGTCGGGCACGAGCGGCAGCTCGCCCGAAAGAAACACGAGTTCGCCCACGCGGCGGGTCTTGGAAAAGGGAAGTGCGGGCGCTTGCGGCATGGCGACGGATAAGCAGAGAGGACGATGGCCGGATTATTCGGCAGGCTCCGACGCGCAGCGATCGCTGCCGCCGAATGTTGCGTTGCGCATCAGGCAACGCATCGGCTTGTCATCCCTCGCGCGCCAGCGTCTCGCGCAGGTGATCGATGAAGGCACGCGCCGCATCGGGCAGGTGCCGGCCGGCCATGGTCTGGACCTCGAAGTGGCGCTCGTTCATCTCGCGGTCTCGCAGCGGGATCGCGACGATGCTGCCGTTGTGCAGCTGCTGGCGCAGTGCCAGTTCGCCGCAGAAGGTCACGGCGCGGGTGCAGGCCGCGTACTGGATGAGCGGGTAGAGGTGGTCGCTGGTGATGACCGGCTCCATCGGCAGGCCCTGCCGGCTGCAGCTGATGTCGAGCAGCTGGCGCAGCGTGGACGTGGCCGCCGGCAGCGCCAGCGGATGCGCCACCACCTGCGCGAGCGAGACCTGGCGCCGCGCGGCGAGCGGGTGGTCCGGCGCGACGATGGCCAGCACGGGCGCCGGGTGGCGCAGTTCGACGTTCAGCCCGCGTTCGGAGCTCAGGCTCACGGTCACGCCGATGTCGGCGATGCCTTCGCGCACGCGCCGGGCCACCTCGCGCTGCACGCACATGTCGAGCGTGAAGTGGATGCCCGGACAGCGGGCCTGGAACTGCGCCACCAGCGCGGGCAGGAACTCGTAGGCGAAGCCTTCGGTGGCCGCCACGCGCACCTCGCCCTGGCGCAGGCCGCGCAGGGCGAGGATGTCGTCGGCCACGCGCTCGATGTCGAGCCACGCGCGCCGCGCATGCGCGGCCAGCAGCTCCCCGGCCGAGTTGAGGGCCATGCCGCGCGCACGGCGCTCGAAGAGCAGGGTGTCGAGCTCGCGTTCGAGCCGCCCGATCTGGCGACTGACGGCCGAGGGCGCAACCTCCAGCCGCGCCGCGGCCTCGGTGACCGACCCGGCGCGCGCCACCTCGAGGAAGTAGCGCAAGGCGACCTCCTGCAGCACGCCCTGGTTGAAGGATCGGCGGGCGCTCGTGCGCGAACGGGAACGGGCGGCGGGCATGGCTGACGTGGGCTTTGCGTTGCCGTTCGGGCAACGAAACTTTATGAAGCTTGTGCTTGCTGCACGGCAGGCGCGTTTCTAGCATGGACCGATGTCGTCGTCGAAAGGTGCCTTGCCATGAAGCTCACGCCCCACGTTCCCACCGCCACCCCGGGAGCGCGCCGCCGCGCCTTCGCACTGGCGGCGGCCGGTCTGTTCGCCACCGCCGGCCTCGCTCTGCCAGGCGTGGCAACCGCGCAAACCGCGTGGCCTGCCAAGCCGATCACGCTGGTCATCCCCTTCCCGCCGGGCGGGAGTGCCGACGTCATCGGCCGCCTGGTCGGCCAGCGGATGTCGGACGAACTGGGCCAGCCGGTCATCATCGACAACCGGCCCGGCGCCGGTACCGCCATCGCGGCCGGCCTGGTCGCCAAGGCGCCGGCGGACGGCTACACGCTGTTCCTCGGCTCGGGTTCGACCTTCACCGCCAACCCGGCGATCCGCAGCAACCTGCCCTACGACACGCTCAAGAGCTTCGACCCGATCGCGATCGTCGCGCGCATTCCGCTGATCGTGCTGGCCAACAAGGATGTGCCGGTCAACAACGTCAAGGAATTCGTCGCAGCGATCAAGGCCACGCCCGACAAGTATTCGTATGCCTCCTTCGGCGCCGGCACCACCTCGCACTTCACCGGCGAGATCGTGCTGCACGCCGTGGGCGCCAAGCTGATGCACGTGCCCTACAAGGGCAGCGCACCGGCGATGACCGACCTGATCGGCGGCCAGGTGCCCTTCTCGGTCGACACCGTCACCGCGGCCATCCCGCAGCTCAAGGCCGGCAAGGTGAAGGCCATCGCCGTGACCACCGCCAAGCGGTCCTCGCAGCTGCCCGACGTGCCGACCTTCGCCGAGGCCGGCTACAAGGACATCGACGCCGACACCTGGATCATGCTGGTCGCGCCCAAGGGCACGCCGGCACCGGTTCGCGAACGGCTGGAGAAGGCGCTGGCGAAGATCATCGCCACGCCCGCGGCCAAGTCCGCGCTGCAGGCGCAGGGCGCCGAGCCCGCCTTTGCCGGCGCTGCGGCCTCGCTGGCGCAGATCGAGCGCGAGCTGCCGCTGATGCGCGCCGTGGCGCAGCGCGCCGACATCCGGGCGGACTGACGGTGTCGGAACTCGTCGAAAGCTCCGCCGTCGAGCTGCGCCGCCTGATCGGTGCGCGCCAGCTCTCGCCCGTCGAACTGCTTGAGGCCTGCATCGCGCGCATCGAGCGGCTCAACCCCTTCGTCAACGCCATCACCGCCACCTGCTACGAGCGGGCGCGCGCCGAAGCCCGGGCCGCCGAACAGGCCGTGATGCGCGGCGAGCCGCTGGGCCTGCTGCACGGCCTGCCGCTGGGCGTGAAGGACCTGGAACCCACGGCCGGGCTGCTGTCCACCATGGGCACGCCCAGCCTGCGCAACCATGTGCCGGCACGGGACATCGAGCTGGTGCGCCGCCTGCGTGCGGCCGGCGCCATCGTGGTCGGCAAGACCAATGTCCCGGAGATGGGCGCCGGCGCCAACAGCCGCAACCCGGTGTGGGGCGCGACCGGCAATCCCTTCGACCCGAAGCTCAACGCCGGCGGATCTTCCGGCGGCTCGGCCGCGGCGCTGGCGCTGGACCTGCTGCCGCTGGCCACCGGCTCGGACACGGGCGGATCGCTGCGCATCCCGGCCGCCAAGTGCGGCGTGGTGGGTTTCCGGCCTTCGCCGGGCGTGGTGCCGAGCGTGCGCAAGCCGCTGGGCTGGTCGCCGATCTCGGTCGTCGGGCCGATGGGCCGCGACGTGGCCGATGCCTGCCTGCAGCTGGCCGCCAGCGCGGGCCCGCACCCGGGCGATCCGTTGAGCCATCCGCTCGATGCGACGGCCTTCCTGCGCCCTGCAGACGTGGACCTCTCGCGCCTGCGCGTGGCGTGGACCGAGGACTTCGGCCTGTGCGACGTCGACCCGGCCATCCGCCGGACGATGCGCGAGCGCATGGCCGCGATGTCCGGCCTGTTCGCGGCCTGCGACGAGGTGCGCATCGACCTCGGTGCGCCGCAGGACGTGCACCGCTGCTTCGACGTACTGCGCGCCGAGGCCTTCGTGGCCGGCATGCGCGAGGCCTACGAACGCGACCCGGAAAGCCTGGGCCCCAACCCGCGCGCCAACTACGAGATGGGCGTGAAGATGAGCCTGCTGGACAGCGCCTGGGCGCAGACCGAGCAGACGCGCATCCTTGGTCGCTTCCAGAAGGTGTTCGAGGGCTACGACCTCGTGCTCTCGCCCACCACGCCGGTGTCGCCCTTCCCATGGACGCAGCCCTTCGCGGCCGAGATCGACGGCCGGCCGCAGGCCAACTACTACCGCTGGCTGGCGCTGACCTACGTGGTCACGCTGACCACGCACCCGTCGATCACGCTGCCCTGCGGTGTCGATCCGCAGGGCATGCCCTTCGGCCTGCAGGTGACGGGGCGCTTCCGCGGCGACCTGGCGCTGCTGGGCGCGGCGCAGGCGATGGAGTCGGCCTTCGCCGCCGACGCCACGCTGCGACGGCCGCGGCCGGACATCGCGCGGCTGAAGCCGTCGGTGCCGGCGCTCGATTCGATCGTCACGGCGCCGCCGGACGACCGGCATGCGCATCGGCCGACCGAAGCGAGCGGCGCGTCGGTCGTCTGAGTCGAAGGCGCGTCAGGCGGCCGCCCCGACACCGGCGAGGTGCCCGCGCGTGAAGGCTTCCTCGAAGATCGAATAGCCCGCCCAGTCGCCGTGCGCGAAGGCCAGCCGACCCTGCACTTGGACGGCGCGCTCCTGATTTGATAGCGGACCGCGCCCGTGGGGCGGGCGCAAATGGCCGATTCGGCTCAAGAGCCCGGGGGTGGGAATGGCCATCGCGTGGCCGTAACGCGTGATGTCGATGCGCGTGGCGAGCCGTGGCAGGTCGGGGTGCGGCACCGACAGCTCGGCCAGCAGCTCGTCGCGCCACGCGCTCCACGGCGCGTCGAGCAGGCGACGGCGCCCCTCGGCGGCCGTGGCCCCGTCGAAGCCACTGGGGCCGAGTGGCCGGTACCAGCTCAGCACCGTGGCACGCGGCGTCGGGTCCAGCGCCTGGTGGCGCGCGTCGACGTAACCCAGGCCGCGCGTGCCGTAGACCACGTTGTCCCAACTCGGCGCGGCGCCGGGCCGGTCCTGCAGCGGTGCGCGCAGGTGCACGTTGGCCACCAGCCAAGGCGCGTACTGCAACGCTGCGGCGGCCTGCCGCAGGACATCCGGTGCCTGCTCCACCACGCGCGCAGCGATGAAGGCGGGCAGGGCGACGATGCAGCGCTCGGCCTGCCAGCGCACGACGCGACGCGTGGCGGCATCCCAGGCGTCGACCTCGACCCCGTGCCGCGTTTCGGCGATGCGCAGCACCGCATGGCCGGTGCGCAGGCGCTCGCCCAGCGGCGCCGCCAGCCGCTGGGTGAGCCAGCCATTGCCTTCGGGCCAGGTGAGGACGGCGTCGCGCTCGCCGCCCTCGGCGCTCGGGTCGCCTGGCGGATGGAAGCCGTGCCGGCTGGCGAAGTAGTGGATGCCGGCCCAGGCCGACACGTGCGCGATGCCGGCGCCGTAATCGTCGCGGCAGCAGTAGTCGAGGTACCAGCGCAGCTGCGGATCGCTCAGCCCCTCGCGCTCGAGCCAGGTGGCGAAGGGTTCGGCGTCCAGCGCCATTGCCACCGCCATCGCATCGGCCGTGGCCGGCGCGCGGAAGGCGGGAATGGTGAAGTGCGCCTCGCGCTGCAGCGCGTCGACGCGCTGTGCGAAGCGGCGGTACTGCGCCAGCGTGCCGGCGTCCACGCCATGCAGGGGCAACAGGCCGTCCTGCCACTCGCCGCGGAAGAACAGCCGCTCCTGCGGGCTGTGGCACAGGTGGCGCTCGTCGTATTCCCAGCGGCCGGCGACGCGGCGGCGCAGGCCCAGTTCCTCGAGCAGGTCCTGCACCTCGTGCGCAGGGTCCCCGGGCGTCGGCAGGTAGTGCGCGCCCAGCGGGCAGGCGATGCCATGCACGCGGCCGCCGCGGGCGTTGCCGCCGGCGCCGTCCTCCAGCTCGAGCAGCACGAAGTCGTCGGTGCCGGCCAGGCGCAGCGCCCGCGCTGCGGCCAGCCCGGCCACGCCGCCGCCGGCGACCACCACGCGCGTGCGGCGTGTCTCGGCCGGAACGGCGCCGCGGCCGGCACCGTCGCGCCAGGCATGGCCGCGCGCGACGTCGATGCCGGTAAAGCCGCCGTCGATGGGCGGGCTCGATTCGCAGCCGGCCAGGGCCAGCGCGCCGGCGGAGGCGCCAATGAAATCGCGGCGGCGCAACGTCATCGGGCGCTCAGTGGGTGACCCCGACCTTGCCCCACTCCTGCTCATAGGTCGTGACCAGCACCTGGTTCGACAGCCGGTTGACCTCGGCCGGCACGCGCGCCATGTCCTTGGGGAAGTCGAAGAGCAGGGGCAGCGTGTCGACCGTGAGGAAGCGCAGGCCCGCCGGCAGCGTGTCGGGCCGGCGCCAGGGGCGGTGGCTGGCGATGATGTAGCCCCACTCGCCGAAGCTCGGCACGTGCGCGTGGTAGGGCGTGGCCACGAGGCCGACCGACTCGATGGTCTGCGCCACGGTCCAGAAGCTCTTGCGCGCCACCAGCGGCGAGGTGGTCTGGATCACCGCGTAGCCGCTGGCGGCCAGGCGGCGGTCGAGCAGCGCATAGAAGCTGTTGGTGTAGAGCTTGCCGATGGCGAAGTTGGTGGGGTCGGGGAAGTCGACCACGATGACGTCGAAAACGTCGTCAGCTTCCTGCAACCACTTGAACGCATCGGTGTTGACGACCTTCACCTTGGGTGAGGAGAGCGAGTGGCCGTTGAGCGCGGCGAGCGTCTCGTGTCCGGTGAAGAGTTTGGTCATGTTCGGATCGAGCTCGACCAGCGTGACCGATTCGACCGAGGGGTACTTCAGGATCTCGCGCACCGCCATGCCGTCGCCGCCGCCGAGCACGGCTACCTTCTTCGGTGCGCCGTGCGCGGCCATGACGGGGTGCACCAGCGCCTCGTGGTAGCGGTACTCGTCGCGCTCGGCGAACTGCAGGTTGCCGTTGAGGAACAGCCGGTGCCCGGCCCCACCGCGCGTGACGACGATGCGCTGGTAGGGCGAGGTGGCGGCGAAGACGATGCGGTCCTGGTAGAACTTGTCTTCCGCCAGGGTGGTGATGCGGTCCGAAAAGGCGAAGGCGGCCGCCAGCGCCGCCAGCGTGAGCACGCAGGCCAGCGCGTGCGCCCCGAGGCGGCGCAGTTCGTGCCGGAACAGCCACAGCGCCCAGGCGCCCACGGCGGCGTTCATCAGGCCGAAGAGCAGCCCGGTGCGGATCATGCCCAGCTGCGGTACCAGCAGCAGCGGAAAGGCCACCGACACCGCCAGCGCACCGAGGTAGTCGAAGGTCAGCACCTGCGAGACCAGGTCCTTGAGCACGATGTCGCGCCGCAGGATGCGCATGACCAGCGGGATCTCGAGCCCCACCAGCGTGCCGACCACCACCACCAGGCCGTACAGCAGCAGGCGGAAGGCCCCGGGCACGTAGGCGTTGGCGATGAACAGCAGCGCCGGCAGGAAGCCGCCAACGAGCGCGACCATGAGCTCGATGCGCAGGAAGTGCGCGGGCAGCTGGCGCTCGAAGTAGCGCGACAGCCACGAGCCCACGCCCATGGCGAAGAGGTAGGTGCCGATGATGGTGCTGAACTGCAGCACCGAGTCGCCGAGCAGGTAGGAGCTCAGCGCCGCCGCGCTCAGCTCGTAGACCAGCCCGCAGGCCGCGACCACGAAGACGCTGGCGAGCAGGGCGATGGCGACGGGGGAGGGGCCGCCGCGGCGAACGGGTACGGCGGGCAGCGCGGCCGCCTCGGGCGGCGGCGCGTTGGGGTCGTTCATGGCAAGGAGCCTCGACCGTTCGGGCCGAGCCTGTCGAAGCCCTGGCGCGGCGCTTCGACAGGCCCGGCGTGAACGGCTGCGGGGTGGCCGGCGCCGGCCACCCTCAATGGATCGCTGCGGCGACGATGATGCTGATGCCCAGGCACATGGCGGCCACCACCATGGCCAGTGCCTTGTTGTGCTTCTCGACGATCTCGCCCCACAGGTCGTAGGGCGTGATCTTGTCGATGACGATGAAGGCGATCCAGAAGATCGCCACGCCGATCAGCGCATACAGCAGGGTGCCCAGGATCGCCATTGGCTGGAGCCATTCGATTTTCGGCATGCGGTCTCTCCGGTGGAAGGTTGGGGTGTGCGCGGGGCGCTACTTGTGGCCGCCGCCGCTCGAGTAGCCGCCGTAGGAGCCGCCCGAGCTGCGGTAGCCGCTGCCCGAGGAGCTCGAGCAGGTGGACAGGATGATCAGCAGGATGATGATCACCACGACGATGAGGATGATGGTGCCGCATCCCAGGCCGGACGCGGCGCTCACGGGCAGCGCATCGGTGCGCTTGAACATGTCCTTCTTCGCATCGAGCTTGAAGGCCGACGCCACCGCGTTGCTGTCGATGCGGCTGCCGTAGGACCAGGTCAGCTCGTTGGCGCTGCGCTCCATCGACAGCAGGCCGCCCTTGGGTTCGCCGTAGTCGCGGTTCTGCGTCTTCTGGCCGCGCTGCACCTGCCAGTAGAACTCGCCGGCGACATAGGTGGTCTCGGCGTCGTAGGCGTACTGCTGCTTGTAGACGCGGCCCAGGTAGCGCGCGGTCTGCCCGCCTTCGGAGACGACCGGCGCGCCGGTCGCGGGCTTGACCATGCTCCAGCCGTCGCTGGCGTCGACCAGGAAGCTGAAGCCGCGCTTGTTGTTGTAGAGCAGGTATTCATCCCAGCCGAAGTGCTCGTCGTCGCCCGGCTCCTGGCCCATGCGGTGCTGGAAGCCCACCACCTGCCACTGCGCGCCTTGCAGCATGCCGAGCGTGCCCAGCGCGATGAGCGGCTGCACCGGCTCGTTCTGCGTCGCGTACTTCAGCTCGCCGCCGATGCCGCTGCTGGTGTCGATGATGCTCTTGCACGCCGGGCACGTGACGCTCTTGCTGTCGGCGAAGTTGAGCGTGACCGGCGAGCCGCAGTTGGGGCAGGTGAAGCTTCGGCCTTTCTCTTCCTTGGCGGACTCGTCGCGCAGGCCGGCCATCTTCAGGTCGTCGAGTTCGACCGAGCGGCCCAGGTACGCGGTGGGCGGGGCCGAGTCGTAGTCCAGGCTCAGGACCAGGCCCTTCTCGTTGCGCAGCTCGACGACGCGGAAGGGCTTGCCCAGCTCGGGCAGGCGCGGCAGTTCGCCCTGCGCCGACACCAGCTTCACCTCCTCGTTGGAGGCAACGGTGTAAGCCTGCCCGTTGAAGGTGTGGGTGGCGCCCACGCGCAACTGGTCGGCGGCCGGCGCGGGCTGCTGCAGCGCGTAGGGCAGCGAGAAGACGTAGGCGCCGTTGTCCTCGCTCAGGACGCCGGTGCGATCGTCGGTGCCGTCGATCTGGGCGACCCACTCGGTCCAGCGGCCGCCCTCGTAGGCGTACTGCAGGCGGCCGACGAGGGTGAAGGCCTTGTCCTGGATGCGGCCGGTGGCAAAGAGCTGCAGCGGGCTGAAGTCGTCGAAGAGCTCCGCCATCTTGCCGATGCGCGCGAGCTGCTCGCCCTGGCGCACGACGGTGCTCTGGCAGTACGGGCAGACGGCAAAGGCCGACTGCGCCGAGCGGAACTCGACCGGCGCGCCGCAGCCGGGGCAGGGCGCGCGGTAGGCACGTTGCGTGCCGCCCGGCTCAGCCATGGCGCAAGTACGGCGCTGCCGGCCGGGACTTCAAGCGTTTTGTGGCCGCAGCGCCCGTCCCGCCGGCGCGAGCCGCTATCGAAAACATAGCAGTCGGCGACTCAGACGAGCTTCTTGAGCAGCTCGGCCTTCTTGGCGTCGAACTCTTCCTGCGTGAGGATGCCCTTGGTCTTGAGCTCGCCCAGCTTCTCGAGCGTCGCCATGACCTCGTTCGGGCTCACCGTGGCGGGCGGTGCGGTGGCGGCGACGGCGGCCTGCGCGGCGGCATTGGGGTTCAGGCCCTGCTGGAGGTTCTGCGCCAGCACCTGGCCCAGCGCCACGCCGGCGCCCAGGCCCATCGCGTCGCCCGCGATGCCGCCGCCCTGGCCCGCGCCCTCGGCGAACTTGGGAATGGCCTGCGCCGTCTGGTACTGCATGAACTTGCCCATGTCGTTGCCGACCATGCCCATGCCGATCTTCTGGTCGAGGATCTTCTGCAGCTCCTCGGGCAGCGAGACGTTCTGGACGGTGATGGTCTCGAGCTTGACGCCGATCTTGGCGAATTCGGGGTTCAGCTGCGCCGCCAGTGCCTTGGCAAACTCGATCTGGTTGGCCGCCAGGTCGAGGAAGGGCACGCCGCTGGCCGCGATGGCGGTGCTGATGTTCTGCAGCACCAGGCCGCGCAGCTGGCCGTCCAGGTCGGCCACGGTGTAGGTGTCGCGCGTGCCCGAGATCTCGGTATGGAAGAGCTTCGGGTCCGCGATGCGGAAGGCGTAGTTGCCGAAGGCGCGCAGCCGCACGGCACCGAAGTCCTTGTCGCGGATGGTGATGGGCTGCGGCGTGCCCCACTTCTGGTCGACCTGCTGGCGCGTGCTGAAGAAGTAGACGTCGCTCTTGAAGGGCGACTCGAAGAGCTTGTCCCAGTTCTTGAGGTACGTGAGGACGGGCAGAGTCTGCGTCGTCAGCTTGTACATGCCTGGGCCGAAGACGTCCGCCACCTGGCCCTCGTTGACGAAGACGGCCATCTGCGACTCGCGCACGGTGAGCGAGGCGCCGTTCTGGATCTCCATCTCCTGCATGGGGAAACGCCAGGCGAGCGTGCCGTCGCCGGTTTCCGTCCACTGGATGATGTCGATGAACTGCTTCTTGATGAAATCCATCAGGGCCATGTCCACTCTCCTCGTCGGTCGGGTTGTCGAGCGCGGGATATTGCCATACCGGGACGCGGATGCCGCGCGCCGAAGCGCCGGCGCGCATCGGCCAGGCGAACTAGGGCCTGGCCCTAGGCCGCCGAAGTCGCCTTCGCGACCGAGGTCTAGAATCGGCGCCCCTCTAAAACAGCGCCCTGGGCGGGCCCGCGGCGGGCCACGCACCATCGGCTTCAGGAGCCAGTTCCATGTCCGAGACACAAATCTTGAGCGCCGAAGACAAACGCGCGCAGCTTCGCCGCGCGGCGCTCGAGTACCACGAGTTCCCGGTGCCGGGCAAGGTGGCGATCACCGCCACCAAGCAGATGACCAACCAGCGCGACCTGTCGCTGGCCTACTCGCCAGGTGTGGCGGCGCCCTGCGAGGAGATCGTCAAGGACCCGCTGAACGCCTTCAAGTACACCTCGCGCGGGAACCTGGTGGGCGTCATCAGCAACGGCACGGCCGTGCTGGGGCTGGGCGACATCGGCGCGCTGGCCTCCAAGCCGGTGATGGAAGGCAAGGGCGTGCTGTTCAAGAAGTTCGCCGGCGTGGACGTGTTCGACATCGAGATCGACGAGAAGGACCCGGCCAAGCTCGTCGAGGTGATCGCGGCGCTGGAGCCGACCTTCGGCGCCATCAACCTCGAGGACATCAAGGCGCCGGACTGCTTCTACGTCGAGCGCGAGCTGCGCAAGCGCATGAAGATCCCGGTCTTCCACGACGACCAGCACGGCACCGCCATCACGGTGGCTGCGGCGATGGTCAACGGCCTGAAGGTCGCGGGCAAGAAGATCGAGGACGTGAAGCTCGTCGCCTCCGGGGCAGGCGCCGCGGCGCTGGCCTGCCTGAACCTGCTGCTGAAGGTGGGCCTGCAGCGCAAGAACGTGTTCGTGACCGACCTCGCGGGCGTGGTCTACGAAGGCCGCACCGAGCTGATGGACGACGACAAGCGCCAGTTCATGCAGAAGACCGAGGCGCGCACGCTGGCCGAGGTGATCGAGGGCGCGGACGTGTTCCTGGGTCTGTCGGCCGGTGGCGTGCTCAAGCCGGCAATGGTGGCCAAGATGGCCAAGCGCCCCGTGATCTTCGCGCTGGCCAACCCCAACCCCGAGATCGCGCCCGAGGACGCGCACGCGGTGCGCGACGACGTGATCATGGCCACCGGCCGCACGGACTACCCGAACCAGGTCAACAACGTCCTGTGCTTCCCGTACATCTTCCGCGGTGCGCTGGACTGCGGCGCGACCACGATCACCGACGAGATGGAGATCGCCGCGGTGCACGCCATCGCCGAACTGGCGCAGGCCGAGCAGAGCGAGCGCGTGGCGGCGGCGTACGTGGGCGAGAAGCTGAGCTTCGGGCCCGAGTACCTGATCCCGAAGCCCTTCGATCCGCGGCTGATGATGAAGATCGCGCCGGCCGTGGCCAAGGCGGCCGAGGAAAGCGGCGTGGCGGCGCGCCCGATCAAGGACCTGGACGCCTACCGCGACAAGCTGCAGAGCTTCGTCTACGCCTCGGGCACGACGATGAAGCCGATCTTCGACGCCGCCCGGCGTGCCGGCAAGAAGCGCGTCGCGTACTCGGAGGGCGAAGAGGAACGCGTGCTGCGCGCCGCGCAGATCGTGGTCGACGAGGGCATCGCCCGCCCGACGCTGATCGGCCGGCCGGGCATCATCGCGCAGCGCATCGAGAAGTTCGGCCTGCGCCTGAAGGAAGAGCTGGACTACGACGTCGTCAACGTCGAGCAGGACCACCGCTACCGCGACTTCTGGCAGACCTACCACCGCATGGCCGAGCGCAAGGGCGTCACGGTGCAGGTGGCCAAGATCGAGATGCGCCGTCGCCTGACGCTGATCGGCTCGATGCTGTTGCACAAGGGCGAGGTCGACGGCCTGATCTGCGGCACCTGGGGCACGACGGCCAACCACCTGCACTACATCGACCAGGTGATCGGCAAGCGCCCTGGCGGCTGCGAGAGCACGCCGCAGGACGTGCCGGTGTACGCCTGCATGAACGGGCTGCTGCTGCCGGATCGCCAGGTGTTCCTGGTCGACACGCACGTCAACTACGACCCCACGCCCGCCGAGCTCGCCGAGATCACCACCATGGCGGCCGAGGAGATGATGCGCTTCGGCCTCAAGCCCAAGGCGGCGCTGCTGTCGCATTCGAACTTCGGCACCAGCAACCACGCCAGCGCGCACAAGATGCGCCAGACGCTGGAACTGCTGCGCACCCAGGCGCCCTGGCTGGAGGTGGACGGCGAGATGCACGGCGACGTGGCGCTGGACGGCAAGCAGCGCGCCGCCGTCATGCCGCACAGCGCGCTGGCGGGCGACGCCAACCTGCTGGTGTTCCCCAACATCGACGCCGCCAATATCTCCTACAACCTGCTCAAGACGGCGGCGGGCGGCAACATCGCCATCGGCCCGGTGCTCCTCGGGGCGGCCAAACCTGTGCATGTTCTCACGGCGAGCGCGACCGTTCGGCGCATCGTGAACATGACGGCGCTCACCGTGGCGGACGCCAACGCTGATCGTTGATCGACTTTTTCGATAGCGTGCGCTAACTTATCGCACCGACGCACCTGCAGGGCGCCTGCTCAATTCTTGGGCAGGCGCTTGCTTTTTGGGCATGCCTCGGGCACACTGGCGGGCTTGAATTTGCGGGTTAACCCGCAGTTCTGGTCCCCGCGTCCACAGCATTCGGTGCCTTCATGGCGTTTGCCGCCTCGATCTCGTCCAAAGTCTCCAAGTTTGCGCTCACTGGCGTTTTCGTGGCGGCCCTCGGCGGGATCCTGGGGCCGAGCCACTCCGTCCAAGCCCGGGAATTCCCGGCCCAGGACGAAACGATCGCGCTGTCGCAATTGCCTCTCCAAGGTCAGACCACGTACCGCGCGATCTTCGACGGCGGCCCGTTCCGGCATGACAAGGACGGCACCGTGTTCGGCAACCGGGAGCGTCTGCTTCCGCGCGAGCGGCGTGGGCACTACCGCGAATACACCGTGGACACGCCGGGTGCGCGCACGCGCGGCGCCCGTCGCATCGTGTGCGGCGGCCCGCCGACGACGCCGCAGGCGTGCTGGTACACGGCGGACCATTACGCGAGTTTCAGGAAGATCGTTCCATGACGGACGATCGCACAGGCAGGGGTGACGCACCCACGCGTTCGGGAGAAGTTTTGATCACCATGGAAAGAACAGCGGAGATGAATCAGTCCCTTCGTGGCGTTCGGCCCAACATCGTTCAGTCGATTCGGGCCTTTCGCGTCAGCGACCTTCAGGAGGCGGCCCACGCATCGGGCCAGCACTTCCTCTATGCCAACCTGGCGAACGCCCAGAGCAAGCAGGACGTGCTCGACCTGATCGCGCAGCAGTTCACCTTCCCGGCGCACTTCGGCAAGAATTTCGACGCGCTGTACGACTGCATGACCGATCCCTTGCACAAATCGGGCCCGCAGCCGGGCTTCGTCGTGGTGCTCGAGCAGATCCCGGCCAATGCCAAGTTCGACAAGGAAGCGCGCGAGCAGCTCCTGGACATCTTCCGCGACGCCTCGGACTACTGGGGCGACCGCAAGGTGCCCTTCCGGTGCTTCTATTCTTTTCTGTAGCCCGTTCTGCACAAGCCGGCCAAGCAGAACGGGCCAACGAGGCCCAGATCCAGGGTCCCCACAGCGCGGAACCTGCGCCCCTGGATGGCATCGACCTGAACGCGGATCCCGCGGCAGAGAAGATGCCGACCGACAAGCTGGTGGACGTGTCCCCGCTGGCGCTGCGCATGAGCAGCCCCTTCAACAGCACCTACTGGCTGGCCGCCGCCTGAGCACGGCGCGGTCCCCCGTGAAAAAGCCCGTCGACGACGGGCTTTTTTTTCGCCTGCGCGCAGACGGCGGCTCAGTCCGCGGTGGCCTGGGCCAGCGCGACGTACTCGGCCACGGGCACTTCCTCGGCGCGGCGCTGGGTGTCGAAGCTGCCGGCGAAATTCCGCGCCTCGAGCCAGCGGCCCAGCGTGTGGCGCAGCAGCTTGCGCCGCTGGCTGAAAGCGAGCTGCACGAGCGATTCGAGGTGTGGGACGTCGACCGGCGCCGGCGCGGCGCGCGGCACCATGCGCACCACCGCACTGTCCACACGCGGCGGCGGCTCGAAGCTGCCGGGCGGCACGAACAGGATGTTCTCCATCGCGTAGCGCCACTGCAGCATCACCGACAGCCGGCCGTAGTCCGCCGTGGCCGGCGCCGCCACCATGCGGTCGATCACTTCCTTCTGCAGCATGAAGTGCTGGTCGGCCACGCGGTCCGCCCAGCGCAGCAGGTGGAAGAGGATGGGCGTGGAGATGTTGTAGGGCAGGTTGCCCACCACGCGCAGCGCCGCACTGCCTGCGCCAGCGAGCCGGTCGGCAAGCGCACCGAAATCGACCCTGAGCACGTCGGACTCCACCACGTCGAGCTGCGCATGGCCGCGCAGGCGGGCGGCGAGGTCGCGGTCGAGCTCGATCACCGTGAGCCGGCCCAGGCGCTCGACCAGCGGCTGCGTGAGCGCCGCCAGGCCCGGCCCGATCTCGACCATCGGGTCGCCCGGCCTGGGCGCGATCTCGCGCACGATCGCATCGATGATCGCGCCGTCGGACAGGAAATGCTGGCCGAAGCGCTTGCGCGGCGCGTGCGCCTTCATGTGCGCGATCAGGACGTGTGAATGAATCCGGCGTGGCCGAGCAGCGCGCCGAAACGCGGCCAATCAAGGCGCCAAGCGCAGCCATGGCCCGGGCCATGGCGAGCATTTGCAACGCGGAGTGGGCGTGCTTTGGCGTGATGAGCGGGCATGTCGGACTCTTTCACACGTTCTCAGGACTGCGGCGGCTCGCGCAGCTCGACGTAGGCGCGGTTGCGCACTTCCTGCGCCCAGGCCTCGTAGGCGTCGTCCATCTTCTTGTCGCGCAGCGCGTTGCGTGCGGCGGTGCGCAGTTCCTCGGGGTTGAGCCTGGCGTCGCGCCGGCCTTCGACCTGGATCAGGTGCACGCCGAAGCGGGTGCTGATCGGTTCGCTGATCTGGCCCGGCTGCAGGCGGCTCATCGCGTCCTCGAACTCGGGCACGAAGGTGCCCGGCACCGTCCAGCCCAGCTCGCCGCCATTGCGGGCACTGCCGGTGTCCTGCGACTGGTCGCGCGCCAGCGTGGCGAAGTCCGCGGTGCCGCTCTGGATGCGACGCTTGTAGTCGTTGAGCAGGGCCACGACCTGTTCGGGCGTGCGGTTGGCGTCCGGACGGATGAGGATGTGGCGCACCTGGGTCTGCGTCACCACGCCGTCGGCACCGGCGCTCGCGCGCTCGCGCGCCAGCACCTTGATCACGTGGAAGCCGGCGCCCGAGCGCACCGGGCCGGCGATGCCGCCCACGGGGGTCGACTGCGTGCTCTCGACGAACAGCGGCGGGTAGCGGTCGGCATTGCGCAGGCCCAGTGCACCGCCGCTGCTGCGCGCGTCGGGAGCGTCCGATGCTTCGGCCGCGAGCTTGGCGAAATCCTCACCGGCCCGCGCACGGCGGGCGATGTCCTGTGCGCGCTGCTGCAGTGCCGCCACCTGCGAGGCACTGGCGTTCTCGGGCACGGTCACCAGCACCTGGGCCAGGTTGATGTCCTGGGCGCCGGGAGCGTTGGCGCCGCCGCGCTGGTCGCGCAGGAACTGGTCGACCTCGGCGTCGGTGACCTTAACCTTGGACTCGAGTTCGCGCTCGCGCAATCGGGTGAGCAGCAGCTGGTTGCGCACGTTGGTGCGGAACTCCTCGCGCGAGAGGCCCGCCTGGGCAATGCGCTGCTGCAGCTCGGCAACGCTCAGGTTGTTCTGCCGCGCCACGACGGCCACGCCCTGGTCGACCGCCGTGTCGTCGACGCGCACGCCCTGTTCCTTGGCCAGCTGCAGCTGCGCCTTCTCGGAGATGAGCTGCTCGAGCACTTGCTTGGCGAGCTGGGCGCGCGGCATGCGCTCGATCTCGGGCCCGCCGTCCTGCAACACGCGGTCGATGCGCTTTTGCACCTCGGTGTTGGTGATGGGCTCCGAATTGACCAGCGCCACGATGAATTCCGCGGCGCGCTGGGCCTGCGGGGCGGCCGGCGGCCGGGCATTGGCGGGCGGCACCGCGACCGCGGGCCCGGCCCGCATGATGTCGGTGATGCCCATCGGCCGCTGCGTGCGCTGCTGCTGCGCGCGCTGGGTCTGGGCCACGGCGGTGGTCGCCAGCGCGGCCGCGCAGGCCAGCGCGAGGGTGGAACGCAGGAAGTTCATGGCGATGTCCTTGCTCGGGCGAACTCAGTCGTAGTTGGTGAAGCGGCTCGGTGCCGGGATGGGCGAGCGCAGCGGCTGGTAGCGCGGCACGTTGAGCTGCAGGGTCTGCATGGGGCTGGAGCCCAGGCTGGAGAAGCCCAGGAATTCCAGCTGGAACATGATCCGCTTGGTCGAGGTGGCCAGGCCGGTGCTGGTCTTCTCCAGCACGACGCGGCCGATGTAGCAGCAGCCGTCGTATTCGAAGCCGATGATCGCATCGGTCACGCCCGGCCGGTCGCCGGCGCTGGCGTACACCGGACGGCCAAGGCTGTTGAATGACGAAGGCTTGTCGCGCAGGCTGTAGTTGAGCCGGCCCACGGCATACCAGCGGCCGCCGCCCTGGCCACGGCCCGGGCCGAGGTCCTTGCCCTTGTCGCCCCACAGGTCGTTCAGGGGCCACTGCCAGCCCAGGTCGATCGACTCGTTGCCCGCCCCGTTGGGCGAGATGCGATCGGCCTGGTAGCGGTACGACACGCTCAGCGTGCGATAGGGCCCGGGCGTGTAGCGCGCCGTGACGGTGCTGCGGTTGGAGCGCCGGTCGTCGGGGTTGTACTGGACCGTCGTGTCCAGGCTCCACTTGGGGCTGAGATTGATCTGCGCGCCCAGCATCAGGTCGCTGGAGCGATCGGTCACGGGCAGGGTGCCCGCCGTGGTGAGGGTCGTCCCGTCGACCACGTTGGTCAGCGTCGGCATGGTCACGCGCTGGTCGGAGAAGCGCCGCCGCTGCGCGATGCCGAAGCGCGCCAGTTCGGCACCGCTGTCCGGATCGAGCAGGCGCGACGTCAAGCCCAGCGTGAGCGCATTGGTCGAGGAGATCCGGTCGTTGCCCGAGAACTCGTTCTCGGTGAACAGCGTGGCGAAGCTGAAGTCGTTGGCCGCCGTGTCGTACACCGGCAGCCGGCTCTGGTCGCGGTAGGGCGTGTAGACGTAGAAGGCACGCGGCTCCAGCGTCTGGCGGAAGGCCTTGCCGAACAGGTTCACGTCGCGCTCGAAGGTCATGCCGCTGTCGAGGCTGAAGGTCGGCACGGTGCGGGTGGCCGAGGTGCGGCCGTCGGACATCTGACCATCCAGCTGATAGCTGGTGGCATGCAGCTGCACCTTGGGCGTGATGTACGCACCCGGCGTCGTGAAGGGCCGGCTCAGGCTCGCGAGCGCGTAGGCGCGGTCGCCGTTGGGCTGGCCCTGTTCTGCCGTGCGGGCGCGAAAACGCGTGAAGTCGGTGTTCAGCGAGAAGTCGAGGCCGTTCCAGTCGTACTTCGCGTAGTTGGCCGTGAGCTGCGGCAGCCGGTCGTACGGCGGCACGATCGGCGACGCCGAGTACTGCAGCGTCTGGTACGACAGCGCGCGCACCTGACCGCTCCAGTCGCCCTTGCCCCAGTTCAGCGAGCCGTCGATCGGCAGCAGGCGCGTGATGAGCGAGGGCGTGCGGTTGAAGTCGCGCCAGTAGTCGTCGTCGCTGACGCGGTTGGCTTCGAGGTTGAGGTTCAGCGAATCGAGGCCGATCTTGCTGGTGTCGAATTTCTGCCGGTATTTGCCCCAGAGCCCCCAGCGATCGCGGTTGCGCAACTGGTCGTCGGGCATGTAGTCCAGCCGCACCTCGCCGCTGTAGTCCTTCTCGAGGAAGCGGAACTCGTTGGCGACGTTGATGCCGCGCTTGCTCATCACCGTGGGCGTGAACGTGGCGTCGCGGTTGGGCGCGATGTTCCAGTAGTAGGGCAGCGCGAGTTCGAGGCCGTTCACGCTGTCCATGCCGATCGTCGGCGGCAGGAAGCCGCTCTTGCGCTCGTTGTTCAGCGGGAAGCTCACGCTCGGGATCGGCGGCGTGCTCACGCCCATGAAGGTGAGCTTGACGTTCTCGGCCGTGCCGACGTTCTCTTCGTTGTCGGTGCGCAGGTTGGCGGCGCTCAGGAACCACGCCGGCATCCAGCCCGGGTAGTCCTCGCGGCGGCAGGTGGTGTAGGTGGCGCGGCGTGCGATGGCGCGGTCGGCATCGACGAAATCGACGCGTTCGGCTTCGCCATGGGCGCCGGTGGCCAGCAGCTTGTAGCGCACGTTGTTGAAGAAGCCCTCGAAGGTCTCGACCTTCAGTTCGAGCTGCGGGCCCTCGTAGACGTTCCCGGCCTGGTTCACCCGCACGTTGCCGGTGGCCTTGGCGAGGTCGTCGGGCTGGTAGTACTCCAGCCGGTCAGCGTGGATCACGGTGTCGCCGCGACGCAGCGACGCGTTGCCTTCGACGATGGTCTCCAGGTCGGGACGGCCGGACACGCGGTCGCCCTCGACGATGCTGGGGCGCTGGCCGCGCTCGGCCGGCGGAATGGTTTCGGCCAGCATCGGCGTGCGCTTGAGCACCAGCGGTGCGTCCGGCTCGCCGCCCGCCTGGGCCCAGGCGCCGTGCGCATGCAGCACGGCGAGCGTCAGCAGCGCCAGAGGCAGCGGCGGCAGGCACCGCGGCCGGGGCGCTCGGTTCGGATCAGGCATCGGTACGGAACGGCAAACTTGGGTCGAAGGGGCCACGCGGGCCGGCCCTGCGCGACGCGCGGTGTCCGGGGCCGGGCACTGCGGGCTCCGCCAGCGGCCGCAAGCCTGCAGCGCAGGGCGGATTTGTAGAATCGAGATTATCCATGACAGCCCCTTTGCCCCCGGCCGCCGGCCCGGAACGACCGAGCCTGCCGGGTGTGCCGCCGGCGTCTACTCCCGCCGCACCCGTCGCCTGGGCCGATCCGGCCCGCGCCGAAGCCTTCGCCCGCTGGATCGAGGCGATCGCGCCCGCCCAGGGGCTGCGGCCCGACACCGTGCGGCTGGCCTCGGCCGACGCCAGCTTCCGCCGCTACCTGCGCGTCGACACCGCCACGCCGGGCTTGGCGCGCATCGTGATGGACGCGCCGCCCGACAAGGAGGACAGCCGACCCTTCGTGAAGGTGGCGGCGCTGATGCGCGAGGCGGGCGTGACCGCGCCCGAGGTGCTCGCCTGGGACG
This sequence comes from Xenophilus aerolatus, assembly GCA_030418545.1. Classification (GTDB taxonomy): domain Bacteria; phylum Pseudomonadota; class Gammaproteobacteria; order Burkholderiales; family Burkholderiaceae_C; genus Xenophilus. The sequence continues at coordinate 446,120 of QAIB01000004.1, read as the reverse complement.
AGCCCCAGGGCTTCATGCTGCTCGACGACCTGGGCCATCAGACGATGCTGGACCGCATCGACCGCGACCATGCCGAGGCCAACCGGCCGCGCTACGAGCAGGCCATCGACGCGCTGATCCGCTGGCAGCTCGCCTCCAGGCCCGGCGTGCTGCCGCCCTACGACGCCGCGCTGCTGCAGCGCGAGTTGCAGCTCTTTCCCGACTGGTACCTGGCGAAGCACCGCGGCGTCGCGGTCGAAGGCAGGCTCAAGGAGACCCTGGACAAGACCTTCGCGCTGATCGTGCAGGACAACCTGCGCGCCGCGCCGGTGTACGTGCACCGCGACTTCATGCCGCGCAACCTCATGGTCTGGGACGCGCCCGAGCCGCCGCCGGGCCGCCCCAAGGCGGCGAGCGCCCCCGGACTCCGCGACGCCGGAGCCCCTTCCCCGGCTCGGGGCAGCGAACCTCGCGAAGCGGGGAGCGTGGGGGCCATGCCCCTGGCTGTGCTGGATTTTCAGGACGCGGTCTACGGTCCCATCACCTACGACATCGCCAGCCTGATGCGCGATGCCTTCCTGAGCTGGGACGAGGACTTCGTCATCGACATCACGGTGCGCTACTGGCAGGCGGCGCGCAAGGCCGGGCTGCCGGTCGACGAGGACTTCGGTGACTTCTACCGCGCCGTGGAGTGGATGGGCCTGCAGCGGCACCTGAAGGTCGCGGGCATCTTCGCCCGCCTGACCTTGCGCGACGGCAAGCCCAAGTACCTCGCCGACACGCCGCGCTTCATCGCCTACATCCGCGCCACCGCCAGCCGCTACCGCGAGCTGACGCCGCTGCTGCGCCTGATCGACCAGGTCGAGGGCACCGAGGCCGCAACCGGCTACGCCTTCGGCCGGATGTGAACCTGCAAGCCCGATCGGCCTGCAGCGCCCGTCCTGCTTGCGTCGCCAGCCATCGATTTCATAGCATCTATGCCGCGCATCCATTGCCCCGACGCCTTGAGCCCCGGCCAGTCGCTGGCCTTGCCGGCGGGCGCCGCGCGCCATGTGCAGGTGCTGCGCCTGCAGCCGGGCGACGCCTTGACGCTCTTCGACGGCCGCGGCGGCGAATACGCCGCCACCGTCGAGCGCATGGGCCGCAGCGACGTGCAGGTGCAGGTCGGTGCCCACGACCCGGTGGAGCGCGAGGCGCCGATCGCCGTGCACCTGGCGGTCGGCATGCCGGCCAACGAACGCATGGACTGGCTGGTCGAGAAGGCCGCCGAGCTGGGCGCGGCCAGCATCCAGCCCCTGGTGACGGCCCATGGCGTGCTGCGCCTGGCCGGCGAACGGGCCGAGAAGAAGCGCGCCCACTGGCAGGCGGTGGCCATTGCCGCCTGCGAACAGTGCGGCCGCAACCGCGTGCCGCCGGTGCATGCGCCCCTGGCTTTCGACGCCTGGATGGCCGCGCTGCCGGACGCAGACGACGCGCGGCTGCTGCTGGCCTTCGCGCCGGACGCCAGGGCACTGCGCGACAGCACGGCCGCAGGCGCCGCCGGCATCACCGTGTTGAGCGGCCCCGAAGGCGGGCTCAACGCGCAGGAAGAAGCGGCCGCACGCGCGCGCGGCTTTCAGGCCGTGACGCTGGGGCCCCGCGTCCTGCGCGCCGAGACGGCCGCCCTCGCGGCGCTCGTGGGGCTGCTGGCGCTGCCCGCCTGATCGGCCGCGGCCGACGCCGCCAGCCAGGCCGCAAAAGCCTCCACCAGCGCGTCGCCGACCTTGTGGGGCGCCACGAACACGCTGTAGCCGCGTGGGCCGCGGCCTTCATGGCCGTGGGCCTGGACGAGCTCGCCGGCGCGCAGTTCGCGCTCGACGCAGTAGCGCGGCACCAGTCCCACGCCCAGGTCGGCACGCACCGCCTCGACGAGCATCGAGAACAGGTCGAAGCGGTGCCCGCTCGCAGCGTGCATCGGCCGGCGCGCGATGCCGGCCTGGTCGAACCAGTCCTCCCACGCGCCCAACCGCGAGCTCAGCTGCAGCAGCGGCACCTCGCGGAAGTCGCCGCGCGCCACCGCGCGCTGCCAGCGCGAGCCCGGCGCGCTCGCCACCACACAGCGCTCGGCCATCAGTGGCCGAGCCTGCGCACCTGCCCACGCCGCGTCGTCGTACTGCACCGCCACGTCGAAGGCCGGCTCCTCCATGTAGATCTGCGTCGGGAAGACCTGCAGGTGCAGGCTGCAGGCCGGCTGCAGCGCGGCGAAGGCAGGCAGGCGGGGCACCAGCCAGCGCTCGGCGAAGACCGGCACCGCACCCACCAGCAGGCGCGTGCCGTCGGGGCGCTGTGCCATCGCCTCCAGCGTGTGGTTCTCCAGGCGCAGCAGGTCGCCGGCGATCTGCGCGTGGTAGCGGCGGCCCGCGTCGGTGAGCGCCGAGCCACGCGCCGTGCGCTGCACCAGCCGCACGCCGAGCTGCGCCTCGAGCTGGCGCAGCTGCTGGCTCACGGCGCTGTGCGTCAGGCACAGCTCCTCCGCCGCCTTGCCCACGCCGTGGTGGCGGGCGACGGCGTCGAGCACGAGCAGGGCGCGGGTGGTGGGGATGTGGCGGCGCATGTAAGAAAAACTGACGGCGTCGAAGATTAAAGCAGAGCGCGCCGGCGCGGGCGGCCCAACAATGTGCGGCGGCCCGTGCCAGCACGGGCGCCCGCACCGCCAACCCTTTCCATCGCCGAGTCCGATATGCACCCGTTGCCGCGCCCCCTCGTCTCCACCCTGGCCCTCGCGATCGCCGTCCTTGCCGCCGGCGCCGCGCAGGCCCAGACCTTCAGCGCCGTCGCGCCCACGCCCGCGCAGGTGCGCCCGGCGGTGGACCAGGCCTACACGCAGCTGCTGTCGGCATCGCAGGTGCAGCAACTGCTCGAGGCGGTGAAGGCCGACCACGAACGCTCGGTCGAGGACCTGAGGATGCTCACCGAGATCGAGGCGCCGCCCTTCAAGGAACAGAAGCGCGCCGAGGCCTTCCTCGCGCGCATGAAGGCGCTGGGCCTGGCCGACGCGAAGATCGACGCCGAGGGCAACGTGGTCGGCCTGCGCAAGGGCACCGGTGGACCTGGAGGAAGTGGCCCGAAGCTGCTGATCTCGGCCCACCTGGACACGGTGTTCCCGGCCGGCACCGACGTGAAGGTGAAGGACCTGGGCAACGGCAAGCTCGCCGCGCCCGGCATCTCCGACGACACGCGCGGGCTGGCGGTGCTGCTGTCGTGGCTGAAGGTGCTCAACGACCACAAGGTGCAGACCGTCGGCGATCTGCTCTTCGTCGGCAACGTGGGCGAGGAGGAGCTGGGCAACCTGCGCGGCATGAAGCGCATCTTTGCCGACCATCTCGACATCGACGGCATGGTGGGCCTGGAGCCGGCGCCGGACGGCAGCGTGCTCATCCTGGGCACCGGCAGCCACCGCTACGAAGTGACTTTCAAGGGCCCGGGCGGCCACAGCTATGGCGCCTTCGGCCAGGTGCCCAGCGCCATCCACGGCATGGGCCGCGCGATCGCGAAGATCGCCGAGGTGAAGACGCCGAGCTTCCCGAAGACCACATTCACGGTCGGCACCGTGAGCGGCGGCACCTCGGTCAACACCATCGCGCCGGAAGCAAAGATGGCGGTGGACATCCGCTCCGACCAGATGGAGCCGCTGCTGGAGACCGAAAAGAAGATCCTTGCCGCGATCGACGAGGCGGTGGTCGAGGAGAACAAGCGCTGGAACGTGAACACGCTGAGCGTGAGCACCAAGCTCATCGGCGACCGCCCGGGCGGCAGGACGCCGCCGGACTCGGTGATCGTCGAGGCGGCCACGCGCGCGAATGCTTCCTTCGGCCACAAGACGCTGCTGTCGGGCGCGAGCACCGACGCCAACGTGCCGATGTCGCTCGGCATCCCGGCCATCATCATCGGTGGCGGCGGCAAGACCGGCGGCTTCCACGCGATGAGCGAGTGGATCGACGTGACGGACGGCTGGAAGGGCGCGCAGAACTCGCTGGTCACCGTGCTGGGGCTGGTGGGCGTGCAGGGCGTGACGCAACCGCTGCTCGAGAAACGGCCGCCGCGCGCCAAATAATTCGTCACGACGTGGCCGGCCGTGGTGCCGCGCAGGGTTGAGTCGGTCGCGAGGCTGCTCAACAATGGCCGGCTCAGTCACACATACAAGGAAAAGGCCATGGGTCTGCTCGATTCGGTTCTCGGTCAGGTGCTCGGCGGCGCCATGCAACAGCAGCAGCCGCAAGGCGCGCCGGGCGGGCTCGGCGGTCTGGGCGACCTGGGAAGCCTGGCCGGCGCACTGGGTGGCCTGCTGGCCAACAACGGCAGCCAGGGCGGCCTGGGCGGTCTGGTCAGCAAGTTCGAACAGGCGGGCCTGGGCGACGTCATCGGCTCGTGGATCGGCAACGGCGAGAACGCGCCGATCTCCGGCGGCCAGCTCGGCGAGGTGCTCGGTGGCGACGTGGTGTCGGGCCTGGCGCAGAAGCTGGGCATGAACGCGCAGGCCCTGCTGCCGCTGCTGGCGGCGCTGCTGCCCCAGCTGATCAACCACCTGACGCCACAGGGCCAGGCGCCCGCGCAGGGCCTGGGCAACCACGACGACCTGCTGTCCTCGCTCAGCGGTTTGCTACAAAAAGGCTAGCTGATCGCGCCCGGCTGGCGGGCGCTGCAGGCCCATGGAGCTCGAAAATCCAATGCAGCACGACGGCGCCCCAGGGGCGCCGTTTTTTATGGCCGGCCGCGCCGCTGGTCTGAGCGCGCGCGTCAGGCGCTGGCCGGATGGTGCAGGGCGCCGAGCACGCGGCGGCCCAGCGCACGGGCCATGCGGGCCGGTGCCATCAGGCGCTGGATGCCGGAATACAGCATCTCGTCGTGCGTGCGCGGGTGCGACATCGACAGCGCGCGGATGAGGCGCTCCTTGGCCGCGTCCACCCAGGGCGATTCGCCGGGCGGGCGTGGATGCAGGCCCATCCTGCGCATGCAGTAGTTGACCTGGTAGACCCGCGCGCGGTACTCCATCTCGCTCATCACGTAGTAGATCGCGAGGCTGACCGACACCTCGCAGCCGTTGCGGATGAGGTGCGGCGCCAGCGGCGGATGGTGCACGCCGACGCCTGGCGTGAGCGTGTAGAGCGTCCCGGCCTCGGCCAGCTCGTCGCGGTAGCGGCCGGCCAGCGCGTTGAAGCGGTAGAAGTCCTCGATCTCCTCCTCGCACAGCGTGGCGCGCCCCTTGGGGTACAGGCGAACGTACTTCTCGCCGCGGATCTGCATGAGGAAGTTGGTCTCGTGGTCGAAGTGGTAGGGCACCTGCAGGCCGGGTGCATTCATGAACACCGACATGCTGCCCCAGTGCATGCGCCGGCGGACCGGCACGCCCGCCAGGTCCTCGATGTCGGCCATGAGCTCGTCGAACAGCGCCTCGTAGGCCGGGTCCACTTCGTCGAGGTAGTGCAGCGACAGCCACAGCCCGTTGTTCTCCACCCCCAGGATGCTGTTGCGCATGCGGCGCTTCAGCTCGGCGCGCGGCAGCTTGAGGTCGGCACCGCGGAAGGTGCGCGAGATGTCGGGGCGATCGAGCACCTGCGCCGACAGGTCGGCCAGCCGCTCGAGCGTGAACAGCGGATGCTCGGCCAGCCGGTGCCGGAACGCGAAGGACGCCTCGTCGAGCTGTGCCCAGGGCGCACGGTCGGCCAGGTCGATGAGACCGGCGGGTTCCGTACGGCACGTGTTGTCGTGGTATCTGGCCGTGTCGAGCATGGAATCTCCTGCGTCGGCCACGCAGCGCTGGCGCTGGCCGGTGCGGAGATTCTGCGCACGATGAGTACCAAATACTTCATTCGGCTTTGGAGCGAATGCTCCAGCATCTGGTCAGGCTGCGCTCATTCTGCGAGCGCAGGACGCGTCGAACGCGCTGGCGAGCGTGCGTCGCGCCACGCCTGCCATGCATCGAGCGCCGGTGCGGCCTCAGGCGGCCGCAGCGGCCTCGGCGGTGGCCGTGGCGGGCAGGGCGGCGATCACCTCCGCCACCGCGGCGGTGAGCTTCTTCGCGTAGGGCACGTGCAGGAACTCGTTGGGGCCGTGCGCGTTGCTCTTGGGGCCGAGCACGCCGCAGACCATCATCTGCGCCTTGGGGAAGCCTTCGCTGAGCATGTTCATGAGCGGGATCGTGCCGCCCTGGCCGATGTAGCCGCAGGGCGCGCCGAAGTGCGCCTGGCTGGCGGCGTTCAACGCGCGCTCGAACCACGGCACCATCGTCGGCGCATTCCAGCCGGTGGCGGCGCCGTTGCCGTCGAAGGTGACCTTGGCCTGGTACGGCGCGTTGTCCTCGAGCAGGGTCTTGAGCTCGGCCATCACCATCGCCGCATCGACCAGCGGCGGCAGACGCAGCGAGAGCTTGAAGGCGGTGTAGGGGCGCAGCACGTTGCCCGCGTCCTTCAGGGCCGGGAAGCCCTCGGCGCCCGTCACGCTCAGCGTCGGCTTCCAGGTGCGGTTGATCAGCGCCTCGACCGGGTCGGTGGTGGTGGGCAGCGCGAAGGCCGTGGAGCCGCCGCAGTCCCAGTGCGCCCAGGGAAAGCGCTTGTAGACCTCCTCGCCCAGGATGGCGGCCGTGGCCTGTGCCTGCGCAAGGCGATCGGGCGGCACCTCGCAATGGAAGCTGGCAGGCAGCAGGCGTCCCGTCTTGCTGTCTTCGAGCCGGTCGAGCACCTGCCGCATGATGCGAAAGCTCGACGGCACCAGGCCCGAGGCGTCGCCCGAATGCACGCCCTCGGTGAGGATCTCCACTTTCAGCGTGCCGCCGGCCAGGCCGCGCAGCGAGGTGGTGAGCCACAGCTGGTCGTAGTTGCCGGCGCCCGAGTCGAGGCAGATCACCAGCGCCACGTTGCCCAGCCGCGTGCGCAGCGCGTCGACGTACGGCAGCAGGTCGTAGGAGCCCGATTCCTCACACGTCTCGATCAGGCCCACGATGCGCGGATGCGCCGCGCCCTGCGCCTTGAGCGCCTGCACGGCCGCGATGCTGGCGTAGACCGCGTAGCCGTCGTCGGCGCCGCCGCGGCCGTACAGCAGGCCGTTCTCGTACTTGGGGGTCCAGGGGCCCAGGTCCTTGCGCCAGCCGGTGAACTCGGGCTGCTTGTCGAGGTGGCCGTACATCAGCACGGTGTCGGTCATCGACGTGCCGGTGGCCGGCACCTCGAAGAAGAGCACCGGCGTTCGGCCTTCGAGGCGCACGATCTCCAGCGTCAGGCCTTCGACCTTCTGCGCCTCGACCCACTCTGCGGCGTTGCGCAGCACGGTCTCCAGGTAGCCATGCTCGGCCCATTCCTTGTCGAAGCCGGGCGACTTGGCCGGGATGGCGATGTAGTCGGTCAGCTGGCGCACGATGTCGCCGTCCCATTTCGAGGACACATCGGCCAGGGCGCGGTCGGCATCGAGCAGGCCGGCCGGGATTTCGCGGTGCAGGGGGGCGTTCATCGGGGGCAATCTCCGCTGGGCAAAAGGTGATTCTGCGCCGGTTGGGAAGGCCTTGAAAGCGGACGGCTGGAAGGTGAAGGGCCCGAAGAATCGCCTTGCCTTTTCTTCGTTGGTCTTTTTCGCGTCCTTTGCGTAACCTTCGCGTCTTTCGCGTTCGGTACCCGCATTCATGCCTTCCAAGACCCACCCCCCGCGCGTCGGCATCGGCGGCTGGACCTACGAGCCCTGGCGCGACAACTTCTATCCGAAGGGTCTCGCGCACACCCGGGAACTGCAATACGCCAGCCGCCATCTCACGGCGATCGAGGTCAACGGCACCTACTACAGCACCTTCAAGCCGCCGACCTTTCGCAAGTGGGCCGACGAGACGCCCGACGGCTTCGTGTTCTCGCTCAAGGCCAACCGCTTCGCCACCAACCGCAAGCTGCTGGGCACGGCGAAGGAATCGATCGCGCGTTTCGTCGACAGCGGCATCGCCGAACTGGGCGACAAGCTCGGGCCGATCGTGTGGCAGTTCATGCCGACCAAGGCTTTCGAGCCGGAAGACTTCGAGGCTTTCCTCGCGCTGCTGCCGAAGAAGGAGGGCAGCCGCGTGCTGCAGCATGTGATGGACGTGCGGCACCCGAGCTTCCTGCTGGAGGAGTACCGCACGCTGGCGGCGCAGTACGGCGTGTCGACGGTGTTCACCGACGCCGACAAGTTCCCGTCCTTCGAGGAGCCCGAAGGCCCGGTGGCCTACGCGCGGCTGATGATGGCCGACGCCAAGCTGGCGAGCGGCTACGCGCCCAAGGCGCTCGACGCGTGGGCCGAGCGCGCGAAGAGCTGGGCGGCCCAGCGGCCGACCTACGTGTTCTTCATCAACGGCGCGAAGGAAAAGGCGCCGGCGGCGGCCGGCGCCTTGCTGAAGCGGCTGGGCTGGTCGCCCGCCGGGGAAGTGCGATAGGGGCGCGAATCAGTTTTTTTATCGCGCGCTGGACGGCGCGCGACGCTCGATGCGCAACCCAGCCGGCGAGCGAAGCGAAGCCCTCAGGGCACCCGCGGAACTGGCTTTGCCAGGCCGCTGGGTGCGCCCCCCTCCCGCCGCAGGCGAGAGAGGGGGGAGCCGCGAAGCGGCTTGGGGGGTGTTTTCAGTTCAGGCCGCGGCCTGAAGGGGGGCGGGCTTGCTGTCGTTGCTGGCGCTGCTGCCGCCGGTGCCGACGCTGATCTCGCCGGACAGCTGGCCGCCTTCCTCGATCACGATCTTGCCGTAGCGGATCTTGCCGGTGACCTTGCCGGTGGCGTGGATCACGAGCTTCTCGCGCGCGGTGAGATCGCCGTCGAACACGCCGCGGATCTCGGCGATGTCGATGGCCACCGAACCCTTGAAGGAGCCCTGCTCGGCGATCTGGATCACGCGCGAATCCATCGTGGCTTCGACGATGCCCTCGACCACGAGCGTGTCGCAATCGGTGATCTCGACGCCCTTGAGCTTGATGTTCGGGCCGACGGTGAGCTTGCTGCCGCCTTCCTTGACGGGAGCCGCAGCGGCGCTGGCAGCCGCGTTGGTGGTGAGGGACGAGGGGTTCACGGGCGTGCCCGACAGGTTGGTGCCGCCGCCGACGAGCGGTGCGGGACGGGAGGTCAGGCTGTCGGTGTCGCGGTCACGCTTGCCGAAAAAGGGGGATTGCGATGCCAATGGGTGCTCCTCGGGAAAACGGCCATCGTAGGGGAGCACTCACGCTCGTCCCGCACTTCATTGGGAAAGATAAGTAACCAAATCCAAGTGCTCGCTTGGCACGCGTACTTTTGCCTGCGTGGCAAACCCGGGGTCCATGCGACGCAGCGCTCAACGCCATGCGGCGCGGCCTTGCGCGAGGTCGTCGATGCGTCGCATCAGCTCTGCAGCCCCAGTCTCTGCGACGTCGAAGCGCAGTTCAACCAGCGTGCCGTGCGTCACCTCGCCCAGGGCCGCCTGCGCCGCGGCGAGCTCGCGCCGCACCGCGCCTTCGAAGGCATAGGGTACGGCGCAGCACAGCGCACGCAGCCGCTGCAGCGGCACGACCTGCGCCTGTTGCAGGGCCTGGGCCACGCTGTCGGTGTAGGCCCGCACCAGGCCGCCCGCGCCGAGCTTGACGCCACCGAAGTAGCGCACGACCGTGGCCAGCACGCCTTCCAGGTCGTGGTGACGCAGCACTTCGAGCATGGGCCGGCCCGCGGTGCCGCCGGGCTCGCCGTCATCGACTGCAGCCGACTGGCCGCCGGCCATCAGGGCCCAGCACACGTGCGTCGCGCCCGGATGCTCGGCCCGCAGCGCGGCGACGATGGCCTGCGCCGCGGCACGGTCGGGCACGGGCTGCACGCAGGCGATGAAGCGGCTCTTGCGCAGCAGCAGTTCGGCGGTCGCCGGTGCGGCGAGGGTGTGGGGCATGGACAGGCAGGCAGGCCGCGCGACGCGGAACAATGGCGTCGCCGCACCCGGTGTCGGGGTTTGCGGCCAGAAAGGTTCCGATCATGCCGCAGCCCCACGATTTACTCCCCGCCCACGAGCGCCCCACCGACCACCCCATTCACGCCGACGACATTCCCGGCATGTTCGACGACCGCGCCGCCGACGAGCGCTTCGGCAAGCCCGCGGGCGGCTGGCGGCGGCGCCTGTTCACGGTGATCTTCGAATCGGAGACGCGGGCCGGCCGGGCCTTCGACCTGGTGCTGATCGCGGTGATCCTGGCGAGCGTGGCGGTGGTGATGCTCGACAGCGTGGCGGCAGCGCGCGAAGCGCATGGCGTGCTGCTGCATCGCATCGAGTGGGTGTTCACGGCGGCGTTCACGCTGGAGTACCTGGCGCGGCTGGTGTGCGTACAGAGGCCGTGGCGCTATGCGCGCAGCTTCTATGGCGTGATCGACCTGCTGGCCCTGCTGCCGACCTACCTGGTGGCGCTGGAGCCGTCGCTGGGCGCGCTGATCGACGTGCGGGTGCTGCGGCTGTTGCGGGTGTTCCGCATCTTCAAGCTGTCGCGCTATGCGCACGAGTACCGCGCGCTGGCCATGGCGATGGTGGCGAGCCGGCGCAAGATCACGGTGTTCCTGGGCTTCGTGCTGCTGATCGTGCTGGTCGCCGGCACGCTGATGTACGTGATCGAGGGGCCGGCGCACGGGTTCACGAGCATCCCGATCGCGATGTACTGGGCGGTGTCGACGATGACGACGGTGGGCTTCGGCGACATCGTGCCCAAGAGCGACCTGGGGCGTCTGATCGCGTCGGTGATGATGCTCTCGGGCTGGGGTGTGCTGGCGGTGCCGACCGGCATCGTGACAGCCGAGATGAGCGCGCAGCGGCGGCTGCAGGACCGCACCTTGCGCGTGGCGCGTGCGGTGGCCGAGCACACCGCGGCGGCGGCTTCGGCGCCGTCCTCGTCGCGGGTGTGCGACGACTGCGGCAGCGACGGGCATGCGGCGGATGCGCGCTATTGCAGGCGGTGTGGGAACGAGTTCTGAGTGGGCCTTTCTGGAAAGTGCAACCGGGCTGTGGCGCTGGCTGGGTGTGGGTTGTGGCCTGAATCGTCACGTCGTTACTTTCTTTGCCGGCCTTGTTTTGGGCTCTTCATCGTGGCCCGTTGCGGCGTCGCTGTGGATCGGCCGGCACGACGGCGGGGGCGCTGGCGGCGGCCGCGGCAGAAAAGAGCTGCCTAAACCAGACGCGCCCGTCCCAAGCCGGCCGATCCACCCCACAGTCCAGGCCGGTGGTGCCGGTGTGCGGGCGCAGGCGCCATTCGCGGCGCCGTGCAGTGCCCCAAGCACGTCGATTCCAGGCGAGCACATCGACAGCGCCGCACGCCAGTCAGCGCGAGCCTGAGCCGGAGAACGCACACCGGCACCGCCGGCCGGGTTCAGGCCCACAGCGCCCAAACACTCAGGCAGAAAGCAGCCCAAAAACGAAAGCGCAATCGCCCGAAAGCGCAGGACGGACGGGCACTACAGCCGAACTCGTCACAAACGCGACGATCGCTATAAGGGCTTCAGCGCCTCAACCAAGCCTGCGCCCAACCCAACCCTTCGCTGGTCCCGCCACGCGGCCGGTACTCGCAGCCGACGAAGCCGTCCCAGCCGCAGCTCGCCGCCACCTCGTCGATGACCTCGAACAGGTACGGGTGGTGCAGCTCGCCCACATCGGGCTCGTGCCGCTGCGGCACGCCGGCGATCTGGAAATGGCCCACACGGCCGGTGGGCAGGTACTGGCGGATCTTCATCGCCACGTCGCCCTCGACGATCTGGCAGTGGTACAGGTCCATCTGCACCTTGAGGTTGGGCGCACCCACGGCCTGCACGATCGCATGCGCCTCGTCCTGCCGGCTGAGGAAGAAGCCCGGCACGTCGCGTGTGTTGATCGGCTCGATCAGCACATCGCGACCCACCTTGGCGGCTTGGGCGGCCGCCCATCGCAGGTTCTCGCGGTAGACCTCGGCCGCGCGCTCGCGCGACCCGGCGGGGTCGAGCAGCCCGGCCATCAGGTGCACGCGCGGGCAGTCGAGCACCGCCGCATAGTCGAGCGCACGCAGCACGCCGTCGCGGAACTCCGCCTCGCGGCCGGGCACGCTCGCCGTGCCGCGCGACCCCTGGTCCCACGCAGCCGCGATCGACTCGGTCGTGGTGCCGCCCGGCGGCGCGTTGAACAGCACCTGCTGCAGGCCGTGCGCCTGCAGCCGCGCGGCAAGTTCCTCCGCGGGCCACGCGTAGGGGAACAGGTACTCCACGGCGCGGAAGCCATCCTTCGCGGCCGCGGCGAAGCGGTCGAGGAAAGGCAGCTCGGTGTACATCATCGAAAGGTTGGCGGCGAAGCGTGGCATGGCGTGAAGCGGCAAGGGTGGGAAGGGCTACCAGCGCGCACCGAAGGCGCGGCGCAGGTCGTCGATGGCGGGGTCGGGCAGCGCCGTGGTGGCGCGGCCGGTGAGCAGGTGCAGGCGCGCGCTCTCCTCCAGCTCCTCGAGCACGGCCATCGCCTGCTCGGGGGTGTCGTGCCACACCTTGGGGCCGAGGCGCGACAGCATCACGGCGCGGATCGGCGTGCCGCGTTCGCCATAGTGCGCGACGGCCTGCGCCACGGCCTCGGCGGCCTCGGGCGCGCCGGGGCGGTGGTAGGGGATCACCGGCACATGGCCGACCTTCATCACGAAGTAGGGCGTGATCGGGGGCAGCAGCTCGTGCGCGTCGCCGCCGTCCAGCGTGAGCGCGACGCAATGCGTGCTGTGCGTGTGGATCACGCAGGCGGTGCCGGCGTCGAAGCGGCGCGCGGCGTCGTAGATGCGCCGGTGCAGCGCGAGCGTCTTGCTGGCGGGGTCGCCACCGGTCTGCGTGCCCTGTGCATCGAGCCGGGCCAGACGCGCCGGGTCGAGCGTGCCGAGACACGCGTCGGTGGGAGTGATGAGGTAGCCATCGTCGAGCCGCACGCTGATGTTGCCCGCCGTGGCGTGCACATAGCCGCGCGCGAACAGGCTGGCGCCGACGCGGCAGATCGCCTCGCGCAACTGCGATTCGCCGCGCATGGCGCTCATGGCAGCACCTCGAAGGCGCGGCTGAAGAAGTCGCGGCCGCCGAAGTTGCCCGACTTGAGCGCGATGTGCAGGGGCACGCCATCGGCGAGCGCGTGGCACCAGGGCACGCCAGGGTCGATCTGCCCGCCGATCTGCAATTGCGTGATGCCCAGCGCCTGCACGCAGGCGCCCGACGTCTCGCCGCCGGCAACGACGAGCTGGCGTACGCCCGCGCCGGTCACCAGGCCACGCGCAATGGCCGCGAGCGTGCGCTCCATCAGCGCGCCGGCCTCGTGCGCGCCGAGCTGCGCCTGGACCGCACGCACCTGGGCCGGATCGGCGGTCGAATAGACGAGCACCGGCCCATGCGCGACGCGCGGCGCGGCCCAGGCCAACACCGCGTCGACAGCGGCCGCGTCGCGTGCGACCTGCAGGGGATCGAGCGCCATCGCCGCACCGCCCGCGCCGATGAAGGCCTGCACCTGGCCCTGCGTGGCGCCCGAGCAGCTGCCCGAGACGATCGCGCGCCAGCCGGCGGCCGGCGGAAGCGCTGCAGCCTTTGGCGAGGGCGCCAGCCCGAAGTTGGCGGGCAGCCCGATCGCCACGCCCGAGCCGGCCGTGACCAGCGACAGGTCGCGCAGCGCCGGGCCCAGGCGCAGCAGGTCGTCGTTGCTCACCGCATCGACGATGGCGATGCCCACGCCCTCGGCGCGCAGTGCGGCGATGCGCGCCGCGATGGCCTCGGTGCCGGCGGCCACGGCCCGGTGGTCGATGAGCCCCACGCGCCGGCGCGTCTGCGCCTGCAGCACACGCACGAGGTTGGCGTCGGTCATCGGCGTGAGCGGGTGGTCCTTCATGCCGCTGTCGGACAGCAGCAGGTCGCCCACGAAGAGGTGGCCCTTGAACACCGTGCGCTGGTTGTCGGGGAAGGCCGGCGTGGCGATGGTGAAGTCGCAGCCCAGCGCGTCCATCAGCGCGTCGGTCACCGGGCCGATGTTGCCGGCGGGCGTGCTGTCGAAGGTGGAGCAGTACTTGAAGTAGATCTGCACCGCGCCTTGCGCCTGCAGCCAGCGCAGCGCGGCGAGCGATTGCGCCACGGCGTCGGCCGCGGGAACGGTGCGCGACTTGAGGGCGACGACGACGGCATCGACATGCGCATCGAGCGGGCCGTCGGGCACGCCGATGGTCTGCACGACGCGCATGCCGGCGCGCACGAGGTTGTTGGCAAGGTCGGTGGCGCCGGTGAAGTCGTCGGCGATGCAGCCCAGGGCGATCGGCATGGGAAATGGATTGCTACTGAATTGATGGCTGCTCGCGCCCGCGTGCCGGGCGCTGCGGGCCTGTTTGGCTTGAAAGCCGGGCCCGGTGCAGCGGAGGCATCGAGGCTAGCCCAGATTGCGCGACCGGGCCACCGGGATGGCCCGCCCGCGCGCCGCAGCCCTCAGGAGGCCCGCTCGAACTTGAAGACCGCCGTGCTCGCGCGCGCGTTGGGTAGCCAGCGCACCACGCGGCCGTCCTGCAGGCCGAAGGCGTCGAGGATGCGCAGCCGGTTGCGCTGTGCGAGCACCTCGAAGTCCTTGAAGGTGCCGACGCGGATGTTGGGCGTGTCGTACCACTGGTAGGGCAGGCGCCGCGTGACCGGCATGCGCCCGCGCGCGATGCTCACGCGGTTGGGCCAGTGCGCGAAATTGGGAAACGCGACGATGCCGATGCGCCCGACGCGCGCCGTCTCGCGCAGCATGACCTCGGCATTGCGCAGGTGCTGCAGCGTGTCGATCTGCAGCACGACGTCGAAGCTCGCGTCCTCGAACATCGACAGGCCTTCGTCGAGGTTGAGCTGGATCACGTCGACGCCGCGCCGCACGCACTGCAGCACGTTGCCGTCGGCGATCTCGACGCCGTAGCCCGAGCAGCCGCGCTCGCGCTGAAGGCGCTCGAGCAGTGCGCCGTCGCCACAGCCGAGGTCGAGCACGCGCGCGCCCTCGGGCACCAGACGGGCGATCGGGTCCTGCACGTCCGTACCGGTCATCTCGAGGTCTCCAGTTCGGCCGCGATGCGCTCGAACCACGAGCGCACCACGCCGAGGTAGCGCACGTCGTCGAGCAGGAAGGCGTCGTGGCCGTGCGGGGCGTCGATCTCGGCGTAGCTCACGCTGCGGCGGTTGTCGAGCAGGGCCTTGACGATCTCGCGGCTGCGCGCGGGCGAGAAGCGCCAGTCGGTGGTGAAGCTCACAAGCAGGAACTTGGCCGTGGCGCGCGCGAAGGCGGCGCGCAGGTCGCCGCCATGGGCGCCGGCCGGGTCGAAATAGTCCAGTGCG
Source organism: Xenophilus aerolatus (assembly GCA_030418545.1). Lineage (GTDB taxonomy): Bacteria > Pseudomonadota > Gammaproteobacteria > Burkholderiales > Burkholderiaceae_C > Xenophilus. The sequence continues at coordinate 430,835 of QAIB01000004.1, read as the reverse complement.
CGGGTGATGAGCAAATAGGTGTTGGCGTCGAAGTACTCGCTGAACTTGTCGCCCTGGTAGCGCAGGTAGCTCTCGATCTGGAACTCGATGTCCTGGGTCGAATAGCGAAGGTCGTCGGCCTTGAGCTGTCTTCCGAACTTCTGGTTCATCACGTCGTCGCTCAGGTACGTGATGTGGCCGATCATGCGGGCGATGCGCAGGCCGCGCTTGGGCACCACGCCGTGTTCGTAGAAGTGGCCGCCGTGGAAGTCGGGGTCGGTCACGATGGCGCGGCGGGCGACCTCGTTGAAGGCGATGTTCTCGGCGTTGAGGTTGGGGGCACTCGCGATCACCGCGGCGTGGCGCACACGCTCGGGGTACTGCAAGGTCCACGACAGTGCCTGCATGCCGCCGAGGCTGCCTCCCATGACGGCCGCGAGCGTCTGAATGCCGAGTGCGTCGAGCAGGCGGGCCTGGGCGTCGACCCAGTCTTCCACCGTGACGACCGGGAAGTCGGCGCCGTAGATGCGGCCGGTGTCGGGATTCGCGTGCATCGGGCCCGTGGAGCCGAAGCAGGAGCCGAGGTTGTTGATGCCGATGACGAAGAAGCGGTTGGTGTCGAGCGACTTGCCCGGACCAATCATGTTGTCCCACCAGCCCTCGGATTTCGGCTGGCCGGCGTACACACCCGCGACGTGATGCGAGGCGTTGAGCGCGTGGCACACGAGCACGGCGTTGCTCTTGTCGGCATTGAGCGTGCCATACGTCTCGTAGGCGAGCGAGTAGTCGCGGATCGACGCGCCGCTGCGCAGCGGCAGCGGATCGGCGAATGGCATCGACTGTGGGACGACCTCGAAGGACATCAGCGGCCGCCCGGCCGCCCGAAGGGCGCTGAGCGCCCCCACGGGGGGCAGTGAACGAAGTGAACGTGGGGGCACATGTGAAAAACAAAAAAACCCGGCCTCGCCAAAAACGAGCCGGGTTGTTCCGCAACTGTCTTTAGCTGTATTTGTTGAGCGCCCGCAAGCTGAAGCAAATCGGCGCTGCTCCCCGAAGGGAGCGCAAAGTATATCGCCGGCCCGGTCCGGGCAGGTTCAGCCGAAGAGCGCCAGCAAGCCCAGCCCCAGGAAGATCACGGCCGAGATGGTGTGAACGAGCTTGATCGGCACCTTGCGCACGATGCGCTCGCCCAGGAAGACCACCGGCGCGTTGGCCAGCATCATGCCCAGCGTGGTGCCGACGACGACCCACAGGTAGTCGTGAGTGAAGCGTGCAGCCAGCATCACGGTGGCGATCTGCGTCTTGTCGCCCATCTCGGCAAGGAAGAAGGCGACCAGCGTGGTGCCGAACACGCCGAAGCGCGAGGTCTTGGGCGTGTCCTCTTCGTCGAGCTTGTCGGGGATCAGCATCCAGATCGCCATGGCGATGAAGGAGATGCCCAGGATCCAGCGCAGCACGTCGGGCCCGAGGGCGCGCGTGACCCAGGCGCCCACGGCACCCGCGAGCGCATGGTTGACGATGGTGGCGGCGAAGATGCCCAGCACGATCGGCCAGGGCTTGCGGAAACGTGCAGCGAGCACGAGGGAGAGAAGTTGGGTCTTGTCGCCCATTTCTGCCAGCGCGACGATGCCGGTAGCAACCAGAAATGCTTCCATGATGACGTGGGGTTCCTCGGCCGAAGGACGCAATTGACCACGCAACCCTTCGGCCATATCCCGAAGTTGCGCAGTCAATGGTCTCGCCAGGTGGTTCACTGTGTACGCCATGCCTGCGTGGGGCGCAGGACAAGTCTGTTGACGCACACCCTTCTCGAGCGGAAGGCGGCTACTCCCCAATGACGGCGGCGATTCTAGCCTCCGGGTTTACCCATAGGCGCTTCGACGTAGGAAATATTCCATGTAAGTGTGCGCTCGCTTTGTCTAAATGTGAATTCGGCGTTGTGCCGGGGCAAATTCCTAGTTGCGCCCGAAATAAATCACCCATAATGGTCGGGCCTTCGGTCGGAAATGCCGGGGCGATTCGGTGATCGGTCAGTTTCGCCTGGCGTGCGCAGAGCGCGCCTCGCTTTCGGGACTCCATCGCTTTTTCTCAGTGTTCATAGGAGTCCCGTGATGGGCAACAAACTGTACGTCGGCAACCTGCCTTATTCGGTGCGCGACGGAGATCTCGAGCAGGCCTTCGGCCAGTTCGGCGCCGTGACCAGCGCCAAGGTGATGATGGAACGTGAAACCGGCCGCTCCAAGGGCTTCGGTTTCGTTGAAATGGGCAGCGATGCCGAGGCGCAGGCCGCCATCCAGGGCATGAACGGCCAGCCTCTGGGCGGCCGCAGTGTCGTGGTGAATGAAGCACGTCCGATGGAACCCCGTCCGCCCCGCAGCGGTGGCTACGGTGGTGGTGGCGGCGGCTACGGCGGCGGTGGTGGCGGCGGCGGCTACGGTGGTGGCGGCGGCGGCGGTTACGGCGGTGGCGGTGGTGGTCGCAGTGGCGGCGGTGGTGGCTACGGCGGTGGCCGCGGCGCCAGCGGCGGCGGCAACGACGGCAGCTTCCGCAGCCCCTACGGCACCGGCCCGCGCGGCGGTGGCGGTGGCAACCGCGGCGGCTACGGCGGCGGCGGCAACAGCGGCTACTGATCCGACCCCGGTCGCAGACAGACGAAAGGCTCCCTCGGGAGCCTTTTTCTTTGTCGCCCGTCCGCGCATCGCGCCGCGGGGCCAAACGGGGTGGCCTGGCTATTCGCCGCTGCGCTTCTTGCGCGCGCGTCCCTGCACCGCCCGGTCGAACAGGGCGTTGGGCATGAGGCGCATGATCTTGGCGACCACGCCCATCTGCCAGGGGATCACACGGTAGCTGGTGCCGGCCTCGATGGCACGGAAGGCCTGGTCGGCGAAATCCTCGGCCTGCATCAGGAAGGGCATGCCGTAGCGATTGCCCTGGGTGAGCGGTGTGTCGATGTAGCCCGGGCAGAGGGTGACGACCTTGACGCCGGTCGGCCGCAGTTCGCCTCGCAGGCTCTCGCAATACGCGACCACGCCCGCCTTGCTGGCGCAATAGGCACCATGGCCCGGCAGGCCGCGAATGGACGCCACGCTGCCGATGCCCACGAGTCGCCCGCTGCCGCGCTCGACCATGCCGGTGACGAAGGGGTGGAAAGTCGCCGCCAGCCCGACGCTGTTGATGGCGAAGGTCTGCGCCATCACGTCCAGGTCGCCGCGTTCGGCGGTGTCGATGCCCACGCTGATGCCGGCGTTGGCGATCACCACGTCGGGCAGGCCCTGCGTGGCCAGGCAGTCCTTCCCCGCTGCCACGATGCTGTCGATCGCGCTCACGTCGGCGCTATAGATTCGATAGCTACCCGCGCCCAATTCGCGCGCGGTAGCCCACGATTCGATCTCGGCCGTGCGGCGTGCCACCAGGGCCAGCCGGTAGCCGGCGTCGGCAAAACGTCCGGCCAGCGCCTGGCCGATGCCGCTGGACGCACCGGTGATGAAGGCCAGCGGCGCAGTGCTCGTCATGGGCAGAATTCTTGAAATCAGCGCTTGGCGCCCGGGGCTGCGGCCGACGGGATCAACAAGCCACGCACGCGGCCGTTGAGGTTGGCGATGCCGCTGAGGTTGTCGTAGTCCATCGAGTCGGCCGTGAAGCGGTCCGAGCCGCGGATCAGCGTCACGGGCTTGTTGGACTTCACGCGCTCGGTGTTGACGAAGGCATGCAGGAAGTCGCCGCGGAACTCCAGCCGCGGCATCGGGCGGCCGTTGGCCGTCACCGCCGCGTCGCGGATGACCACCGCGTTGCCGAAGAGCTGGATCTCGCTGCCGTCGCCGTTCGACAGGCCGCGGTCGGCGGTGGCGTGCGTGACCAGGCCTTCGGGCGAGATCGAGCGCACGCGCACCTGGTCGACCTCGAGCGTGTCGGTGTCGGGGTAGTGCCGTCCCTCCTTGCCCGACAGCTCGCTGCGCAAGCTGCCATCGGGCAGGAAATTCTTGACCGTGAAGTCACGCATGAAGAAGTCGGGCTCGTGCGTCGGCGCCTGCTTGGCGGTGGGTTGGACCAGGCGCGGCGCATTGCGCACCAGCCAGTAGGTGCCCAGCGCCAGCGCGCCGGTCAGGATGATCGGCAGGTACAGGCTGGCACGGTCCAGGCCCTGGCGCAGCCGGGTCCAGGCACCCGGGCGCTCGCGCCGCCCCGCGACGGCATCGGGCGTCGCCGTGCTCATGCGACCACCCCGTGTGCCGCATCGAGCAGGCGGCGGTAGTGCCCGCCGGCCATCAGCAGCAGGTCGCAGAACTCGCGCGCCGCGCCCTCGCCCCCGCGCGCCGCGGTCACATGACGCACGGCCGCCCGCACCTCGACGTGTGCGTTGGCCGGCGCGGCAGCAAACCCGACCCGGCGCAGCACGGGCAGGTCGGGCCAGTCGTCGCCGATGGCGGCCGCCTGCGCCCAATCCAGGCCCAGCGCGTCGAGCATGGCCTGGGCGGCGGGCAGCTTGTCGGTGGTGCCGTAGCGCACCTGGTCGATGCCCAGCGCCTCGAGGCGCACGCGCAGCGGTTTCGAATCGCGGCCCGTGATGACGGCCGGCACGATGCCCGCGCGGCGCAGCATCTGCAGGCCGTAGCCGTCGAGGATGGAAAAGCGCTTGAGCGTCTCGCCGGCCTCGCTGAAGTACACGCCGCCGTCGGTCAGCACGCCGTCGACGTCGAAGAAGGCGATGCGCACGGCCTGCGCGGCGAGCAGGATCTCGGGCGCGAATTGCTGCGCGGGGGCCACGGAGCTGCCCGCCATCAGATGACCTTGGCCCGCATCAGGTCGGTGGTGTTCAGGGCACCCGTGAGACGCCCGTCGGCGTCGACCACGAACAACCGCGTGATGCCGTGCTGCTCCATCAGTTCGGCCGCCTCGACCGCCAGCGCGTCGGCGCGCACGGTACGCGGGTTGCGGTGCATGACGTCGGCGGCGGTGGGCGTGCGCAGGTCGGCGCCGGCCTCGATGAGGCGGCGCAGATCGCCGTCGGTGAAGATGCCGGCCGCGCGGCCGGCCTCGTCCATCACGGCCGCGGCGCCGAAGCCCTGGTTGCTCATGGCGCGCATCAGCTCGGTGATGCCGGCCGTCGGCGACACGCGCGGCACCGCATCGCCCGACCGCATGACGTCGCTCACGTGCGTGAGCAGCTTGCGGCCGAGGGCACCGCCCGGATGCGAGCGCGCGTAGTCCTCGGTGCCGAAGCCGCGCGCGTCGAGCAGCGCGACGGCCAGCGCATCGCCCATCGCCATCTGCGCCGTGGTGCTGGCGGTGGGCGCCAGGTTCAGCGGGCAGGCTTCCTTGTCGACGCCGGTGTCGATCACCAGGTCGGCATGGCGTGCCAGCGTGGACTGGTGGCCACCGGTCATCGCGATCAACGGCACGCCCTGGCGCTTGATGACGGGAAGGATGGCGGCGAGCTCGTCGCTCTCGCCGCTGTTGGAGATGCCGATGACGATGTCCACCGTCTTGATCATCCCCAGGTCGCCATGGCTGGCCTCGGCGGGGTGGACGAACATCGCCGGCGTGCCAGTGGAAGCGAGCGTGGCGGCGATCTTGCGGCCCACATGGCCGCTCTTGCCCATGCCCATCACGACCACGCGGCCGCGCACCTCGAGGATGCGCCGCACCGCCTCGACGAAGGATTCCCCGAGCCGTGCCTTCAGGCCCAGGACGGCCGCGGCCTCGATGTCGAAGGTGGCGCGGGCCCGCGCCAGCAGGGCGTCGGGATCGAGGGGCAGGGAACTCATGCGGGAATTTTATCGACCGGCCGGTGGCCCCACGGAAAGCGCATGGCGCTTGCTAGGATCGGCGCATGCCCGCGCCCCACGCCTCCCGTCCGACCGAATCCGTTTCGGCAACGCGCGGGCCGCACGGCGGGCGCGCGAACGGCCCGCGGAGCGCCGCTTGAGCTCCTTCGAACTCACGCTGCTGTACCTGCTGGCCGCCGTGCTCGGCGTGGTGGCCTGCCGCTCCCTCAAGCTGCCGCCGATGCTCGGCTACCTGGTGGCCGGCGTGCTGATCGGCCCGCACGCGCTCAAGCTGGCCGACAACGACGAAGGCATCAAGCACCTGGGCGAGTTCGGCGTCGTCTTTCTCATGTTCGTGATCGGCCTGGAGTTCAGCCTGCCGAAGCTGCGCGCCATGCGCAAGCACGTGTTCGGGCTCGGCCTGCTGCAGGTGCTGCTGACGATGGGGCTCGCCACCGTCGGTGCGCTGGTGCTGGCGCGCTTCCTGCCGCCGCAGTGGCGCCTGGGCTGGCAGACGGCGCTGGCGCTGTCGGGCGCGCTGACGATGAGCAGCACCGCCATCGTCGTGAAGCTGATGGCCGAGCGGCTGGAACTCGAGAGCGAGCACGGCCGGCGCGTGATGGGCGTGCTGCTGTTCCAGGATCTGGCGGTCGTGCCGCTGCTGGTGCTGATCCCCGCGCTGGGCGCGCCGCCCGAGACGCTGATCAAGGACCTCGGCATCGCGATGCTCAAGGCCACGGCGCTGGTCGGCCTGCTGCTCTACGGCGGCCCGCGGGTGATGCGCTGGTGGCTCACCCTGGTCGCGCGGCGGCGCAGCGAAGAGCTGTTCATGCTCAACCTGCTGCTGGTCACGCTTGGCCTGGCCTGGCTGACGGAGCTGGCCGGGCTGTCGCTCGCGCTGGGCGCCTTCATCGCCGGCATGCTGGTGTCCGAGACCGAGTACAAGCACCAGGTCGAGACCGACATCCGCGCCTTCCACGACGTGCTGCTCGGTCTGTTCTTCATCACCATCGGCATGTCGCTCGACTGGCACGTGGTGGTGGACCACTGGGCCCTGGTGGCGGTGCTGCTGGTGCTGCCGCTGGCCTTCAAGCTGGCGCTGGTGACGGTGCTGGCGCGTGGGCTGGGCGCCACCACGGGCGTGTCGCTGCGCACCGGCCTGTACCTGGCACAGGCGGGCGAGTTCGGCTTCGTGCTGCTCACGCTGGCGCAGGAGCGCAGCCTGCTGCCGCCCTGGCTCGCCAACCCGGTGCTGGCCTCGATGATTTTGTCCATGCTGGCCACGCCCTTCATCGTGATGTACAGCAACGCCATCGTGCGCAAGCTGGTGGCGAGCGACTGGATGCAGCAGTCGCTGCAGATGACCAGCATCGCCCGCAAGACGATCAACACGGCCGAGCACGTGATCATCTGCGGCTACGGCCGCTGCGGGCAGAACCTGGCGCGCATGCTGGAGCGCGAAGGCATCCCCTACATGGCGCTCGACCTCGACCCCGACCGCGTGCGCCAGGCTGCCGCCGCCGGCGATTCGGTGGTCTTCGGCGACGCGGCGCGGCCGCAGGCGCTGATGGCTGCCGGCCTGGCGCGCGCCAGCGCCGTGGTCATCACCTACCTCGACGTGCCGGGGGCGCTCAAGGTGCTGGCCAACATCCGCGCCCACGCGCCGCAGGTGCCGGTGATCGTGCGCACGCAGGACGACCACGACCTGGAGAAGCTGCAGGCCGCCGGCGCCACCGAGGTAGTGCCGGAGGCCATCGAGGGCTCGCTCATGCTCGCCAGCCATGCGCTGGCGCTGGTCGGCGTGCCGATGCGCCGCGTGATCCGCGTGGTGCAGGACCAGCGCGACGCGCGCTACAACCTGCTGCGCGGCTACTTCCACGGGGCCGACGACGACACCGTGGACGAGATCGACCACGAGCGGCTCGACAGCTTCACGCTGACGGCGGGCGCCCGCGCCGTCGGCCGGCCGCTGGCGCAGCTGGCGCTGCAGGCGATGGGCGTGCGCGTGGCGGCCTTGCGGCGCCAGGGCGGGCAGGCGGCCGAGCCCGGCGGCGACACCGTGCTGGCGGATGGCGACACCCTGGTGCTCTCGGGCAAGCCGGGCGCGCTCGCCCTGGCGATCGACAAGCTCCAGCGCGGCTGAACGACACCCGCGGCGATTCCGGACCATTTCGGCCCGCAGCGCCCGCGGGACGGGCGCGAGCAGCTATCGATTCAATAGCAGATGACGCTCACGGCGGGAAGGTGGAGCGCGGGGCCACGCCTGCCACGCGCTCCAGCGACTCGCTGGTCAGCCACTGCGTGCCGCTGAGGAAGAAGTTGCGCCGCTGCACCAGCCGCCACCCCTCGGGCGTGACTTCCCAGCGGGCGCCGCGCCAGCTCGGCAGTTCGGCACTGAAGGCGGCCGCGACCGCCGGCGTGCCCAGCCACGGCGCGGGCCCGTCCAGCGTCCACACCACCTCGGCCGCCACGCCCGGGTAGGCCTGGCCGCGGAAGCGCATGGACCGGACGGTGCCGACCTGGCGCACCGCCTCGAGCTTCACCGCCCTGGCCACGCACAGGCGGCGCGCACCGGCCCAGTCGGCCAGCGCCGGCTGCGGCGCATAGGTGCGGATGGGCTGCGACAGGAAGCCGCCGGACTGGGCCTCTTCGCCCGTCCCATACAGGCCTGCCGCGACCAGCGTGTCCATCCAGGCCAGGGTGCCGACGTTGCCCAGTTGCACGTTGACCGGCTGGCTGTCGTAGGCCAGGCCATTGGCGACACAGATCGGGTCGCGGGCCGGCCCATCGCCCGGGGTGACGGTGGCGCGCAGCGCATCTTCCAGCTGCCCCGCGCTCACGCTGGGTGGCGCCGCGGTCATCAGGCTCGCTGCCGTGCCCGCCACGGCCACGCCCGCCAAGGGAATGCCCAGCCACAGCCAGAGCCGCCGGCGCGGTGGGGTCGCGACGCCTTCGCCGTCGAGCAACGAAGGCAGGGGGGCCGCCTGTGCCTGCTGGTAGACGGCCGCACCGCAGGCGTCGCAGAAGTGCGCGGCCTCCGGGACCTCGGTGGAGCAGGCGGCACATCGCACGATGGTGGGCTTTCGGATAGGGCTGGGGGTCAGCGACGAAGCGTTCAGTTCGCCAGCGACGGGTTGCGCTTCTCTTCCTCCAGCCGCTGCTGCTGGCGCACGGCCTCGCACTGCGGATGGGACCGCTGGGCCGGCTTGGCGCACTCGGCGGCAAGGCACTGTGCCCGGGCGATGAAGTTGCGGCCCGCGCAGACGGCTTCGGGCGTCGGCGGCGGCGGTGGGGGCGGCGGCGGCGGCGCGACCGGCACGGCCACCGGCACCTCGATCGGCGGCCTGGGCGCCACGGGTGCGGGCGCTTCCTTCTTCGGGCGGGGCTTGGCCGGTGGCGCAGCCACCGCGGGTGCGGGCGACGGAGCCGGAGCCGGCGGGGGGGCTGGCTCGGGCGGGGGTGGCGGTGCGGGCTCCGGCGCGGGTGCCGGCGGGGCCGGTTCGGGCGCCGGGGCAGGGGGCGTCAGCGGAGCGGGCGCCACAGTCGGCGCGGGGGCGGGCGCGGCCGCAGGCGCCGGCGGACTCGCTTCTCTGGCACCGCGGAAGGCCCAGAAGGCGCCGGCACCCGCCACCAGCAACAGCGCGACCGCGCCGACGGCGATCCACGGCCCCTTGGAAGGCGATGCGGCGGTCGGCATGGGATGCACCGGCGCTGGCGCGCGGGCGGTTGCCGGGGCTGGCGCGGTGGGAGGCGGTGGTGGCTGGGGCGCCGCAGCGCGCGGCGTGGCGGCCGGCGCCCCGAGGATGACCGTGCGTTCGTCTGCCGCGGCACCGGGCAGCTCCGCGGGCTGGGTCGTCGGCCAGCCCGCCTCGTCGGCCGCGGCAGCCGGCGCGGCACCGGCCAGACGGGCCCCGCAGCCTCGGCAGAACTTGGCGGCTTCTCGGTTTTCGGTGCCGCACGCGGCGCATACCACAGGCATTTCGGCCCTCCGACTACTCTTTGTAACATGGTAGCCGGGCAGATCGTGCTTGTCGCCCGTTCGATGGCCGCTGTTACATCAGGAGCGGCCGCGGGGCAGAAAAGGGGGGAGCCGCGAAGCAGCTTGGTGGCTGCCTAGGTCACCGCCACCCGGCGCGACTTGCTGCGCAGGCGGCGCGCCATCACCAGGCCCAGCGCCAGCGTGAGCTCCAGCGCGATGCTCGGCTGGCGATTCGCCATCTCGCTGAAGCGCAGCGGCGTGAGCCGCCACAGGCGCGAGGCCGCGGCGGCCGTCACGCTGGCCGAGCGCGGCTGGCGCGAGAAGAAGGCGCCCTCGCCCACCGCCGAGCCGGCGTTGAGCATCGCGATCTGCACCTCGCCCTTGCTGCTGAGCGTATGGACGCTGACCGAGCCCGACTCGATGAAGAACAGCGTGCGGTCGTGGGCGTTCTCGTCGATCAGCGTCTGTCCCGCCGCGAGCTCGAAGGGCTGCAGGTAGGAACCCAGCACCTCCCACTGCGCGGTCTGCAGGGCCGGCGCGAAGGCGTCGTCACTGGTGTTCTGGGCGATCGCCTGGCAGAGGTCCTGGATGGTGGCGGGCATGGTGTGGAGGTCTCGTTGTCGCTCTGAACGCGCGATGGCCCGGCGGCGCCGGACAGCCGGGCCATTGTTCGGGCAATCGTGCTACTTTCCAATACAAAATCGCGAAAAAATCACGCCGAGCAGTTCGTCGGCGCCGAACTCGCCGGTGATGACGTTCAGCGCGTTCTGGGCCAGGCGCAGCTCCTCGGCCAAGAGGTCCAGCGGTGGCGGCGCGGCGTCCAGGTGCGCCATGGCGAGCGCCAGGTGCTCCTCGACCTGGCCAAGCGCCTGCACGTGGCGCGCGCGTGCCAGGTACAGGCCCTCGGGCATGGCTTGCCAGCCGGCGATCTCGAGCAGGCGCTGGCGTAGGGCCTCGATGCCGTCGCCGGTGCGCGCCGACAGCCGCAGGCCTTCGCCGGCGCCGACACCCGGGACGGCGTCGGCCTTGTTCCACACCTCCACCACCGGCACGCCCGGCGGCAGCCGCGCCGACAGGCTGTCGCGGATCGCTGCGTCCGCCGCGCGGTAGTCGGGCTCCTGCGCGCGCGTGAGGTCGTGCAGCAGCAAGAGAGCGTCCGCATCCTCGATCTGGCCCCAGGCACGGGCGATGCCGATGCGCTCGACCTCATCGCTGCTCTCGCGCAGGCCCGCGGTGTCGACGATGTGCAGCGGCACGCCGTGGATCTGGATGGTCTGCGCGACGATGTCGCGCGTGGTGCCCGCGATGCTGCTGACGATCGCCAGTTCGGCGCCGGCGAGCGCATTGAGCAGCGAGCTCTTGCCCGCGTTGGGCTGGCCGGCGATGACGACCTTGATGCCTTCGCGCAGCAGGGCGCCCTGGCGCGCCCGCTGCTGCACGGCCTGCAACTGCCGCTGCAGCGCGAGCAGCTGGCCGCGCGCGTCTGCCTGCTCGAGGAAGTCGATGTCTTCCTCGGGAAAGTCCAGCGTCGCCTCGACCAGCATGCGCAGGTGGATGAGCGCGTCGCGCAGCGCGTGGATCTCGCGCGAGAACGCGCCGCTGAGCGAGCGGCCCGCGCTGCGCGCCGCGGCCTCGGTGCTGGCGTCGATCAGGTCGGCGATGGCCTCGGCCTGCGCGAGGTCGATCTTGCCGTTGTGGAAGGCGCGCTGGCTGAACTCGCCCGGCTGCGCGACGCGCAGGGCCGGCAGGCGCGGGCGGCCGGTGGCCGCATCGGTCTCGCCCGCCGCCTCGAGGCAGCGTGCCAGCAGCAGCTGCAGCACCACCGGCCCGCCGTGGGCCTGCAGCTCGAGCACGTCCTCGCCGGTGAAGGAATGCGGTGCCGGGAACCACAGCGCGAGCCCCTGGTCGATGGCGGCGCCGGCGGCGTCGCGAAAGGGCAGGTAGGTGGCCTCGCGCGGGCGCAGGGTGCGGCCGCACAGTGCCTCGGCCAGCGGCGCCAGCCCGCGCCCCGACACGCGCACGATGCCCACCGCGCCGCGCCCGGGGGCGGTGGCGACGGCGACGATGGGGTCCTGCAGTTGCGCGAGCATGGGCGTCGATTCTTTCAGCAATGGCGGTGGCGGCACGCGGCCCAAGAAAAAGGCCGCCCGAAGGCGGCCGTTGGCTGGCGCGCAGCGCGATTTGCTATGACTTCGATAGCTGGTCGCGCTTGCTCGACGGGCGCTGCAGGCCGGTTCGGCTCACAAGCACGCCGGTCGCGCCCTCACTTGCCCAGCACGCCCAGCCGCTTGTTGATGACCCACTGCTGGGCGATCGACAGGACGTTGTTGGTGATCCAGTACAGCACCAGGCCGGCCGGGAAGAAGAAGAACATCACGCTGAAGGCCAGCGGCATGATCCACATCAGCTTGGCCTGCATCGGGTCCGGCGGCGTGGGGTTGAGCCAGGTCTGCAGCAGCGAGGTGCCGGTCATCACCAGCGGCAGGATGAACCAGGGGTCGGGTGCGGAAAGGTCGCGGATCCAGAGAATCCACGGCGCGTGGCGCATCTCGACCGAGGACAGCAGCACCCAGTACAACGCAATGAAGACCGGGATCTGGATCACGATGGGGAAGCAGCCGCCCATGGGGTTGACCTTCTCCTCGCGGTAGATGCGCATCATCTCCTGCTGCATCTCCTGCGGCTTGTCCTTGAGCCGCTCGCGCATCTCCATGATCTTGGGATTGATGGCCTTCATCTTGGCCATGCTGGCGTAGGCCTTGGCATTGAGCCAGTAGAAGGCCGCCTTGAGCAGCACCACCAGCGCCACGATCGCCCAGCCCCAGTTGCCCAGCAGCTTGTGCAGCTGGTCGAGCAGCCAGTACAGCGGCTTGGAGATGATGGCGAAGATGCCGTAGTCCTTCACCAGCTCGAGGCCGGGCGCGAGGGCCTCGAGCTTCTTTTCTTCCTCGGGGCCGGCGAACAGGGCGCTGTCCACCGTCTGCGTGGCGCCGGGCGCCACGGTCGGCAGGTTCACGACCATCGAGATCGCGAACTGGTTCTGCCCCAGGTCGGCGGCGCGGAAATCGCGCTTGAGCTTGGCGCTGTCGGGCGCGTCGAGCAGCCAGGCCGAAGCGAAGTAATGCTGCACCATGGCAACCCAGCCGCTGTTGGAGGCGGCGGGCAGCTCGGCCTTGCCCTTGGCGATGTCGCCGAAGCTGACCTTGTGGAACTTCTTCTCGTCGGTGTAGACGGCCGGGCCGGTGAAGGTGCTGGTGCCGAACATCGTGCCCGAGGGCTCGGTGCCGTGGCGCTGCAGCTGCAGGTACAGCTGCGGGTCGCGCGGCTGGTCGCCCACGTTCACCACCTGGTGGCGCACGCGGATCACGTAGTCACCGCGCTTGAAGACATAGGTCTTGACGTACTTCAGGCCGCCCATGGGCTGCGACTCGAAGTCGACCTCGAGCGTGTCCTGGCCATCGGCCATGCGATACGGGCCGGGCTTGGCGGCCATGAGCGTCAGGTGGGTCGGGAACTTGTCGCCGCCTGCGGGGTTGAGCAGGCCCGACTGCGCGAGGTAGCGCGTGGCCGGCGAGCCGTCGTCCATCAGCACCACGTCGGTGTCGACCACCGGGATCGGCGGCATGCCCATGAGCTTGCGCGCGAAGGGGATGAGGCCGGTCTTGTTCATCTCCTCGACGTACTGCGTGAGCTCGAGGCGGGTCACGGTCGCGCCCTGGCCGTCGATGGTGGCCTTGTAGACGTCGGTCTCGACGCTGACCTTCTCGGCCGCGGCCGGTGCCGCGCCGCCGGTGGGCGCCGTGGCGGCGCCGGCCTGCGTGGCCGCGGGGGCGGGCGTGGCGCCGGCCGGCGTGGTGCCGCCCGGCTGGGCGGGCGCTTCGGCGACGGTTCGGGACGGCAGGAAGGTCGGCTTGCGGCCGTTGTGGACCTGCCACTGGTCCCACAGCATCACCAGCGAGAAACCGAAGATCACCCAGAGGATGGTGCGGCGTATGTCGTTCATGGAGAAGACTTCTTGGACGGAAAGAGGGAAGAGAACAGCCCCGCACCGGGCTTGTCGGACGGCGGCGGCACCGGGTCGTGGCCGCCGGCGCACCAGGGTTGGCAGCGCACCAGGCGCCGCAGGGTGAGGTAGCTGCCGGCCGCGGCGCCGTGGGTCTCGAGCGCCTCGATGGCGTAGGCCGAGCAGGTGGGCGTGAACCGGCAGGCGTTGCCCAGCCAGGGGCTGAGCAGCAGACGGTAGCCGCGGACGATGGCAATCAGAAGACGCTGCATCACGCCGGAACCCGCGCCGCGCGCGCGAAGAGCTGCTGCAGCTCGCCGCGCACGGCGCGCTTGAGCTGCTCGGAGGTGGCGCTGACGAACTGCGCGCGGTCGAAGCCGGCGCGCAAGCGCACGACGTGCGCCGCGACCGGCAGCGCAACGTCGGCGCCGCCGCTCACGGCGTAGATCTGCCGGCGGATGGTGTTGCGCGTGACGGCGCGACGCGCCCAGCGCTTGGGCACCATGGCGCCCAGCCAGACGTCGCTCGGATGGAAGAGGGGTGTGGCGGGACCACCGGCAGGCGCGTCGAGCGCGCACCGGTGCAGCGCGAAATGCGCGGTTCGCGCCACGGTCGTGCCGGAAAGTGCCGCCTGGAATTGCGCGCGTGTCTGCAGTCGACGCATGCGTGTTCGATGCGACGCCCGCACGCGGCCCGAGGCGGCCGACGCCTTAGACGGCCAGGCGCTTGCGGCCCTTGGCGCGGCGTGCGTTGATCACGGCACGGCCGCCACGGGTCTTCATGCGGACGAGGAAGCCGTGGGTGCGGGCGCGGCGGATTTTCGAAGCTTGGTACGTGCGTTTCATGATGAGGATTCCTGACTGATGTCGGTGCCCACTGCTGGGCAAGGCGGACGGACCGCGGCGCGAGGCGCTGGACCTCGAGGGGCCGTGCTTCGCACCAGCGAGTCACGACCACCGGCGACCCCGAACACCATCTCCTTCCAGAGCCGCCCTGGATGCGAAGCACCCGGCGTTGACCGCCCGTCCCGGACACACGCCGGACCGAACGCACTCGAATAGAGGTTTCAGGGAAACCCGCGATTATTGCAGACATTGATCGGCCCGACAATCGAAAGCGCGGCCAGCACCCGTTCCCCGGCGCCGTCAAGGGGTGTGGATAAGTTTTTGACAAGTTAGAATCCACCGGGCATGCCGCAACCGAATATCCACAACGAGCAGAACAACAACATGACCGAGGGACAACCGTCTGGCCGCAGAGCTCATGCCGTCTGAGGGCGTGGGCGCCAGCCTCTGGCAGGCCTGCGTCGACCAGCTCGCACAGGAACTGTCGGAACAGCAGTTCAACACCTGGATCAAGCCGCTGACCGCACAGGTCGCGGACGACCTGTCGCGCATCACGGTCTTCGTCGCCAACCGCTTCAAGCTGGATTGGATCCGGGCCCAGTACGCGGCGCGCATCGCCGCCATGGCGGAGCAGATTTCCGGCCAGCCTGTGATGATCGAGTTAGCGCTTGCTCCTCGCGAAATCCCCGCCCGCACTGGCATCTCGCTGCCCGCAACGGTGGAGGCCGATGTGCCCCGCGAAGCGCCCGCCGCGGCGGAGGAGCCCGGCGGCAACGGCTTCAAGAACCGCCTGAACGCGGCCCTCACCTTCGACACGCTGGTCGAGGGTTCGGCCAACCGCATGGCGCGCGCCGCCGCCATGCACGTGGCCGGCACGCCGGGCCACCTGTACAACCCGCTCTTCATCTACGGTGGCGTCGGCCTGGGCAAGACCCACCTGATGCACGCGGTGGGCAACAAGCTGCTGGCCGACAAGCTGGACGCGAAAGTTCTCTACATCCACGCCGAGCAGTTCGTCTCGGATGTGGTCAAGGCCTACCAGCGCAAGACCTTCGACGAGTTCAAGGAACGCTATCACTCGCTCGACCTGCTGCTGATCGACGATGTGCAGTTCTTCGCCAACAAGGACCGCACACAGGAGGAGTTCTTCAACGCCTTCGAGGCGCTGCTGGCCAAGAAGAGCCACATCGTCATGACCTCGGACACGTATCCGAAGGGCCTGACGGACATCCACGAGCGCCTGGTGTCGCGCTTCGACTCGGGCCTGACGGTGGCGATCGAGCCGCCCGAGCTCGAGATGCGCGTGGCCATCCTGATCAACAAGGCGACGGCCGAAGGCGCCGAGATGCCCGAGGAAGTCGCCTTCTTCGTGGCCAAGAACGTGCGCTCCAACGTGCGCGAGCTCGAGGGCGCGCTGCGCAAGATCCTGGCGTACTCGCGCTTCAACCAGAAGGAAATCTCCATCCAGCTGGCGCGCGAGGCGCTGCGCGACCTGCTGTCGATCCAGAACCGGCAGATCAGCGTCGAGAACATCCAGAAGACGGTGGCCGACTACTACAAGATCAAGGTCGCCGACATGTACAGCAAGAAGCGCCCGGCCAGCATCGCGCGGCCGCGGCAGATCGCGATGTACCTGGCCAAGGAGCTCACCCAGAAGAGCCTGCCGGAGATCGGCGAGCTGTTCGGCGGCCGTGACCACACCACGGTGTTGCACGCCGTGAGAAAGATCTCCGGCGAACGCCAGCAGCTGACCGAGCTGAACCAGCAGCTGCACGTGCTCGAGCAGACCCTCAAGGGCTGAGGGCTGACATGCGCACCGAAGACAATGCATCACCTACCCAGAGAGAAGAGCAGAGGTCATTCATGATTGTTCTGAAGGCAACCCAAGACAAGGTCCTGGCCGCGTTGCAGTCGGTCGCGGGCATCGTCGAGCGCCGGCACACGCTGCCGATCCTGGCCAATGTGCTGATCCGCAAGACGGGCGGGCAGATCCAGCTCACGACCAGCGACCTGGAGATCCAGATCCGCACCACCGCCGAGCTGGGCGGCGACGAGGGTGCCTTCACCACCACCGTGGGTGCGCGCAAGCTCATCGACATCCTGCGCAGCATGCCGGCCGACCAGACCGTGAGCCTGGAATCCAACGCCAGCAAGCTGGTGCTCAAGGGCGGCAAGAGCCGCTTCACGCTGCAGTCGCTGCCGGCCGAGGACTTCCCGCTGGTGCAGGAATCGGCCAACTTCGGCCCCGCCTTCAGCGTGCCGCAGAAGACGCTCAAGGCGCTGCTGTCGCAGGTGTCCTTCGCGATGGCGGTGCACGACATCCGCTACTACCTCAACGGCATCCTCTTCGTGGCCGAGGGCAAGCAGCTGTCGCTGGTGGCCACCGACGGCCACCGCCTGGCCTTCGCCTCCGCCACGCTCGACGTGGAAGTGCCGCGCCAGGAAGTGATCCTGCCGCGCAAGACGGTGCTGGAGATGCAGCGCCTGCTCTCCGACGCCGACGGCGCGATCGAGATGCAGTTCGCCAACAACCAGGCCAAGTTCAGCTTCGGCGGCATGGAGTTCGTCACCAAGCTGGTCGAGGGCAAGTTCCCCGACTACAACCGCGTGATCCCCAAGAACCACAAGAACAGCGTCACGCTGGGCCGCGCGCCGCTCCTGGCCAGCCTGCAGCGCACCGCCATCCTGACGAGCGAGAAGTTCAAGGGCGTGCGCCTGAACATCGAGCCGGGCACGCTGCGCATCGCGTCGAACAACGCCGAGCAGGAAGAAGCCGTGGACGAGCTCGACATCGACTACGGCGGCGATGCGATCGAGATCGGCTTCAACGTGACCTACCTCATCGACGCCCTGGCCAACATGGGCCAGGACATGGTCAAGGTGGAGCTGCACGACTCGAACAGCTCGGCGCTGCTGACCATTCCGGAAGACGCGAACTTCAAGTACGTCGTGATGCCGATGAGGATCTGACCGCTATCGAAAAGATAGCGTCTCGCGCAGGCACCCCGCGGGTTTCCGCGGGTTTTGTCTTTCAAGAGCAGAAGAAGAACAGGGAAACCGACCGAGGACGATTGCACACATGAGCGATACCAACCAGCCCCAAGAGCCCAAGACCGAACCGGTGTACGAGCCCGAGATCGACAACGCGATCCCGATCGAGGTGACCGGCGACGGCTACGGCGAGGGCTCGATCCAGATCCTGGAAGGCCTGGAAGCAGTGCGCAAGCGGCCCGGCATGTACATCGGCGACACCTCCGACGGCACCGGCCTGCACCACCTGGTGTTCGAGGTGGTCGACAACTCCATCGACGAGGCGCTGGCCGGCTACTGCGACGACATCGTCGTCACCATCCACACCGACAACTCCATCAGCGTGACCGACAACGGCCGCGGCATCCCGACCGGGATCAAGATGGACGACAAGCACGAGCCCAAGCGCTCGGCGGCCGAGATCGCGCTGACCGAGCTGCACGCCGGCGGCAAGTTCAACCAGAACAGCTACAAGGTCTCGGGCGGCCTGCACGGCGTGGGTGTGTCGTGCGTGAACGCGCTGTCGAAGATGCTGCGCCTGACGGTGCGGCGCGAGGGCAAGGTGCACGTGCTGGAGTTCAGCAAGGGCTTCGTGCAGAACCGCATCGTCGAGGTGGTCGACGGCGTGGAGGTCTCGCCCATGAAGATCACCGGCGAGACCGAGAAGCGCGGCACCGAGGTGCACTTCCTGCCCGACACCGAGATCTTCAAGGAGAACAACGATTTCCACTACGAGATCCTCTCCAAGCGCCTGCGCGAGCTGTCCTTCCTGAACAACGGCGTGCGCATCCGCCTGGTGGATGAGCGCAGCGGCAAGGAAGACGACTTCTCCGGGGCCGGCGGCGTGAAGGGCTTCGTCGAGTTCATCAACAAGGGCAAGACGGTCCTGCACCCGACGCCCTTCTACGCCTCGGGCGAGAAGCCGGCCGACACCTACGGCGGCATCCCCGGCACGCACATCGGCGTCGAGGTGTCGATGCAGTGGAACAGCAGCTACAACGAGAGCGTGCTGTGCTTCACCAACAACATCCCGCAGCGCGACGGCGGCACCCACCTCACGGGTCTGCGCGCCGCGATGACCCGCGTCATCAACAAGTACATCGAAGAGAACGAGCTGGCCAAGAAGGCCAAGGTCGAGGTCACCGGCGACGACATGCGCGAAGGCCTGACCTGCGTGCTGAGCGTGAAGGTGCCCGAGCCCAAGTTCTCGAGCCAGACCAAGGACAAGCTCGTCTCCAGCGAGGTGCGCGCGCCGGTCGAGGACATCGTCGGCCGCCTGCTGGGCGACTACCTGCAGGAGCGCCCGCAGGACGCCAAGATCATCTGCGGCAAGATCGTCGAGGCCGCCCGCGCCCGCGAGGCCGCGCGCAAGGCCCGCGAGATGACGCGCCGCAAGGGCGTGCTCGACGGCATGGGCCTGCCCGGCAAGCTGGCCGACTGCCAGGAGAAGGACCCCGCCCTGTGCGAGATCTACCTGGTGGAGGGCGACTCCGCCGGCGGTTCCGCCAAGCAGGGACGCGATCGCAAGTTCCAGGCGATCCTGCCGCTGCGCGGCAAGATCCTCAACGTGGAGAAGGCGCGCTACGAGAAGCTGCTGACCAGCAACGAAATCGTCACGCTCATCACCGCGCTGGGCACGGGCATCGGCAACGCGGGCGCCACGGGGGGCAACGGCGCGGACGACTTCAACGTCGCCAAGCTGCGCTACCACCGCATCATCATCATGACCGACGCCGACGTCGACGGCGCCCACATCCGCACGCTGCTGCTGACCTTCTTCTACCGCCAGATGCCCGAGCTGGTCGAGCGCGGCCACATCTACATCGCGCAGCCGCCGCTGTACAAGGTCAAGGTCGGCAAGGAAGAGCAGTACCTCAAGGACGGCCCGGCGCTCGACGCCTTCCTGCTGCGCGTGGCGCTCAAGGACGCCAGCGTGAATACCGGCGGCGCCCACCCGCAGACGCTCGCCGGCGAGACCCTGGACGAGCTGGCGCGCAAGCACCAGCTGGCCGAGGCCGTGATCGCCCGGCTGGGCGTCTTCATGGACGCCGAGGCGCTGCGTGCGATTGCCGACGGCGTGTCGCTCGACCTCGACACCACCGCGGCGGCCGAAGCCTCGGCCGTGGCCCTGCAGGCCAAGCTGCGCGAGCTGACCACCAACGGCGCGCCGGCCGAAGTCGCGAGCGAGTTCGACACCCGCTCCGACAAGCCCTTGCTGCGCATCAGCCGCCGCCACCACGGCAACATCAAGTCCAGCGTCATCACGCAGGACTTCGTGCACGGCGCCGACTACGCCGCGCTGGCCGAAGCCGCCAATACCTTCCGCGGCCTGCTGGGCGACGGCGCCACCGCCCGCCGCGGCGAGGGCGACAAGGCCAAGGAAGAGAAGGTGAGCGACTTCCGCAGCGCCATGCTGTGGCTGCTCTCCGAGGCCGAACGCACCACCGCGCGCCAGCGCTACAAGGGCCTGGGCGAGATGAACCCCGAGCAGCTGTGGGAAACGACGATGGACCCCGAGGTGCGCCGCCTGCTCAAGGTGCAGATCGACGACGCCATCGAGGCCGACCGCGTGTTCACCATGCTCATGGGCGACGAGGTTGAGCCGCGGCGGGAGTTCATCGAGACGAACGCGCTCAGGGCAGCCAACATCGACGTTTGAGTCCGCGCCACGCTTGCGGCCAACACCCAGGCAACGCCACCCCTTTCGGGTGGCGTTTTTCTTTTGGGACGGCGTCGGGCGGACGCCATCCGGCGCACCGGCCGATGGGCTGATGGGCCGCCCATGTCAGCCGAGATGCCCTGATTGTTTCGATACCGTGAACGCACTGGCTCGCGGGCATGCGGGTTTTTACTTATTTCGCGGCGCACAATTCATTCCAACAGAGCAGCAGCCGACAACAACCACTCCAAGGTTCGACGGTTGCTCTGGGTGAGCCAGGCCCGCTGCGGTGGCCGCCCCAGCCGAAAAAAAAGAACTTCGGCCAGGACGGCGCCCCCCGATACCGGTTCGAAATTCATCCACTGACTTCGAAGGAAACTGTCATGAAGACCTCTCAAATCCTCGGCGCGATCGTTCTCTCGGTGCTCGGCGTCGCCAGCGCATCGGCCGAAACCTACCAAGGCGTGCAGACCGTGAACTCCGTGCGCACCCGCGCCGAAGTGGCCGCCGAAGGCGCGCAGATCGCCCGTGCCGGCAACGTGTACGGTGACGTGGCCCAGGCCGGCGTGACGCCGGCCCGCACCTCGGCGCTGGCCCGCGCCGACCTGCGCAACGAAGCGGTCGCCACCGCCCGCGCCGGCAACATCTACGGTGACGGCGCACAGCAAGGCGTGCTGGCCCTGGCCGGCCAACGCGACCGCGCCGAAGTGCGTGCAGAAGCCCGCGCCGCCGCACGCGCACCCGAGCTGTTCTGATCGGCTGCTCGCCACTGCACGGCCTGCCCGTGCAGGCGCGCTGCACGAAGCCCGTCACCTCTCGGTGACGGGCTTTTTCTTTGCCGCGCGAAGACTCGAAGGCACGAAGTGCAACCGGCCGCCGGCCCGCGCCGGACGAGCGCTGGCGCCGAACTCGTCGCGTTCGTGACGATCTGCGTGAGGCGGCCTGCGCTGCGCAGCGCGCCGCCGGCCGATTCAGCGCAGCGGCAGCTTGCTGGCGAAGGTGTTGATGGTCTGCGCCAGCCGCGCGACGCCGCCGGTGCCGCTGGCCGCGCGACCGATGAGCGCACCGCCGGCCGCTGCCTTGGCCAGCTTGCCGATGACGGAGCGGCTGCGCCCCGAGGAGAGCAGCAGCAGCACGCCGACGCCCAGCACGATGGCGTGCTCGCCGGGGAAGTCGGGGCGCTTGGCGTCCGCCTCCTTCAAGGCCTGCAGCCAGGGCTTGCGAGGGGTTGCGGCGGGCACGCTGGGGTCGGCCAGGTCGACGGGGTCTTGCAAGGGATTCATGGGCATCTCTTCTTCATGAGGGTCGCGGGGCGCGCGGGCTCGATGGGCCCGCGGCGCCTGCGGATGCGTCGATTCTTCCGCAAGCCGCTGGCGCGTCACGAGGACCCGGGCCGCATGCCGCCGTAGGCCGCCGCGCCGGCCGGCGTGACCTCAGGCACGGGGCAGCGCCAGCTCGACCCAGGCGGGCGCGTGGTCGCTGGCGCCGGGCTGGCCGCGCACCTCGCGGTCCACGCCGGCGGCGCGCAGCGCGGGCCGCAGGTCGGGGCTGAGCAGCAGGTGGTCGATGCGCAGGCCGGCGTTGCGTGGCCAGCGTTGGCGCCAGTAGTCCCAGAAGGTGTAGATGCGCTCGTCGGGGTGCAGGGCGCGGATGGCGTCGGTCCAGCCCTGGTCCAGCAGGCGCTCCCAGGCGGCGCGACTTTCCGGCTGCAGCAGGGCGTCGTCCTGCCAAGAGGCGGGGTTGTAGATATCGAAATCGGTGGGCACGACGTTGAAGTCGCCCGCCAGCACGGTCGGCAGGCCGCCCGCCAGCAGGCGCTTCGCGTGCGCGTTGAAGCGCTCGAACCAGGCGAGCTTGTAGTCGAACTTGGGCCCCGGCTGGGGGTTGCCGTTGGGCAGGTACAGGCAGCCGATGGTCACGCCGTCGACCACCGCCTCGAGGTAGCGCGCCTGCGTGTCGCCCGGCGGCGCGTCGGGCAGGCCACGGCCGGTCTCGAGCGGCACCTGGCCACGCGCCAGGATGGCAACGCCGTTCCAGCTGGGCTGGCCGTGGAAGAGGGCGCCGTAGCCGGCCTCCGCGAAGGCGGCGGCAGGAAAGCGCGCGTCGGGCGCCTTGAGTTCCTGCAGGCAGGCGACGTCGGGCTGCGCCGCATCGAGCCACTCGAGCACCCGCGGCAGCCGCCCGTTCACGCCGTTGACGTTGAAGGTCGCGATCTTCATGCCCCGATGCTCGCGCAAGTGCACACCCTGCGCTGTCGGCGGGCGCCTTGGGGCGGCGATGCACCGCGGCCGTGCCCGGGTGCCGGCGCGCCGCTCGCCGTCGAGCGCCCCAGCGAAATCGTCAACTTCTTGTGACAAGAAGGCGGAAGCGCCCACTGGGCGGGCACGGGCAGCTATCAAAAAGAGAGCGTTCGCGTAAACGATAAGGTGCGCCCGACTCTTGCTAAACAGAATCGGCGCGGCGCATTCGTGCCCGCTTTCCGACCTGCCGAGGATCTCCACCGCCATGAAGCTGTTTCCCCTGTCCTGCCCCGCTGCCGCCCTGGCGCTGGGCGCTGCCGCCCTGGGCCTGTCGTCCGCCGCGCACGCGGTGACGGCGAACCCGCCGATCCAGATGGCGCCACAGGGCGTGGAGTTCATGTGCGGGGGCAAGAACAAGGACGAGATCGCGTTCATGGAGACGGTGGCGCCGCGCTGGGCCGCCACCTTCGAGTTCGCGGTCTCGCGCGGTCCGCGCGGGCAGTTCCCCGAGTCGGTCGCCGTGAAGGTGATCGACAAGTACACCGGCGCCGAGGTGATGCAGGCCGCCTCCAACGGCCCCTTCATGCTCGCGCGCCTGGAGCCGGGCACCTACGACGTGCAGGCCACGCTAGGCAACCTCACGCTCACGCAGACGGTGAACGTGGCCCTGGGCGTGCCGGGCCGCGCGCTGTTCCTGTGGCCGTCGAACTTCGACATGGCGGCCGCCACGGTGCCGCGCCAGGCGCTCGCGCAGGGCAAGTAGGCGCCGCGGCGCCGGCTGGGCGCCTCGATCTTCTTTAAGCGATTCCTAAGGCGCGCGGGCCACAGTCGGTCCCGTGGTCGCCGCCCTGTTCGTTCATCGCCCCGGCCACCGAACCCGAACGAAAGGAATCCATCATGGCTCGCAAGTTTTCCCATGCACGCCCTGTCGTGGGCACCCTCCTGCTGTGCGCGGGCGCGCTCTTCGGTGCGCTCGGCGCCTCCACCGCGGCCCAGGGCGCGACCTACAACCCGCCGATCCAGATGAGCCGGGCCGGCGTCGAATACATGAGCGGCGGCATCGGCCACGACGAAGCCCAGCTCATGGAGACCGTGGAGCCGCGCTGGCCCGCGAGCTTCGAGTTCGCGATCAAGGACCACCAGAAGGCCGACTTCGCCGCCGATGTGCGCGTGACCGTGCGCAACGCCGAGACCGGCGCCGTCGTGCTCGACCGCGTCGACGCGCACGGCCCCTTCATGGTGGCGCGGCTCGACAAGGGCCGCTACCAGGTCGACGCCACGCTGGCCGGCCAGACGCTGCAGCAGGAGATCACCGTGAACGGCACGGGCCCCGCCAAGGCGCTGTTCCTGTTCCCGGCCGGCACCGACATGGCCAGCAACGGCGCGGCGCCCACGGCGCGCTGAACCCGCCGGCTGACCACAGGCCCGCCCCGAGCGCGTCCACCGATGCTGCCGCGACGCCCGGGCGGGCCGGCTCCGTCGAAGCCACCCGGCCATCTGCGTGCGGTGACGCGCAGCGTCGACACGCCGGCAGCTGCAGCCGCCGAGCCGCCGCCGCGCGGGCTGTCGGCCCACATCCTGCCGACCTCGGCCACGATGATCGGGGTGTGCATGACGGTGCTGTCGATCGGCCATCTGCGCCAGGGCGGCCACTCGCGCGTGGTGCTCGACAAGCTGCTGGCGGTCGACGCGCTGATGTTCCTCGCCAGCGCCGTGCTGTCCTTCATGTCGATGCGCAGCCGTCGCGCGGGTCGGCCGCAACGCTTCGAAGGCTGGGCCGAGAGCGTGTTCCTGCTCGGGCTCGGCATACTGGCCTTAGGCGCGGTGGTGCTGGCTTTCGCCATTGAGTGAGGCTCTGCGGCCGGTCGTTTCCGATCCGGGATTTCCCGCTTGCACGGCCGGTCCGCACGGAGCGCAACCCGCCGCACGGCGCGCCGGATTCACGGGCCGGATCGGCGTCCAGCGCTCATCCAGCCTGCGAAGGCAGCTATCATTTTCATAGTGACGGCAGCCGGTTTCCCACAATCCGGTCGCCCGTCCCTGCCCTGCAGCAAAAAGACAATCGTCGTATGCTGCGCTGCAGCAATCAACCCGCCCATGCCGCTCGCCCCTCTGACCCTGCTGACCACGTTGCTCCACGTGTTCATCGGCCTGCGCCTCGTGCCGGCGCTGGCCGGCGTGACCACGGGCTGGCCGCTCGTCGTGGCGCTGCTCGTGGTGTCGGCGGCCACCATGCCACTGCCCTTCCTGCGCCGCCGCGGGCCGAAGCACGGATGGCCCGCCGCGCTGCAGTGGCTGGGCCTGCTGTCGATGGGCTGGTTCTCCTCGCTGCTGCTGCTGACGCTGGCGCGCGATGCCGGGTTGCTGCTGGCCTGGGGCGGCAGCCGGGCCTTCGGCGCCACCCTCGACTGGCCGCGCTGGCAGGGCCTGAGCGCGCTGGGCGCGGTGGCGCTGGCCACGGGAGTGTCGGCGGTCGGCTTCTTCAACGCGCGCCGCACCGCGGCCGTGCGGCGGGTCGAAGTACCGATCGAGGGCCTGCCCTCGCAGTTGCGCGGCTTCACCATTGCGCAGTTGAGCGACATCCACGTCGGGCCGACGATCCGCCAGCGCTACATCCAGCGCATCGTCGACACGGTGAACGGCCTGGGCGCCGACATGGTGGCCATCACCGGCGACCTGGTCGACGGCACGGTGCCCGAGCTGCGCGAGCACATCGCGCCGCTGGCCCAGCTGCGCGCACGGCACGGCACCTTCGTGGTCACCGGCAACCACGAGTACTACGCCGGCGCCCATGCCTGGATCGACGAGCTGCGGCGCCTGGGCCTGCGCGTGCTGCTCAACGAGCACGTGGTGCTGCAGACGCGCAACGTGCACGGTGCACAGACCGACGAGGAGATCCTCGAGAGCGCGCTGGTGGTGGCCGGCGTGACAGACTACACCGCGGGCCATTTCGACGCCGCGCACGCCAGCGACCCGCGGCGCGCGGTGCGCGACGCGCCGCCGTTGGTGCACACGCGGGTACTGCTGGCGCACCAGCCGCGCACCGCGCCGGCTGCGGCGGAGGCGGGCTTCCAGCTGCAGCTCTCGGGCCACACGCACGGCGGCCAGTTCTTTCCCTGGAACCTGTTCGTGCCGCTGCAGCAGCCCTTCACGGCCGGGTTGCACCGGCTGCAGCAGATGTGGGTCTACGTGAGCCGCGGCACGGGCTACTGGGGCCCGCCGAAGCGCTTTGGCGCGCCTTCGGAGATCGCGCTTATCACATTGACGCGGCCGCAGCCGGCGGGCCGCTGATCGGCCCTTCCCGACGGCGTCCTACCCGGGAAATCGCCCGCGCGGAAAGCGCGGTGCGCGGCGCGTGCAGATACTGCCTGAACCGTAGCTGAATGAAACACGGTGTCAGGAATCCTCAAGATGCACAACAACAGGATGACGATCGCCGCCGCGCTGCTGGCGCTGGCGAGTGCCGGCGCAGCCGCGCAGCCCGTCGTGGACGCGTCGCCGGCCCTCTACGTCGAAGGCGGGCAGACGCTGCACGGCAGCGCGAACAGCGACATGGCCGGCATCGGCGTGCAGCTGCCCTGGGCGTCCGTGCCGGGCTGGCAAGGCAGCGGGCGGTCCTTCTACTGGGACCTCTTCGCGAGCCAGTGGCGCGGGCCCCTCGACGGCGAACGCCGCAGCATCGCGCAGGTCGGCGCCATCGCCACCTGGCGCTATCGCTTCGATGGCGGGGCCTCGCCCTGGTTCGTCGAGGGCGGCATCGGCGTGAGCCTGATGGACCGCCTCTACCAGACCGATGACCGTGGCTTCAGCACCACCTTCCAGTTCACCGAGGCGATCGGCGCGGGCTACAGCTTCGGTGCCAACCGCCGGCACGAGCTGTCGCTGCGGCTGCAGCACTTTTCCAACGCCGGCATCAAGAAGCCGAACCCGGGCGAGAACTTCGTGCGGCTACGCTACGCCTACCGCTTCTGAGCTAGGCAACGTGGGCCATGGTGCCCGTGTGCCCCGCCGCCTACGATGCGGCCCTTTCCGGACAACGAGGAGCGGAACATGCGATCGATGTGGATGCGCCTGGCGGGCGCGTGCATGCTCGCCATCGGCCTGGCGCTTGCCGGCTGCGGCAGCAAGGAGCCGGAGCAGCGTGCGGCCTTCATCCAGTTCCTGCAGACCCGCGTGCTCGACCGACCCGGCGTGCGCGTGCCCAAGCCGACCGACGAACAGAAGAAGCCCTTCGGCGACTACGCGCAGCACTACGCCGTGATCGCCGACTTCAACGAGTCGATGAACCAGTCGGTGGGCCAGCCGATGGAGGCGGTCATCGCCAAGGGCTCGCCGCGATCGATCGGCGACATCGTCGCGCGGCGTGACGACATCCGCACCGCGCGCGAGGGCGTCAAGCAGATGCGCACGGCGCTCGACGCGAACCTGGCCAAGGCCGACGCCGCCCACGCCGCGCTCAAGCAGCCGGACGACCTGAAGGCGGTGTTCGACAAGGCCTATGAGAAGACCGTGACCTTGCCCGCCGCCACCTTCCGCGAGGTATTCCCGGCGCTCGACGCGGTGCTTGGCGGGGCCGTGCGCATCGGCGACTACATCGAGGCGCACCGCGCCCAGATCCAGATCGCCGGCAACGCGATCACGGTGAACGACGCGAAGGTGCAGGCCGAGCTCAACGCGATGCTGCAGGAACTCAACGGCCACGCCAACGCGATCAACGCGGCGCAGCGCAAGCTGCGCACGGTGGTCAGCGGCAGCTGAGCGACTTCAGCGCGCGGCCTCGAGGCCGGCGATGTCGCTGGCCTGCGAGAGGTCGTCGAGCCAGGCGCGCCACGCGTCCTCGCGCTCCGCCGGGTCGCCGCGCAGCAGGGCCGAGGGGTGCAGCGTGATCAGTACGCGACGGCCCCCGGGCCCCTCGAGCCAATGCCCGCGCTCGGCCGTCACGGCCACCGGCCGGCCCACGAGCGCGCGGGCCGCCGTGGCGCCCAGGGCAATGAAGGCGCGCGGGCGCACCTGCGCGATCTCCGATTCGAGCCAGTGCAGGCAGGCCGCGGCTTCGCGCTGGCCGGGCGTCTTGTGGATGCGCCGCTTGCCGCGAAGCTCGAACTTGAAGTGCTTCACCGCGTTGGTGACGAAGAAGTGATCGCGCGACCAGCCGAGCTCGGCCACCGCGCGATCGAAGAGCTGGCCCGAGGGCCCGACGAAGGGCCGGCCCACCAGGTCCTCCTGGTCGCCGGGCTGCTCGCCCACCACCATCAGCGCGGCATGGATCGGCCCTTCGCCCATCACCGATTGCGTGGCGTGCGCGCCGATGGGGCATTCGCGGCAACGCTCGGTCGCGCGCTTGAGCGCGGCCAGCGCCGCATTGGGATCGTCGGGCAGGGCGGCGCTGTGGTGCGGGTCCAGCGCGCGGGCTTGCTGCAGCGGCTGCACGATGCGGCGCGCCGGCACGGTGGCCGCGGCCTCGACCATGCGGCCCGAGCGCTCGTGGGCCTGCGCCGTCAGCGGCGCGATGAGTGCGGCCTCGGGCAGGTTGTGCCAGTACTTCACGGGCATCTCCTTGCGCATCATGTCGGTCTTCAGCCGCGCCGGATTGAAGATGTGCGCGTAATAGGTGAGCCACAACGCCTCGCCTGCATCGGCCGGCGGCGCATCCGCACGCGAAGCGCCCGGCCCGAAGCGCAGTTCGCCCGGCGGCAGCGAGGCATCCGGTGACTTGGGTGGGGACACGGTCGGGTCGGCCTGCGCCGGTGTCCACTGCACCGAGCGCTCCGGCGTCAGGATGGCCCAGTGCATCGCGGTGAAGCGGCGCACGAAGAAGGGCGCCACGGCCTCGACGATGTGGTGGTCGGGCTCGAACCACGCCACGTGCAGCGGCGGCTCGCCTTCGCGCTCGAGCGGACGGAAGCGCACGAAGGCCTTCATCTTGTGCAGGTCGCGGCGCACCGCCTGCATCATGTGGCGTGCGCGCGTGCGATCGGCGTCGAGCGGGTCGTGGCGTAGCGCACGCTCGTGCACGAGGCGCCACAGCAGGCGATAGAGCAGGGCGAAGCGCGCCGGGTCCTGGTGCAGCACCACCTTCTCGCACAGCGTGAGGAAGGCCGGTGGCACAACGAAGTTCATGGCGCCTTGCGCAGCCGGGACGTGCGCCGCAGGCCGTCTGGCGTCGGAGGACGCGGTGGGCGCGAAGAGGTCTTCCGCCGCGCCGGCGGGCGTGTGCCAGGCCACGTCCTCGGGCGGCACCAGCTGCGACAGCAAGCGCCTCGCCTCGCTTCGAAAGCCGGGCCAGTCGGTTTCGCTGCTGAGGGTGACGGTGTGGCGCATGAGCCTCAAGCTAGGGTGGAGGACAGGGCGCGTGTGTAGGTGACCGGCGCGCGGGACGGGCAGCGAAATCGTGCAGCCCCGCCAGCAGCAGGCAGCACCCACCCGTGGGGACGCACCTCAGGCGTCGAAGAGACCGCGCTGCACGGGCGGTGGCGCGAGCTGCGCCTTGAGGTCTTCGGCCTCCAGCACGCGGCCCGGCCGATGGTCCGCCAGCACGACGAAGGGCATCACCTTGCGCAGTGGCACGCGCAGGCGCTTGAGGTCGTCGCTGCGCAGCCGGCGCACGCGGCGCGTGGCCAGCAGTTGCTGCACGGTGCGCACGCCCAGGCCGGGCACGCGCCACAGCAGCTCGCGTGGCGCGGTGTTGAGGTCGACCGGAAAGCGCTCGCGGTGCGCCAGCGCCCATGCCAGCTTGGGATCGACGTCGAGCGCCAGCATGCCGCCCTGCGCGGGTGCGACGATCTCGCTCGCGTCGAAGCCGTAGAAGCGCAGCAGCCAGTCGGCCTGGTAGAGCCGGTGCTCGCGCACCAGCGGCGGCGCCACCAGCGGCAGCGACGAGGACGCATCGGGGATGGGGCTGAAGGCCGAGTAGTACACGCGCCGCAGCCGGTAGGCGCCGTAGAGCTGGGCGCTGCTGGCCAGGATGGCGGCGTCGTCGGTGGCATCGGCGCCCACGATCATCTGCGTGCTCTGCCCGGCGGGCGCGAAGCGCGGCGCCGCCGCACGGGCCGGGCGTGCGCGCGGCAGCGACACGGTGGGCGCCGCCTCGGCCTGCGCCTTCTGTGCCTTGGCCTCGTCGATGTGCACCGTGAGGCGCGCCATCGAGCGGCGGATCGCCGCGCCGTCCTTCTCGGGCGCGAGGCTCTCCAGCCCTTGCACCGTCGGCAGCTCGACGTTGATGCTGAGCCGGTCGGCGTAGCGACCGGCCTTGTGCAGCAGCTCGGGCGCCGCGTCGGGGATGGTCTTCAGGTGGATGTAGCCGCGGAAGTCGTGTTCCTCGCGCAGCACGCGGGCCACCTCGACCACCTGCTCCATCGTGTAGTCGGGGCTGCGGATGATGCCGCTGGAGAGGAACAGCCCCTCGATGCAATTGCGGCGGTAGAAATCCAGCGTGAGCTGCACCACCTCGTCGACCGAGAAGCGGGCGCGCGGCACGTTGCTGGTGACGCGGTTGACGCAGTACAGGCAGTCGTACTGGCAGAAGTTGGTCAGCAGGATCTTGAGCAGCGAGATGCAGCGCCCGTCGGGCGCATAGCTGTGGCAGATGCCCGAGCCTTCGGTCGAGCCGATGCCGCGCCCGCCGACCGAGTGACGCTTCTCGGTGCCGCTGGAGGCACACGAGGCGTCGTACTTGGCCGCGTCGGCGAGGATGGCGAGCTTGCGCTGAAGAATCACTGGATGAATTTACAGTGATTCGGCGGTGCGCGCCACACCGCCCGTCGGCCACCAGGGGGCGCTACGGCGCCTTCTTCGACTGGCCGGCCGGGTCGCTGGAGGCCGGCGCGCCTTCGCCCGAACCGGGCGCGGGTGCCGGCGTGACGGGTTGCACGGCCGCACCGGCGCCGGTGGGCTCGCTCGGGTGGGGCGCGCTGCTCGACGTGCCCGGCGAGGTGGCAGCCGGGGGTGTGGCGGCGGGGGCGGCAGTGTCATTGCCGCTCTTGCCGCAGGCCGTGAGGGCTGCCGCGGTGATGCCGAGGGCGAGAAGACGGGTCAGGGGGGTCATGGTTGTCTCCTGGAGACGAGGGGAAGGCCCGGAAGGGCCACGGTTCAGTCCGGCGCCGACGCGCCGTGGGTGGCCAGCCGGCGCGCCTGCGCCTCCATGGCCAGGTAGAGCACCACCGCGACGGCGAGCGGTGCCCAGTAGTACACGGCGCGATAGCACAGCACCGCGGCGATCAGCGCCGTGCTCGTGAGCGGGGGTGCCAGGAGGGCGACGAACACCGCCTCCAGCACGCCCAGCCCGGCGGGCACGCGCGACATGAGGCCGGCGACCGCGCCGATCAGCAGCACGCCCAGCGCCATGGGGTAGGGCACGCGTTCCTGCAGCAGCACGGACATCGCGAGCCCCATCACGCCCCAGTTGGCGCACGACAGGGCCAGCTGCACGAAGGCCACGCGCAGGCTGGGCAGGGCGATGTCGTGGCCGCGCACGGTCCACTCGCGGCGGCTCGAGAACGCGCAGGCGACGAGGTAGGCCAGCGCGACGGCGACCAGCGCCGCGCCCAGTGCACGCAAGGCGGTGCGGCCCAGGTGCCAGTCGTCGGGCAGGGCCAGCGGCCACAGCAGGAAGGCCAGCCCGGCCAGCAGGAAGTAGCCCAGCCAGTTGGTGAGCATGCTCATGCCCACCACGCGCGTGATCTGGCCGGGCGCCAGGCCGAGCCGCGAGTACAGCCGCACCCGCATGCCCACCGCGCCGACGATCGTGCCCATGTTCAGGTTGAAGGCGTAGCTCACGAAGGTGATCGCCATCACGGTGGGCACCGGCAGGCGGTGCCCCGTGTAGTGCCGGCCGACGAGGTCGAAGCTGGCGTAGATGCAATGGCTCAGCGCGGCCAGGGCCGCCGCCACGAGCAGCGTGCGCAGCGGGTAGGCGCGCATGGTGGCGAACACCTGCGCCCATTCGATGGCGCGCGCCTGGCTCACCAGCAGCACGGCCACGAAGGCGAGGAAGCCCAGCACAATCAGGCGCTTGGCCCAGGGCCACCACGGCCGCGCACGCCAGGCCTGCAGGCGCCGTCCCCCGCCGGTCGGAGCGCGCGCGTCGCCCGATGGCAGGCGGCTGGTCGGCCCGGCGGTGGACGAAGGCGCCATGGCGTCTCGCGTGGGTGCCTCAGGCGGCGTCGGTCTGTGCGACCGATCCGTCATGGCCGCGCTCGCGCGGCGGCTGCGTCGGCACGGCGGGCTTGAGCCGCGGCGCATGGCGCGGCAGCCAGCCGGCCCACGACGGGTACCAGCGCATGAAGTGGAAGACGAAGAAACTGCGCACCAGGCGCCAGCCGCTCCATTCACCCAGCGCCTCGACTTCGATCTGCTTGCAGCTGTGCCGCATCAGATGGTCGAGCCGCTCGGTCAGCACGCGGTTGAAGTCCCGGTCGCGGATGATGACGTTGGCCTCGAGGTTGAGCGACAGGCTCAGCGGGTCGAGGTTGCTCGAACCGACCGTGCTCCACACGTCGTCGACCACCGCCACCTTGCCGTGCAGCGGGCGTTCGCAGTACTCGTGGATCTTCACGCCCGCATTCAGAAGATGGTGGTAGAGCATGCTGGCCGCCGTCTTGACGATCGGCATGTCGGGCTCGCCCTGAAGGATGAGGCGAACGTCGACGCCACGGCGCGCCGCGCGACGCAGGTCCTTGATGAGCCGGTAACCGGGAAAGAAGTAGGCGTTGGCAATGACGATGCGCTGCCGCGCGGTGCGGATCGCGGCGCGGTAGTGGCGCTCGATGTCGGTCGTGTGGCGGCGGTTGTCGCGGGTGACGAACATCACCTCGGCCTGGCCGGTGGGCGCGTTCTCCACGTCGGCGGTGCGACGCAGGCGCCGGCGGAACCAGCCCGCGCCCTTGCCGCCCACCGCGATCGCATGCAGCACGAAGCGATGGATCTCGCTCACGACCGGGCCGGTGAGCTCCACCGCATAGTCCTGCTTGGCCTTGGGACCGAAATCCATCACGTGGTCGGCCGAGTAGTTGATGCCGCCGACGAAGGCGCGCAGGCCGTCGATGACAACGATCTTGCGGTGCATGCGCCGAAAGACGTTGAGCCGCTGGCCCAGGAAGCGCGAGCCCGGGTCGAACACGCGCACGCGCACGCCCGCCTGCCCCAGGCTGTCGAGGAAGGCGGCCGACAGGTCGGGCGAACCGAAGCCGTCGATCATCAGGTCGACCTTGACGCCGCGGCGCGCTGCCTCGCACAGCGCCGCATGCAGGCCCTGCCCGATCTTGTCCTCGAACAGGATGAAGGTCTCGACGATCACCTCGCGCTCGGCGGCGCGGATGGCCTCGAAGACGCGCGGGAAGAAGGCCTCGCCGTTCTCCAACAGTTCGACTTCGTTGCCGGGGTACCAGCGGCGTCCGCTCATGGGCATGCTCCCTTGTCGTCGTTGTTCACAGGTCGATCTCCGCCACGAGCGGCGCATGGTCCGACAGGTGCGACCACGGCTGGCGCGGCAGCACCACCGGTGCGTGCGCGCCCGCGTTGCGCACATAGATGCGATCCAGCGGCAGCATCGGGAAGCGCGAAGGAAAAGTCTTCGCGGCGCGGCCGTTGGCATGCTTGAAGACTTCGCGCAGGCCGGCGCCCTGCTCCAGCACCTCGTGCGCGCGGCTGCGCCAGTCGTTGAAGTCGCCGGCCACCACCAGCGGCGCATCGGCCGGCACCTCGTCGCGCACGATGTGGCACAGCAGCTCCAGCTGCTGCTGGCGGTGCGCCTCGGCCAGGCCCAGGTGCGCGCAGATCACGTGCACGTCGACCGTGCGGCCGGGCAGGCGCAGCGCGCAGTGCAGCAGGCCACGCTTCTCGGGGCCGGCGATCGACACGTCGTGGTTGCGGTGGTGCACGATGGGGAATTTCGACAGCACCGCATTGCCGTGGTGGCCACGCGGGTACACCGCGTTGCGCCCATAGGCGAACTGCGGCCACATGGTGTCGGCCAGGAATTCGTAGTGCGGCGCCTCCGGCCAGTTGTCCACCCGCTTCTGGTGCTGCGAATGCGTGCCCAGCACCTCCTGCAGGAAGACGACGTCGGCCCCCACCGTGCGCACGGCATCGCGCAGCTCGGGCAGGATGAACTTGCGGTTGAGCGCCGTGAAACCCTTGTGGGTGTTCACCGTCATCACCTTCAGCGACTTGGGTGGTGCGGCGGCGGCCAGCGGCAGATGGGGTTCGGAAAGGAGTGCCACCCTGCGATTTGTACGGGGCAGGGTCGTCCCCGCCTGTAGGAAGGTGTCAGCTTCTTGCCGTCCGAATTTCGCGGATGCGGCCACGCGCGGTGCGTGGCATTCCTACAGCGCTGCGCCGCGCGCCCCGACAGGCGCGCAGGGGCCCGACTCCTAACTTGAAGTTCTCTTCCGGTGCCGCGGCCGGCTACGAGCGGCACCCTTGTCCCACTTTTTACAGGAGCCTCGCATGAAGCCCAGCACCCTTTCCGCACTCGTCGCCGCCGGCCTGCTGGCGGCATCGGCCGCCGCCAGCGCACAGACCACCTCGGTGCCTGCCACGGAGCCAGGCGTCGCCGGCCAGGCCAGCACCATGACGCCCGCCGGCGTGCCCAACCCCCCGCAGCGCCCCGACTACAGCCAGCCGAACTCGCGCGACGGCGTGCGCATGGGCGCGGTGTGGAACAACCACAACCAGGCCAACACCAACACGCCCGGCGGCGAAGCCAGCACCATGCGCAACAACCAGCCCAACGCCACGCCGCAGGTGGGCGAGCGCACGCGCGCCGAAGTGCGCCAGGAGGCGCTGCACCAGCCGCGTCCCTTCGGCTACACCGGC
Organism: Xenophilus aerolatus; assembly: GCA_030418545.1. Taxonomy (GTDB): domain Bacteria; phylum Pseudomonadota; class Gammaproteobacteria; order Burkholderiales; family Burkholderiaceae_C; genus Xenophilus. The sequence continues at coordinate 396,521 of QAIB01000004.1, read as the reverse complement.
GAGCGCCCGGCCGTCGCGACCAACCCGATCGAGTCGACCGGCACGCCCAAGTGAGCGCAGGCGGCCACGCGTGCCGCCTTCGAACGAAAAAGCCCGCTGCGCACGAAGCGCAGCGGGCTTTTTCGTCGCCGGGCCGCGAGCTCAGCCCTTGGTCGGGGCCTGGGCCTCGCCGTGCGGGCGATGGCCGTGGTGGCCATGGCCGCGCGGACCCATGCGCAGGCTCTCGGCGTCGAAGGTCTTCTGCTGCGCCGGCGTGAGCTGCGCGTAGAAGGCCTTGGTCGCATCGGCACGCTTGGCGAACATCGCGCTGCGTTCGGCCTGGCGGGCCTGCATGCGGTCGATGCGCTCGGGCGTCGTCAGCTTCTCGAATTCCGCACGGCGAGCCGCACGGTCTTCGGGCTTGGGCATGGCCGGCGGCTGCAGCGCCGTCGTGTAGCTGGTCCACGCGCCCTGTTGCTGCGCGCTGAGCTGCAGCTTGTCCTTCAGGGCCGCGAGGCGCTGGGCACGGTGCTGCTGCATGCGCTCGAAGCGCTGCGCGAAGTCCTTCTTGCGCTCCATGCGCGGCTTGGCGTCCGCGGAGGTCGCCGCGGCCTGGGCCTGGGTGGCCGACAGCGGCACGTTGGAGGGAGGGGGCGTCTGCGCGGACGCGGCGAAGGCGGCAGAGGCCAGCACACCGGCCCAGACCATCCGTTGGCGAAGAGAGATCATGCGAGTCCTTCCTTTCGTGGAAATGCTGCCGCGGTGAAGAGTGCAGCAGGTGAGACGGAGTGTGGAAGGCGCGAATGTCCCGGCCGTGAGGACCGGGTCAACGCGGCGTGATCGAAGGTAAAGATGCCGTGAATGCGCGCAGCGGGGCGCCGCTCACTTGGGCCGCGGACGCTTCAGGCCGCGGTCGGGCACGCTCAGGCGGCCGGCGCGCAGCTCGCCGACCGCGTGGGCCACGGCCTGCGCGACGTTGCGCACCTCCTGCTGCAGGTCCTCGTCGGCATCGAGCGTGTCGTGGCTGGTGGCATAGGGCTCGTAATAACCCAGGTAGCGGTCCAGCCGCGCCTGCTGGCCGGCATCGACCAGCCCCATCCAGTCGAGCCAGTCGCTGAGGTTGCGGCGCAGGCTCTCGATGCCGGCCACGTCGCCGTGCACGACGACGCCATACACGCGACCGTCGAGGTGCTTGGGAAAGTCCCAGCCCTGCAGCTCCAGCGCCTTGGCCTCCTCGGGCTTCTTGCCGTGCGTGGTGGTCGGGTCGGGGTTGCCGCCGTCGGCGCACACCAGCCGGTCGATCATCAGCTTGAGCGGACTGGTGGCCTGGTACCAGTGCGTGGGCGTGAGCACGATCACGCCGTGGGCCGCGACCCAGCGTTCGTAGATCTCGTTCATCCAGTCGCCGGTCTGACGCAGCGAATGGTTGGGATAGCAGCTGCAGGGCCAGTGGCACAGCGGCATGGCGGTGGAGACGCAGCCCTTGCAGGGGTGGATCTGCCGCCCGTACTCGGAGGTCACCCGGCTGAGGTCGAGCAGGTCGACCTCGATGCCGGCCGCCTCCAGCGTCTGCTGCGCCATCTGCGCCATGCGCCAGGTCTTCGACACCTCGCCCGGGCAGGTGCCGTCGTTGCGTGGCGAGCCGTTGACCAGCAGCACGCGCGAGCGCGTCTCGGGCCGCGCCCAGGCGGCCTGCGCGGCGTCGAGGCGGGCCTTGGCCTCCAGCCAGTCGACGGAGAGCTCGTAGTCGGGGTCGGCGTAGCCCGGCCCGGCCTTGCGCGTGACGGGCGACTTGCGGCCCTCGTCGTAGGCGTCCCAGGCGATGGACTCGAGGCGCGCGAGGGCGTCGGCCTCGGCACCGAAGGCCGGGTCCTGGAAGGGCTGCATGAAGCGCAGGTGGAACTCGCTGCGGTCGAGGTGGCCGGGCGCCTGGCCCTTGCGGATGGTGGGGGAGGTCATGGCCGCGCAGTCTGGGTGCGCCGGGCGCGCGCCGGTGCCAGCGCGGGTGCCGCGCGCGGCCTCCTGCGCACCGACAGGTCTCATGGTCTGCGTGCCCTGGTCTTCTCAAGGCAAATCGGGCCGTGGCGCGCGCCCCGTCTACGCGAACAGCTATGAGTTCAATAGCATCAGGGCAGCGCCTCGAGCTCCCACGAAACGTTCTGCCAGGGCACGCCGAAGCACGCCGCCGCGGTGGCCGGCGCGCCGGCTGCCAGCGCCTGCACCGCCCAGTTAGCGCCGGCCTGCACGCTGTCGATCAGCGGCACCGGCACCTGCGGCGCGATGTCGGCGCCCATGCCCGCCAGGCCCGCGCCGCCGAGGATCACGGCCTCGGCACCGAAACGGTCGACGGCCTCGCGGCAGGCCTGCGCCAGCAGCACCCGCGCGCCGGCCGGGTCGGCCGCCAGTTGCGCCCCCGAGGGGGCGACGGTGTGCACGCCCGCCAGCGCCTCGCCCTGGCCCAGCGCCTGCGCCAGCCGCTCGAGCATCGGCTTCCAGCGCTCGCCGCCGGTGACGACGGCATAGCGCCCGCGGCGCGCTGCGGCCAGGAAGGACGCCTCGGCCAGCCCGCTCGCCGGCACGCCGGCGCCCTCGCGCAGCGCGAACAGCCCCGGGTCGCCGAAGCAGCCGATGAGCACGGCATCCGCCGCGAGCCCCTGCGCCCGGGCCACCGCCCAGGCATCGAGCACCGTGTGCTGCGCGACCGCGTAGCTGGCCTCCGACGAGATGTAGGGCGCACCGAAGCGCGCGGTGAGCGTGTGCACGTCGATGCCCGCGCCGACGGCGGCCTTCACATGCTGCTGCAGCAGCGCACTGACGCTGGTCGAGGTGTTGGGGTTGATGACCAGCAGCGAGGGCACGTCAGCGCCTCTTCGCCGCCCGGCGCCCCAGCAGCGCCGCGCTGCCCAGCGCCACACCCATCACTGCGAAGGACACGATGGTCGTGACCGTGCCCAGCGCGTAGATCGAGGGCGTGGTCACGGTCGACGTGAGGCCCTGCAGTTCGAGCGGCAGCGTGTTGACGTCGCCGATGGCCTGCGAGGTGCGCGCGATCTCGTCCCAGCTGAGCGTGAAGCCGAACATGCCGATGCCGATCACCGACGGCCCGATCAGCGGCAGCACGACGTGCCGGAAGCTCTGCCAGGGCGTGGCGCCGAGGTCGCGCGCGGCTTCCTCGTAGGCCGGGTTGAAGCGGTTGAACACCGCGAACATGATCAGCAGCCCGAAGGGCAGCGTCCAGGTGAGGTGCGCGCCCAGCGCCGAGGTGAGCAGGCCCAGCGCGGTGCCGTAGTTCTCCTGCGTGCCCTCGGCGCCCAGGGCCGTGAGGGCCGACTTGATGCCGGTGTCGAGCAGGCGGAACTGCAGGCCGATGCCCAGCGACACGATGATCGAGGGCATGATGAGGCTGGCCACGGCGACGTAGAAGAGCGCATCGCCGCCCTTGAGCCGCTTGCGGAAGGCCAGGCCCGCCAGCACCGACAGCACGACGGTGAAGGCCATCACCACCGCCCCCAGCATCAGCGAGCGCCGGAACGCCGCACCGATGTCCACCGTGCCCAGCCCCTCGGCGAGCTTGTAGAACCAGTGCAGCGACACGCCGCGCATCGGAAAGGTGAGGCCGCCTTCCGGCCCCTGGAAGCTCAGCACGAAGATCGTGAACATGGGCCCGTACATGAACACCACGAACAGCGCGAACACGATCGCCAGCGGCCAGAAGCCGGGGGCGCGCTTGTCGGCGAGGAGGGGGGTCATGGATTCGGGCTCCAACACCCGTACGCGAAGGGCGCAAAGGCTTCGCGAAGGACGCGAAAGGAACCGCCGAATTTCTTGATGTCTTCTTTCGCGACCTTCGCGTGACTTTCGCGTCCTTCGCGTACGGCTGTCCGCATTCGCATTCGCATCACAGCTCCTTGCGGATGTCCACGAGCCGCGTGAGCCCGTAGATGATCATGAGCACGACCGCCAGCAGGATGACGGCGTTGGCGGCGGCGAGGGGGAACTGCAGGTAGCTGGTCTGCACCTGGATGATCTTGCCCACCGAGGCGATCTGCTGGCCGCCCATGACGCCGATGGTGACGAAGTCGCCCATGACGATGGTGATGACGAAGATCGAGCCGATGATGATGCCGGTCTTGGTGAGCGGCACGATCACGTTCCACAGCGTCTGCCAGCCCGTGGCGCCGGCGTCGGTCGCGGCTTCGAGCAGGCTGCGGTCGATGCGCATCATCGAATTGAAGATCGGCACGATCATGAACATCGTGTAGAGGTGAACGAAGGCCAGCACCACCGAGAAATCCGAGAACAGCAGCCACTCGACCGGCTCGTTCACCAGGCCGATGCCCATGAGCGTCTGGTTCACCAGTCCGTTGCGCCCCAGCAGCGGCACCCACGAGATCATGCGGATCACGTTCGAGGTCCAGAAGGGCACGGTGCACAGCACGAAGAGCGCCGTCTGCATGCCCGACGAGCGCACGTGGAACGCCAGGAAGTACGCCACCGCGAAGCCCAGCACCAGCGTGATGGCCCAGACCAGGAAGCAGAACTTGAGCGTGGACAGGTAGGTCGACAGCGTGACGCAGAAGTCGCCGTTGTCGGTGAGGTGCGAGCAGCCCTCGAAGATGCTGAGGTAATTGCGCAGCGAGACGGCCGGGATCAGCTCGTACTCGTTGAAGTCCCACAGGCTGACCATGCCGATGAGCAGCAGCGGGACGATGAAGAACAGCAGGAACACCAACCCGAACGGCGCCGCCTGCCACCACGCGGCGATGGTGTGCAGCGGCCGCGTGGCGGCGTGTGTGGCGGCGGCGGGGGCGCTCATGGGAGTTCAGGATTCGGGATCGGGCAGCCGTACGCGAAGGACGCGAAGATCACGCGAAGGGCGCGAATGGGACATCGAGGAAATGGATGTTCTTTTCGCGTTCTTCGCGAAACCTTTGCGCTCTTCGCGTATGGATGTCCGTGCCCGTACTCAGGCTGCCACGAACTCGTTCCACTTGCGGACCATGTACTCGTTCTCGTCCATCACGGCGTTCCAGCACGCGATGCCGCCCATGCGCTGCTCGTAGCTGCCGCCGTCGCGCACCGCGCCGGCCTTGGCCAGCAGGTCGCCGTTGGGGCTCTTGATGTCCTGCGTGGCGGGCTTGCCTTCCATCCAGTAAGCCCACTCGTAGGGCTCCATCTTGGCCTTGGCGGTCTCGAGCACGGCGCTGTAGTAGCCCTGGCGGTTGAGGTACGCGCCGGCCCAGCCGTCGAGGAACCAGTTGATGAACTCGTAGGCGGCGTCGAGCTTCTTGCCCGACAGCGTGGCCGGCAACCCGAAGCCGGCGGCCCAGGCGCGATACCCTTCCTTGAGCGGCTGGAAGGTGCAGTCGATGCCCTTGGTGCGCACGGCCGTGACGGCAGGCGACCACATCGACTGGATCACGACTTCGCCCGAGGCCATGAGGTTCACGCTCTCGTTGAAGTCCTTCCACAGCGCGCGGAACTGGCCGGCCTTCTTGGCCTCGATGAGGGTCTTGATCGTCAGGTCGATCTCGGCCTTCGTCATGTTGCCCTTGTCCTTGTACTTGTGCAGGCCCTTGGCCTCCACCACCATCGCCGCGTCCATGATGCCGATGGACGGGATGTTCAGGATCGCGGCCTTGCCCTTGAACTCGGGGTTGAGCAGCTCGGCCCACGAGGAGATCGGGCGCTTGATGAGGTCGGGGCGGATGCCCAGCGTGTCGGCGTTGTACACGGTGGGGATCAGCGACATGAACTGCGTCGGCGACTTCGCGAAGACCTTGCTCTTCTCGCCCTCGAGGAAGATGACCTTCTTGGGCGCCGTGCCCTGGTCGCCCACCGCCTTGCCGCCGACTTCGCCCTTGGTGAACAGCGGCGTGATCTTGTCGGCGTTCTTGATCTTCTTCGTGTCGATGCCCTTCAGGTTGCCGGTGGGCACGATCTTCTTGAGCGAGAAGTACTCGGTGTCGATCAGGTCGAAGCTGTTGGGCGCGGTGACGGCGCGCTTGGTCACGTCGTCGGTGGTCACGGCCACGTACTGGATCTCGATGCCGGTGTCGGCCTTGAACTTCTCGGCGATCGCCTTGTCCTGGTTCACCGCCGTGCCCAGGTAGCGCAGCACGACTTTTTCCTGCGCATGGACGAAGGGCGCGATGCCCGTGGCCAGGATGCCGGCCGTGCCCTGCAGCAGGGTACGGCGCTTGAGGGCGGAAGTGCGGTTGTCTTCGTTGGATGCGGACATCGTGTTGCCTCTTTCGGTGATGGCGGTTGCAAGAAGGGGGGGAAAACAGAAACGGTTCAGAAGGCCACGGCCGGCAGGGCGGCGGCGTCGGGCGCGGTCGCGGGATCGATGGCGGGTGGCGGCGCGCTCTGGCGCTCGTCCGGCCGCACGGCGCCGGGGCCCAATGGGCGCGCATGCGCGTCGGCCCAGGTCAGGCGAACGGCATCGCCGACGGCATAGGGCTGGGCATCGAAGGCGGCCTCGGCCAGTTGCACCGATACGCCGGCCTTGCCCGCGGGCGCCTCGGCCAGCTGCAGGCCCAGCAGCACGTAAGTGCCCTGGTACTCGACGTCGGTGACGGTGGCGAGCAGGCCTGACGGCGTGCTCTCGGCCGGCGCGACCTGCATGTGGTCGTTGCGCACCGCGATCGGCCCGGCCGGCGTGAAGAGCACGTTGTGGCCGCCCATGAAGCGCGCCACGAATTCGCTGGCCGGGTGGTTGTAGACCTGGTGCGGCGAGCCGACCTGCTCGATCAGGCCGTGGTTCATCACCACCATGGTGTCGGCCAGCGCCATCGCCTCTTCCTGCGAATGCGTGACGTGGATGAAGGTCAGCCCCAGTTCCTTCTGCCAGCGGCGCAGCTCGGCGCGCATCTGGATGCGCAGGAAGGGGTCGAGGGCGGAGAGCGGCTCGTCGAGCAGCAGCACGCGCGGCTGGGTGATCAGGGCCCGCGCCAGCGCCACCCGCTGCTGCTGGCCGCCGGAGAGTTCGCCCGGCTTGCGCTGCGCGAGGTGGCCCATCGCCACGCGGTCGAGCAGGTCCTGCGCGCGCCGGTGGCGCTCGGCCTTGGCCATGCCCTTCATCTTCAGGCTGAAGGCCACGTTGTCGAGCGCCGAGAGGTGCGGGAAGAGCGCGAAGCTCTGGAACATCATGGCCGTGCCGCGCTCGGCCGCAGGCAGGTTGGTGATGTTGCGGTTGCCCTGCAGGATGTCGCCGCTGGACACCGACTCGTGCCCCGCGATCATTCGCAGCGTGGTGCTCTTGCCGCAGCCCGAGGGGCCCAGCAGGCAGCAGTAGCTGCCGGCCGCGATGCGCAGGTCGATGGCGTCCACCGCCGCCGGCGTGCCGGGCGCATAGCGCTTGGTCAGCGCAACGATCTCGACGGCGGCGGGCTCGGGCACGGCGATGGCATCCATGCCGGTCATTTCGCAAGATGGATGCCAGCGCCCGGGCGGGGGTGCCCGCGGTGCCGGCGCACCATGGTGGGGCGCCGATGGCGGCCCGCGCCCGCGCGGGACCGCGTGCCCTCGACCGGCCGCCGGTCCACGCCTCGGCGGCGCGGCCAGCTACCGAATCAGGCGCAGCTCAGTCGGCCGGAGGCGCATAACGCGCCTTCTCGACGTTGCGCAACAGCGCCTCGCGCTGCGCGCGCGAGATGCCGCGGATGCCCTCGGCCACCCACTTCACGCGCTGCGGGTCGAGGCTGCCTTCGCGCGCCCAGCGTTCGGCCGCGAGGCCCGGCGCGTGCAGCATCGAGGCGAGCCACACCGCCTGCGCCGGCTCCAGCCGCGCGGCGCTGCGCTTGAAGTAGTGCTTGGCGGCCGCCTCGGCGCCGCACACCTTGCCCCAGGGCGCGTTGTCCAGGTAGAGCTGCAGGATGCGGGCCTTGCCCAGCGTCTGCTCCATCTCCACGGCGTACAGCATCTCGCGCAGCTTGCGCTCCAGGCTGCGCTCGCTGCCGGTCACCAGCATCTTGGCCAGCTGCTGGGTGAGGGTGCTGCCGCCGCGGTCGATGCCGCCCTTCTTCTGGTTGCTGTCGAGCGCCGCCCCGAGCTCGACCAGGTCGTAGCCGGGATGCTGGAAGAAGCGCTGGTCCTCGGCCGCGATGACGGCGCGGGCCAGCCAGCTGTCGGCCGCCAGGCGCGAGGGCGGCCCGCAGGCGGTGCGGGCGCCGAGCATGGATTCGGTGCCCAGGCCGGCGACGGTGAACTGGGCCACGCGCGGCTGCAGGCCGAAGCTGCCGCCGGGCTGCGTGAACTGGCCGCGCAGGCCCAGCGTGCCGCCGATCTGCGCGCGCTGCAGCTCGGGCATGTCGGGCACCAGCACGGCGTACCACTGCGCGATGGGGGCGTCGGCCATGTCCACGTTGACCTGCAGGTCGCGCTGGCTGAGCTTGCCGTCCCAGCGGCCGGTGAGCGCCGGGGGCCGCCCCGGCGCGCCGGCGGCGGCAGGCGGCGTGGCCGACAGCTCGCCGGCCAGGCGGTCGGCGTCGCGGCGCACCGTGACCCGCAGGTCGTCCAGGCGGACCGGCTTGGCGCCCAGCGCGGCCACCACGGCGCTGCAGGGGGCACAGCGGGCCTCGAGCTGGTGACCGGCTTCGTTCCAGCCCAGCTGCACGGGGCCGAAGCGGGTGTCGAGCCGGCGGCCGTCCAGGTGGGGCCCGAACCACGGCGAGGTGGCCAGCCGGACCAGCGTGGGCACGCCCACCTCCAGCCTCAGCGGGCCGATCGGCAGTTCGGCCGCCCACTCGCCCTTGGCGGGCGCCAGCGCGATCTTCGCGATCAGCACGAGCGCCACCACGCCCGTCACCACCAGGGCCAGCAGCCCGTACAACACCACTCGCAAGATCTTCTTCACAAGGCTCCCACTGCGCTCTGTCTCATGTTCCGTCGGTCCGTGGCGGCGAAGCCCAGGCCCCGGCATCACAACGGCGTGGCCACCGTCACTGCCTGCCACGGCCCGGCCGAGCGCCCGCTGGCGCCCGCCCAGTACCAAGCCGAAGTGTCGGTGAAAGCGTTGCCCCGGGCGTCCACGATGCGCTCGCACACCCGCAGTTTGGCCTGCCCGCCGCGCTCGGCGTTGAAACAGCGCCACAGCCGCGCCTGGGCATCCTGCTCGAGGCGCGCCTGCACGATGCGGTAGCCCAGGGCGCGGTAGCAGTCGGCCGCCGGGTGCAGCATGCGCGTGGGGCGGTCGACCTGCCGCATCACGAACATGCGCTCGCCGTCAGTCAGGCGGGTGATGGCGCCGGGGAAGTGGGACGCGAAACGCTGCTCGACCTCGCTGAGCGCCAGCGGGCGCAGCGGCGCGCCGTCCCACCGGGATGGCCATTCATGCACGCTGGCCGTGGGCGGGGTGGGCGGCGTCGACCGCGCCATGCCCAGCAGGCCGAGGGCCAGGCCGCCGAGCATCGCGAGCGCGAAGCCGGTCTTGTGCAGCACGCGGTGCACGAAGGTGTTGGCAAAGCAGCGTTCAATGGTGCGTATCGACATGGCGCAGGCCCTGGAAGGTGATGAGTCCGGTCATAGGCGTCAGCGGCACGGCGGCCGGTGCCGGGCGGCGGCCGCAGCGCTGCATCGCCCACGCGATGCCGCCGCAGACGGCGGCGAGCAGCACGAGGCCCAGCGCCTCGTGCGCCCAGGGTGCCAGCGGCCAGCCGGCGCCTTCGAGGCCGACCAGGACTGCGTTGCGAACGACGTTGCCGGCCAGCACCAACAAGCTGACGGCCGGCAGCCGGGCGAGAAAGCGCTGGTTATTGGAAGGTGCGACGAACAATGCCACCGCGCACGCCGTGAAGTACCCCAGCCACACCATCTGCACACCGGAGCAGGGCGCATCCACGATCACAAGGCGGCCGGCGATCCACAGGCTGCTGCCTTCGCGCACCACCGTGAAGAAGGGCGCCAGCAGCCACTGGCTGGCCTCGGCCGTGACGACGCGCAGCGGATAGCCGGCATAGAACTGCAGCGACGACAGCAGCGGCAGGGCCAGCACCGCCAGCCCGAGGACCGGCAGGCTGGCCACCCGGCGCGGCAGGAAGGCCAGCAGGCCGAAGGCGAAGGCCACCACGGACACCAGCCCCGTGACCAGCGGCGGCATCGCGGGCAGGCCCGGCAGGCCGCCACGCAGCAGCGTCGCCGCCACCGTGCCAAGGCCGGCCAGCGCCAGCCAGCCCAGGCCCGGCGCCGCGCGCAGGCCGCGCCGGTGCTGCCAGGCGAGCACGCCCAGGGCGGCCAGGGCCAGCAGGCCGAGCGGGTCGTCGGAACCGTCCGCCAGACGCATCGCCATCCACACCCAGGTGGGCAGCAGCGCGGCGGCCTGCAGCGCCAACCAGGCGGCCGGCGGCACGCGGTCGAGGCGGATGCCCGCATCCACCCAGCGGGGGTGCCGGCGGGCCAGCGAGGCGAGGGACAACGTATTCATCGCTGCCTCAGGCCGTGAGGCGCCGCTTGTCGTGGCGACGGGCGCGGCGGCGCAGCATGGCCAGCATCGACAGCGCCACGGCCACCGCGCCGAAGACCTCGGGCTCGGGCGTGCTGGGCACTTCGGCGCCCAGCGCGTTCTCGCTCACTCCTTGCGGCAACGGCAGGGGCTGGTTCACGCTGTCGCTGCCGGCCGTGTTGCGCACCACCTTGTCCACGGCGATGAAGCTCGTGTACTGCGTGAGCAGGCTGTACTTCAGGCCCAGGTCGGTGATGGCCTGCTTGTAGCGGTCACCCGCCTCCAGCGCCTCCTGGTCGGACAGCGCGGCGATGCGGTGGCGCGCCCACAGCGCACGCAGCGCGCTCGCGTTCTGCGCCGTGCGGCCGTCGATGCGCAGTTCCTGCTTCCACGGGCCGCTGGCGCTCTGGCCCTCGATGGTGACGCCCCCCTTGGCTTCGCCGCGCCACTTGCCGAAAACGATCACCGGCCGCTCGCCGAGCACGTCGGGCAGCTGCTGCGGCTCGACGTCGTACACGTCCAGGCCGCCGAAGGTGGCGCGCACCTTCGTCAGCACGGGCGACTCGACCATGCGTCGAAAGCGCGCCGCCTGCTCGGCCGCCTGCACCGGGTCGGTGATGATGAAGGGCTCGCCCATGCCGGCGCGGGCCAGGCCTTCCATGAGGTGGCGGTTCACCGACGAGCCGATGCCGAAGGAGAACAGGTTCGCCTTGTCGAGGTTCCTGCGCACGAGCTCAAAGGCCTCGCGCTCGACGGTCACGTAGCCGTCGGTCACGACGACGATGCTGCGCGAGACGTTCGCGGCCTTGGGTTCGGCGTACACGCGCTTGAGCGCGGGAATGAGTTCGGTGCTGCCGCCGCCGCTGTAGTTCTTGATGGTGGCCAGGGCCTGCTCGATGTTGGCCCGCGTGGCGGGCACGGAATGGTCGTTGAGCATCCTGTTGCTGCCCGAGAACAGCAGCACGTTGAAGGTGTCGCTGGGTCGCAGGCCGCCGATCAGGCGCTCGAGCATCGCCTTGGCGGTGTCGAGCGGAAAGCCGTGCATCGAACCCGAGATGTCGACCACGAAGATGTAGTCGCGCGGCGAGATGGCGCTGGCGGCGACCGACTTCGGCGGCTCGACCATGGCCAGGAAGAAGTTCTCCGCGCCCTCGCCCGTGCCCTTGTAGAGCATCAGGCCCGATTCGATCTTCTCGCCGGCGAGGCGGTAGTCGATGACCACATCGCGGTTGTCCAGCGGACGGCCGTCGGCCCTCAGCGCCACGTCGGCGTGGCGGGCCTCGTCGCTGGTCTTGACGTCGATGGCGTGGGTGAGCGAGCGCACTTCCTTGATGCCCATGGGCGTGTCGATCGCGACCTTCATCCTGAACGAGGTGTTGGGCGCCACGTCGGCACGCAGCGTCGGCTGAGCGACCCACTTCGCCTGTGCGTTCTCCGATCGAGGGCTGTTGTAGCGCGGCCCCACCACCGTCGGAAAGACGAACTGGTAGTTGCCTGCCTGCGGCACCAGCAGCTCGGTGTAGCGCAGTTCGACCTTCACGTCGTCGCCGGGCAGGATGTTGGCGACGTTCATCTGGAACACGTTGGGCAGTTGCTGTTCCAGCAGCGCGGCGGTCTTGCCCTCCTGCTTCGCCGTCTCGTACTCGATGCGGGCCTGCTGCTTCTCGCGGATCTGCGCCGTGATGAGGCGGTCGGCGAGGCGCACCGTGAGGCCGCCCACGGCCGCCTTGGTCGAGCCGGGGAACACGTACCTGGCCTCGATCGGGCGCTGCCCCTCGTTGCGGTAGGTCTGGGTGACGGTGACATCGGCGATCACGCCCGAGATGCGCACGTCGACCTCGGTGCCCTTGAGGGGCAGGCGGTCCACGTCCGGCGAGTCGCTCTTGACGAAGAAATACGGGCTCTCGGTCTTCTGGCGAGGGGCGGCCTCCTGCGCGTGCAGCGGCCGGGCCGTGAGCAGCACGAAGCAGGTGGTGGCCACGCCCACGGTGGCGAGCCAGAGCCAGCGGCCGGCGCGTGGTGCCGCGGGGGCGGACGGGAGAGGTTCGGTGAGGGTGGCGGCTTCCATGAAGGGGCTCCTTGAGATCGGTGTGCGTCGAGGCGCAGCGCCACTGTCGAAGCCCGCCGAGAAGCCATGAGGAAGCGCACGAGAAGCGATCTCGAAGCCCGGCGCGCTGTGTGAAGTCCGTGTGAAGTGGCGGTGCGAAACGCAGGCCCGCGGCTTCATACGCACTTCGGCCGGCGCGGCAACCATCGGCTCCCATCGCATTCACGGAGAGGACAACCCAGATGATCCAGACGCTTCGCAACTCCGCACTCGTCAAGGTGCTCGCGCTGGTGGCGCTCACCCTGCTGCTGTGCATCCCGCTGGCCGAGATCGGCTCGCTGATCCGCGAGCGCGGCCAGAGCCAGGCCGAGGCGGCCCAGGAGCTGGCAAGCACGCATGCCGGCGCCCAGACCGTCGCCGGCCCCTTCCTGGTGCTGCCCTGGGTGGAGCAATGGACCGAGACCGAGCGCAACAGCAAGGGCGAGGTGACGGGGCAATCGCAGCGCACCAAGGCACGCACCGCCATCGTCTTCCCCGAGCGGCTGAAGATCGACGGCCGCATGACGCCCGAGGAGCGCTACCGCGGCATCTTCCGCGTGCTGTTCTACAAGCTCGATGCCACGCTGGACGGCCGCTTCGCTGCCCTCGGGCCTGCGCCGCGCCCCACCGAGCGCGGCGGCACCGTGACGCTGGGCACGCCGCGGCTGGCCTTCAGCGTGAGCGACGTGCGCGGCATCGAGGGCCTGCCCGACGCCACGCTGGGCGGCGCGCCGCTGCGCTTCCAGCAGGGCATTCCCGGCCTGGGCCAGGCGGGGGCCCTGCAGGGCATCCATGCGCCCTTGTCCGGCGAGGCGCTGCACGCGCTGACGAGCGGCCAGGCGATGGACTTCCGCCTGGCCTTGAAGCTGGTCGGGCAGGAGCAGCTGAGCATCGTGCCGGCGGCCGAGGACACCGAGGCACACCTGCAGTCGCCCTGGCCGCACCCGAGCTTCGGCGGCCGCTTCCTGGCCAGCGAGCGCACGGTGGGCGACACCGGCTTCGATGCCCGCTGGCGCGTGTCGGCGCTGGTGAGCACGGCGCGCGCCCAGTTGCTGCGCCAGTGGGCCGCCGAGGCGACGACGCCGGCAGCGGCCGACGTGGCCTGCGCCGGCGGCGACAGCGCCTGCATGGCGGCGGCCACGGCCGCACCCGCGGCGACCACCGCGCCCGCGCGGGCCGACCTGCGCGAGGTCGACAGCTTCGACGTCGCGCTGGCACAGCCGGTGAACGTCTACTTCATGGCCCACCGTGCCGCCAAGTACGGCGCGCTCTTCATCGGGCTGGTGCTCATGGCCAGCTTCATGTTCGAACTGTTCCGCCAGCTGCGCCTGCACCCGGTGCAGTACGGGCTGGTCGGCCTGTCGGTGGCGCTGTTCTTTTTGTTGCTGGTGGCGCTGTCGGAAAAGCTACCCTTCTGGCAGGCCTATGCGCTGTCCGCCTGCGCGAGCGTGCTGTTGCTCATGGCCTACTTCAGCGCGGTGTTGCGTGGCTGGCGCCGCGGCGTGGGATTGGGCGCTTTCGTGGCCGTGCTGTACGGCGCGCTGTACGGGCTGCTGGCCTCGGAGAACAATGCGCTGCTGCTCGGGGCCCTGCTGACCTTCGGCATGCTGGCGCTGCTGATGCTGGTGACACGGAACGTCGACTGGTATGCACTGTCTGAAGGAAGGGCCCGACCCGCCGAAGCGGCCGCCGCCACCGGCACGACGCTATCGAATTGATAGCTGCCAGCGCCCGTCCCCTGGGCGCTGGCAGCCAATTTCATCCTCAAGTTTCTGATTCTTTTTCTATGCCTTCCACGTCTCGCCCCTGGTCTCCGCGCGCCAAGCGCATCGCGCTGTGGAGCGCGGCCGGGGTGGGCGGCGCGCTCGCCGCCGGCCTGCTGGCCATCGGCGTCGCCCTCGTCCTCATCGCGCCGCAGTTACCCGATGTTTCATCTCTGGCCAACTACCAGCCCAAGCTGCCGCTGCGCGTCTACACGGCCGACGGCGCGCTGATCGGCGAGTTCGGCGAGGAGCGCCGCGAGCTGGTGCCGATCGACAGGATCCCCCGCGTGCTCAAGGACGCGGTGCTGGCCACCGAGGACGCCCGCTTCTACCAGCACGGCGGCATCGACACCAAGGGCGTGATGCGCGCGGTGTTCGCCAACCTCTCGGGCGGCCGGGCGCAGGGCGCCTCGACCATCACGCAGCAGGTGGCACGCAACATGTTCCTCACCTCCGAACGCACCGTGAGCCGCAAGCTCAAGGAGGCGATCCTGGCCTGGCGGCTGGAGGACAAGCTCACCAAGGACCAGATCCTCGAGATCTACCTGAACCAGATCTACCTGGGCAACCGCGCCTACGGCTTCGCGGCGGCGGCGCAGACCTACTTCGGCAAGCCGCTGGACCAGATCACCACCTCCGAGGCCGCGATGCTCGCCGGCCTGCCCAAGGCGCCCGGCACCAACAACCCGGTGGCCAACCCGCGCCGCGCCGTCGCCCGGCAGCAGTACGTGATCCAGCGCATGGTCGAGACCGGCTACCTCAAGCCCGCCGACGCCGAGGCCGCGCGCGCCGAGCCGCTGAAGCTGCGCGAGGCCAACGACCCCACGCGCGTGCACGCCGAGTACGTGGCCGAGATGGTGCGCCAGCAGATGGTCGACAAGTTCGGCGATGCGGCCTACACGCGCGGCCTGAACGTGACGACCACGCTCGTCGCCGCCGACCAGAACGCCGCGTACGCCGCCCTGCGCGCCGGGCTGCTCGACTACGAGCAGCGCCAGCCCTACCGTGGCCCCGAGGGCCTGGTCGCCGACCTGCCCACCGAGCCGAAGGCACTCGACCAGGCGATCGACGAGGCCCTGGCCGACCACCCCGACAACGGCGAACTGGTGGCCGCCGTGGTGCTCGATGCGAGCCCGAAGAAGATCACCGCCGTGCGTGCCAACGGCGACACGGTCGAGGTCACCGGCCGCGGCCTGCAACTCGCGCAGCGCGCGCTGAACGACAAGGCGCAGGCTCCGGTTCGCATCCAGCGCGGGGCCATCATCCGCCTGGAGCCCAACGGCAAGACCTGGGAGGTGGCTCAACTGCCCGAGGTGGAAGGCGCCTTCGTCTCGCTCGACCCGCGCGACGGGTCCGTCAAGGCCCTGGTCGGCGGCTTCGACTTCAACAAGAACAAGTTCAACCACGTGACGCAGGCCTGGCGCCAGCCGGGCTCGAGCTTCAAGCCCTTCATCTATTCGGCCGCGCTCGAGAAGGGATTCGGCCCGGCGACGGTGGTGAACGACGCGCCGCTGGTGTTCGATTCCGCCGCCACCGGCGGCCAGCCCTGGGAGCCGAAGAACTTCGAAGGCGGCTTCGATGGTCCGATGAGCCTGCGCACCGCGCTGCAGAAGTCGAAGAACCTGGTGACCATCCGCGTGCTCGACGCCATCACGCCGCAGTACGCGCAGGAGTGGATCGGCCGCTTCGGGTTCGACCCGGCCAAGCACCCGGCCTACCTCACCATGGGCCTGGGTGCAGGCTCCGTCACGCCCCTGCAGATGGCCGGCGCCTACGCCGTATTCGCCAACGGCGGCCTGCGCGTGCAGCCGCAGCTGGTGACGCGCATCGCCGACGCGCGGGGCCAGGTGATCGAGGACACGCCCCTGCCGCCGGTCGACGAGGCCCAGCGCGCGATTCCCGCGCGCAACGCCTTCGTGATGGACAGCCTGCTCAACTCGGTGGTTCGCAGCGGCACCGGCTACAAGGCGTATGCGGCGCTCAAGCGCGACGACCTGTACGGCAAGACGGGCACCACCAACGATTCCTTCGACGCCTGGTTCGCCGGCTTCCAGCCCACGCGCGTGGGCATCGCCTGGGTGGGCTACGACACGCCCCGCCAGCTGGGCGTGCGCGGCGAGACCGGCGGCAGCGTCGCGCTGCCGGTGTGGACCGCCTACATGAAGACCGCGCTCAAGGGCGTGCCGGTCGCCCGGCTGGCCGTGCCCGAAGGCGTGACCGACGTCGGCGGTGACTGGGCCTACAACGAGTACGCCAACGGCGGCGGCGTGCAGGCCCTGGGCGTGGAGCCGACGGCACCTGCGATGCCGGGCACCGGCCCCGACGCGGGCACGGTGCCGGGCATGGGCAGCAACGTGCCGGCGGAGCTGGGCGTGTTCCCGATGGGGCAGCAGTCTCCGGGGGCGAGGCGCGATTCGCCCGAGCGCAACCGGATCCTGGACCTGTTCCGCTGAACGCGCCGGCCCCGGCGCCAGCTGCCGCCGGCGGCCTCAGGCGCCGCCGTATTCGGCCATCACGTCCGCCAGGCTCGGGTTGGCTTTCGCACGGCCGCGCACGAAGACGATCGGCAGGGGCCCTCGCATCACCGCGGACACCGCCGCCGCCTGCCCGGCGTCGCCGCCTTCGAAGCGGAAGCTGACGTTGTGGGTGCGCACCACGGGGATGCCCTTGCGGTCGAGGTCCTCGGCCAGCCGGTCCGCGCGCTGGGCATCCTCTTCCGGGCAGTCCTGCGCGGCCACCACGAAGACCGCACGGTCGCTCTGGCCTTCGGCGCGCGGCAATGCCACGAAGCCGCTGGTCGAGCGCGAGGCTGCGGCCGACGCGGGCCCCGAGGGCCCGGACGACGACTTCCAGTGGTGGTAGCCCGCGCCCACGATGGCCAGCACGATCAGCAGTTTCAGTACGTTCATCGATTTCTCTCCTTCTCCTGCACTTCAATGTCTCGTGAACCGCCGCGTCACAGCCCGATCCGGCCCGAGTCCCGCGGCAGTTGCCCCAGGGGCAGCGTCAGCGTGGCCATCGCACCGCCGCCTGCTGCATTGCCCAGCTCGATGCGCCCGCGGTGCAGGGTGGCGATCTCCTTGACGAAGGCCAGGCCCAGGCCGGTGCTCTTCTTCTGGCTGTGGGGCCGCGCGAGCGAGTAGAACTTCTCGAACACCTTGTCGCTCGCGTAGTCGGGAATGCCGGGCCCGTGGTCGCGCACAGTGATGCGCACCTGGCGCGAGGTGGCGGCCAGCCCCAACACCACCTTGCCCCCGGCCGGCGAGAAGTCGATGGCGTTGGCCAGCAGGTTGCTCACGGCGCGGCGCAGCAGGAAGGGGTCGCCCTCGGTTGCCGCATCGGCGCGCAGTTCCAGCCGCACCTGCACCTGGCGCAGCGCGGCCGCGGCTTGCGCGCCGTCGGCCACCTCTTCGAGCAGCGGACGCAGGGACACGGGCTCGACGCGGTCGAGCACGCGCCGCGTCTCGAGCGCGGTGAGCTCCATCATGCGGTCGACGATCTCCTGGATGCGCTGGGTCTCGCGCGCGATGTTGGCCAGGAAGCGCTCGCGCTGCGCCGGCGGCATGCCCTCTTCCTGCAGCAGCTCGGCCGCGCCGCGGATGGCCGACAGCGGGCTCTTCACCTCGTGCGTGAAGGTCTGGACGTAGTCGGCGACGTAGTTTCGGCCGGTGACGGCATCGCGCATCTCGTGCACGGCGCCACGCAGCATGCCGAAGGCCTGGCGGACCATGCGCACCGGATGGAAGCCACGCTGCCGGCGCAGCCAGCGCAGGTAGTCGGCGGTGAGCCCGAAGGGCCGCACCAGCCACACCGAGAGGATGAGTGCGAAGACCAGCAGCGCCGCCGCCGAACCGATGCCCACCCACAGCGTGCGCGTGCGCGCGTCCTCGACGAACTGGCCGAAGCTCTGCACCGGCTTGCCGACGCTGACCATGCCGACGATCTCGCCGTTCCAGCGCACCGGCGCGCCGACGTACATCACCGAGCTCAGCGGGTCGGACTCGACGTCGCGCGAGGAGCGCGCGCCGTACTGGCCCGCGAGCGTGCGGTTGACGTCGCGCCACTGCGAGAAGTCGGCGCCGGTGGCGCGCCCCGTCGAATCGAAGAGCACGTGCCCCGCGCGGTCGGTGACGTACACGCGCAGCTCCACGCGCCGCTTGTGCAGGTTGTAGATCTGCGCCGAGAACTCGCGTGCATAGACGGTGCGGAACAGCGGCTCCAGCCGCGCGGTGTTGATGGCGCCGGCCACCACGTCCTGCTCGACCAGGCTGGCGATGAGCTGCGAGGTCTCGACCAGCGATTCCTCCGCCGACTCGCGGTAGCGCGGGTCGATGTCGCCCATCACGCGGTAGAGCAGCAAGCCGATGCCCACCACGTAGATGAGCAGGATGCCGATGAAGATGCGGGTGCGGCGGGACAGCATCAGGCGGGGTGCGCGTTTGCTACGAAATTCATAGCTTCCTGCGTAAGCGGGACGGGCGCTGCGGGCCGATTAGATCAAAAGCGGACCTCCATACGCGAAGGGCGCGAAGGTCTCGCGAAGGACGCAGAAAAATTCGAAGGACTTCTTTCGCGTTCTTCGCGAAGCCTTTGCGTCCTTCGCGTACGGCTGCCCGATCCCGCATTTCAAGGCCTCGCCGGCAGGTCCTCGTTCAGCGCGTAGCCCGTGCCGCGCAGGGTACGGATCGGGTCGACCTCGGGCGCCACGGCCTTGAGCTTGGCGCGCAGGGTCTTGATGTGCGCGTCCACCGTGCGGTCGAAGCTGTCGCTCGCGTCGTCCCACACCATCGACAGCAGCTCGTCGCGCGTGAACACGCGGCCGGGCCGCTGCACGAACAGGCGCAGCAGGCCGTACTCGTAGCGCGAGAGTTCCAGCGGCCGTCCGTAGTAGCGGATCAGCATGCGCTCGGTGTCGACCACGAAGGGCAGCGGTGCGGCCTGTGCGGCGGGCGCCGGGGCAGTGGCAGGCGCCGGCGCAGCCACGCCCGCGCGCTGGCTGCGGCGCAGGATGGTGCGCACCCGCGCCACCAGTTCGCGCGGCGAAAAGGGCTTGGCGATGTAGTCGTCGGCGCCCAGCTCCAGCCCCACCACGCGGTCGATCTCGTCGCTGCGGGCGGTGAGGAAGACCATCGGCACCTCGGCCCCGCCGGTGTCGCGCATGCGGGCCTGCAGGCGCTTGAAGAGCTCGAAGCCGTTCATGTCGGGCAGGCCGACGTCGAGGATGGCCAGTGCCGGCGGCTCGGCTTCGAAGCTCGCGATCGCCGCCTCGGCCGTGGCGCACCACACGGGCGTGAAGCCATCGCTCTGCAGCACGTACTGCAGGGTGTCGGCGATGCCGGATTCGTCTTCGGCGATGAGGATGCGCGGCCGCGTGCTGGACATGGCCGCGATCCTACGACGACGGCACTCGGCAGGACGACGCATCGGACGACTGCGGCCTCGGTGTCCCCCTGGGCGAGAGGCCGCGGAGCAGGCCGTGCGGGGACACCCGCGGAACTGGCTCTGCCAGGCCGCAGGGTGTGCTCCCTTGAGGGGGTATGCGGCCGTGCGAAGCACGGACGAAACGGGGGTGGGTTATCTCAAGTCGTAGCAGCCGCCCACGTAATACACCTGGTCCCCGTCGCGCTCGAAGGGCACCTGGATCGGCTGGCCCTCGTTGCGCCAGACGTCGCGCCGCATGTAGCCGGCCGCCTCGAGTTCGTCCTGCAGCTCTTCCCAGGCCTGGATGCGGTAGGCACGGAAGGCCAGGGTGAGGCTGTTGACGGTGTAGAAGGTCTCGTTCGGATGCACGGCGATCGCGTTGAGCAGGATGCGCCGCGGCTTGACCGCCATGGCCGCCAGGATCTCGGTCAGCCGCTCGGGAAAGTAGGGCAGCGAGCCGGACGCCAGCAGGATGTCGTTGCCGCTCGCCTCCTCCAGGTCGGTGGTGAAGCGCAGCATGCCCTCCGGCGCGCGAAGGGTGGCCAGCTCGGTGCCGCGCTCGACCACCGGCGGCAGGTCCCACACCGTCCAGCGCAGGCCGTCGGGCAGGGGCAGCACGCGGCGGAAGGCGTAGTACTTGATGCCCACGTGGCCGCCCAGCTCGAACACGGTGCGCAGGCCGATGTCGAAGGAACGCCCCAGCCAGAAGAGCAGGGGGTAGTCGTCGGGCCGCACCTGGGTGCTGCGCTCCAGGCCCAGCACGATCTCGCCGCCGATCGGCTCGGGCAGGCTGGACGGCAGGTCGGCCGCCGCCGCCTCGAAGCTCGGGTAGCGGCCCATGAAGAGGCTGTCGCCCGGGTTGTCGAGGAAACGCCGCCGGTACATCCACTTGCGCCATTGCCGCAGCGGCGGCAGGTCGAGCAGGGCTCTCAACCAGCCGAAGAAGGGGGCGTCGTGCAGGGCTTCGGCAGCGAACAACGGTGTTCTCCGAAGAGCAAAAGAAAAGTTGGATGGGACGGCGAAGCGGCTCGCATTTTGGCTTGTAGCCTGAAAGTATTCAATACGAAATTGAGGTTGAGCGTGTCGGCAGCCGTGCCCCGGCGGCAAGCTGTGGCCATTCCGCATCCTTTCCACTTCCAACAGGAGCCCTCACATGACCCCCCAGGACCAGCGCAGCATCGTCACCCTCTGTCTCATGGCCGCCTTCGTCGATGGCGAGAAACACGCCCGCGAGCGCGACGAGGTGCGCCGCATCGCCGACGGGCTGGCCCAGGCGGGCGAACTGTCGAGCCTGTACCAGGACGTGCTGATGAAACGCGTCGCGCTGGCCGACGCCGTGGCCGGCCTGCAAAGCCCCGAGGCGCGCCAGCTGGCCTACGAGATGGCCGTGTGCGTCTGCGACGCCGACGGCGCCCAGAGCGGGCCGGAACAGGCCTTCCTGGCCGAACTCCAGGGCGCCCTGGGCCTGGCCGGCGGCCCGGCGGCGCAGTTCGCGCAGCAGGCCCAGGCCGTGGCCGACGCACCGCTGGGGCGCAATGCCGAGGTGGAAGCCATGCTGTCGTCCATCGAACCCACGGCCGCGGGGCCGGTGCCGGTTCCGGCGTCGCTGCCGGCCACGACGCCCACCCCGGCGGCTGCACAGGTCGACGAGGCGGCGCTGGACGCGCAGATCCTGCGGGCCTCGATTCTCAACGGCGCCCTCGAACTGCTGCCCGAGACGCTGTCCACCCTGGCCATCATCCCGCTGCAGATGAAGCTGGTGTACGGCATCGGCAAGGCGCATGGCTACGAACTCGACAAGGGGCACGTGAAGGACTTCCTGGCCACCGTCGGCGTGGGGCTGACCTCGCAGTACCTGGAGCAGGCCGGGCGCAAGCTGCTCGGCGGCCTGCTCGGCAAGGTCGGCGGCGGCCTGCTGCGCGGCGTGGGCCGGCAGGCCGTGAGCTCGGGCATGAGCTTCGCCAGCACCTACGCCCTTGGCCACGTGGCCAAGCGCTATTACGCCGGCGGACGGCAGTTGTCGGCGCAGACCCTCAAGGACGCCTTCGCCGGCGTGGTGCAGGAAGGCCAGGCGCTGCAGTCGCGCTATCTGCCCGACATGCAGGCCCAGGCACGCACCCTCGACGCCGGGAAGGTGCTGGCCCTGGTGAGGGGCAGCGGCGCCTGAGCGCTCGCGCGCCGGCGACGGAACGTCGCCCTCCCGTTTTCAAGCCGGCGCGAGCCGGCTTCTTTTTTGTCCGGGCACGCACGGCGGGACCGGACTCCGGTCTTTTTTTCCAACGGAGGCTGTCCCCTGAATTCATTCTTATGTCTTCTATTTCTGATTAGTAGTAGTAGCTAAGGGTCGCACTTCGCTGTGGACAGGGCGATTTTTCCCAGTGCCGACAGGCAGTTGCCGTGCCCCAACCCCTGTGCGCACCCGTGCGTCCGTGCTGTCGCGCCGCGGCGAACAACCTGGCGGCGCGTCGCCGCCCTGTGGATAAGCCCCCGCTTGTGCCAGAACTCTCCCCAGAGTTGTCCTTTGACAGGGGGTCGGAAATCTGGGAAAGGAGGGTGCGCAGGCGGAAATGTGCACTGCACAAAAATTCAGCAGACTGTTGATTCCCCTTTGAAATCAACAAGTTGCGGAAGCTTTACAACAAAGTGCATGAGTTGCCCACAAAGTTATCCAAGCTTTGTGGGGAGAACCGGCGCGCTTGTGGGAAAGCGGCCGACCAGGCGCCGCCAGCCGCGCCCGGCCAAGGCGGAGGGATCAGAAAGCCGGCGTGCCGCCGGCCAGGTCGTCCAGGATGGGGCAGTCGGGACGCCCGTCCCCATGGCAGCAATGGACGAGGTGCGACAGGGTGCGCTGCATGGCCTGGAGGCCGGCGATGCGCGCCTCCAGGTCGCCCAGGTGCTTTTCCGCGATGCGCTTGACGCTGGCGCTGGCGCGGCGGCGGTTGTGCCACAGGCCCACGAGCTCGGCGATCTCCTCCATCGAGAAGCCCAGGTCGCGGGCGCGCTTGATGAAGCGCAGGGTGTGGATGTCGGCCGCCGTGTATTGCCGGTAGCCGGCTTCGGTACGGGCCACCGAGGGCAGCAGGCCCAGCCCTTCGTAGTGGCGCACCATGCGGGCCGACACGCCCGAGCGTTCGGCCGCGACACCGATGGCCACCGGTGCGGTCGTGGTCATGGCCAGGTCGCTCAGGCGCCGCCGTCGCCGCCTTGCACGCGGTAGCCGGCGTCCTCGATGGCGGCGACCAGGTCCTTGCGGGCCTGCGTGCTCAGCACGTCGACGTGGCCCGTGGGCAGGTCGACGGTGACCTGGGCCTTCGGGTCCACCGTCCACACCGCGTTCTGGACCGACTGGACGCAGTGCTGGCAGCTCATGCCTTCGACCTGGAATTTCTGGCTCATGAGGTTTCCTTTCTTCCTTGCAGTGACGATGGATGCAGTCTGAACCCTTCCATCATGGCAAGGTCAAGCGCCCTGCTGAAAATCCCCCAGGCCGACCTCGCGGGCGGCGTGGGCTTGACCTTGCCATGATGTGAGGCCTCAGGCTTCGTTCCATGGACACCTCGATCACCGCTCCCTCCCACGCCCGCGCGGCGCCCACGGCGCCGCTGACGCTCGACCTCGGCGTGGAGGGCATGACCTGCGCGTCCTGCGTGTCGCGCGTCGAGCGTGCGCTGCAGAAGGTGCCGGGGGTGGCCGCTGCGAGCGTCAACCTGGCGACCGAAAGCGCGCGCGTGCAGGCCACCCCGCTGGAGGGCGAGGCGGCCGATGCGCTGCGCGCCCGCCTCAGCCGTGCCGTGCGAGATGCCGGCTATTCGCCGCGCGCCGAGGCCGCCGCCGCTGTGGAGGCTGCATCGCCCTGGGCCGGATTCGGGCCCGTCGCGGTCGGCCTGCTGCTGTGCCTGCCGCTGCTGCTGCCGATGCTGGCCATGCCCTTCGGCGTGGACCTGATGCTGCCGCCCTGGCTGCAGCTGGTGCTGGCGGCGCCGGTGCAGTTCTGGCTGGGCGCACGCTTCTACCGCGCGGGCTGGCATGCGGCGCGGGCCGGCACCGGCAACATGGACCTGCTGGTGGCGCTGGGCACCAGCGCGGCCTTCGGCCTGTCGTTGTGGCTGTGGTGGCGCTGGGCCGCGGGCCCGCATGCGGGCCATGGGCAGCCGCACCTGTACTTCGAGGCCTCGGCCGTGGTCATCGCGCTGGTGCGGCTGGGCAAGTGGCTGGAAACGCGGGCCAAGCGCCAGGCCACGGCGGCCATCCGCGCGCTGCAGCAGCTGCGGCCCGAGGTGGCGCACCTGCGCCGGCAACGCGGGCCCGAGGTGCAGGAACTGGAGGTCCCGGTGGCCGAACTGCGCGTGGGCGACCTGCTGGTGGTGCGGCCCAACGAACGCGTGCCGGCCGATGCGCGCGTGGTCGAGGGGCAGTCCGCCGTCAACGAATCGATGCTCACCGGCGAACCGCTGCCGGTCGCCAAGTCGGCGGGCGACCGGCTCACCGGCGGCTCGGTCAACGGCGATGGCCGCCTGGTGGCCGAGGTCACGGCCACGGGTGCCGAGAGCGTGCTGGCCCGCATCATCCGCCTGGTGGAGGACGCGCAGGCGGCCAAGGCACCGATCCAGCAGCTGGTCGACCGCGTGGCCGCGGTGTTCGTGCCGGCGGTGCTCGTTCTGGCGCTGCTCACCGGGCTGGCCTGGGGCTGGAGCGGCGCGGGCCTGGAGACGGCGCTGGTGCATGCGGTGGCGGTGCTGGTCATCGCCTGCCCCTGCGCGCTCGGCCTGGCGACGCCGGTGGCCGTGATGGCCGGCACCGGCGTGGCGGCGCGGCATGGCATCCTGGTCAAGGACGCGCGGGCGCTGGAGACCGCCCACCGCGTGGACACCGTCGCCTTCGACAAGACCGGCACGCTGACGCGGGGCGAGCCCGTGCTGCGCGCCCTGGTGCCGCTGGACGCGCCCGACGATGCGCAGGCACGCGCGCAGGCCCTGCAGGCGGCGGCGGCACTGCAGGCCGGCAGCGAGCACCCCCTGGCGCGTGCGGTGGTGCAGGCCGCGCAGGCCGAGCACCTGGAACTGCCGCCGGCCGAGGCCGTGGAGAACATGCCCGGCCGCGGCGTGCAGGGCCGGGTGGACGGCGTACGCCGCGCCATCGCCAGCCTGCGCTGGTGCGAGGAGCTGGGCGTCGCCGTCGACCTGGCGCGCGCCGAAATCTTCATGCGCGAGGGCGCCTCGGTGTCGGTGCTGCTGGCCTTCGACCCCGCGCCGCGCGCCGAGGCGCTGCTGGCCTTCAGCGACGAACCCAAGCCCGGCGCGGCCGAGGCCGTGGCCGGCCTGCGCGCGGCCGGCCTGCGCGTGGTGATGATCTCCGGCGACAACCCGGCCGCCGCACGGGCCGTGGCGCAACGCGTGGGCATCGATCCCGAGGATGTGCGTGCCCAGGTGCTGCCGGGGGACAAGGCGAAGGTGGTGGCCGAACTGAAGGCCGGAGGCCACACCGTCGCGATGGTGGGCGACGGCGCCAACGACGCACCCGCGCTGGCCGCCGCCGACGTGGGCATGGCGATGGCCAACGGCACGGACGTGGCGATGGAGGCGGCCGGCATCACGCTGATCCGCGGCGACCTGGCACTGGTCGGCGACGCGCTCGACCTGTCACACCGCACCGTGCGCAAGATCCGTCAGAACCTGTTCTGGGCTTTCGCCTACAACGTGGTCGGCATCCCCTTCGCGGCGCTGGGCCTGCTCAGCCCCGTGGTGGCCGGGGCCGCGATGGCGGCATCGAGCGTCAGCGTGATGGCGAATGCGCTGCTGCTGCGGCGTTGGACGCCGAAGCGGCTGCTATCGAATTCGTAGCTACCCGCGCACGTGCAATGGGCGTTCCAGCTTTGGGACGACGCTGGGTGTTCGTGCACGAGCGCCTGGCCCGGTGGGGTGTCAGACCTCGAGACGATAGGGATAGCGAGCGGAGAGACCCGCAGAGATGGCGTCCAGCAGCTGTGCCACCTGAGCGGTCAGTCGATCGTCATCGGCAGACTCGAACTGGCGCAGGAGGTCGGCCAGTTGCAGCCACTGGCCGAAGTCGATGCCTAATGCCTGGGGCACCGCGTCCGGGCCGGCGTCATGGTCCAGGAAGCAGATGCGCTGTCCGTCATCGGTCGAGATGAGCCAGGCGTCACCCGTGCCGCTGATCGCGAAGATCCACCAATCCTCGGCAAGCCCTGCCAGTGGTGCATCGCGGCCTTCCGTCTCCTCTTTGGCGGAGCGGGCGTCCAGCAGCACGAAATCGCCCGCGATCTCGATGGAAGGGAGGCTGTAATCGCGGCCGAGTCGGAATCCATCGGGCACCCGAAGCAACTCGCGCGCGATGGCTTGAGGACTGCGCAGTTCCAGCATGGCACCCGAAGCGTTCAGCCCGGCGCGCGAGGCTGCGGCGCCGGCTCCAGCCCCGCCTTGCGGATCGTCGGCGCCGCCTCGGCCGAGACGTAGTAGCGGATCAGCGCGCGCGCCGCATCGGGGTTCTTCGCGGTGGTCGAGATGCCGGCCGAGAACACCGTCACGCGCTGCAGCGGCGGCGGCAGCACGCCGACGAAGTCCGCGCCCGGGATCGGGATCAGCTCGCTGACCTGCTGAAGCCCCAGGGCCGCGTCGCCGCGTGCCACCACGGTCGCCACACGCTCGCTCAGGATGCGCTTGCTCTTGGGCTTGACCTCGGCCTCGATGCCCAGGGTCTTGAGCATCTCGGTCTCGTAGTAGGTGCCGCTGGCGCTGGCCGAATAGGCGATCGACGGCGCCGCGAGCAGCGTGCGCTTCACCGCTTCAGGCGTGCTGACGTCGGGCTTGGGCGCGCCCTTCTTCACCGCGAAGCCGATCAGCGAATGCACGATGTCCACCTGGCTGCCGGGCACCACCTTGCCCTGCGCCACCAGCTGGTCGAGCGAGGAGCGCGCGAGGATCACCACGTCCACCGGCTCGTTGCGCGCCAGGCGGCTCGGAATCGAATCGCTGGCGCCGCCCATCGACGAGCCGTACACCGTCTTGACCCGGTAGCCGGTGCTGCGCTCGAAGCCGGGCTTGAGTTCGTCCGAGGCGGCGGCGAAACCGCCCGAGGTCATCATCACGATCTCGGAGCCGGCGGGCGGGGTGGTGGGGGCGATGCCGCCGCAGGCGGCGAGCAGGGCGGCGCTCGCCAGCGACAGGGCGGCGCGGCGGGTCCAGAGCAATCGGTTCATGGCGGGTCTCCTTGGGGCGAATCGTTGGCGACGACGGGCATCGCCGTCGATGGCGGTGAGGGCCATCGTAGGCATCGAAGCTGTCAGTCAGCCGACACGGCAGGCAGTGTTATCCCCAAGGCGGGCCAGGCACCGGCGTCACGTGCGGGTCGTGCCCACGAAGGTCAGACGATTGCCGAAGGGGTCGCGCACCGTCAGCTCGCGTGTGTCCCACGGGGTGGACTCGATACCGGGGCGGGCGTAGCCGTACTGCCTGGCCGTCAGCTCCGCATGCAGGCCGTCGATGTCGTCGCAGGCGATGCGCAGGGCCGCGCCGGGGCAGGCGTCGCCGTGGTGTTCGGACAGGTGCAGCACGCAGCCCTCGCGCGACACCTGCAGGTACAGCGGCAGCGCGGGCTCGAAGCGGTGCTGCCAGTCGATGGCGAAGCCCAGGAAATCGACGTAGAACTCGCGCGCCTTGGCTTCGTCGAAGATGCGCAGGATGGGGGTGACGGCGTGAAGCGGCAT
Source organism: Xenophilus aerolatus (assembly GCA_030418545.1). Lineage (GTDB taxonomy): Bacteria > Pseudomonadota > Gammaproteobacteria > Burkholderiales > Burkholderiaceae_C > Xenophilus. The sequence goes on along the minus strand of QAIB01000004.1, from coordinate 369,108 downwards.
GTGCGCTTTCTACCGCATCGCCACCCGGGCGAACGCTGCGACCGTCGGCGCAGGGCGACAGCGCTTCTTCAGCGTGCGCCGTCGCGCGCCATCACCTCGTCGATCACGCTGCACATGCGGCCCAGCGTCCAGCCGGCCGGCGCGGCCAGGGGCTCGTCGGGGAGGCGCAGGCGCAGGGCGTCCTCGGCCGCACAGACGAAGTCGATGCGCCGGCCGCTGCAGTCCAGCCCCAGCTCGCCGAAGCCGCTCTCGGGCCGGATCGCGTCGGGCGGGCAGCGGAACTCCTGCGTGAGGATGCGGGCGAGGGTGTGGTAGGTCGGGGTGGTCACGGCGGGCCTCGGACAGGTCGGGAAACGGGGCGCGGGTGTTGTACGCCGTGTGCATGACACGCGGTGTAGGCCGCCCGCGCGTCGCACGGACGGCCATGGGCGTTGTGGACCCAGGGCACTGACCCGCGCCTGACGCCCCGGTTGTGGGGCCAAGGCCGCTCCTGCTAGTGTCGGGGCGGCGTGGACGCCGCCGCACAATGCCGGGCGCGCGTCCTGTTTCGTTCCCCCTCCTTCCGCTCGATTGCCTCTTATGCGAATCCTCCTGGTCGAAGACGATGCCGTGCTGCGCGACGTGATGCTGCGCAGCCTGGGCGATGCGGGCCACCGCGTGGACCTGGCCCAGAGCGTGGAAGACGCCGACCACCTGTGGCGCGTGCAGCCCTTCGACGTGGTGCTGCTGGACCTGAACCTGCCCGCCCGCTCGCAAGCCGGCAGCGGCATGGGCAGCGGGCTCACGGTGCTGCGCCAGGCGCGCAGCCGCGGCGACCGCACGCCGGTGCTGGTGCTCACGGCACGCGACCGCACCGAGGAGCGCATCGCCGGGCTCGATGCCGGCGCCGACGACTACCTGGGCAAGCCATTCGACCTGGCCGAGGTCGAGGCCCGCCTGCGCGCGCTGGCCCGCCGCGCACAGGGCACCGACGACGTGGCGCTGCTGGGCCAGCTCAAGCTGGACCGCAAGGCGCGCCGCTTCTCGGTGGGCGGCGCGCCACTCGATTTGCCGGCCCGCGAGTTCGAGGTGCTGTGGGAGCTGATGAGCCCGCCCGGCCATGCGGTGAGCAAGCGCACCCTGTCCGACAAGCTCTCCAACTTCGACGAATCGCTGGGCGACAACGCGCTCGAGGCCTTCATCTCGCGTCTGCGCAAGAAGCTGGTGGGCAGCGGTGCCGCCATCCGCACGCTGCGCGGCATCGGCTACCTGCTGGAGGCGGAAGCGGCTTGAGCGGGCCGCACGCCACGGCCCCGGGCGCGGCGCGGCGCGCATCGCCCTCGCTGCGCGCGCGGGTGCTGCGGCACGTGATGCTGCCGCTGGCGCTCACCTGGCTGGCCGGCACCGTCGTCACCTTCATGGTGGCGAGTTACTTCACGCAGCAGGCCTTCGACCGCGCGCTGCTCGACGACGCGTACTCGATCGCCTCCAACGTGCGGCCCAACCCCGACGGCGAGGTGGCGCTGCAGCTCACGCCGCGCGAGCTGACCGCCGCGCTGTTCGACCGCGCCGAGAAGGTGTACTTCAGCGTCCTGCGGCCCGATGGCCGGCCGCTGGCCGGCACGCCGATGCCGGCCGAGGCACCGGCCCCGGGCGAAGCCTTCCACTTCTCGGAATTCATGCTCGACGGCCACAGCGTGCGTGCCGTCACCCTGCGTCACCAGGTGCAGGACCGCCCCGGCGACTACCGCGTGATGGTGGCGCACACCACCGTGACGCGCGGCGTGCTGGCCGGCCGCGTGCTGGTCTTCGCGACGCTGCCGCAGGTGCTGCTGCTGGCGTTGCTGGCCGTGTGGCTGTGGCGCGGCATCGCGCGTGACCTGGCGCCGCTGGCGGCGCTGCAGACCGCGCTCGCGCACCGCGATGCGAGCGACCTGTCGCCGGTGGCGGTGCCGCCCACGGCGCGCGAGATCGAGCGCGTGGGCGAGGCGGTCAACGACCTGTTCGTGCGGCTGGACCGCAGCGTGCGTTCGCAGCGCGAGTTCGCGGGCAACGTGGCACACGAGCTGCGCACGCCGCTGGCCGGCATCCGCGCGCTGGCCGACTACGGCCTGGCGAATCCCACGCCCGGCGTGTGGCGCGAGCAGCTGCAACGCATCGCCGCGAGCGAGGCACGCGCCAGCCACCTGGTCGACCAGTTGCTGGCGCTGGCGCTGGCCGACGAGAGCGATGCGGTGCTCCAGCGCGAGCCGGTGCGGCTCGATGCGCTGGTCGGCGACACCGTGCTGCGCCACCTGGCCAAGGCCGATGCGCGTGGTGTCGACCTGGGCGCGCGTGGCCTGGACGAGGGCGAAGCGAAGGACTTCACCGTGCTGGCGGACGCCGGCCTGATCGAAGGCATCCTCGACAACCTGATCGACAACGCGCTGCGCTACGGCGGCAAGACCATCACGCTCGAACTCGCCGCCACGCCCTCGCACTGCACCCTGGCGGTGGTGGACGACGGGCCCGGCATTCCCGAGGCCGCGCAACGCGACCTGATGCAGCGCTGGGCGCAGGGCCCCGACGGGCAGAAGCTGGGGCAGGGTGCGGGGCTGGGGCTGGCCATCGTGGCGCGCTATGCACAGCTGCTGAAGGCGCCGCTGTCGCTGGCCACCGCCGGGCCGCAGGGCGGCTTGCGGGTGGAGCTGGTGTTCGCCGAGGGGTGAGCGGCCCCGACGCCATCGGTTTGATAGCAGCGTGCGCCCGATGGACGGGCGCTGCAGCCCGATTCGGCTCGAAATCAGGCCGTGCCCCGCGGCGCCAGCATGATGATTGCCATGCCCACCAGCGCCACGCCCGCGCCCACCACGTCCCAGCGCGTAGGCGCGATGCCGTCCACCGCCCACAGCCAGCCCAGCGCCACCGCGATGTAGACGCCGCCATACGCCGCGTACACGCGCCCGGCCGCCTGCGGGTGCAGCGTGAGCAGCCAGGCGAAGAGCGCGAGGCTCAGCGCGGCCGGCACCAGCAGCCACACCGGGCCGCCCTTGCGCAGCCACAGCCAGGGCAGGTAGCAGCCCACGATCTCGGCCACGGCGGTGGCGACGAAGAGCAGCAGGGTGCCGCCGAAGCGGAGCAGGGCATCGGTCATGCGGCCGATGATCGCAGCTGGTCGGGCTGCGCAACGGGCCGCCGGCCCAGCGGAGGTAGCCAGCGCGCGCTCAGGCCGCCTGCGCTTCGGGCAGCCTGGCGATGACCTTGATTTCGAAGTCGAAGCCGTAGAGCCAGGTCACGCCGATGCCGGTGAGCGTCGGGTGTGGCGCGTTGCCCCAGTACTCGGGCACGATCTTCCAGATGGTCTCGAACTTCTCGGCCGGGTCGACGATGAACACGGTGACGTCGACCACATCGTCGAACGTGCAGCCCGCTGCGCCGAGGATGGCGTTGAGGTTGTCGAAGGCGCGGCGCACCTGCGCCTCGAGCTCCGGTTCCGGCGAGCCGTCCGGCCGGCTGCCGACCTGGCCGGAGACGAAGAGGAAGCCGTTGGAACGCACGGCCGGGGAGTAGCGGTTCTTCTCGTACAGGGCCTGCCGGCCGGGTGGAAAGACGACGTCGCGAGTGGGTGTGGAGTTCATCGGCGGTCCGGGAACTTGTGGTTGGAATGCCCGGAACTTTAGGTAGCCACCGCGTCGGGATAAACATGTCGGACCCAGAATCACTGTTTGGCGATTCCGAACAATCACTTTGCCGCGAGGAGCGACCATGGACCGCATCGACGCGATGCAAGCCTTTGCCCGGGTGGTGGAGACGCGCAGCTTTACCCAGGCCGCCGCCACGCTGCAGATCAACAAGACCACCGTGACCCAGCTCGTGCAGCAGTTGGAGGCGCGCCTTCGCGTGAAGCTGCTCAACCGCACCACGCGCAAGGTCAACGTCACGGCCGACGGCGCGGCGTACTACGAGCGCGTGGTGCGTCTGCTCGCCGACCTGGACGATGCCGAGACGAGCCTGTCGGGCGCCGCCGCCGCGCCGCGCGGGCACCTGCGCGTGGATGTGCCCAGCCCGCTTGCGCGCCTGGTGCTGGTGCCTGCGCTGCCGGCCTTCCATGCACGCTACCCCGACATCGGGATCGACATGGGCGTGAGCGATCGCAGGGTCGACCTCATCGACGAGCGGGTCGACTGCGTGGTGCGCGGCGGCGAGTTGACCGACCCGTCGCTCGTGGCCCGGCGCGTGGCCGACCTGCAGCTGCGCGTGTACGCGTCACCCGCCTACGTGGCGCGCGCGGGCCGGCCCGCGCACCCGGGCGAGCTGGCCGACACGCACCACCGCGTGGTCGGTTTCCTCTGGGCACGCAGCGGACGGACGCTGCCCTACGCGATGCACCGCGCAGGCGAGCGGGTGGAGGTGCGCGGGCGCCATGTGTTCTCGGTCGACGACGGCAACGCCTACCTCGCGGCTGGCCTCGCGGGGCTTGGCATCCTCTGGCTACCCGACTACATGGCCCGCGAGCACCATGCGCGGGGCGAGCTGGTCCGCATGCTGGACGACTGGGAGATGGACCCGATGCCGCTGTACGTCGCGTTTCCGCCCAACCGGAATGTGAGCGCCAAGCTGCGCGTGTTCATCGACTGGGTGGCGGCGCTGATGGCGGAACACGCGCCACCGATGCGCACGCCTGGGCCTCACCCGGCGACCAGTCGGGGCTGAAACCGCCCAGCGCGGGGTGGAACATCTCGTCGCCGCTGTGCTGGGTGAACTCGACGTTCAGACGGTCTTCTCGCAGCCCCAGCAGTTCGATGCAGTGGGCGCACAGCGCCTGGGCCACCCGCATGCGCAGCTCGGCCGGGCGGCCGGCGCGGATGTCCAGCATCAGGATGGCGACGGGCACGGGCGGCTCGCCCTCGGCGGCGATGCGCCACAGCCCGCCGTCGCCCAGCTCGCGCACGGCCACGGTGATGCGGCGAATGTCGACCGCCATCATCCGCGCGTAGGTCTGGCTCATCGCGTCGGCCAGACGCTGCTTGGTCGCGACGGGGTAGGGGCCGGCAACGTCGAGTTGCAGGTAGGGCATGGGCGGAGCTCAAGCGGCGACGCGCGGCGCCATGTGGTGTGCTATGAAATCGATAGCTGTCAGCGCAAGCGGGGCGGGCGTTGCAGGCCTTCTTGGCTTGAAACGCCCGCGTGCCGTCGCACTGTGGTGGCGCTCAGTCCAGCGTCGGGTAGTCGGTGTAGCCCTTCTCGCCGCCACCGTAGAGCGTGGCCTTGTCCACCTCGTTCCACGGCGCACCTTCGCGGATGCGGCGCACCAGGTCGGGGTTGGCGATGAAGGGCTTGCCGAAGGCGACCAGGTCGTCGCCTTCCTTCACCGCCGTTTCGGCCAGCGGCAGGTCGTAGCCGTTGTTCACCATCCAGGCCGCGCGCCCACCCGCCTCGCGGTAGGCCTGCTTGAGGGCGTCGTAGTCGAAGGGGCGGTCGGGGATCTCGCGCGGGCCGCCGGTCGCGCCCTCGATGATGTGGATGTAGGCCAAGCCCAGCTGCGCCAGCTGCTTCACCACGTACTCGAAGAGCGGCTGCGGGGCACTGTCGACCACGTCGTTGGCGGGCGTGACGGGCGACAGGCGGATGCCCACCTTGCCATGCCCCACGGCGTCGGCCACGGCGCGCGTGACTTCCAGCAGCAGGCGTGCGCGGTTCTCGATCGAGCCGCCGTAGTCGTCGGTGCGATGGTTGCTGCCGTCCTTGAGGAACTGGTCCAGCAGGTAGCCGTTGGCGCCATGGATCTCGACGCCGTCGAAACCGGCCGTCTCGACCGCGTTGCGCGCGGCGGCGGCGTAGGTGTGGACGATGCCGGGCAGCTCGTCGGCACGCAGCGCGCGCGGGTGCGAGGTTTCGACGAAGGTGGGCACGCCGTCCTTGATGAGCACGGTCTTGGTCTTGGCCGTGATGGCCGAGGGCGCCACGGGTGCACCGCCCTCGGGCTGCAGTTCGGTGTGCGAGACGCGGCCGACGTGCCACAGCTGCGTGACGATCTTGCCGCCCTTGGCGTGCACCGCGGCCGTGACCTTCTTCCAGCCGTCGAGCTGCTCGGTGCCGTAGAGGCCCGGCACGTCGGCATAACCCTGGCCCTGATGGCTGATGGCGGTGGCTTCGGTGATCAGCAGGCCGGCATCGGCGCGCTGCGCGTAGTAGGTGGCCGTGATGTCGCGCGGGATCGCGTTGGGCGAGCGGTTGCGCGTGAGCGGCGCCATCACGATGCGGTTCTTCAGGTGCAGATCGCCGGCCTGGACCGGGTCGAAAAGGGTGGGCATGGGCGTGAAGCCTTTCTTTGCTGAGGTTGTTATGGGCGCAGCGTACGCCAGCCTGCGCGGCCTTGCGGCAGCGGGGTTGCCGTTTTGTTGCTAGGCGCGCATCCGACAGGCGGCGCGCGCAAGGCGGCGCAGAATGCGCCGACCCCATGAGCACCGTGCCCGACACCTCCGCCGCCGCGCCGACGACCGCCGCGCGTTCCGTGCTGCTGGCGCTCGGGCTGTCGATGGGGGCGGCGGTGTCGCTGGGCATCACCCGCTTCGCCTACGGGCTGCTGCTGCCGCCGATGCGTGACGATCTGGGCTGGAGCTACGCGCTCGCGGGTGGCATGAACACGGCCAATGCGCTGGGCTACCTGCTCGGGGCCCTGTGCACGCCGGCGCTGATGCGGCGTTGGGGCGCGGGCCGGCTGCTGGTCGGCGGTGCCGTGCTGGCCAGCGTGTTCATGGGCGCCAGCGGTTTCTTCACCGATGCGCCGGCGCTGCTGGTGCAGCGCCTGCTGGCGGGCGTCGCGAGCGCGTGGGTGTTCGTGGCCGGCGGGCTGCTGGCCGCGCGGCTCGCGGCGGAGCATCCCGCGCAGTCGGGCTTCCTGCTCGGGCTGTACTACGGCGGCACCGGCCTGGGCATCGTGGTGTCGGCCCTGGGCGTGCCGCCGCTGCTGGCCTGGGGCGCCGCCGGCGCGCACGCGTGGCGCTGGGCCTGGTGGGGCCTGGCGGTCGCGAGCCTGATCGCGACGGTACTTCTTGCCGCCACCGCCGGCGCCCTGCCGGCCACGCCTGCGCCCGGTGCGGGTGGCCCGGCGTCGCCAGGCGCTGCCGTGCCGCTGCGCCGCCTGGGCTGGGCGATGGCGGGGTATCTCTGCTTCGGCGCCGGCTACATCGGCTACATGACCTTCGTGATCGCGCTGCTGCGCACGGGTGGTGCGAGTGCGGGGCAGCTCACGATGTTCTACGCGCTGCTGGGCGTGGCGGTGGTGGCTTCGTCGCGGCTGTGGGCCGGCCTGCTGGGCCGCTGGCGCGGGGGCGAGCCGCAGGCGCTGCTCAATGCGCTGCTGGGCGTGGCCACGCTGCTGCCGGTGCTCAGTGCGGCGTGGCCGGTGGCGCTGACCTCGGGGCTGCTCTTCGGCGCTGTGTTCCTGTCGGTGGTGGCGTCGACCACCGCGCTGGTGCGGCACAACCTGCCGCCTGCGCAATGGGCCGCGGGCATCAGCGCCTTCACCATCCTGTTCGCGCTCGGGCAGATCGTCGGGCCCACGGTGGTCGGCTGGATCTCCGACGGTGCCGGTGGACTGGCGCGCGGGCTCGTGGCCTCGGCGGTCGCGCTGTGGCTCGGTGCCGCGCTCGCCTGGCGGCAGAAGGCGCTGGCATGACGCGCCGGCTGGTGCTGGTGCTCGGCGACCAGCTGAGCCTGCAGAACGTGGCCTTCGAGGGCTTCGACCCGGCGCACGACGCGGTGCTGATGGTCGAGGCACGCGAGGAATCGGAGCACGTGCCGAGCACGAAGATGCGCAGCGCGCTCTTCCTCTCGGCGATGCGGCATTTCGCCGAGCTGCTGCGCGAGCGTGGCTGGCCGCTCGACTACCTGCGCATCGGCACCCATGCCTTCGCCAGCATCGCCGACGCGCTGGCCGATGCGCTCGCGCGCCAGCGGCCCGACGCGGTGGTGATGACCGAGGCCGGCGAGTGGCGACTCGAACAGGCCATCGCCGCCACCTGCGCCCGGGCCGGCGTGCGCCTGGACCTGCGCGACGACCTGCACTTCATGGCCTCGCGCGCCGAGTTCACCGACCATGCACGCGGCAAGACGCGGCTGGTGATGGAGGCCTTCTACCGCCGCATGCGCCAGCAGCACGGCGTGTTGCTCGATGCCGACGGCGGCCCCGCGGGCGGCCAGTGGAACTACGACCACGAGAACCGCGGCGCCTTCGGCCGCGCCGGCCCGGGCATGCTGCCGCGCCCGCCCTCCTTCGCGCCGGACGCGATCACGCGCGAGGTGCTGGCCGACGTGGAAACCCATTTCGGCGACCACTACGGCAGCGCCGAGGGCTTCGACTGGCCGGTCACGCGCGAACAGGCGCTGCATGCGCTGGCGGCCTTCATGGCCGAGCGGCTGCAGGACTTCGGCCGCTTCCAGGATGCGATGTGGCAGGACGAGCCCTACCTGTACCACGGCCTGATCTCGTCCTCGCTCAACCTCAAGCTGCTCGATCCGCGCGAGGTGATCGCTGCCGCGGTGGCCGAGCACGAGGCCGGCCGCGCGCCCATCGAGGCCGTCGAGGGCTTCGTGCGACAGATCCTGGGCTGGCGCGAGTTCATGCGCGGCGTCTACTGGTGGCGCATGCCCAAGCTCCTGCAGGCCAACGCGCTGCGGCACGAGGCACCGCTGCCGGGCTGGTACTGGAGCGGCGAGGTGCACATGAACTGCATGCGCCAGGCCATCGGCCAGACCCTGCGCACCGGCTATGCGCACCACATCCAGCGGCTGATGGTCACGGGCAACTTCGCGCTCACCTTCGGCGTGGCGCCGGCGCAGGTGCACGCGTGGTACCTCGCGGTGTATGTCGATGCGGTGGAGTGGGTGGAGGCGCCCAACACGCTGGGCATGTCGCTCTATGCCGACGGGGCCCGCTTCGTCACCAAGCCCTATGCGGCCGGCGGTGCCTACATCCGGCGGATGAGCAACTACTGCGACGGCTGCCGGTACCGCCCGGGCGAACGCAGTGGCGAGGCGGCCTGCCCGATGACGGTGATGTACTGGGACTTCGTCGCGCGGCATGCGCGCATGCTCGAGGGCAATCCGCGCACGGTGATGATGGTGAAGAACCTGCAGCGCTTCGGTGCCGATGAGGTGGCCGCGCTGCGCCGCACGGCACAGCGCATGCGGGACGACCCGCAGGCGCTGTGAAACGACGGCTTCGGCTTACTTGATCAGGCCTTCGGCCTTCATCGCCGCCTGCACCGCCGGGCGCTGGCCGATGCGTTCGTGCCAGGCCAGCACGTTCGGGAAGGACGACAGGTCGACGCCGGTGGGCTTCGCCCAGTTGGTGACGGTGAACAGGTAGCCGTCGGCGACCGTGAAGTGCTCGCCCATCAGGAACTCGCGGCCCTCGAGCTGCTTGTCGAGCCACTGGTAGCGCGACTTGAGCTTGTCCTTCGAGATCGTCTTGGCTTCCTCGGGCATCGCCGGGTTGAACAGCGGGCTGAAGCTCTTGTGGATCTCGGTGCCGATGAAGGTCAGCCACTCCTGCAGGCGGTAGCGTTGCAGCGTGCCGGCGGCGGGCGCGAGGTTCTTGGTGGGGGCCAGGTCGGCGATGTACTGCACGATGGCCGGGCCTTCGCGCAGCGTGGTGCCGTCGTCCAGCTCGAGCAGCGGCACGTAGCCCAGCGGGTTGATGCCGTAGTAGTCGGTGCCGTCCTGGAGCTTGTGGCTCTTGGTGCTGGCCATCACGGGCTCGAAGGCCAGCCCGGCTTCCTGCAGCGCGATGTGGGGCGAAAGGGAACAGGCCCCAGGGGAGTAGTACAGCTTCATGGCGAGAGAGCTCCTTGTTCGTTGGATGCCGTCGATGGGCGATGCGGGGATGCGAAGCCGGCCGGAACCGGCGTCCGCAGCGAATGTAGCCGTTCGCGCCGGCCCGTGCGCCGCGCCCGACAGCGCCGAGGACGCTGGCCTCAGGGCCGCGCGAGCTTGTCCTACGGAGCCATGCGAGCCGCGCCGTCCGGGGGCGCGGGGCCGCGTTTCTAAGCTCCGTGTCCTGGCAGCGAGGACGCACTCTGCATATCCCGCAGCCCATTTCAAGGAGCTTCCACATGTTGAAGTACGCCATCATCTTCGCCCTGATCTCGCTGGTCGCCGGTGCGCTCGGCTTCGGCGGCGTCGCCGCGGGTGCTGCCGGCATCGCCAAGGTGCTGTTCGGCCTGTTCCTGCTGCTGGCCGTGGTCTTCCTGGTGCTGGCCGCACTGGGCATCGGCGCCGCGCGCAAGGCGCTGGACTGACCGTGCCTGCGACCGACACCGCTGCGCATCGCAGCCTGCGCTGGCCGCGCCGACGTTCGCTCGGCCAGTTGCTGCAGTCACCCGCGCACCAGGTGGTGCGGGTGCTGCACGTGACCCAGGCCAACTGGCAGCTGCCCGAGCGTCGCCGCACGCGTCGCGGGCCCATGCCCCTGCCGGCCTTCGCCTGAGGGCGACCCGGCGACAACGTCTTCTCCTTTTTCTTTCCTCATCAATGTCTGACAGGGAGGCTGCGCAGCCCACGGCGCGCAGGCAGTCATGCATGAATCGCACATCGATGCCGTCCTCGAATACAAGGTCACGGCGCCGGCGCACCTGCTGCTGAACATCGAGGCGGCGCACTGCGCGTCGCAGTCGATCGTCACCGAGTCGCTGGAGGTCGATCCTCCGGTGCCGCTTCATCACTACAGCGACGACAACAGCGGCAACCGCTTCGTGCGCTTCGATGCGGTGCCGGGGCCGCTCAGCATCCGCTACCGCGCCAGCGTGCAGCGTGCACCCGTGAGCCTGCCGGCCGAGTTGGCCGAGGCGCCGGTCAACCAGGTGCCCGATGCGCTCATGCACTACCTCATGCCCACACGCTACTGCGAGTCGGACGTGATGGCGCGCGCGGCGCAGCAGCTCTTCGGCGACCTGCCGCCGGGCATCGGCCGCGTGCAGGCGATCGTCGACTGGATCCACGACAGCCTGTGCTACCAGCCGGGCAGCAGCGACTCGACCACCACCGCGCAGGAGGTGTTCGTGGCGCGTGCCGGCGTGTGCCGCGACTTCGCGCACCTGGGCATCACCTTCTGCCGCGCACTGAACATTCCGGCGCGGCTGGTCGTGGGCTACGTGTGGTTCGACGAGCCGCCGCAGGATTTCCACGCCGTCTTCGAGGCCTGGATCGGCGGGCGCTGGGTGCTCTTCGACGCCACCCGCATGGCGCCGGTGGACCGCCTGGTGCGGGTGGGCACCGGCCGCGATGCCAAGGACGTCGCGTTCTGCACGATCTTCGGACCGGTGACGATGACCAAGAAGGAGATCGTGGTGCGCGAGAAGCAGAACGCGGCGATCCCGCCGCCGCGCCCGCCGGAGCCCAGCGGCATCATCGTGGGCATCGAGAAGCCCGTGCCCGTGGCTGCCGGCACGTCGCCGGTGTGCGAGCCCCCGCCGGTGCAGACGGTGCCGCTGAGCGACTGAGCGCCACCACCCGCCGTCTGCTACGAAATTGATAGCTGCAGACGCAGTGCCGGCGGGCGCTGCAGCCCGATTTCTTCCTCGAGTTCGGGATGCCCATATTTTGAGCAGGTGAGGGCAGGGGCGAATAAAATCGACGCCCTTTCCTCCTCCTGAACGACGCAGTGACGGCCGGCCACCCGCACGGGGCCGCCGCCGATCGGCCGCTGCGCGACCCTGACCATGCTGTACCCGGAAGAATTCGACGTCATCGTCGTCGGCGGTGGCCATGCCGGCACCGAGGCCGCGCTTGCCTCGGCGCGCATGGGCGCGAAGACGCTGCTGCTGACCCACAACATCGAGACGCTGGGCCAGATGAGCTGCAACCCGTCGATCGGCGGCATCGGCAAGGGGCACCTGGTCAAGGAGGTCGACGCGCTGGGCGGTGCGATGGCCATCGCGACCGACGAGGCGGGCATCCAGTTCCGCATCCTCAATTCGAGCAAGGGCCCGGCGGTGCGCGCCACGCGGGCGCAGGCCGACCGCGTCCTCTACAAGGCGGCCATCCGTCGCCGGCTGGAGAACCAGCCCAACCTGATGCTCTTCCAGCAGGCGGTGGACGACCTGATGGTGGAGGGCGATCGCGTGGTGGGCGCCGTGACGCAGGTGGGCGTCGCCTTCCGTGCCCGTGCCGTGGTGCTGACGGCCGGCACCTTCCTCGATGGCCGCATCCACGTGGGCCTGGACAACTACCAGGCGGGCCGGGCGGGCGACCCGCCGGCCGTGAGCCTGTCGGCCCGGCTCAAGGAGCTGAAGCTGCCGCAGGGACGGCTCAAGACCGGCACGCCGCCGCGACTGGACGGCCGGACCATCGACTTTTCGAAATGCACCGAGCAGCCCGGCGACGGCATGCCCGGCAGCGACCTCCCGGCGATGCCGGTGTTCAGCTTCATGGGCCGCGCGGACATGCACCCGCAGCAGATGCCCTGCTGGATCACGCATACCAACGCCCGCACCCACGAGATCATCCGCTCGGGCTTCGACCGCAGCCCGATGTTCACCGGCAAGATCGACGGGGTGGGACCGCGCTACTGCCCGAGCGTGGAAGACAAGATCAACCGCTTTGCCGACAAGGACAGCCACCAGATCTTCCTGGAGCCCGAGGGCCTGACGACGAACGAGTACTACCCGAACGGCATCTCGACCAGCCTGCCCTTCGACATCCAATACGCGCTGGTGCGCTCGATGCCGGGGCTGGAGAACGCACACATCCTGCGGCCGGGCTATGCCATCGAGTACGACTACTTCGACCCGCGGGGGCTCAAGAGCAGCTTCGAGACGCGGGCGATCCAGGGCCTGTTCTTCGCCGGCCAGATCAACGGCACCACCGGCTACGAAGAGGCGGCAGCCCAGGGCCTGTTTGCCGGCATCAATGCCGCGCTGCAATGCCGGGGCGAGGCCGCCTGGCTGCCGCGCCGCGACGAGGCTTACCTGGGCGTGCTGGTCGACGACCTCATCACCAAGGGCGTGACCGAGCCCTACCGCATGTTCACCAGCCGCGCCGAGTTCCGGCTGCAGCTGCGTGAAGACAACGCCGACATGCGCCTGACCGAAACCGGCCGACGGCTGGGGCTGGTGGACGACGCGCGCTGGGACGCCTTCAGCCGCAAGCGCGATGCTGTTTCACGTGAAACAGAGCGCTTGAAGTCGACGTGGGTCAATCCGCGCAATCTGCCGGCAAGCGAGTCGGAGCGTGTGCTGGGCAAGGCCATCGAGCACGAATACAACCTGGGCGACCTGTTGCGCCGGCCCGGAGTGAGCTACGCGGCGCTGCTCTCGCTGGACGGCGGCAGGTACGCGCCGGAACAGTCGCTCGCCGCCGACGAGGTGGAGCAGGTGGAAATCGCTGCCAAGTACAGCGGCTACATCGAACGCCAGCACGACGAGGTGCAGCGCGCTGCCACCTATGAGAACCTGCGCCTGCCGCCCGAACTGGACTACCTGCAGGTGCAGGCCCTCAGCATCGAAGCGCGCCAGAAGCTTGCCAAACACCGGCCGGAAACCCTGGGCCAGGCTTCGCGCATCTCGGGCATCACGCCAGCCGCCATCTCGCTGCTCATGATCCATTTGCGCAAGGGCGGCTACAAGGCCTTCCAGACGACGCCCGCCACCGAGTCGGCTGCCGCATGACGATCGGGCTGGAGGAGGGCGCCCGCGCGCTGGGCCTGGCGCCGAGCGCACGGCAGATCGAGCAACTCGAGGCCTACGGCGCGCTGATCCTGAAGTGGAACAAGGTCTACAACCTCACGGCGCTGCGCGATGAGGCGAGCGTGCGCACGCACCATCTGCTTGACAGCCTGGCGGCCGTTGCGCCGCTGAACCGCCAGCAGCCCGGGCCGGGGCGACTGTTGGACGTGGGCTCGGGCGGTGGGCTGCCGGGCGTGGTCATCGCCATCCTGCGGCCCGACCTCGAAGTGCGATGCCTGGACGCCGTGGCCAAGAAGACCGCCTTCGTGAACCAGGTGGCGGCTGAGCTTCAGCTTCCGCACCTGAAGGGCCTGCACGCGCGCGTCGAATCGCTGACTGGCGCCTACGAGGTGGTGAGCTCCAGGGCCTTCGCTTCGCTGGCGGATTTCTTCCAGGGCTCGCGCCAGTTGCTGGCAGAGCAGGGCGTCTGGCTGGCCATGAAAGGCAAGGTGCCTCAGGACGAACTGGCCGCCCTCCCCAAAAGCGTGGACGTGTTTCACGTGGAACAACTGCATGTGCCTGGGCTCGATGCCGAGCGCTGCATCGTGTGGGCGCGCAGAAGCGACGGATGAGCCGCTGCAGGGTGAGTTGGGCTGACTGGGTCACTCAGTACTGACTTAGACTCGTCGCCTTCCCTTTTCGGCCCAGCGCGGGCTTCTTCCATGTTCGGCATCGCGGACTACGGCGCCTTTGTCGCCGCCATCATCGTCTTCCTGCTCATTCCCGGGCCAGGCAACCTGGCGCTGATCACTTCGACCGGCAAGGGCGGTCTGCGCGGCGGGCTGGGTTCCACCCTCGGGGTGATCCTCGGCGACCAGGTGCTGATGTGGTCGGCGGTGGCCGGCGTGGCGGCCTTGCTGGCGGCGTACCCGACTGCTTTCCACCTGGTCCAGTGGCTGGGCGCCGCCTACCTGGCCTGGATGGGCTTCAAGATGCTGCGCGCCAAGCCGGGCGCCGGGCCGGTGCTGCAGATCCAGCCACGGCACTACCTGCGGCAATCGTTCCTGATCACCTTGCTGAACCCCAAGGCCATCGTGTTCTACATGGCCTTCTTCCCGCTCTTCATCGACCCGGCGCGGCACCAGGGCCTGCTGACCTTCGGGGTGATGGCCGCCACGGTGGCCGTCATCACGCTGGCCTACTGCCTCACCTCGATCACGCTGACCCACTTCTTCGCCGAGCGCATTCGCGCCAATCCCAAGGTCTCGGGCGCGCTGGAGAAGATCGCCGGCACGCTGCTCGTGGGCTTCGGCATCAAGCTCGCATTGAGCCAGTGACCCCATGGCCAAGATTTTCTGCATCGCCAATCAGAAGGGTGGGGTCGGCAAGACCACCACCACCGTGAACCTCGCCGCCGGGCTGGCCAGGGTCGGCCAGCGCGTGCTGATGATCGACCTCGACCCGCAGGGCAATGCCACGATGGGCTCGGGCGTCGACAAGCGCGAGGCCGAGCTCACGGTGTACGACGTGCTGCTCGAGTCCGCCTCGGTGGCCGAGGCGCGCATCCGCCCCGAAAAGCTGGTCGAAGCCGGCGCCGCCTACGATGTGCTGGCCGCCAACCGCGAGCTGGCGGGCGCCGAGGTGGAGATGGTCGCGCTCGACCGCCGCGAAAAGCGCCTGCGCACCGCGCTGGCCGGCGTGGGCGCCGAGTACGACTTCATCCTCATCGACTGCCCGCCCAGCCTGAGCCTGCTGACGCTCAACGGCCTGTGCGCGGCGCATGGCGTGATCGTGCCCATGCAGTGCGAGTACTTCGCGCTCGAGGGGCTCACGGACCTGGTCAACACCATCAAGCAGGTGCACGCCAACCTCAACAAGAACCTGCAGATCATCGGCCTGCTGCGCGTCATGTTCGACCCGCGCATCACGCTGCAGCAGCAGGTGAGCGAGCAGCTCAAGGCGCACTTCGGCGATAAGGTCTTCGACACCGTGATCCCGCGCAACGTGCGCCTGGCCGAGGCGCCCAGCTACGGCCTGCCGGGCGTGGTGTTCGACCCCTCGGCGCGCGGCAGCCAGGCCTTCGTCGCCTTTGCCGAGGAGCTCGTCAAGAAGATGCCGCCCGCCAGCGCCTTCGCGCAGCCGGCCCCGCCCGTGGTGGCGCCGCCCGCCGTGATGCCGGCCACAGCCCCCGCGGCATCCGGGGTTTCGGATGAAAACAGCCTGTAACGCCCGTAGCGCTTGCGCGAGCAGCTATCAAAAGAATAGCAAATGAGCGCGACCGCTGAGGTTCTTCTGCTGCCCGGCTGGCAGAACAGCGGCCCCGGCCACTGGCAGACCTGCTGGGAAGCCCTGCACGGCGACCGGCGGGTGCAGCAGCACGACTGGATGCGGCCGCTGCGCGGCGACTGGTCGGCGCAGCTCGAGGAAGCGGTGCTCGCGGCCGCGGGCCCGGTCGTCTTCGCGGCCCACAGCATGGGCTGCCTGCTGGTGGCCGCGTGGGCTGCACATTCACGCCACACCGACCGGGTCGCCGGCGCACTGCTGGTCGCGCCCGGCGACCTGGAGCGCGAGGACCTGCGCCAGCAGATCCCCGGCTGGGCGCCCATCGTGCGCCAGCGCCTGCCGTTTCCTTCGATCCTGGTCGGCTCGACCGACGATCCCTATTGCAGCGCCGAGCGTGCGCGCGGCCTGGCCAGCGACTGGGGCGCACGCTTCGTCGACCTCGGCGCCCGCGGCCACGTCAACGCCGACTCGGGCCTGGGCGACTGGCCCGAGGGCCGCGCGCTGCTGCTCGAATTGATGAACCCCGTCTCCACGAAGACCACCCACTGATGGCCACCAAGAAACCCAAGGGCCTCGGCCGCGGACTCGAAGCCCTGCTCGGCCCCGCGGCGGGCACGTCGCGCGACAGCGGCAACGACGACAACGAGGGCGCCGGCACGCCGGCCGCGCGCGACGGCAACCCGAGCACGCTGGCGCTCGACCAGATGGTCCCCGGCGTCTACCAGCCGCGCACCCGCATGGACGAGGGCGCGCTGTACGAACTGGCCGAGAGCATCAAGGCGCAGGGGATCATGCAACCGATCCTGGTGCGCCGGCTCGATGCCGACCAGGCGGCGGCCAAGAACGCGCCCTTCGAGATCATCGCCGGCGAGCGGCGCTTCCGTGCTGCGAAGCTGGCCGGCCTGGCGGAGGTGCCGGTGCTGGTGCGCGACGTGCCCAACGAGGCCGCCGCGGCGATGTCGCTGATCGAGAACATCCAGCGCGAAGACCTCAACCCGCTCGAAGAAGCGCAGGGCCTGCAGCGGCTGGTGAACGAGTTCGGTCTCACGCACGAGGCGGCGGCGCAGGCCGTGGGCCGCTCGCGCAGCGCGGCCAGCAACCTGCTGCGCCTGCTCAACCTGGCCGAACCGGTGCAGGGCCTGCTGATGGCCGGCGACGTCGACATGGGCCATGCCCGCGCACTGCTGGCGCTGGACCGCGCGACGCAGATCACCGCCGCCAACCAGATCGTGGCCAAGAAGCTGTCGGTGCGCGAGGCCGAGTCGCTGGTCAAGAAGCTGGCGGCCGAGTTCAACCTCACGGCGCCCGCGCGGCGCGGCGGTGCCGCCGAGAAATCGCGCGACCTGCAGCGCGTGGAAGAAGAACTGGCCGACCTGCTGACGGCCGAGGTCGAGGTGCGCATCAAGAAGCGCAGCAAGCGTGGGGGCAAGGTGGAGGAGAGCGGCGAGCTCGCCATCCACTTCGGCTCGCTGGAGTCGCTCAACGGCATCATCGACCGGCTGCGCGGCGGTTCGGCCTGAAGGCGGCGTACGACCGAACGGCGCAGTGGCGTCGAGGTCTCCCCCGCCTTTTGATGAATGGTCACGCAATCGTTTCGCGATATCCTTGCCGATTGTTGCAACTTGTCAGAGCCACCCCTATGACCTTCGCCAGAATTCCCCTCGCAGCCGCCTTGGTGGGCATGCTCGCACTCGCCGGTTGCCAGACGACGGACATGCAGATGGGCAGCCAGTCGGCCAAGACCGTGGCTACCGGCAGCGCCGCCGGCTCGGCTTCCGCCAACGCCAGCAGCGCGCTGGAACGCTGCGAATCGCCGCTGGGCACCGTCTCGCTGATCGAGAACCAGTCGGCCGGCTGGTACACCATCATCACCGGCGAGTACAAGCTGCCGCCCACCTCCACACTGCTGCGCCTGCTGATCCAGCAGTCCAACTGCTTCATCGTCGTCGAGCGCGGCGCGGCCGGCATGAACGCCATGAACCGCGAGCGGGCCATCATGCAGTCGGGCGAAATGCGCGCCGGCAGCAACTTCGGCAAGGGCCAGATGGTCGCATCCGACTACGGCATCTCGCCCGAGGTCATCATCAACAACAGCGACGCCGGCGGCATGGGCGCTGCGCTCGGCGGCATCATCAACCGCGGCCGCTACAGCAACGTGCTGGCCAATGTCGGCGGCAGTCTGCAGACCCGCGAAGCGAGCACCATGCTGACGCTGATCGACAACCGGTCGGGCGTGCAGATCGGCGTGTCGGAGGGCAGCGCCTCGAAGACCGATTTCGGCGGCTTCCTGGGCGTGGCTGGCGCCGATGCTGCGGGCCGCATCGGCGGCTACTCGCGCACGCCGCAGGGCAAGGTCATCGCCGCGGCCTTCATGGATTCGTACAACCAGCTCGTCGTCTCGCTGCGCAACTACAAGGCCCAGACCGTGCGCGGCCAGGGCCTGGGCGGCGGCGGCCGGCTGGGCGTGGATGGCGGTGCCGCACCGTCGCAGACCTACGTGCCGAGCGAACAGCCCACGCGTCGTCGTCGCTGAGCCGGCACGCCCGCAAAGAAAAAGCCCGGCTCGCCGGGCTTTTTTCATGGGCCGAATCGCGCCGGAACGCCCGGCGGGCGGGCGCCAGCAGCTATCGAATCGATAGCATCAGAGCGCGAAGATCTTGCCCGGGTTCATGATGTTCTTCGGGTCGAGCGCACGCTTGATGGTGCGCATCATGTCGATCGCCCCCGCGCCGGCCTCGTCGACCAGGAAGCCCATCTTGTGCAGCCCCACGCCGTGCTCGCCGGTGCAGGTGCCCTCGAGCGCGATGGCGCGCGCCACCAGCGCGTGGTTGAGCTGCTCGGCCTTGGCGCGTTCCTGCGCGTCGTCGGGATTGATGAGGTAGCCGAAGTGGAAGTTGCCGTCGCCCACGTGGCCGACCAGGAAGTAGGGGATGCCGCTGGCGTCGACCTCGGCCACCGATTCGAGCAGGCAGTCGGCCAGACGGGAGATCGGCACGCAGGTGTCGGTGCTGATCGCGCGGCAACCCGGGCGCGAGGCGATCGCCGCGAAGTAGCTGTTGTGCCGCGCGGTCCACAGGCGGGTGCGCTCCTCCGGCGTGCTGGCCCACTCGAAGGCATTGCCGCCATGGCCGCTGGCCAGTTCCTGCACCACCTCGGCCTGCTCCTTCACACCGGCCGGCGAGCCGTGGAACTCCATCAGCAGCATGGGTTCTTCGCGCAGGGTGAGCTTGCTGTAGGCGTTGACCATGCGCACGGTGTTCACGTCGATCAGCTCGACGCGCGCGATCGGCACGCCCAGCTGGATGATCTCGATGGTGGTGCGCACGGCCGCCTCGATGCTCGGGAAGGAGCAGATCGCGGCCGACACCGCCTCCGGCAGCGGGAAGATGCGCAGCGTGATCTCGGTGACCACGCCCAGCGTGCCTTCGCTGCCGACGAAGAGGCGTGTCAGGTCGTAGCCGGCAGAGGACTTCTTGGCGCGCGTGCCGGTGCGGATCACCTCGCCACTGGCCGTGACCACCTCGAGCGCCAGCACGTTCTCGCGCATGGTGCCGTAGCGCACCGCGTTCGTGCCGCTGGCACGGGTGGCCGTCATGCCGCCGATCGACGCGTCGGCGCCGGGGTCGATGGGGAAGAACAGCCCCGTGCTCTTGATCTCCTCGTTGAGCTGCTTGCGCGTCACGCCCGGCTGCACCGTCACCGTGAGGTCGTCGGCGTTGACCGAAAGCACCTTGTTCATGCGCGACACGTCGATGCTGATGCCGCCCTGCACCGCGAGCAGGTGGCCTTCGAGCGAGGAGCCCACGCCGAAGGGGATCACCGGCACGTCGTACCGGCTGGCGAGCTCGACGGCATCGGCCACGTCCTGCGTGCTCTCGGCGAAGACCACGGCCGCGGGCGGCGGCACCTCGGTGAAGGCGGATTCGTCGCGCCCGTGCTGCGTGCGCACCGCCATCGCCGTGGAGCACTGCGCGCCGAAGCGCTGCTGCAGGGCCTGGATCAACGCGTCGGGCACGTCGCGCACGGCGATCTCGGGCGTCACATGGGCGAGGGAAGCGGGGGCGTTCATGGGCGGTCTCCGGCGCCGCGCGGGCGCAGCCGAGGTCGTGAGGGAAGGGTCTACCATTCTGCAACGGATGGGCCCCCCGCGGCGCCCGGACGATCCATCACCACAAGGCAGCACCCTCCATGGGCAACCGACTCTCACAGATCGCCACCCGCACCGGCGACGACGGCACCACCGGCCTGGGCGACAACACCCGCGTGCCCAAGAGCCACCTGCGGGTGCACGCCATGGGCGACGTGGACGAACTCAACTCGCACATCGGCCTGCTGCTGTGCGAGCCGCTGCCCGAGGCGGTGCGCGAACTGCTCGTCGACGTGCAGCACCAGCTCTTCAACCTGGGCGGCGAACTGTCGATGCCTGGCTACACGCTGCTGAAGCCCGAAGCCCTGCTGCAGCTCGACCAGGCCCTGGCCGACCACAACGCCACGCTGCCGCGCCTGGCGGAATTCATCTTGCCGGCCGGCACGCGCGCGGCCTCGCAGGCCCACGTGTGCCGCACCGTGGCGCGCCGGGCCGAACGCGCCGTGGTCGCGCTGGGCGCGCAGGAGCCGCTCAACGACGGCCTGCGCCAATACCTCAACCGCCTGAGCGACCTGCTCTTCGTGCTGGCCCGCGTGTTCAACCGCATGGACGGCGGCGACGACGTCTACTGGAAGAGCGAACGCATGGCGCGCGCTGCTGCTTCGGCCGCGGACGACTGATCGCCCGATGCGCCTGCGCCACATCGAGGTCTTTAATGCCGTCATGCTCACCGGCAGCGTGAGCGCTGCGGCGCGGCTCATCAACGTCACGCAGCCGGCCGTCAGCCGCACCCTGCAGCATGCCGAACTGCAGCTGGGCTTCGCGCTGTTCCGCCGCGCCAAGGGCCGGCTGACGCCCACCGCCGAGGCCCAGGCCCTGTACCCGCACATCGAGCGCCTCTTCGCGCAGCTCGACGAGGTGCAGCGCCTGGCGGCCAACCTGCGGCAGGCCGACGACGCGACGCAGGAGCTGCGCATCCTCGCCGTGATGGCGCTCACGCACGAGGTGCTGCCGCGCGCGCTGGTGGCCTTCCGCCGCAAGCACCCCAAGGTCGCCATCCACGTCGAGGCGCTGCACACGCCGCAGATCGTGTCGGCGCTGCTGCTGCGCGAGGCCGACATCGGCTTCGCCTTCAGTCCCGTCGTGCCGCCCGGCCTCACGCACGAGACCCTGGCCGACAGCCGCATGGTCTGCGTCGCTCCCAAGGGCCTGCTGCCGCCTGCCGTCGTGCGCACGGGTGCCGTCGACCTCGCCGCGCTGGGCGACGTCCCGGTCATCGCCCTCGATGCCCGCGACCCGGTGGGCCTGAGCCTGAGCCAGGCCTGCCGGGACGCCGGCGTGGGCCTGCAGGCCGTGGTCACCGTGCAGACGTATCACGCCGCGCTCGCCATGGCGCAGCACGGGCTGGGCATCGCGCTCATCGACGGCTGCACGGCCCTGTCGGCCGATGCAATGAAGGTCGACGTGCTGGCGCTGCAGCCCGAGCTGCCCGTGCCGGTGCGCGCGCTGCGCCCGGCCGAGGGGCGCGAGTCGGTGGCGGTGCGCAGCATGCTTCGGTGCGTGCAGCAGGTGCTGGCAACTCCGGCCGCGTGATCAGGAGCGCTTGAGCAGCGGGCAGCGCGATTCCGACAGCGGCTGGAACGCCTGCTCGCCGGGGACCACCGCCTTCACGTTGAAGTAGTCCCACGGCTCTTTCGATTCGGACGGCTTCTTCACTTCCATGAGGTACATGTCGTGCACGAAGCGGCCGTCGTCGCGCAGCCGGCCGTTGCTGGCGAAGACGTCGTTCACGGTGGTTTTCTTCAGCTGCGCCAGCACATCGTCGGCCTTGTCGCTGCCCGCCGCGTGCACGGCTTTCAGGTAGTTCATCACGGCCGAGTAGGTGCCGGCGTGGATCAGATTCGGCATCCGCTTGTGCTTGTCGTAGAAGCGGCGGCTCCATTCGCGTGTCTGCGCATTGAGGTTCCAGTAGAAGCCCTCGGTGACGATCATCCCCTGCGCCGCCGCCAGCCCGATGGCATGCACGTCGGTGAGCGAGCCGGACAGCGGCACGATGGTCTGCTTGGGCGCCAGGCCGAACTCGCGCGCGGCCTTCACCGCGTTGATCAGGTCGCCGCCCGCATTGGCGATCGCCACGGCCTTTGCCTTCGAGGCCTGCGCCTGCAGCATGAAGGAGGAGAAGTCGGGCGCGCTCAGAGGGTGCTTCACGGCGCCGATCACCTTCCCGCCTGCGGCCTGGATCGCGGCCGCGGCTTCCTGCTCGATCGACTGCCCCAGCGCGTAGTCCACCGTCACGAAGTACCAGCTGTCGATGCCGCCCTTCGTCAGCGCCCGGGCCTGCGGGCGCGACACCGAGTAGGTGTCCCAGGTGTAGCTGATGGTGTAGGGTGAGCACTCCTCGTTGGTCAGGCGCATGGAGCCCGGCCCGGTGGCGATCAGCAGCTTCTTCTTGTCGCGCGTGACGTTCGACACCGCGAGCGCCACCGCCGAGTTGATGGCGTCGACGATGACGTCCACCTGCTGCGTGTCGTACCACTCGCGTGCCTTGCTGGCACCGATGTCGGCCTTGTTCTGGTGGTCCGCGCTGATGAGCCCGATCTTGAACGCCGGCTTGGCGGTGGCTTTGTAGTCGTCGATCGCCATCTGCGCGGCCAGCACCGAGCCCTTGCCGCCGAGCTCCGAGAAGATGCTGTTCATGTCGGTGAGCACGCCCACCTTGACGGTGGCGTCGGACAGCACGGGCGCCGAGCCGGCCGCAGTGGCGGCGATGCTGGCCAGGGCGAGCGCGCAAGCGGTGGCGCGGCGGGTGATGGGATGCATGGTTGTCTCCTGTTCTCGATGGGTGCAAAGGCAAGCCGCTCGGCGGCGCTCAGGCGGCGAGGGCGGTGCGGACGCCACTCGGAAGCCAGCCGCGTGACCAGCGCGCGGCGTCCTCGAGCGTGTCCTGCGCCTCGGGCAGGAAAGGGAACAGCGTGAAGACATGCACCGAGTCCGGCACCACGCGCAGGGTGACGTCCACGCCTGCCGCCCGCGCCTTGTCGGCGAAGCGGGTGCCGTCGCTCTGCAGCACCTCGCCATCGACCACGGCGATGTACAGCGGTGGCAATCCGGCCGGGTCTCCGAAGAGGGGCGACACCATCGGATCGGTAGGCTCATGGCCCTGGAAGTACGAGGCGGCGAGCTGCGTGAGCGAGTCGCGATGCGCAGCCGGGTCGTCGCCCGAATGCAGCTTCACGGTGGGCCCGCCGAGCGTGAGGTCCGTGAACGGGCAGATGGCGAACACGCCGCCGGGCAGCGGCAATCCCGCACGCTGCAGGGCCATCGCCAGCGCCAGGGCCAGGCCGGCACCGGAGGACTCGCCGCTGAGCACGATGCGCTGCGGCGCGACGCCGGTGGCCAGCAGGCCGCGGTAGGCATCGAAGGCATCGTCGATCGCGGCGGGGTAAGGGTGCTCGGGCGCGAGCCGATAGTCGACGGTGTAGCAAGGCGCGCCGAAGGCCCGGCTGAGCCGGCCGGCGTACTCCGCCGAACTGGACGCCGAGCCCATCACATAGGCGCCGCCATGGAAATGCAGCACCGCCGCATCCTCGTCGCCGGTACCGACGCGCAATGCACGCACGCCGTTGAGCTCGGCCGCCACGACGCTCAGGCCGGACGGGGCAGGGAAGTTCGTGGACAGGAAGCGCTCGTAAGCCGCACGCTGGCCCAGATGGCCGCGTGCGATGTCTTCCGAGCCGATGGCCCCTTTCCAGAGGTCGAAGGCGCGCTGGCTCTCCGCCCGCGCCATGCGCTTGCCCTCCTTGGCCGCGCTCAGCCCGACCACCTCGCCAGGCGGCAGCTTGGCGGCGGCGAGGATGTCGTGTCCCCAGGCGAAGGCCCACGAGGTTTCGGCCAGCGGATCGATGCGTGCGAGTCCGCGCCAGCGGCCGTTTCGCCAGCGCACCGAATCCTCATCGGGTTCATGCGCCATCTTCACGGCGAAGCGTGCGCCGGCCTGGATGCGCGTGGTGCGCGGCTGGCGGCGGCGCTCGTACTCCAGCAGGGCCGCCTCGACGCCTTGGGCGCCGTGGTTCTTCAGGCAAACCGCCAGCACCCACGCGTCTTCGATGGACTGGCAGGCGCCCTGCGCGAGGTACGGCACCATGGCGTGTGCTGCGTCACCCAGCAGCGTGATGCGGCCGGTGCTCCAGTTGGGGATCGGGTCACGGTAGTACATGCCCGTGATGAAGCTGGATTCGACGGCGCCGAGCATGGCCTGGATCGTGGGCTCCGCACCCTGGAAGGAGTCGAGCAGTTCGCCGATGTCGCCGCTCTCGGTCCAGGACTCGCGCCGCACCTCGGTGGCCGGCACGGCCGCAAGGATGCTGTACAGGTCGGGCCGGACCCAGTACGAGATGACGTTGCGCCCGGTGCCGAACCAGTTGTTGCCGGCCACGGGCAGCGGCAGGCCTTCCAGCTTGGCCTTGGGAATGAGCGCCCGCCACATCAGGATGTTGGCGAACTGCTTTTCCTCCGGCCCGCGCAGGGCGGTGCGCACCGCCGAATGGATGCCGTCGGCGCCGATGACCGCATCCGCCTCGATCACCTCGCCTGTGTTCAGCGTCACGCGCGCCTGGCGGGCGTCCTGGGCGATCGTGGCGCACTCGGCGCCCAGCCGCACGGTGCCGGCGGGCAGTGCGGCATGCAGCAGATCGACGAGGTCGGCGCGGTGCACGTTGTACATGAGCGCGCCGTAGCGGCCCGCCGCTTCCTGGCCGAGCGGCGCGAGGTACAGGAGCCGGCCGGTCGCCAGGTCGCGGTAGTCGTAGCGTTCGGGCACGGTGGCAACGGCCGCCAGGGCAGGCTCCAGCCCCAACTCGCGCAGCACCAGCGTGCCGTTGGCGGCGATCTGGATGCCCGCGCCGATCTCGCTCAGTTGGGCGGCGCGCTCCAGCACAATCGCCTCGATCCCGTGATGGCGCAGGGTGAGGGCGGCGGTGAGGCCACCGATGCCGCCGCCAACGATCACAATTCTCATGCTAATTTCTCCGTCTCGATTAATTAAGCGATTTAGAACAACTAAGTTAGCAAGGTGATCTTGTGACCCCATCAGGTAAAACCCTTCGCGTGGACGGCCAGGAGACGCGTGAGCGACTCAAGGAAGTCGCGCAGCGGCTGTTCGCGGAGCGGGGGCTGGATGGCGTCGGCGTCCAGGACATCGTGTCGGCGGCCGGACAGCGCAACAACGCATCGTTGCGCTACTACTTCGGCAGCAAGCAGGCGCTGGCGGCAGAGTTGCTCGTCGACGGTGCGCGGCTCATCGACGAGCACCGCCAGTCCATGCTCGACCGGCTGGAGGCCGAGGGGCGGGTGACGGTACGGTCGATGATCGAGGCGCTGACGCTGCCCTTGCTGGCGCTGTCGGAGCGCACCGGCCAGGCCACCTACATCCGCATGGTCGCCAACCTTCAGCTCAACCAGCGCGCCTTCGTGCGAGAAGCGCTGGAAGACCGCTGGAACACCGGCTACAAGCGCTGTTTCGCGCACCTGGCCGAGTTGCTGCCGCAGGTGCCGCGGCCCCTGCTGGAGCAGCGCTTCTCGCTGGCTGGCGGCATCTACGGCAATGCGGTCTGGGCCGCCTGGGAGGCGGCGCAGGATGCAGCGTCGAAGGACGGCTTCAAGAGTCGCCTGTGGTCGACCCCCTACGCCGTCGACAACGTGCTCGACACCCTGCAGAGCGTGCTCGAGTCACCGCCTTCCGCCGACACGCTCTCCCGCCTGAACGCCGGCGGCGCCTGAGGCGCGGTGATGCTCAGGCGCCCGGCGGCAACCGGTCTGCCAGCTCCCGCGCCGTCCCGAACGCCAGCGTGAACCCCAACGCTCCGTGGCCCGTGTTGAACAGCAGGTTGCGCGGCGCGCCGGGCAGGGCGCCGACAAGCGGCGTGCCCCTGGGCGTGGCGGGGCGCATGCCGGTCCAGGGCTCGGGCACGTCGAAGTCGCGCGCGGCACGCGGGAAGACGGCCTTCGTCGCGGCAACCAGCGTGTCGATGCGGTCCCTGGGGATGCGTGCATCTTCACCCACCAGCTCGGCCATGCCGGCCACGCGCAGCCGGTCACCCAGGCGCGCGAACACGGTCTTGCGGGCGCTGTCGGTCACGCTCACGCGCGGTGCCGCGCCGGGCGCGGGGTCGACCGCCACGGTGATGCTGTAGCCCTTGAGCGGATAGACCGGCACATGCGCGCCGAGCTGGCGGCCGAAGCGGGCCGAGGCGGTGCCCAGCGCCATGACGAACGCATCGGCCGCGATGGGGCCGGCCTCGGTCTGCACTGCCGCGACGTCGCGTCCCCGGTGGTCGAAGCCCTGCACCGCATGGCCGAGCACGAAGCGCACGCCGCGCGCCGACAGGGCGGCTGCCAGCGCCTGGCAGACCTTGAGGCAGTCGGCCGCGCATTCGCTCGGCGTGTGCACGCCGCCGGCGATCTGGCGGTGGTAACCGGCGAGGGCGGGCTCCAGCGCGGCGCATTCCTCGGGCGTGACGATCGTCTGTGGCGCAGCGCCGAGCGTGCGCTGGAGCTCGACCTGGCGGCGCGCCGCCTCCAAGCCGGCGGGGCTGCGGTAGAGCACCAGCTTGCCCGTGGCCGAGAAGTCGCAGTCGGGCCTGAGTTCGGCGCGCATCGCCTCGAAGCCGTCGCGGCTGCGTGCGGCGAGCGCGAGCAGGCGCTTCGTGGTCGCGGCGGCCGTGCCCGCGTTGCAGGCGGCCAGGAACTCGACACCCCAGCGCCACTGGTGCGGGTCGAGTTGCGGCCGCAGCTTCAGCGGCGAGTCGGCCGCCAGCAGCAACTGCGGCAACTGCGCCCAGATCGACGCATCGGCCAGCGGCGCGACGTACGAATAGCTCAGCTGCGCGCCGTTGCCGCCACTGGTGCCGCTGCCGGGCAGGGCGCGGTCGACCACCGTGACGGTGTGGCCCTGGCGGTGCAGTTCCCAGGCGGTGGCCAGGCCCACGATGCCGGCGCCGAGCACGCAGATGTGCATGTTGAAAAAGCGGGGAGGAGGAGAAGGAGAAGAAGGGCGGTTGCGAGCTTGCACCCTGAGTGCCTGCCCACTCTACGGCCCACGATGCGTTCTGGAAAATGCCGATAGCACCCCCACCCATGCCGCGAGGTAATGGGCCCCCCGTCGGCGCCTGCCGCCGAGCCGACCGTCCATAAGCTTTGGGCATGGCCGCCGGGCAAAAAGGAATGCTGCCGCCGAGCGCGGCGCTGCCACACTGGCCGGCGCCTTGCTAGACAGGCTCTCTTCCACTCGCTCCATTCCCAGAAAGGTGCCCATGAAGCTCTCCGTTCTTTCTTCCGCCGTGCTGCTGGCGGCGCTGACCGCCACCGGGGCCCAGGCCGCCGACACGCTGGCCAAGGTGGCCGAGGCGAACAAGATCACGCTGGCGTACCGCGAATCCTCGGTGCCCTTCAGCTACCTCGAGGCACCGGGCAAGCCGATCGGCTTCGCGGTCGACATCGCCAACGCCGTGGTCGCCGCCGTGAAGAAGCAGACCGGCAAGCCGAACCTCGAAGTGGGCTGGATGGCCGTCACTTCGCAGAACCGCATCCCGCTGCTGTCCAACGGCACGATCGACCTGGAGTGCGGCTCGACCACCAACAACACCGCCCGCGGCAAGGAAGTCGACTTCGCCATCAACCACTTCTACACCGGCACGCGCCTGCTGGTGAAGAAGAGCTCGGGCATCAAGAACTGGGCCGACCTCAAGGGCAAGAAGGTGGCCATCACCACCGGCACCACCAACATGCTGGTCGTGCGCAAGTACAACGAAGAGAAGAAGCTCGACCTCGACGTCGTCGGCACCAAGGACCATGCCGACGCGCTGCTGCTGGTCGAGACCGACCGCGCCTCGGCCTTCCCGATGGACGACATCCTGCTCTTCGGCCTCAAGGCCAACGCGAAGGACCCCGCTGCGCTCGACGTGGTCGGCGACGCGCTGCAGGTCGAGCCCTACGCCTGCATGCTGCGCAAGGACGACCCCAAGTTCAAGGCGCTGGTCGACGGCGTGATCACCGGCATGATGAAATCCGGCGAGTTCGAGAAGCTCTACAACAAGTGGTTCATGGGCCCGATCCCGCCCAAGAACCAGGCCATCGGCCTGCCGATGAACCAGGAGCTCAAGGACAACATCCAGACGCCGAGCGACAAGCCGGCCGTGTGACCCGGTGGTGCCCTGCGGGTGCCGCCACCCGCAGGAGACCTTCACCGATGACCTTCCGACTTTTTTCGCTGCGCGTCCTGAACGTCGGCGTCGCCTCGATGGCGCTCGCAACGGCCGGCCTGGCGCAGGCGCAGTCGAGCAACGCCAACAACCCCCCGCCCACGCGGCCGGCGAGCACGCTCAAGAAGCCGCACAACAAGGCGACCTCGGGCATGCAGCGCGGCACCGACGCCGCCGGCCGCGGCATCGAGCGTGCGGACGATGCGGCCCGGCGCGGCATCCAGCGCGGATCCGAAGCGGCGAGCCGGCCGGTGCGCAACGTGGGCGAAGCCTTCGGGCGCAAGCTCGCGCCAGGGTCCAGCGGGCGGGCGGCGCCGCCACCCGTCGGCCCGCAGGGCAATGCGCCCTGAGCTTCCAGAAGTTCAAGCAAAAAATGCCTGCAGCGCCCGTGGAACGGGCGCGTGCAGCTATCGAAATCGTAGCAACCGAGGTGCCGAGCGCACCCTGACGCCATGACCCGACGCCTCATCAGTTCCGGTTCCACCTTCGAGGACGAGATCGGCTACTCCCGTGCCGTGGTCGACGGCGACTGGGTCTTCGTCTCCGGCACCACCGGCTTCGACTACGCGACGATGACCATCGCCGACGATGTCGTGGCGCAGGCCGAGCAGTGCCTGAAGAACATCGATGCGGCGCTGCGCGAGGCGGGCGCCTCGATGGCCGACGTGGTGCGAGTGACCTACGTGCTGCCCGATGCGGCGGACTTCCCTGCCTGCTGGCCCGTGCTGCGACGCTGGTTCGGCGAGGTGCGGCCGGCGGCGATGATGATCTCGGCCGGTCTGGCTGATCCGCGCATGCGCATCGAAATCGAGGCCACGGCTCGGCGCCGGCCGTCCTCCTGAGCGCCGCGCGGCGGCCCGTGAGTGACATTTGTTCACCAACGTGGCGTAGTGATTGCCAACTATTTCACGGTTCTGGGCCTTCCGCCGTGCCACAGTGGGGGCGTCACGCATCGACGCATCAAGGGGAAGCGCCGCCAAACCATCACGATTCCGGCGCAAGGTCTCTTCGCGAACCACCAGGTTCTTGGGCCCGCAGCACGCGGGCCTTTTTATGCGCCCTTCCGACGCGCTGATGGTGGGCAGGGTGCTCCCGGAACGCCCTGGTGTCCTGACAGCCGCTTACATCCTTCATCCCCGCCTCATCCGGGCTGGGCGGGTGCGACACATCGAGCCTTCAGCATGGAGGCCATGGTTTCACACACACAAGGAGTCGCCATGACGCACAGCCCCACCACCCCGTCCACCCGCACCCGCCGCGGCGTGCGCGTCCTCGCGGCCACGCTGGCCCTCACCCTGGCCGGCGGGGCCATGGCCCAGGGTTTCCCGGGCCGCGGCGACGGTCCCGGCCCACGCTGGGACCAGGGCCAGCGCTACGAGCGCGACCATGACCGGCGCGACCGTGCCGACCGCTGGGAGCGCCAGGAGCGTTATGAGCGCTGGGACCGCGACGACCGGCGCGACTGGCGCCCGGGCCTGCCGCGCCCGCATGCGCAATGGCATCGCGGCGGCTACGTGCCCGCCAGCTACCGCGCGCCGCAGTACGTCGTCACCGACTGGCGCGCGCGCCAGCTGCAGGCGCCGCCCTCGGGCTACCAGTGGATGCAGATCAACGGCGACTTCGTGCTGGGTGCGATCGCCGGCGGCCTGATCGCCGCCATCGTGGCCGGCCAGTGAGCCAGCAGGCGGCTCAGCGCCGCCGGCTGCCGGGCGCGGCCTGCGGGCCGCGTCCCTTCCAGAAGCCGAACTCGTCCTCGTGGCAGTCGATGTCGAGCTCCTGCACCCGCGCGAGCATGCGCTCCTGCGCGTCGGCCACGGCGGTGTTGTAGACGCTGGGCCCGATCTCCTGCAGGAAGAAGTTCAGCAGCGCGCCGGCCTGGATGTTGCCGATGCGCTGCTGCAGCTCTTCGTCGAAGTAGCGCTCGATGGACTGGACGGCCGCAGTGCGGGCCTCCTTGGGCAGTTCGATGGGCATGCGGTCTCCGTGCGGCAGGCGGGAAGTGCGCCATCGTAGACCGCGCCGCCGAGGCGACAGCCGGCGGCGCATCGCCCGCACTATCCTGCACGGCCCACCTCCGCCAAACGCCCACGCCGCCTGCCATGGACATCGAGAAGGACGCCCACCCCCTGTTGCACGCCATCGGCTTCGACCGCCTGCTGCACAGCGACCCCGCCGGCATCGCCCGCGTCCGCTTCGCCCCGCGGCCCGAGTTCGCCCACACCAACGGCACCATCGTGCAGGGCGGCTTCATCACGGCCTGGCTCGACAACGCCATGGCCTTCGCCGTCGCGGCGCGCGAGCCGGGCACTGGGCTGGCTACGCTGGAACTGAAGGTGAGCTTTCTCGACCGCGTGGGCGTGGCGCCCGTCGAGGGCGAGGCGCGCGTGCTGCGCTGGGGCGGCAGCGTCGTGTTCCTCGAGGCGGACCTGCTCGCCGCCGACGGCCGCACGCTGGCGCGGGCATCGTCCACCGGCAAGCTGCTGCGGCCGCGCTGAGGCCGCCCGGGCCCCGGCGCCGCCGACCTGCCTACTTCTTGCCGGGGCCGCCCTGCTGCAGCAGCTGGGTCACCTGCTCCACGTTGTCGCTCACGCGCTTGCGCACGATCTCGAAGGCCTCGGCCTGCGACCTGGCGGCCACGTCGGCCAGCTCGCGGATGTCGTTGAGGGCCTGCTGAAAGGCGGCCTTGCCCATCTCGTCGAGCTTGGCGAGGTTGGCACTCATGTCCTGCCCCTGCATGCCCTGCATGGCGCCCTGCCACTCGGTGATCGAGTTGCGCAGCATCTCCGTCTGGCGCTGCACCACCGTCTGCAGGCCCTGGTAGGAGCGCTTGTTGGCCTCCACCAGGGCCTCGATGTCCTTGCGGCCGCTTTCCAGCAGCGTCGCCGCGCTCCCGGTGAGATTGAGGTTCTGCATGCGGTCGGTGATGCCCTTGAAGGACTGCGCAAACGCCTCCTGGATGGCTGCGGGGTCGGGCAGTCCGGTGCTCTTGTCGGCGCCGCTCGTCTTGCGTGTGGCCATGGGCGATGTCTCCTGATGGTGAATGAGGAAAGGGATGGCGCGCAGCATCGGCCCCGGGCCGGTGGCGCTCGTGCACGATACGCCGCAAGCCGCGCCGCTCAAAGCCTCTTGCTATTTCGCACGGTCGTGCGCAAAATCGGCCGCATGGACGCCAAGACGCAGAAAAGCGAGCTGACCCGCGCCGCCATCGTCGGCGCCGCGGTCGACCTCGCGGCGGCCGAGGGGCTGGAGGCCATCACCCTGCAGCGCGTGGCCGACCGGCTCGAGCTGTCCAAGAGCGGCGTGTTCTCGCGCGTCGGCTCGCGCGAGGCGCTGCAGAAGGCGGTGATCGAGGAGTACGGCCGGCGCTTCATCGCCGATGTGTTCGTGCCTGCGATGCAGCAGCCCAAGGGGCTGGCCCGGCTCGAGGAGATCGTCCGCCGCTGGATCGTGCGCATGCGCGACGTCGAGGTCCACACCGGTTGCATCTACGTCGCCGGCGCCTTCGAACTCGACGACCGCGAGGGCGAGCTGCGCCAGCTGCTGCTCGACGAGGTCGTGCGCTGGCGTGCCGCCCTGCGCCGCACCGTGCTGCAGGCGGTCGAGACCGGCGAGCTGCGCCCCGACACCGACGCCGCCCAGCTCGTGAGCGAGATCAACGGCCTGGCCATGACCCTGCTGCACGACGCGCGCTTCCTGCGCGACCCCAAGGCCTCCGAGCGCGCGAGCGCGACCTGGCAGCGCCTGCTCGAAAGCTACCGCGCCTGAGCGCGGCCGTGTTCCCCGATGAGCCTCTCGCACCCCCTGTCTCTTCACTCGGATAAATTTCGCACACTCGTGCGATAAAGGAGTCGACCATGCTGATCCTTCTTGCCGTCCTCGCCGGTCTGCTCGCCGCAGCGGCCATCGGTGCCGTCCGCTTCGCCCGCCGATGCACGCTGCGCCAACTGCCCGGCAGCAACCAGGACTGGGTCTGGTACTGAGGCGGGAGCGCGCACGATGATCACCACGACCACCGCCCCCCACGCCGCCGCGTCCGGCTTCTACGGCGCGAACCCGCTGGTGCGCGCGCTGCGCCTGGGCCTCGGCGCTTCACAGCATGTCTGGCCTGCGCTGGGTGTGCGCATCGCGGCGCGGGTCTTCGGCACGCCGCTGCCGCCGGCCTGGCTGCAGCGCGGGCACACGCCCGGCGCGGACTGGCAGCACCGGCTGCAGGCCTTCGAGCAGGGCCGCCTGGGCATCTATCGCGCCGTGGCCGACGCGCTGCCCGCCGACGCGCCCGCGGTGCTGCTGGTGCACGGCTGGGGCGGCCATGCGGGCCAGATGCTGCCGCTGGCCGCGGCGCTGATGGCGCTGGGCCTGCGCCCGATGCTGCTGGAGATGCCCGCCCACGGCCGCAGCGGCGGCGGCACCAGCAACCTGGCGCAGTTCACGCGCGCCATCGGCTACGTGGCGGCGCGGCATCGCCACGACACGGGCGCCGCACTCCAGGCGGTGGTGGCGCATTCGCTGGGCGCCAACGCGCTGGCGCAGGCGGCCAGCCAGGGGCTCCATGCGCAGCGCATCGTGCTGCTGGCGCCGCCGGCCTCGCCGGTCGACTACACCCGCTATTTCGCGCAGGTCTTCGGGCTGCGCGAGCGCACGCGCGCCGCCATGCAGCGCCTGATCGAATCGCGCGAAGGCATCGTGATGCCGCAGTTCGAGCCCGCGGCGGTGGGCGCGCGCATCGCGCAGCCCACGCTGGTGGTGCACGACCGCGGGGACCGGGTGAACGCCTTCGCCGACGGCGAGGCCTTTCGCGACGCCATCCCGGGCGCGCGCCTCGTGGCGACCGAGGGCTGGGGCCACCGCCGCATCCTCAAGGAGGCGGCGGTGCTGGATGCCGTGGCGGGCTTCGTCGCGGGCGATTGATGGATGGGCGCAGCGGCAAGCCGTCGCTGCGCCGGGTCTTCAGGATCGAAAAGGGCCTGCAGCGCCCGTCCACCGGGCGCCGCGAGCTATCGAAACAGGAGCAGATTCAGCGCGCCGGCGCGGCCTCGGGCAGCTCGATCTTGACCTCCAGCACTTCCAGGTCGTCCTGGCGTTCGAGGTTCACCTTGATGTCCTCGGGCTGGATGGACACGTACTTGGAGATCACCGCCACCAGTTCGCGCTGCAGGTCGGCCAGGTAGTCGGGCCGCTTGGCCGAGAGGCTGGTGCGCTCGTGCGCCAGGATGATCTGCAGCCGCTCCTTGGCCACGCTGGCCGTCTTCTTCTTCTCGCCGAGCAGAAAGGAGAGAAAGGACATGCGGCTCACCTCCCGCCGAACAGGCGTTTGAAGAAGCCGGGCTTCTCCGCCTCGATGAAGCGCATGGGCCTGTCCTCGCCGAGGAAGCGGGCCACCACGTCCTGGTAGGCCTGGGCGACCTCGGTGTCCTTGTCGTGGATGGCCGGCACGCCCTGGTTGGACGCCTGCAGCACCGTTTCCGACTCGGGGATCACGCCGATCAGCTTGATGCGCAGGATGTCCTGGATGTCCTCCAGCGACAGCATCTGGCCGTCGGCCACGCGGTTCGGGTTGTAGCGCGTGATGAGCAGGTGTTCCTTGATCGGCTCGCCACCGTCCTTCGCTCGCTTGGTCTTGCTGCTGAGCATGCCCAGGATGCGGTCGGAGTCGCGCACCGAGCTCACCTCGGGATTGGTCACCACCAGCGCCTCGTCGGCGAAGTGCATCGCCATCAGTGCGCCGGTCTCGATGCCGGCGGGCGAATCGCAGACGATGTAGTCGAAGTCCATCTCCTGCAGGTCCTTCAGGACCTTCTCGACGCCTTCCTGCGTCAGCGCTTCCTTGTCGCGCGTCTGCGAGGCGGCCAGCACGAAGAGGTTCTCGCACTGCTTGTCCTTGATGAGGGCCTGCTTGAGGTTGGCCTCGCCCTGGATCACGTTGATCAGGTCGTACACCACGCGGCGTTCGCAGCCCATGATGAGGTCCAGGTTGCGCAGGCCGACGTCGAAGTCGATCACCGCCGTCTTCTTGCCGGCCAGCGCCAGCCCGGACGAAAAGCTCGCGCTGGTGGTCGTCTTGCCGACGCCGCCCTTGCCCGAGGTCACCACCACGATTTTGGCCATTGCCTGAATCCTTTTTCTCTCGTCTACGTTCGAACCGAATGTCGGGGTGTGAGGGTCGCCGCCGGGCTCAGCCGGCGATCGGCTCCATCACGAGTTTGTCGTCCTGCAGCCGGATCTGCGCCGCCTTGCCGGCCACCCGCTCGGGCAGCGCGACTTCGGACGTGCGGTAGATGCCGGCGATCGCCACCAGCTGCGCTTCCAGGCAGGTGGTGAAGATGCGCGCCTCGGCGTTGCCGCGTGCGCCCGCGATCGCCTTGCCGCGCAGCGGTGCGTACACATGCACGTGGCCGTCGGCGATCACCTCGGCACCGAAGTTCACCACCTCGGTCACGATCACGTCGCCGCCGCGCGCGTACACCTGCTGGCCCGAGCGCAGCGGCCGGTCGATCAGCAGCGTGCCGCCCTGCGGCACCGGCACCTCGCGCACGATCTGCGGCGCGGGGCTCGGCGCCTCGGCGGGCGCGGGCGGCCGCGCGGGCGGAGAGACCGGCATCGCGGCGATGGCCAGGCCTGCCGCGCGGGCAGCCGCCGATTGGCCTTCGGTGGCGCCACGCACGGCCACCGGCTGCGTCTGGTGCCGCGCGAGGATGGCGCGCAGCTTCACGAAGTCGATGGCCTCGCCCGAGCCGTCCGCCGGCAGCTGCGACAGGTCGATGACCACCGGCTCCTGCTCGAAGAAGTCGGGCGAGTCGGCCAGTTGCGCGTCCAGCGCCTCGGTCAGCACGGCCAGGTCGGCCGTCTTCAGGATCACCGCGATCAGCGGCAGCGTCGCGCTCTTGAATTCGAACACCGCCTGGGTGCGCGCGGCGGAAGCATCGGTCATCGACAAATCGGAAGGGAGGGGAGAGGAGGAGAACGCCGTCGGCGTGCAGCGCCCGAGTCTAACGGCGCAACGGTCGGCCCGAGCCCGCGGCAGCGGGGCCGCGCGCTGTCGGCGCACAGCTGTTGCATGCCGTTTCACCTGCCCGGGCCTGACGTCGGACCCGCCAAGACTCGGCGTTTCCGAGGGGGTGGGCGGCCGGCGGGCCGCTGTACAAAGCAAATCGCGTGCGGGCCCGGCCCGCGCGACATCGCACTTCCAACACACAGAGACATCAAGATTCGGAGGCACCGCGTGAAGCACCTGAGCGGCCTGGACGCCACATTCCTGCATTTCGAGACGCCCGAGATGCCCATGCACGTCGGTTCGCTGAACGTGCTCGAACTGCCCAAGGGCTACAAGGGCGACTTCTACGAAGACGCCAAGGCCTTCATGGCCAGCCGCATCCACCTGGCCGACGTCTTCACGCGCAAGCTGGCGCTGATGCCCTTCGACCTGTCCAACCCGGTGTGGGTGGACGACGACGACATCGACATCGACTACCACGTGCGCCACATCACGCTGCCCAAGCCCGGCACCAACCGGCAGCTGCAGCAGTACGTGGCGCGGCTGCATTCGTCGCTCATCGACCGCAGCCGGCCGATGTGGGAGTTCTACATCATCGACGGCCTGCAAAGCGGCGACGTGGCGCTCTACACCAAGGTCCACCACGCGGGCATCGACGGCCAGGCGGGCGTCGAGGTCGGCAAGGCCATCTTCGACCTCGAGCCCACCGGCCGTGTCGTCAAGCCGCCGCGCGACAAGCCGCGCCGCAGCGGCTACCAGCTGGGCATGGCCGAGCTGGCCACCGCCGCGCTGCGCAACACCGCCGCCCAGTACGTCAAGCTCTACAAGATGCTGCCGGCGCTGGGCAAGGCGCTCAGCTCGCTGGCCACGCCGTCCGGCGACGCCGGGCCGGCCGACGCCAAGGCGCTGGCCAAGCGCTTCGACCTCACGGCGCCGCGCACGCCCTTCAACGTCTCGATCACCAACCAGCGCAGCTTCGCCGGCCGCACCATCCCGCTGGCCGAGACCAAGGCGATCGCCAAGCACTTCGGCGTCACGCTCAACGACGTGGTCATGGCCACCGTCTCGGGCGCGCTGCGCAGCTACCTCAAGGACAGCAACGAGCTGCCGGACAAGTCGCTCGTGGCCGGTGTGCCCGTGAGCCTGCGCGAGGCGGGCGACGACACCGCCAACAACCAGGCCAGCATGATCCTCGTGAGCCTGGCCAGCGACATCAAGGACCCGCTGGAGCGCCTGAAGGCCATCAACAAGTCGTCGACGCAGTCGAAGTCGACGATGAACAAGTTCAAGGCCGTCGTGCTCGACGACTTCCCCATGTTCGGCGCGCCCTGGCTGATGTCGGGCGTGGCCTCCATGGTGGGGCGCTCGGGCCTGGTCAACGTGCTGCCGCCGATGGCCAACGTCGCCATCTCCAACGTGGCGGGCGCGCCCTTCCCGATGTACTTCGCCGGTGCGCTGGTCACCTGCTACTACCCGGTGTCCATCGCCAGCCAGGGCATGGCCCTCAACGTCACCGTGCAGAGCTACAACGGCCGCATGGACTACGGCCTCATCGCCTGCCGCCGTGCCGTGCCCGACATCACCGAGATCGGCGACTACATGCTGGCCGAGCACAGGAAGCTCATGGAGCTGATGCAGAAGGTGCCGGCCGTGGCAGGCGCCGCCAGGCCCGTGGCCGAGGCTGCATCCGCGCCGGGGCCGGCGGCCGAAGCCCCGGCGGCCCCGGCGAAGAAGACCGCCGCCCCGCGCAAGGCGCCCGCCGCAAAGAAGGCCAAGGCCCCGGCCGCCGCTGCGCGCAAGGCCGCGGCCCCCGCGGCTGCCAAGACGCCTGCCCGCAAGGCCGCGCCGGCCAGGAAGACGGCGACCAAGACGACGCGGGCACGCAAGGCGGCTGCCGCGGGCTGACTTCTCGCGAGCGAGCCACCAGGCACGCAGGCGCGCCGCCGACCGGCGGGGCGCCTGTATTCATGGGCCTCTTGCGGGCCGCACGGGCGTGGGTATTTGTTCCTTGTTCAGCCCGCAACGCACGCCTACATTCGCCGCTCCACAACAATCCCGCGGGAGGGAAACCATGAAGCGACTGCTCGTCGCCTGCGTCGTCGCGGGTGCGCTCACTGGCTGCGCCAGCATCTTCAACGGCAGCGTCCAGGCCGTCACCATCCACAGCGCGCCCCAGGAGGGCGCTGCCGTCACGGTCACCAACCGGGCTGGACAGACAGTCCACAACGGCACCACGCCGCTCACCCTCACGCTGGCCCGCGGCGCCGCTATTTCAAAGGCGAGAACTACACCATCCGCATGAAGAAGGACGGCTATGCCGACAAGGAGATCACGATCACCCCGACGGTCAGCGGCTGGTACATCGGCAACATCCTCTTCGGCGGCCTGATCGGGATGATCGGCGTCGACCCGGCCACCGGCGGCATGTACGTGTTCCCCGACAGCGTGACCGGCTCGCTCGACCCGGCAGCGGCCAAGAGCTCGTCGCTCCCGGCCACGTTGATGATCGTGTCGACCGACACACTCAGCGAAGAGCAGATGCGCGGCGCGCGGCTGGTGGCGATGGCGCACTGAACAGGCGGCGCGCAAGCAAAAACGCCCGCCAGCGCAAAGCCGGGGGGCGCACGAAGCTACCGAAAACAATAGCATTGATCCGGCTTCGACCGGCACAGCAGCCGGTGCCCGCCTTCTGCGTGCTTGGTGCGAGGCAGTAGACCGCGCATGGGCAATCCACCTGGAACGCCCCGATTTCGAGACGGTTTTCACGCTGTCTTGATGAAAGATCGCTCATCCCTTTTTCGATGGATATCGCATCGCCAGCGGATGTCCCCGTCCTCCCCATAATGGCCGTCGGTACAGGCGCACTGATCAGGTCCAGTTGATCGAGTCGTCATGAGCTCGATGAAGTACCGAACAAGAACAGAAGTTCAGGGAGAAGCCATGCAGGCACTGTCACACGCGCTGCGCGTTCGAAGCGCAGCCATTCCCATGCACCTGGGGCGGCCCGCGCTGGAGCCGGTCCGCCTGTCCGGTCGCGAGGGCCTGAACCGCCTGTTCGAGTACGAGCTGCTCCTGAAGACCCCGGATGCCCTGAACCTCGGGGCCTCAGGCGCCACCGACTTCGACCTTGACGCGTTCATCGGCCGTGAGGTCAAGCGCCGACGTTGGCAACTAGGCGTTCTTCGACCTTCCCAGCAGCGCCCACAAAATGATCGCCCCGAAGGTCGCGGTGCCGATGCCGCCCAGCGCGAACTGGCCGAACTTGAGGGTGAAGTCGCCGGTGCCCAGGATCAGCGTGATGGCGGCCACGATGAGGTTGCGGTTCTGCGAGAAGTCGACCTTGTTGTCGACCCAGATCTTGGCGCCCGCCACCGCGATGAGGCCGAACACCACGATGCTCACGCCGCCCATCACCGGCAGCGGGATGGCCTGGATCAGCGCGCCGAACTTGGGGCTGAAGCCCAGCAGCAGCGCGATCAGCGCGGCCACGACGAAGACCGCCGTCGAGTAGATGCGCGTCGCGGCCATCACGCCGATGTTCTCGGCGTAGGTCGTCACGCCCGTGCCGCCGGCGGAGCCGCTCACCACCGTGGCGATGCCGTCGCCGATGAAGGCGCGGCCGATCAAGGGGTCGAGGTTGCGGCCGGTCATGGCAGTGACGGCCTTGAGGTGCCCCAGGTTCTCGGCCACCAGGATGACGGCCACCGGAGCGATCAGCAGCATGGCGCTGCCCTCGAACACCGGCGTGGTGAAGGTCGGCGTGCCGAACCACGCGGCCGCGGCGATGCCCGAGAAGTCCATCGGCTTGCCCAGGCCCAGGCCGTTGGTCAGCACCGCGTAGATGATGCTCGCGAGGATCAGCCCGATGAGGATCAACAGGCGCTGCACCATGCCGCGCGTGAACACCGCCACCAGCCCGACGCACAGGAAGGTCACGGCCTGCATCCATGCATCGAAATTCGTCGGCGCCATGTTCTTGATCGGCACCTGCGCGAGGTTCAGGCCGATCACCGCCACCACCGCGCCCGTCACCACCGGCGGCATGAAGCGCTCGATCCAGCCGGTGCCGATGGCCTGCACGATGGCGCCGATGAGGATGTAGACAACACCGCAGGCCACGATGCCGCCCAGCGCCACCGCGAGGTTGCCGTTCGGCCCCTTGCCGGCGTAGCCGCTGGCCGCGATCACCACGCCGATGAAGGCGAAGCTCGAGCCCAGGTAGCTCGGCACGCGCCCGCCGGTGACGAGGAAGAAGATGAGCGTGCCGATGCCGCTCATCAGGATCGCGATGTTGGGGTTGAAGCCCATCAGGATCGGCGCCAGCACCGTGGCGCCGAACATCGCGATGACGTGCTGCACGCCCATCGCCGCTGTCTGCGGCCACGGCAGCCGCTCGTCGGGCGCCACGACGGCGCCGGGTGTCATGGCGACTTCGCGCCAGCTGAACATGCTCATGGATGTCTCCTGCTGTTGTGTTCGGAAAGGGGAGAACATCCGTACGCGAAGGGCGCGAAAGTTGCGCGAAGGTCGCGAAAGAAATCCCAGAAGTATTTGTCTGGTTTCTTTCGCGACCTTCGCGGCATCTTCGCGTCCTGCGCGGACGGATGTCCGGCTTCAGCCCTGCAGCACCGCCATCGTGATGCGCGACACGCAGGTCAGCTGGCCGGCGTCGTTAGTCATGTCGATCTGCCAGACCTGGGTGGTGCGGCCGATGTGGATGGCGCGGGCGGTGCCGGTCACCCAGCCGCTGCTGGCCGAGCGGATGTGGTTCGCGTTG
Source organism: Xenophilus aerolatus (assembly GCA_030418545.1). Classification (GTDB taxonomy): domain Bacteria; phylum Pseudomonadota; class Gammaproteobacteria; order Burkholderiales; family Burkholderiaceae_C; genus Xenophilus. Next base: position 329,087 of record QAIB01000004.1, on the reverse strand, counting down.
ATGTCCAGGCCCACGGCGCGGTGGCCCTCGGGGGCCGAGTAGTGGGCGCCGCAGGAGCCCAGCGTTTCGGCCAGCACCACCGACACGCCGCCGTGCAGGATGCGAAAGGGCTGCACCGTGCGCTCGTCCACCGGCACGCGGGCACGGATGAAGTCGTCGCCGACCTCCAGGAACTCGATGCCCAGGCGGTCGACCGCGGTCTTCGCGTGGCTGCGGGTGAGTTCTTCGACGGACACGTCTTTCTTCCAGATGCGCATGCGGGTCTCCAGGGGGGAATGGCCGGCGCGGCGCCGGCGGCCCGGAACTATAGCGACGGCGACTGACAGGCGGGCGTCGCGCCAGCGTCTAAGCTGCGCCGCATGGATGCCCCCGCCGCGCCCCCGCCGGCCCGCAGACGCCGCCCCGCTCGCTGGCTGGCCTGGGGCGGTCTGGGCCTGCTCGGCGTCGTGGTCGTGGCGGCGCTGGCGCTGTTCGCCTGGCTGCCCGACGACGAGGAGGTGGCGCAGCGCACGGCGCAGGAATTCGAGCGCCGCTTCGGCATCGCGCTGACCATCGGCAACGCGCGCTGGGCCTTGCGCCCGGTGCCCGTCATCGAGTTCCGGGACGTCGCGACGCAGCAGGCGCAGCCGATCACGCTGCGTCGCGTCGCGGTGTACCCGCAGTGGCGCTCGCTGCTGCAGCGCCGTATCGAGATCTCGCGTCTCGAGGTCGAGAGCTTGGTGCTTCCGCGCGCCTCGGTGCGGGCCTTCCGCGGGCGCGAGAAGCAGGCGGACGATCCGCCCGCCTCGTCCAGCTGGACGCTGGCCGACATCCCGGTGCACACGGTGCGCTTCAGCGACGTGTCGTGGATCGACCGCCGCGGCATCGGCCTCGCCTACGACGGCGAGGTCGAATTCGGCAGCCGCTGGCGCCCGCGCGAGGTGACGGTGCAGCGGCCCGGCGTGTCGCCGCCGGCGCGCGCGCACATCGTGCGCGACGGCGAGGTGATCGACGACAGCGCCGGCCGGGGAGACGTGGGCACCGAGCGCTGGCGCGTCGCGGTCGAGGTGGGGGGCGGCAGCTGGGACGGCGACGCCACGCTGGCGACTCAGCCCGACGGCCGCATGCGTCTCACGGCCCAACTGAAACCCGAGAACATCGACCTGGAGGCCCTCACCGGCGCCTTCGGCCGCCACTCGGCCGTCGCCGGGCGCATGTCGGGCGAGACCACGCTGGATGCGACCGGCGAGCACCCGGGCGAGCTGGTGCGCAGCCTGCACACGCGCACGCGTTTCAAGGTGCACCCTGCCACGCTGCGGCGCTTCGACCTGGCCCGCACGGTGACGACGGCGGGCCTGCAGCGCGAGGGCCAGACGGTGCTGGACGAGCTCACCGGCACGCTGGACACGCGGAACACCGGGGACGGGATCGCGCTGCACTACATCGACCTGCGCGCGCGCTCGGGCGTGCTGACGGCGAGCGGCGACGTGCGGGTGCTCAACCGACGGATGCAGGGTGACGTGGCGGTGGACATCGTCGACGGCGTGGTGGGTTTCCCGCTCAAGCTCGGCGGCACGCTGGACAAGCCCGAGCTGTCTCTGACCGGCGGCGCGCTGGCGGGCGCGGCGGCCGGCAGCGCCGTGTTGCCGGGCGTGGGCACCGCCATCGGTGCGCGCATCGGGCAGAGGCTGGAGCGGATGTTCGGCAGCGAGGACGCGCCGGCCAAGAAGGCGGCGCGGCGCAATCGGTCGAACTCGCGCTAGGCTTGGGTTCGAGATCGTCACGTTTGTGACGAATTTGGCTGGAGCGGACGGCTGGCTTGGGCTGGCGGACGATTGCACTTTCGCTCTTCTCGTCCTTATTGGTGGTCCGATGGGCTCCTTGGCTGGTCGGCACGAGCGCTGTGGGCCTGAACCCGGCCGGCGGCGCCGGTGTGCGTTCTCCGGCTCAGGCTCGCGCTGACCGTCGTGCGGCACGACGGAGGTGCTCGCCTGGAATCGACGTGCTTTGGGCACTGCACGGCGCCGCGAATGGCGCCTGCGCCCGCACACCGGCACCACCGGCCTGGACCGGGCGCGCGATCGGCCGGCATGGGGCGGGCGCGTTTGGGTTGGTCGCAGTTCCTCTCTGGCCCTGCCCCGCCCCCACCCGTTCGGGTTGAGCTTGTCGAAACCCTGCGCAGCGCTTCGACAAGCTCAGCGCGAACGGCGATGAGGTGCGCAAGAGCAGGAAAGTGCAGCACAGCGCCTCAGGGCGGTGGTCGTGGGCCTGCGGGCGCAGGCGCCATTCGCGGCGCCGTGCAGTGCCCCAAGCACGTCGATGGACAGCGAGCACACAGCATCCACAACAAGCCGGTCAGCGCGAGCCTGAGCCGGAGAACGCAGGCCCGCGGCCGCCGCCAGCGCCCCAGTCCGTCGTGCCGGCCGATTCACCGCAGCGCCCAAACTGCTCGACCAGTCCAGCGAAACAAGCGCTACCACCCACGTGCGCCCGCTCCTACCCGCATCCCAGGCTCCTCCCACAGCCCTCGCACAGCGGCGGGTGCAGCCTGACCCAACCCACAGCATCGATCGGATTGAAAAGGAGTTCCCGCCATGACCGAGCGGTCCCCCGACGCCTTCGTTTTTCCCACTTCGGAGCGCCCTGAACAGGCCGAGAAAGTCACCAGCGCCCGCGTGCCGCAGCCCGACGACGACACCCTCGACCAGGGCATCGCCGAGTCCTTCCCGGCCAGCGACCCGGTGTCTGTCACCGTGACCGAACCGCCCAGCCCCGCGCCGCGCACCAGGGCGCCCAAGGCCGGTGTGGAGGACCGTGCCGCCTGGCGCTGGCCGGCACCGGTGGCGCTGGCCTCGTCGGCCGTCATCGGCCTCGGCGCGGTGGCGTGGTGGGCCTACGGCGCTTGGCAGCGCAGCCATTCGCCGCGCCGCCGGCTGGCGCGCTTCGGGCTGCGCTGAGCAACAGGCGGCCTTCACACCCCGGGCAGATGCAGGCGCGAGGAGGTCTTCACCTCCTCCATCACCGCGTAGGTGCGCGTCTCGCGCACGCCCGGCAGCTGCCACAGCACCGTGCCGGCAAAGCGGCGGTAATCGTCCATGTCGGCACTGCGCGTCTTGAGCAGGTAGTCGAAGCCGCCGGCCACCATGTGGCATTCCAGGATCTCGGGCCGCGTCTGCACCGCGGCCTTGAACTGGTCGAACACGTTGGGCGTGGTGCGGTCCAGCAAGACCTCGACGAACACCAGCATGCCCGCGCCCAGTTTGGCGGGGTTGAGCCGCGCCTCGTAGCCGAGGATGTAGCCCTCGTGCGTGAGCCGCTGCACCCGCGCCAGTGCCGCTGTAGGCGACAGTCCCACCGCCTCGGCCAGCTTCACGTTCGGCAGCCGGCCGTCGGCCTGCAGGGCAGCGAGGATGCGCAGATCGAGGCGGTCGAGGTCGGCCATTGTTGATAATGATTCGTTCGGTGCAGTGGCCGATTTTCGATCGGAAATTCGGTGCGATATGCGGAATCATCGAGCAATCCACACCGATCGCCTCGCCGCCATGACCGCCGACCCCGCTCCTCTGCACGCCGCCCCCTTCGACCTTCAGCTGCAGACCCAAGGCCCGCTGCGTGCCGCCATCTCCGCCGCCTGCCGCCGCCCCGAGCCCGAGCAGGTCGCCGCGCTCCTGCCCGAAGCGCGCCTGGCGCCCGAGCAGGCCGAGGCCGCCCGCTCCCTCGCCCGGCGCCTCGCGGAGGGTCTGCGCGCGCATCCGCAGGTCGGCAAGGCCGGCCTGGTTCAGGGACTGCTGCAGGCGTACTCGCTGTCGTCGCAGGAAGGCGTGGCGCTGATGTGCCTGGCGGAGGCGCTGCTGCGCATCCCCGACCGCGCCACGCGCGACGCGCTCATCCGCGACAAGCTGGGCCCCGGCGACTGGCAGGCGCACGTGGGCCGCAGCCCCTCGCTCTTCGTCAATGCCGCGACCTGGGGCCTCATGCTCACGGGCAAGCTGGTCGCTACGCACCATGAAGGCGCGCTCGGGGGTGCGTTGGGCCGGGTGCTGGCGCGCGGCGGCGAGCCGCTGATCCGCAAGGGCGTGGACATGGCCATGCGCCTCATGGGCGAGCAGTTCGTCACCGGCGAAACCATCGGCGAGGCGCTCGCCAACGCCCGGCGGCAGGAGGCGCGGGGCTTTCGCTATTCGTACGACATGCTGGGCGAGGCGGCGCTCACCGATGCCGATGCGCAGCACTATCTCGCGGCCTACGAGGCGGCCATCGACGCCATCGGCGCCGCCTCGGCCGGGGCGGGCGTGATCGGCGGGCCGGGCATCTCCATCAAGCTCTCGGCCCTGCACCCGCGCTACAGCCGGGCGCAGCGCGAGCGCGTGATGGACGCGCTCTACCCGCGCCTGCGCGCGCTGGCCGAACGCGCGCGCAGCCACGACATCGGCCTGAACATCGACGCCGAGGAGGCCGACCGGCTGGAGCTCTCGCTCGACCTGCTCGAGCGCCTGTGCCACGAGCCAGCGCTGGCCGGCTGGCACGGCATCGGCTTCGTCATCCAGGCCTACCAGAAGCGCTGCCCGCAGGTGATCGACTGGCTCGTCGACCTGGGCCGCCGCAGCGGCCACCGGCTCATGGTGCGGCTGGTCAAGGGCGCGTACTGGGACAGCGAGATCAAGCGCGCCCAGGTCGACGGCCTGGCCGGCTACCCGGTCTACACGCGCAAGGTGCACACCGACCTGGCCTACATCGCCTGCGCGCGCAAGCTGCTCGCGGCGCCCGATGCGGTGTTTCCGCAGTTCGCCACGCACAACGCCCACACGCTGGCGGCCATCGTGCAGATCGCCGGCCCGGACTTCCACGAGGGCCGCTACGAATTCCAGTGCCTGCACGGCATGGGCGAGCCGCTCTACGAGCAGGTCGTGGGGGCGCAGGGACTCAACCGCCCGTGCCGCATCTATGCGCCGGTGGGCACGCATGAGACGCTGCTCGCTTACCTGGTGCGGCGCCTGCTGGAGAACGGCGCCAACACCTCCTTCGTCAACCGCGTGGCCGACCACAGCCTGCCGATCGACGCGCTGATCGTCGACCCGGTGCAGGCCGCCCTGGCCCAGGCGCGCGATGAGGGCGCCTTGGGCCTGCCGCACCCGCGCATCCCGCTGCCGCGCGCGCTCTACCCGGACCGCGCCAATTCGCAGGGCCTGGACCTCGCGAGCGAACCCGTACTGGCCGAGTTGGCCGCCGCGCTGCGCGAGAGCGCCGCACAATCCGCGCATGCGGCGCCCCTGCTCGCCGTGCCCATCGCTGCGCACGCGGCGCGCCCGGTGCGCAACCCCGCAGAACACGACGACGTCGTGGGCCAGGTGGAGGAGGCCACGGCCGAGCACGTACCGCCCGCCGTCGCCGCCGCGCACTCCACCTTCGCCGACTGGCGCGCCGCGCCGCCCGCGGAGCGCGCCGCCATCCTCGAACGCGCCGCCGACGCCTTCGAGGCCGCCATGCCGCGCCTGCTGGACCTGCTCGTGCGCGAAGCCGGCAAGACGCTCGCCAACGCCGTGGCCGAGGTGCGCGAGGCGGTCGACTTCCTGCGCTACGACGCGGCGCAGCTGCGCGCCGGCTTCGACAACGCCACGCACCGGCCGCTCGGCCCTGTGGTGTGCATCAGCCCGTGGAACTTCCCGCTGGCCATCTTCACCGGCCAGGTCGCGGCGGCCCTCGCCGCGGGCAACACCGTGCTGGCCAAGCCGGCCGAGCAGACGCCGCTGGTCGCGGCCGAGGCGGTGCGCCTGCTGCATGCAGCGGGCGTGCCTCCCGGCGCACTGCAGCTGCTGCCCGGCCCGGGCGAGACGGTGGGCGCCGCGCTGGTGGCCGACGCGCGCGTGCAGGGCGTGCTCTTCACCGGCTCGACGCAGGTCGCGCGGCTGCTGCAGCACGCGCTCGCAGGCCGCCTCGGCGACCATGGCCAGCCCGTGCCGCTGATCGCCGAGACAGGCGGCCAGAACGCGATGGTGGTCGACTCCTCCGCGCTGGTCGAGCAGGTGGTGTCCGACGTGGTGGTGTCAGCCTTCGACAGCGCGGGCCAGCGCTGCTCGGCGCTGCGCGTGCTGTGCGTGCAGGAGGACGTCGCCGAGCGCCTGCTGGCCATGCTGCGCGGCGCGATGGCCGAGCTCACCCTGGGTGCGCCCGACCGGCTCGCGACCGACGTCGGCCCGGTCATCGACGCCGAGGCGCAGCAGGCCTTGCTCGCGCACATGGGCGCGATGCGTGCGGCCGGCCTCCCCGTGTTCCAGGCGGCGCGCGAAGCGGGCGCCGATGCCGCCCACGGCACCTTCGTGCCGCCCACGCTCATCGAGATCGACGGCATCGAGCGGCTCGAGAAGGAAGTTTTCGGCCCCGTGCTGCATGTGCTGCGCTTTGCCCGCAGCGAACTCGACGCGCTGCTCGGCCGCATCAACGCCACCGGCTACGGCCTCACGATGGGCGTGCATTCGCGCATCGACGAGACCATCGAGCGCGTCGCTGCGCGGGCGCAGGTGGGCAACCTTTACGTCAACCGCAACATGGTCGGCGCGGTGGTCGGGGTGCAGCCCTTCGGCGGCGAAGGCCTGTCGGGCACCGGCCCCAAGGCCGGCGGGCCGCTGTACCTGTACCGACTGCTCGCGCAGCGGCCCCTCGCCACGCCGCTGCCGCCACCGGGCGACGCGGCGGACGACGAGGACGCGCCACGCCCACGGCCGGCGCTGCAGGCGCTGGCGGCCTGGTGCCGCGCACAGCAGCGCGGTGACGGGGCGCTGTGCGAGCGCTTCGCCGGCACCTCGGTTGCCGGCATGCAGCGGGTGCTGCCCGGGCCGACCGGCGAGCGCAACGTCTATCGGCTGGACGGCCGCCATGCCGTGCTCTGCCTGGTGGACGACGAAAACGAAGACGACCGTCTCGCGCAGCTCGCGGCCGTGCTGGCCGTCGGTTCACGCGCGCTGTGGCCCGAATCGCCCGAGGCCCGCACGCTCCATGCCGCGCTGCCGGCCGAGGTGCAGCAGCAGATCGCCTTCACGCCCGACTGGCGCGGCAGCGACCCAGCGGCTTTCGACGCCGTGCTGCACCACGGCAGCCCCGAGGCCTTGCGCGCGGTGGGCGAGGCAGTGGCCGCGCGGCCCGGCGCCATCGTGGGCGTGCAGGGCTTGGCGCCCGGCGGCACGGCCATCGTGCTCGACAGGCTGCTGCTGGAGCGCAGCCTCAGCGTCAACACCGCCGCGGCCGGCGGCAATGCGCACCTCATGACGATCGGCTGAATCGCGGCCGGCGTCCGGCTGGCCGCCCGCGTCGCCGCCGCATAGACTGTCGGCCCCGCCGCCGCGGGCCGAACCGGGGGTGCCGTCCATGTCCGCCGCCATCATTGCCGCGCTGTTCTTCACGGTGGCGCTGCTCGTCACCACCGCCTACTTCATCATGGGCGCGATCCCGCTGCTCATCCTGCGACACGACACGCCGCTCGATGCGCGCTTCGTGCGCGGCTTCTTCAACGTCTACTATCGCGCCGCGTTCATCACGGCCAGCGCCACGGCGCTGAGCTACGCCATTGCCGGGCGGCCCGGCGTGGCCTGCGGCGCGGCCGCGCTGGCGCTGATCGCGCTGCTGCTGCGCCGTCGCGTGATCCCCAGCATGGACGCGCTGGGCTCGCGCATCCAGGGCGACTTCATGGACGCGATCCCCGGCTTTCGCAAGCTGCACGTGTGGGCCATCCTCATCAACCTCGCGCAGCTGGTCGCGATCGTGTGGAGCCTGATCGCGCTCAGTCCCTGAATCACTACCGCTTCATTCCCGCCACGACGACCCATGACTTCCAACGAACGAGACACCCTGCTGCACACCTTGAAGGCCCGCTTCGACAAGCATCCGCAACGCCACGCCGGCATCGCCTGGCCCGAGGTCCAGGCCCGAATCGAATCCAACCCGAAGGCGCTGAAAGCCCTGCAGGCGATGGAAGCCAGCGGCGGCGAGCCGGACGTGATCGGCCGCCATCCGGAGGCGGAGGGATTCGTGTTCTGCGACTGCGCGGCCGAGAGCCCGGCCGGCCGCCGAAGCCTGTGCTACGACCGCGCCGCGCGCGAGTCGCGCAAGGAGCACGCGCCGGCCAGCAGCGCCCTCGAGATGGCGGCCGAGCTCGGCATCGAGCTGCTCGTCGAAGCGCAGTACCGCCAGCTGCAGCAGCTCGGCGAGTTCGACCTCAAGACCTCGAGCTGGATCGCCACGCCGCCGGCCATGCGCAAGCTCGGCGGCGCGCTCTTCTGCGACCGGCGCTACGGCCAGGTCTTCACGTACCACAACGGCGTGCAGTCGTACTACGCGGCGCGCGGCTTTCGCGGCGCGCTCACCGTGTGACCACCACGCGCCGCAGCGCCGGGGCTCAGCGCTTGCCGAGGTGGCTGGCGACGGCGTCCACCGACACGCCGACCTGCTCCACGGCCATGCGCAGCGCCTGCTCGGTCACGCCGAAGCGCTGCGTCCAGTAGCGCACCTCGTGCGGCTCGTTCACATTGATCCGGCTGCGGTCCTGCGCGCCGGCATTGCTCAGGTCATCGGCCATGGTTGGACTCCTTTCCTTTGTTGGCAACGGCACCAGCCTTGCGCGCGCAGCACCCGCCGCACAGCAGACGCCTTGCATCCACCCTGCAGGACGACGCCGCATGCGGCCGGCATGAGCGCGGCGCAGCCCGGCGTGTAGCCATGTCGCCCATGGACCCGCTCCTCGCCGCCTCGGCCCGCGACCTCGCCCGGGGCGACGCGCTGGGCGCCCTCGGCCGCATCGCGCTGCGCGACGACCCGCCCGCCCTGGCCCTGCGCGGCATCGCCATGGCGCAGCTGGGCGAACACCCGCGGGCGCGCGAGCTGCTGCGCCAGGCCGCGCGGCGTTTCGGGGCGCACGAGGCGGTGGCCCGCGCGCGCTGCGTGGTGGCCGAGGCCGAGGTTGCGCTGGCCCTGCGTCACCTGGGCGGCAGCCCGCGCACGCTGTCGGCCGCCGCGGCCACGCTGGCGGCGCACGGCGATCGCGGCAACGCCGTGCAGGCGCAGCTGACGATCGCGCGGCGCGCCCTGCTGCTGGGCCGGCTCGTCGAGGCGCAGGTGGCGCTCGACGCCATCGATCCCTCGCAGCCGCTCGCGCCGCCTCTGGCCGCGCTGGCGGCGCTGAGCCGCGCCGAACTGGCGCTGCGCTCGCTGCGCACCGGGGCAGCCGCCGCCGCGCTGGCGCAGGCTCACGCCGCGGCGCAGCGTGCCGCCATTCCCGCGCTCGCGGCCGAGGTGGCCGATGCGCAGGCTTTGCTCCACCGTCCCGCCGCACGCCGCCGCAGCGCCGGTCATGACGCGCCGCTGCGCCTGCACGAGGTCGAGGCGCTGCGGGCCTCGGGCGCGCTGGTGGTCGATGCCTGCCGCCGAGCCGTGCACGCGGGCGAGCGGGCGCTGGCGCTGGCGCGCCGGCCCGTGCTCTTCGCCCTCTTGCGCGCGCTGGGCGAGGCCTGGCCGAACGACGTGTCGCGCGAAGCGCTCATCTTCGAGGTGTTCCGCACCCGCGACCCCGACGAGACGCACCGCGCCCGCCTGCGTGTCGAGATGGGCCGCCTGCGCGCGTTGCTGCGCGGCCTGGCGCGCATCGAGGCCACGCCGCGCGGCTTCGCGCTGCACCCGGCCGGCGACGCGCCCTGCGTGCTGCTGCTGCCGCCCATCGACGGCGAGCAGGCCGCGCTGCAGGCGCTGCTGGCCGATGGCGCCGCGTGGTCCACCTCGGCGCTCGCGCTGGCGCTCGACGCGAGCCAGCGCACCGTGCAGCGCGCCCTGGCCGAGCTGGAGGCCGAAGGCCGCGCGCGCGCGGTCGGCAACGCACGCGCGCGGCGCTGGGTGGCGCCGCCGCTCACGGCTTTCACGACGATCTTGTTACTCCCCGCCGTGCTGCCGGCTGGCTAGATTGCGGTCCATGGCGACGCGATGTCCGCGTGCCGAACTTCTGGAGCCTTCTTCCATGCCGCAGACCCTTCCCACCGCCGAGTACCTCCCGCACCCGCCCGGCACGCCCGCCGCTCAGCCCGCCGAGGTGGTGCGCGAATACGGCCCCTTCGGCGATGCCACCGCCATCCACGGCGTGACGCACGACGGCCGCCGCGTGTGGGCCGCCACCGGCACGCGCCTGGTCGGCTTCGACCCGGCCAGCGGCGAGGCCGCCGATTCGCTGGCCGTGCGCTGCGACGCCGGCACCGCCTTCGACGGCCGGCACTTCTGGCAGATCGCCGGTGCGCGCATCGACAAGATCGACCCCGCCAGCGGCCGCGTGCTCGCGTCCATCCCGACGCCCAACCCCGAGGGCTGCAACTCGGGCCTCACCTGGGCCGAGGGCAGCCTCTGGGTGGGCGACTACCAGGGCCGCCGCATCCACCGCATCGACCCCGCCAGCGGCGAGGTGCAGCGCACCATCGAATCGAACCGCTTCGTCACCGGGGTCACCTGGGTCGACGGCGCCCTTTGGCACGGCACCTGGGAGGGCGAGGAAAGCGAGCTGCGCCATGTCGACGCCACCGACGGCCGCGTGCTCGAGCGCCTGCAGATGCCCGCCGGCGCGGGCGTCAGCGGCCTCGAATCCGACGGCGCCGACCTCTTCTATTGCGGCGGTGGCGGCAGCGGCCGCGTGCGGGCCGTGCGCCGGCCCAAGGCGGCCGCGGCCTGAGGCGATCTCATCGCTCTTGCCGCTGTAAGCAGGCGATGAAGCACGCAGGAATGCACCCTGCAATTGGTCACGGATGTGACGACTTTGGCCGAAGCGTCCGCCAGGCGGGCGCTGCAGCCCGATTGCACTTTCGGGGTTTTGGGGGCCTGGGCGCTCAGGCCGGCGCCGCACGCCGCAGCAGCGACGTATAGCCCGGCTCCGTCGCCATGCGGGGCAGCACGCCACGCTCACGCAAAAGCCGGTGCGCCTTCGGCAGGTTCCAGCACGGGATCGCCGTGAACATGTGGTGCTCGCAGTGGTAGTTGACCCAGTAGGGTGCGACCAGTGCGCGTTCGAGCCAGCCGGCATGCGTGGTGCGCGCCTGGCGCAGCGGGTCGGCTTCGTTCTGCGCGATGAGCGCGTGCTCGGCGATGTTGCGCACGCGGCTCACCAGCGGCAGCCAGGTCGCCATCGGCAGCAGCCACATCAGCACCCAGGCCCACCACAGCCCGGCGAGGGTGAAGGCCGCGAGGCCCAGGCCGTTGGCGACGAGGAAGCGCCGGTCCTTGCGCAGCTCGGCCCACAGCACCGGCGCCCACGGCGTGCCGGCGGGCCGTGCGCGCAGCGCCTCGCCGTAGTGGCCGAAGCGCTGCTTCCAGAAGGTCTGGCCCGTCAGGTCGCGCGCCACCTTGCGCCACAGCGACGCGCGCGTGATGGGGAAGGGCGCCGACAGCACCAGGTCCGGGTCCTCGGTCTGCTGCACGAAGCGGTGGTGCTGCAGGTGGTAGGGGCGGTAGGCCGTGATCGTCGGCGAGCACAGCCATTCGCCCACCCAGTCGTTGACGCGCCGGTCGCGGTGCAGCACCGCATGCGCCGCGTCGTGCATCAGGATGAACAGGCCCAGCTGCCGCGCGCCGACGACGAGCACCGCGAGCGGAATCGTCCCCGGCCACAGCACGCCCATCGCGATGGCCAGGGCGATCACGCCCCAGCAGTGCGCAATCAACCACAGGCCACGCCACGACGAGCGCGTCGTCAGCTGCTGCCACTGGGCATCGGTAAAAAAATCCTGCGGGCGGGCGCGAGGGGCAACGGCCACGGGGGCTCCTGAAGCGGGGCGGGGATGTGCCAGTGTGCGCCGCATGCCGCGCGTGCGCATCGGGCCGACCCCGCAATCGTTGTTGCCCGGCGCTGCTTCTGGTCTTGCTCCTCTGCCCCCCTGGGGAGAGGCCGGGTGAGGGGGCAGCGCCCCCGCCCTCGACCCTTCGCTATGACTACTTCGGCGCCGCCGGAATCTGCAACCCCCGCTCCACCGCCGGCCGTGCCACGAAGGCGGCAAGCACGCGCGCCACGTTCTTGAAATCGTCGAAGCCCACCAGCTCGCGCGCTTCGTAGAAGCCGATCAGGTTGCGGATCCACGGAAAGGTCGCGATGTCGGCCACCGTGTACTCGGTGCCCATGATCCAGTCGCGGCCCGCCAGATGCTTGTCGAGCACACCCAGCAGGCGCTTGCTCTCGTTCACGTAGCGGTCGCGCGGACGCTTGTCCTCGTAGTCCTTGCCGGCGAACTTATGGAAGAAGCCCAGCTGCCCGAACATCGGCCCGATGCCGCCCATCTGGAACATCACCCACTGCAGCGTGTGCCAGCGCCCGGCCGCGTCGGCCGGAATGAAGCGGCCCGTCTTGTCCGCCAGGTACATCAGCATCGCGCCCGACTCAAACAACGCCAGCGGCTCGCCGCCCGGCCCATCGGGGTCGATCATGGCCGGGATCTTGTTGTTGGGGTTGAGCGAGAGGAACTCCGGCGAGAGCTGGTCGTTCTTGCCGAAGTCCACGCGGTGCACCTCGTAAGGCAGCCCGCACTCCTCCAGCATGATCGACGCCTTCACGCCGTTGGGCGTGGGCAGCGAATACAGCTGGATGCGCTCGGGGTGGGCGGCGGGCCATTTCTTGGTGATGGGGAAGTCGGAGAGGGTGGGCATGGGGGTGTGGTCCTTGGGTGGGGGATGGGGCATTGTGGCGTGGGGCCATTCGGAGGCGCGCCGGATGGCTTGGCATCTGCTTGACGGTCGAGGTCTTTTGCCCATCTGATCCGGTCGCACTGAAAGACGGGGTGCCGACCGGGCAAGTCAGCCCGGTGTCTGATCATGGGAGCGGATTCGCCCTAGGTATCCGCTCCGTCGAACCGATGCATTGCACCGCAGTCCAGGGCGCGGCATTTCGACCCCGCACGGAAGGAGCCGCTTTTCGCGGGCTTCTAGTAATAGGTGCACACACCCACGATCCAGCACGACGCCAGCAGTCATGCGGGTTTCGGGATGTTTGGTTGGGCTGTATTAGGGAGATACTAGGAAGGGTTACGCGGCAACCCTTTCTCCCTAGAACCAAGTTGGAGCGCAGGAGACGACCGTGGCTGAATCGACGCACAAGAAGCTAGCACTCGCGCAGCAGCAGCTTGAAACTGCGATTGGGCTTTTCATCAGCCGCAAGGACCGCATCTCCGCAATCTCACTCGCAGGTGCCGCCGACGGCATCCTCCACGGGCTTGTACTAAAAGCAGGAAGAAAGCCGTTCGCCGACTACGCAATGGGAGTTCGAGAAGCACTCTCAGGCACGACGCCTGCTAAAGCGAAGTATGCAAAGCACATCAACGATAAGCTGAATATCAATGATCTGAAGCACATGGACGAAGGTGGTCCCGACGAAGTCACTCTAGATCCAGACATTTCGGCGCTCGGCGCAATCCTCAAGGCAATCGCGAATCACCACATTCTCGTTGCAGACCATCCGCCCTTCATCAAGGCCATGCTCCAGTGGACTTGGATGTTCTACGACGGCGAGAGGATCACAGAGAATGAGCCATACGAGAAGCCGGCTGGAGAGAAGGTGATGACGCGTTACGCCGAGCGCCCTGAGGAAGTGAAGAAGATGGAGGCGCGGTTCGCGAAGAAGTACCAGGACCTTTTCAAGCCTGAGAAGGGGGGTGCGTGATCGCATTCATGGAGGGTGTGCGCCAGCGCTCTAACAGGTCGTTCGACGCGGACACCCGCCAGCAGCGCGCCGCAGGGCGTGTGGACAAGCCATACGCCGTAGGCGCACTGCCGGCGCGCGCCGGTCAATTCCGACGTTAGGCCGCACACAATGCGAGCGCGTCTGACCAAGTCCGCTGTGGCACGTCGGCAGCTTGCGACCGCGATTGACTTGTACTTTGCTGGCGCTGACGAGGTCTCCGTGTATTCGCTCGGAGCGAATGCGTGGGAAGTCATTGATGTCCTATGCGTCAAGACAGGCGTCTCAAGCATGTCAGTCCAGGCTCGGCAGAACGTTCCTTCGGGTAAGGACCTGAAGTGGGACTACATCAATGCGCCTTACAGGAACTTCTTTAAGCATGCGGATCGTGATGCAGACGCGGAGTTGCCGCCGCTGACAGCTACTCATGTGGAAGGTCTGCTGTACCTCGCAGTCGAGGACTACATCCGGCTGTATAAGCGGTCGCCCGTTCAACTTCAAGTATTTCAGCTTTGGTACTTGGCCAAGTACCCCGAGAAATTGGACGCCAGCGTTGCAGGCGAACTGATCGCAGACCTGCGAGTGGCCTTCCCCGATCTTCCTTCGCTTTCATACGAAGAACAGTTGGAAGCTGGGAGGCGCGCAGTCGCTGAGGGAGCGACCGACAGCGAGATACTCAGCGATCCGCGTACGGAACCAACCTTCGATGGAAAGGGTCTCGGTGCGGGCTGACATGTCATTCGACACGGACATGCACCCGCAATGCGCCGCAAGGCGCGCCTACGGCACGCTGGAAAACTGCCGGTCACTTGCTCAACGAACTCGCTCGCTATCCACTGCCACCCCTCCATAACAGCGCCTGACGCTCCGGCTCCGCACGCTCGGACCCGGTTGGCATCAAGCATCGGGACCGGTGCCGCTGAAGTTGATCTGCCACACGGCTCCTGCCACAGAGCCCACGCCACAATCACCCCACCACAACGATCCGAGGACTTGCCCATGTTCGACCACATCGGTTTCGGCGTCACGAACCTGGCCGAGAGCAAGGCGTTCTACCTCCAGGCGCTGCAACCGCTGGGCGTCGAGGTCGCGATGGAAGGCCCCTACGGCGTGGGGCTGGGGCGCAAGCACAAACCCTCGCTGTGGCTCTCCGAAACCAAGGGGCGGCCCGCCCACCTGCACCTGGCCTTCGTGGCCGACACGCGCGAGCAAGTCGACGCCTTTTACAGGGCCGCACTCGCGGCGGGCGGCAAGGACAACGGCGCCCCGGGCATCCGGCCGCACTACCACGCGAACTACTACGGGGCCTTCGTGCTCGACCCGGACGGGCACAACGTCGAAGCCGTCTGCCACAAGCCTGGCTGACAGTAGCGCGGCCCTGCGTCGCGCGCACTGCTGTTCGCCGGCAAGCGAAGAGGCCTTCGCTGCCGTGAACCACTCGGGAGCACCGCGCAGGTGGCGGGCGCTGCAGGCCGATGGCAACTGGCGGAGCCAGGAGCCTAGGTCGCCGAACGCACGCGCCGATTCGCCCAGGCCATCAGCACCCACCCGCCAAGCACGAAGGTGAGCGCGACGCCGGCGGCATACACCGCCACGCCGCCGTACCCGCCCACATTCGCCGGGTTGAGGAAGGGGTAGGGGTACCAGCCCACCATCGCGCCGCGCGCCATCGTGTACGCGAGGTACAACGTGCCCAGCGCCAGCACCCAGCGCAGGGGGCGGAAGCCGACGGCGGGGCGCGGCGGCCACAGCAGCCAGTCGAGCACCACCACCACGGGCATCACGTGGTGCAGCACCGAGTTCACCCACGGGCGCAGCGCGCCGAGGTCCACGTCGCGCAGCAGCACGGCAAACACCACGCCCACCACGAGCATGAAGGTCGCCGTCAGTGCACGCAGCGTCTCGAAGGCGGCCGAGGGCGGCGCACCGGCCCACTGGCGCAGCGCGGCGGCGATCAGCACACCGGCCGCGAGCAGGTTCGACAAATTGGTGAAGAAGCTGAAGAAGTTGGGCACGCTCAGCTGCAGGCCGATGTGCAGCCACAGCTGCCAGCCGATGGCGACGAGCACGAGCAGGCCGAAGGCCAGGCGGAAGACGGCGGTGAAGGGCGTCGGCATCATGGCGGCTCCACGAAAGACGGCGATTGTGCGGGCGCCGCGGGAAGGCGCGCCGTTTGCTCAGCGGATCACCGCCGCATCGCTCTCGTCATAGAGCCGCGCCACCGCCTCCGCCCGCCGAATCAACACCGCCCGCTGGTTGATGTAGCCCTTGTCCGTGATCTCGCCCGCCTCGGCATCGGGCGGCGCGTCCAGCACCAGCGCGCAGGCCGGGCATCGCGACGAGCCCGCGCCGGCGTCGCGCAATTCCGCCATCAGTGCCCGCAGGCGCTCGCGCAGCGCACCGGCATCGGCCGCGCCGGCGGGCGAAGCAAAGACCAGCAGCCCGATCGCATCGCGGTCGTGGCCGGTGATGACGAGGTCCTGCACCAGCGGCGCGAGGCGCGACACGAGGTCCACGCGCAGGGTGCCCACCGACACCCATGTGCCGCTGGAGAGCTTGAAGTCCTCGGCCACGCGGCCGTTGAACATGACGCCGCGCTCGGGCCGCTGCGCATCGACGAGGAAGCCGGCATCGCCGATGCGGTAGTAGCCCTCGTCGTCGAAGGCGGCGGCGCTTTCGCGCGGGGCGTCGCGGTACCCGGGGAACACCGACACGCCCTTGACGCGCATCTCCAGCTTGTCGCCGTTGGGCACGAACTTCAGCTCCAGGCCCGGCAGCGGCCCGCCGATGCAGCCGGCGCCGTCGAGCTGCCAGTGGGCCGAGGTGATGGCGGGCGAGGTCTCGGTGCAGCCCCAGGAGGTGGTGAGCCACAGCGGCCGGCCCGGGCGCACGCGCTCGGCCACGGCCTGCAGGCGCCGCCAGGTCGACGGCGCGAGCGCCGCGGCGGCGTAGAAGGCGAGCCTCAAGCGCTGCAGCACGTCGCGCGCGAGCGCGTCGTCCGCCTCCAGCGCGGGCAGCACCATGTCGAAGCCGCGCGGCACGTTGAACCACAGCGTGGGCTGCACCTCGCGCAGGTTGCGCACGGTCTTCTCGACCAGCCCCGGCGCCGGCCGGCCCTCGTCGATGTAGAGCGCCCCGCCGTGCGCCAGCACCATGTGCAGGTTGTGGTTGGCGCCGAAGGTGTGGCTCCAGGGCAGCCAGTCGACGAGCACGGGTTTCTCGTGTTGCAGGAAGGGCCACACCTGGGCCATCTGCTGCTGGTTGGCGCACAGCATGCGGTGCGTGTTGATGACGACCTTGGGCGTGCCGGTGGAGCCCGAGGTCAGCAGGTACTTGGCGTGGTCGTCGGGGCCGATGGCCTCGAAGGCGGCACGCACGGCCGGCGTCTCGGGCGCGGCCGCCAGCGATGCGAAGGCGATGCCGTGCGGCCAGGCGTCGGCGTTCGCGCTGAACACGCAGGGCACGTCCAGGTCGCAGGCCGCGAGCGCGGGGCCGTACACCGCAGCGTCCGACGCATGGACCAGTGCCGGCCGCAGGGCCTGCAGCATCTGGCGCAGGCGCGTGAAGTCCTTCGCCATGCGCGAGTACGCGCTCGACAGCGAGCAGGCCGTGCGACCGATGTGCATCGCGGCCAGCATCAGCACCGCATGGTCGATCGCGTTGTCCGACAGGACGACGATCGGGCCGGGCGGCAGGTCGCGGTCGAGCAGGCCCTGCGCGACGCGGCCGACGGCCTCGCGCAGCGCGCCGTAGCTCAGGCGCCGCCACGCGTTGCCGTCGGGCGTGCGTTCGGCGAGGGCCAGCGCGTCGGGCGTCTCGCGCGCCCAGCGCTCGAGCCACTCGCCGATGCAGCGGGCATAGGGCTCGAGGGCGACGGGCGAGCGCAGAGAGAAACTGCCGTCGTCGAAGTCGATGCGCACGGTGCGCGGCGGGGCGACCTGCGTAGGGTCGGCGAGGAAATCGATGAGCGGGGTGGGCATGGCGTCTTCGGGCTCAGGGAAGCGTACCGCCCGCGGCCTTGGCGCGAATCAGGTCGATCAGCAGGTCGTCGCGCGTGCGCTCCAGCGCTTCTTCCCTGCGCGCACCGCGTTCCTCGGCCACGCCCTGCACCACGCGCGCCTTCAGCGCCTCGGTCATCGACGGGTCGCCGAGGTCGTGCCACCAGCTCTCGATCGGGCCACCCAGGTGGTCGAGCAGGTGCGCCATGCCGCCGTCGCCGCCCGACAGGTGCAGGTTCATGAACGGTCCCATCAGCGCCCAGCGCAGGCCCGGTCCGTGCGCGATGGCGGTGTCGATGTCGGCCACGCTGGCCACGCCCTGGTCGACCAGGTGGAAAGCCTCGCGCCACAGCGCGGCCTGCAGCCGGTTGGCGATGTGGCCGAGGATCTCGCGCCGCACGTGGATCGGCCGCTTGCCCAGCGAGGCATAGAAGTCCATCGCGCGGCGGATGCTCTCCGGCGAGGTCGCCTCGCCGCCGCCCACTTCCACCAGCGGGATCAGGTGCGGCGGGTTGAAGGGATGGCCCAGCACCACGCGCCCGGGTGCCTCGCAGCGCACCTGCATGCCGCTCACGGGCAGGCCCGAGCTGCTGCTGGCCAACAGCACGTGCGGCGGCGTGGCGGCGTCCATGCGCGCATACAGCTCGGCCTTGAAGTCGGCGCGCTCGGGGCCGCTCTCCTGCACGAAGTCGCACCCCTGCAGCGCGCGTTCCAGCTCGGGCTCGAAGCGCAGCCGCTCGGGCGAGGCACCCTCGGCCAGGCCCATGCGCTGCATCGTCGGCCAGTGGCGCCGCACCGCGTCGCGCAGGCGCTGTTCGGCACCGGGCGCGGGGTCGGTGGCCGTGACGTCCAGGCCGCGCGCGAGGAAGAACGCGGCCCAGCTGGCACCGATGACGCCGGTGCCGACGACGCCGACGCGGCGGATCGCGGGCTCGCTCACGGCTGCTTCCAGCGCGCGCACTTCGACTCGGCGCGCGTGGTCCAGGCGGCCTCGCCGCGGATCGACTCGACGACCTTGTAGTAGTCCCAGGGCTCTTTCGACTCGGCGGGCGTCTTCACCTGCATGAGGTGCATGTCGTGCACCATCAGGCCGTCGTCGCGCAGCCAGCCGTCCTTGACGAACATGTCGTTGAACTTGGTCTTCTTCAGCTGCGCCATCACCTTCGCGCCATCGTCGGTGCCGGCGGCCTGCACGGCCTTGAGGTACTGCAGCGCGGCCGAATAGTCGCCGGCATGGAAGGACGTGGGCATGCGCTTGTACTTGTCGAAGAAGCGCCGCGCCCAGGTGCGCGCTTCGGGGCCCTGGTTCCAGTACCAGCTGTCGGTGAGATACATGCCCTGCGCAGTCTTCAGGCCCAGCGCGTGCACGTCCTGGATGGTGATGATCATGCCGGCCAGCTTCATCTTCTGCGCCAGGCCGAACTCGGCCGCCGACTTGATGGCGTTGACCGTGTCGCCGCCCGCGTTGGCCAGCGCCAGCACGTCGGGCCTGGCGTTGGTCGCCTGCAGCATGTACGACGAGAAGTCGCTGGCACCCAGCGGGTGCTTCACGGCGCCCGCGACGGCACCGCCGCCTTTCTCCAGCACCTGGGTGGCGTCGGTCTGCAGCGCGTTGCCGAAGGCGTAGTCGGCGGTGACGAAGAACCAGCGCTTGCCGCCGGTCTTGAGCACCGCGCTGGCGGTGCCGCGGGCCATGGCCACCGTGTCGTAGGCGTACATCACGGTGTAGGGCGAGCAGTGCTCGTTGGTGAGGCTCGACGCGCCCGAGCCGACGACGAAGTACGGCTTGCCCTTGTCGCGCGCCACGCCCGCCATGGCGATGGCGGCGCCGGAGTTCACGCCGCCGATCAGCATGTCGACCTTGTCGACGTCGAACCATTCGCGCGCCTTGGCGGCGGCGATGTCGGGCTTGTTCTGGTGGTCGGCCGCGACCAGTTCGATCTTCTTGCCGTGGACCGTGCCGCCCATGTCGGCGATGGCCATGCGGATGGCCTCGGTGCCCGCGGGGCCGTCGTAGTCGCGGTACACGCCCGACATGTCGCTGATGAAGCCGATGCGGATCACGTCATTCGAGATCTGGGCCGAGGCGGCGGTCGCCCCGGCCAGTGCGGCCGCGGCCAGGGTGGCGCGTGCGAAGTTCATTCTTGTCTCCTCGTGGTGGTGGGAAGGAACAGGGGCAGCCGGAATGCGGACAGCCGAACGCAGAGGTCGCGAAGATTGCGCAAAGGGCGCAAAAGAAGTCAAAAAATTCGAGGTCTTCTTCTGCGACTTCCGCGTCACTTTTGCGGCCTCTGCGTTCGGCTGTCCGCATTGCATGGGTCTTTGGGGCCGTCAGGCCTGCACGGCCAGCGCCCCGGGCGCGAACTCCGGCAGCGGCGTGCCGGTGCGCGGCAGCCCCATGATCTGCCGCGCCTCCTCGGGCGTGGCCGGTTCCATGTCCAGTTCGCGGATCAGCCGCACGATGCGCTCGGTGAGCTGCAGGTTGGTGGCCAGCTCGCCGTGGCGGTAGTAGAGGTTGTCCTCCAGCCCCACGCGCGCATGCCCGCCCAACAGCAGCGCCGCGACGTTGGCCTCCAGCTGCGACGGGCCGATGCCGCTCACGCAGAAGATGCTGTTCGCCGGCAGCACGTCGACCATCTGCTGCAGGTAGCGTGGCGAAAACGGCATCGCGTTCTGGAAGTTGCGGTGCACGTTCATCACCAGGTTGATGAAGTGCGGCGCCTCGTCGTGGCCTTCCTCGATCAGCGTGGTCACGTCCTGGATGATGTGCGTGTGCGCGAAGACCTCCCACTCGGGCTTGATGCCGCGAGCCTTCATGCCGGCCGCCAGCTCGCGGCCTTTGGACAGGGGCGTGTCCATGAGGATCTCGCGGCCGCCGAAACTCAGGTTGAGCGTGGTGGCGTCCAGCGTGCACATCTCGGCGCCGGCGTCCATGCCCTTGATGCGCTCCTCCCAGGCGATCTCCCAGCGGTCGTTCGGCAGCGCGCGGATCATGTCGCCGTGCACCCCGCCGCCGGTGGAGTTGTTGATCACGATGTCGCAACCGGCGTTGCGGATGCGCGTGTTGATGTCGCGGTAGATCGTGGGGTTGCAGGTGGCGCCGTCGTCGGGCCGGCGCGCATGGATCGCGGCCACGCTGGCGCCGGCGTTCCAGCAGCGCACGACGTCCTCGGCGATCTCGTCGGGCTGCGTGGGCAGGTGGGGGTTCTGCGATTTGTGGGCCATGCCGCCGGTGGGGGCGATGGTCACGATCACCTTGCGCTTGCTCATGGCGTCTCCGGATGTCTTGGTGGTGGGGCGCGGCTATTATTTTTTTGCCCCGGGCGCCACTCAGTCGTTGCGATGACATTTGCGCTCGGGGTAAGTACCCAACAAGGAGACCGCCATCACCCGCCACGACCGTGCCGCCGCGCCACGCCCCACGCTCGACGGCCTGCTCGAGCGCTCGGCCTGGTTCCCCGCGCTCGGCGCGCCGGCGCAGGCCCGCGTGCGCGAGGAGATGCGTGAGGTCGAGCTGCCCGCCGGCGCCGCGCTGTGCCGCATGGGCGACGCGCCGCTGCATTGGTACGGCGCCATCGAAGGGCTGCTCAAGTGGTCGGTCAGCAGTGCCGACGGCCGCTCGGTCACGCTGGGCGGCCTGTCGGTCGGCAGCTGGTTCGGCGAAGGCACGGTGCTGCGTGGCGTGGCCCGCACGGCCGACGTGATCGCGCTGCGCGACAGCCGCGTGGCGCTGATGCCGGCGGAGGTCTTCGAGTGGCTGCGCGGGCACGAGCCCGGGTTCGCCGACTTCCTGCTGCGCCAGATCAACGAGCGCATGCACTGGTTCCTCGGCAACTTCGCGGCGCACCACCTGCTCGACACCGACAGCCAGGTGGCGCGTGCGCTCGTCGGCCTGTTCCATCCCTGGCTGCATCCGGGCAGCGACCCGCACCTGCAGGTGTCTCAGGAAGAGATCGCGAATCTGTCGGGCCTGTCGCGCCAGCGCTGCAACGCGGCGCTGCGCCGGCTGGCGGACGCGGGGCTGATCGAGATCGAGTACGGCGGCATCACCGTGGTCGACCTGGCGCGGCTGCGCGAGCGCGTCGCGGACTGAACGCGCTGCGCCGCGAGGTCGTCACGAATGTGACGGGTTGGGCGCCAGCGCCCGGCTGGCGGGCGCTGCAGGCCGACTGCGCTTTCGGCTTTTCGGGGGCGGACTAGACCCCCAGCCGCTCCGCCAGCGCCTGCGGCTGCGCCAGCAGCTCGGCCGACGCGCCGGCCAGCACGATGCGGCCCTTTTCCATCACCACCGCCTGATCGGTGTGGTGCAGCACCTTGTGCCAGTCGCGGTCCACGATGAGGGTGGCGATGCCGGTGCCGCGGATCTCGGCGATCACGCGCCAGATCTCGGCGACGACCAGCGGCGCGAGGCCTTCGGTGGCTTCGTCGAGGATCATGAGGCGCGGGTTGGTCATGAGCGCGCGGCCGATGGAGAGCATCTGCTGCTCGCCGCCCGACAGCTGCTGGCCGCCGTGCGAGAGCCGCTCCGCCAGGCGCGGGAAGGTGGTCATGACGCGCTCGAAGGTCCAGTCGCGCCGGCCGTCGGTGCCGGGCCGCGCGGCCATGACCAGGTTCTCGCGCACCGTGAGGTTGGGGAAGATGCCGCGGCCCTCGGGCACGTAGCCGATGCCCAGCCGCGCCATCTTCTCGGGCGCCCAGCCGGTGACGGGGCGGCCGTCGCACTGCACCTGGCCCGAGGCCGGCCGCACGTAGCCCATCACGCTGCGGATGAGCGTGGTCTTGCCCATGCCGTTGCGGCCCAGCAGGCCGACGGAAGTCGCGGCGGGCACGTCGGCGTCGACGCCGCGCAGGATGTGGCTGTCGCCGTAGTAGGTGTTGAGGTCGCGGATGGAGAGCATGTCAGGGCTTGAACGTGTTGCCCGCCAATGCGAAATCGGACAGCCGAACGCAGAGGTCGCAAAGGTCGCGCAGAGGACGCAGAGAAGACCTGTTGAGCTTGTCAAGAGCCGTTTTCAAGGCTTCTGCGATCGACTGTTCTGGCGTCATCTCAATGCTCCTCACCCAGGTACGCCGTGCGCACATCCGGATTGGTGCGGATCGCCGCCGGGTCGCCAGTCGCGATCACGGCGCCGTTGACCATCACCGTGATGCGGTCGGCGATGCGGAACACCGCGTCCATGTCGTGCTCCACCAGCAGGATCGCGTGCGAGGCCTTGAGCTGTGCCAGCAGGCCCAGCATGCGGTCGGTCTCCTCGGCGCCCATGCCGGCCAGCGGCTCGTCCAGCAGCAGCACGCGCGGGCGCGTGGCCAGGCACATCGCGACCTCCAGCTGGCGCTTGGCACCGTGGCTCAGCGTGCCGGCGATGCGATCGGCCTCGGCGGCCAGGCCCGTCGCTTCGAGTGCGGAGCGCGCGGCGGCGTTGCTGGTGGCGCAGCCGCGGCTCGACTCCCACAGCGCCCACGGCCGCGGATGCGCCGCTTGCGCCGCGAGGCGGCAGTTCTCCAGCACCGTGAACTCGGGGAAGATGGTCGTGCGCTGGTAGCTGCGGCCCACGCCGTCGAGCGCCCGGCGTGGCTGGCTGCGCGCGGTGATGTCCTCGCCCTCGAGCGTGATGCGCCCGGCCGAGGCGGCGATCTCGCCCGAGAGCATGTTGATCAGCGTGGACTTGCCCGCGCCGTTGGTGCCGATGACGGCATGCACCTCGCCCACGTGCAGGTCGAGCGTGACGGCGTTCACGGCCACCAGCCCGCCGAAGCGGCGCGTGAGGCCCTCGACCTGGAGGAAGCGGCTCATCGCGCGGCTCCCTGCGGCGACAGGCGCTGCGCGATCCCGATCAGCCCCTTGGGCAGCAGGGCGACGAAGACGATGATGACCAGCCCCAAGCTGAGCTGCCAGTGGTCGGCCAGCGGCCCCACCAGCGCGTGCGTGGACAGCAGTTCCTTGAGCAGGGTGAAGGCCACCGCACCCAGCACCGCGCCGCGCAGGTGGCCCAGGCCACCGAGGATGATCATGAGCAGCACCTCGCCCGAGTTGTGCCAGGCCAGCAGCTCGGGATTGACCACGCCGTCGCGCGAGGCGACCAGGCAGCCCGCCAGCCCCGCGAGCGCACCGGCGATGACGAAGGCCGCGAGCTTGTAGGCGTAGGTGGGAAAGCCCATCGCGCGCATGCGCTGCTCGTTGACGCGGATGCCCGCCAGCGCGGCGCCGAAGCGCGAGCGGCGGATGAGCGCCAGCAAGCCGTAGGTGGCGACCAGCGCCGCCAGCACGACGTAGAACAGCATGGTGCGGTTCTCCAGGTCCAGTGCGCCGATGGCCGGGCGCACGTACATGTAGATGCCGTCGCTGCCGCCGCCCACGGGCGTGTCGTGGAAGACGAAGAAGGCCATCTGCGCGAAGGCCAGCGTGACCATGATGAAGTACACGCCCTTGGTGCGCAGGCTGAGCGCACCCGTGACCAGCGCATACAGCGCCGCCGCCCCCATGGACAGAGCCAGCACCACCAGCAGGTTGCCGCCGTCCTTGCCCGAGGCCAGCACCGTCGCATAGGCGCCGATGCCGTAGAAGGCCGCATGGCCCAGGCTCACGAGGCCGGTCATGCCCACCAGCAGCTCGAGGCTGAGCGCGAAGATCGACAGGATCATCACCTTGACGACCAGGTCGGACAGGTAGCCGCCGAGCAGGGGGCCGGCGATGGCGAGGGCCACGGCGCACAGCAGCGGCAGCAGGACGGAAAGGCGGTTCATGAATGCGGGCAGCCGTACGCGAAGGACGCGAAGATTTCGCGAAGAACGCGAAAGGAAAACAGAAGATCGAAGATTTCTTTCGCGTCCTTCGCGCGACTTTCGCGCCCTTCGCGTACGGTTTCCGCTCCCGTTCCCGTTTTCACGTGCGCCTCCCCATCAGTCCCTCGGGCCGCCAGATGAGGACGGCGGCCATCAGCACGTAGACGCCGATGCCGCTGATCTCGGCGAAGAAGACCTTGCCGAAGGTGTCGACGAAGCCCACCAGCAGCGAGGCGATGAGCGCGCCGGTGATGGAGCCGATGCCGCCGATCACCACCACCACGAAGCAGATGATGAGCACGCTCGCGCCCATGTTGGGGTACACCGAGGACATGGGCGCCGAGATCATGCCGGCCAGCGCCGCCAGCGCCACGCCGCCGGCGAAGACGATGCGGTACAGCCGGCGGATGTCGATGCCCAGCCCGCGCACCATGTCGCGGTTGCTCGCGCCGGCGCGGATCATCATGCCCAGGCGCGTGCGGTTGACCACCCAGTACAGCGCCACCGCCAGCACGATGCAGGCGGCCGACGCGAAGAGGCGGTACCAGGGGTAGCTCATCACGCTGCCCAGCGCGAAGCTGCCGTCCAGCCAGGGCGGCACCTTCACGCCGTGCACGTCGTTGCCCAGCAGGATGGAGCGCAGTTCCTCGAAGACGAGGATCAGGCCATAGGTCATCAGCACCTGCTGCAGGTGGTCGCGCTGGTAGAGGTAGCTGAAGAACACCCACTCCAGCACATAGCCGAAGATCGCGGCCAGCACCACGCCGGCCACCAGCATGACCAGGAACTGGTCGCCGAAGAGCGGCGACAGCGCGAAGGCCATGTACGCGCCGATCATGTAGAAGCTGCCGTGCGCCAGGTTGATCACGCCCATGATCCCGAAGATCAGCGTGAGGCCCGAGGCCAGCAGGAACAGCAGCAGCCCGTACTGAACCGAGTTCAGGCACTGGACGAGGAAGGTGCCGAGATCCAAGGGTGGTGGCCTTTGATGAAAAGAGCAGGCGCGAAGCGCCGCGATGACTCAGTGCACCCGCGGAACCGGCTTTGCCGGGCCGCTGGGTGCGCCCCCTTTCAGGGGGATGCGAGCTACACGAAGTGGGCGAGAGTCGGGGGTGGTTACATGCGACAGCCGCGCGCGGGATCGGCCAGGCCCTTGATCGCCACGTTCACCAGCTTGTTCTCCTTGCCCTCGACCTTGCGCAGGTAGATGTCCTGCACCGGGTTGTGCGACTTGCCCACGGTGAAGGTGCCGCGCGGGCTGTCGATCTTGGCCTTCTCGATGGCGGCGGCGATCTCGGCCTTCTTGGAGAAGTCGCCCTTGGTGGCGGCGAGGCCCGCGCCCAGCATTTGCGCCGCGTCGTAGCCCTGCACCGCGTACACGTCGGGCTGCAGCTTGAAGGCCTTGGCGTAGGCGGTGCGGAAGGCGTTGTCCTTGGGCGTGTTCAGGCCGTCGGCGTAGTGCAGCGTGGTGAGCATGCCCTGGGCGGCATCGCCCTGCGCGTCCAGCGTGCCGTCGGTCAGGAAGCCGGGGCCGTACAGCGGGATCGACTTGTTCAGGCCCGCGCCGGCATAGTCCTTGACGAACTTCACCGCGCCGCCGCCAGCGAAGAAGGAATACACCGCATCGGGCTTGGCCGCGGCGATCTCGGTCAGCAGCGCCTGGAACTCGACGTTGGGGAAAGGCAGCGTCAGGTTCTTGACCACCTTGCCGCCACCTTTCTCGAAGCCTTCCTTGAAGCCCGCCACCGACTCGTCGCCGGCCGCGTACTTCCAGGTCAGGGTGATCGCGGTCTTCTTGCCCTGCTTGGCGGCCACTTCGCCCATCGCGTAGGCCGGCTGCCAGTTGCTGAAGGAGCTGCGGAAGATGTTGGGTGCGCACATCGGGCCGGTCACGGCGTCGGCACCGGCGTTGGGCACGATCAGCATGGTGCCGCTTTCCTTGGCGGCCTTGGCCATCGCCATCGCCACGCCCGAATGCACGGTGCCGACGATCACGTCGACGTTGTCGCGCTTGATCAGCTTGTTGACGTTGTCGGTCGCCTTGGCGGGGTCGGACTCGTCGTCCACCTTGAAGTACTCGATCTCGCGACCGCCGAGCTTGCCGCCCTGCTCCTCGACGTAGAGCTTGAAGCCGTTCTCGATGGCCACGCCCAGCGCGGTGTAGGTGCCGCTGTAGGGAAGCATCAGGCCCACCTTGATCTTGCCTGTGCCCTGGGCGGCGGCGGTGGCGGCAAGGCCGGCGAAGGCCAGCGTGGCCAGGGCGGTGCGGGCGAAGCGGATGCGCATGTCTGTCTCCTCTCGGGGGTGGTGAAAATACTTTAACCGTAAACTATTCAGAACTAAAACGCGTGTTTCCCCGCAGTCCGGGGGCGTCTCGCGTCGAGGCCGACACCATGCCCGCGGTGGCGGCGATCACCTGTTCGGGTTGATCCCTATGTGGGGAATGTCCGCATGCGGGGATTTCCAGCAGCCGCGTGCCGGGCACCAGCGCCGCGATGCCGCGGATCTGGGCCAGCGTGCCGTACTCGTCATCGATGCCCTGGATCGCCAGGACCGGGCAGCGGATGGCCTCGAGTTCGCTCTCGATGTTCCAGTCGCGAAAGGGCGGGTGCAGCCAGATGCCGTTCCAGCCTTCGAAGGCCGAGTCCACGTCGTCGTGGTAGCGGGCCAGGCGCGCGCGCAGGTCGGTCGACCGGTAGGCTTGGCGTGCGAGCTCGATGTTGGCCACGGTCACGTCCTCCACGAAGATGTGCGGCGCCAGCAGCACGAGGCCCTGCACCCGATCGGAAAAGCGCGACGCGTACAGCAGCGCGATCGATCCGCCGTCGCTGTGGCCGAAGAGCCAGGGCTTCTCGTCGAGGCCGATGGCGTCGAAGAAGGCAGGCAGCACTTCGTGCGCCTGGCGGTGCATGAAGTCGACGTCCCACGCCTCGCCCTCGGCGCGCGGCGTCGAGCGGCCGTAGCCGGGGCGCGAGAACACCAGGCCGCGCACGCCGGCCTCGGCGCACAGCCGGTCGGGGAAATCCTTCCACATCGCCACCGAGCCCAGGCCCTCGTGCAGGAAGGCGACCAGCGGCGCGTCGCCCTGGCGGGCGCCGATCCACCGGTGCTCGATGCGCACCGGCCGGCCGCGCCAGTCGATGGACGCGAATTCCACGGTCATCGGGGCACCTTCGGATGGGCCGGGCGTGGGCTCATGCCCGCTCTTTTTCGCGCAGCCGGAAGCGCTGGATCTTGCCCGTGGCCGTCTTGGGGAGTTCGTCGATGAACTCGATCAGGCGCGGGTACTTGTAGGGCGCAAGGCGCTCCTTCACGAAGGCCTTCAAGGCCGCCTCGTCCGCCTGCTGGCCGTCCTTGAGCACCACGAAGGCCTTGGTCTTGGTCAGGCCCTCGGCATCGGGAATGCCGATCACCGCGGCCTCCAGCACGGCCGGGTGCTGCTGCAATGTCGATTCGACCTCGAAGGGCGAGACGTAGATGCCGCTCACCTTGAGCATGTCGTCGCTGCGGCCGGCGTAGGTGTAGTAGCCCTCGGCGTCCCGGATGTACTTGTCGCCGCTTTTGGTCCAGCCGCCCAGGAAGGTGTCGCGCGACTTCTCTCGGTTGCCCCAGTACATGAGCGCGCTGCTCGGCCCCTTGATGTAGAGGTCGCCCACCTCGCCGTCGGCCACCGGGCGGCCGTCCTCGCCGCGCAGCTCGACCTCGTAGCCCTCGACCGGCTTGCCGGTGCTGCCGTAGCGCACGTCGCCCGGGCGGTTGGAGATGAAGACGTGCAGCATCTCGGTGGAACCGATGCCGTCGATGATGTCGCAGCCGAAATGCGCCTTGAAGCGCTGCGCGATCTCGGCCGGCAACGCCTCGCCCGCCGAGGAGCCCATGCGCAGTGCCACCTGCTCGCGCGCCGGCAGCTTCGGCGAGGCGAGCATGCCCGCGTAGCCCGTCGGTGCGCCGAAGAACACCGTCGGCTTGCGCTCGGCGGCGGTCCAGCGCTTGAACACCGCGTCGGGCGTGGGGCGCTCGGCCATCAGCACCACGCTGGCACCGACCGACAGCGGGAAGGTCAGCGCGTTGCCCAGGCCGTAGGCGAAGTACAGCTTGGCGGCCGAGAAGCAGACGTCGTCCTCGGTGAGCTGCAGCACGGCCTTGCCGTAGAGCTCGGCGGTCCACCACAGGTTGCCGTGGGTGTGCACCGTGCCCTTGGGCTTGCCGGTGGAGCCGGAGGAATACAGCCAGAAGCCCGGGTCGTCGGGCGTGGTGGGGGCCGGCGCGGCACGCGGCGTGGCCGCGGCCAGGGCAGCCTCGAACTCGACCATGCCCGCGGGCAGCTCGCCGGCGGGCTGCGAAACCAGCACCGTCGCCAGCTCGTGTGGCGCCTTCTCCATGGCGCTCTGCAGCACCGGCAGCAGCGCGCCCGACACCAGCGCGGCCTGCGCGCGCGCGTGCTCGAGCATGTAGGCGTAGTCCTCGGACATGAGCAGCGTGTTCACCGCGACTGGCACCACGCCGGCGTACAGGCAGCCGAGGAAGCTCACCGGCCAGTCGTGCGAGTCGTGCATCAGCAGCAGCACGCGCTCCTCGCGCCGCACGCCGGCGGCGTGCAGCGCACCGGCCAGGCGGCGCGCGCGCTCCTCGAGTTCGCCGTAGCGCAGCGGCCCGCGGTCGTCGACGTAGGCGATGCGGTCGGCGCGCCCGCGGTTGAGCGTGAACAGGTGGTCGGCGAAGTTGAAGCGGGCGGGCAGGCTCATGGGGTGTCTCCGGTCGTTCGCGGCGCCGTTGGGGCGGGGCGCCGTCGTGTGCAGTTCAGGCTGCCCGTGTGAAGTCGATGCGGCCCTCGGGCAACAGGTACAGCACCAGCGCCCGGCCCTGCGCCACGGTGGGCCGGTGCGCGCTGCCCGGCGGGTACACGCACCAGCCGGCCGGGCGGCCGTCGAAGGTCGCGTCGCCGCCCATCGGCATGATCAGGTCGATCTCGCCGCCGGGATGCGTGTGGTGCGGGCCGGCGATGTCCTGCATGTCGACCACGTCGACCGAGAAGCGGTGCAGCGCGTCCTCGGCCTTGAACACGCGGCCGTAGCGGATGCCGCCGCCTTCGCGCTCGCACAGCCAGCCCTCGGCCACGCCCTGCTCGCAGGCGGACTTCAGGCAGGCGTAGGTGGTGGTGCCGGGGCCGTGCTCTCGGTTGAGCCAGGCGTCGAGCTCGCGGTCGAGCGGGCGGCCGGCCAGATCGCGAGTCAGCGTGGCGACCAGCGCATGAAAGTCTTCCTTGGCCATCGTGGTGTCCTCGTCCGTTGACGGCGCCGGCTTGTGGCGGCCAGCGATGTGCAGTATCTTGCTTGCGGACGAACCATAGATGCCGTCAAAATGCGTGTCAAGCAATATAGTGCATATCAGGTGTTAACCCTGAGCCGCACGAGAATCGGCGGCCGTGACAAGGACACCCATGACTGAGCGCAACGAGGCGCTGCTGAACGCGCCGGAGGAGGGCGCCACCGCAGCCAACGAATCGGAGGAGGGCCGTGATGCCTTGCTGGCGGCGCTGGGCGAGCGCGTGCGCAGCCTGCGCGCGCGCCGCGGGCTGACCCGCAAGGCGGTGGCACTGGCGGCCGGCGTGTCGGAGCGGCACCTGGCCAACCTCGAGTACGGCATCGGCAACGCCTCCATCCTGGTGCTGCAGCAGGTGGCCGGCGCGCTGCACTGCTCGCTGGCCGAACTGGTGGGCGACGTCACCACCAGTTCGCCCGAATGGCTGCTGATCCGCGAGCTGCTGGAGCACCGCTCCGAGGCCGACCTGCGCCGCGTGCGCATCGCCATCGGCGAGCTGCTGGGCACCGCCGCCGTCGACCCGCTGCGCCACCGGCGCATCGCGCTCGTGGGCCTGCGCGGTGCGGGCAAATCCACGCTGGGGCAGATGCTGGCAGACGACCTGGAGCTGCCCTTCATCGAGCTCAGCCGCGAGATCGAGAAGTTCGCGGGCTGCAGCGTGCGCGAGATCCACGACCTGTACGGCACCAACGCCTACCGTCGCTACGAGCGCCGCGCGCTCGAGGAGGCGGTACAGATCTACGGCGAGGTGGTCATCGCCACACCGGGCGGCATCGTCTCCGACCCGGCCACCTTCAACGAGCTGCTCGCGCACTGCACCACCGTGTGGCTGCAGGCCGCCCCCGAGGAGCACATGGGCCGCGTGGCCGCCCAGGGCGACACCCGCCCCATGGCCGCCAGCCGCGAGGCGATGGACGACCTGCGCCGCATCCTCGACGGCCGCGCCGCCTTCTATTCGAAGGCCGACCTGCGCGTGGACACCAGCGGCAAGACCCTGCAGCAGGCCTTCGAGGCGCTGCGCACGACCGTCCGGACGGCCATGGACGCCGAAGCCGCGCGCTGACGGGCGCGGCAACCCACCGTCACACAAATTCCGGTGCGGGGGTTGACGCACCCGCAAACATGCATGATGATGCATGTCACGGATGAAGCAAAGTGCATTTTGCTTCCGGTTCAGGCCCCCACAGGAGACTCCATGAGCGACACCGCCCAGACGACCGGCCCGGCCGTCGACTACCGCACCGACCCGACCCAGTACCGCCACTGGTCGATCAGCGTCGAAGGCCCCGTGGCCCGCCTGTCGCTGGACATCGCCGAGGACGGCGGCATCCGCCCGGGCTACAAGCTCAAGCTCAACAGCTACGACCTGGGCGTGGACATCGAGCTCAACGACGCGCTCAACCGCATCCGCTTCGAGCACCCGCAGGTGCGCTCGGTCATCGTCACCAGCGCCAAGGACCGCATCTTCTGTTCGGGCGCCAACATCTTCATGCTGGGCGTCTCCAGCCACGCCTGGAAGGTGAACTTCTGCAAGTTCACCAACGAGACGCGCAACGGCATCGAGGACTCGTCCAAGCACTCGGGCCTGAAGTTCCTCGCCGCCGTGAACGGCGCCTGCGCCGGTGGCGGCTACGAACTGGCGCTGGCCTGCGACGAGATCATGCTGGTGGACGACCGCTCCTCCTCCGTCTCGCTGCCCGAGGTGCCGCTCCTGGGCGTGCTGCCCGGCACCGGCGGCCTGACGCGCGTGACCGACAAGCGCCACGTGCGCCACGACCTGGCCGACATCTTCTGCACCAGCGTCGAAGGCGTGCGCGGCCAGCGTGCGGTGGAATGGCGCCTGGTCGACGCGATCGCCAAGCCGGCGCAGTTCGCCGCCGCCGTGCAGGAGCGCGCTCTGAAGCTCGCCGAAGGCAGCGACCGCCCGGCCGACGCGAAGGGCGTCGCGCTGACCCGCATCGAGCGCGAGGACAGCGCCGATGGCCTGCGCTATGCGCACCTCGACGTGGCCATCGACCGCGCCAAGCGCACCGCCACGTTGACGCTGAAGGCGCCCCAAGGCGCGCAGCCGACCGACATCGCGGGCATCGAGGCCGCGGGCGCCGCCTGGTGGCCGCTCGCGCTGGCGCGCCAGCTCGACGACGCGATCCTGCACCTGCGCACCAACGAGCTGGACATCGGCACCTGGCTGCTCAAGACGCGCGGCGACGCACAGGCCGTGCTGGCGGCCGATGCGCTGCTGCTGGCCCACCAGGACCATTGGTTCGTGCGCGAAACCCTCGGGGCCCTGCGCCGCAGCTTCGCGCGGCTGGATGTCTCCTCGCGCAGCCTGTTCGCGCTGGTCGACGAAGGCTCCTGCTTCGCGGGCCTTTTTGCCGAGCTCGCCTTCGCCGCCGATCGCACCTACATGCTGGCCCTGCCCGACGCGCCGGAGAAGGCGCCCAAGCTCGTGCTGGACGAATTCAGCTTCGGACTGCTGCCCATGGTCAATGGCCAGAGCCGCCTGCAGCGCCGCTTCTATGAAGAGACCGCGCCGATGGAAGCCGCACGCGCCGCCGCCGGGAAGCCGGTCGACGCCGACGAGGCCGTGAAGCTGGGCCTGGTGACCATGGCCCCCGACGACATCGACTGGGACGACGAGCTGCGCATCGCCATCGAGGAGCGCGCCGCCATGTCGCCCGACGCCCTGACCGGCCTGGAAGCCAACCTGCGCTTCGCCAGCCAGGAGAACATGTTCACCCGCATCTTCGGCCGCCTCACCGCCTGGCAGAACTGGATCTTCCAGCGTCCCAACGCCGTCGGCGACAAGGGCGCGCTCAAGGTCTACGGCACGGGCCAGAAGGCTGGCTTCGACCTCAACCGCGTCTGAAAGCGGGCACTGGACCCGTACCCGTCTTCGCTCCCCCACCTTCGAGAGGACCGTTCCATGAGCAGCATCAACTACAGCGAGAAGATCCCGAACAACGTCAACCTGGCCGAGGACCGCACGCTGCAGCGCGCGCTCGAGGGCTGGCAGCCGAACTTCATCAACTGGTGGGACGACGTGGGCCCCGAAGGCTCGACGAACTACGACGTCTACCTGCGCACGGCGGTGAGCGTCGACCCGCAGGGCTGGGCGCAGTTCGGCCACGTGAAGATGCGCGACTACCGCTGGGGCATCTTCCTGAACCCGGGCGACGCCGAACGCAAGATCCACTTCGGCGACCACCTGGGCGAGAAGGCCTGGCAGGACGTGCCCGGCGAGCACCGCGCCAACCTGCGCCGCATCATCGTCACGCAGGGCGACACCGAGCCGGCCTCGGTCGAGCAGCAGCGCCACCTGGGCCTGACGGCGCCGTCGATGTACGACCTGCGCAACCTGTTCCAGATCAACGTCGAGGAAGGCCGCCACCTGTGGGCCATGGTCTACCTGCTGCACAAGCACTTCGGCCGCGACGGACGTGAAGAAGCCGAGGCGCTGCTCGAACGCCAGAGCGGCGACGAGAACAACCCGCGCATCCTGGGCGCGTTCAACGAGAAGACGCCGGACTGGCTGAGCTTCTTCATGTTCACCTACTTCACCGACCGCGACGGCAAGTTCCAGCTCTCGGCGCTGGCCGAATCGGCCTTCGACCCGCTGGCGCGCACGACCAAGTTCATGCTGACCGAAGAGGCGCACCACATGTTCGTGGGCGAGTCGGGCGTGAGCCGCGTGGTGGCCCGCACCTGCCAGGTGATGAACGAACTGAAGACCGACGACCCGGCCAAGATCCGCGCCGCTGGCGCGATCGACCTGGAGACGGTACAGCGCTACCTGAACTTCCACTACTCGGTCACCATCGACCTCTTCGGTGCCGACCAGTCGAGCAACGCCGCCACCTTCTACAGCTCGGGCCTCAAGGGCCGCTACGAAGAGGGCAAGCGCACCGACGACCACGTGCTCAAGGGCCAGACCTACAGGGTGCTGGAAGTGCGCGACGGCCAGCTGGTCGAGAAGGAAGTGCCGATGCTCAACGCCCTGAACGAGGTGCTGCGCGACGACTTCATCAAGGACTCGGTGGCCGGCGTCGGCCGCTGGAACAAGGTGATCGAGAAGGCGGGCATCCCGTTCCGCCTCACGGTGCCGCACAAGGCCTTCAACCGCCAGATCGGCGCGCTGGCCGGCATCCGCATGTCGCCCGAAGGGCGCGTGGTCAACGAGGCCGAATGGAACGCGAAGAAGGGCGAATGGCTGCCCACCGACGAGGACCGCGCCTTCGTGGCCTCGCTCATGGGCCGCGTCGTCGAGCCCGGCAAGTTCGCCAACTGGATCGCGCCGCCGGTGATGGGCATCAACCGCCAGCCGGTGGATTTCGAGTACGTGCGTTTCGGCTGATCCGGTTTTTGAACAGAATAGGCCTGCAGCGCCCGATCCACGGGCGCGACCAGCTATCGAAAAGATAGCAAGGAGAGACACGATGGACATGGCCGTGAACGTCGCCAGCGAAGGGGCGGTCATCCAGCAGCACCTGATCGACCCCGAGATCTGCATCCGCTGCAACACCTGCGAGGCCACCTGCCCGATCGGGGCCATCACGCACGACGACCGCAACTACGTCGTCAAGGCCGACGTGTGCAACGGCTGCATGGCCTGCATCTCGCCCTGCCCGACGGGTTCGATCGACAACTGGCGCACGATGCCCAGGGCACGCGCCTATTCGATCGAGGAGCAGCTCACCTGGGACGAGCTGCCCGCCGAACTCACGCCCGAGCAGCTCGCCGAGGCGGGCGTACCGGCCGACGCCGAAGCCGCACCGCCTGCCGCCGCGCCGGCGCCCGTGGCCGAGGCCGAGCCCGGCACCGTGCCTTTCAATTCCGCGAGCTACGGCGCCACGCGCCCGCCCTGGTCGGCCGCGCATGCGTACACCAACCTGCATTCGCCCAAGAGCCCCGTCACCGCCACCGTGACCGGCAACTTCAATTGCACCGAGGCGGGCTTCGACAGCGAGACGCACCACGTCGTGCTCGACTTCGGGGCCATGCCCTTTCCGGTGCTCGAGGGCCAGTCCATCGGCATCATCCCGCCGGGCACCGACGCGCTGGGCCGCGCGCACCAGCCGCGCCAGTACTCGGTGGCCAGCGCCCGCAACGGCGAGCGGCCGGGCTACAACAACGTGTCGCTCACCGTGAAGCGCGTGACCGAGGACCACCAGGGCCAGCCCGTGCGCGGCATCTGCTCCAACTACGTGTGCGACCTCAAGGTCGGCGACACGGTGCAGGTGGTCGGCCCCTTCGGCAGCAGCTTCCTGATGCCCAACCACCCGAAGTCGCACATCGTGATGATCTGCACCGGCACCGGCAGCGCGCCGATGCGGGCCATGACGGAATGGCGCCGGCGTCTGAGGAAGAGCGGCAAGTTCGAGGGCGGCAAGCTGATGCTCTTCTTCGGCGCGCGCACCCAGCAGGAGCTGCCGTACTTCGGCCCGCTGCAGTCGCTGCCCAAGGACTTCATCGACATCAACCTCGCCTTCTCGCGCACGCCGGGCCAGCCCAAGACCTACGTGCAGGACCGCCTGCGCGAGCGTGCGGCCGACCTGGTCGCGCTGCTCAAGGACGGGGCCAGCCACTTCTACGTCTGCGGCCTCAAGAGCATGGAAGAGGGCGTGGTCATGGCGCTGCGCGACGTGGCCAACGAGGGCGGGCTCGACTGGGAGGCGGTCGCCGCGCAACTCAAGCGCGAAGGGCGCCTGCACCTCGAAACCTACTGATCCGGAACACGCTTCCCGCCCGTTCGGGCGGAGCTTGCCTGTCCTGCGCCTGTCGACGGGTCGAAGCCCTGCGCAACGCGTCTCGCGCGTAGGATGCGTCGACCGCAGCAAGGTGCCACTCATGCCCACGACCCCCCTGCCCACCTTCCTCGAGTTCGAAGCCGAGTCCCTGGCCGCCGGATTCGACGAGGTGCTCGAACGCGTCTGGCCACCGGGCGCCGTGCTCGACACGCACCGCCATCCCTTCGGCGTCTCGGCGCTGGTCGTGCAGGGCACGCTGTGGCTGGGCTGCGAAGGCGCGACGCGCGAGCTGCACGCGGGCGACCGCTTCACGCTCGATGCCGACGTGCCCCACGACGAGCGCTACGGCGACGAGGGCGCGACCTACTGGGTCGCGCGCAAGAACGCGACGTGAAGTTCGCCGACTTCTTCGCCGGGCAGGTCATCGAGGCCGGGCCGCACGCCATCACGGAAGACGAGGTGGTCGGCTTCGCCCGCCAGTGGGACCCGCAGTGGTTCCACACGGACGCGCAGGCCGCGGCCGACGGCGTGTTCGGCGGCCTGATCGCCAGCGGCTGGCACACCTGCAGCATCGCCATGCGGCTGGCGGTGCAGGCCGCGCTCGAGGGGTCGGAGTCCTTCGCCTCGCCGGGCATCGACCACATCCGCTGGGCACGGCCGGTGCGCCCCGGCGATGCGCTGCGGCTGCGCGCCGAGGTGATCGAGGCGCGCCGCTCCGACACGCGCGCGCGCCTGGGCATCCTGCGCTGGCGCTGGCAGCTCTTCAACCAGCACCAGGCCGAGGTGCTCGACGCGATGGTGACCAGCCTGTTCCGGCTGCGCTGAGGCGCGGCGAGGCCGGCTCAGCCGACGGCCGGCAGCACCTCGCCCCGGCATGCGCCGAAGCCGATGCGCGCCTGGCCCTCGCGCGCGCACCAGCCGCGCAGGACCACCGTGTCGCCGTCCTCGAGGAAGGTGCGCGTCTCGCCCGTGGCGGGCAGCGCGATCGCCTGCGTGCCGCCCCGCGAGAGCTCGACGATGGCGCCGGCCTCGCCCGGCGTCGGGCCGGAGATGGTGCCCGTGCCCAGCAGGTCGCCCGGCTGCAGGTTGCAGCCGCCCACCGTGTGCTGCGCCACCATCTGCGCCAGCGTCCAGTACTGGTGCCGGAAGCTCGTGGCGGACAGGCGGTCGCCTGCATGGCCGGCGGCGCGGTGGCGCGGGCTCTGCAGCCGCACCTCGAGCTGCACGTCCACGCCGCCGTGTGCGCGGTTGGCCGGGCTGTCGAGATATGCCAGCGGCTGCGGCTCGTCGGCCGGCCGCTCGAAGGGCACGCGATAGGGTGCCAGCGCCTCCATCGTCACGATCCAGGGCGAGACGCTGGTGCAGAAGTTCTTGCCCAGGAAGGGCCCGAGCGGCGCCATCTCCCAGAACTGGTGGTCGCGTGCCGACCAGTCGTTGAGCAGGCACATGCCGAAGATATGCGACTCGGCCTCGCCGATGCCGATGGGCCGGCCCTGCGCGTTGCCCGGGCCGACGTAGAAGCCCATCTCCAGCTCGTAGTCCAGCCGGCGGCAGGGGCCGTACTGCGGCGCGGCCGCACCCGGCGCCATCGCCTGGCCCATCGGGCGGTGGAAGGGCGTGCCGCTGGGCACCACGCTGGATGCGCGGCCGTGGTAGGCGATGGGCAGCCAGCGGAAGTTGGGCGTGAGCGGGTCGTCGGGCTTGAGCACCCGGCCCACGTTCACGGCATGGTGCACCGAGGTGTAGAAGTCGGTGTAGTCGCCGATGCGGCTGGGCAGGCCGAGCTCGGCCTGCGCCTGCGGCACGAGCGCGGCGCGCAACGCCTCGGTGGCCGGGCCCGTGGCACCGTCGACCAGGGCGTCGAAGAGCGCGAGCCGCAGCGCATGCCAGGCCTCGGGGCCCATCGCCATCAGCGCGTTGAGCGTGGGCTGCGACGCGGCCTGCAGCGCCTGGCCCGCAAGGCCGGTGAAGGCGCCGACCTGCGCAGCCGCCTGCAGGTCGATCACCTGGTCGCCCAGGGCCACGCCGCCGCGGAAGGCCTCCTGGCTGCCGGCGCGGCGGAACACGCCGAAGGGCAGGTTCTGGACCGGGAAGTCGCCGTCGGCCACGTTGGCCGAAGCGAGCCAGCTGCGCGCGTGCGCATCGTGGGTGCGATCGAGCGTCATCGAGGCCGTCCCCTCAGGCCGAGGCCATCAAGGCGTCGTCGAAGATCGCCACGGCGCGCGTCCAGCCGGCCGATGCACCCCGGATCTTGTGCGGGAAGCAGCTGATGAAGAAGCCATGCGGCGGCAGCGCCTCGAGGTTGTGCAGCTTCTCGAGGTGGCAGTAGCCGATGTCGCGGCCGGCCTTGTGGCCTTCCCAGATCAGGCCGGCGTCCTGCGTCTCGCCGTATTTCTTCGCGGTGTGCACGAAAGGTGCGTCCCAGCTCCAGCCGTCGGTGCCGGTGAGGCGCACGCCGCGCTCCAGCAGGTACATGGTGGCCTCGTAGCCCATGCCGCAGCCGCTGGAGACGTAGTCGGGCTGCCCGTAGCGCTCGCCGGCGCGGGTGTTGACCACCACGATCTCCAGCGGCTTGAGCGTGTGGCCGACGCGCGCGAGCTCGGCCTCCACGTCGGCGGCCGTGACCACGTAGCCGTCGGCGAAATGGCGGAAGTCCAGCTTCACGCCCGGCTGGAAGCACCACTCCAGCGGCACCTGGTCGATGGCGATGGCGGGCTTCTTCTCGCCCAGCGCCTTGTCCATGGTGGAGTGGAAGTGGTAGGGCGCATCGAGGTGCGTGCCGTTGTGGGTGGACAGCTGCACCTGCTCCACCGCCCAGCCCTCGCCGTCGGGCAGGTCGGCCTTCTGCAGGCCGGGGAAGAAGGGCGTGATCTGCTCGACGGTGTTCTCGTGCGTGAAGTACTGGATCTTGGGCGCGAAGGGCGGCGGGTCGCTCAGCACGTCGTTCTCGAGGTAGATGGACAGGTCGACGAATCGGCGGGGCATGGCAGGTCTCCTTGGGGTGTTCGTGGGGATGGATTCAAGGCCGCTGCCAGCGCAGCAGGCGGTGTTCGGCCCAGGCCAGCAGGCCGTTGCTGACGAAGCCGATCAGGCCCAGCAGCACGATGCCGGCGAAGAGCTCGCTGGCGCGGAAGGCGCGGGCCGCCAGCAGGATGGCCTGGCCCAGGCCGCCCTGCGAGGCGATCATCTCGCCCACCACCGCCACGATCAGCGCAACGGTGAGGGCAAGGCGCATGCCGGCCAGGATGTCGGGCAGCGCATGCGGCAGGCCGATCTTGAAGATGAAGGCGGTGCGCGACAGCTGCAGGCAGCGCGTCACCTCGGCCAGCCGTGCATCGACGGTGGCCAGTCCGTGCACGGTGGCCAGCAGCACCGGCCACATGGCACCGAAGGCCACCACCGCCAGCACCATGCGCGGGCTCAGTCCGAAGATCGCGATGGCCAGCGGCAGCACCGCCGACGCGGGCAGCGGACGGACGAACTCCAGCATCGGCTGCAGCCAGTCGCGCGCCGTGGCCGAGGCGCCGATCAGCACGCCCAGCGCCACGCCGGCCAGCGAGGCCAGGAGCCAGCCCTGCAGCATGCGGCCGACGGTGTCCACGGTCCAGGCGGCCAGCTCGCCCTGGCCGTTGCCGCGCAGGTTGAAGCCTTCGGCCAGCGCGCCCCAGGTGGCCTGCGGCGTGGGCAGGAAGACGCGGCTCACCCAGCCCAGGTTGCTGGCCGCCCACCACAGCGCGATCACCGCGCCGAGCACCACGGCGGAGCCCAGCCAGCTCGCCGAAGTCGGGCGGTCGTTCATGCGGCCCCCATCCGGCGGGCGACATGCCGCTGCAGCCGCAGCATGGCGGCGTTGACCGCATAGCCCACCACGCCGATCCAGCCCAGCCAGGCCAGCATCAGCGCCGGGTCGAAGCTCTGCTGCGCGATCATCATCGCGTAGCCCATGCCGTGCGGGTTGGCGGCGATCTCCACCGTCACCGCCACCACCAGCGCGATCGCCACGCCCAGGCGCAGCGCGACGAACAGGCGCGCCGCGATGGCCGGCAGCACGATCTTGAAGGCCCGCTCGCGCGCCGACAGGCCCAGCACGCGGCTCACCTCCAGCAGGCGCGGCTCCACCTGCCGCACGGCCGCCTGCACCAGCAGCATCAGCGGCCAGAAGGTGGCGAAGGCGACGATGGCCAGTTCCATGCGCACGCCGAAGCCGAACATCAGCATGGCCAGCGGGATCAGCGCGACCGAGGGCACGGTGCGCAGCAGCTCGGTCGTCATGAAGCCCATGCGCGCCGCGCGCGCCGACAGCCCCAGCGCGATGCCGCCGGCCAGCGCCAGCAGGCCGCCCAGGAGCAGGCCCAGCGCCGCGGTGCCGAGCGTGAAGGCGGTGGCCTGCCAGAGCGAGCCGTCCATCGCCGCGCCGACGAAGGCCCGCAGCGCGGCGCTGACGGGCGCCAGGCTGTCGCTGCCCAGGGCAGAGGCGCGGCGCGCGTAGAGCTCGAAGGCGGCCAGCAGCAGTGCCGGGATCGCCCAGGGCCGCAGGCGCAGCAGCAGCCCGCGTGCGCGCTCAGCCATGGCCGTGCTCGATGAAGGTGAAGAGCTCGCGCCGCAGCCGCACGAACTCGGGGTGCTCGCGCGTCGTGAGCTGGTCGCGCGGGCGCGGGATCGGCACGTCGATCATGCGGGCCAGGCTGGGCCGCCCGGGGCCGGGGTTGGCCTGCAGCGCGATCACGCGGTCGGCCAGGTAGATCGCTTCTTCCAGGTCGTGGGTGACGAAGACGACGGTGAGGCCGTCCTCGCGCACCAGCCGTGCCAGCTCGTCCTGCAGGCCCTGGCGCGTCATCGCGTCGAGCGCGCCGAAGGGCTCGTCCATGAGCATCAGCTCGGGCCGCTGCGCCAGGCAGCGCGCGATCTGCACGCGCTGCTGCATGCCGCCCGAGAGCTGCAGCGGGAACTTCTGCGCGTGCGCGGCCAGGCCCACCTTGGCCAGCACCTCGGCGGCGCGCGCCGCATGCTCGGCCGCGGGCACGTGCGCGGCCTCGAGCGCCAGGCGCACGTTGCCTTCGACCGTGCGCCAGGGCAGCAGCGCGCGGCCGTAGTCCTGGAACACGAAGGCGATCTCGCGCACCGGCGCGGTGATGGCCTGGCCGTGCCGCAGCACGCGGCCGGTGGTGGGCGCGACCAGCGCGCTCGCGGTGCGCAGCAGCGTGGTCTTGCCGCAGCCGCTGGCGCCGACGATGCACACGAACTCGCCACGCGCCACCTCGAAGCTGGTGGGCGAGAGGATCTCGCGCCCGCCCAGGCGGATGCCCACGGCGTCGAAGCGCAGCAGCGGCGGCGCCGCGTCCTTAGAGGAAAAAGTGCCAACAGCGCCCATGGGACGGGCGCGGGCGGCTATGAAATCAGGAGCACCCATGGCCGGCAGCCGCGCTTCAGCGGGCGACCAGGCGCGCCACGTCGGGCATTGTCTTGAGCATGTCCTGCTCTTTCATCAGCCCCACCCAGTAGGCCAGCTGCTTGTCTGTCACGACCGGG
Source organism: Xenophilus aerolatus (assembly GCA_030418545.1). Taxonomy (GTDB): domain Bacteria; phylum Pseudomonadota; class Gammaproteobacteria; order Burkholderiales; family Burkholderiaceae_C; genus Xenophilus. The sequence continues at coordinate 288,045 of QAIB01000004.1, read as the reverse complement.
CCCGGCGGCGAGATCTGCACCTTGGCCAGCACCTCCGGCGGCAGCTTGATGTACTTGCCGATGGCCGCGCGCACCCGCGCGTCGTTCCTGGGCTGGCCCATGAAGGCGGCGGCCTCGACCAGCGACTCGCGGAAGGCGCGCACGGCCTGCGGGTTCTTTTCGGCCCAGTCGCGCCGCGCGGCGTGCACGATGGTCTGGTTGCCCTCGGGTAGGAAGGTGGAGTAGTAGCTGGCCACGTATCCCGCGCCCGATTCGGTGATGCGGCTCATGAAGGGGTCGGCCGACACCACCGCGTCCACCGAGCCGCCGCGCAGCAGGTCCGCATGCTGCGGGAAGGCCGCCTCGACGAAGTTGACCTTGCGGTGGTCCACGCCCTGGTCCTTGAGCCAGGCGCGGAAGGTCACGTGCAGGAAAGCCCCCAGGCCCGGCACGCCGACCTTCTTGCCCACGCAATCCTGCGCCGTCTTGATGCCGCTGCCGGCGCGTGCCACCAGGCCGAAGCCGGTGATGCCCTTGGACGTGAGGCCGCCGCCGGCCACCAGCACCAGATCCAGCCCGCCGTCCACGGCCTGCAGGAAGACCGAGGGCGTCGGCCCGCCGATGGTGAGCGAATCGGACTGCAGCGCGGCCGGGATGGTGGAGTTGAGCGGGATGAACTTGGGTTCCACGTCCAGCGCGCGCTTCGTGAAGTAGCCCTCTTCCCTGGCCACGAAGACTGAGGCGAAGTCGGTCACGGCGGTGAAGCCGAACACGATCTTCGTGCCGGCCTGCGCGCGGGCGGGCAGGGCGGCTGCGGCGAGGGTGGCGGCGCCCAGCGCCGAGAGTGCGGTGCGTCTTTTCATCAGGCTTGTCTCCGTGGGGTGTTTTTCTTCGAAGGGGGCATGGCCGCGCGTGCCGCGCGCGGGCGCGGCATGGCGGCGCGCAGGCCGCCGGCAATGAAGGTGACCAGCAACGCGCCGCCGGCGGCATCGTTGGCCTGGGCCTCGCCGCCCGACAGGCGCTCCACGCGCGTGTCCGTCAGGTGGTGCAGCAGCGCACCCAGCGCGAACTGGTAGCCCCAGGCCACCTGCGCGCGCGTGGCGTGCGGCAGCGCGCGCTGCAGCGCGTCGATGAAGGCGTTGGCCAGCGGGTCGAAGTAGTGGCGCAGCACGCGGTCGGCCTCCTCGGTGGCGTGCGACAGCTCGCGCGCCACCAGCAGAGCGTAGTACTCGCCCTCGTTGCTCGCGCGCAGCGCCAGCACCGGCGCGGTGAAGGCGTCGATGATGCGCGGCAGCGTGCGCGCGTCGGCCGCGTCGATGGGCACCGCCGCCAGCGCGGCCAGGCGGCGCTCGATGGTGGGGTTCCAGTGCGCGAAGATGGCCTCGAACAGCGCGTTCTTGGGCCCGAAGTAGTAGCCCACCAGCGCCAGCGGCACGCCCGCCTCGTCGGCGATCTGGCGGATGCTCACCGCGTGGTAGCCGAAGCGCGCGAACAGCCTTTCGGCCGCCAGCAGGATCGCCTGCCGACGGTCGGGCCGGGCGTCTGCCGCGGCCGCCGTACGCGCGGCGCGCGGCGGCTTGGGAAGGGCGGACGGCCGGGCACTCATGCGGCGCATTGAACGGCCGTACAAATTTCTTGTACACACGTACAAACCCCAAGTCGCGCAGATGACCGCGCCCGGGCCAATCCGTATGGAGCCGACGCGCCCGCCGCACTACGCTGGCGGCCATGACCGCTCCCAACATTCCCCAGATCCGCCTCTACCAGAACTGGCTGCGCGAGACGCGCGGCCTCGCCTTCGATTCCTACGCCGACCTGTGGCAGTGGTCGGTCACCGACCTCAATGCCTTCTGGCAGAGCATCTGGGACTACAGCGGCATGCACTCGCCCACGCCGCACACGGCCGTGCTGGCCGAGGACCGCATGCCCGGCGCCGTGTGGTTCCCCGGCGCGCAGGTCAACTACGCGCGCGAGGTGCTGCGCCATGCCGACGCCGCGCATGCCGCGGGCTGCCCCGCCATCGTGAGCGACAACGAACTGGGCGAAGTGCGCGAGATGTCCTGGCCCGAGCTGAAGCGCCAGGTCGCGTCGGTCGCGCTCACGCTCAGGTCGCTGGGCGTGCAGCGCGGCGACCGCGTCGCGGCCTACCTGCCGAACGTGCCCGAGACGATGGTGGCCTTCCTCGCGTGCTCCAGCATCGGCGCCGTGTGGAGCGTGTGCGCGCCCGACATGGGCACCGCGGCCGTGGCCGACCGCTTCAAGCAGATCGAGCCCAAGGTGCTCATCGCGGCCGATGGCGTGCACTACGGCGGCAAGCCGGTGGACCGCAGCGGCATCGTGCAGGAGCTGCGCGATGCGCTGCCCTCGGTGCGCAAGCTGCTGCTGCTGAAGAGCCCGCACGCGACGAGATCGATTGCGCACGACGGCGACTGGGCAGGCGCCACGGCCCGAAACGATGCCGAGGTGGCGGCCTTCGAGCCCGAATGGCTGCCCTTCGACCACCCGATCTGGGTCGTCTACTCCAGCGGCACCACGGGCCTGCCCAAGCCCATCGTGCACGGACAGGGCGGCATCATCGTCAACATGTACGCCTGCGGGCTGCACAACGACGTGGGCGCGAGCTATGGCGACAACAACCGCGGCGAGCGCTACCACTGGTTCAGCTCCACCGGCTGGGTGATGTGGAATTCGCAGCTCTCGGGCCTGGCCTTCGGCGCCACCATCTGCATTTACGACGGCCACCCCGGCGGCAGCAAGGACAAGCCCGACTGGACCGTGCTGTGGCGCTTCGTCGCGCGGCACCGGGTCACCTTCTTCGGCGCCGGCGCGGCCTACTTCACCAACTGCATGAAGGCCGGCGTGGTGGCCAAGGACTGCGGCGACCTGTCGCGCGTGCGGGTGCTGGGCAGCACCGGTTCGCCGCTGGCCGAGGACGTGCAGCGCTGGGGCACGGCGCAGCTCAAGGCCGCCGGCTCGCCCGACCCGTGGTGGTGCAACATCTCGGGCGGCACCGACTTCTGCGGCGCCTTCGTCGGTGGCAACCGCGAGCTGCCCGAGGTGCCGGGCCAGATGCAATGCCGCCAGCTCGGTGCCAGCGTCGAGGCCTGGAACGAGAGCGGCCAACCGGTGATCGGCGAGGTCGGCGAGCTGGTGTGCAGCCGGCCCATCCCGTCGATGCCGCTGTACTTCTGGAACGACCCCGGCAACGCACGTTACCTGTCGAGCTATTTCGACACCTACCCCGGCGTGTGGCGGCATGGCGACTGGATCCGGATCGGCGAGGACGGCGGCTGCGTCATCTACGGCCGCAGCGACGCGACCATCAACCGCCAGGGCCTGCGCATGGGCACCAGCGAGATCTACAACGCCGTCGAGGCCCTGCCCGAGGTGATGGACTCGATGGTGGTCGACCTCGAGTACCTCGGCCGCGACAGCTACATGCCGCTGTTCGTCGTGCTGCGCCCCGGCGTTGCGCTCGACGACGCCATGCGCAGGAAGCTCAACGATGCCATCCGCACCGCGCTGTCGCCGCGCTTCCTGCCCGACGACATCTTCCAGGTGGCCGAGATCCCGCGCACCCTGTCGGGCAAGAAGCAGGAACTGCCGATCAAGAAGCTACTCCTGGGCCAGCCCCTCGAGCGCGTGGTGAACCGCGAGGCCATGGCCAACCCCGGCAGCCTGGACTGGTACGTCGCGCTGGCCGAGCGGCGGGCGCAGGCGGCGGCCTGAGCGACTGCGCTCGCCTGCCGCGGTGCGCGCACACCGGCGTGGTGTGAGGCACTTCCCACAGGCATTGGGCGCGGGGGACGGCGCCCACGCCGCGCCGGGCGTGGCGACATGGTGCATCTCCAGGAGATTTCCATGACCGATCCACGCCATACCAAGCCCGTTACCACCCACTCCGAACCCGGCGAAGCCCTCGCCGGCGACCGCGGCGAGCAGTCCGGCGTCAACCTGCAGCAAAGCCGCGCCATCGGCCAGGACCCGCCCGAGGAGGGCAGCCGCATGGGTCGCGAAAAGCTCAAGCAGCAGGGCTACCCCGGCACGCCCGACATCCCCAACGACGCCTGGCAGGACGAGGAAGCCAAGCGCATCGACGCCGAGCGCTGAACGTCCGCGCCCCCTCGATCCGGCGTGCGACAGGGCCGCCGGCGGCTCGCGGTTCTAATGCGGGCCCAGCTCCCGCGCATCCCCGCGCGCGCGAGCCGCCGTCGAGTTCTTTTCCATGGTCAGCCCTGCCACCACGCGCGGCCTGCGCGCGCTCACCGTCGCCTTCGCGCTCAGCCAGTTCTTCCGCACCTGCCTGGCCGTCATGGCGCCCGAGCTGCAGCAGGACCTGTCGCTGTCGCCCGCAGGCTTCGGCGCGCTGTCGTCCTGCTTCTTCTTCTCCTTCGCGCTCGCGCAGGTGCCGGTGGGCGTGGCCTTCGACCGCTACGGCGTGGGTGCGCCCACACGCGTGCTGCTGGCGCTGGGCGTGGTGTCTGCGCTGCTCTTCGTGGCAGCGCCGGGCGGCGGCACGGCGATGGTGGCGCAGCTGGGCCTGGGCCTGGCCTGCGCGCCGGTGTTCATGGGGCTGATGCATCACGCCTCGGCCACCTTGCCGCCGCAGCGCTATGTCGCGTTCATCGGCCGCACCAATGCGCTGGGCATGGTCGGCGCGCTGCTGGCGACGGCCCCCCTGGGCTGGGCCGTGCACGCGGTGGGGTGGCGACTGCCCATCGCGCTGGCCGCACTGTGCATGCTCGGTGCATGCGTCGGCGTGTGGCGGCGGGTGCACGACCACGGCCATGCCGACGCGAAGGCCGAGACGCCCGCCGCCATGGTGGCGGCCAGCGCGCGGCTGCTCGCGCTGCCGGCGATGTGGACCCTGATCCCGCTGTGCGTGGCCATGGCGGCCGGCACGGCCTTTCGCAATGCCTGGGGCGGGCCCTACCTGGCCAACGTGTTCGGGCTGCAGGCCGGGGCGCGGGGGATGGCGTTGACGGTGCTGAGCCTCGGCGGCTTCTTCACCGCGCTGTTCCTGCCCTGGCTGGTGCGGCGCGCTTCGATCCGGCGCGCGGTGCTCGGCTGGTCGATGCTGTCCTTCCTGGCCGCCCTGGCGCTGGCGGCCTGGCCGGCCGCGGGGCTGGGGCCCGACCTGGCGCTGCTCACGCTGCTGGGCACGGTGGGCATGCTGCATCCACTCGTCATGGCGCATGGCCGCGGCCTCGTGCCGCCCGCCCTGCGCGGGCGCGGGCTGGGGCTGCTCAACAGCTTCGTGTTCCTCGGTTCCGCGCTGGCCGCCTGGGCCTTCGGCCTGATCGCCGAAGCGGGCCAGCGCCATCAATGGGCGCCGGCGGCCAGCTACGGCGCCATCTTCGGCTGTGCGGCCGCGCTCGTGCTCGCGGGCCTGCTGCCCTACGTGTTCAGCCCGCGCCCGACGCTCGTGGACGGCCGGTCCTAGGCCGCGCTGTCGTCCTCGTCGTCGGCCAAGCTGTCCGCCGTGGCGACATCGATGTCGTCGCTGTCTTCGCCGGGCAGCTGACCGGTGCGGTCGGGGAGCACGTCCGCATCGATCTCCGGCGGTGCCGGGTCGGCGGAGGCGCTCTCGCCGGTACCGGCCGAGTCGCTGGTGCTGTCGTGCGCGATGGGCAGCGCGCCTTCCGAGCCTTCGTCGAGGGACGTGCGGCGCAGGTCGGTCTGCACGTCGCTGCCGCTGTCGCTGGTGTCGCTCGGGCCGAGGGCGTCGATGTCCTTGCCGGGGGCTTGGGCGGGGGCTCGGCTGCCGCCGAGGAGGGGGTCGGTGCTCATGGGGTCAATGCTCCGTTCGTCCAGGGGCCGCGCGCTGCGCGGTGCGATCGACCCACTGTGGGCACGCAGGGGCGAAGGCCGTGTGAGACGGCGCCGACGGCGAACGTCGTCCTGGCCGTTGCTATGAAATCAGGAGCTGGCCGCGCCCAGCTGGCGGGCGCTGCGGGCCTTTTTTGTTTCGAGGTGTCCTGGAGCCTGGCGTCAGAGCCAGTTGCCCGTGCCCTGGGGCATCTGAATGGTGGTGGCTGGGTCGCTGCCGCCGAGCAGCGAGCCGATCAGGATGCTGAGGATCGACACGAACAGGCTGGCGAACAGGGCGGTCCAGAAGCCCGAGACGCGGAAGCCCTTCACCAGCGCCGCGACCAGCAGGATCATGAGCGCATTGATGACCAGCAGGAACAGGCCGAAGGTCAGCAGCGTGAGCGGCAAGGTCAGCACGATCAAGAGCGGCTTGACGATGGCATTGGCGAAGCCCAGCAGCAGGGCCGCCACGATCAGCGCGCCGGTGCTGTCGAACTTCAGGCCGCGGAAGATGTGGCTCGCGACCCAGAGCGATACGGCGGTGATGGCCCAGTGGATGAGGAAGGGCACGAGGTTGGCGAGCATGCGGCCGATCATATCGGCGGCCTCGCGCGGGCGAGGTGCACACCGCAGGCAGCCGACACGGGCCGCAAGCGATCGCCTACGCGCGCGGCGGATCGGGGCAGGAGCATGGGCCTGCAAAGGAGATCACCCATGTCCCAAGCCGCCACACACCCCGCTCACCGTGCCACGGGCGCGCGCTGGTCGCAGCGTGTCACCGAGACCAGCGACGCGATGGACCTCGATCCGGGCGTCTTCAAGCTCGGCAGTGCGCAGGCCATCGCGCGCTCGCTCAAGCGTTCGGCCGAACGCAGCCGGCGCCGCAAGAGCGAGCCCTACCGCTCGGCCATGTCGATGCTGACCTTCTACATCAATCGCGCCGGCCACAACCTGTCGCCCACCCGGCTGCGCCGGCTCGAGGCCGCCAAGCGTGCGCTGAGAAAGCTGTTCAACAAACCGGCAGAACCGGGAACTCGAAGCTGAGGCGTGCCGGCCGCGACCGATGCGCGCCATGTCGGTCCGTTCGGCAGCCGCATGCGCTGCATTCCTACTCACCCGGCCCCGGCCGCGGCGCAATTTTGGGCACACCAACCACCCACGACGAAGGAGTCACCCATGCCCAACATCCCCGCCGATGCCTGCACCCTGCTGGACAACGACCACAAGAACGTCAAGAAGATGTTCGAGACCTACGAGTCCCTGAACTCGTCCAAGGCGCAGGACGTGCATAGCCGCAAGCTCGAGCTGGCGCGCCACATCTGCCTCGAACTGACCGTGCATACGCAGATCGAGGAAGAGATCTTCTACCCCGCGCTGCGCGGCCAGATCCGCGACGAGGACCTGCTGGACGAGGCGAACGTCGAGCACCAGAGTGCCAAGGACCTCATCGCCCAGATTGAGCAGGCCTCCGAGGTCGACGACATGTTCGACGCCCGCGTGAAGGTGCTGGGCGAGTACATCGACCACCACGTGAAGGAGGAGCGCAACGAGCTGTTCCCGCAGGCCCGCGACAGTGGTGTCGACCTGGTGAGCCTGGGCGAACTGCTGCGCCTGCGCAAGGTCGACCTCATGGAAGAGCAGACCGCCGCGGCCTGAGCGGCGGTACGTGGCGCTGGCCGGTGCGCCTGCCTCGCGCAGCGCAGGCCCACGCCCGTCATCCTTCCACTACAGGACGGCCGTCGCTGTCCGACACGCGGTGCCGGCGGCGCGCGTAGGGTGAGGCAGGACGTTGCGGCGCATGGCGCTCGCGGCACCTTCCACCCACCCCCTACGAGGTCCCGACCATGCAGAGCACCGAATTGCGTCCCCTGGCCATCGTCACCGGCGCATCGTCCGGCATCGGCCACCAGCTGGCCCGCCTCGCGGCCACGCATGGCTACGACGTGGCGGTGGCTGCCGACGAGCCGCTCGCCGACACCCTGGCCAGCCTGCGCGCGCTGGGCGCCCAGGCCGACGGCGTCGAGGTCGACCTCGCCACGCGCGAAGGCGTCGACGCACTGCTCGCACTGACCGCGGGGCGGCCGGTGGAGGCGCTGTTCGCGAACGCAGGGCACGGGCTCGGACACGGCGTCCTGCAACAGGATTTCGAGCAGATCCGCCACCTCATCGACACCAACATCACCGGCACCGTGGACCTCGTGCAGCGCGTGGCGCGTGGCATGTGCGAGCGGGGCCGCGGGCGCATCCTCGTGACGGGCTCGATCGCCGGCTTCCAGCCCGGCAGCTTCCAGGCGGTCTACAACGGCACCAAGGCCTTCATCGATTCCTTCGTCGTCGCGCTGCGCAACGAGCTGCAGGGCACCGGCGTGAGCGTGACCTGCCTGCAGCCCGGCGTGACCGACACCCGCTTCTTCGCCCGCGCGGGCATGCTGGACACGCCGGTCGGCCGCCAGGACGACAAGGCCGATCCGGCCGAGGTGGCGCGCATCGGTTTCGACGCCATGATGAAGGGCGAGGCGGAGGTCGTGGCGGGCTGGAAGAACAAGCTGCAGGTCGCGCTGTCGCACGTCACGCCGAACGAGACCCTCGCCGAGCAGCACCGCAAGCTGGCCGAGCCCGACGGCAAGGGCCCGGCCTGACGCTGCAGGCCTCGAGTGCGTATGGCGGCTCGACGCGCCACAATCGCGCCATGCGACGCCTTGCCTTCTGCTTCGTCCTCCTCGCTGCGACGGCGGGTGTGCACGCCGACGTGCTGCGCTGCACCGATGCGGCGGGCAAGGTCAGCTACACCGACCAGGCCGCCTGCCCCGCGGGCTCGAAACCGACCGGCAACGTGCCGGTGCCCGAGGCGGCCCCGCCCGGCTATGCGGCGAGCGAGCGTGCGGCCCAGGATCAGCTCGACAGCGTGAACCGCGCCCGTCAGCTGCAGCAGGAGGCGGTCGACGGGGCCAGCCGGCCCGTCCAGCCACCGGCGGGCGCGGCGATCATCGACGGCCGCGGCGGCAATGCGCGCGAGGCAGCGCCCGATCCGCGCTACAGCGACCGCGGCGAGCCGGGCGTCGTGGCCGACACCTGGTACCCCTATGGCGGCGGCTACCACGGCCGGCCGGCACCGCCGCCGCGCGACATGCGCCCGACGATCCGCAACTGCGACGCCAACGGCTGCACCGACACCTTGGGCAACCACACCAACCGCAAGGGGCAGATCGACCGCTACCAGAACGGCGACGGCAGGACCTGCCGCCAGATCAACTCGACCCAGGTCTGCCGCTGACCGGGGCGTGACGGGCCCGCGCCCTCAGGGCTTGCAGGCACCGCCCATCGACACCGTGCCGTCGCGGCACTCCGTGAGGATGCGCTCACTGCCCGGGCTCCTGGCCGCGGGCGCGGCCGCCGTGGGCGTGCCGGGCGCTGCGGGCGTCGTCTCGTAGACCAGCTTCTTGCTGCCGAGCTCGCAACTGCCGACCACCTTGCCGCTGGTGACCGGCGCATTGGCGTCGACCACCGTGACGCTGAAGCGGGTGACGCCACCCGCGGCGATCTTGCCTTCCACCTCCGAACGCAGCTGCTCGCAGCCGGTGGCCGCGTGCGCGGCCGGGGTGGTGGCCACGAGCAGGCCGGCAAGGGACAGCAGCAGCGACAACAGGGACTTCATGGGCAGGAAGGGCTCGCTGGCGGGCGGGCCGACAAGGCAGGCCGACCAGTCTAGTCCCGCGCCCGGGCCGGCGTGTTGCCGAGTGCAAACGTGCCGGGCGCTCCCCGCAGGCGCCCGCGCGTGCGCAGCAGCAGCGTGAGGGCGATCGCCATGTTCAGCAGGTTCCAGGCAATGCCGTTGACGAAGGCCGCGTGGTAGCTGCCGGTGAGGTCGAACACCTTGCCCGACATCCAGCCGCCCAGCGCCATGCCCAGCAGCGTGCAGCCGATGATGGTGCCCACGCGCGCGCTGGCCTCGGCGGGCGGGAAATGCTCGCGCACGATGATGGCGTAGGAGGGAACGATCCCACCCTGGAACAGCCCGAACAGCGCCGACACCACGAACAGCGGCACCAGCCCGTCGAAAGGCAGGAACATCAGCAGCGCCAGGCCCTGCAGCACCGAGCCCAGCAGCAGCGTGCGCAGGCCGCCGATGCGGTCGCAGATGGCGCCCGAGACCAGCCGGCTCACGATGCCGCAGGCCAGCATCAGCGACAGCATCTGCGCCCCGCGCGCGGCGCCGTAGCCCAGGTCGGTGCAGTAGGCCACGATGTGCACCTGCGGCATGGCCATGGCGACGCAGCAGGCGGTGCCCGCCACGCACAGCAGCCCCTGCGCCATGCCCAGGCTGAGGCCGAAGGCCCGCATGCCGGCGGCCACCGCCGGCGACGCCCCCGTCTGCCGGGCCCCGGGCGCCGCGGCCAGCGCCGGCGGCCGCTCGCGCAGGCACAGCGCCAGGGCGGCCATGGCCACGCCGCAGACGATGCCCAGGCCCACATAGGTCGGGCGCCAGCCGGCCACCTCGACGAAGTGCTGCACGATCGGCGGCCACACCGCGCCGGCCACGTAGTTGCCGCTGGCGCACACCGCCACCGCCATGCCGCGCCGCTTGACGAACCACAGCGAGGTGTCGGCCACCAGCGGCGCGAACACCGCACCGCTGCCCAGCCCGATGAAGAGCGCCTGCACCAGCGAGAAGCCGAGGATGCCGCCGGTGAAGCTGCTGGCCACGAAGCCCGTGCCCACGCCCACGGCGCCCAGCAGCAGCGGCCACATCACGCCATAACGGTCGGCCAGCTTGCCCATCACCACGCCGCCCAGGCCGAAGCCCACCATCAGCAGCGTGTAGGGCAGCGAGGCCTCGGCGCGCGCCACTCCGAAGTCGGCCTGCACGGCCGGCAGCACGACGGACACGACGTACATGCCGCTGCTGCCCACGGTCATGATGAGCAGCGTGACGATGAGGCGCATCACGGCATAGCGCGAATCCGGCAGGCGCGCCGGGCGGGGGGGCGTTGTCTCCATGGGGGTCCTTGTCGGCCAGGCGCGGCATGCGGGGCCGCCGCGCCCTGCCGAGTGTGCCGCGCCGGCGGGGATCGTGCTGTCGCTCCGGGCTCGACAGCGCTTCGCGCCCGCCTGGCGCGGGCTGCGAGCCGATTCGCCGCGAATCCGTCGGCACCGGAAACGCCACGGGGCGGCCGATGGGCCGCCCCGTGGGTTCCATCCGACCGGCCGGCGCGTGCCGGCCGCGGGTGTCAGCTGCTCGGCCGGCAGTTGCCGAAGGTGCAGCGCACCGCGAGGATGCGGCCGCCGTCGCAGGGCACCGTGTAGTTCTCGTAGCCCGGGCCCTTGCCCACCAGGTTGGCGAAGGGCGTGGCGGTGCAGCGGCTGGCCTTGGCCACCTGCTCGGCGTTGTAGGTGTCGACGCCCGTGCGGCGCAGGCCCTTCACCGCGGCGGCCGGCGTCGGCGTCCAGGTGACGACGACGCTCGGGTCGGCGTTCAGGTAGCCCTTGCGCGCCATGCAGTTGGCGATCGCGCTTTCCTGGCGGGCATAAAAGGCGGCGCGCTGCGGCGAGTACACGCCGTACTCGAAGCCGTTGTTGAGGCCCCAGGTGGTGCCGGTGGTGGCCAGCGTCGGTGCCCAGCCCGACGGCATGGCCACGGCGGCCCCGAGGGTGACCGCGTTGAGGAAGAACAGCGCGTCGCGGTGCTCGTCGGGGGTGGCGAAGGTGTAGCTGCGGGCCGTCTTCTGGCAGGCGGCGACGTCGGCCTCGTAGGTGGCGGCGGGCACGTTGTTCGGCAGCACCACGGGCACGTAGTCGGCGCCGTAGCCGGAACCCGGGCCGGTCGGGGGCCGGCCGGCGCAGCCCGCCAGGATTGCCAGGGCGCAGGCGATGCCCATCCACTTCTTCATCTGTGTATTCCCTCCGCCACGGTCGGCGAGGCATCGAATCTAGCCGAAACTTTTGCTTACGTCTCGCTTTCCGGCGTTTCGCCGTCGCTTTTGCGTCGAAACGCGCCTGGGCGACCAGTGCTCAGGCCGCCGGCGCGGCGGCGGGCGGGGCGGGCTCCAGCAGCTCGTAGACCAGGAGCGGCTTCTGCCGGCCGCGGATGGTCATGGCGTCGATGCGGCGGGTAGGCAGGCGGCCGGCGAGGCCGTCGAAGGTGGTCTCGGAGATCAGCACGCGGGTGCCCAGTTCCTTGTTGATGCCCTCGATGCGGCTGGCGACGTTCACCGTGTCGCCCACGGCCGTGTAGGCGAGGCGGTCCTTCGAGCCCAGCACGCCCGTGATCGCCGGCCCGGTGTGGATGCCGATGCGGGTCTGGAACTCCGCCAGCCCGCTGGCGCGCCATTCGGCGTTGAGCACGTCCAGTTCGGCCTGCAGCTCCAGCGCGGCACGGCAGGCGCTCTCCTCGGCGTGCGGCACGTCGCCGAGCGCGCCCCAGAACACCATCGTGCCGTCGCCGATGTACTTGTCGATGGTGCCCCCGTGGCGCGTGAACACGGCCGCCGCGAGGTTGAAGTAGCGCGTCATCTGCCGCACCAGCACCTCGGTGGGCGTGGCCTCGGCGATGCGGGTGAAGCCCGCCACGTCGGTGAACATCACCGTGATCCGGCGCGGTTCGCCGCTCGGGCCGAGCGTGTGGCCGCTCTCCACCAGTTGCGTGACCACGTCGACCGGCACGAACTTGCGGAAGGCCTTGAGGCCGCGCGCCGAGTCGTCCAGCGCCTGGTCGAGGTGCTGGATCTCCAGCACCCGGCTTTCCACGCGCGGCAGGCCGTCCAGCTCGAGCCGGCCGATGCGCCGCGCGATCGACGACAGGCTCTCCACCGGCGCCGTCACGCGCTGGGCCAGGCGCAGCGAGACACCGACGATGAGCACCAGGAAGGCCACCACCAGCAGCATCGACCACAGCACCGCGCGCCGCAGGCCGCCCAGCAGCTTGTCCTCGGGCACCCAGCTGATCAGGCGCCAGCTGGTGGCCGGGATGCGCGAGGTCTGCACCAGGTAGCGCTGGCCGTCGAAGTCGATCGGGAAGGCCGTGCTCACCGTGCCGCGCGCGCTGCCGTCGGCCAGCATGCGGGCGTGGATGGCGCCCAGCACGCCGTTGCCGGGCAGCGCCAGGGCCTGGATGCGGCCGGGCTGGTCGCTGCGCGCCAGCACCTGGTGCTCGGCGCTGAGCAGCGCGCTGTCGCCGTAGCCGGCACGGCTGAACAGGCGCACGAAGTCCGACAGGCGGCCCAGCGTGACGTCGCCCGAGGCCACCAGCACCTGCGCCCCGTCGCGGTCGCGGCGCTGGCCGGGGACGGCGTAGGTCACGCCCAGTTCCTGCGATGCGGCGAAGACGTAGGGCGCCGTCCAGACCGGCACGCCCTTCTGCGTCGCCTGCACGTACCAGCTGCGCGCACGCGGCTCGTACTGGGTGCGGAAGGCGGAGATGCGTTCGGTCAGGTAGCGCTGCTGGGTGTCCTTGCCTTCGTCGGCGGCGGGCTTGTACTCCCAGGTCTCGACGGTGAAATCGCGCTCGCGCACGATGTGGCGCACCGCGACCTCGGGATAGCGCTGCACCATGAGCATGCGCCCGGCGTCGTTGGCGACGTACAGGCTGTCGAGCTCGTGCGACTGCTGCAGCAGCACCCACAGCAGTTCGGCCGTGGGCACGGCGCCTTCACCCGCCGGGCGCAGGCTCGGTGCCGCACCCACCGCATCCACCACCGAGGCGGCCTTGGCCAGGAAGGCGTTGACCTTGTCCTCGATGCGCAGGTGGTCGGCGCGGTGGGCCGACTCGCCGATGGTCGACACCAGGCGCTGCGATCCCCAGTAGCCGATCGCCACCAGCAGCAGGGACTGGAACAGCACCACCATCGTGATGATGGTGCCGACATCGACGCGAAAGCGACGCAGGCGAGGGGAGCGGGCAGGAGCGGTGGCGGACATGAACAATCGCAACGGTCCCGGCAGGCCGGCGAGCCGGGACCGGCATCATGCGTGGACACATTCGTTTCGTCTTCCCCCTCGGGCGCTCAGGAAACAATCAAATAACAATGCATGGCGAATACGACACACTTTTTTCCTGAAACGGATGACGCACCGCCCTGAACCGGGTGCGCGGCGTCAGCCGATCTGCGCGAGCAGCCAGCGCCGCATCTGTGCCACGACGCCGCGTTCGTCGGGCCGTGCGGGGGTGACGAAGAAATAGCTGCGTTCGCCGCGCAGCGGCCGCGGGCAGGCCACCACCAGCTCGCCGCGGGCGAGTTCGGCCTCGATCAGCAGCAGCGGCATCAGCGCGACCCCGAGCCCGTGCGCGGCCGCCACGGCCAGCATCGAGAACAGCTCGTAGCGCGGCCCGCTGCGCGCGCGCGGCGCCTCCACGCCCTGGGCATCGAACCACTGCCGCCAGCCCTCGGGCCGCGTGCTCTGCTGCAGCAGCGGCAGGCGCGCCACGGCCGCGGGCGTGAGCTGCCGCTTCGGCGCGATGAGCGCGGGGCTGCACACCGGCACCACGTCCTCGTGCATCAGCACGGTGGAACGGGTGCCGGCCCAGTTGGCCGCCTGCTCGGCCGTGCCCGCGTACAGGGCCGCGTCGAAAGGCGAGTCGGCAAAGAGGAAGGGCCGCGTGCGCGTTTCGATGTGGACCGTGACGTCGGGATGCTCCTGCGCAAAGGCCGGCAGCCGCGGGATCAGCCAGCGCGTGGCGAAGGTGGGCACCGCCGCGAGCTGCAGCGCGCCGCCGCTGCCCTGGCGCGCCATGGCGTCCAGCGTGTCGCGCTCCATGGCGTCGAGCTGGCGCGAGATCTGGCGCGCGTAGTCGGCGCCGGCGGCCGTGAGTTGCACGCCGTGGCGCGTGCGGCGGAACAGGGCCAGGCCCATGAATTCCTCGAGCGCGCCGATCTGGCGCGACACGGCGCTCTGCGTGAGCGCCAGTTCCTGCGCGGCGCGCGTGTAGCTCTCGTGCCGCGCGGCGGCCTCGAAGCAGGCGAGGGACTGGGTCGAGGGGATTTTTCGGCGCATGGTATTCGGCGGCTACATAGTTGGACCGTGAGCGATGTGGGGTTTGCAGGGCGGACACCCGCTCCAAGACATGAGCGAACAGCATATCTGGATGTGGAATTCTCGTTTGCCCGTGGCGCGGCGGCGGTCGTACGATGGCAGCCTTTCCCCCTTGTCCATCGCCGCGCATCGCGCACAGCCTGTCGGAGACCGCACACATGGCCACCAAAGCCGCCTTCCATTGGGACGACCCCTTCCTGCTCGAGCAGCAGCTCACCGACGACGAGCGCGCCGTGCGCGATGCCGCCAACGCCTACTGCCAGGACAAGCTGGCGCCGCGCGTGCTGGAGATGTTCCGCGGCGAGAAGACCGACCTCACGATCTTCCGCGAGATGGGCGAGCTGGGCCTGCTGGGCCCGACCATCCCCGAGCAGTACGGCGGCCCCGGCCTCAACTACGTCTGCTACGGCCTCATCGCCCGTGAAGTGGAGCGCGTCGATTCCGGCTACCGCTCCATGGCCAGCGTGCAGTCGTCTCTGGTGATGGTGCCGATCTACGAATTCGGCTCCGAGGCGCAGAAGCAGAAGTACCTGCCCAAGCTGGCCAGCGGCGAGTGGATCGGCTGCTTCGGCCTGACCGAGCCCGACCACGGTTCCGACCCCGGCAGCATGGCCACCCGCGCCTACAAGACCGACGGCGGCTACCGCCTCAAGGGCAACAAGATGTGGATCACCAACTCGCCGGTGGCCGACGTCTTCGTCGTCTGGGCCAAGGAAGTGAGCGAAGGCGGCGCCGTCGGCCCGATCCGTGGCTTCGTGCTCGAGAAGGGCATGAAGGGCCTCTCGGCGCCGGCCATCCACGGCAAGGTGGGCCTGCGCGCGTCCATCACCGGCGAGATCGTCATGGACGACGTCTTCGTGCCCGAAGAGAACGCCTTCCCCGAGGTGCAGGGCCTCAAGGGCCCCTTCACCTGCCTGAACAGCGCGCGCTACGGCATCAGCTGGGGCGCGATCGGCGCCGCCGAGGACTGCTGGCACCGTGCCCGCCAGTACGTGCTGGACCGCAAGCAGTTCGGCCGCCCGCTGGCCGCCAACCAGCTGATCCAGAAGAAGCTGGCCGACATGCAGACCGAGATCACGCTGGGCCTGCAGGGCAGCCTGCGCCTGGGCCGCATGAAGGACGAGGGCATCGCCGCGGTGGAGATCACCTCCATCATGAAGCGCAACAACTGCGGCAAGTCGCTCGACATCGCCCGCATGGCGCGCGACATGATGGGCGGCAACGGCATCAGCGACGAGTTCGGCGTGGCACGCCACCTGGTCAACCTCGAGGTGGTCAACACCTACGAGGGCACGCACGATGTGCACGCCCTCATCCTCGGCCGTGCGATCACGGGGATCGCGGCGTTCTCGAACTGAAAGCGGACATCCGTACGCGAAGGGCGCGAAGATTTCGCGAAAGACGCGAAAGCAAGAACAAGAAAATCTTGGATGTTTCTTTCGCGCCCTTCGCGTAACTTTCGCGCCCTTCGCGTTCCGGTACCCGAATTTCCATGACCCCAGCAGCCCTCGACGGTATCCAGGTCCTCGACCTTTCGCGCGTGCTCGCCGGCCCGTGGTGCACCCAGATCCTGGCGGACCTGGGGGCCGACGTGGTCAAGATCGAACGCCCCGGCATGGGCGACGACACGCGCACCTGGGGGCCGCCCTTCCTCAAGGACGAGGCGGGCCAGGACACGACGCAGTCCACCTACTTCACCGCCTGCAACCGCAACAAGCGGTCGGTCACCATCGACATGGCGACGCCCGAGGGGCAGGCCCTGCTGCAGCGCATGGCGGCGCAGGCCGACGTGGTGGTCGAGAACTTCAAGACCGGCGGGCTCAAGCAGTACGGGCTCGATCACGAGACGCTGCGCGCCGCCAATCCGCGGCTCGTGTATTGCAGCGTCACCGGTTTCGGCCACGACGGCCCGTATGCCGAACGCGCCGGCTACGACCTCATGATCCAGGCCATGAGCGGCATGATGAGCATCACCGGCCGGCCCGACGGCGAGCCCGGCGGCGGGCCGCTGCGTGTGGGCGTGGCGCTCACCGACCTCTTCACCGGCTGCTACGCCAGCACGGCCATCCTCGCCGCGCTGCGCGTGCGCGAACAGACGGGGCAGGGCCAGCACATCGACATGGCGCTGCTCGATGTCGGCATGGCGATCCTCGCCAACCAGGCCAGCGCCTTCCTCAACACCGGCAAGGCGCCACAGCGCCAGGGCAACACGCACCCCAGCCTTGCGCCCTACCAGGACTTCCCGACGAAGGACGGCGCCATGCTGCTGGCCATCGGCAACAACGGCCAGTTCGCGCGCTTCTGCGAGGCGGCGGGCCAGGCCGGGTGGGCGGCCGACGCGCGCTTCGCCAGCAACACGCTGCGCGTGAAGCACCGCGACGTGCTGATCCCCGCCATGGAGGCGGTCACCCGCACGCGCACCACCGCCGAGTGGGTCACGCTGCTGGAGGACAAGGCCGTGCCCTGCGGCCCGATCAACGACATCGGCGCCGCCTTCGACGACGCGCAGGTGAAGGCGCGCGGCCTGGCCGTCTCGCTGCCGCGTGATGCGGGCGACGGCATTGCGGCCATCACCGGCGTGGCCAGTCCGCTGCGCCTTGGGGCCACCCCGCCCGTGCTGCGCCGCGCACCGCCCGCGCTGGGTCAGCACACCGACGAGGTGCTGCGCGAGATGGGGTTGTCGGCGGCGGAGATCGACGCGCTGCGCACCGCAGGCGCCCTCTGAGCGGCGGCGGTGCCGGCCGGCCGCAAGGCTGCGTTGTTCAGCGCTTGCGCCGCATCGGCATGCGGTCGATCTCCTCGAAGACCGACTGCAGATCGACATCGGCCCCTTCGCGCATCTTCACGCCGCCGTCCTTGCCCACCAGCACGAACGCCGGTGCGCCGCCCGCCTCCACGTCGATGGCGCGCAGCAGCGCCGCAGTGCGCGGGGCGGCCAGGAGCCGACCGTCGCGCCTCCCCTGGCCGGCCACCACGGTGTAGAGCACCATCTCGCGGTCGCGAAACGCCTCGCGCCCGGCCGTTTCGGCCAGCGTCGCTTCCACCCGCCGCAGCAGCGGGTGGTCCGCATGCGGCACGACGACCACGATGGGGCGGGTCTTCCAGCGTTCGGCGACCAGCGGGTTGGTGCCTTCGGCACCGGCCGCCGCGGCGCCCAGGGGCATCGCCAGGCAGCCGGCGATGGCGAAACGGAACCAGTGGTGCCAGAGCTTCATGGGGACGGACCGCGTGCGATACCTGCCAGCGCGCGCTGCACGTCAGCTGCGCTTGAGCGGGTCATGGCCCCAGTTCATCAGCGACTGGCGCCAGGGCGTGTCGCGCACGTTCCCCGCGGGCCGTTGCGCCAGGTGGCGGTGCACGTAGCCCACCACCTTGCGCATGTGGGCCAGGTCGCCCGTGGTGAGGGCCTCGCGGTCCTTGCCCAGCAGCCGCACGATTCGCCGGCCCGACGCATGGCCCACCGATTCCTTGCCTGGCGCGCCCTTGAAGCCGACGGTGCGCGATTCCTCCGTCTGCAGCCAGCGCTCCAACTGGGAAGGCGTCATGTTGACGGCAGCCTTGAAGTCGCTGAGCACGTCGTCGGTCTTCGCGTCGGCGTCGGCGTGCGCGCGGGCGCTGCGGGAGGAAGTGGCCATGGGAAGGCGTGGCAGGGATGGGCGATGCGGCACTGTCGCGCCGGCCCAGGGCGGGGCCTGTCGTCGGCCGGGCGGGCCGGGCGTAGGTTGCCGCGCCGTCGCGCCGGGCCGCTCAGCCCGAGCGTTCCGTCGAGACCTCCTCGCGCGGCTGGAGCCGGGGCCTTGCCTCGCCGCGCACCAGGTAGACGCCGCTGGCGATGATGATGCCGGCGCCGCCCAGCGTCCACGCGTCGGGCACGGCCTGCCAGAACAGCCAGTCCAGTGCGATGCCCCAGGCCAGCGCGCTGTACTCGAAGGGCGCGATGGCCGCGGCCTGTCCGTGCCGGAAGGCCTCGGCGATCGTGACCTGTCCCAGGAAGCCGAAGACCGCCAGCCCGGCCAGCAGCCAGCCGTGCCCGGGCTGGATCGGCACCCACTGCGACGCCGCCAGCAGGCTGCCGCCCACCGCCATCGCCGCCGTGGTCCAGAAGACCAGGGCCGAACTCGACTCGGTGCGGCTGATGAGCCGGCCCAGCATGTTCGACAGCGCATAGCAGGCGGCGGCCCCCAGCACGGCCAGCGCACCGGACGAGAGGAAGTCGCCCTGCTCGGGCCGCAGCGCGATCACCACGCCCGCGAAGCCCAGCCCGATCGCGAGCCAGTGCCGCGGCAGCACCGACTCGCCCAGCAGCGGCACCGCGATCAGCACCATCAGCAGCGGCGCGATGAAGCTCAGCGTGTAGGCCTCGGCCAGGCCCAGCGTCTGCAGGCCGTACACGAAGAGCACCAGCATCGTCATGTTGAGCGCCGCGCGCAGCAGGTGCAGGCCCCAGCGCAGCCGGCGATGCACCAGCGCGCCCGCCTCGCGCCGCCACGCGATCCACACGCACACCAGCGGCAGGGCGGTGAGCCCGCGCAGTGCCATCACCTGCAGCGGCGGGTAGTGGCCGGCGAGCTGCTTGAGCAAGGCGTCCATGCAGGCGAAGAAGGCGCAGGCCAGCAGCATGGCGGCGATGCCGCGCAGGGTTCCGTGGAGGAGCATGGAAGATCGTTCGCCGGGGTCTTGAACAAAAAGAGGCTGCAGCGCCCGCGCGACGGGCGCGAGCAGCTATGGAATCAATAGCAGGCAGGTGGCGCGCTCAAGCGGCGCGGCCCACCAGCGCCACCGCGAACACGGCCGTGCCGAGCGCGAGGTTGGTCGCCACCAGGCGCCGGATCGTGGCCAGCCGCTCGCCGCCCTCGGGCCACTGGGCGGCGGCCACGGCACGACGCAGCGCGGGCAGGCCGCGGGCGCGCAGCCACACGTACACGCCGGTCATCACCAGCGCCAGCGTGAACATCGCGTGCACGCGCCAGTGCGAACCCGCAAAGCCGCCCAGCGTGGCGAACATCGCGAGGCCGCTGGCCCACAGCAGCGTGAGCGCGATGTCCACGCCGCGGAAGAAGCGGCCCAGCGCCGCCGCCATGAAGGGCAGGCGCTGCGGCGGCGCCAGCGTGGCGACCGCCGCCGGCCGCGCGGCGAAGTGCATCGCTGCCATGCCGCCGACCCAGAAGGCGGCGCTGGCGACGTGCAGGAAGAGGAGCGTGGCGTAGGCGAGGGCGTTCATGGGTCTCGGTTCTATGTGTCGGATCGGGCGGGGGTCAGGCGCTGCGGCGCGCGGCGGCACGCCGGGGCGGGGGCTCCAGCGCCAGCAGCTCGGCCGGCAACTCGTCGTTCCACACCTCGCGGAAGTAGGCGCGGTCGCTGGCCACCAGCTGGGGCAGGGCCTCGCGCAGCGCACCCAGCGAGTGTGCCGCGGCGCGCAGGTCGCCGGCGTGCGCTGCGTACCACGCGTGTTCGAACAGCAGGCTGGCGTGCTGCAGGCCGGGGTAGCGGCGCTGGCCCTGGCGATGCTCGTCGAGCCGCAGCCGGGCCGCGTCCACCCAGCGCGCGGGCCAGACCGCGGCTGCGAAGGGCTCGGCCAGCGAGCCCGCCTGCGCCGCGAGCGCGGCAGGTGCCAGCGGCTGCAGGGCGCGGAAGGCGCGCAGCGTGCCGCCTGGCTTTGGCCGGCAGGCGCCGCGCGCGATGCGCATCAGGTAGATCGCGTTCCAGGCCGAGCGGCCCTGCACGTCCACCAGGCCGCTGAGCCATTCGCTGAAGGCGATCCACTGCACCGCCTGCGCCACGGCGTCCTCGCCGCCGGCGCTTTCGGCGGCCGGCAGCGCCAGGCCCACGCGGTCGAACAGCCACACCGCCATGCCGAGGTTCGCGGCCACGTGCTGGGCCGCGTCGAAGGCATGCGACTCGAAGGCCGCCGCCAGCGCGCGGCCGAAATGCTGCATCGCCTCCTGCGCCTGCACGGTGGCGGCGGGCGCGTCGTGCGCGGCCGTCGCCAGCGCACGCGAGCGGCAGGCCAGCGCCCACAGGTTGCTCCACTCGAAGCGCACCTGCGGGTGGTGGCGCAGCAGCGGCGCGTGCGCCGGGTCGGCAGCCAGTGCCGACAGCTGCGCCTGCGCCGCCGCCAGGTCGCGCGCCGTGTAGGCGCACCAGGCCGAGACGATGCCGGCCATCGCGCCCAGGTACTCGTGGCCGGCGACGTGCTGTGCCAGCCGCTGCCGCTGCAGCGCCTGCACCCGGCGCCGCGCCTGCGCCTCGTCGCCCAGGCGGCGCCACAGCAACGCCTCGTTGAGCGTGACCAGTGCGCGCTGGAAATCGCCATGCGCGAGGGCGCCGGCCTGTCGCATGGCCTCCAGTGCGTTGGTGGGTGCCGGCGCGCCGCGCGGCCCGACCACCGGCGTCGCCCATCGGCCCTGGCGCATCGCCTGCTGGGCCGCGGCAAGCTGCTGCCAGAAGCGCGCGTCGCGCAGCTGCACCCCGGCCGGTGCGAGCGGCGTCGTGGCGGGCGCGAGGTCCAGGCCCAGGAAGGAGGCGATCTCGTCCGCCGTGGCTGTTTGCCCTTCGACCTGCAGCCGCAGCCGCGTCGCCTGCGCCGGCGGCAGCCAGAAGGGCCCCTGGCTGCGGCCCTCGGCGTTGAGAAAGCGCGGGTCGCGCGAGGTGTCCGCGCCCCAGCCCACGGCCACGCCCCAGGCCTTGAAGTCGCGAAAGGCGCGGCTCACCACCATGCGCAGCGTCGCGGCCGAGGACACCTGGCCGCGCAGGTCGTCCAGGCGCAGCGGTGCGCCGTCGAGGCCGGCGCGGTGCAGCCGCACCAGCAGCCACAGCGACTGGTAGGGCGCGGGCCGGCCGTCGACGGACTGTGGCGACGTGAGTTCGACGGTGAGGGGCGGCAGGGCCATGTGACAGGCGTTACAGCGGTGTGCGGCGAAGGGGACGACGGGGTTGGTCGCGGCGACATGGCTCCCTACGATGCGAAGCGTCGCGACATCCATTCATCCATTCCACCGGCGCCGCATTGTCGGCGCACCGCATCGTCCGGAGACCTCGAATGCCCTTCCCCTCGGCCCCACTGGCCACCGCGTTCACCCGCCGCCATCTCCTGATGGCCGCCTCGCTGGCACCGCTGGCCGCCTGCTCGGCCACGCCGCGCGGCGCCTCGCGCGACCCTGCCGCCGCGCTGGCCCGCCTCGAGGACGGGCTCGACGGCCGCCTCGGCGTCTTCGCCATCGACACCGCGAGCGGCGCCACGCTCGGCCACCGCGCGAGCGAGCGCTTTCCGATGTGCAGCACCTTCAAGGCCATCCTCGCCGGCGCCGTGCTGGCGCGGAGCTGGCGCGAGCCGGGCCTGCTCGACGAACGCGTGCGCTACACGAAGGCCGACCTGATCGCCCATTCGCCCATCACCGGGCGCGAGCTGGCACGCGGCATGACCGTGGCCGAACTGTGTGCCGCCACCGTGCAGTACAGCGACAACGCCGCGGCCAACCTGCTGCTGCGGCGCATCGGCGGTCCCGAGGCGCTCACGAAGCAGGCCCGCGCCTGGGGCGACAGCACCTTCCGCCTCGACCGCTGGGAAACGGCGCTCAACAGCGCGCTGGCCGACGATCCGCGCGACACCTCCACGCCCGAAGCCATGGCCCGCCTGCTGCGCACCCTGGCCGTGGACGACGGCCTGCCCAGCGCGCAGCGTGCGCGCCTGCAGGACTGGCTGCGCGGCAACACCACCGGCGGCGCGCGCATCCGCGCCGGCATGCCGGCGGCGTGGACGGTAGGCGACAAGACGGGCACCGGCGCCCACGGCGCGGCCAGCGACATCGCGGTGGTGTGGCGGCCGCAGGCGGCACCGCTGGTGCTCGCGGTCTACACGCGGCTCGAGGCGCAGGACGCGAAGCCGCGCGACGACGTCATCGCGGCCGCGTCGCGCATCGTTGCAGGCTGGGCCGCCGGGGCCTGAACGGAAGGCTCGTGCTCAGTCTGCCTCGCGCACCAGCGCAGGCAGTTCGCTGCGGCCGACGCCCAGGTCGTTGAGCTCGTGCTGCCCCAGCGCCATCAGCGCGCGTGCCTCCGCCTTCTGGCGCCGCACCAGGGCGGCGCGGTGCCACCATTGCTGCAGGCCGCGCAGCGGCAGAAGGGACGGGACGGCAGGGCGCAGGACGGCGTTCATGATCGGGCTCCAAGGCGTTCGGCAACAGGGCTGTGAGTGGGAATGGGGCGATCATGCGTCGGGGCCACCGATTGGAGAAGTTGAGATTTCTGAGAGCTGTGATCAGAATTACTGATGCGTCATCTCAACCTCGACCAGCTTCGCACCCTCATCGCCATCGCCGACCTGGGCAGCTTCTCGGCGGCCGCGCAGTCCTTGCACCTGGCGCAGCCCACGGTGAGCCTGCATGTGAGCGAACTCGAATCCCGCCTGGGCGTGCCGCTGCTGGTGCGCGCTGCGCGCCGCGTGCAGCCCACGCCTGCTGGCGCCGAACTGGTGGAGCGCGGCCGGCGCCTGCTGCGCGACGTGGACGAGGCCATCGACGCGGCGCAGCGCCGCCACGCGGGGCTGGAAGGGCGGGTGCGCGTGGGCGTGAGCACCACCGGCATCGTGGTCGACCTGCTGCCGCCGGTGTTCGAGGCGCTCGCCAAGCGCCATCCCGGCATCGAGATCGCGCCCATGTTCATCGGCTCCGAAGGCTCGGTCGCCGGGCTGCAGGCCGGCACGGTGGACCTGGCGCTGGTGTCGCTGCCGCAGCCCGCGCTGCCGGGCGTGCGCTTCACGCCGTGGATGACCAACGAGATGCGTGCACTCGTGCCGGCCCAGTGGCCGGCGGTCAAGCGTGCGACGCCGGCCTGGCTGGCCGAGCGGCCCCTGGTCATGAACGAGCCGGGCAGCCGCATGCAGACGCTCACCATGGAGTGGTTCGCACGCGCCGGCTATGCGCCGCGCCCGCGCATCGAGCACAACTACGACACGGCCATGCGTGGCCTGGTCGAGGCGGGCTACGGCGCCGCGCTGCTGCCGGTGGCGCCCGGCGACAAGGCCTACGCCAACCCGCGCGTGCGCGTCGTGCCGCTCAGCCCGCGGCTGGTGCGCAAGCTGGTCATCGGCCAGCGCGCGACCGAATCGCGCGAGGGCGCCGTGGCCCGCGTGGCGGAGGTGCTGCTGGAGTTCTCGCGCGCCTGGGCCGGGCCGGCGTGAGATGAGCCACCCCCCAAGCCGCTTCGCGGCTCCCCCCTCTCTGACGCCTTCGGCTTGGAGGGGGGCTGAGCCCGTACACGGAATGTCCAGTGGACATTTCGTGACTGGCGAAGGGCGAGGCCACTGGCCTCGCGCGGCCTGCAAGACCTCCCCAGAGGCCTGGCAAAGCCAGTTCCTCGGGTGCCCTGGGGGCTTCGCTGCGCTTGCCGGCTGGGCTTCAGGTTGTGGGAGGGCATGCGGTTCGGGTGGACCGCGGCCCTTCGGCGGGCCGGGCACATGTGTGCGGACAAAGCATGGCGCACCTGCGCATCAACCCGCAGTCGTTGGCGGGCCGACATAGCGCGCCCGCGGCCGGATCAGCGTGCCCGTGGCCTGCTGCTCCAGCGCGTGCGCCATCCAGCCAACGGCGCGGCCGAGCGCGAAGAGCACGAAGGGCGCCTCGGCCGGCAGCCGGCGTGCATCGGCCATTGCCGCAAGTGCGAAATCGATGTTCGGCGGCTCGCCCAGCAGCCGTTCGCCGGCCTCGCGCAGCGTCACGAAGGCAGCAGGAGGCTCGAATTGCGCGAGCAGCGCCTGCCCACGCACGTCGCCTTGCGGATACAGCGGATGGCCGAAGGCGGCCGGCGAACGGCCGAGCGCGAGCCACTCGCGCAGCGCCGCGTCGGCGCCCTCGCGGGCCGAGGCCTGCACCAGCGCGCGCACGGCGGCGGCGGCGCCGCCATGCAGCGGGCCGCTGAGCGTGGCCAGCCCGCTGAGCAGGCAGGCCGCCAGCGAGGCGCCGGTGGACGCCGTGACGCGCGCGGCGAAGGTCGAGGCGTTGAGTTCGTGGTCGGCCATCAGCACCAGCGCGCGGCGCAGCAGGTCGGCCGAGCGCGGCCGGCCCCAGGCGGCGGCCAGGCGCTGATGCAGGTGCTCGCCGGTGGCCGGCCCGGCCATCGCGACGGCCAGCGTGCCCAGCAGCGAACGCGCCTCGTCCAGCAGCGCGGCGCGCCCACGCCCACGCGCCGGCAGGTCGACGGCGGCCCGCGCAGCCAGCGCCTGGAGCGCGGCGGCCAGCGGCCCGCCGGCCGGCGGCGCGGCGCCGACGGTGGCGGTGGCGGCAAAGCCGTCGACCGGCCCGTCCCACAGCAGCGCGGCGACCTCCTCCAGCGTCGCGTGCTCCGCGAGCGCGCAGGCGTCCTGGCCACGGTAGAACAGCCGCCCGTCGAGCACCGTGGAGATGCCCGAGGCCAGCACCGGCTCGCCCCACTGGATCGCCTCGCCGGCCAGCACCGCGCTGCTGCGCCGGCCCTGCCGCCGCGTGGCCAGGCGCTGCACGTCGTCGCGGTGGTAGAGGCTGCGCCGCGGGTCGCTGCGATCGGCCCGCGTGCGGATGCGGCCGCGGCTCACATTGGCGTACAGCGTCTGCGGTTGCACCTTGAGCAGCGCCAGCGCGTCGGCCGCAGGCAGCCACAGGGGAAGTCGCGCCGGGGTGTCGGTCATGTTGATGGAAAGGATCAAGATTGACGTCAATGTGCCGGTGCCAAGAATGGGGGGCATCGACACGGCCGTCAAGCGCGGCGAAGGACATGCGACATGAATGAAGGCCTCGAAGGGGTGGTGGCGGCACGCACGGTGCTGTCGGACGTGGACGGCGCCGCCGGCCGCCTGGTGCTGCGCGGGCAGTCGCTCGACGCGCTGGCCGGCCGCTGGCGTTTCGAGCAGGTGCTGGCGTTGCTGTGGGACGGCTTCTTCGAGCTGCCGGTCCAGGCGCACGCGATGTTGCCGGCGCTGGGCCGCGCACGCGTCGAGGCGGCCGCGCTGCTGCGGCCCGAGGACCCGCAGGCGTTGACTGCGCTGCCACCGGTCGACGCAGTGCGGGCGCTGCTGGCCCGCGTGCCGGACGGCAACGACCTGCCCGCCGCCCTGCAACTGGTGGCGGCGACGGGCGTGTTCACGGCCGCGGTGCTGCGCTGGCGGGCCGGGGCGTCCGCGCTCGCGCCGCAGCCGGATGCGCCGCACGCGGCCGACGTGCTGCGCCTTGCCCAGGGCCGCGCGCCCACGGCGCAGCAGGCGGCGGCGCTCGACACCTACCTGGTCACCGTGGCCGACCATGGCCTCAATGCCTCGACCTTCGCGGCGCGCGTGGTCGCGTCCACTGGCGCCGGCCTGGCCTCGGCCGTGCTGGCGGGGCTGAGCGCGCTCAAGGGCCCGCTGCACGGCGGCGCGCCCGGCCCGGTGCTGGACATGCTCGACGCCATCGGCAGCGCCGACGCGGCCGACGACTGGCTGCAGGCCGCGCTCGACCGCGGCGAGCGCCTCATGGGCTTCGGCCACCGCATCTACCGCGTGCGCGACCCGCGGGCCGACGCGCTCAAGGGTGCGCTGCGGCAGCTGGCGGCGTCCGGCGGTGTCGGTGCCGGGCGCCTCGCGCTGGCCGAGGCGGTGGAGCGCGCCGCGCTGGCCTCGCTGCAGGCGCGCAAGCCCGGGCGCGTGCTGGAGACCAACGTGGAGTTCTACACCGCGCTGCTGCTCGAGGCGCTGGGCCTGCCGCGCGAGGCCTTCACCGCCGTTTTCGCGATGGGCCGCGTCGGCGGCTGGATCGCGCATGCGCGCGAGCAGGCGCGCACGGGCCGGCTGATCCGGCCGCAGTCGCTCTATGTGGGGCCGGCGCCGGGCAACACCCGCGCGCCGGCCGAGCCGCAACCGGCCTGACGGGCACGAAAGCGGAAGGTGCAATCGGCCTGCAGCGCCCGTGCGGCGGGGGCTGTGCCCGAATTCGTCACATCCGTGACGATCTCAGCTGCCGGTCGATGCGTAGCGTCTGAGACCCAGGCGCCAGGCCCCGAAGGCGAGCGCCACAAATGCGAAGCCCGCCAGCGGCGACACCGTGCCCAGCCACGCCGGCGCGCCGAGCGGATCGGGCTTGCCCAGAACCGCGAGCACCGGGTAGTAGGCGACGCAGGCCAGCGGCACCGCGAAGGTCAGCACGCGCCGGAACCAGCGCGCGTACAGCGCCAGCGGGAACTGCGCCGCCTGGACGCCGCCGTAGGTGAGGATGTTGGCCACCTCCAGGCTCTCCACCGTCCAGAAGGACAGCGTGCCCTGCAGCACCAGGATGCCGAGGAACAGCGCCACGCCGCCGGCCAGCGCGAAGAGCGCGATGGCCACCGCCTGCGGCGTCCAGGCCACGCCGGCCTGCACCGTGCCGAAGGCCAGCACGCCCAGGCCCTGCAGCAGGCGCCCGAGCCGGCTGATGCGCACGTCGTGCCCCATGAGCTGCAGCGCCAGCGGCCGCGGGCGCAGCAGCAGGCGGTCGAAGGCGCCGGTGCGCAGGTACTCCGTGCCCAGCACGTCGAAGCCGCGGCCCAGCGCGTCGGCGATGGCGAACATGCAGTTCACCAGGCCGTAGAAGACCGCCACCTCGCCCAGGCGCCAGCCCTGCACCTCGCCGAAGCGGTGGAACAGCGCCCACACCGCGATCGCCTCCACGCCCGTGGCGAGGAACTGGCCGATCGTGAGCATCAGGGCCGAGCCGGGGTAGCGCGCCTGGCCGGCGAGCGAGGCCGCGACCAGGCGGCCGAAGAGCCGCAGCGATCCCATCGCGCCGTCGTGCCTCATCCGCCCTGCACCTCGAGCCGGCGCAGGGTGCGCGCCATCGCGGCGCGGCCGGCGGCCACCAGCGCCACGGTCCAGAGCACCTGCAGCGCCAGGCCCTGGAGCGCCTGCGGGCCGGCCAGCTGGCCGAACCAGATGCGCGCCGGGATGTCGGTCACGCCCGCCAGCGGCTGCAGCAACAGCAGCGCCTGCCACGCGTCGGGCAGCAGGGCCAGCGGCAACAGGTTCCCCGAGAACACGATCACCACCGGCGCCGCCAGCGCGTTGATGCCGCGCTCGTTGAGCGAGGCGGCGGCAGCGATGTTCAGCAGCATGACCATCGAGGTCGAGAGCAGCAGGGCCAGCACGGCCGATGCCGCGAAGGCCGCGCCCGCCGCAATGCCGGCCGGCGGCTGCCAGGCCCAGTCCGCCAGGCCCGCGAGCGGCAGCAGCACGCCTGCGAAGGCCGCCATCAGCGCCACGCGCGGCAGCACCCGCGCCGCGATCCAGCCGGCCGAGCGCACGTACCACAGCGCGTACGCCTCCACCGGCCGCAGCCGGTCGTAGGCCACGCTGCCGCTGCGCACGGCCTGCGCCACCTCGGGGTCGCCCAGCCAGGGCAGCAGCGCGAGCAGGCCCTGCGCGAGCCAGACGTAGGTGACGGCCTGCGCCAGCGTCATCGGCGCACCGGGGGCCGATGCGCCGTCCACGCCGCCGTAGAAGGCGGCCAGCACCATCACCTTGATGCCGCCCCACCAGCACTGCGTGGCGAAGCCGGCCCAGGCCGCGGTGCGGTACTGCAGCATCTGCAGGAAGCGCGAGGCGAAGGCGGCGCGGTAGGGGCGCAGCCGTTGCTGCAAGGTCATTGGATGACCTCCGTGCTTCGCACTGCGGTGCGAGCCCCCTTCGGAGCGGCCGGGCGGGGGCTCATGCTTCGGCCGCCCCGTGCATCGCGTAGAAGCGTGCGATCACGGCCTCGATGGTCATGCCCTCGTCCTCCGCATCCGCGGGCAGGCCCTCGTCCAGGCGCCGTGCCGCCATCACCTGCGCGCGCAGGTCGTCCACTGGGCTGTCGGCCAGCACGCGGCCATGGCCGATCACGATCACGCGGCGCGCCAGGGCCTCGATGTCGTGCATGTCGTGCGTGGTCAGCAGCACCGTGGTGCCGCGCTCGCGGTTGGCGCGCTTCACGAAGTCGCGCACCGCCAGCTTGGACGGCGCATCGAGGCCGATGGTCGGCTCGTCGAGGAAGAGGATCTCCGGCTCGTGCAGCAGCGCCGCCGCGATCTCGGCGCGCATGCGCTGGCCCAGCGAGAGCTGGCGCACCGGCTGGTCGAGCAGGCGTTCCAGGTGCAGCAGCGCCACCAGTTCGTCGCGCGTGCGGGCGAAGCGCGCCGGGTCGACGCGGTAGATGTCGCGCAGCAGCGCGAAGCCGTCGGCCACCGGCAGGTCCCACCACAGCTGCGTGCGCTGGCCGAAGACGACGCCGATGCGGGCCACATGCCGCTCGCGGTCGACGAAGGGGTCGCGCCCGTCGATTGCCACGCGCCCGCCGTCGGGCCGCAGGATGCCCGCGAGCAGCTTGACGGTGGTCGACTTGCCGGCGCCGTTGGGGCCGATGAAGCCCAGCAGCTCGCCGCGCTCCAGCGTGAAGGACACGCCCGCCAGCGCCTCCACCGTGCGGTGGCGCGGCCGCAGCAGCGCGCGCAGCGCACCGCCCACGCCGGGGTCGCGCTCGTGGATGCGGTAGGTCTTGCGCAGCTGGTCGACGACGATCTGGGGCATGGGTGGCCTGGAAAACGGGGGGCGGATGCTACACGAGTGGCGCCAGGCGCAGAATCGTCCCCACTGCCCGCCCCCGGAGTCTTGTCCATGCCCCGCGCCCACGCCGTCTCCCTGCCCACCGACGTGCGTGTGGCCGCGCTGTACCCCGGCGCCTTTCTCGCCGATGCCTTCTCGATCGAGCTGCCCGCGGGCACCACGCAGGACGCTCTGGCGCTGGCCCGCTTCGCGCTCGAGCGGCAGGCACCCTGGGTCGAGGGGCTGATGCGCCTGCGAGACGTCCTCGTGTCGCTGTTCGGCCTGAAGACCGCGAAGGCGCTGCGCGCCGAGGGCTCCACCGGTGCGCCGCGCGTCGGCATCTTCCGCATCTACGAGGCGCATGCGTCCGAGGTCGTGCTCGGCGAGGACGATGCGCACCTCGATTTCCGTCTGTCGGTGCGGCGTGGCGAAGGCCGGCTCACGGCCGTCACCGTCGTGCATTGCCACAACCTGCTGGGCCGCAGCTACATCCGCCTGATTGCGCCGATCCACCGGCGCGTGGTGCGCTCGGCGCTCGACCGCGCTGCGCGCAGCGGCTGGCCGATGGCGGCGGCCTGATGGGGCCTAGCGCGGCCGCGCCGCGTAACCGCTGTCGATCCAGGCCTGGGCGCTGGACTGGCTGAGCTTGAAGCCGGCGGCCACGCGCGCTTCGCCCAGCGCCGTTCCGGACTCGTCCTGCGCCGTCAGCACCCCGTGGGGATGCTCTTCGTCGGGCACGATCTGCAGCGCCACGCGGATGCGTTCCGAGCCGGCACCCACGCTCACCTGCTTGTTCAGTTGCGCATGCAGCTGCTGCTCGTGCCGGCGCAGCACCTCGGACGCGGTCTTCACCAGCGTGTGGAAGGCCGGGGCGTCGAGCGGTTTGGGGTTTTTCTTGTCGCGGCCCATGGTCCAGGGGCCGACCAGCGCGGGTTCGGACTCGCCCAGGCGGGTCATCGACACGGCCCAGCCGTCGTCGTCCTCGTTCTTGATCACGCGCGCGGTCCATACGCCGTCGCGCCAGAGGCGGGGCTGCTGGATGTCGGCGCCGTCGGCGCTGTCTTCGGAATAGGTGTCGATATCGGTCATCAGGCCCGCAGTCTTGCACAGGCCCGGCACACCCCCCACGCAGCGCTAGAAGATCGACATCCCCGTGCGCTGCGCGAACATCTCGAGCGCGCGCATGCCCAGCAGCGAATTGCCCGTCGCGTCGAGCGCGGGCGACCACACGGCCAGGGTGAGCCGGTCGGGCACCACCGCCACGATGCCGCCGCCCACGCCGCTCTTGCAGGGCAGGCCGATGTGGAAGGCGACGTCGCCCGCGGCGTCGTAGGTGCCGCAGGTCAGCATCAGCGCGTTGATGCGCCGGGCCTGCCGTTCGGTCACGACCTGCTGGCCTTCGCGGCAGGGGTGCGCACCGTCGCGGCAGAGGTAACCGGCGGCGCGCGCCAGCTGCAGCCCGCTCATCGACAGCGCGCACTGATGGAAGTAGAAGTCCAGCACCGTGTCGACGTCGTGGTCGAGCTTGCCGAAGCTCTTCATGAAGTTGGCCAGCGCGTAGTTGCGATAGCCCGTGGCCGCTTCCGACGCGGCGACCTCCTGGTCGAAGCCGATCGCCTCGCCCGCGAGGTGGCTCATGAAGGCGAGCAGCTCGCTCTTCGCGTCGGCGCCGTACAGGCCGACGATGCGGTCGGCCACCGCGATGGCGCCGGCATTGATGAAGGGGTTGCGCGGCTTGCCCTGCTCGCTCTCCAGCTGGACCAGCGAGTTGAAGGGGTTGCCCGAAGGCTCGCGGCCGATGCGCGCCCACAGCGCGTCCTCGCTCATGCGGCGCATGGCCAGCGTGAGGGTGAAGAGCTTGGAGATGCTCTGGATGGAAAAGGGCATGCGGCCGTCGCCGGCCGCGGCTTCCACGCCGTCGCAGGTGCGCAGGGCGATGCCGAAGTGCGCACCGCTCACGCGTGCCAGGGCCGGGATGTAGCTGGCCACCGCGCCTTCGCGGCCGGCCTCACGGGCCAGGCGGTGGGCGATCTCGTCGAGCAGGGGCTGGAAGTCCATGGGCGCGGGGCGGTCGGTGCGGCCCGCCATTGTCTTTGAAGCCGAAAGTGGCCGCGGCGCTCGTGCAGCGGGCGCGAGCAGCTATGAATTCAATAGCAAATCAGCCGGCCGCCACCGGCCGCCGCCGGTTCACCAGCACGATGCCGAGCGCGACGCCGCTGAGCGCGAGCACGAGCTGCAGCGTCAGCGGCTCGCCCAGCAGCAGCACGCCGAAGACCAGCGCGAACAGCGGCGTGAGGAAGGTGAAGGACGAGATGCGCGTGGCCGGGTAGTGCCGCAGCAGCCACATCCAGGCCAGGTAGCTGACGAAGGCGCCGATCACGGTCTGCAGCGCGATCGAGAACCACGCGTAGCCGGAGTACGTCAGGCCCCAGGTTTCACCCTTGGCCAGCGACAGCAGCGGCGTGATCGCGGCGGTGACGGCGATCTGATAGAACAAGGTCTTCTCGGCGCTGGCCGTCGCCAGCTTCGTGCTGCGGATCACCAGCGTCGTCAGGCCCCACAGCGCGCCGGCCAGCAGGGCCAGCGCGTCGCCCAGGAGCTGCGAACGGCTGCCGTGGCCCAGGCTCTCGCTGAAGGCCAGCACCACGGCCGCGAAGGCGATGGCCAGACCCACCCACTGCACGCCGCGCAGCCGTTCCGAAGGCACGATGCGCGGCACCAGCAGCGCCACCACGAAGGGCGAGGTGTAGAGGAACACCGTCAGGCGCGACGCGCTGGTGTGCTGCAGCCCGGTGTAGATGCAGACGAACTCGCCGGCGAAGAGCAGGCCCGCGAGCAGGCCGCCGCCCAGGGTGCCGTCGCGTCCGAAGAGCGGCACGCCACGCCACAGGCACCAGCCCCACAGCAGCAGCACCGCGCCGGCCATGCGCAGGCTGGCCTGCCACATCGGCGGCACTTCGACGACGGTGGTCTTGATGAGGATCTGCTGCAACCCCCAGAACGCGCAGCAGGCAACGAGGATGGCGATGGCGCGGGTGTCGAGGTGGTCGTGGCGGTCGGTCATTGGGGGATCAGGAACGGAAGGGCCGGCGCCGCAGCTGCGCACCGGCCGGCGGCGATGGTGCCGCCTGCACGGGCATCGCGGAAATCGGGAATTCTGAGGCCGTCGATCAGCTTTGCTGATACGGCGATGTCACGGTGGCGCCAGCACCGGGTAGGGCGGCCGGCCGCGCGTGCCCTGCATCAGGTCGGGCACGACCAGCTCGACGTCGGGCACGGCCCTGGCCGCGCGCTCGAGCCGCCGTGCCAGCCCCGCCGAGGGCACGCAGCCCTGCAGGTACACCCAGCGCCGCTGCACCGTGATCCACACGCTGGCGCGGCGCACACCGGGGACGCGGGCCAGCGCGGCCTGCACCTTCGGCGCGATGGCCTTGTCGTAGCGGTAGGCGTTGCTGTCGGCGCATCGACCCGCGAGCCAGCAGCTAGTGCCGCGTTCCAGGCGCGAGTGCATCTGCTGCCGGCGTTCGGCCTCGGTGTAGAGCGGCCCCTCGGGCACCGGGCAGGACGGCAGGCCCGCGGCAACCTGGACGAAGGGGTCGTCGAACCAGTTGCGCTTGGGCTCGGCCGCCGCTCCTGCGCCGGCCGACAGCAGGCCCGGCAGCATCATGGCGAGAAAGGCGGCGCGCATCATCGGATCGTAGCGACGCCGGGCTACAGTGCCTGGCCGGCCTTCGACCTCGACACGCCATGGACTTCTACGACCAGCTCGCCCCGCTGTACCACCTGATCTACCCCGACTGGCCGGCCAGTGTGGTGCTGCAGGGCACGCAGCTCGATGCCCTGCTGCAGGACGAGTGGCCCGGTGCGGCGCGCGTGCTCGACCTGAGCTGCGGCATCGGCACCCAGGCGCTGGGCCTCGCGCAGCGCGGCTACGCCGTGCGGGCCTCGGACCTTTCGCCCGGCGCGGTGGCCCGCGCGCGCCAGGAGGCGCAGGCGCGCGGCCTGTCCATCGACGCGGTGGTGGGCGACATGCGCGACGCCCATGCGCTGCACGGCGGCGGCTTCGACCTCGTGCTGTCGGCCGACAACTCCGTGCCCCACCTGCTGAATGATTCAGACATCCTGGCAGCGCTGCGCCAGATGTGGCTGTGCCTGCGCCCCGGCGGCGGCTGCGTGCTCAGGGTGCGCGACTATGCGCAGGAGCCGCGCGGGCGCCACCTCGTCAAGCACTACGGCGCGCGCATCGAGGGCCGACGGCGCCACGTGCTGTTCCAGGTCTGGGACTTCGACGGCCCCGACGCGACGCACTACGACTTCAGCTTCTTCGCGGTGGAGGAGGACCTCGAGACGCAGGCGGTGAGCACGCGCGTCATGCGTTCGCGCTACTACGCGATCACGACCGATCGCCTGCTGGCGCTGATGGCCGAGGCCGGTTTCGTGCGCACGCGGCGGATCGACGGCGCGTTCTACCAGCCCGTGCTGGTCGGCACGCGAGCACCGGCCTAAGGCAGCCTCAGCCTCAGCGCGGGCTGGCGCGATTGAACTCGTCCAAGAGCGCCCGGCGTTCGCCCAGAGCCTTCGCCGTCCAGTTGCGCAAGAAGCCGTTGTCCGTCTTGTCGCCGGCGCGTTCGAGCGCCTTGACTTCCTGCGCGAGCGACTCGATCGCCATCTCGCGCGCCGCACGATCGAAGTCCGCCCCGCGGCGCGCGGCGAGCCGCTGCAGCCGGCTGTGCGACTCGTCGACCATGTCGAGCGGGATCTCGGTCTTCTCGCGCTTGGCGATGTCGCGCAGTTCGCCATACAGGCGGTTCGACTGCTCGCTCAGCTTGTTGCCGAGCCCGCGCAGCGGTGCCACCGACGCCTGCTTGCGAATCAGCGCGCCCAGCTGCCGTTCGCGGATGATCTGGCCGGCCGCCGCGCGGATGAACACGCGGTCGCTGTCGCGCACGCCACCGCGCAGCGTCTCGTTGCCTCGGCCCTTGTCGTCCGGCACCTGCGCGCGGGCCTCCCAGGCCGTGCCCAGCGCGGCCATGCCCAGCGCGAAGGCGATGGCGCCGACGCGCAGGCGCTGCGACAGTGCGGCGCCGGTATCCGGGTGCGGCGCGAAGTTCGTTCGGCGGTGTTCGTGCATGTGCGACTCCTTGGCGGCCATGCAGACAGCATGGCGCGCCGGATGCGCACGGGCATCGGTGAAGCCGCAGCGGGGCTGTCAGCCTCGTGCCCGGCCGTTGTCGGTCGTAGCCAACGCGCGGGCGCGGTGTGCGTCGGCGGTGGCATGCACGCGCTGCAGCGGCGCGCGCGCAACGTCGCGCCGCGCCACCTCGGCCACCTCGCGCATCAGCGCGCGCGCGTCCCAGCCCACCGGCCAGCCCTGCCACAGGCGCAATGCGCCGTTCACGAACACGGCGCGGATCTGGTCGCGGTTGCCGAAGCGCACCAGCTCCCAGCTCAGGTCCCAGCTGGGCAGGAGCTCGGGCACGTCCAGGTCCAGCAGCAGGAAGTCGGCCGCGAAGCCCGATTCGATGCGGCCGGTGAATGCGCCCAGGCCGGCGGCCTCGGCACCGCGGTGCGTGCCGTGGTCCACCCAGGTCCAGCCGCCGCCGCAGGACGAGTCGCCGTTCGCGAGGCCGTGCGTGAGGCGCTGCGCGGTCTCGGCCGCGTCCATCAGTCGCAGGCCGTCGGCGCGCGTGCCGTCGGTGCCCAGGCCGAAGGGCACGCCCAGCAACTGCAGCATGCCGGCGTCGAGCACCGCGTTGCCCTTCCAGGCGCTGGCGACCGGGTTGTAGGCGACGGCGGCGCCGCTGTCCCGCAGCAGGCCGAACTCGCGGTGCGTGAGCAGCGTCGCATGCGCGAGCAGGGCGCTGTCGTTGAGCGCGCCCACCGCATGCAGCAGCTCGATGGGCCGCAGGCCGCGCGCCACCAGCGACCGCTCCACGGCCGCGAGGTGCTCGTTCACATGGGTCTGGAAGCGCCGCCCGGCCTCGCGCGTGAGCGCGGCCACGTCGTGCAGCATGCGGTCGCTGGCGGCCTCGGGGATCGAGATGGCGAGCGAGGGGTGCACCAGCGGGTCGTGCTCGTACTCGGCCAGGAAGCCGGCCGCACGGTCGAGGATGCGGCGCGCGCCGGCCTCGCCGTCGGTGTTGCCTGCGTCGTTGCAGATCAACCCCAGCACGCAGCGGATGCCGGTGTCGCGCGCGGCCTGCGCCACGCCGGCCAGGCCTTCCTCGGAGCGCGTGCCGGCGTCGACCACCGCGGTGAAGCCGCCGCGCAGCGATTCCCAGGCCGCGAGCTTGGCCGAGAGATACGCCGCATGGGTGTCCAGCACGCCTTCCATCGGCACCCAGATGCGCTTGAAGATCTCCGACGGCTCGCCGAAGGCCAGCGACTTGCCGAAGGCCTGCGTCAGGTGGGTGTGGGTGTCGACCAGGCCGGGCATCAGCAGGTGCTGCGGCAGTTCGACAACCGTGCGGCCCGGGTGCGAAGCCTGCACCTCGTCGCGCGGGCCGACATGCGTGAAGCGCCCGTTCTGCACGGCCGCGGCCCAACCGCGCTGCGCACCGTCGGGGCGCATGAGCCATTCGGGTGCCAGCAGCAGCGGGCCGCCGTCGGCGGGCCTCAGGTCGGACGGTGAAAGCATGGGAGACACCCTAGGCAAAAAGCAGGTAGACGAACCAGGCGCCGACGAGCAGCAGCAGCCCGCTCACGAAGCGCTGCAGCCGCTGACGGTCCAGCCCGCGCGCCAGGCGCTGGCCGGCCAGCGAGCCCAGCAGCATCAGCACGCCACAGACGGCGGCCAGGCCCCAGTCGAGCCGGTGCGCGGCCGCGTGCACGGCGCTGCTGGTCAGCGCCACGGGCAGCTGCACGGCCTGCGCCGCGATCACCGCGAAGTCCACGCGCTGGCGGCACAGCATCAGCAGCGGCAGCAGCAGCACCGGGCCGCCGGTGCCGGTGAGCGCGGAGCCGACGCCCACCAGCAGGCCCAGGCCCGCGAGCACCGGTGCCGACAGCAGTGGCGCGGCGTCGGCATGCCGGTCCTGCGCCATCAAGCCGCGCACCCCGGCGAAGAGCACCAGGGCCGTCACCCCGCCGAGCAGCACGCGCGCAGGCAGTGCCTGCACCAGCAGCGCACCGCCCGCCGCGCCGGCCAGCGCACCGGCCAGCAGCGGCACGGTGCGCCGCGCCAGCGCCGGCTCGCGCGCCAGCGGCCGCAGCGCGACCAGCGCCGGCAGCGCGAAGGCCAGCGAGGCGGCGGCGATGGCCTGCGGCGCCGGCACCTCGCCGAAGCGGGTGAGCACGGGCACCAGCAGCACGCCGCCGATGCCGGTCGCGCCGATCAGCCCACCCGCGAGCAGCACCGCGGGCAGCAGGATCCAGGCGTGGGCGAGCAGGGTCATCGGCACGTCGGGTCAGGCGGCCTTACTCGGCCTTGATGTTCGCCTTGGTCACCACGTCCTGGACGGTGCGGCGTTCCTTGGCCAGGTAGTCGGCGAAGGCGGGGCCGGTCATCACCACGGGGCGCACCGCGATCTCGCCCAGGCGGCGCACGACCTCGGGGTCCTTCATGGTCGTTTCGACGGCCTGCATGAGTTGCTGCGCGACCGGGGCGGGCACGCCGGCGGGCGCCAGGATGCCGAGCCAGGAGTCGACCTCGAAGTCCTTGAGCGCCGCGGTCTCGGCCAGCGCCGGCACGTTGGGCGCGATGGCGGCGCGCTGCTTCGAGGTCACGCCGAAGGCCTTGACCTTGCCGTCCTTGATGAAGGGCTGGGCCAGCGACAGCGGCAGCACCGCCAGGTCGAGCTGGCCGCCGGCCACGTCGGTCAGCACCTGCGGGCCGGACTTGTAGGGCACGTGCACGATGTCCATCGCGGCGCGCTGCTTGATGAGCTCGGCCGTGACGTGCAGCGAGGTGCCCACGCCGTCGGTGCCGAAGTTGAGCTTGCCCGGCTCCTTCTTGGCGAGCTGGATCAGCTCGGCCATGTTGGCGGCCGGCAGGCTGCTCTTGCCGATCAGCACGAAGGGCGAGACGCCGACGGTGGCGATGGGCGCGAAGTCCTTGAAGGTGTCGTAGCGCACGGCCGCGGGCGCGACCAGCGGCGCCACGTTGAGCGGGCTGGCCACGGCGAAGAGCAGCGTGTAGCCGTCGGCCGGCGCGCGCGCCGCCTTCTGCGTGCCGATGGTGCCGGCCGCGCCCGCCACGTTGTCGATCACCACCGACTGCTTGAGCACCTCGCCCAGCTTCGTGTTGACCAGGCGCGCAGTGGCGTCGACGCCGCCGCCGGCCGCGAACGGCACAATCAAAGTGATGGGCTTGGCCGGGTACGACTGCGCGATGGCAGCCGGCGCGGCGATACCCAGCGCGAAGCTGGCACCGAGCGCGGCGGCGAAGGCGCGGCGCGACGACGAAGGCAGAAGAAGATGGAAGCGGGGCATGGCAGGTTCCTCGAACGGTTGGACGGACGGACAAAGAAGGAAGCACCCGGACGGTGCGAGAATCTACTCGTTATGACAAGTTATAACAAGCTACGCAAAGGCCGTGCCAGCGTGGCCGAGGGGCCTGCGCATGGCTGATCTGCCGCAATCGCTGCATGCGCGGCTGCGCGACGCATTGCGTGCCGACATCCTCGAAGGGCGCCTGCGCCCAGGGGACAAGCTGGCGTCCGAATCCGAGATGCAGGCCGAGCACGGCGTCAGCCGCATCACCGTGCGGCAGGCCTTGGCTGCGTTGCAGGCCGACGGGCTGATCGTCAAGCTGCACGGAAAAGGGGCGTTCGTGTCCCATTCCAAGGCGTCGCAGAGCCTGAACCGGCTGCAGGGCCTGCATGAGGCGCTGGGCGGCGAGGGCGGGTCGGTGAGCAACCGCCGCCTCGCCTGGCGGCAGCTCAAGGCGACTGCCGCTGTCGCCGCCCAGCTCCAGCTGCGCACCGGCGAGCCGGTCTTCCAGTTGCAGACGCTGCGCTACCTGGAGCGCGAGCCGCTCTCGGTCAACACCTCGTGGCTGCGCCCGGCCCTGGGCGAGAAGCTGGGCCGCGTGGACTTCTCGCGCCGCGACCTGATCGAGGTCTTCGAGCACGAGGGCGGCCTGGCCATCGGCCGCGCCGAACTCGAGATCGGCGCCGGCGTGGCCCGGCCCGCCGATGCGAAGCTGCTGCAGATCGAGCCCGGCGCGCCGGTGCTGGAAGTGCAGCGCATCGTCTACAGCGATTCCGGCGAGCCGGTGCATGTCGAGACGGCGGTGTACCGCGCCGACACCTTCCGCTACCGCCTGGCCCTGCAACGTTGAACCGACACGCCATCCACCCATGAGCAGCACCTCCATTCCCGTCATCGACGTGTCGCCCCTCGCGGGCGACGATGCCGCCGCCCGCCGCGCCGTCGCGGCCGAGGTCGGCGCCGCCTGCCGCGGCATCGGCTTCTTCGCCATCACCGGCCATGGCGTGCCGGCCGCCGTCGTGGACGGCACCTTCGCGGCCAGCGCTGCCTTCTTCGCCCAGCCGATGGCGGCCAAGCAGGCGCTTGCGTATGCGAGCCTGAGCCACAACCGCGGCTATGTGGGCACCGGCGTCGAGGCGCTGGACGAGCACCGCGGCGCCGACCAGAAGGAGGCCTTCAACCTCATCTGGACCGACGAGGCCACGCGCCCGCCCAATGCCTGGCCCGCGCTGCCCGGCTGGCGCGAGCAGGTGCAGGCGTATTTCGATGCCACGTTGGCGGCAGCGCGCCGGCTGCACCACGCCTTCGCGCTCGACCTCGGGCTGGCCGAGGATTTCTTCGACGACAAGATCGACCGGCCCCTGGCCACGCTGCGCCTGCTGCACTACCCGGCCAGCGCGGATGCGGCGCACGACGACGGCATCGGCGCGGGGGCCCACACCGACTACGGCAACGTCACGCTGCTGGCCACCGACGGCGTCTCGGGCCTGCAGGTGCAGGGCCGCGGGCGCGACGCGTGGATCGACGTGCCGCCGCTGCCCGGCGCCTTCGTCTGCAACATCGGCGACTGCCTCATGCGCTGGACCAACGACGTGTACCTGTCGACGCCGCACCGCGTGCTGCGGCCCGCACGCGAGCGCTATTCGATCGCGCTCTTCCTCGACCCGAACCCCGATGCGCTGGTCAGCGCGATCCCGAGCTGCGTGCCGCCCGGCGAGGCGCCGCGCCACGCGCCCATCACCACGCAGGCCTACCTGCAGTCGCGCTTCGACGCGACCTACGGCAAGGCGGGCTGACGGGCGCGTCGGGCCGCGCGCTTTTCAGTGCGGGCTGGCCGTGGGCCGCATGATGATCTCGCTCGTGTCCACGTCCGCGGGCTGCTCGATGGCGAAGCGGATCGCGCGTGCGATGGCGTCCGCGCCGATGGCCACGGCCCGGAAGGCCTTCATCTCTTCGCGGCCCTGCGCGTCGGAAATGGTCTCCGCCAGCTCGGATTCCGTCACGCCCGGGCTGATGGTGGTGACGCGGATGTCCGAATGCTCCTGCCGCAGCCCTTCGGAAAGCGCCCAGACGGCGTACTTGGTGGCGCAGTAGACGGCCGCGGTGGGCGACACCGCATGGGCGCCGATGGACGCCACGTTCACCACCTGGCCGCCGCCCTGCGCCTGCATCGTCGGCAGCACGGCGGCGATGCCATGCAGCACGCCGCGGATGTTCACGTCGATCATGCGGTCCCACTCGTCGACCCGCAGGGCGGCGAGGGGCGACAGCGGCATGACGCCGGCGTTGTTGACCAGCACGTCGATGCGGCCGAAGCGTGCGACGGCGTGGTCCGCGAAGGCCTGCACGTCCTCGCGGCGCGTCACGTCGAGGGCGCGCGCTTCGGCGACGCCGCCTGCCGCCACGATGTCCGCGACGATGCGCTCCAGCCGCTCGACGCGGCGCGCGCCCAGCAGCACCGTGGCGCCGCTGTGGGCGAGCAGGCGTGCCGTGGCTTCACCGATGCCGCTGCTGGCGCCGGTGACGAGGACGACTTTGGAAAGGGAGTGGGTCATGAAGGAACTCCTGGAATGGAAAGAAGGAAGGGACTCAGCACGAAGCCGGCGCATTCGGACTGCGCGGCCGTGCCTGTGCGGCGGGCGGCACGCGCCGCAGCACCATGCCGCCGTGATGGAGCACGCCGTCGATGAAGTCGCCGTCGGCGGTGAAGCCCGTGTCGTCGACGTAGTCGATGTGCGTGCCGGTGACGACGTAGCGGCCGCGGTACGCGCTTTCGCGGGTGCCGCGCGCCTCGTCATAGCGGCCGCCCGGCAGCAGCTGGTGGCGCACATGGCCGTCGTCGGTCACCCACAGGCCCAGGTAGGGGTGCTCGGCGGCGGCAGAGGACGCCGGGAGCGTGCGGGGCGGCTGCGGCGCGGACGCGCACGGCTGCGCCTCGGCACTGGCGGACAGCGCCGCGCACAGCGTCACCAGCCCGGTAACGGCCCGGCGCGCGGGCTGCGGAAGCAGTGTTTGCGAAGGGGGCGGCAGCCGCCGCGTGGCATCGGAGGAGGGGGTTCGTGAAGTCATGCCTGGACTCTAGGAAAGCGGGGCCGTCCAGAGAACTCCTTCTGGAGTGACTGCGTTGGTTAGCATTGCTTTCCAATGGACGCCGACCTCAACCTGCTGCGCTTCTTCATCGCGGTCGCGAAGGAGCAGAACTTTCGCGCCGCCGCGGACCACCTGGGCGTGACGCGCTCGGCCGTGAGCCAGGGCATCCGGCGGCTGGAAGACGGCCTGGGGATCGCGCTGGTGCAGCGCACCACGCGCCACGTGCGGCTGACCGAAGCGGGCGAACAGCTGCACCGGCAGATCGCCGGCCCGCTTTCCACGGTCGGTGCCGCGCTGGAGGAAGCCGGTGCCGAAGGCCCCGCGCGTGGGCTGCTGCGGGTGGCCGCCACCTCGATCGCGGAACGCTTCCTGTCGGGGCCGCTGATCGCCTCCTTCGTGCAGGCCCATCCGGGCGTCACGCTGGACGTGACGGTGACGGACGACGAATCGGACATCGTGGCGCAGGGCTTCGATGCGGGCGTGCGGCTGGGCGAGGTGATCGAACAGGACATGGTCGCCATCCCGCTGACCGGGCCGCAGCGGCAGGTGGTGGTGGCCACGCCCGATTACCTGGCGCAGCACGGCACGCCGAAGCATCCGCGCGATCTGCTGTCGCACTGCTGCATCGGCTGGCGGCCCGCGCCCGAGGCTGCGCCCTATCGATGGGAATTCCGCGAGGAGGGGCGCGACTTCGACCTGACGGTGGCGCCGCGCGTCACGACCAACGACATGCTGCTGATGATCCGCACGGCGCTGGCCGGTGGCGGCATCACCATCGGCATGGAAGAGACCTTCAGGCCGTACCTCGACCGCGGTGAGCTGGTGTCGGTGCTGGACGGCTACCTGCCGCACTTCCCCGGCTTCTTCCTGTACTTCCCGAACCGCCGCAACCCGCCGCGCAAGCTCCGGGCGCTGGTGGCGCACGTGCGGGCCTTCGCGCCGTAGCGGCGCTGTGGGTCCGATGCCCTGTCAGGGGGCCGCGGCCAGGCTGCGCAGCAGCTCGTCGAACTGCCGCAGCAGCTCGCGCGCGAACAGGTCCATGTTGGCGGGGCGGTCCGGCAGCCCCGTGGCCAGCGTGCGGCTGTGCACGATGCCGCCTTCGGGGCCACCTGCCACGGCCACGCACACATGGCCGGGCGCATCGCCGTAGGGGCTGCCCGAGGGGCCGGCCGCGCCGCTTTCGCACAGGCCCCAGGTCGCGCGGTGCATGTCGCGCACGCGCGCGGCCATCATGCGGGCGTAGGGCTCGGTCTCGGCGCGCATGCCTTCCATGTCGGCGGCCGTGAGGCCCATGAGCGCCTTGCCCGCGCGGCGCGAATAGACCACGGCGCCGCCCAGGAAGTAGGCCGACGCACCGGGCACCGCCAGCAGCGCCGCCGAGACGAGTCCGCCGGCCGACGATTCGGCCACGGCGACGGTTTCGCGGCGAGCCTTGAGCAGCGCCGCCACGTCGTGCGCCAGCGTGTGGAGCGGGGGCAGGGCGGCTGGATCGCTCATGGGGTCAGAGCGGATGCTCGGTGTAGAAATGCCCGCCGTGGAAGAGCAGCGGCGGCACGCCGACACGGTGGGTGCAGCGCTCCACCTCGCCGACGAAGATGACGTGGTCGCCTTCCTCGTAGCGGCTGCGGTTGAAGCATTCGAACACCGCCACCGCGCCGGCGAGCAGCGGCGCGCCGGCCACGCCGTCGGTGAAGTCCACGCCCTGGAAGCGATCGGCCGAGCGGCGCGCGAAGCGTTCGGCCAGTTCCTTCTGGTCGGCGGCCAGCACGTTGATGGCGTAGTGCGAGCCGGTGCCCAGCGTAGGCATGGAGCCCGAGGCGCGCGCCAGGCTCCAGAGCACGAGCGGTGGCTCGAGCGACACCGAGTTGAAGGAGTTGGCGGTGAGCCCGATGCGCGTGCCGTCGGCGCTGCGTGCGGTCACGATGGTCACGCCGGTGGCGAACATGCCCAGTGCCGCGCGGAACTCCGCGGTCGAGAAGGAGGGCGCCTGTGCGCGGCGGGGAGGGGTCACGGGCAAGAGGGTCGAGGGAGACGCAAAGGCGCATTCTGGCGGAAGGGGGGCGCCTGCACTGTCGCGCGGGCTTTGGGAAGGGCAAGTGCGATCGGGCTGTGGCGTTTGGTGAGTGTGCGTTGTGGCCTGAATCGTCACGTTCGTTACTTTCATGTCTTGGCTGTTTGGGCGCTGATCTTTGGCGCTGTTGGCGGATCGGCCGGCACGACGGGGCTGGGGCGCTGGCGGCGGCCGCGGGCCTGCGTTCTCCGGCTCAGGCTCGCGCTGACCGACTTGTTGCGCTGCCTGTGTGCTCGCTGTCCATCGACGTGCTTGAGAGACTGCACGGCGCCGCGAATGGCGCCTGCGCCCGCAGGCCCACGACCACCGCCCTGAACCGCTGCGCCTGGGTGAAGAGGGCAAACCGGACGCGCCCGCGCCATGCCGGCCGATCACTGCCACCGTCCAGGCCGGTGGTGCCGGTGTGCGGGCGCAGGCGCCATTCGCGGCGCCGTGCAGTGCCCCAAGCGCGTCGATTCCAGGCGAGCACCTCCGTCGTGCCGCACGACAGTCAGCGCGAGCCTGAGCCGGAGAACGCACACCGGCGCCGCCGGCCGGGTTCAGGCCCACAGCGCCTGAACGCCCAAGAACAAAGCAGCCAAAAAGCCGAAAGTGCAATCGCCCCCCAGCCCAGGCCAGCCCGCCGCCCCAGCCAACTCGTCACAAACGTGACGATCAGCCGAAGAACCAGTAGCTCACCCCGATCGCCGCCACCACGCCCACCAGGTCGGCGAACAGCGCACACCCCACCGCGTGCCGCGCCCGCTGGATGCCCACCGCGCCGAAGTACACGGCGAGCACGTAGAAAGTGGTTTCGGTGCTGCCCTGGATCACCGCCGCCGTGAGGGCCGGGAAGCTGTCCACCCCGTGGCTCTTCATCGTCTCGATCAGCATCGCGCGCGCCGCGCTGCCCGAGAAGGGTTTGACCAGCCCCGTCGGCAATGCATCGACGAAGCGCGTGTCCCAGCCCGTCAGCCCAACCAGCCAGCGGATGCCGTCCAGCGCGGCATCGAGCGCACCCGAGGCGCGCAGCACGCCGATCGCGCACAGCATTGCCACCAGGTAGGGCAGCAGGTTTTTCGCGACGTCGAAGCCCTCCTTCGCGCCCTCGACGAAGGCCTCGTACACCGGCACGCGCCGAACGGCGCCCGCGACGAGAAAGATGACGACGATGCCGAACAGCACCAGGTTGCCGAGCAGCGAAGACAAAGCGGCCAGCGCCGCCGCCGACAGCGTGCCCAGCAGCAGCATGAAGCCGCCCAGCGCTGCCGCCATCGGCAGCAGCCAGGCCAGCACCACCGGGTCCCAGATCCTGAGGCGCTGAACCACCGCCACCGTGAGCAGCGCCACCAGTGCCGACACCGCCGTGGCGATCAGGATCGGCAGGAAGACCAGCGTCGGGTCGGCCGCGCCCTGCTGCGCGCGGTACATGAAGATGCTCACCGGCAGCAGCGTCAGCGAGCCGGTGTTGAGCACCAGAAAAAGGATCTGCGCGTTCGTCGCCTCCTCGGGGCGCGGATTCAGCGTCTGCAGCTCGCGCATCGCCTTCAGCCCGATCGGCGT
Organism: Xenophilus aerolatus; assembly: GCA_030418545.1. Classification (GTDB taxonomy): domain Bacteria; phylum Pseudomonadota; class Gammaproteobacteria; order Burkholderiales; family Burkholderiaceae_C; genus Xenophilus. The sequence goes on along the minus strand of QAIB01000004.1, from coordinate 243,541 downwards.
CGCGGCGTTGTCCAGCCCCAGCGCGTTGGCGGCGAAGTTCATGGTGATCAGGCCCAGCGCCGGATGCCCGCGCGGCACCTCGGGCATCAGTCGCGCGAACAGCGGCCCCAGCCACCGCGCCAGCGCGGCCACCAGCCCGGCGCGCTCGGCAATGCGCAGAAAACCCAGCCACAGCGTGAGCGTGCCGAAGAGCAGCACCATCACCTCGACCGAGAGCTTGGCCATGGCGAACAGCGCCTCGACCATGGCGGCGAAGGCCGACGCGTCGCCGCCGACCAGCCAGCGGCCGAAGCCGGCGACGGCGGCGACGAGGAAGAAGGCGAGCCAGAGGCCGTTGAGCATGGAAGGGGGCGAAGCAGCGGGCGGCCGATCATAGAAGCCGCGTGCGCGCCGTCGCGGCGGCGAAAAGCGCGCAATCCCACTACATTTCGGAGCGCATGCCGTTCCTCACTGCCCATTTCCCGCGCGTCTGGCGCCTGCTCGTGCTGTTCGCCGCCGTGCTGTTCACCGGCTGCGCGTCGCTCCCGCCTCCGCAGCCGCGCCACGAGACGCGGGCGGTCGCCGATGTCGGCCAGACCACGCTGGGCAAGCTCGCGCGCGCCGACGCGCCGCAGACGCCCGTGGGCCGCGACGGGCCGCTCTCGGCCTTCCGGCTGCTGCCCGACGCCGCCTTCGCCTTCGATGCGCGCATCTCGCTGGCGCGCAACGCGGAGAACACGCTGGACGTGCAGTACTACCACATCGCCAACGACGACGTGGGCCTGCTGCTGCTGCGCGAGCTGCGCGACGCGGCCGAGCGCGGCGTGCGCGTGCGCCTTCTGGTGGACGACCTCTACACCGCCGGCGAGGACGAGCTGTTCTCGGCGCTCGACGCCTTTCCCAACGTGGAGGTCCGGCTGTTCAACCCGCTGCCCTCGCGGGCGGGCTCGCTGGCCACGCGGCTGATCTTCTCGGCGCACGAGTTCCGGCGCATCAACCACCGCATGCACAACAAGATGCTGCTGGCCGACAACAGCTTCGCGGTGACCGGCGGGCGCAACATCGCCAACGAATACTTCATGCGCAGCACCTCGGCCAACTTCATCGACATGGACGTGGTGAGCAACGGCCCGGTCGTCAAGGAAATGTCGGCCGCCTTCGACCGCTACTGGAACAGCGAGCACAGCTGGCCGATCCGCCACGTGGTGCCGCAGCGCCTGCTTCCGGCCGAGGCGCAGGCGCGCTTCGACGAGCTGGCGCGCCAGGCGCGGCCCGACGTGCCGATCCAACCGCGCGATTCGCTGGGCCAGCCGCCCGTCGGGCAGGAGCTCGTGATGGGGCAGATGAAGCGCTACTGGGCGCCGGCCCGCTTCTATGCCGACGACCCCGAGAAGATCGGCCGCAACCCCGAGGCCGCCTTCGCCGACAGCGTGTCGCAGTACGCGTTGTGGGCCATTGCCGGGGCGCGGCACAACGTGCGCATCATCTCGCCCTATTTCATTCCGGGGCCCATGGGCCTGGAGATGATCCGGCAGGGGCGGTCGCAGGGCGTCGAGACGGTCGTCGTGACCAATTCGCTGGGCGCCACCGACGAGCCGCTGGCCTATGCCGGCTACGAGCGCTACCGGGTCGACATGCTGCGCGCGGGCGTCATCCTGTACGAGATCGCGCCCGAGTTCACGGCCCGGTCGGGGCGCTTCGGCAACTTCGGCAAGTCGATCAGCCGGCTGCACGCGAAATTCGCGCTCATCGACGAGCAGCGCATCTTCGTCGGCTCGATGAACCTGGACCACCGCTCGGCCGCCGTGAACACCGAGACAGGCATGCTGATCGACAGCCCGGCCATGGTGGGCGACTACTACAGCGTCATCTCCAAGCGGCGCGACCAGCTCGGCTACCGGCTGCGGCTGTCGCCCGACGGTCGGCGCGCCCAGTGGCTGGAACTGGACGAGCAGGGCGGCGACATCGTCCACGAGGACATCCCGGGCGAGTTTCTCTGGCTGCGCTTCAAGAATTGGCTGCTGCTGCCGATCGTGGGCGAGGACCTGCTGTAGGCCAAGGGTTGTGTAGCCGAATCGGTCCGCAGCGCCCGCCAGCCGGGCGCCGGTAGCTATTGAAAAGATAGCAGGCTGTGCTCGATGTACGGCGGAGTTTCGGTTGTGACCGTGCCGTCTTCCTACAGCCGATCCGTCCATTCTGCGACGCGCGCGCCTAGAATGGCCGCATGTCCGCCATCGCCCCGCCTGCCAAGCCCTCCTTCAAGGCCCAGATGCTGCAGGCGCGCGAGGACGCGATCGTCCAGACCGTCAACCGCCTGCTGGCCGAAAAGGGCTTCGACGCGATGACGGTGGACGAGGTGGCCGCCGCGGTCGGCATCGCCAAGGCCAGCCTCTACAAGCACTTTCCCAGCAAGGAAGACCTCGCCGCCGCGGCGATGGTGCGGATCATGCAGCGCACGCAGGACATGCTCGCCGCGCTGCCGGCCGACGCCCGGCCCATCGACCAGCTGCGTTCCGTGGTGCGCTGGGCCCTGCAGGTGCAGCTGGCGGGCGAGATGCCTTCGCTGCCGAGCCAGAACTCCACCCTGCGCGCGGCCCTGGTGGCCAACCGCGGCTACATCGACCGGCTGATCGCCGTGAGCGACCGGCTGGGCGGCTGGATCCAGGCGGCCCAGGCCGACGGCTCGATCAATCCTGCGCTGCCGGCCATCGCCGTGCTCTACACCCTGTACGCCCGCGCCTGCGACCCGGTGCTCGAGTTCCTCAAGGCCGGCGGCCAGCACAGCGACGAGCAGATCGTCGAACTGGTGCTCAGCACCTGCTTCGACGGTCTGGCTGCACGCTAGGCGCGCTCTCTCAGGCCGCGACCTCGATCAGCAGGCCGGGCCGGAACCCCTCCTGCTCGCCCTTGCTGGCGTAGCCCAGCGGGTTCGCCACCACGCGGCAGCCGTCCTTCACGTAGTCGAAGGCGCAGTGCAGGTGGCCGTGCAGCCATACGTCGGCCAGGGGCAGCAGCGCATCGAGCGCGTTGCAGAAGCCGGCGGTGCCCGGGGTCAGGCCGTAGCGCGGGTCGGCGCTCGCAAGCGTGGGCGCAAAGTGAGTGACCGCCACCGTGGGCCCCTCGAAAGGACGGGCCAGCGCCTCGCGAAGCCAGGCCTGGCTGGAGAGCGACTCCTCGCGCAGTTCCTCGGCCATGAAGGGCCGTCCGTGGCGCGTGGTGGCCGCATGCGCCAGGTAGTGGTTGGCGGCGCGCATGGCCTTGCCGCGCTTGCGTTCGCGCTCGGCGGGCGCGTCGCGGGCTTCGATGAGCGCGTCGAAATCGGCCCACAGCGTGGTGCCGACGAAGCGCACGCCCTCGATCACGCGCACTTCGCGCTCCAGCCAGTCGATGTCCAGTGCCTCGCACTGCGCCTGCAGCCGCGCATGCACGGCGTCGAAGTCGTCGTTGTCGTACTCGTGGTTGCCCGGCACGTAGAGCACCGGCGTCGGCCAGCCGTGGCGCGGCGAGAAGCGGGCCAGTCCGAAGTCGGCACCTTCCAGGCGGGAGCCGTCCTGGTAGGAGCCGATGTCGCCCGCGAGCACCAGCAGGTCGGCGCCCGGAACCGGCGCAGGCAGGAAATCGGGATGGTTCTCGAGGTGCAGGTCCGACAACAACTGGATCTTCATGGCCTGCCGAGTGTAGGAAGCGCCGAAACGAGGCGTCGGGCTGCCAACCTTCGCACGGCCCATGTCGGCATACCGGGCACGATATGCACGTCATGCATCAAGAGGGGCTGTAAAAACTAGGGGAAACCCTTATTCTTCTTTCATCGTTACAACGGCGTGGCCTCCGGTGCCGCGCACCATCATGTTCAACATGCTCTCGCTCCTGGTCCGTTCCATTCGGACTCAGCAGGCCGAGGCCCCGGTCAGCCCGGCCGCCGCCCTGCTGGAAAGCGCCGAAGCCCGCGTCGGTTTCGACCCCCATCACGCGCAGGAACTGCGCGAAGCCGCCTCGGCCTGGCTGCGCGTCGTCCGCTGAGCGGGCGACTGACTTCTCAGGTAAAGCTGCTCAGGCTGGCAGGGTTCAGCCGTAAGGTAGCGCATACTCACGCAGCGATCGCGCGAACGCGTCGCTGGCCGCACGCACCAGCGTGTCCCGCAGCCAGGCATGGGCCGGCGAGCCATGGGTGCGCCGATGCCAGAGGGCATCGACATGCACCAGCGGCAGGTTCAGCGGCAACTCCCGCACCGCCAGCGATTCGGCCATGCCCGTCGTGTTCACGAAATGCCGCGGCAGGACCGTGAGCAGGTCGGAATTCGCGACCACCCGCCCCGCGGTGAAGAACTGGTTGACCGTCAGCACGATGCGGCGTTCGCGCCCGAGCGCGCCCAGCGCCTCGTCGACGAAACCCCAGGGCCGCCCCGAAAAGCTCACCAGCAGGTGCCGCGCCTGGCAGAAGGCATCGAGCGTCAGCACGCCCTGCGCCAGCGGATGCCCGGTGCGCATCACGCACACGTACTGGCCGACATAGAGCCGATGCGATTCGAAGGCCACCGCCTCGCCGGCCTGGGCGCGGCCGGTCAGGTCGGTCATCACGGCGGGGAAGTAGCCCAGGGCGACGTCGGCGGCCTCGTCCTCCAGCAGCCGGCGCGGGTCGCGCGTGGTCAGCGGCACCACGCGCAGCGAAATGCCGGGCGCCTCGTCTTCCAGGATGCGCACGGCGCCGGGAATCACCTCGGACGCGGTCGCATCGGCCATCGCCAGCACGAAGCTGTTGTCCGCGTGCAACGGCTCGAAGCTGGCCGGCACCAGCGAATGTTCGAGCTGGCGCAACGCATCGCGCACTACCGGCCACAGGCTCAGCGCCCGCGGGGTTGGCTCGACGCCGGCGCCGGCCCGGCGCACGAGCTCGTCGCCCAGGGCACCGCGCAGGCGGCGCAACGCATTGCTCACCGCCGGCTGGGTGATCGCGAGGTTGCGGGACGCTCGCGTGAGGCTGCGTTCGGCCATCACCTCGTCGAACACGCGCAGGAGGTTGAGATCGAGTGTGCGGAAATTGACGTCTATCACGGTGGCGAATGACAAGCATCAGCAATATAAATTTGAAAGTTACTAGGGCAAACCCTAATATCTCGTCATCGGCTTCGGCCAACTCATCCCACTGGAGGGATACACCATGACCACCTTTGTCCACGTCGACCAACCTGCTTCCCACCCCGGCGTGCGCCGCGCCGAGGCACTGATGGACTATGTGCGCGAAAGCCGTCAGTCCAACGACGGCACCCGCGGCCTCGCGGCCGTGCTGCTCGCTGCCGTGCTGGCCGCCCTGCTGGCCGTTGCCGACAAGTTCGTCTCGGAATGGACCGACGGCAGCCTGCTGGCCGCCTGGATGGTCCTGTGGGCCGTCGCGTTCTTCGCGCTGGCGATGTTCTCCGGCGCCGCCCGCTCGCTGGCCGCACGTGCACTCGCCGGCTGGAAGGCGCTGGACCGCCGCATGGCCGCAGCCCGCGCCGACGCGCAGTTCCTGGCCACCGCCCAAAGCGATCCGCGCGTCATGAACGACCTGCGCGCCGCCATGACCCGCCAGCAAGGCCAGGACGAGCTCGTCGTGCATGTCGCGCCGACCCGTTCGGTCGCGGTCGATGCAGCAGCCCGCCGTTCGCAGGAGGTGCGCATGCCCACGGTGTACGAAGCGATGCGCCGCATGAACAGCGCGCGTTACTACTGATCCGCCGCCGCCCGCTCGCGCGGGCGGCACGGCACGTGAAAAAGCCGCCCTCGGGCGGCTTTTTCGTTGGGCGCGATGCGCGCGATCAGGCCGCGAGGCGCTCCTCGATGGCCGCCTTGGTGGCCGGCAGCTCCTGGGGCAGATGGTGCGCCAGCTGCTCGAACAGCTCGGCATGCAGCTTGAGCTCGGCCTGCCACGCGGCCTTGTCGATGCTGGTCACGGTGGCGAACTGCGCGGGGGTGAAGTCCAGGCCGGTCCAGTTCAGGTCTTCGTAGCGCGGGCTCACGCCGAAGACATGCTCGGTGCCCTGGCCGCGGCCTTCGACGCGGTCGATCATCCACTTGAGCACGCGCATGTTCTCGCCATAGCCGGGCCACACGAACTTGCCGTCCTCGCCCTTGCGGAACCAGTTGGTGGTGTAGATCTTCGGGAGCTGGGCGCCGGAGGCCTGCAGCTTCTTGCCCAGCGTGAGCCAGTGCTGGAAGTAGTCGCTCATGTTGTAGCCCATGAAGGGCAGCATGGCGAAGGGGTCGCGGCGCACGATGCCCTGCTGGCCGGCGGCTGCGGCGGTGGTCTCGCTGCCCATCGTCGCGGCCATGTACACGCCCTCGACCCAGTTGCGCGCCTCGGTCACCAGCGGCACGGTGGTGGAGCGGCGGCCACCGAAGATGAAGGCATCGATCTTCACGCCCTTGGGGTCGTCCCAGGCCTCGTCCAGCGCCGGGTTGTTGGTGGCGGCCACGGTGAAGCGGGCATTCGGGTGCGCGGCCTTGGCGCCGGTCTCGCGCGCGATCTGCGGCGTCCAGTCCTTGCCCTGCCAGTCGATCAGGTGGTCGGGCAATGCCTTGTTGGGCGCATCGGCCTCCATGCCTTCCCACCACACGTCGCCATCGTCGGTCAGCGCGACGTTGGTGAAGATCACGCCCCTGTCGAGGCTGGCCATGCAGTTGGGGTTGGTCTTGTAGTTGGTGCCCGGCGCCACGCCGAAGTAACCCGCCTCGGGGTTGATGGCGCGCAGCGAGCCGTCGGCCTGCGGCTTGATCCAGGCGATGTCGTCGCCGATGGTCGTGACCTTCCAGCCCTCGAAGCCGGCCGGGGGCACCAGCATGGAGAAATTGGTCTTGCCGCAGGCGCTGGGGAAGGCGGCGGCCACGTGGTGCTTCTTGCCCTCGGGGCTGGTCACGCCCAGGATGAGCATGTGCTCGGCCAGCCAGCCCTCGTCACGGCCCATGTTGGACGCGATGCGCAGCGCGAAGCACTTCTTGCCCAGCAGCGCGTTGCCGCCGTAGCCCGAGCCGTAGCTCCAGATCTCGCGCGTCTCCGGGTAGTGGACGATGTACTTGGTCTTGTTGCAGGGCCAGGCGACGTCCTTCTGTCCGGCCTCCAGCGGCGCGCCCACGGTGTGCACGCAGGGCACGAACTCGCCGTCCGCGCCGAGCACGTCGTACACGGCCTTGCCCATGCGGGTCATGATCTTCATGTTGACCGCGACGTAGGGGCTGTCGGAGAGTTCGACGCCGATGTGAGCGATGGGCGAGCCTAGCGGGCCCATGCTGAAGGGCACCACGTACATGGTGCGGCCCTTCATGCAGCCGTCGAACAGGGGCTGCAGCGTGGCGCGCATCTCGGCCGGAGCCATCCAGTTGTTGGTCGGGCCGGCGTCTTCCTTCTTCGCGGAGCAGATGAAGGTGCGGTCCTCGACGCGGGCGACGTCGCTCGGGTCGGACCACGCGAGGAAGGAGTCGGGCCGCTTGGCCGGGTTGAGCTTCCTGAAGGTGCCGGCGTCGACCAGTTGCTGGCACAGGCGCTCGTACTCTTCCTGGCTGCCGTCGCACCATTCGATGCGTTCGGGCTTGCACAGGGCGGCCATCTCGGCGACCCAGGCGATCAGCTTCTGGTTCTTGACGTAGGCGGGGGCCTGGATGGCCAGCCCTTTCACCACGGGTGCGTTCATCGGAAACTCCTGGATAGAAAAATCGTCTTTTCGAACGGGACTCGGCCCCGTGGGGCGGCGAGAGCCGTTGGAGAAAACGTCTTCCAGCGCGGGAGTGGGCGGGGCTGAACGGGCCCCGCGGGGCGATCAAGCCATGTAGATGGCGATCGAGGCCAGCAGCAGCATCAGCACGCCGCCGGCCAGGGGCAGCACGATGGGCATCAGGGGGACGATGCTTTCGACGGCATCCTGTTCGACGCTGGCGGCGTGGCCAGGCTCGACGGGGGTGGGGTTGGACATCCGGAACCTCAGGTACTCAAACTTCGCGGATTTTACAAGTCCGGCTTCCGCGGCCTTGTCAGCGTTTTTCCTCGGCCTGGAATCCCGCATGGTGCAATGCGTCGATGACCGCGGCGAGGTGCTCGCGTCCGCGCGTCTGCAGCACCAGCTCGATGTCGACGTTCTGCGCCGCCAGCATCGTGAAGGCGCGCTGGTGGTGCACCTCGTCGATGTTGGCGCCCGCTTCGGCCACGGTCGTCGTGATCCGGGCCAGCACGCCCGGGACGTCGCGCGCGCCCACCTGCAGCCGCGCGAGCCGGCCGGCGCGCACCATGCCGCGTTCGATGATGGCGGCCAGCAGCAACGGGTCGATGTTGCCGCCCGAGAGCACCAGACCCACGCGCTTGCCGCGGAAGCGCTCCGGGTGGCGGATCAGCGCCGCGAGGCCGGCCGCGCCCGCGCCCTCGACCAGCGTCTTCTCGATCTCCAGCAGCATCAGCACGGCCTGCTCGATGTCGCCCTCGTCGACCAGCAGCAGGTCGTCGACCAGCCGCGAGACGATCTCGCGGTTGCGCTCGCCCGGCGTGCCCACGGCGATGCCCTCGGCGATCGTGCTCGTCCCGCCCGGATGCTGCGTGCCCTGGATCGCATTCACCATGGCCGGGAAGCGCGCTGTCTGCACGCCCACGATCTCGATGTCGGGCCGGCGCGCGCGCGCGGCGATGGCCATGCCTGCGATCAGGCCGCCGCCGCCGACCGAGACCACGAGCGTGTCGAGGTCGGGCACCGCCTCCAGCATCTCCAGCGCCACGGTGCCTTGCCCGGCGATCACCGCGTCGTCGTCGTACGGGTGCACGAAGCTCAGGCCGTCGCGATCGGCCAGTTCATAGGCGTGGCCGCGCGCCGCCTCGAGCGAATCGCCGAACAGCACCACGTTCGCGCCGAAGCCGCGCGTGCGCTCGATCTTCACGCCCGGCGTGAAGCGCGGCATGACGATGGTTGCCGGAATGCCCAGCCGCTGCGCGTGGTAGGCCACGCCCTGCGCGTGGTTGCCGGCCGACATGGCAACGACGCCGCGCAGCGGCGCCTCTGCATGGCCGGCGCCGGTCGTCAGCCCCGCCTCAGCCAGCTCGGTCATCTTGTTGCATGCGCCGCGCTCCTTGAAGGAGGCGGTGAACTGCAGGTTCTCGAATTTGAGGAAGACCTGGGCGCCGACGATCTGCGAGAGCGTGCGCGATTCCACGCAGGGCGTGTCGAGCACCTGCCCGCGCAGGCGCCCGGCGGCGAGTTCGATGTCGTCGATGGCAACCATGGGCGCCATTGTGGATCGCTTCCCACGCTCAGGGTTTTTCCTCTGGTCCCGTCTTCCACAACCCAAAACTCTGCGTTATGGTCGTGTCGCAAATGCCCGCCGCAGCCGCCCGGAGTACTTCTTCGCAGCTGCATTCGTCGGCGGCATCGCGTTCTCTTCCCGCCTGAGCTTCTGGAGGTTGCCCCATGGCAAAACGTTCCGGTGTCGATGTGCTGACCGCCTTGCCGCGTGGCCAGGCGCTGCCGTCGCCCGGCCTGAAGGACGCCCCGGTGCTCGAGCTCATGTGCTCGCACTTCGTGCTCACGCTCGCGGCCAAGCAGGGGCCCAGGTTCAATGTGCGTCGCGACCTCAACGGCCTGCTCTCGCTCACCGGGCGCCACCTGGTGTGGCCGGCATCCACGCTGCAGCGTCTGCGCGAGTTTCTGGGCCGGCGCTGCGCGGGCAACGAGGTGTGGAAGGATGTGGAGCACCTGGACAACCGCGCGCTGCTCGAGCGGCACGGCGTCTGGCGCGGCCCGTACGAAGAGGGCACGCTCTTCTTCTACCTCGACGAGTACGCCAAGGACCAGCCCAAGGACCTGCTGGCCGTGCTCTCGCTCACGCGCGACTGGCTGTCGAACACGCTGCGCAAGCAGTCCACGCTGGTCGAGAAGAACATCGACGCCCTGGCCGGCCTGCTGCAGCTGAACAAGGCCGAGCGCGCGTTGCTGCTGTACGGCACCCTCGCGCGCTACCAGCGCGACCTGCGCTCGCTGCTGGTGGAGTTCAAGGTCAACAACGCGCCCGAGGCTTACGCCGCCATCGCCGAAGTCGCCGGCGTGAACGCGAGCGAGGTCGGCGAGGCGCTGCGCGCCGGCTCGCGGCTGGAGCGCATCGGCCTGGTCGAGAACCTCATCTCCGAACACAACATCACCGACCTGGCCGACCTCATGAAGGTCAGCGAGAAGCTGCCTCCGGTGCTGATGCGCGAGTACCGCGACCACAACGAGCTGATGGCCGTGTTCACGCGGCCCTCGGCCAAGAGCGGCCTGACGCTGCAGGACTTCGACTTCGTCGCCGAGGACGCGCAGATGCTCGTCACCCTGCTGCGCGCCGCCATCGCGCGCAAGGAGCCGGGCGTGAACGTGCTGCTCTACGGCCCGCCCGGCACCGGCAAGACCGAGCTGGCCAAGGTGGTCGCGCAGGCGGCGGGGCTGGAGCTCTTCGAGGTCGAGTACGCCGACCGTGACGGCAATTCGTTGTCGGGCCGCGACCGTTATCGATCGCTGCAGATCGCGCAGGTCTTCCTCAAGGGCAGCGCGCAGGCGGCGCTGCTCTTCGACGAGGTGGAAGACGTCTTCCCGCCCATCAGCACCGAGGCCGCGCAGTTCATGGCGCGCGCCGAGCAGATTCCCGCGCCGCCCAGCGGCAGCGTGAGCGGCAAGGCCTGGGTCAACCAGATCCTCGAGACCAACCCGGTGCCCACGCTGTGGATCACCAACCGCATCGAGCAGATCGACCCGGCCTTCCGCCGCCGTTTCGCCTACCACCTCGAGCTCAAGTCGCCGCCGCCCGGCGCGCGCGAGCAGATCGTGCGCAAGGCGCTGGCCGGCGTGCCGGTGTCCGAGGCCTTCACGGCCCAGCTCGCCGAGCGCAAGGGCCTCACGCCGGCGCAGATCCGCACGGCGGTGCGCTTCGCGGGCCTCGCGGCCAGCGACGCGCTGTCGACCGAGGCGCTGATCGAACGCCAGCTGCGCAACGCCGACCAGGCTCTGGGCACCGGCCAGCCGGCGCGCCACGAGCGCCTGCAGGTCACCACCTGGGACCTCGACATGCTGAACGTCGAAACCCGCTTCGAGGTCCCGCGCATCGTGGAAGCGCTCAAGGCGCGTGGCCACGGCACGCTGTGCTTCTACGGCGCGCCCGGCACCGGCAAGACCGCGCTGGCCGAACACATCGCCAGGAGCATCGGGCGGCCGCTCATCATCAAGCAGGCCAGCGACCTGATGAGCAAGTACGTCGGCGAGACCGAGCAGAACATGGCCGCCATGTTCCGCGAAGCCGAGGCCGAGAAGGCCGTGCTGCTGCTCGACGAGGCCGACTCCTTCCTGCAGGACCGCCGCGGCGCGCAGCGCACCTACGAGGTCACCGAGGTCAACGAGATGCTGCAGGGCATGGAGCGCTTCAAGGGCGTGTTCGTCTGCACCACCAACCTGCTCGACCGCCTCGACCAGGCGGCGCTGCGGCGCTTCACCTTCAAGATCAGGTTCATGCCGCTCACGGCCGAGCAGCGCGAGCGCATGTTCGTCACCGAGGCGCTGGCCGGCGACGCCGCGGCGCTCACGCCCGAACTGCGCACGCGCCTGGCGCGCCTGGACCAGCTGTGCCCGGGCGACTTCGCCGCCGTGAAGCGCCAGACCGACATCCTGGCCGCCACCTTCTCGCCCGAGGAATTCCTCGACCAGCTCGAGGCCGAGCACCGCATCAAGCCCGAGGTGCGCGAGGCGCGCTCGATGGGCTTCGTCCACTGAGCGTTGCTATCGAAGTGGTAGCTGCACGCGCCCGTCGCACGGGCGCTGCCGGCACCTTTCGCTCAGAGGGCGGCGCACACCCGCAGCACATCCTCCCCGTACTTCTCCAACTTGCTCGCCCCGATGCCGCTGATGCCCTGCAGGTCGGCCAGGCTCGCGGGCGCGCGCTCGGCGATGGCGGCGAGCGTGGCGTCGTGGAAGATGACGTAGGCCGGCAGGTTGTGGGCCTTGGCGACTTCGGCGCGCCAGCTCTTGAGGGCGGCGAAGCGGGCCTGGCCGGTGGTGTCGAGCGCGGCGGCTGCGGGCGCCGTGCTGCCGGGGGACGATGAACCGCCGCTGCGGCTGCGCGTGCGCTTGGCCGGCGGTGCCGAGATGGACGCACGCAGCCGCACCGGCACCTCGCCCTTGAGCACGGCGCGCGAGCCCTCGGTCAGCTGCAAGGTGTTGAACTTCTCGGCATCCACGTGCAGCGCGCCGATGGCGATCAGCTGGCGCAGCACGCCGCGCAGCTGCACCTCGCTGTACTGCGCGCCGCGGCCGAAGGTCGACAGGCCGTCGTGGCCCTTCTGCTGCACCTTTTCCGTGTCCTTGCCGCGCACGACGTCCATGATGTGACCGGCGCCGTAGCCGATGCCCTGCTGCTTGCGGATCCAGTAGACGGTGGACAGCAGCATCTGCGCCGCCTCCGTCCCATCCCACAGCTCGGGCGGCGTCAGGCAGTTGTCGCAATTTCCGCAGGGCGTGCTCTGTTCTCCGAAGTACCCCAGCAGCCGCACGCGCCGGCAGTCGGTCGCCTCGGCCAGTGCGAGCAGGGCGTCGAGCTTGCCGCGCATGACTTGCTTGAATTCTTCGCCGGCGGGGCTCTCGTCGATCATGCGGCGCTGGTTCACCACGTCCTGCAGGCCGTAGGCCATCCAGGCCTGCGCCGGTTCGCCGTCGCGGCCGGCGCGGCCGGTTTCCTGGTAGTAGCCCTCGATGTTCTTGGGCATGTCCAGGTGGGCCACGAAGCGCACGTCGGGCTTGTCGATGCCCATGCCGAAGGCGATGGTCGCCACCATCACGATGCCTTCCTCGCGCAGGAAGCGGTCCTGGTGCTTCTGCCGCACGGCCGCGTCCAGCCCGGCGTGGTAGGGCAGGGCGTTGATGCCGGCCTCGACCAGCGCCTGCGCCACTTCCTCGACGCGTTTGCGCGACTGGCAGTACACGACGCCGGCCTCGCCCTCGTGCTCGCGTTCGATGAAGCGCAGCAGCTGCGTGGTGGCGTCCTTCTTCTCGACGATGGTGTAGCGGATGTTCGGCCGGTCGAAGCTGCTGACGAACTGGCCGGCGTCCTGCAGCTGCAGCCGCTCGACGATGTCGGCGCGCGTGAGCGCATCGGCCGTGGCGGTGAGCGCGATGCGCGGCACCTGCGGGTAGCGCTCGTGCAGCAGCGCGAGCTGGCGGTACTCGGGGCGGAAATCGTGGCCCCACTGGCTCACGCAGTGCGCCTCGTCGATCGCGAAGAGGCTCAGCTTGCCGCGCGAGGCCAGGCCGTCCAGCAGTTCGAGGAAGCGCGGCGTCGTCACCCGCTCGGGCGCCGCGTAGAGCAGGGTCATCTCGGCGCGTGCCAGGCGCCGCTCGACCTCCTGGGTCTCGGTCCAGTCGAGGGTCGAGTTGAGAAAGGCCGCGTCGACGCCGGCCTCGTGCAGCGCGCCCACCTGGTCGTGCATCAGCGCGATCAGCGGCGACACCACCACCGCCACACCGTGCCCTGCGCGCTGGCGCGCGATCGCCGGCACCTGGTAGCACAGCGACTTGCCGCCGCCCGTGGGCATGAGCACCAGCGCGTCGCCGCCGTTGGTCACATGGCCGACGATCTCCGCCTGCGGGCCACGGAAGGCCGCGTAGCCGAACACCTCATGGAGGATCTCGAGCGGGTCGGTGGAAGCGGGCGACAAGGCGGTGGACACGGATTGCTATGAAATGGATAGCTGCAGACGCAGATGGGACGGGCGCTGAGGGCCGTTTTGGCACCCAGGCCGCCGCAGCGGGTACGGCGGCCGTGCCGATTGTCGCCGCAGGCCTGGCGGTGGGCCGGGCGGTTGCTGGCACGGGGCTTGCAGCCCAAGCCGCCATTCGCCCGTCGACCCTGTATAGACAGCATTCTGGTGCATTCCTCACCGGGCGTGCACCAAGGAAGACCGGCCCATGGCGCCTTGCGGGGCAGCCATCGGCGGGTTAACCTGTATATACAGGGCTGGGCAGGCGGACCACACTGCGCCGTCGCGTGTCAGGCTGCCGACCGGCGGCCGCGCGCGGCGGGCGCATCCAACCACGTTCTTCGTCCTTTGATTCAGGAGGGCCGCATGGCCAAGACAGTCTTCAAGATCGCATCGCTGGTGGCCGCTGCCGCCTGCCTGGCCGGCGCTGCCGGTTCCGCCGCCGCGCAGGAGACCAAGATCGCGCTGGGCATGTCCGGCTGGACCGGCTTCGCCCCGCTCACGCTGGCCGACAAGGCGGGCATCTTCAAGAAGAACGGCCTGGACGTGGAGATCAAGATGATCCCGCAGAAGGACCGCCACCTGGCGCTGGCCTCCGGCGCCATCCAGTGCGCCGCCACGACCGTCGAGACGCACGTGGCCTGGAACGCCAACGGCGTGCCGATCGTGCAGATCTTCCAGATGGACAAGTCCTATGGCGCCGACGGCATCGCCGTGCGCAACGACATCAAGTCCTTCGCCGACCTCAAGGGCAAGACCATCGGCGTCGACGCGCCCGGCACCGCCCCCTTCTTCGGCCTGGCCTGGATGCTGAGCAAGAACGGCATGAGCCTGAAGGACGTGAAGACCGTCACCCTCGCGCCGCAGGCCTCGGCCCAGGCCTTCGTGGCCGGCCAGAACGACGCCGCCATGACCTACGAGCCGTATCTCTCGACGGTGCGCAACGCGCCCCAGTCGGGCAAGATCCTCGCGACCACCCTCGACTACCCGATGGTGATGGACACCGTGGGCTGCGCGCCCACCTGGCTCAAGGCCAACGCCAAGGCAGCGCAGGTGCTGACCAATTCGTACTTCGAGGCGCTGGAGATGATCAAGGCCGATCCGGCCAAGTCCAACGAACTCATGGGCTCGGCCGTCAAGCAGACCGGCGAAGCGTTTGCCAACTCGTCGAAGTACCTGCGCTGGCAGGACAAGGCCGCCAACCAGAAGTTCTTCGCGGGCGAGCTGGAGCAGTTCATGAAGGACTCCGTGCCGATCCTGCTGGAGGCCGGCGTGATCCGCAAGGCGCCTGAGGACCTCAAGGCCACCTACGACGCGTCCTTCATCAAGTAAGCACGGACGGACGATGGAAGCGACTTCCGCGGCGGTCCAGGCACCGCCTTCTTCGATCGCCGCGCCGCGCCCCGCGCGCCGCGCGCGCGGCATGGCGCCGCTGGAGCCGGTGAGCCCGCGGGCGCGCTGGATGCTGGGGGCCGGCTTCTTCGTCCTCTTCGTCGCCGTGTGGGCGGCGGCCACGCTGGGCGGCTTCGTGTCGCCCACCTTCCTGGCCAGCCCGGTCACGATGGTGAAGGAAGCCTGGCTGCTCTTCACCGAGTACGGCTTCATCAAGGACATCGGCATGACCGTCTGGCGCGTGCTGGGCGGCTTCATCCTGGCGGCCGTGATCGCCGTGCCGCTGGGGATCGCGATGGGCGCGTACAAGCCGGTCGAGGCTTTTCTCGAGCCCTTCGTGTCCTTCTGCCGCTACCTGCCGGCCTCGGCCTTCATCCCGCTGCTCATCCTGTGGGCGGGCATCGGCGAGACGCAGAAGTTACTGGTGATCTTCATCGGCTCGGTGTTCCAGATCATCCTCATGGTCGCCGTGACCGTGGGCGGCGCCCGCAAGGACCTGGTCGAGGCCGCCTACACCCTGGGCGCGGACAGCCGCGGCATCGTGCGGCGCGTGCTCATTCCGGGCGCCGCGCCGGGCATCGCCGAGACGCTGCGCCTGGTGCTCGGCTGGGCCTGGACCTACGTCATCGTGGCCGAGCTCATCGGGTCCTCGTCAGGCATCGGCCACATGATCACCGACAGCCAGGCGCTGCTGAACACCGGGCAGATCATCTTCGGGATCATCGTCATCGGCGTGATCGGCCTGGTGTCGGATTTTGTGTTCAAGGCGATCAACAAGCGCCTCTACGGGTGGGCTTCGCTATGAAAGGCCAGTTGTCCATCCGCGGCGTCTCCCGCACCTTCACCAGCGCCAAGGGCCAGGCCACGCAGGCCCTGCTGCCGGTCGACTTCGAGGTGCGCGAGAACGACTTCGTCACCATCCTCGGCCCCTCGGGTTGCGGCAAGTCGACGCTGCTGCGCATCGTCGCCGGCCTCGATTTCCCGAGCACCGGCGAGGTGCTGCTCGACGGCCAGCCGGTCGACGGCCCCGGCGCAGACCGCGGCATGGTGTTCCAGAGCTACACGCTCTTTCCCTGGCTCAACATCGAGCAGAACATCCGCTTCGGCCTGCGCGAGCGTGGCCTGCCCGAAGCGCAGCAGAAGGAACGCGCTGCGTATTTCATCGCCAAGGTCGGGCTGCGCGGCTTCGAGCAGCACTTTCCCAAGCAGCTCTCGGGCGGCATGCAGCAGCGCACCGCCATCGCGCGTGCGCTGGCCAATGACCCCAAGATGCTGCTCATGGACGAGCCCTTCGGCGCGCTCGACAACCAGACCCGCGTGCTCATGCAGGAGCTGCTGCTGGGCATCTGGGAGGCCGAGCGCAAGACCGTGCTCTTCGTCACCCACGACATCGACGAGGCCATCTTCATGGCCAACCGCGTGGCCGTGTTCAGCGCGCGCCCCGGCCGCATCAAGACCGAACTGGCCGTCGACCTGCCGCACCCGCGCCACTACACGATCAAGACATCGCCCGAGTTCATGGACCTCAAGGCGCGCCTGACCGAAGAGATCCGCGCCGAATCGATGGCGGCGGCGGAGCATTGAGATGAAAGCGGGAGCGGACAGCCGTACGCGAAGTACGCAAACGCGCGCGAAGGTCGCGAAAGAAAGCAGCAACAAGAATTCGGCTGTTCCTTTCGCGTCCTTTGCGAAACCTTCGCGTCCTTCGCGTACGGAGGTCCGCATCCAGGAACCGGCCCTCGCCCTCTACGAGCAGGTCAAGGAACACATCACCCGCCGCATCCAGGACGGCACCTGGCCGGCCGGCCACCGGCTGCCGTCGGAGCACGAGCTGGTCGCGCAGTTCGGCATCTCGCGCATGACCATCAACCGCGCGCTGCGCGAACTGGTGGAGCAGGGCCGCATCGTGCGCGTGGCCGGCGTCGGCAGCTTCGTGGCCGAGAACAAGCCGCAGTCCACGCTGCTGCAGATCGCCAACATCGCCAGCGAGATACGCGCGCGCGGCCACGACTACGGCTACCAGCTGCTGTCGGCCGAGCGCGTGGCGGCCTCGCCCGACGTGGCCGCCTGGCTCGACCTGCGCGCCGGCGAATCGGTCTTCCACTCGACCTGCCTGCACCTCGAGGATGGCGTGCCGGTCCAGCTCGAGGACCGTTACGTCAGCCCGCGCGTGGTGCCCGACTACCTGGAGCAGGACCTCGCGGCCACGCCGCCCAGCGAGTACCTGGTGCGCCACGTGCCCTTCGACCAGATCGAGCACCTGGTCGACGCCGTGCTGCCCAGCGCCGAACAGGCCGACCGCCTCGACATGGCCGCGGCCGACCCCTGCCTGCTGCTCACGCGGCGCACCTGGACGCGCGCCGTGCCGGTCACGGTGGTGCGCTGTCTGCACCCCGCCTCGCGGTATCGCCTGGGCAGCCGCTTTCGCGCAGACGGCAACCCGGTATTCGGATGACATCCCCCAAGCGACTTCGTCGCTCCCCCTTCTGCTGCGCGAAGGGGGCGCACCCAGCGGCCTGGCGGAGCCAGTTCCGCGGGTGCCCTGGCGTGGGGCGCGCGCACCGATCTTTTCTTACGCACCTACTTGTATAGACAGGCTGCCATGACCGTCACCCTCACCCTCGACCCCGGCCACGTCTCGCTGGCGCAGCTGCGCGCCATCCATGCTGGCGGCCTGCGCCTTGTGCTCGACGCGGCCACGGCCGCACCGATGCAGGCCGCGCAGGCGGCGGTGCAGCGCATCGTGGACCACGACGAGGTCGTCTACGGAATCAACACCGGCTTCGGCAAGCTGGCCAGCACGAAGATCGGCCATGACCACCTGGCCGAGCTGCAGCGCAACCTGGTCCTCTCGCACAGCGTGGGTACCGGCGAGCCGCTCGCGCCCGCGGTGGTGCGCCTGGTGCTCGCCACC
Organism: Xenophilus aerolatus; assembly: GCA_030418545.1. Lineage (GTDB taxonomy): Bacteria > Pseudomonadota > Gammaproteobacteria > Burkholderiales > Burkholderiaceae_C > Xenophilus. The sequence goes on along the minus strand of QAIB01000004.1, from coordinate 225,533 downwards.
AAGGCCGTGAGCCTGGCGCGCGGCCACTCCGGCGTGCGGCCCGCGCTCGCCGAGGCGCTGCTCGCGCTCTTCAATGCCGGCGTGACGCCGGTCATTCCGGCCAAGGGCTCGGTGGGCGCGTCGGGCGACCTGGCGCCGCTGGCGCACCTGGCCTGCGTGCTCATCGGCGAGGGCGCGGCGCAACTCGCGGATGGTCGTACCGTGCCGGGCTCCGAGGCGATGCGCGCCGTCGGCCTCGAGCCCTTCGTGCTCGGCCCCAAGGAAGGGCTCGCGCTGCTCAACGGCACGCAGGTGTCGACCGCGCTCGCGCTGTCGGGCCTGTTCGGTGCCGAGAACGTGTTCGCCTCGGCCCTCATGTCGGGCGCGCTCTCGCTCGAGGCCATCCAGGGCTCGATCAAGCCCTTCGATGCGCGCATCCACGCCGCGCGCGGCCAGCCGGGGCAGATCGCCGTGGCGGGCGCGGTGCGCGCGCTGCTCGAGGGCAGCGAGATCGTGCCCTCGCACGCCGACTGCGGCCGCGTGCAGGACCCGTATTCGATCCGCTGCATCCCGCAGGTGATGGGCGCCTGCCTCGACAACCTCGCGCACGCCGCGCGCGTGCTGGTCATCGAAGCCAATGCCGCGTCGGACAACCCGCTGGTCTTCACCGACACGGGCGAAGTGATCTCGGGCGGCAACTTCCACGCCGAGCCGGTCGCCTTCGCCGCCGACATCGTGGCGCTGGCCGTCAGCGAGATCGGCGCCATCGCCGAGCGGCGCATCGCCCTGCTGCTGGACACGGGCCTGTCGGGCCTCCCGCCCTTCCTGGTGCGCGACGGCGGCCTGAATTCCGGCTTCATGATCGCCCAGGTCACGGCCGCGGCGCTGGCGTCGGAGAACAAGTCGCTGGCCCATCCCGCCAGCGTGGACAGCCTGCCCACCTCCGCCAACCAGGAGGACCACGTGTCGATGGCCACCTTCGCCGCGCGCCGCCTCGCCGACATGGTGAACAACACCGCGGTGGTGGTCGGCATCGAGGCCATGGCCGCCGCGCAAGGCATCGAGCTCAAGCGCGACAACGGCCTCAAGTCTTCGCCCCTGGTCGAAGCCGAGTTCGCCCGCATCCGCCAACAGGTGGCCTTCGTCGAGCGCGACCGCTACCTCGCCCCCGACCTGGAGGCCATGCGCCTCTGGGCGCTGAAGGCCGACCTGCCCGACGCGCTTGTGAACATCCTGCCCAGCCACGCCTGAACCTCATCGAAGGAGCCCGCCATGAACGCCCCCGAGAAATTCGTCACCGCCGATCCCCGCCACGACCCCACCCGCGTCATCCGCGCGCCGCGCGGCAGCCAGCTCAACTGCAAGAGCTGGCTCACCGAGGCGCCCTTTCGCATGCTGCAGAACAACCTCGACGCCGAGGTGGCCGAGAACCCGCAGAGCCTGGTGGTCTATGGCGGCATCGGCCGTGCGGCGCGCAACTGGGCCTGCTACGACCAGATCCTGGCGTCGCTCAAGGAGCTGAACGACGACGAGACCCTGCTCATCCAGTCGGGCAAGCCCGTCGGCGTGTTCAAGACGCATGCGGACGCACCGCGCGTGCTGCTCGCCAACTCCAACCTGGTGCCCAAGTGGGCCAACTGGGAGCACTTCAACGAGCTCGATCGCAAGGGCCTTTTCATGTACGGCCAGATGACGGCCGGCAGCTGGATCTACATCGGCAGCCAGGGCATCGTTCAGGGCACCTTCGAAACCTTCGTCGAAGCCGGCCGCCAGCATTACAACAACAGCCTCGCCGGCAAATGGATCCTCACGGCCGGCCTCGGCGGCATGGGCGGCGCGCAGCCGCTGGCCGCCACGCTCGCCGGCGCCGTGTCGCTCAACATCGAGTGCCAGCAGTCGAGCATCGACTTCCGCCTGCGCACCCGCTACGTCGACAAGCAGGCGCGCGACATCGACCATGCCTTCGAGCTCATCAAGCAGCACTGCGACGCCAAGGAGGCCGTGTCGATCGCGCTGCTGGGCAATGCGGCCGAGGTCCTGCCCGAACTGGTGAAGCGCGCCCGTGCGGGCGGCCTGAAGCCCGACCTCGTCACCGACCAGACCTCGGCGCACGACCTCATCAACGGCTACCTGCCCGCAGGCTGGAGCATCGAGCGCTGGCGTGCCGCCGCGCAGGATCCGGCGCGCCATGCAGAGCTGAAGGCGGCGGCCGCGAAGAGCTGCGCCGTGCACGTGCAGGCCATGCTGGACTTCCAGGCCATGGGCATTCCCACCGTGGACTACGGCAACAACATTCGCCAGGTCGCCTTCGACGAAGGCGTGAAGAACGCCTTCGACTTCCCCGGCTTCGTGCCGGCCTACATCCGTCCGCTGTTCTGCGAGGGCAAGGGCCCGTTCCGCTGGGTGGCGCTCTCGGGCGATCCGGAAGACATCTACAAGACCGACGCCAAGATCAAGGAACTCTTCCCAGAGAACACCCACACCCACCGCTGGCTCGACATGGCGCGCGAACGCATCGCCTTCCAGGGCCTGCCGGCGCGCATCTGCTGGCTGGGCCTGGGCGAGCGCCACAAGGCGGGCCTCGCGTTCAACGAGATGGTCAAGAATGGCGAGCTGAAGGCGCCCATCGTCATCGGCCGCGACCACCTGGACACCGGCTCGGTGGCCAGCCCCAACCGCGAGACGGAGTCGATGAAGGACGGCACCGACGCCGTCTCCGACTGGCCGCTGCTCAACGCCCTGCTCAACACCGCGGGCGGTGCGACCTGGGTCAGCCTGCACCACGGCGGCGGCGTGGGCATGGGCTATTCGCAGCACAGCGGCGTGGTGATCGTGTGCGACGGCACCGATGCCGCGGCAAAGCGCATCGAGCGTGTGCTGTTCAACGACCCGGCCACCGGGGTGATGCGCCACGCCGATGCCGGCTACGACATCGCGATCGCCACGGCGAAGAAGCAGGGCCTGAAGCTGCCGATGGTCGAGTGAGCCGGCGGCTTTCCGCCCGACACGCTGGCCCCGCGGCCGCGGCGCTGCGATAGTGGCATGTGCCCGTGCCGCATCGGCCGGGCTTGCCGATAGGAGGACATCGCATGCCCTACGAACGCTTCAAGCTGCACGAACTGCCCGTGAGCCCGTGGAAGAACGGCGGCGGCAGCACGCGCGAGATCCTGTGCTGGCCACCCGGCGCCGACATGCACGGCTTCGACTGGCGGGTGAGCGTCGCCAGCATCGCCGCGCCGGGCCCCTTCTCCCCCTTCCCGGGCGTGGACCGCACCATCGTGCTGCTCGAGGGCGACGGCGTATGGCTCGAGGGCGAGGGCGTGCGCCATCGCCTCGACGTCCTGCACGACCCCTTCGCCTTCAGCGGCGACCTCGCCCTGCGCTGCCAGCTGCTCGGCGGTCCGTCGACCGACTTCAACGTGATGACGCGGCGCGAAGGCGGCAGTTCCACCGTCTCGGTCTACAGCCAGGCCCATGTGATGCCGCGTTGCACCTACGGCCTGCTGCTCTGCGTGCAGGGCCACTACCACCTGCGCGGCGGCGGCCTGCTCAAGACCTGGGACGGCCTCTGGTGGGCCGAGCAGCCGCAGGAATGGATGCTCACGCCCGCCAGCCGCGACGCCCGCCTGATCGCGGTGCGGTGGGAGCCGCGGATTCCTGAATGAAAACGGGCTGCGGCGCCCACCAGCATTGCGCCTGCAGCTATCGAAAAGAGAGCAGATCGCTTCATGACACCTTTCGCCTCGCGACCTTCGGCCGACGGCCTGTGGACGGACCTGCGCGACATCGACGGCGCGCCGCTGGCCTTGGCCGTGGCGGACGGCGTGCTGCGCTGGGCCGGCCCGCCCGGCGCCGTGCCCGCCGGCTGGGCCGATGCGCGCGTGCACGACGGCGGCGGCGCGCTGGTCACGCCGGGCCTGGTCGACTGCCACACCCACCTCGTCTACGGCGGCCGGCGCGCCAACGAATTCGCCATGCGCCTGGCAGGCGCCAGCTATGAAGAAGTGGCCAAGGCCGGGGGTGGCATCGTCGCCAGCGTGCGCGCCACGCGCGAAGCCAGCGAGGACGAGCTCTTCGCCAGCGCATCGGCGCGCCTCGCGAACCTGCTGGCCGAGGGCGTCTGCGCGATCGAGATCAAATCCGGCTATGGCCTGTCGCTTGAGCACGAACGCAAGCAGCTGCGCGTGGCGCGCCGGCTCGCCGAGGCGCACGGCGTGACGGTGCGCGCCACCTTCCTCGGCGCACATGCCCTGCCGCCCGAATATGCCGGCCGCAGCGGGGACTACATCGACCTCGTCTGCCGCGAGATGCTGCCGGCGCTGGCGGCCGAGGGGCTGGTCGATGCCGTCGATGTCTTCTGCGAGCGCATCGCGTTCTCCCTGGAAGAGACCGAGCACGTGTTCCTGTCCGCGCAAGCGCTGGGCCTGCCCGTCAAGCTCCATGCCGAGCAGCTGTCGGACATGGGCGGCGCGGCGCTGGCAGCGCGCTACGGGGCGCTCTCGTGCGACCACATCGAGCACCTCTCGCAGGCCGGCGTCGACGCGATGAAGGCCGCCGGCACCGTCGCCGTGCTGCTGCCCGGCGCCTACTACACGTTGCGCGACACGCAGCTGCCGCCCATCGCCGCGCTGCGCGAGGCGGGCGTGCCCATGGCCGTCTCCACCGACCACAACCCCGGCACCTCGCCGGCGCTGTCGCTGCTGCTGATGCTCAACATGGCCTGCACCTTGTTCCGCCTCACCGTGCCCGAGGCGCTGGACGGCGTCACCCGCCACGCGGCGCGGGCACTGGGCTTGCAGGGCACGCACGGCGCGTTGATCGTCGGCCAGAGCGCCAACTTCGTGCTGTGGGACGTGCGCGAAGCCGCCGAACTGGCCTACTGGTTCGGCCAGCGGCCGGTGCGCGCGGTGGTGCGCCAGGGCCGGATCGCCGAAGGGGAGGGCGCATGACGCGTTCGCTGCATGCCGCCGACGTGCTGCTGCCGGGCGGCTGGGCGCGCGACGTGCGACTGGACTGGGATGCCGCCGGCCGCCTCACGGCCGTCACTCCCGGCGCTGCGGCCGACGCGTCCGCAGCGCGCGCCGCCGGGCCGGTGATTCCCGGCATGCCCAACCTGCATTCGCACGCCTTCCAGCGCGGCATCGCGGGCCTCACCGAATACCGCGGGCAGGCGCAGGACTCCTTCTGGAGCTGGCGCACCCTGATGTACCGCTTCGCGCTGCGGCTCGATCCCGCGCAGCTGGAAGCCATCGCGCTGTGGCTCTACGTCGAGATGCTGGAGGCGGGCTACACCTCGGTGTGCGAGTTCCACTATGTGCACCACGATGCCGACGGCAGGCCCTACGCCGACGACGCGACGCTCGCGCTCGCGCTGCTGCGCGCTGCCGAGCAGGCCGGCATCGGCCTCACCCTGCTGCCGGTGCTCTACCAGTCCGGCGGCTTCGGTGGCCTGCCGCCCGGCGACGGGCAGCGTCGCTTCATCCGCAGCACCGCATCGATGCTGCGTCTGTTGGAGCGCCTGAAGCCACTGTGCGAGGCGCAGGGCGCGCGCCTCGGCCTCGCGCCGCACTCGCTGCGTGCGGTGCCGCCCGAGGGCCTGCGCGAGGCGCTGGCGGGCCTGGAGGCCCTCGACGCCACCGCGCCCGTGCACATCCACATCGCCGAGCAGACGAAGGAGGTCGACGACTGCCTGGCCTGGAGCGGGCAGCGGCCGGTCGCCTGGCTGCTCGACCACGTGCCGGTCGACGCACGCTGGTGCCTGGTCCACGCCACCCACATGGACGCCGACGAGTACCGCCGAGCGGCCGCCAGCGGTGCCGTCGCCGGCCTGTGCCCGACCACCGAGGCCAACCTGGGCGACGGCATCTTCGACCTGCCCGCCTGGCGTTCTGCCGGGGGTATGTGGGGCGTGGGTTCCGACAGCCACATCTGCGTCAACGCGGCCGAGGAGCTGCTGATGCTCGAGTACAGCCAGCGCCTGGCCAGGCGAGAGCGCAACGTCGCCGCGGATACGTCGCAGCCGCAGGTCGCCACGGCCATGACCCTCGCCGCCGTGCGGGGCGGCGCGCAGGCCGCGGGGCGCGCGGTCGCCGGGCTGGCCGTGGGGCAGCAGGCGGACTTCGTCGTGCTCGACGCGGCACACACCGTGCTGGCCGGCCTGCCAGCGCCCGAGATGCTGGCCTCGCACGTCTTCGCCAGCCAGCGCACGAGCGCGATCGATGCCGTGTGGGTCGCGGGCCGGCCGCGGGCCCAGGGCGGTCGCCACCCGCTCCACCAGAACGCCGCGGCCGCCTTCGTCGCCGCGCGCCGCCAACTGCTCAACACACCATGAGTCTTTTCACCACCACCGAACCGCCTTTCCGATTCCGCGCCGGCACGAAGCCGCTGCTGATCTCCATGCCGCACGTGGGCACGCATGTGCCGCCCGCGCTGGCCGCACGCCTCACCGACGAAGCGCGCCAGGTGCCCGACACCGACTGGCACCTCGAGCGGCTCTACGACTTCGCCGACGAACTCGGCGCCTCGGTGCTCGTCGCCACGCACTCGCGCTACGTCATCGACCTGAACCGACCGCCTGACGGCGCGAGCCTCTATCCGGGCCAGAGCGTCACCGGCCTGTGCCCGGTCGACACCTTCGACGACACGCCGCTCTACGTCGAGGGCGACGTGCCGGGCGAGGCCGAGATCGCTGCCCGCCGCGAGGCCCTTTGGCAGCCCTACCACGACCAGCTCGCCGCCGAGCTCGCGCGCCTGAAGGCGGCGCACGGCGTCGTCGCGCTGTGGGACGCGCACTCCATCCGCTCGGTGCTGCCGCGCTTCTTCGACGGCAAGCTGCCCGACCTCAACCTCGGCACCGCCGACGGTGCGAGCTGCGACCCGGCGCTGGCGGCGCAACTGCTGGACATCGCGCAGTCGAACCCCGCGTACAGCGGCGTGCTCAACGGGCGCTTCAAGGGCGGCCACATCACCCGCCGCTACGGCGATCCGTCCGGTGGCGTCCACGCGGTGCAGCTCGAGATGACGCAGTGCAGCTACATGCAGGAGGCGCTGCCCTTCGACTACCTGCCTGCGGTGGCGGCCGGCGTGCAGCCGCAGGTGCGGCGCATGCTGGAGGCGGTGCTGGCCTTCGTCGAGGGTTGAGCGCGGGACCCCGCGCTTACCATCGCGGGCTCGAACCTCCACGAGGCATCACCACATGCGCCACCCGAGCCGAATCCTCCTCGTATCCGCTTTTGTCGCGGCGGCGTTGGTGCCGCCGGCCGCCATCGCCCAGCAGCCGCCGCAGCCCGTCGACGCCGACCTGCGCGCCGGCAGCGTGCTGCGGGCCGGGCCGTCCTCCCGCGATGCGGTCACGCAGCGCGTGCCGCGCACGGTACCCGCCTGGGTGTACGGCTGCACCGAGCAGCGCGGCTGGTGCGAGGTCGAACTCGAGAGCGGCGCGCGCGGCTGGGTGGCCGAAAGCCGCCTGCAGGCGGTGCAGGAAGAGGACAGCCTGGACCACCGCACCAGCACCCCGCTGCCGCAGCGCGGCGTGATCGCCAACGGCGCCGTCACCGGCGTCTACTTGGTGCAGCCCTGGGGCTACGGCTACCACGGCGGCGCCACGGTCATCGAGCTCGCGCCGCGCGGCGGCCCGGGCGAGCCGATGTTCCCCATGCGCCCCGGCTGGGCGCGCGGGCAGCCGATGCCGCGCTGAGCGGCCCTCGCTCAGGCCGCCGCGAGCGGCAGCGGCGCCGGCTCGCTGGTCGCGCGGCCCTGGAAGTCCGTCCAGCAGCGGCGCGTGAAGTCGTACAGCTTGCAGCGGCGCGCCGTGCCGAAGTACCAGCGCCATGAAAAGCGCTGGATCACGATGCGCCCGGGCAGCAGTTCCTCGATGCGCGCCTGCGCGGCCTTGAGCTTGTACAGCGGGATGCTCATGTCCACGTGGTGCGCGGTGTGCTCCATGATGTGGTGCATCAGGCTGCCGATGCGCCACGGGAAGGTCAGGTGCACGGTGGTCGACACGAAGGGCTGCGCGCGCTGCCAGGCGGCGCGGTCGTCGTGCCACGACACCTTCACGTGCGTGTGGTGCACGTACACCACGAAGCCGATCATCGCGAACCAGAACAGCACCGGCAGCACGAAGGCAAAGCCCAGCATCGGCAGCAGCGCGCGCCCGGTGGCGAAGGACACCGCCGCCAGCACCGCCAGCCACAGCGTGGCGAAGCCCAGCACCAAAGCGCAGTCGCGCGAGAACACCGGCCGCTCGGCGTTGGCCGTGCGGTCGCGCGCGATCATGCGGCGCCACCAGATCTCGACCATGTAGTACACGCCCGGCGCCCAGCCGCTGCGGTACAGCCGCTCCATCAGCCGGCGGCCGGGCGGCAGCGCCTCGTACTCGGCCTGCGTGAGCGGTGCCCAGACGAAGTCCACGCCCTTGAGGTTGGTGAAGCCGTGGTGCACCGTGTTGTGCCCCATGTCCCACAGGCTGTAGGGCGTGAGCGAGGGCAGGAAGGCGATGCGGCCCAGCCAGCGGTTGAGCCGCCGGTGCGGCGTCAGGCTCTGGTGGCAGGCGTCGTGGCCGATGATGAACAGCCGCCCGATCACGAAGCCGCAGGCCAGCCCGGCCAGGGCGCGCGCCCATCCGGCCTGGAGCAGCACGGCAGCGGCCGCCAGCGCGAAGAAAAACACGTAGTCCAGCACCAGCAGCAGGACGGGGCGCAGCGTCGTGCGCTGGACGAGCGGCAGCAGCCAGCCGCGGATGGTCTTGCGGTGCGGCAGCGGCACCTCGGGGGACAGCGGGCGGGGCGCCGGCTGGAGAGTCGATTCGGACATGAAGCTGAGAAGGCGCGACCTGCGCGCACGGTGGACGAAGAGGACGAGGGAGAAGAAAGGCGATCCGGCCGCGGCCCGGCAGGGATCGTCATGCAACCCTAACCGAGGCCTCTCGACAGTGTCATGACAGCGGTCAAACACCGGCGGGGCGCCCTGGAAGTTGGCAGGGCCAGCCGGCTGCGCGGGGCGGCGCCGAGGCGGCGATTCCTACAATCGCCGCATGACGCTGCCCGCCTACACCCGTGCCCGTGAGCTGCCCGGCATTCTCGCCCAACGCATCGCCATCCTCGATGGCGCCATGGGCACGATGATCCAGCGCTTCAAGCTCACCGAGGCGCAGTACCGCGGCGAGCGCTTCAAGGATTTCCACAAGGACGTGAAGGGCAACAACGAATTGCTGTCGCTCACGCGCCCCGACGTCATCCGCGACATCCACGAGGGCTACCTGGCCGCGGGTGCCGACCTGGTCGAGACCAACACCTTCGGCGCCACCACCGTGGCGCAGGAGGATTACGACATGGCGCACCTGGCGCGCGAGATGAACCTCGAATCCGCGAAGCTCGCCCGTGCAGCCTGCGACAAGTTCAGCACGCCGGACAAGCCGCGCTTCGTGGCCGGCGCCCTCGGCCCCACGCCCAAGACCGCCAGCATCAGCCCCGACGTGAACGATCCCGGCGCGCGCAACGTCGATTTCGAGACCCTGCGCGCCGCCTACTACGAGCAGACCGAGGCGCTGGTGCAGGGCGGGGCCGACGTGATCCTGGTCGAGACCATCTTCGACACCCTCAACGCCAAGGCCGCGCTCTTCGCCGTCGACGAGTACTTCGAGGCCAGCGGCGAGCGCCTGCCGATCATCATCAGCGGCACCGTGACCGACGCCTCGGGCCGCATCCTGTCGGGCCAGACCGTCACCGCCTTCTGGCACAGCGTGCGGCATGCCCAGCCGCTGGCCGTGGGCCTGAACTGCGCGCTCGGTGCCGCGCTGATGCGCCCCTACGTGCAGGAACTCAACCGGGTGGCGGGCGACACCTTCATCAGCTGCTACCCCAACGCCGGGCTGCCCAACCCAATGAGCGACACCGGCTTCGACGAGACGCCCGAGGTCACCTCGCGCCTCATCCACGAGTTCGCGGCCGACGGGCTGGTCAACATCGTCGGCGGCTGCTGCGGCACCACGCCGGATCACATCGCCGCCATCGGCCGTGCCGTGGCGCCGTTGCGCGGGCGCGCGTTGCCGCAGGCGTACCGCGAGGCGGCCTGAGTGCCTCCCGTTTCCGGCGCCCCCGCCATGTGAAGCCGGCATGAAGCCGGTAACCAAAGGGTGCGGCGGTGCACGCACCGCCTGCAGGCGGCGTTGGCAGGGGTGTGGGGCCGGTGGCTGATTGACAACGTGTCGATGCGGCCTACCCTGAAACACCAAGGAGCGCCCATCATGACAACGACAAGCAAGAAGAACACGGCCCGATGGCTCGGCGCCGGCCTGCTGGCGCTCGCGCTGCCCCTGGCGGCCGCAGCGCAGGAGGCCTACACCCGGGGCTCGCCGACCCTGTTCGCCGGCCCCTCGCCCGAGTACCCGGCCGTGGCCCGGCTGGCGCCTGGCCAGCCGCTGAACGTGGTGGGCTGCACCGACGGCTACGGCTGGTGCGACGTGGTGCTGCCCGACGGCCTGCGCGGCTGGGTGGCCGCCAACCGGCTCGAGTACGACTACGACGGCGACACCGTGCCGCTGGCCAGCTACGGGGCGGCCATCGGGGTGCCGATCATCGGCTTCACGCTGGGCAACTACTGGAACAACTACTACCGCGACCGGCCCTGGTACCGCGAGCCGCGCTGGTGGGGCAACCGCCCCCCGCCGCCTCCCATGCCCGGTTGGCGCCCGCCACCCCCGCCCGCGCTGGGCTGGGCGCCGCGCCCGCCGGGCCCGGGCTGGAACGCGCCCCCGCCGCCCCGTCCGGGCTGGTCCGGCCCGCCGCCGCGTCCGGAGTGGAACGGTCCGCCGCCCCAGGCCCGGCCCGAATGGAATGGCCCACCACCCCAGGCCCGGCCCGAATGGAACGGCCCGCCGCCGCGTCAGGGCTGGAACGCCCCGCCGCCGCGCCCCGAGTGGAACGGCCGCCCGCCAGCGGCCCCCGTGCAGCCGCCGCCGGTCGCCATGCCGCGGCCTCAGCCTCAGCCCCAGTTCCCGATGCAGGGGCCGCAGCGTCCGCCGATGGCGTCACCGCAGCCGCAGCCGCCGATGCCGGTGCAGGCGGCACCGCAGCCGCGCTTCCCGATGGGGCCGATGCCGCGGCCGCGCGGCGGCGCACCCATCGACGGCAGCAACGCCGACCGGCCCTGAGGGCCGCTGCGCCGCCCGCCTTCAGCCGGGCGTGCGCCCCATCAGCGCCACGAAGCGGCGCGCGCCCAGCCCCAATGGGCGCTCCTTGGACCACACGACGTCGACCCACAGGTTGAGCCCGTTGCTGAGGTTCTCGAAGGGGATCTCCACCAGCGTGCCGGCCGCGACGTGCGGCCGCACCACGTTGCGCGGCAGCCAGCCCCAGCCCAGGCCGGCGCTCACCATGTTCAGGGCCGCCAGCGCGTTGTCGGTGCGCCAGACCTGCCGCGCGAAGACGAAGCGCGGGTCTGCGGTGGGCACGTCGCGGCCGGCGACGACGATCTGCCGGGTGGCCGCGAGGTGCTGCTCCCGCAGCCTTCCGCCTGCGGCGGCGAGCACCGGGTGCTCGGGCGCGATCACCAGTACCAGCGTCTCGCGCGCCACCTCCTGAAAGCCTTCGCGCCCGTCCATGCCGGGCCGCTCGAACACCAGCGCCAACTGCGCGCGCCCGCTGTGCAGCATGGCCAGCGCGTCGGCCTGCGGCGCGGCCAGCACCTCCATCTCCAGGGCCGGGTATTCGGCGGCGAGGGTCGCAAGAGCGGGCCCCCAGGCCGCGCCCAGCAGTTCGGGGGCGATGGCCAGCGTGAGCCGGTCTTCCAGCCCCTGTGTCAGCGCCAGGGCCTGCACCTGCAGCTGCGTGAGCTGGTCCGCCATGAGCCGCGCCTGCGGCTCGAGCGAGCGCGCGGCCGGCGTGGGGCGCGGCTCGCGGCCGCTGCGGTCGAACAGCGGCAGGTCGAGCTCGGCCTCCAGCTGGGCGATCGCCATGCTCACGGCCGACGGCACCTTGCCCAGGGCGCGGGCAGCCGCCGAGAAGGAGCCATGGTCGAGCACCGCCAGGAAAACCGCCACGCTGTCGCTGTCGAAGGCCATGGCCCGATCTATCAAGTAATTTGAAAGAAGTTGACTTTTTATGTCAATCCAGAAGACATAAATTCTGCCGCATGCAAGGAATCCAGAGAAAGATTGTTTACATCAGCCTCTACGAGGGGCTGGCCATCGTGTGCGCCACCTTCGGGCTGGCCGTCCTGTCCGACAACGGCATTGGCCATTCGGGCGTCGCCGCCGTCATGGCGTCGGCGATCGCCATCGTGTGGAACCTGGGCTACAACAGCGCCTTCGAGTGGTGGGAGGCGCGCCAGGCGGTGCGTGGCCGCAGCGTGGCGCGGCGGGTGGCGCACGCCATCGGCTTCGAGCTCGGCCTGGCGGTGGTGCTGATCCCGGTGTTCGCCTGGTGGCTGGGCGTGAGCCTGTGGCATGCGCTGGTGATGGATGCCGGCCTGATGGTGTTCTTCCTCGTCTACACCTTCTGCTTCAACTGGGGCTTCGACCGCGTCTTCGGCCTGCCGGCCTCGGCCCAGCCCGCATGACCCCGGCGCGAGGCCGCCCGGCCCGCGCTCATTAAAATCCGCGCTCGCCCAAGGAGCGTTGCAGCGCCGGGGCCGCGCCCCGTGGCGCCGGCCGCCGCGTCAGGCTTGGGACCCGCAACGACGCTCGCCTGTTTCTCCCGTGTTCCCTGCAGGTGAGCCCCATGTCCTCCGTCCCGCGCGATCTTCCTCCTCCGCCCATGAAGCTCTCCGGCCTCGAGCCGGTGCTCATCGGCGAGGGCACGCTGTTCGTCAACATCGGCGAACGCACCAACGTCACCGGCTCCAAGGCCTTCGCGCGGATGATCCTCAACGGCCAGTTCGAGGACGCCCTGGCCGTCGCGCGCCAGCAGGTGGAGAACGGCGCGCAGGTGATCGACGTCAACATGGACGAGGCCATGCTCGACAGCAAGGCCGCGATGGTGCGCTTTTTGAACCTGATCGCCAGCGAGCCCGACATCGCGCGCGTGCCGATCATGGTCGACTCCTCCAAGTGGGAGGTGATCGAGGCCGGCCTGCGCTGCATCCAGGGCAAGGGCATCGTCAACTCGATCTCCATGAAGGAGGGCGTCGACAAGTTCAAGCACGAGGCGCGCCTGGTGCGCCGCTACGGCGCCGCGGCGGTGGTGATGGCCTTCGACGAGGCGGGCCAGGCCGACACCTTCGCGCGCAAGATCGAGATCTGCGAGCGGGCCTACCGCATCCTGGTCGACGAGGTGGGCTTCCCGCCCGAGGACATCATCTTCGACCCCAACATCTTCGCGGTGGCCACCGGCATCGAGGAGCACAACAACTACGCGGTCGACTTCATCGAGGCCGTGCGCTGGATCAAGCAGAACCTGCCGGGCGCCAAGGTGTCGGGCGGCGTGTCGAACGTGAGCTTCAGCTTCCGCGGCAACGACCCGGTGCGCGAGGCGATCCACACCGTGTTCCTGTACCACGCCATCGCGGCGGGCATGGACATGGGCATCGTCAACGCCGGCATGGTGGGCGTGTACGACGAGCTCGAACCCACCCTGCGCGAGCGCGTGGAGGACGTGGTGCTCAACCGCCGCCCCGACGCCGGCGAGCGCCTGGTCGAGATCGCCGAGAGCGCCAAGGGCGCGGCCAAGGACGACAGCAGGAAGCTCGAATGGCGCGGCACGCCCGCGCAGCCGGTGCCGGTGGCGCAGCGCCTGAGCCATGCGCTGGTGCACGGCATCACCGACTTCATCACCGAGGACACCGAAGAGGCCTACCAGCAGATCCTCACCAAGGGCGGCCGGCCGCTGCACGTGATCGAGGGGCCGCTGATGGACGGCATGAACATCGTGGGCGACCTCTTCGGCGCGGGCAAGATGTTCCTGCCGCAGGTGGTCAAGTCGGCGCGCGTGATGAAGCAGGCCGTGGCGCACCTCATTCCCTACATCGAGGAAGAGAAGCGCCAGGACGAGGCCGCCGGCCGCGACGTGCGCTCCAAGGGCAAGATCGTCATCGCCACCGTCAAGGGCGACGTGCACGACATCGGCAAGAACATCGTGACCGTCGTGCTCCAGTGCAACAACTTCGAGGTCGTGAACATGGGCGTGATGGTCCCGTGCCACGAGATCCTGGCCAAGGCCAAGGTCGAGGGTGCGGACATCGTGGGCCTGTCGGGCCTCATCACCCCCAGCCTGGAAGAGATGCAGTACGTGGCCGGCGAGATGCAGAAGGACGAGCACTTCCGCATCAGGAAGATCCCGCTGCTCATCGGCGGCGCCACCACCAGCCGCGTGCACACGGCCGTGAAGATCGCGCCGCACTACGAGGGGCCGGTGGTCTACGTGCCCGACGCCTCGCGCAGCGTGAGCGTGGCGCAGAGCCTGCTGAGCGAGCAGGCGTCCAACTACATCGCCGAGCTCAACGCCGATTACGACAAGGTGCGCCAGCAGCACGCCAACAAGAAGCAGGTGCCGCTGTGGCCCCTGGCCAAGGCGCGTGCCAACAAGACGCCCATCGACTGGGCCGGCTACACGCCGCCGGTGCCGAAGTTCCTGGGCCGTCGGGTGTTCCGCAACTTCGACCTCACCGAGCTGGCGCAGTACATCGACTGGGGCCCCTTCTTCCAGACCTGGGACCTGGCCGGGCCTTTTCCGCAGATCCTCAAGGACGAGATCGTCGGCAGCGAGGCGCAGCGCGTCTTCAGCGACGGCAAGCGCATGCTGCAGCGGCTCATCGAAGGGCGCTGGCTCACGGCCAGCGGCGTGGTCGGCTTCTGGCCGGCCAACACCGAGCGCGACGACGACATCGTGCTCTACACCGACGAGTCGCGTAGCGAAGCGGCACTCACGTGGTACGGCCTTCGGCAGCAGACCGAGAAGCAGGCCATCGAGGGCGTGATGCGTCCCAGCCGCTGCCTGGCCGACTTCGTGGCGCCGAAGGACAGCGGCCTCGCCGACTACGTGGGCCTGTTCGCGGTGACGGCCGGCATCGGGGTCGAGAAGAAGGAGAAGTACTTCACCGACGACCTCGACGACTACTCGGCCATCATGCTCAAGGCCCTGGCCGATCGCCTGGCCGAGGCCTTTGCCGAAGCCATGCACAAGCGGGTGCGCACCGACCTGTGGGGCTACGCGGCCGACGAGGCGCTCGACAACGAGCAGCTCATCAAGGAGCAGTACCGCGGCATCCGCCCCGCGCCCGGCTACCCGGCCTGCCCCGACCACAGCGTCAAGGGCCCGATGTTCGAGCTGCTGCAGTGCGCCGACATCGGCATGGGCCTGACCGAGAGCCTGGCCATGACGCCCGCGGCCAGCGTGTCGGGCTTCTACCTCAGCCATCCGCAGAGCACCTACTTCAACGTCGGCAAGATCGGCCACGACCAGCTGGTGGACCAGGCGGCGCGCCGCCAGGCCAGCGAATCGGAACTCGAGCGCCTGCTGGCGCCCAACCTGTGACCCCGACGCGACCGGCACCGTGACCCTGGCCTTGCAGAAGCTGATCTTCGCGGCGCAGCACCTCGCGGCGCTGGCGCTGTTCCTCTGGGGCGCCTGGGGCGTGGGCGACCTCGTCGGCGCCCGCCTGCGTGCCGGGCCGCCTCCACGCCACGGTACCGCGCGGGCCGATGCGTGGCTGAGCCTGGCCCTGTCGTCCGCGCTGGGCATCGGCGTCTTCGTGCTGCTGCTGCAGGGCCTGGGCATTGCGGGCTGGCTGCGGCCCCCGGCCACGATGGCGCTGCTGCTCGCGGCGCTGGCCGTCGCCGCGCTGCGCACGCCGGCTGCATGGCGGCGGCTGCGCGCCGGCCCGCCGGGTCCGGCGCCGACGCTGGCCGAGCGCACCATGCGCTGGGTCGTGGTCGGCGCGGCGCTGGTGTGCCTCATCGAGCCGCTGGCGCCGCCCTTCGCCTTCGACGAGATGATGTACCACCTGCCCTGGGCGCGCGAGACCGCGCTCAGTGGCGCCATCGGCGTGCACGACTGGCTGCGCTACCCCTGGTTCCCCTACAACTACAACCTGCTCTATGCGGCCGCGCTGCCCTGGATGGGCGACGTGTTTCCGCATCTGCTGCACGCGCTGGCGGGCTGGCTGTCGGCGGCCATCGTCTACCGGCTGGCCGTGCTGTACACCGACCGCATCGTGGGCGGCATGGCGGTGGTCATCCTGCTGGCGGTGGGCGAGTACGCCAACGCGCTGATCGACATGGCGGTGGCGCTGTTCGTCGTCGCGTCCTGCGCCGCCCTGTGGATCTGGCAGGAAGATCGAAGCGACGGCGCTGCGCGGCCCACGGGCTGGCTGGTGCTGGCCGCCTTCCTGCTCGGCGTGGCGGTCGGCAGCAAGTACCAGGCGCTCACCTTCCTGCCGCTGCTGGGGCTGTGGGTGCTGTGGGTGGTGTGGCGCGAACGCCGGCCGGGTCCGCTCGCGCTGGGGCTCGCGGCCTTGCTGCTGCCCTGCATCTACTGGTACGCGCGCAACTGGCTGCAGACCGGCGACCCCTTCAACCCGATCGGGGCGCGCGTCTTCGGCTTCACCAACTGGAACGAGGCCGACTTCCGCAACCAGGTGGGCGACGTGCGCGACCACGCCAGCCTGCCGAACGTGATGTTCTGGTCGCTGGTGCTGGTGCCCTTCAGCGTGTTCTGGCGCTGTCCGGGACGCGCAGCGGTGCGCGCGGCCTTCGTGTTCGGCGCGTGGTCGCTGCTGGTGTGGGTGCTGACCTCCCGATACCCACGCTACATGATGGCTGCCTTCCCGCTGCTGGCCTGGCTCGGTGCGATCGGCTGGCGGCAGCTCTACCTCTGGAGCGCCGCCGGGGTGCGGCGCGTGGCACCGGCACTGGCCCGGCCGCCGGTCCCGCGCGTGGCCGCAGGCCTTTTCGTTGCCGTCCTGGCGGTGGCCGGCGGCCAGCGTTTCGCGGGGCATGCGCGCATGATCTCGCCCACGCCCGAGACGCGCGAGGCCTTCCTGCAGTCCCATGTGCCCGGTTATGCGGTGCTGAGCGAGCTGCGACGCCATCCGGTCGGCAAGCTCTACCAGGTGGGCCTGAGCGACGCGATCTACTTCGCCGGCGGCCCGGTGTGGGGCGACGTCTTCGGCCCCTACCGCTATGCCGACTATCTGCTGCTGCCTGCAGAGCCGATGGCACGGAAACTCGCCGAGCACGGCTTCGGTACCATCGTCGTCCGCACCGCGCTGGGTCCCTACGTGGACGGCAAGCCCGATTTCGAGCGCTACTTCCAGCTGGTGGCCGAGCAGGACGGCGTGAAGGCGTACCGCGTGCTGCCCTATCGACCATGACGCCACCATCCTCCTTCGTGGACGGCCTGCGCATCGCAGCCGTGATCCCCTGCTACAACGAGGCGCTGGCCATCCCGCAGGTGATCGCCGAATTCCGCGCCGCGCTGCCACGGGCCGAGATCCACGTCTTCGACAACGCGTCCACCGACGACACCGCCGCCGTGGCGCGGGCGCATGGCGCGCAGGTCACGCACGTGGCGCTGCGCGGCAAGGGCAACGTGGTGCGGCGCATGTTCGCCGATGTCGAGGCTGACGTGTACGTCATGGTCGACGGCGATGCCACCTACGACCTGTCGACCGTGCGCGAGCTCATCGCCGAACTGGTCGACGGCAACCTCGACATGGTGGTGGGTGCGCGCGTCGACGACCAGCAGGACGCGCAGACCTACCGGCGGGGCCACCGCTTCGGCAACCGTCTGCTCACCGGCGCGGTGGCGCACCTCTTCGGCGGCCACTTCACCGACATGCTGTCGGGCCTTCGCGTGTTCTCGCGCCGCTACGTGAAGTCCTTTCCGGCGCTGGCCAAGGGCTTCGAAATCGAGACCGAGCTCACCGTGCACGCGCTGGAGCTGCGCATGCCCCACGCCGAGCGGCCCACGCTGTACCGCGCGCGGCCCGAGGGCTCGCATTCCAAGCTGTCCACGTATCGCGACGGCTGGCGCATCCTCGTCATGATCCTGCGGCTGTTCGTCAACGAGCGGCCGCTGAGCTTCTTCAGCGCCATCGGCGGCCTGCTCGCGCTGGGCGCGATCGTGCTGGCCATTCCGCTCTTCATCACCTTCGTCGAGACCGGCCTGGTGCCGCGCCTGCCCACGGCCGTGCTGGCCACCGGCATGATGCTGGCCGCCATGCTCTCGGCCGCCTGCGGCGCGGTGCTGCGCACGGTGACGCTGGGCCGGCGCGAGGTCAAGCGCCTGCGCTACCTGGCCACGCCGGGCGTGCGGAACGCGCTGCGCCGGCCATGAAAGCCCCCGGCCCGCAGGGCGGCGAGGCGCACGGCACCGCGCGCCGGCTGGTCCTGTTCGCGGTGGCCGGCCTGCTCGGCCTGATCGTCGACGTGGGTGTGCTCTACCTGCTGGCGCCCTGGCTGGGCTGGTATGCCGCGCGCGTGCTGTCCTTCCTGGCCGCGGCGACGGCGACCTGGGCCTTCAACCGCCGCTTCACCTTCGCGGTCGGTCGTCCAGACTCGCTGTGGCGCGAGTACGTCTCGTACGTGGTCGCCATGCTCGGCGGGGCGGCGGTGAACTACGTGATCTACGTGCTCACGCTGCATTCGGTCGAAGGCCCCTGGGCCGCGGCGCTGGGCGTGGCGCTGGGCAGCCTGGGCGGCATGGCCGTCAACTACCTCTCGGCCCGGCACCTGGTGTTCCGCTCGCGCGGCCCGCGCTGATCGACAGCGCCGCCGAAGGCCGCTAGCGTCGGAGCATGTCCGCCGTGTCCTCCACCTCGCTTCCGCCCTTCGTCCAGAAACTGCTGGTGCCGCTGCGGCCGCTCACGCCGCTGTGGCGGGCCGCCATGTTGTGGAAGGAGGCCGACGGCCTGCGCATGAGCGCCGCCATGTCCTTCTACGGCATCCTGAGCCTGGCGCCGCTGCTGGTGCTCATCGTCGCCATCCTGGGCTGGTGGCTCGACCCCGCCTTCGTGCAGACGCGGCTGGTGGGCGAGATCTCCGCCGTGGTCGGCCAGCGCGGTGCCGAGGCAGTGCGGCAGGCACTCACCAGTGCCCAGCAGCCCAAGGAAGGGATCATCGCGTCGGTGCTGGCCTTCGTGCTGCTGATCTCGGGCGCGACGGGTGTGTTCGCCGAGCTGCAATCGGCTTTCGAGCGGCTGTGGCGCCAGGGCGGCGAACCGGCACCCGAGACGCCCTGGTGGTACACGGCGTCGCTGCGGCTGCGCGGCCTGGGCTACATCCTGGTCTTCGGCGTGCTGCTGCTGATGTCGCTGGCGGCCAGCACGGCGATCAACTTCATCGCCGACTGGGCCGGCCAGTGGCTGTCGCTCAAGCCGCTGCTGCGCGTCATCAACGAGCTGATCTCCTTCGCCTTCTGCACCGGGCTGTTCGCGGGCCTGATGCGACTGAGCACCGGCCCCAAGCCGCGCATGCGCTACATGCTGGTGGGCGGCGCGGTGGGCGCGGTGCTGTTCACGCTGGGCAAGCAGGCGCTGGCGCTCTACCTGTCGACGGCGGCCGTGGTCTCGGCCTACGGCGCGGCCGGCTCGCTGGTCGTGATCCTGATGTGGATCTACTTCACCTCGGCCATCCTGCTGCTGTCGGCGGGTTGCGCGCGGGCGCTGGCCGAGGACGCGCAGGCGCGCGCCGACGCGGCGGCACGCACGCCGCGGACGGACTGACGGGGGAAAGTGCAATCGGGCTGCAGCGCCCGCCGGGCGGGCGTTGCGGGCGAATTCGTCACGATCGTTACGATCGCGTGAAGCGCCTCAGTGCGCGGCGGGCACCACCACCGGCACCTCGGTGGCCGGCGGCGTGTTGCGGCTGCGGCCGGCACGCACGATGCCGTCGATCATCACCATGCCGACGCCGGGAATGTCGCCTAGCTGCACGCTCTCGAGCAGCGTCTTGCCGGCCGTGTGCTGCGCGCGGTCCATGAAGACGAAGTCCGCGGCGCGGCCGACCTCGACCAGGCCGCAGTTGAGATTGCGCAGGCGCGCCGTGTTGCCGGTCGCAAAGCAGAACACGACCTCGGCCGGGATGTCGGCCATCGACGAGATCAGCGACACCATGCGCAGGATGCCCAGCGGCTGCACGCCCGAGCCGGCCGGCCCGTCGGTGCCCAGGATCACGCGGTGCGGGCACTTGAGCTCGATGGCCGCGCGCGCCGCGCCGATGGCCACGCGCTCGTTGCCGTTGTGCACGATCTCGATCCCGCGCGTGCTCTGCTCGCACAGGTCGCACACGTGCTTGAGCGGCAGCGAGGTGTGGCCGCCGTTGATGTGGCCGATGATGTCGGCGTCGGCCTCCAGCACCGTGTCCTTGTCGATGTAGCCCGAGCCGGGCACCGACGGCCCGCCCGTGTGGATGGTGCTCTGGATGCCGTACTTGCGTGCCCAGGCCACCATCTCCTTGGCCTCGTAGCCCGCCTTCACCGTGCCCAGGCCCACTTCGCCGAGCAGGCCCACGCCGGCCTCGGCCAGCTCCTTGAAGTCGCTCTCGACCATGCCCTTCTCGATCACCGGCGCGCCGGCCAGCACCTTCACGCCGCCCGGGCGGAAGGCGTCGAAGGCCCGCTGCGCGGTGATCGCCAGCGCCTTGAGGCCCACGATGTCGCGCGGCCGGCCGGGGTAGTGGACCTCGCCGGCCGAGATCATGGTCGTCACGCCGCCGTTCATGCTCGACTCGATCCAGTTGAGCTGGCTCTGCCGCGGCGTCCAGTCGCCGGCCACTGGGTGCACGTGGCTGTCGATCAGGCCGGGCGCGACGCACACGCCCTTGGCGTCGATGACGGTCCTGGCGCCCTCGGTGTCGCAGTCCTTGAACCTGCCGACGGCCGTGATCAGCCCGTCGTTCACGACGATGGTGTCGGCGTCGAGGATGGGCCGATCGATGTCGCCCGAGAGCAGCAGCCCTATGTTCTGGATGACGACCTTGCCCGACTTGCCGCCGGTTGCGATTTCTGCCATGGCTTGTTCTCTTCGTGAGGGGGGGTGTCGTTGTCGGCCGCGTCCTCGAGCCGCACGGTGCGCAGCACCGCCTCGATGACGAAGTCCTCCCAGTGCGCCACCTTGTCCGGCGCGTCCAGGGCTTCGTCCAGGAAGGTCGTGAGGGTGTAGCGGTTGGAGGTATAGAAGTAGCCCGAGGCCGCGATCAAGAGGTACACGTCTCGCGCCACCAGGTCGGCGCGGAACAGGCCCTGTGCCGCGCCGGCCGCCAGGATGTCCGCGATGATCGCCACCGCGCGCGAGGAGTACTCGCGCGCGCGCACCGACTTCGCGATGTGCCGGCCCTTGTGCAGGTTCTCGGTGTTGAGCAGCGTGACGAAGTCGGGGTTGCGCCGGTAGTAGCCGTGCACGAAGCGGATGACCTCGGTGAGCGCCTCCACCGGCCGCGAGGCGTCGAGCGCGATCGCCGCCTCGGCCTCGTCCATGCGCTGGTAGATGCCCTCGAGCACGGCGACGAACAGGCCTTCCTTGCTGCCGAAGTAGTAGTAGATCATCCGGTCATACGACTTGGCCGCCTTGGAGATCTTCTCCACGCTGCCGCCTTCGTATCCGTACTTCGCGAAGACCTTGGTGGCCGCCTTCAGGATCGCGTCGCGCGTCGCCTGCGCCGCCGCCTCCCGCACGCCGGTCTTGCGCTGGGGCTTGGCGACGGTCTTGCGGGTGGTCATGCGGTGTGGGGACGGGAGCGGGTACCGAACGCGAATCCTTTTGCGTCCTTCGCGAAACTTTCGCGCCCTTCGCGTACGGCAGTCCGCATTTATTTCTCGGCGAAGGCCCGTTCGACCACGTAGTCGCCGGGCGTGCTGGTGTTGCCTTCCTTGAAGCCGCGGCCTTCGAGGATTTCCTTCATGTCGACCAAGAGGCCAGGGCTGCCGCAGATCATGACGCGGTCTTCGGCGGGGTTCAGCGGCGGCAGGCCCAGGTCGTCGGTCAGCTTGTTGGCGGTGACCAGGTCGGTGATGCGGCCCTGGTTGCGGAATTCCTCGCGCGTCACCGTCGGGTAGTACAGCAGCTGCTTCTCGATCATCTCGCCCAGGAACTCGTGCTTGGGCAGGTGGTCGACGACCAGGTCGTGGTAGGCCAGCTCGTCGACCTGGCGCACGCCGTGCACCAGGATCACCTGCTCGAACTTCTCGTAGGTCTCGGGGTCGCGGATGATGCTCATGAAGGGCGCCAGGCCCGTGCCCGTCCCGAACATGTACAGGCGCTTGCCGGGCAGCGTGTAGTCGATGAGCAGCGTGCCCGTGGGCTTGCGGCCGACGATGATGGTGTCGCCGACCTGGATGTGCTGCAGGCGCGAGGTGAGGGGGCCTTCCTCGACCTTGATGCTGAGGAACTCCAGGTGCTCCTCGTAGTTGGGGCTGACGATGCTGTAGGCGCGCAGCAGCGGCTTGTTGTTGACCTTCAGGCCGATCATCGTGAAGTGGCCGTTGGAGAAGCGCAGCGCCGGGTCGCGCGTGGTGGTGAAGGTGAACAGGCGGTCCGTCCAGTGGTGGACCGAGAGGACGCGTTCTTCGCTGAAGGCACTCATGGCAAGTCGAAAGGCTGGTGAATGAGGGTGAGGATGCGGGCGACGGAATGCTTGCGAACGGGGGCTGGCGCGTCAACCGGCTGTGGCCGCCCAATTGTCGTTCACGGTGCACCGAGTCGGGGAATGCGCGCCTCAGGAAAACACCCATGCAAGCTTCGCGCCGGACCGCTACATTGCGTTTGGTGTAGCGAATACAACATGAAAGTGGAGCAAATGCTACACAAAACGATGTGGCGGCTCAAGCATCGCGCAGGCACGCTTGTTGCAGGTTGGGTCGCCTCATCTCACGGATGACCACGATGACTGAACACACCAAGACCGACGGCCTCCCGAGCATGGACCTGCCCGTCGTGCCCGACGCGGCCGGCCTGGGCTACGGCAAGTCGCCGGTGCGCAACGAGCGCATGAGCGCGGCCAAGGTCGAATGCAACGCCTGCCCGGTGCTCTGCCAGATTTCCGAGGGCCGCACCGGCGCGTGCGACCGCTACGCCAACCGCGCCGGCGTGCTGGTGCGCGTCGACCCGGTGGTGCTGCTGCGCCGCGAGCTGGCCGCCGAGGCGCCGGCGCTGGTGCCTTTCGCGCGCCCCGGCGCCGAAGGCGAGGAAAAGGCCGCCGACGCCAGCGCGCCCGCCGACTGGAACGGCGACCTGTTGCATGCCAACGAGGTCTTCGTCACCGGCATCGGCGCCTCCACCACCTACCCCGACTACAAGCCCGCGCCCTTCATCGTCGGCTCGCAGGCCGAGGGCGTCGACATGGTCACCGTGGTGACCGAAGGCATCTTCAGCTACTGCAGCGTGAAGGTGAAGATCGACACCGACCGCTTCCTGGGCGCCGAGCAGGCCAACGTCCGCTACAAGGGCGAAGTGGTGGGGCACGTGACCACCGCCGAATACGGCTCGCAGATGCTCTCGCTCGGTGGCGTGCACCACCTCACCGGCGGCAGCAAGAAGGAAGGCCGCATGACGCTGGAGCTCATGCAGAACCTGTGCAACAAGCAGGCGGCCGAATGCACCATCGACGGCGGCGCCAGCCTCGTCATCCAGGCGGGCCGGGCGCCCATCGTCAACGGCATCGAGGAGCAGCGCATGCGCGTGGGCTGCGGCTCGGCCACCGTGGGCATCTTCGCCAAGCAGCTGCTCGACCTGGCCGACGAGGTGGTGGTGGTCGACGACCACATCACCGGCGTGCTCACCGAGCACCAGGCCGGCCGCTGCCTGTCGATGGCGCCCTCGGGCATCCAGATGCGCGGGCGCAAGTCCACGCCCGGGCGCTACTTCCAGGTCGCCAACCCGGGCAGCGGCTGGGGCGGCACCGACATCGCCGACCCGCTGTCCATCATCGAGGGCTGGGAGCCCGGTGTCGCCAGGCCTGGGCTGCGGCTGCTCATGACCTCCACCACCGGCGAGCAGGCGCAGTGGTACGTGCTCGACGACCAGCTGCAGCCCGTGGAGCAGCCGATGCCGCCTGCGGTGCAGCGCGTGGTCGACCGCATCGGCGAGAACTGCGAGCCGTCCCTGTGCACCGTGCTCTTCCTCGGCGGCGCGGGCGGCAGCCTGCGCGCCGGCGTGACCGAGAACCCCATCCTGCTCACGCGCGCGATCAAGCAGGCGCTGGTCAACGTGACCTGCGGCGGTGCGCCGGCCTACGTGTGGCCCGGCGGCGGCATCACCGTCATGGTCGACGTGATGCGCATGCCCGACAACAGCTTCGGCACCGTGCCCACGCCGGCCATCATCGCGCCCATCGAGTTCAGCATGCGCCTGGACGACTACGCCGCGCTGGGCGGCCACGTCGACCACGTCATGCCGCTCGACAAGGCGCTGGCGCGCGGCGCCTGGCAGGACGACGGCGCCCCCACGGCGCGCGAATGGCGCCGGGCCGACGGCGTCAATCCCTGGCCGCTGGGCCACGGCCCCATGCTGGGCTGAGGGGCGAGCGGATGAGCGCAACGCGGCAGCCCATCGACGGCGGGCGCTGGCATTTCCAGCACGGCCCGATGGACCTGATCCTGCGCGCCGAGGGAGAGGGCCTGGCCGTCGCCGCGGCGCACGAGGCCGCCTGGCAGCGCTTCGTGCCGCTGCTGGACGAACTCGTGGCGGAGCTGCCCGCGCTGCGCCAACCGGTCACCGCCCTCGCGCGTCCGGCCGGCGTCGTCGCGCGGCGCATGTGGGACGCGAGCGCCGCCTTCGCGCCACGCTTCATCACGCCCATGGCCGCCGTTGCGGGTGCTGTCGCCCAGGAGCTCGCGGCCTGCTACCAGCGCCCCGGCATCCGGCGGGCCTGGGTCAACAACGGCGGCGACATCGCCTGCCACCTGGCGCCGGGCACCTCGGCGCGCGTGGGGCTCTATTCGGACCTGTCCCGCTTCGACCCGGCCGACGCCGGTGCCCTGCGCACCGATGGCCAGTTCGATGTCCATGCCGAGCAGCCCGTGCGCGGCGTGGCCACCAGCGGCTGGCGCGGACGCAGCTTCTCGCTGGGCATCGCCGACAGCGTGACCGTGCTTGCCGCGACCGCGGCGGGCGCCGACGCCGCGGCCACCGTGATCGCGAACGCCGTGGACGTGGCGCACCCCGGCATCCATCGCCTGCCGGCCAGCCAATGCAAGGACGGCAGCGATCTGGGCGACACGCCGGTCACCGTCGATGTGCCCGCACTGCCCCCGCAGGCCGTCGCGCGTGCACTCGATGCGGGCGAGCGCTGCGCACGTGCGGTGCAGGGCGCCGGCCACGCCTGGGCCGCGATACTCGTTTGCCAGGGGCAATGGCGACTTGTTCAACCTTTAAGCTCGGCCCCCGGCGACGCCACGCAGCCCGCACTTGGTTCAGTATTTGCTTAACGAAAAGCAAGGCATCCTTCCCATGATCGACATCCGACGCGTCTTCACCCAGGTCGAGACCATCCACCACGAGTTCGGCCCGCGCGCCGCAACGCCGCTGGTGCGTGGTGCGATCGCCGCGGTGCTGACCAATCCCTTCGCGGGCCGCTACGAGCCCGACATCCTGCCGATGATGGACCTGCTCGAACCCGTGGGCGTCGACATGGCGCACCGGCTGCACGCCGCCATGGACGTGCCGCTCGAGCAGCTCGCCACCTACGGCAAGGGCGCCATCGTCGGCGCCGCCGGCGAGATCGAGCACGGCGCCCTGTGGCACGTGCCCGGCGGCTACGCCATGCGCGAACTGCTCGGCTGGAAGGGCGACCGCGCCGCCTACAAGGCCGGCACCGTCGCCGAGAAGAAGACCGGCCAGCCCGGCAACGCGCTGTCGATCGTGCCATCGACCAAGAAGGTCGGCCCACCCGGTGCCGCGCTCGACGTGCCGCTGACCAACATCAACGCGAGCTATGTTCGCGGGCAGTTCGACGCCATCGAAGTGCGCGTGCCGGGCGCGCCCGAATCGGACGAGATCGTCTTCATCCTCGCCATGAGCACCGGCTATCGCGTGCACGACCGCGTCGGCGGCCTGCGCGCGGAGAACATCGCTCAGTGGGACGGGCTGCGGTGAATCGGCAGGTCGTCGAAGACGGGCAGCCGAACGCAGAGGACGCGAAGGTTTCGCAGAGCTCGCAAAAAAGGACAAATGAAGGATCAATGATGTCAGTCGATATTCGCAAGCTGGTGGTGCAGGTGGACGAAACGCGCAAGGAGATGGGAAAGACCATCGACCCGCCGACGCGCCGCGCCGTCGCCATCGCCGTCATCGCCAACCCCTATGCGGGCCGCTACAGCGAGAACCTCGACGAGCTGATCGCCATCGGCGAGGAGCTCGGCGCGCTGCTGGGCCAGAAGGCCGTGAAGGCGCTGGGCATCGAGCCCGGCCAGGCCCAGAGCTACGGCAAGGCCGCGATCGTGGGCGAAGGCGGCGAGCTGGAGCACGCGGCCGCCATCCTGCATCCCAAGCTGGGCGCGCCGCTGCGCGTGGCCGTCGAGAAGGGCGCCGCGCTGGTGCCCTCGGCCAAGAAGCGCGGCACGCTGGGCACCGCCATCGACGTGCCGCTGGGCCACAAGGACGCCGCCTTCGTGCGCAGCCACTTCGACGCCGTCGAGGCCCGCGTGAGCGATGCCCCGCGCGCCGGCGAGATCGTTGTCGCCGTCGCCGTGACCGACAGCGGCCGGCCCCTGCCGCGCATCGGCGGGCTGCAGGTGTCCGAGATCAAGGGCGAGGACGGTCTTCGCTGACCGCCCGTCCCGCGTTGTGTCTTTTCTTTCCACCCGTTCTTCGACCCCCAGGAGTCAGTCCATGAAAGCTCTGCGTCACGTGTTCACCGCCGCTTCGGTGGCCACCCTTGCTGCCACCGCGCTCGTGCCGGCCCATGCGCAAGGCGTGATCAAGATCGGCGAGATCAACAGCTACAAGGCGCAGCCCGCCTTCCTCGAGCCCTACAAGAAGGGCATGGAACTGGCCGTGGACGAGATCAACGCCGGCGGCGGCGTGAACGGCAGGAAGATCGAGCTCATCACGCGCGACGACAATGCCAACCCCGGCGACGCGGTGCGCATGGCCGAGGAGCTGGTCTCGCGCGAGAAGGTCGACATCCTCGCCGGTGCCTTCCTCTCCAACACCGGCCTGGCGCTGGCCGACTTCGCCAAGCAGAAGAAGTTCTTCTACCTGGCCGGCGAGCCGCTCACCGACAAGATGACCTGGCAGGGCGGCAACCAGTACACCTTCCGCCTGCGCCCCGGCACCTACATGCAGGCCGCCATGCTCGTGCCCGACGCGGCCAAGCTCAAGAAGAAGCGCTGGGCCATCGTGTACCCCAACTACGAGTACGGCCAGTCGGCGGTGGCAGCCTTCAAGCAACTGCTCAAGGCCGCGCAGCCGGATGTCGAGTTCGTCACCGAACAGGCCACGCCGCTGGGCAAGGTCGATGCCGGCAGCGTGGTGCAGGCCCTGGCCGACGCCAAGCCCGACGCGATCTTCAACGTGCTCTTCGGCGCCGACCTCTCGAAGTTCGTGCGCGAAGGCAACACGCGCGGCCTCTTCAAGGACCGTGAAGTGGTGAGCGTGCTCACCGGCGAGCCCGAATACCTCGACCCGCTGAAGGACGAGGCCCCCAACGGCTGGCTGGTCACGGGCTACCCGTGGTATGGCATCACCACGCCCGAGCACAAGAAGTTCGAGCAGGCCTACCAGGCCAAGTTCAAGGACTACCCGCGCCTGGGTTCGGTGGTGGGCTACAGCATGATCAAGTCGGCCGCGGCCGGCGTGGCCAAGGCCGGCAGCACCGAATCCGACAAGCTCGTCGCGGCCTTCAAGGGCCTGCAGGTCGACACGCCCTTCGGCAAGATCAGCTACCGCCCCGAAGACCACCAGTCGACCATGGGCGCCTTCGTCGGCCGCACCAAGAACGAGGGCGGCAAGGGCGTGATGGTGAACTACACCTACTTCGACGGTGCCGACGCGCGATTCCAGCCCGCCGCCGCCGACGTCAAGAAATCGCGCGCAGCGGATTGAAATGAAGCAACCCCCATGCGGCTTCGCCGCTCCCCCTTCTGCTTCGCGAAGGGGGCGCACCCAGCGGCCTGGCAAAGCCAGTTCCGCGGGTGCCCTGGCATCTGCGGGCGCCAGTCGCAGGGGGCGTTTGCATTGCAAGACCTGCGGGTCACTGAATTGAAGAACGGGTTATGAGCTTTTCCGGCCTGATCGTCCAGCTCCTCAACGGGCTGGCGTCCGCGTCCTCGCTGTTCCTGGTGGCGGCGGGCCTGTCGCTGATCTTCGGCGTCACGCGCATCGTCAATTTCGCCCATGGCTCCTTCTTCATGGTGGGGATCTATCTGGCCTACACCCTGGCCGACAAGCTCGGCGGCGCGCTGGGCAGCGGCGGCTTCTGGCTGGCGCTGCCGCTGGCGGCCATCGCGGTGGGCGTGCTCGGCGCGCTGATCGAGGTCGTGCTGCTGCGCCGCATCTACAAGGCGCCGGAGCTGTTCCAGTTGCTGGCCACCTTCGCGCTCGTGCTCGTCATCAAGGACGCGGTGCTCTGGCTGTGGGGCCCCGACGAACTGCTGGGCCCGCGCGCACCGGGCCTCAAGGGCTCGGTCGAGATCCTGGGGCGGCAGTTCCCGTCCTATGACCTGTTCCTGATCGTCGTCGGCCCCGTGGTCCTGGGCCTCGTGTGGCTGCTGCTCACGCGCACGCGCTTCGGCACGCTGGTGCGCGCCGCCACACAGGACCGCGAGATGGTCAGCGCCCTGGGCGTGAACCAAGCCTGGCTCTTCACCGCGGTGTTCGCGCTGGGCGCGATGCTGGCGGGCCTGGGCGGCGCGCTGCAGCTGCCGCGCGAGCCGGCCACGCTGGAAATGGACCTCAACACCATCGGTGCCGCCTTCGTGGTGGTGGTGGTGGGTGGCATGGGCTCGCTGCCCGGCGCCTACGTGGCGGCACTGCTCATCGCCGAGATCAAGGCCCTCTGCATCTGGCTGGGCGTGGTCGACGTGTTCGGCCTGTCCGTCTCGTTCTCCAAGCTGACGCTGGTGGTCGACTTCCTGGTCATGGCGGTGGTGCTCGTGTGGCGCCCCTGGGGCCTGATGGGGCGTGCCCAGGCGCCGAGCCGCTACGTCGGCATGCAGGAAGAGCCGCTGCGCCGCGCCAGCCGCGGCTACGTGCTGGCGGCTGCGGCGCTCGCGGCGCTGCTGGCGGTGGTGCCCTTCCTCACGGCCAACTCGCCCTACACCACGGTGCTGATGATCGACCTGCTGGTGGCCGCGCTCTTTGCCGCCAGCCTGCACTTCATCATGGGCCCGGCCGGCATGCACTCCTTCGGCCACGCGGCCTACTTCGGCCTCGGGGCCTACGGCGCGGCGCTGCTGGTGCGCGCGCTGGGCCTGCCGATGGAACTCGCGTTGCTGGTGGCCCCGCTGGTCGCGGCCATCGGCGCCTTCGTCTACGGCTGGTTCGCGGTGCGGCTCTCGGGCGTGTACCTGGCGATGCTCACGCTCGCCTTCGCGCAGATCACCTGGGCCGTCACCTACCAGTGGGACAGCTTCACCGGCGGCAGCAACGGCCTGACGGGCGTGTGGCCCTCGGCCTGGCTGTCCGACAAGCGCAACTACTACTGGCTCACGCTGCTGCTGGTGGGCGCCGGCGTGTGGTGGCTGCGGCGCGTGCTGTTCTCGCCCTTCGGCTACGCCATGCGCGCGGGCCGCGACTCGGTGCTGCGCGCCGACGCCATCGGCATCGACGTCAAGCGCATGCAATGGGCCGCTTTCGTGGTGGCGGGCCTGGTGGCAGGCCTCGCCGGTGCGCTCTTCGCCTTCTCCAAGGGCAGCATCTCGCCCGAGTCGCTGTCGGTCGGCAAGTCGGTCGACGGCCTGGTGATGGTGCTGCTGGGCGGCATCCAGACCCTGGCCGGCCCGGTGGTGGGCGCCGTCACCTTCACCTGGCTGCACGACGCGGTGGCGCGCAACACCGACTACTGGCGCGCCACGCTGGGCGCCATCATCCTGCTCCTGGTGCTGCTCTTCCCGCAGGGCATCGCCGGCTCGCTCAAGCTGCTGGCCGACCGCTGGCGCGGGCGCGCCGACGATGCGGCCGCCGACGCCGCGGGCCAACAACCCTTGAGGGCCAACGCCGCTACCGGGGAGGCCGCACGATGAGCATCGCCACACCGCTGCTGCAGGTCAGCAACCTCGGCAAGTCCTTCGGCGGCGTGAAGGCCGTCGACGGCATCAGCTTCGATCTGGCCGCCGGCGAGCTGCTGGCGCTGATCGGCCCGAACGGCGCCGGCAAGTCGACCACCTTCAACATGGTCAACGGCCAGCTCAAGGCCGACCAGGGCTCGATCCGGCTCGATGGCACGGAGCTCGTGGGCAAGCGCCCGCGCGACATCTGGCGCCTGGGCGTGGGTCGCACCTTCCAGATCGCCGAAACGTTCTCCTCGCTCACCGTCGTCGAGAACGTGCAGATGGCGCTGATCTCGCACGACCGTCAGCTGTTCTCGATGTGGAAGCGCGCGGCCGATCACAAGCGCGACGAGGCACTCGCGCTGCTCGACCAGGTCGGCATGAAGGCGCAGGCCGACCGGCCATGCAGCGTGCTCGCGTACGGCGACGTCAAGCGCGTCGAGCTCGCCATCGCCATGGCGAATTCGCCCAAGCTGCTGCTGATGGACGAGCCCACCGCCGGCATGGCGCCCAAGGAGCGCAACTCGCTCATGGCCCTGACCAAGCAGCTCGTCATCGACCGTGGCATGGCCGTGCTCTTCACCGAGCACAGCATGGACGTCGTCTTCGCGTACGCCGACCGCATGATCGTCCTGGCCCGCGGCCGCCTCATCGCGCAGGGCAAGCCGCTGGAGATCCGCGACCACCCGAAGGTGCAGGAGGTCTACTTCGGCACCGGCAAGACCTTCGAGAAGAAGATGACCCCTGCGGAGGCTGCATGAAGACGGGTACCGAACGCGAAGGACGCGAAGGTCGCGCGAAAGGCGCGAAGAAGTCCAGAAGTAGAAATTTCGGCTGTTCCTTTCGCGACCTTCGCGTCACTTTCGCGGCCTTCGCGTACGGAAGTCCGGACTCCAAGGCGATTGCATGAACGACGTCCTCCTCGAAGCCAAATCCCTGTGCGCCTGGTACGGCGCCGCGCAGATCCTCTACGACGTCGACCTGGAGGTGCGGCGCGGCGAGGTGGTGGCGCTCATGGGCCGCAACGGCGCCGGCAAGTCGACCACGCTCAAGGCGCTGATGGGCATGCTGGCCAAGCGGCGCGGCGCGATCCGCTTCCTGGGCAACGACATCTCGAAGACCGAGCCGCACCATGCGGCGCGCCTGGGCCTGGGCTTCGTGCCCGAGGACCGGCGCGTGTTCACCGACCTCACCGTCATGGAGAACCTCGAGGTGGGCCGCCAGGCCGGCCGCCAATGGGCCGACGGCGGCGCCGCGCCGCTGTGGACGCCCGAGAAGCTGTTCAAGCTCTTCCCCAACCTCGGCGAGATGCCCCACCGCCCGGGCGGCCGCATGAGCGGTGGCGAGCAGCAGATGCTCACCGTGGCCCGAACGCTGATGGGCAACCCGTACCTGGTGCTGCTCGACGAACCCTCCGAGGGCGTGGCGCCCGTCATCGTCGAGCAGATGGCGAACATGATCCTGGAACTGAAGGCGCAAGGTGTGTCGATCCTGCTGTCGGAGCAGAACATGCACTTCGCCGAACTGGTCTCCGACCGCGCCTACGTGCTCGAGAAGGGCCAGATCCGATATGCCGCCAGCATGGCCGAGCTGGCAGCCAACGAGGACGTGCGACGCGCCTACCTGAGCGTGTAGACATGGCCCACCCCCGACTCTCGCGCACTTCGTGTCGCTCGCATCCCCCCTCAAGGGGGCAACACCAGCGGCCCGGCAAAGCCGGTTCAGCGGTGTTCCTGGGCCCGGCGCGCTGCGCGCACCATCCTGAATGTTTGACGAGTCGGCCTTCGCGCATCGCGCGGCGGCATGTGCACCCAGCTTCCCACCTCGAAGGACCTTTGCCATGACGAACGGATTTCCTCGCCGCAGCTTTCTTCAGGCCGCCGCCGCATTCGGCGCGGCCGGCCTCGCGCCCACCCTGTGGGCGGCCGGCAAGATCAAGCCCGGCCCCAAGGCCGCGCTCATCGTGGTCGATGTCCAGAACTGCTTCGTCGATGGCGGCACGCTGCCGGTCAAGGGCGGGGCGGAGGTGGTGCCCCTCATCAACAAGCTGGCCGAGAGCTTCGACAACGTGGTCGTGACGCAGGACTGGCACACGCCCGGGCATGCCTCCTTCGCCAGCGCGCATGCGGGCCAGAAGCCCTTCTCCAGCATCAAGCTGGGCTACGGCAACCAGGTGCTGTGGCCCGACCACTGCGTGCAGGGCACCGACGACGCGGCGCTGCACAAGGACCTGAAGCTGCCCACCGCGCAGCTCATCATCCGCAAGGGCTTCAACAAGGGCGTGGACAGTTACTCCGCCTTCGAGGAGGCCGACCGCAAGACCGTCACCGGCCTGGCCGGCTACCTCAAGGCGCGCGGCATCAAGACCGTGTACGTCACCGGGCTGGCCACCGACTTCTGCGTCGCCTGGACCGCGCTCGATGCACGCAAGGCCGGTTTCGAGGCCTACGTGATCGAGGACGCCACGCGTGCCATCGACCTCAACGGCTCGCTGGCCAAGGCCTGGAAGGACATGCAGGCCAAGGGCGTCAAGCGCATCCAGTCCAGCGACATCGCCACCGCCTGAAAGAAGCCGACATTCCATGACCCATTTCTCCAGGCGGCGCACGCTCGCCGCGGGCGCCGCCGCGCTCGCCTTCGGCCCGGCGCTGCTGCGCCGCGCCCGCGCCGAGAACGGTGTCGCCGACGGCGTCGTCCGGCTCGGGCAATCGGCCGTGTTCAGCGGCCCCGCGCAGGACTTCGGCATCGACTACCGCGCCGGCATCCAGCTGTATTTCGACCGGCTCAACAAGGCGGGCGGCGTGCATGGCCGGCGTGTCGAACTGGTCTCGTACGACGACGTCTACGAGCCCGCGAAGACGGCGGCCAACACCACGCGCCTCATCGAGCAGGACAAGGTCTTCGCGCTCACGGGCTATGTCGCCACCGGCAACCTGGTGGCGGCGATGCCGCTGTGCGAGAAGGCCGGCGTGCCCATGTTCGCGCCGCTGGTGGGCACCACGTCCTTCCGCACCAGCGTCAACCGGCTGCTGTTCCACGTGCGGGCGGGCTACGACCTGGAACTGCGCAAGATCATCAGCCACCTCTCGACCATCGGCATCCAGTCGATCGCCGTGGTGTTCCAGGACAGCGCCTTCGGCAAGTCCAACCTCGCGACCTGCGAGCAGCTCGCGGCCGACTACAAGGTCAAGGTGGTGCAGAAGCTGCCGATGGCCATTGCCGCGGCCGATGCCAAGGACGTGGTGGCGGGCCTCAAGGCGGCATCGCCCGGGGCGGTGGTGATGATCATGGCCGGCCGCATGGTCGACGTCTTCATCCGCGACTACCGCGCGAGCGGCTCCGGCGCCCAGCTCTACACGCTGTCGGTGGGCATCACCGACGCCAAGGGTTCGGCCCAGCGGCTCGAAGGCAAGCTCGCCGGCCTGGTCACGGCCAGCATCGTGCCGCCGCCGCAGGCGCTGCGCGTCCCGATCGTGGCCGACTACCAGCGCGACCGCGCGGCCTTCGGCCAGAAGATCGACAGCTACACGGCGCTCGAAGGCTACATCGTCGGCCGCGTGATGGCCGAGGGCCTGCGGCGCGGCGGCCCGGCGCTCACCCGCGACAGCTTCATCGCCGGGCTGGAGAGCATCGGGCGCACCAGCTTCGGCGAGTTCCCGGTCGAATACAGCGCGCGCAACCACAACGGCTCGACCTTCGTCGACCTGGAGATGTACACCGGCGATGGGCAGCTGCGACGCTAGCCGGGTGCAGGCGCCGCCGCTGGCGTCCGCCGACAAGCTCGGGCCCCTGCTGGCGCTCGAGGTGAACGGCCGTGCGGTGTCGATACCCGCGCCTCGCGAAGCCACGCTGCTGCACGTGCTGCGCAACGACCTGGGCCTCAACGGCCCCAAGTACGGCTGCGGCCTGGGCCAGTGCGGCGCCTGCACGGTGCACGTGGACGGCGTCGCCGCCCGGGCCTGCGTGATTCCGGCGCACGGCGTCGCCGGCCGCCGCATCACCACGCTCGAAGGGCTGGGATCGCGCCACGATTTCCATCCCGTGCAACAGGCCTTCGAACGGGCCCAGGCGGCGCAGTGCGGCTATTGCCTGAACGGCATGGTGATGCAGGCCGCAGCGCTGCTGGCCCGTGAAGCGCGGGCTACACCGGCGCGCATCCGCGCCGAGCTGTCGGGCAACCTGTGCCGTTGCGGCACCCACATCGAGATCCTGCGCGCCGTGGAAGACGCCGCCGCGCGCCTCGCGTCGGCATGAGTCCACCCCTGCGTGCCAGCCAGCCGCGCAGCCGGGCCGACTTCCTGGCCGCCGAGGGCGTGCTGGTCGTCGTGCGGCCCACCCCGCCCGCACCGCCGCCCGTCAAGGGCCAGCCGGCCGCGGTGCCGGGCAACCCGCTCGAGGGCGACGAGGTGCTGCTCGCGCTGTGGGACGACGGCAGCATCACGGCCTTGAACGGCCACGTCGACCTGGGCACCGGCATCGGCACCGCGCTGGCGCAGATCGTGGCCGAGGAGCTCGACGCGCCGCTCGATGCCGTCTGCATGGTGCTGGGCGACACGGCACGAGCGCCCAACCAGGGCGCGACCATCGCCAGCGCCTCGATCCAGATCCACGCGCAGCCGCTGCGGCTGGCGGCCGCGCAGGCGCGCGCCTGGCTGCTCGCGCGCGCGGCCGAGCGCCTGGGCGTCGCGGCGGCCGCGCTGCGCATCGAGGGCGGCATCGTCCACCATGGCGAGGCGCGGCTGCCGACGAGCGCGCTGGTGGCCGGCCAGCGCACGGTGCTGACGCTCGACACCGCGGCGCAGGTCAAGCGCGCCGAGGACTACCGCCTCGTCGGCACGCCGCAGCCGCGCGTCGACATCCCGGCCAAGCTGGCCGGCGAGCTGGTGTTCGTGCACGACATGCGCCTGCCCGGCATGCTGCACGGGCGCGTGGTGCGGCCGCCCTACGCGGGCGCCGACCATGGCGACTTCGTCGGCAACACGCTCGAGTCGGTGGACGAGTCGTCCATCGCGCACGTGCCCGGCATCCGCGCGGTGGTCGTGATCCGCGACTTCGTCGGCATCGTCGCCGAGCGCGAGGAGCATGCCGAACAGGCCATGCGCGAACTGCGCGTGCGCTGGAAGTCCTGGCCCGGCATGCCCGACCTGGACCACCCCGACAAGGTGGCGCAGGCCATCCGCGACAACCCCGCCACGCAGCGGCTGCTGGTGGACGAGGGCAACGTCGATGCGGCCCTGGCCGGTGCGGGCGACGCGATGCGCCGCACCTACCTGTGGCCGTACCAGCTGCATGCCTCCATCGGCCCCTCCTGCGCCGTCGCGCAGTGGCTGGAGGAGCCAACTGCGCCGAGCCCCCGATCCGCAGGATCGGCCGCCCCGGCTGTGCCGGGGCCAGGGGCGAGCGCCCCCTCGGGGGGCAGCGGACCGCGCGAAGCGGGGGAGCGTGGGGGCGCGCGCTTGCGCGTTTGGGCGGGATCTCAGAACCCGCATGTCCTGCGGGCCGACCTCGCGAAGCTCATGGGCGTGCAGGACATCGACGTCGACGTCGTGCGCATGGAGGCCGCCGGCTGCTACGGCCGCAACGGTGCCGACGACGTGGCGGCCGATGCGGCGCTGCTGGCCCGTGCCGTGGGCGCGCCCGTGCGCGTGCAGCTCACGCGCGAGCAGGAGCACGCCTGGGAGCCCAAGGGCACGGCGCAGCTCATGACGGTGGCGGGCGCCCTGTCGCCCGAGGGTGGCATCGGCGCCTACGACTTCGAGACCTCCTACCCCAGCAACGGCGCGCCCACGCTGGCGCTGCTGCTCACCGGCACCGTCGATGCGCAGCCGCATGCCTACGAGATGGGCGACCGCACCGCGCGCCCGCCCTACGCCTACGCGCACCTGCGGGTGAAGGTCAACGACATGGCGCCGATCGTGCGCGCCTCCTGGCTGCGCGGCGTCTCGGCCTTGCCCAACTCCTTCGCGCACGAGTCCTTCATCGACGAACTGGCCACCGCCGCGGGCGTGGACCCGGTGCAGTTCCGCCTGCGGCACCTCGACGACCCGCGCGCCATCGAGCTCGTGCAAGCCACCGCGCAGAAGGCGGGCTGGCGCATGCGCACCGGGCCGCAGGAGAACGCCGATGGCGGGTTGGGGTCGGGCGGCGACATCCTTTTCGGACAGGGATTCGCGTATGCGCGCTACATCCACAGCAAGTGGCCCGGCTTCGGCGCCGCCTGGGCTGCGTGGGTGGCCGACGTGGAGGTCAATCGCAGGACGGGCGAGGTGCACGTGCGCCGCGTGGTGGTGGGCCACGATGCCGGCCTGACCATCAACCCGGCGGGCGTCGAGCACCAGGTGCACGGCAACGTGCTGCAGACCACCAGCCGAGCCCTGAAGGAGCAGGTGCAGTTCGCGCCCGCGTCGCCCGCGGGCGCCGCTGCGAAGGAGCAACTGCCCGGCGTGCTGCCGCAGGGCGTGGTCGCGAATCGCGAATGGGGCAGCTACCCGATTCTCAGCTTCCGCGAGGTGCCGGTCGTCGAGGTGCTGCAGATGCCACGCCCCGGCGAACCGCCGCTGGGCGCCGGCGAGTCCGCCTCGGTGCCTGGCACGGCCGCGATCGCCAATGCGATCTTCGACGCGACGGGCGTGCGCTTTCGCGCGCCGCCGTTCACACCGGAGGTGGTGCGCGCCGCGCTGAATCCGCTGCCACCCACAGGCGGCGACGCGACGCGCGACGAGGCGCCGCATCCGCAGCCGGTGCCGGCGCGCGTTCTGCCGGCCGGTGTGCCCTTGCCGCGCCGCAAGGGCCTGTGGGCCACGGGCGCCGCGCTGGTCCTCGGCGGCCTCGGCGCCATCGCCGGCCTGCTCGGCTGGCGGCCGGCCATCGCGCCCGTCTCGTTCAGTGCACCGGCCTACAGCGCCGAGACGATCGAGCGCGGCCGCCAGCTCGCCGCGCTGGGCGATTGCGCCGTGTGCCACACCGCGCCCGGCGGCACGCCCAATGCCGGCGGCCGGGCGATGGAAACGCCCTTCGGCACCCTGTACACCACCAACCTCACGCCCGACCCCGAGACGGGCCTGGGCCGCTGGTCCTTCACGGCCTTCCAGCGTGCGATGCGCGAAGGCATCTCGCGCGACGGCCGGCACCTCTACCCGGCCTTCCCGTACACCGCCTTCGCCAAGACCAGCGACGACGACCTGCAGGCGCTGTACGCCTACCTGCAGTCGCTGCCCGCGGTGAAGGCGGGGGCGAGAGAGGACGGCTCGCCCGCCATCCTGCCGGCCAACGACCTGCGCTTCCCCTTCAACCTGCGGCCCCTGATGGCGGGCTGGAACGCCTTGTTCCACGACGCGGCGCCGTATGCGCCCGTTGCAACGCAGAGCGCCGAGTGGAATCGGGGCGCCTACCTCGTCAACGGCCTGGGCCACTGCGGCGCCTGCCACACGCCGCGCAACGCGCTGGGCGCGGAACAGGTGGGCAGCGCCTTCCTGGCCGGCGCCACCATCGACGGCTGGGAAGCGCCCGCGCTCACGTCGCTGTCGAAGTCGCCCGTGGCCTGGGATGCGGATGCGCTGTACGCCTATCTGCGCCACGGCCACTCGCCGCGGCACGGCGTCGCGGGCGGGCCGATGGCGGAGGTGGTGCGCGAACTGCAGCAGGTGTCCGATGCCGACATCCGCGCCATGGCCACCTACCTCGCGTCCTTCAACCCCGCGCCGGCGCCCGATCCGCAGCAGCAGGCGCAGGCCGTGGTGCAGGCCGCCGCGGCGCGGCAGGACCAACTGCTCGGCGCGCCGCAGCGCATGTTCGAGATGGCCTGCGCCGCCTGCCACCACGATGGCGATGGCCCGACGCTGCTGGGCGTGAACACGCCGCTGGCCCTCAACAGCCAGTTGGTGAGCGACCGGCCCGACAACCTCATCCGCACCATCCTCGACGGCGTGCGCGAACCGGCAGCGAAGGACCTCGGCTTCATGCCCGCCTTCCGCGAGGCGCTGAGCGACGCGCAGATCGCCGAACTGGCCGGCTACATGCGCGCGCGCTTCGCGCCGCAGGCCTCGCCCTGGACCGATCTGCCGGCGCAGGTCGCCCGCCTGCGTGCGGCGCCGGGGCACGGCGCACCCGCACGCTGACGAAGCTCCGAACCAGATCGGCCTGCAGCGCCCGGCCCATCTGCGCAAGCAGCTATCAATTCGATAGTGATTCGGGGCGGGGAAGCTGCGGCGACACTCTGGCCCTCATCCGCCACGGAGACCCCGATGACCTCGCCCATGCCCCTCGACCCCATCCACAGCCTGCCGCAGGACGCCGAGCGCGCATTGCTCGTGGGGCGGCTCTGGCAACCCGGCGTCGGCCCGGTGCTGGTGGCGGTGCGCGGCGATGCGTTGCACGAGCTGTCGGCCCTGGCGCCCACCGCCAGCGAGCTGTTCGAGCAGGACGATGCAGCCGCCGCGGTGCGGCGCCTGCTGGACGCCGGCGAGGCGCCGCGCATCGCGTCGCTGGCCGAGGTGCTGCGCAACAGCGACGCCACGGCGCGCGACGACGCGCAGCCCTGGCTGCTCGCGCCCTGCGACCTGCAGGCCGTCAAGGCGAGCGGCGTCACCTTTGTCGCGAGCCTGCTCGAACGCGTGATCGAGGAACAGGCACGCGGCGATGCGAGCAAGGCGGAGGCGATCCGCACCGGCCTCTCGCAGGTGCTGGGCGACAACCTCGCGGGCATCGTGCCCGGCTCGGCGCAGGCGGCCAAGGTCAAGGAGCTGCTGATCGCGCAGAACGCCTGGTCGCAGTACCTCGAGGTCGGCATCGGGCCCGACGCGGAGATCTTCACCAAGGCGCCGGTGCTCGCGGCGGTGGGCACCGGCGCCGACGTCGGCATCCTGGCCAAGTCGGTGTGGAACAACCCCGAGCCCGAGGTCGTGCTCGCCATCGACAGCCGCGGCCGCGTGGTCGGTGCCGCGCTGGGCAACGACGTCAACCTGCGCGACATCGAGGGCCGCAGCGCGCTGCTGCTGGGCAAGGCCAAGGACAACAACGCCTCCTGCGCCATCGGCCCCTTCGTGCGGCTGTTCGACGCGCACTTCGGCATCGACGACGTGCGCCGCATCACCGTGGCCCTGAAGGTCGAGGGCCCCGAAGGCTTCGTGATGGAGGGCAGCAGCTCGCTCGCGAAGATCAGCCGCGACCCGCTGGACCTCGCGGCCCAGGCCATCGGCCCGCACCATGCCTACCCCGACGGGCTGATGCTCTTCCTGGGCACCATGTTCGCGCCGACGCAGGACCGCCACGGCCCCGGCCAGGGCTTCACGCATGTGGTGGGCGATCGCGTGACCATCGCCGCGCCCGAGCTGGGCGCGCTGGTCAACCGCGTCGTGCATGCGCACGAGGCGCCGCGCTGGGACTTCGGCATCGGCGCGCTGATGCGCAACCTGGCCGGGCGCGGCCTGCTGCGCTGATCCCGTTCGCGGCCGGCGCCCGTCCCTACAACGGCAGGCAGCGCAGTTCCACGCTGGGCGACTGCAGCCGGTCGGCGTACCAGCCTTCGCGCGCCGGCGAGATCAGCGCGCCCAGCCCGTTCATCAGCGCCACGCGGTCGTCGGGCTTGGCCTCGCGGTAGCACTTGCCCAGGCTCTCGAGGCTGGCGCGCAGCGCCTGCGCCTGCTGCGGGTTGCTCTTCTCGAGCGTGGCGGCGTTGTTCTTGAGCCAGTCCTCGTAGGCCTGAAGTGTCTGCTCGGGCAGCTTGGCCGCTTCGTCCTTCGGCACCATGGTCGCGTAGAGCTTCTGCAGGCTCACCGCGCCGGGCTGGCCCATCTTCAGGCTCACGTCGTACTGCGCCTCGAAGGCGCCCTGGCGCCAGATCACGCGGCGGATCTTGTAGTCGAGCTGGCCCTTCTCGCCGCCCAGCACCTGGATCAGTTCGCGCGCCTTGGCGTTGTTCGGGTCTTCGCCGAAGTTGGCCTGCAGCGCCTGCGTGATCTGCGCGTCGTCCGGAAAACGGATGCCGTTCGCACTGCCATTGCCGGTGCCGTCCTTGCAGGCCGAGAGCGCCACGGCACCGACCACGCAGGCCCCAAGCAGGGCGGCCGTGCGTGCGATTCGCAACGAGGAAACAGGGGCGGTGAAGCAGGTGTTGAAGCGCATGAAGTGCATGGTCGTGGCTTGGAGGGCCCCGAGTGTCTGCGAGTGAGTGCGTGCACCTTGTCAGACCCGTCCGACAGGGAGCGCCAGTGAAGCGGCGTGTTTGTGAATCAATGTTTCGATACGCGCTGCGCGAAGCCTTGCGTCCGGTTGCATGTACGACGAATGGGCTTGACAGGGCCCGGCCGCCTCGGGTGTGAGCTTGCCGCCACACCGGGCCTCCCTCGCGGTACAAGTGCAGACCTTCCTATTAAAGATGAGGTCCGAAATCGCTCGCAAACCATGTGTGAGCGCTCGCTGAAAGTTCCGATGCATGCATGAAGAAGTGCGAGAAATTTCACGCATCGGCTCAGCGCACACGCGATTTCGTAAGCAGGCGTGACCTCAACAGCGACTTACAAATAAGACAAGGCATGTCACTTTGCATCGGTAGATTGCGCCCCGTGGTCCGCATCGGACCGCGCTTCAACACCTTCCATCTTTCGCATCTACCAGGAGTGAACACATGAAGAAAATCGTTGCAGCCGGCGCCGTTGCGCTCGTCGCCGCCTTCTCGAGCGCCGCCTTCGCGCAAAGCGGTGCCATCAGCATCCCCGGCGTGGGCAAGGCCAACGGCTCGCTGGGCTCCGAAGTCACCAACACCCGCATCACCGTGAGCAACAACAAGGCGCGCGACGTGCTGGCCGGAGGCGGCGAAGCGGGCGTGCTGAAGGTGGGCGCCAACGTCAGCATGACCGGCATGGCCAACGTCAACACCGTGAACATCACCGGCTCGAAGGTCAAGGACAGCG
The DNA here is from genome assembly GCA_030418545.1 of Xenophilus aerolatus. Taxonomy (GTDB): domain Bacteria; phylum Pseudomonadota; class Gammaproteobacteria; order Burkholderiales; family Burkholderiaceae_C; genus Xenophilus. The sequence goes on along the minus strand of QAIB01000004.1, from coordinate 184,504 downwards.
ACATCACCATCAGCGGCAACGAAGCCACCAACGTCAAGGCCATCGGCGGCACCGCCAACGTCAACAGCGTCAACATCAACTGAGCGCGACCGGCCCGCGGCGGCGCGCAGCCTGCGCGCCCGCCCGCATCGACCGGTGCCGGTGCCGCCTGCGCGCCGGCCGCTGTGGACGCGGTGAGCCCCATCACCCGTCCTGACCCACGGAGACCGCTGTGACCCAGTCCCTTCGACGAAAGAACACCGTTGCCCTCATCGCCGCACTGTGCGGTGGCACTTCGCTGCTCATGGCGCCGATCGCAGGTGCGCAGGAGAGCGTGCTGCACGGCCTGGGCTGGGTCACGCAGCGGCCCGGCACCGAGCTCAAGGGCAACAGCGCCGCGCGCGCGACCGGCAACAAGGCGAACGCCGAAGTGACGGCCGGCGGCGGCAAGGCCACGGTGGGTGCGGGGCTGGGCGCCTCGCTCGACCTCATCGCGACGGCGCAGGCCAACACCGTGGGCCTGTCCGCGCTCGACGTGAACAACTCGCAGCTCAACGTGCTGCAGAACCAGGTCACCGGCTTCGTCACTGCCATCGGCGGCGCGGCCACGGCCAACACGGCGCTCATCTCCGGCGGCGCGGGCCGACGCCCGCTCACGGACAGCGTCGTCAACATCCAGAACAACCAGGCCGGGCGCATCGAGGCGCACGGGGCCAAGGCCTCCGTGCTGCTCGGCGCCGGCTCGCTGCAGCTGCCGGGCCGTGCCACGGCCAACGGGCTGCTGAGCGACGAGACCGACGTGCGCCGGGCGCGCATCGACGTCATGAACAACACCGCCGAGGGCATTGCCTCGCTCGGCGGCGCGGCCATCGCCAACGCCACCACGCTCGCGCGAAGCAAGGTCGAGGACCTGCAGACGCAGCAGGTGCGCAACACGGCGCGCAACGTGCGCGCCGGCGGCGGATCCGGCGGCGCGGGCTGGGGCGCGGTGGCCCAGGCCGACCTCACCGGCGTCGCTGCGGCCAATGCGGTCACGGCGGCCGGCAGCCAGCTCCAGGGCGCGCGCATCACGCAGCAGGGCAACGAGGTCGACGGCATGAGTGCCCTGGGCGGCAGCGCCCTGGCCAACACTGTGAACCTCGCCGACTACCAGGGCGGCGACCTGCGCCAGTACCAGGCGCAGCTGTCGAACAACAAGGCCGGCCGCGTCGAAGCCAGCGGCGGCAGCGGTTCCATCCTCAAGGGCGCGCTGGCCGACGTGCAGATGTCCGCTGCGGCGCTGGCCAACAGCATCTCGGTGCAGGGCGGACAGCTGCAGGGCGCCACGCGCCACACGCTGTCGGGCAACCAGGCCGACCAGGTGCAGGCGGTGGGCGGCGCCGCCGCGGCCAACAGCATCTGGCTGCAGAACGCGACCACCCGCAGCAGCAACATCACGCTGACCGACAACCGCGCCACCGACGTCAACACGGCCGGCGGCCGCGCCACCATCGGCGGCGGCTTCGTCGGCGAGTTCGAGCGCAACGGCCGCGCGCTGGCCAACAGCGTGGCGCTGGACAGCCAGGCCACGCTGGACAACACGCCGGTCACGCTCAGCAACAACACGGCCCGCGGCGTGCAGGGCTCGGGCGGTCTCGCGGCCGCCAACAGCGCGCTGCTGAGCGAAGGCACGGTGCGCAACGGGCGCCTCGACCTCGCCGGCAACACGGCCGAGAACGTGCGTGCCAACGGCTTCTCGGGCAGTGCCGCGGGGGGCCTGCTCTTCTCGTCCAAGCAGAACGCGATGGCGCTGGCCAACAGCCTGGGCGTGTTCGGCTCCACCGTCGACGCGGGCAGCGTGAGCCTGCGCGACAACACCGCGCGCGAGCTGTCGGCGCAGGGCGGCAAGCTGGTCGCCAACAGCGTGAGCGTCGAGAAGGGCGAGGGCGCCGGCTCGCGCCTGTCGGCCACCACGCAGCTGTCGGGCAACACCGCCTCCCAGGTGTCCACCGGCGCCAGTTCCATGGCCGGCCCGGGCAACGCCTTCAGCGAACGCAGCGTGGCGCGCGCCGCCACCAACGCGGTCGTGCTGTACGAGAACACGCGGGTCGACAGCGGCTCGCCCCTCACGCTGCGCGACAACCGCGCCACGCAGGTGGCCGCGATCGGCGGCACGGCCCTGGTCAACGCGCTGGCGGGCTACCGCGACGCGAGCGTGTCGGGCAGCCCGGTGACGATCACCGACAACACGGCCAGCGACGTGCGCACCGGCGGCAGCTACGGCCAGGTGGCCGGCATCGGCGATGCGAAGAACGGCATCCTGGTGGCCAACGGCGTCTACCTCGAGGGCGAGAACGGCGTGCGCCTGTCGGGCTCGCCGGTGACGGTGCGGGGCAACCGCGCGCAGGCGCTCAACGCCGACGGCGGCCGCATCAACGCCAACGCGCTGGCGGTCAACGGCCAGGGCGAGGTGCAGGGCAGCCCCGTCACGCTGGCCGACAACCGCGCCAGCAACGTGAAGAGCGAAGGCAAGGAAGGCACGATCGCCGGCCACGCCGTGATGGGCAAGGGCGTGGGGGCCGCCAGCGCCAATGCGGTGCAGGTGCTCGGCGCCCTGCGCGCGAGCAGCATGCAACTGCTGGGCAACACCGCCGACAACGTGCGCGCCGAGAAGGGCGTCGCGCTGGCCAACAGCGTGATGGTCGGCGAGGGCGCCACCACCGAAGGCACACCCACCACCCTCAGCGGCAACACGGCGGCCGACGTGAGCACGCCTGACGGCAAGACGGCCGTGGCCAACAGCTTCTTCAACGAGGGCCGCACGAGCGGCTCGCAGGTGGCCATCACCGGCAACCAGCGCAGCGGCGCGCAGGCCGACGGCGAGGACGCCAGCGCCGCCAGCCTGCGCAACCGCAGCAACGGCCGCATCGCCGGCTCGCAGGTGGCGATCACCGGCAACCAGGGCAGCGCGCACAAGGGCAGCATCAACTCGGTGGACAACAGCGGCACCATCGGCAGCAGCCGCATCGCCATCATGGGCAACCGCGGCAGCGTGCAGGGCGGCGGCGTGGCCAACAGTGTGGTCAACGGCGGCACCATCGCCGGCGGCCAGATCACGGTGCTGGGCAACCAGGGAACGACGCAGGGCGGGGGCACCGTCAACAGCGTGATCAACCAGGGCCGCATCGGCGCCGGCAGCATCACCATCGCGGGCAACACCGGGTCGGCGCGCGGCGGCGGCACGGTCAACAGCGTGCACAACCGGGGCAGCGGCAACCTGATGAGCGCCAACATCGCGATCATCGGCAACCGGGGCGAGGCACGCGGGGGCGGCACGGTGAACAGCGTCGACAACCGCGGCACGCTCACGGGCCGGGTGGCCATCCTGGGCAACCAAGGCTCCAGCCTACAGGGCGGCACGGTCAACTCCGTCGTCAACCATGGGCTCATGGCCGGCAACATCGTGATCAGCGGGAACCGCGGTTCGGCGATGGCAGGCGGCACGAGCAACTCCGTCATCAACCGCGGCGTCATCACCGGCACGGTCGCCATCGTGGGCAACCAGTCCACGGCCGGCGTCGGCATGACCACGGGCAGCGTGCGCACCACGGGTGGCGCGCTCGCCGGGGCAGCCGGGGTGACGGGCAACACGCCCTGGGCAGCGAACGCGGGCTACACCGTGACGCTGCCGTCGACCGGCGTGGTCAACCGCAGCGTGACGGTCGGACCGGCCGTGACGGTGCTGAACATGTGAGGACGGCCGAGGCCGCGCGGAAGGAGCGAATCATGACGAAGACGACACACCTCATCGGTGCGCTGGCGCTGCTCGCGTCGGGGGCGGCGTCGGCCCAGCTCATCAACTACGGCGAGGCCCTCGGGGCCTACCGGGACAACAAGGACGCGGGCGTCAAGCTCATCGACGGCGTGACCCCGGGCGTGACGGCCCGCGCACGCGTGGCGCGCGCGCTGGAGCAGAACAAGGTGGTGGACCAGCAGGCGCTGGTGCAGCCGGACGGCACGCTCAAGCTGCCGGCCAACCAGACCAACCTGGTCATCCGCACCGACTACAGCAACGTGTCGCAGGGGGCCGACGGCCAGCTGCGCATTGCGAGCCCGACCATTCAGGGCAACGTGAGTGGCAACGTGACGCTGTTCGTCGACGGCAAGGGGGTGGAGAACATCACGGTCCTGAACAACGGCAAGTGACCGTGCTGCGCTGCATGGCAGCGTCCGGCGAACCGGGGCCGAGTGATGCGGCCCCGCATGAACAACAACTCCCTGTCCGGTTGACCGAATGACATCGCACACCTCTTCACGCGTGCGGCGCGGGGCGCTCGCCCTGGCCGCCACGGCCGCCCTCCTGGCCGGCTGCGCCACCACCGAGAACGCCCTCAACGATGCCGACAAGCTGCTGGCCGAACGCGAGGCCGCCAAGCAGCTGCCCACGGCGAACCTCAGCAGTTACGCCGTCTCGCTCGGGCGCTTCGGCCACATGCTCGACATCTACAAGGATGGCGACCCGGTGGTCTACATGCAGACGCGCAACATCCTCGACGCCACCAACCTGTCGAACCCGCTGGTGGGTTCGGAGATCCCGGGCGACATCACCGAGATGGTCCGCACGGCGGTCAACCGCATCGGGGCGCGCATCGTGTACGTGCCCTACCACCCCGACTACCTGATCTCGCAGGCGCAGCTGGGCGCGAAGTTCGGCGTGACCATGCCCGACTTCCTGATCACCGGCGCGCTCACCGAGTTCGACCGTGCGCTTTCGGGCGCGGGCCGCTCCAACTCGGCCAGCGTCGACTTCGGCAAGGGCAAGGGCGAGACCAACATCGGCGCCGACTTCAAGCGCACCGCCATTCTCTCGGCCCTCGCGCTCGACCTGAACCTGGTGAGCTTCAGCACGCAGCAGATGGTGCCGCGCATCCAGGCCTCGAACGTCATCAAGGTGCTGAACTTCAGCGCCGAGGACAACGCCAGCCTGGGCTTCTACGGCGACTCCTTCGGCTTCAAGCTCGAGGGCAAGTACCTGCAGGGCCGCCACTCGGCGATCCGCACGCTGGTCGACCTGAGCGTGCTCGAGCTGATGGGCAAGGCGACCAACACGCCCTACTGGCGCTGCATCCCCAACGGCGTGCCCGACCCGGTGGTGGTCGAGAACATGCAACGCTCCTTCGAGGGCCTCACGCCGCAGCTGAAGGTCGGCCTGATCCAGGTCATGCTGCGCAAGTACGGCGAGAACGTCACCGTCAACCAGCAGCTCGACGAGCCCACCAAGGAAGCGCTGCGCCGCGTGTATTCCACGCGCTATCCGCAGCTGGGCGACACCGTCGACGTGCTGAGCTGGAAGGGCTTCGAGCCGCTGTTCTTCGGCGTGCCGATGCCGTGGGACCCGCCGCCGCAGACCGCGGGCACGGCCGCGCCGGCCGCTCCGGGCACGCCGGCCGCACCGGCGAAGGTGGGCACCTGATGCCGGGAGTTCGTTCGTCGCATCCCTGGCGCACGCAGTTCCGCACGGGCGCCGGCGCGCTGGCGCTCGCGGCCTGCACGCTGGGGCCGGCCGCATCCAGCGCCTGGGCGCAGGCCGCGGCCAGCACGGGGGCTGCGGCCCCTTCGGCCGCTGCGCGCTCGACCGTCACGGTCGGCGGCACGGGCGCGCCGTCCTCCGCGGCCGCGACGCCGATCACGCCCGCGGGCGCCACGGCCGCGCCGGGCGGTGACACCGGCGCGCGCTATGTGGAGTCCTGCCAGCAGGCCATCGAACGCGGCGTGGTCAACGCGGGCTGCCAGGGCCCGCTGTATGCGAACGAGATCGCGCGGCTGAAGGAAGACGCGCTGCGCACCAACAACCCCAACCTGCTCACGCTGCTGGGCGATGCCTACCAGAGCAACCGCAGCGGCGTGTCCGACATCGGGCAGGCCTACCGCTGGTACCTGTTGGGGGCGGTGCGCGGCGACCCGCGCGCGATGCAGCGCCTGAGCGAGCTCTACAAGAGCGGCCGCGGTGCGCCGCAGGACAACATCAAGGCCCTGGGCTATGCGCGGCTCGCGCAGCGCCTGGCCGTGCCGGGCAGCGCCAGCGCGAAGCAGGCGACCGACACCATCAACAGCCTCGGCAACGAAATGGCGGCCGAGGAAGTCGTGCTGGCGGACCGTTTCGCCAGCGAACTCGAAACCAAGCTGCGCAGCCAGGGCGCCGCACCGGGGACGGCCGCTGCCGGCGGCCCGGCGGTGGTGCCCGCGCCGGCCGGTGGCCCCGCACCGGGTGGCGGCGCGAACATCTCGCGCCTCCCCGGCATGGGCGCCGTGCAGGCGCAGAGCGCACCGCCCGCGCCCGCCGTGGCATCGCCGCTGGGCGGACTGCCGGGCCAGGAGAGCCTCACGCCGCGCAGCACGCCCTGAGGAAGCATCCATGCCACGACCTTCGCACCCCCGCCCCGCGCGCCGCGCGTCGCTTGCCGGCCTGGCGCTGGCCGCGCTGGGCGGCCTGCTCGCCGCACCTGCCGCGTCGGCCGACGACCGCACCGTCATCGACAACCCGGGCCGCGGCACCAACCGCATCGAGATCACCGGCAACACCGCGACCAACGTGCAGGTGCGCTGCGGCGACGGGCGAACGGCGGCCACCGGCCGGGGCGCGAACGTGAACAGCGTGAACGTCGACAAGCGGGCGCTCGAGGGCCGCACCGTGATCGTGACCGGCCGCAACACCCGCGACGTCACGGCCGACGCGGACTGTGCGCACGGCCAGCCGGGCGCGGCCAACGTGAACAGCATCAACATCCGATGACGATGGCTTCGAAGACTTCCCCTCGTGCAGCGGTCGCGGTGGCCGTGGCGGCGACCTTCTTCGCTGCGGCTTGTTCCGACCGCGCGACCGACGCGACGCCGCCCGCGGTGACGCCGGCACCGGCCCCCGTGGCGGCGGCGCCCACGCCCGCACCGCCGGCCGTGGCGACGGCACCCGCGGCCCCTGCGCCTGCGCCGGCGCCCGCCGCGGCACGCGAACTGCCGCTGTCCGTGCAGGGCGTGGCCAGCGCGGGCCTCACGGTGCGCGTCAAGGGCATCGAGCTCGGGCCCGACGCGACGGTGCTCACGGTGAGCGCCTCCTTCGCGAGCCAGCTCACCAACTGGACGCAGATGGCATCCGGCGACACCTACCTGCAGGACGCCGACGGCAACAAGCTGATGCTCAAGCGCGTCGAGGACAACCGCTACCTCAAGATCAAGAACGGCGACACGATGGAAGGGCGCCTGATCTTCCTCGGCGCTGTGCCGCCTTCGGCCACGCAGGTCAAGCTGGTGCTCAACGAAGGCAGCCCGCAGGACGACCCCAACAGCCCCGGCCTGACGATCGACCTGCCGCTCAAGCCGGCCGGTTCATGAAGGGCCGGCGCGCGCTCGCCGGCGTGCTGCTGATGTCGTGCGCACTGGCTGCCGGTGCCGAGTACCGCGTGCAGCGAAGCGCCACCCCGCTCGCCGACACGCCCAGCCGCTTCGTGCCGCAGGCCGACGCGCCGCGCAGCGAGCTGCGCCCGGCCGGCACGGGCAGCAGCTTCGGGCCCGCCGGTGCCTCGTCGACCTTCGCGCCCGCCGCCGGACCTGCCACGCGCTTCCGGCTGGCCGAGGTGCCCCCCGCGCGGCTCGCGCGCACGCGCGAACTGCTCGACACCCTGCAGGCGCGCGAGACGCCGCAGCAGGCCATCGTCATCGACCTGCCGGCCGACGTGCTGTTCGACTTCGACAAGGCCGAGCTGCGGGCCGACGCGCAGGCGTCGCTGGCGAAGGCGGCCGAGCTGCTGCAGAGCTATGCGAATGCGCCCATCGCCGTGCGTGGCCACACCGACGCGAAGGGCAGCGAGGCCTACAACGATGCGCTGTCGCTGCGCCGCGCGCAAGCGGTGGCGGAGCGTCTGCGTTCGGCGGCGGGTGGCCGCGCCATCGCCACCGAGGGGCTGGGCAAGCGCCGCCCCGTGGCGCCCAACCAGCACGCCGACGGCAGCGACGACCCCGAAGGCCGCCAACGCAACCGCCGCGTCGAGATCGTGATCGAGGCGCCGGGCACGCGGCCGGCGTCCTGACCGGCGGCCCATCCCACGGAGAAACCATGGCCCTCATCGCCTGTCCCGAATGCGGCCACCAGGTCTCGACCCTGGCCAGGAGCTGCCCTTCCTGCGGCGCGCCGGTGGCGGCCGCGCCCGCCGACGCACCGCCGCGGCGCGAGCCGGTCGTCACCGCCGGCCTGCTGGGCAAGGTGGTCGCGGCCATCGCCGCCTGGCTGGTCGTGCCCTGGGTGGTGCGCATGGTCGCCTTCGTCGCCGGCATCGTGATGCTGATCGTGATGTTCGCTTCCGCGCGCTGAGGGCGCTGGAGATTCAAGCCAAATCGGCCTGCGGCGCCCGTCCTGCTTGCGCGGGCAGCTATGAATTCGATAGCGAGAGGCGCTGCGCCAACACCAGCGCAATCACGGCCACCACGCTGGCCGACAGCAGCACCCACAGTCCCGCCGTGTAGCCGCCCACCGGCTGCCACAGCACGCCCAGCAGCCACGGCGCGACGGCTCGCGCCACGGCAGTGGGCAGCCCCAGCGCCCCATTGAGCGTGGCCACGTGCGCGCGGCTCACGTACTGCGCGATGGCCGTGCCCTTCACGATCGTCAGCATCCCGTTGCCCATGCCGTAGAAGGCCACGAAGAGCAGGGCCGCCCAGGTGTGGCCCGCGCCGGCGAGCAGGGCCGCCAGGCCGACCGGGATCAGGCAGGGGATGAGGCGGTTGGCCAGGTGCAGGTCGAAGCGGTGCTCGAAGACGTAGAGCAGCGCACGCCCCAGCACCTGCACGGCACCGATGCTCGCCGGCACCGCGATCGCCCACGATTCGGCCAGGCCCGCGCCGCGCAGCAGGCTCACCATGTGCGGCGGCAGCGCGGCGGTCACCGCCATCAGCAGCACCACGAACACGCCGATGAGCAAGAAGGGCGCGCTGCGCAGATGGGCACGCAGGCCCGGGTCGGCCTCGGCGTCGGTCGGTGCCGCGGCCGCCAGTGCCGCGGGCGGCGCGCCGCGCAGCCAGTGGAAGTGCAGCGGCGCGCACACCAGCAGATGCACGGCGGCCAGCCCCAGCACGGTCATGCGCCAGCCCGCGTGCGCCACGCCCCAGGCCACGAGCGGGATGAACACCGTGCTCGCCAGCCCGCCCAGGAAAGTCAGCGTGATGATGGCGCGCCGGAAGTCGAGCGGAAAGCGCCGCGTGACCACCGCGAAGGCCGGGTTGTAGAGCGTGCCGGCGAGGCCCAGTCCCAGCACCGTCCATGCGGCATAGAAGCTCCACAGGCCGCTCGCCAGGCTGTGCAGCAGCAGCCCTGCGACCAGCAGCAGCGAGCCGCCCGTCATCACCGCGCGTTCGTGCCCGCGGTCGATCCACCGGCCCACCGGCCAGGCCATCACGCCCTCGGCCAGCAGCGCCAGGCTGAAGGCCAGCGAGGACTGCGCGCGCGTGAGGCCCAGCGACTGCTCCACCGGCTCCAGCAGCACGCCGAAGCCGTAGAAGATGCTGCCCCAGCTGATGAGCTGGCCCACCGACAGCCAGGCGACGAGGCGGCGGTCGTAGCGGGTCGGGATCACGGGGCGGCGGCGAGGTGAATGGGATCGAGCTGCGATGGTATAGACCCCCATGTGATGCGCCGCGCGGTGCGCGTGCTCGTGTGCTACTTCCTGCCGTGCGCCTTCGGTGTCTTCCTGTCTTGCGGCGTGACGAACCCGATGGGCCGCTTGTGCGGCTCGGGCGGTGTGGTGAGGGCGCGGATGGCCTCGAAGATCTGTCGCAGTTGATGGCGCGTGTTGCGGCTGAAGGTGTCGTGGGCCAGCTCCAGCCCCTCGGTCCTGTCCTCCAGCTCGGCCAGGCGCTTGGCCAGGTCCGCGTGTGTGGCGGCAAGAGCTCGCACCCGCACGAAGGTGCGCATGATCTCGATGTTCACCGCGATGGCGCGTGTGCTGCCCAGCACCGAAGACAGCATGGCCACGCCCTGTTCGGTGAAGGCATACGGTGCCGTCCGCCGGCCGCCACGGCCGTTTGAGGTCACAGTCTGTGACCTCAAAGTTCTCCACTCCTCGGGCGAGAGTTGGAACATGAAATCCGGCGGGAAACGTTCGATGTTGCGTTTCACCGCCTGTACCAGGACCTTGGTCTGCACGTCGTAGAGCGCCGCCAGATCGGCGTCCAACATCACGCGCTGCGCGCGCAGGTCCAGGATGCGCCCCTCGATGCGCGGCCGAAAAGCGCTGTCCGTCGTTTTTGGTGTCGTCATGGGTTCCCGCTCCCTGGTTCGTTGTTTTGGACGCCCTCTAACTTTGCTTCGATCGCTTCTTCATTTCCTTGCCCCCTCGTCGAGCACACGCCGGTACTGCATCGCCTCGGCCACATGCGCGACTGCGATCGCCTCGGCGCCCGCGAGGTCGGCGATGGTGCGCGCCACCTTGAGCGCGCGGTGGGCGGCGCGGGCGCTCCAGCCCAGGCGGGCGGCGGCGTTGCGCAGGAAGGCGAGGGCGGCGGCATCGAGCGCGGCATGGGTGTCGATGTCCGCCCCTTGCAGCGCCTGGTTGGCGCAGCCCTGGCGGGCCAGGGCGCGCTCGCGCGCCCCGACCACGCGCGTGCGCACCGCCGCGCTGGGCTCGCCGGCGGGGGCGGCCAGCAATTCGTCGGGCGCGACGGCGGGCACCTCGATGTGCAGGTCGATGCGGTCGAGCAGTGGGCCGCTCAGCCGGCCCTGGTAGCGCGCGACCTGGTCTGGCGTGCAGCGGCAGGCCTTGTGCGACGAGCCGCGGAAGCCGCAGGGGCAGGGGTTCATGGCCGCGACGAGCTGGAAGCGGGCCGGGAACTCGGCGCGCCGCGCGGCGCGTGCGATGGTGATGTGGCCGGTCTCGAGCGGTTCGCGCAGCGCCTCCAATGCACTGCGCGGGAACTCGGGCAGCTCGTCGAGGAAGAGCACGCCGTGGTGGGCCAGCGAGATCTCGCCCGGTCGCGGGGGCGAGCCGCCGCCGACCAGGGCGACGGCGCTGGCCGAGTGGTGGGGCGCGGCGAGCGGGCGCTGCAGGAAGCGGCCGAGGTCGAAGCGCCCGGCCAGGCTGGCGATGGCGGCGGACTCCAGCGCCTCGTCGACCGACAGCGGCGGCAGCAGGCCGACGAAGCGCTGGGCCAGCATCGACTTGCCGGCGCCGGGCGGCCCGACCATGAGCAGGCTGTGTCCGCCCGCGGCCGCGATCTCCAGCACGCGGCGGGCGGCGGCGTGGCCCTTCACGTCCAGCAGGTCCGGACCGGCCGGCGCCTCGGCGGCCGCCGCTGCGGGCATGCGCGACCACCCGTCCGTGCCGCCGCCGGCCAGGGCCTCCTGCGCCGCCGCGCCGTCGGGTGGAAGGAAGCGCTGGACCACATCGAGCAGGTGGCGTGCGCCATAGACCTCGATCGACGGCACCAGCGCTGCCTCGCGGGCGCTGGCCATCGGCAGGACCAGCCGCGTAGCGGCGTCCTCCCCGTGTAACGTCAGCGCCATGGCCAGGGCGCCGCGCACCGGCCGCAGTTCGCCAGACAGCGACAGCTCGCCGGCGAATTCGTGCCCGGCCAGCCGGTCGGCATCGATCTGTCCGCTGGCCGCCAGGATGCCCAGCGCGATCGGCAGGTCGAAGCGGCCCGAGTCCTTGGGCAGGTCGGCCGGCGCCAGGTTCACGGTGATGCGGCGGCTGTGCGGAAACTCCAGCCCCGCGTTCTGCAAGGCCGAGCGCACTCGCTCGCGCGCCTCCTTGACTTCGACTTCCGCCAGTCCGACCAGCGTGAAGCTCGGCAGGCCATTGGCCAGATGCACCTCAACGGTGACTGGCGCAGCCACAAGCCCCAACAGCGCACGGCTGCGCACCAAACACAGACTCATTTGTTATCCACTCCCTGATTTGGTGCGTTTTTCGGCCCCGGTGCAGGAGGCCTTGCGCACCTGCCGGCACGTCGCCCGGCATTCGATAACGATTTATAACGATTACGCCTTTCGCGCCGGCGATGCCGTCGTGTCGCACAAGTTCCCCGACACGTGCAATTTGGCACGCTCCCTGCTATCAGGTGCTCCGACCCCAACACCACCCTTGCGAGGAGTTCTCCTGATGATGCACCGTTCCGCCGCCCCGACGCTGGTTCTCCTGGCCGTCGCCCTGACCGCGTCCGGCGCAGCGCTGGCCCAGACCGCCGCGGCCGACGCCCCGGCTCCTGCTGCGTCGCCGCTGACCGCCAACATCACCCTGACCACCAACTACAAGTTCCGCGGGCAGGACCAGGACCAGATCGGCCACAACGGCTTCTACAAGACGCGCGGCGTCAAGCCGGCCATCCAGGGCGGCTTCGACTACGCCTTCGGCGACAGCGGCTTCTACGTCGGCAACTGGAACTCGAGCGTGAACTGGCTCTCGGGCAACAGCATCGAGATGGACTTCTACGGCGGCTACAAATTCAAGGGCGGCCCGATCGACTGGGACGTGGGCGTGCTGACCTACGTCTACCCCGGCAACAAGAACGGCAACACCACCGAGCTCTACGGCGCCGGCACGTACACCAACGACGTCTTCGGCTCCATCACCGTGAAGTACTCGCACACGGTGTCGAAGGACTACTTCGGCTACGCCGGTGCCAACAGCTGGACCTGGTACGCCGACCCCTTCACCTCGCGTCCCTCGGGCCGCAACACCGGCTACCTGAACGTCGCCTACAGCAAGGAAATCATTCCGAAGCTGACCCTGAAGGCCGCCGTGGGCTACACCCGCATGAGCAGCGACATCCGCGCCGCCGGCTACAAGAGCTACGTCGACTACAACGTCGGCGCCACCTACGACTTCGGCGGCGGCCTGAGCCTGACGGGCTCGGTGCAGGGCGCCAACAAGAAGGACAGCTACCGCCTGGCCACCGGCAACGGCGTCGACATCTTCGGTGACGGCTCCTTCGTCTACGGCGCGACCTCGCAGTCGGTCAACAAGGCCCGCTTCATCGTGTCGCTGACCAAGACCTTCTGACCATCCGGCGGAGCAGGCCCGGCATTTGCTCAGGGTCTGCGCCATCCATTCCAAGGAGAAGAACCCATGAAGCTGATCACAGCCATCATCAAACCCTTCAAGCTCGACGAGGTGCGCGAGGCGCTCTCGGCCATCGGCGTGCAGGGCATCACCGTCACCGAGGTCAAGGGTTTCGGCCGCCAGAAGGGGCACACCGAGCTGTACCGCGGCGCGGAGTACGTCGTCGACTTCCTGCCCAAGGTGAAGATCGAGGCGGCCATCGCCGACGAGCTGGTCGATCGCGTGATCGAGGCCGTGGAGAGCGCGGCGCGCACCGGCAAGATCGGCGACGGGAAGATCTTCGTGTACGACCTGGAGCAGGTCGTGCGCATCCGCACCGGCGAGACCGGCCGCGAGGCACTCTGACAACGAAGAAGAAGGCACAAGAGAGCACATCGACATGAAAAAATTCCTCGTCTCCCTCGCGCTCGGCCTGAGCGTATTGACCGCTGGCGTGACCAGCTTCGCGCAGGCACCGGCCGCACCCGCCGCCGCCGAGGCGCCCGCCGCTTCCGCCCCGGCGGCCGCGGCCCCCGCAGCGGCTGCGCCTGCCGCCGCCGCGCCCGCTGCCGCACCGGCCGCGGCGCCCGCACCCAAGGTCGACTCCGGCGACACCGCCTGGATGCTGACCTCCACGCTGCTGGTCATCCTGATGACCATCCCCGGCCTGGCCCTGTTCTACGGCGGCCTGGGCCGTTCCAAGAACATGCTGTCGGTGCTGATGCAGGTGTTCGTGATCTTCTCGCTCATCAGCGTGCTGTGGGCCATCTACGGCTACACCATCGCCTTCACGGGTGAGGGCAGCTTCTTCGGCACGCTCGACAAGATCTTCCTCAAGGGCGTGACCCAGGAGACCTTCGGCGCGCTGACGACCATCCCCGAATACGTGTTCATCGCCTTCCAGGGCACCTTCGCCGCCATCACCGTGGCGCTGATCGTCGGCGCCTTCGCCGAGCGCGCCAAGTTCTCCGGCGTGCTGGTGTTCTCGGTGCTGTGGTTCACCTTCAGCTACCTGCCGATGGCCCACATCGTGTGGGGCGGCGGCCTGCTGGCCAAGGACGGCGCGCTCGACTTCGCCGGCGGCACCGTGGTGCACATCAACGCCGGTATCGCCGGCCTGGTGGGTGCCTACATGGTCGGCAAGCGCATCGGCTTCGGCAAGGAAGCCTTCACGCCGCACTCGCTGACGCTGACCATGGTCGGTGCCTCGCTGCTGTGGGTGGGCTGGTTCGGCTTCAACGCCGGCTCGGCCGGTGCTGCCAACGCACAGGCCGGCCTGGCCTTCGTGAACACCGTGCTGGCCACGGCCGCCGCAGCCCTCGCCTGGATCCTGGGCGAAGCGATGCACAAGGGCAAGGCCTCGATGCTGGGTGCCGCTTCGGGCGCCGTCGCCGGCCTCGTGGCCGTCACCCCGGCCGCCGGCTTCGTCGGCCCGATGGGTTCGATCGTGCTGGGCATCATTGCCGGCTTCGTCTGCCTGTGGGGCGTGGGTGGCCTCAAGCGCATGCTCAAGGCCGACGACGCCTTCGACGTGTTCGGCGTCCACGGCGTGGGCGGCATCGTCGGTGCCATCCTGACCGGCGTGTTCGCGGCCCAGAGCCTGGGCGGCACGGGCGGCCCCACCCCCGACACCTTCAGCATGGGCGGCCAGGTCTGGATCCAGGTCAAGAGCGTGCTGTTCACCATCGTGTGGTCGGGCGTCGTGGCCTTCATCGCCTACAAGATCGCCGACCTGACCGTGGGCCTGCGTGTGACGGAAGAAGAAGAGCGCGAAGGCCTCGACATCACGTCCCACGGCGAAACCGCCTACAACCGCTGATCGCCACCGGGCGGGCCGCTTCGGCAGGCCCGCCGGTCGCTTGCAACGTACAGAGAACAGATCACCAAAGAGTTTTAGCGAGAGTCTCCTTTGGATGTTCGGCCCGCCAGCGCTTGCGCCAGCGGGCCTTTTTTTGTCTTCGGGTCCTCCCACATGGCAAGCCACAATAGCCCGCATGTGGACGGCCCTCGACAACAGCACCTGCGAGCTCGGCGAATCGCCGTTCTGGCATCCCCACGAACAATCCCTCTACTGGGTCGACATCGCCGGCAAGGCCCTGCTGCGCACGCGCGGCGCCATCGGGCCGGCCGCCACCGTGGAGCGCTGGGCCATGCCGCAGGAGCCGGGCTGCATCGCGCCTGCCCGCAGCGGCGGCCTGGTCGTCGCGCTGCGGGACGGCGTCTACCGGGCACGCGAATGGGGCGGGGCGCTCACCTTGATGGCGCCCGCGCTGCACGATCCTGCGGCGCTGCGCTTCAACGACGGCAAGTGCGACCCGCGCGGGCGCTTCTGGGCCGGCACGCTGCACGAGCCCAAGACCGCGCGCATCGCCACCCTGTACTGCCTCGACCCGCGCGGGCCGCAGCCCGGCACCCTGCACCCGATGGCCAACGACGCGCTCACGGCCAACGGCCTGGCCTTCGACGGCGGCACGCTCTACTGGGCCGACACGCCCTCGCATGCGGTCCGGGCCTGGGACTGGGACGCGGCCGGCAACCGGCTCGGCACCGCGCGCGTGTGGCGCCGCTTCGACGACAAGGCCGAGGCCGCGGCCGCCGGCGTGCCCTACGGCGGCCGACCCGACGGGGCCACGCTGGATGCCCAGGGCGGCTACTGGGCCGCCATGTACGAAGGCGCCCAGCTGCAGCAGCTCGACCGGGAGGGCCGCACCGTGCGTGCCTGGCCGGTGCCCGTGCAGTGCCCCACCATGCCCTGCTTCGGCGGGGAAGACCTGCGCACGCTCTTCGTCACCAGCGCGCGCAAGGGCCGGCCGGCCGACGAGCTGGCGCGCATGCCGGCGTCCGGCCAGCTGCTGTTCACCCGCACCGAGGCGGCGGGCCGGCCGGTCGACTTCTTCGACGACTGAAGCCCGTCGCCGGCCGCGCATGTCCTTCCGCTCCATCCCGCCGATCCAGTGCCTCGTCACCTTCGAGGCCCTGGCGCGCCTGCGCAGCGCGAGCCGCACGGCGGACGAGCTGTGCGTCACCGTCAGCGCCGTGAGCCACCGCGTGCGCCAGCTCGAGGCGCACGTCGGCTTCAAGCTCTTCGCCCGCGGCGACTTCACGCTCACCGCCGAGGGCGTCGCATACCTGGCCAACGTGCGCGCGGGGCTGGCGGCCTTCCAGCGGCTGCCTGCGCGCGATGCGGCGCAGCCGGTCACGCGGCTGCGGGTGGCGGTCACGCCGACCTTCGCGCGCACCTACGTCATGCCGCGGCTGGAGACCTTCCGCACCGCCTACCCGGAGGTGGAACTCACGCTGCAGGTGTCGATCCCGCTGATGGACGTGACGGCCGAGGAGACCGACCTCGAGGTGCGCTACGGCACCGGCAACTACACCGACCGCGAGTGGCGCATCGTCAACCCCGACGAGGTCACGCCCGCCTGCAGCCCGGGCTACCTGAGCGAGCACGGCCCCTTCGCCAACTTCGACACCGAGGCCGAGCTGGCCGAGGCGCGCCTCATCCGCAGCCCGCTGGAGCCCTGGAGCACCTGGTTCGCCGCCTGCGGCCTGGCGCTGCCCGAGCCGCAGCGCGGCGCCCAGTTCAACGACCTTGGCCTGGTCTACGACGCCGCCGCCAGCGGCTTCGGCGTGGCCCTGGTGCGCGCCGAGATGGCGGCCGCCTGGTTCGACAGTGGCCGCCTGGTGCGCCTGAGCTCGCGCACCGCGCCGTCGCCGCATGCCAACTACATCTGCTGGCGGCCCGGCGCCCTGGAGCGCTGGGAGTGCGCGGCCTTCGTCGACTGGCTGCTTCATCGGGATTTCCCGCCCGGCCGCGAAAAAATCTCAAACCCGCGCTGAAGAAACTTCAAACGCCCGGCCCGTCGGCACCCCTACAGTGCCGACGGGCCGGGCGGGCTTGCCGTGCGCGGCCGCCGGCGCCACAGTGCGGCACACGGGTGCACGGGGCACCCCATAACGATCCACAACAACCACCGGAGACACGGCCATGACCTGGCAGCAGATCTACGACCCCTTCCACAACATGTTCATCTCCACCGCGCTGGCCGCGATACCGGTGGTGGTGATGCTGGCGGCACTCGGCTTCTTCCACATCAAGGCGCACATCGCCGCCGGCATGGGGCTGGTGGCCGCCATCCTCGTGGCCGTGTTCGCCTACGGCATGCCGGTCGACATGGCCGGGCGCGCGGCGCTCTTCGGCGGCTTCACCGGCCTGCTGCCCATCGGCTGGATCGTGCTGAACATCATCTTCCTGCACCAGCTCACCGAGCAGAACGGCAGCTTCGCCGTGCTGCAGGATTCGCTCTCTGGCATCACCGAGGACCGGCGCATCCAGCTGCTGCTGATCGCCTTCTGCTTCGGCGCCTTTTTCGAGGGCGCGGCCGGCTTCGGAACGCCGGTGGCCGTCACGGCGGCGATCCTCATCGGCCTGGGCTTCTCGCCGCTGGCGGCCTCGGGCCTCTCGCTCATCGCCAACACGGCGCCGGTGGCCTTCGGCGCGCTGGGCACGCCGGTCATCACGCTGGCCAAGGTGCACGGCTACGACCTGATGGAAGTGACGGCCATGATCGGCCGCCAGCTGCCCTTCTTCTCGCTGCTGGTGCCCTTCTGGCTGATCTGGGCCTTCGCCGGCTGGAAGGGCATGAAGGAGATCTGGCCCGCCATCCTGGTCACGGGCGTGAGCTTCGCGGTGCCGCAGTTCCTGGTGTCCAACTACATCGGGCCGGAACTGGTGGACATCATCGCGGCCATCGTGTCGATGGTGTGCCTGGTCGGCTTCCTGCGCGTGTGGAAGCCAAAGACGGTGTGGACCTCGCCCTCGCTGCGCGGGCACGACCCGAGCGCCGCCGAGGCCAAGCCGCCGCAAGCCGTGAAGCAGCACAGCCGCGCCGCGCTGATGCAGGCCTGGATGCCCTGGGTGATCCTGTCGGTCTTCGTCTTCATCTGGGGCCTGCCCTCGGTCAAGGCCTGGCTCAACGGCCTGTTCGCGCCGTCCTTCCCGATGACGGGCCTGCACAACCTGGTCGAGAAGATGCCGCCCGTCGTGCCGAAGCCGACCAAGGAAGGCGCCGTCTACGTGCTCAACCTGCTGTCGGCCACCGGCACCGGCATCCTGCTGTCGGCACTGGTGAGTGCGCTGCTCATGAAGTACAACCCGGTCGCCATCGTGCGCACCTTCTTCAAGACGATCTGGCTGGTGAAGTACTCGCTGCTCACCATCGTGCTGATGCTGGCCCTGGGCACGCTCACGCGCTATTCGGGCACCGACACCACGCTGGGCCTGGCCTTCGCGAACACGGGCGTGCTGTATCCCTTCTTCGGCACGCTCATGGGCTGGATCGGCGTGGCCCTGACCGGTTCCGACACCGCGTCGAACGTGCTCTTCGGCGGCATGCAGAAGGTGGCGGCCGAGCAGCTGGGCCTGTCGGCCAACCTCATGGGCGCGGCCAACAGCTCCGGCGGCGTGATGGGCAAGATGATCGACGCGCAGTCCATCGTGGTGGCCTCCACCGCCACGCGCTGGTTCAACCACGAGGGCGACATCCTGCGCTACGTGTTCTTCCACTCGATCGCGCTGGCCTGCCTGGTCGGCCTGTACGTCACGGCGCAGGCCTATGTGTGGCCGATGACGCTGATGGTGGTACGTTAGGCGCTCACCGAAGCCGGCGCATCGCGCGCTGGCGCCGAGAGGTTCCACGATGAATGCCCCCCTCACCACGCCCGAACGGCGCGTGCTACAGAAATCGGAGCGCCAGTCCCAGGTGGTGCGGGCGCTGCAGGCCCATTTGCCTGCGCACGCGCTGCTGTGGCAGTCCGAGGACACGGTGCCCTACGAGTGCGACGGGCTCACCGCCTACCGCCAGCGCCCGCTGGTCGTGGCCCTGCCCGAAACCGAAGCGCAGGTGGCCGCGGTGCTCAAGGCCTGCCACGGCCTGGGCGTGCCGGTGGTGGCGCGTGGCGCGGGCACCGGCCTGTCGGGCGGCGCCATGCCCCATGCCGAAGGCGTGACGCTCTCGCTCGCGAAGTTCAACCGCATCCTCGCCATCGACCCGGTGAGCCGTACGGCCACGGTGCAGTGCGGCGTGCGCAACCTTGCCATCAGCGAAGCCGCCGCACCCTTCAACCTCTACTACGCGCCCGACCCGTCGAGCCAGATCGCCTGCACCATCGGCGGCAACGTGGCCGAGAACTCGGGCGGCGTGCACTGCCTGAAGTACGGCCTCACGCTGCACAACGTGCTGCGCGTGCGCGGCTTCACGGCCGAGGGCGAGGCCGTCGAATTCGGCAGCAACGCGCTGGACTGTGCGGGCCTCGATCTGCTGCCGCTGGTGGTGGGCAGCGAAGGCATGCTGGCCGTCACCACCGAGGTGACGGTCAGGCTGGTGCCCAAGCCGCAGCTCGCGCGCTGCATCATGGCCAGCTTCGACGACGTGCGGAAGGCCGGCGATGCGGTGGCCGCGGTCATCGCCGCCGGCATCATCCCGGCCGGGCTGGAGATGATGGACAAGCCGATGACCGCCGCCGTCGAGGACTTCGTGCACGCCGGCTACGACCTGGAGGCGGCGGCCATCCTGCTGTGCGAGTCCGACGGCACGCCCGAGGAGGTCGAGGAAGAGATCGGCCGCATGACCGAGGTGCTGCGCGCCGCCGGCGCCACCGCCATCCAGTGCAGCGAGAGCGAGGAGGAGCGCCTGAAGTTCTGGAGCGGGCGCAAGAACGCGTTCCCCGCCTCCGGCCGCATCAGCCCCGACTACATGTGCCTCGACTCGACCATCCCGCGCAAGCGGCTGGCCGACATCCTGCTGGCCATCCAGGAGATGGAGAAGAAATACGGCCTGCGCTGCTGCAACGTCTTCCACGCGGGCGACGGCAACCTGCACCCGCTGGTGCTCTTCGACGCCAACGACCCCGACGAGCTGCACCGCTGCGAGCTCTTTGGTGCCGACATCCTCGAGACCAGCGTCGCCATGGGCGGCACCGTCTCGGGCGAGCACGGGGTGGGCGTCGAGAAGCTCAACAGCATGTGCGTGCAGTTCACGCCCGAGGAGAACGCGCAGATGCTCGCCATCAAGGCCGCCTTCGACCCCGCGGGCACGCTCAACCCGGGCAAGGTGATCCCCACGCTGTCGCGCTGCGCCGAATACGGCAAGCAGGTGGTGCGTGGGGGCGTGCTGCCGCATCCCGAGCTGCCCCGCTTCTGATGAACGCATTGAACGAACTCGTCGACCGCATCCGCGCCGCTGCCGAGCGGCGCGCGCCGCTGCTCATCCGCGGCGGCGGCAGCAAGGACTTCTACGGCGTTCCCGGCAGCGGTGAGGTGCTCGACACCGCGCCGCTGGCCGGCATCCTCAACTACGAGCCCAGCGAGCTGGTCGTCACCGTTGGTGCCGGAACGCCGCTGACCGAACTGGAAGCCGTGCTGGCCGAACAGCGCCAGTGCCTGCCCTTCGAGCCGCCGCATTTCGCCCATGCGGGCACGGGCGTGCGTGCGACGGTCGGTGGCATGGTCGCGGCCGGGCTGTCCGGTCCCTCGCGCGCCAGCGTCGGCTGCGTGCGCGACTACGTGCTGGGCGCCGCCATGGTCAACGGCCGCGGGGAGCACCTGCGCTTCGGCGGCACGGTGATGAAGAACGTCGCGGGCTACGACGTCTCGCGCGTGCTGGCCGGCTCGATGGGGCAGCTCGGCCTCATCACCGAGCTGAGCCTGAAGGTGCTGCCGGTGCCGCCCGCCGAGGCCACGCTGGAATTCGCCTGCACCCAGGCCGAGGCGCTCACGCTGCTGCACGGCTGGGGCGGCCAGCCGTGGCCGCTCAATGCCAGCGCGTGGCAGGCGCAGGGCGAGGGCCCGGCAGGCACGCTGTGGCTGCGTCTGCGGGGCGCGGTGGCCGCCGTCGAATCCGCCTGCCGCCACCTGGGCGGCGAGCGCCGCGCCCATGCGCACGCGGCCGAGGACTGGGCCGCGCTGCGCGACCAGCGCCTGCCTTTCTTCGCGCAGACGGTGGCGCGCGGCCTCGCGCTGTGGCGCGTCTCGGTGCCGCAGACCGCGCCGGTGCTGGCGCTGCCGGGGCAGCCGCTGGTCGAGTGGCACGGCGGCCAGCGCTGGTACGCGCTGCCGGTCGACGCGGCCGGCACCGTGCGCGAGGCGGCACGCGCCGCGGGCGGACACGCTACGCTTTTCATAGCACCTCGCGCAGACGGGACGGGCGCTGCAGACAGATCAGATGCGGAAGATCTGCCCCGCTTCGACACCCCGAGCCCGGCGCTGCTGCGCATCCAGCAGTCGCTGCGCGAGCGCTTCGACCCGGCCGGCATCTTCAACCCCGGCCGCCTGCTGCCCTGATCCCAGGCACCCCGTGCGACGCCTGCGCCACCTCACCGGCCGCCACCGCGCCCCGTCCACCAACCGGATGCTGGGGCTGCTGCTCGCCTTCAATGCGGGCGCGATGAACGCGGGCGGTTTCCTGGTGCTGCACATGTACACCTCGCACATGACCGGCTTCGCCTCGCAGATCGCCGACGCCATCGTGCTGGGCCGCACCACGCTGCTGCTCAATGCGCTGGGTGCCATCCTGGCCTTCGTCTGCGGCGCGGCGTTGGCCGCCATCCAGATCAACTGGGGCCGCCAGCACCGGCTGCGCCATCCCTACGCGCTGCCGCTGCTGCTGGAAGCCGCGCTGCTGCTGCCCTTCGGCCTGATGGGCGCGCTCACGCTGAACTGGCACACGCCCTTCGCGGTGCCGCTGACGGTGCTGCTGCTGTCCTTCACCATGGGGCTGCAGAACGCGCTGGCGGCCAAGACCTCCGCCGGCAAGGTGCGCACCACGCACATGACCGGCAACCTCACCGACCTGGGCATCGAGCTGGGCAAGATGCTGTACTGGAACCGCGGCGCCCGCGCCGACGGCGAGCGCGTGCGGCACGACAGCCCGCGCCTGCGTTTCTTCGGCGGCTTGGTGCTCATGTTCGTGGCCGGCGGGCTGGCGGGGGCTGCGGGCTTCAAGTACCTGGGCTTCATCTGCGTGCTGCCGCTGGCGGCGCTGTTGCTCTCGCTGTCGCTGCCGCCCTTCCTGGAAGACGCGCGCCGCTCGCGCGAACTGCGGCAGGCGCTGCAGGCCACCTCGGACGTGCTGCGCCTGCGCCGGCGCCGCCCCCCGCCGCCGGGCGACGCCCCGCGTCCCCCCGCCTAGGCCTGCCGCTCCCGACGACCCCACGAGACATCCATGCAAACCGAACTCGCCCCCGAATTCCAGGGCACGGCCGAAGGCCAGGAGGCCGAAGCCATCCTGCGCAAGTGCGTGCACTGCGGCTTCTGCACCGCCACCTGTCCCACCTACCAGCTGCTGGGCGACGAGCTCGACGGCCCGCGCGGGCGCATCTACCTCATCAAGCAGGTGCTCGAGGGCGAGCAGCCCACGCGCGCCACGCAGCTGCACCTGGACCGCTGCCTCACCTGCCGCAACTGCGAGTCCACCTGCCCCAGCGGCGTGCAGTACGGCCACCTGGTCGACATCGGCCGCAGGATCGTCGACGAGAAGGTGCCGCGGCCGGCCATGGAGAAGGCGGTGCGCTGGACGCTCAAGGAAGGCCTGCCCTCGCCGCTCTTCGCGCCGGCGATGAAGCTCGGCCAGTCGGTGCGCGGCCTGCTGCCCGCGTCGCTCAAGGCCAAGGTGCCCGCGCGGCAGGACCCTGGCCTGTGGCCCACGCGCGAGCACGCGCGCAAGGTGCTGCTGCTGGCCGGCTGCGTGCAGCCCGCCATGGCGCCCAACATCAACGCCGCCACGGCGCGCGTGCTCGACGCCGCGGGCATCCAGTGCGTCGTGCCGCCCGCGGCGGGCTGCTGCGGCGCCGTGAAGTTCCACCTCAACGACCAGGACGGCGGCAAGGCGCAGATGCGCGCCAACGTCGACGCCTGGTGGCCGCACGTGGAGGCGGGCGAGGTGGAGGCGATCGTCATGAACGCCTCGGGCTGCGGCGTGACCGTGCGCGAGTACGGCCACACCCTGGCACACGATCCGGCCTATGCCGAGAAGGCCCGCCGCATCAGCGCGCTCACGCGCGACCTGAGCGAACTGCTGCCGGACCTGGTGCCCGCGCTCAAGGCCCGCGTCAGGGCACCCGAAGGCGTGGTCGCCTACCACCCGCCCTGCACCCTGCAGCACGGGCAGAAGCTGAAGGGCGGGGTGGAGACGCACCTGCGCCAGCTCGGTTTCGACGTGCAGGTGGCGCGCAACGAATCGCACCTGTGCTGCGGCTCGGCCGGCACGTATTCGGTGCTGCAGCCCGAGCTGGCCTATCGGCTGCGGGACCGCAAGCTCGAGCACCTGTCGCAGCTGCAGCCGCGCGCCGTGGCCTCGGCCAACATCGGCTGCATCACCCACCTGCAGAGCGGCACCGCGCTGCCGGTGCGGCATTGGGTGGAGTGGCTCGATGCGGCGCTGACGCCGGCCTGAGCCTTCGGCGGGGCTGGCGTCGTACGCCGGAGGTCGGCACGGTCCGACCCGGTGCCGGCAGCGGGCATGCCATGCTGCGGCGCACATCCAGAACTCTCAGGAGAGCCCGCCATGCGTCGCCCGTCTTCCCTTCGCTTCTCGTCCATCGCCGCCGCCCTGGCATTGACCGCGGCCGGTATCGCGCACGCCCAGACCATGACCGCACCGGCGCCGGTGATGCCGGCACAGCCCGCCGCGCCTGCCATGGCGCCCGGCGCACCCGCCGCGCCGATGGCCAGCAGCGGCATGCCGCGCATGCGCGGCGAGGGCAATGCCCGCTACGTCTGCGGCGGCATCGGCTCGGACGAGTCGACGGCCATGCGCGCCGCCATGAAGGACCACCCGCTCTCGCTGCTCTTCGCGCGGCCCGACGGCGCCTACCTGGCGAACGTCGACGTGGACATCAAGGGCGAAGGCGGTTCGGCGCTGCGCCTGCGTGCCAACGGCCCGGTCTGCCTGATCGACCTGCCGGCCGGCAAGTACACCGTGGACGCCAGCACCGAAGGCAGCAGCAAGAGCCAGTCGGTCACGATCGGCGGCGCCCCGCGCACACTCGACTTCCGTTTCTGAGCGTCCGCTTTCAGAGCCGGGCGTGACGCAGCGCGTCCACTGCCCGGCGCCAGTTCCACAGCAGGCCGGCCGCCGCGATGCCCAGAAGGGGTGCTGCGGGCGGTAACCAGAGCGCGGCCCACGCCAGGAGCGCGGCGCAGGCAGCGAGGGCCGCGAGCGCGCTGCCGACGACCCATGCGGCTGCCGCGCGGGGCCGCCATGCACACAGCAGGAGCACCGCCCAGACCGGTACGGCCATCCACAGCACGCGCACGGCGCCTTCGGGAAAACCGATGGTGCTGCCCGCCCGCAGCGCGTGGATCGCGTTCGCATGCACCTCCACGCCGGCCATCGGCGCCACGAAGCGCCGGGCCGGCACGTTGAGGTCGTCGCCGAGCAGGGAGTCCGTCAGCGTGCCGACCAGGAGGATGCGACCGCGCAAATGCGCGGCCGGCACCTGGCCCCGCAGCACGTCGACGAAGGAGAACACCGGGTACGAGGCCGCCGTACCCGCAAAACGGAATCCGAAGCGGCCCTGCATGCGCCAGCCGTCGCCGCGCTCGCCGGCCTGGCCGCGGGTGGCCGGCAGATCCAGGCCGCTGCGCGCGGCCACCAGCATGCCGAGGTAGGGCACCTGCCGCCGGCCGTCGCCTTCGAAGCGGTTGATCTCGCGCACCGCTCCGTCGCTGTCCACCAGCAGGTTCACGTGGCCGACGCCCTTGGCCGCGCGCGCCAGCGTCGGCACCGGCTCGAGAAAGCGCGACTGCGGCCGGGAGGCCGTCGCGGCGTCGAAGCGCACGGGCAGGAACACCGGCACGCGCGCCATCGCTGCGGCCAGGCGGGCGTCGTCCTCTGCCCGCGGCGCAGCATGCGTCATGAACAGGTCGAACATCACCGCGCGCGGCGCCGCCGGCGCCAGGCGGTCGAGCAACTCGGCCTCCGTGCCCCGCGACCAGGGCCAGGGGCCCAGGGCGGCAATGCTCTTCGCATCGATGCCGATGATCGCGATGTCCGGGTCCACCGCCGGGCGCCGCAGGTGCAGCAGCCGGTCGTAGAGGAAGAGGTTGGCCTCCTGCAGGCCCGGGCGCTGCGCCAGCCAGCCCAGCAGGGCCGGCAGCAGCAGCGCGATCAGCACGCACTCGACGAGCAGGCGTGTGCTGCGGGCCGGTGGCGGCATCGGGCGCGGGGCCGGGGCGTCAGGCGGCGGCCAGTGCGGCCTCGATGTCGCGGGCGAGCGACTCGGGCTTGTCCAGCGGCGCATAGCGCTGCAGCACGCGGCCGTCGCGGCCGACCAGGAACTTGGTGAAGTTCCACTTGATGGCGGTGCTGCCCAGCAGGCCGGGCTTCTCCTTCACCAGCCACTGGTAGAGCGGGATCGCGCCGCTGCCGTTGACGTCGACCTTGGACATCATCGGGAAGCTCACACCGTAGTTCTTCGTGCAGAAGGCGCCGATCTCGTCGTCGCTGCCCGGGTCCTGGTTGGCGAACTGGTTGCTCGGGAAGCCGAGCACGGTGAAGCCACGGTCCTTGTACTGCTCGTAGAGCTTTTCCAGGCCGCCGAACTGCGGCGTGAAGCCGCAGTGGCTGGCCGTGTTCACGATCAGCAGCACCTGGCCCTTGAAGCGCGACAACGGCACCTGCGCGCCGTCGATCTGCCGGACCTCGAAATCGTAGATGTCGGTCATGCTCGCCTCCTGGAATGCGGTGCCGGATTGTGCGCCCGGCGCCGCATCGATTCCCACCGTTTCAGTGGTGTTTGTCGCTGCGCGCGATCTGCAGCAGGTGCTCGACCTCTTCCGGGTACTTGCGCAGGTTGTTGCGGTGCCAGGCGCGGATGATCCACATGAAGCCGGCGACCACGATGCCGAAGGCCGTGATGGCGCCGAAGGCCGACAGGCCCAGGCCGGTGCAGGCGCTGTAGAAGGCGCCCAGCAGCAGGATGCAGGCCTGCTCGTTGAAGTTCTGCACGGCGATGGAGCGGCCCGCGCCCATGAGGTTGTGCCCGCGGTGCTGCAGCAGCGCGTTCATCGGCACCACCAGGAAGCCGCCCAGGCCGCCCAGCAGGATCAGGAAGGGAATGGCGACCCACACGTTGTCGATGAAGTTCATCGCGATCACCAGGAGGCCCATGCCGATGCCCATCGGGATCACCTGCGTCGCCATGTCCAGCCGCATGCGCATCGAGGCGATCACCGCGCCGATGGCGGTGCCGATGGCGACCACGCCGGTCAGCGCCGACGCCTGCGCCGTGTTGTAGTTCAGCGCCAGCGAGGCCCAGGCCAGCACGATGTACTTGAGGTTGCCGCCCGCGCCCCAGAACAGCGTGGTGGTGGCCAGCGAGATCTGGCCCAGCTTGTCGCGCCACAGCCGCGAGTTGCACGACCAGAAGTCGGGCAGCAGCGCGACCAGGTTGCGCACGAAGCTGTGGTTCGGGTTGCTGCGCAGCGGCCGCATCTCGACGCCGGTGTGCGGGATGCGCGTGTTGAACCAGGCCGCCAGCATGTACACGCCGATCAGCACCGAGATGGCGGCGGCGGGCGGCGTGTCGACGCCGGTGTCGATGAAGGGGAAGTCGAAGGCCAGCAGCCGGCTGGACACCGTGTGACCCACCAGCTGTCCGCCCAGCACGATGCCCAGGATGATCGAGGCGATGGTGAGGCCCTCGATCCAGCCGTTGGCCTTGACCAGCTGCGAGGCCGGCAGCAGTTCGGTGAGGATGCCGTACTTGGCCGGCGAGTAGGCGGCGGCGCCCAGGCCCACGATCGCGTAGGCCATCAGCGGGTGGCCGCCGAAGAGCATCATCAGGCAGCCCACGACCTTGATCGCGTTGCTGATGAACATCACCTTGCCCTTGGGCAGGGCGTCGGCGAAGGCGCCCACCAGCGGTGCCAGCGCGACGTAGAAGATGGCGAAGATGGGCACCAGCGCCGCGCGCTGCCATTCCGGCGCTCCTGCGGTGCGCAGCAGTTCGACGGCAGCAACGAAAAGCGCTTGGTCGGCCAGCGACGAGAAGAACTGCGCCGACATGATGGTGTAGAAACCGCGCTTCATCGATAGGCTGGCTGGCCGGGCAGGCTGGGGGCTGGCGGTGGTAACAGTGGTTGCGCCCGTGAACGGGTCCGTGGTTATAGCATGGGGGTACGGTGCCAAAATGACCCGTGGCCCCATCCCGCCGGTGGGTGTTTTCCCCCTTTCGTCGCGGCCGCCCGCGCCTGTTTCCGTGCCCCGTCCGATCCTCGCCACCATCCATCCGCAGGCCCTGCGCCACAACCTCGAGCGGGTGCGCCGCTCGGCCCTCCAGTCGCGCGTCTGGGCGGTGGTCAAGGCCAACGCCTACGGCCATGGCATCGAGCGCGTCTTCGACGCCCTGCGCGGGGCCGACGGCTTCGCATTGATCGACCTGGCCGAGGCCGAGCGCGTGCGTGCGCTGGGCTGGCGCGGCCCGGTGCTGCTGCTCGAAGGCGTCTTCGAGCCGCGCGACCTGGAACTGTGCTCGCGCCTGAACATCTGGCATGCCGTGCACTGCGACGAGCAGATCGACTGGCTGGCGGCCCACAAGACCCAGGTGCCGCACCGCGTGTTCCTCAAGATGAACTCGGGCATGAACCGGCTGGGCTTCACGCCCGAGCGCCTGCGCACCGCCTGGACGCGCCTGTCGGCGCTGCCGCAGGTGGACGAGGTGTCGCTGATGATGCATTTCAGCGACGCCGACGGCCCCAAGGGCATCGAGGCAGCGATGCGCGACTTCGAGCGCGTCACGCAGGACCTGCCGGGCGAGCGCAGCCTGGCCAACAGCGCCGCCACCCTGCGCCATGCCGAGGCGACGCGCGCCGACTGGGTGCGTGCCGGCATCGTGCTGTACGGCAGCGCGCCCGATTTCCCCGAACACGACAGCGCGCACTGGCAGCTGCAGCCCACCATGACGCTGGCCACCCGCCTCATCGGCGTGCAGCAACTGCAGCCGGGCGACACCGTGGGCTACGGCTCGCGCTTCACGGCCGAGGCGCCGATGCGCATCGGCGTGGCCGCCGTCGGTTATGCCGACGGCTACCCGCGCCATGCGCCCAACGGCACGCCGGTGCTGGTGGACAGCGTGCGCACCCGCGTGGTCGGCCGCGTCAGCATGGACATGGTCACGGTCGACCTCACACCGGTGCCGGACGCGGGCTTCGGCAGCGAGGTCACGCTCTGGGGCCGGGCCCGCAACGGCGCGGTGCTGCCCATCGACGAGGTCGCGCAGCCGGCCGGCACCATCAGCTACGAGCTGATGTGCGCGGTGGCTCCGCGCGTGCCGGTGGTCGTCGAGGGCGCGCCCGGTGCGCCCGGGGGCGCGTGAAGGTCCTCTCCAACTGGCGTTCCGTGCGTCTGTGGGAGACGCAGCTCGAGCGCGACCTGCATCGCCGCTACAGCCTGCGCACGCACGGCCTCCTGATCGGCAGCGCGACGCTGCTGCTCATGTGGGCGATCTCGGCGGCGCAGATGTGGGTGGGCGTCGAGTCGCTGGCGCTGCGCTACCTGGTCACGCTGGGCGCGGGCTATGCGCTGTACCTGGGGGTGCTGCGCTGGTGGGCGCAGCGGCTCGTGGAAGACCGGGCCGACATCGGTCCCGACGCGGGCGACGTGGTCGAGGTGGCGGACCTGGCCCGCAACTTCGTGCCCTCGTACCAGGCGCCGCTGCGCGCCGGCGCGCGCATGGCGGGTGAAGGCAGTAGCAGCCCCTCGGGCAGCGGCATCGGCGACGCGGCGGGCGGGGTGCTCGACGCCCTGTCGGGTGCCGACGAGGGCGCGGTCGTTGTCGTGCCCGTGGTCGCCATCTTCCTGATCGGCGCGGCCGTCGTGACCGGCGCCGGCGCGCTCGCGCTGCTGTATTTCGGCTGGGACGCGCTGCTGGCCGTGGCCATCGAGGTCGCCTTCTCGTACGTGGCGGCGCGCGCCGCCGTGCGCGTCACGCGCGAGGGCTGGCTCACGGCCGCCGTGCGTCTGACCTGGAAGCCGCTGCTCGGCGCGCTGCTGTGCGCGGTGCTGCTGGGCTGGAGCATCGACCACTTCATCCCGCAGGCGAACTCGCTGCCCGATGCGGTGCGGGCCATCCTGAAGCGTTGAGCGAGGGCTAACGCTTTCGCAAGCCCAGCGCCATCACCGCCCCGACGACCAGCAGCGCGCCCAGCACCTGCACCGGCGCCACGGCCTGGTCGAGCAGCAGCCAGGCCAGCACCAGCGCGAAGACGGGCTCCACGTTCATGATCGCGGAGTTGCCCACCACGCCCAGCCGCGGCAGCACGGTGAACATGATGGTGAAGGCCGTGCCGTAGAGCAGGGTGAGCACGGCCAGCCCCCACCAGCCCGGCGCCGCCGTCGGGAAGTGGAAGCCGCCGCGCGCGGCGACCATGGCGAGCGCCACGACGCCGGCGATCGCCATCGTGGTGGCGGTGCGCACGCGGCCGTCGACGTCGCCCGCCTCGTGCTGCGTGACGACCAGTGCCAGGCCGAAGGTGGCGGCCGCCGCGAGCGCGAAACCCACGCCCGCGCCGATGCGCGCCCATTGGCCCGAGGCACCCAGCCCGGAGGCGGCGCCGAAGACGTCGAGCGCCAGCGCCAGCCCGACCAGGATCACCGGCATCGCATACAGCAGCGCGCGCTCGGGCCGCTGGCGGTACAGCAGCCGTGCCCACAGCGCGGTCCAGATCGGGTAGGTGTTGAAGGCCAGCAGTGCCAGCGCCACCGGCAGGCGCGCCACGGCCGAGTACAGGCACAGGCTCTGCACCCCGATCAGCCCGCCGATCACCAGGAGCATGCGACGGTGGTGCGCGGTGAAGCGCGGCCGCACGCCCGAGAGCAGCACGATGGCCGTGACCACCGCCGCCGTCACCACGCTGCGGATGACCACCGCGGTCGCCACGTCCGCCCCGTGGTTGAAGGCGAAGCGCGCCGACACGTGGTTGGCGCCCATCATCAGCGCGATGAGCAGCAGGGTCGCGAAGGCGCCGCCGGTCAGCGCGCGTGTGCCGGTGGCGCCCATTCAGCCCGTCCGGACGTCCCGCGGCGCACGGGGCCATTCCCCGGCCTGCGAGCGCAGCGAAGCCTTCAGGGCACCCGTGGAACGGGCTTTGCCCGGCCACTGGGTGCGCCCCCCTCGCGCAGCAGAGGGGGGAGCCGCGAAGCGGCTTGGGGGGTGCTTCATTCAATACAGCCCGAGCCCGCGCGCCTGCAGGCGCGCCAGGCCCAGCAGCGCATCGGTGAAGGGCGTCGGCAGGCCCACGCCCTGGCCCAGTTCGCGCACCGCGCCCACCAGCGCGTCGAGCTCCACCGGTCGGCCGGCTTCCACGTCCTGCAGCATCGAGGTCTTGAAGGCGCCGAGCTTCATCGTCACCGCATGGCGGTCCTCGGGGCTGTCGGCGATGGGCACGCCGATGCGCTCGCCGATGGCCTTGGCCTCCAGCATGACAGTGGAGATGAAGCCGCGCACCAGGTCGTCGCCCAGGATCCGGTCGGTGGTGGCCCCGGTCAGCGCGCTGATGGGGTTCACCGTCATGTTGCCCCAGAGCTTGTACCAAACGTCCTTCTGGATCTGCGGCGACACGGTGGCCTGGATGCCGCCCTGCACCAGCATGGCGGCCAGTTTCTGCACGCGCGGGGTCTCTTCGCCCGAGGGCTCGCCCAGGATCAGGCCGTTGCCGAAGTGGTGGCGCACCACGCCCGGTCCATCGAGCGAGCAGCTCGCATGCACCACGCCGCCGATGACGTGCCGCGCCGGGATGGCGGCGGCGATGCGCCCGTCGGGGTCGACGGCCGTCAGGCGCCGTCCTGCGAGCGGGCCGCCGAAGCCGCCTTCGAGGAACCACCAGGGCACGCCGTTCATGGCCGTGAGCACGAGGGTGTCGGGGCCGAGCAGCGGCCCGATGCGTTCGGCCACCGCGGCCAGCGCCGGCGCCTTCACCGCGACGACAACCAGGTCCTGCGGGCCGAGCGCGCCCGGGTCGTCCACCGCGTGTACCGGCACGTGCGTGCGGGTCTCGCCGCTTTCACCGGTGGGGGCCTTGCGCACGATGGCCAGGCCGTCCTGTTGCAGCGCCGCCAGCGTCGCACCGCGTGCCACCGCGTTCACGCGGGCGCCGGCCTGGGCCAGTCCGGCGGCGATCCAGCCGCCGATGGCGCCCGCGCCGTAGATGCAGATCTTCATAGGAAAAAATGGCTGCAGCGCCCGCGCAGCAAGCGCGAGCAGCTATCAAAAAGGTAGCAAAACAACGGAACGGCTCAGGCCAGGTACCCGGTGTCGATCCGGTCCACCTGGCGCACCAGCGCGTCGAACACGTCCTGGCCGGCGCCGTGGTTCGGGTTGAACTGCAGGGCATCGCGCGTGCAGCGCTCGGCGATCGCTTCGCTCACCGGGATGGGGCGCCCCATCGACAGCGTGGCCATCTGGATCTCGCAGGCGCGCTGCAGCGTCCAGAGGATGGCGAAGGTCTGCGGCAGCGTGTGGCCCCAGGCCAGCAGGCCGTGGTTGCGCAGGATCACCGCGTTGCGGTTGCCGATGCTCTTGAGCAGGCGCGGCCCTTCGTCGGCATGGATCGTGATGCCCTCGAAGTCGTGGTACGCCACCATGCCGTGCAACTGCGCGGTGTAGAAGTTGGTCTGCTGCAGCCCGCCCTCGAGACAGGCCACCGCCACACCCGCCGTGGTGTGGGTGTGCATCACGCAGTGCGCGCCCTCCAGCCCGTCGTGGATGGCGGCGTGCACCGTGAAGCCGGCCGGGTTGACCGGGTGCGTCGAGCCGTCGAGCACGCGGCCCGCGAGGTCGATCTTGACCAGGTTGCTGGCCGTGACCTCGCTGTAGTGCAGGCCGAAGGGATTGATCAGGAACTGCTTCTCGCCACCCGTCACGCTGTCGGGCAGCCGCACCGTGATGTGGTTGTAGATCATCTCCGTCCAGCCCAGCATCGCGAAGATGCGGTAGCAGGCCGCCAGCTGCACGCGGGCGGCGCGCTCGTCGGGGTGGATGGACGGATGGACCAGCGCCGCCGAAGCGGCGGTCGGGGTGGCGAGGGGGTTCATGGCGATGGGGTTCCTTCGTTGCATCTGCCGCTCGCCCTGAGCCTGTCGAAGGGCTTCGACAGGCTCAGCCCGAACGGGCGGGGGGTCATCCCTCCGCGGTGAAGCCGACCTGTTTCACGATCGGCGCCCACTTGGCGGTGTCTTTCTTGATCAGCTCGGCGAGCTCGCCCGGCGTGGACGACATGGCTTCCAGGCCGAAGGTGCCCAGGCCGTCGATCACGTCCTTCTGGGCCAGCGCGTTCTTCATCGAGGCATTGACGCGGGCGACCAGCTCCGGGCTCGCCTTGGCGGGCAGGAAGAAGGCGAACCATTCGCTGTGCGCCATGTCGATGCCCTGTTCCTTGAAGGTCGGCACGTCGGGCGCGAAGCGGTTGCGCTTCTCGCTCGACACACCCAGGATGCGCACTTTGCCGGTGGGCAGGTGCTGGGTGATGTCGCCGATCGGGCCCGAGACGGCCGAGATGTTGCCGCCCAGCAGGTCCAGCATGGCCGGCTGCGTGCCGCGGTACGCGGCGTGCTTGAGCTCGACACCGGCCTGCTTGCCCAGCAGCGCGCCGATGAAGTGCGGCGTGGAACCGGCGGCGGGCGATCCGAAATTCGCGCCCGCCGGGTTGGCCTTGGCCCAGGCCAGGAACTCGGGCACGGTCTTCACGCTGGCCGGCACGGCCGGGCCGACCGCGAAGCCGAAGTCGAAGATGCAGCCGATCGTGACCGGCGTCAGGTCGACCATCGGGTCGTACGGCAGCTTCTTGTAGATGTGCGGGTAGATCGTGAGGATCGAGGTCGGCGTCTGCAGGATCGCCGTGCCGTCGGCCGGCCGGCCCTTGACGTAGCCCACGGCGATCTGGCCGCCGGCGCCGGTGCGGTTCTCCACCACGACGGCCTTGGCGTAGTCGGGCTGCATCTTCTGCGCCACGCGGCGGCAGATGGTGTCCGAGGTGCCGCCGGCCGCGAAGCCGGTGACGATGGTGGCGGTCTCGATGCCGGCCTGGGCGAAGGCCTGCTGGCCGAGGCCGGCGAGCAGGGCGGAGGCGCCCGTGGTCTGCAGCAGTTGGCGGCGGTTGAAGTTCATGGCGGACGCTCCTCGGCGTGTGATGGATCAGGATTCGTCCCGCAGCCAGGTCACGGCGCCCGAGTGGGTCACCGCGCCCTGGTGGGCCGGACGGACGGAGAGCGCGTATTTTTCCAGCAGCCCACCGTGCGGCACCCCCGCGTTTACACCGCCTCTTTCGTTCAATCGCATCACTATTTCCTCGGCCGTGAGGTCGACCGAGATCGACCGCGCGCCGGCCGTGGCGTCGATCGACACCATGTCGCCGTCGCGCAGCGCCGCGATCGGGCCGCCGGCGGCCGCCTCCGGCCCGGCGTAGCCGATGCACAGGCCGCGGGTGGCGCCCGAAAAGCGCCCGTCGGTCAGCAGCGCCACCTTGTCGCCCATGCCCTGGCCGTAGAGCAGGGCGGTGATGCCCAGCATCTCGCGCATGCCGGGGCTGCCCTTGGGGCCCTCGTTGCGGATCACGATCACGTCGCCCGCCTCGTAGCGCATGGCCTGCACGGCCGCCTGCGCCTCTTCTTCCGATTCGAAGACCCGCGCCGGGCCGCGGTGCACCAGCGTCTTCAGGCCGGCCGTCTTGAGCAGCGCGCCCTCGGGGCACAGGTTGCCCTTGAGCACCGCCAGCCCGCCGTCGCGCGTGATCGGCTCGCCGACGTGGCGCACCACGCGGCCGTCCGGGTCGTTGGCGCCGGCCACTTCCTCGGCCAGCGTGCGGCCGGTGAAGGTGAGCGCGTCGCCGTGCAGGAAGCCCTGCGCCAGCAGCGTGCGCAGGATCACGCCCGCGCCGCCGATGTAGTACACGTCGCGCGCCAGGTACTTGCCGCCCGGGCGCAGGTCGGCGATGAGCGGCGTGCGCGCGAAGACTTCGGCCACGTCGTCGAGGTGGAACCTCACCCCTGCCTCGTGCGCGATGGCCGGCAGGTGCAGCGCGGCGTTGGTCGAGCCGCCGGTGGCCGACACCACGGCGCAGGCGTTCTCCAGCGCCTTGCGGGTGACGATGTCGCGCGGCAGCGGACCGCCGCCGTTCGCACTGGCGAACACGGCCTGCATGAGCTGCCTGGCGGCGCGGCGCATCAGTGGCGCGCGCTCGCTGAACACCGCCGGCACCATGCTCGAGCCGATCGGCGCCAGGCCCAGCGCCTCGCTCACCATGCCCATGGTGTTGGCCGTGAACTGGCCGGCGCAGGCGCCCGCGGTGGGCAGGCAGGCCTGGCTCATCGCCTCCAGGTCGCGCTCTGTGGCGGTGCCGGCCAGCACCTGGCCGATGGTCTCGTAGGTGTCGACCACGTTGAGGTCGCGCCCGTCGGGGCCCGGCATCTGCCCCGGCAGCGCCGAGCCGCCGTGCACGAACACCGAAGGCACGTTGCAGCGCACCATGCCCATCATCAGGCCCGGCAGGTTCTTGTCGCAGGCGCCGATGGCGAAGATGCCGTCCCACTGGTGGCCGCGCACCGAGGCCTCGACGCTGTCGGCGATCAGTTCGCGCGAGATCAGCGAGAAGCGCATGCCCGAATGCGCCATCGTGAGGCCGTCGCTCACCGAGACCACCGGGCACTCGTGCGGCGTGCCGCCGCCGGCGTAGATGCCGGTCTTGGCGTGCTGCGCCTGGTCGCGCAGATTGAGGTTGCACGGGCTCATCTCGCCGCCGGTGTGGAACACGCCGATGTGCGGGCGCGCGATGTCCTCGTCGTCCTGGCCCAGCGCGTGCAGGAAGCTGCGCGTGGTCGCGCGGATGGTGCCGCGCCGGATGATCTCGGAGCGGAAGCCCGGGGTGGCGGGGCGGTCGTCGTGGGTGCTGTCGGTCATCGGGGGGCAGGGTTCAGTAGCCGTTCGGTCCGGCGGCGGGTGCGGCCTTGTACTTGGCCAGGAGCTGCCTGGCCGCGGCCGTCAGCAGGATGGTGTCGACGCCCACGGCGACGAAGAGCGCGCCGGCCGCGAGCCACTTGCGCGCCTGCTCCTCGGTGGTCGACAGGATGCCCGGCGCCTTGCCGGCCTTCAGGATGCGGGCGATGCCGTCGGCGATGGCGGCCTGCACTTCCGGATGGCCGGGGTTGCCCACATGGCCCATCGAGGCCGACAGGTCGGCCGGGCCGATGAACACGCCATCCACGCCCGGTGTGGCGGCGATGGCGTCGAGGTTCTTCATCGCTTCCACCGTTTCGGCCTGCACCAGCAGGCAGCTCTGGGCATTGGCCTCGTGCAGGTACTGCGGGTAGGCCTGCCAGCGCGAGGCGCGCGCCAGCGCACTGCCCATGCCGCGGATGCCCTCGGGCGGGTAGCGCATGGCCTGCACCAGTTGCGCGGCCTGCGCCGCGGTGTCGACCATCGGCACGAGGACGGTCTGTGCGCCGATGTCGAGCACCTGCTTGATGAGCGCGGTCTCGCCGACCGGCACGCGCACGACGGGATGCGGGCGCGTGGCCTCGGGCGGCAGCGCGGATGCCGCGCTGGCGATGCCCTGCAGCTGCGCGAGCACCGAGCGCACGTCGTTGGGCGCATGCTCGCCGTCGACCAGCAGCCAGTCGTAGCCGGTGCCCGCCAGCATCTCGGCCGCATAGCCGTCGGCCAGGCCGACCCACAGACCGATCTGCGATTGCTTGTCGGCGAGGGCTTGCTTGAAGGTGTTGGTGGGGGTCTTCATGCGGATCTCTTGTTTCAGACAAACTTGAACTCGAAGCGCCCGAGGCGGCCGTAGTCGGCATCGAACACATCCCCGCGCTTCGCGGCCACCGGTCGCGTGAAGGAGCCGGCCAGCACCACCTGCCCGGGCAGCAGGGCCTCGCCCCAGGGTGCGAGCTTGCGTGCCAGCCAGGCCACGCCGACAGCCGGGTGCCCCTGCACGCCGGCGGCCAGCCCGGTCTCCTCGACGGCACCGTTCTGCCGCAGGATGGCGCCGCACCATGGCAGATCAACGTCGCCCGGCCGCGCACGCTCGCCGCCCAGCACGATGCCGGCGTTGGCGGCGTTGTCGGAGATGGTGTCGAAGACCTTGCGCATGATCTTGGTGTGGCGGTCGAACTGCTCGATGCGCGAATCGATGATCTCGATGGCCGGTTGCACGTACTCGGTGGCGGCGAGCACGTCGTCCAGGGTGACCGCTTCGCCCTCGAGGCGCGACTTCAGGATGAAGGCCAGCTCCACTTCCACGCGCGGTGCGATGAAGCGCTCCGTCGGGATGTCGCCGGGCGAGAAGAACATGTCGTCCAGCAGCGTGCCGTAGTCGGGTTCGTCGATCTGGCTGGCGATCTGCATGGCGCGCGAGGTGAGGCCGATCTTGTGGCCCTTCACCGTGCGGCCTTCGGCGAGCTTGGTCTTCACCCAGGCGCGCGAGATGGCGTAGCCGTCTTCCACGGTCATGCCGGGGAAGCGCTTGGAGAAATGCTCGACCTGCACGCGCGACCGTTCGCTGGCGTGGAGTTCGGCCGCGAGCTGTTCGATGACGTCGGACGGGAGCATCGGGGTCAGGCCTTGTTGAAGAGGGGGTGCAGGTTACTGTGCTTGCCGTCGTAGACCTGTCCCGGGC
Source organism: Xenophilus aerolatus (assembly GCA_030418545.1). GTDB lineage: Bacteria > Pseudomonadota > Gammaproteobacteria > Burkholderiales > Burkholderiaceae_C > Xenophilus. The sequence continues at coordinate 147,793 of QAIB01000004.1, read as the reverse complement.
TTTCGTCGATCTGCAGGGTACAGCCCATGAGCTGTTGGCCGAATATCGGGTCGAAATGAGCCTTCACGCCCGCCAGCAGGGCGTCTCCAGCTCTCTTTTTGATAGCGTCTGAGCGGCCTGTGCCCATGCGCAGGTTGAGGTACACGAAGGCGTAGTCGTCCTGTCCGTCGGCCACCGCGTAGTGCGCCGCGGGAAAGGCCAGCACGCGCGTGCCCCCGGTCGGGAACACCTGCCGGCCGTCCTCGTCGCGCTGCTCGAGCATGGTGTCGGCCAGGCGACGGCACAGCGCCGTCATGTCGGTGCGGGCGTCGAGGTTGGGGGTGTAGAGGATGACGAGGTGGGGCATGGGGCTCTACGTGTCTTCAGGGGCGCGCGCCGCGGATGGGGGCCTGGGGCGCGGGCTCATGGTGGGGCGGTCGGCTGCGCCGACTTCCTTGCGGTGCTCGCGAAGCCGGGCCGCGGCAGAACTCGCTGCGTTCACTTCGTTCACTCCGCTCGGACAGCTGCCGCGAGTCAGATCACGAAGCGTGCCCTGTCCTTCGGCAGGGCACGCGCCCGGCTTCGCTGCGCTCCTCAGCGCCCCACAAATCGCCCGCGCCCCAGGCCCCCATCCACGACGCGTGGACAAGGTGATGGTGCTTTCCGCGCGAGCGCGGGCCGGCAGTCGTTCAAACCCAGCGCAGGACCGGGCCCCGGCAAGGGGGCGGTGGCGCGCCTGTCGAGCGCCGAGAAGCGCAGGGTGGCCGGGCTGCATGCCTGCCGAAGGACAGGCATGCTTCGTCATCTGACTCGGCGCAGCTGTTTGAGCGGAGTGAACGAAGTGAACGCAGCGAGTTCTGCGCCGGCCCGGCCGCCCGAGCATCGCAGGGCAGTCGGCGCAGCCGACCGCTCCACCGAAGCGCCACCGCCCCCTTGCCGGGGCCCGGTCCGGACCACAAAAAACCAAGCGCTTCACAACCGCGACACCGCCTGAAACCCTTCAGCACTCGAAGCCTGCGCCTTCGGCACCGCCCGCCCATCCTGCGGCGTCACCGGCAGCACCACATTGATCTGCCCCGTCCCCGACGAGCCGAAGTACGGCGTCACCACCTCGGCCCGCCCGTCGTAGGCCGACCAGCCCAGCGCCCCGAGCAGCATGGCCGTGTCGTGCATGAAGCCCTCGCCGTGGCCCTTCACGGCGTACTCCGGCAGCATGGCGCAGAAGTCGACCCACTCGCCGTCTTCCCACATCTTCACCACGTCGTGGTCCATGCGCTCGAGCAGCGGGCTCCAGATGCGGTCGGCGAACTGCGGCGCCAGGCCGTTCTGCGCGAAGCGGTGCGACATCGAGCCGCTGGCGAAGAAGGCCACCGTGCCGTCGTAATGATCTTCCACCGCGCGGCGCATCGCCCAGCCCAGGCGTGCGCTGTCGTTGAGGTAGTGGCTGGTGCACAGGGCCGACACGCAGATCGCCTTGAAGTGCAAGTCCTCGTTCATGTAGCGCATCGGCACCAGCGTGCCGTACTCCGGCCCCAGCGTCGTTGCGTCGTGCGCCAGCGTCTCCACCCCCCATTCGTTGCACGCCTGCGCCAGCAGCTTGCCCAGCCGCGGGTTGCCCGGGATCTCGTAGGGCATGTTGCTGATGAAGTGCGGCAACTCGTTGCTGGAGTACACGCCCTTGAAATGCGGCGCGCAGTTCAGGTGGTAGCTCGCGTTGACCAGCCAGTGCGTGTCGAACACCACGATGGTGTCCACGCCCAGCGCGCGGCAGCGGCGGCCGATCTCCTTCAGCCCGTCGATGGCGGCCTTGCGGCTGCCCTTGCGCGGGCCGTCGAGTTCGCTCAGGTAGAGCGAGGGCACGTGGGTGATCTTGGCGGCGAGTGCGAGCCTACCCATGGCGAGCACCTCTTCGGTTTGCGAGCTTGCCCATCGGTCAGCCCTCCAGCGTGATGTTGCCCTTGCGGATCACCTCGGCGTACTTGGCGATCTCGCTGCGGATGAAGGCGGCGAATTGCTCCGGCGTGCCCGAGAGCGAGGCAATGCCGCCCTTCTCGAACGCCGCCGTCACCGCGGGCGCGGCCAGCGCGCGGTTCACGGCCGCGTTCATGGCCTGCACCACCGCGTCGGGCGTGGCCGCGGGCGCGAGCAGGCCGTTCCAGGAATTCGATTCCACCGCCACGCCCTGTTCGGCCAGCGTGGGAATGTCCGGCGCGTAGACCGAGCGCTGCTTCGTCGCCATGCCCAGCGCCACCAGCTTGCCAGACTGCACATGCCCGCGGAACTCGGGCCAGTTGCCGAACATCACGCTCACCTGCCCACCCAGCAGATCGGTCAGGGCCGGGCCCTGCCCCTTGTAGGGCACGTGGATGAGTTCGATGCCCATCTGCTGCGCCAGCAGCGCGCCCGACAGGTGCGCCGAGGTGCCGCTGCCGAAGGAGGCGTAGCTGATCGAGCCGGGCTTCGCCTTCGCGGCCGCACGCAGGTCGGCGATCGTCTTCAGGCCGCTGCCGGGGTGGGTGGCGAGCACGTGCTCCGACATGCCCATCAGCGCCACCGGGCGCAGGTCTTTCAGCGTGTCGTAGGGCAGCTTCTTCACCAGCGTGGCGTTGGCGCAGAAGCTGTTGGCCACCGTCACGAAGTTGCTGCCGTCGGGCGCCGACTTGGCGACGTAGTCGACGCCGATCACCGTGCCGGCGCCGGGCTTGTTGTCGACGATCACCGGCTGGCCCAGCGACTTGCCCAGCTCGGTGCCGACCAGCCGCGTCACGTAGTCGGTGGTGCCGCCGGGCGGGAAGGGCACGACCAGATGCACGGGCTTGTTGGGCCAAGCGCTCTGCGCATGCGCGAGCAGCGGCCAGGCGCCGACCGCAGCGCTAGCCTGCAGCAATGCGCGGCGGGAAAGGGATGGCGGCATCGGCTGGTCTCCGTCGTTGTTCTTCTGCGTCCGGGCCGGGTCGTCAGACACCCCAATGGGGAATATGGTGCGAGCCCAGCGACACCGCCACATTCTTCGGCTCGCAGAACACCTCATAGCTCCAGGTGCCCCCTTCGCGCCCCGTGCCGCTGGCCTTGGTGCCGCCGAAGGGCTGGCGCAGATCCCGCACGTTCTGGCTGTTGACGAAGCACATGCCCGCCTCGATGGCAGCGGCCACGCGGTGCGCGCGGCCGATGTTCTCGGTCCACACGTAGCTCGACAGGCCGTATTGGATGTCGTTGGCCAACTCGATCGCGTGCGCCTCGTCCCGGAACGGGATCAGGCAGGCCACGGGGCCGAAGATCTCGTCCTGCGCGATCTTCATGCGGTTGTCGACGTCGGCGAACACCGTTGGCGCCACGTAGTTGCCCTTCTTCACCCGCTCGGGCAGGCCGGCCGGCGTGTCCAGGCCGCCGCACAGCAGCGTGGCGCCCTCCTTCGGGCCCAGCTCGATGTAGCTGCGCACCTTGGCGAGGTGGCCCTGCGAGATCATCGGGCCGACGATGGTCTTCTCGTCGAGCGGGTCACCGACGACGATCCTCTTCGCGCGTTCGACGAACTTCGCCACGAAGTCGGCGTAGATCGACTGCTGCACCAGGATGCGGCTGCCCGCCGTGCAACGCTCGCCGTTGTTGCTGAAGATCATGAACACCGCGGCATCGAGCGCACGCGCCAGGTCGGCATCGTCGAAGACCACGAAGGGCGACTTGCCGCCCAGCTCCATGCTGAACTTTTTCAGGCCCGCGCTCTTCACGATGCGGTTGCCCGTGGCCGTGGAGCCGGTGAAGCTGATGGCGCGCACGTCCGGGTGCGCCACCAGCGGCTCACCGGCCTCCTTGCCGTAGCCGTGCACCAGGTTCAGCACGCCGGCGGGAATGCCCGCCTCCAGTGCCAGCTCGCCCAAGCGCGCGGCAGTCATGGGCGACAGCTCGCTCATCTTCAGCACGGCCGTGTTGCCGAAGGCCAGGCAGGGTGCGACCTTCCACGTCGCCGTCATGAAGGGCACGTTCCACGGGCTGATGAGCGCGCACACGCCCACGGGATGGAACAGCGTGTAGTTCAGGTGCGTCGGCGTCGGGTAGGTGTGGCCATCCACCCGCGTGCACATCTCGGCGAAGTAGTAGAAATTGTCGGCCGCGCGCGGCACCAGCTGCTTGCCGGTCTGCGCGATGACCTGCCCGCAATCGTTGGTCTCGGTCTGCGCGATCTCGGGCACGTGCTTCGCGATCAGGTCGCCCAGCTTGCGGATCAGCTTGGCGCGCTCGGGCGCGGGCGTGTTGGCCCACTTGGGGAAGGCCTCCTTGGCGGCGGCCACGGCGGCATTCACCTCGGCCTCGCCGCCCTGGGCCACTTCGGCCAGCACCTCCTGCGTGGCGGGGTTGACGGTCTGGAAGTAGTCGCTGCCGGCGACAGCCTTGCCGGCGATGAGGTGGTCGATACGCATCAGGATTCCTTGATGGTGTTGGACAGGGCGCCGATGCGCTCGATCTCGGTGACGACGACGTCGCCGTGCTTGCAGTCCACCACGCCGTCGGGCGTGCCGGTCAGGATCAGGTCGCCGGGCTGCAATGTCATGAAGGCGCTGAAGTACTCGATGAGGAAGGGCGCATCGAAGATCATGTCCTTCGTGCTGCCGCGCTGCGTGACCGTGCCGTTGACGGTGGTCGACAGCGCCAGGTTCATCGGGTCGGGCACGTCCGCCGCGTCCACCCGCCAGGGCCCGATGGGCGTGCAGGTGTCGCGGTTCTTCACGCGCAGGTTGGGGCGGTACCAGTTCTCGAGGTAGTCGCGGATCGCGTAGTCGTTGGCCACGGTGTAGCCGCCGATGAAGTCGTAGGCATCGTCGCGCCGCACATGGCGTGCGGTGCGGCCGACGACGATCGCGAGCTCGCATTCGTAGTGCATGAACTGCACGCCGGCCGGCCGGCGCGTGAGCTGCCGGTGGCCGATGAGCGTGGCTTCGCCCTTGACGAAGACCAGCGGCTCCTCGGGCGCCTTGAACTCGAGTTCCTTGGCGTGGTCGGCGTAGTTCAGGCCCAGCGCGAGGATGGTGCGCGGGCGCGGCGTGGGCGCCAGCGGCGGCAGCCAGGTCACGGCGTCGAAGGCAGCGGTGCGGCCGTCGGCGAGCAGCAGCTGGCCATCGCGCTCGGTGGCTTCGTGCACTTCGCCGTTGAGCATCACACGTGCGTGCTTCATGCGGCCTCCTTCACCAGCGTGTTCACCAGCGGCTCGAACCCTGGCGCGCTGATCTCGATGCGCTCGCCCACCTTGGCCAGCGGCCGCCCTGCGTTGCAGCCGAGCATGAGCACATCGCCCGCATGCAGCGTCATGAACTCGTTCACGTCCGCCAGCAGGCGCACGGCGGGACGGACGAGCTGCGAGAAGTCGGCCGTGTGGCGCAGCTCGCCGTCGATGCGCACCTCCAGCGTGAACCTGTCCGGGTCGCCGTCCGTGCGCAGCGCACCGCCGATGCCCAGGAAGCCGTCGAGGCACTTGAACTTGACGGGAGGGCGGAAGAAGCTCGTGTGCGGCACCGAGAAGTCGTTCATCAGCACGTAACCGGCCACCGTGCCGCGCTCGCCCATCACCAGGCCGACGGTGGCGCCGACCTCCACCTCGGGCACGCGCGCCGGCACGGGCACGGCGCCGCCGTTGGGCGTCCAGGTGTTGGCCGTCTTCACGTACAGCACGGGCGCCTTCGGCGAGGCCTTGTAGGGCGGCTGGTCCATCTGCGGTGCCAGCGCCTCGACCTCCGCGCGGAAGTTCAGCAGCACGCCGTACACCGTGCCCGTGGGCAGGTAGCTCATCGGTCTTCCTCTTCGGTCTGCGCCACCGGGGCCGGCGCCGGTTGTTCCAGCGCGATCAGGTCGTCCAGCAGCGCATAGAGCTGCATCAGCTTCGTCTTGCCCAGCGACTGCTCCAGCCACTGGTAGTGCGCCTCGATGCTGGTCGACAGCCGCTTGACCAGGCGCTTGCCTTTGGGCGTGGCCTCGATCACGGTACGCCGCTGGTCCTCGGGGTCGCGGTAGCGCGTGATGAGCTCGTCGCGCTCCATGCGCGCCAGCACGCCCGTCAGGCTGGGCCCGAGGATGAAGGCCTCGCGCGCCACGCGCCCGGTTTCCACGGCGCCGTGCTCGCCCAGCACGCGCAGCACGCGCCATTGCTGGTCCGACAGCGCATGCTCGCGCAGGCTGGGCCGCGTGTGCGCCATCACGGCTTCGCGCGCCTGCAGGAGCAGGCGCGGCAGGTTGCGGTGCGCGAAGGTGGTGGCCACGGTCCGGTGTGTCTCGTTCGAGTTATTTAACATGTTAAATGAATGGGGCGGCCGACGCGCCCCCGGGTTTACCCGTGCTCCCTACACTCGCCCGATGGCCAAGGAAAAGTCCGTCTACGTCTGCACCGAATGCGGGGGCACCAGCCCCAAGTGGCTGGGCAAGTGCCCCAGCTGCGGGGCCTGGAACACGCTGATCGAGCAGGCCTCGTCGCCCGCGGCGGGCGGCGGCGGGCAGAACCGCTTCGGCACGCAGTTCGCCGCGCTGGCCGGGGCCTCCGAGCTGGCGGTGTTGTCGGAGATCGAGGCCAGCGACGTCGCGCGCACGCCCACCGGCCTGGACGAACTGGACCGCGTGCTGGGCGGCGGCATCGTGGCCGGCGGCGTGACGCTGATCGGCGGCGACCCCGGCATCGGCAAGTCGACCCTGCTGCTGCAGGCGGCCGACGCGCTGCAGAACGCCGGCCAGCTGGCGCTCTACGTCACCGGCGAGGAGAGCGGCGCGCAGGTCGCGATGCGCGCGCGCCGGCTGGGGCTGGAGCGATCGCAGGTGCAGGTGATGGCCGAGATCCAGCTCGAGAAGATCCTCGCCACGCTCGATGCGAACCGGCCCGCCATCGCCGTCATCGACTCGATCCAGACCGTGTACTCGGACCAGCTCACGTCGGCACCCGGCTCGGTGGCGCAGGTGCGCGAATGCGCGGCGCACCTCACGCGCTTCGCCAAGGCCAGCGGCACGGCGGTGGTGCTGGTGGGCCATGTGACCAAGGAAGGCGCGCTGGCCGGCCCGCGCGTGCTGGAGCACATGGTCGACACGGTGCTGTACTTCGAGGGCGACACGCACTCGAGCTTCCGCCTCGTGCGCGCCATCAAGAACCGCTTCGGCGCCGTCAACGAGATCGGCGTCTTCGCCATGACCGAGCGCGGCCTGCGCGGCGTGGCCAACCCGAGCGCCATCTTTTTGTCGCAGCACAGCGAGCCGGTGCCCGGCAGCGTGGTGCTGGTCACGCTGGAAGGCACGCGGCCGATGCTGGTGGAGATCCAGGCCCTGGTCGACGACGGCGGCCCGAGCCCGCGCCGCCTGTCGGTCGGGCTGGAGCGCGACCGCCTGGCGATGCTGCTGGCCGTGCTGCATCGCCACGCGGGCGTGGCCTGCATGGACCAGGACGTGTTCGTCAACGCGGTGGGCGGCGTGCGCATCACCGAGCCGGCGGCCGACCTGGCCGTGATGCTGGCCATCGCCTCCAGCCTGCGCGGCAAGCCCCTGCCCAAGGGCTTCATCGCTTTTGGCGAAGTCGGCCTCGCCGGCGAGGTGCGGCCGGCGCCGCGCGGCCAGGAGCGGCTCAAGGAAGCCGCCAAGCTCGGCTTCTCGGTCGCCATCGTGCCCAAGGCCAACGCGCCGAAGAAGGGCGCGATCGAGGGGCTGACGATCCATGCCGTCGAGCGCATCGAGCAGGCGCTCGACGCGGTGCGCGGGCTGGAGTGAGGGCTGCTGCTGAAATCGGACAGCCGAACGCAGAGGGCGCAGAGGATTCGCAGAGGGCGCAGAAGGAAGACAGAAAAATTTCCGATTGAATGTGCCCCCAAGCTGGCGGCCGCTCTCCCTTGCGGAGCCGGGACCCGGCGCCCAGCGATCTCAGTCATTCAGGTCATCACCTACCGCAGTCGTTGAGATCGCTCGGGCCGCGCGTGACGCACGAAAACCCCTTTCGGCTGTTCTTCTGCGACCTCTGCGAGCCCTCTGCGCCCTCTGCGTTCGGCTGCCCGCTCCCGTATCGGCTGCCGCCACAGCGACAATCACCCCCCATGACCCTTCAGAAGATCCTCGCGCCGCTGGTCGGCATCGGGCTGCTCATCGCGGCCTGGCGCTCCTACGGCTGGCTGGGCGTGGCCTTCGTGGCCACCGGCATCGTCATGTTCCTGCTGCTGCACTTCAACCGCACGATGACGGTGCTCAAGCGCGCGGCCGACCGGCCGATGGGCTACGTGGGCAGCGCGGTGATGCTCAACGCCAAGCTCAAGCCGAAGATGACGCTGCTGCACGTGGTGGCCATGACCCGTTCGCTCGGCCTGCAGCGCACGCCCAAGGACGAGCAGCCCGAGGTCTACCGCTGGACCGACGGCGGCGGTTCGTACGTCGACGCCACCTTCGCCAGCGGCAAGCTGGTGCAGTGGGAACTCACGCGGCCGCCGCAGGACGCGAACGAAGCGCCGGCCACCTCGATGGGCGAACTGCCGCCGGCCTGAGCGCCTTCGCTCAGAACGGCGCGTCTTCGGTCGCCGTCTCGGGGGCGGCCTGGGCCTCGCCCCGCGGAGCGGCCGGCGCCGCGCCGAAGGCCATCTCGCCGCCCAGCGCCTCGACCAGCGCCGGCAGCAGCTGGCCCAGTTCGCCGGTGACGATGGCGGCGTCGGTGTCGAAGTTCTCGTCGCTGCCCTTTCCGCCCTTCGACTCGCCGCCCTCGAACACACCCTCGAGGAAGGCCACCTTGCGCAGCTGACCGCCCTCGGTGAGCTCGAAGGACACGCGGTCCTCCCAGGTCATGGCCAGGCGCGTGGGCCGCTTGCCGGCGGCGATGTGCTCGCGCACCTCGTCGATGTCCAGAGGGTGCTTGGCGTAGCGCACCACGGCCTTGGAGTCGTCGCTGGCCTTGAGCTCGCAGTCGCGGTCGATGGTGAAGCCGGCGGGCGGCTCCTGCGTGGTCAGCCAGCCGGCCATGGCGCTGGCCGGCTCCACCTGCGTGTTCACCGCACCGACGGCAAAGCCGGGGATCGCCTGCACCAGCGCGGTGACCACCGAATCGGCGCGCGCCATATTCGAGGTGTCGAGCGTGAGGCGGCGCTTCTCGGGGTCGATCCACACGGCGGTGCGCGCATGCCGCGTGAAGGCCAGCGGCAGCAGCTCGTGCGTGATGTCCTCCTTGAGCTGCTTCTTCTCCTTCTTGCCGGGCGCGCGGCCGGTGGTGGCCTCGATCTGCGCGGCGCGCTCGTCCACCTTGCGGCGGATGACCGAGGCGGGCAGGGCCTTGCTCTCCATCATGTACTCGAGCAGCCACTGGCCGCCCACGGATTCGAGGAGCAGGCCGTGTTCCTGGCCGCGGGGCGGGACCCAGCCGGCGGACGATTCCTGCGAGGGGCCGCAGGGCACGAAGGCGGCGGCGTTGAGCTGTTCTTGTGCGGCGTCGAAGGCGGGCGTCCAGCTCGGTTCGATGCGGAAACTGATGACGTTCTTGAAACGGGGCACGGGAAGGGGGTCTCGGTGTCGGTGAAAAGCGGGCGATTGTCCGTCGGTCCGGCCCGCCGGCCGCGCTGGCCGGCCTGTAAGTCCGAGTAAAGGTGCCGGAAGTCGGGCGCCGTAAAATCGCCGGCTCCCCCGCAGACCCCTCAAGGACAACACATGAGCGCGATTCCCTCGCTGGCCGACCGTGACGGCAAGATCTGGATGGACGGTGAACTCGTGGACTGGCGCGACGCCAAGATCCACGTGCTGACCCACACGCTGCACTACGGCTGCGGCGCCTTCGAGGGCGTGCGCGCGTACAAGACCGTGAACGGCACGGCCATCTTCCGCCTGGAAGAGCACACCGAGCGCCTCTTCAACAGCGCCAAGATCCTGCGCATGAAGATCCCCTTCAGCAAGGAGCAGCTCAACGAGGCCCAGAAGCAGGTCGTGCGCGAGAACAACCTCGAAAGCTGCTACCTGCGTCCCCTGGTGTGGATCGGGTCCGAGAAGCTGGGCGTCTCGCCCCGGGGCAACACCATCCACGCCATGGTCGCGGCCTGGGCCTGGGGCGCCTACCTGGGCGACGAAGGCCTCAAGCGCGGCATCCGCGTCAAGACCAGCAGCTACACCCGCCACCACGTCAACATCACCATGACGCAGGCCAAGGCGGTGAGCAACTACAGCAACTCGATCCTTGCCAACATGGAAGCGCTGGACGACGGCTACGACGAGGCCCTGCTGCTCGACTCGGCCGGCTTCGTGTCCGAAGGCGCGGGCGAGAACATCTTCGTCGTCAAGAACGGCGTGATCTACACGCCCGACCTGTCGGCCGGCGCCCTGAACGGCATCACGCGCAACACCATCCTCCACATCGCCAAGGACCTCGGCATCGAGGTCGTGCAGAAGCGCATCACGCGCGACGAGGTCTACATCGCCGACGAGGCCTTCTTCACCGGCACCGCCGCCGAAGTCACGCCCATCCGCGAGCTCGACCGGATCGAGATCGGCATCGGCTCGCGCGGCCCCGTCACCGAGAAGGTGCAGTCGGCCTTCTTCGACATCGTGAACGGCAAGAACCCCAAGTACGCCCACTGGCTCACCAAGGTCTGAACACCATGTCCACCCACAACAGCACGCTCGTCGACCAGGTCCAGTCCGCCGATCGCCGCTCGCTGGTCGAGCTGGCCGCCAAGGACCTGAACCACCAGGGCGGCATCTTCTGCCCCAGCCCCAAGGCCGACATGAAGCTCTGGAACAGCCACCCCAAGGTCTACCTGGACGTGGGCCGCACCGGCGAGGCCAAGTGCCCGTACTGCGGCACCGTGTACCGGCTCAAGGCCGGGGAACATTTCGGCGCGGGGCACTGACCGGCCCACGTCCTTCGCGCGCCCACACGCCCGGCGGCTGCGCTCCAGGTTCGCGAGAACCGGGAGGCAGCCGTTTCGCTTTGGCGCGCACGCGCTGCGCGGGCTTGCTCGGGGCGAGCAGAAATGCCTGCCCCCGCCTGTCGCATGCGCGTCCGCAGGCAGTCGGGTTAACGCGGTGCAGCGTCGCCCGGCGCAAAGCAAGAATGGCTGCCGTGGAACAGCTCGCCGTCGACACCCGCCGCATTCCGGAGCGTGAGCGCATCGACGCCTGGCAGCAGATCCTGTCCGACATCGGCGGGCCGATCCAGGTCGATCCGATCCCCGGCGAGACCTTCATGGGCGAGCTGAAGCTGGTGCGCCGCGGGCCCATCGCCTTCTACGACATGTGCTACAGCGGCATGCGCCTGTGGCGCCGGCCGGTGGACGTGGCGCGCATGGACAAGGAAATGTTCGCCCTCTCGCTCACGCAGCCCTCGTGCAGCCTGCGTGTGGAACGCGGCGGCCAGGCGCTGGAGCTGCAGGGCGGCCGGTCCTACCTGTTCGACCACGCCGCCCCCTACCGCACCGAACCGCCGAGCGCCTACAAGACGCGCAGCATCGCTTTCCCGAGCAGCCTGCTGCGCCGGCGCGTGCGCGGGCTGCGGCCTTTCTATGCGTTGGGCGACTGCGTGCAGAGCAGCGGCGGGCTGGCGCTGATCAACGTCTTCGCGCAGCACCTCGCGCAGGGCGCGGCCACCTGGTCCGACGAGGAGGTCGACTCGCTCTCGGGCCAGCTCCTGGACCTGCTGGCGCTGTTCCTCGGCACCGGCGATGGCGCGGTCGCCGGGGCCGAGTCCTCGCTGCGCGCGGGCCACCGGCAGCGCGCGCTCGAGCACATCCGCCGGCACGCGCACGACCCCGAGTTGACGCCCGCGCGGGTGGCGCAGGCCTGCGGCATTTCGCTGGGGTACCTCAACGAGGTGTTCCGCGGCCAGGCCGCGGGCGTGGAAGACAGCATCTTCGACGAGCGCCTCGAAGCCGCGCGCCGCCTGCTCAGCGACGCACGCCGCCGGCGCGTGCCCATCCAGACGCTGGCCTACGAAGCCGGCTTCAACGACGCCTCGCATTTCTCGCGTCGCTTCAAGCGCCGCTTCGGCCTCACGCCGGGCGAGCTGCGCGCCCAGGAAGCCTCGCGCGCGAAGCCCCCGCACTGAAGCACGCCGCGCGGCTCAGCCGCCGCCCGCCGCAGCCGCGGCCACCTCCGCCTGCAGCTCCTTCTTCGACAGCTTGCCCACCGGCGTCCTGGGCAGCGCGTCGCGCAGTTCCAGGGCCGTCGGCATCTCGTGCCTGCCGAGGCGATCGTGCAGGAAGGCCCGCAGCGCCTCCAACGACAGCGGCGCCGCGCCGGCCTTGAGCTTGACGAAGGCCTTGGGCGTCTGGCCGCGATACGCGTCGGGCAGCCCGATCACGATGACCTCGTCCACCGCGGGATGCTGGTAGATCGCCTCCTCGATGTGGCGCGGGTACACGTTGAAGCCGCCGCAGATCATCATGTCCTTGGTGCGGTCGACCAGGTAGACCAGCCCCTGCGCCGTCATGTAGCCGACGTCCCCGGTGCGCAGGTAGCCGTCGCCGTGGAAGCTCTGCGCCGTCGCCTCCGGGCGCTGCCAGTAGCCTGCCATCACGTTGGGGCCGCGGATGCACAGCTCGCCCTTCTCGCCCAGCGGTACTTCGCGGCCGGTCTGCGTGTCGAGAAAGAGCAGCTCGACGCCGGCCACCGGCACGCCCGCCGAGCCGGTGACATGCTCGCCCGCACCGGTCGACAGCGTGCCCACCCCGCAGGTCTCCGTCATGCCCCAGCCTTCCAGCAGGCGGCATCGCGCCTTGTCGACGAAGCGGCGGTGGCTTTCCAGCGACAGCGGCGCGCCGCCCGAGTTGCACAGCGTCAGCGAGCGCAGCTGCACCTGCGTCACGGCCTCGTGCGTGGCCAGTGCGACGAAGAGCGTCGGCACGCCGAAGAACACGGTGATGCGTTCGCGCTCGATCGTGTCCGCGGCCCCCTGCGTGTCGAAGCGCTGGTGCAGGGTCAGCTCGGCGCCCACGCTCAGCCCGAACAGCATGTTGGCCACGAGCGAGTAGATGTGAAACAGGGGCAGCACCACGAGGAAGCGTTCCTGGCCCTCGGCGACGAGCCCCCCGCCCAGCCACATGCCGCGCAGCTGGCCCAGGGCGCTGCTCAGGTTGGCGTGCGTGAGCATCGCGCCCTTGGGGTGGCCGGTGGTGCCGCCGGTGTACTGCAGCACGGCCAGCGCTTGCACGTCGAGCTCGGACATCGGGCCTTCCTGCTGTACATCGCCCTGCGCCTCGGCTGCGAGCAGGTCCAGGAAGCGGACGCACCGCGGATCGCCCCCGGCCGCGGGCGCCTGGGCTGGGGCGTCCGGCCGGAAGTCGTCCACCTTGCCCAGCACCAGCGTCGACAACCGCGTGCTGTCCAGGAAGCCTCGCATCCGGTCGGCCAGCTCGGGCACGTCCAGCGTCACGATGAGGTCGGTGCGGCTGTCCTCGATCTTGTGGGCAAGCACGGGGCCGGCATCCAGCGGCGAGTAGTTGACCACCGTGCCACCGGCCCGCAGCACCGCGAAGAAGGCGATCACGTAGTGCGGCGTGTTGGGCAGGTACAGGCCGACGTGCGAGCCGGGCCGCACGCCCCGCCGCGTGAGCGCGCGCGCGAGACGACGCGATGCCGCGTCGAGCTCGGCATAGCTCAGCGCGGACCCTTCGAAGCGCAGCGCCGTGCGCTGGGGCCACCGCGCCGCGGCCCGCTCCAGCACTTCGGGCAGGACGCAGGTGGGCAGCGGCGCGTCCCAGCGGGTGCCGGGCGGGTAGGCGTCGATCCAGGGACGAGTCGTCACGCCCGCGTCCTCAGGCCGGCGGCCGCTCCATCTGGCAGGTGGTGGGCTGGCGGCTCTCGGCCGGGCTCCAGACCTTTTCCGAGCGGAAGCCGTAGCCGGTGCGTTCGGCCTCGTACTTCACGCCGGGGCTGCCCTTCTTGGCCCAGATGCCCAGGTACAGCGGCGCCTGCAGCTGGTGGTCGTCGCGGCGCATCTCCACCTCGCCCATGGGGCTCCTGTACTTCATGCCCTCCAGCGCGAAGGCGACCTTCTTCGGGTCCGTGGACTTCGCCTGGCGCATCGCCTCGCGCAGCATGTGCATGCTGTTCCAGTGCGCGGCGTAGATGAAGTCCTCGCCGTACTTGTCCTTGTACGCCACGGCGATCTTCTCCAGTTCGGGCGTGGGCGCGTTCGAACCCCAGTTCCAGATCACGCCGACCTTGTCCGCGCCCCACGAGCCCATCTGGGTGGGAATGCCCGGGTTGTTGGCATTCATCGTGTAGAAGTTGATGTTCAGCCCGTAGTCGCGCGCCGCCTTCAGCAGCAGCCCCAGGTCGCTGCCCCAGTTGGAGGTGATGACCGTGTCGGCGCCCGACGACGCGATGCTGGCGACGTAGGGCGCGAAGTCGCGCACGGTGGCGATCGGCACGTACTGCTCGCCCACGATCTCGACGTCGGGCCGCTTCTTCGCCAGGTAGGCACGCGCGGCCTTCGCCGTCTGCTGGCCGTGGGTGTAGTTCTGGTTCAGCAGGAAGACCTTCTTCACCTCGGGCTTGCCCTGCAGGTAGGACGTGAGGGCCTCGATCTTCATCTCGCTGGACGGGTAGAAACGGAAGTGCCAGAAGTTGCACTTGTCGTTGGTCAGCCCCGGGTCCATGGCCGAATAGTTGAGATAGACCATCGCGCTGTTGGGATCGCGCCTGGTCTGCTTGTTGATCGCGTCGACCAGCGCGAAGGCCACGCCCGAGCCCCCGCCCTGCGTCACGTAGTGGATGTTCTGGTCGTAGGCCGCGCGCAGCACGTTGGTGCTTTCCTGCGGCGTGCCCTTGCCGTCGAAGGGCACGACCTCGAATTTCGGATCCTGCGGCCCGGCCGATGCATTGAGCTGGCTCACGACGTCGCGCAACTGGGCGAGCGAGCCCATCCCGGTCTGCGCGAAGGGGCCCGACAGCACCTCGATGAAGGCGATCTTGACCGTTTCGGCGGCCCCGGCCAGCGAGCCGGCGGCCAGGGCCGCGACGCACAAAGCCGCGCGGGCCGTGCGGGTGATGACGAAGCAAGGCATGTCTGTCTCCAGGCACCGGCGCGAACCGGCGCACGTTGTTCGATGAAGCAGGCGGCGCCCCTCGGGGCGGCCGGCCTTCATCCTAGGGACAGTCCTGCCGATGCGGTTGACCCAGCGGCGGCCACGTCTTGACCCAGCCGCAGGCGCCGTGGAAGGCGCCACGGCCCCTGGCGGGCCTCAGGCCGCGCGCTGCCGGCGCCGCGGCGGCACCTCGCGCCAGGGCTCGTCCGAGTCGGCCGGCTCGCGTGCCAGCCGCAGGCACACCATCGCGATCCACAGCAGCGACAGGCCGATCTGCGCGTCGCGCAGCGCGGAATTCACGCTCGTGGCCATCAGCAGGATCAGCATGGCGGCAAAGGCGATGCGCCCCGTCAGGTCGGGCCGCTTCCAGCCCTGCCAGACGCCCGTGAGCACGATCGCCAGCAGCGCCAGCAGGCCCGGGAAGCCGGTCTGCGAGCCCATCCACAGGTAGTCGTTGTGCGGCATGTTGTAGTCGGCCAGCAGGGCCGGGCCGCGCAGGCGCCATTCGCTGTTCCAGGCGCCGATGCCCCAGCCGGTCAGCGGCTTCTCGAGGATCATGCGCGCCGTCTCGGTGTACATGTAATAGCGCACCACCCAGCTGCCTTCCGACACCGTGCCCGACTTGGCCGCCTCGATCTCCTGTACGCCGGTGGCGAGCTTCTGCTCGATGAAGGGCGGCGCGTTCCACACGGCCACGGCCAGCACCGCGGCGCCGGCGAGCAGCACCGCGAGCAGCACGCGCCAGCGCCGGCGCCATTGGTGGATGCAGATCGCCGGCAGCACCATCAGCAGCGCCAGCAGCGAGGTGCGCGAGGGCAGGTTGAAGTTGATGATGACCAGCGCCGCGATGGTCACGCCGAAGGAGGCGAAGGCCAGGTAGGGCCGCTGCTGCGTGAGCACATGAAAACCGTAGGCCGCGGCGGCAGCGCCCAGCACCGTGAACAGCAGGGCGTTGTTGATCGACTTGTTGCCCACCAGCATGATCATCGGCTTGAGCAGGGCCGGCATCGGCGGCATGTAGCCGGTCTTCAGCAGGATGGCGTAGAAGAGCGCCAGGTACACGATGTTGAAGAAGGCGATGCCCAGGAAGCCGCGGATCGCCCACACCGCCTCGTCGCGCGTGAGCGCCAGCGCCATCAGCATCGTGGCCGTGAGCCGCAGGCCGTGCCACAGGTTGACCGGCGTCTCGGCATAGTGACGGCCGAAGGCCAGCACCGCCAGCTGCCACACCAGGAATGCCATCACCGGCCACCACAGCGGATGGCTGCGCACGCGCGCCGCGCGTTCGCGCCAGTCGCCGGCCGCCAGCATGGCCAGCAACAGCAGGAAGAAGCCGAGGTAGTTCACGCCGACCGGCATGAAGACCACCGCGCCCCACAGGCACGCTGCGGCGCGGGGGAGGAGAAGTCTGCGCATGTTGGCGGCGATTCTAGGCGGTCGCCTTCATCCGGCTGCTATCGAAAACGTAGCTGACGGCGCAGTCAGCACGGGCGCTTCTGGCCGATTCGATGCATGGAGTTTCGGGCGCGTGCGCCTCGCTTCAAGCGCCTTTCGGCAGTTCGATCACGAAGCTCGCGCCGCCGCCTTGGCGCTCCTCGCAGCGCACCTGGCCGCCGTGGCGTTCCACGATCGACTTGACCAGCGCCAGTCCCAGGCCCACGCCGCCTTCGCGCTCGCTGGCGCCGGGCAGGCGGTAGAAGGGCTCGAAGATGCGCTCGCGCAGGGCGGCCGGCACGCCGGGGCCGCGGTCGTTCACGCGCACCACGGCCCGCGTGCCGTCGGCGCTGGCCGAGAGTTGCGCCTCGATCGGCGTGCCGTCGCCGTAGCGGCGTGCGTTCTCCAGCAGGTTGCGCACCGCGCGGCGCAACAGCCGCGGCACGCCGCGCACCGTCAGCGCCGCCAGGTCGGTGCCTTCGGCGATGTCCAGCTCGGCCGCGACGCGGGCGCATTCCTCGGCGGCCAGGCCCATCAGGTCCACCGCCTCGATGGTGCCCATGTCGGCCTCGCGCGCATCGAGGCGGCTGGACAGCAGGATCTCGTCGATCAGCTGGTCCAGCTCGGCGATGTTGCGCGAAATCTCGGCCTTGGCCGCGGTAATGCTGGGGTGCTCGCCCCCGCCGTCGCCGGGCCGCCCCAAGGCGGCGGGCGCCCCCTCGGGGGGCAGCGAACCACGCGAAGCGGGGAGCGTGGGGGTCACCATCAATTCGAGGCCCATGCGGATGCGCGTGAGCGGCGAACGCAGCTCGTGCGAGGCGTTGGCCAGCAACGACTTGTGCGAGCGGATGAGCTGCTCGATGCGCGTGGCCGCGTCGTTGAAGCGCCGCGCCAGGTCGGCCACCTCGTCCTCGCCGTCGTCGCGCGCCCGCGCGCTCAGGTCGCCTTCGCCGAAGCGTTGCACGCTGCGCTGCACGCTCTCCAGCCGCTGCGTGAGCCGCCGCACGATGGGGAACAGCCCCAGCGCCGTCGCCAGGCCCACCATGCCCAGCAGCCAGAAGATGCCGGTGCGCGGGTGCAGCCAGGGCGGCGGCGACGGGCGCCGATCGCCGCGAGGGCCGAGCTCCATCACGAACTGCTGGCCGTTGTTGAGTGTGATCGTGAACTCCAGCGGTTCGCCCGGCCGGCTGGTGCGCAGCGACTTGCCGGTGCCGATGAGCTGGTCCTGCGTGTCGCGCAGCGTCACGTCGCGCGGCAGGGGCTGCGTGCGTTGCTCGTCGGCTTCCTGCCAGGCCCAGCCCGCCGCGAACACGACCACGGCCACCCCGGCCAGCACGGCCAGCCAGATGCGCACGTAGAGGTGGCGGGTGAAGAGCTTGATCATGGGCGGATGGCCCCTGGCGGATGTCTTTGCGTTGCTGTGGTTTCGGGCGCAGGAGCCGCTCGCGCCGCGGCGGGGCGGTCGCTTTCTTTGCTTACTTTCTTTGGCGAGACAAAGAAAGTGAGGCCGCCGCCGGGCGGCATTCCCGGCTCCTGCATCGGAACCTTCAACGGCAAGCAAGCCACCACAAGCTAGTCCTGCTGCTTCGCAAACACATACCCCACCCCCCGCACCGTCAGGATGCGCTTCGGGTTCTTGGGGTCGGCCTCGATGGCGGCGCGGATGCGGCCCATGTGCACGTCGATGCTGCGGTCGAAGGCCTCGAGCTCCCGGCCGCGCACCGCTTCCATGATCTGGTCGCGGGTGAGCACGCGGCCCGCGCGCTCGGCCATGGTCACGAGCAGGTCGAACTGGTAGGAGGTCAGCTCGGCCTGCTGGCCTGCCACGGTCACGGTGCGGGCGTCGCGGTCGATCTCGAGCGAGCCGAAGCGGATCAGCGTCGCCGGCGCCGCCGCGGCGGGCTGCGCGCCTTCGCCCCGGCGCCGCAGCACCGCGCGGATGCGCGCCAGCAGCTCGCGCGGCTCGAAGGGCTTGGGCAGGTAGTCGTCGGCGCCCAGTTCCAGGCCGATGATGCGGTCCATCGGGTCGCCCTTGGCGGTGAGCATCAGCACCGGCACCTTGCCCTGCGCGCCCGGCAGCGCACGGATGCGGCGGCACACGTCCAGCCCGTCGGTGTCGGGCAGCATGAGGTCGAGGATCACCAGGTCGGGGGTGCGCGCCTGCAGCTGCTCCAGGCCCTTGGCCCCGTCGCCGGCGTGCACCACCTCGAAGCCCGACTGCGTGAGGTACTCGCTCACCATCTGCGCCAGGCGCGCGTCGTCTTCGATCATCAACAGTTGAGGCGTCGTCATGCGGTCTCTTCTTTCTTCGCGGCCCGCTCTGCCAGGCCGAATGCGCTCATGCTGCCCGCGCGCGGGCAAGGGGTCTTGAATGCCCTGTAAAGCTGCCGTAAAGCGTGGGGTCGCCCGTGCTCAGCCAGCTGCAAAAAGCATAGCGCCCTGCGCCCGATCCACGGGCGTTGCGGGCATGTTGTGCTCGAGGAGTGCATCGAGCGCCGCGGCCTGCAGCTGCGGGTGGGCGCGCTGCGCCTCGTCGCGGATCTGCGCGGCCAGCGTGCGCAGCTGCGCCACGCAGGCGCGCACCCGGGCCTGGAAGGCGCGGCTGTCGGCGCAGGGCCGGCGCAGGCTGGCGTTGAGTTCGGCGAACCACGGCAGCGAGGCCTGGTCCAGCATCGCCGCCGGGTTGGCGCGGTCGCTCACCGCCGACCAGTCGCGCAGGAAGGCCTGCATCGCGATGTTCAGCTGCTGGCAGTGCTGCAGTTCCTCGCGCAGGTTGCCCAGCGACGCGAGGTCGGTGAGCCGCTCCTGGAAGAACAGCTGCGACAGCACGCCCCAGTAGTAGGTGTAGTCCCAGATCACCTTCACCGGCAGCACCTCGGGGTCGCCGAAGAGCGGGTACTGGTCCTGGTAGAGCGCCAGCGTGCTCTCGTAGAAGGAGTGGTAGATCTGGTCGTACAGCTGCGCCCGGGCGTCGACCGAGCGGCCCGAGCGGTCGTGCGCGATCAGGTCGCAGATGAAGGTGTTGCTCATCGCGATGAAGTCGCTGCCCGGCGAGTAGAACGGGTCGAGGAAGAGCCCCGCCTCGCCCGTCAGCGCCCAGCGGTCGCCGCTGAAGACCTGCTTGCAGCCGTACGAGAACTTGCGGAAGAAGGCGAAGTCCTGCAGCAGGTGGCGCTTGTCGTCGAGCGCATCGAACAGGCGCGGCTGGAATTCGCGAAACCATTCCATCGCCTTGTCGAAGCTGTCCATCGTGTCCAGCGGGTGCAGCTTGGGGTCGGCCACGATGCCCACCGAATGCGAGCCCGAGGCCAGCGGGATCAGCCACACCCAGTATCCCGCGCCGCACAGGTGGTTGGTCGACAGCCAGCGCCGGCCTTCGGGCTCGCAGCGGGCGCGCCAGGCCGGGTCCTCGCTCCAGTCGTCGATGGCGATGCGCTCGCCGATGCGGAACCACACCGCGTTGGCGTCGTGCGCGTTGGGCTCGGCCAGGCCCAGCTTGCGCTTGAGCAGGCCGGCGCGGCCGCAGGCGTCGATCAGCCAGCGGCATTCCGCCTCGTGTGCCTCGCCGTTCTCGGTCCAGCCGATGCGGTGGCTGCCCGCGGCGGCGTCGAGCGAGATGCTGCGCACCAGCGCGCTGTCGACGAAGCGCACGCCGCGCGCGGCAGCTTCCTGCGCCAGGTAGTTCTCGAAGATGCCGCGGTCGATCTGGTAGCTGGGCGTGGCCAGCACGCGGCTGGCGCCGATCTCGGTCACGCGGTCGATGTCGCGCCGGCCCTCGCTGAAGAAAAAGCGGAAGCCGAACTTGCGCAGCTGGGCGCTGTCGAGGTGGTCCTTCAGGCCCAGCACCGTGTCGAAGTAGTGCGCGCCGATCTCCACCGACGATTCGCCCACCTTGTGCGCCGCATGCGGCACCGGGTGCGCGCGGCGCTCCAGCACCAGCACGTCGATGCCCTCGAAGCGCTGCTTGAGCTGCAATGCGAGCGTCAGGCCTGCCAGGCCCCCGCCCATGATGATCACGTCGTGGTGGTCGAGGGCGGCAGCAGCGGTCATGGGGCGGGTCCTAGACGGGGCGGAGGGTCAGTTCGATCGCAAGTTGTGGCGACAGCGGCATGCGCAGCGTGGTGCTGTCGGGCGCCAGCGTCGCCAGGGTCTCGAAGAGCGGCAGCAGGTCGGAGATGGCGTTGGGCGGCAGCGCCTGCGCAGCGGGCGACTGCAGCGCCGCGCGCGCGGCCGGGCCGTGCACCAGCGTCCAGTCGAGCGCCGCGACGGCGCGCTCGGTGCGCTCCGGCGCCAGCACGAAGCCGCCGGCCAGCAGGCCTTCGCTCACGTGCACCTGCTTGAGCGGCCCCACCGCCTCGGCGTCGAAGCCCACCAGCAGCAGCGGCTGGGCATCGGCCGCGCACTGGGCGGCGGCCTCCAGCAGGGCGGCGGCGAAGGTGTTCTCGAAGGCGCTGAGCGAGTTGCTGGCCTGCTGGCAGCCGGTGCCGATGGTCCAGTAGCCCACCGCGGCGTTGTGCACCGAGTTGTGGAACTTGATCGGCGACAGCTGCGTGGGTGCCGTGGCCAGGGTGGCGCACATGTAGTCGTTGATCGCCAGGTCGCCGTGCGCCGACGCGAAGACGCAGGGCAGGTCGGCCGCCGCGCGGCCCGAGGCGGCGACGCTGGCGCCTGCCACTTCGAGCGCCAGCGCCACCGTGTCGGGCGCGCGTCGGCGCTCGGCCGGGGCCAGCACCTGCGGCGACGGGCGCTTGGCCGGCGGGTCGGCCGGCGCGCCTTCGCCGCGGAAGGCGGCACGGGCGAGGTCCCAGCCGGGCAGCGTGGGGGCCCAGAAGGCGACGCCTTCGATATAGAGGGTCGGCGTACCGGAGGTGCTCATGCCGCTGCCCCCTTGCCGAAGATCAGCGCGCAGTTGTTGCCGCCGAAGCCGAAAGAGTTCGACAGCGCATAGCGCACCTCGCCCTTCGCCGGCTGCAGGCGGATCTGCGGCCCGCACACCGGGTCGGGCGTCACGCTGTTCACGGTGCCGGGCATCAGGCCCGTCTCCAGCGCCAGCAGGCTGACCACCGCCTCGACGATGCCGGCCGCGCCCAGCGTGTGGCCGGTGAAGCCCTTGGTCGAGCTGGCGTGCGTGCGCGCCGGGAAGCGGCGCGCCACCAGCGCGGCCTCCACCTCGTCGTTCTTGGCGCTCGCCGTGCCGTGCATGTTGATGTAGTCGATCGCGTCGGGCGCGAGGCCGGCACGCGCCAGCGCATCGTTGAGCGCACGCTCGGCGCCGGCGCCTTCGGGGTGCGGCGTCGACATGTGGTGCGCGTCGCTGGCCTCGCCGTAGCCCAGCAATTCGAGGGGGCCCGTGCCACGCTCCAGCAGCGCAAAGCCCGCAGCCTCGCCCAGCGAGATCCCGCCGCGGTCCACGTCGAAGGGCTGGCAGGGCTTGTTCGACACCAGCTCCAGCGAGTTGAAGCCGAAGAGCACGCTGCCGCACAGCGTGTCTACGCCGCCGACCACGGCCGCGTCGATCAGGCCCAGGCGCATCAGCCGCTCGGCCGACGCGAAGACCTTGGCGCTGGACGAGCAGGCCGTCGACAGCGTCTCGTTCGGCCCTTCCAGGCCCAGCGCCGCCGCCACGAACAGGCCCAGCGAGTGCGTGGTGTGCAGCTCGCTGTGCCGCATGCGTTCGGGGAAGCGCCCTTCGGCGTCGATCTGGGTGTACGCCAGCTCGGTGTCGCCGATGCTGGAGGTGGAGGTGCCCACGATCACCGCCACGCGGTGCGCGCCGTAGCGCTCGCGGGCGGCGCGTGCCGCCTCGATGAAGCCGTCGGCGTTCAGGCCCTTCCAGGCCAGGCGGTTGTTGCGGCAGTCCCAGGTGGCCAGCTCGGGCGGCAGCGTGACGTCTTCCACGCCGTCGACGCGGCCGATGAAGGTGGCCAGGCGCTGCTCGGCGGGTTCGCCGAAATCGTTGGCGCGCAGGCCGCTTCGGGATTGTTCGAGCCCCTCGAGCAGCGCGGCCTTGCCGGTGCCCAGGGCGGTGGTGGCCGTGAAGGCGCTGATCTTCAGGGGAGGGATTCGCTGGGGCACGATCGATGTGTCAGGAATGTGGCCGGGAGGGGGAGCCGCGAGCGTACCAGCCCGCCTGCCGCCGGCTGTCGGTGCACAGCGCAAAGCACAGCGCGCCAAAACGCTATCGGATCGATAGCTGCTCGGCCCCGGCTGGCGGGCGTTTCAGGCCTTTTTGGCTCGAGAGGCCAGGGCCACCAACACCAGCACCGGCACGCCCAGGAGCGCGGTGGCGGTGAAGAACATCTGGTAACCAAAAGCATCAACGAAGGCGCCGGAGTAGCCCGCGATGAATTTGGGCAGCAGCAGCATCATCGAGCTGAAGAGCGCGTACTGCGTGGCCGAATAGCTCACGTTCGTGAGGCTCGACAGGTAGGCGATGAAGGCCGCCGACGCGATGCCGCCGGCCAGGTTGTCGGCCGACACCACCGCCACCAGCGCCGACACGTCGTGCCCGCGCGTGCCCAGCCAGGCATAGAGCAGGTTGGTGGCGGCGCTGAGCACGGCGCCCAGCATCAGCACCCGCATCACGCCCAGGCGCATCGACAGCACGCCGCCCACGAAGGCACCCACCAGCGTCATCACCACGCCGTAGATCTTGCTGACCGTGGCCACCTCGTCCTTGGTGAAGCCCATGTCCACGTAGAAGGGGTTGGCCATGATGCCCATCACCACGTCGCTGATGCGGTAGATGGCGATCAACGCCAGGATCAGCGCCGCCTGCCAGCGGTAGCGGCGGATGAAGTCGGCAAAGGGCTCCACCAGCGCGCTGCGCAGCCAGTCGGCCGCGTTCTTCGCCGGCGGCAGTTCGCGCCGCGCGGGCTCTGGCGACAGCAGCACCGTCAGCACGCCCACCGCCATCGACGCGGCCATCACCAGGTAGGCCGTGCGCCAGGCGCCGTCCTGGTAGCCGGCGGCGGTGGCCGGGGCGGCCGACGCCTCTGCCCAGGCCGCCACCCACAGCACGCCCGCGCCGGCCCAGATCATCGCGAGCCGGTAGCCCGTCTGGTAGGCCGCGGCCAGCGCCGCCTGCTTGCGCGATTCGGCCGACTCGATGCGAAAGGCGTCCAGCGCGATGTCCTGCGTGGCCGAGCCGAAGGCCACCAGCAGCGCGCACCACACCAGCGGCTCCAGCCCCGCGCGCGGGTCGTTCATCGCCATGCCCGCCAGCCCGACGATGACCATCGCCTGGGCAAAGAGCAGCCAGCCGCGCCGACGCCCCAGTAACGTGGTCAGCGGCGGCAGCGGCAGCCGGTCGACCAGCGGCGCCCACACCCACTTGAAGCCGTAGGCCAGGCCCACCCAGCTCAGGTAGCCGATGGTGGCGCGGTCGATGCCTGCCTCGCGCAGGCGAAAGCTCAGCGTGCCCAGCACCAGCAGCAGCGGCAGCCCCGCCGCGAAGCCCAGCGCGAACATCCGCAGCGTCGCGGGTTCGAGATACACCTTGAGCGTTTCGTGCCAGGGGAGCCTGGCCGGCGCGTCGGCGGATGCGGCCGGCTCGGCGCGTGAGGCCGCCGTGTCGGCAGCGCTGCGTGGGGGAACGGACATGGGCCGCCATTCTCCCCGAGCCGTGCGGCCTTCAGACTGACGCGCGTCCGGTATTGCTCCCTGTCCCGCCGGGAGAGGGCCCGGGTGAGGGCACGCGGCCTGCGCACAAGCACCGGCCCAGCAAAATGACCTTGGCCGCCCGCCGCCATCGCTTGGGTTTTGCCGCAGCCGCCTCTATCTTCCCGGCCATGTGCCAACGCTGCGCCTCCTCATCTTTCTTCCTGTCGTCCTCTTCTGCCGACCCGGCCGCACCCTGGCAGTCCCGCCGCGCCTTCCTGCTCGCGGCCGCAGCGATGGCCGCCACCGGCCCCGCACTGGCCCAGGTCGACGTCGGCAAGCCGTCGATGACCCGCACCCTCGTCCCGGCCGACGCATTGGAGAAGGCCGCCGTCCAGCAGTACGGCCAGCTGCTGCAGCAGGCCCAGGCCAAGAAGGCCCTGGCGCCCGAGAGCAATGCCCAGCTGCAGAAGCTGCGCGCCATCGCCAAGAAGATGATCCCCTTCGCCGCCAAGTGGAACGAGCGCGCCGCGGGGTGGAAGTGGGAGGTCAACCTCATCGGCAGCCAGCAGGTTAATGCCTTCTGCATGCCTGGCGGCAAGATCGCCTTCTTCACCGGCATCCTCGACCAGCTGAAGCTCAGCGACGACGAGATCGCCATGGTCATGGGCCACGAAATGGCTCACGCCCTGCGCGAGCACGCCCGCGAGCGCCTGGCCAAGACCACCGGCACCAGCACCGCCCTGCAGATGGGCGCCGCCATGCTGGGCCTGGGCCAGTGGGGCGACCTGGCCGCACGCGGCGGCTCGCAGCTGCTGGCGCTCAAGTTCAGCCGCGACGACGAGACCGAGGCCGACCTGGTCGGCCTGGAACTCGCCGCGCGCGCCGGCTACGACCCCAAGGCCTCCGTCAGCCTGTGGAACAAGATGGCCCAGGTCGGCAACGGCAAGGGCACGCCCGGCGCGCTGAGCTTTTTGTCGACCCACCCCACCGGCCCCGACCGCATCAAGCGGCTGGAAGCCAACGTGCCCAAGGTCGAGGGCCTGTACCGCGCCGCCACCGGCAAGGGCTGACGCCCGCCTGTCACGCCGCCCCGCTAGCATCGGCCATCCCGCCGCAGCCGCACGGGCATGGCCCGCGTGTTGCTTGCCAGCTTGCAACACGCACCCGCCCGCCCGTCTTCCTGCCATGGCCGCCTCCATCACCACCATCCGCGATCAGACCCTCGGCGAAGAAATCGCCAACGCCATCAGCCACGGCCTGGGCTGTCTGCTGGCCATCGCGTCGCTGCCCATCCTCGTGCAGCACGCGGCGCAGCGCGGCGACCCGGCGCAGGTCGTCGCCGCCAGCGTCTTCGCGGGCACGGCCATCCTGCTGTACCTCGTCTCTACGCTGTACCACGCGCTGCCGGCCGGCCGCGCCAAGCTGTGGTTCAACCGGCTCGACCACGCGTCGATCTACCTCTTCATCGCCGGCAGCTACATGCCCTATGTGCTGGGCGTGCTCAAGGGCGCGTGGGGCTGGTCGCTGTTCGCCATCGTGTGGGCCGCCGCCGCCCTCGGCGTGGGCGCCAAGCTGTTGGATCGGCTGAAGCACCCGCTGTGGTCCACCGGCCTCTACGTCGCCATGGGCTGGGTGGCCGTGGTGGCCGCCGTGCCGCTCATCGAGCGCATGTCGGCCGCGGGCCTGTGGTGGCTGCTGGCCGGGGGCGTGTCGTACACGCTGGGGGCGGTGGTGTTCCTGCTCGATTCACGGGTGCGGTATGCGCACTTCGTGTGGCACCTGTTCGTGCTGGGCGGTAGCACCTGCCACTTCTTCGCGGCGTTGTGGCATTCGGCGGCCTGAGGGCGGCCGCCACGTCGGCTCGTCAGGCCGCCCACCCGACCTTCGCCATCGCGCAGCGCCCGGTCTTTGGCCGGGGTCATGGCCATGCCCGCGGTGGGACCATACGAAACGAATACACTGTGTATACGTTTCATATGGAGATTGGCCATGGGCATCGTCAAGATTTCCGACCAGATGCACGAGAACCTGCGCGTGGCGGGCAATGCGCTCAGCCGCTCGATCAACGCCCAGGCCGAGCACTGGATGCGCGTCGGCATGCTGGCCGAGATGCACCCCGAGCTGGACCACCGCGAGATCGCCCGCATGCTGGTGCAGGCGGAGCTGGCCGGCGGGCTGGACCTGGCCGCCGCCGTCGCCCCACCGGCGACCGCCGCCAGCAGCAGCAACGCCACCGGCAGCAAGGCCCGCGGCGCCGCCACGGCCCGCAAGCATTGAAGGAAGAAGGGCGCGCAGCCAGCATGACGGCCACCCGCCACGGCGTCTCCATCAAGACGCCCGAAGAGATCGCCATGGCACGCCGCGCCGGCCAGCTCGCGGCCGAGGTGCTGGCCATGATCGAGCCGCACGTCGTGCCCGGCGTGAGCACCGACGCGCTGGACCGCATCTGCCACGACCACATCGTGAACGTGCAGCGCACCATCCCCGCCAACCTGGGGTACCAGGGCTACCCCAAGACCATCCTCACGTCGGTCAACCAGGTGGTGTGCCACGGCATCCCGTCGCCCGACAAGATCCTGAAGAAGGGCGACATCGTGAACATCGACGTCGCCGTGAACCACGAAGGCTGGTTCGGCGACACCAGCCGCATGTACTACGTGGGCACGCCCGGCGTGCTGGCCCGCCGGCTGGTCGAGACCACGCACGAAGCCATGACGGCCGGCATCGCCCAGGTGCGCCCCGGCGCCACCCTGGGCGACGTGGGCCACGCCATCCAGTCGGTGGCGCAGCGCGAGCGCTTCAGCATCGTGCGCGAGTTCTGCGGCCACGGCATCGGCCGCATCTACCACGACGAACCCAACGTGCTGCACTACGGCCGCCGCGGCGAAGGCCTCGTGCTCGAGCCCGGCATGGTCTTCACCATCGAGCCCATGCTCAACGCCGGCGCCCGCGACATCCGCCACCTGCCCGACGGCTGGACCGTGGTCACCAAGGACCGGTCGCTGTCGGCGCAGTGGGAGCACATGGTGGCTGTGACGGGGGAGGGGTGTGAGGTGTTGACTGAACTGCTCGAACGTCGACTGCCAGGGCGCGCCAAAACCCGGAATCAGCGTGTTTGCCGGCTCGACCACGCGTCGATCTAGCTCTTCATCGCCGGCAGCTACATGCCCTTCGCGCTGGGCGTGCTCAAGGGCGCGTGGGGCTGGTCGCTGTTCGCCATCGTGTGGTCCGCCGCCGCCATCGGCGTGGGCGCGATGCTGCTCGACCGGCTGAAGCACCCGCTGTGGTCTGGCCTGTACGTGGCCATGGGCTGGGTCGCCTTGGTGGCCGCGGTGCCGCTCATCGAGCGCATGTCGGCCGCGGGGCTCTGGTGGCTGCTGGCCGGGGCGTGTCGTACACGCTGGGGGCGGTGGTGTTCCTGCTCGATTCACGGGTGCGGTATGCGCACTTCGTGTGGCACCTGTTCGTGCTGGGCGGGAGCACGGGCCACTTCTTTGCGGCGTTGTGGCATTCGGCGGCTTGAGCGGTCCGGTCGGCGCTGCCATCATCGGATGCGCGCGGAAGCGCTGCTCGACAAATGGAGGTCTCATGCTCGACTCGCTGGTGCGTCTTGCCGTTTGCGGACTTCTTGCATTTCGTATCGTCGATGCGCGCGCCGATCTTTTCGACGCGCCGCTGCCGCCAGACGTCTTCGTGACCGAGGCGCCCGCCAGCGTGCCCGCGAACCAGAGAGCATTCGCCGGCAAGTGGTCGGGCGTCTTGGTCGGGCAGTACGGCCAGCGCGAACACACCCTGGTTGTCGAAAGACTCGAGCCACGTATTGCATGGTTGGTTTGGTCATCGGGGCTCTTTCGCGGCACGGGCGGCGCAAGCGGCACGGCGGAGTGGGTGCGCGTGCCGGGTCGACTTGCCGAAGACAGGTTGGTGGCCTATCTGGGCTCTACGACCGTCACGTATCGCCTTGAATCCAACGACGAGCTATCCCTTGAGAGCCGGCAGGGCAGTTATGTGATGAAGGGCACGCTCAAGCGCATTCCGATGCCTGCCCAGCCCTACAAGTCCGAGGAGCCGCCTACCTATTGGCCCCTCGGCATCGACCGCATGGAGCCGCGGGCATCGACCGGCGCGGAAAAGGCTGCTTGGCCCGAGGGCCTGGACACCGACCGCGCGGTGGGTGGGGCTCAGGGCGAGCGGCAGAAGTGGCTGGGCAAGTGGTCGGGTAGTGCCTGCGGGGGCGCCCTTTGTGACGTCAAGCTGGCCGTGTTGAGTGTGACCGACCAGCGTGCACGGATCATCCAGCTGTTTGCTTCCGAAAGCGCGAAGCCCGTAGCGACCGTCCGCGACGCGGAATTCGTGGGAGACGAGCTCCGGCTTCGTGTGGGCGGCTTGCGTGTGGCGTATCGCATGCGGCCGACGGGCGTGGTCGAGATGTTCCGCGTGGGAGGCAACGGCGGCTTCGCGTGGGGTACTTTGACCCGAGAGCCCTGATCATTCTTGGGACGTCGCCTTGCAGTCGAGCGCGCGGCCACCGGTTAGAGCATCCAAAAGCCGGCGTCGAAGGCCGGTTTGCCGGCTGACCCATGAAGCCATGATGGCCGGCATCGCCCAGGTGCGCCCCGGCGCCACCCTGGGCGACGTGGGCCACGCCATCCAGTCGGTCGCGCAGCGCAAGCACTTCAGCGTCGTGCGCGAGTTCTGCGGCCACGGCATCGGCCGCATCTACCACGACGAACCCAACGTGCTGCACTACGGCCGCCGCGGCGAAGGCCTCGTGCTCGAGCCCGGCATGGTCTTCACCATCGAGCCCATGCTCAACGCCGGCGCCCGCGACATCCGCCACCTGCCCGACGGCTGGACCGTGGTCACCAAGGACCGGTCGCTGTCGGCGCAGTGGGAGCACATGGTGGCGGTGACGGGGGAGGGGTGTGAGGTGTTGACTGAGCCACGGTGAACGCTGCTGTCATACAGCGATAACAGGCTGAAGCCGCGCAATTCCCAAGCTGCGCGACTGCGGCTGCGACGTATCGCGACCGGCGCACAGGCTTCAAATAACGTTGAGGCCTAAATCCCGTAGGTACTCGAAGGTCCAGTCATAGAACGCTGGGGATCGGGTTGGATCCTCGGGATCACCTGGTGGCACAAAAATCGCCATACCTTGGCGGGCCCGTGTGAGCAGGACGCGGTAGGCGTTCTTGAGATTTCTCTTGTTCTCGGGGCTGTGGATGTTCTTCCACTTGCTGCCGCTGAAATCGTGGTAACCCCATCCGTCAGGACCCATGCGCAGATCAGCGTCCCACGCCACGCAAGCCCAATCCAACTCGAGACCTTGAACTTGGAACTCAGTCGCGCACTCTTCGAGATAAAAACTCGATCGCACATCGTCAGGCTCGGCTAGGAAGTAGTGAATAGGATCAGCGGCCAGTCGTACCTCGACTGAATGGGGCCGGAGCCGCATCGCTTTGGACGAACCGAGCAGGCCGAACCGCTCATTGCCGCGAGATCTGCTTCTGACCCAACGCTTGGCCATTGAGAGGTCGCGAGTGACAACGACAGGATACCTTTCGCTGAACTCAGCAAACGTCTGCCGTGCGGTCGCCCGATCCATGTCAAGCATCGCCTTGACAAAAGACGACACTTTGTCAGCCCGAAATGAGCGCAATGAGACCGTGAGATGGAGGTCAGGAAAGAGGCGTGTGTCTCGCTTTGTGGCGGCATGCGACAGCGGGTCTCCGCCGCCATACTCAGCCTCGATCAAGCGGTCAGACATGCAAATCTTCCAGTGCGGAAAACGATTGACGCACGCGTCCACCCAAGCGCCGATACCAGCCTCACCGGTGTGGATCTCTTGGCCGCCGCCCACAAGACAGACGACCACCGCCCAGCCGTCATGTCGATCCATCGTCTCAATAAGAAATTCCGGTTCTGACTGACTGAAATCAGGTCTCCCCTTCTTCTGCCGCATGAACATAGCGGTCTTGGCACGATTCCAGGCGCGCTGAGCCTCGTCGAAGATGACGATGCGGTCTATTGGTGGAGTTGGGTCTCGCAGCGCCTCATCACGAAAGTGATGGACGTTCTGAATGAAGGCTTTCACCGGCTTCGACGCATTGACCTTTGTGATGGACTCGCCTCTGCGTCTACGACGAATGACGTCGTCTCTGGTAAGCGCCTCGCACAACACAGAGACCAAGGGCCCATTGCCTGAGAGAAAAACCGCATGGGAGTCTCCGCTCCCGCGGTGTAACGCGGCGAGGTTTAAGCCCACCAGCGTCTTCCCTGCACCTGGCACTCCTGTGACAAAGCATATGTGCTTGGTCCCAGACATTCGAGCCTCTGCAATTACTGATTCAAGTCGTTGAGCCGTGTCAGTGAGATTGGTGACATCAGCCTCAGTACGAATGATCTCTCTGACGTCGTGCTGCGCATAGAGGTGGCGTGCCGCCTCGACGATCGTGGGCGTGGGACGGTAGCGACCTCCTATCCATAGGTGCGCATCGATCGGGTCGGGAAAGTCGCGGACAAGCTCATCAAGAAGGACAGGGAACTGGTCCGGCGCGACAGCGACAGGCTCCCGAACACCGTCATTGCTGTAAGGCTTCGCAAATGACTGCCAAACGGTACGCCTTGTCGGGATAAGAACAGGCACTACTGGCAAGGAATGACTTGTCTCGTGAAAGTTCTTCGTGTCCAGTGCGTACTGCCAAACCTGCGCTAGCGCCGCTCGCGTAGCGGCCGTCTCACCGACCTTGAACTCAAGCACGATCACACAGCCAGCTGTCACCAGAACCGCGTCGGCGCGAAGGCCCATTCGCGGGATGTTGAACTCTAGAAGCACTGTCCCAGAGCGCCCGAGAAGCCAATTCTTTAGAAGCTCGATCTGCATTCGCCATGCGTCACGCTGTTCGAGCTCCACGCCCCGGTTGCTGTTGTTGGTCAACTGTCCTATCACTTCGTCCTCGGAGTCGGCAATGAACTTCGGGAAGCGCGCGGCATACCACGCACGTTGGAGAAGTGGGGCTGGGACTTGTGACATGGCGGATCAGGTTAGCAGAGCCAATAGATTGAGTGGCAGCTCGATCGACCAGGGAGACATTGGATTTGCCGCGTATCAATCGTCGCGCGCGAGCAATCTAGGCAGCATGTTCGCCGGGGCTCGTCCAAGTTTGAACGCGGCTTCGGTGCGAAAGGAGAGAACCTATGGAGAAGCGCTGGTGCAGTGCCTGTGGCAGACCCTACGAGCCAAGCCCGCAGTCGCCACGACAGACATATTGCTCGAATGCGGAATGCCAGAAGGCTCGCAAGCTGTTGTGGCAGAGAACGAAGCGGCGGACCGATCCCGATTACCACCAGAGTCAGCTAGAGGCACAGCTGGCTTGGCGAGACAAGAATCACGAGTACTGGAAAGACTATCGGCAAAAGCATCCGGAGTATGTTGAAGCCAACAGAGAGCAGCAGAAGGTGCGCAACAGGCGTCGGCAGCGAACGCGGCCTGCCCTGCTTGCAAAGAACGACGTGTCATCAGATTGGCCCTCATTGCAGGGCCTGTTCTGGTTGATCGCCCTTCGCAGTTCGCCTGCTTCTCCGCAGGTTTGCATCGTGCATCTGACGCCAGTTTCCGCTGCGACACCGTGATTGCAAAGAGAAGACTTGATCGAGTTTCCTACTGACTCCTGCTACTTTGCGTGCGCATCGAGACTCAGCTCGATGACGATGGCTGAAGGAATTCAAGGATGGAAACAGATCCAGCCCCAACTCCGAATAGTTCCTCGACCGGGCTGCGCGCAGCGGAGTACGTGCGCATGTCGACCGAGCATCAGCAGTACTCCACTCAAAATCAGACAGAACGGATTCGTGAATACGCCCGCCAGCGTGGGATCGTCGTTGTGAAGACCTATGCAGATGAGGGAAAGAGTGGACTCCGCATCGCCGGGCGTATCGCCCTTCAACAACTTATCAAGGATGTCGAATCGGGCGGTGCCGAGTTCTCCATGGTGCTTGTCTACGATGTCAGCCGATGGGGTCGCTTTCAAGATGCGGATGAGAGCGCGTACTACGAGTACATCTGCAAGCGAGCGGGTATCCAGATCGTCTACTGCGCGGAGCAGTTTGAGAACGACGGCTCGCCGGTTTCAACCATTGTCAAAGGCGTTAAGCGCGCGATGGCCGGCGAATACAGCAGGGAACTATCTGCAAAGGTCTTCGCGGGTCAATGCCGCTTGATCGAGGAAGGCTTTCGACAAGGTGGGCCGGCGGGATTTGGATTGCGCCGCCAGCTCATCGATCAACATGGTCAAACAAAGGGACAGCTAGAACGAGGCGAGCAGAAAAGCCTTCAAACCGATCGAGTGATTCTGACGCCGGGGCCTGAGAGTGAAGTCCAGTTGGTCCGGACAATCTACAACTGGTTTGTCAACGACGGCCTCTCAGAGACGCACATCGCGAATCGCCTCAACTCCTCGGGAGCAGTTACCGACTTGGGACGGTCTTGGTCGCGAGCAACCGTACACGGTGTCCTCATTAACGAGAAGTACGTTGGGAGCAATGTATATAACCGCGTGTCGTTCAAACTCCGCAAACTGCGAGTCGTCAATCCCGCAGAGATGTGGATCCGAAAAGATGACGCGTTCGCGCCGATTGTGGCCAAGGACATCTTCTATACGGCGCAGGGAATCATCCGCGCACGATCTCGTCGATTCTCCGACGAGGAATTGATCTCTCGCCTGAAGAGCTTGTATGAGCGATGTCAAGCGCTTTCTGGACTAATCATCAATTCGACGGAGGGAATGCCGTCGTCGTCGGTTTATGCATCGCGATTCGGCAGCTTGGTTCGCGCGTACCGGCTGGTTGGGTATACGCCGGCGCGTGACTACCAATATATCGAGATAAACCGTCTACTCAGACAACTTCATCCGACTGTGGTGAGCGATACGGAATCACAGATGGAGGCGCTCGGTGGCAAGGTACGACGGCACGGCGACACGGACTTGCTTCGAATAAATGATGAGTTCGACGTGTCCCTAGTACTTGCGAGATGCCAACGCCTGACCAATGGCAACTTATTCTGGAAAATTAGATTGGATTCCGATCTTTTCCCCGACCTCACAGTAGCGGTTCGCCTGACGCCGGAAAACAGGTCAGCGCTTGACTACTACCTATTGCCTCGAATCGACATCGCAGGACCGCGAATCCGGCTAGGAGAGCGAAATCCGATAGAGCTTGAGAGCTATCGATTTGAGAATCTCGACTACTTCTACAGGATGGCCGCGCGCACGCGGCTTAAGAGGGCCGCATGACGAAGAAGCTTGCGCTACCGGAGTTGCGGATGATTCCCATGGATCGGATAGATGTGCTGAATCCTCGTGAGAGAGATCAGCGGAAATTCGACACGATCGTAGAAAACATCGGTGCAGTTGGCCTGAAAAAACCTGTGACCGTCACTCCACGCCCCGGTGCAGATGGGGCTGAGCGCTATGTGCTCATCTGTGGCGAAGGTCGGCTCAAAGCCTTTCGGCGTCTAGGCGAATCAACCATCCCGGCGCTTGTGGCGACGGTTTCGGATGAAGACGCCTTCGTGATGAGTTTGACTGAGAACATTGCTAGACGCCGCCACACGCCCATGGAGTTGCTTAACGGCATAGTGATCTTGCGCGATCGTGGATGCTCTGCAAAGGAGATTGGTCGTCGAGTCGGGCTGCACGAAGGATATGTTCGGCAGATTCTCGATCTAGCGGACAAAGGCGAGGAGCGTTTGCTCGTTGCTGTTGGGAGAGGAAAAATCCCGTTAACTGTTGCCATTCTCATAGTCAGTGCCGGCGATGACGACAGGGCGGTCCAGATGGCAATGCAGGACTCGTACGAGTCTGGTCAGCTTCGCGGACCTCAGCTTATGTACGCCAAAAAGCTGGTCGAGAGGCGGCAATTTCTTGGTCGCAGCAACGCGAGGGCTCCACCGCGGCGGAAGGCTGACGTAAGCAGCTCAAGTCTGGTCCGGGCATATCAGAAAGAGGTTGAGAGACAGCGCCTGATGGTGCGCAAGTCATCGCTGGCGCAGCAGCGGCTGTTCTTCATCCTTGGCGCCCTTAGAAAAATGTTCGCTGACGAGAACCTTGTGAACGTGCTGCGCCTTGAGGGCCTGGACACGCTGCCAGCCTATCTCGCGGAGCGCGTTGTGCGCATGGGCGGGCCAATATGACGACACCCCTAGGCTTCATCCCAAAGCCGCTGATGATTTCTGTCAGCGCGCTGCTTCCGTCAGCCAAGCTTGATCCACAGATCAAGTCGGCGCACAAGTACCGACAGATACGCGAATCCATTCAAGAGATCGGCTTGATTGAGCCGCTGTCGGTATCTGCAGTAGACAGGAAGACTGGGCGACATCTTCTCTTGGATGGCCATCTAAGGCTGGAGGCAATGAAAGAACTGCAGCTGACGGAAGTTCCTTGCTTGATGGCAATCGACGACGAGACATTCACATACAACAACCGAGTGAACAGACTTTCGACCATTCAAGAGCATCTGATGTTTCGCCGAGCAATGGATCGGGGCATCTCTGCGGTCAAGCTCGCCAAGGGACTCTCAATTGATGTGAGTCTTCTCCAGAAGAAGAGCACGCTGTTAGATGGGATCTGTGAAGAGGTCGTGGCCATTCTTAAGGACTTCAACTTCTCGACCGAAATCCCGGCCGCTCTGCGACGCATGAAGCCGACTCGCCAGATTGAGTGCGCGGAACTCATGGTCTCGGCTAACAGCGTAACGAACTCCTATGCGCGCGCCCTTCTCGCCGCAACCCCACCTGAGCTGCTCGTCGCGGGAAAGAGACCTCTTTCCCGCATGGCTCTGTCGCAGGAGCAGCTCGTCCGAATGGAGACAGAGATGTCCAACTTGTTGGGGCAGTACAAGCTCGCGGAGCAGTCGCACGGTGAAGATGTGTTGAACTTGATGCTGGCAAGAGGCTACGTTGTGAAGATGATGGACAACGAGCGAGTCATGCACTACATGCAGAAGAACTATCCAGAGATTCTCGAGGAGTTCTCTAAGCTGGTTGAGCTCACTTCAATCGATGCGTGAGCTTTCGCGGCGTATTGTTTGCACTGCGCTCACGAGGCAAAGCTGCCGCTCAGTCTGCGTTACCTCTGCTGTCCCCACCTCCTGACCGTCATCCACTCCACCGTCGCCAACCCCAGACTCTCCACCGCCAACCCAATCAACACCACCAGCGCCAACCCCGCAAACACGCGGTCGGTGTAGAGCTCATTCCGGTTCTGGAAGATGTACCACCCCAGCCCGGCCTTGCCGGAGCTGGCGCCGAAGACGAGTTCGGCGGCGATGAGGGTACGCCAGGCAAAGGCCCAGCCGATCTTCAGGCCCGACAGGATGGCGGGCAGGGCGGCGGGGACCAGGATCTGCAGCACGTAGCGCAGGCTGGTCAGGCCGTAGTTGCGACCGGCCATGCGCAGGGTCTCGGGCACGCCCTGAAAGCCCGCGTAGGCGTTCAGCGCCAGCGGCCACAGCACCGAGTGGATGAGAACGCAAGCGCGGGGCTGCCCGGCCCAGGCCGATCCACAGCAGCGCGAAGAGCAAGCGGTAGTTGCGCTTCGCCGTCGTCCTAACGTTGGGGAGCCTATGGATGTGTATCGGCCGAGGCTGTGAACCCGCAGCCTTATTGCCGCGACCGGTAGAGCGGGTCACCCACCTGGCAGGGGCACTCGTGCGGACATGCCGGCAAGAAGTCGAGTTGCACACCCACTACGCGCTCGCTCTCGCTCGTCGCTGCTGCCGAAGAACTCGGCATCACGACGTAGCTTCTTCTCGGGAGATCGATTCGGGCCTTGAACTGCAGGTTCTGCTTGAGGACGCGAACGACATTCCGCCCGCGCTCCAAGCCGAGCCCATCAGGCCTGTGGTCGCGCTCCCGCGGCTCTACCGAAGCCTCCACATCGATCGATTCATGGTTGGGGTACCTTTCTTCCAGCTCTGCCATCCAGCTTGCCAACTTCAGAACCTGGTCGGCAGGCACCACCGACGAGTTGGGATAGAAGGTCACCGCGATGGACTTGATCGGACTGCATGCAAGCACACCACCTGGCCCAAGCGCGACCGTCGGTAGCAGTAGCCAATGGATAAGGGGACGCCCAAAGTTCCACATGGCGCTCAGTCCCCCACAACGCCCAGGATGTATGACGCAAGACTGTCGGCGTTCATCTGCGATTTCGAGTCTTTCGCGTGAGCCCTCGAATTCCGGGTGCCGTACCAGTGATCGAACGATCCGAATGTGTCATCGAAGTGGGTGACCTCATGGATCAGGGTCAGGAGGCGGGAGTCGCCATCGAGCGCTTCGCCGGTCTCGAAGTTGACCCTGTTGTCGTATCGAAAGCTACAGAATTCCAACGCGATGGCAATGGTGTGCGTGGCTGTGTCGGGCTTGCACGCCGCAGCCGCGGTGCCACGGTCAGCCTCCAGAACGCAAGTCGCCAACTTGCCGCCACCGATGTACCGCACAAAATTCTTGGGCTCCAGTCCTTGGAGCACGCGAGCGCATGAGGTCAATCCCTTTTGCAGATGCTCGCGGGTGCCCTGATCGGCCACGCCGAACCACAATTTCACCCGGGCCTGCGCCGGTCTGTCCCAGCGATCCAGCTCGGGGATCCGCTTCTTGGTGATGCAGTCGAGTGCCATGTCGCGCAGCCTCATCGCCAGGGTGGCGAACTCCTTGTTCGTCATGTTCGGGCAGATGTTCTCTGTCGACTCCGCTTCTGGCGGATGGTCGACGAAGTCATCGACGATCTTCTTGCTTGCGGCTTCTTCCTGATGATTCGGGGTGTACCAATCGCTGCCGGCCATGTTCACCTCGAACTCCCGACTGCCGCCGCCCAGGTCATCGACGTATGACGTCGTCTGCAGAGTCGACAGGATCAGCGGCGGGACCGGGCAACGACAGATGACCACGTCGCCTTCCAGTGCCACTTCGGCCTCGTAGAGGCCATTGCGGCGTGGGCCACCAGCTTTCGCGATGATGCCGACGCTGTTGCATCCCTCGCAGTAGGCGCGCCCGCCAATGAGGGCCACTTGATGTCCATGGATGGTGAACTCGGGCCCGCTGTAGGGGAGGACGTGACCGCCGGGCACTGGCGGGTCTCCCACCACGAGGATTCTTCTGTGCATGCATTACTCTCCCTTCGAAACCACGAGGCCGGTGACAGTCGGCCTATCAAAAAGCCCCACTAGGGGGCTGGAGGGCTGTGGACAGCTCAGCAAGGAGCGACGCTTTGCGCGTCTTGGTATCCCCAGCAGGCGGAATTCTACGTACCCGATACCGCATTCGGTCCGGCAGAACCGGCGAGCTCACGTGTCCTTTAGCGTCGCTGCCCCAACGTCTCACGGTGACGCGTTCCAGCGTCGCAAACGCCAGACTCTCCACCGCCAACCCGATCAACACCACCAGCGCCAACCCCGCAAACACGCGATCTGTGTAGAGCTCGTTCCGGTTCTGGAAGATGTACCACCCCAGCCCGCCCTTGCCGGAGCTGGCGTCGAAGACGAGTTCGGCGGCGATGAGGGTACGCCAGGCGAAGGCCCAGCCGATCTGAAGGCCCGAGAGGATGGCAGGAGGAGCGGTTGGCACCTAGGCTGCGGCGTACGAACGAATCCTGGTGGCCGAGCCTTAGCCGCGGCGCACCTCAACCATCCATCTTGATCTGCGCCGCCTTCACCACCTCACCCCAGCGCTTGATCTCCGACTGCTGAAAGCGCTTGAACTCTGCGCCTGCAGGCCCACCCGGCCGCGCACCCAGGTCGGAGATCGCCTTGCGCACCCCGCCGTCGGCCAGGATCTCGCCCAGCTCGCTCTCCAGCCGCTGCAGTGCAGGCGCCGGCGTGCGCGCCGGCGCGAAGAGGCCATACCAGGCGGTGGCGGCGTAGCCGGGCACGCCGGCCTCGGCCACGGTCGGCACATCGGGCAGCAGCGGGGTGCGCTCGGGGTCGGCGACGGCGAGCAGGCGCAGGGCGCCGCTCTGGATGTGCTGCAGCACCAGGGGCAGGTCGGCAAACATGATCGGCACGCGGCCGCCCATCAGGTCGGCCAGGGCGCCGGCGCTGCCCTTGTAGGGCACGTGCTGCATCTGCGTCCTGGTCAGGTGCTTGAACATCTCCGCAGCCAGGTGCTGTGACGCACCCACGCCGCCCGATGCGTAGCTGTAGCCCTCGGGCTTCTGGCGCAGCAGCTCGATCAGCTCCTTCACGTTCTTCGCCGGCAGCGACGGGTGCACCACCAGCACCAGCGTGGCCACGCCGACCAGCTTGACCGGGGCGAAGTCCTTCACCGGGTCGTAAGGCATGGTGGTGTAGATCAACGCGTTGGTGGCGTGCGTGCCGATGGAGCCCATCACCAGCGTGTGGCCGTCGGGTGCCGACTTGGCGACCAGGTCGGCGGCGATGTTGCCGCCTGCGCCGGTGCGGTTCTCCACCACCACGGGCTGCTTCAGTCGCTCGCCGAGCGGGACGGCAACGATGCGCGCCAGCAGGTCGGTCGACCCGCCCGGCGCGAAGGGCACGACGATGCGCAGCGGCTTCGACGGAAAGTCTTGAGCCCGGGCCGAGCCGAGCGACAGCGCGCCGGCCGCCGCCAGCCCCCGGGCCAGCACGGCGCGGCGCGACAGCCGTGTCATGCGCTCACCTCCAGCTCGGCCACATGCCCCGAGGGTGTGCCGAGCACGGTGGTGCGTTCGAGATGGCGCCGATACTGCGGGTCGTAGTCGCCCATGGCGAGGTGCGACGTGCAGCGGTTGTCCCAGATGAGCAGGTCGTCGTTGCGCCACTGGTGGCGGTAGGTGAAGTGCGGGCGCGTGGCGTGGCGCACCAGGAAGTCGACCAGCGGCTGGCTCTCCTCGACGGTCATGCCTTCGATCTGCTTGACCTTCTCGCCGATGTACAGCGCCTTGCGTCCGGTCTCGGGATGCACGCGCACCAGCGGCTGTGCCACCGGCGGGTTCAGGCGTCGGTTCTCGGCCTCCCACTGGGCCGACATGCCGGCGTTCTTGCGCTCGGCATGGTGCACGCCGTGCAGGTCGGCGATCAGCGCCTTCATCTTCGCCGACAGGGCGTCGTAGGCCAGGTACATGTTCGAGAACAAGGTGTCGCCGCCCACCGGCGGCACCGCCACGCCGCGCAGCAGCGAGCCAAGCGCGGGCGCCAGCGTGAACGACATGTCCGAATGCCACATCTGGCCCGTGTACTTCGAGTTCGACGGGCTGCCGTCGGGCTTGGCGTCGTTGGTCACCATCAGCAGCTCGGGGTGCGTCGCGTCGCGGTCCATCGGCAGCGAGTCGTGCCGGTCCAGCTCGCCGAAGAGGCGACTGAAGGCGATGTGCTGTTCGCGGCTGATCTTCTGGCCGCGGAACAGCAGCACGCCGTGCTGCAGGTAGGCGGCGTGGATGGCCGTCCACGTATCGGGCGGGCAGGGCTCGCGCAGGTCGACGCCGAGCACTTCCGCGCCGAGCGCGTAGGACAGCGGTCTGAACTCGATGGGCATGGGTGTCTCCTTCTGCGGCGCATTCGAGCACGCGGCGGTACTTTTGATAATCGGTAATATCGAAAGCATTTATCCGACAGAGTGAACAATGGACCTGCGGCAACTGGAGACCTTCATGGTCATTGCCGAGCTCGGCAGCTTCTCGGCCGCCGCGGCACGGCTGCACCGCTCACAGGCGGCGGTCAGCACGCATGTGCAGAAGCTCGAGGCTGGCTTGGGTGTGCGCCTGCTGGAGCGCACGACGCGCCGCGTCGCGCTCACGCCCGAAGGCCGCATCCTGCTGGCTCGCTGCCGGGTGGTGATGACCGAACTCGACGACGTGAGCCGCGAGATGGTGGAACGCTCGCAGCTCAAATCCGGCCACGTGTCGATCGGCACGGTGCCGTCGGTGTCCAGCCATCGCCTGCCGCACGCGCTGGCGGCATTCAAGGCGCTGCACCCAGGCATCACCCTGGAGCTGCACGAAGGCTCGGTCAGCCGCATCCATGACGACCTGCGCGAGCGCGTGACGGACTTCGCGATCGCACCGGAGTTCGGATCGCAGAAAGACCTGGCACTCGATCCGGTGCTGTCCGACCCCCTGGTGGCGATTCTTCCCAGGGCGATCTCCGTCGGTGCCCGCGGCATCACCCTGGCGGAGCTGGCCCGTCACCCGCAGTTGGCCCAGCCCGCAGATACCGCCGTGCGCACCACCGTCGAGGACGTCTTCCGCAGCAGGGGTTTCGACTTCCACCCCGTCATCGAGGTGGCGCACCACCAGACGCTGCTCAACATGGTGGCCGCCGGTCTGGGCGTGACCGTACTGCCGACGATCTGTGTGCCACCCGGACCGAACGACGCTTACCAGGTCGTACCCCTGCGGCCGCGCATCCCGAGTCGCAAGATCTGCGTCGTGACCCTGCGCGGACGCGCGCTCGGCGGGGCCGCTCAGGTGTGCGCACGCCTCATCGTCGACGCCTTGCGCG
Source organism: Xenophilus aerolatus (assembly GCA_030418545.1). Lineage (GTDB taxonomy): Bacteria > Pseudomonadota > Gammaproteobacteria > Burkholderiales > Burkholderiaceae_C > Xenophilus. Next base: position 107,279 of record QAIB01000004.1, on the reverse strand, counting down.
AAGGCGATGCGGCGGCGCGGACGCTCAGCGCTGCTGCCCCCACCGCCGCACGGTGACGCATTCATTTGCGGGACAACGCGGGTGCTCCGCATGATGATGAAGTTGGATCGGCACAGCACGATCCGGCTGTGATGGGTTTCAAGCCAAAAGCGGCCGCAGCGCCCGTCCAGCGGGCGCAGGCAGCTATCAATTCAGGAGCATCAGGGTTCGGCCGCGACGTCGGCCTGCGCCAGCGCCTGCTCGATCACGTCCTGCGTCAGCGTGGGCGCGAAGGACTCGATGAAGGCATAGACGTACTTGCGCAGATAGCCGCCGCGCCTCACGGCCAGCTTGGTCTCGTTGATGCCGAAGAGGTGGCCGGCATCGATGGCGCGCAGGGCGGTGTCGCGCTCGGCCTCGTAGGCCACGCTGGCGACGATGCCCACGCCCATGCCCAGCTGCACGTAGGTCTTGATGACGTCGGCATCCATCGCGGCGAGGGTGATGTTCGGCTCCAGCCCGGCCTCGGCGAAGGCCGCGTCGATGCGCGTGCGGCCGGTGAAGCCGGCGTCGTAGGTGATGAGCGGGTGCGCGGCCAGCGCCTGCAGCGTGAGCGGCGCCTGCAGCAGCGCATGGCCCGGCGGCACGACCACCGCATGCGTCCACCGATAGCAGGGCAGGGCGACGAGCTGCGGGATGTCGGCCAGCGCCTCGGTGGCGATGCCCACGTCGGCCTCGCCGTCGAGCAGCATCTGTGCGATCTGCCGCGGCGAGCCCTGGTGCAGGTTGAGCTTGACCTGCGGGAAGCGCTCCCAGAACTCCTGCACCGCCACCGGCAGCGCATAGCGCGCCTGCGAATGCGTGGCGGCGATCGACAGCACGCCGGTCTGCTGCGCGGCGAACTCCTCGCCGGCCAGCCGCAGGTTGCTGCTTTCCATGAGCACGCGCTCGATGATGGGCAGCACGTGGCCGCCCGGCTCGGTCAGCCCGGTGAGGCGCTTGCCCGCGCGCACGAAGAGCTCGATGCCCAGTTCCTGCTCGAGCTCGCGGATCTGGCGGCTCACGCCGGGCTGCGAGGTGTGCAGCGCCTGGGCGACGTCGGTGAGGTTGAAGTTGCAGCGCACGGCCTCGCGGACCGAGCGCAGCTGCTGGAAGTTCATGGTGGCAACGCGATCGACACGGCAGCGCAGGGCGCGGCTGCCGGGCCGCCATTGTGCGAAGCGGCGTCCTGCACGGGAACGACCGTTTCGCTCGTTGCTCATGAGCAAACTGTCTTTGGGGCCTTGGGCCCGGCTCAGGGCGTGCGCGCCGGCAGGCCCTTGAGCCGCTCGTAGCCGCTCAGTTCGAGGAAGCCCTGGCCCGTGAGCGCGCCGCTGGCCTTCACGGCGCCTTCCCAGTACACGTTGGCGCTGGTGGTGCCGGCGTCGAACTCGGCGTTGGGCACGAAGGGCTCGACGTCCAGCGTGCCGGCCGGCACCTGCACCCGCCAGGCCACCGGGTACTTGATGCCCGTGGCCGGGCTGGTCCATTGCCGCACGGGCTGCAGCTGCACGGACTCGCGCGTGAGCGGCGTCGACGTGCCGTCGGCTTGCGTGTGCGTGCCGGCGGTCATCACCGGGCGGCCCACGCGGTCGAACAGCTCGTAGATCATGAGGTCGGAGCCGTCCGAGAGGTGCAGCGCGAACCAGTTCCAGCCCAGCTCCAGCACGTCGAACTCGCCCCACTGGTGGTCGAACCAGACGGTGCCGCGCACCTGTGTGCTCTGCCCGCCGATGGCCACGGTGCCGGTGGCCGGCAGGCGCGGGCGCGAGTAGTAGTAGCTGATGCCGCTGCTGCCGAAGTCCAGCAGCCCCGGCGTGGCCGACTCGGCCGCGCGGTGCGCCACCAGGGGCGGCGCGTCGGCGAGGTCCAGCGCGAAGGCCGCGCCGCCGTCCAGGCCGGCCTGCAGCACGTGCGTGCCGCCCAGGCTGGCGAAGCGCCAGTTGCCCTGGCGGAAATCGAAGCCGTCGCGCACGGCAGTGCTGGCGACGCCGGCCGTCTTGTACTGGCCGTCGTAGCGCTTGCCGGTGCGCAGGTCGGTCAGCGCCACGTGCATCACCGTGTGCCGCACCAGGCTGCTGGCGACGAAGACCGCCACATGGAAGGCATAGCGCGGCCCGCCGTCGGCTTCGAGGATGCCGTTGTAGTACCACCACTCCATCGCCGAGCCGTGCGGCGCCTCGTCGGCGGGCAGGTTCAGCGGCGGCAGGGCGGCGGTGCGCTCGCCCGGCACCGGCGTGGGCTTCGCCGCGGGCCTGGGCGCATCGGCCTGCGCGAGGCGTGGCGCGCTTTCGGGCGGTGACTCGGCGAAGTACCAGGCGATGGCGCCGATCGCGAGCACCAGCACCGCGAACGCCGCGCCACGGATCCACGCGCGCCGGCGGCTGCGCCGGCTGCGATGGCGCCGGAAACGGCTGTAGCTCTCGCGCTTCCTGCCGAAATACTTCAAGGCCGCTCCTTGCAACAAAAGGTTGCATGGAGACTAGCACCGCTGCCGCGTGCGTGGCGCCCGGATCAGCCCGCGGTGGCGGTGAATGCGGTATCGAAGGTGGCGGCCACCTGCAGCGGCTGCCGGATCAGGCCCACCTCGCGGTAGAAGTCCGCCGTGCGCTGCTGGTCGGCGATCACGGCCGCGTCGATCGGCACCCACTTCTGCTGGCGGCGCTCGAACTGCAGCTTCGCCGCCTCGGGCGGGATGCCGATGATGCGCGCCAGCGTGGCCGAAAAAGCGTCCACGTTGCGGTACGACCAGGCCTGCGCGCGCACCACGCGCTGCAGGAAGTCCTGCAGCACCGGCCGCTTGGCGGCGATGGCGGCATCGGTCGCGGCCAGGTAGCTCAGGCCGGGCAGCAGGCCGCGGCCGCTGGCCAGCACGCGTGCATGGCCACTGGTCTCGGCCAGCGCGGTGTAGGGTTCCCAGGTCGCCCAGGCGTCGACCGAGCCCTGCGTGAGCGCCAGCTTCGCATCGGCCGGCGCGAGGAAGCGCAGGTTCACGTCCTCGGGCTTCAGGCCGGCGGCGGTGATCGCCTTGAGCGTGACGAAGTGGCCGATCGAGCCGCGGTTGGTCGCCACGCTGCGGCCCTTGAGGTCGGCCGCGGACTTGAGCGGCGAGTCGGGCCGCACCAGCACCGCGGTGCCGTAGGCGTCGCTGCGGTTGGCGCCGATGGCCTTGACCTTGGTGCCTGCGGCGAGCGCGAAGATCAGCGGCGCATCGCCGATGGGGCCGCTGTCCACCGCGTTGGCGTTGAGCGCCTCGGCCAGCGGCGCGGCAGCCGGGAATTCCGACCACTGGATGTCGTAGCTCAGGCCCTGCAGCGCATCGGCGGCCTCGAGCAGCGCGCGCAGGCCGCCCTTCTGGTCGCCGGCCTTGAGCACCGGGCGGCCCTGCGCGTGCAGGCCGATGGCCGGCAACGCCAGGCCGGCGGCGCCGAGGCCCGCGCCCGCGATCAGGCGGCGGCGGCTGAGGGAAGAAAGGTGACGAGTCGACATGGGAGCTCCTGGAGTCGTGCGGGAAGAAGAGAAAGGACGAAGGTCAGTGGATGAAGCCGCCCTTGACGAAGCGCACCGGTTGCGCATCCATGCGGGCGATGAGCGCACCCAGGCCGTCGGCCGGTGCGGCTGACGCCGCGGCGGAGGTCGGCGGCGCGTCGCTGCGGCACAGCAGGTCGTCGTCGGACCACTCGCTGCGCGTGGGGCTGCTGCGCGCGCGCAGGTAGCCGTCGCGGTCCACGATGAACTGCAGGCCGGCCGGCGAATCGGTCCCGGCCACCAGCGCCAGCGCCTGCCAGGCCTCGGGGCTGCGGGCTTCGCAGCCCTCGGTCACCGGGCCGTCGCCGGGACGCACCCGCACCGTGACCAGGCGCGGGTCCTCGGACGGGAGCTGCATGCCCTTGTCCGCTGCGACCAGCCGCAGCCGCTGGCCGCGCCAGCTCGACAGCAGCCGCGTGCGGCCGTCGGCGCACTGCACCGGCGCATCGGCCAGCCGCACCGGGCGGCCCCACTGGCCGGTGGCGCGCAGCATCTCGCCCGCGGCCTGGGCCTTCATGGCGTCGATCAGCGCCCAGGCGTCGGCATCGCTCAGCCGATCGCCAAAGGCGGGCATGGTGGGCCGGCCCTGCGCGTCGCGAAGGCCGTGCTGCAGGTGCCACAGCAGGTCGCCGTCGGCGCGGCGCCACAGCAGCGGCCCGGCCAGGTTCGGCGGCAAGACGGCGAGCGACGCGGCCTGCGGGCCCTGCCCACGGCCGTCCGTGCCGTGGCACTGCACGCAGTGCTGCGCATAGAGCGCCTGCCCGCGCACCACGCCGGCGGCGGTGGGCGGGCCGGGCGGCAGGTGGAAGCTGGCCGGCGTCGCGGGCACGCGCAGGGCCGACGCGTCGGGCCAGGGCACGGCGATCGCCGCCAGCGGCAGCATGGCCAGCAGGTACCAGCGCCCGCGCCGCCATGCCCAGGCCACGGCCAGTGCCAGCAGCGCGACAGCGACGAAGGCCAGCGCCGCGGCCAGGCGCAGCGCCTGCCCCAGTTCGATCAGCAGGTTGTCGCCCGACAGCCGCCAGGCCCAGGGCCAGGCCGGCTGCCCGTGAACGTCGCCGACGAGGCCCAGCGCGTGCAGCGCCCGCAGCAGGGCGAGCTGCGCCGACTGCAGGCCGGCGATCAGCGCCTGCAGCCATTGCGCCTCGATCGCGGCCTCCACCGTTCACCAGCTCGCATCCAGCCCGAGGTGGCGCAGCGCTTCGTGGCGCAGCTCGGCCAGGCGCGGGTGGCCACGGTGCCGCGGGTAGGGCAGGTCGACCGTGAGCTCGGCCACCACGCGGGCCGGGCGGTCGCTGAGCACGATCACGCGGTTGGCGAGGAACAGCGCCTCTTCCACGTCGTGCGTGACCAGCAGGGTCGAGAAGCCGCTGCGCTGCCACAGGGCGACCAGCTCGCTCTGCATCGCGATGCGGGTGAGCGAATCGAGCTTGCCCAGCGGCTCGTCGAGCACCAAGAGGCGCGGGTCGTTGACCAGCGCACGGGCCAGCGCCACGCGCTGTGCCATGCCGCCCGAGAGCTGGTGCGGGAAGGCCTTGGCAAAGTCCGAAAGGCCCACGCGCTGCAGTGCCTCGTCGACGCGGTGCCCCTGGGTCTTCAGCACGCCGCGCGCCTGGAGCCCGAGCGCCACGTTGTCGCGCACGCTGCGCCAGGGGTAGAGGGTCGGGTCCTGGAAGACGACGATGCGCGAGGGGTCGGGGTGCGTGATCGGTGCTCCGTCCTGGGTGAGGCGCCCGGCGGTCGCCGGCTCCAGCCCCGCGACCAGGCGCAGCAGCGTCGACTTGCCGCAGCCGCTGGGCCCGAGCAATGCGACGAACTCGCCGGGCGCGACCTCCAGGTCGATGTCGTCGAGCACCTGCAGCGGCGCGGACGCGCTGCCGAACCAGTGGCTCACGCCCTGGATGCCGATGCGTGCGCCGCCCGCGGCGGCGGCCGGCGCGGCTTGCAGGGCCGCGTTCACCATTTCACCGTCCCCTTCTGCCACGACAGCACGCGGTCGCGCACCGTGAAGAGCAGCGTGATCAGGCCCGAGCACAGCACCGCCATCACCAGCAGCGCGGCGTACATGTTGGCGTAGGCGGCCCAGCCCTGGGCCCATTGCAGGTACCAGCCGAGGCCGGCCTTCACGCCCATCATCTCGGCCGTCACCAGCACGGAGAACGAGGCGCCCAGGCCCATGAAGAGGCCGACGAAGACCTGCGGCAGGGCGGCCGGGACGGCGACGCGCCACACCAGGAACCATTCGCTCGCGCCCAGCGTGCGCGCCACGTCGTAGTAGCTCTTGTGCACCGAGGCCACGCCCGACCACGACAGCACCGCCACCGGGAAGAAGGTCGCCAGGCCGATCAGGAACACCGCCGCCGCGTAGCTCGACGGCGCGAAGAAGAAGGCCAGCGGCAACAGCGCCGAGGCCGGCACCGGCCCGAGGAAGCGCAGCAGCGGGTGCACCCAGTAGCCGGCGATGCGCGACCAGCCGATCCACACCCCGGTGGCGAAGCCCACCAGCGCGCCCAGCACGAAGCCGTGCGCCAGCAGGCGCACCGAATGCGCCGTCGACAGGCCCAGGCGTGCCCAGTCCTCGTAGGCCACGTCGATCAGGCTCTGCGGCGGCGCGAAGAAGGGCGGCGGCAGCGCACCCAGCTTGGCCGTGAGCAGCTCCCACAGCGCGAGCAGCAGCGGCGCGGCCACCAGCCATTGGCCCGCGCGGTGCAGGGCCTGCGCGAGGCGCCCGCTGCGCGGGCCGGCCAGCGCCCAGGCCAGCACCGCTGCCGCGATGCCGAAAGCGAGCACGCCGAACTCGGTGGTGAAGTTCCAGTCCGAGAAGCCCACCTCGCGGTTGGGCCAGGCGAGCGTGAGCGCGCCCAGGCCCGCCCAGGCAGCGGCCGAGGCAAGGCCCGTGCGCCACATGCGGTGTGGGCGCGCAGCACTGGCGGCTTGGGAGGAGACGAGCGCCGCGCTCGCCGTGTCGGGTGTGTAGGGGGACGCAAGTGCGCCGTCGATGGCAGTCATGCGGGAAGTGCCTCCGTGCAGAAATCGTGCGTGGTGGCCGCTGGCGTCGCGTGCGGTTCAGGCCAGACGGCAAGCGAAGCGATGCCCTCAGGGCAGCCGCGGAACTGGCTTGGCCAGGCCGCTGGGTGCGCCCCCCTCCCGCCGAAGGCGAGAGACGGGGGAGACGCGAAGCGGCTTGGGGGGTGTTTCATCTCACGCCAGCACGTCCACCGACACGTGGTTCGCGAGGCGCGCCGGGTCGGTGGAGGACTTGAGCACGCCCACCGAGCGGAAGTCGCGGGCGTAGAACTCGACCTCGTCGCGCAGGTTCCTGCCCACGGGATGGTGCTGGTGCGTCAGCGTGCCCAGCAGCGCCTGCAGGTCCTCGACCGGCACCTTGGGCGAGTACTTGGCGAAGAGCTTGGCCGACTCGTTCGGGTTCTCGGCCACGTAGTCGGAGGCCTGCACGATCGACCGCACGAGTGCGGCCACGGTGGGCCTGTCCTTGCGCACCAGTTCGCCGCGCGCGCCGACGATGCAGCAGACCTTGTCCTTGTATTCGCCCGAGAGGTTGGTCGCGAGTTCGGTGAAGCGGCCCTTGTTGCGCTTCTCGATCAGGTAGAGCGTCGGGTCGCCGTCGGCAATCGCCTGGATCTCGCCCTTGTTCACCGCCACGTCGAGCAGGTCGGCCGGGTACTGGCGCCACTGCACGTCCTTGTCGGCGTCGATGCCGTTCTTCTTGAGCAGGATCGAGAAGAAGTTCTTGCCGGGGCTGGCGATGTCCGACACACCGATGGTCTTGCCCTTGAGCTGCTGCAGGCTGGTCACGCCGGCCTCGTTCACGCCCACCATCCGCACGCAGCCGCCGTGCGAGCTGCCGACGATCTTGACGTCGAAGCCCGACTCCAGCGGCTTGAGCCAGCGGTGGATCATGCCCACGGCCGCGTCGGCCTTGGCCGTGGCCAGCGATTCGAGCAGCTGGTCGGTGGAGCCGGTGTAGTTGATGAGATCGACCTGCAGGCCGTTCTTCTCGAAGATGCCGCGTTCCTGTGCCACCACCACCGGCGACAGGCAGAAGGCGCTGGCGTTCCAGGCGAAGGTGAGCTTGCGCGGCTGCGACCAGGCGCGCGAGGCGAGCAGGCCGCTGGCGGCCACGGTGGCGGCGGCGCCGGCAAGGCGCAGGGCGCCGCGGCGGTTGAGGGTCGGGTGGGTCATGGTCGTAGGGCGAGAGGGGTGAATCAATCGAGCAGATCGGGCTCGGCCTGCACGAGGCCTTCGTACAGGCTCTCGAAGGCATGCAGCGCCCCCTCGGGGCCGCCGATCTGGCCGTGCGTGTGGCGGGCCGTGGCCTCGTCGATGGGCTGGGGCGTGCCGGCGGCCTGCGCCAGCAGCTGCGTGTGGCAGGCGTTGTCGAGCGCGATGTACCACCACGCCGCGGCCTCCACCGTGGGCCCTGCGGTGAGGATGCCGTGGTTCTTCAGGATCGCGCCCTTGGCCACGTCGCCGTCGTCCTTGGCCAGCGCATGCGCGATGCGATCGCCCTCGCTGGTGTCGACCACCATGCCGGTGAAGTCGTCGAACAGCGCCACGTCGCCGTGGAACACGCAGCTGTCCTGCGTGAGCGTTGCGAGCGGCTGGCCCAGTGTGGAGAAGGCCTTGCCGAAGGTCGAATGCGTGTGCGCGGCGGCGACCACGCCGGGGTGGCGCTCGTGGATCGCGGCATGGATCGCGAAGGCGGCCTTGTTGAGTGGGCGCTGGCCGATCACCGTCTCGCCGCGCGCGTTGACCAGCAGCAGGTCCGACACCTTGATGCGCGAGAAGTGCACGCCCAGCGGGTTGACCCAGAAGTGGTCGGTAAGCTCGGGGTCGCGCGCCGTGATGTGCCCGGCCAGGCCCTGCGCGAAGCCGAAGCGCGCGAAGAGGCGGAAGGCGCCGGCCAAGCGCTCCTGGCGATGCCGGCGCTCGGCCTCCACGCTCGGGCGGGCCGGCGGTGGCTCGAACCAGAAGTGCTGGCGCGGCGCGGCGTTGAAGCGTTCGCGCAGGCCGCGCGGCGCGCTGGCAGGGCGTTCGATGGACAGGATGGCGCTCATGCGTGTCTTCCGGAGGGCTTGCGGGTGCATCGGGCTCAGGCGGCGCGGCGCTGGCCGGCGATGCGCTGGGCGACCAGCTCGCGGGTGCGCGGGATGAGCGCACGGCCGTAGTCGGTGGCGTCCTCCAGCGGGTCGAAGCCGCGGATCAGGAAGGTGCTCACGCCCAGGTCCCAGTAGTCGAGCAGCGCGTCGGCCACCTGTTCGGGCGTGCCCACCAGCGCGGTGCTGTTGGAGCGGCCGCCCGTCTCCTGCGCGATGGCGGTCCACAGGCGCTTGTCCACGCGCGGCCCCTTGTCGGCCGCGGCCAGCAGGCGGCGGGCGCCTTCGCTCTGCTGCGGGCCGCCGCGTGCGTAGCCGGCCACCACGCGCAGGCGGCGCGTTTCTTCCAGGATGCGGTCGGCCCGCGCCCAGGCGGCTTCCTCGGTGTCGGCCAGGATGGGCCGGAACGAGACCGAGAAGCGCACGCTGCGCCCATGCTTGGCCGCCTCGGCGCGCACGCGGGCCGTGAGCTCGCGTGCCTGGTCGAGCGATTCGCCCCACAGCGCATACACGTCGGCATGCTTGCCGGCCACCGGGATGGCGGCTTCGGACGCGCCGCCGAAGTACACCGGCACGTGCGGCTTGCCGCCCTGCGTCTGCAGCGGCTTGATCTCGGAGAAGGCGCCCTGCGCGCGGTAGTGCGTACCTTCGTGGTCGAAGGGCTTCTCGGCCGTCCAGACCTTGCGCAGCACGTCCAGGTACTCGTCGGTGCGGGCGTAGCGCTGGTCGTGGTCCAGCCAGTCGCCGTCGCGGCGCTGCTCCTCGTCGGAGCCGCCCGAGATGTAGTGCACCGCCAGGCGCCCGCCGCTGAGCTGGTCCAGCGTGGCGAACTGCCGCGCCGCCAGCGTGGGCGCGACGAAGCCCGGCCGGTGCGCCAGCATGAAGTGGATGCGCTCGGTGACGGCCGCCGCATGCGCCACGGTGAGCGTGGCATCGGGGATGGTCGAGTGGTGCGGCACCAGGATGCGGTCGAAGCCCGCCGCCTCGTGGGCCTGCGCGAAGGCGCGGACGTACGCGGGGTCGAACACCGGGCCGCGTGGGGCATGGATCTCCGAGACCTTCTGGCCCTGGATCATGCCGATGAATTCGACGTCGTTCTGGCTCATTGCTGATTCCTTGTGGATGAGGGGCCGGCGCGTGTGGCGCCCGCCTGGCAAAGGGAGCGTCACCGTAAAGTCCGCGCCCGCCGTCGTGAACGTAGAAAAACGTGCTTGCATATGCGGCTTGCGTCGTTCACTGCGCAGCGCCGGGCGCCTAAGGTGTGCGGCATGCGTGTGCTTGCCCATTCCCTTTCGTTCCCGTCCACCCATGCGCCGGCATCCGGCGCGGCGCTGCCGGATCGCGCGCTGCTTGCCCGACTGACGCGCGAGTTCGCTGCTACGGCGGACGAACTGGACGCGAGCGGCGCCTTTCCGCACGCCAACTTCCGCGCCCTGCAGGCTGCCGGGCTGGTGGCCCTGGTGGCGCCGGCCGCCTGGGGCGGCGGCGGCGCCACGCTCGCGCAGGCGCGCGCGGTGATCACGGCCGTGGCGCGTGGCGAGCCGGCCACCGCGCTCATCCTGGTCATGACCTACCTGCAGCACCAGGGCCTGGCCCGACCCGGCAGCCGCTGGCCGCGCCACCTGGCCGAGCAGGTGGTGCGCGACGCGGTGGCGCATGGAGCGCTCATCAATTCACTGCGCGTGGAGCCGGCGCTCGGGTCGCCGGCGCGCGGCGGCCTGCCGGGCACGGTGGCGCGGCGCGAGGGCGAGTCCTGGGTGATCTCGGGCCACAAGCTCTACACCACCGGCATCGAGGGCCTGAGCTGGCTCGCCGTGTGGGGCCGGACCGACGAGCCCGCGCCGCGCACCGGCGTGTTCCTGGTGCCGCGCGAGGCCGCCGGCCTGCGCGTGATCGAGAGCTGGGACCACCTGGGCCTGCGGGCCTCGGGCAGCCACGAGGCGGTGTTCGAGGACGTGCGCATCCCGCTCGAGCACGCCGTCGACCTGCGCGCGCCGGCCGACTGGGCCCCGGACGCGGGCAGCCAGACCGACATCGATGCCCATGCGAACCAACAGGCCTGGATGGTGGCGCTGCTGGGCAGCCTCTACGACGCCGTGGCGCAGGCCGCGCGCGACTGGCTGCTGGACTTCCTGCGCACGCGCGCGCCCGGCAGCCTGGGCGCGCCGCTGGCCGGCCTGCCGCGCGTGCAGGAGGCCGTCGGCGAGATCGAGGCGCTGCTGCGCAGCAACCGGGTGCAGCTCGACGCCCTCGCCGCCGACGTCGACGCCGGCCGCGCGCCGCCGCCGGCCGACAGTGCCCTGGTGAAGTACAGCGTGACCACCCAGGCGATTCGCGCCGTGGAGATCGCGCTGCAGCTGAGCGGCAACCACGGCCTGTCGCGCCGCAACCCCCTGCAGCGCCACCACCGCGACGTGCTGTGCAGCCGCATCCATACGCCGCAGAACGATGCGGTGCTGGTGGCCGCCGGCCGGCGTGCGCTGGCCGAGGTGAGGTCATGAGCGGGGTGCTGTTGCGGTCGAGCCGCCGGCAGTGGCTCCACGGCGGTGCGGCGCTTGCGGCCGCCTGGCTGTGGCCCACCGTGCAGGCCCAGTCCCGCACCGCGCTCGTGCTCGGCGACCAGGCGCGTGGCTTGAGCGCCCTGTTCGAGGCGGCGGGCTCGTTGAAGGACGCGCCCTTCGATTTCCGCTGGGCCAACTTCCAGGGCGCGGCACCGCTCTTCGAGGCGCAGCGCAGCGGTGCGGTGGACACGGCCGTCGCCGGCGACCTGCCGGTGCTCGCGGCGGCCGTCGGGCGCACGCCGCTGAAGATCGTCGCCACGCGCGCCGGCCGGCCCGAGTCGCTGGGCATTGTGGTGCAGCCCGACTCCGCCCTGCAGCGGGTGGCCGACCTGCGCGGCAAGACGGTGATCGTCTCGTCCGCGCGCGGCAGCATCTCGCAGTACCAGCTCTATGGCGCGCTGGAAGAGGCGGGCGTGCCGCTCGCCGAAGTCACGGTGCGCTTCGTGCTGCCGACCGATGCGGCCACCGCCTTCGCCTCGCGCCAGATCGAGGCCTGGGCCACCTTCGACCCCTACTACACGGTGGCGCGTCAGCACGGCGGCCGCGTGCTGCGCGACGGGCGCGGCATCAACACGGCGCTGGGCTTCATCACCGCCAGCGAGCAGGCCCTGGCCGACCCGGCGCGGCGTGCCGCGATCGTGCAGTTCCTGGACCGGCTGGCACGCGCCGGCGAATGGGCGCAGGCGCACCCGGAGGCCTACGCGCAGGTCTACGCCGGCCTGTCGCGCCTGCCGATCGAGTCGGCACGCGCCATCACCGCGAACGCCGCCGTCGCGGCCCGGCCGGTGAGCGAGGAAGACGTCACGGCGTTGCAGCGCGTGGCCGACCGCGCCGCACGCGACGGCATCCTGCCGCAGCGGGTGGACGTGCGCGCCATCACCGACGCCACGCTGTGGCGCAGGCCGGCATGACGCGGCCGCTGCGCGAGTTCGTCCATGCCTTCGGCCTGCTGCTGTACACCCGTCCCGAGGAGCCGCAGCTGCTGGCGCAGGGCGGTGCGCTGCTGCGCACGCTGGTCGCGCGCGACGACTGGCTGCCCGAGGCCTTCGCCGAGCCGCACCCGGAGTACTACCGGCAATACCTGCTGCATGCCGATTCGACCGAGCGCTTCTCTGTGGTGAGCTTCGTGTGGGGGCCGGGCCAGGCCACGCCGGTGCACGACCACACGGTGTGGGGCCTGATCGGCATGCTGCGCGGCAGCGAGTTCAGCCAGGGCTACGTGGAGCGCGAGGGCGCCTGGGTGCCCGAGGGCGAGGCCGTGCGGCTGCAGCCCGGCGACGTGGAGGCGGTGTCGCCGCGCATCGGCGACGTGCACCGCGTGCGCAATGCCTTCGACGACCGCGTGTCGATCAGCATCCACGTCTATGGCGCCAACATCGGCGCCGTGCGGCGCCATACTTACCCGCCCGAGGGTGGACGGCGCCTGTTCGTCTCGGGCTACTCCAACACCCTTCTGCCCAATCTCTGGGACCGCAGCGCCGAGCTGCGGTCCGCCGCCGAATGACCGACACCCTGTTCGCCACGCGCCCTGCCTCGCAGGCCGCGAAATCCGATCTGCCCACCCTGAGCGCTGCCCAGGTGCGTGCGCACCTGCTGGCGCGCGACACCGAGATCGCGCTGCTCGACGTGCGCGAGGAAGACCCCTACGCGCAGGCCCATCCGCTGTGGGCCGCCAACCTGCCGCTGTCGCGCATCGAACTCGAAGCCTGGCGCCGCATCCCGCGCCGCGACACGCGCATCGTGCTCTTCGGCGAGCACGCGGGCGAAGACCTCGCGCCGCGTGCCGCTGCCGTGCTGCAACGCCTGGGCTACACGCAGGTGCATGCGCTGGAAGGCGGGCTGGATGGCTGGCGGGCCGCCGGTGGCGAGCTGTTCCGCGACGTCAATGTGCCCAGCAAGGCCTTCGGTGAACTGGTGGAGCACGAGCGGCACACGCCCTCGCTGCCGGCCGAGGAAGTCCAGGCGCTGATCGATGCGAAGGCCGACGTGGTGGTGCTCGACGCGCGTCGCTTCGACGAGTACCAGACGATGAGCATCCCCACCGCCACCAGCGTGCCGGGCGCCGAGCTGGTGCTGCGGGCGCGTGCGCTGGCGCCCGATCCGCGCACGCGCATCGTCGTCAACTGCGCCGGCCGCACGCGCAGCATCATCGGCACGCAGTCGCTGGTGAACGCGGGCCTGCCCAACCCCATCGCCGCGCTGCGCAACGGCACCATCGGCTGGACGCTGGCCGGCCAGGCGCTGGACCACGGCGCCGACCGCCGCGCGCCGCCGGACGTGGACCCGGCCGTGCGCGCGCAGGCGCAGGCCGACGCCCGCCGCGTGGCCGAGCGCGCCGGCGTGCGCTGGCTCGATGCGGATGCGCTGGCCGCCTTGCGCGAGCCCGGCCGCACCGTGTACCGCTTCGACGTGCGCACGCCGGAGGAATACGCCGCCGGGCACCGGCCCGGCTTCGCCAGCGCGCCCGGCGGCCAGCTGGTGCAGGAGACCGACCACCACGTGCCGGTGCGCGGCGCGCGCATCGTGCTGTCCGACGCACCACTTCCGCGTCATCTGAGGTCGGATTGCTACTGATTCGATAGCTGCTCGCGCAGGCAGGTCGGGCGCTGTGGCCCGATTTGGCTTAAGACCTCGTGCCGTGGCGCTCAGGTCCCCGCCACGTAGGGATTGCTGCGCCGCTCGCGCCCGAAGCTGCTCTCGGGCCCGTGGCCGGGGATGAACACGGTCGCGTCGCCCATGGGCCAGAGCCGCTCGGTGATGCTGGCGATCAGCTGCTCGTGGTTGCCGCCCGGAAAGTCCGTGCGCCCGATGCTGCCGGAGAACAGCACGTCGCCGACGAAGGCGCGCCCGGCCGTCGCCGAATGGAAGACCACGTGGCCCGGCGTGTGGCCCGGGCAGTGGCGCACCGTGAGCGTCTCTTCGCCCAGGGTGACGGTGTCGCCGTCGTGCAGCCAGCGCGTGGGCGTGAAGGGCTCGGCCGGCGGGAAGCCGAACATGGCGCTCTGCTGCACCAGGCCGTCGATCCAGAACTGGTCGCCCGGATGCGGGCCGACGATCGGCAGCGCGAGCCGCCGCGCCAGCTCGCCGGTGCCGCCCGCGTGGTCGATGTGGGCGTGCGTGAGCCAGATCTGCTCGAGCGACACGCCCAGCGCCTGCGCCGCGGCGATCAGCCGGTCAAGCTCGCCGCCGGGATCGACCACGGCGGCCTTCATCGTCCGGTCGCACCAGAGGATGGAGCAGTTCTGCTGGAAGGGGGTGACGGGAACGGTCTGGTACTTCAGCATGGCAAGGGCTTGCGGGGATCGAAGCCGGCCATTGTCGCGACCGGCACGACCGCGCGCAGCCCTCACTCGTCGCGGATGCCGTTGCTAAGCACGCCGATGGCGTCGACCTCGATCTCGCACACGTCGCCGGGTTTCATGAACACGGGCGGGGTGCGCTTGTTGCCCACGCCGCCGGGCGTGCCGGTGACGATCACGTCGCCCGGCTCCAGCGGGATGAAGGCGGAGATGTAGGCGATCTGGCGCGGGATGCTGTGCACCATCATGTCGGTGGTGGCGCGCTGCATCTCCTGGCCATTGAGGCGGGTGACGAGCGTCATTTTCTGGTCGGGCGCGATCTCGTCGGCGGTGACCATCCAGGGACCGAAGGCGCCCGTCTTCCAGAAGTTCTTGCCCGGCGCCCACTGCGAGGTGTGCAGCTGCCAGTCGCGCACGCTGCCGTCGTTGTAGCAGCTGTAGCCGGCGATGTGCGACCAGGAATCCGCCTCGCTGATGTGGCGGCCGGCCTTGCCGATGACGACGGCGATCTCGCCTTCGTAGTCCAGGCGCTCGGAGGCCTTGGGCCGCACGATGTCCTCGCCATGGGCCAGCTGCGAGTCGGCCACGCGCAGGAAGATCACCGGCTTCTCGGTCACTTCCTTGCCGGTCTCGCGGATGTGCTCGCCGTAGTTCAGGCCGATGCAGAAGATCTTGCCCGGGTTGGGAATCACCGGCAGCAGCTTCACCTCCGACAGCGGCAGCGTGGCGCGGGCGGCTTCGACGTGGGCCGTCGCCTGCGCTGCCAAGCCGGCGGCGATGAAGGCCTTGAGGTCCGGCGCCTGCGCGCCGAACGCCGCGCGCAGGTCGACCACGCGGTCGCCGACGACGGCGCCATAGCCGTGCTGGCCGTTGTACTGGTAGCTGATGAGTCTCATGGTGATTCCTTGGGAAGGAGAGGGAGGGTGGGGGAGGGCCTGTTCACAGGCCCTAGGCCAGCCGACCTCCGATCCGCGTTGCGGCCTCGGTGATCAGACGGACCATCTTTTCAAGGTCGACGATCGCCAGGCGCGAGGTATCGAACACGAGGGAGATGGCGGCCCAGGCGCCGCCATCCGACTTGAGGACGGGCGCGGCCACGGCCGCCAGCTGCGGCTCCAGCTCGCCCTTGGAGATGTAGTGGCCCGCCTTGCGCACGGCCGCGAAGTAGCGCCGGAATTCGGGCCAGTCGCCGGGCAGCCCGCAGCGCACGGCCTCGTCGCGCCGTGCGTCGAAGGTCTTCTTCAGCGGGGCCGTGCCCAGCGTGGACAGCAGCACCTTGGGCGCGGCGCCCTGGAACAGCGGGCGCGGCCGGCCGCGCGTGTAGGCCAGCGTGGCGGGCGCGCCGCCCATCTCGCGGTGCGTGTCCAGTACCTGCTGGCCGAAGGCCTCGGTCACCACGCAGTCGAAACCGGTGGCATCGACCAGCTCGCGCAGCACGGGCAGGCCGACCCGCAGCACGGGGTCGGCGCGGCGGATGTAGTGGTCCAGCAGGATGATGCGCGGCCCCAGCGCGTAGTGCGAATCCTCCACGCGCTGCAGCAGCCCCACCTGCAGCAGCTGCCGCACATAGCGGTAGCTGGTGGGCAGCGAGACGTCCAGCGCCTTGGCGATGTCCTCCGCCGTGCGCGTGATGTGGTGGTCGTCGAAGAGGTCGAGCACGCCCAGCATGCGTTCCAGGCTGGACGAGGACGAAGGTTCGGACAAGGCGGCTCCCCGGGGTGTGGGTCGTCATGGCGCCACCGGGAGGTACTGGGAGATGCGGTCCAGCTCGGCACCCGTGCGCGCCACGCCGACGATGTAGCGGTCGGGCCGTAGTATCACGGCGCCCGCTCGGTGGCTGCGCAGCCACGCCGCCAGCGGCGCATCGGGCTCGTCGATGACCAGCGCCTGGCTGCGGGCCCAGCGCTCGGCGGTGCCGGGCGCGGCGGCAGCCAGCAGCTCGCGCTGGCCGATCACCGCGCTGCGGCGGCCCAGCAATTCGTCCAGCAGGCGCCCGTCGGCCAGCCGCGGCTGCGGAAAGGGCCGGCCCGCCAGGTCCTGCTGACGGGCATCGAAGGCGCCTTCGCCCAGCAGCTGCGGCGGCAGTTCGAAGACCTCGGGTGCACCGCCTGCGAAGCGGGCGTCGCGCTCTGCCGCGGCGGCCGCGTCGGTGGTCTGGATGATGCCGCCCAGGCGCACGGCCAGCTCGATCAGGGCGCGCACGTGGGGCTTGCGCTCGGACTCGTAGGTGTCGAGCAGCGCCTCGGGCGCGCGGCCGGCGAGCACGGCGTCCAGCTTCCAGGCCAGGTTGGACGCATCGCGGATGCCCGCGCACATGCCCTGGCCCAGGAAGGGCGGCGTCTGGTGGCAGGCATCGCCGGCCAGCAGCAGCCGGCGCTGTCGCCAGCCCTCGGCGATCACCGAATGGAAGGTGTAGATGGCGGCGCGTTCCAGCCGGGCCTGGTCGGGCCGCACCCAGGGCGCGACCAGCTTCCACAGGGTCTCGGGCCGCACCAGCGCTTCGCGGTCGTCGCCGGGCAGCACCATGATCTCCCAGCGGCGGCGGTTGCCCACCACGTTGCAGTAGGTCATGGGCCGGCGCGGGTCGCAGTGCTGCACGGTGTGCGGCGGCAGGTCCACCGGCTCGGTCAGCACCACGTCGAACACCAGCCAGGGCTGGCGCAGGCCCAGGTCCACCATCGGGCTGCCCATGTGCTGGCGCACGGGCGAGCGGGCACCGTCGCAGCCCACCACCCAGCGGGAACGGGCCTGGAAGCGCGTGCCGTTGGCGGTGCACTCACAGGACAGGGTGGCGCCCTCGGCATCCTGCCGGGCGGCCGACACGGCGGTCTCGAGCCGCACGTCCACGTTCGAAAAGCGCGCCAGGCCCTCGCGCAGCACGGCCTCCAGCTCGGGCTGGTGGAAGTAGTAGTTGTTGGCGCAACCGTGCGGCCCGAGCGCGGCGGTGCCGCCGCGGATCAGCAGCGTCTGGCCGGCGGCATTGACGAAATGCATGCCCTGCGTGCCGGGCCGCGAGATGGCCAGCACCTGCTCGCGCAGGCCCGCGGCCTGGAAGATGCGCAGCACCTCGCCGTCGTAGTGGATGGCCCGGGGCAGCGGGAAGACCCCAGCTTCCTTCTCGACCACCAGCACCGAGTGCCCGGCGGCGCCCAGCAGGTTGGCCAGCGTGGCGCCGGTGGGGCCCAGGCCCACGATGGCCACGTCGTAGACGTGCGACCGGTCAGACACGCTGGTCTTCCTGCATGCGGCGGGCGACCTCGGCCTGCCACTGGGCGCGGCTCATGAACTTGGGGAAGCGCTTCGCGATGGCCTCGGCCTGCGCCAGGATGGCCTCGTCGGACTGCGCAAGGTCGATGGGCTCGCGCAGCGGCTGGTCGCAGTACCAGGGCGTGTCCATGAAGAGCTCAAGCCGGTTGCCCTCCGGATCGCGGCAGTAGACGGAGACGGCGTTGCCGTGCGTCACCGGAAGCATCTCGCTCGCGCCCTCGGCCAGCAGTCGGTCGTGAAACGCGCGCAGGGTCGCGAGGTCGGGCACGCGGAAGGACAGCTGGTTGACCACGTTGAAGGCCATGTCCGCCGGCCGGCCGGTGGCCAGCACCAGCTGGTGGTGCTCGTTCGGGTCGCGGCTCAGGAAGACCAGTTGCACCGGGCCCAGGTCGCCCGCGTCGGTCTGGGTGAAGCGCAGCGCCTCTTTGTAGAAGCCGGCCATGCGGGCGAGGTCGGTGACGTACAGCCCGATGTGGCTGAACTGCAGTTGCAAGGGTTGGAGGGGCTTCAACTTTGTCTCCAGGCGAGAACGGCTGCCTCGCGCATTGTTCGATCGGGGCAAATCTTATCGCCATAATCGTATTTTGACAATAAACAATGTATTCGTATGATTCGACCCCGTGCAATCGGCACGCGTTCGCAAACGGAGACATTCATGAATACCCTCAAGAGGCTCGCCGCCGGCGCGGCCGCCCTGCCGCTCGCGGCGGCCCTGGCCCTGGCGCCCACCGCTGCGGGCGCGCAGCCCGATTACCCCACCAAGCCGGTGCGCATCGTTGCCCCCTTCCCCGCGGGCAGCGGCCCCGACGCCAACGCCCGCGAGCTGGCGGCGGAGCTGACGAAGATCCTGGGCCAGTCCTTCTACGTGGAGAACCGGCCCGGCGCCTCGAACATCATCGGCACCGAGGTGGCGGCCAAGGCGCCCAACGACGGCTACTCGCTCTACATCGGCACCACCAGCTCGCTGTCGGTCGTGCCGCACCTCTACGGCAAGCTGCCCTTCAACGCCGAGCGCGACTTCGCGCCGATCAGCCTGCTGGGCGTGCTCAACACCGGCCTCATCGCCACGCCCTCGGTGGCGGCCAGGGACGCGCGCGAACTGGTCGCCCAGCTCAAGGCGAAGCCCGATTCGGTCACGGTGGCCACGGCGGGCATCGGCAGCTACTCGCACCTGTCGGCCGTGTGGTTCAACAGCGTGGCGGGCGTGAAGTCGAACCTGGTGCCCTACAACAGCAACAGTCCCTACGCCGACCTGCTGGCCGGCCAGATCCAGCTCATGTTCGACGGGCTGCCCGCGGCGGCCAGCAACGTGCAGGCCGGCAAGCTCAAGCTGCTGGGCATCACCGGGCGCGAGCGGCACCCGAGCTTCCCCAGCGTGCCCACCTTCGCCGAGCAGGGGCTGCCCGACTACACGCCCATCGCCTGGCAGGGCCTGCTGGCACCGGCCGGCACCGCGCCGGCCATCCTGGAGAAGCTCAGCGGCGCCATGGCCAAGGTCTGCCAGTCGCCCGAGCTGGCGAAGAAGTGGCGCGACTACGGCGGCGAACTGCGCTGCAACACGCCGGCCGAGTTCACCGCCTTCATCCAGGCCGACCGCGCGATGTGGGGCAAGGTGGTCCGGGCTGCAGGCGTGAAGCTGGACTGATCGCCTGCGCCGCGCCCTGCGGGCGAGACGCCAGGGCATCGGCACCATCACCGATCCGCCGGGTGCCGGGGCGGGGCGGGGCGCAACGGTTCGGCAGGGAAGAGCCGGCCACGCGCAGCGGCCGGGCATGGCACGCCGCTTGCATCGCATCTTGTATCCAAGTCTGGATGCATTGATATGGTGCACGAACTCCCTCTCCCCGCCGCGAAGCCGATGCCTGCGTCGGTCCCTGTTCCCGATGTCTCGCGCGACGGTCGCCCCGAGGCGGCGTGGATCAGCCGCCCGGCCGCTCCCATCGCCGGCGCAGCCTCGGGTCCGCTCGCCGGCCTGCGCTTCGGCGTCAAGGACAACATCGACGTCGCCGGCCTGCCGACCACGGCGGCGTGTCCGGCCTTCGCCTACCTGGCGCCGACCCACGCCACGGTGGTGCAGCGACTGCTGGACGCCGGTGCGTCGGTCGCCGGCAAGACCAACCTCGACCAGTTCGCCTGCGGCCTGAACGGCACGCGCTCGCCCTACGGCGCCGTGCCCAACAGCTTCGACGCGCGTTACGTGTCGGGCGGGTCCAGCTCCGGCTCGGCCTACGTCGTCGCGACCGGCGAGGTCGACTTCGCCCTGGGCACCGACACGGCCGGTTCGGGCCGCGTGCCGGCGGGGCTGAACAACATCGTCGGCATCAAGCCGACGCGCGGCCTGCTGAGCGCGCGCGGCGTGGTGCCGGCGGCGCAGAGCGTGGACTGCGTGTCCATCTTCGCGCGCACGGTCGAGCTGGCCGCGCAGGTGCTGGCCGCAGCCCTGGGGCCCGATGCGGGCGACCCCTATTCGCGCACGCTTGCACTGGCACCGGCGCACTGGCCCGCGCGCTTTCGCTTCGGCGTGCCTTCGCTGCGCGCCTTCTTCGGCGACGCGCAGGCCGAGGCGGCGTGGGACGCGGCCATCGAGCAGTTGCAGGCGCTGGGCGGCACGCCGGTGGAGATCGACTACGCGCCGCTGGCCGAGGCCGCGGCGCTGCTCTACGACAGTGCGCTGGTGGCCGAGCGCTACGCCGCCGTGCGCCCCTTCTTCGACGCGCATCCGGAGGCGGTGATGGAGCCGGTGCGCGGCATCCTCGCCCAGGGCACCGGCTACGGCGCCGCCGATCATGTCGCTGCGCTGACGCGCCTGCGCGCGCTGGGCCAGCAGGCGGCCGGCATGTGGGACGGCATCGACGTGCTGATGGTGCCCACGGCGCCCACGCACTGCACCATCGCCGACATGCAGGCCGACCCGGTGGCGCGCAACAGCCGCATGGGCGTGTACACCAACTTCGTCAACCTGCTGGACTACGCCGCGATCTCGGTGCCGTCCAGCCTGCGTCCCGACGGGCTGCCCTTCGGCGTGACCTTCATCGGCCCGGCCGGCAGCGACTTCGCGCTCGCCGCATTGGGCCAGCGCTACCACCAGGCCAGCGGGCTGCCGCTGGGCGCCACCGGCCAGCCGCTGCCGCCGGCGCAGGCGCTGCCGCAGCCGCCGGTCCAGGGGCCGACGGTGCGCGTGGCCGTGGTCGGCGCGCACCTGTCGGGCATGCCGCTGAACGTGCAGCTGCAGGAGCGCGGCGGCCGCCTGCTGCAGGCCACGCACACCGCGCCCGACTACCGCCTCTTCGCGCTGCCCGGCACGACGCCGCCCAAGCCCGGCCTGATCCGCGCCGCGGCGGGCGAGGGCGCCGCCATTGCGCTGGAGGTGTGGGAGCTGCCCGCCGCGCACTACGGCAGCTTCGTCGCGCTCATCCCGGCGCCGCTGGGCATCGGGACGCTGACGCTGGCCGACGGCTCGACGGTGCAGGGCTTCCTCTGCGAAGCGCAGGCCCTCGCGGGCGCACAGGACATCACCCACCACGGCGGCTGGCGCGCCTACATGCGCAGCCGGACTGCCGGCTGAGGCACCGCCTTCTTCTTTTCCAAACGCAGACGTACAGGAGTCCTTGCCATGTCCCTTTCCCGTCCTTCGCGCCGGCAACTGCTGCAGACCGGCAGCGCCGCGCTGGCCGTGCTCGCCGCGCCCGCCATCGTGCGCGCGCAGGCGACCAAGATCCGCATCGGCTACTGGCCCGTGGCCGCCGGACTGCCCTTCTTCGCCGCGGTCGAGAAGGGCTTCTTCAAGGAGGCGGGCCTGGACGTCGAGCCGCTGAAGTTCGCGGGTGCTCAGCAGGTCATGGAGGCGATGCTCTCCGGCCGCGGCGACGGCAGCGCCAACGGCACCGGCTCGGCCAACCTGGCCATCGGCGAGATCGCGCAGCCCGGCCTGTTCAAGATCTTCTGCACCAACCCGAGCAACGCGAAGTTCGTGCTGGAGGAGTTCCTGGTGCCCAAGGACAGCCCGATCAAGAGCGTGGCCGAGCTCAAGGGCAAGAAGGTCGCCTCCGGCCCCGGCATCCAGAACGTGACGCTGGCCAAGACCATGCTGGAGCGTGCCGGTGCCGGCACCATCGCCGTGACCGAGCTGCCCATCGGCCAGCACGTGGCGGCGCTGGCGGCCGGCCAGGTCGATGCCGTGTACACGCTGGAACCGACGGGCACCGTGGGCCGCCTCAACGGCACCACCCGCGTGCTGGAGGCCGGCGTGGTGGCGCACTACATCCTGGGCGACCCGATGGCGCCCTGGCACGGCGGCGCGGCCAGCCTCACGACCGACTTCATCAAGAAGAACCCGGAGCTCGCGAAGAAGTACATCGCCGCCTACGCCAAGGGCGTGGAGTTCGTGCGCACGCAGCCGGCCGAGGCACGTCAGTACATGAAGGGCTACACCGCCATCGAGGGCGCGCTCACCAACGAGGTGCCGCTGGCCTCGTACATGCTCTACAACGAGTTCAAGGCCAGCGACGCGGCCTACTTCCAGAAGTTCTACGACCTGTTCACCGAGAAGGGCATCTTCGAGAAGAAGGTGACGGTGGACGGCCTTCTGTACAAGGGCTGAGCCATGGCCGACGCGAGCACCACCACCGCCACGCCCTGGACGCCCCCGGCCGCCACGGGGAGCGCCGCACCGAAGACCCCGCTCCTTCAGCGCCTGCTGCCGGCCATCGGGCCGGTGGCACTCTTCATCGTCTGGGACCTGGTCGTGCGGCTGGGCTTCATCAAGCCCATCCTGCTGCCGGCACCGGCCGACACGGTGAGCACGCTCATCACCGGCCTGGCCGGCGGGCCGCTGCTGTCGGACTTCCTGGTGACGGTGTGGCGCACGCTGCAGGCCTTCCTGATCGCCGCGATCGTCGGCGTGCCGCTGGGCGTGCTGCTGGGCAGCAACGAGAAGGCGTACCGCAGCGTGGAGTTCCTGATCGACTTCTTCCGCTCCACGCCCAGCTCGGCGCTGATCCCGCTGTTCCTCATGATCTTCGGCACCTCGGACGTGAACAAGGTCGCCATCGCGGCCTTCGGCGCGCTGCTGATCGTGGTGTTCAACAGTGCCTACGGGGTGATCAACGCGCGCAAGCAGCGCGTGATGGCGGCCAAGGTGATGGGCGCCACGCGCTGGCAGACCTTTCGCGACGTGCTGGTGTGGGAAAGCCTGCAGCCCAGCTTCGTCGGCCTACGTTCGGCCGTGTCGATGGCGCTGGTGATCGTGATCGTGGCCGAGATGTTCATCGGCGCCGACTCGGGCCTGGGCAACCGCATCATCAATTCGCAGCAGGTGCTCAACGTCAAGAGCATGTACGCCTCGATCCTCGCGGCGGGTGCGCTGGGTTACGCGCTGAACATCCTGTTCCTCGTCGCGGAACGCAAGATCGTCCACTGGAGCGGAAGATGAAAATGGCTGCAGACATCGTGTTGAACGGTCCGGTCTACGCGGACGTTCCCAAGCCGAAGTTCGCGCCCGGCCCCGCCGGCACGCACATCACGATCCGCGGACTGACCAAGTACTTCGCCGGCTGGCCGCTGTACGAGAACTTCGACCTCGACATCCCCAAGCACGCGATCGTCTCGGTCTTCGGCCCCAACGGCTGCGGCAAGTCGACGCTGATCAACATGATCGCGGGGCTGATCCCGATCGACCGCGGCGAGATCCTGTTCGACGGCAAGAGCCTGAAGGACACCAAGATCGGCTACGTGTTCCAGAACTACCGCGAAGCGATGTTCCCGTGGATGCGCACCATCGACAACATCGCCTACCCGCTCAAGCTCGAAGGCCGCAGCAAGGCCGAGGTGGACCGCCGCATGGCCGAGCTGGTGGCCAGCTTCGACGTCAAGTTCGACCTCAACCGTTATCCCTACGAGCTCTCGGGCGGCCAGCAGCAGACGGCCTCGATCATGCGGGCGCTCGCGCCCAACCCCGAGGTGCTGTTCCTCGACGAGCCCTTCTCGGCGCTCGACTTCGAGATGACGCTCTTCATCCGCGAGAAGCTGCAGGAGGTCTTCATGCAGACCGGCACCACCATGCTGCTGGTCTCGCACGACCTCGAGGAGGCGGTGTACCTGGCCGACCAGGTGCTGCTGCTGACCAAGCGGCCGACCAAGGTGGCCGAGATCCTGCGCTACGGCGACGCGCGGCCGCGCACCCTGGAGACGCTCAGCTCGCCCAGCTTCGTCGCGATGAAGAAGCTGAGCCTGGAGATCTTCCAGCGCGAGGTGCGGCGATGACTCCGCAAGAGGCCGAGAAGTACGTGGACGCCACCGCCGCCGCGCTGGGCCTGCCGCTGCGCAGTGACCACCGCCCCGGCGTGCTGCGCTACTTCGGTTTGGCGGCCGGCTTCGCGGCCCTGGTCGAGGCGGTGCCGCTCGAGCCGCACCACGAGAGCGCGGTGAGCTTCGTGCCCGTGCCGCCGGAGCCCGCCGAATGACGCCCGCGGAGTGGCTGCGCCAGGATGCGGCCGCCATGGCCGAGGCGGTGCGCAGCGGCGCGCTGAGCGCCGTGGCGCTGGCCGAGGCGGCGCTCTCGCGCATCGAAGCGACCGATGCGCGCGTCAACGCCTTCACCGACGTGGTCGGGCCGCGCGCGCTGCGGCGCGCCGCGCAGGTCGATGCCGCGCTGGCCGGCCCCTCGGCCGATCGGGCACGCGCGCTGCCGCTGCTGGGCGTGCCCTTCGCGGTCAAGAACCTGTTCGACGTCGCCGGCCTGCCCACGCTGGCCGGCTCGAAGATCGAGCGCACGGCGGCGCCCGCGCGCACCGATGGCCTGCTGGTGCGGCGGCTGGAGCAGGCCGGCGCGGTGTTGCTCGGCGCGCTCAACATGGACGAGTACGCCTACGGCTTCACCACCGAGAACAGCCACGTCGGCCCCTGTCGCAACCCGCACGACCTGGCGTGCATCGCCGGCGGTTCCTCGGGTGGCTCCGGCGCCGCGGTGGCGGCGGGCCAGGTGCCGCTGGCGCTGGGCTCCGACACCAACGGCTCCATCCGCGTGCCGGCCTCGCTCAACGGCGTCTACGGCCTCAAGCCCACCTTCGGCCGGCTGCCGCGCACCGGCAGCTACCCCTTCGTGGCCAGCTTGGATCACCTGGGCCCCTTCGCCCGTTCCGTGCGCGACCTGGCCCTGTGCTACGACGCCCTGCAGGGCCCCGAGATGCGCGCGCCGCGCGATCCCGGCTGCGCGCAGCGGCCGGTCGAGGCCGTCGCGCCGCTGCTCGAGCGCGGCGCCGAAGGCCTGCGCATCGGCGTGCTGGGCGGGTGGTTTCGCCAGTGGGCACAGCCCGAGGCCATCGCTGCCGTCGACATCGTGGCCCAGGCGCTGGGCGCACGGCAGATGGTCGAACTGCCGCTGGTGGAGGCCGGCCGGGCGGCGGCGTTCCTCATCACCAACGCCGAAGGCGCCGCGCTGCACCTGCCCGACCTGCGCCGCCGGCCGCAGGACTTCGAGCCGCTGTCGCGCGACCGCTTCCTGGCCGGTGCGCTGCTGCCGGCGGCCTGGGTGGCGCGCGCGCAGCGCGTGCGCCAGCGCTACGCCGAAGAGGCGGCGCGCGTCTTCGGCCGCTTCGACATTCTGCTGGCGCCGGCCACGCCCTGCGCCGCCACGCCCATCGGCACCGAGTTCTTCAAGCTCGACGGCCAGCGCCTGCCGCTGCGCCCCAACATGGGCGTGCTGACGCAGCCCATCTCCTGCATCGGCCTGCCGGTGGCCGCGGTGCCTGTGTGGGGCGCCCATGCCGCGCTGCCCATCGGCGTGCAGGTGATTGCCGCCCCCTGGCGCGAGGACCTCGCGCTGCGCGTCGCCGCGGCGCTGGAACGTGCCGGCGTCACCCAGGCGCCGGTCGCCGACCTGGAAAAGAGCCCGACATGATCGACATCGCCGACATCAACCTGCCCGACGTGCTGGCCGAGGTGCGCGCCGCCTTCGCGCTCTACGAGGACGCGCTGGTGCACAACAAGGTCGAGATCCTCGACGCCCTGTTCTGGAACAGCCCGCACACCCTGCGCTACGGCGCGACCGAGAACCTCTACGGCTACGAGGCCATCGCCGCGTTTCGCGCCGCGCGCCCCGCGCAGGGGCTGATGCGCGACCTGCTGCGCGTGGAGATCACCACCTACGGCCGCGACTGCGCCACCGCGAACTGCGAATTCCGCCGCGAAGGCAGCACCCGAACGGGGCGCCAGAGCCAGGCCTGGATACGCACCGCACAAGGCTGGCGCGTGGTGGCGGCGCATGTGAGCCTGCTGGACTGAAGCAGCCGCCCGTAGGAGCCGTCCAGAGCTGGCACGCGTTATGCGTACTGGCTTGTATCCAAGATTGAACCGTTCCGCGCCGCCGGCGCATCCTTCTTCCGGAGCCAATCCATGAGCCAGTTCAACCGCCGCGATTCCCTCAAGTCCCTGGCCGCCCTCGGCGCGGCCGGCAGCCTCGGCATGCTCAGCCCGCTGGCGCGGGCGCAGAAGCCGCTCACCGTGGGTGTGATCTACGTCGGCCCGCGCGACGACTACGGCTACAACCAGGCGCACGCGCAGGCGGCTGCCGAGGTCAAGAAGATGCCCGGCGTGAAAGTGGTCGAGGAAGAGAACGTGCCCGAGACCGCGGCCGTGCAGAAGACCATGACCGGGATGATCCAGCAGGACGGTGCATCGCTGCTGTTCCCCACCTCCTTCGGCTACTTCGACCCGCACATCCTCGCCGTGGCGCCGAAGAACCCGGACGTGCGCTTCTCGCACTGCGGCGGCCTGTGGACCGAGAAGAACCCCAAGAACGTGGGCAGCTTCTTCGGCTACATCGACGAGTGCCAGTTCCTCAACGGCGTGGTCGCGGCGCACATGACCAAGAGCAACAAGATCGCCTTCGTGGCGGCCAAGCCGATCCCGCAGGTGCTGCGCAACATCAACGCCTTCACACTCGGCGCGCGCTCGGTCAAGCCGGGCATCACCTGCAGCGTGATCTTCACCGGCGACTGGTCGATGGCGGTGAAGGAGGCCGAGGCCACCAACAGCCTGGCCGACCAGGGCTGCGACGTCTTCACCATGCACGTGGACGGCCCCAAGGTGGTGGTCGAGACGGCGGCCAAGCGCGGCAAGATGGTGTGCGGCTACCACGCCAGCCAGGCCAAGCTGGCGCCCAACGCCTACCTCACCGGGGCCGAGTGGAACTGGCTCACCGCGTACAAGACCATCATCGACGCGGCGCGCGCCGGCAAGCCGCACCCGAACTTCCTGCGCGGCGGCCTGAAGGAAGGCTACGTGAAGACCTCCGCCTACGGCCCCATGGTGACCGACGCCGCCAAGAAGCAGGCCGACGACATCAAGGCCAGGATGATCGCGGGCAGCTTCGACATCTTCAAGGGTCCGCTCAAGGACAACAAGGGCAAGGAAGTCATCGCCGCCGGCCAGGTGCAGAAGCAGACCGACCTGGAACTGGAAAAAATGAACTACCTGGTCGAAGGTGTGATGGGTTCGATTGGTTGATCGATCTCAGGCGGAATGACCGGCATGCGCGCCGCCCTGCGTGAAGCCCTGCTGCCCGTGCTGGCCATCGCGGCCGCGCTGCTGATCTTCGGCCTGTTCGTGGCCATCGCCGCGGGCGCCGATCCGGTGGAGGCCTGGTCGGTGCTGTTCCAGGGCGCCTTCGGCAGCTGGTTCTCGTGGCAGAACACGCTGCAGCGCGCGGCGCCGCTGATGCTCACCGCGCTGTGCGTCGCCATTCCGGCACGCGCGGGGCTGGTCATCATCGGCGGCGAAGGGGCGCTGGTGCTGGGCGGGCTGGCCTGCGCGGCCATGGCCTACCTGGTGCCGCTGCCCGCGAACATCGTCGGCACCGCCGCGGTCTGCCTCGCCGGTGCCGTGGCGGGCGCACTGTGGATCGTGCTCGCTGGCTGGCTGCGGCAATACCGCGGCATCAACGAGACGATCAGCAGCCTGCTGCTGGCCTACATCGCCATCGGCATCTTCAAGCACCTGGTCGAGGGCGTGCTGCGCGATCCGGCCAGCCTCAACAAGCCCTCCACCTATGCGCTGGCCGAGGGCCTGCGCATCGGCGGCATCGCCGGCTCGGACGTGCACTGGGGCCTGGTGCTGGGCGTCGTGGCCTGCATCGGCCTGGGGCTGTGGCTGCGGGTCACGGCCTCGGGCTTCTCGATCCGCGTGGTGGGCGGCAACCCGCGCACCGCCCAGCTGGTGGGCCTGCCGGCCAACCGCCTGATCCTGCTGGCCTGCGCGCTGGGCGGCGCCTGCGCCGGCCTGGCGGGTGCGGTCGAGGTGGCGGCGGTGCACACCAACGCGAATGCCTCGCTGATCGCGGGCTATGGCTATGCGGGCATCCTGGTCGCGTTCATCGCGCGGCAGAACCCGCTGGCCGTCATCCCGGTGGCCATCCTCTTCGGCGGCTTCGGCGCCGCCGGCAGCCTGCTGCAGCGCCGGCTGGGCCTGCCCGACGCGTCGGTGCAGGTGCTGCAGGGCATCGCCTTCGTGCTGATCCTGGCCAGCGAGGCGCTGCGCGGCACCACCGGCAAGGCGGTGGCCGCCAAGCTCTTCGCGCGGCCCTTCGAGGAACTGGAACAGCTGCCTCCGCGCGCGGCCGGCCCCGATGCCGGCACGCCGCAGCGGCGCGGGGCGCCCTCGTCAGGCAAGGAGGTGTACGCATGACCGCGGAGCAATGGGTGGCGCTGGTCGCCGCGATCGTCGGCGGCGCGCTGCGCGTGGGCGCCCCTTTTCTCTTCGTGAGCCTGGGCGAATGCCTGACCGAGAAGTCGGGCCGCATCAACCTCGGCCTCGAAGGCGTGCTGGTGCTGTCGGCCATGGCGGCCTTCGGCGGTGCCTACTGGAGCGGCTCGCCCTGGATCGGCGTGCTGGTGGGTGCCTGCGCCGGCGCGATGCTGGCGCTGCTGCACGGCCTGCTGTGCTCGCTCAACGGCGTCAACGACGTGGCCACCGGCATCGCGCTGATGCTGCTGGGCACCGGGCTGGCCTTCTACCTGGGCAAGCCGCTGATCCAGCCGCAGGCGCCGCAGCTGCCGGCCATCGCGCTGGGCAACTGGAGCGACAACAGCGCGGTGCGCGCGGCGCTGCAGGTCAACGCGCTGGTGCCCATCGGCCTGCTGCTGGCGCTGGGCCTGTGGTGGGGCTTCGCCCGCACGCGCGCCGGCCTGCTGGTGCGCATGGCGGGCGACTCGGCCAACGCCACGCGGGCGCTGGGCTACTCGGTGTCGGGCCTGCGCATCGCAGCGACGACCGCGGGCGGCGCCATCGCCGGTCTGGGCGGTGCGTCGCTCACGCTCTTCTACCCCGGCAGCTGGAACGAGGGCATCTCCAGCGGCCAGGGCCTGATCGCGGTCGCGCTGGTGATCTTCGCGCGCTGGAGTCCGCTGCGCTGCGTCTATGCGGCGCTGCTCTTCGGCGGCGCCGGCGCCATCGGGCCGGCCCTGCAGTCCATCGGCGTGGGCTGGGGCTACCACCTTTTCAACACCGTGCCGTACGTGCTCACGCTGGTCATCCTCGTGGCCACCTGCCGGCCGGGCAAGGTCGCGGCCGGCAGCCCGGGCGAGCTGTCGTCGACGCGATGAACACAACACAAGGAATGCACCCATGAGCGGCCTGGGCGGTCTCAACAAATCGGCAAATGGCGTGGTGGTGGGGCTGGTGCAGCTGCAGCTGCCGGTGGTGGCCACGCGCGAGCAGCTCGCGGCGCAGACGCAGCGCATCTGCGAGCTGGTGGGCAAGGCCCGGCGCAATCAGCAGACCATGGACCTGGTGGTCTTCCCGGAGTATTCGCTGCACGGCCTCTCGATGGACACCAACCCCGAGATCATGTGCAGCCTGGACGGCCCCGAAGTGGCGGCCTTCCGTGCGGCCTGTGTCGAGCACCGCATCTGGGGCTGCTTCTCCATCATGGAGGCCAACCCCGGCGGCAACCCGTACAACAGCGGCCTCGTCATCGACGACCAGGGCGCGATCCGCCTCTACTACCGCAAGCTGCACCCCTGGGTGCCGGTGGAGCCGTGGGAGCCCGGCAACCTGGGCGTGCCGGTGTGCGACGGGCCCAACGGCAGCAAGCTGTCGCTCATCATCTGCCACGACGGCATGTTCCCGGAGATGGCGCGCGAGGCGGCGTACAAGGGCGCCGAGATCATCCTGCGCACCGCCGGCTACACGGCGCCGATCCGCCACGCCTGGAAGATCACCAACCAGGCCAACGCCTTCTGCAACCTGGCCTACACCGCCAGCGTCTGCATGTGCGGCAGCGACGGCACCTTCGACTCGATGGGCGAGGGCATGTTCTGCAGTTTCGACGGCACCGTGATGGTGGAGGGCGGCGGCCGGCCCGACGAGATCATCACCGCCGAGCTGCGGCCCGACCTGGTGCGCGAGGCGCGCACCGGCTGGGGCGTGGAGAACAACATCTACCAGCTCTACCACCGCGGCTACGTGGCGGTGAAGGGCGGCGCCCAGGACTGCCCCTACACCTACATGCAGGACATGGCGGCCGGCCGCTACCGGCTGCCGTGGAGCGACAAGGTGCAGGTCACCGACGGCACGTCCTGCGGCTTCCCGGCCCCGGTGAGGCTGTACGGCGGCGCGGGCTCGCACCCGCTGGTGCCGCCGCCGGCGCCCGACGTGCCCGAGAAGGAACGGCTCAAGACGCTGGATTGAAAAGATGGACGCCACGACGACACCGACCCCCGCCGCCGCGCCGCGCTTCGCCGCCGCCGAGCCCTACCGCTGGCCCTACGACGGCGACCTGCGGCCCGACAACACGGCGCTCATCGTCATCGACATGCAGACCGACTTCTGCGGCAAGGGCGGGTACGTCGACGTGATGGGCTACGACATCTCGCTCACGCAGGCGCCGATCGAACCCATCCGACGCCTGCTGGCTGTGATGCGGCCGCTGGGCTACACCATCATCCACACCCGCGAGGGCCACCGGCCCGACCTGTCGGACCTGCCGGCCAACAAGCGCTGGCGCTCGCGCCAGATCGGGCAGGACGGCGTGGGCATCGGCGACGACGGGCCCTGCGGGCGCATCCTCATCCGCGGCGAGCCGGGCTGGGAGATCATTCCCGAGCTGGCCCCCGTCGACGGCGAGATCGTGATCGACAAGCCGGGCAAGGGCTCCTTCTATGCCACCGACCTGGAGATGATCCTGCGCACCCGCGGCATCCGCAACATCGTGCTCACCGGCATCACCACCGACGTGTGCGTGCACACGACGATGCGCGACGCCAACGACCGCGGCTTCGAGTGCCTGCTGCTGTCGGACTGCACGGCCGCGACCGACCCGGGCAACCATGCGGCGGCGCTGAAGATGATCACGATGCAGGGTGGGGTGTTCGGGGCACATGCCACATCCACCGCGTTGATCGCGGCCCTGCAGCCATGATCGCCCCCGTCGCCACCCCCGCACGCGCCGCCGGTGCGCTCGCGCTCGACACCTACGAGCTGACCAAGCGCTTCGGCAGCTTCACCGCGATGGACCGCGTGACGATGCACGTGGAGCCCGGCACCGTGCACGCGCTGCTGGGCGAGAACGGCGCGGGCAAGAGCACGCTCGTGAAATGCGTGGCCGGCTTCCAGCGCGCGGAGGAGGGCAGCATCCTCATCGACGGGCGCGAGCAGGACATCGCCAACCCGATCGTCGCGCGCCAGCTGGGCATCGGCATGGTCTACCAGCACTTCACGCTGGCACCGGGCATGACGGTGGCCGAGAACCTGCTGCTGGCCGGCGGCAAGACACCGGCGCTGATCGACTGGAAGGCGCAGCGCGCCGGGCTGAAGGAGTTCCTCGCGACCACGCCCTTCACGCTCGACCTCGACGCCCGGCCGGCCGAGCTGGCGGCGGGCGAGAAGCAGAAGCTCGAACTGCTCAAGCAGCTCTACCTGCGCCCGCGCCTCTTGATCCTGGACGAGCCGACGTCGGTGCTGACGCCGCAGGAGGCCGACGAGGTGCTGGGCCACGTGCGCGAGTTCGCCAGGAGCGGGCTGTGCACCGTGCTCATCATCACGCACAAGTTCCGCGAGGTGATGGGCTATGCCGACGCCGTGACCGTGCTGCGTCGGGGCAAGGCGGTGCACCATGCCCGCGTGGCCGACACCGACCCGCGTCGCCTGGCGCAGGCCATGATGGGCGAGGGCGTCGCACCACCGCCCGAAGGCGAGACGGCGGCCGAGCACCATGCTGCGGATTCGGTGCCGAATCGGGCTGAAGCGCCCGTCCCGTCTGCGCGGGACGCTATCAAATCAGGGGCAAACGATGCGGCTCCCGCGTTGGACGTGCAAGGCTTGAAAGCCGAGGGTGACCGCGGCACCCTGGCTGTCGACGGCCTGAGCCTCGCGGTGCGGCCGGGCGAGATCCTCGGGGTGGCGGGGGTGTCGGGCAACGGCCAGCGCGAGCTGGTCGAGGCGCTGGTGGGCCAGCGCCCGCGCGCCGGCGGCACGGTGCGCGTCATGGGCCAGCCCTACACCGCCAAGCGCGCCGAGAACCGCGCGCTCAAGGTGCGCAGCCTGCCCGAGGAGCCGCTGCGCAACGCCTGCGTCGGCGAGTTGAGCGTGGCCGAAAACATGGCGCTGCGCGACTTCGACCAGCCGCCGCTGGCTTCGGGCGGCCTGCTTCGCTTCGGCCAGTGGAAGCGCCGCGCCCGCGAATGGATCGCCGAGTACGGCGTGAAGACGCAGGGCGAGGGCGCGCCGATCAAGAGCCTGTCGGGCGGCAACGTGCAGCGCGCGGTGCTGGCGCGCGAGCTGGCCGGCGAGATCAACGTGCTCATCGCCGCCAACCCGGTGTTCGGCCTGGACTTCGCGGCCGTGGCCGAGATCCACGGCCGCATCGTGCAGGTGCGCAACCAGGGCGGTGCGGTGCTGCTGGTGAGCGAGGACCTGGACGAGCTGCTGGAGCTGTCGGACCGCATCGTCGTCATGAGCGAAGGCCGCATCGTGCACGAGACCGTCGCGGCCACCGCGGACCGCCACGAGCTCGGCGCCTTCATGGGCGGAGGAGCGCACTGAATGAAGATCGATGCCCAACCCTTCGCCTACGAGTTCGAGCTGCCGCACACGGCGCTGGTGCTGATCGACATGCAGCGCGACTTCATCGAGCCCGGCGGCTTCGGCGAGACGCTGGGCAACGACGTGTCGCTGCTCGAGGCCATCGTGCCCGCGACGCAGGCGGTGCTGGCGGCCTGGCGCGCGGCCGGCGGCCTGGTGGTGCACACGCGCGAGGCGCACCGGCCCGACCTGTCGGACTGCCCGCCCGCCAAGCGCACGCGCGGCAATCCCAGCCTGCGCATCGGCGACCTCGGTCCCATGGGACGCATCCTGGTGGCCGGCGAGCCGGGCAACCAGATCATCGACGCGCTGGCGCCGGCCCCCGGCGAGCTCGTCATCGACAAGCCCGGCAAGGGCATGTTCTACGCCACCGGCCTGCACGAATTGCTGCGCTCGCGCGGCATCACGCACCTCCTGTTCGGCGGCGTGACGACCGAGGTGTGCGTGCAGACCTCCATGCGCGAGGCCAACGACCGCGGCTACGAGGGCCTGCTGCTCGAAGACTGCACCGAGAGCTACTTCCCGCACTTCAAGGCGGCGGCGGTCGAGATGATCCGTGCGCAGGGCGCGATCGTCGGCTGGACGGCGCCCAGCGCCGCGCTGCATGCCGCCTTGGCCGCGGGCTGAGCGCGTACCATCCCGTGGTGTCCACCGTCCTGCGCCCTCCCCGCCGATCAACCCCGGACGACGGCGGCGCCTTCCGCTCGCGCGCCGACGAGGTCCATGCCCAGCTCAAGCGCGACATCGCCGAGTTCACGCTCGTGCCCGGCGACCGCTTCACCGAGAACGAGATCAGCGAACGCCTGGGCGTCTCGCGCACACCGGTGCGCCAGGCGCTCTTCCGGCTGCAGCAGGAGGGCTTCGTCGAGGTGCTGTTCCGCAGCGGCTGGCGGGTGCTGCCCTTCGACTTCGACCAGTTCGAGCAGCTCTACGACCTGCGCATGGTGCTGGAGACCACCGCGGTGCATCGCCTCTGCGAGAGCGACCGCCGCATCGACCGCGCGCTGCTGGACTCGCTGATGGGCATCTGGCTGGTGCCGGTGGCCGATCGCAGCACCGACGGCGTGCAGGTGGCGCAGTGGGACGAGGCCTTTCATTGCGCGCTGGTCGAGGCGGCCGGCAATGCCGAGATGGCCCGCGTGCACCGCGACGTGACCGAGCGCATCCGCATCATCCGCCGGCTCGACTTCACGCAGCAGCCGCGCATCGCCGCCACCTACGACGAACACGCCAAGATCCTCAAGGCCATCCGCGCCAACCGCGGCGACCAGGCCGCGATGCTGCTGCGCGCGCACATCGAGACCAGCCAGTCCGAGGTGCGCAAGATCACCTTGCACCAGGTGCACCTCGCGCGGCACGCGGGCCGCTGAGCGCGTTCAGTCGGCGATGATGTTGCCGCGCCTGACCACCTCGGCCCAGCGCTGGGTGTCCTTCTGGATGAGCGTGCCGAATTCGGCCGGCGTCGAGCTGGCCGGCCCCATGCCCTGCGACTCGAAGGACTTGGCGACCGCGGGCTGCCTGAGCACGGCGGCGATCTCGCGGTTCAGCCGTGCCACCACCTCCGGCGGCGTGCCCTTGGGTGCGAGAACGCCGTACCACATGTCGACGTTGTCGACGGCCACGCCGGCCTCGGCCAGGGTCGGCACCTCGGGCAGCTGCGGCAGGCGCTTCGCGCTGCCCGTGGCCAGGGCCTTGAGCTTGCCCGCCTGGATGTGCGGCAGCGCCACGTGCACCGGCAGGAACATGGCGTCGATGCGGCCGCCGAGCAGGTCGGTCACGGCGCCGGCCGTGCCCTTGTAGGGCACGTGCAGCAGCTCGGTCCCCGTGCCCTGCATCAGCAGCGCCATCGACAGGTGGTGCGGCGTGCCGACGCCCGGCGTGGCGTAGGTGAGCTTGCCGGGCTGTGCCTTGGCCGCCGCGACCAGCTGGGCCAGGGTGGTGGCCTTCTGCGCCTGCGGGTTGGTGACCAGCAGCAGCGTGCCCCAGGAGGTGAGCGTGACGGGCGTGAAGTCGGCCACCGGGTCGTAGGCGAGCGACTTGTACAGGCTCTTGTTCATCACCAGCGTGTTGACCTGCACCATCAGGGTGTAGCCGTCGGGCCTGGCGCGGGCCACCTTCTCGCTGCCGATGTTGCCGCTGGCGCCGGGGACGTTGTCCACCACCACCGGCTGGCCCAGCGCCTGCGGCAGTTCCGCCGAGAGCTGGCGCGCGATGAGGTCGATGCCGGTGCCCGGCGTGTAGGGCACGACCAGCGTGATCGGCTGGTCGGGCCAGGCGTGGGCGGCCATCGCACCGGCGGCGGTGACGAGGGCGGCGAGCGCGCGGACGAGAAGGCGCATGGTTCGTTGTCTCCGTTCTTCGAAAAAGGGGGCGCAGCGCGTCAGAGGTAGGACGCCCGCTCTCGCAGGGCAGCCGGCGCATAGCCCGCCACGCGCTTGTAGTTGTCCGAGATGGCCTGCAGTTCGGCCTGGCTCACGACGGCCTCGAGGTCGTCGAAGCGCTGGCCGCGCGATCGCTCGTACACCTCGCGCAGGATCGCATCGGGCGGGTTGGTGCGGTTGGTGAGCACCACCTTCGTGGTCGCCTCGACGCGCACGCGGTCGTAGCTTTCCAGCGCTGCGGCACCGACGCCCTCGCGCTTGAGCGCGCCGGCCAGCACCCGCGCGTCGATGATCGCCTGCCCCGCGCCGTTGGAGCCGCGCGGCACCATCGGGTGGGCCGCGTCGCCCAGCAGGGTCAGGCGGCCGTGCGTCCAGCGTGGCAGCGGGTCCTGGTCGACCATCGGGTACTCCAGGATGGTGTCCGAGGCGCGGATGAGCGCCGGCACGTCCAGCCAGTCGAAGTGCCAGTCGGCGAACACCGGCAGGAAGTCCTCCAGCCGGCCGGGCCGGCTCCAGTCGCGCATGGCGGGCTGGGGCGCGTGGATTTCCGCCACCCAGTTCACCAGCTGCCGGCCCTGGCCGTCGACCTTGTCGCGGATGGGGTAGATGACCATCTTGCCCACGGCGAGCCAGCCCGCGCGCACCATGCTCGCGCCCGACAGGAAGGGCTCCCACACGGCCGTGCCGCGCCACATGTTGACGCCCGAATAGCGCGGCGCGCCCTCGCCCGGATACAGCTGCCTGCGCAGCGCCGAGTGGATGCCGTCGCAGCCGATCGCCACCGCGCCGCGCACCGGCGCGCGGCCGTCGGCGAAGTGCACCGTCACGCCGCCGTCGTCCTGGTCGACCCCGGTGCAGCGGTGGCCGCAGACCACGCTGTCGGGGCCGAGGCGGGCGAGCGTCTCGCGCAGCAGCACCGTCTGCAGGTCGCCGCGGTGGATCGAGTACTGCGGCCAGTCGTAGCCGGCGTGCTGCCCGGCCGCTTCGCGAAACACCAGCTGCCCGTGCTCGGTGAAGAAGATCGATTCGCGGGTGCGCACGCCGACCGCATCCAGCGCCTCCAGCAGGCCCAGTTCGGCCAGCTCGCGCACGGCATGGGGCAGCAGGTTGATGCCGACACCCAGGGGCCGCAGCTCGGGCACCGCTTCATACACGCGGCAGGGGATGCCGGCCTGGTGCAGGCTCAGCGCCAGGGTCAGGCCGCCGATGCCGGCGCCGAGGATCAGCACCGGTGGGTCGGCCGGCAAGCTGGAGGAGGGAGAAAGGTTCATGGCGGAAATGGTCGTTGCGATGCGCCGGCGTGCGCGGCGATGTCTCTGCCCCGTATTGGGACCGCAAAAGCGCCATAGGGGAAATTTAGATGTGATATGGATTTATCATGATTCGTTATGAACCTCAGCACGCGTCAGATGCGGGCCTTCGTCGAGGTCGCACGGGTGGGCAACTTCACGCGCGCGGCCGAGCAGGCCCACATCACCCAGGCCGGCCTGAGCATCCTGATCCGCGAGATGGAGCGCCAGCTCGGCACGCGCCTGTTCGACCGCACCACGCGCATGGTCAGCCTCACGGCCGCCGGGCGGCGCCTGCTGCCGGTGGTGGAACGGCTGGTCACCGAGCTCGACGACGTGGCCGAACAGCTCGGAGCCGAAGGCGACGCCGCGCGCCAGACCCTGCGCGTGGCCGCCACGCCGCTGGTGTCCTCGCACCTGCTGCCGCAGGTCTTCGCGGGCTTTCGCACTGCGCACCCGGGCACCACGCTG
Source organism: Xenophilus aerolatus (assembly GCA_030418545.1). GTDB lineage: Bacteria > Pseudomonadota > Gammaproteobacteria > Burkholderiales > Burkholderiaceae_C > Xenophilus. Next base: position 70,273 of record QAIB01000004.1, on the reverse strand, counting down.
CGCCTCTTCGATGCCGACCTGCGGGACGTGGAGACGCTGGTGGCCAGCGGCGAGGCCGACCTGGGCCTGGGCTTCTTCTTCCGCGCCGGGCCGGGGCTTGAGCGGGTGCCGGTCGGGCGCTTCGAGCTGATGCGCGTCTCGCCGCTCGGCGAGAGCGAGGGCGCCGGAACGGGGCGAGCGGCGGCCACGGTGCCGTGGTCCTCGCTGCGGGGCATGCCCCTGATCGGCCTGCCGGCCGGCAACCCGATCCAGAAGGTGATCGACCGCCAGCTCGCCGAGCTGGGGCTGGCCGCCGCGCAGGCAGGCGCCTTCAACTTCTTCGGCACGCTCATCTCGATGGTCGAGGCGGGCTTCGGCAGCGCGGTGATGCCCACCTTCGCGATGGCTGCGTGCCGCCGGCACCAGGTGCGCACGGCGGTGCTGGCGAAGCCGCGCGTCGGCCTGGATTTCTATCGCCTCACCAAGCGGGGTGTGCAGGAGACCGATGCCATGCGCACGTTCAGCGCGGCGCTGGCGAAGGCGCTGCCTGCGCTGTCGCGCTAGCAGGGCGCGGGCCCGCCGCCCGTGTCAGCGCACCGTGAGCACGATCTTTCCCTGGATGTTGCCCCGGCTGGCGCGCTCGTGGGCGCGCCGTGCGTCGGCCAGTGCGAAGGTGCTGTCGATCGCGACGCGCACCGTCCCCGCATCGAGCAGTTCGGCCAGCGACGCGAGTTGCGCCCCGTTCGATCGCACCTGCGTCGTCGACACCGTGACGCCCAGCCGCTGGGCCTCGTCAGCCCCTGCGAAACCGAGGGGGAAGACCGGAAACAGGGCCCCCTCGCGCCTGAGCGTCGGCAGGAAGCGCGCGGCGCCCGCTCCCCCCACGGCGTCGACGACGAGATCGAGGTCCCGCACGACGGACTCCGCCGCCGTCCGCGTGTAGTCGATGAAGAGGTCCGCGCCCAGCGCGTGCACGAATGCCTCGTGCCTTCCGGACGCCACCGCGATGACGCGTGCGCCCTTCCACTTGGCGAGCTGCACGGCGAACTGGCCCACGCCGCCTGCGGCGCCATTGACGAGCACGGTCCGGCCCTCGAGGGGCACAGGCACATGCGGATCGGGCTGCAGCGGGTTCGGCACCTCGTGCCCGGCCTCGACCAGGAACTGCCACGCGGTCAGCAGCGACATCGGTGCGGCCGCCGCATGCACATGGTCGAGGCTGCGCGGCTTGCGCGCGACCTGCCAGGCCGGCACGCTGACCCATTCCGCATAGGCCCGGCTGCCACCGGCCAGGCCCTCGGGAAAGCGGACCATCGCGTACACCTCGTCGCCGACGCCGAAGTCCCGGACGTCGTCGGCCACCGCGTCGATCACGCCGGACACGTCCGTGCCGAGGATGAGGGGAAAGGCAACCGTCGGCTGCCATTGCGGCGGCAGCATCCTGTAGCCCTCGCGCAGGTACCAGTCGGGCGGGTTGATGCCCACCGCATGCACGCGCACCCGCACCTCGCCCGGCGCCACCGCGGGCATGGGCGCGTCCTCGTAGCGCAGCACCTCGGGGCCGCCGAAAGCATGTTGCCGGACGGCCTTCATGGTCGAAGAGTTCATTGGGGTTCCTTCCATCTGCTGTCTGCATCCGGGCCGGCCGGACATCGGCGCCTCGAGGATGCTTGCGGCCGCCTCGGGCCACCGCACGAAGGACAGTCTGGATCCTGGCGGCGCATTTGATAATGAGGCTGTCGCTCCATTGTTTTGTGCCATGAAGGAACAGATCACCCTCGAACGGCTGACCGGCATCGTGGCCTTCGCGCGCGCGGCGTCCAGCGGCAGCTTCACCGCGGCGGCGCAGTCGCTGTCGGTGTCGCCCTCGGCCGTCAGCAAGACGGTCCGGCGCCTGGAGCAGCAGCTGGGCGTGCGGCTCTTCACCCGCACCACCCGGTCCTTGACGCTGACGCCCGAGGGGCGCGAGCTGCATGGCCGCGCGCTGCACCTGCTGCGCGCCGCGGAGGAGGTCGGGCAGTCGGCGGCCGCGGTGCGATCGGAGCCCGCCGGCGTGCTGAAGGTGGCGGCATCGATGCCCATCGGCGTGCGGCTGCTGGCACCCGCATTGCCCGCCTTCCATCGGCGTCACCCCAAGCTGCGCGTCGACCTGCGGCTCGGGGACCGCTTCGTCAACCTGGTGGAGGAGGGTGTCGACGTGGCGGTGCGCATTGGCCACCTCGCCGATTCGAACCTGCTGTCGCGCGGCCTGGCGCGCACCCGGATCGGCGCCTTCGCCTCACCCGCCTACCTGTCCAGGCGGGACGCGCCCGAGCACCCTGCGGACCTGAGGGGCCACGACTGCGTGAGCTTTCGCTACCAGACCTCGGGCCAGGTGATGGCCTGGACCTTCCAGGTGGGCAGCCGGACCCTGGAGTTCCATCCCGACGCCGCCCTGGTGCTCGATGCCAGCGACGCGATCGCCGAAGTGCTCGCCGCCGGCGGCGGCATCGGCATGCTGGGGTCGTTCATTGCGGCGCCGTACGTCGAGCGGGGGCTGCTGGTGCCCGTGCTCGGCGAATTCGCGGTCGATGGGGCGCCGATCACGGCCGTCTGGCCCGAGAGCCGGCGTGCAAGCCCGAACGCCAGGGCGTTCATCGACTACCTCACGGAGGTGTTTGCACCGCTGGCGCCGGCTGCCGCGTGAGGCGCAGGGCGCGCGCCCCCGCGTGTTGGCCGCCTACGCCAGCGTGAACTCGTAGTCCACCGTGATCGGCGCGTGGTCGCTGAACTTGATGGTCTTGAAGATGTGCTCGCTGCGGGCGAGCTGCGCCAGCGCCGGCGTGGCCAGGTGGTAGTCCAGCCGCCAGCCCACGTTCTTCGCGTAGGCCTGTCCGCGGTTGCTCCACCACGTGTAGCAGGCATCGGTGGTGTCGGGCTGCAGGTGCCGGTACACGTCGACCAGGCCCGCGCCCTCGGCACCGGCGTCGAGCAGGCGCGTCATCCAGGCGCGTTCCTCGGGCAGGAAGCCGCTGTTCTTCTGGTTGCCCTTCCAGTTCTTGAGGTCGGCCTCCTTGTGCGCGATGTTGATGTCGCCGCACAGGATGAACTCGCGGCCCTGCTTGAGCGCGACGAGGTAGGGCATGAAGCCGGCGAGGAAGCGGAACTTGGCGGCCTGCCGCTCCTCGCCCGAACTGCCGCTGGGGAAATAGCAGCTGATGATCGACAGCTTGCGCGTGGGCGTGTCGAAGCGCAGTTCCAGGTAGCGGCCCTCGGCGTCGAACTCCGCGTCGCCCCAGCCGACCACCACGTCGCTGGGGGCGTGCTTCGTGTAGATCGCGGTGCCGGCATAGCCCTTCTTCTCGGCGAAGTGGAAGTGGCCCTTGAGCCCGGCCATTTCCTCGAAGCGGCCTTCCACGTCGCTGGCCGAGACGCGGATCTCCTGCATGCAAATACAATCCGGCGCCGTTTCGGCGACCCAGTCGGCCACGCCCTTGGTGGCGGCCGAACGCAGGCCGTTGAGGTTGAGGCTGGTCAGTTTGAACACGACGAGGAATTCCCGATGGCTGAGGTGAAAACGGATGGGGCGCTGGCGCAGGACTTCGTGCAGTTCGCGCTCGATGCCGGCGTGCTGCGCTTCGGCCAGTTCAAGACCAAGGCCGGGCGCATGAGCCCGTACTTCTTCAACGCCGGGCTGTTCAACGACGGCGCCCGGATCGCGCGGCTGGCGGAATTCTATGCAGCGCGCCTGATCGATTCGGGCCTCGAGTTCGACATGATCTTCGGCCCCGCCTACAAGGGCATCCCGCTGGGCGCCACGGTGGCGGCCGAGCTGGCGCGCCGGGGCCGCAACGTGCCTTTCGCCTACAACCGCAAGGAAGCCAAGGACCATGGCGAGGGCGGCACGCTGGTCGGCGCGCCGCTGCAGGGCCGGGTGCTGATCGTGGACGACGTGATGTCGGCCGGCACGGCGGTGCGCGAGTCGATCGCGACGATCCGCGCTGCAGGCGCCACGCCGCATGCCGTGGCCATCGCACTGGACCGCCAGGAGATGGCGACCGAGAACGGGGTGGACGTCCCGCACAGTGCCGTGCAATATGTCCGCAATCAGCTGGGCATGCAGGTGATCGCCATCGCCACGCTGGACGACTTGCTAGAGTATCTGGACCAGCGCGCGAGCGACGAACTGCGCGCGCACCGTGAGGGAGTGTTGGCATACCGCTCGCGCTACGGCGCGGGCTGATGCCGTTCGCACCCGGAGCCCCCGTGCCGCCCCACGCCCGACCCGTCCTCTTCGTTCGCGGCCTCGCGCTGGGAGCCTGCGCCTTGCTGGTCCAGGGGGCTGGCTGGGCGCAGCAGAACCAGGGGCCGGCCAACGCCGGCAGCATCTACAGCTGCGTGGACGCGAGCGGCCGCACCCTCACCTCCGACCGCCCCATTCCGGCCTGCTTCGACCGCGAGCAGGTCGAACTCACGCCCAGCGGCACCGTGCGCCGTCGCATCGAGCCGCGCTACACGGCGCGCGAGCAGGAGCAGCGCGAGGCGCGCCAGCGCGAGGTCGAGCAGGCGGCGCTGCGGGCACGCGAGGAGCGCCGCCGCGAGCGCGCGCTGCTCGTTCGCTACCCCAACGCCGCGACCCATGACCGCGAGCGGGGCGAAGCGATGAAGCAGATCGATGCCGTGATCGGCGCCGCGCGTACGCGCCTGGGCGAACTGGCCGAGGAGCGACGCAAGATCGACGGCGAAATGGAGTTCTACAAGAAGGACCCGAGCAAGGCGCCGCCCTCGCTGCGCCGCCAGGTCGACGACAACGACCAGAGCGTGGCGGTGCAGAGCCGCTTCATTGCCGAACAGGACGCCGAAAAGCGCCGGGTCAACGCGCGCTTCGACGAGGAGCGCGCGCGTCTGGTGCAGCTGTGGTCGCCCGAGAACGGCGGCATGGCCCAGCGCCCGGCGCCGTGAGGCCGGCGGCCGGCACGCGCCGGCCCTTGCTCACTTTTTGATAGCTGGTCGCGCCCGACTGGCGGGCGTTCGAGGCACTTTTTGCTTGAAAGTGCCCGGCAGGCTGGTCAGCCCAGCTTCGCCTTGATCAGCGCATTGACCTGCGCCGGGTTGGCCTTGCCGGCGCTTGCCTTCATCACCTGGCCGACCAGGGCGTTGAAGGCCTTGTCCTTGCCGGCACGGTACTCGGCGATGTTCTTCTCGTTCTTCGCCAGCACCTCGTCGACGATCTTCTCCAGCGCGCCGGTGTCGCTCATCTGCTTGAGGCCCTTGGCCTCGATGAGGGCGTCGACGTCCTGGCCTTCGCCACGCGCCTCCGCGTCGGCGGAGGCGCCTTCCCGGTTCCACAGCGCCTCGAAGACCTGGCGCGCGGCGTTGTTGGAGATCGTGCCGTCGGCGATGCGGCCGATGAGCTGCGCCAGTTGAGCGGCGCTCACGGGCGCGGCCTCGATGCCGAGCTCCTGGGCATTCAGGCGCTTGGAGATCTCGCCCTGCAGCCAGTTGCTGGCCAGCTTGGGCGCCGCGCCCGCGGCCACTGCCGCTTCGAAATACGCCGCGTGCGCCGGGCTCTGCGTGAGCTGCGTCGCGTCGTACTCGGACAGGCCGTGATCGCGCACGTAGCGCGCGGCCATCGCGCGCGGCAGCTCGGGCATCTCGCTCTTCACGCGCTCGACCCACTCCGCGGCGATCGCCAGCGGCGGCAGGTCCGGGTCGGGGAAGTAGCGGTAGTCGGCCGCGTCCTCCTTGGTGCGCATGGCGCGCGTCTCGCCCGTGTCGGGGTCGAAGAGCACGGTGGCCTGCTGGATCGCGTGGCCGTCTTCCAGCTGCTCGATCTGCCAGCGGATCTCGAAGTCGATCGCCTGCTGCATGAAGCGGAAGCTGTTGAGGTTCTTGATCTCGCGGCGCGTGCCCAGCGGCTGGCCCGGCTTGCGCACCGACACGTTGGCGTCGCAGCGGAAGGAGCCTTCCTGCATGTTGCCGTCGCAGATGCCGATCCAGGTCACGATCTTGTGCAGCTCGCGCGCATAGGCCACGGCCTCGGCGGTGGAGCGCATGTCGGGCTCGGTCACGATCTCCAGCAGCGGCGTGCCGGCGCGGTTGAGGTCGATGCCGCTCATGCCGACGAAGTCCTCGTGCAGCGACTTGCCCGCGTCCTCCTCCAGGTGTGCGCGCACCAGTCGCACCGTCTTGAGTTCATCACCCAGGTAGAAGCTCACCGAGCCGCCCTGCACCACGGGGATCTCGTACTGGCTGATCTGGTAGCCCTTGGGCAGGTCGGGGTAGAAGTAGTTCTTGCGCGCGAACACCGAGCGCGGCGCGATGTGCGAGCCAAGCGCCAGGCCGAGCCTGATCGCGCGCTCGACGGCGCCCTTGTTCATCACCGGCAGCGTGCCGGGCAGGGCGAGGTCCACCGCGCAGGCCTGCGTGTTCGGCTCGGCACCGAAGGCCGTGCTGGCGCGGCTGAAGATCTTGCTCGCGGTGGAGAGCTGGGCGTGGGTCTCGAAGCCGATGACGACTTCGTAGCCTTGGACGAGGGGCGGGGTGGTGCTCATGGCGTGTGGAATACGGGCAGCCGAACGCGAAGGGCGCGAAGGTCACGCAAAAGTCGCGAAAAACTCATTGAAGTTTCTTCTTCTCTTTCTTCGCGTCCTTCGCGAACCCTTCGCGCTCTTCGCGTACGGATGTATTTCTTCAGAAGCCGACCGGCACGCGCGCGTGCCAGTCGGTGGCCTGCTGGAAGCGGTGGGCCGCGTTCAGCAGCTTCGCTTCGGCGAAGTAGTTGCCGATGAGCTGCAGGCCCACGGGCATGCCCGCATCGAAGCCGGCGGGCACGCTCATGCCGGGCAGGCCGGCCAGGGAGCCGGGCAGGGTGAAGATGTCGGCCAGGTAATCGGCCACGGGGTCGTCGCCGTGCTCACCGATCTTCCAGGCCACGGTGGGCGCGGCCGGGCCGGCGATCAGGTCGCAGTCCTTGAAGGCGTTCTGGAAGTCGTCGGCGATCATGCGGCGCACCTTCTGCGCCTGCAGGTAGTAGGCGTCGTAGTAGCCGTGTGAGAGGACGTACGTGCCGATCATGATCCGCCGCTTGACCTCGTCGCCGAAGCCCTCTTCGCGCGTCTTCGCGTACATGTCGGCCAGGTCCTTGTACTGCGCGGCGCGGTGGCCGAACTTCACGCCGTCGAAGCGGCTGAGGTTGGAGCTGGCCTCCGCGGCGGCGCAGATGTAGTAGACCGGGATCGACAGCTCGGTGCGCGGCAGGCTCACTTCGACGCGTCTGGCGCCCAGCTTCTCGTACTCCTTGAGGGCCGCGTCGATCGCTGCGCGCACGCCGGGTGCGACGCCCTCGCCGAGGAATTCCTTGGGCACGCCGATGCGCAGGCCTTCCAGCGAGCCGTTCAGTTCGCGGGCGAAGTCCTCGGCCGGACGGTCCAGCGAGGTCGAGTCGCGGTCGGGGTCGGGCCCGCACATGGCCGACAGCAGCAGCGCGCAGTCCTCGGCCGAGCGCGCCATCGGGCCGGCCTGGTCGAGGCTGGAAGCGAAGGCCACCATGCCGTAGCGCGAGGCGCGGCCATAGGTGGGCTTGATACCGGTCACGCCGCAGAAGCTCGCGGGCTGGCGGATCGAGCCGCCGGTGTCGGTGCCGGTGGCGGCGGGCGCGAGGCGGGCGGCAACGGCGGCCGCGCTGCCGCCGGAGGAGCCGCCGGGGATGCGGGCCGCGTCCCAGGGGTTGCGCACCGGGGCGGCCTGCGTGGCCCCCACGGCCGGCACGGCGACGTTCTCGTTGGCCGAACCCATGGCGAACTCGTCGCAGCTGAGCTTGCCCAGAGTCACCATGCCGGTGTCGGCCAGCTTGCGCACCACGGTGGCGTCGAAGGGCGACTGGTAGCCGGCCAGGATCCTCGAGCCGGCGGTGGTCGGGAAGGCGGTGGTGACGAAGATGTCCTTGTGCGCGACGGGCACGCCGGCCAGCGCCGGGGCGTTGCCTGCGGCCAGGGCGGCGTCGGCGGCACGCGCCTGCGCCAGCGTGGCGTCCTCGTCGACGGCGACGAAGGCGGCGAGGTCCTGGTGCGCCTTCATGCGGGCCAGGAAGTGCTGGGCCGTCTCGACGGCCGACACCTCGCGGGCGGCCAGTGCCTTGGCCAGGCCGGCGACGCCCTTGTCGTGGAGATCCTTGCCCGTGCTCATTCCATGGCCCCCACGCTTGCGACTTCGTCTGCTGCGCTGCCCCCCGAGGGGGCCTTCGCGCCTTGGAGCGGTCCGGCGGCGCTCATTCGATCACCTTCGGCACGAGGAACAGCCCGGCCTCGACGGCGGGGGCGCTCTTCTGGTTGGCGGCGCGGTTGTCGGGCTCGCTCACGACGTCCTCGCGCAGGCGCAGGGTGATGTCCTCGATGGCCGCGACGGGGTGGGCCAGCGGCTCGACGCCGGCGGTGTCCACCGCGCGCATGCGCTCGACCAGGTCGAAGAAGCCATTGATCTGGCTGAGCATGCGCTCGCTTTCGTCAGAGGCCAGTTGCAGCCTCGCCAGCGAGGCGATGCGCGCGATGTCGGTGGAAGTCAGTGCCATCGGAAGAAGGCGCCCGGCAGGGCGCGGAAAAGGTCACCGTTCCGCGCTCCGGGAGGGGCGGGAAACACGGGATCCAGGGGGGATTCGGGTATTATCCCGCCTTTGCCGCAACGCGCGCGATCGCGCAGGTTCAAGGGCCCGTCTGGCCGCAAAACCTGCCCAAAATCTGTTTACTTCTCCCACCCAATAACAAGGGGCGACGCCCGGTCGAAGCGCCGCCGTGCCCCCAAGGACTCTCGCCATGTTTGGAGCCTTCCGTCGGTACTTTTCCACCGACCTCGCGATCGACCTCGGCACCGCCAACACCCTGATCTTCGCCCGCAACAAGGGCATCGTGCTCGACGAGCCCTCGGTCGTCGCCATTCGCCACGAGGGCGGGCCGCACGGCAAGAAGGTCATCCAGGCCGTGGGGGCCGAGGCCAAGGCCATGCTGGGCAAGGTGCCCGGCAACATCGAGGCCATCCGCCCGATGAAGGACGGCGTGATTGCCGACTTCGTGATCACCGAGCAGATGATCAAGCAGTTCATCAAGATGGTGCATCCGCGCACGCTGCTCACGCCCAGCCCGCGCATCATCATCTGCGTGCCCTGCGGTTCCACCCAGGTCGAGCGCCGCGCCATCAAGGACGCCGCCGAGGCCGCCGGCGCCACCTCGGTCTACCTGATCGAGGAACCCATGGCCGCCGCCATCGGCGCCGGCCTGCCGGTGAGCGAGGCCAGCGGCTCGATGGTGGTCGACATCGGCGGCGGCACCACCGAGGTGGGCGTGATCTCGCTGGGCGGCATGGTCTACAAGGGCTCGGTGCGCGTGGGTGGCGATCGCTTCGACGACGCCATCATCAACTACATCCGCCGCAACTACGGCATGCTCATCGGCGAGCCGACGGCCGAGATCATCAAGAAGAGCATCGGCTCGGCCTTCCCCGGCTCCGAGGTCAAGGAGATGGAGGTCAAGGGCCGCAACCTCTCCGAAGGCGTGCCGCGCAGCTTCACCATCAGCTCCAACGAGGTGCTGGAAGCGCTGACCGACCCGCTCAACAACATCGTCTCGGCCGTCAAGAACGCGCTCGAGCAGACCCCGCCCGAGCTGGGCGCCGACATCGCCGAGCGCGGCATGATGCTCACCGGCGGTGGCGCATTGCTGCGCGACCTGGACCGCCTGCTGGCCGAAGAAACCGGCCTGCCGGTGCTGGTGGCCGAGGACCCGCTGACCTGCGTGGTCCGGGGCTGCGGCATCGCCCTCGAGCGCATGGACCGCCTGGGCAGCATCTTCACGAGCGAGTGATTGCACGCTAGTCTCGCGAGCCGGCCACCCAGGCCGGCTTTTTGCCATCTGACCTAGCGCTTTCCTCTCCTTTCCATGCCGCTCGGCACGCTCGACCGCTCCGCGCCGCCCCTGTTCAACCAGGGGCCCTCGGCGCTGTCGAAGCTGATCTTCTTCAGCGCGCTGGCCCTGTTCCTGATGGTGGCGGACGCACGCTTCGACGTCGTCAATCCGCTGCGCACCGCCGTGAGTGCGGTGCTCTACCCGATCCAGTGGATCGCGATGAAGCCTGTACAGGCCATCGCCGGCGCCAGCCAGTACCTGGAAGACCTGCGCACGGCGCAGTCGAACGAAGCCGAGGCGCGTCGCGCACTCGCGCTGCAGGCCGAGCGGGCCAGCCAGGCCGACACCCTGGCGCGCGAGAACGCGCGCCTGCGCGCCCTGCTGGAGCTGCGGCAGAACTCGCCCGCCCCGGGCCGCGCCGCCGAGGTGCTGTTCGACACCGCCGACCCGTACACCCGCAAAGTGGTGATCGACCAGGGCCTCACGCAGGGCATCGCGCCCGGCTCGCCGGTGATCGACGAACAGGGTGTGCTGGGCCAGGTGACGCTGGTGCAGCCCTTCTCCAGCGAGGTGACGCTGGTCATCGACCGCGACCTGTCGATCCCGGTGCAGAACACCCGCACCGGCGTGCGCAGCGTGGCCTTCGGCGACGCCACCACGCACGGAGGCGGCATGGAGCTGCGCTTCATTGCCGCCAATTCCGACATCCAGGAGGGCGACGTGCTCGCCACCAGCGGGGTCGACGGCGTCTACCCGGCCGGGCTGCCCGTGGCCCGGGTCGACCGCATCGACCGCCGGGCCGACTCGGCCTTCGCACGCATCCACTGCACGCCGCTGGCGCGGGTGAACGCGGCGCGTTACGTGATGGTGCTGGCGCCCGTGGGCACGCCGGCCGCCGCGCTGGCGCCCGCCGCCGCCCCGGCCCCCTCGTCCAAGAAGGCCGAGGCCAGGAAGGCGGACAACAGCAAGGACAGGAAGAACGGTCCGGGCCGCCCGGCCCGCCAGGAGGGCGCCCCGCGATGATCATGCGCCCCGGCCAGGAGCAGCTGCTGCTGCCCGTCAGCCCCGTCTTCATGTGGTGCAGCCTGCTGGCCGCGCTGATGGTCAACCTGCTGCCCCTGGGCCGCCTGGCCTGGACGCCCGATCTGCTCGCCCTGGTGATCGTGTTCTGGGGCGTGCACCAGCCGGCGCGCATCGGCATGGGCGCGGCCTTCGCCTTCGGCCTGGTGATGGACGTGCACCAGTCGGCGCTGCTGGGCCAGCATGCGCTGAGCTACGCCACCCTGAGCTTCTTCGCCGTCACCATCCACCGGCGGCTGCTGTGGTACCCGGTGGTGTCGCAGGCGCTGCAGCTGGTGCCGCTGTTCGCCGTCTCGCACCTCATCGAGCTGGCGATCCGCATGATCGGCGGCGGCGTGTTCCCGGGCTGGACGATGCTGGTGGCGCCGGCCATCGAGGCCGCCCTGTGGCCGCTGGTCACGGTGCTGCTGCTGGCGCCGCAGCGCCGCACCCCGGAGCCGGACGAGAACCGCCCCTTGTGAGGCGTGGCCCCCGCGTTCACGTCCTCGGCCGCCCGTTCCAATGAATACTATTGATTTCATAGCGCGTTGCGCTGGCGGGACGCGCGCTGCGGGCCGATTTGCCTTGAAACTGCGGCGCGCCTAAGCTGCGCCACGCCTGCCTTCCTGCCATGACCGAAATCCGCAACGTCGCCGCCGAGATCGTGCGTTTCAAGCGCCGCGTGCTGGTGATCGCGCTGGTGGTGCTGGGCGCTTTCGGGCTGCTGGGCACGCGCCTGTTCTACCTGCAGGTCACCCGCCACGAGGACCTGGCCGAGCAGGCCGAGAGCAACCGCACGGCCGTGGTGCCGGTGGTGCCCAACCGGGGCCTCATCCTCGACCGCAACGGCATCACGCTGGCCTCCAACTACTCGGCCTACACGCTGGAGATCACGCCCTCCAAGGCCGGCGACGTGGAGGACACCATCGACCAGCTGTCGCAGCTGGTCGACATCCAGCCGCGCGACCGCCGCCGCTTCAAGCGCCTGCGCGAGGACTCGCGCAGCTTCGACTCGGTGCCCATCCGCACGCGCCTCACCGACGAGGAAGTCGCCCGCTTCGCTGCCCAGCGCTACCGCTTCCCCGGCGTGGAGATCAAGGCACGGCTCTTCCGCAACTATCCCTACGGCGAGCTGGGCAGCCACGTGCTGGGCTACATCGGCCGCATCAACCAGCGCGAGAAGGCCGCGATGGAGGACTGGGACGAGGAGGACCAGGCCAACTACAAGGGCACCGACTACATCGGCAAGCTGGGCGTCGAACAGAGCTACGAGAAGGTGCTGCACGGCCAGACCGGCGTCGAGCAGATGGAGACCTCCGCCGGCGGCCGCGCAGTGCGCAAGCTGGGCAGCCACCCGGCGACGCCGGGCAACACCGTGATGCTGACCCTGGACATCAAGCTGCAGAAGCTGATCGAGGACATGTTCGGCGAGCGCCGCGGCGCCATGGTGGCCATCGACCCCAAGACCGGCGAGGTGCTGGCCTTCGTCTCCAAGCCCACCTTCGACCCCAACCTCTTCGTCGAGGGCATCGATTCCGAGAGCTGGGCCGCGCTCAACGAGTCGATCGACAAGCCCCTGCTCAACCGCGCGCTGCGCGGCACCTACCCGCCCGGCTCGACCTACAAGCCCTTCATGGCCATGGCCGCGCTGCAGCTGGGCAAGCGCTCGCCCAGCGCGATCGTGAACGACCCGGGCTTCTACACCTACGGCGGCCACACCTTCCGCAGCCACGAGGGCGGCCTGGGCGCGCTGGACATGCACCGGGCCATCCAGTATTCGAGCAACACGTACTTCTATTCGCTCGCGGTCGAGATGGGCGTGGACACCATCCACGACTTCATGAAGCCCATCGGCTTCGGCCAGCTCACCGGCATCGACCTCGGCGGCGAGGTGCGCGGCACGCTGCCCAGCACCGAATGGAAGCGCAACACCTACAAGCGCGCCGAGATGAAGCGCTGGTACTCCGGCGAGACGGTGTCGCTGGGCATCGGCCAGGGCTACAACAACTTCACCATGCTGCAGCTGGCGGTGGCCGAGGCCACGCTGGCCAACGGCGGCCTCAAGCACCGGCCGCATCTGGTGCGCGCCATCAAGGACACGGTGAGCGGCAAGGTCGAGCTGGTGCCGCAGCCGCCGGCCGACGACCTGGGCTGGCTGCCGAAGAACGTCGACATCGTGCGCAATGCGCTGGTGGCGGTGAACAAGGGCGGCACGGGCACGCGCGTGTTCGCCGGTTCGGGCTACACCTCGGCCGGCAAGACCGGCACGGCCCAGGCGGTGTCGCTCGGCCAGGGCGTGAAGTACAACGCCAAGGCGCTGGAGGAACACCAGCGCGACCACTCGCTGTTCGCCGCCTTCGCGCCGGCCGAGGACCCGAAGATCGCCATCGCCGTGATCGTGGAAAACGCCGGCTTCGGCGCCGCGGCCGCCGCCCCGATGGTGCGCCGCGCCTTCGACTACTGGCTGATGGACCAGTACCCCAACGAGCAGGACATGGCCGCGGTGCGCCAGGGCAAGGCCGCGGCCCCCATCGGCAAGCCGCTGGTGGCCAGCGAGATGCCGTGGCCGCCGACCGGGCTGTCGCCCAGCACCGCGCCCTGAACTACGCAGCGCGGGCGCTCATGCACGCCTGCGCTGCGCCTCACCACTGGTAAGCCGCCTGCACCCGGGCGCCGACCTGGCTGCCGCTGCCGGTGGCCACCGACAGCCCGCCGCCGACCTGCCAGTTCGTGTCGAGCTGGTACGCGAAGCCCAGCCCCAGCGCGTTCTGGCCGGCATAGCTGGCCATGGCCGCGCCGATCCAGCGCCGCCCGGCCTGCAGCCCCGGCACCGACGGCATCGCCATCGCCTGGGCCACGCCACGCGCCGCGAGGTCGCGCACGCCCTGCAGATCGGTGCTGAACTGGCTGGTCAGCCGGGCCGCCAGCTGGGCGCCCGCCGTGTCGAGCTGTGCACGGTTGACCGCATCGGTGGGCGCCGTGCCCGGCGCCACGTTGGTGATCTGCCGCGGCGCGTCGGCGCTGCCGACGCTCACGCTCGCCGGGCGGTCCGCGATGGACCCCTGCCCGAGCGCCACCGAGTTGGGCGCCAGGGCCTGGGCATTGGCGCCCAGGGCCACGGCATTGCTGCCGCTGGCCAGCGAGCCGGCGCCGATGGCGACGGTGGGGTCGCCCAGTGCGCGGGCCCCGTCGCCGATGGCCAGGGAGCCGGCGTGCAAGGCCTGCGCCTGCCGCCCGAAGGCCTGCGCCCCATCGCCCTGCGCCGACGCGCCGATGCCCACGGCGGTCGCCCCTTCGCCATTGGCCGTCGCCGCCGCCCGCCCCGCGACCGAACAGCGCAGGGCGCCGCCGTCGACCGTGCAGACGCCCAGCTGGCCGTTGACGATGGCCTGCAGCTGTACCGAGTGCGCCTGCAATTGAACGGACTGCGCCTGGATCTGCGAGCCCTGCGTGTTCAATTGCTGGGTCATGTCGATCACCTGCGCGCCCTGGTTCGTCGCCAGGCTCAGCGCCTGCTCGGCGGTGCTGCGCACGCCGTACAGCTGCGCACCGTTGACGGCATCGGTCGAGGTGGCGCTCAGTTCGCCCGCCGTGACGCCACTGATGCGCCCCGCGTTCGCAATGCCGGCGCCGCGGTTGTCGATGCCGCCCTGCGTGACCAGCCGTCCGCCGACGAACGCGGTGCCGGCGACGCCCAGGCTTGCGGCGCTCACCTGGCCACTGGCCTCGATGTTGGCCACGTTGGTGAGCGTGCGGGGACTGCCGCTGCTGCCCAGGGACACGACGTTGCTGCGGCCGTCGTCGCTGCTCCCGGCGCCGAGTGCCACGGAGCCGGCGCCGGTGGTCGAGCTTCCCGTGCCGAACGCCATCGACTGCGAGCCTCCCGCGAACGCGCCCCAGCCGATGGCGATCGACTGCGCTCCATATGCCTGGCTCGAGCGGCCCAGCGCCACCCCGTTCTCGCCGAACGCATAGGCGGCGTAGCCGGCGGCCAGCCCGCCTATGCCCACTGCGCGCGCCGACGAGCCCAGGGCCGTGGTGTCGTAGGCTCGAGCATCGCTGTCGGCGCCGAGGGCCGTGCTGCGCTCTTCGCGCGCCTGGCTGCGCGTGCCCAGGGCCGTGGCGAACTGTCCCGCGGCGCTGGCGTCGGCGCCAATCGCCACCGCACGTTCACCGTCGGCCGCGCTGCGCGTGCCCGAGGCTGTGGCGAACTGCCCGGTGGCGCTCGCGTCGGCGCCGCTCGCCACCGCGCGTTCGCCCTCGGCCACGCTGCGGTAGCCGATGGCGATGGAGGCGTTGCCGCTCGCATTGGCGACGTTGCCGGCCGCCAGCGACGAGCCCGCGCTGGCCTGCGTGTTGGACCCGATCGCCGTGGCGGAGCCGCCGGAGGCCCTGGCGCTGCGACCGAGGGCCGTGTTGCCGCTCGACAAGTCGATGCCCGCCATCGACTCGGCACCGCCGGCGATGTTGCCGGTGCAGTCGGCCTGCACCACGTCACGCGCGCTGCTGAAGCCGGAGTACGCGCCCGGGTCGCGGCTGCCGTAGAGCGTGCCGCCGGGGCACACATTGGGGTTGATGACCTGCGCGTGCAGGCGGTCCGCGGCACCGGCCAGCGTGCAGCACAACAGGGCGGCCGCAAGTGGGTGGCCGCTCAGCGGTTTCATGGGTTTCATCGGGGCGCTCCTCGCTCGTCGCGGCATGCCGCCGCCTGCCGATGCTGGGCCCCCGCGGGCCTGCGCCGATACCGCGCTTTGTGGTAGCCTCGCGCGCCTTTTCGCGTGCCATGCCTGCCGTTCGCACACCATCGCCTGCCCTGCACGGCCCGCGCATCGCCGACGGAGAGCCCGTGGCGCTCCTGCGCCTGGCGCGCACCACGGGCAGCGAGCATTTCCAGCAGGCGCTGCTGCAGCGGCTGCTCGATCTGTTCGGTGCCGACCATGGCGCCATCAACACCTGGCACCCGCGCAGCTTCGTGTCCTCGGTCGGCATCGGCTACGACCTCGCGGCCATGAGCGAGGAGTGGAACCGCATCGGCGGCGGCGCGATGGACTTCATCACCTTCGCCATGCGCGCGCAGCCGGAGCAGGCCGACTTCGCCAACGCCGACGATCCGCGCTGGCAGCACGCGCCGGCCGCCTGGCGCGCCTTCCTCACGCGCCACGGCATCGTCCACCAGATGGGCGTCGCCATTCCCTTCGAGGGCAGCGAGACCTTCGCGCACCTGTACCTCAACCGCGGCCCCGCGTCGCCCGCGCTCACGCCGCACGACGCACGTGCGCTCACCGCGCTGACGCCGCACATCCGCGAGGCGCTGCTGGTCAACCGGCTCTATGCGCATGCCCGGCAGGGCCTGGACGAGCAGACCCGGCCCATGGCCCTGGTCGACCCGCAGGGCTGGATCCTCTTCGCCAACCGCGCCTTCTGCACGGCCTGGCCCGAGCTTGCGGCGCTGGCCGGCGCGCAGGCGCCCCAGCTGCCGGCGGACTGGCTGTCACCAGGCAGCGCAAAGCACCGTCGCCTGGCCGCGGCCGGCTGGACCCTCGATGTCGCCACCGATGGCCCGAACCTGCGGGTCGCTCTGCAGCGCCGGCCGGTGCACGGCGCCGCGGCCCTTCTCACGCCGCGCCAGGCCGAGGTGGCGCGTGCCTACAGCGACGGCTACAGCAGCAAGGACATCGGCCTGCGCCTGGGCCTGTCGCCGGCGACGGTGCGCGTGCACCTTCGCAATGTGTATGCGCGTGCTGGTGTCGGCAGCCGTTCGGCGCTGCGCGCGTGGCTGGCGCAGAACGGCTGACGCGGCGCGCCCGGCGCCTTCAGAGCCCCAGCACCTGCTTGGCGATGATGTTGCGCTGGATCTCGTTGCTGCCGCCGTAGATCGACATCGCACGCCGCCAGAAGTAGTTGGCCGGTGCGCCGCGCACGCTGGCGTCGATGCCGTCCATGTCGCCCTCGCCATGGGCAAGTGCCATGTCCAGTCGCTGGCCCGCGGGGCCGGCGGCCTCGTACAGCAGCTCGGTCAGGCGCTGGCCGATCTCGGTGCCGCGGATCTTCAGCGAGGACGCGAGCCCCGCACCCGGCGAGCTGCCGCTGCCCATGCTCGACAGCGCGCGCAGGGTGTTCATCTCCAGCGCCTTGAGCTGTGCTTCCACGCGCGCCACCTTGGCCCGGAACAGCGGCTGCTCGATCAGCGGCCGGCCGCGGTGCTGCACCGTGCGCGCCATGCGGTGCAGCCGGCGCAGCGCGAAGGTCGAGAAGCCGATGTTCGAGTTCTCGACCCGCTCGTGTTCGAGCAGGAACTTCGCGTAGTGCCAGCCGCGGCCTTCCTCGCCCACGAGGTTGGCCTTGGGCACCTTCACGTCGGTGAAAAACACCGCGTTGAAGGAGTGCGTGCCCTCCAGCATCGGGATCGGCTGGACCTCGATGCCGGGCGACTTCATGTCGATGAGCAGGAAGGAGATGCCCTCCTGCTTGCGGCCCTCGCGGCTGGTGCGCACGAGGCAGAACATCCAGTCGGCATGGTGGGCGTAAGAGGTCCAGATCTTCTGGCCGTTGACCACGTAGTGGTCGCCATGGTCGTCGGCGCGGGTGGCGAGCGAGGCGAGGTCCGACCCCGACTGCGGCTCCGAATAGCCCTGGCACCACCACACCGTCGAATCGCGGATGCCGCTCAGGTGCTGTGCCTGCTGCGCCTCGGAGCCGAAGTTGTAGATCACCGGCCCCACCATGCGCGGCCCGAAGGGCTGGATGGTGGGGCAGTTCATCTCGCCGCTGATGGTCTCGAAGAGGTAGCGCTGGGTGGCCGTCCACCCCGGGCCGCCCTGCGACACGGGCCAGGTGTAGGCATGCCAGCCGCGCCGGCCCAGGATCTGCTGCCAGCGCATGTGGTCCTCGCGCGTGAGGTGCAGGTCGTGCTCCACGCGGCGCGAGATGTCGGCCGGCAGGTGGTCGCGGATGAAGCCGCGCACCTCGTCGGCGAAGGCTTGTTCCTCGGGAGTGAAGGCGAGTTCCATGGCTGTCCTCGTGAAGGCGTTCAGGCCGGTGAGAAGATGAAATGCACGCCGCCGACCGTCACGCGGTCCTCGGCTTCGGGCAGGCCGCGCGCACGCGCGGCGGCGCGGATGGCCGCCGCGTCGCGCACCTGCAGCACCACGGCGGCCAGGCCCTCGCCGCGGCCGTCGGTGTCGGGCACGAACTGCAGCCGGGCGTTGTCGAGCGGCACCTGCGTGCCGCCCTCCACCGGGCGCTGGAGGATCCCTGCCCAGCGCTGCGCCAGCGTGGCCGGCTCGCTGGCCTGCAGCACGGCACCGGCAATGCCGGTGACGCGCCCGGTCGCCACATGCCGCTGCCAGTGCGGGCCGGCCGGCCAGTAGGGGCCGTCCAGGCTCGCGCCATCCTTCGTGCAGTTGATCTCCAGCAGGGCGCCGCCGGTGTCGCGCGGGTGCAGCTGCAGCCCCTCGTAGTCGCCCAGGGCCAGCGGCGCGGCCACGCGCACGCCCACCTGCGCCACGTGGCTGCGCCAGCGCGGCAGCGACTCGCTGTCCAGGATCACCATGTAGCCGCCGTCGCCCCCGCGGCGTTCCAGGTAGCGGCCGGCGGTGGTGCCGTCCTGCACCGGGGCCACCACCTCGATGAACTGGTGGCCGAAGGGCATCAGCGCGTTGTGCAGCCCGAACTGGCCGACCTCCGGGTCATGGTGGCACACCTGCACGCCGAAGACGGCGCACAGGTCGTCCACGACCGGGGCGAGTTCGCGGGCGACCAGGCAGATCTGCCGCAGCCGCAAGTAGGGTGGGGTGGCGGTGGACGCTGCGTCCGCCCGGTGTGGCTGAGCCTGGTTCATTCGGTGGTCTCCTGAAAATATGATATAACAAATTAAACAAAACACGCCGCTGTCGCCGAGCCGGGCACGACAAGCGCACACCAGGAGACACCTGCCCATGACCTCGCTCGACGGCCTGCGCGTCCTTGACCTCTCGCGCTTCATCGCCGGGCCCTACTGCGCCATGATGCTGGGCGACATGGGCGCCGAGGTGGTCAAGATCGAGCCGCCCGGCGAAGGCGAGTACGCGCGCCGCGCGCTGCCCGCGGTGGAGGGCCAGAGCCTCTACACCTTCATCGTCAACCGCAACAAGAAGAGCCTGGCCATCGACCTGCGCCATCCCGAAGGCCTGGCTACCCTGAAGGCGTTGATCGCCGAGGCCGACGTGCTGGTCGAGAACTTCCGCCCCGGCACGATGGAGCAGATGGGCCTGGGCTGGGACGCGGTGCACGCCCTCAACCCGCGCCTGGTGATGGCGCGCATCTCGGGCTTCGGGCAGGACGGCCCGCTCGCGCAGAAGCAGTGCTTCGACGGCGTGGCCCAGGCCATGAGCGGCCTGATGGACATGACCGGCCAGCCCGACGGGCCGCCGACCATGATCGGCTCCTTCATGTGCGACTACACCACCGGCATGTACGCGGCGCTGGGCATCCTCGCGGCGCTGAACGCGCGCCACAGCACCGGCGTCGGCCAGCTGGTGGACGTGTCGCTGCTGGAGAGCGCGCTGTCGATGCTGATGACCGCGATCCCGCAACAGAAGCTCTTCGGCCAGACCATGACGCGCGTGGGCAGCCGCGACCGCTACGTCGCGCCCTCCAACACCTTCCAGGCCGGCGACGGCCGCTACGTGCTGATCGTGGGCGGCGACGACAACATGTTCCCGCGCGTGCTGCGTGCCATGAAGCGGCCCGCGCTCATCGAGGACCCGCGCTTCGCCACCATGGCCAGCCGCCTCGAGCACCGCGACGCCGTCGAAGGCATCGTGGCCGACTGGATGCTGGCCCACGGCGCCGACCAGATCGTGGCGTGGCTGGAGGCCGAGGGCGTGCCCTGCGCCAAGATCGCGCGCGTCGACGAAGTGGTCGACAACCCGCAGCTCGCGCACCGCGGCGCCATCCGTGACGTGCCCTTCGGCAACAGCACCGTGCCGATGCAGGGCGTGACGATCCACCTCTCGGACACGCCGCTCACCATCCGCCGCCCGCTGCCGCGCGTGGGCGAACACAACGCCGAGGTGCTGGCCGCTTGGCTGGGCCACGGCCCCGACCGCGTAGCCGCGCTGCAGGCGGCCGGCGCGCTCTGACACCCACCGCACCAGGAGACATCCAGCCCATGACGACCGAACTGATCGAAGCGCGCGACGGCGGCGTGCTCACTCTCACGCTGAACCGGCCCGAACGGCTCAATGCGCTCACGCCCGGCATGACCGACGCGCTGCTCGCCGCGCTGCGCCGCGCCGCCATCGACCCGGCCGTGCGCGCCGTGGTGCTGACCGGCGCCGGCCGCGGCTTCTGCGCCGGTGGCGACGTGAAGGCGATGGCCGACAGCGACGGCCCGCCGGCCACGCTGGAGGCGCGCACGCACCAGCTGCGCGAGCACATGGAGTGTTCGCGCCTGCTGCGCGAGATGCCCAAGCCGACCTTGGCCCTGGTGCGCGGCGCCTGCGCGGGCGCGGGCCTGTCGCTGGCGCTGGCCTGCGACCTGCTCGTCGCGTCGGACACCCTCAAGCTCACCTCGGCCTTCGCCAAGGTCGGCCTGTCGGGCGACTTCGGCAGCACCTGGTTCCTCACGCAGCTGCTGGGCCCGCGGGCGCGCGCCTTCGCGCTGCTGTCGCCGGTGATCAAGGCCGACGAGGCGCTGCAACTGGGCCTGGCCGCGCGCGTGGTGCCGGATGCGGAACTCGACGACGCCGGCCGTCAGCTGGCGCGCCAGCTCGCCGAGGGGCCGACGATCACGCTGGGCCACATCAAGTCCAACCTCAACGCGGCCGAGCAGGGCGCCACGCTCTCCCAGGCGCTGGACCACGAGGCCGTCCGCCACATCCGCTGCGCGATGACCGAGGACCACCTCGAAGCGGCGCGCGCCTTCGTCGAGAAGCGCACGCCCGTGTTCGCCAACCGCTGAAACCCCCGACACGAAGAGAAGGAGACGCCATGGACAGCCTGTCGTTGAAGAACAAGACCGCGATCGTCACCGGGTCCTCGCGCGGCATCGGCCGGGCGATCGCCATCGCCTACGCGCGCGCCGGCGCGCGCGTGGTCATCACCAGCCGCAAGGCCGACGCCTGCGCCGCCGTGGTCGACCAGATCCGGTCCGAGGGGCTGGAGGCCACGGCCATCGCCTGCAACATCTCGCGCAAGGACGAGGTGCTGGGCCTGGTCGAGCAGACCGAGAAGGTCTACGGCACGGTCGACGTGCTGGTGTGCAACGCGGCCGTGAACCCGTACTACGGGCCGATGTCCGGCATCAGCGACGAAGCCTTCTCGAAGGTGATGGACGTCAACATCCGCTCCAACCTGTGGCTGGTCAACCGCACGGCGCCGGGCATGGCGGCCAAGGGCGGCGGGTCGGTGGTCATCATCAGTTCGATCGCCGGGCTCACGGGCTCGCGCGTGCTGGGCGCCTACGGCATCTCCAAGGCGGCCGACATGTCGCTGGCGCGCAGCCTCGCGCTGGAATGGGGCAAGCAGGGCATCCGCACCAACTGCATCGCGCCGGGCCTCATCAAGACCGACTTCGCCAAGGCGCTGTGGGACAACCCCGAGACGCTGGCCAACGCGCTGAAGTCCAGCCCGCTGAACATGATCGGCGAGCCCGAGGACATCGCCGGCGCGGCCCTGCTGCTGGGCTCGGATGCGGGCCGCTTCATCACCGGCACCACCATCGTCATCGACGGCGGCGCCACCATCGGCGGCGGCGACGAGGGCTGAGCCATGGCGTACAGCAACATCACCGTGGCCACGCAGGACGGCGTGTGCACCATCACCCTCAACCGCCCGGAGCGGCTCAATGCCTGGAACGAGGGCATGGAGGACGAGTACCGCCAGGCCGTGCTCGGTGCCGAGGCCGACGCCGCCGTGCGCGCGATCGTCGTCACCGGCGCGGGGCGGGGCTTCTGCGCCGGGGCGGACATGGACATCCTCGAGGCCGGCGCGTCCGGCAGCGGCGATGCCGATGCCGCGCGCTCGGCGCCCGCGGCCGACGCGCTCGAGGGCATCGAGCGCAACTACGCCTGGCGCTTCAGCTACCTGCTCAAGGTGCGCAAGCCGATCTTCGCGGCCATCAACGGGCCGATCGCCGGCATCGGCCTGTGCATGGCGCTCTTCTGCGACTTCCGCTACATGGCCGAGGGGCAGAAGCTCACCACCGCCTTCGCCAAGCGCGGCCTCATCGCCGAGCACGGCGCCTCGTGGATGCTGCCGCGCCTGGTGGGCGTGACGAATGCGCTGGACCTGCTCATGTCGGCCCGCACGCTGCTCACGGCCGAAGCCGCGCAGCTCGGCCTCGTGAAAGCGCTGCCGGCCGAGGGCTTCCTGGCGGCGGTGCAGGGCATCGCGCGCGAGCTGGTGCACAGCGCTTCGCCGCGTTCGATCGGCGTCATCAAGCGCCAGGTCTGCGACAGCCTGTTCCAGGACCTGGACGAGGCCTGGCGCCGCGCCGACGAGGCCATGGTGGCGTCCTTCGACAGCGAGGATTTCAAGGAAGGCGTGGCGCATTTCCTGGAAAAGCGCGCGCCGAACTTCACCGGCCGCTGACCGGCCTAACTGGCCGGCATACGATATAACCTATTTCAGATTGAGGGCCATGCGGCCCTTCCCGACCATGGACGACGCCCCGCTCACCCGTGACAGCCTCAATGGCCAGGCCTATGCGCGGCTGTGCCGCGACCTCAAGGCGGGCCGCTTCGCGCCGGGCGAGAAGCTCAAGCTGCGCGACCTGGCGGCCGAGATGGGCATCAGCCCGACCCCGGTGCGCGAGGCGCTGGCGCGGCTGATCTCCGAGCAGGCGCTGGAGCAGGTGGGCCACCATTCGGTGCGCGTGCCGGTCATGGACGAGGCGCGCTTCGCCGAGGTGTGCGAACTCCGGCTGCTGCTCGAGGGCCGGGCCGCGGCCCACGCCGCCGACCATGCAACGGGGGCCGACGTTCGCCGCCTGGAGGCGCTGCACGAGGACATGGCCGCGCAGCGGGAAGCGGGCGACGCGGCGGCCGAGCTGCTGGCGGCCGAGCGCTTCCACATGGAGGTCTACGCGCTGGCCCGCATGCCGGTGCTCCAGCGCATGGTCGAGGGCCTGTGGCTGCAATGCGGCCCGCTGATGCGGGCCCTGCAGACCCACGCGCTGGCGCAGCCGCGCAAGCAGCACCCGCACCACCTCGTGCTGCGCGGCCTGCGCAAGGGCGACGGCGAGCTCGCGCGCAAGGGCATCGAGGACGAGATCGAGCGCACGGCAGCGCCGATCCTGGCCTACCTGCGCGAGCGCGCCGGCGAGCCCGAGCCGGCGGCCCGGCGCCGCGCGCGCGCCACGGCCTGACGGTCCGTCGCCGCCGGCCGCGCCGCGCCGCATGCAGCCGCCACATGGGCGGGCATGCCGAATATTCATTGCCGGCGCCTTGCCCTCGGGCAGGCCCTGGCCGATCATCCGGACACAAGCGGGACAGGAGACGGGGCGCGCAGACGCCTTTCCTGAACCCGCATGGCCGCAAGGCCCGACGATCCGGAGACAAGCCAGGATGATCGACTACCGCCACGGCCGCCGGCCGCTGCACGAGTATTTGCGGCTGCATGCCCACGCCACCCCGCACAAGCCCGCCATCGTCTGGTACGGCCGGCGCATCAGCTATGCCGAGCTCGACGAGCTGAGCGACCGCTTTGCCCAGAGCCTGCGCGACCACGGGCTGGCGCAGGGCGACGTGGTGGCCCTGTTCATGCACAACTGCCCCGAGTACGTGATCGCGCACCTGGGGGCACAGAAGCTCGGCGCCGTCGTCAGTCCCTGCAACCCGCATGCGCGCCTGTACGAGCTGGCCCACCAGCTCACCGAGCTGGATGCCGCGGCGGTGGTGGCGGGCGAAGAGGGCCTGGCGCTCGCGCACGAAGCCATCGGCGGTCGCGCCGGCTGCCAGCTGTACGCCGTGCGCTACGGCGACATGCTGCCGGGCGTGCTGGCCATCGACGTGCCGCCGTGCATCGCACTGCCCGGCGACGTGCATCCGCCCTGGCCGGCCGGCACGCTCGGCTTCGCGAAGGCGCTCGCCGCGGCCGGGCCCTTCGAATCCGTGCCCGACCTTGCGCTGGACGACGTGGCGCTCATGGCCTATACCTCGGGCACCACCGGGCTGCCGAAGGCCGCCATGCTGAGCTACGAATGCGCGCTGTACAAGACGGCAGCGACGGCACAGAGCCTGGACATCCGGCCCGACGACGTGCTGCTGGCCGACGTGCCGCTGCACCACATCTCGGGGCTCATCACCGGCCTGAACGCGGTCATCTACTGCGGGGCCACGGTGGTGCTGCTCGGCCGCTTCGACGCCACGGCCGTGCTCCAGGCCATCGAGGCCTGTCGGGTGAGCTGGTGGTACACGATGGCGCCCTCGCTCGACTCGGTGATGGCCTGCGAGGACGCCGCCAGCTACGAGCTCTCGTCGCTGCGCATCACCGCCGCCACCAGCTTCGGCACCGTGCTCACGCGCGAGCTGGGCGAGGCCTGGCGCCGCTTCACTGGCGGCTGCAAGGTCTTCGAGACCGGCTACGGCCTGAGCGAGACCCACAGCTCCGACGCGCTCATGCCGGCCGACGCCGTGAAGTGGGGCACCAACGGCAAGCCCATTCCCGGCACGGAGCTGCGCATCGTCGACCCCGACACCGGCGCGGTGCTGCCGGCCGGCTCGGCCGGCGAGATCCAGGTGCGCAGCCCGGTGCCCTTCAAGGGCTACTGGATGCGGCCCGAGGCCACGCGCGCCATGCTGGTCGACGGCTGGGTGCGCACCGGCGACATCGGCGCCATGGACGAGGAGGGCTACCTGCGCTTCATCGGCCGCCACAAGGAAATGATCAAGGTCTGGAGCTACAGCGTGTTCCCCGAGGAGGTCGAGGCCATCCTCGCGACGCACCCCGACGTGCGCCAGGCCGCGGTGGTCGGCCTGCCCGACCCCGACCGCGGCGAGGCGCTGCAGGCCTACGTGGTGCTCAAGGACGCCGCCCCGCGCGACATCCGCGTCGACGGCTTCGGCCGCCGGCGCGACCGCACCGACCAGCGCCTCATCGAGTGGTGCCTGCAGCACATGTCGCACTACAAGGTGCCGCGCTCCATCGTGTTCCGCGACGGCCTGCCGGCGGCCGGCAACGGCAAGCTGCTGCGGCGCATGCTGCGCGAGCCGGGCATCCTGCCTTTCGGCCCGCGCATCGCCTGAGGCGCCGGCTCAGGCCACCTTGGGGCGGTACATCGCCAGCTCCTGCTTGGCGACCGCGTTGCGGTGCACCTCGTCGGGGCCGTCGGCCACGCGCAGGTGGCGCGCATAGGCCCAGAAGTTCACCAGGTGCGTGTCCTGGCTCAGGCCCATCGCGCCGAAGGCCTGCATCGCGTCGTCGATCACCTGGATGCAGTTGTTGGGCGCGATGACCTTGATCATCGCGATCTCCTTGGCCGCCACCTTGTTGCCCACCGTGTCCATGCGCCAGGCGGCGTGCAGCACCATCCAGCGCGTCTGGTCGATCAGCATGCGGCCCCTGGCGATGCGCTCGCGCCACACGCCCTGCTCGGACAACGGCTTGCCGAAGGCCACGCGCGAGACCACGCGCTCGCACATCATCTCCAGCGCCGACTCGGCCATGCCGATCATGCGCATGCAGTGGTGGATGCGGCCGGGGCCCAGGCGCCCTTGCGCGATCTCGAAGCCGCGGCCCTCGCCCAGCAGGATGTTGGCGGCCGGCACGCGCACGTTCTCGAAGATCACCTCCGGGTGGCCGAAGGGCGCGTCGAAGTGGTTGACCAGCGCCATGTCGCGCTTGACGGTGATGCCGGGCGTGTCGGCCGGCACGATGATCATCGACTGCTGGCGGTGGCGGTCGGCGTTGTCGGGGTCGGTCTTGCCCATCAGGATGAAGAGCTTGCAGCGCTCGTTCATCGCGCCCGTGATGTACCACTTGCGGCCGTTGATGACGTACTCGTCGCCCCGGCGCTCGATGCGGGTGGCGATGTTGGTGGCGTCCGACGATGCCACGGCCGGCTCCGTCATCGCGAAGGCGGAGCGGATCTCGCCGTCGAGCAGCGGCTGCAGCCAGCGTGCCTTCTGCTCGGCGTTGCCGTAGCGCGCGATCACCTCGGTGTTGCCGGTGTCGGGCGCGCTGCAGTTGAAGGCCTCGGCGCTCCAGTAGCGCCGGCCCATGATCTCGCACAGCGGCGCGTATTCCAGATTCGTGAGGCCCGGCCCGTGTTCCGCCTCGGGCAGGAACAGGTTCCACAGCCCCGCCGCGCGCGCCTTGGGCTTGAGCTCCTCCATCAGCGGCAGGCCGGTGTAGCGGCCGCTGTTCTTCACGGCGTTGAGGTAGGACTGGTGGGCCTCCTCGGCCTGCCGCTGCTCGTTGGGGTAGATGTGTTCTTCCATGAAGGCGAGCAGGCGCTCGCGCAGGTCCTGGACGCGGGGGCTGTGGTTGAAGTCCATGCGATGTTCTTTCGTGTGCGGCGATGTGTGGAAAAGGGAATCAGGACCAGGAGAACAGGCCCAGCGTGACGGCGACCAGGGCCGGCTTGTCCTGCCCCTCGATCTCGACGGTGTTCTCGCAGCGCAGCAGCACCCAGCCGTCGTCGCGCGGCTCGGCCGCCAGCAGCTTGATGTGGTTGCGCACGCGCGAGCCGGCCTTCACCGGTGACATGAAGCGCAGCTTGTCCATGCCGTAGTTGACCGACTTGGTGGGCTTGAGGCCCGCCAGCAGTTCGTACGAGGTGATGGGCAGCAGCGACAGCGTGAGGAAGCCGTGCGCGATGGGCGCCTTGAAGGGGCTCTCGCGCGTGGCGCGCTCGACGTCGATGTGGATCCACTGGCGGTCTTCGGTGCACTCGGCAAAAGCGTCGATGCGCGACTGCGGCACCTCCACCCAGGACGAGGTGCCGATCGACTGGCCGACGTGCTGCTGCAGGTTGTCTCGGGTCAGGACGGGCATGGCAAGGCCGGCGCGCAGGCCGGGCAAAGTTCGGATGCACCCGATGGTGCCTGCATCGGCCCGGCGCCGGAACGTCGAGCCATGCAGTCTTTTCATCGGACGCATTCGGAGCGCTGATGCGCTGCGCGCGCGTCGCGGCGGAACATCGGCGCTCCACTCTGAAAGGACGCCTGTGAGCGGCAGCTACGACGTGCAGGACGGCATCGCCGTCGCGACCATGGACACGCCCCCGGTCAACAGCCTGGGGCTGGGCAACCGGCGCTTCATCGCCGACGCCATCCGCCGCGCCGAGGCCGACCCGGACGTGCGGGCCATCGTGCTCACCGGCCGCGGCCGCGCCTTCTGCGGTGGCGCCGACATCCGTGAATTCAACAAGCCCGAAGCCACGATGGCGCCCGACCTGATCGACGTCATCGACCTGATCGAGCGCTGCGAGAAGCCGGTCGTCGCGGCCATCCACAGCATCGTGATGGGCGGCGGCCTGGAGCTGGCCATGGGCTGCCACTACCGCGTGGTGCAGCGCGGCACCCTGGTGTCGCTGCCCGAGGTGCGCATCGGCATCCTGCCGGGTGCCAGCGGCACGCAGCGCCTGCCGCGCCTCATCGGCCTGGAGCCGGCCCTCAACATGATCGTCACCGGCAACACGGTGATGAGCGAGGTGCTGGCCGCCATGCCCGGCCAGAAGCTCTTCGACCGCATCGTCGACGCCGAGGTGCTGCAGGCCGCGATCGCTTTCGCGCGCGACCATGCCGAGGTGCGTCCGCTGCCGCGCGTGCGCGAGCTGAAGGTGACGCACCCGGCGCCCGAGGCCTACCTGCAGTTCGCGCGCAACATGGTCGCCGCGATGTCGAAGAACTACCCGGCGCCGTTGCGCTGCCTCGACTGCGTGGCGCAGTCCGTGCGCATGCCCTTCGACCAGGCGCTGGCCTACGAACGCGCCGGCGTCACCGAGCTCGTGTGGACGCCGGAGAGCGCGGCCCTGCGCAACGCCTTCTTCGCCGAGCGCGCCGCCAGCAAGATCCCCGACGTGCCCGAAGACACGCCCCAGCGCCCGATCAAGACGGTGGGCGTGATCGGCGCCGGCACCATGGGCGGCGGCATCACGATGAACTTCCTGAACGCCGGCATCCCCGTCACCATGCTCGAGATGAAGCAGGAAGCGCTGGACCGCGGCGTCGCCACCATCAAGAAGAACTACGAGGCCCAGGTCAAGAAGGGCAAGCTCAAGCAGGACAAGTACGAGCAGCGCATGGCGCTCCTGAGCACCACCCTGGACTACGCAGCACTCAAGGACTGCGACCTCATCATCGAGGCCGTGTTCGAAGAGCTTGGCGTCAAGGAAAAGGTCTTCAAGCAGCTCGACGAGATCGCCAGGAAGGGCGCCATCCTCGCGTCCAACACCTCCACGCTGGACGTCGACAAAATCGCCGCCTTCACGAAACGCCCGCAGGACGTGGTCGGCATGCACTTCTTCAGCCCGGCCAACGTTATGAAGCTGCTGGAAGTCGTGCGCGGCAAGGAAACGGCCAAGGACGTGCTGGCCACCGTCATGGCCGTGGCCAAGAAGATCAAGAAGACGGCCGTCGTCTCCGGCGTGTGCGACGGCTTCATCGGCAACCGCATGATCGAGCAGTACTCACGCCAGGCCGGCTTCCTGCTCGACGAAGGCGCCACGCCCCAGCAGGTAGACAAGGCGATCGAGAAGTTCGGCTTCGCCATGGGTCCGTTCCGCATGGGCGACTTGGCGGGCAACGACATCGGCTGGGCGATCCGCAAGCGCCGCGCCACCGAGCGTGCCGACATGAAGTACAGCAAGACGGCCGACAAGCTGTGCGAGCTGGGCCGCTTCGGCCAGAAGACCGGGGCAGGGTGGTACGACTACCAGGCGGGCAAGCGCGACGCGATCCCGAGCGAGCTGGTCAACAAGATGATCGAGGACCACCGCAAGGAGCTGGGCATCACCCCACGCAAGATCAGCGACGAGGAGATCGTGCAGCGCCTGGTGTATGCCCTCGTCAACGAAGGCGCGCACATCCTGGAGGACGGCATCGCCAGCAAGTCCGGCGACATCGACATGGTGTACCTCACGGGCTACGGTTTCCCGATGCACCGCGGCGGGCCGATGCACTACGCCAGCCAGGTGGGCCTGTACAACGTGGCCGAGACGATGAAGCGCTTTGCCAAGAACCCGCGCGACGATGCGGCATTCTGGCAGCCGGCACCGCTGATCCAGAAGCTGGTGGCGGAAGGCAGGTCGTTCGCCTGAGCAGAGGTCGTCACGGATGTGACGAGTTTGGCGCCAGCGCCCATCCGGGGCGGGCTGGCGGCCGATTGCACTTTGCTGTTTCGGGGCTCAGCGCCGGGAATGCCGCACGCGCAGGCCCGCGGCGATCCACGAACCGTCGCCTTCCACCGGCAGCCCGTGCGCCGCGGCGCGCTGCGCGGTGACCCGGGCGTCGGCGCCGGCGAGCACCAGCGCATCGACGCCAGCGCCCTCGAAGGCCGAGGCCGGCACGAAGCGCACCGGCACCGGCGCCACGTCGAGGCGCGGCACGCCGTCGGCATCGCGGCCCAGCGGCGCACCGAGCAGGCGCGCCCAATGCACGGCCACGCTCTCGGGCGCGCGCACCCTCAGGTCGATGGCGACCAGGCGCGGGCCGGGCACGGGCGGCGTCACGACGACATCCTGCGGTTCGCGCAGCTCGACCGCGCAGGCACCGGTCTCCACCGCCTCCAGGCGCAGGCCGGCGCCACATCCGAGTTCGGCGCCATCGAGCGCCGCGAGCCCCAGGGTGGCGAGGTGCCGTCGTCGATGGGGCAGGTCGTCCTGGCGCCACTGCAGGGCGTCGACGTTCGCAGGCCGGCTCTCGCCAGGGCCGCGTAACCCGGATGCGCTGCGGACCTCCAGGCGCAGCCCGCCGAGCGCGTAGTGGCGCCGCGCGGGCCGTCCCGCCGCCGCGGGTGGCACGACCGGGATGGGCGCGAGGCCGAGCACCTGTTCCAGCAGCGCCGCGGCGGGCTCCAGCGCCGAGAAGCCGAGGCGCAGCCCATGCAGGGCCGGGCCGATGGACGGATGTGCCGCGCCCACGGTGTCTCAGCCCGCGGCGCGCGCGTGGCGCCAGCCCAGCTCGGCCAGCTGGCGCGCCTGCCGGCCGGCCTCGAGCGCATGCGGGTTGGACGCATTGCCGGCCAGCGCGCGGCCCAGGATCCCCTGCGCGATCGCCGCCGCGCGAAAGAGGTTGAAGGCGCCGTAGAACTGCCAGGCGGCGGGGTCGATGGCCGGCAGGCCGCGCCGCCCGAGGTAGCGCTGCAGGTAGTCGGGCACCGTGGGCAGGCCGAGGGTGCGCAGGCCCTCGTCGTCCAGGTCGCCCAGGCCGCGGAAGGGCGGCGGCAGCTGCCAGGCCATGCAGTGGTAGGCGAAGTCGGCCAGCGGGTCGCCGAGCGTCGAGAGTTCCCAGTCGAGCACCGCGACCACGCGCGGTGCATCGGCCGCGAACACCAGGTTGTCGAGCCGGTAGTCGCCATGGACCAGGCGCGTCGCGCCCTCGGGCGGCTGGCGCGCGGGCAGCCAGTCCATGAGCTGTTCCATGGCTTCGATGCGCTCGGTCTCGCTGGCACGGTACTGCCGGCTCCAGCGGTCGATCTGGCGTGCCACGTAGCGGCCGCTGCGGCCGTAGTCGGCCAGGCCCGCGGCCTGCACGTCGACCTCGTGCAGCGCCGCGATCACGCGGTTCATGTCGTCGCAGACCGCGGCGCGCTCGGCGTTCGACAGGCCGGGCAGCTTCGGGTCCCAGAGGATGCGGCCCTCCACGAAGTCCATGACGTAGAAGGCGGAGCCGATGACGGCAGGGTCCTCGCACAGTGCATGCATGTGCGGCACCGGCACGCCGGTGCCCTCGAGCGCGCGCATCACGCGGAACTCGCGGTCCACCGCGTGGGCCGATGGCAGCAGCTCGCCCGTTGGCTTGCGCCGCAGCACGTAGCGGCGTTCGGCCGTGGCCACGAGGAAGGTCGGGTTGGATTGCCCGCCCTTGAACTGCGACAGCGCGAAGGCGCGGCGGGCGCTGGCGTCGACGCGAAGGGCGAACCAGTCGCGCAGGGCGGTCTCGTCGAAGCGGTGGCCCTCGCGGACGGGGGTGGTGCCGGTGAAGGTGTCGGACATGGGGGCGCCCGCGCGGGCGTGTCTCGTCGGGGAATGCGCAGCCTGCGGCGTGCAGGCATGATCGCGGCTCGAGCCGGCGAGGCTAAACGCGTCCGCCAGCGCCGGCCAATGAATGCGCGGCATGCGCCCGGATACAGCCCATGCATATCTCGAGGGTCGACCTCAACCTGCTCGTCGTCCTGGACACCATCTACACCGAGGGTGGCATCACCAAGGCGGCGGAGAAGCTGCACCTCACGCAGCCGGCGATCAGCCATGCGCTGGGGCGCCTGCGCGACCTCTTCAACGACCCGCTGTTCGAACGCCAGGGCCACAAGATGGTGCCCACCGCGCTGACCAAGCGCATGATCGACCCGCTGCGCGGCTCGCTGCAGTCGCTGGGGGCGCTGCTCAACGACACGCAGAGCTTCGAGCCCGCCAGCACCAAGAAGCGCTTCGTCATCGGATTGCGCGACTTCATGGAATCGACCGTGATGCCGCCGCTGATGCGCACGCTCGCGCGCGAGGCGCCCGAGGTCGAGATCGCCAGCGTGCGCGCCAACCGCCGCAGCCTCGAAGGTGAGTTGGCCGCCGGCACGCTCGACCTGGCGGTCGACGTGCTGCTGCCGCTGTCGGACGCGGTGAAGTTCACCCGCATCAGCGTCGATGGCGTGGCCGTGGTCGCGCGCAAGGACCACCCGGCCATCCGCGGCAGCATCGACCTGGACACCTACCTGGCGCAGCGGCACATCCTCGTCACCACCCGGCGCCAGGGGCCCGGCTTCGAGGACATCGAACTGCGCCGGCTGGGCGTGCAGCGGCAGATCGCGCTGCGCTGCCAGTACTACTTCGCCGCCTGCCGCACCGTGTCGCAGACCGACCTGGTGCTCACCATGCCCGAGAGCTATGCGCACATGGCGAACCAGCAGTTCGGCAACCAGGTGCTGCCGATGCCCGCGCCGGTGTCCTCCATGGACGCCTACATGTACTGGCATGCCAGCACCGACAACGACGCCGCCAACCGCTGGCTGCGCTCGGTGATGCTGAGCTGCTACGCGCGCTGAGCGCAGCGGCGCCGGCTCCCTCCTTCTCTCCTGCGTTCGTCCCGCACCAGCGTGCGGGCTGCGCTCGCGCTTGCGCGTGCCGACCCGGTACGCGTCTACGGGTTTGTGCCAGTGACAGCCGCCGGCGACGTCTCCACCATCTGCAATCTGTTATAACAAATCACGCAAAGGCGATCGATGCCGGCGTGGGCAGGAGACAAGAGCCATGCAGATCAAGCGACGTCAGTTCCTCCACGGCACCGCGGCCGCCGCGGTGCTCGGTGCGGTCGGCACGCGCCCCGCCTTCGCCCAGAGCGGGCCCATCCGCATCGGCCTGATGCTGCCGATGAGCGGCATCGGCGCCGAGGCCGGCGCGGCCTGGCTGGCCGGCGCCAAGGTGGCCGTAGGCCAATGGAACGAGAAGGGCGGCGTGCTCAAGCGCCAGGTCGAGCTGGTGGTGCGCGACGACAAGTTCACCAGCGCGGGTGCCGTGGCGGCGGCGCGCGAGCTGGCCGGCAGCGGCGTCAACCTGCTGATCGGCGGCTCGCAGTCGCCCATGGCACTGGCCACCGCGCCCATCCTGCCCGAGCTGAAGGCGGCGATGGTCGCGCCGTGCCCCACGGTGATGTCGCTCACGCACGAGGGCTTCCAGAAGAATTTCTTCCGCCTCTCGTGGAACGCCTACATCGCCTTCGCCGGCATCGGCAACATGCTGACCAGCCGCTTCAAGGAGGTGGAGACCTGGTCGTGCATCGTGCCCGACAGCGAGAACGGCCGCGACATGGCGCGCTTCTTCACCATCGGCGTGCAGCGCGCGGCGCAGAAGGCCGGCCGCCAGGTGAAGGTGCTCGACCCGGTGTTCGCCAGCCTGAACAAGGCCGACTACAAGGTCGAGATCAACAGCCTCATGAACGCGCCCTCGCAGGGCCTGTTCGTCGGCCTGACGGCCGCGCCGTGCATCAGCCTGCTGCAGCAGGGCCGCGCCGTGGGCATGGACAAGAAGTTCAAGGTCATCGGCGACGCCGGCACCGAACTGATGATCGCCAAGGCGATGCAGAAGTCCACGCCGGCCAACCTCTGGAGCATCAGCTACTGGGTGCCCGGCACCGACGCCGGGAAGAAGCACGCCATGAGCGCGGCGCTGTACGACGGCTACGTCAAGCTCACCAACGACAAGAACCCGCCCAGCATCGTGCAGTCCAGCCACCGCTGTGCGCTGGCGCTGTTCAACGCGATCGAGAAGGCGAAGTCCACCGAGACCGATGCCGTGATCGCGGCACTGGAGGGCCTGGACTTCGAGACGGCCACGGGCAAGTACCACATCCGCAAGGAAGACCACCAGGGCCTGGGCGAGGCCTACATCGCCAAGGTGGGCGCGCGCGACGCCGACCCGGGCTACGGCATCGTCGATGCCATCGCCTACAGCGAGGCCGAGGTGGCCGAGCCGCCCAGCCCCGGCAAGCCGGTCGCCCTGTGAGCACGCCAAGGACATCGCCATGAGCATCCAGAGACGCTCCCTCCTGCGCGGCGCCGGCGCCGCGGCCGTGCTCGGCGCCGGCGGCGCACGCTTCGCGCAGGCCCAGGGCGGCCCGGTGCGCATCGGGGCCATGCTGCCCATGAGCGGCATCGGCGCCGAGGCGGGCGCGGCCTGGCTCAACGGCATCAAGGCCGCGCAGCTGCAATGGAACGAGAACGGCGGCCTGCTGGGCCGCCAGATCGAGATCGTGGTGCGCGACGACAAGTTCAGCAGCGCCGGCGCCGTGGCCGCGGTGCGCGAGCTGGCGGGCGAGGGCGTCAACGTGTCGATCGGTGCCGGGCAGTCGCCAATGGCGCTGGCCATCGCGCCCATCCTGCGCGAACTCAACGCCGTGGTGGTCGCGCCGGCGCCCACGGTGATGTCGGTCACGCACGAGAACTTCAGCCCCAACTTCTTCCGTGCGGCATCGAACGCGCTGATGCTCTACGGCGGCATCGGCAGCCTGATGGCCACGCGCTTCGCCGACGTGAAGACCTGGGCCGTGATCGCACCCGACAGCGAGAACGGCCGCGACGTGGTGCGCTTCTTCAACAAGGGCGTGAGCGACGCGTCCGCCAAGGCGGGCCGCCAGGCGAAGTTCGTCGAACCGGTCTATGCCTCGCTCAACAAGGCCGACTACAAGGTCGAGATCAACAGCCTGATGAATTCAGGCGCGGACGGCCTGTTCGTCGGCATCACGGCGGCTCCGTGCGTGAGCCTGCTGCAGCAGGGCCGCGGCGTCGGCATGGACAGGAAGTTCAAGGTCATCGGCGAGGCCGGCACCGAACTCATGATCGCCAAGGCCATGGGCAAGTCCACGCCCAACAACCTCTGGGGCACCACCTTCTGGGCGCCGGAGCTGGAGCCGTTCAAGAGCGAGTTCCCGGTCAGCAAGCAACTCTCGACCTACATCCAGAAGGTGGCCGGCACGCCCTGGGTGCCGGGCATCGTGCAGGCCTCGCACCGCTCGGCGCTGGCCATTTTCCATGCGATCAAGAAGGCCAACTCCACCGAGACCGCGGCCGTGATCCAGGCGCTGGAAGGGCTGCAGTTCGACAGTGCCGCCGGCCCCTACCGCATCCGCAAGGAGGACCACCAGGGCATCGGCTCGTGCTACTTCGCCAAGATCGGCGCGCGCGACGCGGCACCGGGCTACGGCCTGGAGGAGGTGGTGCGGCTGGACGAGAACCTGATCGCCGAGCCGCCCGCGCCCGGCAAGAAGTACGAACTCTGATGGCCAACGAAATCCTCTTCGCGTTCTTCAACGCGGCCGCCTTCGGCATGGCGATCTTCGTGGTCGCCGCCGGCCTCACGCTGATCTTCGGCCTGCTGCGCCTGCTGAACATGGCGCAGGGCGGCTTCTTCATGATCGGCGCCTACGTGGCCTATTCGGTCATGGGGCGCGACGTGCAGTCGCTGGGCATGTTCCTGCTCGCGGCGCTCGCGGGCGGCGTGGTGACGGCGCTGCTCGGCCTCGTCACCGACCGGTTGGTGCTGCGCCGGCTGCGCAATGTCGACCCGCACTACGTGCTCATCGCCACCTTCGCGCTGATGATGGTGTGCACCGGCGTCACCAAGCTCATCTGGGGCGTGGACTTCTTCTCGGTCAATCCGCCGCCGGGACTGGACCAGCCGCTCAACCCCTTCGGCCTGTTCTTCTCGGCTTACCAGATCTTCGTCATCGCCGCGGGCGTGGTGGTCTACATCGTGCTGGAGGTCGCCATCCACCGCATGTGGTTCGGCAAGCTGATGCAGGCACTGGCGGCCGACCCGTGGATGTCGGGCGTGCTGGGACTGAACGTGTCCTTCGGCATCGCGCTGAGCGTGATGGCGAGCTTCCTCCTCGCCGGCCTGGCGGGCGGGCTGCTGCTGCCCAACCAGAGCCTGTCGACCGGCCTGGGCGACTCCTACCTCATGTACGCCTTCTTCGCCGTCATCATCGGAGGCCTGGGCAACATCCGCGGCGCCTTCATCGGCTCGCTGGTGCTGGGGCTGGTGCAGAGCCTGAACACGGTGCTGCTGCCCTCGGTGCCGGGGCTGGCGATCTACGTGGTGCTGGCGGCCTTCCTGCTGTGGAAGCCCAACGGCCTGTTCCCCGCCGTGGGCATGCAGGCCGAAGGCGCCCACGAGGCGCACGGCGGCGGCGTGCTGCACCGGCCGCGGGTGCCGCGGCGCGTGTGGCAGGGCCTGGGCGTGCTGCTGGTCGCCGTGCTGGCGTCGCTGCCGCTGTGGGTCGGCGCCGGGCCGCTGTACGTGGTGGGCACGGTGCTCGTGCAGGTGATCTTCGCGCTGTCGTGGAACATCCTCTTCGGCTACACCGGGCTGGTGTCCTTCGGGCACGCGGGATTCTTCGCCATCGGCGCCTACCTCACGGCGCTGGCGCTGCGGCATGTGGAGGGCATGCCCTTCCTGGCGGTGCTGGCGGCCGCGGCGCTCTTCGGTGCCGTGGCGGCCTGGGGCATCGGCGCACTCGCGCTGCGGCGCATGACCGGCGTGTTCCTGGCCGTGCTCACCGTGGCGCTGGCCGAGGCACTGCGGCTCATCATCGGCTTCAGCTCCTTCCTGGGCCGCGAGGACGGCATCACCGACATCCCGCGCCCGAAGCTGGGCCTGGGCATCGTGCAGCTCGACCTGACGAACTCGAACGCGTACTACCTGTTCCTGCTCGCGGCCTGCGTGCTCATCACGGCGCTGCTGTGGTGGGTGCTCCACAGCCGCTTCGGGCGCACGCTGCAGACCATCCGCCAGGACCCGGAGCGCGCCGCCTTCATGGGCACGAACGTCGCGCGCTACCGGCTTGCGGCCTTCGTGATCTCGGGCTCGGTCGCGGCCGTGGCAGGCGCTCTCTATGCGCCTTGGTCGCGCATCGTCACGGTGGAGGAGGTGCACTGGCTCGCTTCGGCGCAGCCGATGCTCAACACCCTCCTCGGCGGCGTGAGCTCGTTCTGGGGCCCTGTCGTCGGCGCGGGGCTGTTCGCCGCCATCACCTACGCCACGCGCACGCTGGTCGGCCTGTCGGAACTGATCGTCGGCTGCGGGCTGCTGGCCATCATCCTGCTCGCGCCCAACGGCGCCGTGGGGCTGTGGCGCAGCCTGGAGGCGCGCCTGTGGGGGCCGCGCGCACCGCGCGAGCCACACGGTGCGCCGCGGCCTGTGGCCACTGGTGACGTGCAGCCGGCCGGAGGTGTGCGATGAGCGGCCCGCTGCTCCAGGTCGACGACGTGCGCAAGAACTACGGGCCGATCGAGGTGCTGCACGGCGTGAGCCTGTCGGTCGACCCGGGCGAGGTGTTCGCCATCATCGGCCCCAACGGCGCCGGCAAGACCACCATGTTCCGCGTGATGACCGGCGAGGTGGGCAGCAACGGCGGCACCATCCGCTTCGGCGGCGAGGACGTGACCCGGCTGCCCGCGCACGAGCGGGTGCGCCGCGGTTTCGGCCGCACCTTCCAGGTGGCGCGGGTGTTCCACGACTTCACCGTGCTGGACAACGTCATCGTCGCCATCGAGGCACGGCGCCGCCACACGAAGGAGGCGCTGGGCCCGTGGCGGCGCTGCGCACCGTCGGACGAGGTGCAGGCCGAGGCGATGGCGCTGCTGGCCGACCTCAAGCTGGACGGCCAGGCCGCGCAGGGCGCGCGCTTCCTGTCGCACGGCGACAAGAAGCGGCTCGAGTTCGCCATTGCCCTGGCGGGGCGGCCGACCATCCTGATGCTCGACGAGCCGACGGCCGGCATGTCGCCGAGCGACCGCACCGATATCGCGAAGCTGGTGGCGCGCATCCAGCAGGAGCGCGGCATCACGGTAGTGATGACCGAGCACGACATGGACGTGGTGTTCGGCCTCGCACACCGCATCATGGTGATGAACTACGGCGAGGTGGTGGCCACCGGCACAGTCGACGAGGTGCGGGCCAACCCCAAGGTGCGCGAGGTCTACCTCGGCAAGGAGATGGTCGGTGCTTGACGTCCGCGACCTCGACGCCTTCTACGGCGACAGCCACATCCTGTTCAACCTGCGCCTGGGCGTGGGGGCCGGCCAGCGCGTCGCATTGCTCGGGCGCAACGGAGCCGGCAAGTCGACGCTACTCAAGAGCGTGATGAATGCCGGGCCGCGCGTGCGCGGCACGGTGCGCTTCGACAACCAGGACATCGGCGCGCTGCCCACGCACCGGCGCACGCGGCTGGGCCTGTCGCTGGTGCCTGAGGACCGGCGCATCTTCACGCACCTGACGGTGGCCGAGAACATCGCCATGGCGCGCTACGGCGCGAGCACGCAGCGGCCTGCCGTGCCGGTGCCCGAGATCATGCAGCGCTTTCCCATGCTGGCACCGCTGCAGCAGCGATACGGCGGCCAGCTCAGCGGCGGCCAGCAGCAGCTGCTGGCCGTGGCGCGCGCGATGGCCGCCAGCCCGAGCCTGCTGCTGCTCGACGAACCGACCGAGGGCCTGGCGCCAATCATCGTCGAGGAGATGGCGCACGATGTGGTGCGCAGCTGCACCGAGCGCAACGTGGCGCTGCTGCTGTGCGAGCAGAACATCTGGTTCGCGCGCCGCTGCACCCAGTATGTCTACGTCATCGACACCGGCCGCATCGTCTTCGAGGGCGACTGGGCCACCTTCGATGCCAACCCCCAAGTCCAGCAGCGCTACCTGGCGTTATGACCCACCCCCGCTTCTTGCGCACTGCGTGCTCGAACTGATTTGATATGGACCTCCAATACACCCCCGAACAGACCCAGCTGCGCGAGAGCGTCGAGCGCTTCGTGCGCGAGGCCTACGACTTCGCCCACCGCCGCAAGCTGGCCGCCAGCGAACCCGGTCACGACGAGGGCTGCTGGCGCCAGTACGCCGACTTCGGCTGGCTGGCCATTCCCTTCAGCGAGGAGGAGGGGGGCATCGGCGGCGACGCGACCGACACCGGCATCGTGATGGAAGGTGTCGGTCGCGGCCTGCTGCTGGAGCCCTACCTCGCCAGCGTGGTGCTGGGCGGCGGCATGCTCAGCGCGCTGGGCAGCGCGGCGCAGAAGGCCGAATGGCTGCAGCCCATGATGGGTGGCGAGCGCAAGCTGGCGCTGGCCTACGCCGAGCCCGGTTCGCGCTACGAGAGCACGCATTGCGAGACCACGGCACGCCGCGACGGCGGCGGGTACGTGCTCGACGGCAGCAAGACGCTGGTGTACGGCGGCCCCACGGCCGACCAGTTCATCGTCGTCGCACGCACCGGGGGCGGCACGGCCGACCGTGACGGGCTGAGCGCCTTCGTGGTCGATGCGGGCACCGCGGGTGTGGCGCTCACGCCCTACGCGACGCACGACGGCCAGCGCACGGCCGACCTCGTGCTCACCCGGGTGCGCGTCGACGCGGCGCGTCGCCTGGGCGAAGAGGGCGCGGCGGGCGACGCGCTGGAGCGGGTGATCGACCAGGGCATCGCGGCCCTCGCGTCGGAAGCCGTGGGCGCGATGGCGGTGCTGGTCGACAGCACGCTGGAGTACCTCAAGACCCGCCAGCAGTTCGGCCGCCCCATC
Source organism: Xenophilus aerolatus (assembly GCA_030418545.1). Lineage (GTDB taxonomy): Bacteria > Pseudomonadota > Gammaproteobacteria > Burkholderiales > Burkholderiaceae_C > Xenophilus. The sequence goes on along the minus strand of QAIB01000004.1, from coordinate 31,157 downwards.
GGCACCAACCAGGCGCTGCAGCACCGCATGGTCGACATGTACATCGCGCTGGACGAGGCGCGCTCGATGGCGCTTTACGGCGCGCTCATGCTGCGCGAGGGCGACGCCGCGGCGCGGCGCAAGGCGCTGTCGGCCACCAAGATCGAGATCGACCGCACGGCCAAGCGCGTGGGGCAGGAGGCGGTCCAGATGCACGGTGCCATGGGCGTGACCGAGGAGCTCGCCGTGGGCCATTACTTCAAGCGCCTGTCGATGATCGCCACCACCTTCGGCGACAGCGACTGGCACGTCGAGCGCTACATGGCGAGCTGAGCCGCACGATGGACCTGACGCTTTCCCCCGCCGAGCAGGCCTTCGAGGCCGAGGTGCGCGCCTTCATCGGCGCGCAGCTGCCGGCCGACATCCGCGAGAAGGTGCGGCTGGACCGATTCCTCGACCGCGAGGACTTCATGCGCTGGCAGCAGATCCTCGGCCGCCAGGGCTGGTTCACCGGCGCCTGGCCGCGCGAGCAGGGCGGCCAGGCCTGGTCGGCCATGCAGACGATCATCTTCAACCGCGTGGCCGGCGAGATGCACTGCCCCGAACTGCAGGTCTTCGGCCCGGCAATGGTCGGCCCGGTGATCTACACCTTCGGCACCGAGGCGCAGAAGGCGAAGCACCTGCCGGCGATCCGCGATTCGTCGGTGTGGTGGTGCCAGGGGTACTCGGAGCCCGGCGCGGGCTCGGACCTGGCCTCGCTCAAGACCCAGGCCGACGACCACGGCGATCACTTCGTCGTCAACGGCCAGAAGATCTGGACCTCCTACGCGCACTTCGCCGACTGGATGTTCTGCCTGGTGCGCACCGGCCGCGAAGGCCGCAAGCAGGAGGGCATCTCCTTCCTGCTCATCGACATGAAGACGCCGGGCGTGACGGTGCAGCCGATCCGCATGCTCGACGGCCGGCACTACCTGAACGCCGTCTTCTTCGACGACGCGAAGGTGCCGCGCGGGAACCTCATCGGCGAGGCCGGCCGCGGCTGGACCTACGCCAAGTTCCTGCTCGAGCACGAGCGCGTCGAGAACGCCAACCTGCGCTTCATCACGCAGGAGCTGCAGAAGCTGCGCCGCGTGGCCGGCGAGGTGCGCAGCGGTGGGCGACGCCTGATCGACGACCCCGCCTTCGCGGCCGAGGTGGCGGGCGTGGAGGTGCAGTTCAAGGCGCTGGAGATCGGACTGTTGCGCATGCTGTCGGAGATGCATGCGGGCGCGCCGGCCGGGCCGGGGAAGTCCTCCTTCATCAAGATCCGCGGTACCGAGATCGCGCAGCGCATCACCGAATTGCTGGTGCAGGCTGCAGGGCCCGACGGGCAGCGCTACCAGCCCGGTCCGCTGCTGGGCCTGAACGAGGACCCGCTGGTCGGCCCCGAGCACGCGCTCGGGCCGGTGCCGAGCTACCAGTTCTGCCGCGCCATGACCATCTACGGCGGCAGCACCGAGGTGCAGAAGAACATCATGGCCAAGCACGCGCTGGGCCTGTAGAGACGACCATGAGCACGCCCGAGATCGACTACCCCTTCGGCGAGCAGCCGCTGCACGAATACCTGCGCGAGCATGCGCGCCGCCAGCCGGCCAAGGCCGCGCTGGTCTGGTATGGCCGCGAGATCAGCTATGCCGAACTCGACCGCCTGAGCGACGCCTTCGCGCAGACCCTGCACCGCATCGGCGTGGGCAAGGGCGACCGCGTGGCGCTCTTTTTGCAGAACTGCCCGCAGTACCTCGTCGCCCACTTCGGCATCCAGAAGCTGGGCGCGATCGTGAGCCCGTGCAGCCCGATGTTCAAGGCGCACGAGTTCGCCTACCAGGTCGGCGACCTGGGCGCCAAGGCGATCGTCGCGGCCGACCACCTGGTGCCGATCGTGCTCTCGGTGCGCGACAAGGTGGACGTCTCGCACGTCTACAGCGTGCGCTACAGCGACTTCCTGCCGCAGGACCCGCCGATCCGCGTGCCCGAGGAGGTCGCGGCGCGCCGCCCGGTGCCCGAAGGCACGGTCGACTTCGCCGAGGCCGTGGCCGACCCGGCGCCGAATCCGCCGCGGCCCGAGCTGTCGATGGACGACGTCGCCCTGATGACCTACACCTCGGGCACCACCGGCATGCCCAAGGGCGCGATGCTGAGCTACCGCAATGCGCTGTACAAGACGGCGGTCGGGGCGCAGATGTTCCGTATCCGCAACGACGACACGATGCTGGCCGTGGCGCCGGTCTATCACATCGCCGGAATGATCTGCGGCGTCACGCTGCTGGCCTTCACGGGCGCGACCATCGTGCTGCTCAACCGCCTGGACGCGCTGGCCGCGCTGCAGTCCATCGAGCGCTTCCGCGTCACCTGGTGGTACGCCATGGCGCCGATGCTGGTGGCGGCCATGAACGAGCCGGGTGCGGATCGCTTCGACCTGTCGAGCCTGCACACCACCATGGGCACCAGCTTCGGCATCAAGCTCACCGAGGAGCTGGCGAAGAAATGGAGCGCCTTCGCCAACGGCTGCCTGGTGTACGAGGCGGGTTACGGCCTGTCGGAGACGCACACCAACGACGTGCTGATGCCGCGCGACGCTGTGCGCTGGGGCACCAACGGCGTGCCCGGGCCGGGCGTGGAACTCAAGATCGTCGGCGAGGACGGCGAAGCGCTGCCGGTGGGCCAGACGGGCCAGATCGTGGTGCGCAGCGCCGGCGTGTTCCACGGCTACTGGAACCGGCCCGAGGCCACCGCCGAGGTGCTCAAGGACGGCTGGGTCCACACCGGCGACATCGGGAAGATGGACGAGGACGGTTACCTCACCTTCATCGGCCGCGTGAAGGAGATGATCAAGGTCTCGGGCTTCAGCGTGTTCCCGGAAGAGGTGGAGTCCATCCTCATCCTGCACCCCTCCGTCAGGCAGGTGGCGGTGATCGGCGTGCCCGACGCCGACAAGGGTGAGGTGGTCAAGGCCTTCGTGGTGCCCAACGGCGACGCGGCCAATGCACCCGCCTTCGACCGCGATGGGCTCATTGCATGGGCGAAAGAGAACATGTCGCACTACAAGGTGCCGCGCCAGCTCGAACTGCTCGATGCGCTGCCCGCCACCGGCACCGGCAAGGTGTTGCGCCGCCTGCTGCGCGGCTGAATCGAAGGAAATTCGAGCGGTTTCGGGCTGCAGCGCCCGCCCCGCGGGCGCAGGGCGCTATCGAAACGCGAGCGCCCTGGTGGTCAGCGCAGGAAGGCGTCGTAGCCGGTCTTGAGGATCAGCGCGCCCACCACCAGCATGAAAACGCCGCGCACGAAACCCGCGCCGTGCCTGAGCGCCACGCGCGCGCCGATCAGGCTCCCGGCGATGTTGGCCACCGCCATCATCAGCCCGTAGTGCCACCAGACGTGCCCCTTGAGCCCGAAGAGCAGCAGGGCGCCCAGGTTGGTCATCACGTTGAGCACCTTGGCCGAGGCCGAGGCGTGCAGGAAGTCGTAGCCCAGCCAGCGCACGAACAGGAAGATGAAGAAGCTGCCGGTGCCCGGCCCGAAGAAGCCGTCGTAGACGCCGATCAGCACGCCGACCGCGCCGGTGGCGGCCATTTCGGCGCGCCCGGTGAACCGTGGCGCGTGGTGCTGCCCGAGCTGCTTCTTGGCGATGGTGTAGAGCAGCAGGCCCAGCAGGATGAAGGGCAGGAGTTTGCGCAGGAAGTCGGCCGAGACCAGCGTGACGGCCCAGGCACCGGCCAGGGAACCGCCGAAGGCCAGTGCCGCCGCCGGCAGGAGCGCGCGCCAGCGCAGGTCGACGCGGCGCGCGAACTGCACCCCCGCCGCCGCCGTGCCCCAGACCGAGGCGCTCTTGTTGGTGCCCAGCAGCGTGGCCGCCGGCGCGCCCGGAAAGGCGGAGAACAGCGCAGGAACGAGCACCAGCCCGCCGCCGCCCACGATCGAATCCACGAAGCCCGCGAAGAGCGAGGCCAACCCCACGATCACCCAGTCCATCGCAGGATTCTCGCACCGGAAGTGCTACTGTTTTGATAGCTGGCAGCGCCCGCTGCTTGGGCGCTGGAGGCCGATTTTGTTCTGAGGGGCCGAAGCCTGTGCCCTGGGGCCCCGGGCAAGAAAAAAGCGCCGACCAGCGGCGCTTTGAAATCGACTGGCACCTCGTGTGGCGGGCGCCTTGTTCTGACTGTTCTGGTTCTTCGAAGGGGGTTTGTCTCCTCGGTCCCTCGCGTGCCACGGGCGGGCCCGTTGCGAGTGCGGTGACTGTAGGGGGCGCACCGGGGCAGTGCATTGGTACTAACCCCTTGCGCCGCGCACCGATTTGCATCAGGATGTACCAAAGGTGACGGAAAGTTAAGGCGTGGCACGGCTCGTGCTCACGCCGGCGTACTCAGCATTCCGCTGCAAAGGACGCCCGGATGGCCCTCGTTCCCCAGACTTCCATCAACGGCGCGGACACCGCCTGGCTCATGACCTCGACCGCACTGGTGCTGCTCATGACGCTGCCGGGCGTGGCGCTGTTCTACGCCGGCATGGTGCGCAAGAAGAGCGTGCTCAACACCATGGCCAACGTCGTCGGCGTGGCGGCGGTGGTGTCGATCGTGTGGTTCGCGCTGGCCTACTCGCTGGCCTTCGGTGCCGGCTCGCGCTGGATCGGCAACCTGGACCGCGCGTGGTTCGCAGGCCTGGACTACGTGAAGGACGCAGGCACGCTCGCGGTGAGCCACGTGGCGCCCAACGTGCCCGAGTCGGTGTACGCGATGTTCCAGCTCAGCTTCGCCATCATCACGGCCGCACTGGTGGTGGGCGCCTTCGTCGAGCGCATGCGCTTCTCGGCGGTGCTCTGGTTCGCCGCGTTGTGGAGCGTGCTGGTCTACGCACCGGTCGCGCATTGGGTGTGGGAGCCCGGCGGCTGGCTGGCCGAACTCGGTGCACTGGACTTCGCGGGCGGCTCGGTGGTGCACGTCAATGCCGGCGTGGCCGGCCTGGTGTGCGCCTACGCGCTGGGCCGGCGCACCGGCTATGGGCGCGAGCCCTTCGAGCCCTACAGCCTGGCCTTCACGATGATGGGCGCCGGGATGCTGTGGGTGGGCTGGTTCGGCTTCAACGCCGGCTCGGCCGTGGCGGCGGACGGGCGCGCCGGCCTCGCGCTCGCGGTGACGCACATCGCAGCAGCTGCCGGCGCGCTGGGCTGGATGGTGGCGGAATGGACCGTGCGCCGCCGGCCTTCGCTGCTCGGTCTGTGCTCGGGCCTGGTCGGCGGGCTGGTGGCCATCACGCCGGCGGCCGGCTTCGTGCGGCCCGGCTCGGCGGCGCTGATCGGCCTCATCGCCGGGCTGGCCTGCTACTGGGGCGCCACCGCGCTCAAGCGGCTGCTGCAGGCCGACGACTCGCTCGACGTCTTCGGCGTGCACGGCATCGGGGGCATCGTCGGATCGCTGCTCACCGGCGTGTTCGCCGACAAGCGCATCTCGGGCGCGAACGGCGACGTGCTCACCCAGGCCACCGCGGTGGGCGCCGTGGCGCTGTACAGCGCGATCGGCACGGCGGTGGTGCTCGGCATCGTGCGCGTGCTGGTCGGCCTGCGGGTCGATGACGAGGCCGAGCGACTGGGCCTCGATCTTGCTGAGCATCGGGAGCGCCTGGGCCACTGAAAAAGGCCGCTGCGGGCGTGCAGTACAACAAAAGGAGTCAGTCGCATGACCGAGAGCGAACGCGTTGCCATCGCCGCTCGCCTGCATGTCGCCCTGCGACGCAAGACCGGCCGCGTGACCGATACCGAATGGATGGCCGTCAACGTCGAGTACGCCACCGAAATGGTGCGCTTCGCGCGCGCCCACGCGGCCGAGACCCACGATGCCGAGCTGGCCGAGATCGCGACACGCCTGGAAGAAGTGATGGCGCCGGTCGCGGCCGAGCAGCGCGTGCGCGCCGCCACGCAGCAGAGCGTGGCCGCGGGCACCGCCACCGCCCCGCAGCGCACGCTGGCGCGCTACATCGGCGGGCTGCGCTGAGCGCCGCCTCAGGCGCGCGCGTCGGCGCGCACCCAGCCCGCGGCCTTCTCGGCCATCATGAGCGTGGGGCTGTTGGTGTTGCCGCTGGTGATGGTGGGCATGGCGCTCGCGTCCACCACGCGCAGGCCCTGCACGCCGCGCACGCGCAGGCGCGAATCGAGCACGGCCATCGGGTCGTCGGCGGCGCCCATCTTCACCGTGCCCACGGGATGGAAGATGGTGGTGGCGATGTCACCGGCCAGGCGCGCCAGGTCCTCGTCGCTCTCGTACTGCGGGCCGGGCTTCCATTCCTGCGGCTGGTATTTCGCCAGCGCGGGCTGGGCGGCGATGCGGCGCGTCACGCGCAGCGAGTCGGCCGCCACCTGGCGGTCCTCGTCGGTCGAGAGGTAGTTGGGCGCGATGGCCGGCGCGTCCTCGTGCCGTGCGCTCTTGATGCGCACCGTGCCGCGGCTCGTCGGATTGAGGTTGCACACGCTGGCGGTGAAAGCCGGAAAGCTGTGCAGCGGATCGCCAAACGCATCGAGCGACAGCGGCTGCACGTGGTATTCGATGTTGGGCCACACCCGGTCGGGCGAGCTGCGCGTGAAGGCGCCCAGCTGCGAGGGTGCCATGCTCATCGGCCCGCTGCGCCTGAGCACGTACTCCAGCCCGATCCTGGCCTTGCCCATCAGCGACGAAGCCAGCACGTTCAAGGTCGGCGCGCCATTGATCTTGTAGACGGCGCGGATCTGCAGGTGGTCCTGCAGGTTGGCACCCACGCCGGGCAGGTCGGCCAGCACCGGGATGCCGTGCCGGTGCAGCAGATCGGCGGGCCCGATGCCCGACAACTGCAGCAGCTGCGGCGAGCCGATGGCGCCGGCGCACAGGATCACCTCGCGCGTGGCGTGCGCGGCCACCAGCTCGCTGCCGTTCCACACCATCGCGCCGGTGCATCGCTGCGCGCCGTCGGCGCCGCGCTCGATCGTCAGGCGCGTGACCTGCGCACCGGTCCACAGCTCGAAGTTGGGCCGGCCGTAGCAGGTGGGCCGCAGGAAGGCCTTGGCCGTGTTCCAGCGCCAGCCGGCCTTCTGGTTCACCTGGAAGTAGCCCACGCCCTCGTTGCTGCCGCGGTTGAAGTCGGTGGTGTGCGGCACGCCGGCCTCCTGTGCGGCCTGCGCGAAGGCGTCGAGGATGTCCCAGCGCAGGCGCTGCTTCTCCACGCGCCACTCGCCGCCATGGCCGTGGAAGCGCGCGAAGTCGGGGTCGCGTCGCGCCGCTTCGGCCGCATCGCCGAGGTAGTGGTCCTCGTGCTTCATGAAGGCCGGCAGCACCTCGTTCCAGCGCCAGGTGTCGTCGCCCGTGAGCTGCGCCCACTGGTCGTAGTCGCGCGACTGGCCGCGCATGTAGATCATGCCGTTGATGCTGGAGCAGCCGCCCAGCGTCTTGCCGCGCGGGTAGCGCAGCACGCGGCCGTTCAGGCCCGCATCGGGCTCGGTCTGGTAGAGCCAGTCGGTGCGCGGGTTGCCGATGCAGTAGAGATACCCCACCGGGATGTGGATCCAGTGGTAGTCGTCCCTGCGGCCGGCCTCGATGAGCAGCACGCGCAGGTTCTTGTCCGCGCTCAGCCGGTTGGCCATCAGGGCGCCGGCGGTGCCGGCGCCGATGACGATGTAGTCGAAGGTGGTGTCGCTGCTCAAGTTTGTCTCCTGGGGGCCTCTTGGCGGGCCGGTCAAAGCTCGTCGTCGTGGTAACCGGATTCACGCTGGTGACGAATGGCCACGATGAGGATGCGATCGCCGTCCCGATCGACGTGGTACAGGGCGAGATACCCTGATCTCCCGCGCGAAATCACCAGCTCGCGCAGCCTCGCTGTGATCGGCCGACCGATGAGCGGATGGTGCTGGAGGATGTCGATGGCCTCGAAGATCAGCGCGCCCGTGGCTTCGGCGACTTCCGGCATGGACTCGTGCAGAAAGTCCGTCAGTCGGTTCACGTCCCGCAGGGCGCGCGCCGAGTAGGCCAGTCGCATGCGCAGACCTATGCGCGCCGGCGACGTGCCGGACGCGCCGATGGTTCCGGCCGCTCCATCGGCTTCGGCGCGGTCGTCGATCGCCCGGCCAGTCGCGCTCGTGCCCAACGGTGCACGTCCTCGGCAGCGTAGACAGGGCCGCCCGCAAGCACCTCGTCCAGCGACGCTTCGGCCTCGTCGATGATCGTCCTTCGGCGCTGCGCGCGCGCCACCGCGTCCTCGAGCGTCCGCACCATGAAGGCGTGCGTGGAGACGCCATCTTGCGCGGCGAAGCGCTGGATCTCGGCTTTCAACTCGTCGGACAACTTCAGCGAAGTGGTGCTCATGGCGTGAACTCCTGAGGTAACACCATGGTAGCACCGCCCCGCGAAACCCTCACTTCGCCGTCGGCATCACGAATTCCGCGCCCTTGCCGATGCTCTCGGGCCAGCGCTGCATGATGGACTTCTGCTTGGTGTAGAAGCGCACGCCCTCTTCACCGTAGGCATGCATGTCGCCGAAGAGCGAGCGCTTCCAGCCGCCGAAGCCGTGCCAGGCCATGGGCACCGGGATCGGCACGTTGATGCCCACCATGCCCACCTGGATGCGGCGGCCGAACTCGCGCGCCACGTTGCCGTCGCGCGTGAAGCAGCTCACGCCGTTGCCGAACTCGTGGGCGTTGATGAGATCGACGGCCTCCTTCAGGTCGGGCACGCGCACGCAGCTGAGCACCGGGCCGAAGATCTCTTCCTTGTAGATGCGCATGTCCGGCGTCACGTGGTCGAACAGCGTGCCGCCCATCCAGAAGCCCTTGTCGCAACCGCTGCCGGCCTTCGCGCCGTCGAACACGCGGCCGTCGGCCAGCAGCGTGGCGCCTTCCTTCACACCGAGCTCGATGTAGCCGGTGATGCGCTCGTGCGCGGCCTTGGTGACGATGGGGCCCATCTCGGCCTCGAGGTTCTCGCCGTCGAGCACCTTGAGCGTCTTCGTGCGCTCGATCAGCTTGGGCAGCAGCCGGTCGGCCACGTCACCCACGAGCACCGCGACGCTGATCGCCATGCAGCGCTCGCCGGCCGAGCCGTAGCCGGCGCCGATCAGGGCGTCGACCGCCTGGTCGATGTCGGCGTCGGGCATCACCACCATGTGGTTCTTCGCGCCGCCCAGTGCCTGCACGCGCTTGCCGTGGCGGGCGCCGGTCTCGTAGATGTAGTTGGCGATCGGCGTCGAGCCGACGAAGCTGATGGCCTTCACGTCGGGGTGCTCCAGCAGCGCGTCGACGGCGACCTTGTCGCCCTGCACGACGTTGAACACGCCGTCGGGCAGGCCCGCTTCCTTCAGCAGCTCGGCCATGCGCAGCGAGGCGCTGGGGTCCGTCGGGCTGGGCTTGAGCACGAAGGTGTTGCCCGCCGCGATGGCGACCGGGAACATCCACATCGGCACCATCACCGGGAAGTTGAAGGGCGTGATGCCCGCCACCACGCCCAGCGGCTGGCGCAGGGTCCAGTTGTCGATGCCGGTGGACACCTGCTCGGTGAAATCGCCCTTGAGCAGCTGCGGGATGCCGCAGGCGAACTCGACGATGTCGATGCCGCGCGTGACCTCGCCCTGCGCGTCGGTGAACACCTTGCCGTGCTCGGCGGTGATGAGGTGCGCCAGCTCGTCGCGGTGCTTGTTCAGCAGTTCGAGGAACTTGAACATCACGCGGGCACGGCGGATCGGCGGCGTGTCGGCCCAGGCCGGGAACGCGGCGGCCGCGGCCTTGACGGCGGCGTCCACCTGGGCGACCGAGGCCAGGCCCACCACGCCGGTGACGGCGCCGGTCGCGGGATTGGTCACGTCCTGGGTGCGGCCCGAGGTGTTGGGCACCACGCGGCCGGCGATGTAGTGGTCGATGGGGGTCTTGGCGATCTGCATGGCGAAAAGCTTTCTGCGGGGGGGTGAAAGGGCGCGGCGTGCGCGGCAACGGCCAGAGTTTAGGAAGCGCAGCAGCTCCCGCCTAGGCGCGGCGCTTGAATTGATTGTTCATTCCAATGAACAATCGCCGCATGGATCGCCAAAAGATCGAGTCGCTCTGGCCCCACCTGCACTGGCTCACGGTGCTGGCGCAGTTGGGCAGCTTCACCGCCGCGGCGCAGCGCCTGGGCGTGAGCAAGGCCGGCGTGAGCCAGCGCATCGCCGAGCTGGAACGCGAGGCCGGCGTGCCGCTGGTGCAGCGCACCACCCGCAGCGTGCGCCTCACCGAGGCCGGCCAGCGCCTGGTCGACGAGACCCGCGCGCCTTTCGAGGCCATCGCCCACAGCTTCTCGCGGGTGCGCGACCTCGCCGCGCTGCCCAGCGGCCAACTGCGCGTAACGGCGCCGGTCGCGCTGGCGCGCCAGCAGATCGTTCCGCGCCTGCCCGACTTCCTGCGCGCGCACCCCGAGGTGCACGTGGAGCTCGACCTGTCGGACCGCCTGGCCTCGCTGGCGGTGGAAGGCTTCGACCTCGCGATCCGGCACAGCGCCGCCCCGCCCGACACCCACGTGGCCTGGACCCTGTGCCGCACCCGCACCGTGCTGGTGGCCAGTCGTGCCTATCTGCGCCGGCGCGGCGTGCCGACGGACCCGCAGGCGCTCACCTCGCACGACTGCCTCTACTACCCGCGCGCGCAGGCCACGCCGGCCTGGCACTTCCGCGCGCCCGATGCGCGCGGCACGACGCCGCGCATCACCGTCCCGGTGCATGGCCCCTTCGCCGCGAACAACAGCGAGGCGCTGCGCGATGCGGCGTTGGGTGGCTTGGGCATCGCGCTGCTGCCCGACTTCAGCGCGCAGGCGGCGCTGCAGGCGGGGCGGCTGGTGGAGGTGCTGCCGCAGTGGGCGTCGGTGGGCGCTTTCGGCGAACACCTGTACGCCATCCGCCCCTACGCCGCGCACGTGCCGCGGGCGGTGTCCGTCTTCGTGGCGTGGCTGCGCGAGGCGCTGGCCGAGGGTTTCGCGGTGGGCAGCGCGCGGGCCTGAGTCCCTGTCGGAGAGAGGCGCGATCCACACGGACAGTCGTAACCAGCGGTTAGGATGCCCGGTCGATCAGCACCGGGTCAGCCATCGCCTCCATGCCGTCCGCCGCGCCGCCTCCCGCGTTCACGGAACGCCGTGACGACGCGTCGCCGCGCGTGGAGCGCGCGCAGGCCGAGGAGCACGGCCCGTGGGCGCCGCGCGGCCGCTGGACCGCCCTCGCGTTCTCCTCGCCGCGGCAATGGGCCGCCCTCGAGAAATCGCTGGACGAAGCGGTCGGCCCGCGGGGTGGCGGCTCCACCGCCTGGGACCTGCGCGGCATGGAGGCCCTCGACCACATCGGCGCCCAGTTGCTGTGGAACCACTGGGGGCGTGCGTGGCCGGCGCAGATCGAGATGACGCCCACGCAGAAGGCCGTGATCGACCAGGTGGCGCGCTACAGCACCGCGCCGCCGCAGGCGCCGCAGTTCACCTTCTGGGACGAGATCCGGCGCCACTTCGCCAAGGGCCCGGCCCTGTTGCGCCTGGCGCGCGACGCGATGGTGCTGGTCGGCCAACTGGTGCTGGACTTGGTCAAGCTGATTCGTGCGCCGCACCGCGGGCCCTGGCGCGACCTGTCGGGGCACCTCTACCAGATGGGCACCACGGCGCTGCCCATCACCGCGCTGGTGGGCCTGCTCATCGGCGTGGTGCTGGCGTACCTCACGTCCAACCAGCTGCGCAACTACGGCGCCGAAAGCTTCATCGTCAACATCCTCGGCCTGTCGCTGATCCGGGAACTGGGCCCGGTGCTGGCGGCGGTGCTGGTGGCTGGACGTTCGGGGTCGGCCATCACGGCGCAGATCGGCGTGATGCGCGTCACCGAGGAACTCGATGCCATGCGCGTGATGGGCATCCCGCATGGCTTCCGCCTGGTCATGCCGCGCGTGCTGGCCCTGGCCATCGCGATGCCGCTCATCAGCATCTGGACTTCCATCGCCGCCCTGGTCGGCGGCATGCTGGCGGCCGATTCGACGCTCAACATCTCGCCGGTGTTCTTCATCCAGCAGCTGCCGCGCGCCGTGCCCTTCAGCAACATCGTGCTGGCCGTGGCCAAGTCGGCCGTCTTCGGCGTGCTCATCGCACTCATCGCCTGCCACTACGGCATGCGCGTCAAGCCGAACACCGAGAGCCTGGGCCGCGGCACCACGGCCTCGGTCGTGACCTCGATCACCATGGTGATCCTGGTCGATGCCCTGTTCGCCGTGCTGTTCCGCGGCATCGGATTCCGGGCCGGCACATGAGCGGTTCGGCCTGGCAACACCTGGACCACGGCGATGCGCCGGTGGTCGACATCCGCGGACTGTGGACCGTGTTCGCGAACGACAAGGGCGAGCAGGTCGTGCACCGCGACCTGCAGCTGTCCATCGAACGCGGCGAGATCCTGTCATTGGTCGGCGGCTCGGGCACCGGCAAGACGGTGCTGCTGCGCCAGATCCTCGGGCTGGAACATCCCACGCGCGGCGAGGTCCGTGTGCTCGGCACGCCGCCCAACGCGCTCAGCGCCAAGGGCGCGGCGGTGGTGGGCATGCTGTTCCAGCACGGGGCGCTGTTCTCGGCCTTCAACGTGATCGACAACATCGCCTTCCCGCTGCGCGAGCTCAAGCTGCTTCCGGAAGACCTGGTCATCGACGCCGCGCTGGTCAAGCTGCAGATGGTGGGGCTGGGCCCCGAGCACGCGTACAAGATGCCGGCCGACCTCTCGGGCGGCATGATCAAGCGCGTGGCCCTGGCGCGCGCGCTCATCATGGACCCGCCGCTGCTGCTGCTCGACGAGCCCACCGCGGGCCTGGACCCGGCCGCGTCGGACAGCTTCTGCGACCTGCTGCGCGGCCTGCACCGCGAGCTGGGGTTGACGGTGGTGATGGTCACGCACGACCTCGACACGCTGCTCGACCTGTCGACCCGCATCGCCGTGCTGGCGGACCAGAAGGTGATCGTCGCCGGCACGGCCGAGGAAGTGACCCGCTTCGACCACCCCTTCATCCACGACTACTTCCTCGGCGGCCGCGGCCAGCGCGCCATGCTCGCCTTGAAAGACATGAAGGCCCCCACGCTCCCCGCTTCGCGAGGTTCGCTGCCCCCCGAGGGGGCGCCCGCCGCCTTGGGGCGGCCCGGCGGCGGCGGCGGCGCCGCCTCCCCTGAGAAGGACGATTGATCATGGAGAACAAAGCCCATGCCCTCGCCGCCGGTGCCTTCGTGCTCGGCCTGGTGGCGGTGCTCGTTGCGCTGATCCTCTGGTTCACGCGCGACACCACGGTGCGCAACACCTACGAGCTGTCCACCCGCGACGCGGTGAGCGGCCTGCAGCCCCAGGCCGCGGTGCGCTACCGCGGCATCATGGTGGGCAAGGTGACGGGCATCGATTTCGATCCCAAGCAGCGCGGCAACGTGCGCGTGCGCATCAGCGTCGACGAGCGCGTGCCGCTCACCACCTCCAGCTACGCCACGCTGGCCTACCAAGGCGTCACGGGTCTGGCCTTCATCGCGCTGGACGACAAGGGCAAGGGCGACGAAAAGCCGCTGGTGCCGAACAACGACGACCCGCCGCGCCTGCCGCTGCGGCCCTCGGCGCTGGCGTCGCTGCAGGACCATGGCGAGCAGATCCTCTCGCAGGTCGAGGAGATCACGCGCCGCGCCAACCGGCTGCTCAACGATCAGAACCAGCAGCGCATCGCAGACGCGCTGGAGAACATCGCCCAGGTGGCCGCCAACGCCAACCGCGTGACCCAGGCCTTCGACAACACGCTCAAGACCCGCATCGACCCGGCGCTGGCGGCCATCCCCCCGCTGGCCGGCAGCGTGCGCAGCACCGCCGCCGACTTCGCGCGCGTGGCGCAGACGCTCAACACCACCATCACGCGCCTGAACGCCGAGGGCGGGACCATGGACCGTCTGGGCAGCGGCACGGCGGCGCTGCAGCAGACGCTCGAGTCCATCAACAACGGCACCTTGCCGCGCCTGAACCGCGCAGCCGACGACACCTCGCTGGCCGCGCGCCGCGTGGGCCGCCTGGCCGACACGATTGCCGACAGCCCGCAGTCGCTGGTCTACGGCACCGGCACGCCGGTGCCTGGGCCGGGCGAGGCCGGCTTCGTCGCCCCCGCAGCCGCCGGCGGGCGCTGAGCAGGAGACCCCGAACATGTTGCGATTTGCTATGAAATCAGGAGCTGCTTGTGCAGGCAGGACGGGCGCCGCAGCCATTTTCGGCTTGAGTTTTCTGCTGCTCGCCGGCTGCAGCGCGCTGCCCGACAAGCCCAGCCGCACCGTGCTCTACGACTTCGGCCCCGGGCCGCTCGTCGCCGCCGTGCCGGCGCCGGGCGCCGCGGCGCTGCCGCCCATCACGCTGGCCGACCTGGACACGGCGGCGTCTCGGCTGGAAGGTACCGCGCTCAACTACCGCCTCGGCTACGCCGACGCGAACGAGCTGCGTCCCTACGCCGGCTCGCGCTGGACGCAGCCGCCGCTGCAGCTGTTCCGCCAGCGCCTGCGCGACGGCCTCACGCCCAGCCGCACCGTGCTCGGCACGCTGGAGGCCGCCAACCTCAGCCGCGAAGGCCGCAGCACCGATGTGCTGCGCATCTCGCTCGACGAGTTCAGCCACTACTTCGAATCGCCCACCGCCAGCGTGGGCCTGGTGCGCGTGCGCGCCACGCTCGTGCGCGGCTCGCCGGCCGGCGAGCGCGTGCTGGGCCAGCGCGTGTTCACCGTGCGCCAGGCCGCGCCGACCAACGACGCCGCCGGTGGCGTGAAGGCGCTCACTGCCGCCAGCGACGAGGCGGTGGCGCAGATGGTGGCGTGGGTGAATCAGGCGCGCTGAGGCGCGGCGCCACGATCCGGGTGGCCCGGCCAGGCGGTCTGGCTGCCGGCCGGCCGCTGATAGCAAGAGCTCACGCTGTCCGCTCCAGGATCGGAAACAGCTTCCCCAGCCCGTTGGCCATCACCTCCACCGCCAGCGCGGCGAGGATCAGGCCCATCAGCCGCGTCATGACGTTGATGCCGGTCTTGCCGAGCACGCGGGCGATGGGGTCGGCCAGGCGGAAGGCGACGAGGGTGATGCCAGCCACCACGATGCCGTAGCCGACCAGGATCGCGAGCTCCCACCACTGCCGCGTCTGCGTGGCGTAGATGACCATGGTCGAGATGGTGGCCGGGCCGGTGAGCAGCGGGATGGTCAGCGGCACCACCGCGATCGAGGCGCCCATCGCGGCCTTGACCTCGGTGGCGCGCACCTCCTCGGCGCTGGCCTTGGCCTCGGCCGGCTGCGCGTTGAGCATCGACAGCGAACTGATGAGCAGCAGCAGCCCGCCGCCGACCTGGAAGCTCGCGATGGAGATGCCGAAGAAGCCGAGCAGCCGCTGGCCGATCAGCGCGCTGATGCTGATGACGAAGAAGGCGCTGATGGCCGACACCTTCGCCGTGCGCATGCGCTGGGCATGGGTGTAGCCCTGCGTGTAGTGGATGAAGAAGGGCACGATGCCCAGCGGGTTGACGATGGCCACCAGCGTGACCAGCGGCTTGATGAGATCCATCGAGGTGGCCATGGCGGTTCCTTGCTTTCCGTATCGTCGTTCCTCGCCGGGGCGGGCCTACCGTCCGCCGCCCACGTCGAGCAGTGCTCCCGTGGTGTAGCTCGCCTCGGGTGAGAGCAGCCACACGATCGCCGCGGCCACCTCGTTGGCCGTGCCCACGCGCTGCATGGGCACCTGCGGCGCGAGCAGATGGTGGCGGTCGGGCAGGCCGCCTGAGGCGTGAATCTCCGTGTCGATGAGGCCCGGACGCACGGCATTGACGCGGATGCCCTCGGCCGCCACTTCCTTGGCCAGGCCTAGGGTGAAGGTGTCGATCGCGCCCTTGCTGGCCGCGTAGTCGACGTACAGGTCCGGCGAGCCGATGCGCGATGCGGCGCTGCCGACGTTGACGATAGCGCCGCCGCTGCCGCCGTGCGCGGTGCTCATGCGGCGCACGGCTTCGCGGGCGCAGACGAAGCTGCCGGTGACGTTGATGCGGAACATGCGTTCGAGCCGCTGCACGCTCATCTGGTCGACCCGCGCGCGCACATCGACGACGCCGGCGTTGTTGACCAGCGCCGTGAGGCGTCCGAGCTTGGCGTCCACCTTCTCGAACATGGCCACGACCTGGGCTTCGTCGCCGACGTCGCCCTGCACCGTGATCGCGCTGCCGCCCTCGGCGCGGATGCGGCGCACCACCTCGTCGGCGGCGAGGGAGTTGGCGGCGTAGTTGACGGCGACCGCGAAGCCGCGTTTGGCGGCGAGCAGGGCGGTGGCGGCGCCGATGCCGCGGCTGCCGCCGGTGATCAAGAGCACTTGGGGGTCCAACGCGGTTTCTCCTGCATGAAGGCGGCGCCTGGGGTACAACCGGTGCCGGCGCGGGATGCTCGCTCCCGCCGCCGACCACCTCCTGGGCCGGGATTAAACCATCGGCCCTGCGCATGCCGCGCCGCCCGGCGCACCGGAGACCCGTTTGCCCTCGACCGTCGACTACTTCTTCGCGCCGCACAGCCCCTGGACCTACCTGGGCCACGCCCGCTTCATGGCGATGGCCGACGCGGCCGGCGCGACGGTGCGGCTCAAGCCCATGGACCTGGCCCAGGTCTTCCCCGCCTCGGGCGGCCTGCCGCTGGCCAAGCGCGCACCGCAGCGCCAGGCCTACCGGCTGGTGGAGCTCGAGCGCTTCGCCAGGCACCTGCAGCTGCCGCTGAACCTGCACCCGCGCTTCTTCCCGGTCGATGGCAACGACGCCGCGCGTTTGATCCTCGCCGTCGAGGGCGCCGACGGCACGCTGGCCGCGATGCAGCTCGCCGGCCGGGTGATGGCGGCCGTCTGGGCCGACGAGCGCGACATCGCCGACGCCGAGGTGCTGGCCGAACTGTTGCTTGCGCTGGGCCTGCCGGCCTCGCGGCTGGACGCCGCACGCACGCCGCTGGTGCAGGAGCGCTACCAGGCCTTCACGCAGGAAGCCATCGACACCAGCGTCTTCGGCGCGCCCACCTATGTGGTCGACGGCGAGATGTTCTGGGGCCAGGACCGGCTCGATTTCGTCGAACGCGCGCTCGCCCGCTGAGCGCGCTTCCTCTCGTTATTTCTTTTTCCCCACTCACCCGCACAAGGAGCATTGCATGGGCCAGTTCATCGATCTCACCGCCAAGGATGGCTTCACCTTCCCCGCCTACGTGGCCGAACCCGCCGGCACGCCCAAGGGCGGCGTCGTGGTGGTGCAGGAGATCTTCGGCGTCAACTCGCACATCCGCGAAGTGGCCGACGGTTATGCCGCGGCCGGCTACCTGGCCGTGGCGCCGGCCACCTTCCACCGCGTCAAGCCCGGCGTGGAGCTGGGCTACTCCGAGGCCGACATGAAGGCCGGCTTCGAGCTCAAGACCGCCGTCGAGGCGCTGCCCGCGCCCGGCGTGCTGCAGGACATCCAGGCCGCCATCGACTACGCCGGCAAGGCGGGCAAGGTCGGCATCGTGGGCTACTGCTGGGGCGGCCTGCTGACCTGGCGCGCGGCCTGCGAGCTCGAGGGCCTGGCCGCCGCGGCGCCGTACTACGGCGGCGGCATGACTTCGCCCGAAGAAGCCGCGCGCAAGCCCAAGGTGCCCGTCATGGCGCACTTCGGCAACAAGGACCACTGGATTCCGCTGGACACCATCGAGTCCTTCGAGAAGGCGCATCCGGAGGTCGAGGTGCACGTCTACGCCTGCGGCCACGGCTTCAACTGCGACCAGCGCGGCTCCTACGACGCCGGCGCGGCGGCCACGGCCAAGGAGCGCACGCTGTACCTGTTCGGCAAGTACGTCGGCTGACTGGCGCCGGATGGTGCGCCGTCCTTTCGAGTCCAACCGGGCGGCAGCGCCCGCCCGCTGGGCGGTGGCCGCTGTCTTTTCGATGGCATTCGCCGCTGGTGCGCAGGCGGCCGATTACGCCGGCCCGATCTTCGACACGCACCTGCACTACAACGAAGAGGCCTGGAACGGCGACGCGGGTCCATTCCCGCCCACCGAGGCACTGGCCCGCATGCAGCGCAACGGTGTGCGCGCCATCGTCGGCAACTCCCGGCCGAACGAAGGCACGCGCACGCTGGCCGCGCTGCGCGAGACGCGCGAGGCCGGCGTCACCGTCGTGCCCTTCGTGCGCCTTTACCGCACGCGAGCCGACTACACGAACTGGTTCCGCGACGAGAGCATCCACGAGATGGTGCTGGCCGAGCTGGCGCGCGGTACGGCCAGCGGGCCCTACCGCGGCATCGGCGAGTTCCACCTGTACGAGAGCGCGAACGCCAACGGGCCGGTCGCCAGGAAGCTGATGGTGCTGGCCGAGCAGCGCCAGCTGGCCGTGCTGGCACACGTGGACGACGAAGCCGTGGACCTGCTGATGGCGAACACGCCGTCCAGAGGCCGGGACACCCGCCTCATCTGGGCGCATACAGGCATCGGCGGGGCGCCCGTGGCGCGCGTTCGGCAGATGCTGGAGCGCTACCCCAAGCTGATGGGCGAGCTGTCGTACCGGCCGGGGCTCACGTGCGAAGGCGGCAAGCTCTGCGCGGAATGGCGTGCGCTGATCGAGGCCTTTCCGGACCGTTTCCTCGTCGGCTCCGACACCTGGATCAACCAGCGCTGGAGTTCCTACGACGAGATCATGCGGGGGTACCGCACGTGGCTGGGCGACCTGCCGCCTGCGCTGGCGCGGCGCGTGGCCTGGGACAACGCGGCGCAGGTCTTCGGCGTGCGTTGACCTTCCTGCGGCTCAGTCCGCCTGCTCGCCCTTGCGTCCGGCCCGCGCGCGCTGGGCGCTGGCCTCGCCGTACTTGCCGCGCGCGCTGATGCGCGTCTGCAAAAAGTCCAACAGCGCGCGCAGCGCCGCGCTGTTGTGCTTGCGCTGCAGGTAGGCGGCCGACAGCCACATGTCCTTGCGCGCATAGTCCTGCAGCACCGGCACCAGCTCGCCATGGTCGATGTGCGGCTGCACCACCAGGGCCGGCACGTAGATCACGCCGAAGCCGCGCATCGCCACCTGGATCAACGGCGCGCCCTCGGTCGCTTCCATGCGGCTCTTCACCGGCACGTCGATCACCTGGCCACCGTCCTCGAAGCGCCACACGGGGTGCGCGCCCTGGCGCAGCAGCGTGAGAGCGTCGTGCCCGGCCAGGTCCTCGGGATGCGTGGGCGTGCCGTGCTTCTTCCAGTACACGGGCGAGGCGCAGACCACCATGTGCATCTGCAGCAGCTTGCGCACGATCAGGTTCTCGTTCTCGATCGGACCGAAGCGCAGCTCCACGTCGATGCCGTCCTCGGCCAGGTCGGTGTGGTTGCTCAGCTGCAGCGTGATCGTGACCTCGGGGTAATAGCCCATGAACTCGGCCAGCAGGTTCGGCAGGTCACCGCTGGCCATGCCGTAGGGCGCCGCAATGCGCAGGCGCCCGCGCGGCTCGTTGGCACGCTCCTGCAATTCGGCCTGCGTGAGTTCCACCATCTCCAGCACCGGCTGGCTGCGGTCGAGCAGCAACTGGCCGGCGTCGGTGAGGCTCACCGAACGTGTGGAGCGATTGAGCAGGCGTACGCCGAAGCGCGTTTCCAGCTCGGCCACGTACTTGCTCACCGTGGCCTTGGACATGTCGAGCCGCTTGGCGGCCTTGGAGAAGCTGCCGAGCGCGGCCACTTCGCGGAAGGTGCGTATCAGGTCGAGGCTGTCCATGAGCAAGGGAGTTTCAAGGCGCGCGATTGTTTCTCGATCGCGAACACGGTGGTTCGAATTGTGCGGGTTTGTACCTAACGAATCTCCCCACAATTCATCCCACGGGCCAGCGACAGACATGAAGCGGACCCGGGTTGAACCAGGCCCCGAGCGCGGCGGCACTCCGATCCACGAGACGGAGCCAGCCTCCCACCCCCGACCCCGTTCTGTCGTCGACCGTATTGCCAAGGAGTAAGAAATGAAGACCTCGAAGATTCTCGCCGTTGCCGCCCTGTCCCTCGTCGCCGCTGTCGGCGTCGCCCAGGCCGAGGAATACCAAGGCGTGACCACCGTCAACTCGGTGGCCAGCCGTGCCGAAGTGAACAGCCAGGCCGTCGTGGCCGCGCACTCGGCCAACCCGTACGCCGAAGGCGCCAACGCCGGCGTGCCGGCCACCATCGTGTCGCAGGCCGACCGCAACGCCGTGCGTGCCGGTGCCGTCGCCGCTGCCCACGACCCGACGTGGAACCTGGACCGCAAGGCCTTCGTGAACAGCACGATCCCCTCGCAATACACCCAGGGCAGCCTGGCCGTGCGTCGCGCCGCCACCCGCAGCGCAGCGCTCTGATTCGAATCACCCGGGCCGCCCACCGGCGGCCCACCTTCTGACCCCGTCCATCTTCTGGAGACCCGCATGAACACCCAACGACTCATCGCCGCCGCTGCCCTGTCCCTGCTGGCCGCCGCCGGCGCGCATGCCGAAAGCTACCAGGGCGTGCAAGCCCCCGTCTCGGCCCTGAGCCGCGATGCGGTGAACGCCGAAGCCGTCAAGGCCGCCTCGGCCCCCAACCAGAACGTGACCCGCGGCTCGCGCGGTCCGGAAACCGTTGCCGTGTCCAAGGACCGCGTGCTGGTGCAGGCCGAGGCCGTGCGCGCCGCTGCCGCGCCCGACCAGAACGTCACCGGTGGATCGCGCGTCAACAGCCGCGTGATCTCGACGATGGAAAACCCGGTCGACGTGCGTGCACGCGCCCAGGCCGGTGCCGCCAAGCTGTAAGCACTGCTGCAGTTCGCATCCAGGCCCGCCGGTCCTCGACCGGCGGGCTTTTTTCATGCGTGCTTTCAGCGCGCCGTGCGTGCCAGGTAGCGCTTGCGCCAGAAGACCAGCACCAGCCCGATGGCGATCAGCACCATCGAGCCCATCGCGATCCAGAAGCCGTCGGCCTTGTGCACCAGCGGGATGAATTCGAAGTTCATGCCGAAGATGCCGGCGATCAGGTTCAGCGGCAGGAAGATCGCCGTCAGCACGGTGAGCACGCGCATGATGTCGTTGGTGCGGTGGCTCTGCACGTTGAAGTGCAACTGCACCGCGGTCTCGGCGTTCTGCTCCAGCCGGCGGACGTGGTGCACGACGCGCTCGATGTGCTCCAGCACGTCGCGGCTGCGCACCAGCAGCAGCTCGCGTTCGCGCGCCGCGGCCGGCGTGCCGGGCGCGGGCAGGGCCTCGAGCGCGTCGATCCAGTCCTGGAGCGCGGAGCGCTGGTCCTCGCAGATCTCGTCCAGGTGGTGCAGCGACTGGCGCGACTGCATCAGCGCCGCCCAGTTCGAGAAGCGCGTCTTCGGGTCGATCAGCTCTTCCTGCCAGTGGTCGAGTTGCTTCGTGAGGTCGCGCCGCAGCGCGAGGTAGCTGTCGACGATCTGGTTCACCACGCGCAGCATCAGGTCGGCCGGGCTGGTCGGCAGGCGGGCCGAGGTGGCCCGCACGTCGATGGCCGGCGCGCTTGTTGGCGTGCTGGCGGCGCTGAGCTTGGCCGCGACGGCATCACGCACCGCACCGTCCTCGGGGTGCACCGACAGCAGCACGCGGTCGAACACCGCGAATCCCACGGGCCGGGTGTCGATGCGGCGCAGCGCGGGCGGGCCGGCATGGCGCGGCGATGTGGCGTCGCCGGCCGGCTTGGGCGCCGGCGTGTCGGGCTGGCCGGCCGCCAGGCGGCGCACCACCAGCAGGTCGTACTGGGAGGTGTAGTCGAAGTGCGAGGGCAACTGGTCGTTGAGCAGGTCGCTCACGTGCAGGTCGACCAGCTGCGTGCCGCACAGCGTCTGCAGCAGTTCCTGGACCTGGCCCAGCGTGGCCTGCAGTTCGCTGCGGGTCAGCGACAGCCACAGGAAGCTGGCGTCGCAGGCGCCCGGGTGCATGAAGCGCGCGAGCGAGGCGTGTTCGTGCGCCTGGCTGGCGCTGATCTCGAAGATGCGCATGGCCCGGGTTATACGCCGGATTTCGAGCCGAATCGGCCCGCAGCGCCCGCAGGACGGGCGCGGTCAGCTATTGTTTTTGTAGCAGACGCGCGGCGTCGAGCGCGAAATAGGTGAGCACCCCATCGGCGCCGGCGCGCTTGAAGGCCAGCAGCGACTCGAGCACGACGCCGTCGTGGTCGAGCCAGCCGTTCTGCGCGGCGGCCTTGAGCATGGCGTATTCGCCGCTCACCTGGTAGGCGAAGGTGGGCACGCGGAACTCGTCCTTCACGCGGCGCACCACGTCCAGGTAGGGCATGCCGGGCTTGACCATCACCATGTCGGCGCCCTCGGCGATGTCGATCGCCACCTCGCGCAGGGCCTCGTCGGTGTTGGCCGGGTCCATCTGGTAGACCTTCTTGTTGCTCTTGCCCAGGTTGGCGGCCGAGCCGACCGCATCGCGGAAGGGGCCGTAGAAGACGCTCGCGTACTTGGCGCTGTAGGCCATGATGCGCGTGTGCACGTCTCCGCGCGCTTCGAGTGCCTGCCGCACGGCACCGATGCGCCCGTCCATCATGTCGCTGGGCGCCACGATGTCCACGCCCGCGGCCGATTGCGCCAGCGCCTGCTTCACCAGCACCTCGACCGTCGGGTCGTTGAGGATGTAGCCACTCTCGTCCAGCAGGCCGTCCTGGCCGTGGCTGGTGTAGGGGTCCAGGGCGACGTCGGTCATGAGGCCGAGTTCCGGGAATTCCTTCTTCAACGCCGCCACCACGCGCGGGACCAGGCCCTCGGGGTTGAAGGCTTCGTCGCCATCGGGCGTCTTCAGCGCCGGATCGATCACCGGGAACAGGGCCATCACCGGGATCCCCAAGGCCACGCATTGCTCGGCCACCGGCAGCAGCAGGTCCAGGCTCAGCCGTTCGACTCCCGGCATCGACGGCACGGCGTGCCGCTGGCCCACGCCTTCCTGCACGAACACGGGATAGATCAGGTCATGCGAGGTGAGTACGTGCTCGCGCACGAGATTCCGGGTGAAGGCGTCGCGGCGCAGCCGGCGCGGCCGGCCGGCTGGGAAGGGGGCGTGCAGGGTCATGCCGAAAATTGTGCCCCAAGGCCACGGTGGGCCGGGGCCTCGGGCAGCGCACGACCGTTCGTACAGCCAAATAAGCAGTTTCGTAATGGAAAAGAACTATTTGCAACCCCTTGATCGTCAAAAAAAAGTTACCCGCACGCTTGATAGGGCGGGGTGGCTTTGTTAAATTTCATCTCGGACGGTTCGCCGTCTCCCGCTTTTCCTCCCTGAGCGGGTGCCTTGATGTGTGACAGCAAAAGGGCTTCGTGGCCCGGCGTTTCATCACGCCGGGCTTTTTTTTGCCCGCGAGGCGCAGGCGTGAACGCTCCGTACACTGCCGGCCATGCTCTGGGTCAAGTCCTTCCACATCGTCTTCATCGCAAGCTGGTTCGCGGGGCTGTTCTATCTCCCGCGGATCTTCGTCAACCTGGCGATGGTGCCGCCCGAGTCGGTGGCCGAGCGCGAGCGGCTGCTGCTGATGGCGCGCAAGCTGATGCGCTTCACCACCTTCCTGGCCGTGCCGGCCCTCGTCTTCGGCCTCTGGCTGTGGCTGGGCTACGGCATCGGCCGCGGCGCGGGCAACGGCTGGATGCATGCCAAGCTGGCACTGGTGGCGGTGGTGTTGGGCTACCACCACGGCTGCGGCGTGCTGCTGCGCCGCTTCGAGGCCGGGCAGAACCGTCGCAGCCACCGCTGGTACCGCTTCTTCAACGAGGCGCCTGTGTTCCTTCTGGTGGCCATCGTCATCCTGGTGGTCGTCAAGCCCTTCTGACGACGTGAATCCGCCGCCCGGTCCCTCCCGCCACAAGACCACCGCCCTGCCGCTGGCGCTCGCCTACACGGCGCTGATCGTCTACGCCAGCCTCTATCCGTTCTCGGAATGGCGCGACCAGGGCATCGTGCCCTGGGCCTACCTGGCGGCGCCCTGGCCGAAGTACTGGACGGGCTTCGACCTCGGCGTGAACGTGGCGGGTTACATGCCGCTGGGCTTCCTGATCGCGCTGGTGGTGCTGCGCACCTGGCCCGGCGCGGGAGTGCTGCGTGCCGTCGCGCAGGCCGCCGCCGCGGGCGCGGCCCTGGCCTTCGGCATGGAGACGCTGCAGAGCTACCTGCCGTCGCGCATCCCGTCGAACGTGGACCTCGGGCTGAACAGCCTCGGTACGCTGCTGGGCGCCGCGCTGGCGGCCGCGGCGGAACGCCTGGGCGTGGTCGCCCACTGGAGCCGCACGCGGGCCAGCTGGTTCGTCGACGAGGCACGCGGCGCGCTGGGCCTGCTCGCGCTGTGGCCGGTGGCGCTGCTCTTTCCGCCGGCCGTGCCCTTCGGGCTGGGCCAGGTCTTCGAGCGGCTCGAGAGGGCGATCGCCGAATGGCTGGCCGACACCCCTTTCCTGGACTGGCTGCCGGTGCGCCAGTTCGAACTGGAGCCGCTGGTGCCCGCGGTCGAACTGCTGTGCGTGATGCTCGGTGCCCTGGTGCCCTGCCTGCTGGCCTTTACCGTGGCGCGTTCGCCGGGCCGGCGGCTGTCCTTGCTGGTGCTGATGCTGGGGCTGGGGTTGGCTGCCAGTGCGCTGTCGGCAGCGCTGAGCTACGGCCCCGAGCACGCCTGGGCCTGGTTCAGCCTGCCGGTGCGGGTGGGCATGCTGGCGGCGGTCATCGTGGCGGTGCTGCTCACGCCGCTGTCGCGCCGGCTGTGCATGGCCTTGCTGCTGCTGGCGCTGGTGCTGCACCTGAGCCTGCTCAACCAGGCGCCCGAAAGCGCGTACTTCGCGCAGACGCTGGCCACCTGGGAGCAGGGGCGCTTCATCCGCTTCCATGGCCTGGCGCAATGGCTCGGCTGGCTGTGGCCCTTCGCCACCATCGCCTACGCGCTGGCGGCGCTGGCGCGGCGGCCCGTGCGAGAGGTGCGCTCCTAGAATCCGGCGAATGGCCAGTTCATCCTCCAGCGCGCCGGGCG
The DNA here is from genome assembly GCA_030418545.1 of Xenophilus aerolatus. Classification (GTDB taxonomy): domain Bacteria; phylum Pseudomonadota; class Gammaproteobacteria; order Burkholderiales; family Burkholderiaceae_C; genus Xenophilus. Next base: position 6,182 of record QAIB01000004.1, on the reverse strand, counting down.
GCTACTACGCCCGCCACATCTTCTTCTGCCTGAACGAACGCACCAACGGCGAAGACTCCTGTGCCCGGCACAACGCCCAGGCGGGTTTCGAGCACTGCAAGTCGCGGGTCAAGAAGGAGGGCCTCTCCGGCGTCGGAAAGGTGCGCGTGAACAAGGCCGGCTGCCTGGACCGCTGCGCCGGCGGGCCGGTGGCGGTGGTGTACCCCGAGGCGGTCTGGTACAGCTTCGTCGACACGGCCGACATCGACGAGATCGTCGATTCGCACCTCAAGAACGGGCAGGTGGTCGAACGCCTGCTGCTGCCGCCGGACGTCGGGCGCTGACGCGATCGCGCACGCGCCCGGAACTTTCCAAGCGTTTCGGGGCTCCAGCGCCCGTGGCTCCTGCGGGAGCAGCTATTGAATTCGTAGCAAATCCATGAACGCACAGACCGAGAAGCTGCAGCTCGAAGGCCCCGCCGGGGCCATCGAGGCGGCGCGCGACCGGCCGGCCGAGGGCGTTGCGCCCGTGGGCACGGCGGTCATCGCGCATCCCCATCCGCTCTTCGGCGGCACGATGGACAACAAGGTGGTGCAGACCCTGGCCCGTGCCTTCGTCGCCGCCGGCTGGACCGCCATCCGCTTCAACTTCCGCGGCGTGGGCGGCACCGCCGGCACGCACGACGAGGGGCGCGGCGAGGCCGAGGACTACCTGCGCGTGGTCGAGCAGTCGGCTGGCAGCGGCCCGATCGCGGTGGCGGGCTTCTCCTTCGGCGCCTTCGTGGCCATCAGCGCCCTGCAGACCCTCTGGCCGGCGCGCGAGGTCCGCCAGATCGCGCTGGTCGGCCCGAGCGTGGCGCGCGTCGTACCGCCGCCGCTGCCGGTGGAGTCGCACCTGCGCACGCTGGTCGTGCACGGCGAAGCCGACGACACCGTGGCCCTGTTGGCGGTGATGGACTGGGCGCGGCCGCAGTCACTTCCTGTCACCGTGATCCCCGGGGGCGGCCACTTCTTTCACGGACAATTGCCGCTGCTCAAGTCGCTCGTGACGCGCCACCTGCTCGCAGGCCAGTAGAAGAACAACCTAGAGATGCTCTTCACGAATGCTCGCGGCGTGTGCATCTGCGGACTCGGGCGGTCTGCGGGGTTGCAAAGCCTCGCCATGGCGACGGCCATGGCTGCGTTTTGCGTCCCCGCATCCCATCCCGATCCGCAGCGCACACATCCGCTCGATTCGTGAAGAGCATCCCTAGCGCGCCGCCACGGGCCCTTTCTCCCTCTTTCGTTCCCTCGCATTCCCATGATCCGTTTCCCTGACGTGCTCCGCGCGTTCGTGTTCGCCGCGGCCGCCCTGGTCGCCTCCGTTGCCGGCGCGCAGGCGCCCGTGCCACCCGAGGTAGCGGCGCGCAGCTACCTGCTGCTGGACGTGACCTCGGGCCAGCTGCTGGCGCAGAAGGATGCCGATTCGCCCATCGAGCCGGCCTCGCTGACCAAGCTCATGACCCAGTACCTGGTCTTCGACGCCCTGCGCGCCAAGAAGATCACGCTCACCCAGGCGCTGCCGGTGAGCCAGCGCGCCTGGAAGATGCCGGGCTCGCGCATGTTCATCGACCCCAAGATGCAGGTGCCGGTGGACGACCTCATCAAGGGCATGATCGTCCAGTCGGGCAACGACGCCACCATGGCCCTCGCCGAGGGCGTGGGCGGCACGGCCGAGCATTTCGTGCAGCTCATGAACGACCAGGCCAAGGCCCTGGGCATGAAGAACACGAGCTACAAGAACCCCGAGGGGCTCACCGCGCCGGGCCACACCACCACCGCGCGCGACCTGAGCATCCTGGCGACGCGGCTGATGCGCGACTTCCCGGAATACCTGCACTACTACGCGATCAAGAAGTACCGCTACCCGGGCACGCCGGCGTCCAACGACACCAACCGCAACCTGCTGCTGTTCCGCGACCCGACCGTCGACGGCCTGAAGACCGGCCACACCGACGCGGCGGGCTACTGCCTGATCGCCACCGCCAAGCGCGATTTCCCGAACCTGCCGGGCGGCCGCCGCCTGCTGTCCATCGTGCTGGGCGCCGCCAGCGACAACGCGCGTGCCAACGAGTCGCAGAAGCTGCTCAACTGGGGCTATACCGCCTTCGACGACGTGCGCCTGTTCGATGCCGGCCAGGCCGTGGCCACACCGCAGGTCTGGAAGGGCAAGACCAACACCATCAAGCTCGGCCGGCCCGAGCCCATCGTCGTCTCGGTGCCTTCGGGCCAGGCGGCGAAGGTCAAGACGCAGGTGGCGCGCCCCGACCCGCTGGTGGCGCCTTTCGCCAAGAACCAGCCGCTGGGCAGCCTCAAGATCTCGCTGGACGACCAGCCGCTGGCCGAGGTGCCGCTGGTGGCGCTGGAGCCGGTGGAGCAGGCCGGCATCCTGGGCCGCGCCTGGGACGCCGTGCGCCTCTGGATCAAGTAGGTGCCGGGCGCCGGTGAGCCGCCGGCGCCTCGAAAACCGCCCGGATTTGCCAGCCACCGGCCGCCGGGCTAGAATCGCGGGCTTTTCGGAAATTTCCGAAGGGTTTCACGTTTTCGTCATTTCCCGTGCTTCGCCTTCACGTCTTGGGCGGGCTGCGGGAGTTTTGGGACCAATTCATTCATGCCAACGATCAATCAACTGGTGCGCCAGGGTCGCGAGGTCGAAACGACCAAGTCGAAGAGCCCTGCCATGCAGAACTCGCCGCAACGCCGCGGCGTCTGCACCCGGGTCTACACCACGACCCCCAAGAAGCCGAACTCGGCGCTTCGTAAAGTCGCCAAGGTCCGCCTGACCAACGGCTTCGAAGTCATTTCCTACATCGGCGGTGAAGGCCACAACCTCCAGGAACACAGCGTCGTGCTGGTTCGCGGCGGCCGTGTGAAGGACCTTCCCGGCGTGCGCTACCACATCGTTCGCGGTTCGCTGGACCTGCAGGGCGTGAAGGATCGCAAGCAGTCGCGCTCCAAGTACGGCGCGAAGCGTCCGAAGAAGGCCTGATCGGCTTTCTTCTCCCGTTCGATTCAATCGGTGTTCGGCTGCCCTGGCAGGCGGTGCGAACGAAGTGACCCGAAGCGCCATGTCGGCGTGGGTCGAGTAAGTGAGGGTCCTGATGGCTCTCGCGGTGTCGCCGGAAGGCGGTGCCAACTGAAGCAAAGAGGTTCAGAAAAATGCCACGTCGTCGCGAAGTCCCCAAACGTGAAATCCTGCCGGACCCGAAGTTCGGCAATGTCGAGCTGTCCAAGTTCATGAACGTGATCATGGAGGGCGGCAAGAAGGCTGTTGCCGAGCGCATCATCTACGGCGCGCTCGACTTCATCGAGAAGAAGAACCCCGGCAAAGACCCGCTGGAAGCCTTCGTCATCGCCATCAACAACGTGAAGCCGATGGTCGAAGTGAAGTCGCGCCGCGTGGGCGGTGCGAACTACCAGGTGCCGGTGGAAGTGCGTCCCGTGCGCCGCCTGGCGCTGTCGATGCGCTGGATCAAGGAAGCCGCCCGCAAGCGCGGCGAGAAGTCGATGGCCCTGCGTCTGGCCAACGAACTGATGGAAGCCACGGAAGGCCGTGGCGGCGCGATGAAGAAGCGCGATGAAGTGCACCGCATGGCCGAGGCCAACAAGGCCTTCAGCCACTTCCGCTTCTAACCAACCCCGGCCGCCTCGGCGGCTTTTCCGGACCGCGCGAAGCAACGCGCAGCGCGGTCCCTCCTTCGAGGAGGATCCGGCCTTGCCGGTCCTCCTCGAACTGATTAATCCGCTTGAAAGTAGCCGAAGGCAACTTTCAAGCGACAAGGAGTAATTCCATGGCCCGCAAGACCCCCATCGAGCGCTACCGCAACATCGGTATTTCGGCTCACATCGACGCCGGCAAGACCACCACGACCGAGCGCATCCTGTTCTACACCGGCGTGAACCACAAGATCGGTGAAGTGCACGACGGCGCCGCCACGATGGACTGGATGGAGCAGGAGCAGGAACGCGGCATCACGATCACCTCGGCTGCCACCACCTGCTTCTGGAAGGGCATGGACATGTCCTTCCCCGAGCACCGCATCAACATCATCGACACCCCCGGCCACGTGGACTTCACCATCGAGGTGGAGCGTTCCATGCGCGTGCTGGACGGTGCCGTGATGGTGTACGACTCGGTCGGCGGCGTGCAGCCCCAGTCCGAAACCGTCTGGCGCCAGGCCAACAAGTACAAGGTGCCCCGCCTCGCGTTCGTCAATAAGATGGACCGCATCGGCGCCAACTTCTTCCGCGTGCGCCAGATGATGGTGGACCGCCTGAAGGCCAACCCCGTGCCGATCGTGATCCCGATCGGTGCCGAAGACCAGTTCAAGGGCGTGGTCGACCTGCGCAAGATGAAGGCCATCCTCTGGGACGACGCGTCGCAGGGCATGAAGTTCACCTTCGAGGACATCCCCGCCGACCTGCAGGCCACGGCCAAGGAATGGCGCGAGAAGATGGTCGAGTCGGCCGCCGAAGCCAGCGAAGAGCTGATGAACAAGTACCTGGAGGAGGGTGACCTCACCGAGGAAGAGATCACGCTCGGCCTGCGCACGCGCACCATCGCCGGCGAGATCCAGCCGATGCTGTGCGGCTCGGCCTTCAAGAACAAGGGCGTGCAGCGCATGCTCGACGCCGTCATCGAACTCATGCCCTCGCCGCTGGACATCCCGCCGGTGCAAGGCACGGACGACGACGAGAAGGAAGCCAGCCGCAAGGCCGACGACAACGAGAAGTTCTCGGCCCTCGCGTTCAAGCTGATGACCGACCCCTACGTCGGCCAGCTGACCTTCGTGCGCGTGTACTCGGGCGTGCTGTCCAAGGGTGACAGCGTCTACAACCCGGTCAAGGGCAAGAAGGAGCGCATCGGCCGGATCGTGCAGATGCACGCCAACGAGCGCCTGGAAGTGGACGAAATCCGCGCCGGCGACATCGCCGCCTGCGTGGGCCTGAAGGACGTGACCACGGGCGAGACCCTGTGCGATCCCGACGCGATCATCACGCTGGAGCGCATGGAGTTCCCCGAGCCCGTGATCGCCCAGGCCGTCGAACCCAAGACCAAGGCCGACCAGGAAAAGATGGGCATCGCGCTGCAGCGCCTGGCCCAGGAAGACCCGTCGTTCCGCGTGCGTACCGACGAGGAATCCGGCCAGACCATCATTTCCGGCATGGGCGAGCTCCACCTGGAAATCATCGTGGACCGCATGAAGCGCGAGTTCGGCGTGGAAGCCAACGTGGGCAAGCCCCAGGTGGCGTATCGCGAAACGATCCGCAAGTCGGTGTCGGACGTCGAAGGCAAGTTCGTTCGCCAGTCGGGCGGCAAGGGCCAGTACGGCCACGTGGTGTTCAGCATCGACCCGCAGGAAGCCGGCAAGGGCTTCGAGTTCGTCGACGCGATCAAGGGCGGCGTGGTGCCGCGCGAATACATCCCGGCGGTGGAAAAGGGCGTGATCGAAGCCCTGAACACCGGCGTGCTGGCCGGCTACCCGGTGGTCGACGTGAAGGTCACGCTGACCTTCGGTTCGTACCACGACGTGGACTCGTCGGAACAGGCGTTCAAGATGGCCGCCATCTTCGGCTTCAAGGAAGGCTGCAAGAAGGCATCGCCCGTCATCCTCGAGCCGATGATGGCCGTGGAAGTCGAGACGCCCGAAGACTACGCCGGCAACGTGATGGGCGACCTGTCGTCCCGCCGCGGCATGGTGCAGGGCATGGACGACATGGTCGGCGGCGGCAAGGCCATCAAGGCCGAAGTCCCGCTGTCGGAAATGTTCGGCTACTCGACCACGCTGCGTTCGATGTCGCAGGGTCGTGCCACGTACACGATGGAGTTCAAGCACTACGCCGAAGCGCCGCGCAACGTGGCCGAGGCCATCGTCGCCGCACGCTCCAAGTAAATCTGCAGGGACAGGGCGGCGAGCGCCGCCCTGTCCTTGTTTGTCTGCGATCAGGTGCCCCTCGTTGCCCGTGGCGAGGGATCCAGCAACCCGGTGCAGACGTAAAACCAACACACGGGCGTGTTCTTTTATCCAAGGATTGAGAAATGGCAAAAGGCAAGTTCGAGCGCACCAAGCCGCACGTGAACGTGGGCACGATCGGTCACGTGGACCATGGCAAGACGACGCTGACGGCGGCGATCGCCACGGTGCTGTCGGCCAAGTTCGGCGG
>QAIB01000046.1 GCA_030418545.1 Xenophilus aerolatus | reverse complement strand
GGCCGCACGGACGGTGCGCCAGGCGTGGTGCCGGTGGACGGCAACGGCGCGGCGACGGGCCAGGCGGAAGTGCGCGAGGCGGGGCTGGTGGACGGTGCGGGCGGCTCGGACACGTCCGAGACGACGACCGGCACGATCAACCTGACGACGCTGGACGGGTTGCAGAGCGTGACGGTGGGCGGCACGACGCTGACGCCCTCGCAGCTGGCTGCGCTGGGCACGACGCCGGTGATCATCGACACGGGCGAAGGCACGCTGGTGCTCACGGGCTTCACGGCCAGCGCGACGGTGGGCGGTGTGCCCACCGGTGGCACGCTGGCCTACACCTACACGCTGAAGGCGCCGTTGTCGCAGCCGGGCCTCGCCGAGAGCACGGACACGATCGCGCTGCAGGTGGTCGATGCGTCGGGCGCGGCGAGCACGGGCGTGCTGACGGTGCGCATCGTGGACGACGCGCCGCAGGCGCAGCCGGACGTCAACAGCGTGACCGAGGACGCGGCGCAGAACACGGCCACGGGCAATGTG
>QAIB01000045.1 GCA_030418545.1 Xenophilus aerolatus | reverse complement strand
GGTGACGGTGTTCGGCATTCTGAATCTCACCGAGGACTCCTTCTTCGATGAGAGCCGGCGGCTAGACCCCGCCGGCGCTGTCACCGCGGCGATCGAAATGCTGCGAGTCGGATCAGACGTCGTGGATGTCGGACCGGCCGCCAGCCATCCGGACGCGAGGCCTGTATCGCCGGCCGATGAGATCAGACGTATTGCGCCGCTCTTAGACGCCCTGTCCGATCAGATGCACCGTGTTTCAATCGACAGCTTCCAACCGGAAACCCAGCGCTATGCGCTCAAGCGCGGCGTGGGCTACCTGAACGATATCCAAGGATTTCCTGACCCTGCGCTCTATCCCGATATTGCTGAGGCGGACTGCAGGCTGGTGGTTATGCACTCAGCGCAGCGGGATGGCATCGCCACCCGCACCGGTCACCTTCGACCCGAAGACGCGCTCGACGAGATTGTGCGGTTCTTCGAGGCGCGGGTTTCCGCCTTGCGACGGAGCGGGGTCGCTGCCGACCGGCTCATCCTCGATCCGGGGATGG
>QAIB01000044.1 GCA_030418545.1 Xenophilus aerolatus | reverse complement strand
TCGTCGTCTCGGACGTGTCCGAGCCGCCCGCACCGTCCACCAGCCCCGCCTCGCGCACTTCCGCCTGGCCCGTCGCCGCGCCGTTGCCGTCCACCGGCACCACGCCTGGCGCACCGTCCGTGCGGCCATTGATGGTGATGGTGAGGGTGGCGCTGGAGGCGTCGCCGTCCGCATCGGTGATGGTGTAGTTCACCACCTCCGTGAGCGTGTCGCCGTTCTTCAGGGCGTTGACCGCCGGGTTGTCGTTGTCCAGCGTGTACGTGTAGCTGCCGTCGGCGTTGAGCACGACCTGCCCGTAGGCCGTCGTGAGCACGCTGCCCACCGTGCCCGCGCTCGAGCCGAAGCTCACCGCCGTCACCGGGCCGCCTGTGGCCGCACCGTCCGCTCCCACGCGGTCGGCCCCCGCGCCCAGGGTCACCACATTGCCCGTGGCCGTGTTCTGCGCCGCGTCCTCGGTCACGCTGTTGACGTCCGGCTGCGCCTGCGGCGCGTCGTCCACGATGCGCACCGTCAGCACGCCCGTGCTCGCCGCGCCCGACGCATCG
>QAIB01000043.1 GCA_030418545.1 Xenophilus aerolatus | reverse complement strand
CAGGCCTTGGCGCCGCAGGCTCTTTCGCACTCGCTCGGCGCTAACGACTTCGCCCTGCTGGCGCAGCTTGTGGACGATCCGAGGGCGGCCATAGCTTCGGCGGCTGGCATCGTGGATGGCGGCCACCTTGGCATCTAGAGCCTGGTTGGCCAGTGTGCCGGCACTGGGCGGGCGCACGCGCCATTGGCAGTAGCCGCTGCGGGACACCTGCAGCACGCGGCACAGCCGGCTGACGGTGTACTGGTCGCGATGCTCATCGATCCAGGCGTACTTCATCGCGACCCCCTGGCGAAGTACGCCGTCGCTTTTCGAAGGACTTCCACGTCCAGCTTCGCGTCGGCCAACTCCCTGCGCAGGCGGCTGTTCTCCGCCTCCAATTCGCTCACCGGGCGCCGCGTGGGTGCCCCACTGGGCGGCGCCACCGCGCTGCTGGCGCCGGCCGATGCAGTGCCACGCCTGGACCAGTTGCCCAGCGTCGCCACCGGCACGCCGAGGCGCCGTGCGGCCTCATGCCCTCCTACCGACGCCGCGAGCCTGATAGCCTCAGCCTTGAACTCCTGTGTGTACTGCCTCTTGGGCAGCTTGCCTTCTCTCATTTCGATTCTCCGTACCTCTGAAGTTATCAACTTCCTGCTGTACGTGAAATCGAGGCAGGGTCA
>QAIB01000042.1 GCA_030418545.1 Xenophilus aerolatus | reverse complement strand
ATTGGATCGAAGGCTGGTACAACCGCCAGCGCTTGCACTCGGCCAACGGCTTCCTGCCCCCAGTGATCTGGGAGAGCACCCGCTTGGCTGCATGACTTGATGTACGTGGAAACGAGGCAGGGTCACATCACTGCGCGAGCGCTTCGCGGCCGTGCGAGTGCGCCATGCTGGCGGCAATGTCGGCAAGGCACGTCTGCGGCCCGAGCAATGGCTGCTCATCGAGTGGCCGGAAAAAGACGAAGAGCCGAGCAAGTACTTCTTGTCTACGCTACCCGAGGGCGTCACCATCGACGAGCTCGTCCGTGTCGCCCATCAGCGCTGGCGTATCGAGCGCGACTACCAAGATCTGAAGCAGGACTTCGGCCTCGGGCACTACGAGGGCCGAGGCTGGCGGGGTTTCCACCATCATGCTGCATTGAGTATTGCGGCCTACGGATTCCTGATGGCAGAACGCCTCATCGCCGACAAGCCTGTCGGCGGTAAAAAAAACTTCATCGAACGCCAAGTGCCTGCCCTTCCCGAGAATTACATCCCCCGCGGCAGTCCTGCGCGCGCAGCGCCACGTGGCGACCTCGATCACAAGCCTGCGCCAACGCCTGAGCTACCAGTTGATCGCCTGCCTCGGGCAGTGCCCTTGCTGCGGAAGGGCCAGTGAAAGAAGACGTTTATGACACAGTAAGACTAAGGAAGGTCTGAACAAGTCCACCAATCCTGCTCACAACCGTTGATTGGTGAGACGAGGACACACGCGATGAGCCAGCTCAGCTTTTCGGACGCGGAGTATGCCGGCAAGAGGAAGAAGACCCGGCGCG
>QAIB01000041.1 GCA_030418545.1 Xenophilus aerolatus | reverse complement strand
TAGGGAAGGTCTGAACAAGCCGGCTTGACCCGCATGTTGGGCGCACCAAGTCGGCGCTTGCGCGACAAAGGCATGTTTGGGCGCGCGTCTTTGGGCCTTTTCAGGCGTCTTGCTTGCCTCACGCTGCTTTTGGACGCACTGCCCCCATCGCCGCCATCAGCTGCTTGCGCACCATCCACAGATTCGACAGCGCAAACAAGGTGACCACATGGGTCGTGTTCTTGGCCAGACCCCTAAACCGGACCTTCACCAGACCGAACTGCCGCTTGATCACCCGAAACGGGTGCTCCACCTTCGCACGCACGCTGGCCTTGCGGTGCTCGACCTTTCGAACCTTCATCTTGGCCCTGCCTTCTGGCAGCTTGGCAATGTCGCTTGGCCGAGCGGCGATGTGCCACTGCAAGTCTTCGCGGTCCGCGCGGCTGGGCGCCCCCCGGTAGCCGGAGTCGGCCCAGACCTGCTTCTCCTTGCCGTGCAGCAGATCGGCGACCTGCTCGACGTCCGATTCATTGGCCGCGGTCGTGGTGACCGTGTGCACCAGGCCGCTGTCGGCGTCCACCCCGATGTGGGCCTTCATCCCGAAGAACCACTGGTTGCCCTTCCTGGTCTGGTGCATCTCCGGGTCGCGTTCGCCACTGGCATTCTTCGTCGAACTGGGCGCGGCGATGATGGTGGCGTCCACGATGCTGCCTTGCTTGAGCAGCAAGCCCTTGCGGGCCAGCAGCGCGTTGATGGACTCCAGGATGTCTTCGGCCAGGTCATTGGCCTCCAGCAGATGCCGGAAGTTCAGGATCGTCGTCTCGTCCGGGATCGGCTCGTTCAGGCTCAGCCGAGTAAAGCTGCGAAGCGAGGCCATCTCGTACAGTGCGTCCTCCATCGCCGGGTCGCTCAGCGCAAACCAGTTCTGCATCAGGTGCACGCGCAGCATGGACTCCAGCGCATAGGGCCTGCGGCCCCGTCCGGCCACCGGGTAGTGCGGCTCGATGATCTTGAGCAGCACCTTCCACGGCACCACCAGTTCCATCTCCTGGAGGAACACCTCGCGCCGGGTCTTCTTCCTCTTGCCGGCATACTCCGCGTCCGAAAAGCTGAGCTGGCTCATCGCGTGTGTCCTCGTCTCACCAATCAACGGTTGTGAGCAGGATTGGTGGACTTGTTCAGACCTTCC
>QAIB01000040.1 GCA_030418545.1 Xenophilus aerolatus | reverse complement strand
ATCCACGACGTCTGATCCGACTCGCAGCATTTCGATCGCCGCGGTGACAGCGCCGGCGGGGTCTAGCCGCCGGCTCTCATCGAAGAAGGAGTCCTCGGTGAGATTCAGAATGCCGAACACCGTCACCATGGCGTCGGCCTCCGCAGCGACTTCCACGATGGGGATCGGGCGAGCAAAAAGGCAGCAATTATGAGCCCCATACCTACAAAGCCCCACGCATCAAGCTTTTGCCCATGAAGCAACCAGGCAATGGCTGTAATTATGACGACGCCGAGTCCCGACCAGACTGCATAAGCAACACCGACAGGGATGGATTTCAGAACCAGAGAAAGAAAATAAAATGCGATGCCATAACCGATTATGACAACGGCGGAAGGGGCAAGCTTAGTAAAGCCCTCGCTAGATTTTAATGCGGATGTTGCGATTACTTCGCCAACTATTGCGATAACAAGAAAAAGCCAGCCTTTCATGATATATCTCCCAATTTGTGTAGGGCTTATTATGCACGCTTAAAAATAATAAAAGCAGACTTGACCTGATAGTTTGGCTGTGAGCAATTATGTGCTTAGTGCATCTAACGCCGGAGTTAAGCCGCCGCGCGTAGCGCGGTCGGCTTGAACGAATTGTTAGACATCATTTACCAACTGACTTGATGATCTCGCCTTTCACAAAGCGAATAAATTCTTCCAAGTGATCTGCGCGTGAGGCCAAGTGATCTTCTTTTTGTCCCAGATAAGCTTGCTTAGCTTCAAGTAAGACGGGCTGATACTGGGCAGGTAGGCGTTTTATTGCCCAGTCGGCAGCGACATCCTTCGGCGCGATTTTGCCGGTTATTGCGCTGTACCAAATGCGGGACAACGTAAGCACTACATTTCGCTCATCGCCGGCCCAGTCGGGCTGCGAGTTCCATAGCTTCAAGGTTTCCCTCAGCGCCTCGAATAGATCCTGTTCAGGAACCGGGTCAAAGAATTCCTCCGCTGCCGGACCTACCAAGGCAACGCTATGTTCTCTTGCTTTTGTAAGCAGGATAGCTAGATCAATGTCGATCATGGCTGGCTCGAAGATACCCGCAAGAATGTCATTGCGCTGCCATTCTCCAAATTGCAGCTCGCGCTTAGCCGGATAACGCCACGGGATGATGTCGTCATGCACGACAAGGGTGACTTCTATAGCGCGGAGCGTCTCGCTCTCGCCAGGGAAAGCCGAAGCCTCCATAAGGTCATTGAGCAATGCTCGCCGCGTCGTTTCATCAAGCTTTACGGCCACAGTAACCAACAAATCAATATCGCTGTATGGCTTCAGGCCGCCATCCACTGCGGAGCCGTACAAATGCACGGCCAGCAACGTTGATTCCAGATGGCGCTCAATGACGCTTAGCACCTCTGATAGTTGGTTCGAAATTTCGATGGTCACCGCTACCCTCATGATGTCTAACTTTGTTTTAGGGCGACTGCCCTGCTGCGTAACATCGTTGCTGCTCCATAACATCAAACATCGACCCACGGCGTAACGCGCTTGCTGCTTGGATGCCCGAGGCATAGACTGTACAAAAAAACAGTCATAACAAGCCATGAAAACCG
>QAIB01000039.1 GCA_030418545.1 Xenophilus aerolatus | reverse complement strand
GGCCGAGGCTGTGTGGAAACGTCGGCGATGCATCCAGTATGCCGAAGCATCGCGGCTGCAGAGCTCTGACGGCGTGTCAAGCGTTCCGACGGTCTTGTTTCGTGTGTGTGAGGGTTTTGCAGGCATTCGATGCGCTGCACAAGAGCTGATGCGTTGAAGAAGGCTCACACCCCTACCAAGCGCATCGCCTTCATCGTCCTGGCCATCCCCAGAATCCGCATCACCCGCTTGAGGTTGTACGCCAGCACGTGCAGACTCATCTCGGTGCCCACATGCGCCAGCGTCTTCGTCAGGAAGTGCGTCGAGCCCATCCAGTGCTTGAGCGTTCCGAACACGTGCTCCACGGTGCGCCGTCGCAGGGTCATGGCATCGAGCTTCTTGTCCAGTCGCTGCTGCACGCGCTCCAGCACTTCTTCGTGCTCCCAGCGGCGGATGCGCCTGTAGTCGCCTGTCGTGCACTGGCCTTTGATCGGGCATGTGGGGCAGGCACCGGTCCAGTACAAATGCGCGTTCAGCCCGTTCTTCTCCTGCGTGGTGAACCGATAGATGGCGCGTTCGCCGGCCGGACACTGGTATTCGTCGTCCTTGGCGATGTAGATGAAGTCGCTCTTGTCGAACCGCCCCGCGGCCTTGGCCCCGGAAGTCATCGGCCTGGGCACGTAGGTCGTGATGCCCGCTTCCTCGCAGGCCTTGAGCTCGACGCCATTGAAGTAGCCACGATCGGCGAAGGCCTGCAGCTTCCTGGTGCCCATGGCCTCGCGCGCCGCCTTGGCCATCTTGCTCAGCTGTGCCCGGTCGTTGCCGATGTTGGTGACCTCGTGCGCCACGATGAGGTGGTATTTGGCATCGACCGCCGTCTGTACGTTGTAGCCCACCATGCCCGTGCCCTTGGCCTGTGAGTTCATCGACCGGGCATCGGGATCGGTGGTGGAGCGCTGACCGTCGGGCTCGTCCTTCAGTTGTTCCCGGGTCTCGTCCAGTTGACGCATCTGCTCGCGCAGCTTGCGGATCTTGTCCGTCAGTCGCTCGGTCTTGGCTTCAACTTCTGCCGGCTGGGTGCGGTCAGCAGTCTCCAGAGCATCGAGGTAGCGCTGGATGCTCTGCTCGATCTGACGCTGGCGTGCGTCGACCTTGCCCGGGGTGAAGTTGGCGTCGCGGCTGTTGACGGCTTTGAATTTGCTGCCATCGATGGCCACGATGGCCTGAGAGAAGAGCTTCAGGTCACGGCACAGGCCGATGAAGCGCTTGCAGACGTTGCGGATGCCGGCGCCGTTGTAATGGCGGAAGTCGGCGATGGTCTTGAAGTCCGGGGCCAGACGGCCGGTGAGCCACATGAGCTCGACGTTGCGTTGGGCTTCGCGCTCCAGGCGCCGGCTCGACTGAATGCGATTGAGGTACCCGTAGATGTAGAGCTTGAGCAGAACGCCGGGGTGATACGCGGGACGGCCGGTGGCTGCGGGGTCTGCGCCGCGGAAGCCCAGGGCGAGAAGATCGAGCTCCTCGACGAAAGCATCGACGACGCGCACCGGGTTGTCCTGGCCGATATAGTCGTCAAGGCACTCGGGCAGCAAGGTGACTTGCTCGCGGGACTCGCCTTCGATGAATCGCTTCATGGGCACCTCGCTTGAACGGGTGACCTGATCTTATTTTTGAGAGGGCGTATGGGGAAGGGTTTTCACACAGCCTCGGCC
>QAIB01000003.1 GCA_030418545.1 Xenophilus aerolatus | reverse complement strand
GCAGCAAGGTGACTTGCTCGCGGGACTCGCCTTCGATGAATCGCTTCATGGGCACCTCGCTTGAACGGGTGACCTGATCTTATTTTTGAGAGGGCGTATGGGGAAGGGTTTTCACACAGCCTCGGCCGAGAGCGGCCCATTTGAGAGGATGACCCGACCGTGGGCTTGCGCTGCATAGCCGCCCTTCGGTGTCGCTAAGTCGAAGACGTAAGGCGCTCACGAAGAGCGGTCGGCGAGACCAACTTTAACGCCCCTAACTCCTGGACCTGTGCTGGCTTTGGACGCCCTTTTCCCTGCTCCCAGTTGTAAATGGTCGCACCGCTCACTCCCACAAGCTTGCCATAGTCGGCCGCCGGAAACCCGAGTTTTGCTCGATGCGCCCCGAGGCGCGCTGCACTGAATCTCCGAGGCGTTCCATCGCCATGCATTGATACAGGCCGATTCCCATCGGCGCTCCCCGGCGCGGCAGAAGCAGATTCCCGCTCGCTCCGTGACCGCTTCGCGAAGCGCTGAAGTTCAGCAATTTCTCGACGAAGATCGGCGATCGCGTGGCGCTGCTTCGTCGACGCCTTCTTCAAGGTCTCGATCTCTGCTCGGATCTCCTTGCGCGCGACTCGCGCTATCTCGGCCTTCAAAGCTGATGCGATGTTTGTCATGCCCGCTATTGTGTCCGCAATCGATCGCCATTTTCCAGCGCCAACAAGGTATGTCATCGTTTCGCAGACAACCCGTCGGGCTTGCCTAGAGCCAATCTAGGTCTGCTCAGGCCTTCGGCCCAGAACGTCCGTTAAAGGAAGCTCATGCCGTCACTAGGTGTCCAGTACATCGCCACTCCCGGGTCGTAGCGCATGTATCGGTCGCAAAGGAACTCCGACTCGACCAACTGCTCCGTCGCAGATCGCTCGCGCTTGTTAGCGCGCTCGAGGACGCCCAAGCCGTCGTTCAGAAACCCTTGATCGGCGTTCCGGTTGTAATAGCAGCCGCATCCGGACATGACTTGGTCGACCCACAACCTTCCGATCTGGGCAGCCGCCTCCTCTGGCGAATCCGCAATGGCTGGGTCGACATAGGCGATGACGCTGAATCGGTAGCCCGCATCGGGACTGAAATACACCTTGATCTGCATCCCCAGAAGTATGTTGGAGAAGCGCTCAAGCGCATAAAGCCTATAGCGGTCAGCAAATCCGAATGCTCGCCCATCTCCCTCTGCTGAGCGAGGCCATCTTGCCGGATCTGCCTGCCCACGACGCGCATAGCCGAGCCGCACGCCGACTACAAAGACCTTCGGCGTGCCGGCCAACACCGAGTTCAGCAAATTGGCTGCGCGAGCGGCCTTTTCGTTGGAGTCGGCGACCCGCTTCGCCTCCTCTCGGAGGAAGTCCTCCGAGCGTCCCTGCGCACACACATGATCGACCAGTTCTCGGAACAGCGGTACATACTTGCCGGTCGGAAGCATGTTCTCATCGTCTGCAGTGATCCCAGTATCCATCAGCCCCAGCTCAACAGCACGCTGCGAGATCAAAGACGCGTATGCGTCAAAACTGTGCCGCTCGGTGGACGGAGTGGTGTGCATTGGCGCGTGGTCGATCCATGACAGCGTCGTGAGATCGTCTTCAGCATCCCACTCCTGCTCGCCCCAGCCCTCAGGGATGCGGAAAGTTAAGCGAAGCAGGTGCTGGCACAGTTCCCGCTGCCAGCGCACGCTCATGATCAGAAAGGTGGAATCGCCGTAACGAGCG
Source organism: Xenophilus aerolatus (assembly GCA_030418545.1). Classification (GTDB taxonomy): domain Bacteria; phylum Pseudomonadota; class Gammaproteobacteria; order Burkholderiales; family Burkholderiaceae_C; genus Xenophilus. The sequence goes on along the minus strand of QAIB01000003.1, from coordinate 585,820 downwards.
GCATGTTCCTCATGATCGACCCTGTCTCGCCGGCAATAGTGAGCCATCAGCAAGGCCCACTCGCGCTTGTCGGGCTCAAACGAGGCGAGATCGTGCCATGGCAGCACGTCGCCCACGTCGTGTTCCATCTTCATGGTGGTAGTTCCATTTTGGGCCGGATGACACGCGATCTCCTCAGCGTCACCCAGCTCCTGTTAATGCGATGCAGGAACGCTCCGTCGTCATCCAAGTGGCGTTGCGCAGAACGATTCCGACTACACGTGTCGTGTCCAGAGTCCCGGGAACCCCTGTTCTGTTGGGTAGTGCATGTGACGATCCGCCAGCATGAGACTGGTGACCCTCGCCTCCAAAGCCTGGCGTCCAGACTGATGGCCGGCACTGATCACACCAATGGCTCGCGGGCTCCAACGCTTGTGCAGGTTGTGGTTGAAGAAGCAACCTGTCCCCCTGCTCTCCTTGTTCCATAGGAGGCCCAGGGTTTCGCACTGCTGGTGGTCGTGGAATCCTCCGCGGTCTTCAAGGAGTACGACGAACGTGAATCGGTGCCCGAGGATGTAGCTGAAATCTGGGCGCAGCAGGGCCCCGGTGAGGGCGCTTCCGTACACCGACTGCACTGCCAACAAGAAGGAGTTGCTCAACTCAAGCACGCGCTCACGCGCTTGGGCGTTGTCCTGGAAAGCCCAGGTAGCCGACGGAAGGTACCGTATGAACCCGCACTCTATCCATAAGACCGAGTTGCGCGCACTTCGATGAAAGGCCTGATTGACCTCGCTGGTCGCCCGCGCGGCCAGATCGAACGCGCGTTGGTCATTCTGATCGGAAGCGCGCAGGAGCTCGTCCAGGTCCGTGTCCTGCACAGCAGTAGCAAACTGGCTCCAACGCAAGCCAAGGTAGTCGCTCGTGCCAGTTGTTTCACCGGCAAGCTGCTCGATCCAAACCTTGTCTTCCCACAGCGCCACTCGCTCTGCGCAGCGCAGCAGGTGTGCAGTGCCCGGGTGGAGTCGGTGAGTCTCCAGGAACGTGAGAGCCGGCGGACGTTGCGTCAAGAGATCGCGCACCTCGGAAAGGCGGCGCAGAGATGCCGCAACCTCGGACCACGACGGGAGAAGTGTGCCCCGGGGCTGGCGTTGTTCCTCGCGCGCACGACGCGCGAAGCCGTCCCAATTTTGAAGGCTGTCCAGCGCCTGCAGCTCTTGGAAGACCGCTGGCTCGTGGATGTCCGAATCGGTCAAGGGAGACTCGATCGGGCCAAACTGCGGCCGCGGCAAGTAGCGTTCGTGTAGCGAGGCCCAGTCGAAAGCATCAAAGTTGGTGTGCATTGAGATTCTCCGCGTGACAGTTAGTGCGCGGGCTGCGCGACTGCAACATCAGTTTGGCTGTTTGCATTGGTGTCAGCGGTGCTGGCGCACTTGAGGCAGGTCACTGCCACCGGACAGCCCGTGAGCACGCCACGGTCAGGCGCCCGCGGATCGAGGACCTCAAGGGCGTAGTGCATGTGGGGCTCGCGAACATCAATTTGCGATCTGCAACAGCCGCAAGTCGAGACAGGTTGCAGCCACATGGGCAAGAGGGAGAGGGTCACGCCTTGCCGGGTCATCAGCGCGACGAGGTCGGTCTGCATGCAGTCGAAGCTGCAGTAGGTAGCGAGCACATGGACGTCGCTGACGTCGAGCCAACGATCTCCAGAGGTCTCTTCGACACGTAATTGCTCGGTGGAGCGCATGACGACGAAATGAGGTGGGGATGCTTGCCCACAGGCTTGGCAGTTCGCGCAATGTGGGCGTGCCGGGTCGATGGAGTGGATCATTAAGTTCTCCTGAGCAAAGTAGTGCGAGGACGTGGCCGGGCCACTGGCGGCGGGTCGCAGCGGTGTGCTCCCATGCCATAGGGCGGCGCGGTATTTTTTTTGGATGCTTGTCCGGCGATGCATGGACTTGGTTCCGTTCAGCTCGCGTGGGATCAGGAACTCGAAGCAGGCACTGCCACTCATTGCGTGCCAGCTGTTGCTCAAACCTGCGCCCTTGCTCGCTCCAGTCCGGTGGGAGATCGGCATGGCCGGACAGCCGCCCGGTTAGCCTTCCCCTGGTCTGCCTGCTTTCTTAGGTCGCCAGCCTCGGAGTCCGCATAACCGAGGGGCTGCAGCGGCCGGCAAGGATGTGTCCGCGCGAGCGCTTCGTCTCGCGTCGCCAGCATGCCGATACGACCGCCGCGGATGCTCTTGCGGCCCAAAGGGCGCGACAGCGCCGCCGATACCTAGGACGGCACTAGTCGGACGGGCGCCGGTCAGCGGTACGATGTTCCACAGGAGTGGTGGAAAAGAGATGAATAAGTTTGAAGCCGAAGCTCGCTCAGTTGCCCTGTACTGGGACTTCGAAAACGTTCACGCCGGCTTATGCGAAGAGAAGGAGCCAGGCTCCTACTCCAAGCCCGACAACAGGTTCAGGCCGCAAGAGCCGCTCGTGAACGTGCAAGCCGTGGTGGACTTTGCCGCTTCCTTCGGCTCCATCGCTATCAATCGGGCGTATTGCAACTGGCAGTTCTATGGCCGATACCGCGATTCGCTGCTCCAGAATGCTGTCGAGTTGATCCAGCTTTTCCCTCCTGGAGGCGCAGCCAAGAACGGCGCGGACATCAAACTTTGTCTGGATGCCACCGAAGACATTGGCCGCTTCGACCACATCGGGACTGTCATTGTCGTTGGCGGTGACAGCGACTTCATGCCTGTGTCACAGAAGATCAAGGCAGCCGGCCGGACCTTGATCGGAGTGGGGATCCGAAAGGCCACCAACCGACACTGGGCGAAAAGCTGCCACGAGTTTCGCTACTACGACAACCTCGTCGAGGTCAGGGATGAAGCTAAGACCGAACAGGACGCTACGCCGCCAACGGACGATGCTCTACCACCAGCCGTGATGCTGACAGTCAGCGCTTCAAGTGCATCCCCAGCGCCTACCCAGCCCATGCACGCCACCGGCGAACCCCAGGAACTGGTTCGTCGTGCGCTGCGGCTGCTGGCGGAAAAGCGCGCCGACATCTGGGTCAACAAAGGAGAGATCTGGCCCATGGTCAAGCGGCTTGATCCCACTTTCGAATTGAACGAACACGGCTTCACCAGCTTTTCTGGCATGCTCAAGGCATTGCCAGACCTGATCGAAGTACGTAAAGGTGAGCACGATCAGCAGGTTCGCCTCAAAGAGTGCGGTTGATGATCAAATCGGCTATCCCGCTGTGCGAAGAGCACCTTCTTCGAGGAACTGAAGACAGTCCGATGCAGAAACCTGGCTTTTCGAGCCGGCGCCCGGCGCGTTCGGGAGCGCACAGCCTGTGAATGCAATTGAGACTGCGTTGTGACACTCGCCGAATGCCTTGCCTCGATTGCCAGCGTTGCAACAGCGGTCGGCGTTGGTGTGGCGGCGTATCAGCTGTTCGTTGCCCGCCAGCAGGCGCGAACGACATTTGAGGATTCGCTCAACGCCCAGTATCGGGTCGTCATTGAGCGCCTCCCTCTTGAGCACTGTTCGGCGAGCACATCGACCGGGAGAAGGTGCTCGACCATCTTCCTCACTTCTACCGATACTTTGATCTCTGCAACGAGCAGGCATTTCTTCAGAAGAACGGCAGGATCTCAAAGAATACCTGGCAGAACTGGGAAGACGGCATTCTCACGAGCATGGCCCGACCGCATTTGCTTTCGCATGGTCGGAGGTGGCAGCACGCGCAAGCCTCGACTTCGACTACCTGCGTAACCTGTGCCCTCCAGTCCACCGCGCCGATGGAAGGAAAGCGTAGCGTCGCGTCTGTATCCGTCTGATGCAGCCAGGCTTGGACATGGGACTCCGCGAAGAAGAATCGGCTCTTAGTAACGCCGCACGAGCGACGGAACCAGAGCGCTGCCCGCATGTCTTTGAGCAGGGCGACATCTGTTTGATTGAACCCTACTCCGTCACGTGGCCATCGCGTACGCGTGCCGGTCCGGTCTGCCGTCCCTGACGCCTCCGGTTCGATGTCGGCCCGTACCTCTTAAGGGCACTGATCGACGTCCAGGGGTTAAACCCAGGCAGCACCTGGCCCCGACGGTTGGTATACCCGTAGTCAGGGACCACGCGCTGTCGCGGGCGACCCTTCTTCTTCGGCACAGGCAGCCTGGAGCGCAGGAAGGTCTTCGAGCCGTCCGCCAACTCCAAAGCGATGAGCTCGTCGCCCTTGGTGAGATACCAAAGGATCTTGTGGATCCCAGCCTGCACCTTGGCGCTACTAAGGTCTAAAAGGCCAACAGCGCAGTTGAAATGGTCCGTACCCTTCACCCGACGGCCATATCCTTGGCGCATTGTCACAGCCATCCAGCGGCCCTCGATGACCTCGCAGACCCGGCGCTGAATTCGGTACATGTGTCGGTTGAATAGGTACCAGCAGTGGATGTGGAAGCCAGCGGTCTCGCCGAACTCAACCTTGTAGATCCACCCGATGAGTCCGCGCTTGAACTTCTTCTTCACTGCCTTGCGGTGCTGCAGGATCAGGTTCTTGAGCTGCTTGGCTTGAGACAGGCGATCTTCATTCGTGCGCGGAGTTATCCGCATGACTGCATCGGGATGAAAGAGCAGGTCCATGCGGACGCTCAAGATCTTGCTGGAGCACTTCGAGCACGCCTCAAACAGCCTCTTGCCAGAAGCGTAGTTCTTGTTTTCCTTGCGTCTAACATTCGCGGCACGGCTGGCAAGTACACCGGTGCGAAGCTGAGCCCGCAGCCGCTGCTCCATCTTGAGCAGCGTGTTCTCCAGTTCGACGGCGTAAGACGGCGACAACATCTCCATCGCCGTCAACGATGGCAGGTAGTCGATGTAAAGCTCATCGGCGACGTCAGCGAGAGCCTGTAGGTACGGCGAGAGCCGATGCCTCGTCAAGGACTGGCGTGCGTTCAAATACACAGCCGTGGCCACGTAGATCTCCCGCATCGGCGAGTCGATGACGAGCTTCTGGGGATGGCGCGCACTTCCCGGCCGCAGTCTGACAAGCGACCCCGGCTTACCACCGAGCTGCTGCAAAGCCTTGACGGCGGGAGCCATCTTGCGGATCGCATCGGCTTCCTGGGTGTAGCCAATGCGTTGGTTGCCCAGATGGTCATCGACGACGACGAGTTGACTTTCAATCAGTTGCGACACGGTGTCGTCATCGAGGATGGTCGCGCCATCCTCGCCATTGATGCCTCGCAGGTGCGAGCGCTCTTCAGCGTCTTCGAATGCTTCGAACATAGAGGGGTCATTCCAAAGAGGCGGACACGCACCCAAGAGGGCCGTGTCCTGGGTGGTACCGCCCTCATGACCGCTGGTCAGGCAAGTCAGGGGACGAGTCGGAGACGAGCGTCAGTGCCCAACGCCAACCATCGATCTAGCCGTACGGCTCAAACCTCATGGCTTCCACAAGTGCACAAGGAGGGCTGGCGTGTGTCGCGATGACAAGGTCCTGCACGCACAGCCATGCAAGCAAGCGCAGCATGTAGTCCAAGTAGAAGGAATAGGCAGAACAACACTAGGCAGACGCTGACCATGAATGGTCAGCTGCCTGGCTTCTTGCTGGCAGATCACTATCAACTTATAGCTAGTAGGTACAAGACTGATAGCTGGTAGGCGGTGGAAACCCCTACCTTGTCTTCTACCTGAAGTCGCCACCCATTGCCGTCGCCTCGCGAGAAGGCGACATTCAGTGGAAAGCAAGCAGCCACAGACGCTCGGTGAGTGGCGAATTCCACTCATCCTATTAGTTCTCGCACGATATTTATTTACTGCGGCCCGCTACTGCCGGATCTAAGGGAAATCGACCGTGAGCGAGGTGCGGGCCCCCGGCTTTCGCTGCTTTGATGCCGTGCATTGGATATGACATCGAGCATTGCGAGACGCGAGAACGACTCACCGCCACTCGACGACGAAGTTCAGGTTGATTCTTCGACGCACTCCGCTTTCCCTTGAACATGCGGTCCACGTCCGTCGTCACCCAGTACCTTCTCCTTTGCTACCCGGTCATGGGAAGTCATCGGAAGAGTGAACTCAGCATGGCGGCTCGTTGGCCGGGTACCTCCGCTGCCTAAGCGCGGCGGGTCGGTGGGCTGTCCATGCGACCGTCCTGTCACCGCTGGCCGACGAAGCCGCCTAGGCTCAGGCGGCTGCCGGGAGGCGGCGCAGGTGCGTGGGCGGCCTGTCAGCGTGGTGAGCCGGGGAATAACGTGGAAGGCCGGGAGATTCAGCGCTACACGGAGGCCGCACACGCCGCGCTACTTGGACAGGAGCCGGTAAGCGAAGGCAAGGCGCGACGCCTGCGCCCTAAGTTCGACGAGCTGGAGGCGTTCCGTCAAATCGTCCAAGCGGCGGCGGCGCGACGGGCACGAGCGAGCTCCCTGCGATCAAACCGGCCGCCGACAAGGCCTAGCGGGCTAAGTTTGGAGGTGGTTGCTGACATCCGTCTTTGCTTGGCTGGCTGGTGGCGCCGGCCGAGGCGCCTCCAGAGCGTGTTAACTGGGCGGTCGAGTTGACGGGGCCGCTGCCGGACAGCGAGATTGCCGCGGCGGCCGAGGTAGCTCAGCAGGCCAAGTTCCGCAGGTCGACCAAATTGTCGAGAGGCTGAGGCCGGCGATCCAACCCAACTCGCGACCGACTTCACGGCCAAAGAAAAAGCCACTGCCGAGGGAACGGCGGTGGCTTTGCTTTATGTGGGCGTCTTTGTGGGACTGATTGCCTTGTCTCGCGTAACTTGTTGATTTTATTGACTTACTGGCGGAGAGGGTGGGATTCGAACCCACGGTACGGGGAAACCGTACGCCTGATTTCGAGTCAGGTACATTCGACCACTCTGCCACCTCTCCACAAGACGCAAATTTGTCGAAGCGTGCGATTCTAGCAGGACTTCGGGCCTGGTCCGGCCCAGATCGGCAAGATCAAGCGCTCAGCACCTCGAGGCCGCCCAGGTAGGGCCGCAGGGCCTTGGGCACGGCGATGGCGCCGTCCTCGCGCTGGTGGTTCTCCAGCACCGCGACCAGCGCACGGCCCACGGCCAGGCCGGAACCGTTGAGCGTGTGCAGCAGCTCGTTCTTGCCCTGCGCGTTCTTGAAGCGCGCCTGCAGGCGCCGCGCCTGGAAGGCCTCGCAGTTGGACACCGAGCTGATCTCGCGGTAGGTGTCCTGCGCCGGCAGCCACACTTCCAGATCGTAGGTCTTGGACGAACCGAAACCCATGTCGCCGGTGCACAGCAGCACCACGCGGTAGGGCAGTTCCAGCGCCTGCAGCACGGCCTCGGCATGGCGCGTCATCTCCTCGAGCGCGTCGTAGCTCTTCTCGGGGTGGACGATCTGCACCATCTCGACCTTGTCGAACTGGTGCTGGCGGATCATGCCGCGCGTGTCGCGCCCGGCGCTGCCCGCTTCGGAACGGAAGCAGGGGGTGTGGGCCGTCAGACGGATGGGCAGCTGAGATTCGGGCACGACGGTGTCGCGCACGAAGTTCGTCAGCGGCACCTCGCTGGTGGGGATGAGGTACAGCGCCGCGTTGTCGGGCACCGGCTCGCCCTCCTGCCCGCCCTTCTTGGCGGCGAAGAGGTCGCCCTCGAACTTGGGCAACTGGCCGGTGCCGCGCAAGGTGTCGGCGTTGACGATGTAGGGCACGTAGCACTCGCTGTAGCCATGCTGCTGCGTCTGCAGATCGAGCATGAACTGCGCGAGCGCGCGGTGCAGGCGCGCGATCGGCCCCTTCATGACGGTGAAGCGCGAGCCCGCGAGCTTCACGCCCATCTCGAAATCCAGCCCCAGCGGTGCGCCGAGGTCGACGTGGTCGCGCGGCGTGAAGCCCAGCGGCACGGCATCGGCGCCCTCGCCGCCCTGCGGGCTCCAGCGGCGCACCTCGACGTTGGCGTGTTCGTCCTCGCCCACGGGCACGCTGGCATGCGGCAGGTTGGGCACGGCCAGCAGCAGGGCCTGCAGTTCGGGCTGCAGCGCGTCCAGGCGCGTCGCCGAAGACTCCTGCTCGGCCTTGAGCGCGCCCACCTCGGCCATCAGCGCTTCGACCGGTTCGCCCTTGGCCTTGAGCGGGCCGATCTGCTTGTTCAGGGCATTGCGACGGGCCTGGATTTCCTCGGTGCGGGTCTGCAGTTGCTTGCGCTCGGCCTCCAGCGCGGTGAAGCTCGCCACGTCGAGATAGGGCTGGTTCTTCTTGCGGGTTTCGAGGCGGGCCACGACCGAGTCGAGGTCCTTGCGTAGCAGTGTGATGTCGAGCATCGGGCGATTTTAGGTTGCGCTCCATGGCGCCCCGCAGCGCGACCAGCGCGTCAGGCCAGCGTCGCGGGATCGACGTTGGCGCCGCAGACGATCAGGCAGACCTTCTCGCCCACGCGCGGCACGTAGGTGCCGGTCTGCAGGGCCGCCAGCGGCAGCGCGGCCGCAGGCTCGACGGCCAGCTTCATCTCTTTCCACAGCCACAGCTGAGCGGCGCGGATGGCGTCGTCGGGCAGCAGCAGCGAATCGCGCACGTGCTGCCGCGTGATCTCCCACGCGATGGCGCCGATGCGCTTGGCGCCCAGCGAGTCGGCCGCGACCCCGCCCACCGCAACGTCCACCGGCTCGCCGGCTTCGCGCGCCGCGTGCAGCGTCGGGCAGGCTTCGGGCTCCAGTGCCACCACGCGGCTGCGCTGCTGGAACCAGCCGGCCAGGCCGCCGATGAGGCCGCCGCCGCCCACGCTCACCAGCACGGAATCGGGCAGGCCGCCCTGGCGCTCGATCTCCACGCCCAGGGTGCCGGCACCGGCCACCACCTCGGGCTGGTCGTAGGCATGCGTGAGCAGCGCGCCGGTCTCCTGCTGGCGCGCCAGGCAGGCGGCCAGCGCATCGGGATAGAACTCGCCCACCACGCGCACGTCGGCGCCCAGGGCACGCAGTCCAGCCCGCTTGGCCTCGGGCGACACGCCGGGCAGGTAGACCTCGCAGCGCACGCCCAGGGCCTGCGCCGCGGCGGCGGTCGCGATGCCCGCGTTGCCGCCCGAGGCGACCACCACACCGGCGGAGGGAATGTTGTTGGCCAGCAGCCGGTTCATCATGCCGCGGGCCTTGAAGCTGCCGCTGACCTGCAGGTGCTCGAGCTTGAGCCAGACCTCGGCGCCGGGCGCCGCCACGCCAAGGGCGGAAGCCGGCAGCCTCCACAGCGGCGTTTCGCGCAGAAAGTGGCCGAACTGCGCGCCCAGCCTGTGGGAGGCGCTGTCGATTTCGGAGCGCCAGTCGATGTCTTGCATGCGATTCATGAGATGTGCTGCGGCGGCGGGATGTCGTCGAGCTTGAGGCCCTTGGGCAGCGGGAACTTGATCGTCTCCTCGATGCCCTGCAGGCTGCGCACCGACACGGCGCCCAGCGCCTTGATGCGCTCGATCACCTCGCGCACCAGCACCTCGGGCGCCGACGCACCGGCCGTGAGGCCCACGCGCGCCTTGCCCTCGAACCATGCGGGCTGGAGCTCGGCGGCCGAATCGACCATGTGCGCCGGCGTGCCCAGGCGCTGCGCCAGTTCGCGCAGGCGGTTGCTGTTGGAACTGGTCGGGCTGCCGACCACGATGACCAGGTCGACCTGCGGACTCATGACCTTCACGGCGTCCTGCCGGTTCTGCGTGGCGTAGCAGATGTCCTGCTGCTTGGGCTCGCGCACGGCCGGGAAGCGCGCGCGCACGGCGGCGGCGATCTCGGCGGCGTCGTCGACCGACAGCGTGGTCTGCGTCACGACGGCGAGCTTCTCGGTCTGGCCCGGCTGCACGCGCGCCACGTCGGCCACGTCCTCGACCAGGTGGATGCCGTGGTCGAGCTGGCCCATCGTGCCTTCGACCTCGGGATGCCCCTTGTGGCCGATCATGATGAACTCGTAGCCCTCCTTCGCGAGCTTGGCCACCTCGACGTGCACCTTGGTCACCAGCGGACAGGTGGCATCGAAGACGGAGAAGCCGCGCTGCTGCGCCTCGGCCTCGACGGCCTTGCTCACGCCGTGCGCGCTGAAGACCAGCGTGGCGCCGGGCGGCACCTCGGCCAGGTCCTCGATGAAGACGGCGCCCTTGGCGCGCAGCGTCTCGACCACGTAGGTGTTGTGCACGATCTCGTGCCGCACGTAGATCGGGGCGCCGAACTTGGCGATGGCGCGCTCGACGATCTCGATGGCGCGGTCCACGCCGGCGCAGAAGCCGCGCGGCTCGGCGAGGAGAATTTCCTGGACGTCCTGCATCGCGCGGTCCGTCACAGCACGCCGATCAGGCGCACCTCGAAGGTCACGGGCTGGCCGGCGAGCGGGTGGTTGAAGTCGAAGCGCACCGCGGTGTCGCTCGTCTCCATCACTGCGCCCGCATAGCTGCCCGCGCCGTCGGGCGTGGGGAACTGCACCACGTCGCCGGGCTGGTACTGCTCGTCGGGGTCGCCCAGTTGCGCCAGCAGCGCCTTGGCCACCCACTGCTGCATCTCGGGGTTGCGCTCGCCGAAGGCTTCGCCGGCCGGCAGTTCGAAGGTGGCGTGCGTGCCCTCCTCCAAGCCCAGCAGGCGCTGCTCGACGGCCGGCGACAGCTCGCCGGTGCCCAGCGACAGCGTGGCCGGCTTGTCGGCGAAGGTGTTGATGATGTCGCCGGCCGGGCCGGCCAGGCGGTAGTGCAGCGTGAGGAAGGAGCCGGGCTGCACCACGGCGGCGGTGGTGTTCAAAGACAAGGGATCGCCCCGATAAACTGGTCCATGATTTTAGAAGAGGGGTGCCGCCGGCCCGGCCGAGGGGGTTTCGGCCGCCGGGCGGCGCTTCCAGGGAGGAACACATGGCATTCAAGGACCTGCCGGCGGACCTGCGTCCGCGCGAGAAGCTGCTCACGCGCGGGGCCGCCGCGCTGGGCGACGCGGAACTGCTGGCCCTGCTGCTGCGCACCGGCGTGGCCGGCACGAACGTGCTGCAGCTCGCGCAGCAGTTGCTCGACACCTTCGGCGGACTGGCCGGGCTGCTGCAGGCCGGCACCGACGATCTCCGGCGCGTCCGGGGCCTGGGCGGGAGCGCCAAGCGCGCCCAGCTGGTGGCCGTGCTGGAACTGGCGCGGCGCGCCATGGCGGAACGACTGGCCGAGCGCACCGTGTTCGAGGCGCCCGACTCGGTCAAGCGCTACCTGCAGCTGCACCTGTCCGGCCGCCCGCACGAGGTCTTCGCCGCCCTCTTCCTCGACAGCCAGCATCGCCTCATCGCGCTGGAGGAACTGTTCCGCGGCACGCTCAACCAGACCAGCGTGTACCCGCGAGAAGTGGTGCAGCGCGCCTTGCACCACCATGCCGCCGCCATGGTGCTGGCCCACAACCATCCCAGCGGCAGCGTCGAGCCCTCGCGTGCCGACGAGGCGCTCACCCAGACACTGAAGGCCGCGCTTGCGCTGGTCGACGTGCGTGTGCTCGACCACGTGATCGTCGGCCCGGGCCAGGCGCTGTCGATGGCCGAACGCGGGCTGCTGTGAGCGGCGCCGGTTTGGGTTACGCTGGCCGACGGCGCGCCGCCCCGGCGAACGCGCCCCGGCGCCTTCCGGGGGCGCCGAGCAACGACTCCTGTCCGGCCCGTCCCATGCCCCGCCCCACCCTTCCCCTCAAGAGCCTGGCCGACCTCAAGCAGGTCCAGCGCGCCCTGAGCGAGACGCGCGAGCGCGAAGCGGCCGAAGCCGCCGCGCGCGCGGCCGCCGAGAAGCAGCGCCAGGCCGAGCAGAACCTGTTCGCCCGCGCCGTGGGCGCAGACACCGGCGCCACGCGCCCGCTGCGCAGCAAGCCCATCGTGCACCTGGCGCCCGCGCCGCCGGCGCCGGTGGCCGTGCAGCACCAGCGCGACGAGGCGCAGGCGCTGCGCGAGGCGCTGTCCGACGAGTTCGACGTCACCACCCTGCTCGATGCCGACGACCAGATGAGCTTCCGCCGTCCCGGCGTGGGCACCGACGTCACGCGCAGGCTGCGCGCCGGCGACTGGTCGATCCAGCGCGAGCTCGACCTGCACGGCCTGCGCAGCGACGAGGCGCGCGAGGCGCTGGCCGCCTTCGTCCGCACCGCCCACCGCCAGGGCGTGCGCTGCGTGCGGGTCGTGCACGGCAAGGGCCTCGGCTCGCCCGGCAAGCAGCCCGTGCTCAAGACCAAGGCGCAGCGCTGGCTGATCCAGAAGAAGGAGGTGCTGGCCTTCGTGCAGGCCAAGCCCGCCGAAGGGGGCGCCGGCGCGCTGGTGGTGCTGCTGGCGCCGGTGGGGCGCTGAACCGGCGCCCTACGCGCCCTTGTTGCGCATCCAGTCCGCGGTCTGGAAGAAGGACTGGCGCAGGCGCGCGCGCAGGTCCTCCGGCACGCCGGTCTCGCCCATCGCCTGGTCCATGCAGGCCAGCCACTGGTCGCGCTCGGCGATGCCGATGGGGAAAGGCATGTGCCGGGCGCGCAGCATGGGATGGCCGAAGCGGTCGGTGTAGTGCTGCGGGCCGCCGAGCCAGCCGCACAGGAACCAGAACAGCCGCTGGCGCGCGTTGTCCAGGCTGGGCCCGTGTGCAGCGCGCAGGGCCGCATAGCCGGGCTCGAGGTCCATCAGGTCATAGAAGCGCTCGGTGAGCTGGTGCACCTTGTCCTCGCCGCCGATCCACTCGAAGGGCGTGTCGAAGGGAGGCTTGTCCTGGATCTGCATGGAGCGATTGTCCGCGGACCTCGCCCCGCCCTTCCTACGCCAGCCTCATACGGATTTGCATATTTGAAAGTTCTATTTCATTACTTCGGGCCGAGTTGCTACGCTTCACCCCCTGAACGCATTCCAAAGGAGAAGTCCATGCGCCATGCCATCCTCGGAGCCACCGTCGTGGCCACCTCGCTGCTGTGGGCCGGCGTCGCCCAGGCCGACCAGTTGGCCGACATCAAGAAGAAGGGCGAACTCGTCGTCGGCGTGCTCGGCACCGACGAGCCCGCCACCTTCATCGATCCCAAGACGCGCGAGATCATCGGCTACGAGGTGGACCTGGTGAATGCCATCGCCAGGAAGATCGGCGTCAAGCCGGTGCTCAAGCAGATCGCCGTGGCCGCGCGCATTCCCGAGCTGCAGCAGGGCCACGTGGACCTGATCGCGGCCGGCCTCACGCACAACAAGGAGCGCGAGGCGCAGATCGACTTCTCGCTCACCACCTTCGTCACCGGCCAGAAGGCCATCGTGAAGAAGGACAGCGGCATCGCCGACGTCGCGGGCCTGGCCGGCAAGAAGGTACTGACCATCCGCGGCGGCACCCAGGAGCCCAACATCCGCAAGGCCGTGCCCAACGTCGAGGTGGTCACTTTCGACACGAGCCAGCAGGCCTTCCAGGCGCTGCAGCAGGGCAAGGGCGTGGGGTACCTCGACGACGAGGCCGCGCTGCTGCGCAGCTATGCCAAGCTGGGCCCGCAGAAGGCGCGCTACACCGTGCTGCCGCAGAACCTGAGCACCGAGGCCCTGGCCATCGGCATCAAGAAGGGCGAGCCGGCGCTCAAGGCCGTGGTGGACGACACCCTGCGCGAACTGGAGAAGTCGGGCGAAGCCGACAAGATTTTCCTCAAGTGGTACGGCCCGAAGACCGCCTCGGGCTTCGAGAAGCGCAGCTTCAAGCTCGAAAGCGACAAGATCGACGGCTGACCCTGTCGCACCCGGGCTGCCCGCACACGGGCGTGCGGACGGCCTGATGTCGCACGCTGCAGCGCGCCGATGGGCCTACCATCGGCCGCCAGCGCCCCGCGTCCATGCCCGTCTTCGATTTCTCCTTGCTGCTGCACGGCCAGTACCACGACATGCTCGTGGCCGGGCTGCTGCTCTCGCTGCAACTGCTGGCAGCCGCTTTCGTGATCGCATTGCCGCTGGGCACGGTCGTCGCGCTGCTGCGCCTGTCGCCCGTGCCCATCCTGCGCGCCATCGGCTTCGGCTACGTCGAGCTGATCCGCAACATACCGCTGCTGGCGCACATGCTGTTCTGGTACTTCGGCGCGCCCGAGCTGCTGCCCGACACGCTGAAGGAACGGCTCTACGCCGGCAAGGTGGAAGCCATCAGCGCCGTGATCGCGCTGGCCCTCTACACGGCGGCCTACATGGCCGAGGACATCCGCAGCGGCATCCGCGCCATCCCCGCCGTGCAGATGGAGGCCGGGCGCGCGCTCGGCTTCGGCTTCCTGGCGACGATGCGGCGCGTGATCCTGCCGCAGGCGCTGCGGGTGACAGTGCCGCCGCTCATCTCGCAGACGCTCAACCTGTGGAAGAACACCTCGATCGCCACCGTGGTCGGCGTGGCCGAGCTGATGTACCAGGCCGGGCAGGTGGAGAGCGCCACCTTCCGCAGCTTCGAGTCCTTCGCCTTCGCCACCGCCGCCTACCTGAGCGTGTCGCTCGCCATCACGGGCCTGGCGGCGTGGTACCACCACCGCTGGCCCGTGCGCACCGCCTGAAGGCCCGCGATGCTCGAGATCGTCCAGACCTACTGGCTCTACTTCCTGATCGGCCAGTACCCCAACGGCCCGCTGGGCGGCCTGGCGCTCACGCTGATTCTCGCGGCCTGCGGGCTGGTGCTGGCGCTGCCGCTGGGCATCGCTTTCGGCCTGGCGCGCGTGAGCCCGTGGCGCTGGCTGCGCTGGCCGGTGACGGCATTCGTCTTCGTGGTGCGCGGCGTGCCGCTGCTCATGGTGGTGTTCTGGGCCTACTTCTTCCTGCCCAGCGTGACGGGCGTGAAGACCGACCAGTTCGCCACCATGCTCATCGCGCTCGTGGTGTTCGATGCCGCGTACCTGGCCGAGATCGTGCGCGCGGGCATCCAGGGCCTGCCCAAGGGGCAGATGGAATGCGCCCGCGCACTGGGCCTGGGTTACGGCCGCGCCATGCGCTTCGTGGTGCTGCCGCAGGCGCTGCGCAGCATGCTGCCCTCGCTGGTGAACCAGTTCGTCTCCACCATCAAGGAAACCTCGCTGGGCTACATCATCGGCCTGGCCGAGCTGTCCTTCATCACCACGCAGATCAACACCCAGGTGTTCACCAAGCCGGCGCAGGTGTACGCCATCCTGGGCCTGAGCTACTTCGTGATGTGCTTCGGGCTGTCGCGCTTCGCGTACTGGCTGGAACGCCGGCTGGCGCGCCGCACGTCCGCGCGCACCGCGCCCGCAGCCGGAGGCACCGCATGATCGAACTGCAGAACGTCAACAAGTGGTACGGCGACTACCACGCGCTGGTCGACGTGACCGAATCCATCCCCGCTGGCGAGGTGGTCGTGGTCTGCGGCCCGTCGGGCTCGGGCAAGTCGACGCTGATCCGCACGCTCAACCGGCTCGAGCCCATCCAGTCGGGCCACATCCGCATCGACGGGCAGGACATCCACGCCCCCGGCATCGACGTCAATGCGTTTCGCTCGCGCATCGGCTTCGTGTTCCAGCAGTTCAACCTGTTCCCGCACCTGACGGTGATGCAGAACTGCACGCTGGCGCCGGTCCAGCTGCGCGGCCTGAGCCGGCGCGAGGCACAGGAGCGCGCCCTGGCGCTGCTCGAGCGGGTCGGCCTGGCGGCCAAGGCCGACGCCTGGCCGAGCGAGCTCTCGGGCGGGCAGCAGCAGCGCGTGGCCATCGCCCGCGCCCTGGCCATGGAGCCGCCGCTGATGCTCTTCGACGAACCCACCAGCGCCCTCGACCCCGAGATGGTCGGCGAGGTGCTGCTGGTGATGCGCGATCTGGCCGAGGCCGGCATGACGATGGTCTGCGTGACGCACGAGATGGGCTTCGCGCGCGAGGTCGCCGACCGCGTGCTCTTCATGGACCAGGGCCGCGTGCTGGAGCGCGCCACGCCCGACGACTTCTTCAACCGGCCGCAGCACCCGCGCGCGCAGCAGTTCCTGTCGGACATCCGCTCGCCCTTCGCGCCCGCCGTCTAGGACACACGCCATGACCGCATCCGCACTCCCCGTCATCGACGTCGCGCCGCTGGTGGCCGGCGGCCCGGGCCGCGAGGCCGTCGCCGCACAGATCGGCGAGGCCTGCCGTGCGCACGGCTTCTTCTACGTCGCGCACCACGGCGTCGACGCGGCCCTGGTGCAGCGGCTCGAAACGCTGAGCCACCGCTTCTTCGCCCTGCCCGAGGCCACCAAGATGCAATGGCGCATGGCCCTGGGCGGACGCGCCTGGCGCGGCTACTTCCCGCTGGGCGGCGAGCTGACCTCGGGCCGGCCGGACTGGAAGGAAGGCCTGTACCTCGGCACCGAACTGCCGGCCCACGATCCGCGCGTGGCGGCGCGTTGGCCGGCGCACGGCGCCAACCTCTTCCCCGACGCGCCCGGCCTGGAAGACTTCCGCCAGACCCTCCTCGACTACATGGCGGCCGTCACGCAGCTGGGCCATCGGCTGATGGAAGGCATCGCGCTCAGCCTGGGCCTGCCCGCCACGTACTTCGCCGACCGCTACACGGCCGACCCGCTGATCCTCTTGCGGCTCTTCAACTATCCGAGCCAGCCGGTGCCCGAGGGCCTGGACGTGCCGAACCAGCCCATTTGGGGCGTGGGCGAGCACACCGATTACGGCCTGCTCACCGTGCTGCACCAGGACGACGTCGGCGGCCTGGCCGTGCACACGCCCGCAGGCTGGATCGACGCGCCGCCCGTGCCTGGCACCTTCGTGTGCAACATCGGCGACATGCTGGATCGCATGACCGGCGGGCTCTACAAGTCGACACCGCACCGCGTCAAGCGCAACACCTCGGGGCGCGACCGGCTGTCCTTCCCGCTCTTCTTCGACCCCCACTTCGAGGCCCGCGTGCAGCGCATCGAAGGACTGGCCGGCGCCCAGGCCCTGGACGACAGCGCCCTGCGCTGGGACCGCGCCAATGTGCATGCCTTCAACGGCCGCTACGGCGACTACCTGCTGGCCAAGGTGTCGAAGGTGTTTCCGCAGTTGCGGGACGAGGTGCTCTGAGACGGCCTCGCACTCCATAGACAAGCACCGTTCACGCTGAGCTTATCGAAGCCTTGCGCGGCGCTTCGACAAGTTCAGCGTGAACGGATTAGTGCCGTTAAAGGCACTTGCGCATACCGCTCACAGTTAGGTGCCAAATCGGCCCGCATATCGCGTGGTGTAGGCGCAACTTGCTACGAATTCGATAGCGGGTCGACGATGCCGTAGCTGAGGGCAGCATCCCCTGAATCCGAGCCGAAACTCGCTCGCAGCGTTTCGACTCGGCGGTGCTTGGGCGTCCCAAGTGTCTCATTCATCCCATGCCCTGTGTACCCACGACGCGGCATGCGCGCGCGCGTTCCGCCGCGTACAACACCAGCCATAGGGGAGCGGCAGAACAGACGCAGCCAGACCGGCTCGATGCAGGAGGCCTCAGATGGACACACGGATCTTTCGTGCCAGCCCAAGCGCCGCTCTCGGCCTGGCGTTGTGCCTAGCCGCGACTGGCGCTGTTGCGCAACGTAGCGCACCTGCCACCGGGGTAGACGACTACCCGCCTGCGCTGGCGGAACGGTTGGCCCGCCAGCACGGGCTGGAGCAGCAGGCCGCAGCCAAGCTGTCTTCGCCCCGAAGCGACTTCATCATCAGCCGCCGGCGCTGGTCGGCAGGCGACACGATCTTGGTGGCATTCAACGGCGGCACGCCCGCGCTGCACGCGGCCATTGCGCAGGTTGCGACCGAGTGGGGACGCTCTGCAAACCTGAAATTTGACTTCGGGCCGCCCGGGCGACCTCGAACGTGGAGCACTGCGGACACGAACTACACGGCCCACATCCGGATCGGGTTCAACCAGCCCGGCTACTGGTCGGCACTGGGGCAGGACAGCCTGAACACGGTGTCCTTTCCGCCGAACGAGCCGTCGATGAACTTCGAACGCTTCGACGTTCAATGGCCGCATGTGATGCCGGCCCGGTGGAAAGGGGTGGTGTTGCATGAGTTCGGTCATGCTTTGGGTTTCAACCACGAGCACCAGCACAAAGAATGCTTCGACGAGATTCGCTGGGAGGCCGGCGAGGCTGGAGAGCCAGACGTGTACCAGGTCTTCCTCGCTTGGCAGGGCTGGGACAAGGCCAAGGTCGACAACAACCTGAGGGCTATCGGCATCGGCCCAGGCGTCGACTTGGCGTCGCCCCTGGACCGCCGGTCGATCATGCTGTACGCGATGCCGGCTGCGGCCTACATCCGCAAGGAGCGAAGCAAGTGCTTTATTGCGCAGGAGAACCTGGTGCTGTCGGTGCAGGACAAGCAGGGCGCGCGGCAGGCCTACCCCGGCGCCGCCGGGGAAGTGTTCGCCAACGCGCGCGAGGTCGTCGACGAAGCGATCTCCCGGGCTGCATCGCCGCTCAGCGACGCGGAGGCCGGCGCACTGCAGACCCGCACCAGCACCATCGCCGTGGCGCAGAAGCCGCTGCTCTACATTCAGTTCGGCAGCGAATCGCAACGCAGCCTGGCGCGGCGTATCCAGGCGTCAGGCCGCACTGCCGGTTTCATGGTGCCGGACATCGAAAACGTCAAGAACAAACGGGCCATCCCCTCGGAGCATCAGGTGCGCTACTTCCGCGAGCAGGACAAGGCGTCCGCCGAGGCCGCGGCCAAAGTGCTCGAAGCCGCGGCAGGCCCGGTGCGCGTGCTGGCGGTGCGCGGTCGTGTCGCCAGCCGCGTGCATCGCAATCTCATCGAAATCTGGATCGCGGGACCAACGACGTGAATGCCGCTCCCACGACCAATTTGCGCGCGCACGCGCTGTCCGCGCTCACCCTGGCCTGCGCCGCCGTGCTGCCAGCCTGCACGACCATGCGCGGCGCTCCTCCGGTCGTGGCCGCGACGGGCGCGGTGGCGCAGCCGACAACACCGGCCAGCGGGTTGATCCCGAACTTCGTCGCGGCCGAAAGCGCTGCCAGCACCGACCCCATGAACGCCGACAAGGCGCGCCTGATGCTCGAGTTGGGCTTCACGCTCGTCTACGCCAATTGCAGCGACTTTTTCGCTACTGCGGGGCACACCCAAAAATGGCTGGTCTTTAGCCGCGACGTGGTGGGCGCGGTCGGGACCCTGTCCACCTCGGTGATGGCCCTGCACCACGCCGGCCAGACCGCCGTGGCCAATGTGGCCATTGCGACCGGACTGGGGTTCACCGGGCTCGATCTTTACACCAAGAACTTCCTGTTTTCGGCCGAGAACATTGACGGAGTGCGCGAACTGACCACGCGTGCGCTGAGCACACACCGGCAGGCACTGGGAGATATCGAGCCAATGACCTACGGGTCCGCGCTGACTGCGCTGAGCGACCACCAGAACATTTGCGCGCCAATGCACATCGCAGCCCTGGCCAAGGAAGCGATTAAGAAGGGCATAGTGGTAGCGTCGTCGGACCCGGCTAGCGGCGCGGCACTGGTGGCGCAGGTCCAGGACCAGGGCATGCTGCGCGCGCTCGGCGCGCTTCTCCAAATGCCCGGCCCCGTCACAGCGCAACAGGCCGGCGCGCTGTGGTGGCTGCTGCGCGAGTCGCCCACCCCTGCGCAGACGACGGGCCAGATTGCCTCCGCGCTGGCGGACATTCCGGCCGCCGCCAATCCGTTCGGCTTTCCGCCCGGCGGCACACCGGTGCGCAGGACGCCGTGGCCGCAGGAAGCGGAGGTTCAACGGCTGCTCGATGGTTTCAGCAGTACCACCCAAGCGGCGTTCCACGCAACGGTCGTGTCAGCCAAGCCACCGGCAGCCGGTGGACCGGGGGCGGCGCCGGCTGCACTCGGCATCCCCCGAGCACCGTCACCGGTCTTCAAGCTCGGCGCCCCGCCCCTTGCCGGTGCGCGCGACGGTCACGTTAGCGTCGGGATCCGCTGATCATCGCGGGGGCAGCGGGTCCGTCGCGACCGATGCCGCATCAGACCAGGGCAGGGTCCGCAGCGACGCGCTCGCAGCGACGCGCTCGCAGCGCTTGAAATAAGACGCCGCATCCGGATCCGAGATCGGCCGCAGCTTGTCGGCATGGCAATAGAAGGTCCAGCCCTCGAACAGCACGTCGTAGTAGGTGCCGGGCAGGTACTGCCAGGGGTTGGGCGCCTCGTAGGGCGCGGAGCAGACCTCGACGATGCGGCCGACCGCACGCTCGGTGGCGGGGCTGGCGGTGCAGCTTTCGACGACGTAGCACAGGGTTCCGATGCGGATCATGGGCGGCCTCCAGCGCGGTCATTCTGCGGGCCGCCGGGCGCGGGCGCAATGCCGGTCAGGTGGCGCGCGGCCCGCCGTGCCACCTCAGGCGAAAAATGGCTGCAACGCCCAGCGCTCCTGCGCGAATAGCTACGAAATCGATAGCAGACCCCCAGCAAGCGGCGGGGCGTCAGGCGCCTTGCGCACCCCGCTCGGCCTTTTCCTGACAGGCCACGCAGCGCAGTGCGGCGGGCTGGGCCTGCAGACGTGCGAAGGGGATGTCGATGCCGCAGTCGATGCATTCGCCGTAGCTGCCGTCGTCCAGGCGTGCCAGCGCGGCGCGCACGGTACGCAGCTCGCCGTGCTCGCGCGTGGCTTCGTCGTCGTCGATCTCCTGCTGCTCGTGGCGGTAGGCCAGCTCGCCCGAGTCGATCACTTCGTGGCTGCCGTCCATCGGCTCGGCGCCGAGCTGTTCGCGCTGCGCGGCGCGCAGGTCCTGCAGCAGTTCGGTCTCGCGTTGCGCCAGGGCGCTGCGCAGTTGCTGGCGTTGGGCGGTGTCGAGTGCGGGCATGGGCTCTCCGAGAGTTCGGCGGCGGCTCACGACGAGGCCGCGCATTGGCGCCAGCTTAGGCCCGGCGTGCCGCGCGGGCCTTGCGCTGCGTCATTCCGCCGCCTGCCGCAGCGTCGCCACCACCGGCCGGCGCAGCACCTCGCGCAGGCCCCACCAGCCGGCCGCCAGCGCCAGCACCGCGCCGGCCGCCGCGCCGGCCAGCGGCACGAAAGGCGAGGCGGTCCAGGTGAAGTCGAACACGTAGCGCGCCAGCCCCCAGCCGATGACCGAGGCCACCACGCTCGCCAGCAGCCCGGCGAGCAGGCCCACGCCGACCAGTTCGGCACGCTGCACCTGGCGCAGCAGGCTGGCGCGGGCGCCGACGGCCCGCATGACGGCGAACTCCTTGGCGCGTTCCTCGCGCGTGGCCGTCACGGCCGCGAACAGCACCACCAGCCCCGCGGCCAAGGTGAAGCCGAAGAGGAACTCCACCGCGCGGATCACTTGGTCGAGCACGCGCTGCACCTGGTTGAGCGTGGCGCTCATGTCGACGATGGTGACGTTCGGGAATTGCCGGACCAGGGCGTTGTCGAAACTCGGCCTTCCATCGCCGGGCCGCCCCAAGATGGAAGGCGCCCCCTCGGGGGGCAGCGGACTTTGCGCAGCAGGGGAGCGTGGGGGCCGCGTTTCGGGAGCGCGGAAGGCGCCCATGTAGGTCACGGGCAGCTCGGGCGGCATCGACGCCACGGGGTACATCACGAAGAAGTTGGCATGCAGCGAGCCCCAGTCGACCTTGCGCGTGGAGGTGATGCGCGCCTCGCTGGGGATGCCGCCGACGTCGAAGCCCAGCGTGTCGCCCAGCTTCAGGCCCAGCGTCTCCATGAGCCCTTCTTCCACGCTGACGGCGTTCGCCTCGCCCTGCTTCCAGGCGCCCTGCACCACCTCGTTGTGCGGCGGCTTGTCGGCGGCGTTGCTGAGGTTGAACTCGCGGTCGACCAGGCGCTTGGCGCGGTCCTCCGCGTAGTCGTCGGGCGAGACGGGCTTGCCGTTCACCGACACCAGCCGGCCGCGGAACATGGGGTACCAGTCGTAGTTCGCCACGCCGTCCTTCTGCAACGCGGCGCGGAAGGCCTGCTCCTGGTCGGGCATGACGTTGATGACGAAGCGGTTGGGCGCATCGGGCGGCGTGGCGCGGCGCCAGCTCGACACCAGGTCGGTGCGCAGCAGCACCAGCAGCACCAGCGCCAGCAGCCCGACCGACAGGCTGCTGACCTGCACCACCGCGTACACCGGCCGCGCCGAGATCTGCCGCGTGGCCAACACCAGCCAGCGCGGCGCGGTGGCTTCGTTGACGCTGCGTCGCAGCACCTTCACCGCCACCCAGGCCAGCGCCGCGAAGACCACCACCGCGGCCGCGAAGCCGCCCACGGCGATGAGGCCCAGCTTGATGTCGCTGCTCGCGGCCAGCAGCAGCGCCGCGAAGCCCAGGATGCCCACGCCCAGCACAGCGACCGAGGCCGGCTTGAGGCTGCCGACGTCGCGCCGGATCACGCGCAGCGGCGGCACCCTGGCCAGCTGCAGCACCGGCGGCAGCCCGAAGGCGAAGAGCAGCGTGAGCCCCATGCCGACACCGAAGGCCACCGGCCACAGCGTGGGCGCGGGCAGCGCCGTTTCGACCAGACCCGCCAGCAGGAGCACGAAGGCGTAGTGCACACCGAAGCCGACGGCCGTGCCCAGCAGGCTGGCCGCCAGGCCGATGACGGCGAACTCGAAGCCGTAGGCGCCGGCAATCGTGCGCTGGCTCTGACCCAGCACGCGCAGCATGGCGCAGTCGTCCAGGTGCCGGGCCGCGAAGCCGC
Organism: Xenophilus aerolatus; assembly: GCA_030418545.1. GTDB lineage: Bacteria > Pseudomonadota > Gammaproteobacteria > Burkholderiales > Burkholderiaceae_C > Xenophilus. The sequence continues at coordinate 563,283 of QAIB01000003.1, read as the reverse complement.
GCGCGGCCAGGGCCACCGCCACGGCCGACAGAAGCGCCGCCAGCAGCGCCACGAGGTTGAGGAATTTCTCGGCGCGGTCCAGGGTCTGGCGCATCTCGGGCCGGCCGCTCTCGAAGGACTCGAGCCGCGCGCCGCGCAGCGCGTTCTTCTTCAGGTCCGCCTCGGTGCCGTCGGCGAAGGCCTTCACCGCGCGCTCCGGCCCGGCGACGGCGAAGCGGTAGGTCACGCGGCTGGCCGGCTGCACGAGCGCCGTGCGCGCCACGTCGGCCTGGTTGACCATGACCCGCGGCGAGAAGCTCTGGAAGCCGCCGCCGCGGTCGGGCTCGAGGGTGATCACGCGCGAGATCGTGAGCTGCGCATCGCCCAGCAGCAGCGGGTCGCCGACCTTCAGCTCCAGCGCGCCCAGCAGCGACGGGTCGACCCACACCTGCCCCGGCGCGGGCACCTCGCGCGTCGCCTCGCCGGCGCCCTCGGGCGTCGTCGCCACCTGCACGCTGCCGCGCAGCGGGTAGCCGGTGCTCACCGCCTTGAAGGCCACCAGCCGGCTGGCGCCGCCCTGCGCATCGGTGGCGCGGGCCATGGTCGGAAAGCTGAAGGTGGTGTTGCCCTGCAGGCCCAGCTGCGCCGCGCGGTCGACATACGCCTGGGGGGGAGGGTTGTCCGTGACCAGCACCGCGTCGCCGCCCAGCAGCTGGCGCGCGTCGCGCTGCAGGCCGCCCTTGAGCCGGTCGGCAAAGAAGCCAACGGCCGTGAGCGCGGCCACGGCCAGCAGCACGGCGACGATCAACAGGCGCAGCTCGCCGGCGCGCAGGTCGCGCCAGAGCGTGCGCCAACCCAGGCGGAGGGAGGCGGTCATGCGGCGGACGATAGCCGAAGGCGCAGCGCCGGCAGCGCGCAGGGGCACTGGGCGAAGGGCTTTGCGCCTGCCCCTCCGATTTCGAGCCAAATCGGGCTGCAGCGCCCGCCCTGCTTGCGCAGGCAGCTATGTTTTCGACAGCAGAGGCGAGGCGTAGAGCACGCCGCGCGGCGCCCGGACCAGCCCCCACAGCGTGAGCCCGCACAGCTCGGCCATGCGCACCCCCATGGCCGTGGGCGCCGAGATGGTCGCCATGGCCGCGACGCCCAGGCGCGCGCACTTGCGCACCAGCTCGTGGCTGCCGCGGCTGGAGAGCAGCACGAAGCCCGGCTCGCCCAGTCGCCCGCCCCGCGCGAGGCGGCCCAGCAGCTTGTCGAGCGCGTTGTGGCGGCCGACGTCCTCGAGCACATCGGTCACCGTGCCGTCGATCGTCGACCACGCGGCGGCATGGATGGCGCCGGCCTCGGCGTTGAGCAGCTGCCGCGGCTTGAGCTGATCGAAGCCCCGCAGCACGGTGGGCAGGTCGACGCGCCCGATCCACTCGCGCGCCGGCACCGGCACCGGCGACAGGTCGAGCGCCGCAAAACTCTCGACGCCGCACACGCCGCAGCCGGTGCGCCCGGCCAGGCTGCGGCGCCGGCCCTTCAGGCGCTCGAAGGCGCGGGTCGAGATGTCGAGCCGCAGCTCCAGGCCCGGCATGCCCTCGGGCAGGCCGGCGTCGACGGCGGACACCGCGTCGACCTCGATGCCGCGGCAATCCTGCGGCATGTCGAGGATGCCTTCGGACAGCGCGAAGCCAAGGGCAAAGTCCTCGATGTCCTGCGGCGTCGCCATCATCACCGCGTGCGAGATGCCGTTGAAGACCAGCGCCACCGGCACCTCGGCGGCCAGCGTGTCGGTGCGCCGCTCGCCCGCGGCCGGCAGGCCGGCCTCGCCGAAGACCTGCACGGGCAGCTGCAGCAGGGGCGGAAGGGAAGCGTCGACGTCGTCGAAGGAAGGCATGGCCGGACCTTAGCGCAAAGCGCAGCCATAGCTCGGGCTATGGCGAGCATTTGCAACAACGAGCGGGGGCGTTCTGGCGCGGCGAGCGGGCACGGACGAAAGACTCCCAGGCTCTCAGCCCTTGCCCCTGCGCCGGTCGGCCTTCGGCAGGGCCGCCTGCGCCACCATCTGCTCGGCGCGCGCCTGCAACTCGGCCATCATGGCGTCGAAGGCCTGCTCGCGATCGGCGCCCAGCACGGCCAGCAGCTGCTCGTTGATCTGCGACACGAGCGGGAACAGCGCCTCGTACACCGCCAGCCCCGCCGGCGTGAGGCGCAGCGCCACATGGCGGCGATCGCTGCCCGCCTGCGTGCGCGACACGAGCTGCTTGCCCACCAGCGAGCTGACCGCCTTGGACGTGCGGGCACGGTCGAGCTGCGCGTGCTCGGCCAGCTGCGACGAGCCCAGCTCGCCCCGGCTGGCCAGGGTGGCGATCAGGCGCCATTCGCGGCGCGTGATGCCGAAGCGGCCCTCGCACAGGCGGATCACCATGCCGCCGGCCACCGACAGCAGCCGGCTCAGGCGATAGAGCAGCAGGTCGTCCAGCGGGCGGGCGCCGCCGTCGCCGCGCGCGGCAGGAGAGGACATGGGGAAAATCCGCAAGACAGTTGATTTGAACAATCGATTGTGGGACTTCCAGAATCGCCGGCAGACGCCCGGCACGGGCGCCCGCCCCCTCACGACGGAGACTACGCATGCATCCCGCTTTCCTGCGCAGCCGCGGCGCCCTGGCCGCCTTCGGCGCGCTGGCGCTGTGCGCCCTGCCCCTGTCCACGGCCCATGCCCAGGCCTTTCCGAACGGCCAGCCCATCAAGGTGCTGATCGGCGTGCCGGCCGGCGGCACGCAGGACGTGCTCACGCGCGCCATCGCGCACGAGGTGCGCGACTCGCTCGGCCCGTTGATCATCGACAACCGCTCCGGCGCGGCCGGCCGCATCGCGGTGGAGGCGGTGAAGACCGCGGCGCCCGACGGCCACACGCTGCTGCTGGGCACCGCGGGCATGATGACCATGTTCCCGAGCGCCTACAAGAACCTGTCGTACGAGCCGATCAAGGACTTCCAGCCGATCGTCAACGCCGCCCGCTTCGAGCTGGCCCTCGTGGTCAACAAGGACGTGCCGGCCAACACGCTGCCCGAGTTCATCGCCTGGGCGAAGTCGCAAGGCGACAAGGTGAGCTTCGCCTCGTACGGCGCGGGCACGCCTTCGCACTTCTTGGGCGAGATGCTCAACCGCGCGGCCGGCCTGAAGATGGTGCACGTGCCCTACCGCGGCTCCACGCCCGCCCGGCAGGACGTCATGGGCGGGCAGATCCCGGTCTACTTCGACACCGTGGGGGGCGCGCAGCAGATGCTGCCTTCGGGCCGCATCAAGGTGCTGGCCACCAGCGGCGAGAAGCGTTCGCCGCTGATGCCGTCGCTGCCCAGCTTCGTCGAGGGCGGCTACAAGGACGTGGTCGCCACCGCCTGGTTCGCCTACTACGCGCCGCTGAAGACGCCGAAGCCGGTGGTCGACAAGCTGCGCGCCGAGTTCACGCGCGCCGTCAATTCGCGCGAGGTGCGCCAGCAGCTGCTGGCCAACGGCATGTACCCGGTGGCCGACGATGCCGAGGCGCTCCTGAAGACCATGCGCGAGGACACGGCGCGCTGGGGCGCGATCATGAAGGCCGTGAATTTCCAGGCCAACGACTGAAGAAAGAGCCATGCCATTGCGTTTCCATCCCCTGCCGCGGCTCGCCGCGGTGCTCACCCTGCTGGCCGCCGCGGCCGTGCAGGCCCAGCCGCTGGACGGCCCGCTGCGCGTGGTCGTCGGCTATGCGCCCGGCGGCGCCACCGACATGGTGGCGCGCTTCGTGGGCGACCGGCTGGCGCAGAAGCTCGGCGTGCCGGTGCTGGTCGACAACAAGCCCGGCGCGGGCGGGCGGCTGGCGGCCCAGCAGGTCAAGGCCGCGCCGGCCGGGCAGAACGTGCTGATGGTCGCCAACCCGGCCGTGATGGTGGTGGCGCCGCTGGTCTTCAAGGACAACGGCTACGACCCCGAGAAGGACTTCCAGCCCGTCGCGCACGTCAACGACTACGACTTCGGCCTGGTCGTGGGCCCGCAGGTGCCGGCCAGGGACCTCAAGCAGCTCTTCGACTGGATGCGTGCCAACCCGGCCCAGGCCAACGTCGGCGTGCCGGCCACGGGCAGCCTGCCGCACTTCTTCGCGCTGATGCTGGGCCAGAAGGCCAAGGTGCCGACCGAGGTGGTGGGCTACAAGGGCTCGGCCTCGGTCATCACCGACCTCATCGGCGGCCAGGTGCCGATCGCCGTCGACACCTTCGACGTGCAGCTGCCCCAGTACCAGGCGGGCAAGATGCGCATCCTCGCGATGTCGGGCGTCAAGCGCTCGCCCTTCGCGCCCGATGTGCCGACCTTCAAGGAGGCCGGACTGGACTTGGCCGCGTCGGGCTGGAACACCTTCTTCGCACCGGCTTCGATGCCGCGCGAGAAGGTCGAGCGCCTGGCGCGCGAGATCCGCGAGGTGATGCAGGAACCCGAGGTGCAGCGCCGCTTCACCGACAACAGGCTGGTGCCGGTGGTCGCGACGCGCGAACAGACCGAAGCCATGCTCAAGGCCTACCGCGCGCAGTGGGCGCCGGTGGTCAAGACGTCGGGGTACAACCCATGAGTACAGCCAAGCGTCCCAACATCATCTTCATCGTCGCCGACGACCTCGGCTACGCCGACCTGGGCTGCTACGGCGGCCGCGAAGCGGTCTTCGGCCCCGTCTCGCCGGTGCTGGACCGGCTCGCGTCGCAGGGCGCGCTCTTCACCCAGGGCTACGCCAACTCGCCCGTGTGCTCGCCCACGCGCTTCGGCATGATCACCGCGCGCTACCAGTACCGCCTGCGCGGCGCGGCGGAGGAGCCCATCAACAGCAAGAGCCGCGGCAGCACCACGCTGGGCATGCCGCCCGAGCATCCGACGCTGCCTTCGCTGCTCAAGGACGCCGGCTACCGCACCGCGCTCATCGGCAAGTGGCACCTCGGGCATCCGCCGCACTTCGGGCCACTGCGCTCGGGCTACGAGGAGTTCTTCGGGCCGATGGCGGGCGGGGTGGACTACTTCACGCATTGCGACTCGCGCGGCACGCATGACCTGTACGAAGGCGCCGAGGCGTCGAAGGCCGAGGGCTACCTCACCGACCTGCTCTCGCGCCGGGCCGTGGACTACGTGGACCGCATGGCGCAAAGCAGCGCGCCCTTCTTCCTCAGCCTGCACTACACCGCGCCGCACTGGCCCTGGGAAACGCGCGAGGACGCGGAGCGCGCCCCGGCCGTCAAGGACAACCTCTTCGACCTGGCCGGCGGCAACATCCACGTGTACCGCCGCATGATCCACCACATGGACGAAGGCATCGGCTGGATCGTCGAGGCGCTGCGCAAGAACGGCCAGCTCGACAACACGCTGATCGTCTTCACCAGCGACAACGGTGGCGAGCGCTTCTCGGACAACTGGCCGCTGGTGGGCGGCAAGATGGACCTGACCGAGGGCGGCATCCGCGTGCCGTGGATCGCGCACTGGCCGGCCGTGATCGCGCCGGGCTCGCAAAGCCGCCAGCTGTGCATGACCATGGACTGGTCGGCCACGATGCTCGATGCCGCGGGCGTGGCGGCGCATCCGGACTACCCGCTCGACGGCGTGTCGCTGCTGCCCGTGCTGCGCGACGCCGGCCACAGCTTCGAGCGCCCGCTGCACTGGCGCATGAACCACCGCGGCCAGCGCGCGCTGCGCGAGGGCGACTGGAAGTACCTGCGGGTGGACGGCAACGACTACCTGTTCAACATCCCGGGCGACGAGCGCGAGCGCGCCAACCTGGGCAAGAAGGAGCCCGAGCGGCTCGAGCGCATGCGGCAGGCCTGGGAGGCGTGGAACGCTTCCATGCCGCCGATCCCCGAAGACGCGACCGTGAGCCTGGGCTACTCGGTCAAGGACATGCCGCAGCGCTGAGTCAGGGCCGGAATTGCTCAGGGTCAGCTGAGTAATTCCTTGAAGAAAAAGCGCTGCTGGCGCCCATTCATCGGGCGCTGGGAGCTCCTGAATTCATAGCAAACCCAATGTCAACTCCGGCCGCGCCAACAGGTGCAGGCCGGCGTCGGCGCTTGCGTCGCTCGAGTTTTAGATATATCTTTACTGTTCACGATATAAATCGAAAACTCATGAACTCTATCGACGACACCCCTCGTCCCGAGCGCGGCACCGGCACCGGCACCGGCACCGGCACCGGCACCGGCACCGGCACCGGCCGCGGCCGCCACGGCCACGGCGAGCACGGGGGCGGCCACCGCGTCTTCGGCCGCGGCGGCCTGCGCCTCGTGCTGCTCCAGCTCGTTGCCGACGCACCCCGCCACGGCTACGAACTCATCAAGGCCATCGAGGAACGCCTGGGCGGGCGCTACAGCCCGAGCCCCGGCGTGGTGTACCCCACGCTCACCCTGCTCGAGGAAATGGGCCTGGTGCAGGTCGATGCCCCCGACGCCGGTGGCCGCAAGCGCTACACGGTCACGCCGGCGGGGCAGGCGCACCTGCAGGCCAACCGCACTCTCACCGATGAACTGATGGCCCGCATGCAGGCGGGCGCGGATGGCGCGGGCCTGCGCGCCGGCCGGCCGCCGCAGGTGATGCGGGCCATCGAGAACCTCAAGCTCGCGATGCGCATGCGGCTCGCGCGCCAGCCCCTTGACGATGAACAGGCGCACGCCTTCGCGGCCGTGCTGGACCATGCCGCGCAACAAATCGAACGAATCTGACCACCCCCAGTCTCCGCGGACTTCGTTCCGCTACGCCAACCCCCTGCAAGGGGGCACATCCTGCGGCCCGGCAAAGCCGGTTCCGCGGATGTCGCGCGCATGGCCTGCTCCGCGGCCCTCGGCCCAGGAGCGCGGTCAGGCCGCCGGCGCAATCCGACCTGCTTAAAAACTTGTCATGAACACCACCACCGACCTCCCCGCGGCCGCCGTGCCGCACCCCGAACGCATGCCGCAGCGCGTGCGCCACACCCTGCGCTTCCGGCGCCTGACGGTGCAGCGCACCGAACGTCTCACGCCACACCTGATCCGCATCACGCTGGGCGGCGCCGAGATGGAGGGCTTCACCAGCCCCGGCTTCGACGACCACGTGAAGCTGTTCTTCCCCGACCCCGCCACCGGCCGGCTGGCGCTGCCCACCGCCACGCCCGAGGGCATGGCCTGGCCCGAGGGCGCCAGGCCGGTGATGCGCGACTACACGCCCCACCACCACGACGCGGAGGCCGGCACGCTGCAGATCGACTTCGCGCTGCACGACGCCGGCCCGGCGACCGCCTGGGCGCAGCGCGCCGAGCCGGGCGACCTGATCGGCGTGGGCGGCCCGCGCGGCTCCTTCATCGTGCCCACGGCCTTCGACTGGCACCTGCTGGTCGGCGACGACACCGCCCTGCCCGCCATCGCGCGCCGCCTGCAGGAGCTGCCCGCCGGCGCCCGGGCCGTCGTGCTGGCCGAGGTCGACGGTGCCGAGGACGAGGTCGCCCTGCCCACCGCGGCGCAGGCGCGGATCGTCTGGGTGCACCGGGGCCGCACGCCGTCGGGCGCGTCGGAGCCCCCGCTGCTCGCCGCGCTGCGCGAGACCCTGCTGCCCACCGGCGACTTCCACGCCTGGATCGGCTGCGAATCGGCCGCCGCCAAGGCCCTGCGCGCCCATCTGGTAAACGAATGCAAGGCCAATCCGAAGTGGATCCGCGCCTCCGGCTACTGGCGGCGCGGCTCGGCCGGCACGCACGATTCGCACGACGACTGAGCTGCCCGCGAGGCGGCGCCGCTTCGGCCATCCGGCGCATTGACGAGGTGAGCACAGAAGTTCACAATCCGCGACCTCTGAATACCAAAGAATTACATCCGGTGGAGCAGGGAGCTGACCGGCGGGGCCAGTCCCCGTCATCGCGGATAGGGATGTCACCGACATGAAAATCGATCTCGCCAGTTGGCAGCAATTCATGCTGATCGCGGTCCTGGCGCTGGGCGCGGTGGCGCTCGTCTATCGCCTGGTGGACCGACTGATGAGCCGGCGTCAGCAGCGACGACGCATCGTGGCGGCGCGCGTGCGCTCGGGGCACGTGCCCCTCGGCATCCCCACCACCCGAGGCAGCCTCGGCCACGCGAGCGAGCCTGCGACGCTGTGGGACCAGCTCGGCGACACGCAGGACGGCAACGCCGCCATCGTGGTCGACGAACAGCCGCGCATCCACATCCGCTACCTCGACATCTACGGCAAGTACGCCGAGCGGACCATCCACGTCGAGCGTCTCGACCTGCACCGCCAGGCCATCATCGCCAAGGGCGACGCGCTGCACGATCCGAAGATCTTCCCGCTCGAGCGTATCGCCTCGGCGCGCAGCGCGACCTCGGGCAAGCCCTTCAACGTGGGCCTGTGGGTCGACGCCGTGCGCGTGGCGCGCCGCAAGCGCGAGATGCACGAGGAATCGCAGATGGGCGCCCTGGCCTGAGTCCGGCACCCCACCCACCTTGAACAGGCCGCATCCGCGGCCTGTTTTCATTGGGCCGACCGAAGCGGTCCTTCGGCCTTCGGATAATGCGCGATGCGAACGGCACCGGCACCGGCCCGGTCGCGGCCCGATGCCGCTGCGCCTTCGCACCGCTCACGCCTGGATCCCAGATTGGACCTCTCCGCCCACACCCCCATGATGGCGCAATACCTGCGCCTCAAAGCCGACCACCCGGACACGCTGCTGTTCTACCGGATGGGCGACTTCTACGAGCTTTTCTATGCCGACGCCGAGAAGGCCGCGCGCCTGCTCGACATCACGCTCACGCAGCGCGGCCAGTCGGCCGGTGCGCCGGTGACGATGTGCGGCGTGCCCTTCCACGCCGTGGACACCTACCTGGGCCGCCTCATCAAGCTGGGCGAATCGGTGGCGATCTGCGAGCAGGTCGGCGAAGTGGGCGCGACCAAGGGGCCGGTGGAGCGCAAGGTGGTGCGCGTGGTCACACCCGGCACGCTGACCGACGCCGAGCTGCTTCAGGACAAGAGCGAGTCGCTGCTGCTGGCGGTGCATGCCGGCTCGCGCAACACGCTGGGCCTGGCCTGGCTGAGCGTGACGGGGGCCGAACTGCACCTGGCGGAATGCCCGGCCGACGCGCTCGAGGCCTGGCTTGCGCGCATCGGCGCGAGCGAGGTGCTGTACAGCGCCGAGGTGACGCCGACCTTCGAGCAGCGCCTGAAGGCCGCGCGCGCGGCCAGCGGCGCCTTCACGCTCTCGATCCGGCCGGCCTGGCAGTTCGGCCCCGCGCTGGGCGAGCGCAAGCTGCTCGAGCAGATGGGCGCCGCCAGCCTGCAGGCCTGGGGCGCCGATGGGCTGGAGAACGCCCATGCGGCCGCGGCGGCGCTGCTGGGCTATGCCGAGCACACGCAGGGCCGCGCGCTGTCGCACGTGCAGCGCATCGTGGTCGAGCGCGACGGCGAGCTGATCGAGCTGCCGCCGACCACGCGGCGCAACCTCGAGCTGGTGCAGACGCTGCGCGGCGAGGATGCACCCACCCTCTTCTCGCTGCTTGACACCTGCATGACCGGCATGGGCAGCCGCGCGCTCAAGCGCTGGCTGCTGACGCCGCGGCGCGACCGCAGCGAGGCGCAGCTGCGCCTGGAAGCCATCGCCGCGCTGCAGACGCCGGCCCCCGGCCAGACCGCCGCGCCCTTCAAGCTGCTGCGCGAGCAGTTGAAGAACACCAGCGACGTCGAACGCATCGCGGCCCGCGTCGCGCTGCGGCAGGTGCGCCCGCGCGAACTGCTGGCGCTGTGCATGGCGCTACAGAAATCGAAGCAGCTCGCGCCCGTCCTTCCTGGGTCCGCGGCACTTCTGACCCATATCTGCGAAGAACTGGAAGCGCCGCCGGGCTGCGCCGAACTGCTGACCGCGGCGATCGATGCCGAGCCCGCCGCCCTGGTGCGCGACGGCGGCGTGATCGCGCCGGGCCACGACGCCGAACTGGACGAGTTGCGTGCCATCAGCGAGAACGCCGACGGCTTCCTGGTCGAACTCGAGGCGCGCGAGCGCAACCTGACCGGTATCGCCAACCTCAAGGTGCAGTTCAACCGCGTGCACGGCTTCTACATCGAGGTGACGCAGAGCGCGCTCTCGAAGGTGCCCGATCACTACCGACGCCGCCAGACCCTGAAGAACGCCGAGCGCTTCATCACGCCCGAACTCAAGGCCTTCGAGGACAAGGCGCTGAGCGCGCAGGACCGCGCACTGGCGCGCGAGAAGTGGCTGTACGAGCAGCTGCTGGACGCGCTGCAGGCGCACGTGCCCGCGCTCACGCGCATGGCGAGCGCCCTCGCCACGCTCGATGCGCTGTGCGCGTTGACCGAACGCGCCCAGACCTTGGACTGGAACGCGCCCCACTTCGTCGGCCACCCCTGCATCGAGATCGAGCAAGGCCGCCATCCGGTGGTGGAGGCGCGGCTGGCCGAGCGCTCGATGGGCGCCTTCATCGCCAACGACACGCGCCTGGGCCCGTCGCAGCGCATGCAGGTCATCACCGGCCCGAACATGGGCGGCAAGTCGACCTACATGCGGCAGGTGGCGATCATCGTGCTGCTGGCCTCGATCGGCTCCTTCGTGCCCGCGCGCAGCTGCCGGCTCGGGCCCATCGACGCGATCCACACGCGCATCGGCGCGGCGGACGACCTGGCCAACGCGCAGTCGACCTTCATGCTGGAGATGACCGAGGCAGCGCAGATCCTTCATGCCGCGTCGGCGCACTCGCTGGTGCTGATGGACGAGATCGGCCGCGGCACCAGCACCTTCGACGGGCTGGCGCTGGCCGCGGGCATCGCCGCGCAGCTGCACGACCGCACCAAGGCCTTCACGCTCTTCGCCACGCACTACTTCGAGCTGACGGAATTTCCAGCGAACCACCACGGCGCCGTGAACATGCACGTGAGCGCGACCGAGTCGGGCCGCGACATCGTCTTCCTGCACGAGGTGCAGCCGGGCCCGGCCAGCCGCAGCTACGGCATCCAGGTCGCGCGCCTCGCGGGCATGCCGGCCGCGGTGGTCAACCACGCCCGCCAGGCGCTGGAGGCGCTGGAGGCGCAGCAGAACGAGACGCGCGCCCAGGTCGACCTGTTCGCGCCGCCGCCGGCGGCCGAGGCCCCGCTGGACAGCCCCGTAGAATCCGCGCTGGCTGCGCTCGACCCCGATGCGATGAGCCCCCGGGAGGCGCTCGACGCGCTGTACACACTCAAGAAACTGCACACCCGCGAGCGGGCCTGACGACGCCACGCACGGCGGGAGCCAAGATGACATATTGCGTAGGCATCAAACTCAACGCCGGCCTGGTGTTCCTGTCCGACTCGCGCACCAACGCGGGCGTGGACCACATCAGCACCTTCCGCAAGATGATCGTCTACGAGCAGTCGGGCGAGCGCACCATGGTGCTGCTGTCGGCGGGCAACCTGAGCATCTCGCAGTCGGTGCGAGAGATCCTGCAGATCGAGGAGCTCAAGGAAGCGGGCAGCGACACGCCGATCACGATCTGGAACGCCAAGAGCATGTTCGACGCGGCGCGCGTGCTGGGCTCGGCGGTGCGTCACGTGTACGACCGCGACGCCGAGGCGCTCAAGCATGCGGGCGTCGACTTCAACGTCACTTTCATCTTCGGCGGGCAGGTCAAGGGCGAGGGCATGCGCCTGTTCCTCGTCTACTCGGCCGGCAACTTCATCGAGGCGACGACCGAGACGCCCTACTTCCAGATCGGCGAATCGAAATACGGCAAGCCGGTGCTGGACCGCGTGCTCACGCCCGACACGCCGCTGGACGAGGCGGCCAAGTGCGCGCTGGTGTCGATGGACTCGACGATGAAGTCCAACCTCTCGGTCGGGCTGCCGCTGGACCTGGTGGTGTACGAGGCGGGCAGCCTGCACACCGACAAGATCGTGTGCATCGATGCCGAGAACCCGTACTACCGCATGATCCACAACGGCTGGGGCCAGAAGCTGCGCGAGGTGTTCGACAGCCTCGAGGACCCGGTCTGGGACGATGCCGCCACCGAGCACCCGCTCAAGATGCCGGCGGTGCGGCACGAGGTGCTGCGCAAGATCGCCACGCCGGACGAGAAGCTGATCTGAGCGACGCGGCCCGATGCCGGGCCGAGCGCGCCCGCTCGCTCCCCCTGCCTTCAGGCCCGGCCGGTCAGCGCGGCCAGGAAGCGTTCGGCCAGCCCCCTGGGGTTGCGGCGAAGGGATTCGGTCGCGCAGGCGCCGACGACGCGCCCCTCGTAGCGCATGTGCACGCTCGGGAAGTAGTGGCCGATCGAGTCTCCGGCGTCGCGCAGGCACGTTTCCAGCGAGTCGAAGGCACTTTCATAGTACTGCGCGCCATCCGGGTGCAGCCCGTCGGTCTTGATCGAGTAGGCGTAGCGATTCGGCCGCAGCTGGTGAATGTCCAGTAACAATTTCATGGTGTACTTCGGGCTCGCTGCCGTGTGTCAAGGGGGAGAGTTCCCAAAATACGACCGAAATTCGTTACGGGAACACTACATGAAGGGCCACAAAGATACAAAATGAAGTCTTTCGCACCAATCCCCGAAAACTGGTAATCCTTAGGTATTCGTATACGCCAGATGGCGGATGCGGTCCTTGGAGAGGACGGCAATGTTGGAAGAGTTGGAACCCGTCTCGCTCAGCCCGGCCCTCGTGGTCGACGACGAGGACGCGATGCAGCGCCGACTGGGCGCCGTGCTCGAGTCCGTGGGCTGCCCGGCGGCAAGCATCGTTCGTGCCCATTCGGTGGCGCAGGCCCGCGACCGCATCGCGGACCGCCGCTTCGGGGTGGTGCTGGTGGACATCGGCCTGCCCGACGGCAGCGGCACCGAGCTCATCGCCTGGATTCGCACGCACCGTCCGCAGATGCCCGTCGTCGTGGTGTCGGCCTGGCGCACCGAGGAAGTGATCGTGGGCGCGCTGCGCGCCGGTGCCATCGGCTACCTGCTCAAGGAGCGGGACGACGTCGAGCTGGCGCTGGCTCTTCGCAGCATCGAGCGCGGCGGCGCGCCCATCGACCCCTTCATCGCGCGGCGCATCCTGGCGCTGCTGCCCCCCGCCGCGCCGGCCGCCGCGCCGAAGGAAGCCGCACCGGCTCCGTCGCTGAGCGGCCGCGAGAAGGAAATCCTGCGCCTGGTCGCGCAGGGCCTGAGCAACCGCGAAATGGCCGAGATGCTGTCGATCTCCCGGCTCACCGTCGAATGCCACACCAAGAACATCTACCGCAAGCTGGTGGTGGGCTCGCGCACCGAGGCCGTCTTCCAGGCACGGCGGCACGGCTTGCTCTCCTGATCGCCGGCTGGCTGCTGCTGGCGACAGGCGCGCTGGCCGATCCGGTTGCCGGCTCGGCGTGGGCCCCCTCGCCGCTGACGCTGCGGCATGCCGAAGCGGTGCCGGGCGGTTGGGCCGACGCCGCGCCGCCCGAGGACGGCTGGACCCCGGTGGCCCTGCCCGACAACTGGGGGCGCCGGTGGCCGGCCCACGACGGCGTGGTGTGGTATCGCCTGCGCTGGGAGCAGCCCGACGCCGCCTTGCCCGTCGGGCTGCTGCTGCCCTGGACCAACATGGCCAGCGCCGTGTGGGTGAACGGCATCGAGGTGCACCGCGATGCGCACCTTCTGGACCCGCTCTCGCGCGCCTGGCATTCGCCGCTGTACCGCCGGCTGGTGCCACCGCTGCTGCAGGCGGGCGAGAACACGGTGCTGGTCCGCGTGTCGGGCATGGCGGCCTACCAGGGCGGCATGGCGCCGGTCACGGTGGGCGATCCCGCACGGGTCCACGCGCGCTATCGCGTGGAGCACCTGGCGCGGCAGGACCTGCAGCTCGTGGGCGTGACCGTGGCCCTGGTGATCGCCCTCTTCTTCGGCGCGCTCTGGGCCATGCGCCCGCGCGAGCAGGCCTACGGCTGGTTCAGCCTGATGACCTTCTTCTGGCTGCTGTTCGAATACAACCACGTCGCGACCGAGACCTGGCCGCTGCCGAGCACCGACGCCTGGCAGGCCGCCAACACCTCGGTGCTGCTGGCCTTCGCCGGGTGCTTCGTGCTGTTCGTGCTGCGTTACCGGCATCGCCGGCTGCCGCGCACCGAGTGGGCCCTGTTCGCCGTGATCGCGCTGGGCTGCATCGACCTGTGGACGGTCGACCGCACCCAGATGGCGCTGCGGCGCGACCTGTGGACCGGCGTGGCCGCGCTGGTCGTGATCGGTGCCGCACTGACGTCCAGCGCCGCCAACCTGCTGCGCGCCTCGCACCCGCAGCCGGGGCTGGTGCCGATCCTGCTGCTGATCATGGGCATCACCGTGCGCGACCTGCTGGTGTTCCTGCAGCTCGTCGAGAGCAGCATCTACTACTCGGGCATCGCGTCCTATGTGCTGCTGGTGGGCGTGGCCCTGCTGCTGGCGCGGCGCTTCACCCATGCGCTGGAGCACACGGAAAGCTTCAACGCGCGGCTGCTGGCCCAGGTCGAGGGCGCCAAGTCCGAACTGCGCGAAAGCCTGGAGCGCGAACATGCGCTGAAGCTGCTGCACGCCCGCGCGCACGAGCGGGTCAACCTCGCGAGCGACCTGCACGACGGGCTGGGCGGCATGCTGGTGGGCAGCATCGCCACCCTCGAGCACGCCGCGGCGCCCGTGCCGCAGGCCCAGATGCTCGCGATGCTCAAGAGCCTGCGCGATGACCTGCGGCTGATCATCGACGCCACGGGCCAGCAGACCGGCCTGCAGGTGCTGGGCGAGGTGATCGCGCCGCTGCGCCATCGCATCACCGAACTGTTCGAAGCCAGCGGCATCCGCTGCCGCTGGCACCTGTCGGGGGTGGACGACCTCACGCTGGACGCCTCGCTCAACATCGGCGTGCTGCGCTTCCTGCAGGAGGCGCTGACCAACGCGCTCAAGCACAGCGGCGCCCGCCAGGTCGACGTCCACATCCAGCGCACCCGCACCCACCTGCGGCTGGATGTGCGCGACGACGGGCGCGGCTTCCAGGAGGCGGCGCTCGGCGCGCACGACGGCAACGGCCTGCGCAACATGCGCGCGCGGGCCGAACGACTCGGCGCGCAGGTGCAGTGGCAGTCCGAACCGGGTGGCACCACCGTCAGCCTGCTGGTGGATCTGCTCTCATCCTGATAGCAGTCGGCGCAGGAACAGCGGGCGTTTGAGCCGCATTTTTCTCGAAGAGCTTGCGCGCTCAGTCTGCCCAGGTGACCAGCCCGCTCCAGGCCGTGGCCAGCACCACGATGCCGAACACGATGCGGTACCAGGCGAAGGGCACGAAGCTGTGGCTGGAGATGTAGCGCAGCAGCCAGCGCACGCACACCCAGGCGCTGAGGAAGGAGAACACCAGCCCGACGGCGAAGAGCGGGATGTCGGCCACCGACAGCAGCGCACGCTCCTTGTAGAGGCTGTAGACGCCGGCACCGATCAGGGTCGGGATGGCCAGGAAGAAGGAGAAATCCGTTGCCGCCTTGCGCGACAGGCCCAGCAGCATGCCGCCGATGATGGTCGAGCCGCTGCGGCTGGTGCCGGGGATCATCGCGAAGCACTGCACCAGGCCGACCTTGAGCGCGTCCAGCGGCGTCATGTCGTCGACGTTCTCGATGCGCACCGCGCCCGGTGGCCGCTTCTCGGCCCACAGGATGATGAAGCCGCCGAGGATGAAGGTGGTGGCAACCACCACGGGCGTGAACAGGTGCTCCTTGATCACCTTGCCGAACAGCAGGCCCAGCACCACCGCGGGCAGGAAGGCGATCAGCACATTGAGCGCGAAGCGCCGCGCCTTCGCCTGCCGGGGCAGCGCCACCACGGTGGACTGGATCTTCTGCCAGTACACGAGTATGACCGCGAAGATGGCGCCGGTCTGGATCGCGATGTCGAAGACCTTGGCCTTGCCGTCGTCGAAACCCAGCAGCGCGCCGGCGAGGATGAGGTGGCCGGTCGAGGAGATCGGGAGGAATTCGGTCAGCCCCTCCACGATGCCCATGATCGCGGCCTTGACCAGCAAAACGATGTCCAAACTGACGCTCCTTGTTCGAGGGCCCCGGCGCACCGCACCGGGCGCCGCAAAGCGAGCGCCGATTATCGCGAGGGCGCAAGTCAGTTCGGCTTCAGCAACCTGCGCCTGAGTGCGCGTACCGCGCTGTCGACGGTCGTGAGCACCGCGAGCCCGCTGGCGGCCTCGCAGGCCGCGCGTGCCCGCGCCATGCTGAACTGCGCCAGCGCGATGCGCGTGCAGCCGCGTGCGGCCAGCGCCGCGGCCTGCTCGGCGACGAGCGCGTCGTGTCGCGCCGCGTCGCCGGCGTCCAGGGCCTCCAGCGCGCCCTCGGCCAGCGCGGTGTGCAGCGTCACGCCTGGCGGAAATTCAGGCGGCATCGACCGCAGCGTGGCCGCGAAGGTGGCGATGAGCCCCAGCGGCCCCTCGCCCTGTGCCGCCTCGTCGATCATGGCCTCGTTGGGCTTGAGCACCGGCATCGGCGCATGGGCGCACGCGACCGCCTCGATGCAGGGCCCGAAGGCCGAGCAGGTGAAGAGGATGCCGTCGGCACCGGTGTCGACCGCGTACTGCCCCAGGCGCATGAAGCGCTCGTGCATCGCCGCGTCCAGCCCGCGCCCACCGGCCGCCAGGTCGGCCGACAGGCTGTCGTCCAGCAGGTTCATCCGCTGCGCCTCGGACCAGTCGCGGGCGAAGGCGGCGTTGATGGGTGCCACCGAATGGGCCAGGGCGTGGATGAGGGCGATGCGCATGGTGCTTGCAGGTCAGATGCCCTTGTCGGACGGGTTGGCGAAGGCCTCCTTCGTCTCGACGTTGAGCGGGTAGTTGATGTTCACGCCCTTGGGCGGGATCGGCGAGGTGAACCACCGGGCGTAGAGCTTCTCCATCTCGCCGGATTTCATCATGCCCGTGACCACGCGGTCGACAAGGGCCTTGAACGCGGGGTCGTCCTTGCGCAGCATCAGTGACTGGTTCTCGGTGCGCAGCGCTTCGCCGGTGATCAGGAAGTCCTTCGGGTTCTTCGCCGTCGCGAGCAGTCCTGCAAGCAGGATGTCGTCGAGCACGAAGGCTTGCGCGCGCCCGTTCTCCACCAGCAGGAAGGAGTCCGCATGGTCCTTGCCGGCCATCGGCGTGATCTCGAGGTTGCGCCCCTTGTCGGCTTCGCGCAGCAGGCGAAAGGAGGTCGTGCCGGTGGTCGTCACCACGCTCTTGCCCTGCAGGTCGGCGATGCTCCGGATGCCCGAGTCGGCCTTGACCAGCATGCGCACGTTGTAGCGGAAGATGTCGGGCGAGAACGCGACCTGCTTCTGGCGCTCGACCAGGTTGGTGGTGGAGCCGCACTCGATGTCCACGGTGCCGTTCATCACCAGCGGGATGCGGTTCTGCGAGGTGACGAGCTGGTACCGGATGTCGAGCCTGGGCAGCTTGAGCTCGGCCTTCACCGCGTCGACGATCTTCATGCAGATGTCGATGCCTGGGCCTGTTCGCGCTCTGTATGGGGTCGCGAAGCTCATCCCAGCCCGCCCATCAAGGCGCGCGACGCCGTGCGTGTGTCCACACGCACCAGAAGCGCAACGCCGAAGGGCGGGCTGGGATGAGCTTCCCTTCGGGTTGCTTCGCCAAGGGACCGTCTGCGGCGTTGCCCGCGCTTGCAAGGCGCGAGCCTTGCTGCGCACGGGCGCCTTGCATCCAGCCCCTTGGCGAAGCAACGCGATCCCCTTACAGAGCGCGAGCAGGCCCACTGCCCACCGGCGTGGGCCCGCCGTCGTTGTACGAGAAGCCGAAGGACGATTCACGGTGGCCCAGCGTGATGCTGCCCGTGTCCTTGATCTTCTTGAGCGTTCCTTCCTGCGCATGGGCGGCCAGGGGCGAGGCGGCCGCCACGCACAGGGCGAGCAGCAGCACGGGGGAGGCAGGGCGAATCCGAAGCATGGCAAAGCTCCTCGTCAGAGTGGAAGAAAGAAGGGGAAAAAAGAAGGAGGCAGGCGGGGTCAGCGCATCGCTGCCCGCGTGACTGCATCGACCGACTCGGCCAGCAGCGTCGCGACGTGCTTGAGCTCGTCGCGCGTGGCAATGAAGGGCGGCGCCAGCAGCACGTGATCGCCCAGCCGGCCGTCGACCGTGCCGCCCATGGGGTAGCACAGCAGGCCGCGCGCCATGGCGTCCTTCTTGATCGCGGCATGCACCCTGCGGGCCGGATCGAAGGGCGTCTTGCCCGCTCGATCGGCCACCAGCTCCACACCCCAGAAGAAGCCGCGCCCGCGCACGTCGCCCACGTGCGGGTGGCTGCCCAGCGCGTCGCGCAGCGTGGCCCCGAAGACCTCGCCGTCGGCCCGCACCTTGGCCAGCAGGCCATCGCGGTGGATCACGCGCTGCACCGCGAGTGCCGCCGCGCAGGCCACCGGGTGGCCCAGGTAGGTATGGCCGTGCTGGAAGAAGCCGCTGCCCTGCGACATGGCGTCGACGATCCTCTGCTGCGCCAGCACCGCGCCGATCGGCTGGTAACCGCCGCCCAGGCCCTTGGCGATCGTGACCAGGTCGGGCACCACGTCTTCCTGTTCGCTGGCATAGAGGGTGCCGGTGCGGCCCATGCCGCACATCACCTCGTCCAGGATCAGCAGCACGCCGTAGCGGTCGCACACCGCGCGCACGGCCTTGAAGTAGCCGGGCACGGGCGTGAGCACACCGGCCGTGGCGCCGCCGACGGTCTCGGCGACGAAGGCGATCACGCGCTCGGGCCCCTGGGCCAGGATGGCCTGCTCCAGCTCGTCGGCCAGGCGCTGGCCGTACTGCTGCGGGCTCTCCCCCCCGCGCTGCTCGCGGTACGGGTAGCAGGGCGACACGTGGGTGACCGGCACCAGGATGGGCGCAAAAGGCTCGCGCCGCCACGCGTTGCCGCCCACTGCGAGCGCGCCCAGGGTGTTGCCGTGATAGCTCTGCCGGCGCGCGATGAAGTGCGTGCGCTGCGGCTGGCCGATCTCGACGAAGTACTGGCGCGCCATCTTGAGGGCCGACTCCACCGCCTCCGAGCCGCCGCTGACCAGGTAGGCGTGCTGCATGCCGGCCGGCGCCGTACGCACCAGTTCGTCGGCCAGTCGCTCCGCCACCTCGGTGGTGAAGAAGCTGGTGTGCGCATAGGGCAGCGTGTCGATCTGCGCGTGCATCGCGGCGAGAACGTCGGGGTGGCCGTGGCCGAGGCATGACACGGCGGCGCCCCCGGAGGCATCGAGGTAGCTGCGCCCCTGGGCGTCGCGGATGTGCAGGCCCTGCGCAGAAGCGGCGACGGGCGGCGTTTGGTGCAGGTGACGGTGGAAGACGTGCGTCATGGGCGGAGTGATCGGGCTGATGGAACCAATGTTCTGGCCCAATTCTTATATGGAACATTTGTTCCGTCAACTGCGTCAGCGAAACAGGCGTGTCGATTCCGGTACATTCGTTCCACCCTGCCCTCGCCGCCATGACTTCGATCCAGGACCAGATCCGCCAGCGCTTTGCCGACCTGAGCCCCGCGCTGCAGCAGGTAGCGAGGTACCTGCTGGATCACCCGGCCGAGGTCGTCACCAGTTCGATGCGCAGCGTGGGCGTGAATGCCGGGGCCACGCCGGCCACGCTGGTGCGCTTCGCGCAGCACCTGGGCTTCGAAGGCTGGCCGCCGCTCAAGGCCGCCTTCGCGGCCGACATGGGCCTGGGCGGCCAGGCCTATGGGGCCCGCGCGAAGCGGCTCATCGGCCGTGCCGGGGACGGCGGCCTGACGCAGGAGATGTTCGAGGTGCAGCGCCGCAACCTCGAGGCCACGCAGGCCCAGAGCGCGGGCGCGCTCGACCGGGTGTGCGCGCTGGTCGAGAAGGCACCGGCCGTGCACGCGGCGGGCTTTCGCGCCTGCTTCCCGATCGCCTTTGCCTTCGTCTACCAGTACCGGCTGTTCCGGCCCACCGTGCACCTGGTCGACGGCCAGGGCGGCGTGCTGGAGATGCAGCAGCGCGCCTTCGCCAGGGGCGACGTGCTGCTGGTGGCCAGTTTCGCGCCCTACTCGCGCGAGGCGCTGCAGGTGGCCGAGGCGGCCAGGGAGTCCGGTTGCCGCATCGTGGCGCTGACCGACAGCGCGGCCTCACCCCTGTCGCTGCTGGCGCAGGAAACGCTGCTCTTCACCATCCACAGTCCGTCGTTCTTCCCCTCGGTGGCGGCCGGCATGGCGCTGGCCGAGGCGCTGGTCGAGCTTCTGGCCAGCCGGGCAGGCAAGGGCGCGGTACGGCGCATCGACGAGGCCGAGCGCCGGCTGTTCGACACAGGCGCCTACCTGGAAGCGCCCCGGCCGCGGCGCTGAGCGCCGGCGGCGCGCTCAGGGCGCCTGCAGCCGCTGCAGCAGTTCGGTGGTGGGGTAACCATCGGCCGGCAGGCCGACGCTGCGCTGCCAGTCGCGCAGCCCGCGGCGCGTGGCCGGGCCCATCACGCCGTCGGGCGTGCCGGTGTCGAAGCCCCGCGTGTTCAAGGCGGTCTGCAACGCCGTCACCTGGCTGCGCGACAGCGGCACCAGGTCGCGCGGCCAGGCGGCCTGCACGCCGGGTCCGCCGGCCAGCCGCTGCGCCAGCAGGCCGACGCCGAGCGCGTAGCTGGTCGAGTTGTTGTAGCGCAGAAGGGCACGGAAGTTCGGGCCGACGAGGAAGGCCGGGCCGCGTGCGCCGGCGGGCAACAGCAGCTCGGCCTCGGGCAGCTCGGGCAGCGGCCGGCCATCGGCGGCACGCACGCCCTCGGCCGCCCACTGGCTGGCCGCCTGGCGCAGCGACGGATCGGCGCGCGCGGGGTCGAATCCCGGCGGCAGGCTCACCTCCAGGCCCCAGGGCTGGCCGCTGCGCCAGCCGGAGCGCGCCATGAAGTTGGCGGTCGAGGCCATGACGTCGGCCATGCTGCCCCAGATGTCGCGCCGGCCGTCGCCGTCGGCGTCCACGGCGTAGGTGAGGAAGGTCGAGGGCATGAACTGCGTCTGGCCCATCGCGCCGGCCCAGGAGCCGACAATGTGGGCGCGATCGATGTCGCGCCGGTCGAGGATCTGCAGCGCCGCCAGCAGCTCCTTGCGCGCCCAGTCGCCACGGCGGCCGTCGAAGCCCAGCGTGGCCAGCGCATCGACTGTGGGCGTGCTTCCATAGTTGCTGCCGAAGTTGCTTTCCATGCCCCAGATCGCCAGCAGCACCTCGGCCGGGACGCCATAGCGCGCGGCCGCGGCGTCGATGTCGGCCCGGGCCAGGGCGCCCTGCTGCTGGCCGCGCGCGACGCGCTCGGTGCTGGCGGCGGTGTCGAGGTAGTCCCACACGGCACGCGTGAATTCGGGCTGTGCGCGGTCCAGTTCCACGACGCGGGGCAGGTACTGGGCGCCGTCGAGCGCGGACTGCAGGGTGGCATCGCTCACGCCGCTGGCGCGGGCGAAGCTGCGGTAGTCGGCAAGCCAGGCGGCGAAGCGCTGTTGCAGCGTGGCGTCCTGCGGCGGCAGCGCGGGGCTGGCCGGCGGCAGTGCCGGCGCGCTCGGGGCGGGCGCAGGGGCGGCGGCAACGGGTGCGGCCGGCGGCGGGACGGGCGGTGGCGAAGACGCACATCCCGCGAGAAGGACGGCAAGGCCGACGTGGGCCGGGGCCAACGTGGACGAACGATGGAACAAAGGAAAAGGCCGAAGCATGCGCCCATTCTCCACATACCCCTGGCGCTGCCCTCGGCACAGGGCCCGGGCACTGCGAGGCGTCGCCCGCGGTGACCCGGCGCCCGCGCCGACTCAGGCGCGCACGTAGCGCAGGTGCGTGGCTCCTGGCCCGTCGAGCACGCGGTCGATGCGCCAGGCCGGGCCGGGTTCGCGCAGGTGCTCGAACAGCCGCCGGCCGCCGCCGAACAGCACCGGCGCGAGGGCGATCTCGAGTTCGTCGACGACGCCCAGGTTCAGGTACTGCTGGATCACGTCGGCCCCGCCCGAGATGCGCACGTCGCGCTCGCCGGCGGATGCGCGCGCGAGTTCCAGTGCGCGCTCCGGGCCGTCGTTGACGAAGTGGAAGGTCGTTCCGCCCGGCCGCACCCAGGGCGCGCGCTTCTCGTGCGTGAGCACGTAGACGGGGGTGTGGAAGGGCGCCTCCTCCGGCCAGGCGGCCTCGCCCTGGTCGAACATGCGCTTGCCCATGATGTTGGCCCCGATGCGCTCGAAGGTGCTGCGCACGTGGTCGTTGATGGGCCCGGTTTCTCCGCCCGGCCCGGCCTTGAGCACGTTCTCGCGGAAGTGCTGCTGGCGCAGCAGCCAGCCCATCATCGCGCCCCACTTGGCGCCCCAGCCCAGGTGATCGGGCCGGTCCATCCGCATGCCCTCGGGAGCCATGTAGCCGTCGAGGCTCAGGCCGATGTTGACGAATACCTTGCCCATGCTGTCCTTGCTGAAGCGGCACCGCAGCCGGTGCGAGCCCGGACTGTAGGCGATGAAGTGGACGCCATCCACAACAATTTCGGGCCTGCCGCCCGGCGTGCGTCCCAGGCCGCTCAGCCCGGGCTTCGAGCGGGCTCGACCGCGGGCGCGGCATCGCGCAGCCAGGCCGCCTCCCACCCACCGCCCAGCGACTGGATCAGCCCCACGGCCGCGGTCTGCCGCGCGAGCTGCACCTGCACCAGGCTGCGCCGCGCGCTCAGGGCCGAGGCCTGGGCGCTGACCACGTCGGTGTAGCTGACCTGCCCGGCGCGGTAGCGGTTGAGCAGTTGCTGCTCGGTGCGGTCGGCCGCCAGCGAGGCGGTGCGGCGCAGGCCCTCCTGCTCCGCCAGCGCGGCCGTGGCGCTGAGCTGGTCTTCCACGCTCTGGAAGGCGGCGAGCACGGTCTGGCGATAGCGTGCCACGCTGGCTTCATGCGCGGCCTTGGCGGCATCGACGCCGGCACCGATGGCGCCCGCATCGAACACCGTCTGCGCCACCGACAGGCCCAGCGCCCACAGCATGTTCGACGCATCGAAGAGGTCGCGCACGCGGCTGGTGCTGCTGCTGATCGACGCCGTGAGCCCGATGTTCGGGAAGTACGCGGCGCGCGCGATGCCGATCTGCGCATTGGCCGACGCGACGGCACGCTCGGCCGCCGCGATGTCGGGCCGGCGCTGCAGCAGCAGCGAAGGCACGCCGGTGGGCACGGCCGGCACGGTCGGCTTCCAGTCGGCCACCGCGATGGAGAAGTCCGCCGGCACGGCGCCCACCAGCACGGCGATGGCGTGCTCGTAGGTGGCGCGGGTGCGGCGCAGTGCCACGCGCTCGGCCTGGGCACTGACCAGCTGCGTCTGGGCCTGCAGCACGTCGGTCTGCGCGGCGATGCCGGCCTCATAACGGTTGCGCGTGATGGTCAGCGCGCGCTCGTAGCCCTCGATGGTCTCGTTCAGCAGACGCAGCTCGGTGTCGGCCTCGCGCAGCGAGAAGTAGTTGGTGACGAGGTCGCCGACCGCCGACAGACGCGCCGACGCCAGGTCGGCCTCGCTGGCCTGCGCGTTGGCCTGCGCGCTGCCGACGGCCTCGCGCAGCCGGCCCCACAGGTCGGGCGACCAGTCCGCCGCCAGGCTGGCCGAGAAGCTATTGGTGGGCGAGCCCGTGCCGTCGTTGCGCACCGCGCCCGTGCGGCGCCCGCTGCCGTCCAGGCTCACACTCGGGAACAGCGCGGCGCGCTGCTGGCGCACCAGCGCCTGGGCCTGCGTGTAGGCGGCCACGGCGGCGGCGATGTTCTGGTTCGAGATCTGCACGCGCGCGGCCAGCGCGTCGAGCTGCGGGTCGCCGAAGCGGGTCCACCACTCGCCGCGGTCGAGCGCATCGCCGGGCTGCGCCGGCACCCAGCCCTCGGCAGCCGGTGCTTCCTTGAAGGCCGAGGCCGTGACCGCAACAGGCCGCTCGTAACGCGGGCCGACCGCGCAGCCGCCCAGCGCCAGCGCCGCGGCCAGCGCGGTAGTCGCAAGAAAAAAGTGCCTGGAACGTCCGCCGGACGGGCGCGGACTGCTATGGATTCGATAGCGTTCGAGAAACAGGATGGTCATGGGATCAGGCCCTCGCCAGGTGGCGTTCGTTCGCGGGCCGGCGGCGCAGCTTGTCGAGCAGCACGTAGACCACGGGCACCGTGAGCAGGGTCAGCAGCTGGCTCGCGATCAGGCCGCCGATGATGGCCACGCCCAGCGGCTGGCGCAGCTCGGCCCCCTGGCCGAAGCCGATGGCCAGCGGCAGTGCGCCCAGCGCGGCGGCCAGCGTGGTCATGAGGATGGGTCGGAAGCGCAGCAGGCTGGCCTCGCGCACGGCCTCGAGCGCCGTGAGCCCGCGCGAGCGCTCGGCCTCCAGCGCGAAGTCGATGATCATGATGGCGTTCTTCTTGACGATGCCGATCAGCAGGAACAGCCCGATGAGCGCGATGATCGACAGCTCCATGCGGAAGAGCAGCAGCGCCAGCACCGCACCGACGCCGGCCGAGGGCAGCGTGGTCAGCACCGTGATCGGGTGGATCAGGCTCTCGTACAGGATGCCCAGCACGATGTAGATCACCACGATGGCGGCCAGGATCAGCACGGCCTGCTGCGAGTTGGAGTCCTGCGCCGCGCGCGCCGTGCCCGAGAAGCTGCCGCGCACGTTGATGGGCATGGCGATGTCGTTCTCGGCCTGCTTGACCAGCCGCTGCCCCTCCGCGAGCGTCACGCCGTCGGCCAGGCTGAAGGACACCGTACTCGCAAGCTCGGTGTCCTCGTGGCTGATGGAGCTGGGCACCGCCCGCTCGGCCACCCGCGCGAAGGCCGACAGCGGCACCAAGGCCGTGGTGTTCGACGCGATGGCCTGCCCCGCCGAGGAGGTGCGCGACGCCGGGTTGGCCGAGGTCACGGTGGAGGTGCCTGTGCTCGCGTCGGTGTTGGCCTGGACGCTGCTCACCGTGGTGGCACCCGTCGCGGCGTTGGTGCTGGTGTTGAGCGTCGAGGGCACGTACAGGTCCTTCAGCACGATGGGCGACAGCTGGAAGCGCGGCGACCACTCCATGATCACTGAGTACTGGTTCAGGTCGTTGTAGATCGTCGCCACCGAGCGCTGGCCGTAGGCGTTGTACAGGGCGGTGTTGATGGCCGAGGTGTTCACGCCCAGACGCGCCGCGGCGTCGCGATCGACCTGCACGAAGGTCTCGACGCCGTTGTCCGAGGACTCGCCGTCCACGTCGGTGAGCTGCGGCAGCTCCTGCATGCGGTCGGCCAGCTTCTTCGACCAGGTGCGCAGGTCGGCCAGCGAATCGCTCTTGAGCGTGTACTGGTAGGTCGAGTTGCTCTGCCGCCCGCCCATGCGCAGGTCCTGCACCGGGCCGAGGAACACGCGCAGGCCGGTGAGCTGGTTGAGCTGGGGCCGCAGCCGGTCGATCACGACCTGCGTCTTCTCGGTGCGCGCCGAACCGTAGGGCTTGAGGTTGACGAACATGAAGCCGCCGCCCGCGCGCGAGCCGCCACCGAAGGCCACCACGGTGTCCACCGCCGGGTCGGCGTTGATGATGTCCACCGCCTGCTTGAGCTTCGCCTTGAGCGCGGTCGACGAGATGCTCTGGTCGGCACGGATGCCCGCGTTGAGCTGGCCGTTGTCCTGCTGCGGGAAGAAGCCCTTGGGGATGTGGGCGAACAGGTACACGTTCAGCCCCACGACCACCGCCAGCGAAAGCATCACCAGCGCCTTGCTCGCCAGCGCCCAGTCCAGGCTGTGTGCATAGGTGCGCAGGCTCCACTGCCACAGCCGCTCGGTCCAGCGCAGGAACGGACCGGACATGCGCCCGGGCTTCTTGCGCGCGTAGTACGACTCGGCGCGAAGCAGCGTGGCGCACAGCATCGGCGTGGTGGTCAGCGAGATCACCAGCGAGATCAGCACCGAGGCCGACAGCGTGATGGCGAACTCCTTGAACAGGCGCCCCACCTGCCCGCCCATGAACAGCAGCGGAATGAACACCGCCACCAGCGACAGGCTGATCGACAGCACCGTGAAGCCGACCTCGCGCGCGCCCTTGAGCGCGGCCTCGAGCCGGCCCATGCCTGCCTCGATGTGGCGCTGCGTGTTCTCCAGCACCACGATGGCGTCGTCGACGACGAAGCCGGTCGCCACCGTGAGCGCCATCAGCGACAGGTTGTTGAGCGAGAAGCCCAGCAGGTACATGACGCCGAAGGTGCCGAGCAGCGACACCACCGTGGCCACCGCCGGGATGATGGTGGCCCGCGCACGGCGCAGGAACACGCCCACGACGAAGACGACGAGCATCACCGAGATCACCAGCGTGACCTCGACCTCGCGCAGCGAGGCGCGGATCGAATTCGTGCGGTCCGACGCAACCTGCACCGAGATGTCCTGCGGCAGTTGCTCGCGCAGCTCGGGCAGGAGCCTGCGCACGCCGTCCACCGTCTCGATGATGTTCGCGCCCGGCTCCTGCGTGACCAGCACGATCACCGCCGGCTGGCCGTTGAACAGGCCCACGGTGCGCGTGTTCTCCACGCTGTCGGTCACTCGGGCCACGTCCGAGAGCTTGACCGGCGCGTTGTTGCGCCAGGCGATCACCAGGTCGCGGTAGTCGGCTGCGCGCAGGCCCGGCGCGGGCGTGTAGATCTGCAGCCGCCGGTCCTCGCTCTGGATCGTGCCCTTGGGCC
This sequence comes from Xenophilus aerolatus, assembly GCA_030418545.1. Classification (GTDB taxonomy): domain Bacteria; phylum Pseudomonadota; class Gammaproteobacteria; order Burkholderiales; family Burkholderiaceae_C; genus Xenophilus. The sequence continues at coordinate 536,685 of QAIB01000003.1, read as the reverse complement.
GGTTGGCGTTGTTGGCCTGGATGGCGGCGCGCACGTCCTCGGTGCTGATGCCCATGCGGTTGAGCGGGAACGGGTCGAGCTCCACGCGCACCGCCGGCAGCGAACCGCCACCGATCTCCACGTCGCCGACGCCGTCGACCTGCGACAGGCGCTGGCTGACGATGTTGGACACCGCGTCGTAGATCTGCCCGGGGGTGCGCGTCTTCGAGGTGAGCGCCAGGATCATCACCGGCGCCGCGGTGGGGTTGGCCTTGCGGTAGGTCGGGTTGCTGCGAAGCGTGCTCGGCAGGTCGGCGCGCGCGGCGTTGATCGCGGCCTGCACCTCGCGCGCGGCGGAGTCGATGTTGCGGCTGAGGTCGAATTGCAGCGTGACGCGCGTCGAGCCGGTGGAGCTGTTGGACGTCAGCTCGTTGACGCCCGGGATCACGCCCAGGCGCCGCTCCAGTGGCGTGGCGACGCTGGACGCCATCGTGCTCGGGCTGGCGCCGGGCAGGCTGGCCGACACCGAGATCACCGGGAAGTCGACCTGCGGCAGCGGCGAGACCGGCAGGACGAAGAAGGCCATGATGCCGGCCAGGGCGATGCCGATCGTCAGGAGGACGGTGGCGATGGGGCGTTTGACGAAGATGTAGGAGAGGTTCATGGGCCTGCTCCTATGTTCGTTTGCTGAGTTGTCCGGGTGCCTTTTCTAAGGCAGGAGCCGGGATGTGCGCCCGGCGGCGCACCTACTTTTCTTTGTCTCGCCAAAGAAAAGTAGGCAAAAGAAAGGCGACCCCACTGTCTGCGTCCCCTTCGCTTCGCTACGGGGCAACCTGCGGTGCTCGCGGCTGGCGGGGTCTCGCTCAAACTCGCTTCGCTCAGACAATCGCGAGCCCTGATCCGCCAGCCGCTGCGCTCCTCGGCGCATACAGAGGGGACCGGGGTCAACAATGCTGCTGCGCAGCCTTGTCCTTGTTTTGTGTTTTTCCGGGGGCCGAGCGAAGCGATGGCCCGATCGTCTCCCCAGGTCCCTTCTGGATGCGCCTGGGGCGCGGCGATGGCGGGGTGGCAGCTGTGCCGCGTGCGGCAACAGCTGCTTCGTGATCTGACTCGCCGCAGCTGTTCGAGCGTAGAGAACGAAGTGAACGCAGCGAGTTCTGCGGCGCACCCCGCCAGCGTCGCGACACAGGTCGCCCGCAGCGAAGCGGAGGGTCGCAGCCAGCAGGGTCGCCTTTCTTTGGTTACTTTCTTTGGCGAAGCAAAGAAAGTGACTGCCCTGCCGCGGCATGAGCGGCCCCTGCGCATCACCCCTGAGCAAGGCCAAACAATGCTCACGCGGAAGCCCCTTCCGTATCGGAGGCTTCCCCAGAACGCCTCGAAAACCTCCGCCCCATCCGATCAAACGCCAAATAAATCACCGGCGTCGTGAACAGCGTCAACACCTGCGACACCACCAGCCCGCCGAAGATGGCCAGCCCCAGCGGCCGCCGCAGCTCGGCCCCCTCGCCCCAGCCCAGCATCAGCGGCACCGCCGCGAACAGCGCCGCCAGCGTGGTCATCAGGATGGGCCGGAAACGCAGCAGCGCCGCCTGGTGGATCGCCTCCTGCGGCGACTTGCCCTCGTTGCGTTCCGCGTCGATGGCGAAGTCGATCATCATGATCGCGTTCTTCTTGACGATGCCGATCAGCAGGATGATCCCGATGATGCCGATCACGCCCAGGTCGTTGCCGGTCAGCATGAGTGCCAGCAGCGCCCCCACGCCGGCCGAGGGCAGCGTCGACAGGATCGTGAGCGGGTGCACATAACTTTCGTACAGCACGCCCAGCACGATGTACACGCACACCACGGCCGCCAGGATCAGCCACAGCTGGCTGGTCAGCGACTTCTCATAAGCACCGGCCGCGCCCAGGAAGCGCATCGTGATGCTCCCCGGCATGCCGATCTCCTGCGCCGCCGCGCGGATCGCCGACACCGACTTGCCCAGCGCCACGCCCGGCGCGGTGTCGAAGCCCACCGTGGCCGAGGGGTACTGCGCCACCCGCGTGACCTGCAGCGGCGCGAGCTGCTCGCGCACGGTCGCGAAGGACGACAGCGGCGTGGTGCTGCCGCCCCCCGTCTTCATCTGCAGCGTGCCCAGGCCCTGGATGGACTCGAGGCCATCGCGCTGCGCCTCCAGGATCACGCGGTACTGGTTGGTCTCGGTGAAGATCGTCGACACGATGCGCTGGCCGAAGGCGCTATACAGCGCGTCGTCCACCGAGCTGGCGGTGACGGACAGGCGCGACGCGGTGTTGCGGTCGATGTCCACGTACGCCGCCAGGCCCTGCGCGCCGGCATCGGTGGTGGCGTTGCGCACCGTGGCCGTGAGCGCATCGCTGCGCAGCTTGTCGACCAGCTTCTTCGCCCAGTCGTTCACCGCCTGCGTGTCCACGCCCTCGAGCGAGATGCGGAACTCGGTCGGGCCGGTCTCGGCGTCGATGGTCAGGTCCTGCGTGGGCTGCAGGTACAGCGTGACGCCCGCCACCTGCTGGCGCACGCGCTCGCGCAGGCGCTGCATGGTCTCTTGCTGGTCGCCGCGACCGGGCCGCAGGTTGACCAGCACGCTGCCGGTGTTCAGCGTGGTGTTGTTGGCGGCGTCCACGCCGACCACCGCGCTCACGCTCTGCACGTCCTCGTCGCCCAGGATCGACGTGGCCGCCGCCTGCTGCAGCTCGGCCATGCGCTGGTACGACACGTCCTGCGCCGCCTCGATGCGGCCCTTGAGCTGGCCGGTGTCCTGCGTCGGGAACAGGCCCTTGGGGATGGCGACGTACAGCAGCACCGTGAGCGCCATCGTCGCCACGGCCACGATCAGCGTCAGCGGCTGGTGACGCAGCACCCAGTGCAGGCCCACGTCGTAGCGCGCGATCACGCGGTCGAAGAAGGCCTGCACCTTGTGGCCGAGCCGGCCGCCCTGCTGCGATTCCGGCTTGAGCCAGCGCGCCGACATCATCGGCACGAGCGTCAGGGACACCACCGCCGAGATGAGGATGGTGATGGCCAGCGTCACGGCGAACTCGCGGAACAGCCGCCCGACCACGTCGCTCATGAACAGCAGCGGGATCAGCACCGCGATCAGCGAGATCGTGAGCGAGATGATGGTGAAGCCGATCTGCGTCGCTCCCTTCACTGCCGCGGCGAAGGGCTTCTCGCCCTCCTCCAGGTAGCGCGCGATGTTCTCGATCATCACGATCGCGTCGTCGACCACGAAGCCGGTCGCGATCGTGAGTGCCATCAGGCTCAGGTTGTTGAGCGAATAGCCCAGCAGGTACATCAGCCCGCAGGTGCCCACCAGCGAGATCGGCACCGCGATGCTGGCGATGACCGTCGCCTGCACGCTGTGCAGGAAGAAGAAGATCACCAGCACCACCAGCACCACGGCCAGGATCAGTTCCAGCTGCACGTGCTCGACCGACGCGAGGATGCCCGTGGTGCGGTCCGACAGGATCTCCACCCGCACCGCGCCGGGCAGCGAGGCCTCCAGCTCGGGCAGCTGCTTCTTGATGGCGTCCACGGTCGCGATCACGTTGGCGCCGGGCTGGCGCTGCACATTCAGGATGACGGCGGGCCGCAGCACGCCGTCCCCGCCCTTCGCCTGACTCTGCGACACCACCTCGCCGCCCTTGAGCGCGGCCCAGGCGCCCAGCTCGGTGTTCTCGGCGCTGTCGACCACCTTCGCCACATCGCGCATGCGCACCGGGGCGCCGTTCTTCCACGCCACGATGAGATTCATGTAGTCGGCCGCCGCCATCAGCTGGTCGTTGCTGTTGATGGTGTACGAGCGCTTGGGGCCGTCGAAGCTGCCCTTGGCACTGTTGGCGTTGGCCGCGGTGATCGCGCTGCGCAGCGTGTCGATGCCGATGCCCACCGAGGCCAGCGCGTTCGTGTCGGCCTGGATGCGCACCGCCGGCCGCTGCCCGCCCGAGAGCGTGACCAGGCCGACGCCGTTGACCTGGCTCATCTTCTGCGCCAGGCGGGTATTGACCAGGTTCTGCACCTCGGTCAGCTTCATCGTGTCCGAACTCACGGCCAGCGTGAGGATGGGCGAATCGGCCGGGTTGACCTTGGCATACACCGGCGGCGCCGGCAGGTCGGCCGGCAGGAAGGAACCGCCGGCATTGATGGCGGCCTGCACCTGCTGCTCGGCGACGTCGAGCGTCTGGTTCAGGTCGAACTGCAGGGTGACGATGGACACGCCCGCCGCGCTCACCGAGCTCATGCGGTTGAGCCCGGCCATCTGGCCGAACTGGCGCTCCAGGGGGGCGCTCACGGTGCGGCTCATCACCTCGGGGCTGCCGCCGGGGTACAGCGTCTGCACCTGGATGGTCGGGTAGTCGACCTGTGGCAGCGCCGCCAGCGGCAGGAAGCGCAGGCCCACCAAGCCGGCCAGCACGATCGCCAGCATCAGCAGGCCGGTGGCGACCGGGCGTTCGATGAAGGGCTTGGACGGACTCATCGTGCGTGGCCATCCGCGCGGTGCAGGGCGTCGAGCCGAATCGGCCCGCAGCGCCCGCGCACCGGGCGCAAGCGGCTATCGATTTCGTAGCAGAACGCCATGGTGCGATCAGCCGCCCGCGCCGTCGCGCCGGCGCTGCTGCATGCGCTGCCAGCGTTCGATGGCGGCCGGGTCGCCCTTGTCGAGCTGCTCCAGGAACTGCTTGCGCCGCGCGAGCTGCTCCGGGTCGTCCTTGACGGACTCCAACATGCGCTGGCGCTGCTCGGCTGTCGGCAGGCCGGCCGCGCCCGGCGCCACATGCGCACCCGACGGCGCGGTGGTGGCGGCCGTGCCCTCGCCCACCGGCGCCGGGCCGGGCGCGCCCACCACGGGCGCCGACGCCGTGCCCTGCGGCGCGGGCGCGGCGCCCGGGCCACCGGGCCCCGGGCCGCCCGCCCCCTGCTGGCCACGCCGGCGGCCCTGGCCGTTGCCCTGGCGCGGGCCGGCCGCAGGGCGCTCGCCCTGCAGCTGCACGCGCGAGCCTTCGCTCAGGCGGTCGCCGCCTTCGGTCACGACCAGCTCGCCGGCCTTCAGGCCCTCGGTGATGGCGGTCACGTCGACGGTCGATTCGCCGCGCTTGACGTTGCGCATCGACACCATGCGGTCCTCGCCGATCACGTAGACGTAGGGCCCGTTGGGGCCGGTGCGCACGGCCGTCACCGGCACCACCAGCGCGCTGATGGTGCGCAGCGTGAGCCGCACGTTGACGAACTGGCTGGGGAAGAGCTTGGCCTCGACGTTGTCGAAGCGGGCCTTGGCCTTGACGGTGCCGGTGGTGGTGTCGACCACGTTGTCCAGGGTCGAGAAGCTGCCGCTGTCGAGCCGGTCGCTGCGGGTGCGGTCCAGCGCGACCACGGCCAGCTTGCGCCCGGCCGCGGCCTCGGCCTGGATCTCGGGCACGCGGTCCTGCGGCACGGCGAACTGCACGTCGATGGGATTCATCTGCGTGATCACGGCGATTCCCGTGGTCGAACCAGCCGCCACGGTGTTGCCCGGGTCGACGGCGCGCAGGCCGATGCGGCCCGTGACCGGCGCGGTGATGCGGGTGAACTCGAGGTTCACCCGGGCGGCCGCCTCGGAGGCCTTGTCGCTGACGACCGTGCCCTCGAGCTGCTTGACCAGCGCGGCCTGCGTGTCCACGTCCTGGCGGGCGATCGAGTCCTGGCCGAGCAGCGTGCGGTAGCGGCCCAAGGTGACGCGCGCCGCCTCGAGCTGCGCCTCGTCGCGCATGCGGGTGCCGCGGGCCTGCTCCAGCGCCTGTTCGTAGGGGCGCGGGTCGATGCGGGCGAGCAGCTGGCCCTTCTTCACCGTCTGCCCCTCGGTGAAGAGCACCTCGGTCAGCACGCCGCCGACCTGGGGCTTGAGCGTGATGGTGGCCAGCGGCGTCACGGTGCCGAGTGCGTCGATGGTGATCGGCAGCTCGGCCTGGGTGACGGCCGCATGGCCGACGGTGACGAGGCCGGCACCGCCGCCGGGGCCGCCCGGCCCGCCTGGCCCCCCCGGGCCGCCGGGACCGCGCGGGCCGCCGGCGAAGCCACCGCGGGCATCGGCCGCCGGCCGCTTGATCAGGTAGTAGCTGCCGCCGACCAGCGCGCCGAGCACCAGCACCGCGACCAGCGCACCGATCCAGCGGCGGCGGCGGGACGGGGGCCGCATCGGCGGCGCATTCGGTGCGTGGGGGGGTGGGGTGACGGGATCGGGATGGTCCATGGGACGGCGCGGCGCCTGGCGGCAAGCACAGAAGTGGTGCGAGTAGAGCCGCGAATCGTAGCGGCATGTAGTAGCAACCGTTAACGGCCGGTAAAGCGGCCAGGCGCTGCGCGCGCCGGCGCGGCCGTGGGCCGGCGGCACGGCGGGACGGACCCCGCCTGCACGATCGTGGGCCTGAAAAAAATCAGCCCGCGGCGCCCGCTGCAACTGCGCGGGCAGCTATCTTTTCGATAGCAATCAGAACTCGGCGTCGAGTTCGTCGATCTCGTCGGGCTCCTTCAGGGCGGCCTGCACCCACTCCTGCATCGCGGGCAGTTCCATGACCCGCTTGCAGTACGCGGCGCACAGCGAATCGAGCGCCACGTCGTAGCTCAGGAAGCGGGTGACGACCGGCGCGTACATCGCATCGGCCAGGCCCGGCTGCTTGCCGAAGAGGAAGGGCCCGCCGTAGGTGCCCAGGCACTCGCGCCAGATGGCGACGACGCGGTCGATGTCGGCCTGCGCGCGCGACCACACCTTGAAGCCCTTGAAACGCGCCTTGATGTTCATCGGCAGTGCGCCGCGCATCGACGCGAAGCCCGAGTGCATCTCGCCGCAGACGGCGCGGCAGTGCGCGCGCGCCTTGCGGTCGGCGGGCAGCAGGCCGGCCTTGGGCTTGATCTCGTTCAGGTATTCGCCGATGGCCAGCGTGTCCCAGACCTCGATGCCCTCGTGCTCCAGCGCCGGCACCAGCATCGACGACGACAGCAGCAGCATCTCGGCCTTCATGGCCGGGTCGTCGGGCGGGATGACCATTTCCGTGAAGTCCAGCCCCGCGAACTTGCACATCAGCCAGCCGCGCAGGGCCCAGGCACCGTAGTTCTTGCTGCTGATGGTGAGAACGGCCTTGGCCATGGGAATGCTCCTCGCTCCGGGGTCCAACAGGGGGATGGCGCGCGTGCGCGCCGCGGCGGCAGCACACCGCGTGCAAAGCCTGTGCCAGAACGGTGCGACCGCCGCTTGCACCGGCGTGCAGCGACTTGGCCCGCAACTTGCCTGCCACCCGGCCATGCTGTACCAGGCGTACCAAACCCAGGCCGACTTCCTGTCGCCATGGCGGCTGATGTCGCAGTTCGCCGGCGCGGCGCTCTGGTCGCCCGGCGACGACCGAAGTGCGCGGCGTCGCACGGCCTCGGCGCTGGAGGTGTTCTCGCGCATGCGCCTGACGCACGCGCGGCCCGACTACGGGATCACCGAGGTGCTGGTCGACGGCCAGCCGGTGGCGGTGACCGAGGAGGCCGCGCTGGTGGCACCCTTCGGCACGCTGCTGCATTTCCGCAAGGCGCTGCCGGCCGGCACGGCACCGCACCCGCCCGTGCTGCTGGCCGCCCCGCTGTCGGGCCACTTCGCGACGCTGCTGCGCGAGACGGTGCGCACGCTGCTGCGCGACCACGACGTCTACATCACCGACTGGCACAACGCGCGCGACGTGCCGCTGGGCAGCGGCCGCTTCGGGCTGGACGAGTACACCCTGCAGGTGATCGAGTTTTTGCGCGCCATCGGGCCCGGCGTGCACATGGTGGCGGTGTGCCAGCCCTGCGTGGCGGCACTGGCGGCCACCGCGCTGATGGCCGAGGACGACGACCCCGCCGCGCCGCGCAGCCTGACGCTGATGGCCGGCCCGGTCGATTGCCGCATCAACCCCACCCAGGTCAACCGACTGGCCACCGACCGGCCCATCGGCTGGTTCGAGCGCAACCTCATCAGCCGCGTGCCCTGGCCGCACGCAGGCTTCATGCGGCGGGTGTACCCGGGCTTCCTGCAGCTCACGGCCTTCATGAGCATGAACATGGAACGGCACAAGGAGCAGTTCCGCAAGCTCTACCAGCACCTGGTCGAAGGCGAGGTCGAGCAGGCCGCGACGATCAAGACCTTCTACGACGAGTACCTGGCGGTGAACGACCTGCCGGCCGAGTTCTACCTGGAGACGGTGGAGCGCGTGTTCCAGACCTACGACCTGCCCCGCGGCGAGCTCACCGTGGCCGGCCGCACCGTGAACCCCGCCGCGATCCGCCGCACCGCGCTGCTCACTGTCGAGGGCGAGCGCGACGACATCTGCTCGGTCGGCCAGACCGTGGCCGCGCAGGACCTGTGCGGGAGCATCCGCCCCTACCTCAAGGCGCACCACCTGCAGGCCGGCGTGGGCCACTACGGCGTCTTCAGCGGGAGCAAGTGGAACGCGCAGATCTACCCGCGCGTGCGCGAGACGATCCACGCGGCCGCTGAGCTGCACTGAACGAACACGCGCGACCAACGAAAAAGCGCAGCCGGGGCTGCGCTTTTTTTGTTGGGGATCGATCAGCTCGGCCGCCGGCTCAGCGCCCCGGCTCTTCCTCGGCGGGCCAGTCGCGGATATAGGCCTTGAGCATCTTGTTCTCGAAATTCTGGCTGTCGACGACGGCCTTGGCCACGTCGTAGAAGCTGATCACGCCCATGAGCATGCGCTTGTCCATCACCGGCATGTAGCGCGCATGGCGCTCGAGCATCAGGCGACGCACGTCGTCGAGGTCGGTGTCCATGGTGCAGGTGACGGGATGCGTGTCGATCGCCTTGCGCACCACCGAGTTGCCGACGCTGCCGCCGTTGGCCTGGATGGCGAGGATCACTTCCCGGAAGGTGAGCATGCCCACCAGTTCGCCCTGGTCCATCACGACCAGCGAGCCGATGTCCTTGTCGGCCATCACGGCCACGGCCTCGGCCAGCGGCTGGTCGGGCGTGATCGTGTGCAGGGTGTTGCCTTTCACGCGCAGGATGTCGCTGACTTTCATCGGGATGCTCCTCGTACTCTCAGGATGGCGCTTCGGGGCCCGTGGAAGCGGGGCGATTTGAATATAGCCCACAATCGCCGGCGATTGACAAGGCCCTGCCCGCAATGCGCACGCCGCAACGTGACCGGGCGTTACCAAGGAGACAGCAGTGACCTCCCCGAATCGCGCGCGGCTCCCTTCCATCCACTCCGAACCCACTGAACCATGAGCGGCTATTCCGACCCCGGCTTCGACACCCTGGCGCTGCACGCCGGTGCCGCGCCCGACCCGGCCACCGGCGCACGCGCGGTGCCCATCCACCTGACGACCTCCTTCGTCTTCGAATCGAGCGACCACGCGGCGGCGCTGTTCAACCTGGAACGTGCGGGTCACGTCTACAGCCGGATCAGCAACCCGACGAACGCCGTGTTCGAACAGCGCATGGCCGCTCTCGAGGGCGGCATCGGCGCCATCGCCACCGCCAGCGGCCAGGCGGCGCTGCACCTGGCGGTCGCGACGCTGATGGGCGCGGGCTCGCACATCGTCGCCAGCACGGCGCTGTACGGCGGCTCGCAGAACCTTTTGCACTACACGATGCGCCGCTTCGGCATCGAGACCACCTTCGTCAAGCCCGGCGACATCGACGGCTGGCGCGCGGCCGTGCGGCCCGAGACCAAGCTGTTCTTCGGCGAGACGGTGGGCAACCCGGGCCTGGACGTGCTCGACATCCCCACCGTGAGCGCCATCGCGCACGAGGCCGGGGTGCCGCTGCTGGTCGACTCGACGCTGACCTCGCCCTACCTCATCAAGCCCTTCGAGCATGGGGCCGACCTGGTCTACCACTCGGCCACCAAGTTCCTGTCGGGCCACGGCACCGTGATCGGCGGCGTGGTGGTCGACGGCGGCAGCTTCGACTGGGAAGCGTCGGGCAAATTCGCCGAGCTGACGCAGGCCTACGACGGCTTCCACAACATGGTCTTCAGCGAGGAGTCCACCGTGGGCGCCTTCCTGCTGCGCGCGCGGCGCGAAGGGCTGCGCGACTTCGGCGCCGCCATGAGCCCGCACACGGCCTGGCTGATCCTGCAGGGCATCGAGACGCTGCCGCTGCGCATGGAACGGCACATCGCCAACACCGAGAAGGTGGTGCAGTTCCTCGCCGCGCACCCCTTCGTCTCGCGCGTGGGGCATCCGCTGCTCGAATCGCATCCGAGCCATGCGCTCGCGAACAGCCTGCTCAGGCACGGCGCCAAGGGCGCGGGCTCGGTGTTCAGCTTCGACATCAAGGGCAACCGCACGCAGGGCAAGACCTTCATCGAAGCGCTCAAGCTCTTCAGCCACCTCGCGAACGTGGGCGATTGCCGCAGCCTGGTGATCCATCCCGCGAGCACCACGCATTTCCGCATGAGCGACGAGGCCCTGGCCGGCGCCGGCATCGGCCAGGGGACCATCCGCCTGTCGATCGGGCTGGAAGATCCCGACGACCTGATCGACGACCTCAAGCGCGCGCTCAAGGCGGCAGAGAAAGCGGGGGCGTGATGATCCTCACCGTCCACGGCCATCCCACCTACTGCTACACCGGCGGCAAGCCCTTCGATGCGGCCCGGCCCACGGTCGTCTTCATCCACGGTGTGCTCAACGACCACAGCGTGTGGATCCTGCAGAGCCGCTACCTCGCCAACCACGGCTTCAACGTGCTGGCGGTCGACCTGCCCGGCCACTGCCGCAGCGGCGGCGAAGCGCCCGCATCGGTCGAAGAGGCGGCCGACTTCATCGGCGCGCTGCTCGACGCCGCGGGCGTGCAGCGTGCCGCGCTGGTCGGCCACAGCTGGGGATCGCTCATTGCGCTGGAAGCCGCGAGCCGGCTGCGCGAGCGCATCACGCACCTGGTGCTGGTGGGCACGGCCTTTCCGATGAAGGTGTCGCAGGCGCTGCTCGACGCATCGCAGAACGACCCGGAAGCCGCGCTGCGCATGGTCAACGTGTTCTCGCGCTCGACGCTGGCCGCGCCGCCCTCGGCTCTGGGGCCGGGCACCTGGGTGTACGGCGCCAGCATGGCGCTGGGGCGGCGCGTGCTGCGCAGCAACCCGAAAGTGAACGTGTTCCACCGCGGCTTCCTGGCCTGCGACCGCTATGCCAACGGCGAGCAGGCGATCGCGCAGGTCACCTGCCCGGTGCTCTTCGTGCTCGGCGCGCAGGACCAGATGACGCAGCCGCGCGCTGCCCAAGGCCTGGTCGAGAAGGCCCGCGCGACGGGCAAGACCGTGCAGATCGCCTCGCTGCCGGTGGGCCACCACCAGATGACCGAAACGCCGAACGAGATGCTCTTCGCGCTGCGCGACTTCCTGCAGGCGCCCGCGGGCTGAAGTCAGTCGCCGGCCGCGACGTCGAAGGCGCCGGCGGGGGCGCGCTCCAGCGCGGCGATCAGCGTGGCCACGGCCGCATCGGCCGGCTGGGCGGCCGGCAGCGCGCCGAGCATGCGGCGCAAGGTCTCGGCATGCGGCAGCAGCGGACCGAGGAAATGCGTCCCGGCACCGCTGGCGACCAGCACCGTCGGGAAGGTCTCGACGTCGAAGTCGTCGGCGATGTCGGCGTGGTCCTCGATGTCGACCCAGGCGAAGCGCAGGCCCGGATGGGCGCGCGCGATGTCCTCGAACAGCGGCCGGTACTCGCGGCAGGTGCCGCACCATTCGGCACACAGGCACACGACCCACGGCGCTGCGGCCGCGGACGGCGTCGCAAGGATGGCGTTCGAAGAAGGCTGCGACACGGCGCTGGGACCTGAAGGTTCGGGTGATGGAGGTGGCTGGGACCAAAGCCCGTCGCTATTATGGGCAAGCACCCGCCGGCGGGCAGCGCGCCTGCCCATTTCTGCGCCGGCACCCCGAGACGCACAGGAGACCGCGATGACCAGCACCACGACCACCGCGCCCGCCGCCGTCGATCCACGGCAGTTCAGGAGCTTCGCCGAGTTCTACCCCTTCTACCTGAGCGAGCATGCCGACCGCACCTGCCGGCGGCTGCATTTCGTGGGGTCAAGCCTCGGCCTGGTCTGCCTGGCGCTGCTGGTGCTCACCGGCAACCCGTGGTGGCTGCTGGCGGGCCTGGTGGCCGGCTACGCCTTCGCCTGGATCGGGCACTTCGGCTTCGAGAAGAACAAGCCGGCCTCGTTCAAGCGCCCGCTCTACAGCTTCATGGGCGACTGGGCGATGTACCGCGACATCTGGCTGGGCCGCATCAAGCTCTGAAGGCCGGCGTTCGCATCCGCGGGGGCCGGCGGCGCTCCGGTTTGCTCCTGATTCGATAGCACGTCCCGCAGGCGCAGCGAGGCCAGCGGGCCTTTTTCCCACAGATTCTCGAGCGCGGGCGCGCGCGGCACCATGAGGGCCACGGCCAGCGCCTCGAGCGGCGTGTGGTCCGGGTCCGCCAGCAGCACGTAGCGCGGGTCGTCGCTGTCGTCGACCTCGGCGATCTCGCCCACCCAGTCGAGCGCCACCAGCGTGTCGAGCACCGCGGCGAGCTGCAGCGCGTCGACGCGCATGCGCACCACCAGCTCGCGCGCACCCACCCCCTTGTACGGCTGCGCCCGCGCGCGGTCCAGGTGCTGCAGCACCTCCACCGCGAGCTGCATCGGCCAGCCCGCCGTGCCGCCGCGGCGCGCCACGCCCGTGAGCAGGCTGGGCAGGTAGGCGGCGATCACAGCGCCCAGCAGCACGATGACCCAGGCCACATAGATCCACACCAGCAGGATGGGCACGGTGGCAAAGGCGCCGTACATCACCGAATAGGTGGGCACCTGGCCCAGGTACCAGCCCAGCACCCGCTTGGCGACCTCGATGGCGGCGGCGACGAAGAAGCCGCCCGTCCATGCATGCGACCACTTCACGTGCGTGTTGGGCACGTAGTGGTAGAGCGCGCCGATGCCCGCGGCCAGCAGCATGAACTCGAAGGTGTCGAACAGGAACTTGAGCAGGTCGTTGTCGTGCACCACGCCGCGCGAGGCGGAGAACACGTAGGCGGTGGTCGAGAGGCTGGCCGCCAGCACCAGCGGCCCCAGCGTGATGGCGGCCCAGTAGATCAGCACGCGCTGCGCGAAGGGACGCGGGTTGGGCACGCGCCAGATGTTGTTGAGCGTCTTGTCGATGGTGAGGATGAGCGCGATCGCCGTGACCAGCAGCACACCCAGGCCCGCGATGCCCAGCCCGCTCGCCTTGCTGGCGAACTGCGTGAGGTAGCCCAGCACCTGGCGCGCGATGTTCTCGGGGATCAGGCTCTCGACCAGCCAGCGCTGCAGGCGTCCCTGCATCGCCTGGAACATCGGGAACACCGTGAACAGCGCCAGCGCCACCGTGAAGAAGGGCACCATCGCGATGGTGGTGGTGAAAGTCAGGCTGCTGGCCGTCAGGCCCAGGCGGTCCTCCCGGAAGCGCTCCCCCAGCACCGCCGCCGTGTTGCGCCACGGAAAGTGCGAAAGGTCCCTCCAGAGCTGCCGGCGATTCATGGCCGGTATCATGCCATTCGCCCCTGCGTGCGCTGCCGAGCCCGAGGCGCCGTGCCCCGTTTGCCCCGCCCCGCCGTCTCTCGTGAACACCCCTCTCCTCCCCGTCCCCTCGCCCGCCGTGCTTGCCACGCGCCGCCTGGCCGTGGGCAGCCTGGTCGGCCTGATCGCGCTGGGCTTCGCGTGGGAGATGTGGCTGGCGCCCCTGCGCCCGGGCGGCTCGTGGCTGGCGCTGAAGGTGCTGCCGCTGGTGCTGCCGCTGGCCGGGCTGCTGAAGAACCGCATGTACACCTACCGCTGGGTCAGTCTGCTGGTCTGGCTCTACTTCACCGAAGGCGTGGTGCGCGCGTGGAGCGACACCACGGCCGTCAGCCGCGCGCTGGCGGGCCTCGAGATCCTGCTGTGCCTGACGCTCTTCGCGGCCTGCGCCTGGCATGTGCGGCTGCGGCTGCGCGCCGCCGTCACCGCGACCCCTCCTGCCACCGCTTCCTCCCCATGAGCACTTCCCTGATCGACGACCTGCGCGCCATCGTCGGCGCCACCCACGTGCTGACCGACGGCGACCTGAGCGCCTGGGAGCAGGACTGGCGCAAGCGCGCCCGCGGCAAGGCGCTGGCCGTGGTGCGGCCCGGCAGCACCGACGAGGTGGCGCGCATCATCAAGGCCTGCGCGGCAGCCGGCACCGCGATCGTCCCGCAGGGCGGCAACACGGGGCTGGCCGTGGGCTCGGTGCCCGACGGCTCCGGCACGCAGGTGGTGCTGAGCCTCACGCGCCTGAACGCCATCCGCGAGATCGATGCCGCCAACCTGACGGTCACCGTCGAGGCCGGCTGCGTGCTGCAGGTGCTGCAGGAGGCTGCCGAGAAGGCGGGCTTTCTGTTCCCCCTGAGCCTGGCGGCCGAGGGCAGCTGCACGATCGGCGGCAACCTCGCGACCAACGCCGGCGGCACGCAGGTGGTGCGCTACGGCAATGCCCGCGAGCTGTGCCTGGGCCTGGAAGTGGTCACGGCCCAGGGCGAGGTGTGGCACGGCACCAGTGGCCTGCGCAAGGACAACACCGGCTACGACCTGCGCGACCTGCTGGTGGGCAGCGAGGGCACGCTGGGCATCATCACCGCCGCCACGATGAAGCTGTACCCGCTGCCGGCGGCGCAGCTCACGGCCTGGGCCGCGGTGCCCTCGCTCGACCATGCCGTCCGGCTGCTGGGCCTGGCGCATCAGAAGCTGGGCGCCGGCCTCACCGGCTTCGAGGTGATGGGCCAGTTCGCGCTGAGCCTGGTGGGCAAGCACATGCCGCAGCTGCGCGTGCCTTTCCTGGGCGAAGAGGCGACGCCGTATTGCGTTCTCTTGGAGAACTCGGACAGCGAATCCGAAGACCATGCCCGCGCGCGCTTCGAGGCGCTGCTGGAAAGCGCCTTCGAGGACGGCTGCGTGACCGATGCGGTGATCGCCGAGAACCTGACGCAGGCGCACCAGCTCTGGCACATCCGCGAGAGCATCCCGCTCGCGCAGGCCGAAGAGGGCCTGAACATCAAGCACGACATCTCCATCGGCGTGTCGCGCATCCCGGCCTTCGTGGCCGAGACCGATGCGCTGCTGCAAAAGGAGATCGCCGGCGTGCGCCTGGTCAACTTCGGCCACCTGGGCGACGGCAACCTGCACTACAACGTGCAGGCCCCGGTCGATGGCGATGCGAAGGTGTTCCTGCGCGAGCAGGAGGAACGGGTGAACACGCTGGTGTACGACCAGGTGGAGAAATTCGGCGGATCCTTCTCGGCCGAGCATGGCATCGGCGAGCTCAAGGTCCACAAGCTCGAGAAGCACAAGTCGCCGGTGGCGATGGGCATGATGCGCGCCATCAAGGGCGCGCTCGATCCGCACAACCTGCTGAACCCCGGGCGCGTGCTGCGCGCCTGAGCCACGGGTTCAGCCCGCCGCGAAGCGCGGCGCCAGCCAGTACCAGAGCGCCACGGCGACGGCGATCCACACCGCGACGACGAGCACCGCACCCATGCGGCTGCGCGGCTTGGCGCCCTGCGCCGCCATCCAGGCCTCGGCCTGCGCACGGCATTCGGCCAGCACCTCGGGCGGCAGCAGGCGGATCGCCAGCCAGATGAGCGCGGGCAGCAGCAGCACGTCGTCGAGGTAGCCCAGCACTGGGATGAAGTCGGGCACCAGGTCGATCGGGCTCAGCGCATAGGCGACCACGAACACGCCGAGGGCCTTGGCCAGCCAGGGCGTGCCCGGGTGCCGGCCGGCGAACCACAGCGTCACGCCGTCGCGCTTGACGCGCCGGGCCCAGCCGCGCAACCGATCGCTGAGCGCCATCGATTCAGACGGTGGGCGCGGTTTCGCGCTCCAGCCGGCCCAGCCAGGCCAGCGCCGCGCTGCGGTCCGCGCCGCACATGTCGACCGCGGGCTGCAGGCCGCTGCACACCGCCGGCCGCTCGGGCCGGCCGAACAGGCGGCAGCGCAAAGCCTCGTCGAGCTGCACGCAGGGCACGCCCGCCGGCTTGCCGTCGGGCATGCCGGGAATGGGCGAGCTGATGGAGGGCGCGATGCAGCAGGCGGCGCAGCCGCTGCGGCAGGCCGGGGCGAAGGTCGACATGGGCCGATTGGACCATGCGCCGCGATGCCCGCACGCGATGCCTCATCGGACATGCGCCTAAAATATGCGCATCCGTCATGCCCCACCGGGAAGGCCATGCTTCGCTTCGACAACGCGCCCAAGAAAGCCACCAATCTGTCGCTCAACTCCAAGGTGCTCGAAATGGCCCGGGAGATGGGCATGAACCTGTCGCAGACGGTCGACGAGCTGCTGGCGGCCGAGGTACAGCGCCGCTACTGGGAGCGCTGGAACGAGGACAACCGCGAAGCCGTGGCCGCCTACAACGCCCGCATCGCCAAGGAAGGCCTGCCCCTGGCCAAGTACCGCAGCTTCTGACGTGGCCCGCTTCGACGTCTTTCGCCACCCCGACGCGGCACTGCGGAAGTTCACGCCTTTCCTGCTCGACATCCAGAATGACTACATCAGCAGCATGGACACGCGCGTCGTGCTGCCGATGCGCACTGCCAAACTCTTCGGTCCGCCCATGCGCGACCTGAACCCGCTGTTCGACGTCGACGGCCACCCGGTCGTGCTCGACACGCCCGCGATCGCCGCCTTCCCTGCGGCCGAACTGCGCCACGCCGTCCTCAACCTTCGCACCCAGTCCGATGCCATCATCCGAGCCCTGGACACGCTGTTCGGCTCCTACTGAGATGAAACCCCCACGCTCCCCCGCTTCGCGAGGTCCGCTGCCCCCCGAGGGGGCGCGTCAGCGGCTTCGGGCGGCCGGGCGCCACTGACATGAACGCTCCCATGACTCGCCCCATCCGCCACCAGTACGAAGACTTCATGCGCCACGTCGACCAGACCGGCGTCTTCAAGAGCGACCGCACCGGCACCGGCACGAAGAGCGTGTTCGGCTACCAGATGCGCTTCGACCTGAACGAGGGCTTTCCGCTGGTCACGACCAAGAAGGTGCACCTCAAGTCCATCATCCACGAGCTGCTGTGGTTCCTGCAGGGCTCGTCGGACAACAACTGGCTGCGCGAGCGCGGCGTGACGATCTGGGACGAATGGGCGCGCGAGGACGGCGACCTGGGCCCGGTGTACGGCGTGCAGTGGCGCAGTTGGCCCACGCCCGACGGCGGCCACATCGACCAGATCGCGCAGGTGATCCAGACGCTCAAGACCAATCCCGACTCGCGCCGCATCATCGTGAGCGCCTGGAACGTGGCCGAGCTCGACAAGATGGCGCTGATGCCGTGCCACGCCTTCTTCCAGTTCTATGTGGCCGAAGGCAAGCTGTCGTGCCAGCTCTACCAGCGCAGCGCCGACATCTTCCTGGGCGTGCCCTTCAACATCGCCAGCTACGCGCTGCTCACGCACATGGTGGCGCAGCAGTGCGACCTTCAGGTGGGCGACTTCATCTGGACCGGCGGCGACTGCCACATCTACAGCAACCACGCCGAGCAGGTGGCGCTGCAACTGAGCCGCGAGCCGCGGCCCTATCCCACGCTGCACATTGCGCGCCGGCCGCCCTCGATCTTCGACTACCGGTACGAGGACTTCCACTTCGAGGGCTACGACCCGCATCCGGCCATCAAGGCGCCCGTGGCCGTCTGAAGAGAGCGAAAGAAGCCGCCGATGCGCGTCAACCTCATCTACGCCCGCGCCGCCAACGGCGTGATCGGCGTGAACGGCGACCTGCCCTGGCACCTGCCCGAGGACATGGCGCACTTCAAGCGCATGACGGCGGGCTGCCCGGTGGTGATGGGCCGCAAGACCTGGGACTCGCTGCCGCCGCGCTTCCGGCCGCTGCCGGGGCGCCGGAACATCGTCGTGACCCGGCAGGAAGATTGGAACGAAACCGGGGCGCAGCGCGCATCCAGCCTGCGCGAGGCGCTATCGATTTGTGAGCAGGAGCCGGAAGTCTGGGTGATGGGCGGCGCGCAGATCTATGCCGCGGCCGAGCCGCTGGCGCAGCGCGCGGTCGTGACCGAGATCGACCGCGACTTCGAGGGCGATGCGCACGCGCCCACGCTCGGCGCTGCGTGGCGCGAGACCGCGCGCGAGGCGCATGTCTCGGCCAAGGACGGGCTGCCCTTCGCCTTCGTCGTCTACGAGCGTGACGCCTGAACATGGGCCCGCTGCGGCACACCGGCCGCGCCGCCGGCAATTGGCAGCCGCGGCGGGCCTCGCGCTGATGGCCCTGGGCTGGCCCCGCGCGCGCGTGCGCGCCGCCGAAGCGCTGGAGGCCGACGAACGCGTGCTCTTCCTGCCCAGCACGGCCCGCTGGCTCGAGGACGGCCGCATCGAGGCCGAGGTGCATGCCTGGGTCTACGAGCCCGACCACCTGCGCGGCCTGAACACCGCCTTCGCGCGCTACCTGGGGCTGCGCCTGTCGAAGATGAGCCCGGCCGCGCAGCTGCGCTTCCGCCAGCGGGCCGCCCTCTTCCATGCCGAGTCGGAGGACGGCAAGCAGATCGACGTCGTGTTCGGCGGCGACCAGCCCGCGCTGCGCCTGCCGCCCACCGACCGCGCCGGTCGAACGCAGGCGCGCGTCGTGGTAGCGCCGCCCGCCGACGCGACGCGAGACGCCCCCTGGCTGCGCTTTCGCGCCGAGATGCCGCGTGGCGACCTGCGGCGGGCGGAAAAAGACGCCGGGCCGCCCCAAGTCTTTTTGGCCCCCTCGGGGGGCGGACCGGGCGCAGCACGGTCCTGGGGGCACGTGGAAGGTCGGGTGCTGCTGGTGCCGGCCGAAGGCCTGTCCGTCATTTCGGACATCGACGACACGATCAAGCACACGGCGGTGCACAGCCGCCGCGAGATGCTGCTCAACACCTTCGCCCGCCCCTTCGAGGCCACGCCCGGCATGGCGGCCCACTACCGGCGCCTGGCGCGCGTGCCCGACACGCGCTTCCACTACCTCTCGGCCAGCCCGATCCAGCTCTTCCCGGCGCTGTCGGACTTCGTGCGCAGCGCCGGCTTTCCGCCGGGCAGCATGCACCTGCGCGAAAGCACGACCTGGCGCACGCTGGTGCCGGGCGAGCAGGACTCGCGGCGCCACAAGCGCGCGATGATCGAGCAGTTGCTGGCCGACTTCCCGCTGCGCCGCTTCCTGCTGGTGGGCGACTCGGGCGAGGCCGATCCGGAGATCTACGCCGAGGTCGCGCGCGAGCACCCGGTGCGCATCGAGGCCGTGGTGATCCGCGACGTGACGGACGAGGGCCGCGACGCGCCACGCTACCGCACCGCCTTCGACGGCATCGCCGACGCGCGCTGGCACCTGCTGCCGCGCGACGGCGGCCACTGGCCGTTGCCGCTGCCCTGAAGCCGCCCGCCAGCAGCGGCTGGCGCGCATGGGTGGACGTACTACATGCAGCGCGATGCGCCGCTGCTAGCATGCGCCAGCGCTGCCTGGCCAGCCCGCGGATCGCAGGCGCCACGCAGCCCCCTCCGGGAGACCCTCGTCTGAGCGCCCTGCCCCTGCCCTTCTCCGCGTCGCCGGCCCCACGGGGCCTCGATGCGCTCTGGCCCCTGTGCCTGGAGATCGCCGAACGCCGTCGTCGGGGCGCAGCGCCTGGCACGGCCGGCCTGCCGGCGGCCTGGTCGGCCGGCGGCGGCTATGTCCTGGAGGGCGAGTGGGACAGCGAGTCGCAGGCCGTCTTCGCGCTCTTCAAGCCGCTGCTCGACCGCCAGCGCGACGACGCACGCTGGGTGGTCGGCCAACTGGGCCAGAGCCTGGACGGCTGCATCGCCACCCACAACGGCGACTCCTTCTTCGTCAACGGCCCCGAAGGGCTGGTCCACGTGCATCGGCTGCGCGCGCTGTGCGACGCGGTGATCGTCGGCGCCGGCACCGCCTGCCTCGACAACCCCCAGCTCACGACCCGACGTGCCGCCGGCCCCAACCCGACGCGCGTGGTGATCGACCCCAACCTGCGCGTGCCGGCCGGCGCGCGCGTGTTCACCGACGGGCAGGCGCCCACGCTGCTGGTGTGCGATCCCGAGCATGTCTCTCGCGCGGTGGCACGGCTGGGCGCCGACCGCGTGATCGCCGTGCCGCGCAACCCGGCGCTGCGCGGGCAGATGCCGCTGGCCGAGGTGGTGGCCGCGTTGCGCGAGCGCGGACTCGACCTGCTCTTCGTAGAAGGCGGCGGCGTGACGGTGTCGCAGTTCGTGCGCCAGGGCTGCCTGGACCGCCTGCACCTGCTGGTCGCGCCGGTCATGATCGGTGCCGGCCACCCGGGCCTGCAGGTGCGCCGGGCCGACGCGATGCGCGAGGCGCTGCGCCCGCCGGCCCGCACCTTCCCGCTGGGCGCCGACCTGCTGTGGGACCTGGACCTGCGGGCCGCCGCGTCCGCCTGAGCGGGACCGATCAGTCGAACCAGGCGAGCAGGTCGGTGTGGCCGACGACCAGCCCCATGGCTGACGGCTCGGCAAGCAATGCATGGCGACGAGCGCGCCATGCCCGCACGCGGCTGACCGCCGCAGGGTCCTGCTCACACGCTGCCGAGGCGATGCCGTCGACCATCGCGGCCAGCATGGCGCGATGCGCCGGCCCCTGCGCCGCATCGACCTGCCAGTCGCTGGCGGCCGTCGCGCAGCGATAGCCCGCACGCGCCAGCAACGGCAATGCGACATCCACCGCCGCGCCGCCCAACGCCGGCCCGAAGCCCTTGTCGCGCCGCTGGTGGGCCCTGAAGAGCGCGTGCACCTCGTCGTCCGCCGCATCGGACGGCTGCCAGTGCAGCCGGTCGTCGACGCTGAGCGCGAAGCACAGCGCCGCCGCGGCCGCACGGCTGCGCGCGATCCATCGCGCCAGCCAGTCGGCCGACACCAGGTCCAGCAGGGCCGAGGCGGTGACGAGGTCGGTGTCGTCCAGGCGCAGGCCCTCCAGATCTGCGGCCAGGTCGGCCTGCTGCCAGACGACGTCGAGGCTCAGCCGCGGCGCCTCGATGCGCAGGCCGGCGCCCGTGCGCTCTGCATGCCATCCCAGAGACAGCGCCCAGCTTTGCAGCGCGATGGGCAACACCGCGAGCAGTTGCGGGTCGTGGTCGACCAGCCGCCAGCGCTGCGGCCCGCCGAGCTGCGGGGCAAGCGCGCGCAGGTTGGCGCCGGTGCCGCAGCCCAGGTCCAGCACCTGCAGCGCCGCATCCGGGCCGCGGCGACGACGCGGGCGCGCCGCGAAGGCCGGGACGTCCAGCGCTTGCGCGGCCGCCTCGCGCGCCGCGAGGTCGAAGGGCTCGCGCAGGGCCAGCCAATCCGGATCGAAGCCGCTCATGGCGATCCCGCGTCGATGGCGCGCAGCAAGGACTGCTCGAATCGCGCGCCGGCGTCGGCCCAGCGCGGCAGCCGGCCAGCGGCATGCCGCGCACCGGTGGCCAGCGCCGCACGCCAGGCGGGCTCGTCCATCGCGCGGCGCAGTGCGCCGCGCAAGGCGTGCACGTCGCCCGGCGGCACCAGCACGCCGGCTTCCGCCGGCACCGTGTCGACGATGGCGCCGGCCGTGGTGCTGACGACCGGCAGGCCGTGCGCCAGCGCCTCCGCCAGCGCCATGCCGTAGCCCTCGTGCAGCGAGGGGAGCACGAACAGGTTGGCCCGCGCATAGAGCGCTTCGAGTGCCGCGCCCTCGACCTCGCCGTGCCAGCGAATGCGCTCGCCCAGGCCTTGTTGTGCAACAAGTGCGTCGACGCGCTCTGCCTCGGCCGGGTCGCGCGCGCGGCTGCCCGCGCAGTGCAGCACCCAGGGCCGGTCGCGCAGTCCCGCCAGCGCCTCGATGAGCACTGCATGGCCCTTGCGCGGCGTGAGGGTGGCCACGCACAGCATCGACAGTGCGCCGGGGCCGGCACCGCCACCGACGGCCCACGGGGCGCGCTCGGTGCCTGGCTCCACGACAGCCACTCGCCCGGCCGGCACGCCATAGGCAGCCAGCGCCTTCGCGGTGGCGGCGCTGGTCACGACCACGCCCCGCGCCCACGCCAGCGCACGTCGCTCGCTCCGGTCGAGCAGGTGCTGCTGCGCGGGCGTGAGCCCGGTCTCCAGCGCCAGCGGATGGTGCACCAGCGCGACCCAGCACAGACGCTGCGCATGGCGCTCGGCCAGTTCGGGCAGCACGCCGAAGCCCAGGCCGTCGGCCACCACGCAGGCGCCATCGGGCAAGGCCCCGACGACCTGCGCCGCGTGCGCCAGATCGGCGGCATCGGGAAAGGGATAGCCCTCGCCGGGCGAGAACACCTCGACCCGCCACCCGCGCGCGCGCAGTTCGTCCACGATGCGGCGGTCGTAGAGGTAGCCGCCGGTGCGGCTGTTCCAGTCGCCCGGCACGAGGAAGACGCAGGACCGGGCCATGGCGCGCGACGCTCGCTCAGCCGCCCACCGGGCGAGGCAGCGTGCCCTCGTAGGCGGCCCATGCGATGTGCGATTCGTGCAGGCGCACCCGCAGGTGCGTGAGCCCGGCGGCGTGCGGCCCGAGTTCACCGGCCACCACACGGTCGGCGATGCGGTCGAAGACCACACGCGCCATGAACTCGGTGGTGGTGTTGCGGCCGGCGAAGGCAGGATCGTCGTCGAGGTTGCGCAGGTTGAGCTCGCCCAGCACGGTGCGCAGCACCTCGGTGGCGCGCGCGATGTCGACCACCATGCCGTCGGGATCGAGTGCGGGTCGACGGAATTCCGCGTCGACCACGTAGGTGGCGCCATGCAGCCGCTGCGCCGGCCCGAAGGCCTCGCCGCGGAAGCTGTGGGCGATCATGAAATGGTCACGGACGTTGACGCTGTACATGGGCAGGAACAGGTGAAAGGGTCAGGGGTAGTCGATGCGCTGACACAGCGTGTCCGGCGCACCGGCCGCGAGCCGTTCGAGCACGGCGGGCAGCTCGGCGAAGGGGGCATGGTCGGTGATCAGGGCGTCGAGCTCCGGCGCCGCCAGCAGCGAAAGTGCGAGTGCCATGCGGCGGCCGTGGTCCCAGCGGCTGCGCTGCGCGGTGGCGACATGGCCTACCTGCGAGCTGCGCAGGCTCAGGCGCCGGGCATGGAAGGCCTCGCCGAGCGGCAGGCGCACGGCACGCTGGCCGTACCAGCTCAGTTCGAGCACGGTGGCCTCGAAGCCGGCCAGGCCGAGCGCGGTCGCGAGCCCCGCGGGCTGCCCGCTGGCGTGCACCACGAGGTCGGCTTCGGGCGTCGCCGCCTCCGGTGCCGCGAAGCGCAGGCCCAGCCTTGCGGCGACGGCGGCGCGCCCGACGTGCACGTCGATCAGCTCCACCTCGCAGCCCGGGATGCGCCCGGCGAGCCAGGCCACGAGCAGGCCCACGACGCCGCCGCCCACGACCGCGATGCGGTCGCCCACGCGCGGGGCCGCGTCCCAGAGGGCGTTGACGGCCGTCTCCATGTTCGCGGCCAGCACCGCGCGTGCGGGCGGCACGCCGTCGGGCACGCGGTGCAGGGCCGCCGCCGGCACGACGTAGCGCGTCTGGTGGGGGTACAGGCAGAACACCGTGCGGCCCAGCCATTCGGGCGCACCTGCTTCGACGCGGCCCACACTGGCGTAGCCGTACTTCACGGGGAACGGGAAATCGCCCGCCTGGAAGGGTGCGCGCATGCGGCCGTACTCGCTGGGCGGCACCTCGCCACGGAACACCAGCAGCTCGGTGCCGCGGCTCACGCCGCTGTGCAGGGTGCGCACCAGCGCCTGGTCGTCAGCCCGGGCGGGCAGCACGCCGGGGCGCAGCACCGCGCGGCCGGGGGCTTCGGTCCAGAGGGCGTCGAAGGTGTGTGGCGCCACGAGAGGCTCGGTCGCTGCCATGGTGAGGGTGTGTGCCGTTGCTGCGTGCTGTCGTGCGGCGCGAGCCGGCGGTGGATGATCTTAAGCCGCCCGGCGGCCGTTCACGGACGCTGGGCGAGCGCGCGGCGCAGATAGGTCGCCGTCGCACTCGCCGACACCTTCGCCACCTGCTTCGGCGTGCCCTGCGCCACGATGCGGCCGCCCTCGGCGCCGGCGCCGGGGCCCATGTCGATGACCCAGTCGGCGGCGGCGACGACGCGCATCTCGTGCTCGACGACCAGCACCGTGTTGCCCGCGTCGACGAGCCGCTGCAGCGGCCCCATCAGCCGGTCGACGTCGGCCGGGTGCAGTCCGGTGGTGGGCTCGTCCAGGATGTAGAGCGTGCCCCCGCGCGGCACGCGCTGGAGCTCGGTCGCGAGCTTGATGCGCTGCGCCTCGCCCCCGGACAGTTCGGTCGCCGGCTGGCCGAGGCGCAGGTACCCTAGGCCAATTTCTCCGAGCAGCTTCAACGGCGCGGCCACGCGTGGCTCGTCGTCGAAAAATTCGCGCGCCGCATCGACCGTCATGTCGAGCACCTCGGCGATGTTCCGGCCCTGCCAGGTGACGGCGAGGGTGTCCGCGTTGTAGCGCGCGCCGTGGCAGGTCGGACAGGGTGCGTACACGCTCGGCATGAACAGCAGTTCCACGCTCACCGAGCCCTCCCCTTCGCAGGTCTCGCACCGCCCCTTGGCGACGTTGAAGGAAAAGCGCCCGGGCCCATACCTCCGGCGACGCGCCAGGGGCGTCGCGGCGAAGAGCTGCCGCACCGCGTCGAACAGCCCGGTGTAGGTGGCGAGGTTGGACCGCGGCGTGCGGCCGATCGGCTTCTGGTCGACCTGCACCAGCCGGCGCACCGCATCGGCGCCCGCCCCCAACCTGCCGGACGGGGGCACGCCGGAGACTTCGGCGCCGGTGTCCGCTTCCTCGTCGGGCTCGGCGTGGTGACCGAGGCGCTGTGCCAGCAATTCCGCAAGCACCTGGCTGGCCAGCGTGGACTTGCCGGAGCCGGACCGGCCCGTGACCGCGCACAGGACGCCCAGGGGAATGCGAACGTCCAGGTCCCTGAGGTTGTTGCGGCTGATGCCTTCGAGCACCAGCCAGTCTTTGGGGGCGCGGTCGCGCCCGGGCGCCGCCGGCGCATCGCTGCGCAGGAAGCGCCCGGTGACCGAGCGCCCGACATCCGCGAGACCGGCAGGCGGTCCGCTGTAGAGCACCTCGCCGCCCTCGCTGCCGGCGCCGGGCCCCACGTCGACGATCCAGTCGGCACGCCGCATGGCCTCGACGTCGTGCTCCACCACGAAGACCGAGTTGCCGTTTCGTCGCAGCTGCTCCAGCGCGGCGAGCAAGGCTTCACCATCGGCCGGGTGCAGTCCGGCCGACGGCTCGTCCAGCACGTAGACGACGCCGAAAAGGCTCGATCGGATCTGCACGCCCAGCCGCAGGCGCTGCAACTCGCCGGGCGACAGCGTCGGCGTCGTTCGGTCCATCGTGAGGTAGCCCAGGCCGAGTTCCATGAGGGTCTGGATGCGCTCGTCCATCTCCCTGGCCAGCCGCTGGGCCGCCAGGCGTTTCTCCTCCGACAGTTCGGGCGTGCGGCGCACGTCGGGCGCAGCCGCGTGCGAGGCCTGGCCCTTGGCGCTTCGCGCGTCGCGTGCCGCGCGCGACTGCGCCGCGGTGAACGTGCCGGGCGCACGAGCCCCCGCCGAGAAGCGCCCCGCGGCGACGCCGGCCATCAGCGCCTGGACGGCCGCGAGCGGCATGGCGGACAGCTCGCCGATGTCGTGCCCTTCGAAGGTCACGGACAGCGCCTCAGCCTTGAGCCGCTTGCCATGGCACACCGGGCACACGCCGCCCACCATGAAGCGCGCGACGCGTTTCTTCATGAGCTCGCTCTGGCTGGTGGCATAGGTGTGGAGCACGTAGCGGCGCGCGCCGGTGAACGTGCCCTGGTAGCTCGGCTCCAGCTTGCGCCGCAGCGCCTGGCGCGTCTCGGCCGGGGTGAAGCCGGCGTAGACCGGCACGGTCGGGTGCTCGTCGGTGAAGAGGATCCAGTCGCGGTCCTTCTTGGGCAGATCCTTCCAGGGCGTGTCGACGTCGTAGCCCAGCGTGACGAGGATGTCGCGCAGGTTCTGGCCCTGCCAGGCGGTCGGCCAGGCGGCGATGGCACGCTCGCGAATCGTCAGCGTCGGGTCCGGCACCATCGATGCCTCCGTGACATCGAAGACGCGGCCCAGGCCGTGGCAGTGGGGACAGGCGCCCTGCGGCGTGTTGGGCGAGAAGTCCTCCGCATACAGCATCGGCTGGTCGGCGGGATAGTGACCGGCGCGCGAGTACAGCAGGCGCAGCAGGCTGGACAGCGTCGTCATGCTTCCGACCGAGGAGCGGCTGCTCGGGTGGCCGCGCGACTGCTGCAGCGCCACGGCCGGCGGCAGGCCGTCGATCCGGTCGACGTCCGGCACGCCCGCCTGGTCGATCAGGCGGCGGGCGTAGGGCGCCACCGAGTCGAGGTAGCGCCGTTGCGATTCGCCGAAGATCGTTCCGAAGGCCAGCGAGGACTTGCCCGAGCCCGACACGCCGGTGAACACGACCAGGGCGTCGCGCGGGATGTCGACGTCGACATCCCGCAGGTTGTGTTCCCTGGCGCCACGCACGCGCACGAAGCGTCCGATGTCGCGTGGATCGATGGCGGGCGTTGCCGTCGGCGCGCCCGACGCTGCGGGGCGGCCGGCAGCCCCCGAGTAGGCCCTTGGAGCGGATCCTTGCCGTGCTGGTCTGGTCATGCCACAAGCATCCCACCCCGTACGCCCCTGGGCACGACAGCGCCGGCCGGCAGCTCGCATAGGAGCTCGCTTGCTTGGGGACCCGCGGCCGTCGGTCGGGCCGGGGCTGCCCGCCCGGGAGGGCGTGCCCTTTTGGGGTAGGCTTCGCCACCCACCGCCGCCCTGGCCCGCAACCGGCGCCGTCTCACGAGGACAGCGGCCCAGGGCGTGCGCGGACAGTCAGCTCCGCGATTTTTCCCGTGGGTTGAGAACTGCTGAGAGCTTTTTATGCGCATCGCCACCTGGAACGTCAACTCCCTCACCGCCCGCCTCCAGCATGTGCTGGACTGGCTCATCGCCAACCCGGTCGACGTGCTGTGCCTGCAGGAACTGAAGATGAGCGACGACAAGTTCCCGCTCGAGGTGCTGCAGTCGGCCGGCTACCACGCCGCGGTGTTCGGGCAGAAGACCTACAACGGCGTGGCGATCCTGAGCCTGCAGCCGGTGCGCGACGTGGTGCGCAACATCGGCGGCTTCACCGACGAGCACTCGCGCGTGATCAGCGCCACCATCGACACGGACCACGGCCCGCTGCGCGTGGTCAACGGCTACTTCGTCAACGGCCAGGCGCCGGGCTCGGACAAGTTCGCCTACAAGATGAACTGGCTCACGGCGTTGCGCGAATGGCTGCGCGCCGAGATGGCGGCGCACCCGGAGCTGGTGCTGCTGGGCGACTTCAACATCGCGCCCGAGGACCGCGACAGCTTCGACCCCGTGGGCCTGGCCGAGACCATCCATCACACCAGCGAGGAGCGTGCGCACTTCAAGGCGCTGCTCGAGCTGGGATTGACCGACAGCTTCCGGCTCTTCGACCAGCCCGAGAAGAGCTACTCCTGGTGGGACTACCGCATGCTGGGCTACCAGAAGAACCGTGGCCTGCGCATCGACCACATCCTCGTCAGCCAGCCGCTGGTGCCGCGCGTTCGCAGCAGCACCATCGACCGCGTGCCGCGCAAATGGGAGAAACCGAGCGACCACGCGCCCGTGGTGCTCGAGCTCGGCCCCGTGGCCTGAACCGACAACACCTTCTGCCGATGACGCTCTTCTCCTTCGATCGCCTGCGCCAGCCCCTGGCGCCGGCCCTCGTCGCGCTGGCCCTGGCCGGCTGCGCCCTGACGGACAAGCCCAAGACCGAGGAGCCCGCGCGCACGGACACGCCCGCGCCCGCAGCGGCCGCGCCCGAAAACCCGGTGGCCACGGTGCGGCTCATCACCGCGCAGACGCCGGCCGTGCGCGCCTACCGCAAGCTGGGCGCCGAGGCGATCTACAAGAAGTACCCCAAGCGCATCTACCGTGGCCGCATCCCGCCGCTGGTGTATGCCGTGGTGGTGGTGGAGACGGACATCGACGCGCAGGGCAACGTGACCAACGTGACCTTCAGCCGCGTGCCCAGCCATGCCCCCGAGGTGCCGCCGAAGATCGCCGAGCTGGTCCGCGCCGCATCGCCCCTGCCCAACCCCGGCAAGCTGGGCGCGCACACCTACGTCGAGACCTGGTTGTGGGACAAGAGCGGCAACTTCCAGCTCGACACGCTCACCAAGGGCCAGCGGAGTCGGTGACCGCGGCCGCGAGGCCAGCCGTTGCCGGGAGATCGTCACGTTCGTGACGAATTCGGCCGCAGCGCCCGCCACACGGGCGCTGCAGGCCGATTGCACTTTGCGATTTCGAGGGCCGTAGCGCCTTGGACTCGAGCGCTCAGGCGCCGTCGCGGTCCAGGTCGAGTTCGGCGATCTTGCGCGTGATGGTGTTGCGCCCGATGCCCAGCTTCTGCGCCGCCTCGATGCGCCGGCCGCGGGTGAAACCGAGTGCGGTGAGGATCAGGCGCGACTCGAAGCGGCGTGACAGCACGTCCCACACGTCGGTGCGGCCTTCCGCCAGCAGGGCCTGCGCCTCGTGTTCCAGGCCGCTTTCCCAACTGGCGGACTGCGGCGCTGCAGGTGCAGGCAGGGCTGCCGGCGCCGCGGTTGCATGGACCGCGGCGGGCATGGCCTCGAGCGCCTCGCCCGACGACGTCACCGGGGCGACCGGTGCGGGCGCCGGGCTCGGCGCCATGGCAGCAAGCGAGCCTTCGACCGGCGCATTGCTCATCACCTCGGGCGGCAGGTCCTTGGGCTCGATGAGCTGGGCCGGTGCCATGACGGTGAGCCAGTGGCAGATGTTCTCCAGCTGCCGCACGTTGCCCGGGAAATTGAAGGCCGACAGCTGCGACAGCGCCGCATCGGAGATGCGCTTGGGCTCCACGCCCAGTTGCTTGGCGCTTTGCTGCAGGAAGTGGCGGGTGAGCGAAGGCACGTCCTCCTTGCGCTCGCGCAGGGCCGGCAGGCGCAGGCGGATGACGTTGAGGCGGTGGAACAGGTCTTCGCGGAAGGCACCCTGCTTGACGCGCTGCTCGAGGTCCTGGTGCGTGGCTGCAATCACGCGCACGTTCGCCTTCACGGCGTTGTGCCCGCCCACGCGGTAGAAATGGCCGTCGCTCAGCACGCGCAGCAGGCGCGTCTGCAGGTCGAAGGGCATGTCGCCGATCTCGTCGAGGAAGAGCGTGCCGCCCTCGGCCTGCTCGAAGCGGCCGCGCCGCATGGTCTGCGCGCCGGTGAAGGCGCCGCGCTCGTGGCCGAAGAGCTCGCTCTCCAGCAGGTCCTTGGGGATGGCCGCCGTGTTGATGGCCACGAAGGGCCCGTTGGCGCGCGGCGAATGCTTGTGCAGCGCACGCGCGACCAGTTCCTTGCCCGAGCCCGATTCGCCGGTGATGAGCACCGTGACGTTGCTCTGCGACAGCCGGCCGATGGCGCGGAACACGTCCTGCATCGCTGGCGCCTGGCCGAGCATCTCGGGCGCGGCCTGCATGCGTTCCTCGGCCACCTCTTCGCGCTGGCTCTCGTCGACGGCGCGGCGGATGAGTTCGACGGCACGCGGCAAGTCGAAGGGCTTGGGCAGGTATTCGAAGGCACCGCCCTGGAAGGCCGACACGGCGCTGTCCAGGTCGCTGAAGGCGGTCATGATGATGACCGGCAGGCCGGGGTGCTTGGCCTTGATCTTGTCCAGCAGGTCGAGGCCCGAGCCACCGGGCATGCGGATGTCGCTCACCAGGACCTGCGGGCCCTGCATCTCGTCGTCGTTCGCCGCGTCGAGTGCGGCCAGCACCTCGCGCGTGTTGGTGAAGCTGCGCGTGGGCAGGTCTTCACGCAGGAGGGCCTTCTCGAGCACGAAGCGTATCGATTGGTCGTCATCCACTATCCAGATCGGCTTCATGCAGCTCCTTGTGGTCCTTCTCGCTATGGCAATGGAATGGTGATCTTGAAATCCGTTCGGCCCGGGACGCTGTCGCACTCGATCACACCGTGGTGTTGTTGTACGAAAGTCTGCGCCAGGGTCAGCCCCAGTCCCGTTCCGCCTTCACGCCCCGATACGAGGGGGTAGAAGATGCGGTCCTTGAGGCCGTCCGGCACGCCCGGTCCGTTGTCGATGACATGCAATTCCAGTGCCAGTCGGTACCACTGCTTGTTGAGGATGACCTGACGCACGACGCGCGTGCGGAAAGTGATCTTCGCGTCGCCCGCGGCGCGGCGTTCGGCCAGCGCCTGTGCCGCGTTGTGCGCGATGTTGAGCGTGGCCTGGATGAGCTGCTCGCGGTCGCCGCGGAATTCGGGGATCGAGGGGTCGAAATCGCGCTCGATCTCCAGGTCGTGGGGAAATTCGGCCAGCAGCACCGAGCGCACGCGCTCGCACACCTCGTGGACGTTGACGTCGCCCACCACGTGCGGCCGGCGGTGCGGCGCCAGCAGGCGGTCGACCAGCGTCTGCAGCCGGTCGGCCTCGTGGATGATGACCTGCGTGTATTCGACCAGGTCGCGCGAGTCGACTTCCATCTGCAGCAACTGCGCCGCGCCGCGGATGCCGCCGAGCGGGTTCTTGATCTCGTGCGCGAGGTTGCGGATCAGTTCCTTGTTGGCCTGGGCCTGGCCCAGCAGGCGCTCCTCGCGGTCCTGCCGCGCCTGCTGCTCCTGCGGCGACATCTCGACCACCAGTTCGCCGGCCCGGTCGGTCTGCGCGAGCGTGACCTGCACCGGCAGCGGCTCCTGCGTGCCGCGGCGCAGGAAGGCCTCGTAGCGCAGGGTGGCGAAGTCGTTGCTGCGGGCGCCGTCGATGGCCGTGAGCAGCACATTGGGTTCCATGAAGCTCTGGCTGAACGGCGCGCCTTCGAGCGTGCGCCGCGAGATGCCCATGGCGTCCTCGAGCGCCGAGTTGGCGAACAGCAGCGTACCGTCGCCGCGGATGACGGCGATCAGCGTCGCCAGCAGGTCGAAGGCCTGGAAGCGCTTGCTGGCCGGCGCCGGCTTGCCGAAGGCCATCAGCGGTTGGCCGGCAGGCGGCCGATCTCGCGCTGCAGGCCGGCGATGTCGCTCTCGTTGCGGGCGATCTGGGCCTTCATGTCGGCCACGCGGTCCAGGTACTTCTGGTAGTTCTTCGCCTCGCTGCCCTGCTTCTCGGGCTCGCCGTTGTTGTATTCCTTGAGCAGTTCGGCCTGGCGGGCCTGCGCCTTCTTGAGCTCGGATTCGAGCACCGCGCGCGCGTCGCTGTCGCGTGCACGCTGGTCGGCACTCTCGACGCGCGGGCTGCCGGCAGGCGCACGCGCGGCACTGCTGCTGCTGGCCGTGCTGCCCGACGAAGCGGTCGATGCGCCCGAAGGCCGCGTGCCCTGGACCACCGTGATGTTGCCGCCTTCCATCAGCTTGCAGCCGCGGCGTTGCGCGTCGGTGGCGTTGTTCGTGTATTCGTTGCCGCAGCGCCAGACGCGCTCCTGCGCCTGCGCGCTCGGGCCGGCCAGCGATGCGAGCAGCGCGATGGCAAGGGTCAAGGTCTTCATGGTCGTCGGGTCGGTGGGAGGCGTCGAGCCTTGCATTTTCTTGCAATTCGACGGCGGGCCCTCGCGGCGGTTCCCCTGCCAATGAAAAAGGACGGCCGAGGCCGTCCTTCTCCACGTTCGAAAGGAAACCCTTCGATTACAGCGAGTAGTACATGTCGAACTCGACCGGGTGCGGCGCCATGCGGAAGCGCGTCACTTCGGTCATCTTGAGGTCGATGTAGGCATCGAGCATCGAGTCGGTGAACACGCCGCCCTTGGTCAGGAAGGCACGGTCCTTGTCGAGGTATTCCAGCGCCTGGTCGAGGCTGTGGCACACGGTCGGCACCAGCGCGTCTTCTTCCGGCGGCAGGTGGTACAGGTCCTTGGTCGCGGCTTCGCCCGGGTGGATCTTGTTCTCGATGCCGTCCAGGCCGGCCATCAGCAGGGCCGAGAAGCACAGGTAGGGGTTGGACGACGGATCGGGGAAGCGCGCCTCGATGCGGCGGCCCTTGGGGTTGCTCACGAACGGGATGCGGATCGATGCCGAGCGGTTCTTGGCCGAGTAGGCCAGCTTCACCGGGGCTTCGAAGCCGGGCACCAGGCGCTTGTAGCTGTTGGTGCCGGGGTTGGTGATGGCGTTCAGGGCGCGGGCGTGCTTGATGATGCCGCCGATGTAGTACAGGGCCGTGTCCGACAGGCCGGCATAGCCGTCGCCGGCGAACAGGTTCTTGCCGTCCTTCCAGATCGACTGGTGCACGTGCATGCCCGAGCCGTTGTCGCCGGCGTAGGGCTTGGGCATGAAGGTCGCGGTCTTGCCGTAGGTGTTGGCCACGTTCCAGACCACGTACTTCAGGACCTGCGTCCAGTCGGCGCGCTGCACGAGCGTCGAGAACTTGGTGCCGATCTCGTTCTGGCCGGCGCCCGCCACTTCGTGGTGGAACACTTCAACCGGGATGCCCAGCGACTCGAGCACCAGGACCATCTCGGCGCGCATGTCCTGCGTGCTGTCGACCGGGGGCACGGGGAAGTAGCCGCCCTTGGTGGTGGGACGGTGGCCGCGGTTGCCGCCTTCGAGCTTGGTGCCGCTGTTCCAGGGGGCTTCGTACTCTTCGATCTCGCTGAACACGCGGCCGGGCTCGTTGCTCCAGCGCACGCCGTCGAAGATGAAGAATTCGGGTTCGGGACCGAAGTAGGCGGTGTCGCCCAGGCCGGTGGACTTCAGGTAGGCCTCGGCCTTCTTGGCCACCGAGCGCGGATCGCGGTCATAGGGCTTGCCGTCGGCGGGTTCCAGCACGTCGCACTGCAGGAACAGGGTCGTCTCTTCGTAGAAGGGGTCGATGTTGGCCGTGTTCGGGTCGGGCATGAGCTGCATGTCCGAAGCCTCGATGCCCTTCCAGCCCGCCACCGAGGAGCCGTCGAAGGCATGGCCCGAGCTGAACTTGTCTTCGTCGAAGGCGCTGATCGGCACCGTGACGTGCTGTTCCTTGCCGCGGGTGTCGGTGAATCGGAAGTCGACGAACTTGACCTCGTTTTCCTTGACGAGCTTCAGTACATCGGCGACGGTCTTGGCCATCAGGTTCTCCTGGTTTGGATGGTTGGTTGAGAGAAAACGGATTCGGGGAATGCAGGTTCTGTGCCCATTCTCACCGGCGGCGGCACACGGGCCCGATACGTCTTTTGGCGGTCAGCAGAAGCACATAATCCCGAAATGGTGCGCGAAGGATCATCGCACCAACTGTGGGCCCATGGACGCACCAAAATCGATCAAACCCGCCTTCAGTTGCGCGTAGGCGGCTTCGAGCCGTGCGGCGTCACCTTTCACGCCGAGCTCGATATGACGGCCGTACTGAGGGTGATCCACGCTCGGCAGGCTGAATACCTTCACGCCTGAGTGCGCCGCCTCGACGGCCTGCATCAACGGCGTGAGGCTGGCTTCCATTGCACCGAAAACGATCACGGAGCGCTCGCTCACGCCGGGCGGACGCGCAAGTTCGGGGTAGAGCGTGTCGAGCACCCACTCCACCATGGGCCACGCCATGACGGGGAAACCGGGCACGAAATGGACATCACGAACGCTGAAGCCCGGAATCTTGTTGTAGGGATTCGGGATGATGGCCGCCCCCTCCGGGAACACGCCCATGTTGAGGCGGTGCACGTTGTCGGGCCGGTCGGGTTCGTAGGGCACGCCCTGCTCGCGCGCGGTGTCCTGCATGCGCTCGCGGATCAGCGCTTCGGCTTGCGGATGCAGCGCCAGCGGCACGCCCAGGGCCGCCGCCGCGCACTGACGCGTGTGGTCGTCGGGCGTGGCGCCGATGCCCCCGGTGGAGAACACGATGTCGCCCGAGGCGAAGGCGCGGCGCAGCGCGGCCGTGATGCGCACCGGGTCGTCCCCCACGTACTCGGCCCAGGCCAGCGGCAGGCCGCGGGCGGCCAGCAGTTCGATCACCTTGGGCAGGTGCTTGTCGGCGCGCTTGCCGGAGAGGATCTCGTCGCCGACGATGATGAGTCCGAAGGCGCGCGGTGCGGCAGCGGAGCTGGCGGTGATGTTGGTCATGGCGAACCCCATTGGGAAAGTGCGGCGCGCTCGGCGCCGGAGCCGTCGGGCAGCGCCGCCGCTTCGGCCGTGGGCACCAGCGCGGCGGCGGCGCGCTGCGCACGCAGCTGCGCCAGTGCATCCAGCGTGTAGTGGGCGAACCAGAGCGCCGAGAAGGCGAAGACGACGGTGTAGATCCAGATCGCGATCGGCACCAGCACGAAGAAGGCGGCCGCGAAGAGCAGGCCCGAGGCCCAGACGATGCTCGGTGCCGCGCCCAGGTAGCCGCACAGCACGCCGATGCCCAGCAACGGCCAGCGGTGCTGGCGCAGCAGCGTGGTGCGCTCTTCGGCACTGGCGTGGTCGGCCAGCGCGTCGAAGGCCATCACCCGTGCCGTGAGCCAGCCCCAGATGAGCGGCGGCAGCACCAGCACCAGCGGCGGGATGAGCCACAGCGGCATCGACACCACCAGCGCCACGACGGCGAGCACGGTGAGCCCGAGCGACCGGAAGACGCTGAGGATGAGCGAAGCGCCCTTCTTCTTCTCGAGCGTCGCAAAGCGCCGGTCGGCCACCAGGCGCGTGAGGGCGGGCGCCATGAAGGCGGCCACGATCAGCAGCGACACCAGCACCACGGCCGGCGTGAGCGCCAGCACCACCACCAGCGGCGCCAGGAAGGTCTTCACGTCGCCGGAGAACAAGCCCGACATCCAGCCCCAGAAGCTGGCCAGGAGCGGCCAGGCATCGAGCGCCTCGCGCGTCCAGGCGACGGCGGCGTCCCAGTACAGGTAGCCCAGGCCCAGCGCCAGCAGCACCATCAGCACCAGGGGCAGCAGCGACAGGACGATGACCCGCGGATGCAGGCAGTAGGCCGCGGCGCGCCAGAAGGAATCGAGCAGGAGACGCATCGCGGCGAGCATACCTGGGCGGGAACGCCGCCCCGCTGCGTGGAGTGCACTCAGCCGCGCCCGACCAGCCGCCTCAGCCCCAGCCACTGCTGGGCCCAGAACCCGCGGCCGTAGTCGCGCACACGGCCGCTCGCATCGGGCTCGACCTGATCGCGGATGCCGGTGGCGTCGTAGCGGTCTTCAAAGTTGGCGGAGCGAAAGAGCATGTCCCACCAGGGCAGCAGCACGCCGAAGTTGCGGCCTCCCAGCGTCTTCGGGCCCTCCGACTCGTGCCCGATGCCGATCGCGTGGTGCACGCG
Source organism: Xenophilus aerolatus (assembly GCA_030418545.1). Classification (GTDB taxonomy): domain Bacteria; phylum Pseudomonadota; class Gammaproteobacteria; order Burkholderiales; family Burkholderiaceae_C; genus Xenophilus. The sequence goes on along the minus strand of QAIB01000003.1, from coordinate 501,408 downwards.
ATGGAAGCGCGGGCTGATCCACAGCCGCTCGCCGATGCGGCCGAAGGAAAGCCGCAGGTTCGCATGCTGCAGGCTCTGGCTGAGCTGCATGAAGGCCACAACGGCGATGAACTGGCCTGGTGCCACGCCGATGAGTTGGGCCACGAGCACGATGATCGCGTCGTGGATCAGGTCGTCGAGCAGGTGGTTGCGGTCGTCGCTCCACATGGTCATCTGGCGCTGCGAATGGTGCAGCGCGTGCAGGCTCCACCACCAGTCGAAGTGGTGCTGGCCGCGGTGGATGAGGTACTCGACGAAGTCCAGCACCACCAGGTAGATCGCGAAGGCCACCCAGGGGATGTCCGTCACGCCGGGCCACAGTTCGTCGAGGTGCAGCGTGCCCCAGCCGGCCCCGCGCAGTTCGCCCAGCAGCGCATCGAACAGCGGCGTGACGGCGAAGAACAGCGCCAGCCGGAACAGGCCCAGGCGGTGGATCAGGGTGTAGAGGATGTCGATGCGGATGGCCTGCCGGTCGCGCACCGGCTCCACCGGCCGCCAGCGCTGCAGCGGGCCGATGACGGCCACCAGGATCAGGATCTGGATCACGCCCACCAGCAGCCAGCCGGTGGCGTCGAAGGCGTCCTCGGTCCAGCCGCCCAGGCCGGCGGCGAAGACCAGCGGCTGCACCACCGCTTCGAACAGCCACTGCTGCACGGCGGCGAATTGGTCGGTGAACCACTCGATCACGCCGTGCTCCTGCCACGTCCCGGGCCGGGCCGCCCGATCACCAAGATACGTCTTAGCAATTTCATGAATCAAAAGTGGCTGCAGCGTCCGGCGGACGCGCGCAAGCAGCTATCGATTTCATAGTAACCCCGGCGACCTGACTGCGTGCTTTCATGGGTGTGCGGCAATCCACTCGCGGTACGCCGGATGCTGGCGCAGCGTGCGGAAGCAGAAGCCCTTGGCCTTCAAGCCGACGATCAGCGGCTCCAGGTCGGCCGGCGCCCACGGGTCCTGGCGCGACCAGATGCCCAGGTGCGCCAGCAGGATGTCGCCGGGCCGGATGTGCTCCAGCGCCTGCGCCAGCAGCTTGTCGTTGGGGTACTTGTCGCTCGGCAGCTCGTCGCCCAGGAAGCCGGCGGGCGACCAGCCGACATGGGCGAAGCCGCAGCTCTTGGCGGCTGCCAGCAGGCGCGGCGAGGTCTTGCCGCCCGGCGCGCGAAAGAGCGGCAGCGGCTTCTTGCCGGTGATGTGCGCCAGCCGGTCGGTCGAGCGCTGGATCTCCTGGCAGTACTGCGCCGCGTCCCAGGTGAAGGTGCGTCCCGCATACGCGCCGGCGCTGGGCTGGATCCGGAATTTCGGTTCCACGCCCTTCACGTCGCCCCGCCAGTACGCATGGTCGTAGGTGTGCGAAGCGAACTCGTGCCCCTCGGCCGCGCGGGCCTTCCACCAGGGCGCCCAGCGGTTGTCGAGGCTGTCGCCGCCGTCCTGCGTCTTCTCGGCGGCGGCGAAGAAGGTGACCTTCACGTCCTGGCGCCTGAGCACCTCGGCCACCAGCGGCGCGATGCCCATGTGGCCGGTGTCGAAGGTCAGGTAGACCGGCTTGTCGCAGTCATTCTGGGCTGCAGCGCCCGCCGATGCTGCGCAGGCCGCTATGAAAAAGGTAGCAACCGCGGCGGCCTGGCGCAGCGCGCCGACGGGCCGGAATTCAGCGGACCCGGGCATGTTCGACCGTCCACACACCGTGGGGCGAGCGGCCCACGTTCACGGTGCGCACCACCTTGCCCGCCGCGAGGTCGACCACGCTGAGCTTCTTGGCCCAGCGCGAGGTGACGAAGAGCGTCTTGCCGTCGGCCGAGACGTCCATGCAGTCGGGGCCGCCGGGCACGGGGTAGGTGGCAGCCACGGTGAGCGTGGCGATGTCGATGCGGCTGATGGAGTTGGCGACGCGGTTGCTGACGAACACCGACTTGCCGTCGCCCGCCGAACGGAAGGCGTGCGCGCCCTTGCCGGTCGGGATCTTGCCGACCAGCTTGGGCTCCTTGCCCGCCACATCGAAGACCTGCACGCCGTCGCCGCCGGTCAGGCCGACCAGCAGCGTCTTGCCGTCGTGGATGCCGAAGACGTCGGCCGGCATCGGCCCGGTGGGCGTGCGCCAGCGGATGGTCTGGGTCGCCAGGTCGACGGCGATCAGCTCGTCGCTGTCCTGCATCGTGACGTAGGCCACCGTGCTCTTGCCGTCGATCCAGATGTGGCTGGGCGTCTTGCCGGTCGGGATGCGCTTGGCCAACTGCAGGTTGCTGCCGTCCCAGCGGTAGACGTCGACGTGGTTCAGCCGGTTGCCGGCCGTGATGAACCACTTCATGTCGGGCGAGAACTGCAGCTGGTACGGATCGATGATGCCGTAGACCGTGCGCTGGACCTCGCCCGTGCGCGGGTTGAAGAAGGTCAGCGAATCGCCGGCCGAGTTGGCCACGATCACCGACTTCTGGTCCGGCGTCATGTAGATGTGGTGCGGCTCCTTGCCCACCGCGACGCGGTTGCGTTCGGTCCAGGTGGCGGGATCGATCAGGCTGACCGAGGCGTCGAGCGAATTGAGCACGAACAGTGGCGGGGCCGACGCTGTCGCGGGAGCGGCCGGTTGGGCCGGTGCGGCCGCGCAGGCCAGCAGACAAACGAAAAGAGCCGCAAGGCGGCTCAGGGAGCGAACGGACAGGCGCAAGACACGGCTCCGGAAAGGGACTGGAAAGTTTAACGAGCGAGGCTGCCGCGCGGCCGACAGGAAAGACCGCCGCGACGACGGGCCGGCAGGCGCGAACCGCGCGTCAGGCGGACCCCGACTGCCGCACCGCCTGAAGCTCGTCGGGTCGAAGCCAGCGCCACTGGCCCGGCGCCAGGTCGGCCGGCAGCACCAGGCCGCCGATGGCACTGCGGTGCAGCGCCGTCACCCGGTTGCCCACGGCGGCGACCATGCGCTTGACCTGGTGGTATTTGCCCTCGGTGAGCGTGAGTCGCAGGTGGTGGGTGGCCACCGCCTCGGCCGCGGCCGCACGCACGGGCTTCGGATCGTCGTCGAGCACCACGCCGGCCAGCAGGCGCTGGATCTGCGCGTCGGTCAGGGCGTCGGCGGTCGTCGCCTCGTAGACCTTGGGCACATGGTGCTTGGGCGACGCCATGCGGTGGATGAACTGGCCGTCGTCGCTGAGCAGCAGCAGGCCGGTCGTGTCCTGGTCCAGCCGGCCGATGGCCTGTACGCCCGGCTGGCCGCCCTTGACCGGCCGCTGGCGCAGCGGCGCAGGCAGCAGGGTGTAGATGCTGGGCCAGGCCGAAGGCTTCTGCGAACACTCGGTGCCGGCCGGCTTGTGCAGCATCAGGTAGGCCTTGGCGTGGTATTCCCACGGCGTGCCCTGCACGGTGAAGCGCAGGCCGTCGGCTGCCATCAGTTCCGTCGCTGGCTCCGGCGCATCCACGGCGTCCACGGCCACGAAGCCCTGTTGAACGAGGCCCGCGCAGACGCGGCGCGTGCCGAAGCCCTGGCTGTAGAGAAGATCCTGGAGTTGCATGGCCTCGCCGATGGCTGGAAGAAAAAGCGGCCGTGCCACCAGGGCACGGCCGCTGGGGAGAACGCGGCTCAATAACCCAGCGCCAACCCCGTGTTGCGGCGCGGATCGTTGGCGCCGTAGAAGCGGTTGTTGCCCACCGGCTTGCCGCCCAGCGAGGGCGCGCCGACGATGATGGCCGCCAGGTGGTTGGCCGGCTGCGGCACCCCCAGGTTGTGGCCCATGTCGGTGAGGATCTTGCGCGTGTCGGGGCTGAGCGCGTAGGCCTCGACGTTGGTCACGTCGGGCAGCCACTGCTGGTGGAAGCGAGGCGCGTCGACGGCCTCCTGCACGTTCATGCCGTAGTCGATGGCGTTGATCATGGTCAGCATCACGGCCGTGATGATGCGGCTGCCGCCCGGCGTGCCGACCACCATGACGGGCTTGCCGTCCTTGCTGACGATGGTGGGGCTTATCGACGAGAGCGGCCGCTTGCCGGGCTCGATCTTGTTGGCCTCGCCCTGCACCAGGCCGTAGAGGTTGGGCACGCCGACCTTCGAGGTGAAGTCGTCCATCTCGTTGTTCAGCAGCACGCCAGTCTTTGCGGCCGTGACCTTGGCGCCGAACCAGTCGTTGAGCGTGTAGGTCACCGACACCGCATTGCCCCACTTGTCGGCGATCGAATAGTGCGTGGTGTTGCTGCCTTCGTGCGGCGCCACGCCCGGCTTGATGTCCTTGGACACGCCGGCCTTCTGCGGGTCGATGACGGCGCGGATCTTCTCGGCGTAGCCCTTGTCGAGCAGACGGTCGAGCGGGTTCTTCACGAAGTCCGGGTCGCCCAGGTAGCTGTTGCGGTCCACGTAGGCGTGCCGCATGGCCTCGATCTGGTAGTGCGTGGCCTGCGCCGAGCGCCAGCCCAGGTCCTTGAGCGGGTAACCCTCGAGGATGTTGAGCATCTCGCAGATGATCACGCCGCCCGAGCTCGGCGGCGGCGCCGACACGACGCGGTAGCCGCGGTAGTCGCATTCCACCGGCGCCATCTCGCGCGTCTTGTACTGCGCGAGGTCTTCGGTGGTGATGATGCCCTTGCCCGCCGCGCTCGAGTCTGCGATGGCCTTGGCCACCCAGCCCTTGTAGAAGCCGTCGGTGCCCTTGGTGCTGACCTCGCGCAAGGTCTTGCCCAGGTCCTTCTGCACGATCTTCTCGCCGACCTTGAAGGCCTCGCCCTTGTTCAGGAAGATCGCCGCCGTGGCCGGGTCGGCCTTGAAGTCGGCCGTGGCGGTGTTGAACATGTCGATGTCGCCCTGCTCGAGCACGAAGCCCTTCTCGGCCAGGTCGATCGAGGGCTTGAGCAATGCGGCGCGCTGCATCGTGCCGTACTTCTCGCGTGCGTATTCCATGCCCGAGACGCTGCCCGGCACGCCCACGGCCAGGTGGCCCTTGGTCGACAGGCCCTTGACGACGTTGCCGTCCTTGTCGAGGTACATGTCGGGCTTGGCGGCCAGCGGCGCCTTCTCCCGGAAGTCGAGAAAGGTCTTGCGTCCGTCGGCGAGCTGGATGGTCATGAAGCCGCCACCGCCGAGATTGCCGGCTGCGGGGTAGACCACGGCCAGCGCGTAGCCGACGGCGACCGCGGCATCGACCGCATTGCCGCCGCGCTTGAGTACGTCGACGCCCACCTTCGTGGCCAGGTGCTGGGCCGTGACGACCATGCCGTTCTCGGCCATGACCGGCGCCTGCGATGCCGCCATGGCCTGGCCGCCGCCGCACAGTGCGAGGGCAGCGGCCAGCGCGGCGCGCGTCGAGTGGGTCCATGCAAACTGCTTCATCGTCGTCTCCTGTTCAAAAAAGTGTCCCCATGCTCCCCAGAGGGCGCCTTTCATTCCGGGCGGCCCGGCGATGAAAAATGCAAGCGGAAGGCATCGGTGGCATGCCGCGCTCAGGCGATCAGCAGCGCCTTGCGCCGCAGATCCTTGAGCACGAGTGTGACCTGCTGCCGCGTGAACTCGTGCAGCTCGGCATCGTCGGTGATCGGTCGCTCGTCCTTGATGAAACGCAGGCGGTCGGCCCGCGCTTCGGACCGGAGATGTTCGGCCAGTTGTTCATGGCTGTGCGCTCCGTCGAGCAGGGGCAGCACGCAGCGCTCGAGCAGGGACAGGCCCACCGGCTCGTGCCACTGGTTGCACACGCTGGCGCTCTGCCCGGCAGCCAGCGGCAGGCCGGGCGACTGCCGCACCGACATCAGCGCCTGCGGTGTCGCCGCGATGGCCGCAGCCGTGACGACCGGCGTGCGGCGGATGCGCACCGCGCCGAGGATCAGGAGTTCCTCCAGCATCGCGACGACCGCAGCGTCCACTGCCGCATGCGGCTCGCCGATGCGTGCGGACACCGCCTCGACCAGCTCATCGACAGGCACCGTCGCGGGATAGCGTTCGTCCAGCAGTTGGGCCACCGCCTTGTGGACCGGCAGACGCAACGTGATCTTGAGGTTGCGAATGGCGTTGCTCGGCTGGTCGCGCGCGTCGAGGGTCAGTGGCGAGCCATCGGCGGCCGAGAAGGTGCCGGCGTAGTGGAGCTTGCGCAGCCGGTCCCGATCGAGGCGATAACGGATGTCGCCATTGCGCGCCTGCTTGACCAGGAGGGTCTGGCGGAAGGTGCGGTTGACCAGGAAGTCCAGGTATTGCTCCATGAGGATCTGGCTGCCGCCGCACTCGCGCAGCAGGGGCTCCCGCACCTTGTCGCCATAGTTCTGCACGAACATGGTCGAGGGTTCGGCGTCGCACAGGTAGCTCAGGCCCTGGGCGTCGGCACGGCCGACGAACTCCTTGAAATAGCAGGGTGCGTTGCAGGGCTCGAGAAACTCGTGCAGCAGGTAGGAATCGTGCGAGCCGCGCACGATGGGCATGGTCTCTTCCAGCGTCTTCTTCAGGACGCTGTCGGGCCTCGCGGACCCCTCGAGGAACTCGAGCATGCCGCGTGCGTACGAGAGCTTCTCTTCAGGCGCGTCACGCGGCCCGCCACGCAGGATCATCGCGTCGCGGACGATCTCGCGCGCCTTCCAGCCGGGATAGACGTTGTAGCTGATGTACGCCACGCCGCCGGCGGCGAGATGGCGCGAACACACGCGCAGGATGGCTTCCTGGACGGCTTCGGGCACCCAGCTGTAGACGCCATGGCAGATGATGTAGTCGAACTCGCCGAGGCTTTCGTCGATGTCGGTGATGCTCAGCGTCCGCAGCTCCACGTTCGTGACCCGCGTCTGAGCCAGCATGCGCTGCCCCTGTTGGATCTGGACCGGGGAGAGATCGACCCCCAGCAGCTTCGCCTGCGGATGTCGGGCGCCCATCGGGATCAGGTTGCCACCCGAGGCACAGCCCAGTTCGAGCACGCGTGCGCGGGCCAGGGCGGGCGCCTCCAGGCCGAACAGCCAGGCCAGGGCCTCGAGGTGTTCGATGGAGCTTTGGGGAAAGGGGTGGGAGTCGTAGGGAACGCTGTCGTAGTACGACGTGATCGTGCTGGTCAGTGCATCCGACATGCGGTGGGTCCCTCGGCGTGATGATGGTCGCGATGTTCTTGTTGTCGCTTCGCGCACGAGGCCGGGAGCGCGTCCGGCAGGGCGAAGAGCGCCGACTATAAGCCCGCCCATCGATGGCCACGCAACAAAAAAAAGGCCGGATTCGTGAGAATCCGGCCCTTGTCGTGTGGTGGAGCTGGGGGGATTTGAACCCCCGTCCGCAAGCCATCGTCGCGCAGTTCTACATGTTTAGCGATCTGATTTGGATCTCGCCACCGGCGTCGCGCAGTCGCACGCTACACCGGCCGCCAGCACCCTTGAATCTCGCCGCCGCCCAAGGTGCCCGGACGGCGGCCAGCCAATGTAATTAACCTTGCAGCCGGGAGGCGTCAGATTGCTCTAACGCCCCCTTGCCCAGCCCATCGGCCAACTGTTGCAAGGCTCACCGGGTTTAAGCGGCGAGTGCGAAACGTTCGTCGTTTGCAGTTAGTTTGTTTGAATCTGTTTAACGAGCGCATTCAGCTCGACATGCCCCGCTGCGATCCCGAACCCACGTCGAAACCAGTGCAGCCCCTGGACTCGTTATTTTAGTCCGTATGCAGCCATTTCAAGAGCTCGAGCGGCTCGGCGATCGCGGCATCGGCCTTCCAGAGGGTGGTGTCGGCATCGGCGCCGAGGTAACCATAGGTCGCCGCGACGGTGCGCATGCCCGCGGCGCGGCCGGCCACCATGTCGCGCTCGTCGTCGCCCACATAGATGCAATCTGCCGCCGGCAGGCCCAGCCGGCGCGCCGCTTCGAACAGCGGCTCCGGATGCGGCTTGGCGTACGGGGTGCTGTCGCCGCTCACGATGGCACCCGCACTGCCGAACAGCGCCAGTGACGCGGTGAGCGGTTCGGTGAAGCGCCTGGACTTGTTGGTGACCACGCCCCACGCGAGCCCGGCGCTGCGCAGTTCCGCGATCAGCTCGGCCACCCCGTCGAAGATGAAGGTGTTGTCCAGCATGCGAGCTTCGTAGTTCTGGAAGAACTCCTCGCGCAAGGCGGCGAACTCCGGCGCCTCGGGGGTGATGCCGAAGGCCACGCCCAGCATGCCGCGGGCGCCGGCCCCGGCCATCGGCCGGTAGTCGTCCAGGGGCAGCGACGCCAGGCCGCGCTCTGTGCGCATCTTGTCGGCTGCCGCGCCGAGGTCGGGGGCGCTGTCGATCAGGGTGCCGTCGAGATCGAACAGCACCGCACGTGGACGCCATGTGCTCATCGGGGCACCTTCGGGACGGTCGGGCGGGGACTCATGCAGCCACCGGCGGCTTGCGCGTCGCCACCAGATAGTTCACGCCGGTATCGGCGTTCAGCCAGTAGCGTCGCGTGATCGGGTTGTAAGCCATGCCCCGCATCGGACCGACGTCCAGCCGCGCCGCGCGGCAATGCGCCGCCAGTTCGCTGGGCCGGATCAGCTTGCGGTACTCGTGCGTGCCGCGAGGCAGCATGCCGAGCACGTACTCGGCACCGACGATGGCGAGGAGAAAGGCTTTGGCGTTGCGATTGATGGTAGAGAAGAACACCCAGCCGCCGGGCTTGGCCAGGTCGGCGCAGGCCTGCACCACGGAGGCGGGATCGGGCACGTGTTCCAGCATCTCCATGCAGGTCACCACATCGAAGCTGGCAGGCGCTTCGGCCGCCAGGGCCTCGGCGCTGACCTCGCGGTATTTGACGCCGCGAGTCCCCGCCTCGAGCGCATGCAGTTGGGCGACCTTCAAGGCCTTGGAGGCGAGATCGATGCCCAGCACGTCCGCACCGCGACGCGCCATCGCGTCGGCCAAGATGCCGCCGCCACAGCCCACGTCCAGCACGCGACGCCCCGCCAGGGGCGCTTGCGATTCGATCCACTCGAGCCTCAGCGGATTGATTTCATGCAGGGGCCGGAATTCGCTGTCGAGATCCCACCATCGGTGTGCGAGTTCGGAAAATTTCGCCAACTCCGCAGGGTCGGCATTGAGGTTGTCGGTCATGTCGGCAGATTATCAAGTTGCGCGCGCGGACGCGAACGCGCGCCAAGTCGGTCCGCTGCGTTGTGGCGTAGAAATAAAAAAACCCCGCCAAAGCGGGGTTCTTCAAAGCCGAAGCTTGCGGAATCAGTTGGGGCGGGTGCCGACCACTTCGATTTCCACGCGGCGGTTCTTGGCGCGGCCTTCCTTGGTGCGGTTGTCCGCGACCGGCTGGCTCTTGCCCTTGCCTTCGGTGTACACGCGGTTGCGCTCGATGCCCTTGCTGACCAGGTAGGCCTTGACGGCTTCGGCACGACGCACCGACAGACGCTGGTTGTAGGCGACGCTACCGATCGAGTCGGTGTGGCCGACGGCGATGATGACTTCGAGGTTGATGCCGCGGATCTTCGAGACCAGATCGTCCAGCTTCGCGCGACCTTCGGGCTTGAGCACCGACTTGTCGAAGTCGAAGAAGGCGTCGGCAGCGAAGGTGACCTTCGAGGCGGCGACCGGGGGAGCAGCCGGAGCGGCCGGAGCAGCCGGGGCGGCAGGCGTTGCGGCGGGAGCGGCAGGCACCAGGGCGCCGTCGCAGCCGACGGCGGCCGTTGCCGGGGTCCAGTTGGCATCGCGCCAGCACAGTTCGTTGGTGCCGTTCTTCCAGACCAGTTCGCCGGTGCCGTTCTGCCAGTTGTCGATCACGGGACCACCGTTTGCGGCGGTGACACGGGTCTGCGCGCCTGCGGCCGTGGCGAGCGCAGCGACTGCAAACATCATCGCCACTTTATTCAGTTTCTTCATGGTTCTCCTCTTGGGGGAAAAAGCCGCAGCCGCGCTGCGAAACAAGGACGTCTCAAGTGACCACCACCCAAAACGTTCAGATGATTGTGCCATAGGGTCTTTCCCAAACCGGCCGTGCCGGGGTGCCAAAGCGTAGGACTGGGGCGGAATCCGGGCGTTGTGTTGCGGCGTTACGACAGGGCGCAGGACGTAAAATCTTGGGTTCCCGTCGCCCGACCGCTCCTGCATGACCTCGTTCGCCAAAGAAACCCTGCCCATCAGTCTCGAAGAGGAAATGCGGCGCAGCTACCTCGATTACGCCATGAGCGTGATCGTGGGCCGGGCGCTTCCGGACGCCCGGGATGGCTTGAAGCCGGTGCATCGGCGCGTGCTCTACGCCATGCACGAGCTCAACAACGACTGGAACCGCCCCTACAAGAAGTCGGCCCGTATCGTGGGCGACGTGATCGGCAAGTACCACCCGCACGGCGACCAGTCGGTCTACGACACGATCGTGCGGCTCGCGCAGGATTTCTCCATGCGCCACATGCTGGTCGACGGCCAGGGAAATTTCGGCTCCGTGGACGGCGACAACGCTGCGGCCATGCGGTACACCGAAATTCGCCTGGCGAAAATTGCGCATGAAATGCTGGCGGATATCGACAAGGAAACGGTCGATTTCGGTCCGAATTACGACGGCAGCGAAAAAGAGCCGATCGTTTTGCCGAGCAAATTGCCCAATTTGCTGGTGAATGGTTCCGGCGGTATTGCCGTGGGCATGGCGACCAATATTCCGCCGCACAACCTCAACGAGGTGGTGGATGCCTGCCTGCACCTGCTGCGCCAGCCCGAAGCCACGATCGACGAGCTGATGGAGATCATCCCGGCCCCGGACTTCCCCACCGCCGGGATCATCTACGGCATCAATGGCGTCAAGGACGGCTACCGCACCGGCCGCGGCAAGGTAGTGATGCGCGCCAAGTGCCACTTCGAGGACATCGACCGCGGCCAGCGGCAGGCCATCATCGTCGATGAGCTGCCCTACCAGGTCAACAAGAAGACGCTGCAGGAGCGCATGGCCGAACTGGTGCACGAGAAGAAGCTCGAGGGCATCAGCCACATCCAGGACGAGTCCGACAAGTCGGGCATGCGGCTGGTGATCGAGCTCAAGCGTGGCGAAGTGCCCGAGGTGGTGCTCAACAACCTGTACAAGCAGACGCAGCTGCAGGACACCTTCGGCATCAACATGGTGGCGCTGGTCGACGGCCAGCCGAAGCTGTGCAACCTCAAGGACCTGATCCAGGTCTTCCTGCAGCATCGGCGCGAAGTGGTCACCCGCCGCACGGTCTTCAACCTGCGCAAGGCGCGGGACCGCGGCCACGTCCTGGAAGGCCTGGCGGTGGCGCTGGCCAACATCGACGACTTCATTGCCATCATCCGCAACGCCCCCACCCCGCCGGTGGCCAAGGCCGAGCTGATGGCGCGCTCGTGGGACAGCAAGCTGGTGCGCGAGATGCTGACCCGTTCGCGTGCCGATGGCGGCACGGTGAATGCCGACGACTACCGGCCCGAAGGACTCGAGCGCGAGTACGGCCTGCACAGCGACGGCCTGTACCGCCTGTCCGAGACCCAGGCCCAGGAAATCCTGCAGATGCGCCTGCAGCGCCTGACCGGCCTGGAGCAGGACAAGATCGTGGCCGAGTACAAGGAGGTGATGTCGGAGATCGACGACCTGCTCGACATCCTCGCCCGCCCCGAACGCGTGTCCACCATCATCGGCGACGAGCTCACGAGTCTCAAGCAGGAGTTCGGCCAGACCAAGCTGGGTGCGCGCCGCAGCCAGGTGGAACACAGCGCCTACGACCTGTCGACCGAAGACCTCATCACGCCGACCGACATGGTCGTGACGCTTTCGCACAGCGGCTATATCAAGAGCCAGCCGCTGAGCGAGTACCGCGCCCAGAAGCGCGGCGGCCGGGGCAAGCAGGCGACGGCGACCAAGGAAGACGACTGGATCGACCAGCTCTTCATCGCCAACACGCACGACTACATCCTGTGCTTCTCGAACCGCGGCCGCCTGTACTGGCTGAAGGTGTGGGAAGTGCCGGCGGGTTCGCGCAACTCGCGCGGGCGCCCCATCGTCAACATGTTCCCGCTGGCCGAAGGCGAGAAGATCAACGTCGTGCTGCCGCTCACGGGCGAGACGCGCAACTTCCCGGCCGACCGGTACATCTTCATGGCCACCTCGATGGGGACCGTGAAGAAGACAGCGCTCGACGAATTCAGCAACCCCCGCAAGGCCGGCATCATCGCCGTCGACCTCGATGCCGGCGACTACCTCGTGGGCGCGGCGCTCACCGACGGCCAGCACGACGTGATGCTGTTCTCGGACGGCGGCAAGGCCGTGCGCTTCGACGAGAACGACGTGCGCCCCATGGGCCGCAACGCCCGCGGCGTGCGCGGCATGATGCTCGAGGAAGGCCAGGGCGTGATCGCCATGCTGGTCGCCGAAGACGAGCAGCAGAGCGTGCTCACGGCGACCGAGAACGGCTACGGCAAGCGCACGAGCATCGTCGAATACACGCGCCACGGCCGGGGAACCAAAGGCATGATCGCGATCCAACAGAGCGAGCGCAACGGCAAGGTCGTTGCCGCCACGCTGGTCCATGCGGACGACGAGATCATGCTCATCACCGACAAGGGCGTGCTGGTGCGCACACGTGTGGCCGAGATCCGGGAACTCGGGCGGGCCACGCAGGGCGTCACGCTCATCGGCCTCGATGAAGGCGCCAAGCTCAGCGGTCTGCAGCGCATCGTGGAGAACGACGCCAACGGCACCACGGACGGCGACGACTCTTCCAATCCATCAACGGAGAACACTCAATGAAACAACTCAAACGCATCCTGCTCGCCACCGCCCTCGCGTCCGCCGCCACCGCTGGCTGGGCCCAGGACAAGGCGACGCTGGTCAAGCAATTCCTCGACGTCCAGAAGCCTGCCGTCGAGCTGATGGCCCGCGGCATCGTCCAGAGCACGTCCGACCCGGTGGCAGCTGCCGCCTCCGAGTACCTGAACACCCGCGTCGCAGCCGACAAGCGCGATGCTGCCGCCAAGGCCGCCGACGAAGAGTTCCGCAAGTACTACGACGCCACCTTCCCGATCGTGCGCGACAAGGCGGCCCAGGTCTTCCCCGGCGTCGTCACGCCCATCCTCGAGCAGGACTTCACCGAAGACGAGCTGAAGACGCTGATGGCCTGGCTCAACTCGCCGGTCAGCCGCAAGTTCGCCGAAACCAGCGGCAAGATGCAACAGGCCCTGGGCCAGAAGATCGTGGGCGACCTGCGCAGCACGCTGGAGCCCAAGGTCGAGAAGCTCAACGTCGATGTGGCCAAGGCCATCGGTGCTCCGACCGACGGCGGCCAGGCGGCGCCCAGGTCGGGTGGCGCCAAGGCGCCCGCCAAGAAGTGACCACGCCCTTGCCCCGCCGCCCGTACAACTTCTCCGCCGGCCCGGCCACGATGCCGGAGGCGGTGCTGCAGCAGGCCGCCGCCGAGATGCTCGACTGGCACGGCAGCGGCCTGGGCGTGATGGAGATGAGCCACCGGGGCAAGGAGTTCGGCGAGATCCTTGCGCAGGCGGAGGGTGACCTGCGGCGCCTGCTGCACGTGCCCGAGCAGTTCCACATCCTGTTCATGCAGGGGGGCGGCCTGGGCGAGAACGCCATCGTGCCGCTGAACCTGTCGCGCGGCGGCGCCGTCGACTTCGTCGTCACCGGCAGTTGGAGCCTCAAGTCCCACAAGGAAGCCCAGCGCTATTGCGAGGCGCGCATCGCCGCCAGCAATGCCGAAGGCGGCCACCTTAACCTGCCCGATCCGGCCGGCTGGAAGCTCAGCGGCGACGCCTCGTACGTGCACCTGTGCTCCAACGAAACGATCAACGGCATCGAATTCCAGGAGCTTCCGGACCTGCGGGCCCTGGGCAGTTTTGCCCCGCTGGTCATCGACTTTTCGTCGCACGTGGCCTCGCGGCCGGTCGACTGGTCGCGTGTCGGGCTGGCCTTCGGCGGCGCGCAGAAGAACCTCGGGCCCGCCGGCCTCACGCTGGTGGTGGTGCGCGACGACCTCCTGGGCCACGCGCTGGACATCTGCCCCAGCGCCTTCAACTACCGCACGGTCGCCGACAACCAGTCGATGTACAACACGCCGCCGACCTGGGGCATCTATGTCGCCGGCCTCACCTTCCAGTGGCTGCTGGCGCAGAAGGAAGGCGAGCTGACCGGTGTCGAGGCGATGGCCCGGCGCAACGCCGCCAAGGCGAAGCTGCTCTACGACACCATCGACGGCTCGTCCTTCTACAGCAACCGTGTCGACGCCGGCTGCCGTTCGCGCATGAACGTGCCCTTCTTCCTCGCCGACGAAGGCCGCAACGCCGACTTCCTGGAAGGTGCCCGCGCTGCCGGCCTTCTGCAGCTCAAGGGCCACAAGTCGGTGGGCGGCATGCGTGCCAGCATCTACAACGCAATGCCGCTGGAAGGCGTGCAGGCGCTGGTTGCCTACATGAGAGAATTCGAGCGACTGCATGCCTGAATGCACGTGCGCCTGATGACCTCTCCCGCCGCCTCGCCCCCCTCCATCGATTCCTCTGCCAGCCTCGCCGATCTGCGTGTGCAGATCGACGCACTCGACGACCAGCTCCTGCAACTGCTCAACGCCCGCGCCCGCGTGGCGGAGCGGGTCGGCGAGGTGAAGAAGCGCGAGGGCACGCCCTTCTTCCGGCCCGACCGGGTGGCCCAGGTGATCGAGAAGGTGCGCAGCAACAACCCGGGGCCGCTCAAGGGCGGGCACGTGGCGGCCATCTGGCGCGAGATCATGTCGGCGTGCCTGGCGCTCGAGTCGCCGCAGCGCGTGGCGGTCCTGGGGCCCGAGGGCACCTTCTGCGAACAGGCCGCCATCGAGTACTTCGGTGGCGCCGCGGACCTCGTCTACTGCGCCAGCTTCGACGAGGTGTTCCACGCCACGGCCAGCGGCAGCGCGCAATACGGCGTCGTCGGCGTGGAGAACTCCAACGAGGGCGTCGTCACCCGTTCGCTGGACATGTTCCTGCAGTCGCCCACGCACGTCGTGGGTGAAGTGAGCCTGCTGGTGCGCCACAACCTGCTGCGCCAGACGAATTCGCTGGACGGGATCGAGGCCGTGCTGGCCCATCCGCAGGCCCTGGCGCAGTGCCAGGGCTGGCTCGCCAAGCATCTGCCGAAGGCCGAGCGGCGCGCCGTCTCGAGCAACGCCGAAGGCGCGCGCCTCGCAGCCACCAACCCGGCCTGGGCCGGCCTGGCCAGCGAACGTGCGGCCACGGAGTACGGCCTTCACATCGTGGCGCACGCGATCCAGGACGACGCCTACAACCGCACGCGCTTCGCCGTCATCACCCTGCCGGCCACGCTCGCCATGCCGCCGGCCTCGGGCCGCGACTGCACGAGCCTCGTGGTGTCGGTGCCGAACCGTCCCGGCGCCGTGCACGACCTGCTGGTGCCGCTGAAGACGCACAACGTGTCGATGACGCGCTTCGAATCCCGGCCCGCGCGCACCGGCCAGTGGGATTACTACTTCTACATCGACCTGGACGGGCACCCCAGCCAGCCCCACGTCGCGGCGGCGCTGGCCGAACTGCGCGCCCTGTGCGCGTTCTACAAGGTCATCGGCGCCTACCCGGTGAAGGCCTGAGATGTCCGCCCCCACGCGCATCACTTCGTGTATCGCTGCCCCCCGAGGGGGCGCAGGCCTGCCTTGGGGCGGCCCGGCGGAGGCCTGATGTTCGATCAACTCGGCCTGATCGGCTGCGGACTCATCGGCGGCTCGTTCGCACTGGCGCTCAAGCAGGCGCGCCTTGTCAAGCGCGTGGTGGGCTACAGCAAGTCGCCCTCGACCACCGAGCGCGCCCGCCAGTTGGGCGTCATTGACGTAGCCGCGCCGTCCGCGCTGCTCGCTGTTTCAGGCGCCGACCTGGTGCTCATCGCCGTGCCGGTCGCGGCCTCTGAATCGACCTTCAAGGCGATCCGCCACGGCATCGCGGACAACGCCCTCGTGATGGACGTGGGCTCGACCAAGCGCGACGTGATCGCAGCCGCCGAGCGAGGCCTGCAGCAGCAGCTGTCCCATTTCGTGCCCGCACACCCGATCGCGGGCAAGGAGCTGTCGGGCGTCGAACACGCCGAGGCCACCCTGTTCGCCAATCGCCAGGTGGTGCTGACGCCGGTCAAGTCCACCCGGCGCGCCAATGTCCAGCGCGCGGCCCAGGTGTGGACCGACATCGGCGCCAAGGTCATCCAGATGGCACCCGAAGCCCATGATGCCGCCTTCGCCGCGGTGAGCCACCTGCCCCATCTGCTGGCCTTCGCCTTCACCAACGCCGTTGCCGGGCAGCCCGACGGATCGCAGTTCCTGGCCTTGGCCGGCAGCGGCTTTCGCGACTTCTCGCGCATCGCCGCGAGCGACCCTGCCATGTGGCGCGACGTGCTGCTGGCCAACCGCGAACAGGTGCTGCTGCAGTCCCAGGCTTTCCGCAAGGCGCTGCTGCAGATGGAAGCGCTCATTGCCGCCGGCGACGGCAGTTCGCTGGAACAGGCGATCGCCGCGGCCAGCCGCACCCGTGCCCAATGGCAGCTGGCATCGCCCAACGCGCCAGCCAACGACTGACGATGTACGCCACCGCTTTTCTCGACGTCCCGCCGCTGGTGGCGGCCGGCGGCACGGTCCGCCTGCCGGGTTCCAAGAGCATCTCCAACCGGGTGCTGCTGCTGGCCGCCCTGGCGCACGGCACCACTACCGTCCACGACCTGCTCGACTCGGACGACACGCGCGTGATGCTCGATGCGCTGGCGACGCTCGGCTGCGGCCTGCACCGAGACGGGGGCGTGCTGCGTATTCAGGGACTCGGCGGCCGCCTGGGCGATGACGTCCGCCAGCGCGCCCTGTCGCTCTTCCTCGGCAACGCCGGCACGGCCATGCGGCCGCTCACCGCGGCACTCGCCCTGCTGGGCGGCGACTTCGAGCTGCGCGGCGTGCCGCGCATGCACGAGCGTCCGATCGGCGATCTGGTCGACGCGCTGGTGCAACTGGGTTGCCAGGTCGAGTACCTCGGCAACCCCGGCTATCCGCCGCTGCGCATCCGACCCGTCGCCGCTTCGGCGCTGCAGCTGGACGCGCCGATCCGCGTACGCGGCGACGTCTCGAGCCAGTTCCTCACGGCGCTGCTGCTCGCTCTTCCCCTGGCGGCGGCTTCGCGCGCCATCACCATCGACGTGATCGGCGAACTGATCTCCAAGCCCTACATCGAGATCACGCTCAACCTGCTCGCGCGATTCGGCATCGACGTCCAGCGCGACGGCTGGTCGCGCTTCGTCATCCCAGCTGGTGCACAGTACCGGTCACCGGGCGACATCCATGTCGAGGCGGATGCCTCCTCTGCCAGCTATTTCATAGCGCTTGGCGCAATCGCAGCGGGCGCTGCGGGCCAAGATGGCTTGAAGATCGAAGGCGTCGGCGCCGACTCCATCCAGGGCGACATCCGCTTCGTCGAGGCCGCGCGGCAAATGGGCGCGCAGGTCAGCAGCGGTCCCAACTGGCTGCAGATCGAGCGTGGGGCCTGGCCGCTGCGCGCCATCGACATCGACGCCAACCACATCCCCGACGCCGCGATGACGCTGGCCGTGATGGCGCTGTACGCCGACGGTCCCAGCACGCTGCGCAACATCGCCAGCTGGCGCGTGAAGGAGACCGACCGTATCGACGCCATGGCGGCCGAACTGCGCAAGCTCGGCGCCACGGTCGAGGCCGGACCGGACTTCATCCGCATCGACCCGCTGCCGCCCGGCCACTGGCGGCGTGCCAGCATCCACACCTACGACGACCACCGGGTCGCCATGTGTTTCTCGCTCGCGGCCTTCAATCCGGACCGGCTGCCGGTGCGCATCCTCGACCCGAAGTGCGTCGGCAAGACCTTCCCGGACTATTTCGAAGCGCTGTTCTCCGTGGTCCAACCGGCCGAGGTGCCCGTCATCTGCGTGGACGGCCCGACTGCCTCGGGCAAGGGCACGCTCGCGGCCGAGATCGCACGTCGGCTCGGCTACCACTACCTCGACTCGGGCGCCCTGTACCGGGTCGCAGGCCTGGTCATGCGGCGCGCGGGCTTGGAAGCCGATGCGGCCCATGAGGCCCGGATCGCCGAACTCGCCCGCGGCCTGGCCCTGCGCTTCGACGCCGGCCAAGTGCTGCTGGCCGGCGAGGACATCACCGAGGCGATCCGCACCGAAGCCGCGGGCATGGACGCGTCCCGCGTGTCGGCGCTTCCGGCCGTGCGCGAGGCCCTGCGCGAGCTGCAACTGTCCTTCCGCCAGTTGCCCGGCCTGGTGGCGGACGGACGTGACATGGGCACCGTCATCTTCCCCGACGCCTCCCTGAAGGTCTACCTCACGGCCAGCGCCGCGCACCGCGCCGAGCGCCGGCATAAGCAGTTGATTTCAAAGGGAATTTCGGTTACACTCGACAGTCTTCGCGCCGACCTGGAGGCGCGTGATGCGAGGGATTCGTCCCGCAGCGTCGCGCCGCTCAAGCCCGCCGAAGACGCCCGCCTCCTGGACAACTCCGACCAGAGCATCGAGCAATCGGTGGATCAGGTCCTGGCCTGGTGGCGGCAGGTGCAGCCTTTCGACGCCCGCTGAAGCAGGCATTGAAGGCTCGGGCCTCCGGCACAACATCTGCCGGGCGGTCCTTGGTCCAGCAGGTCCTCCTCGCGCGTCAGCGCACCGGCCTGCTGGTTGTTCAACCCCAACCCGGGGTCACGTCCGTGTGACCCAAACCGCCGTCTCCAGTCATAGAAACAGCCGCAAGCGATCCTGCATGGGCGGCTGGAAACCTGGGTGGACGGAACAGGAAACTCAATGTCTGAATCTTTTGCCGCTCTCTTCGAAGAGTCCCTCCAGCGTTCCGAAATGCGCGCAGGCGAAGTCATCACCGCCGAGGTGGTGCGTGTCGAGCACAACCACGTGGTGGTCAATGCCGGCCTGAAGTCCGAAGCCTACGTGCCGATCGAAGAGTTCAAGAACGACAAGGGCGAACTCGAAGTGCAAGCCGGCGATTTCGTGTCGGTGGCCATCGGCTCCGTCGAGAACGGCTACGGCGACACGATCCTCTCGCGTGACACCGCCAAGCGCCTCGCTTCGTGGCTGGCGCTCGAGAAGGCCCTGGAATCCGGCGAATTCGTCACCGGCACCACCAGCGGCAAGGTCAAGGGCGGCCTCACGGTGCTGGTCAACGGCATCCGCGCCTTCCTGCCGGGTTCCCTGATCGACACGCGTCCGATCAAGGACCTGACCCCCTTCGAGAACAAGACCCTCGAATTCAAGGTCATCAAGCTCGACCGCAAGCGCAACAACGTCGTGCTGTCGCGCCGTGCCGTGGTCGAAGCCAGCATGGGCGAAGAACGCGCCAAGCTGATGGAAACGCTGAAGGAAGGCGCCGTGGTCCGCGGCGTGGTCAAGAACATCACCGAGTACGGTGCGTTCGTCGACCTCGGCGGCATCGATGGCCTGCTGCACATCACCGACATGGCCTGGCGTCGTGTCCGCCACCCGAGCGAAGTCGTTCAGGCCGGCCAGGAAATCACCGCCAAGATCCTCAAGTTCGACACCGAGAAGAACCGCGTGTCGCTGGGTCTCAAGCAGATGGGCGACGACCCGTGGATGGGCGTTTCGCGCCGCTACCCGCAGGGCACCCGCCTGTTCGGCAAGGTCACGAACATCGCCGACTACGGCGCGTTCGTCGAACTCGAGCCGGGCATCGAAGGCCTGGTCCACGTCTCCGAAATGGACTGGACCAACAAGAACATCGCGCCGAACAAGATCGTGTCGCTGGGTGACGAAGTCGAAGTCATGGTCCTCGAGATCGACGAAGACAAGCGCCGCATCAGCCTGGGCATGAAGCAGTGCAAGGCCAACCCCTGGCAGGAATTCGCGCAGAACACCAAGCGCGGCGACCGCGTCAAGGGCCCGATCAAGTCGATCACCGACTTCGGCGTGTTCGTGGGCCTGGCTGCCGGCATCGACGGCCTGGTGCACCTGTCCGACCTCTCGTGGAACGAAGCCGGCGAAACCGCCGTTCGCAACTACAAGAAGGGACAGGAAGTCGAAGCGATCGTGCTGGCCGTCGACGTCGACCGCGAGCGCATCAGCCTGGGCATCAAGCAGCTCGACGGCGACCCGTTCACCACCTTCACGACGGTGAACGACAAGGGCCAGATCGTGACCGGCAAGGTCAAGACCGTGGACCCGCGCGGCGCCGAGATCGACCTGGGCAACGACGTGGTCGGCTACCTGCGTGCGTCGGAAATCTCCCGCGATCGCGTGGAAGATGCCCGCAACGTGCTCAAGGAAGGCGACGAAGTCACGGCCGTGGTGGTCAATGTGGATCGCAAGACCCGCAACATCCAGCTGTCGATCAAGCAGAAGGACATGGTCGACCAGCAGGAAGCCATGGCCAGCCTGAGCCAGCAGTCGGCCCGCGAGAACGCCGGCACGACCAGCCTGGGCGCCCTGCTGCGCGCCAAGCTGGACAACAGCGACAAGTAAGCCGCCAAGCGCGGTACCCGGACACGGCGAGGCTTGCCTCGCCGTGTTTCCATCTGCCGACCCATGACACGCTCCGACCTGGTTGAAGAACTCGCCGCCCGCTTCGCGCAATTGACGCATCGCGACGCCGAGTACGCCGTCAAGACCATCCTCGACGCCATGAGCGACGCGCTGGTGCGCGGCCATCGCATCGAGATCCGTGGCTTCGGCAGCTTCTCGGTCAGCCGCAGGCCGCCGCGCATCGGACGCAACCCGCGCTCGGGCGAGAGTGTCCAGATCCCCGAGAAGCGGGTGCCCCACTTCAAGCCGGGCAAGGCCCTGCGCGAGGCCGTGGATGCGCGCAGCGCCGAACTCGAGGCCGAGCAGCAGCGCCAGCGCGAGAGGGCCTGACACCCGGCTCCGTAGAATCGGTCCCGGGCTCACGGGACACCGATGAAATACTTCCTGTGGCTGCTCAAGGCAGCCATTTTTTTTACCCTGTTCGCTTTCGCGCTGAACAACCAGCACGACGCGACCGTCTACTTCTTCTTCGGGACGTATTGGCGCGCGCCGCTGGTGCTGGTGGTGCTGGCGGCCTTCGCCGGCGGCATGGTGGTCGGCGCGCTGGGCATGCTCCCCGGATGGTGGAAGCATCGGCGCGCCGCCACGCAGGCGCCCGCGATCCCCACCCCCGTCGGCACGAATCCCGCGCCCGAAGGCACGGGCCCCGTCGCCGTCCAGGAACCCCAGATCGCCCGCCAGCATGGACTTTGATTTCAGTTGGCTCCTGCTGGGCCTGCCCGTCGCCTTCGTGCTGGGCTGGCTCGCCTCCCGCCTCGACCTGCGCCAGCTGCGGCTGGAGAACCGCCAGGCGCCCAAGGCCTACTTCCGCGGCCTCAACTTCCTGCTCAACGAACAGCAGGACCAGGCCATCGATGCCTTCATCGAGGCGGTGCAGAACGACCCCGACACGCAGGAGCTGCACTTCGCACTGGGCAACCTGTTCCGCCGACGCGGCGAATACCAGCGCGCAGTGCGCGTGCACGAACACCTGCTGGGGCGCGGCGACCTCAGCCGCGCCGACCGCGACCGCGCGCAGCATGCGCTGGCGCAGGACTTCCTGAGCGCCGGCCTGCTCGACCGCGCCGAGACGGCATTGCAGAAGCTCGAGGGCACGCGCTACGAGAACGAATCGCGCCTGGCCCTGCTGGCCATCTACGAACGCTCCCGCGAGTGGGCGCAGGCGGAGATCGTGGCCAGCAAGCTCGACGCATCGGAACAGGCCAGCTACGGCACGCGCCGCGCGCACCACCTGTGCGAACAGGCGTCCGAGCAGGCCTCGAAGGGCGCATTGGACGAGGCCATGCGCCTGCTGCGCCAGGCCGCGACACTGGCCCCCGACGCACCCCGGCCGCCCATCGACATCGCCGCGCTCCAGTTGCGCAGCGGCCAGGCAGCCGAAGCCTTCGACACCTTGATGGCGTTGGCGGACACGGCACCGATGGCCCTGCCCCTCTACGCCGCGCAGCTGCAGCAGACCGCGGTGGCCGCGCACCGCAGCGGCGAGGCGCTGGCCCTGCTGCAACGACGCTACGCCCAGGCGCCGTCGATCGACGTGGTCGAGGCCATCGTCGCACTGGGCGGACAGCTGCAACCCGCCGGCGAGGGCCGCGAGGCCACGACCACCACGCCGCGCGACGGCTACCTGGCGCACCTCGCGCAGCAACCGGGCTCGCTGGTCGCCGCCTCGCGCTGGCTGGCCGGCGAGCAATTCACCGACGACGCATTGACCCACCCACCCGTGCAGCGCGCGCTCGATCAGGCCGCGCGGCCGCTGATGCGCTACCGCTGCGCGGCCTGCGGCTTCGAGGCGCACCAATACTTCTGGCACTGCCCGGGTTGCCAGGCCTGGGACAGCTACCCACCCCGTCGGGTGGAGGAACTATGACCGGATCGATGGCCTGACGCATCAGGCCCTTGCATGATGGCCGGGCGCGATCGACGCGCATTGTCAACCAACACACAGGGAGTCATCATGTTCAAGAAAGTCCTGGCCTCGCTGGCGTTCGCCGCCGTCTCGATGGCCGCATCCGCCGCGGTCGAAGTCAACAAGGGTTCCGTCGCCGATTTCGACGGGCTGCCGGGCGTGGGTCCGGCCCTGTCCAAGCGCATCGTCGACGCGCGCCAGCAGTCCCAGTTCAAGGACTGGCCCGACCTCATGGCGCGCGTGAAGGGCGTCAAGCAGAAGTCGGCCGCCAAGCTCTCGGCCGCGGGGCTCACGGTCAATGGGAAGCCGTTCGACGGAGCGGCCGACGCGTCGGCGGCAAAGAAGCCGGGCGCGGCCAAGAAGTCCGCCCACTGAGCCCGCGCCAGCCATCCAGGAAAGCCGCCTCCGGGCGGCTTTCCTGCTTGTGCGCCGGTGCGTGGTCGTCCGGGAAATGCCCCAGCCGTGGCCCGATATTTGCACGTATCCTGCTCACGCTTTTCACTTCCCCGCACAGGAGAGAGTCGATGATCCACAAGTTCGGTTTCGCGCTGGCCGCGTTCACGGTCGGCGCCACCGCCCTGGCCCAGACCAAGTGGGACCTGCCCACGGCCTACCCCCCCACCAACTTCCACACCGAGAACATCAGCCAGTTCGCGTCCGACGTGGACAAGGCCACGGCCGGCAAGCTGAAGATCACGGTGCACTCCAACGCCTCGCTGTTCAAGGCACCCGAGATCAAGCGCGCCGTGCAGGGCGGCCAGGCGCAGATGGGCGAGATCCTGCTGGTGAACTTCCAGAACGAATGGCAGGTCTTCGGCACCGACGGCATCCCCTTCCTGGCCGACAGCTACGACGCCGCCTGGAAGCTCTACCAGGCACAGAAGCCGGTGCTGTCCAAGAAGCTGGCCGAGCAGGGCATCATGCTGCTCTACACCGTGGCCTGGCCGCCGCAGGGCATCTTCGTCAACAAGGCCATCAACTCGGCCGCCGACCTCAAGGGCATCAAGTGGCGCGCCTACAGCCCGGCCACCGCCCGCATCGGCGAACTGGTGGGCGCGCAGCCCGTCACCGTGCAGCAGGCCGAGCTCTCGCAGGCCATGGCCACGGGCGTCATCGAGTCGTACATGTCCTCGGGTTCGACGGGCTACGACACCAAGACCTACGAGTACATCAAGAACTTCTACGACACCCAGGCCTGGCTGCCCAAGAACGCCGTGCTGGTGAACAAGAAGGCCTTCGACGCGCTCGACAAGCCGACGCAGGACGCCCTGCTCAAGGCCGGCGACGAGGCCGAGAAGCGCGGCTGGGAGCTGTCGAAGAAGAAGAACCTCGAGTACCTCGAACTGCTCAAGAAGAACGGCATGACGATCCACGTGCCGTCGGCGCAGCTCAAGGCCGACATGAAGAAGGTCGGCGACACCATGATCAAGGAATGGACCGAGAAGGCCGGGCCCGAGGGCCAGGCGGTGCTGGACGCGTACAAGAAGATGTGAGCCCCGGGTCCGGGCGTGGCCCGGGCCCTTCCCACGCGACCTGCCCATGCGCAAAACCCTCGATTTCCTCTACGACAGCGCCGCCGCCCTGGCGGCGCTTTTCATGGTCGGCCTGCTGGCCATGGTGCTGACGTCCATCCTCGGGCGGCAGCTGCACTTCAACGTGCCGGGCATCGACGCCTACGCCGGCTACATGATGGCCGGCGCCGGCTTCATGGCACTGGCCCACACCCTCAAGAAGGGCGAACACATCCGCGTGACGCTGGTGCTCAACGCCCTGGGCGCGACGCCGCGCCGCTGGCTCGAGCGCTGGGCCATGGGCGCGGGCGCGGCGCTGGCCATCCTCTTCGCGGTCTACGCGGTGCGGCTGGTGCTGCAGTCGCACGAGTTCAACGACATGTCCACTTCCAACGACGCCACGCCGCTGTGGATCCCGCAGCTGAGCATGGCGGTGGGCGCCGTGGTCTTCGCGATCGCGGCCATCGACGAGTTCATCATCGAATGGAACGGCCGCGCGCCGGTGGCCGACGGGGAGATGCTGCGCCATGAGTGACATCGCCATTGCCGGCCTGCTCATCCTGTCGCTGTTCCTCATCCTCGGCAGCGGGGTGTGGATCGGGCTCACCCTCTCGGGCGTGGCCTGGATCGCGATGGAGCTGTTCTCCTCGCGCCCCGCGGGCGATGCCATGGCCGTCACCATCTGGGGCTCGGCCTCGGGCTGGACGCTCACCGCGCTGCCGTTGTTCGTGTGGATGGGCGAGATCCTGTTCCGCACCCGGCTGTCGCAGGACATGTTCAGCGGCCTGGCGCCCTGGATGCAACGCCTGCCCGGCCGGCTGCTGCACACCAACGTGGTGGGCTGCGCCATCTTCGCGGCGGTGTCGGGTTCCAGTGCCGCCACCTGCGCCACCATCGGCAAGATGACGCTGCCCGAACTGGGCAAGCGCGGCTACCCGCAGGACATGGTCATCGGCACCCTGGCCGGCGCCGGCACGCTGGGCCTGCTGATCCCGCCTTCGATCATCATGATCGTCTACGGCGTCGCGGCCGACGTCTCGATCGCGCGGCTGTTCATCGCGGGCGTGATCCCCGGCATCCTGCTCGCGGTGCTGTTCTCGGGCTACATCGCGGTCTGGGCGCTGGTGAACCCCGGCAAGATCCCGCCGGCCGACGCGCGCATGAGCTTCATGCAGAAGCTCGCCGCCTCGCGCAGCCTGATCCCCGTCACGCTGCTGATCCTGGCGGTGCTGGGTTCGATCTACGCCGGCATCGCCACCGCCACCGAGGCGGCGGCCGTCGGCGTGGTGGGCGCGCTGGTCATCTCGGCGGCACAGGGCTCGCTGAACTGGAACACCTTCAAGGAATCGCTGCTGGGTGCCACGCGCCTGTACTGCATGATGGCGCTGATCCTGGCGGGCGCCGCGTTCCTCACGCTGGCCATGGGCTACATCGGCCTGCCGCGCCACCTGGCCGAGTGGATCGGCTCGCTGGGCCTGTCGAAGTTCCAGCTGGTGGCGATGCTCGCGGTGTTCTACATCGTGCTGGGCTGCTTCCTCGACGGCATCTCGATGGTCGTGCTGACCATGGGCGTCATCATGCCCACGGTCACGGCCGCCGGCATCGACCCCATCTGGTTCGGCATCTTCATCGTGCTGGTGGTCGAGATGGCGCAGATCACGCCGCCCGTGGGCTTCAACCTCTTCGTGCTCCAGGGCATGACGGGCAAGGACCTGCTCTACATCGCGCGGGTGACGGTGCCGATGTTCCTGCTGATGATCGCCGCCGTGCTGATCATCTACTTCTTCCCGGCGCTGGTGACCTGGCTGCCGAAGCAGATGTGAGGCACGCCGGCCCGCAAGCACGGTGAGAATCGACGGATGCCCCTGCTGCCCGTATTGGCCATCTCGCTCGGCGCCTCGCTCGGGGCGCTCGCCCGCTGGGGCCTCGGCCTCGCACT
Organism: Xenophilus aerolatus; assembly: GCA_030418545.1. GTDB lineage: Bacteria > Pseudomonadota > Gammaproteobacteria > Burkholderiales > Burkholderiaceae_C > Xenophilus. Next base: position 475,576 of record QAIB01000003.1, on the reverse strand, counting down.
CAACACGCAAGGCGGCCTACTGCCCTGGGGCACGCTGGCCGCCAACCTCATCGGCGGCTACCTGATCGGCGTGGCCGTCGGCACCTTCCAGGCCATGCCGCAGCTCGACCCGGTGTGGCGGCTGCTGCTCATCACCGGCTTCCTCGGCGGCCTCACGACCTTCTCGAGCTTCTCGGCCGAGGTGGTGGCGATGCTGCTCGACGGCCGGCTGGGGCTCGCGCTGCTGACCGGCTGCCTGCACCTGGCGGGCTCGCTGGCGCTGACGTGGGTCGGGATTCGCACGGTGCATTGGTTCGTCGCCTCGTGATCAAGGCATTGGCAACGCGCTACTGAATTCATAGCTTCCCGCCCAAGGCTGGCGGTCGCTCCGGGCACTTTTCGTTCAAAAGACCAGCGCCCCGTCTGCGGTTTTTTCCAATGGGCCGACGAGGGTCGGTCGATAGAATCGATCGCAATGCCCCTGGTCCTTCTCGTCGCACTCCCCTTCATTGCCAGCGTGCTGGCGGCGTCGCTGCCGTCCGACGCCCGCAACCGGGAATCGACGCTGGCCGGCGTGGTGGCGCTGTTCGGCGCGGTGCAGGTGGCGTGGATGTTCCCGCGCCTGGCCGATGGCAACGTCCTGCGCCAGACCTACGAGTGGATCCCCTCGCTGGGCCTCGACCTGTCCTTCCGCATGGACGGCTTCGCCTGGCTGTTCTGCATGCTGGTCCTGGGCATCGGCACGCTGGTGGTGCTCTACGCGCGCTACTACATGTCGGCGTCCGATCCGGTGCCGCGCTTCTTCGCCTTCTTCCTGGCCTTCATGGGCTCGATGGTCGGCGTGGTGCTATCGGGCAACCTGATCCAGATGGTGCTGTTCTGGGAGCTCACCAGCCTGTTCTCCTTCCTGCTGATCGGCTACTGGCACCACCGGCGCGATGCGCGGCGCGGTGCGCGCATGGCGCTCACCGTCACCGGTGCCGGCGGGCTGTGCCTGCTGGCCGGCGTGCTGGTGCTGGGCCGGATCGTGGGCAGCTACGACCTCGACGTCGTCCTCGCCTCGGGCGACCGGATCCGCGCCCATGCGCTGTACCCGCTGGCCCTGGTGCTGATCCTTCTGGGCGCCTTCACCAAGAGCGCGCAGTTTCCCTTCCACTTCTGGCTGCCGCGCGCCATGGCCGCGCCCACGCCCGTCTCGGCCTACCTGCATTCGGCCACGATGGTGAAGCTGGGCGTGTTCCTGATGGCGCGGCTGTGGCCGGCGCTCTCGGGCACGCAGGAATGGTTCTGGCTGGTCGGCGGCGCGGGAGCGCTCACCCTGCTGCTGGGCGGCTACGTGGCGATGTTCCAGCGCGACCTGAAGGCGCTGCTGGCCTACTCCACTATCTCGCACCTGGGGCTCATCACGCTGCTGCTCGGCATGAACAGCCCGCTGGCGGCCGTGGCCGCGGTCTTCCACATCATGAACCACGCGACCTTCAAGGCCTCGCTGTTCATGGCGGCGGGCATCATCGACCACGAGACCGGCACGCGCGACATCCGCAAGCTGAGCGGCCTGCTGCGCGCCATGCCCATCACCGGCACGCTGGCCATCATCGCCAGCGCGTCGATGGCGGGCGTGCCGCTGCTCAACGGCTTCCTGTCCAAGGAGATGTTCTTCGCCGAGACGGTGTTCCTCGATGCGGCGCCCTGGGTCGAGTACACGCTGCCCGTTCTGGCCACGCTCGCGGGCGCCTTCAGCGTCGCGTACTCGGCGCGCTTCGTGTTCGACGTGTTCTTCGGCCCGCCCTGCAACAACGAGGTGCCCAAGCCGCCCCATGAGCCGCCCCACTGGATGCGCGTACCGGTGGAACTCCTGGTGCTGGTGTGCCTGGTGGTCGGCGTGGTGCCGGCGTGGTCGGTTGGCGCCTTCCTCGCGGCCGCGGCCGCGCCGGTAGTGGGCGGCACGCTGCCCGAATACAGCCTGGCGGTGTGGCACGGCTTCAATCTGCCGCTGGTGATGAGCTTCGTCGCCCTGGCCGGCGGCGCGGCGCTCTACCTGCTGCAGCGGCGCCGTCGGCAGGCCGGCGGGCTGGAGCACACGCCGCTGCTGCACCGCTTCGACGGGCAGCGCATCTTCGAGAACGTCCTGGCCCGCCTGTCCGAAGCGGGCCGCCGCAGCCGCAGGCTGCTCGGCACGCGTCGCCTGCAGCCGCAGCTCTTTCTGCTCGTGCTCGTGGCCGTGCTGGGCGCGGGCAGCTCGCTGTGGTTCGTGCCGGCCGAGCGCGGCACGCGCGAGCTGCTGCCCTTCTCGCCCATGTTCGCGATGACCTGGGTCATCGGCTGCATCTGCGCACTCGCGGCGGCGTGGCAGGCCAAGTTCCATCGCCTGGCCTCGCTCATGCTGGCCTCGGGCGCGGGCCTGGTGAGCTGCATCACCTACATCTGGTTCTCTGCCCCCGACCTCGCGCTCACCCAGCTGGTGGTCGAGGTCGTCACTACGCTGCTCATCCTGCTGGGCCTGCGCTGGCTGCCGATGCGCAAGGCGCAAATCCAGCGGCCGCGCGAGCGCCTGCGCCCCTGGGGCCGCCGCGGGCGCGATCTGGCTGTAGCCGCGGTGGCCGGCGGCGGCATGTCGGCCCTCGCCTGGTTCATGATGACGCGGCCCAACCCGCTGAGCATCTCGCCTTTCTTCCTCGAGCGCGCGCTGCCCGAAGGCGGCGGCACCAACGTCGTCAACGTGATGCTGGTGGACTTCCGCGGCTTCGACACCTTCGGCGAGATCACGGTGCTGGGCATCGTGGCCCTGACCGTCTACGCGCTGCTGCGGCGCTTCCGCCCCGCCCCCGAAGCCATGGCGCTGCCGCCCCAGCAGCGCGTGCAGCCCGACGACGGCAGCAGCGACCTCGTCAACCCGCGCCTGGCCAAGGACACCGCGGTCGGCTACCTGATGGTTCCGGCGGTGCTGGTGCGCCTGCTGCTGCCGCTGTCGGCGCTGGTGTCGGTGTACTTCTTCATGCGCGGCCACAACGCGCCCGGCGGCGGCTTCGTGGCGGGCCTCGTGATGTCGGTCGCGCTGATGCTGCAGTTCATCGTCTCGGGCGCGGCCTGGACGGAAGAGCACCTGCGCATCTACCCGCGCCGCTGGATCGCCATCGGTCTGCTGCTGGCGCTGGCCACCGGCGGCGGCGCCGTGGCCCTGGGCTTCCCCTTCCTGACCACGCACACCGCCCACCTCACGCTGCCGGTGCTGGGCGAGCTGCACGTGCCCAGCGCCCTGTTCTTCGACACCGGCGTGTTCGCGCTGGTGCTCGGCGCCACCATGCTGATCCTCACCGCGCTGGCCCACCAGTCCATCCGCAGCCACCGCTGGGCCGACGAGCAGGCCGAGAAGGCCGCGCAAAAGGACGCCGAGCGACGTGCGGCCGAAGAAGGCGGCGGCGCCGTCGTCGGAGGCACCGCCTGATGGAAATCGTGCTGGCCATCGCCATCGGCGTGCTCACGGGCTCTGGCGTGTACCTGCTGCTGCGTCCGCGGACCTTCCAGGTCATCATGGGCCTGACGCTGATCGCCTATGCGGTCAATCTCTTCATCTTCAGCATGGGCCGGCTCAAGGTCGACAGCGAGCCGGTGCTGGTGCCCGGCTTCAAGGCCACGCTGGCCAACACGGCCGACCCGATGCCGCAGGCCCTGGTGCTCACGGCCATCGTGATCGGCTTCGCCATGACCGCGCTCTTCCTCGTCGTGATGCTGGCCTCGCGCGGCATCTCCGACACCGACCACGTCGATGGTGAGGAGCGCGAAGAAACATGAACCCCCCGGCTTTTCACGTGCTGCGCACGTGTAACTCCACCCCCCGAGGGGGAGGCGCGGCCGCCTTGGGGCGGCCCGGCGGCGTCCGCATGGAGCCTGGATGCTGAACGAACTGTTCTCGCTGCTCGACCAGCTGCTCGACCACACGATGCCGCACCTGATCGCGGTGCCGATCCTCGTGCCCATGCTCACGGCCGCGCTGATGCTGATGATGGGCGAGCAGCGGCGCCGCGCCAAGTCCTTCCTGTCGGTCGTGTCGGGCCTGGTCGGCCTGGTGGCGGCGCTGGCCCTGCTGCGCTGGGTCAATGCGCCCGACACCGGCGGCGGACCGGGATCGATCGGCGTCTACCTGCCGGGCAACTGGCCGGCCCCCTTCGGCATCGTGCTGGTGGCCGACCGGCTGTCGACGCTCATGGTCGCGCTCACCGGCGTGGTGGCCTTCGCGGCCTCGATCTATTCCACCTCGCGCTGGGACCGTGCCGGCGTGCATTTCCACCCCCTGCTGCAGCTGCAGCTCATGGGCCTGAACGGCGCCTTCCTCACCGGCGACCTGTTCAACCTCTTCGTGTTCTTCGAGGTGATGCTCGCCGCCTCATACGGGCTGCTGCTGCACGGCTCGGGCCAGCTGCGGGTGCGTGCCGGGCTGCACTACATCGCGATCAACCTCGCCGCCTCGTCGCTGTTCCTCATCGGCGCGGCCATGCTCTACGGCGTGACGGGCACGCTCAACTTCGCCGACCTGGGCGCACGCATCGCCGAGATCGCGCCGGCCGACCGCGGCCTGCTGCACGCCGCGGCAGCCATCCTCGCCACCGCCTTCTTCGCCAAGGCCGGCGCCTGGCCGCTGAACTTCTGGCTGGTGCCGGCCTACAGCGCCGCCGTGTCGCCGGTGAGCGCGGTGTTCGCGCTGCTGACCAAGCTGGGCGTCTACACGCTGCTGCGCACCTGGACGCTGTTCTTCGGCGCCGACGCGGGCGCCTCCGCCCAGTTCGGCCAGGTTGCGCTGCTCGGGCTGGGCATGGCCACGCTGGCGGTGGGCGCGATCGGCATCGTCGGCACGCAGCGCCTGTCCAACCTCGCGGGCTATTGCGTGCTGGTGTCGGCCGGCACCCTGATCGCGGCGGTGGGCCTGGGGCAATCGGCCGTCTGGGCCGGCGCGCTGTACTACCTGCTGAGCTCCACGCTGGCGGCCAGCGCCCTGTTCCTGCTCATCGACATGATCGAGCGCTGGCGCAACGCCGGGCAGAGCATCGCGCCACACGAGTCCGCCGGCAACGCGCCCTTTCTGTCCGAGGACCTGCAGTCCTTCGACGACGTCAACCTCGACGACGAGGCGCAGGCGCTGTACGGGCGCGCCATCCCGGCCGGCGTCGCCTTCCTGGGCCTGAGCTTCGTGGGCTGCACGCTGCTCATGGCGGGGCTGCCGCCGCTGTCGGGCTTCGTCGGCAAGTTCGCGATGCTGTCGGGGCTGCTCGAGCACCGGCCGACGTCCAGCGGCTGGCTGTTCCTGGGCCTGCTGCTCGCTTCGGGCTTCCTCACCCTGGTGGCGCTCAGCCGCAGCGGCATCCGCCACTTCTGGACGCAGACGCAGGCCAGCGTGCCGGCCCTGCGCGCGCTGGAGGTGCTGCCGGTGGCGGTGCTGCTGGCGGCCTGCGTGGCGCTCACCGTCGGCGCCGGGCCGGTGATGATGCATGCCCAGGCCACGGCCGAGGGCCTCGCGCATCCCGCCGACTACCGCACGGCCGTGATGGCGGCACGCCAGCGCCCGGGCCCCACGCAGAAGATCGGAGGCGAGTGACATGTTCCGCGCCCTGATCCCTTCACCACCGCTGTCGATCGCATTGCTGGTCGTGTGGCTGGTGCTGAACCAGTCGGTGCATCCGGCCACGGTGCTGTTCGGTGCGCTGCTGGCCATCGTGGTGCCGCTCATCACCAAGGGGCTGCGCCCGGCCACGGTCCGCATGCGGCATCCGCGCACCGCCCTGCGGCTGGTGGGCATCGCGCTGCACGACCTGGTGGCCTCGGCCCTGACGGTCGCCCACCGGCTGCTGATGCGGCGCACGGCCGAACTGCGACCCGCTTTCGTCCAGGTACCGCTGCGCATGCGCGATCCCAACGGGCTGGCCGTGCTGTCGATGATGCTGACCTTGGCGCCCGGCACGGCCTGGGGCGAACTCGCGCTCGACGGCTCCGTGCTGCTGGTCCACGTGTTCGACCTGGCCGACGAGGCGGCCTTCATCGCCATGGTGCAGCAGCGCTACGAAAAGCCCCTGATGGAGATCTTCGAATCATCATGACGCCCGTGCTTTTCTGGGCCCTCAAGGGCGCCCTGTTCCTCCTGGCCGTCGCCATGCTGTGCGCACTCGCGCGCCTGCTGCTCGGCCCCTCGGCGCAGGACCGCGTGATGGCGCTGGACTGCCTCTACATCAACGGCATGCTCATGGTGCTGGTGCTGGGCATCGTGTACGCCAGCAGCGTGTATTTCGAGCCCGCGATGCTGATCGCGCTGTTCGGCTTCGTCGGCACCTCGGCGCTGGCCAAGTTCCTGTTGCGCGGCGAGGTGATCGAATGACGGCGCGCACCGGAGTTCGCCTGTGAGCGGCGGGTCGATGCCCTGGTGGGCCGAGTGGCTCACGGCCCTGCTGGTGCTGGTGGGTGCCGCCTTCGCGGCGATCGGCTCCTTCGGCCTGGTGCGCCTGCCGACCTTCTTCAGCCGCATCCACGCCCCCACGCTGGGGGCGACGCTGGGCGTGTGGGCGATCTCGCTGGCGACGATCGTGTACTTCTCGGTCCAGGGCTTCCAGCTCTTCCTGCATGCGGTGCTGATCGCCTTCTTCGTCGCGCTCACGGCGCCGGTCACCACCATCTTCCTGATGCGCGCGGCCCTGTTCCGCGAGCGACAGAAGGGAGGCGACGTGCCGCCGCCCGCCCACGGCCCGCAACGCCCACCCCAGGCGGCGAGCGAGGAACCCGAAGCGCTATCGAATCGATAGCTGACGGCGCCCGCGTAGCGGGCATTTCTGGCACTTTTGCTTCGAATTCGTCTAGCCGAGGCGCGTGGCTCGCAGCCGCGCCTCGGCGGCTCCTACCCGGCGGTAGGTACCTTTGCCTTATGTTGCAGTGCAGCGCGTAGTTCGTTAACGTCTTGTAACTTCTACGCCTGACTCTGCCATGATCGACAAACGCCGCCTGCTTCAATCCGCCGCTGCCGCCACGGCCGCTCTGTGCCTGCCCGCCTGGGCGCAGGACACGGCCCGTGCCACCCCTCGCGCAGCCGCGGGCAGCAGCGCCTGGCCGAACAAGCCGCTGCGCATCCTGGTGGGCTTTCCCACCGGCTCGTCGCCCGACCTGGCGGCCCGTGCGATCGCCGAGCCGCTGTCCAAGCTGCTGGGCCATCCGGTGGTGGTCGAGAACAAGCCCGGCGCCAGCGGCAACACCGCCGCCGACCTGGTGGCCAAGTCCCGCGACGACCACACCATCGGCGCGCTGATCAACGGCAACCTCACCATCGCGAGGCTGCTCAACAGCAGCACGCCCTTCGACCCCGAGAAGGACTTCGCGCCCGTGGGCCTGATCGGCACCGCGCCGCTGGTGCTCACCGTGTCGGACAAGGCGGTGGGCAGCACGCCCGCCCAGCTGCTGCTGTGGGCCCGCAACCTCGGCACCGAGGCAAAGTACGGCACGCCCGGCAACGGCACCGTCGGCCACCTGGGCATGGAGCTGCTGAAGATGCGCACCAGCATCCGCGCCACGCACGTGCCCTTCAACGGCAACCCGCAGGTGATCGCCGCGATGCTGAAGAACGAGGTGCAGATCGCGCTGCTGCCGCCGGCGCTGGCGATGGCACAGGTCAAGGCCGGCAAGCTCAAGGCGATCGGCGTCACCTCGCCCGACCGCAGCCCGCTGGTGAACGAGCTGCCCACGCTGCGCGAGGCCGACGTGCGCGGCGCCGACCTGGAGATCTGGACCGCGCTGGCGGCCCCCTCGACGATGCCCGATGCCGCGGTGGACAAGCTCAACGCGGCCCTGGACCAGGTGCTGCGCGCCCCCGACGTGAGCCAGGCCCTGCTCAAGGCCGGCTGGCAGGCGCGCGCCGGCTCGGCCGCGGCGCTGGCCAAGCGCATGCGCAGCGACACCACCACGCTGGGTGGCGTGATCCTGATGCGGGGGATCAAGGAGGCGGCCTGAGAAGCCGTGAACGAACCGGCCACGTCCGCTCGACGCGCCCTAACGACGTCCCTCGTCGTTGCAAATGCTCGCCATAGTCCGAGCTATGGCTGCGCTTTGCGCCTCGATGGGCGCCGCCCTGGCGCGCCGCTCGAACGCGGCCGATTCATTCACAGCTTCTGAGCCCGCGGACGGCGACGCCCACGCCGCGGGCGCTCACTCGGCCGTCTGTAGCTGCCTGTCCTTGGCCGCCGCGACTTCCATCTCGCGCGGCAGGCGCACCGCGTTCTTCACGGCCAGGATCTCGGCCATGACGCTCACCGCGATCTCGGGCGGCGTCTTGCTGCCGATGTAGATGCCGATCGGGCCGCGCAGCCGCGCCAGCGAGGCCTCGGTCTGGTCGAAGTGCTCGATCATCCGTTCGCGCCGCGCCTGCGCGTTGCGCCGCGAGCCGATGGCGCCGACGTAGAAGGCCGGCGTCTGCAAGGCCTCCAGCAAGGCCAGGTCGTCCAGCTTGGGGTCGTGCGTGAGCGCCACCACGCAGCTGCGGCTGTCGGGCCTGAAGGCGACCACGGCGTCGTCGGGCATCTCGGTGCTGATCGCCACGCCCGGCACCTGCCAGCTGCCGCGGTACTCCGCGCGCGGGTCGCACAGCGTGACGGCAAAGCCGCTGAAGCTGGCCATGGTTGCCAGGTATTCGGCGAGCTGGCCGGCACCGATCAGCAGCATGCGGTATTCGGGGCCGAAGGTGTTGACCAGGTGCTGCTCGTCGATCGCCAGCTCCGCCGGCGCGTGCGCGGGCGCCAGCGTGACCGCACCGTCGACCAGGGCGACGGTGCGCTGCATGAGCTGGCCCGCCTCCAGGCGCTCAACCAGTTCGGCGAGCGAGGCGGCGTCGGGGTCGAATTCCAGCAGCAGTTCCAGCGTGCCGCCACAAGGCAGCCCGAAGCGGTGCGCCTCGTCGGCAGTGATGCCGTACTTGACCTGGGCCGGCGCGCCGGTCGGCATCTGCGAGGCGCCGACGCGGCTGTGGCGCGCGATCAGGTCGTCCTCGATGCACCCACCCGAAACCGAACCGACCACGGTGCCGTCTTCGGCCAGCGCGAGGATCGAACCGATCGGCCGCGGCGACGAGCCCCAGGTGCGCACCACGGTGGCCAGCAGCGCACGGCGCCCTGCCTGGCGCCAGTCGCGCAACTGGCGCAGCACCATGACGTCGAGGTTCTCCATGGCGCTCAGCCCTCGTCCTGCGCGCCCTCGGGCCTGTCCTTCTTGCCGAAGCCGAGTTTCTGCATGAATCCGGCCACGGCGCCCGTCTTCTCTGCGGCAGGCGCTCCCGTTTCGATAGCAGCGGCCTCGGCCGGCGGTGGGCCATGGCGGCGCTGCATCTCGGCGTCGAAGCGCTTGAAGAAATCGTCGGCCATCGACTTGGCCGCGCCGTCGATCAGGCGCTGGCCCAGTTGCGCGATCTTGCCGCCCACCTGCGCCTGCACCGTGTAGGCCAGCTCGCAGCCCGCGTCGTTGGGCGTGAGCGAGACCGCCGACGCGCCCTTGCCGAAGCCGGCCACGCCGCCCTGCCCCTCGAAGGCCAGCTTGTAGCTCGCCGGCGGCTGGATGTCGCTGAGCGTCACCTTGCCGTTGAACTTGGCCGACACCGGGCCGACCTTCACGGCCATCGTCACGGCGTACTGGTTGTCGCCGGTCGACTCGAACTTGTCGCAGCCCGGCAGGCAGCCCTTGAGCGTCTCCGGGTCGTTGAGGGCTTCCCAGGCCTGTTCCTGGGTGACGCCGAGCTGGCGGGTGCCTTGCATGTCCATGGGGTGTTCCTTCGTGGAGTGTGTCGTTATCGGTTGCGCAGCAGCGCGGCGATGCTGCGCGCCAGGTCTTCCAGGGCCTGCAGGTTGTGCACGGCCAGCATCGCGTCGGCCGCGCGGTGCAGCTCGTTCGCGCCGCGCGCCAGCGGCGCATAACCGGAGAAGCGCAGCAGCGGGTTGAGCCACAGCAGGCAGCGGCTGTGCCGGCGCAGCCACTGCAGCTCGGCACGCAGTACGTCGGGCTCGCCGGTGTCCAGGCCATCGCTGACCAGCAGCACCAGCGTGCGCCGGCCGATGAGGCGCCGCGCATGGGCGCGCCGCAGCTGGGCCAGCGACTCGCCCAGCCGCGTGCCGCCAGCGAAGTCGTCGATGGCCTGGCCGGCCTGCGCGAGCATCGCGTCGGTGTCGGCAATACGGAAGGCCGGCGTGAGGTCGGTCAGGCCCGTGCCGAAGGCGAACACGTCGCGCCGCCCGCCCTGGCTGGCCAGCGTGCGCGTTGCCGCATGCAGGAAGGCCAGCAGCAGGCGCGCATAACGCTCCATCGAGCCCGACACGTCGACCAGCACCAGCAGCGGCAAGGGCTGCTCGCGCCGCACGAGCCGCGGCAGGCGCAGCATCTCGCCGCCGGTGCGCGCCGCTTCGTGCCACACGCCCGGCCAGTGCATGCGGGCCTGCGCGCCGCCATGGCCCGCCACGCGCAGGCGGCGGCTGGGCACACGGGGCAGCGGCAAGGGAATGTCGCGCGCCAGGCGTTCGACGAGGCGGTACTCGGCCGCGCCGAGGGCGTTGAAGTCGGCATGCTGCAGCTGCCGCCGGTCGCCGGCCGTCATGGCGGCGTCGAAGTCGACCTCGCGCTCGTTCTGCGGCGCGGCCTGCGGCGGGCGCGGCGCAGCCAGGGCCTCGCGCACCCGCGGGCGGCGCTTGACCGGCTCGGCTCGGCCCTCGGCGGTGGGGAGCATCTGCGCGAGCATCTTGTTGGCGAGCTCGGGATCACGGAACCACGCGTCGAACAGCTCGCGGAACACGGCACGGTCCTGCTCGCGGCTGACCATCACCGATTCCATGGCCGCGGCCAGGTCGTGCCGGCTGCCCACGCCCACCAGCTGCGCCGCCTCGGCCGCGAGCGCGATGCGCGAGGCGTCGAGCCGCACGCCCGCGCGCCGCAGGGCGCGGCCAAAGCCGACGAGGTTGCCCGCCAGCTTGCCGCGCCGGGCGTCGCCGAGTTGCTGCACGCGCTCCATGGTCGCAAGAAAAAAAGAGAAGCTCAGGCGTCGGCCGGCGCCAGCAGCTCGGTCGCGAGCTGGTGGTTCAGCGCCGCCACGTCGTCGCGCTGCTTGAAGAGGATGCCGGCGGTGTCGACCACCACCTCGGGGTCGAGCTCCACGGTGTCCATCGCGACCAGCGCGCGCGCCCACTCCACGCTCTCGGCAATGCCGGGTGCGCGCTGGAAGGCATCGGCGAAGGGCTGGCTGCGCAGGCGCTGCACGAAATCGGCCACCTGCGTGGACAGACGCTCGCCGGCCCCGGGCACCTGCGCGCGCACGATGGCCAGCTCGCGTTCGCGCTCCGGGTAGTCGAGCCAGTGGTAGAGGCAACGCCGCTTCACGGCGTCGTTGAGCTCGCGCGTGCGGTTGCTGGTGAGCAGCGTGACCGGCGGCACCACGGCCCTCACGGTGCCGAGCTCGGGAATGCTGACCTGGTACTCGCCCAGGTATTCGAGCAGGAAGGCCTCGAAGGGCTCGTCGGCCCGGTCGACCTCGTCGATCAGCAGCACCGCGCCGGGCGGCGGCGCCTGCAGGGCCTGCAGCAGGGGGCGGCGGATGAGGTAGTGGGGCTGGTAGACCTCGGCCTCGACGTCGTCGGCGCTGCCCTTGGCTTCGGCCGCGCGCATGTGCAGCAGTTGCGCCGCGTAGTTCCACTCGTAGAGGGCCTCGCGCTGCTCCAGGCCGTCGTAGCACTGCAGACGCAAGAGCTCGCGCTGCAAGGCGGCCGACAGGGCCTTGGCGAGTTCGGTCTTGCCGACACCCGGCTCGCCCTCCAGCAACAGCGGGCGCTGCAGCTTCAGGGCCAGGAACACCGCCGTCGCCAGCCGCCGGTCGGCCAGGTAGCCGACCGCCGCCAGCCCCTGCACCACGGCGTCGATCGAGGCGAAGGGTGCGGCGGGATCGGGCGTGGCGGCGGGTGCGGTCATCGGCTCAGCTTAGCCCAGGGCCTTTGCCACCGCGCGCTGTGCGAGTACCGAGATCAGGTTGGCCCGGTAGGCCGCGGTGGCGTGCAGGTCGCTGTTGAGTTCGCTGTCGTCGATGGCGACGCCGGCGGCCGACTCCGGCGTGAAGCTCTTCGACAGCGCCGCCTCGAGCCCCGCATGGCGAAAGACGCCATTGCCCGCGCCCGTGACGGCCACGCGCACGCCGCTCTCGAACTGCGCCACGAAGACGCCGACCAGCGGGAAATGCGAGGCCTTCTGGCGCAGCTTCTCGTAGGCCGCCCTCTTCGGCAGCGGGAAGCGGATCGCCTTGATCAGCTCGCCGTCTTCGAGTGCCGTGGTGAACAGGCCCTGGAAGAAGTCGTCCGCCGCGATCTCGCGCTTCGTGGTGATCACCGTGGCGCCAGAGGCCAGCACCGCACTGGGGTAGCAGGCGGCCGGGTCGTTGTTGGCGACCGAGCCGCCCATCGTGCCCATGGCCCGCACCTGCCGGTCGCCGATGCGCGAGGCCAGGTCGGCCAGCGCCGGGTAGGCCGACTTGACCTCGGGGCTGTTGGCAACCTCGAGGTGGCGCGACATGGCGCCGATGACCAGCGCGTCGCCCTCCTTGCGGATGCCGGTCAGGTCCTTGCAGGCGCCGAGGTCGGCGAGCTGCTCGGGCGCCGACAGCCGCAGCTTCATCGAGGCCAGCAGGGTCTGTCCGCCGGCCAGGGGCTTGGCGCCGCCGGCCACGAGCTTCAGGGCGTTGTCCAGGGTGTCGGGACGTTCGAAGGTGAATGCGTACATGGTGGGTCTCCTCAGGCGGCCGGGCGGCCCTGGGTGCTGGCGGTCAGCGAGGGCTCCTGCGGTTGCTGCGTCGGCGTGGTGGCGCCCTTCTTCATGGCCTCCCACACGCGGGCCGGCGAAGCCGGCATGTCGAAGTCCTTCACACCCAGCGGGGCCAGCGCGTCCAGCACGGCGTTGATGACGGCCGGCGGCGAACCGATGGCGCCCGCCTCGCCGCAGCCCTTGGTTCCCAGCGGGTTGTGGGTGCAGGGCGTGCAGATGGTGTCGAGCTTGAAGTTGGGGAAGTCCTCGGCGCGCGGCATGGCGTAATCCATGAAGCTGCCGGTGAGCAACTGGCCCGTCTCGTTGTCGTAGACGCAGTTCTCCATCAGCGCCTGGCCGATGCCCTGCACGATGCCGCCGTGCACCTGCCCCTCCACGATCATCGGGTTGATGATGGTGCCGAAGTCGTCCACCGCGGTGAAGCGGTCGATCCTGACTTCGCCCGTGCCCTTGTCGATCTCGACCTCGCAGATGTACGTGCCCGAGGGGTAGGTGAAGTTGGTCGGGTCGTAGAAGGCGGTCTCGTTCAGGCCCGGCTCGAGCTTGTCGAGCGGGTAGTTGTGCGGCACGTAAGCCGTGAGCGCCACCTGGCCGAAGGGGATCTTCTTGTCGGTGCCCTTGACGGTGAACTCGCCGCCGGCGAACTCGATGTCGGCGTCGCTCGCTTCCATCAGGTGCGCGGCGATCTTCTTGGCCTTGGCCTCGATCTTGTCCAGCGCGCGCATGATGGCCGCGCCGCCCACGCTGATCGAGCGCGAGCCGTAGGTGCCCATGCCGAAGGGGATGCGGCCGGTGTCGCCGTGCACGATGTCGACGTTCTCGACCGGGATGCCGAGGCGCGCCGCCACCACCTGCGCGAAGGTGGTCTCGTGGCCCTGGCCGTGGCTGTGCGAGCCGGTGAAGACCGTGACGCTGCCGGTGGGGTGCACGCGCACCTCGCCGGCCTCGAACAGACCCGCCCGCGCGCCCAGCGCACCGGCGATGTTCGATGGCGCGAGCCCGCAGGCTTCGATGTAGCTCGAGTAGCCGATGCCGCGCAGCTTGCCCTTCTTCTCGCTCTCGGCCTTGCGGGCCGCGAAGCCGCCGACCTCGGCCAGTTCCTGCGCGCGCGTCATGCACGCTTCGTAGTCGCCGATGTCGTACTGCAGGGCCACGGGCGTCTGGTAGGGCCACTCGCGGATGAAGTTGCGCTTGCGGATCTCGTCCTGGCCCAGCCCCAGCTCCCAGCCGCAGCGCGTGACCAGGCGCTCCAGCAGGTAGGTCGCCTCGGGGCGCCCCGCCCCGCGGTAGGCATCGACCGGCGCCGTGTTGGTGAACCAGGCATCGACCTCCACGTAGATCTGCGGCGTGGTGTACTGGCCCGCCAGCAGCGTGGCGTAGAGGATGGTCGGGATGGCCGTCGAGAAGGTCGACAGGTAGGCGCCGAGGTTGGCGTCGGTGTGCACCCGCATGGCCAGGAACTTGCCGTCCTTGTCCATCGCCATCTCGGCATGGCTCACATGGTCGCGGCCGTGCGCGTCGCTCAGGAAGGCCTCGGAGCGGTCCGAGGTCCACTTGATGTTGCGGTTGAGCTGCTTGGAACCCCAGGTGAGCGCCACGTCTTCCGCGTAGAGGTAGATCTTGGAGCCGAAGCCGCCGCCGACGTCGGGCGCGATCACGCGCACCTTGTGCTCCGGCAGGCCGAGCACGAAGGCCGTCATCAGCAGCCGCTCGACGTGCGGGTTCTGGTTGGCCACGTACAGCGTGTATTCGTCGCCGGCGCGGTTGTAGCCGGCCACGGCCACGCGCGGCTCGATTGGGTTGGGAATGAGGCGGTTGTTGACGAGGTCCAGCTTCGTCACGTGCGCCGCGTTGGCGAAGGCCGCGTCGACCGCGGCCTTGTCGCCCAGCGTCCACTTGTAGCACTGGTTGTCGGGCGCGGCGTCGTGGATGGTGACGCCGCTGGCCTTCTTCGCCGCGTCGGCCACGCTCACCAGCGCGGGCAGCACCTCGTAGTCGACCACGATGGCCTCGGCCGCGTTCTTCGCCTGCTCGACCGTCTCGGCCACCACCATCGCCACGTGGTCGCCCACGTAGCGCACCTTGCCGATGGCGAGAATCGGGTGCGGCGGCTCCTTCATCGGCGTGCCGTCGGGGTTGTTGATGAGCCAGCCGCAGGGCAGCCCGCCCATCTTGCCGTCGATGTCCTTGCCGCTGAAGATGCCGACCACGCCGGGCATCTTCTCGGCGGCCGAGATGTCGATCGACTTGATGGCCGCATGCGCATGCGGCGAGCGCAGGAAGACGGCGTGCGCCTGGTTGGGCAGCAGCACGTCGTCGGTGTAGTTGCCCGCGCCGGTCAGGAAGCGCGCATCCTCCTTGCGGCGGATGGCCTCGCCGATGTGCGGCAGCTTGGCGAAATCGGAAGCACCCATGTCAGCCTCCGTTCAGGCGGCGGCCGGGGCGGCCGGTTGCGACGCCATCGCCTCGCCGCCCTGCTTCACGGCCTTGACGATGTTCTGGTAGCCCGTGCAGCGGCACAGGTTGCCGTCGAGCAGCGAACGGATCTGCTGCTCGTCGGACCTGGGGTGGTGCGTGCACAGGTCGATGGCGCTCATCACCATGCCGGGCGTGCAGAAGCCGCATTGCAGGCCGTGGCACTCCTTGAAGGCCGCCTGCATCGGGTGCATGGTGCCGTCGGCCTGCGCGATGCCCTCGATGGTGGTGATGTTCCCGCCGGCCACCTGCGCCACGAGCACGTTGCACGACTTGATGGCACGGCCGTTCAGGTGCACGGTGCAGGCGCCGCACTGCGCCGTGTCGCAGCCCACGTGGGTGCCGGTGAGCCGCAGGTGCTCCCGGATGGCCTGGACGAGGAGCGTGTTGGGCGGCGCGTCGATCGTGACCTCGCGCCCGTTGACGGTGAGGGATACCTGCATGTGGCTGTCTCCGTGGTGGTGATGGCTGGGCCGACGCCGGCGAAGGCGCGACCGTGCGATCTTGTTCGCCGTGCCTGCCCCACTCCCTAGGCAAAACCCTAGGCGGTTGCGCGGCCCGCGCGAAATTCTCAAAATGGAGCAGCTTCCCCGCCTCCCCACGATGACCTTCCCCGCACGCACGCTCGCGCTGCCCGACCGCGGCGCACTGATCGCGCAGGCGCGCCACGCCTGGCTGCACGGCGGCGCGTCGGCCGGCCCCGCGCCGCTCGCACCGTGGATCGCGCGCTCCTGGCAGCGCTGCCTGGCGGCCGGCCGCACGCCCGATCAGCGCGTGGTGTTCGACGCCGTCGCGCCCTCGGCGCAGCGGCAGGCGAAGGAGCGCCACGGGCCGCTGCTGGGTGCGGCGCGGCCGGTGCTCGAACGCCTGTCGCGCGCCATCGCCGGGACGCGCTATTTCGCGATGCTGACCGATGCGCAGGGCACCGTGATCGAGGTCGGGCCGCTGTCGGGCCACGACGACCCCGCCACGCGCAGCATCGCGCGGGTGGGCGTCGACCTGTCGGAACGCGCCGTGGGCACCACTGCCATCGGCGCCGCGCTGGCCGAGCAGAGCGCCGTGTGGCTGCACCGCGGCGAGCACTTCTTCGACGACACCAGCGTCTACACCTGCGCCGGTGCGCCGCTCTTCGACCCCGAGGGCCGTTGCGCCGGCATGCTCGACCTCACCGGGGTGAACGTGGTCGAGCGCCCCGAGCTCCAGCACCTGGCTGAACATTCGGCGCGCGCGATCCAGAACGCGTGGCTGCGCAGCCTGCCGTGCGCACTGCTGCTGCAGTTCAACTGGCCCGGCAGCCTGGCGGCGCTGGAGGCGGGCGTCGATGGCGATGGCCTGCTGTGCCTCGATGCCGACGGGCTGGTGCTCGGTGCCAACACCGTCGCCCGGCAACTGCTGCCGCTGCCGTCACAGGGGCGCGGGTCGGCAACCGACCTGTTCGCGGTGCCGACTTCGCTGCTCTTCGACGCGGCCGCACGCCACCCCACTCCGGCCGAGGTGCCGCTGTGGTCGGGCCTGCGGCTGCATGTGCGGGCCCTGCGGCGCGACGGCCGCGCCACCGCCGGCACGGCGCCGGCCGCGCGCCTGCGGGACGTGCAGGCCTCGCTCATCGAGCAGGCGGTGCGCGAGGCGCGCGGCAACGTGGCCGAGGCGGCGCGGGCGCTGGGTGTCAGCCGTGCCACCGTCTACAGAAAGCTCTCGGCCGGCACGGGCAAGCGCTGAGCGCCCCTGCGGCCGCACCGGCGGCGCACCACAATGGCTCGATGACCCAGCCCTACGAACCCGAACAGACCACACGCGCCGAGGTCGACGCCCAGCGCGGCCTCGCCTTGATCGAATTCGGCACCAACTGGTGCGGCATCTGCAAGGGCGCGCAGCCCGCCATCGCCGAGGCGCTGGCCGATGCCCCCGCCGGCCTGAAGCACCTGAAGGTCGAGGACGGCAGCGGCCGCCCGCTTGGCCGCAGCTTCGGCGTCAAGCTCTGGCCCACGCTGGTGTTCCTGCGCGACGGGCTGGAGGTCGCCCGCGTCGTGCGGCCCGCCAACGCCGGTGCCGTGCGCGAGGCGATGGCCCGACTGGGCTGAAGCAGGCCAGCGGCTTTGCTCAAGCGGGCAGCGCCAGCACCAGCGCCACGGGATCGACCCGGGCCGCCACGCGCTGCCGGCGCCGCAACCCGCTGCCGGCTGGCGCAAAGCCCACCACCTCCATCGCAGCGCCCTCCAGCTGCAGCGCCACCTCGTCGCCTTCAGGGCTGCGAACGACCTCCGAGACGACGCCC
The DNA here is from genome assembly GCA_030418545.1 of Xenophilus aerolatus. GTDB lineage: Bacteria > Pseudomonadota > Gammaproteobacteria > Burkholderiales > Burkholderiaceae_C > Xenophilus. The sequence goes on along the minus strand of QAIB01000003.1, from coordinate 458,040 downwards.
TGGAGTTGATTGGTCGCACGCGCACGCCCCGGGGCCTCGACACGCACCGCCGTCGCCTTGCACAGCGCCAGTGCCTGCATGCCCGCTGCCAGGCCGAGCAGCTCCGCACTCTCGCGCGTGATGCGCGCCTTCAGCTGCTGCGCCGATTCGCCCAGCGCCAGCGCGACATGCAAGGTCGGCCCGCTGCCTTCCAGCGCCTCGATGCGCACCGGCCACTGGTTGCGCATGCTGGTGCGGATCGCCAGCCCCGCCACCGCCGCCCCCGCGCCCGGCGCGGGCCACAGCGTGCTGCGCGCCGCGAGCAGTTCGTCGGCCATGGTCAGCAGGCGCAGGCCCTCGGCCGTCAGCACCGCGCCGCCGCCGCCGGCACCGCCCACGGCCTTGTCCACAAGCGGCACGCCCGCGAGGTTGGTGAGCGTCGCCACAGCCTGCCAGGCGGCCTTGTAGCTCACGCCGGCGTCGCGCGCGGCCTGCGAGATGCTGCCGCTGCGGCCGATCGCACGCAGGATGTCGATGCGCTTGTCGGCCGCCTTGTGGCCCAGCGCGTCCATGAAGCCCGGCGGTGGCCTGCGGCGGGATGCGGGTTCGGTCATGGCGGCATTGTGCGACGGTGGGCGACCGCGCTGTTCCATTCTCGAATCGCGCTGACCGGATGCGGCGGCCATGCGCCCGTCCGTCGCTATGATCGCTATTCCACTTTTGAATAGCGAGAGGATGGACATGCCGACATGCCGTAGGTTGCGCATAGGTGCGCTGGTGCTGGCCCTGGCCGCTGCCAGCCCCGCCCTGTGGGCGCAGGAGATCGTCGTGTCGGCCGCGGCCAGCCTCACGAACGCGTTCCAGGCCATCGGCCAGGCCTGGGAGAAGGCCCACCCCGGGCACAAGGCCACCCTCAACTTCGCCGCATCGGGCGCGCTGCTGGCGCAGATGCAGCAGGGCGCACCGGTCGACGTCTTCGCATCGGCCGACCAGCCCACGATGGACAAGGCGGTGGCCGCCCAACTCATCGTGCCCGGCTCGCGCGCGGACTTCGTGAAGAACGAGCTGGTTCTCGTCGTCCCGGCGAAATCGGCGCTCGCGCCGAAGGCGCTGGGCGACCTGAGCGCCCCCGACTACAGGCGCATTGCCGCCGGCACGCCGGCTTCGGTGCCCGTGGGCCGCTACACCATGAACGTGGTCGAGCAGGCCGGGCTCGCGACGCCGCTGCAGCCCAAATGGATCTACGGCGAGAGCGTGCGCCAGGTGCTCGACTACGTGGCCCGCGGCGAGGTCGACGCCGGCTTCGTCTACCGCACCGACGCCCTGTTGAAGAAGGATGAGACGCGCGTGGCGCTGGTCGTGCCGACGGCCTCGCCCGTGACCTATCCCATCGCCCAGCTGGCTGCCAGCAAGCAGCCGGCCGCTGCGCAGTCCTTCATCGCGTTCGTGAAGGGGCCGCAGGGCCAGCAGATCCTGGGCAGCTTCGGTTTCTCCAGGCTCTGACGCCAGCGCACCACCACGCCTGCCGCCCGTGCTCACCCCCCTCTGGCTGACCCTGAAGGTCGCCTTCCTCGCCACGCTCTTTGCCGGTGCCGCGGGCATCGCGCTGGGCTGGTGTCTGGCGCGCCGGCGCTTTCCGGGGCATGCGTGGGTCGACGCCGCGCTGGTGCTGCCCATGGTGCTGCCGCCCACGGTGCTGGGCTACTACCTCATCGTGCTGGTTGGCCGCAACGGCGTCATCGGCCAATGGCTGGACCGGTGCTTCGGCGTCACCCTGCTCTTCACCTGGCAGGGTGCGGTGCTGGCGGCCGCGGTGGTGTCGCTGCCGCTGATCTACAAGGCCGCGCGCGCCGCGTTCGAGGAGACCGACGGCCGCTTCGCGCAGGCCGCGCGCACGCTCGGCGCGGGCGAGTGGGAGGTGTTCTGGCGCATCTCGCTGCCGCTGGCGCTGCGCGGCATCGGTGCCGGGCTGGCGCTGAGCTTCGCGCGGGCCATGGGCGAGTTCGGCGCCACGCTGATGATCGCGGGCAACCTGCCCGGCCGCACGCAGACGCTGTCGGTCGCGGTCTACGCGGCCGTGCAGGCGGGCGACGACCGGCTGGCGCTGACGCTCACGCTCGTGATCTCGGCCGTGTGCATCGTGCTGCTGGTGCTGGCCAACCGGCTGCTGCAGGCGAGGCATTGATCGAGCATGCTCGACGTCCACATCCGCCTCACCTTGCAGTCGCCCGAGCGCAGCTTCGCGGTCGACGCGGCCTTTCGCTCTGCCGCGCGTCGCACGGCGCTGCTGGGCGCCTCGGGCTCGGGCAAGTCGACCGTGCTGCAGGCCATCGCCGGCCTGCTGCCGGGCGTGCAGGGCCATGTGCGCGTCGATGGGCAGACACTGCTCGACAGCGCGCAGGGCATCGACCGGCCGGCCCGCGAGCGCGGCGTGGGCTTCGTGTTCCAGGACTATGCGCTGTTCCCGCACCTCACGGTGCACCAGAACCTGTGCTTCGGCGTGCGGCGTCTGGGGCACTCGCCCGCGCCCGAGGCGATGGAGCGCGTCGAGGCGCTCATGGCGCAGTTCGACATCCAGGCGCTGCGCCGCGCCTACCCGCGGCACCTGTCGGGCGGCCAGCGCCAGCGCGTGGCCCTGGCGCGCGCGCTGGCGACCGCGCCGCGCCTGCTGCTGCTCGACGAGCCCCTGTCGGCGCTGGACACCGAGCTGCGCATCCGCCTGCGCGCCGAACTGGCGCAGATGCTGGAACGCGTGCAGGTGCCGACCCTGCTGGTCACGCACGACCCCGAGGACGTCAAGGCGCTCGCCCAGTCGGTCGTGCGGCTCGATGCCGGCCGTGTCGTGACCATCTGAAGGCGGTCAGGCCCCGACCGGCACCTTGTCGAGAAAGCCCGTGACGCGGGCCAGCTTGCCGTCCGCGAGCTCGACGAAGTCGGTGCCCTGGATCAGGTCCTCGGCGCCCGCCGGCCCGAGCGTCCACGAGAAGCGCAGGTGTTCGCCGTGCGCATCGGGGCGGCCCAGCAGCGCGAAGCGAAAGCCCGGATAGCGCTGGTGCACGGCGCCGACCAATTCGCTGATCGGGCCGTGGCCGCGGCCCTGCATGAGCGGGTCGATGTAATGCGCGTCGTCGCGCCATCCTGCACGCAGCAGTTCGGCGCGGCGCTGGGCGTCGGTCTCGTTCCACAGCGCGATGTAGTCGCGGGCGACGGATTCGGCAGCGATGGGGGCGGTGTTCATGGCGATCTCCTGAAGAAGGGGTGGGCCGCTCGCGGCGGGGTGAAGGAATGCTCGCCGCACCGGCGCCGCCGGTCGATGACCTGGCAGGTCATCGCCGGCCCATCCACCCCTCAAAGAAAAAGTGGCCGCAGCGCCCGTCCAAGGCGCGTGCACCGCTATCGTTTCGATAGCAACCACGAGCCGTGCGATTGCGGGCTCCGCTGACACGCGGGCCGCGGGCCCGCTGCCCATAATCCGCCGCGACCTCCGCGCAACGCACCCCCAGCCTGCACTTCCCCACCTGCCATGTCCGCCGCCTCCGCCCCCGACCGCTGGCCCTACGCGCCGGGGGAGGCGGCCGCCTGCATCCGGGCGCTGTCCGATACCGAAACCCCGCTGGGCCCGCCCTCGCAATGGTCGGCGGCGCTGCGCACCACCATCGACCTGATGCTGCCCTCGCAGGCCGAGATCGTGCTGTTCTGGGGCCCGCAGTTCGTCGCCTTCTACAACGACACCTACGCGCCGACGATCGGCGTCAAGCACCCGGGGGCGATGGGGCGGCCGGCGCAGGAACACTGGACGGAACTCTGGGACGACCTGCACCCGCTGCTCGAGCGCGTGCTCACGCTGGGCGAGACCGTCTCGGCCAAGGACCGCCCCTTCCAGATCAATCGCCACGGCCACATGGAGGAGGTGTTCTTCGACATCTCCTACTCGCCCGTGCGCGAGCCCGACGGCAGCGTGGGCGGCGTGCTGTGCATCGTGAGCGAGACCACCTCGCGCGTGAAGGCCACGCGCCAGTTGGCGGCCAGCGAGGAACACCTGCGCGAGCTCCACGAGCAGTGGCGACTGGCCCAGGCGGCCGGCGGCGTCGGCGTGTTCGTGCTCGACATCCAGCGCGACACGCTCACCGCGTCGCCGGGCTTCTGCCGCGTGTTCGGCCTGCCCGAGCAGGAGATGCACGCGCCCGCCGACGTGCAGCGCCTGCGCACCGACAGCGCCGACGGCGACCCGGTGTCCACGCGCGAATCGCGCATGCGCGGCACGGCGCCGCTGGACGTCGAATACCCGATCCGCCGCGCCGACGACGGTGCGTTGCGCTGGATCTGGCGTCGCGCCGAGATCGTGCGCGGCGCCCACGGCCAGCCCCTGCTGATGCGCGGCGTGGTGCAGGACGTGACCGAGCGCCACGAGGCCCGCCTGGCGCTGGCCCAGCTCAATGCCTCGCTGGAGCAGCGCGTGCAGGAGCGCACGCGCGAGCTCAACCGCATCTGGTCGCTGTCGGCCGACCTGATGATCTCGGTGCGCCTGGATGGCCGGATCGTGTCGGTCAACCCGGCGTGGACGCAGGTGCTCGGCTGGCCCGACGATGCCCTGGTGGGCACCGACGTGCTCGCCCTGCTGCACCCCGAGGACGTGGAGCCCTCGCGCCATGCCCTGGGCCAGCTGGCGCAGGGCCAGCGCCTGCTGCGCTACGAGAACCGCTTCCGGCACCAGGACGGCAGCTACCGCAGCTTCTCCTGGACCGCCGTGCCCGACACCTCGGGCCAGATCCACGCGGTGGGCCGCGACGTCACCGCCCTGCGCGAATCGGAGCAGCGCCTTCGCCACAGCCAGAAGATGGAGGCCATCGGCCAGCTCACCGGCGGCATCGCGCACGACTTCAACAACATGCTCCAGGGCATCACCGGCGCCATCGAGGTGATGCGCCGGCGCGTGGCGGCCGGACGCACCACGGACCTGGAGCGCTTCATGGACAGCGCCAGCCAGTCGGCACAACGCGCGGCGTCACTGGTGCAGCGGCTGCTGGCCTTTTCGCGCCGCCAGTCGCTGGACCTGAAGCCGGTGGACGTGAATGCGCTCATCGGCTCCATGGAAGAGCTCATGCACCGCTCGCTCGGCGAGCAGGTGCGCCTGGCGGTGCAGCTGGCGCCCGATGCGCGCCACGCGCTGGGCGACGAGAGCCAGCTCGAGAGCGCCATCCTCAACCTCGCCATCAACGCGCGCGATGCCATGCCGGGCGGCGGCGAACTGCGCATCTCCACCGCCAACGTGCAACTGGGCGATGCCGAAGTGCGCGCCTTGGAGGGCGTGCCGCCGGGCGACTACCTCGCCATCGCGGTGGCCGACAGCGGCACCGGCATGTCGGCCGATGTGCTGGCGCGCGCCTTCGATCCCTTCTTCACCACCAAGCCGATCGGCCAGGGCACGGGACTGGGCCTGTCGATGGTCTACGGCTTCGCGCGCCAGTCGCGCGGGCTGGTGCAGATCGACAGCACGCCGGGCCAGGGCACCACCGTGACCCTGTGCCTGCCCCATGCGCCGCAGGCCGCTGCGCCGGCGGCGGCACGCGAGGTGGCCGCGCTGCCGCAGGGCGACGGCGAGGTGGTGCTGGTGGTGGAGGACGACCCGGGCGTGCGCCTGCTGGTGCGCGAGGTGCTCTCGGAACTGGGCTACCAGGCGCTGGAGGCGGCCGACGGGCAGGCGGCGCTGCCGATCCTTCAGTCGCAGGCACGCATCGACCTGCTGGTGAGCGACGTCGGGCTGCCGGGGCTCAACGGCCGCCAGGTGGCCGAGATCGCGCGCCAGTACCGCGACGGATTGCCGGTGCTGTTCATGACCGGCTACGCGGAGTACGCGACCAACCGCGCCGAGTTCCTTGCGCCCGGCATGCACATGATCGGCAAGCCCTTCGCGGTCGACCAGCTGGCGCACCGCATCCGCGCGCTGATGCGCGGGATCGAGCCCTGAGCCGCACACGGGCACCGCAGCGCAATTTTGAAGAGATCGGGCTGCAGCGCCCGTCCTGCTTTGGCTGCAAGCTATCGATTCGATAGCACCTCGGTCACAGGGCGCAGGTGCGGAAGCCGAAGAAGCCGTCGTCGCGACCGGGCATCGCGAAGCCGCGCCAGCGCAGGGCGCGCATGCGCGCACGCGTCGCGAAGGAGGCGCCGCGCAGCACGCGCGACTGGCCCCAGGCGGGGCCCGGGTCGAAGTCGGTGCCGGCGCTCCATGGGTCGGGGCGCTGACCGGACCAGGGGCGCAGGGTGCCGGCGGTCCATTCCTGCACTTCGCCCCAGCGAAAGCCTCGCCGTGCCGCGCTGTGGGCGGCGATCTCCCACTCCACTTCGGTGGCCAGGCGTCGGCCGGCCCAGCGCGCCCATGCGTCCGCCTCCCACCAGCTCACATGCATCGCGCTCTGCTGCCCCGCGGCGCGCACGGTGGCGCCGAAGCGCTGCTGCAGCACCGACCCGCCGCCACCGCCGTGGCCCAGGCCGATCTGTTCGACATGCCGCGGCGCCCGGCGGCCTTCGGCCTGGGTCCATGCCCAGCCGGCGGGCGCCCAGAGTTCCTCGCGGTCGTAGCCGCCGTCGTCGACGAACTCGCAGAACTGCTGCCAGGTGACGGGCTGGGCGTCGATCTCGAACTCGGGCACCTCCATCGGCTGCGCGCCCGTTTCCTGCGCCAGGTGCAGGCCCGGCGCATCGGCCGCGCCGAGCGTCCAGCGCGTGCCGGGCACGACCAGCGGCGCCCGCGTGGTGCCCGGCGGCGGCAGCTCGGCACCGATGGCCAGGCCCAGGCTCTGCGCCATCACGATCAGCTGCTCGCCGCGCAGGTCTTCGTGGAGCAGCGCGAGGCGATAGAAGTACAGCCCCGCATCGGTCTCGGCGGCGTGCTCGAGCAGTTCGAGCGTGCTCTCCAGCGTCTCGAGCAGGTAGGCGCGCGTGTCGGCCATGCCGGGCAAGGCTCGCACCTCGTGGGCGGGCGGACGCTCCCAGGCCGCATCGGCGCCTGGATCGATGGCCGCCAGGCGCGTGGGCCGCGCGGGGCAGTCCACGCCCAGCGCGCGCTGCGTGTTGCGTGCGATCCAGTACTCGGCGAACCAGCCGATGTGGCCCGCCAGCCAGCGCGGTGGCACCACGTCGGCCGGCGGCGGCGACGGCAGCTCGAGCTCGGGCGACGCGAGCGCGGCCTCGTACAACGACAGCAGGTGCAGTGTGTGGTTGCGCGCGTCGATCAGCGCGAGCGACAGCAGCTCGCGGCCGGCGCGGCGCATGTCGGGCGAATCGATCGACGCCGGCAGGCGTGAGGCGGTGGGCAGCGGTGTGCCGGGGGTCTCGGCCATCGATCGATTATGGCGGCGCGCCCCGCCCGCAGGGCCCCCGATGGCTCCGGGTACACCCCGTCGGGAGCACAGGCCGGCGCCCGTAAAATCCGCGGCGCCTCACGCACCCGACCCGTTGGCGCACAACGCCGGCATGTCGGGTGTGTTCGTATCCGGAGGCCCAATTCAAAAATGGAGAAGACATGCAAGGCTTGCTCAAGCTTTCGCGGGCCATCGACTGGCTCAACGCCCAGGTGGGCAAGTGGGTGATCTGGCTGATCCTGGCGTCCACCGCCATCAGCGCGATCAACGCCGTGGTCCGCAAGGTGTTCAACACCAGTTCCAACGCCTACCTCGAAGTCCAGTGGTACCTCTTCGCCTGGTCTTTCCTGGTGGCCGCGGGCTTCACGCTGCTCAACCGCGAGCATGTGCGCATCGACGTGCTGAACAGTAGGCTGCCCAAGAAGGCGCAGATCTGGATCGACATCGTCGGCTTCGCGCTGTTCCTCACGCCGCTGTGCCTGCTGGTGCTGTACTACACCGTCCCCATGACCCGGCAGATGTACGCCACGGGCGAGATGTCGGGCAACCCGGGCGGGCTGATCCGCTGGCCGGTGTGGCTGGCACTGCCGGTGGGTTTCACGCTGCTCATGATCCAGGGCTGGTCGGAACTGATCAAGCGCATCGCCTTCCTGACCGGCGACGGGCCCGATCCGAACCTCAAGGTGGGCGAGAAGAGCGCAGAGGAAGAGCTGGCCGAGATCCTGCGCGAACGCGAGGCCGCCAAGGCCGCCGGCGCCGTCCCTGCCCCCTGACCGCCGGAGCACCGTTCGATGGAATTCATCACCGCCAACTTCGCCCCGATCATGTTCGCGGGGCTGATCTGTTTTCTGCTGCTGGGCTTTCCGGTGGCCTTCAGCCTGGGCGCCTGCGGCCTGACCTTCGGCATCATCGGCATCGAGCTCGGCGTGTTCCCCTCGTCGGTGCTGGCCTGGCTGCCGCAGCGGCTGATCGGCATCATGGCCAACGACACGCTGCTGGCCGTGCCCTTCTTCACCCTGATGGGCCTGATCCTCGAACGCAGCGGCATGGCCGAGGACCTGCTCGACACGGTCGGCCAGGTGTTCGGCCCGATGCGCGGCGGCCTGGCGCTGGCCGTGGTGTTCGTGGGCGCGCTGCTGGCGGCCACCACCGGCGTGGTGGCGGCGTCCGTGATCTCCATGGGCCTGATCTCGCTGCCGATCATGCTGCGCTACGGCTACGACCGGAAGTTCACCAGCGGCGTGATCGCGGCCTCCGGCACGCTGGCGCAGATCATTCCGCCCTCGCTGGTGCTGATCATCATGGCCGACCAGCTCGGCCGCAGCGTCGGCGACATGTACAAGGGCGCCTTCGTGCCGGCCTTCATGCTGGTCGGCTGCTACGTGGCCTACATCGCCGTCCTGGCGATCTTCAAGCCCAAGAGCGTGCCGGCCCTGCCGCCGGAAGCACGCATCTACCGCGAACCCAACGGCAGCGGCGGCTATCCCTCGCTGCTGGCGCTGACGGTGATCTCCTTCCTGGTGTCGGCCTTCCTCGCGCGGCACATGGCCGAGGTGCACACCTGGTGGCTGGGCGAGCAAGTCACCAGCGTCGCCACCGACGAGAAGATCGTGGTCGCGATGTGCGGCGGCGCGACCGTCGCCCTGCTGATCGCGCTGGTCAACAAGTTCACCGGGCTGGGCCTGCTGTCGCGGCTGGCCGAGCGCGTGACCTTCGTGCTGATTCCTCCGCTGCTGCTGATCTTCCTGGTGCTGGGCACCATCTTCCTGGGCGTGGCCACGCCGACGGAAGGCGGGGCCATGGGCGCCATCGGCGCACTCATCATGGCCTTTGCCCGCGGACGTCTGAACATGGCGCTGCTCAAGCAGGCGTTGGCGACGACGACCAAGCTGGGCAGCTTCGTGATGTTCATCCTGATCGGCGCCACCGTCTTCGGCCTGGTGTTCCAGGCCGCGGACGGCCCGATCTGGGTGGAGCACCTGCTGTCGAGCCTGCCCGGCGGACAGGTCGGGTTCCTGATCTTCGTGAACCTGCTGGTGTTCGTGCTGGCGTTCTTCCTGGACTACTTCGAACTGTCGTTCATCGTCGTGCCGCTGCTCGCGCCGGTGGCCCACAAGCTGGGCATCGACCTGATCTGGTTCGGCGTGCTGCTGGCCATGAACATGCAGACCTCGTTCATGCATCCGCCCTTCGGCTTCGCGCTGTTCTTCCTGCGCTCGGTGGCGCCCAACAAGCCCTATGTGGACCGCGTGACCAACAAGGTGATGGACCCGGTCACCACCATGCAAATCTACAAGGGCGCCATCCCGTTCCTGTTGATCCAGCTGTTCATGGTCGGCGTCATGATCGCCTTCCCCAACCTCGTGACGGGCAGCCTGGACAAGGCGCAGGCCTATGACCTCAAGGCCGTGGGCGAGCAGATGCGCGAGGGCCTGCAGCCCGAAAGCAGCAGCGAAGGCTACGGCTCCGATGGTGGCTACGGCGCCGACGAGAAACCTGCCGAGCCTGGCAACGGCGCCCCGTCCTCCCCCGCCGAGACGGCACCTGCGCCCGAGGCGCCTGCCGCGGCGGACGACGACCCCATGAAGGCGATGCAGGACGCGCTCAAGCAGAAGAAGCCTTGAGCGCCCACCAATGAAAAAAGCCCCGCGGCACAGGCCGCGGGGCTTTTTTAATTGCGCTCGAAGATCAGATCTTCACGCCGTTCATGTACTGGTTGAACGGGAATTCGGAGAAGCGGTTCCAAAGGATCTGGTCGCGCTGGAAGGCGCGCATGTCCTGGTGGATCTTCTTGAACTCGGGCGACTTGGCCTCGTGCTCGGCGAACACTTCCATGCAGGACTTGAAGCCGGCGTCGATCACGGCCTTGGGGAAGGCCACCAGCTTCGTGCCTTCGGCCACCAGCTTCTTCAGCGCGATGGGGTTGTAGGCGTCGTACTTGGCGGTCATGTCGGTGGCGGCCACGGCCATCGCGGCGTTCAGGATGGCCTTGTTCTCGTCCGACAGTGCGTTGAACTTCTTCAGGTTGATGAAGAACTCGAGGTCGGCGCAACCTTCCCACCAGCCGGGGTAGTAGTAGTAAGGCGCGACCTTGTTGAAGCCCAGCTTGGCATCGTCGTAGGGGCCGACGAACTCGGCCGCATCCAGCGTGCCCTTTTCGAGCGCCTGGTACACGTCACCGGCGGGCATGTTCTGCGACACCACGCCCAGCTTGGCCATGCCTTCGCCGAACACGCCGCCGCCCATGCGCATCTTCAGGCCCTTGAGGTCGGCCACGGTCTTGATTTCCTTGCGATACCAGCCGCCCATCTGCGTGCCGGTGTTGCCGGCGCTGGCGGTGCGGAAGTTGTACTTCGCAAAGAAGGCGTCGAGCAGCTTGCGGCCGTTGCCGTAGTCCTTCCACGCGGTGTTCTGGCGCGCGGTCAGGCCGAAGGGCACGGCGCAGCTGAAGGCGAAGATCGGGTCCTTGCCGGTGAAGTAGTACGCGGCCGATTGGGCCATCTCGATGTTGTCGCCCTGCAGTGCGTCGACCACGCCGAACGCCGGCATCAGTTCGCCGGCGGGGTGCACCGTGATCTCGAACTTGCCGCCGGACAGGGCCTTGACGGTCTTCGACAGCATCTCGGCACTGCCGAAGATCGTGTCCAGCGAACGCGGGAAGCTGGACGCCAGGCGCCAGGCGCCAGCGTACGGCGGCCTGCGCATGCACGGCGGGTGCTATGCCGGCAGCCAGCACACCGGCCATGCCGGCATTCTTGATGAGGGAACGACGATCCATTGAGAACTCCGAGAGCAGATGAAAAAAACGAACGCGGCTCGTGGCCGCGTTGTCGACGAAAGCCGCGCGATTGTAAGAAGGCGTTTTCTGGCCTCCGTTTCGGGTTTTCCCTGCGGAAAACCCGCCCCGTCCGCCCGCGCAAACGCCCTACGCTGACGATTTGTTTCGGGCATCTTCAGGGGGACTTTCATGCGCTTGCGCACCCGTGCCCTGGTGGCGCTTTTCTGCGACGGGCCGGCGATCAACGCTTCGCTGGAGAACCCGAAGCGCACGCACTACGGCGTGGTGACCAGCTACGAGCGCCCCTTCAGCAGCGCCGACCACGACGCGCTGACGCAGAACATGCTGGTGATGGGCACGGTGCGCAACGGCAGCGTGACCTTCGCCTACCCCGAGGACGCGAAGCGCAACCTCTTCGTGCAGCGCAAGCAGTAGCCGCGGCGCGGCTCAGGGCGGCGTGCCGAAGCGCGTTTCGATGGCCGCGCGGATGCCGGCCGCGTCGAGGCCCGCGGCCGCGAGCAGCTTGGCCGGATCGCCATGCTCGATGAAGCGATCGGGCAGGCCCAGCTGCAGCAGCGGCTTGACGATGCCCATCTGCTGCAGTGCCTCGGCCACGGCACTGCCCGCGCCACCCATGACGGCGCCCTCTTCCACCGTGACCAGCGCCTCGTGCGTGCTCGCGATCTCGCGCAGCAGTTCCGTGTCCAGCGGCTTGACCCAGCGCATGTTGGCGACCGTGGCGCCGAGCGCCTCGCCGGCTTCGAGGGCCGGATACAGGAGCGTGCCGAAGGCGAGGATGGCGATGCGCTGGCCCTGCCGGCGCACTTCGCCCTTGCCGAAAGGCAGGGCATCGAGCGTGAGCGGCGGCGTCACGCCGGCCCCCGCGCCACGCGGGTAGCGCACGGCCACCGGATGGCTCTGCGCATAGGCGCTGGACAGCAGCTGCCGGCACTCGGCCTCGTCGGCCGGGCAGGCGAGGCTCATGTTCGGGATGCAGCGCAGGAAGGCGATGTCGTAGGCGCCCGCATGGGTCGCGCCGTCGGCGCCCACCAGGCCCGCGCGGTCGAGCGCGAAGACCACCGGCAGGTTCTGGATCGCCACGTCGTGGATCAGCTGGTCGTAGGCGCGCTGCAGGAAGGTGGAGTAGATCGCCACCACCGGCTTCAGGCCCTCGCAGGCCAAGCCAGCGGCGAAGGTGACGGCGTGCTGCTCGGCAATGCCGACGTCGTAGTAGCGGTCGGGAAAGCGCTGCTGGAACTCCACCATGCCCGAGCCCTCGCGCATCGCCGGCGTGATGCCGACGAGCCGCCCGTCCTGCGCCGCCATGTCGCACAGCCACTGGCCGAAGACCTGCGTGAAGGTCTGCTTGGGCGCGGTGGTCGGCTTGACCAGGCCCACCGAGGGATCGAACTTGCCCGGGCCGTGGTAGGCCACCGGGTCGGCCTCGGCCAGCTTGTAGCCCTGGCCCTTCTTGGTCACCACGTGCAGGAACTGCGGGCCCTTGAGCTGCTTGATGTTTTCCAGCGTGGGGATGAGCGAATCGAGGTCGTGGCCGTCGATCGGACCGATGTAGTTGAAGCCGAACTTCTCGAACAGCGTGGCCGGCACCACCATGCCCTTGGCCTGCTGCTCGAAGCGCTTGGCCAGCTCGAACAGCGGCGGCGCGGCCTTGAGCACGCTCTTGCCCACGTTCTTGGCAGCGGCGTAGAACTGGCCGCTCATGAGCTGCGCCAGGTAGCGGTTGAGCGCGCCCACCGGCGGGCTGATCGACATGTCGTTGTCGTTGAGGATCACCAGCAGCTTGCAGTCGTCGCTCACGCCCGCGTTGTTCATCGCCTCGAAGGCCATGCCGGCGGTCATCGCGCCGTCGCCGATCACGGCGATGGCGTGGCGGTCCTCGCCCTTCTGGTGCGCGGCCATGGCCATGCCCAGCGCCGCCGAGATGCTGGTCGACGAATGCGCGGTGCCGAAGGTGTCGTAGACGCTCTCGGCCCGCTGCGGAAAGCCCGAGATGCCGCCGAGCTGGCGCAGCGTGGGCATGCGCTCGCGCCGGCCGGTGAGGATCTTGTGCGGGTAGGTCTGGTGGCCCACGTCCCACACGATGCGGTCTTCCGGCGTGTTGAAGACGTAGTGCAGCGCCACCGTGAGTTCCACAGTGCCCAGGTTGGAGCTCAGGTGGCCGCCGGTGCGCGAGACGTTGTCGAGCACGCAGGCGCGGACCTCGTCGGCCACCTGCTTGAGTTGTTCGCGATCGAGCTGGCGCAGGTCCGCGGGGTCGTTGATCTCGGGAAGCAGTGGGGCCATCGGGGTATTTTTATCGGTCGCGGTCGACGACCATGTGGGCGAGTGCGCGCAATGCGGCCGTGTCTGACAGCGCCGAGCGGTCGAGTGCGGCCAACGCCTGCGCCAGCAGCTGCTGCGCACTGGCGCGTGCACCTTCGAGGCCGAGCAGCGACACATAAGTGGGCTTGTCGGCCGCGGCGTCCTTGCCGGCGGTCTTGCCCAGCGTCTGGGAATCGGCGACGACGTCGAGGATGTCGTCCACCACCTGGAACGCGAGCCCGATGGCCGCGCCGTACTCGCGCAGGCCGGCCAGCGCGAGCTCGGGCAGATCGCCCGCGCAGGCCGCGCCCATCTCGACGCTGCCTTGCAGCAGCGCGCCGGTCTTGAGGCGATGCATCTCGCGCAGTTCGGCTTCGCTCAGGCGGCGGCCGACGCTGGCCAGGTCGATGGCCTGGCCGCCGGCCATGCCCTGGCTGCCGGCCGCCCGCGTCAGCAGGCGCACCAGCCGCGCCTGCACGGTGGCGGGAATGTCCGCCTCGTCGGGCACCAGCAGTTCGAAGGCCAGCGCCTGCAGCGCGTCGCCGGCCAGCAGCGCATCGGCCTCGCCGAACTTCACGTGCACGGTGGGCTTGCCACGGCGCAACACGTCGTTGTCCATGCAGGGCAGGTCGTCGTGCACGAGCGAATAGGCATGGATCAGTTCGACCGCACAGGCCGCGCGCAGCGCCGCCTCGCCGATGGCGGTGCCCGCCGGGGCGAGCGGCGCCACCGCTTCGCTCGCGGCCAGCACCAGCAGCGGTCGAAGGCGCTTGCCGCCATCGAGCACCGCATAACGCATGGCCTCGCCGAGCAGCACCGGGGCATCGATGCCCACCCAGCGCGACAGCGCCGCCTCGACGCGCGCGAGCTGCGGCTCGGCCCAGTCGGCCAGCTGGTGCTCGCTCCAGCGCTGCGACACGCCGCTCACTGCGCCGACCATGTCTTGAGGCTGCCGGCGTCCAGCACCTTGATCTGGTCTTCCACGGCCTGGAGCTTGTCGCGGCAGAAGGCGAGCAGCGCCGCGCCGCGCTGGTAGCTCACCAGCAGCTGGTCCAGCGGCAGCTGGCCGGACTCCAGCGCGGCGACGAGCTGTTCGAGTTCCTGCAGGCCCGCCTCGTAGCTGGCGGGCAGTGCCGCGGCATCGGAAGCGGGGGACGAGGAAGGCGCCTTGGGCATGCAAAGACCGTGGGTGAAAACCGGCCATTCTAGAAGGGCGGGCCGGGCCGGACAGATATGTCCGGGGTACAATCCCCTCTCATCCCCGCGCCGGCCTGCTTTCCTGTGGGCCGGCGCAACTTTTTCCGCGGAGATGCCGGCCCGAACACCCGTTTCGATGCCGGCTCAGTCGCAGGAGTGAGGCGGGGCATTTTGGTTTTTCCCTCCCTGTGGGGGGGCTTGGTCAGGTCACCCATGTCTGATTTAAGTCTTCAACTGCAGCAGGCCTCGAGCCAACTCCCGGTTTCCGCGTATTTCGATCCGGCGCTGTATGCGCTCGAGATGGAAACCTTCTTCGCCAAGGGTCCCCGCTACGTCGGCCATTGCCTGGCCGTGCCCGAGCCGGGCGACTTCTACGCCCTGCCCCAGGAGCACGAGGGCCGTGCGCTGCTGCACACGCCGCGCGGGGTGGAGCTCGTGTCCAACGTGTGCCGCCACCGGCAGGCCGTGATCATGAAGGGCCGCGGCGCGCTCGATGCGCGGGGCAGCGGCCACATCGTCTGCCCGCTGCACCGCTGGACCTACAACGCCGCCGGCCCGCAGCCCACCGGCACGCTGCTGGGTGCGCCCCATTTCGCCGAAGACCCGTGCCTCAACCTGCGCACCTGGGAGCTGCAGGAATGGAACGGCCTGCTGTTCGAAAAGAACGGCCGCGACGTAGCCGCCGACCTCGCCCACATGGGCCCGCGCAGCACGCTCGACTTCACCGGCTACCAGCTCGACCGGGTCGAGATGCACGAGTGCAACTACAACTGGAAGACCTTCATCGAGGTCTACCTCGAGGACTACCACGTCGGCCCCTTCCACCCGGGCCTGGGCAACTTCGTGACCTGCGAGGACCTGCGCTGGGAATTCAAGCCGCGCTATTCGGTGCAGACCGTGGGCGTGGCCAACCGTCTCGGCCGTGCCGGCAGCCCGGTGTACCAGCGCTGGCACGAGCAGCTGCTCAAGTACCGCGAGGGCAAGCCGCCGGAGTACGGCGCCATCTGGCTGACCTACTACCCGCACATCATGGTCGAGTGGTATCCGCACGTGCTCACCGTCTCGACCCTGCACCCGATGGGGCCGGACAAGACCATGAACATGGTCGAGTTCTATTACCCCGAGGAGATCGTCGCCTTCGAGCGCGAGTTCGTCGAGGCGCAACAGGCCGCCTACATGGAGACTTGCATCGAGGACGACGAGATCGCCGAGCGCATGGACGCCGGCCGCAAGGCGCTGCTGCAGCGCGGCGACAACGAGGTCGGCCCCTACCAGAGCCCGATGGAGGACGGCATGCAGCACTTCCACGAGTGGTACCGGCGCGAGCTGCAGGCCTCGCCCGATGCGCTGGCGCGGCTGGCGGCAGTGCGCCGGTGAGGCTGTCTGCTATCGAATTCATAGCTGCTGGCGCACGACCGGCGCGCGTTACGGGCCGATTCGGCTCGCGACGCCTTTGTTCCTTCATGCACTGAGAACGAGCGGCATGCAAAGCCTCTGGATGCTGCTGTCGGCCCTGCTCTTCGCGAGCATGGGCGTGTGCGTGAAGATCGCCTCGGCCTGGTTCGCCAGTTCCGAGATCGTGTTCTGGCGCGGCGTGATCGGCATGGTCGTGCTGGCCGCGCTGGCCCGCCGCCAGGGCGTGACGCTGAAGACGCAGTACCCCGGCATGCACGCCTGGCGCAGCATCATCGGCACCGCATCGCTGGGCGCCTGGTTCTACGCCATCGCCCACATGCCGCTGGCCACGGCCATGACGCTGAACTACATGAGCAGCATCTGGATCGCGGCCTTTCTCGTCGGTGGCGCGCTGCTCGCGTGGGCGCCGGTGCCCGGGCGCAACGGCCGCGTGCCGCTGCCACCGCTGCAGGGGCCGCTCACGCTCACGGTGGTGGCCGGCTTCGTGGGGGTGGTGCTGCTGCTCAAGCCCAGCACGCAGGGTGCCGACGCCTTCGCCGGCCTGGTGGGCCTGCTGTCGGGCATGGCCGCCGCCTTCGCCTACATGCAGGTGATCGCGCTGTCGCGCATCGGCGAGCCCGAGACGCGCACCGTCTTCTACTTCGCCGTGGGCTCCACCGTGACCGGCGCGCTGTGGATGCTCTTCACCGGTGTGTCGGCCTGGTCCTGGGCGCATGCGCTGTGGCTGCTGCCGGTGGGTGTGCTGGCCGCCCTGGGCCAGTTGTGCCTGACGCGGGCCTACGCCAGCGCCAAGACCCAGGCCGCCACGCTGGTGGTGGCCAACCTGCAGTACTCGGGCATCGTGTTCGGCGCGCTCTACAGCGTGCTGCTGTTCGGCGACCGCATCGACCTGGCCGGCTGGGGCGGCATCGCGCTGATCATCGGCAGCGGCATCCTGGCCACGGTGCTGCGCCAGCGCGCGGTGCCCAAGGCGCCGGCCGAAGAGCACTGAACACGAGTCAGGTCGGCCAAAGCCCCGCCGTCCAGAATGGCCGCGGGTGCCCGCACAATGGTTGCCGCGCGCCAGGCGCGCGCCTCCAGCCCACCTGCCATGACCTACTCGACGCTCATCTCCGTTTCGCAACTGCAGGCACTGATCGATGCCAAGGCGCCGCTGCGCATCTTCGACTGCACCTTCGACCTCACGAAGCCCGAGGTCGGGCCGGCGCAGTACCTCGACGCCCACATCCCGGGCGCGGTGTACGCCAACCTCGACACCGACCTCAGTGCCAGACATGGCCACCCGGGCCCGGGCGGCCAGGTGCTGGTCGCGCAGGAGGCCGACAAGCCCGCATCGGGCGGACGCCACCCGCTGCCCAGCCGGGAGAAGTTCGCGGCCTGGCTGTCGTCGGTGGGGCTGGCCAACGACATGCAGGCCGTGGTCTACGACCGCAACGGTGCCAACTACTGTGGGCGCCTGTGGTGGATGCTCAAGTGGATGGGCCACGACGCGGTGGCCGTGCTCGACGGCGGGCTGCAGGCCTGGCAGGCGGCGGGCCTGCCCGCGAAGGCGGGCGAAGAGCCGGCGCACTTCCAGACCAACTTCGTGCCGGGTGCGCCCTTGGTGCGGCTGGTCGACACGAAGACGGTCGCGGCCGGACTGGACGATCCCGCGCAGACCCTCGTCGATGCCCGTGCTGCACCTCGTTACCGCGGCGAGGTGGAACCTCTGGACCCGATCGCCGGTCACATCCCCGGGGCGCTGAACCGCCCCTTCGCCGACAACCTGACGGCCGATGGCCGCTTCAAGCCTGCCGAGCAGTTGCGCGCCGAATTCGAGGCGCTGCTGGCCGGGCGCGATCCCGCCACCGTGGTGCACCACTGCGGCAGCGGCGTGAGCGCCGTGCCCAATGTGCTGGCGATGCAGATCGCCGGCCTGGGCACCCCGGCCCTGTACGCCGGCAGCTGGAGCGAATGGAGCAACACACCGGGCCTGCCGACCCGCCAGGGGCCGCAGCCCTGACCGCTGACGATGCGCATGACACGACCCTTCTTCCGCACCTTTCTCGTCCTTTCGCTGTTCACGGCCGGCGCCGTGCTGCTGTCCTCACCGGCGCTGGCGCAGCGCGCCCAGCATGCGCACGTGCACGGCAAGGTCGAGCTCGGCATCGCCGTCGACGGCCCGTCGGTCACGATCGAGATGGAGTCGCCGCTGGACAACCTGCTGGGCTTCGAGCGCGCGCCGCGCACCGACGTCGAGAAGAACGCGGTCGAGCAGATGGTGGCACGCCTTCGTGCGGCCGACCACCTGTTCCAGATCGACCCGGCCGCCGGCTGCAAGCTCGGCCCGGTGCAGCTCGAATCGGCCGCGCTCGGCCTGGGCAAGGCCGAGCCCGACAAGGACGGGCATGCGGAACTGGAGGCCAGCTTCGCCTTCAACTGCACCAATGCGGCCAAGGCGCGCTTCGTCGACACGCAGCTGTTCGAGGCATTTCCCGCCACGCGTCAGATCGAGGCCGAGATCGCCGCGCCCGATGGCCAGTTCAAGCGCAGCCTGAAGCGACCCGCGTCCGGCAGCGCCCGCATCGGCTGGGGCAAGTGACGCGCGCATGAGCCCGCGCCCGGCCGCTCCGAAGGGAGTTTGCACCGCAGCGCGTCGCGCGGGGGCTATCCAATGAGCTCCGTAGTCCTGCAGGCGCAGGACCTGCGCTTCGCCTGGCCCGGCGCCGCCGCGCCGTGCATCGACATCGAGCGCTTCGAGGTGCGCGCCGGCGAGGCCGTGTTCCTGCATGGCCCCAGCGGCTGCGGCAAGAGCACGCTGCTGTCGCTGCTGGCCGGCGTGCTGGTGGCGGACAGCGGCCGCGTGTGCCTGCTGGGCCACGACTGGGCTGCCATGGGCGGCAGCGCGCGCGACCGCTGCCGCGTCGCGCACGTGGGCTACATCTTCCAGCAGTTCAACCTGCTGCCCTACCTGAGCGTGATGGACAACGTGCTGCTGCCCTGCCGCTTCTCGGCACGACGACGTGTGCAGGGGTCGCGCGCACAGGCCGAGGAACTGCTCGCCCGCATGGGCCTGCCCGCCGAGCTGTGGCAGCGCACCGCCCTGCAGCTGTCGGTGGGCCAGCAGCAGCGCGTGGCCGCCGCGCGTGCGCTCATCGGCCGGCCCGAGCTGGTCATCGCCGACGAGCCCACCTCCGCCCTCGACGAGGACCGGCGCGAGGCCTTCCTCGACGTGCTGCTGGCGGCCTGCGAAGCCAACGGCAGCGCCCTCGTCTTCGTGAGCCACGACCGCCGCATCGCCGACCGCTTCGCGCGCCACGTGCTCTTGCCCGAGATCAACCGTGCGGCGGTTTCGGCGGTGGCATGAAAACGGGATCGGACCTCCATACGCGAAAGGCGCAAAGGTCCCGCGAAGGTCGCAAAAGAATTCAATGAAAATTTTCCCGCTGTCTTTTTCGCGTCCTTCGCGAGACCTTCGCGTCCTTCGCGTACGGTTCCCGCATCCGTATCCATGAACGCCCTCCTCGCCATTGCCTGGAAGAGCGCCTGGAACCGGCGCTTCACGCTGTCGCTGACGGTGCTGTCGATCGCGCTCGCGACGCTGCTGCTGCTGGGGGTGGAGCGCATCCGCACCGAGCTGCGCGAGAACTTCGCGTCGGCCGTGTCGGGCACGGACCTGATCGTGGGCGCGCGCACGGGCAGCACGCAGCTGCTGCTGTACTCGGTGTTCCACATCGGCAGTGCGACCAACAACATCGCGTGGAAGAGCGTGCAGGCGCTGGAGGCGCACAAGGGCGTGGCCTGGGTGGTGCCGCTGTCGCTGGGCGATTCGCACCGCGGCTTTCCGGTGGTGGCCACCACGCCGGCCTACTTCGACCACGTGCGCCGCGGCGAGCAGTTGCTGGCCGAGGGCAAGGTGTTCTCCCAAAGAAGCGCCGGGCCGCCCCCAGCTTCTTTGCCCCCCTCGGGGGGCGGATCGGGCTCAGCCCAATCCTCGGGGCCAACGGGTTTGTTCGATGCGGTGGTGGGCGCGGACGTGGCCGAGCAGCTGGGCTACCACGTCGGCAAGCAGATCACCCTGGCCCACGGCAGCGGCGAGCTCACGCCCGAACATGCCGACAAGCCCTTCACGGTGGTCGGCATCCTCAAGCGCACCGGCACGCCCATCGACCGCACCGTGCACATCGGGCTGGAGGCGATGGAGGCCATCCATCTCGAATGGGTCGGCGGTGCGCCGATGCCCGGCGTGAAGATCAGCGCCGAGCAGGTGCGCAAGTTCGACCTCACGCCCAAGAACGTCACGGCCGCGCTGGTCGGCCTGAAGAACCGCGCCGCCGTGTTCTCGGTGCAGCGCTGGGTGTCGACCTATCCCGAGGAGCCGCTGATGGGCATCCTGCCCGGCGTGGCGCTCGACGAACTGTGGCAGGTGATCGGCGTGGGCGAGAAGGCGCTGCTCGCGATGTCGGGCCTGGTGGGCATCGTCAGCCTGGCCGGGTTGGTGTCGGTGGTGATGGCCGGGCTCAACGAGCGGCGGCGCGAGCTGGCCGTGCTGCGCGCCGTCGGCGCGAGCCTGCGCCACGTGCTGGCGCTGCTGGCGCTCGAAGGCGCCATCGTCACCGTGCTGGGCGTGGCGCTGGGCGCCCTGCTGGCGGCCCTGGGCATCGCCGCACTGGGGCCGTGGTTGCAGGCGCAGTACGGCCTCGCGCTGCAGCTGTCGGCCCCTACACTGAACGAATGGCTGCTGCTGGGCGGGCTGCTCGCCGCCGGCTGGCTGGCCAGCCTGCTGCCCGGCATCCGGGCGTACCGCCTGTCGCTGGCCGACGGCCTGTCTCCGAGGATCTGACGATGACCACCCTGCGCTCCACTCTGATCGCCCTGCTGGGCACTGCCGTTGCCACCGCCGCACTGGCGGCAGGCCCTGCGCCCGAGGCCACCACCGCGACCAACCCGCTGGGCGGCAAGGGTGCCTCGGCCAAGCCAAGCAGCGGGCCACGCCAGATCACCTGGGAAGAGCTGGTGCCCAAGGACTGGGACCCGGCCAAGGCCTTCAAGGACATCGACCTGTCCAAGCTCGACGACGCCGACCCGCGCGCGAACGAGCTGCTGCTGAAGATGCAGGAGGTGTCGAACAACGCCCCCACCAACCCCGAGATGAACGGCCAGAACGTGAAGCTGCCGGGCTTCATCGTGCCGCTGGAAGAGAACAAGGGCGAGGTGAGCGAGTTCCTGCTGGTGCCGTACTTCGGGGCCTGCATCCACACGCCGCCGCCGCCGGCCAACCAGATCCTGCACGTGCGGCCCAAGTCGCCGGCCA
The DNA here is from genome assembly GCA_030418545.1 of Xenophilus aerolatus. Classification (GTDB taxonomy): domain Bacteria; phylum Pseudomonadota; class Gammaproteobacteria; order Burkholderiales; family Burkholderiaceae_C; genus Xenophilus. Next base: position 436,691 of record QAIB01000003.1, on the reverse strand, counting down.
AGTTCCGTGCCATGGACACGGTGTGGGTCACGGGCAAGCTGGTGGCACAACGCAACGACTCGATGATGGGCACCAGCGGCTACACCATGACGGCCGACACGGTGACCAAGTACACGGGCGGCGCCAAGTAGAAGTTCAGGAGCCGAATCGGCGTCCGACGCTTATGGGGCGGGCGTCGACTGCTACTAAAAGGATAGCGGGTGCGCGCCGCGCGGCCCGGAAGCCGGCGGCCCGACTACAGCCGCTGTCGGCACGGGACGGCAGCCGCGCACGCCTGCCCGGGCGCACACTGACGCAAACGGTCACACGCTTGACTCGGGCTTGACGCGAGGCGGTCCGCCGGCCGGCGGGTTCGACCGTTGGACGTTCATCCATACAGGGAATCGTGCCATGAACCGACCCGTCCCCCTTTGCCACACGACCGCCGCGACGCGACGCGCCTCCAGCCGCGCCACGGTGCTGGCCGTTGCCGCAGCCCTGGTGCTGGCCGCCTGCGGCAAGACCGAGACGCCGGCCCCACAGGCCGCTGCAACAGAGCCCGCACCCGCGCCCGCCCCGGCACCGGCTGCAGCGGCCCCCACGCCTGTCGCCTACACGCCCCCCACCGCCGAAGCGCTCTACCAGATGGTGGCGCCGATCGCGCTCTATCCCGACAAGCTGGTCGCCCAGGTGCTCGCGGCCTCGACCTTCCCCGACCAGGTGACGGCTGCACAAGGCTGGATGAAGCAGAACGCCGGACTCAAGGGCGGCCCGCTCGCGGACGCGGCGAACCAGCAGCCCTGGGACCCGAGCGTGAAGGCGCTCACCGCCTTCCGCCCCGCGCTCGACCAGCTGGCGAACAACATCCCGTGGACCACCGCCCTGGGCCAGGCCTACTACAACGACCCGAACGACGTCATGAACGCCATCCAGGTCATGCGCCTGCGCGCGCAGAAGGCCGGCGAACTCAAGAGCAGCAAGCAGCTGCGCGTCGCCCAGGCCAGCAGTGCGCCGCCGATGTACCAGGGCAGCGCGCCGCCGCCGGGCTACGGTGGCCCCCTGATCGTGGAGCCGCCGCCCACCTACATCACGATCGAGCCGGCCCAGCCCGACGTGGTGTACGTGCCCGCGTACGACCCGCGCGTCGCGTACGGCGAGCCGGTCCCCTACTACTCGGGCTACGACTACAACCCGCCGGTGTACTGGGCCGAGCCCCAGCGCGTGAACCCTGTGGTGGTGGGCGCCCTGGCCTTCGGCACGGGCATCGTCGTCAGCTCGGCGCTGCAGCGCCACGACTGGGGCTGGCGCAACTGGGACATGTATTGGGGTCGGCCGAACTGGCGTGACCGCGACCGCGGACCGGACCGCCGGCCACCCGGCTGGGACCGCCCCGCCGTGGTCTTCAACAACAACGTGTGGGTGCCGCCCGCGAACGTGGAGCGAGGCCGCTTCGGCCCGGGCGGCAACCCGCAGGCGATGCTGCAGGCGCAGATGCAGCAGCAGGCCCAGCAGCAGCAACAGCAGTTGGCGCAGCAGCAGCAGTTGGCGCAGCAGGCGCAGGCCGCCCGCCAGCAACAAGCCGCGCAGATGCAGCAGGCGGCGCAGCAGCAGATGCTGCAGCAACAGCAGGTGCAGGCCGGGCGCCAGCAACAGGCCCAGATGCTCCAGGCGCAGCAGGCCCAGCAGGCACGCGAGGCGCAGATGGCCCAGCAGCAGCAACAGCAAGGCCGCATGCAGCAGCTCCAGGCGCAACAACAACAGGCGGCACGCGCCCAGCAGGACCAGGCACGGCAGCTTCAGCAGCAGCAACAGTTGCAGCGCGGCCGCGAAGCGCAACTTCAGGCGCAGCAACAACAACAGCAGCAGCAGCAGCAGGCCGCGCGTGCTCAGCAACAGCAAGCCCAGCTGCGGGCCCAGCAGGACGCGCAGGGCCGCCTTCAACAGCAGCAGCAACGCCAGGCACTGATGGAACAGCAGCAGCGCCAGGCGCGGGACGCACAGCAGAATCAGCTGCAGGCCCAGCAACGCGACCGGGCGCGCCAGCAGCAACTGCAGCAGGCCCAGCAGCAGCGTGCCCAGGAGATGGCCCAGCGCCAGCAACAGCAGCAACAGGCGGTGCAGGAGCAGTCCCGCCGTCAGCAGATGCAGCAGCAACAGGCAGCGCAGCAGCAGCAACAACAGCAGCAGCAGCGCGCGATGCAGCAGCAGGCCGAGCAGCAACAGCAGCGCGCCCAGCAGATGCAGGCCATGCGCCAGCAGCAGGAGGCGCAACAGCACGCCATGCGTCAGCAGCAGGAAGCGCAGCGCGCCCAGCAGATGCAGGCCCAGGCACGCGAGCAGCAGATGCAGGCGATGCGCCAGCAGCAGCAACAACAACAGCAGCAGATGCAGCAACAGATGCAGCAGCGGGCGCAGCAGCAAGCCCAGATGCAACAGCAGATGCAGCAGCGCGCGCAGCAGCAGGCCCAGATGCAGCAACAGCAGCAGCAGGCCGCCCAGGCCCGCATGCAGCAGATGCAGCAGCAGGCGCAACGCCGTCCACGCGGCGACAACCCGCCGCAGTGAGCGTTTCGGCTCGCTCCGAGGCGCCCCAGTACGCCGTACCGGTAGCTCAGTCGCGCAGCAGGATCCAGTAGTCCGCGCCCGTCACCGGCTCGCGGTGCATGGCAAGCGGCCGGAACCCCAGCCGCTCGTAGAACGGCAGGTTGCGCGGCGTGAAGGTCTCGAGGTAGCACGGGCGCCGATGCGCCGTGGCGCGTGCGAGCGCAGGCGCCAGCAGTTGCGCGCCCACGCCCCGCCCTTGCAGCGAGGGTGCGACGCCCACGATGGAGAGGTACCACGCATCGGGCGGAACGGCGCGCGCCGCATGGGGCGCCATGAAGTCGACGATGGCCCGGTAGTTCCTCAGGCCGCGCGCGCCGAGCAACGCCGAGAGCTGCGCCCGCTTCGCCGCATCGGCGCGCGCAGCCACCTCGGGCGGCTGCGGCAGATGCCAGATCGCCGCCCCGGCCTCGTCGTGCTGGGCGCGGGTGCAGAAGCCCACCGTCGGCGCCTCGTCGAGGGCCTGGTCCACATAGGCGCCGAGCACCGCCAGCCGGCGCGCGGGGTCGTCGGCATGGTCGACGGTGACGGCGAGATAGAAGGGATCGGGCAGCAGGGCCTCGGCCACGGCCGCGGCGCAGGGGGTCACGGGGTGCATGGCGCCATGGTAGGCTGAGGCCGAACCATCCTCGCGCCTTCGACGCCGCACGGCGCGGGGCCGGACGCGCGACCGCACGGAGACATCCCGCGTTGACCTCCAGACCGCCGCGCGCCACGCCCCAACCCCCAGGCTCACGCAAGCCGTCGTCCCGCCGTATCGAGGACTACGCTCTCATCGGCTCCACCCACAGCGCCGCGCTCGTGCACCGCGACGGCAGCATCGACTGGCTGTGCCTGCCCCGCTTCGACGCCGCGGCCATGTTCGCCAGCCTGCTGGGCGACGAGCGCAACGGCCACTGGAGCCTGCGCGCCGACCATGCGAAGGCGCGTGTCACGCGACGCTATCTGCCCGGCACGATGGTGCTGGAGACCACCTGGCAGACGCCGCACGGCACGGCCACGGTGACCGACTTCATGCCACAGCCCTCGCGCGACGGCACGCACGAGGTGGTGCGCATCGTGCGCGGCGTGCGGGGCACCGTGGACCTGCGCACCGAACTGCGCATCCGCTTCAACTATGGCGAATGGGTGCCATGGGTGCAGCGGGTCGACGGCGCGATCCACGCCGTAGCCGGCCCCGATGCGGTGCGCATCACGGCCGGCGTGCCGCTGGTCAACGAGGACTTTGCCAGCTGCGCCGAGTTCTCGGTCACCGCGGGGCAGTCGATGGCCTTCGCGCTGGAGTGGTTCCCCTCGCACGAGCGGCCGCCGATCACGCGCGACGCCTACTCGCTGCTCGAGCACACGACGCGCCGCTGGCGCGCCTGGAGCGCGCATTGCGGCAACCGCGGCGAGTACCGCGAGCCGGTGGAGCGCTCGCTGCTCACGCTCAAGGCCCTGACCTACGCGCCCACCGGGGGCATCGTGGCGGCGCCCACCACCTCGCTGCCCGAGCAGCCCGGTGGCGCGCGCAACTGGGACTACCGCTTCTGCTGGCTGCGCGACGCGGCGCTCACGCTGTACGCGCTGATCGGTTCGGGCTACCTCGACGAGGCGAGCGAGTGGCGCTGGTGGCTGATGCGCGCGGTAGGCGGTTCGCCCGAGGACCTGCAGATCATGTACGGCCTGCACGGCGAGCGCGTGCTCAACGAGTTCGAGCTCGACTGGCTGGCCGGCTTCGACAACAGCCGGCCGGTGCGCGTGGGCAACGGCGCGCACGTGCAGCGCCAGCTCGACGTGTACGGCTCGGTGATCGCCGCCTTCCATGCCTCCCGCAAGGCGGGCCTGGCCGACATGGACAAGGTCTGGCCGCTGGAGCGCGCCATCGCCCGCCAGCTCACCACGCTCTGGCGCGAGCCCGACAGCAGCCTGTGGGAGGTGCGCGGCGAGCCCCGCCACTTCGTGCATTCCAAGATCATGTGCTGGCTGGCCTTCGACCGCATGATCTCGAGCGCCGAGCACTTCGGCCTCGAAGGACCCGTCGAGCAGTGGCGCAAGACGCGCGACGCCATCCGCGCCGACGTCCTGGCGAAAGGCTACGACGCGGCCAGCAATTCCTTCGTGCAGTACTACGGCGCCGACACGGTCGATGCGGCGCTGCTGCTCATTCCGCTGATCGGCTTCCTGCCCATCCACGACGCGCGGGTGCAGGGCACGATCGCGCGCATCGAACGCGAGCTGATCTCCGGCGGCCTGGTGTACCGCTACCGCACCGAACTCGGCGTGGACGGCCTGGCCGGCGGCGAAGGCGCCTTCCTGGCCTGCAGCTTCTGGCTGGTGAACGTCTATGCAGCCATGGGCCGGCTGCGCAAGGCCCGTGCCCTCTTCAAGCGACTGCTGGCACTGGGCAACGACCTGGGCCTGTTCGCCGAGGAATACGACCCTGCCAGCGGCCGGCAGCTGGGCAACTTTCCGCAGGCCTTCTCGCACATCGGCCTCATCAACAGTGCGCATGCCATCACTCTGGCGGTGGGCGGCGTGTGGGAGCTTGCGGACATGGACGGCCACGGGCCTGCGCATCTGCCGAAGACACTGCGCAAGAAGGCAAAGGAGACGACGACGAAGGCGAAGGCGCGGCCGTCGCGCCAGCCGCGTCAGTAGCCCTTGGCGCGCTCCGGCCGCACGCCCACGCCCACCGCATAGGCCGGCAGGCCCTGCAGAGCCGGCACGCGCTGCAGCAGCTTCACCGGCCAGGGCAGCGCCAGCGGCGCCGCCTGGCCCGCGCTGCGAAGGACCGGCGCCAGCAACCGGTTCTGGACCGCGACCTGCACCGCCTGGGTCAGCCGCGCAGGCAGCATGCGCCGGGCCTGCACCTTCGCGAGCAGGGGCGCGAGGTCGGCCTGCGACACCGCCGGTGCGGCCAGCACCCGGCGCAGCAGGTTGGCCGTGGCCACCGCATCCTGCACCGCCAGGTTGATGCCCACCCCGCCGATGGGCGACATGGCATGGGCCGCGTCGCCGATGCACAGCAGGCCGGGCTTCCACCAGGTGTCGAGGCGGTCCACCGTCACGCTCAGCAGCTTCACGTCGTCCCAGCTCGCGATCTCGTGCATACGGCCGGCCAGCGGGGGTGCGGCACGTGCCAAGGCCTCGCGGAAGGCCTCGAGCCCGCGCGCCCGGAGCGCGTCGATGCCACCCTTGGCGATGACGTAGGCACATTGCCAGTAGTCGTGGCGGTCGATCATGGCCAGGAAGTGGCCGGCGTCGACGAAGCCGCCGCTCTCGTTGTCGTCCGTGGGCGCCTTCGACAGGCGCATCCACAGCACGTCGATGGGCGCACCGATGTCGCGCACCTTCAGCCCCGCCGCATTGCGCAGCACGGAGCGGCGCCCGTCGCAGGCGACGACGAGGTCGGCCCGGATGCTCAGCTCGCCTTCCGGGTCACGGGCCTGCACGCCCACGACACGGCCTTCCTCTTCGATCACGTCCGTGCCCTCCGTGCGCAGCAGCAGACGGAAGCGCGGGCTGCGCTCGGCCTCGTCGCGCAGGAAGTCGAGGAAGTCCCATTGCGGCATGAGCGCGATGAAGCGGCAGGGCATCGAGCGCAGGCGCTCGAAGTCGGCCAGGCGCGCACGCTGGCCCGAGACGGTGGCATGCAGACGGCGCACCTCGTCGTGCGGACGCGCCAGGAAGGCGTCGAGCAGGCCCAGGTCGGCCATGACCTGCAGGGTCGACGGATGGACGGTGTCGCCACGGAAGTCGCGCAGGAAGTCCGCGTGCTTTTCCAGCACCGTGACCTCGACGCCGGCACGCACGAGCAGCAGGGCGAGCATCAACCCTGCGGGGCCGCCGCCGACGATGCAGCAGCGGGTGTGGAGGCTTCGGATGGGCGGGGGCACGGCGCTCCTTCGACGGGGGTGTCGCAGGAGTATGCAGCTTGAAGCGGGCAGCAAAAAGCCCGCCGAAGCGGGCTCGGATGGCCGGTGCGCATCGGCTGCCGCCGATGCGAACGCATGGCCGATCGCTCAGGCGGCGACGCCGTCGGCCGCTTCCTTGAACTCCTCGATCTGGTCGAAGTTCAGGTACTGGTAGATCTTGTCGCCGTTGCTGTTGATGACGCCGATGTCCGCCATGTACTCGGCCTTGGTCGGGATGCGGCCCAGCTTGGAGCAGATCGATGCCAGTTCCGCGCTGCCCAGGTACACGTTGGTGTTCTTGCCCAGGCGGTTCGGGAAGTTGCGGGTGCTGGTCGACATGACCGTGGCGCCCTCGCGCACCTGGGCCTGGTTGCCCATGCACAGCGAGCAGCCGGGCATCTCGGTGCGCGCGCCGGCGTTGCCGAAGACGCCGTAGTGGCCCTCCTCGGTGAGCTGGTGCGCGTCCATCTTGGTGGGCGGCGCGATCCACAGCTTGACCGGGATGTCGCGCTTGCCCTCGAGCAGCTTCGAGGCTGCGCGGAAGTGACCGATGTTGGTCATGCACGAGCCGATGAACACTTCGTCGATGTGGGCGCCGGCCACGTCGGACAGCGTCTTCACGTCGTCGGGGTCGTTCGGGCAGGCCACGATGGGCTCGTGGATGTCGGCCAGGTCGATCTCGATGACGGCCGCGTACTCGGCGTCCGCGTCCGGCTGCAGCAGTTGCGGGTCCTTGAGCCAGGCTTCCTGCGCGGCGATGCGGCGGGCCAGCGTGCGGGCGTCGGCATAACCGTTGGCGATCATCCAGCGCATCAGCGTGATGTTGCTGTTGAGGTACTCGATGATCGGCGCCTTGTTCAGGTGCACCGTGCAGCCGGCAGCCGAGCGCTCGGCGCTGGCGTCGGACAGTTCGAAGGCCTGCTCCACCTTGAGGTCGGGCAGCCCCTCGATCTCGAGGATGCGGCCGGAGAAGATGTTCTTCTTGCCCTTCTTCTCGACCGTGAGCAGGCCCTGCTTGATGGCGTACAGCGGAATGGCGTTGACCAGGTCGCGCAGGGTGACGCCGGGCTGCATCTTGCCATTGAAGCGCACCAGCACCGATTCGGGCATGTCCAGCGGCATGACGCCGGTGGCGGCTGCGAAGGCCACCAGGCCCGAGCCGGCCGGGAAGCTGATGCCGATCGGGAAGCGCGTGTGGCTGTCGCCGCCGGTGCCGACGGTGTCGGGCAGCAGCAGGCGGTTGAGCCACGAATGGATCACGCCGTCGCCCGGGCGCAGCGAGATGCCGCCGCGGGTGCTGATGAAGTCGGGCAGCTCGTGGTGCATCTTCACGTCCACCTTCTTGGGATAGGCGGCCGTGTGGCAGAAGGACTGCATGACCAGGTCGGCCGAGAAGCCCAGGCAGGCCAGGTCCTTCAGCTCGTCGCGGGTCATGGGGCCGGTGGTGTCCTGGCTGCCCACCGAGGTCATCTTCGGTTCGCAGTAGGTGCCAGGGCGCACGCCCTGCCCTTCCGGCAGGCCGCAGGCGCGGCCGACCATCTTCTGGGCCAGCGAGAAGCCCTTGCCGCTGTCGACCGGGGCCTGGGGCAGGCGGAACAGCGTCGACACCGGCAGGCCCAGCGCCTCGCGCGCCTTGGCCGTCAGGCCGCGGCCGATGATCAGCGGAATGCGGCCACCGGCGCGCACTTCGTCGAAGAGCACTTCACTCTTGACCTTGAACTCGGCGATGACCTGGCCGTCCTTGAGGGCCTTGCCTTCGTAGGGGCGCAGCTCGATCGTGTCGCCCATGTTCATCTGGCTCACGTCCAGCTCGATGGGCAGGGAGCCCGCGTCTTCCATGGTGTTGTAGAAGATCGGCGCGATCTTGTTGCCCAGGCAGATGCCGCCGAAGCGCTTGTTGGGGATGTAGGGGATGTCCTCGCCGGTGAACCACAGCACGCTGTTGGTGGCCGACTTGCGCGAAGAGCCGGTGCCCACGACGTCGCCCACGTAGGCCACGGGCAGGCCGCGCCCCACCAGGTCCTGGATGAACTTGACCGGGCCGCGCTTGCCGTCTTCCTCGGGCTCGAAGGGCGCGCCTTCGCGCTTGTTCTTCAGCATCGCCAGGGCGTGCATCGGGATGTCCGGCCGCGTCGTGGCGTCGGGCGCCGGCGACAGGTCGTCGGTGTTGGTCTCGCCCGGCACCTTGAACACGGTGAAGGTGATGCTCTGCGGCACTTCGGGGCGGCTGGTGAACCATTCGGCGTCGGCCCAGCTCTGCAGCACGGCCTGGGCATGGGCGTTGCCGGCATCGGCCAGTTCCTTGACGTCGTGGAACTGGTCGAACATCAGCAGCGTTTTCTTCAGGCCTTCGGCGGCCACGGCGCCGACTTCGGCGTCCTTGAGCAGGTCGATCAGCGGGCCGATGTTGTAGCCGCCCAGCATGGTGCCCAGCAGTTCGGTGGCGTGCGCCCGGGAGATCAGCGCGTTCTTCTCGGTGCCGTGCGCCACGGCGGCCAGGTAGCTGGCCTTGACCTTGGCGGCGTCGTCCACGCCCGCCGGCACGCGGTGCGTCAGCAGGTTGAGCAGGAACTCGCCGTCCTTGGTGGACGCGTTCTTCAGCAGCTCGATGAGCTCGCTGGTCTGCTTGGCCGACAGGGGCAGCGGCGGAATGCCCAGCGCGGCGCGCTCGGCAACGTGGTCAACATAGGCTTGCAACATCTTCTTTTCTCCGGGAACGGGGCTGGCGGCAGCGCAAGCAAGACGCGCGCCGCCAGCGTGGGGCGAAATCGCGGGTTATTTCTTCGGCGCGTCGGCGCCGTCGAACAGGGCCTTCGGCGGGTTCTTCTTCATCTCGTCGGCGAACGCGACCTGCGCCGGCGACTGGCACTCGTCGGCCAGGCGGATGCCCTGCTTCTGGTTCATCAGCATGGACTTGTTGCCCAGCTGGAGCCACATGGCACCGGCACGGGCATCCTCGAGGCGGATGGCGCCGGTGCGGCTTTCGACCGGGTGCATGCGGTAGCGCGCGCCCTTGGTCGACACGGTGAAGAAGCCGGGCTTCTTGTCGTCGGCGGCCACGGTCACGTCGGCACCCAGTTCGCACTGGATCTTGCCGGTGAACACCTTCTGCGCCACGGCCAGTTCGGCTTCGGTCAGCACCACGCTCGGGTCGTCCGCGATGGGCGTGACTTCCTCGACCGCCTTGGCGGCGCTGCGCGCGATGGGGGCCTTCTTCTTCGGGGCCGGCTTGGTGGACTTCGTGGTGGTCTTGGCGGCCGGCTTGGCGGTGCTGCTGCTCTGCGCCGAAGCGGCGAACGGCAGGGCGACGGCGGCGGCAACGAGGAGGGCGAGCGTCTTCATGGAGTGGGTTTCCTTGGCGTGAATGTCTTGCATCAGTTTTCGGCGTCGGCGGGCGCGAACCACGCCTTCGCTTCGGACGGCAGCGCACGCCCGGTGGCGTGCGCACGCGCCAGCACCTGCCAGAAATGGCGGTAGCTCGCGCGGTCGTGCAATGTGCCATCAAACTGGACCGGAGCCCAGTCGGCATCGGCGGCAGCAGCTATTATTTTTGTAGCAATGTGAATCTGTTCCTCGTCGGGCGCGAAGGCCTCGAGGATGGGGCGGATCTGGTCCGGATGGATGCTCCACATGCGCGTGTAGCCGAACTCCCGGCTGGCGCGGCGCGCGGCGGTGCGAAGGGCCTGCGCATCGCGGAACTCGGTGACGACGCAATGCGAGGGCACCTTGCCGAAGGCATGGGCAGCGGAGGCGATCTCGAGCTTGGCGCGCACCACGAGCGGATGCGAGAACTGGCCCGCCACGCCCATGCCGTCGGCCGGGATGGCGCCCGCGTGGGCCGAGACGAAATCCATGAGGCCGAAGCTGAGCGACTGCACGCGCGGGTGGGCGGCCATGTCGAAGGCATGGCGCACCGCCAGCGGCGACTCGATGAGCACGTGCAGCGGCAGATCGGCGGCACCAGCCGCGTCCAGCGCCGCGGCGGCGCGCACCACGTCTTCCAGCCGCTCGACCTTCGGCACCATCAGGTGGCTCAGACGATCGCCGGCGCGGCCGGCGATGGTGGCCACGTCGGCTTCGAAAGCCGGATGGTCGACCGGGTGCACGCGCACGCCGACACGCATGCCCGGTCTCGCGGCGAGTGCGAGTTCGGTGACCAGATGCGCGAGCTCGGCTTCGCCGCCCACGGGCGCGCCGTCCTCGCAGTCGAGGGTGACGTCGAACACGCAGGCGCCGAATTCCTCGGCCATCTGGGCCTGCAGCGCGAGGCTCTTGCGCATGCGCGCCTCGACGCCGCTGTAGTGGTCGCACACCGGCAGGCTCACGGCACCGGCCTGCGCCCCGAGCAGCACCTCGGCAGGATGGGAGCGGCGCGGCGTGGTCATGCCGCCTTGCGCGCCACGATGAACATGCGTGGGAAGGCCAGCAGGCGCTTGCCGTCCGTGCGCACGGGGTAGGCCGCGTCGATGCGGCGCTCGTACTCGGCCAGGTAGCTCGCCCGCAGCTCGGGCGGGAGCGGATCGATGAAGGGCCGCAGCCCGGTGGCGCGCACCCACTCGACGATGGCAGCCGCCGAATCCATGCGGTGCTGGTAGATGGTGTGCCAGACATCGACCTCGGCCGCCACCGGCGCCAGCAGGTCGTAGTAGCCGCCGATGGTCAGCAGTTCGGTGCGCAGGCGGGTGTAGTCGCCGATGGGCTCCGTCCACGGGGCTTCGGCCGCTATTTCGCGCATCAGGCGGTGCGTGGGCTCGGCGCGGTTGTCGGGCATCTGGACGGCGAGCACGCCGCCGGGCGCCAGGGCCGCGAAGAGGCGCGGGATCAGCGCCTCATGGTCGGGCACCCATTGCAGCGCCGCGTTGGCGTAGATGAGATCCGGCGCGCCGGCATCGGCGGCCGGCGCCCAGGTGGCGATGTCGCTCAGCTCGAAGCGGGCCTGCGGCAGCCGCTCGCGGGCGCTGACCAGCATCGCCTCGGAGTTGTCGGTGCCGGTGACCTGCGCCTGCGGGAAGCGCCGCACCAGCAGTTCGGTGGAGTTGCCGGGGCCGCAGCCCAGGTCGACCACACGGGAGGCCGCGGCCAGCGGTACCCGCGCCAGCAACTCGGCCGCCGGGCGCGTGCGCTCGTCCTCGTAGCGACGGTAGAGCGCGGGGTTCCACTCGGCCATGGCGGTCGCTCAGAGAAGGTGCTTGACGCCGTCCTGCTCGCCCTGCAGCTCGGCCAGGGTCTTGTCGATGCACTTCTGGCTGAACTCGTCGATCGGCAGGCCTTCGACGATCTTGTACTTGCCGCCTTCCGTGGTGACCGGGAAGCCGAAGATCACGTCCTTGGGGATGCCGTACTCGCCGTTGGAAGGCACGCCCATCGTGACCCACTTGCCGTTGGAGCCCAGGGCCCAGTCGCGCATGTGGTCGATGGCGGCGTTGGCGGCCGAGGCGGCCGAAGACAGGCCACGCGCCTCGATGATGGCCGCGCCGCGCTTGCCGACGGTCGGCAGGAACACGGTCTCGTTCCAGACCTGGTCGTTGATGGTGTCCTTGACCGACTTGTTGCCGATGGTGGCGAAGCGGTAGTCGGCGTACATCGTGGGCGAATGGTTGCCCCACACGGTGAGCTTCTCGATCTCGCCGACCTTGCCGCCGGTCTTGGCGGCGATCTGGCTGGCGGCGCGGTTGTGGTCCAGGCGCAGCATGGCGGTGAAGTTCTCGCGCGGCAGGCTGGGCGCGCTCTTCATGGCGATGTAGGCGTTGGTGTTGGCGGGGTTGCCGACGACCAGCACCTTGACGTCGCGGCTGGCGACCTTGTCCAGTGCCTTGCCCTGCGCGGTGAAGATCTGCGCGTTGGCGGCCAGCAGGTCGGCACGCTCCATGCCGGGGCCGCGGGGGCGGGCGCCGACGAGCAGCGCGTAGTCGGCGTCCTTGAAGGCCACTTCCGGGTCACCGGTCGGCACCACGCCGGCCAGCAGCGGGAACGCGCAGTCCTCGAGTTCCATGATCACGCCCTTGAGCGCCTTCTGCGCCTTCTCGTCAGGAATCTCGAGCAGCTGCAGGATGACCGGCTGGTCCTTGCCGAGCATTTCGCCCGAGGCGATGCGGAACAGGAGGGCGTAACCGATTTGACCTGCGGCGCCGGTGACGGCAACGCGAACGGGCTTTTTGCTCATGGGAGAACTCCAGAAGGTGAAAGGAAAACGCGCAGCCCTTCTGGCGACATGGAACAACAGAAGGACCGCCGAAACGCTGCGATCCCGGCGCGGGGCCCACGGCCATGCCTTGCACCGTGCATGGCCCGCCTGCGCTCGGGAACCACCGAGCATTCTAGGCTCAATCGATGGCGCTTGTCTTATGTCTTATATAAGATACGGCCCGCTCATCGCAGAAGACGGATCCAGGCATGCCCCATGGATCGCGCTGCGGGCGCCACCGACCTGCCCATGCCCTCCCCCACACCCATCGCCGAACCGAGCACGCCTTCGTTCAGCCCCTTGTACCAGCAGATCAAGGCGCTGATATTGCAAAGCCTGCAGGCGGGCGAATGGAAGCCGGGCGAACCCATCCCCAGCGAGATCGAACTGGCCGCGCGCTACCGCGTGAGCCAGGGCACGGTGCGCAAGGCGATCGACGAACTCTCCGCCGAGAACCTGGTGGTGCGCCGCCAGGGCAAGGGCACCTTCGTCGCCACGCATGCCGAACAGCATGTGCAGTACCGCTTCCTGAAGCTGGTGCCCGACGCCGGCGATCCGAACACCGAAGGCCCCGCCGAACGCACCATCGTCGACTGCAGGCGCCAGCGCGCGAGCGCCGAGGTGGCGCGCGCCCTGGCATTGCGCACCGGCGATCCGGTGCTGCAGGTGCGACGCGTGCTGGCCTATGGCGGCGTGCCGACCATCCTGGAAGACCTCTGGCTGCCGGGCACCCCCTTCAAGGGCCTGACGGCCGAACGGCTCACCCAGTGGCACGGCCCCATGTACGCGCTCTTCGAAACCGAGTTCGGCGTGCGCATGGTGCGGGCCGAGGAAAAGCTGCGCGCCGTGCTGCCCGATGCGCAGCAGGCACGGCTGCTCGACGTCGACACCGCCACGCCGCTGCTGAGCGTGGAGCGCGTCGCCCACACCTACCACGACACGCCCATGGAGCTGCGCCGCGGCCTGTACCGCACCGACACGCACCACTATCGCAACGAACTCGGCTGATGCACGACAACAAGGAAATCGGGCGGCAGCGCAGGCGCGACGGGCGCATGTAGCTATCAAACCGATAGCAGTCGAGCGAGTTGGTGCGATGAGCCCTTCGCGACCGGTGCGTCATGGTGCATTGCAATAGAATTTTGCGTTGTTTGCATTTCGCCTGAAGAACAAGCCGCTTCCTCAATAAACACGAAAGCCATCCCCATGACAGAGCTTGCATCCTCCTCACGGCCACGCCGCGAGTTCCGAAACATCAACGCGTTCACGGACCTCACCACCTACCGGCTGCCGCCTGCCGGCATCGTGTCGATCCTGCATCGCGTGAGCGGTGTGCTGATGTTCCTGCTGATGCCCTTCATCATCTGGATGTTCGACACCTCCGTCTCTTCCGAAATCTCGTTCGCCAAGTTCAAGGCCGCCTTCAACAGCGGCCTTGGTTTCGTTCCGGGCTGGTTCCTCAAGCTGGTGGCGCTGGCGCTGATCTGGGCCTACCTGCACCACTTCATCGCCGGCCTGCGCCACCTGTGGATGGACGTCAGCCACGCGGCCGTGACCAAGGAGTTCGGCAAGACCTCCGCCATCATCACCCTGGCGCTGAGCGTGCTGCTCACCGTGGTGCTCGGCGCCAAGCTCTTCGGCCTCTACTGATCAACGGAGCACATTCATCATGGCAGTGAACTACGGCTCCAAGCGCGTTGTCGTCGGCGCGCACTACGGCCTTCGCGACTGGCTCTCGCAGCGCATCACCGGCGCCCTCATGGCGCTCTTCACCCTCATCGTGCTGGCGCAGCTGCTGCTGACCAGCGGCCCGATCAGCTACGACAAGTGGGCCGGCATCTTCGCCTCGCAGTGGATGAAGGTCCTCACCTTCGCCGTCATCGCGGGCCTGCTCTACCACGTGTGGGTCGGCATGCGCGACGTGTGGATGGACTACGTCCAGCCCGTCGGCATCCGCCTTGCCCTGCAGATCTTCACCATCGTCTGGCTGGTGGGCTGCGCGGGTTGGGCCATCCAAGTCCTCTGGAGAGTGTGATTCCAATGAGCTACACAAAAGAAAAAATTGCCCATCGCAAGTTCGACGTCGTGATCGTCGGGGCCGGCGGCTCCGGACTGCGCGCCGCGCTGGAACTCTCGCGCGCCGGGCTCACCGTGGCCTGCCTGTCCAAGGTCTTCCCCACCCGCTCGCACACGGTGGCGGCGCAGGGCGGCGTGTCGGCCTCGCTGGGCAACATGTCCGAGGACAACTGGCACTACCACTTCTACGACACCATCAAGGGCTCCGACTGGCTGGGCGACCAGGACGCCATCGAGTTCATGTGCCGCGAAGCGCCGAACGTTGTGATCGAGCTCGAGCACTTCGGCATGCCCTTCGACCGCAACCCGGACGGCACCATCTACCAGCGCCCCTTCGGCGGCCACACGGCCAACTACGGCGAGAAGCCCGTGCAGCGCGCCTGCGCCGCGGCCGACCGCACCGGCCACGCCATGCTGCACACGCTGTACCAGCAGAACGTGAAGTCCAAGACGAACTTCTTCGTCGAATGGATGGCGCTGGACCTGATCCGCGACGCCGACGGCGACGTGGTGGGCGTCACGGCCCTCGAACTGGAAACCGGTGACCTGCACGTGCTGCAGGCCAAGGCCGTGCTGCTGGCCACCGGCGGCGCGGGCCGCATCTTCGCGGCGAGCACCAACGCCTTCATCAACACCGGCGACGGCCTGGGCATGGCGGCGCGCGCCGGCATCCCGCTGCAGGACATGGAGTTCTGGCAGTTCCACCCCACCGGCGTGGCCGGCGCGGGCGTGCTGCTGACCGAAGGCTGCCGCGGCGAAGGCGCGATCCTGCTCAACAGCAACGGCGAGCGCTTCATGGAGCGCTACGCACCCACGCTCAAGGACCTGGCACCGCGAGACTTCGTGTCGCGCTCCATGGACCAGGAGATCAAGGAAGGTCGCGGCTGCGGTCCCAACAAGGACTACATCCTGATGAAGCTCGACCACCTGGGTGCCGACACCATCCGCAAGCGCCTGCCCTCGGTGGAAGAGATCGGCCACAACTTCGCCAACGTCGACATCACCAAGGAGCCGATCCCGGTGGTGCCGACCATCCACTACCAGATGGGCGGCATCCCGACCAACATCAACGGCCAGGTGGTGGTGCAGAACGGCGACGTGAACAACCAGGTCGTGAACGGCCTGTACGCGGTGGGCGAATGCTCCTGCGTGTCGGTGCACGGCGCCAACCGCCTGGGCACCAACTCGCTGCTCGACCTGCTGGTGTTCGGCAAGTCGGCCGGCAAGCACATCGTCGAGTTCGTCAAGAGCAGCGGGGAGCACAAGCCGCTGCCGAAGGACGGCGCGGACCGCTCGCTGGCGCGCCTGAACCAGCTGCAGGACTCGACCAGCGGCGAATACGCCCAGGACATCGCCAACGACATCCGCAGCACCATGCAGCAGCACGCCGGCGTGTTCCGCACGCAGGCGAGCATGGACGAAGGCGTGGGCAAGATCGATGCGATCCGCGACCGCGTCGGCGCCGTGGCGCTGGCCGACAAGTCGCTGGTGTGGAACACCGCCCGCATGGAAGCCCTCGAGGTCGACAACCTGATCGAGGTCGCGCAGGCCACCATGACGTCGGCGGCCGCGCGCCACGAATGCCGCGGTGCCCACACCGTCGACGACTACGAGCGCCCGGCCGACGATCCGGAATGCCCGCTGGGCCGCAACGACAAGGAATGGATGAAGCACACGCTGTGGCACAGCGCGGGCAACAACCTGACCTACAAGCCGGTCAATTTGAAGCCCCTGACGGTCGACTCGGTTCCGCCGAAGGTCCGCACGTTCTGAACAAGGTCCCACCACGATGAAGCGCACATTCAAGATCTACCGCTACGACCCGGACAAGGACGCCAAGCCCTACATGCAGACCGTCGAGATCGAACTCGACGGCCACGAGCGCATGCTGCTGGACGCGCTGGTCAAGCTCAAGGCGCAGGACCCGACCATCTCCTTCCGCCGCTCCTGCCGCGAAGGCGTGTGCGGTTCGGATGCGATGAACATCAACGGCAAGAACGGCCTGGCGTGCCTCACCAACATGAACACGCTCAAGGACCCGATCGTGCTCAAGCCGCTGCCCGGCCTGCCGGTGATCCGCGACCTGATCGTGGACATGACGCAGTTCTTCAAGCAGTACAACTCGATCAAGCCGTACCTCATCAACGACACGCCGCCGCCCGAGCGCGAGCGGCTGCAGTCGCCCGAGGAACGCGAGGAACTCAACGGTCTGTACGAGTGCATCCTGTGCGCCAGCTGCTCCACCAGCTGCCCCAGCTTCTGGTGGAACCCCGACAAGTTCGTCGGCCCGGCCGGCCTGCTGCAGGCCTACCGCTTCATCGCCGACAGCCGCGACGAAGCCACCGGCGCCCGCCTGGACAACCTCGAGGACCCGTACCGCCTGTTCCGCTGCCACACCATCATGAACTGCGTGGACGTGTGCCCCAAGCACCTGAACCCCACGCAGGCGATCGGCAAGATCAAGGAATTGATGGTGCGCCGCGCCGTCTGACGGCCACGCCCTTCCAGGAAAACGCATGCCCCCTGAGCACGACGCCACCCTCGAGCTGCTCGACCCGCGCGAGGTCGGCAAGCTGAAATGGCGCTGCCGGCGGGGCCTGCTGGAAAACGACCTCTTCATCGCCCGTTTCTTCGAGCGGCACGAATCTCGCTTGACCGTCGGTCAGGCCCAGGCGATGGAGACGCTCATGGATCTGTCGGACAACGACCTCCTGGACCTCCTGCTGCAAAGAAAGGAGCCCGAGCCCGCATGGGCCGGGGCCGAGGTGGTGGCGTTGATCGGGTTGATGCGCGCCGAGGGCGCGCACTCGCCCTCCGCTGCGTCTCCGTCTTCGTCTTCTTAATCAACCTTCCGAGAGAAAGTCGCTATGAAAGCTTCCGACACCAAGGCCGCCCTGTCCTTCAGCAATGGCGGCCAGACCGTGGACCTGCCGATCTACAAGGGCACCATCGGCCCCGACGTGATCGACATCCGCAAGCTGTACGCGCAGACGGGCATGTTCACCTATGACCCGGGCTTCATGTCGACGGCCTCGTGCCAGTCGGCCATCACGTACATCGACGGCGACAAGGGCGAACTGCTCTACCGCGGCTATCCCATCGAACAGCTCGCGACCAACTGCGACTACCTCGAGACCTGCTACCTGCTGCTGAACGGCGAACTGCCGAATGCGTCCGAGAAGCAGAAGTTCACGCACCTGGTGACCAACCACACGATGGTCAACGAGCAGATGCAGTTCTTCCTGCGCGGCTTCCGCCGCGACGCGCACCCGATGGCCATCATGACCGGCCTGGTGGGCGCCCTGTCGGCCTTCTATCACGACAGCACGGACATCAACAATCCCGAGCACCGCGAGATCGCCGCGATCCGCCTGATCGCGAAGATGCCCACGCTCGTGGCCATGGCCTACAAGTACACGATCGGCCAGCCGTACATGTACCCGAAGAACGACGAGACCTACGCGGGCAACTTCCTGCGCATGATGTTCGCGACGCCGTGCGAGGACTACAAGGTCAACCCGGTGCTGGAAAAGGCACTGGACCGCATCTTCATCCTGCACGCCGACCACGAGCAGAACGCCTCGACCTCCACCGTGCGCCTGTGCGGCTCGTCGGGCACGAACCCGTTCGCGGCCATCGCGGCCGGTGTGGCCTGCCTCTGGGGCCCCGCCCACGGCGGTGCCAACGAGGCGGCGCTGAACATGCTCTACGACATCCAGAAGCAGGGCGGCGTGGAAAAGATCGGCGAGTTCATCAAGAAGGTCAAGGACAAGAACTCCAACGTCAAGCTGATGGGCTTCGGCCACCGCGTGTACAAGAACTACGACCCGCGCGCCAAGCTCATGCAGGAGACCTGCAACGAGGTGCTGACCGAGCTGGGCCTGGAGAAGGATCCGCTGTTCGCGCTGGCCAAGGAGCTGGAGAAGATCGCTCTGGAAGACGAGTACTTCGTCTCGCGCAAGCTCTACCCCAACGTGGACTTCTACTCGGGCATCGTGCAGCGCGCCATCGGCATCCCGGTGCCGCTGTTCACCGCCATCTTCGCGCTGGCCCGCACGGTGGGCTGGATCGCCCAGCTCAACGAGATGATCGCCGACCCCGAGTACAAGATCGGCCGCCCGCGCCAGCTGTACGTCGGCGCCGCGTCGCGCGACGTCAAGCCGATCGGCCAGCGCTGATCGCCGCGCGATGGAGGGTGCGCCGCCTGCGGCGCGCCTCCCACGCCACCCGGCCGCCCGAGGGCGGCCTTTTTCATGCCTATGCACGGCGCAATGCTATTGATTCGATAGCTGCAGGCGCAGGCAGGACGGGCGCTGACGGCCGATTTTCCTCGGCATTGCCCAGGCAGCACCACGCTCTTCGCGATACGCGATGGCCGACGCGGTCAAACGGTAGGAAAATCCCGGCTCGCCTTCGCGAACCACGATGCCAGCTTCCCCCGTCCTCCCACCGTCCGAGCGTAACTTCGCGCGCCGCATCGACCTGACGTCGCTGCAGCTGTTCGTGGCCGTGTGCGAGCTGGGCAGCATCGGCCGTGCGGCCGAGCGGGAGTTCATCGCCGCCTCGGCGATCAGCAAGCGCCTGTCGGACCTGGAGGCCACGCTCGGCATCACCCTGCTTTATCGCCACGCGCGCGGCGTGGACCTCACGCCGGCCGGCGAGAGCCTGCTGCACCACGCCCGCTCGATGCTCTACAGCCT
This sequence comes from Xenophilus aerolatus, assembly GCA_030418545.1. Lineage (GTDB taxonomy): Bacteria > Pseudomonadota > Gammaproteobacteria > Burkholderiales > Burkholderiaceae_C > Xenophilus. The sequence goes on along the minus strand of QAIB01000003.1, from coordinate 417,255 downwards.
GGAGAAGATGCAGGGCGAGCTCAGCGAATATGCCGAGGGCGTGCGCGGGCACGTGCGCGTGCACGCGAACATCTCGGCGATCGTGCAGTTCCTGCCCGAGGACCTGGGCGCCTTCGTGCAGGCGCACGACGCCATCAAGATCGACCTGGAAGAGCACCTCTCCAGCGAAGTCGTGCGTGCGGTGCAGGAAGGCGCGGCCGACCTGGGCATCTGCCACGTGCCCGACGGTGCCGGCGACCTGCAGACGCAGCCCTATCGCCAGGATCGCCTGGCACTCATCGTGCCGGCCGGCCACCCGCTCGCGGCGGGCGGTGCCATCGATTTCGTCGACGCGCTCGATTTCGACCACGTCGGCCTGCACACCAACAGCTCCATCTATGTCGCCATGCACCAGGCGGCGCTGGACGCGGGGCGCAGCGTGCGCCTGCGCATCCACGTGACCGGCCTGGACGCCATGTGCCGCATGATCGACAACGGCCTGGGCATCGGCGTGATGCCGCAACGCGCCTTCGAGCTCATGCGCGGCGGCATCGGGCGGCGGCTGGTCAGCGTCGCGCTGAACGACGCCTGGGCGCTGCGCGAGATCCGGCTCGTCGCGCGCGACTTCTCCACCCTGCCGGTGGCGGCCCGAACCCTGGTGCAGCACCTGCAGGCACCCGCCGCCACCGAGGCGCTGGCCGCCTGAGCGCGGCGCCCACCTTTTCCCCACGCTTCCCACGAAAGAAACGAGACCCCACCATGGCACGCACGCTCTACGACAAGATCTGGGACGAACACGTCGTCCATACCGAGGAAGACGGCACCGCGGTGCTCTACATCGACCGCCACCTGGTGCACGAGGTGACCAGCCCGCAGGCCTTCGAGGGCCTGCGCGTGGCCGGCCGCAAGCTGTGGCGCATCAGCTCGGTGGTGGCCACCGCCGATCACAACACGCCCACCACCGGCTGGGAGCGCGGCTACGACGGCATCGAGGACCCGATCAGCAAGGAGCAGGTGACGACGCTGGACCACAACATCGCCGAGTTCGGCTCGGCCGCCTTCTTCCCCTTTCTCAGCAAGCGCCAGGGCATCGTGCACGTGATCGGCCCCGAGTCGGGCGCCACGCTGCCGGGCATGACGGTGGTGTGCGGCGACAGCCACACCTCCACGCACGGCGCCTTCGGCGCGCTGGCGCACGGCATCGGCACCAGCGAGGTCGAGCACGTGATGGCCACGCAGACGCTGCTGGCCAAGAAGGCGAAGAACATGCTGGTCAAGGTCGAGGGCAAGCTGCCCCTGGGCTGCACGGCCAAGGACATCGTGCTGGCCATCATCGGCAGGATCGGCACCGCCGGCGGCACGGGCTACACCATCGAGTTCGCCGGCTCGGCCATTCGCGACCTGTCCATGGAGGGCCGCATGACCGTGTGCAACATGGCGATCGAGGCCGGCGCGCGTGCGGGCCTGGTGGCCGTGGACCAGAAGACCATCGACTACGTGAAGGGCCGGCCCCTCGCGCCGTCGGGCGTGGAGTGGGACCAGGCCGTGAGCTACTGGAAGACGCTGCACTCCGACGCCGGCGCGCACTTCGACACCGTGGTCGAGCTCGACGCCACGCAGATCAAGCCGCAGGTGACCTGGGGCACCTCGCCCGAGATGGTGCTGCCCGTCGACGGCCGCGTGCCCGACCCGGACAAGGAGAAGGACGCCAACAAGCGCGGCGCCATCGAGCGCGCGCTGACCTACATGGGCCTCGAGCCCAACAAGGCGATGGACGACATCTTCATCGACAAGGTGTTCATCGGTAGCTGCACCAACAGCCGCATCGAGGACATGCGCGAAGCCGCGGCCGTGGTGAAGAAGCTGGGCCAGAAGGTGGCGAAGAACGTGAAGCTCGCGATGGTGGTGCCCGGCTCGGGCGTGGTGAAGGAGCAGGCCGAGCGCGAGGGCCTGCACGAGATCTTCAAGGCCGCGGGCTTCGAGTGGCGCGAACCCGGCTGCTCGATGTGCCTGGCCATGAACGCCGACCGCCTCGAACCCGGCGAGCGCTGCGCCTCGACCAGCAACCGCAACTTCGAAGGTCGCCAGGGCGCCGGCGGCCGCACCCACCTCGTGAGCCCCGCCATGGCGGCCGCCGCCGCGGTGCACGGCCACTTCGTGGACGTGCGCAAGTTCGCCTGAAAACCGACACGGGCATCTATCCGCGAAGGACGCGAAGACACGCGAAAGTCGAAAAAGAACAGCCCGTAGAAATCTTGGATTTCCTTTGCGTCTTTCGCGAAACCTTCGCGTACGGCAGTCCGCCTTTTTGGAGTCTCACATGCAGAAATTCACCGTGCACCAGGGCCTCGTCGCCCCCATGGACCGCGAGAACGTCGACACCGACGCGATCATTCCCAAGCAGTTCCTCAAGTCGATCAAGAAGACGGGCTTCGGCCCGAACCTGTTCGACGAGTGGCGCTACCTCGACCACGGCGAGCCGGGCATGGACCCGGCCAGCCGCAAGCCGAACCCGGACTTCGTGCTGAACCAGCCGCGCTACCAAGGCGCGTCGGTGCTGCTGGCGCGCAAGAATTTCGGCTGCGGCTCCAGCCGCGAACACGCGCCCTGGGCGCTCGACCAGTTCGGCTTCCGCGCGATCATCGCGCCGAGCTACGCCGACATCTTCTTCAACAACAGCTTCAAGAACGGCCTGCTGCCGATCGTGCTGCCCGAAGCGACCGTGGCCCAGCTCTTCGACGAGGTGTACGCCTTCCCGGGCTACCAGCTCACCATCGATCTGGAGCGCCAGGTGATCGTCAAGCCCGACGGCGTGGAGATCGCCTTCGACGTGCAGCCTTTCCGCAAGTACTGCCTCGTCAACGGCCTGGACGACATCGGGCTCACGCTGCGCCACAAGGACAAGATCAAGGCCTTCGAGGCGGAGCGCCTCGCGGCCAAGCCCTGGCTGGCGCACCAGCTCGTCGGCTGAACTTCCAGAACGGGCTTCGTACGCGAAGGACGCGAAAGAGACTTCGCACTATTCTTTGATTCTTTCGCGCCCTTCGTGAAGCCTTTGCGCCCTTCGCGTATGGATGTCCGCATTCCAAACGTCTGAACCAACCAATCATTGACCATGAAAATCGCAGTCCTGCCCGGAGATGGCATCGGCACCGAAATCGTCGCGGAGGCCGTGCGCGTGCTCGACGTGCTCGACCTGAAGTTCGAGATGGAAACGGCACTGGTCGGCGGCGCCGCCTACGAGGCGCACGGCCACCCGCTGCCCGATTCGACGCTCAAGCTCGCCAAGGAAGCCGACGCGGTGCTCTTCGGCGCCGTGGGCGACTGGAAGTACGACAAGCTGGACCGCCCGCTGCGCCCCGAGCAGGCCATCCTGGGCCTGCGCAAGAACCTGGGCCTGTTCGCCAACTTCCGGCCGGCCATCTGCTACGAGCAGCTGGTGGGCGCGTCGAGCCTGAAGCCCGAGCTGATCGCGGGCCTGGACATCCTGATCATTCGCGAGCTGACCGGCGACATCTATTTCGGCCAGCCGCGGGGCAAGCGCGTCGCCACCGACGGGCACTTTCCGGGCGCCGAGGAAGCCTTCGACACGATGCGCTATTCGAAGCCCGAAATCGAACGCATCGCGCGCGTCGCCTTCGAGGCCGCCCGCAAGCGCAGCAAGCGCGTGACCAGCGTCGACAAGGCCAACGTGCTGGAGACCTTCCAGTTCTGGAAGGACGTGGTCACCGAGGTCCACAAGGACTACCCGGACGTCGAGCTCGACCACATGTACGTCGACAACGCGGCCATGCAGCTGGTGAAGGCACCGAAGAAGTTCGACGTGGTCGTGACCGGCAACATGTTCGGCGACATCCTCTCGGACGAAGCCGCGATGCTCACCGGCTCGATCGGCATGCTCCCCTCGGCGTCGCTCAACAGCAACAAACAGGGCCTGTACGAGCCCAGCCACGGCAGTGCACCCGACATTGCAGGGCAAGGGGTTGCCAATCCTCTGGCTACAATCCTGTCTGCTGCCATGATGCTCCGTTTCTCCCTCGACCAAGCCGAAGCTGCCGACCGTATCGAGTCGGCGGTCAAGTCGGTGCTCGCGTCGGGGCTGCGCACGGCGGACATCTGGTCCGAGGGCACCACCAAGGTCGGCACGCGCGAGATGGGCGACGCCGTCGTGGCCGCCATCACCAAAAAGACGATTACCGGCTAACCGCAGCCCGCTTCGTCACGCCCTCCCCCGGCTCGACGAGCCGGGCGCAAGAAAACTGAATTTCCTGGTTTTTTCTTCGAAGGGCACTACTGAAATGGCGAACGCACAACAACCCCTGGTCGGCCTCGTGGGCTGGCGCGGCATGGTCGGCTCGGTCCTGATGGACCGCATGCAGGCCGAAAACGACTTTGCGCTCATCGAGCCGGTCTTCTTCTCCACTTCCAACGCCGGCGGCAAGGCCCCGGCGGTGGCGAAGAACGAGTCCACGCTGCAGGATGCCCACGACATCGCCGCGCTGAAGAAGTGCGACATCGTCATCACCTGCCAGGGCGGCGACTACACGAGCGAGGTCTTTCCCAAGCTGCGCGCCGCGGGCTGGAACGGCCACTGGATCGACGCCGCCTCGACCCTGCGCATGCAGGACGACGCCATCATCGTCCTCGACCCCGTCAACCTGCCGGTCATCCAGAACGCGCTGGCCAAGGGCGGCAAGAACTGGATCGGCGGCAACTGCACCGTCAGCTGCATGCTGATGGGCGTGGGCGCGCTCTACAAGGCCGGCCTGGTCGAGTGGATGACCAGCATGACCTACCAGGCGGCCTCGGGTGGCGGCGCGCAGCACATGCGCGAGTTGCTGACCCAGTTCGGCACCCTCAATGCCGAGGTCAAGGCACTGCTGGACGACCCCAAGAGCGCGATCCTCGAGATCGACCGCAAGGTGCTGCACAAGCAGCAGACGCTGAGCGCCGCCGAAACGGCCAACTTCGGCGCGCCGCTGGGCGGGTCGCTGATCCCCTGGATCGACAAGGACCTGGGCGACGGCATGTCCAAGGAAGAGTGGAAGGGCGGGGCCGAGACCAACAAGATCCTCGGCCAGGGCGCCGGGTTCGGCACGGCCGCGACGCCGGTCGACGGCTTCTGCGTGCGCATCGGTGCCATGCGCTGCCACAGCCAGGCGCTGACCTTCAAGCTCAAGAAGGATGTGCCGGTCGCCGACATCGAGGCCATGATCGCCGCCGACAACGACTGGGTGAAGGTCGTGCCCAACACGCGCGAGGCGACCGTCAAGGACCTGACGCCCGTCGCCGTGACCGGCACGATGTCGATCCCGGTCGGGCGGATCCGCAAGCTCGCCATGGGGCCTGAGTACCTCGGCGCCTTCACCATCGGCGACCAGCTGCTGTGGGGCGCAGCCGAGCCGCTGCGCCGGATGCTGCGGATCCTCCTGGAAGCCTGACCGGGGGGTGCGCGGGGCGCCCGGTCGCCCCGACGTTGCACAGGCGCAACGAGACGCGTGTGCCGAAGTTGGCGCGCACTGGTGGAACACTTCCGTTGCCTTGTCAGTCCGGGCGGGATGATGTTAACGTCCTCTTACATTTTTGGGCGTCCCGCCCCGTTCAGCATGACCAGACCTTCGCTGCCCGCGACCGGCGCCCCCTCCGATCGCTCGAACCCGGCCCTCGCCAGCCGCAGCCAGTTGTCCCTGCTCGGCATGGCTGTGGCCTTGGCCATTGGTGCGGTCAGCGGCAATGCCCACGCCCTTGCGCTGGGGCGCTTGAACGTCCAGTCCGCCCTGGGCGAACCGCTGCGGGCCGAGATCGATGTCACCGAGATCAGCGCGGCCGAGGCCGACGGCCTGAAGGTCGGCATGGCCTCGCGGGAGGCCTTCCAGGCGGCCGGTGTCGCCTACAACGACGCCCTGTCGAACGTCCGTGCGGCCCTGCAACGTCGCGCCGACGGCCGCTACGTGGTCCGCCTGACCGGTTCGCGGCCGATGAACGAACCCTTCGTCGACATCCTGCTCGAAGCCAACTGGTCCAGCGGGCGGATCGTCCGTGACTACACCGTCCTGCTCGACCCGCCCAGCAGCCGGCAGCCCAGCGCCGCGGTGCCGATCACTCCGGTCGCACCCCAGATGTCGGCGCCGGCGCCCGCACCGCGCGTGGCCATCGCACCCTCCGGCGATGCCGGGGCCGCCGCCCCGCGGCGCCAGCGCCCGGCCGCGCCCGCGGCCGCGCCCCTGCCGGCAGAAAGCCGCGTGCGTGCCGAAGGCGGCGGCGACCAGCAGGTGACCGTGCGCGCCGGCGACACCGCCGGACGCCTGGCGGCCAGCCTGAAGCCGGCCGACGTCTCGCTCGACCAGATGCTGGTGGCGCTGCTGCGCGCCAATCCCGATGCCTTCATCAACGGCAACGTGAACCGCATCAAGGCCGGCGCGGTGCTGCAGGTGCCGAGCGCCGCGACGGCCACGGCGATGCCGCCGGACGAAGCCCGTCGCACCGTCGTGGCCCAGAGCCGCGATTTCGGCGACTACCGCCGGCGCCTGGCCGAGAACGCACCCACTTCGCGCGTCGCCAGCGCCGACCGACAGGCTTCGGGCCGACTGCAGGCCAACGTCGAGGACCGCAACGCGAACGCCGCCGCGCCGGACAAGCTCACGGTCTCGCAGGGCAGCGCCGCCCGCGCCGCCGAGGACAAGCTGGCGCAGACGCGCCAGGCGCAGGAATCGAGCACGCGCGTGGCCGAGCTATCGCGCAACATCAACGAACTCAACAAGCTCCAGAACGCCGGCGCCGGCGCAGGCGCCGCCCCGGCCGCCAGTGCGGCACCTGCTGCGCCGGCAGCGGCGGCCGCTCCAGCCGCCGCTGGCGCACCAGTGACTGCCCCGGCCAATGCGGCTGGCCCGACCGCCGCGGCACCGGCGTCCCCGGCGCCAAGCGCGGGCACGGCCACCACCGCACCGGCCGCCTCACCTGCCGCGAGCCCGGCAACGCCGGCCGCAAGCGCACCAGCGGCGCCTGCTGCAGCAACGGCGCCTGCAGCGGCCGCGCCCGCTCCTGCTGCTGCACCCGCTCCCAAGCCCAAGGTCGCAGCCCCTCCTCCACCGCCCGAGCCGAGCCTCTTTGACCAGTTGATGGAGAACCCCATCCTGCTGGCCGGCGGCGCACTGATCCTGCTGCTCATCGGCTTCCTGCTCTACCGCGTGCTGGGTCGCAAGAAGCAGGATGCAGCCGACAGCGTGTTCCCCGAAAGCCGCCTGCCCAAGGACTCCTTCTTCGGCGCCACCGGCGGCGAATCGGTCGACACCAAGGGCCGCAGCAGTTCCATGGCGTCGTCGCTGTCCTATTCGCCCAGCCAGCTCGATGCCGGCGACGTCGACCCGGTCGCCGAAGCCGACGTGTACCTGGCCTACGGCCGCGACCTGCAGGCCGAGGAAATCCTGCGTGAAGCCCTGCGCACCACGCCCGAGCGCACGGCGATCCACCTCAAGCTGCTCGAGATCCACGCCAAGCGCCGCGACCTGCGCGCCTTCGAAGCCCTGGCCAACGACGTGCACAAGCTCACCGGCGGCAGCGGTGCCGACTGGGGTCGCGTGATCGACATGGGCCGCGAACTCGATCCGGGGAACCCGCTGTACCAAGGCAGCGCAGCGCTCGCCGACAACGAGAAGACCCTGCCGCTGGCCGGGCTGGCCGGCACCGCCGCCACGGCAGCCGCCATCGCCGCCACGGCGCCGCCACCTCCGGCCGAACCGCCGCCGCCCTTCGTCCCGTCCGTCGCCCCGCTGGATTTCGACCTGGACCTGGCCAAGCCCTCCGACGTGGCACCGCTGCCCGACACGGCGCCCGCGCCGATCTCCTCGCCAGCGCCCAGCGCCAGCTACGAGCCCACGGCCCGGGCCCCGCTGGGGGGCGTGTCGGCTGCCCCCAAGGCAGCGCCGGCCGCGTCGATGTACGAGCCGCCTGCGCGTGCCCCGCTGTCGCGCGGCGCGATGCCCGAGCTGGACAACGACTTCGACACGGCGCCCGCCGAACTCGATGCGCTGCCGCGCAACGGCGCGCTCAACGACGACGAGCACACCCAGCCCGCCACGCTGCGCGCCGGGCTGCCCGGGGACTCGGGCTTCATCGAGTTCGACATGAGCACGCTGTCCTCGCTGCGCTCGGGCACCGGCGACACGCGCCCTGGCGCGCTCGAGCCGACGCGTGCCGCCGAACTGGACGACGCCGGCGGCGACAGCCCGCAGGCGATCAAGCTGTCGCTGGCCCGCGAGCTGCAGGCCCTGGGCGATGCCGAAGGCGCCCGCTCGCTGGTCGAGGAAGTGGCGAGCGAAAGCTCCGGCGAGATGCGCCACCAGGCCGAACAACTGCTCGCCCAACTGCGCTGAGCGTTTGTGCAAGACTCCGGGGCGGCCCTTTCGGCCGCCCTTTTCTTTTCCGCTCCACGACTTTCATGAGATTGGCGCTCGGCGTCCGCTACAACGGCCAGGCCTACGACGGCTGGCAGAGCCAGCCCTCGGGCCGCACGGTGCAGGACCGCCTCGAGCAGGCGCTCGCCCGATTCACCGCCGGCCCGCGCGTCGGCACGCTGTGTGCCGGCCGCACCGACGCCGGCGTGCACGGCTGGATGCAGGTGGTGCACTTCGACACCGAGATCGACCGCGTGCCCTTTTCATGGGTGCGCGGGCCGAACCGCTTCCTGCCGGACGACATCGCCGTGCAGTGGGCGCAGACGGTGCCGGCGGAATTCCACTGCCGCGCGAGCGCGCTCGGCCGGCGCTACCTGTACGTGCTCTCGCAGTCGCCCGTGCGGCCCAGCCTCGACAACGGCCGGGTCGGCTGGTCGATGCACGCGCTCGACGGCGACGCGATGCGCGCCGCAGCCGCGCACCTGCTCGGCGAGCACGACTTCTCGTCCTTCCGCGCCTCGGCCTGCCAGGCACGCTCGCCGGTCAAGACGCTGCGCCGCATTGCAGTCACCCGCGTGGGCGATGGCGCGCGGTGCCGCTGGCACTTCGAGTTCGAGGCCGATGCCTTCCTGCACCACATGATCCGCAACATCATGGGCTGCCTGGTGCGCGTCGGCCAGGGCCATGCGGCGCCCGATTGGGTGCGCGAGGTGCGCGACGCCCGCAGCCGCGAGGTGGCGGCGCCGACCTTCTCTGCCGACGGGCTGTACTTCCTGGGGCCGCTGTACGACGCGCATTGGGGCCTTCCGCCGGAGGTCACGCTCGGGGAGCAGGGCGCTTCGTATGATGGGCCGCCATGAAGGATGCCGCTTCCAAGCTCTCCGCCTCGACGCGCACCCGCGTGAAGATCTGCGGACTGACGCGCGAACAGGACGTCGATGCGGCCGTGGACGCAGGGGCCGACGCGGTCGGCTTCGTGCTGTACGCCAGGAGCCCGCGGGCCGTGAGCGCGCAGCGGGCGGCCGAGCTCGCACGGCGCCTGCCCCCCTTCGTCACGCCCGTGCTGCTGTTCGTCAACGAGGATGCTACGAAAACGATAGCTGCTCTCGCAGGCATGGCGGGCGCTGCAGCCCAATTTCATGGTGATGAAACGCCCGAGCAATGCTGGGCCGCCAGCGGCGAGGGACGCTTTCGCTACCTGCGCGCCGCGCGCATTCCCCTGGGCGAGGCGGGGCGCGGCTTCGACCTCGTAAACTATGCGTCCGATTTCTCCCGCGCCCACGCCATCCTGCTCGACGCCCAGGTCGACGGCTTTGGCGGCGGCGGCAAGGCATTCGATTGGTCACTGCTTCCAACCGCCGTCGACGCTCACCTCGTCTTGAGTGGTGGGCTCACACCTGCAAACGTGGGCGATGGCCTGCGTGCCTTGCAGGCGTTGCGGACGGGCGCAAAGTCGCTGTCCGTTGACGTGAGTTCCGGCGTCGAGGCCAGCAAGGGCATCAAGGACGCCGGCAAGATCCGCGAGTTCATCGCTGCCGTGCGGGAGGCCGACACCGCCCTCGTCCGCACCCCGGCAGCCGACGCGCCCGCCGCTTCCTGAACCTGCCGCGCAGCCGTCTCGACGTCGAGGGCTTCGCGGCCCTCATCGAGAGTCGAGCACCATGGCAACCCCCTACCAACAACCCGACGCCGCCGGCCACTTCGGCATCTACGGCGGCACCTTCGTGAGCGAGACGCTCACCTACGCGATCGCCGAACTGCGCGAGGCCTATGCGAAGTACAAGGACGACCCGGCCTTCGTGGCCGAGTTCGAGTACGAGCTCAAGCACTTCGTGGGCCGGCCTTCGCCCATCTACCACGCGGCCCGCACCAGCCGCGAACTGGGCGGCGCGCAGATCTACCTCAAGCGCGAGGACCTCAACCACACCGGCGCGCACAAGATCAACAACGTGATCGGCCAGGCCATGCTGGCGCGCCGCATGGGCAAGCCGCGCATCATTGCCGAGACCGGCGCCGGCCAGCACGGCGTGGCCACGGCCACCATCTGCGCGCGCTACGGCCTCGAATGCGTCGTCTACATGGGCAGCGAGGACGTCAAGCGCCAGAGCCCCAACGTCTACCGCATGAACCTGCTGGGCGCCACCGTGGTGCCGGTCGAGTCCGGCAGCAAGACGCTGAAGGACGCGCTGAACGAAGCCATGCGTGACTGGGTCACGAACGTCGAGAACACCTTCTACATCATCGGCACCGTTGCCGGCCCGCACCCCTACCCGGCCATGGTGCGCGACTTCCAGAGCGTGATCGGCAACGAGTGCATCGAGCAGATGCCGTCGATGCTGGCGGCGCAGGGCATCGTCGGCGAAGCCGAAGGTCGCCAGCCCGACGTGGTCGTCGCCTGCGTGGGCGGCGGCAGCAATGCGATGGGCATCTTCCATCCCTACATCCCCTTCCCCGGCGTGCGCCTGGTGGGCGTGGAGGCCGCGGGCGAGGGCCTGGACAGCGGCAAGCACTCCGCGTCGATCCAGCGCGGCAGCGCGGGCGTGCTGCACGGCAACCGCACCTACATCCTGCAGAACGAGGACGGCCAGATCACCGAGACCCACAGCATCAGCGCCGGACTGGACTACCCTGGCGTGGGCCCCGAGCATGCGCACCTGGCCGACATCGGCCGCGCCGAATACGTCGGCGCGACGGACGCCGAGGCGCTGGCCGCCTTCCATCACCTGTGCCGCACCGAAGGCATCATCCCCGCGCTCGAATCCAGCCACGCGCTGGCCTACGCGATGAAGCTGGCGCCGACGATGCGTCCGGACCAGTCGATCCTGGTCAACCTCTCGGGCCGCGGCGACAAGGACATCGGCACGGTGGCCGACCTGTCGGGCGTCGACTTCTACGACCGGCCGTCGATGCGCGGCCTGGCGGTGAAGGGGGGGAAACAATGAGCCGCATCGCCGCCACCTTCGAGACGCTGAAGAAGGACGGGCGGCGTGCGCTGATCCCGTACGTCACCGCCGGCTTCCCCTACGCCGACATCACGCCCGAGCTCATGCATGGCATGGTCGCCGCCGGCGCGGACGTGATCGAGCTGGGCGTGCCCTTCTCCGACCCCATGGCCGACGGCCCGGTGATCCAGAAGGCCGGCGAGGCCGCGCTGGCGATGGGCATCGGCATGGCCCAGGTGCTGGCGATGGTGCGCGCCTTCCGCGAAAAGGACGGCGCCACGCCCGTGGTGCTGATGGGCTACGCCAACCCGGTCGAGCGCTACGACCTGCGTCATGGCACCGACGCCTTCGTGCGCGACGCCGCGGCCGCCGGCGTGGATGGCGTGCTGATCGTCGACTACCCGCCCGAGGAGTGCGAGGACTTCGCCGCCAGGCTGCGCGCCGCCGGCATCGACCTGATCTTCCTGCTCGCACCCACCAGCACGCCCGAGCGCATGGCGCAGGTCGCCCGCATCGCCAGCGGCTACGTGTATTACGTGTCGCTCAAGGGCGTGACCGGCGCCGGCCACCTGGACACGGAAGCCGTCGGCCTGATGGTGCCGCGCATCCGCCAGCACGTGAAGATCCCCGTCGGCGTGGGCTTCGGCATCCGCGACGCACGCACGGCACAGGCCGTGGGCTCGGCCGGCGACGCGGTGGTGATCGGCACGAAGATCATCCAGCTGATCGAGGGCCAGCCGCGCGACCAGGTGGCGCCGCGGGTGGCCGGATTCCTGGCCGAGATCCGCCAGGCGCTGGACGCCCTGCCGGCGGCCGTGCCCAAGAACGCGGCTGGCGGATAATCGCCCGCTGCCTTTCCAACCCTCCGCCCGGCCGCCGGGCGGGGGAAGCCTTCAGGATGGAACCCCATGAGCTGGCTTGAAAAACTGCTTCCCCCCAAGATCGCCCAGACCGACCCCGCCGAGCGCCGCCAGGTGCCCGAGGGCCTGTGGATCAAGTGCCCGAGCTGCGAGACGGTGCTCTACAAGACCGACCTGGAGCAGAACCAGAACGTCTGCCCGAGCTGCAGCCACCACCACCGCATCGGCGCGCGCGCGCGGCTCGATGCCTTCCTCGACCCGGAAGGCCGCTACGAGCTCGGCCAGGAGGTGCTGCCGGTCGACGCCCTCAAGTTCAAGGACAGCCGCAAGTATCCCGAACGCCTGAAGGAAGCCCTGGAATCGACCGGCGAGACCGACGCGCTGATCGTGATGGGCGGTTGCGTGCACAGCATCAGCGTGGTCGCGGCCTGCTTCGAGTTCGAGTTCATGGGCGGCTCGATGGGCAGCGTGGTCGGCGAGCGCTTCGTGCGCGGTGTCGAGACCGCCATCGAGCAGAAGGTGCCCTTCATCTGCTTCACCGCCACCGGCGGCGCGCGCATGCAGGAAGGCCTGCTCTCGCTCATGCAGATGGCCAAGACGAACGCCGCGCTCACGCGCCTGGCCAAGAAGGGCCTGCCCTACATCAGCGTGCTGACCGACCCGACCATGGGCGGCGTGTCGGCCGGCTTCGCCTTCGTGGGCGACGTGGTGATCGCCGAGCCCAAGGCTCTGATCGGCTTCGCGGGCCCCCGCGTGATCGAGTCGACCGTGCGCGTGAAGCTGCCCGAGGGCTTCCAGCGTGCCGAGTTCCTGCAGGAAAAGGGCGCCATCGACTTCATCAGCGACCGCCGCGAACTGCGCAAGACCATCGCCAGCGTGCTGGCCATGCTGACGCGTCAGCCGGCCGATGCGGTGAGCTGAACGCGCTGCTCGCAGCACACCGACGAAAACGGCGCCCTCGGGCGCCGTTTTCGTTGGGTCGGGTGCCGCGGCTTCAGCGCCCGAGCGCGTAGGCCCCGGCCAGCAGGTTGCCGAGGATGATCGCGCCCACCTGCAGCAGCACGATCGCCACCAGCGGCGACAGGTCGACGCCGCCCACCAGCGGGACCACCTTGCGCAGCGGCCGCACCAGCGGCTCCGCCAGGCGCTCGACCAGGTCGCGCAGCATCGACGACACGTTCGGCACCCACGAGAGCACCGCATACACCACGAGCAGCGCCGTGAGCCCCGAGACCGCGAGCTGCAGCAGCCCGAAGATCGACAGCAGGGGCAGCACGCTCAGGCGCATCACGCCGCCCAGCAGCATCAGCAGCAGGTACTTCAGCATCACCAGCAGCCACGCGGCGATGAGGCTGGCGAGGTCCCAGCGCTTGACCGAGGGCACGATCTTGCGCAGCGGCAGCACGATCCAGTCGGACAGCGCGAACACGAAGCGGCCCAGCGGGTTGCCGAAGGGCACGCGGTGGTACTGCATGTACAGGCGCAGCAGGCAGGCGCCGCCAAGCAGACCGACGATCACATCGAGCAGGAACGAAGGGATCTGATAGAACATCGACGGCCAGGGCGAAAAGGGAGTGCGATGATAGCCACGCGAAAGGCTCCGATGACCTCCCCTCCCCCGCGTTCCGTACTGCCTTTGTTTCCACTGGGCACCGTGCTCTATCCCGGCGGCCTCCTGCCGCTGCGGATCTTCGAGGTGCGCTACCTCGACATGATCGGCAAGTGCCACAAGGCCGGCACGCCCTTCGGCGTGGTCGGGCTCACGCAGGGCTCCGAAGTGCGTGTGGCCGGCGCCGACGCCGAGCAGTTCGCCAGCATCGGCACCGTGGCCCACATCCGCCGCTTCGAGTCGCCCCAGTCCGGCCTGATGCAGATCGAATGCGTCGGCGGTTCACGCTTTCGCGTGCGCAGCAGCGAACTGCACAAGCACGGCCTGTGGACGGCCGAGGTGGAGATGGTGGACGAGGACGTCGCCTTGGCCATCCCCGACGACCTGCGGCACACGGCCGAGGCCCTGCAGCGCCTGCTGCGCACGCTGGAAGAACGCCAGCGCATGCAGGCCGAGGCGACGGGCACTGCGCCCAGGCTGCCCATCGCCGAGCCCTTCCGCTTCGACGACTGCGGTTGGGTGGCCAACCGCTGGTGCGAGCTGCTGCCGCTGCCACCCGAACTCAAGCAGCGCCTGATGGAGCTGGGCAGCCCGCTCATGCGGCTGGAGCTGGTGAGCGACCTGCTCGCGCGCACCGGCATCGCCAAGGAGTGATGCTCCTTTTTTCATAGCACGTTGCGCCCGTCCCACGGGCGCCAGCGGCCGATTTGCCTTGCAACCTGCGCAGCTAAAATGTGCGGCTGCGCCTGGCGCCCCCTTTCCGTTTTCTTTTTTCTTCATGTCCGACACGCCCGCCCTCCCCCCCGATGACAACCAGCTGATCGCCGAACGGCGCGAGAAGCTCAAGACGCTGCGCGCTGCGCAAGCCGAGGGCAAGGGCGTGGCCTTCCCCAACGACTTCAAGCCTGCCGACCGCGCTGCCGCGCTGGCCGCAGTCCACGGCGAGACCGGCGCCGACGCGCTCGAAGCGCAGCCCGTCGCGGCCAGCGTGGCCGGCCGCATGATGCTCAAGCGCGTGATGGGCAAGGCCAGCTTCGCCACCCTGCAGGACTCGACGGGCCGCATCCAGCTGTATGTGACGCGCGACGCGATCGGCGAAGAGGCGTATGCCGACTTCAAGAAGTGGGACCTGGGCGACATCGTCGGCGCCGAAGGCACCTTGATGAAGACCAAGACCGGCGAGCTGTCGATCAAGGTCACGTCGCTGCGCCTGCTGACCAAGAGCCTGCGCCCGCTGCCGGACAAGTTCCACGGCATGGCCGACCAGGAGCAGAAGTACCGCCAGCGTTATGTGGATCTCATCACCGACGAGACCGCGCGCGAGCGCTTCAAGGCCCGCAGCCGCGCCGTGAGCGCGCTGCGCGAGTTCATGGTGGCCAACGACTTCCTCGAGGTCGAGACGCCGATGCTGCACCCCATCCCCGGCGGTGCCAACGCCAAGCCCTTCAAGACGCACCACAACGCGCTCGACCAGGAGATGTTCCTGCGCATCGCGCCGGAGCTGTACCTCAAGCGCCTGATCGTCGGCGGCTTCGAGCGCGTGTTCGAGATCAACCGGAGCTACCGCAACGAGGGCATCTCGGTGCGGCACAACCCCGAGTTCACGATGATGGAGTTCTACGCGGCCTACTGGAACTACCGCGACCTGATGGACTTCACCGAGCTGCTCATCCGCACCATCGCCGACAAGGCCGTGGGCTCGCAGCAGCTGAGCTACCAGGGCCAGCCGGTCGACCTGAGCCAGCCCTTCGCTCGGCTGACGATCCGCGAGGCGATCCTGAAGTACACCGACGCCGGGGAGCACGTCGACGATGCCGCATGGCTGACCCACGCCCTGCGCAAGCTGGGCCTGAGCGAGGAGAAGGACCGCCTGTCCGGCCGCAGCCTGGCCAGCCTGCAGGTGCTGTATTTCGAGGAAACGGTGGAGGAAAAGCTCTGGCAGCCGACCTTCATCATGGAGCACCCGACCGAAATCTCGCCGCTGGCCCGCGCCAACGACGATCGCCCGGAGGTGACCGAGCGCTTCGAGCTCTACATCACCGGTCGCGAGTTCGGCAACGGCTTCAGCGAACTGAACGACGCCGAGGACCAGGCCGCCCGCTTCAACGCGCAGGTCAGCGCCAAGGACGCCGGCGACGACGAGGCCATGTACTTCGACCACGACTTCGTGCGTGCCCTCGAGTACGGCATGCCGCCCACCGGCGGCTGCGGCATCGGCATCGACCGGCTGATGATGCTGCTCACGGATTCTCCGAGCATCCGGGACGTGATCCTGTTTCCTGCGCTGCGGCGCGAAAGCTGAGCGGAGGCGCCATGGCGCAGTTTCTCTGGCAGGACCGAGAACAACGGGAGTATGTCTACCCGTTCAACCCGCGGCCAGAGTGCCTCGCCATGATCCAGCGGCCGCCCACGGTCGCGCTGGACATCGGCTGCGGCTCGGGCGGCGTGGGCCACGCGCTGCGCGAGCGCTTCCCCGACTGCCAGACCTGGGGCTGCGAGTTCAACGCCTCGGCCGCGCAGATTGCCCGGCAGCACTTCGACTTCGTGGTGGAACAGGACGTCGAAAGCGTGGATTTCGCGGCCCTCGGGCTGACGAAACCGTTCGATCTGGTGTGCCTGTTCGATGTGCTGGAGCATCTCGTCAACCCGTGGCAATTGCTGCATGGATTGAGCCGGATGGTGGCCCCTGACGCCCAGGTGCTGGTGAGCCTGCCCAACGTCTCGAATCTGCCGCTGCTGTACGACGCGCTGCGCGGGCATTGGAAGTACGGCAGTTGGGGCCTGCTGGACTTCACGCACCTGCGCTTCTTCACCGACTTCGACGCGCGCAAGATGTTCTACCAGGCCGGCTATCGCGTGCTCGACCACCGCCTGAACTTCATCGGCGCAGGCCGAGATATCTTCGAACGGCACCAGGGCACTGATTTTCCAACCACGCTCTTCGTCGGCGACATGAGTTTGAAGGTCGCGTCCCGCCATGACCTTGCGTTGCTGTGCGCAGACCAGAACCTCTACTTGATCTCTCCCCACCACGGCGAGTTCGCCAACGACGCCGAGCGCGAGTTGGCCTCCAACCACTACCCTCCCGTCTACGCGTTCGGCGGGGGCAGCTGATCAGACGTCCAGATGGCCCTGCCAGAGTTGTCGCCTGTCCTCAGCGGCAACGTAGGGGGCAGTCGATACAGACGTGGTCATAAGCATCGACTTCGCCGGCAGTTCCGCTCCGTTCGAGCACCCGGGTGAATCGAAACTGACCGTCGGCCAAGCATGGATGGTCGGTCGATCTGACAGCAGAGGCGAGCATGGTTGCGCAGCACTGTGCCGTCGACGCGCGCAAGATGGGACCGGCGGAAACCACCCCTGCGGCAGCCGCGGCGAAGGGCGTGCCTGTGACCGAAACATGGCGTCAACACCCGTCCGATCAGGCACGCCGGCCATCAACTCGATAGCAGCCGGCGCGCTGCATCGTACGGAGCGAAGACCTTGAGCGCGCCCCAGTCCCGCCCCGCAGCCTGCGGCAGCAGGGCCTGGCGTCGCACTTCGCTGTCGTGCACCGGCCGCCAGCGCCGCCCCGCCGCCGCCGCGGCGAAGCCCTCCAGCAGTTCGTCCAGCGGCGCACCGGCGCCCACACTCTGGTTGCACAGCATCGCCAGGTCGCATCCGGCCGCGAGCGCCGCCAGCGCGGCGTCGGTGTAGCTCAGCAAGCGGCCATCGATGTAGCGCCCCGCCTCCATGCTGAGGTCGTCGCTGAAGATCGCGCCCTCGAAGCCGAGGCGGCCGCGCAGGATCTCCTGCAACCACTTGGCCGAGAAGCCAGCGGGCCGGGCGTCGACGCGCGCATAAATGACGTGCGCCGGCATCACGGCATCCAGCGTGCCGGCCAGCCATTCGAAGGGTCGGCCGTCGTCGCCGAGGATGGCCTTCAGCCCCCGGCGGTCGACCGGAATGGCGGTATGCGAGTCGGCCTTGACGAAGCCATGTCCCGGAAAGTGCTTGCCGCAGTTGGCCATGCCGGCCTGCAGCATGCCGTGCATGACGCTCTTGGCCAGCAGGGCCACGACTCGCGGGTCGCGGTGGAAGCTGCGGTCGCCGATGACGCTGCTCTCGCCGTGATCGAGGTCGAGCACCGGGGCAAAGCTGAAATCCACGCCGACGGCGCGCAGTTCGCTCGCCAGAACGAAGCCCACCGCGGTGGCCACCTGCGTGGCTTCTATCGGGTCGTGCATCCAGCGTTCGCCCAGCGCGCGCATCGAGGGCAGGCGCGTGAAGCCGTCGGTGCGAAAGCGCTGCACCCGACCGCCCTCGTGGTCGACGCAGACCAGCACCTGCGGGTTGATCGACTTGATCTCGGCGTTGAGCGCCGTCATCTGCGCGCAGCTTTCCCAGTTTCGCGCGAAATGGATGACGCCGCCGACCTGTGGATGCGCGATGCGCCGGCGGTCGTCGGCCGTGAGCGTGGTGCCCGCGACGTCGATGACGAGGGGGCGGTGAAGGGAGTCGGCCATCTCAGGGGTTCTTCTTCTCGACCACCACGAAGCTGGCGGCGTAATCGGTCTCGTCGGTGACGGTCACGTGCGCCGTCAAACCCTGCGCCTCGAACCAGCTCCTGAGCGGGTCGTGCAGCACGATGCGGGGCTTGCCGCTGGGCTCGTTGAGGATTTCGCACAGGCGCCACGCCATGGGCATGCGCATGCCCAGGCCGATGGCCTTGCTGAAGGCTTCCTTGGCGGAAAAGCGCGTCGCCAGGTAGCGCAGGCCGCGCTTGGGCCAGCGGGCGCTGCGGGCCCGCCAGACGGCCAGCTCGGCGTCGCCCAGCACGCGCTCGGCGAAGCGATCGCCCTGGCGTTCGAAGGTGGCGGCGATGCGCCGGATGTCGCAGATGTCGGTGCCGATGCCGTGGACCAAGGCGTGTGCCCTCAGGCGATGCGCGCCGCATCGTCGATGCAGCGCAGGTAGTCGCGGGTGGTGGCGGCGTAGCCCAGCTCCAGCGCATCGGCGATGAAGGCATGGCCGATCGAGACCTCCTTCACACCGGGCACCGCACGCAGGAAGTCGGTGAGGTTGTCGCGGCTCAGGTCGTGCCCCGCATTCACCTGCAGACCCACGTCCTGCGCGGCGCGTGCCGCCTCGGCATAGCGGGCCAGCACCTGGGCCGCGCGCGAAGTGCCGCGCGAGGCCGCATAGCCCTCGGTGTATAGCTCGACGCGGTCGGCACCGGTGGCCCTTGCCTGCGCCATCTGGTCGGCATCGGGGTCCATGAACAGGCTGACGCGCACGCCGAGCGCACGCGCCTCGGCCACCAGGGGCTTGAGGCGCGCCAGATCGTCCGGGAAGCGCCAGCCGTGGTCGCTGGTGAACTGGTCTTCGCTGTCGGGGACGAAGGTGGCCTGCTGGGGGCGGAACTCGCGCACGAAGTCCATCAGGTTCTGGAACGGGTTGCCTTCGATGTTGAACTCGACCTGCGGCCAGTCGCGGCGCAGCAGCGCGGACAGGTCGGCCACGTCCTGCGCACGGATGTGGCGCCCGTCAGGCCGCGGATGAACGGTGATGCCGTCGGCACCGGCGTCCAGGCACAGCGCGGCGGCATACACCACGCTGGGAATGCCGAGGTGGCGCGTGTTTCGCACCAGGGCCACCTTGTTCAGGTTGACCGACAGGGCCGTGCGGTTGAGCGAGGAGGAAGAAGCACTCATGGCAAGACTTTCATGCGCCCGGAGGCAGGACGCGCCGCGCCAGGCCGGGCATCGGCGGGGCTCAGAGGTTCTGCAGCTCCCGCATCAGCTGCCGCGTGCGCAGCGTGGACACGCCGCAATGGTAGTTGAGCAGGGTGCGCAACTGGCCGCGCAGCGAGGCGTTGGCCCCCGCCGACAGCTCGGCCACCGCGCGCAACGTGGCGGTGAAGGGCGCGGGGTCGTCGAGCGCGCGCTGCAGAACGGACCAGCCCGCGCCGTTCAGCGACGCCTCGCCGGCCTGCGCCTCGCGCAGGCCGGCTTCGGCGACCAGCGCATAGGCGAGCCGGGCATCGAGCGGCGCGAGGGTGGAGGTCTGCGCGTCGAGCGTGGGCAGCAGGCCCACCTCGCGCAGCAGCAGCAGTTCGAAGGCCCGCAGCGCCGACGCCTGCACGCTGGCCTGCGAGCCCGCTTCATGTGCCGTGGCCAGCACCCGCACGGTGGCGGCGTAGGCGTCGAAGAGCGCCGGATGCGCATCGTCGCGCGCCAGCAGGCGGATCAGCAGCTCGTTGAGGTAGTAGCCCGACAGCAGGGCCTCGCCGGTCGGCATCACATGGCCGCCCATCCACTCGGCGGCCTTGAGCGTGCGGATCTCCGCGTCGCCGCCATAGCTCAGCTGCAGCGGCTGCAGCGGCAGCAGGATGGGCCGGAAATTCGAGCTGGGCCGCTTGGCGCCCTTGGCGACCAGCGCGATGCGGCCGTGGTGCCGGGTCAGCGTCTCGAGGATCAGGCTCGATTCGCTCCAGTCGTAGCGGTGCAGCACGAAGGCCGGCTCGTGCACGACGCCACGCTTCACGTCACGCTCCGCCCGGCGGTTGCGCCGCGGCGGCATGTTGCCGCACGGTGCCGTTGATGGTGCGCAGCAGGCGATGGAGTTCGGGCAGGCTCAGGCCCGGCGCGGCCAGTTCGCGCAGCCTGGACGGCGAGGCCAGCGCGCAGGGCCGCTGCACCATGCCGCCGATGTAGACGCGCTGCGACTCGCCGGTGCCGGATTCATCGTCCTCCACGATCTGCACCGACCAGCGCTGCGGCAGCGGCAGCAGCGCGCGAACGACAGCCTGCACGACCGCGACGGGCACGCGGCTGCCGACCTGCAGCTCGGTACAGCGGGGGACGTGCGGGGGGCGGAATTCCTCCAGCAGCACCTGCCCGGCCATCTGGCGCTGCGCCAGTTCCTGCACCAGCCGCCGGTCGAGCTCCGCCGCGCCCTCGAGCGCGACGTTGAGCGACACGGCCCACGGCCGCCGCTGCGGCGCGGCGGCATCGCCTTCGACGGAAAAGAGGTGCGGCAGGCGCGGGTCGCCGGAGGCATCGATGATTAGATGCTGTTCGGTGCCGGCGCGCAGCAGCAGCGGCGTCGGCGCGGCGGGCGGCGTCTGCGCCAGGGCGCCCGCGCCGCCGCCGAGCAGGCAGGCGGCAAGCATCAGCACCCGCAGGCGGCCGGCGGCGCGCCGGCCCGGTTCACTCATAGCCGAAGGACTTGACGCGTGCCTCGTCGTCGGCCCAGCCGGAGCGCACCTTGACCCACAGTTCGATGAACACCTTGGCGTCCATGAGTTTTTCGAGCTCCTGGCGCGTCTCGGTGCCGATGCGCTTGATGCGCTCGCCCTTGTCGCCGATCACCATCGCCTTGTGGCCGTCACGCTCGACCACGATGGTGGCGGCGATCTTGACCAGGCGCTTCTGTCCCTTCTTCTGCGGCGGCTCTTCCTCGAACTTGTCGATGACCACGGTCGAGGTGTAGGGCAGTTCGTCGCCGGTGAGCCGGAACAGCTTTTCGCGCACCGTCTCGCTGGCGAGGAACTTCTCGCTGCGGTCGGTCAGCTCGTCCTCGTCGTACCACCAGGGCTGCTCGGGCAGGAACTTCTCGCAGATGCCGATGAGCCGCTCGATGTCCTTGGCGTTCTTGGCCGACATTGGCACGAACTCGGCGAAGCGCTCGGCGCCCTCGCCCGCGTTGTCGGCCTGCATCTGCGCCAGCCAGGGCGCGATGTCGGCCCGGCGGTGCACGGTGTCGAGCTTGTTGGCAACCAGCAGCACCGGGATGTTCTTGCCCAGCAGCGACAGCACCTTGGCGTCGGCCGGCGCAAAGCGCCCCGCTTCGACCACGAAGAGGATCAGGTCGACGTCCGCCACCGCGCCCAGCACGGTCTTGTTCAGCGAGCGGTTGAGGGCGTTGGCGTGGCGGGTCTGGAAACCCGGCGTGTCGACGAAGACGAACTGTGCGCCGCCGCCGTCCGGCGTCGCCACGGTGCGGATGCCGGTGATGCGGTGACGCGTGGTCTGGGCCTTGCGCGAGGTGATGCTGATCTTCTGGCCCACCAGCGCATTGAGGAGCGTGGATTTGCCCACGTTGGGCTTGCCGACGATGGCCACGAGGCCGCAGCGCCGCACGCCGCCCGCGCCCGGGATGTGCGAGCCATTTGGGGCGGGAACGCCCGTGGCGCCTGCGGGGGGCGCTACGGAATCGATAGCATTGGGATCGGTGGTCATGGATGTGTTCAACGGCCGCGGGCCTTCAGCTGGAGCAGCATCGCCGCAGCGGCGGCCTGCTCGCCGGCCCGGCGCGAACCGCCGATGCCGCGTGCGACCAAGCCGAGTTCGGCGACTTCGCACTCCACCTCGAAGGTCTGCTTGTGCGCCGCACCCAGTGTGCCGGCCACGCGGTAGGCGGGCAGTTTCATTTTGTGGCCCTGCAGCCATTCCTGCAATTCGGTCTTCGGGTCCTTGGAGACCGCCTCCATGCGCGGGTTGATCTCCACGGCCTCGTACAGGCGTTCGACGAGCGCCTGCGCCGCGCCGTAGCCCGCGTCCAGGTAGACGGCGCCGATCACGGCCTCCAGCGCGTCGGCCAGGATCGAAGGACGCGCCGAACCGCCCGATCGGGCCTCGCCCTCGCCCAGCCGCAGCAGCGGCGACAGTTCCAGCTGCAGGGCGATGCGGTGCAGGGTGTCCTGCTTGACGAGGTTGGCCCGCACGCGCGAGAGGTCGCCCTCGGGCAACTGGGCCAGGCGGGTGTAGAGCAGATGGGAGACGGCCAGGTTCAGCACCGAGTCGCCCAGGAATTCCAGGCGCTCGTTGTGCTCGGACGAGAAGCTGCGGTGCGTCAGTGCGCGCTGGAGCAGCCCAGCGTCGCGGAAGGCGTGCTGCAGGCGCGCCTGCAGTGCCCCGAGCCCGCTGGGAGCCACGTCGACGGGGCGCTGGCGGCTGGTCGGGCTCAGTTGGACTGGCCTCGGTACTTGATCAACAGATAGGCGGGGCCGAAGAGCGGGATCTCCTTGTCGTATGCGAAGGAAACGACCACCTTGTCGCCCACCTTCTGCACGTCGAGATCCTTGCCCGATATGGCGTCGAAGTAGTCGACCGCCTGGGCCCGATCGAAGATGGCGCGGACTTCCGGCACGGTCGAGCCTTCCTTGGCCTTGTTGGCGGCCTTGAGGATGCTCTGGTACTCGATCGCCGTCGGCACCACCTTGGCCACCACGATGCCCACGCACACGAAGACGACCGCCACGAACAGCAGGCCGATGAACGAGATGCCGCGCTGGCGCGCCCTGGATTGCATTGCCCTCATACCCTCTTCTTCCTCTTCCCTGGTCAACGGGTTATTGAAATGGACCGATGCGCTTGAGGTTGCCGAAGTTCATCCAGACGAAGAAGGCCTTGCCCACGATGTTCTGGTCCGGAACGAAGCCCCAATAGCGCGAATCGAGCGAGTTGTCGCGGTTGTCGCCCATCATGAAATAGTGACCGGGCGGCACCTTGCAGACCACGCCCTCGACACTGTAACGACAATTTTCACGGTTCGGGAACGACATGATCTCGGCATCGGACAGGCCCGCGCGGCGCGTGTCGTCGTTGAGCAGCAGGTGCTCCTTGCCTCCGAGGTTCTCGCGGTACTGCTTGAAGTAGCGCATCACCTCGTCGTCGAAGTAGTCGGGCACCTCGACCTTGCTGACCGGCTGGCCGTTGATGGTGAGCTTCTTGTTGAGGTAGGCCACCTCGTCGCCGGGCACGCCCACCACGCGCTTGATGTAGTCCATGCTGGGCTTGGGGGGGTAGCGGAAGACCATCACGTCGCCGCGCGCCGGCGGCGTGCCGTCGGTCACCTTGGTGTTGGCCACCGGCAGCCGCAGCCCGTAGGTGAACTTGTTCACCAGGATCAGGTCGCCGGTGAGCAGGGTCGGCATCATCGAGCCCGAGGGGATCTTGAAGGGCTCCACCACGAAGGAGCGCAGCAGGAACACGACCAGGATCACCGGGAACAGCCCGGCCGTCCAGTCCAGCCACCAGGGCTGGGCCAGGATCTTCTCGCGCGCCTTGCTGTCCTCGCGGTCGAACTGCGTGATCCCCTGCTGAGTCAGCGCCTCGCGCCGCTGCGCGCTGGAAGTCTCGAAGGCCTCCGCGGCGCGCCGGCGGCGCGGCAGGAAATAGAAGCGCTCGACCAGCCAGTACGCGCCGGTGACCACGGTCGCCAGCAGAAGCAGCAGGGCGAAGTTGCCCTCCACGGCGCCGGTGTACCAGGCGCCGATATAGCCGACGAAGGCGGCCAGGATCAGGGAAGTCAGGAGTGCCATCGCTGGGAATTCTTCTTCTGGCGGGCCGGGCCGCCGCTTATTCTTCGACCTGCAGGATGGCGAGGAAGGCCTCTTGCGGGACCTCGACCGAACCGATCTGCTTCATGCGCTTCTTGCCCGCCTTCTGCTTCTCGAGCAGCTTGCGCTTGCGGGTGATGTCGCCACCGTAACATTTTGCCAGCACGTTCTTGCGCAGCGCCTTGATGGTCTCGCGCGCGATGATGTTGGCGCCGATGGCGGCCTGGATCGCGACGTCGAACATCTGGCGGCTGATGATTTCGCGCATCTTGCTGACCACCGCCCGACCGCGGAACTGGGCCTGCGTGCGGTGCACGATGATCGACAGTGCGTCGACCTTCTCGCCGTTGAGCAGGATGTCGACCTTCACCACGTCGGACGCCCGGTACTCCTTGAATTCGTAGTCCATCGAGGCGTAGCCGCGGCTCACCGACTTCAGCTTGTCGAAGAAGTCCAGCACGATCTCGCCCAGTGGCATGTCGTAGGTCAGCATGACCTGGCGACCGTGGTAGGCCATGTTGATCTGCACGCCGCGCTTCTGGTTGGCCAGCGTCATCACGGCGCCGACATACTCCTGCGGCATGTACAGGTGCACGGTGACGATGGGCTCGCGGATCTCCGCCATCTTGCCCACGTCGGGCATCTTGGCGGGGTTCTCGACCATGATGACCTCGCCGTCGTTCTTCATCACCTGGTAGACCACGCTCGGCGCGGTGGTGATGAGGTCCTGGTCGAACTCGCGCTCCAGGCGCTCCTGCACGATCTCCATGTGCAGCAGGCCCAGGAAGCCGCAGCGGAAGCCGAAACCCAGCGCCTGGCTCACCTCGGGCTCGTAGTGCAGCGAGGCGTCGTTGAGCTTGAGCTTCTCCAGCGCGTCGCGCAACTGGTCGTATTCGCTCGCCTCGGTCGGGTACAGGCCCGCGAAGACCTGCGGCTGGATCTCCTTGAAGCCCGGCAGGGGCTCCGTCGCGGTGAAGGCCGCGCCGCCCGTGCCGCCCTTGATCAGCGTGACGGTGTCGCCCACCTTCGCGGCCTGCAGCTCCTTGATGCCGGCGATGATGTAGCCCACCTCGCCCGCCTCCAGCGCGTCGCGCGGCTCGTTCGCCGGCGTGAAGACGCCGAGGTTGTCGGCGTTGTAGCTCGCGCCCGTCGCCATCATCTTGATGCGCTCGCCCTTGGCCAGGCGGCCATCGACGACACGCACCAGCATCACGACGCCGACGTAGGGGTCGAACCAGCTGTCGATGATCATGGCGCGCAGCGCCGCATCCGGGTTGCCGCGCGGCGCGGGCACCTTGGCGACGATGGCTTCGAGGATCTCGTCCACGCCCATGCCGGTCTTGGCCGAGCACGGGATCGCGTCGCTCGCATCGATGCCGATCACGTCCTCGATCTCGGCCTTCGCGTTGTCGGGGTCCGACTGCGGCAGGTCCATCTTGTTGAGCACCGGCAGCACTTCCACACCGAGGTCGAGTGCGGTGTAGCAGTTGGCCACCGTCTGCGCTTCCACGCCCTGCGATGCATCGACGACGAGCAGCGCACCCTCGCAGGCGGAGAGAGAGCGCGAGACTTCGTACGAGAAGTCGACGTGGCCCGGCGTGTCGATGAGATTGAGGTTGTAGACCTGGCCGTCGCGCGCCTTGTAGTGCAGCGCGGCGGTCTGTGCCTTGATGGTTATCCCACGCTCTTTCTCGATGTCCATCGAGTCGAGCACCTGCGCTTCCATCTCGCGTTCGGCGAGGCCACCACAGCGTTGGATCAAGCGATCAGCCAGCGTCGATTTCCCGTGGTCGATGTGCGCAATGATCGAAAAATTTCTGATGTGATTCATCAACGGGAACGCTTAAGTACTTGAAATAGCTGGCGCACAGAGGGAAGCGCACAAGAAAAAAGGGCGCGTCCTCGAGAGACGCGCCCTGAACCAACAAGCAATGGCAACTGCAGTAGTTGGAACTTCATTGTAGGCAAAACAGGGGGCGCGTACAGGCCGAGGGAGGGGCCACGATGCTCGTTGCAGGTCAGCAACATGGATTTTATAAACAACTTATCCACAGCATCTGTGGGCTACTTGATGAACAACTTGTGGGCGATCTGTGGAGCGGCGGTGCACGGCACAGGGACATCCCGCATCGTGGCGCACGGTGACCTGCTTATGCGTCGAGCTGGCTCGGGCAGGCCCGCATTCTATCGAATTTGGTCATTAACCCGGCAATAAGTTAGTGGTCGCAAACAATTCTGCCGCCTGACCCGGAGCCAAAATTTTCTCCAGCGTGCCGGTCCGCGCGGACGCTGTCGCTAAAAAAAGACCCCAATCCCGACTGGCGGGTGGGGCCACTTGACCGTCACAAAGCTGTCAGCGGGTGGGCCGGATCAGCGCGTACTGGGCCCATTCGCCGCGCCGGAACAGCACGCTGATCGGCTTGGACTTGTCGGCCTTGGCAAGGGCGGCATCGAACTCCTTGACGTTCGCCACCTCCAGGTTGCCGACCGCCAGGATGACGTCGCCCTCGCGCAGCCCGGC
Organism: Xenophilus aerolatus; assembly: GCA_030418545.1. Lineage (GTDB taxonomy): Bacteria > Pseudomonadota > Gammaproteobacteria > Burkholderiales > Burkholderiaceae_C > Xenophilus. Next base: position 390,627 of record QAIB01000003.1, on the reverse strand, counting down.
GCGCGCGGCGGCCTCGGAAGCGGCCTCCACACGCACGCCGCCCCGCAGCTTCAGATCCTTCTTCTGTGCATCGCTGAGCTCGTTGACGAGCAGGCCCAGCGCCTTGGCCGCCGCAGAGGCCGACGAGGGCTTGGGCGTGGGCTCTTCGCGGGTCGTGGCCGGGCGGGCCGGCTTGTCCGGCTCCAGTTCGGCGACCGTGACCGTGAGGTCCTTGGTGGCCCCGCGACGGAACACGGTCAGGGTGCTCTTGGTCCCGGGCTTGGTGTTGCCGACCAGGCGCGGCAGGTCGCTGGGCTTCTCGATCGCGCGGCCGTCGAACTTCACGATGATGTCGCCCGCCTCCACGCCGGCCTTCTCACCCGGCGAGCCGGCCTCGACGCCGCGCACCAGCGCGCCCTGCGCCTTGCCCAGGCCGATCGATTCCGCCACGTCCTTCGTGACCTGGTCGATCTGCACGCCGATGCGCCCGCGCGAGACGCGGCCCGAAGTGCGCAGCTGGTCGCTGACTCGGATGGCCTCGTCGATCGGGATCGAGAACGAGATGCCCATGAACCCGCCCGAGCGCGAATAGATCTGGCTGTTGATGCCCACCACCTCGCCGCGCATGTTGATCAGCGGCCCGCCCGAGTTGCCCGGGTTGATGGCCACGTCGGTCTGGATGAAGGGCAGGTAGTCGCCCGTGTCGCGCTGCTTGGCACTCACGATGCCGGCCGTCACGGTGTTCTCCAGGCCGAAGGGCGAGCCGATGGCCATCACCCATTCGCCCACCCGCAGGCGCGAGATGTCGCCCACCTTCACCGCCGGCAGGCCGGTGGCTTCGATCTTGACCACCGCAACGTCGGTGCGCTTGTCGGCCCCCACGATCTTGGCCTTGAACTCGCGCTTGTCGGGCAGCGTGACCAGCACCTCGGACGCATCCTCGACCACGTGCGCGTTGGTCATCACGTAGCCGTCGGGCGTGAGGATGAAGCCCGAGCCGACGCCGCGCGGCCGTTCCTCTTCCTGCGGCTGCTGCGGCCGGTTGGGCCTCGGCCCCTGGCGCGGCACGCCGGGAATGGGCTGGCCGAAGAAGCGGCGGAAGAACTCCTGCATCTCCTCGTCCATCTCGCCGTTGCCGCCGCGCTGCGCCACGCGTTCCACCGTGCGGATGTTGACCACGGACGGTCCCACCTGGTCCACAAGGTCGGTGAAATCCGGCAACGTGCGCGTCGGTGCCGCAGGCTGCGGCGCCGATTGCGCAAAGGCCGGTGTCAACGGCGCCTGCACGGCCGCCAGGGCCCCCACGGCCAGCGCGCCGGCGACCAGCCGTGCATGAAGTTTCTTGCCCTCGGGTTGGAACATCATTGAACTGCTTTCAGGAATGGATGGGGATTCAAGACAGTGCTCTGAATTGTCCTGGTCGCTTTGGTTCAGCGCTCGTCGGCCAGGGCCGCGGATTTCAGCGATTGCGCACCAGATAGCGTGCCGGTCCGCGCGGACGCTGTCGCTAAAAAAAGACCCCAATCCCGACTGGCGGGTGGGGCCACTTGACCGTCACAAAGCTGTCAGCGGGTGGGCCGGATCAGCGCGTACTGGGCCCATTCGCCGCGCCGGAACAGCACGCTGATCGGCTTGGACTTGTCGGCCTTGGCAAGGGCGGCATCGAACTCCTTGACGTTCGCCACCTCCAGGTTGCCGACCGCCAGGATGACGTCGCCCTCGCGCAGCCCGGCGCGCGCGGCGGCCTCGGAAGCGGCCTCCACACGCACGCCGCCCCGCAGCTTCAGATCCTTCTTCTGTGCATCGCTGAGCTCGTTGACGAGCAGGCCCAGCGCCTTGGCCGCCGCAGAGGCCGACGAGGGCTTGGGCGTGGGCTCTTCGCGGGTCGTGGCCGGGCGGGCCGGCTTGTCCGGCTCCAGTTCGGCGACCGTGACCGTGAGGTCCTTGGTGGCCCCGCGACGGAACACGGTCAGGGTGCTCTTGGTCCCGGGCTTGGTGTTGCCGACCAGGCGCGGCAGGTCGCTGGGCTTCTCGATCGCGCGGCCGTCGAACTTCACGATGATGTCGCCCGCCTCCACGCCGGCCTTCTCACCCGGCGAGCCGGCCTCGACGCCGCGCACCAGCGCGCCCTGCGCCTTGCCCAGGCCGATCGATTCCGCCACGTCCTTCGTGACCTGGTCGATCTGCACGCCGATGCGCCCGCGCGAGACGCGGCCCGAAGTGCGCAGCTGGTCGCTGACTCGGATGGCCTCGTCGATCGGGATCGAGAACGAGATGCCCATGAACCCGCCCGAGCGCGAATAGATCTGGCTGTTGATGCCCACCACCTCGCCGCGCATGTTGATCAGCGGCCCGCCCGAGTTGCCCGGGTTGATGGCCACGTCGGTCTGGATGAAGGGCAGGTAGTCGCCCGTGTCGCGCTGCTTGGCACTCACGATGCCGGCCGTCACGGTGTTCTCCAGGCCGAAGGGCGAGCCGATGGCCATCACCCATTCGCCCACCCGCAGGCGCGAGATGTCGCCCACCTTCACCGCCGGCAGGCCGGTGGCTTCGATCTTGACCACCGCAACGTCGGTGCGCTTGTCGGCCCCCACGATCTTGGCCTTGAACTCGCGCTTGTCGGGCAGCGTGACCAGCACCTCGGACGCATCCTCGACCACGTGCGCGTTGGTCATCACGTAGCCGTCGGGCGTGAGGATGAAGCCCGAGCCGACGCCGCGCGGCCGTTCCTCTTCCTGCGGCTGCTGCGGCCGGTTGGGCCTCGGCCCCTGGCGCGGCACGCCGGGAATGGGCTGGCCGAAGAAGCGGCGGAAGAACTCCTGCATCTCCTCGTCCATCTCGCCGTTGCCGCCGCGCTGCGCCACGCGTTCCACCGTGCGGATGTTGACCACGGACGGTCCCACCTGGTCCACAAGGTCGGTGAAATCCGGCAACGTGCGCGTCGGTGCCGCAGGCTGCGGCGCCGATTGCGCAAAGGCCGGTGTCAACGGCGCCTGCACGGCCGCCAGGGCCCCCACGGCCAGCGCGCCGGCGACCAGCCGTGCATGAAGTTTCTTGCCCTCGGGTTGGAACATCATTGAACTGCTTTCAGGAATGGATGGGGATTCAAGACAGTGCTCTGAATTGTCCTGGTCGCTTTGGTTCAGCGCTCGTCGGCCAGGGCCGCGGATTTCAGCGATTGCGCACCAGATTGCGCGCAAAAGCCTCCAGGGTCTGCGCAGGCACCTCACCGACGGCCGTGAGCCACCAGTCGCCCTGCGCATCCGGAATGCGGCGTGTCAGGGTGTTCGTGGCGCCGAGCGCCATCGTGCCCTCCTGCAGCGGATGCTCGGCGTCGTAAGGCTCGACGAACAGCGACACCGTCGCCAGGCCGTCGGAGAAGGTCCACTGCATCGTGCGCTCGCCGGATTCGGCCCCGCGTGCGGTGAGCGCCCGGCGGTAGCAACTGACGGGCTTGAAGCCGGCGACCCCTGCGCGCAGCGACCAGCCCTCGGCAGCGGGCGTCGTGCGCTCCAGCTCCGACCGTTCCACGCGATAGCCGGCCGTCTTGTTCATCATCTGCGCCAGCGCGTGCGTCTTGATGGGCGCGTCGAGCTGCAGCTCGGAGAAGGCGGACTGTTCGACGACACGCCCTTCCGCGTCCAGCGTCTGCAGCTTGAGCACCAGCCCCGAGCGGCGTTCGCTCCACACGCGGTAGCCGAAACGCAGCGCGTCCCGTGGTGCCAGTTGCACCACGTCGGCATCGATGCCGGCCACCCGGCCCTTGCCGAGGAGGCGCGCGCCATAGAGCTCGGCGATCGCCGATTCGGAGGCGCCGAGCAGGTTCGGGAACACGTCGAAGTTCTCGCGCCGTTCGCTCCTGATGAGCTTGGCTTCCGGCAGGAAGGTCATCACGAGGTCGTTGCGGCGGAAGGTGGAGCGCGGCGGGCCGGACAGCGTGTCCACGCGCTCGATCTGCAGGTCGGCCTCGCAGGCGTGCCAGATGCGCGCACTCGAGAGGTTGCCCGCCGCCGCCGTGACGACGAAGGTGCCCACGTAGTTGGTGCGCCGCGCCGCCAGATGCATGCGACGCAGCCAGTCGATCACGCCGTAGCTCGCGGGATCGGCCGGCGCCTGCGCGACCGCCGCCTCAGGGTGCGTGCGCCCTGACGCCGGTGCCTGCTCGCGGCCCGCCCATGCCCCGGTCCACGTCGCGCAACCAGCGACCACGGCGACGGCCACAGCCGTTCGCACAGGTGCAGGACGCCGAACGGGCGATGCTGGATTCATCAAACGGCGGCTTCGCACGGGCCTCAGCGGGAAGGTGCCTCGAAGGTGGCGTTGCGCAGGAAGCCCGAAGGCATCTGCGACGCGCCGCTGGCCTGCTGATGGGCCTCCAGCAGTTCGTCCAGGCGCGGGTTGCGCAGCATCACCTGCGGTGCGCCGTTGCCGACCAGGACGCGTGTGCGGCTGAGCGGCACCGCCGAGCCGGCCGTGGCCGAAGCCGCCAGGATCGACCCCTCGGGAGAGGCAGAAGAAGCACCGCCCGGAGTCGTGAAATCCACCCGCGCGGGCACCTGGGGCGCCTGCATGGCGAGTTGAGCGCCCCCTGCCGCAGCCGGAACAGGCCCCTGCCCCATCCACGTCCAGCCGATGGCCGCGGCTGCCGCGATCGTCGCCACGCCGGCCACCATCTTCCAGCGGAACACGGGCTCGTTGGCGGCTTCCGCGACTTGCGGCAGCGCCACTGGCGGCGCAGCCGCCGCGACCGGCCGGGCCACGGACTCGGCAGCCAGGCGCTGCTGCAAGCGGGCCATGAACACCCCGGAGTCGGTGCACGGTGCATGCGCGCCGGTACGCAGCACGTCGCCGACCAGGTGGTACACCTGCCAGCTCGCGCGCAATTCGGCGCCCGCGCCCACCTCATCCACCGCCCGCGCGAATTCCTCGCCCTCGAGCTGGCCATCGGCCAGCGCGGACACCCATTCCAGCGATTCCGATCCGTTCGTCTGCTTCATGTCGTTCACCTGTGATCACCAGCGCTTGCCGGACTGGTTGTCCAGCAGCGGCTTCACCCGCGCCGAGATGGCTTCCCGCGCCCGGAAGATGCGCGAACGCACCGTCCCGATGGGGCAGTTCATGACCTCGGCGATCTCTTCGTAGCTCAAACCCTCGATCTCGCGCAGCGTCACGGCCTGGCGCAGCTCGGCCGGCAACGCCTCCATGGCAGCGTTCACCGCTGCCGCAATCTCATTGGCGGCCAGCACGGAATCGGGGGTTTCGTCGCTGATTGGTTCGTTTGCCGGGCGGTAAGTTTCATCGTCGTCGTCGCTGGCGCCGCGCAGGGCCGCCTCCGGGATGGTGGGGTCGCGCTTCATGTCCACCAGCGCCTTCTTGGCGGTGTTGACGGCGATCCGGTACAGCCAGGTGTAGAACTGCGCCTCGCCGCGGAACTGGTGCAGGGCCCGGTAGGCGCGGATGAAGGTTTCCTGCGCGATGTCCTCGACCAGGTCGACGTCGCGCACCATGCGGCCGATCAGCCGCTCGATGCGGCGCTGGTACTTCAGGACCAGCAGTTCGAAGGCCTTGCCATCGCCCGCCACCGTGCGCTGGACGAGCTGGAAATCGGGATCGACCGGCCGCGCCGGCGCGGCGGCTGCCGCGTCGGGCAGCTCGCCCGAAGGCGGCGGTGGCGGCGCGGACGAGGTCATGCGGGGAGATCGGGGGTGCGGGGAGGCGGCGCTGCAGCGACGGCAGGGGCGAGACCGGCGTCTTGCGGGCTCGGGGCGCGGCAATATACCGCACGGCGCATCGCGTTCCAGCGCTCGGGCGCCGCGGCCCGGTCGGTCCAGAGCCATTGGGTGGCGCGGCCGGCTTCCTGCAGGCGCAGCAGCAGCGTGCCTTGCAGATCGAGCGCCACGCTTGCTTCGGCCATGCCCAGGGGCTTGGCGCCCGAGAGGGACCAGAAGGCCCCGTCCCACCGCAACACCCGGGCCGCCTGCGGCCTGAGCGCCCACGCCAGCGCGAGCGAAGCGAGGACGAAAGCGCCGAGCACCATCGCCCAGCGCCCCTCATCGCTATTATTTTGATAGCGCCATGCGCAGGCGCAGCAAGCGCCTGCGGCCCAAAGGGTCCAGAGAATGGCGTGTCCGACGCGCGAGCGCCCCACCGGATAGCTCACCGATGGGGCGCTGTGCATGCGGGCGACGTGTTCCGGCGGGTCAGACGCGCTTGAACACCAGGGTGCCGTTGGTGCCACCGAACCCGAAGTTGTTCTTCACGGCCACGTCGATCTTCATGTCCCGCGCCTCGTTGGCGCAGTAGTCCAGGTCGCATTCCGGGTCCTGGTTGAAGATGTTGATGGTCGGCGGACTCTTCTGGTGGTGCACGGCCAGCACCGTGAACACCGACTCGATGCCACCGGCGCCGCCCAGCAGGTGGCCGGTCATCGACTTGGTCGAGTTCACGACGAGCTTCTTCGCGTGGCTGCCAAAGGCGTTCTTGATCGCGTTCGTCTCGTTGAGGTCGCCCAGCGGCGTCGAGGTGCCGTGCGCATTGAGGTAGTTCACCTGGTCGGCATTAATGCCTGCGTTGCGCAGTGCCGCCTCCATCGAGCGGCGCGGGCCATCGACGTTGGGCGCGGTCATGTGGTACGCGTCGGCGCTCATGCCGAAGCCGACCAGTTCCGCATAGATCTTGGCGCCGCGGGCCTTGGCGTGCTCGTACTCCTCGATCACCAGCACGCCCGCGCCCTCGCCGAGCACGAAGCCGTCACGGTCCTTGTCCCACGGACGAGAGGCCGTCGCCGGATCGTCGTTGCGGGTGCTCAGGGCGCGAGCCGCCGCGAAGCCGCCGATGCCCAAGGGCGAGACCGTCGACTCGGCACCGCCGGCGACCATCACGTCGGCATCGCCGGCCTGGATCAGCCGGGCCGACAGGCCGATGGCGTGCAGGCCGGTCGTGCACGCCGTCACGACGGCGATGTTCGCGCCGGTGAAGCCGTACTTGATCGACACGTGGCCCGAGATCATGTTGATGATCGAGGCCGGTACGAAGAAGGGCGAGATGCGGCGCGGACCGCGGTTGACCAGTTCGGCGTGCGTGTCCTCGATCAGCGGCAGGCCGCCGATGCCCGAACCGATGTTGCAGCCGATGCGCGAGGCCAGCTCCGGCGTGAGCGCATCGCCGGTGGGCAGCCCACTGTCCTCGACCGCCTGGATCGACGCGGCCATCCCGAGATGGATGAAGCGGTCCATGTGACGCGCTTCCTTCTCGGAGATGTACTTCGTGATGTCGAAGTCCTTGACTTGGCCGGCGAACTTGCAGGCGAAGGCGCTGACATCGAACTTGGTGATGGTGTCGATCCCGGACCTGCCTGCGATCAGGCCGGCCCAGCTGTCGGCAACGGTGTTGCCGACGGGAGAAACGCAACCGAGCCCGGTCACGACGACGCGGCGTAGGGTCATGCCGGCGAGCCTTTCTGGGAAAAGGGAAGGAAGCGATGCCGCATCGCACGGTCACGCGGGCGGCAGCAGCGCCATCGGCGCCGGCCCCGGTTGCGCGGGCTCGGCTTCCGCAAGGGCCTGGATCAGTCCTTCTGGTTCTTGGTGGCGTAGTCGATGGCGTTCTGCACCGTCGTGATCTTCTCCGCGTCCTCGTCGGGGATCTCGATGCCGAATTCGTCTTCCAGGGCCATCACGAGTTCGACCGTGTCGAGCGAGTCGGCACCCAGGTCGGCCACGAAAGCCTTCTCGTTGGTGACTTGCGACTCTTCCACGCCGAGTTGTTCGGCGATGATTTTCTTGACACGTGCTTCGATATCGCTCATTGGGTTCCCTCTCAGGGTTGTAGACAATCGATGGATTTTAGCCGGGCGGACCGTGGTCGATGCCGCTCCGGCCGTGCGGGAAAAAGGGCGACCTGGGTCGTCCTACATGTACATGCCGCCGTTGACGTGCAGTTCCTGCCCCGTGATGTAACCGGCCTGCGGCGACGCGAGGTAGGCCACGGCATGCGCGATGTCGGACGGCTTGCCCAGATGGCCCAGCGGAATCGACGACAGCAGCGCCTGCTGCTGCGCCTCGGGCAGGCTGGCGGTCATGTCGGTCTCGATGAAGCCCGGTGCCACACAGTTGACGGTGATGCTGCGGCTGCCCAGTTCGCGCGCCAGGGCGCGGGTCATGCCGGCCACGCCGGCCTTGGCCGCCGCGTAATTGGCCTGGCCCGGGTTGCCGGAGGCGCCGACCACGCTCGTGATGCTGATGATGCGGCCGAAGCGCTGCTTCATCATCGGGCGGATGGCGGCGCGCGAGGCACGGAACACGGCCTTGAGGTTGGTGTCGATCACCGCGTCCCAGTCCTCGTCCTTCAGGCGCATGGCCAGCATGTCCCGCGTGATGCCGGCGTTGTTGACCAGCACATGCAGGCCGCCGTGCGCCTTGACGATGCCGTCGACCAGCGCATCCAGCGCCGCGCCGTCCGTGACGTTCAGCACCTCGCCGAGGCCGCCGTGCGCCGCCAGGGCCGCGCCGATCTTGGCTGCGCCGTCGGCCGACGTGCCGGTGCCGATGACCTTGTAGCCGCGCTGGGCCAGTTCGAGGGCGATGGCGGCACCGATGCCGCGCGTCGCGCCCGTGACCAGGGCCACCTGGCCCGCAATGGTGGGAATGCTCATGACAGAAGGAAGGTGAATGCGGCGCTTCTCAGGCCAGCAGTTGCTTGGCGTCGGCCAGCGAGGCCGGGTCGTAGATGGCGCCGTTGCCCACGTCGGGCGCGATGCGCTTGACCATCCCGGACAGGACCTTGCCCGGGCCGCACTCGACGATGGCCTGGACGCCGCGCGCCTGCAGCGCCTGCACGCTCTCGACCCAGCGCACCGGCCCGGCCGCCTGTCGCACGAGGGCGTCGCGGATGCGCGCCGGGTCGCTCTCGACCGCGACATCGATGTTGTTCAGCACCGGAATGACGGGCGCCTTCAGCTCCACGTCCGCCAGCCGGCCCTTGAGCGCTTCCGCCGCCGGGCGCATGAGGCTCGAGTGGAAAGGCGCCGACACCGGCAGCGGGAGCGCGCGCTTGGCGCCGTTCGCCTTCAGCACCTCGCAGGCCTTCTCAACCGCCGCCTTGCTGCCGGCGATCACCGTCTGCACCGGGTCGTTGAAGTTCACCGCCTCCACCACCTCGCCGCTGCCTGCGGCGAAGCCGGCCGATACCTCGGCACAACCGGCGATGACCTTGGCGGATTCCATGCCGAGGATGGCGGCCATGGCGCCAACGCCCACCGGCACCGCCTCCTGCATGGCCTGGGCGCGGAAGCGCACCAGCGGCGCGGCCTGCGCGAGCGTGAGCACGCCGGCGGCCACCAGGGCCGAGTACTCGCCGAGCGAATGGCCCGCCACGACGGCCGGCTGCGCGCCACCCTCGGCCAGCCAGGCGCGCCAGGCGGCGACGCCGGCCACCAGCATCACGGGCTGGGTGTTGGTGGTGAGCGCCAGCGCTTCCTTGGGGCCTTCGTGGATCAGCTTCGCCACGTCCTCGCCCAGCGATTCCGAGGCCTCGGCCAGGGTGTCGCGCACGGCGGGATGGTCGCCCCAAGCGTCCAGCATGCCCACGGCCTGCGAACCCTGCCCAGGAAAGACGAATGCGAAGGTCTTCATCGTTTTGTGTCTCCAATCGAGCCGCAGCGCCCGTCCAGCGGGCGCAAGCTGCTACAGATTCAATAGCACCGCGCCCCAGGTGAAGCCGCCGCCCACGCCTTCGAGCATGAGCGTGTCACCCTTCTTGATCTTGCCGTCGCGCACGGCGGCGTCGAGCGCCAGGGGAATGGACGCCGCGGAGGTGTTGCCATGCTCGTCGACGGTGACGATCAGCTTGTCCAGCGGAAGCTTCAGCTTCTTGGCCGTGCCCTGCATGATGCGGATGTTGGCCTGGTGCGGAATCAGCCAGTCGATGTCGGCATCGGTCTTGCCGGCCTTGGCGAGGGTGGCGCGGGCGGCATCCTCGAGCACGCGGACCGCGAGCTTGAAGACCGCCTGGCCGTCCATGTGCAGCAGGGGCGTGCCCACCACCTGGCCGCCCGAGACGTGGCCGGGCGTGCAGAGGATGCCGACGTGCGAGCCGTCGGCGTGCAGGTCGCTCGCCAGGATGCCGGGCGTGTCGCTCGCCTCGAGCACCACGGCCCCGGCGCCGTCGCCGAAGAGCACGCAGGTCGTGCGGTCGTTGAAATCGAGGATGCGCGAGAAGACCTCGGCACCGACGACCAGCGCGCACTTGGCGCCGCCGGTGCGGATCATCGCGTCGGCCACCGTGAGCGCATAGACGAAGCCGCTGCACACCGCCTGCACGTCGAAGGCCGGGCAGCCGGCAATGCCAAGCTTGTTCTGAAGAATCGCCGCCGACGAAGGGAACACCATGTCGGGTGTCGAGGTCGCGACGATGATCAGGTCCACGTCCTGCGCATCGCGGCCGGACGCTTCTAGGGCGTGGCGGCAGGCGTGCAGGGCGAGATCGCTGCTGGTCACCTCGGGCGCCGCGAAGTGGCGCGCCCGGATGCCGGTGCGCTCGATGATCCACTGGTCGGACGTCTCGATGCCGCGGCCGGCCAGTTCGCGGGCCAGATCGTCATTCGTCACCCGGCGCGGAGGCAGGTAGCTGCCCGTGCCGGTGATGCGGGAATAAAGGGTCATCAGGCGTGGATCACGACCGGGGCCTCGACCGTCGCCGGAGCAGCGTCGGTGCGGGCCAAGAGCGGTGCGGCATGGGCGATGCGGGCACGCACTCGGTCGAGCAGGTTGTTGCGAGCGGCATCATAAGCGCGATCCAGCGCATGCCCGAAGGCCTCCTCGTCCGCCGAGCCGTGGCTCTTGAAGACCAGCCCGCGCAGACCCAATAGCGCGGCACCGTTGTATCGGCGATGATCGAGCCGGCCTTTCAGAGCTTTTAGGACCGGATAGGCCACGATGGCCGCCAATTTGCTGAAAATGCCGCGCGAAAACTCCTGGCGCATGAAGTCGACGATCATCGAAGCCACGCCCTCCGTGGCCTTGAGCGCCACGTTCCCGACGAAGCCGTCGCACACCACGATGTCGGTGGTGCCCTTGAAGATGTCGTTGCCCTCGACGTTGCCGTAGAAGTTCAGATCCTGCGAGTTGGCCGCTTTTTGCAGCAATTGGCTCGCTTTCTTGATCGTTTCGCTGCCTTTAATCGCTTCCTCACCGACGTTGAGAAGACCCACGCTGGGCGACTCGTTGCCCGTCAGGGCCGACACCAGCGCCGAGCCCAGCACGGCGAACTGCAGCAGGTCTTCGGCATCGCAGTCGACGTTCGCTCCCAGATCGAGCACCGTCGTGGCGCCCCCCTTGCTGTTGGGGAGTTGAGGAGCGATCGCAGGCCGGTCGATGCCGTCGAGCGTCTTGAGCAGGTAGCGGGCGATGGCCATCAGCGCGCCGGTGTTGCCGGCCGAGACCGCCGCGTGCGCCGCACCGTCCTTGACCTGCTGGATCGCCACGCGCATGGACGAATCCTTCTTCTTGCGCAGGGCGATCTCGATCGGGTCGTCCATGCCGACCACTTCGGTGGCCGGAATGACCCGGCCACGCGGATGACTGAAGGATGCCAGCGCCGCAGGCGCACCCACGAGCAGCAGCGACGCGTCGGCGTGGCGCTCCAGGAATGCACGGCAGGCCGCGAGCGTGACGCGGGGGCCGTGGTCGCCACCCATGCAGTCCACGGCCACCGTGATGGCCGAGGGTGGAGTGGCGCTCGAAAAAGAGGAAGTCGAGGGCATCAAAACAAAGGCCCGACGCTACGGATTCAGTAGCTTCGGGCCTTGGCCTTGAAAGAGCAACTCAGGCTTCGGACTTGGTCTTCAGCACCTTGCGGCCACGGTAGAAACCGTTGGGGCTGATGTGGTGACGCAGGTGCGTTTCGCCGGTGGTGGGCTCGACGGCGATGCCGGGCACGCCCAGGGCGTTGTGCGAGCGGTGCATGCCGCGCTTCGAAGGCGACTTCTTGTTTTGCTGAACGGCCATGATGGCTCCTGATAGACGGTGAGGTGAGTGGGCAGTGCGGCCGGCGCCTGGGGCTTCCGAAGCCGGCATCGCCTGCCACTGCCGCCGGGTGCGCGGATCCTTCGGATCCCGCTCCTCGGTCGGCGATCCAGGTCATCGACCAGATCGGCAAGCGCGCGCGTAGCCCACGATTATAGCCCGCCGGGAGCGGACCGCGCCAGCCCCCGCCTCAGCCCCCGTCGGCGGGCTTCTTCTTCAGGGCTTCCAGCGCGGCGAAGGGGTTCGGGCGTTCCTGGCCAGCCGCATCGAAATCCGGATCGGCGGCGGACATGGGCACCGGGGCCGGACAGACCTCGTGCACGGGGGCGAAGGGGATGTCCATCAGCAACTCGTCCTCGACCAGCTCGCGCAGGTCGAAATCGTGGCTGCTGACCAGCACGTCCTCCTCGGCCTCCTCGTCCTCCAGCGCCGCAGTCTCCTCGTCGGCGACGAAGCGGAACCATCTGTCGGCCTGCAGCGGGGTGTCCACCGGCTGCAGGCAGCGCTGGCAGACCAGCGGCAGCGTCACCGTCGCGTCCAGGTGGATCCACGGCACGGCCGGACCGCCCGTGGCGGTGCGCATCTCGCCTGCGGCCGTCCAGCGAACCTCGGCCGCGGCGTCTGCCACGGCCGACTCGTCGAGTAGGCGCCGATAGGCCGACAGCGGCTCGGCCGCCGACAGCGTGGCACCCGCCTGGGCGAAGCCCGGTACGTCGAGGCGGCCGGCATCGAAATCCTTCTTCATCTCACGCAGTCTACGCGGCCCCGACAATCGCCGGCATGCAACGCCTTGTCATCCTCGGTTCGACCTCCCGCTATCGCCGCGACCTGATGTCGCGCCTGCACCTGCCCTTCGACGTCCAGGCCCCCGAGGTCGACGAAACCCCGCAGCCCGGCGAAGCGCCGGCGGACCTGGCCGTGCGCCTGGCGCTGGCCAAGGCGCAGGCCGTGGCGGCACGATTTCCGGAGGCCGTGGTGATCGGCTCCGACCAGGTCGCCGACCTGCACGGCGAGCCGCTGGGCAAGCCCGGCGACCACGCCCGCGCCACCGAACAGCTGCGCCGCATGCGCGGCCAGACGCTGATCTTCCAGACCGCCGTCGCCGTGGTCTGCCAGGCCACCGGCTTCGCGCAACAGGACATCGCGCCGGTGCGCGTCGTCTTTCGCGACCTGAGCGATGCGGCCATCGAGCGCTACCTGCTGGCCGAGCAGCCCTACGACTGCGCCGGCAGCGCCAAGAGCGAAGGGCTGGGCATCGCACTGCTCGAGGCCATCGACAGCGACGATCCGACGGCCCTGGTCGGCCTGCCGCTGATCCGCACCTGCCGAATGCTGCGCGCCGCGGGCGTGGACCTGCTCTGAGCTGGCGAACGACATCGGCCGCCAGCGCCCGTGCGGTGGGCGCTGAATGCTCCTGAATTGATAGCAACCATCACCATGCCCACGCTCTACTTGGTCCCCGCCCCGCTCGACTTCGGCTGCGAGGTGCAGGCCCCGCTGCAGGACGCCCTGCCCCTGGGCACGCTGCAGGCCGCCGCGCGGCTGACGCACTGGGTGTGCGAGAACGCGAAGACCGCCCGCGCATACCTCAAGCGCATCGATGCCGTCGTGCCGCTGGCCGCGCCGCTGCAGGCGCAGTCCATCCAGGAGCTGCCGCGCGAAGTGCATAAGAAGGGCGACCATGACGGCGTCCCTGCGCCGGCGGCCATCGCGGCCCTGCTCGCGCCACTGCGCGAGGGCCACGATGTGGGCCTGCTCAGCGAGGCCGGCATGCCGGCGGTGGCCGACCCGGGATCGTCGGTGGTGCGTGCCGCCCACGAGGCCGGCGCGGCGGTGGTGCCGCTGGTCGGGCCGGTGTCGCTGCTGCTCACGCTGGCGGCGAGCGGGCTCAACGGCCAGAACTTCGCCTTCGTCGGCTACCTGCCGCAGGACGCCGAGGCGCGCCGCACGCGCATCCGCGAACTGGAAGCGCTGGCGCTGCGCACGGGCCAGACCCAGCTCTTCATCGAGACGCCCTACCGCAACGCCGCGCTGCTGCAGGCGCTGGTCCAGACGCTGCAGCACCACACGCGCCTGGCGGTGGCCAGCGGGCTGACGCTGCCGGCCATGCGGGTGTGCAGCCAGAGCGTGAAGGCCTGGCGTGCCGCGCCCACGCTGGCCGAGGAGCGCCTGCCGGCGGTGTTCGCCATCGGGCGCTGATATCCGGGCACCCGGACACGCCATCCATCCAAGAACAGTTCCGCAGACCGATCCCTTGACCGACACCACTCTCGCGCGCAGCGCCCCCACCCGCTGGGCCACCCGCACCCAGTTCTTCTGTTCCGGCTTCATCTTCGCGACCTGGGGCGTGCACATTCCCACCGTCAAGGCGCACTACGGCGTCGACGAGGCCGAACTGGGGCTGGCGCTGCTGGCCGCGGGTTTCGGTGCGCTCTTCGGCATCAGCCGAGCGGGCAGCTGGATCGGCCGCCACGGCGCGGCACGCATGGCGCTCATCACCGGCACCGTGTACGCGCTGCTGGTGGCGTTGCTGACGCACATGCCGTCGTACGCCTTCCTGCTGGTGCTGCTGGCCGCCTTCGGTCTGGTGACCAGCGTGTTCGACGTCGCCATCAACACCGAGGCTTCGCAACTCGAGTTGCACGGCGGCCGGCCGCTGATGAGCGGGATGCACGGCATGTTCAGCCTGGGTGGCATGGCCGGTGCGGTGAGCGGCAGCGCGGCGCTCGCGGCCGGCCTACCGCCCAACTGGCATCTGGCGCTGGTCGCGGGCGTCATGGCCGCGGCGGTCGCCGGCGGCACGCGCTGGATGCTGCCGCGCCGCTTCACCGCCAGCACGACGCCGGCGCAGGGGGGCTTTCGCCTGCCGCGCGGGGCGCTGGTGGTGCTGGGCGTCCTGGCGGCACTGGGACTGGTGGCCGAGGGCGCGATGTACGACTGGAGCGTGCTCTACCTGCAGCAGGAGTTGGGCAGCCCGCAGCAGCAGGCCGCCCTCGCCTACGCCAGCTTCTCGGCCGCGATGGCGGCGGCGCGCTTCGGCGGCGACGCGCTGCGCGCGCGCTTCGCCTCGGCCACGCTGCTGCGCGCCAGCGCCTCGCTGGCGGCGCTGTCGATGGCCGGGGTGCTGCTGACCGATTCGCCCTGGCTCGCCCTGGCGGGATTCGCGGGCGTGGGCATCGGCTTCGCGAACGTGGTGCCGATCCTGTTCGCCGCGGCGGCGCGGGTGCCGGGCGTGGATGCGGCGCGCGGCATCGCCGCCGTCTCGGCCGCCGCCTACCTGGGCTTCATGGCGGGGCCGCCGATGATCGGATTCCTGGCACGCGTGAGCTCGCTCACCGCCGCGCTGTCGGTGGTGGTGGTGTTTGCCGTGGCGCTGGCGGTGGCGGCGCCGCGGGCCGCCGCCAGTGCGGGCGCGCCGACGCCGGCGGGCGGCCACTGATGCTTTAAGCCGAATCGGCCGCCAGCGCCCAGGGGACGAGCGCGCGACGCTATAGAAATGAGAGCAACTCGATCCAAAGGCCGTGCATGAAAAACGGCGCCGAAGCGCCGTTTGAAGCGAAGGCCGCGCAGCGCGTTCAGCGCACCGTCGGCGTGCTGCGCATGCTGCGCACGGTGGTGTCGGCAAAAGCGGCGCCGAACTTCTTGGCCAGGCGCTCGGCCACGTTGTCGCGGCGCGTGTAGTCGATGGTGTCCTCGGCCTTGATCACCTCGCGCGCCACGTAGTCGACGTTGCCCACCTGGTCGGCCAGCCCCAACTCGACGGCCTGCTGGCCGGTCCAGAACAGGCCGCTGAACAGGCCCGGGGTGTCGGCCTTCAGGCGCTCGCCGCGGCCCTTCTTGACCACGTCGATGAACTGGGCGTGGATCTGGTCGAGCATCTGCTGCGCGTGCTGCTTCTGCGTGTCGCTCATCGGACTGAAGGGGTCGAGGAAGCCCTTGTTCTCGCCCGAGGTGAGCAGACGCCGCTCGACGCCCAGCTTTTCCATGGTGCCGGTGAAGCCGAAGCCGTCCATCAGCACGCCGATGCTGCCGACCAGGCTGGCCTTGTCGACGTAGATCTTGTCGGTCGCGGCGGCGATGTAGTACGCCGCCGACGCGCAGCTTTCCTCCACCACGGCGTAGATCGGCTTCTTGTACTTGGCCTTCATGCGCTTGATCTCGTCGTTGATGATGCCGGCCTGCACCGGGCTGCCGCCCGGCGAGTTGATCAGCAGCACCACGCCCTTGGCGCCCTCGTCCTCGAAGGCGCTCTTCATGGCGGCGACCACGAACTCGGCGCTGGCGTCGGCACCGCTGGCGATCTCGCCCTTGATCTCGACCACCGCCGTGTGGGCGGTCGTCTTGGCTGCGGAGGGCTGTGCGCGCATGAAGGCCAGCCAGGCCAGCGCGACGAAGAAGATGAGCCAGGCCAGGCGCACGAAGGTCTTCCAGCGGCGCGCGGCGCGCTGTTCCTTGAGGGAGGCGAAGGCCAGCTTCTCGAGCGTCGCGCGCTCCCAGCCGGGCGAGGAGGTGGGGTCGTTGTTCACGGGAGGGGTCGCCAGGTCCGGCGCTTGCGGCTCAAAAGGTTCGAAACCCGAAGGTTCCTTCCGGTCGGAGGTGCTCATGGGCAAAAAGGGGCGCGGTCGAGGGGCCGGGCCGGGTCAGAACTGCAGGGGCTGCAGGTTCCAGGCAGTATGCCAGTGCACCACGCCGTCGCGCTCGCTCAGGTCGATCTTGACCAGGCCGCCGCGGCAGGGGCCGCCACCGCATTCACCGGTGTCCGGGCGGTACGCCGCGCCGTGCGTGGCGCACAGCAGCCACTGGCCGGTGTCGTCGAAGAAGCGGTCGGGCTGGTAGTCCATCTCCATCGCCACGTGGGTGCAGCGGTTGAGGTAGGCATGCGGCTGCCCTTCAAAGCGGATGGCGAAGGCGCGGCAGCTCTCGCCGCCGTAGACCACATCGAAGGAGACGGCATCGCCGCCTTCGACCAGGTCGCGCGAGTTGCACAGGGGAAGTTCTTCGGTGCGCATGGCGTCGTCGGAAGCGGAAGTCAGGCGTGGCGCAGCAGCCAGTCGTGCAGGTCTTGCACGGAATGGGCCACGTGCAAGGGGCCATGGTCCGCAAAGCTGGCGGGCTCGTGCGCGCCGTAGCTCACGCCGACGCTGGCGCACCCGGCGTTGGTGGCCAGCTGCAGGTCGTGGATGGTGTCGCCGATCATCAGGGTGCGCTCGGGGAGCACGTCGAGTTCCTCCATCAGCTCGAGCAGCATGCGCGGGTGCGGCTTGCCGAAGGTCTCGTCGGCGGTGCGCGAGCTGTCGAAGCGCTCGCGCAGGGCCACGGTGTCCAGCGCCAGGTCGAGGCCGCGGCGCGATTTGCCCGTCGCGACCGCGAGCTTGTGACCGCGCGCGCGCAGGGCATCGATCATCGGCAGCACGCCATCGAAGAGCACCAGGTCGTCCTGGTGGCGCAGGTAGTGGTGGCGGTAGCGGGCGCCGAGCTCCGGGTACTTCTCGGGGGGCACGTCGGGCGCCGCCTTGGCCAGCGCCTCGGCCAGGCCGAGGCCGATCACCCAGGCCGCGTCGCGCTCGCTGGGCAGGCGCCCGCCGACGTCGACCACCGCGGCCTGGATGCAGCGCACGATCACGGCGGTGGAGTCGTAGAGCGTGCCGTCCCAGTCGAAGGCGATGAGGTCGAAGCGGCGCACGGCGCCGTCAGGGCTTGTCGTTGTTGTCATGGGTGTCGAGGGTAGCGCGCTCGGCCGCGGGCAGCAGGTCGGCCAGCTCGGGCGGCAGCGGCGCCTGCAGCGCGACGGCTTCGCCGGTGGCCGGATGGGTGAAACGCAGCCGCCAGGCGTGCAGGAACATGCGCTTGAGCCCCGCGCGGGCCAGCGCTCGGCGGCGTTCGAAGTCGCCGTACTTGTCGTCGCCCGCGATGGGATGGCCGGCCGAGGCGAGGTGCACGCGGATCTGGTGGGTGCGGCCGGTCTTGATCGTCACGGCCAGCAGCGACATCGGCGCGGCGTCGCCGGGCAGGCTCAGCCGCGCCAGCACACGGACCAGCGTGACCGCCCGCATCGCATCGGGGTGGTCCTTGTCGACCACCTTCACCCGCCGCTCGCCCTCGCCCGCCTGGCCGTCCTTGCCCGGCAGCAGGTAGCGCGCCAGTGGGGCATCGAGCACCTTCAGGCGCGCCGGCCAGTCGCCCTCAACCAGCGCCAGGTAGGTCTTGCCGGTCTCGCGGCTCTTGAACTGGGCCTGCAGCGCGGTGAGGGCGCTGCGCTTCTTGGCGACCAGCAGCACGCCCGACGTTTCCCGGTCGAGCCGGTGCACCAGTTCGAGGAAGCGCGCGGCCGGCCGGGCGGCCCGCAGCTGTTCGATGACGCCGAAGCTCACGCCGCTGCCGCCGTGCACCGCGGTCCCTGCAGGCTTGTCGATCGCGATCAGGGCCTCGTCTTCCAGCAGCAGGTCGAAGCTGCGCGCCGGTGCTGGCGTCGCACTGGCCGGTGCAGCACTGACCCGCACCGGCGGCAGGCGCACGGTGTCGCCGGACTCGACGCGGGAATCGGCCTGGACGCGCCCTTTGTTCACCCGCACTTCGCCGGAGCGGATGATCCGGTAGACGTGCGTCTTGGGCACGCCCTTGAGGTGGCGGAAGAGGAAGTTGTCGAGCCGCTGGCCGGCGGACTCCGCATCCACGGTGAGCATGCGCGCCTCGGCGGGCGGGGCCGACGGGGCGGGGAGGGCTTTCCCCGTCGCGGCCCGCGGCTTCGCACCTATAATGTTTTTCACCAGCGCGGTCGTGTAAGTGCTTGATTAAGCGAGAAGTTTAGAGCACCCCACGAAGGCGCTGCGAGGTCGATGCCACTTCGTTGCACGGCTTGCAGACCCCGCGCTTCAGCGCAAAGTGGCAAGCCAGGCAAGGCAGTCAAGCCGACGCAAACGAAACCCCAAGTCATTGGGACCACGGAATACCCAAGCCAGCCAGCGCGCCCGCTCTTTGCGAGGCGCTGGCCGGCGGATCGAAGCGAGTGCCCTTGTGTTGATGTGGCTGATTCAGATGTGCCTGCGCTGGCTGACCCCAGCGAATACAGGCATTGAATCGCCCGCAACGCCCGTCGTTGTTGCGCAACCAGCTATCAAAAAGATAGTGGCGCGGCAGCCCATCGGCCTCGCGCCCATCCTCGCGCCACCACCACCGCGGCTGCAGGGCTGACCGCCCCGGACCGGTGGCGGCGCTCGCGCCCCTCACCAGTCCCAGCCTCCGGAGTGCAACGGCAATTCCCGTCGTTTCGCTGCGTCGTCCGTGCATCGTGGGCCCTTTGCGGGCCAGTGACGAGACACAACAAAAGGACACGCACTCCCATGAAACGGATGCTGATCAATGCCACGCAGGCCGAAGAGCGCCGCCTGGCCATCGTCGACGGACAGAAACTCCTCGACTACGAAATCGAGATCGAAGGGCGCGAACAGCGCAAGGGCAACATCTACAAGGCCGTCGTGACGCGCGTCGAGCCCTCGCTGGAGGCCTGCTTCGTCGACTACGGCGAGGACCGACACGGCTTCCTGCCGTTCAAGGAAATCTCCAAGCAGTACTTCGCCGAAGGCGTGTCGGCCAGCTCGGCCCGCATCCAGGACGCGATCAAGGAAGGCCAGGAGATCGTCGTCCAGGTCGAGAAGGAAGAGCGCGGCAACAAGGGGGCGGCCCTCACCACCTTCATCAGCCTGGCCGGCCGCTACGTGGTGCTGATGCCCAACAACCCGCGCGGCGGCGGCGTGAGCCGGCGCATCGAGGGCGAGGACCGCGCCGAGCTCAAGGAGGCGATGGACCAGCTCGAGTACCCCAAGGGCATGAGCATCATCGCGCGCACCGCCGGCATCGGCCGCTCGGCGCCCGAACTGCAATGGGACCTGAATTACCTGCTCAAGCTCTGGAGCGCCATCGACGGCGCGGCCAAGGGCGGCAAGGGCGCTTTCCTGATCTACCAGGAATCGTCGCTCGTCATCCGCGCCATCCGTGACTACTTCAATCACGACATCGGCGACATCCTCATCGACACCGACGACATCTACGAGCAGGCGCAGCAGTTCATGGCGCACGTCATGCCCGAGCATGCCGCCCGCGTGAAGCGCTACCGCGACGATGCGGCGCTGTTCAGCCGCTTCCAGATCGAGCACCAGATCGAGTCGGCCTACGCCCGCACCGTGCAGCTGCCCTCGGGCGGCGCCATCGTGATCGACCACACCGAGGCGCTGGTCTCGGTCGACGTGAACTCGGCCCGCGCCATCAAGGGCGGCGACATCGAGGAGACCGCGACCCGCACCAACCTCGAGGCTGCCGACGAAGTGGCCCGCCAGATGCGCCTGCGCGACCTGGGCGGCCTGATCGTCATCGACTTCATCGACATGGACGAGTCGAAGAACCGCCGCGAGGTCGAAAGCCGCCTGCGCGACGCGCTGCGCCAGGACCGCGCCCGCGTGCAGTTCGGCTCCATCAGCAAGTTCGGCCTCATGGAAATGAGCCGCCAGCGCCTGAAGCCGGCGTTGAGCGAAGGCTCGTCGATCCCCTGCCCCCGCTGCGGCGGCTCGGGCCACATCCGCGACACCGAATCGAGCGCCCTGCAGATCCTGCGGATCATTCAGGAGGAGTCGATGAAGGACAACACCGCCGCCGTGCATGTGCAGGTGCCGGTGGAAGTGGCCTCTTTCCTCCTGAACGAGAAGCGCACCGAGATCACCAAGATCGAACTCAAGCAGCGCGTGAACGTGCTGATGGTGCCCAACAAGACCCTGGAGACGCCGAACTACAAGCTCGAGCGCCTCAAGCACGACGACCCGCGCCTGGACCACCTGCGTGCCAGCTACACCATGGCCGAGGAAGTCGAGGACCCGACCCACGTCACGCGACGCTCGCAGGAACCGACCAACAAGCAGACGCCGGTCATCAAGGGCGTGCTGCCCGATGCGCCGGCGCCTGTTGTGGCGCCCAAGGAAGTCGCGGCACCCGCGCCGGTGCAGGCCCCGGTGGCCGCCCCGGCCCCGGCGGCACCGCGTGCACCGGCCGAACGCGGCTTCTTCGCCTGGCTCAAGGGCCTGTTCGGCGGCGGCGCCCAGGACGCGCCCGCGCCCGCAGCGGCGCCTGCACCGGCTGTTCCGGCTGCCGACGAGGCCAAGCCCGCGCGCCGCGAGGGCGGCCGTGGCGAGCAGCGCCGCGGCGGCCGTGGCGAAGGCCGCGGCCGTGACGGAGAAGGCCGGTCCGCGCGCGACGGTGAACGCCGCGGTGGTCGCAACAACAATGGCGAGCGCCGTGAGGGCAGTGGCAGCGACGCACGCCGCGAGGGCCGCGTCGAGGGAAGCCGCGAGCTGCGCGGCGACGCACGTCCGCCGCGCGAGGGCGAGCGCCGCGGCAGCAGCCGTGGCGAGCGTCGCGAGTCGATCGAGGCGCGCGACCAGGAGATGGGCGACAAGGCAGCGCTGGCTCAGGGAGTCGCTTCGGCGGCTGCCGACGAGCAGCGCGAGGCCGGTGCCGAACGCGCGCCCCGCGGCCGCCAGGGCGAGCGCCGCGATCGCGGTGATGCACGCCGCGACGAGGCTTCGGTCCGCGAACCCCGCACTGCCGCCTCGGACCTGCCCGGTGCAGGCGAAGAGCAGGCGCCGCGCGAGGGCCGCCGCGAACGCCGAGGCGCCAGGCCGGCCGATGTGGCCGAGCGCGGCGGCGAGCTTGTCGACGCGCCGGTGCCGAACGGCGCCTCGCCCGAAGACATGTCGGTCGAGGGCGAGGCACCCCGTCGCGAGGGTGAAGAGCGGCGCGGTCGCTCCCGCGACCGCTATGGCCGGGACCGCCGCGAACGCGCGCCGCGCGAAAGCCGTGAAGGCGAGCGCGAAACCGGCATCGCCGAGCCGGTCGCGCAGGTCGCCACCGAAGCAGCAGCCGAAGCGACAGCCGACGTGGCCGTCGTGGCGGTGTCCGCCAGCACTTCGGCGCCCGTGGCCGCACCGGTGTCGGCGCCTCCCCCGGCAGCACGGTCGTCCTCGAGCCGACCGGCCCTGCCCAAGGTGTCGGCTTTCGACCTGCCCGCGGCGGAGCTGTCCCGGATCGCCGAGGGCGCCGGCTTGCAGTGGGTCAATTCGGATGCCGAACGTGTGGCGGCGGTGCGGGCGGCCATCGACGCCGAGCCCCGTCCGATCCACGTTCCTCGCGAGCGGCCCGCCGTGGTCGTCCTCGACGACGGCCCGCTCGTCCTGGTGGAGACCCGCAAGGATCTGGCGAGCGTGACCCTGCCCTTCGAAAACCAGGCCACCGCCACGGGCACGCCAGCGCCCTGAACGCCGCCGCCCCCAAGGGCGGCTCCCAGGCCCGCCTCACCAGGGCCCACCACAAGACGCCCGCTCCGGCCCCGGAGCGGGCGTTTTGCATTTGCTCGCCCTGTTTCCGCGCCGCCGCACCCGGAAGCGCCTGGTTACAAGTCCTCACATCCGCCCCGACGTGGTGAACTAGGCCACAAAAAGAGTACTTAAGTTAGAAGTTCAGATATCTGTCAGCCGAAAGGACTACAATTTGAATCACCTTGCTGCAGCGCAACAACCGAAGATCGGGACGTGCGCGAGGTCAGGAGTGAGGCAGCAAGTTACATATTCTGTCGCCGACGGCATACGACGAATGCTGACACGACAACGCAGATCGCCTGTGATTCAATGGCGGCCTTTTAGTAGAAAAGAGTTACTTTGACAGGTGCCTCAGCGCTGCGGCAGCAAGGCACCCCTCTCGAAGGAAATCGTGATGTTTCGTTCTGACTCGACAGCGCAAGGGCCCGTTGCACGCCACATGCCCCCCGGAGGCGGAGGTGCTGCTGCCACGCCGAATCTAGTGGTGGGCAGGAAGATGCACTGGCTGGAACGTACGGCGAAGCGCACGATGGACATCGTGGGGGCCCTGGCCTTCTTCGCATTGTTCGGCCCCCTGTACCTGCTGATCGCCCTCTGCGTGCGGATCAGCATGGGGGCTCCCATCCACTATTGGCAGAGCCGACTGGGCCAGGACGGCGAACGCTTCAGGTTCTACAAGTTCCGCTCGATGGTCCACGACTCCGACGCCGTGCTCGAGGAATTCCTGAGCAAGAACGACATGGCACGTACGGAATGGGACACCTTCCAGAAGCTGGAGAAGGACCCGCGCATCACCCCCATGGGGCAATCTGATCCGCCGAGCCAGCCTGGACGAACTGCCCCAGTTCTGGAACGTGCTCAAAGGCGACATGAGCCTCGTCGGCCCGCGTCCCTGCATGGAACGCCAGCGAAGCCTGTACGGCAAGCACTGGTCGCACTACTGCAGCATGCGTCCGGGCATCACCGGACTGTGGCAAGTGAGCGGCCGCAACCGGCTTCCCTATGCCAAGCGCGTCGAGCTCGATGCCTACTACGTCGACAACTGGTCGCTGTGGCTGGACATCAAGATCCTCCTGCGCACCTTCCGTGCGGTGTTCATGGCCGACGGATCGCGCTGATCGCGATCCTCGACGAGCCAGGGCGCCAGCCCGCCTCAGACCCCCGACCCGCTTCGCCCGCCCCTGACGACGACCCCATGAAAAACGCGGCCCAAGGCACTGTCGTGCTCGAGCAGGACCTCGTGGCGTCGCCTGCGCCACGACGACAGGACGAGCCGGGCATGCAATCTTCCTGGCGCGGTCGCGTCAAGAGCGTTGCCGGGTTCCTGACCGGCGCCCTCGCCGCGCAGGGCCTCTCTGCCGTGACCGGCCTGCTGCTGACGCGTTGGCTGAGCGTCAACGACTACGCCATCTACACGGTGCTCGCGATATTGACCGGGGCGCTGACGGTGCTGACCATGGGCGGCGTCAACATCGCCTTCTCGACCATCGTCGGCCGCGTCTGGCCGGACCGCCAGCGCGCGGCCGAAGCGCTTGCAGCCTGCCGGCGCGAGCGCCACCTGATCTCTGCCGTGGTCCTGCCCTTCTTTCTTGCCATCGCCAGCTGGCTGCTGCTCAAGGCGGGCGCGCCGGTCTGGCTGGTGGTCGCCCTGCTGACGCTGCTGATGATCCAGTGGTTCGTGGAGCTGAGATCCCACATCACGGACCAGATCCTGCTCTTCGCCCAGCGGGCGGCACGTCTGCAGTCGCTCGAAGCCGCGCTGGGAGCGGCACGGCTGGCTGCGGTGGCCCTGCTCCACCTGCTGAACGGCGTGTCGATCCTGCTGGTCACGGGGCTGGCGGTCATCGGCGCCGCGCTGCGGGTGCCGTTCGTGCAGAAATGGGCCCGGCAGGAAGTCCCGGTGGATGCCGCCCGGGTGGTGGAGTCCGATCGCAAGGAAATTCGGTCCCTCACCCTGCGACAGCTGCCGGTCGAGCTGTACTACTGCATCCAGTCGCAGATCCCCCTGTTCCTGCTGGCGGCAATGAGCGCACCGGCGGAGACCGCATCGTTCGGGGCGCTGGGGCGCCTCGCGCAGCTTTTCGTGCCCGTCTCCATGCTGGTGTCCGCCTTTGCGATCCCGCGCTTCAGCCAGACCAGGAGTCGCACGCTGTCCACCTTCATGGCGTGGTCGCTGCTCGGGCTGGTGCCCGGGCTGGTGCTGGTCGTGATCGCGGCGCTGACGCCGTCGCTGCTGCTCCTGCTCATCGGCCCGAACTACGCCCACCTGCAGCACGAGGTGCTGATCGCCAGCATCTACAGCGCCACCGTGATTCTCTCGATGACGATGTGGCGGCTGGCTGCCAATCGCGGCTGGAACCGCTGGACCTTGATCCAGATTCCGGTGTTCTGCCTCTGGTGTGCGCTGTGCCCCAGCTTCCTGGACTTGTCCACGCTGGACGGTGTCCTGATGTTCCAGTTCGGATTTCCGCTGGCCATGATCAGCGCGACGCTGGCGGACCTGGTGCATGCGCATGTGCGAGGAGATCTCAAATGATCGGCGCCTCCTTCGCGCCTGCGTGCCATCAGCGCCGCTCGGGCGGCCCGGCCTCGCGCATCGACGGATCGACGGGTCCGATGAACATCCTTCTCACGAGCCACGCCTTTTTGCCGCAGCTCGGCGGCATCGAGTTCGTGTCGGCCACGCTGGCCCGCGAGTTCGCCGCGGCGGGTCACCATGTCCGCGTCATCACCCACACGCCGAACGAGGCCGAGGACGCGCTGCCTTACGAGGTCTACCGCCGCCCGAGCGCGATGCAGACCGCACGCCTGCTGCGATGGTGCGACGTCCACCTGCAGTCCAACATTTCCCTGCGCTACCTCTGGCCGGCGCTTCTGCTGCGAACGCCCTCCCTGGTGACCTACCACACCTGGCTGCAACGGCCCGACGGGTCGGTGGCCTGGCAAGACCGCGCGAAGCGGCTGGCCACGCGTTGGGCGACCAGGAACCTGGCGGTCAGTGCGGCGGTTGCGGCGAGCCTGCCCGGACGGGTCGGGGTGATACGCAACCCCTACGACGACCAGACCTTCAAGCCGCAGCCACAGCCGGAGCCGCTGGGTGATCTGGTGTTCCTGGGACGCCTGGTCGACGACAAGGGCGTGGATCTGCTGGTCGATGCGATGGCCTTGCTCCACTCGCGCGGCATCCGCCCAACCCTGTCCATCGTGGGAACAGGCCCCGAGGAGGCCGCCCTGCGCCAGCGGGTCGATGGCCTCGGCCTCCACCAGTCGATCGCATTCCTCGGCAAGCGGTCCGGTCCCGCCCTTGCCCGCACGCTGGCCGGTCATCGCGTCCTGGTGGTGCCGTCGCGATGGCAGGAACCCTTCGGCGTCGTGGCCCTCGAGGGCCTGGCCTGCGGCCTGCGGGTGGTCGCCAGCGACGTCGGCGGCCTGCCCGAAGCCGTCGGCAAGTGCGGACGGCTGTTCAAGCCCGGCAGCGCCGAATCGCTCGCCGACATGCTCGAACAGGAACTGCAGGGACGGGCCACTCCTCCATCGACGCAAGCCCTGGACCCGGCCGTGGAGGCCCATCTGAAGCCGTACCGCGCCGCTTCCGTGGCGGCCGAGTACCTGGCGCATCTGTCCGCCATCCGAAAGCGAAGGGCTCCCAGGGACGCTGGTGACGAACTGACCATGACATTCAACGACTCCATCACGCCGCGCGGCGAACACCTGCATTCCGGCTCCAAACGGGAGACGTCCGCATGACGGCCCCGGGTTCGGTTTTCGTGAGCCAGTTCGGCCTGCAGCACGCGCAACAGCTTGCACTGGCCCTGCACGAGGGCGGGATGCTCAAGGCCTTCTGGTCGGGCGTTCCGGTCTGCACCGACGAGAGCGAGATCTCGCCCTGGCTGCCGCGCTACTACAAGGAACGGGTGCGGCGCGTGCCCATCCCGCGCGAGCTGCGCCACCATCCATCGCGCTTCCAGATCCTCTGGCGGGTCGGCAAATCCCTGCCGCTGCCCTACCAGAAGGGGGACTTCTTCTTTCGCATGCAGCATGCATACGACCGATGGATCGCGCGGCAGATCCGCACCATCCGGCCGAAGGTCGTCGTGGCCTACGAGAGCGCTGCCCTGGAGACCTTCCGCGCCGCCAAGGCCATCGGGGCGACCTGCGTCCTCGACGCGCCCTCGCTGCACCACGTGGCTGGCGAGCAGCTGATGGAGATCCCGCGCACGCCGTTCACCCCCGAGATCTACCGCCAGAGGGACGAGGAAGTCGAACTCGCCGACCTCATCCTCACCTGCTCTCCCCTGGCCGCCGACAGCTACACCGACAACGGCGTGCCACCCGAAAAGGTCTTCCCGCTGCTGCTCGGCGCGGAGCTGCCCACGGACCGCCCGCCTCCCTTCACGGTCCACGAGAAGCCCCGCTTCGTCTTCGCCGGCGTGATGAGCTACCGCAAGTCGGTCGACCTCATCATCGACGCCTTCCGCCGTCTGCACCAAGAGCAGATTCCGTACGAACTGCATTTCGTCGGCGGCGTGGCCTTCCCCGAACTCCTCGAACAGGTGATGGCCCTGCCCGGCACCACCTACCAGCCCAGCGTGCCACAGGCGCAGCTGTATTCGGTGCTGGCAGGGGCAGACTGCCTGCTGCTGCCCTCGCGCTTCGACTCCTTCGGCATGGTCGTGGCCGAATCGATGGCCAGCGGCACGCCGGCGCTGGTCTCGACCCAGACCGGCGCCAAGGCGATCATCGAAAAGCATCCTGGCAGCGGCTGGGTGGTGGAGCCGACCGCGGAGGCCCTCTACGCGCAGGTGCGCGCGCTGGCCCTCTCGGTGCCCGAAATGCGCGCGGCCCGGGCGGCAGCCCTGCGTGCCGCCCAGGACTTCACCTGGCAAAGCTACCGCCAGCGGGTGCGCGATGTGTTCACCGAACGGGTGCTGACATGAATCCACCGGCCCATTCCAACGCGACCCTCCCTGCGCGCAGCGCGGCCGAAGCCCGGGCGGGGCGCCCCAGCCGGGCGGGGACGTTGTTCATTTCCGTGCTCCTCGTCATGGTGCTCGAAGGCGCGCTCCGGAAATGGGTCTCCAATTCGCTGACGCTCCCGCTGGTGCTGCTGCGCGACCTGCTGGCGATCTACACCGTCTGGTATGCGCTGCGCACCGGGGCCCTGAACTTTCGCCGGCTGCCGGCGCAGCTGCTGCTCGTGTGGACCGGGGTGCTGATCCTCTGGGGATTCGTTCAGCTCATCATCAACCAGTTCTCCCCTGCCATCCTGGTGATCGGGCTGCGCTTCTGGCTGCTGTACTTCTGGTTCGGCTATGCGGCCGCGGTGTCGATGACGCTCGAAGACTATCGCCGCAGCCTGTGGGTCATGCTCGCGCTGCTGATCCTGATGATTCCGCTGGTCGTGCTCCAGCAGGGTTCGCCGCCGGGCGCCTTCATCAACACCCAGATCGACACCGACGTGCGGGACATCTTCGTGGTGGTCGCCGGCGTCGTGCGTCCGACCGGCACCTTCAGCTTCACGCTGGGCTTCACCACCTTCCTCGCGATGGGGATCTCCGCGCTGTTCTGCTATCGCCAGCTGTCCCGCCGGAGCGGGCGCGCGCGGCTGATGTTCATCCTGGCCTTCATCGCCCTGCTCGTCGGCTCGATCCTGAGCGGCTCGCGTGCCGCCGTGCTGTTCTACGTCGGGCTGCTGGGCGTCTCCCTGCTCGGGTCCCTGTGGTTCTCGCGCGGCGTGGGCAAGGTCTATGCGGCCATGGGCGTGATCCTCACGGTGTCGCTCATGGCCGGCGCGGCCATTCTGTTCAGCGGCGCCCTGGTGGCCACGCAGGAGCGCTTCGAGAACGCATCGCAGACCGAAGACCTCGGCGAGCGCATCCTCGCCATGCTGGCCGGGGAGCCCGAAACCTACAGCCAGATCACCTGGCTGGGCGCCGGACTGGGCAAGGGTTCCAACCTGGCGAGCTACTTCGAGTCGGGCGAGCGCAGCTTCATGCTGGCCGAAACCGAATCGGCGCGCATCCTGCTGGAAGGCGGCGTGATCGGCGTGCTCTTCATCGTGCTGAAGCTCGCCGTGATCGCGGTCGGCATGTGGGCCGCCTGGCGGACCTCGGTGCGCATCCGCTCTTCGGCACCGCTGCTGGTGTGGCTGACATTGGCAATCGCGCTGATGACATGGTCCACGATCGGCCAGCTGACCGTGAACGTGGCCACCGGCCTGCTGTTCGCCCAGGCCTTGCTGGCGCTTCGCTATCTGCCGCTCGCGGTGCCGGCCCGGAGCCAGCCTCGTCCAGCCGTCGCGCCCATCGCCCCGGCCTGGGCCCTGGAGCGCGCCGCTTGAGTCATTCGCTTCCTTCCCCCATGCGCCTGCTGCGCATCATCCCCAGCATCGATCGACGTTCCGGCGGCCCGGCAGAAGCCGCCCGCCGGCTGGACGCCGAACTCCTGCGGCTCGGCCATTCGGTCGAGGTCGTGTCGCTGGACGACCCCGGCGAGCCCTGGATCCGGGACTACCCGGTGGCCGTCCATGCCCTGGGCGGTCGCGGCCATTTCCGCTATTCGCCCGACCTGAAGCCCTGGCTCGAGCAGAACGCCTCCCGCTTCGATGCCGTCGTGGTCGACGGCCTCTGGCAGTACCCCGGCCTCGGCGCCTGGCGCGCCCTGGCAGGCGGCGACGTGCCGTATTTCGTTTTCACGCACGGCATGCTCGACCCCTGGTTCAAGCGGGCCTACCCCCTCAAGCATCTCAAGAAGTGGCTGTACTGGCCCTGGGCCGAATACAGGGTGCTGCGCGACGCGCGCGCCGTCCTGTTCACCTGCGAGGAAGAACGGCGCCTGGCACGCGAGTCCTTCTGGCTCTACCGGCCGCGGCAGGAACTGGTGACGGCCTTCGGCACCGCCGATGTGCCGGCCGACGCCGGCAACCTGCGGCAGGCCTTCCACGACCAGTTTCCCGGCCTGGCGGACAAGCGACTGTATCTGTTCCTCGGACGCATCCAGGAAAAGAAGGGATGCGATCTGCTGATCCAGGCCTTCGCCGAACTGGCGCGGGACGACCAGCGCCTGCACCTCGTGATGGCCGGCCCGGGCGAGGAGGCCTGGCTGGCCCAGCTTCGGCAACTGGCCGGCAAGGCCGGTATCTCCGAGCGCATCACCTGGACCGGCATGCTGACCGGCGACCTGAAGTGGGGCGCCTTCTACGCGTCTGAACTCTTCTGCCTGCCTTCCCACCAGGAGAACTTCGGCATCGCCGTGGCGGAGGCACTGGCTTGCGGCCGTCCCGTCGCCATCTCCGACAAGGTCAATATCTGGCGGGAGATCGCCGACGACGGTGCCGGCTGGGTGGGCAACGACACGGTGGAGGGCACGCTCGGTGCGCTGCGCCAGTGGTTCCAGGCTTCCGACGACGAGCGCAGGCGCGCATCGCTCGCCGCAAGACAAAGCTTCGAGAAGCGCTTTCGCATCGACGCGGCGGCAGCGCACCTGGCGAGCCTGATCGGCAGCCAGCTCGAGTCCGCGCGAGTACCCGACAGCCGCCTGATGGGCGTGACGCCATGAGCCTGCTGGACGCACGCATGAGCAAGCCGCTGGAGGGCGGCCCCACCTTCAGCCTGAGCCACCGCCTGTTCCGCGCCTGCTGGGGCATCACCTGGCTGTGCTTGGCGTCGTGGACGCCACCGCCGCTGCACGCCTGGCGCCGGATGTTGCTCTCGCTCTTCGGCGCGCGTGTGCATCCGACGGCGCGTGTCTACGGGTCCGCCAGGATCTGGTATCCGCCGCTGCTCGAGATGAAGGCCCACGCCTGCATCGGCCCCGGTGTCATCTGCTACTGCATGGCGCCCATATCGTTGGGCGAGCGCGTCGTGGTTTCGCAGCGCGCGCACCTGTGCGCCGGCACGCACGACGTGCGTGATCCGAATTTCCAGCTGGTGGCGCGGCCCATCCGCATCGGCGACCAAGCCTGGGTGGCGGCCGAAGCCTTCATCGGCCCGGGCGTCTGCGTGGGCGAAGGCAGCGTGATCGGAGCGCGCACCGTGCTCATGCGCGACGCCGAGCCCTGGACCATCTACACCGGCAATCCCGCAACGCCCATCAAGAAGCGCGTGCTTCGCACCGACGCTGCATGAAGATCCTGATCTACGGCATCAACTACGCCCCTGAGCTGACCGGCATCGGCAAGTACTCGGGGGAAATGGCGGAATGGCTCGCCGCGGCAGGGCACGAGGTGCGGGTGATCACCGCGCCGCCCTACTACCCCGAATGGGAAGTCCAGGCGCCCTACCGCGCCGGGCGATACCTGCGCGAGCAGCGCAACGGCGTGACCGTGCTGCGTGCGCCCTTGTGGGTGCCGCGCAAGGTGTCCGGCCTCAAGCGGCTGGTCCACCTGGCGAGCTTCGCGCTCACCAGCGCGCCCCTGCTGTTCACGCAATGGCGCTGGAAGCCCGACGTGGTCTGGGTCACCGAGCCGCCGCTGTTCTGCACACCTGCCGCGCTGGCGTTCTGCCGCCTGCGCGGTGCGGCCTCGTGGCTGCACATCCAGGACTACGAGGTCGATGCGGCCTTCGCACTGGGCGTGCTGAAGGGCGAGCGCTCCAAGCGGGCCGTGCTGGCCCTGGAGCGCTGGCTGATGGGGCGCTTCACGCGCGTGTCGACGATCTCGCAGCGCATGATGGAACGGGCGCGCAGCAAGGGCGTGGCCGATGCCCGCCTGGTGTCCTTGCCCAACTGGGCGGACATCACCGCCATCCGGCCGCTCGAGCGCAGGAGCCGCTTCCGCGAACAACTGGGCATCCGCGACGACCAGGTCGTCGCGCTGTACTCCGGCAACATGGGCGGCAAGCAGGGCCTCGAGATCCTGGGCGACTGCGCACTCGCACTGCGCGAGCGCGACGACATCCATTTCGTCTTCTGCGGCTCGGGGCCCGCGCGCGAGACGCTGGAGGCGCGCTGCGCCGGACTGCCGCGGGTGAGCTTTATGAACCTGCAGCCGGTCGAGGCACTGGGGGACCTGCTGGGGATGGCCGACATCCATCTGCTGCCGCAGCGTGCCGATGCCGCCGACCTGGTGATGCCGTCCAAGCTCACCGGGATGCTCAGCAGCGGCCGGCCGGTGATCGCCACCGCGCACGAAGGCACCGAACTGGCCACCGTGGTGTCGCGGTGCGGCGTGGTGGTGCCGCCGGAAGACCCCGAGGCGCTCGTGAACGCCATCCGCACGCTGGCGTCGGCCCCCGAGCTGCGCGCGCAGTTCGGGCTGGCCGCACGCGCCTACGCCGAGGAGCACCTTGACCAGGGCGCGGTGCTCCGGCGCTTCGAGTCGGCGCTCGAGCGTGTGGTGAAGCACGGCGCCAACGCCGCCGCAGAGCGCGTGCGCACCTCCTGACCCGACGGCCGCACCGGCGCGCCGCCTCGCGTAGCGCCGCAGCCCAAAAAAGAAAGGCGCCTTGCGGCGCCTTTCTTCTTTTTGCTCACTGCTCGTCCGGCAGGATGCTCTCGTAGTTGTAGTTGGTGTAGCGGTAGCGCCCGTACTTGTAGGTGCTGAAGTTCCGGCGCTTGGCCTCCATGCCGTTGAGCAGCACACCGCTGGCCACCTTGCCGCCGAGCGACAGGCGGCGGGTGCTCTCGCGCAGTTCGCCCATCGTGGACACCGCCGCCCGCGCCACCAGCAGCACCGTCCCGGCCTGGGCGGCGATGGTGGTCGCGTCCGAGGCCACCAGCACCGGCGGCGTGTCGATGACCACGAGGTCGTACTGTTCCGACATGCGTTCGAGCACGCTGTGGAAGGATGCCGAGGTCAGCAGCTCCCCCGGGTTGGGCGGCAGCTGGCCGGTGGCCAGGAAGTCGAGGCTCTGCACCACGTCGCGGTGGACGGTCTGCTGGATCGTCAGGCTTCCCGCGATGAGTTCGGACAGGCCGCCGTGCCGCTGCAGGCCCAGGTACTGGTGCAGGTGGCCGCGCCGCAGGTCGGCATCGATCAGCAATGTCTTCTTGCCGGCCGCCGCCATCAGCGCCGCAAAGTTCGCCGTCACGAAGCTCTTGCCCACCCCCGGGGTCGGGCCGGTGATCATGACGCGGTTGTTCGGCGACTCGAGCATGGCGAACTGCATCGCGGTGCGCAGGCTGCGCAGGCTTTCGACCGCGGGCTCGTCGGGCTGTTCGACGGCCAGCAAGCGCACGCCCGTGGCGCCGGTGAGGCGACGCTGACCGATCGACGTCTGCACCTTGCTGTGGGGGATGGACGAGAACACCGGCAGGTGGATGTTCTCCTCGACCTCGTGCGGATCGCGCAGGCGCTGCTCCACCAGGGCGCTGCGCAGCAGCGCCAGCAGGAGGCCCGCCACCAGGCCGGCACCGAGCGAGGCCAGCACGATCAGGCGGCGGTTGGGCTTGATCGGCACCTCGGGCTGCGCGGCGGCGTCGAGCAGGCGCACCGTGCCCACCTTGCCTTCCTTGACCAGCCGCAGTTGAAGGGCCTGGTTCAGCAGGGATTGGTAGAGGCCCGTGTTCACGCGCACCTCACGCTCCATCCGGACGGCGTCCTGCTGCACGGCAGGCAGGCCCTTGATCCGGTTCTGGATCTCGCCGATCTGGCGCGAGTAGGCAGCGATCTGTGCGTCGAGCGTCTGAACCGTCGGGTGGGCGGCGGTGAAGCGGCTCTCGAGTTCGCGGCGCTTCTGCTGCGCCTCGAGCAGCTTGGTCTGCAGTTCAAC
Organism: Xenophilus aerolatus; assembly: GCA_030418545.1. Taxonomy (GTDB): domain Bacteria; phylum Pseudomonadota; class Gammaproteobacteria; order Burkholderiales; family Burkholderiaceae_C; genus Xenophilus. The sequence continues at coordinate 357,555 of QAIB01000003.1, read as the reverse complement.
GGAGTTGGTGAGGATCAGCTTCGCTTCCTCGTCGAAGGCGACCGTCCCCTTCTGGTTGCGGTAGCGGTTGTAGATCTCCTCGGACTGTTCCAGCTGCTTCTTGTACAGCGGCAGCTGCACGTCCAGGAAGGCGAGCGTCTTCTGCGCCTCGGCCGCCTTGCGTTCGATGTTCTGGTTCACGTACTGCGAGCCGATGGCGTTCAGCACGCGCGTCAGCCGCTCCGGATCGGTGTCCTGCAGCGTGGCGCTGATGACGCCCGACTGACGGCCGCGCTCGGCCAGGACAAGCTGGCCCTGCAGGCCCTCGACGGTGGCCAGCGTCGGCGCGCGCGTGAGCACGAACTGCGCGCCCGGCTTGCCCTCGAGGCGATCGACCATCAGTTCGATCTTCCTGCCGCTGGGTTGGAGCGTGGTCTGGAGCAGCTGGCCGACGCTTCCCTCCATCGGCTCGCTCAGGCCCTTGTGCGAAAGCGAATAGCGGCCACCCTCCTGCGCCGTGAGGATGAAGGGCGTGCTCTCGAACGCGGGCGGCACATTGAAACGGCTCACGTCGATGCGTTCGGTGCCCGAGGTGTAGCCGCCGAAGCCGAGGAAGCCGGGATCGGAGAGTCCGGTGGCGCGACGCGACAGCCAGCCGCCGATCAGCGGCACATAACGCGGGTGCGCGTCGATGTACAGATGCGTGGCTTCGACGGCGCTGCCCACGATCATGCGCGAGCGCATGATCTCGATCTCGGCGCTGGCTTGCGTCTTGACGTCGAACAGCGCACTCGCCTCGCCCAGGAAGCTCTTGCTGGCGCTGGCCTCGCTGTCCTCAACCTGCACCAGCAGGTTGGCCTCGTAGACCGGCCGCGTGAGGTAGGCGTAGGCGACACCGCAGGCCAGGACCACCAGCGTCACGAAGGCGATCAGCCATCGGTTGGCGACGACGACATCGATGTAGTGGCCGAGTTCGACTTCCTCGCCGTCGGTGCCGCCCTGAAAGCCGGAACCAAAGGAAGAAGTGGGAGGGGTAGCGGTCGATGACTTCATGATGGGGTCACTCTGGAGATTCGTTCGGCCCAGGCCTGGGCCCCTTGGTCGATCAGGGCCAGCGCGGTCTGGAAGGAGGCCAGCGTTCGCCGGTAGGGGTCGGGCACGTCGACCCGCAACTGCTCGGTCAGACGGAACACCTTGCCGGTGCTCTCCGGATGCCGTTGCTGGATCCACTGCCGCTGGGCGCTTTCCATCACCAGGACCAGGTCCGCCTCATGGCAGAGGCGGGCGTCCAGCTGGCGTGCGCGATGCGCGTCGATCGGCAGGCCGCGCTCCCGCATCAACGCACGGGCGGTGTCGTCGGCGCCCACCCCGACGAGGGCGTGCGTGCCCGCCGACGACACCTCGAAGCCCGGCAGCGCTTCGCGCATCACGCGCTCGGCCATGGGGCTGCGGCAGATGTTGCCTGTGCACACGATGAGGATCCGCCGGATGGACACCGCTGGCCTACTTGTAGGTGGCGCGGATGGTGTTGGCGGTCGTGGCCGACGGCAGGATCAGCGTCACGATGCGGTTCCAGCGCACCAGCGCGACCGGGTCGACGTACACCACGTCCTTGGGCTCGAGCGGGAAGGTGTCCGCCAGTGCCAGCGCCGTGGCGGTGCGCGCGTCGAGGTGGAAGACCGTCTGGCCACCTCCCGGCTGATTGCGCACCACGTAGATCTGCCGCGGGTTCGCCGTGCCCAGGTCGACGCCACCGGCTTCGCCCAGCGCGTCGTTCAGGCTCAGGCGCCCGTTGCGCATCAGGATGGCCGACGGACGCAGCACCTCGCCCATCACGAAGATCTTGCGGTCCTCGCGGTTGCGCACCATGACCATGTCGCCGTTGCGCAGCGGAATGCGCGTCGGGTCGACCCCGACCTCGGCCATCTGCATCAGGTCGATGTTGGTCGTCTTGTTGCCGCGCGTGAGCGTGACGAAGGAGCGATCGCCCGTCGGCAGGATGCCGCCGGCGCGGTTGATCGCCTCCGGCAGGGTCATGGGAATGTCGGTGAAGACCTGCAGGCCGGGGTTCTTGACCTCGCCCTCGACGTAGGCGCGCTTGCTCCGGAAAGCCGAGACGCGGACGCTCACCTGGGGCTCGCGGAAGACCTTGGTCAGTCGACGGGTCAGCGTGTCCTCGAGTTCCTGCACCGTCATGCCCTCGACCTTCAGGGTGCCGGCGTAGGGAAAGGCGAGCTGCCCCGTGTCCGAGACGATGAAGCCGGGCGCGGGCGACACGCTGGCCGGGTCGGCCACGGTCGTGGCCGGGATCGCGCTGGAGACCAGTTCGGGATGGTCGAAGACCGTGATCCCTATCACGTCACCCGCGCCGATGCGGTATTTCTCCGGAGTGCCGAGCAGGGCCTGCACGTCGGCGCTGATCGTCGTCGGCTGCCGGGCCCTCATGCGGGCCACGAGTTCGGCGTCGATCTCTCGAAGCGCGCCCTCCGGTGGCGTGCCTTCGTCGGCCGCTGGCAGCGGCGGCGGAAGCGCCACCTTGGTGGAGTCAAAACCCGGTCCGATGGCCGCGCAGCCCTGGAGAACCAGAGCCGCCGCCGTCAAGCCGATCGCAAAAAATGTAGAAGTTCGTTCCAATCTGGGCCCCCAACCGCATCCGCAATTAGTACTTTTGGACACAGTTCCGACTGTAACCTACGAAGTGAAAGCGCCCAAATGTTTCTTGGGTTACTTCGTCTGGTCGATGCGCATTTCGTCGAAACGGAGGGCGTTTCGGGCAAAAAAACGGGGCGCCGATGCCCCGGAAACCCGCTCAGTCGGCCTGCGCGGCGCGTTTCCAGGCCTCGGCGGCCTGGGCCGGATCGTCCCGGTCCTCGGCCAAACGGGCGAGGGCTGACCAGGCCCGACGGTGCAGAGCAGCATCCTGCAGCCCCAGGCCCGCCTGGGTCAGGAGCTGCTGCGCCTTGCCCCACAGCTGCCGCTTCATGCAGGCCATGCCGGCCAGGTACTGCAGGTTGGGATCGCGCGGATTGGCCCGCTGCGCCGCCTCGATGCGGGCCAGCCAGTCCCCGTCCACGGTGTCGAGCCCGGCCTCCAGCGCACGGACGAGCCGCACCCGCAACGCGTCGCTCAGGCTCTTCGGCTCGGCGGCCGCGCGCTCCCACACGGGGAGCAGCCAGATCCTCGCCAGGGCGAGGTCGCCATGCAGCGCCAACATCCGCTGCGCGGCCTGGATCGCGACTTCAGGCGTCTCCCGCTCCGCCGGCTCCAGTTCGGACCAGGCCCGGCGCAGCTGCTCGGTGTCGTGCGCGCTGGCGATCAGGTCGGACGCCAGCCCGCGCACGATGCTCTGTGCCCCGGCCTCGGGGAAGGCGCGGTGCTTGGCCAGCAGCCGGGCGGTTTCCAGGGCTTCCAGGGTGCGGCGCTCCTGCCGTGCGGCCTTGAGCCGCAGACGCAGGGCCAGCGTTCGGCGTTGGGCGCCCTGCGGCAGCTCGGCCAGGCGGGCCAGGGCACCGGCCGGATCGCGGTCTTCCAGCGCCCAGCGGGCGGCCCGCAACTGGACGCCTTCGCGGGTTTCGTTCGGCAGCGGCGCCGCGCCGCGCTCGTCGCCGTCGTTCAGGGCCTGCTGCAGGTGGGCGTCGCGCGCCGCGCGGTCCTGCAGCGCCTGGGCCCCCTCCGCCGCCAGCAGATGGGCCAGGATGCGGACCTGCTGCGCCTGCGGCAGCCGCGCGTCCAGGGCCGCCAGCATGCGTTCCTGCGCCAATGCCGCCTGGGCGGCCTTGCGGGCGCGCGTGAAGCGGCCGGCCAGCAACTGCACCATGGCATCGAGCAGTGCCGTGTGCAGCGCGCGCTCCTTCTGCTGCAGGCGCCACTGGCGCGCCTGGCGCGGCAGCGAGAACAGCGCCGCCAGCGCCCGCAGCGCCAGGTGCAGCAGCACGAAGAGCACCACCAGCACCAGGAGCACCAGATTCAGCGACAGGTCGACCCGCGTGGGCGGCCAGAACACGGTGATCGTGCCCTGGTTGTTGCCCGCGAACAGCGCCACCGCGGCCGCGATGCCGAACAGCGCCAGGAGCCAAAGCGCAGCCCGCATCAGTCCCCTCCTTCGCCAAGACCGGTCGTCGTTGCACGGAACCACGACAAGTCGGCGAGCGCAGCGAAGTCCCCAGGGCACCCGCGGAACTGGCTTTGCCAGGCCGCTGGGTGCGCCCCCCTCCAAGCCGAAGGCGCAAGAGAGGGGGGAGCCGCGAAGCGGCTTGGGGGGTGCTTCATCTCACCGCCCCGCCGCCGCAGTGGCCAGTGCTGCGAGGGTCTCGTCGATGCGCGGGGGTGCCGACGCCTTAACCGCCGCCTGCACCTGCTGCAGCAGCGTCGCCGCCTGCTGCACGCGGCGCGAAGCCGGGTCGAAGTACCGGTTCAGCGACGCCGACACCGAAGCGAGTTCGGTGCGCGCGTTGTCGACCTGCCGCGACAGCAGGGCGAGGCGCGCATTGAGCAGCTTGAGCTTCAGGTTCTCGCGCAGGAAGAAGGTCTGACCGGGCGAGAGCAGTACGGCCTCGGGCCGGTCGATGCGCGACACGCGCACCAGCGAACGCAGCTCGTTGCGCGCGCTCAGCAGGATGCGCTCCCACCACGCCGCGTCGGCCGGAACGGCCTCGTTCTGCCAGACGTCGCCGCCGCCGACACCGCGCACGGCCAGCGCGTTGAGGGGAGGCAGTTCGTCCACGCTGCGCAACAGGTCGTCGAGCCGGGCCAGGGCCTCGCCGCCATCGCCGCTCGCGGTGGCGCGGATGCGGTCGGCGTCGCGCTGCATGGCGCGCTGCAGGGGTGCGAGGCGTGGCTGGGCGGCACGCGCGACGCGCTGCTCGCCCGCCTTGAGCGCGGCCAGCAGCGGCTGCACGTTGCCCGTGACCTGGGTCTGCTCCTGCGCCAGGCGCACGGCGGATTCAATGTCGACGACCAGGTTCTCGTCGCGCGAGCGCGAGAGGCTCTGCATCAGTTCCTCGAGCTGGCTGCGCTGCAGCGCGACCTCGGCCACGCGCGATTCCATGAGGGCCAGGCGACCGGCGGTGTCGCGCACCACGTCCTGGGCCTGGCGCGCGAGCGCGCGGGCTTCGGCGGCCTGCATGGTGGCGTCGGCGCTCTGGCGCGCGAGCTGCTCCTGCATGCCGCCCACCTTCTGCCACAGCACGATGGCCATCACCAGCGCCACGAGGGCGATCAGCCCCAGCAGGACGAGGCCGATCCGTGCCAGCGCCACGGCCCCCGCCTCGGGGGCCGGCACCACCACCGCCGGCAACTGCCCGCGGCCCACGGCGTCGGGTGCGGAGTCGTCGGGCACGGAAGCAGCAGTCATCGAAACGATTCTATCGACGCGACCAGCGCGTCCAGGCTGGCGGGAACCTCCCGCACCGAGCCGAAACCTGCCGCGCGCGCTGCCTGGGCGATGCGCGCATGCGTGGCCCATGCGCGGGCGCCGCGCCAGTCGGCGGCGGGCATCGCGGCCACGAGATGGGCGATCGCTTCCGAACTGCTGAACAGCCACACCTGCCCCTCGTCGACCGTGCTGGCGGCGGCCAGCGCGCGTGCGGCGTCGTCCAGCCGCGGCGCGAGCCGCCGGTAGACGACGGCCGTGTCCACCCCCACGCCCGTCGCCTCGAGCGTCCGGGCCAGCCAGTCGCGCCCCGCGGGCCGGCCGGCCGCGTCGCTGCCGCGCACCCGCAGCACGCGCGCGCCAGCCTGCAGCTGGCCTTGCACCTGCGCCCACAGCGCCTCGGAATCGAAGCGGCCCGCCGCGGTCGGCGGCACGTCGATGCGCTCCGGCGGCACGCCCGCATCCACGAGCGCCTGCGCCGTGCCCGGGCCGGTCGCCCAGCAGCGCGCGTTTGCTATCAAATCAATAGCTGCCGGCGCCCGTCCAGCGGGCGCTGCAGCCCGATTTCGTTCGAAGAATCCGTCGACGGCCGCTGCGCTCACGAACATCAAGGCCGCATAGGGCCGGGCGTCGAGCGGGCCAGCGGCCATGCCCGGGAGCAGCGGCGCGATCTCGATCAGCGGCAGTGCCACGGCCTCGATGCCATGGGCTGCGAGGCCCTGGACCCACCGGGCCGCCTCCCGCGCCGGCCGGGTCACGATCACCCGCAACGGGTGGCCGCTCATGGCCGCCTCAACGGGCGCCCTGCGCCTGCAGCGAAGCCGCCACCCGCGTGCCCAGTGCGTCTGCCTGCGCCAGGTCGCCGACCGCTGCCTCGGCCTGCGCATGCAGCAGCGGCGCGGCCTGTTCGACCTCGCCCCACGCGGCCGCCAGGTGCAGGCCGCCGTCGATGCTGCGCGCATGCGCCGCCAGGGGCATCGAACAGCTGCCGCCCATCGCGCGGCTCACCGCGCGCTCCGCGGCCGTGGCCAGCCAGGTCGGCTGATGGGCCAAGGGTGCCAGGGCAGCAGTGAGCTCGGGGCGGCCGCTGCGGATCTCGATGCCCAGCGCGCCCTGCCCCGCCGCCGGCAGCATGGTCCTCGCGTCGAAGCACTGGCGGATGCGTGCCTCCATGCCCAGGCGCTTGAGGCCCGCCGCCGCCAGCACGATGGCCGCGTACTGGCCGTCGTCGAGCTTGCGCAGGCGGGTGTCGAGGTTGCCGCGCAGGGGCTCGATGCGCAGGTCCGGCCGCAGCGCGCGCAGCAGCACCGTGCGGCGCAGGCTGGAGGTGCCAACCACCGCGCCCTCGGGCAAGGCGTCGAGCGAGGCGTGGTGCGGCGAGACGAAGGCATCGCGCGGGTCCTCGCGCTCCAGCACGCAGGCCAGTTCGAAGCCCGGCGGCAGGTCCATCGGCACGTCCTTGAGCGAGTGCACGGCGATGTCCGCGCGGCCGTCCTCCAGGGCTGCCTCGAGCTCCTTCACGAACAGGCCCTTGCCGCCGACCTTGCTCAAGGTCCGGTCGAGGATCTGGTCGCCGGTGGTGGTCAGGCCCAGCAGGTCGACCGTGTGGCCTCGTTCTTGCAGGAGATGGCGCACATGCTCGGCCTGCCAGAGGGCCAGGCGGCTTTCGCGCGTGGCGATCACGATGTGGGTCACAGGGCCGTCCGGGTGCTGTTCAGGGGGGTCGGGGATGCTAGCATGTTGCATTGCAGCAACGCTGCCCGGCCCGGTCTTTTCCCCTTCGCCCCTCAGCCTCAAGGAGCCACGTCGAATGCCCACCGCCCGCAAGAACAACAACAAGAGCAGCGCCCCGGCCCAGCCGAAGCGGCAGGCCGAGGACCAGCCGCTGATCGAGGACATCCGGCTGCTGGGCCGCATCCTCGGCGACGTGATCCGCGAGCAAGAGGGCAAGGACAGCTACGAGCTGGTCGAGAAGATCCGCACCCTGTCGGTGGCCTTCCGGCGCGACGCCGACCATTCGGCCGACCGGGCCCTGAAGAACCTGCTCAAGGGCCTCTCGGCGGCCGAGACGGTGCGCGTGATCCGCGCCTTCACCTACTTCAGCCACCTGGCCAACCTGGCCGAGGACCGGCACCTGATCCGCCGCCGCACCGACGCCGAGCGGGCGGACGACGCGATCGACGGCAGCCTCGACGTCGCGTTGGCGCGCATCCGCAAGGCCGGCGTCGGCCCCGAGCAGGTGGCCGCCTCGCTGGCGCACAGCTACCTGTCGCCGGTGCTGACCGCGCACCCGACGGAGGTGCAGCGCAAGAGCATCCTCGACGCCGAGCGCGGCATTGCCGCCCTGCTCGCCGCGCGCGACGGGATCCGCGCGCGGCAGAAGATGTTCGCCGGCCAGAAGGACGCCCTCACGCCCCGCGAGCTGGCCGACAACGAGGAGCAGATCCGCACCCGCGTCACCCAGCTGTGGCAGACGCGCCTGCTGCGCTTCACCAAGCTCACCGTGGCCGACGAGATCGAGAACGCGCTCTCGTACTACGAGGCCACCTTCCTGCGCGAGATCCCGCGCGTGTACGCCGACCTGGAGAAGGCCCTCGGCCGCGAGGACATCGCCTCCTTCTTCCGCATGGGCCAGTGGATCGGCGGCGACCGCGACGGCAACCCGAACGTGACGGCCGAGACGCTCGACTACGCGCTGCGCCGCCAGTGCGAACTGGCCCTGCGCCACTACCTCACCGAAGTCCACTACCTGGGCGGCGAGCTGTCGCTGTCGGCAGCACTGGTCGACGTCACGCCCGAGATGCAGGCGCTGGCCGAAGCCTCGCCCGACCCGAACGAACACCGCCACGACGAGCCCTACCGCCGCGCGTTGACCGGCGTGTACGCCCGGCTGGCCGCCACGCTGCGCGACCTGACCGGCGGCGTGGCCGCGCGCCATGCCGTCGCGCCGCAGAACCCCTACCCCAACGCCGAAGCCTTCCTGGCCGATCTGCGCACGATCGAGGATTCGCTGCGCGAGAAGCATGGCACGGCCCTGGTCAACCAGCGCCTGCGCCCGCTGATCCGCGCGGTGGAGGTGTTCGGCTTCCACCTCGCCACCGTCGACCTGCGCCAGAGCTCCGACAAGCACGAGGCGGTGGTCGCCGACCTGCTGAAGATCGCGCGCATCGAGCCCGACTACGCCGCCCTGCCCGAGGACGCGAAGCAGACGCTGCTGGTCAAGCTGCTGGAGGACGCGCGCCCGCTGCGCGTGCCCGACGGCGCCTACCAGCCGCTCACCGTGAGCGAGCTGGCCATCTTCTCGCAGGCCCGCACCTCGCATGCGCGCTACGGCCGCGCCGCCATCCGCCACTACATCATCAGCCACACCGAGACGGTGAGCGACCTGCTGGAAGCGCTGCTGCTGCAGAAGGAAGTGGGCCTGATGCGCGGGACGCTGAACGAAGATGCCGTGTGCGACCTCATCGTCGTCCCCCTCTTCGAGACCATCGAGGACCTGCGCAACGCCGCGCCCATCGTGAAGGCCTTCTACGCCCTGCCCGGCATCGACGCGCTGGTGCGCCGCTCGGGCTCGGAGCAGGACGTGATGCTGGGCTACAGCGACAGCAACAAGGACGGCGGCATCTTCACCAGCAACTGGGAGCTCTACCGCGCGGGCATGGCGCTGGTGAAGCTGTTCGACGAGATGAATGCGGGCCGCGAGCCGAGCGCAGCGCCGGGCCGCCCCAAGCGAGCGAACGCCCCCTTGGGGGGCAGCGAGGACACGCCAGTGCCGAGCGTGGGGGCACAAGTTCCGATCCGGCTGCGCATGTTCCATGGCCGTGGCGGCACGGTCGGAAGAGGCGGCGGCCCGAGCTACCAGGCCATCCTCGCGCAGCCGCCCGGCACGGTGCGCGGCCAGCTACGCCTCACGGAACAGGGCGAGGTCATCGGCTCCAAGTACGCCAACCGCGAGATCGGCCGCCGCAACCTCGAGACGCTGGTCGCCGCCACGCTCGAAGCCACCTTCCTTGCACCGGCCAAGCCGGCGCCGGCCGCCTTCATCGCCACCGCCGAGACGCTCTCGCGCGCCAGCATGGCCGCCTACCGCGCGCTGGTGTACGAGACGCCCGGCTTCGTCGACTACTTCTTCGGCTCCACGCCGATCCGCGAGATCGCCGAGCTCAACATCGGCTCGCGCCCGGCCTCGCGCAATCCCAAGCGCAACATCGAGGACCTGCGCGCCGTGCCGTGGAGCTTCAGCTGGGGCCAGTGCCGCCTCACGCTCAACGGCTGGTACGGCTTCGGCAGCGCCGTCGCGGCCTTCCTCGACAGCGCGGGCAGCGCCGCCGAGCGCAAGGACCGCATCGCCCTGCTGCAGCGCATGTACGCGCAATGGCCCTTCTTCCGCACCTTGTTGTCGAACATGGACATGGTGCTCGCCAAGAGCGACCTGCAGCTGGCCACGCGCTATGCCGAGCTGGTCGCCGACCGCAAGCTGCGCCAGAAGGTCTTCGGCATGATCGACGCCGAGTGGCACCGCACCTCCGACGCGCTCACGCTCATCACCGGCGCGAAGCAAAGGCTGGAAGGCAACGCCGAGATGCAGCGCTCGGTGCGCCACCGCTTCCCCTACATCGACCCGCTGCACCACCTGCAGGTCGAGCTGATGCGGCGCTTTCGCGCCGGCGAGGGCGGCGACCGCGTGCAGCGCGGCATCCACCTGTCGATCAACGGGGTGGCGGCGGGGCTGCGGAATACCGGCTGAATTTCCAAGCCGAATCGGCCTGCAGGGCCCGTCCGGCGGTCGCGAGCAGCTACTCTTTTTATAGCGAACCACTTGCCATCGCCGGTGGCCTATGCATCCCACGGTGCGAGTGGCCGCGGAGCAGGCCATCCGGGAACATACGCGGAACCGGCTTCGCCGGGCCGCCGGATGTGCCCCCTTGAGGGGGTTGGCGAAGCGACACGAAGTGCGCGAAGACTGGGGGTGGGTCTAATCCCCCAGCAGCTCCCCGATCGGCTGCAGGTCCTCGACCCGGTCGCACACCGCCTTCACGACCATCATGATGGGAATGCCCAGCAGCAGCCCCCACACGCCCCACAGCCAGCCCCAGAAGATCACGCCCACGAACACGGCCACCGGGTTCATGCGCGAGGTGCGGCTGGTGAGCCAGGGCACGAGCAGGTTGCCCACCAGCGTGTGGATGAGCAGCGAGCTGCCGCCCACCAGCAGCGCCATCTCGATGCTGCTGAACTGCAGGAAGGCCACCAGCCCCGCCGCCGCCAGCATGATGACGGAGCCCACGTAGGGGATGAGGTTCGTCACGCCGGCCAGGATGCCCCACACCGCCGCGTTCTGCAGCCCGATGGCCCAAAAGGCCAGACCGGTGGCCAGGCCGACGACGGCGCTCGACAGGATCTGCACCAGCAGGTAACGCTGGATGTGTCCGGTGATGTCGTCCAGCACGTGCACGGTGATGCGCTTCTTCTGCAGGCTGGGGCCGGCCATCTTGACCAGCTTGCGGCGGAAGGTGTCGCCCGCGCACAGCGCGAAGAAGGTGAGGAAGGCCACCAGCGTGAGCTGGCTGGCGGCGCTGAGCACGCCGACGGTGCCGGTCCACACATAGTCGCGCACGTTGAAGGGCGGGCGCTCGACGATGACGCGTTGAACGCCGCGGCGCGGCGCGGGGGCCGGCGCGGTGTTGTCCTGCGTGGCGCGCTCGAGCTGGGCCGCGGCCTCCTGCACGTTGTCCAGCGGACCGGCCTTGGCGGTCTTGGCCCGCAGTGCGGCGCGCAGTTTCTGCGCCGCGACCGGCAGCGAGTCGATGAGCTGGCCGGCGCTGTCCGAGAGCGAATAGCCCGTCCAGCCCAGCCCGCCGCCCAGGCCCAGCAGCAGCACCGTGGCGGCCAGCCAGCGGGGGATGTGCATGCGCACCATGGCGTTCACGACCGGCGTGAGCGCATAGACGAGGATCAGGCTCAGCATCAGCGGCACGAACACGGCCGACGCCCAGCGCAGCGTGAACACGCAGCCCAGCACCGCCAGCACGACGAGCGAGGCGCTGCGCACGTCCACCGGCATCTGCAGCAGCACGCGCGGCTGTTCGGACGGCAGGGCGGCCACGGGCGCCTCGCCCGGCGGCTGCGCGGCGCGTTCGCGCTCCACCTCCTCGATCACCTCGGCCGCCTGGCGATCCGCCTCGGGCGAGGCCAGCGGCGGTGCGGGAGGTGCAGCGGGAGGCGCTGCGGAATTCATGGCACCGCCTTGAGCGCTTCGCGCACCGCCGTGAGCATGCGCCGCGAGACGACGATCACCTCGGGCACGCCCGCGAGCTTGACGGCCCAGCCCTCGACGTCCTCGCCGTCGTCGTAGCGTTCGAGCGAGCGGATGGCCGAGCGCGCCACCAGCGCGTTGCGGTGCGCACGCACGAAGCGCTCGGGGTAGCGCTCCTCGAGTTCGCCCAGGGTGCCGTCCATGATCAGCGTGCGGGTGGCGGTGCGCACGGTGATGTACTTGAGTTCCGACTTGAAGTAGACGACTTCCGTCAGCGGGATGCGCTCGGCGCGGCCGCGGTCCTGGATGAGCACGCTTTCGACCGGCGCGTCCGCCTGTTCGGCGCGCCGCTCCTTCAGGTAGCGCTCGGCCTTGGCCAGCGCCTGCTGCAGCCGCTCGGCCCGCACGGGCTTGGTGAGGTAGTCGACGGCGTCGAGCTCGAAGGCCGTGACTGCGTGGTTGGCATGCGCGGTGACGAAGACCACCGCCAGCGGGTCGGCCCGCCCGCGCAGCACGCGCGCCAGCTCCACGCCGTCGATGCCGGGCATGTGGATGTCCAGCAGCACGACATCGAAGGGCCGGCCGTCCAGCAGGCGCAGCGCCTCGGCACCGTGTTCCGCCTCGGCACTGACGAGCGCCGCCGGGGACTGACAGTCGCCCAGCAGGGTGCGCAGGCGCGAGCGGGCGAGCTGCTCGTCGTCGACGATCAGGGTGCGCAGGGCCGGCGCGGCCGGGCGGCGCTCGGGCGCGAGGGTCGGTGTCTCGAGGGCATTGTTCTTGGTCATGGTTCAGCGGGAATGTCGATGCGCACGCGGTACTGGTCCTGGTCGACCCCGGCGCGAAAGCTCGCCTGCATGTCGTGCAGCAGGCGCAGCCGGTCGCGCACGTTGGCCAGCGCGATGCCGTGCCCGCGCGGCAGCGGCTGGTCGGCCCACCGCAGGGGCGGCAGGCTGTTGACCACCTCGATCACCACCTTGCTGCCTCGCCGCTCGGTGCGGATGCGCAGCTTCGCGCCCTGGGGACTGGGCTCGACCCCGTGCTTCACGGCGTTCTCCACCAGCGGCTGCAGCAGCAGCTTGGGCAGGCGCGCATCGTTGGCCGCCGGGTCGATGGCCCAGCGCACGCGCAGCCGCCCGCCGAAGCGGATCTGCTCGATGGCCAGGTAGCGCTGCGCGAGCGCGATTTCGTCGCCCAGCGTCACCGACTCGTCGGGGTCGGCCAGCGCCGAACGGAAGAGCTCGCTCAGGTCCTCGAGCATGGCCTCGGCCTTGGCGGGCTCCTCGCGCACCAGGGCGATGGCGCTGTTGAGCGTGTTGAAGAGGAAGTGCGGGCGGATGCGCTGCTGCAGTTCCTCCAGCCGCGCCGTGGTGGCGGCCGGCGTTTCGCCGCTGGCGCGCAGCACCATGGCCACCATCACCACCGCCGCGAAGGCGGCGCCGGCCAGGCCGCTCGCCAGCCAGGGTGCGGTCGCCATCACGCCGGTGAGGCGCAGCAGGCCACAGCCGTACAGGCCGGTCAGCGCACCGATGCTCGCGCCCACCGCGTACTGCACCTGCAGCGGCCAGCGCGCCAGCAGCTTCTTCGCGGCACAGATGAGCACCAGCCACAGCAGCGTGGCAGGCAGGGCGCCACCGGTCACCGTGGCGGCCAGCGTCAGCCAGTCGGCCGCACCCGCGGCCACGAAGAGCGTGGCCAGCGCCACCGCGGCCTCCACCGCCAGCACCGTGCGCAGGACCACACCGATGCGGCAGGCGTCGAAGCGGGGTTTCGCGCGCGCCGGCGACGAGGACGAGCCAGTGCCCGGCGGCTCCAGCGGCGCCGGCATCGTCGTGTCGCCCGGGCCCCAGGGCGCGGCAGGGGCGCCCGCCGGCCCGGAGGCCGTGGCGCCAGTGGGCCGGGCACTTCTGTCCGAGCCAGGGGGCGTCGATAAAATCGATGGGTTGCGCATCGCTTGCGACACGTTGGAAGGGCAGCGGGCCATTATTGCTGCTGTTCCCGACCGCCCTGCCCCCGGCCCGCCCCACCTGCACACCCTGCCCATGACCCAGAACCAACTCGACAAGAAATCCGAAGCCTGGTCGGCCCTCTTCTCCGAACCGATGAGCGAGCTGGTGCAGCGCTACACCTCGAGCGTGTTCTTCGACAAGCGTCTGTGGCAGGCCGACATCGAGGGTTCTCTGGCGCATGCCGGCATGCTGGCGGCGCAGAAGATCATCGGCGCGCAGGACCTGGCCGATATCCAGCGTGGGATGGCGCAGATCCGGGCCGAGATCGAGGCCGGCAGCTTCGAATGGAAGCTGGCGCTGGAAGACGTGCACCTGAACATCGAGGCACGCCTGACGCAGCTGGTGGGCGACGCCGGCAAGCGCCTGCACACCGGCCGCAGCCGCAACGACCAGGTCGCGACCGACGTGCGGCTGTGGCTGCGCGGCGAGATCGACCTGATCGGCGGCCTGCTCACCGACCTGCAGAAGGCGCTGCTCACGATCGCCGAGGCCAACGTCGAGGTCATCCTGCCGGGCTTCACCCACCTGCAGGTGGCGCAGCCGGTGAGCTTCGGCCACCACATGCTGGCCTACGTGGAGATGTTCGCGCGCGACGCCGAGCGCCTGCAGGACGTGCGCAAGCGCGTCAACCGCCTGCCGCTGGGCGCCGCAGCGCTGGCCGGCACCAGCTACCCGCTGGACCGCGAGATGGTCGCGAAGACGCTGGGCATGGAGGGCGTGTGCCAGAACAGCCTCGATGCCGTGAGCGACCGCGACTTCGCCATCGAGTTCACGGCCGCCGCCAGCCTGTGCATGGTGCACATCAGCCGCTTCAGCGAGGAGCTGATCCTGTGGATGAGCCAGAACTTCGGCTTCATCCAGATCGCCGACCGCTTCACGACCGGCAGCTCGATCATGCCGCAGAAGAAGAACCCCGACGTGCCCGAGCTCGCCCGCGGCAAGACCGGCCGCGTGGTCGGGCACCTGATGGGCCTGATCACGTTGATGAAGGGCCAGCCCCTGGCCTACAACAAGGACAACCAGGAAGACAAGGAACCTCTCTTCGACACCGTCGACACGCTCAAGGACACGCTGCGCATCTTCGCGGAGATGGTGGGCGGCATCACGGTGAAGAAGGAGGCCATGGAGGCCGCCGCGCTCAAGGGCTACGCCACCGCCACCGACCTGGCCGACTACCTGGTGAAGAAGGGCCTGCCCTTCCGCGACGCGCACGAGACCGTGGCGCATGCGGTGAAGGCCGCCATCTCGCACAGCGTCGACCTCTCGGAGCTGCCGCTCACGGTGCTGCAGGGCTTCAACCCCGCCATCGAGAAGGACGTCTACGAAGTGCTGAGCCTGCGCGGCTCGCTCAACGCCCGCAACACGCTGGGCGGCACCGCCCCGGCGCAGGTCAAGGCGCAGATCGCGCGGCATCGGCAGCGGCTGGGCTGAAACGCGGAAAGCGGACAGCCGTACGCGAAGGGCGCGAAGGGCGCGAAGGTTGCGCGAAGAACGCGAAAGATTTTGAAGATGTCTTTCTTGCGGCCTTCGCGTGACTTTCGCGTCCTTCGCGTACGGAGCCCGCATCCAGGCCCGGGCGGCCCACAGCGCCCGCACAACCTGCTCGAGAAGCTGCAAAAGCAATAACCATCGGCCGCCCTGATGTTCTACGCCATTCCCCTGGAGAACCGCCCCACCTGGCGCAACCCGCCGTGGATGACGGTGCTGCTGATCCTGGTGAACATGGCCGTGTGGTGGGGGCCGCAGCGCAGCGAGAACAAGGTCGAGGAACGCGCGGCGCTCTTCTACGCCAAGAGCGCCCTGCCGGCGATCGAGTTGCCGGCGTATCTCGACTGGCTGGACCAGACCGGCGCGAAGCACGCCAGGCAGGCGCGCCGCGCCTACGCCCGCAAGCAGTACGCCGACCTGGCCGAAGCGATGAACCAGGCCACACCCTTCCTCGCGAAGCTGCGGGCCGACGAGGTCATCACGCCCGCCGACCGCCGCTACGACGCCTGGAAGGCCGCGCGCACCGAGTACGACGCCATGCTGCCCAAGCCCTTCACCGCGCGCTGGGCGCAGGACCACAACCCGGGTGCCGAATGGCGACCCGTCACCTGGCTGAGCTCCGCCTTCCTGCACGGCAGCACGGGGCACCTGTTGGGCAACATGCTGTTCCTCTTCCTGTTCGGCTGCTCGGTCGAGCTGGCCTTGGGACGCGCGACCTATCTCGCCTTCTACCTGATGGGGGCCGTCGGCGCGTCGGCCATGGCCACCTGGGCCTATGCCGGCCAGGGCGGCCTGGGTCTGGGCGCCTCGGGCGCGGTGTCGGCGCTGATGGGCATGTACGCGGTGCTCTACCGCATGCGGCGCATCCGCTTCTTCTACCAGTTCCTCGTCTACTTCAACTACGTGACCGCGCCGGCGCTGCTGCTGCTGCCGGCCTGGATCGCCAACGAATTGCTGCAGCACTGGCTGGGCGGCCGCGGCATCGCGTACATGGCGCACCTGGGCGGGCTGCTGACCGGCGCGGCGCTGATGGGGCTGGCCCTGGCGGAGCGGCGCATCGAGGCCCCCACCACCGCCGCGTCGCCGGCCGAGGCCGACGACGGCCATGCGGCCCAGGTCGCGCTGGCGCGCAGGCTCACGGGCGAGCTGCAGTTCGAACGCGCCGCCTCGGCATGGAAGGCCGCCGCGAAGCTGCGCCCGCGCGATGCCGACACGCTGCGCCAGTGGTTCAACCTCGCCAAGCTGTGGCCGGCCAGCGAGGACTTCCACCGCTGCGCGCGCCTGGTCTTCGCGCTGCCCGGCAAGGACGACGCCACGCTGGCGCTGCAGCACGCGAGCTACCGCACCTACCTCGACATCGCCAAGCCCGGTGCACGGCTGCAGGCCGACGACATGGTGCGCCTGGCGCGCCGCTTCACCCGCGCGCGCGAATTCACCGATGCCGAGCGTCTGTGCCAGGCGCTGCTGCGCACCGCGCCCGAGCATCCGCGCCTGGCCGAGACGCTGTGCGTGTGCGTCACCGGCCTGCTGCAGGCCGGCGAGCAGCAACGCGCGCGTGCCTGGCTGCCCGAGCTGATGCAGCGCGCGCCGGGCGAGCCGGTCACGCGGATGCTGGCGCAGGCCTGACGGGCCCGCTCGGACGGCTCAGGCGGCGCGCCCGGGCAGGATGCCACCGCGCTCGCTGCGCAGCGCCCGCACCTGAAGGAAGGCGCCGACCAGGAAGACCACGAACAGCCCGCCGACGATCTTCTGCAGCAGCGGGTCGTCCGGCCCCGAAAACCAGGGCGCGCCCTGCGGCAGGCGGGTGAAGGTTTCGGTCAGCCCGGGAATGAAGTGGAAGAACACCGTGAGCGAGTACCCCACGGTCTCCACATAGGGCGACCACCCACCGAAGCTCCCGCGCCCGCCCAGGGCCGCGATGCCCAGCACCACCAGCGTGAGGATGCCCAGCACGTGCGGCGGGCCGAAGCCGCCGTGCTGGAAGATGGGAAAGCCGGTGAGGCAGGTGAGCACGGTCGCCCACACGTACAGGCGCCCGCTGCCGCTGCGCGGCGTGATGCGGCCGTGGCGCGCGAGGGCGACCAGGCCGGCGGCGAGCGCGACGAGGCCGATGGCGGTGTGCACGGTACCCAGGGAAGTCAGTCCGAACATTGGCAGCTCCTGTGTGTTGGCCCGGGGAATCGCCCTGCCCTCGCGGCCTTCGGGCCGGACCGCGGCGTGCGGATCGTCGTCCGTGCGCTCGTTGAGTGCAAGAGGCGTGCCGCGGATCACGCAGGATGCCGGCCCCATCGCAGCCGGCGGTTGCTACGCTATTCATAGCTGCCCGCCCAGGCGGGACGGGCGCTGCAGCCCTTTTTCCCTTCGAACGACCGAGTTCAGGCGCGGGCAGCGGCCAGGGCCCGGGCCGCGCGCGATGCGCTGGCGCGGCCCAGCGCGGCGCCGATGAAGGCGCCCGCCTCGGCCAGTCTGGGCAGGTCGATGCCCGTTTCGTAGCCCATGCCGTGCAGCAGGTACACGACGTCCTCGGTGGCGACATTGCCCGACGCGCCGGCGGCGTAGGGGCAGCCGCCCAGGCCCGAGACCGAGCTGTCGAAGCTGCGCAGCCCCATCTCCAGCGACGCGGCGACGTTGGCGATCGCCATGCCGTAGGTGTCGTGGTAGTGGCCGGCCAGCGCCGACGCCGGGATGTGCTGCAGGCAGGCCTCGAGCATTCGGCGTGCGGCGTCGGGCGTGCCGCGGCCGATGGTGTCGCCCAGCGAGATCTCGTGGCAGCCCATCTCCCGCAGCTGAACCGCAACGCGCGCCACCTGCGCCGGGGCCACCGCGCCTTCGTAAGGGCAGCCCAGCACGCAGGACACGTAGCCGCGCAGCTTCACGCCGGCCGCCAGCGCCGCCTCGGCCACGCTGCGGAAGCGCTCCAGGCTCTCGGCGATGGAACAGTTGATGTTCTTGCGCGAGAAGGCCTCGGACGCGGCGCCGAACACCGCGACCTCCTCGCAGCCGGCGGCCAGCGCGGCCTCCAGCCCTTGCAGATTCGGCGTCAGCGCGCTGTAGTGCACGCCCGGCGGGCGCGGCACCGCGGCCATGACCTCGGCGCTGCCCGCCATCTGCGGCACCCAGCGGGGCGACACGAAGGACGCCGCCTCGATGTGGGTGACGCCGGCGGCCACGAGCCGCTCGATCAGCGCCACCTTGGTCGCGACGTCGACCGGCTGCTTCTCGTTCTGCAGCCCGTCGCGCGGGCCGACCTCGACGATCTTCACGCGCTCGGCCATGGCGCTCGCGCTCATCCGAAGATCTTCAGCAGCGCCGGCACCGACAGCACGGCCGTGTAGTAGCCCATGAACTGCACGCCGGTGTTGAAGCCCAGGATGCGCGACAGCAGCCCGCCGACCAGGCCCATGGTCATGATCACCAGCAGCCCCAGGAACTGCCCTTCCCACACGCTGATGACGAAGATCAGGCCGATGAAGGTGGCGATGATTGCCTCGTGGCTCACCTTGCGTGACACGAAGAGCGCCGCGCGGCGTGCGAAGTTCATCGCAAAGGGGTACGACACCACCGCCGCCAGCAGCACGGCCAGCATGCCGTAGCCGAGGAACTCCCAGTGGTTCATCAGGTTGTGCAGGTTGTGCGTCTGGCCCGTGGCCGCATCCACCGTGAAGCGCGGCGGCGCGTTGAACAGCGGCGCCGCAGGCCCCGCGGCCACCGGGCTGAGCGGCAGGCCGAAGGCGATCAGCGGGATCAGCGCCTCGGCGATGTAGGTCGCCTCGGTCACGCCGTTGCGCGCAGCCAGCACCGTGGTGAGGCGGTGGTAGGCGTGCTTGATGCGCGAGCCCACCAGTTCGCCCAGCACCACCGTCATGGCGACCGGGCTGAACACGAAGGTCGCGCTCGAGATAGTCGCGGTGGCCAGCGTCCACTGCGTCTGCTTGCGGTCCAGCACCTTCAGCGGGTTGGGGAAGTAGCCCGACCAGCCCTTGACGTCGGGCGCGAGCTGGAAGGTGCGTGGCTGGTCGCGCTTCATGCGGCCGCGGTCGGCCGGCGAGATGACCGAGAACAGGTCCGCCACCAGCGGGCCGATCGCGATGCCGAGGAAGTAGCTCACGCTGAGCTTGACGTTGTACTTCGCCGTCAGGGTCTGCAGCGCGATGATGAGCACCACGAAGGGCAGCAGCAGCGCCACCGAGGCCCAGCGGCCGGGCGAGAAATACGCGATCAGCACGGCCGCGGCCAGGAAGATCCACGGCGCCGCCTTGGTGATGGTGGGCCCGAAGGGCGCGAGCATCACCGCGAACAGCACGGCCAGCGGCACGGCCACGAAGGCCGCGACGATCGCGCCCGAGATCATCTTGCGCAGCGCGATGTGCGGCACGCCCAGCTTGCGCAGCGCGTTGGCGTCCTGCAGCAGCGGCGTGGCCAGCGTGTCGCCCGGAATGCCCAGCAGCGCCGTGGGCACCGCATGCGTCATGTGCTTGGCCACGGCGCCGGCCAGGAAGAAGGTGAACACGCCCGCGGCCGGCACGCCCAGCAGCACCACGAGCAGCGTGAGCGGCGCGAGCGTGGTGGTCTCGTCGGTGCCCGACACGAGCCCGATGGCGGCGAAGACGATGGCGCCGACCAGGCCCATGGCCCCGGCAACCCAGATCTGGTGGAGGAGTTCGGCGCTCATCGGGCGGCTTTCGTGGGGGTGGCTTGGGCGGGGTCGTGCTGCGCGAAGAGCTCGTAGATCTCCAGCTCCTTCATCTCGCGCGCCACCACCGGCGGCAGGTCGCCCATCGAGCCCAGGCCGCCGTGTTCCTCGGCCAGCTGGGCGACGACTTCCTCGCGCCATGCCGGGTCGGAGGCGGCGCCTTCGACCACCTCGCGCTTGGGCTGGAAGATGAAGGCGCAGATGACGCCCGACAGCACGCAGCCGGCCAGGCCGGCGAGCATGGCGTAGGCGCGCGCCAGCTCGGGGCTGCTCACGTGCGCGACCAGGATGCGGCTGGCGATCAGGAAGCCGGTCAGGCTGATGCCGATGCCGATCACGATGGCCCAGGCCAGGTGCCGCGTGTCGGCGGTGTCGCCCCAGACCTCGACGAGTTGCCGAGGCGGCGATGCAGAGTCACTTCTCATGGTGCTGTCTCCGGTGGTTGGAAGGGCCCGCCCTCGTCGGGTCCCGGGGGGATGCGGCCGGCACGCTGCAGCGCAGCCTGCCGGCCACGCGCTCACTGGCGGCGCAGCGCCTCCAGCAGCGCGACGGCGCGGTCGGTGCGCACGTCGTGCTCGGCGGCCATCTGCCTGGCGACGGCGTCGATCTCCTCGCCCGTGGCCCCGGCCACCAGCGCGATGTTGCGGGCATGCAGGGCCATGTGGCCGCGCTGGATGCCTTCGGTGGCCAGCGCGCGCAGCGCGCCCAGGTTCTGCGCCAGGCCCACGGCCACGGCCACTTCGCCCAGTTCCTGCGCGGTCTTGACGCCCATGATCTTCAGCGACAGCTGCGCCAGCGGGTGCGTCTTGGTCGCGCCGCCGACCAGGCCGACGGGCATCGGCATCTCGATCGTGCCGACCAGCGCGCCGGCCGTGTCCTTCTCCCAGGTGGTGAGCGAGGTATAGCGGCCGCTGCGGCAGGCCCAGGCATGGGCACCGGCCTCGACCGCGCGCCAGTCGTTGCCGGTGGCGACGATCACGGGGTCGATGCCGTTCATGATGCCCTTGTTGTGCGTGGCCGCGCGGTAGGGGTCGACGGCGGCGAAGGTGTAGGCGTCGAGCACGCCCTCGACAATCTCCTCGCCGCTGCGTTCCTTCGTCTTGAGCGTCTCCGGCGTCAGCCGCACGCGGGCGCGGGCCAGGCGCAGGTCGGCCAGGTTCGACAGGATGCGCAGGCGCACCTGGCCGCCGGTGAGCTTCTCCACCAGCGGCGAGACCGACTCGGCCATGGTGTTGACGGTGTTGGCGCCCATGGCGTCGCGCACGTCCACGATCAGGTGCATCACCACCATCGCGCCGCGCGGCGTGGCGGGGAAGACGTGGACTTCGATGTCGCGGCAGCCGCCGCCCAGGCCGATGAGCACCTTGTCGCGGCTGTTGGCCACCGACAGGATCTCCTCGCGGTGCTTGAGCAGCGCGATGCGCGCGCCGTAGGGGTCGGTCACGCCGAGCACCTGCACCTGGGCCCGCATGATGGGGCCCGTGCTGGAGGTCTCGAAGCCGCCGCCTTCGCGGGCCAGCTTGGCCATGAAGGAGGCCGCCGCCACGATGGAGGGCTCTTCCACCGCCATGGGCACGAGCACGTCGCGGCCGTTGACCTGGAAGTTGCCGGCCACGCCGAAAGGCAGCTCGAAGGTGCCCACGACGTTCTCGATCATGCCGTCGGCGCGGGCCAGGGGCAGCGCGCCGGGCTGGGCGAGCAGGGCTTTCTCGTCGGCGCTGAGCGCCACGGCGTCGGCGATGTGGTCCAGGCGCTGGGCGGGCGTGAGGGCGCGGAAATTGGGCAGGCGCGAGTCGGCCATGGCAGTCACTCTCTCTGGCAATCGGTGATGGAAAGGCCGCGACTGTAGGCGCCCTGTACCAGTCCTCATAGGTACAGTTGGCAGGGACAGTTCGGCGCGCCGGTCGCGGACACGGGCCGCTGTGTCATAGTGAAAACCATGACAGAAGCGTCACGCCCTGCCCCTGTTTCCCGACCGGTTTCACGCACCGTCCAGCTGGCCGACACGATCGAGCGGCAGATCGCCGACGGCGCGTACCGGGCGGGCGACAAGCTGCCCTCGCTGCGCGAGCTGGCCGAGTTGCACCGCTACGCCAAGAACACGGTGGTCGCCGCCTTCGAGCTGCTGGTGGCGCGCGGGCTGGTCGAGCCGCGCCGCGGCTCCGGCTACTACGTGCTCGAGCGCGCGGTGCCGCCCGCGCCGGCCGAGGACGAGCGCGGCAGCCTGGGCCGTGCGATGGACATCGTGTGGCTGATGCGCGAGCAGCTCAAGACGCGGCCCGACGCGCTGGCCGTCGGCGACGGCTATCCGCCCGTCGAGTGGCTGGCCGACGTGCGGCTGGACAAGTTCCACCACAAGGTCGTGCGCACCGGCCTGGGCGCCCTCTTCCGCTACGGCAGCCGCTACGGCTATGCGCCGCTGCGCGAACACATCGTGCGCAAGCTGGCCGACATCGGCGTCGGGGCCGAGCCGGCGCAGGTGGTGCTGACGCAGGGCGCCAACGAGGCGATGGACCTGGTCATCCGCTACTTCGTGCCGCCCGGCGGCAAGGTGCTGGTGGACGACCCGGGCTACTACCCGCTGTTCGGCAAACTGAAGGTGGCGAGCGCCGAGGTGTTCGGCGTGCCGCGCGGCCCCGACGGGCCCGACCTCGAGGCGCTGGAGCAGTTGCTGATCGTTCACCGGCCGCGCCTTTTCTTCACGCAGTCGGTGGCGCACAACCCGACCGGCTCGGACCTGTCGGCCGCCAAGGCCTTCAAGGTGCTGCAGCTGGCACAGAAGTACAACCTGCTGATCGTCGAGGACGACCCGCTGGCCGACTTCAAGCCGATGGCCTCGACGCGCCTCGCGGCGCTGGACCAGTTGGAACGCACGATCTACATCGGCAGCTTCTCCAAATCCTTCTCGGCCGCGCTGCGCGTGGGCTTCATCGCCTGTGGCGCCGACCTGGCCAGCGACCTGGCCGACCTCAAGGCGCTGCTGCACGTGAGCAGCTCCGAATACTGCGAGCGCACGGTGGACGTGATGCTTGCCGAGGGCCACTACCAGCGCCACCTCACGCGGCTGCGGGCCCGCCTCGAAGAGGCGACGGCGGGCGCCATGCGGCTGTTCGATTCGGTGGGCGCCGAGATCTATGCGCGCAACGCCCAGTCGCTCTACCTGTGGGCCGCGCTGCCCGGCGTGGAGGATTCGATGGCCTTCGCGCAGGAGCTGCTGGCGCAGAACATCGTGCTGGCGCCGGGCCGCATCTTCACCGTCGATTCGACGCCCTCGCGCTGGGCCCGCTTCAACGTCGGCGCGGTCGCGGCGCCACGCTTTGCACGCGCACTGCGCCAGGCGCTGCGGCGCGGCTGAGCGGGCTCAGGCCTGCGCCGGCGCGGCCGGGCCGGCGGGCGACGCGCTCACCACCACGTCGCGCAGCAGCCATTGCACCTCACGCGTCTGCTCGCTGCCCGGGAACTTGCGCTCCAGCTGCTGCAGGATCGGCAGCGCCATCTTCGGCCGGCCCAGGCCCTGGGCCAGCGCGCGCGCGGCCAGTTCGTAGACCTGCGGCACCAGCGCGTCGCCCTTGAAGCGGCGGTCGAAGCCGTTGACCAGGCGCAGCGCCTCCTTGGCGTCGCCGCCCTGCCACGCGTGACGCGCCAGCGCGAAGGTGCTGGCGCTGCCCTCGGGCACGAAGGCCTCGTCCTTGCCGCGGCAGGCCTGGTAGACGCGCAGGGCCTCCGAGGTCTGGCCCTGCGGCACGAGCTGCTCGATGAAGCGGCGGCCGTGGTCGAGCAGGGTGGGCGTCTTGTCGGACAGCAGCAGCACGCGGTGGTAGCGGCGCTGCGCGGGCAGCGAGTGCGGGTCGGTGCGCTGCGCCTCGTAGGCCGCGGCCAGTGCGGCGCTGATGTCGCCCGCGGCCACCAGGCGCGAGACCTCCTTGTCGGCCTCGCGTTCCATCTGCTGCTCGGGCGTGAGCTGCGGGCGCCCGGCATCGGCCTCGCCGCCCGGCAGCAGCTCGACGCCGAAGGCCCGGTGGTGCTGGTAGATCACGTAGCCCAGCAGGCTGAACATCACCCAGCTGAAATACACGACCACGAAGGTCAGCAGCGGCAGCGCGACGGTACTGCCGATCTTGGTGATGACGAACACCGCCCCGACGCCCATGCCGCCGTTGAGCAGGTACAGAAAGAAGAAGAGCAGCAGGTAGGGCCAGCCCACCACCGCCATCGTGTCCCACAGCCGCGCCGGGTTGAGCGCCGCGAAGCCGCTGCCCGACAGCAGCAGCACGATCATGGTGGCCGGCATCACCAGCGACACCACGCCGGTCGCCACCAGGCCCAGCCCCTCGCCGAACATGCGCTGCACGAGGGCCGCGACGAAGCCCTGGGCCAGCAGTACGAAGAACAGCTTCCACGGCAGCGCCGTGACGTCCTCCTCCATGCGGTGCGGGTAGTCGGCCGAGCGGAACATGCCGTGCGCGCCCAGCGCCATCACCTTGAAGCCGTAGCGGCTGATGGCCAGCAGCAGGCCGATGACCACCACCACGCCGGCCAGCGGCAGGCTGATGGCACGCCCCAGGGGAAACACGAGCAGGCTGCTGGCCGACAGCAGCGCCGCATAGAACAGCGGCCGCATCTGCAGCGGGAAGCCGAAGAAGGTGTTGAGCCGGTGCCAGAAGGGTGCGGGCGCCGGCAGGCTGTCGTCATCGTCGTCGTCGCGGCTCACGGTGGACATGCGCTCTCCCGGGCTAGGCCCTCTTCTCCAGACCACGCTGGCCGGCAAGGCATGCCGGGCCAGTTCCTCAAATCTCTTGGGCGGCCAGTATAGGTTTCATATTGTTTCCCGTGCGCTGTCGTCCACTGTGGAGCACCCAAAGAAAAACGGGCCCTGGGGCCCGTTTCTTCTGCGCGGATAGCTACCAAAACGATAGCAATCCAGCTGTGGCGTGCTTACATCGTCGGCTTGTAGAAGATGTAGTCGGCCTGGTACTGCACCACCTGCTTCTGGCCCATGTTGGTGCCGCTGCAGGCCGCGGCTGGCGCGACACCGCCCTGCGTGGCCACGCGCTGGATGTAGCTTACGCCCTGCATCGCGCCGGTGCCCATGGCCGGGTTGGCCTTCACGAGCTGGTGCGGGATGTTGCCGGTGCCGTTGGGCGCCACGGCGACCTGCGTCGCGGTGAGCTTGGAGCCGTCCATGCTTTCCCAGGTGGCGGGCGGGCCGTAGTACTTGCCCACCTGCTTGCCGGCGCGGTCCATCAGCTTCGCGTCGGGGCCGACGAAGAACCATTCGTACTGGCCGGGCGCGTTGGCCTTCACGCGGCATTCGTAGGTGATCGAGCCGGCACCCACGGTTTCCATGGCGACGCGGTGGCCGGCCGGCACCTTCACGGCGTCGGGCAGCGCGGCCTGCGAGAACGGCGCCATCGGCGACTTGGACATGCCGCCACAGGCGGTGAGCGCCGCGGCGGCGGCGACCAGGGCGAGGGTGGAGCGAAGGTGCATGGCTGGTTCCTTTTTCTGAGATCGGAGGTTGGATAAGGGGGTCGCGGACGGGCGCACAACGCCTGCCTGCCCTCCCGGTACGCGAGGCTGGGGCGTTCGGATTCAGCTTCCGGTCAGTTTTTGCAGCGTGGCCGCGTCGGCGAATCCGCCGAGCCCGTACGGCCGTATGAACGGGATGCGCCGTTTCCATCCAGAATCCGCCGATGTCCTTGTCGTCACCGGATGCCGAACTCACCGCCCTGCTCGATCGCGTGGGGCAGCGCGACACCCATGCCCTGCAGCAGCTGTACGAACGCACCTCGTCGCGCCTGTTCGGCCTGGCGATGCGCATCGTGCGGCAGCGGGAGGTGGCCGAGGATGTGCTGCAGGAAGCCTTCCTGACCATCTGGCGCTCGGCGCCCGACTACCGCGCCTCGCTCAGCCCGCCCCTGGCCTGGATGGGCCTGATCGTGCGCAGCCGGGGCCTGGACCAGCTGCGGCGCCAGACGGCCGACCGCGCCGGCCTGACGCAGGAGTTCGACGAGGTGCTGGCCGACACCCTGCCGGCCGACGCGCCCGGCCCGATGGACCTGGCCGACGCCAGCGAGCAGGCTTGGGCCCTGCACCAGTGCCTGGAACAGCTGGAGCGCAAGCAGCGCGAGGTGCTGAGCCTGGCCTACCTCCGCGAGCTGAGCCACGGCGAACTGGCCGAGCAGCTCAAGCTGCCGCTGGGCACCGTCAAGACCTGGATCCGCCGCGGGCTGGAAAAGCTGCGCGGCTGCATGGAACGCCTCGCGTGAAGGCCCCGCAATGAATCTCGCCGCCCACCCCCGCCTGCTGGCCCTGCTCTCCGCCGCCCATGCGTTGGGCACCCTGCGCGGCGGCGCCCGCCGCCGCTTCGAGGCGCTGGCCCGCGAGCAGGCCGCCGTGCGTGCCTCCGCCCTGCTGTGGCAGGACCGGCTCGCCAGCCTGACCGAGCTCGAGACGCCGATCGCGCCCGACCCGGCCGTCTGGACCCGCATCCGCAACCTGGTCGATGCCGAGCAGCAGCGCGAGGCGCTCGCCCGCCAGCGCAGTGCGCCGCCGGCGACGGCACCCCGGCCCGCCGGCTGGTGGGGCAGCCTCGCGCTCTGGCGCGGCGCGGCCGCCGCCGGCGCCCTGGCCACGGTGCTGGCGGTGGTGGTGGGCGCCGGGCTGCGCGAGCAGCTGCGCAGCGCCCCGCAGGTGCAGTACGTCGCCGTGCTGTCCGACGACCGCTCGGCCGCGTCCATGCTCGTCACCTTCGACCCCAAGAACCGCCAGCTCACGCTGCAGCGCGTTGGCGCCTACCGCGAGGCGGCCGACCGCTCGCTGCAGCTGTGGGCACTGCCCCCGGGCGGGGCGCCGCGCTCGCTGGGCGTGCTGGGGCCGCAGCAGGCGCTGCACCTGGCGGCCAACCCGTCGGAACTGCAGGCGGTGCCTGCGCTGGCGATCAGCCTGGAGCCCAAGGGCGGCGTGCCCTCCGAACGCGGCCCGACGGGGCCGGTGCTGTTCCACGGCCCGTTGATCGAGAAGACGCTCTGACACGCCGGCCTGCGCTGTTGTTTTTGCGCCGCATCGCCCGACCGTCCGTCGGCTGCCCGCCGGCACGCCCCTGCGCGGCGTAGGACAAGACGCCGCCGGCCCGCCGCTGCCGTTAACATTTTTCTCACTGTCGTTGCCGCGCGGTCAACCGGCAGGCGGCTCCAACGGTTTCATGGCCTTGCCCCCACTCTCGAGCTGAGCGCGTGCCCTCCTGTCGCCTTTACTCCTTCGCCCCGTCCGCCGCCATGACCCGCCGGCTGGTCGCCCTTGCGGCTGCCGCGATCCTGGGCGCTGCCGTGCAGGCCGAGCCGGTGGTCATGCCGGCTGCCGAGCCGGCACAGACGGTGGCGATGACGGCCTACCAGGCCGCCCAGGCACGCTGGAAGAGCTCGCTCGAGGCCTTCGCCGCCGCCGACAAGGCGCAGCTGCCGGCCGCCGGCGGGGTCCTCTTCGTGGGCAGCTCCACCATCCGCATGTGGAGCAGCCTGGCCAAGGACTTCCGCGAGCAGCCGGTGGTCATCAACCGCGGCTTCGGCGGCTCGACCATGGCCGAGTGCAACCTCTTCGTGCGCGACCTGGTCACGCGCTACAAGCCGCGCCACGTGCTGGTCTACGCCGGCGACAACGACCTGGCCCTGGGCCGCACGCCCATCGACGTGATGCACGACTTCGCCCAGTTCGCCCGCACGGTGCGCGAAGAGCTGCCCGACACCCGCATCAGCTACATCTCGATCAAGCCCAGCCCCTCGCGCGAGGCGCTGCTGCCCAAGATCCGCGAGACCAACGACATCGTGGCGGCCTACCTGCGCACCCAGGCCAACACCGACTACATCGACATCTTCACGCCCATGATGGGCAGCGATGGCCGGCCGCGCGCCGAGCTGTTCCTGCCCGACCGGCTGCACATGAACGAGACCGGCTACAAGCTGTGGCACGGCGTGATCGCCGCGCACGTGCCGGCCACCGCCGCGCCCGCGATGGCCGCGGTGCGCAGCCCCGGCACCGACGGCGCCATGGCCGCCGCCCTGCCGTCCGTGCCGGTGATGGCCGGCGCGACGCCGCGCCCCTGAGCGGCGCCGTTCAGGCGCCGCGCGCCGGCGCGTCGGGCAGGTCCACCGTTTCTTCCGGCGGCGCCGCGTCGGCGCCCTGCGTGAAGCGCGCCACGGCGTACATCGCGGCCAGCACCGTCACCAGCAGCGCGCTGTCCTCGGTCCAGCTGCGCGCGGTCTGGCTGTCGCCGAAGAAGGCCAGCACCGTCAGCACCGCCACCAGGTGCACGCAGAAGGCCGGCAGCGACGCCCGGCCCATGGTCTCGAGCCAGCGCACGCGCGGCAGCCAGCGCACCCAGGCCGGCCCGAAGCGGATGACCACCACGCCCAGCGCCGCGAGGTCGAGCAGGCGCAGCGGCCCCAGCAGCCACTTGTCCACCAGCAGGTTGAGCTGCACATCGGCGCCGAAGGGGGCCTGCCCATGCTCGCCGAAGTGGCGCCACACCAGGCCGGCCAGCGCGATCGCCACGGCCGCGGCGGTGACCGGCCAGGCGAAGCGCAGCGGGCGGGCCCCCGGGGCGCTGCGCCCGGCCCCGAGCCACAGGCCCGCGAACCACAGGAACTGCCACGCGCAGGTGTTGAAGGCGCCCATCTCCGGGTAGGGCACCGGCATGCCGGTGAGCGCGAAGGTCCAGCCGTAGAGCCATTCGGTGAAGCCGAACTGCGCCAGCACCCACAGCGCGAAGCTCAGCACCAGGATGCCCGTCCAGCCCCGCCGCATGCCCCAGGCCAGCACCCAGGGACTCAGCAGCATGAAGAAGATGTACATCGGCAGGATGTCGAGCAGCGCCGGCTCGTAGATCAGCAGCAGCCCGTAGAAGAAGCCCTCGAAAGGCTGCGCGAGGTAGAAGGACACCAGGTTCTTCACCGCCGGCTGGTCCACCCGCACGCCCACCGCCGTGATCGCCGTCAGCAGGAACAGCAGCAGCGCGGCGTGGCACAGGTAGATCTTGAGCGCGCGGCGGAAGAAGGCGCTGCGCATCGCGTCGACGCCGTCGCGCCGCGCATAGCGGCTGTAGACCAGCCCCGCCATGAAGGCCGACAGCAGCACGAAGCCCTCGGCCGCCGACACCCAACCGAAGGGCTGCCCCAATGGATCGGTGAAGCGGGTCGGCAGGTGGGTGACGGTCATCAGCACGAGCATCAGCCCGCGCAGCACGTCGATTTCCCAGTGGCGTTTCATGGCGTCCGAGGCTTGGCACATCGGCCATGGAGGTGAAGCCCGCTCGCGTGGACGAGGTGCCCGCACGGCGCGTGTCTGGAATTCTAGGCGGCCACCCTGAAAGACCACGGCCAGACGACGAGCATGCACCCGGCCCGCCCGGCCGTGTCAGCCATCGGTCCTGCGCATCCGGCCTCGGTGCCACCCCGCACGGGCCAACGAATCAGCGAAAGTCCGCCTCGTCCACCGTGCTCACCCGACAGAAGCGCCCGAGGCTCGCGATCGAGCTGGCATGTTCCGCTGGACTGTGGGCTGCGCAGGCGTCCGCGAGGAGGACCACCTCGAAGTCCCGGTCATGGGCGTCGCGCACCAGGGCCTGGACAACCGCCTGGGTGGAGACGCCGGAGCAATAGATCCGGTCGACGCGGCGCTGTCGAAGCAGAAGCTCGAGTGCCGTGCCATAGAAAGGGCTCACCCGGTGTTTGACGATCTGGATGTCGCTGGGCCGCACGTCCAGCGATTCGTGCATCTCCGCACCCCACGACCCGAGGATCAGCAGTCCGGCCCGTCGGACTGCGCCGAAGAATGGGGAGTTTTCCGGGCATTCCTTGAAGTCTTCCGAGAACGCCACTCTGACGAATCCGATCTGTGTGCCGGCTTCCCTGGCTTTCCCGATCGCACGGGCGGTGGTGGACAGCACGCCATTCCTGGCGACTTCGGCGGCCAGAGGGCCATTTCCGAGAGGCCCGTCGGCATGGACAAGGTCGTTCTGCATGTCCAGAACCAGATAGATCGCAGTCATCCGGGTGATGTGCTTGAAGGATAGCGGCGCAGGGTCCGCCTCCCCGGTGGTTGAAGGTCCATCGCCTGCGCGCCGTGGGTGGTTTCACGCACGTCAGTAGGCCCATGGTCTTGTCGTCCGGTCCCTGCGCCGGAACGCCTCGATCTCCGCCTGGCGGCCGAGGGTCAGGGCGATTTCGTCCACGCCCTGCATCAGCATGTCGCGCAGGGTGCCGGGCGCCGTGAAGCCGAAGCGCAGGCCGCCGCGGGTGCTCACGGCGAGCGCACCGAGGTCCACCGTCACCGCCGCGTGGCCCCCCGAGGCCTCCACCTCCTGCGCGATGCGCCGGATGTCCTCGATCGGCAACTCGACCGGCACGATGCCGTTGCGCCAGCAGTTGTTGTAGAAGATGCCGCCGAACGAAGGTGCCACGATCGCGCGGAAGCCGAATTCCCGCAGCGCCTTGGGTGCCCGCTCGCGCGAGGAACCGCAGCCGAAATTGCGTTCGGCCAAAAGGACCTGCGCCCGGTCGTACGGTAGCCGGTTGAGGATGAAGTCCGGATTCGGCCGGCCGTCCTGCAAGAAGCGCCAGCCGTGGAAGAGGTGCGCGCCGTAGCCCTTGGCATCGGTGCCGCCCAGGAAGATCGTGGGGATGATCTGGTCGGTGTCGACGTTGATGCGAAGCAGCGGCGCCGCCACGCCGGTGACCTGTTGCAACGCTTCCATCAGACGGGCCTCCTCGGGTCGGCGATGCAGCCGGCCACGGCACTGGCCGCCACCGTGGCAGGGCTCGCGATGTGGGTGCGCGTGCGCGGCCCCTGCCGGCCCTCGAAGTTGCGGTTGGTGGTGCTGAGCACGCGCAGGTCGGCGAAGCGGTCGTCGCCGATGTGGCCGCAGAAGCCGCAGGCCGACTCCAGCCATTCGAAGCCGGCCTCGCGGAAGATGCGGTCCAGGCCCTCGGCCTCGGCGTCCCGCTTGACCTGCGTCGAGCCCGGCACGCACAGCGCCTGCAGCCCGGGCCTCACCTTGCGCCCGCGCAGGATGGCGGCGGCCTCGCGCAGGTCGGACAGCCGCGCGTTGGTGCACGAACCGATGTAGGCCGCATCGATGGGCAGGCCCTGCAGCTGCATGCCGGGCTGCAGCCGCATGTACGCCAGGGCCTTGTCCGCCAGCAGGCGCGACTCGGCGTCCACTGCGGACGAGGGCTCGGGCACGGGCTGGTCGATGCCGACCGTCTGCTGCGGGCTGGTGCCCCAGCTGACCTGCGGCACCAGCGCGGCACAGTCGATGCGCACCTGCCTGTCGAAGGCAGCGCCCTCGTCGCTGCGCAGCGTGCGCCAGTGGGCGACGGCGGCGTCCCACTGCGCCCCGCGCGGCGCGAACTCGCGGCCCGCCAGGTACGCGAGCGTGCGCTCGTCGGCCGGCACGAAGCCGTACTTGCACGAGAACTCGATGGACATGTTGCACAGCGTGAGCCGCCCTTCGACCGGCAGCGAGCGCACGGCCGAGCCGCCGTACTCCGCCGCGTAGCCGATGCCGCCCTGCGCGCCCACGCGGGCGATTAGCGCCATGACCATGTCCTTCGCGAACACGCCGGGCGGCAGGGTGCCGTCGAAGTCGACGCGCATCGTGCGCGGCCGGGCCTGTGCCAGCGTCTGCGTGGCCAGCACGTGCTCGGCCTCGGAGGCGCCGATGCCGAAGGCGATGGCACCGACGCCGCCGACCGTGCTGGTGTGGCTGTCGCAGCACACCAGCGTGGCACCGGGAAAGGCGATGCCCAGCTCCGGCGCCACGACGTGCGCGATGCCCTGCCGCGGGTCGTCGTGATCGATGAAGTGGAAGCCCCACTCGCGCGAGGCACGCCGCGTGGTCTCGATCATGATCGGCCCGCTCTTCGAGGGCGACTCGTTCGGCCCACGCCCCGGCCGCGTCGAGATCAAATGCTCGATCACGGTGTAGACCTGCCGCGGGTTCATCGGCTGCCGCCCGCTCTCCGCCAGGGCGCGGACCGCCTGGCTGCCGGACAGCTCGTGCAGCACCAGCCGGTCGATCTGCAGCAGGTCGGCGTCGTCGCCGAGCCGGCAGACGACGTGCTCGTCCCACATCTTGTCGAAGGCGGTGCGAGGCACCTGCGGGGTCGGCGTGTTCATGCGTAGCGGCGCTCCAGCTCGGCATAGTCCCCGGCGCCCAGCATCGCCTGCCGCTCGGCGAAGCTCATGAGCTGCGCCTCGGCGCCTGCCACCGAGCCGTGCGTGTGCAGGTGCTGCAGCACGCTGCGCATCGCGAGCGCCGAGGCCTGGAGCGCCGCGTTGGCATAGCAGACCGCCGCGAAGCCCGCCTGCGCGAGTTCTTCGCGCGGCAGCAAGGGCGTGCGCCCGCCGACCACCATGTTGCACAGGTGCAGCCCCGGCACCTCGCGCGGAATGGCCAGGAGTTCGTCGCGGTCCAACGGCGCCTCGATGAACAGCATGTCGGCACCCGCGGCGCGGTAAGCCCGCGCGCGCTGCAGGGCAGCGTCCAGGCCCTCGACGGCCCGGGCATCGGTGCGCGCAAGGATCACCATGTCGGCGTCCGTGCGCGCATCGACCGCCGCATGGATCTTGGCCACCATCTCGGCCACGGGCACCACCGACTTGCCGTCGAAGTGGCCGCAGCGCTTGGGAAAGGTCTGGTCCTCCAGCATGACGGCGTTGGCCCCGGCACGCTCGAGCGTGCGCACCGTGCGGCGCACATTGAGGGCGTTGCCGAAGCCGGTATCGGCATCGACCACGATGGGGATGCCCACCGCGTCGCGGATCGCCTCCACATGCAGGGCCAGTTCCGTGACCGAGCTGAGGCCGATGTCGGGCACGCCCAGGAAGGTGTTGGCCACCGCGGCACCGCTCACCATGAGCAGCGGATGGCCCGCCGCCTCGATCAGGCGCGCCGTCAACGCGTTGGCGGCACCGGGCATCATGAGGCCGGCACCGGGGACCAGCTGGCGGCGCAGCCGGCGATTCAGGGAGTCGTCCACCCGCATCTCCTCATTCCAGCCGGATGCCGGTCCTGCCGACCAGCGCCTGCCAGCGCGCGATGTCGGCACGCAGCGTCTGCGTTAGCAGCTCCGGCGCGCCGCCCACCACCGTCGAGCCATCCGCCTCGAAGCGGGCCGACACCTCGGGACTGGCGAGCACCTCGTTGAGCGATTTGTTCAGCCGGGCCGTGACCTCGGCCGGCATCCCCTTGGGGCCGGCGACCGCCTTCCAGTCGAACACCGCGTAGGCATAGCCCTGCTCGTCGAAGGTCGGCACGGCCGGCAGCACGCTCAGCCGCTTCGCGCCAGACAGGCCCAGCGCCCGGACCTTGCCCGACTTGACGTAGGCACCGGCGAAGGTGGTGGTCGTCAGCACCAGCTGCACATTGCCACCGAGCAGGTCGGTCATGGCAGCCGACGACCCCTTGTAGGGCACGTGCAGGAATTTCGCGCCCATCGCCACTGCGAGCTCCTCCATGCCCAGGTGCGCGATGGAGCCTGCGCCCGCGGAGCCGTGGCTGATGGTGCCCGGTGCCTTCTGCGCCGCCGCGGCCAGTTCGCGTGCGCTGCGCCAGGGCGCCGAGGGGTGGACCAGCAGGACCAGCGGATCCCGCGTGGCCAGGATGACCGGCTGCATGTCGGCGACGGCATCGAAGCCGGGCTTGCCCACCGCGGCCTGGATGCCATAGGTGCTCGACAGGCTCAGCAGCGTGTAGCCGTCCGGCGCGGAACGCATCACGTAGGCCGCGCCGATGTTGCCGCTGGCGCCCGCGCGGTTGTCCACCACCACCGTGCCGTCGAGCCGCTCGGCGAGGCCCTTGGCCAGCAGCCGGGCGGTGGTGTCGCCGCCGCCGCCGGCCGCGAAGGGCACGACCAGCGACAGGGGCCGCGATGGATAGCGGGCCTGGGCGACGAGCGCCGGCGCCAGCGCCGACAGCGCGCCGCCGGCCAGGCCCTGGATGAGTTGTCTGCGAAGCATCTGCGTCACCTCTACGTTTTTGTCTCCGAGGCCGAGTATCTGGATCCGCCAGCCCTCCACAATGGGACCACTGGTACTATTTCTGGAACCAGCCGTGAGGTGCCCCCGCATGCCCAGCGACCCGAGGCGCAGTCCCGTTGCGAAGTACCACCGCGTCGAAATCGCCCTGGCGGAGCGCATCCGCAGCGGCGCGTTCGCCGAGGGCACGCTGCCCGCCGAGCGGGAGCTGGCGCAGGAGTTCGGCGTGGCGCGCGTGACCGTTCGCCACGCGCTGCAGCGGCTGGAAGACCAGGGCCTGGTGACGCGGCACGAGCGGCGCGGGACCGTCGCCACCACCAGCGGACACGCGGGGTCGCGCCGCCTCCTGCGCGAGCACGTCGACCAGTTCCTCGACCGCGGGCGGCCCGACCAGCGCAAGGTGCTTCGCTTCGGCCGCGTCGCCGCCAGCGTGCCGGTGGCCCGCGCCCTGGGCCTCACCCCCGGCGAGCAGGTGCTGCGGGTCGTCCGGCTGCGCAGCCGCGCTGGCTTGGCGCTGACATACACCGAAAGTTTCATCCTCGAGCCGCTGGCACACCTGCTGGACCGCTCGCGGCTGTCGAAGCGCCCGCTCATCGCGGCCCTGGAAGACGGCGGCGTGAAGATCGGTGGCGCGCAGCAGACGGTGCGCGCGGAACGGTGCCCGGCGCCCATCGCGTCGGCGCTCGGCATCCACGAGCACGAGCCCGTGCTGCACCTGGAGCGCGTCGTGTTCGATGAAGCGGGCACGGCCGTCCAGTGGCTGCTCGGCTGGTACCGGGCCGACCGCTTCGAGATACGGATGGAGATGTCACGCGCGGACGATCGCACGCGCGTGTGGGTCAACACGCGCTGAAGCGAAGCGCCCGGACCCACGACTTCGGCTACGCTCCCGCCCCTGTACAGGAGGCCCGGAAGAAGTGACCCGATCGATCCAAAAACGACTGTTCGTCCTCGCCGCGCTCGCGCTCGGCGCGGCATCGGCCCAGGCGCTCACCATCACCAACCTCACGCCCCAGGGCGAGGTCTCGCGCGTGCGGCAGGTGGTGGCCACCTTCGACCAGGCGGCGGTCAACTTCGGCGATCCCAAGGCGCCCGCCCCGCTCGCCGTGAGCTGCAGCGACGCGCAGGCCGGCAAGGGCACGGGCCGCTGGACGGGCGAGAAGCGCTGGGTCTTCGACTTCGAGAACGACCTGCCCCCTGGCGTGCGCTGCACGGTGACACGGGTTGCGGGATTCAAATCGGCCTCGGGCGCAGAGCTGACGGGCGCAGAGCGCTATCAATTCAATAGCGGTGGGCCATTCGTGCGCTACGTGACGCCCGGCGGCGGGCGCATCGACGAGGAGCAGTTCTTCCTGCTCGAACTCAACGGGCCCGCCAGCCTGCAGAGCGTGCGCGAGAACATGTGGTGCGCGGCCGATGGCGTGGGCGAGCGCATCCCGGTGAAGCTGCTGGACGGCGCGCCACGCGACGAACTGCTCAAGGCCCAGGGCAACGCCGAGTCGGCGAAGAAAGACCCGCTGCGCTTCGTGACGCTGCAGTGCAACCGGCGCCTCGGCGCCAGCGCCCGCGTGCAGCTGGTCTACGGCAAGGGCGTGGCCACGCCCTCGGGCATCGCCAACAACGTGGAGAAGCGCTTCAACTTCCAGGTCCGCGAGCCCTTCGCGGTGTCCTTCAGTTGCGAGCGCGAGAACGCGCAGGCCGCCTGCCTGCCGCTCAAGCCCATGTCGCTGAGCTTCAACGCGCCGGTCACGCGCAAGCTGGCGTCGCAGATCACGATGAAGGGCGGTGGCCAGACGATCCAGCCGAAGTTCGACGACGAGAACGCCGGCGACGATGCGGTGGTCGAGTCGGTCACGCTGCCCGGCCCCTTCCCGGAGCAGACCCCCTTCACCATCGAACTGCCCAAGGGCTTCGAGGACGCCTCGGGCCGGCCGCTGGCCACGCCCGAGAGCTTTCCGCTCAAGACCGCCACCGGGCCGATGCCGCCGCTGGCCAAGTTCGCGGCCTCGCCCTTCGGCGTGGTCGAACGCCTGGCCGAGCCCGACGGTGTGGCGCTGATGCCGGTGACGGTGCGGCGCGTCGAGCCGGCCCTGCAGGTCAACGCGCTCACGCCCGGCAAGGTCAGCGACCTGAACCCGAAG
Source organism: Xenophilus aerolatus (assembly GCA_030418545.1). GTDB lineage: Bacteria > Pseudomonadota > Gammaproteobacteria > Burkholderiales > Burkholderiaceae_C > Xenophilus. The sequence continues at coordinate 321,587 of QAIB01000003.1, read as the reverse complement.
ACCGACGCCGAGATCATCGCGTGGTTCCGCAAGGTGCGCCGTTACGACAACGGCTACACCGTCTTGCGCAAGACGGCGCAGCAGGACAGCAAGATGGCGCTGCCGCCAGTCATCGACAAGGACGACCGCACGAACGTGCAGACGCGCATGGTGTCGCTGCTGGGCAAGCAGCCGGGCGCCAGGATGCTGGACGTGCCGAAGTCGGACGCTGGCGACAACCGGCCCTTCGAGGTCGTCGGCATCCCGCTGACCCCCGGCTTCCACGTGCTGGAGATCGCGTCGCAAAAGCTGGGCGACGCGCTGCTCGACGAGCGCTACGGGGCAGGCCGCACGATGTACGTGCGCACCACGGCGCTGGCGACCAACCTGGCGGTGCACTTCAAGCTGGGCCGCGAGAACGCAGCGGCATGGGTCACCACGCTCGACAAGGGCCAGCCGGTGGCCGGCGCCACGGTGCGCGTGTCGGGCTGCGACGGCAAGGAAGTCGCCACGGCCACCACCGATGCGAAGGGCCTGGCCTTGCTCGCGGGCGTGTCGCCCGAAGCGCCCAACTGCAACAGCGACGACGACTACGGCAGCAACGCGTACTTCGTGAGCGCCCGGGCCAAGGACGCAGCGGGCGTGGAAGACCTCGCCTTCACCTGGAGCGACTGGCAGCGCGGCATCGAGCCCTGGCGCTTCAACGTGCCGACCAGCCTGCAGCCCGAGCCCGACGTGGTGGCGCACACGATCTTCGACCGGCCACTGCTGCGCGCGGGCGAGACGGTGTCGATGAAGCACCTCATCCGCACCCAGACCCGCCAGGGCTTCGGTCTGCCGCAGGAGGCGCCGGACACCCTGGTCATCACCCATGTGGGCAGCGGGCAGCAGTTCACCCAGCCGCTGGCCTGGCGCAAGACCGGCACCGGCGGCCAGAGCGCCGAGAACAGCTTCGCGATCCCGGCCGCGGCCAAGCTGGGCGTGTACACGGTCGAGCTGCGCAGCAGCAAGGACGGTGGCAAGCGCAGTGAAGAGGAAGAAGGCGACGGCGACAGCGGCGGCCGACGCAGCTTCTCCACGGGCATGTTCCGCGTCGAGGAGTTCCGCCTGCCGGTGCTGGAAGGCCGCGTCGCGCCCAGCGACAAGAAGCCGCTGATCGCCGTGACCGCGGTGCCGACCGACGTGCAGATCAACTACGTCTCGGGCGGCGGCGCGGCCAACCTGCCGGTGCGCGTGTCGGCCATGACGCGCGGCAAGTCGCTCAACTTCGCCGACTACGACAGCTTCAGCTTCTCGCCGCCGCGCAAGCAGGAGGGCGATGCGGCCGTGGACGCCGACGAGGAGGCCTCGGCCTCGCAGGACACACGCGTCATCGCCGACAAGCTGCCGCTCACGCTGGACCGCAACGGCGCCGGCAAGCTCACCATCGACAAGGTGCCACAGGCCAAGGCCGCACCGCGCGAACTGCTGATCGAGGCCACCTACTCCGACCCCAACGGCGAGTTGCAGACGATCCGCAGCGTGCAGACGCTGTGGCCCGCGGCCGTCGTCGTCGGCCTGAAGACCGAGGGCTGGGTCTCCACCGACAAGAAGCTCAAGTTCCAGGCCCTGGCGCTCGACCTCACCGGCAAGCCGGTGGCCGACGCCAAGGTCGAGGTGAACGCCGTGGCGCGCATCACCACCACCAGCCGCAAGCGCATGGTCGGCGGCTTCTACACCTACGACAACAAGACCGAGGTCAAGCCGCTGGGCACGGTGTGTTCGGGCAGGAGCGACGCGCGCGGCCTGGTGCTGTGCGAATCGCAGCTCAAGGAAGCCGGCCAGGTCGAGCTGGTCGCCACCGCCACCGACAAGGACGGCCGCGCCAGCAAGGCCGCGAGCACCGTGTGGGTCACGAAGCAGGGCGAGCTGTGGTTCGGCGGCGAGGACCACGACCGCATCGACGTGCTGCCCGAGAAGAAGGCCTACCAGCCCGGCGAAGTCGCCAAGTTCCAGGTGCGCAGCCCTTTCCGCTTCGCCACTGCGCTGGTGGCCGTGGAGCGCGAGGGCATCATCGATACGCAGGTGGTGCAGCTCAACGGCCAGGACCCGACCATCAGCCTGCAGGTCAAGCCCGAGTGGGGCCCGAACGTGTACGTGAGCGTGCTGGCCCTGCGCGGCCGCCTGCGCGACGTGCCCTGGTATTCGTTCTTCACCTGGGGCTGGAAGGCGCCGCGCGAGTGGTGGACGGCCTTCTGGGTCGAGGGCAAGGAATACACCGCGCCGACGGCGATGGTGGACCTGTCGAAACCCGCCTACCGCTTCGGCCTGGCGGAGATCCGCGTCGGCACGCAGGCGCACCAGATCGAGGTCAAGGTGGCGGCCGACAAGCCCAGCTACACCGTGCGCACCAAGGCGCAGGTCACCATCACCGGCAAGCTGCCCGACGGCAAGCCCGCGGCCGGCGCCGAGGTGGCGCTCGCTGCCGTCGACCAGGCCCTGCTGGAGCTGATGCCCAACGACAGCTGGAACCTGCTCGAGGCCATGCTGCAGCGACGCAGCTGGGGCGTGAGCACCTCCACCGCGCAGATGGAGATCGTGGGCCGGCGCCACTACGGCAAGAAGGCCGTGCCTGCAGGCGGCGGCGGCGGCAAGGGGCAGACGCGCGAACTGCTCGACACCCTGCTGCTGTGGAACCCCAAGGTCGTGCTCGACGCCAACGGCCAGGCCGTGGTGACGGTGCCGCTGAATGACGCACTGACCACCTTCCGCATCGTCGCGGTGGCCGATGCCGGCACCGGCCTCTTCGGCACGGGCCAGACCACCATCCAGAGCACGCAGGACCTGCAGATCATCAGCGGCCTGCCGCCCCTGGTGCGCGAGGAGGACCAGTTCCGCGCCCAGATCACGCTGCGCAACACCACGGGCAAGGCGATGAAGGTGGAAGCCACACCGCGCGCCACCCTGCTTACGCTGGAGCCGCAGACGGTGGACATCCCCGCCGGCGAGGCACGCGAAGTGGCCTGGACCGTGACCGCACCGGCGCAGCTCGCGCAGACGCGTGCCGAGGCGATCCTCTGGGAGATCGAGGCCAGGGACACGGTCGGCGGTGCGCGCGACGCGCTCAAGGTGCGGCAGCGCATCGTGCCCGCCGTGCCGCTGACGGTGCAGCAGGCCACGCTGGTGCAGATCGACGGGCCCTTCACGCTCGACGTCGCACCACCCGCGGACGCCCTGCCCGGCCGCGGCGGCCTGAAGCTGGCGCTGCAGCCCAGGCTGGCCGAAGGCATGCCCGGCGTGCGCGACTGGTTCGCCAACTACCCCTTCATCTGCCTGGAGCAGAAGACCAGCAAGGCGGTGGGCCTGCGCGACGGCAAGATGTGGCAGGGCGTGGCCACGCAGATCCCGAGCTACCTCGACAGCGACGGCCTGGCCAACTACTTCCCGCCGCGCGACGGCGAGGCGAATCGCGGCAGCGACATCCTCACCAGCTACCTGCTCGCCGCGACGAACGAGGCAGCGGCGCTGAACCCCGCCTTCGCCCTGCCCGACGACGTGCGCGCCCCGATGGAAGCCGGCCTGATCGCGTTCGTCGAAGGCCGCATCCAGCGCGAGTTCTGGAGCCCGCGCAAGGACCTGGACGTGCGCAAGCTGGCCGCACTGGAAGCCCTGTCGCGCTACGGCAAGGCCACCGGCGCGATGACGACCAGCATCACGATCGCGCCCAACCAGTGGCCCACCAGCGCGGTGATCGACTGGTACAACATCCTCAAGCGGGTGAAGGACGTGCCGCAGCGCGAGCAGCGCATGGACGAAGCCAGCAACGTGCTCAAGGCACGGCTGTCGTACCAGGGCACCAAGCTGATCTTCAGCACCGAGCGCGACGACTACTGGTGGTGGCTGATGACCAACGGCGACGTCAACACCGCGCGCCTGCTGCTCGCGGTGATGGACGACCCGGCCTGGAAGGACGACATCGGCAAGCTCGCCAACGGCTTCATCGCCCGGCAGCAGAACGGCGCCTGGCACACCACCACGGCCAACCTCTGGGGCGGCCTGGCGCTGGACAAGTTCAGCAAGGCCTTCGAGAGCACGCCCGTGACCGGGATCACCGCCGCCACCATCGGTGCCGCCAAGGCCCAGGTGGACTGGAGCAAGGTCGAACGCATCAAGGCGAGCGACCCGCAGGGCGCGCCCAACCAGACCACCTTCTTCGGCGCCCCGGCCTCGCCGGGCAACCTGCGCAACAACAGCATGTTCCTGCCGTGGCCCAGCCCTCCGGTGCGTGACACGCTGCTCGTCACGCAGCAGGGCACCGGCAAGCCCTGGCTCACGCTGCAGTCGCTGGCCGCCGTGCAGCTGAAGGCCCCCTTCGCCGCCGGCTATGCGATCAAGAAGATCATCACCCCGGTGGAACAGGCCACGAGCGGCAAATACACGCGCGGCGACGTGCTGCGCGTTACGCTGGAGGTCAACGCCAGCGCCGACATGACCTGGGTCGCCATCACCGACCCCATCCCCGGCGGCGCCACCATCCTGGGCGGCGGCCTGGGCCGCGACTCGCAGATCGCCACGCAGGGCGAGAAGAAGTCCAGCGGCGCCGGATGGCCGGCCTTCGAGGAGCGCAGCTTCGAGTCCTTCCGCAGCTATTACGAGTACCTGCCCAAGGGCACGGTGAAGATGGAGTACACGGTGCGCCTCAACAACGTCGGCGACTTCGCGCTGCCACCCAGCCGGGTGGAGGCGATGTATGCGCCCGAGATGTTCGGCGAGGTGCCGAATGCGCGGATGAAGGTGGAGGCGGCGAAGTAACGCCTTTGCCGCTGGACCGCCATGCATCGATGAAGGATGCATGGCGGTTTCCCGGCCAAAAGCCTACGTCGCCGGAGGCAGGTGGAAGCAAGCTCCCGGAGCCCGAAGCAAGCTGGTTGCGGATTCGGTCCAAGAATTCGATTGCGACATGCTCGCCGTCGGCGTTCACTCTTTGCCAATGTTGCCACGCCTCTTTAGGCACGGCATGGCGGCGAGAGCCCGCTTTGGGCGCCAAGCGGAAACAGCCGGCGTCGACAACAGCAGACATTGAACGTGGTCTAGCCCGACTCGTACCAGCGCCGAGAACGGTTCACCACCGCAACCACTGCCAGCATCACCGGCACCTCGATCAGCACGCCCACGACTGTGGCGAGGGCCGCGCCTGAGTTGAGCCCGAAGATGCTGATCGCCGTCGCGACTGCCAGCTCGAAGAAGTTGCTGGCGCCAATGAGTGCCGAGGGGCCAGCGACACAGTGCGCAACGCCGAGCTTGCGGTTCAGCAAGTAGGCGAGGCCCGAATTCAGGATCACCTGCAGGAGGATCGGCACGGCGAGCAGGGCGATGACCAGCGGCTGGCGCAGGATCGCCTCGCCCTGGAAGGCAAACAGCAGCACGAGGGTGAGCAGCAGCGCCGCGATAGACCACGGCCCGAGCTTGCCCGCAACGGCCTGCAAACGGCCAGTCCCGTCCCGGAGCAGCCGAACGCGCAACGCCTGGGCCAAGATCACCGGCACAACGATGTAGAGGCCGACCGAGATGAGCAGCGTGTCCCATGGAACGGCGATGGATGACAAACCGAGCAGCAGCGCCACCAGCGGCGCGAACGCCACGACCATCAGCGCATCGTTGAGCGCCACCTGGGACAGCGTGAAGTACGGATCGCCCCGGCACAACTGGCTCCACACGAAGACCATCGCGGTGCACGGTGCGGCGGCCAGCAGGATGAGCCCCGCAACGTAGCTGTCCAGCTGGTCCGCCGGCAGCAGCGGCACAAAGACGTGACGAATGAAGATCCACCCCAGCACCGCCATCGAGAACGGCTTCACGGCCCAATTCACGAACAGGGTGACGCCGATGCCACGCCAGTGGGCCTTGACCTGGCCCAGCGCGCCGAAGTCGATCTTCAGCAGCATGGGGACGATCATGACCCAGATCAACAGGCCCACCGGCAGGTTGACCTTGGCGACTTCCATCGCCGCCACGGCATGGAAGACGGCCGGGAACCACTGGCCGAGCCCGACGCCCGCGACGATGCACAGACCGACCCACACGGTGAGATAGCGCTCGAAGAAGCCGATGGCGGGCACCGGGGCCGCAGCGGACGGCGCGGAGGCGATGGAGGTCATGGCTCAGGAGTTCGACAGCGAACGCGCGGTGGACTCCAGCACCATTTTTTCCAGGCTGGCGGCGGGCAGGTTCACCAGCAGTTCCAACCGGCGCCGGATGGCGTGCAGAGTCTGGCGAAAGGCCTCCAGCCGTTGCTCATCGGACCCCGAAACCTCCGACGGGTCCGGGTAGCCCCAGTGCGCTGTCGCGGGGTGGCCCGGCCAGTAGGGGCACACCTCGCCGGCCGCGTTGTCGCACACCGTAATGACCAGGTCCATGTGCGGCGCGTCCGCCTGGCCGAACTCGTCCCAGCTCTTGCTGCGCAGGCCTGCGGTGCTGATGCCCGCACGCTCGAGAACCTCCAAGGCCAGTGGGTTCGGCTGCTGGTTCTCGCGCGGACTGCTACCCGCGGAGAACGCACGGAAGCGACCGCCACCGAGATCGTTCAGCACCGCCTCGGCCAGGATGCTGCGGGCGGAGTTGTGGGTGCAGAGGAAAAGGACGTTGAGCGGTGGTGCGTCGGACATCGTGGGGCTCGCAAGGTGAGGAATCGAAGGCGCAGGTCTAGTCACACGGCGCCGGCAGAGCGCCACGCGGCGACAAAAAGATCAGGTGATCAGCAGCAGGTAGAAGACCGGGCTTCCACCGCACACGGTTCACCCGCGCAGCAGTTCTCCGTGAGGTAGCCCAGCAGCCCGTCCATCTGCTCGAACGCGGCCCTGTAGCGCAGATTCCGACCCAACCGCTCCTGCGTGACCAGCCCAGAGCCGGTCAGCTCCTTGAGGTGGAACGAGAGGCTCGTGGCCGGCACGTCGATGCTCTCCAGCAGCAAACCGGGCGTCGCGCCATCGGCGCCGGCGACCACAAGCGCACGGAACACGCGAAGGCGAAGTGGGTGCGCCAGGGCGGCGAGGGCTTGAACGACCTTGTCTTCATCCATAATTCAAGAATACTCGTATTATCGAAGTCATGCAATCTCCCATCGCCGACTTGCCCAACATCGATGCCGCTCACTTTGACAGACCGACACCCGACCGGCTGACCGACGTACCGCGAGCGGCACATCCACCGCGCATCCTCGTGCTGTACGGCTCGGTGCGCGAGCGCTCTTACAGCCGGCTGCTGGCGGAAGAGGCCGGCCGGCTGCTGCAGGCCATGGGCGCCGAAGTGAAGACCTTCGACCCGACCGGCCTTCCGCTGCCTGACAGCGTCGCGCCAGAGCATCCGAAGGTTCAGGAGTTGCGCGAACTGGCACGTTGGTCCGAAGGCATGGTGTGGTGCTCTCCCGAGCGGCACGGCGCCATGACCGCCATCATGAAGGCGCAGATCGACTGGATACCGTTGAGCGAAGGGGCTGTACGGCCGACCCAGGGCAAGACGCTGGCCGTCATGCAGGTGTCGGGCGGCTCGCAGTCCTTCAATGCGTTGAACCAGTTGCGTGTGCTGGGCCGCTGGATGCGCATGCTGACCATCCCAAACCAGTCCTCGGTGGCGAAGGCCTACCAAGAGTTCGACGAGGCTGGCCGCATGAAGCCCTCGGCTTTCTATGAGCGCGTGGTCGACGTGATGGAAGAGCTGATGAAGTTCACGCTGCTGACACGGGACGTGGCCCCCTATCTGGTGGACCGTTACAGCGAACGGAGGGAGAGTGCGGTTGAGGCCGAGGGACGAGTTCGGCTCGCCTCGATCTGAACCGTCGTAGAAGTCGCATGGCAGGTATTGGAAGAGGTTGGGCATCGCTCCAAATACCCCGCTCTTGGCCGGGCCCTGCCACAGGCAGAAGACCCCCGGCGTGGCCTTCGGACGACTCAAGCGCTGGCCCGAATCAACCCGTGCGCCGGTGAACACCCGTCGTGCGCAGAGCTTTGCCGGCTGCCGGCAGAGACTTTGCAGTGTTGGCGCTTCCCGCTACAACGCCCCCATGTGCCGCAGCATCAAGACCCTCTTCAACTTCGAGCCGCCCGCCACCGAGCAGGAGATCCGCGCGGCCTCGCTGCAGTTCGTGCGCAAGCTCAGCGGCTTCAGCGTGCCCTCCAAGGCCAATGAGGTCGCCTTCGAGCAGGCCGTGGACGAGGTAACGGCGGTGGCCAGCCGCCTGATCGCTGCGCTGGTGACCACGGCCGAGCCGCGCAACCGCGAGGACGAGGCCGCCAAGGCGCGTGCGCGGTCGATCGCGCGCTTCGGCATCGGCGACTGAGGCGGCCGCCCGACCGGCGCAGGAGCGGCCGACTCGCTTCCCCGGCGGTGGCCTCGGTTAGGCTTGTGCCGCGCGCCGCGCCGCGGGCCGGCGCGAAGGCTGTCACACCTCCCAACGACGAAAGGACTCCGCCCATGCGCACCGCCCTCTTCCTCGGCTCCGGCTTCCTGATGCTCGCTGCCTTCTGCATCTGGGCGCGGCTCTTCTCAGAAAACTTTCCCGCCGCCGCCAGTTGGGCGATCGGGCTGTTCCTCGTGGTGTGGCTGGCCATCACCGGCTTCAACATGTGGGTGGGCGTGAGCCGGGCCGGCTACAGCGCCGCCGAGGAACTGCCCGTGCTGCTGCTGCTCTTCGGGGTGCCGGCCGTGGCGGCGCTGCTGCTGAAGTGGAAGCTGCTCTGAGCCTGCCTTTTCGCCTCAGCGGCCGCTTCTTCCCGGGGCGGCGGGCCGGGCCAGCAAAGCGTCGATGACCGCCTGCATCAGCGGCGTCGGCGCAGTGCCCTGCCGGGACAGCAGCACCACGGCGCGCGGAATGCGAAGTGCGGCGATGGGCAGCACCGCGAGGCCGTCGCCGGCCAGTTGCCGCACCAGCGAGCGCGGTGCCAGCGTGAGCAGGTCGGTGGCGGCCAGCAGCGACAGGTTCATTTCCGACGAGTAGGGCACTTCCACCACGATGGTGGGCGCAGCGAGACGGTGGCTCGCGAAGATGGCCGCGAGCGCGCCGTAGGCCCCGGAATGCTCGGGCCCGATCATCCAGCCGTAGGGCGCCAGGTCCTTCATGGTCAGGCGCGCCCGTGCCGCCAGCGGATGGCCGGCGCGGGCCAGCGGCAGCAGCGGGTCGTTGTCGATCTTGATGCGCTCGGCATCCAGCGGGCGGCCTTCGTAGGCCGGCACCAGGGCGAGGTCCAGCGTGCCCTCGCGCACCTGCTCGGCCAGCGCGTCCGAGCGGTCCACGCCGATGCGCACGCGCAGTCCAGGCCGCTGCTTCAGCAGCGTGGCCAGCACCGCGACCATGCGGTTGCGGCTGCTGGTGTCGGTCACGCCCACGCGAAGCAGTCCGGAGCGCTGGGCGCGCATCTCGTTGGCGAGCAGCACCACGTCGGCATAGTCGGCCTGCAGGCGCCGCATCTGCTGTGCCACGCGGATGCCGGCGGCCGTCAGCACCACGCCCCGCGCCCGGCGTTCGAAAAGCTGCAGGCCGAACTCGCCTTCCACACGCTTGATGGCCTTGCTCAGCGCCGGCTGCGTGACGCCGAGCGCCTCGGCCGCGCCCGACAGGCGCCCCGCGTCCGCCACGGCGAGGAAGTACTCGATGTCATGGATCGCCAGAGACATTCCCCGAGTTTATGGACAAGCGCCTGTCGAGGAATAGGTGGTGGCTGCCTGGGGCCTTAGATTGCGGCTTCCGACTGCTTCGTCTCGCCCCCATGCCCAGCCCTGCCGCTCCCAACATCGTGCTCATCGTCGCCGACAACCTCGGCTGGGGCGAACTGGGCTGCTACGGCGGCGGCGCGCTGCGGGGCGCGCCCACGCCCCGCATCGACCAGCTGGCGCGCGAAGGCCTGCTGCTGCAGAACTTCAACGTCGAGAGCGACTGCGTGCCCACGCGCTCGGCCCTGATGTCGGGCCGGCACCCCATCCGCACCGGCTGCCTGCAGTCGGTGCCGCCGGGCCTGCCGCAGGGCCTGACGCGCTGGGAGGTCACGCTGGCGCAGGCCCTCTCGGCCGCGGGCTACGCCACGGCGCATTACGGCAAGTGGCACCTGGGCGACGTCGACGGGCGCTACCCGTCCGACCGCGGCTTCGACGAGTGGTACGGCATTCCCCGGACCACCGACGAAAGCCAGTTCACGTCCTCCGTGGGCTTCGACCCCAGCGTGGTCGACCTGCCGCACATCATGGAAGGCCGGGCCGGCGAGCCCTCGCAGGCCGTCAAGGTGTACGACCTGCAGTCGCGGCGCGGCATCGACGCCGAACTGGTCGATCGCTCCTGCCGCTTCATGGCCCGCCATGCCGCGGCCGGGCGCAGGTTCTTCCTGTACCTGCCGCTGGTGCACCTGCACTTTCCGACCCTGCCGCACGACGACTTCGCCGGCCGCACGGGCAACGGCGACTTCGCCGACTCGATGGCGGAGATGGACCACCGCGTGGGCCAGGTGATCGACGAGGTGCAGCGCCTGGGCATTGCCGAGGACACGCTCTTCATCTTCTGCAGCGACAACGGGCCGGAGTTCCGGGCGCCCTACCGCGGCACGGCGGGCCCCTGGCGCGGCACGTACCACACGGCGATGGAAGGCAGCCTGCGCGTGCCCTTCATCGCCCGCTGGCCGGGACGCATCGCGCCCGGCCGCGTCAGCAACGAGATCGTGCACGTTACGGACCTCTTCACCACGCTGTGCCGCATCGGCGGCGCCGAGGTGCCGCAGGACCGGCCCATCGACGGCGTGGACCAGCGCGCCTTCCTGTCCGGCGAATCGGAGAAGTCGGCGCGCGAGGGCTTTCTTTTCTACATCAAGCAGGAGCTGCGCGCCGCCAAGTGGCGCGACTGGAAGCTGCACTTCTACTGGGAGCCCGAGGTCAACCATGGCCAGGGCAAGCTCGAGTCGCCCTACCTCTTCAACGTGACGCGCGATCCCAAGGAGGAGACCGACGTGCTGGTCTTCAACACCTGGGTCATGGGCCCGATCCTGCGAATGATCCGGGACTTCAACGCGAGCAGCGCCGCCCATCCCCACACACCGCCCGGCCAGCCGGACCGATGACCGCCACCAAGACCCCAGGACCCGCCATGCCCCGCTCCTCTTCCATCGCCCGACGGTCGCTGCTGCGCGTCGCCGCCCTGCTCGCCGCGGTGCCCCTGTGCACGGCGGCCTACGCCGACAAGCCCTGGCCCACCGCGCGCCCGATCACCTGGATCGTCGGCTACGTGCCGGGCGGCTCGGTGGACGTGCTCACGCGCGCCTTCGCCAAGAGCGTGTCCGACCAGATCGGCCAGTCGATCGTGGTGGACAACGTGCCGGGCGCGTCCGGCGCGCTGGCGCTGCAGCAAGCGGCCCGTGCGGGCGCCGACGGCTACACGCTGGTCACCGTGCCGGGGCCGGTGCTGTTCGCGCGGCCGCAGCCGCAGATCGGCACGGAGCTCAAGGCCGTGGCCATGCTGTCCCAGGGCCCCATCGTGCTCGTGGGCCGGGCCGCGCAGGCGCCGTCGGACCTCAAGGCGCTGATCGCCGCGATGAAGGCCGAACCCGACAAATGGGACTTCGCGAGCTCGGGCATCGGCACCGGGCAGCACCTGGCCGGCGAGCTCTTCAACACCATGGCCGGCACGAAGATGCTGCACGTGCCCTACAAGGGCGGCGGCCAGGCGGTCGTCGACGTGGCGGGCGGGCAGGTCAAGTTGGGCATGCTGGGGCTCACGCCGGTGCTCGCGCAGATCAAGTCGGGCCAGCTCAAGGCCTATGCGGTCACCACGCCCTTCCGCGTGCCCAGCCTGCCGGACGTGCCGACCATGGACCAGGCGGGACTCAAGGGCTACGAGGCCACGCAGTACTTCGCCGTCGCCGCGCCCAAGGGCACCCCCGACGCGGTGGTGAGCCGGATGAACGCCGCCATCCTCAAGGCGGCCTCCGCCTCCGAGGTGAAGCACGCGCTCGAGGCCGGCGGACAGGTGGCGAGCACGATGTCGCCGGCCGAAGCGCAGGCTGCCGTGCAGAAGAGCTTGGCCAAGTTCACCGAGGTGGCCCGGCAGGCGCAGATCACCCTGAACTGATCGCAGCTCGCGCGACGCGGGGTGCGTCACGCGAGCCCATCACGCCCTCAGTTGCGCCAGGGGTCGTTCGGCCGGCGGTCGGCCCGGTTCGGCACGCCGTCGCCATCACGATCGCGGTCGTAGCGATTGGGCACGCCATCGCGGTCCCGGTCGCCGTAGCCCGGTGCCGGACGCGGCGGCGGCGGGCGGTCATAAGGCACGGCCACGCAGCCGGACAGCACGGCGGCGGCGGTGAAGAGGGCAGCAAGTCTTTTCATGGGCATCTCTCCTGGCAAGAGCCCGAACCTTCGCCTCGCCGTTGCCGCCGACCCGCCAGACAGGGCCACCGCCCGCGGGTAGGCGCGCGCCCCGAGCGGCAGTCCTTCGCGCGCCCCCGCCAGGCGTCGCGCACCGGGCGATCGCTCCTCTTTTGATAGCATCAAATCCAGAAGGGACGGCCGTTTCAGCCGCTTTTCTCTCAACGCCCGCCGACCACCGTCGCGCCTGGCCGGCGGCGACGCAAAATCGCCCATCGTCAGGCCGGGCCGCTGCCCGCCCGTCCGCTGCCCCGCTTCCCGTCATGCTGCCCTCCTTCTCCTTCCTGCCGCGCACCGCTTGGCTCGTCGTTGCGCCGACCGACGAATGACGCTCCCCGGCTTCCGCCCGATCCCGTGGCGCCCCGCACTGGCGGCGCTGCTCCTGGCCCAGGCCGCGGCCGGCGCGTGGGCCGTCGACAGCTTCGAGCAGGTGCGCGGTGAATTCCGTCCCTCCGACCTGCGCGTGCTCGACCGCAACGGCGAACTGCTGCAGCGCGTGCGCACCGACGCCACGGTGCGGCGCGGCCAATGGACGGCGCTGGCCGACGTGTCGCCCGCGCTGCGCACGGCGCTGGTGCTCAGCGAGGACCGGCGCTTCTACGAACACAGCGGCGTGGACTGGCGCGCTGTCTCGTCCGCTGCCTGGGCGAACCTGTGGAACACGAAAACGCGCGGCGCGTCGACCATCACGATGCAGCTGGCCGGCCTGCTGGACGACGACCTGCGCCGTGCCAGCGGCGGGCGCAGCGTGGGCCAGAAGATCGGCCAGGCCGTTACCGCGACCCAGCTCGAACGCCAATGGCGCAAGGACCAGGTGCTGGAGGCGTACCTCAACCTCGTGCCCTTTCGCGGCGAACTGGTGGGCATCGACGCGCTCTCGCGCACGCTGTTCGACAAGGCGCCGCACGGGCTCGACGCGCGCGAGGCGGCCGTGGCCGCGGCGCTGGTGCGTGCGCCCAACGCGAAGCCGGCACTGGTCGCGCAGCGGGCCTGCGAGGTGATGAAGAGCATGGCTGCGCCGGACAAGGGGCCCGAGCGCAGCGCCGGGCCGCCCCAAGCAAGCGAGCGCCCCCCCGGGGGGCAGCGAGGACACGAAGTGCCGAGCGTGGGGGCCACATCTTGTGTTGCGCTCGAGATGTTCACTTCCGCGGTCGTGCAACGTCGCGCCTTCGAGGCCAGCGAGGGCATCGCGCCCCACCTCGCGCGCCAGGCCCTGCGCGCCGCGCGTGAAGCGGACGGCAACGCGCCGGCGCCGACCGAGCTGCGCACCACCCTGCGCGCGCCGCTGCAGCGCTTCGCCCTGCAGAGCCTGCAACGCCACCTGCGCGAGCTGCGCGGCCGCAACGTGGAAGACGGCGCGCTGGTCGTGCTCGACAACGCCAGCGGCGAGGTGCTGGCCTGGGTCGGCTCCTCGGGCCAGCTCAGCCGCGCGGCCGAGGTCGACGCCGTGCTGGCCCCGCGCCAGCCGGGCTCCACGCTCAAGCCGCTGCTCTATGCGCAGGCGATCGCCGAGCGCCGGCTCACGGCCGCCTCGCTGCTGGAGGACTCGTCGGCGCAGATCGCGACCTCGGGCGGGCTGTACATCCCGCAGAACTACGACCGGCACTTCAAGGGGCCGGTGTCGGTGCGCACCGCGCTGGCGGCCTCGCTCAACGTGCCCGCCGTGCGCACGCTGGTCATGGTCTCGCCCGACGCCTTCGCGCGCCAGCTGCAGCGCGCCGGCATCACCCTGGCGCAAAGCGGCGACTACTACGGCTACAGCCTGGCGCTGGGCAGCGCCGAACTCACGCTGCTGCAGCTGGCCAACGCCTTCCGCACGCTGGCCAACGGCGGACGTGCGAGCGGCACGCGCCTGCTGCTGCCCGCGCGGCGCGAGGCCGTCGCCTTCACGCCCGCGCTCGATGCGCGCGCTGCCTTCATCGTCGGCGACATCCTGTCGGACGCCAACGCCCGCACCCGCACCTTCGGCGTCGACAGCGTGCTGGGCACGCGCTTCTGGACGGCGGTGAAGACCGGCACCAGCAAGGACATGCGCGACAACTGGGCCGTGGGCTGGTCCGAGCGCTACACCGTCGGCGTGTGGATCGGCAACGCCAGCGGCGCGCCGATGTGGGACGTGAGCGGCACCACCGGCGCCGCGCCGCTGTGGGCCGAGACCCTGCGCTTCCTGCACCAGCGCGAGGCCAGCCGCGCGCCCACGCCGCCGCCGGGGCTGGTGCAGGCACAGGTCCGTTTCGGCGACTGGAATGGCGAGCCCATCGAGGCGGCGCGCAGCGAGTGGTTCATCGCCGGCACCGAACAGCCGCTCTTTGCCATGGAAACGATCGCTGCCCGGGCCCGTCCCGCGGGGGCTGCGGGTACTTCGGATGCCAAGGACGGCAACCCGGCCCGCATCACCGCGCCGACGCAGGGCACGATCCTCGCGCTCGACCCCGACATCCCGCCGCGAAACCAGCGCGTGAGCTTCGAATCCGATGGCGCCGGCCGCGACGTGCAGTGGCGCATCGACGGCAAGCCCTTCGCGCGCGGCACCACAGCGCAATGGCTGCCCTGGCCCGGCCGCCACACGATCGAGCTGGCCGACGCGCAGGGCCAGGTGCTCGACACCATCCAGCTCGAGGTGCGCGGCGCCGGCGTGGCCGCGCCGGCCCGGCGGCGCTGAATGGCGAAATCGCACACGTCGCTGCCCGCTTCGGCCTGCGCCAAGTGGATGCGCTGGTGCGGCCGGTCGCTGCTGCTGTGGCTGACGGCGCTGATCGTCTTCTCGACGCCGGCACGCGCCGACCTGCTCGAGGTGCCAGCCTTCTCGTCCCGCGTCGTCGACACCACCGACACCCTCGACGAAGACGATGCGCAGGCCCTGCGGGAACGCATCGCGGAAGTCGAGGCCGCCACGCAGGCACAGCTTGCCGTGCTGATCGTCTCGAGCACTGGGGAGGAGGACATCGCCCCCTTCGCGCTGCGCGTGTTCGAGGCCTGGAAGCCCGGCGATGCCGCGCGCGACGACGGGCTACTGATCGTGGTGGCGCTGACCGACCGGCGCATGCGCATCGAGGTCGGCCAGGGGCTGGAGGGCACGGTGCCCGACATCGCGGCGGCGCGCATCGTCGACCGCGTGATGGCCCCGCGCTTTCGCGAGGACGACTACGCCGGCGGGTTGCGGGGCGCCATCGACGCGCTGGACCAGCGCCTGCGCGGCGACGCACCCGCCGACGCCGACGAGGGCACCGATGCGCCCATGCGGCTGACGCCCGAAGGCATGGTCTTCATCGCCGTGCTGGCGTGGAGCCTGCTGGTGGGCGTGTGGCATGCCCGGCGAAAGCCGCGCTGGCGGGTCACGTCGGTGGCCACCGCCGTTGGCCCGCTGCTCGGCGGCGCCGCAACGGCGCACCTGGGCGTGGCCATCGGGGGCCTGATGATCGCGCCGGTCTTCGTGGTGCTGGGGTGGATCCTCGGCATCTCGCGGACGGCGCGGTGGGTTGCGCTGGGTCTCGCGGGCCTCGTTGCGGCCCTGATCGCGTGGGGCCGCGTCGCCGGCGGGGAGGCCGTCCTTGAGGGGCTCTTCTTCCTGGGCATCGGCGGCTTCGCGCTGGGCCTGGTGGCGACCACGCTGTTCATGATGGTCAAGGCCTGGCGCGCCAGCCGCAGGGGCTTCGCGCTGCGGCTTGTCGCGGCGCTGTTCCTCACGGGCGTGGGGCTCTGGCAGCTGCACGACGGCGGTGCGATGGTGGGGCCGCCGGGCTTGCTCGACGCCGTCGTCGTGCTGGTGAGCTTCCTGCTCGCCTTCGTCGTGGCGGCCGGCAACGGATGGAGCGCCGGATCCGGCGGCAGCGACGACGACGATCGGTCGTCATCATCGTCGTCGTCGAGCAGCAGTTCGTCCTCGTCCGGCGCCGGCGGCGGATCGAGCAGCGGCGGCGGGGCCTCGGGCAGCTGGTAGGCGCTGCGAGCGCGGCCAAACTGCGTATCCACTCTCCCCGAGCGGCTCACTTGCCGCCGGTCACGTCCAGGAAGGTGCCGGTGACGAAGGAGGCCTCGGCGCTCGCCAGCCACAGGATCGCCCGCGCGACCTCCTCCGGCTGCCCGCCCCGGCCCATCGGTATCGACTCCTTGACGCGGTCCACGCGGCCGGGCTCGCCGCCGCTGGCATGCATCTCGGTGTAGATGTGGCCGGGACGCAGGCCGTTGACGCGAATGCCCTCGCGCGCCACCTCCTTCGCCAGGCCGGTGGTGAAGGTCTCGAGCGCGCCCTTGGACGCCGCATAGTCGACGTATTCGTTGGGGCTGCCGAGCCGGGCCGAGGCCGAGGACACGTTGATCACCACGCCGCCGCGCCCGCCGTGGCGCTGCGACATACGCCGGACCGCCTGCTGCGCACACAGCATGGGCCCGATCGCGTTGACGGCGAAGATGCGCTGCATGCGCTCGAAGTCCAGGCCCTCCAGCCGCGACTGGCGAGCGATGATGGCGGCGTTGTTCACCAGCACGTCGATGCGTCCGAAGTGGCGGTCGATGGCGTCGAAGAGCTGCGCGACCTGCGCCGGGTCGGCGCTGTCCGCGCGCACGGCCAGCGCCCGGCGTCCGAGCGCCCGCACGTCGCCCGCCACCGCCTCGGCCGCGGCCTCGTTGGCGACGAAGCTGATCGCCACGTCGTAGCCGCGCTCGGCGGCCAGGCGTGCGGTCGCCGCGCCGACGCCGCGGCTGCCGCCGGTGACGAGGATGAGGGGGGCTTGGGACACAGTGTTCATGCGGGCGACCTTGGGAGATGGAATCGGGCAACGCGAGCGACCGCGCTCAGGCCACGGCAGCCCGCACGAGCCGAGGACGCAGCGCCAGGGCCATCGGAAGGATCGCCAGCGCTGTCAACACGGTGGCGCAGGTCGCCAGCTCGATGCCCACCCGGTCGCCGAGCAGCCCGTAGAGCACCGGCGACAGCGCGCCGGAGGCGATGACGCCGGTGTAGAAGATGGCGAAGGCGCGCTCGGTGCTGCCGCGCTGCGCCAGCTCGGGCACCGTGCCGTAGAGCACCGAGGACGTGCCGTTGAGCATCGCCCCCAGCAGCGGCAGCAGCACCCATGCGAGCGACAGCGGACACAGCAGCAGCGCGACGATGCCCAGCGCCGAGCCGCCCTCGGTCGCCAGCACCGTGCCGGTCACGCCCAGGCGCGCGCCGAGCCAGCCGCACACGAATTTGCCCGCTGCCCCGCCGAGGAACACCAGCGCCAGCGCCACCCCCAGCAGCGGCGCGGGAATGCCCTTGGCCTGGAGCAGGAAGGGCAGGAAGGTGAGCAGCCCCATGCGCACGGCGGTGTCGAGCACGCCGATCGCCAGCAGCAGCCGGAAGCCGGTGGGCGACCCCGGCGCCGCCGACGCGGCATCGCCGTGCGCCGCCTGGCTGCCGACGGGCACCTTGGGGAGGAAAAGTGCAAGGCACACGGCCACCGCCACGCCCAGGGCCGACATCGCCCACAGCGCAGGGCGCCACGGCGCCAGCGTGATCAGCAGCGCCAGCGCCGCCGGCAGCGCGG
The DNA here is from genome assembly GCA_030418545.1 of Xenophilus aerolatus. GTDB lineage: Bacteria > Pseudomonadota > Gammaproteobacteria > Burkholderiales > Burkholderiaceae_C > Xenophilus. The sequence goes on along the minus strand of QAIB01000003.1, from coordinate 303,702 downwards.
CCTTGCCCAGGTCGCCCGCGAAGTTGTAGACGCCCAGCGGGCCGCGCGCCTGCTGGCCGTAGGCGCGCGCCACCGCGCCCGAGGCCAGCGGGTGCTGCGTGCTCGAGCCGCTGCCCGCCAGCGCCAGGGCCAGCCCGAGGCCGACCAGGCTGCCCGTCATGCCCGCCGCCGCGTAGCCCACGGCCGCGAGCAGCGTTCCCAGTGCCAGGGTGGCGCGCGTGCCGATGCGCTGCGCCAGCCAGCCGGCCGGCAGCTGCAGCGCCGCCATGGTGCCGCCATAGAGGCCGCGCAGCACGGCCAGCGCGCCGTAGCCCAGGCCGAACTCCGCCTGCCAGACCGGCAAGAGGACGTAGATCATGTCGGTGTAGCCGTCGTGCAGCGCATGTGCCACGCAGGAGAGCCACAGGACGCGGCTGCGCGTCGGCGCAGCACCCGACCGCGGGGACGTCGTGACGGCAAGTGGGGCGGAAGGCATGGGCCGATGCTAGGGCGCGGCCGTTCGTTGCACCACGGACCTAATATCGCGCCAATGGAGAGAAAAAGTCACGTCGCTGCAGACGCCCTGGATGCCGCGGAAGCGCGTGCCGGTCGCGGCCGCCTGCCGCCGCTCAACGCGCTGCGTGCCTTCGAGGCGGTGGCAACGCAGGGCAGCTTCGCCGCCGCGGCGGCACGGCTGAACGTCACCCATTGGGCGGTGGGCAAGCAGATTCGCCTGCTCGAGGACTGGTTCGGCATGCCACTTTTCGAACGCCGGGCGCGCGGCGTGCAGCTCACGGACGAGGGGGCCGCGCTGCTGGGCGACGTGGGCGGCGCCTTCGACCGGCTGGCCGCCGGCGCGGCCCGCCTGCGCGCCGACGGCGGCGCGCGCCGCGTGTCGGGCACGGTGCGGGTGAACGCGCTGGCCAGCTTCGCGCTGTGCTGGCTGATCCCGCGGCTGGCGGACTTCCAGGCCCGCTACCCTCACATCGACGTGCGGCTGTCGACCACGTCGCGCAAGCTGCGCTACGTGGGCGAGGCCTTCGATGTCGGCGTGCGATCGGGCCACGAGGACGCGGCCGGCGTCAGCTCCAGCGTGCTGCTGCCCGACCTGCGTCTGCCGGCCTGCAGCCCCGCGGTGCTGCTGCGCCATCCGATCCGCAGCACCGCCGACCTGCGGCACCACGCCCTGCTGCATTCCACGAGCACGCGCAGCGCCTGGGCCGACTGGCTGCACGAGGCCGGCGCGCCGCGCCTGCAGGGGGCGCGGCACCTGCACTTCGACCATGTCTACCTGCAGCTGGGCGCCGCGGTGGCGGGCCTGGGCGTGGCGCTGGCTTCGCTGCCGCTGGTCGAGCGCGAGATCGCCGCGGGCCGGCTCGTCTGCCCCCTGCCCGAGCCGGCCTGGCGCGGCCCGGACTACACGCTGGTCGTGAACACGGAGCGCGCCGACGACGAGGCCGTGGGCGCCTTCCGCCACTGGCTGGTGGACGCGGCCGCTGCGTCGCAGTCCGGCGCCGCCTGAACGAGCACTCGACGGCTCAACCCTGCGGCGCGACGTCGGGCGCCGGCAGGTGGATCATCCCGGTGTGGAAGTCGTACTCGAAGACCTCGCCGTAGCGGCCCCACTCGATCGCGCGGTGCAGCACCCGCTCCGCCTCGGCCTCGTCGAGGCTGTCGCGCAGCAGCGCGAGGAAGTGCGCGTCGGCCAGCTGGCCGGCCGGGTCCTGCTCCAGGCTGTGGCGAATGTGCGCCGCCAGCGGCACGCGCTCCAGCAGCTGCTGGCCGAAGATGCGCTGGCGCCCGCCGTGGGTGCTGTCGACATAGTGCCGGCCCAGCGGCGTGAGCAGCAGGTCGCCCTCGTCCAGCCGGGCCAGGCCCAGCAGCGACAGCGCACGCGTGAGCGGCAGCAGGTCGTGGTCGGTCAGCTCCGACTCGTCGGCCAGGCGCGGCAGGTCGGCGCGGCCGGCGAACTCGTCCTGCGCCAGCAGTTCGAGCAGGCCTTCCATGCGGGTGACGTCGGCTTCGGGCAGGCGCTCGGCCAGCACGGCGCGCTTGGCCCCGTGGGCCGCATGGCCGGCAGCGCCGGCCGTCATGAGTGCATAGACCTGGTCGACCAGCAGGCGCACCTCGACCGAATCGCCGTCGCGCGGACGCGGCAAGGTGATCGGCAACTCCGCACGCACGCAGCCGGGGTCGGCCGCGAAGACCAGCACGCGGTCGGCCATGAGCACGGCTTCCTCGATGTTGTGCGAGACGATGAGCATGGCCTGCGTCGGCATGCTGCCGCCTTCCCACAGCGCGAGGATGTCGTCACGCAGGCGTTCGCCGGTGAGCACATCGAGCGCGGAAAACGCCTCGTCCATGAGCAGCACGTCGGGCTCGACCACCAGCGCGCGCGCGATGCCCACTCGCTGGCGCATGCCGCCCGACAGCTCGCGCGGCAACGCGCCCTCGAAGCCCGCCAGGCCGATGAGCGCAATGGCCGCCGCCGCACGGCGGGCCCGCTCGGCCGCATCGACGCCGCGCGCCTCCAGGCCCAGCTCGACGTTCTGCTGCACCGTGAGCCACGGAAAGAGCGCGAAGGACTGGAACACCATCGCGATGCCGCGCGCCGGCCCGTGCAGCGGCTGGCCGCGGTAGCGCACCTCGCCGCTGTCGGCCGCGATCAGCCCCGCGATGATGCGCAGCAGGGTCGACTTGCCCGAGCCCGACGGCCCCAGCAGCGCCACGATCTCGCCGGGCGCCAGGTGCAGGTCCACGTCCTGCAGCACCGGGCGCGCTTTGCCGTCGGCCGCGCGGAAGCCCTTGCCCACGTGCTGCAGGTCGATGATGGGTTCTTGGGCGTCTTTCATGGGCTTGTGGGTCGGGAATTCGAATTCGGACAGCCGAACGCAGAGGGCGCAGAGATTTCGCAGAGGGCGCAGAAGGAAGGCAAAAATTTTCTGTGTTTCTTCTGCGCCCTCTGCGAGTCCTTTGCGGCCTCTGCGTTCGGCTGTCCGTATTCCATCGTGCCTCAGAAATGCATGCGGTCCTCGGCAAGGCGATACAGCCTGCGCCACACGAAGTGGTTCAGCCCCATGACGAACACGCACATGACGCCGATGCCCAGGGCGATGCGGGGGAAGTCGCCCACCGCCGTCATGTGGGCGATGTAGCTGCCCAGGCCGTTGGCCTGCAGCGTGGTGTCGCCCCAGCTCACATACTCGGCCACGATGCTGGCGTTCCACGAACCGCCGCTGGCGGTGATGGCGCCCGTGACGAAGCTGGGGAACACCGCGGGCAACAGGTAGCGCTTCCAGCGCAGCCAGCCCGTCAGGCCCAGGTTGCTCGCCGCGTGGCGCAGTTCGGTGGGCACGCTCGAGGCACCGGCGATCACGTTGAAGAGCAGGTACCACTGCGTGCCCAGCACCATCAGCGGCGACAGCCACACGTCGGGGTTGAGCTTCCAGTGCACGATGAAGAGCACCGCCACCGGGAACATCAGGTTGGCCGGAAAGGCGGCCAGGAACTGCGCCACCGCCTGCAGCCGGTCCGACCAGCGCGGGTTCATGCCGACCCACACGCCCACCGGCACCCACACCAGCGCGGCGATCGCGATCAGCACCAGCACGCGCACCAGCGTGTACAGGCCCAGCACGAAGACGTGGCCCACCTCGTGCCAGCCGACCTCGCCGTGGATGAAGCGCAGCAGCCACAGCACCGCGAGCAGCACCGCACCCGAGAGCAGCGCATCGCCGATGCGCGCGATGCGCGGGTCGGCCGGCCGCGGCCGCGCACGCACCGAGGTGCCGTCGAAGCGGCGTGGGAACCAGGCCAGGCTGCGTGCCGCGCCGCGCGCCAGCGCGCTGCCGGCGGCGCGCACGGCCCGGGTGCGCCGCAGCCAGGTCAGCAGCCACGAGTGGCTCGCTTCGGCGCTGGCGCCCTCCTCGAAACGGAACTTGTCGGCCCAGGCCACCAGCGGGCGGAAGAAGAGCTGGTCGTACAGCAGGATGCCGATCAGCATCGCGAGGATCGCCCAGCCGATGGCCGCCAGGTCGCGCGCCTCGATGGCCATGGCGATGTACGAGCCCACGCCCGGCAGCTTGATGCTCTGGTTCGACACCGAGATGGCCTCGGAGGCGACGACGAAGAACCAGCCGCCCGACATCGACATCATCATGTTCCACAGCAGGCCGGGCATCGCGAAGGGCAGCTCCAGCCGCCAGAAGCGCTGCCAGCCCGAGAGCTGGAACACGGCCGCCGCCTCGCCGAGTTCGGAAGGCACGGTGCGCATCGACTGGTAGAGGCTGAAGGCCATGTTCCAGGCCTGCGAGGTGAAGATGGCGAAGATGGCCGCGCACTCCACCCCCAGCAGGTTGCCCGGGAAGAGCGCGATGAAACCCGTCACCGTGATCGACAGGAAGCCCAGCACCGGGATGGACTGCAGCACGTCCAGCAGCGGCACCAGCACCCGCTCCGCGACGCGGTACTTGGCCGCCAGCACCGCGAACACGCAGGCGAAGACCAGCGACGCGCCCAGCGCCAGGAACATGCGCAGCGTGGTGCGCAGCAGGTAGTAGGGCAGCACCGTCGGGTCGAGGCTCAGCGGGATGGCCTCGCCCAGTGCATACGGCCGCGCCATCTGCGAGGCCGCGAAGGCCAGCCCGAACAGGCCGGCCAGCAGCAGCGGCAGCAGGGCCCAGTCCCAGCGGTTGCCCAGCGTGCTGGCCACCGGGATCGGCAGCGTCAGGCGACGGCGCGTCATGGGCGGCCCCCGCGCGCGGGCACGGACGTGCAAGGGAGGATATGGAACTGGGCCTTCATGGGGGTTGCCTCAGCAGAACGCGCGAGGCGGCCGGGCCGTTGGCCCGAAGGCCGTGCTGCCGGTCCGCAAGCGGCGGCAGCCGGCAGGAACGACGCGCACTTTAGCGGGCCTCTCTGACGGCAGCATGAATGCCGCCCGGCCACTTGGCGGCCGCAGCGCGTCCGCACAGGCCGCGGGGTCTGGTCGCCCTCTGACAGCGCGCCGCCGCATCGCGCCGCAGAATGAAACGTGGCCGCCCGGCGGCCCCCTTGACTACAACTCCCAGATCCAAGGCGACCCCTTCATGAGTGCAACCCTGCCGCCGGCCCAGGCGCCGGCCTCTTCCGCGCCCCGCGCCTACACGGCCGAGGAAAAACGCCACCGCGTCTTCGCCATCATGGCGGCCTCGTCGGGCAACCTGGTCGAGTGGTTCGACTTCTACGTCTACGCCTTCTCGGCCCTGTACTTCGCACCGGCCTTCTTCCCCAAGTCGGACCCCACGGCGCAGTTGCTCAACACGGCCGGCGTGTTCGCGGCCGGCTTCCTCATGCGGCCCATCGGCGGCTGGCTCTTCGGCCGCATCGCCGACCGCGTCGGGCGCAAGGCCTCGCTGCTGATCTCGGTGGCGATGATGTGCGGCGGCTCGCTGGTCATCGCCTGCCTGCCCACCTACGCGCAGATCGGCGCGTGGGCACCCTTGCTGCTGCTGGTCTGCCGCCTGTTCCAGGGCCTGTCGGTGGGGGGCGAGTACGGCACCACCGCCACCTACATGAGCGAAGTCGCGCTGCGCGGCCAGCGCGGCTTCTTCTCGTCCTTCCAGTACGTGACGCTGATCGGCGGGCAGCTGCTGGCGGTGCTGGTGATCGTCATCCTCGAGACGGTGCTCGACGAGGCCGAGCTCAAGGCCTGGGGCTGGCGCATTCCCTTCGTGATCGGCGCCATCTCGGCCGTGGTGGCGCTGATGCTGCGCCGCACGCTGCACGAGACGCAGAGCGAGAGCTCGCGCACCAACAAGGAGGCCGGCACCATCGGCGGCCTGTTCCGCCACCACAAGGCCGCCTTCTTCACGGTGCTGGGCTACACCGCCGGCGGCTCGCTGATCTTCTACACCTTCACCACCTACATGCAGAAGTACCTGGTGAACACGGTGGGCCTGCCGATCAAGACGACCAGCTACGTCATGACCTGCGCGCTCTTCCTCTACATGTGCATGCAGCCGCTGTTCGGGGCACTGTCCGACCGCATCGGCCGACGCACCAACATGCTGCTGTTCGGCGCCCTGGGCGCACTGACCACGGTACCCATCCTCACCGCCCTGCAGCACGTGACGAGCCCGGTGCTGGCCTTCGTGCTGATCGTGGTGGCGCTGGCCATCGTGAGCTTCTACACCTCCATCAGCGGCATCGTGAAGGCCGAGATGTTCCCGCCCGAGGTGCGCGCGTTGGGCGTGGGCCTGGCCTACGCAGTGGCCAACGCGATCTTCGGCGGCTCGGCCGAATACGTGGCGCTGGGGCTCAAGTCCATCGGCCACGAGTCGGCCTTCTTCTGGTACGTCACCGGCATGATGGTGCTGGCCTTCGTGGTGAGCCTGCGCCTGCCGCGGCAGGCGAGCTACCTGCACCACGACCACTGAGCACCGTGCGCGAAGCGGCATAGCGCCAATGCGCTATGCCCTTCGTGCGCCCGGCCCCGGACAATCGGGCCACCGAAGCCCTGCGCGGGAGATGCGATGACCCTGCGGGTCCTGATCGTCGAAGACGAGCCCGAATTCCTCCGCCGCTTCTCGGCCGCGGTGCTGAGCGACCCGCGGCTGCAACTGGTCGGCGCCGTGCCCACGGGCCAGGCCGGCATGGCCCTGCTGGACCAGCACCGCCCGGACGTGCTGCTGCTCGACCTGGGCCTGCCCGATGTGCGCGGCGTCCAGGTGATCCGCCATGCGGCCGCACACCATCCCGGCTGCGACGTGCTGGTCGTCACCATGTTCGGCGACGACGCGCACGTGGTCGAGTCCATCGAGGCAGGCGCCACCGGCTACCTGCTCAAGGACGCGTCGACCGAGCGGGTGGTCGCAAGCATCCACGAGCTGCACGACGGCGGCGCGCCGATCAGCCCCGGCATCGCGCGCCGGGTGCTGGCCCGTTTCAGGGTGACGCTCAAACCCGCGCCGGGCCCCGCCGACGCCCAGGCCGGCGCGGCGCCCGAGGCACGCGCCGCGCCCACCCCGCTCACGGCGCGCGAAACCGAACTGCTGCGGCTGACGGCCAAGGGCCTGCCCTTCGACGAGATCGGCCAGTTGCTCGGCATCTCGCCGCACACCGTCGTGGCCCACGTGAAGAACATCTACCGCAAGCTGGCCGTGCATTCGCGCAGCGAGGCGGTCTACGAAGCCAGCCAGCTGGGCCTGCTGTGAGGGGGCTGGAGCGGGTGCTGCGTGCGGCCCTGGTGCTGGCCGTCGCGCTGCTGGCCGGCGCCGCCGCCGCGCTCGAGCTCGACCGCATGCAGCGCCTGGAGGACGCCGCCCGCACGCCGCCGGCGGCCGGCGCCCCAGGCTGGCAGGAGGTCGCGCTGCCCGATGCCGCCCCCGGCCCCTCCGACGACGCCTCGGCGCAGGCTTTCTGGTACCGCGCGCGCTTCGACGGACCGGCCCGGGACACCCTGCCCGACGGCGGCTGGGCCGTGTACCTGCCCTATCTCTACGACGGTGGGCAGGTCTGGCTCAACGGTGCGCTGGTCGGCGAGGTGCCCGAGTCGACCGCCGCGCGGCGCGTGCGCTGGGAGCGGCCCCACCTGGTCCGCCTGCCGCCCAGCCTGCTGCGCGGCGAGGCGCCCAACGAACTCGCCGTGCGCGCCGCCGCCTCGCCCGAGCGCGCGATCCGCCGCTTCCCGCGGGTGCAGGTCGGCGCCCTGCGGGCCCTGCTGCCGGTGTACGACCGGCGCCTGTTCTGGGTGCGCACCATGCCGCAGGTCACGGCCTTCGTGTGCGCGCTCACGGCGGCCTTCGTGCTGCTGATCTGGTGGCGCCGGCGCAGCGAAGTGCTCTACGGCCTGTTCGGCGTGGCGACGGCGCTGTGGGGCGTGCGCACGCTGACCTTCGTCATCGAGACCCTGCCCGCCGACCAGTGGCCGGTGTGGCGCATGGTGTACCTGGCGGCCACGGGCGGCTTCATCGTCGTGCTGGCGCTGTTCGCGCTGCAGCTCGCCCGGGTGGAAAGGCCCTGGGTGCGGCGCGCGCTGCTCGCCTACTGGCTGGTCGGCCCGCTGTGCGTGGTGCTGAGCCCGGCCAGCGAACCGATGGTCAACCGGGTCTGGAGCGCAGGGCTCATTCCCATCGGGCTGGGCGCGCTCGCGGTGGCCGTTCGCACGGTGTTCGTGCAGCGCACCGTGGCCTCTGCCGTGCTGCCGGCCGCGATGCTGCTGGCCGTGGCCGCCGGCGTGCACGACTACGTGGTGAGCTGGAGCCCCGTGGCGAGCCCGCCGCTGTGGACCGGCTGGTTCCAGCAGCGCATCTTCCTGCTGCACCATGCCGCCAACCTGCTGCTGGTGGCCATGGGCGGCCTGCTCACCGCGCGCTTCGTGCACGCCATGGATGCGCTGGAAGACCTCAACCACACGCTCGAGAGCCGCGTCGCCGACCGGGAGCGCCGCATCGCGGCCGACTTCGAACGCATGGCCGAACTGCAGCGGCAGAACGCGGCGACCGAAGCCCGGCAGGCCATCATGCGCGACATCCACGACGGGCTGGGCTCGCGCCTGTTCACCTCGCTGTCGCGGGTGGAGCGCGGCGACATGAGCGATGCGCAGATCGCCGACGTGCTGCGCGCCTGCATCGCCGACATGCGCATCGCCCTGGACGCGCTGGCGCCCGAGGACGGCGACTTCCGCACCGCGCTGGGCAACTTCCTGTTCCGCTGGCAGGGCCAGTTGGAGGAGCTGCACTTCCACCCGAGCTGGCGCATCGACGTGCCCGAAGGCGCGGCGCCGGCGCTGCAGTCGCCGCAGGCCACGCTGCAGCTGCTGCGCATCGCCCAGGAGGCGCTGACCAACGTGGTCAAGCATGCGCGGCCCGGCCGCGTGCGGGTGGCGCTGCGACAGGTGGGCGACGCACTGACGCTGGAGGTGGAGGACGAGGGGCCGCGCAGCCCGCCGCGGCCGCCCGCCGACGCGCTCGCCGGCCGCGGCATCGACAACATGCGTGTTCGCGCCCGGCAACTCGGCGGCACGCTGGAACTGCAGCACCATGCCCCGGGCACCCGCGTGCGGCTGCACCTGCCCGCCCGGGCCGACGCGGCGCCGGTGCTCATCCCTTCCACGGAGGTAGGCCCATCGGCCTAGCGTCGATACGGCATTCCGCGGCGGCGCGGGCGTCCCTAGAGTGGCGGCTCCCAGACATTGACCGCCCGGCGCGGCCCCGAGGACCCCCTTCGATGCAACCCCTGTCGATCCCCGCTTCGGCCGACACCTGGCTCGGCCTGATCGCCTGGGCCTACCTGCTGACCAACGCCGTGCGCGTGTTCACCTACATCCCGCAGATCGTGGCGGTGTGGAAGTGCCGCGACGGCGCGCGCTCGGTGTCGCTCCTGACCTGGGGCTCGTGGGTGCTGTCGCACGTCGCGGCCACGGCGTACGGCCTGCTGGTGGTCAAGGACGGGCTCTTCCTCTTCATCACCCTCATCAACTTCGCGGGCTGCGGGCTGGTCGCGGCGATCGCGGCGCGCCGGCGCTGGCAGTGGAAGCAGTCCTCGGCGACGCTCCTGATCTGACAGCGCATCGCGCTCGCTGCGCGGGCGCTTCAGCCCTTTCGGCTCGGATTTCAGCGGGCCGCGGCAGCGAGGCGGTCGAAGTCGGCATCGAGCCGGGCGAGCGAGGCGGCGATGCGGGCGCGCCGCGCCTGGATCCATTCGGCCTGCTGCGCAAGCTGCCCCTGCGACGCCTTCAGCATGCGGGCCATCTCGGCCGGTTGCGGGCCGCCGGCCGAGGCGCGGTTGTTCACGATCGCCACCGGATCGAGCGTGGCGCGGAACTCGGCCTCGCTCATCGGCAGCGCCTGCGCGTAGGTGGAGCCCTTCACCGTCTCGGCATAGATGCGCTGCGCCTCGGCGTAGGGGAACTGGAGCGGCTTGATGTCCTTGGCCTTGGCGTACTCGACGACCTCCGACGCGAAATGGTGGCCCACGCGGAAGGGCAGCCTGTATTTGCGCATCAGCACGTCGGCCAGTTCCTGCGAGGCGGTCCAGTCGCTGTTGAGTTCTTCCAGCGCGCGCTCGGGGCTGATCACCATCTGGCCGAGGATGCGCTCCCACTGCCTGAGCACGGCGATCGTGCTCACGACCATCTCGCCATTGCTCTTCACCTCCTTGGCGTCGGGCATGCCGGGCGGGATGTTGTGCGCCTGCAGCAGCGGCACCATGGCCAGCGCGATCACCTGCGAGGCGTCGCGCCGCGTGTTGTTGAGCAGCCCCGGGTTGCGCTTCTGCGGCATGGCGCTGGAGACGTAGGTGTTGCCGCCGCCCTCGGCCAGCAGGATCCAGGGCCGCGACTGGGCGTACTGGACCATGATGTCCTCGACGAAGGCGCCGGTGTGCAGCGCGATGCTGGTGACCACCGCGCCCACTTCCACCGGTTCCTCCTGCGAGGAGATCTGCGATGCGTCGTAGGCGTTGTCGACCGTGGCGGCGAAGCCCAGATAGTCGGCCATGCGCGTGCGGTTGAGCGGCCAGCTGGTGCCGTTGAGCACCGTGGTGCCCATGGGCGAGCGGTCGATGCGCGCATAGGCCTCGCGGATGCGCTGGGCGTCGCGCTCCAGCCCGGCCGCATGGCCCAGCAGGTAGTGGCCGTAGCTGTTGGGCTGGGCGGCCACGCCGTTGGTGTAGTTGGGCACGATGGTGCCGGCGTGCTTCTCGGCCAGCTTCAGCATCGCGCCCGAGGTCTTGTTGAGCTGTTCCGCGAGGTCGAGCAACTGGTCGCGCAGGATGGCGGCGCGGTAGGTGGCGTGCATGTCCTGGCTGGAGCGGCCGGCATGGAGCAGCGTGACGTCCTGGCCGGCGGCCTCGATGAGCAGCGGCTCGAAGGTGATCACGGTCGACGGCCGCTTCGCCTTGGGCTGCGCGCCGTCCTGCAGCACCTTGGCGATGCCGGCGGCAAGGCGCGGCGCCATCGCCTTGTCGAGCAGGCCCTCGTCGGTGTTGATCACGGCCGTGGCCTTGTTGATCTCGCCGAGCCAGAAGAACTCGTCGCGCGGCTGGGCCGGCGCCTGCGCGAAGGCGGGCAGCAGCAGGGCCGACAGCGCGGCGGCCAGCAGGGGCTTGTTGAATCGCATGGGGCGGTCCTTCGATGCAGGGGAGGAAGAAGAAAGGCGGCGGGCATCACGGCGTGCGCGGGGAGCGTGTCTCATTGGCGGATGCCCAGTTCAAAGTGGGCGCCGGCGGCGGGGAGGATGCCCAGCAGGCCCGCACTGTGCACCAGTTGGGCCGCGGCCGCGCCGCTGCTCTGCATCACGCCCAGTACCGGGGTGTCGTAGGCCAGGGTGCCCGCATTGCCTCGCAGCGTGAAGTTGGCGCCGGCCACGGTGGCGCTGCCGCTGCTGCCGTCGCTCGCCAGGGTGGCGAACTGGCCGTCGGCCGCACCGGAGGCCACGGGCGTCTGCGGCGCATACAGCCGCAGGCCGTAGCTGCTGGCCGATTCGCGGATCAGGAACAGCGGCACCGTCACCGCACCCACCTGCCCGAAGACCACCGAGCCGCCCGGCGTGCCGCCGGTCGTGGTGGCACCGCCGGTGGACGGGGTCACCATCAGGTCGAAGGCGTTGCGCGTGGTGTTGTAGCTGAGGTAGCCCTTGGCGGTCGACGTGCAAGCGGCGTCGTAGGTCATGAAGCCGCCGCTCGACGCATCCTGGCAGTGCTGGAAGGTCCCGGCATTGCGCACCCTCGACGAAGCGGCGTAGCGCGTGGCGCTGCCTCCGGCGCCGTACTGGACGCCGGCCACGTCGTAGATGTTGGCCACCGGGTTGAAGACGGCCGGGCTGGCGCTGTTCTCGAAGGTGTTCTGGAAGGCCAGCAGCGGCACGAAGCCCCCGCCCGTGGCCGCGTTCACGCCGCCCAGCAGCGCCCCACCGGCGCCGAAGCTGAAGACCGCGCCACTCTCGCCGCTGGCGTAGTGGCAGTCGCCCTGCGACACCAGGGTGCCGCTGCGCTGCGTGCCGGCCGTGCGCTGCAGGCTCGCATCGATGGTCACGGTGTAGGCCATCGTGGCCGGGTCGACGCTCACGCGCAGTTCCTCGCCCATCAGGTTGCCGCCCTTGTAGGTGGTCGAGCTGGCGGGCAGGTTCGGGCAGGCCAGCGGGTCGCCCACCTCGGTCACGCAGCTGTAGTTGACGGCCGCATCCAGGCTGCCCGTGCCGCGGTATTTGGGCCACGACGGGAACTGGCACAGGGGCCGCGTGCGGCCGTAGGTGCCCGGCACACTGTCGGCCGCGACGGGCGTGCTGGGCGCCAGGCCGCGCTCGACCCAGTCCTCCAGCGCCGCCAGCGAGTCCCAGGCGGGAATGAAGACGCCGGTGCCATGGCCCATGCCCGGCACCATGTAGAAGCGCAGGTTCTGCGCCACCGTGTCGGCGCCGACGGTGGCGACCACGCGCTGGTAGTAGTCGATGGTGGAGTTGCCGCTGATCACCTCGTCGGCCTGGCCATGCAGCAGGATCAGGCGCCCGCCGCGCGAGAAGAAGGGCCGCAGGTCGGGGTCGGTCGCGTCGGTGATGGCCGAGACGGCCTGCACGCGCGAGGTCCAGGCGCCGGGGTTCAGCGGATCGAAGCTGAGCGTGTCCAGCGCCGCGTCGCGCGTGACGAAGTACTTGGCCCACTGGTCGCCCGTCACGTACTGGTTGGCGTCGGCCGAGGTGGCGGGATTGCCCGGCGTGCGCCGGGTGCCGAGGTCGCGCGAGGTGAAGGGGCCGGCCACCAGCGCGCCTTCGAGCAGGTTGTAGCCGCCGGCGCGGCGCACGCCGTTGGCCAGCGAATACGAGGTGAATTCCAGCGGCGACTCGATGGTGCGCACCGTGGCCATCTGCGCGTCCGACAGGCAGGTGTCGCCCGTGTCCGCACCGCCCGCGCAGCGCAGCGACGCGAGGATCTGCGCGTTGAGCTGGCGGCAGCTCTCGACGTTGCTCACGATGCCGTCGCTCGCGCCGTCGAGCTTGTCGCAGGCGGCCAGCACGGCCTTCTGCACCAGCAGCGTCTTGGCCAGGTTCATCCAGCCGGCGCCGCCGTTGGCGTACAGCGCGCGGCCCACCGCGATGTTCGACAGCCGCGTGCCGCTGTAGTTGAGCGCGGGCTCGTTGGCGACCACGCCGTCGTAGTCGGCCGGCCAGCGCTGGATGTGCAGCAGCGCGTCGCGCCCGCCGGTGGAGGTGCCGAGGAAATACGCGTGCTGCGGCGCGCGCGCGTAGCGCAGGCGGATCAGCGCCATCGCCACGTCGTGCGTCTTCTTGAGCGAGTTGCCGCCGTAGTTGGCCAGCGCCTCGTCGTTGGCGGCGAACTTCGCGTCGGTGATGCTGCTGCTCTGGTGGCCGCTGTCGTCGCCGAAGGTGGCGTAGCCGAGCGCGAGCGGCGCCGGCTTGTCGGCCGGGCCGAATCGCACGGGCTCGGTGCCGTCGATCAGCCGGCCGTTGAAGCCGCCGCCGCCGAAGTGGATGGCCTTGCGGTTCCAGGCTTCGGGCAGGTTGAGCGCGAAGTTGATGACCGGCGCGTTCGCGTCCATGGGCTGGATGGTTCCGCGCACCTGGCAATAGCTGCCCAGCGTGTTGCCGCTGTCGCCCGCGGCGACCGGGGTGGCGCTCACGACCGTCGCGCCCTGCGTCGGCAGGCCGATCTGCGCCGCGGCAATGGTGCGGCCGGCCAGTTCGGTGCAGCCCAGCACCGGCGTGACCGGTTGTTCTGGCGCAGGGGCCGGTTCGCCGTAGCCGCCGCCCGGTGGCTGCGTGCCGGGGTCGCCGCCCTGGCCCGGCGGGTTGGAGGGCAACACGGGAAAGCCTCCTCCTCCTCCACCGCCCCCACCACATGCGGACAAGGCCAAGGCCGCCATCAGCGCGGCCAGCGCGGGACGGAAGGGCAGGATCGACGACGGCAAGGGAAGGTGCCGTGCGCGGCGATGGAGCGGCATGGGGGTGTGTCTCCGGGTGCGGGCCGTGTCGGCCTCTGGTGCGAATGCGGGCGAACGATAGTTTTGGCAGTGACTTAGGGTCAAATAAAATAATCAGGCCCTTCCGATACGAAAAACATATGGAAATGCGTCCGCTGCGCTACTTCGCCGCCGTGGCCGAGACCGGCCACATGACGCGCGCCGCCGAGCAGCTCGGCATCCAGCAGCCCCCGCTCAGCCAGCAGATCAAGGCCCTGGAACGGCAGCTGGGCCTGCAGCTGTTCAAGCGCCACCCGCGCGGCGTGACGCTGACCGATGCCGGCCGCCAGTTCCAGGTCGAGGCACAGCGCATGCTGGGCCACATGGCGGCGCTGGAGGCACGCATGCAGCGCGTGGCGCAGGGCGAGGAAGGCGTGCTCGCGGTCGGCTTCACCAGTTCGGCCGCGGCGCATGCCTTCGTGCCGCAGGCGCTGCGCGCCTTCCGCCATGCACGGCCGCGTGTGCAACTGCAGATCGGCGAGCACAACGCCGCCGGGCTCACCGAGGCCATCGCCGCCGGCCGCATGCACTGCGGCCTGCTGCGCGTGCCGGTCGACCGGCCGGCGGGCCTGCGTTTCGAAACCCTGCTGCGCGAGCCGGTGATGGCCGCGCTGCCCGTCGACCACCCGCTGGCCACCCGCCCGGGCCGCGCCCGGCGCCTCACGCTCGCACAGCTGTGCAGCGAGGGTCTGATCCTCGTGCGCCGGCCCGGCGCGCCGGGGCTGTACGCCGAGCTGCTGGCGCTGTGCCATGCGCAGGGGCTGGCGCCGCGCGTGGTGGCCGAGGTCGACCGCATGATGACCAACCTGAACCTGGTCGCGGCGGGCGTGGGACTGTCGGTGGTGCCCGCCTCGATGGCCGGCGTGCATCCGCACGCCATCCGCTACCTGCCGCTGGCCGGCAGCGAGGCGCTCGACGCGCCCCTCACGCTGGTCACGCGGCAGGAGGAGGACAGCCTGCCTGCGCAACAGTTCGCCGCCCTGGTGCGGGCGCAGGCGCACGCGGCATGAAGAAGCTGCGTCGACGCCATGTGCTGCACGCGGGCGCGGCCGCCGCGCTCGGTGCCACGGCGGCCGTGCGCGCGCAGGAGGACAGCTGGCCGTCGCGTCCGCTGAAGCTGGTCGTGGTGTACCCCGCGGGCGGCGTGAGCGATCTGGTGGCCCGCGCCCTGGCGACGCCGCTGGGCGCGCTGCTGGGCCAGCCCGTGATCGTCGAACACCGTCCCGGCGCCGGCGGTGCGGTGGGCATGGCCGCCCTCGCCCGCGCCACGCCCGACGGCCACACGCTCGCTTTCTCCGCCATCACGCCGCTCACCCTGCACCCGCTGGTGGCGCGTGTGCCCTACGACCCGCAGACCGACTTCCTGCCCATCGCCGGCGTGATGCGCACCCCGGTGCTGGTGGCCGGCACGCCGGCGCTGGCGGGGCGGGACTTCGCCGCGGTGCTGCGCGGGGCCGAGGCGCGCCCCGGCGCGCTGCGCTGGGCCAGCTCGGGCGTGGCCACCACCGGGCACCTGGTGCTGGCGCAGGTGCGGCGCCTCGCCGATGTGGACATCACTCACGTGCCCTACCAGGGCGGCGGCCGCCAGCTCAACGACGCGCTGGCCGGGCAGTTCGAGGTGCTGTCGACCAACGTGGCGCCCCTGCAGCTGCAGTACATCGCCGCGCGGCGCCTGTGGCCGCTGGCGGTCGGGGCCGAAGCGCGGCTGGAGGCGCTGCCCCGCGTGCCGACGCTGGCGGAGCTGGGCTTTGCCGAGGCCAACGTCGATTCGCTCTTCGGCATCTTCGCGCCCGCGCGCACGCCGCTGGACGTGGCACAGCGCCTGAATCGCGCCGTCGGCGAGGTGCTGGCCGGCGCCGAGCTGCGGCGCATCCTGCGCGAGGCCTACAACACGCCGGCGGACGGCGGCCTGGCCGACTTCGCGCGCGAGATCGAGGAAGACGACGAGCGCAACCGCCGGCTCATCGCGGGGCGGCGCACGCTGGACTGAGCGTGCCTCAGAAGCTGTGAATGAATCGGCCGCGTTCGAGCGGCGCGCCAGGGCGGCGCCCATCGAGGCGCAAAGCGCAGCCATAGCTCGGGCTATGGCGAGCATTTGCAACGACGAGGGGCGTCGTCAGGGCGCGCCGAGCGGACGTGGTCGGTTCGTTCACAGCTTCTCAGCCCTCGGCCGTCCAGAGCTGCGGGTACGCCAGCACGAAGCCGTGCTCGCTCAGCGTCAGTTCGGCGTTCTGGCGCTGCCACGTGACCTCTGACAGGCAATCGATCAACGCGCAACGGCCATGGAGTCGGCAAGGGAAAGACCCATCAGCGGAATTGCCCTCATCGACGGCCGCGTCCCTGGTGCGGCTGGCGCCGGCGCCCCAGGTCGGCCTGTTCGATGCCTTCGGCCCGCCGCTCTTGCCGACCTTGGTCGTCGGATGCCGCCCTCAGCCTGCACGCCGAGTCCGATGCCAGGTCTTCTTCAGTGACCACGTGCCCCAGGGCGGCCTTGACTTCAGGCGGCCACACCACCGTCTGCGCCGTCCATACCACGAAGCGGTTGACCACGATCCACACCAGCACGAACGGCAGCAGCAGGTGCCGCAACAGCATCGAGCCGGGCGTGGCCTGCCAGTCAGCCCAATAGGTCCTGCGCCGCTCCAGCAGGGCCTTGAACATATCGATCGCTTTGCCGCTGCGCGCCTTCGCCGGCGGCCAGAGGCGGTGCACCTCTGCCATTTAGTGACGGATGGCCAAGGACGCAGCCCACAGGAAAGAGTGGCTGAGCAACAACGACTGGATGCGCTCGCAAGCCTGTTACTCCACCTTGCAGGGGCTGCGCGAGGCCTTGCTGGCCATGGCGTTGCAAAAGGCCCAGCGCAATGGCACCAGGGCGTCCGAGGACAGTTGGAAATACCAGCAGCTTCAGGTCAATCCGCGCTATCCCACGTCCAGCTACACCTGGGTGCCCGACGCCGACGGCGGTAGGGCGTCCGACGGCAGCCGCAATGGGCGTATCGTCTCCATCGGCGCGCAGGCCGAGAAAAACCGTGTTTTCGACGCCCGCCAGGGCGAAGAAGCCGGCCGCAACAAATGGGCACGCATCCTGCGTCAGCTCGACCAGAAGAAGTTCGAGACCTGGCCCGAAAAGCGCGATGCCATCCTGCAGCGCCAGGCCCAGGCCATGCGCCCTTACGAGCAGGACTGGCTCAGGGCGCTGGATTGCGCCGCGATGCGCGACTACTTCAAGAACCACTTCGACGAAAACGACCCGGGCAAGATCACCGCCCGCTGCAGCAGCGGCACCGTGTACGCCGAAGAAGCCGACCGCGTGTGCTACCCCCAGCCGCTGGCGCACAAGGACGACATCAACCAGTGGCTGGAGCTGACCCTGGGCAAGGAGATCGGCAAGGCCGATGCCTTCGCGCTGCGCGCCTTCTTCGGCAACCACAAGGAAAGCATCGACAAGGCCAAGGAGCTGCTGGTGGGCGACTGGGACCGCGGCAACGACGGCAACATGCGCGACAAGACCGTGGACCTGATGCGCGGGGTGCTCAACCACGAGCTGGCGCGCAAATACAACTGGCTGCACCCGCGCGTGGTGGCCCTGAGCATGGGGGGACTGGCTTCCATGGTGGCTGGTGCCATGCAACTGGCGGCCATGGCGGCACGCTTGCCCAAGGCGCCGCCACCGGCTGGGTTGGCCAAATGGCTTCGCACGCTGCCGCCGCTGACCCTGGCGCAACAGGCCATCGAGCGCGCCATGACCGCAAGCACGGGCCGCGATAGGAGCGCGCTGCTGCTGCCGGTGCTGCTCACGGCCGAAGTCGATGCCAAGGAGTTCCTGCAGTTCGTGCGCGGCAGCGCCATGATCAGCGCGGAAAAGCGTGCCGCCACGCAGGCGACTCAAAGGGTGAGGTCGGCATCCAGGCCCACGGGATCGGGCAGCGCCAGCACGAATTCCTTGCCTCGGGTGGCGGAGTGCCCCGCTGCCTGGCGCTGCATCACGTCATGCAGGCCCCTGCCCTGTCCATAGCTCTTGTCGTGGTCGCCGTTGTAGAAAGGCGTCGCAGGTTCGACGCCGCCGCGGGTGACGTTGATTCCTTCCTTGGTGCCGCCATGGTTCATCGACCGCAGCGCGAAATCGGCCACGTATTGCTGGATCGAGAACGGGTCGGCCTTGAAGGCGTGCTTCACACCTCCGAGGTCCGCCAACGGGTTGATGCGCACCATGCCTGCGGCAGCAGGCTCCTTCTGCACCTTGGCCCGCATCCCCTCGTCCCACCAGTTCATCGAGAAGCCGATCCACACGGGGCCCGCGCTCTCGGGCTGGTCGACGGGCAGTTGGATGCACAGGGTGCGCAAGTCGTGCGGATGCGATTCCTTGCGTGAACAGGCAAAGCGGGCCCGGGTGTCATCCCAAGCGATTTCGCTCTCGGGGATGAGCACGCCGCTGTCCTGCACGCGATACGCCTGCCATCGGTTGATGAGTTGAGGCAGCCGCTTGGTGTAGTAGACGTAGACGAAGCCGCCCCGGCGCAGCATGCGCAGAACGTGACGCGACGCATCGAGCCCGGGCAGGCCGAGGGCGTGAACGGTGGCGTCGTGGGTCCGCAGCCGCGCCGCTTCGGCCGGCGCCAGGTCAGCGTCCTTGGCAATGGCGCCGGGCCGCACCAGGAGGATGGACAGGCCGGCCTTGTTGTCGCACTTCTTGCAGTCGCTCATGGGGTGGCCCTCCAGGAGTCTGCGGGCTTGCCGGCCCAATGGTGGCGATACGCGGCAAGCACGTCGGCGAGTTCGTCGCGCGTGCCGCGCACGACCCGCAGCAACTCGTCGAGGGTGGGCCAATGCTCGAACGCGGGCTCGCGCAAGGCCTCGGCCGCGTAGGCGGCCCGGTCGGCCTGGTAATTGAGCCGATGGGCGACGAACTGCACTTTTTCAATGATGACTGGCAGGGTTTCGTCCGACAGCGGGAAGAAGTCGGCCAGCAAGAGGTTCTGCGCACCGTGGATCGCTTCGGCGTGCGTCAACAGCACACCGGCATTCGTGGATGTCCCGGCGTGGAGGGAGCCGGGCAGGAGCGCGGCATTGGCGGGTTCGCCTGAACGACCTGCAATGGTCTGCAGCTGCAGGTTGTGGTCGAGGTAGTGCCAACCCCGAATGCCTTGCAGAGGACCTGTCCAATCGATTCCTGTCGCTGCGCTGCGCAGCAGATGCAGGAGGCGGCGATCCCACAGCCGCACGAGTCGGTCCCGGCCGCGGATGAGGCGGTTGAGCTGACGGGCCAGCGCCGCGCCCTCGTATTTGAGGGCGTGCCAGTCGTCGGCCGGGCGGTGAACCTGCAACCAACCGCCGATGCGATAGCGGCCTGAGCCCCGGGCACACGCCGTCAGGTGCTCCTGGATCGCCCATTCGACGCTCTGTCCGAGCAAGGGGTCGTCGGCGCCATCCAATCGCACGAGGTAGGGAAACTCGAAGACATAGGGGTCGTCGAGGTCCTCGGTGTGCAGGGTGTGGACGGCACGGCCCCAGGCAGCTTCACGAGCCTGGAGCAGCCCGTTCGGCCATTGGCCGGCCCTGGCGGCATCCACTTCGATGCCGACGGGCTCTCCGCCGACGGCAGGGTCGACCAGGAGATGGACGGGACCAGCATGCAGTTGGTCCGAGAGTTGTCCGGCCAACAGGTCGAACAATGCCCGCGGCGGGGTATCCCACGGCCACGGAGGAAGGCGAATGTCTGCCATGTGCTGCCGGCATGAATTTTTCTTTTTGGGCAGCTAGCGTCCTGCGCATGGCAGCCCTCCCTGTGCCACGCCCTGTATGCGGCTGGCGACGGCATCCTACAGCAGGCAAAAAGCTGCCGGTCCGGCAGCGCCTGGCAACGACGTCGGCGAACTGAGGGCGCCTCAGCCCTCGGCCGTCCAGAGCTGCGGGTACGCCAGCACGAAACCGTCCTGGCTCAATGTCAGTTCGGCGTCGTAGCCGAAGCGCGGCGAGGCATAGCGGTAGCGGCCGGCGTCGATGCAGGCGTAGCGCTGCTCGAGCAGGCCCAGGCCGTCCTCCGACAGGTCCAGCCAGGCCGCGGGCGCCTCGGCCTCTTCGCCGGGCTGCAGGTGCATGCGACGGATGGGCAGCAGGTTGGTGGCGGGCGTGAAGCCCAGGTCCAGGTCGGCGCAATGGGCCAGGTCGGGCACGGGCGCGTCGTTCACGGTCCAGCCCTTGGCCGTGCGCGCGATCGACAGGTCGATCGCGGTGCCGCCGAGCCAGCCGCGCACCGTCGCCCACTGGGTGTGGAAGTGCTTGTCGCAGCGCAGCCGGTAGTGCAACTGCGCGATGCGCCCGCTCTCGTGCCGGAAGGCGGCCGCGCCGTCGAGCTGCCAGGCGACGTCGTTGCGCTCGAGGCGGCAGGCATCGTGGCCCGGCGCGTCGAGGCGGCGCCAGAGGATGGTGGCGACGGTTTGCATGGCGTGCATGATGGCCCGCGCGCCGCCCCGGCGCAAGCGACGGCCCCACACAGCGGCGGCCCCTTCGCGCACGGCGAAAATCGGCGCGTGCCCTCCTCCCAGCCTCCGATCCGCCGCGTGGCCCACCTCGACATGGACGCCTTCTTCGCCTCCGTGGCGCTGCTGCGCTACCCGCAGCTCAAGGGGCTGCCGATGGTGATCGGCGGCGGGCGCCGCAAGGTGGACGAGATGCTCGCGCGCGACTATGCGGGGCTGCCCTCGCACGAGATCCCGGTCGAGGCCTTTCCGCTGCTCAAGGACTACGTGGGCCGCGGCGTGATCACCACCGCGACCTACCCGGCGCGGCAGTTCGGCGTCGGCTCGGCGATGGGCATGATGAAGGCCGCCAAGCTGTGCCCGCAGGCCATCGTGCTGCCGGTGGATTTCGAGGAGGTGCGCCGCATCTCGCGGCAGTTCAAGTCGATCATCACCGAGATCGCGCCGGTGATGCAGGACCGCGGCGTGGACGAGGTCTACATCGACTTCACCGACGTGCCCGGCGGCCAGCGCGAGGGCGGCCGGGTGCTGGCGCGGCTGATCCAGAAATCGATCTTCGACGCCACCGGCCTGACCTGCTCCATCGGCGTGGCGCCCAACAAGCTGCTGGCCAAGCTGGCGAGCGAGTTCGACAAGCCCAACGGCATCACCATCCTGCACGAGAGCGACCTGCAGTCGCGCATCTGGCCGCTGCCCGCGCGCAAGGTCAACGGCATCGGGCCGAAGGCCGATGCCAAGCTCGAGAAGCACGGCATCCGCACGGTGGGCGACATCGCGGCGCGCGAGCGCGACTGGCTGATGGCCACCTTCGGCAAGGCCAGCGGCGCCTGGATGCACGAGATGGCCTGGGGCCGCGACGACCGTCCGGTGGTGACCGAGAGCGAGCCGGTGTCGATGAGCCGCGAAACCACCTTCGAGCGCGACCTGCATGCCGTGCGCGACCGGGCCGAGCTGGGCGCGATCTTCACGCAGCTGTGCGAGAAGGTGGCGGAGGACCTGCAGCGCAAGGGCTACGTGGGCCGCACCATCGGCATCAAGCTGCGCTACGACGACTTCAAGACGGCGACGCGCGACCAGAGCCTCGCGGAGTTCACGGCCGACGCGAAGCTGATCCGCCGCACGGCGGGCCTGTGCCTCAAGCGCGTGTCGCTCGAGCGTCCGCTGCGCCTCTTGGGCGTGCGCGTGGGCACGCTGGCGCGGGCCGACAGTCCCGAGGCGAACCCCAAGCCGAATCGGGCTGCAGCGCCCGCGGGACGGACGCCGGCAGCTATCGATTCCATAGCAACGACCGGCTCGCTCTTCTGATGCTGCTGCGCCGGCTGCTGCGAACCGCGGGTTGGAGCCTGGGCACGGTGCTGGCGATGGCTGCCCTCTATGTCGGCACCGCCGCGGCGCTGATGCTGTTGCCCGCGCGCGGCGACGAACCGGTCGACGCGCGCGGCGAGCGCATCACCGCCTTCGTCGTGAGCAACGGCGTGCACACCGACCTCGTGCTGCCCCTGCAGACCGCCGGCATCGACTGGCGCCGCGATTTTCCGCCCTCGCAGGCCAGGGCCGCGCCGGCCGACGCGGCCTGGATCGCCATCGGCTGGGGCGACCGCGAGTTCTACCTGAACACGCCCACCTGGGCCGACCTCACGCTGCGCCGCGCGCTCGGCGCGGTGGTCGGCGCCAATCCCTCGCTGCTGCACGTGAGCTGGCTGACGACGACGCAACTGCGGCCCGACAGCACCTGGCAGCTGTCGCTGACGCCCGCGCAGTACGCGCGGCTCGCGGCCCACGTGCGCGCGAGCCTGCCCGAGGGCCGCGCCGTGCCGATCCCCGGCGCGCACTACGGCGCGAATGACGCCTTCTACGAAGCCACCGGCCGCTACCACCTCTTCGAGACCTGCAACAGCTGGACCGGCCGTGGCCTGCGCGCGGCCGGCGTGCCGGTGGGCCGCTGGACGCCCTTCGACCTCAACGTCGTGTGGCATCTCGCGCCCTGGCGGCCCTGATCGGTCAACCGTGCCGGATCGGCCCGGCCGGCATCGACGCTGCGACGGCCCGCCCGCGTCGGCGACCGTCGGCCCGCCTCTTCCTGGCTGAAAAGAGCAGTGCCGCAGCCGCAGCCAGGGCCAAGGTGCGCAACGACGGCCGCGGCAGCCACTTCATGACACCCAGCACGAGGGCCGGGGGCGAATCACGCTGCGGAGCGGAGGCAGCCGCATCGCTCGCCGGGGGCTCCGAAACCGGCGACTGTCCAGCGAAGAAGGGCAGCAGGGCGCGCACGAAGGGCACCATGTCCTGCGGCCCGCGGCTGGTGAGCCAGTTGCCGTCGTGCACCACCGATTCGTCCAGCCAGATGGCGCCCGCGTTGACCACGTCGTCGCGCACGCCCGGCCACGAGGTCATGCGGCGGCCCGGCGTCAGTCCGGCGGACGCCAGCAGCCAGGGCCCGTGGCAGAGCGTCGCGATGGGCTTGCGCTCGGCGTCGAAATGCCGCACGAAATCGCGCGCCATCGCCGACTGGCGAAGCAGGTCGGGGTTGATGAAGCCGCCGGGGATCAGCAGGGCGTCGTAGTCGTCGGGCGACACGTCCGCCAGCAGGCGATCCACCTTCACCCGGCCGGCCGGTTCGTGCAGGTTGACGCCGCGGATGTGCCCCTCGCGCAGCGAGACGACGTCCACGTCCGCGCCCGCGGCGCGCAGCGCCGCGACCGGCACGGCCAGTTCGACCTTCTCGAAGCCGTCCGCGGCAAGCACCGCGATGCGCCTTCCGTCCAGCGGATGCATGCCTTCCATGATGGCCTCCGTTCAGGTGTTCCGTGCCGCGCCCGCTCGCTCGCTCGCGCTCATCCGTTCGGCGCCAGCGTCACCTTGGTCCAGCCGTCCTTGCGCGCGTCGAAGTTCTTGTACGCCTCCGGCGCCTCCTCGAGCGGGAGTTCGTGCGACACGATCCACGAGGGCTTGACCTTCTCCTGTTCGATGAGCCGGCTGAGGAAGCGGTTGTACGACTTGACGGGGCATTGGCCGGTGCCGATCTTCTGACCCTTGAACCAGAACATGCCGTAGTCGAAGGCGATCTGCCCGCGCCGCTGCAGCGTGTCCTTGGCGTTCGGGTCCTGCGGCACGAAGACGCCGACGGCCCCGATGCGGCCGGTGAACTTGACCGCGTTGACCAGGTTGTTCAGCGTGAGGTTGGGCACCTCTTCCTGGTGCATGTTGCAGCACTGGTAGCCCACGCACTCGCAGCCGCAGTCCGCGCCCCGGCCGCCGGTGAGCTCCATGATGCGCTCGAGCCCACCGCCCTCGGTGTCGTCGATGGGGACCGCGCCCACCTGCTCGGCGAGTGCGAGTCGGTCCTTGTGCGTGTCGACCACCATCACCAGGCTCGCCCCCTTGAGGCTGGCCGACAGCGCCGCCATCAGGCCGACCGGGCCGGCGCCGTAGATGACCACCGTCTCGCCGGGCCGCAGCTGCGCCAGCTCGGTCGCGTGGTACCCCGTCGGGAAGATGTCCGACAGCATCACATAGTCGTTCTGCTTGTCCTGTGCATCGCGCGGCAGGATCAGGCAGTTGTAGTCGGCGTATGGCACGCGCAGCAGTTCCGCCTGGCCGCCCTGGTAGGGCCCCATGTCCGCGAAGCCATAGGCCGCGCCGGCCAGCCCCGGGTTGGCCGTGAGGCAGTAGTTGCTCAGGCCGCGCTCGCAGTTCTCGCAGAAGCCGCAGCCGATGTTGAAGGGCATGGACACCATGTCGCCGACCTTGACGCGGTCCACCGCCGGCCCGACCTCGATCACCTCGCCGACGTTCTCGTGGCCGAGGATGCGGCCGGGCTTCATGTCGGTGCGGCCTTCGTACATGTGGAGGTCCGAGCCGCAGATGTTGGTGCGGGTGATGCGCACCAGCGCATCCGTCGGGCGTTCGATCTTCGCGTCGGGCATGTCCTTGACCTGGACATCGCGCGGGCCGTTGTAGACGAGCGCCTTCATGACGTCACCTTCTTCTTTCCCGCGGGCGTGGGGGCCGGCTTGCCGCCTTGCAGTTCCTTCTTGCGCGCGTAGAGCTCGGGGACCATGCCGCGCAGGTCGACGGTGGAGTAGCGCGCCTTGAGGAAGATCTGCTCGCGCTCCTCCATCACGTGGTCCATGATGGCCTGGCTCAGTTGCATCACGGCTTCGTCGTACCCCGCCTCAGAGGGCGCCATGCCCTGGATGCGGGCGATCGTGGCCTTGGCCTCGGCGTGTTCCTGCAAGGCCTCTTCCATCAGCGGGTCGTCCTGGATGCCGGCGCGCACGCGCGGATAGAAGATCTCCTCCTCGATCTGCGTGTGCACGGTGAGGTCCTGGCAGATCTTCAGCGCCAGCTTCTGCCTGTCCTTGGACGGCGCACCGTCGTCGCACAGGGCCTGGTAATCGAGAAACAGCTTCTGGGCCAGCTTGTGGTCCGCGTCGAGCAGGTCGACCGCGTCCTCGTAGGAGAGGGTTGCACTCATCGGGGGGCTCCTTGTGAATGAAAGGGTGAAAGCGGATCGGGAAGAGATGCGGCGGCTGCCGCTCAGGGCACGAAGACCGCCCGCACCAGGCCGTCTTCCTTCTTCTTGAACATCTCGTACGCGCGCGGCCCGTCTTCCAGCGAGAAGCGGTGCGTGGCCATGAAGGACGGGTCGAGCTCTCCGCGCTGTGCGTGCTCGAGCAGGCGCGGCAGGTAGCGCTGCCCGTGCTGCTGCGCGGTGCGCACGGTGAGCCCCTTGTTCATGATCGTGCCGATGGGAAACTTGTCCATCATTCCGTACACGCCCAAAATGGACAGGGTGCCGCCCTTGCGGCAGCACAGGATCGCCTGCCGCAGCGCCTCGCCGCGGTCGGTCTGGAGGTGCAGCGCCTGCTTGACCCGGTCGTACGCGTACTCCAACCCATCGCCATGCGCTTCCATGCCGACGGCGTCGATGCAGGCGTCGGGGCCGCGGCCGCCCGTCATGTCCTTCAGGGCATAGGGCACGTCGAGGGCGGTGTAGTCGAGGGTCTCCGAGCCGACCTGCTCGCGCGCCATGCGCAGCCGCTCGGGAAAGCGGTCGATGCCGATCACGCGGGACGCGCCGAGCAGGAAGGCGCTCTTCTGCGCCATCAGCCCGACGCCGCCGCAGCCCCACACGGCCACGGTGTCGCCCGGTTCGATGCGGCAGAAGTCCGCGCCCATGTAGCCGGTGGGCCCGGCGTCCGAGAGGAACAGGGCCTGCGCGTCCGACACGCCCTCGGGCACCGCGAAGCAGTTGACGTCCGCATGCATCAGGCGGATGTACTGCGCGTGCGAGCCGGCGAATCCGCCGAAGGCATGCGTGTAGCCGTAGATCCCGCCGGTGGGATAGCCCAGCAGCGGCTCCTGCAGGTACGGATGCGGATTCGTGTTGTCGCACAGCGACCAGAGCTGCTGCCGGCAGTACCAGCAGCTGTTGCAGCCGATGAAGGAGGGAACGACGACGCGGTCGCCCCTCTTGAGCTTCTGCACGCCGGCGCCGACCTCGACGATCTCGCCCATGAACTCATGGCCGATCACGTCGCCTTCCTTCATGGTCGGTATGTAGCCGTCGATGAAGTGCAGGTCCGAACCGCAGGTGGTGCTCAACAGCACCTTGAGGATCGCGTCGCCCGGGTTGACGAGGATGGGGTCGGGAACGGTCTCGACCGCGAGCTTGTTCACGCCGTTCCAGCAGATGGCTCTCATTCGAAGGCTCCATAGGGGTCCGGGTCGTCCCGGGTGGTGGGGTTGTGCGCCAGGGTGGGCACCTCGCCGGTTTCGGCCAGGCTCTTGAAGCGGCGCAGCACCAGCGCGCCGATGGCGTCGGGCACGCCCGAACGGCCGGCGGCGAGGTCGCCGAGCGCGCCGCCGGGAGGGTCGAAGCGCCAGGTGAGGCGCACCTCCGTGCCCCATCCGACTCGCCCGGGGCCGAAGACGAGTTCACCCTCGTTGGGAAGCCCGGCACCCTCGAGCGAACGCCAGGCGATGCGACGGCCCGGCTCGTCGACGACGATGCGCGAATCCCACTCGATGTCGCTCAGCCATTTGGCGTGCGCCTTCCAGTGCCACAGATCGCCGGCGGCGCTCACATCGGCGATGTGCGCCATCACGGCGCGCTGCGTCTGCGCGTCGAGCCAGAGGCGATACAGCTCGGACGGCTCCCGGTCGATCGGCAAGGCGCTTCGCACCTCGTGCACGCGACCGGAGAGTTCGGAAGGTGGCGGCGTTTCGTTGCGGGTCATGGTCATGCGATCTCCTGATCTGCATGCCAATCTGAACCGTTGCGCCGCCCGTGGTGTAGGCGTTTTGCCGCGTGCATGTCGGCAACGAAAACGCCCGCCGTGGCCGCGGGCGTCTGGCCGCAGAAGGCCGGCTCAGTCCTTCTTCACCCGCTCGGCCACGAAGGCCGGATAGGTGCGCAACGGCCGTCCGAGGATGTCCTCGAGCTGTTGCACGGCGCCCGCCGCGGGGACCTGCCCGACCTGCTGGATGCGTTCCATCATGAGCCGCAGGTCGTAGGCCATCCAGGCGGGCACGTGGTTCTGGACCAGCTGCGCCTCGAAGGCGACCACGTCGTCGCCGCCGTAGTGGATGGGGCGGCCCAATGCCTGGCTCCACACGGCCGTTGCCGATGCGCCGGTGAACACCTCGGGGCCGGCGACGTCGAGGGTGATGGCAGGCAGTGCCTCGGCCGCGCGGTCACGGCGCAGCAGTTCGGCCACGGCAACGTCGGCGATGTCGCGCGCATCGACCATCGCCACACCGGCAGGGCCGATGGGCATCGGGAACACGCCGAAGCCCTCGATGACCGGCTGGATGCCGATGTCGTTCTGCATGAAGTACGCCGGGCGCAGGACCGTCGCCGGCAGACCCAGCGTCTCGATCATGCGCTCGACCGTGTGCTTGCTGGTGAAGTGCGGCACTTCGGGGTACTGGTCGGCGTGGATGACCGAGAGGTACACGATGCGCTCGATGCCGGCCTCGCGGGCGACGTTGAGCGCCTGCAGCGATTGGGTGAGCTCGTCGGGCACCAGGGCATTGAGCAGGAACAGCGTGCGAACGCCCGCCATGGCCCGGCGCAAGGACGCGACGTCGGTGAGATCGCCGACGACCGCGTCGACGCCGGCGGGCAGCGTCGCCTTGCCGGGTTGGCGGACCAGGGCACTGACTTTGGCGCCTTGCGCGACCAGGCCCTGAACGACGAGGGAACCGATGGTTCCGGTGGAACCGATGACGAGGATGCTCATTTGAAACTCCGTTGGATAAGTTGAGGTTGCGGGTGGGGACGGACGAAAGATAGGCCGTTGCAACCGATAAACGAAGACGCCAGAATGCAGACACCTCGTCTCGAATCTGGAACACATGGACCTGAACGCCCTGGTGGACTTCAACCTGGTGGCCACCCACGGCGGCTTCGGCAAGGCCAGCCGTGCCAGCCGCCGCTCGAAGGCCACGCTGTCGCGGCGCGTTGCCGACCTCGAGGAGCAACTCGGTGTGCGGCTCGTCGAGCGCAACGCGAGGGGGTTGGAACTGACCGAGGCCGGCCAGCAGCTGCTCGGCCGCACCGCCGGCCCCATGGGCGAGGTGGCCGACGCCTTCGCATCGGCGCGCGAGGGACAGGGCGCGGTGCGGGGCCGTCTTCGCGTTGCCGCCCCGATCCTGTTCTCGCAGCTGGCGATGGGGCGGCACTGCGCGGCGTTTCGCGCGCGCTATCCGGACGTCACCGTCGAAGTCGTGGCCGAGGACCGGGTGGTCGATCTGGTGGAGGAGCAGTTCGACGTGGCCATCCGACCGAATCCGCGGCCGGACACCACGCTCGTCGGGCGCAGCTTTGCCAAGGACCGGCAGGTCGTGGTTGCGGCGCCGTCGATCCCGAAGCCGCGAAGGGGCAGCAAGCCCGTGCGGGTGCCGGCGATCGTCAACGCGTTTCGCGACGGCGAGACCTGGGCGATCGATGGGGGCAAGCTCACGCTGGAGCCCGTGCCCGTGCTGCGCCTGTCATCGATGCTGATGTTGCGCGACGCCGCCATCGCCGGTGCCGGCGTCACGCAGCTGCCCCGGTCGATCGTCTGGGAGCAACTCGCAGCGGGCGCCCTGGTGCAGTGGGGCGCGGTGGACGGCAAGGAGGTGGATCTGTGGGTGCTCCACACCTCGCGGCGCCTGGCCAGCCCGAAGGTGAAGGCCTTTGTCGACTTCATGGGGTCGCGCTACCCCGATGGCACCCTGGTGCTGGCAGGCTAGCCGTAGCGCGCGTGCCGGCGGCTCCGCGCTGGTGGCATGGGCATTCGAAAGGCGCAGACTGCATGGCCCGACGCGATCAATCCGGTCGCACGTCGTTGAACCCAAGGAAGCACGCCATGGTCACCGTCGCATTGTTCGTTCGCCTGGAAGCCAAGCCCGGCAAGGCGAAGGAGGTCGAGGACTTCCTTTTGAGCGGCCTTCCCCTCGTCATCGAGGAACCCGCCACCACCGCCTGGTTCGGCATCCGCCTCGGGCCGAGCACCTTCGGGATCTTCGATGCCTTCCCGGATGAAGCAGGCCGCCAGGCACATCTTTCCGGCAAGGTGGCGGCGGCCTTGATGGCACAGGCAGCCGCGTTGTTCTCCGAGCCCCCGTCGATCCAGAAGGTCGACGTGCTTGCAGCGAAGCTGCCCGGCTGAATGGCCGAATGTCGGCGCGGATGAGCGGTACACAGACGCCGCTTTACGGCGCCGTCGCGAGGCTGCCGCGCGTCCACCCTGGTGCGCATCGTCGAAGCGCTGGTGCCCGATAGGCCGGCCTCCATCCCGACACCCGCAGGCGAGCGGTGCCGGCACCACACGCAAGCCTCAGGAGCGCGCCTCGATCGGATTGCCGTAGAGCGGCTTGGCGCCGAAGCGCGTGCTGACCGCGTGGGCGACGCCGCAGGCCAGCATGGTGGGCAGGGTGAGCTGGAACTGGTTGGTCATCTCCATCACCATCACGATGGCCATGAGCGGCGCATGCGTGACCGCCGCCAGCACGGCCGCCATGCCGACCACGGC
Source organism: Xenophilus aerolatus (assembly GCA_030418545.1). Classification (GTDB taxonomy): domain Bacteria; phylum Pseudomonadota; class Gammaproteobacteria; order Burkholderiales; family Burkholderiaceae_C; genus Xenophilus. The sequence goes on along the minus strand of QAIB01000003.1, from coordinate 274,264 downwards.
CATCACGCGCGGGTCGCCGACCCAGGCCATGGGCAACACGTGCACCGCGAGCTGGGCGAGCACGCTGCCGGCTGCCGCGCCCACCAGCAGCGAGGGCGTGAACACGCCGCCGATGGCGCCGCTGCCCGAGCTCAGCGCCGTGGCCAGCACCTTGGCCACCAGCACCCAGGCCAGCATCTGCCAGAGCAGGTCGCCGCGCAGCACGGCCGAGACCACGCTGTAGCCGTTGCCCCAGACCTCGGGCACCGCGGCCGCCAGCAGGCCCACCAGCAGGCCGCCCGCGCCCAGCCGCGCGACCGGTGAGACGATGCGGCCGAAGACGATGCGGCTGCGCTCCAGCAGCCCCAGCAGCGCCCAGCCGGTGGCACCGAACAGCAGGCCAGCGACCAGCGCCGCACCGAGGCTGGTGGGCTGCAGCGGCAGCGTGGGCATCACGTACAGGGCCTGCGGCTCGACGAACCAGTGCATCAGCGCGCTGGCGGTGGCGGCAGCGATGAGCACCGGCGCCACCGCCGATCGCACGAAGAAGCCCAGCGCCAGCTCGAGCACGAAAACGACGCCCGCCACCGGCGCGTGGTAGGCCGCGCCGATCCCCGCCGCGATGCCGCACACCAGCAGGGTCTTGCGCTCCTCGACCGCCAGCGGGAGACGACGCGCGAGCGTGGCGGCGAACCAGGCCGCCATCTGCACCATCGGGCCTTCACGGCCGATGGACGCGCCGGTGCCCACCGAGAGCAGCGACGAGAGGCTGCGCGTGAGCGTCGTGCGGTCGTTGAGATCGACGCGGCCCTGGCGCGCCGCGTCGATGTAGTCGAGGTGATGGTCGCCCGCCGGCCCGCGGCGCGCCCAGCGCAGGCCCAGGTGCAGCACGGCGCCTGCCAGCAGGCCGCCCGCCGTGCCCACCACCACGCGCTGCCAGGGCGCGATGGCACGAGCGGCATCGACGAAGCCGGCGGCATGCCCGGTCGCGAGCCATTCGACGCCATGCGCCAGGCCGCGGAACAGCACGGTGGCCGCCGCGGCCAGCGCGCCGGTGAGCATGGCCAGCAGCCAGAGCCGCGCGCCGCGGCCCGTGGGCCAGCGCCTGGGCGTCGCTGCGGCGTCGCGATCGGCGGCAGCGTCCACGCCGCGTCAGCGCAGCGGCGGCACGCCGGCCTGCCACTGCGACCAGTTCGCCACGATGTGGTCGACCACACGCGAACCCACGGCCTCGATGTTGGCCACCGTCTCGGCGAAGCCGCCGGCCGTCTGGCCCGGTGCCGGGTCCAGATGCTGCAGGGTGGTTTCGCCGGGGCTGCCCTGGTCGAAGTTGACCGCGCCTCGCAGGCTCATCACGCGGTCGGTGCCATGGGTGCGCTTGATGACCAGCGTGATGGCCGCGGCTTCCATCTCGGTGATGACGTAGTCGTCGGCGCCGTAGAGCTTGGCGATGTACTGCGCCTGCTTCGACATGCCGGGGCCGTGGAAGAAGGTGTCGCCCGTCATGTGCGTGCCGGTGCCGACGAAGGGTGCACGGCGCGCGGCGGCGTCGGGGTAGCGCAGGCGGTAGGTGCGTGCGGAGTCGGCGTCCTTGAGCGGCGTGTCGGCCGAGAGCTTCATGGCCCAGCCCACGAGTTGCGGGTTGAGCTGGAAGCGGCGGTACTCCTCGTAGCCCTTGCGCGGCATGAAGGTGGGCGCGCCGGGCGTGTTCTCTTCGGGCGCCCAGCGGTGGCCCAGGTCGTAGTCGACCAGCCAGGTGGCCCAGTTCACTTCGCCGATGGTGCCGCGCGAGGGCGGCGTGCCGGCCACGCCCGAGATGACGTAGTAGGCCTGCGAGAAGTCGAAGCGCGGGTTGAGCAGGATGGCCTGCATCGACGAGGACGAGTTCACCTTGCCCATGCCGAGCACCGCGCCGCAGACGCCGTCGGCGTTGCAGTAGACCGGGCCCAGCGCGCCGGGCACGGCGATGGGCGTGGCGTCCTTCCAGTAGCGTTCGTACCAGTGCTGGAACTCGCCGGCACGGTCGCCGGTGTTCTCGCCGATCTCGAACATGGCGGCGACGAAGACCTTCACCCGCACCGGGCGCTGGGCCTCGGCGCCCGGGGCGCTGGCGCAGCCGGCGAGCCAGCCGGCCAGGACCAGCATGGCGGCGAGGCGAAGAGGTGATGAAAGGCAAACGAGCAGGCGGCGCATGGCGGGTCCATGGATGAGGAAGGAAGACCGCGAGTCTACGAAGCCGCACGACGCGCTGCACGCGCACCCTGCGCGCGGCGCGCGTCCTACAGCCGCGGGTGGCCGCCGGGCGGCATCGTCCCCTCGTGCCGACCGCCGCTCCCTCCCCCACCCCGCGCCGCGCCAGCGCAACGCCGCGGCCCCAGCCGCTGGCCAATGGCCTGGTCTACGTGTCGCCCGAGATGCCGGGCCTCACGCGCGTGAAGCAGGGGGACGGCTTTCGCTACCGCGATGCGCGCGGCCGCTGGGTGCGCAACGCCGACGAGCTCGCCCGCATCCGCCAGCTCGCCATTCCGCCCGCGTACACCGACGTGTGGATCTGCCCCTTGCCCAACGGCCACCTGCAGGCCATCGGGCTCGATGCGCGCGGTCGCAAGCAGTACCGGTATCACCCCGATTGGCGGGTCCTGAAGGACGAGGCCAAGTTCGAGCGGCTGGAGGCCTTCGGCCGCGCACTGCCCCGCATCCGCCTGCGCGTGCGACGCGACCTCGCGGCCGCGAGCAAGCTGCGCGCGGGCGCCCCGATCGGCCGCGAGACGGTGCTGGCCGCGATCGTGCGCCTGCTGGACACCACCTACCTTCGCGTCGGCAACGAGGAGTACGCGAGCAGCAACGGCTCCTATGGCCTGACCACGCTGCGCAACCGCCATGCGCAGGTCAAAGGCGCCGCGCTGAAGCTGCGCTTTCGCGGCAAGAGCGGCGTGATGCACGAAGCCGAGGTCGACGACGCGCGCGTCGCCAAGGTGGTGCGCCAGTGCCAGCAATTGCCCGGCCAGGAACTCTTCCAGTACACCGACGAGGACGGCACGCCCCACGGCATCGGCTCCAGCGACGTGAACGACTATCTGCGCGAGGCGTCGGGCGGCGAATTCACGGCCAAGGATTTCCGCACCTGGCACGGCACGGTACAGGCGCTGGAACTCACGCGCCTCGCGTGCGAGCAGAACGCGGCCGACCCCGAGGTCCGCTACAGCGCCAAGGAGATCCTGGGCGCGGTCGCGCGCCAGCTGGGCAACACGCCGGCCGTGTGCAAGAAGGCGTATGTGCACCCGGCGGTGCTGGCCCTGGGCACGCAGCTGTCGAAGGACGCGGAGGGCATGGCGGCGATCTGGGAACGCATCGCGGGTTCGCGGCCGCCGCGCGGCCTGCTGGCGGCGGAGTCGCGCCTGGCCGCCTTCATGCGCCACCAGCGCATGGCAGCGGCCCGCGCAGAACGCGCGGCCACGCGGGCTGGCGTCAGCCCGCGCGCAGGTCGAGGTGCACCGCGTCCCGCTCGATCCTGAGCGCGTGGCAGAGGTCGTCGGCCAGGCTCTGGAGGCTGACGGCATCGATGGCCAGGCTGCGCGGCGCGCGATGCGGCACCATCTCGGGCCGGCCGCCGTCGGCCGGGCGTGACTCGGCTCGCACCACCACGCCGGCGTCGCCCTCGGGCGAGACGCGCACAAGACCGATCTCGGCGACGCTGTCCTGCAGGTGGCACAGCGCGCCCAGCAGCAGGTAGCGCAGTGCCGGCGCATCGCGCCAGGTGGGAGCCCCGTCCTCGTCGGCATCGAAGCCTTCGTCCAGCTCGAGCGCGATGCCGTTGAGGTCGAAGGCCGCGCGCATCAGCCCCGTGCACTGGCGCACCAGGCCGGCACGCGTCACGCCGTCGTCGTCGATGCCCAGTTCCCAGTCGCGCAGGGCACGCATGCTGCCGATCAGCATGCCCAGCTGTTCGTCGACCTGCCCCACGCGCTGCTCGCAGGCAGCGACGTCGGGCGGGTTCGCGGCGACCTGCCGGCGCAGCATGAGCAGGCTCATGCGGATCAACGACACCGGCGAGGCCATGTCGTGGCGCAGCGCCGGCATCGCGCGCATGAGCAGTTCGTGCCGCACGCCGGCCGCGATCCAGCTGCGGGCGCTGGGAGAGGCTTTCATGGAAGGGGTGTCGGCCGTGCGGGCTACGCGGCAGCCGGCGGATTGGCCAGCAGCCGGTCGAGCGCATCGAAGTCGATCGGCTTTTGCAGGTAGTGGTCGAAGAGCGGGGCGGCCTGTGCGCCGGCCGCGTCGCCCACGCCGTAGCCCGAGATCGCCACCAGCATGAGCGGGCGGTCCTGCGCGGTCTGGCGCAGGTGGCGGGCCACGTCGGTGCCGGGCCGATCGGGCAGCGTGAGGTCGACCAGGGCGACGTCGAAATGTTCGCTGTCGAAGGTCTCGATCGCTTCCTGGGCCGTGAAGGCGCAACGCGCCGTGTGGTCCTGCAGGACGATCAACTCCTGCAGCAACTCGGCCGCGGAAGCGTTGTCGTCGACGATGAGAACGTTCAAGTCGGGGGTCCCGGTGGGTGGAAAGCGACCAGTATCCGCGCGCCCCGCGACGCGCCGTGTAGGAAAGCGCCGATGCCGGCGCGGGCCCTCACTGCCGCGCCGTCCGGATGTTGGCCGGCAGCGCCTGCGGCCAGCTCGTGCGGAAGGGGTTGATGTCGAGCCCGCCGCGGCGGGTGTAGCGGCAGTACACGGCCAGCTTGGTGGGCGCGCAGCGCGCCATGATGTCGCTGAAGATGCGCTCGCAGCAAGGCTCGTGGAATTCGTTGTGGTTGCGAAAGCTCACGATGTAGCGCAACAGGCCGGCCTGGTCGATGGCCGGGCCGCTATAGCGGACCTGCACGCTGCCCCAGTCCGGCTGGCCGGTGACTCGGCAGTTGCTCTTGAGCAGCCGGCTGGTGAGCACCTCGTTGACGGGCGGCTCGTCGAAGGCGGCGGTGAGCAGCTCGGGCGCCGGCTCGTAAGCGCTGCATTCGAGGTCCAGCCGATCCAGGTCGAGGCCGTCGAGTTCGGCCACACCCTCGCGGTCGAAATGGTCGGGGGCCAGCAGCTTCACCCCGACGGTCCCGGTGCGGTCGCTGCCGCGCCAAGCGGCTTCCGACAGGTCTGCCCGCAGACGCTCGCGCACCGCCTCGGCATCGGCGAAGACGGTGCTGTTGAAGCTGTTCAGGTAGAGCTTGAAGGACTTGCTCTCGATGATGTTGGGCGTCTCGCACGGGAAAGTGAAGTGCGCGATGGCCAGCTGCGGCTTGCCGCGCGGGTTGAGCCAGCTCAGCTCGAAGGCGGTCCACATGTCGGCGCCGAAGAAGGGCAGCACGGGCGTCTGGCCGGGCACGGGTGCGGCCAGGCCGAGCGCCAGGCGCTGCGGCGTGCGCGACAGCGGAAAAAGGAGCGACGCGTCGTAGCGGTCGACGTAGGCCGATGCACGGCCGAGCTGTGACTGTTCGGGGGTGTTGGGAAGCGTCATGGCGATGCCCGTCGGGCCTCGGCGAGAAAGGGAAGGATGTGCGAGAGCAGCACCGGCAGCGCACCGGCCGGCAGGTCGTGCGCCATGCCGGGGATGGCGGTGAAGCGCGCGCCGGGAATGCGCCGCGCCGTGTCCTGCCCGCAGGCGATGGGCACCAGCGGGTCGGCGTCGCCGTGCAGCACGAGCGTCGGGCTGGCGATGCGCGGCAGCACTTCGGGGCGGCGAGCGGTGTCGGCGCCGATCGCGAGCATCTGGCGTACCACGCCGGCCGGGTGGTAGGAGCGCCGAAGGCCGGCGGCGATGCGCTCGCGCGCCGCCGCCTCGTCGAAGGGCCAGCCGGGGCTGGCGATCAGGCGTACCAGGCCCAGCGTGTGCTCGACGAGCGCGGCCTCGCTCGTGCCCTTGGGGCGGCGCATGAGCGCCGCGCCGACGTCAGCCCGCGCGCCGGGCAGGCCGGCGGCGCCGCTGGAGCTCATCACGCTGGTCAGCGTCCGCACGCGCCGTGGCGCCGTGGCCGCCATGCGCTGGGCGATCATGCCGCCCATCGAGACGCCGATCACGTGGGCCTCGTCGATCTCGAGCGCATCGAGCACGCCGAGCGCGTCGAGCGCCATGTCCTGCAGGCTGTACGGCGCGCGCACGGCCAGGCCGAACTTCTGGCGCAGCACCTCCCACAGCAGGTTGCGGCTTTGGGCGTCGTCGAAATGCTGAGACAGGCCGATGTCGCGGTTGTCGTGCCGCAGCACGCGGTAGCCCGCGTCGGCCAGGGCACGCACGAAGGGCTCGGGCCAGGCGATGAGCTGCATGCCCAGGCCCATGACCAGCAGCACGACGGGGCCGTCGCCGCCCGTGTCCTCGACCTCGATGGGAATGTTGTTTGCTATTACTTTCATAGCTGTCCGCGCAGGTGGGACGGGCGCTGCAGCCCGATTTGGCTCGAGATCCTGGCCGGGCTACGCAAAGGTGCGCTCGCGCAGCCACTTCGTCGCCACCCACTTCTCGCCGGCCAGCACCGGTGCGCCGCCATGCAGGGTGCGGGTGGCGGGGTCGGCGCGGTCGTAGCTGAAGAAGACGGCCGAGCCACGCACCGGCGCCACCTCCAGGCCGATGTCGGGGAAGGTGGTGGCGCCGCCCTGCTCCGGCTCCTGCAGGTACATCACCAGGGTGGCCACGCGCTGGCCGCCGCGGCGCAGGATGGTGGGCGTGCCCGGCTCCTTGGGGTCGAAGTAGTCGTAGTGCGGCCGATACTGCGCGCCGGGGCTGTAGCGCAGGATCTGCAGGCCCTCGCCGAAATCCAGCGGCCAGTTCAGCAGGGTGGCGATGCGCGCCTCGATGCGCTGCACCACCTCGTTCTCGCCGCGTTCGAAGAACATGCCGTCGCTGGTGCGGTCGACGTTCAGCGTCTCGCCGCCGGTCTTGGTCTCGACCGTGAGCGAGCGCGACAGGCGCTGGCGGGCGGCGGCGATCAGCGCCTCGCACTCCTCGGCCGACAGCAGGTTGCCGAACACCACGATGCGCGGATGCTTGACGGTCTGCACGACCTGCACGCGCCGGTCGCCGGCGTCGAGGTACAGCGGGGAGTTCTCCAGGTTCGGGCCGGGCATGTCGGTGCGTGCCGGTGCCTCGGCGCCGGCGGCGGCGTCGCCGCGGCTGGTGCGCTCCACCTCGGCCAGCGCGGCGTCGGTCGCGTCGTCGCGCCAGCCGGCGGCGTGCATCGACTGGCGCAGCGCCGGGACGGAGTGGCCGGCCGCAAGCTGGGCCACGATCCATTCGCGCAGTTCGGGACTGATGGGTTGCATGGCGGCGTTTTACCTCCGGTCAGGCGGTCTTCCTGCGGAAGACGAGGCGCTCGGGCGTGGAGACGGCCGGCGCGAAGGCGTAGCCTTCGAGGTCGAAGCCCTCGAGCTTGCGCGGCGTGCCGGCCTTGTGCAGCACGGCCCAGCGCGCCATGAGGCCGCGCGCCCGCTTGGCGAAGAAGCTGACGATCTTGTACTGGCCGTTCTTCCACTCCTCGAACACGCATTCGACGACGCGGGCCTTCAGCACCTGCCGGTCGACGGCGCGAAAGTACTCCTGCGAGGCGAGGTTGATGACCACCGGCGAGCGGTCGGCGGCGGCGCGTTGGTTGAGGTATTCGGCGATGCGCGAGCCCCAGAAGGCGTAGAGGTCCTTGCCGTGGCGGTTAGCCAGCGGCGTGCCCATCTCCAGGCGGTAGGGCTGCAGGCGGTCGAGCGGGCGCAGCACGCCGTACAGGCCGCTGAGGATGACGAGGTGTTCCTGCGCCCAGCCGAGCTGGGCGGCCGTGAGCGACTTGGCATCGAGGCCGCCGTACACGTCGCCGTCGAAGGCCAGCGCGGCCTGCTTCGCGTTCTGGTCGGTGGACCTGGCCGACCACGCCGCGTAGCGCGCCACGTTGAGGGCCGACAGCTTGTCGGACAGGTGCATCAGCTCGCCCACCTGCTGGGGCGACTTCTCGCGCAGCAGCCGGATCAGCTCGACCGAGGGGCCGCGCGGCGCCTCGAAATGCGGCTGCGTGGCCGGCAGGCCGTCGGGCACGGGCGTGTCGTAGTCCAGCGACTTCGCCGGGGAGAGCAGGAAAAGCATCGCGGGATTATCTACAGCGCCCCTGGCGCGGCCGCAGGCGCAAACCCCCGCCGGTAAAATCGCGGGCTTCCCTCTCTCCGGCTTCGGCCGCGCCCGACGGGCGCCGCCTGCCCCGACCTTGCCCCGATCCCCCGCCATGAGCGACACCCCGAACCAGCCCGGCCTGCAATCCCTCGCCAAGTCCTTCGAACCCGCCGCCATCGAGGCGCACTGGGGCCCCGAATGGGAACAGCGCGGCTATGCGCGCGCGGGCTTTCGCGGCACGCAGCAGCCGAAGGACGGCGCGCCCTCCTTCGCCATCCAGCTGCCGCCGCCGAACGTGACCGGCACGCTGCACATGGGCCACGCGTTCAACCAGACGATCATGGACAGCCTGACGCGCTACCACCGCATGGCCGGCGCGAACACGCTGTGGGTGCCCGGCACCGACCATGCCGGCATCGCGACGCAGATCGTGGTCGAGCGCCAGCTGCAGGCGCAGGGCATCAGCCGCCACGACATGGGCCCGACGCCCGCCGAGGCGCGCAAGAACTTCGTCGCCAAGGTGTGGGAGTGGAAGGAGCAGTCCGGCAACACCATCACCCAGCAGATGCGCCGCATGGGCGACACGGTGGACTGGAGCCGCGAGTACTTCACCATGGACGAGAAGCTGTCCAGGGTGGTCACGCAGACTTTCGTGCAGCTCTACGAAGAGGGCCTGATCTACCGCGGCAAGCGCCTGGGCAACTGGGACCCCGTGCTCAAGACCTCGGTGAGCGACCTGGAAGTCGAGAGCGAGGAGGAAGAAGGCTCGCTCTGGCACATCGCCTACCCGCTGGAAGACGGCAGCGGCACGCTGGTGGTGGCCACCACGCGGCCCGAGACCATGCTGGGCGACACGGCCGTGATGGTGCACCCCGAGGACGAGCGCTACCGGCACCTGGTGGGCCGGCGCGTGAAGCTGCCGCTGGTGGACAAGCTCATCCCCATCATTGCCGACGCCTACGTCGACAAGGCATTCGGCACCGGGGTCGTGAAGGTCACGCCCGCCCACGACTACAACGACTACGCCGTCGGCCAGCGCCACGGCCTGCCCATGGTGGGCGTGCTCGCGCTCGACGCCACCATCAACGACAACGCGCCCGGGAAGTACCGCGGCATGGACCGCTTCGTGGCGCGTAAGGCCATCGTGGCCGACCTGGACGCCCTGGGCCTGCTGGTCGAGGTGAAGAAGCACAAGCTCATGGTGCCGCGCTGCGCGCGCTCGGGTGCCGTGGTCGAGCCGATGCTGACCGACCAGTGGTACGTCGCCATGACCAAGCCGGGCCGCAAGGGCGTGTCGATCGCGCAGCAGGCCATCGACGCGGTGAAATCGGGCGAGGTGCGCTTCGTGCCCGAGAACTGGGTCAACACCTACAACCACTGGATGGAGAACATCCAGGACTGGACCATCTCGCGCCAGCTCTGGTGGGGCCACCAGATCCCGGCCTGGTACGACGAGGACGGCAACGTGTACGTGGCGCACGACGAGGCCGAAGCGCAGGCCAAGGCCCCCGGCAAGCGGCTGCGCCGCGACGAGGACGTGCTGGACACCTGGTACTCCTCGGCCCTCGTGCCCTTCTCCTCCCTGGGCTGGCCGGAGCAGACGCAGGACCTGGCGCTCTACCTGCCCTCCACGGTGCTGGTCACGGGCTACGACATCATCTTCTTCTGGGTCGCCCGGATGATCATGATGACCAAGCACTTCACGGGCCAGGTGCCGTTCAGGGACGTGTACATCCACGGCCTGGTGCGCGACGCCCAGGGCCAGAAGATGAGCAAGTCCGAGGGCAACGTGCTCGATCCCGTGGACCTGATCGACGGCATCTCCTTGGCGCCGCTGCTCGACAAGCGCACCACCGGGCTGCGCAAGCCCGAGACGGCTCCCAAGGTGCGCAAGCAGACCGAGAAGGAGTTTCCCGAGGGCATCCCGGCCTACGGCGCCGACGCGCTGCGCTTCACCTTCGCGGCACTGGCCTCGCTGGGGCGCAGCATCAACTTCGATTCCAAGCGCTGCGAGGGGTACCGCAACTTCTGCAACAAGCTCTGGAACGCCACGCGCTTCGTGCTGATGAACTGCGAAGGCCAGGACTGCGGCCTGCAGGAACACACGAAGGCCGAATGCCAGCCCGGCGGCCCCTTCCACGGCTACATGCGCTTCAGCCAGGCCGACCGCTGGATCGCCTCGCAGCTGCAGCGCGTGGAAGCGGAAGTGGCCAAGGGCTTCGAGGAGTACCGCCTCGACAACGTCGCCAACGCCATCTACCAGTTCGCCTGGGACGAGTTCTGCGACTGGTACCTGGAGATCGCCAAGGTGCAGATCCAGACCGGCAGCGAGGCCGAGCAGCGCGCCACGCGCCGCACGCTGATCCGCACGCTCGAAACGCTGCTGCGCCTGGCGCACCCCGTTATCCCCTTCATCACCGAGGAGCTCTGGCAGAAGGTGGCCCCGGTCTCGGGCCGGGCCGGCCCCTCGGTCATGGTGGCGCCCTACCCCGTCGCCCAGCCCGAGAAGATCGACGAGGCGGCGGAAGCCCATGTGGCCAGGCTCAAGTCGCTGGTCGCGGCCTGCCGCACCCTGCGCGGCGAGATGAACGTGTCGCCCGCCCAGCGCCTGCCGCTGTATGCGCTGGCCGAGACGCCGGCCGAGGCCGAATTCCTGCGCGGCTCGGCGCCCGTGCTGCAGGCGCTGGCGAAGTTGAGCGAGCTCAAGGTCTTCGACGACGAATCGGCTTGGACGGCGGCCGCGCAGGCCGCCCCGGTGGCGGTGGTCGGCGGCGCGCGACTGGCCCTGTACGTGGAGATCGACGTGGCCGCCGAACGCGCGCGCCTGGGCAAGGAAATTGCGCGCGTCGAGGGGGAGATCGCCAAGGCCAACGCCAAGCTCGGCAACGAGAGCTTCGTGGCACGGGCGCCGGCGGCCGTGATCGAGCAGGAGCGCCAGCGCCTCGCCGACTTCGGCGCGACGCTCGAACGCCTAAAAAGTCAGCTTTTGCGCATTGGCTGACAGCCAGCATTCATTCGTACTGGCTACCATGGTGAACTTGGCAAAGTAAAACCTTCCTACTCATTTCTTTCTGACCCATGCCCACTTCGACGCGAATTCGCAAGGCGGTCTTCCCCGTCGCCGGTTTCGGCACCCGCTTCCTGCCGGCCACCAAGGCCCAGCCCAAGGAAATGCTCCCGGTGGTCGACAAGCCGCTGATCCAGTACGCGGTCGAGGAGGCCTACGCCGCCGGCATCCGCGACATGATCTTCGTCACCGGCCGCAACAAGCGCGCCATCGAGGACCACTACGACACCGCCTACGAGCTGGAAAGCCAGCTCGAGGCCAGCGGCAAGGACGCGCTGCTGCACATCGCCCGCTCCGTCGCGCCCGACGACATGACCTGTTCCTACGTGCGCCAGCCGCGCATGCTGGGCCTGGGACACGCCGTGCTGTGCGCGGAGCACCTGGTGGGCGACCAGCCCTTTGCCGTGCTGCTGGCCGATGACCTGATGGTCGGCCCCGAGGGCGGCGAAGGCGTGCTGGCGCAGATGGTGCGCAACTACGCCAACCTGGGCGGTTCCGTGCTGGCCGTGCAGGAAGTGCCGCTCGACCAGGTCAAGCGTTACGGCATCGTCGCCGGTGACGCCATGGGCGGCGGCATCACGCAGGTGCGCGCGATGGTCGAGAAGCCCTCGCCCGAGAACGCGCCCTCACGCCTGGGCGTGGCGGGCCGCTACATCCTCACGCCCGGCGTGTTCGACGAGATCCGCAACCAGCCCAAGGGCGCGGGCGGCGAGATCCAGCTCACCGACGGCATCGCCTCGCTGATGAAGAAGGAAAGCGTCTACGCCTACGCCTACAAGGGCATCCGCTACGACTGTGGCGCGAAGGAAGGCTTCCTGCAGGCGACGGTCGAACTGGCCCTGGCGCACCCGGAGGTGGGCGGTTCCTTCCGCGAGTACCTCAAGACGCTCAGCCTCTGAGCGACCCCCCATCGCCGGCCAGGCCGCCGCAGCCCGCAAGGGCCGGCGGCCTTGTCGTTCCAGGGTGGCGAAGCCTCAGCGCAGTTGCGCCTCGATGAAACGCTGCGCTTCGGCGTCGTCGATGGGCCGGACCGGCAGGCCCACCGAGGCCAGGTGACGGCTCATGGCTTGCGCCCACTTCACGTTGACGACCAGGCCCCAGTGGTCGTCGCTCACCAGGGCGTGCGACGGCGCGTCGCCCAGCGTGAGGGTGACCCGCAGGCGGTCGCCGATCTTCAGCTCGCGGTAGGCGGGCTTGCCGTCCGGGCCGCGCTCGCCCCACAGCTCGCGAAACCAGGCGCGGTCGTCGAAGAAGCTGGCATTGGGCGTCTTCGCTGCGAGTTGCCGCAGGCCGGCGTCGTACCGGTCCAGGCCGCGCGAGATGTTGTCGAGCGCGGCGCGCGAATGCCACTTGTCGAAGTTCACCGGGTCGTTGCTGTCGTCGAAGATGCCCACCAGCACGATGTGCGTCTGCGGATGCGCCGTGCGGATCATCTGGACCGCGCGCGTCACCTGCGCCATGCATTCGCCGACCAGGCGCTGCCCGGCCGCGGCCGCGGGGTCGCGCGCAAGCTGGTCGAGGAAGGCGGGATCGGCCATCTGCACCAGGCCGATGCGCAGGACGACGACGCCCTGCTTCCAGCGCGGCGCGTCCTGCCCCATGGCGTCGAGCAGCGGCTGGACCTGGCGGTGCACGCCTTCGGTGAGCGCGCTGCAGCCGGCGCCCGAGGCCGCGAAGTTGTAGCGGTAGTCCTGCTTGCGCGGCGAACGGGCGCCCCGCACATCGGCCCACTCGCCCAGCTTGGCGACCACGCGGTTCTGGCCCACGACTTCCCAGGGGCCCGGGTCGATCACACCGGCGCGCAGGCGGGCCAGCACCTCGGTCCACTGGAAGGTGCGGTCCTGGTACGGCCCTCCGCGCTGCCCGCTGCCGGCCGGGAAGGACACGCTGTCCTGGTAGGAGTGGCTGTTGGAGTCGCCGAGAACGGCCATGGGCACCGCGCCCGCGGCGGACGCCGGCTTCTGCGCCAGCGACGCGGCGCCGCCGAAGAGGGCCAGCGCCGCCAGTGCCGAGGCGCCCAGCAGCCACCGGGCGCCTCGGCGCGCGCGAGAGGCCGGTGCAGCGCGCGCCATCACCGCCGCCTCAGCACATGGATGTACTCGGTGCCCACGGTCTGCTGCTCGAGCAGCCCGTGCCCCGTCTGGCGCGCGAAGGCCTCGAAGTCGCGCAGCGACCCCGGATCGGTGGCCACGACCTTGAGCAGCTGCCCGCTCTGCATGTCGTTCAGCGCCTTCTTGGCCTTGAGGATGGGGAGGGGGCAATTCAGCCCGCGGGTGTCGATCTCGCGGTCGATCTGGAGGGGGGTCGATGCGTCGTCCATGGGCGTCCCGGGCGGCCTCAGTTCAGTCCACGCCGGCGCTCTTCGTTTTCCTGCGCCGTGAAGAAGACCGGCTCGTGGCCGCGCGTGCGCAGCCAGTCTGCCAATGCATAGCCCGTGCCGGCCGGCCAGCAGCGCAGGTCGGGCAGGTCGTACAGGCGGTAGTCGACCAGTTCGGGCGAGAGCGTCACCTCGCCGTCGGCCACCACGTGGTAGGCAATGATGACCTGGTTCATGCGCTGGAAATCGTAGGCGCCGACGATCCTGGTGGCGCTCACGTCGAGGTTGGTCTCTTCCTTCACCTCGCGGGCCACGCCCTCCTCCGGCGTCTCGCCGGCTTCCATGAAGCCGGTGATGAGCGCGAACATCTTGGCCGGCCAGGCCGCGTTGCGCGCCAGCAGCACCTGCCCGCGGTATTCGACGATGGCGGCCAGCACGGGCGTCGGATTGTTCCAGTGCGTGTGGCCGCAGGCCGGGCAGCGCAGGCGCGCCTTGGGGCCGCCGTCCTCCATCATCTCGATCCATTCGAGCGGCGTGGCGCAGGCCGGGCAGAACTTGGGCAGATTCATCGTTTTGCTACTCTTTTGATAGCTGCTCGCGCTGGCGGGACGGGCGCTGCAGGCCTTTTTTCTTGAAGCGCCGATCAGGCGGGAAACACGCCGGTCGAGAGGTAGCGATCGCCCCGATCGCAAACGACGAAGACGATGGTCGCGTTCTGGACCTGCTTCGCGACCTGCAGGGCCACCCACAGCGCGCCGGCGGCCGAGATGCCGCCGAAGATGCCTTCCTCGCGCGCGAGGCGGCGGGCCAGATCCTCGGCGTCGTCCTGGCTCACGTACACCAGCTCGTCCACGCGGCTGGGCTCGTAGATCTTGGGCAGGTATTCCTGCGGCCACTTGCGGATGCCGGGGATGCGCGAGCCCTCGTCGGGCTGCGCGCCGACGATGCGCACCTCGGGGTTCTTCTCCTTCAGGAAGCGCGACACACCGGTGATGGTGCCCGTGGTCCCCATGGCGCTCACGAAGTGCGTGATGCGCCCGCCCGTCTGCTCCCACAGCTCGGGGCCGGTGGTCTCGTAGTGGATGCGCGGGTTGTCCGGGTTGGCGAACTGGTCGAGCACGCGGCCCTTGCCCTGCGCGACCATCTGCTCGGCCAGGTCGCGTGCGTACTCCATGCCGCCGCTCTTGGGCGTGAGGATGAGTTCGGCGCCGAAGGCCTTCATGGTCTGCGCCCGCTCGACCGACAGGTCCTCCGGCATGATCAGCACCATGCGGTAGCCCTTGACGGCCGCGGCCATCGCCAGCGCGATGCCGGTGTTGCCCGAGGTGGCCTCGATCAGCGTGTCGCCGGGGTGGATCTCGCCCCGCTCCTCGGCGCGCCGGATCATCGACAGCGCGGGGCGGTCCTTCACGGAGCCCGCCGGGTTGTTGCCCTCGAGCTTGGCCAGGATCACGTTGCCGCGGGCGGCGTTCTCGGCGGCGTCGATGCGCTGCAGCGCCACCAGCGGCGTGCGGCCGATCGCGTCTTCGATCGTCGGGTAGGAATGGGTCATGGGTGGTGTGGTCGTGTCCGCCTGCTTCCGCCCGAGGGCGCAAGGCCCGCCGGAAGGCGGGTGCGGCCGGGGCACTGTGCCATAATTTTGGGCTGTCTTTGCGCTTCCTGCCGGAGTGGTGAAATTGGTAGACGCAGGGGACTCAAAATCCCCCGCCGCAAGGCGTGCCGGTTCGATTCCGGCCTCCGGCACCAAAAAGCTTGGCCCGCCTTTGGCGGGCCTTTGCTTTTTGGGCCTTCGCGCACGGAATCGAACCGGCACGCCCTTGGCGATGATGGAATCGCCCACGCTGGCGCGTGGGCGAGGGTTCGATTCCGGCCTCCTGCGCTGCGCCGAATGCGATCGCTGCGCTGCGCATCGGCATCAGTTGGCCAGGCCCTGCCGCACGGTGGGATACCGCAGGCGCACCTTGAGCTCGCGCTTGAGGCGGGCGTTGTCCAGCCGACGCGACTCGTTCATGAAGCTCAGGCGCTGCGCCGACATCTGGCGCTGGGCTTCGTCGCGGTCGATGCGCGGCGGGCGCGAAAGGCGGTACAGGTCGGCGGCGAGGTCCATGTAGTCGCCCATCTTCAGGTCGGTGTCGTCGTTGGCGTTCACCACGCGCTGCGGCCGGCCGCGGAAGAGCGCGGCAATGCAGGCGCGCGCGAGGTCGTCGGCATGGATGTGGTTGGTGTAGACGTCGTCCTCGGCGCGCAGCACGGGCGTGGCCTGCAGCAGGCGCTCGCGTGGCGTGCCGCCCTCGCGGTCGGGCGCGTAGATGCCGGGGATGCGCAGGATGCTGGCGCGCACGCCTGCGCTGCGGCCCAGGTGACGCACGATGCGCTCGGCGTCCACGCGCCGTTGGGCGCGCAAGGTGCCGGGCTGCACGCGGCGGGTCTCGTCGATGCGCACGCCGCCGCAGTCCCCGTACACGCCGGTGGTCGAGCCGTAGACCAGCGTCCACGGCGGCGAGCGGCGGCGCAGCGCATGGGCCAGCGCGAGGGTGCGGCCATCGCGAGCTCCCGCCGTCTCGCCCGCCGGCGGCGGCGCCAGGTGCAGCACGCGCGTGGCCAGGCCTGCCAGGCGGCGCAGGCTGGCCGGCGCATCGAGGTCGCCCAGCAGCGGCACCGCGCCCGCGGCGCGCAGCGCGGGCACGCGCGAAGGACTGGAGGTCAGCGCCAGCACCTGCATGCGGCCGCCGAGCTGGCGCAGCACGCGCAGGCCGACGTCGCCGCAGCCGACCACGAGCAGCCGCCCGCGCCGGAAGCGCGCGGGCAGCGCGCCGAGGGGGTTCATGTTTGAAGGCAAAATCCCGGGTTCCCTGTCGAAGACCGAGCCGAAGAATACCCATGAGCCTTGCCGCGCCCCACGATGCGGGCTTTTCCGTCACCGTCGAACCCAGCGGCCGCGCCTTCACGGTGAGCGGCGAAGAGACCATCCTCGCCGCCGGCATCCGCCAGGGCATCGGCCTGCCCTACGGCTGCAAGGACGGCGCCTGCGGCTCCTGCAAGTGCAAGAAGCTGTCGGGCACCGTGACGATGGAGGCGCACCAGAGCAAGGCGCTGTCGGCCGACGAAGAGCTGGCCGGCTACATCCTCACCTGCCGCTCGCACCCGACGAGCGACGTGGTGCTCGAGTCGCGCCAGGTGACCGAGGCCGGCGCCTTCCCGATCCGCAAGATGCCGGCGCGCGTGCTGGCCCTGACCAAGCAGTCGCACGACGTGATGATGGTGCGGCTGCAGCTGCCGGCCGGCGAGCCGCTGCAGTTCCACGCCGGGCAGTACGTCGAATTCATCCTGCGCGACGGCGCGCGGCGCAGCTATTCGATGGCCAACGCACCGCACACGCTGGCCGAGCCGGGCACCGGCATCGAGCTGCACATCCGCCACATGCCCGGCGGCAAGTTCACCGACCACGTGTTCGGCGCGATGAAGGAGAAGGAGATCCTGCGCATCGAAGGGCCGTACGGCAGCTTCTTCCTGCGCGAGGACTCGGACAAGCCGATCGTGATGCTCGCCTCGGGCACCGGCTTCGCGCCGATCAAGGCGCTGATCGAGCACATGAAGTTCAAGGCCATCGACCGGCCCGCCGTCCTGTACTGGGGCGGCCGCCGGCCGGAGGACCTGTACATGGACGGCTGGCTGCGCGAGCGCCTGGCCGACATGCCCAACCTGCGCTATGTGCCGGTCATCTCCAACGCCACGCCCGAAGACAACTGGACCGGCCGCACCGGCTTCGTCC
Organism: Xenophilus aerolatus; assembly: GCA_030418545.1. Taxonomy (GTDB): domain Bacteria; phylum Pseudomonadota; class Gammaproteobacteria; order Burkholderiales; family Burkholderiaceae_C; genus Xenophilus. The sequence goes on along the minus strand of QAIB01000003.1, from coordinate 256,999 downwards.
ATCGCGCGGTGCTGGAAGACATCGCCGACCTGTCGGGCCACCAGGTGTATGCCTGCGGCGCGCCGATCGTGGTCGAGTCGGCCAGGCGCGACTACGTGGCCGAGGGCGGCCTGCCCGAGGACGAGTTCTACGCCGACGCGTTCACGACCGAGGCGGACAAGGCGCTGCCCTGAGCGTCACGGCCGCACGAAGGGCTCAGGGATAGCCGCGCTGCGGGCACGGCGCCGGATGCGGACAATCGCCGGCACCATGCAACGCAACACTTTCCTGTCGTCCCTCGCCGCCGCGGCATTCGCGCTCGGCGGCTTCGCTTCTATCGCCACGCCTGCGTTCGCGCAACAGCGCACCGTCCGGCTTGTCGTGCCCTATGCCGCCGGCGGTCCGATCGACATCACGGCGCGCGCGCTGGCCGAGCGCGTCAAGGACACCCTGGGCGGCCCCGTCATCATCGACAACAAGCCCGGCGCCGGCGGCAACATCGGCGCCGACATGGTGGCCAAGGCGGCGCCCGACGGCCTGACCATCGGCATCGCGGCCACGGCCACGAACGCGGTGAACCCGTGGCTCTATTCCAAGATGCCCTTCAACGCGGCCACGGACTTCGCGCCCATCACTCAGATGGTCCGCGTGCCCAACGTGCTGGTGATGAACGCCGACACGGCGCAGCGCCTGAAGATCAACTCGCTCAAGGACCTGATCGCCTACGCCAAGGCCAATCCCGGCAAGCTCAACTACGGCAGCGGCGGCAACGGCAGCGCCGGGCACCTGGCCGGCGAGATGTTCAAGAAGGCGGCCGGCATCTTTGCCGTGCATATCCCCTACAACGGCGGCAACCCGGCGCAACTGGCGCTGCTGTCGGGGCAGGTGGACTTCAACTTCGACAACCTCGCCACGGCCGCCCCCAACATCAAGGCCGGCAAGCTCAAGGCCATCGCCGTCACCACCTTGCAGCGCAGCCCCTTCCTGCCCGAGACGCCGCCGGTGGCCGACACGCTCAAGGGCTTCGCCATCGACACATGGTGGGGCCTGGTCGCGCCGGCCGGCACGCCCAAGGACGTGATCGAGAAGCTCAACCACGCCTTCGTGGCGGCGCTGAACGCGCCCGAGACCAAGAGCCGCTTCGCGCTGCTCTTCGCCGAGCCCGTGCCCACCACGCCCGAACAGTTCGGCACGCTCATGAAGAACGAGCTGGCCAAGTACGAGCAGGTGGTGAAGGCGACGGGCGCGAAGGTCGACTGAGGCGAGGTTTTCAAGCGAAAAATGGCTGCAGCCCGTGTCCAGCGGGCGGAACCAGCTATCGATTTCATAGCAATACGACGCAAAAAAGGCCCGCATCCGCGGGCCTTCTGCCGATGGCTGGCGCGCCTCACTCGCCGAGATAGGCCGCCCGCACCTTCGGGTCGTTGAGCATCACCTTCGCGTCGCCGCTCATGGTGATCAGGCCCGACTCCATGACGTAGCCGCGGTTGGCCAGCTGCAGCGCACGGCTGGCGTTCTGCTCCACGAGCAGGATCGTGACGCCCTGCTTGTAGACCTCCTGCACCACCTCGAAGATCTTGTCGCACATGATGGGCGACAGGCCCATGGTCGGCTCGTCGAGCAGCAGCACCTTGGGGTTGGCCATGAGCGCGCGGCCCATCGCCAGCATCTGCTGTTCGCCGCCGGACATGGTGCCGGCCAGCTGCGTGGCGCGCTCCTTCAGGCGCGGGAAGATGCCGAAGACGCGGTCGATGTCGCGCGCGATGCCGGCCTTGTCGTTGCGGATGTAGGCGCCGATCTGCAGGTTCTCGGTGATGGTCATGCGCGTGAACACGCCGCGGCCCTCGGGCACCATGACCAGGCCTTCCTTGACCATGTCCCAGGCGCCGCGGCCCTTGATGGGCTTGCCCAGGAACTCGATCTGGCCATCGAGCGCCGCGAGGGTGCCGGTGATGGCCTTCATGGTGGTGGTCTTGCCGGCCCCGTTGGAGCCGATGAGCGAGACCAGCTCGCCCTCGCGCACCTCGAAATCGACGCCCTTGACGGCCTGGATGCCGCCGTATGCGACCTTCAGGCCGCTGACTTTCAACAGTGTTTGTGCCATGCGGGATCTCTCAATGTGCGCCGGTGCCGAGGTAGGCCTCGATCACCTTTTCGTTCTTCTGCACCTCGGCGGGCAGGCCCTCGGCAATCTGCTTGCCGTAGTCGAGCACCGTCACGCGGTCGCACAGGCCCATGATGAGCTTCACGTCGTGCTCGATGATGAGCACGGTGCGGTTGTCCCGGCGGATGCGGTCGATCAGCTCGCGCAGCTGCACCTTCTCGGTGGCGTTCATGCCGGCGGCCGGTTCGTCCAGGGCGATGAGCTGCGGGTCGGTGGCGAGGGCGCGCGCGATCTCCAGGCGCCGCTGGTCGCCGTAGCTCAGCGTGCGGGCCTTGAAGTCGGCGTACTTGCCGACGCCGACGTAGTCGAGCAGTTCGTGCGCCCGGTCGGCGATGGCCTTCTCCTCGGCCTTGAAGCCGGGGCTGCGGAAGATGGCGCCGAACACGCCCGAATGCGTGCGCACGTGGCGGCCGACCATCACGTTCTCCAGCGCAGTCATCTCGGCGAAGAGACGGATGTTCTGGAAGGTGCGCGCGATGCCGGCCTTGGCCACCGTGTGCACCGCCGTCGGCGCATAGGGCTTGCCGGCCAGCTCGAAGCTGCCGCTGTCGGGCGTGTACAGCCCGGTGATGACATTGAAGAAGGTGGTCTTGCCGGCGCCGTTGGGGCCGATGAGGCCGTAGACCTGGCCGCGCTCGATCCTGATGCCGACGTCCGACAGGGCCTGCAGGCCGCCGAAGCGTTTGGAGATGCCGCTGACGTTGAGGATGGTGTCTGCCATGTTCTGATGCTCCATCCGTGTTCAGGGGTTGATCGACATCGGACGGTTGGCCGTGCCCGGCACTTCGTCGGCCGGGTTGTCGACGCCGGGCTCGACGGCCTGTGCGGAGCCGGGATTCGGGTCGGGCGCACGCCGGCCCTTGAGCGACTTGCCGTGCTCGGGCGAGGGCCACAGGCCGCGCGGACGCGTGAGCATGATGAGGATCATGGCCAGCGCGATGAAGAGCTGGCGCAGGATGGACGCGTCCAGCCGGCCATCGGTCATCGACTGCAGCGGGCCGGCGACGTAGCGCAGCACCTCGGGCAGCGCGGCCAGCAGCACGGCGCCGAGGATGACGCCCGGCAGATGGCCCACGCCGCCCAGCACCACCATGGCGACGATCATCACCGACTCCATGAGGCTGAAGGACTCGGGCGACACGAAGCCCTGGAAGGCAGCGAACATCGCGCCCGACACGCCGCCGAAGCTCGCGCCCATGCCGAAGGCCAGCAGCTTCATGTTGCGCGTGTTGATGCCCATGGCCTTGGCGGCGATCTCGTCCTCGCGGATGGCCATCCAGCCGCGACCGACGCGCGAGTTCTGCAGGCGGTGCGAGATGATCACGCTGAAGATCACCAGCACCAGGAACAGGTAGTAGTACATCGACACCGAGGAGATCGTGTAGTCGCCCAGCTTGAGCGGCCGCCCCAGGTCGAGGCCGAAGATCTTGATCGAGTCGATCGCCGTGATGCCCTTGGGGCCGTTGGTGATGTTGTAGGGGTGGTCCAGCGTGTTCATGAACACGCGGATGATTTCGCCGAAGCCCAGGGTCACGATGGCGAGGTAGTCGCCGCGCAGCTTGAGCGTCGGCGCACCCAGCAGCACGCCCAGCAGCCCCGCCAGCGCGAGCGCCGCCGGTATGACGAGGATGAGCGAGGTGTGGAAGCCGCTGGGGAACATCGCCTTCAGCGCGGCGAAGTTGTCGGTCAGCTGACTCGAGCCCAGCAGCGCATACAGGTACGCCCCGATGGCGAAGAAGGCCACATAGCCCAGGTCGAGCAGGCCGGCATAGCCCACGACGATGTTCAGGCCCAGGGCCAGCAGCACGTACAGCAGTGCGATGTCGACGATGCGCACCCATGCATTGCCCTGGGTCTGCAGCACCAGCGGCAGCGCCAGAAGCGCGACGGCCGCGATCAGGAAGACGATGAGGTTCTTGCTGTTCTTCATGTGCGTCTCCCGCTCAGGCACGGTCCGCCACGCGCTCGCCCAGCAGGCCCGAGGGCCGGATGGTCAAGGTGATGATCAGGATGATGAAGGCGAAGATGTCGCTGTGCTGGCTGCCCAGCACGCCGCCGGTGACGTCGCTGAGGTAGCCCGCGCCGACCGCCTCGATGATGCCCAGCAGGATGCCGCCGACCACCGCGCCGGCCAGGTTGCCGATGCCGCCGAACACGGCCGCCGTGAAGGCCTTCAGGCCCGGGATGAAGCCCATCGCATGCTGCGCGATGCCGTAGTTGGAGGCGTACATCACGCCCGCGATGGCGGCGAGCACGGCACCGATGATGAAGGTGGCCGAGATCACCATGTCGGGGCGGATGCCCATGAGCGCGGCGACCCGCGGGTTCTCGGCGGTAGCGCGCATCGCGCGGCCGAGCTTGGTGTAGTTGACCAGCCAGGTCAGCACCGCGAGGGAGACGGCGGTGAGCCCCAGGATCATGATCTGCGTGGGCGTGATGGCCGCGCCGGCGATGTGGATCGGGTCGCTGGGCAGCAGCGTGGGGTAGGCCTTGTTGGTGGGACGCCAGATGATCATCGCCAGCGTCTGCAGGAAGATCGACATGCCGATCGCGGTGATGAGCGGCGCGAGCTTGGGGCTGTTGCGCAGCGGCCGGTAGGCCACCTTCTCGATCACGAAGTTGAGCGTGGCGGCCACCACGCACGCGATGATCAACGCGAGGATCAGGATGATCCAGCCCGGCGTACCCGGCATGGCGGCCTGCATCCAGCCGATGATGGTCCAGCTGGTGAGCGCCCCCACCATGAGGACCTCGCCATGGGCGAAATTGATCAGGTTGATGATGCCGTACACCATGGTGTAGCCCAAGGCTATCAAGGCGTACATGCTGCCGAGAACCAGACCGTTGATGATCTGCTGCAGCAAGATTTCCATAAGAAAGAGTCCCTCTGTTGTGCACCCTGTGAAGGTGCGCGCTTTGCCAACCGGTGCACCGGATTGGCGCCTTGGTCTACTTAGCAAAAAACCCGCCAGCATGGGTGATGCGCGGGTCGAGTGGGCGGGATTTTAGACAGGGGCGCTTGCCAGTTTGGTGCGCCGTTGGCGCGGGTTTTCCCGCTGGTGAACAGGCCGTTTGAGCATGAGCGCATGCCCCTGGTGCATGCGCGCCTGACCGGGCCGGTCAGCTTCCGGCGGCGTCGTTGCGGCGCCGCAGCTCGCGCAGCTTTTCGGCGATGCGGATCTCCAGGCCGCGCTCGACCGGCCGGTAGAAGTCCGGGGCGTCCATGCCCTCGGGCAGGTAGGTCTCGCCGGCGGCGAAGCCGTCCTCCTCGTCGTGGGCGTAGCGGTAGCCCTTGCCGTAGTCGAGTTCCTTCATGAGCTTCGTCGGGGCATTGCGCAGGTGCATCGGAACCGGGCGCGTACCGTCCTTCTTGATGAAGGCCCTGACCTCGTTGTAGGCCTTGTAGACCGCGTTCGATTTGGGCGCGATCGCCAGGTAGACCACGCACTCGGCCAGCGCGAGCTCACCTTCGGGCGTGCCCAGGCGCTCGTAGACCTCGGCCGCGTCCAGCGCAAGCCGCAGCGCACGCGGGTCGGCCAGGCCGATGTCCTCGCTGGCCATGCGCACCAGCCGGCGTGCCATGTAGCGAGGGTCGGCGCCGCCGTCGAGCATGCGCACGAACCAGTACAGCGCCGCGTCGGGGTCGCTGCCGCGCACCGACTTGTGCAGCGCGCTGATGGTGTCGTAGAACTGCTCGCCGCCCTTGTCGTAGCGCCGCATGCGCTCGCCCAGGACGCGCAGCAGCCAGGCGTCGTCGATGCGCTGCAGTTGCTCGGCGCCCGCGGCGACGGCCAGCGTCTCGAGCGTGTTCAGCAGGCGCCGCGCGTCGCCGTCGGCATAGGCGATGAGCCGCTCGAGCGCGGCATCCTCGATCGCGGGCACGGCATCGATGGCCTGTGCGCGCTCGACGATCTGCTGGAGGTCGGCCTCGCCCAGGGGCTGCAGCACGTACACCGCCGCGCGAGAGAGAAGCGCGGAGTTGACCTCGAAGGACGGGTTCTCGGTGGTGGCGCCGATGAAGGTGAAGAGCCCCGACTCGACGTGCGGCAGGAAGGCGTCCTGCTGGCTCTTGTTGAAGCGGTGCACCTCGTCGACGAAGACGATGGTGCGCTGCTGCGTGAGCCCGTCGCGTGCGAGCGTGGCACGCTCGACGGCCTCGCGGATGTCCTTGATGCCGCCCAGCACCGCGCTGATGGCGATGAACTGCGCATCGAAGGCATCGGCCATGAGGCGCGCGATCGTGGTCTTGCCCACGCCCGGCGGGCCCCACAGGATGCAGGAGTGCGGCCGGCCGGACTCGAAGGCGATGCGCAGCGGCATGCCCGGCCCCAGCAGGTGCTGCTGGCCGATCACCTCGCCCAGGTTGCGCGGGCGCAGGCGCTCGGCCAGCGGCGAGTGGGTGGACGGTGGCGAGGGCGCGGCGGGCATGGGAAGGTTATAGCGTGGCGAACGATGCGGCGCCGGCCCGACGGACCGCATGCGCCATCGGCCGCCAGATCGTCAAGCCGGAAGGGGCTGGAGCGCGCGTCCAGCCTGCGTGAACAGCTATGCTATTGATAGCAGATCGTCACTGCTTGATGACGTCCGCGCCGGCCGGGACCTTGAACTGGAAGGCATCGGCGGGCAGCGCGGGATTGAGCTCGACCTTGTCGAACTTCAGCACCGAGCGCTGGCCGAAGGCATCGAGGATCTCGAGCGCGGCGAGTGCATCGCCCTTGAAACCGATCTGCACGTTCTGCAGCTGACCGTCCTTGGACTTGGGGGTGGCCCGCACCCACTGCAGGCCGTCGCGCTCGGGCTGGTTGTCGAGCGTGAAGTCCGCCTGCAGCGCCTTCACGTCGGCCGCCGCGGCGATCAGCGCGGCAGGCGTCGAGCCCAGCGCCTGCGCCTGGGCGCGCTGCGTGACCTGGTTGAGGTCGGCGTCGTACAGCGACAGGGTCTTGCCGTCGGCCACGATGGTCTGGGCGAAGGGCTTGCGGTAGTCGAAGCGGAAGCGACCCGGCCGCTGGAATTCGAAGCTGCCGGTCGAGGTCTTGGCACGCGCGGGCTGGCCGTCCTTGGCCGGCGGCGTGACGGTCTGCGTGAACTCGGCACGGCCGGACCTGGCGTTCTTGACGAAGGCTTCGAGGCTGTCGAGGCCGGCGGCCCAGGCACCCATCGCCGGCAGCGAGAGCACCGCAGCGAGGCCGAGGAAACGAAAGGAACGGTTCATGGACAGGTGAGGAAGGGAAAGGCTGCGTATGGGATTTGGAGCTTGCGGCAAGGCCCGCGTTCCGGCCGTCAGCCGCAGACCGTGCAAAGGGTCGGCAAAGGACGGCAACCCGTTGTGACCGGTGCGACCGGCCGTGCGCTCATTCGGCGCGCGCCGGCACCAGGATGTCGCGCTGGCCGCTGCCGCTCATCGCACTCACGAGGCCTGCCTTCTCCATGTCCTCGACCAGGCGCGCGGCGCGGTTGTAGCCGATCTTCAGGTGACGCTGCACCAGCGAGATGCTGGCCTTGCGGTTCTTGAGCACCACCTCGACGGCCTGGTCGTACATCGGGTCCTTCTCGCCGTCGGGACCGCCCGGCATGGAGAGGTCTTCGTCGTCGACCGTGCCGCCTTCGAGCACGCCCTCGATGTAGTCGGGCTCGCCCTGGCTCTTGAGGTAGGCCACCACGCGGTGCACCTCGTCGTCGGAGACGAAGGCGCCGTGCACGCGGATCGGCAGGCCGGTGCCGCTGGCCATGTAGAGCATGTCGCCCATGCCCAGCAGCGCCTCGGCGCCCATCTGGTCGAGGATGGTGCGCGAGTCGATCTTGCTGCTGACCTGGAAGGCGATGCGCGTCGGGATGTTGGCCTTGATGAGGCCCGTGATCACATCCACGCTGGGACGCTGCGTGGCCAGGATGAGGTGGATGCCGGCCGCACGCGCCTTCTGCGCGAGGCGGGCGATCAGCTCTTCGATCTTCTTGCCGACCACCATCATCAGGTCGGCCAGCTCGTCGATGACAACGACGATGTGCGGCTCGCGCTTGAGCGGCTCGGGGTCGTCGGGCGTGAGGCTGAAGGGGTTGTAGATGAACTCCTCGCGCGCCTTGGCCTCGTCGATCTTGGTGTTGTAGCCCGCCAGGTTGCGCACGCCCAGCTTGCTCATGAGCTTGTAGCGGCGCTCCATCTCGGCCACGCACCAGTTCAGGCCGTGGGCCGCCTGCTTCATGTCGGTGACCACGGGCGCCAGCAGGTGCGGGATGCCTTCGTAGACCGACATCTCCAGCATCTTGGGATCGATCATCAGGAGGCGCACGTCGTTCGCCTCGGCCTTGTAGAGCAGCGAGAGGATCATGGCGTTGATCCCCACCGACTTGCCCGACCCGGTGGTGCCCGCCACCAGCACATGCGGCATCTTGGCCAGGTCGGCCACCACGGGGTTGCCGACGATGTCCTTGCCCAGGCCCATGGTCAGCATGGACTTGGCCTCGTTGTAGATCTGCGAGCCGAGGATCTCGCTGAGCTTGATCGACTGGCGCTTGGCGTTGGGCAGTTCAAGCGCCATGTAGTTCTTGCCGGGAATGGTCTCGATCACGCGGATGGACACCAGCGACAGCGAGCGCGCCAGGTCCTTGGCCAGGTTGACGATCTGCGAGCCCTTCACGCCGGTGGCCGGCTCGATCTCGTAGCGCGTGATCACCGGGCCGGGCGAGGCCAGCACGACCCGCACCTCGACGCCGAAGTCCTTGAGCTTCTTCTCGATCAGGCGCGAGGTCATCTCCAGCGTCTCGGCCGAGACCGATTCCTGGCGCGCCTGCGCGGCGTCGAGCAGGTCGACCTGCGGCAGCTTGCTGTCGGGCAGTTCCTTGAAGAGCGGCTTCTGGCGCTCCTTCACCACGCGGTCGCTCCTGGGGACCTCGGCCAGCGCCGGCTCGATCTGCACCGGCGGCGCCTTCTCGCGCCGCTTGGGCTTGGGCAGGATGGTGATCTCGTCGTCGGCCGGACCGCCGGGGGCGTCGATGTCGGACAGGTCGCGCTCGAAGGTCGAGACCTCTTCCCGCTCGCGGCGTGCCTGCTTGCCCAGCGCGATGTCCTCGGCGATCTCGCGCTTCTCGCGCCGCATCTCGAACAGCGAATAGAGGCGGGAGCCGATGCGCTCGGCGATCTGGCTCCACGAGAAGCGGAACACCAGCGCCGAACCGATCACGCCCGCCGCGATGGCCACCAGGGCCGAGCCGGTGAAACCCAGCCACTTGATGCCGAAGGGCCCGACGAAGTAGCCGAGCACACCGCCGCCATGGCCGGGCAGGCGGAACTCGAGGCGGTACAGGCGCGACCACTCGAGCACCGCACTCGCCGAGAGCAGGAGCAGGAGCCCGAACCAGAAGGCGAGCCGGCTGCGGTTGAAGCGGCCACGGGGCGGCGCGTCGGCCGCTTCGGGCCCACCGCCGCGCAGCCAGTCGGCCAGCGAGGACAGCCACGCGCGAATGCCGGCCGCGAAGCACCACCACACCGAGTAGCCGGCCAGGTAGTAGCTGCCATCGGCGATCCAGGCGCCCAGGCGACCGCCCCAGTTCTTGATCGAGCCGCCCGTGCCGGACGTGGACCAGGCCGCATCGGAGGGCGTGTAGCTCAACATCGCGAGCAGCCAGAACAGCAGCGCGACGAAGCCGGCGATCAGGGTGATTTCGTGGGCGAAGCGCAGCGCCCGCTGTCGCACCGGCTGGCTGTCGCCGGTCGAGGAGTGAAGGGTGTTCAGCGAATAGGTCATGAAAAGTCCGGGCCCGGCGCACCGTGGTGTGCCGAGACCCCGAGACTACAACGAATCATGGCCCGGGCCGCTCCCCGAGACAGGCAGGACAAGACGGTGTGGCGTGCAATCTGCACGCGCAACCGTCACGCCATCGACATCAGGCGTTCCTTGACGATCATCGAGCCGTCGTCCTGCGTCTGGACGAAACCGCGCTCTTCCAGGTCCTTCATCACGCGGCTGACCATCTCGCGCGAGGCACCGACCATCTTCGCCAGATCCTGGCGCGAGATCTTCTCGCGCACCTTCAGGTTGCCGGCGCCGTCGTCGACCGCGAATTCGAGCAGCGAACGCGCCACCCGGCCGTACACATCCATCAGGGCCAGCGATTCGATCTTGCGGTCGGCATGGCGCAGGCGCTGCACCAGCCCGCGCATGATGTTGTACGACATGGACGAGTTCTCGGGCAGGCAGCGCGAGAAGGCCTCGCGGCCCAGCATCAGCACGTCGGTCTGCACCTCGGTGCGCACCGTGGCCGAATGCGGCTCGTCGTCGATCAGGCTCATTTCGCCGATGTAGTCGCCGGGCTGAAGGGTGGCGAGAATCACCTCGCGGCCCCGGCTGTCGGCGCTCATCACGCGTGCGCGGCCCGTGAGGATGATGTACAGCGCGTCGGACTTCTTGCCTTGCTCGACCACGACCTCCGCGCGCTTGAACCGCTTCTTCACGATCGCATCGGCGATGCTCGCTGACTGCGACGGCGTGAGCGCCGCAAACAGCGGCACACGCCGCAGCAGTTCAAGATTGGACAACATCGACATGCATGGACCCCCGTGTCAGCGCGATTTTATGAACGAATGAATTAAAGCAATCGCGCGCATAGAAAATCGGCCGTCCGCCAGCCTTGAACCGGACGGAGATACTCCGTATCTACTTGTGAAAATGTACACGCTGCGGCGGCTTTCAATCTAGGGTTTTCCAGTTTATGTCCTCCTCTCAACATGCGAAGGTTCTGATCCTCGGCTCCGGCCCCGCGGGCTACACGGCTGCGGTGTATGCGGCCCGGGCCAACCTGCAACCCCTGCTCATCACGGGCATGGCGCAAGGCGGTCAGCTCATGACCACCACCGAAGTCGACAACTGGCCGGCGGATGTCCACGGCGTGCAAGGTCCCGAACTGATGCAACGCTTTCTCGAGCACGCCGAGCGCTTCAAGACGCAGATCGTGTTCGATCACATCAGCAGCGTCGACCTGAGCAAGCGCCCCTTCACCCTCACCGGCGACAGCGGCACCTACACCTGCGATGCGCTGATCATCGCCACCGGCGCATCGGCCAAGTACCTGGGCCTGGAGTCGGAGCAGCATTTCATGGGCCGCGGCGTCTCGGCCTGTGCCACCTGCGACGGCTTCTTCTACCGCGACCAGGAAGTGTGCGTGATCGGCGGCGGCAACACGGCCGTCGAGGAGGCGCTGTACCTGGCCAACATCGCGAACAAGGTGACGCTGGTGCACCGCCGCGACAAGTTCCGCGCCGAGCCGATCCTCGTGGACAAGGTGAACGAGAAGGTCACCGAGGGCAAGATCGAGCTCAAGCTGCACAGCGAGCTCGATCAGGTGCTGGGCGACGACAGTGGCGTGACGGGCATCCGCATCAAGAACACCCAGACGGGCGCCACCGAAGACATCCACCTCAAGGGCTGCTTCATCGCCATCGGACACCACCCGAACACCGACATCTTCCAGGGCCAGGTGGAGATGAAGGACAACTACATCGTCACGCGCTCGGGCCTGCAGGGCTTCGCGACCATGACCAGCGTGCCCGGCGTGTTCGCGGCGGGCGACGTGCAGGACCACGTGTACCGCCAGGCCATCACCAGCGCCGGCACCGGTTGCATGGCGGCGCTGGATGCGCAGCGCTTCCTGGAGCAGGACGGCACGCTCTGAGCCGGGCGCGGCCGGTCTGGGCCAGGGTTGGCAGATCGGCCGCTCGCCTGCTAGAATCGCGGGCTTTGCTGAATTTGGCGCGCCCAGTGCGCATCCGGAAGCAGCAGACAGGGTACCGCCACCTGATTCTGGCGAGGTCAAGCCGCAACACACCCCGTGGGTGCTTCGCCAGTGCGATGCGTCCATGCGCGAGGTGCCGGCTGTTCATGAAAGAGTGTCCTCATGGCACGCGTATGTGAAGTCACGGGCAAGGGCCCGATGGTCGGGAACAACGTTTCCCACGCCAACAACAAAACCAAGCGCCGGTTCATGCCGAACCTGCAATACCGCCGTTTCTGGGTCGAGAGCGAAAACCGCTGGGTGCGCCTTCGCGTGTCGAGCGCCGCGCTGCGCCTGATCGACAAGAATGGCATCGACGCCGTGCTCGCCGACATGCGTGCACGCGGTCAAGCTTAATTAAGGAGCGATCACCATGGCTACGAGCAAAGGCGGCCGCGAGAAGATCAAGCTGGAGTCCACCGCGGGCACCGGCCACTTCTACACCACGAGCAAGAACAAGAAGACGATGCCCGAGAAGATGTCGATCATGAAGTTCGACCCCAAGGCGCGCAAGCACGTCGAATACAAGGAAATCAAGCTGAAGTGATTCGGCCTTGATCCACGAAAAACCCGCTGCGATCCAGCGGGTTTTTTGCTGGCCGCGCTGTAGCCAATGGGCCGGGTCCGGCGAACCGCCGTCCTCGCACTCGCGACCCGGCGTGTTTGCACGCGCCCAAAAGAAAAGCCGACTTGCGTCGGCTTTCTTCATGGCTCCCTGCCCCCGCGGGGGCCGAGGCATCGATCAGGCGATCAGGCGCGCGCAGCGCGCAGCCGCACCGAGAACTCCTGCAGGGCCGCAATGCCGCTCGCCTCGGCGCGGTGGCACCAAGCGGCCAGATCGGCGGCCAGTTGCTCGCGCGACTGCGAGGTGTTCATCCACATCTGGCGCAGTTCCTCGCGCATGACGACCATCTTGTCGAGCACCGGGTGGGCCTGTCGCGCCTGGACGAGATGGGTGCGGGCCGAGGCGGGCACCTTGTCATCGTCGCGGTGCAGCCAGCGCTTGGCGGCCTTCAGGACCGACAGGTCGGCGCCCTTGTCCTTGAGCTGGGCGATCTCCTGCTTGCAGGTGCGGCGCATCTCGCGGGCGTAGCCGGCCATCACCTCGTAGCGGTTGGCGATGACGGCCTCGAGCGTCTTCTCGTCGGCCACCGGACGCACGTCGCCGATCTGCAGCTTCGGCGGCACCTTCTTGACCTTGGCCCAGCCGATCTTCTGCATCAGGCTGATGTAGACCCAGCCGATGTCGAACTCGTACTTCTTGACCGAGAACTTGGCCGAGGTCGGGTAGGTGTGGTGGTTGTTGTGCAACTCCTCGCCACCGATGATCACGCCCCACGGGGTGAGGTTGGTGCTCGCATCCTGCGCCTCGAAGTTGCGGTAGCCCCAGTAGTGGCCCAGGCCGTTGACGACGCCGGCGGCCCAGAACGGGATCCACAGCATCTGCACCGCCCACACTGTCGCGCCGACGGCGCCGAACAGGGCCAGGTTGAGCACCAGCATGAGGCCCACACCCTGCCAGCCGAAGCGGCTGTAGACGTTGCGCTCCATCCAGTCGTCGGGCGTGCCGTGACCGAACTTCGTCATCGTCTCCTGGTTGCGCGACTCGGCGCGGTACAGCTCGGCGCCACGCCACATCACGGTGTCGATGCCGCGCGTCTGGGGGCTGTGCGGGTCTTCTTCGGTCTCGCACTTGGCGTGGTGCTTGCGGTGGATGGCGACCCATTCCTTGGTCACCATGCCGGTGCCGATCCACAGCCAGAAGCGGAAGAAATGCGAGGGAATGGGTCCAAGGTCCATCGAGCGGTGGGCCTGCGTGCGGTGCAGGAACACGGTCACCGCGACGATGGTGATGTGCGTGGTGGCCAGCGTGTACAGCACGATCTGCCACCAGGTCAGGTCCCACAGGCCGTGGCCGAGCCAGTCGATGGCCGAGCTCAGGACGGCGGAATCAGGAAAGATCAACTTCGGTTCTCCAATGGCGGGCGAAGGCCGGCCTTGTCAGATGAGTCCCACATTTTAGGGTCTCCGGGTTGTTTTAACCCCTTGTTTCCCTCAAGAAATAGGACATTTCCTGACATTGGAGACGCATGCCTAGACGCGGTTCCACACGGCGGCAAAAAAACCGTCGGTGGCGTGCCGATGCGGCCACAGGCGCAGGTAACGCTGGCCGCCCTCCCCGCCGGCCGCCAGCGTGGCCGCCTGCTCGACTTTCAGGCCCGCGAGCAGCTCGCCCGCCTCGGCAGGCCGGAAATCCCCGTGCTCGGCCGAAAAGGCCTCGGCGATCGCCTCGTTTTCCTCCGGCAGGATGCTGCAGGTGGCGTAGACGAGCCGCCCGCCCGGCTTCACCAGGCGCGCCGCGCTGCGCAGGATGGCGGCCTGCTTCTGCTCCAGTTCCTTGACCGATTCGGGCGACTGGCGCCACTTGAGGTCCGGGTTGCGCCGCAGGGTGCCCAACCCGGAGCACGGCGCGTCGACCAGCACGCGGTCGATCTTGCCGGCCAGGCGCTTGACCCGGTCGTCGCGCTCGTGGGCGATGGCCGCCGGGTGCACGTTCGACAGCCCGCTGCGCGCCAGCCGCGGTTTGAGGGCATCCAGCCGGTGGGCCGACGTGTCGAAGGCGTACAGCCGGCCGGTGTTGCGCATGGTCGCGCCGATGGCCAGCGTCTTGCCGCCGGCCCCGGCGCAGAAGTCCACCACCATCTCGCCGCGCTTGGCATCGAGCAGCAACGCGAGCAGCTGCGAGCCCTCGTCCTGGACCTCGACCGCCCCACGCGTGAAGGCGTCGAGCCTGTTCACCGGCGGCTTGCCCTCCACGCGCAGGCCCCACGGAGAATACGGCGTTGCTACGGATTTGATAGCTGCCCGTGCAAGCTCCTCGCGCACTTCGGCTCTCTTTGCCATCAAGGCGTTGACCCGCAGATCCAGCGGCGCAGGCTGCTGCAGCGCTTCGGCCAGCGCCCAGAATTCGTCGCCGAGCTGGGCCTTCAGCGGCGCCACCAGCCATTCCGGCAGGTTGTGGCGGTGACGTTCCAGCAGGTCCGCCGGCGCCACGGCGTCGCAGGCGTCGAGCCAGCGCTTCTCGGTGTCGTTCAGCGCGCTCTTGAGGAAGTCGCGCGGTCCGTGGAATCCCAGAATCGCCAGGCGACGCTCCTTGGGGCCGGTGCCCGAGGGCGCCAGATGGTCGAACAGCAGCTTCTTGCGCAGCACGGTGTAGACCGTCTCGGCCAGGGTGGCGCGCTCGCGCGGGCCGAGCTGGCGGTTGTCACGGAAGTAGCGCGACACCACCGCATCGGCGGGATGATCGAATTTCACGACGAGGCCGACCAGCGCGGCGCAGGCCTCGAGCAGGGCTTTGGGATGCATAGGGTGCGATTGTCCCACCCGGCCTCCGCAGGCCCGCCCGGTGCGCCGACCTATGCTTGCCCCATGACCGACGACGACCTGCCCCCGCTTCCCGAACTGCAGACCGGCCTCTACCGTCACTACAAGGGCGGCGAGTACGAGGTGATCGGCACCGTGCGCCACAGCGAGACGCTGGAGCCGCTGGTGCTGTACCGCGCGCTCTACGGCGCGCGCGGCCTGTGGGTGCGTCCGGCCGCGATGTTTGCGGAAGAGGTCGTGATCGAGGGCCTGCCGCAGCCGCGCTTCAGACGCGTGGATTGAGACCGAAACGAGGCTGAAACGCCCGACCAGCGGGCGCGCGCTGCTACCGATTCGATGGCGCGGCCGTACCAGACAGCCACTGCTCCACCGCCAGCGGATAGATCCTGTGCTCCTGCGACAGCACCCGCGCCGCCAGCGACTCGGGCGTGTCGTCCGGCAGCACCGGCACGGCCGCCTGCGCGAGGATGGGCCCATGGTCGAGCTCGGTCGTCACCTGGTGCACGGTCGCGCCGGCCACGCGGCAGCCCGCCTCGATCGCACGCCGATGCGTGTGCAGGCCCGGGAAGGCTGGCAGCAGCGAGGGATGGATGTTGATCAGGCGCCCGGCGTAGCGCTCGACGAAGGCCGGCGTGAGGATGCGCATGAAGCCCGCCAGCACCACCAGCGCCGGCGCGTGCGCATCGACGGCCGCAGCCAGCGCGGCGTCGAAGGCTTCGCGCGACTCGAAGGCCTTGTGGTCCACCACCTGGGCCGCGATGCCCTCACCCCGCGCCCAGGCCAGCCCGGCGGCGTCGGGGCGGTTGCTCAGCACCGCGGCCACGCGGGCGTCGAAGCGCGGGGCCCCGCGCCCGGCCGCCGCGGCGCGCACGATGGCGGCCATGTTCGAGCCGCTGCCCGAAATCAGGACGACGATGTTGCGCGGCATCAGCGCGCGCCCGCGTACCGGAAGGTGGACAGGAAGGCCGCGTCGGCACGGCGGACAAGGGATCGGAAGACGGGAGCGCGGGTCATACTGGCGCGGATTATCTTCGTGTCGCCGGCCGGACTCGCGCTTGCGAACGACCGTGCTAAAAACCCGGATTCTCTGGAGACTTTCCCATGGATTTGGCCTTCACCCCCGAGGAACAGAAGTTCCGCGAAGACATCCGCGCCTGGGTCGCGGACAACCTGCCCAAGCACATCTCGCACAAGGTGCACAACGCGCTCGAGCTGACGCGCGACGATATGCAGACCTGGGCGAAGATCCTGGGCAAGAAGGGCTGGCTGGGCTACGGCTGGCCCAAGGAATTCGGCGGCCCGGGCTGGACCGCCATCGAGAAGCACCTCTTCGAAGAGGAATGCGCCATGGCCGGCGCGCCGCGCATCGTGCCCTTCGGCCCGGTGATGGTGGCCCCGGTCATCATGGCCTACGGCAACAAGGAACAGCAGCAGCGCTTGTTGCCCGGCATCGCCAGCGGCGAGGTCTGGTGGAGCCAGGGCTACAGCGAACCGGGCTCGGGTTCCGACCTCGCCTCGCTGCGCACCAAGGCCGAACGCAAGGGCGACAAGTACATCATCAACGGCCAGAAGACCTGGACCACGCTGGGCCAGTACGGCGACTGGATGTTCAACCTCGTGCGCACCAGCAACGAGGGCAAGCCGCAGACCGGCATCAGCTTCATCGTGCTCGACATGAAGTCGCCCGGCGTGACGGTGCGGCCGATCAAGCTGCTGGACGGCGGCTTCGAGGTCAACGACGTGTTCTTCGACAACGTCGAGGTGCCGGCCGAGAACCTGATCGGCGAGGAGAACAAGGGCTGGACCTACGCCAAGCACCTGCTTTCCCACGAGCGCACCAACATCGCCGACGTGAACCGCGCCAAGCGTGAGCTGGAGCGGCTCAAGCGCATCGCCAAGGCCGAGGGTGTGTACGACGACCTGCGCTTCCGCGACGAGATCGCCAAATTGGAAGTCGACATCGTCGCGCTCGAGATGCTCGTGCTGCGCGTGCTGTCGGCCGCGACCTCGGGCAAGAACTCGCTGGACATCGCGGGCCTGCTCAAGATCAAGGGCAGCGAGATCCAGCAGCGCTACACCGAACTCATGATGCTGGCCGGCGGTGCGTATTCGCTGCCGCTGATCCGCGAGGCGATGGAAGCCGGCTGGCAGGGCGACTTCCCCGGCGGCAACCCCGCGCTGGCGCCGCTGGCGTCGAACTTCTTCAACTACCGCAAGACCACGATCTACGGCGGTTCGAACGAAGTGCAAAGAAACATCGTTGCTCAGACCGTGCTCGGCTGATCGGAGACTCAGATGGACTTCAATTTCTCGGACGACCAGCAGCAACTGCGCGACGCCGTCGCCAAGTGGGTGGAAAAGGGCTACGACTTCGAGCGTCGCCGCAAGATCGAAGCCGACGGCGGCTTCGATCGCACCGCCTGGAACGAACTGGCCGAACTCGGCCTGGCCGGCCTGTACATCCCCGAAGACGACGGCGGCCTGGGCATGGGTCCTGTCGAAGGCATGGTGGTGATGGAAGAGCTCGGCCGCGGCATCGTGCTGGAACCGCTCGCGCAGTCGCTGATCGCCGGTGCCGTGCTGGCCGGCCATGCCGATGCGGCCACCAAACAGGCCTGGCTGCCGCGCATCGCCAGCGGCGAAGCGCTGGTCGTGCTCGCCTGGCAGGAGAAGAAGGCACGCTACCGTCTCGACGTCTGTGCCGCCACCGCAAAGAAGGCCGGCGACGGCTACACGGTGCACGGCACCAAGGGCGTGGTGCCCGCCGGTGACCAGGCCGACGCTTACCTCGTGCCGGCCCAGCTCGACGGCAAGATCGCGCTCTTCCTGGTCGAACGTTCGGCCGACGGCGTGGCCGCCCGCGGCTACGTCACCCAGGACGGCAGCCGCGCCGCCGAGGTGGTGTTCGACAACGCCGCCGCCACGCTCGTCGCCGCCGGCGGCCTGCCGGTGCTCGAGCATGCGATGGACATCGGCATCGCCGCCACCTGCGCCGAAGGCGTGGGCGTGATGGACAAGACGCTGGCGCTCACCGTGGAGTACATGAACACGCGCAAGCAGTTCGGTGTGCCGATCGCCAGCTTCCAGGCCCTGCGTCACCGTGTGGCCGACATGAAGATGCAGCTGGAACTGGCCCGCTCGATGAGCTACTACGCCAGCCTGAAGCTCAACGCCCCCGCCGCCGAGCGCCGCCAGGCGATGGCGCGCGCCAAGTACCAGCTCGGCGTAGCGATGCGCTTCGTCGGCCAGCAGTCGGTACAGCTGCACGGCGGCATCGGCGTGACCGACGAGTACATGGGCAGCCACTACTTCCGCAAGCTCACGCAGATGGAAATGGTGTTCGGCGACACCCTGCACCACCTGGGCGAGGTGTCGGCCCGCATGACCGACACCGCGGGCGTCTTCGCCTGAGTCCACCGACGCAGTTCGCTACGAATTTCATAGCTGCTCCCGCCCGCCAGTCCTGCACTGGCGGGCTTTTTTGTTTATAAGTCGAAGCCAGGAGACTCCGAGACATGACCCAACGCCGCACCCTGCTGCTCGGCGCGCCCGCGCTGCTCGCCCTCACCGCCTGCTCGACCATGACGCCCACGTCGTACCCGCCCATCGTCTTCGTGCACGGCAATGGCGACTCCGCCGCGCTGTGGCAGACCACCGTGTGGCGCTTCGAATCCAACGGCTGGCCGCGCGAGCGGCTGTTCGCCTTCGACCAGCCCATGCCCCTGGCGCGCGACGACGACACCGTCGCCCAGCCCGGCCGCAGCTCGACCGCCGAGTCGATGGCCTTCCTGGCCGGACGGGTCGATGCCGTCCTGCGCCAGACGGGTGCGACCCAGGTCGTCCTCATCGGCAATTCGCGCGGCGGCAACACGATCCGCAACTACGTGCAGAACGGCGGCGGCGCCGCGAAGGTGAGCCATGTGGTGCTGGGCGGCAACCCGGCCCACGGCATCTGGAACCTCCCGGGCTACCTGGAGCAGAACGAGTTCTCGGCGCGCTCGTCCTTTCTCACCCAGCTCAATGCGCCCCAGGGCGCGAACGGCGACGAGGTCACGCCCGGCGTGCGCTGGCTCACGCTGCGTTCGGACAACAACGACAAGTACGCTCAGCCCGACGGTGTGTGGATCGGCAAGCCCGGCACGCCGACCGGCATCGGCTTCGACGGTCCCGCGCTGCGCGGTGCGCGCAACGTCGTGCTCCCGCGCGTGGACCACCGAGAGACCTCCTTCTCGCCGGCCGCCTTCGCCGCCAGCTGGGAGTTCCTCACCGGATCGGCGCCGCGCAGCACGGCCATCTCGGCCGAGTCGTCGGTGCGGCTCGATGGACGCCTGACCGGCCTGGGCCTGGTGTCGACCGATCCGGCCAGCGGCAGCTTCGCCAACAACCAAGCGCTGGTGGGTGCCCAGCTCGTCGTCTACGCGGTCGACCCCGCCACCGGCAACCGCATCGGCGCGCCGGCTTGGCGCAAGACCATCGGCCCGGACGGCCGCTGGGGCCCCTTCGCGGCCGACCCGCGCCTGTTCTACGAATTCGAGATCACCGCGCCGGGCTACGCCACCACGCACGTTTACCGCAGCCCCTTCCCGCGCTCGAGCGAGATCGTCAACCTGCGCCCGGAGCGTCTGCTGCCCGCAGATCGCGACGCCAAGGCCGTCGTCGTCTTCACGCGGCCGCGCGGCTACTTCGATGCCCAGCGCGACACGATGCGACTGGACGGCCAGGCGCAGCTGCCCGGCGTGCCACCGCGCGGATCGGGCGTCGCCAGCGCGCGACTCAAGGTCGGCACCGAGGCCCAACGCAGCGTGGTCGGCGAGTTCAACGGCGAGCGCATCGCCGGACTGACCTGGCCCGCGGCGCAAGGCCACCTCAGCGTGCTCGAACTCACGTACTGAGACACGCGATGACCGATGCGCCGGTGCTGCTGGAGAACCGCGATGCGCGCGGCGTCGTCACGCTGACGCTCAACCGCCCGGAGGCGTTCAACGCGCTGTCGGAAGCGTTGATCGACGCCCTGCACGGCGCGGCCGAGCGCCTGGCGCACGACGAATCCCTGCGTGCGGTGGTCATCGCCGGCGCGGGCAAGGCCTTCTGCGCCGGCCACGACCTGCGCCAGATGCGCGCCACCCCCGAGCAGGCCTACTACGAGACCCTCTTCGCCCGCTGCAGCGCGATGATGCTGGCCCTGCACCGGCTGCCCGTGCCCGTGGTCGCACGCGTGCACGGCATCGCCACCGCGGCTGGCTGCCAGCTGGTGGCGCTGTGCGACCTGGCCGTGGCATCGAGCGACGCGCGCTTCGCCACCAGCGGCATCGACGTCGGCCTCTTCTGTTCGACGCCGGCCGTCACCGTCTCGCGCAACGTGTCGCGCAAGGCCGCCTTCGAGATGCTGGTGACCGGCGACTTCATCGACGCCGAGACTGCGCGCGAACGCGGCCTGGTCAACCGCGTGGTGCCGGCCCCGGCGCTGGATGCGGAAATGGAGGCCCTGCTCGCGCGCATCCTCGACAAGCCCCGCGTCGCGCTGGAGATGGGCAAGGCCCTGTTCTACCGCCAGCTCGAGTGCGGCACGGAGGCCGCGCTGCAGGACGCCAGCCGCACCATGGCGGCCAACATGATCGACGGCGCGGCGCTGGAAGGCGTGCAGGCCTTCCTGGAAAAACGCCGACCGGCCTGGCGCGGCTGAACCGACGACGAAAAAAGAGGCGCCGTCGCGCCTCTTCTTGCATGGGAGCAACTGCCGCTAGCCGTGCAGCCGCGAACTGCTCGGGATGTGCGCCATCAGGAACTCCATCTGGTCGGCCAGGATGCGGCGGTTGCGCAGGATGAAGTCTTCCCAGAGGCTGGGGACGTAGGGCGTGTACAGCAGGGGCATGTGGGCCTGCTCGGGCGTGCGGCTGCTCTTGCGGTGGTTGCACGGGCGGCAGGCGGTGACCACGTTCATCCAGTGGTCCACGCCGTTCTGCGCGAAGGGGACGATGTGCTCGCGCGTGAGCTCGTCTTCGTGGAAGTGGCCGCCGCAGTAGGCGCAGACGTTGCGGTCGCGCGCGAAGAGCTTGCTGTTGGTGAGGCCCGGACGCAGCTGGAAGGGGTTGATGCGCGGCACGCCCTTGGTGCCGATGATGCTGCTCACCGCGATCTGCGACTGCTCGCCGGTGACGGCGTTGTGGCCGCCGCGGAACAGCGCGATCTGCCCGCCCGCCTCCCAGCGCACCTCGTCCGCCGCGTAGTGGGTCACCGCCTGTTCCAGCGAGATCCACGATTGCGGCAGGCCCTGGGCCGACAGCTTCAATACCTTCACCACACAAGCCTCCTTGAACAAAGAGAACCGAACGGGGGATGGGAATACAGCGAACGCGCCACAATATAACCCGCTTTGATGACAACTTGCCCGCCAAGGCCCATCCACCGGGCATCGGCTGCTATCAAAAACATAACACCCAATGCAGATATTCCGTGGCTTCCGGCACCCCGGCGTGGCGCCTGCGTGCGCGCTCACCATCGGCAACTTCGATGGGGTGCACCGCGGGCACCAGGCCATGCTGGCGCTGCTCAATGCCGAGGCCCGGCAGCGCGGCCTGCCCAGCTGCGTCATGACCTTCGAGCCGCACCCGCGCGACTACTTCGCCGGGGTGACCAAGCGGCCCGAACTCGCGCCGGCGCGCATCGCCAGCCTGCGCGACAAGCTCTGCGAACTCGCGGCCAACGGGGTCGACCAGACGATCGTCCTGCCTTTCGACGCGCGCCTGGCCAGCCAGCCGCCCGAGCAGTTCATCCGCGACGTGCTGATCGACGGGCTGGGTGCGCGCTACGTGCTGGTCGGCGACGACTTCCGCTTCGGTGCGAAGCGCGCGGGCGACTACGCCATGCTCGATGCGGCCGGCGCGCAGCACGGCTTCGACGTGGCCCGCATGAACAGCTATGAAGTGCACGGTCTGCGCGTGTCGAGCTCTGCCGTCCGTGACGCGCTCGCGCAGGGCCGCATGGCCGACGTGCAGGCCCTGCTCGGCCGGCCCTACGCCATCTCGGGCCACGTGGTGCACGGGCGCAAGCTGGGCCGGGCGCTGGGCGCCTCGCACCCCGGCGGCAGCGACGGCTTTCGCACGCTCAACCTGCGCTTCAAGCACTGGAAGCCGGCCGCCAGCGGCATCTTCGCGGTGCTGGTGCACGGCCTGACCGAGCGGCCGCTGCCGGGCGTGGCCAACCTCGGCGTGCGCCCCTCGCTCGACGCCAACGACGTCAACGGCGGGCGGGTGCTGCTCGAGACGCACTGCCTCGAATGGCCGGCCAGCCTGGGCGCCGAGGGGGCCTACGGTAAAATCGTCCGGGTGGACCTGCTCTCCAAACTGCACGACGAACTGCGCTACACGAGCCTGGAAGCCCTGACCGCGGGCATCGCCAAGGACCGTGACGACGCACGCGCCTTCTTCGCAGCCACGCACAGCAATCCCCACGCGGAAACCCGGCGCCAGACCACGCGCGACCGAATTTAGCCCTGCACGCCACGTGCTGCCGCCCTTGGACAAGCTCGGGGCGAACGGCTCATCCCCCTTTTCGCCGACGGCCGCCGCCGCTCGGGCTGAGCCTGTCGAAGCTCTTTTCGTTCGCACCCACCATGTCTGACGCTGCCCAACCCACCGACTACCGCGCCACGCTGAACCTGCCCGACACCCCCTTCCCCATGCGTGGCGACCTGCCCAAGCGCGAGCCGGGCTGGGTCAGGCAGTGGAACGACGAGGGCCTGTACAAGCGCCTGCGCGTGGCCCGCGCCGGGGCGCCCAAGTTCATCCTGCACGACGGCCCGCCCTACGCCAACGGCCAGATCCACATGGGCCACGCGGTGAACAAGATCCTCAAGGACATGATCACCAAGGCGCGCCAGCTCAAGGGCTTCGACGCGCTCTACGTGCCGGGCTGGGACTGCCACGGCCTGCCGATCGAGAACGCCATCGAAAAGCAGTACGGCCGCAACCTGAGCCGCGACGAGATGCAGGCCAAGAGCCGCGCCTACGCCACCGAGCAGATCGCGCAGCAGATGGCCGACTTCCAGCGCCTGGGCGTGCTGGGCGAATGGGACCACCCCTACAAGACGATGGACTTCGCCAACGAGGCCGGCGAGATCCGCGCCTTCAAGAAGGTCATCGAGCGCGGCTTCGTCTACCGCGGGCTCAAGCCGGTGTACTGGTGCTTCGACTGCGGCTCGTCCCTGGCCGAGTTCGAGATCGAGTACCAGGACAAGAAGTCGCAGACCATCGACGTCGCCTTCAAGGCCCATGACCGCGACAAGGTGCTGGCCGCCTTCGGCCGTCCCGACGCGCTGGGCGACGTGTTCGCCGTCATCTGGACCACCACCGCCTGGACTATCCCGGCCAACCAGGCGCTCAACCTCAACCCCGAGCTCGTCTACGCGCTGGTCGACACCGACAAGGGCCTCTTGATCGTGGCCGAGTCGCTGGTCGAGATGTGCATGACGCGCTACGCGCTCGATGGCCAGGTGATCGCCACCGTCAAGGGCGAAGCGCTGGGCGGCCTGGAATTCGAACACCCGATGTACGACGTGCAGAGCGACGACGGCAGCTACGGCTACCGCCGCCTCGCGCCCGTGTACCTGGCCGACTACGCCACCGCCACCGACGGCACCGGCATCGTGCACTCCTCGCCCGCCTACGGCCTGGACGACTTCAACTCCTGCGTCGCGCACGGCCTCACCTACGACGACATCCTGAACCCGGTGCAGGGCAACGGCAGCTACGCAGCCGACTTCCCGCTCTTCGGCGGCCAGAACATCTGGAAGGCGGTGCCGCACATCATCGAGGCGCTGCGCGGCGCCGGCCGGCTGCTGACCACCGAGACCATCAGCCACAGCTACCCGCACTGCTGGCGCCACAAGACGCCGGTGATCTACCGTGCCGCGGCGCAGTGGTTCATCCGCATGGACGAAGGCGAAGGCGTGTTCACGAATCCCGGTGCCAAGCCGGCGAAGACCCTGCGGCAGATCGCCCTCGACGCCATCGAGCAGACGGGCTTCTACCCCGAGAACGGCAAGGCACGCCTGCACGACATGATCGCCAACCGGCCCGACTGGTGCATCTCGCGCCAGCGCAGCTGGGGCGTGCCGATCCCCTTCTTCCTGCACAGGGAGACGGGCGAGCTGCACCCGCGCACGATGGAGATCCTCGACCAGGCCGCCGCCATCGTCGAGCAGGGGGGCATCGAGGCCTGGAGCCGCGTCACCACCGAGGAAATCCTCGGCGCCGACGACGCGCCGAACTACACCAAGAGCAGCGACATCCTCGAGGTGTGGTTCGACTCCGGCTCGACCTTCTTCCACGTGCTGCGCGGCACACATGCGCCGCAGTTCCACGAGGTCGGCCCCGAGGCCGACCTGTACCTGGAAGGCCATGACCAGCATCGCGGGTGGTTCCATTCGTCCTTGCTGCTGGCCAGCGCGCTGGAAGGCCGCGCGCCCTACAAGGGCCTGCTGACGCACGGCTTCACGGTCGACAGCCAGGGCCGCAAGATGAGCAAGTCGCTCAAGAACGGCATCGAGCCGCAGGAGATCAGCAACAAGCTGGGCTCCGAGATCATCCGCCTGTGGGTGGCCGCGAGCGACTACTCGGGCGACATCGCCGGCGACGACAAGATCCTCGCCCGCGTGGTCGATGCCTACCGCCGCATCCGCAACACGCTGCGCTTCCTGCTGGCCAACACCAGCGACTTCGACATCGCGAAGGATGGCGTGCCGCTGGACGAGCTCTTCGAGATCGACCGCTACGCGCTGGCGCGCGCCGCGCAGTTCCAGGCCGAGGTGCTGGCCCACTACGAGGTGTACGAGTTCCACCCGGTGGTGGCCAAGCTGCAGGTCTACTGCTCCGAGGACCTGGGCGCCTTCTACCTCGACGTGCTCAAGGACCGGCTCTACACCACCGCGCCTTGCTCGCGCGCGCGCCGCAGCGCGCAGACCGCGCTGTGGCACATCACCCAGGCGATGCTGCGCTGGATGGCGCCCTTCCTCAGCTTCACCGCCGAGGAGGCCTGGAAGTTCGCCGGCCAGTCCGAGTCCATCTTCATGGAAACGTACAGCGCGTTCGGCGAGCCCGACGCGGCGCTGCTGGCCAAGTGGTCGCGCATCCGCGAGATCCGCGACGCGGTCAACAAGGACATCGAGGCGGTGCGCGCCGCGGGCCAGCTGGGCTCGTCGCTGCAGGCCAACGTGACGCTGACCGTGGCGCCCGAGGACCATGCGTTGCTGTCCTCGCTGGGCGACGACCTGAAGTTCGTCTTCATCACCTCCGCGATCGAATTGATCGCAGGTGACGCCCTGTCCACGGGCGTCGTGGCCAGTTCCGACACCAAGTGCGAGCGCTGCTGGCACTGGCGCGCCGACGTCGGCAGTGACGCGGCCCACCCGACCATCTGCGGCCGCTGCACCGCCAACCTGTACGGCGCCGGCGAAGCGCGGAGCCACGCATGACGCCCGCGGTGGCGCCCTCGCCCGCCGGCACGACCCGGGCCGGCATCTGGCCCTGGCTCGCGCTGGCGCTGCTGATCTTCATCGCCGACCAGTGGACCAAGACGCTGATCCTCGGCGCCTACCGGCTGTACGACTTCACCGTCGTCACGAGCTTCTTCAACATCGGCCGCTGGCACAACACCGGCGCGGCCTTCTCCTTCCTGGCCGGCGCTTCGGGCTGGCAGCGCTGGTTCTTCACCGCCATCGGCATCGGCGCCGGCGTCTTCATCGTCTGGATGCTGCACAAGCACCGTGGCCAGAAGCTCTTCGGCTTCGCCATGGCCTGCATCCTGGGCGGCGCGGTGGGCAACGTGATCGACCGCCTGATGCACGGCTACGTGGTCGACTTCCTCGACTTCCACTGGGCCGGCCGCCACTTCCCGGCCTTCAACCTGGCCGACAGCGCCATCACGCTGGGCGCCATCTGCCTGATCCTGGACGAGCTGCGTCGCGTGCGCAGCGACGAGAAGGCCTGACGCCGGCTCGCGCCGTTCGCAGCGCCCGCGCCGACGCGCGGGCGGGCCACGGCTGCGCCCCGCGCTAGCGTTCGCGCGCAGCCCGGCCATCGACGGGCGGGTTTCCACCACTTCTGTTCGACGTCATCACGGCGTCATACTCGCGGCGCCTAATGTAATCGATTACATGAACACGCCCCACCAAGTGGTTCGCCCATGAGCATCCAGAAAGTCGCACGACGCGCCGGCGTTTCCGTCGCAACCGTCTCGCGCGCCTTCAACCTGCCGGACAAGGTGACGCCCGCCACGCGCGAGCTGGTGGAGCGCGTCGCGCGCGAGCTGGGCTACGTGCCCAACGCCAGCGCGCGCACCTTGCGCACTCAGCGCAGCCGGGTGCTGGGCGTGGTGCTGCCCACGCTCATGAACCCCACCTTCGCCGAGTGCCTGCAGGGCATCGCCGCCGCCGCCGCAGCGCAGGGCTACGCGATCATGCCGGTCACCTCCGGCTACCGCATCGACGAGGAAGAACGCGCCGTGGGCCTGCTCCAGGGCAGCAACGTCGACGGCTTCATCCTGGTGGTGGCCAACCCGTCCACCTCGACCACGCTGCAGCGCCTGGCGCAGGCCGGCACGCCCTACGTGCTGGCCTACAACCGCCATGCCGCCCACCCCTGCGTCGGCGTCGACGGCGAGGCCGCCGTGGCCGACGTGGTGGCGCGCCTGGCCCTGCTCGGCCACCGCCACATCGCCATGGTGAGCGGCACGCTGGCCGCATCGGACCGCGCGCAGCAGCGCTACCAGGGCTTCCTGCGGGGCATGGACGAAGCGGGCTTCGCGCCGCCGCCGCTCATCGAGGTGCCCTTCGTCGAAGCGGCGGGCGACGTGATCGCGCGTGCCCTGTCCGAACACCGGCGGCCGACGGCGCTGGTGTGCTCGAACGACCTGCTGGCCATCCGCAGCATCCGCGCCGCGCACCTGGGCGGCCTCCCGGTGCCGCAGGCGCTGTCGGTGGTCGGCTTCGACGGCATCGCGCTGGGCGAAGACCTCATGCCCGCGCTGAGCACCATCGCCCAACCCAACATCGACATCGGCAAGACCAGTGTCGACCTGCTGACTGCGGCGCTCGCGCAGGGCCAGCCCCTTGTGCCCGCGGACAGCGTGCTGCTGCCGCACGTGTTCCGCGTCGGCGAATCGTGCGCGCAGGCGCCGGGCCTCGCCTAGGCGGCGCCCCTTTTCTCTTTTTTCTCCCCACAACAACCACCCATCCATCCCAGGAGCTTCTCCATGTCTTTCGTCACCTTCCACCGCATCGCCCGCGCGGCCGTGCTCGCGGCCGGCCTCGTCGCCGGCGGCGCCATGGCACAGACCGCCATTTGCTACAACTGCCCGACCGAGTGGGCCGACTGGGGCACGCAGTTGCGCGCCATCAAGGCCAAGACCGGCGTCACCGTGCCGGCCGACAACAAGAACTCGGGCCAGGCCCTGGCCCAGCTGGTGGCCGAGAAGGCGAGCCCCGTGGCCGACGTCACCTACCTCGGCGTGACCTTCGCCATCCAGGCGCAGAAGGACGGCGTGGTCGAACCCTACAAGCCGGCCGCGTGGAACGACATTCCCGCCGGCCTGAAGGACCCGGCCGGCAACTGGTTCACCATCCACTCGGGCACCCTCGGCTTCATGGTCAACGTCGATGCGCTCAAGGGCAAGCCCATTCCCAAAAGCTGGGCCGACCTGCTCAAGCCCGACTACAAGGGGCTGATCGGCTACCTCGACCCCGCCTCGGCCTTCGTCGGCTACGTCGGTGCCGTGGCGGTGAACGAATCGCGCGGCGGCAACATGGACAACTTCACGCCGGCCATCGAGTACTTCAAGCAGCTGCAGAAGAACGAACCCATCGTGCCCAAGCAGACCTCGTACGCGCGCGTGCTGTCTGGCGAGATCGCGATCCTGCTGGACTACGACTTCAACGCCTACCGCGCCAAGTACAAGGACAAGGCCAATGTCGCCTTCGTCATCCCCAGCGAAGGCACCGTGGTCGTGCCCTACGTGATGAGCCTGGTCGCCAAGGCCCCGCATGCCGCCGACGCGAAGAAGGTGCTGGACTTCGTGCTCTCCGACGAAGGCCAGGCGATCTGGGCCAAGGCCTACCTGCGCCCCGTGCGCGCCAACGCCATGCCCAAGGACGTGGAAGCCCAGTTCCTGCCGGCCAGCGACTACGCGCGCGCCAAGGCCGTCGACTATGCACGCATGGCGCAGGCCCAGCGCGCCTTCTCCGACCGTTACCTGAAGGACGTGCGCTGAGCGCCGCCATCCCGGGCATGAAGGCTTCCACGAACGGGAACGCCCGCTGGCTGCGGCTGGCGTGCCTGCTGCCGGCGGCGGCCTTCTTCGCCGCCTTCTGGCTGCTGCCGATCGCACGCCTGCTGGCACTGCCGGCCGAGAAGGGCTGGGCGACCTACTTCGCCGTACTCACCGACGGCCGCTACCTGCAGAGCATGGTCAACACCGTGCTGCTGTCGGCCGCCGTGACCGTCGCCACGCTCGCGCTGGGCTCGGCCGTGGGCATCTACCTCGCGCGCCGCGACTTCATCGGCAAGCGCGTGCTGCTGTCGCTGCTCACGCTGCCGCTGTCCTTCCCGGGCGTGATCATCGGCTTCTTCGTGATCCTGCTGGGCGGCAGGCAGGGGCTGGTGGCCGACCTCAGCAGCGCCCTCGGCGGCGAGCGCATCACCTTCGCCTACGGGCTGCTCGGGCTCTTCCTGGCCTACCTGTACTTCTCGCTGCCGCGCGCCATCGCCACCTACGCGGCGGCGGCCGTGGCGATGAACCCGCAGCTCGAGGAAGCGGCGCGCTCGCTGGGCGCCTCGCGCCTGCGCGTGGTGCGCGACGTGTGGGTGCCCGAACTGGCGCCCACCACGCTGGCCTGCGGCGCCATCCTGTTCGCCACCGCCATGGGCGCCTTCGGCACGGCCTTCACGCTGGCCAGCAAGTTCGAGGTGATCCCCATCACCATCTACAACGAGTTCACCAACTACGCCAACTTCGCGCTCGCGGCCTCGCTGTCGATCGCGCTGGGCCTGGTCACCTGGCTGGTGCTGTTCCTGGCGCGCCGCGCCGGCGGCAGCCCGGCGGTGCGTTGAGCGAAAGGACGATCTCGATGCAACACAAGCACAGCACCACGCGTTCGCCCTTCCTCTTCGCCGTCACCGTGGCGGTGAGCGTGTTCATGATCGCGCCGATGCTCCTGTCGGTGATGGCCGGCCTGGTCAACAACTACAGCAGCGGACTCAAGAGCGGCCTCACGCTGCGCTGGCTCGGCGAGGTGTGGGAGGTGTATGGCAACACGGTCGGCGCCTCGCTGCTGCTGGCCCTGGCCTGCGTGGTCGGCACCATCGTGCTGGGCGTGCCCTGCGCCTATGCGCTGGCGCGCAGCCGCTCGCGCTGGGCCCACACTTTCGAGGAGCTGCTCACGCTGCCTGTCGCCGTGCCCGGGCTGGCGACCGCGCTCGCGCTGATCCTGGCCTACGGCCAGGTCACGGCCTTCCGCCAGAGCTTCGCCTTCATCCTGGTCGGCCACATCGTCTTCACCCTGCCCTTCATGGTGCGCACGGTGTCCTCGGCCTTCCAGCGCGACGACCTGGTGGCGTTGGAGGAGGCGGCGCGCTCGCTGGGCGCGAGCTTTCGCCAGCGCTTCCTGGGCGTGCTGGTGCCGGCGGTCTTTCCGGCCATCGTCGCCGGCAGCCTGATGGTGTTCACGCTCTCGGTCGGCGAATTCAACCTGACCTGGATGCTGCACACGCCGCTCACGCGGACCCTGCCCGTCGGCCTGGCCGACAGCTATGCATCGATGCGCCTGGAAGTGGGCTCAGCCTACACCCTCGTCTTCTTCGCCGTCATCCTGCCGGTGCTGTGGATCCTGCAGTACCTGGCCAACCTGATCCAGAAACGCCATGGAACTTGAACGAATCCCGGTCGACATCGCGAACTGCGCGAAGACCTACGCCGACGGCACCCGCGGCCTGCTGCCCACCGACCTGCACGTGGAGGCCGGCGAGGTGCTGGCCCTGCTGGGCCCCTCGGGCTGCGGCAAGACCACCCTGCTGCGCATCATCGCGGGCCTGGAATCGCCCGACGAGGGCAGCCGCATCGTCTTCGGCGGCCAGGACGTGACGCGCCGCCCGGTCGAGCAGCGCGGCATCGGCATGGTGTTCCAGAGCTACGCGCTCTTCCCGCAGATGACGGTGGCGGCCAACATCGGCTACGGGCTGCGCATCCGCGGCGTGTCGCGCGACGAGGAGCGCCGTGCGGTGGGCGAGCTGGTCGAGCTGACCCGCCTCACCGGCCTGGAAAACAAGCGCCCGTCCGAGCTCTCGGGCGGCCAGCGCCAGCGCGTGGCGCTGGCCCGCGCCGTGGCCGTGCGCCCGCGCGTGCTGCTGCTGGACGAGCCGCTGGCCGCCCTCGATGCCAAGCTCAAGGAGTCGCTGCGCGACGAGCTGGCCGAGCTGCTGCGGCGCCTGCACATCACGGCCATCCACGTCACCCACGACCAGCAGGAGGCGATGGCCATCGCCGACCGGCTGGCCGTCATGCGGGCCGGCCGCATCGTGCAGGTGGGCCGTGGCGAGGACCTGTACCGCGCACCCGCGCACCCCTTCGTGGCCGAGTTCCTGGGCCGGGTGAACCGCCTGGCGCGCGACGCGCAGGCGCAGGCCGAGCGCGTGGTGCGCATTGGCGGCGCCGCCCTCGCCTGCCCCGAGGCCTGGCACGGCCAGGAGACGCTGCTCGTGCGCCCCGAGGACATCGAGATCGGCGCCCGCCAGGACGGATGGGGGCTGGCGCGCGTGGAGCGGCGCACCTTCCTCGGCGAGCGGGTGCAGCTGCAGCTGCGCGCCGACGACCAGCCGCTGCTGATGGCCGAGGTGGGCCGCGACGCGCCCTACCAGCCGGGCGACGAGGTCGGCATCCGCATCCGCGCGGAGCGGCTGATGAGCACGCAGGAGGTGGGCGCATGACCCCGCAGACCGCATCGGCCGCTCCGGTCGCGACCACGCTCACGCTGCTGGGCCAGATCACCGACCTGCACATCCGCGAACCGGGCCGCCTGGCCTACGGCCGCATCGACACGGCGCCCTACCTGGCTCGCGCCGTGGCCTCGGTGCTGCGCCTGCCGCAGCAGCCCGACGCGATCGTGCTGACCGGCGACCTGACGGACTTCGGCCGTGAAGCCGAGTACGCGCACCTCGCGCGCCTCCTCGCGCCGCTGACCATGCCGCTGTACCTGCTGCCCGGCAACCACGACGAGCGCGAGCAGATGCGCCGCAGCTTTCCCGATCACGCCTACCTGGGCACCGAAGGCCCGGTCCGCTATTCGGTGCGGGTCGGCGCACTGCGCCTGGTGGCGCTGGACACCGCCGTCGCCGGCGCCAGCCACGGCGCGCTGGACGACGCGCAGCTCGACTGGCTCGAGGCCACGCTGGCCGGCTGCCGCGGCGAGCCGGTGGTCATCGCCATGCACCACCCGCCCTTCTCGACGCTGATCGGCCACATGGACCGTATCGGGCTGCTCCAGGGCCGCGAGCGGCTCGAGGCCATCGTGCGCCAGCACCCGAACGTGGAGCGCATCGTCTGCGGCCACCTGCACCGGGCCATCGACGTGCGCTTCGGCGGCACCATCGCCAGCACCTCGCCGGCACCGGGCCACCAGGTGCAGCTGGACCTCGCGCCCGATGCGGCCTCTGCCTGGACGCTGGAACCGCCGGGCTACCGCCTGCACGCCTGGACGTCGGAGCAGCGCCTGGTCACGCACCTGGCGATGTCGGGCGAATTCGAGGGGCCCTATCCTTTCCATGAAAATGGCGCCTTGATCGATTGACGCCCTGCGCCGACAGACGCCCGCCCCGCGCGGGCGCATGATGACGCCACACAAGAACAAGGAGCGGACGCCCCGTCCATGAAACATCTGCTGAACCTGCTGGCGGCCATCGCATTGCTCGTGTGGGGCACCCATCTCGTTCGCACCGGCGTCCTGCGCGTGTTCGGCGGCAATCTGCGCAAGTTCCTGCAGCACAGCCTGTCCAACCGCTTCTCCGCCGCGCTGGCCGGCATCGGCGTGACGGCGCTGGTGCAGTCGAGCACCGCCACCTCGCTGATGACCTCGTCCTTCGTCGGGCAGGGGCTGATCACGCTGCCGGCCGCGCTGGCGGTGATGCGCGGTGCCGACATCGGCACGGCCCTGATGTCGGTGCTGTTCTCGACCGACCTGTCCTGGCTGTCGCCGCTCTTCATCTTCACCGGCGTGGTGTTCTCCATCACGCGCCCGGCCAGCCCCGCGGGGCGCTTCGGCCGCGTGCTGATCGGCCTGGGCCTGATGCTGCTCGCGCTGCAGCTGGTGGTGCAGGCCACCGGGCCGCTGTTCGAGGGGCCGGCCATGCGGGCCATCATCACCTCCATCACCAGCGACGTGCTGCTGGAGATCACGGTGGGTGCGGTGCTGGCCGTGGTTGCCTACTCCAGCCTGGCGGTGGTGCTGCTGGTCGCGGCGATGGCCTCGTCCGCCGTCGTGCCGCTGGACGTGGCGCTGGGCCTGGTGCTGGGCGCCAACCTGGGCAGCGGCCTGCTGGCGGTGTTGACCACGGCCAAGTCCTCGGTTGCGGTGCGCCAGGTCACGGTGGGCAACCTGGTCTTCAAGCTGCTGGGCGTGGCGATCGCGGCGCCCTTCATCGGCCTGTGGCTGCAGTACGTGCGGCCGCACGTGCAGGGCCCGACGCAGCTGGTGGTGCTGTACCACCTGGCCTTCAACGTGGTGGCGAGCGTGGCCTTCATCGGCCTCACGGCGCCGGTGGCGCGCCTGTCGATGAAGCTGCTGCCGGCACCGCCGCAGTCGCTGTCGAGCAGCCGGCCCCAGCACCTCGACCCCTCGGCGCTGTCGACGCCCTCGCTGGCCATCTCCAACGCCGCGCGCGAGGCGCTGCACCAGGCCGACGTGGTGGAGAGCATGCTGATCGGCATGCTCTCGGTGATCCGCAACAACGACCTGCGCCTGGCCGAGGAGCTGCGGCGCATGGACGACACCGTCGACCAGCTCTACTCCGACATCAAGTACTACCTCACCAAGATCTCGCGCGAGGCGCTGGGCGAGGAGGAGAGCAAGCGCTGGACCGACATCATCAGCTTCACCATCAACATGGAGCAGGTGGGCGACATCATCGAGCGGGTGATCATCGACATCGAGGACAAGAAGATCCGCCCGCAGCGCAACTTCTCCGAGGCCGGCATGGCCGAGATCGTCGAGCTGCACGAGCGCCTGGTGGCCAACCTGCGCCTGGGCATGAGCGTGTTCCTCAACGGCAACGTGCGCGACGCGCAGAAGCTGCTCGAGGAGAAGGCGCGCTTTCGGGACCTGGAGCGCGCCTACGCCACGACGCACCTGGCGCGGCTGATGGACCGCACCGCGCCGAGCATGGAGACCAGCTCGCTGCACATCGACCTGATCAGCGACCTCAAGCGCATCAACTCGCACATCTGCTCGATCGCCTACCCGATCCTCGACTCCGCCGGGGCCCTGGCGCCCAGCCGGCTGCGCGAGTCGCGGCTCACGCCGCTGGAAGACGCCTGAGCCGCGCGGCGCAGGCGTTCACCTTGCTATCGATTTCATAGCTGCTCGCGCCCGCTGCTCGGGCGCAAGCACTCGATTTCTTTCCAGAAATTGCCAAGTCAGGTCTTGGCAAGCGCGGCCGGTTCGCCTGCGGTTTCCGGCTCCTGCGGCCGACGCGCATAGCGCTGCGCCAGCACCGCGCAGACCATCAGCTGCATCTGGTGGAAGAGCATCAGCGGGAGCACGATCGCGCCCACCGACGCGGCCGGGAACAGCACCTTGGCCATCGGCACGCCGCTGGCCAGGCTCTTCTTGGAGCCGCAGAAGACGATCGTGATCTCGTCGGCCTTGTCGAAGCCCAGCTTGCGCGCCGCCAGCGTGGTGAGCACCAGCGCCAGCGTCAGCAGCACGGCGCACACCACCAGCAGCCCGCCCAGTGCCGACAGCGGCACCTGCTTCCACAGCCCCTCGATCACGGCCGCGCTGAAGGCGGTGTAGACCACCAGCAGGATCGAACCCTGGTCGACGAACTTGAGCACCGGCGCGTGGCGCTTGACGAAGCCGCCGATCCACGGGCGCAGCAGGTGGCCGGCCACGAAGGGCACCATCAGCTGCAGCAGGATGCGGCCGATGGCGTCGAGCGAGCCGCTGCCCATGTGGTGCGGCACGACCACGAGGTTGACCAGCAGCGGCGTGACGAACACGCCCAGCAGCGTCGAGGCCGAGGCGCTGCACACGGCGGCCGGGATGTTGCCGCGCGCCAGCGAGGTGAAGGCGATGGCCGACTGCACCGTCGCCGGCAGCACGCACAGGTACAGCACGCCCACGTACAGCGCCGGCGTGACCAGCGGCGCCAGCACCGGCTTGAGCGCCAAGCCCAGCAGCGGGAACAGGACGAAGGTGGCGCAGAACACCAGCAGGTGCAGCCGCCAGTGCGTGATGCCCGCGAGGATCGCCTCGCGCGAGAGCTTGGCGCCGTGCAGGAAGAACAGCAGGCCGATCGCGACCGTGGTCAGCCCCTCGAAGAAATGGGCGACGCGGCCGCTGGCCGGCAGCAGCGTGGCGACGGCCACCGTGGTGACCAGGGCCAGGGTGAAGTTGTCGGGAAGGAAGCGTGAGCGTGCCATGGCCCCGATTGGGCGCCGCCGCCATTGAAAAGTGAAATGGATTTATCTCATCGTTTTATGATCCGGTTGCATGAACACGGACCGCCGATGAACGTCACCCTGCGCCAGCTGCGCGTCTTCCGCGCCGTTGCGCTGGAGCGCAACTTCAGCCGGGCCGGCGACGGCATCGGGCTCACGCAGCCGGCCGTCAGCCGCTCGATCCACGAGCTGGAGTCGCAGCTCGGCCTGAAGCTGCTGGACCGCACCACGCGCGAGGTGGCGCTCACCGAGGCCGGCCAGTCGCTGGCCGCGCGGCTCGACCGCCTGCTCGACGAGCTCGACCAGACCCTGCAGGACGTGGGCGGCATGGCCCATGCGCGGCGCGGCAAGGTGCGGGTCGCCAGCAGTCCCACCCTGTCGGCCAACCTGATGCCCGATTGCATCGCCGCCTGCGCACGCCAGGAGCCCGACATCCAGCTGGTGCTGCTCGACCGCATCCAGCAGGACGTGCTGGGCAGCGTGCGCGCGGGCGAGGTGGACTTCGGCGTCGTCATCGAGCCCTCGGCGTCCGAGGACCTGCATTCCGAATCGATCATGCACGACCCCTTCGTGCTGGTGGCGCCCCGCGAGCACGCGCTGACGAAGCCGCGCACGGTGCGCTGGTCGGCCCTCAGCGGCCAGCCGCTGGTGCTGCTCGACCATGCCTCGGGCAGCCGGCGGCTCATCGACACGGCGCTGCAACGGCACGGCGCGCAGTGCGAGGTGGTGCAGGAGCTGGGCCATCCCACCACGGTCTTCCGCATGGTCGAGGCCGGCATCGGCATCAGCGTGATGCCCGCGCTGGCCGTGCCGCCGGACGGCCTGGGCCGGCTGGCGGTGCGGCCGCTGACGCCGGTGGTGCAGCGCGACATCGTGCTCGTGCACCGGCGCAACCGCGCGCCCTCGCCGCTGGCGCAGCGGGTGTGGCAGTTGATCCGCGAGACGGCCGCGGGCCGGGCCGACCGGTCTCAGTGAGCCTGCAGCCGCGCCTCGCGGCTGCGCAGGCAGAAGTCGATCAGGTCGTCGAGCTCGGTGGCCTTGTCGAACACCGCGTCGGCGCCCAGCTGGCGGCAGCGGATGCGGACCTGTTGCGTGGTGTGGTTGCTCAGCACCACCACCCGCTGGCCGGGCGCGCGGACGCGGCAGGCCTCGAGCACGCGCAGGCCGCTGCCCGCGCCGATGAAGAGGTCGACGATGGCCAGGTCCCATTGACCCGCATGCTCGCGCAGCCAGGCGCTGCCGCTGGCCTCGGAGTCGGCCTCGCCCACCGGTTCGACGCGCGCGACGTCGCGCAGGGTACCCGCCAGGTTCGCCCGGAGGGTGGGGTTGTCATCGACGATGAATGCCCTGACGACGGCCATGTGCTCGCTGCTTCCAGATCCATGAATGCCGGCGCGCCGCACCGATGCCGTGCACGCGCGCCGAAAAGGAGCCTGGAGCTTCGACGATGGTGCGCGCGCACCACGCGGGCGCACGCGCACAGGGCGGGTAGGAAGCGTCCTTCAGGTGGTCGTGTGCTGTCCCGCAAATGCCTGCGGGACAGCCCACTAGTCCAGCGTCAGCACCGTGCAACCGGTCGTCTTGCGCGCTTCCAGGTCGCGGTGCGCCTGCTGCACGTCCTGGAGCGTATAGCGCTGGTCGATCGGGATCTTCACCTGTCCGCTTTCCACCACCGCGAACAGGTCGTCGGCCATGGCCTGGCAGCTCTCGCGCGTGGCGATGTGGGTGAAGAGCGTGGGCCGCGTGATGTACAGCGAGCCCTTGGCGCCCAGCGTGCCGATGTTGACCGGCGGCACCGGCCCCGAGCCGTTGCCGAAGCTCGCCAGCAGGCCGAAGGGGCGCAGGCAGGCCAGCGAACCCTCGAAGGTGTCCTTGCCCACCGAGTCGTACACCACCTTCACGCCCTTGCCGCCGGTGATCTCCTTGACGCGCGCGGCGAAGTCCTCGGTGCTGTAGTTGATGGCGTACGCGGCGCCGTGGTCCAGCGCCATCCGGCACTTGGCGTCGGACCCGGCGGTGCCGATGAGCTGAAGGCCCAGCGCCTTCGCCCACTGGCAGGCGATCAGGCCGACGCCGCCCGCCGCCGCATGGAAGAGGACGAAGTCGC
Source organism: Xenophilus aerolatus (assembly GCA_030418545.1). Lineage (GTDB taxonomy): Bacteria > Pseudomonadota > Gammaproteobacteria > Burkholderiales > Burkholderiaceae_C > Xenophilus. The sequence continues at coordinate 219,899 of QAIB01000003.1, read as the reverse complement.
CCGGCGCCAGGCCCTCGACGGGCAGCGTCTTCTTGAGCAGGTACTGCGTCGTGAGGCCCTTGAGCATCATGGCGGCGCCGGTCTCGAAGGAGATGGCGTCGGGCAGGCGGCACACGCACTTGGCCGGCATCACCCGCAGCTCGCAGTAGGCGCCCGGCGGCTGGCTGGCGTAGGCCGCGCGGTCGCCCACCTTGAGATGCGTGACGCCCTCGCCCACCGCCTCGACCACGCCGGCCGCCTCCATGCCCAGCTGCAGCGGCATGGGGAAGGGATACAGGCCGTTGCGCTGGTAGACGTCGATGAAGTTCAGTCCCACCGCCTTGTGGCGGATGCGGATCTCGCCCGGGCCGGGCTCGCCCACCTCGACCTCGACGATCTTCAGTTCTTCGGGACCGCCTTGGCGATCGATGCGGACGGCGAGGCTCAGGCTCATGGTGGCAACCCAGGTCATTGGAAGGAAGGGGGTGGCATGGTGCCACGAATGGCCCCGTCGGCGCAGGCCTTGAGGCGACTGGCTACAGTGCGCGCTCTCCGAACCATGACCACGACGACCCCCGCCCGCACCGGCCTCGGTGCAGGCACCGCCTTCCTCCTGACCGTGCCGCCGCTGCTGTGGGCCAGCAACGCGGTGATCGGCCGCATGCTGCGCGACCTGGTGTCGCCGCTCACGCTCAATGCGGTGCGCTGGGCGCTGGCGCTGCTGCTCCTGCTGCCGCTGGCCGCGGCGGTGCTGCGGCCGGACAGCCCGCTGTGGCCGCACTGGCGCCGCTATGCGGTGCTGGGGCTGCTGGGCGTGGGTTGCTACAACGCGCTGCAATACATGGCGCTGCAGACGTCCACGCCGATCAACGTGACGCTGGTCGGCTCCAGCATGCCCTTGTGGATGATGGCCACCGGCGCCCTCTTCTTCGGCCACCGCATCACGCGCCACGAACTGGCCGGCGCCGTGCTGTCGATGGCCGGCGTGGCGCTGGTCCTGAGCCGCGGCGACTGGCACAAGCTGCTCGCGCTGCGCCTGGTGCGCGGCGACCTCTACATGCTGCTGGCCACCGTCGCCTGGGCGCTCTACAGCTGGCTGCTCACGCGCACCCACGGGCCGGCCGGCGTGCGGGGCGACTGGGCCGCGTTCCTCATGGCCCAGGTCGCCTTCGGCGTGCTGTGGTCGGCGCTGTTCTCTGCCGGCGAATGGGCCGTGGGTGACGGCTTCTTCGCGTTCGACTGGCGCGTGGCCGTCGCGCTGGCCTTCATCGCCATCGGACCGGCGGTGCTGGCCTTCCCCTGCTGGGCCGCCGGCGTGCAGCGCGCGGGGCCGAACGCGGCGGGCTTCTTCGTCAACCTCACGCCGCTGTTCGCAGCCATGCTCTCGGCCCTGTTCCTGGGCGAGATGCCGCACGGCTACCACGCGCTGGCCTTCGCGCTGATCGTGGCAGGAATCGTGCTGTCGTCGCGCCGACCGGCCTGAGCCGGAACCGCCCGCGCGCTAGAGGCTCTGCGCCAGCGGCCGCTGGAACAGGCCGGTGAGCAGGCCCTTCTCGGCGAAGCGATCGTCCTTGAAGCATTCGACCACCTCGAAGCCCGCGGCGCGCATGCAGGCCGACAGGCTGGCCTCGGTGTAGAAGCCGACGTGGCAGGGATCGGGGTAGGCGCGGTCGTAGGGAATGGAGACCACGAAGCATCCGCCCGGCCGGAGCGACCGGTACGCCGCGGCAAGGAAGGCCGCGACGTCCGCCGGATAGATGTGCTCCAGCGTGTGAAAGCTCACCAGCGTGTCGCCTGGCGGGTCGATCGCCTGCCCCTGCGTCAGGTCGAGGTGCACGAACGCGTGCGGGAGCATCACGTCGGCGAACAGGCGCTGCGCCACTGCGAGCGCTTCGGCGTTGACGTCCACGCCGACCACCTCGCGCACGCGTGGGTTCTGCGTGAGCCACCAGGTGCTGGCCCCGTGGCTGCATCCCAGGTCGATCACGCGGCCCTGCACGTGCCCGGCATAGGCCTGCAGGATGTGGCGGTTGGGGTGGTGCTCCCATTTGCCGAAGGGACTGGGCGCCACCGCCACGTAGGACTCCTTGGCATAGCGCGGGAGCACCTCCGCATGGGGCGTGGCGAACAGGTGCTGCATCGACGGCTCGGCGCGCAACCAGGCGGGAGCCTGGGCGGCGTCGACCAGCGCCCACTGGTACCCGGCGCGCCGATACAGGTCGAGCCCATCGATCACGAGCCGGGTCAGGTCGATGGCGTCCGCCAGCTCGCGGCATTCCTGGTGGGCGAAGCCGCGGATCTTCTGCCGCACGGCATCGACCTGCATGCCCAAGTACGACAGGTGCCAGCCGGCGTCTTCCACGAGCGTCGCGGCCACGGCGCCGAAACGCACACCCAGCCGCATCTGGCCGGGGGTGCGGACGTCGAGCCAGGCACGCGGACAGCCCACCGTCCAGACCGTGTCCGACTCGGGCCCCGCCACGTTGCGGTAGTTGGCGTAGAAGTAGTACAGCCGCAGGCGCAGCCCGAAGACCTGGTCGTGGGGCGCATCGCGCAGTTGCCGCACGCGCTCGGCACGCGGGATCTCGTCGGCGTCGGAGATCAACACGAGGTCGTGTGGCGCCGCATCCGCCAGGCCGCGCAGGATCTGGTTGCGCTGGAACTTCTCTCGCAGCCAGAAGCCGGTCCTGGGCGGGTCGTTGAGCCAGTCGCCTTCGACCGCCGCCGATTCCGCACCCGGCGGGTCGTCGGGCATGTCGTCCACCACCACGTAGCGGATGCGGCCGATGAAGGGCTCCAGGGCCGGGTCCGCCGGGTCGAAGCGCAGGGCCTTCGGTTCCCCCGCGAAGGTGCGGGTCGCCTCCACGACGACGAAGCAGTCCACCACGGCCGACAGCTCGTTCAGCCGCGTGAGCAGCACCTCGCGCTCGCCGTTGTAGGTGAAGGTGTCGAACACCCGTCGCGGCGCCGCGGGGACGGGCTCCGGCTCGAACTCGACCGCGTACCCGCGCCGTTCGAAGAGTTGCAGCAGCTCGGGCTCGCCGTAGATCCGCGCCAGATGCGAACGCGGCAGCCGGTAGCGCAGCGTGGGCGGATCGATCGCGGCGAGGCGCCGCAGCTTCGAGTGGTGCCCGAACAGCTGCAGCGCGTCGTAACCATGGTGCAGCAGGCCCGCATGCTCGATCGCGAAACTGCGGGCCACCTCCACCGGCGCGAAACGCAGGCCCACCGCCTCGAGCGCGGGACGCAGCACGCCGCTGAGCTGCACGTCCTCCAGCAGTGCGTCGTGCTGCCACTGCATGCGCAGCGGATCGCCGCCCACCACGTCGGGCGCAGGCACCTCGACCCGGATGTGCGGGTGATCGACCAGCGCCCGCATGAGGCGCTGGCTGCGCAGGCTGAAGCCGCCGTTCTGCACCGGCGTCGCGCCCTGCCCCAGCGGATGCTCGGGCGTCGACCACGCGAACCGGCGGCTCCAGCGCACGCCTTCGGGCGTGTCGATGCGGGCCAGGTGGATGGGCGCGCCGACGTAGTCGTAGGCCAGGTAGTCGTCGCGCCAGCTGGCCCCCTCGAGCACCCAGCCGTCCTCCTGCACCACGAGCGCGAACTCGGTCGGCACCACGCGCCACAGCGCGAAGAGCATGAACCAGCTGTACTCGTGGTAGTTCAGCGGCGCGATCGGCAGATGCTCGATGCCCGGCGGCAGGTCCGCCGGCCGCACCGGGCTGCACAGCAGCGCGCGGCAGGCGGGCAGTTGGCGCTGGCTGAAGGCCAGCGCGCGGGCGGCACCCTGCGCGTCGGCCAGGCCGGTGACCGAGACCAGGGTGATGCGGTGGGCTGTTTCGGGACTCAAGGGCGTGGGGGGCGGTATGGCGACGGCGGATTGTGCCGCGCCGCACGGACCGCCCCGGACGCGGCGCCGCGCCGCGCCACGCCTCGCCTCAGTACGTGCCGGGGTACGCGCCGCCGTCCGCCAGCACGTTCTGGCCCGTCATGTAGGCCGCCTGCTGGCTGCACAGGAAGGCGCAGATGGCGCCGAACTCCTCGGGCGTGCCGAAGCGGCGTGCGGGAATGGTCTTCTTGCGCGACTCCTGGATCGCCTCGATGGTCTGGCCCGTCTTCTGGGCCGCGCCGGCCGCGGTGTTGCGCAGGCGGTCGGTGTCGAAGGCGCCCGGCAGCAGGTTGTTGATGGTCACGCCCTGGGCGGCGATGCCGCTGCGCGCCAGGCCGGCGACGAAGCCGGTGAGCCCGCTGCGCGCGCCGTTGGACAGCCCGAGGATGTCGATCGGCGCCTTCACCGCGCTGGACGTGATGTTGACGATGCGGCCGAAGCCGCGCGCCGCCATGCCGTCGACGGTGGCCTTGATCAGCTCGATGGGCGTGAGCATGTTGGCGTCCACGGCCTTGATCCAGGCTTCGCGATCCCAGCTGCGGAAGTCGCCGGGCGGCGGTCCGCCGGCATTGGTGACGACGATGTCGTAGTCGGCCTGCACGGCGAACACCGCCGCGCGGCCCTCGGGCGTCGTGATGTCGGCCGCCACGTGCTTGACGAACGGCCCCGCGGCGCCCGCCCCGCCTGCGCGGGCAGCGATCAATTTGTCAGCAGCCGCTTCCAGCGCCTCGGCGCCGCGCGCCACGATCACGACGTTGACGCCCTCCTGCACCAGCGCCAGCGCGCAGCCATAGCCGAGACCCTTGCTCGCGCCGCACACCAGCGCCGTCTTTCCTGCGATGCCCAGATCCATGTGTTTGCTCCTTGTCGTGAATGTCGGATGTGATGCGAATTCGCGCCTGCCGTGCCGCCGCTACGGCGAGTCGTTCAGGGCACCCGTGGAACCGGCTCTGCCGGGCCACTGGGTGCGCCCCCCTCGCGAAGCAGAGGGGGGGTGAGGGCCGCGGCTCCAAACCTGCCTGCGCAGGTTTGGACGGCCTGAACGGTCGCCGCGTCTGGCGGCGGCCTCGGGCGAAGCCGCTTGGGGGGTGATTCATTTTCCCGCGCGGGTGAAGACGAAGATGCCGGCGATCACCAGCGCCGTGCCGGCCGCGATCCAGGCGGTGAAGGGCTCGCCCAGGATGACCACGCCCATGAGGATGGTCGACATCGGCCCGATCATGCCGGTCTGCGCGGCCACGGCGGCGCCGATGCGCTCGATCGCCATCATCACCGCGAGCACCGGCACCGCGGTGCACAGCGTGGCATTGAGCACCGACAGCCAGATCACCTGGGGCGCGAGTTCGAACACCGCACCCACCGGCCGCAGCACCAGGTACTGGCCGATGCACAGCAGGCAGGCCACGCTGGTGGCCAGGCCCACCAGCCGCAGCGAGCCCAGGCGCTTGACGAACTCGCCGCTCCACACGAGGTAGATGGCGTAGCTCACCGCGCTCAGGAAGACCAGCAGCGTGCCCCAGGCCGCCGCGCGGCTCTGGCCGATCTGCAGCTCGTGGCCGAAGACCAGCATCACGCCGGCGTAGCTGATGGCCATGCCCAGGAGTTGACCGCCGCGGATGCGCCGCCCGTACGCCAGCCAGCCGAAGAGCAGCACCAGCGTGGGGTTGAGGTACAGGATCAGCCGCTCCAGGCTGGCCGTGATGTAGGCCAGGCCGGCGAAGTCGAGGAAGCTCGCGAGGTAGTAGCCGGTGACGCCCAGCCCCAGCACGCCCAGCCAGTCGCGCTTCGTGAGTGGCGGCTTGCCGCGGCCCGCCCACCAGGCCATGACGGCGAACAGGGGCAGCGCGAAGAGCATGCGCAGCATGATCAGCGTCACCGCATCGACGCCGTAGCGGTAGGCCAGCTTCACGATGATCGCCTTGCCGCTGAAGGCGATGGCGCCGAAGGAGGCCAGCGCCAGGCCGGGCGCTATGGATTTCGTAGCTGCTTGCGCAGGCAGGGCGGGCGTTGCAGGCACTTTTTCTTCTGAGAAGTCAGCCCTGGATGTTCGCATGCATGGCGCCCGCGCGCCGACGTGGCTGGCGATGCCCCCGCACGCCGATGGCGGCGGCCGGCCCAGTTCGGATCAGTACCCGGCGGCCAGCCCGTCGCGCCGCGGGTCGCTGGCGATGACGTAGCCTTCCTCGGAGGGCTTGCCGTTTTCCTCGCCCACGCGCCAGATGAACTGGCCGGCGCCGAAGTCCTGGTAGGAGTCGTTGATGACCTCCACCTCGTGACCCAGGTCCTTCAGGCCCTGCACGGTGGCGGGGTTCATCGCCGCCTCGACGTTGATCGCTCGCCCGGCGTTGAAGCGCCAGCGCGGCGCGTCGCAGGCGGCCTGCGGGTTCTGGCCGTAGTCGAGCATGCGCACCAGGGTCTGCAGGTGGCCCTGCGGCTGCATGTTGCCGCCCATCACGCCGAAGCTCATGATCGGCTGGCCCTTCTTGGTGAGGAAGCCCGGGATGATGGTGTGGAAGGGCCGCTTGCCCGGCGCCACCTGGTTGGGGCTGCCGTCCTTCAGGCTGAAGCCGTGGCCGCGGTTCTGCAGGCTGATGCCGAAGGTAGGTTCCACGCAACCCGAGCCGAAGCCCATGTAGTTGCTCTGGATGAAGCTGACCATCATGCCGTTCTCGTCGGCGGCCGTGAGGTAGATGGTGCCGCCCTTGACCGGGTTGCCGGCCTGGAAGTCCTGCGCGCGCGTGGGGTCGATGAGCTTGGCGCGCGCGGCGAGATACGCGTCGTCCAGCATCTGTTCGGTCGTCACCTCCATCGCGCCGCGCTCGGCCACGTAGCGGTACACGTCGGCGAAGGCCAGCTTCATGGCCTCGATCTGCAGGTGCTGCGACTGCACCGAATCGACGGGCAGCGAGGCGATGTCGAACTTCTCCAGGATGCCCAGCGCGATCAGCGCCGCGATGCCCTGGCCGTTGGGCGGGATCTCGTGCAGCGTGTAGCCGCGGTACTCGCGCTCCACCGGCGTGACCCACTCGGGCTTACAGGCCGCGAGGTCGCTGGCCTTGAGGCTGCCGCCGTTCGCGGTGGAGAACGCCTCCAGCGCCGCCGCGATCTCGCCGCGGTAGAAGGATTCGCCTTTGCTGCCCGCGATGGACTTGAGCGCACGCGCCGCCGCCGGGAACTTGAACAGCTCGCCCACCTTCGGCGAGCGGCCCCAGGGCAGGAAGGCGTCGGCGAAGCCCGGCTGGTCCTTCAGGATCGGCGTGGCCGCATCCCACTTCTGCTGCACCACCGGCGGCACCAGGTAGCCGCGCTCGGCGATCTCGATGGCCGGGGCCATGAGGTCGGCGAAGGGCAGCTTGCCGAAACGCTCGGACAGCGCGGCCCACGCGCCCACCGCGCCCGGCACGGTGACCGAATCGATGCCGCGCATCGGCGGCGTGGCGGCGTCGGCCCCGTACTTCTTGCGGAAGTACTCCGGCGTCCAGGCCGCAGGCGCGCTGCCCGAGCTGTTGAGGCCGTGCAGCTGCTGGCCGTCCCACAGGATGCAGAAGGCGTCCGACCCGAGGCCGTTGCTCACCGGCTCGACCAGCGTCATCGCGGCCGCGGCGGCGATGGCCGCGTCGACCGCATTGCCACCCTGGTGCAGCATGCGCAGGCCGGCCTGCGCCGCCAGCGGGTGCGAGGTCGAGACGACATTGCGGGCGAAGACCGGGATGCGGGTCGAGGGGTAGGGGTTGGCGTAGTCGAAGTGCTTCATGGCGGCGGGGCGGGAACGGGAGAGGGGCGGGCGCGGGTGGCGATCAGTCGCCGGTGATCTTGCGCTCGACGATGATCTTCTTCCATTTGGCGGCGTCCTGCGCCACCAGCTGGGCGAACTGCGCCGGGGTGCCGCTGGCCGGCTCGATGCCGAGCTTGGCCAGCTTGTCGCGCAGTTCCGGGTCGCTCATCGCCTGGTTGGCGGCGGCATTGACGCGCGTCACCAGCTCGGGCGGCAGCCCCTTGGGGCCGTACAGGCCGAACCAGGTGGTCGATTCGAAGCCCGGCAGCGTGTCGGCCACCGGCGGCAGGTCGGGCGCGAGCGGGCTGCGCTTGAGGGAGGTGACGGCCAGCGCGCGCAGCCGCCCGTCGCGCACGAAGGGCAGCCCGGTGGGCAGCGAGTCGAAGAGCACGTCGACCTTGCCGCTCATGAGGTCGGGCATGGCGAGCGCGGTGCCCTTGTAGGGAATGTGCGTGACGAACACGCCGGCCATCGACTTGAAGAGCTCGGCCGTCAGCTGCACGATGGTGCCGTTGCCGCTGGAGGCGTAGTTAAGCTTGCCGGGGTTCTTCTTCGCGTGGTCGATCCACTCGCGCACCGTCTTCGCGGGCGAGTTGACGGGGACCAGCATGATGCTGGGCGCGTCGCCCACGTGGCCGATGGGCGTGAAGTCGCGCACCGTGTCGTAGGGCAGCCTGGGATTGATCGACGGGCCGATCGAGTGCGTGCTGGTGGTCGCCAGCAGCAGCGTGTAGCCGTCGGGCGCAGCCTTGGCGGCGAGGTCCGAGCCGATGGCGCCGCCCGCGCCGGGCTTGTTGTCGACCACCAGGGTGGTGCCGAGCTTCTCGCCCATCTTCTGCGACAGCGTGCGCGCGAACAGGTCGGTGGCGCCGCCCGCCGGGAAGGGCACGACCAGGCGGATCGGCCGGGCGGGCCAGGCCTGGGCATGGGCGCCCACGGCGGTGAGTGCGCCGGCCGCGGCGGCCAGCATCAGGTGTCTGCGTTGCATGGGAAGGTGTGGCAAGGGATTGGAAGGCGCCAGGGTGGCAGGATCAACCTGCACGCCCCGTGCCGGCGCCGATTGGAGCGCGAACACGACCTGGAAGGAAATGGATTTATCTGATGAATCCATGATTCCAGCGCATCAATCGAACAGGCTCCGCGCAAACGAAAACGGCACCCGAAGGTGCCGTTCGTTCCGTGGCCTCGCGGCCGCGCTCATTCCTCGACGAAGGCCTCTTCGCGTTTGGACTTCACCGAAGGCAGCAGCACGATCACGATCAGCAGCGCCGCCGCGACCAGCAGGCCGGCCGAGATCGGGCGCGTGACCAGCACCGACCAGTCGCCGCGCGAAAGCAGCAGAGCCCGGCGCAGGTTCTCTTCCATCATCGGCCCCAGGATGAAGCCCAGCAGCAGCGGCGCCGGTTCGCATCCCAGCTTGATGAAGGCATAGCCGATCACGCCGAAGATGCCCACCATCCAGATGTCGAAGGTGTTGTTGTTGGTCGAGTACACGCCGATCGCGCAGAACAGCACGATGGACGGGAACAGCCACTTGTAGGGGATGGTCAGCAGCTTGATCCACATGCCGATGAGCGGCAGGTTCAGCACGATCAGCATCAGGTTGCCGATCCACATCGAGGCGATCAGGCCCCAGAAGAGTTCGGGGTTGCTGGTCATCACCTGCGGGCCGGGCTGGATGTTGTGGATGGTCATCGCACCCACCATCAGCGCCATCACCGGGTTGGGCGGGATGCCCAGCGTCAGCAGCGGGATGAAAGAGGTCTGGGCGCCGGCGTTGTTGGCCGACTCGGGGCCCGCCACGCCGCGGATGTTGCCCTTGCCGAACGGAATCTCGCCGGGCTTGAGCTTGAGCTTCTTCTCCATCGTGTAGGAGGCGAAGGAGGACAGCAGCGCACCGCCGCCGGGCAGGATGCCCAGCGCCGAGCCCAGGGCCGTGCCGCGCAGCACGGCCGGCGTCATGTTCTTGAAGTCTTCCTTCGTGGGCCACAGGCCGTGCAGCTTGGCGATGTGGCCTTCGCGCTCTTCCTCGGGCTTGGACAGGTTGGCGATGATCTCGCCGTAACCGAACACACCCATGGCGATGGCGATGAAGCCGATGCCGTCGGTCAGTTCGGGGATGTCGAAGGAGAAGCGTGCCACGCCGGAGTTGACGTCGGTGCCCACCAGACCCATCAGCAGGCCCAGCACGATCATGCAGATCGCCTTGAGCAGCGAGCCCGAAGCCAGCACCACGGCGCCGATCAGGCCCAGCACCATCAGGCTGAAGTACTCGGCGGGGCCGAACTTGAAGGCCAGTTCCGTGAGCGGCGGCGCGAAGGCGGCCAGGATCAGCGTGCCCACGCAGCCGGCGAAGAAGGAGCCCAGGCCGGCGGCCGCGAGTGCCGCTCCTCCGCGCCCCTGCTTGGCCATCTGGTGGCCGTCGATCACGGTGACGACCGAGGCCGATTCGCCTGGCAGGTTGACCAGGATGGCGGTGGTGGAACCACCGTACTGCGAGCCGTAGTAGATGCCGGCCAGCATGATGAGGGCGGCCACCGGCGGCAGCGCGTAGGTGGCCGGCAGCAGCATCGCGATGGTGGCGACGGGGCCGATGCCCGGCAGCACGCCGATCAGCGTGCCCAGCAGGCAGCCGACGAAGGCGTAGATCAGGTTCTGCAGCGTGAAGGCCGCACCGAACCCCAGGGAGAGATTGGCAATGAGATCCATGGTGAAGGTTCCGATCAGCCCGTGATGAAGGTGGGCCAGACCTGGAACTGCAGCTTCAGGCCGACGATGAAGGTGAGGTAGCTGCCGATCGCCAGGATCGTGGCGAGGACCAGCGAGGACTTGAGCGAGAACTGCCGGCCGGCCGCCGAGGCGATGAGGGTCAGCGCGTAGATCGCGATCACCAGGCCCATGGCCGGCAGGCCGATGCTGGGCAGGCCGCCGAGCAGCACGCCGAACATCAGGTTGGCCACGATGATCATGACCAGCGGCTTCCAGGCAATCTTGCCGATGCGCTCGCCATCTTCGGTCTCGACAACCAGCGAGCCCAGGATCACGCCGGTGCCGAGGATGGCCAGCAGGATGCCCAGCACGAGCGGGAAGTAGCCCGGGCCCATGCGCGCCCCTGTGCCGACGTTGTAGGTGGTCGCCCCCCAGGCGAAGCCGATGCCCACCAGCGTGAACATCAGGCCCGAGAAAAAGTCCTTCTGACTTTTGAGTTTCACGAACGGTCTCCTGATACGAAAACAGACCGGCGGATTGTTGGTCAGCCACCGGTCAGCTTCGATGTGGATTCCACCTAGCGGCGGATCAGGGAAAACCCTTCGGACAAGGCGACGCCGCACGCGGGTGGTGCGGGTCGGGAGCGCAGCGCCTTCAGTCGAGCGGCGGCGTGGCGCTCAGCACTTCGTCAAGCGTGGTCAGGCCCTCGGCCACGCGCAGCACGCCGGCCAGGCGCAGCGGGCGCATGCCGTCGGCCATGCCCTGGCGGCGCAGGGCGTCGATGCTGGGCGCCTTGTTCAGCAGGCCCTTGAAGGACTCGCTCACGGTGAGCAGCTCGTACAGCCCCATGCGGCCCCGAAAGCCCGTCATGCGGCAGTCCACGCAGCCCACCGGCTTGTAGGCGCTCACGTGGCCGGTGATCTTCCACGGCGCGACCACCTCGCCCAGCTGCTCGCGGGTGACGCTCTCGTCCGGCTGCTTGCACAGCGGGCACAGCGTGCGCACCAGCCGCTGCGCCAGCACGCCCAGCAGCGTGGCGTTGATGAGGTAGGCCGGCACGCCCAGCTCCATCAGGCGGGTGGTGGCACTGGGCGCGTCGTTGGTGTGCAGGGTGCTGAACACCAGGTGCCCGGTGAGCGCGGCCTGCACCGCCATCTCGGCGGTGTCGAGGTCGCGGATCTCGCCGACCATGATCACGTCCGGGTCCTGCCGCATCAGCGCGCGCAGCCCCTCGGTGAAGCCGAAGTCCAGCTGTGGCTGCACCTGCGTCTGGTTGAAGGACGGCTCGATCATCTCGATCGGGTCTTCCACCGTGCTGACGTTGACCTCCTCGGTCGCCACGCGCTTGAGCGTGGAGTACAGCGTGGTGGTCTTGCCCGAGCCCGTGGGCCCGGTGACCAGCACGATGCCGTGCGGCCGCGTGACGAGTTGCTCCCAGCGCTGCGCGTCCTGCGGCGGAAAGCCCAGCGCGTCGAGGTCCTTGACAGCGGTGTCGGGGTCGAAGATGCGCATCACCATCTTCTCGCCGAAGGCGGTGGGCAGGGTCGACAGGCGCATCTCGACCTCGTCGCCGCGCTGGTTGCGCGTCTTGATACGGCCGTCGAGGGGCCGGCGCTTCTCGACCACGTCCATGCGGCCCAGCAGCTTGATGCGGGCGACCATGGCGCTCATCACGCCCAGCGGCATCTGGTAGGCCGGGTGCAGCACGCCGTCGATGCGAAAGCGGATCACGCCCTGCTCGCGCCGCGGCTCCAGGTGGATGTCGGAGGCACGCTGGTCGAAGGCGTACTGCCAGAGCCAGTCCACCACCTGCACCACGCTCTGGTCGTTGGCGTCGAGCTGCTTGTTGTTCTTGCCCAGCTCGACGAGCTGCTCGAAGCTCGCGGCGCTGTTGCCGCTGCCGGCCTTCTGCGCCGCGCGCACCGACTTGGCGAGGGCGAAGAACTCGGCCGTGTAGCGCTGGATGTCGGTCGGGTTGGCGACCACGCGGCGCACGCTGCGGCGCGACTGGCGTTCCACCTCGGCGATCCAGTCGGTGAGGAAGGGCTCGGCCGTGGCCACCACCACCTCGGCGGGCGTGACCTGCACCGGCAGCACCTTGTGGCGCTCGGCATAGGCGGCACTCATGGTGTCGGCCACCTTGCCCACGTCGACCTTGAGCGGGTCGACGCGCAGGTAGGCGAGGCCCGCGCGGCCGGCCAGCCATTGCGTGAGCGCTTCCAGGTCCAGCGGCTTGCCGTCGGATTCGCGCGTCATCGCCACGTTGGCCAGGCGCACCAGCGGGTGCTGCCGGCTCTCGGCCTGCGCGCAGCGGGCGATGGTGCGCTGCGCTTCGGTGGGCGAGATCACGCCGTCGCGCGCCAGCCACTCGATCACGGCGCGCAACTGCAGCGGGCCTTCGGGCTGCGGGGCGGATCGGCCGGCGGTGGTGGAGGCGGGAACAGCGCTCATTGAGATACTTTCGGCTTCGCCTGCGGTGCGAGCCCCTTCGGAGCGGCCGGGCGGCGGCTCATGAATCAACCGGTTTGAAGACCCGCAGCCATTTGGGCGCAGGCAGACCCCAGCGAGTCTGGATGCTTTGGGCCTGCTCGGCAAGGCGCTCGCGCTTCGGCCGCTGTGCCGTGCGCTGCGCCAGCACGACCGTGTTGCCCTCGCGGGTGGGCCTGAAGGCCCAGAGCGCTTCGGTACCGAAGGCGGCCGCGATCTTCTCCAGGCTGCGCTCGTAGCTCGAGGAGCGGCCGAAGAGGTTGACCGTCATGCAGCCGTCCTCGGTCAGCAGGCGCCGGCAGTCGGCGTAGAAGTCCTCGCTGTCGAGCACGGGCTCCGCGGCCTCGTGGTCGTAGAGGTCGACCTGCAGCCCGTCCACCGTGCCCTGCCATTCGGCCCGCCGGATCTCCTCGGCGGCGTCGGCGATCACGACGCGCAGCTTGGCGTCGTCGGGCGGCAGCTTGAACCAGCCGCGGCAGGCGGCCAGCACCTGCGGGTTGAGCTCGACGGCCGTGGTGCGCATACGCAGCTGCTTGCGGCAGAACTTGGTGAGCGCCGCCGCGCCCAGGCCCAGTTGCATCGCGTGCCGCTGCGCGACGCTGGCAGGCTCCACGAAGAGCAGCCAGGCCATCATGCGCTGCACGTACTCCAGCTCGATCTCGTAGGGCGCATCCAGGCGCATCGAGCCCTGGATCCACTCCGTGCCCAGGTGCAGGTAGCGGGTGTCGCCCCAGTCGGAAAAATTGACCTCGGGCAGCTCGGGCGTGCGACGGACTGCCATCAGGCCAGCCCGTGCGCTGCCATCACGGCGCGCCAGGCCTCGAGCTTGCGCCCGAAGGACCAGGCCGCGTTGGCCGGACTGGTGGAGGGCAGTTTGTAAACGGGCACGCCCAGGGCCTGCGTGTGGCGCGCATGGCGATGGCTCTCGCCGCCGTTGTGCACGATGGCCGACAGGCGCGGGAGCTGGAGGGCGGCGATGTCGTTGATTTCGGCGTCGCGTATCGCCGAATCCAGGCTGCCGGCACGGCGGCAGCGGGCGTACACGTCCCACAGGCCAAGCCCGCGTTCGAGCAGCCACTCGCTACGTTTTTGATAGCTGTCCGCGCCCATGGGGAGCGGCCTGGCGGGCCAGATGGCTTGCAAGATCTTCCAGAACTGGTTTTGCGGGTGCGCATAATACTGCCGCACCGCGAGGGAGCGCGCGCCAGGGAAGCTGCCGAGCACCAGCACCGCCGTGCGCTCGCCGACCACCGGCGGCAGGCCTTCGAGCAGCGGCGTGCCAGCGGCAGCGGACTCAACGGATCGCGTCATCGATTCGGAACGACAAGGGGGAAGCGGCATGAACGGGGTCGACCCGGCCGCAGCCGGCGCCTTCCTCACTGCCTCGGCATTGATTCTCGCCAAAAGCTTCCAACGCCAGCGCGGGGCCGACCTTGCAGCCCAGCCGGCTCGAGCGCCACCGATGGCGCGCCCATGAAAAAACCCGCCGAGGCGGGTTTTTTCATGGCGGCGAAGCTCACTGCTTCTTCACGGCTTCGTTCTGGGCCGTGCCCGGAATCTTCTCGCCGATCTTGTTGCCGGCGCTGCGCATGCCGTCGGCCGCGGCGTGGCCGGCGTTCTCGGTGGCGTCGACGGCCTTGGTCGCGCCCTTCTTGGTCGCGTTGTAGGCCTTCTTGCTGGTGTTCTTGGTGGCGTTGTAGGCCTTCTTGGTGCCGCGCTCGGTGGCGTCGACAGCACGTTCGGTGGTGTTCTTGGTCGCGCTCCAGGCCTTCTTGGCGCCGCGCTCGGTGGCGTCCACGGCTTCCTTGCCGGTTTCCTTGGCCCGTTCCGTCACCGTCGGCTCGGTGGTGGTGGTCGTCGTCGTCTGGGCGACGGCCGACAGGCCTGCCGATGCGAAGGCCAGCGCCAGCACGGCGGGGAGGATGCGAAGGGTCGACTTGCTCATGGGTACTCCTTTGAAATCGTCGGAATTCGAAGTGGTTGAAGTGGTCCTGCCACTGTGCTCGAACGCCCGACCGAAACCCGAGGATGACATCAAAGGAGGGGCGAAAAACGTGGCAAACACGGGTCGCGACTTCGGCCTACGGGCCGTGTCAGCGCTTCGACTACAGGGGGGCGGGGCCTGCGTTACCTGATGCGTCGCGAGCCCCGTTGCGTGGCCCGGCGTCCGCCAGCAGCGCGGCCAGGCGCGGCATGGCCTCGCACGCGTTGCGCGTGGTCGCTTGCGCCAGTGCCGGCAGGGCGATGCCACGCATCTCCGCCACCACGGCGGCGATGCGGGGCAGTTCGGAGGGCTCGTTGCGGCCCTGCGCCTGCCCGGCGTCGCGCTCGGCCTGGGTGCGGTAGAGCCAGTGCGGCGGGATGTCGGGCGCGTCGGTCTCCAGCACGATCGCCTCGAGCGGCACCGACTGCGCCAGGCGGCGCAGCTGCAGGGCACGGTCGAAGGTCACGGCCCCGCCGAAACCGAGCTTCAGCCCCAGGTCGATGCAGGCCTGCGCCTGCTGCTCGCTGCCGTTGAAGGCGTGGGCGATGCCGCGCCAGGGCCGGCCGCGGCCCACCTGGCGCAGGTGCTTGAGCACCTGGTCGACCGAACGCCGCACGTGGATGAGCACCGGCAGGTCGTGCGCCCGGGCGAGTTCGAGCTGGCGGTGGAAGATGCGGGCCTGCTTGGCGGCGTCCAGGTCCTTCACGAAGTGGTCGAGCCCGATTTCGCCCACTGCCACCAAGCGTGGGTCGGCCGCGTGCGCGGACAGTTCGGCCTCGAGCCGGTCCAGGTCGGCGTCGCCGGCCTCGCGCGTGCACAGCGGGTGCACGCCGAGCGCGTAGGCATCGTGCTGCCGGTGCGCGAGCGCGCGCACGGTGTCGAAATTGAAGGCCGCCACGGCCGGGATCACGCACAGGGCGACGCCGGCCGCACGCGTTCGGGCATGCACCTCGGCCGCCTGCGCACCGAATTCGGGCGCATCGAGGTGACAGTGTGTATCGACGAAGGCAGCCATGCGGTCATGATGCATCAAGCCATGCGCCGGGGAACAAAGCGTGCTACTGTGAAACCGTTCCCCCCACGCTTTTCGCCGGAGGTGCATCCATGCGCAGGCCTTCCCGCTACAGCCGCTCGCCCCGAAGCTCGCCGCCGACCGAGGAGGTCGCCGATGACGCGATCGTGCCCGAGGCCGGCGCGCCTGCGAGCGACGCCCCGCCACCGGCCACGCGGCACCGGCGGCCTGGTCGAGCCGCACTGGCCCTGATGCTCGTCGTGGCGATGGGCGCGGCGGCAGGCGCCGGCTACCTGTGGCCCCGCGCCGGCGGCCACACGCTGACGCAGAAGGACATCGACGCGGCCGTGCTGCGCACGCTGCAGACCAACACCCTGCCCTCCCCCGCCGCCAAGGCGGCCGACATCATCCGCCCCTCGGTCGTGCGCGTGGTCGGCTACGGCGAAGAGAAGAAGACGCCCGAAGCCAAGACCGAGAAGCGCGGCCGGAACATGGCCAAGGGCAAGCCGCCGGAGGCCGACGGCCCGCCCGGCGAGGTCGAGCGCGGGGTCGGCACCGGCGTGGTGATCGTCGACAAGGGCGTGATCCTCACCAACCTGCACGTGGTCGCCGGCGCCGACAAGATCCGGGTGACCTTCTTCGACGGCCTGGAGTCGCCCGCCACCATCACCGGCGTGCAGCCCGAGAACGACCTGGCGGTGCTGCAGGCGCAGAAGATCCCCGACGACCTGGTGGCCGCCACCATGCGCTCCACCGCCGACCTGCGGCCCGGCGACCAGGTGGCCGCCGTGGGCTTTCCCTTCGGCATCGGGCCCTCGGTGTCGGCCGGCGTGGTGTCGGGGCTCAAGCGCTCCTTCCGCTCGCCCGAGGGCAAGCAGGAGCTGGGCAACCTGATCCAGTTCGACGCCGCGGCCAACCCCGGCAATTCGGGCGGCCCGCTGATCAACATGGACGGCGAAGTGCTCGGCGTGGTCACCGCCATCCTCAACCCGACGCAGCAGCGCACCTTCATCGGCATCGGCTTTGCCGTGCCGATCGAGAACGCCGCCAGCGCCGCCGGCTCGCCGCCCTTCTGACGACACCGTCACACCTCGCCTCTTGCATCTGGAGACCGCCGCATGACCGACACGCCCATCCCCGACAACGGCCACACGCCGGCCGCCACGGCCGAACTGATGGAGCAGATCCTCTACCAGGTCAAGCGCGTGGTCGTGGGCCAGGACCGCTTCCTGGAGCGCGTGATGGTGGCGATGCTTGCCGGTGGCCACCTGCTGGTGGAGGGCGTGCCCGGGCTGGCCAAGACGCTCACGGTGAAGACGCTGGCCGACACGGTGCGCGGCCAGTTCAAGCGCATCCAGTTCACGCCCGACCTGGTGCCCGCCGACCTGGTCGGCACGCGCATCTACAACCAGAAGACCGGCGACTTCTCCACCGCGCTGGGCCCGGTGTTCGCCAACCTGCTGCTGGCCGACGAGATCAACCGCGCGCCGGCCAAGGTGCAGAGTGCGTTGCTGGAGGTGATGCAGGAGCGCCAGGTCACCATCGCGGGCGAGACGCACAAGGTGCCCAAGCCCTTCCTGGTGATGGCGACGCAGAACCCGATCGAGACCGAGGGCACCTACCCGCTGCCCGAGGCCCAGGTCGACCGCTTCATGATGAAGGTGCTGGTCGACTACCCGACCGACGAGGAAGAGTTCGTCATCGTGCAGCGCGTGATCGGCGAGAAGCTCGAGGCCGCGCCGGTGGCCAGCACCGACCAGCTCGCCGCACTGCAGGCACAGGCCCGCCACGTGTACGTCGACCCCTCGCTGATCCAGTACGCCGTCAAGCTCGTGTCGGCCACGCGCACGCCCGAGAAGTTCGGGCTCAAGGACACGCGCCAGCTCATCACCTTCGGCGCCAGCCCGCGCGCCACCATCAACCTCACGGAGGGCGCACGGGCGCTGGCGATGCTGCGCGGCCGCACCTATGCGCTGCCCGAGGACATGACCGACCTGGTGCCCGACGTGCTGCGCCACCGCGTCACGCTGTCGTACGAAGGGCTGTCCGAAGGGCTCACGCCCGACATCCTGGTCGAACGCATCATGCGGGCGGTGCCAGCCCCCGCGAAGCCCCTGGAACATGACAAGCTGGTGGCGTAAATGAGCCCACCCCCAGTCTTCGCGCACTTCGTGTCGCTTCGCCAACCCCCTGCAAGGGGGCGCACCCGACGGCCCGGCGAAGGCGGTTCCGTGGGTGCCTGCGACTTGCTACGGAAGTGCATCGAAGCAGGAGACGATCGATGAGCTGGTGGCGACGCAAGCCTGACCAGGTGGCAGCCAACGACGCCCTGCCCGAGGGCGGCGCGGCCGAGCGCGCGCTGCGCCGGCTCGAATGGACGGTGATCCGGCGCCTGGACGGCCTGCTGCAGGGCAACTACCGCACCCTGATGCGCGGCACCGGCCTGGACCTGGCCGACCTGCGCGAATACCAGCTGCACGACGACGTGCGCCACATCGACTGGAACGTGACGGCGCGGCTGCAGCAGCCGCACGTGCGCGTGTTCACCGAGGACCGCGAGATGGCGGCCTGGTTCGTGCTCGACCTGAGCCGTTCGGTGGATTTCGGTTCCGGCACGCGGGCCAAGCGCGAGATCTCGCAGGGCTTCGTCGGCGTGCTCGCGCGGCTGCTCACGCGGCACGGCAACCGCGTCGGCGCCCTCGTCTACGGCACCGAGCTCGAACACGTGCTGCCGCCGCGCAGCGGTCGCCAGCATGTGCTGCGCCTGCTGCACGCGATGGCGCGCCCGGCACCGGAGGCCAAGGCCGACAAGGCGCAGGGCATGACGCGGCTGTCGGACCTGTTGCGCTCGGCCGCGGTGATGATGCCGCGCCGTTCCACGGTGTTCGTGGTGTCCGACTTCCTGAGCGAGCCCGGCTGGGAGAAGCCGCTGGGCCAGCTCGCGCAGCGCCACGAGGTGATCGCAGTGCGCCTGTTCGACCCCCTGGAGCTGGAATTGCCCGACCTGGGCCTGGTGCCGCTGCGCGATGCCGAGACCGGCGAGCAGCTGTGGGTCGACACGCACGATCGGGGCTTCCGCAAGCGATTCGCCCGCATCGCCGCCGAGCGCGAACAGACGCTGCGCGACGCCCTGGCCCGTGCCGGCGTCGACGCGCTGGAACTCTCGACCGACGACGACCTGGTCGAGGCCATCGTGCGCTTCGCCGACATGCGCAAGCGCCGCGTGCGCGCCTTGCCGGCGGCCCCCGCGCGCGGGGCCGCCGCATGATGATCGAGCCGATGACGCACCCACCCGGCCCTGCCACCCGCCCCGGAGCATCGCCATGACCTTCCTCTGGCCCCAATTCCTCTGGCTGTTGCTGGCCGTGCCCGTGCTGGTGCTGCTGTATGTGTGGCTGCTGCGCCGCAAGAAGAAGCTGGCGCTGCGCTACGCCAGCCTGTCGATCGTGCGCGAGGCGATGGGCGCCGGCCAGACGGTGCGCCGCCACATCCCGCCGCTGCTCTTCATGCTGGCCATGGTGGCGATGCTGATCGCGGCTGCCCGGCCGATGGCGGTGGTGCTGCTGCCGTCCAACCAGCAGACCATCATCCTGGCGATGGACGTGTCGGGCAGCATGCGGGCGGAGGACGTCAAGCCCAACCGCCTGGTGGCCGCGCAAGACGCCGCCAAGGGCTTCATCAAGGATCTGCCGCGCAACGTGAAGGTGGGCGTGGTCGCCTTTGCGGGCAGCGCCAACGTGGCGCAACTGCCGACGACCAACCGCGACGACCTGGTGGCCGCCATCGACTCCTTCCAGCTGCAGCGCGCCACGGCCACGGGCAACGCCATCGTGGTGTCGCTGGCCACGCTGTTCCCGGATGCGGGCATCGACGTCGGCGACTTCGGCGCCCAGAGCCGGCGCCAGGGCGTCGCGATCGAGCAGGCGGGCAAGCAGAAGAAGGAGTTCACGCCCGTGGCGCCGGGCTCCTTCACCTCGGCGGCGATCATCATGCTGACCGACGGCCAGCGCACCACGGGCGTCGACCCGCTGGACGCCGCCAAGGCGGCGGCCGACCGGGGGGTGCGTGTCTACACGGTGGGCATCGGCACCGTCGACGGTGAGACCATCGGCTTCGAGGGCTGGTCGATGCGTGTGCGGCTGGACGAGGAGACGCTCAAGGCCGTGGCCAAGCAGACCTCGGCCGAGTACTTCTACGCCGGCACCGCGCAGGATCTGAAGAAGGTGTACGACACGCTCAGCTCACGCCTGACCGTGGAGAAAAAGGAAACCGAGATCTCGGCCCTCTTCGCCATGGGCGCGGCGCTGCTGGCCTTCCTGTCGGCGGCACTGTCGCTGTTCTGGTTCAACCGGATCCTGTGAATCGGGTTCAGGAATACGGACAGCCGAACGCAGAGGGCGCGAAGGTTGCGCAAAGGGCGCAGAAGGAATGCAAGAAGTCTTCTTTGTCTCTTCTGCTTGACCCCTGCACCCGTTGCCTTCGACACCTGGCTTTCCAAGCGGGATCGGCCCGCAGCGCTTGCCAGTCAATCGCGAGCAGCTATTCTTTTCATAGCAATATCAATAGGAGACTGATCGGATGTTCGATCTCGCAGGCAAGGTTGCGCTCGTCACGGGCGGCAACGGGGGCATCGGCCTGGGCATGGCGCTGGGCCTCGCACACGCCGGCGCGCGCGTGGTCGTCGCCGCACGCAACGCGCAGAAGTCCGAAGACGCCGTGGCGCAACTGCGCGCTGCCGGCAGCGACAGCTTCGCCGTCGCGGCCGACGTGACCGACGAAGCCTCGGTGCAGGCGCTCTTCGACACCGTGGCCGAGCGCTGCGGGCGACTGGACATCCTGGTCAACAACGCCGGCACCACGGTGCGCAAACCGGTCGACCAGCTGCAGCTCGCCGAATGGCACCAGGTGATGGACACCAACCTCACCAGCGCCTTTCTCTGCAGCCGCGCGGCGCACCCGCTGATGAAGCGGGGCGGCGGCGGCAAGATGACCCCCACGCTCCCCGCTGCGCGAGGTTCGCTGCCCCCCGAGGGGGCTCTTGCCGCCTTGGGGCGGCCCAGCAGCGGCAAGATCATCAACATCGGCTCGATGATGTCGATCTTCGGCGCGCCCTACGCGCCGGCCTACGGGGCGAGCAAGGGCGGCATCGTGCAGCTGACCAAGGCGACGGCGGCCTCGTGGGCGGCCGACGGCATTCAGGTCAACGCCATCCTGCCGGGGTGGATCGCGACCGATCTGACCGACGGCGCGCGCGCCCAGGTGCCGGGGCTGAGCGAACGCGTGGTCGCCCGCACGGCGGCGGGACGCTGGGGCCAGCCGAAGGATCTGGCCGGCACGGCGGTGTTCCTGGCCAGCGCGGCATCGGACTTCGTCACCGGCGCGGCGATCCCGGTGGATGGCGGCTACTCGATCGCGGCCTGAATCTTCAAGCAGCGTCAGCCCACCGCGCCCGCCATCAATTCGTGGGCGACGAAGGCAGGCCGCGTTCCTCGGCCAGCCAGGCCAGCACCGGCATTGCGCCGGGCAGCACGGGTTCGACCTCCAGCGGCAGCTGCTGCCAGCACATGCGCTGGCCTTCGCGCATCTCGAACTCGCCGCTCCAGCCCGTGACCTTGCACCAGTGCAGGCGCACCAGCGCATGCGGGTAGTCGTGCTCGGTCACGCGCCAGACCTCGGCGGTGGCGATGGTGATGCCGAGCTCTTCTTCCAGTTCGCGCCGCAGGGCCTGCTCCACCGTCTCGCCGGCCTCGATCTTGCCGCCCGGGAACTCCCAGTAGCCGGCGTAGGGCTTGCCTTCCGGTCGGGTGCTCAGCAGCAGCGCGCCATCGGGCGCGATGAGGATGCCGACGGCGACTTCGGTGTGCTTGCGGGGCGCGGGAACCGCGTTCATGCAGTGGCCCGCCCCGCATAGTCACGCGCGAACTGGTAGGCCACGCGGCCACTGCGCGAGCCGCGCTCCAGCGCCCAGACCAGCGCCTCGGGCTTGGCCGCCTCGATGGCTGCGGCGTCGACGCCGAAGGACGACAGCCACTGCGCCACGATGGCCAGGTACTCGGCCTGGTTGAAGGGGTAGAAGCTGACCCACAGGCCGAAGCGCTCCGACAGCGAGATCTTCTCCTCCACCACCTCGCCGGGATGGACCTCGCCATCCTCCGTGTGCGTGTAGCTGAGGTTCTCCTTCATGTACTCGGGCAGCAGGTGGCGCCGGTTGCTGGTGGCGTAGATCAGCACGTTGGCGGTCGATGCGGCCACCGAGCCGTCGAGGATGGACTTGAGTGCCTTGTAGCCCGGCTCGCCCTCGTCGAAGCTCAGGTCGTCGCTGAAGACGATGAACTTTTCCGGCCGCCCCGCGACCACCTCGACGATGTCCGGCAGGTCGACCAGGTCGGCCTTGTCGACCTCGATCAGCCGCAGCCCCTGGGCCGCGAAGGCATGCAGGCAGGCGCGCACCAGCGAGGACTTGCCGGTGCCTCTGGCCCCGGTCAGCAGCACGTTGTTGGCCGGCTTGCCCTCGACGAACTGGCGCGTGTTGCGCTCGATCTTCTCCTTCTGGACGTCGATCTCCTTGAGCGCCTCGAGCGACATCGCCGCCACGTGGCGCACCGGCTCCAGCGTGCCGTGGCCCGAGCTGCGCCGGCGGTAGCGCCAGGCGATCGACGCATTCCAGTCGGCGGGTGCGGCCAGGGGCTGCGGCAGCACGGATTCGATGCGGGCCATGAGCGCCTCGGCGCGCTCGATCAGACGCTCAAATTTCTCGTTCACGACGGTCGTCTCGAAGGGAATGAAAAGCGCCCGCGCGCAGCGGGCGATGCAGAGCTGCCGGCGACATGCGCGCCGCTCAGCTTCTGTAGTCGGCGTTGATGGACACGTAGTCGTGGCTGAGGTCGCATGTCCAGACCGTATCGCTCGCGTTGCCGCGGCCCAGGCCCACGCGCACGGTGATCTCGCTCTGCTTCATCACGCGCTGGCCGTCTTCTTCGCGGTAGGTCGGATTGCGGCCGCCCTGGGTGGCCACGTGCACGTCGTCCAGGTGCAGCTCGATGCCGGTCTGGTCGAGGTCGGCGATGCCGGCGTAACCGACGGCCGCGAGGATGCGGCCCAGGTTCGGGTCGCTGGCATAGAAGGCGGTCTTGACCAGCGGCGAATGCGCGATCGCGTAGGCGACCTGGCGGCACTCGGCATCGTCGCGCCCACCCTCCACGCGCACGGTGATGAACTTGGTGGCGCCCTCGCCGTCGCGCACGATGGCCTGGGCCAGGTCGCGGGCCACGGCGTCCATGGCCGCGACCAGTTGCCGGCCGTCGTCGCTGTCGAGCGAATCGATGGGCGCGTTCGCGGCCTTCTGCGTGGCGATGACCACGAAGGAGTCGTTGGTCGAGGTGTCGCCGTCGATGGTCACGCGGTTGAAGGAGCCTTCGGCCAGGCGCAGCGCCAGCGGCTGCATGAGCGCCGGCGCGATGCGCGCGTCGGTGGCCAGGAAGCCCAGCATGGTGGCCATGTTCGGGCGGATCATGCCGGCGCCCTTGCTGATGCCGGTGATCGTGACCGTCGCGCCGCCCAGTTCCACCTGGCGGCTGAAGGCCTTGGGCACCGTGTCGGTGGTCATGATGCCTTCGGCCGCACGCGCCCAATGGTCGGGCGCCGCATCGGCCAGTGCCGCGGGCAGCGCCGCCTCGATGCGCTCGGTGGGCAGCGGCTCCATGATCACGCCGGTCGAAAAGGGCAGGATCTGCTCGGGCGCCACCTCCAGCTTGCGCGCCAGCGCGATGCAGGTGGAACGCGCACGCGCCAGGCCGTCGGCACCGGTGCCCGCGTTCGCATTGCCGGTGTTGATGACGATGGCGCGGATGCCGAAATCGCGCGCCAGGTGGTCGCGGCAGACCTGCACCGGCGCGGCGCAGAAGCGGTTCTGCGTGAACACGCCGCCCACGGCCGCGCCCTCGTCGAGCAGCATCACCGTGAGGTCCTTGCGGTTGGCCTTGCGCACGCCGGCCTCGGCGACGCCGATGCGCACGCCGGCGACGGGATGGAGGCTGGCGGGATCGGGGGGCGAGAGATGAACGGGCATGGTCGTCGTCGGCCTTGGGAGAAAAGAGGAAGCTCGGCTCAGCTCAGGTCAGCTTGCCGTGGCACTGCTTGTACTTCTTGCCGCTGCCGCAGGGGCACGGGTCGTTGCGGCCCACACGCGCGAAGGCCGCGGCACCGGCCGGCAGCGCGGCGGCGGCGATGCGGCGCTCGCTTTCCTCGGCCCTGCGCACCTCGGCCTCGCCGGTCTCGGTCGGCGCGGTGTAGGTGATGTTCGAGATGTTCTCGCCGCGGCTTTCCATGGCGTCGGCGGCCTGCTCGAGCTGCTCGCTGGACTGCACGCGCACGTTCATGAGCTGGCGCGTCACCTCGTTCTTCACCGAGTCGAGCAGCTGGCCGAAGAGCTCGAAGGCCTCGCGCTTGTACTCCTGCTTGGGCTGCTTCTGCGCGTAGCCGCGCAGGTGGATGCCCTGGCGCAGGTAGTCCAGCGCGGCCAGGTGTTCGCGCCAGTGGGTGTCGATGCTCTGCAGCAGCACCATGCGCTCGAACTGCGTGAAGTTCTCCTGGCCCACCGACGCGACCTTGGCGTCGTAGGCCGCATTGGCGGCGGCGACGACCTTCTCGACCACGTCCTCGTCCGACACGGCGCTGGAGGCCTCGACCTCCTTCACCAGCGGCAGCTCGATGCCCCAGTCGTTGACCAGCGCCTGCTCCAGGCCGGGCAGGTCCCACTGCTCCTCGACCGATTCGGCGGGCACGTACTGGCGCGCCAGGTCGGTGAAGCAGCCTTCGCGCAGCGCCGCGATCTGGGCCGCGAGGGCGGCCGCGTCGAGGATCTCGTTGCGCTGCTGGTAGATGACCTTGCGCTGGTCGTTGGCGACGTCGTCGTATTCGAGCAGCTGCTTGCGCACGTCGAAGTTGCGGGCCTCGACCTTGCGCTGCGCGCTCTCGATGCTGCGCGTGACGATGCCGGCCTCGATGGCTTCGCCGTCAGGCATCTTCAGGCGCTCCATGATGGCGCGCACGCGGTCGCCCGCGAAGATGCGCATCAGCGGATCGTCCAAGCTCAGGTAGAAGCGCGAGGAGCCCGGGTCGCCCTGCCGGCCCGAACGGCCGCGCAGCTGGTTGTCGATGCGGCGCGACTCGTGCCGCTCGGTGGCGATGATGCGCAGGCCGCCCAGCGAGGTGACGAACTCGTGGTCCTTCTGCCAGTTGGCGCGCAGGTCCGCGATCTCGGCCTGCTTGCTCGCCTCGTCCTTGCTTTCGTCGGCCTCGATCGCCTCGACGATCTTCTCGACGTTGCCACCCAGCACGATGTCGGTGCCGCGGCCCGCCATGTTGGTGGCGATGGTGATCATCTTGGGCCGCCCGGCCTGGGCGACGATGTCCGCCTCGCGCGCGTGCTGCTTGGCGTTGAGCACCTGGTGCGGCAGGCCGGCCTGGGTCAGCAGGCCGTCGATGATCTCGGAGTTCTCGATCGACGAGGTGCCCACCAGCACCGGCTGGCCGCGCTCGTAGCACTCGCGGATGTCCTGGATCGCGGCGTCGTACTTCTCCTTGGTGGTCTTGTAGACGCGGTCGAGCTGGTCGTCGCGCTTGCTCGGGCGATTCGGCGGGATGATCACGGTCTCGAGGCCGTAGATCTCCTGGAACTCGTAGGCCTCGGTGTCGGCCGTGCCGGTCATGCCGGCGAGCTTGTTGTACAGGCGGAAGTAGTTCTGGAAGGTGATCGAGGCGAGGGTCTGGTTCTCGGCCTGGATGTCCACGCCTTCCTTGGCTTCCACCGCCTGGTGCAGGCCGTCGCTCCAGCGGCGGCCGCTCATCAGACGGCCGGTGAATTCGTCGACGATGACCACCTCGCCGTTCTGCACCACGTAGTGCTGGTCGCGGTGGTACAGGTGCCGCGCACGCAGCGCGGCATTGAGGTGGTGCATCAGCGTGATGTTCGCCGGGTCGTAGAGCGAGGCGCCCTCGGGCAGCAGCTTGAACTCGGCGAGGATCTGCTCGGCCTTCTCGTGGCCGTCCTCGGTGAGGAAGACCTGGTGCGACTTCTCGTCGACCGTGAAGTCGCCCGGCGTGATGACGCCTTCACCGGTGCGCGGATCGGCTTCGCCTTCCTGGCGCTTGAGCAGCGGCACCACCTTGTTGATGGCCAGGTACAGCTCGGTGTGGTCCTCGGCCTGGCCGCTGATGATCAGCGGCGTGCGGGCCTCGTCGATCAGGATCGAGTCCACCTCGTCGACGATCGCGAAGTTCAGGCCGCGCTGCACGCGGTCGGCCGACTCGTAGACCATGTTGTCGCGCAGGTAGTCGAAGCCGTACTCGTTGTTGGTGCCGTAGGTGATGTCGGAACCGTAGGCCGCCTGCTTCTCCTCGCGCGGCATGTTGGGCAGGTTGATGCCCACCGACAGGCCGAGGAAGTTGTACAGGCGCCCCATCCAGGTCGCGTCGCGGCTGGCAAGGTAGTCGTTCACCGTGACCACATGCACGCCCTGGCCCGTGAGCGCGTTGAGGTAGACCGGGAGCGTCGCGGTCAGCGTCTTGCCCTCGCCCGTGCGCATTTCCGAGATCTTGCCGTGATGCAGGGCCATGCCGCCGAGCATCTGCACGTCGAAGTGGCGCATCTTCATGACGCGCTTGGAGCCTTCGCGCACGGTGGCGAAGGCCTCGGGCAGGATGTCGTCGAGCGACTCGCCGCGGCCGATGCGCTCCTTGAACTCCTGCGTCTTGGCGCGCAGTGCATCGTCGCTCAACGTCTCGAACTGGGGCTCGAGCGCGTTGATGCGCTCGACCGTCTTGCGATACTGCTTGAGGAGACGGTCGTTGCGACTGCCGAACAGTCGGGTCAGGAAGTTGGTGGCCATGGGTGCGGGATCGGCACGGGCCTGCGGGATGCAGGCCAGGCAGGTCGAAAAGCCTAAGATAAGGTGAATGCGTTGGGCACGCCCGCCGACGATGCAAGGGCACCGGCCCGGACGCACCGAACCGGGTCCGGCACCCCCGAGCATCGGCCGGGCAGGCCCACCGGCGCCTTCGCCGGTGAATCGACCATTTTAGACCGCCTCGCCTTTGCCCTTCAGCGCCCCATGACCCGCCGTTTCCAAGCCTTCACCCTGCAGCAGGCCAGCGAGGAATCGCCCACGCTGGCCGGCCTGATGGCACGCGCGCGGGACGGGCAGATGCGCCTGCAGGCCATCCTGCCGCTGCTGCCGGCCGAGATGCGCCCCGCCCTGCAGGCCGGCCCCAGCGAGGACGGCAGCTGGTGCATCCTGGTCAAGGGCAATGCGGTCGCCGCCAAGCTGCGCCAGATGAGCCCGATGCTGCTGGCGCGCCTGCGTACGAAGGGGTGGGAGGTGACGGCCATCCGCATCAAGGTGCAGGGCCGGTCCTGAGGGGTGCCGCGTGGGCGCGGGAGATGGTGCCGCTTGTCGGAATCGAACTGACGACCTACCGCTTACAAGGCGGGTGCTCTACCAACTGAGCTAAAGCGGCGCGATGCGGATTCTAGCCAGCGGCCGTTCGCCCCCGGCTGCAACGAGGCGCGCTACTTGACGCGCTTGAGCGCGGGGCGCGCACCGCCGGCCGACGGACGTGGCGGCTCGTCGTCGGGCGAGTCGGACGGGGCATCGACGGCCGCCGTCTCCTCGCCGTCGGTGACGAGGTGCACGACGCGTGTCTCGCCATCGTTGTTGTTGCCGCGCGAGGCATCCCGCAGCGGCGATGCCTTGGCGGCAGCACCCGACTCGGGCGGCACCGGCGCGGAAAAGGCCATGCCCTGCCCGCTCTCGCGCGCATAGATGGCCACGACCCGGCCCACGGGCACGAGGATGTCGCGCGCCGTGCCTGCGAAACGGGCCTTGAACTCGATGAACTCGTTGCCCAGCTTCAACGCGCTGGTGGCGTCGTAGCTGATGTTGAGCACGATCTCGCCGTTCTTGACGTACTCGCGCGGCACCTGCACCGACTCGTCGACCTGCACCGCCACGTAGGGCGTGAACCCGTGGTCCGTGCACCATTCGTACAGGGCACGGATGAGGTAGGGCCGCAGCGAAGACGACTCGAGTGCGTTGATCATGGTGGCAGCGAAGACGGCTCGATCGGACGGATTACTTGCGCATCACCTTTTCGGACGGCGTCAGCGCCTCGATGTAGGCGGGGCGCGAGAAGATGCGCTCGGCGTACTTAAGCAGCGGGGCGGCGTTCTTGCTCAGGTCGATGCCGTAGTAGTCGAGGCGCCACAGCAGCGGCGCGATCGCGACGTCGAGCATCGAGAAGTTCTCGCCCAGCATGTACTTGTTCTTGAGGAACACCGGCGCCAGCTGCGTCAGCCGGTCGCGGATGTGCGAGCGGGCCTTCTCGAGCGCCTTGTCGTTGCCCTTGGCGCTGCGGTTCTCCAGCGTCGACACGTGGACGAAGAGCTCCTTCTCGAAATTGAGCAGGAACAGGCGCACGCGCGCGCGGTCGACCGGGTCGCCGGGCATGAGCTGCGGATGCGGGAAGCGCTCGTCGATGTACTCGTTGATGATGTTCGACTCGTACAGGATCAGGTCGCGCTCGACCAGGATCGGGACCTGGCCGTACGGGTTCATCACGCTGATGTCTTCGGGCTTGTTGTACAGGTCGACGTCGCGGATCTCGAAATCCATGCCCTTCTCGAACAGCACGAAACGGCAGCGGTGGGAGAAGGGGCAGGTCGTTCCGGAATACAGCACCATCATGGCGAAAGGCTCCTAAAAATCAAAAAGAGTGGGATGCATGGATGGCATCCCACTCCCGAGGAAGGACGCGGGTCCGACAAGCGGACCGCGCTCGCATCTATTTCACTTCTTTCCAATACGCCGCATTCAGGCGCCAGACGAACACCAGGGCCATCGCCAGGAACAGCAGCACCCACACGCCCACGCGAATGCGCGTGTTCTGTGCCGGCTCCGCCATCCACTGCATGTAGTTCACCAGGTCACCGATGGCCTGGTCGAACTGCAGCGGCGTCATCGTGCCGGGGCTCACCTGCTCCCAGCCCTTGAGGACCTCGGTCTCGTGGCCGTGCTGCTCGACCTTGTCGTACACCGGGCGGCGGTCGCCCTGCAGTTCCCACAGCACGTTGGGCATGCCCACGCTCGGGAACGCGAGGTTGTTCCAGCCGGTGGCCTTGGTGTCGTCGCGGTAGAAGGTGCGCAGGTAGGTGTAGAGGTAGTCGGCGCCCGTGCCGCCGTGGCCGGCGCGCGAACGCGCCACCAGGGTCAGGTCGGGCGGCACGCCGCCGAACCATTCCTTGGCCTGGCGCGGCTCGATGTTCGCCTTCATGGTCTCGCCGACCTTGTCGGTCGTGAACAGAAGGTTGTCCTTGATCTGCTGCTCGGTCAGGCCGATGTCCTGCAGCCGGTTGTAGCGCATGAACGCGGCCGAGTGGCAGTTGAGGCAGTAGTTGACGAAGAGCTTGGCGCCGTTCTGCAGCGACGCCAGGTCGTTCGTGCGGTTGGGCGCCTTGTCCCAGGCGATGCCGCCTTCGGCCGCCTGTGCACCCGTGACGATGCCGAGCGCCGCGATCAACGTGAGGATCAGTTTTTTCATTGTGGTCGGCTCCCGGATCAGTGCGCGGCGAAGGTCACGCGCTCGGGAACGGGCTTGGGCTCGCCCAGACGGCTCCACCAGGGCATCAGCAGGAAGAAGCCGAAGTAGAAGAGCGTCCCGACCTGCGACACGCGCTCGCCGATCGGCGACGGCGGCTGCACGCCGAGATAGGCCAGCACCACGAAGTTGATCACGAAGATGCCGTAGAGGTACTTGTGCCAGCCCGGACGGTAGCGGATCGACTTCACCGGGCTGTGGTCCAGCCAGGGCAGGAAGAACAGGATGATCACGGCGCCGCCCATGACGACCACGCCCCAGAACTTGGCGTCGATCGACAGCATCATCGCCGCCACGCCCACGGCCACGACCACGACGACCGCCTTCAGGAAGCTCGGCAGGCGCGTCTTGATCACGGCGAAGGCGGCAGCGCCGACCACGCAGGCGATGAGCACGTACATCATCTCGGTCGTGATGGCGCGCAGCATCGAGTAGAAGGGCGTGAAGTACCACACCGGCGCGATGTGGTTGGGCGTCTTCAGCGGGTCGGCCGGGATGAAGTTGTTGTACTCCAGGAAGTAGCCGCCGGCTTCGGGCGCGAAGAAGATCACGGCCGAGAAGATGGTGAGGAACACCACCACCCCGAAGATGTCGTGCACCGTGTAGTACGGATGCGAGGGGATGCCGTCCAGCGGGTGGCCGTCGGGGCCGCGGTTGGCCTTGATCTCGATGCCGTCGGGGTTGTTAGAACCCACTTCGTGCAGCGCGATCAGGTGGGCCACCACCAGGCCGAGCAGCACCAGCGGCACGGCAATGACGTGGAAGCTGAAGAAGCGGTTCAGCGTGGCGTCGCTCACGACGTAGTCACCACGGATCAGCAGCGCCAGGTCGGGGCCGACGAAGGGGATGGCGGAGAACAGGTTCACGATCACCTGCGCGCCCCAGTAGGACATCTGGCCCCAGGGCAGCAGGTAGCCCATGAAGGCTTCGGCCATGAGGCACAGGAAGATCGCGCAGCCGAAGATCCAGATCAGCTCGCGCGGCTTGCGGTAGCTGCCGTAGATCAGGCCGCGGAACATGTGCAGGTACACCACGACGAAGAAGGCCGAGGCGCCCGTCGAGTGCATGTACCGGATGAGCCAGCCCCACGGCACGTCGCGCATGATGTACTCGACCGAGGCGAAGGCGAGCTGCGCGTCGGGCTTGTAGTGCATCACGAGGAAGATGCCGGTGACGATCTGGATGACCAGCACCAGCATCGCCAGCGAGCCGAAGATGTACCAGAAGTTGAAGTTCTTCGGCGCGTAGTACTTGCCCCACTGATCGTTCCACAGCTTGGTCAGCGGGAAGCGGTTGTCGACCCAGTTCAGCAGCTTCTCGCCGGTTGGTGCGTTGGGGGAGATTTCCTTGAATTCAGCCATCTGCGCGCTCCCCTCAGGCGTTGCCGTCTTCGCCGATCAGCAGGCGCGTGTCGGACAGGTACTTGTGAGGGGGCACCGGCAGGTTGTCCGGTGCGGGCTTGTTCTTGAACACGCGGCCGGCCAGGTCGAAGGTCGAGCCGTGGCAGGGGCACAGGAAGCCGCCCTTCCAGTCGTCGGGCAGCGACGGCTGCGGGCCGGCCTGGAGCTTGTCGGTCGGCGAGCAGCCCAGGTGCGTGCAGATGCCGACGACGACCAGCACTTCGGGCTTGATCGAGCGGTTCTCGTTCTGTGCGTACTTGGGGGTGAACTCGGTCGGATTGCGCTTGGACTCGGGATCGGCCAGTTGCGGATCCAGCTTGGGGAGTTCGGCGATCTGCGCGGGCGAGCGCTTGAGGATCCACACCGGCTTGCCGCGCCATTCCACGGTGAGCTTCTCGCCGACCTGGAGGCCGCCGATGTCCACCTCGACCGGAGCGCCCGCTGCCTTGGCGCGCTCCGAAGGCTCGAAGGTACTCACGAAGGGAATGGCCGTTGCCACACCCCCCACAGCCCCGGCACAGCCGGATGCGATCAACCATGTCCGCTTGCTGCTATCGATCCTTTGCGGGCCGACCGGGATGTCACTCATGGGGTTCCTCGAAGTACTTATGGCTTGCAGGGTCAACCCAAGATTGTAGCGGAGCGTATTTGGCGACTTCAACGCGACGCGCCCCTGCGCGACAGCCCGGCCGCCCCAGGGTCGACACCTATACTCACGCCCACTTCCGACGCACCGCACGAGGCATCCGAATGAGCTTCTTCAAGGAATTTCGCGAATTCGCCGTCAAGGGCAACGTGGTCGACCTCGCCGTCGGCGTGATCATCGGCGGCGCCTTCGGCAAGATCGTCGATTCGCTGGTCGCGGACATCATCATGCCCATCGTCGGGCTGGTGTTCGGCAAGCTGGACTTCTCGAACCTGTACATCGTGCTGGGCTCGATCCCGGCCGGGGTGGCCAACAACCTGGCCGACCTCAAGAAGGCGGGCGTGCCCGTGCTGGCCTACGGCAACTTCATCACCATCCTGGTGAACTTCATCATCCTGGCGTTCGTGATCTTCCTGATGATCAAGCAGATCAACCGCCTGCGCCGCACCGAGGAAGCCGCTCCCGCACCCGCCGCGCCTCCGGAAGACATCGTGCTGCTGCGCGAGATCCGCGACAGCCTCAAGCGCCCCTGATCAGCCCGCGTGCGCCGAGAGCGCACGCGCCATGCGCACGGCAGCCAGCAGGCTGCGGGCGTCGGCGATGCCCTGCCCGGCGATGTCGAAAGCCGTGCCGTGGTCCGGGCTGGTGCGCACCAGCGGCAGCCCCAGCGTCACGTTGACGCCCTGCTCCACCCCCAGGTACTTGACCGGGATCAATCCCTGGTCGTGGTACATCGCGATCACCACGTCGAACTCGCCGGTCCGGCCGCCGTGCGCGCGGGCGCGCATGAACACGGTGTCGGGCGCGTGCGGCCCGTCGGCGAGGATGCCCTCGGCCCGCGCGGCCTCGATGGCCGGGGCGATGATGTCCAGGTCCTCGCGGCCGAAGAGGCCGCCCTCGCCCGCGTGCGGATTCAGGCCCGCCACACCGATGCGCGGCGGCGCACCGAGCATGGCCGACAGCGCCTGATGGGCGATGCGCAGGGTCTGCAGCACGCCCGCGGTGTCCAGCGTGTCGATGGCCTGGCGCAGCCCCATGTGGATGCTGACCAGCACCGTGCGCAGTTCGTCGTTGGCCAGCATCATGCGCACGGGCACGTCGGCCACCGCGCGCCCCAGATGCGCCGCAGCTTCGGCCTGCAGCAGTTCGGTGTGGCCGGGATAGGGGAAGCCGGCCGCAGCCAGAGCCTCCTTGTGCAGGGGTGCCGTCACCAGTGCGGCGATCTCCGCACGCAAGGCGGCGCGGGCGGCCCACACGACCGCATCGCCGGCGACGCGCCCGGCCTCGGCACTCACGCGTCCGATCGCCAGTTCGCCAGGCGGCTGCACCACCTGCAGCACCGGCACGCAAAGCGGCGGCACGTCCCAGGCCTGGGCCGATGCGTCCAGCACCGCCACCGGCAGGGCCGGTGCACCCGGGCCTGCCAAGGCCTGCGCGGCGCGGCGGACGGTGTCGACATCGCCGGCAACGAAGCAGCCGCGCATCAGCTCGGGCGCGTCGCGCCAGGCCTTGACGATGATCTCCGGCCCGATCCCGGCCGGGTCGCCGATCGTGACGGCGATGGGCAGGCGTTCGCGGTTCACGGATCGGCCCGTCACGCCGGGTTGTCGACGTCGATGAACTCGTGCACCAGCCCGAGCTGCGCCGCCACATGGCCGGCCACGGCCGGGGCGCCGTAGCGCTCGGTCGCGTGGTGCCCGCAGGCGAGGAAGGCGACGCCCATCTCGCGCGCGTAGTGGGCCTGGGGTTCGGAGATCTCTCCCGTGAGGAAGGCGTCCGCCCCCGCGGCGATGGCGGCTTCGAAGTAGCCTTGCGCCCCGCCCGTGCACCACGCTATCTTTTTGATGGCACCCTGCGCAGGACCGACGAGCGTCACGGGCCGTTTCAGCACCTGTTCGACATGCGCGGCGAGGGCGCCCGCGCTGGCGAAGCCCGAACCGTCCGCGCGCCCGCCGACGAAGCCCAGCGATTGCTCGCCAAAGCGTCCTTCGGCCCCCGGCTCCGCCACCAGCCCCAGCTGCAGGCCCAGCTGTGCGTTGTTGCCCAGCTCGGGGTGGGCGTCCAGCGGCAGGTGGTAGGCGAAGAGGTTGACGTCGTCGCCCAGCAGCAGGCCCAGCCGCTGCCTCATCCAGCCGGTGACCCGGCCGTCCTGGCCGCGCCAGAAGAGGCCGTGGTGCACGAAGATGGCGTCGGCCTCGGCGCGGATCGCGGCTTCGATCAGCGCCCGGCTCGCGGTCACACCCGAGACGATCTTGCGCACCGTGGTGCGGCCCTCGACCTGGAGGCCGTTGGGCCCGTAGTCGCGAAAGCGCTCGGGCGCCAGCAGCAGGTCGAAGGCGTGCAGCAGCTCGTGGCGCGTGGTGCTCATGCGGGGATTGTCGCCCCCGTGGCGCCGCTGCGCATCGCATGGCCGCGCGCCGCCAGGGGCGACAGGGCCAGCAGGAAGCCCAGCACCGACAGGGCCGCCACGTAGTGCGCCGGCGCCAGCGTGTCGTGCTGCAGCCAGAGCGTGAGGATCACGGGCGTCAGCCCGCCGAACACGGCATAGGACATGTTGTAGGCGAAAGACAGCCCCGAGAAGCGCACCGGCGCCGGGAAGGCCCGCACGCCGGCGATCGGCACCGTGGCGATGGTGCCGACGAACAGGCCCACCAGCCCGTAGTGCCAGAACAGCGACTGCGGCGTGCCGGGCAGCCCGCGGTAGAACAGGTAGGCGGTAACGAAGAGCCCCGCCCAGCCGATCAGCATGGTGGCGCGCGTGCCGATGCGGTCGCTGGCCCAGCCGACGATCACGCAGCCGATGGTGAGCGTGAGGGTGGCCAGCGCGTTGGCCTCCAGCGCCAGTGCCGCCGGGATGTGGTGCACCTTCTGCAGGTAGGTCGGCGTGTACAGCACCACCACCACGATGGCGGCCGAGAGCACCCAGGTCAGCAGCGCCACGAAGACGCTGGCGCTGCGGTGCTCGCGCACGATGGTCTTGAGCGGCAGCTCGCGCGCGACGCTGCGGCGGTCGGCCAGCTCGCGGAAGACCGGCGTCTCGTGCAGGAAGCGGCGCAGGTAGACCGACACCAGGCCAAAGACGCCGCCCAGGATGAAGGGGATGCGCCATGCGAAGTCGGCCACCTGGGCCGGCGTGTAGTGCGTGTTGATGGCCACCGCCACCAGCGAGCCCAGCAGGATGCCGCCGGTGATGCCCGAGGTCAGCGTGCCCACGCCGAAGCCGTAGCGGTGCGCCGGCACGTGCTCGCCCACGAACACCCAGGCGCCGGGCATCTCGCCGCCGATGGCCGCGCCCTGCAGCACCCGCATGGCCAGCAGCAGCAGCGGCGCCGCGACGCCGAGGGTGGCGTAGGTCGGCAGCAGCCCGATCACCAACGTGGGCAGCGCCATCAGGAAGATCGACAGCGTGAACATGCGCTTGCGGCCCAGCAGGTCGCCGAAGTGGGCGATGACGATGCCGCCCACCGGCCGGGCCAGGTAGCCGGCGGCGAAGATGCCGAAGGTCTGCAGCTGGCGCAGCCAGTCGGGCATGTCGGCCGGGAAGAACAGGCCGCCCAGCACCGCGGCGAAGAAGACGTAGATGACGAAGTCGTAGAACTCGAGCGTGCCGCCGAGGGCCGACAGGGCAAGGGTCTTGTAGTCGCGCGCGTCGAGCGTGCGGGCGGACGGCGCGTCGGCGCCGCCCGACGTGGAAGTGGGCGAAGTCATAGGGGCGTTCTGAAAGGGTGCGCGAACCACGGGCCCCGGCGGGCCGCGGTGCGGATCGGTGCGCCCCAAAGGCCGCGCGGCCGGGTAGGCCGCGCCGGACGAGCGCAGGGGACCGGGTCGGTCCGAAGCGCCCATGCTAAGGGTTTGCACCAATACGCGCCGTCGCGGTGGTCCAATCTCGATCCGCCCGCGCGGTTTCTGGGGCCGGGGCTTGAGGGACAATCCGGCCCTCCCCGCGCCGCGGGGGCCCTGCCCTGCCCTGACCTTTCATCCCATGAAGCGCATCTGGCTGCTGTTCGCCCAAGCCGTCACCGTCCTGCTCGCCGCCTATTTCGTGGTCGCGACCCTCAAGCCCCAATGGGTCCAGCGCGGCAGCAGCTCGCTGGGTGGCGTGGTGTCGATCATCGAAGCGCCCGTGAACAGCGGGCCGGCCACCGCCGCACCGGGGAGCTTCAGCGCCGCCGCGAAGAAGGCTGCACCGGCCGTGGTGAGCATCAACACCAGCAAGGCGGCGCGCCGCAACCCGCGCAGCAACGACCCCTGGTTCCGCTTCTTCTTCGGCGACCAGGACGAGACCCAGCCGCAGGTCGGCCTGGGCAGCGGCGTGATCGTGAGCGCCGACGGCTACATCCTGACCAACAACCACGTGGTCGAGGGCGCGGACGAAATCGAAGTGACGCTCAACGACGGCCGCCACGCCAGCGGCAAGCTCATCGGCACCGACCCCGACACCGACCTGGCGGTGATCCGCATCCAGCTCGACAAGCTGCCGGTGATCGTGTTGGGCAACTCAGACGCGCTGCAGGTCGGCGATCAGGTGCTGGCCATCGGCAACCCCTTCGGCGTCGGCCAGACCGTGACCAGCGGCATCGTGTCCGCGCTGGGCCGCAACCAGCTGGGCATCAACACCTTCGAGAACTTCATCCAGACCGATGCCGCCATCAACCCCGGCAATTCCGGCGGCGCGCTGATCGACATCAACGGCAACCTCGAAGGCATCAACACCGCCATCTACTCGCGCTCGGGCGGCAGCATGGGCATCGGCTTCGCCATCCCGGTGTCGACCGCCAAGCAGGTGCTCGAGGGCATCGTGAAGGACGGCCAGGTCACGCGCGGCTGGATCGGCGTGGAGCCCAACGACCTGTCGCCCGAGCTGGCCGAGACCTTCGGCGTCAAGGCCTCGCAGGGCGTGATCGTGACCGGCGTGCTGCAGAACGGCCCCGCGGCCCAGGCCGGCATCCGCCCCGGCGACGTGATCACCGGCGTGGGCGACAAGCAGGTGGGCAACCAGCAGGAGCTGCTCACCGCGGTCGCGGGCCTGAAACCCGGCACGGGCGCGCTCTTCAAGCTGCAGCGGGGAAGCGACAAGATGGAACTGGAAGTCACGCCCGGCACCCGGCCGAGAACGCCGGTGCGGCGCATGCCGAACGCCAACGAGTGAGACCCCGGCCGCTGCGCCGCCCAAGATGAAAAAGCCCCGCGATGCGGGGCTTCTTTCTTGCTTCGAGAGGCGCCTCAGGAGGGCGTCGAATCCGCGCCTTCGGCCTCGTCTTCGGGCCGCTTGCTGGCCCGCACGAAATACTGCGCGCCGATGATGCCGACCTCGTACAGCAGGCACATCGGCACGGCCAGCGCCAGCTGCGACACCACGTCCGGCGGCGTGAGCACCGCCGCCACGACGAAGGCCACCACGATGAAGTAGCCGCGGAAGGAGCGCAGTTTCTCGATCGTGACCATCTCGAAGCGCACCAGCAGCATCACCACGATCGGCACCTGGAAGGCGACGCCGAAGGCGAGGTAGAGCGAGAGGATCGACTCGACGTACGAGGAGATGTCGGGCGTGGCCGCCACCGACTCGGGCGTGAACTTCTGGATGAAGCCGAACATCTTGTCCAGCACGAAGAACTGGACGAAGGCGATGCCGGCATAGGCCAGGAAACTGCCGAAGATGATGAGCGGCAGCGCGAACTTCTTCTCGTGGCTGTACAGGCCCGGCGCCACGAACATCCAGCACTGGTACATGAGCCAGGGCAGCGCCAGCAGCACCGAGGCCATCATCAGCACCTTCAGCGGCACGAAGAAGGGCGAGAACACGCCCACCGCGATCAGCTTGGCGTCGGGCGGCATGTGGTGGCGGATCGGCACGGCCACCCAGTCGATGAGGCCGCTGGGACCGGGCCAGATGGCGAGCAGGACGGCGGCGATGGCCATGCCGTAGATGCAGTAGAGCAGCCGGTCGCGCAGTTCCATGAGGTGCGCGACGAAGGGCTGCTCGGTGCCGGCCAGCTCGTCTTCTTTGTGGGGGGGATCGGAATCAGCCATCGAGGGGAAATGCCGCAGGGCCGAGGTCCGGGGCGGGTGTGAGGATCGCCGGCAGCCGGTGCGCGGCAGGCGCTAGTTGAACTTGTGCGGACGGTAGCGGGCGACGCGCGCGGCGCCGGACAGCGCGCGCGTGCGCACGCCGTTGCGCGCCTTGTACCAGTGGGGGACCGCGCCCTGCTTGAGGCGCCAGTTCTTGCGCGGGTGCTTGTATTCGGGGTAGACCGGGGCGGCCTCGATGCCGGCCACGGTGGACGCGGCCGTGTCGGTGTCCAGGCCCGAGAGGTGCTGCTCGACCTCGTGGGCGTTGCTGCGGATGCTCTGTTCCACGTCGCGGGCTGCGCCCTCGACCGTGTCCTTCATCTTGCGCAGCTCGTCCAGCTCCATCGAGCGGTTGACCTCGGCCTTGACGTCGTTGACGTAGCGCTGCGCCTTGCCCAGCAGCGTGCCCACGGTTCGGGCCACGCGCGGCAGCTTCTCGGGGCCGATGACGATCAGCGCCACCGCGCCGATCAGCGCCATCTTGGAAATGCCGAGGTCGATCACGGGTGCGCGGACTCAGGCCGGAGGGATCAGGACTTCTGACGGGCTTCGACGTCGATGGTCGACTTGTCAGCGGCCGGGTTGCCGGTCACCTGCTGGGGCGGCGTGGCGGGCGCGTCGGACTGGCCGTCCTTCATGCCGTCCTTGAAGCCCTTGACGGCGCCGCCCAGGTCGGAGCCCATGTTCTTGAGCTTCTTGGTGCCGAACACCATGACGACGATCAGCAGCACGATCAGCCAGTGCCAGATGGAAAAGGAACCCATGGATTTCTCCTGAAGAATCGAACGATTTTAGTCGGGGGGTGCGGTGCGCGGGCCCAATGCCCTGCAATCAGCCCCGGGCCCAGGGGCGCGGACCGCCCATGACGTGAACGTGGAGATGGTGCACCTCCTGCCCGCCCTCGGCGCCGGTGTTGACCACCACGCGGAAGCCGCCGTCCGGGTAGGGGTTGCAGCCCTGCTCGAGCGCGAGCTTGGGGGCCAGCGTCATGATGCGGCCCATCAGGCCGGCGTCCTCGGGGGTGAGCTGCGCCATCGACGGAATGTGCCGCTTGGGCACCAGCATGAAGTGCACCGGCGCCCAGGGGGCGATGTCGTGGAAGCCGTAGAGCTCCTCGTCTTCGTACACCTTCTTCGAGGGGATCTTGCCTTCGATGATCTTGCAGAAGATGCAGTTCGGGTCGGATGCCAAGGGGGGTGTCTCCAGGGTTCGGCGGGGTGTCAGGCGTCCATCGGGCGGTTCGCGTTCATGCGGACCATGCCCTTGACGATGCGGTAGAGGAACCAGAGCGAGATCAGGCTCCAGGCGATCCAGCCCGGCACGAGCAGCAGCAGCCACAGCCAGGACGTGACCAGGTACAGCACGCCGGCCCACAGCACCGAGCGGATGCGCCAGCTGAAGTGCGAGGCCTGCCAGGTGCCGGCCGCGTCGTCGCGCTTGACGAAGTCGATCAGCAGCGCGACCAGCAGCAGCAGGATCGAGACCTGCGCACCGGGCACCACGGCCGCGATGGCGACGACCAGGTGCAGGATGTAGCTGACCCAGCCGATGGTCTTGAGCGAGTCGTTGTCGGGAACGGTGACGATGTCGTTGGCCATGGCGATGTCCTTCCGTGTCCTTGGGGTGGGTGGAGCAGCTCAGTCCTGCGCCGCTTCGCGTGCCTGCGCCTTGCGCAGTGCCTTTTCCTCGATGCCGCTGGTGCCCTCGCGGCGCGCCAGTTCGGCCGCCACGTCGCGCGGCGCCAAGCCGTAATGCGCCAGCGCCACCATGCTGTGGAACCACAGGTCGGCCACTTCGTTCACTATTTTTTGCCGCTCGCCGCCGTGGTCGGCGTCTTTCGCGGCCATCACCACCTCGGTGGCCTCCTCGCCGATCTTCTTCAGGAAGGCGTCGGGACCCTTGTGCAACAGCCGTGCCACGTAGCTGGCCTCGGGGTCGCCGCCGCGCACGGGGAGGCGCGACTCGATCACGGCGGCCAGGCGGTCGAGGATGTCGGTGGTGCTCGGGGTGGCGCTCATCGGGGCCCTATTTGTAGATGGATTCCGGGTCCTTCAAGACCGGTTCGACGCTGTGCCAGGCGCCATCCTGGTATTTCTGGAAGAAGCAGCTGTGACGGCCGGTGTGGCAGGCGATGCCCGGCTCGTGCCCGAGCTGCGTGACTTCGAGCAGCACCACGTCGTTGTCGCAGTCGAGCCGGATGCCGTGCACCGTCTGCACATGGCCCGATTCCTCGCCCTTGAACCACAGCTTGCCGCGCGAGCGGCTGAAGTACACGGCGCGACCCAGTTCGGCCGTCTTCGCGAGCGCCTCGCGGTTCATCCAGGCGAACATGAGCACGTCCTTGCTGCCGCGCTCCTGGGCGATCACCGGCACGAGGCCGCTGTCGTCCCACTTCACTTCGTCGAGCCAATCCATGGACGCCATTGTCAGCGAAGAGTCAACCCCGCCCGGTGCGCCCGGGCATGGCCGGACTTGCTATCGAATCAATAGCTGAATGCCCAGACAGGGCGGACGCTTCGGCCCGATTCGGCTCGGAAAATCGTGCGTTGCTCACAGGCGCACGGGAATGCCGCGCCCGGCCATGCAGGCCTTGGCTTCGCCCACCGTGTGCTCGCCGTAGTGGAAGATGCTCGCGGCCAGCACCGCGTCGGCGCCGCCCTGCTGCACGCCGTCGGCCAGGTCGTCGAGCTTGCCCACGCCGCCCGAAGCGATCACCGGCACCGTCACCGCATCGCTGACGGCGCGCGTGAGTTCCAGGTCGAAGCCGCTCTTCGTCCCGTCGCGGTCCATGCTGGTGAGCAAGATCTCGCCGGCACCGCGGCGCGCCATCTCGACGGCCCACTGCACCGCGTCCAGGCCGGTGTTCTTGCGACCCCCGTGGCTGTAGACGTCCCAGCCCGGCCCGCGTGCGGCGGCCTCTTCGGGACTGCGGCGCTTGGCATCGATGGCCACCACGATGCACTGGGCGCCGTACTTGGCCGAGGCGTCCGAGATCACCTGCGGGTTGGCGATGGCGGCCGAGTTGAAGCTGGTCTTGTCGGCGCCGGCGTTGAGCAGGCGCCGCACGTCGTCGACGGTGCGCACGCCGCCGCCCACGGTGAGCGGGATGAAGACCTGCGAGGCGACCGACTCGATGATCGGCAGGATCAGGTCGCGGTCGTCGCTGGTGGCGGTGATGTCGAGGAAAGTGAGCTCGTCGGCGCCCTGGGCGTTGTAGCGCGCGGCGATCTCGACCGGGTCGCCGGCATCGCGCAGTTCGACGAAGTTGACGCCCTTGACGACACGGCCGCCGGTGACGTCGAGGCAGGGAATGATGCGTTTGGCCAGCATGGGAGCGCGATTGTAGGAAGCACGCGTTCAGGCCGTGGGCAGCACCTGCAGTTCCTGCCAGCCTTCCCATCGGTCGCCCGGCGCCAGCGAGACCGGTGCGTCGATGCTCGCCGCCTCCACGCAGAGCATGTGGCGCCAGCCGTCGTCCGGCATGTCGGCCAGCCGCTGGCTCAGCGCCGGGCCGGGGTTCCACACCACCGTCTCGGTGCAGCTGTCGCTCTGCGTCAGTGCGAGACGGCCCGCGGGCTGCACCAGGGTCAGCCCGGCGCCCGGCGCGGCGGTGAACACGCTGTCGAATTCCTCGCCGAAGCGCAGCGCCGGCGCGCTCTCGACGAAGCGTTCGTCGCGCACCGCGTCCCAGCGCGGGCGGCCCTGCAGGCCTTCGAGCCGCACTTCGGTCGCGTCGTCCACGTGCAGGTAGGTGTGCAGCGCGGCGGTGAAGGACCAGGGCGCGTCGCCGGTGTTGCGCGCCACCAGCGCGACGCGCAGCCGGCCCGGCGCCAGCACCACCTGCAGGCGGGCCTCGAACTGCACCGGCCAGAGGCGCCGGGTGCTCTCGTCGTCGGACAGCGTGAGCACCAGCGTCGCACCATCGCCAGCCTCCGGCGCGATCCGCCAAGGCAGGTTGCGCACGAACCCGTGCTTGGGGAGCGGGCCGCGCTGGTTGAACTGCGGAAAGCACACCGGCACGCCGCCGCGGATCGCGGCCTGGCCGTCGAAGATCGCCTGCGGGCTGAGGTACAGCCGCTCGGTGCCGTCGGCGGTGCGCCACGACAGCAGCTGCGCGCCATGCAGCGACGCCACGACGCGATCGCCCGTGGGCAGAACAAGTTCGGCCGCCGGCTGGCCGTGGAATTCGATGCGTTGAACCGCCATGCCGACGATTCTAGGGAGAGGCCCGCGACATCAGGCATCGTGTGCATGGACGCAGGCCGGATCGGCATGGCCGGCCCCCTTCACAGGCATGCAACTCGCATCGACCATCGGCGAGCCGCGCCCGTTCACCACCGTGAGTTCCCGGTGGCGCGAGCAACGGCCTCTTCCCAGGCCGTGCGGCGCGCGGACCTCGAAAACCATCAACAACAGACAAGGGGATTTCCATGAAAAAGCTTCCCATGGCCGCATGGATCCTGATCGCCATGGTGATCGGGATCCTGGTCGGCTGGATGATCTTCGCCAGCTTTCCGGACAAGAAGACGGCGAGCGAGATCGCAGGCTACATCTCGATCATGTCGGACGTGTTCCTGCGGCTGATCAAGATGCTGATCGGCCCGCTGGTGTTCTCCACCCTCGTGGTGGGCATCGCCCACATGGGCGACGCGGCCTCGGTGGGGCGCGTGTTCGCCAAGGCGATGGGCTGGTTCGTGACCGCCTCGCTGGTGTCGCTGGTGCTGGGGCTGATCCTGGCGAACCTGCTGCAGCCGGGCCACAACCTGGGCCTGCCGCTGCCGGACATCGGCGCTTCGGCCAACCTCGCCACGGCCAAGTTCACGCTCAAGGATTTCGTGAGCCACCTGATCCCCAAGTCCTTCGCCGAGGCGATGGCCAACAACGAGATCCTGCAGATCGTGGTGTTCTCGATGTTCTTCGGCGTGGCGCTCGCCGCGCTGGGCGAGAAGGGCAAGACGCTGGTGGCCGCCATCGACGAGCTCTCGCACGTCATGCTCAAGATCACCGGCTACGTGATGAAGCTGGCCCCGCTGGCCGTGCTGGCCGCGATGGCCGCCACCGTGGCCGTGAACGGCCTGGGCATCCTGCTGAAGTTCGCCGTGTTCATGGGCGACTTCTACCTGGGGCTGTTCGTGCTGTGGGCCGTGCTGGTCGGCGCGGGCTTCCTGTTCCTCGGGCCGCGCATCCTCAAGCTGCTGGTGCTCATCAAGGAAGCCTTCATGCTGTCCTTCGCCACCGCCAGCTCCGAGGCCGCCTACCCCAAGATCCTGGACGCGCTCGACCGCTTCGGCGTCAAGCGCAAGATCTCCAGCTTCGTGATGCCGATGGGCTACTCCTTCAACCTCGACGGCTCGATGATGTACTGCACCTTCGCGGTGCTCTTCATCGCGCAGGCCTACAACATCCACCTGTCGATCGGCACGCAGATCACGATGCTGCTGATCCTGATGCTCACCTCCAAGGGCATGGCCGGTGTGCCGCGCGCGTCGCTGGTGGTGATCGCCGCCACGCTCAACCAGTTCAACATTCCCGAGGCGGGCCTGCTGCTGATCCTGGGCGTGGACACCTTCCTCGACATGGGCCGCTCGGCCACCAACGCGGTGGGCAACTCGATTGCCAGCGCCGTGGTCGCCAAGTGGGAGGGCGAACTGCTG
The DNA here is from genome assembly GCA_030418545.1 of Xenophilus aerolatus. Classification (GTDB taxonomy): domain Bacteria; phylum Pseudomonadota; class Gammaproteobacteria; order Burkholderiales; family Burkholderiaceae_C; genus Xenophilus. The sequence continues at coordinate 176,639 of QAIB01000003.1, read as the reverse complement.
CCCGAGGCCGAGGCCGCCGAGAACGCAAGACGCCTGGACGGCGAAGCGGCCACCACCATGGCCCATCCGGCCCATGCATGACGCGGCGAGGCGCAAGGTGATGACCATCGCCTCATCGATGCGTGCCGCGGCGCTCGCGCTCTCGGCCGCCGTCCTGGGCCTCGGCGTCCATGCGCAGGAGGTGCCGCCCGCACCCGCCGCCCTGACCGGCACGCTCGCCAAGGTGCGCCAGTCCGGCACCATTGCGCTGGGCTACCGCGAATCCTCGGTGCCCTTCTCGTACGTCGGCCCGCGCAAGGAACCCATCGGCTACTCGGTCGAGCTGTGCAAGGCGCTGGTGAGTTCGATCGAGGACGCCGTCAACCGCAGCCTCACGATCCGCTGGGAGCCGGTCACGTCGGACAACCGCATAGACGCCGTGACCAGCGGCCGCGTCGACCTCGAATGCGGCTCCACCACCAGCAACGTCGAGCGGCAGAAGCGCGTCGCCTTCTCGCCCATCGTGTTCGTGGCCGGCACCAAGGTCATGGTCAGGAAGGGCTCGCCGATCCGCGACTTCCGCGACCTGGCCGGCAGAAAGGTGGACGTGACGGCCGGGACGACCAACGAGAAGGCCATGCGCGAGCTCTCGGACAAGTTCAAGCTGGGCATCCAGCTCGTGGTGTCGAAGGACCACGCCGAGGGCTTCGCCAAGGTGGCCAGCGGCGAGGTGGATGCCTTCGCCACCGACGACGTGCTGCTCTACGGCCTGATCGCCGAGAACGCGAACAAGCCCGGCGGCCCCTTCGTCGTGGTGGGCGACTTCCTCTCGTACGACCCCTACGGGATCATGTTCCGCAAGGACGACCCGCAGCTGGCCAAGGTGGTGAAGGACGCCTTCCAGGTGCTGGCCGAGGACGGCGAGATCGAGCGCCAGTACAAGCGCTGGTTCCTGCGCAAGCTGCCTTCGGGCACAAGCCTGAACCTGCCGATGAGCGCGCAGCTGGAGACCATCATCCAGACCATGGCGGTAAAGGCGGAATAAGCATCGAATCGGTCTGCAGCGCCCGTGGAATGAGCGCAGGCAGCTATGAATTCGATAGCATTCAAGACCTGTCGGGCACACCCGCCCGTCGGGCCTTCTTCTTCTTTTCTCGGGCCTTCAGCGCGCGGGCCAGTGCCAGAGCGGAATCTCGTCCATGTCGAGGTTGGCGATACGCGTCTCGCCGAAGTCCTTCTCCAGCTCGATGCGCTGCAGCGCATCGGCCTGCGCCGCCGCATCGAGCGCGGCAATGAGCCGGTTGGCGTGCGAGACCACGATCACCTGCGCGTCGCGCGCCGCGCGCACGATCAGCCGGCCCAGCGCGGGCAGCAGGTCGGGGTGCAGGCTGGTCTCGGGTTCGTTCAGCACCAGGAGGGGCGGCGGTCGCGGCGACAGCAGGGCCGCGGTCCACAGCAGGTAGCGCAGCGTGCCGTCGGAGAGCTCGGCCGTCGCCAGCGGGCGCAGCAGGCCGTGCTGGCGCATCTGGAGGGCGAAGCGGCCGTCGCCGCCGCACTGCACCGCGACGCGGGCGCCCGGAAAGGCATCGTCCACCGCGGCCTGCAGCGCGGCCTCGTCGCCGATCTCGAAGAGGGTCTGCACGGCCGCAGCCAGGTCGGCACCGTCGGCCGACAGCACCGGCGTGCGGGTGCCGAGCTGCGGCTGCCGCGCGGGGCTGTCCGCGTCGGTGCGGAAGTGGTCGTAGAAGCGCCAGCCGCGCACCTGCTCGCGCAGCGCCAGCATCTCGGGCGCGCTGCGCGGGTCGGCGAACTCGGTGAGCATGCTGGCCCAGGCCGGCACCGGGCGGCCGATCGCCTGCCAGCCGCCGCCCTCGCCGCGCGCGCGCAGTGCAGCGCCCTTGCGCTCGACCAGCAGCGCCGCCGGCCTCAGCACCGGGCCGTTCCAGATCACCTCCTGCTTGATCTCGGGATCGAGCGAGAACGCCGTGGACGGGACCGGCGGCGGCAGCCCGATGTCGATGGCGTAGCCGAAGCCCGCGGCGTCGGCGCTGCTGAACCCCAGGCGCAGCGCCACCGGATCGCGCCCGCTCTTCGTGCCCTCGACCGGCACCTCGCCGCGCCGCATGGCCGCCGAGATGCGCTCCGGCCCCGCCCACAGCGTGGAGCCCAGGCCGCCCTCGCGCGCCAGCGAGCGCACGACGCCGCCCTGCGCCACCTCGGCCAGCAGCCGCATCGCGCGGTACACGCTCGACTTGCCGCTCCCGTTCGGCCCGGTGATGACCGTGAGCCGCGCCAGCGGCACTGTCAGCTGGCGCAGCGAACGGTAGTTGGCGATGGCGAGGGCGGAGAGCATGACTCGATTCTGGCGGCCGGATCACGGCCCGAACGACCAAGGGCGCCGAGCAGCGAACAGCCCATCGAACGAATCCTGAAATCCTTTCGCGACCTTGGCGAAACCTTCGCGCCCTTCGCGTCCGGCTGCCCGTGTTCGGACAGCGCCGGCCGCCTCACTCGGCCAGTTCGTCCGCCCTCGCCTGCGCCGCGGCGAAGTCCAGGTCGCCGGAGTAGATCGCGCGCCCGCAGATCACCCCCTCGACACCTTCGCTCTCGACGGCGCAGAGCTTCTCGATGTCGGCCATGTTCGACAGGCCGCCCGAGGCGATCACGGGAATGGTCAGCGCCTGCGCGAGCTTCACGGTCGCGTCGATGTTGATGCCCGAGAGCATGCCGTCGCGGCCGATGTCGGTGTAGATGATGGACTCGACGCCGTAGTCCTCGAACTTCTTGCCCAGGTCCGCCACTTCATGGCCGGTGAGCTTGCTCCAGCCGTCGGTGGCGACCTTGCCGTCCTTGGCGTCCAGGCCCACGATGATGTGGCCGCCGAAGGCGCTGCAGGCGTCCTTGAGGAAGCCGGGGTTCTTCACCGCGGCCGTGCCGATGATGACGTAGCGCAGGCCGTCGTCGATGTAGCGCTCGATCGTGTCCAGGTCGCGGATGCCGCCGCCCAGCTGCACCGGGATGTCCTCGCCCACCTCGCGCAGGATGGCCTTGATGGCGGCGTGGTTCTGCGGCTTGCCGGCGAAGGCGCCGTTCAGGTCGACCAGGTGCAGGCGCCGTGCGCCCTTGTCCACCCACTGGCGTGCCATGGCGGCCGGGTCTTCGCTGAAGACGGTCGACTGGTCCATGTCGCCCTGCTTCAGTCGAACGCAGTGGCCATCCTTGAGGTCGATCGCGGGAATGAGAAGCATGGTGGGACGCGGAAAACGGGCGCTGGAGGAAGGAAAGGAAGGAGATGGACGACGCCGGCAGGACAGGCGTGCGCAGGCCCGGGGGGCGGCCGCGCGGACGGCAGGTTCAGGACGTCAGGGGTTCCAGTGGAGGAAGTTTCGGTACAGCTGCAACCCGTGGTCCGCACTCTTCTCGGGGTGGAACTGGGTCGCAAAAATGTTATCGCGTGCCACCGCGGCGGTAAAGCGCGCGCCGTACTCGGCCTCGCCCACGCTGTGCGCCGCGTCGCGCGGCCGCGCGTAGAAGCTGTGGACGAAATAGAAGTACGCGCCGTCGGGCACGCCCGCCCACACGGGGTGCGGCCGGGCCTGGAAGACCTGGTTCCAGCCCATCTGCGGCACCTTGTACAGGCTGCCGTCGGGCTGACGCTGCCCTTCGAGCTGGAAGCGCACCACCTCGCCGGGGATCAGGTCCAGGCCGGGCGTGGGACCCTCGTCGCTGTGCGACAGGGTCATCTGCATGCCCACGCAGACGCCGAAGAGCGGCTTGCTGGCCGCCGCCTCGAGCACCGACTCCTGCAGGCCCGAATCGCGCAGCTCGCGCATGCAGTCGGGCATGGCGCCCTGCCCCGGCAGCACCACGCGGGTGGCCTTGCGCACCACCTCGGGGTCGGACGTGACGAAGACCTCGACGCCGGCTGCATCGGCCGCATGGCGCACCGCCTGCGAGACGGACCAGAGGTTGCCCATGCCGTAGTCGACGACGGCGACGCTGTTCATAGGAAGTGGTATTTCGCTACTGGATTGATAGCTGCTCGCGCAGGCGGGACGGGCACTGCAGCCCGATTTCTTTCAAGAACTAGAGCGAACCCTTGGTCGAGGGGATGACGCCGGCCGAACGCGGGTCGAACTCCAGCGCGGCGCGCACCGCGCGCGCGAAGGCCTTGAACACCGTCTCGCACTGGTGGTGCGCGTTCACGCCCTTGAGGTTGTCGATGTGCAGTGTCACGCCCGCATGGTTCACGAAACCCTGGAAGAACTCGTAGGTGAGCTGGGTGTCGAAGGCGCCGACCATGCCGCTGGTGAAGGGCACGTCCATCACCAGGCCGGGGCGGCCCGAGAAGTCGATCACCACGCGCGACAGCGCTTCGTCGAGCGGCACGTAGGCATGGCCGTAGCGGCGGATGCCCTTCTTGTCGCCCACGGCCCTGGCCACCGCCTGGCCGAGCGTGATGCCCACGTCTTCCACCGTGTGGTGGCCGTCGATGTGCAGGTCGCCCTCGCACTCGATCTCGAGGTCGATCAGGCCGTGGCGGGCGATCTGGTCGAGCATGTGGTCGAAGAAGCCGATGCCGGTGGCGAGCTTCGCCCGGCCGGTGCCGTCGAGGTCGACGCGCACGCGGATCTTCGTCTCGGCGGTGTTGCGGGTGACCTCCGCAACGCGCGCCGCGCTGGTCGCCTCGGGGGCCGTGGGGGTGTTCATAGGGAGCCTTCGAGTGCCGCGAACATGCGCGCGTTCTCGTCGGGAGTGCCGACCGTCAGGCGCAGGCAGTTCGCCAGCAGAGGGTGCATTCTAGAAACGTTCTTCACCAGCACCCCGCGCGCCTTCATGCCCGCGAAGGCCTTGTCGGCATCGGGGACGCGCACCAGCACCATGTTCGCGTCGCTGGGCCAGACGCGGACGCCCGGCAGCTCGGCCAGGCGCGCGACGAGGCCCGTGCGCTCGCGGCGGATCGCGTCGGCCTGCTCGGCGAACACGCCGGCATGCTCGAGCGCGAAGAGCGCGCACTCGCAGTTGAGCACACTGATGTTGTAGGGCGGGCGCACCTTGTCGACCTCGGCCACCAGCGCGGCCGGCCCGATGAGGTAGCCCAGGCGCACACCCGCCAGGCCGAACTTGCTCAGGGTGCGCATCAGCAGCACGTGGCCGTGACGCGCCGGGTCGCGGCGGATGACGTCGAGCCAGCTGCGGCCGGCGAAGGGCTGATAAGCCTCGTCGATGACCACCAGGCCGCCCTGGGCGCCCTGCGCGTCGACCAGGCGCTGCATGGCGTCGGCGTCCCACAGGTTGGCGGTCGGGTTGTTGGGGTACGCCAGGTACAGGATGGCCGGGCGCTCGCGCTCGATGGCGGCGAGCATGGCGCCCGCGTCGAGCTCGAAGTCCTCGCTCAGCGGCACGCCGACGAACTTCAGCCCCTGCAGCTGCGCGCTCACGGCGTACATCACGAAGCCCGGCACCGGCGCCACGATGGTGGCCCCCGGCAGGTCGCAGGCCATCGCCAGCAGCGAGATCAGCTCGTCGGAGCCGTTGCCTAGCATGAGGCCGAAGCCCTCCGGCACCTGCGCATAGGCGGCCAGCGCGCGCTGCAGGTCGGCGCCGCGTTCGCCCGGGTAGCGGTTGAGCGCCAGCGCCCCCAGCCGCGCGCCGAGCTCGGCCTGCAGGTCGGCCGGCAACGTGTAGGGGTTCTCCATCGCGTCGAGCTTGAGCAGGCCGCGCGCGTCCTGCACGGCGTAGGCGTGCATGGACTGCACGTCGGGGCGCAGGCGCGCCAGGGCGCGGCGGGTGAGGTCGGAGGTCGGAGCGATCATGGGCGGATTCAGGGGCTGCAGCGGTAGCTGTTCTGCAGCGCCGCGGAAAGAACGAGTTGCACGGGCATGTCGGCCTCGTACTGGTCGGCGTGGCGTGCGAGTTCGCCCTGGTAGAGCGATCGCGCCATCGAGGGCTCGAGCCGCCGGCCATTGATGCAGAAGGGCGGCTTCTGGCCGCTGCGCTGCACCGTGTCGGCGGCCTCGCGCAGGCCTTCGACCACGCCCACGAGGTAGTAGCCGGCGTAGGCGCGGCCGTCCTTCTCGTTGGCCTCGAGGGTGCGCAGTTCGCGGATGCTCATGGCGTGCGCCGCGCCGGCGGCCAACATCGCGCACAGCAGCAGCAGCGGACGCATCGCAGGCCGCATGGCGCTCAACCGGCGCGACGCAGCCGCATCTCGGCCGCCTGCGCGTGCGCCTGCAGCCCTTCGCCATACGCCAGCTCGGCCGCGATGGGCCCGAGCACCTGCGCACCCTGCTCGCTCACCTCGATCAGGCTGCTGCGCTTCTGGAAGTCGTACACGCCCAGCGGCGACGAGAAGCGTGCGGTGCCGCTGGTGGGCAGCACATGGTTCGGGCCGGCGCAGTAGTCGCCCAGCGATTCGCTGGTGAAGGCGCCGAGGAAGATCGCGCCGGCGTGCTTGAGCAGCGGCTCCCACTGGTGCGGGTCGCGGCTGCTCACCTCCAGGTGCTCGGGCGCGATGCGGTTGCTGATGGCGCAAGCCTCCTGCATGTCGCGCGTGTGGATCAGCGCGCCGCGGCCGTTCAGGCTGGCGGCGATGATCCCGGCGCGCGGCATGGTGGGCAGCAGGCGGTCGATCTCGCGCTGCACGGCGTCGATGTAGGCCGCATCGGGGCACAGCAGGATGCTCTGCGCCAGTTCGTCGTGCTCGGCCTGGCTGAACAGGTCCATGGCCACCCAGTCGGGCGGCGTCGTGCCGTCGGCCAGCACGAGGATCTCGCTCGGGCCCGCGATCATGTCGATGCCCACGGTGCCGAACACGCGGCGCTTGGCGGCGGCCACGTAGGCATTGCCGGGACCGGTGATCTTGTCCACCGCGGGCACGGTCGCCGTGCCGTAGGCCAGCGCGGCCACGGCCTGCGCGCCGCCGATGGTGAAGGCGCGGGTGACGCCGGCCACGTGGGCCGCGGCCAGTACCAGCACGTTGCGCTCGCCCCGCTTGGCGGCCTCGCCGCCCGCACCGCCGGTGGCCACGCTGCCCTTGGCTGGCGTGGGCACGACCATGATGATTTCCTGCACGCCGGCCACATGCGCCGGAATGGCGTTCATCAGCAGGCTCGACGGGTACGCCGCCTTGCCACCGGGGACATAGATGCCCACGCGGTCCAGCGGCGTGACCTTCTGGCCCAGCAGGGTGCCGTCGGCGTCGCGGTAGCTCCAGCTTTCGCCGGAGGCCTTCTTCTGCGCCTCGTGGTAGCTGCGCACCCGCTGGGCGGCCGCACGCAGCGCGTCGCGCTGGGCGGCGGGCAAGGAGTCGAAGGCCTGCTGGAAATCCGCCTGCGTCAACTCCAGCTGCGCCATCGATTCGGCGGCCAGCCCGTCGAAGCGGCGCGTGTACTCCAGCACCGCTGCGTCGCCGCGCTTCTGCACGTCGGCCAGGATGTCCGCCACGCGCTGCTCGATCGCCGCATCGGTGTCGGCCGACCAGTGCAGCCGCGCCTTGAACTCGGCATCGAAAGTGGCTGAAGCCGTCGACAGGCGGGCGGGAGCAGCTATCAATTTCATAGCATCAACGTGACGGGATGGCCGACGCAAAGGCGTCGATGATGTGGCGGATCGGCTCGCGCTTGAGCTTGAGCGCGGCCTGGTTCACGACCAGGCGGGCGCTGATGTCCATGATGCGTTCGACCTCGACCAGCTGGTTGGCCTTGAGCGTGTTGCCGGTGGAGACGAGGTCGACGATGGCGTCGGCCAAACCGGTGAGCGGCGCCAGCTCCATGCTGCCGTAGAGCTTGATCAGGTCGACGTGCACGCCCTTGCGGGCGAAGAAGTCGCGCGCCAGGCCGACATACTTGGTCGCGACCTTCAGGCGCGAGCCCTGCTTCACGGCGCTGGCGTAGTCGTAGTCGGCGCGCACGGCCACGCTGAGGCGGCAGGCGGCGATGCGCAGGTCCAGCGGCTGGTACAGGCCCTGGTTGCCGTGCTCGAGCAGCACGTCGAGCCCGGTGACGCCGAGGTCGGCGCCGCCGTACTGCACGTAGGTCGGGACGTCGGAGGCGCGCACCAGCACCACGCGCACGTCGGGCCGGGTGGTGGGCAGGATGAGCTTGCGCGACTTCTCGGGGTCTTCGGTGACCTCGATGCCGGCGGCGGCCAGCAGGGGCAGCGTCTCCTCGAAGATGCGGCCCTTGGACAAGGCGAGGGTGATCATGCGGCCGCTCCCGAGACGCGCTCGATGTCGGCACCGATCCCGCGCAGCTTGGCTTCCATGCGGTCGTAGCCCCGGTCGAGGTGGTAGATGCGGTCGACCAGGGTCTCGCCCTCGGCCACCAGGCCGGCGATGACCAGGCTGGCCGAGGCACGCAGGTCGGTCGCCATCACCGTGGCGCCGGAGAGCTGCGGCACGCCTTCGATGACCGCCACCTTGCCGTCGGTCTGGATGCGCGCGCCCAGGCGCAGCATCTCGTCCACATGCATGAAGCGGTTCTCGAAGATCGTCTCGGTGACGGTGGAGGTGCCTTCGGCGATGACGTTGAGCGCCATGAACTGCGCCTGCATGTCGGTCGGGAAGCCAGGGTACTCGGTGGTGCGGAAGCTCTGCGCCCTGAGCCGGCCGCTGGCCCGCACGCGGATGCCGCCTTCGACCGCCTCGATGGCGGCGCCGGCTTCGCGCAGCTTCTCGATCACGGCGTCGAGGTGGTCGGCGCGGGCGTGGCGCAGCAGCACGTCGCCGCCCGCCGCGGCCACGGCGCACAGGAAGGTGCCGGCCTCGATGCGGTCGGCCACCACGGTGTGCTCGCCGCCGCGCAGGCGCTCCACGCCCTGGATGCGGATGCGGCTGGTGCCGTGGCCCTCGATCTTCGCGCCCATGGCGATGAGCATCTCGGCCAGGTCGGGGATCTCGGGCTCCTGGGCGGCGTTCTCCAGCACCGTCTCGCCCTCGGCCAGCGCGGCGGCCATGAGGAAGTTCTCGGTCCCGGTGACGGTGACCATGTCGGTGGTGATGCGGGCGCCGCGCAGGCGGCTGAGGCCCGGCTGCAGCCTGGCGACCATGTAGCCGTGCTCGACGCTGATGTCGGCGCCCATGGCCGTCAGGCCCTTGATGTGCTGGTCGACCGGCCGCGAGCCGATGGCGCAGCCGCCGGGCAGCGACACCCTGGCATGGCCGAAACGCGCCAGCAGCGGGCCCAGCGCCAGCACCGAGGCGCGCATGGTCTTGACCAGCTCGTAGGGCGCCTCGGGCTTCGTGAGGTCGCCGGCATCGAGGCTCACCGTGCCGTTGCCGTCACGTTCGGCTGTCACGCCCATGTTGCGCACCAGCTGCAGCATGGTCGCCACGTCCTGCAGGCGCGGCACGTTGTGCAGCGTGACGGGCTCGGCCGTGAGCAGGGCCGCGCACAGCTCGGGCAGCGCGGCGTTCTTGGCGCCGGAGATCGGCACCTCGCCACGGAGCGCGCGCCCGCCGCGAATCAGGAGTTTGTCCATCGGGAAGTCCAGCGAGATCAGGGAGCCGGCGCCGTGCGCCGGCCGGAAATGTCAGTGACCCTGCGCGGCCCACTCGGCCGGCGTGAAGGTCTTCATCGACAGCGCATGCACTTCGTCGGTATGCATTTTCGCACCCAGGGTGGCGTAGACCCGCTGGTGCCGCTGGATGGCGCGCTTGCCCTCGAACTCGGGCGAGACGATGGTGGCGTACCAGTGTCGCCCGTCGCCCTCGAGCGCGATGTGTTCGCAGGCCAGGCCCGACTGGATGATGGATTGGAGTTCTTCGGCCGTCATGATCTGAGTTTGTAGCCAATGCGCAGCAGGTGGATGGCCACGGCGCTCACCACCAGCCAGGCGCTGCCCACGATGCCCAGGCTCAGCCAGGGCGACACGTCGGACACGCCGAAGAAGCCGTAGCGGAAGCCGTCGATCATGTAGAAGAACGGGTTGACGTGGCTCACGCCCTGCCAGAAGGCCGGCAGCGAGTGGATGGAATAGAACACGCCCGACAGGAAGGTCATGGGCATGATCAGGAAGTTCTGGAACACGGCCATCTGGTCGAACTTCTCGGCCCAGAGCCCCGCGATGAGGCCCAGCGTGCCGAGCAGCGCCGCGCCCAGCAGCGCGAAGACCACGATCCACAACGGCTGCGCGAAGGGCGGCACTGCGAAGAAGAGGGTGACCACCAGCACGCCCAGCCCCACCACCAGCCCACGGATCACCGAGGAGCCCACGTACGCCAGGAACCAGCCCCAGTGCGACAGTGGCGTGAGCAGCACGAAGACCAGGTTGCCCATGATCTTGCTCTGGATGATCGACGACGAGCTGTTGGCGAAGGCGTTCTGCAGCACGCTCATCATCACCAGGCCTGGAATGAGGAAGGCGGTGTAGCTCACCGATCCGTAAACCTTCACGTGGTCTTCCAGCACGTGGCCGAAGACCATGAGGTACAGCACCGCCGTGAGCACCGGCGCGCCCACGGTCTGCAGGCCGACCTTCCAGAAGCGCAGCACTTCCTTGTACAGGAGCGCCCGCCAGCCGAGTGCGGTGACCATCATGGCCGGGCCTCCGGGCTCATCGCGCCACCTCCAGCGGCGTCTGCTCGCCGGCCATCAGGTCGATGAAGACGTCTTCCAGGTCGGCCTTGCGCATCTCGACGTCCTCCACGGCCACACCGGCCTCGCGCAGCGCGGCCAGCACCTGCTCCACCTCGCGCGCATCGTGCGCCGGCAGCTGGACGATGCGGCCGGTGATGCGCGCATGCTGGGCCAGCGCCCAGGGCAGGTTGCCATCGGTCTTGAAGCGCAGCACGTTGCTGGCCGAGGACTTGAGCAGGGCGCTGGTGCTGTCCAGTGCGATCACCCGCCCCTTCTTGAGCATGGCGATGCGGTTGCACAGGGCCTCGGCCTCTTCCAGGTAATGGGTGGTGAGCAGCACGGTGCTGCCCTGCTTGTTCAGGCGGGCGACGAACTGCCAGAGCGTCTGGCGCAGTTCGACGTCGACGCCGGCCGTGGGTTCATCGAGCACGATCACCGGCGGCTTGTGCACCAGCGCCTGCGCCACCAGCACGCGGCGCTTCATGCCGCCCGAGAGCTGGCGCATGTTGGCCGTCGCCTTGTCGGCCAGGCCCAGGCTGCTCAGCAGCTCGTCGATCCAGTCGTCGTTCTTCGCGATGCCGAAGTAGCCGGACTGGATGCGCAGCGTCTCGCGCACGTTGAAGAAGGGGTCGAAGACCAGCTCCTGCGGCACGATGCCGAGCTGGCGGCGTGCCTCGGCGTAGTGCGTCTGCACGTCGAAGCCGCGCACGCTCACGCTGCCGGCGGTCGGCCGCGACAGGCCGGCCAGGATGCTGATCAGGGAGGTCTTGCCCGCGCCGTTGGGTCCCAGCAGGCCGAAGAACTCGCCCTCCTGAATCTCGAAGCTGACGTCGTCCAGTGCACGCAGCCCCGACTGTCCGTGGGCCCGTTGCTGGCGTGAGGCGGGGTAGGTCTTGCAGACCGACTGGAACGAGATCGCGGGCATGGGAGGCGGGATTTTAGGCGGCCCGCCTGCGCCACGCTGGTGCGTGGCTTTGCGCCCGCTCAGGGTGCCGCGGGCAGCAGGCCGGCGATGCCGTAGAGCATGGCGAGTTCGCGCAGGCGCTGCGGCAGCCCCTTGACGGCGAAGCCACGGCCGAGGGCACTGGCCTCGCGCCGGCATTCGAGCAGCACCGCCAGGGCCGAGGAGTCGAAGTGCGACAGCGCGCTGGCATCGATCACGGCCGCCGAGCCCTGCTGGCCCGCCAGCCCCTGCTGCAGCATGCGCATGCAGTCCGGAGCTTCGTCATGGGTGAGCCGCGGGGGCAGCACCAGCATGTGGGCTTCGGATGCAGCCATGGGCCCTGCCATCCCCGCTCAGCCCTTGGCGTTCGCCTTGTTGCGCGCCGCCAGGGCGGCGATGAGGCCGTCGATGCCCTTGCTGTTGATTTCCTGGGCGAACTGGGTGCGGTAGGTGTCGACCAGCCAGACGCCCATGACATTGAGGTTGTAGACCTTCCAGCCGTAGCCCTGGCCGGGGGTCTTCTCCAGGCGGTAGTCCAGCTGCACAGGCTCGCCCCGGCCGCGGATCTCGGAGCGCACGAGCGCGTCCTGGTCGTTCGGCGAGCCGCGGAAGGGCTTGATCGTCACCGTCTGGTCGCTCACCTGGTCGAGCGCGCCGGCGTAGGTGCGCACCAGCAGGGCCTTGAACTCGTCCTGCAGGCGCTTCTGCTGCTCGGGCGTGGCCTGGCGCCAGGCCGGGCCCACGGCCGAGGCCGTCATGCGCTGGAAGTTCACGTTGGGCATGATCTTCGTGTCGACCAGCGCCATGATCTTGTTGACGTCACCGGCCTTGATCGAGCTGTCGGCCTTGATGGTGTCGAGCACCTCGGTGGACAGGCGCTTGACCAGAACGTCGGGCGCCTCGTCGGCAGCGAAGGCCGGCTTCATGGCGCCGGCTGTAGCCCCGAGCACGAGGGCGCCGGCCAATGCCCAGCGGCCGAACGTGCGACGTTGCAGGAGGGTGTTCATGGGGTCAATCCTTCTTTGAAACGGTCCGGTGACCGGAACGCGTTGGAGAGCGAGACCGCCGACGGGTTCCGCCCCCCAGGGGCAGGGTGCAACCATCTGCAAGCGGCCGAATGCCAAAAATTACTTGCTTTCGTCCGGCTCGTTGCTGTCGCGGATGTCACTGCGGCGCTTCTGCAGGAACGCATCGCGCGTGAAGCTGTACGGATCGAGCGCGGCGTCCTGGATCAGCGTGCTGGCCCTCAGCAGATTGGCGCGCGTGTCGACGGCGCGCAGGACCGTGAGCGAATTGCGTGCCGGGATGTCGTTGACGTGCGCCAGCGCATCGCCTTTGAAATCGACCGGCAGCGCCGCCGTGTCGCGCACCGTGGAGGGGCCCAGGATGGGCAGCACGAGGTAGGGGCCCGAGGGCACGCCCCAGCGCCCGAGGGTCTGGCCGAAATCCTCGGAGTGCCGCTCGATGCCTGCCTCGGACGCGATGTCGAGCAGGCCGCCCAGGCCGAAGAAGGTGTTGACGTTCAGGCGCATGAAGGTCTCGGCGCTGTTCTGCAGCTTCAGCTGCATCACGTTGTTCGCCAGGTTCCACACATCGCCCAGGTTGCCGAAGAAGTTGCTCACGCCCTGCCGCACGAGCGAGGGCACCGCGTCGCGGTAGACCGTTGCCACAGGGCGCAGCACGGCCCGGTCGACACCGTCGTTGAATCGGTACACGCCGCGGTTGAAGGGCTCGAAGGGGTCGTTGCCGGCCGGCGCGGCGTCCTGTGCGGCTGCCAGGCCGCCTCCGAGAGAAAAAGTGGCCACAATGCCCATCCAGCGGGCGCAAGCGGCTATCTTTTTCATAGCAAACATGGCATCGGTTCGTCGGTTCATTTCTTGTTCGCCGTCCCTTGTTGCGGCGTCCCACTGTCGGCGGCCTTGCTGTAGAGGAACTGACTGATCAGGTTCTCCAGCACGACGGCCGACTGCGTGGCGGTGATGGTGTCACCGGGTTGCAGGTTCTTCTCCTCGGCGCCCGCTTCGATGCCAATGTATTGCTCTCCCAGCAAACCACTGGTCAGGATCTTGAGCGAGCTGTCCTTGGGGAAACTGTAACGGCTTTGCAACGAGAGCGTGACGTCGGCCTGGAAAGTCTTGTCGTTGAACGTGATGGACTGGACACGGCCGACCACCACGCCTGCGCTCTTCACGGCGGTCTGGGGCTTCAGGCCGCCGATGTTGTCGAAGCGCGCCGTCACCTCGTAGCTGCGCTGGAAATTCAGGCTCAGCAGGTTGGCCGATTGCAGGGCCAGGAACAGCAGCGCCGCCGCGCCGATGAGCACGAACAGGCCGACCCAGATGTCGTTGCTGGAGCGTTGCATATCTTTTCTCCTAGATGCTGAACATCATGGCGGTCAGCAGGAAATCGAGCCCGAGCACGGCCAGCGAGGCGACCACCACGGTTCGGGTCGTCGCGCGCGACACGCCCTCGGGCGTGGGAAGTGCCTCGTAGCCCTGCAGCAGTGCGACGAAGGTCACGGTGAAGCCGAAGACGATGCTCTTGACGACACCGTTGCCGACATCACGCCAGACATCGACGCCGCCCTGCATCTGGCTCCAGAAGGCACCCGAGTCGATGCCGAGCATGAGCACGCCCACCACGTAGCCGCCGATCACGCCGACGGCACTGAAGACCGCCGCCAGCAGCGGCAGCGTGATGACGCCGGCCCAGAAGCGCGGCGCCAGCACGCGCCGCACGGGATCGACCGCCATCATCTCCATCGCGCTGAGCTGCTCGCCGGCCTTCATGAGGCCGATCTCGGCCGTCAGCGAGGTGCCGGCGCGGCCCGCGAACAGCAGCGCCGCCACCACCGGCCCGAGTTCGCGCACCAGCGACAGCGCCACCAGCAGGCCCAGCGCCTCGGAAGAGCCATAGCGCTGCAGCGTGTAATAGCCCTGCAGACCGAGCACGAAGCCGACGAAGAGGCCCGACACGGCAATGATCGCCAGCGAGTAGTTGCCCAGGAAGTGGATCTGGTCGCGCACCAGGCCGAAGCGGCGCAGGCAGGCGCCGGCCTGTGCCAGCAGCCGCACGAAAAGGCGCGCGCCCAGCCCCAGGTCGGCCAGCTTGTGACGCACGGCAAAACCGGCGTCGGCGGGGCGGTACCAGCTCATGGCAAGCTCCGCAGGGCAACGGGCGCGCACGCGGATGCCGCCAGCGGAGGGCGGGCATGCACGTGGCGGGCTGGCAAGACATTCATCGGCGACCTCCACCGTTGGCGGCAAAGTCGGCTTCCACGCTGCTGCCCGGGTAGTGGAAGCGCACCGGTCCGTCGGCCAGGGCGTTGACGAACTGGTGCACCAGCGGATCGGTGCTGCGCCGCACGTCCTCGGGCGTGCCCTGCGCCGCCACGCCGCCGTTGGCCAGCACGATCACGTGGTCGGCGATCCGGAAGGTTTCCTCGAGGTCGTGCGAGACGATGAGGCTGGTCAACCCCAGCGCATCGTTGAGCTGCCGGATGAGCCTCGCCGCCGTGCCCAGCGAAATCGGGTCGAGCCCGGCGAAGGGCTCGTCGTACATGACGAGTTCGGGATCGAGTGCGATGGCCCGCGCCAGTGCGACGCGCCGCGCCATGCCGCCGGAGATCTCGCTGGGCATGAGGTCGCGCGCATTGCGCAGCCCCACCGCTTCGAGCTTCATGAGCACGATGTCGCGCAGCAGGGGCTCCGGCAGCCGGGTGTGTTCGCGCAGCGGGAAGACCACGTTCTCGAACACGCTCATGTCGGTGAACAGCGCGCCGAACTGGAACAGCATGCCCATGCGGCGCCGCGCGGCGTAGAGTGCATCGCTGGAAAGCCGCCCCACGTCCTGCCCGTCGAACCGCACTTCGCCGCGCTGGGCGCGCGCCTGGCCACCGATGAGGCGAAGCACCGTCGTCTTGCCGCCGCCCGATGCGCCCATGAGCGCAGTCACCTTGCCGCGCGGCACGCTGAACGACACGCCATCGAGGATGGCGCGCTCGCTGTAGCCGAAGCGTACGTCGCGGAATTCGATCAGGGGCGGCGAAGACAAGGGCGGTGATCCATCCAATGAAAAAGCCGGGGCCCCCTTCAGGCGGTCCCGGCTTGGCGGTGCGCGGATGATAAGGGATGCCTGCCCAGGCAGGCATTCGCCTCTCCATTCATCAGGGCAGGCAGGTGAAACCCGTCACGAATTCGTCCACTGAACGCATTGCCCGGCGACCCGCACACTGCGCCGCCCGACATTCCACCCATCCACGCAGGCCCTTCGGCGATCCGCGCCCGTTATCGGGGCAGGTCGCTGAACCCCATCAGGAACTCGCCCACCGAGCGCGCGGCCTGGCGACCCTCGCGCTGCGCGGCCGGACAGGCCGCGCATCCATGGACGCCCGCAGGGCGATCCGCGCCCCTCATCGAGGCAGGTCGCTGAACCCCATCAGGAACTCGTCCACCGAGCGCGCGGCCTGGCGGCCCTCGCGGATCGCCCACACGACAAGAGACTGGCCGCGTCGCATGTCGCCGGCCGCGAACACCTTGGGCACGTTGGTCGCATAGCCGCCGACGAAGTCCATGCTGGCCTTCGCATTGCCACGGGCGTCCTTCTCGACGCCGAAGGCGTCGAGCACGGACGCCACCGGGCTCACGAAGCCCATGGCCAGCAGCACCAGGTCGGCCTTGAGCACCTGCTCGCTGCCGGGCACCTCGACCATCTTGCCGTCCTTCCACTCGACGCGCACGGTCTTCAGGCCGGTGACCTTGCCCTTCTCGCCGACGAACTCCTTGGTCGAGATGGCGAACTCGCGTTCGCAGCCTTCCTCGTGGCTGGAACTGGTGCGCAGCTTGTACGGCCAGTACGGCCAGGTCAGCGGGCGGTTCTCCTCTTCGGGCGGCTGGGGCATCAGCTCGAACTGGGTGACGCTCACGGCGCCATGACGGTTGCTGGTGCCGACGCAGTCGGAGCCGGTGTCGCCGCCGCCGATCACGATGACGTGCTTGCCGTCGGCGCGCAGCTGGCCCTTGACCTTGTCGCCGGCGTTCACACGGTTCTGCTGCGGCAGGAACTCCATCGCGAAATGGATGCCGTCCAGGTCGCAGCCGGGCACGGGCAGGTCGCGCGACTGTTCCGCGCCACCCGTGAGCAACACGGCGTCGAATTCCTTCTGCAGCTGCTCGGGCGTGACGGTCTCCTTGGCAAGGTTGGTGACCTTGGAGCCCTTGCCCAGCGTGTCCTTCGCGGCGCCGACCACGACGCCCGTACGGAAGACCACACCCTCGGCCTTCATCTGCTCGACGCGGCGATCGATGTGCGACTTCTCCATCTTGAAGTCGGGAATGCCGTAGCGCAGCAGTCCGCCGATGCGGTCGTTCTTCTCGAACAGCGTGACGTCGTGGCCTGCGCGCGCCAGCTGCTGGGCCGCCGCCATGCCGGCCGGGCCGGAACCGACCACGGCGACCTTCTTGCCCGTCTTGTGCGCTGCGGGCCGGGGCTTGACCCAGCCTTCGCTCCAGGCGCGGTCGATGATCGCGTGCTCGATCGACTTGATCCCCACCGCGTCGTCGTTCACGTTCAGGACGCAGGCGGCCTCGCAGGGCGCGGGGCAGATGCGGCCGGTGAACTCGGGGAAGTTGTTGGTGCTGTGCAGCACCTCGATCGCGTTGGCCCAGTCGTTGCGGTAGACCAGGTCGTTGAAGTCCGGAATGATGTTGTTGACCGGGCAGCCGCTGTTGCAGAAGGGCGTGCCGCAGTCCATGCAGCGCGCACCCTGCACCTTGGCCTGCTTCTCATCGAGGCCGACGACGAATTCCTTGTAGTGCTTCAGGCGCTCGGAGGCGGGGCGGTAGCCCTCCTCGATGCGCTCGTACTCCATGAAGCCGGTGATCTTTCCCATCGTGTGATCCTGTTCTTGGTCGGTCGTGCTGCGTTCAGACGGCGGCGGTGGACTTCACGGCATGGGGCTCGAGGCCGGCATGCGCGTTGTTGCCGCTGCTGGTGAGTTCGACCTTGCGGTCGTGGATCTCGGCCAGGGCGCGCTTGTACTCGTTCGGGAACACCTTCACGAACTTCGTGCGCGCGACGGCCCAGTTGTCCAGCAGGTCGCGTGCACGCTTGCTGCCGGTCCAGCGGTGGTGTTCCTCGAGCAGCTTCCTGAGCTGCGCCTCGTCGGTCTCGCCGCCATGCCACACCTTGCGGTGGACGCTGGCGGTCTGCTCGGCGCTGGTCAGCACCTTGTCCAGCGAGACCATCGCCAGGTTGCAGCGGGTGGCGAACTGCCCGTCCTCGTCGTAGACGAAGGCCACGCCGCCGCTCATGCCGGCCGCGAAGTTGCGGCCGGTCTTGCCCAGCACGACGACGGTGCCGCCGGTCATGTACTCGCAGCCGTGGTCGCCGGTGCCCTCCACCACCGCGGTGGCGCCCGACAGGCGCACCGCGAAGCGTTCGCCCGCGACGCCGGCCAGGAAGGCCTCGCCGGTCGTGGCGCCGTAGAGCGCGGTGTTGCCCACGATGATGTTGCGCACCGCTTCGCCGCGGAAGTCCAGGCTCGGGCGCACCACCACGCGGCCGCCCGACAGGCCCTTGCCGGTGTAGTCGTTGGCTTCGCCGATCAGGTACAGCGTGATGCCGCGCGCCAGGAAGGCGCCGAAGGACTGGCCGCCCGTGCCCTCGAGCTGGATGCGGATGGAGTCGTCCGGCAGGCCCTCGGGGTGCACCTTGGTGAGCGCGCCGGAGAGCATCGCGCCCACCGTGCGGTTCACGTTGCGCACCGTCTCGATGAACTGCACCTTCTCGCCCTTCTCGATGGCGGGACGCGACTTCTCGATGAGCTTGTTGTCCAGCGCCTTCGCAAGGCCGTGGTCCTGGCTCTCCACATGGAAGCGCGGCACGTCGGCCGGCACCTGGGGCTGGGCGAAAAGCCGCGTGAAGTCCAGCCCGCGGGCCTTCCAGTGCTCGATGCCCTTGCGGGTGTCGAGCAGGTCGGCGCGGCCGATCAGGTCGTCGAACTTTCGCACGCCCAACTGGGCCATGAGCTGGCGAACCTCTTCGGCGATGAAGAAGAAGTAGTTCACGACGTGCTCGGGCTTGCCGGCGAACTTCTTGCGCAGCTTGGGGTCCTGCGTGGCCACGCCCACCGGGCAGGTGTTGAGGTGGCACTTGCGCATCATGATGCAGCCCTCGACCACCAGCGGCGCGGTGGCGAAGCCGAACTCGTCGGCGCCCAGGAGCGCACCGATGACGACGTCGCGGCCGGTCTTCATCTGGCCGTCGGCCTGCACGCGGATGCGGCTGCGCAGGCGGTTGAGCACCAGGGTCTGCTGCGTCTCGGCGAGGCCGATCTCCCACGGGCTGCCGGCGTGCTTGATGGACGACCAGGGCGATGCGCCCGTGCCGCCGTCGTGGCCGGCGATCACCACGTGGTCGGCCTTGCACTTGGCGACGCCGGCCGCGATGGTGCCCACGCCCACTTCGCTCACCAGCTTGACGCTGATCGACGCATGCGTGGCGACGTTCTTCAGGTCGTGGATCAGCTGCGCCAGATCCTCGATCGAGTAGATGTCGTGGTGCGGCGGCGGGCTGATCAGGCCCACGCCGGGCACCGAGTAGCGCTGCTTGCCGATGTACTCGGTCACCTTGCCGCCGGGCAGCTGGCCGCCTTCGCCCGGCTTGGCGCCCTGCGCCATCTTGATCTGCACCTGGTCGGCCGAGGCGAGGTACTCGGCCGTGACGCCGAAGCGGCCCGAGGCCACCTGCTTGATCTTCGAGCGCAGCGAGTCGCCTTCCTTGAGCGGCAGGTCGACCTCGACGTTCTCGGCGCCGATCTCGCTCTTGAGCGTGGCGCCCTGCTTGATCGGGATGCCCTTGAGCTCGTTGCGGTAGCGGGCCGGGTCTTCACCGCCCTCGCCCGTGTTGCTCTTGCCGCCGATGCGGTTCATGGCGATGGCCAGCGTCGAGTGCGCCTCGGTGCTGATGGAGCCCAGCGACATGGCGCCGGTGGCGAAGCGCTTGACGATCTCCGACGCCGGCTCGACCTCGTCGACGGGGATCGCCTTGCTCGGGTCGAACTTGAACTCGAACAGGCCGCGCAGCGTGAGGTGACGGCGGCTCTGGTCGTTGATGATCTGCGCGTATTCCTTGTAGGTGCTGAAGTTGTTGGCGCGCGTGGAGTGCTGCAGCTTGGCGATGGCGTCGGGCGTCCACATGTGGTCTTCGCCGCGGGTGCGCCAGGCGTATTCGCCGCCGGCGTCGAGCATGGTGGCCAGCACCGGGTCGCTGCCGAAGGCCGCCTTGTGCATGCGGATGGCTTCCTGCGCGATCTCGAACACGCCGATGCCCTCGACGCGGCTGGCCGTGCCGGTGAAGTACTTGGCCACCGTCTCGCTGTTCAGGCCGATGGCCTCGAAGAGCTGCGCGCCGCAGTAGCTCATGTACGTCGACACGCCCATCTTGGACATGATCTTCGACAGGCCCTTGCCGATCGCCTTGACGTAGTTGTAGATCGCCTTCTCGGCCGACAGGTCGCCCGGCAGGTCGGCATGCATGGCCGCCAGCGTTTCCATGGCGAGGTACGGGTGCACGGCCTCGGCACCGTAGCCGGCCAGCACGCCGAAGTGATGCACCTCGCGCGCCGAACCGGTTTCCACGACCAGGCCGGCCGTGGTGCGCAGGCCCTCGCGCACCAGGTGCTGGTGCACGGCCGACAGCGCCAGCAGCGCCGGGATGGCGAGCTGCGTGGCGCTCACGGCGCGGTCGCTCACGATCAGGATGTTGTGCCCGCCCTTGATGGCGTCCACCGCCTCGGCGCACAGCGACGCGAGCTTGGCCTCGACACCCTCCTCGCCCCACGACAGCGGGTAGGTGATGTCGAGCGTGTGGCTCTTGAACTTGCCCTGCGTGAAGGTGCCGATGTCGCGCAGCTTCGCCATGTCGTTGAAGTCGAGGATCGGCTGGCTGACCTCGAGGCGCATGGGCGGGTTGACCTGGTTGATGTCCAGCAGGTTCGGCTTCGGGCCGACGAAGGACACCAGCGACATGACGATGGCCTCGCGGATCGGGTCGATCGGCGGGTTCGTCACCTGGGCGAACAGCTGCTTGAAGTAGTTGTACAGCGGCTTGTTCTTGTTCGAGAGCACGGCCAGCGGGCTGTCGTTGCCCATGGAGCCGATGCCCTCTTCGCCCGCCTGCGCCATGGGGCTCATCAGGAACTTGATGTCTTCCTGCGTGTAGCCGAAGGCCTGCTGGCGGTCCAGCAGCGACACGGCGCTGGCCGGCGCCTCACCGGCACCCTCGACGTCGTCGAGCTTGATGCGCAGGTTCTCGATCCACTGCTTGTAGGGCTTGCTGTTGGCCAGCGTCGCCTTGACCTCCTCGTCGTCGATCATGCGGCCCTGTTCCAGGTCGATCAGGAACATCTTGCCGGGCTGCAGGCGCCACTTGCGAACGATCTTGGCCTCGGGAATGGGCAGCACGCCGGCTTCCGAACCCATGATGACGAAGTCGTCGTCGGTCACGCAGTAGCGCGAGGGGCGCAGGCCGTTGCGGTCCAGCGTGGCGCCGATCTGGCGACCGTCGGTGAACACGATCGAGGCCGGGCCGTCCCAGGGCTCGAGCATGGCGGCGTGGTACTCGTAGAAGGCCCGGCGGCGCGGGTCCATCGTCGCGTGCTGCTCCCAGGGCTCGGGAATCATCATCATCACGGCCTGGCTGATCGGGTAGCCGGCCATGGTGAGCAGTTCGAGGCAGTTGTCGAAGGTGGCGGTGTCGGACTGGCCGGCGAAGCTGATCGGGTACAGCTTGGCGAGGTCCGGACCCAGCACGGGCGAGCTCATCACGCCCTCGCGCGCCTTCATCCAGTTGTAGTTGCCCTTGACGGTGTTGATCTCGCCGTTGTGGGCGACGTAGCGGTACGGGTGGGCCAGCGGCCACTCGGGGAAGGTGTTGGTCGAGAAGCGCTGGTGCACCAGGCCCAGGGCGGAGATGCAGCGCTTGTCCTGCAGGTCCAGGTAGTAGGTGCCCACCTGGTCGGCCAGCAGCAGGCCCTTGTAGACCACAGTGCGGCTGGACATGCTGGGGACGTAGTACTCCTTGCTGTGCTTGAGCTTGAGTCGCTGGATGCTGGCGCTGGCCGTCTTGCGGATGACGTACAGCTTGCGTTCCAGGGCGTCCTGCACGATCACGTCGGGGCCGCGGCCGATGAAGACCTGGCGCAGGATCGGCTCCTTCTCGCGCACGGTGGGCGACATCGGCATCTCGCGGTTCACCGGCACGTCGCGCCAGCCCAGCAGCACCTGGCCCTCGGCCTTGATCGCGCGCTCCATCTCCTGCTCGCAGGCCAGGCGCGACGCGTGCTCCTTGGGCAGGAAGATCATGCCGACGCCGTACTCGCCCGGGGGAGGCAGCGTGATGCCCTGCTTGGCCATTTCCTCGCGGTAGAGGTGGTCGGGCACCTGGATCAGGATGCCGGCCCCGTCGCCCATGAGCTTGTCGGCACCGACGGCTCCGCGGTGGTCGAGGTTCTCGAGGATCTTGAGCGCCTGGGTGACGATGGCGTGGCTCTTCTCGCCCTTGATGTGCGCCACGAAGCCGACGCCGCAGGCATCGTGCTCGTCGGCGGCGGAATACAGGCCGTGTTGTTGGAGGTGCTCGATCTCGGCAGCCGTCGTCATGGGTGCGCTCCTAGGGGTTTTCGCGGGGGAAGCAGAGGATAGTGCGTCGCACAAACAATGCCAAACGCTTTAATTGGGGTCAGAATCCATTTAATTTCCGACGAAATCGATCGGAACTTAAATGGGGACATATCAAAATTGATAGCTATGGACGCAGGACCGGCGAGGGCCGGCGGCCGATTTGGCAGTCAGTCGCGCGCCGCGGCAGGCCGCCGGCCCGCTTTGGAAGGGGTCAGGCGCCGCGGTGTATCGCTTTGCATCTTCGCGACAAAGGCGGCGTCGCCGGCGACCCAGCCCTTGAAGACGGCGTCGGTCAGCAATGCCTGGTCCGCCGCGCTGACGCCGGCGCGCACCAAGTCGGCATAGGCCGCCTCCCGGTCGAAGGGGGTGTTGCCCAGGCCCCAGTACAGCGCATGCGGCGTGACGATCCGGTCGTGCCGCTGGCCCACGTAATGCGCATGGCTCGACCAGGGGTGCTGCAGCGGCTCGGACACCAGGCCCGCACGCACCGGGTTGAGGTCGATGTAAGCCATGCAGGGCAGCAGGTAGCGCTCGGCCTGGACCAAGGTGGATCGGTAGCGCCCTTCCCACAGCGTGCCGCTGCGGCCGTGCCGGTCGTTGAAGTGGCGCACGTAGGCCCGCCCCACCGCCTGCATCCACTGCGGCAGCGCATCGGCCGTGGCGGGCGTGGCCAGCAGATGGAAGTGGTTGTCCATCAGCAAGTAGGCGTGCAGGGCGATGCCGAAGCGCGCGGCGCCCTCCCCCACCAGCGCCAGGAAGCGCTCCCGATCGGCCGCGTCCACGAAGATGGGTTGGCGGTTGTTGCCACGCTGCACCACGTGGTGCGGCTGCTGGGCGATGGACAGGCGCGCGAGTCGGGCCATGGGCGCAAGCGCTTCAGGCCAGCTTGAAGCGCGTGGCCTCCAGGCTTTCGAGCCCGAATTCCGCCAGCAGCGCGCGCAGGCGCTGGGCCGCACTGACCTTGCGCTGGCCGGTGTGGCGCGCCATGATCAATTCGTTCTTCATGCTGTGCTCCCAGCCCACCAGTTCCGTCACGGTGACCTGGTAGCCGCTGGCCTCCAGGTACAGGCAGCGCAGCACGTTGGTGAGCTGGCTGCCGATCTCGCGCGTGTGCAGCGGATGGCGCCACAGCTCCGACAGCGGCGTGCGCGACAGCGCCAGCGCCTTGGTCTGGCGCAGGCAGGCGGCCACCTCGGCCTGGCAGCAGGGCACCAGCACCATGGCGCGGGCCTGCTTCGCCAGGCCGAAGGCGATGGCGTCGTCGGTGGCCGTGTCGCAGGCGTGCAGGGCCGTCACGACGTCGATGCGGGCCGGCAGCTCGCTCGACTGCGCGGATTCGGCCACGGACAGCGGCAGGAAGCGCATGCGCTCGAACCCGAGCCGCGCCGCCAGCGCACGCGATCGCTCGACCAGTTCGGTGCGCGTCTCGATGCCGTAGATGACCCCATCGCCGCGCGACTTGAAGAACAGGTCGTAGAGGATGAAGCCCAGGTAGGACTTGCCGGCGCCGTGGTCGGCCAGCGTGGCGTGGGCGCCTTCGTCTGGCAGTTCGAGCAGCAGCTTCTCGATGAACTGGTACAGGTGGTGCACCTGCTTGAGCTTGCGGCGCGAGTCCTGGTTGAGCCGGCCCTCGCGGGTGAGGATGTGCAGCTCCTTCAGCAGCTCGACGGACTGGCCGGGGCGCAGTTCCTGGGCGAGCGCCTCATCGGCGGCGGTGGACTTGGACGGTCGGCTCATGGGCAATCAATCCTTGGCGTCGTGCGGGCCCACATCCAGGGCCTGCCAGCCGTCGGCGCCCAGCGCCTCCAGCGTGTCGATGTTGCGCTCGAAGATGGCGGCCGCCTCGAAAAAGGCCTCGACCGCGCGGGCCACGCTGTCCTCGCGCAGCAGATGCAGCGTGGGATACGGCGAGCGGTTGGTGGCGTTGCCGATGTCGTCGGCCTCGGTGCCGGCGAACTGGAAGTGCGGGTGAAAGCTCGCGAGCTGGAGCACACCCTCATGGCCGGCGCGGCGCAGGCGCTTGTCGGCCCGGACCACCCAGTCGTTGAAGTCGAGGAAATCCTGCAGCGCATCGGGAACGACCAGCAGCGTGGTGTCGTGCTCGGCCGGGTCGGTGTCGACCAGCGCCTGCGCCTCGGCCAGGAGGCAGTCCATCAGCGCGTCGAGGTCGTCGCCGCCGAACACCGCGTGGTGGACCTGCCCCTTGACGTGGACTGCCTTGGCGAACGGGCACAGGTTGAGGCCGATGACGGCGCGTTCCAGCCAGCGCAGCGTGTCGGCGATCGCCTGACCCGGATCCCCGTTCATGCCGCAGCCCTCCTCGACGAGGCCAGTGCCGTGCCCACGGCGATGCCGGCGAGCGAGCAGGCCAGCGTGCAGGCCCAGGTCCATTGCCAGCCGCCGGCGCGGTGCGCCACCCAGGCCACCACCGGCGGCGCGACGAACTGCCCGAGCGACGAGGCCTGCTGCATCAGGCCCACCGTGGTCGACACCGTCGAGGGCGTGGGCGCCACGCGCACCGCCAGCATGAAGAGCGTGGCCGGCACCATGCCGCCGCAGAGCGAGAACAGGCAGATGGCCACATAGCGCGGCAGCAGCGACAGCGCGCCCGCGGGCGCGCCGTTCCAGCCGGCGAAGGCCGCCACGGCGGCCACGCCCATCGCCGCGAAGCCGAGCCGAAGCAGGTGGACCGGTGCCCAGCCGCGCTGCAGCAGCCGCCCGCCGACGATGTTGCCCACCATGTTGAGCGCCGCCGCCAATGCCGTCAGCCCGGAGGTCGCGCCGGCGCCGAGGCCCGCAGCGACGCAGATGGTGGGCAGGAAGCCGATCACGGCGATCCACTGCGCCGCGTAAAAGCCGAAAGCCGCGGCAGCGCCCCAGCCGCGCGGCGTGCGCACGGTGAGCGCGAGGCGCTGCGACCAGGACTCGGTGCCACCGGCGCCCGTGGACCGTTGGCGCGGGTCGGGCGCCACCGCGCGCCACAGCCCGAACGCCGCCATGGCGGAGGCCGCCGCCAGGCCCTGCCACCACAGCGCCCAGCCACCGCGCGCGATGACCGTCGGGCCCAGGAGCAAGGCGAGCGCCACGCCGACCGGCATGTAGGCGCCCCACAGCCCCATCGCCGCCTTGTCGGCGCCCGCGGGCGCAAGGCGCCGGATCAGTCCCGGTCCGGGCATCACGGCCAACAGGAAGCCCAGCCCCTCGACGCCCCGCCAACCCAGCAGCCAAGCCACCGGCGTGGCGACGTGGCCTGCCAGGCTGCCGGCGGCGCTGGCGGCACTGAGCAGCAGCAGCCCGGCCAGCATGCTGCGGCGCAGCCCGATCGAGTCGGCCGCCAGGCCCGCCACCATGCCCAGCAGCATGCCCGCCACCTGCACCAGCGACAGCAGGAAGCCCGCTTCGAGCAGGCTGACCTGCAGCTGCGCCTGCAATGCCGGCACGGCGGGCGGCAGCTTGCCGACGTGCAGCGAGGCCGCGACCCCGGCGGCCACGACGACCAGCGCCGCCGGCGGAACGCGTGCCGTGCTGCTCATGCCACCCACCGGGCGCCGGTCAGGCGTTCGTGCTCGCGCATGGCGAAGCGGTCGGTCATGCCGGCGATGTAGTCGGCCACGGCGCGCGGCCGGTCGGCCCGCACGGCATAGGACTCGGGAAGCGCCGCCGCGCCGTCGACGTAGGCTGCGAACAGGTCGCGCACCGCCTGCTGGGCTTGCCGCGTGGTCTGCGTCACCTGCGGATGGCGGTACAGGTTGGCGAACAGGAACTGCTTGAGCGCCGTGGACTGCGCGCGCATGCCGGCACTGAACTGCACCAGCGGCGGCACGGCCCGCACGCCCTGCGCATCGGCCGGAGCGTGCTCGCGCAACGCGGCGCGGGTGGCGTCGATCACGTCGTACACCTGCGCGCTCAGCATGCGGCGGATGGTCTCGTAGAGCAGCCGCCGCCCGGCCAGGCCGGGGTGCTCGGCGGCGGCCTCGCACCGATGGCGCTCCACGAGCTCGACCTCGGCCAGGTCTTCGATGCGCAGCAGGCCCGAGCGCACGCCATCGTCGATGTCGTGGGCGTTGTAGGCGATCTGGTCGGCCAGGTTGCACAGCTGCGCCTCCAGGCTGGGCTGGCCGCCGTGCAGGAAGCGGTGGGCGACGCCGCCCGGCTCCTGCGCCTCGAGCCGCTGGGCGTTGGCACGCGAGCAGTGCTTGAGGATGCCCTCGCGCGTCTCGAAGCACAGGTTCAGGCCGTCGAACTGCGGGTAGCGATGCTCCAGCGAATCGACGACGCGCAGGCTCTGCAGGTTGTGCTCGAAGCCGCCATGCGCGGCCATGCAGTCGTCCAGCGCGTCCTGTCCGGCGTGGCCGAAGGGCGTGTGGCCCAGGTCGTGCGCCAGCGCGATCGCCTCGACCAGGTCCTCGTTCAGGCCCAGCGGCCGGGCGATCGAACGGGCGAGCTGCGCCACTTCGAGCGAGTGCGTGAGCCGCGTGCGGAACAGGTCGCCCTCGTGGTTCAGAAAGACCTGCGTCTTGTAGACCAGCCGACGGAAGGCCGTGGAATGGACGATGCGGTCGCGGTCGCGCTGGAAGTCGTCGCGCGTGGGGGCGGCCGGCTCCGGGTGCCGGCGCCCGCGCGACCGGGCCGGCTGGCTGGCCCAGGGCGGTGGCGCGGCGACGTCGGCAAGCAGCGCAGGATTGGGCATCGAATCAGGCTCCAGCGCCCGCCCCGCTTGCGCGAGCAGCTATCGATTTCGTAGCAACGAGATGCTCACGCACAGCATTCGGCCAGCACCTCGCGCACGAGGGCGTCGGGCGCCGGGCGCAGCACGGCCGAGCCGGGCCGGTCGATGACCACGAATCGGATCTCGCCGGCCTCGGACTTCTTGTCGACCCGCATGAGCGACAGGTAGCGCTCCGCGCCCAGGTCCGGGGCACGCACCGGCAGGCCGGCGCGCTCGATCAACGCGGTGAGCCGGCGCACGAAGGCGGCATCGACGCCGCCCAGCTTTTCGGACAGGTGGGCCGCCATGACCATGCCGCAACCCACGGCCTCGCCGTGCAGCCATTCGCCGTAGCCCAGGCCGGACTCGATCGCATGGCCGAAGGTGTGGCCGAAATTGAGGATGGCGCGCAGCCCCGCTTCGCGCTCGTCCTGCCCCACGACCGCCGCCTTGATCTCGCAGCTGCGCCGCACGGCGTGGGCCAGCGCGGGGGCGTCACGCGCCACGAGGGCCTCGATGTTCGCCTCGATCCAGTCGAGGAAGGCTAGGTCGGCGATGGGCCCGTACTTGATGATCTCGGCCAGGCCGGCCGCGATCTCGCGCTGCGGCAGCGTCTGCAGCGTGTCGAGGTCGCACAGCACCAGCTGCGGCTGGTAGAAGGCGCCGATCATGTTCTTGCCCAGCGGGTGGTTGATGGCCGTCTTGCCGCCGACGGACGAATCCACCTGCGCCAGCAGCGTCGTGGGCAGCTGCACGAAGGGCACGCCGCGCATGTAGCTGGCGGCGGCGAAACCGGTCATGTCGCCCACCACGCCGCCACCGAGGGCGAACAGCACCGTCTTGCGGTCGGCACCATGGGCCAGCAGCGCGTCGAAGACGAGGTTCAGGGTCTCCCAGTTCTTGTGCGCTTCGCCATCGGGCAATTCGAGCACCCGCACGGCACGGAAGCGCTGCGCGAGCGCGTCGCGCACGGCCTGCGCATAGAGCGGCGCGACGGTGGTGTTGGTCACGACCAGGGCCGTCGCCGAGGCGGGCAGATCGGCATAGCTTGCAGGGTCCGCGATCAGGCCGGGGCCGATCACGATCGAGTAGCTGCGCTCGCCCAGGTCGATGCCGACGCGCTCGGGCGCGGCGATGGAGACGGAAGACATGGCGGGAAGTGTAGTGGCGGGCGCATCGACCCTCGAGGGCGCGGGCCAAGTCGGCGCACCCGGCGAGGGCGGCGTCAGCAGGGCGCGGCGGGCGAAGCGGGCGCCACGCTCAGGCCCGCACCTTCGAGCGTGGCCACGATGGACTGCACCAGCGCCCCGACCGACGGCTTGCCGGTCTCGACGATGCGGTGCGCCGTCTCGCGGTAGAGCGGGTCCCGCGCGGCGTGCAGCTCGCGCAGGCGCCCGAGCGGATCGGCCACCTGCAGCAGCGGCCGCTTGACGTCGTGCCGCAGGCGCCGGTACAGGTCCTCCGGCGCGGACTGCAGGTAGATCACGTGGAAATGGGCGCGCAGGCTGTCGCGGTTGGCCGGGCGCAGCACCGCGCCGCCGCCCGTGGCCACCACGCCGGCCGCAGCGCGGCCGAGCTCGGCAATCACCTGGGCTTCGAGGTCGCGGAAGCGCGCTTCGCCTTCGCGCTCGAAGAATTCGCGGATGGAGCAGCCGATGCGCTGCTCGATGACCTGGTCGCTGTCGACGAAGGGAACGTCGAGCCGTTGCGCCAGCCGCCTGCCGACGGCCGACTTGCCCGAACCGGGCAGACCCACCAGAGCGAGTGCCGTCACACGCGCGCGGGCACGCGGCGCACTCAGCGCGCCGCGTTGCGGTCGGTGATCATCTTCGGCGTGATAAAGACGAGCATTTCGGTCTTGTTGGCAACGCGCTCGCGATTGCGGAACAGTGCGCCAATGATGGGCGCCTCACCCAGCACCGGAATCCGCGATTCGTCGTTGGTTTCGGTGAGTTCGAAGATACCACCGATCACCACCGTGCCGCCGTTCTCGACCAGCACCTCGGTCTGCACGTGCTTGGTGTTGATGGCCGGGCCGGCCGTCGTGTTCACGCCGCGGGCATCCTTGCTCACGTCGAGCGTCAGGATGATGTTGCCCTCGGGCGTGATCTGCGGCGTGACTTCGAGCTTCAGCACCGCCTTGCGGAAGGAGATCGAGGTCGCGCCGCTGGAGGTGGCCTGCTGGTAGGGGATTTCCTCGCCCTGCTCGATCAGCGCCTTGGTCTGGTCGGCCGTGATGACGCGCGGGCTGGAGATCAGCTTGCCCTTGCCATCGGCCTCGAGCGCGGAGATCTCGAGGTTCAGCATGCGCGAGAAGCTCGAATTGAACAGCGCCAGGGTGAAGGCGCCGGCCGCGTTGCCGGTACCGCCGGCGTCACCCGCCGGCAGGTTGATCAGGTTGCTCAGCGTCGGCGAGGCGAAATTCACCGTCGGGCTCGTCGTGGTCGACGTGGTCACGCCGTTGGTCGTGGTCGAGGTGGTCCCGCCGCCGGTGACCGACGGCCAGGTGCCGAAGGAGTTGCGCCGGTTGATCGCGCCGCCGCCCAGGCGAGCGCCGAGCGACTTGCCGAAGGTGTCGGACGCCTCGACGATGCGCGCCTCGATCATGACCTGGCGCACGGGGACGTCGAGCTTCTGGATCAGCTCGGCCACCTGGGCGAGCTTGGACGGGATGTCCGAGACGAAAAGCTGGTTGGTGCGCGATTCGGCGATGACGCTGCCGCGCGGGCTCAGGATGCGGGTGGTCGTGCCGGAGCCGCCACCGCCACCGGCGCCTTGCCCCGTGCCCGTGAGGCCCTGCGCAATGGCGATCGCCTTGGTGTAGTTCAGCTGGAAGGACTGGGTCCGCAGAGGCTCGAGGTTCTCGATGGCCGCGCGGGCCTCGAACTCCATCTTCTCCTTGGCGTTGATCTCGTCCTTGGGCGCAATCCACAGCACAGTGCCGTTCTTGCGCATGCCGAGGTTCTTGGCCTGCATGATGATGTCCAGGGCCTGGTCCCAGGGCACGTCCTTCAGGCGCAAGGTCAGCGAGCCGGTGACCGAGTCAGAGGTCACGATGTTGAAGTTCGTGAAGTCCGCGATGACCTGCAGCAGGGAGCGGATCTCGATGTTCTGGAAGTTCAGCGACAGCTTCTCGCCGTTGTAGCCCACGCCCTGCGTCAGCTTGGTCGGATCGACCTTGCGCGGACGGACTTCGACGACGAACTGGTTGTCGCTCTGGTAGGCGCTGTGCTCCCACTCGCCACGCGGCTCGATGGTCATGCGCACGCGGTCGCCCACCTGCTGCGTGTTGATGAACTGCACCGGCGTGTTGAAGTCCGCCACGTCCAGGCGACGGCGCAGGCCTTCGGACAGGGTCGACTTGGTGAACTCCACCACGAGGTTGCGGCCCTGCGGGCGCACGTCGACGCCGACCTGGTTGTTCGGCAGGTCGACGATCACGCGGCCCGTGTTGTCGGGGCCCAGGCGGAAATCGATGTCCTTGAGCGGCAGGCTGTCGCGGTTGCGCGTCTCGGCGAAGCTCGACTGCGCCGAG
Source organism: Xenophilus aerolatus (assembly GCA_030418545.1). Lineage (GTDB taxonomy): Bacteria > Pseudomonadota > Gammaproteobacteria > Burkholderiales > Burkholderiaceae_C > Xenophilus. The sequence goes on along the minus strand of QAIB01000003.1, from coordinate 146,215 downwards.
GCGACCAGTGCGGCGCCCGGCACGGGATCCAGCACGACGAGCAGGGACTTGCCCTGGATCTCGGCGCGGTAGGCGGCCGCCTGCTTGAGGTTGAGCACGAGGCGCGTGCGCTCACCGGCCTGGACCACATTGACTGAGCGCAGGTTCCCCTGGTTCATGTCCAGGGCGGAGCGTCCGATGGCATTCGTCACGCCGGGGAAATCGAGTGCGATGCGGGCGGGGTTCTGGACCACGAATCCGTCGGGCACGGCCGCCAGCGGCTGCGCGAGATCGATCCGCACCACTTCGGCGCCCGATTGCATGGAGCTGGTGACCGCCTCGATGGCGTTCTGCGCGTGGGCCACAGCTGCGGCACCCAGGGCCACAACACAGAGGCCGGCCGCACGCAACCAGTTGAGAGTGCGCATATTCTTCTTCGCTAGGGGATTCATTTCGACCTCTCTTGCAGTTGCAGCGTGGCCGTACGCTCGATCCATTCGCCGGCAGCGTCCTGCACGATTTCACGCAAGCCGAGTTCCGTTTCGTCGATGCGGGTGACGCGCCCGTAGTTCAGGCCCAGGTGGTTGCCGACGCGCACCTGGTACAGCAGCTTGTCCACACTGACCAGCGCGACGCGTTGTCCGTTCCGGTTGAGGCTGCCGACCATGGCCATCGAGTCGAGGGGGAAGGCCTCGAGCGCTTCCTTGCGCCGCGACAGCTCGGGCGCGATGAGGTCGGAATTGCCCGGCTGGCTCGAATCGCGGCGCAGGGCCTGGGTCAGCTTGACGCTGCTGAAGGGCTCCACGGCGGCCCCTTCGGTGTACGGCTGCGGCGTGAACTTGGTGGGTTCGGTAATGGGCGTGACCCGCGGCTTGACCTGGGCACGCTGCTCGCGCATCCAGGTGCGCAGGTCGTCCTGCTCCGAGCCGAAGCAGCCGGCCAGGGTCACGGTCGCGAGGACCCACAGCGGAAAGTACCGGGCCTTCATTTCTTCTTCGCCTGCGCCGTCGCCTGCCTCTGCGCGGCCTGCTCCTCGGCGTCGAGGTAGCGGTAGGTGCGCGCCGTGGCATCCATCGTCAGCGCTCCATCCTTCTGCGGCGAGATCGACAGATTGTTGAGAGTCACGATGCGCGAAAGGTTGGCGACGTCGGCCACGAAGGCCCCCATGTCGTGGTAACGGCCGCTGACCCTCACGGCGATGGGCAGCTCGGCGTAGTAGTCACGCACCACCACCTGGCCCGGACGGAAGAGTTCGAATTGCAGGCTGCGGCCCAGGCCCGCCTGGTTGATGTCGGACAGCAAGGCATCCATCTCGGCCTTGCTGGGCAGTTGTTTCTCGAGCAGCGTGACGTACTGCTGAACCTGCTCGCGCTGCTTCTTCAGCAGGTCGAGGTTCACGGCCTGCGCCACCTTCTTCTGGTAATCGGCGCGCAGCGCCGTTTCCTTGCCGCGCTCGGCTTCGAGTTCGTCGTTGACGCCGCTCAGCCAGATGAACCACAGCGCCACCACGACCAGGGCAGCGACGGCTGCGCACAGCACGTAGCGCGGCACCGGCGGCCAGCCGGCCGGGTCGCTGGTGTTCAGTCCGCGGAACTGGTTGGCCGTTCGCTGGAGCGTGGCGGCAATGTCCACTTTGGGGGCGGTGCGTCGCGTGGCCATGTTCAACCCTTCGCGCCCGCCTGGGCCGCGGCGCCCGCTGCGGGCTTCTTGTCATCCGTCGGACGCTTCACGCCGACCCGCACCGTGAAGTTCGCCACGCGACGCTGGTCGCGCTGGGAGAGCGCCACGGTGGCCGCGGTGATCTCGACCAGCTCCGGCTTGATCAGCCAGGGGCTGCTGTTGCCGAGGTTGCGCAGCAGTTCGGACACACGCTCGTTCGACTGCGCCATGCCCTGCAGCGTGACGGTGCGGTTGTCCTCCTTCATGCTGGTCAGGTAGACGCCGTCGGGGAGTTGGCGCACCAGCTCGTTGAGCAGGTGCACCGGCAGATTGCGGTCCCCCTGGAGGTCTTCGACCGCCTGCTGGCGTGCGCTCAGGGCCGTGATCTCGGCCTGCAGCGTGGAGATTTCCTTGATCTCGTTGTCGAGCTTCTTGATTTCGGCCTGCAGGAAGCCGTTCTTCGACTGCTGCTCGGTGATCTGGGTCTGCAGCCACACGTAGCCTGCACCGGCCAGCAAGCCTCCGATCAACGCCGCCGCGCCCAGCGAGGCATAGAAGTTCTCGCGCCGGCGCTTGCGTGCCGCCTCGCGGTGCGGCAACAGGTTGATGAGGATCACTGCAGGAACCTCCGCATCGCCAGGCCGCACGAGGTGAGGTACGAAGGCGCTTCGCGGCGCACCTTCTTCTCGCGCACGCCGGAGCCGAACTCCATGCCTTCGAAGGGATTGACCAGCGAGCAGGCGAAGGAGGTCTGGCGCGTCACGGCGCTGGTCAGCCCAGGCAGGGAGGCCGAGCCGCCGGCCAGGAGCACGTAATCGACGCGGTTGTGCGGCGTGCTGGTGAAGAAGAACTGCAAGGCACGCGCGATTTCCTGCGCGATGCTGGCCACGAAGGGCTTCAGCACACCGGCCGCGTAGTCCGCCGGCAGTTCGCCGCTGCGCTTCTTCGACTCCGCCTCTTCCGCGGAAAAACCGTACTGGCGGACGATGAGCTGGGTCAGCTGGGCGCCGCCGAAGGCCTGGTCGCGGTCGTAGAGCACTTCCTGGTTGCGCAGCACCTGCATGCTGGTGGTGAAGGCACCCACTTCGAAGAGCGCCACCACGGCGTCCTGGCCCTGGCCGGGCAGTTGCTCGATCAGCCGCGAGGTGGCGAGGCGGGACGCGAAGGATTCGACGTCGAGGATCGACGCCTTCAGGCCTGCGGCTTCGGCCAGGCCTTGGCGGTCCTGCACCTTTTCCTTGCGCGAAGCGGCGATGAGCACCTCCACATCGTCGGACGAGCCCGCACTGGGGCCGACGACGCAGAAGTCCAGGCTCACTTCATCGAGCGAGAAAGGGATGTACTGGTTGGCTTCCGACTCGACCTGCAGCTCGAGCTCCTGCTCGCTCATGCCGCCGGGCAGGATGATCTTCTTGGTGATGACGGCCGATGGCGGCAACGCCAGGGCGGCATTCTTGGTGCGCGTGCCGCTCTTGCGGACGACCCGCCGCACCGCCTCGGCCACCTCGTCGAATTTCTCGACGTTGCCATCGGTGATCCAGCCACGCTCAAGCGGCTCGATCGCGCAGCGCTCGAGCACGAGCTTCCCACCGGCGTCCTGCGTCAATTCGACCAGCTTGACGCTGGAGGAACTGACGTCGAGGCCGAGCAGGGGCGCCGGCTGGCGACGAAACAAGGAACCCAAGGCAACCAAGAGCTATCCCGCCTGTTTGTAACGAATGGCAAAAATTGCGTGTGGTTGCATGCTATCAGCAGCGCGCGCGCAAAACCAAGCTCTGTGGGAGGGCGACCACGGCAATCGTTGTCAAAAGCTGACGGCTGCGCGCGCCGATTGCCACTTTGGTCACAATTTGAAGCCATTGGCATTCAGGGCGGCGCGCCGGCGGTTTCGAGGGGTGCGCTTTTTATAATGGCGGGTCACTTCCCGCTCTTTCCATGCCCGACACACCGCGCGCCTCCGGGCCTGCAAAGACCCCTCCTCCCCCGAAGCGCGCGACCTGGCTGACCTGGCTCCTGCGCTTCTTCGCCTGGACGACCGGGATCCTGCTGGCAGGGCTCGCTTCGGTGCTGATCGTGGTCGCGGTGGCGCTGGCCGTGGCCTACCCCAACCTTCCCGATGTGTCGGACCTGGCCGACTACCGGCCCAAGTTGCCGCTGCGGGTGTTCACCTCCGACGGCGTGCTGATGGGCGAATTCGGCGAGGAGCGCCGCAACCTCACGCCCATCTCCACCATTCCCAAGGTGATGAAGGACGCCGTGCTGGCCGCGGAAGACGCGCGCTTCTACACGCATGGCGGTGTCGACTACAAGGGCGTGATCCGCGCCGGCCTGGCCAACCTCAACCGCATCAAGAGCCAGGGCGCGTCGACCATCTCGATGCAGGTGGCACGCAATGTCTACCTGAGCTCGGAGAAAACCCTCACCCGCAAGATCTACGAGATCCTGCTCACCTTCAAGCTCGAGCACCAGCTGACGAAGGACCAGATCTTCGAGATCTACCTGAACCAGATCTACCTGGGCAACCGGGCCTACGGCTTCGCCGCCGCTTCGGAAGCCTACTTCGGCAAGCCGCTGAAGGACATCAGCATCGCGCAGGCCGCCATGCTCGCGGGCCTGCCCAAGGCGCCGGGGGCCAACAACCCGGTCAACAACCCGTCGCGCGCGCGCGGCCGGCAGCTCTACGTGATCGACCGCATGGTCGAGGCCGGCTTCATCACCGAGCAGGAAGCCGAAGTCGCCCGCAAGGAAGAACTCCATCTGCGCGACGGCCAGGAGCCCGGCCGCCTGCATGCCGAATACGTCGCGGAGACGGTGCGCCAGCTGATGTACGCCCAGTACGGCGACAGCACCTACACCCGCGGCCTGAAGGTCTACACCTCGGTCGTCGCCGCCGACCAGACCGCGGCGTACACGGCGCTGCGCAAGGGCATCATGGATTACGAGCGCCGGCAGATCTATCGCGGCCCCGAGAAGTTCATCGATCTGCCGACCGACCCCAAGGACGTCGACGACGCGGTCGACGAGGTACTGGCCGAACACCCCGACAACGGCGACGTGATGTCGGCCGTGGTGCTCAAGGCCAACGCCAAGCAGATCGACGCCGTGCGCGCCAACGGCGACGCGGTGCAGATCACGGGCGAGGGCCTGCGCCCCGCGCAGTCCGGCCTGTCCGACAAGGCCCCGCCGAACATCAAGATCCGCCGTGGCGCCGTGATCCGCGTGGTCAAGACGCCCAAGAACAACTGGGAAATCACGCAACTGCCCGAGGTGGAGGGAGCCTTCATCGCGCTCGACCCGCGCGACGGCGCCGTGAAGGCTCTCGTCGGCGGCTTCGACTTCGGCAAGAACAAGTTCAACCACGTCACGCAGGCCTGGCGCCAGCCAGGGTCGAGCTTCAAGCCCTTCATCTACTCGGCGGCGCTTGAAAAGGGCTTCATGCCCAGCACCGTGGTGAACGACGGCCCCTTGTTCTTCGACGGCGGCACCACGGGCGGGCAGCCTTGGGAACCCAAGAACTACGACGGCACCTTCGAAGGCCCCATGTCGCTGCGGCGGGCACTGATGAAGTCGAAGAACATGGTGTCGATCCGCATCCTGCAATCGATCGGCACGCGCTACGCGCAGGACTGGATCGGCAACTTCGGCTTCGAGCGTGAGAAGCACCCGGCCTACCTGCCCATGGCATTGGGCGCCGGCTCGGTCACGCCCATGCAGATGGCCACCGCCTACTCGGTGTTCGCCAACGGCGGCTACCGCGTCACTCCCTACCTCATCACCAAGATCACCGACCACAAGGACAAGGTGCTGGTCGACGTGCAGCCCCCGCTGCTCAATGAATCGATGCGCGCCATCCCGCAGCGCAACGCCTTCATCATGGACAGTCTGCTGCAGTCCGTCGCCAGCGGCGGCACGGCCGCCAAGGCGCAGGCCACGCTCAAGCGCACCGACCTGTACGGCAAGACGGGCACGACCAACGACTCGCTCGACGCGTGGTTCGCCGGCTTCCAGCCGACCATCGCCGCCGTCGTCTGGATGGGCTACGACACGCCACGCAAGCTCGGCGACCGCGAAACCGGTGGCGGGCTGAGCCTGCCGATCTGGATCAGCTTCATGCAGACCGCGCTCAAGGGCGTGCCTGTGGCCGAGCTGCCGCCGCCCGCGGGCGTCGTGCAGGTCGGTGGCGAGTGGTACTTCGACGACTACACGCCGGGCCGCGCCGTGTCCACGCTGGGCGTCGAAGCCGCAGCACCGGCCACGGCCGATCCGAATGCTTCGCCGGCCGGCAGCGGTGGTGGCGGTGGCGGCACCGAGGAGCGCAACCGCATCCTCGACATGTTCCGCAACTGAAGGCCCGCGCCGGCGAGCGCCCTCGCCGCAGGGCCGCTCAGGCGGTAAAGCGCAGCGGCAGGCCGGCCTGCAGGCTCGCCTCGCGCGACAGGTTCTCGAACAGCTCCTCGCCCGTCTTCGTGTCCAGCCAACGTCGGCCATCGTGCCGGTAGTGGTAGCCGCCGGTGCGCGCGGCCAGCCAGATCTCGTGCAGCGGCGGCTGCAAGTTGACCACGATCTGGCTCCGGTTGGCGAAGGTCAGCGTGATCATCCCGCCCACGCGCTGGTTGTCGATGTCCGCGTCGGTGGCCTCGTTGATGCGGTCGCAGCCCTGTTCGATGGCCGCCAGCGCGGCTTCCGCAAGGTCGAGGTACTCGGGGTCGGTCATGACTAGAATTTCGCGATGTTGAATCTCCAGCGAATTCTAGGCAGCGCCCGTGCCCGTATCGGCCTTGGGGTCGCGTGCCTGGCGGGCCTGCTGAGCCTGGCCGCCTGCGGCCAGCGCGGCCCGCTCTACCTGCCCACCGAACCGGCGGCCGCCCAGCGCGCCACCCTGCCCCAGATCGTCGTGCCCGCCCTGCGCGACAACAGCACCAAGCCCGAGGACGCAGGCGCGCGGCCCGCTGCACCGGGTGCCAGCGCGCCCGCTTCGGGGACCACCCGATGAGCGGCGCGCCGACGCTCCCCGGGCACCCGCACATCGCCCGCCGCGGCACCACGCTGCAGGTCGAGGGCGTCGCACTCGATGCGCTCGTGCGCGAGCACGGCACGCCGCTCTTCGTCTATTCGAAGCAGTGGATGCTGGATGCGCTGGCGGCCTACCAGCGCGGCTTCGCGGGCCGCGATGCGCTGATCTGCTACGCCATGAAGGCCAACTCCTCGCTCGGCGTGCTGCGCGTGTTCGCCGAGGCGGGTTGCGGCTTCGACATCGTGTCGGGCGGCGAACTGGCACGCGTGCTCGCGGCCGGGGCCGAGCCGGCCAAGGTCATCTTCTCGGGCGTGGGCAAGACGCGCGCCGAGATGCGGCAAGCGCTGGCGGCCGGTATCGGCTGCTTCAACGTCGAGAGCGAGGCCGAACTCGACGTGCTCAACGAAGTGGCGCTCGAGCAGAACCGGCGGGCGCCCGTGAGCGTGCGCATCAACCCCAACGTCGATCCCAAGACGCACCCCTACATCTCCACCGGCCTCAAGGGCAACAAGTTCGGCGTGGCCCACGACCGCGCCGTCGCCGTGTACCGCCACGCGGCGGCGCTGCCGGGGCTGCAGGTGGTGGGCATCGACTGCCACATCGGCTCGCAGATCACCGAGTCCTCGCCCTACCTCGACGCGCTGGACCGCATCCTCGACCTGGTGCAGGCCATCGAAGCGGCCGGCGTGCCGCTGCACCACATCGACTTCGGCGGCGGGCTGGGCATCGACTACGACGGCGACACGCCACCTGCAGCCGACGCCCTTTGGAAGCAGCTCTTCGCGCGGCTCGACGCGCGCGGCTTCGGCGACCGCCGGATCCTGATCGAGCCCGGCCGCTCGCTGGTCGGCAATGCCGGCCTGTGCGTGACCGAGGTGCTCTACACCAAGCCGGGCGAAGAGAAGAACTTCTGCATCGTCGACGCGGCCATGAACGACCTGCCGCGGCCGGCGATGTACCAGGCGTTCCACCGCATCGTGCCGGTCGCCGAGCGGCCGTCGCTGCCGGCCACCCGCTACGACGTGGTCGGCCCGGTGTGCGAGAGCGGCGACTGGCTGGGGCGCGACCGCGACCTGGCGGTCGAGGCCGGCGACCTGCTGGCGGTGCTGTCGGCCGGCGCGTACTGCATGAGCATGGCGAGCAACTACAACACCCGCGCCCGCGCCGCCGAGGTGCTGGTCAGCGGCGCCAGCGCCACGCTGATCCGCCGCCGCGAGACCGTCGAGGACCAGCTGCGCACCGAGCAGGCCCTCTGATTGCTATGGTTTCGATAGCTGCTGACGCCCGGCTGGCGGGCGCTGCAGCCACTTTTTGCTTGCGAAATTCCACACACGCCAGCCCAGCAGCACGGCAATGACGGCGGCGTAGACGCTCACTTCGGCAAAGTTGTTCTTGCCGGCGCGCAGCCAGAAGAAGTGCAGCAGGCCCAGGCCGGCGATCAGGTACACCAGCTTGTGCAGCGCCTGCCAGCGCTTCGCGCCCAGCGCCTTGATCGCGCGGTTGAACGAGGTCGCCGCCAGCGGCGTGAGCAGCACGAACGCCGCGAAACCGACCAGGATGAAGGGCCGCTTGGCGATGTCCTTGGCGATGTCTGCGACCTCGAAGCCCATGTCGAACCAGGCGTAGCTCAGCAGGTGCAGCACGACGTAGAAGTACGCGAACAGCCCAAGCATGCGGCGAAAGCGCGCCAGGCCGGTCAGCTTCGCCATCACGCGCAGCGGCGTCACGGCCAGCGTGATGCAGATGAAGCGCAGCGTCCAGTCACCGGTCGCGCGGATCAGGAACTCTGCCGGGTTGGCACCCAGGCCGTCGGTGAAGGCGCCATAAGCCAGCGACCCGAAGGGCAGCAGGCACAGCAGGAAGACCAGCGGCTTGGCCGCCGGATGCAGCAACAGCTTGTTCATCGCGAACCCGCTGCCAGCGTCAATAGAACTTCTTCAGGTCCATGCCCGCATAGAGCTGGCCGACCTGCTGCTCGTAGCCGTTGAAGAGCAGCGTCTTGTGCCGCTTGGCGAAGAGGCCGCCGCCGTCGCCGATGCGCCGTTCGGTCGCCTGGCTCCAGCGCGGGTGGTCGACGTCGGGGTTCACGTTCGAGTAGAAGCCGTACTCGTTGGCCGCCGCCTTGTTCCAGGCCGTGCCCGGCTCCTTCTCGACGAAGCGGATCTTCACGATCGACTTGGCCGACTTGAAGCCGTACTTCCACGGCACCACGATGCGCACCGGCGCGCCGTTCTGGTTGGGCAGCACCTCGCCGTACATGCCGAAGGTCAGCAGCGTGAGCGGGTGCATCGCCTCGTCCATGCGCAGGCCTTCGGCATACGGCCAGTCGAGCACGCGCGAGCCGACGAAGGGCATGGTCTTCGGGTCGGCCAGCGTGAGGAACTCGACGTACTTGGCGTTGCCCTGCGGCTCGACCTTCTTGATCAACTCGGCCAGCGAGTACCCCACCCACGGGATCACCATCGACCAGCCTTCGACGCAGCGCAGCCGATACGTGCGGTCTTCCTGCGCGCTGAGCTTGAGCAGGTCCTCGATGCCGTACTTGCCGGGCTTCTTCACCAGGCCCTCGACCTCGACCGTCCACGGCCGGGTCTTGAGCGTCCCGGCGTTCTTGGCCGGGTCGGACTTGTCGGTGCCGAACTCGTAGTAGTTGTTGTAGGTGGTGGCGTCCTTGTAATCGGTCACCTTCTCCATGGTCTGGGCGCCGGGCACCGTGGACTTCGCCCCCTTCAAGGCGGGCAGCTTGCCGGGCGCGGCCTGGGCCAGTGCCTCGCGGCCGGCCCAGCCGGCCAGGGCCGCGCCGGCGGCGCCACCGGCCAGCAGGCGCAGCATGTCGCGACGCCCTTCGTAGACGGCACGTGGCGTGATCTCGCTGGGGTGCGGGTGATTGAAACCGGAATCGTGGGAACGGATCAGCATGCGGGGACCTTTCGCGGTGCGCCGGCACGATGGACCGGCACTCGATGGGACAGGGGGACCACCGGTTAATTCGGCGCATCCCTCCATCAGGTTACGCGCCGCAGGCCGGTCCGGTTTCAGTCTGCCTCAATTCGCGCGGCGCCGCTGGCCGGACGCCGCCTACAGCGTGCCGTAGCTGTGCAGTCCGCTCAGGAACATGTTCACGCCGAGGAAGGCGAAGGTGGTCACGGCCAGGCCGACCAGCGCCCACCACGACGCGATCGTGCCGCGCAGGCCCTTGACCAGCCGCATGTGCAGCCAGGCCGCGTAGTTCAGCCAGACGATCAGGGCCCAGGTCTCCTTCGGGTCCCAGCTCCAGTAGCCGCCCCAGGCGTCGGCGGCCCAGAGCGCGCCCAGCACCGTCGCGATGGTGAAGAAGGCGAAGCCGACGGCGATGGACTTGTACATCACGTCGTCCAGCACCTCGAAGCTCGGCAGCCGCGCCGCGATGCGCTTGCGCGCCAGCAGGATGCCGGCGGCGATGAGCGCCGACACCAGCGCATAGCCGACCCAGTAGCTGCCGCCCGCCTCGGCCACGCCGCGCTGGCGGAAGGCGATGGGCACGAAGCACATCGCCACGCCCAGCAGCCAGATCGGGGTGAGGCGCCACCACCGGGTCTCGGCCGCCTGCTGCTTGATCAGGTAGGCGAAGGCGACCATCGCCGCCAGCGAGAAGGTGCCGTAGCCGATGAAGTTGGCCGGCACGTGCAGCTTCATCCACCAGCTCTGCAGGGCCGGTACCAGCGGCTGGATCTCGTGCGCCTCGCGCACGATCGTGTACCAGAGCAGGAAGCCCACCGCCGCGCTGACCACCAGCATGACGAAGGCGCCCAGCGAGCGCGTCGCATAGCGCTCCTCGAAGTACAGGTAGAAGGCCGCCGTGAGCCAGCAGAACAGCACGAAGACCTCGTAGAGGTTGCTCACCGGGATGTGGCCGATGTCGGGGCCGATCTGGTGGCTCTCGTACCAGCGCACCATGGTGCCGATGAGCGCCATCGTGACCGCGGCCCAGGCGATGCGCGAGCCGATGCGCTCCATCGCATCCGCCTGGCTGGCGCTGAAGAAGCCGAGCCAGTAGAAGACCGTGCTCATGAAGAAGAGCACGCTCATCCAGAGGATGGCCGACTGGCTCGAGAGGAAGTACTTGAGCCAGAACACCGTGTCCGCGCGGGCGAGATCGCCCTGGTACGACGCGATCGCCAGCAGCGAGGCCGCGCCCACCACCAGCGCCAGCACCCGCAGCGGCCGCCAGAACCAGCACAGCCAGATCAGCGCCGGGATGGTGCCCAGCAGGATCGCCTTCTCGTAGCCGTCCATCGACGGCTGGTAGCGGGTGAACGCGAACAGTCCGCCGGCGACCACGATGGCCGCGAAGACCCAGTCGAACAGCGTGCGGCGCGAGAACCAGCTCTCGTTCAGGGTGAGGGTGGTGGTGTTCATCGGGGTGTGTCTCCAGGGCCGGCGGGCGCGGGCAGCATCAGCAGCCGGCTGCGCAGGTGGGCGAATTCCTTGTCGCTGTCGAGGTTGCGGCGGTTGGTCGACAGCGCCATCGTCGCGTGGCTGCCGGCCTCCGCGCCGCCGCCCGGGGCGATCCAGACCCAGAGCCGCCGTTCGCGCACGTAGAGCATGGCAAAGATGCCCACGATGAGCAACAGGCAGCCCAGGTAGACCACCTTCTTGCCCGGTGCGCGCGCGACCTGGAAGACGCTGGCCTGCACCTGCTTGAAGTCGGTCAGCATCAGCGCCACCGGCGCGGGGTAGAAGTGCGCATCGCTGATCGCCAGCACGGCCTGCGTGAGCCAGCCCTGGGTCTTGTCGTCCATCGGCAGCGCCGCCTGGCCGGCTTGCTCGCGGCTGAGGTTGAGCAGTTCGAACAGCACGTCGTTGACGATGCGCACCAGCACCTGGCCGGCGCGCTGGCGCTCGGCCTCGGGCACCTGCAGGTCGATGAACTCGGCGATCGCCTGCCAGCCGCCGGCCGAGGCGTCGTCGGCCTTGCCGGCAGGCGTCGGTCGCACGCGCTCCGCCCCCGCGAAAAGCCCCAGCGCGCGCGCGGCCGAATTGCGCAGCTGCTCGACCTGCTCGGTCTTGCCCGGATCGATGGCATGCGCCACGTAGCGGTCCACCGCCTTCTGCCGCATGGCCACATCGGCCAGCGCGGTGCGCAGGTGCAGGTAGCCGTCCATCGAGCCCTGCTCGTCGGCCGGCACGCGCAGGTAGCGGAAGGGCTGGTCGGGCTGGTCGCGCATGCCCAGCAGGAAGACCGGCGGGCCGTCCTCGTTCATCACGGCCGGCACCATGTAGTTCTGGTACTCGCGCGCCTGGCCCGAGGCGTCGCGCAGCTTGTAGCCGATGCTCGGGCCGATGTTGCGCAGCACCTTGGGCTTGTTCACCTTGTTGGCCGCACCCAGGCGTGATTCGAGACTGTGCTGCAGGTCGACCTTGCGCACGTCGGCCCCGCTGCCGCTGCTCGGGTCGGCGAAGTTCTCGACGTTGATGACGCGCAGCGCGGTGTACTCGAGCTTCAGGCGCTCGTTGCCGTTGGTGAGTTCGGAACTGCCGCCGATGGTGCCTTCGATCTCGAAGGGCTTGGCCGCCGCGGCCATCGGCACCGCCTTGAGCTTCACGCTCGAGCCGCCGTCGTCGAAGCTGGACTGGTAGATCTCGATGCCCTTCCAGCTCGCCGGGTGGTTGACCTCGATGCGCGCCTCCTTGCGCTCGCCGGTGGCGCGGTCGTGCAGCACCACCTCGCTGGCGAAGAGCTTGGGCATGCCGGTCGAGTAGTAGTCGACGATGAACTTCTTCAGCTCGATCGCGAAGGGCAGCTCCTGCAGCAGCACGCCGTCGGCCTGGTTCAGGATCGCGACGCTGGACTGGCTGCCCTCGGGCACCAGGATGTTGCCGCGGAAGGTGGGATTGTTGGGCGACAGGCGGTACTGCGCCGGCACCTCCGAGATCAGGCCCCCGCCGGTGTAGACGCTCTTGCCGTTGAACCAGGTCTGCGCCCGCACGATCAGGTCGCCGTCGAGCAGCCCGCCCAGGCACACCAGCACGATGGCGCCATGCGCCGCGATGTAGCCCAGCTTGTTGGCGCCGCCCGCGCGCGCCGCGACCATCCAGCCGCCGGCGCTGCCATCGCCGTCGCGGCGCTGCAGCTTCACCTTCCAGCCGCCGCCCACCAGCAGCTGGCCGATGCGGTTGGCGGCCTGCTCGGGCGCTTCGGGCAGGGCCGCCTCGGCGCGCAGGCCGAAGGCCTTCAGGCTCTGGGTGCGGATGTCTTCCTTGTAGGTCTTCAGGTCGGCCAGGATGCGCGGCGTGTTGCGCGCGATGCACAGCGAGGTGCTGACGACCAGGAAGGCCAGGATCAGCAGGAACCACCAGGCGCTGTAGATCGAATCGAGCCGTGCGGCCCGGAACACCTGCGCCCAGAAGGGGCCGAACTGGTTGATGTAGTTGCCGATCGGCTCATGCTGCTTGAGCACCGTGCCGATGATCGAGGCGATGCAGATGACCGTGAGCAGCGCGATGGCGAAACGCATCGAGGACAGCAGCTCCACCCCGGCGCGCAGGGCCTGCGAGCCGGTCTTCAGTCGAAGGCCGTGGGTGGAAACGGACATGGCGGGCGTGGGGCGGGTGCGGGCGGCAGGAGGACCAAACGAAAGGGCGGGCCATCCTGTTGGATCGGCCCGCCCTTGTTGGGTTTTATTTTCGGCGGTTGGTTCGCGGTGATGCGTTGATTCAGCGCAGGCCGGCGATGTAATCCGATACCGCCTTGATCTCGCGGTCGTTCATCTTGGCGGCCACGCCCGTCATCTGCGGGCTGTTGGTGCGCACGCCGTCGCGGAAGGCCTTGAGCTGCGCGTCGGTGTAGTCGGCGTGCTGGCCGCCCAGGCGCGGGTACTGGGCCGGGATGCCGGCGCCGTTGGGGCTGTGGCAGCCGGCGCAGGCGGGCACCATGCGGTCGGCGATGCCGCCGCGGAAGATGCGCTCGCCCAGCGAGACCAGGTCCTTCTCCTTCGAGAAGCCGGTCTTGACCTTCTTGCTGCCGACGAACCAGGCGATGTTGCGCATGTCCTCGTCGCTCAGTGCCGAGGCGTAGGGCTTCATGATGGCGCTCTTGCGCTTGCCGGACTTGAAGTCCTGCAGCTGCTTGAGGATGTATTCGGGGTGCTGCTGCGCCAGCTTGGGGTTGGCCGCGATGGCGGAGTTGCCGTCGGCGTTGTGGCAGGACGCGCAGGACTGGCTGTTCGCCGGCGCCGTGTTGAACAGCGTGTCGCCCTTGGCGGGATCGGGCTTGGCCGGCTTGGCGGCGGCAGCCGGCGCCGCGGCGGGTGCATCGGCCGCAAGGGCGGCGCTGGCACTTGCGCCGAGTGCGGCCGCAAGCAGGACATGGGCGAACAACTTCATATCGGGGGGCTACGTTTGTTGGCGCAAAACCCGGCGATTCTACAATGGTGCCCCGCCTCTCCAGCCTGGGCCCTGTGCCCTCCGCGACCCATGACCCCGCCGCCTTCGCCGGCCCGCGCCGCCGCAGCGACGCCGGGCACTGCCCCTTCCCCGAACCCGTCCGCCCCTGGCGAAGCCTCGTCCTTCGCGGCGCGCGCGCGCACCGCGATGGGCTGGCTGCACACCGCCCACTTCCTCACCAGCGCGCCGCAGCTGGAACACCTGCCGCCCCTCACGCTGCCCGAGATCGCCTTCGTCGGCCGCTCCAACGCCGGCAAGTCCACCGCCATCAACACGCTGACGCAGCAAAAGCGCCTGGCCTTCGCCTCCAAGACGCCCGGCCGCACCCAGCACATCAACCTCTTCGGCGTCGGCAAGGGCCAGGTCGACGACGCCGTGCTGGCCGACCTGCCGGGCTACGGCTACGCGGCCGTGCCGCGCGAGGCCAAGCTGCGCTGGCAGCGGGTGATGGGCAACTACCTCGTCACCCGCGAGACGCTGCGCGGCGTGGTGCTGATGGTCGACCCGCGGCTGGGTCTGACCGAGCTCGACGAGATCCTGCTGGACGTGATCCGGCCGCGCGTCGAGGAAGGCCTGAACTTCCTGGTGCTGCTGACCAAGGCCGACAAGCTGTCGCGCTCCGAAGGCGCCAAGGCGCTGTCGATTGCGCGACTCCAGGCCGGCGGGGGCGAGGTCAAACTCTTCTCGGCCCTCAAGCGCCAGGGCGTGGACGAGGCGGCGGAGTTGCTCTGGCGCTGGACCCATGCCGAGAATCCGGCCGACGGCAACGCCGCCGACTGAGTGCCGAATCGGGCTCCAGCGCCCGCCCCGCCTGCGCAAGCAGCTATCAAAACGAGAGCAGATCAGGAGACAAGGCCCATGACGATCGAGACCTTCGAGCGCACCCTGCCCAACGGCATCACCCTCAGCTGCCGCGCCGCCGGCGACAAGGGCCGGCCGCTCATGGTGTTCCTGCACGGCTTCCCCGAAGCCGCCTTCATCTGGGACGAGCTGCTCGAGTGGTTCTCCCAGCCGGCCCACGGCGGCTACCGCTGCGTCGCGCCCAACCTGCGCGGCTTCGAGAAGTCGAGCCAGCCCCAGGAGGTCGAGGCCTATCGCCCGCAGCTGCTGATCCAGGACATGGTCGAGCTGGTGAAGACCGAGCGCGAGGACGGCATCATCGACACGCTGGTCGCCCATGACTGGGGCGGCGCCTTCGGCTGGGGCCATGCCAACGCCTTCCCGCGCCAGGTGCGCCGGCTGGTGATCATCAATTCCCCGCACCCCGGCACCTTCACCCGCGAACTGAAGACCAGCGCCGAGCAGCAGAAGGCCAGCGCGTACATGAACTGGCTCGCGGCGCCGGGTTCGGAGAAGGTGCTGGCCGAGAACGACTTCGCCCGCCTCTTCGCCATGTTCACCATGATGAAGGCCGGGCCCGACGGCTTCGGCTGGCTCACCGAGCCGGTCAAGCAGAAGTACCGCGATGTCTGGAGCCAGGGCCTGACCGGTGCCTGCAACCTGTACCGCGTGACGCCGATGAAGCCGCCCGTCCCGGGCAAGACCAGCGCCGACGACATCCCCACCCTGCCCCACGAGCGCCTGGCGGTGACGGTGCCCACGCTGGTGCTGTGGGCCATGGACGATGCGGCGCTGCTGCCCGGCCTGCTCGACGGCCTGGACGCCTACGTGCCGCAGCTCGAAATCAAGCGCGTGCCGGGCGCAACGCACTGGATCATCCACGAGCAGCCCGAGGGCGTGGCGCGCGACATCGCCGCCTTCATCGCGCGCACGCCTTCGCCCACCGCCTAATCGCGCCAGGGCACGGCCGGCAGGCCGTGCCAGCGCGTGCCGGCGGGAATGTTCTCGCCCTTCATCACCAGCGTCATGGGCCCGAGCTGCGCGCCGTCCTGCACCTGGGTGCCGTAGAGCATCGTGGTGCGCGGCCCCACCGTCACCCGGCTGCCGATGTGCACGTGGTCGATCTTCATCACGCGGTCCTCGAACAGGTGGGTCTGCGGGCAGCAGGCCGCGTTCAGCTCGCTGTGTTCGCCGATGTGCACGCAGTCGAACTCGGTGATGTCGGTGGTGTCCAGGTACACGCCGCGTGCGATGTCCGCCCCCAGCAGGTTGAAGGCATTGTTGAGCCACGGCGTGCCACGCAGGTAGCGCAGGAACCAGGGCACCGTGATGCCCTCGTACATGTTGGTCACCGCCTCCGACAGCCAGACGAAGGGCGTCCACATCGGCGTCGCGCGGCGGTCGTAGCGCCGCACCGTCAGCCACTTGAAGGCCGCCACGAAGAGGAAGGTGGCCAGCGCGAAGGCCGCGCCGCCCACCGCCAGGTCGATCGCCACGTCGCCCCAGCGCCCCGACTCGGCCAGCGGCATGGCGTCCAGCACGATCGCATAACCGACGGCGATGACCAGTGCATGCGGCGAGGCGATGCGGAAGGCCTCCACCGTGCCGCGGCCCAGCTTGCGCCAGCGTGAGGGCGCGAAGGTCAGGTGCGGCGCGAAGCCGCCGACCACCTCGCGCGCCGGCAAATGCACCGGCGGCGCGCCCAGCCAGGTGTCGCCCGGCTGCATGGCGGTGGCGCGCGGCACCGCGCTCATCACGCCGATCAGCACGTTCTCGGGGATCACCGTGCCGTCGGGCACGTAGGCGCCGTTGCCGACGAAGCTGCGGCGCGACACCACGGTGGGCTGCACCGTCATCCAGCCGCCGTCGATGTGCTCGTCGCCCAGCATCACGGCGTCGGCGATGAAGCACTCGTCGCCCAGCGTGAGCATGTCGGGCACCACCCCCAGCGCGGTCGACAGCTCGGTTTCCTTGCCGACCTTGGCGCCGAGCAGGCGGTACCAGCTGGCCGAGAACACGGTGGCGTACACGCCGTGCAGCACCGCCAGGCTCGACTCCTGGATCTGGTTGACCAGCCACTTGCCCAGGTAGCGGTTGCCGTGCACCGGCCAAGTGCCGGCCTGCATGCGCGGCAGGAACAGCACGCGCAGGGCAGCGGCCGCCAGCGCGGTGAAGGCGATGAACACCAGGCTGGCCGGCAGCGCGAGCAGGAAAAACTTCACCAGCCGCAAGCCGAAGGCCTGCCAGTCCGTGATGGTGCCGGCGTCGACCAGCGGCCGCACGGAGATCGCCTCGACGTCCAGCTGGTCGATGAGCAGGAAGGTCGGGAACACCGGCATGAAGAACAGCACCGCCACCGCCAGGGCGCCGGTGATGAAGAAGGCCATCTCCCAGCGCAGCCGCCGGCGGCTCACGGCCGGGCGCGGCGCCAGGCTGGCCGGGTCGAAGTCGGCACGCTCGCGGGCGGGCGAGCCGTGCCAGACCTTGCGCGGTGGCACCGACTGGCCGGCCGACAGGGCCGACTGACCTTCCAGGTGCCCCCAGTCGCCGATGCGGGTGCCGCCCTCGATGACCACGTAGGAGCCGATGCCGACCTGGGCGCCGATGTCGATGCGGCCCAGGTGCAGCAGGCCGCCCTCGACGCGCGCGTTCTCCAGCATCACGGCGTTGCCGATGCTGCTGCCCTCGCCGATGCGCACCAGCTCCGGCACCCGCACCGTGACCGAGCCGAGGTTCACCTCGTCGCCGACGCGCGCGCCCAGTGCCCGCAGCCACCAGGCGTAGAGCGGCGATCCGTTGATCATGTAGGTCGGCACGGCCTCGACCAGCCGGTCGGCCAGCCACCAGCGGAAGTACACCCAGCCCCACAGCGGATAGCTGCCCGGCGCCAGGCGGCCGGCCACCAGCCACTTGCCGGCCCAGGCCACCGCGAACTCGGCCAGCGTGGTGAGGACGAACGCCGCCACCGAGGCCGCGACGGCGAAGGCCACGCTGTCGCCCTCCTCGCCGGTGTTGAAGTGGTAGGCGAAGAAGGGCGCCAGCCACTGCGCCATCTTGAGCAGCACCAGGAAGGGAATCAGCGCCGCCTGCGCCAGCCCGCAGCGCCAGCGGCGCCAGGCGGAATGCAGGACGAAGGGGCGCTCGGGTGCTGCGCTGCCGGCATCGGCCATGCCGCGTTGCAGTGCCTCCGCGATCGCGCCCACCTGCCGGCCGGCATACACGTCGCCGACGGTGGCCTGCGCGAAACGCGCGTCCTGCCGCAGCTGCGAGACCAGCCGCGCCGCCAGCAGCGAATGCCCGCCCAGGTCGGCGAAGAAGTCCAGCGTGCGCCGGATCGGCTGACCGGGGAACAGTCGGCCCAGCGTCGCGAACAGGAGCTCCTCGGCCGGCGTCTGCGGCACGTCGCCGCCCTCGGCATCGCCGGCCGCCGCCAGCGGCAGCGCCCGCAGCACCTTGCGGTCGATCTTGCCGCTGGGCAGCCGGGGCATCGCGTCCAGGGGCTCGAAGCGCGCCGGCACCATGTACGGCGGCAGCCGCCCGGCCAGGGCCGAGCGCAGCGCGGACGCGGCCGCTGCTTCGCCGGCCGGCACATAGAAGGCGATCAGCTGGTCGATGCCAGCTTCGGGCCGCAGCACCACGGCCGTGGTGCCCACGCCCGGCTGCTGCGCCAGCACCGCCTCGATCTCGCCCAGCTCGACGCGGAAGCCCCGCACCTTGACCTGGTCGTCGGCCCGGCCGAGGCACTGCATCTGCGGCGTGCCGTCGGCGCGCAGCTCGACGCGGGCCAGGTCGCCGGTGCGGTACAGGCGCGCCTCGCCCGCGTTGCGGGCCCAGGGGTTGGCGACGAACTTCTCGGCCGTGAGTTCCGGCCGGCCGAGGTAGCCGGCCGCCACGCCCGGGCCGGTGATGCACAGCTCGCCGGTCTCGCCCAGCGGCAGCAGCCTGAGCGGCGGCAGCCGCCCGTCGACGATGGACTCGGGCTCGATGACCTCGATCACCAGCAGGCCGTAGTTGGGCAGCGCCTCGCCGATGGTCACCGGCTCGCCGGCGTGCAGCTCGGCCAGCGAGGCCGACACCGTCGCCTCGGTCGGCCCGTAGGTGTTGAAGATGCGGCGCGTGGGCGCGGCCCACTTGTCGACCAGCGCCTGCGGACACATCTCGCCCCCGAGGTTGATGATGCGCAGGTTCGGCACGTCCTGGGCGAACAGCGCCAGCAGCGTGGGCACCGCGTGGAGCACGGTGATGTCCTGCTCGATCAGCGCCCGCGGCAGCGCCTCCGGATCGCCGGCCAGCGTGCGCGGCGCGATCCAGAGCGAGGCACCGACCAGGTAGCTGATCCAGATCTCCTCGAAGCTCATGTCGAAGGCGACCGAGAAGCCCTGGTACACGCGGTCGCCCTCTTCCACCCCCAGGCGCGCGTTCTCGCTGCGCAGGAAGTGGCAGATGCTGCCCTGCGTGATGGCGATGCCCTTGGGCTTGCCGGTGGAGCCGCTGGTGTAGATGACGTAGGCGGTGTGCTCGGGCAGCGCGCCCTCGCGCCGGCGCGGCACGGTGCCGGGCGGCAGCGGCGCCAGCAGGTGCCCGGCCTGGATCACCTGCGTGCCGGCGGGCGGCTCGGCCAGCGCCGCGCCGGTGCCGGCGTCGACGAGCAGCACGCGTGCCGCGGCGTCGTCGAGGCACACCGCGATGCGCTCGACCGGCACCTCGGCGTCGAAGGGCAGCCAGGCGGCGCCGGTCTTGGCGATGCCCAGCTGCAGCACCAGCAGCTCGATGCCGCGCATGAGCCACAGGCCCACCATGTCGCCGGGCCGCACCCCGGCCTCGATAAGGCGGTGCGCCACGCGGTCGGCGGCCTGGTCGAGTTCGCCGTAGCTCAGCGCGACGGTGTCGAAGCGCAGCGCGGTCTTCTCGGGCACGCGGGCGGCCGTGGCCTCGAAGATGTCGGCCAGCACCTCGTGGCGCAGGAGCTCGGGCCGGTCGGGGCCGTGCAGGAGGGAATCGGTCGGCAGGGCGCGGGGATGCATGGCAACGGAAGAACTCGTTCGGGCGCCGAAGCCGCCGGGCTGCAGCGCGTGGGTCAGTACACCTTGGGTTCGCCCGGCGGGCGCGACTTGAAGCGGCGATGCACCCAGTAGTACTGCTCGGGCATGGCGTCGATGTAGCCGGCCAGGCGCTGGTTCATCAGGGCCGTGTCGGCGATGGCGTCGTCGGTCGGGAAACCGGTCCAGGCGGGGAGCACCTCGATCTCGTAGCCACCGGGCACGAGCTTCGAGATCACGGGCACGACCTTGGCCCGTCCCAGCCGCGCGAAGCGCGACAGCGAAGGCACGGTGGCCGCCATGACGCCGTAGAAGGGCACGAAGACCGACTGCGAGGGGCCGAAGTCCATGTCGGGCAGCAGGTACAGCACGCCGCCCTTGCGCAGGCCGCCCACGATCTCCTTCACGCCGTCGACGCGGTGCAGCACGGTGACGTTGCCGAAGCGCGTGCGACCCTGGCGCGTCCACTCGTCGACCATGGGGTCGCGCTGCGTGGTGTAGATGGTGGTCGAGGGCTTGGGGTTGTGCTTGGTCAGCGCCGTCGCCGCCGCATCGAGGCCGTAGAAGTGCGGCGCGAACAGGATTGTCGGGTCGTGGCCCTCGTCGATCTCGCCGATGGCCCCGGTGATGCGGATGCGGCGGTCGACGACGTCGGGCGGTGCATGCCACAGCCAGCTGCGGTCCAGCCAGGCCTGCGCCACGTAGACGAAGGTCCGGCGCGCGATGTGGCGACGCTCCTCGGGCGACTTGTGGGGAAAGCACAGCGCGAGGTTCACGTCCACCACGTGCCGGCGTGGCCTGGCCACCGCGTGCAGCAGGCGGCCCAGCACGGCGCCCAGGGCGCGCGTGACCGGCAGCGGCACGTGCGCCAGCACCTTCATGAAGCCGATGCCCAGGCGGGCCGAGAGGCTCATGCCGACTCCTTCACTGCGCCACCTCCATCGGCTCGTTCTTGGGCTGCTTGTAGCGCGCGTAGTCCCACACGTACTGGCCCGGCAGGCTGCGCACGAGCTGCTCGATGCCTTCGTTCATGGCGGCCGCCGCGGCCTCGGACGTGGCCTCGCGGTCGGTGAGCGCGGTGCCGGTGAAGGGAACGAAGCGGATCGCATAGCGCCCGCGCGGCAGCCGCTCGCACACGCCGAGGAAGACCTTGGCGCCGGTGGTCTGCGCCAGCCGCGGCAGCAGCGTCATGGTGTAGGCCGGCCGGCCCAGGAACGGTGCCCACACGCCCTGCCCCAACGGTGGCACCTGATCGGGCAGGATGCCCGTGTAGCCGCCCTCCTTGAGGGTGCGCATGAGGCCGCGCACGCCCTTGACGGTGGTGGGCAGCGTCTGCAGACCGGGCCGGTCGCGCGAACCCTCGACGAGTTCGGCGATCCACTTCTTGCGCGAGGGCCGGAACAGCGCGGTGATCGGTCCGTGGTCCTTGACGAAGCGCTCGCCCACGGCCTGGCCGTACATCTCCCAGCTGCCCAGGTGCGGCACGACCATGATGACGCCCTTGCGTTCGGCCAGGGCTGCCTCGAAGACTTCCGCGCCTTCCCAGCGCACGACCTTGGGCAGCACGCTCTCGCCGGCCGGGCGGGCCCACAGCCAGGGCAGCTCGGCCACCATTTCGCCGGCCGCGCCGATGGCCGGGCGCCACTGTTCGGGCGTGAAGCCCGCGGCCTCGGCGTTATCGCGAAAGCGCCGCCGGTAGTCGGGTGCCAGCCACCACACGAGCCAGCCGAAGGCCCGGCCCAGCGCGTGCATCAGCGGCAGCGGCACACGGGCGAGCAGACGGAACAGCGCGGTCATTCGGGGGCGGCAACAGGGATGGGAGGGGCAGACGCGCGGGCAAGGCGAGCCTTGCGCGGCTTGAATAGAATGCAAATTGTCGCCGAGTTATGGAACTACTTGCGGGGCGACGTTAAACAACTCCGCTAAAGCGTTCGCCAAGACTCCACCAAGCCTGGCAACGCGCCAATGGACTTGCACAAGGAGCTTTCTTTCATGGCGAACGACTTTCTCTTCACTTCCGAATCGGTTTCCGAGGGCCATCCCGACAAGGTCGCGGACCAGATCTCGGACTCGATCCTCGACGCGATCTTCGAGCAGGACCCGCGCAGCCGCGTGGCCGCCGAGACGCTGACCAACACCGGCCTGGTGGTGCTGGCCGGCGAGATCACGACCAACGCACACGTCGACTACATCCAGGTCGCACGCGACACCATCAAGCGCATCGGCTACGACAACACCGACTACGGCATCGACTACAAGGGCTGCGCGGTGATGGTCTGCTACGACAAGCAGTCCAACGACATCGCGCAGGGCGTGGACCACGCATCGGACGACCACCTGAACACCGGCGCCGGCGACCAGGGCCTGATGTTCGGCTACGCCTGCGACGAGACGCCCGAGCTGATGCCCGCGCCGATCTACTACGCGCACCGCCTCGTCGAGCGCCAGGCCCAGCTGCGCAAGGACGGCCGCCTGCCCTTCCTGCGCCCCGACGCCAAGAGCCAGGTCACGATGCGCTACGTCGACGGCAAGCCGCACAGCATCGACACCGTGGTGCTGTCGACCCAGCACCACCCGGACCAGAGCGAGTCGCCGACCAAGATGAAGGCCAGCTTCAACGAGGCCATCATCGAGGAGATCATCAAGCCGGTGCTGCCCAAGGAGTGGCTGCAGGACACCAAGTACCTGATCAACCCGACCGGCCGCTTCGTCATCGGCGGCCCGCAGGGCGACTGCGGCCTGACGGGCCGCAAGATCATCGTCGACACCTACGGCGGCGCCTGCCCGCACGGCGGCGGTGCCTTCTCGGGCAAGGACCCGTCGAAGGTGGACCGCTCGGCCGCCTACGCGGCACGCTACGTGGCCAAGAACATCGTGGCCGCGGGCCTGGCGCGCCAGTGCCAGATCCAGGTGGCCTACGCCATCGGCGTGGCGCGGCCGATGAACATCACGGTCTACACCGAAGGCACCGGCGTCATCCCCGACGACAAGCTGTCGGCGCTGGTCGCCGAGCACTTCGACCTGCGCCCCAAGGGCATCATCCAGATGCTGGACCTGCTGCGCCCCATCTACGCCAAGACCGCCGCCTACGGCCACTTCGGCCGCGAAGAGCCGGAGTTCACGTGGGAACGAACCGACAAGGCGGCCGCGCTCCGCGCCGCGGCGGGGCTCTGAGAGCCTGGACGCCATGGGCGTGTCTCACAATCGCACCATGACCCGCCTCCTGACCCTCTGCCTCCTCGCTGCCCCCCTTGCCCTGTCGGCCTGCGGCACGTCCTTCGAAGTCGTCCGCATGCCCGGCGGCAAGCTGCGCGCCAGTTCGGCCAACGAGGCCGGCGCCTACTGTGCCAAGGAAGGCGGCCGCGCCCGCATGCTGGGCATGGCGCCGGGCAACATCGACGTGATGTTCGAGTGCGTCAAGAACTGAGCGCCGGCCGCGGCCTCAAGCTCATTTTTCGATAGCAGCCTGCGCATGAGCCGCGGGCGCTCCCGGCCGATTCGGTCTTGAAGCCCGGCCTCAGAACCGGTAGGCGCCGCCGAAGCCCACGGTCCAGTTGCGGCCGGGCGCCGGTTCGAAGTAGCGCGCATTGCCCTCGTTGACGATGACCGAGCCGGCGTACTTGCGGTCGGCCACGTTCTCGACGCGCGCGAAGGCGTTGAATTCCCAGCGCTCCCAACGCTGCACATAGCCCGCATAGAGCGCCGCCACGGCATAGCCCGGCGCGCTGGCCGTGTTGCGGTCGTTGGCCTGGATGCGGCCGAGCGCGCGCAGTTCCACCCCTGCCCGCAGGCCCTGCGGCGGCATGTAGCCGAAGGACGCGAAGAGCGACTGCCGCGCGATGCCCGGGATCCGGTTGCCGGCGGCAACGAAGCTCGCACCGGTGCACGGCGCGGGCGAGCAGAAGGCGTCCTGGTAGCGCGCGTCGAGCCAGGTGTAGGCCAGCTGCGTGCGCCAGTGGCCCGCCGTCTCGTGCTGCCAGCCCAGTTCGGCCCCCTGGCGGCGCGTGCGGCCGGCATTCTGGAAGCTGGCCCGGCCGCCGACGTTGGTGGCCGTCACGATCTCGTCCTGCGTGCGGGTCTCGAACAGGGCCGCGGTGAGCAGCCCGCCCGCGACGCGCGCCTTGGCGCCCAGCTCCACGCTGTCGTTCACCGAGGGGCGCAGGCCGAAGTTGAGGCCGCCCGTGCCGTCGGGCCGGTACGAGAGCTCGTTGAGCGTCGGCGTCTCGAAGCCGCGCCCGGCCGACAGGTACAGCGCCAGGTCGCGCATGGGCTGCCAGCGCAGCGAGGCCACGGGCAGCGTGCGCGCGTAGCGGGCGCTGCCGCTGTCGTCCCGGTTGCGGCCCAGCACGTAGCGGTCCTGCGAGTCGAAGTGCACGCTGCTGCGGCGCACGCCCGCCTCCAGCGTCCATGCGTCGGCGAAGCGCCAGGTGGCCTGGGCGTAGGGGTCGAGGTTCCAGACCTCGTTGCGCTCGTTGCGGCGCAGGCGGCCCTGCACCCCCAGCCACGGCCGCGCCGCCGGGCCGAGGTAGTTCTCGTAGCCGGTGCGCCATTCGCGCATGCGGTCGTAGCCGAGGCCCGCGACCAGGTCGAGGGGCCGGCCGGCCAGGGCGAACTCGCCGGTCCAGCGCAGGTCCAGCCCGCTGTAGTTGCGCGCCAGGCCGATCACGCCGCCGGCCTGCAACGGGTTCTGCTGCGCCGAGGGTGGGATGGCCTGGAACTGCGTGGTCTCGCGCTCGCCGCCGTAGAGCATCAAGCGCAACTGGTTGCGACCATCGAGGCGGCGTTCGTACAGCAGGCCCGCCTGGCTCTGCGAGACGGTCTTGCGCGTGTCGTACTGCTGCGCCAGCGGCGCGCTGCGCGGGGCCAGCGCGAACTGCTCGGCCGTGAGGCCCAGCGGGTCCTGCGCGTCGATGCGCACGCGGTTGACCACCAGCGTGAGGCGGTCGCCGTTGTCCAGCGTGAGGCCGAGCTTGCCGTTGGCCAGGTCGCGCCGCGCGGCGCTGTGCTCGCGCCAGCCCTCGGTGTCGAAACGGCTGGCGCTGAAGAGGTAATCGATGGCCGCGCCGCCGGTGCCGCCCAGCGCCTGCGCGCCGCTGAGCTGCAGGCCCTGGCGCCAGGTGCCGAAGCTGCCGCCCGCCGCCGAGTACTGCAGCCGCGGCCGGCCCTCGCCCGTCGCGGTGAAGGCCTGCAGCACGCCGCCCGAGGAGTTGCCGTAGAGCGCCGAGAAGGGCCCGCGCAGCACCTCGATGTGGTCGAGCGAGGCGATGTCGATGTTGGAGGTCTGGCCCTGCCCGTCGGGCAGCGTGGCCGGGATGCCGTCGACGTAGATGCGCACGCCGCGCACGCCGAAGGTGGAGCGCGCGCCGAAGCCGCGGATGGACAGCTGCAGGTCCTGTGCGAAGTTGTAGCGGTTCTGCAGCTGCAGGCCCGGCACGCCGGCCAGGCTTTCGGTGAGCTGGGCCTGCAGCCGGCTGTCGCGCGCCTCGTCGCCCTCGACCCGGTCGACCGAGCCCGCGACGTCGAAGGGCGAGACCTGCCCGCGCGGGACGCTGACCGTCACCGCGTCGAGCATCGGCGTGGCCGCCGCGGCGGGATCGGCAGCGCTCGTCTGCGCGGCGGCCAGGCCAGGCATGGCGCATGCCAGCCAGGCAACGGTGGGGTGGAGGGTCTTCGGCGTCATGCAAAGCATTGTGGGCGAGCCGCGCCCCGCGTGGCCTTCGCGTATTCGCTACGAAATCGATAGCTGCCCGCGCCCTCGCGGCGGGCGCCGCAGGCCGATTCGGCCTGGAAGCCGGCGTTTCAGCCGCGCCGCCGCAGCCAGCCGAACCAGAGGCAGGCCGCCGTCGGGATGCCCAGCGTGACCCAGGCCAGCATGTCGCCGAAGCCGCCGTCGCTGAACAGGGCCGACACCAGCCCGATGGCGGTGAGCACGCCCATCGCGATCGGCCAGCCCCACATCGCCGTGAAGGAGCGCGTCGGCTTCATGGCGCGCCTTCCAGCTGCGTGGAAGCGCGCGTGGCGGCCGCCGGCGCCAGCGGCAGTGCCTGCGCAGGCTCGGCGGCTCCGGCGGCGCCCGGCCGGGGCTTGTGCTCGTGCGTGGGCTGCCCCTTGCGCAGCCACAGGTACAGCCCGCTGCCCAGCACGATGATGGTGGCGATGTCGAGCAGCGCCCACAGGATCTGCATCGGCATGCCGCCGTAGTCGCCGAAGTGCAGCGGTTGCGACACCAGCAGCGCCGTGAGGTACCACGGCAGCTTCGGCGCGGCGGTGACCTCGGCCGTCTTCGCATCCACCAGCACCGGCTGCAGCAGCTTCGAGGTGAAGGGCTCGTTGCCCTTGAGGAAGAAGGTGGTGTGGTGCGGGCTCGAGAACGCCGTGCCCGGGAAGGCGATGAACGACAGCTTGGTGTCCGGCGCCTGGGCCTGCGCGGCCTCCATCGAGCGCTGCACCGAGCCGCGCTCGGCCACCGGCACCAGCGGCTGGCCCTGGTAGGGCACCAGCAAGGCACTGAGCTGGTCGTGCTGCCAGTACTTGATGACGAGGTCGGCCCAGGTGTTGATCATCCCGGTGGCGCCCACCACGAAGACCCACACCAGCGTGACGATGCCCAGCAGGTTGTGCAGGTCCAGCCACTTCAGGCGCGTGCGCCTGTCGCGCCGCACGGTGCCGAAGTCCAGCTTGCGCATGAAGGGCGAGTACAGCACCACGCCACTGACGACGGCCACCAGCAGCAGCAGTCCCATGAGACCCAGGAAGAGCTTGCCCGGCAGCCCCGCGAACAGGTCGACGTGCAGCTTGAACATCACGTACATGAAGCCCTGGTCGAAGCGCGGCTGCGCCAGCACCTTCGCCGTGCGCGCGTCGATGGCCACGGAGCGGAAGTCGTCGGTGGGCGCCGGTGTGGGCGTCATCGTGACGAACCAGAGGTTGTCGTCGTCGGCGTCCTTGGAGGCGAACTGCACCACGCGGTCGGGGTGCTGGGCGCGCGCCACCGCCAGCACCTGGTCCAGGCTGGCGTGGGGCGTGCCGGGCGCCATCTTCGGCGTTTCCACCTCCGTGCCCAGCAGATGCCCGATCTCGTGGTGGAAGATCAGCGGCAGCCCCGTGACGCACAGCAGCAGCATGAAGGCGGTGCAGACGATGCTGCTCCACTTGTGCACCCAGGCCCAGGTCTTGATCGATTGGCTCTTCATCGTGATTCGGAGTGTGCAGGATGCGGGTCGTCAGAAGCGGTAGGTGGCACTGGCCACCACGTTGCGGCGCGCGCCCCACCAGCAGTCGCCACGGGCCAGGCAGGTGCTGAAGTAGTTCTTGTCGGTCGCGTTGTTGATGTTGAGGGCGTAGCGCCACCGCTCGGTGTCGTAGGCGAAGACCAGATCGAGCAGCGCCGCGCTGGGCACCCGCGGCCCGTAGCCGCCATACGAGGTGTCGCGGAAAGCGCCCATGTAGCGCACGCCGGCACCGGCCGAGAAGCCGTTGACGCCCGCGATGGCGAAGCGGTACTTGGCCCAGACGCTGGCCTGGTGGCGCGGCAGGCCCTCGAGCTGCGGATCGAGGTCGGTGTAGTTGTAGTGGGCGATCAGGTCCAGGTCGCGGCCGACGGTGCCGCGGGCCTCGAGCTCGACCCCGCGGGTGCGCGTGCGCCCGAGCTGGTCGTAGGTGTAGGGGCCGGTCTGCTGCACCTGGTTCTTTTCCTTCAAGTCGTACACCGCGGCGCTGAAGGCCAGGCTGCGGCCCGCCGGCTCGTACTTGACGCCCGCCTCCCACTGTTCGCCGCGCAGGGGCTTGAAGATCTGGCCGTTGACCGGCGATTGCGGGGTGAAGGATTCCGCGTAGCTGATGTAGGGCGACCAGCCCGAGTCGAAGGCGTACATCAGCCCCAAGCGCTTGGTGGTGGCCGACGCCTTGTCGGACTCACTGCCTTCGGCGCTCGACACCGCGCGGTCATGCCGCAGCCCCGCGACGACGATCCACGGGCCGAGCTTCATCTGGTCCTGCAGGTAGAAGCCCGACTGGCGCTGCCGCGTCTTCGGGTTGGGCGTGCGCACGCCTGCGGCCACGTTGCCGTAGACCGGGTAGTAAGCGTCGATCGTGCTGTAGCCCGAGTAGTCGGTCCAGGTGCGTTCGCGCGAACGCGTGAAGTCCGCGCCCACGAGCAACGTGTGCTGCAGCGCCCCGGTGCTGAAGCGGCCCTCGACGTGGTTGTCGAACTGGGTAATCTGCTGCTCGGTGCGCGAGTTGGAGGTGTAGCGGCCGAGCGTGCGCTTGAAGACCGGGTCGGCGCCCCAGCCGCCCGGGCCGGCATCGACGCCGTTGCCGTAGAAGTCGCCCCAGTGGTAGAGGCTGTCGTTCACGTTGCGCGCAACGCGGAAGTTCTGGCGCGCCGCCCATTGGTCATTGAACTTGTGTTCGAACAGCCAGCCGAAGGACTTGCGCTGGCTGTCGTAGTAGTCGCCCGGCTCGCCGATGAAGCGGTTGCGCGGCAGCTGACCGTTGGGGTTGGGCAGCAGCGTGCCCTCCCAGGGAAAGAACTGCGAGGTGTTACCGCTTTTGTCCTTCTGGTAGAGCCCCTGCAAGGTGAGCGAGGTCATGGCCGTCGGCCGCCAGGTGAGCGAAGGCGCCAGGAGCACGCGGTCGTCGGGCACGTGGTCGACCTGTGTGCCCGACTTGCGCCCCAGCGCGATGAGGCGGTAGGCCAAGGTGCCTTCGGCGTCGAGCGGGCCGCTCAGGTCGATCTGCAGTTGGCGGCGGTTGAAGCTGCCGTACTGCACGCCGATTTCGCGCTGCGTTTCAAACAGCGGCCGCTTGCTCACCATATTGACCACGCCGGCCGCCGTGCCGGCACCGAAGAGCATGCCCGAGGGACCGCGCAGCACTTCGAGCCTTTCGAGCGTGAAGGGGTCCGTGCGCGTCGTGCTGGTGTAGTACCCGTAGGCCTGCCGCAGGCCGTCGAGAAACACGGTCGGCTCCGTGCCGCGGATGCGCACCGAATCGGACCGCGAATCCAGGCCGTACGCATCGGAGCGCACACCCGCCGCGTAGTTGAGCGCATCCTGCAGGTTGGTCGCACCCTGGTCGACCATCTGGTCGCGCGTGACCACCGTCACCGATTGCGGCGTCTCGGCCAGCGGGGTGTCGGTCTTGGTGGCGGTGGCGGCGTTCTTCGCGCGGTAGCCGATCACGGGCGAGGTGGCGGTTTCCCGCTCCGCACTGGCGTCCACCTGCACGGCCGGCAGCGTGGGCACCGCGGCGCCGGTGGCCGGCGCCTCGGGTGTCTGGGCCCGCGCGGTGGTGCCCAGGCCCAGGCAGATGGACGCAAGGAGCAGTGGCAATGCCGCGAGCCGGGCGGGGATCGAAGGCAGGGTGTGGACGAGCGACATCAGGCGGGAGTCAATTGCGAGTGATTCGCATTGTATTTATTAACCCAATGTGAACGCCCCTTCGCCGCCAAGCGGTGGGGGCATTTGCCCCAGCCCTGTCATCGGAGCGCCATCCGGCGGCAGCACCATGGCCGGCCCCCGCGCTGTCGGACGGCTCCGCGATCGCGTTGCGGAGACGCTCTTGAAAGGCCGCCAAAACCCCTTATGATTAGCACTCACTGGGATCGAGTGCTAACAACACATCGCGCGGTCCCATGTCGACCGGACGGTCGACCGGTCCTTCCGGGCCCGGCCGTTCACAGAACCAACCCGTTTCTCATATCCCAGGAGATGCAATGAAACTTCGTCCTTTGGCCGATCGCGTGATCGTCAAGCGCATTGACAGCGAAACCAAGACCGCCTCGGGCATCGTGATCCCCGACGCCGCCGCCGAGAAGCCCGACCAGGGTGAAGTGCTGGCCGTGGGTCCCGGCAAGCGCAATGACAAGGGCGAGCTCTCGGCCCTCACGGTGAAGGTCGGTGACCGCGTGCTGTTCGGCAAGTACTCGGGCCAGACCGTCAAGGTCGACGGCGACGAGTTGCTCGTCATGAAGGAAGACGACCTGTTCGCGGTCGTCGAGAAGTAATCCATTCACCCCTGATATTCGGAGTCAATCAACATGGCAGCAAAAGACGTTGTGTTCGGCGGCGAAGCCCGCGCACGCATGGTCGAGGGTGTGAACATCCTGGCCAATGCAGTCAAAGTGACCCTGGGCCCCAAGGGCCGCAACGTGGTGCTCGAGCGTTCGTTCGGCGCCCCCACGGTGACCAAGGACGGCGTGTCCGTCGCCAAGGAAATCGAACTCAAGGACAAGCTGCAGAACATGGGCGCCCAGCTCGTGAAGGAAGTGGCTTCCAAGACCAGCGACAACGCCGGTGACGGCACCACCACCGCCACCGTGCTGGCCCAGGCCATCGTGCGCGAAGGCAGCAAGTACGTGGCCGCCGGCCTGAACCCCATGGACCTCAAGCGCGGCATCGACAAGGCCGTCGCCGCCCTGGTGGAAGAGCTGAAGAAGGCCTCCAAGGCCACGACCACGAGCAAGGAAATCGCACAGGTCGGCTCGATCTCGGCCAACAGCGACGAGACGATCGGCAAGATCATCGCCGACGCGATGGACAAGGTCGGCAAGGAAGGCGTGATCACCGTCGAAGACGGCAAGTCGCTGGACAGCGAACTCGACGTCGTCGAAGGCATGCAGTTCGACCGCGGCTACCTGTCGCCCTACTTCATCAACAACCCGGAAAAGCAGTCGGCGATTCTGGAAAACCCCTTCGTGCTGCTGTTCGACAAGAAGATCAGCAACATCCGTGACCTGCTGCCCACGCTGGAGCAAGTCGCCAAGGCCGGCCGTCCGCTGCTGATCATTGCCGAGGAAGTCGAAGGCGAAGCCCTCGCGACCCTGGTGGTGAACACCATCCGCGGCATCCTGAAGGTCGTGGCCGTCAAGGCGCCTGGCTTCGGTGACCGCCGCAAGGCCATGCTGGAAGACATCGCCATCCTGACGGGCGGCAAGGTCATCGCCGAAGAAGTGGGCCTGACCCTCGAGAAGGTGACGCTGGCCGACCTGGGCCAGGCCAAGCGCATCGAAGTGGGCAAGGAAAACACCACCATCATCGACGGCGCCGGCGCTGCAGCCGACATCGAAGCCCGCGTGAAGCAGATCCGCGTGCAGATCGAGGAAGCCACCAGCGACTACGACCGCGAGAAGCTGCAAGAGCGCGTGGCCAAGCTGGCCGGCGGCGTGGCCGTGATCAAGGTCGGCGCTGCCACCGAAGTCGAGATGAAGGAAAAGAAGGCCCGCGTCGAAGACGCCCTGCACGCCACCCGCGCGGCAGTGGAAGAAGGCGTGGTGGCCGGCGGCGGCGTGGCCCTGCTGCGTGCGAAGCAGGCCGTGGGCGACAAGGTCAAGGGTAACAACGTCGACCAGGACGCCGGCATCAAGCTGGTGCTCAAGGCCATCGAAGCGCCCCTGCGCGAGATCGTGGCCAACGCCGGTGGCGAGCCCTCGGTGGTGGTGAACAAGGTGCTGGAAGGCAAGGGCAACTACGGCTTCAACGCTGCCAACGACAGCTACGGCGACATGCTCGAGCTGGGCATCCTGGACCCGACCAAGGTGACCCGCACCGCGCTGCAGAACGCCGCTTCCGTGGCCTCGCTGCTGCTGACGACCGAAGCCATGGTCGCCGAAGCACCGAAGGACGACGCCCCGGCCGGCGGCATGCCTGGTGGCATGGGCGGCATGGGTGGCATGGGCGACATGGGCATGTAATGCGCTTCACTCGAAGAGCGTTGCTCTTCGAGTGGTTCGTTCAGCCAGAGAAAAAAGCCGGGCAGAGCCCGGCTTTTTTCATGGGCGCTCGCCTTTCGCGCTGCTTCGGCGAGCGGGCGGCGCGCTGACGCGCTGGCCCTCGAGTGGCGGGCACAAGCCCGCCATCATGGCGTCTTGATGCTGTCCTCTTGATAGCTTTTCGCGCCGAGAGGACGGGCGCTACGGGCCTTTTTTCATTGAAAGTGCACGCGCAGCACCGGGTACAGCGCCTGGAAGCGCGCATGGCGCGCGCGGTGCGCCGACGCTGCGGCGACGTTGGGCTCGAAACGCTGGCGCACGGCGGGCGCGGTGCACACGGCCTCCACCGTGCCGCCATCGGCCAGCCAGGCCAGCCGCGCCGCACCCAGCGCCCCACCGGCTTCGCCGCCCTCGCCCAGCGTGAGCGGCACCTCCAGGATGTCGGCCAGCAGCTGCGACCACCACGCACTGCGCGCGCCGCCGCCCACCAGCGCCAGTGCACCTGCCGGCTTGTTCAAGGTGTCGAGGCCGTCGCGCAGTCCGAAGCTCACGCCTTCGACGACTGCGTAGGCGATGTCGGCCGGGCCATGCGCCTGCGTGAGGCCGAAGAGGACGCCCTGCGCATCCGCGTCGTTGTGCGGCGAGCGCTCGCCCGACAGGTAGGGCAGGAACAGCGGCGCACGGCCACGCGCGCCGGCGTCGAGCGTTGCCGCGGCCGCGAGCAGTGCCGCCTCGTCGGCGAAGCCGAAGGCGCCAACGGCCCAGCTCACGGCGCTGGCGGCCGAGAGCATGACCGACATCTGGTGCCAGCGGCCCGGCAGCGCATGGCAGAAGGCATGCACCGCCTGCGCGGGCTTGGGCTCGAAGCGCGACCCGGCGATGAAGATGACGCCCGAGGTGCCGAGCGAGACGAAGCCCTGCCCGGACTGCACGATACCCATGCCCACGGCGCTGGCCGCGTTGTCGCCACCACCACCGGCGATCGCGACGCCCTGCCCGTGTGCCGTACCGAGGCCCCAGCGTGCGGCGAGCTCGGGCTCGAGCATCACCGACACCGCGCTGCCTTCGACCAGGCGCGGCATGTGGTCACGCGTGAGGCCGGTAGCGGCGAGCAGTTCGTCGGACCAGTCGCGCCGGCCGACGTCGAGCCAGAGCGTGCCCGAGGCATCGGACATCTCGCTCACCGCCTCGCCGCTCAGCTGGAGGCGCAGCCAGTCCTTGGGCAGCAGCACGCGCGCCGTGCGTCCGAAGAGCTCGGGCTCATGGGTGCGCACCCACAGCAGCTTGGGCGCGGTGAAGCCGGGCATCGCCAGGTTGCCGGCGATCTGCGCAAGACGAGGCACGGTGCGGGTGAGTTGCTCGCACTCGGCTGCGCTGCGGCCGTCGTTCCACAGGATGGCGGGGCGCAGCACGGCGTGGTCGGCGTCGAGCAGCACGGCACCGTGCATCTGGCCCGACAGGCCAATCGCACGCACCTGCGCCAACGCGTCGGCGTGCCGCGCGCGCAGCGTGGCCATGACGGACTCCAGCGCTTGCGCCCACTGGTCGGGGTGCTGCTCCGACCACAGCGGCCGCGGCCGGCTCACGCTGAGTGCCGCGCCGGCCGTGCCGACGATGCGGTGGTCGTCAGCCAGCAGCAGCGCCTTGAGCGCCGAAGTGCCGAGGTCCAGTCCGAGGTACATCGCTTTGATCTTTCAAGCAAAAAGTGGCCACGGCGCCCGCCCTGCCTGCGCCGCCAGCTATCAATTCCGCAGCAAAGCGCGCCGCGGCCGCCGTTCAGTGGCTTCCGCCGAAACGGTGGTCGGCCTGGCGCCGGAACTCGGTCGGCGTCATGCCCTTGATCTCGAGGAAGCGCCGGTTGAAGTTCGCCACGTTGTTGAAGCCGACCTGGTAGCAGATGTCGGTCACGTAGTGGTCGGTCTGCATCAGCAGGTGGCAGGCACTGTTGATGCGCACGCGGTTGACGAAGTCGGTGAAGCTGTTGCCGGTGGAACGGCGGAAGAAGCGCGAGAAGCGCGACTCGCTCATGCCCAGCTCAGCCGCCACGTCGCCCGCGCTGATGGGCTCGGCGACGTTGCCGGTGATGCGGTTGACGATGCGGTTGATCTGGTCGACCTCGGCGTCGCCCTCGGCGCCCTGGATCTGCACGGTGGAGAGCAGGCGGTAGTCGGGGCACTGGGCCAGATCGGCCATGAACTCGCAGAAGTGGCCGAAGCGCCGCATGCCGCGCGTGGCCTTGATCTGGTCCCAGTGCGCACGCGCGCGATCGGACAGGCCGAAGAACTCCACCCCGCGGCGCGCGCGCTCGAGCAACTGCATCACGTCCCGCAGCTCGGGGATGTCTTCGGACGCCTGCTGCAGCGGCTCGTGGCGGAACTGGATCACCAGGTCGCGCTCGGCGACGCCGCCGTTGCCCACGTCGAAGGAGATCCAGTTGTGCGGCAGGCGCGGGCCGCACAGCACCAGGTGCCCCGGCTCGAAGGGGCCGATCCAGTCTCCGATGAAGGCCTTGCCCGAGGTGGCGGTGATCAGGTGCAGCTCGTACTCGTCGTGGAAGTGCCAGCGCGCCAGGGGCGTGGGATAGCCGTGCGCCAGGCAGCGCACCAGTCCGGTTTCCTCGGAGGCTTCGTAGCCCAGCGCCGGCGAGCGGGTGAAGTCGCGCTCCAGCTCGGGCTGGCGCTGGCGGGGCCGTGCCACACGGGCCGGCCGGGCGGTGCGTTCGCTCGTGGAGGGGTTCATGGCAGTCGGGATCATCGTCATCGGCGGCAACGCTCGCACCTTAGCTCATGACGTTGCCACCGTCGACGTTGAGCGTCTGCGCCGTGATGTAGCGGGCCTCGTCGCTGGCCAGGAACACGCAGGCACCGCCCAGGTCGTCGGGACGGCCCATGCGGCCCAGCGGCACCGCCAGGCCGACCTGCCGCTTCTTCTCGCCGGGCTGCAGATGCTCGTGCCGCGCGAACAGGCCGTCGACCTGGTCCCACATCGGCGTGTCGACCACGCCGGGCGAGATCGCGTTGACGCGGATGCCGTGCGGTGCCATCGCCAGCGCCGCGCTCTGCGTGTAGCTGATCACGGCCGCCTTGGTGGCGCAGTAGTGCGACACCAGCGCCTCGCCCCGGCGGCCCGCCTGCGACGCCAGGTTGATCACCGAGGCGCCCTCGGTGCCCGCCTCGACCATGTGCCGCAGCACCGCCTGCATGACGAAGAACAGGCCCTTGACGTTGACCGCGAACAGCCGGTCGAAGGAGGCCTCGTCGCTCTCGAGCAGCGGCGCGAGGTCGAACACGGCCGCGTTGTTGACCAGCGTGTGCACCGGGCCGAAGCGTGCCACGGCGGCGTCGAGCAGTCGCGCGATGTCGCTGCCGCGGGTGATGTCGGCGGCGATGTAGGCCAGCGCGTCGGGGTGCGCGTGCTGCACCGCCTGCACGGCGGCCGGGATGTCGGCGGCGCGGTCGACCAGGCTGCAGCGCGCGCCCTCGGCCAGGCAGCCCTGCGCCATCGCCAGGCCGATGCCGCCGCCGCCACCGGTGATCAGGACGTGGCGATTCGCGAGTCGTGAGCTCATGGGGTCTCCTTCGGGTTCAGGCCAGGGCCTGCGCATCGGCGAGGAAGCCGCGCTCGGCCTCCAGCGTGGCGGGGTGGTCGAGCAGCTCGGGCAGGAGCCGCGGCGGGATGGTGACGGCGCCCACGCCCAGCGCCAGCAGCGCGAGGTAGGCCTCGCGCGAGCGCACGCTGGCCACCAGCAGGCGCGTCGGCGCACCGGTCCGCACGACAAGCGACTGCATGTGCGCGACGAGTGCCAGGCCGTCGATGCCGCTGTCCTCCAGCCGGCCCAGGTAGGGCGCTGCATAGGCGGCCCCGAGCGTGGCGGCGAAGTGGGCCTGTTCGGGCGCATAGACCGCGGTGTAGGTCACGGGATGACCGGCCGCACCGAGCTGGGCGCCTGCACGCAGCCCTTCGCGCGTGGCGGGGATCTTCACCACCAGTTGACCGGGCCCGAAGTCGGCCAGCAGGCGGTGCGCGTCGTCCAGCATCCCCTGTGCGTCCGCCGCCTGGACCTGGGCCTGCACCTGCCGCGCGCCGAGCGCCAGGCACTCGTGCAACAACGCCGGCAGCTCGCGGCGCGAGACGCCCGCGCGCCGCAGCAGCGTGGGATTGGTGGTCACGCCGTGCACCACCGGGTGCGGCAGGCAGGCACGCAGCTCGCCGAGGTCGGCGCTGTCGAGGTAGAGGTGGAAGTCCGCAGTCATGGGGCCGTGCAGCTTCGATGCGTTCAGGACGCGAGCAGCGCGTCGACCTCGCCGCGGCGCGGCGGATCGGCGCCTTCGCGCATGCAGTTGATGGCCGCCGCCGCAGCGGAGAATCGCAGCACCTGCAACCACTGCGCCGTGGGCAGCGACGCCAGGGCCTCGGCGCTTTCCACGCCGTGCTCCAGCAGGGCCACGGTCAGCCCCGCCGCGAAGGTGTCGCCCGCGCCGATGGTGTCGACCACCCGCGTGGGCGGCGGCGTCACCTCGATGGGCTCGGCGCCGGCCCGGTACAGCGTCGCACCCTCGGCCCCGCGCGTGATGACCACCGCCTGCGGCCCGTAACGCAGGCAGTCCACCGCCACGTCGGCCAGGGGCCGGCCCGGCGCGAGCATCTGCGCGTCCTCGTCGCTCATCTTCACCAGGTCGGACGCGGCCAGCCAGCGGCCGCAGCGCCGGCGCCAGTCGACGGGGTCCCGGATGAGGCTGGGCCGCGCGTTCGGGTCGAAGAGCACCAGCCGGCGCCCGCGCTGCGCCATGGCGAATTCGCCGATGCGCGTCCCGGCCGGGTCGTGCAGCAGCGAGATGGAGCCGAAGTGCAGCCAGCGGCAGCTGTCGGGCAGCTCGGGCAGTTCCGCCGGTGCCCACAGCGTATCGGCCGTGCCCTGCATGTAGAAGGCGTAGCGGTTGCTGGTCGGCGTGCGCTCGACGAAGGCCAGCGTGCTCGGCGCATCGCTGCGCAGGACGAAGCGTGTGTCGATGCCGTCGCGGGTGAAGCGCTCCAGCAGCCGCTCGCCGAACAGGTCGGTCGACAGTTGCGTGACGAAGCCCGTGGGCATCCCCAGCCGGGCCGCGGCCACCGCACTGTTGGCCAGGGCACCGCCGACGTGGCCCTGGAAGGCCAGGGCACCGGCGGCCGTGAAGTCGATCAGCGACTCGCCAACGAAGACGATGCGCATCCTTGCCTCCGCGCTCATCGCCCTCGATGCGCCTCGAACACCGCCACGCGGCGGGCCGCGCGGCGCACGGCCGAGATCAAACGCGCATCCCCGGCGAGTTCGCCCCAAAGTCCGGCGTCGACGCACAGCGCGGCGACCGGGTCGGCCGCGTCGCAGATGGCGTAGGCGACGGTCGGGTCCATGCCCTGGTCCTGGTAGGTGTAGGGCAGCTCGCCACGGTGCCAGCGCTGCAGGAAGGCCAGGAACAGCGCGGGCAGCATCGCCACGCTGTCGATGCCTGCACCTGCGGCCAGGCGCTCGCGCACCGTGGGCGCGATGAAGCCGGGAATCTTCGAGAAGCCGTCGGCCGCCACCCGCTGGTTGGTGTCGCGGATGGCCGGGTTGGAGAAGCGCTCGAGCACCACGTCGCGGTAGCGCGGCAGATCGACCGGGCTGGGTTCGCCGGGCCTGCCCAGGCACGGAATCACGTCGTCGGTGACGTAGTCGAAAGCCATCCGGCGGATCGAAGGCGTGAGCGTGCCCTCGTGGATGAACTGCAGGCCCAGCAGCGTGCCGGCCCAGGCGATGCAGCTGTGGCTGGCGTTGAGGATGCGGATCTTCGCTTCTTCGTAAGGCTGCACGGACTCGACCAGCTCGACGCCGACTTTCTCCCAGGCCGGGCGGCCGGCGATGAAGTCGTCCTCGATCACCCACTGGATGAAGCTCTCGCCGGTCACGGGTGCCGCGTCGTCCCAGCCGGTCGCCTGGCGTACGCGCTCGCGCAGCTCGGCAGGCGGCCTCGGCGTGATGCGGTCGACCATCGCGTTGGGGCAGGTCGTGTTCGCCTGCGTCCAGGCCGAGAGGGGCGCATCGCCGATGCGGTCGATGAACTCCAGCAACCCGGCCCGGAAGCGCTCGCCGTTGTGGCGCAGGTTGTCGCAGTTGAGCAGCGTGACGGGCCCGGCATTCGCCGCCATGCGCGCGCGCAGGATGGCCGTGACGGCGCCGTAGACCGTCTCACCGGCCTCGCCGCGGCGCACCCGCTCGATGTCCGCCGCGAGGTCGGCGAAGCCCAGGTCGAGCCGGTGCTCGCTGTCCAGGTAATAGCCCGCCTCGGTCACGGTGAAGGAGACGATGCGCGTGGCCGGGTCGGCACCGCGCGCCACCATGGCCGCGAGGCCGGGCACGTAGGGGATCACCTCGCGGATCGACTCGATGCGCTCGTAGCGGTATTCGCCCGCCGGCGACACGGTCTCGAGCGTGTAGGCGCCGCCTTGCGCCTGCAGCGCCGTGAGCACATCCGCCATGTCGGGCCGCAGGTTGGTGCCGGCCAGCGACCACTGCAGGTCGCCCATGTTGCGCAGCGCCTGCAGGTACACGGCCTGGTGTGCCCGGTGGAAGGAGCCCAGGCCCAGATGAA
The DNA here is from genome assembly GCA_030418545.1 of Xenophilus aerolatus. GTDB lineage: Bacteria > Pseudomonadota > Gammaproteobacteria > Burkholderiales > Burkholderiaceae_C > Xenophilus. Next base: position 107,941 of record QAIB01000003.1, on the reverse strand, counting down.
GCACCACGAGGCCGGAAGCGGCGGGCGCCGAGGGGGAAGTCACGAAACACTCTCCGAGAAGTTGGATCAGGCGGCAGCGAGGGCGCGCCCGTCACGGGTGAACAGGTGCAGCACCGAGGGGTCGATCTCGACGCCGACGTCGTCGCCGCTCTGCAGGGGCGTGCGCTCGTTCTGGCGCGCGATCAGGGTCACGCCGCTCACGTCCACGTGGATCAGCGTGTCGGCGCCCAAGGCCTCCACCAGCTCCACGCGGCCGGGCATGCCGCCGCCGCGACCGGGGTGCACCCGCACGCCCTCGGGCCGCACGCCGAGGAAGCCGTCGCCGGGCAGTTGGCCGCCGGTGAGCCGCGACACCATGGGCAGCGAGGTGGCGGGCAGCATGTTCATCGACGGCATGCCGATGAACTGGGCCACGAACTGGTTGGCCGGCCGGTCATAGAGTGCCAGCGGCGAGCCGACCTGCTCGATCAGGCCGTCCTTGAGCACCACCACCTTGTCGGCCAGGGTCATGGCCTCGACCTGGTCGTGGGTCACGTAGATCGTGGTGGCGCCCAGCGACTCGTGCAGCTTCTTGATCTCGACCCGCGTGTTGCCGCGCAGGGCCGCGTCGAGGTTGGACAGCGGTTCGTCGAACAGGAAGACCTTGGGCGCGCGCACGATGGCGCGGCCGATGGCCACGCGCTGGCGCTGGCCGCCCGACAGTTCCTTGGGCGTGCGCTGCAGGTAGTTGCTCAGGTTGAGCTTGGCCGCCGCGGCCTCGACCTTCTGCCGGATCTCGGCCTCGGGCACCTTCGCCAGCTTGAGCGCGAAGGACATGTTGTCGTACACGCTCATGTGCGGGTACAGCGCATAGCTCTGGAACACCATCGCCAGGTCGCGCTTGCCTGAAGGCGCATAGGTGATGTCGCGGCCATCGAGCAACATCTGGCCGCTGCTCACCGGCTCCAGCCCGGCGATCAGGCGCAGCAGCGTCGACTTGCCGCAGCCGGAAGGCCCGACGAAGACGATGAACTCGCCGCGTTCGATCGACAGGTCGACGCCCTTGATGATGTGCGCGTCGCCGAAGCTCTTCTTGATGTTCTTCAGTTCGAGGAAAGCCATGGTTGTTGTCCCCTTCTTCGTTTACTTCACGGCGCCGAAGGTCAGGCCTTGGACGAGTTGCTTTTGCGAGAACCAGCCGAACACCACGATGGGCGCAATGGCCATCAGCGACGCGGCCGACAGCTTGGCCCAGAACAGGCCTTCGGGACTGGAGTAGGAGGCGATGAGCGTGGCCAGCGTGCCGGCCTTGGCCGAGGTGAGGTTCAGCGCCCAGAAGGCTTCGTTCCAGCTCAGCACCAGACACAGCAGACCGCAGGAGGCCAGACCGCCGACGGACAGCGGCATGACGACGTAGCGGAACTCCTTCCACAGCGTGGCGCCGTCCATGCGGGCCGCCTCGAGGATCTCGCTCGGGATGTCCTTGAGGCTCGTGTAGAGCATCCACACCATGATGGGCAGGTTGGACAGCGTGAACACGATGGTCAGCGCGGGCAGGGTGTCCAGCAGGCCCGCGGTCTGCGCCAGGACGTAAATGGGCACCAGCGCCCCGACGGCCGGCATCATCTTGGTGGAGAGCATCCACATCAGGATGTCGCGCGTGCGCCTGGTGCGAAAGAAGGCCATCGAGTAGGCCGCGGGCAGCGCGATCGCCAGGCCGATCACCGTGGAGGCGAGGCTGGTGATGAGCGAGTTGCGTGCGTACAGCAGGTAGTCGCTGCGCCGCTGCACCTCGGCGAAGTTCTCCATCGTCGGCGTAAAGACGAAGAGCGGCGGCACGGCGATGGCCTGCAGTTCGGTCTTGAAGGCCGTGAGGAACAACCAGCCGAGCGGGAAGAACAGCAGCAGCGTGACGGCCCAGGCGGCCACGGTGCGGATCGTCGTCGGCAGCAGCGTGCTGGGGGGAGAGGCGTGGGACATGTCGTCGTCTCCTCAGTCGAGGTTCTTGCCGATGATGCGGATCAGGAAGGCCGCGACGATGTTGGCCAGGATCACCGCGAACAGCGCACCGGCCGACGCCACGCCGACGTCGAAGTTCATCAACGACTGCTTGAAGATCATGTAGGTGATGTTGGTGCTCGCGTTGCCGGGGCCGCCGTTGGTGGTGATGGCGATCTCGGCGAACACGCTCAGCAGAAAGATCATCTCGATCATGATCACCACCGCCATCGGGCGACCCAGGTGCGGCAGCGTGAGGTAGAAGAAGCGCTGCGGCGCACTGGCGCCGTCCATGCGGGCGGCCTCCATCTGCTCGCGGTCCAGCGATTGCAGCGAGGTGATGAAGATCAGGCAGGCGAAGGGCAGCCACTGCCAGGCCACCATGACGATCACCGACAGCAGGGGCCAGTCGGTGAGCCAGTCCACCGGCTCGGCGCCGAACATGCGCCACACGTCGGCCAGGATGCCGTAGATGGGGTTCATCATCATGTGCTTCCACAGCAGGGCATTGACCGCCGGCATGACGAAGAAGGGCGAGATCAGTAGCACCCGCACGATGCCGCGCCCCGGAAAGGGCTCGTTCACCAGGAGGGCCAGCAGCACTCCCAGCACCACGGTGATGAGCACCACGCTGCCGATCAGCAGCAGCGTGTTCCACACCGCCGGCCAGAAGTCCGGGTCGGTGACGAAGTAGTGGAAGTTGTCGATGCCCGCGAAGGTGCGCTCGCCGGGCTGCATCAGGTTGTAGTTGACGAACGAGAAGTACAAGGTCATCAACAGCGGCACGATCATCCAGAGGAAGAGCGCGATCACGGCGGGCGCCATCAGGGCCCGGGGCAGCAGTCTTTTCATGGCAGCACTCCGGCAAGCATCAGCAACACACAATGGCCCGGCGCCTCCCTGGCGCCGGACCGCCCCGCGATGCCTACTTGTAGTAGCCGCCCTTCTTCATCTCGCGCTCGGCCAGGGTCTGCGAGGTCTTCAGCGCCTGGTCGACCGTGGTCTTGCCCGCCAGCGCCGCGCTCATCTGCTGCCCCACGCCCACGCCGATGGCCTGGAACTCGGGGATCGCCGCGTACTGCACGCCGGCGTACGGCGACTTGGGCAGCGTGTTCTCGCCCGGGTTGGGGTTGGCCGAGTCGATGGCCTTCTTCTCGGCGGCGGCGAACTTGGCGACCTTCTGGAACTCGGGGTTCGCGTAGGTCGACTTGCGCGTGCCGGTGGGCACCGCGCCCCAGCCCTGCTCCTTGGCCACGAGCTGGATGTAGTCCTTCGAGGTGGCCCAGCGGATGAACTTCTGGGCCGCTTCGTCCTTCGTCGAGCTGGCAGGAATGGCGAGGTTCCAGGACCACAGCCAGTTCGAGCCCTTGGGCGTGACGGCCACCGGCGCCGCGGCGTAGGCCACCTTGTCCGCAACCTTGGACTGCTTGGGATCGGAGATGAACGACGCGGCGATCGTGGCATCGACCCACTGCGCGCACTTGCCTTCGTTGAACAGGGCCAGGTTCTCGTTGAAGCTGTTGGCCGCGGCACCGGGAGGGCCGGCCTTCTTCATCAGGTCGACGTAGAAGTTGATGGCGTCCTTCCAAGGCTTGGTGTCGATCTGCGGCTTCCACTGCATGTCGAACCACTGGCCCCCGTTGGTGTTGACCAGCGTGGTGAGGAAGGCCATGTTGTCACCCCAGCCCGGCTTGCCGCGCAGGCACATGCCGAACACACCGGCCTTGGGGTCGTTGGCCTTTTCGGCGAAGGCCTTCACTTCGGCCCAGGTGGGCGGATCGCTGAACTTCACGCCGGCCTTGTCGGCCAGGTCCTTGCGGTACATGAGCATGGAGCTCTCGCCGTAGAAGGGGGCGGCGTAGAGCTTGCCCTCGTTGGACAGGCCGCTGCGGATCGCAGGCAGCAGGTCGTCCACGTCGTAGGCCGCGTCGGTGGCGATGGGCTTGAGCCACCCCTTCTTGGACCAGATCGGCGCTTCGTACAGGCCGATGGTCATCACGTCGAACTGGCCGCCCTTGGTGGCGATGTCGGTCGTCACGCGCTGGCGCAGCGTGCCCTCCTCCAGGGTGACCCACTTGAGCTTGATGTCGGGGTTCGCCTTCTCGAAGAAGGGCGTGAGCTTCTGCATCTCGATCATGTGGCCGTTGTTCACGGTGGCGATGACGAGTTCGGTGGCGGCGTGGGCCGCGAGGGCGGTGGCGGTGAGGGCGAGCACGAGGCCCACCCGGGCAAAACGCTTCATGGTTGTCTCCTTGGGTTCCACGACCCGGCGGTCGCTGCAGCGGAATTCTGAGGACGCTGCCTTGCGGCTTTGGTACCTCGATCGCTTCAACCGATACTTCTTTGCACAGAGTTCTCGGTAGATTCCCTAGGACAAGCAATTCAGGATGCAACCCGCCGCCGCCACACGGGCGCAAAAAAGGCCGCACGAGGCGGCCTTGCGGGGGCGATCTATCCGGGCTCAGGCCACGGGCGGCGCGCCGAATCGGTTGCTTTCGGACTGGCTGGGCTGCACCAGCAGGAACAGCAGGTAGAAGTTGACCAGCGGAATCAGGCCCAGCAGCAGGAACCAGCCCGACTTGTCGATGTCGTGCAGGCGGCGTGCGCCGGCCGCCAGGGCGGGCAGCAGGAAGCCGAGCGCGGCAATGGCGTAGACGTACTGGTGGATGAGCTGCGCGACGATGAGCACGATCACCTCGAACAGCACGAACCACCAGTATTCGGAGCGCGAGGCGCGGCCGGTGAAGTCGGCATATTTGGCGAAGCAGGTCTTGACTGCGTCCATGAATTTCATTGGTCAACTCCTCTTGATAGGTCCCACGGGAAAAATCCCCGCAAGATCATATCGGGGGCGTATGGCCTTTTCGGGTCACGTCTCGGGCTAGTGCTTCCGCACTAAGGCGCCGCCATCCCCCTGTCGCACCATCGCCCGGCATGCTTCGCACCAGCTTGCCGCACGCGGGCGCGTTGGCGCGAACCGTTTTGGACCATTTGGTCAAAACCTGCCCATCAAAAACGAGCTAAGCCGTTGATATAGAACAAGAAAGACGATTTGGCACGGCGCATGCAACCGCGAGGCAAGTCCTCTTGTACGGAGTCCCTTGCCATGAAAGTCGGCGTCTTCATCCCCATCGGTAACAACGGCTGGCTGCTGTCGCAGAACGCGCCGCAATACAAGCCCAGCTTCGAGCTGAACAAGACCATCACGCTCAAGGCCGAGCACTACGGCCTGGACTTCGCGCTGTCCATGATCAAGCTGCGCGGCTTCGGCGGGAAGACGGAGTTCTGGGACCACAACCTGGAGTCCTTCACACTGATGTCGGGCCTCGCGGCCGTGACGACCAAGATCAAGCTCTTCGCGACCGCCGCCTCGCTGGTGATGCCGCCGGCCATCGTGGCGCGCATGGCGTCCACCATCGACAGCATCTCGAACGGCCGCTTCGGCCTGAACCTGGTGACCGGCTGGCAGCGCCCCGAATACTCCCAGATGGGCATGTGGCCCGGCGACGAGTTCTTCGCCACCCGCTACCAGTACCTCTCGGAATACATCCAGGTGCTGCGCGACCTGTGGGGCCAGGGCCGGTCGGACTTCAAGGGCGAGTACTTCAAGATGGACGACTGCCGCCTGAGCCCGCAGCCGCAGGCGCCCATGAAGGTCATCTGCGCCGGTCAGAGCGATGCCGGCATGGCCTTTTCGGCCCAGTACGCCGACTACAACTTCTGCTTCGGCAAGGGCGTGAACACGCCCAAGGCCTTCGCGCCCGCGGCGCAGAAGCTGATCGAGGCCACGGCCAGGACCGGCCGCCATGTGACCACCTATGTGCTGATCATGGTGATCGCGGCCGAGACCGACGAGGCCGCCTTCGCCAAGTGGGAGCACTACAAGGCCGGCGCCGACACCGAGGCCATCGCCTGGATGGCCCAGCAGGGCGCGGCCGACACCAGGTCGGGCGGCGACACCAACGTGCGCCAGATGACCGACGCCACCTCGCCGTCGGCCGTGAACATCAACATGGGCACGCTGGTGGGCTCCTGGGCCAACGTGGCCCGCATGCTCGACGAGATGGCCGAGGTGCCCGGCACCGAGGGCGTGCTGCTGACCTTCGACGACTTCGTGCAGGGCGTCGAGGACTTCGGCGAGCACATCCAGCCGCTGATGAAGAGCCGCGTCGACGTGGACACGCCCGTGCCCACGCAGGTGGGCGCGCCCGAAGCGCTGGCCGCTTGAGAAGGAACGCCGCGCCATGACCTCATCCAAGACCAACGCGACGCTCCGCTCGACCACGCCGGTCGGCCCGCCCCAGGCGCCCGGCGCGCCGGCACCGACCGTGATCCCTTCGCGCCCCGAGCCGCTGGCTCTCGTGCCCACGCAGACCGCGCTGATCGTGGTCGACATGCAGAACGCCTATGCCTCGCTGGGCGGCTACGTGGACTCGGCCGGCTTCGACATCTCGGGCGCGCAGGGCACCATTGCCGGCATCGTGCGCGCCATCGAGGCGGCGCGCGCCGCGGGCATGCTTGTCGTCTTCCTGCAGAACGGCTGGGACGCGAAGTACGTCGAGGCGGGCGGCCCCGGCTCGCCCAACTGGCACAAGTCCAATGCGCTCAAGACGATGCGCGCGCGGCCCGAGTTGCAGGGCCGCTTCCTGGCCAAGGGCGGCTGGGACTACGAACTCATCGACGCGATGAAGCCGCAAGCCGGCGACCTCGTGATTCCCAAGACCCGCTACAGCGGCTTCTTCAACAGCACGCTGGACAGCAGCCTGCGCGCCCGCGGCATCCGCAGCCTGGTGTTCACCGGCATCGCCACCAACGTGTGCGTGGAGTCCACGCTGCGCGACGCCTTCCACCTGGAGTATTTCTCGCTGATGCTGGAAGACGCCACCCACGAGCTGGGCGGCCCGGCCATCCAGCAGGGCACCGTCTACAACGTGGAGACCTTCTTCGGCTGGGTGTCGACGGTGGACGCGTTCTGCCAGGCCCTCGCACCCGCCACCGCTGTCACGCCCGCCGCCGCCGAAGCGGCCACGGTCTGATCATTCGTTCGTCCCACTCTGGAGTCCCTTTCATGCCCAAGGAAGCCATCATCCCTCCCGGCACCAGCACCCCCATCGCGCCCTTCGTGCCCGGCACGCTGGCCGACGGGGTCGTCTATGTCTCGGGCACCCTGCCCTTCGACAAGGACAACAACGTGGTGCACGTCGGCGATGCCACCGCGCAGACCCGCCATGTGCTGGAGACCATCAAGGGCGTCATCGAGGCCGCCGGCGGCACGATGGACGACGTCACCTTCAACATGATCTTCATCACCGACTGGGCCAACTACGCCAAGGTCAACGCGGTGTATGCCGAGTACTTCCCCGGCACCAAGCCGGCGCGCTACTGCATCCAGTGCAGCCTGGTGAAGCCCGACGCGCTGGTGGAGATCGCCTCCATCGCCCACGTGGGCAAGAAGGCCTGAGCCGCACCATGGCGCTGTACCACGAGGTTCACGGCGAAGGCCGTCCCGGCGCGCCCAGCGTGCTGCTGTCCTCGGGCCTGGGCGGCTCGGCCGGCTTCTGGCGACCGCAGATCCCGGCGCTGGTCGAGGCCGGCTGGCGCGTGGTGGCCTACGACCAGCGCGGCACCGGCCGCAGCCCGGCCGACCTGCCGCCCGACTACGCCATCGCCGACATGGCCGGTGACGTGGCCGAGGTGATGGACGCCACCGGCACTGCACGCTGCCATCTGGTGGGCCATGCGCTGGGTGGCCTGGTGGGCCTGCAACTGGCGCTGGATGCACCGCAAAGCGTGGCCAGCCTCGTGCTCGTCAACGCCTGGTCCCGGCCCAACCCGCATTCGGCCCGCTGCTTCGAGGCCCGCCTGGCGCTGCTGGCGGCCGGCGGCGCGCGGGCCTACGTGGAGGCGCAGCCCATCTTCCTGTACCCGGCCGACTGGGCCGCGGCCCACGCCGAGCAGGTGCAGGCAGAGGTGGAACACGCCATCGAGCACTTTCCGGGCGACGGCAACATGCGTGCGCGCATCGGTGCGCTGCGCGCCTTCGACGTCGATGCGCGCCTGTCCGACATCGCGGCGCCCGCGCTGGTCGCCTGCGCGCAGGACGACGTGCTGGTGCCCTGGACGATGTCGCAGCGCCTGGCCGAGCGCCTGCCGCAGGCCGTGCTCGACCGCAGCGCGCACGGCGGCCATGCGCACAGCGTGACCGACCCGGCGCGCTTCAACACCACCCTGCTGGCCTTCCTGGCAGGTCGGCACTGAGTTCCCTGGCCATTCCCTTTCCGACCATGTCCCACTCCTTGGACGAACGCGCCCTCGCCGCCCTCTTCACCGAGGCGCGCACCCACAACGGCTGGACCGACGCGCCGGTTCCCGACTCGCTGCTGCGGCAGGTCTACGACCTCGCCCGCCTGGGCCCCACCTCGGCCAACTGCTCGCCGGGGCGCTTCGTGTTCGTGCGCACGCCGGAGGGCAAGGAACGACTGCGGCCCGCCCTGTCGGCCGGCAACCTCGACAAGACCATGGCTGCACCCGTCACGGTGATCTGCGCCTGGGATGCGCGCTTCTACGACCAGCTGCCCAAGCTCTTTCCGCACGTGGATGCGCGCCCCTGGTTCACCGGCAGCGCCGAGGTGGCGCACCACACCGCCTTTCTCAACGCCACGCTGCAGGCCGGCTACCTGCTGCTGGCTGCGCGCGCACTGGGCCTGGACGCCGGTCCCATGGCGGGCTTCGACAAGGCGCAGGTCGATGCCGCCTTCTTCGCCGGCACCGACTGGCGCACCAACTTCCTGATCAACCTGGGCCACGGCGACGCATCGAAGCTCAAGGGCCGCCTGCCGCGCCTGGCCTTCGACGAAGCCTGCCGCCTGGCCTGAGCGCCTGGTCGCCCAAGGTCGACCGCCCCTCCCTTCGAAGGCACCGAGATGACGACGATGTCCGCCGCCCCCGCCTGCTCCGCACCCCAGGCCGTTCGCCCGGCCGCCGCGCCGCTCGAGCGCGGTGACTACCGCAATGCCATGGCCCGCCTGGGCGCGGCCGTCAACATCATCACGACCGACGGGCCGGCAGGCCGCGCGGGCTTCACGGCTTCGGCCGTGTGCAGCGTGACGGACGACCCGCCCACCCTCCTCATCTGCCTGAATCGCAGCGCATCGGTCTATCCCATCTTCCAGGCCAACGGCATGCTGTGCGTGAACGTGCTGGGCGCCGGCCAGCAGCAGCTGTCCAACCTGTTCGGCGGCAAGACGCCGATGGACGAACGCTTTGCCGCCGCCCAGTGGCACGCGAGCCGCAGCGGCGTGCCGGTGCTCGCCGAAGCGGCCGCCACCTTCGAATGCCGCGTGGTCAATCGCACCGCGGTGGGCACCCACGACGTGCTGTTCTGCGAAGTGGAAGTGGTGCGCGTGGGCAGCGCGGCGCACGGCCTCGTCTACTTCGACCGGCGCTACCACGACCTTCTTCCGCAGTAGCAGCGCGGCGCGCTCAGGCAGGGACAGCGGCCGGCGCGCAGATGCCGTCGAGCACCAGCCGCTGGACGTTGTCGACCGTCTCCTCGAAGAAGGCGGCATCCTGCAGCGTGCGGCCGGAAATGGCCTGGACCTGCACGGCGAAGTCGGCGTAGTGCTGGGTGAGGGCCCACAGGCCGAACACGAGGTGGTGCGGCGCCACCGGCCGCAGCCGGCCCGAGCGCACCCATTCGGCAATGACCTCGGACTTGCGCTCGACCAGCGTGCGCAGTTCGCGATCGAGTTCGTCGCGCAGCAGGGGTGCGCCCTGGATCATCTCCAGGCAAAAGAGGCGCGAGGCGTCGGGCCGGTCGCGCGAGATCACCAGCTTGCGGCGGATGTAGCCGGCAATGGCCTCGCGCGGGTCCTGCTCGGCGCTGAATCCGCGCAGCGGCTCCAGCCAGACGTGCAGCAGCTCGCGCAGCACGCTCACGTACAGCTCTTCCTTGTTGGCGAAGTAGTAGAGCAGGTTGCTCTTCGAGACGTCGGCGCGCGCGGCCACCTGGTCCACGCTGGTGCCATGCAGGCCGTAGCGCGAGAACAGGCCCAGCGCCGCGGACAGGATCACGCTGCGCTTGTCCTCGGCCTGGCGCGGCCTGCGCGCGACGCGCGGACGCGCGGGCGGCGTCGGCTTCCTCCCCGCATGCTCGGCACCGCGCTTGCGCACCTCGGCCGGCGCCTTCTTCTTCGCCGCAGCTGGTCTGGCCATCGGGCGTCCCTTTCCTTTGCTTGTTGTCGGCGTGGTTTGCAGGCCTGCCACGGCGCGCCTGCATCGACCGTTGCGAATCGCGTACCAGCCTGCGCGCACCACCAACGAGCTTCGCGCACCGGCGCCATCCTCGATCTGCACCAAGACACCGCAGCACGGCCGCATGCCGTGCCCGCTTCGCATCGTACGCAGCCCGGCGAGCGTTTGTCCATTTGGTCCAACTGGCACGGTCGTTGCAAACGGCTTCTGCCGGAACCCCTTCCGCGCATCGAGACGCTCCATGACCCTCATGACCGTTCCCATCATCGACCTCGCGCCCTACTTCTCGGGCACGGCCGCCGAGAAAGCCGCGCTGGCCCGCCAGGTCGACGAGGCCTGCCGCAGCATCGGCTTCCTGGTGATCACGCACCATGGCATCGATCCGGCGCTCATCGCACGCGTGTCGGCACTGTCGCGCCAGTTCTTCGACATGCCGCTGGCCGAGAAGCGCAAGGTGGACCGCCCGCGCGACGACGCGGTGCGCGGCTACAGCGCCGTGGGTGAAGAAGGGCTCTCGTACAGCCTCGAAGAGGCCACGCCGGGCGACCTGAAGGAGTCCTTCTCGATCGGTCCCTCGAACGTGCCCGACGACGAGTACCACCGCGGGCCCGCCGCGGGGCCCCACTTCGAGCCCAACAGCTGGCCGCCCATCGCGGGCTTCCGCGAAGCCTACGAGCAGTACTTCGAGGCCATGAGCGACCTGTCGCGCTCGCTCATGCGCATCTTCGCCCTCGCGCTCGAGCTGCCCGAGCGCTACTTCGACGACAAGATCGACAGGCACATCAGCATGTTCCGCGTGCTGTCCTACCCGCCGCAGCGCGAGGCGCCGCTGCCCGGCCAACTGCGCGCCGGCGCGCACAGCGACTACGGCAGCCTCACGATCGTGCTGCCCGACGACAAGGGCCTGCAGGTGCAGAACAAGGCCGGCGAGTGGGTGGACGTGCCGATGGTCGAGGGCGGCCTGGTGGTCAACATCGCCGACCTGATGATGCAGTGGACCAACGACCAGTGGGTGTCCACCATGCACCGCGTGGTCAACCCGCCCTTCGAGGTGGCACAGACCAATCGCCGGCAGTCGCTGGTGTTCTTCCACCAGCCGAATTACGACGCCATGGTCGAGTGCCTGCCCACCTGCCTGGCGCCGGGCGAGAAGGCCAAGTACGCGCCGATTTCCTCGGGCGACCACCTGACCTCGAAGTTCGTCAAGCAGACCACCTTCGGCGGGACGAAATGACGGCCCCCCGGCTTTTCACGCCCGCGGCGTGTAACGCCACCCCCCAAGGGGGAGGCGCGGCCGGCTTGGGGCGGCCCGGCGCTCGGCCGCATTGATCACAGAGGATTCCATGGCCCACCTGTCTTACGTCAACGTCTTCGCCAAGGACGTGGTCGCGCTCAGCGGCTTCTACCAGCGCGTGTTCGGCTTCCCGGAGATCGAGGCCATCCGCTCGCCCATCTTCCGCGGGCTGGACACGGGCAGGAGCAGCCTGGGCTTCAACGCCCTGGACGCCTACGAGCTGCTGCACCTGGCCGAGTTCTCGGACACGAAGGGCGTGAAGTTCCTGCTGAACATCGACCTCGACAGCCGCGAGGACGTGGACCGCATGGTGCCCGTGGCGCTGGAAGCCGGCGCCACGCTCGTCAAACCGCCGTACGTCACCTACTACAACTGGTACCAGGCGGTGCTGCTCGACCCGGAGGGCAACGTCTTCCGCATCAATTTCATGATGTGACGCGCCCGCTGCCCGGCTGGCGCCGGGGGCGGCACTGTTCGTGCTTTTTCACCTATTCCAGCTCCCTCTTCTCTCCTTCCACCTGGAGGTTTCCATGTTGTCCAAGCGCTTCCCACGCCTGAGCGTGGTCCTGGCCGGTGCCGCCGTGCTGCTGTCGGCCGGCGCCGCCTACGCCCAGGCCGGCTTCAGCCTCAGCGGCAAACCCGTGATCGCGATGCTGTACTACGGCCCCAAGAACGACGGTGGGTGGACGCAGGCCTTCGACGAGGCCCGCGCCAAGATCGAGGCCGCGCTCGGCCAGAAGATCCAGTTCGTGGAGAACGTGGGCGAGGACGCCTCGGTCATCAAGCCGGCGGCCGAACGCTTCATCTCGCGCGGCGCCAACATCGTGATCGGGACCGCCTTCGGCCAGTCCGACGCCTTCAAGGACCTGGCAGCCAAGTACCCCAAGGTGGCCTTCCTCAACGGCTCGGGCACCACCAACGGACCGAACCTCGAATCCTTCTACGGCCGCACCTACGAGAGCCAGTACCTGTGCGGCATGGCGGCCGGCGCCGCCAGCAAGACGGGCAAGCTGGGCTTCGTGGCCGCCAACCCCTTCGGCGTGGTGAACTGGACCATCAACGCCTTCGCGCTCGGGGCCCAGAAGATGAACCCCAACGCCACGGTCAACGTGATCTACACCGGCACCTGGAACGACCCGGTCAAGGAGCGCGCCGCCGCCACTGCGCTGATCGACCAGGGCGCCGACGTCATCGGGCAGCACGTGGATTCGCCCACGCCGCAGATCGTGGCGCAGGAGCGTGGCGTGTACGGCACCGGCCACCACCGCGACCTGCGGCAGTTCGCGCCCAAGGCCACGCTGTGCTCGTCGGTGTGGGTGTGGGACCGCTTCCTGATTCCCGAACTCAAGAAGGTCATCGCCGGCAACTGGAAACCCGAGCCGTATGGCGCCTTCATCCCGATGAGCGGCGGCGGCACCGACATCGCCGGCTTCGGTCCCGCCGTGCCGGCCGACAAGGTCAAGCTCATCCAGGCCGAACGCGAAGCGATCCTGAAGGGCAAGCAGATCTATGCCGGCCCGCTGAAGGACCGCGACGGCAAGGAGCGCGTGGCGGCGGGCGCCGTGCTCCCCGACGCCGACCTCTGGAAGATGGACTGGTTCGTCAAGGGCGTCGTGACGCAGAAATGATTCCCGCGGCCCTGCGCCTGGAAGGCATCCACAAGTCCTTCGATGGCTTCAAGGCCTTGACGGACGCGCACTTCTCAGCGCGCTGGGGCGAGGTGCATGCGTTGCTGGGGGAGAACGGCGCGGGCAAGTCCTCGCTGATGAACATCGCCGCCGGGCTGTATGCGCCCGAGCAGGGCGAGCTGCTGGTGGACGACAACCCGGTGCGCCTGGCCGGTCCGCGCGATGCGGCCGGGCTGCACATCGGCATGGTGCACCAGCACTTCAAGCTGGTGCGACCCTTCACGGTGGCCGAGAACATCCTGCTCGGCCACCCGCTCGCGCAGGCCGACGGCAGCCATCGGCGGCGCATGGCGCAGCTGGAAGAAGAAATCAGCGCCCGCGCGGCAGAACTCGGCTTCGCCATCGACCCGCGCGCCCGCGTCGAGCGCCTGTCCATCGCCGAGCAGCAGCGGGTGGAGATCCTCAAGGTGCTGCTGGCCGGAGCCCGCATCCTGATCCTCGACGAGCCCACCGCGGTGCTCACCGACCAGGAAGCCGACCGCCTGCTGGCGACGGTGCACGCGCTGTCGCGCCAGGGCGCGGCGGTGGCGCTGGTCACGCACAAGATGGCCGACGTGAAGACCTGGGCCGACCGCGTGACGGTGATGCGCGGCGGCCGCACCGTGGCCACGGTGGACCCGAAGACCACGTCGATCGACGAACTGGTGCGGCTGACCGTCGGCCAATCCGTCTTCGCCAGCGAGGCTGCACTCGAACCGGCGTTGCGTGGTGCGCCGCTGCTGTCCCTGCGCGGCCTGCGCCTGCACACCTCCGGCCGCGCCGCGCTGGACGGCGTGGACCTGACGCTGCATGCCGGCCAGATCTACGGCCTGGCCGGCGTCGGCGGCAACGGCCAGGGCGAGCTGGCCGAGGCGCTGATGGGCATGGCCGAGGGGCTGGAAGGCACGATCACCCTGGCCGGCGAGGACGGGCCCGCGCCCGACCGGCTGCCGCATTTCGCCGCCATCCCGGCCGACCGCTACGGCCTCGCGCTCGCGGGCGGCCTGTCGGTGGTGGAGAACTTCGGCATCGGCCAGGTGCAGACCGGCCGTTACGGCCCGGCCTGGCGGCTGGACCGTGGTCGCATGGCGGCCGACGCGCGCGAGGCGGTGCAGGCCTTCGACGTGCAGGGCGTGCGCCACCTCAACCAGAAGGCGGCGCTGCTGTCGGGCGGCAATGCGCAGAAACTGGTGCTGGCCCGCGAGTTCGGCCGCGCGCCGCGACTGGTGCTGGCCCACAGCCCCAGCCGCGGCCTCGATGTGCGTGCCGGCGCCGAGGTGCATGCCCGCCTGCGCGCCGCGCGCGATGCCGGCGCCGCCGTGCTGCTCATCAGCGAAGACCTGGACGAGGTGCTGGCCCTGGCCGACCGCGTGGGCGTGATGGCGCGCGGGCGCATCGTCGCCGAGTTCGATCAACCCGCCGAGCGCCAGCAGGTCGGCCAGGCCATGGTCGCCCATGACTGACACCGCACTCGAAGCTCCCGGCACGGCGGCGCGTGCGAAGCCTGTGCCGCTTCTCTCGCGCCGCTACACGCTGGAACTGCGCCAGCAGATGGCTCTGCCCAAGCAGGCCCTGATCCTGGCGCTGGCAGTGGCGGCGGGCCTCGCGATCTCGGCCGCCATCCTGGTGGCGGCGGGTGTGCCGGCCAACGAGCTGCTCAACGAGTTCGTCATGCAGACGCTGGTGGACCGGCAGAGCATGCTGGCCGTGCTCTTCCAGGCCGCGCCCATGATCCTGGTGGGCATCGGCGCCGCCATCGCCTTTCGCGCCCGCTTCTGGAACCTGGGGCTGGAAGGCCAGATGATCTTCGGCGCCATCGGCGCCACGGCGGTGTCGATGTTCGAGATCGGCCCGCCCGCGCTGCGCTTGCCGCTGATGGGTGCCGTGGCGATCGCGATGGGCATGGCCTGGGCCCTGGCGCCGGCCCTGCTCAAGCTGCGGCTGGCCGTGAACGAGATCATCGCCTCGCTGATGCTCAACTACGTGGCGGGCAACTTCCTGCTCCACCTGGTCTACGGCGCGTGGAAGGACCCGAAGGACGCGTTCCCCTATTCGCCCCAGTTCCGTGCCTTCGAGCGCCTGCCCGAATGGCTCGGCAACCCCGGCACCGCGGCCATCGGCCTGGCCGTGCTGGCCGCGTTGCTGGCCACCTGGTTCACGGGCCTGAGCCGCGCCGGTCTGTACCTGCGCTTCGTGGACGCCAACCCGCGCGTGGCGCGCGCGCTGGGGGTGCCGGTGGCCCGCATGGTGCTCGTGGCCGTGCTGCTGTCGGGCGCGCTTTCGGGGCTGGCGGGCTTCGTGGTGGTGACGGGGCAGGAGGGGCGGCTCACGCAGGCCTTCTACGTGGGCTACGGCTTCTCGGGCATCCTCATCGCCTTCCTGGCACGCAACAACCCGCTCGCGGCCAGCGTGGTGGCGGTGCTGATCGCCATGCTCTTCGTGGCCGGCCGCAACCTGCAGGTCTTCTACCAGATCCCCTTCGCGATGGTGCAGCTGATCCAGGCCATCCTGGTCATCTGCGTCGCCTCGTCGGACTTCTTCATCCGCCACCGGCTGCGGCGCGTGGCCCGGGGACCGGGAGGCTGACGTGGACGTGCTCTCCATCGCCACCAACTGGCTGGGCAACGCGCCCGACTTCGCGGTGCCCTATGCGCTGGCCGCGCTGGGCCTGATCCTGAGCGAGCGCGCGGGCGTGCTGTCGCTGGGCGCCGAGGGGCTGATGCTGGTCGGCGCTCTGGCCGGCATCGGCGCCATGCTGAGCTTCCACGAGGCGGCCATCGCGCTGCCGCTGGCCATGCTGGCCGCGGCCGCGGTGTCGCTGCTCTTCGCCTTCATGGTGATCGTGCTGCGCGTCCAGCAGGTGATCGCCGGCCTGGCGCTGGTCTTCTTCTGCCAGGGCCTGACCGGCCTGCTGGGCACGGTGCTGGACTGGACCAACAAGCCGGTCAGCAGCTTCGGCGCACTGCCGATCCCGCTGCTGTCCGACCTGCCGCTGGTGGGCCGTCTCTTCCACCAGAACCTGATCGTGTACCTGGTGCCGCTGCTGTTCTGGGCCACGGTGCATTGGCTCAACCGCAGCACGCCCGGGCTGCGCCTGCGCGCGGTGGGCGAGAACCCGCAGGCCGCCGATGCGGCCGGCCTCTCGGTGCCGCTGTGGCGCTTCGGTGCGGTGGTGGCAGGCTCGGCGCTGGTCGGGCTGGCCGGTGCGTACATCTCGGTGGTGGGCACCAAACTGTGGATCGCGGGCATGACCGGCGGGCGCGGCTGGATCGCGGTGGCGCTGGTGATCTTCGCGCGCTGGTCGCCCTGGCGCGCGCTGGCCGGCGCGCTGCTCTTCGGCTGCATCGAAGCGCTGATCCCGCAGCTGGCGGCCGCGGGCGTGCAGCTGCCGCAGTACTTCGTGCTGATGACGCCCTACGTCGTCACGCTGGGCGTGATGGTGTGGGTGGCGCTGGCGCGCCGCGGCGGCCAGGCCGTGCACGACGAGCCCGGCGCCCTCGGCCAACCCTATCTGCGAGAGGAGCGACGCTGATGCGCGCCTATGTCTACAACCAGCCGCGCGAACTGGACGTCAGCCAGTTCGCCGACTACCTGGACCTGTCCCGCACCGCAGTGCTCTCCATCGACATGCACCGCGGCCACCTGGACGATTCGCCCGACTGCCCCTGCCCGGCGCCGCGGGCGCGCGACGTGGTGGCGCCCATCGATGCCTTCCACGACGAGGTGCGCGCGCTGGGCGGGCGCATCGTGCACGTCAAGTCGGTGCTGCGCGAGGGCGGCGCCGACGACCTTGGCGGCATCCCGGCCGCGTGGCGGCGCACCTTCCCGCTGCACGTGGGCCCGATCCCCAACGCCGATGCGCACGCGATCGAGGGCTCGCCCTGGACCGAGTGGGTCACGCGCGTGGAGCCCGGCGACCTGAAGGTGGAGAACAAGCGCCGCCTGTCGGCCTTCTATCCCACCGACCTGGACTTCCTGCTGCGCAACCAGCGCATCGAGACCGTCGTGCTCGACGGCGGCTTCACCGACTGCTGCGTGCTCAACACCGCCTTCGACGCCAACAACCGCAACTACCGCGTGATCGTGCTGCAGGACCTGGTGCGTGGCACCGACGAGCCGCTGGAACAGGCCGCGCTGGCCATGGTGTCGCTGCACCTGGGGCTGGTGATGAGCTCGGCCGACCGGCTGGCCGTGTGGCGCCAGCGCGCTCCCAACCTTACTGAAGAACCCCAGACATGAAGCACATCCCCATCGTCGACCTGCAGGGCAGCCTGGACGCCGACGCGCCCCTGGCGCAGCAGAACGCACGCGCGCTGTTCGAGGCCCTGAGCCAGATCGGCTTTGCCTACATCGCCGGCCACAACGTGGCGTCCGCCACCCGCGAGGCCGCCTTCGCCGCGTCGCGCGACTTCCATACGTCGACCCTGGCGCAGAAGCAGTCGCTGGCCATCAACGCCTTCCATCGCGGCTACATGGGCATGGCCAGTTCCACCATCGTCACCTCCACGGTGGCGAAGGTGACGCGGCCCAACATGAGCGAATCGCTGATGCTCATGCACGAGCTGCCGCCCGACGACCCCGGCCTGCTCGCGGGCCTGCCCATGCAGGGCCCCAACCAGTGGCCCGACTGGCTGCCCGGCTTCAAGTCCGCCATGCTGGCCTACGTGCGGGAGGTCGATGCACTGGGCCGCCACATCGTGCGCCTGATCGCGCTGGCGCTGGGCCTGCCGGCCACGGCGCTGGACCACCACTTCGACCACCCCACCACCTTCCTGCGCGCCCTGCACTATCCGCCGCAGCCGCCCGCCGAGGACGAGCAGATCGGCTCCGCCCCGCACACCGACTACGGAATCATCACGCTGCTGGCCCAGGACGACTCCGGCGGCCTGCAGGTGCGCCCGCGCGGCGGCGACTGGATCGAGGCGCCGCCCATCCCCGACACCTACGTGCTCAACGTGGGCGACATGCTGGCGCGCTGGACCAACGGCCGCCTGGTCTCCACGCCGCACCGCGTCATCAACCGCTCGGGCGGCGACCGCTACTCGCTGCCCTACTTCCTCGATCCGTCGATGGACACGCTCATCGAATGCCTGCCCACCTGCACCGATGCGGCCCATCCGCCGCAGCACCCGCCGGTGCGCTACGGCGACTACCTGCTCGAGCGGCTCAACCGCAACTACGACTACCGCAAGCCCGCCGAGCCTGCCCCCGTGGCCTGAGTGCCGCGCCCGCTTCCCTTTCAACTTTCCGGAGTGCTGTCATGACCTTTCCGATCAACCGCCGCGACCTGCTGGCCCGCGGCCTGGGCACCGCCGCCGCCCTCGGCCTGCCCGCCTTCCCCTCGCTCGCGGCCGCGCCGCTGGTGGTCAACACCTATGGCGGCCGCTGGGAGAAGTTCTGGCGCACCGACCTGATGCCGGCCTTCGAGAAGATCAGCGGCGTCAAGCCCACGCTGGACGTGGGCCTGGGCAAGAACTTCATCGCCAACCTGCGCGCCGCCGGCATCGAGAAGCCGCCCTACAGCGTGCTGATGGTCAACGAGAACATCGCCAGCGTGGTGCGCAGCGAGGGCTACTTCGAGCCCATCCCGGCCGCCAAGGTGCCCAACCTGGCCCACGTGTACCCCAACCTGCGCAACCCGGGCGACAACGGCGTGCGCGGCATCGTCTCCACCATCGGCATCGGCTACCGCAAGGACCTGGTCAAGACGCCGCCCAAGTCCTGGGCCGATCTCTGGAACAACCCCGAGTTCAAGGGCAAGATCGGCCTCTACCAGATCGGCAACACCGCGGCCATGCTGTTCCTTCTGATGACCGCCAAGATCTACGGCGGCTCGCAGGACGCCATCGACCGCGCCTTCGTCGAGATCAAGAAGCTGCTGCCCTTCCAGCAGGCCGACTGGAGCGGCACGCTGTCGACCATGCTCACGCGCGGCGACGTCACCGTGGCGGTGATCGACTTCCCCGAGATCGTGGCGCTCAAGAAGAAGGGCGTGCCGGTCGAGATGGTGGTGCCCAGCGAAGGCGTGGTGGCCTTCGAGCAGTCCTTCAACATCCTCAAGCACGCGCCCGACAAGGAGGCCGCCTACCAGTACCTCAACTTCATCCTGCGGCCCGAGGTGCAGGAGTCGATGGCCAAGGAGTTCTTCACCTCGCCCACCAACACGCAGGTGAAGCTGGACCCGGCCCTGGTGGCCGACGTGCCGATCAACGGCAAGGCCATGTCCTCCATCGTGCAGTTCGACTGGGCCAAGGTGAACCCGCAGCTGCCGGCCATCACCGACCGCTGGAACCGGGAGATCAAGTGAGCGCAGTCCTGTCCGCGCCGCCCGACGCGGCGATGCCCGCGGTCCGCGCCGCCAGCCGGCGCACCACGCGGCTGTCCATCGAGGGGCTGCACAAGCGCTACGCCGGCCACGTGGCCATCCATTCGCTGGACCTGGCCACGCGCGAGGGCGAGTTCATCTCGGTGCTGGGCCCGAGCGGCTGCGGCAAGACGACCACGCTGCGCTGCGTGGCCGGCTTCGAGCATCCCGAGGGTGGGCGCATCTGCATCGACGGCGAGGACATCACCGGCCTGCCGCCCGAGAAGCGCGACATCGGCATGGTGTTCCAGAACTACGCGCTCTTTCCCCACCTGAGCGTGCGGCGCAACCTGGCCTTCGGCCTGGAGATGCGCGGCGTGCCGCGCGCCGAGATCGAACGCCGAGTCGAGGCCGTGCTGGGCATGGTGCAGCTGGGCGCGCTGGCCGAGCGTTTTCCGCGCCAGCTCTCCGGCGGCCAGCAGCAGCGCGTGGCCCTGGCGCGCGCGCTGGTGATCGAGCCGCGCCTGCTGCTGCTGGACGAGCCGCTGGCCAACCTGGACGCGGTGCTGCGCGAAGACATGCGCGTGTTCATCCGCGACCTGCAGCGCCGCGTGGGCATCACCACGCTGTACGTGACGCACGACCAGGCCGAGGCGATGGTCATGTCCGACCGCGTGGCCGTGATGCTGGGCGGCCAGTTGCAGCAGTTCGACGTGCCCGAGGCCATCTACCTGCGGCCGCGCAGCGTGGAGGTGGCACGCTTCATCGGCCGTTCCAACCTCATCGAAGGCCGCGTGCGCGCAGTCGTGCCGGGCGCTGGTGAGCGGCCGGTGCATGCGGTCGACACCGCGCTCGGCCCCGTCGAGGCCGCCTTCCATGACGCGCTGCAGCCCGGCCAGGCCGTGCAGGTGACGCTGCGGCCCGAGGCCATCCACTTCCGCGCGGACGGCCCGTACGCGGGTCGCGTGGCGCGCAGCTACTTCCTGGGCAGCACGGTGGAACACGTGATCGAGGCCGCTGGCGGCCAGACGCTGCTGGTGCAGACGCCACCGGGCGGGCGCATGCCCGAGGGCGCGCACTGCGGCCTGGCCTTCGAGCCCGGCCATGCCTGGGTCATTCCGGGATGAGCGCCTCCACGCTGGCCGCACCCGCTGCGGCCCCCCTCCCGACGGCAGCGACGCCGCCGCCCAGCCGCGCCATCTGGCTGATCGCCCCGGCGCTGGTGCTGCTGGGCGTGTTCCTGCTGCTGCCCTACCTGAACATCGTGCTGATGAGCCTGCGGCCGCCGGCCGTCGGCGCGCCCTATGGCGCCGGGATGACGCTGGGCAACTACACCCGTGCGCTGACCGACGGCTACCTGCTCGGCGTGCTGGGCGACACGCTGCTGCTGGGCCTGACGGTGACGCCCATCTGCCTGCTGCTGGGCTATCCGGTCGCCTTCCACCTGGCACGCACGCGCTCGCGCTGGGCCGGCCTGCTGTACGTGCTGGTGCTCTCGCCGCTGCTCGTGGGCGTGGTGGTGCGCAGCTTCGGCTGGTTGATCCTGCTGTCGGGCAACGGCGTGATCAACCGCGCGCTGATCGACCTGGGCTGGATCGATACCGGCCTCGCGCTGATGAACAACCGGCTGGGCGTGACCATCGCACTCGTCCATGTGTTCCTGCCCTTCATGATCCTGCCGCTGGTGGGCGTGATCCAGAGCATCGACCCGAGCCTGGAGGCCGCCGCACGCTCGCTGGGCGCCTCGCGGCTCAAGGCCTTCCTGCGCGTGTCGCTGCCGCTGTCCTGGCCCGGCATCCAGGCCGGCACGGTGCTGGTCTTCGTGCTCACGCTCAGCGCCTACGTCACGCCGGTGATGCTGGGCGGTGCGCAGGTCAAGACGGTGTCGGTGCTGGTGGTGCAGAGCCTGATCGACAACTTCCAGTGGCCGGCAGGCGCCGCGCAGGCGCTGGTGCTCACGGCCTGCGGCATGCTCGCCGTGGCCGCCTATGCGCGGCTGACGCGACGCTTTTCGAGGGGGCTGGCATGAACGGATCGATGGTGGCGGACCGGACCGCCGACCTGCTGCTGCGCGTCTTCATCGGCGCGGTGTATGCCTTCCTGCTGCTGCCGATCGTGGTGATCGTGCTCATGTCGCTCAACGCCGGCGAGTTCCTCACCTTTCCGCCGCAGGGCCTGTCGCTGCGCTGGTTCGGCGCGCTGTTCGCCAACGAGGGCTTCATGCGGGCCATGGGCACCTCGCTGGCACTGGCCGCGGCCGCCACCGTGGGCGCCACGCTGATCGGCACCGGCGCGGCGCTGTATGTGGTGCGCCATGCCACGCGCACACGCGAGGCGCTGCGCCTGCTGCTCATGATGCCGCTGATGCTGCCGGAGATCCTCACCGCCATCGCGCTGCTGTTCTTCCTGTACGCGACGGGCATCGGCACGCGCACCGTGTTCGGGCTGGTGGTGGGCCATGTGCTGGTGACGCTGCCCTACGTCTTCACCAACGTGGCCTCGGCGCTCTACAACCAGGACGGCTCGCTGGAGCAGGCGGCGCGCAGCCTGGGGGCCTCGCCGGCGCGGGCCTTCGTGCGCGTGACGCTGCCGCTGATCAAGCCGGGGCTGATCACCGGCGCGCTCTTCGCCTTCGTGATCTCCTTCGACCTGTTCAACATGTCGCTGCTGCTCAAGGGCGTGGGCATGACCACGCTGCCGCTGCAGCTCTTCGACTACCTGCGTTGGGACTTCGACCCCACGGCCGCGGCCGTGTCCACGGTGAGCATCGTGCTGACGCTGGTGGCGGTCATCTGGATCGACCGCAGCGTGGGGCTGCGCACGCTGCGCTTCGGCTGAGGCGTGCCGCAACGGCGGGCGCGTGCAGCGCGCCCGCCTCCCGGTTCAGCGCTGACCCAGGCGCTGCACCAGCGCGGCAGTGGACGCGTCCAGCCCCGCCGTGTCGCCGGATGCCAGGCGCGGCTCCAGGTCCTTGGCCAGCACCTTGCCCAGCTCCACGCCCCACTGGTCGAAGCTGTTGATGCCCCAGATCGCGCCGCTGGTGAACACGCGGTGCTCGTACAGCGCGACGAAAGCCCCCAGCACCTCGGGCGTGAGGCGCTCGAAGACGAAAAAGGTGCTCGGGCGGTTGCCCGGAAAGTTCTTGTGGCCTCCGCCGTCCTTCTTGCCGACCATGAGGGCCTGCGCCTGCGCGATCGCATTGGCCAGCAGCTTGGGCTGGTGGCCGGGCAGGTCGTGACCGGCCTCGTGCACGGCGATGAATTCCAGCGGGACGACGTCGGTGCCCTGGTGCAGCATCTGGAAGTACGCATGCTGCCCGTTGGTGCCCGGCTCGCCCCACAGCACCGGCGAGGTGCCATACGCCACGGGCTGACCCTGGGCGTCGACCTGCTTGCCGTTGCTCTCCATCTCCAGCTGCTGCAGATAGGCCGGCAGGCGCCGCAGCGCGGCGTGGTACGGCGCGATGCAGCGGCTGGTGAAGCCGTGGAAGTTGCGGTACCACACGTCGAGCAGGCCCAGGCGCACCGGCAGGTTGCGCTCCAGCGGCGCGGTGCGGAAATGCTCGTCCATCGCATGCGCACCGGCCAGGAAGGCACGGAAACCCTCGGCCCCGATGGCCAGTGCGGTGGGCAGGCCGATGGCCGACCACATCGAGTAGCGCCCGCCCACCCAGTCCCAGAAGCCGAAGGTGGTGTCGATGCCGAACTGCTTCGCCGCCTCGACATTGGTGGTCAGCGCCGCGAAATGGCCGGCGATGTCGGTGCCGCCCGATTGCTCGTACCAACGCTTGGCCGACTGGGCGTTGGCCATGGTCTCGGCCGTGGTGAAGGTCTTGGACGCGATGAGGAACAGCGTGTGCTCCGGCGCCAGACCCTTGAGCACGGCCGCCAGTTCGTGCCCGTCGACGTTCGAGACGAAATGGAAATGCTTGCCCGGCGCGACGAACTCGGCCAGCGCCAGCACCGCCATCTGCGGGCCGAGGTCGGAGCCGCCGATGCCGATGTTCACCACGTCAGTGATGGTGTGGTCGGCCCGCACCTTCTCGGCGTAGGCCAGCATGGCGTCCAGCGTCTCGTGCACGCGGGCATGCTCGATTGCTATGGTTTCCGTAGCGCCTTGCGCAACACCGGCGGGGGCTGCAGCCGCTTTCGGCACCGAATCCTTGGGCTGGCGCAGCAGCCAGTGCATCACCGCCCGGTCTTCGGTGTTGTTGATGTGGCGGCCCGAGAACATCGCGTCGCGGTGCGCTTCCAGGCCGCATTCGCGCGCCAGCTTCAACAGCAGCGCCTCGGTGGGTGCGTCGATCAGGTTCTTCGACAGGTCGGCGAACAGGTGCGGCGCCTCCTGGCTGAGGGCCTGCACGCGGCCGGCGTCGGCCTCGAAGGCCCGCCGCAGGTCGAAGGCACGGCCCTCGCGGTCGAACTGCTGGTGCAGCGCGGCCCAGCTCGGGGCGCGGTCGCAACGAAGCGCATCGCTCATCGGTGGTCTCCCTCGGTCGTCGGCATCAAACGGCCTGGATCAGCTTCTCGAGCTTGATGGCATCGGCCGCGAAGGCGCGGATGCCCTCGGCCAGCTTCTCGGTGGCCATCGCGTCCTCGTTCAGGGCGAAGCGGAAGGCGGGCTCGTCGAAACTGACCTTGGGCAAGTCGAGCTTCTTCGCTGCCTGGGCGTCCAGCGCCTGGGTGATCGGCTCGTCGGACTTGGCCAACTCGCCCAGCAGCTCGGGGCTGATGGTCAGCAGGTCGCTGCCGGCCAGCGCGGTGATCTGGCCCACGTTGCGGAAGCTCGCACCCATCACCTCGGTGGCGATGCCGTGCTTCTTGTAGTAGTCGAAGATCTGGCGTACCGACTTGACGCCGGGGTCGTTGGCACCGGCGTTGGCGGCCTCGTCCCAGTTGCTGCCGGCGCTCTTCTTGTACCAGTCGTAGATGCGGCCGACGAAGGGCGAGATGAGCTTGACGCCGGCGTCGCCGCAGGCCACCGCCTGTGCGAAGGAGAACAGCAGCGTGAGGTTGCAGTGAATGCCCTTCTGCTCCAGCGCCTTGGCGGCCTGGATGCCTTCCCACGTCGAGGCGATCTTGATGAGCAGGCGTTGGCTGGTGTCGATGCCCTGCTCGCGGTACAGCGCGACGATGCGCTCGGCGCGGGCGATGGTGGCGGCGGTGTCGAAGCTCAGGCGGGCGTCGACCTCGGTGGAGACGCGGCCGGGGATGTGCGTGAGGATCTCGGTGCCGAAGCGCACCAGCAGGTGGTCCATCACGTCGTCCAGCGCCTTGCCCTTGTGCTGGGCGATGGTTTCGTCGAGCAGCGGCCGGTAGTCGGACTTCTGCACGGCCTTGAGGATCAGCGACGGGTTGGTCGTCGCGTCCTGTGGCTTGAACTGCGCAAGTTGGCGGAAATCACCGGTGTCGGCCACCACGGTGGTCCATTGGCGGAGGGCGTCGAGTTGGGTCATCGATTCATTATCCTGTGCGGGTTGGGCGGAGGTTCGTACATTCTTGCGCGCGCCCGATGCGATCCGGTGTCGGTCGTGGCCGCCCGTTGGGGCCGCCGCGCACGGGTGCAGGAGCCCCCGACTGACAGGCGGCGCGGGTGAGCCTGCCTAAGCTGGACTCGATATTTTTTGCCGGAGTTCCGCCCATGCCCCATCGCCCGCCGCCCCCGCCCCAGGTGTTCGACGACGTCGCCACCAGCCAGCGCATCGGCAGACTCGCCCTCGCCTTCTGCGTGGGCGGTGCCGCGGCCCTGTTCGCGCTCCACGCCACCAAGGCGCGTGCCCGGCCGGCCGGGCCGGCCGACGGCGCGCCGCTGATGCGTGCGCCCCTGCAGGTGGTGGCACCCGTGGACCTCAAGCGCTATTCGGGCCTGTGGTACGAGCAGGCCCGCCTGCCGAACCGCTTCGAGAAACAGTGCGCCGGCCACGTGACGGCGGAATACACGCCGCTGCCCGACGGCACGATCGAAGTGCGCAACCGTTGCGTGCTCGAGGACGGGCGCATCGACGAGGCCGTGGGCCGCGCCCGCACCGTGCCCGTGGCGGGGCTGCCCGGCGCGGGCCGCCTGGAGGTGCGCTTCGCGCCCGACTGGCTGGGCTGGCTGCCGCTGGTGTGGGGCGACTACTGGATCCTCAAGCTCGACCGCGAGTACCAGGTGGCGCTGGTGGGCACGCCCGACCGCGACTACCTGTGGGTGCTCTCGCGCGTGCCGCACCTGGACGAAGCGACGCTGCAGGCCGAACTGGAGTACGCCCGCACGCTGGGCTTCGATGTCGACCGGGTGGTGCGCAGCGCACCGCTTCCCGGCAACTGATCGGCGCCGCCGCCGTCAGCCCGCCGGACCGAGCTGCCGCAGCAGTTGCGGCCCGAGGGCCAGCGGGTTCGCGCAGTGCAGCGCCTGCCAGCCCAGCGCGCGGGCCGTCTCGACGTTGGGCACGGAGTCGTCGATGAAGAGCGTCTGCGCGGCCACGAGCGAGTGGCGGAAGGCCAGCAGGTTAAAGATCTCCTCGTGCGGCTTCACGCGCTTGACGTCGCCCGAGAAGATGCCGCCGTCGAACCAGCGGAAGAAGTCGAAGCGGCGCTCCAGCGCCCGCGCATAGGGCTGCGGCATGTTCGACAGGTAGAAGAGCCGCAGCGGCTCGCCGGCATCGCGCCGTTCGCGCAGGCCGTGCAGCAGGGCGATGTTCTCGGCGATCGGTTCCAGCCGCTCGCCCAGCGGCGCCACCAGGCCATGCACGGCATCCGGCGCCAGGCCCAGGCGCGTCGCGCTGCGCGACACCACCTCGTCGACGCTGCGGATGCCGCAGTCGAAGGCCAGCCAGTCCTCGTGGTGGAAGAAGGCCCGGGCCAGCGCCGCGGCGGACGCGTCGTCGGCGGCCTGCCGCGGAAAGTGCGCCCGCACCAGTCGCGCGGGCTCCCAGCCGATCAGCACGGCTCCCAGATCGAACACCACATTCATGGACGGCGATTGTCCCTCGGCGTCGCGTGCCGCGACCCGCGCCAGGGAATGCTATCGAATCAATAGCATCAAGTGCCCGCTCGACGGGCGTCTCGGACCGATTTGGCCTGAAGAACTCAGGCGGACTGCGGCACCACCGACACGCCGTGCTGACCCAGCGCCAGCGTCGTCTCGGCCCCGGGCGCCAGCGGGCGCGTCAGGTCGGACGACACCACGAACACCGGCCCCAGGGGGGTGTCGAAGCCGTACTCGTAGAAGCTGCCGAGGTAGGAAGCCTTGCGCAAGGTCGCCGGCAGGCCCACGGCGGCGCCGATCTGCCACGCCTCGGGTCGCACGGCGACCTTCACCATGCCGACGGGCACCGCATAGCGCGGCGTCAGGGTGAGCGGGCCCAGCGACACCTGGCCGTCCTGCAGCGCCATCGCCGGGTACACCATGGCCTCGCCCATGAAGCCGGCCACGAACTCGCTCTGCGGGCGGCCGTACAACTCTTCAGGCGCGCCGCGCTGGGCGATCATGCCGTGGTCCATCACGATGATCTGGTCGGACACGGCCAGCGCCTCGCTCTGGTCGTGCGTGACGTAGGCCACGGTGAGCCTCAGGCGCTGCTGGATGGCGCGGATCTCCTCGCGCATCTCGCGGCGCAGGCGGGCATCGAGGTTGGAAAGCGGCTCGTCGAAGAGCAGCACCGCCGGCTCGAGCACCAGCGCCCGCGCCAGCGCCACGCGCTGCTGCTGCCCGCCCGACAGCTCGCTGGGCAGCCGCTCGTCGAAGCCGACCAGCCCGACGCCCTTGAGCGCCTCCTTGGCGCGCGCCTGTGCCTCGGCCTTCTTCTGCCCGCTCATGCGCAGGCCGTAGGCGACGTTCTCGATGACGTTCATGTGCGGGAAGAGCGCGTAGCTCTGGAACATCATCGACACGTTGCGCTCGCCCGGCCCGAGCGTGGTCACGTCGCGCCCGCCCATGAGGATCTGGCCCGAGGTCGGCGACTCCAGCCCCGCGATCATGCGCAGCGTGGTCGTCTTGCCGCAGCCAGAGGGTCCGAGGATGGTCGTCAGCGTGCCCGTCGGCACCTCGAAGCTGATGCCCTTGACGGCCAGCGGGGCGCTGGCGTCGGTGCCGTAGCGCTTGGTGACGTTGCGAAATTCAATCGACATGGGTCAGAACTCCAAATCGGACACCCGTACGCGAAGGGCGCAAAGGTTTCGCGAAGGAAGCGAAAGGATGACAAAGAAATTTTTCATGGATTTCTTTCGCGTCCTTCGCGCAACTTTCGCGTGCTTCGCGTACGGATGTCCGTATTTCTTCAATGCGCCGCCACGGCGACAGCCTTGCGGCGCCCCAGCTTGCGCTCGCCGACCAGCAGCTGGATCAGTGCGATGGCGGCCGACATGAGGACGATCAGCACGGTGCAGTAGGCCAGGGCGACGCCATAGTCGCCGTTGCCCACGCGGCCGATGATGTAGGTGGTGGCCAGTTCGTTCTCGGCCGTGACCAGGAAGATCACCGCGCTCACGGTGGTCATGGCGCGCACGAAGCTGTAGACCAGCGCGGCCACCAGGGCAGGCTTGAGCAGCGGCAGCACCACCCTGAACAGCGTCTGCGCCGTCGACGCGCGCAGCATCAGCGAGGCCTCGTCCAGCGAGCGGTCGAGCTGCTTGAAGGCCGCGGTGCCGGCCCGCACGCCCACCGGCAGGTTGCGGAACATGAAGCACAGGATGATGATGAGGCCGGTGCCCGTGAGCTCCAGCGGCGGCACGTTGAAGGCCAGGATGTAGCTCACGCCCAGCACGGTGCCGGGAATGGCGAAGGCCAGCAGCGCCGCGAACTCAAAGGCGCCCTGCCCCTTGAACTCGTTGCGTGCCAGCAGCCAGGCGATCAGCAGCCCGATGGCCGCGGTGATCGGCGCCGAGATGCCCGCCAGCTTGAGCGTGGTCCACAGCGAATTCCACGCCGTGCCGGCCCACACCAGCCCGAACTGGCCCCACTCCAGCGAGAAGGCCGTCTTGAAATGGTTCAGGGTGAGGGTGTAGTCGCGGCCCCAGGTCTGCACGAAGCCGCCCGCGAAGGCGAACAGGTACACGACCACAGTGAAGAGGATCCACGGGAAGGCGATGGCGTAGATGGTGCGGCGCACGCCATCGGGCAGCGGCATGGGAATGCCGGCATCGCCCTTGCCGCTCACGGTGGTGTAGTTCTGCTTGCCCAGCACGCCGCGCTGCAGCGCGAACACGGCCAGCGCGAAGAGCGTCAGCACCCAGGCCAGCGACGCGGCACGGCCCTGGTCGTACTGCGCGCCGACGATGGCGAAGAAGATGTCGGTCGACAGCACCGAGTACTGGCCGCCGACCACCACGGGGTTGCCGAAGTCCGCGATGCTCTCGATGAAGCCGACCAGGAAGGCATTGGCCAGGCCCGGCTTGAGCAGCGGCAGCGTGACGGTGAAGAAGGCGCGGCGCCGGTCCGCGCGCAGCATCTGCGCGGCCTCTTCCAGGCTCGGCGCGATGCCCTGCACCACGCCGCGCATGATCATGAAGGCGATGGGCGTGAAGGCGAAGAGCTGCGCCGTCAGGATGCCCGGCAGGCCATAGAACCAGCGCGTGGGCGGCAGGGCGAACCATGCCTCCAGCGCCTGGTTGACGACGCCGGCGCGACCGAAGAGCAGGATCAGGCCCAGGCCCACGACGAAGGGCGGCGTGATGATGGGCAGCAGCGCGATCACGCGCAGCGGCCCCTGCCAGCGCTTGCTGCCGCGCTCGGCCATCAGCGCCATCAGCGTGCCGAGGAAGGTGGTGCCCGCGGCTGTGAGCAGCGCCAGCACCAGCGTGTTCCAGGCCACGCCGCAGGCCGCACCGCCGGTGACGCAGCCCACGCCCCAGATGCGCGCCGTGAAGACGCGGTCCGCGAAGGCGCCGAGGGACCACTGCCCGTCCTCGTTGAAGAAGGCGCCGGCCAGCGCCTTGCTCACCGGGTAAGCGATGAAGAGCAGCATCAGCACCGCGCAGCCGATGACCGCACCCGACACGAACAGGTCGCCGCGGAAGAAGCCCAGCCGCGCGAGCCCGAAGGCGGCCAGCAGGATCAGCGCCGTGAGTGCGACGAAGCCGCCGGCGCCGATGCCGAACTGGTTGACCGACAGGTCGCCGAAGGCGGTGTTGAGCGCGGCCACGCTCCAGCCGCGAGCGCCGATGGTGAAGCCGGCGATGGCCAGGCCCAGCGCACCGACGAGCCCGCCTGCAAGAAGCCAGCGACCCTGCCCGCGACCCGGCCGCAGCAGCGCGCCGAAGGTGCACAGCACCAGCCCGGCGAGCCCGACGAAGAGCCAGGGCCGGCCCTGGCGCAGCGCCTGCAGCAGGCCGTTGGCCGCGTCGCCCTCGCCGAAGACCTGCGGCAGCGCCTGGTACCAGCTCGTGTCCTGGATGGCGTACCAGGGCAGCAGCAGGTAGGCGAGAAAGCCGGCGGCGATGCAGGACCACACCGCGCCGTTGGGTTTACGTGTCATGGACGACGACTCCGGAAGTTCGCGCGGATGCCGTCACGCAGGGCGCGGCCCGCACGGCCGCCATTAACGGGGGATCGAGTTGACCTCTTTTTCCCAGCGGGCGATCAGGCGGCGGCGCTCGGCGCTGGCGCCGTACTTCTTGTAGTCGTAGTTGATCAGCTTGATCTTCTTGAAGTCGGGCACGTTGGGGTCGACCACCGTGGCCTTGTTCGAGGGCAGCTGGTACTGCTTGGCCGCGGCGCCGAAGGCCTGCGCGGCAGGCGTCAGCGCCCATTCGTAGAACTTCTTGGCCTGGTCGAGGTTGCGCGCGCCCTTGATGATGCTCATGGAACCGATCTCGGCGCCAGTGCCTTCGGAGGGCGTGACGGTCTCGACGGGGAAGCCCTGCATCTTTTCCTGCGGCGCGTCGTGCACGAAGCTGATCGACACCGCGGTCTCGCCGCGCGCCACGGCCTTGATGGGACCGGTGCCCGAGCGCGTGTACTGGCCGACGTTCCTGTGCAGGGCCTTGAGGTAGTCGAAGGCCTTGTCCTCGCCCATGAGCTGCACCAGCGTGGCGATCATGGTGTAGGCAGTCCCGCTGGAGGCGGGGTTGGCGACCTGGATGTCGCCCTTGTACTCGGGCTTGAGCAGGTCGGCCCAGCTGCGCGGCACGGGCAGCTTCTTCTTGGCGAGCAGCTCGGTGTTGTAGCCGAAGCCCAGCGGCCCCGAATAGATGCCGACGGTCTTGAAGCCCGACTGCTCGGCCTGCTGCTGCGCCCAGGGGTACAGCTGCGGCAGCGAGGGCGACTTGTACTCGAGCGTCAGGCCTTGTTCAGCGGCCTGCAGGTGCGGATCGCCCGTGCCGCCGAACCAGACGTCGGTCTTGGGGTTGTCCTTCTCGGCGATGAGCTGGGCCAGCGCCTCGCCCGAGCCCTTGAGCGCCAGGTTGATCTTGACGCCCGTGGTGCGCGCGTAGACCGTGGCGATCATGTTGCACCAGTCGGCCTGCACCGAGCAGATGACGTTGACCTGCTGGGCCGAGGCACCGAAGGCCGCGGCGAGCGCCGCACCGGCGACCAGGATCTTGAAACGCTTGTTCATGGAGGACTCACACCCTGCTGGAAAAATAAAAAATGGCCCGGCGGGCCGGCGGGCCGGCGCGTAGCTTAGCCGTGCAAGCCGGTATCGGTCATCCGTGGAACTACCATTAAAGTCGCACGGCAGACAGCCGCTTTTGGACGGCACTTTTCACGGACCCTGGCCTCATGAGTTTCGATCTTGTTCTGTTCGGCGGCACCGGCGACCTCGCGTGGCGCAAGCTGATGCCCGCCCTGTTCCAGGCCTTCCGCCACGGCAGCCTGCCCGAGGGCGGCCGCATCATCGGCGTGGCGCGCGACGACCTGTCCGACGACCAGTACCGCGACCTCATCGCGTCGCGCTTCAAGGCGGTCGAGGGCGCCAAGCGGCCCAGCGAGGAGGAGTTCGCGAAGTTCGCCTCGATGCTGCACTACCTGCGGCTGGACCTGTCCAAGCCGGCCGACTATGCACGCCTGGCCGACATGCTGAAGTCGCGCAACGCCGACACGGTGGTGATGTACGTGGCCACGGCGCCGGCCCTGTTCACGCAGACGGTCGAGCAGATCGCCGCCGCGGGACTGAACGGCCCGAACACCCGCGTGGTGCTCGAGAAACCGCTGGGCCACGACCTGGCTTCGAACCGCGCGATCAACGCCGCGGTGGGCAAGGTGCTGCACGAGAACCAGATCTTCCGCATCGACCACTACCTGGGCAAGCCGTCGGTGCAGAACCTGTTCGCGATGCGCTTCGGCAATGCGCTGTTCGAGCCCATCTGGCGCCGCGAGCACATCGCCAATATCCAGATCACCATCGCCGAGGAAGTGGGCGTCGAAAAGCGCGGCGGCTTCTACGACCAGACCGGCGCGCTGCGCGACATGGTCCAGAACCACGCGCTGCAGGTGCTGTGCGCGATCGCGATGGAGCCGCCGATCAATGCCCATGCCGATGCCATCCGCGACGAGAAGCTGAAGGTGCTGCGTTCACTCGCACGCTGGACGCCCGAAACGCTCGGCCTGCATGCGGTGCGGGGGCAGTACGTGGCCGGCACGGCCTACGGCGAGCGCGTGCCCGGCTACCGCGAGGAACCCGGCGTCGACCCGGCGAGCCACACCGAGACCTTCGTCGCGCTGCGCACCGAGATCGAGAACTGGCGTTGGGCCGGCGTGCCGATCTACATCCGCACCGGCAAGCGCCTGGCCTCGCGCGACGCGCGCATCGAGATCAACTTCCGCGCCACGCCGCACGCCATCTTCCGCACGCCCACGGGCGTGGCCAACAAGCTGGTGATCAACCTGCAGCCCAAGGACGGCCTGGAACTGCACCTGCTGGCCCAGGCGCAGGACCAGCGTCTGAGCACCAAGGGCGGCGTGCGCGCGGGCATGCTGCCGCTGGCGCCGGTGCAGCTCGACCTGGACTTCGACAAGCGCTTCGGCACCGAGCGCGTGGGCGCCTACGAGCGCCTGCTGCTCGACGTGATCGACGGCCGGCTGAACCTCTTCGTGCGCGCCGACGAGCAGGAAGAGGCGTGGCGCTGGGTGGAACCGCTGATCGACAGCTGGCAGACCGACGGGGCGCCGCGCCCCTACGCGGCCGGCACCTGGGGCCCCAGCGCGTCGAGCGCGATGATCGCGCGCGACGGCTTCGCCTGGAGCGAGGAGCAGTAGCCGCCGGCCCGCGCTAGCCGAACTGCACGCAGCGCATGCTGAGCGTGCCGGACTGGAAACCCTCGTAGGTGGTCCGGGCGCGCTCCGAGGCTCCGGCGGCGCCCAGCGCGCAGAGGAAAGGGTAGTAATGGTCCGGCATGGCCGTGGCCATGTCGGCACCGGGCAGGCGGCCATGATCGATCAGGGCCCGGTCGTCGCGGCCCGCGAGCGCGGCCTTGACCGCATCGTCGAAGGACTGCGCCCAGGGACGGCTCGCGACCGGACCGTCGGGCGTTCCGCGATCGGTGGCGCGCAGGTTGTGCACCACGTTGCCGCTGCCCATCACGAGCACGCCCCGATCGCGCAGCGCGGCCAGGTCGCGACCCACGGCGTAGTGGAAGGCCGGGGGCTTGTCGTAGTCGATGCTCAGCTGGAACACCGGCACGTCGGCCTTCGGGTAGAGGTGGCGCAGCACCGTCCAGGTGCCGTGGTCCAGGCCCCATTGCTCCGTGGCCACCACCGGCGCCTGCCGCACCACACCGACCGTTTCCTGCGCCAGGACCGGATGCCCGGGGGCCGGGTACTGCATGTCGAACAGGGCCTGCGGGAAGCCGCCGAAGTCGTGGATGGTCTTCGGCTGCGCCTGGACGCCGACACCCGTCGCACCGCGGCTCAGCCAGTGCGCCGAGACGCTGAGGATGGCCGAGGGCCGCGGCAGCTCCCGGCCCCACGCCGCGAGGCGGCGCGTGAAGGCGTTGTCGGCGAGCGCGTTCATCGGCGAACCGTGGCCGATGAAGATGACGGGCATGCGGCGCGTCGCACCCTGGGTGGCCGCGTGGACGCCGCCGGCCATGGCGGCCAGAGCAGCCGTCGCCCCCAGCGCGGAGCCCAGCCAGCGCCGGCGGCTCCATGCGAAGTCGGTGGCGGGCAAGGGCGGCAGAAGATCGGGCTGCATACGGTCAAGGCATCGGTCGCGGATCGACCGACTGTGCCGCAGACGCCGCGCACGGGCTGTGCGTTTGCGCACACGCAGCGACGAAGCTGCGCCCCGGCGCCGGCCCGGCAGGGCGCCTCAGAGGCGCCCTTCCTCCACCGCGTGGCAGGCCACGCGGATGCCGCCGATCTGCTGGAGCACCGGGCGCTCGGCCGAGCAGCGCGCGTTGGCATGCGGGCAGCGCGGATGGAAGGCGCAGCCGCTGGGCGGGCTGAGCGGGTTCGGCACCTCCCCCTGCACCGGCGTGCGTGCGCGCCCGGTGGCGTGCATCTGCGGGATCGCGTCGAGCAGCATACGCGTGTAGGGGTGGCGCGGCTGCGCGAAGAGCTCGCGCTTGTCGGCCAGCTCGACCAGCCGGCCGAGGTACATCACGCCGACCTGGTCGCTCACGTGGCGCACCACCGCCAGGTTGTGCGAGATGAACAGGTAGGTCAGCCCGCGCTCGCGCTGCAGGTCCTTCATGATGTTCAGGACCTGCGCCTGCACGCTGACGTCGAGCGCGGAGGTGGGTTCGTCGCACACCAGGAACTCGGGCGCGGTGGCCAGCGCGCGCGCGATCGAGATGCGCTGGCGCTGGCCACCCGAGAACTGGTGCGGGTACTTCACCATGTCCAGCGGCGACAGGCCGACCGACTTGAGCAGTTCGCCGACGCGCTCGCGCACCGCATCGCGCTCGGTGAGGATGCCGTGCTCGCGCATCGG
Organism: Xenophilus aerolatus; assembly: GCA_030418545.1. Taxonomy (GTDB): domain Bacteria; phylum Pseudomonadota; class Gammaproteobacteria; order Burkholderiales; family Burkholderiaceae_C; genus Xenophilus. The sequence continues at coordinate 73,592 of QAIB01000003.1, read as the reverse complement.
CTCGGCAATGATGTTCTCGACGATCCAGCGCGGGTTCAGGCTCGCGTACGGGTCCTGGAAGATCATCTGGATGCGCTTGCGCAGCTGGCGGCCCTCGGCGGTCTTGAACGCGGCGTGCGCGTCCTGCCCGTCGAACTGCATGCCGCCGCGCGTGGGCTCGTACAGGCCCACCAGCAGGCGTGCCACCGTGCTCTTGCCGCAGCCGGACTCGCCGACCAGGGCCAGGGTCTTGCCGGCCTCGATCTCGAAGCTCACGCCGTCGACGGCATGCAGCAGGGTGCGCGGCTTGCGCTCGAGCACGCGATTGAGCCAGGGTGCCGAGACGTCGAAGGTCTTGGCCAGGTCGTGCGCCACGACCAGCGGCTGGGCGACACCGACGCGCGGGCCGGTGCTCTGGCTTTGCTGTTGGCTTTGCAGCACGGCGTTCATGGCTGCACCTCCGGCAGGGGTTCGGCGGCGTCGGGCGCGGCGCGCTCGCCGGCGGCGCGTTCGCGCTCGTGCTGCGCCGCGACCGCGCCCTGCCCGCGGTGGGGGTCGGCGGCGTCGTGCAGCCAGCAGGCGGCGTGCGTGGCGCCGGCGTTCATCAATTCGGGGCGCTCCACCAGGCAGCGGTCGAAGGCGCGCGGGCAGCGTGGGTTGTAGGCACAGCCTCGGGGGATGGCGTTGAGCCGCGGCATGGCGCCATCGATCTGGTTCAGGCGCTCGCGGTCGCTGGCCATGTCGGGGATCGACGCCATCAGGCCGCCCGTGTACGGGTGTGCCGGCTGGTGGATCACCTCGTGCACCGGCCCGATCTCGGCCACGCGGCCGGCGTACATGACGGCCACGCGGTCGCAGGTCTCGGCGATCACGCCCAGGTCGTGCGTGATGAGCATCACGGCAGCGCCGCGCTCGTGGCACAGGCGCTTGAGCAGCTGGATGATCTGCGCCTGGATCGAGACGTCGAGTGCCGTGGTGGGCTCGTCGGCCACGATGAGCTTGGGCTCGGCCGCCAGCGCCAGGGCGATCACCACGCGCTGGCGCATGCCGCCGGAGAACTGGTGCGGGAAATGGTCGATGCGCTGCTCGGCCGCCGGGATGCCGGTGTCCTTGAGCAGATCGATCGCGCGGCGGCGCGCCTCGGCGTCGCTCACCTGCAGGTGGGTGCGGATGGTCTCGACCAGCTGGCGGCCGACGGTGTAGAGCGGATTCAGCGAAGTCAGCGGGTCCTGGAAGATCGCGCCGATCTTGCGCCCGCGGATGTGACGCATCTGCTCGAAACCGAGGTTGTCGATGCGCTGGCCCTCGAGCACGATTTCGCCGCCGGCCACGCGACCCGGCGGCTCGAGCAGGCCGATGATGGCGGCGCCGGTGAGCGACTTGCCGGCACCCGACTCGCCGACCACGCCGAGGATCTCGCCCGGTGCGATGTCGAAGGAAATGTCGTCCAGCGCGCGCAGCGTGCCGCGGCGGGAGGGGAATTCGACGACGAGGTTCTTGACCTGGAGCAGGCTCATGGTGGCGTGTCCTTCGTCGTCAGCGCAGGCGGGGGTTGAGCGCGTCGCGCAGCCAGTCGCCCAGCAGGTTCACCGACAGGGCGATGAGCACCAGCATGAGGCCGGGGAACACGGTGATCCACCACTCGCCCGAGAACAGGTAGTCGTTGCCAACGCGGATGAGCGTGCCCAACGACGGCGAAGTGGGCGGCACGCCCACGCCCAGGAAGGACAGCGTGGCCTCGGTGATGATGGCCGTGGCCACCTGGATGGTGGCCAGCACCAGCACCGGCCCGGTCACGTTGGGCAGCACGTGGCGCAGCATGATGCGCAGCGGCGCCACGCCGGTGACGCGGGCCGCCTGCACGTATTCCTTGTTGCGCTCCACCATGGTCGAGCCGCGCACCGTGCGCGCGTACTGCACCCAGCCGGTGAGCGTGATCGAGATGATGAGCACGCCGAAGGCGAGGGACTCGTGCGCGTTGGGGAACAGCGCCCGGCCGACGCCGGCGATCAGCAACGCCACCAGGATGGGGGGGAAGGACAGCATCACGTCGCACAGGCGCATGAGGAAGGAGTCGAGCCAGCCGCCCAGGAAGCCCGCCAGCAGGCCCAGCAGCACGCCGATGAAGACCGACAGCAGCACCGACACCACGCCGACGATCAGCGAGATGCGGGCGCCGTAGATCAGCGCCGAGAGGATGTCGCGGCCCTGGTCGTCGGTGCCCAGCAGGTACTTGGTGCTGCCGCCCTCGGACCACGCCGGCGGCAGCCGCGCGTCGCCCAGCTCCAGGGAGGCGAGGTTGAAGGGGTCGTGCGGCGCGACCCACCCGGCGAACACCGAGCAGAAGATGCACACGAAGGCGATCAGCGCCGCCGCGACGGCGACGGGCGAGGTGCGAAAGCTGTAGCCGACATCGCTGTCGAACCAGCGGGCGAGGGTCTTGGTCATCGTGAAGGGGAAGACGCGGGCCGCACTCGGGGGCGTGAAGGACCTGGCGGCCCGCTGGGTCAGCCGGCCGGCCGCTCGGGGCCGGAGCGGCAGGGCATCAAGGCTTGATGCTCATCCACTTGAAGGGCATGTAGTTGTCGGCCATCTGCACCAGCTCGACCTTCTTGCTCACGCCCCAGGCCAGCGACTGCTGGTACAGCGGCAGGTGGCCGATGTCGTCCGAATGGACCTGGAAGGCCTCCTTGATCATGGCGTCGCGCTTGGCCTTGTCGGTCTCGGACTGGACCTTCACGGTGAGCTCGTCGAACTTCGGGTTGCAGTACGACCCGAGGTTGAACTGGCCGTCGCCGGTCTTGTCGTCCGGGCAGCGCATCAGCGCATTCATCGCGTTGTGCGAGTCGTAGGTCGACGGGGTCCAGCCCAGCATGTAGAAGCTGGTGTCGCGGCGCAGGATCTTGGGGAAGTAGGTGCCCTTGGTCTCGGCGGCCAGGTTGATCTTCACGCCGACGCGTGCGAGGTTGGCAGCCACCGCCTGGCAGACCTGTGCGTCGTTGACGTAGCGGTCGTTCGGGCAGTTCATCGTGACCTCGAAGCCGTTCGGGTAGCCCGCATCGGCCAGGAGCTTCTTCGCGCCGTCGGGATCGAAGGGGAGGCGCTTGTCCTGAGCCTCGGTCCAGCCGTTGATGCCGGGGCCGACCATGAGGCCCGTGGGGCGTGCCGCGCCGCGCATCACGGTGCGCTGGATTGCGTTGATGTCGATGGCCTGGTAGAAGGCCTGGCGCACGCGCTTGTCCTTGAAGGGGTTCTTGCCCTTCACGCTGGAGTACAGCAGTTCGTCGCGCTTCTGGTCCATGCCCAGGAAGATGGTGCGCAGCTCGGGACCGACGACGGCGCGTGCGTTGGGGCTGGCGTTCACGCGCGGGATGTCCTGCACCGGGATGGGTTCCATCACGTCGACCTCGCCCGACACCAGCGCGGCCACGCGCGTGGCGGGGTTGGCGATGGGGGTGAAGACCACCTCCTGCGCGTTGCCTTCGATCTTGCCCCAGTAGGCGGTGTTGCGGACGAAGACCGTGCGCACGTTCGGCTGGCGCTCGCGCAGCTTGTACGGGCCCGTGCCGTTGGCCTTGAAGGAGGCGGTGTTCTCGATGCCCTTGCGGCGGTCCACCGGCTTCTCGGCCTTGTTCTCGATGCACCACTTCTTGCTCATGATCATCACGGTGGAGAGCACGTCGGGCAGCACCGGGAAGGGGGCCTTGGTCTCGATGTCGACCGTGAAGTCGTCGACCTTGCGCACTTCCTTGATGTCGTTGGTGTTGCTCTTCATGTCCGAGCCGTCACCCGAGGCGCGGGCCAGGCTGAAGAGCACGTCGTCCGCGGTGAAGGGAGTGCCGTCGTGGAATTTGACGCCCTTGCGCAGCTCGAAGCGCCACACGGCGGGCGAGACCTGCTTCCAGCTCGTCGCCAGCAGCGGCGCCAGGCTCAGGTCCTTGTTGCGACCGGTGAGCGTCTCGTAGACGTTGGCGGTGGTCGACAGCTGCAGCGATTCATTGAGCGAGTGCGGGTCCATCGACAGCGCATCGCCCTGGTTCGCAATGCGGATGGTCTGGGCATTTGCTATCAAACTTGTAGCTGCAAGCCCAGACAGGACGGCCGCTGCGGCCACTTTCTTCTTGAAATTCATGGAGGCACTCCTCGGGTTGGGATCACCGTGTGAACGGCGGTTCATTTCGCCGCGATGGCGGCGGGCTCTGCCGGCGTGCTGCGGGTAGCAGCAAGCGGCATGCCCTGCTCGATCAGCCCCGCGTGCAATGCGGCGCCGAGCGGCAGGATCTCGTCATTGAAGTCGTAGCCGGCGTTGTGCAGAAAGGCGCCGCCGCGGGCGTCCTGGCCGAGGCGCAGGTAGGCGCCGGCCTTCTTCTGCAGCATGAAGGAGAAGTCCTCGGCGCCCATGCTGGGTTCGAGGTGCCGCTCGACGTTGCGCTCGCCCACGATGGACGCCGCCACGTCGCCCGCGAAAGTGGCTTCGGGGGCGGTGTTGATCGTGGCGGGGTAGATGCGCTCGTAGCGCAGCTCGGCGGTCGCGCCGAAGGCCTGCGCGACGGAAGTGCACAGTTCGCGCAGCCGCTGCTCGACCTGGTTCTGCACGCGCAGGTTGAAGGTGCGCACGGTGCCGACCAGACGGGCCGTGCCGGGGATGACGCTGAAGGCGTCGAGGTCGCCCGCCTCGACGGCGCACAGGCTGATGACGGCCGCATCGATGGGCCGCACGTTGCGCGAGACGATGCTTTGCACCGCCGTGATGATGTGGGCTGCAACGAGCACGGGGTCGACCGTGAGGTAGGCATGCGCGCCATGACCGCCTTTGCCCGTGATGTCGATCGTGATGCGGTCGGCCGCGGCCATCATGGCACCGCGGTTGATGCCCACCGTGCCCGCGGGCATGGCGGGCCAGTTGTGCATGGCGTAGACGGCATCGACCGGGAAGCGGTCGAACAGGCCGTCCTCGATCATCACGCGTGCGCCGGCAAAGCCCTCTTCGCCGGGCTGGAAGATCAGCACCGCCGTGCCGTCGAACTGGCGCGTCTCCGCCAGGTAGCGGGCGGCGCCCACCAGCATGGCGGTGTGGCCGTCGTGGCCGCAGCCGTGCATCAGGCCCGTCTTGCCCGATCGCCAGGCCAGGTCGGCATTGGCTTCCTTCATGGGCAGCGCGTCCATGTCGGCGCGCAGGCCGATCATGCGGCCGCTGGCGGTGGAGCGGCCACGGATCACGCCGACCACGCCGGTCTTGCCGATGCCGCTGTGGATCTCGTCCACGCCGCAGGCCCGCAGGGACTCCTGCACGCGGGCCGCGGTGTAGACCTCCTCGAAGCCCAGCTCCGGATTCGCATGGAGATCGCGCCGGAAGGCGGTGAGCTCGGGATGGAAGCTCGCGATGCGCGCGAAGGCGCGCCCGCCCGCCTGGTAACGCAGAGCCGTCGAGGCGAGTGCTTCGGGTGGCCGCATGTCGCCCATGTTCAGTGCCCTCCCGCCTTGCCGACGCGCAGACGCGGATCGACCACGAAGTACAGAAGGTCGACCACGAGATTGATGACCACGAAGATCAGCGCGATGAGGCAGAGGTACGCTGCCATCACCGGGATGTCGGCGAAGGTGACGGCCTGGATGAACAGCAGGCCCATGCCGGGCCACTGGAAGACGGTCTCGGTGATGATCGCGAAGGCGATCAGGCCGCCCAGCTGCAGCCCGGTGATGGTCATGACCGGCACCAGCGTGTTCTTGAGCGCATGGCCGAAGTGGATCGCGCGGTTGGACAGGCCGCGTGCGCGCGCGAACTTGATGTAGTCCGTGCGCAGCACCTCGAGCATCTCGGCCCGCACCAGCCGCATGATCAGCGTGAGCTGGAAGATGGCGAGCGTCACCGCGGGCAGGACGATGTGGTGCCAACCGTCGATGGTCAGCAGGCCGCTGCGCCACCACCCGAGCTGCACGATGTCGCCCCGACCGAAGCTCGGGAACCAGCCGAGGTGCACGGCAAAGACCAGAATCAGCAGGATGCCGATGAGGAAGGTCGGCAGGGAGACGCCCAGCAGGCTCAGCGTCATGAACATCTGGCTGGTGAAGGTGCCGCGGCGCAGCGCGGCGTAGACGCCCATCGGAATGCCGAGCAGCAGCGCCAGGAGGGCGGCCACGAGGGCCAGTTCCAGCGTGGCCGGAAAGCGTTCGGCGATGAGGCTGGAGACCTTGGCGCCCTGCCGCAGGCTCAGGCCGAATTCGCCCTGCGCGGCATTGACCAGAAAGTGCCAGAACTGGACGAAGAAAGGCTTGTCGAGCCCGAGCGCCTGGCGCAGTTCCTGGATCTGCTCGGGCCGCGCGTCCTGCCCCAGCAGGAACACCACCGGATCGCCGACGTATTGGAAAAGAAGGAAGGAGATGAAGGCCACCGCGACCATGACGATCACGGCCTGGATCAGGCGGCGCAGGACGAAAGCGAACATTCAGTGGGGCGAGTTTCGGGGCATGCTAGCAGAGCAAGGGTTGTGCCTGCGGCACTGTTTCCACCGGGTTTGCACTTAATTGGGGCGCAAAAAAAGGGCTCCGCAGAGCCCTTCGACGCGCCGGCGAAGCGCGGTCAGTTGACCTTCACGAGCCGCCAGTCGATGCGGTTGTCGGCGCGGTGAACGGCCTGGATGTTCTTGCGCATGGCCCAGGGAATGATCTGGTTGTGCAGCGGCAGGTAGGCCACGTCTTCATGAGACAGCACCAGGGCCTTCTCGATGAGTTCGTTGCGCACCTTGAGGTCGGTCTCGACCTTGACGCGTTCGATCAGGGCGTCCATCTGCGGGTTGGAATACCGGCCCACGTTGTAGTTGCCGTCGCCGCCGGCACCGACGGTGCGCAGCAGGGACTGCAGGCTGTAGAGCGCATCGAAGGTCGGCACGCCCCAGCCGAGCATGTAGATGCTGGCCTCGTAGCGCTGGATCATCGGGAAGTAGGTCACGAGCGGCAGGGTGCGCAGCTTGGCCTTGACGCCGACGCGCGCCCACATGGCCGTGACCGCCTGGCAGATCGCCTCGTCGCTGATGTAGCGGTTGTTGGGGCAGGCGAAGTCGACTTCGAAGCCCTGGGCGTAGCCGGCGTCGGCCAGCAGTTTCTGGGCGGCGGCCACGTCGTAGGGCCAGCGCGCGTCGGCCTTCTTGGTCCAGCCGTTGACCTGCGGCGCGACGAGCGTGCCGGTGTTCTGCGACAGGCCGCGCATCGTCACGCGGTTCAGCGCGTTGATGTCGATCGCCTGGTACAGCGCCTTGCGCACGCGTGCGTCCTTGAGGGGGTTCTTGCCCTTCACGTTGGAGCCGGGCAGTTCGTCGCGGTGCTGGTCCATGCCGAGGAAGATTGTGCGGTTCTCGACGCCGTCGATGACCTTGAGGTCGGCGTTGCTGCGCAGGCGCGGCAGGTCCTGGGGGCTCGGGTCGAGCACGAAGTCCGTCTCGCCCGACAGCAGAGCGGCGAGCCGGGTGGCCTGGGACTTGATCGGCGTGTAGACGATCTCGGTCACGTTGGTCGGGTTCTTGCCCCAGTAGTTCGGGTTGGCCGCCAGCACCAGGCGCTGGTCGGGCTGCCATTCCTTGACCATGTACGGCCCCGTGCCCATGGCATTGCGGTGCGCGAAGGTCTCTTCCTGCGTCTTGATGTCCTTCGGCGAGGTCGAATTGTTCTTCTCGGCCCAGGCCTTGCTCATGATGCGCAGCTCGGTGAGCTGATTGATCAGCGTGGGCGTCGGCGCCTTGAGCAGGATGTCGACCGTGTTCGCGTCGACCTTCACCGCCTTGTCGATGCCCTCCGCGTACACCGCGTAATTGGAGGTCTTGGCCATGGCGCGGGTGATCGAGAACACCACGTCGTCGGCCGTGAAGGGCGAGCCATCGCTGAACTTCACGCCGGGGCGCAACTGGAAGCGCACCTGGGTGGGTGACACGTTCTTCCACGAGAGGGCCAGTTGCGGTTCGGGCTTGAAGCTGGTGCTGTTGTAGTAGACCAGCGAGTCGTAGATCGCCGCGTGGACGCCATTGCCCAGGGCATTGTTCTGCGAGTGGATGTCGAGCGTCGGGATGTCGCTCGCGCTCGACCACTTGAAGGTCTTCGCATGCAGCGTCGGCGCTGCCAGCAGCGTGAGCGCCATGCCCATCGACAGGCACACGGGCTTGATGAGTTTCATGAACTCCTCCTCGTTGGTTGAAGAGGCGGACTATTGCAACGCCCCTGCGCAATTGCAATCAAGTGCTTTCGGGAGCAAGGGCCTTTCAGTGCGGCATTCGAGACGACACGCAATAAAAAAAGCCACCCGACTTGCGTCGGATGGCTTTGATCTCTCGATCGAAGCTGGCCGAAGCCAGCTGTCGATTAGAACGAGTGACGGATACCGAAGTCGTAGCCGGTCGAGCTCTTGGGCACGTACAGGCCGCCAACTGCGCCAGCCAGGTTCGGCGAAGCGTAGCCAACACCGGTGTTCGCAGCGATCGCAGCGTTGTTCTGCGCATCCTTCAGGCTGACGCGGGCCACCGTTGCGTACAGAGCCGTACGCTTCGACAGGTTGTGCACGTAGCCGATGGCGAACTTGCTGGCCGTGGCGCTGGTGTTGTTGTTGCCGCCGAACAGCAGGTCTTCCAGGGTGTAGGTCTGGAAGCCGTAGTTGCCCGACTTCGCCTTGACGCGCGAGTAGGCAGCACGGATCAGGCCAGCACCGACCGGCACGGTCACGCCGATCAGGGCACCGTTGTACTTGTCGGTTGCGCCGACGGTGTACGGGTAGGGGATGCCACCGATGGTCACGAACGTCGAGTCGTCCTGCACCTTTTGCTTGGCTTGCGACAGTTCACCGAACAGCTTCACGGGACCGAAGTCGTACGAAGCGCCCAGGTTCAGCGTCTTGATCTTGTTCTTGGTCCAGCCGCCACCGTCGTTGGTGAAGAAGCCAGAAGAAGCGCCGCCGTCCTTGGTGTCTTCGCCGTAGGCCAGCGCGACATCCAGGGGGCCGTTGGCGTAGCCGAAGCGGCCACCCACATAGCGACCCTTCTTGCTCGGGCTGCCTTGGATCCAGTCTTGCTTCGTGTTCTCGTGCAGCGCGTACTGCACTTGACCGTAGAAGCCGCCCAGGTTCGGGGGCAGGAAGTAGCCGATGCTGTTGCTGGTGCGGACGTAGTTGTCGCTGCCAGCCAGCTGGTTGCCGGTGATGCCGGAGTTCGTCGCGAGGTTCGAGTTCACCGACGAAATCACGTTCGTGCCAACGCCGTTCGTGCCGAAGGGGTCGAACACGGTGTCGTTCCAGAAGGTCGGGGTGTAGTCACGACCCAGGCGGATTTCACCGAAGCCGCCCGACAGGCTCACCGTCGAACGACGGTTGAAGTTGTCGATGCCCTTCTTGCCGTCGTCGTTGCTGATGCCGGCTTCGAGCCAGAAGCTGGCAGCCAGGCCACCGCCCAGGTCTTCCGTGCCACGGAAGCCGATGCGGCTGGAGTTGTAGCCCGAGTTCGCCAGGGCCGTCTTGCTCTGCTTCACCGAGCCGGGGATGCCGTAGAACGCCAGGGGGTTGTTGATGTAAGCCAGGGGATTGGCCACATACAGGTCGCTCTTCGACGAGTAGCCGCTGATCGAAGCGTCGACGATACCGAACAGCGTCACCGACGATTGCGCCGAGGCAACACCGGCAACAGCCAGGGCAGCCAGAGCAACGAGGGATTTTTTCATTGCAAGTTTCTCCAAGGTTAAGACATAGGGCGCCGGTGCGAAGGGATCACCGTGCTGGCACGTTCGTGCTCCCACCGGGCCCCGGGCCAACCTCCTTTTGGGAAGTTGTTGCTATTGCACCAGAGGCGCCGCCTCAGGGCAAAACAAATTGGCCCAAACCAACAGGGGCCGGGCCGTTTCGTTGCAGTAGTGCAACAGGCGCTGCGGCCCACTCCATGCCGCATCGCGGAATGACACCACGCGGCCGGCGCAATCGCGCGTGCTTTCACAATACGGCATATGCCCCTCGCCCTGGATTCCCTTCTCGGAGCCGCAGACGCGGCACTTCGCACACTTTTCGCCACGCCGCACGCGGCGCGTACCCAGCCTCTGCCCGCCGTCGCGGCGCCGAGCCCGCCGCTCAGTGCCGCTGAACAGCGGGAAGCCGGCGCTCTGATGCGCGTGAACCATGTGGGTGAAGTTTGCGCCCAGGCCCTCTATACGGCACAGGCGGCGACCACGCGCGACCCTGTCTTGCGTGAAAAGTTGCTGGAAGCAGCCGACGAAGAGACCGACCACCTCGCCTGGACGCGCCAGCGCCTCGAGGCCCTGGGCACCCACACATCCAGACTGAATCCCTTCTGGTACGCCGGCGCCTTCACGCTGGGGCTGGTGGCCGGCAGGCTCGGCGACCGATGGAGTCTCGGTTTCGTCGCCGAAACCGAACGTCAGGTCGAAGCGCATCTGGACGGCCACCTCGATCGCCTGCCGGCGGGCGATGCGGCTTCACGCGCCGTGGTACTGCAAATGAAGGATGACGAGGCGCGTCACGCCCTATGGGCCACGACCGCCGGTGCCGCCGAACTGCCGCCCCCGGTCAAGGGGCTCATGCGACTGGCAGCACGTGTGATGACCACGGTTGCACACCGGGTCTGAGCGCCCCTTACAGATCGATCAGATCGAAGCTAGTCGTGATCTCGGCCGTCTTGCCCAGCATGATCGTGGCCGAGCAGTAGGTGTCGTGGCTCAGGGCGATCGCGCGCTCCACCGCAGCGGCCGGGATGTTCTTGCCGGCGACCGTGAAATGCATGTGGATCTTCGTGAACACCTTCGGGTCCTTCGAAGCGCGCTCGCTGGTGAGCTTGACGCTGCAGCGTTCGACCTGGTGCCGTCCACGCTTGAGAATCATCACGACGTCGTAGGCCGTGCAGCCTCCGGTGCCGGCCAGCACGGTTTCCATCGGTCGCGCCGCCAGGTTCTGACCGCCGTTCTCAGGGCGCGCCGCATCAGGAGCGCCATCCATCGTCAGCACGTGCCCACTTCCGGTTTCAGCCACGAATCCCATGGCAGAGCGCGCGCCGCTCTGCCCCGTCCAACTCACTGTGCATTCCATGCTGTTCAAAAACTCCAAGAGGCAGAAGCGCGGCCAAATCTCACGTTGACGCGCACTTTGCTGACGATGTGTGGGGGAATTGCATCGGGCGTGTTGCATCGCAACAAACCCTCGCTATACTTTATTTCAACGCGCAATCACTTGCGCACTGGTTGTCTCCTCCACCCTCCCAATTGGTGGATTTAGCCCCGAGTCGCAAGACTCGGGGCTTTTTTCTTGGCGATTTGCCGATGCATGGAGCGGCCGCCACGTCGGCGGCCGGTCTAGCTGCTCTGGCTGCCCTGGCTGTTGCCGGTGTTGCCTCGGCGCAATCGTCGGTGACGCTGTTCGGTATCGTCGACGCTTCGGTGAGCCACTACACCACGAAGAGCGACTACTTCAACAACGCGCCGCTTTACACCTTCAAAAACGGCGCCATCGCTCTGAATCCTGATGCCCTGGCAGCCAAGCCGGGCGCTGTCTACGGCGCCAAGAAAAGCCAGACGGCCCTGGCCAACTCCGGCTACAACTCCAGCCGCATCGGCTTCCGTGGCACGGAAGACCTGGGCGGCGGTCTGGCTGCCAGCTTCTGGCTGGAATCCAGCATCGGCAACGATGACGGCGCGAGGGGCATCAGCAACTTCAACCGTCGTTCCACGGTGAGCCTGTCGGGCGGCTTCGGCGAAGTTCGCCTGGGTCGCGATTACACGCCGACTTTCTGGAACGACACTGTGTTCGACCCCTTCGGCACCAATGGCGTCGGTACCAACCTGATCTCCGTGATCAATGGCAATCTCGCTACCGCGGCCTCAAGCGCCGCGGTCGGCGCTGTCCCCAACCCTGGCACCATCGGCCTGGGCGGCTCGGACAACTACATCCGTACCAGCAACAGCATCGGCTACTTCCTGCCCCCGAACCTCGGCGGCTTCTACGGCCAGGTGCAGTATGCGCTGCACGAGAACGTGAAGAACAGCTCTGGCTACGTGGCGGCCAACACCCAGCAGTACACCTCGCCCTCGACCAAGGGCCGGTACGTTGGCGGTCGCTTCGGCTACGCGAACGGCCCGTTGGATGTGGCTCTGGCCTACGGCCAAAGCACGACGGCTGACATCGACACCGGCACGAGCACGTTCCAGCTGGCCTCGCTATTTGGCGGCGGCACACAGCTGACCTCGGCGGACAGCGCTGTGACGGCGGATCGCAAGATCAATTCGTTCAACCTCGGCGCTTCGTACGATTTCGGTCCTGTGAAGCTGTTCGGTGAGTTGTCTCGGGTCAAGGACAAGTGGCAATACTCGTCGTCGATGAGCAGTCAAATCAGCCAGACGGTGCCGGGCTTCGGGACGACCAGCGCGTCCTCCGGCTCGGGCACCTTCGGCTCGCAGACCGACAAGTACAACGGCTGGCTGGTCGGAGCCACGGTCCCGGTCGGTGCGGGCCTGATCCGTGCAGCCTTCTCGCGTGTGAAGCTCAACAGCGGCGCGCCGGGCACTGCCGTGTCGTACGTACTGCCCAACTCCTTCAACTCCGGCGCTCTGAACCCGTTTGCACCGAGCTCCGACGCTTCGGCCAACAAGTTCGCGCTGGGCTACGTGCACAACCTGTCCAAGCGCACGGCCCTCTACACCACGTACTCGCGCACCAGCATCAAGAACGGCTACAACGGTGGCGGCGTGATGGGTGCGACAGCGGGCGGCAGCGCGACCTATCTGGCCAGCGGCACCGCTTCGAGCAATGGCTGGGCCGCGCGCAGCGCGACCGGCTACGACTTCGGTATCCGTCACTCGTTCTGATCGGAACTGGCTTCGGCCAGTTCAGCGTAAAGCCATGGAAGCCATCCAGCGACAACCGTTGGATGGCTTTTTTCGCTCAAGGCTCCTTGCGGCCTCTGCGGCTCTGAAGCAAACCAACATTCATCTCACCGCTCAGGGTAGAGGCGTAGAACCGCTCGATCATGTTGACGCTGGTGCGCGCATTGCGTGCAAGCGTCAACATGTCGATGCCTTGGCCGTACAGCAGGCGGAACGTGATCGCCGTGTGACGCAGGCAGTACAGCGTGCGCTTCTGTCCCAGGGGCCCGACCGACAGATCAGCGGTCTCGAGCACCCACTTGAAGAAGAAATTCAGGATCGCGAGCGCCTGTCCTCGGTCTTTGACATGCGGCAAGAAAAGGTAGTCGTTGGGCCCACCGAAACCCTGCTGGCGTTGATGCGTTGCCAGCGCCTCGTAGACATGAACGGCGGCCCGCAGGCTGACCATCGGTTGACTGTGGCGCTTCGTCTCGGGCAGGCGCATGCGCAGATAGAGGTGGCGGCCACGAACCACGTCGATGTGACCGTGCTTGACCTCCTTGATGTCGCTGGGTCGCACAAAGGTGTTGACCATCCAGCGAATCAGCCAGGGCAGTTCGTCCGGCATGTAGAGCAACTCGCGTGCGATCCAGAACCGGTCTCCCTTGCCGAGGCCGGCAAGCACCGGATGCGGCTGTCCGCGCAGCGAGCGTGCGACCGCCACCATGCGACGGTACTCGTCGACGCCGAAAGCGCCCCTTGGCTGGCTACGCACCTTCACGCGCGGAAGTGCCGGCACCTCCTTGAGGAGGCCCATCAGCACGGCATGCGCGAGGAGCTTGCGCAGCAGGACAAGGTACTGCGCGATGGTGGTGCTCGAAAAGCCTTCGGCACCGAGCCGGTCGACCAGTTCCTGCGCTCGCCGGGCATCGATGAGGGTGATCGGCACGTCGCCCAGCAACGGAAGGATGTGCGCATCGAGCCGGTTGTTCATCACCTGCCAACTGCCCCAAGCGATTTCGCCGCGCTGCACGCGCGCGCGCTCCGCTCGGAGCAAATGGACTGAGAGGTTTTTGACAGAAACGTCAACGTCGCTGACAAGCAATGTCAACTGATCTGGGGGCACGGGGTCCCCGGATGGTGTTCGCTCTGAAAAACCCGAATCGTTCGCCGCGACCACTGAAATCAGTGCCGGGTTAACAAACATGTCCATCTCCCTCTGAAGCAGCAAGAAGGGTGCCGCTTATCATTTCTTTTTTCTGCCCCTAGTTTCTCACCCCATGCCTCAGAGCCCCGGCCCGGTGTTGCAACCAGCCGACTACCTCACAAAGATCCTCAATGCGCGCGTGTACGACGTCGCGGTCGAGTCCGCGCTGGAGCCCGCAAAAGCGCTGAGCGCACGCATCGGCAACACCGTGCTGCTCAAGCGCGAGGACCAGCAGCCGGTCTTCAGCTTCAAGCTGCGCGGCGCCTACAACAAGATGGCGCACCTGTCGGCCGAGCAGCTGGCACGCGGCGTGATCTGCGCGTCGGCTGGCAACCATGCGCAGGGCGTCGCGCTCGGGGCGCGCAAGCTGGGAACCCGCGCGGTGATCGTCATGCCCATCACCACGCCGCAGCTGAAGATCGACGCAGTGCGCGCCCTGGGCGGCGAAGTGCAACTGCACGGCGACAGCTATTCCGATGCCTACCTCTTCGCCACCGAGTTGCAGAAGCGCGAGGGCCTGACCTTCGTCCACCCCTTCGACGACCCTGAGGTCATCGCCGGCCAGGGCACGATCGCGATGGAGATCCTGCGCCAGCACCAGGGCCGGCTCGACGCGGTGTTCGTCGCCATCGGCGGTGGTGGCCTGATCTCGGGCGTGGCCAACTACATCAAGGCCGTGCGGCCCGAGGTCCGCGTGATCGGCGTGCAGATGAACGACTCCGACGCGATGGCGCAGTCCGTCGCCGCGCAGCAGCGGGTCACGCTGCCCGACGTCGGCCTGTTCTCCGACGGCACGGCCGTCAAGCTGGTGGGCGAGGAGACCTTCCGCATCTCGCGCGCACTGGTCGACGAGTTCATCACGGTCGACACCGACGCCGTGTGCGCCGGCATCAAGGACGTCTTCATCGACACGCGCAGCATCGTCGAGCCCGCGGGCGCGCTGGCCGTGGCCGCCATCAAGCAGTACGTCGAGACGCACGGCACGCAGGGCGAGACCTACGCCGCCATCCTGTGCGGTGCCAACATGAACTTCGACCGCCTGCGCTTCGTCGCCGAGCGCGCCGAGGTCGGGGAGGAGCGAGAGGCCCTGTTCGCCGTCACCATTCCCGAGGAGCGCGGCAGCTTCCGCCGCTTCTGCGAACTGGTGGGACAACTGCCTGGCGCGACGCGCAACGTCACCGAGTTCAACTACCGCATCAGCGATGCGAGCGAGGCGCATGTGTTCGTGGGCCTCACCACCGCGCGCCGTGGCGAGTCGACCACCATCGCCGAGACCTTCCGCGCACACGGCTTCGGCGCGCTGGACCTCACCCACGACGAGCTGGCCAAGGAGCACGTGCGCTACATGGTCGGCGGGCGCTCGAGCCTGGCACACGACGAGCGGCTGCTGCGCGTCGTCTTTCCGGAGCGGCCAGGCGCGCTGCTCAAGTTCCTGAGCCTGATGCGGCCCAACTGGAACATCAGTCTCTTCCACTACCGCAACCAGGGCGCGGACTACGGTCGCATCCTGGTGGGCCTGCAGGTCCCGGACGCCGACAACGCGGCCTTCGCCGAGTTCCTCGACACGCTGGGCTACCCCTACATCGAGGAAACGGCGAACCCTGCCTACCGCCTGTTCCTTCAGAACTGAGCGGAAGGCAAGAAAGGGTTCAGTCGCGCGGCATCACCGGCGGCGGCCGCACCGGGCCGTTGACGGCCAGCGGCTGCACGGGCAGCTTGAGCGAGAACACAGCCGACCCGCCGCGCGCACCGCCGATGTTCACGGCCCGTGCATCGAGCGACTGCAGCACATAGCCCTCGGCCAGGGTCGCGCCCACGCGATACGGCCGCGCCGGCTTGCCGTCCACCGCGATCAACGCTGCGCCGCGACCCGTGTCGTCGGCCACGACACCCAGCAGCACGAAGCGGCTGGCGGCGTCGGGTGCCGCCACCACGCGCTCGACCACCGGCTGCGCGCCGAGCGCCCGCGCCACCGCGGCCGAATCGACGTTCAATGCCGCCACGGTCGACACCGCGGGCGGCCGCACGCCATCGGCCGGCGCAGCCAGCCGCAGTCCCCAGAACACGATGCTCGCAGCCGCGGCCGCCCACAGCACGACGGTGGCCGTGACCGATGGCCAGCGGGCGGGGGCATACGGAAGCGTCATGGGCGCGGATTATCATGCGGCGCACCCCCGTGTTGATGGCCTTTTCGAGTCGCCGATGCCCTTCTTCCCCCGTTCCCTGCGCCCCGTCCTGCAACGCGGCTTCACGCTCATCGAGCTGATGGTGGTGCTGGTCATCATCGGTGTGCTGGCCGCGCTGATCGTGCCGAACGTGATCGACCGTGCCGACGACGCGCGCACCACCGCCGCGCGCACCGACGTCAACAACCTGATGAACGCGCTGAAGATGTACCGGCTCGACAACCAGCGCTACCCCACGGCCGAGCAGGGCCTGCAGGCGCTGGTGCAGCGGCCGACGGTCGGCCCCGCGGCCCCGAACTGGAAGCCCTACATCGACAAGCTGCCCAACGATCCCTGGGGCCGCCCGTACCAGTACATGAACCCCGGCATCAAGGGCGAGATCGACGTGCTGTCGCTGGGCGCCGACGGCCAGGCCGGCGGCGAGGGCAAGAATGCCGACATCGGCACCTGGCAGTAGCAGGCCCGGCGCATCCAACGCCTCGCATCCGCATTGCTACGAAATCCATAGCGCCTCGCGCAAGCGGGACGGGCGCTGCAGCCATTTTTCCTTCGCGAAGCGGCGTCTCGGCTTCACGCTGATCGAGCTGCTGGTGGTCATCGCGATCATCGCCTTCGCCACCGCCGGCGTGAGCTTCGCCATCCGCGACACCAGCCAGTCCGCGCTCGACCGGGAAGCCGAGCGGCTCGCCGCCCTGTTCGAGGCGGCACGCGCCCAGTCGCGCGCCAGCGGCGTGGCCGTGCGCTGGCGCCTGACGGCAGACGGCTTCGCCTTCGACGGCCTGCCGCCGCAGACGCTCCCCACGCAATGGCAGCAGCCGGGCTTCGCGGCACTGGCACTCGACGGCAACGGCCGGGCCCTCCCCGTGCTGCAACTCGGGCCCGAGCCGATCATCGCCGCGCAGCAGGTGCTGCTGAGCACCGAGGGGCCGCCGGCCCGCAGCCTGCGCATAGCCACCGACGGCCTGCGGCCGTTCACCGTGCAGCCGGTGCCATGAGCCCCCGCCCGGCCGTTCCGAAGAGAGCTTGCACAGCAGGCGAAGCCGAAGGTACGCCAACGCCCCGCGGCCGCCGGCACCGAGCCCGCGGCTTCACGCTCATCGAGGTGCTGGTCGCGCTCGCGATCGTCGCCATCGCGCTGGCGGCGGGCACGCAGGCCACCAACGCCCTCACTCGCAACGCGCAGCGGCAGTCCGACCTGCTGCTGGCGCAGTTGTGCGCCGAGAACGAGATGGTCAAGGCACGGCTCGCGCCGCAGATGCCCGCGGTCGGCGAGGCCGGCCTGACCTGCGTGCAGGCCAATACGATCTTCAACGTCACCGTGTCGACCACGCCCACGCTCAACCCCAACTTCCGCCGCGTCGACGTGCAGGTGCGCGACGAGGCGCAGTGGCCGATCCTGCGGCTGTCCACCGTGATCGGGAGGTATTGAATGAGGCCCCCCAGCTTTTCACTCGGCTGCGCCTCCTGTAACGCCACCCCCCGAGGGGGTGCCTCGGCCGCCTTCGGAGCGGCCGGGCGGCGGCCGGCGATGAGGCCCCCCAGCTTTTCACTCGGCTGCGCCTCCTGTAACGCCACCCCCCGAGGGGGTGCCTCGGCCGCCTTCGGAGCGGCCGAGCGGCGGCCGGGGGCCGATGCGCGCGCCTCGCGCGGCTTCACCTTGGTCGAGCTGCTGGTGGCCCTGGCCGTGATGGCGCTGCTCGCGCTGGTGAGCTGGCGCGGCCTGGAAGCGATGGCGCGCGCCCAGTCGGGCCACCGCGAGCGCGACGATGCGGTGCTGGTGCTGCAGACCGCCATGGCCCAATGGACGGCCGACCTCGACGCCGCCACCGCCTTCGGCACCCTGCCGGCGATGGACTGGGACGGCCGCGTGCTGCGCCTGACCCGCCGCAGCAGCGACGGCACCGGCCTGCCCGCCGCCGCCGTGGTCGCCTGGACGCTGCGTCCGACCGCCGAAGGCCTGCGCTGGATGCGTTGGCAATCCCCGCCGCTGGTCACGCAGGACCAGTGGCAGCAGGCCTGGCAGCTCGCGGCCAACTGGGCACAGGACGGCACGCGCGAGGTCGACGCTGCCGCCGTCGCGGTCCTGCCGCTGGCCAGCTGGACGCTCGCCTACTTCCGCAACAACACCTGGACGCAGCCGGTGGGCGCCGCGGCGCTGGGCCTGAACACGCCGCTGCCCGACGGCGTGCGCCTCGTGCTCGACCTGCCCCCCGGGGCGGGCCTCATCGGGCAGGTCAGCCGCGACTGGGTGCGGCCCACCTTCACCGTGCAGCGCGGGTCATGAGACGCGCGCGCCTGCCCGTCCGACCCGGTGGCGCCTGCCAGCGCGGCGCCGCCCTGCTCATCGCGCTGCTGACCGTCACCTTGATCGCCACCTTCGCCGCCACCGCGCTGTGGCAGCAGTGGCGCATGACCGAGATCGAGGCCTCCGAGCGCGCGCGCGTGCAATCGGCCTGGGTGCTGATCGGCGCGCTCGACTGGTCGCGCCTGATCCTGCGCGAGGACGCCCGCGCCAATGCCGTCGCGCCGGCCGACCACCTGGCCGAACCCTGGGCGGTGCCGCTGGAGGAAGCCAAACTGACCACCTTCCTGGCGGCCGACAAGAACATCGCCAGCGACGCGCTCGAGGGCCTGCCCGAGGCCTTTCTGTCGGGCCGGATCCTCGACGCCCAGGCCAAGCTCAACGTGCGCAACCTGGTCAAGGCAGGCCAGCCGGTCCCCAGCGCCGTCGCCGCCTTCCAGAAGCTGTTCGAACTGCTAGGCCTGCCGACCGGCCAGGTCGCCACCCTGACGAACGCGTTGCGCCGCGCCAGCCCCCAGGCCGCGGCGCCGGGCGGGGCGGAGGCCGGCAGCAGCACCGGCGTGACCGGCCTGGCCGCGACCGCCGGCACCGACGGCGCCCCCCTGGTGCCGCAGCGCGTGGCCGAACTCGTGTGGCTGGGGCTGCCCGCATCGACAGTCGCGGCGATCGAGCCCTACGTGACCGTGCTGCCCGCCGAGACGCCGCTCAACATCAACACCGCCAGCGCCGAGGCGCTCTACGCCAGCGTGCCCAAGCTCGACCTGGCCTGTGCGCGCCGGCTGGTGGAGCAGCGCCAGCGCAAGTTCTTCGCCCAGATCCAGGATGCGGCCGAGGCCATCCAGCAATGCGACGTGCAGTTCGTGCCGGGCGAGCAATCGGTCAGCACGAACTACTTCGAGGTGCGGGGCCGGCTGCGGCTGGAACACACCTGGGTCGAGGAACGGTCCTTGCTCTTCCGCAACGGCATGGTGCTCACCGCGGTGTGGCGCCAGCGTGGCGCAGGCACCACGGAGATGGCCGACAAAGCCCCCGGCTCGTAATAGTTTGTAGCCAATCTCAGATAAAAAGGGGCCTGAGCGCCCGTCCCTGCTGCGCGAGGCGCTATCAAATTCGGAGTAGGCGCGCTCCGCCGACTCCTAGAATGGCAGGCTTTTTTCGTACCCCCGCATGGCCCTGATCTTCGTTCAGCCCCCTCTCCCGTCGGCCCCCGCCGGCGCGGACTTCGCATGGGCGGGCTGGTCCAACGACGGCAAGCGCCTGCGCAAGCAGGGCATCGCGCCGCCCGCCCTGCTGCCGGGGCAAGGCGACGTGATCGTGGTGCTGCCGGCGGCCGCACTCTCCTGGCAGCAGGTCACGCTGCCGCAGGGCAGCACGGCCGGCGCGGCGCGGCTGCGCTCGGTGCTGGGCGGCATGCTGGAAGACCGCCTCCTCGACGAGCCGGAACAACTGCACTTCGCCCTCGAGCCGGGCGCCAGGACCGGCGTGCCGGTGTGGGTGGCCATCTGCCACAAGGCCTGGCTGCGCGGCGTGGTCCAGTCGCTCGAAGGGGCGGGCCGCCGGATCGCGCGGCTGGTTCCCGAATTCACGCCGCGGCCGGCCGGCTCTCCGCCGGTGCTGTGCGCCACCGGCGAGCCCGACGCCGGCCAGCTCACCCTGTGCGACGAGCGCGGCGTGCTGAGCCTGCCGCTCACCGCCGCCGGCCTCTCGCTGGCCGGCCCGCTGCCCGAAACAGCCGTCGCCACCACCGAGCCCGCCGTCGCTGAAGTTGCCGAAGGCCTGCTCGGCCGCTCGCTCGCCATCGTGCCCGCGCCCGCGCGCTGGCTCGAAGCGAGCCAGCTGCCCTGGGACCTGGCGCAGTTCGACTTCGCCACCAGCGGCCGCGCGCGCGCCGGCAAGCAGCTCGCGGCCTTCGGCCAGGCGCTGTGGCGCGCCCCGCGCTGGCGGGCCGCGCGCTGGGGCGCCGGCGTGCTGGTGGCTGCACAGCTCATCGGCGTGAACGCCTGGGCCTGGAAGGAGCGCCAGGCGCTCGAAACCAAGCGCGCGGCCATCGGCCAGACCCTGACGCAGACCTTCCCCTCGGTGACCTACGTCAGCGACCAGCCCGCGCTGCAGATGTCGCGCGAAGTGGCGCTGCTGCAGCAGGCCACCGGCGGCGTCACGCCGGCCGACCTCGAGCCCATGCTGGGCGCGCTGGCCGCCAGCCTGCCCGCGGGCCGCGTGCCGACGGCCATCGACTACAGCGCCGGCCAGCTGCGCCTGCGCGGGCTCGGGCTGGCGCTCAGCGAGATCGGCAGCCTGAGCACGCAACTCGCGGCCCGCGGCTACAACGCACGCGGCGAAGGCGACCTGCTGCTGGTGCAGGCGGAGGCCGCGCGATGAACGGCGCAGCGCAACACTTCCCGCGGAGGCCGGCATGACGCTCGCACAGCAACTCGAAGCGCGCTGGCAGGCCTGGTGGCCCGAACTCGCGCCGCGCGAACAGCGCCTCATCGGCGGCGCGGCTGCGGTCATCGCCCTCGCGCTGCTGTGGTGGATCGCCCTGGCACCGGCCCTGCGCACGCTGTCCGCGGCCCCGGCCGAACACGCCCGGCTCGACACGCAGCTGCAGCAGATGCAGGCCTTGCAGACGCAGGCCCGCGCGCTGCAATCGCAACCCCGCGCCAACCGCGACGATGCCGTGCGCGCACTCGAAAGCTCGGTGCGGCAGAGCTTCGGCGCCGACGCGCAGCTGCAGCCGGCCGGCGGCGGCGACGCGGTCGGCCTTTCGGTGCGCGGCGCCCCCGCGGCGGCGCTGGGCGACTGGCTCGCGCAGGCGCGCAGCAACGCGCGCGCCGTCCCGCGCGAAGTGCACCTCACCCGCAGCCAGGCGGGCGCCGCTCCAGGCCCGGCGCCGACGCGCGGCAACGCGCCCGCCGACGGCGCCTCGGGCCCCACCGTCCGCTGGGACGGCACGCTCGTCATGGGCCTGCCCGCGAGCCGCTGAGCGGCCGACGCCCATCACCATGGCCACGCGCAGCGCCCTCGCTCTCCCAGCGGCCACCGGCTGGCGCTGGGCCGTGCTCGGCGCCTTGCTGGGCATCCTGGTGGCGGTCGCGCTCTGGGCCCCCGCCCGTTGGCTGGCCGATGCGCTCGCAGGCTGGACCGGCGGTCGCCTGCAACTCGTCAACCCGCGCGGCACGGTGTGGAACGGGCAGGCCGGCGTCGTGCTGGCCAGCGGCACGGGCGGCGCCGACACCGTCTCGCTGCCCGGGCAGCTGGCCTGGCGCCTGCGGCCCGGCTGGAACGGCATCCACGGCCTGCTCGACCTGCCCTGCTGCGCCGCGCAGCCGCTGGGCTTTCGTGCCCGGCCCGGCGGCGACGGCCTGCTGCTGGCCTGGCAGGACAGCCAGTCGCGCTGGCCTGCCGCCATGCTCACGGGCCTGGGCGCGCCGTGGAACACGCTCAAGCCGGACGGCACGCTCGACCTGCGGCTGCACAATTTCTCGATGCAATGGCAGGGCCCGCAACTGGCCTTCCAGGGCCAGGCCACGCTCGACGCGGTGGACATCTCCTCCAGCCTCTCGACCCTGCGCCCCATGGGCAGCTATCGCGTGGCACTCGAGGGCGGCCCGGCCGCCAGCCTGCTCGTCACGACCACCCAGGGCAGCCTGCAGCTCGGCGGCAGCGGCCGCTGGACCGGCTCGGCCCTGCGCTTCAACGGCGAGGCCACGGCCGCGCCGGGGCGCGAGGACGCGCTCTCGAATCTCCTGAACATCATCGGACGGCGCGACGGCGCGCGTTCGATCATCACCCTGGGCTGACCATGAAGTTCCCCTCCCCCACCGGCCTGCGCCCCGCGCTCATCGCGCTGGCGATGCAGGCCCTGCTCGCGGCGGCCCTGCCCGGCGGCGCGCTGGCGCAGACCGCCGGCGACGCACCGCGCCGCGGCGAGCCGATCACGCTCAATTTCTCCAACGCCGAGATCGAGGCCGTGGCGCGCACGATGGCCGTCATCACCGGCCGAGACGTGGTGGTCGACCCGCGCGTGAAGGGCACGATGAACCTCCAGACCGAGCGGCCCGTGTCGCCCGGCGCCGCCTTCGACCAGTTCTCGGCCGCATTGCGCCTGCAGGGCTTCGCCATCGTGCAGTCCGATGGCCTGTACAAGGTGCTGCCCGAGGCCGACGCCAAGCTGCAGACCGGCACCGTCGCCACCTCGGTGGGCGGTGCCGGCAGCGTGGGCGGCAACCAGATCGTGACGCAGATCTTCCGGCTCAACTACGAATCGGCGGCCAACCTGCTGCCGGTGCTGCGCCCGCTGATCGCGCCCAACAACACCATCAACGTCAACCCGGGCAACAACTCGCTGGTCGTCACCGACTATGCCGACAACATGCGGCGCCTGGCGCGCATCGTCGCGTCGCTGGACGTGCCCAACGCGTCCGACATCGAGGTGATCCCGCTCAAGCATTCGATCGCGACCGACATGGTGCCGCTGGTGCAGCGCCTGGTCGAGGGCGGCGGCGCCAGCACGCCGGGCTCGCCCGCGGTGGCCAATGCAGGCGGCGCCGATGCGTCCTTCCGCACCTCGCTGCTGGCCGATCCGCGCAGCAACTCGATCATCGTGCGCGCCGCCAACCCGGCACGCGTGCAGCTCATCCGCACCCTGATCGACAAGCTGGACCGCGCGCCCATCGACAACGGCAACGGCGCGGCCGGCAACATCTACGTGGTCTACCTGAAGAACGCCGACGCGGTGCGGCTGGCCACCACGCTGCGCGCCGCCATCGCCAGCGGCACGCTCGGCGCGCAGGGCGGTGTGGGCAGTACCGGCGGGGGCGGCGGCGCTTCGCAGGTCGCAGCGGTCAACACGCAGTCGCAGTTCAACCAGCAGCAGGGCCTGTCGTCGTCCGCCGCCACCACGCCGGTCAACAACGCCAACCAGCCCTCGACCGGCGGCCAGATCCAGGCCGACCCGTCGACCAACTCGCTCATCATCACCGCGCCCGAGCCGCAGTACCGGCAGATCCGCGCGGTCGTCGAGCGCCTGGACAGCCGCCGCGCGCAGGTGCTGATCGAAGGGCTGATCGTCGAGGTCAACGCCAAGAAGGCGGCCGAGTTCGGCGTGCAGTGGCAGAGCGCGCTGGGCCGCAGCGGCAGCAACGTCGGCGTCATCGGCAACAACTCCAGCCTGAACGGCGGCAACATCATCGACTTGGCCACCGCGCTGGCGACCCGCAACGCGGCCGGTGCCCGTTCCAACATCAACAGCGGCTTCAACATCGGCATCGGCCACAGGATCGGCGGCCAGTACGTGCTGGGCTTCATCGCCAACTTCCTGGCCAGCAACGGCGAGGGCAACGTGCTCTCCACGCCCAACCTGATGACGCTGGACAACGAGGAAGCCAAGATCGTCGTCGGCCAGAACGTGCCCTTCATCACGGGCCAGTACACCAACACCGGCAGCACGACCACCACCGTGAACCCGTTCCAGACCATCGAGCGCAAGGACGTGGGCCTGACGCTTCGCGTGCGCCCGCAGATCAGCGAGACGGGCACGGTGAAGCTGACCATCTTCCAGGAGGTGTCGGCCGTGCTGGCCGGTACCGAGAACGCGCTCAACGGCCCCACCACCACCAAGCGTGCGATCGAGTCCAGCGTGCTGGTGGACGACGGCAACGTCATGCTGCTGGGCGGGCTGCTGTCGGACGAGTACTCCTCCAACCAGGAGAAGGTGCCGGGCCTGGGCGACGTGCCGGTGCTGGGCAACCTGTTCAAGAACGAGGTGCGCAGCCGCAACAAGACCAACCTGATGGTCTTCCTGCGGCCTACCATCATCCGCGACCAGCTCTCGGGCGACGCCGTCACCGCCGACCGCTACGAGCAGTTGCGCGCACTGCAGCAGGCCAGCCAGCCGGCCACCGACAACCCGATGCTCAACACGGTGCGCGACTCGGCCATCCTGCCGCCGCTGTCCGAGACCACGGGCGCCGGCGACCCGTCGCGCCGCATCCAGGGCACACGGCTGATCCCGCCGCCGCTGCCCCCGGCGCAGCAGGGTCCGCTGCCCGCCGGGCCGTGGTCCACCAACATCGAGATGAAGGGCGCCCCGCCGCCCACCGCCGATCCGGCCACCCGCCGCGAACTGCCCTGATGTCCAGCGCCCGTTACCCGCTGCCCTACGCCTTCGCGCGCGGCCAGCAACTGCTGCTGGAGCAGTCGGACGACGACGCGCTCACGCTCTGGATGCCCGTGGGCACGCCGCCCGCGGCCATCGGCGAGGTGCTGCGCAAGCACCGGGTCACGGCCTTCCAGGCGCTGCCGGCAGCGGAACTGGCGCAGCGCATCAGTGCCGCCTACGCGCAGGGCGAATCGAATGCCGCCGCGGTCGTCAGCGAAGTGCAGAGCGACGCCGACCTGTCGCGCATGATGCAGGAGCTGCCGGCGGTCGAAGACCTGCTGGAGTCGGCCGGCGACGCGCCGATCATCCGCATGCTCAACGCGCTGCTCACGCAGGCGGCGCGCGACGGCGCCAGCGACATCCACATCGAGCCCTACGAGCGCACGTCCTCCGTACGCTTTCGCATCGACGGCACGCTGCGCGAGGTGGTGCAGCCCAACCGCGCATTGCATGCCGCGCTGATCTCGCGCCTGAAGATCATGGCCGACCTCGACATCGCCGAGAAGCGCCTGCCGCAGGACGGGCGCATCTCGCTGCGCATCGGCACGCGCGCGGTCGACGTGCGGGTCTCCACCCTGCCCTCGGCACACGGCGAGCGTGCGGTGCTGCGCCTGCTCGACAAGTCCGAGAGCCGCCTCACGCTCGAGGCCGTGGGCATGCAGGGCGACACGCTGGCGCGCTTTCGCAGCATGGTCACGCAGCCGCACGGCATCATCCTCGTGACCGGCCCGACGGGATCCGGCAAGACCACCACCCTCTATGCCGCTCTGGGCGAGCTCGACGCGGCCCGCAGCAACATCATGACGGTGGAGGACCCGATCGAGTACGAGCTGCCCGGTGTCGGCCAGACGCAGGTCAATGCCAAGATCGACCTCACCTTCGCCAAGGCGCTGCGCGCGATCCTTCGCCAGGACCCGGACGTGATCATGATCGGCGAGATCCGCGACTACGAGACCGCGCAGATCGCCATCCAGGCCTCGCTCACCGGCCATCTGGTGCTGGCCACGCTGCACACCAATGACTCGGTGAGCGCCGTCACGCGCCTCACAGACATGGGCGTCGAGCCCTTCCTGCTCAGCAGCTCGCTGCTGGGCGTGCTCGCGCAGCGGCTGGTGCGCAAGCTGTGCCCGGTGTGCGCCGTCAGCGGCGAGTCGGGCCGCGAGCCCGCGGGCTGCGAGGCCTGCGGCCAGACCGGCTACCAGGGCCGCACCGGCATCTTCGAGATGTTCACGGTCGACGACGCGGTGCGTTCGCTGATCCACAGCCGCGCGCCCGAGAGCCAGCTCTTCGTGGCCGCCGAACGCAACGGCCTGCACTCCATGCGCGAGGATGGCGAACGCCTGGTCGCGGCCGGCGTCACTTCGCGGGCCGAGCTGCTGCGCGTCACGCGCGAATGAGCCGTCGCCGCGCCGGCAACCCTCGCGACATGCCGCGCACCCTCCTTGCCCTGGCGACGGCCGGCTGCCTGGCCGCCGGCGTCCATGCCCAGGGCTATGCCGACTACCACGGCGCCTGGCAGGGCACGCTGCTCTTCTCCTCGCTCGACAAGGGCGGCTTCCAGGTGACGCGGCATGCCAGCTCGCCGGCACGGCTGCAGATCGCCGCCGACGGCGGCGTGTCGGGCCAGTTGCCGGCCGTGCGCTGCACCATCGCCGGCACCGCCGCCGACTTCCGCACCACGGCGCACGCCGAGCTGCGGCTCGACCTCAGCGCCTGCCAGGACCCGCGCCTGAACGGCCGCTACCAGGGCCGCCTGCTCACCAGCCTGGCGCTGGAGCATGCCTCGCTGCGCGCCAAGGCCACGGGGGCATTCGACCGCGAGCCGGTCGAGATCTCGGGCATCCTGCGGCGCTGACCCGTGCCCGCCCGCGCCCTTCGCCCTCGCGCCGCGCGGCGCCGCCACACGAACGCCCGACAATGCGCCGACGCGCCCTCCGACGCCTGCCGCCATGCCCGCCTATTCCTTTGAAGCCATCGACCAGGAAGGCCGCCCCCGCAAGGGCGTGCTCGAAGCCGACACCGCACGCAGCGCGCGCGGCCTGCTGCGCGCGCAGGCGCTGATCCCGCTGTCGGTCAGCCCGGTCGGCCAGTCCGAGGGCGCGGGGGGGGCCGGCGGCGGCAGCGGCTGGGGCGCACTGGGCCGGCGCCGCGTGTTCAATGCCACGGGCCTGGCGGTGTGGACGCGCCAGCTCGCAGGCCTGGTGTCCTCGGGCCTGCCGCTCGAGCGCGCGCTCACCGCGCTGACCGAGGAGTCCGAGAACGCCGCCCAGCGCGAGCTGGTGGCCGGCCTGCGCTCCGAAGTCAACGGCGGCTCGACCTTCGCACGCGCGCTGAGCCAGCACCCGCGCGAGTTCTCGCCCATCTACACCGCCGTGATCGGTGCCGGCGAGCACAGCGGCAACCTCGGCCTGGTGCTCGACCGCCTGGCCGACGACCTGGAGCAGCGCCAGGCGCTGCAGCAGAAGCTGGTCGGTGCCACGCTGTACCCGGCCATCGTCACGGTGATCGCGATCGTCATCGTGATCTTCCTCGTGAGCTACGTGGTGCCGCAGGTGGCCAATGTGTTCGCCGGCACCAAGCGGGCGCTGCCGATCCTGACGCAGATCATGCTGGGCCTGAGCGCCTTCATCCGCAACCACGGCTGGCTGCTGCTCGGCGGCGTCGTGGCGCTCTTCGTCCTGGGCCGCGCCGCGCTCGCGCGCCCGGCCTGGCGCGAAGCCTTCGACGCCGCCTGGCTGCGCCTGCCGCTGGTGGGCCGGCTCTCGCGCGGCTACAACGCCGCGCGCTTCGCCGGCACGCTGGCGATGCTCGCCGCCGCTGGCGTGCCCATCCTGCGCGCCCTGCAGGCCGCGGCCGAGACGCTGGGCAACCGTGCGATGCGCGCCGACGCGCTCGACGCGCTGGTGCTGGTGCGCGAGGGTGCGCCGCTGGCCTCGGCCCTGGCGCAGAAGAAGCGCTTCCCCGGCATCGTCTCGTTGTTCGCGCGCCTGGGCGAACAGACCGGCCAGCTGCCGGCGATGCTGCAGCGCGCCTCGCAGCAGCTCGGCGCCGTAGTGCAGCGCCGCGCCATGCACCTGGCCACCATCCTGGAACCGCTGCTCATCGTCGCCATGGGCGGCATCGTGATGATGATCGTGCTGGCGGTGCTGCTGCCGATCATCCAGCTCAACCAGTTCGTGAAGTAGGCGCCAGCGGCGCAGCCGGCGCGCTCATGCGCCGGAAGGGGCCGCTTCGCCTCGCGTGCGGATGAAGTCGACAAAGGCCCGCAGCGGCGCCGGCAGGAGCTTGCGGCCGGGGTAGTAGAGGAAGGGCCCCGGAAAGCTGGGCCACCACTGCGGCAGCACCGGCTCCAGCACGCCGCGGTCCAGATGGGGCCGCAGCCAGTCCTCGAATAGGTAGACCACGCCCGCCCCCGCGATGGCGGCATCGACCGCCAGGTCGGCCGCGGCGCCGAGCCGCACCACCATGCGGGCCGCCGGGTCCACCCGCACCGATTCGCCATCCCGAACGAAGTCCCACGGCGGCACCGTGCCGCTCGCGAAGCGGCCACGCAGGCAGGCATGGTGCAGCAGCTCGCTCGGATGCTCCGGGCGGCCGTGGCGGTCCAGGTAGGCGGGCGAAGCGGCCGCCGCGAAGCGCTGCGTGCGCGGGCCGATGGGCACGGCCACCATGTCCTGCTCCAGCCGCTCGTCGTAGCGGATGCCCGCATCGCAGCCGCTGGCCACGAGGTCCACGAAGCCGTCCTCGGCGATGACGTCGAGCTGGATGTCGGGAAAGGCCGCCAGGAAGTCGGGCACCAGCGCCGGCAGCACGAGGCGCGACGCGCTCATCGGCACATTCAGGCGCAGGGTGCCGGCGGGTGTGTCGCGAAAGCCGTTGACGACGTCCAGCGCGGCCTCCACCTCGCCGATGGCCGGGCCCAGGCGCTCCAGCAGGCGCTGCCCGGCCTCGGTTGGCACCACGCTGCGGGTCGTGCGGTGGAGCAGGCGCACGCCCAGTTGGGCTTCGAGCCTGCGCACCGCCTGGCTCAAGGCCGAAGCACTGCCCCCGCCGAGCCGGGCGCCTTCCCGAAACCCACGGGTGCGCGCCACCGCCAGGAAAGCATTCAGGTCGCCGAGGTCGCACTTCATTGTTCTGAATTCTGCACAACCCGTGCGCACTGTGCCGGCTTATCAGGCATAAGGCCGCTCCCTAGACTGCCCCTCATCCATCCAGAAGGAGCGTTCACATGACGAGCACCAGCACCGAATCCACCGCCGACACCCCCTCCGTGCTGGGCGAGCGCCCCGTGCGCCGCCTGGGCTATGGCGCCATGCAGCTGGCCGGCCCGGGCGTCTTCGGGCCGCCGCGCGACCGGCAGGCCGCGCTGGCGGTGCTACGGGCCGCTGTCGAGGCCGGCGTGAACCACATCGACACCAGCGACTTCTACGGCCCGCACGTCACGAACCAGTTGATCCGCGAAGCGCTGCACCCCTATGCCGACGACCTGGTGATCGTGACAAAGGTGGGCGCGGTGCGCGGCGCGGACGCGTCCTGGAACCCGGCCTTTTCGGCGCAGCAGCTGCGCCAGGCGGTTCACGACAACCTGCGCAACCTCGGCCTGGAGCGGCTCGAGGTGGTCAACCTGCGGGCGATGTTCGACGTGCACGGCCCCGCCGAGGGCTCGCTCGACGAAGCGCTGTCGACGCTCGCGGAACTGCAGCGGCAGGGCCTGATCCGCCACATCGGCCTGAGCAACGTCACGGCGCGCCAGGTCGCGGACGCCCGGCGCATCTGCCGTATCGCCTGCGTGCAGAACCAGTACAACCTCGTGCACCGGAACGACGACGCCCTGATCGACGCCTTGGCGAAGGACGGCGTGCCCTACGTCCCCTTCTTTCCGCTGGGGGGCTTTTCGCCGCTGCAATCGGCCGCCCTGTCGAACGTGGCACGCGAACTGGACGCCACGCCGATGCAGGTGGCCCTGGCCTGGCTGCTGCGCCGCTCCCCCAACATCCTGCTGATTCCGGGCACCTCGTCGGTGGCGCACCTGCGGGAGAACCTGGCCGCGGGCCGGCTCGAACTGCCGCAGCACGCGATGGACGCACTGCAACAGGTGACGGCGAGCGCCTGAGGGTGCTCCAGGCCCAGACCGGATCGAGGCCGACTACCGGCCCTTGAACACCGGCTCGCGCTTCTCGACGAAGGCCTGCGCGGCCTCGCGGTGGTCCTCCGTCTGACCGCAGTGGATGTGGTGCGTGGCCTCGAGGTCCAGGCAGTCGTCGATGTCGCCGCCCGCGAGCGCGCGATTCAGGTTTTCCTTCATGTAGCGGTAGGCCACCGTGGGGCCGGCCGCGAGACGGCGGGCGATCTCGCGCGTGCGCTCGGCCAGTTCCTCGGGTGCGCAGACCCAGTTCGCCAGGCCCAGGCGCAGCGCCTCGTCGGCGCTCACGCGCTCCGACAGCAGGTACAGCTCGCGCGCCTTGGCGGCACCGACGAGCTGGGTCAGGAAGTACGTGCCGCCGTAGTCGCCCGAGAAACCGACGCGCGCGAAAGCGGTGGTGAGGATCGCCGTGCTCGCCATGATGCGCAGGTCGCAGGCCAGCGCGAGCGCCAAGCCGGCACCCGCCGCCGGGCCGGGCAGCGCAGCGATCGTGGGCTTGGGCATCTTGAACAGCTTGCCTGCGGTGGCGCGCTGGTTCACGCGCTGCAGGTGGATCGCCTCGTCGATGGTGAGCGCGCCCACCGTGCCGTCACCGGCCGCCGCCATGCCCTTGACGTCGCCACCGGCACAGAAGCCCTTGCCTGCGCCGGTGAGCACGATGCACTTCACGGCCGGGTCGAGTTCGGCCGCCGCGAGCTGCTGCGCCAGCGCCTGGTTCATGGCGCGCGACATGGCGTTGCGCGCATCGGGACGGTTCAACGTGAGGGTGAGCACGCCCGCATCGAGCGTGGCGAGCAGGTCCGGCGTGCCGGTGTCGAGGGAGGTGCTGTCGTTCATGAAGAAGGCTTCCATGCTCAGGCCGAAAGGCCCAGTTCGCGCGCCTCGGCCTCGTAGTGCGGGTACGAGGCCTTCATCGTGGCGCCGTTGAGGATCATCTCGGCCGCCAGCTTGCGCGTGCCGGCTTCGTAGACCTTCGTGCGCACCCACACCGACTCGGTGCGCGCGCTCTCGCTCAGCGCGACGATCTCGCGCTCCAGGTCGTAGTCCTGGTCGACGAAGAGCGGCCCGGCGATGCGGCGGATCTGCTGCCCCGCGAACAGGCCGACGGCGGGCTTGCGGCCCCCCAGCTGCGCATCGGCAATGGTCGAGCCCAGCAGCACGCTGATCATCTCGGTCGGGATGATCGGCCGGCCCCAGGGCGAGGCCGCACCGCCCTCGGCCGTGTACCAGGCGCAGGGCTCGGTGATCGGGGCGAGCTTGTCGTCGAGCGTGAAGGGGTAGTGGTCGCCCATGTGCTGGTCGAAGCCCATGCGGATCGTCTCGGGCACCGCACCGCGCTGGCCCACCTTCAGGTCGCGGTTGATCACCAGCCCCGTGGGCGGGCGCAGCTTGGCCATGCGCTGCTCCAGTTCGTGCGGCTGCGTGGGCTCGCCGACGGAGGCGGATCCGATCAGCACCGGCGTGCCGTCGGCCTTCTCGGCGTGGATGCGCACGAAGGTCGCGCCGGGCGCGGGCATCTCGACGAAGGCGCGCACCGACTCGCCTTCGACCACCATGGTCTGGTAGTGGGCGCTGATGCAGCCGGTCTCGAACCAGGCATTGCCGAAGAGCTGGAACAGCAGAGGGTCGAACTGGCTGAAGTGCGTCGGCCCTTCGATGGGGCCGGCACGCAGGCCCAGGCCCTCGGCCATGGCGTCGTCGTGGATGGACTTGTGGCCGTCGTACTTCTGGTCGGCCAGCATCTGGCGCGGCTGGCGCAAAGCGCCGCAGAGCATCGGTGTCGAGGTGAAGGGAGAGGTCATGCGGATCGCGGCGTTGAAACGTGAAGTCGCGCAACGCGCTTGTCCGGCGCGCCACGCGGGATGCCATGGTGACGCATCCCCGGTAGCCGGGCTGTCACTCATGCGCCTGGGCCGGACTGCGCGCCCGGGCGCCCCCGGGCTCCCGCCACGCACGACAATCGCAGCCGGCCCCTTCACGTTCCAACGCCCGCCATGCCCGTCACCCTGGACGACAAGCTCGTGGTCGCGATCTCCTCGCGCGCCCTGTTCAACCTCGAGGAGGAGAACCGCCTCTTCGAGCACGGCGACCCCGATGCCTACATGCGCCTGCAGCTCGAGCGGCTCGACGTGCCCGCGTCGCCGGGCATCGCTTACTCGCTGGTGCGCAAGCTGCTGCGCTTCAACGACGATGGCGTGCAGCGGGTGGAGGTGGTGATCCTGTCGCGCAACGACCCGGCCTCGGGCATGCGCATCTTCAACTCGGGCGCGGCGGCCGAGCTGCAGATCCAACGCGGCGTGTTCACGCAGGGGCGCTCGCCCTTTCGCTACCTCACGCCGCTCAACGCCGACCTGTTCCTCTCCGCCAACGCCGAGGACGTGCGCGAGGCTCTGCGCGCGGGCTTCGCGGCGGCACACGTCAACGTCGAGGCGGCCCTGGCCAGCAGCCTGCACCCGGACGAAGTGCGCATCGCCTTCGACGGCGACGCGGTGCTGTTCTCCGACGAGGCCGAGCGCGTCTACCAAGCCCAGGGCCTGGCCGCCTTCCAGGCGCACGAGGCCGACAAGGCCGCGGTGCCGCTGGGCGCCGGGCCGCTGGCGCCCTTCCTCGTCGCGCTGCACCGCCTGCAGCAGGCGGCCGCCAGCACCGGCATGCGCATCCGCACGGCCCTGGTCACCGCGCGCGGCGCGCCGGCGCACCGCCGCGCGATCCAGACGCTCATGAGCTGGAACATCCGCGTCGACGAGGCGATGTTCCTCGCCGGCCTCGACAAGGGCGGCTTCCTGCGCGAGTTCGAACCCGACTTCTTCTTCGACGACCAGACGGGCCACGTGCGCTCGGCCGCGCGGCACGTGCCGGCCGGGCACGTCGCCAGCGGCATCAGCAACGCGGGCTGACGGCTACGCGGCGGGTGCCCTTCCTCAGGCGCCCGCCAGCGCCACGGCATCCGCGCCGGCCGGCAGGCGCATCGGCGCCGCGGCGTCGGTCACGGCACGCCACACCGCCTCGGCCACGTCCTCCGAACGCGTGATCGCCGCCGCCGTGTCGCGCGCCGCCGCGAACACGCGCTCGCGGAAATCGACGTACGGCGCGGGCACGCCGTCCTGCATGCGCGAGGCCGCGTTCGCGCCGAAGCGCGTGCCGGGCGCGCGGCCGGGCAGCACCAGGCGCGCGCGCACATCGAAGGGCGCGAGTTCCAGCGCCAGCGACTCGGTGAACGCGTTGACCGCCGCCTTGCTGCCCGTGTAGACCGACAGCAGGGGAAGCGGCGCGAGCGTCACGGCCGAGGTCACGTTCACCACCACGCCCGCGCGCCGCTCGCGCATCTGCGGCAGCACGGCTTGCGTCATCGCGATGGTGCCGAGCGTGTTGGTCTCGAAGATGCCGCGCACGGTCTCGGGCGCCACGCCCTCCAGAGGCGCCATCAGGCCGATGCCGGCGTTGTTGACCAGCGCATCGATCGGCCCCGCGGCCTCGATGCAGCGTCGGATGCTCCCGGCATCGGTGACGTCCAGCGCCAGCACGCGCAGCCGCGGCGAGGCAGGCAGCACATCGGCGCGCGGCGTGCGCATCGTCGCGACGACGTGCCAGCCACGGTCGAGGAACAACTGCGCGATCGCCAGGCCGAAGCCCGAGGAGCAGCCCGTGATGAGCACGGTGGAAGAGGAAACGGCAGGAGAAGAGGTCGGTAGGGAAGACATGCGGTGCACTCCGTGGTCGTGTGTGAGTGCCCCCAGGTTAGGCGCCGCCGGCCGGACTTGCTACGCTTGCGAGTCCATTGTTTTGTCGAATCCGTCCATGGTCGATCCGCTGGCCGAGGTGGTGTCGCTGCTGCAGCCACGCACGCCCTTCTCCAAACTCGTGGTCGCGTCCGCGCCCTGGGCCGTGCGCCGCAGCGAGCTGGCCCGGCCCTTCTACTTCGCCGTGCTGGAGGGAGCCTGCCAGCTGACGGTCGAAGGCCAGACGCTCGTGCTGAATGCCGGCGACTTCGCACTGATCCCGGCGGCGCGGGCCTTCGCCACTTCCAGCCTCGACCGCGACCCGCCGCGCGAGGGCGAGGCCGTCGACACGCCGATCGCACCGATGCCCGGCGGCGCGCGGGTCGGCGACCCGGCGGGCGAGGTGGACGTGCGCATGCTCGTGGGCCATTGCGTCTTCGGTTCGGCCGATGCGGCCCTGCTGGTGCCGCTGCTGCCGCGCTGGCTGCATGTGCGCGGCGATCCGCGCCTGGCGACGCTGATGCAACTGGTGGGCGACGAGTCGCGCGCCGA
This sequence comes from Xenophilus aerolatus, assembly GCA_030418545.1. GTDB lineage: Bacteria > Pseudomonadota > Gammaproteobacteria > Burkholderiales > Burkholderiaceae_C > Xenophilus. The sequence continues at coordinate 39,510 of QAIB01000003.1, read as the reverse complement.
CCGCCCCGCGCGCGAGATCGTGATGGCCCGCCTGCTGGAGGTGCTGCTGATCGAGGCGCTGCGCTCGGCCGCCGGCACCGCCGCCTCGCCCGGCCTGGTGCGCGGCCTGGGCGATGCACGCCTGGCCGTGGCGCTGCGTGCCATGCATGCGCAGCCCGCGCAGGCGTGGACCATCGCCGCGCTCGCGCGCGAGACGGCGATGTCGCGCTCCGCCTTCTTCGAGCGCTTCAGCCAGGCGGTGGGCATGGCGCCGATGGCCTACCTGCTCGCCTGGCGCATGGCGCTCGCGCGCCAGCTCCTCGGACAGCGCGAACTGGCGATCGCCGACGTGGCCGAACGCGTGGGCTACAGCTCGGTGAGCACCTTCGGCGTCGCCTTCACGCGGCATGTCGGCATGCCGCCGGGGCGCTACGCACGCCAGGCCGCGGCCAGCGGATGACGTGCGTCGCGCAGCGCCGGCCGGTGTTGTTGAAACCAATTGCATCGATCGCGAAGCGGCTACAGCGCTCGTGGCAGCTGCGCGCCCAGCTATCGATTCGATAGCAAGCCCCGCACGACGACGGCGCAGCGCCGGCGGGGGACACGCCGTCGTCATGCGCGCTGCCTAGCCTTCGGCCCGCCGCGACGAGGGACTTCCATATCGATCCTCGCGCCGTCCCGGCGGGACGAGGTGCGCGTAGCCGCCTCGCTCGCCCCATCGACTCTTTCCAACACACGAGGGCTTTCGAATGCATCCACCCACGATCCGACTTCGCCTGCTGGGCGTGCTGCTGCTGGCCTGTGTGCTCGCCGCCTGCGGTGGCGGCAGCAGTGGCGGCGGCGGCGTGGCCGTGAGTTCCGGCTCCGGCTCGGCCAAGCGCACGGCCGCCGACACCGGCAGCACGGCCGCATCGACGGGCAACGCGAGCACGGCCCCGGCCGCACCCGACGTGACCTACGCGCCCTGAGCGCAGTGCGCCACCCCTGCCACGAGAGCCAACCCAACGAGAACCGCGCCATGAGCAACCGCCGCACCTTCCTCCAGAACACGGCCGCCTCCGGCTTCGCCGCCGCGACGCTGGCGACCTTCCCGCCGAGCATCCGCCGCGCCCTCGCGATCCCGGCCCACCACCGCACGGGCACGCTGCAGGACGTCGAGCACGTCGTCATCCTGATGCAGGAGAACCGCTCCTTCGACAACTACTTCGGCACGCTCAGGGGCGTGCGCGGCTTCGGCGACCGCTTCACCATCCCGCTGCCGCAGGGCCTGAGCGTCTGGCAGCAGGGCGATGCCAACGGCAAGCCCGTGCTGCCCTACCACCTCGACGGCAGCAAGGGCAACGCGCAGCGCGTGAGCGGCACGCCGCACTCCTGGACCGACGGCCAGAACGCCTGGGACGGCGGCCGCATGACCCAGTGGGCGCGCTACAAGACGCCGGCGTCGATGAGCTACTTCAAGGAGGCCGAGCTGCCCTTTCAGTTCGCGCTGGCCAACGCCTTCACGGTGTGCGACGCCTACCACTGCGCGATGCACACGGGCACCAACTCCAACCGCATGTTCCTCTGGACCGGCACCAACGGCCCGTCGGGTGCCGGCGTGGCCTCGGTGGTCAACGTGTGGGACGACATCGGCCCGTCGACTCAGGGCTACGCCTGGACCACCTACCCCGAGCGGCTGGAGGCCGCCAAGGTGAGCTGGATGGTCTACCAGAACATGCCCGACAACTTCACCGACAACCCGCTGGCGGGCTTTCGCCAGTACCGCCAGGCAAACGAGGCCTCGGGCAAGCCGGTGAGCCACGACGACACGAAGGTCTCGCCGCCCTACGACCCGGCCAGCGACAACGCGGGCAACCCGCTCTACAAGGGCATCGCCAACACCATGCCCGACGGCGGCTTCCTGGGCAGCTTCAGGCAGGACATCCGCAACGGCAGGCTGCCGCAGGTGTCGTGGGTGGTGGCCCCCGCCACGTACTCCGAGCACCCCGGCCCGTCGAGCCCGGTGCAGGGCGCCTGGTACATCCAGGAGGTGCTGGACGCGCTCACCGCCGTGCCCGAGGTGTGGAGCAAGACGGTGCTGTTCATCAACTTCGACGAGAACGACGGCTACTTCGACCACGTTCCCTCGCCCTCGGCGCCCTCGCTGGCGGCCGACGGCACGCCCGCGGGCAAGACCACGCTGGCCGAGGCCGACATCGCGCTCGAGCGCTTCACGCACACGCCGGCCTCGCCCGGCCAGCCGCAGCCCGACGGCCGCGTGTACGGACCGGGCGTGCGGGTGCCGATGTACGTCGTCTCGCCATGGAGCCGTGGCGGCTGGGTGAACTCGCAGGTCTTCGACCACACCTCGGTGCTGCAATTCCTGGAGGCCCGCTTCGGCGTCAGGGAACCCAACATCGGGGCCTTCCGCCGCGCGGTCTGCGGTGACCTGCTGTCGGCCTTCAACTTCGCCAACCCGAACGACGAGGCCCGCCTCACGCTCGCCGGCCGCAAGACGCAGGCCGAGGCCGATGCGCTGCGTGCACAGCAGGAGCAGCTGGCGCAGATCCAGCCCGCGCCCGACACCGGGCTGCCGCGCCAGGCCAGGGGCACGCGGCCTTCACGCGCCCTGCCCTACGAGCTGCATGCCAGCGCGCTGGCCGATGCACGCAACGGCCGCGTGCAGCTGCGCTTCGCCAACACCGGACGCGCGGGCGCAGTGTTTCACGTGTACGACAAGCTCAACCTGGACCGCCTGCCGCGCCGCTACGCGGTCGAGGCCGGCAAGCGCCTGGACGACGTGTGGAGCGTGGGCACCGACAACGCCGGCCTGTACGACCTGTGGGTGCTCGGCCCCAACGGCTTCCACCGCCACTTCAAGGGCGACCTGAACGCGCTGCGCGCAGGCCAGGCCGCGGCGCCCGAACTGCGCGTGGGCTACGACGCGCGCGGCGGCGACCTGTACCTGCAGCTGCGCAACGACGGCGAGCGCGACTGCCGCTTCCTCGTCGTTGCCAATGCCGCCTACGGCCCGCCGCGCCGCGGCCGCAGCCCGGGCTGGGGCGACGGCGAGGACGACGGCGCGCCCTGGGACGCGGCGCGTGGCCGCGGCCACGGCCAAGGCGGCGACAAGGGCGGCGACCGCGTGTGGCGCATCAAGGTCCGCGGCGGCCAGCGCGTCGAGCGCGACTGGTCCCTGGACGGCAGCGCCCACTGGTACGACCTGCTCGTGACCTGCGACGCCGACCCGGCCTTCGAACGCCGCCTGGCCGGCCGCGTGGAGACGGGGCGCCATGGCCTGAGCGACCCGGCGATGGGGATGGAAGACCGTTTCTGACGCCCGGCCCGTGGCGCGCCGCGCTCAGCGCGCCGCGGGCACCTCGTGCACGAACTGCCCGGCGCTGAGCGTGTTGACCGTCTCGCCCGGGATGTCCATGAGGATGCGGCTGCGCTCGGGCGTCATGGTCACGGTGATGTACTGCACCGGCCGCGCCTGTGGGTCATGGATCACGCGCACGATCTTCAACAGCGGCATGCCGACCTCGGTCTGCATGAGGCGGGCGCGCACCGGGTCGCTCACCTCGGCCGTGATCTCCTGGATCACGCGGCCGAACTTCACGCCCTGCGCCAGCAGGATCTCGTAGAGCGCCTGCTTGCGCAGCGTGGCGGCCGTCACCTGCTTGCCCAGGCGCGCCGGCACCCAGGCGTCGGTCAGCATCACGGGCGTGCCATCGATGCTGCGCAGGCGCAGGGCGTGCACCGCCTTCTCGCCGGGCGCGAGCTGCAGCATTGCCGCCACGTCAAGTGGCGGCTCGGTCTGCTCCACGCGAAGCACCTGCACCTGCGTGTCGATCGCGGCCTGGCGCAGGCTGTCGATCAGGCTCAGGCTGGGCCGCGCGCGCGCCAGCGGCAGGCGGTCCTCGCGCACGAAGGTGCCGCGTCCGTGTCGACGCTCCACCAGCCCCTGGGCTGCGAGGTCGGCCAGCGCCCTCCGCACCGTGATGCGCGAGACGCCGAAGCGCTCGCAGAGCGCCTCTTCCTTGGGCAACAGGCCCGACGCGTACTCGCCCCGCACGATCTCGTCGCGCAGCACCATGAAAAGCTGGCGATGCAACGCCGTGCCAGGGGTGCGGCCGACGGGCAGAGCTTCGGTGTCGGGCAGGGCATTCACGGGCTTCATCGGGGTCGGCTGAGCGCTTGGAGCGGGCGTCGAAGCATAGCCGGTTGACTTGTGTTGATGTTGTCATAATAATAGAACAACACCGGCGCGGTGAAAGCGTGATCCGGTCGGCCCCAATCAGGAGACATCGCCCATGAGCACCCCCCTCCCGCCCGTCAGCGCTGGCGCCCGCCTGCGCCAGCAGCTCGCCGCGCCCGGTCTGCGCATCGCCCCCGGCGCCTACGACGGCATCGGCGCGCGCCTGATCGAGCAGGCCGGCTTCGGCGCCTGCTACATGACCGGCGCGGGCACCTCGGCGGCGCGCGGCTTTCCCGACTTCGGCCTGCTCACGATGAGCGAGATGGTGGAGAACGCGGCCGTGATGGCGCGCTCGGTGCAGATCCCGCTGATCGCCGACGCCGACACCGGCTACGGCAACGAGCTGAACATGACGCGCACCGTGCGCGAGTACGAGGCGCGCGGCGTGGCCGCCATCCACATCGAGGACCAGGTCTCGCCCAAGCGCTGCGGCCACCTCGACGGCAAGGAGGTCATCTCGCGCGACGAGTTCGTTTCGAAGATCCGCGCTGCGGTGGAGGCACGCCGCACGCCCGACTTCTTCCTCATCGCGCGCACCGACGCACGCGCCATGCTGGGCCTGGAAGAGGCCCTGTGGCGGGCCGAGGCCGCGCTCGACGCGGGCGCCGACATGGCCTTCGTCGAGGCCACGCAATCGGTCGAGGAGGCTGCCCTCGTGCCGCGCCGCGTGAAGGGCGCCTGCCTGCTCAACGTGGTGCCCGGCGGCCGCACGCCGGTGCATGACCTGCGCCAGGCCGAGGAGATGGGCTACAGGCTCGCGATCCTGCCCGGCCTGATGCTCAAGGCCGCCATCGAGGCGGGCGACGCCGCGCTCGCCGAGGTCAAGGCCACGATGCAGGCGCCCACCACCAGCGCCACCGTGGCGCAGACCTTCCGCCGCTTCGGCGCCGACGAGTGGGACGCGCTGCGCACGCGCTTCAACGCCGGCGCAACCATGGGCGCCTGACATGCCGCCCCGCACCCTCTTCGACAAGCTGTGGGACGCCCACGTCATCCGCGAGCTCGGTGACGGCTGGGCGCTGCTGCACATCGACCGCCACCTGCTGCACGATCTGTCGGGGCCGCCGGCGCTGAACGACGTGCGCACGCGCGGCATGGCGCTGCACGACCCCGAGCTCGTCTTCGCCACGCCTGACCATGCCGTGTCGAGCCAGCCGGGCCGCGTGGCCACCACCTTCCCGCTGGGCGGCAAGCTGCACGCGGGCCTGAAGCAGCTCACCGGCGCGATGGGCGTGCAGCTGTTCGACCTGGGCGAGCCCGGCCAGGGCATCGTGCACGTGATGGGCCCGGAGATGGGCATCGTGCTGCCCGGCCTCACGGTGATCTGCGGCGACAGCCACACCTGCACCAACGGCGGCCTGGGCGCGATGGCCTTCGGCGTGGGCTCGTCCGAGAGCACGCACGCGCTGGCCACGCAGACGCTGCGCCAGCAGAAGCCGCGGCGCATGCGCATCCGCTGCGAGGGCCGCCTGGCGGCCGGCGTGACGGCCAAGGACCTCGCGCTGCACGTCATCGGCCGCCTGGGGGCTGCCGCGGGCGTGGGCTACGCGATCGAATTCGCCGGCCCGGCCGTCGAGGCGCTGGACGTCGAGGGCCGCCTGACCCTGTGCAACCTCAGCGTGGAGCTGGGCGCGCGCTTCGGCATGGTCGCGCCCGACGAGACCACCATCGACTGGCTGCGCGGCCGCCCGTACGCGCCGCAGGGCGAGGCCTTCGAGGCCGCGGCCGCCCACTGGCGCACGCTGGCCAGCGATGCCGATGCGGCGTTCGACCGCGAAGAGACCATCGACGCCGCTGCCGTCGCGCCGACGATCACCTGGGGCACCAGCCCCGAGCATGCGATCGCCATCGACGGCGCCGTGCCCGACCCGTCGCGTGCCGCCACAGCCACCGACCGCGAGGCCTGGGGCGCGGCGCTCGACTACATGGGCCTGCAGGCCAATGCACCCATCGCCGGCACGGCGGTGGACTGGGTGTTCATCGGCTCCTGCGCCAACTCGCGCCTGGCGGACCTGCGCGCCGCTGCCGAGGTGGCGCGCGGCCGGCGCGTGGCCGAGGGCGTGCGCGCCTGGGTCGTGCCGGGCTCCGAGAACGTCAAGCGCGCCGCCGAAGCCGAGGGCCTGCACGACGTCTTCGCCGCCGCGGGCTTCGAGTGGCGCGAGCCCGGCTGCAGCATGTGCGTGGCCGCCAACGGCGAGCAGGTGCCGCCGCAGCAGCGCTCGGTCTCCACCTCCAACCGCAACTTCGTCGGCCGGCAGGGCCCCGGTGCGCGCACCCACCTGGCGAGCCCCGCGATGGCTGCCGCCGCCGCGGTCATCGGCCGCATCACCGACGTACGGAATCTGGCATGAACACGCCCTTCACCACCGTCACCGGCCCGGCCGTGCCGCTGATGCGGCCCAACGTCGATACCGATGTCATCATCCGCATCGAGCGCCTGACCACACTGGGCAAGACCGAGCTGGGCCACTACGCCTTCGAGGCCTTGCGCCGCCGCCCCGACGGCAGCGAGGACGCCGACTGCGTGCTGAACGCGCCGCGCTTTCAGGGCGCACCGGTGCTGCTGGCGGCCGAGAACTTCGGCTGCGGCTCCTCGCGCGAGGGCGCCGTGTGGGCGCTGCAGGGCATCGGCGTGCGCTGCGTGATCGCGCCGAGCTACGGCGACATCTTCTGGAGCAACTGCTTCCAGAACGGCGTGCTGCCGATCACGCTGCCCATCGCGCAGGTGCAGGCGCTCGCCGCGCAATGCGGGGGCGGCGCGCCCGTGACGGTCGACCTGCAGGCCTGCGCCGTGACGACGCCAGAGGGCCAGGCAATCCCCTTCACCATCGACCCGCTGCGTCGCGAAGCGCTGCTGCACGGGCTGGATGACATCGGCCTGACGCTCAAGGACGACGCCCTGATCCGCGCCTGGCAGGCCGCCGACCGGCAGCGGCGCCCCTGGGCCTGGCCCACGGCCCGGCCGCGCCCGTAGCCCGCTGCGACTGCGCCGACAACAACAAGCACAGGGCACCGCCCACGGAGACAACATGCCACAGGAATTCAAGCGAAAGCGGCCCGCAGCGCCCGCACTGCTTGCGGGAGCAGCTATCTTTTTCATAGCAACCACTTCGGCGGCGCAGCCCGCGCCCTGGCGTCCGGAGCGGCCCGTGACGCTGATCGTTCCGTACTCGGCCGGCGGCGGCACCGACGCGACCGCGCGCGCCGTGGCCAAGCAGTTGGGCGTGCTGTGGAAGCAGGCGGTGGTGGTCGAGAACCTGCCCGGCGCCGACGGCCTGATCGGCACGAGGCGCGTGATGGAAGCCAAGCCCGACGGCTACACCCTGCTGCTGCAGGTGCCGGCCATCGTGCTGACCCGGTACACGCCGGGGCTCAAGGGCATCGACCCGCTGGCGCAGCTCGCACCGGTGACGGCCGTGTCGCAATCGCCGGCCGCCATCGTTGTCAGTGCGAGGCTGCCGGTGAAGACGCTGCCCGAGCTCTTCCAGTACTGCCAGAAGGCGCCGCAGCCCTGTTCGATCGCCAGCGGCGAGACGCTGGCGCGGGTGAGCGCCAAGCAGATCGCCGCCGAGGTGCCGCTGCCGGGACTCATCACCGTCAACTACCGCGGCACGGGTGCGATCGTGACGGACATGATCGCCAACAACGTGAACTTCGCCTTCACCGGCATCACGGCCGCCATGCCGCACCACAAGGCCGGCACCCTGCGGATCCTGGCCACGCAGGGGCGCACGCGCGCCGCCGCGCTGCCCGACGTGCCGACCACCGCCGAGGCGGGCTTCCCGCAGTTCCAGTCGGTGACCTGGTTCGGCCTCTTCGCGCCCAAGGGCACGCCCGCGCCGGTGCAGCAGGGCATCGTCGCCGCACTGCGCGAGGCGGTGAAGGACAACGACGTGCGCCAGACCATTGCCGCCGCGGGCGCCGAGCCGGTGGTGAACGAGCCCGCCGACTTCGTCACGCAGGTGCGCGAGGAGAGCGAGCGCCTGGGCGCGCTGGTCAAGCGCTACCCGCTGGAATGAGCGCAGCACCCTGGAAGCATCGATGACACCCACCCTCCCCCTGGACAACGAACAGATCGAGGTGCGCTGCGTGCTCATGCGCGGCGGCACCAGCAAGGCACTGTTCTTCCACGAAGCCGATGTGCCCGCTCCCGGCCCTGCACGCGACCGCCTGCTCAAGCGTGCCATGGGCACGCCCGACGTGCTGCAGATCGACGGCCTGGGCGGCTCGCGCCTGGTCACCTCCAAGATCGCGATCATCAAGCGTTCCGAGCGGCCCGGCGCCGACGTGGACTACACCTTCGCGCAGGCCGACGTCGAGCGCGACCTGATCGGCTACGACGCCAACTGCGGCAACATCTCCTCGGCCGTGGCCCCCTTCGCGATCGACGAGGGCCTGGTCGATGCCGTGGAGCCCGTCACCACCGTGCGCATCCACAACACCAACACCGGCACGGTGTTCGTGTCGAAGGTGCAGGTGAGGAAGGGCAAGGCGCGCGTGCAGGGCGACTGCGCCATCGCCGGCGTGCCCGGCACCGGTGCCGAGATCCTCATGGACTACACCGACACGCTGGGCGCCAAGACCGGCCGGCTGCTGCCCACCGGCCAGGCGGTCGACACCATCGTGCTGGAGGACGGCCGCCGCGTCGAGGTCTCGATCGTGGACGCGGCCACGCCCTGCGTGTTCATCGCCGCGGGTTCGCTCGGCCTCACGGGCAGCGAGCTGCCACCCGACATCGGCGGCGACCGCGCGCTGATCGAGGCGATCGGCGAACTGCAATCCAAGGCCGGCGAACGCATCGGGCTCTACAAGGACTGGAAGGACGTACATCTGCCCGGCCTGCCGCTGGCGGTGCTGGTGGCGCCGCCGGCCGACTACATCGACACCAACCATGCCACCTTGAAGGCGGCCGACTGCGACCTGCGCGCACGCCTGGTGTTCCTCGGCAAATGCCACGACAGCATGGCCGGCACCGGCTCGATGTGCACGGCGGCCGCCTCGCGCGTGCCGGGTTCGCTGGTGAACGCGGCGGTGGGCGAGCGCGCGGGCACCGACACCCTGCGCATCGGCCACCCGCTGGGTGTGATGACCGTGAAGGTCGTCGCCCGGCCCGGTGCCACACCGGCCGACACGCACTTCGCTGCGCTGGGCCTGCAGCGCACGGCGCGCCGCCTCATGGCCGGCACGGTGTACGTGCCGCGCGACGCGCTCTGAAGCGCGCTTCGACTTTCCCGTATTCGGAACCACGGAGACAGACATGCCGATCCCCCTTTCGCGCCGACACGCGCTGGCCGCCCTCGCCGGCCTGGCGCTCGCCGGCCCCGCACTCGCGCAAGGCATGCCAGGCAGGCCGCTGCGCATCGTGGTCGGCTACCCGGCCGGCCAGACCGTCGACATCGTGGCGCGCAACTTCGCCGCCGCGCTCACCAAGGAGACCGGCCAGCCGGTGATCGTCGACAACCGCCCCGGCGCCAATGGCAGCCTTGGCGCGCAGGAGGTGAAGAAGAGCGCGCCCGACGGCACCACGATCCTGCTCGGCACGCTGGGGCAGATGACCATCAACCCGACGCTGTACAAGAAGCTGCCTTACGACACGCTCAAGGACTTCGCGCCGATCGCGCAGGTCAGCACCGGCGCGCTGCTGCTGGTGGCGACGCCTTCCTTCGGGCCCAACAACCTCAGGGAGCTGATCGCGTATGCGAAGCAGCGGCCGGGCAAGGTGGACTTCGCCTCGGGCGGCAACGGCATCACGGCCCACCTCGCGATGGTGGTGCTCGAGCGCCAGGCCGGCCTGCAGCTCAACCACATCCCCTACAAGGGCTCGCCGGCCGCCATCAACGACGTGATGGCCGGGCAGGTGCCGATCATGTTCGACGCGCTCGCCTCCACTCTGCCGCAGGTCAAGGCCGGCAAGCTCAAGGCGCTCGCCGTCTCCAGCCCCAGGCGCAACCCGCTGCTGCCCGAGGTGCCCACCGCCGACGAGCAGGGGCTCAAGGGCTTCGACATCAGCTCCTGGGTGGGCTTCCTGGCGCCGGCCGGCACGCCGCCCGCCACGGTGAACGCGCTGCACGCAGCCATCCAGCGTGCGTCGGCCAGCCCCGAGATCCAGGAATCGATCCGTGCGACGGGCAGCGAACTGGCCATCACGATGCCGGCCGACTTCGGTCGCTTCCTGGCCAGCGAGATCCGCAAGTGGGGCCAGGCGGTGAACGACGCCGGTGTGCAGGTGGACTGACGCCGCGCGCCCCGCCCTTCCTTTTCCACCATCGACCCGGAGACACCTACATGCCCAGCATCGACATTGCCGGCGACGCCCGCCGCACCCTCGACATCATCAAGAACGGCGGCGTCGCCATCGTGCCCAACGACACCGGCTACGCCTGCTGCGGCGGCTCGATGGACCCGCTGCAGAAGATCTACGCCACCAAGCAGCGCGGCGGCCACAAGCGCAACGCCATGGCCGCCGACCTGGAGACCCAGCGCGAGCTGCAGACCCTCAGCCCCCGCGCCCAGGAAATGGTGGAGGCGCTGGTCGTCGACCACGACCTGCCGCTGGGCGTGATCGGCAGCTTCCGCCCCGACCACCCGCTGCTGCGCCAGCTCGGCGACGAGGCGGTGCGCGCCAGCTCGGCCGTGGGCACCATCGGCATCCTGCTCAACGCCGGCCCCTTCCACAAGGCGCTGACCCGGCTGAGCCGGGAGGAGGTGGTGCCGCTCTTCGGCTCGTCGGCCAACCTCAGCGGCACCGGCACGCGCTTCCGGGTCGAGGACATCCAGCCCGAGCTGCGCGCCATCGCCGACATCACCATCGACTACGGCCTGCGCCGCTACCACGTGTACCGCCGCGCGGGCACGCTGATCAACTTCGACACCCTGCAGGTCATCCGCATGGGCGCGTGCTACGAGCTGATCTCGGGCGTGCTCAAGCGATGGTTCGGCGTCGACCTGCCCGAGGACCCGGGCGTCGAGGCGCTGCCGTCGGGGCACCTCAACGAATTCGCGCTGCAGGGCGTGCAATGAGCGGCACCCGCAGCTCGGACCGCGGCGCCGACCTGGCCCGGCGCGCCTGCCTCGGCCGCCTCGCCGGCGCCGCCGGCGCGCTGGCGCTCGGCCTGCCGGCCCGCGCGCAGGCCTGGCCTGCGCGCCCGGTGCGCGTGGTGCTGGGCTACACGCCCGGCGGCTCCGCCGACACGACGGCCCGCGAACTCACCGTGCCGCTGGCCGCCGCGCTCGGCCAGCCGCTGGTGGTGGACTACAAGGCCGGCGCCAGCGGCACGATCGCCGGCGCGGAAGTCGCGCGCGCCGCACCCGACGGCTACACGCTGGGCCTGCTCGACAACGCCCCGCTCACCATCGTGCCGGCCCTGCGCAACGCGGGCTACGACCCGCTCGCCGCCTTCACGCCGATCACCATGGTGTCGCACGTGCCCCAGGTGCTGGTTGCCTCGGCCTCGGCCGGTGTGGGCAGCCTGCGCGAGCTGATCGAGGCGATGCGCAAGGCGCCGGGCAAGTTCAGCTACGCCTCGGGCGGTGCCGGCAGCGTGGGCCACCTGACGACGGAGCTGTTCAAGTCGCGCACCGGCACCTATGCGCTGCATGTGCCCTACCGCGGCGGCGCGCCGGCCATCAACGCGCTGCTCGCGGGCGAGGTGCAGTTCGCCTTCCTCACACCCACGGCCACGCAGGGCTTCATCCAGGCCGGCAAGCTCAAGGCACTGGGTGTGAGCTCGCGCAGCCGCCTGGCGTCCCTGCCCGGCGTGCCGACGATCGCGGAGTCGGTCATCCCCGGCTTCGAGGCGCCGGGCTGGTTCGCGCTGGTGGGTCCGGCCGGGCTGCCCGAGCCGGTCGTCTCCACGCTGCGCCGCTCGGTCGCGCAGGTGCTGGCCACGCCCGCGGTCGTCAGCCGCCTCGAGGCGCTGGGCCAGACCCTGCCACCGGCGGGCCAGGACGTGCGCGGCGTGATCTCGGCGGAGCTCGCCACCTGGAAGCAGCTGGTCGCCGAACGCAAGCTCGTCATCGAAGGCTGAGGCCCCGCACCTCCAGCCCCCATTCATTCCTCTATCCAAAGCTGCCATGTTGCAAGGCCTGATGCAGGACCGCCCCCTGCTGATCTCCCACTTGATCGAATTCGTCGAGCGCCACAACGGCGGCACCGAGATCGTCTCGCGCCGCGTCGAAGGCGACGTCCACCGCTACACCTGGCGCGACTGCGCGGCACGCGCGCGCCAAGTGGCGAACGCGCTGGACGGCGAGAAGCTGCGCTTCTCCGACCGCGTCGCCACCCTGGCCTGGAACGGCTACCGTCACCTGGAGCTGTACTACGGCGTGAGCGGCTCGGGCCGCGTGCTGCACACCATCAACCCGCGCCTGCACCCGGAGCAGATCGCCTGGATCGCCAACCATGCCGAAGACCAGGTCCTGTGCTTCGACCTGAGCTTCCTGCCGCTGGTGAAAGCGGTGCACGCGAAGTGCACGACGGTCAGGAAGTGGGTCGCCCTGTGCGACAGCGACCGGCTGCCGACCGACACCGGCATCCCCGGTCTGCTAAGTTACGAAGCGTGGATCGGCAGCCAGGCCGACACCTACGACTGGCCGGTGTTCGACGAGAACGCGGCGTCGAGCCTGTGCTACACGAGCGGCACCACCGGCAACCCCAAGGGGGCGCTGTACAGCCACCGCTCCACCGTGCTGCATGCCTACGGCTCGGTGCTGCCGGACATGATGGGCCTGTCGGCGCGCGATGCGGTGCTGCCGGTGGTGCCGATGTTCCACGTCAACGCCTGGGGCATCCCGTACTCGGCGGCGCTGGTGGGCTGCAAGCTGGTCTTTCCCGGGCCGGCGCTGGACGGCAAGTCGGTCTACGAACTCATCGAAGCCGAGAAGGTGACATTCGCGGCCGGGGTGCCCACCGTGTGGCAGATGCTGCTGGGCCACATGCATGGCGGCGACCTGAAGTTCTCCACGCTCCGGCGCACGGTGATCGGCGGCGCCGCCTGCCCGCCGGCGATGCTGCGCGAATTCGAAGTTCGGCACGACGTGCGCGTGCTGCACGGCTGGGGCATGACCGAGATGAGCCCGCTGGGCACCGTGTGCTCGCTCAAGAAGGCGCACGACGCCCTGCCGCGCGAGGCGCAGCTTCGCGTGCTCGAGAAGCAGGGCCGCGCGGTCTACGGCGTCGACATGAAGATCGTCAACGCGAACGGCGAGGCCCTGCCCTGGGATGGCCGCGCCGCCGGCGACCTGCTGGTGCGTGGCCCATGGATCGTGCGGGCCTACTTCAAGGGCGAGGGCGGCGACCCGCTGGTGGACGGCTGGTTCCCCACCGGCGACGTGGCCACCATCGACGCCCAGGGCTACCTGCAGATCACCGACCGCAGCAAGGACGTCATCAAGTCCGGCGGCGAGTGGATCAGCTCGATCGACATCGAGAACATCGCCATGGCGCACCCCGCGGTGGCGATGGCGGCCTGCATCGGCGTCCCGCATCCGAAGTGGGACGAACGCCCCATCGTCGTCGTCGCGCGCAAGCCCGGCGCGCGGCTGGAGCGCGAGGAACTGCTGGCCTTCTACGAGGGCAAGACGGCGCGGTGGCAGGTGCCGGACGACGTGGTCTTCGTGGACGCCATCCCCCTTGGCGCCACCGGCAAGATCCTCAAGACGAAGCTGCGCGAGGACCTGCGCGGCCACACGCTGCCCGAGGCGGCTGCCGCCTGAAGGTGCCCCCATGACCGATGCCCGACCTGCCGCCGCGCCGGCACGCCCCACCGACCCCGCCGCACCCACCGGCCTGCTGTGCGACTGGCTCGCCGGCTTCTCGCTCGACGATGCGCCCGAATCGGCCCGCGAGCGCGCCCGCATGCTGACGCTCGACGGCATCGCCTGCGCGATCGTGGGTGCACAGCTGCCGTGGTCGCGCACGGCGGTGGACATCGTGCGCCGCTTCGAAGGTGCCGGCACGCACACGATCGTCGGCTGGGGCGCGGGCACCAGCGCGCCGGCGGCGGCGCTGCTCAACGGCACCTTCATCCAGGGCTTCGAGCTGGACGACTACCACCCGCTCGGACCGCTGCACAGTGCATCCATCGTGCTGCCCGCGCTGTGGGCGGCCGTGGAGAGCGCGCCGGCGCCCGTGTCCGGGCGTCGTTTCCTGGAGGCGGCGATGGCGGGCTACGAGGTCGGCCCGCGCGTGGGCATGGCGCTGCACGGCGCGCAGATGCTCTCGCGCGGCTGGCACTCGGGCTCGGTCTTCGGCACCCATGCGGCCGCGGCTGCGGTGGGCAAGCTGCTGGGCCTGGACGCCGCCCGCTTCGAGGACGCGCTGGGCCTGGCCGGCACGCAGTCCGCCGGTCTCATGGCCGCGCAGTACGAGGCGATGTGCAAGCGCATGCACCACGGCTTCTCGGCACGCAACGGCCTGTACGCCGCGGTGCTGGCCGAGGGCGGCTACACCGGCATCAAGCGCGTGTTCGAGCGCGAGTACGGCGGCTTCCTGTCCACCTTCGGCGAAGGCCACGACCCGGACGCCTCGCAGATCACCGACGGCCTGGGCACGCGCTGGGAGGTGGAGCGCATCGTCATCAAGCCCTACGCGGCGATGGGCGGCATCCACTCGCCGCTGGACGCCCTGTTCGACATCGGCCGCCAGCGCCCGCTGCGCGCTGCCGAGATCGCGCGCATCGAGTGCGACGTGTCGCATGCGGTCTACCACCACGGCTGGTGGACACCCGAGCGGCCGCTGACGCCGATCGGCGCGCAGATGAACATCGGCTACGCGCTGGCGGTGGCGGTGCTCGACGGCGCGGCGATGGTGGCGCAGTTCGCGCCCGGGCGCATCGATGCCGACGATGTGTGGGCGCTGCTGCCGCGCATCGAGGTGCGGCACGACCCGGACTTCGACGCCGGCGGCATGCTGCGCCGCGGCCGCACGCGCGTCGCGGTGAGCTTCACCGACGGCCAGCGCCTGGTGGTGGAGCGCAACGCCTCGCGCGCCATCGAAGCACCGCAGACGAGCGACGAGATCGCCGCCAAGTACCGCACGCTGACCGAGGCGCTGATCGACGCGCCGCGGCAGCAGGCGATCGAGCGCCTGGTGCGCGGGCTGGACGCGGTGGACGACATGCGCGAGCTGCTCGCGCTGCTTGCGCCGCCGGCGCGCGCCGCCTTCGACTGAGACTTTTCGAGGCAGATCGGGCTGCATCGCCCGTCCCATTGGCGCATGCAGCTATGAATTCGATAGCAAGGAGACTCCCATGAAGCCGCTCGCACGCACGGCGCTGTTCACGCTCGCCCTCGCCCTGGGGGCCGGCGCCGCCTGGGCCCAGTCGCCCGCCTGGCCCACCAAGCCGATCCGCATCGTCACGCCGTACGCCGCCGGTGGCCCGGGCGACGACACCGCCCGCATGGTGGCCGACGGCCTGGCCAAGGCGCTGGGCCAGCCGGTCATCGTGGACAACAAGCCCGGCGCGGGCGGCATCATCGGCGCCGACCTGGTGGCCAAGGCACCGCCCGATGGCTACACGCTGCTGGCCGCCGCCAACGGCACGCTGATCAACAGCCTGATCCGCGCCAAGATGCCTTACGCGCCCGGCGACCTGGTGCCGGTCACGGGCGTGTCCGCCTCGCCTTCGCTGCTGGTGGTGGACCCCTCGCTCAAGGCGACGAACATGAAGGAGCTGCAGGCCCTGGCACGTGCCGAGCCGCGCGGCATCTTCTTCGCCACCACCGGCATCGGCAGCACCAGCCATTTCTCGGGCGAGCTGATCAAGGCGGCGCTCGGCGTTCCGCTGACCTTCGTGCAGTACAAGAGCGGCGGCGAGAGCAGCGCCGCGCTGCATTCGGGGCAGGTGCAGATGCTGTCGGAAGTGCCCTCGGCCTCGCTCATCGCACTGGTCAAGGCGGGCAGGATGCGCGCGCTGGCCGTGGCGTCGGACCACCGCCTGGCCGCCCTGCCCGAGGTGCCGACGACGGTGGAGGCGGGCTTTCCCACCATCCGCATGACGCACTGGCTGGGCCTCATGGCGCCCAAGGGCACGCCGCCGGCGGTGATGGACCGCATCAACGCGGCGGTGCAGAGCTTCATCTCCACGCCCGAGCAGCGGCAGTTCATCGCGCAGCGCAACAGCGAGCCGATGCTGGGCGACCGCGCCGCGTTCACCCGCTTCGTCGACGACGAGAACCGCCGGCTGGGCCGCCTGGCGCAGGAACTTCGCATCCGCGCCGACTGAGGTCCGCGGCCGCGGGCACGCGTCAGCGCAGGCGCTCGAGCGTCGCTGCGTCGCGCACCCCGCCGAAGAAGCGCTGCAGGCACTGCGCGAAGAGCGTCTCGCCCGCCGGCGCCACGGCGTCGAAGAGCGTCATGCAGGACTTGAACTTGAGATCGTCCGGCGGGCCCAGGATGTCGTCGATGGCCGGGCCATGCGCCGACAGCACCATCGCACTGCATTCGCGCAGGCGTGCGCCCAGCACCGGATGCGCGAGGTAGGCCGCGGCCTCCTCGCGCGAAGCGATGGCATAACGCTGTGCCATCGCGCTGCGGCCCAGTCCCTGGATCTGCGGGAACACGAACCACATCCAGTGCGTGCGCTTGTGGCCCGCGGCCAGCTCGGCACGCACCTGCTCGTACACGGGCGCCTGCGCGTCGACGAAGCGCTGCAGGTCCGGCGCGGACGCGGGCATCGTCTCAGGCGCCGGCGGACGGGGCAGCCCTCTCGGCCTTGGGCACCGGGCCGCCCGGCTTGGGCTTGTCGTCGCAGGCGGCGAGCAGGCAGGCGAGGCCGGCCAGGAGTGCGGTGAGGATCTTCATGCAGACCATCCTACGCCCCGCACAGCACACGGACAACGCGCCGGCAAAGTCCCCACCACCGGCTCGCGCGGGGCTTCAGACCGGCTTAAGGCAGGCCGCCGGTGCACGGCTAGGATCGGGCACGCCGCCGCGGCCCGCGGGCCGGCCCGTTCCATGCATTCCCCCATTCCACGATGAGCACCGCCACGACGCACCCTCCCAAGCCGTCCCTGGTCACCACCTTGAAGCGCGTCGGCGCGCTCACGGCGCCCTACTTCCGCTCCGACCAGAAATGGAAGGCCCGCGGCCTGCTGCTGGCGATCGTGCTGCTGAACCTGGGCGCGGTGTACATGCTGGTGCAGATCAACGAGTGGTACCGCGTGTTCTACGACGCGCTGCAGAACAAGGACCAGGCCGTGTTCTGGCAGCAGATCGTGCGCTTCTGCTGGCTGGCGCTGATCTACATCGTGATCGCGGTCTACAAGTTCTATCTCACGCAGATGCTGCAGCTGCGCTGGCGGGTGTGGATGACCGAGCACTACCTGGACCGATGGCTGGCCCACAAGGCCTTCTACCGGCTGGAGCTGGCGCGCTACACCCGCGAGGGCGAGCAGGTGCCCGACAACCCCGACCAGCGCATCCAGGAAGACCTCAACCTCTTCACCACCTACTCGGTGACGCTGTCGATGGGCATCCTGAACGCGGCCGTCACGCTGTTCAGCTTCGTCGGCATCCTGTGGACGCTGAGCGGCTCGCTGGACTTCACGGCGCCCGCCTTCCTCGGCGGTGGCCAGTGGCACATCGCGGGCTACATGGTGTGGGCGGCGGTGCTGTACTGCGTGGTGGGCAGCGCGATCGCGCACTGGATCGGCAAGCCGCAGGTGGGCCTGAACTTCCAGCAGCAGATGCTGGAAGCGAACTTCCGCCACCACATGGTGCGGGTGCGCGAGTACAGCGAAGCCATCGCGCTCGACGGCGGCGAGCGCGTGGAACGGCGCCAGCTGGACCTGCGCTTCACCGACGTCATGGCCAACTACCTGCGCCTGATCAAGAACCAGAAGAACCTCACCTGGTTCAGCAGCTTCTTCGCGCAGGCGGCGATCATCTTCCCGCTGATCGTGGCCGCCCCGCGCTATTTCAGCGGTGCCATCCAGCTGGGGCAGCTCATGCAGATCAATTCGGCTTTCGGGCGCGTGCAGGACTCGCTCTCGTGGCTGGTCGACAACTACATGACGCTGGCGAGCTGGAAGGCGACCACCGACCGCCTCTCGGGCTTCGAGGCCAGCCTGTCGGCCTGGTCGAAGCAGAACGATGCGCTGCAGACCACCCCGGCCACCGCCCGCGTCGACGCCGACGATTTGAGCATCGCGCTGCCCAACGGCCGCGAGCTGCTGGCGCATGCCGACCTGCATGTCGCGCCCGGCGACACGGTGCTGGTGCACGGCGCCTCGGGCAGCGGCAAGTCCAGCCTGTTCCGCACGCTCGCCGGCATCTGGCCGCATGCGCGCGGACGCGTGGCGCTGCCGGCCGACACCATGTTCATTCCGCAGCAGCCCTACTTCCCCGACGGGCGCCTGCGCGATGCCCTGGCCTATCCGGAGCCGGCCGAACGCTACACCGACGACGCCCTGCGCGAGGCGCTGAGCGACGCGCTGCTGCCGCAGCTGGCCGACCAGCTCGACCGCGAGGACGCGTGGAGCCAGAAGCTCTCGGGCGGCGAGCGCCAGCGCCTGGCGATCGCGCGGGTGCTGCTCAAGAAGCCGGCCTGGGTGCTGGCCGACGAGGCCACGAGCGCGCTCGACGAGGACGCCGAGGCCACCATCTACCGCCGGCTGGTCGACCAGGTCACGCGGGCGCGCGGCGCGATCGTGTCGATCGCGCACCGTTCCACGCTGGGCGAGCACCACCGCCGCCGCTGGACGCTCAAACCCAACGGCACCGACGAGGCCGGCCCGGCCTACAGGGTCGAGGACTCGCCCGCGGTGCGCGCCTCGGCGTAGCGCTGCCAGCCGGCGGCGCGCAGTTCGCAGGCGGGGCAGCGGCCGCAGCCCCAGCCCCAGGGGTGGCGGTGCGTGCGGTCGCCTTCGTAGCAGGTGTGGGTCTCTTCGGCGATCAGATCGACCAGCGCCGGCCCGCCCAGCGATTCGGCCAGGCGCCAGGTGGCGGCCTTGTCGATCCACATGAGCGGCGTCTCGATGACGAGGCGGCGGTCCAGCCCCAGCGAGAGCGCGAGCTGCATCGCCTTCATCGTGTCGTCGCGGCAGTCGGGATAGCCGGAGTAGTCGGTCTCGCACACGCCGGTCACGATGACCTGCAGCCCGCGCCGGTAGGCCAGCGCACCGGCCAGGGTGAGGAACAGCAGGTTGCGCCCGGGCACGAAGGTGTTGGGCAGGCCGTCGGCCTGCATGGCGAAGGCGATGTCCTCGGTCAACGACGAGCCGCCCAGCTGCGCCAGCACGTCGAGGGTGAGCAGATGGTCCTCGCCCAGGCGCGGCGCCCAGGTCGGGAAACGCGTGCGCACGGCGTCGAGCACGCGCGGGCGCACGTCCAGCTCGATGCGGTGGCGCTGGCCGTAGTCGAAGCCGAGGGTCTCCACCCGCTCGTAGCGCGCGAGCGCATGGGCCAGGCAGGTGGTCGAATCCTGGCCGCCGGAGAAGAGGACGAGCGCGGTGGTGTGCATGGATATCTCAAGCAAAAGTGCCTGGGGCGCCCGCCCCGCCGGCGCGATCAGCTATGTTTTTCGTAGCATCGCATGCGGGCATCGGACGGCGTGCAGGCTGTCGGACAAGCCCGCGATTTTCGTGCCCGCGGTGGCCCGGCCGCTAGGATCGCCGCAGCCTCACCCTCCACGCACCATGAGCAGCAAGCACCTCATCGCCTGGGCCGCCACCTTCGTGGTGATGCTCGTCATCGACCTGCTCTGGCTCGGCGTCGTCGCCAGGAGCATCTACCAGCAGGGCATGGGCGCGCTGATGGCGCCGCAGCCGCGGCTGCCGGCAGCGGCCGCCTTCTACCTGCTGTACCCGGTGGGGCTGGTGGTGTTCGCGGTGCTGCCGGGCGCGGACGCCGGCAGCGTGATGCGCGCCGCGCTCACGGGCGCGCTCTTCGGCCTCTTCTGCTATGGCACCTACGACCTCACGAACATGGCCGTGGTGCGCGACTGGCCCGTCGGCCTGTCGCTGCTGGACATGGCCTGGGGCACGCTGGTCAGCGGCGTGGCCTCGGCCGCCGGGGCCGCTGCCCTGCTTGCCTGGCTGAAACGATAGTCGGGCTCAGAGAAAGCGCTCGAGCAGCTTGCGAGAGGCGCGGTCCAGCGCCTTGGGATCGGGCACGCGGAACTGCACGCCGTGGGCGCTGGCGATGAGCAGTGCACCGCCCTCCAGCCGGCGGATGTCCTCTTCGGCCTTGAGCACGAAGCGGGTGTCGCCGCGGTCGGTGCGCACGTCCCAGGTGCTGGGCACGCCGAAGCTCGACACCGAGCGCAACTGCAGCAGCACCGGCGCGAAGTCGCGCGGCGCGAGTTCCTCGGCCAGCAGCGTGCGCGCTGCCTCGGGCAGTTCGGCCAGTCGATCGATCCACGCCCGCTCGCGGCCATCGGGGCCGACCAGCGAGATGCCGCGCTCGGGGTCGGTGAGCGGGAAGGCGCGCACCGGCGTCACCGGCTCGCGGATGCCGTCGGGACCGGTCCACAGCAGGCGGCCGTGCGCGTCGCGTTCGAGGGGCCAGGCCATCAGGCGTCTCCTGCGGGGTGGGCCGCGTGCGTGGGCGCGGTCTCGCGCAGTGTTTCTTCCTCGTCGACCTGGCGCGCCTGGGCCTGGTAGAGCCGCCAGTAGGCGCCCTGCCGGGCCATGAGATCGTCGTGCGGACCGACCTCGACCACCTGGCCGCGGTCCATCACCACGAGGCGGTCGGCCTTGCGCAGCGTCGACAGGCGGTGGGCGATGGCGATGGTGGTGCGGCCCTGCACAAGGTTGTCCAGGGCCTTCTGGATTTCCTTCTCGGTCTCGGTGTCGACGGCCGAGGTCGCCTCGTCCAGGATCAGGATGCGCGGATCGATCAGCAGCGCACGCGCGATGCTGATGCGCTGCCGCTCGCCGCCCGACAGGCCCTGTCCACGCTCGCCCACCAGCGAGTCGTAGCCGTGCGGCAGGCGCAGGATGAAGTCGTGCGCATGCGCGGCGCGGGCGGCGGCGACGATCTCCTCGCGCGTCGCATCCGGCTTGCCGTAGGCGATGTTCTGCGCGATGGTGCCGAAGAAAAGGAAAGGCTCCTGCAGCACCAGCCCCACGTGCCGCCGGTAGTCGGCCACCGCGAAGCGCCGGATGTCGGTGCCGTCGACCAGGATGGCGCCGTCGGTCACGTCGTAGAAGCGGCAGATCAGGTTGACCAGCGTGCTCTTGCCCGAGCCGGAATGGCCCACCAGGCCGATCATCTCGCCGGGACGGATGACAAGGTCGAGGTCGCGGATCACGGCGCGCGAGCCGTAGCGGAAGCCCACGTCGCGCATCTCGATGCGGCCCTCGACCCGGTCCACGCGCACCGGGTTGGCGGGCTCGGGCACGTTGCTCACATGGTCGAGGATGTCGAAGATGCGCTTGGCGCCGGCCGCCGCCTTCTGCGTGACCGAGACGATGCGGCTCATCGAATCGAGCCGCGTGTAGAAGCGACCGATGTAGGCGATGAAGGCCGTGAGCACGCCCACGGTGATGCGCCCGCGCGCCACCTGCCAGATGCCGAAGCCCCACACCACGAGCAGGCCGATCTCGGTGAGCAGCGACACGCTGGGCGTGAACAGCGACCAGGTGCGGTTGAGCCGGTCGTTGACCTGCAGGTTGTACTTGTTGGCCTCGCGGAAGCGGTCGGCCTCGCGCTTTTCCTGCGCGAAGGCCTTGACCACGCGGATGCCGGGGATGGTGTCGGCCAGCACGTTGGTGACCTCGCTCCATACCCGGTCGATCTTCTCGAAGCCGGTGCGCAGCTTGTCGCGCACGACGTGGATCATCCAGGCGATGAAGGGCAGCGGCACCAGCGTGACCACCGCCAGCAGCGGGTTGATCGACACCAGGATCACCGCCGTCATGGCGATCATGATCACGTCGGTGAGGAAGTCCAGCGCGTGCAGCGACAGGAAGACGTTGATGCGGTCGGTCTCCGAGCCGATGCGCGCCATCAGGTCGCCGGTGCGCTTGCCGCCGAAGTAGTCCAGCGGCAGCGTCAGCAGGTGCTCGTAGGTGGTGGTGCGCAGGTCGGCGCCCATGCGTTCGGACACCAGCGCCAGCAGGTAGGTGCGCGCCCAGCCCAGGCCCCAGCCCAGCAGCGCTGCGGCGAGCAGGCCGCCCAGGTACATCACGACCAGCATCGGGTCGATGGCCTTCCCGTTCTGGAACGGGATCAGGATGTCGTCCATCAGCGGGATGGTGAGGTAGGGCGGTACCAGGGTGGCTGCGGTCGACAGCAGCGTGAGCACGAAGCCGGCAATGAGCTGCGTGCGGTAGGGCCGGGCGAAGCGGCCCAGGCGCAGCAGCACCCAGGTCGAGGGGGGGGTCTGCAACTCGGTGTCGACCGCCTCGTCGGCCTCGGCGCCCTCGCCGGCCGCCTGCGCCAGGCCGGCGCGCTGCTGCTCGAACAGCTTCACCAGGCGCAGCGCCGCGGCCTGCCCGGCCAGGGTGTAACGCCAACGCGCCAGCCGGCCGTCGGGGCCGTACAGGTCGAGCGTGCCGACGCCCGCGTGGTCGGCCAGGTGCAGGGAAAGTCCCGAGCTTGTGAGCAGCCACTCCTGCGGAGTGCCGCCTGCTGCGGTGGCCCGGAGGGCACGGTCGGTCAGCACGACCTGGCCGTCGGCAAAGCGCAGCTGGTCGTCGAGGTCAACCGGCAAGGTAGCGAGAACGTTCTCCGAAGCCGGCAGACGGGCCTTCAGGGCGGCGGGTGCCGACGCCGATTCGCCCCCCGGGGTGCCGACTGGATCGTGATGTTGCATTGTGTTTCGTTGTACCGGGCCCCACGGAGGCCCTTCCCGCGCGCCGGTCGGGCGCCGATTTTCACCGAACACCATGGGCGCTTCTCTTCCTCTGCAGGCCGTTGAACGCATCGCAACCGGCGACTCCTCCACCCGCACAGACCGCTCCACGAACGTTTCCATGACCCGTTTCGACGACATCCGCCTGCTTCGCACCCGCTATCTGCGCGGACCGAACATCTGGACCTACCGCCCGGTGCTCGAGGTCTGGCTCGACCTGGGGCAGCTCGAGGACTACCCGTCGAACCTCGTCCC
This sequence comes from Xenophilus aerolatus, assembly GCA_030418545.1. GTDB lineage: Bacteria > Pseudomonadota > Gammaproteobacteria > Burkholderiales > Burkholderiaceae_C > Xenophilus. The sequence goes on along the minus strand of QAIB01000003.1, from coordinate 16,242 downwards.
GGGCTTCCCTGAACGGCTGACGAACCTGCTGCCGGCCCTCATCGAGCACCACTGCGGCGTCGGCGAACGCGGCGGCTTCATCCAGCGGCTGCAGGAAGGCACCTGGGCCGGGCATGTGCTGGAGCACGTGGTCATCGAGCTGCTCAACCTCGCCGGCATGCCCACCGGCTTCGGCCAGACGCGCAGCACCTCGCAGCACGGCCAGTACCGCATGGTGTTCCGGGCCCGCGACGAGCAGGTGGCGCGCACCGCGCTGGCCGAGGGCCACCGGCTGCTGATGGCCGCCATCAACAACGAGAGCTTCGACGCGACCGACGTGCAGCGCGCGGTCGACGCCGTGAAGGCCAAGGTCGAGGACTGCTACCTGGGCCCCAGCACCGCCGCCATCGTCGGCGCGGCCGGCGACCGCGGCATCCCCTTCATGCGCCTGAACAGCGGCAACCTGGTCCAGCTCGGCTACGGCGCGAAGCAGCAGCGCATCTGGACGGCCGAAAGCGACTACACCAGCGCCATCGGCGAATCGATCGCCAGCGACAAGGAGCTGACCAAGTCGCTGCTCGCGAGCTGCGGCGTGCCGGTGCCCGAAGGCCAGGTGGTCTCCAGCGCCGAGGAAGCCTGGGAAGCGGCCGAGGACATCGGCCTGCCGGTGGCCGTGAAGCCCTCGGACGCCAACCACGGCCGCGGCGTGTCGCTCGACCTGACCAGCCGCGAAGAGGTGCTGGCCGCCTTCGCCGTGGCCGAGCCCGAGGGCAGCGACGTGATGGTCGAACGCTTCGTGCGCGGCGCCGAGCACCGCCTGCTGGTGGTCGGCGGTGAAGTCGTGGCGGCCGCGCGCGGCGAGGTCATCACCGTGACCGGCGACGGCCGGCAGACGGTCGCGCAGCTCATCGACAGCCAGCTCAATTCCGACCCGCGCCGCGGTGCCGAGGAGGAATACCCGCTGGACCTGATCGTGCTGGCCACCGACGCCAAGCTGCAGCTCGAGTTGCAGCGCCAGAAGCTCACCGGCGACTCGGTGCCGGCCGCCGGCCGGGTGGTGATCATCCAGCGCAACGGCAACCTGGGCGTGGACTGCACCGACCAGGTGCACCCCGAAGTGGCCTATGCCGCCACCCTCGCGGCCCGCGTCGTCGGCCTGGACATCGCCGGCATCGACCTGGTGTGCGAGGACATCGGCAAGCCGCTGCAGGCGCAGGGCGGCGCCATCGTCGAGGTGAATGCCGGCCCCGGCCTGCTGATGCACCTGAAGCCCGCCGTCGGCTCGCCGCGCCCTGTGGGCCGCGCGATCTGCGATCACCTCTTCCCCGAAGCCGAATCCGGCAACGACCTGCCCGGGCGCATCCCCGTCGTCGGCGTGGCCGGCACGCAGGACACGGCCGTGCTGGCGCGCCTGGTGGCCTGGCTGGTCGGCCTGTCGGGCCGCCACGTCGGGCTGGCCTGCCGCGACGGCCTGTTCCTCGAGCGCCGGCGCGTCGATGCACGCGACAGCGCGAACTGGGAAGCCGGCCACCGCCTGCTGGTGAACCGCCAGGTCGAGGCGGTGGTGATCGAGAACGGCGCCGAGACCATCCTCGCCGACGGCCTGCCCTACGACCGCTGCGACATCGGCATCGTGACCGACCTCGGCGGCGCCGAGCAGCTGGCCGCCTACGACATCGCCGAGAGCGACCAGATGGTGAAGGTGCTGCGCACGCAGGTCGACGTCGTGCTGCCGCACGGCACGGCGGTGCTCAACGCCGCCGACCCGCGCGTGGCCGGCATGGCGCCTCTGTGCGACGGCGAGGTGATCCTCTACGCCGCCGACCCGCAGGCCGCGCCGCTCGCTGCGCACCAGAACGCCGGCGGCAAGGCCGTGATCGTGCGGCAGGACCGCGTGGTGTTGGCCAACGGCACCAGCGAATCCTTCCTGCCCGGGCTGGGCCGCCTCACGGTGTGGCGCGCCACCCATGCGGGCGTCAGCCTCGACAGCCTGCTCGCCGCCGTCGCGGCCGGCTGGGCCATGGGCATCCCGCTCAACCTGATCGGCGCCGGCGCCGAGGTGTTCGAGGCCGACCTGCAGGCCGCGCTCGCCTCGCTGCAGCTGTCGCAGCAGACCCTTCCCGTCGCCGAGCCCCAGCTCGCCTGAGACGCCGCCCGGCCGCCTCCGACAGACCCGCTCCCACCATGGAAATCACCCGCATCCGGGCCCTGCGCGGCCCCAACCTCTGGAGCCGCCACACGGCCATCCAGGCGATCGTCGCCTGCCGGGGCCCTGAGAACGCCATCGAGCAGCTGCCGGGCTTCGAGGCCCGCCTGCGCGCGCTCTTCCCGACCATCGGCGAGCTGCATCCCATCGTGCTGGGGCAGCCGCTGGCGCTGGCCCACGTGCTGGAGAACGCCGCGCTGGCCCTGCAGGCCCAGGCCGGCTGCCAGGTCGCCTTCGGCCACACCACCCGCACCACCGACGAGGGCGTGTACCAGGTCGCGGTGCAGTACACCGAGGAGGCCGTGGGCCGCCGCGCGATGAAGCTGGCCGAGCAGCTCATCGCCGCCGCGCTGGGCGAGCAGGGCAGCTTCGATGCGCAGGCCGCCATCACCGAGTTGCGCGAACTCGACGAGGACGAGCGCCTGGGCCCGAGCACCGGTTCCATCGTCGAAGCCGCCGTGGCGCGCGGCATTCCCTACCGCCGGCTTACGAGCGGCAGCCTGGTGCAGTTCGGCTGGGGCGCCAAGCAGCGCCGCATCCAGGCCGCCGAGGTCGACAGCACCAGCGGCGTGGCCGAATCGATCGCGCAGGACAAGGAACTCACCAAGCAGCTCCTCAACGCCGCCGGCGTGCCGGTGCCGCTGGGCCGCCCGGTGAGGGACCTGGAGGACGGCTGGGCCGCCGCGCTGGAGATCGGCCTGCCCGTGGTGACCAAGCCGCAGGACGGCAACCAGGGCAAGGGCGTGACGGTGAACATCACCTCGCGCGAACAGTTCGATGCCGCCTACGCCTCGGCCGCGCATTACGGCGAGGTGATGGTCGAGAAGTTCCTGCCGGGCTTCGACTTCCGCCTGCTGGTGGTCGGCGACAAGCTGGTGGCGGCCGCGCGGCGCGATCCGCCCCAGGTGATCGGCGACGGCACGAGCACGGTGCGCCAGCTGGTCGAGGTGGTGAACCAGGACCCGCGCCGCGGCGAAGGCCACGCGACCTCGCTGACCAAGATCCGGCTGGACGACATCGCCATCGGCCGGCTCGAGGCGCAGGGCCTCACGCCCGACAGCGTGCCCGAACGCGGCCAGCGCGTGGTGCTGCGCAACAACGCGAACCTCTCCACCGGCGGCACCGCCACCGACGTGACCGACACCGTGCACCCCGAGATCGCGGCCCGCGCCGTCGATGCGGCGCAGATGGTCGGGCTGCACATCTGCGGCGTCGACATGGTGTGCGAGAACGTCATCCGCCCGCTGGAGGAACAGCACGGCGGCATCGTCGAGGTGAACGCCGCGCCGGGGCTGCGGATGCACATCAGCCCGTCCTTCGGCCGCGGCCGTGCGGTGGGCGAGGCGGTGATGGACCAGCTCTTCGCCGATGGCGACGACGGCCGCATCCCCGTCGTGGCGGTGACGGGCACCAACGGCAAGACGACGACGGCGCGGCTCATCAACCACCTCTTCATGTCCAGCGGCATGGTCACGGGCATGACCAACACCGACGGCGTGTACGTCGACGGCCGCCAGACCGACAGCGGCGACTGCTCCGGCCCCAAGAGCGCCCGCAACGTGCTGCTGCATCCCGACGTGGAGGCGGCGGTGTTCGAGGTGGCGCGCGGCGGCATCCTGCGCGAGGGGCTGGGCTTCGACCGCTGCACGGTGGCGGTGGTGACCAACATCGGCAGCGGCGACCACCTGGGCTTGAACTACATCAACTCGGTCGAAGAGCTCGCCGTGCTCAAGCGGGTGATCGTGCGCAACGTGGCACCCAGCGGCTATGCGGTGCTCAATGCCGCCGATCCCAACGTCGCGGCCATGGCGGTGTCCTGCCCCGGCAGCGTCATCTACTTCGCGGCCGACCGCCAGCACCCGGTGATGGCCACGCACCGCGCGCAGGGCCGCCGCACCGTCTACGTCGACCGCGACACCATCGTGGCCGCCGAAGGCAGCTGGCGCGAGCGCGTGCCGCTGCGCGACGTGCCCTTCACCCGCGGCGGCACCCTGCCCTTCCAGGTCGAGAACGCCATGGCGGCCGTGGCGGCCGCCTGGGCGGTGGGCCTGGACTGGGACACCATCCGCAGCGGCATGGCCAGCTTCAAGAACGACGCCGCCGGCGTGCCGGGCCGCTTCAACATGATGGAGTTCCGCGGCGCCACGGTGATCGCCGACTACGGCCACAACACCGACGCCATGAAGGCGCTGGTCGCAGCCGTCGACACCCTGCCCGCCAAGCGCCGCTCGGTGGTGATCAGCGGCGCGGGCGACCGGCGCGACAGCGACATCCGCGACCAGACCGGCATCCTCGGCGCGGCCTTCGACGAGGTCATCCTCTACCAGGACGCCGCCCAGCGCGGCCGCGCCGACGGCGAGGTGATCGCGCTGCTGCGCCAGGGCCTGGAAGGCGCAAGCCGCACCCGGCGGGTGGACGAGATCCGCGGCGAATTCGTCGCCATCGACGAGGCGCTGGACCGGCTGCAGCCCGGCGACCTGTCGCTGGTGCTGGTCGACCAGGTGGACGAAGCGCTCGCGCACCTGGCCCGGCGCATCGCGGCGGGCTGAACGGTGGCGCCCGCGGGCGCCGCTTTTTTTGCTGGCCGACTCGGCCTCCGGCGCCCACGTGGTGAGCGCCAGCCGCTATCGTTTCCATAGCATCCCGCCGGCGTGCCGGAGATGTCCGACACGGATCGACGCCCGAGGCCTGTGCGGCCCGCGCCGCCTTGTCCCACAGCCCGCCCCGCAGCCTGCGGCGCACACTGCGGCACCGCCTCACAAGGTCATGCGAGCGACGCCCGCCGCGCGTGCCGAGGCTCTGAGGAGAGACTGCCGATGACCGCCACTTCCGTGACCCCCTCGCGTCGCGCCATTCCCAGGCTCCTGGCCGCCATGGTTCTGGGCGCAGCCGCCACCCTTGCGAGCGCCCAGGGCAGCGTTGCCGCCGAAAAGGCACGATGCGATGGCGTCCAGCAGGACAAGGCGGCCTGCCAGCGCGAGGCCGGCGCAGCGCGACAGGAAGCACAGCGCGGCGGCCTGACCAGCGCCAGCGGTGCCACCTACGACCAGAACGCCCTCGCACGCTGCCAGTTGCAGCCGGCCGCGGACCGCGCCGACTGCGAAGCGCGCGTGCGCGGCAGCGGCACGAGTTCGACCCAGGGCACCGTGATGGGTGGCGGCGTGATCCGCGAGACGGTGACGCCCACTCCGGCCAAGTGAGCGGGGTCGACGGGCAACGAACCGTTGCCTCGCCGCCGGCTCCAAGCATCCCTTTCTTCATCCGACAAGGAGTTCCCATGAAGCATCTGCTTTCCCGTACGGCCGTCGCGTTGTGCCTGGGCGCCGGCATGAGCGCTGCCGCCCTGGCGGCTCCGCCGCGCGGCCTGGACAGCACCTACCAGCAGGAGCGTGCCGTCTGCGACCACATCCAGCAGGACCGCGCCGCCTGCCTGCGCGAGGCCGGCGCCGCCCGCCAGGCCGCGCGCCAGGGCACGCTGACCACGGCGCCCGATTACCGCGCCAACGCGCTGGCCCGCTGCAGCCTGCATCCGCCGGCCGAACGGGCCGAATGCGAGGCGCGCATCACCGGCACCGGACAGACCACCATCGACGGCAGCGTCCTGGGTGGCGGGCTGATCCGCGAGACCGTGACCACGGTCCCCGTCTCGCCGCGCCCGATGCCGCGCTGAGCGAAGCGCTAGCTGCTTGCCAACGCCCCGGCGCCGACGCACCATGGCACGCATGGAGATTCATGATCTCGATGGTGCCCTCCTGGATGCATGGGTCGCGCGAGCGCAGGGGCTGTGCGACATCCGCGTGACGACTGCGGGCCGGGCGCCCGTATGCGTCGCCCGCTGGGTCGACCGATCAGCAGCGCAGCCCTACAGCCCCAGCACCGACTGGACCCAGGCCCGGCTCATCATCGATCGTGAGCACATCGGCCTGCGTGACCTGTGGATCAACGGGCGTCCGCCGGCCTTCGAAGCCATGCTGCGGCGCAATGACGTGACCTGGTTCGCGCGCGGGGAACTGCCGCTGGTGGCGGCCATGCGCGTCTACGTCCGCAGCCGGTTCACCGAAGAGGAAGTGCGGCTGCGCTCCTTCGGCGCCTGACGCCGCGCGATCAGCGCAACCGGCGCGCGCGCACCCGTGCCATCACCACCAGGGCCTGCGTCATGGCCCGGGCGCGGCGCTGCAGCGCATGACGCACCGCGGGGCGAGGGTCCTGCCCCGGCTTCAGCGAACTCCGGTCGCGACCGCCCGTGGCCATGAAGTCCATCAGGGCTGCATACTCGGACGTATCGGGAGACGGGAAATCCATGCGCCCGATGTTAGTACGTACGCTTCCGTCCACATGTAAGCATTCGGCCCGCCCGGACCCTGGCGTCGACTTTTGGTCACGGCCTGACGGCGGGCCGGGCAGATTCGGTCGCGCGTTCCTCAGGCCGCTGTGGCCGGCGGCTCGAAGGCAAAGCCTACGACGTAGACCGAACGGATCCACTCATGCGCCGGCGCCGCCGCCACAGGACATCCCGGCGCTGGACGAGGACTGAGCGCCGCGAAACGGCAAAACCAGCGCGCGACCTGTGCGCTACGCGCCGCGACTGCGCCACCCCAGGCGCAGCCGGTCATTCGACCGTCACGCTCTTGGCCAGGTTGCGCGGCTTGTCGACATCCGTGCCGCGGGCGACTGCCGTGTGATACGCCAGCAACTGCAGCGGCACCACGTGCAGCAGCGGCGACAGCTGGCCGTAGTGTTCGGGCATGCGGATGACGTGCAGGCCTTCGCCGCGCTCGATGCGGGTGTCGCCGTCGGCCAGCACGTAGAGCACGCCGCCGCGCGCGCGCACTTCCTGCAGGTTGCTCTTGAGCTTTTCCAGCAGCGCGTCGTTGGGCGCCACGGTGACGACCGGCATCTCGCTCGTGACCAGCGCCAGCGGGCCGTGCTTGAGCTCGCCCGCGGGGTAGGCCTCGGCGTGGATGTAGCTGATCTCCTTGAGCTTGAGCGCGCCTTCCAGCGCGATCGGGTAGTGCAGCCCGCGGCCGAGGAAGAGGGCGTTCTCCTTGCGCGCGAAGTCCTCGGCCCAGCCGATGATCTGCGGCTCCAGCGCGAGCACCGACTGCAGCGCCACGGGCAGGTGGCGCATCTCTTTCAGGTAGCGTGCCTCGTCGGCCTCGTTCAGCCGCCCCTTGGCCTGCGCGAGCGCGAGCGTGAGCAGGAACAGGCCCGCCAGCTGAGTCGTGAAGGCCTTGGTCGACGCGACGCCGATCTCGACCCCGGCGCGCGTGATGTACGCCAGCTTGCATTCGCGCACCATGGCGCTGGTGGCCACGTTGCAGATGGTCAGCGTCTGTTCCATGCCCAGGCCGCGCGCATGCTTGAGCGCGGCCAGCGTGTCGGCGGTCTCACCCGACTGCGTGATGGTGACCACCAGCGTCTTCGGGTCGGGCACGGACTCGCGGTAGCGGTACTCGCTGGCGATCTCGACTTGGGTCGGGATCTTCGCGATCGACTCCAGCCAGTACTTGGCCGCGCAGCCGCTGTAGTAGCTGGTGCCGCAGGCCAGGATCAGCACCTTGTCGATGGCTTGGAACACGCGGTGCGCGCTGCCGCCGGGCTGCCCGTCCTGGCCGATGCCGTCGAAGAGCTCGGGCACGATGCCTTCCACGCCCTCGAGCGTGTCGGCAATGGCGCGCGGCTGCTCGAAGATCTCCTTCTGCATGTAGTGGCGGTAGGGCCCCAGCTCGGCGGCGCCCGAATGCGCCTGCACCGTGCGCACCTTGCGCTGCACCGGCCGGCCGTCGGGGCCGACGATCCAGTGCTTGCCCGGCTGCAGGTCGACGAGGTCGCCCTCCTCCAGGTACACGATCTGGTCGGTCACGCCGGCCAGCGCCATCGCGTCGCTGGCCAGGAAGTTCTCGCCTTCGCCCACGCCCAGCACCAGCGGCGAGCCCGCGCGCGCACCCACCACGCGGTGCGGCTCGTCGCGGCAGATCACGGCGATGGCGTAGGCACCATGCAGCTGCGCCACCGCGGCCTTGACGGCCTCGAACAGGTCGCCGTCGTAGTGGCTGTCGATCAGGTGGGCGATGACCTCGGTGTCGGTCTGGCTGGCGAAGACGTAGCCTTTGGCTTGCAGCGCGGCGCGCAGCGCCTCGTGGTTCTCGATGATGCCGTTGTGAACCAGCGCCACCCGCGCGGGGCGGGCGCTGTCGGGCCCTTCGCCGGGGCCGTGGCTGAAGTGCGGGTGGGCGTTGTGCACGGCCGGCGCGCCGTGGGTGGCCCAGCGGGTGTGGGCGATGCCGGTCTGGCCCTGGAGGTGGTCGTCGCGCACCTGGGCGAGCAGGTCGGCCACGCGCGAGGTGGTGCGGGCGCGGGTCAGGCCGCCCGCATGCACCGCCACGCCGCAGGAGTCGTAGCCGCGGTACTCCAGGCGCTGCAGGCCCTGGACGAGCACGGGGACGATGTCACGGTGGGAGGCTGCGCCGACGATGCCGCACATGGGGGATTCCTTGAAAAGCTGACGTGGATGCGATCGTAGGCGGGCCGATCTGAATTGTTCTTCCGTTATCGGTGCGGATATGGATGATTCATTCGCCATTGGGAGCGATTGAATGAATATTTCATAATTGCTGTGATGTCGGAAGAAATCAACCTCGATGCCGTCGACTGGCGCCTGCTCGACGCCCTGCAGCGCGACGCCTCGCGCACCAACCAGCAACTGGCGCTGGACACCCACCTGTCGCCCGCCACCTGCCTGCGCCGCGTGCAGCGGCTGCGACAGGCGGGGCTGATCGAGCGCGAGGTGGCACTGCTGGCAGCCGACCGCCTGGCCGTTACGCTCACGGCCCTGGTGGAAATCTCGCTCGACCGCCAGGACGCCGGCGCGCTCGACGCCTTCGAGGCCCGTGTCGCGCCGGACGCCGCCGTGCAGCAGTGCTGGCGCGTCTCGCCCGGGCCGGACTTCATCCTCGTGGTCACGGTGCGCGACATGCCGGCCTACCACGCGCTGGCGCAGCGCCTGTTCACCAGCGATGCCAACGTGCGCAACGTGAAGGCCTTCTTCAGCGTCAAGCGTGCGAAGTTCGAGCCGCGGCTGCCCCTGCCCGTCTCCGGCGCCGCGCCCGATGCGATCCGTTGAAGCGTCTTTCGATGCTCTCTTTTCGATAGCTGATTGCGCCCGTCAGGCGGGCGTCGCGAGCACTTCTGGCTCCGGATCCGAGGCGTCCGCGTGCCCGGCATCGAGCTGCTGCGCGATGGCCGCATGCAAGCCCGGCTGCGCGGGAAGCTGCAGGCCGAAGACCTCCCGCAACACGCCGATGACCGCCTGCGGCGTGCGCAGCTCGCGCCGCAGGCTGGGCTGGCCCAGGCGGTGCACCGCATAGCTGCCGCCGCGCAGCGTGTGGCGGCAGAAGGGCCCGGTGCGGGCCGCCACCAGCCGCCCGAGGAAAGGCGAATCGGGGTAGGTCGACACGTACCAGTTGCCGACCTCCAGGTCGGCCGGCGCCGGCGCCTCCAGGTCGAAGACGTACATCGCCTTCCATGCCTCGCCGACCCAGGCGCGCAAGGTGTAGCGCCCGCTGCGGCGGTCGAGCCGGAAGGGCTCGTGCGGGGTGGGCTGCGGGCCCGAATCGTCCAGCGCCAGCGGCGCCGTGGGCACCATCCCGCCGAAGCCCACGTCCGACAGCCAGTCACGTCCGCCCACCCGCACGCGCACCATCTGGTGGGTGCGCGGCGGCAGCGCATCGTCCGGGCCGCCCATCACCACACGGCCCGTGAGGGGCGTGGCGTCGAAACCCAGTTGCCGCAGCAGCGCCAGGTAGAGGCCGTTGAGCTCGTAGCAGTAGCCGCCGCGCCCCTCGAGCAGCAGCTTGCGCTCGACGGACGGCAGGTCGATCGGCACCGGCCGGTGCAGGAAGCTGTTCAGCGTCTCGAAGGCGAAGGCCGCCGTGTGCCGCAGTTGCAGCAGATGCAGCGTGTCGAGGGTGGGCGCGGGTGCCCGGGCGAAACCGAGGCGGCGCAGGTAGAGGTCGGCATGCTGCAGGGTGGGCGGTGGCATCGGCGCGGTCCGGAATCAACAGGAGCCGACACGGTGCAACCTCAACCATCGTTGAGGTCAAAGCAAGAACCCGCGGCGCGCAGGGTCAAGCGCGCGCCGGGCGCGACCCGTTACTTCGGCGCCTTCTTCGGCCGTTGCCAGTTCGGGAAGCTCACCTGCCGCCCGCGCGCCACGGTCAGTGCGCCCGGCTCGGTGCTCTTCGTCACGGTGGAACCGCCGCCCACGGTGCCGCCCGCGCCGATGGTGATGGGCGCGACCAGCACGCAGTTGCTGCCCACGTGCACGTCGTCGCCGATGACGGTGCGGTGCTTGTTGGCGCCGTCGTAGTTGGCGGTGATGCTGCCGGCGCCGTAGTTCACGCGCGCGCCCACGGTCGCGTCGCCCAGGTAGGCCAGGTGGTTGGCCTTGGCGCCGTCGGCCAGGGTGGAGTTCTTGATTTCGACGAAGTTGCCCACGTGCACCTCGGCGCCCAGCTGCGCGCCGGGGCGCAGCCGCGCATAGGGGCCGATGAGCGCGCCGGCACCGACGACCGCGCCTTCCTTGCCGCCGTCGATGTGGGTGAAGGGATGGATGACGGCACCCGCGGCGATGCGCGCGTTGGCGATCACGCAGTGCGCCCCGATGCGCACGCCCTCGCCCAGCTCGACGCGGCCTTCGAAGATGCAGCCGACGTCGATCTCGACGTCCTGCCCGCAGGCGAGCTCGCCGCGAAGGTCGAAGCGCGCCGGGTCGGCCAGGCGCACGCCCGCGTCCATCAGGCGCTCCGCCTCGCGGCGTTGCCACACGCGTTCCAGTGCCGCGAGCTGCGAGGGGCTGTTGACGCCCGCGACCTGCATCTCGTCGGCGATCACCTCGGCCACCACCGGCGTGCCCTCGTCCACGGCGATGCGCGCCACGTCGGTCAGGTAGTACTCGACCTGGGCGTTGTCGTTGCGGAGCTGGCCGAGCCAGCGCTTGAGCGCGGCGGCCGGCGCGGCCATCACGCCGCTGTAGATCTCGCGGATGGCGCGCTGGGCCTCGGTGGCGTCCTTGTGCTCGACGATGGCCTGGACCTGGGCGCCCGCTGCGTCCCGCACGACGCGCCCATAGCCGGTGGGGTCATCCAGTTCGATGGTGAGCAGCGCCAGCCGCTCGCCGCCGCTCGCCGCCACCAGCGCACGCAGCGTGTCCTCGCCGATCAGCGGCACGTCGCCCGACAGCACGAGCACCGTGCCCGCATCGGGCAGCCTGGGCGCCGCCTGCTGCACGGCGTGGCCGGTGCCCAGCTGCGGCTCCTGCCGCGCAAAGTCCAGCGCCACCGAAGCCCCGGCCAGTCCGCGCACGGCGCCTTCGACCTCGTCGGCGCCGTGGCCGGTGACGACCACGATCCGCGCCGCGCCCAACCGCGTGGCCGTATCGATCACACGGCCAATGAGGGGCTGCCCGGCCAATCGATGCAACACTTTGGGCAGCCGGCTCTTCATGCGCGTGCCCTTGCCCGCGGCCATGACGACGACGGCGAGCGGGCCGGCCTCCAGGCCGGTGGGGTTCGATGGCGAGGTGCTGCGGGATGAAGCGGTCATGTCGGGATCGGAGACGGTGATGAACGAGCCAGGCGCCGCGGTGCATGCGCCAGCCACGCCGCGCCTGTGGAGGCGGCTGCAAATTATCGGCGTGCTGCTCCTGGCCGCCCTGCTGGGCGCCTGCAGCGCCGTGCGCTTGGCCTACAACAACCTGCCGACGGTGAGCTACTGGTGGCTCGACGGGTACGTGGATTTCGACGGCGCGCAGTCGCTGCGCGTGCGAGAAGAACTCGATGCGCTGCTCGCCTGGCATCGCCGCGAGGAACTGCCGCAGTTGCTCGCGCTGCTGCGCCGGGCGCAGGCGCTGGCGCCGAATGACATCACGCCGGCACAGGCTTGCGAATTCGCCGACGCGATCCGCGAACGCCTGCTGGCCACGGCGCTGCGCGCCGAGGCGCCGGTGGCCGAGCTCGCGCTCACGCTCTCGCCCGCGCAGCTGCAGCACCTGCAGGCCAAGTACGCGAAAGTGAACGCCGAGTACCGCAAGGATTGGGTGTCGCTCGATGCGGCGGCCCTGCAGGGCAAGCGTTACGAGCGCCTCCTCGACCGTCATGAAGACTTCTACGGCGCGCTGCATGCCGAGCAACGCGCGATGCTGCGGCGGATGGCGACCGAGTCGGTCTTCGATGCGAAGCGCGCGGACGCCGAGCGCCGGGCCCGCCAGGGCGAGATCGTGGTGATGCTGCGGCGCTTCCAATCGGAGCGCACGGCGCCGGCCCAGGCGCAGGCGGCGATCCATGCACTGGTGCGCCGCATCGCCGAGCCGCCGGCCGGGCCCTGGCGCGAGCACCAGGCCGCCCTGCAGGACGAGGGTTGCCGCAACCTGGCTGCCCTGCACAACGCGACGACGCCGGCGCAGCGCAGCCGGGCGGTGGACCGGCTGGGACGCTATGCGCGCGACGTGGAGGCATTAATGGCCGCCGACTGAGGCGAGGTTGTTTGGAGGAAAGTGCGATCGGGCTGTGCCGCTTGCTGTATCTGAGGTGCGGCCGAAATCGTCACGTTCGTTACTTTCATTGCTGTTGGCTCTTTCCGTCTTTGCTGTGGATCGGCCGGCACGACGGACTGGGGCGCTGGCGGCGGCCGCGGGCCTGCGTTTTCCGGCTCAGGCTCGCGCTGACCGGCTTGTTGCGGATGCTGTGTGCTCGCTGTCCGTCGACGTGCTGGAGAGACTGCACGGCGCCGCGAATGGCGCCTGCGCCCGCAGGCCCACGACCACCGCCCTGGACCGCTGTGCTGTGCGCTGACTTCCTCCCTCTCCCTCTGGGGGAGGGTCGGGGTGGGGGCTTGCAGCGATAGAGAAGGCGCGGCTCACCAGTCAGCGCGAGCCTGAGCCGGAGAACGCACACCGGCGCCGCCGGCCGGGTTCAGACCACCGACCCAAATCGGCCAAGCGCAGCAGCGCTCAGATCAACGGCGTCGGCCGCTGCGGCCGCTCGAAGTAGTCGCCCAGTTGCTCCAGCGCATGCGGCTCCAGAATCTCGAGCACGTTGCCTTCCAGCCGATGCAGGCCCAGGCGCTGCAGCTTGCGCAGGGTCTTGTTGGTGTGCACCAGCGACAGGCCCACGGCGTCCGCGATGTGCTGCTGCTGGAAGGGAAAGAAGGGCACGCGCCCATCGGCCGCCAGACCGACGCGCTCGGCACGGCGGTACAGGTGGAGCAGCGTCATGGCCACCCGCTCGGCCGCCGCACGACGCCCGGCCGTCACGAGGTTGTCGTCGACCGCTTTCTCTTCGTTGGCAGCCAGCCAGGTGATCGCGTAGCCGAGCTTGGGCTGGCGATTGAAGAAGTCCCACAGGCGGTCGCGCGGGAACACGCACAGCGTGCAATCCGTCGCCGCCTCCACGCCGTAGGTCGTGCCTTCGGCGAACTCGTCCTGCAGCCCCATGAAGTCGCCCGGCAGCAGGAAATTCAGGATCTGCCGGCGGCCATCGCTCAGCGTCTTGAAGCGAAACGCCCAGCCGCTGTAGAGCGTGTAGAGGTTCGGGCTGCGCCGATGCTCCTCGATGATGAGCCGACCCGCGGCGACCTCGCGCGAGCCGCTGCGAAAGACGGCGATCGCATCGCGCTCGGCGTCGTCCAGGGGCAGGAAAGCGTCGCGCTCATGCAGGTTGCAGGTGGCGCAAGCGCCGTCGCAGCCGGCGGGAGTCGGGGAGGATGAACCTTGCATACCCCGCGAACTCTAGCGACATGCTGAGTGTCATTTGACATTTCTTCGTAGGCCGCGCCCGCCTACAGTCGCCGGCGACATGCCCGATCGCACCCCGACGCCAAACGCTCCCGTACCCCTTTACGAATTCCTGTACTGGAGTCAGCTGGCGGACAGCCAGTCGCCCACGGCCATCGGACAGATCCTGGCGCGTGCGCGCCCCTTCAACGCCGCCAACGGCATCACCGGGCTGCTGGTGTTCGACGGGCAGCGCTTCTGCCAGCACCTCGAAGGGCCGGCCGCGGCGGTCGAGTCGCTGATGGGCCGCATCGCGGCCGACGAGCGCCACAGCGAAGTGAACATCGCCTACGAAGGCGCGCTGCGCGAGCGGCGCTACCAGCGCTTCGACATGGGCTATGCCCAGGCCGAAGACCCGATGGAAATGGAGCGCCTGGCCCTGCTGCGCGGCGACGACGCCTTGCAAAAGTTCCTGGCGCTGCGGCCGAGCTTCGACATCCAGTCCTGAGCTGGCGCATTCGGCCGCCCGGTGGGCCGGCCGGTGGCGCTGGTCAAGCCTCGACGTCCCAGCTGTAGGTGGCGCCGTAGCCGTCCCACGGCTCCATCACGATGCGTTGGCCGGCCTGCACCGTGAGCGACTCGCCGGGGCCCAGGACGAGGTCCTCGCTGCCCCACTGCGCGGTGGCGTCGCGGGTGATCCACAGCCGGCCCTGCCGGATGCGCAGCACGCTGGCGCGCGCCGCCTTCAGCGTGGTGGCCTGGCCAGCGGCCAGTTGCCAGGCGCCGCGGCGGACCGCCGGCGGCACGGCCGCTGCCCGGCCGGGCAGCGCGAGGGAGGAAACCGAGGTGGTGGTGCAAGCAGCGGACATGGTGGACTCCTGAAGCGTTCGCTCGAATACGCAACGGCGCGATTCGGGAATGAATGATCTGCGTGGCCCGCCTTGGGGTCCAATGAAAACGCGGGCCCCGACTGATTCCGGTTTCGCATCAATGCCGTTACCCTCGGCGGCATGCAGCATTCCCAGACCCACCTGCGCACACGCCCCATCGGCGCCGGCTACCTGCGTGCCTTCGAGGCCGTGGCGCGGCACCTGAACTTCCGCGCCGCGGCCGAGGAGATGGCGCTCACCCAGTCGGCCGTGAGCCGCCAGATCCAGTCGCTGGAAGACGAGGTGGGCGTGCCGCTGTTCCTGCGCCACACGCGCGCGGTGGAACTCACCAGCGCCGGCGCGCAGCTGCTGCTGTCGGTGCAGCAGGCGCTGCCGCGCATCGACGGCGCGGTGCGGCAGATCCGCCAGAGCGCGGGCCGCAAGACCGTGGCGCTCACGACCTTCGCGTCTTTCGCATCGATGTGGCTCATCCCGAGGCTGGAGGCCTTCCAGCGCGACAACCCCGACATCGACATCCGCATCGACGCCAGCGATTCAGCCGTGGACCTGGACGTGGCCGACGTCGACCTGGCGCTGCGCTACGGCCCGCCCGAGAGCATGCCGCCGGGGTCGGTGCGGCTCTTCGGCGAGCACCTCACGCCGGTGGCCAGCCCCTGGCTGCTCAAGAGCAACCCGCCGATCCGCAAGCCGGAGGACATCGCGCGCTTCACCTTGATCGAGGCCGGCGATGCGCACCGCACGCACCTGGAATGGTTGACCTGGCGGCGCTGGTTCGAGGTCAACGGCCTCACCAAGTCGCAGCCGCGGCGCTGGCTGTACTTCAACTACGCCTACCAGATGGTGCAGGCGGCGCTGACCGGCCAGGGCGTGGTGCTGGCGCGCAGTGCCCTGGTGGCCGAGAGCCTGGCCAGCGGCGACCTGGTCGAGGTGCTGCCGCGTCAGCGCATGGAGTCGCCCATGGCGTATTGGTTGCTCGTGTCGCCGCGCAGTGCCGGGCGGCCGGAGATCCAGGCTTTCGGGGCGTGGCTGCAGGTGCAGGCGGGGGCGACGCGGGAGGCGATTGGGGATGGGCCGGATCCGGATACTTTGGATGACTTGAGTTGAGATTGGGTCGGATTGGACCTTGCAGTCTGCTTGAGGCAGGGGCCGGGATTTCGCCCCGGCGGGCGACCTACTTTTCTTTGTCTCGCCAAAGAAAAGTAGGCAAAAGAAAGGCGACCCCACTGTCTGCGTCCCTCCGCTTCGCTGCGGGCAACCTGCGGTGCTCGCGGCTGGCGGGGTCTCGCTCGAACTCGCTTCGCTCAAACAATCGCGAGCCCTGATCCGCCAGCCGCTGCGCTCCTCGGCGCACACAGAGGGGACCAGGGTCAACAAGGCTGCTGCGCAGCCTTGTCCTT
>QAIB01000038.1 GCA_030418545.1 Xenophilus aerolatus | reverse complement strand
CCATGGACCTACTTAGAAGGCGGCGCGGGACGGCTACCCCCGGGTTTTCCATGTGCCCTGGATGGACCTTTACCCCCCGTATTACCCGACGGGGGGCGGCGACCCCGACTGCCCGCGCCCTGCGTCGTTCCTCCGCTTGTGCGCGGGCCATCGGGGTCCACGATCCCTTCGATGGCTACTCGGTCCGCCCGGTCCATGGCGTCCTGAATGGCTAGCTCCGCCATGTCCTCCAGCGAGGCCGTATGCAAGCGCACACGAGCCACCACGTCCCCAGGCGACTCCCGCAGGCGCTCGATGTGCTCTGCCATCAACTCGGCCGCCTGACGGGTGTCCACCAGCCATTGAGACAACGAAGCCGCCATGGATCGACCCGACGCATCCGCCAACCGCTGAAAGGTGGCATGCACCTCAGGCGAGACAGGGACGCTCAGGCGCTGGGATTTGGAGGGGGGGGAAGTCATGCTGCATTCTGCTGCAAGTTGCAGCACAAATGCAAGAAGACCGCTTAGCAGGGCGCGGGCACCGCAGTAAGCGACCCTCCGGTGTGTCCGCGACGCAACCCCTGTGCGGTGCCCACGCCCAAGCTCTCCGTCAGGGTCTACGACCCCGACACCCCACCGGTGCTGTGCAGGCGAGTAAGAACGAACGTGATCGAACCACCATCCCGGGCGACCCCCACGCGAGCATCCACCTGCTGCCCTAAGACCTGCTGCACCCAACCGTTTGCCAGCAAGGAAGCCACCGCCGCAGCCGCCTGCTCCTGCGCATAGTCGTCGTGCCATGGCCGCGAAAGCGACGTGCCACGCCGAGCTGCACGTTGACCAGGCGACAGGTGGGTGTGCTGTGCCAACCCCTTCAACGGCTTAACCATTCTTAGCCTCTCGCAGCACATCGACGCCACGCCAAACATCGACCTCAAACCACCGAGCGGCCACCCACAACGGCGCCCGTCGGACCACCAGAGGCCACGACGGCGTCGACCAAAAAAACCGCACCGCCCACCGCGCAAACCTCTGCCGCCTGCTCGCCATAGTCACACCTCATGCTCGACCAGCAAAACGCCAGCCTCAAGTAGCTGCTGCTGATGGTGATCACCGATCACCTTGTCCCACACCGCGCCGATGTCACCGCCATAGGCACGCAAAGCCGTGTAGAGCGTTGCCCCGAATTGGATGCGGCAGTTCTCAAGGGCCACGGCCAACTCAGTCTGAGGCGCCCTCTCTTTGCGCCGCTGCAGGATGTCAGGCTCAATGCCCGGCAACACGTCTGCGCAGAAGGGATAGGCGCCGGCAAAGTACTGATCCCTGCGCTCGATCACGTCCCATCCGATCGGCGTCGATTCAGCCTTAAGCTCAACCTCACAACGGTAGATGTCTTCGATGCGATGGCCTGCGATGTGCGTCACGGTGCCCGGCACGCGACCCAGCTTGGCCAGCATCTCGAAACCCTTCTCATAGGCCCGAAAGAACTTGTCGGAAGTCCGCTTCCCGACATAGCAGGTGCGCCCTGCCCTGTCATTCGATGAGGTGATCTGCTGAAGGTCTGGCGGCCGGCCACCGGTCTTGAATCGACCCATGCCGTGAGCCTCAACCACCTGCTCATGCGACACCTGACCCTCCCAGGTCGTGAGCGCGATATCGAGGCGGCGGATCTGCGCCGAGGGCAACTGCTCGACGGTGTCCAAAGCATCCCAGTCCTGCACCCACTCGCATCCCTTTCCGCTGAGCTCAGTGCGCACCCATCCACGCTGGCTTTCCCCACCAAAGTCCATGCGGGCGACCGGCATGTCCTCGATCACGATCTGCGATGCCTGCTGAAAGCCCATGGAGCCGCGTGCGAGGTGCCGAAACCGAAGGTCTGGCCCCAGGGTGCCAAAGGCAGGTCGGAGGGCCTCCAGCACGGCGCGTGGCTCGTCCTGAGCCCGAAACCGGAGGTAGTCGATGGTGGTCTTTTGGGTTTCCATGGACCTACTTAGAAGGCGGCGCGGGACGGCTACCCCCGGGTTTTCCATGTGCCCTGGATGGACCTTTACCCCCCGTATTACCCGACGGGGGGCGGCGACCCCGACTGCCCGCGCCCTGCGTCG
>QAIB01000037.1 GCA_030418545.1 Xenophilus aerolatus | reverse complement strand
TGCCGCGCCCAGTCGGGATGCCACGGCCTACAGGCCACGGACCCACGCTGAGCCGAGGCGGCACCCGGCGTAAGCCGGTTGAGATGCGGAACACGTCGCTTAGCCATGAAACACCCTCCACACGAACACGTGCGCCGACATGATCGAAGTGGCCACGCTAAGCGGCACTCGACGGATAGCGATCGGCACCGATCGCGGCCCCTTCAACACAAGCCGCACCGACCAATTGACGAAGGGCGCCAGATAGCGCGTCTGCCTCTGCAACTGGTCGTAGCTCATACGACACCGCCCATCGAAAACACCGAGTTCACGAGCCCGCGCGCAGCACACGAAGCCGGCTTGAGCTTCATGCGCTCGAGCTGCACCCGCCTGGCGGCCCGAGCCTCGAACTTCGACGCCCGCTCGTCCTCTCGAGCAACCTTCAACACCCGGCGCGCGTCGGCCAACTCGATGCGCAACCGCTCAACGCGTTCACGCGCCTGCGTTACTTGGTCCATGGTCGTGATCCTCTTTGAGCATCTCGCGGAGGGTGAGCCCAACGCACTCCCAGCCGCCCACATCGTCAGCAAGGCTCACGAGATGCGCGCCGTACTGCCGACACATCCAGCGCAACGCCACCTCGCGCTCGCTGAGCCTGTACGTGCTGCCCGCTGGGTGCGGGTCCACGTGTTCCTTGAGCACATGGGCAGCCAGGTCCCGCGACCACTTGCTGCCACCCCAAACCTCCAGCGGCGTGAGCCTGGCGTACTCCGCCTTCGCCTCCTTGGCCGGCCGCACTTGCACCTCGATGCGAGCCCAGTTGGGCCTACCCAAATGCGCGTACTCCGGCTGGAGACCCTTCTCGTACAACCGCATGCGCACAGGGCTGCTAGAGGCGCCCATGTAGAGCGTCCGCCCACGCTCGGGGAAGTCCTCCCAGTCGCCGTATTTGCCGCCGACGATGCGATGCGCTTTCTTCACGGTGCGGCAAGCCCTGTAGAGCCTCTCAAAGGCCCTAGGAGCGTCGAAATCGGCGCAGGCGTCCACCCGGGTGCACCGATGCGGATAAAGGCTCCTGAGGGCCTCTACGGCTGCCGGTGTGGCCTCGCCCTTGACCTCGACCATGCAGCGCTCGCCCTGCCGCCCACCCCACTGCACAGCGGCGAACTCCCCGCCGTCCTCAGCCTTGAACGCGATGCGCTCGCCGAAGGTATGAAACCCCCTCCCCTGCTTGAGCGTCCAGCCCTGGCCAGGCGCAGCAGCCGCGAGCAACTGCACCAGATCGGGCGCTTTTGCGGCCTCGGTAGTCGCCGTGTACGCGTCAAACCTCACCATGGCCTAACCCCTTGTCCGTGAAGGCTTTTTCGGTGTGCGTGGGTCATTCCTGACCCCCCTGTTAGATGGGGGGGTCGCGACGGTGGCCGGCGGGCGACGAGCGCTCCGCTGGCCACCGTCGCCACGCCCTCCCTCCACCTGCTGCGAGGCGGAGCCTTTCCGCGCACGTCGTGAAACCTCCTCCACGTCGGCAAGAAGAGAGCCGGTGTACTCATCGAACTCACCCATGACGAGCTGGAGCTGGGCCTCCATGCGTCCTTGAGCTTCTTCGAGGTTGGCCGCAGCCCTGCCCTTCACCTCGGCCTTGGCCTTCTCCGCGGCTTCGAGGACGCGAATGATCTTGGCGAACACCTGCTCCGAGCCTTCGAGCAGCTCGCCAATGACGGCGCTCTGGCTGTTGCCGGTGAGCTCAGACAGGCGGCGCAGCGTGGCCGCCAACGTCGGGTTGAGCGTGATCGTGAGACGAGGATTTTTGGCGGGCATGGAGTGCATCATAAGCCCACAAGGTGCATCACCTCAAGCTTTGTGCATCAACCACCGCCGAACCGTCTTGCATGGCGCGAGGACGGGTGCGCGCGTGCTGAGACAGCGCCGCGCGGCTTAACCAAACTTAACTGCGAGAGCTGTCGCTCGGCATGGGGGGCACACCCCCCATACCCCCTTCAGGCCACGTGCCACCACGGCTGAAGATGAAGGCCACCTGGTCGCCGTCATCAGAGAGCCGCACGCTGACGTCGACGTCCTTGCCAAGCTTCTCCTGCACCCATGGATTGCCGGCGATGAAGTCGCAGATCTCGACCACGTTTTGCCGCGCCCAGTCGGGATGCCACGGCCTACAGGCCACGGACCCACGCTGAGCCGAGGCGGCACCCGGCGTAAGCCGGTTGAGATGCGGAACACGTCGCTTAGCCATGAAACACCCTCCACACGAAC
>QAIB01000036.1 GCA_030418545.1 Xenophilus aerolatus | reverse complement strand
GTGAGCGTCCAGTCCACCCATCTTGAAAGCCTGCCCGGGGCATAGGAGTCTCGTGTCCACCTCAATTCTTGGTGGACTCGTGAACACTATCTCCGATCAACAAGCCGGTCCGCGTCGTCGGCGTCGCCTGCACAGCGATGAGTTCAAAGCCGATGCGGTCGCGGCCTGCGCGCAGCCGGGCATGTCGATGGCCGCGGTGGCGATGGCCCATGGCATCAACGCCAACCTGCTTCGGCGCTGGGTGCACGAAGCAGAGATGCGGCCTAGCCGCGACGTCGTGCGTGCCGACGCCGACGACGCAGCCAAGGCGCAAGAGCCCAAGACGGTCTTCGTCCCTGTCAGCTTGCCGGCGCCGGCGCTACCGGCCCAGGCACCAGACATCCGCGTCGAACTGCGGCGCGGGCCGACGACGGTCACGGTGACCTGGCCTGCAGGTGCTGCAGCCGAGTGCGCAGCCTGGATGCGCGAGCTGCTTCGATGATCCGCATCGACGCGATGTGGCTGGCCGCCGAGCCCATCGACATGCGCGCCGGCGCCGAGCGGCTGCTGGCGCGCGTGGTGCAGGTGTTCGGAGTCGCCCAGGCCCATCACGGCTACCTCTTCGCGAATGCGCGTGGCACGCGCATCAAGCTGCTCGTGCACGACGGCTTCGGCCTGTGGTGCGCGGCGCGGCGCCTGAACGCCGGGCGCTTCATCTGGCCGAGCACGACCGGCGCGACGCCTTTGCTGTCGCTCACAGCGGCCCAGTTCGACGCCCTGGTGCTGGGCTTGCCGTGGCAGCGCCTGCCCGAACTTTGCAGCATCACCCGGGCGTGAGTCTGCAGGCGCGTCGACCGTGAATCGGTTGACAGTGCATGTGCCAGTGGGCCCCGTTGGCCAGCTCTGGCACGATGTCACGCATGCTCGGCATGCGTGGTCTTCCCTCCACTGATCCTCAGGGCCTGCCGCCCGAGGTCGCCGCGCTGATTGCCCAGTTGCAGCAGCAGGTGCAGAACCAGGCGCAACAACTGTCCGAGCGTGACCAGGCGTTGGCCCAGCGCGACGCACTGCTGCAGCGCAAGGACCGCGAGATCGCGCTGCGCGAGGCCAAGATCGAGAAGATCCAGTTCGAACTCGCCCGGCTCAAGCGCTGGACCTACGGGGCCAAGTCCGAGGCCATGAACGCAGACCAGCGTCGCCTGTTCGAGGAAACGCTGGCCGAGGACGAAGCGGCGCTGCGTGCGCAGCTCGAACGTCTGCGTCGTGAAGCCGAGGCCGCTGCGGCGGCCACCGGCACCAAGGCCAAGGCGCCGCCGCGCAAGCCGCGTCGCAACCCGTTGCCTGCACACCTGCGTCGCGTGGAGCATCGCCATGAGCCCGAGCACACCGACTGCCAGGAACAAGGCTGCGGGCGCCCCATGCAGCGCATCGGGGAAGACGTCACGGAGCGACTGGATGTGGTGCCGGCCGAGTTCTTCGTGCACCGCCACATCTACGGCAAGTGGGCTTGCAGGCACTGCCAGACCCTCAAGCAGGCGCCCAGCGTGCCGGAGATCGTCGAGGGCGGCATCGCCGCCAGCGGCCTGCTGGCACACACGGCGATCAGCCGCTTCGTGGACCACCTGCCGTACTACCGGCAAGAGAGCATCAACGCGCGCTCGGGCGTGCACACCCCGCGCTCAACCCTGGCCAGCGCGACGGGCCAGGTGGGCGCGGCGCTGGAGCCGCTGTACGCGCTGCACAAGCGCTTCATCCTCGATTGCCGTGTCGTGCATGCCGACGAGACGCCGGTGGCCTTGCTGGACCCGGGCGCGGGCAAGACACGCAGGGCCTACATGTGGGCCTACGCGCGAAGTTGGCACGACGCGGTGCCAGGGGTGATCTACGAGTTCTGTCGAGGGCGCGGGGCGCAGTACCCGCTGGCGTTCCTGGGTGGCGAGGACGGGCCTGGCGGACCGCGATGGTCCGGCACGCTGCTCACCGACCGCTACGGCGCGTATGACACCGTTGTGGACCCACGCCTGTACCCGGGGCGCATCAGCGCGGCTTGTGCCGCCCATGCGCGCAGGAACTTCGAGGAGCTGACGAAAGACGGCACCAGCCCCATCGGGCTGGACGCGCTGCGACGGTTCGCCCGCATCTACGAGGTCGAGGGTGAGCTCAACGGTCTGAGCGACGACGAGCGACGAGCGCATCGCCAGCGCCTGGCCAGGCCGCTGTGGCATGAGATGCGGCAGTGGCTCGAACTCGAGCGCCGCGTGGTCGCCGACGGCAGCGCGACGGCGAAGGCCATCGACTACACGCTGGTCCACTGGGCAGCCCTTACGCGGCACCTGGAGGACGGCGCCGTGGCGTTGGACAACAACCACTTGGAGCGGCAAATCAAGCCGTGGGCGATGGGACGCCGCGCCTGGCAATTCGTGGGCAGTGAACTCGCAGGTCAACGGGCCGCCGTCATCATGAGCCTGGTGCAGTCGGCACGGATGAACGGGCACGACCCGTGGGCCTACCTGCGTGATGTGCTGCAGCGTCTGCCGGCACTGCCCAACTCCCGACTCGCCGAGCTGCTGCCGCATCGCTGGACATCAGTGCAGGCCTGAACGCTGATCGCCGTCAAGATGGGACGGCCAGACGCTCACG
>QAIB01000035.1 GCA_030418545.1 Xenophilus aerolatus | reverse complement strand
CCCCGCATCCAGTACTGACCATGTCTCCCCTGCCAACGACGACTCCGGCGACGGCGCCGCCGGATGACCTCCCCTTTGTGTTGCCGCGCTTTCGCTGGGTGCGCAAGCACCCGACGCTGATCGCAGGTGCGCTGCTCTTGATCGTGGTCTCGGCCTTGTCGCTCTTCGCGCCATGGATTGCCACTCACGATCCGCAAGACATGGACGTGCTCGCCCGAATGCAGCCGCCGTCTTCCGAGCATTTTTTCGGCACGGACGCTTTGGGCCGCGACGTGTTCAACCGCGCTGTGTGGGGCGGCCGCGTCTCCATGATCGTCGGCCTGTCGGTCGGCGCGCTAGCGACGGCGCTGGGCATCGTGCTCGGGCTGTTCGCAGGCTTTGTGCGCAAAGCCGATGCTTTCGTCATGCGCATCATGGACGGGCTCATGGCCATCCCTGGCATATTGTTGGCCATAGCCCTGATGGCGGTCACCCGGGCCAGTCTGACCACGGTCATCGTGGCGATTGCAGTCCCAGAAGTTCCGCGCGTCACACGGCTAGTGCGCTCACTCGCCCTCACTTTGCGAGAACAGCTATATGTTGAAGCCGCACACGCAGTGGGCACGCGGTTGCCGGTGATCCTGGTGCGACACGTGCTGCCAAACATGGTCGCGCCGCTGATCGTGCAGGCTACCTTCGTGGCTGCAGCGGCCGTCCTCACCGAAGCCGCGTTGTCATTTCTCGGTGTAGGCGTGCCCGCAGAAATGCCAAGCTGGGGCAACATGATGGCCGAGGGGCGCAACTTCGTCGCCGTTGCCTTCCACATCATCCTGTACCCCGGCATCCTGCTCGCGATCACCGTGCTGGCGATCAACATGCTGGGCGACGGCCTGCGCGATGCGCTCGACCCGCGCCTGGCGCGCCAACTCTGAACGCGGGAGCCCCACGATGAACACCCTGCCCCGCACCGCGCTGGCACCCGGCGAGCCGCTGCTGGAGGTCGAGGACCTCCGCACCCACTTCGACACCCTCACCGGCCCCGCGCGCTCGGTCGACGGCGTGAGCTACACCGTGCGCGCCGGCCAGACGCTCGGCGTGGTGGGCGAATCCGGTTGCGGCAAGAGCGTCACGGCGCTGTCGATCCTGCGCCTGCTGCCCACGCCGCCGGCGCGCATCAGCGGCTCGGTCCGGCTGCGCGGCACCGAGCTGCTGGCCCTGAGCGAGCGCGAGATGCGGCAGGTCCGCGGCAACCGCATCTCGATGATCTTCCAGGAGCCGATGACCTCGCTCAATCCGGTGCTGACCGTGGGCCGGCAGATCGCCGAGACGGTGCAGCTGCACCAGAAGCTCGGCCGTGCCGCGGCGCTGGCGCGCGCCGCCGAGATGCTGCGTGTGGTGCAGATCCCGGAGCCGGAACGCCGCGTGAACGAATACCCCCACCAGCTGTCCGGCGGCATGCGTCAGCGCGTGATGATCGCGCTCGCACTGGCCTGCAACCCCGAGGTGCTGATCGCCGACGAGCCGACCACTGCCCTGGACGTGACGATCCAGGCGCAGATCCTGGAGCTGATCCGGCGGCTGCAGAAGGAACTCGGCATGGGCGTGGTGATGATCACGCACGATCTGGGCGTGGTGGCCGAGAGCTGCGATCGCGTGGTCGTCATGTATGCAGGCCGCAAGGTCGAGGAAGCCGGCGTGCTGGACCTGTTCGACCGGCCGCTGCATCCCTACACGCGGGCGCTGATGGCCTCGATGCCGTCGATGAACACGCACGGTGCACGGCTGTCCGAGATCCCGGGCCTGGTGCCGTCGCCGCAGGAGCCGCGCCGAGGGTGCGCCTTCGCGGCGCGCTGCGCCTACGCGAACGAACGCTGCCGCAGAGAAGTCCCGCAGCTCGTTGCGCAGGCGGACGACCACGTCGTCGCCTGCTTCGCGGTCGAGGAAGGCCGGATCGCCGATACGCTGGCGGAGGTGGCGGCATGAACCCGTCCCAGAGCACGGCCCTGCCCGCCTCCGCCACGCTGCTCAAGGTGTCCAGCCTGCGCAAGCACTACGCGGTGCCCAAGCGCTGGCTGGCGCCTGCCAGGCCGCCCATCCAGGCGGTGGACGACGTGTCCTTCGAGGTCGCGCGCGGCGAGACGCTGTCCCTCGTGGGCGAGTCCGGCTGCAGCAAGACCACCACTGCCAAATCGGTCATGCGACTGATCGAGCCGACCGCCGGCTCGGTGCAGCTCGACGGCGAGGAACTCACCACGCTGGGCGCCGAGCAGATGCGCCTGCGCCGCCGCGACGTGCAGATCATCTTCCAGGACCCGTACGCCTCGCTCAGCCCCCGCCTGCCGGCCGGCGAGATCGTGGCCGAGCCCATGAAGAACTTCGGCATGAGCTCGGCGCGCGAGCGGCGCGAGCGCGTCGACTGGCTCTTCGGCAAGGTCGGCCTGCGGCCCGAGGCGACCCGGAAGTACCCGCACGAGTTCTCGGGCGGGCAGCGCCAGCGCCTGGGCATCGCCCGCGCGCTGGCCCTCAACCCGAAGCTGATCGTGTGCGACGAGCCGGTCTCGGCGCTGGACGTGTCGGTGCAGGCGCAGGTGGTGAACCTGCTGATGGACCTGCAGGCCGAGTTCGGCATCGCCTACCTCTTCGTCGCGCACGACCTGGCGGTGGTGCGGCACATCAGCCACCGCGTGGCGGTGATGTACCTGGGCCGCATCGTCGAGATCGCGGACCGCGACACGCTGTTCTCGGCGCCGCGCCATCCCTACACCGAGATCCTTCTGTCCGCGGTGCCGGTGCCCAACCCGCGCACGCCGTCGAAGCGGATGCTGCTGCAGGGCGACCCGCCCAGCCCGGCCAACCCGCCGAGCGGCTGCCGCTTCCACACGCGGTGCCCGCTGGCCCAGCCGGTGTGCAAGGCCGAGGCGCCCGCCCTCTCGCCCCGGCCGTCCGATTCGCCCGCAGGCCACCAGGTCGCCTGCCATTTCCGCTGAGGCCGTCCGCCCAGCCGC
>QAIB01000034.1 GCA_030418545.1 Xenophilus aerolatus | reverse complement strand
GATAGCCTCAGCCTTGAACTCCTGTGTGTACTGCCTCTTGGGCAGCTTGCCTTCTCTCATTTCGATTCTCCGTACCTCTGAAGTTATCAACTTCCTGCTGTACGTGAAATCGAGGCAGGGTCAATATGCTGTCGCCGCAAGCGACGTACACCGCCGCCGGACTGCGCCTGCGACGAACCGACCGCCGCAGTATCACCCGTGTCGTGGCACGGTTGGTGGCGTGACGTGTCGGAGGTAGCTCGACTTGTCTGCAGCATCTATCGCGGGTCAGCGCTTTATTTCTCCCCCCCTCCCCCCGCCTTGCGCGAATAGAAGCGCGCCACTTCGGCGATCTCCTGGTCGGTCATGCTGCGGGCAACGTTGCGCATCTGCGCCTGGGCGTCGTTGCGGCGCTCGGCCGAGCGAAACGCCGCCAGCTGCTCGGTGAGGTAGGCGGCGGGCATGCCTTCGAGCCAGGGCGCGCCGAACTTCTGATCGATGCCGCCGTGGCAGGCGATGCAGGGCGCGATGTTGCGCAGCGGCGCGCCCACGCGCACCAGCGCCGGCAGCGATTCGTCATACGTGGTGGGCGCAGTGCGCGCCTTGGGCAGGTAGGCGTAGTAGGCGGCCAGGTCGGCGATGTCTCGGTCCGACAGGCCCTGGGCCAGCGCCTGCATGATGGCGCTGCGGCGGTGGCCGCTGCGGTAGTCCATCAGCTGCTTGACGATCACCTCGGGGTACTGGCCCGCAAGGTTGGGTGCATCCGAGGCGCTCAGGCCCTGCGCGCCGTGGCACATGGTGCAGTTCAGCGCCAACGTGCCGCCGCGGCCGATGGCGGCGTCGCCGGCGCGCGCCGCCATCGCGCGCGCGAGCACGACCTCGGTCCCGGGCAACCCGGCCTTGACCGGCTCCCTGGATTTGCCCCAGTCGGCCGGAACGCCTGCCGCACGGCAGATGCTGTCCCACAAGCCCTGTGCGCTGAAGTCACGCTGCACCGAGGGCAGCAGCACGAAGCCGACCAGCACCGCAGCGACGGTTAAAACGGCTAGCGCTGCGAGGCTCCAGCGCGCCCACGCGATGGATGGCGGCGCTACGGCGTCGCACGGAAGCTGCGTGCCCTGCGGCGGCGTGCTGCGTGCCATCAACGGCTCCCGATCGGAATGACAGGCACGTAGGCGTCCTTGAGCAGCGCCAGTTGCACGATAGGGTAGCCGTAGTTGACGACGGTGAGCCCGATCATCATCGCCAGCCAAAGCGCGAAGCCGTTGAGCGCGGCCGGCGTGTGTGCGCCCGGATGGGCGGCCCGGCTGAAGCTGAACGGTGGCACCGCCCCCGCGGGCGTATCCGCGCCTGCGCCCGCCCCGCTGCGCCGGCGCTGGGCGCTAACTAGCGTCCACACCAGCAGAATGCCCGAGGCCAGCAGGATGAAGCCGCCGATCGCCGAGGCGCTCACCGTCCAGGCCTGCGGCTGGATTTCGGGGTGGGTGTAGTCGTAGTAGGCCATGCGCCGCGGCATGCCCAGCAGGCCGACCAGGTGCCACGGCATCGACAGGACCATCATGCCGACGAACCAGCTCCAGATCTGCGCCTTGATCAGGCGCGGCGACGGCGGCGCGCAGCCGGTCAGCTGCGGCCACAGCTCGTAGGCCGCCATGAAGTACATCAGCACGATGGCGCCGGCGAAGATCAGATGGAAGTGACCAGTGACCCACTGCGTGTTGTGGATCGTCTCGTTCATCTGGTAGCTCATGTTGATGATGCCGCCGGCACCGCCGAAGCCCAGCATGACGAAGGAGAAGGTGACGGCCAGCATCATCGGGTTGCCCCAGGGCAGCGCTCGCACCCAGCCGAACAGGCCCTTGCCGCCGCGCAGCCGGCCCGCGATCTCGACCGAGGCCACTATGGTGAACACCGTCAGCAGCGTGGGCACCGACACCATCGCGGTCATGGCCGCATGCACGAACTTAAAGCCCGCGCCCACCTGCGGGTCGGCGAACAGGTGGTGGATGCCGATCGGCATCGAGAACACCAGGAACAGCACGAAGGCCACCCGCGCCATGGTGTCGCTGTACAGGCGCGCGCCGATGGCCCGCGGCACGATCGTGTAGAACACGATGTAGGTGGGCATCAGCCAGAAGTACACGATGGCGTGCAGCGTCCACGAGAAGAACACCCGCGCCAGCCCGGCGTTGATCACGTCGGTGAAGCCCAGCGAGGCCGGCAATATCAGCACCAGCACCTCGATGGCCGCGCCCAGCGAGGTCCAGGCCCACAGGTACGCGCCGGCCACGTTGCCGAACATCGCCAGCGGCACCGCCCGGCCGGGGTTGTCTTTCTTCCAGGCGCGCAGGTTGATGGACATCAACGCCACCCACACCCACGAGCCCACCACCACCAGTACCACACCGATGTAGTAGAAGGGGCTGGCCAGCATCGGCGGGTAGAAGGTGTAGAGCACCGAGGCCTTGCCCAGCGCCATCGTCACCGCCGCCACCAGGGTGCCGGCGAGCACCAGCCAGAAGCCAGCCCAGGCCCAGCGCAGGCCGATCAGCGGCCGCTTGAGCGCCAGCTCCGTGATGGCGTAGCCGAAACCCATCGCCACCAGCGTGGGCAGCACATAGGCCATCACGGTGCCGTGCGCGGTCACCGAGCGGTAATAGTGCTCAGGATTGTTCACCCAGGTAGCCAGCGGGCTGCGGATGTACATCTGCCAGGCGCCCAGCACCAGCGCGCCGAGGAACGCGGCGAAGGCCACCCAGAAGTGCGCGAGCACCAGCCGACTAGCGAGGAACACAGTTCATCCTTTCGCCGGGGCGGGCCCGGGCCAGAAACTCCTCGCGCGGCAGCACCTGCACCCGCGCCCACATGGCTTCGTGGCCGGTGCCGCAGTACTCGTGGCAGGGCATCAGCTGCTCGCCGGTTTTGTGGAACGAGGTGGTGAAGGTGGCCACGAAGCCCGGCACCAGCATCGTGTTGGCGTTGGTGCGCCCCACGATGAAGCCGTGGATTGCGTCGGTGGCAGTGCCGCGGAAGGTGACCGGCACCTCGGCCGGCACGACGATGCACTGCGGCTCGAAAGAATACTGCTGCGCGATCAGCCGCACCGTCACCTTGCCGTCGGCATCGACCGCGGTGCCCAGGTTGCTCTCGACGAACTCGCCCTTCAGATGCAGCGTGTTGATGTCGACCGTCTCCACGCGCGAAGGCGGCATCGCCGCCCAGTGCAGGCCGGTGAATACCATCATCAACAGCAACACGGCGATGATCGCCGCGACCACGAAGACCCAGCGCCGCTCGGCCGCGATGGCGACCGCCTCAGCCTGCGCATGGGCTTGCCCCTGAGCGCCCGGTCCGCGCGGCCCGATCGGCGATGGCGCGGCGTTCACTGCACTGCTCCACGCGGCAGGTAAGCCGCTAAGTAGAAGATGAAGTAGATGGCGACCACGATCGCCGTGGCCAGGCCCGCGACGGCGAAGGCGCCGGTCGGCCCGCGCCGAACGATTTCCTCGACGCGGCGGTCTTCTTCCTGCAGGTCGATAGAGGGTTGCATGCTTTCTCCGTGCGCCGGTTCACTCGGGCAGCAGCTTGCGCAACTCGCTGATCTGCGGCGGCGTCACCGGCGTGCCACTGTTGTCCCAGGCGACGCGGATGTAGGTGACGACGGCAGCGACTTCCTCGTCCGAGAGGATGTGACTGAAGGGCGGCATGCCGTGGGGCCGAGGGTTCTTGCGGGTGCCCGGCGCGTAGCCGCCGTTGAGCACCATGCGGATCGAATTGACCGGCGACGCCATGATGATCGACTGGTTGCCCGCCAGCGGCGGGAAGGCAGGCGGATGGCCCTTGCCTTCGTCGCCATGGCACATGGCGCACTGCGCGGCGTAGATCTTGCGGCCCGATTCCATGATCTCGGGCCTGACCAGCCGGGCTTGGCTGCTGGGCGGCGGCTCTGCGTCGCGCTGTGGCAGGGCCTTCAGGTACACGGCCATAGCGCGCACGTCCTCGTCGCTGAGGTACTGCAGGCTGTTATAGACCACCTCGGCCATCGGCCCGTAGGTAGTGCCGCGGTGCGATGCGCCGGCTTGCAGCAGGTCGACGATGTCCTGGATTTCCCAGTTGCCCAGTCCCGCCTCGCGGTTGGAAGTAAGCGAGGGCGCATACCAGTTCTGGTTGGGGATCATGCCCCCCTCGAAAGCCTTTGATTCGCTGGAGCCACCGAGCGCGTTGATGGCGGTGTGGCACATCGCGCAGTGCCCCAGGCCCTGCACCAGGTAGGCGCCGCGGTTCCATTCGGCACTCTGCTTGGGATCGGGCGTGAACTCCCCCTGCCTGAAGTACAGGGTGCGCCAGCCGATCAGCAGGTCGCGGTTGTTAAAAGGAAACTTCAGCTCGTGCGGGCGGTTAGCCTGGCGCACCGGCGGCACCGACATCAGGTAGGCGTAGATTGCGTCGGAGTCCGCGCGCGTGACCTTGGTGTAGGAGGCGAAGGGCATCGCCGGATAGAGCAGCGTGCCGTCCCTGGAGACCCCGGTATGCATCATCCTGTAGAAGTCGTCGGCGCTCCAGCGGCCGATGCCGGTGTCGTCGTCGGGCGTGATGTTGGGCACAAACAGCGCGCCGAAGGGCGTAGGCATCGCGCGGCCACCCGCGAAAGGCTTGCCGGTGGCCGCGGTGTGGCAGGCCACGCAGTCGCCAGCGCGGGCCAGGTACTCGCCCTGGTCGATGACCGAGCTGGCCGGGCCGGGCGCCTTCACGTCGCTAGACGGCGCGGTCGAGGCCGGCAGGGCGCCCGGAAGCAGCCAGGCCATCACCGCCAGGACCACCGCCACCAGCGCGACCAGCACGAGGAGGAAGCGCACTGCGAGCTTCATCGCACCCTCAACGTTGGCTGCCGCAGGCCATCGGCATGCGCACGATGTTGGAGGGCTCGGGCGCTGGGTTGGCCGGCGGCGTGCGCTGCGACAGCCAGCCCGCGACCGCTGAGACATCGGTGTCCGAGAGCCGGGTGGCGATGCGCTTCATGCAGTCGGGCTCGGTGGCATGCCGCTCACCGACGCGCCAGCGGGTCAATTGCGCCACGACGTAGGTGGGACGCAGCCCGACCAGCCCGGGGATGCCAGGCTCCATGCCGGTGAGGTTGACACCATGGCACGCCATGCAGGGCGGCACGCCCGTGGCGGGATCGCCCGCCAGAACCAGCGCCTGGCCGCGGTTCATGGCCGCCGCATCCAGCGCAATGGCTTCGCCGGGCGAGAAGGGTGGGCGCAGCTTGGAGAAGTGCTCGGCCATTTCTTTGAGGTAGGCATCGGGCAGGTAGGCGACCAGGTAGTTCATCGGCGCGTAGCGGCGTGTGCCGTCGCGGAAGGCCACCAGTTGGTTGTAAAGGTATCCCGCAGGCTTGCCGGCGATGCGCGGGAAGTAGCCATCGCGGGTGCCCTGCCCGCTCTGACCGTGGCAGGTGACGCAGCCCTGCACACGCGCCTCGATGGAGTCGACCTCTTTGAACGCCGGCGTGGCGTCTGATTGGGCGGCGGTCGGTAGAGCGGCGCAGGCCCCCATCGTGAGCACGGCCAGACCTTGCGCGAAGCGCCTTCGATACGAATGGACGTCGAAGAAGGTCAAAACGTTACCGGCCCAAATAGCTCGGTCCTCATTGTGTCATAGGAAGCTTTCGCAACAGACGGCCTTGCACGCGGCTGTGTTTCAGCGGCGATCCTAGAGCCCATGGGAAGCGTGCGCAGTAGGCCGCGGCCTACACGTGAAGCGCCGTTTGCTGCACTCAGCCTGAAGGCAGGGCACTGCGATCCCCTGACGGACACGTATTCCAAAAATCCACATTTAAAACTCGCTCCGGCCGCAGTCCGCATTTGCGCTATCGCAGGGGCGTTCTGGCTTTCGCGTCCGCGACCATCGCCAACAATTTCTCTGACGCCACGGCACGCAACCGGATGGCCTCTTCCTGAGCTTGCGTCATATCGACGTCAAGCGGCAGGGAATGCAGCGCCGCTTCCGCAGCGCGCGCCGCAGCTTCTGCACGCTGCCACTCTTCAAAGATGGGGGAAGAATTCGCCATTGCGCATCCTTAGGGAAGGTCTGAACAAGCCGGCTTGACCCGCATGTTGGGCGCACCAAGTCGGCGCTTGCGCGACAAAGGCATGTTTGGGCGCGCGTCTTTGGGCCTTTTCAGGCGTCTTGCTTGCCTCACGCTGC
>QAIB01000033.1 GCA_030418545.1 Xenophilus aerolatus | reverse complement strand
GCCACGGCCGGCGTGGTCGGCGTGGCGAACGGTTTCGAGTTCACCGGCACGCAGGCCCAGGCGACCGCCTGGCTGAACCAGCTCACATTCAGCGCCAGCAATGCCGAGCTGGGCCTGTCTGCGGCAAGAACGTCGATCCGCGTGACCGTGACCGACTCGGAAGTCCTCACCGCGAGTCACGATCTTGCCGTGACGGTGACGCCGTCGAATGACCCTGCCACCCTCAACAACTCCACCCAGACAGTGGCCGAGATCGGCGCCACGGTCATCTCGAGCGCCACGCTGAACGCGATCGATCCGGAGGTGCTTGGCGGATCCCAGACGACCAACCAGCTCGTCTATGCCCTCGCGGCCTTGCCTGAACACGGCTATCTGACGCTCAATGGCGTTCGCCTTGGCGTGGGCTCGATCTTCACGCAGGCGGACGTGAACGCCAACCGCGTGGTCTACGTACACACCGCCACCGGTGCCAACCAGAACACGCCCGACAGTTTCGGCGTGCGGGTCAACGACGGCGCCACGCCGACGACCCTGTCGGCGCAAGCGACGGTCACGCTCAACGTCACGCCGCTGAACCAGCTTCCGACCGTCGAAGGCACTGGCAGCGTCTTCGAAGGCCAGCCGGCCAACGCCGCGGGCAACGCGTCGGTGGTGGGCAACTTCATCCGCGCCAGCGGCGGCGGCGACGACGCCGACAGCACGCTGACCGTGGTGCTGACCCAGCTGCCCACCGACGGGACGCTCTATTACACCGGCGTCGCGACGATCAACGGCGTCTCGCAGACGCTGACGAACCACGCGGTCACGGCCGCGGACATCGCCGGCGGCTTCACGATCGCCTACCTCGACCGCGGCGGGCTGAGCTATGCCAATGCCGGTCAGCGCGACAACACCGGCGCGGGCCCGTACCCCTACGTGGACGGCTTCAACGTCGTGGTGCGCGACGGGGGCGGCGGCACCGGCACGCCGGGTGTCACGGCCGACACCCGCATCACGATCAACGTGAACCCGGTCAACGACGACCCGGTCTACACCGGCAACCCCAATCCGCAGGCGACAGTGACCGCGGCGGGCGACACGCTCGGCAGCTACCAGGGCGCCTACGTTGTGACGCTGACTCCGGCGATGATCGCCGCGCAGGACGTCGATTCGAGCAACAGCAACCTCACGTTCCGAGTCACCTCCCAGGCCGGCGTGGACCAGGGCTCCATCCTGTTGGGCGGCGCCATCCTGCCGCTCGGCGGCTCCTTCACGATGGCCGACGTCCTGGCCGGCAGGGTGCAGTACGTGCAGCGCACGGGCGCGAGTGCCGGCGACACCGACACCTTCCAGTTCCAGGTCGTCGACAACTCCTTCGGCCCGCGCTGGAACGCCGACGGCTCGCTCCTCACGCGCGAAGGCGGCGTCTACGACGACAACGGCACGCCCGGCGACGCGGGCGACGACGTGCTGCGCACCTTCACCTTCACCGTGAACCTCGCGCCGACGCCGCAGGGCAACGGCGACGCCTTCGCCACGCCCGCCTTCCAGGTGATCCAGTCGTCCTCCTCGTATGGCGGCAACAACGGCAGCGCAACGCGCGGCTTCCTGTCGGAGGGCGGCGCGCTGGTCCTGCGTGGCACGGGCTACAACCAGGCGAGCGAGCCGGGCCTGAGCTATGCGGTGGGCGATCCTGTGAACGGCACGAACGTGCCGCCCTCGCAGGTGGTCTACACCATCCTCGGATATGGCGGTGGCGGCGGCCCCGATGGCAGCGGCGCGCTGCAGCGCCAGACCAGCCCGGGGGTCTGGACGACCCTCGGCCAGTACGCCACCTTCACCCAGCAGGACCTGAACGACGGCAACATCCGCTTCCTGCACAACGGCAACGTCGAGGATTTCGTGTCCACCGTCGACCTGCGCGCCTCGGCCGGCGTCACGGTGAACGACAACGGTACCTTCCGCAGCGACAGCTGGTCGACCACCTTCACCTTCTACACGACGCCCGTCAACGACGCACCGACGGCCACCGGGTCGTCCAGCGCTGTGCTTGCGGAAGGCGCCACGATCGGGCTGACGCGCGAGCACATCGGCATCGCCGACCCCGACGATGCGAATAGCGAAGCGGCCTACGAGGCAGCGCCGACGCTGCCGGGCAGCACGGAGCCCAACTACGCCTACGACAACGATGCGGGAGGGACCGACCTCCTGCGCTTCGTGGTCGATTCCCTGCCGGCCGGCGGCAGGCTGGAATACCGCATGGCCGACGGCACGTGGGCAGCGGTCACCGTGGGCCAGGTGCTGCCGGCCTCGCTGCTCGGGGCCGACGCGGCATCGACCGGCCTGCGGTTCGTGAGCGACGGCTCTGAAACGCGCAACACGAGCTTCAACGTCCACGCGATCGACCGATGGGATGCGGCCTCGCAGCAGGTCAGTGTCGGCATCCAGATCACCAACGTGAACGATGCGCCGCAGATCGCAGCCAACCCGACGCTGGCCGACCCTGGCGTCGGCAGCGCCAACGAGCCGGTCACCGTCACCGAGGGCGGCCATGCGCAGATCACCTCCGCCATGCTCGCCGCCTACGACCCCGACAGTTCGCGCGACCAAGTGCAATACGCCATCACCGGCGTCCCATCGACCAGCAGCATCGCCATCTCGAGGGACGGTGGCGTGACGTTCCAGTACCTGGGCGTGGGCTCGTCGTTCACGCAGAGCGACGTCGACAACGGGCTGGTCTACATCGTCAACCGCGGGGGCGAATCGGACGGCAAGCTGCCGCCGACCAGTCCTCCCACCGACAAGTTCACCTTCACGCTGGGCGACGGCGACAAGGAACAGCGCAACAACGAATTCTGGATCTATGTCGCTCCGGTGAACGATCCCCCCGTGGTCACGGCACCGGCCGGCCCCATCAACCTCGACAGTGCGACCGTCGGTCGCAACCCGGTCGGCGGCTTCTCGGTGACGGACCTGGACCTCGCCCAGGTCAGCGGCGGCGAACAGGATTTCCTGCAGGTCACGGTGCGGCTGCTGGACAGCAACGGCAACCCTTTCAGCGCTGCCGCCTACGCCGCGGCCGGCGGGGTCACGCTCAGCGTGGGCTCCGCATCGGGGGTTTCGATCGACGCCGACCGCAACGGCGCCGACGACTACCTGGTGCTGCGAGGCACCCGCGCCCAGGTGCAGGCCGCCCTCGACGCCCTGGATGTCACCTTCGGGCAGGACCGCAACCAGACCTTCCAGGTGCAGGTCATCGCCGACGACCGGCTGCGCGGTGCCGACGGCAGCCTGGCAGGCGGCGCCAACGGCGGGGCGGCGAACCAGCCCACGCCCGTCGGCGGCAATCCAGTCACGGTCAGCGGCACCGAGTACGACTGGTACACCGACGCCGTGCCCACGAGCGGCGCGATCGCCGGCAACCTGGCTGCCGCCAGCGTGGCCGTGCGCGCCTCCAGCGTCAACGAGGCCGCCACCCTCACGACCGGCGGCTCGGCGACCACCTTCGAGGACCAGCCCACCCGCATCGGCCCCGGCCTGGCGATCGTGATCGCCGATCCGGAGTCCGAAGCCTTCAATCTGCCGGTGAGCGTCACCCTGTCGGTGCCCAGCGGGCAGTTGGGGATCGGCGCGGCCGGCGCGCAGACCAGCATCGCAGTGGGCGGTCGGGCGGTCGCCGTCACCGGCGACGAGACCGGCACCCTGACCCTCACCGGCGTGGCGAGCGACATCCAGGCGCTGCTGCGCGATGTCTCGCTGGGGCTCACCTACCAGGGCGCCTCCAACGTCAACCACGACCTCAACGGCGCCGCTGCGGGCGACGTCACGCTCACGGTGAGCTTCAACGACGGCGCGGCCGGCATCGGTAGCGACACCGGGGCCGGAAGCCAGCCCAACAACGCGCCGGCGCAGCAGGTCGCCATCGACATCACGCCGGTCAACGACGCCCCGACGGTCGCGGCCGGGTCCGGGACCGTGGTCCTGACCGGCACCACCGCCGTGCCGGGCTTCTCCGTCGGCGATGTGGACGACAGCGACGGGTCCGCGCTCGGGAGCACGCCGGGCGAGACGGACTTCATGCAGGTCACGGTCCGCCTGAGCACTGCCGGGGGCGTCCCGCTGTCCGCCGCGCAGTACCTGAACGGCGGCGCCGACGGTGTGGTCATCGACTCCAGCGCGACCGGTTCGGGCGTGGTGATCGACGCCGCATTCGACGGCACCGGCAGCGCGCTGGTGATCCGTGGCACGCGCGACCAGATCAACAGCTACCTGGCCGGACTGCGGGTCAACATCAGCTCGGCGCTGTCCAACACCGACCAGGGCTACCGGGTCGACGTGATCGCGGACGACCGGCTGCGCAACGCCGCGGGCGACCTCGTCGACGGCGCCAACGGCGGCAACAACGCGGCATCCGGCGGCGGCACGCAGGCCGTGCCGGGCGCCAGCGTCAACCCGTACGCCGCCGTTCCAGCCGGGCTGACCGCGAATGTCGCCCAGAACTCGCGCCAGGTGTTCCTATCGTCGGAAAACGACCCGGCGCAGGTGCTCGTCACACCGCAGACGGTCGCAGAGGGCGGCGCGACGGTCGTGCTCACCGGCATCGACATCACCGACGCCGACGCGCTCACCGGCGACCTCCGGGTCACCGTGAGCGTCCCCGTGGGCTTCCTGATCTCGGGCGTCGGCGGCACCGGTGGGACGGTGGCGGGCCTCAACAGCACCACGGTGACCCTCGTGGGTACGCTGGCGCAGATCAACAGCCGCATCGACAACATCCAGGTGACGTTGCCCGATGCCGCCGGCGCCGCCACGCGCGCCGACTGGAACGGCACCTTCCGGGTCACGGTGGTGGTCAACGACCAGGGCAACAGCGGTGGCCGGCCGGCCACGCTCCCGGGCGACACCAACGACCCGACGTCCAACCCGGGCGACTTCGACTACGAGGACGCCACCTCCAACCGACTCGTGACCACGCGTACGTTCGACGTCACCGTGGGCGCGGTCAACGATGCGCCGGTCGCCACCAGCACGGCGCCGGTGGTGCTCGCCGCCGTCAACGAGGACGTCGCACAGCCGGGCGGCAGCACGGTCGCCGCGCTCTTCGGCGCGCGGTACTCGGACGCGGCCGATGCCATCGACAACAGCGGCCTGTCGGGCGTCTCGGGCGGCAGCGCCGCCGACAGCTTCTACGGCGTGGTGATCACCGGGGCGACGGTCAATGCCCAGCAGGGCACCTGGCAATACTCGCTCGACGGCGGCGCCACCTGGGCGAGCGTCGGCACACGCACGGCCGCGAATGCCCTGGTGCTCGACGCCACGGCGCAACTGCGCTTCGTGCCCGCCGCCAACTTCCATGGCACGCCCACCAGCCTGACGGCACGCCTGGTCGAAACCGATGGCAACGGCGACAGCACCACGGCGGTGCCGGCCAACGGCGCGGTCGTGAATCTCACGGCGACCGGGGGCGCCACCGTCTTTGGTGCCGACGCCTTGAGCCTGACGACGACCGTGGTCAACGTCAACGACCGGCCCACGGGCACCAATGCGTCGATCCCGGCGGGATTCGAGGACGCGACGGGCAACGCCGCGACGGTGACTTCGCTCTTCGCTGGTGGCTACAGCGACGCCACCGACAACCAGAGCGGCATTCCGGGCGGCGGCAACGCGGCCGGCACCTTCGGCGGCATCGCGGTCGTGGGCGACAACTCCAGCGCCGCCCAGGGCCGCTGGGAATACAACAGCGGGGCTGGCTGGACGGCCGTGCCTGCGGGATTGAGCGACGGCAATGCGCTGCTGCTGTCGCCGACCGCGCAGCTGCGATTCGTGCCGGCGGCCGACTTCAACGGCACGCCGGGCTCGCTCGTGGTCCGCGTGTCCGACCAGCCGGTGGCCAACGCCACGGGCGCCAACCTGGGCAGCACCGCCACGCTCGATGCCGACACGACCAGCGTGTGGTCGT
Organism: Xenophilus aerolatus; assembly: GCA_030418545.1. Lineage (GTDB taxonomy): Bacteria > Pseudomonadota > Gammaproteobacteria > Burkholderiales > Burkholderiaceae_C > Xenophilus. The sequence continues at coordinate 263 of QAIB01000033.1, read as the reverse complement.
TGTCGCGCACCCTCGGCACGACCGTGCTGGCGCGCAACGATGCGCCGCAGCTGATCGGCAGCGTGACCAACCCGACGCTCCCCGAGAACGCGCAGACCGGCACGGGCACCAGCGTTCCCGCAGCGGCGCTCCTGGCCGGCGCGTCGGTGGCGGACGTGGACCCTGGAACCACCCCGGGCCTGGTTGCCACGGTGGTGGGCGGCGGCAGCATCCGCGTCACCCTGGACACCTATGTGGCCGGCGACATCCTCTTCGTCGCGGCG
>QAIB01000032.1 GCA_030418545.1 Xenophilus aerolatus | reverse complement strand
GCAGCGTGAGGCAAGCAAGACGCCTGAAAAGGCCCAAAGACGCGCGCCCAAACATGCCTTTGTCGCGCAAGCGCCGACTTGGTGCGCCCAACATGCGGGTCAAGCCGGCTTGTTCAGACCTTCCCTAGGGCAATACCAATCCTTGGGGCACGTGGTCTACCAGAATGAGCAGGGTGCCAATCCGTGGTTTGAGCAGTGGTACGCCAATCAACATGGGACCACTCGCCGAATCGAGGTGGTCACGCATGGTTTCGTTCTTATGCCGCGCTTCATCGTCGGGACCCGGCGCATCGGAACGATCCAGACGCGACTTGCCATGCAGTTCGAGCAGTCCATGCCCGTGCGTCTCTTCGACCCGCCGATGGAAACGCCGCGGCTTACCGAGGTGCTTCAGTGGCATCGGTATCGCGACGACGATCCCGGGGTTCAGTGGTTGCGCGATCAGATCATCGAGGTCGCCAAGACCCTGCCGGGGATCTAGCATCCCTTCGCACACGGGCTTCCGCCTTTCAATGGGGTGCTCGTAGCGTCGCGAGTTCCCTGCGGTCCGCGAGTAGCAACCGCGAAAACAGAGCGAGCGCTACCAGGTCCATGACCACCGCTGCGGCGCCCAGCGCGCCATAGCCGAAGCCCTTGACCAAGGTACCGCCAACGATCGGCCCGATCGCGGAGCCCACCATCAGCATCGCTGGGGTCGCAGCGACCGCCCGGCCGCTTCGATCGAGGGCGGCCAAAAAGCCGAAGCAGAAGGTGTGCGTGAAGATCATGACTGCAACAAACACCGAACCCGCAATCGCATAGAAACTGAACGCATTGCTCCAGGCGAGCAGCATGGCAAGCACTGCCTGTGCGGCAGCGCCAGCAATCATCACCCAGCGCGCATCCAATCGGCGCTGGAGGATCGCCGCCAAAGCGCCGGGCGCCAGATTGACAAGACCCAGCGCAATCAATACGCCGTTGACCGCTGCCGAATCAAAGCCTCGATCCGCTCCCATTCTTTCCAGAAAGCTGAACACCATCGCTTGTGTCAGCGCCATGCAACTGATCCCCAGGATCAGGAGCCAGGCCTGACGTGGCAGTGGCTCCTGAGGCGCATGGGCATCGGCCGCAGCCTGCTGGACCTCAGGAAAAAGGAACGCGGTCACAACGCAAGCGATCCCCATCACTCCGCCAAACACAAGGAACAACGCGGCCCCGCCAACGCTGGCGATGATCTGTGGGGTCACAGCGAGGAACAGCACCGCAAAGATTCCCAAAGCAGTGCCCAGAATTCCGAAGAGCCGATGTGGATTGAGACTTCGTCCGACCGTCCCATGAGTGATGCTCAGACCGGTGCCTGCCGAGAGACCTCCAACCGCATGGAGGACGGCGAGCCACCCGAAGTCGTGCACTTGCGAGCATGCAACGAACGCAAGCGCCGCGGACCCGAATGCGGCTGAGGCAACACGCCGCGCCCGTATTCTGTGGACGCGGGGTGCCACGAACATGCTGGCGGTGACCGCGCCGATCAGAAAAAGGTGGCAAGCGCTCCCGCCTGCTGCGCATCGAGTCGGTAGTACGCGATCAGGGCGCCAACCCAGACCGGGAGCGCGACGAGATCCACCATCCCGGCGCAGTGCGCCACCATCAGGGCAGCGCGACCGCTGCGACGTTCGGACAAAGTCATCTGAACCTCGACTCAGGATTTCGCTCAGATCGGCTGCGCGAGCGCCATCAGGCTGGCTCGCATCAGGTCGGAGTGCTCTTGCTTGTCCCCGCCGGTGATCTCGATGTCACAAAGCCGCGCGGAGTTCTCCACGACCATGCGACACCGCTCCCACCGGCGTGCCTCGAATGCGTCCAACGCGCTCCTGACATCGTTGGAACGCCCCAGTTCCTCTGCGACGACCAGAGCATCTTCGATCCCGATGCACGCGCCCGCGGCGAGATGCGGTGTCGTGGCATGCACAGCATCTCCGATCAGCAGCACGCGCCCCACGTGCCAGGGACGCGGCATCAAAACGCCTTCCAGGGGGCGATAGACGATCCTGGCATCCGGGCGTCCCACCTGTTCCCGCATTTGCTGAACGAGAGGAGCCGGAAACGCCGCCAACAGGTCGGACAGCAGGCGGGGAAACCGGGCGGGATCGACGTGTTCGTTGGCGGCCCGGTCCTCCGTCACGAACAGGTACATCTCTTCCCTCGACACGGGGTTGACACCGACCCTCAGCTTAGGCCCGACCCACATCATGGCGTGGGTAACCTCGGCAGCACGAGGCAGGACCGCGCGCCAAACAGCCTGCCCCATGTAGCGGGGCTTGGGTGCGTCCGCGAATAGGGCCTGCCGTACTTGTGAATACAACCCATCGGCGCCAATCACCAGGTCATAGCGATCGCGGGTGCCATCGCTGAAGGCAACTTCCGCCCCCTCGGCATCCTGCGAAATGGACTTGAACGAGCAGCCCAGCCGGACATTGGCCCCGGACGCGCGTGTTGCATCCGCAAGAATCCGAGCCAATACCGGACGCATGAATGCGCCGCCGCCCGGAACATCAGGGCCGGCGAGGCGCGGCGTCGGAATCGAAGCCAGCACCTGGCCAGTCGGGAGATGAACGGTAACGCCATCGCCGGCATACCCCTGCCGCAGGAACTCATCGAGAACGCCGAGGTCGCGCAGCGCTCGCAAGGTGGCGCCCCCTAGGCTGATTCCAGCACCGTAGGAGCGCCAGCCCGGATCGAGCTCGACGAGATCAACATCATGGTTGTCGCGACTGAGCGCGATCGCGGCAGACATGCCGGAGAAGCCGCCACCGATTATCAAAGTCTTCATGTACTTGTCTCCAGTTCGTTGCGTGAGACGGCCAGCGAGCCGTCTCCTAGATAAATGAGCGACACGCGGACAAGCGTTTCGCCAATGCAGGGACCGAGCGTGCAAACGCCGGTTGCGATGTCGAATTGGGCACCGTGGGCAGAGCACACGATGCGGGTGCCGTCCGGGTTCAGGAAGGCATCCTTACGCCAAGCCATCGAGGTATTCGCCCAATGCGGGCAGGCCTTGCGCCATGCATGCAGGCCGTTGCGCCGGACGACGAACATCGTGTCGCGCCCCGTACCCGTAGGGTCGAATCCACGTGATGCGCCCTCACGAAGTTCGCCAGGCATGCACAGGCGCAAGACGGCCTCCATGGGGATGGCTTTCAACCGGCCGCCGGACGCGGAGCGCCGGGAGGCGGTCCACCGGGCGCCCACTTCTCGCGATGCTGGAATAGAAACAGCTGCGAGGCATCTGCGCCCATGGCCGCCTCACGCGCGCTCCATTGCTCATCGTGCAGGTCCATGTCCGCGTCATACTCGACGTGGCAACCCAAGGGGCTGTTGAAGTACCAGAACCAGTTGGAGCCGAATTTGTGCCGGCCCGGTCCCCAGAAGGACTCATAGCCCTTTGCGACAAACCGACTGCCGGCCAACATCACTTCCGTGGGCCCGCCGAGGTGGAAGGTGAAGTGCTCGCAGCCTTTCATCGGAGGCGGGGTCTGGGTCATGAAGAGCGTGTGGTGATCCGGCGTTCCGGCAGGACGCAGGAACGGCCCGACGCCGACGAAACGATCGGTGCAAACGAAGCCCAGGCGCTCGACATAGAAAGCCTCCGCCTTTGCTGCATCGGGCACGAAGTACACAACGTGAGAAAGGGTCCGTGGCATAGCAGGGGCATGCTGATCGGCGCCCAAAACGTTGACCCCGCGTTGCGACGCCACACCCGGGGCATTGATCGTTTCCGCAGAGAGGCTCAGCGGGCGACGGATCGACACGCGGAAGCCGAGCACGAAGCCTATATCGTCCATGCTCTCGATGGAACCATCGCTGAGGCGCTTGACCTCCCGATCCTTCTGCAGTTCGCTGGCAATTGCATCCACGGTGGCCTGGTCGGCGCAACCATTAGTGGTCTTGCGCAGCATGCTGGCGGTGCCCAGCGCGGGTGGCAGCGAACTGTCGTCGCGGTGGGCGATCGCAACGCCGGTACCGTCGAGCGCCTCGAAGCGGCCGCCGGTTGAGGGCGTCAGCCCGTAGTCGGTAAGGTACTGCGCGCAGTCAGCGACGCTGTCGACGCCAAAAAGAAGCTCGTCGGGTCCAATAATCTTCATGCTTTCTCCTCTCGAAATCTCAGGCCGTACGGCCGCCGAGGGCTTCGGCTACCCAGTCGGCGATGTACTGCCCTGAATTGATGCTGTTGTCAAAGCTGGCGTGTTGAGCGCCGCCTTCACGGTCGGTGAATATCCTGAGTTCTCGCTTGGGGCTGTTGATCAGTTGCTCGTAGGTGCGGTGCGCCCAATGCAGCGGGATCTGCGAATCCTTCTCTCCATGTGTGACCAGGAAAGGCACCTTGATGCGATCGAGGACGCCATCGAGATGAACGTTCTCGGCGATCCGCATGAACTCCTCGATGTCCTGCCCGCCCCAGACCCAACGCACGTGTTCCCAGTAGTGCGGGACCGGAAAGTTGCCCTCGCGCGCAAGCCGCTTCTTCTGCACATCGCGCCAATCATGATTGGCTCCCAGAACTGCACCGCAGGCGAAACGCGGCTCGAACGCCACCGCGCGTGGACAAAAGTAACCGCCCAGCGAAACACCTTGCAGGCCGATGCGCTTGGAATCCACGTCGTCTCGCGTCTCGAGCCAGTCGACGATGCGGCTCGCCCAGTGCTCGCTGTCGTAGCGAGCCTTCATGTCGTGAAGTCGAAGTGCTTCGCCCGTACCCGGCTGATCGACGCAAAGAGAAGACACGCCGCGCTTGGCCAGCCAGGCGGGTAGACCTACCCGATACATCATTTCCTTGGTGGAATCGAGACCGTTGATCTGTACAAGCAAGGGTGCCCGTCCTTCAACGCCTTCAGCCTCCGTGTAGAGCCCCGCCAGGTGCTTTCCTTCATAGGGGATCTCGACCCGCTCGCAGTTCTCCCGCGCAAGTCTGATGCCTTTGGCAAAGACCTCAAGCTCTCGCCTGTAGAGCTCGACTCGTCCTGGGGATCCGTGTGCCTGAAGGCGCTCACACGTCAGCAGGTACACCGCCGCGCGGTTGTATTTCTCGCCGGCGGAGAGCAGGCGGCCGCGCGCCTCGTCCTCCTCGGCCAAGCCACACAGCTTGTCGGCCATGCGCTGCCATGTCTCCCGAAAGGCCTGCGTACCGGACGCATCGGGCGCCTTCGCAGCCTCCTGCAATGGCGCACACATCTCTTCGATTTCTCCAATGCGCGCGCCCATTTCAATGGCGAGGTCGACGGAGAGATTCCAGACATAGTTGGTAGGGAAGTAGCGGAACATAAGAGCTGTTCTTTCAAAGGGTTAGTGGTTCCTACGGCCGTCGAAGCTCACGCGGCCGGGTCCGAGTGCCGCGAGCAACAGCAGGCCGCCCGCGATCGCGATGTTCTTGAAGAAGGCCTGCTGCCGCGTCAGGGCCCCAGCAGCCGGAACAGCCCAGAATCCATGAAACACCGTTGCGGCTGCAAGGGTGAAGGCGGCAAGGCGGCAAGGCGGAGTGCAGCCCCACGGGCGTGAAATCCAACCAATACGGCGAGCGACGCAATGAGGATGCGCGCAGTAAGTGGCAGAAGCGGCTTGTCGTGCATGTGGGCCCTCCGTTCTTTAGAACACCATCAGGTCCCGTGCGACCACAACCGGACCTGAGTAGTGCTTCTTCGCCGCGTCCGTGTAGACACTGTCTGGCTCACTGCGTCCGGGGATGACGTGCGTCAGCACTACCTTTCTTACCTTCGAAGCTTCAGCCAGACGGCCGACATCCTCCGCGGTGGTGTGTTCGTCGACCATGTGTCGCATCAGGCCTTCGGCCGCCTCGGGTGGAAGCTCGGACCTCATGGCCTTTTCGATCAAAGGTAGATCGATGACCTCGTGAACCAGCAGGTCAGCGTCTTTCGCAAAGACCTCGAGACCCGGGCACCGACCCGTATCGCCACTGAACACAACGACTTGGTCCGGCGTCTGAAAGCGCAGGGCATAGGACTTGTCCTGCGCATCGCGCGCGGCGTCCGCCCCGTGGGCAAAGTGACAATTCTCGAAAGCGGTGACGCTGACAAGGTCGTCCTTGTAGATGAGACCGGGCCCCGCGAAGTCGTGGGCATGAAACATGGCGCGCGGGTTCGGGTAGGCCTTGCTGTCGCCGATGCGGATGCGCGCATTGGGCGCAAAATACTGAAGATGACCCTGCCTCGTTTCCACGTACATCAAGTCATGCAGCCAAGCGGGTGCTCTCCCAGATCACTGGGGGCAGGAAGCCGTTGGCCGAGTGCAAGCGCTGGCGGTTGTACCAGCCTTCGATCCAATCG
>QAIB01000031.1 GCA_030418545.1 Xenophilus aerolatus | reverse complement strand
CATTCAGGAACGCACCCATGCGTTTGCCATGAAGTCCCAGATCTGGCTGATGGATCCGCGGCCAAACCTCACTTCGATCGTTAACGCTGTTGAGACAAGCTTCGAATTGTCGGAGGCAAGTCAAACCTACGTCATGATCGCTGTGTATCCGCTGGTCCCGGACGAATTGTTCAACTTCTGCGCCAGCAAGCGTGCCGTCCTGATAGTGGAAGAAGCCCGGTCTAACTACATCGAAGATGCCGTGCACGCCATTGCTCCCAGGCTGGCTGAGGGGAGTTCACCAGCGCTGGCATTCACAAAGCGCTCTTTGAATCATCGGCTCCGCATAGCTTGGCCCGCATTCGAGCATCCGTTCGCGCTGGAGGGGATCGGGTCTGGCGGCAAGGACGCGCTGGAAGATTTGTGGCATTGAATGAGAAGCGCCCTCCACACTTTGGATCGTGTGAATGAATCGCGATCAAATACCCCACACTTGGCTGATATGGCTGGACCGGACAGAGTAGGACAATGGAAGATCAGATCGTTGGGGCGAGGAATACACCGCAAGTTGCTTCGACTTCTGTCATGCGCTGTCCTGTTGGTCGGCGCAGTTCCGGTGCATGGATCGGGCTGCAGTGTTGCGACGCCACGATTGATGGCAGGGTACAGCGTGTGCTCATTGCGTTGGTTCTAGACGTCTGGCTCATTGGGCTGCTCTCTACCGGCTCTCAGCGCCGCTGCTGAGGCGCCCACAGGCGACGAAGATTGCTATTAGTTCGCCTATGGCGCTACTTGTACGACCCCATTTCTGAGCAGCGCCTCAAGCAACTTGAATCTTGGCGAATAGCCAACCCCGTGCGGCGCTTGCGCAGGCGCGCACCTTCACAGGGTGCACAACAGAGGGACTCTTTCTTATGGAAATCTTGCTGCAGCAGATCATCAACGGTCTGGTTCTCGGCAGCATGTACGCCTTGATAGCCTTGGGCTACACCATGGTGTACGGCATCATCAACCTGATCAATTTTGCCCATGGCGAGGTCCTCATGGTGGGGGCGCTCACCAGTTGGACCATCATCGGCTGGATGCAGGCGGCGATGCCGGGCGCACCGGGCTGGCTCATCCTGATCCTCGCGCTGATCATCGCCTGCGTGGTCGCCGCCACGCTCAACTTCGTCATCGAGAAAGTGGCCTACCGGCCGCTGCGCAACAGTCCCAAGCTGGCGCCCCTGATCACGGCGATCGGCATGTCCATCTTCCTGCAGACGCTGGCGATGATCATCTGGCGTCCCACCAACAAGGCCTACCCCACGCTGCTGCCCAGCGACCCGATCCACATCGGCGGCGCCGCCATCACGCCCACGCAGATCATGATCCTGGGCCTCACCGCGGTGTCGCTCGCGGTCCTGACCTGGCTGGTCAACTACACCAAGCTCGGCCGGGCGATGCGCGCCACGGCCGAAAACCCGCGCGTTGCCGCGCTCATGGGCATCCGCCCGGACATGGTGATCTCGGCCACCTTCATCATCGGCGCCGTGCTCGCTGCGATCGCGGGCGTGATGTACGCATCCAACTACGGCATCGCGCAGCACGCGATGGGCTTCATCCCCGGCCTGAAGGCGTTCACGGCGGCCGTGTTCGGCGGCATCGGCAACCTGGCCGGTGCGGTGGTCGGCGGCATCCTGCTGGGCATCATCGAGGCGGTCGGCGCGGGCTACCTCAGCGACGTCACCGGCGGCGTGCTGGGCAGCCAGCACAGCGACATCTTTGCCTTCGTCATCCTGATCATCACCTTGACCATCCGGCCGTCGGGCCTGCTGGGCGAGCGCGTGGCGGATCGGGCCTGATCGGGAGACGCACATGAAGAACAGCAAGAATCTCATCGTCTTCCTGATCGCCGCGGTCGCGCTGCTGGCGCTGCCGCTGGTGCTGCAGACCCAGGGCAATGCCTGGGTGCGCATCGTCGACATCGCGCTGCTGTATGTGCTGCTGGCGCTGGGCCTGAACATCGTGGTCGGCTACGCCGGCCTGCTCGACCTGGGCTATGTCGCGTTCTTCGCCATCGGGGCCTACCTGTACGCGCTGCTGGGCTCTTCGCAGCTGACCGACAACTTCGCCGCGCTCAAGGCGATGTTCCCGAACGGCTTCCACACCTCGCTGATCCTGGTCATACCGGCGGCGCTCGCGCTGGCCGGCCTGCTCGGTGTGATGCTCGGGGCGCCGACGCTGAAGCTGCGTGGCGACTACCTCGCCATCGTCACGCTGGGCTTCGGGGAAATCATTCGCGTGTTCATGAACACGCTGGACCACCCCTACAACATCACCAACGGGCCCAAGGGCATCACGGCGATCGACTCGATCAAGGTCTTCGGCCTGGACCTGGGCCGGCCGCTGAAGCTGGGCGACTACACGATCTCCTCGGTGTCGCTGTACTACTACCTGTTCCTCGTGCTGGTGATCTTCAGCGTGATCATCTCGCACCGCCTGCAGAACTCGCGCGTCGGCCGCGGCTGGATGGCCATCCGCGAGGACGAGATCGCCGCCAAGGCCATGGGCATCAACACCCGCAACATGAAGCTGCTGGCCTTCGGCATGGGTGCGAGCTTCGGCGGCGTGTCCGGCGCCATGTTCGCGGCCTTCCAGGGCTTCGTGTCGCCTGAGTCCTTCAGCCTGATGGAGTCGGTGATGATCGTTGCCATGGTGGTGCTGGGTGGCGTGGGCCACCTGCCGGGCGTCATCCTGGGCGCTGTGCTGCTGGCCGCTCTGCCCGAGGTGCTGCGTTACGTTGCGGGTCCGCTGCAGTCGATGACCGACGGCCGGCTCGATGCGTCCATCCTGCGCCAGCTCTTCATCGCGCTGGCCATGATCCTGATCATGCTCACGCGCCCGCGCGGCCTGTGGCCGTCGCCCGAGCACGGCAAGTCGCTCAAGGGCCGGCGCGCGCCGGACCCGAATCCCGGCTCCACGCAGGCCATCGAACCCGGTGTCGACAACCCGGCCGACGAAGTGCCGGGCACGGCCAACCGTCCGATGTCGATCAACCCCTGAGCACGGATGGAGCATCAGAACATGGCAGACACCATCCTCAACGTCAGCGGCATCTCCAAACGCTTCGGCGGGCTGCAGGCCCTGTCGGACGTCGGCATCAAGATCGAGCGCGGCCAGGTCTACGGCCTCATCGGCCCCAACGGCGCCGGCAAGACGACTTTCTTCAACGTCATCACGGGCCTGTACACGCCCGACAGCGGCAGCTTCGAGCTGGCCGGCAAGCCCTACGCGCCGACGGCGGTGCACACGGTGGCCAAGGCCGGCATCGCGCGCACCTTCCAGAACATCCGTCTCTTCGCCGAAATGACGGCGCTCGAGAACGTGATGGTCGGCCGCCACGTGCGCACGCATTCGGGCGTCTTCGGCGCGATCTTCCGCAGCCCCGGCTTCAAGGCCGAGGAGAAGGCCATCGCCGACCGGGCGCAGGAACTGCTCGACTACGTGGGCGTCGGCAAGTACGCCGACTTCAAGGCACGCACGCTGAGCTACGGCGACCAGCGACGCCTCGAGATCGCCCGCGCCCTGGCCACCGACCCGCAGCTCATCGCGCTGGACGAGCCGGCGGCGGGCATGAACGCCACCGAAAAGGTGCAGCTGCGCGAGCTGATCGACCGCATCCGCAAGGACAGCCGCACCGTGCTCATCATCGAGCACGACGTCAAGCTCATCATGGGCCTGTGCGACCGCGTGACGGTGCTCGACTATGGCAAGCAGATCGCCGAAGGCCTGCCCGCCGAGGTGCAGAAGAACGAAAAGGTGATCGAGGCCTACCTCGGCACCGGCGCACATTGAAAGGCCGCGACATTCCATGGCACAAACACTGTTGAAAGTCAGCGGCCTGAAGGTCGCGTATGGCGGCATCCAGGCCGTCAAGGGCGTGGATTTCGAGGTGCGCGAGGGCGAATTGGTGTCGCTGATCGGCTCCAACGGCGCCGGCAAGACCACCACCATGAAAGCCATCACCGGCACCCTCGCGGCGCTCGATGGCCACATCGAATTCCTGGGCAAGCCCATCAAGGGCCGCGGCGCCTGGGACCTGGTCAAGGAAGGCCTGGTCATGGTGCCCGAAGGGCGCGGCGTGTTCACGCGCATGACCATCACCGAGAACCTGCAGATCGGCGCCTACATCCGCAACGACAAGGCCGGCATCGCGCGCGACATCGACCGCGTCTTCGGCATCTTCCCGCGCCTGAAGGAGCGCGCCACGCAGCTGGCCGGCACCATGTCCGGCGGCGAACAGCAGATGCTGGCGATGGGCCGCGCGCTCATGGCCAACCCCAAGGTGCTGCTGCTCGACGAGCCGACCATGGGCCTGTCGCCCATCATGTGCGACAAGATCTTCGAGGTGGTGCAGGAGGTCTACAAGCAGGGCGTCACGATCCTGCTGGTGGAGCAGAACGCGAGCCGCGCGCTGCAGCTCGCCAACCGCGGCTACGTCATGGAGTCGGGCCTGATCACCATGAGCGGCGACGCGAAGGTGATGCTGAACGACCCGAAGGTGCGGGCGGCCTACCTCGGCGAGTGAGTACGCTCACTCGCCCAATTGAGGTCTCGTATAGGCCGACCTTCGACATGAGCGCCGGTCTCAGAGGAAATTTGGTCAGGCCTTTCGCTTAGTGATAGTCTGCACAAGTCCAGCAATCCGGCTCATAGCCGTTGATTGGTGAGGCGAGGACACCCGCGATGAGCCAGCTCAGCTTTTCGGACGCGGAGTATGCCGGCAAGAGGACGAAGACCCATCGCGAGGCCTTCCTGCAGGACGTGGAACTGGTGGTGCCGAGGAAGGTGCTGCTCAAGATCATCTAGCCGCACTACCCGGTGGCCGGTCGCCAGAGGACGCGCTTTTCGGTCACGAGTCGACTCGCTGCTCACAACATGCGGGTCAAGCTGGGTTGTTCAGACCTACCTTAGAGCGCGTTTAGAATGAATGCTCTTCCACCGATGGCACGCCGGTCATTGCGGCCGGCTGGCAACTACGGTTAATTCGAGCAGCGCGCCGGGTAGCATGAGGTCAGCGCGCACGGTGGTGCGCACCGGTCGCGGCTCGGGAAAAGCCTCCGCATAAACGCGATTGAAGGCCTCGAAGTCGGCAGGATTCACGAGGTAGGCGGTGACAGACACCACGTCGGCAAGGTTCAGTCCATCGCTCTCAAGCGTCGCGGCGATACGCTGGAGCGTCAGTGCGGTTTGTGCTTTGATGCCTTCAGGCACGTTGCCGTCGGGCCCGATCGGCATGTCGCCTGACAGAAAGACTAGTTGACCGACAGCGCGGGACTTGGAGAAGGGGAGTACGGGCGACATAACCATGTTTTAGGGTGTGTTGATAGGGAGTGTTGGAAGGAATAGAAGCCGGCACGTCGCACCAGCCAAGAGAGACGGATGGCGCCAGCTACGCCGCTGTGGGATTTTTGCTAAGTTGAGTCATCTTTGCCTGCGTGCGAGTGATGACCTGTCCGTTGCGGGCACCGCTGTGGCCGCTGTTTGCCCAGGTGACCGCGCCGTTGACGATGACGGTGTCGATGCCCTCGGCAGGGCGCGTGGGCTCGTCGTAGGTGGCAGCATCGCGCACCGTCCCAGCGTCGAATACAACGATGTCCGCGTGGTTTCCGACCCTCAGAATGCCGCGTTCGTGCAATCCGAAGTTGCGCGCGGTGAGCCCGGTCATCTTCCACACCGCGGTCTCCAGCGGGAACAGTCCGACGTCGCGGCTGTAGTGGCCGAGCACGCGCGGGAAAGTGCCCCACAGCCGCGGATGCGGCTTCTCGCCGACCGGGATGCCGTCGGAGCCGATCATGGTCTCGTCGAAGGCGAGGATGCGTTGCACGTCGTCCTCGTCCATCTGGAAGTAAATGGCGCTGCCCGGCTGCAGGCGCCGCGCCGCCTCCTCCTTGTCGACGCCCCATTCGCGGGCGATGTCGGCGAGGTCGCGGCCGGCGCATTCGGGGTGCGGCTCGCTGCCGGCGATCAGCACCCGGCCGTCGAGCATCCCGCGGTCGGTGCGGATCATGGTCGAGCCGGCCGTGTAGGGGTAGCAGTCGAGGCCGATGCACTGATGCTTCATCGCGTCGCGGATGAAGGGCAGGGTGACACGGGTCTTGCCGAAGTTGGGCTCGCGCTGCACCTTGTGGTGCGACACCACCACCGGCACGTCGAGCGCGCGGCCGATGTGGAAGGTTTCCTCGAGCGAATCCATGACCTTCTCGGCCTCGTCGCGCATGTGGGTGACGTACAGCGCCTTGCGCGCGCTGAGCGGCCGGCACACCTCGATGATCTCCTCGGTCGTCGCCTTGACGGCCGGCGGGTAGAAGGTGCCGGTGGACAGGCCGATCGCACCGGCCTGCATGGCCTCCTCGACCAGCGCCTGCATGGCGGCGATCTCCTCGTCGTTGGCGACGCGGTCGAGGTCCTGCATGGTGACGGCGCGCAAGGTCGAGTGGCCGACCATGGCCGCGACGTTGACCGACGACGGGGTCGCACGCAGGGCGTCGAGGTAGGCGCGGAAGGTGGTGAAGCGGCCCTTGGGTGGCGTGTCGATGAGGCTCAGCGGCATGGGCAGGTCCATGTCCTCGCGCAGCGGTGCGGCGCTGATGCCGCAGTTGCCAGCGACCACGGTGGTGACGCCCTGCGACACCTTGAAAGGCATGGTCGCCTGCGACAGCACGGCCTGGTCGTCATGGGTGTGCGAGTCGATGAAGCCGGGGGCGACGATGCGCCCCGTGGCGTCGATGGTGCGCGCGGCCGTGTGGCCGGCGAGCGTGCCGATGGCGACGATGCGGTCGCCCACGATGCCGACGTCGGCCGCGAAGCGCGGCGCCTTGCTGCCGTCGATGACCGTGCCGCCGCGGATCAGCAGGTCGTAGTGGGTGGGGGATGACGTGGTGTCTGACATGGCTTCCTTCGGAGCGGCTGGGCGGACGGCCTCAGCGGAAATGGCAGGCGACCTGGTGGCCTGCGGGCGAATCGGACGGCCGGGGCGAGAGGGCGGGCGCCTCGGCCTTGCACACCGGCTGGGCCAGCGGGCACCGCGTG
>QAIB01000030.1 GCA_030418545.1 Xenophilus aerolatus | reverse complement strand
ACCCGCACCGGTCACCTTCGACCCGAAGACGCGCTCGACGAGATTGTGCGGTTCTTCGAGGCGCGGGTTTCCGCCTTGCGACGGAGCGGGGTCGCTGCCGACCGGCTCATCCTCGATCCGGGGATGGACCGGCGATTGGTCCATGGCGAAACGGCCGACCTTGCGCCGACCGGCTTCGGGCAACAGGTCCGCGAAGCCATGGACCAGCGCCGCGAGCATCATATCGAACAGCGCGACGCCACGCGCAACAGGGACGGCCGAATCTTCTACCGGCGCAATCTTCTCGCCACCCTGCGCGAGCGGGAAGTTGCGCGCGCCGGTGCGGAGATGGCCGAGGGCAAGGCGCTGCCGTTCCGCGCCGCCAAGGATGGTGAGAGTGTCAGCGGCAAGTTCACCGGGACTGTCCAGCTAACGAGCGGCAAGTTCGCCATCGTGGAAAAGAGCCACGAGTTCACCCTTGTCCCGTGGCGGCCGATCATCGACCGCCAGCTCGGCCGCGAGGTCGCGGGTATCATGCAGGGCGGTTCGGTGTCGTGGCAGTTAGGGCGGCAGCGGGGGTTGGGGCTATAGGAGCCAACGATACCGCATTGCAACGCAACAACTAATTCGATAAGAGCTGCTATTCAATTTCGTAATCGTGGAGCCATCAGCATGGGAAATTCCAAGTCAGCAGACAAGTAAGCCGCAACATCAGAATTGTTGTTGCGGCGCTCTGTAAGACCAATCCCATCTGATTGCTGACGAGCAGACGCTGCCCGGTACCCTTAATCGAGCGGTTGATTCGTCATGACCACCACACGCCCCGCGTGGGCCTATACGCTGCCGGCAGCCTTGCTGCTTATGGCTCCCTTCGACATCCTCGCCTCGCTGGCGATGGATATTTATCTTCCAGTCGTTCCGGCGATGCCGGGCGTCCTGAACACGACTCCATCCATAATCCAACTCACGTTGAGCCTCTACATGGTGATGCTCGGTGTGGGCCAAGTGATCTTTGGGCCACTCTCCGATCGCGTCGGGCGACGGCCGATCCTGCTTGTAGGCGCAACGGCTTTCGTTGCTGCGTCTCTGGGAGCGGCTTGTTCTTCAACTGCATTAGCCTTTGTTGCGTTTCGTCTGGTTCAGGCTGTTGGAGCATCGGCCATGCTGGTGGCCACCTTCGCGACCGTGCGCGACGTATATGCCAATCGTCCCGAAGGTGCCGTCATCTACGGCCTTTTCAGTTCGATGCTGGCGTTCGTGCCTGCGCTCGGCCCTATAGCCGGTGCGCTGATCGGCGAGTTTTGGGGATGGCAGGCGATCTTCATCACACTGGCTGCACTGGCTTCGCTCGCACTCTTAAACGCCAGTTTCAGGTGGCATGAAACCCGACCGTTGGATCAGGCCAGAACGCAACGATCTGTTTTGCCGATCTTCGCGAGTCCGGCCTTTTGGGTTTACACGGTCGGATTTAGTGCCGGCATGGGCACATTCTTCGTTTTCTTCTCGACAGCCCCCCGTGTTCTCATAGGCCAAGCCGGCTATTCCGAGATCGGATTTAGCTTGGCCTTCGCGACTGTCGCGCTGGTCATGGTCACGACAACCCGCTTCGCAAAGTCCTTCGTTGCCAAATGGGGTATCGCGGGATGCGTAGCGCGCGGGATGGCGTTGCTCGTTTCCGGCGCGATCCTGTTGGGGATCGGCCAACTTTTCGGATCGCCGTCATTTTTCAGCTTCATCCTGCCGATGTGGGTTGTCGCGGTCGGCATTGTCTTCACGGTGTCCGTTACCGCCAACGGCGCACTTGCGCAGTTCGACGACATCGCTGGATCAGCGGTTGCGTTCTACTTCTGCATCCAAAGCCTGATAGTCAGTATCGTCGGGACATTGGCGGTGACGCTGTTAAACGGCGATACAGCGTGGCCCGTGATTTGTTACGCCACGGCAATGGCAGTGCTGGTGTCGTTGGGGCTGGCGCTCCTTCGATCCCGTGATGCTGCCACCGAGAAGTCGCCAGTCGTCTAGCCGACGACTGGAAGCAAGCCCGCTCCGATGCGGCGCAATAATCTTCGAAACCTCGTGAATGGCGGTATCCTGTCTGGCAAGATACCGCTCATTTCCCTTGTCCCGTGGCGGCCGGTCATCGACCGCCAGCTCGGCCGTGAGGTCATGGGCATCGTGCAAAGCGGATCGGTGTCGTGGCAGTTGGGGCGGCAAAGGGGCATAAGCCTCTAATCTGTTGTAGATGAACGCAGCCGCTCGAAACCAGCGATGAGGCTGTCGAGTCCGAAGTTGAACGCAGCATCCATGCCGTCTGTTTCCAACTCGTGAAACAGATCGTGCAGGAAGGACGACGGTGCTTGCTCGGACACATCTGGCCTGTCCGGAACTCTCTCATCGGCATCAGATGCCTGCTGCTCGAGAACGGAACCGACCACATAGTGACTGACCGCCCGGAGCGCCCAAACGGCGCGCTTCGGACAAAAGCCCTCCGCGCAGAGAAAGCGTATTTGCGTCTCGGCGGTGCCAAAATTCGGTTCTGTCGGTCGAGTGCCGGCATGGATACGCGCGCCGTCCCGATAAGAGAGCAACGCCGTTCTGAAGCTCAGGGCATTCTCTTTCAGGAACACCCGCCAGTCCTCATTCTCTTCGGGTAGCGAGCGGGTATGGCGTTCCGCCAGCATCGCCTCGGCGAGCGCATCAAGCAGCGCTCGCTTGTTCTGGAAATGCCAGTAAAGCGCAGGCTGCTGAACCTTGAGGCGTTCAGCGAGCTTCCGCGTCGTCAGGCTGTCCATGCCAACCTCGTTCAACAGCTCTAGCGCCGCCGCGATCACGGTGCCCTTGTCCAGTTTGGTCATTCACGTTCCTTCGCCAGTGCTTGACAATTTATCACCGATAAGTTATATTTCCATCTCCTTATCGTTGATAAAGTCGCTCCATTGAGCGGCGCTGGAGTTTCAGGTGCGCAGCTCTGCCATCATTGCCCTGCTGATCGTGGGTCTTGACGCCATGGGTCTCGGCCTCATCATGCCCGTCCTTCCGACGCTTCTGCGTGAGCTTGTGCCAGCAGAGCAGGTCGCTGGACACTATGGTGCCTTGCTGTCGCTCTATGCATTGATGCAGGTCGTCTTCGCGCCCATGCTTGGACAGCTTTCGGATTCTTACGGTCGGCGTCCGGTACTTCTGGCTTCTCTTGCAGGAGCCGCAGTCGATTACACGATTATGGCATCAGCGCCGGTCTTATGGGTGCTCTATATCGGCCGACTCGTGTCCGGCGTCACGGGCGCAACCGGAGCTGTAGCAGCCTCAACCATTGCCGATTCGACGGGGGAAGGTTCTCGCGCACGCTGGTTCGGCTACATGGGGGCCTGTTATGGGGCGGGCATGATTGCCGGGCCAGCACTTGGTGGCATGCTCGGTGGTATCTCTGCTCATGCCCCGTTTATCGCCGCCGCCCTTCTCAACGGGTTCGCGTTCCTGCTTGCCTGCATTTTCCTCAAGGAGACTCATCACAGCCATGGCGGGACCGGAAAGCCGGTTCGCATCAAACCATTCGTTCTGTTACGGCTGGATGATGCATTGCGCGGGCTAGGTGCGCTTTTCGCAGTTTTCTTCATTATTCAACTGATCGGCCAAGTGCCTGCAGCCCTATGGGTCATATATGGCGAGGACCGTTTTCAGTGGAACACCGCGACCGTTGGTTTGTCGCTCGCGGCGTTTGGGGCAACACATGCGATCTTCCAAGCGTTTGTTACCGGCCCGCTTTCAAGCCGGCTTGGAGAGCGGCGCACGCTGCTGTTTGGCATGGCTGCGGATGCGACTGGCTTCGTTCTTCTGGCTTTTGCCACGCAGGGATGGATGGTGTTCCCGATTCTGTTGCTGCTTGCCGCCGGGGGTGTTGGCATGCCGGCCTTGCAGGCAATGCTCTCAAACAATGTCAGCAGTAACAAGCAAGGGGCTTTGCAAGGAACGCTAACGAGCCTCACCAATCTAAGCTCTATCGCAGGACCGCTTGGCTTCACAGCACTCTATTCTGCCACCGCCGGGGCATGGAACGGTTGGGTTTGGATTGTCGGCGCGATCCTCTATTTAATATGTCTGCCAATACTACGCAGACCATTCGCAACTTCATTGTGATTTAGTCATGGCGATTTGGCATGCGTAGACTTAGGAGAAATGACGGATTAAATCTGTTGAGCAATCATCTCCTTTCGGGGCGAGTGCCAATGATGACCTTAGTTCACACTCTCGCTGTCGCCGAATATCTCAACTTCCGTCACGCCGCCAACGCGCTCGGCGTTGCACAGTCCAGCGTCAGCGCCCGCGTGAAGGCACTGGAAGAAGACCTCGGCATCCTCTTGTTCGAGCGTCATGCGCGCGGCGTTCGGCTGACCGAGGCCGGACGCCATTTCGTCGAGCGGATAGCCGTAGGTATTGACCAACTCGACCATGCGGTGAAAACCGCCGGCATGGCGGCAGCCGGAGAAAGCGGCCGGCTTCGTATCGGTATCCATGCCCTGATTCCGCATAGCTTCCTCGCAAAGCTGATCGGCCAATACCGCAAGGATTACCCCGATGTTGAAGTCGAGATCGCCGAAGGCCCGGCCCGTGAAGCGGTGGTGCAGCTTCGCGCCGGCAGGTTGGACGTGGCGTTCGTCGCGGGCACGCCCCAACCACCCGACTGCCATTCCCGTCGCACATGGACCGAACCGCTCTTGGCGGTGCTACCGGAACGGCATCCGCTCGCCAAGCGGTCAGCCGTCACATGGCCCGATTTGGCAGGCGAGACGTTCCTTGCGTATAGGAAGTTCAAACGCCCTTTTCGGGCAGTCTGCTGGGTAGGCGGCGGTCGCGCAAGCCCCGTTTTGGGCACGGATCGGACGTCTGTGAGTGGGATTTCGGCATCGCGGGGCCACGCAGCGGCGTTGTCAGCAGCCATGCTTCGCTGATTCCCGACAGCGGGCCGAGCGCCGCCCTGCGGATCGTGGCCGCATCGGCTCGGATTCCGGTTTCGCCGTCGGCTGTGCAGCCGGCAGATCGTCACGCGGCTTGCACTGGCGGCGCGCGCGCTGCGGGCCTGTAGTGCGCTTCTTCCCGCGCGCCGTGCTTCTCGAAGTGGGCGAGGATGGCGCGGATGGCGGTGGGTTCCTCGATGCTGGCGACGATCCGCACGGTGCCACCGCAGTGGACGCAGGCGGTGACGTCGATGGAAAAGACCCGCTTGAGCCGTTGCGCCCAGCTCATCGCACGGCGCTTCTCCTCGGGGCTGCGCGGCGCGTCGTGGGCGCTGACGTCCACTGGCGCCGCATCGCCCGCAGGCCGCTTGCCGCGCCCCGAGGGCGTCAGCTGCGCACGCAGGTTTGCATTCGGGGCGAATACGCCGTGGAAGCGGGTGAGATGCGCGCGAGGTGGCGGGACCAGCGCCGCCAGCTTGGCGATGAAATCCACCGGATCCCATTCCACATGCGTGGTGCCATTGCGCCACGGGGTCTTGAGCTGGTAACGCACCCTGCCCTGGAGCGCTATCGACAGCCGCTTCTCGCTGATCGCCGGGCGCGTGATGTAGCGGCACAGCTTTTCCAGCTTGTGGCTTTCGTGTGCTTCGGCCGCCACGCCGGCATGCAGTGAGAAGCCGCCGACCTTGCCGGCTTCGCCCTCCAGCGAACCGGCGTCACCGGGCAGCGTTTGCAGCGTGACGACCTTGCAGCCAGCGTCGCGGCCGGTGGCGATGCGGTAGGTGATCGAACTCATCCGCAGCCCATCCATGCTGTCGTCGCCTGCAGCGCTGTCTGCCAGGAAGGCCGATTCGCCCTCCCCTTCGAGCCAGCCTTTGCGCGTCAGGTGCCGACACACCCGGTGCGCGATGGTAGCTGCCAGCTGGGTCAACTGCGCGGTGGTGGGCGCACGGGCGCGGTGCAGGCGCAGTTCGCGCCGCGGCAGCTCGGTGGCTTCCACGTACACGCCGTCGAGCCACAGCATGTGGAAGTGGATGTTCAGGTTCAGCGCGCTGCCGAAACGCTGGATCAGCGTCACCGCGCCGCACTGGGCGCTGGCGCGGTCGATGCCGGCTTGATCGGCCAACCAGCCGGCGATCACGCGCTGCACGATGCCCAGCACCGGGCCAATGGCTTCTGGCTTGCTGGCGAACAGGAAACGCAAGGGGTACGGAAAGCTCAGCACCCATTGCCGCACAGGCCGCGGGCCGAACACCTCCTCGACCAGGTGCCGCGCACTCTCGGCCATGCGTCGCGCGCCGCAACTCGGGCAGAACCCGCGCTTCTTGCAGGAGAAGGCCACCAGCCTCTCTGCACGGCAGTGCTCGCACACCACCCGCAGGAAGCCGTGCTCGAGTACGCCGCAACGCAGGTAGGCATCGAACGCCTCGCGGACATACCCGGGCAGCGAGCGGCCCTCCGCTTCGATCCGTGCAATGAAGTCCGGGTAGTGCGCCTCTACCAACGCGTACAGCAGCGTGCGCTCGGGCGCGTGGCGCGCGTACCGCGAACCGGTGTGGGCGGACGGCAGTGGCGCGCATCCCGCGGCTTGCCGCCGGGATGTGGCGAGGCGCGGCACGCAGCGCTCCGGTGCGGGGACGGCTGCTCAGAGTTGCGCCTGTGTTCGCACGTTCGTATCGGTGCGTTCTGATCTTCGCGTCAGACATTGCCGCGGCGCGGGCACAACAAAAAGCCCGGCATCGCTGCCGGGCTCCGGCCCCGTCCTTGGGGCCTTGATGTCGGGTCGTTGCCGGGATCGGACCGCGCTGGCGCGGTCCGGTTCCCTGACGACCGGGCCAACCGGATCAGAAATCCATGCCGCCCATGCCGCCCATACCGCCAGCACCCGGCATGGCCGGCTCTTCCTTCTTCGGCACTTCGGCCACGACCACTTCGGTCGTGATCGCAAGGCCGGCGACGGAAGCGGCGTGCTGCAGGGCCGAGCGGGTCACCTTGGTCGGGTCCAGGATGCCCATGGCGATCATGTCGCCGAACTCGCCGGTGGCGGCGTTGTAGCCGTAGCTGCCTTCGCCGGCCTTGACGTTGGCCACGATCACGCTCGGTTCTTCACCGGCGTTGGCCACGATGGCGCGCAGCGGGGCTTCCAGCGCACGGCGGGTGATGGCGATGCCCAGGTTCTGGTCTTCGTTGATGCCCTGCCAGGGCAGATCCGTGCACAGCACCTTGCCGTAGAAGAACAGCAAGGCCGCCAATGCCTGACGATGCGTGGAGACCGAAACCTTGCGCTCGTTCGCCAGCCAGGACAGAAATGCCTCGACTTCGCT
>QAIB01000002.1 GCA_030418545.1 Xenophilus aerolatus | reverse complement strand
CACGCGGTGCCCGCTGGCCCAGCCGGTGTGCAAGGCCGAGGCGCCCGCCCTCTCGCCCCGGCCGTCCGATTCGCCCGCAGGCCACCAGGTCGCCTGCCATTTCCGCTGAGGCCGTCCGCCCAGCCGCCACGAAGGAAGCCATGTCCGACACCCCCACGCCACCCACCCATTACGACCTCCTGATCCGCGGCGGCACGGTCATCGACGGCAGCAAGGCGCCGCGCTTCGCGGCCGACGTCGGCATCGTGGGCGACCGCATCGTCGCCATCGGCGCGCTCGCCGGCCACACGGCCGAGCGCACCCTCGACGCCACGGGGCGCATCGTCGCTCCCGGCTTCATCGACTCGCACACGCACGACGACCAGGCCGTGCTCTCGCAGGCGGCCATGCCCTTCAAGGTGTCGCAGGGCGTCACCACCGTGGTGGCGGGCAACTGCGGCATCAGCGCCGCACCGTTGCGCGAGGACATGGACCTGCCGATGCCCCTGAACCTCATCGACACCCCGGCCAAGGGCCGCTTCACCACCTTCCGCGCCTACCTCGACGCGCTGCGCGCCACCCCGTCGTCGGTCAACGTCGCGGCCATGGTCGGCCACTCGACCCTGCGCGCCGTCACCATGCAGGACCTCGACCGTGTCGCGAACGACGAGGAGATCGCCGCCATGCAGGCGCTGGTCGAGGAAGCAATGCAGGCCGGTGCGATCGGCCTGTCCACCGGCACCTTCTACCCGCCGGCCGTCAAGGCCACCACCGAGGAGATCATCGAGGTGTGCCGGCCGCTCAGCGCGCGCAAGGCGCTGTACGTCACCCACATGCGCGACGAGGCCGAGAAGGTCATGGACTCGCTCGAGGAAACCTTCCACATCGGCCGCGCGCTCGACGTGCCGGTGGTCGTGTCGCACCACAAGGTGCAGCGCGAGCCCAACTTCGGCAAGACCCGCATCACCCTGCCCTTCATCCGCGACGCAATGAAGCACCAGTGCATCGGCCTCGACTGCTACCCGTACACGGCCGGCTCCACCATGATCCGCACCGACCGCGGGATGCTCGACGGCCGGGTGCTGATCGCCGGCAGCGAGCCGCACCCCGAATGCGCCGGCCGCGACCTGGCCGACATCGCCCGCGAATGGGGCGTCGACAAGGAGGAGGCGGCGCGGCGCCTGCAGCCGGGCAGCGCCATCTACTTCCAGATGGACGAGGACGACGTGCAGCGCATCCTTGCCTTCGACGAGACCATGATCGGCTCCGACGGCATCCCGGTCGGCGAGAAGCCGCACCCGCGGCTGTGGGGCACTTTCCCGCGCGTGCTCGGCCACTACAGCCGCGACGTCGGGCTGTTCCCGCTGGAGACGGCGGTGTGGAAGATGACCGGGCTCACCGCGCGCAATTTCGGTCTGCACGAACGCGGACTGCTCAAGGTCGGCCACCACGCGGACGTCGTCGTCTTCGATGCCGGCACGGTGCGCGACGCCGCCGACTACGCGGCGCCCACGCGCCCCGCGGAAGGCATCGACACCGTCATCGTGAACGGGGTCGTGACCTGGGAGCACGGCGCCCACAGCGGCGCCCGCAACGGGCAGGTCATCACGCGCAGCACCGCCGCCGCCTGAGCCGACGCTGAAGGCACGCGGACCGGCGCCGCGGCCGGACGCCGGCGGCGTCAGGCCGCGGCGAGCCGCTCCCTGGCCAGTCGCGTGCCTTCGGCCAGGGCCTTCAGCTTGCGCCAGGCGACATCGCGGCCCATGGGCGCCAGGCCGCAGTTGGTGCAGGGGAACAGCCGCTCCTTGGGCACGAACTGCAGCGCGCGGCCGATCGTGTCGGCGACCTCCTCGGGCGTCTCGACCACGTCGCTCGCGACGTCGATCACGCCCACCATCACGTCCTTGCCGTCCAGCAGCTTCATCAGGTCGGGCGGCACGTGGGAGTGGATGCACTCCAGGCTGACCTGGTCGATGCTGCTCTTCGCAAGCGCGGGGAACACCGCTTCGTACTGGCGCCATTCGTCGCCCAGCGTCTGCTTCCAGTCGGTGTTGGCCTTGATGCCGTAGCCGTAGCAGATGTGCACCGCGGTCGTGCAGCTCAGGCCCTGCGCCGCGCGTTCGAGCGCCTTCACGCCCCAGTCCGCGGCGTCCTTCATGTAGACGTTGAAGGCGGGCTCGTCGAACTGGATGATGTCGACGCCGTCGGCCTGCAGTGCGAGCGCTTCCTGGTTGAGCAGCTCCGCGAATGCGAAGGCCATCTTCACCTTGTCGCCGTAGAAGCGGTCGGCCACGGTGTCGACGATGGTCATGGGGCCCGGCAAGGTGAACTTCAGCTTCTTCTTCGTGTGTGCGCGGGCCAGCCGGGCCTCGAAGGCATGCACCCGGCCCTTCAGGCGCAGGGCCGACACCACCTGCGGCACCATCGCGTCGTAGCGGTTGTCGCGGATGCCCATCTTCACCTTGTGCTCGAAGTCGATGCCCTCGACCTGTTCGAGGAAGCCGTGCACGAAATGCTGGCGCGACTGCTCGCCATCGCCCACGATGTCCAGGCCCGCGTCTTCCTGCGCCTTGATCCACAGCAGCGTGGCGTCGGCCTTGCCCTGGCGAAGCGCGTCGCCTTCCGCCCGCCACTGCGGCCAGAGCTTGTTGGTTTCGGCGAGCCAAGCGGGCTTGGGCAGGCTGCCGGCGATGGAGGTTTCGAACATCAGGGATTCCTTGGGGCAAAGATCGATGGAGACAACGGCATGCGAGCCGTCAGAGGGCCACCTCGGCAGCCCATTGTTCGAGCACGCGCCGGTACGGCTTCATGAAGTGCTCCTCGGCGAATTTTCCCTGCTTCATGGCCAGCTGGCTGCGCTCCTCGCGGTCGTAGACGATCTGCGTCAGCGAGTAGTCCGGGTTCGCGAGGCTCGGCCGGAAGAGCCCGCCGGCGGCCGAATTGGCGTTGTAGATCTCGGGGCGGTAGATCTTCTGGAAAGTCTCCATGGTGCTGATGGTGCCGATCAGTTCGAGGTTGGAGTAATCGGCCAGCAGATCGCCCTGGAAATAGAACGCCAGCGGCGCCACGCCGCCGGGCGGCATGAAGAAGCGAACCTGCAGGCCCATCTTCGCGAAGTAGCGGTCGGTCGACGAGGGCTCGTCCTGCCGGTACTCCGCACCCAGCACCGGGTGGCGGTTGCCGCTGCGCAGGTAGCTCCTGCTGGTGGCCGCGCTGATGCAGATCACCGGCGCCTTGCCGAAATTCGCCTGGTAGACCTCCGAGCCGACGAAGCGCCGGAACAGGCTGCCGTGCAGGTCGCCGAAATCGTCGGGCACGTCGAATGCCGTGCGATTGGCGTTGTGGCCCGGCAGCAGGACGCTGAAGTCGTAGTCGCGCACGTAGGAGGAGAAGTTGTTCCCCACGATCCCTTCGATGCGCCGGTCGGCCGCCTTGTCGACGATCAAGGGCTGGAGCATCTCGATCAGCGGGAATGCCGGTGCGCCGCTCGCGGCGTCGAATCGCATCTCGACCGAGACGATCTCGAGTTCGACGGCGTAGCGATCGGCATCCGGGTTGTCCCAGTGCGCCAGGTCGTTCAAGCGGCGGTCGATCATGCGCAGCGTGTTGCGCAGGTTCTGCTGGCGGCTCTGCCCACGGGCCAGGTTCGCGAAGTTGGTCGTGATGCGCGTGCTGTCCGAGGGCTGGTAGTTCTCGTCGAAGCGGATGCGATGGATGTGGAAGGTGGGGGCTGGATGCGTCGCCATGCCACGAATGCTAGAGACGGAAGACCATGAAGTAAAATGGTCATATCTCACGCATTCATGAATACGGCTCACACATCATGCTGGAGCGCACGCACCTCGCCATCGTCCGCGAAGTCGAACGCCAGGGCTCGCTGACCGCGGCGGCCGGCGTGCTGCACGTCACGCAGTCCGCACTCAGCCACAGCATGCGCAAGCTGGAACAGCAGCTGGGCACCGACATCTGGCTGCGCGAAGGCCGCAGCCTGCGGCTCACGCAGGCGGGCCAATACCTGCTGGCGGTGGCCAACCGCGTGATCCCGCAGCTCGACCTGGCGCAGGAGCGGCTGCTGCAATTCGCGCAGGGCGAGCGCGGCGCGCTGCGCATCGGCATGGAGTGCCACCCCTGCTACCAATGGCTGCTGAAGGTGGTCGCGCCCTACCTCTCGGCCTGGCCCGACGTGGACGTCGACGTGAAGCAGAAATTCCAGTTCGGCGGCATCGGCGCGCTGTACGGCTACGAGATCGACCTGCTCGTCACGCCCGACCCGCTGTTCAAGCCCGGCCTCGCCTTCGAGCCGGTGTTCGACTACGAACAGGTGCTCGTGGTGGCGCGCGGCCATGCGCTGGCCGACGCCGCCCACGTCAAACCCAGGGACCTGAGCGGCGAGGTCCTGGTGACCTACCCGGTCGAGACCGACCGGCTCGACATCTACAACCAGTTCCTCATGCCCGCCGGCGTCACGCCCAGGCGCCACAAGACCATCGAGACCACCGACATCATGGTGCAGATGGTGGCCAGCGGCCGCGGCGTCGCCGCCCTGCCACGCTGGCTGGTCGAGGAGTACGCGGGCCGGATGGACGTGGTGCCGGTGCGGCTGGGCGCCCGCGGCATCCACAAGCACATCTACCTGGGCGCCCGCGAGTCGGAGACGCACATCGACTACCTGAAGGCCTTCGTCGAGCTGGCGCGGCGCGGGCCGGCGCTGCCCTCGCGAGGCGCCTCTGAAGCGTCGGGACAAAGGACGAAGAAACCGTAGCGAGCGCGCCGAGGCCGCGCCGTGCAGCAGGTTCATTTGTCCTTTCTCAGCTGTAGCGCTTCTCCAGCGCATCCCATTCGGGCTTGCCCACCAGCCGCTGCCGCTCGGCAAAGGGCGTGACCAGCCCGCTGGACTCCTGCACTTCCTGCTCGTCGCGCAGCACCGTGAGCGCCTTCTGCATGCCGGCCACCGCGCCCTGCAGGGCCGCGTTGGCGTACAGCACGATGCCGTAGCCCAGCTCGCCCAGCTGCTTCGCGTTGAAGATGGGCGTGCGCCCGCCGATGACCATGTTCATGAGCTGCGGCTTGGCCAGGCGCTGCGGCAGCGCGCGCACCTCGTCCTCCTTCGTCACGGCCTCGACGAAGAGGATGTCGGCGCCGGCCTCGGCGAACTTCTGCGCGCGCTCGACGGCGGCCTCGAAGCCCTGCGTGGCACACGCATCGGTGCGGGCCAGGATGAGCAGGTCCGGGTCCTGCCGCGCGTCGACGGCCGCCTTGATCTTGCTCACCGCCTCGTGGGTCGGGATCACGTCCTTGCCCGAGAAATGGCCGCAGCGCTTGGGCGCCACCTGGTCCTCGAACTGGATGCAGTCGGCGCCGGCGCGCTCCAGCGTGCGCACCGTATGGCGCACGTTCAGCGCATTGCCGAAGCCCGTGTCGGCATCGACGATCAGCGGCACGCCCACCGCGTCGCGGATGCGCGCCGTGTGGTCGGCGATCTCGGCCAGGCCCATGAAGCCCTGGTCTGGCATGCCGAACCACATGTTGGTCACGCCGGCACCGGTGACGTAGATGGCGGGGTAGCCCAGGTCTTCGATGACGCGGGCCGACAGGGCGTTGAAGGCGCCCGGCACGATGACGCCGCGGCGCGCTTCGACGAGGGCCTTGAGTTGCTGGCGGGTGGACATGGTTCGCTCTCGGGGAAAAAGGGGTTCTCAGAAACAGTCGCCGGGCACGCGGACAAAACCCTCCATCAGCACGCGCGCGCTGCGGCTCATGATGGCCTTGGTCACCGTCCACTGGCCGGCGACCTGCAGGGCCTCGGCGCCCACGCGCAGCGTTCCGGAAGGATGGCCGAAGCGCACCGAGCTGCGCTCGCCGCCGCCGGCCGCGAGGTTGACGAGGGTACCCGGGACCGCGGCCGCCACGCCGATCGCGACCGCGGCGGTGCCCATCATCGCGTGGTGCAGCTGCCCCATCGACAGCGCGCGCACCACCAGGTCGACGTCGGCGGCCTGCACCGGCTTGCCACTGGACGCGAGGTAGTCCTGCGGTGGTGCGACGAAGGCGATCTTGGGCGTGTGCTGCCGCGTCGCCGCCTCGGCCACCTCGCGCAGGAGGCCCATCTTCACGGCGCCCCAGGCGCGGATGGCCTCGAAGCGCGCCAGGGCGGCCTGGTCCCCGTTGATGGCCGGCTGCAGCTCGGTGCCGGTGTAGCCGAGCTCGGCGGCGTTCAGAAAGATCGTCGGAATGCCGGCGTTGATGAGCGTGGCCCGGAAGCTGCCGACGCCGGGCACGTCGAGCGTGTCGACCACATTCCCTGTCGGGAACATGGCGCCGCCCTCACCGCCGTCACCGCCCTCCTCCGCCGGGTCCATGAACTCCAGCGGCACCTCGGCCGCCGGAAAGGTCACGCCGTCGAGCTCGAAGTCGCCCGTCTCCTGCACCGCGCCGTTCGTGACCGGCACATGGGCCACGATGGTCTTGCCGATGTTGGCCTGCCAGATGCGCACGGTGCAGATCCCGTCGCGGGGGACGCGGTCCGCCGGCACCAGCCCGTTGGCGATGGCGAACGGACCGACGGCGGCCGACAGGTTGCCGCAGTTGCCGGACCAGTCCACGAAGGGCTTGTCGACGGCGACCTGGCCGAAGAGGTAGTCCACGTCGTGCCCGGGCCGTTCGCTGGCCGAGAGGATGACCGCCTTGCTGGTGCTCGAGGTCGCGCCGCCCATGCCGTCGGTCTGCTTGCCATAGGGGTCGGGACTGCCGATCACGCGCAGCAGCAGGCGGTCGCGTGCCGCGCCGGGCCGACGGGCGGCCTCGGGCAGGTCCTGCAGGCGGAAGAAGACGCCCTTGCTGGTGCCGCCGCGCATGTAGGTGGCGCGGATGCGGATCTGCGGAACGAAGGTGCCGACGGTCATTTTGCTATCGATTTCATAGCTGCTCGCGCTCGTCAGACGGGCGCTGCAGCCCTTTTTGATTCGAGAAAGTCCTGGGCGAAGCGCTGCAGCACGCCGCCCGCCTCGTACACCGACACCTCCTCGGCCGTGTCGAGCCGGCAGTTCACCGCAACGCGCAACACCTCGCCGCTGCGGCGATGCACGACCAGCACGAGTTCGGCGCCCGGCGTGCGCGCGCCCTCCACATCGTAGGTCTCGGTGCCGTCCAGCTGCAGCGTGAGGCGATTGGTGCCCGGCCTGAACTCCAGCGGCAGCACGCCCATGCCGATGAGGTTGGTACGGTGGATGCGTTCGAAGCCCTCGGCCACCACCGTCTCCACGCCCGCCAGGCGCACGCCCTTGGCCGCCCAGTCGCGGCTGGAGCCCTGGCCGTAGTCGGCGCCGGCGATGACGATCAGCGGCTGGCGGCGGTCCAGGTAGGTCTCGATGGCCTCCCACATGCGCACCACGCGGCCCTCGGGCTCGATGCGCGCCAGCGAGCCCTTCTGCACGGCGCCGTCCACCACGGCCATCTCGTTCACGAGCTGCGGGTTGGCGAAGGTCGCCCGCATGGCCGTGAGGTGGTCGCCGCGGTGCGTGGCGTAGGAGTTGAAGTCCTCTTCCGGCAGGCCCATGCGGTGCAGGTATTCGCCGGCCGCCGAGTCCATGAGGATGGCGTTGGACGGCGAGAGGTGGTCGGTCGTGATGTTGTCCGGCAGGATCGCCAGCGGGCGCATGCCGCGCAGGGTGCGCGGCGTGGCGGCCAGCGCGCCCACGCCCTCGGTGTCCCAGTACGGCGGCCGGCGGATGTAGGTGGACATGGGCCGCCAGTCGTACTGCGCAGCGACCGCCTCGCCGTCGTCGGCGCGGATCGCGAACATCGGCTCGTACACGGCGCGGAACTGCGAAGGCCTGACGCTGGCCGCGACGATGGCGTCGATCTCCTCTTCGGCCGGCCAGATGTCCTTGAGGCGCACCTCGCGGCCATCGCCATCGATGCCCAGCACGTCCTGCTCGATGTCGAAGCGCACCGTGCCCGCAATCGCATAGGCCACCACCAGTGGCGGCGACGCGAGGAAGGCCTGCTTCGCATACGGATGGATGCGCCCGTCGAAGTTGCGGTTGCCCGAGAGCACGGCCGTGGCGTACAGGTCGCGCCGGGCGATCTCCTGCTGGATCGCCGGGTCGAGCGCGCCGCTCATCCCGTTGCAGGTGGTGCAGGCGAAGCCGACGATGCCGAAGCCCAGTTGCTCCAGCTCGCTCAGCAGATCGGCCTCGCGCAGGTACAGCTCCACCGCCCGAGAGCCCGGCGCCAGCGAAGTCTTGACCCAGGGCTTGCGCACGAGGCCGCGCGCGTTGGCGTTGCGCGCCAGCAGCGCCGCCGCGATCACGTTGCGCGGGTTGCTGGTGTTGGTGCAGCTGGTGATGGCGGCAATGATCACCGCGCCGTCGGGCATCAGGCCTTGTGCCTCGTCGGCCTGGCCCGCGGCCAGCTTCGCCCTGTCGGCGATGCCGCGCTCGGCCAGCGCAGCGACCGGCAGGCGGCGATGCGGGTTCGAGGGGCCGGCCATGTTGCGCACCACGCCTCCGAGGTCGAAGCGCAGCACGCGCTCGTACTGCGCGTTCTGCAGGTCGTCGGCCCAGAAGCCCGCCACCTTCGCATAGGTCTCGACCAGTTGCACCTGCGCGTCGCTGCGGCCGGTGAGCCTCAGGTAGTCGAGGGTCTGTGCGTCGATGGAGAACAGCGCCGCCGTGGCGCCGTACTCGGGGCACATGTTCGAGACGGTGGCGCGGTCCCCGATCGACAGGCTGCGTGCGCCCTCGCCGAAGAACTCGACGTACGCGCCGACCACCTTCTGCGCGCGCAGGAACTCGGTGAGCGCGAGCACGATGTCGGTGGCGGTGATGCCCGGCTGGCGGCGGCCCGTGAGTTCCACGCCCACGATGTCGGGCAGGCGCATCCCCGAGGCGCGGCCCAGCATCACGTTCTCGGCCTCCAGCCCGCCCACGCCCACGGCGATGACGCCCAGGGCATCGACGTGCGGCGTGTGGCTGTCGGTCCCCACGCAGGTGTCGGGGAAGGCCACGCCCTCGCCCACGGCGACGACGGGCGACATCTTCTCCAGGTTGATCTGGTGCATGATCCCGTTGCCCGCGGGGATCACGTCGACGTTGGCGAAGGCCTTCTTCGTCCACTCGATGAAATGGAAGCGGTCCTCGTTGCGGCGGTCCTCGATGGCGCGGTTCTTCGCGAAGGCGTCGGGGTCGAAACCGCCGCACTCCACCGCCAGCGAATGGTCGACGATGAGCTGCACCGGCACGACCGGGTTCACGGCCGCCGGGTCGCCGCCCTCCTTCGCGATCGCGTCGCGCAGCCCGGCCAGGTCGACCAGCGCAGTCTGGCCCAGGATGTCGTGGCACACCACGCGCACCGGGTACCAGGGAAAGTCCAGGTCGCGGCGGCGCTCGACGATCTGGCGCAGGTAGTCCTGAAGATGCGCGGGATCGGCGCGGCGCACCAGGTTCTCGGCATGCACCCGCGCGGTGTAGGGCAGGCCGGCCCAGGCGCCGGGCTGCAGCGCCTCCACGGCGGCGCGGGCATCGAAGTAGTCCAGGGCGGTGCCTGGCAGCGGTTGGCGGTACGAACGGTTCATCATGGGGCGCGGCCCGCAGCGCGGGCAGCGGCGTTCACTGGGTCTGGATGTGGTTGTCCTGCACGACCTTGGCGTAGCGCGGGATCTCGACGCGGATCAGCTGGCCGAACTGGTCGGGCGTGCCGCCGGCGGGCGACACGCCGGTGGGCTCGAGCCTGGCCACCAGTTCGGGCGCCTTCAGCCCGGTGTTGATCGCGGCGTTGATCTTCACCAGCACCGCCGCCGGCAGGTCCTTCGGCGCGATCAGCCCGTGCCAGGCCACGACCTCGTAGTCGGGCAGCTTGCCGGCCTCGGCCACCGTGGGGATGTCCGGGTAGGCGGGCTGGCGCTGCGCCGTGGTCACTGCCAGCGCGCGCAGCTTGCCGGCCTTGACGTGCGGCATCAGCCCTTCGGTGCCGGCCACCAGCATGTCGACGTTGCCGGCGATCAGGTCGGTGATGGCCGGGCCGGTGCCCTTGTAGGGGATGTGCGTGGCCTTGACCTTGGCCATGCCGAGCATGTATTCGGTGGCGATGTGCAGGTGGCTGCCGTTGCCCGCCGACGCGAAACTGAGCTTGCCCGGGTTGTTGCGGCCGTACTCGAGCAGTTCGGCCAGGTTCTTCGCCTGCACCTTGGCGGGGTTCACGCACACCACGTAGGCGCCCCTGGACAGCTGGATCACCGGCGTCATGTCCTTGGCCGAATCGAACTTGAGCTTGTAGAGCGACGGGTTGACCGTGTAGCTGCCCGCCACCAGCAGCAGCGTGTAGCCGTCGGCCGGCTGGTGCAGCGCATAGTCGCTGCCGAGCGTCCCGCCCGCGCCCGGGCGGTTGTCGACGATCACCGACTGGCCGATGTTCTTGCCCAGCAGGTCGGCGCCGACGCGGGCGATGAAGTCCGAGCCGCCGCCGGGCGCGAAGGGGCACACGATGCGGATCGGCTTGCTCGGAAAGCCGTCCTGCGCCGAGGCGATGAGCGGCAGCGGCAGCCCGAGGGCGGCCAGGGCGGCGGAAAAGGTGCGGCGGTCGAGGGGCATGGAAAGTCTCCGGTGTTGTGGTTGAGAGGCCGCCTCTGCGTGCGGCCCTTGCGGCGCATCCTAGCCATGCCCACCAGCGGCACCTGACCATTCGTTCAGCTTTGCTGCGCAGCCCTTGCAGCCTCAACGCCGCGCATCGATGGGCACGAAGGCCAGGTCTTCCGGCCCGGTGTAGTTCGCGCTCGGCCGGATGATCTTGTTGTCCATGCGCTGCTCGATCACGTGGGCGGCCCAGCCGCTGGTGCGCGCGATCACGAAGAGCGGCGTGAACATCGCTGTCGGCACGCCCATCAGGTGGTAGCTCACGGCGCTGAACCAATCCAGGTTGGGGAACATCCGCTTGGCGTCCCACATCACCGATTCCAGCCGCTCGGCAATGTCGAACATGCGGGTGGAGCCGGCCTCCTCGGACAGCCGCCTGGCCACGCGCTTGATCACCACGTTGCGCGGATCGCTCACCGTGTACACGGGGTGGCCGAAGCCGATCACCACCTCCTTCGCCTCGATGCGCCGGCGAATGTCGGCCTCGGCCTCGTCGGGGTTGTCGTAGCGCTTCTGGATCTCGAAGGCCACCTCGTTGGCGCCCCCGTGCTTGGGGCCGCGCAGCGCGCCGATGGCGCCGGCGATGGACGAGTACATGTCGCTGCCCGTGCCGGCGATCACGCGCGCCGTGAAGGTCGATGCGTTGAACTCGTGCTCGGCATACAGGTTGAGCGAGGTGTGCATCGCGCCCACCCAGGCCTGCGACGGCTTGCGCCCGTGCAGCAGGTGCAGGAAGTGGCCGCCGATGGAGTCGTCGTCGGTCTCGACCTCGATGCGCCGGCCGGCGCTGCTCCAGTGGTACCAGTACAGCAGCATCGAGCCCAGCGAAGCCATCAGCCGGTCGGCGATGTCGCGCGCACCGGCGATGGAGTGGTCGTCCTTCTCCGGCAGCACGCAGCCCAGGGCCGAGACGCCGGTGCGCATCACGTCCATCGGGTGGGCGCTGGCTGGCAGGCTCTCCAGCGCGTCCTTCACGCTGGCCGGCAGGCCGCGCATGGCCGCGAGGCGGGCCTTGTACGCGCGCAGTTCGGCGCGCGTGGGCAGCTTGTCGTGCACCAGCAGGTGCGCGATCTCCTCGAACTCGCAGACCTCGGCGATGTCCAGGATGTCGTAGCCGCGGTAGTGCAGGTCGTTGCCGCTGCGCCCGACGGTGCACAGCGCGGTGCTGCCGGCCATGACGCCCGACAGCGCCACGGATTTCTTGGGCTTGAAGGCGGCGGTTGCGGTGGGTGTTGTCATGCTTCGCAATCTACGCAAAATGCGGGTCGCCGCCCATGGCTGAAACGGCGAATCGTTGCGAATGAAAAGCTGCCGTATTGCGAATCTTGCGAACTTGTCCTTGAGGCTGCGCCGATGAAGAAGACCTTCATGGGCGTGCGACTGCGCAAGCTGCGCGCCGAACGCGGCATGACGCAGATCGCGCTCGCGCAGGCGCTCGGCCTGTCGCCGAGCTACCTCAACCAGCTGGAGCAGAACCAGCGGCCGCTCACCGTGCCGGTGCTGCTCAAGATCCACCGCACGCTGGGCATCGACATCCAGCAGTTCTCCGAAGACGAGGAGGCGCGGCTGGTCGCGGGCATGCGCGAGGCCGTGGCCGACGCCCCCGAGGGGGTCGCCCTGCCCGAGCTGCAGGAGGCCGCCCACCAGATGCCCACCCTGGGCCGCGCGCTGGTCGCACTGCACCGCCGCAACCTCGCCTTGCAGGAGCAGCTGGAGACCATGGCGCTGCGCCTGGGCGACGACCGGGCCGAGGCCGCCGTGCCGCGCGCCATGCCTTTCGAGGTGGTGCGCGACTTCTTCTTCGCGCATCGCAACCACTTCGACGAGGTCGATCGACAGGCCGAAGCCCTGGCCGCCGAAGCGGCGGTGGAAGGTCCGCTGCTCGTCCACTGGCTCGTCGACCGCCTGCACCGCAAACATCGTGTGCGGGTGGAGACCACCTCCGACGCGCAGGACGGCAAGCGCCGCTTCGACCCGGCGCGCCGCACGCTGCAGCTGTCGGCGCGGCTCGGGCCCGCACAGCAGGTGTTCCAGCTCGCGACGCAGCTGGCGCTCGTCGAGCACGCCGAGCTCATCGATGCGCTGGTGGCGGTGCCGCCGCTGCAGGACGACGCACCTTCGCGCCGGTTGGCGCGCATCGGCCTGGCCAACTACTTCGCCGGCGCCCTGTTGCTGCCCTACGGCCGCTTCCTGCAGGCGGCCGAAAGCCTGCACTACGACATCGACCGGCTCGGCGAGCAGTTCGGCGTCGGCTTCGAGACGGTCTGCCATCGCCTGAGCACGCTGCAGCGTGAGGACGCGCCCGGCGTGCCCTTCTTCTTCGTGCGGGTGGACCGTGCGGGCAACATCTCCAAGCGCCAGTCGGCCACGCATTTCCACTTCAGCCGCACGGGCGGCACCTGCCCGCTGTGGAACGTGTACGAGGCCTTCGCGCAGCCGGGGCGCATCCTGCCGCAGCTGGCGCGCATGCCCGATGGCCGCTGCTACCTCTGGGTGGCACGCACGGTGGCCAGCGGCCCGGCCGGCTACGGCGCGCCGCAACGCGTGTTCTCGATCGGCCTGGGCTGCGACATCCGGCACGCGCCGCGGCTGGTCTATGCGAAGGGGCTCGACCTCGGCGACCCGGGGGCCGCCACACCGATCGGCATGGGTTGCAAGGTCTGCGAACGCACCGACTGCCCGCAGCGCGCCTTTCCCTTCGTCGGCCGGCCGCTGCAGGTCGACGAGCACCAGAGCCGCTTCACGCCCTACGGCGCGGCACGCTGATCCCTGCGGCGGCGGCCTTGACCGCATCGGCGAAGGCCAGCAGCACCGGGGGTCGCTCCATGCCGTCGCGGCGGAAGAACAGGCCGAAGGACGGCAGCGGCACCCTGGGTGCGACCTCGAGCCGGCGCACGCCGCCGCGCGCGATCTCGTCCATGGCGTGCTCCAGCCGCACCGCGCACAGCAGCGACGCGTCCTGCCGCATCAGCGCACCGATGGTGACGGACGAGATCGCCTCGATGACCGGCGCCGGTGGCGTGGCACCGTCGTTCAGGAAGGCCGTCATGAAGGCCTGGCGCACCAGGGTGTCCTTGGGCGGCAGCAGCCACGGCGACGCGCCCAAGTCGCGCCAGCGCAGTCGCTTCCCCAGCTTGCCGGCGCCCCTGGGCGGCACCGAGGCCAGCACGCACAGTTCGTCCTGCAGCATCGCGACCGGTTCGAGCAGCGGCGTGATGTCGGCCGTGAGCAGTTCGGGCGTCACCGCACCGTAGACGCAGTCGAGCTCGCCGGCCAGCAGGCGCTGGATCAGCTCCTGCACGCGCCCTTCGCGGATCTGCACCGCGGCGCCGGGCATGCGCGTGCGCAGCCGTGCGATGGCCGCCGGCACCGTGGCCGTGACGGAGGGCGCGCCCACGCGCAACACGGCTTGCGCGCCCTGCTGCATGGCGCCGACGTCCTCGGTGGCACGGGCGAGCTGGTTCAGCACCGCTCGGGCATGGAACACCGCGCCGGCGCCCAGCGCGTTGGGGTGGATGCCCTGGTGGCTGCGCTCGAAGAGGCGCGCGCCGAAGCAGGCCTCGATCTCGCCGAGCATCTTGCTGATCGCCGGCTGGCTCAGGTGCAGCTGCGCGGACGCACTGCGCATGGTGTCAGCCTCCGCGAGCACCGCCAGCAGTTCGAGGTGGCGCAGCCGCAGCTTGCGCACGAGGCGGCCGGTCGTGGCGTCCATCGGGCTCTCCTGGGTCGATATCCAATCGTGATCACTCCCTCACGATTATCGAATTTTCAAGAATCGCCGGACTGGCTATGGTCCGGTCATGCGCTTTCAGAACGACGAGACAACGAAGAAGCCCGCCGCGCCCCTCGAGGGGGTGCGCGTGCTGGACCTGGGGCAGTACATCGCGGGACCCGGCGCGGCGATGGTGCTGGCCGAACTCGGCGCCCGGGTCGTCAAGGTCGAGCCCCTCGCCGGCGACCAGGCCCGGCACATCGGCAGCTACGGCGAATCGATGATCCGCGCCTACAGCCGCGGCAAGCAGTCGATCGCGCTCGACCTCAAGAGCGAAGCCGGCCGCGAGATCGCCTGGCGGCTGATCGGCGAGAGCGACGTGCTGATCCAGAACCTGCGGCCCGGTGCCGTCGAGGCGCTGGGTTTCGGGCCGGAAGCGGTGCGCGAGCGCTTTCCGGCGCTGGTGTACCTGTCGATCTCGGGCTTCGGCCACCAGGGCCCGTCGAGCGAGCGGCCCGGCTACGACATCGCGGCACAGGCCGAGAGCGGCCTGATGTCGGTCACCGGCGAGCCGGACCGGCTGCCGCAGAAGGTGGGCGTGCCGATCATCGACGCGGCCGCCGCCCACCTGGGTGCCCAGGCGGTGCTGGCGGCGCTGTACGGCCGCAGCCGCACCGGCCGCGGCGAAACGCTGCGCACCTCGCTGCTCGAGGTGGCGATGCACCTGCAGGCCACCACCTGGTGCGACTACCTGGGCGGCGCGCCCGAACCGACGCGCATCGGCGACGGCCAGCCCAACAACGCGCCCGCCGCCGAGGTGCTGCCCACGCGCGACGGCCACATCGTGCTGTCGGCCTACGCCGAGGAGCACTGGGCCCGCTTCTGCCGCGTGGTCGGACGCGAGGACCTGATCGCCGACCCGCGCTTTCGCAGCAACGCACTGCGCGTGCGACACCGCCCCGAGCTGCGTGCCGTGCTGCGCGACTGCCTGTCGTCCATGAGCAGCGAGGAATGCGTGGCGCTGCTCAGCCGCAACCAGATCGTCGTCGGCGCCGTGCGCAGCTATGCGCAGGTGCTGCAGAGCCCCGACCTGCAGGCCAGCGGCATGCTGGTCGACGCCGTGGCCGCCGATGGCGCCCGCCATGCGGCGCTGGCCCTGCCCTACACCCTCGGCGACGCGCCACGTGCCACCCCGCCGGCGGCACCGGCCTGCGGCGCCGACACCGACGCCGTGCTCGCCGCGCTCGGCGTCGCCGCCGACGAGATCGCCCGGCTGCGCGAGCAGCGTGCCGTGGCCTGAAGCCTTCGCCTTTCGCCTGCCGTCCCGATGACCCTCGCCACCCTCCCCGACCACGACACGACGGCCGCCGAAGCCGCCGTGATCCAGACCCTGCCCCTGTTCGAGATGATGCGCATGCGCGCCGCCACCACGGCACGCCGGCATCCCACGCTCGGCTTCGCCTCCGACGAGCCGGGCTCGTCCTGGCGCTGGGTCAACCAGTTCACCCACACCCACCGGCGCCTCGGCCCCGACGACCGCGAGGTCGTGAGCCCGAACAACGACACGGTCTACAGCAATGCGTGGATCGATCTCTCCGAAGGCCCCGTGCTGATCGAGTCGCCCGACGTCGGCGATCGCTACTGGACGCTCGGGCTGCTGGACGCCTGGACCAACCCCTTCGCCTACGTCGGCCGGCGCACCACCGGCAACCGCGCGCAGTGCACGCTGGTCCACGGGCCCGGCTGGCGCGGCGAGGTGCCGGCCGACGTGACGCACACCATCGCGGCCCCCGGGCACGACGTGTGGCTGATCGGCCGCTTCCTGGTCGACGACGACGGGCCGGATGCCGAGCGCGTGCGCGCGCTGCAGCAGGCGCTGCGCATGCGCCGCCTCGACGGCCGTGACGCGGCGATGCGCGTGGACACGGCCCTCGACGGCCGCGACACGCGCATTCCCTCCGCGCAGCTGTACCGCGCGACGGTGGACGCCGCGCTGCCCGGCAACCCGCCGCCCGAGGGCGAGGCGCTCGCCTGGCCGCTCGACGACGATGCACTGGCGGCTGCCTTGCCGGCGGTGTACGAACGCCTGCGCAACGCCGGCCAGCCACACGCGCTGGGTGGCGGCTGGGCCATCCCGGTCATGGTGCGCACGCACTGGGGCGACGACCTGCTCACGCGGGCCCGCATCGCGCGCAACTTCATCGGCGCGCTGGGTGTGGACGAAGCGATGTACCCGACGGCGGAGGTCGACGTCGAGGGCCAGCCCCTGCATGGCGCGAGGCGCTACGAGCTGCGCTTCGCACCCGGCGGCGGCCCGCGCGTCGACGCCTTCTGGTCGCTCACCCTGTACCGTCGCAGCGACTGCCTGTTCGTCGCCAACCCGATCGACCGCTACTCGATCGGCGACCGCACCCCCGGCCTGCGCACCGAGCCCGATGGCAGTCTCGTGATCCGGATGCAGGCGCAGGACCCCGGCCCCGGCGTGAACTGGCTGCCCGCGCCGCCGGGCGAGCTGTTCTACGTGGTGCTGCGGCTGTACCAGCCGCGCGCCGAGCACCTGGAACTGCGTTTCGACTACCCGCCGATCCGCCCGATCTGACGCACGATTTCAACAAGACGGAGACAAGAGACCATGCCCATGAACCGACGCCATCTGCTCGCCTCGGCCGCCGCCGGGCTCGCCCTGCCCTGGAGCCTGCCCGCCTCGGCGCAGGCCTGGCCCGCGCGGCCGATCCGCCTCGTGTCGCCCTATGGCGCCGGCGGCTCGAACGACATCCTCACCCGGGTGCTCGGCGACTTCCTCTCGCGCCGCCTGGGCCAGAGCGTGGTGGTGGAGAACAAGGCCGGCGCCGGCACGCGCATCGCCAACGACTACGTGGCCAAGGCTGCGCCCGACGGCTACACGCTGCTGCACGCGGCCGCTCCCATCGCCATCGGCGAGGCGCTGTACAAGGACCTGCCCTACGACGTGCACAAGAGCTTCGCCGCCATCGGCAGCACGGCCATCGCGCCGCTGTTCCTCGTGGTGAACGCCCAGGCGCCCTACAAGACGCTGGCCGAGTTCATCCAGCACGCCAAGGCGAGCCCCAAGGGCGCGACCTTCGGCTCGCCCGGGGCCGGCTCGGCACCGCACCTCACGGCCGAGCTGCTGCTGCGCGCCGCCGGCGCCAAGGGCATCGTGGTGCAGTACCGCGGCGACGCGCCCGCCTACACCGAGCTGCTGGCCGGCCGCATCGACGCCACGCTGACGGCGATTTCCACCGCGGTGCCGCACATCCAGGCCGGTAAGCTGCGCGTGCTGGGGGTGGCGAACGAGGAGCGCACGCCGCTGTACCCCGATGCGCCGACGCTGCGCGAACAGGGCCTGCCCACCGTCGTCGGCTACGGCTGGTACGGCATGCTGGCACCGGCGGGGACGCCTGCAGACGTGGTGGCGCGCATCCATGCCGAATTGAAGACTGCGCTGGCCGACGCGGACGTGCGGCGCAAGGCCGAGGCCGCCGGCCTGCAGCTGCGCGGCGGCACGCCCGCGGAGTTCAGCGCCTTCATCACCAGCGAGACGCGCAAGTGGGCCCAGATCATCCAGGCTGCCAACATCACGGCGGAATGATGGCGACGCTCCCACGCAAGGGCCGCGCCTGGCCCGCCGTCGCGGCCGCGCTGCTCGCGCTGTGCCTCGCCGGCTGCGCGGCGCCCGGCGCGGGCGACGCGCCAATGCAGCGCCAGACCACCTGGGGCCCCGTGCTGGGCAACGACGACTCGGCCGCCAGCGGCACCTGGAGCTGGAAGGGCGTGCCTTATGCCCAGCCGCCGGTCGGCGAGCTGCGCTGGCGCGCGCCGCGCGATCCGCAACCGTGGGCCGCACCGCGCGCCGCACGCGCCTTCGCGCCCGCCTGCGTGCAGACCCAGCGCCTCTACGGCCCGGGGCTGAACAACCGCTACGACGAGACGGTCGGCAGTTCGCTCGGCCGCACCGTGGGCGACGAGGACTGCCTGTACCTCAACATCTGGACCCCGGCCTCGCGCGCGAGCGCGCCGCGGCCGGTGATCGTGTTCGTGCACGGCGGCAGCAACATCACCGGCTACACCGCTGACCCGGTGTACGACGGCGCGGCGCTCGCCCGGCAAGAGGACGCGGTGGTCGTCACGGTCAACTACCGGCTCGGCATCTTCGGCTTCCTCGACGCCAAGGCGCTCAAGACCGGCCGGCGCGAGGAGGACTCGGGCAACTTCGCGCTGCTGGACATCGTGAAGGCGCTCGAGTTCGTCGCCGCCAATGCGCCCGCCTTCGGCGGCGATCCGGAGCGCGTGACGCTGATGGGCCAGTCGGCCGGTGCCGTGAACGTCTATGCGCTGCTCACCTCGCCCATGCTGGTGGCGCGCGGCCGTCCGCTCTTCCACCGGCTCGCCGCGCTCAGCGGCGGTCTGTCGACCGCGGCATCGCTGCCGGCGGGCGGCATTCCGGCGGTGCTGCCGGCTCCCGTCTGGGCCGCACGCGGCGAGGCGCTGGTGCACGAGTCCCTGGTCGCCGGCCGGCAGACGGCCGACGCCACGCAGGCGCGGCAGTGGGAAGCGGATGCCGGCTCAGGTCGCACGGCGGCCTGGCTGCGCAGCCAGTCGCCGGACGCCCTGCTGCAGGTGGTGCGCACGCGGCTGGCGGCGCGCGGCATGGCGGCCAGCAACCCGATCCCCGACGGCTGGGTGCTTGCGAACGACCCGATCGCGGCCGTGCGCGCCGGCCACTACCTGCGCATGCCGGTGCTGGCCGGCCACACGCGCGACGAGACCAAGCTGTTCCCGCAGCTCTTCGCCCTCAGCCCCCCGCTGGGCGGCACCAGTGGCCGGCTGCTGGACGACGGGGCCGTCTTCTCGCTCGCCGCGCGCTACGACCCCGAGGCGCCGCCGCAGACCACGCTGGCGCAGTGGATCCCGCCCGCCTACCTGCCGGTCGATACGCCCGGCACCGGCTTCGACACGCGGGCACGCCAGCTCGATGCGCTGTGGTTCTCCGCCATCCGCGACGACATGCTCAACGCCCTGCGCACGCGACAGCAGGCCGTCTGGGCCTACGAGTTCGAGTGGGACCGCCTGCCGCCGCCGCTGGACCGGATCTTCGGCGCCGCCCACACCTTCGACCTGCCCTTCGTCTTCGGCAACTTCGGCCCCTCGCTGTATTCGCGCTTCATGTTCACGCGTGCCAACGCGCCGGGGCGGCAGGCGCTGTCCCGGGCGATGATGCGCAGCCTCGGCGCGTTCGCCCGGCACGGCGACCCCAACGACGCCGGCGTGGGCGCCACATGGGCCGCTTGGCCCGCCCGGCTGGTCTTCGACGCCGACCTGCAGCGCACGGCGATTCGGGTGCGCTGAGCGCGCAGGCGTTCAGCCCGCGCGGCGCTGCCCGGCCAGCCGCGCCTCGAGCTCGACGATGAGCGCCCTCGCCTCGTCGCCCTCGGGGATCGGACGGCCGCTGTCGCGCCACTGCACCGCACTCTTGAAGCCCTCGACCTCGGCATGCCTGCGGAACCACATGCCCTCGGGGTTGTGGCGCGTGATGCCGTCGAACACGGTGGCGAACATCTGCGTCTGTTCGAGCCCCATCGACAGCCACACCTGGTTGACCACCAGCTTGTGCATCGCCAGGTGGCTGCGCGGCACCCCGGCGATGCGCGCCGCCAGCGCCATGGTCTCGGCTTCCAGCGCCTCGGCCGGCACGGCCGCGTTGGCCAGGCCCCATTCGGCCGCCTGCCGCCCGTCGATGGTGTCGCCGGTGAACATCAGCTGCTTGGCCCGCATCGCGCCCAGGCGGTAGGTCCACATCGCCGTGGTCGGGCAACCCCACACGCGCGTGGGCATGTAGCCGATGCGCGCGTCCTCGGCCATCACCAGGAGGTCGCAGCTGAGCGCGATGTCGCTGCCGCCCGCCACGGCGTAACCGTGCACCTTGGCGATGGTCGGCTTGGGGCAGCGCCACAGGGCCATGAAGTCCTCGGTGTTCTTCTTCATGGCGGCGTAGTCGAGCATCGGGTCCCACGGCGTCTTCTCCTGCCAGCAGGGATGCTCGCCGGCCTGGCCCTCGGCGTAGTCCGTCAGGTCGTAGCCGGCGCAGAAGGCGCGGCCGGCACCCTCCACCACGATCACGTGCACCTCGTCCACGGCCTGCGCCCACTCGACGGCGCGGCGGATCTCGCCAGGTGTGGACTCGGCGATCGCGTTCAGGCGCTCCGGGCGGTTGAGCACCAGGCGCGCGATGCGCGGCTGGGCCGGGTCCTGGGCGATGGTGAGGGTGTCGAAGGTGGGCATGCGGCAGTCTCTGGGTCGGTGTGGATGGACATCGGCCACCGCGGCGGCGCAGGGCCAAGCGTCAGCATGCGCACACCACGTCGAAGTCGCAATCGGCGCATCCACGGATCGCTGTCGGTTCCAACCTGGACGCCGAGGGCAGGACGGGCGCCACTGCCCGACTCTCGTCCGTCGCCTGCCGGTCGCACAGATCGCCGTCACAAACCGGAACGATCCGCCGTACTCCGAAGTGGGTAGAGCAATTCGGCCCCTGCTGTGACCGATGTCACATCGGTAAGGCTTGTGGCCTGCAGTGCTGGCTAGCATGCCTTGACACGGCGGCCGCCCATGGCACCGCTGCATCGAGAACGTTTCAGGGAGATCAATGGTCATGATTGCCGTCAACGGCGTGCGTACGCGCACGCTTCAAATCCAGAGCGATGCAATCCCTCAGCACCTCGGGAGCCCAGCCCTCGAGCCGGTACGCCTGTCAGGCCGCGAGGGCATCAACAGCCTGTTTGCATACGAACTGCTGCTGAAGACGCCCGACGCGCTGAACCTCGGTGCGTCCGGCGCGGCGGACTTCAACCTGGATGACTTCATCGGCCGCGAGATCTCCTGCTCCATTGAACTCGAAGGCGCCGGCGAATTCATGCCCGGCGGCATCGGCCCCAGTACCGACCGCATCGGCGCCGGCGTGCGCGAGATCAGTGCCCTCATCACCGATGCGCAGCTTTGGGGCGAAGAGGGTCGGCACGTTCAGTACAAACTGACCCTGCGCCCCTGGCTGCACCTGGCCACCCTCAGCACCGACTGCAAGATCTTCCAGAACAAGACCGTCGTCGACATCCTTGACGAACTGTTCGCCGACTACCCCTTCCCGGTCGACAAGCGCCTGATCGACGCCTACCCGGCACGCGACTACCAGACCCAGTACAACGAGACCGACTTCCAGTTCTTCGAGCGCCTGTGCCAGGAATGGGGCATCAACTACTTCTTCGAGCACTCCGAGGGCAAGCATCGGCTGGTGCTCATCGACAACATGGGCGCGCACCGCGCCAACCCCAGCGAGGCCTACCGCCAGGTCGACTACCACCCGCCGGGCTGGAAGGTGGACGCCGAATACATCCACGCCTTCGCGCCACACAACCAGCTCACCAGCGGGCGCTATACCACCCGCGA
Source organism: Xenophilus aerolatus (assembly GCA_030418545.1). Lineage (GTDB taxonomy): Bacteria > Pseudomonadota > Gammaproteobacteria > Burkholderiales > Burkholderiaceae_C > Xenophilus. Next base: position 819,124 of record QAIB01000002.1, on the reverse strand, counting down.
CTACGACTACACGAGGCCCAAAGCCGACCTCAGCCAACAGGCCGACGCATTGGAAAGCGCGCTGCGCAAGGTGCTTGGGCATCCGGCCCTGCTCCAAAAGCCGCCTCGGCGCCTGTTCTATAGCGCGGCGATAACGGGCGAGGCCGCCGGCCTGTTGGCGCGGTGTCTCGCCAGGGTGGACCCCCAGGTGGGATGGCTGAGCACAGGCACTGGATTCCGATTGGAGCAATGCCTGGGCGGTGAACTGGGTGCCGCCAGCATGAACGCAGCCCTCAGCCTGGCCACGATCGCGGTGTGGGAAAGCAACGAACCGGCGCTGGTAGTGAACTTGCGCGACCCCGAAGGGGCGATGGTGTGCGCACTGTGCCCGCCCGACGAGGCGTACCGCAAGACGCTGCACGCCCGGCCCTACGTGATCTGATCATGGCGGCGCAACCCCTCATCCTGGAACACGACCAATGGCGCAAGGGCCAGGGCGGCGCGCCAGCGTGCGTTGCCGGCGAAAGCGACGGTAACACCTACGCCGGTCTGGACCTGAGCGGCATCGCCTTCTCGGCGAGCACATTCAGCGGCAGCAGCTTTTCGGCCACCAAGTTTCTCGATGCGGTCTGGTCCACGTGCCAGTTCACGAATTGCACCTTCGCAGGTTGCGATATGCGGGGTATCGCGATCAATGGCTGTAAGTTCATCGGCTGCAACTTCGATGACGGCCAGTTGGCGAACTGCAAGCTCTTCCATTGCAGCTTCATGGGCTGCACCTGGAACAGATTGAATTTCGACCAGGGCCGCTGGAAGGACCTCCGACTGCTCTCATGCACTGGCGTGGGGATCACCGCCGATGGCTTGCACGGCGAAACGGTGAACTTCACCGGCAGCCGCTTCCAGGGCATGCGATACACCAACGCACGGATCAACTGAGCCCGTCACACCGGTTTGCGCCGCAGCGCGTCCAGCAACCTTGCCCGCTGCGCCGGGTCGTCGAGCTGCTGCGCCAGCAGCTCGTGCAGGTGCTGCGGCGAGCGCGCCTCGGCCAGCGCCTTCTTCAGCATGAACCTCGCGATGGGCCCCAGCTCGCGCGACAGCGCGAGGCGCGCATGCTCGACCACGTCCGTGCCGATGGGGGCCTGCACCGCCGCGCCGCCGGAACCGAAGCCGGCGCTGCCGCCGGTGGCACGCGCCGCATTGCCGAGGCTGCTGCCCGGCCCGCCGAGCAGGGTCATGAAGCGCGCCCGGTCGGCCGCATCGGGAATGTGCTGGCTCAGCGCGTCCTGCAGGGCGCCCAGGTCGGTGGCGGTGCGTGCGGCCTCGCGCACCAGCACGCGCGCCATCGGGCCCATGAAGCGCGTGAGGGCCGCTTCCATGGGCGCCAGGCTGGCTGCGTCCCAGCGCGAGGGCGCGGCCGAACCCGGCCGGCTGGCGGCGCCCGAGGGCGCATGCCCGTCTGCCCGCCGAAGCGGCAGGTGCAGCGAGGCGACCACGGTCGCGTCGTCGGCGGCCGTGCCGATGTGCAGCGCGCTGCGCTCGGCCAGCGCATCTCGGAACTCCTGCGCACTGGCGAAGCGGGTCTGCGGCGCCTTGGCCAGGGCGCGCGCCACGATCGGATCGAAGGACGCGGACACCGACAGGCCCGGGATCTGCGAGGGCGGCTCGGGCTCCTTGTTCAGCACCCGGTACATCACGGCCTCGGCCGACTCGGCCGCGAAGGGCGAGCGGCCGGTGAGCATGCGATACAGCAGCACGCCGGCGGCGAAGAGGTCGATGCGGTGGTCGATCGCCTCGCCCAGGTACTGCTCCGGCGCCATGTAGCCCGGCGTGCCGATGGTGGCGGCCACCTGCGTGAGCGCCGCCGACTCGATGCGCGCGATGCCGAAGTCCGTCACCTTGAGCAGCCCGTCGGTGGTGACGACCAGGTTGGCCGGCTTGATGTCGCGGTGCCACACGCCGGCGCGGTGCGCACAGGTCAGCGCATCCAGCAGCTGCTGCATGAAGCGGATGACGGTGCCCTCGGGCAGGCGCGGCGTGGCGCCCAGCACCTGCGCCAGGTCGCGCCCCTGCACGTACTCCATGGCGATGAAGGCGGTGGTGTCATCCTCGCCGTACTCGTAGATGGCGACGATGCCCGGATGCGACAGCCGGCCCACGGCCTTGGCCTCGTTGCGAAAGCGCCCCGCCAGGTCGATGCCGCCGTCGGCCTGCAGCAGCGCCTTGCGGATGGTCTTGATCGCCACCGGGCGGTCGATGCCTGGGTCGTGGCCCTGGTAGACCACGCCCATGGCGCCCTCGCCCAGCACCTGGACGATGTCGTATTTGCCCAGGCGCTTCGGGTGCTCCATGCGCGGCGATCGGAGAGGCTCAGGCGTCCAGCAGCTTCATGGCATGCACGAGGCTCTTGCGCATGCGCGCGAAGGAGTCCGACAGCACGCCGATCTCGTCCTTCGAGCGGACGGTGAACTCCGGTGCGTCCAGCTCGCCCATGCTCACGCGGTCGGTCAGCGCCGACAGCCGCGTCACGGGCTGGATCACGAGCTTCCAGAGCATGAGGTTGAGCGTCAGGCCGATCAGCACGAAAACGCCCGCCAGCGAGGCCATCACCACGCCGAAGGCCTTGTCGGCCCGATCGAAGGGCACCGACATGGGCACCGACACCACCTGCGCGCCCAGCACCTCGTTGAGCTTCCACCCGAAGCCGTTGGACGGGCCGTACTTCTCGAGCATCGGCGCCGGGGCGGCGCCGGGCGTGCTGTGGCAGCTCAGGCAGACCGGGTTGCTGATGCGGATCGGGCGGGCGATGTACAGCGCCGGGCCCGAGGCGGTGTCGCGACGACCGACGAATTCCGCCAGCTCCGACTGCTGCGCGAAACGCGCGATGACGTCCTCCTCCCAGTCCTGCGCGCGGTCGCGCGGGTTGGTGGGGTTGAGCATGGCCGGCTTGTACGAGTACTCGGGGTGCTTGGTGCGCAGCGCGTTGATCATCTCGGTGGACGAATAGGCCGGCACCGACTGCGGCAGGAAGGTGTACTTCATCTGCGTCTGCAGCAAGGGCTGGATCTGCGTGGCCGTGTAGGTGCTGACGGCGGCCGCGCTTTCCATGATCAGGCGGGCGCGGTCCAGCACCTCGTCGTGCGCCCCCTGCTGCAGCACGTTGCGGGCGAGGTAGCCCGCGCCCGCCAGCCCGAGCGCGAAGACCAGCAGGAAGACCAGGTTGAACTTGAGCAGCAGCTTCATCGGAGGGCTCGATGTCAGTAGGTGGGTGTGGCCGGCCGGGGCGCGGGCGCGCCCGTTGGCGGCCGCTTGGGCAGGTACTTCTCGGGAAAGACGATGCGGTCCCACTCCGGATGGCTGCGCATGTGCGCGGCCAGAGCGGCACGGAAGTCCGGCCGGCGGGCCAGCGCCCGCCACCTTGCGGCGAAATGGCTGCGCAATGCGGGTTCGGCCGAAAGCCAGGCCGCCACGTCCCCGTACGCCAGGTCGGCCGTGCGCTTGGGCACCACCTCGCGGTCCTTGAACAGCGCCGCGCGCGAGGGCAGCGGGTCGAGGAAGCTGCGCGGCACGGCCTGGATGAAGGCCGGCACGGGCCTCGGCTTCACGGCCGCCTTGTCGCTGCCCAGCCGCGAGAAGTAGTCGCCGGCCTTGAGCCGCACCGGTGCCGGCGCCTGGGTGGCACGCTCCTGCAGCGTGACCGTGCCCGCCTCGCAGAAGACCTGCAGCCCGGCCGGCTCGCTCGACACCACCTGCTGGCCCGCGGCATCCGACAAGGCATGGGCGGGCGTGAGAACGGTCGCCGCCGACGCGCCCTTCCCGCCCGCCGGCGTGATCAGCTTGAGCCAGCCCTGCAGGAGGTAGAGCTGCGGCGACTGGGCCGCAGCGCCCTTGCCCGCCAGCCGCGGCGCCACCAGCGCGCGCGTGGCAGGGCCGAGGTCGACGATGGTGCCGTCGGCGAACTCCAGGCGCAGCAGCCGCGCCTGGGCGCCGGTCTCCACGATGTCACCGCTGTCCAGGCGCATGCCCTCGGCGACGGCGAAGCGGCCGCTTTCGCGCAACAGCGTGGCCTCGCCGTCCAGGATGGACGCGAGCACGGGCACCTGCGCCGCATGGACGGCCAGGGCCCCGGCGAGCCCGCACAGGGCGGCCAGGAACTGAGGGATGCACTTCACCGCCGGAAACACTCCAGATCGCAAGACCCGGATCGTGCGCCGTAACCAAGTGTGAGGGCATCGGCCTCACGGCCTATGCAACGCGGCCGATAGGACCGCCGGCGGGCTGGCCGCTCAGGCCGCGTGCGCGGGGCGCAGGCCGCCGGTGGACGCCGCGGGCCGGCGGGCGTACCGGTCCATGGCCAGGCCGTCGGTGCGGATCTCCGGGCGTTGGCCGGTCACCAGGTCCGACACCAGCTTGCCGCTGCCGCAGGCCATGGTCCAGCCCAGCGTGCCGTGGCCGGTGTTGAGGAACAGGTTGGCCAGCGGCGTGGCGCCGACGATGGGCGTGCTGTCCGGCGTCATGGGGCGCAGGCCGGTCCAGAAGCTGGCGGCCGGCAGGTCGCCGCCCGGGAACAGCTCGCCGACCACCTTCTCCAGGGTGGCGCGGCGGGCCGGGTTCAGGCGCAGGTCGAAGCCGCCCAGCTCGGCCATGCCGCCGACGCGGATGCGGTCGTCGAATCGTGTGACAGCGATCTTGTAGGTCTCGTCCAGCACGGTGGACTGCGGCGCCAGCGAGGCGTCCACCAGCGGCACGGTGAGCGAGTAGCCCTTGACGGGGTACACCGGGATGTCCAGGCCGATGGCGGCCAGCGCGGCGCGCGAATAACTGCCGAAGGCCATCACGTAGCGGTCGGCCGTGAGCACTTCGCCCACGCCGTCCTGGCTGACGCGCACGCCGCGCACGGCGCCGCCTTCGGTGAGCAGTTCGTCGACACGCACGCCGAAGCGGAACTGCACGCCCAGGCCCTTGGCCATCTCGGCCAGGCGGCGGGTGAACAGGTGGCAGTCGCCGGTCTCGTCATTGGGCAGGCGCAGGCCGCCGACGAGCGCGCCGCCGGTGCGGGCCAGCGCGGGCTCGGCACGGGCCAGGCCCTCGCGGTCGAGCAGTTCGAAGGGCACGCCGCATTCCTGCAGCACCGCGATGTCGCGCTGCACGCCCTCCATCTGCTGCTGCGTGCGGAAGACCTGCAGCGTGCCGCCGGTGCGCTGCTCGTAGTCCAGGCCGGTCTCGGCGCGCAGGGCGCGCAGGCAGTCGCGGCTGTATTCGGCCACGCGCATCATGCGCTCCTTGTTGACCGCATAGCGCTCGGGCGAGCAGTTGCGCAGCATCTGCGCCATCCAGCGCAGCTGGAACAGCGAGCCGTCGGCGCGGATGGCCAGCGGCGCATGCTTCTGGAACATCCACTTCAGGGCCTTGAGCGGGATGCCGGGCGCGGCCCAGGGCGTGGAGTAGCCGGGCGACACTTGCCCGGCATTGCCGAAGCTGGTTTCCTGGGCGGCGCCGTCCTGGCGGTCGAGCACCGTGACGCTCGCACCGGACTTGGCCAGGTACCAGGCCGTGGTGACACCGATGACGCCGCCGCCGAGAACGATCACTTTCATGGCAAATCCGCTGCAAGGAAGGAATGTGCGGACTGTAAGAAGAGTGGCTCGGTAGATTTGCTGGTTCTTTTGGTGAATTGCAGCAAAATCCACTGCCCAACTCGGTGCAACCGGGCATCCCGCCCGGAAAAGCACCGCTTTCCAGGCCATGCCATGACCGCTGCCAGCCTCGACCGCACCGACCGCCGCATCCTCGACATCCTTCAGCGCGAAGGCCGCATCGCCATCACCGAGCTTGCGCAGCGGGTGGGCCTGTCGACCTCGCCCTGCTCCGAGCGCGTGAAGCGGCTGGAGAAGAGCGGCGTCATCACCGGCTACCACGCCCGCGTGTCGCCCGAGGCGGTGGGCAAGACGCTGCTGGTGTTCGTGGAGATCAAGCTGTCGGCCAAGTCGGGCGAGGTCTTCGACAAGGTGCGCAACGAGCTGCTGCACATGCCCGAGGTGCTCGACTGCCACCTGGTCTCGGGCGACTTCGACTACCTCGTGAAAGCCCGCCTGCGCGGCATGGGCGAATACCGCCACCTGCTGGGCAACATCCTGCAGAAGATGCCCGCATCGGCCGCGGCCGACTCGCGCAGCTACGTGGTGATGGAGGAGATCAAGGAGACGCTGGCGCTGCCGCTGGACCGCTGAACGACTTGCTCAGGCGGGCGCCAGCGGCAGGTGCAGGTCGAAGCGCGCGCCGCCGCCGGGCTCGTTGCCGGCCGTGAGGCTGGCACCGTGCGCCTGCATCACGGCCTGGGCCAGCGACAGGCCCAGCCCCAGGCCCGACGCCGCCTCGCGCGCACGCGCACCTCGGTAGAAGCGTTCGAACAGGTGCGGCAGCTCGGCCGAATCGATGCCGGGGCCCGCGTCGGCGACCCGCACGATGGCCTGTTGGGCCGGCAGGTCGGCCAGCAGGTTGACCGACACGGCGCCGCCGGCCGGCGAGTACTTGATGGCGTTGTCCAGCAGGTTGGTCAGCGCCAGTTGCACCGCGACGCGCGCCGACACCGCGACCACGCCGCGCTCGCCGGCGAGCGACAGGCGCACGCCGCGCTGCAGTGCCACCGGCTCCATCCGGCGCAGCGTTTCCTCCACCAGCTGGCGAAGCGGCAGGCGCTCGAGCTCGCCGCGCTCCTGCCCGGCATCCAGGCGCGCCAGCACCAGCAGTTCCTCCACCAGCAGGGTGAGCGACTCCACCTCGTCGAGCGCCGAGCGCAGGGTGTCGACGTAGGCCGCCGTGTCGCGCGGGCGGCGCAGGGCGATCTCCAGTTCGGCCCGCAGGCGGGACAGGGGCGACCGCAGCTCGTGCGAGGCATCGGCCGTGAAATTCCGCTGCGCCTCGATGCCGTGCTCCAGGCGGTCGAGCATGTCGTTGAGCGTGTCGACCAGGCGCCCGATCTCGTCCGGCGTGCCGGGGTGCGGCAGCCGCCCGGCCAGGTTGCGCTGGCCGATGCGCCGGGCTTCGTCGACGATGTCGTCGATGGCGCCGAACACGCGCCGCGTCAGCAGCTCGCCCGCGATGCCCAGCGCCAGCATCAGCACCAGCGCGAGCAGCACCAGCATGACGCCCGCGCTGGTCACTGCATGGTTCACGTCGTCCAGCGACGCGGCGACCTGCACGGCCAGCACGTCGGGCCGGTTGGGCACCGACACCGAGACCATGCGGGTGGGCTCGCCCGCATAGCGCTGCAGCTGCGTGAACACCGGGCCGCCCGACGCCAGGCGCTCGCGCAGGTCGGGCGCCACCGGCAGCGAGCCGGTGCCCAGGTTGGCGCTGCGGGCGGCCACGGCGCCGTCGCTGTCGACGATCTGCACCAGGCGGTCGACGCGCGCGTAGGTCGGGGTGCGGGCACGCGGCGTCTCGTGGACCACGAGGCCCGAGCCGGGTTCGGACATGGCGAGAAGGCCGGCCTCGACCTCGGCCAGCGCCAGCAGCGCGTCGTCGAGTTCGCCGCGCAGGTTCTTCGAGAAGGCCCAGGTGCCCACCGCCACGGCCACGGCCATCACCAGCGCGACGACCAGGAAGTGCACCAGCGCCAGCCGGCGCCGGAAGCTGAGCACCTTCATTCGGCGGCGTCCGCCGACAGCCGAAAGCCCCGGCCGCGCACGGTCTGGATCCAGGGCGGCGACGCGGGGTCGATCTTGCGCCGCAGGTTGCCCATGTGCACGTCGATCAGGTTGTCGATGGCCAGCAGGTCGTCCTTCCAGATCTGCTCGGCGATGCGTGCGCGGCTCACCACCTCGCCCGCGTGGCGCATGAGGATGTGCAGCAGCGCGAACTCCTTCTGCGTCAGGTCGATCTTCATGCCGTCCTGCGTCACCACGTGGCTCACCGGGTCGAGCGCCAGCGTACCGACGGCCATCACGGTGGGACGCGACAGGTCGGAACGTCGCAGCAGCGCCCGCACGCGGGCAATCAGCTCGTCGAAGGCGAAGGGCTTGGTGAGGTAGTCGTCGGCACCGGTGTTCAGGCCCTCGACGCGGTCGCTGAGGGCGTCGCGGGCGGTGAGCATCAGCACCGGCGTGGCGCAGCCGCGCGCACGCAGCGCCTTGCACCAGCTCAGGCCGTCCATGCCCGGCAGCATGCGGTCGAGCAGGATCACGCCGTAGTCGTTGACGAAGGCCTCCTCGTCGCCCTCTTCCGCCGAGTGCGCCACGTCGACCACGAAGCCCTCTTCCTGCAGCCCGCGTGCCAGCACGCGCGCTGCCTTGCGGTCGTCGTCGATGAGAAGGATGCGCATGGAAAGAGGCCACGAAGCAGGAGGACGGGGCGGAAAGTATGCCCCTTCGACCGCTGTGCAGGCCTGAAGAACTCTTCAGGATTTCTTGGGACTTTCTTCAGGTACGGCTGGCTAAGGTGCGGGTTCCAACAGCTCATTCCGACGGCGCGGCATTCCTCGCTTCCATGATCGACTCGTCCCTCTCCGCCCCCCATCCTGGCCTCTCGGGCGCGGTCCTGCTCCTGCCGGGCCTGTGCAGCACCGCCGACGAGCTGCTGCACCTGCAATCGGCCCTGCGCCGTGCGGGCTGGGCCTTCAGCACGCCGCACATCGAGGGCTACTCCTTCGATGCCTCGCGCCAGCGCCAGGTCGCGGGCCGCTTCTCCGACTGGGTCGAGCGCGTCTGCGACGAGTTCCTGGCGCTGCGCCGGCAGTACGGCACGGTGCTGCTGGCGGGCATCTCGGCCGGCGCCTCGCTGGCGCTGGCCGCCGTGGCCCGGCTCGGACTGAGCGCCGACGGCCTGGTGCTGATGTCGACCACGCTGCGCATGGACGGCTGGTCGGCCCGGCGCGGCGGCTGGCTGCTGCCGCTGGCGCTCTACACCCCGCTGGGCCGCCTGTGGCGCTACCGCGAGCGCACGCCCTACGGCGTGAAGAACGAGCGCGTGCGCGCCTGGATCGAGCAGGAACTGAAACAGCGCCGCATCTCGCGCGCCGGCTGCGCCGCCATCGGCGTGGGCCACCTGCGCGAGTACGACCGCCTGCGCCACGCCGTGCGCCGCAGCCTTTCGCAGATCCGCTGCCCGGTGCTGGCCCTGCATGCACGCCACGACGAGGTGGCCAGCCTGTCGAACGTCGACCTGCTGGCCCGCGGCCTCACGCAGGCGCCGCTGCACACCGTGGTGCTGGAGAACAGCTACCACATGATCTCGATCGACAACGACCGCCGCCAGGTGGCGCAGGAAACGATCGACTTCGCCCGCGCGGTGGCCGAAGGCCACCGTCCCCCGTCCCCTGTCGAGCGCTGAAGCCATGTCCACACCCACCTTCGCCACCATCTCCCGCATCGTGCAGGAAGAGCACGCCTGCGACCCCGCCCTGATCCGCCGCGACGTGCCCCTGGCCGACCTGGGCCTGGACTCGCTGGCGCTCATGGAATTCATCTTCTCGGTCGAGGACGCCTTCCACCTGCGCCTGCCCGAGGACCGGCTGGACCCGCGCGAGGCCGGCATCACGCTGGGCGACCTGTGCGATGCGATCGACGCGCGCCTGGCCGAGGAGCAGGCCGAAGGCGCCGCGAGCGCGGCGCCTGCGCATGCCTGAGCGTCGCGCGATGAACCCCGTGCCGCTGGCCATCACCGGCCTCGGCGCCGTGACGCCGCTGGGGGCCGACGTCCGTGCGGTGCACGACGCGCTGTCCGACAACCTGTGCGCCGTCGCCGCGCGCGAGGTGGTGATCGAGGGCGTGGAGCGCTTCAGCTTCGGCGCCGCGGCCTGCGCCGGCTTCGAGGAGCGGCAGGTGCGCGGCCCCTCGGGCGTGGCCCTCGACCGCGGCACCGCCCTGGCGCTGACGGCCGCGCGCGAAGCGGCCGCGCAGGCCGGCCTCACCGGCGACGCACGCGCGGTGGCGCCCGAGCGCCTGGGCGTGTACTGGGGTGCCGGCATGGGCGGCGCGTCCAGCTTCGACCAGAGCACCGAGCAGCTCTACGCGCGCCGCCGGCGCCTGCGGCCCACCACCGTGCTGACCACGATGCCCAACGCGGCGGTGGCCGAGCTGTCGATGGCCTTCGGGGCACGTGCCGCATCGATGGGCTATGCCTGCGCCTGTGCGTCGTCGGCCGTGGCGATCGGCGAGGCGATGCGTGCGATCCGCGCGGGCTGGGTCGACATGGCCGTCGTCGGCGGCCACGAGGCGCTGCTGTCCCCGGGCGTGATCGCGAGCTGGCAGGCGATGAAGGTGCTGGCGCCGGTGAACGGTGACCCGCGCACGGTGTGCCGCCCCTTCGCGGATGACCGCGCCGGCTTCGCGCTCGGCGAGGGCGCGGCGGCCCTGGTCATCGAGTCGGTCGACTCGGCGCGCCGCCGCGGCGCGCCGTTCCTCGCGCTGCTCTCGGGCTACGGCACGAGTTGCGACGCCGCCCACATCAGCACGCCGGACAGCGCCGGCCAGGTGCGCGCCATGAAGGCCGCGCTGGCCGACGCGGGACTGGCGCCGGGCGAGGTCGGGCACGTCAATGCGCACGGCACCGGCACGCTCGCGGGCGACGTGGCCGAAGCGGCTTCCCTGGCCGAGGTCTTCGGTGCGCGCGGCGTGCCCGTCAGCGCGACCAAGTCGCTGCACGGCCACCTGATGGGCGCGGGCGGCGCGGTGGAGCTGATCTGCGCCCTGCATGCGATGCAGACGGCACGGCTGCCGGCCTGCGCGGGCGTTCCGGACGATGCGCTGGTCATCGACCTCGTCCATGGGCCATCACCGCGCGCGGTGGCGCCGCCGCGTCACGTCATGTCGAACTCCTTCGCCTTCGGCGGCACCAACGCCGTGCTGATCGCGAGCCGGCCCGCTTGATCCGTCGCAAGACCTTGCACGACCCTGAACGCCACAGTCAGTCGATGTTCACGCGTCGAACCTAGCATTGCGCCATGTCCACCGCGCGCCTGCGTCGCCTGCTGTCCACCCAATGCCTGGCGTGGTGGATCGGCGCGTTGCTGCTGTCGGCGCTGCAGCCTTTCATCGCGGTGCATTTCCGCAGCGACGGCTGGGAGGACGAGCCGGGCTTCCGCATCCGGCCCATGAGCCAGACGACCCAGTTCGAGCAGGACGGCCGGCTGGAGCATGCGCGCGAGCACGAGACCACGCTGTTCGTGCCGCTGGGCGCCGGCGCGCAGTCGTCCCACGCCTTTGCCGATGTCCTCGGCGCCTTCACCGGGCTGCTCGCGCTCGTGCTGGCGCTCGCCGTGCCGCGCATCGCGCCCGCCCTGCGCCTCGCCATGCCGCCGCGCCACCGGCCCTGCCCCCGCGGCGGCCCGCCCCCACCTTCGGCGCCCCGGCGGGCGCGCCCACCCGCGCTCGCACCTCCACCGGTCTCCTGCTGAACGCGGCGCGCTGCGCCGCCGGCCCCGTCGCGGCCCTGCCGCGATGGACGATCGTTTCCGCCGGAGCCGACCATGAACTCCTTGTCTCCTTCACTCCCTGGGGTGCCGTTCGAATGCCTTGCGCGAGGCCGCGCATGACGCATCCCGACACCGCCCTGTTTCTGCTGATGACCGCTGGCCCCTCACCCGCCCCCTGGCTGCTGCCCATCGCCTCCGCCATCGCCGACGGCGGCGCCTGGCTGTGCGCCGCCCTGATGGGCTGGGCCGCATGGCGCCAGCCGCACGATCGCGGCTACCTGCTGGCGGCGCTGGCGATGGCCGGCGTCGCGTCCTTCCTGGCGCATGCCCTCGCGGACCGGATCGGGCTGCCGCGGCCTTTCATGCTGGGCCTGGCCCCCGCGCATATCGCCCATGGCCCCAGCCCCGCCATGCCCAGCACCCATGCCACGGTGATGTTCTTCATCGCGCTGGCCCTCGCGGCGCGCCCGAGCCTGCGACGCTGGGCGCCGGCAGCAGCGCTGCTCGCGCTCGCCACCGGCTGGGCACGGATCTATGCGGGCGTGCATTTCCCGTCGGACATCGCCGCGGGCCTGGTGCTTGCGCTGGCGATGCAGGGCCTGTTCATGGCGCTGCAGTGCCTGGCGACGCAGCGTGTCGCGCCGGCCTTCGCACGCATCCAGCAAGGTGCCCGGCCGACGCAGGGGCGGGTGCCATGAGCCCCGCGCAAGGCGCCGTGCTGCGCCACATGCCCTCGCCGCCGCAGGCGCCGCCCGTGGGCGGGCCGCGTCTCGCCGCGGTGGCGACCGACCCCGTGCCGCAGGCCGTGCGCGCTCCCGACACGCCGAGCCTGTCCTGCGTGGTGCCCTGCTTCAACGAAGCGGCCAACCTGCGCCACTTGCTGCCGCTGCTCGAGAGCACGCTCGAACAGAGCGGCCTGCGCTGGGAGGTGATCGTGGTCGACGACGGCAGCACCGACGCCACCGCGCAGGTGGCGCGCGAGTGGTGCCAGCTCGCAGGCTTCCGCTGCCTAAGCCTGTCGCGCAACTTCGGCAAGGAGGCGGCACTGAGCGCCGGCCTGGCCGCGGCGCGCGGCGACGCGGTGGTGCTGCTCGACGGCGACCTGCAGCACGCGCCGCAGCTGATCCTGTCGATGGTGGCCCACTGGCGCGCGGGGGCCGAGGTGGTGTATGCCGTGCGCGAGAACCGTACCGACGAAGCCGCGTTCAAGCGCTGGGGCAGCCAGCTCTTCTACCGGCTCGTGAACGCCGGGAGCCGCGTGCCCCTGCCCGAGGACGCAGGCGACTTCCGGCTCATGGACCGCAAGGTGGTCGCCGCCCTGCTGTCCCTGCCCGAGCGCAGCCGTTTCATGAAGGGCTTGTATGCCTGGGTGGGCTTTCGCGCCGTCGCCCTGCCCTACACGCCTGCACCGCGCGCGCAGGGCCGCAGCCGCTTCGGCGCGCTGCGCCTGCTGCACCTGGCGCTGGACGGCCTGACCTCCTTCACCACCTGGCCGTTGCGGCTGATCAGCATCCTGGGCCTGGTGATGGCGCTGCCGGCGCTGGGCTACGGCACTTACCTGGTGCTGGATCATCTCGTGTCCGGCAATCCCGTGCCGGGCTGGACCACCATCGTCGTCAGCCTCATGTTCTTCATCGGCATCCAGATGCTGTCGCTGGGCGTGGTGGGCGAGTACGTCGGCCGCATCTTCGAGGAGGTCAAGGGCCGCCCGCTCTTCGTGGTGCGCGAGCACAGCGGCCAGGGCCTCGAGGAGACGGTGCCATGAACCGCGCGCCGGCGCGCCCCGATGGCGCGCGCGGCGATGCGGCCTTCCTCCTCGTCGCGGCGCTGTGGCTGGCGCTGAGCATCGGCTGGCGGCCGCTGACGTCGCCGGACGAAGGGCGCTACGCCAGCGTGGCCTACGCCATGCTGCAGTCGGGCGACTGGCTGGTGCCGCGCCTGAACGGACTGCCCTTCTTCCACAAGCCGCCGCTTTTCTACTGGATCGGTGCCGCCGCCATGGCCGTCGCCGGTCCTCATCCGTGGGCCGCGCGCCTGCCTTCGCTGGTGGGTGCCTGGCTGGCGGCGGGCGCGCTCTTCTGGTTCCTGCGGCGCCACGCCTCGCACGCGCAGGCGCGCCTGGCGACCGCGGTGCTGTGCAGCGCGCCCTTCTTCTACGTGGGGGCACAGTTCGCCAACCTCGACATGCTGGTGGCCGGCTGCATCTCGGCCTGCGTGCTGGCGGCCGTGGACGCCGCCCTGGCCCGGGAATGCGGCCGACCCTGGCGCGGCGCACTGGCCCTGGCCTTCGCGGCTGCCGCGCTGGGCCTGCTGTCCAAGGGCCTGATCGGCGTCGTGCTGCCGGCGGGCGTGGTGCTGCTGTGGGCCCTCGCCAGCCGGCGGCCGCGCGTGCTGCGGCTGGCCGCGTGGTGGCCGGGCTGGCTGCTGCTGCTGGCGATCGCGGGGCCATGGTTCGTCGCCATGCAGCGGACCTTCCCGGCCTTCTTCGACTATTTCGTCATCACCCAGCACTTCCGGCGCTTCGCCGCGGGCGGCTTCAACAACGAGCACCCCTTCTGGTTCTACCTGCCGGTGATGCTGGGCCTGTGCCTGCCGTGGTCGGCGTGGCTGCTGGCCGCCTGGCGTCGGCCGGAGGATGGGCCGGGCCGGGCGCGACGCCGGCTCGACGACGTGGACCTGCTCATGCTGGCCTGGGCCGTGGTGGTCGTGCTCTTCTTCTCGCTGCCGCGCTCCAAGCTCATCGGCTACGTGCTGCCGGCCCTGCCACCGCTGGCCACCGGCATCGCGCGTTTCGCCGGGCGCGCCGCCACCGCAGGGGCCGGCCGCCGGCTGCTGGGTGCGACGGCCGGTGCCGCCGCGCTGGCCTGCCTGGGCAGCGTGGTGCTGGCCGCTCGCCTGGGCACGCCGCCCGACGCCACCCTCCACCTGCCCGCCGGCCAGGCGGTGGCGCCGGGCGACCGGGTGGTGATGCTGGGCCAGTACTTCTACGAGCTGCCCTTCTATTGGCGGCTGCCGGCCCCGGCGGTGGTGGCGGCCGACTGGCGGCCCGAGGTGGCGCAGGCGAGCGACAACTGGCGCAAGGAGCTGGCCGACGCCGCCCGCTTCGACGCCGACGCTGCGACGCGGCTGCTGCAGCCGATCGAGGTGCAGCCGGCGGCCGTGTGCGCTGCGGGGCGCAGCTGGGTCATCGGGCCGCCGGACGCCCCGGTCTTCGCGCCGTGGGTGCTGGGCATGACACCGGTCACGTCCAACGCCCACATCGCCGTGTGGCGTCACGACGGCCGGGCCGGCGATGGCGCGGACTGCCTGTCGCACAGCGGCCCGCGGGGCACCGTTCCTCGCGCGGGAGCAGCGGCGTGAGCTCGCTCGTCCAACACGGGGCCGGCGACGCCCGCACCCTCTGCATCTGCGCCGATGATTTCGGCCTCTCCGAGGGCATCAACCAGGCCGTGCTGTCGTTGATCGAGCGCGGCGCCGTCACGGCCACCAGCTGCATGGTGCTGCGTTCGGCCTGGCTGCCCGGGGCCCGGCGCCTGCGCGTGCTGCCGCCGGAGCAGGCCGACGTGGGCCTGCACCTGGACCTCACGGCGGTGGACCCCTCACCCGCGGAGGCCTCGCTGCCCGGCCTGGTCCTGCGCAGCCTGACACGCCAGCTCGACCGGAAGGCCGTGCGCGCGGCCATCGACGCGCAGCTCGACCGCTTCGAGCAGGCCATGGGCCGTGCGCCCGCGCACGTCGACGGCCACCGCCACGTGCACCAGTTGCCCGGCGTGCGCGAGCAACTCGTCGAGGCGCTCGCGACGCGCTACCCCGGCGCCCCCCCGTGGCTGCGCAGCACGCGCCCCCCAGGTCCAGCGGCCTCGGCGCCCGCCAAGCATCGCCTCATCCACGCACTGGGCGGGCCCGGGCTGGAGACGCTGGCGCGCCAGCGCGGCCTGCCCATGAGCCGGCGTTTGCTCGGCGTGTACGGTTTCGACGGCGGCCGCAGCGCCTACCTGCGCCGCATGCAGGCCTGGCTGGCGCAGGCGCGCGCGGGCGACGTGCTGATGTGCCACCCCTCGGTGCGCGCCGTCGACGGCGATGCGGTGGGCGAAGCCCGCGTGGAGGAGCTGTCGGCGCTCGCGCTGCTCAAGCCGGTGGTGAGCGCGGGCGACGTGCAGGTGCATCTGCGGCCCCTGTCGCAATGCGCGTTCGTTCGACCGAGCTTCGTCCGCTAGTCCCGCGCCTCGCAGCGCACCGCATCGCCCACACGCAGCACACCACCGGCGAGCACGCGCGCGGTCATGCCGCCATGGCCGCGCAGCGCGTTGTAGCCGCCGGGGCCCAGCAGCTCCTCCATGCGCGAGCACGGCTCGCAGGGGCCGCTGAGCTCCAGCACCACCGCATCGCCGAGGCGCAGCACCATCGGCTGGTCGCGAAACAGCGCGCGTGCGGCGACGAGGTTGAGGCCCGACACCACGAGGTTGCGACGCAGGTCCGCGGCCTCCACGCGCGGGCGCGCGGCCAGCGCGGCGATCACGGGCAGGTGTTCGGCCTGCAGCAGCGTGACCTGGCGCTTGCCGCCCACCGTGGCGGCCCGGGCGCTGCGGTCGCCATCGAGGCCGCGGCCGGCGATGGCGACGGCTTCGTGCACGGCCTGCACCGGCGCGCGCCGCGCGGGACGCAGGTGGATCGCTTCCAGCCGGCCGGGCTGGGCGAAGCGTCGGGTCAGCGTGCGCAGGTCGAGGTCCATGCGGCATTGTGGCCGGCCCGGAAAAGCGAAACGGATGCTTCTCTTTTGATAGCATGCTGCGCACGCCCGACGGGCTCTCCGGCCAACTTTTTCTTCAAATCCATGTCCAGCGATCCCGCCTCGCCACGTCCTCGCCGCCGCTGGCCGTGGCTGCTGGCGATGCTGGTCTTGGCGGCGGTCGCGGCCTGGGCTTGGCGCGCAGCGGGCTGGCTCACGCTGCCGCCGCGCTTCGACCCCTTCGCGCCGCTCGATGTGGCGCAGACGCCCAACTGGCTCACGCCGTTGAAGCTGCGGCGCACCCGCGCCGACCCGGTCGCCTGCGCGGCGGCGCTGCAGGCCGCGGGCCTGCGCTTCGACGCGGTGCCCGACCGCCCGCTGCAGCGCGGCTGCGGACTCGAGAACGCGGTGCGCCTGCGCGCCGGCCGCGAGGTGGCACTGAGCACACCGACCCTGCTGAGCTGCCGCGCCGCCCTGTCATTTGCGATGTGGGAGCGGCACGAACTGCAGCCGCTGGCGCGCCGGCACTTCGGCCGGCCCGCTGCGTCGGTGCAGCACCTGGGCAGCTACGCCTGCCGCGACATCAACAGCGGCGACGGGCGCGCGACCGGGCAGCGCAGCCGCCATGCCACCGCCGATGCGCTCGACGTCGCAGGCATCACGCTCGAGGGCGGCCGCGCGCTCGTCGTGCGGCGCGACGCCGCGCGGCCCTGGTCAGACGGGCGCGGCGCCACCGACCCGGTGCAGGCCTTCCTGTACGACCTGCAGGCCGGCGCCTGCCGCAGCTTCGACGGCGTGCTGGGGCCGGGCTACAACGCGGTGCATGCCGACCACTTCCACCTGGAGGTCGGCGGCTGGCCCATGTGCCGTTGAGAAGCCGGCGTAGCATCCGGCCTCCCTCATCCTCTTTCCGCCCACCTTGCGCTCCCCGCACGACTTCTCCCTGCACCACCCGCTGGCCTTCTGGGCCGGCTGCCTCGCGATCATCGGCGGCGTGCTGGCGCATGCGCCCATGTTCCTCATGGGCCGCCACACCGGCTACGAGATGGTCGGCATGGAGATGGACATGCCGATGCTCGTGGGCATGGCGATGATCCCGCTGGGCGTGCTGCTGGCGGCCTACGGGCTGATGCCGCGCATCGCCCAGCTGCGTGCGCCCCTCCACCCTGCGCAGCCGCTGCAGTTCCACCTGGCCGACGGCGTGCCGCTCAATGCCGAGCACTGGAAGCTCGTCGTGGTGCTGGTCGTGGCGCTGGCCGTGGACGTGCTCAAGCCCGCCACGCTGGGCTTCGTCATGCCGGGCATGACGCGCGAGTACGCCATCAGCAAGGAGACGGCGGGCATCCTCGCGCTCGTCGCACTCACCGGCACCACCGTCGGTTCGGTGCTGTGGGGCCGGCTGGCCGACATGTTCGGGCGCCGCTCGGCGATCCTGCTGTCGGCGCTGATGTTCATCGGCACCGCCATCTGCGGCGCGATGCCCAGCTTCGGCTGGAACCTCGTGATGTGCTTTCTCATGGGCGCCTCGGCAGGTGGGCTGCTGCCGATCGCCTTCACGCTGATGGCCGAGACGGTGCCTGCCGCGCATCGCGGCTGGCTGCTGGTGGCGCTGGGCGGCATCGGCACCTCGGCCGGCTACCTGCTCGCCGCGGGATCGGCCGACCTGCTGGTGCCCCTCTTCAGCTGGCGCGCGCTGTGGCTGCTGGGCCTGCCCACGGGGCTGCTGATCATCTTCCTGGGGCGCTACATCCCGGAGTCGCCGCGCTTCCTGGCCAACGCCGGGCTGCCCGACGCGGCGCGGGCCGTGCTGGCGCGCTTCTCGGGCGCCGCGGCGGCCGCCTCCCCGACCGACGCCGCCGTGGTGGTGGAGCCCGAGCCACCGGCCGGTGGCATGCGCGCGCTGCTGCGCGGGCCGCATGCGCGCATCACCTGGGGCCTGATCGTGTGCGGGCTGGCCTGGGGCCTGGCGAACTTCGGCTTCCTGCTGTGGCTGCCGACCAACCTGGGCGCGATGGGCATGGACCCGGGCGCAGCCAACGCGCTGCTGGCGCGCTCGGCGCTGCTGGCGCTGCCCGGCACGGCGCTCGTGATCTGGCTCTACCACCGCTGGAGCAGCGTGAAGGCGCTGGTGCTCTTCATCGCCCTCACCGCCTTCGCGCTGGCCGTCTTCGGCGTGCTGGCCGTGCTGCGGGTGCAGTCGCCGGTCGCGATGGTGGCGGCCACGGCGCTGCTGCTGCTCAGCGCCAGCGGCGTGATCGCCATGCTGATCCCCTACGCCGCCGAGATCTACCCGGTGCACCTGCGCGGCTCGGGCTCGGGACTGATCGCCGCGAGCTCCAAGGCCGGCGGCATCCTCGGCGCGGGCTTCGGGGTGCTGGGCGTCTTCGGCCACCTGGCGCTGTCGGCCACGCTCATCGCCGTACCGATGGCCGTGGCAGCGCTGCTGCTGGGCCTCGCCGGGGTCGAGACGCGGGGGCGCCGGCTGGAGGAGATCCAGGCCGACCTCTCTGCGGGCGCGGGCACGCCTGCACGCGGGGCGGGCACTTCCTAGAATCGAGGTCCCGCGCCCCTGCCGCCCTTATCCGGCAAACCGCGTCCAAGGGCCTGCAGGCCGCATGGATGCTGGTGCATATGCTTATCCGCATAAGGCGCGAACCAGAAAATCGTTTGCTTTCATAAGCGCTGCCCCTAGAGTTCCGCCTTCCTCCGAAGGCTGGCGCCTGCGGCCGCGCCGCCACCTCCCGACGGGCCTTCCGACCGCCACACGATGTACCAGTACACAGATTTCGACCGCCAGTTCGTGCGCCTGCGGGCCGCGCAATTCCGCGACCAGCTCGAGCGCTGGCAAGCGGGCAAGCTGCCCGAAGACGAGTTCCGCCCGCTGCGCCTGCAGAACGGCTGGTACGTGCAGCGCTACGCCCCGATGCTGCGCGTGGCCGTGCCCTACGGCGAACTGAGCAGCCGCCAGCTGCGCGTGCTGGCGAAGATCGCGCGCGAGTACGACGAGCCCGAGGCCGAGGTCTACAAGCGCGCGGTCGAGACGCAGGGCAAGCTGGGATCGCACAAGCTGCCCACCCACTACGCGCACTTCACCACGCGGCAGAACGTGCAGTACAACTGGATCCCGTTGGCTAAATCGGCCGACGTGATGGACCTGCTGGCCTCGGTCGACATGCACGGCATCCAGACCAGCGGCAACTGCATCCGCAACATCACCAGCGACGAGCGCGCCGGCGTCGCGGTCGACGAGGTGGTCGACCCCCGCCCCTACGCCGAGATCATGCGGCAGTGGAGCACGCTGCACCCCGAGTTCGCCTTCCTGCCGCGCAAGTTCAAGATCGCGATCACCGGCGCCGCCGAAGACCGCGCCGCCACCGGCTGGCACGACGTGGGCCTGAAGCTGCTCAAGAACGACGCGGGCGAGATCGGCTTCCGCGTGCAGGTCGGCGGCGGCATGGGCCGCACGCCGATCGTGGGCACCGTGCTGCGCGAGTTCCTGCCCTGGCAGCAGATCATGAACTACCTCGAGGCCGTGATCCGCGTCTACAACCGCTACGGCCGCCGCGACAACATCTACAAGGCCCGCATCAAGATCCTGGTGAAGGCCGAGGGCCAGCGCTACATCGACGACGTCGAGGCCGAGTACAGGCAGATCCTCGAGCACGACGGCGCGCCGCACACCATCACGCAGGCCGAGTTCGACCGCGTCGCCGCGTCCTTCGTGCCGCCCGCCCTGGCGCAGCGCGTGTACCAAAGCGCCGAGGTCACCGACGCCGCCCTGCGCGAACAGGCAGCCGACGACGTGCAGTTCGCGCGCTGGCTGCAGCGCAACGTGGCGCCGCACAAGAACCCTGCGCTGCGCGCCGTCACGCTGTCCTTCAAGCGCCTGGGCCAGGCGCCTGGCGACGCGAACGCCGACCAGCTCGACACCGTGGCCGCGCTGGCCGACCGCTTCTCGGCCGGCGAGGTGCGCGTGACGCACGACCAGAACGTGCTGCTGCCCTGGGTGCATGCCGAGGACCTGCACGCGCTGTGGCTCGCGGCCCGCGCCGCCGGATTCGCCAGCGCCAACGTGCACCTGCTCACCGACATGATCGCCTGCCCCGGCGGCGACTTCTGCGCGCTGGCCAATGCGCGCTCGATTCCCGTGGCCGAAGCCATCACCGAGCGCTACCAGGACCTGGACGAACTCGACGACCTGGGCGAGATCGACCTGCACATCAGCGGCTGCATCAACAGCTGCGGCCACCACCACAGCGGCCACATCGGCATCCTCGGCGTCGACAAGGACGGCAAGGAGTGGTACCAGGTCACGCTGGCCGGCTCCGATGGTTCGGACCTCAGCGGCCCGGCGCAGGCCGGCAAGGTGGTCGGCCCCTCCTTCTCGGCGGCCGAGGTGCCGGATGTCATCGAGGCGGTGCTCAACACCTACCGCGACACCCGCAACGCCGGCGAGACCTTCATCGACACGCTGCGCCGCGTCGGCCACGACCCCTTCAAGGCGGCCGCCAACGGTGCGCGCTTCAAGGCCGAGGAGGTGTCGGCATGAACCGGACATTGAAGATCCTGGCCGCCGAGGAGCACGTCGACGATGGCGACCCGAAGGTGCTGCAACTCGCCAACGACGCCGATCCGCTCGCCATCGAGAACTGCCTGCAGGACGTCGAACGCATCGACCTCGTGTTCCCCAAGTTCACCGACGGCCGCGCCTACAGCCAGGCCTTCCTGCTGCGCCGGCGCCTGGGCTTCACCGGCGACATCCGCGCCACGGGGGACGTGCTGATCGACCAGCTGGTGCAGATGCAGCGCACCGGCTTTTCGAGCGCGGTGCTCAAGGAAGGCGTCGACGCCTCGGCCGCGCAACGCCAGTTCGACCGCTTCGCCGCCTTCTACCAGGGCGATGCGCAGGAGCCCGAGCCGCTGTTCGCACGCGACTGATCGGCCTCGACACAAGCGAAAAGTGCCATCGGCCGCCAGTGCCCGCCAGTCGGGCCTGGCGGCCGAATTCGTCACGGGCATGACGATCGGCGGCTGACACGAGGTCGCGAATCGACAACCAGCCGTTCGGACTGGTGTTCTCGGGCGTCATCCGCCATCCGCGCTTCCCTGCCTCCCCCGCTTTATCCGGATTCATGCCCCGACCCCGCCGGAACCCGCATGAACACTGGCGCATTTGCTTATCCGCATAACGCGTGAACTAAAAGATCGTTTGCTTTCATAAGGGTGCTCCCTAAAGTGCAGGCCTCGGGTGCTGGCGCCTTGCGCACGGCGACCCGCTCCCACGGAACACCCGCCCCATGAGCATCGACCTCGCAGACATCAACGACCGCCTCGGCCGCAACGCCGAGGGCCTGGTCGACTGGGCCATCGGCCTGGGCCAGCCGGCCATCGTCACCACCAACTTCCGGCCCTTCGAGGCGGTGATCCTGCACCTCGTCACGCGCGTGCAGCCCGACGTGCCGGTGGTCTGGATGGACAACGGCTACAACACCGAGGCCACCTACCGCTTCGCGGACGAGGTGACGAAGCAGCTGAAGCTCAACCTGAAGATCTACCTGCCGCGGCGCTCGCGCGCGCACCGCGAGGCCGTGGACGGCCCGACGCCCGCGCTGGACGACCCGCGCCACGCGGCCTTCACCGAAGAGGTGAAGCTCGAGCCCTTCGCCCGCGCCCTGCGCGAGACGGCGCCGAAGGTCTGGTTCACCGCCCTGCGCGCCACCGACACCGCCGTGCGCGCCCAGATGGACCCGGTGAGCCTCAACCCCGACGGCCTGATCAAGGTCGCGCCGCTGCTGCACTGGTCCTCCAAGGACCTGTACGAATACTGCGAGAAGCACGGCCTGCCCAACAACTTCGACTACGTGGACCCGACCAAGGGCGAAGACAACCGCGAGTGCGGTCTGCATCTGAGCCACTGAAATCGGACCTCCATACGCGAAGGGCGCGAAGGTTTCGCAAAACACGCGAAAGAACATCCAAGAATTTTTGCGTCCTTCGCGAAACCTTCGCGCCCTTCGCGTACGGATGTCCGCTCCCGAATTCGACCCCATGAACGCCCGCACCGAACCCGACCTGCTGCAAGCCGCCACGACGATGCATTCGCCTGCCCGCCTGTCCAACACGCACCTCGACGCGCTCGAGGAAGAAGCGATCTTCATCCTGCGCGAAGTCGCCGCCGCTTTCGAGCGCCCGACGCTGCTCTTCTCGGGCGGCAAGGACTCGCTGGTGCTGCTGAAGTGCGCCGAGAAGGCATTCGGCGCCGGCCGCCTGCCCTATCCGCTGCTGATGATCGACACCGGCCACAACTTCCCCGAAGTGACGGCCTTTCGCGACCAGCGCGCGAAGGAGCTGGGCGCCGAGCTGATCGTGCGCAGCGTGGAAGACTCGATGGCGCGCGGCACGGTGCGCCTGGCGCATCCCGGCGAATCGCGCAACGTGCACCAGTCGGTCACGCTGCTCGAAGCCATCGAGGAGTTCCGCTTCGACGCGCTGATCGGCGGCGCGCGCCGCGACGAGGAGAAGGCCCGCGCCAAGGAGCGCATCTTTTCGCACCGCGACGCCTTCGGCCAGTGGCAGCCCAAGGACCAGCGCCCCGAACTGTGGACGCTGTTCAACACCCGCCTCGCCCCGGGCGAGCACTTCCGCGTGTTCCCGATCAGCAACTGGACCGAGCTGGACGTGTGGCAGTACATCGAGCGCGAAGCCATCGAGCTGCCGTCGATCTACTACACCCACCAGCGCGAGGTGGTGGAGCGCAAGGGCCTGCTGATGCCGGTGACCGAACTCACGCCGCCGCGTGACGGCGAAACCGTGGAGGTGCGCAACGTGCGCTTCCGCACGGTGGGCGACATCACCTGCACGGCGCCGGTCGAGAGCCTGGCCGCCGATGCCGGCGACGTGGTGATCGAGACGCTGGCCGCCGAGGTGAGCGAGCGCGGCGCGACGCGCATGGACGACAAGACATCCGAGGCTTCCATGGAAAAGCGCAAGAAGGACGGGTATTTCTGATGACCACTGCTACGAAATCGATAGCTGCTCCCGCAGGCGCTGCGGGCGCTGCAGGCACTTTTGGGTCCGAACCCACCGCCCAGGGCGACACCGGCACCGCGCTGCGCTTCATCACCTGCGGCAGCGTGGACGACGGCAAGAGCACGCTCATCGGCCGGCTGCTGGTCGACAGCAAGACGGTGCTGCAGGACCAGCTCGCGGGCGTGCAGCGCAACGGCGAAACCGACCTGGCCCTGCTGACCGACGGCCTCTCGGCCGAGCGCGAACAGGGCATCACGATCGATGTCGCGTATCGCTACTTCTCGACCGCCAAGCGCAAGTTCATCATCGGCGACGCGCCGGGCCACGAGCAGTACACGCGCAACATGGTCACGGCCGCCTCGAGCGCCGATGCGGCCGTGGTGCTGGTCGACGCGACCAAGCTCAAGTGGGCGGCCGAGGTGGGCGACGGTGAAGTCGTCGTGCGCGACCTGCTGCCGCAGACGCGCCGCCACACGCTGCTGGCACACCTGCTGCGCGTGCAATCGATCGTGGTGGCGGTGAACAAGCTCGATGCCATCGACGATGCCGAGCTGGCTTTCGAACGCATCAGCGGCGCACTCAACGCCTTCGCCGAGCAGGCGGGCGTGGAGCTCACGGCCATCGTGCCCGTGTCGGCCCTCAAGGGCTGGAACGTGACCTCGCGCCACCGCGAAGGCAGCACCGGCTGGGCCGGCTACGAAGGCCCGAGCCTGCTCGAGCTGCTCGAGGGCCTGCCGGTCACCGCGCAGGACGAGGCCGTGCCTTTCGCCTTCCCGGTGCAGTGGGTCGAGAAGTTCTCGGGTTCGTCGGACACCAGCCAGGGCCGCCGCATCTTCTGGGGCCGGGTCGCCAGCGGCCAGGTCGTGCCGGGCCAGCGCATCGCCATCCTGCCCAGCGGGCAGCATGCGACGGTGGCGCGCGTGCTCACGCACACGCGGCAGGAGCGCGGCGTGCACGCCGGCCACAGCGCCGGCATCGTGCTCGACCGCGAGGTCGACGTGTCGCGCGGCGACTGGCTGCTCGCGCCCGATGCCTTCCAGCCCGTGCGCGAGATCACGGCCACCGTGGCCTGGCTCGACGATGAGCCGCTGGTGCCGGGCCGCGTGTACTGGGCGCTGCAGGGCCACCGCTGGGTCAAGGCCAAGGTGGCGCGCATCGCGCACCGGCTGAACGTCAACACGCTGGAGGCCGAGGACGCCACGCAGCTGGAGCCCAACGCCATCGGCGAAGTGGTGCTCGCCCTGCAGCAGCCGCTGGCCGTGCTGCCCTTCACGCAGTCGCGCGCGCTGGGCTCGATGGTGCTGGTCGACACGGCCTCGCACCGCACCTCGGCGGCGGTGCTTGTCCGCGCGCCGGCACAGCCTGCGCCGAGCCCTTAAAATGCCGGGTTTTCCCCGACCCGCCTCACCAGCCATAGCGCCATGACCCACGTCGTCTCCGAGAACTGCATCCGCTGCAAATACACCGATTGCGTCGACGTGTGCCCGGTGGATTGCTTCCGCGAGGGGCCGAACATGCTGGTGATCGATCCGGACGAGTGCATCGACTGCGCCGTCTGCATCCCCGAGTGCCCGGTCAACGCGATCTACGCCGAGGAAGACCTGCCGGCCGACCAGCTGGCCTTCATCAAGCTCAATGCCGAACTGGCCGTCGCCGACGGCTGGAAGAGCATCACCAAGCGCAAGCCCGCGCTGCCCGACGCCGAGGAGTGGAAGGACAAGACGGGCAAGATCGCCGAGCTCATCAAGTAAGCCGGCCCGGTGAGTGACACCGCAGCCCCGATCGAGACGAGCGCGCTGATCATCGGCGCCGGTCCGGTGGGGCTGTTCCAGGCCTTCCAGCTGGGCCTGCTCGAAATCCCCTGCCACATCGTCGACGCCCTGCCCCATGCGGGCGGCCAATGCGTCGAGCTGTACGGTGACAAACCCATCTACGACATTCCCGGCACGCCCGCGACCACCGGCCGCGGGCTGGCGCAGGCGCTGCTCGCGCAACTCGCGCCCTTCAAGGTGCCGATGCACCTGGGCGAGCAGGTGTCGACCCTGGTGCGCGAACCCGATGGCCGCTGGCGCGCCGGCACCACCGGCGGCAAGACCTTCTTGGCCAGGACCGTCTTCCTCGCGGCCGGCGTGGGCGCCTTCGTGCCCAAGAAGCTGGGCGTCGACGGCGCCGAGGCCTACGAGGGCCGTCAGCTCTTCTACCACCCCTCCGATTTCGGCCGCTTCGCCGGCCAGTCGGTGGTCGTGCACGGCGGCGAGGAGGCCGCGGTCGAGGCCGCGCTGGCGCTGGTGGGCGTGGCGCGCGAAGTCATGCTGCTGCACCGTCGCGACGCCTTCCGCGGCGACGAGGCGGCGGTGGCGCGGCTGCGCGCGCGCATCGACGCCGGCGACATCCACCTCGTGATCGGCCAGCCGGGTGCCTTCGACGGCCGACAGCTCGTCATCGCCACGCCCGACGGGCAGACCGTGGTGCTGCGGCTCGACGCGCTGGTGGTCTGCCAGGGCATCTCGCCACGCCTGGGCCCGATCGCCGACTGGGGCCTGGAACTCGAGCGCAAGCAGGTGCCGGTCGACACCACGCGCTACGAGACGCGCGAGCGCGGCCTCTTCGCCGTGGGCGACATCAACACCTACGCGGGCAAGCGCAAGCTGATCGTCTGCGGCTTCCACGAGGCCACGCTGGCCGCCTGGGCCGCCGCCGAGATCGTCTTCGACGGCAAGGTGCCGCCGCTGCAGTACACGACGACCAGCACGCGGCTGCACGAACTGCTGGGCGTGCCGCACGGCTGAAGCCGCCGTTCGCGACGCCCTGGCCTGCCGCCATGCCGGCCTAGAATGTCCAATGCCCCGCATGTCGCGGGGCGTTCGCTGGGGGTGTTGGCCCTGCCGCTGCAGGCGCCGACTGAGAGAGTCCCTTTGAACCTGATTGAGGTAATCCTCGCGCAGGGAAGCCGATCCGGCTGCCGAACTCCGGCAGGGACCCGTCTCCATCGACTGTCCGTTCCGGAAACCGCCCACCTGCCATGACTTTGCACGGAGCAAATCGATGGCAATCCCGACCGACCCCGCCGCCACGCCGGCCCTCAACGAAGCGCTGACGCCGCTGCCCGATGCGCAGCGCGTGTTCGGCTGGCACGACCACGCCTCGCTGTGGTTCAGCCTCGGTGTCGGCCTGCTGGTCATGCAGATCGGCGCCTACCTGGTGCCCGCGGTGGGTACGCGCGATGCAGCGCTCGCGATCTTGCTGGGCTCGGCGATCGGCGCCGGGCTGCTGGCCTGGACGGCGCGCCTGGGCTGCCAGAGCGGGCTGGCCAGCGCCGGCCTGATGCATGCGACCTATGGCAGCGCCTTCGCGCGCCTGCCGGTGCTGCTCAACATCGCGCAGCTCGTCGGATGGACCACCTTCGAGCTGGTGGTGATGCGCGAAGGCACGCAGGCCATCGCGGCACAGGCGACCGGCTGGAGCGCCACGGGCTGGCTGGGCACGCTGCTGCCGACCCTGCTGTGGGGCGCGGTGCTGCTGGCGCTGCTGGGCGGCTCGATGGTCACGCTGGTGCGCCGCTTCGTGAGCCGATTCGGCCTGCCGCTGGTGATCGTGTCGCTGCTGTGGCTGACCTGGCAGTTCGCGACCCGGCTGCATGCCCAGGGCTGGGCCGCGTTCTGGGCGCGGCCGGGCGACGGCAGCATGGGGCTGTTCGGCGCCATGGACCTGGTGATCGCGATGCCCGTGTCCTGGCTGCCGCTGGTGGCCGACTATGCACGCCACGGCCGGCGCGCGGCCGGGGGCCTCGGCGGTGCCTTCGGCGGCACCTGGCTGGGCTATGCGGCGGCCAACATCTGGTGCTACGCGCTGGGCGTGATGGTGGTCAGCGTGGCCGACCCGGGCACCGGCCTGGTCACCGCGCTGCTGCTGGCGCAGGGCGGCCTGGTGGCGCTGGGCCTGATCCTCGTCGACGAGCTGGACAACGCGTACGGCGACGTCTATTCGGGCGCCGTGTCGGCCCACAGCCTGCGCCCGCGCTGGAGCGTGCGGCGCTGGGGCCTGGGCCTGGCGCTGCTGTGCACCGGGCTGGCGCTGGTGCTGCCCATGCACACGCTGGAGCCCTTTTTGCTCATGCTGAGTTCGGTGTTCGTGCCGCTGTACGGCGTGATCCTCGGGCGGTTGGGCGGCGGCGATGCCTCCACGACCGCTCGGCGCGTGGAGCCGGTGGCGGCGGCGCTGTGGATCGGCGGCATCGCGCTGTACCACGGCCTGGCCGCCTGGGCCCCGCAGGCCGGCTCGGCACTGCCGACGCTGGCAGTGACCTTCGTGCTGGCGCGCCTTACGCGCGCGCGTCCAGCGGCGCCAACTGCGCTGGCCGCGGCGCGAAGCCATGGTTGAGCGGCCCGTGTCCATGGCCTGTGGCGACCTCGGCACCGGCGCGCATGGCGCCCTGCACATAGGCGTGCGCGGCGCCCACGGCGTGCGGCAGGTCGTCGCCGCGCGCCAGACCGCAGGCGATGGCCGAGGACAGCGTGCAGCCCGTGCCGTGCAGGTTGCGGCTGGCGACGCGGCGGGCGGTCCAGCGTGCCGGGCCAGCGTCGTGGCGCAGCAGCAGGTCCACGACCTCGTCGCCCGGCAGGTGGCCGCCCTTGAGCAGCACGGCGCGCGCGCCCAGCGAGAGCAGTTCGGCCGCGGCGGCCTGCATGTCGCCCTCGCCCGCAATGCGATGGCCCACCAGCAGCGCCGCCTCGTCGAGGTTGGGCGTGACGACGGCCGCGCGCGGGAACAGCTCGCGCACCATGACCTGCACCGTCTCCTGCGCGATCAGCCGGTCGCCGCTGGTGGCGACCATCACCGGGTCGAGCACCACGCGCTGCAGCCCGTAGTGGTCGATGGCCCAGGCCACGACCTCAACCACCTCGGGCGCGTGCAGCATGCCGAGCTTGACGGCGTCGACGCCGATGTCCTCGATCACCGCCTGCAGCTGCGCCTTGAGGAAGGCTGGCGGCACGGCATGGATGCCGCCTACGCCGCGCGTGTTCTGCGCCGTGAGCGCGGTGATCGCCGTCATGCCGTAGCAGCCCAGCGCAGCGAAGGTCTTGAGGTCGGCCTGGATGCCGGCGCCGCCGCCGCTGTCGGAACCGGCGATGGACAGGACGCGGACGTAGCGCGACGCCGGTGCGGGGAACGTGGAAGGTGTGCTCACCGAAAAATTATCGGCCACGGCCGCGAGGGAGTCGCATGAACGCCGCGCCGTTGCCCTTTCGCCAGGCCCACGTGCTCGGCGCCGGCCTCATGGGCCGACTCGTCGCACTGACGCTCGCACGGGCCGGCTGCGAAGTGTCGGTGCACGATGCGGGCGGGCCCGAGGCCGACCAGGCCGCCGCACGCGTCGCGGCCGCCATGCTGGCGCCGCTGGCCGAATCCGCTGTCGCGCCGCCGGCGCTGGTGCGCATGGGCCTGCACAGCCTGGCGCGCTGGCCGCAGTTGCTGGCCGTGCTGCCGCAGCCGGTGTTCTTCCAGCAGGCAGGCACCCTCATCGTCTGGCACCGGCAGGACGCGGCCGAGGCCGAGCGCCTGGCCGGCACGCTGCGCCGCACGCAGGCCAGCGTGGACGGCCTGCCGCCGATGCAGGCGCTCGATGCGCCGGCACTCGCGGCCCT
Organism: Xenophilus aerolatus; assembly: GCA_030418545.1. Lineage (GTDB taxonomy): Bacteria > Pseudomonadota > Gammaproteobacteria > Burkholderiales > Burkholderiaceae_C > Xenophilus. Next base: position 790,326 of record QAIB01000002.1, on the reverse strand, counting down.
GGAGCCCGCGCTGACCGGGCGCTTCATGCGCGGCTGGTGGCTGCCTGGCGAAGGCCAGCTCGACAACCGCGGCCTGCTGGATGCGCTGCGCGCGGCGCTGGAAGCCGACACCCGGGTGACGTTGCATTGGCACAGCCCCCGCTCGCCCGACGACTTCGCACCCGGACCGGACGCCCGCGTGATCGACTGCCGCGGTCTGGGCGCCCGCACCGAGTGGCCGCAGTTGCGCGGCGTGCGCGGCGAGGTGATCCGCGTACATGCGCCCGACGTCGAACTGCACCGCCCGACGCGGCTGGTGCATCCGCGCTACCCGCTCTACATCGCGCCCAAGCCGGACCACCTGTTCGTGATCGGCGCGACCGAGATCGAATCGCAGGACCTGTCGCCCGCCAGCGTGCGCTCGACGATGGAACTGCTGAGCGCCGCCTACGCGGTGCACCCGGGCTTCGGCGAGGCGCGCATCGTGGAGATCGCCACGCAGTGCCGCCCCACCCTGCCCGACAACCGGCCCGCGTTGCGCTGGCGCCGGCCGCGCGTGCTGCAGATCAACGGCCTGTACCGCCACGGGTTCATGATCGCGCCGGCCCTGCTCGATGCCGCCTGGCAGTGCCTGGCCGACGACGCGCCGACGCTGGCGCGCGACTTCGAGATCGACATCGACACCGACCTTCGCTGCGGCGACGAGGAGACCGAGACGTGAACATCCTGATCAACGGCGAGCCGCGCGAGCTCGACGCACCCGCCACCCTGGCCGAAGCCATCGCGCTGCTGGCGCCGCAGCCGCCCTTCGCGGCCGCGGTCAATCGCGAGTTCGTGCCGCGCTCGGCCTATGCCCAGCGCGAGCTGCACGACGGCGACGACGTCGAGGTCATCCGGCCCGTGACCGGAGGCTGAGCGATGCGCAGCGACGACACGACCCACGACGACGCGCTGGTGCTGTACGGCCAGCGCTTCGACAGCCGGCTGCTGCTGGGCACGGCGCGTTACCCCTCTCCCGACGTGCTGGAAGCCGCCGTGCAACGCGCCCGGCCGGCCATGCTCACGGCCTCGCTGCGGCGCCAGGGCGCGGCGTCCGACGGCGCTGCCGCCGGTGGCGGTTTCTGGAGCCTGCTCAGGCGCCTGGGCGTGCCCGTGCTGCCCAACACGGCGGGCTGCCACAGCATCCAGGAAGTGATCGCCACCGCGCAGATGGCGCGCGAGGTCTTCGAGACGCCCTGGCTCAAGCTCGAGCTGATCGGCGACGACTACACCCTGCAGCCCGACACGCTGAACCTGGTCGAGGCAGCGCGGCTGCTCATCGCCGACGGCTTCCAGGTGCTGCCCTATTGCACCGAGGACCTGGTGCTGTGCCAGCGGCTGGTGGATGTCGGCTGCCAGGCCGTGATGCCCTGGGCCGCGCCCATCGGCACCGGCCGCGGTCCGGTCAACCCCTACGCATTGCAGATGCTGCGCGAGCGCCTCCAGGTACCGATGCTGGTCGATGCCGGCCTCGGTCTGCCCTCGCATGCCTGCCAGGTGATGGAATGGGGCTACGACGGCGTGCTGCTCAACACCGCGGTCGCGCTCGCGCAGGACCCGGTCGCCATGGCCGGCGCCTTTGCCGACGCAGTGCAGGCCGGCCGCAGCGCGCGCCGGGCCGGGGCTATGGCCGCCGCCGACAATGCCCAGCCCAGCACGCCCGTGCTGGGCACCCCTTTCTGGCACCACCACGGATGACCCGCAGCATGAACTCCCCCGACGCCAACAGCATTGCGATGGCCATCCTCACGGCGCACCTGCCGCGCTTCGGGGCGCATCCGCCGGTGGTGCCGCAGCACTACGCGTCGGACGATCCGGTCTACCGCGGCGTGCGCCAGGCCGCCGCGCTGATGGGCTTCATCGAGGCCGATGCCGAGTGCCTGGCCCGCGCGTGGCAGGCGCAGAGCCGGCGACTGGGCCTGTTCGAGGCACAGCGCTGGCCCGCCACGCCGGTGGACTTCGACCTGCGGGAGTTTCCGCCGCAGGCGCGCGACGACGCCTTCGCGCCCTGCCCCGCGCAGCTCGGCCTGTATGCCGTGCTGCCGGACGCGGCCTGGGTCGGCCGCATGGCACGCGCCGGCGTGCCGACGGTGCAGCTGCGCTTCAAGTCCGGCGACGCGCGGGCCGTGCAGGCCGAAGTCCGTGCCGCCGTCGCCGCCGTGCAGGGCACACCGGCCCTGCTCTTCATCAACGACCACTGGCAGGCGGCCATCGAGGCCGGTGCCTATGGCGTGCACCTGGGGCAGGAAGACCTGGACGCGCTCACCGAGTCCGACGTCGACGCGATTCGCCGCGCCGGCCTGCGCCTGGGCGTGAGCACCCATGGCTATGCGGAGATGCAGCGTGCCGATGCGGTGAGCCCGAGCTACCTGGCCCTGGGCGCCGTGTTCCCGACCACGCTCAAGCTGATGGCCACCGCGCCACAGGGACTCACTCGCCTGAAGTGCTATGCGCAGCTGATGCGCGGCTACCCGCTGGTCGCGATCGGCGGCTTCGACGTGTCGCGTGTGCCGGCCGCCATGGCCGCGGGCGTGGGATCGGTAGCGGTGGTGCGCGCCATCGTCGGCGCGGACGATCCTGAAGCCGCGGCGCGCGCGCTGATGGACGCCATCGCCCAGCACCCGCCGGCCGCGGGCCGCTAAACTCCGCCCACCCCGGCGCAGCGCCTGCCGCCGCGCCGGGGCCGCTAGGGGTGTTCACCGCGAGGTGGACTGAGAGAGTCCCTTTGAACCTGATTGAGGTAATCCTCGCGCAGGGAAGCAGATCCGTCGGCCGCACAGCATCTCTCGGGCCTGTGCATCGGGGCCCACGCATCCCGCCCACCTGCCATCGCGTCTTCGAACACGTCATGGCGATTCCGCACCGTCCACTCCCGAAACTGAGACCAAAAAGGCCTGCAGCGCCCGCCCCGCTTGCGCTGGCAGCTATGGTTTTCATAGCACACGCCGCCCATGCGCAGGCGCCCGCGGCGGACACCCTGCCCGCCGTCACCATCGACGAGCGCGGCACGCCGCCGTCGGCCGACGTGAGCGGCTTCGGCGACCTGCCGCTCAAGGACGTGCCGATCTCGGCCACGGTGATCGACAGCACCGAGCTGCAGTCCAGCGGGGCGCGCCGCCTGGCCGATCTCACCCAATTCGACGCCTCGGTCACCGACGCCTACAACTCCGCCGGCTACTGGGACTTCCTGAGCGTGCGCGGCTTCGTGCTGGACAACCGCTTCAACTACCGGCGCGAGGCCCTGCCGATCAGCGCCGAGACGTCCATCCCGCTGGACAACAAGGAGCGCGTCGAGATCCTGCGCGGCACCAGCGGCATCCAGGCCGGTACCAGCGCACCCGGCGGACTGGTGAACTACGTCGTGAAGCGTCCCACCGAGCAGGACCTGCGCGAGGTGCGCACGGAGGTCTCGGGCCGCGGCAGCCTGCTGGGGGCCGTCGACCTGGGCGGGCGCTTCGGCAGCGAGCGGCAGTTCGGCTACCGCCTCAACGTGGTGAGCGAACAGCTGAAGCCGCGCACCTTCGACCTGGACGGCAACCGGCATCTGCTCTCGCTCGCCGCCGACTGGCGACTCTCGCGCGATTCGCTGCTGGAGGCCGAGTTCGAATCCAGCCACAAGGCGCAGCCGAGCCAGAACGGCTTCAGCCTGCTGGGCAATCTGCTGCCGCGCGCGGGCGATCCGCGGCTGAACCTCAACAACCAGGCCTGGTCGCAGCCCTCGGTCTTCGATGCCTTCACCGGCACGCTGCGCTTCACGCAGGCGCTCAATGCCGACTGGCGCTGGAGCGCGCAGATCGGCCAGCAGCGCCTGAAGAGCGACGATCGCCTGGCCTACGCCTTCGGCTGCAGCATGGAAGAACGCTACGACCGCTACTGCTCGGACGGCAGCTTCGACTTCTACGACTTCCGCAGCGAGAACGAGCGACGGCGCCAGACCGCAGGCAACCTGGCGCTCAAGGGCCGCATCACCACCGGCGGCGTGCAGCACGACCTGAGCGTCGGCCTCCTGGCCAGCCGCGTGCGCAACCGCTTCCAGGACCAGGCCTACAACTACGTGGGCAGCGGCAATGTGTGGGGCACCGCCATCGTCCCGGCCGACCCGACGCTGACCTCGCCCAACACCAACCGCGACGAGCGCTCCACCGAGGTGTCGGTGCAGGACGCGATCCGCTGGACCGACCGTTTCACCACCTGGGTGGGCGTGCGTCACACGCGCTTCGCGCGCGACAGCGTGCGCACCGACGCGACACGGCCGACCGGCTACAAGGATGGCGTGACCACGCCGTGGGTCGCGCTCAGCTATGCGCTGCAGCCCGATCTCATGGCCTACGCGAGCTGGGGCAAGGGTGTGGAGTCGCAGCTCGTGCCCGGCAAACCGCAGCAGTACACCAATGCCGGCGAGGCGCTGCCCCCGCTCGCGTCGCGGCAATGGGAGCTGGGCCTCAAGGGCGGCAGCGGCAACCCGTCCCAGGGCCTGAACTGGCAGCTGGCGTACTTCAACATCGTGCGGCCGATGACCAACATCGACGCCTGCGAGAACACGGGCGCCGAGTGCACCGGCCGCTACGACGGCACGGCGCGCCACCGCGGCCTGGAGGCGAACGTGCAGTGGGCCAGCGGCCCGTGGCGGCTGGCCGGGGGCGCCACCTTCATCGACGCCAGGCGCCGCGGCAGCAGCTTCTCGCCCGAGGCCAACGGCCAGCGACCGGTGAACGTGCCCGACCAGGTCTGGCGCCTGCGGACCGCCTACCGCGTGGCCGCCGTGCCTGGGTTCGAGCTGCAGGCGCTGCTCTCGCGCGAGGGCCGGCGCAACGTGCTGGCCGACGGCAGCCTGCGCCTGCCGGCCTGGACCCGCGTGGACACCGCCCTGCGCTACGACACGAAGATCGGCCGCACCGCCACCACCTGGACGCTGGGTGTCGAGAACCTCTTCGACCGCCGCTACTGGAAGGAATCCCCCAACCAGTACGGCCACGTCTACCTGTTCCCCGGCGCGCCGCGGACGCTGCGGCTCGGCCTCACGGCCTCGCTCTGAGGCCGAGGTCCCGCAGCGGCGTGATGCCGTTGCCCCTCGCGCTGAACGCGGCCTGACGGCAGGCACGCGACGCAGCGCCGTTGCGCAAGCGGGAAAAAATACCGCTTTGTTCGACTTCGGATGGCCGTCGGCAGCGGCTCGCGCAATACTTCGGCCCATGCCCATCGAACTGCTGCACCGCCTCGCGCGCGAACGATTGCCCATCGCCGTGACCGACGGCGACGACGTCGACTCGGTCCGCCTGCTCATCCTGGCCGGCCATGTACGCGCCGAGATCCCGCGCCCCGTCCGCACCCTCGCCGGCCATCACCAGCCGCCGGCCATGGTCATGGCGATCACCGCGCTGGGCCGCCAGATGCTCGAGCGCTTCCCGCGCGCCGCCTGAGCCCGGCTCCCCGGCACGGCCGGCAGCCGCGAGTGATCGCGCTGCCGGCTTTTGTTCGTCAGCCCGCCGCATGCGCCCAGCGCTGCGCCTCGCAGCGCCGCGGGCTTAAGGCATGCCTAAGCGCTGCGCCCGACATTCCTTCGCATCGTGTTCCACACCCACACCGCGAAAGGAAACCCCATGAAGACGATCAACACCCCGCAGCGCCTCGTCCTCGCGCTCGCGGCGGCGGGCGTGCTCGGCGCCGCCGGCGCCGGGGCCTACACCAGCGCTCGCGCAAGCGGCCAGCCCGCGCCCGTGACCACGCCGATGGTCGCGCCCATCGCCGCGCCCGACTTCTCGACCATCACCGCGCGCAACGGCCCGGCGGTGGTGAACATCAGCGTCACCGGCGTCACCAAGACGGCGTCGGCCGACGGTGTCGCCGGCATCCCCGGGATGGACCCGAACGACCCGTTCTACGAGTTCTTCCAGCAGTTCCGCGGCCCCAACATGCCCAAGGCACCGCAACGCGAAGTGCCGACGCGCGGCCAGGGCTCGGGCTTCATCATCAGCCCCGACGGCACCATCCTCACCAACGCCCACGTCGTGAAGGACGCCAAGGAGGTCACCGTCAAGCTGACCGACCGCCGCGAGTTCCGCGCCAAGGTGCTCGGCTCCGATCCGAAGACCGACATCGCCGTGCTGAAGATCGACGCCAGGAATCTGCCCACGGTGCCGATCGGCAACGTGAAGGACCTGAAGGTCGGCGAATGGGTGCTGGCCATCGGCTCGCCCTTCGGCTTCGAGAACACCGTGACGGCCGGCGTGGTGAGCGCCAAGGGCCGCTCGCTGCCCGACGACAGCTACACGCCCTTCATCCAGACCGACGTGCCGATCAACCCCGGCAACTCCGGCGGCCCGCTGTTCAATGCGCGTGGCGAGGTGGTCGGCATCAACTCGCAGATCTACAGCCGCAGCGGCGGCTACCAGGGCGTGTCCTTCGCGATCCCGATCGACATCGCGACCAAGGTGAAGGACCAGATCGTGGCGACCGGCAAGGCCAGCCACGCCAAGCTGGGGGTCGCGGTGCAGGAGGTGAACCAGACCTTCGCCGACTCCTTCAAGCTCGACAAGCCCGAGGGCGCGCTGGTCTCGAACGTCGAGAAGGGCAGCGCCGCCGAGAAGGCGGGCCTGCAGAGCGGCGACGTGATCCTGAAGGTGGACGGCCAGCCCATCGTCAGCTCGGGCGACCTGCCGGCCATCATCGGCCAGATGACGCCGGGCCAGAAGGTGGCGCTGGAGGTGTGGCGCAAGGGCGCGCCCGAGCAGCTGAGCGCGAAGCTCGCGGATGCGAGCGACAAGGTGCAGACCGCGAAGGCCGACGATGCCGCGGGCCAGGGCAAACTGGGCCTCGCACTGCGGCCGCTGCAGCCGCAGGAGAAGCGCGAGTCCTCGCTGGACAACGGCCTGGTCGTCGAAGATGCGCAGGGCCCCTCGGCGCTGGCCGGCATCCAGGCCGGCGACGTGCTGCTGGCCATCAACGGCACGCCGGCCAGGAGCGTCGACCAGGTGCGCCAGGCGGTGGCCAAGGCCGACAAGTCGGTCGCGCTGCTGATCCAGCGTGGCGACGACCGCATCTTCGTGCCGGTGCGCATCGGCTGAAGCCGAGCCCTCGCCATCGAGCGAGCGACCCGAGCCCATCTTTTTTTGCGAATTGATGGGCTGCTTTCGGAACCGGCGTTTTTGACGCTATACTAGCGGGCTCATTCCCCGATAGCTCAGTCGGTAGAGCGCCGGACTGTTAATCCGTAGGTCCCTGGTTCGAGCCCAGGTCGGGGAGCCAAACAAAAGCCTTCGGGCTTCTTGAAGCCCACCATCTCGCGATGGTGGGCTTTTTCTTTGGCCGCACGACATGCGCGGCACGTGCTGTGCCAGCATGGCGTCCATGCGCGAAGCCCAACTCGCAACACCGACCTCCTCCACGGGCCGCTCGCGCCCCGGCTGGCTACCGGCAATCGACCCCGGGCGATGCACCGGCTGCGGCTGGTGCGTGGGCTCGTGCGAGCACCATGTGCTGGCCCTCGAGGCCATCGACTGGCGCAAGCGCTCGGTGCTTCAGGACGCGGCGCGATGCACCGGCTGCAGCGACTGCGCCGTGACCTGCCCCTTCCACGCGATCACGATGGTCCGCGCATCACGCGTGGACCTCAGGCCGCGTGACTGACCGGCGCAGAAAAGACCACCACCGCGCGCAGGCCGCCCAAACGAGATGACGCCTCGAGGCGCACGGTCGCACCATGCAGTTGCGCGACCGAGCGCACGATGGCCAGGCCCAGGCCGCTGCCCGGGGCCTGCGGTTCGCCGGATCGGTAGAAGCGATCGAGCACCCGCTCGCGCTCGGCTTCCGGCAGGCCCGGTCCGCTGTCTTCCACATGCACTTCGACGCCGGCCGGCGTGGCCTCGATCTCCACGTCGACCCGGCCGCCCTCGGGCGTGTACTTGACGGCGTTGTCGGCCAGGTTGCGGACCATCATGCGCAGCGCTTCGGGATGCCCCTGCACCGTCACCGCATCGGCGCGGCCCAGGCCCACGTCGATGCGGCGCGCCTGCGCCGCGGGCACCACGTCGCCGATCGCGAGCCGCGCGACCTGCACCAGATCGACCGGCTCGCCCGGCGCGCCGGCGGCCGCGCTGGCCTCCTGCCGTGCGAGCGCGAGCAGCTGCTCGACGAGTCGGGTGGCGCGGTCGATGCCGGCCGACAGGCGCTGCACCGCCACCTCGCGCGCGCCGTCGTCCTGCGCCCGCTGCAGGCCCTGCACCTGCAGCTTGAGCGCGGCCAGCGGCGAACGAAGCTCGTGCGCCGCGTCGGCCACGAAGTGCTTCTGCGCCTCGAAGGCGTGGCGCACGCGGTCGAAGAGCAGGTTGAGCTCGTGCACCAGCGGCCGCACCTCCTCGGGCAGGCCGTCCTCGCTCACGGGCGACAGGTCGTCGGCCTGCCGCGTGGCCACCTGCCGGCGCACGCGCGCCACGGGCGCGAGCGAGCCGCTCACCACCCACCAGACCACCAGCATCAGCAGAGGCGCCATCAGCACCACGGGCCCGACGGTGCGCAGGGCCAGGGTACCGGCCATCTGGCGGCGGGCGGCCATGTCCTGTGCGACCTGGATCACCAGGCCGCGCGCCTGCAGGGAGAAGACGCGGTACGTGGTGCCACGCGCGTTGACGTCCGAGAAGCCCAGCACCGCGCGCTGCGGCAGCGCCGCCTCCTCGGCCGATTCGAAGATGCGCTCCCCGTCGACAGTCCACACCTGCACGACGAACTCGAAGTTCTGCTCGCCGCCGCGCAGGCCGCTCACGGCTGCGCTGGGCGGCAGGCCGGAGCGCAGCGACATCGCCATCTGCTGCATGTGGTAGTCGAAGATCTCGTCGGCCTCGCGCAGCACCGTCCGATACGTCACCAGGGCCTGCACGGCGCCCGCCAGCACGATCGCCGCCAACAGGAACCACAGCAGCCGGGCGCGCAGCGAGCCCGCGCGGCGCGGCGCCGGTGCCGATGCCGCGCCGGTGGACGCCTGCCCGCTCATTCCTTGGGCACCATGTAGCCCACGCCGCGCACGTTGCGGATCAGGTCGGCACCGAGCTTCTTGCGCAGGCCGTGGATGTAGACCTCCACCGCGTTGCTGCTGATCTCGTCCTTCCAGCTGTAGAGCTTTTCCTCGAGCTGCTGGCGCGACAGCAGCATGCCCGGTCGGGCGATCAGCGGCTCCAGCACGGCCCATTCGCGTGCCGAGAGCACGACGGACCGGCCCTCGACCGTCACCTCGCGCGTGCTGGGGTTGATGGCCACGCCCATGTGCTCGTACACCGGCTCGGCACGGCCGGAGGCACGGCGCAGGAGTGCGCGGATGCGCGCCAGCAGTTCGTCGAGGTCGTAGGGTTTGAGCACGTAGTCGTCGGCACCGGCATCGAGCCCCTCGATGCGCTGCTGGACCGAATCACGTGCCGTGGCGATCAGCACCGGCATGCGCTGCTTGCGCGCCCGCAGGCCGCGCAGGACCTCCAGGCCGTCCTTGCGCGGCAGTCCGAGGTCGAGCAGCACCAGGTCGTACTGCTGCGTGCGCAGCGCCGATTCGGCGGTCTCGCCGTCCTTGACCCAGTCGACGGCGTACTGCTCGGCCCGCAGCAGATCGAGCACGGCCTCGCCGATCATCACGTCGTCTTCGAGCAGCAGCAGGCGCATGGCGGTTCCCTCGTAGAAAGACTGGTTCGAGCGCGTCGCAGCGGCCGAAGTTCAGGCCCGGGTCAAAGTATGGCGCGCACTTCGCGCGCCGCCTCGAAGAGCAGCGGCAGCATGTCGCGCTGCAGCGCTTCCTCCGAATGGCGCACACCGGACAGCACCACATTGAGTGCCGCCACCGTGCGCCCGCGCATGTCGCGCAGCGGCACCGCCAGGGCCTGCACGCCGAGTTCGTGCTCCTCGCTGGCGAAGCGGTAGTCCTGCCGCCGCACGCGCGCCAGCGTCTGGCGCAGCAGCCGCGCCTGGGTGATGGTGTGCGGCGTGAGGCGCGCGAACGTGCGGCCCTTGAGCCAGTGCGCGAGCTGCGGCGTCGTCAGTGCCGCCAGCAGCACCTGGCCGGTGGAGGTGGCGTGCGCCGGCAACCGCGCGCCCAGGTGCAGGCCGTAGGCCAGCACGCGGGTGGGCGCGCCATAGGCCCCGCTGCGCGCCACGATGACCACCTCCTCGCCGTCGAGCACGACGGCCGAGAAGGACTCGCCCGTCTGCGCGGCGAGCCGGTTCAAGGTGGGCTGCAAGGCCCGCGGCAAGCGCGACGACGAGAGATAGCTGCCCGAGAAGCGCAGCACCTTGGGCGCCATCCAGAAGTAGCTGCCGTCGGTCTCCAGGTAGCCCAGGTGCGCGAGTGTGAGCAGGTGCCGACGGGCCGCGGCACGGGTGATGCCGGCACGCTCGGCCGCCAGGGTGGCGTTGAGGCGCTGGCGCTCGGTGTCGAAGCTCTCCAGCACGGCCATGCCCTTGGCAATGCCTTCGATGAAATCGGCCTTGGCGATGGTCATGGAAGCAGCAATCGGAAAGTCTGTGGATGGCACTGCCTGCGCGATCATCGCGCAGCCGGTTCCATGATCGCACACTCGGCCGAGGCGCCGTGTGCAGCGCAGGCTTCGGCGCCCTACGCTCCACACACCCCATCCAGGAGACAACAGATGCGCACCCAAGTCGCGATCATCGGCGCCGGCCCCTCCGGCCTGCTGCTCGGCCAGCTGCTCCATGCCGCCGGGATCGACAACATCATCGTCGAACGCCAGAGCGGCGATTACGTGCTCGGACGCATCCGCGCCGGCGTCCTCGAGCAGGTCACGATGGACCTGCTGGCCCAGGCGGGCGTCGACGCCCGTGCGAAGGCCGAGGGCCTGCCGCACGACGGCATCGAACTGCTCTTCAAGGGGGCACGACACCGCATCGACATGCACGCCCTCACCGGCGGCAAGCGCGTGACGGTGTATGGCCAGACCGAAGTGACGCGCGACCTGATGGAAGCGCGCGCGGCCAAGGGCCTGAGCACCGTGTACGGCGCCGCCAACGTGAGCCTGCACGACTTCGACGGCCAGCGCCCGCGCGTGCGCTATGAGAAGGACGGCGCCACGCACGAGATCGAGTGCGACTACATCGCCGGCTGCGACGGCTACCACGGCGTGAGCCGGGCCAGCGTGCCGCCCGGCGCCATCCGGCTCTACGAGAAGGTGTACCCCTTCGGCTGGCTGGGCGTGCTGGCCGACGTGCCCCCGGTGTCGCACGAACTGATCTACGCCAACACCTCGCGCGGCTTCGCGCTGTGCAGCATGCGCAGCGCGACGCGCAGCCGCTACTACGTGCAGGTGCCGGTCGAGGAGAAGGTCGAGCGCTGGAGCGACGAGGCCTTCTGGGACGAACTGCGCGCGCGGCTCGACCCCGAGGCACGCGAGCACCTGGTGACCGGGCCCTCGCTGGAGAAGAGCATCGCCCCGCTGCGCAGCTTCGTGGCCGAGCCGATGCGCTTCGGCCGCCTCTTCCTGGCCGGCGACGCCGCCCACATCGTGCCGCCCACCGGCGCCAAGGGACTGAACCTCGCGGCCGCGGACGTGGGCTACCTGTCGCAGGCCTTCATCCACCACTATCGGGACCACAGCCCGTCGGCGCTGGACCGCTACTCCGACCTGTGCCTGCGGCGGGTGTGGAAGGCCGAGCGCTTCTCGTGGTGGTTCACCTCGCTGATGCACCGCTTCCCGGACACGGGGGAATTCGGCCAGAAGATCCAGGAGGCCGAACTGGACTACCTCGTGCACTCGAAGGCCGCCTCCGTGTCGCTGGCCGAGAACTACGTGGGCCTGCCGCTCGAGAGCTTCTGAGCCGGGGAATGTGGGCTGCGGGCGAGCGGGGAAGGATGCTCGGTGAGAATCGGGCGCTACGACCTCCTCCCGCCCTTGACCTCCCGTTCCCGCCCCCTGCCCTGGCTCGAACCCGGCGAGCCCTTCCCGCCGGTGGCCAGCGCCTGGACGCAGGACGATCCGGTGCCTGGCCTGCTGGCCGGCGGCGGCGCACTCGACGTGGCCACCCTGCTGGACGGCTACAGCCACGGCATCTTTCCGTGGTTCAGCGACGACCAACCCATCCTCTGGTGGAGCCCGGACCCGCGCATGGTGCTGCCCACGGCCGAATTCCGGCTGCACCGGTCCCTGCGCAAGACGCTGCAGGCCTTCCGTGCCGACAGCGGCCGCTGCGAGATCCGCATCGACCACGCCTTCGAACGCGTGATCGCCGCCTGCGCCCAGGCGCCGCGCGAGGGCCAGTCGGGCACCTGGATCGTGGCGGAAATGGTCGAGGCCTACACCCGGCTGCACCGTGCGGGCCATGCCCACAGCGTCGAGACCTGGGTGGACGGCGAACTGGTGGGCGGCCTGTACGGCGTGGCGATCGGCCGGGCGATGTTCGGCGAGTCGATGTTCGCGCACCGAACCGACGCGTCGAAGATCGCCCTGGCCGCCCTGGTCTGCTTCTGCCGACGCCACGGCATCGAGCTCATCGACTGCCAGCAGAACACGCGCCACCTGGCCAGCCTGGGCGCGCGCGAGTGGCCGCGCAGCCGCTTCCTGGCCCACGTGGACGCCGCGCGGGTGCTGCCTCCCCCTGCGGCGTGGCGTTTCGAGCCCGTATACTGGAACGAACTCCTGCCGCCTCGACCCGAGTGATCCCGCGCGACGCCCTCCCGGTCTCCCCGTGACGCACCTCAAGGACCTTCCGCTCCAGACGCTGCAGTTCTACGCGACGGCGCCCTATCCGTGCAGCTACCTGCCGGACCGCCAGGCCCGCTCGCAGGTGGCCACGCCCAGCCACCTCATCAACAACGACGCCTACTCGGACCTGGTCCTCGGGGGTTTCCGCCGCAGCGGCATGTTCACCTACCGGCCGTACTGCGACGGCTGCCGCGCCTGCGTGCCGCTGCGCGTGCTCGTCGATCGATTCCACCCCACCCGCAGCCAGCGCCGCGCCGCGAAGCAGCATGCCAGCCTGCAGGCCCGTGTGCTGAAGCTGTGCTTCGTGCCGGAGCACTACCAGCTCTACCTGCGCTACCAGAACGGCCGCCACGCGGGGGGTGGGATGGACCACGACAGCATCGACCAGTACACCCAGTTCCTGCTGCAAAGCCGCGTCAACTCGCGGCTGGTCGAGTTCCGCGAGACACTGCCCGACGGCAGCGCGGGCGCGCTGAAGATGGTGTCCATCCTCGACGTGCTGAACGACGGCATCTCGGCGGTCTACACCTTCTACGAGCCCGAGGCCGGCGCCGCCTACGGCACCTACGGCGTGCTGTGGCAGATCGCGCAGGCGCGCCAACTCGGCCTGGCGCACGTGTACCTCGGCTACTGGATCGGCGACAGCGCCAAGATGGACTACAAGGCGCGCTTCGTCCCGCACGAGCTCCTGCTCGATGGCCAGTGGCAAGCGCCAGAAAATTTCACGAGATAAAATGGCGCGTGTCTCATCCCGCGCCATCCCATGAGAAAAGCCAACGCTGACGTCCCCGCTACCCCTGTCATCCAGGTGATCGAGCGGATGTTCGCCCTGATCGATGTGCTGGCCTCGCGGGAAGAGGCGATCTCCCTCAAGGAGATCAGCGAAAAAACCGGCCTGCACCCCTCCACCACGCACCGCATCCTCAACGACCTGGCCGTGGGCCGCTTCGTCGACCGGCCCGAAGCCGGCAGCTACCGGCTCGGCATGCGCCTGCTGGAGCTGGGCAACCTGGTGAAGGCGCGGCTGAACGTGCGCGACGCGGCACTGTCGCCCATGCGCGAACTGCACAAGCTGACGCAGCAACCGGTGAACCTCAGCATGCGCCAGGGCGACGAGATCGTCTACATCGAGCGCGCCTACAGCGAACGCTCGGGCATGCAGGTGGTGCGCGCCATCGGCGGGCGGGCGCCGTTGCACCTCACGTCCACCGGCAAGCTCTTCCTGGCGGCCGACGACCCGCAGCGCGTGCGCAGCTATGCCACCCGCACCGGCCTGGCCGGCCACACACGCAACAGCATCACCCAGCTCCCGGTGCTGGAGCGCGAGCTCTCCAAGGCACGCCAATACGGCATCGCGCGCGACAACGAGGAACTCGAACTGGGCGTGCGCTGCATGGCCGCCGGCATCTACGACGACCAGGGCAAGCTGGTGGCGGGCCTGTCGATCTCAGCGCCGGCCGACCGCCTCGACGACGGCTGGCTGCCCAAGCTGCAGGCCACCGCCAACGAGATTTCAGGCGCCCTCGGCCATGTGGGCGGGCCCGGCACGGCCGCGCCGCAGGCCGGTCACTCGCCGGATGCGGAGGCCACGCGCGCGGCCTGAAGGCGGCGGTACGGACAGCCGATCCTGGGAAAGAAAAAGGGGCCCGCGGGCCCCTTCGTTCTTTGTGCGGCAGGCCGCGCGAACTCAGTCGCCCGCGATCTGCGCGCTCGCCGTGTGCATCATGTGGCCGTTCTCGACCCAGCGGCGCACGCGCTCCGCGTCGGCGATGCGGCTGAACTTGCCGGCCGAATCCAGGAACACCATGATCAGCTTGCGGCCTGCCACCTTCGCCTGCATGACCAGGCACTGGCCCGCTTCGGAGATGTAGCCCGTCTTCTGCAGGCCGATGTCCCACTCCGGGCTGCGCACCAGCCGGTTGGTGGTGTTGTACTGCAGCACGCGGTTGCCGACCTCCACCTGGTGTTCGGGCGAGGTCGACAGCTGGCGCACCAGCGAGTTGGCCGAGGCGGCGCTCACCAGCACGGCCAGGTCCTGCGCGGTCGACTGGTTGTGGAAGGACAGGCCCGTCGGCTCGACATAGCGCGTATCGCGCATGCCGAGCATCTTGGCCTTGGCGTTCATGACGCTGACGAAGGTCGACAGGCCGCCGGGGTAGGTGCGGCCGAGCGCATGCGCCGCACGGTTCTCGCTCGACATCAGCGCCAGGTGCAGCAGCTCGCCGCGCGAAAGCGTGGTGCCGACGGTCAGGCGCGAGCGGCTGCCCTTCTCGGTGTCGACATCGTCCTGCGTGATGGTGATGAGCTCGTCCATCGGCAGCTGCGCCTCGCTGATCAGCAGGCCGGTCATCAGCTTGGTCAGCGACGCGATCGGCAGCACGGCGTGGTCGTTCTTGCTGAACAGCACCTCACGCGTGTCCTGGTCGATCACCAGGGCGGCGCTGGACTTGAGGTCGAGGGCGTCTTCCGTCGCATGGAGGCCGGCCATCTGGCCGAAGGACAGGCGCGGAGGCGCCTCGGCCACGCGCACGACCGAACGGCGCTGCACGGCGACCACGGTCTTGCCGTTCTTCTTGTGAATGGAAGCGACGACGTTGCGGCCACCGCGGACCACGCGCTCGGCCGGCTCCGCCTTCGTGGAGCGCTTGGACGATGCGACCTTGCTGCTGCTTCTGGCCTCGGCCTTGGCCGCGCGCGCCGGCTTGCCGGCCCGCTTGCCTTCGCTGGCTGCGGCGACCGCTTTCTTGCCGGCGGGGACCGCCTTCTTGGCTGCCGCATGAGCGCCGGGCAGCAAAAACGCCGTGGCGCACAGCGCGACGGCGATCATCTTGAGGGGGGTGTGGAAACGCCGGGAGGAAGCGGATTGCACAGGGGCTTCGGGCATCAAAAATCTCCAGCGGCGATGACGTGAGGGCCGCAGTCTATCGAAATCAAAAAAGACGCGCAATATCAGTTACTTGCGTCCTTTTCTTCAATCGAAAACCAAGGACCCCACGAAACTCACCCCTGCGCGGCCACTCTCTCAGCTTGGCTCTGTAACTTGTTGAGGGCGCTGAGATAAGCCTTGGCTGAGGCGACCACGATGTCGGGGTCGGCGCCCACGCCGTTGACCACCCGGCCTGCATTCTGCAGCCGCACGGTCACCTCTCCCTGACTTTCGGTCGAGCCGCTGATCGCGTTGACCGAATACAGCACCATTTCGGCGCCGCTGCGCACATGCGACTCGATCGCCTTCAGGGAAGCATCGACCGGGCCATTGCCGTCCGACTCGCCGGTCACTTCCTTGCCCTGGACCGTGAAGATCACCCGGGCGTGAGGCCGCTCGCCGGTTTCGCTGTGCTGCGAGAGCGACACGAAGCCAAACTGCTCACCAACGTTCGAGCCCTCCTCCGCGCTGACGAGCGCGAGGATGTCCTCGTCGAAAATCTCGGCCTTGCGGTCGGCCAGCTCCTTGAAGCGCAGGAAGGCCGCGTTGATGTCGGCTTCGCTCTCCATGGTCACGCCCAGTTCCTGCAGGCGCTGCTTGAAGGCGTTTCGGCCCGAGAGCTTGCCCAGCACGATCTTGTTGGCCGTCCAGCCCACGTCCTCGGCGCGCATGATCTCGTAGGTGTCGCGCGCCTTGAGCACGCCGTCCTGGTGGATGCCCGAGGCATGGGCGAAGGCATTGGCGCCCACCACGGCCTTGTTGGGCTGCACGACGAAGCCGGTGGTCTGGCTGACCATGCGGCTGGCCGCGACGATGTGCTGGGTGTCGATGTTGAGGTCCAGCCCGAAGTAGTCCTTGCGGGTCTTCACCGCCATCACGATCTCTTCGAGCGAGCAGTTGCCGGCACGCTCGCCCAGGCCGTTGATCGTGCACTCCACCTGGCGTGCGCCACCGATCTTCACGCCGGCCAGCGAATTGGCCACCGCCATGCCCAGGTCGTTGTGGCAATGCACCGACCAGATCGCCTTGTCGCTGTTGGGAATGCGCTCGCGCAGGGTCTTGATGAAGTTGCCGTACAGCTCCGGAATGGCGTAGCCCACGGTGTCGGGCACGTTGATGGTGGTCGCGCCCTCGGCGATGACCGTCTCGAGCACGCGGCAGAGGAAGTCCACGTTGCTGCGGTAGCCGTCTTCGGGGCTGAACTCCACGTCGGCGACCTTGTTGCGCGCGAAGCGCACCGCCAGCCTGGCCTGTTCGTGCACCTCGTCGGGCGTCATCCGCAGCTTCTTCTCCATGTGCAGCGGCGAGGTGGCGATGAAGGTGTGGATGCGGCCACGCGCCGCGCCCTTCAGGGCCTCCGCCGCACGGGCGATGTCGCGGTCGTTGGCGCGCGACAGGCCGCACACGGTCGACTCCTTGATCGCATTGGCGATCGCCTGCACGGCCTCGAAATCGCCGTTCGAGCTGGCGGGAAAGCCCGCTTCGATGACGTCGACCTTCAGGCGCTCGAGCTGTTTGGCGATGCGCATCTTCTCGTCGCGCGTCATCGAGGCGCCGGGCGACTGCTCGCCATCGCGCAGGGTGGTGTCGAAAATGATCAGCTTGTCGGTCATCGTGTTCTCCTGGATTTCTTGCACCACCCTGCCTCGCTCAGGCGGTCGCCACCTCGGATTGTGCCGCGGGCGCGCGGCGCGCCCGGCCCTGCCCCAGCGCACGTTCGACGCCCGAAACGATGGCGCGCAGCGAGGCGGCCGTCGTATCGGCATCGATGCCCACGCCGAAGAGCGTCTGCGACTCGTCCACGCGCAATTCGAGGTAGGCCACCGAGCGCGCGTCGGCCCCGGTGCCGATGGCGTGCTGGTGGTAGTCGATCACACGGATCGCGTGGCCGGTGGCCGTTGCCATCGCCTGGATGAAGGCGTCGATGGGCCCGTTGCCGCGGCCGTCGATGCGGCGCACTTCGCCACCCCAGCGCAGGTCCCCGCGCAGGTGCACGGTGGCCGAGGCACCCTCGCCTTCGGCATCGATCGCGCGATGCTGCAGGCCGTTGCTCGAATCCATGCGGTACTCGTCACGGAAGATCTGCCAGAGGTCGGCCGCCGAGAGCTCCTTTCCTTCCACGTCCATGACGCGTTGCACGGCCTGGCTGAACTCGATCTGCAGGCGCCGCGGCAACTCGAGGCCATGCTCGCTCTCGAGCAGGTAGGCGATGCCGCCCTTGCCCGACTGGCTGTTGACCCGGATCACGGCCTCGTAGCTGCGGCCCACGTCCTTGGGGTCGATGGGCAGGTACGGGATGTCCCAGAGATCGGCCTCGCGCCGCGCCGCGAAGGCTTTCTTGATCGCGTCCTGGTGCGAACCCGAGAACGAGGTGTAGACGAGGTCGCCCACGTACGGATGGCGCGGATGCACCGGGATCTGGTTGCAGTGCTCCACCGTGGCGCGGATCTCGTCGATGCGCGAGAAGTCCAGGCCCGGCGAGACGCCCTGCGTGTAGAGGTTGAGCGCGACGTTCACGAGGTCGAGGTTGCCCGTGCGCTCGCCGTTGCCGAACAGGCACCCTTCTAGGCGATCGGCGCCCGCCATGACGGCGAACTCCGCCGCGGCCGTGCCGGTGCCGCGGTCGTTGTGCGGATGGACCGACAGCACGATCGCATCTCGACGCGCGAGCTTGCGGTGCATCCACTCGATCATGTCCGCGAAGATGTTCGGCGTCGAATGCTCGACCGTCGACGGGAGGTTCACGATGCACTTGTGTGCCGGTGTCGGCGCCCAGACCTCGGTGACCGCATCGACGACGCGCTTGGAGAACGCGAGGTCCGTGCCCGAGAACATCTCGGGCGAATACTGGAAGGTCCAGTGCGTATGCGGCTGGCGGGCTGCGTGCTCCTTGAACTGCCGTGCGTGGCTGGCCGCCAGCTCGACGATGCCGTCCTCGTCCATGCCGAGCACGACGCGGCGCATGATGGGAGCGACGGCGTTGTAAAGGTGGACGATGGCGCGAGGCGCGCCCTGCAGGGCCTCGAAGGTGCGCTCGATGAGGTGATCACGGGCCTGTGTGAGCACCTGGATCGTCACGTCGTCGGGAATGCGGTCTTCTTCGATGAGGCGCCGCACGAAGTCGAATTCGACTTGCGAGGCCGAGGGAAAGCCGACCTCGATCTCCTTGAAGCCGATCTTCACGAGCATCTCGAACATGCGCATCTTGCGCTCGATGTCCATGGGCTCGACCAGCGCCTGGTTTCCATCGCGCAGGTCGGTCGACAGCCAGATCGGGGCCTTCGTCAGCACGGCGTCGGGCCAGGTGCGGTCCGTGAGGCCGATCGGTGCGAAGGCGCGGTACTTGGTCTGAGGTTGCTTCAACATGTCGATTTCTCTGTGATGGTTGGAATCGACCAGCAACCCCAAAAGCAGAACGGCCCGTTGCTGGTGCGAACGGGCCGTGGTGATGGGATGCGCGCGCGCTCTACCGTCTCCGCCCGTAGGGGATCAGTAGTAGGGCCAGCGACATCTGCTTCATGGAGCGGCGGACTTTAACACAGGGCCTGCTCAGTTGTGCAAGCCCCGCTCGTCGGGCTCGTCGGTCGACACGCTGATCACGCTCACCGGCTGACCCTTGGCCTTGCGCCAGGCGTAGATCACGTAGCCGCTGAAGCCATAGGCCACGAAGAGGCCGAACAGCACGGTGGGCGGATGGATGTTGATCACGGCGATGCCCAAAGCAATGAGCACGATGGTCGCGAAGGGCACGCTCTTCTTCACCTGCATGTCCTTGAAGCTGTAGAAGGGTGCGTTGGTCACCATCGTCAAGCCCGCGTAGAGGGTGAAGAAGAAGGTGATCCAGGTGATCTGCTGCCACGACAGGTACCAGACGTCGCTGCCCCGCTTGCCCCACTCCGTCATGAGCCAGATGAAGCCGGCCACCAGCGCCGCGGCCGCGGGCGACGGCAGGCCCTGGAACCAGCGCTTGTCGACCACGCCTGTGTTGACGTTGAAGCGCGCGAGCCGCAGCGCGGCGCAGGCGCAATACACGAAGGCGGCGATCCAGCCCCAGCGGCCCAGCCCCTTGAGGGACCATTCGTAGGCGATGAGTGCCGGCGCAGCGCCGAAGGACACCATGTCGGACAGCGAGTCCATCTGCTCGCCGAACGCGCTCTGCGTGTTGGTCATGCGCGCCACGCGGCCGTCCAGGCTGTCGAGGATCATGGCGGAGAACACGCCGATGGTGGCCAGGTCGAAGCGCGCGTTCATCGCCATCACGATGGCGTAGAAACCGCCGAACAGCGCGGCCAGCGTGAACAGGTTCGGCAGGATGTAGATGCCCTTGCGGCGCTTGCGCGGCAGGGGCTCGCCCAGCGGCGTGTCGTCATGCATCAAATTGGCCTCCAGCGCCCGTGGATCCTGCGGGAGCAGCTATCTAATTCATAGCGCCGCGAAGGGCTCGCGGCAAAACGGGCAGTGTAGTCAATGACAAAGGGCCATCGCCTGCGCGATGGCCCTTGTCGTCGGGGTGAATCGGCCGATGCGGCTGCCGGCGGGCCGCCCCAAGGCGGCCGCGCCTCCACCTCGGGGGGTGGAGTTAGGCGCCGCAGGCGTGAAAAGCGGGGGGGCCTTAGTTCCGGGTCTGATCGACCAGCTTGTTCTTGGCGATCCAGGGCATCATCGCGCGCAGCTTGCCACCCACCACTTCGATGCTGTGCTCGGCGGTGTTGCGGCGGCGGGCCGTCATGCTCGGGTAATTCAGGCGCCCCTCCTGGATGAACATCTTGGCGTAGTCGCCGTTCTGGATGCGCTTGAGGGCATTCTTCATCGCGGCGCGCGACTGCTCGTTGATCACCTCAGGGCCCGTCACGTACTCGCCGAACTCCGCGTTGTTGGAGATCGAGTAGTTCATGTTGGCGATGCCGCCTTCATAGATCAGGTCGACGATCAGCTTGAGCTCGTGCAGGCACTCGAAGTAGGCCATCTCGGGCGCGTAGCCGGCTTCCACCAGCGTCTCGTAGCCCATCTTGATCAGCTCGACGGCGCCGCCGCACAGCACGGCCTGCTCGCCGAACAGGTCGGTCTCGGTCTCTTCCTTGAAGTTGGTTTCGATGATGCCGGCCTTGCCGCCGCCGTTGGCCATGGCGTACGAGAGCGCCAGGTCACGCGCCTTGCCCGACTTGTCCTGGTGCACGGCCACGAGGTGCGGCACGCCGCCGCCTTGTGCGTAGGTGCTGCGCACGGTATGGCCGGGCGCCTTGGGCGCGACCATCCACACGTCGAGGTCGGCACGCGGCACGACCTGGTTGTAGTGCACGTTGAACCCGTGCGCGAAGGCCAGCGAGGCGCCTTCCTTGATGTTCGGCTCGACGTTGTTCTTGTAGACCTCTGCGATCTGCTCGTCGGGCAGCAGGATCATCACGACGTCGGCCGACTTCACGGCATCGTTCACTTCGAGGACGTTCAGGCCGGCCTTGCCGACCTTGTCCCAGGAAGCGCCGCCCTTGCGCAGGCCGACCACGACCTTCACGCCGCTGTCATTCAGGTTCTGCGCATGCGCGTGGCCCTGCGAGCCATAGCCGATGATCGCGACGGTCTTGCCCTTGATGAGGCTCAGGTCGCAGTCCTTGTCGTAAAAAACCTTCATGTCTTCTCTCCGGTTGAATGCAGTGTTGATGCGTGGTGCCGTCCGTGTTGAGCCTGTCGAAGGGCTCACTGCAGTCCTGGCCGCATTAC
The DNA here is from genome assembly GCA_030418545.1 of Xenophilus aerolatus. Taxonomy (GTDB): domain Bacteria; phylum Pseudomonadota; class Gammaproteobacteria; order Burkholderiales; family Burkholderiaceae_C; genus Xenophilus. The sequence continues at coordinate 768,975 of QAIB01000002.1, read as the reverse complement.
GGCCGCCAGGGCTTCGACAGGCTCGGTCCGGACGGGCATCGGCCGAGCCCCGATTCGTTCAGACGCGCAGGATGCGCTCGCCCCGGCCGATGCCGCTCGGGCCCGTGCGCACCGTCTCGAGGATGGCCGCGCGGTCGATGGCGTCGAGGAAGGCGTCGTTCTTGCCGTGGTCGCCGGTGAGCTCGATGGTGTAGCTCTTGTCCGTCACGTCGATGATGCGGCCGCGGAAGATGTCGGCCATGCGCTTCATCTCCTCGCGCTCCTTGCCCACGGCGCGCACCTTCACCATCATGAGCTCGCGCTCGGTGTAGGCCCCTTCGGTCAGGTCGACCACCTTCACCACCTCGATCAGGCGGTTCAGGTGCTTGGTGATCTGCTCGATCACGTCGTCCGAGCCGGTGGTCTGGATCGTCATGCGCGAAAGGCTCGGGTCCTCGGTCGGCGCGACCGTCAGCGATTCGATGTTGTAGCCACGGGCCGAGAACAGGCCCACGACGCGGGAGAGTGCGCCGGGTTCGTTCTCCAGCAGCACGGCGATGATGTGTTTCATGTCTTGACTGCGACTCCTCTTCTCGCCGCCCTCCCCCGCGCACGGCAATGCGCGGGCTCGGCGGGCAATAGATTCGTCGACGCTTAGGTTGTTGAAATCGGGAGCGGACTTCCATGCGCGAAGGCCGCGAAAGTCACGCGAAGATGGCGGAAAAGAAATCCGAAATTGGTTTTCTTTCGCGCCCTTCGCGCTACCTTGGCGCCCTTCGCGTACGGATGTCCGAATTCAAAGGTCTTCGCTGCCCAGCAGCATCTCCGTGATGCCCTTGCCGGCCTGCACCATCGGGAACACGTTCTCGGTGGGATCGGTGCGGAAGTCCATGAACACGGTGCGGTCCTTGAGCTTGCGCGCCTCGCGCAGCGCGGGCTCGACGTCCTGCGGGCGCTCGATCAGCATGCCGACGTGGCCGTACGCCTCGGCCAGCTTCACGAAGTTCGGCAGCGCGTCCATGTAGCTGTGGCTGTAGCGGCCGGAGTACTCGATCTCCTGCCACTGGCGCACCATGCCCAGGTAGCGGTTGTTCAGCGAGCAGATCTTGATCGGCGTGTTGTACTGCAGGCACGTCGACAGCTCCTGGATGCACATCTGCACCGAGCCTTCGCCGGTGATGGTGAACACTTCGGCCTCGGGCTTGGCCAGCTTGATGCCCATGGCGTAAGGAATGCCCACGCCCATGGTGCCCAGGCCGCCGGAGTTGATCCAGCGGCGCGGCTCGTCGAAGCGGTAGTACTGCGCCGCCCACATCTGATGCTGGCCCACGTCGGAGGTGATGTAGGTCTCCGTGTCCTTGGTCATGTTCCAGAGCGTCTCGACCACGTACTGCGGCTTGATCACCTCGGTGTTGCCGCGGTCGTACTTGAGGCAGTCGCGGCTGCGCCAGGTCTCGATGGTCTTCCACCAGTCGGCCAGTGCACCGCCGTCGGGCTTGGTGCTGCTCTCGCGGATCATCGAGATCAGCTCGGTCAGCACGTCCTTCACGTCGCCGACGATCGGGATGTCGACCTTCACGCGCTTGGAAATGCTCGACGGGTCGATGTCGATGTGGATGATCTTGCGTTCGTTCTGCGCGAAGTGCTTCGGGTTGCCGATCACGCGGTCGTCGAAGCGCGCACCCACGGCCAGCAGCACGTCGCAGTTCTGCATCGCGTTGTTGGCTTCGATGGTGCCGTGCATGCCCAGCATGCCGAGGAACTTGCGGTCGCTCGCAGGATAGGCGCCCAGGCCCATCAGCGTGTTGGTGACCGGATAGCCCAGCATGTCGACCAGCGTGCGAAGCTCGTTGGTCGCGTTGCCCAGCAGCACGCCGCCGCCGGTGTAGATGTAGGGGCGCTTGGCGTTCAGCAGCAGCTGCAGCGCCTTGCGGATCTGCCCGCCGTGGCCCTTGCGCACCGGGTTGTACGAGCGCATCTCGACCTTGTCGGGATAGCCGGCGTACGGTGTCTTCTTGAAGGAAACGTCCTTCGGGATGTCCACCACCACCGGGCCGGGACGGCCGCTGCGGGCGATGTGGAAGGCCTTCTTCATCGTCAGCGCGATGTCCTTCGCGTCCTTGACGAGGAAGTTGTGCTTGACGATGGGGCGGGTGATGCCCACGGTGTCGCACTCCTGGAAGGCGTCCAGCCCGATGGCGGGCGTGGGCACCTGGCCGGAGATGATCACCATCGGGATCGAGTCCATGTAGGCCGTCGCGATGCCGGTGACCGCGTTCGTCAGGCCGGGGCCGGAGGTGACCAGCGCCACGCCGACCTCGCCGGTGGCGCGCGCATAGCCGTCGGCCGCGTGCACCGCAGCCTGCTCGTGCCGCACCAGCACGTGCTGGATGGTGTCCTGCTTGTAGAGGGCGTCGTAGATGTAGAGCACGGCGCCACCGGGATAGCCCCAGATGTACTTCGTGCCTTCGGCCTGGAGTGCCTTGATCAGCACCTCGGAGCCCATGAGGTCCTGGGTCTGGCTGCCCGTGACAGCGGCTGCGCTGGCGAGTTCCGCCTTGGAGATTTCCATTTTGAGATGAACCTTTCGAGTTTTCGGGAACGAAAAACCTTGGGTGCCCCTTGCCAGCCCTTGTGAGACCGCGTCGGGACTTAGGACCAAAACCATGGGCGGACGAGGATGTTCCGCCGGGCAGTGACCCGTTTGCCGTTTGACTTGCAGCCCGAGATTATGGCACTGCAACAAGCCGGCAAGTCGCTGCAGCGCACGAAAAAGGGGCCGGTGCCATAATCGCCGCCGCCCAAAACAAGGCATTTTTGCCGGCTTTCCCCCACCCAGCGCGCATGGCGCGGCCTCCTCTTTGGCATCCGAACAAGAACTCTCCGATTTCCTCAAGAGCGTCGAGAAACGGGCCTTCAAGCGCTCGATCTACCACGTGCGCGACGAGGAAGCCGCTCTGGACATCGTGCAGGACAGCATGATGAAGCTCGCGGAGCATTACGGGGACAAGCCGGCCAACGAGTTGCCGATGCTGTTCCAGCGCATCCTGTCGAACTGCACGCTGGACTGGTTCCGCCGCCAGAAGACGCGCCGGGCGTTGTTTTCCAACCTCAGCGATTTCGAGAGCCCGGCCGACGAGGGCGGCGATTTCGACCTGCTGGAGAACCTCGCCTCCGATCCCGACACGCGCGAAACGGAAAGCGCCGAGGACACGACCCGCCGGGCACAGATCTTCCATGAGATCGAGGAGCAGATCGCGGCCCTCCCGGCCCGTCAACGCGAGGCTTTTCTGATGCGTTACTGGGAAGAAATGGACGTTTCCGAGACGGCCGCTGCTATGGGCTGCTCCGAAGGCAGCGTCAAGACGCACTGTTCCCGGGCCGTCCACGCCTTGAGTAAAGCCCTCAAGGCCAGGGGAATCCAGCTATGACAAAAATTTCGAACGCCACCACCAACGCCCAGCAGGAGCGCTTCGGGCGCGCCGTGGCCGCCCGCCTGTCGGCCGGCAGCCACGACCTGCCCCACGACATCACCGAACGGCTGCGCGCCGGACGCATGCAGGCGCTGGCGCGCCGCAAAGTGGTGCAGGTGCGCACGGCCCCGGCGGGCGGTGTCGTCGGCGTGTCCGGCGGCGCGGCCTTGCTCGGCGGCGGTGACGGCGGCTGGTGGACCCGCGTCGCCAGCGTGCTGCCGCTGGTGGCGCTCGTGGCGGGCCTGGTCACCATTTCCGTCTGGCAGGAAGAAGACCGCACAGCCGAGGTTGCCGACGTCGACGCCGCCCTGCTCACCGACGAATTGCCGCCCGCCGCCTACACCGACCCCGGTTTCGCGCAGTTCCTCAAGCGCGAGGCCTCGACCCGCTGACGCTCCGCCGCAAACACCCGCCCGCCTCCCGTTTCCATGCCCATGCCGTCCGCCATTCCTCGTGAGCCTCGCCCCACCCCGGGGCTGCTCGCCGTCACGGCGCGCACGGCCGGGGCGCTCGGGGCCATGGCGCTGGCGGTCGGCGGGTTGGTCGCCCTCGACGCGCAGGCCCAGGCCCAGCCGCCGCTGGCGGCGCCCTCGGTCACCGCCCCTGGCGCCGTCCATGGCGCAGCGAGCACGACGAAGCCGGCCACGCCCAGCCCGAAATCGCGCACCACGCCCGCCAAGCCGCTGTGGACCGACCTGACGGCCGCGCAGCAGGCTGCGCTGCGGCCGCTCGCCCAGCACTGGAACGGACTGAGCGAAGCGCACAAGCGCAAGTGGCTGGTGCTTTCGCGCAACTACGACAAGCTCGGCGCCGACGAGCAGGCCACGCTGCACGGTCGAATGGCCGAATGGGCGGCGCTCAGTGCTCGCGATCGGGCCCAGGCGCGCCTCAACTTCGCCGAGGTCAAGCGGCTGGCGCCCGCCGACGAGCGCAAGGCCAAGTGGGAGGCCTACCAGGCCCTGAGCGAGCAGGAGCGCCGCAAGCTCGCGGCCAGCGCAGCAGCGCCGACCACGGCGGCGCTGCCCCTGCGCCCGGTGCCGGAACGCAAGCTGGCCCCGATCCCCGAGAGCGCGCTCGGCCAGGGCCACGGCGGCCCGCGCATCCAGATCGCGCCGCCGCGCACCCAGGCGCCGATGCTGGCGCCCGTGCCGCCATCGGCCGAGGCCATGTACCCGCAGCCCACGGCGACACCCGCCGCGGCCGCCGCCGTTCCAGCCACTGCGCCCGCCACCGCGGCGCCGACCGCGGCGTCCGACCCCGCGCCTGCGGCGCAGTGACCATTCCGGTGCGGGACAATGCGGGCATGCCCCCGCAGTCGACCTCGCCTCCGTCCTCCATGCCGAATACGGCCGCAGCGCCCGCCGATCGGGCGCTGGACGCTACCGCATTGATGGCACCCGGCCTCTGGCGCCGCATGGCCTGCTGGCTCTACGAAGGCATGCTGATGTTCGCCGTGGTGTTCGTGGCCGGCTGGCTGTTCAGCACGCTGGGCCAGATGCGCGACGCCATGGACGCGCGTCGGCACCTGCTGCAGGCCTTCCTGTTCGTGGTGTTCGGCATCTACTTCACCTGGTTCTGGTCGCGCGGCCAGACGCTCGCCATGAAGACCTGGGGCCTGCGCCTGGTCGACCGCCACGGCGCGCCGGTCACGCAGTTGCGCGCGCTCGGCCGCTACCTGCTCAGCTGGATCTGGTTCCTGCCGCCGCTGGCCGCGCTGTCCGTGCTGCCCTTCAAGGTCTCGGGCGGCGAATCGGTGGTCCTGATCGCCGGCTGGGTCATCGTCTGGGCGCTGCTGGCCCGTTTCCACCCCCAACGCCAGTTCTGGCACGACGCCTGGGCCGGCACGCGCCTCGTGGCGTCCAAGCCCCTGAGCCGATGAGCACCACCCCCACCGATCCCGCTCTCGTCAACCCGCAGAAGGCGCGCAAGGGCCTGAACCGGCTCTGGCATGCCACGGGCTATTCGATCAACGGCCTGCGCGCCGGCTGGGGCGAGGCCGCCTTCCGCATGGAAGCGACGATGGCCGTCGTGATGGTGCCGCTGGCCTTCTGGCTGGGCCGCAACTGGGTCGAGGTCGCCCTGCTGGCAGGCAGCGTGGTGATCGTGATGGTCGTCGAATTGCTCAACACCGCCGTCGAGGCGGCGATCGACCGCATCGGCCCCGAATGGCACGACCTGTCCAAGCGCGCCAAGGACATGGGCAGCGCCGCCGTGCTGCTGGCGAGCCTGCTGGCCGGCGGCATCTGGCTGGCCGCGTTGTGGCAACGCTTCTTCGTCGCCTGACGGTCACGCCCCGGCGGCATCCTCCTTCACATGACGACTTCCTCTCCCTCCTTTTCCCTTTGCGTCTACTGCGGCTCGCGCCCCGGTGAAGGCGCCGCGTACCTCGAGGCCGCCAAGGCGGTCGGCCAGTGGATCGGCCAGCAGGGCGGCCAGCTGGTGTACGGCGGCGGCCGCACCGGCCTGATGGGCACGGTGGCCGAAGCCACGCGGCTCGCGGGCGGCCGCGTGGTGGGCATCATCCCCAAGGCGCTGGTCGACAAGGAACTGGCCAACACCCTGTGCGACGAGTTGCATGTGGTCGACACCATGCACGAGCGCAAGGCGATGATGGGCGCGCGCGCCGACGCCTTCGTGGCGCTGGCCGGCGGGATCGGCACCTTCGAGGAACTGTTCGAGATCTGGACCTGGCGCCAGCTGGGCTACCACGACAAGCCCACCGGCATCCTCAACACCGCCGGCTACTACGACGGGCTGCTGCACTTCCTCGGGCACAGCGTGCGCGAGGGCTTCATGGGCGACTGGCAGATGAACCTGGTGCGCACCGGCACCGAGCCGGTGGGGCTGCTGCATGCGCTGCGCGACGAGGCGACGCGCCATCCGGGCGGCGACCGCCTGGCGCAGGTGGTGTGAAATCGCACTGAATCCGGCCGCTCAGGGCCGGCGCGCGCCGCGCGTCAGACCGCGCTTTCGTTTTCCTCGCCGGTGCGGATGCGCACGATGCGCTCCACATTGGTGACGAAGATCTTGCCGTCGCCGATCTTGCCGGTCCGCGCGGCCGAGACGATGGCCTCGACGCAGCGGTCGACGTCGGCGGTGTTGACCACCACCTCGATCTTCATCTTGGGCAGGAAGTCGACGACGTATTCCGCACCACGGTAGAGCTCGGTGTGGCCTTTCTGGCGGCCGAAACCCTTGACCTCGGTGACCGTCAGGCCCGAGACGCCGACCTGGGCCAGCGCCTCGCGCACGTCGTCGAGCTTGAAGGGTTTGACGATGGCGGTGATCTGCTTCATGGGGTCTCTCTCGCGTTGGTTCGGCCGAGGATAGCCTAATCGCCAAATCCCCCGACCGGGGAGCGGCGTATCGACCCGCAATGCGATGCAACTATCGCGCCACGGCCGCCGCATGCCCGCCGTCGCACACGGTCGCGGCGCCGCTGGTACGCTCGGCGGCTCATGCGATCCCCTTCCCCGGCCGTCCCGCAGTCGCCCCTGCGGTCGCTCTACCGCTGGTTCAACGGCCAGGCCTGGCTGCTGCTGGTCTTCACCACCCTGATCTGGGGCTGCAACGCGGTCGCGGCGCGGCTGGCGGTGGGCGAGATCTCTCCCATGATGCTCACCACCGCACGCTGGTCGATCTGCTGCGTGGCGCTGTTCTTCTCCGCACGCCGCCAGGTCGCCGCCCACTGGCGCGCCCTGCTCCCGCACTGGCGCTACCTCGCCGTCATGGGCGCCGCCGGTTTCACGGCCTTCAACGCGCTCTTCTACGCCGCCGCGCACCACACCACCGCCATCAACATCGCGATCATCCAGGGCACGATCCCGGTGCTGGTGCTGCTGGGCGGCGTGCTCTTCCTGCGGCTGCGCGTGACGCCGCTGCAGATGCTGGGCGTGGCCGTCACGCTGGCGGGCATCGTGGTCGTCGCCTCGCGCGGGCAGCTGGCGGTGCTCACCGGGCTGGCCTTCAACGAGGGCGACGTGTGGATGGTGATCGCCTCGGCGCTCTATGCGGGCTACATGCTCGGATTGCGCCGCCGCCCCGCGGTCCCGCCGATCGTCTTCTTCGCCGCGGTGGCGGCCGTGGCGGCCCTCACGTCGCTGCCGCTGCTCGCCGCCGAAGTCGCGACCGGGAATTTCGTCGTGCCCACGCCCAAGGGGTGGCTGCTGATGCTCTTCGTCGGGCTGCTGCCTTCCTTCGTCTCGCAGATCACCTTCATCCAGGCGGTGGCGCTGATCGGTCCGGCGCGCGCGGGGGTGTTCCTCAACCTCACGCCGGTGTTCGGGCCGCTGCTCGCGGTGCTGATCCTGGGCGAGCCGCTGGCCCTCTTCCACGCCGTCGCACTGGCGCTGGTGCTCGGCGGCATCTGGATCGCCGAGCAGCTGGGCGCGCCGAAGGCCGCGAGGGCCTCATGAGCCGCGAACCCGTGCTGCGGGTCCACACCGACCCCTTCGAGATCGACGCCGCCGCCTGGGACGCGCTGCTCGACGCCCAGTCCGAGCCCAGCCCCTTCATGCGCCACGCCTACCTGGCCGCCCTGCACGCCAGCGGCAGCGCCACGCCCGAGACCGGCTGGGCGCCGGCCTTCGCCACGCTGTGGCGCGGCAAGACGCTGAAGGCGGCCTGCCCCCTGTACGCCAAGGACCACTCCTACGGCGAATACGTCTTCGACTGGGCCTGGGCCAATGCGTACGAGCAGCACGGCTTGTCCTACTATCCCAAGGCCGTGTGCGCCGTGCCCTTCACGCCCGTGCCGGGCGCGCGGCTGCTGGCGGTCGACGCCGACCATCGCGCGCTGCTGGTACAGGGCCTGGTGCAGTGGTGCAAGCAGATGGAGCTGTCGTCGCTGCACCTGCTGTTCGGCTCAGACGAAGACGTTGCGGCCTGCGAGGCCGCCGGGCTCATGCTGCGCCACACGGTCCAGTTCCACTGGAAGAACGAGTCGCCTGGCGACTCGGCTGCGCGCTACACCGACTTCGACGCCTTCCTCGCCAGCCTCTCGCAAGACAAGCGCAAGAAGATCCGCCAGGAGCGCCGCAAGGTGCGCGATGCGGGCGTCACCTTCCGCTGGGCGCGTGGCGCCGACATCACCGAGGCGGACTGGGACTTCTTCTACCGCTGCTACGCCCGCACCTACCGCGAGCACGGCAACCCGCCCTACCTGACGCGCGACTTCTTCCGCCGCCAGGCGCAGGCCATGCCCGAGGCGTGGCTGCTCTTCACCGCCGAGCGCGAGGGCAAGCCGATAGCTACAAGTTTGATAGCACTTCGCACAGACGGGGCGGGCGCTTCGGGCCGATCCGCCCCAAAAGACGAGTCCGTGGCCTATGGCCGTTACTGGGGCGCGCTGGAGCGCGTGGACTGCCTGCACTTCGAGGCCTGCTACTACCAGCCCATCGAATGGTGCATCGCGCACGGCGTGGCGCGCTTCGAGGGCGGCGCCCAGGGCGAGCACAAGATGGCCCGCGCGCTGATGCCGGTCAGGACGACCAGCGCCCACTGGCTGGCGCACCCGTCCTTCGCCGATGCGGTGGAGCGCTTCCTCGAGCGCGAAGGGGCCGGCATCGAGAACTACATGGAGCACCTGGAGGCGCGCAGCCCCTTCCGCGCCCCGACGTCCTGAAGGGCGCTCCGGCATCGGGAGCGCGCACGCTCAGCCCGCGGATTCGAGCCGCGCGACGAGTCCGCTGCGGTCGCTCCGGTTGCGCAGGCTCAGGCGCAGCCCGCATCGCCGCGCCGCCGCCTGTGCAATCGCCAGACCCAGCCCGCTGCCCTCCGCCGGGCTGCCCGGCACGCGGTAGAAGCGGTCGAAGACCCGCGACAGGTGCTCGGGCGCCATGCCCGGCCCGGTGTCGACGACTTCCACCACCACGCACCCGCCCTCCCGCTTCAGGTGCACGTCGACCACGCCCCCTTCGGGCGTATAGCGCACGGCGTTCTCGACGAGGTTGTCCAGCGCACTGCGCAGGTCGGCCGCCGTGCACTGCAGCGTGGGCACGCCGCCGCTTTCGTGTGCAACGAGGCCGAGGTCGATCTGGCGCCGGTCCGCCAGCGCGATCAGCCCGTGGATGCTCTCGCGCGCCTGCACCTCCACGTCGACCGCGCCCGCGGGCTCGGTGGCCGCAGCTTCCTGGCGCGACATGCGCAGCAGCTGGTCGACCAGGCGCTGCGCGCGCTGCAGGCCCGCCTCGAGCTGCGCCAGCTGCCGGTTGCCGGCGCTGCCGGCGAGTTCGTCGCGCAGGTTCTCCAGCTGCACGCGCACGGCCGCGATCGGCGTGCGCAGTTCGTGCGCGGCGTCCTGCACGAAGCGGCGCTGCGCGACGAAGGACTCGCGCAGCCGCGCCAGCAGGCCGTTGAAGGAGGCGACGAGCGGGCGGATCTCGTCGGGCACCTGCGCCAGCGGGAGCTCCTCGATGCTGTGTGCATCCTGCCGCGCCGCCTGCTGGCCGATCGCGCGAAGCGAACGCGAAATGCCCCGCGCCACGCCGAGCATCACCAGCATCAGCAGCGGCACCAGCACCAGCACCGGCACCGCCGCCATGCCCGCGCGCTCCACCGCCAGGCCGGCGCGGAAATCGCTGCTCTGGAACACCTGGACCGTCCGCCCGCCCGCGCCCGCCGCGGCATACACGCGCCACGCGCGGCCGCCTGCACGCACGTCGTGCAGGCCCGGGCGCAGGGGCTCGCCCGCCGGCAGGCCGCTCCACGACGTGCCCGCAAGACGGCCGTCCGGCTCGAAGACCTGGATCCCATAGTCCCCCTTCGCGATCGCGGCATCGTCGACCTGTGCCGACGGCCCCGTCGGCTGGCCGTAGCGCGCGATCGAGTCGCCCAGCTGCACCATCTGGCCGTCCAGGAAGTCGGCCACCATGTGGGTGAACATGCCGTACGACAGGCCCGCGGTGAGCACGGCCACGCCCAGGAAGGTCGGGACCAGCCACCACAGCAGCCTTCGCCAGATCGAGAAGGTACGCGGCACCTCTGCGTCCTTGGCGGGCGCCTTCACACGGGCCCGGCGAATTTGGGTTCGACGCGCCAGCCCAGGCCGCGCACGTTGCGAATCGCCTGGGCGCCGAGCTTGCGGCGCATGCCGTGGATGAGCACGTCCAGGGCGTTGTTGCCCACCTCCTCGCCCCAGCCGTAGATGCGGTTTTCCAGCTGTTCGCGCGAGAGGATCGTGCCCGGCCGCTCCATGAGGGCGTGCAGCAGCGCGAACTCCCGCGCCGAGAGCTGCGAGCGCACGCCCTGGATCAGCACCTCGCGCGTGCCCAGGTCCAGCTGGAGCGCGCCCTCCTCGCCGATCACCGATTGGGCGGCGCCATCGCGCCTGCGGATCACGGCACGCATGCGCGCCAGCAGTTCGCTCAGCGCGTAGGGCTTGACCAGGTAGTCGTCGGCGCCCAGGTCCAGTCCGTCGATGCGCTGGTCGAGCGCATCGCGCGCCGTCAGCACCAGCAGCGGCGTCTTGTTGCCGCCCTGGCGCACGCGGCGCAGCACCTCGATGCCGTCCATGCCGGGCAGTCCCAGGTCGAGCAGCACGCAGGCGTAGTCGCCATCGGCGATCGCGCTCAGGGCCAGCGGGCCATTCTTGACCCAGTCGACCGACCAGCCCTTGCGCGACAGCGCCTCGTGCAGGCCCTGTCCGAGCATTTCATCGTCTTCGACGAGCAGTACGCGCATGGGTGGAAAGCGGAAGGAATAGGTCGGCAGCGCCCTGCCGGGCCGACGCGACCCGTTCAGGCGCGGCGTGAAGCCCTGCGCCCGGCATGCACGGTCCACATTTGAACGCAAAGCCCGACGACGAAGAGCCCCACCCATCCGAGCAGCGCGCCACGCACCACCGGCGACTCGATGCCGCTGCCGATCGGATGGCTCGGCGGCAGGCGGCTCAGCGTCTCGTTGATGCCCGGCACGAGCAGCAGGAAGAAGCTGAACGATAGGCCGACCGCCGAGAGGTAAGGCCGCAGGCGCCCCAGGAAGCCCAGGCGTGAGACGCCCACGCCGCCCAGCGCCGCGGCGAGCGCCAGCAGGCCCAGCGCATGGCCGGCGTTGAACTTGCCCGTGCTCGACAGGCCGAAGGACGTGACGACCGACAGGAACAGGCCGGCCAGGTAGACCTTGCCGGAGCGCATCGAGACATCGATGCCGCGCGTGCGGGCATAGCCGTAGAGCCCTGCGGCGACGGGCAAGAGGCTGATGGCGGTGTGAAGGGCGCCGAGGGACGAGATGGGATGGGGCATGGCTCGATGAGTGGGTCTATGGGGTGAGCCCACTGTAGAAAGCCGCGCTTCGGCCTGGCTAAGGACCGACTTAGCCGGGCCTTAGTCGCCCGATGCGCGGCGGCGGGCGTGCAGGCGTCGCGTCGATCAGGCGGCCCGCCGCGCGCGCCCGAGCTTGCGGCGCGCCATCGCGTTCATCGTCGTCACCAGCTGCTGCACGAAGGCGCGCGCCAGCGGCGACAGCGTGCGGCCGTCCAGCGCCAGCGCCTGCAGCCGCCGCTGCGCCAGCATCGGGTCGGCGAAGGGCCGCGCGACGGCCGTGCCGGCCTCGATCAGGTGCGCCACGGTGAGCTGGCCCGACAGCAGGATGTCGGGGCTGCGCAGCAGCGGCAGCATGACCGAGGAGAAGTTGCTGACGAACACCGGCCGGTACTGCAGCCCCTGCGCACTGCAGGCCAGGTCGAAGAGCTGGCGCGCCGTCACACCGCGGCTGCCGACCAGCAGCGGGTGCCGCACCACGTCGGCGAGTTCGACCGAGCGCTGCCGCGCCAGCGGGTGGTCGGGACTCATCACCGCCAGCACCGGGGCCGGCGCGGCGTGCTCCACGCGCAGGCCGGGCTCGGGCGCGACGACGTACTTCAGGCCGATGTCCGCCTCGCCGCGCAGCAGCAACTGACTCACCTCGTCGGGTGAACCGACGTGCAGCTCGATCTGGCTGGCCGGCTGGGCGGCCTGGAAGGCGCGCATCAGCGTCGGCATGAAGCCGCCCGCGAAACCCTCCGTGCAGCACACGCGCACGCGCCCCGCCGCCTGGCCGCCGAGGTGCCGCACCTGTTCGAGCACCTGCTCGGCGTCGAGCACGGTGGTGCGCAGGTGCCCGGCCAGGCGCTCGCCGGCGGCGGTGAGTGCCATGCCGCTGCGCCGGCGCTCGAAGAGCGGTGTGCCCAGGCCGTCCTCGAGCCTGGCGATCTGGCGGCTGACGGCCGAGGCGGCGACGTACAGGCGCGCCGCCGCCTGGTTGACGGAGCCGGCCTGCGCGACCTCCAGGAAGTAGCGCATCGGCGTGTTCAGCAGCGCGGGTGTCATCGGTGCTCCTCGGTCGATATTGCCCTCAAGGCAACACCAGTGTGCCAAAACGGTCATGGCGGCAACGCCTTTCTGGCCTTCCACTTGCATGCGTGCCCGACCAGGAATCCACCATGCACCGAGACCACGCCCTTGCGCAGGCCCGCGCCTATTTCGACGACAGCCGCTTCTTTGCCGACCTGCAGCGGCGCATCGCACTGCGCACCGAGAGCGACACCGGCACCGCACCGGCTTCGCTCGACGCCTACCTGCGCGACGAACTGCTCCCCCGGCTCGCACCGCTGGGCTTCGACTGCCGCATCGTGCCCAACCCGGTACCGAACGGCGGCCCCTTCCTCATTGCGCGGCGCGTCGAGGACCCGGCCCTGCCCACCGTGCTGAGCTATGGCCACGGCGACGTCGTGAGCGGCCAGGATGCGCACTGGCGCGAAGGGCTCGGCCCGTGGACGCTGGTGGCCGAGGGCGATCGCCTCTACGGCCGCGGCACGGCCGACAACAAGGGCCAGCACACGATCGCGCTGGGCGCGCTGGAGGCGGTGCTCGCGGCGCGCGGCGGGCGCCTGGGCTACAACCTGACCTGGCTGGTCGAGATGGGCGAAGAGGCGGCCTCGCCCGGGCTCGAAGCCGTGTGCGAGCAGGAACGCACCGCGCTGGCCGCCGACCTCTTCCTGGCCAGCGACGGGCCGCGCGTGCGCGCCGAGCGGCCCACGCTCTTCCTCGGCTCGCGGGGCGCCGTGAACTTCACGCTGCGCTGGCGCGCGCGCGAGCGGGCCTACCACTCCGGCAACTGGGGCGGGGTGCTGAGCAACCCGGCCACCGTGATCGCGAACGCCCTCGCCACGCTGGTCGATGCGCGCGGCCGCCTGCGGGTGGAGGCGCTGCGCCCGCCGCCGCTGACCGACGCACTGCGCGCCGCGCTGGATGGCCTGCGGATCGGCGGCGGCGCCGACGACCCGGCCCTGAGCGAGGGCTGGGGCGAACCCGGCCTCAGCCCGGCCGAGCGGCTGGTGGGCTGGAACACGCTCGAGGTGCTGGCGCTGGGTGCCGGCTCGCCGCAGCGGCCGGTCAATGCGATACCGGCCGAGGCGGTGGCGCACTGCCAACTGCGCTTCGTGGTCGGCACCCCCTGGGAACGGCTGGAGGAGATCGTGCGTGCGCACCTCGCGGCGCACGGCTTCGCGCAGGTCGAGGTCGCCGTGACGCTTAGCGGCGCCGCCACCCGCCTGCCGCTTGACAACCCCTGGGTCGGCTGGGCGATGCGCTCGATCGCGGCCAGCGCCGGGCAGCCGCCCGACCTGCTGCCCAACCTGGCGGGCTCGCTGCCCAACGACATCTTCGCGCGCACCCTCGGGCTGCCGACCCTGTGGGTGCCGCATTCCTACCCCGCCTGCGCACAGCACGCGCCCAACGAGCACCTGCTGGCACCGGTCGCGCGCGAGGGCCTGCAGCTGATGGCCGGGCTGTACTGGGACCTCGGCGAGCCCGCCGGCGTGCCCTGGCGCGAGGGCGCGCTGCATTGATTTTCCTCCAGCCAGATCGACCTGCAGCGCCCGCCACGTGGACGCGAGCAGCTATGCATTCGATAGCAAACCCACCCTTCGGACGATGAACAAGCGACACCTCCTCGGCGCCCTGCTGGCCGCCACCGCCCTGCTCCCCCTGGCCGCCGCGCACGCCGACGAGGCCTGGCCGGCCAAGCCCATTCGCCTGGTCGTGCCCTTCCCGCCCGGCGGCGGCACCGACCTGGTCGCCCGCGCGCTGGGCCAGAAGCTGGCGGCGCGGCTCGGTCAGCCGGTGGTCATCGACAACAAGCCCGGCGCGTCCACCATCATCGGCACCGACGCCGTCGCCAAGGCGGCGCCGGACGGCTACACGCTGCTGCTCTCGGGCTCGACCAGCTACAGCGTCAACCCCGCGCTGCGCGCCAGGCTGCCCTACGACCCGGTGCGCGACCTGGCGCCGATCGCCATCGTGGCGCGCACGCCGCTGGTGCTGGTGGTGGCCCAGGGCGCGCCATGGCAGTCGGTCGACCAGCTCGTCGCTGCCGCCAAGGCCCAACCGCAGGGCATCCGCTATGCCACCTTCGGCGCCGGCTCGGGCCCGCACCTGGCGGGCGAGCTGTTCGCGCTCGCCGCCGGCGTGAAGCTGCAGGACGTGCCGTACAAGGGCAGCGCACAGGCCACGCTGGCCGTCATCGGCGGCGAGATCGAGATGGGCATCGACACCGTGGCCGCCGTCGCGCCGCACGTGAAGGCCGGCAAGCTGCGCGCGCTCGGCATCGTGGGGGCCACGCGCGCCAGCCTGCTGCCCGAGGTGAAGACGCTGGCCGAGCAGAAGCTGCCCGACGCCACCTTCGACGCCTGGTACGGTTTCGCGGCGCCGGCCAGGACGCCGCCCGCGATCGTCGCGCGCCTCGCGCGCGAGGTGACTGCCGTCATGGCCGACCCCGCCCTGCAGACCCAGTTGCGCGCGCAGGGCATGGAGCCGGCCGCGATCGGCGCCGCGGCCTTCCGCACCCAGATGGAGGGCGAGATCGCGCGCTACCTTGCGCTGGCGCATCGCGCCGGCATCGCGTCCGAATAAGCGCCCGGAGCCCGTCCGGCCGGCTGCGGCAACGGCGCCGCCCCCAATGACGAGCGCCCGCCAAGTCGACACACTTGGCGGGCGCATCAGATCGGCCGGCGTGCGCTACCCCGCGCACGCCGGCCGCGCAGCAGCGCGGGACCTGCTTACTTCGGCATCAGCACGGTATCGACCGCGTGGATCACGCCATTGCTGGCCTTCACATCAGCCTGGACCACCTTGGCGCCGTTCACGGTCACCCCGCCGGTCGTGGCCAGTGTGAGGTTGCCGCCCTCCACCGTCTTGACCATACCCGGCTTCACGTCCTTCGCCATCACGGCGCCCGGCACGACGTGGTAGGTCAGCACCTTCGTCAGCTTGGCCTTGTCTGCCAGCAGCGCGTCGAGCTGCGCCTTGGGCACTTTGGCGAACGCCTCGTCCGTCGGCGCGAATACCGTGAATGGGCCGGGGCCCTTGAGCGTGTCGACCAGGCCAGCAGCCTGCACTGCCGTCACCAAGGTCTTGAAGTTGCCGGCCTTCATGGCGGTGTCGACGATGTCCTGGGCGAACGCTGTCAGGGCGCCCGCGCCCAATGCGATGGCAATCAAGGTCTTCTTCATGAATAGCTCCTGGATGAGGATGAGACTGAACACGACACCGAAACTGGTGCGGACAAAATATATACCATTCAGTCTTTTAAAATACCGTTTAGTCTAGTTTTGCCCTCATCAGTAGATCTTGTCTGACACGCGCTGGAACGAAGCCGAAAAAAGGCCCCTGCATCTTTCGATGCAGGGGCCACGCAGGGCGTCGCTTGCGACGGGCGGTCAGGCGCGCTCGGCGGGCTTGTACGCCGCGATGCCGTCGGCGATTTCCTTGTGGGCGGCATCGACGCCCTCCCAGCCCAGCACCTTGACCCACTTGCCGGCTTCCAGGTCCTTGTAGTGCTCGAAGAAGTGGCTGATGGCCTTCAAGCGCATCGGGTTCACGTCGTCGACCTTCTTCCAGTGGCTGTAGATGGGCAGGATCTTGTCGGTGGGCACGGCCAGCACCTTGCCGTCGACGCCGGCCTCGTCTTCCATCTTCAGGATGCCCAGCGCGCGGCAGGTCACGACCACGCCGGGATGCAGCGGGTACGGCGTGACAACCAGCACGTCGACCGGGTCGCCGTCGCCCGACAGGGTCTGCGGCACGTAGCCGTAGTTGGTCGGGTAGTACATGGCGGTGGTCATGAAGCGGTCGACGAAGATCGCGCCGGATTCCTTGTCCACCTCGTACTTGATCGGGTCCGAATTCATCGGGATCTCGATCACGACGTTGAACTCTTCGGGGGCTTTCTTGCCAGGGGAGACTTTGTCGAAGGACATGTGTTGTCTTTGGTTGGAATGAGCGGGCTGCCCGGATCGGGACAAACCCGGAGTTTAGCGAGCGCGTCACGCAGCCATCACACGGCCCGCGACTTTTGCCTGTAAATTGACCCCGTTGGCCAATCGGCCTTTCTCCCCCAGGGCCTTCGCGGCGGGGCGGGCGAAAGTCATCGAGGAAGCAACGCGACGGCAGCACCGGCCTTCTCGCGTTGCAGACCTGCAGCGTTGGCCCGAGCCTGTGCTGGCGTCTCCGTCACTTTCAAACTGGAGACCGATGCATGACAGGTAACACCCCTCTCGTCCTCGCCATCGTCTGCGGCCTGGTGGCCGTGGCCTACGGCATCTGGGCGCGCAGCTGGATTCTTTCCAAGGACGCCGGCAACGCGCGAATGCAGGAGATCGCCGCGGCGATCCAGGCCGGCGCATCGGCCTACCTGGCCAAGCAGTACACCACCATCGCCGTCGTCGGCGTGGTGCTGGCCGTGCTGATCGCCCTTTTCCTCGACCTCACCACCGCCATCGGCTTCGTGGTGGGCGCGGTGCTCTCGGGCGCCTGCGGCTTCATCGGCATGAACGTGTCGGTGCGCGCCAACGTGCGCACGGCGCAGGCGGCCACGCAGGGCATCGGGCCGGCGCTGGACGTCGCGTTTCGCGGCGGCGCCATCACCGGCATGCTGGTGGTGGGCCTGGGCCTGCTGGGCGTGGCGGCCTTCTACTGGTTCCTGGGCGGCACGGCGGCGGTCACGTCGCATGCGCTCAACCCATTGATCGGCTTCGCCTTCGGCTCCTCGCTGATCTCGATCTTCGCCCGGCTGGGCGGCGGCATCTTCACCAAGGGCGCCGACGTGGGCGCCGACCTGGTCGGCAAGGTCGAGGCCGGCATCCCCGAGGACGACCCGCGCAACCCGGCCGTGATCGCCGACAACGTGGGCGACAACGTGGGCGACTGCGCCGGCATGGCGGCGGACCTGTTCGAGACCTACGCCGTGACGCTGATCGCGACCATGGTGCTGGGCGCGCTGATGGTCACGGCCGCACCGGTGAACGCGGTGCTCTACCCGCTGGCGCTGGGTGGCGTGTCGATCATCGCGTCGATCATCGGCTGCTTCTTCGTCAAGGCCTCGCCCGGCATGACCAACGTGATGCCCGCGCTCTACAAGGGGCTGGCGGTGGCGGGCGTGCTCTCGCTCATCGCCTTCTGGTTCGTCACGGCCTGGTTGATTCCCGACAACGCGATCCGCGCCACGGGCAGCCAGATGCGCCTCTTCGGCGCCTGCGCCGTCGGCCTGGTGCTCACGGCCGCGCTGGTGTGGATCACCGAGTACTACACCGGCACGCAGTACAAGCCGGTGCGCCACATCGCGCAGGCCTCGACCACGGGCCACGGCACCAACATCATCGCGGGCCTGGGCGTGTCGATGCGCTCCACGGCCTGGCCGGTGATCTTCGTGTGCGTGGCCATCATCGCGTCGTACATGCTGGCCGGCCTCTTCGGCATCGCCGTGGCCGCGACGGCCATGCTGAGCATGGCGGGCATCGTGGTCGCGCTCGACGCTTACGGCCCCATCACCGACAACGCGGGCGGCATCGCCGAGATGAGCGAGCTGCCCTCGTCCGTGCGCGACATCACCGACCCGCTCGACGCCGTCGGCAACACCACCAAGGCCGTGACCAAGGGCTATGCGATCGGCTCGGCCGGCCTCGCGTCGCTGGTGCTCTTCGCCGACTACACGCACAAGCTCGAGAGCTACGGCCGCGCCATCGACTTCAACCTCTCCGACCCGATGGTGATCGTGGGCCTGTTCATCGGCGGCCTGATCCCCTACCTCTTCGGCGCCATGGCCATGGAAGCCGTGGGCCGCGCCGCGGGCGCCGTGGTCGAGGAAGTGCGCCGCCAGTTCCGCGACATCAAGGGCATCATGGAAGGCACGGCCAAGCCGGAGTACGGCAAGGCAGTGGGCATGCTGACCGGCGCGGCGATCAAGGAAATGATGATCCCCTCGCTGCTGCCGGTGGTGGTGCCGATCCTGGTCGGCCTGCTGCTGGGCCCGAAGGCCCTGGGCGGCCTGCTGATGGGCACCATCGTCACCGGCCTCTTCGTGGCCATCAGCATGTGCACCGGCGGCGGCGCCTGGGACAACGCGAAGAAGTACATCGAGGACGGCCACCACGGCGGCAAGGGCAGCGAGGCGCACAAGGCGGCGGTGACCGGCGACACCGTGGGCGACCCCTACAAGGACACGGCCGGCCCGGCGGTGAACCCGCTCATCAAGATCATCAACATCGTGGCGCTGCTCATCGTGCCGCTGGTGGTGAAGTTCCACACCGGCGACGTGGCGGCCGCGCCGGCGGCCGTGACCACGCCGGGCGCGGTGGTGGCCGGCGCCGCCGTCGGCGCGGCCGAGGCGGCCTCGGTCAAGGTCGAGAACGGCATCGTCAAGTTCTACTTCGAGAGCGGCAAGGCCGAGGTGGCGCCCAACGCCGGCGCGGCGCTGGCCGACGTGGTGAAGGCCGTGCAGAGCGGCAGCACCGTGCTGGTGAGCGGCTACCACGACGCGACGGGCGACCCGGCGAAGAATGCCGAACTCGCCAAGCAGCGGGCCGTGAACGTGGCCGCCGCCCTCAAGATGGCCGGCGTGCCCGAGGACAAGGTCGAACTCGCCAAGCCCGAGCAGACCCAGGCCGGCGGCCCGGCCGCGGAAGCGCGGCGTGTCGAGGTGAAGGCCAAGTAGCACCGGGCACCCACACGGCATGCCCACGCCCGAACGCCTCGAAGCCTTCATCGCGGCCGTCGAGGGCGGCGCGCATGTGCAGGCGATCGAGGACTACTACACCGACGACGCCACCATGCGCGAGAACCTGGCCGAGCCGCGCCGCGGCCGCACCCTGCTCGTCGCGCACGAGCAGGCGGTGATGGACCGCACGGCCCAGGTGGTGTCGACCTGCGTGCGGCCCGTGTTCGTCAACGGCGACCACGTGGTGATCCGCTGGATCTTCGCCTTCACCTTCAAGGACGGACGCGCGATGCGACTGGAAGAACTCGCCTGGCAGCGCTGGGAGGGCGAGCGCATCGCGCAGGAGGAGTTCTTCTACGACCCGGTGCAGATGCGACCGGCCTGAAGCCGCGAGATTTCAGTTGAGCACGCGCTGTGCCGCCGCGGTGTCGATCGGATCGGGATGGCGCAGCGGCACCGGCGAGCCGGGCATGGTGTCGAAGTCGGTCACCGCGTCGTGCGCATGCGGCGCCTCGCCCAGGTGCAGCGAGGCGGCCCAGCGGCCGGCAGAGGAATTGGCCGGTTCGTCGTTGGTGAAGATGCCGTTGCGCAGAAAGAAGACCTCGCCGTCGGCGCGCTCGGCATGCAGTTCGATGAGCCGCGCGATCGGGAAGGTGTAGGTCACGAGCTTCTCGCGCGAGCCCCGCTTCTTGCCGCCGCAGTTGAAGAAGCCCTCGGCCGCGATGACGATCGACGAGCCATCCACCTCCGTCGCCGCCTCGCCGGCGCCATCGCAACGCCAGACGGCCGACGGCAGCCGCACGCGCACCTTGTCGATCACCAGATCGCGGCCGCGGTTGAGGTTGTTCAGCGGCGGAACGAGCGTGCGCAGTTGCCGCAGCCGTTCCGCGAAGCTGTCGTCGAGCGTGAACTCGACATGGTTCCATTCCTCACCGGCACGGGTCAGGACCTGCATCACCACTTGTCGTGTCTTGCCCACGGCGTTCACCCTTGCAAACAGATAGGCACTTTGGTTGCCAACTGTTTCCTAATGTAGGGAGGATTTGTTGCAGTGGCTAGACAGACAAAGGTTTGCATTCGGGTGTACGAGCCAGCACTTCCGGGGCCCGATGGACACCTTTGTTTTCGGTCGAATGGCCGGGCCGGCGTGCCGGTTCACAACAGCATTTCCGGCACGATCGGCGCCACCAGCGTGTTGTAGAAGCGCTGCCAGAACCCCGCCTCGGGCTCGGTGGTCAACACCATCTCCTTCTCGCCGTCGGTGGTCAGCCATTCCAGCGTCCCCCCGGGTTGCGCGAGGCGCAGGCGGTACGAGTTCTGCAGCTTGCTCAGGTTGATGACGCGCAGCATCTCGCGCGCCAGCTGCGGGCTGTCGACCACCACGCCCATCTCGGTGTTCTGCGTCGCCGAGCGCGGGTCGAGGTTCATCGAGCCGATGAAGATGCGCCGCCGGTCGATGGCGGCCGTCTTGGCATGCAGGCGGCCCAGCGACGCGCCGAAGGCGCCGAAGCGCTTGTTGGCCATCGTGCGCTCGGGGCTGAGTTCGTAGAGGTCGGCGCCGCCCTTGAGCAGGCGCTCGCGGTAGCGCACGTAGCCGGTGTGCACCAGCGGCTCGTCGTTGGCCGCGAGCGAGTTGGTCAGCAAGGTGAGCTTGACCTTGCGCCGCGCCAGGTCGTCGAAAGCCGCCATGCCCTTCTCGCCGGGCACCAGGTAGGGCGAGGTCAGGTCGACCTCGCTCCTGGCGTCCATCAGCAGGCCCCAGACCTTCATCGTCACGCTGGTGCCCAGGGCCTCGTCGGCGCTCATGGTGGCCGGCTTGGTGGGCGGGTCGGCGATGGCCTGTGCCTCGCCCCACAGCAGGCCCAACCGGCCTTCGTCGAGTTCCTCTCCGATGGGGCCGTAGCCCAGCACGTCGACCGGCGGCAGCACGATCTGCGGCGGCGGTGCGGCCATGCCCACCCAGTCGTCGAACTGCGCAGCCATCGGGCGCACGCCACCCTCGCCGGTGACGATCTCCTCCACCGGACGCACCTGCTGGCTGTTCCAGTAGGTGTCGAAGATGCGCTCCAGCTGCGGCACCACCTTGCCGACCACCAGCGCGTCCATGTCGATGAAGTTCTGCGACGGGCTGAGCACGAAGTACTCGTCGGCGATGTTGCGACCGCCGACCACCGCCATCGTGCCGTCGGCGACGAACAGCTTGTTGTGCATGCGGTGGTTGAGCCGCGGGATCTCGTGCGGCGAGGCCGCGAAGCGCGACAGCAGACCGCCACGGCCGCAGCAGAAGGGATTGAACAGGCGCACCTGCAGGTTGGGCGTGTCGGCCAGCGCCAGCAGGAGCTGCTGGCTGTGCACGGTGTACAGGTCGTCGACCAGCAGCCGCACCTTCACGCCGCGCAGTGCCGCCTCGCGCAGGGTGCGCATCAGCAGGCGGCCGGTGGCGTCGTTCTCGAGCTGGTAGTACTGCACCACCAACGAATGCTGCGCGCGGCGCGCGAGCTGGATGCGCGCGTCGAGCGAATACACGCCCAGCGGCATGAGGCGGAATCCCGAATGCTCGCCCGGCGGCGTGGACGCGGCGGCGATGCGAGCCAGCGCGCTGGCCGGGTTCGGCGCGGCCGCGTGCTCGGCCGGTCGCTCCCTGGGCGGCGGCAAGGTGCCGCAGGCGGCGAGCAGCACAGCTGCGGCCAGTACGGCCAGCGCGCGCAGCAGGCGCCGGGCGCAGGCGGGCAAGGCGATCATCGATCGGTCCTCCATCGTTCTTCTCCTCGGGTGGGCCGGGGCGGCCCATCATGAACGAAATACGGACGGCGCGGCCTGCAGGTTTCACTCGGCGCTCCCTAGAATTCCAGCCCTCACTCCCGGAGCTTGCGCATGGCCTTCGTCTCCCCCTCATGGCGCCTGGCGGGCGCGCTGGCGATTGCGCTGGGCGGCGGCAGCGCGCAGGCCGCGCTCGACATCGGCGATCCCGCACCGGCTTTCACCGCGCAGGCGGCGCTCGGCGGGCAGGTGTTCCGCTACTCGCTCAAGGACGAGCTGGCCAAGGGGCCGGTGGTGCTGTACTTCTTTCCTGCCGCCGACTCGGCGGACTGCTCGATCGAGGCACATGCCTTTGCGGAGGCCATCGACCAGTTCAAGGCGCTGGGCGCCTCGGTGATCGGCGTTTCGGCCGACGACATCGGCACGCTCACGAAGTTCTCCGTCAAGGCCTGCCAGAGCCGCTTTCCCGTGGCGTCGGACGAAGGCAAGGGCGTGATCCGCAGCTTCGACGCGCTGATGCAGACGCGCCCGGACTTCGCCAACCGGCTGTCGTACGTGATCGCGCCCGACGGCAAGGTCGCGGCCTACTACCAGAACCTCAATCCGGGCCGGCACGTGGAACGCATGCTGGGTGCCCTGCGCAGCCTGCCTGCCACTGCGCGGGCGCCGTCGCGCTGAGGGCGAGCGCTATCGATTTCGTAGCTGCTTACGCCCGTCCGGCGGGCGCCGCAGCCACTTCTGGCTTGAGGACTCAGCCGGCCGCCACTGCCGCCACCGCGTAGACCAGCTGCGTCGCGGGCCCCACCAGGGCGCGCAGGTCGGCCTCGCGACCCTGCTCCACCGCCTCCAGCACCAGTTCGTTGATGCCGCCCACCACCGTGAGCGCCAGGGCCGGCGACAGCACGGGCGGCTGCGCGGTGTCGCCCACCGGCCCGGCGTGCAGCGTGCCGCGGATGAAGGCGGCGATCTCGTCGTTGACCCGCCGCCGCGCCGCCAAGCCCGGCAAGCCGAGGCCGAGGATCTCGACGAAGAGCGTGCGCAGCAGCACCGGGTTCTGCGCCAGGCAGTCGAAGTACGCCGTCACCGCGCGCTCCACCTGGGCGCGCCAGGGCTGGGCCGGGTCCACCGCGTCGGCCAGCACCTTGAGCGCCTCGCGGCTGGCCGCCTCGTAGAGCGCGATCAGGCACTCCTCCTTGGTCGAGAAGTGCTCGTAGAAGGTGCGGCGGGAGACGGCTGCCTCGCGCACGATGTCGGCGATGGAGGTCTGGGCGTAGCCCTTGGCGGCGACGGCCTGAGCCATGCCTTCGAGCAGGCGGCTGCGGTGCTCGCGGGCAGCGGGGCTCAGGTCGGCCAGGGAGGCATCGGGGGACATGCGAGGAAAAAGCGGGGGACAGGCGACCGGGGTCGGGACAGCGAGCGTAGCGCGTCGGGACAGCCACCCGCCGGCCATTCTCTTACCGTTTGGTACTTGACAGTACCAGGCGCCGCGACGAGGATCGTGCAACCGGTACGCATCCGTACCAACCACCTTCCAGCACCTTCCACAGGGTCGCCATGTCCCAACTCGTCGTCCGCCGCCTGCTCATCGACCTCGAAGCGCCCTTCGCCCGCGACTGGTGTGGAGGCGATGCGTTCTCCACCGCCTTCTTCAACGCCCTGTCGATGAGCTTTCCCTTCGGCGAGCAGTTCTTCATCGACGCCGTCCGGGCCGCGCTGCCGATGCTGCCGGCCGAGGAACAAGCACGCCGCCAGGCCGAGGTGCGCGGCTTCATCGGGCAGGAGGCCACGCACCGGCGCATCCACGCCCTCTTCAATGCCCAGCTGGAGAAGCAGGGCCTGGTCGACCGCTGGACGCCGCGCGCCATGAAGCGCATGGAGCTGCTGAAGGATGCCGACCCGCGCCACGCGCTAGCGATCACGGCCGCCACCGAGCACTTCACCGCCATGTTCGCGCACTGGCTGCTCGCGCACCCCGAGGTGCTGTCCGGTGCCGAGCAGCGTCTGCAGACCCTGTGGCTGTGGCACAGCGCCGAGGAATCCGAGCACAAGACCACGGCCTTCGACCTGTACCGCGCGGCCGACGGCTCCGAGGCCTGGCGCACCCGCTGGATGCGCCGCGTGACCACCCTCTTCCTCGGCGACCTGGCGCGCCAGACGGTCGCCAACCTGCGCCACGAGGGCCAGCTGTGGAAATGGTCGACCTGGAAGAGCGCCTGGCGCATCCTGGGCGCCCGCGGCGGCCTGCTGCGCGGCAACTGGGCGGCCTGGCGCCGCTACTTCCGCGCCGACTTCCATCCCTCGCAGGACGACAGCCGCCTCGCCGAGCAATGGCTGGCCAGCCACTCCGACCGCTTCGTGCCGGTCGGCGGCTAAGGAAAAAACCCCGGGGGTTGGTCTGTTCAGGCGGGCGCGTGCGAACGCGCCCAGCGCACGATGTCCGCCGCGCCCATGGCGCCCGGCTGGCGCGCCACCTCCCGCCCGCCTGCGAAGAGGGCCAGCGTCGGGATGCTGCGGATGTTGAAGCGCGCGCCGAGGCGCTGCTGCGCCTCGGTGTCGACCTTGACGAGCTGGAACTGCGGCTCCAGTGTCCTGGCGGCCTGGGCGAAGTGCGGCGCCATCTGCAGGCAGGGCCCGCACCAGGGCGCCCAGAAATCGACCAGCACCGGCAGGTCGCTGCGCGCCACGTGGCGGTCGAACTGGGCCTCGTCGAGCGCCACTGGGGCGCCCGCGAAGAGCGGCTGGTGGCAGTTCCCGCAATCCGGCGCGCTGGCCAGGTCGCCGGCCTTCACGCGGTTGGTGGTGTGGCAGTGCGGGCATACCACATGGAGCGATGCCGGGGCGCCGCCGCTCATGGCCTACCTCATCCCTTGAGGGATTCGTCCAGCTCCTTGCAGGACGGCGCGCAGACCGGCTGGGCCTTGCCCAGCACGCGCTTGGTCTGCATCAGCGAACGGGGGCGATGCTTGCCGCACAGGAAGCAGGACATCGTGGCACCGCTGAACGAGGACGAAGCCTTGAAGGGCGAACCCGGCGTCTTGGACTTGTAGCGCAGGCCGCCTTCGTTGACGGTGGTTTTGACATCGGCGTTGGACATCGGTCCCTTTCTTCAAACTCAAACAATCGATCCGGGCGGCGTGGCGCTGCCGGCGCGGGCGCGCTCGATGGCCTGGCGCGCCGCCAGCTCGGCGCTCATGGCCGGTTCCAGCGCGCTGCGGCACAGGCCGGCGTGCTGGTAGTGCAGGTTCTCGTAGAGCTCGGCGGCCGCGGGGAAGCGGTCCAGCAGCGGCCCGAGTTCGGCGCCGCCGGCGACGTCCTCGAACTCGTGCACCAGGTGCAGCACGACGGAGCGGTACTGCTCGGCGCCGATGGGGGTGGGGCTGTGTTCGAGCCGCTCGAGCAACTGTGCCAGCGTCGCCGTCACGGCCAGGTCGCGCCCGGCTTGGGGTGTGGAGGTGGCTTTCATGCGTGGCATATGGCGATTTTCGGCGTTTTTTCCAGTGCCGACGGCCAAAGGGCCTTCGTGTACCGCAAATCGGGGTCAGAAACTTGCATTCGCGGCACGAGCCGGGCGCCAGCAGCGGCTGCCGTGCTCACGCACAATCCGGGCCCATGCAGCTCAACTTCATCGCCAACACCAACGTTCCCTCGGCCTCGGGCCGCGTCCTGCCGGTCCTGGACCCGTCCGACGGCCAGCAGTTCGACGAGCTGCAGCGCAGCAACGCCGACGACATCGACGCCGCCGTGCGCGCGGCCCGCGACTGCTTCGACAACGTCTGGCACAAGGTGAGCGCGGCCGAGCGCGGCCGGCTCATGTACAAGCTGTCACAAAAAATCGCCGAGCATGCCGACGAGCTCACCGCGCTGGAGCAGCGCGACTGCGGCAAGCCGACCAAGCAGGCCCGCGCGGATGCGCTGGCGCTGGTGCGATATTTCGAGTTCTATGCCGGTGCCTGCGACAAGTTCCACGGCGAAACCATCCCCTACCAGGACGGCTACAGCGTCTTCACCTGGCGCGAGCCGCACGGCGTGACGGGCCACGTCATCCCCTGGAACTACCCGATGCAGATCTTCGGCCGCAGCGTGGGCGGCGCGCTGGCGGCAGGCAACGTCTGCGTGGTCAAGCCGGCCGAGGACGCCTGCCTGTCGCTGATCCGCGTGGCCCAGCTCGCCGCCGAGGTGGGCTTCCCGCCCGGCGCCATCAACATCGTCACCGGCTACGGCCACGAGGTGGGCGACGCGCTGGCACGCCACCCGGGCATCGACCACATCAGCTTCACCGGCAGCCCCAAGGTCGGCACGATCATCCAGCAGGTGGCGGCCGAGCGGCACTGCCCCGTCACGCTGGAACTGGGCGGCAAGAGCCCGCAGATCATCTTCGCCGACGCGGACCTGGGCGCGGCCGTGCCGGTGATCATCAACGCCATCGTGCAGAACGCCGGCCAGACCTGCTCGGCGGGCTCGCGCGTGCTGATCGAGCGCGAAATCTACGAACTGCTGCTCGAGCGCCTGGGCCACGCCTTCGAGGCGCTGCGCGTCGGCCCGGCGGCGATGGACCTCGACGTCGGCCCGCTCATCCGCCAGACGCAGCAGCAGCGCGTGTGGGACTTCCTGTCCGACGCGCACGCCGCCGACATCCCCATGGTGGCGCAGGGCCAGATCGTCGACGAGGCGCCCGACACCGGCTTCTACCAGGCCCCCACCCTGCTGCGCGACGTGCCCGTGCACCATCGGCTGGCGCAGGAAGAGGTCTTCGGCCCGGTGCTCTGCGCCATGCCCTTCGCCGACGAGGACGAGGCCGTTGCCCTGGCCAACGCCACCCAGTTCGGGCTGGTGGCGGGCGTGTGGACGAACAACGGCGCGCGCCAGTTCCGCATGGCCAAGCGCGTGAAGAGCGGCCAGGTCTTCATCAACAACTACGGTGCCGGCGGCGGCGTCGAGCTGCCCTTCGGCGGCGTGAAGTCCTCCGGCTACGGCCGCGAGAAGGGCTTCGAGGCGCTGTACGGCTTCACCACGCTCAAGACGGTCGCGGTGCGGCACGGCTGAGCCGTCTGATTGCCGAGGACTTGCCTGGCAATTCCTCAGACGAAATCAGCGCCCCGCGCACGACAGACGTGCGCGCGGCGCTCTCCTTTTGATAGCAAGGCGGCGCGCTCAGCCCAGTGCCGTGTCCAGCAGCATCATGAGCACGAAGCCCACCATCAACCCACCGGTGGCGAAGGCCTCGTGGCCCTTGCGATGCGACTCGGGAATGATCTCGTGGCTGATGACGAAGAGCATCGCCCCGGCCGCGAAGCCCAGCCCCCAGGGCAGCAGCGCTGCCGAGTAGCCGACCACGGCCGCGCCCAGCACGGCGCCCAGCGGCTCCACCAGGCCCGAGGCCATGCCCAGCGCCACGGCGATCCAGCGCGGGTAGCCCGCAGCCAGCAGCGCTACCGCCACCACCAGCCCCTCGGGCACGTCCTGGATCGCGATCCCCGTGGCCAGGGCGTTGGCGCGCAGGCCGTCGTTGCCCGCATAGCCCACGCCGATGGCCAGGCCCTCGGGCAGGTTGTGCAGGGCGATCGCGATCACGAACAGCCAGGTGCGACGCAGCTTGCGCGCGGCATGGCCATCCAGCCCCTCGCGACCCTTGATGAAATGCTCGTGCGGCAGCAGTTTGTCCATCGCCATCAGCGCCGCGCCGCCGATCAGGATGGCGGCGCCGATGATGCCGCCCGCCGCCCAGCCGCCGGTGCCGAAGCCGCCGTGCGCCTTGGCGGCCTCCAGCCCCGGCAGGATGAGAGAGAACGCACAGGCGGCCAGCATCACGCCGGCGCCGAAGCCGAACAGCGTGTCCTGCACCCGGTCCGACAGCCGCTGCGAGAACATCACGGGCACTGTGCCCAACGCCGTCGCCAGGGCGGCGACCGATCCCCCCAGCAGCGCCTGCCACACCACGGGCTCGGCGCGCACGAAGGTCCAGAACTGCGCCGCGAGGACGAGCGCACCAGCGGCAGCGACCAGCAGGCCGATCCACCGGCGCAGCGGCAGCGTCTTGGCGAGGCCGGGTGGCCCCAGGCGGTCGGTCTTCTCCATCGGTGCAGCTCCATCGGGCCGCCTCCTCGCCACCGCGGCGCGGCGGCGGCCCAGCCCGACTTGTACCGGGGTCGCCGGGCGGCGTGCGTCGGCGGCCGGGCGCAGCGGCGTAGGCGGCCGCCCACGGCCGACCCCACGCCGCGCCGAGCGCGCACGCCTCGCTAAACTGCCCCCTGGCTTTCCCCTCCAGGCCGACGTGACCGCAGCATCCTCCCCCATCGCTCCCGCCGCACGACCGCCGTACCGGTGCGCGCGCCCGCGCCGATGAGTGCCCGCGTCATCCCCGTGCTCGACCTGCGCCGCGGCATGCCGGCGCCCGCCGACGCACCCGCGCTGGCGCCCACCGGCACGCTGCTCGACCGCCTGGGCCGTCCGCTGACCGACCTGCGCATCAGCGTGACCGATCGCTGCAATTTCCGTTGCAGCTACTGCATGCCCAAGGAGGTGTTCGACAAGGACTACCGCTACCTGCCACATGCCGACCTGCTGAGCTTCGAGGAGATCACGCGCGTCGCGCGCCTGTTCGTCCAGCACGGCGTGCGCAAGATCCGGCTCACGGGCGGCGAGCCACTGCTGCGAAAGAACATCGAAGGCCTGGTCGAGCAGTTGGCGCAGCTGCGCACTGTCGATGGCCAGCCGCTGGACCTCACGCTCACCACCAACGGCTCGCTGCTGTCACGCAAGGCGAAGGCCCTGAAGGCCGCCGGCCTGCAGCGCGTGACGGTGAGCCTGGACGGACTGGACGACGCGGTGTTCCGCGCGATGAACGACGTCGACTTCCCGGTCGCCGAGGTCCTGGCCGGCATCGACGCCGCACAGGCGGCGGGGCTCGGTCCCATCAAGGTCAACATGGTGGTCAAGCGCGGCACCAACGAGCAGGAGATCCTGCCGATGGCGCGGCGCTTCCGGGGCACCGGTGTGGTGCTGCGTTTCATCGAGTACATGGACGTGGGCGCCACCAACGGCTGGCGGATGGACGAGGTGCTGCCCTCGGCCGAGGTGGTGGCGCGCATCGCGGCCGAGTTCCCGCTCGTGCCGCTGGAGGCCAGCGCGCCCGGCGAAACGGCACAGCGCTGGGCCTATGCCGACGGCGGCGGCGAGGTCGGCGTCATCAGCAGCGTCACGCAGGCCTTCTGCCAGGACTGCAGCCGCGCGCGCCTGTCGACCGAGGGGCAGCTGTACCTGTGCCTGTTCGCCAGCCGCGGGCACGACCTCAAGCCCCTGTTGCGCGACGGCGCCGACGACGCGCAGATCCTCTCGGCCATCGGCCACATCTGGCAGGGCCGCGCCGACCGCTATTCGGAATTGCGCGCGCTGCGCGAGCCCGACACCGGCGACGGCGCGCCGCGCCGGGTCGAGATGAGCTACATCGGCGGATGAGGCCGGTCCGCCCCGACCTCGACATCACCGGCCTCGTGCTGGCCGGCGGCCGCGGCAGCCGCATGGGCGGGCTCGACAAGGGCCTGCAGGACTTCGACGGCGAGCCGCTGGCCCTGCGCGCGCTGCAGCGGCTGGCGCCACAGGTGCAGCTCGTGATGCTGAGCGCCAACCGCAACCTGCTGAGCTACGAGTTCTTCGGCGCACCCGTCGTGACGGACGCGCAGCCCGACCATCCCGGCCCACTCGCCGGCTTCCTGGCCGGCCTGCAGCACTGCGAGACGCCCTGCCTGCTCACCGTGCCCTGCGACGCGCCGAACTTTCCTCTCGACCTCGCGCAGCGCCTTGCCGAGGCCTTGAACGCACAGGGCGCCGACATCGCCATGGCCAGCGCGCCCGAGCCGCAGCCCGACGGCAGCAGCCGCCTGCGACCGCAACCGGTGTTCTGCCTGCTGCGCAGCACGCTGCAGGGCAGCCTGGCGGACTTCCTCGAAGCGGGCGGGCGCAAGGTCTCGGCATGGACGTCGCGGCATGCCGTGGCCGTGGTGCCCTTCGACCGGCCCGGCGATGCGCCGGACGGCTTCTTCAACGCCAACACGCTGGCCGAGCTCCAGTCCATCGCGCCCTCGCGCTCCGGTTTCTGAAACGAATCGCCTGCCGCGCCCGTGGGTCGGGCGCCGACAGCTATCCAAACGATAGCGAGACCGCGCTGAAGCTCAGAGCCGCCCCTGCGCCCGCAGCACACCCTTGTTGGCGAGCGCATCGGCCTTCTCGTTGCCCGGATCGCCCGAATGCCCCTTGACCCAGCGCCACTCGATCTGGTGGCCGCCGTTCTGCACCAGCGTATCCAGCCGCTTCCAGAGTTCGACGTTCTTCACCGGCTGCTTGGTCGAGGTGACCCAGCCCTTGGCCTTCCAGCCGCGGATCCATTCGGTGATGCCCTGGCGCACATACTGGCTGTCCAGGTACAGCACCACCTTGCACGGCCGCTTGAGCGCCGCCAGGCCCTCGATGACGGCCGTGAGTTCCATGCGGTTGTTGGTGGTGTTCAGCTCGCCGCCGAAGAGCTCCTTCTCGCTCGTGCCGGACTTCAGCCAGGCGCCCCAGCCGCCCGGGCCGGGGTTGCCCTTGCAGGCGCCGTCGGTATAGATCGTGACTTCGTTCAATCTCTTGTCTTTCTCTCGGAAGGGGCGGTGCGCGCGCACCCGCCCTCACGGTGCATGCGGCCTGCCACCGGCATCGGCGCCGTGGCGATCGCCGGGCGGCGCTTCCAGTCGGCCGGCAGCAGGCGCATGCCGCGCACGCGCTTGACGGCGACGATGAAGTACACCGCGCCGAAGATCGGCCACCAGCGCTCGCCCACGGCGTCGAACCAGCGGCAGCGTTCGAGCCAGGCCTCGCTGCGCACGGCGGGCCGGTAGAGGCCGAAGCGGCCCGACTCGACCTCGAAGCCCAGCAGCCGCAGCCAGTCGCGCATGCGCCAGTAGTTGATGAATTCGCCCTCGGCGGGCAGGTACAGCTCGCCGAAGCCCAGGCGCCGGTACAGGCGCGCGCGGCGCTGGCGCATGCCCCACAGGCTGACCGGGTTGAGGCCGCAGATGACGACCCGGCCCTCGGGCACCAGCACCCGCTCCACCTCGCGCAGGGTGGCGTGCGGGTCGGGGCTGAGTTCGAGCGCGTGCGGCAGCACCAGCAGGTCCAGGCTGTTGGCCGAGAAAGGCAGGGCCGCGAAGTCGGTGACGAGCGCGGCCGGCGCACCGTCTGCGTGCGGCGATGCCAGCCAGCGGTGCGGCATGCGGTTGGCGCGCAAGGCATCGATCGACGGCAGGCCGAGCTGCAGCGCGTGGTAGCCGAAGACATCGGCCACCGCGTCGTCGAACTGCGCCTGTTCCCAGTGGTGCAGGTAACGCCCGGCCGGGGTCTCGAACCAATCCTGCAAACCTATAATTTGACCGGTCATGACCCTCGTTTCGTTGCCCGCTTTCGCCGACAACTACATCTGGATGTTGGAGGTCGGGGCGCATGCGGTCGTGGTCGATCCGGGCGATGCGAGGCCGGTGCTCGACGCGCTGGCGACGAGGCCCGACCTGACGCTGGCGGCGATTCTAGTCACGCACCACCACGCCGATCACACCGGCGGCGTGGACGTACTGCGCGAGGCCACCGGCGCCCGGGTCTACGGTCCGGCGCACGAGACCATCCCGCAACCTTTCATCCCGCTGTCGCAGGGCGACCGGGTGCCGGTGCTCGGCCTCGAGTTCACCGTCATCGACGTGCCGGGCCACACGGCCGGGCACATCGCCTACTTCCTGCCGGCCGGGCGCGGCGAGGCGCCGCTGCTCTTCTGCGGCGACACGCTCTTTTCGGGCGGGTGCGGGCGCCTGTTCGAGGGCACGCCGCGACAGATGCTGCAATCGCTCGATGCGCTGGCCGCGCTGCCCGGCGACACGCGCGTATGCTGCGCCCACGAGTACACGCTGTCCAACCTGCGTTTCGCGCGCGCCGTGGAACCTGGCAACGCGAACTTGATCGAGTACATCGCGCAGTGCGAGTCGCTGCGCGCCCAGGGGCAGCCCACGCTGCCCGCCCGCCTGGCCACCGAGCGCCAGATCAACCCCTTCCTTCGCAGCCGCGAAGCCACTGTCACCGCCGCCGTGCAAGAGCACGCAGGCCTCGCCGCCGATGCGGGCGAGGTCGACGTCTTCGCCGCGCTGCGCCAATGGAAAAACGACTTCCGATGAAGATCCTCCTAGCTGCCGTCGTGGCCAGCGCCCTGCTGCTTGCAGGCTGCGCCACCGGCACCGGTCCCAACGGTTCCTCCTCCTCCCCCTCTTCCTCCTCGTCTTCGTCGGCCCCTGGCGGCAGCGCGTCGCCGATCTATCCCGACGGTTCGCTGTCGCCGATCGCGCCGGGCCGCGCCGGCGGCAGCCAGCGCAGCGTGGTCACGCTCGCACCGCCGGTGGACATGTGGGACCGCATCCGCCGCGGCTTCAAGATGCCCAACCTCGAGAGCGACCTGGTGCGCGACCGCGAGCAGTGGTATGCGACCCGGCCCGACTACATCCAGCGCATGACGGAGCGCTCGAACAAGTACATCTTCCACATCGTCGAGGAGCTCGAGCGCCGCAACATGCCGACCGAGCTGGCGCTGCTGCCCTACATCGAGAGCGCGTTCAACCCGCAGGCCGTCTCCAGCGCACGCGCCGCGGGCATGTGGCAGTTCATGCCGGCCACCGGCACCGACTACGACCTCAAGCAGAACATCTTCCGCGACGACCGTCGCGACGTCATCGCGTCCACCCGCGCCGCGCTGGACTACCTGCAACGCCTCTACAACATGTTCGGCGACTGGCAGCTCGCGCTGGCCGCCTACAACTGGGGCGAGGGCAACGTCGGCCGCGCCGTCGCGCGCAACCAGAAGGCGGGCCTGCCGGCCGGCTACACCGACATCAACATGCCGGCCGAGACGCGCCTGTACGTGCCCAAGCTGCAGGCAGTGAAGAACATCGTGGCCAACCCGCAGCAGTTCAACGTCGACCTGCCGGTGATCGCCAACCACCCCTACTTCCAGACCGTCACGCTCACGCGCGACCTGGACGTGACGCTGGCCGCCAAGCTGGCCGACGTGCGCATCGAGGACTTCCGTGCGCTCAACCCCGCGGCGCACAAGCCGGTGCTGCTGGCCGCCGGCGGCAACACGCAGATCCTGCTGCCCTGGGACAACGCGGCCGTCTTCCAGCGCAACTTCGAGGCCTACAGCCAGGGCCAGTACGCCAGCTGGACGGCCTGGACCGTGCCCAGCACCATGACGGTGGCCGACGCGGCGCAGCGCTCCGGCATGAGCGAGGCCGACCTGCGCGCGATGAACAACATCCCGCCGCGCATGCTCATCAAGGCCGGCTCCACGCTCATCGTGCCGCGCAGCGCGCGCGTGCAGGAAGACGTGGCCGCCGCGGTGGCCGACACCGGGCACCTGAGCTTCGAACCCGAGATCGTCACGCGCCGCACGGTCGTCAAGGCCGGCCGCAACGACAACGTGGCGAGCATCGCGCGCCGCTACAAGCTGAGCCCCGCCAGCGTCGCGCAGTGGAACGACGTCGGCGCCGGCCACACCTTCAAGCGCGGCTACCAGGTGGTGGTGTACCTGCCGGTGCGTGCCGCCGCCGCGGCACGCGTGGGCACGGGGACGCTCGCGGTGTCCCCCGGCGGCAAGCATGTCGTGGTCACCAGCAAGCGCGGCGGCGGCGTCGTCAAGACCAGCGCCGCTCCGGTACGCGCGGCGCCAGCCAAGGCCGCAACGAACAAGTCCGCGGCGACCAAGGCCACGGCGTCCAGCAAGCAGGTGGTCAAGGAAAAGCGCGGCGGCACGCCCGCCAAGAAAAAGCGCTGAGCGCAGGCGCCGGACGGCGCCGATGACGGAACGGCGCCCGGACGGTCACGGCCGCCGGGCGCGGACTGTGCGTGCGGAACGCCGCGAAACCAACACACACGGAGGATGTCGGCATGGCGGCAGAAGGCAGCGCGGGGGACCTGATCAAGGTC
Source organism: Xenophilus aerolatus (assembly GCA_030418545.1). Lineage (GTDB taxonomy): Bacteria > Pseudomonadota > Gammaproteobacteria > Burkholderiales > Burkholderiaceae_C > Xenophilus. Next base: position 734,800 of record QAIB01000002.1, on the reverse strand, counting down.
GTGACCCTGCTCGGGGCGGCGGTGGTGGCCGTGCCCCTGTTCAAGCGCATCGGGCTCGGCTCGGTGCTGGGCTACCTGGCGGCAGGGCTGGCCATCGGCCCCTTCGGGCTCGAGCTCTTCAGCGACCCGCAGGCCATCCTCCACACGGCCGAGCTGGGCGTGGTGATGTTCCTGTTCGTCATCGGGCTGGAGATGCGGCCTTTGCACCTGTGGAGCCTGCGGCGCGAGATCTTCGGCCTGGGCAGCCTGCAGGTGGTGGTGTGCGGCCTGCTGCTCACCGGCGTTGGCGTGGCCTTCGGCTTTTCGCTGGCGGTTTCCTTCGTGAGCGCCATGGGCTTCGTGCTCACCTCCACCGCCATCGTCATGCAGCTGCTGGGCGAACGCGGCGACATCGCGGCGCCGCGCGGCCAGAAGATCGTGGCCATCCTGCTCTTCGAGGACCTGCTCATCGTGCCGCTGCTGGCCATCGTGGCCTTCATGGCGCCGGTGGACGCGAGTGCGCCGGTGGGCCACGTGGCGGCCGAGTCGCGCTGGCTCGGCGTCGCGGTGGGCGTGGGCGCGCTGGCGGCACTGGTCGCGGCCGGGCTGTGGCTGCTCAACCCGCTGTTCCGCATCCTCGCCAACGCCAAGGCGCGCGAAGTGATGACGGCCGCGGCGTTGCTGGTCGTCCTGGGTGCCGCGCTGCTGATGCAGCTGGGCGGGCTGTCGATGGCCATGGTCGCCTTCCTGGCCGGCGTGCTGCTGTCCGAATCGACCTTCCGCCACCAGCTCGAGGCCGACATCGAGCCCTTCCGCGGGCTGCTGCTGGGCCTGTTCTTCCTCGGCGTCGGCATGTCGCTGGACCTGGCCGTGGTGGCGCAGAACTGGCCGATCATCGTCGCCGGCGTGCTGTCGATGATGGTGGTGAAGGCGCTGTGCATCTACGGCGTCGCGCGGCTGGCGAAGAGTTCGCACACCGATGCGCTGGACCGCGCCGTGCTGATGGCACAGGGCGGCGAATTCGCTTTCGTGCTCTTTTCGGCCGCGCTGGGCGCGAAGGTGATCGATCCGGTGGTCAACGCCAACATGACGGCGATCGTCGTGCTGTCGATGGCACTCACCCCCCTGGTCGTGCTGGCACACGGGCGCCTGGCGCCCAAGGCCTCGGCCTCGATGGAAGGCGTCGAGGCGGCCCATGACCTCCTGGGCAGCGTGCTCGTCATCGGCTTCGGCCGTTTCGGCCAGATCGCCAGCCAGGGCGTGTTGGCGCGCGGCGCCAGCATCTCGATCATCGACAGCGACACCGAAGCCATCCGCAATGCGGGCTCCTTCGGTTTCAAGGTCTACTACGGCGACGGCGGACGCGCCGACGTGCTCCACGCCGCGGGCGCCCACCAGGCGCGCGCCATCCTGGTGTGCATCAACAACCGCGCCGCCGCCACGCGCATCGCCGAACTGGTGAAGGCGGAGTTTCCGCATGCGCAACTGCTGGTGCGCGCCTACGACCGCGAGCACGCGATGGAACTGCTCAAGGCCAACGTGGACTACCAGATCCGCGAGACCTTCGAATCCGCCATGCTCTTCAGCCGGCAGGCCATCCTGGCGCTGGGCGCGACGCCCGACGAGGCGGACGAGGCCGTGGCCGAGGTCCGCCGCCGCGACACCGAGCGTTTCAACCTCGAAGCCGCGGGCGGGCTGTTCGCCGGCGCCGCCGTGCTGTTCAGCAACGTGAGCAAGAAGAAGGACGCATGAGCCGCGCGGCCTGGGACGATGTCCTGCACTTCTGGCGCGACGCCGGGCCCTCGGCCTGGTTCAGGAAGAATCCCGAGTTCGACCGCCGCTTTCGCGAACGCTTCCACGACGCGCACTTCGCGGCCGCCCGGCGCGAGCACGAGGCCTGGGCCACGCAAGGCCCCGAGAGCGCCCTGGCGCTCGTGCTGCTGCTCGACCAGTACCCACGCAACGCGTTTCGCGGCACGGGGCACATGTACGCCACCGATCCGCTGGCCCGCCACTACGCCGACCGTTTGGTCGCGCAGGGCTTCGACCAGCGGATCGAGGAAGCGCTGCGCCTCTTCTGCTACCTGCCCTTCGCGCACTCCGAGGACATGGCCGACCAGTTGCGCTCCCTCGCCTTGAACCGCGCCTTGGGCACCGAGTCGGGTGAGCATGCGCAGGGGCACCTGGACATCATCCGCCGCTTCGGCCGCTTCCCGCACCGCAACCATCTGCTCGGCCGCCAGACCACGCCCGAGGAAAAGGCATTCCTGGACGCCGGCGGCTTCGCCGGTTGATCAGAGCTTCTCGGTCTCGCCGCTGCGCGGCTGCCATTTCATCAGTCGCCGCTCGATCACGCCGACCAGGCCATCGAGCACCAGCGCGAAGGCGGTGAGGACGGCGATGCCGGCGAACACGGTGTTGACGTCGAAGGTGCCCTCGGCCTGCAGGATGAGGTAGCCCACCCCGCGCGCCGAACCCAGGTACTCGCCCACCACCGCACCGACGAAGGCGAGGCCCACCGAGGTGTGCAGGCTGGAGAAGACCCAGCTCGTGGCACTGGGCAGGTACACGGTACGCAGCAGTTGCCGCTGGTTGGCGCCCAGCATCCGCGCGTTGGCCAGCACCACCGGGCTGACCTCGCGCACGCCCTGGTAGACGTTGAAGAAGACGATGAAGAACACCAGCGTGACGGCCAGCGCCACCTTGCTCCAGATGCCCAGGCCGAACCACAGCGCGAAGATCGGCGCGAGGATCACGCGCGGCATGGAGTTGGCCGCCTTGATGTAAGGATCGAGGATGAGGCTGGCCGTCGGAGCCAGCGCCAGCCACAGGCCGCAGGCCAGGCCGAGCACGGTGCCGATGCCGAAGGCGAGCACCGTCTCGAGCAGCGTGACGCCGAGGTGGACGTAGATGTCGGCGTTGCCCTTGAGCCCGTCGGGAAAGAGCGCGTTGGCCGGTACGTCGATCGGCAGGAACCAGCTCCAGATGCGACCCGCCACCTGGATCGGCTCGCCGAGAAAGAAGGCGATCTTCTGGTCGCGCGAGGCCACATGCCACAGCAGCAGCAACAGGACCAGCAGCGCGAGCTGCCACACGCGTGCATTGCGTTCGTTGGGACGCAGCATCAGGCGGCCTTCTTCAATTGCTGGGCGTAGCCCTTGAGGACCTCCTCGCGCAGCACGTCCCATATCTGCGTGTGCAACTCGACGAAGCGCGGCTGCATGCGAACCTCGGCCACGTCGCGTGGGCGCGGCAGATCGATCACGAACTCGCCGATCGGGTGCGTGGCCGGCCCGGCCGACAGCACCACCACCCGGTCGCTCATGGCGATGGCCTCATCGAGGTCGTGCGTGATGAACAGCACTGCTTTTCGGCTGTGGCCCCCGGGCACTACGTGCCCACCCCCCGCGGGGGTGCGCTCCGGGCTTGGGGCGGCCCGACGCCCTTCGCCGCCTGCCCACAAATCGAGCACCTCGTTCTCCATCAGCTGCCGCGTCTGGATGTCAAGCGCGCTGAAGGGTTCGTCCATGAGGATGATGTCGGGGTCGAGCGCCAGTGTCTGGGCGAGCGCCGTGCGCTTGCGCATGCCGCCCGACAGCTGGTGCGGGTAGCGGTCACCGAAGCCCGCCAGGCCCACCCGAGCGAGCCACTGCTCGGCCTGCGCCCTCGCCTCCCGCTCGGGCACGCCGCGGTACTGCAGGCCGACCATCACGTTGTCGATCGCGCTGCGCCAGGGCATCAGTGCCTCGGTCTGGAACATGTAGCCGGCGCGCGCGTTGATGCCCGCCAGCGGCTGGCCGAAGACGCGCACCGTGCCCGACGACGGCGCCAGCAGACCCGCCGCGATGTTCAGCAGCGTGGACTTGCCGCAACCGGTGGGACCGACGACCGAGACGAATTCGCCCGCGCCGATGCGCAGCGTGGTGTCGGCCACGGCGGTGTAGCGCTGGCGTGCGTCGTCCTTCGCGCGAAAGGTGCAGGTGATGTCGAGCAGTTCGAGGGCGTGGTCGGACATGTCAGTGGCGCCCGGCCGCCCGAAGGCACCGACGCACCCCCTCGGGGGGCAGCGGACCGCGCGCGGCGGGGAAGCGTGGGAGCATCTTCATTTCTTAGAAAAGGAAATCCCGGCGCGGGGCCGGGACGCAACGACGCAGCGGGCGCGTTCAGGCCTTGAACCGGTCCTTGGCCCGCTTGGCGAAGTCGTTGGTGTAGATCTTGTCGAGGTCGATCTTGTCGCCCTTGACCGTGGTGTCGAAGCTGGTGATGGCCGCCAACGCGGTCTTCGGACCGTCGGCCGGCACGATGCCGTCGGGCGAGATCGATTCGCGCACCTTGTCGAAGGACGCCAGGTACAGCGCGCGGTCGCCGAGCAGGTAGGTCTCGGGCACCGTCTTGATGATGTCGCCGGGGCCCGCCGTCTGCAGCCACTTGAGGCCGTGCACGATCGCGTTGGCCAGCGCCTGGCAGGTGTTGGGGTTCTTCTGCACGAACTCGGCCGGCGCGTAGAGACAGGCCGCGGGCATGGGGCCGCCGAAGACTTCCTGCGTGCCCTTGAGCGTGCGCGTGTCGCTGATGATCTTCACGTCGCCCTTCTGCTCGAGCATGGTCATCACCGGATCGGTGTTGCTGATCGCATCGATCTGGCCCGAGCGCAGCGCGGTGAGCGCGCCGGCCGCGACGCCGACACCGATGTAGCTCACGTCGCTGGCCTTGAGGCCGCCGCGCGAGAGCACGAGGTTGGCCACCATGTTGGTCGACGAGCCCGGCGCGGAGACGCCGATCTTCTTGCCCTTGAGATCGGCGATGCCCTTGTAGCCGGCCATGTTCTTCGTCGACACGCCCACCGCGATCTGCGGGGCGCGGCCCTGGAGCACGAAGGCCTGGAAGAACTGGTTCTTGGCCTGCAGGTTGATGGTGTGTTCGAAGGCGCCCGAGCACACGTCGGCCGAGCCGCCGACCACCGCCTGCAGGGCGCGTGCACCGCCGGCGAAATCGGAGATCTCGACCTCCAGCCCTTCGGCCTTGAAGTAGCCGAGCTGTTCGGAGATGGTGAGCGGCAGGTAGTAGAACGCGGCCTTGCCACCGACGGCGATGGAGACCTTCGACTTCTCGAGCTTGGGCTGCGCGCGCAGCGCGGGCGCGGCGACCAGGGCGGCGCCGGCCATGGCCAGCGAATGGAAGGAGCGTCGGTTGAGCATGAGAGGCGAGCGGGTCGTTCTTGAAAGACCCGATCGAGCTTAGGTGGGCCCCCTGTCCGAAGGCATCCGGAACATCCCGACGCGGGTTTCCACGGTAAGCCGAAACGCTCAGCGCACGGCCTCGCCGCCCCTCAGGCAACCGTCAGCGCGCGATGAAGAAGATCGCGATGTTGACCAGCAGCGCAGCACCCCACACCAGGCTGCGCAGCGTGCTGCGGCCACGCACGTACAACGAGATGTAGACCACGCGCAGCAGCACGTAGGCCAGCGCCAGTGCATCGAGCCGCCCCTGCGCGGCACCGAACTGGTGTGCCGCGACGACGGCGCCGATGAACAGCGGCAGGCCCTCGAAGCTGTTGGCCTGCGCCGCGGTGGCACGCGCACGCCAGCCGCTCTGGCGTGCCGCCCATTCGCGCGGCGCGTCGTTGTCAGCCGGGCCGAAGGCCCCGGCCTTGGCCAGCCAAGCTGCGACGTAGGGCAACGCCGCAGCCACCAGAACGCACCAGTAGGCCAGGGTGAGATGGCTGAAGCTCATCATGTCTCCGAATGAAATTTATGAATCGGATCGGCCTGCAGCGCCCGCCAGACGGGCGCAAGCAGCTATCAAAAAAATAGCATCGGCCCGCGGCGGCATCAACGCCGGTCGACCAGCGCGTGCGCGATGGTGCCGAGGTCGACGTACTCCAGCTCGCTGCCCGCGGGCACGCCGCGTGCGAGGCGCGTCACGGTGAGGCCGCGCGAACGCAGCGCCTCGCCGATCACGTGCGCGGTGGCCTCGCCCTCGGCGGTGAAGTTGGTGGCGAGGATCACCTCGCTGACCTGGCCATCGAGCGCGCGCTCCATCAGCCGGTGCAGGCCGATGTCGCGCACGCCGATGCCGTCGAGCGGGCTGAGCTTGCCCATGAGCACGAAGTAGTAGCCACGGAAGGCGTTGGTGCGCTCCAGCGCGGCCTGGTCGGCAGGGGTCTCGACCACCGCGAGCTTGCTCGCATCGCGGCGCGGGTCCCGGCACACGTTGCAGATCTCGGCCTCGGTGAAGGTGTTGCAGCGGTCGCAGTGGCGCACGGTGGCCGCCGCGGTCTGCAAGGCCCGCGACAGCAGCTGCGCGCCCTCGCGGTCGTGCTGCAGCATGTGGAAGGCCATGCGCGAGGCCGACTTCGCGCCCACGCCCGGCAGACGGCGCAGTGCGTCGACCAGGGCATCGAGCGAGCTGGCGTCGGACACGGTCAGCGCTCCTTCTCGACGCGCGCGCGGTACAGCGGCAGCCAGTCGCCGGGCGCACCGGCGCAGCGTCGCTGGTAGTCGTAGCTCGCGGGCACGAAGCCCTTGCCGTCGAAGGCCCACTGCGCCGCATAGCCGCAATCGCCGATACCGCGCCCCTTGGAGGCGCTGGACAGGATGGCCGTGTCGGCCGCGTAGTCGCCTTCGGAGACCACGGCCGCATCGTCCGCGCGCTCCGGTGCCGGCGCACCGGGCGGTCGCGGCAGGGCCACCGGCACCGCACGGGCCGGGGCGTTGCGCGGCACGCGCAGCACGATCTGTCCCTGCTGGTAGGCGCCCCGCCAGCAGCTCAGCAGCACCAGCGCCTCGTCGGCTGTGAGCGGGTCGGCCTCATCGCCACCGAAGTCCTTGAGTTGCGGGTCGCAGCGCTGCTTGAGCAAGGGTTGCTGCGCCGCGCGCACGGCCTTGGCCAGCGCGGCCGCGTTGGCCAGCGGCGGCGGCGTGGGCGCCGCGCGCACCACCGGCGCCATGGGCCCGTTGGGCACCGCGCCGGCGCCACCACCACCGGCCTTGCCCAGCGCCGTGCTGTTGCCGACGCGGCCCTGCACGTCGTCGACGAACAGCAGCGCCGCCGCCAGCCCGTCGAGCGGCACCGACGGGCCCTTGGCATCGGCCGTGAGCTGGAGCACGCGGCCGTTGGCGATCGCGCGCACGAAACGCAGCGCATCGTCCTGCTTCAGCCCGTGGCTCTCGCCATCGGCCTTGCCGGCCCAGGCCGCCTTGAGCGCCAGCGGCTTGCCGTCCAGGCGCATCTGCGCCGGATCGAAGTCGGAGGCCAGCCAGAGCGTGGCCTGCAGCTCGCCCGTGCCGCCGGATTCGCGCCAGAGCTCGAGCGTGGCCGTGGCCTCGCCTTCCTTCTCGGGCGCCGACTTGGCGGTGCAGGCGCGAACGTTGTCGCAGCCGACGATCCAGTCCTTGAACTCGCGGTACGCCGGCACCGCGGGCGCGGCGATGGCCGTGCCGACGGCCAGTGCACCACAGGCGGCGGCAATCCAGCGGCAGGCGGCGTGCATCAGAAGGGCAGCTTCATGCCCGGGGGCAGGCCCGGCATGCCGGAGGCGATCTTGCCCATCTTCTGCTCGCTCGTTTCCTCGGCCTTGCGCACGGCGGCGTTGAAGGCGGCGGCCACCAGGTCTTCCAGCATGTCCTTGTCGTCGGCCAGCAGGCTGGGGTCGATGGTGACGCGCTTGACGTCGTGCTTGCAGGTCATGACGACCTTCACCAGGCCGGCACCGGACTCGCCCTCGACCTCGATCGTGGCGAGTTCTTCCTGGGCCTTCTTGAGGTTGTCCTGCATCGCCTGCGCCTGCTTCATGAGGCCGGCGAGTTGTCCTTTGTTGAACATGCTTGGGTTTCCTTGTGGTCGAAAGGGGTGAGGAGAAAAAGTGGGCTTCAGGCCGGCTTGAGCGTGCCGGGGACGATGCGGGCATCCCACTGGCGCATCAGCGACTGCACCTCGGGGTCGTTGTGGATCGCCTCCTCGGCAGCACGCTGGCGGGCTTCGGCGGCCAGCCGGTTGCGTCGCGCCGGGCTGTCGCTCACGGCGCCGATCTCGATGGCGATGCGCACTGCATGCCCGGCACCGGCCAGGGCATTCTGCAGCTTCTCTCGGCTGGCGGGCTGGTTCAGGGTTTCGCGCTCCACGCGCAGCAGCCACTGGTCGACGTCGCGCGCCACCAACTGGGACTGCAGGGCCAGCTCGCGCGCCAATGCACCGATGGCCTCGGCCACCACCAGCTGGGTCACGGTCGCGTGCCAGAAGTCGCCGTCCTCGCTGGGCGGGATGGGTGCCAGGGCCGTTTCGCGCGGGAGTTCGCGCGCGCCGGGCGGTGGCTGCACGCGCAGCGGCACCGCGAGCACTTCGTCGCGCGGCGGCGCATCGGAGGCAGGCGCGCGATCGACCGCAGGGCGGCGCAGCGGCGCGTCGACCACGGGCACGCGCTGCCCGGGACGTGCCTGCAATGCAGCGGCCTCGTCCCGCGTGCGCACCGACGGCGGCATGGCGGGCCGGGTGGACGATGGCGCCTCGCTCGCCGGCGATGGCTGCGGCGTCGCTGCCCTCGCGGGCGCGGGCTCTGCCGCCGGCGGGGGTGCCAAGGCTGCAGTGGCGACGGTGCGTGCCGTCGGCGCCTCAGCCGGCGCTTTCAGCGGACTTTTTTTTTCAGCCGCGGCGCCCTCGCCCGCCGGCTTGAAGGCCAGCAGGCGCAACAGCACCATGGTCAGGCCGGCGTATTCGTCGGGCGCCAGGCCCAGTTCGCCGCGGCCGTGCAGGCACAGGCTGTAGAGCAACTGCGTCTCGTCGGCCGGCATCAGCGCCGCCAGGCGCGCGACCTCGGCCGCGTCGGGGTCGGCGCCATCGGCCGCGGGCGCACGCGAGGGCACGGCCTGCAGCACGGCCATGGCCTGCAGCACGCTGGTCATTTCCTCCAGCGTGGAGGCGGCCGAGAGGCCGTCGCGCCGCAGCGCCTCGGCCGTTTCGACCACCGTGCGGCCATCGCCCAGCGCGAGCGCCTCGATCAGCGCGTGCACATGGCCACGGTCGGCACTGCCCAGCATCTGGCGCACGCCGCCTTCGACCAGTTCGCCATTGCCGTAGGCGATGGCCTGGTCGGTGAGCGACAGCGCATCGCGCATCGAGCCGCGCGCGGCGCGCGCCAGCAGGCGCAGCGCGCCGGGCTCGGCCGCCACCTCCTCGGCACCGAGCACGCGTGTGAGGTGCTCGAGCACCGTCTCGGGCGCCATCGGCCGCAGGTTGAACTGCAGGCAGCGCGACAGCACCGTCACCGGCACCTTCTGCGGGTCGGTCGTGGCCAGTACGAACTTGAGGTACTCGGGCGGCTCCTCCAGCGTCTTGAGCATCGCGTTGAATGCGGTGTTCGTGAGCATGTGCACTTCGTCGATCATGAAGACCTTGAAGCGTCCCTGCACCGGCTTGTAGACCGCCTGCTCCAGCAGGCCCTGCACTTCGTCCACGCCGCGGTTGGAGGCGGCATCGAGCTCGGTGTAGTCGACGAAGCGGCCGGCATCGATGTCGGTGCAGGCCTGGCACACGCCGCAGGGCGTGGCGGTGATGCCGCCCTGCCCGTCCGGACCCTGGCAGTTGAGCGACTTGGCGAGGATGCGCGACACCGTGGTCTTGCCCACGCCGCGCGTGCCTGTGAACAGGTAGGCGTGGTGCAGCCGCTGCTGCGTCAGCGCGTTCGTGAGGGCCTGCACCACGTGCTCCTGGCCCACCATCTCCCCGAAATTGCGTGGGCGGTACTTGCGGGCGAGCACGAGATAGGACATTGCGCCCATTCTAGAAGCGCCCCGTCGCACGACCCGGCACGCCGAAGGTGCATTCGAGGCACGGGTAGAATCGTCGGTGACGGGCCTCCCCGCATGGTGAAGCGGCCAACCGGGTCAGGTGGGGAACCAAGCAGCCCTAACTGTGTAGCCAGTGCCGGGGGTAAGGCTCGTCACCTTCTTCTTCCCCCCCCCCCCTTCGATGTTCGTCCGCAGACCGCCATGGTCTGCGGCGCAAGCCTGTTTGCGCCTTCGCCAGCGACGGCTCCACCGCGCGCGAAATGACGGAACTACTGGATAAATAACCAGTATGATGCCTCGTCCACTCCATCACCCGAGGCAGACAGCATGGACCACCCGGCCCCGCGACCGATGTCGGCAAGCGCACAGATCCTTCGTTTTCCCGCACGATCGCCGGCCCCATTGCGCCGCTGGACGGCATCGGGCTGGCCCTTCGGCTGCGCCGTGGTGCCGGCCCCGGTCGACCCGAGGCTTCAGGCCGCCCGGGTGCTGGCCACCACGGCCCGCTACTGGTTCTCGCGCGATTGAGCCGCTGCGCCGTGCTGCTCGGGATGCACGTCCTGGGCGAACAGTGCGGCGTAGTGCGCCAGCCGATCGGCCAGGCCCGCCAGGCGCCGGGCCGCACCGGGCTCTTCATGCAACAGCGCCTCGAGGCCCTCTGCATAGGCGTCGGTCAATGCCTGCCACTCGCTGAAGCTCTCTCCCAGTTCGTCGTTCAGGGGCATGTCGAGTCTCCTGGCCTTGCGGTATCGGACGACCGCGCTGTCCGGGGACAGCGCTGCACAAGGCTAGGGCCTGGCGACTCGGCCGACCACCCCGGCATCCCCTGTGAATCCGATCGCCCGCTTCGTGCGTAAAGACCAGTCCACCTTTTTCAGCTGTGCCATGGACCTCTGGAAACCCTACCGCCTGAGCTTTCACCTGGACGCCGGCCCGCCTGCGGCTGCGGCGATCGCGCGCGTGCGCGAATGCGCCTCGCCCGAGCGCCTTCAGCGGGTGCTCGCCGCCGGCACCGGCGGGGGCCTGCTGGGCGGGGTGGCGGCCATCGTCGCCTCGCAGGCCGGCTGGGGCTGGGCGCTGCTGCAGGCCCTGCTGCTGGCTGCCGCCATCGCGCTGCCGATCTTCTACTGGGTGCGCATCGCCGACCTGCTGGCGACGGCCGCCCATCCGCTCGGGGCCGCGGAAGCGCGCGTGTTCGCGGCGTGGGCCGAGCGCGACGAGGCCGTGGGCCGGTACTGGGTGGAGCTGGTCCGGCAGCGTCGCTCGGCCGTGTACGGCGACTATGCGGCGCTCGTGGCGCACGCGGCGCGCGTGGCCGGCCGAGCGCCGGACTCGAACAGCGAGCTGCACCGGATGGCGGCGGTGCGGAACCCGCCTTGCCACCACCAGCACGCCGGCTGAGGCGCCGAGGGCAACGGCCGCCTCAGCGCGGCACCGGCGGGCGCGCTAACCGCCCTCGCCGGCCAGGTGCCGCACGACACCGCGCGCCGCGACCACGCCGCTGGCCAGCGTGGCGGTGAGCAGGTAGCCGCCGGTGGGCGCTTCCCAGTCGAGCATCTCACCGGCCACGAACAGCCCCGGCGCGGCCCGGGCCATGAGGTCGGCCTGCAGCGCCTCGAAGCGCACGCCGCCGGCGGTGCTGATCGCTTCGGCGACCGGGCGCGGCGCGTTGACAGTGACCGGTGCGGCCTTGAGCGTGGCGGCCACGCGATGCGCGTCGTGCAGCGCCTCGCGGGGCAGCACTTCGTGCAGCAGCGCCGACTTGATCGCGTCCAGGTTCAGCCGGCTCTTCAGGTGGCTGCCCAGCGAGCGCGCGCCGCGCTGCTGCACAGCGGCAAGCACCTGGGCCGCACTGCGGTCGGGCAGCAGGTCGACGTGCAGGGTGGCCCGGCCGCGCGCGGCGATCTCGTCGCGCAGCAGGGCCGACACGGCGTACACCAGGCTGCCCTCGATGCCGGTGGCGGTGGCCACGAACTCGCCTTTGCGCGAGAAGCGCCGGCCCTGCCCGTCCTCGAAGTCGATCGCCACGGACTTGAAGGGCTGACCGGCGAAGCGTTCGGCGAAGAAGGGCGTCCAGCCCACCGGCCCGACGTCGAAGCCGCAATTGGCCGGCTGCAGCGGCGCCACGTCGACGCCACGTTCGCGCAAGAGCGGCACCCATGCGCCGTCGGAGCCCAGCCGCGGCCAGCTCGCGCCACCCAGGGCCAGCACGGCGGCATCGGCCGTCACCGATACCTCCCCGTCCGGCGTGCCGAAGCGCAGTGCGATGCCCTCGTCGGCCCAGCCCAGCCAACGGTGCCGCATGTGGAAGCGCACGCCGGCCGCGCGCAGGCGGTGCAGCCAGGCCCGCAGCAGCGGGGCCGCCTTCATGTCGGTCGGGAACACGCGCCTGGACGTGCCGACGAAGGTCTCGATGCCCAGGCCATGCGCCCAGTCGCGCAGCGCCTGGGCATCGAATGCCTTCAGCATCGGCTCGACCTGCGCCCGCCGTTCGCCGAAGCGACCGGCAAAGGCCTCGAAGGGCTCGGCATGCGTGAGGTTGAGGCCGCCCCGCCCTGCGAGGAGGAACTTGCGGCCGACCGAGGGCATGGCGTCGTACAGGTCCACCTGCACGCCGGCGGCCGACAGCTGCTCGGCCGCCATGAGGCCGGCCGGGCCGCCACCGACGATGGCGACGTGGTGCCTGTTCATCGCCGGGCCGCCCCAAGATGAACAGCGCCCCCTCGGGGGGCAGCGGACCGCGCGAAGCGGGGGAGCGTGGGGGCCATGTTCATTCGACTTCCACCAGTTCGCCCTGGCCCGTGAGGAAGGCCGCGCGCACCGTGTCGCCCGGGTAGGCCTCGCGCACTGCGTCGCGGTAGCGCTGCAACTGGGCGATGAGGCTGTCGTCCCGTTCGGGATGGCCCGCGGACTTGTAGTCGAGCACCCACCAGCCTTCGCCCCTGCGGCGCACCAGCCGGTCGATGCGCAGCACCGCGCCGCCGTGCGTCAGGGTGACCTCGTTGCCGTGCCAGTCGACGGCCTCGGCATCCCAGGCCCAGGCCCCGGCTCCGGCACGGATGCGCTCGGCCAGCATGGCGGCGCCGCGCGCTTGCGACAGCGGCAGGCCGAACTCGCGCGCAGCCGCCCGCACATGGGCGCCCGGCACCGGCTGCCCGGGCTGCGCCCATTCGAGCAGGCGGTGCACCGCCTGGCCGAAGGCGGCCGAGACGGTGCCCACGGTTGCTATCTTTTCGGTAGCTGGTCGCGCAAGCGGGGCGGGCGTTGCAGGCATTTTTTTCATGTAGAAGGCGTTGTCGGGCGCGCCGGTGGACGCAGGCGGCTCGGGCGCCGCTGCGGCAGCCGCCGCGTCGACCGGGGTGGCCAGCGCTTCGAGCCGCATCCACCAGCTCTGCGGATTGGCGCGCGCGGCCGCCACGGCCGACACGACGAGTTCGTCGCGTGCCCGCGTCGTCGCAACGTACAAGGCGTTGATCTCCTCGCGCTGCCGCTCGGCCTGCTCGCGCGCCAGCAGTTCGGCGGCGCACGCAGGCGGCCGCTTCTCGCTGGCGAGGAACACGAAGCGATGCGGCGCCGGCGCCTCGCCGGGCCAGTCGACCAGCACGCCCATGGTCTGCGCGCGCTGGGCCTGCGCGTCGGTGTCGAGCAGCAGCACCAGCTCGGCCTCCAGCCCCTTGGCACCGTGCACGGTGAGCAGCTGCACCGCATCGGCGGCCGCCACCGAGGGCGCGCGCAGCCGGCCCGCGCGCAGCGCGCGCACGAAGGCATAGGGCGTGGCGAAGCGGGCGCCGTCCAGTTCCAGCGAGGCGGCGAGCAGCCCGCGCAGGTTGGCCAGCACGCCGGCACGCAGCGCGGCCGGCACGGCCGCGGCAAAGCGCGCCAGCACGTCGGCCTGGTGGTAGATGGCGTTCAACGCGTCGTGCGGCGGCAGCGTGTCGACCAGCCGCCGCCAGGCCAGCAGGCGCTCGCCGATGCCGGCCAGCGCGGGCGGCAGGTCGGCTTCGCCCGTGAGCAGCGCGAACCAGCCCGGCCGCGCGGACGCATCGGCCTGTCGTTGACGAACGGCAAGCTCGACCAGCGCGGCATCGTCCAGCCCGAAGATCGGCGACTTGAGCGCGCGCGCCAGCGACAGCGTGTGGCGCGGCGAGACCAGGGCGTCGAGCAGCGCCGCCATGTCCTGCACCTCGGGTGCGGCATGCAGGTCGTTCTTCTCGGGCTGCTGCACGGGGATCTGCAGGCGCCGCAGTTCGTCCTGCAGCAGCGCCAGCCGGCTGCGCTTGCGCGCCAGCACCATGATGTCGCCGGGCGCGAGGCCGCCCGCGATCCGTTCGGCGACCCACCGTGCGGCCTGCCGGCTTTCGAGCTGCAGCAGCCGCTCCTCGGGCAGCACGCGCGGCGTCGTGAGGCTGTCGCGCCAGGCAGCCGCCGGCTCGGCGCCCGCGTCGCTGGCCGCGGCCTTGTCCGGGCGCTCGATGCGCGGCAGCCGTGTGACGGCGCCTGCCTCGGGCGACTCGGTGGTGTGGGCGCGAAAGCCCTGCGTCTCCCCGGCCTGCTGGGCCGCTTCCATCGCGGCGTTGACGGCCGCGATCACGCCCTGTGCGTTGCGTCGCGTGTGGTCGCACTGCAGCAGGTCGCCGCCCAGCCCTTCGCGCACGTACTGCTGGGCCGCGACGAAGACCTGCGGCTCGGCACGGCGGAAGCGGTAGATGCTCTGCTTCGGGTCGCCCACGATGAATACGCTGGGCCGGCTGCCGCCGGCGCCCGCATAGCTGCCCAGCCAGCCGTACAGCGCCTGCCACTGCAGCGGGTTGGTGTCCTGGAATTCGTCGATGAGCAGGTGCCGCACGCCGGCGTCGAGCCGCTCCAGCACCCAGCCCCACAGCTCGGGCTCGCCCAGCAGCAGGCGGGCGGCGCGCTCGACATCGTTCATGTCGACCCACGCATGGGCATGCTTGACCTCGCCGTAGGTGGCGATCAGCAGGCGCGTGAGCCGCGCGAGGCGCTGCTGGTAGAGCCAGGCCTCGTGCTGCAACTGGGCGGCGCAGAGCAGCTGCAGTTCCTCTTCGGCGGCCTGCGCGGCCGGGAATTTCTGCAAGTTCTTCGTGAGCCGGTCCTCGTCGGCGACGAAGAAGGCCTTGCGCAGGCGGGCCAGGGCCTGCTCGGCGAGTGCGGCGTCCACAGGCGCCAGGCCCAGCACGTCGATCACCGACTCCGCGGCCTTCTGCGGTGTCTTGTTCGCCTCGCGGCCCAGCTCGCGCGCCCAGCCGATCCAGCGCTGGCGCATCGCCTCGTCGCACAGGCGGGCGGCGGGCGACGCCAGGCCGGCCAGCGCCGGCCAGCGCTCGGCGACCGGCTGCACGCCAGCGTTCACCGCGCCCGCCGCATCGGCCAGCACGAACTCGGTGCGGCGGTTGAGCGCCTCGTCGAGCGCCTTGGCGGTCTGCGAGCGGCCGTGGCTGGCGACCAGCGCCTCGTAATCGGCACGTGCCGCGGGGTCGGCCACCAGCGCGGCCTGGAAGGGCCGCCAGGTGCGGGCGCGCGCCTCGGCATCGTCTTCCAGCAGCTGGTAGCTGGCGGGCAGCCGAAGCTGCTGCAGCACCGCCAGCGGCGCATTGCGCAGCAGGCCGGCGAACCAGGCGTGGAAGGTGCGGAACTGCACCGCCCGCCCCTGCGCGAGCAGTTGCGCATAGAGCCCCGCCAGGCGCGGCGCGGCGGCCTCGGCCTGGGCAGCCGACATGCCGCGCGCGACGAGTTCGGGCACCAGCTCGGCCGCTGGCCGGTGCGCGAAGTCCTCCAGCCATTCGTCCAGGCGCTGGCGCATCTCGCCGGCCGCCTTCTTGGTGAAGGTGATGGCCAGGATCTCCTGCGGCAGGCAGGCCGCGTCGCCCTCTTCGAGCAACGCGCGCAGGATGCGCGAGACCAGCATCCAGGTCTTGCCCGCGCCGGCGCAGGCCTCCACGGCCACCGAACGCAGCGGGTCGCAGGCCACGGCGTAGAAGGCGGCGCGGGGGACGAGCTGGCCGTTGTGGCGGTAGGCGGCTTGATTCACGGCTGGCCCTCCTGGCGAAGAGGCGTGTCCTCGGCCGACGCCCGGCCGCTCCGAAGGCGGCCGGCCTCCCCCTCGGGGGGTGGCGTGACACGACCGGAGGGAGTGCAAAGCTGGGGGGCTTCTTCAATCCAGAAATCTTTGCGGCACAAGCCCCGGGCGGCGCAGAACTCGCACACGGCACCCTCGCCCAATGCCGGCATCGCAGCGCCCTCGCCGATGCGGCGCAGGTCGTGCAGGATGCCTTCGACAAGCGCATCGCGCGCCACGACCACCTCGGTCTGCTCCACCGTCTGCGTGCCCGAGGCCTTCTCGCCGACGTTGACGTAGGCGGCGCGCAGCGTGTCCTCGTCCAGCAGCGCGGCGTAGAAGGCCAGCTGCGTGTCCTCGAAGGGCTCCTTCACGCGCTGCTTCGAACTGTCGAGCGACTCGGTCTTGTAGTCGATGACGTAGGCGCGGCCGTCGGCCCGCAGGCGGTCGATCCGGTCGAGCCGGCCGACCAGGCGCACGTCGCCCAGGGGCTGCTCCAGCCGGGGCTCGGCCTGCTCGAAGACGGCTCCCTCGTCCGCCTCGTGCGCGGCCAGCCAGTCGAGGTAGCCCTCGCGCACCGCAGGCCAGGCGGCGGCAAAGGGCAGGAAGTCCGCCTCGGACAGGCCCATGGCCTGCGTGGCCTGCTCGGATGCCGTCGAAATCATGGCTGCCCGCGCCCGCCGGTCGGGCGTCGGCGCCGCGTTCAATGCGGCATGGAAGTGGTTCAGCACCTCGTGCAGCCAGTTGCCGAAATCGCGCTTGTCGACCTCACCTTCGAGCTCGTCGCTGCGCGCCAGGCCCAGTTGGCGAAGCGCGAAGAAGCGGTAGGGGCAGTGGCGCAGGTCGTCGTAGGCGCTGGCCGAGAGCTGCGTCACCGGCAGCGCGTCGCCGCGCGGCAGCGGTGGGTGCGTGGGCTGCGGCGCGACCGCGACAAGCGCGCGAGGATCGTCGGCGGCCTGCGTCCCGCCGGCCAGGCGCAGGGCCTGCACGAAGGGGCTCGGCCGCACCGGTTCGCCCGTCGCGTCGAACTGGCGCCACACCAGATCGAGGGCCGGGGCCTGCAGCGCCAGCGACCACGCGGCGCGCTGGGCCTGCGCCAGCATGTCGCGCGATGGCAGGCCGAGGGCGGCGCGCTGCGCTTCGGTCCAGTCGCCGGGCGGCTCGGGGCTCGCAGGCAGGCGCTGGTCGTCGCAGCCGGGAATGACGACCGCGGTGAAGGCGCGACCCAGCAGTTGCGCCAGCGGCAGCACGGTGACCGTGGCTTCGCCCATGCCGGGCACGGCCAGGACGACGCTGGCCGCCTCGAGCACGTCGCGGGCCCAGGCGCTGAACTCGACCAGGCTGCTGCGCCCGCCGCCGCTGCGCAGTTCGCCTGGCGCTTCGTCGAGGTAGAGCGCGCCGACGACCTCGATGCCGGCCGCGTCGGCGACCAGCGCGTCCCACTGGTCCGCGGCCTGTAGCAGCTCGCGCATCGCCCGCAGCCACTCGTCCTGCAGGCGCGGCCGTGCCAGGGCGGCGCGGCAGGCCTCGACCTCGGCCGTGAGCTGCGCCAGCGCGGCATCGCTTGCGCGTGCGCCCTCGGCATCGGACACCTGCGCGATGAAGTGGCACCAGGCGTTCCAGTCGCGCAGCCCGCGGTCGCGCAGGCGCACCTCCAGCGCGTCGAGCACGTCGCCACGCCAGCGCGGCGCGTTCTTCAGCCAGTCGAGTACCTCGTCGCTGCGCGCGTCGTGCGCGCAGGCGCGCAGCGCAGCCATGGCCTGCGCAGCCGCGCGCGTGGTGGACAGCTTCCAGCCCGTCTCGTCCTGCACCGCGACGCCGTGGGCCGTGAGTTGCGCGCCGATTCGGCGCGTGAGGGCACGGTCGGTGGCGACCAGCGCCACCGGCGTCTGCCCGGCCGCGACACGTTGCATGACGCACGCGGTCGCGCGCTCGGCCTCGTCCTCCGGGTCGTCGGCTGCATGCAGCGCCGCCAGTGGCGCGTCCTCGGGCACCGCAGCGGCGATCGGGAGGCGCAGCACCCGCGTCCCGAAGAGCGCGGCGAGCGACTGCGTCAGCGGGTCGGCCTGCAGGCCCTCGAGCACGATCAGTGCGTCGGCCTGCGCAAGCGCAGCGCCCTCGAGCAGCACGTCGGTCGCGTATGACGAGCTGGCCACCCAGGCCAAGGCGATGCCGTTGAGCGCGCTCTCGGTGTCGAACCAGGTCGAGCCGCGGCCCGCATCGATCGCGGGGCGTACGGATTGCGCCCAGGCCGCACGTTGCTGCGGCGGCTGCGCGGCGGCCAACGGGGCGAGCTGCTGCGCGATGTCGACCAGCCGGCCGGCCAGTGCGTGCCGCAGGCCGCCCTGGCCCGCACGCGTCAACAGGGATTGCGCGGTGAGCAGGTCGCGCGCCATGTCGAAGGCAATGTCGTCCTCCGCCGGCACGAAGCCGCCCGCGCTGCGCGCCCAGTTGCGCGTGGTCTCGAAGCGCGGCGCGAAGCCGGCATTGCCGCACTGCGCCCACATCGCCCGCCCGATCGCGATCAACTGGCCGTAGGGCACCAGCACGACGGTGCGCGCGGGGTGCAGCCCATGCTGCGCGATGTGCGCGGCGATGCGTGCGACCAGGCCTTGCGCCGGGTCGCACCACAGCGCACGCGCGGGGTCGTTCGGGGCAGCATTCATGCGGTGCAGCGCAGGGCGCGACGAGGGGGAAAGCTATCGCCGCCATAGCCTGCCCGCAGGGCACGCCGGCTCTTGGTTTCTGTCACAATGGCCCGCACTGTAGCTGCACCGCAACCACACACAGCGCTAAGGAACAGCCCATGGCCAGCGAACTCATCAAGCACGTTTCCGATTCTTCTTTCGAAGCCGACGTCCTGCAATCCGACAAGCCCGTGCTCGTGGACTACTGGGCCGAATGGTGCGGTCCCTGCAAGATGATCGCCCCCATCCTGGACGACGTCTCCGCCACCTACGAAGGCAAGCTGCAGATCGCCAAGATGAACGTGGACGAGAACCGCGACATTCCCGCCAAGTTCGGCATCCGCGGCATCCCGACGCTCATGGTCTTCAAGAACGGCCAGCTCGCCGCCACCAAGGTCGGCGCCATGAGCAAGGCGCAACTCACGGCCTTCATCGACCAGCAACTGGCCTGAAGGCTTTTCAGGCTTCCACGAACGGCCGGCGCGCAATGCCCGGCCGTTCTTTTTTCCTGTCATAATCTCTCGCACTCACCGGCCTCACCCAAGCCCGGTCGAATTCCAAGGTTTGCAGGGCATCAATCTCGCCCCGCCGCAAACCCCTCCCCTCCCGCAGACATTCCAGAATTCCCCCCACGGGGTCATTCCATGCACCTGAACGAACTCAAGGCACTGCACGTGTCGGAACTCCTGAAGCAGGCCGAAGCACTCGAGATCGAGAACGTCGGCCGCATGCGCAAGCAGGAACTGATGTTCGCGATCATCAAGAAGCGCGCGAAGGCCGGCGAACAGGTGTTCGCCGACGGCGTTCTGGAGATCCTGCCCGACGGCTTCGGCTTCCTGCGCAGCCCCGACACGAGCTTCACCGCGAGCACCGACGACATCTACATCAGCCCGAGCCAGGTGCGCCGCTTCAACCTGCACACCGGCGACATGATCGAGGGCGAGGTGCGCATCCCCAAGGACGGCGAGCGCTACTTCGCGCTGACCAAGCTCGACAAGGTCAACGACGGTGCGCCCGAGGCGAACAAGCACAAGGTGATGTTCGAGAACCTGACGCCGCTGTTCCCCAAGGAACAGATGAAGCTCGAGCGCGACAACTTCAAAGGCGACGAGAACATCACCGGCCGCGTGATCGACATCATCGCCCCCATCGGCAAGGGACAGCGCGCGCTGCTCGTCGCACCGCCCAAGAGCGGCAAGACGGTGATGATGCAGCACATCGCCCACGCCATCGCGGCCAACTACCCCGACACGCACATGATGGTGCTGCTGGTGGACGAACGCCCCGAGGAAGTGACCGAGATGCAGCGCAGCGTGCGCGCCGAGGTCATCGCCTCCACCTTCGACGAGCCCGCCGCCCGCCACGTGCACGTGGCCGAGATGGTGATCGAGCGCGCCAAGCGCCTGGTCGAGCTGAAGAAGGACGTGGTGATCCTGCTGGACTCCATCACCCGCCTGGCCCGTGCCTACAACAACGTGGTGCCCTCGTCGGGCAAGGTGCTCACCGGTGGCGTGGACGCCAACGCGCTGCAGCGGCCCAAGCGCTTCCTGGGCGCGGCGCGCAACGTCGAGGAAGGCGGCTCGCTGACCATCATCGGCACCGCGCTGATCGACACCGGCAGCCGCATGGACGAAGTGATCTTCGAAGAGTTCAAGGGCACCGGCAACAGCGAAATCCACCTCGATCGCCGCCTGTACGAGAAGCGCGTCTTCCCCTCCATCCAGCTCAACCGCAGCGGCACGCGCCGCGAAGAACTGCTGCTGGCACCCGAGGTGCTGCAGAAGACCCGCATCCTGCGGCAGTTCATGTACAACATGGACGAGATCGAGTCGATGGAAATGGTCCTCAAGAGCATGAAGGCCACCAAGACCAACGTCGAGTTCTTCGACATGATGCGCCGCGGGGGCTGATCGCCGCCGCCTGCCGTGCGTCCGCAGCGAAACCCGCCCGAGGGCGGGTTTTCTCTTTTCAGCCACTCAGCGCCCGCCCTTCGATCGCACTGCGTCGGCCGAGGTCGAGCCACTCCATCAGTTCGACCGCTTCTTCGAGGGAGACCGGTGCCGGCCTTTCGAGCCGGATCGCATCGCGCACCATCGCGTAGTAGCGCGTGTAGTCGCCACGCACGTTCGGCACGGCCTGCGTGACGGGATGTCCATCGGCGGCCGGGCGCACCCACTGCCCCTCCAGCGGATCGATGCCCCAGGCGTCGCCACGCGGTGATGCGCCGGTGCGCAGTGCGTCCTCCTGCGGATCGACACCCTGCTTGACGTAGCTGCCCGCGCTGCCGTGCAACAGGTAGCGCGGCGCGGCATGCGCTGCCAGGGTCGTCGCATGCAGCACCACCCGCAGCGGCGCTGCCGGGCCGTTCTCGTAGCGCAGCACGGCGTGGAAATAGTCCTCGACCTGGGCACCGTCGCGCAGCGCCGCAGTGTCGAGCTGCAGCGTGTCGGGCGGCCCGAACAGTTGCAGCGCTTGGTCCAGCAGGTGCGAGCCCAGGTCCACCCACAGCCCGGCACCCGGCACGGCCTGCTCGCGCCAGCGCTCGCGCACCTCGGGGCGAAAGCGGTCGAAGTGCGACTCGAAATACACCGGCCGGCCGACCGCCCCCTGCGCCAGCAGGCCACGCAGGGTCAGGAAATCCGCGTCCCAGCGGCGGTTCTGGTAGACCGTGAGCACGCGGCCGCGTTGGCGCGCGAGTTCTGCCAGTTCGCGCGCCTGGGCGGCGTCGAGCGTGAACGGCTTGTCGACGACGACGTGCTTGCCGGCCAGCAGCGCCTGCCGCGCCACCGGATGGTGCTGGGCGTTGGGCGTCGCGACCACCACGAGGTCGATGTCCGGCCGGGCCACCAGCGCATCGACGTCGGGCACCACCGCCACGCCGGGCCAGGCCGCGTGCACCTTGTGCGGATGCGAACTGGCAACGGCGGCCAGCACGAGACCGGGCACGGCCGAGATCACCGGTGCGTGGAAGGTCTGGCCGGCGAAGCCGAAGCCGACCAGGCCCACGCGAAGGGGCGCAGGGCTGGCCGAAGAAGCGGCGGAGTGCGGGTCGGGAGCGGGCATGGCGGCAGGAAATTGACGACAGACGCGGCCAGTATGCGATAATCGAAGGCTTCCCGCGAAAAGTGCACCCGGCACACCGCCGGCATGCCAGCTGCCCCCAGGCCTTCGGTCCGGCGCTTCTGGCAGATGTGGCTCTCGCATCGACCCTCAAGGAAAAGACCATGGCCAAAGACGGCATCCACCCCGATTACCGCGAAGTCCTTTTCGTGGACCTCTCCAACGGTTTCAAGTTCGTGACGCGTTCGTGCGTGAACACCAAGGAAACCGGCAAGACCGACGACGGCCGCGAGCTGCCGCTGTTCAAGCTCGACACCTCGAGCGAGTCGCACCCCTTCTACACCGGCACCCAGAAGTCCGTCGACAACATGGGCGGCCGTGTGGAGCGCTTCCGCAACAAGTTCGGCAAGACCGCGCTGTCGAAGTAAGCTTCTTCGCCGACCACCTGCACGCCGGCCGCCGGATGTGCAACGGGCAGCCCGGGTGACCGCGCTGACCTTTTTCATGTTGTTTTCCACCGTCGTCCGCGACGACGCCCGGTCCCGTTGAATCAGCCCACGCCTGCCATCGTTGCCCAGAATGCCGTGCGCCGCCTGCCGCGCGTCGCGCTGCTGATGCTGTGCGCGGCCTACCTGATGCCGGGCCTGCTGGGCCGCGGCCCGTGGAAGAGCGCCGACGTGACCGCCTTCGGCTACATGGCGGCGCTGGCGCAGAACACCGCGGGCATCGGTCGCTGGTTCGACCCCCTGCTGCTGGGCCTGCGCCCCGAGACGCCCGCACTGCTGCCTTACTGGCTCGGCGCCTGGGCGATCCAGCTGGCTCCCTGGCTGCGGCCGGACCTGGCCGTGCGCATCGTGTTCGCCCTGATGCTGTGGGGCACCTTCACGGCCACCTGGTACGCCGTGTACTACCTGGCCCGCACGCCGCGCGCGCAGCCCGTGGCCTTCGCCTTCGGCGGCGAGGCGCGCCCCACCGACTACGCACGCGCCATGGCCGACGGCGGCCTGCTCGCGCTCATCGCCAGCCTGGGTCTGGCCCAACTGGGCCACGAGACCACGCCCGCCCTTGCGCAGCTGTTCTTCGTGGCCTGTCTGTTCTACGGCGTCGCCGCTCTGCCCTACCGTCGCACCGGGCCGCTGGTCGGGCTGGCCGTCGGCAGCCTCGGGCTGGCGCTGAGCGGCGCGCCCTCGCTCGGGCTGGCGCTGGGCCTTGGCGCGCTGTGGCTCGCGCTTCGCGAACACCGGGCCGCCGCGCGTGACGACAGCAGCGACCCCGCACCGACCTTCGGCTGGCCCGCCATCGCCGGCATCGCCCTCGCGGTGGCGATCGCGCTCGTGGTCGCGGTCGCGCTCAAGCAGGTCCACTGGCGCATCGCCCTGCCCGGTTCGCACCCCGGCGTGTCGGCCTGGCTGGACTGGCGCAGCCTCATCAAGCTGTTCATCTGGTTCACCTGGCCGGCCTGGCCGCTGGCCGTATGGACGCTGTGGCGCTGGCGCCGGCAGCTCGGCGCCCGCCATGTCGCACTGCCGCTGTGGTTCATGCTGGTGCCGGTGGCCGCGACCCTGCTGACCGACTTCGCGGATCGCTCGCTGCTGCTGGCCCTGCCGGCCCTGGCCACGCTGGCCGCCTTCGCGCTGCCCACCTTCCGGCGCAGCGTGTCGGCGCTGATCGACTGGTTCACGCTGCTGTTCTTCAGCGGCTCGGCCGTGCTGAT
This sequence comes from Xenophilus aerolatus, assembly GCA_030418545.1. Lineage (GTDB taxonomy): Bacteria > Pseudomonadota > Gammaproteobacteria > Burkholderiales > Burkholderiaceae_C > Xenophilus. The sequence continues at coordinate 711,499 of QAIB01000002.1, read as the reverse complement.
CTGGCTGTACTGGATCGCCATGCAGACCGGCACGCCGCCCAAGATGGCGGCCAGCATCGCGCGCCTGGCGCCCGGCCACGTGGCGGAGTTCTCGCCGCTGGTGTTCGTGCTGGCCGTGCTCGCCACGCTGGTCTGGTGCTGGCTCGTGCGATGGCGCACCGGCCGCCACCGTGCGGCGCTGTGGAAGACGTTGGTGCTGCCGGCCGGCGGCGTGACGCTGTGCTGGATGCTGCTCATGACGCTGTGGCTGCCCGCGCTCGACCACGCCCTGAGCTACGCGCCCCAGGTGCGAGCCATCGCCCAGCGCACCGGCCCCACGCGCTGCGTGGCCGAGCTGGGCGTGGGCCGCGCGCAGATCGCCGCGCTGCGCCACCACGCGGGCTACGACCTGCAACCGATCAACTCCCACACGCCGTGCGACTGGCTGATCGTCAAGCCCGAGGTCGTGAGCCTGCTGCACCACATCGTGAACCTGGAGGACTGGCGCCTGATCGGCACCTTCCGACGCACGACCAACCCCAACGACGACCTGCTGCTGTACCAGCGCGCGCCGGCGGCCCAGTGACATCGCCGTGAACGCCATCCGTTGCGGCACGGGCGAGCGCGCCACCATCGCCCGCCACGCCGGCACCGTGCTGGTGGGACAGCTCGCGGTGATGGCCTTCGGCGTCACCGACACCATCGTCGCCGGCCGCTTCGCCGAGAACGCGCTGGCCGCGCTGTCGGTCGGGGCCGCCATCTTCATCAGCGTGTTCGTTTCGCTGATGGGTGCGCTCCAGGCGCTGCTGCCGATCTGGGCCGAGCTGCACGGCGCCGGGCGCGGGCACGACATGGGACGCTCGGTGCGCCAGTCGCTGTACCTGTGCGGCGCGGCCATCGTGTTGGGCATGGCGGTGCTGCTCTTCCCGCAACCCCTGCTGCGCTGGACGCAGGTGCCCGAGGCCATGCAGGCCGACGTCGCGCGCTACCTCGGCGTGCTGGCCCTCGCCCTGCCACCCGCGTTGCTGTTCCGGCTCTACAGCACGCTCAACCAGGCCCTGGGCCGCCCGCAGCTGGTGACCTGGCTGCAACTCGGGTCGCTGGCCGTGAAGCTGCCCCTGTCGGTCCTGCTGACCTTCGGGGGCCTGGGTGTGCCGGCGCTCGGCCTGCTGGGCTGCGGCCTCGCGACGCTGGCCGTCAACTGGCTGATGCTCGGCATGGCGGTCTGGCTGCTGCGCACCGAGCCGCTGTACCGCAGCTTCGCGCTGTGGCGGCGCCCGGAGCCGCCGGACTGGGCACAGCTGCGGCAATTCGCGCGGCTGGGCGTGCCCGGCGGGCTGTCGGTGCTGGTGGAGGTCACCTCCTTCACGCTGATGGCCCTTTTCATCGCGCGGCTGGGAACCACTGCGGCGGCGGCCCACCAGATCGCCTCGAACCTCACCGCCGTGGCCTACATGGCACCCCTGTCGCTGGGCCTCGCGACCAGCGCGCGTGTGAGCTACTGGCTCGGTGCAGGCGATGCCGCGAGGGCGCGCCATGCCTGCCGCCTGGGCTTCGAGCTGGCGCTGGGCTGCTCGCTGGTCGCCGCCGGCACCATGGCCCTGGCACGCCTGCCGCTGGCGGGGTTGTACTCGACCAACCCCGAGGTGGTCGCGCTGGCCGCGACGCTGCTGCTGGCCACGGCCGCCTACCACCTGGCCGATGCGACGCAGACGATGTGCGTGTTCGTGCTGCGCTGCTACCGCGTCACGGTGCTGCCGCTGGTCATCTACTGTGCCTTGCTGTGGGGGCTGGGGCTGGCCGGCAGCTACCTGCTGGCGTACCACGGGCTCGGCCCGGTCGCGGCGATGCGCTCGCCGCTGGCCTTCTGGATCATGAGCGCCGCGGCGCTCGGACTGACGGCCCTCGTCTTCCTGGTGCTGCTGGCGTGGGTTCTCAGGCGTTCACGCTCACCGGCCGCGCCGGCCGCAGCCGCGTGACCGGGAACAGCAGCGCGAAGCGCGAGCCCTGCCCCGGCGTGCTCTCGATGCGCAATTGCGCGCCGTGCCGCTGCGCGATGTGCTTGACGATCGCCAGCCCCAGGCCGGTGCCGCCCGTCTCGCGCGAACGGCTGCGGTCGACGCGGTAGAAGCGTTCGGTCAGCCGCGGGATGTGCTCGGCCGCGATGCCCGGCCCGGTGTCGCGCACTGCGAACTCGCCGCGGCCGTCGGGCAGCATGCGCCAGGTCACCGTCACCTCGCCACCCGGCGGGGTGTAACGCACGGCGTTGCTCACCAGGTTGGACATGGCGCTCTGCAGCTCGGTGGCCGCACCCGAGATCTCCGAATCGGTCTCGACGGCGAAGAAGAGCCGGTGCCCCTGCGCCGACAGCCGCTCCGACAGGCCGCGCGCTTCGTCCTCGCAGTGCGCCAACAGCGCGCGCACGCGCGTCCACTGGTTCATCGGTGGCGCGGCGCTGCCTTCCAGGCGCGACAGCGTCAGCAGGTCCTGCACCAGCGTGCCCATCCGCTGCGCCTGCTGGCCCATGAGGCCGAGGTAGCGGCTGCGCTCGTCGGCCTCCAGCGGCAGGCTCTGCAGCGTCTCGACGAAGCCGGTCAGCACCGTGAGGGGCGTGCGGATCTCGTGCGACACGTTGGCGACGAAGTCGCGCCGCATGGCGTCGGCCTGTTCCAGCGCCGTGATGTCGCGCGTCAGCAGCAGCCGCCGGTTGCCGGCATAGGGATGCACCTGCACCGACAGGCGCATGAGCTTGCCGTGCGGCCCGGTCTGCATCGACGGCGCATCGATGACCACGTCGCGGCTGTAGTTCCAGGACGCGAGGTAGGCCACGAAGGCGGGGTCGCGCACCAGGTTGGCCAGGTGCTGCTGCAGGTCGCGTTCGGCATCGATGCCCAGCTGCGAGGCCGCTGTCTGATTGCACCACTCGATGCGGCCCTGTTCGTCGATCAGCACCACGCCGTTGGGCGAGGCCTGGATGGCTTCGAGGAATTCGTGCAGCCGATCTTCGGCCTGCCGCGTCTGCTGCTCCCGCGTGCGCAGCAGCTTGCGGATGCGCTCGGCCAGCTCGCCCCAGACCCCCGGCCCGCGCGAAGGCAGCCCGACCGCGTCATCGCGCAGCGCCAGCAGGAGGCGCTGTGCACGCCAGGCGTCGAGCAGCAGCCAGGCCAGCGCGCCGGCCCAGGCGCCGATCCACAGGAATCTCCAGCCGAATATGACGCCGACGCCCGCCCCACCTGCGCAGGACGCCATCAAAAACGTAGCAATTCGGAAGGGCATGGGAGGCGATTATCCGTACCGGGCAGGCGCCGGTGAGCGGCAGGAAAAGCAAGCGGGCACCGGCCGGGCAGGCGCGGCGCCCCGACGGGCTCAGACGGTCGCCTGGGCGGTGAAGCGATAGCCCGCGCCGCGCACCGTCTCCACCATGGTGGCCGCGGCGCCCAGCGACTCGCGCAGGCGCTTGACGTGCACGTCCACCGTGCGTTCCTCGATGAAGACGTGGTCGCCCCACACCTTGTCGAGCAATTGCGAGCGGCTGTGCACGCGCTCCGCGTTCTGCATCAGGTAGGCCAGCAGCTTGAACTCGGTCGGCCCCATCTTCAGCGGCGCGCCCTGCCAGGTCACGCGGTGCGTCGCGGTGTCGAGCGCCAGCTCGCCCACCTCCACGCGCTCGGCGGCGGCCTCCGGCGCACGGCGGCGCAGCACGGCGCGGATGCGCGCCAGCATCTCCTGCGTCGAGAAGGGCTTGGTGATGTAGTCGTCGGCGCCGGCATCGAGCCCGGCCACCTTGTCGGGCTCGTCGCCGCGGGCGGTGAGCATGAGGATGGGCACCGCCTTCGTGCGTGCATCCTTGCGCCACTGGCGCGCCAGTTGCAGGCCGCTCTGGCCGGGCAGCATCCAGTCCAGCAGGATGAGATCGGGCAGCACGGCGTCGATCTCGCGCTGGGCCGAGATGCCGTCTTCCGACCAGATCGGCTCGAAGCCGTTGTGCCGCAGGTTCACGGCCAGCAGTTCGGCGATGGCGGATTCGTCTTCGACGATGAGGACTCTGGGTTTCTTCATGTCAATGCGGATGCGGGCACCCGTACGCGAAGGTCGCGAAAGTTTCGCGAAGGACGCGAAAGAAAACCACAAATTTTCTTCATGTCTTCGTTGCGTCCTTTGCGAGGCCTTCGCGCCCTTCGCGTACGGAGGTCCGCTTTATTGCAGTGCGGACTCGATCTCTTCCATCGAGGTGTGCCGCACATCGGCACCTTTGACGATGTAGATGATGAACTCGGCGATGTTCTTGGCGTGGTCACCGATGCGTTCGATGGCCTTGGCCAAGAACAGCAGGTCCAGGCTGGGCGAGATGGTACGCGGGTCTTCCATCATGTAGGTGACCAGCTTGCGCACGAAGCCGTCGAACTCCTGGTCGATCAGGTCGTCGTCCTTGAGGATCGACAGCGCCGCCGCGGTGTCCAGGCGCGCGAAGGCGTCCAGTGCCTTGCGCAGCAGGCCCGAGGCCAGGTCGGCCGCCACGCGCAGCTCGGTGGCCGGCAGCTGGCGGGCCGAGCCGCTCTCGATGATCGACTTGACCATGCGGGCGATCTTGTTCGCCTCGTCGCCCACGCGTTCGAGGTTGGCGGTGGTCTTGCTGATCGCGATGAGCAGCCGCAGGTCGCGCGCCGTGGGCTGGCGGCGGGCAATGATCGACGACAGCTCGCGGTCGATCTCCATCTCCATCGCGTTGACCTTGTTCTCGGTCGCCATCACGCGCTCGGCAGTCTCGACGTCGAACTGCAGCAGCGCATGGATCGCCAGCCGGATCTGCGACTCGGCCATGCCGCCGAGCTCCATCACGCGCGAGGAGACGCCGTTGAGTTCGCTGTCGAACTGGGAGGAAAGGTGCTTCTCAGTCATGTGCGTGTCCTTGAGGGCGGGTTGAATACGGGCATCCATACGCGAAGGACGCAAAGGTTTCGCAAAGGGCGCGAAAGAATTCAAGAAATACTTTGGCTTTCTCTTTTGCGTTCTTCGCGAAACCTTCGCGCTCTTCGCGTACGGAGGTCCGCTTTCAGCCGAATCGGCCCGTGATGTAGTCCTCGGTTTCCTTGCGCTGCGGCTTGAAGAACATCTGCTCGGTCGGCCCGAACTCGATCAGGTCGCCCAGGTACATGTAGGCCGTGTAGTCGCTGCAGCGGGCGGCCTGCTGCATGTTGTGCGTCACGATGACGACGGTGTACTCGTTCTTCAGCTCGGCGATCAGCTCCTCGATCTTCGCGGTCGAGATCGGGTCCAGCGCCGAGCAGGGCTCGTCGAGCAGCAGCACTTCGGGCTTGATCGCGATGCCGCGCGCGATGCACAGGCGCTGCTGCTGGCCGCCCGAGAGGCCCGAACCGCTCTGCTGCAGCTTGTCGCGCACCTCGGTCCACAGCGCGGCCTTCTTCAGCGCCCACTCCACGCGGTCGTCCATCTCGCTGGCCGAGAGGTTCTCGAACAGCTTCACGCCGAAGGCGATGTTGTCGTAGATCGACATCGGGAAGGGCGTGGGCTTCTGGAACACCATGCCGACCTTGGCGCGGATCAGTGCCACGTCCTGCTTGCTGGTCAGCAGGTTCTCGCCGTCGAGTGCGATGGTGCCCTCGGCGCGTTGCTCCGGGTACAGCTCGAACATGCGGTTGAAGGTGCGCAGCAGCGTGGACTTGCCGCAGCCCGAGGGGCCGATGAAGGCCGTGACCTTGTTCTCGGGGATCTCGAGGTTGATGCCCTTGAGGGCATGGAACTTGCCGTAATAGAAGTTCAGGTCCTTGACGGCGATCTTGGCGCGGGGCGCCGGAGAGGCAACGGTGGCGGGCATTCTTTTTCTCTCTCTCTATCGTTCAGTTCTTGCCGCGCGTCAGCACGCGGGCGAGGATGTTCAGCGCCAGCACGGCGACGGTGATGAGGAACACGCCGGCCCAGGCCAGCTTCTGCAGGTTGGGATCGATGTTCATCGCGAACTTGAAGATCGTCACCGGCAGGCTCGCCATGGGCGAGCTCAGGTCGGAGGTCCAGAACTGGTTGTTCAGGGCCGTGAACAGCAGCGGCGCCGTCTCGCCGGCGATCCGGGCCACCGCCAGCAGGATGCCGGTGACGACGCCGGCACGCGCCGCGCGCAGCGTGATCGACAGGATCACCTTCCACTTCGGCGTGCCCAGCGCATAGGCGGCTTCGCGCAGGCCGGGCGGCACCAGTTGCAGCATGTTCTCGGTGGTGCGGATCACCACCGGGATGGTGATGAGCGACAGCGCCAGCGCACCAGCCAGGCCGGAGTAGCTCTTGAACTGTGCCACCACGATGGCGTAGACGAACAGGCCGATCACGATCGACGGTGCCGACAGCAGGATGTCGTTGACGAAGCGCACCAGCGCCGACAGCCAGCCCTTGGGGTTGTATTCGGCCAGGTAGATGCCGGCCATGATGCCGATGGGCGTGCCGATGAAGGTGGCGAGCCCGACCATCACCAGCGAGCCGACGATCGCGTTCAGCAGGCCGCCCTCGTCGCCCGGTGCCGGCGTCATCTCGGTGAAGATCGAGAGCGACAGGCCGCCCACGCCAAGGCGCAGCGTCTCCCACAGGATCCAGATGAGCCAGAACACGCCGAAGGCCATCGCGGCCAGCGACAGGGTCAGTGCGATCTTGTTGACGCGGTCCCGCGCCGCGAACTTGGCCTGGCGCTTCTCGGCCAGGGTCTTCGCGTTGATGAGTGCTTCGGCTGTTGTCATGACTTCTTCCCTTCGCTCTTCTTCATCCGGGCCAGCAGCAGCTTGGACAGCGACAGCACGACGAAGGTGATGAAGAACAGGACCAGCGCGAGGTACAGCAGCGCGGCGCGGTGCATGTCGCTGCTGGCTTCGGCGAACTCGTTGGCGAGCACCGAGGTGATGCTGTTGGCCGCCTCGAAGACCGACAGCGACGCGAGCTGGTTGGCGTTGCCGATCACGAAGGTGACCGCCATCGTCTCGCCCAGGGCGCGGCCCAGGCCGAGCATGATGCCGCCGATGACGCCGGCCTTGGTGTACGGCAGCACGACCTTGCTGACCACTTCCCAGGTCGTCGAGCCCAGGCCGTAGGCCGATTCCTTGAGCAGCGGCGGCGTGACTTCGAAGACGTCACGCATCACCGAGGCGATGAAGGGGATGATCATGATCGCCAGGATGATCCCGGCCGACAGGATGCCGATGCCCACCGGCGGGCCCGACACCAGCGCGCCCAGGTAGGGCACGCCCGTGAGCAGCTTCTGCAGCGGCTGCTGCACCCAGGTCGAGAGGATGGGGCCGAAGACCAGCAGGCCCCACATGCCGTACACGATCGACGGCACGGCGGCCAGCAGTTCGATGGCGGTGCCCAGCGGGCGCTTGAGCCAGGCAGGCGAGAGCTCGGTGAGGAAGAGCGCGATGCCGAAGCTCACCGGCACGGCGATCACCAGAGCGATGATCGATGTGGCGAGCGTGCCGTAGATCATGACCAGACCGCCGAACTCGTTGGCGACCGGGTCCCAGGTGCTGCTGGCCAGGAAGCCCAGGCCGTACTTGGCGATCGCGGGCCAGGCGCCGGCGATCAGCGACAGCAGGATGCCGACGAGCAGCGCGAGCGTGAGCAGCGCGGCGCCCTTGGCGGCCCAGCCGAAGAGCCGGTCGGCCATCGGGCCGGACCGCGCCTTCTTGGCGGGCGGAGGGGTGACCGAGCGCGCATGCGACCGGTCGGCAGTCAGGTCCAGCGTGTTGGCGCCGGCGGTGAGGGTGGATGACACAGGTCGCTCCGTGGCGGGCGCGCGGTCCAGGCTGGCTCCTTCCACCGCGCGCCCTGTTCTGGTTCTTCTGTTGCTGCTGCGAATGGCCGGTCAGCCGATCAGTCCGGGCTCACGACCTTGCCGTCGGCGGCCTTGATCTGCGTCCACGACTTGGCGATGGCCGTTTTCACCGGAGCGGGCATCGGCACGTAGTCGAGGTTGTCGGCCGTCTGGTCGCCGTTCTTGTAGGCCCAGTTGAAGAACTTCAGCACGGTGGCGGCCTGCGCGGGCTTGTCCTGCGCCTTGTGCATCAGGATGAAGGTCGCGCCGGTGATGGGCCACGAGGCGTCGCCCGGCTGGTTCGTCAGGATCTGGTAGAAGCTCTTGTCCCACTCGGCGCCGGCCGCGGCCGCCTTGAACGCCGTGTCTTCCGGCGAGACGAACTTGCCAGCGGCGTTCTGCATCTGGGCGTAGACCATCTTGTTCTGCTTCACGTAGGCGTACTCGACGTAGCCGATCGAGTTGGGCAGGCGCCCCACGAAGGCGGCGACGCCCTCGTTGCCCTTGCCGCCGGCGCCCGTGGGCCAGTTGACGGCGGTGCCCTCGCCCACCTTGGACTTCCACTCGGCGTTCACCTTCGAGAGGTAGTTGGTGAACAGGAAGCTGGTGCCCGAACCGTCGGCGCGGCGCACCGGCGCGATGGCGGCGTCAGGCAGATTCAGCGACGGGTTCAGCGCCTTGATGGCGGGGTCATTCCACTTGGCGATCTTGCCCAGGTAGATGTCGCCCAGGACCGGGCCGCTGAGCTTGAGTTCGCCGGCCTTGATGCCCTGGATGTTGACGACCGGGATCACGCCGCCGATCACGGTGGGGAACTGCAGCAGGCCCTTGGCCTGGAGTTCGTCGTCCTTCAGGGGCGCGTCGGAGGCGCCGAAATCGACGGTCTTGGCCTCGATCTGCTTGATGCCCGCGCCCGAGCCGACGGACTGGTAGTTGATCTTGATGCCGGTGGCCTTGTTGAAGTCGGCCGCCCACTTGCTGTACAGCGGTGCGGGGAAGCTGGCGCCGGCGCCGGTGGCTTCCTGTGCAAATGCGGGGACCTGGGCGAAAGCCGCGACGGCCAGGCCGGCGACTGCAATTTGAAACGACGTTTTCATGCTCTTCCTTTCGAAGGATCGATGTGTCCCGTTTGGGGGTTGGGCGGACTGTAGGAAGCTTGTGTGACAGCACCGTGACATCGCTTCTCCGAGTGAAAACGGCCCTTCTGCAGGCCCAGCAAGATGACAGCTGTCACCGTTTCGTCATCTGCCGCGCGCACCATCTGCGCCCCTGCAGCGCCGTTACCATGCGGGCTCACTCCCGGCTCCCCTTCCCCATGCAAAACGGCACCCGCCTGGCCGCGATCGACATCGGCTCCAACAGCTTCCGGCTCGAGATCGGGCGCGTCGACCACGGGCAGATCCACCGCAGCGAATACCTCAAGGACACCGTGCGCCTGGGCAACGGCCTGGACGGCGCACGCAACCTGACCCCCGAGGCCATGCAGCGCGGCTGGGACGCCCTGGCCCGCTTCGGCGAGCGCCTGGCCGGCTTCGAGCGCTCGCAGGTGCGCGCCGTGGCCACCCAGACCCTGCGCGAGGCGCGCAACCGCGACGAGTTCCTGCTGCGCGCGCGCACCGCGCTGGGCTTCGGCATCGACGTCATTCCCGGCCGCGAAGAGGCGCGCCTGATCTACCAGGGCGTGGCCCACCTGCTGCCGCAGGGCGAGAGCAGCGACGCCGAGCGGCGCCTGGTCATCGACATCGGCGGCCGTTCGACCGAACTCATCCTGGGGCAGAAGCTCAAGGCGCTGGTCACCGAGTCGTACCGCGTCGGCAGCGTGGCCTGGTCGATGAAGTACTTCCCGCAGGGCCAGTTCACGGCCGGTGCCTTCCGCACCGCCGAGATCGCCGCCCAGGCCCTGCTCGACGACGCGCTGGGCAGCTACACGCGCGACCGCTGGGACGTGGCGTACGGCGCCTCGGGCACCATCGGCGCTGTAGGCGACGTGCTGGCCGCGGCCGGTGGCGCGCCGGGCGTGGTCACGCGCGAGGGGCTGGACTGGCTGCTCGACCGCCTGCTCAAGGCCGGGAGTGCCGACAAGCTGCGCATGGACGGCATGCGCGAGGACCGCAAGGCCGTGATCGGCGGTGGCGTGAGCGTGCTGCGCGCGCTCTTCGACCTGCTGCGCATCGACCACATGAAGGTCGCTGCCGGCGCGCTGCGCCATGGCGTGCTGTACGAACTGCTGGAGCGCGACGAGGCCGTGGCCGATCTGCGCACCACCACGGTGGAGCGCCTGGCCGCCCGCTTCGACGTCGACGCGGCCCAGTCGGCCCGCGTGGAGGATGCCGCGAGCGCCCTCTTCGTCCAGCTCGTGCCCGAGGCGCGCGGCGGCGCCACCACCAGCCGCTCCGGCCGCTCGCTGCGCAAGCTGCAATGGGCCGCGCGGCTGCACGAGATCGGCATGCAGATCTCGCACAGCGACTACCACAAGCACGGCGCCTACATCCTCGACCATGCGGACGCCCCGGGCTTCGCCGTCAACGAGATGCACGTGCTGAGCCAGCTGGTGCTGGGCCACCGCGGCAAGCTGCGCAAGATCGAGCCCGCGCTGGACGAGCCGAGCTTCGCGACCCAGCTGCTGGCGCTGCGGCTGGCCGTGATCCTCTGCCATGCGCACCGCGAGCCCGAACTCGAGGCGCTCGGCGTCGAAGCGGCGGGCCCGCGTGCCTTCGCCGTGCGCTGCAGCGCCGACTGGTGCGAGCGCTTCCCGCAGTCCGCACACCTGCTGCGCGAAGAGGTGCTGGCCTGGCAGAAGACGCCCTGGCGCCTCACGCTCAGCGTCGGCTGAATGCTCCTTTTTCGATAGCTGCTTGCGCCCGTCCGGCGGGCGCTTCAGGCACTTTTGGCTCGAAAAAGCCGGCGGCTGCCGATCAGAGCAGCTCGGGCGCCTGCACCGTCACCATCACCGTCTGCACCTCGCCGTCGCGCTCGCGTGTGCGCAGCCACCAGACGGCGCCCTTGCGCACGGCGCAGCTGTCCTGCTTCAGGCCCAGCAGCCGGGCCACGGCCTGGCCCAGCGCCGGCTGGTGCCCCACGAGCAGCACGACGGACTTGCCGTTGGGCCAGCCGGCGGCCTCCAGCAGCGCCTCGGCGCCAGCGTCGGGCTTGAGCTCGTCGCGCAGCTTGTACTTGCGGCCGAGCGCCAGCACGGTCTGCTCGCAGCGGCGCGCCGGGCTGCTCAGGATGCGGGTGCCCTCGGGCAATTGGCGGTCGAGCCAGGCGGCCATGCGCTTGGCCTGCTTCTCGCCACGCCCGGTGAGCGAGCGCTGCAGGTCGTCGCAGCCTTCGGTCCAGTCTTCGGCTTCGGCGTGGCGCCAGAGGATCAGGTCCATGTCCTTCTTCGCTTTCTCGTCGGCGAGCGGATTCAATCGCGCCGCGCCTCGCGGCTGCGCCCGCGCGAGCCGTACCGCGCCATGAGCGCCTGTTGGGCGCCGTGGGCTTCGATGGCGCGCGAGGCGCCTTCCTCGCCGGCATGGGTGTCGCTGTCGACGCGTTCGTAGGTGCCGTCGGCGCGCAGCTCCCAGGCGTCGCGGCCATCGTGCAGGTACGCAACCAGGCACTCGTCGATCAAGCGCTGGCGCAGCACCGGGTCGGTCACCGGCCAGGCCAGCTCGACGCGCCGCATCATGTTGCGGTTCATCCAGTCGGCACTGGAGAGGTAGAGCGACTCGTCCTCGCCGTCGCGGAAATAGAAGACGCGCGAATGTTCGAGGAAGCGCCCGATGATCGAGCGCACGCGGATGTTCTCGCTGTGGCCCGGCACCTGCGCGGCCAGCGTGCAGGCGCCGCGCACGATGAGGTCGATCTTCACGCCGCGCTGGCCGGCGCGCAGCAGTGCGGCGATCAGCGCCTCGTCGGTCAGCGCGTTCATCTTGGCCACCACGCGCGTGGGACGGCCCTGCCCGGCCGCGAGGCCGAGCGCGTCGATCTGCGCGATCAGGTGGCTGTGCAGGTCGAAGGGCGCGAGCCACATGCGGTTCAGGCGCGGCAGCCGGCTCTGGCTGGCCAGGTGCACGAACACGGCCTCCATGTCGGCCGTGAGCAATGGGTCTGCCGTGAGGTGGCTGATGTCGGTGTAGAGGCTGGCCGTGCGCGGGTTGTAGTTGCCGGTCGACAGGTGGCCGTAGTGGCACAGGCGCTTGCCCTCGCGCCGTGTGACCAGCAGCATCTTGGCGTGGGTCTTGAGGCCGACCACGCCGTAGACCACCTGCGCGCCGATGGCTTCCAGCACCTCGGCCCAGTTGATGTTGGCCTCTTCATCGAAGCGGGCCTTGAGCTCCACCACCACCGTCACTTCCTTGCCGCGGCGCACGGCTTCGCGCAGCAGGTCCATCAGCTCCGAGTCGGCGCCCGTGCGGTAGATGGTCTGCTTGATCGCCAGCACGGCGGGATCGGCCACCGCCTCGCGCAGGAAGGCCAGCACGCCATCGAAGCTCTCGAAGGGCTGGTGGATCAGCACGTCGCCGCGCTTGAGGCGGTCGAAGAAGGACTGGCCCGGCGACAGGTTGATCGGGTAGGACGCCTGGTACGGCGGAAAACGCAGGCTGCGGAATTCCGGCGCGTCGATCAGGTCGATCATCTGCGTGAAGCGCGCCAGGTTGACCGGCCCGTGCACACGGTACAGCGCGCCGGCCGGCAGGTTGAACTGCGCGAGGAGGAAGCTCGCGAGCGGCTCGGCGCAGCTGGAGGAGACCTCCAGCCGCACGGCCTGCCCGTAGTGGCGATGCTGCAGGCCCTGGCGCAGCGCGGTGCGCAGGTTGGTCACGTCCTCCTCGTCCACCGCGAGGTCGGAGTGCCGGGTGACGCGGAACTGCGAGAACTCGCCCACTTCGCGGCCCGGGAACATGGACTGCAGATGCGCCCGCACGATGCTGGACAGCGCCACCACCAGCGTCTTGCCGCCCGACACCTTGGCCGGCATGCGGATCAGGCGCGGCAGCACGCGCGGCACCTTGAGGATGGCGATCGGGTTCTCGCGCCCGAAGGCGTCCTTGCCCGTCAGGCGCACGATGAAGTTGAGCGACTTGTTGGCCACCTGCGGGAAGGGGTGGGCCGGGTCCAGCCCCACCGGAATCAGCAGCGGACGCACCTCGCGCTCGAAGTACTCCTGCACCCACTTGCGCTGGGCGGCATCGCGCTTGCCGTGCGAGATGATCTGGATGCCGTGCCTGGCGAAGGCCGGCATCAGCTCGTCGTTGTAGAGCGCGTACTGGCGCTCGACCAGCGCGTGCGCGGCCTGCGACAGGGCCTCGAAGGACTCGGCCGTGTAGTTGCCCTTCTGCTCGCCGGCGGCGTGGGCCTGCAGGTGCGGTGCGGCGCGCACCTCGAAGAATTCGTCCAGGTTGGACGACACGATGCACAGGTAGCGCAGGCGCTCGAGCAGCGGCACCTCGGGCCGCTCGGCCCAGTTGAGCACCCGGCGGTTGAAGGCCAGGATGCTGTGGTCACGGTCCAGCAAGGTGACGGGCTGGAGGGCGGGCACGGGCACCGCCTCGGGCAACGCTGCGTCGTCGGGGAGTGCGGGAGACAAAGGCATGAAATCTGATTCTGCGGCAAACATGACAGCCGTCACGGAAGTGTCATCACGCCACATGACAGCCCCGTGACAGCGTTCTTCGCCGCTTGGCGTGGGCGCCGTGCGTCAGTCGCCGAGGAAATGGCGCCGGTAGCGCGGCGGCAGGTCGGCGATGCGCATCAGCATCGGCAGGTCCGCGGTGTTGAAGTCCGGGTCCCAGGCCGGGGCGCCGAGCACCTTGGCGCCCAAGCGCAGGTAGCCCTTGATGAGCGCCGGCGGCTCGATGGCGAGCGAGTCGTCCAGCCGCTCCACCGGGAGCGGCAGGCGCGGCTGCACGTGGTACTGGATCGGTGCCATGTGCGTCTGCGACACCTGGCGCCAGATGCTGGCCGCCGCGTCGCCGGTGGTCACGCCGTTGTGCCACATGGGGATGCTCGCGCAGCCGATCATGGTGTCGAGCTGGTTGCGGTGCATGAAGGCAGCCAGCGCGCCCCAGAGCGCCATGATGACGCCGCCCTGGCGGTGGTCGCGGTGCACGCAGCTGCGGCCCAGCTCGACCATGCGCTCGCGCAGGCCGCGCAGCCGCGTCAGGTCGAATTCGGTGTCGCTGTAGGTGCCGCCCACACGCCGCGCCTGGGCGGGGGTGAGGACGCGGTAGGTGCCGATCACCTGGCCGGTGGCCTCGTCGCGCACCAGCAGGTGTTCGCAGAAGTCGTCGAACAGGTCGACGTCGTGGCCCGGCAGCGGCGTGCTCAGCCGCGCGCCCATCTCGCCGGCGAAGACGTCGTGGCGCAGGCGCTGCGCGGCCCGCACCTCGTCCTGGTGGCGGGCCCAGCCGACCACCAGGCCGCGCTGAGCGGAAGCGGCGGGGACCTCGGCCGGCAGGCCGGGCGCGCGCGGCGCGGTCGGCACGGGGGTGGGCCACAGCGTGCGGCGCAGGTCCAGCCCGGCCAGGGCGAGGGTGGGAATGGGCAGGTCTTTCATTGGATGGGCTGTGATGTCGCCGCGCAGTCTGGTGGCGCGGCATGAAGCCGGGATGACATGCCCGTGGCAGTTGGATGACGGCCGCGGCTGGCGTCTAATGGCGCCGACCCGCCCCTCACATCCGAAAAGACCAGGAGTGCCCATGGCCCAGACCGGCCCCACCGACATGGACAGCCGTCGCCACCAGATGTTTCCCGTGCTCGGCGACGCCGACATGGCGCGCGTGGCGCGCTTCGGCACGCTGGAGCGCTACCCCGACGGCACGCGCATCTTCACGGCCGGCGAGGTCGGCCCCGGCATGCTGGTGGTGCTGCACGGCGTGATCGCCGTGAGCCAGCGCGACGGCCTGGGGCACGTGGTGCCGATCGTGCGCCAGGGGCCCGGCGAGTTCACCGCCGAGGTCGGGCAGCTGTCCGGCCGGCCCGCCCTGGTCGACGGCCACGCCGAGGGCGAGGTCGAGGCGCTGGTGGTGCCGCCCGCCTCGCTGCGTGCGCTGCTGATCGCCGAGGCCGACCTGGGCGAGCGCATCACGCGCGCCCTCATCCTGCGCCGCGTGGCGCTCATCGAATCCGGCCACAGCGGCCCGGTGCTGCTGGGCGACCCCGATGCGGCCGACATGGCGCGGCTGCAGAACTTCCTGCGTCGCAACGGCCACCCCTACCACCTGGTCGACGCCAGCCAGGACCCCGACGCCGCCGCCGTGCTGGAACGCTACGGCCGCTGCCAGGTGCTGGTGGTGTGTCCCGACGGCTCGGTGCTGCCCAACCCCAACGAGGACGCGCTGGCGCGCTGCCTGGGCATGTTCGACAGCACGCCGCTGGACACGCTGTACGACGTCGCCATCGTCGGTGCCGGGCCTGCGGGCCTGGCGGCGGCCGTCTATGCGGCCTCGGAAGGCTTGCGTGTGGCAGTTCTGGACTGCCGCGCCTTCGGTGGCCAGGCCGGCGCCAGCGCACGCATCGAGAACTACCTGGGCTTTCCGACCGGCATCTCGGGCCAGGCGCTGGCCGGGCGCGCCTTCGTGCAGGCGCAGAAGTTCGGCGTCGAGATGCTGATCCCGGTCGAAGTCGTCGGCCTGGACTGCGCCCGCGACAACCCCGACGGCGCCCTGCACCTGCGCCTGGCCGACGGGCGCGTGCTGCGCTCGCGCACCGTGGTGGCGGCCAGCGGCGCGCGCTACCGGCGACCGGCCGTGCCGCGCCTGGCCGAGTTCGAGGGCCGCGGCGTCTGGTACTGGGCCTCGGCCATCGAGGCCAAGCTGTGCAACCAGCAGGAGGTGGCCCTGGTCGGCGGCGGCAACTCGGCCGGCCAGGCGGCGGTGTTCCTGTCGCAGCACGCGGCCAAGGTGTCGGTGCTGATCCGCGGCCCGTCGCTGGCGGCCAGCATGTCGCGCTACCTCATCGAGCGCATCGAGGCCGCCCCCAACATCGAATTGCATCCGTACACCGAACTGCTGCGGCTCGACGGCGACCCCACCACCGGGCTGGCCGGCGCCTTCTGGCACAACCGCCAGAGCGGCGAGGACTACCGCTGCGACACGCGCAACGTGTTCCTCTTCATCGGCGCCGACCCCGAGACCGGCTGGCTCCAGGACTGCGGCGTCGAGGTCGACCATGCCGGCTTCGTGTGCACCGGCCGCAACGGCGCGGCGCCGCTCGAAGCGAGCATCGCCGGCGTGTTCGCGATCGGCGATGTGCGCTCCGGCTCGGTCAAGCGAGTGGGCGGCGCCATCGGCGAAGGCGCGGCCGCGGTGGCGCAGATCCACCGGCACCTGGCGCCGGTGGCCTGAACGGCGCGCCGTTCAAGCCCACGCGCCCGGCGGGGCGGCGCCACCGGCGCCGGCAAGCGGGCGGGGCCGCCGCTATGCTGGCCGGCCCCATTCACCCCTTCGAATCCGACGGAAGCCGAGCACCATGCCCCAAGCGCCCATCGACGTCTATTCCTGGCCCACGCCCAATGGTCACAAGGTCCACATCCTGCTCGAGGAGACCGGCCTGCCCTACCGCGTGCATCCCATCAACATCGGCCAGGGTGACCAGTTCACCGACGAGTTCCTCGCCATCAGCCCCAACAACAAGATCCCGGCCATCACCGACCCCGAGGGCCCGGACGGCCAGCCCATCTCGCTGTTCGAATCCGGCGCCATCCTCGTGTACCTGGCCGGCAAGACCGGGCGGTTCCTGCCCGAGGGCGACCGCGCGCGCTACGAGGTGCTGCAGTGGCTCATGTTCCAGATGGGCGGCGTGGGGCCCATGCTGGGCCAGGCACACCACTTTCGCATGTACGCGCCCGAGAAGATCGGCTACGCCATCGACCGCTACACCAACGAAGCCAAGCGCCTGTATGGCGTGATCGACAAGCGCCTGTCGAAGAGTGCCTTCATCGCGGGCGACGACTACACCATCGCCGACATCGCCATCTTCCCGTGGCTGCGCAGCTGGGAGAACCAGGGCATCGTGCTGACCGAGTACCCGCACCTGAAGGCCTGGTTCGACCGCATTGCCGCCCGCCCCGCCGTGCAGCGCGGGGTGAAGGTGCTGGCCGACCTGCGCAAGCCCATCACCGACGACAAGGCGCGCGACATCCTTTTCGGCAAGTCGCAGTACGAACGGCGTTGACGCGCCGCGCGTCGGGGCGGGGCGCGGTTTTTCTGTGGGTAGAATGCGCAGTTCGTCGGAGCGTAGCGCAGCCTGGTAGCGCATCTGCTTTGGGAGCAGAGGGTCGCGAGTTCGAATCCCGCCGCTCCGACCACCTTTTTCATCCCGCCTCCCACCGCATTCCTGCCACAGGAATCTGCCCGTAGCTCAACTGGATAGAGCAGCTGCCTTCTAAGCAGCAGGTCGGGGGTTCGAGCCCCTCCGGGCAGGCCACCCCAGGATCCCGCACCCGTCTTCCGCGCATCCTCTGCCTCGCTCTTTCCTCTGCGACGCCGAAGAGCCTGTGCAGCATCGTCCCACCCGGCCCCGGCAGGTACAATCGCCCCATCAGGTCACGACCGACCTGGTCCCCGTATCTCGCGGCGGACTGTCGAGCACTGGCGCCAATGACAAGAAATAACTGGGCGGCACTGCTGTTGCAAGCACGTAGCGTGGACCGCGTAAGAGTCCACGACCACACACCGGAAAGAAGCCCGCCGACGCGCGGGCTTTTTCTTTGGCAGCACGGGGGGCGAGCACGGCCCGCTCCACGCCCGCTGATGCCCGCGCAGAGCTCATGCGGGCCGCGTCGGTCATCACGCAACACCGGACTCGCCAGGGCCCCGATCAGCTTGACGTCCTACATGCACCGCGTGCAAGTCGCGCCATTTTTTTTGTCATGGACGCAAGAGACGGAGACCGACATGGACCAACTTCATCCCCTGGGCGAGGACTTTGCCCGCTGGGTCGAGCTGACCGATGACTACGAGGCGCGTATAGCGCATGCTTCTCCGGAGGAGATGCCGGACCGCGAAGAACTCGACGGGCTGGCCGCTCGCCTTCGGGAGGCCGCACGCCTGATGCATTCCCGTGTCCGAGGCGCAGCGCTGCATCATCGACGCGCCGTCGTGGGTTCCCCTAACTGACGATCGATGGCCTTCCTCACCTTTGGACCTGGCCTGAAGCTGTCCAGGGCACCACAGTTCGAGGCGCGCTACAGGCCAGGTCAATTCGCGCCCGTCACAGGCATCTACCAGTGCTCGGGTTGCGGCTTCGAGACCGTGTGCGTGGCCGCCAAGCCTTTGCAGTCCCGGGAAGACAAGCGCCTGCCACGCCATCCACGTGACTGCCCCGGCGTCTCGTGGCGCCTGGTGGCTCAAGTGAACGAGCGGCCTTGGCTGCTGGCCGAACAAGGGTCGTGAATCCAGCTGCGCTGCGCACTGCCTGCGCAGCGGACGTCGTCAAAACGTCTTCAAAGAGCGGGGGCCGCGTCACTGGCACCTGCGCCGCTACCATCGTCTCGGTGAAATCGCTCCACCCCATCGCCTTCGCCACCCTGGCCCCCGCGTTTGCCCTGCTCACCGGCTGCGTGATGCCGCCCACCGCCGGCGTGGTGCGCCTCTACGACGGTGTGCTCAAGGCGCCCGACGAGGCGCAGGCGATGGCCTTCTGCCGCATCGACGGCGCACCGATCCGCTTCCTGACCGAGCCGCGCGGCGACGCCCTGCCGAAGGACGGCGTGCTGTTCCGCTGCGACTGACCAGGCCGCGTCGCGCGCCGCCCAGTCACGCCAGGCTCAGCATGGCCGGTGTCGGCTGGCTACAGTGCGGCGGATGGCCTCATCCTCCCCTTCCCTGTCCGTCAGCGATGCGGTGCGCAGCCGGCTGTCGGTGCGCGCCTTTCTTCCCGACCCGGTATCGACCGACACGCTGCGCGAGGTGCTGGAGATCGCAGCGCGCGCGCCCTCCGGCGGCAACCTGCAGCCCTGGCATGTGGACGTGCTGACAGGCCGGCGGCTCGCGGACTTCAAGGCGCTGATGCAGGACCGGCTGGCCCCCGGCGCCGAGCCCGAAGCGCCGGCCTACGACGTGTACCCGCCCTCGCTGCCTGCGCCCTGGCGCGACCGGCGCTTCCGCGTCGGCGAGGACATGTACGCGCTGCTGGGCATCCCGCGCGAAGACAAGGCGGCGCGGCGCCGCTGGTTTGCCAACAACTATGCCTTCTTCGGCGCGCCGGCGGCGCTGATGTGCTCCGTCGACCGGCTGATGGGCCCGCCCCAGTGGGCCGACCTGGGCATGTTCCTGCAGACGGTGATGCTGCTGCTTCGCGAGCGCGGCCTCGACAGCTGCCCGCAGGAGTGCTGGGCCTTCTACCCGCAGACAATCAGCCGCTTCCTCGACTGGCCCGACAGCCGCATGGTGTTCTGCGGCATGGCGATCGGGCGGCGCGACCCGGCGCACCCGGTCAATGGGCTGGTATCGGAACGCGCGTCGCTGGACGAGTGGGTGCGCTTCCACGGCGATTGAACACGCCTTTTTGCTACCAAATTGATACCAAATTGATAGCTGCTCGCGCCCGTCCCACGGGCGCCGCAGGCCGATTTGGCATGAAAAACTGACGAATGCTCAGGCCGGATCCGCAAAGCGCGGCACGCGCTTTTCCATGTTGGCGCGCACCGCTTCGGTCTGGTTGGGGCTGCCGATCAGCGCCTGCTGCTCCTTCGACTCGGCCAGCAGCAGTTCGGCGTCGCTCACGCTGGGGTTCGCCATGGCGTTGAGCAGGCGCTTGCCGCCGCGGATGGCGTCGGGGCTGCGTGCCGCGATCTCGTGCGCGAGGCGCTGCGCCTCGGCGAGCGGGTCGGCCACCACGCGCGTGGCCAGGCCCAGCGACACGGCTTCCTCGCCGGCCACGATGCGGCCGGTGTAGGTCAGCTCACGCGCCACGTCGTCGCGCACCAGCGCCCGCAGCAGCGGCGTGCCGCCCATGTCGGGCACCAGGCCCCACTTGATCTCCATGACGGACATCCGTGTGTCGGCCGTGACCAGGCGCAGGTCGGCACCCAGCGCCACCTGCAGCCCGCCGCCGAAGGCCACGCCGTGCACGGCGGCGATCACCGGCACCGGCACCTCGCGCCAGGCCAGGGCCACGTACTGCGCGGCGTTGGAGATGCCGTGCGTGCGTTCGATCAGGTCGGTGCGTCCGCCCTGCCCCAGCACGCCGGCGCCCGCGGCTTCGTCGCCCATGCGCGCGAAGGACTCCATGTCGAGCCCCGCACAGAAGGCCTTGCCGCGGCCGGTGATCACCACGGCGCGCACCGTGCGGTCATCGCGCAGGCGCTCGCCGGCGGACACCAGCGCGTCGAACATCGCCGGGTCGAGCGCGTTCATCTTGTCGGGGCGGTTCAGGTGCAGCTCGACGACGCCGTCGTCGTGGCGGATCCATTCGATGCGTTGCTCGCTCATGCCGGTGTCTCCTTGAGGCTTCGCAGTATCCCGTTCGGCGATGATCACGGCTGTCTTGCACGCTACAACAGTCCCATGCCGATCGCCCCGCCCGACCGCCCCGACCGCCGCCTGTTCCTGCACGCCGGCGGTGCCGCCGCGGTGGTGTCGCTGCTGGGCCAGGGCTGCGCCCACGGCGCCACGGATGCAAGCCTGCCTTCCTTCCCCAGCCTGGCCGCCTCGCTGGATGACGCCGTGCGCGTGCCGGCGGGCTACGACTGGCAACTGCTCTACCCCTGGGGAGCGCCCACAGGCGTGGCCGGGCGCATGCCGGCCTTCGCACCCGATGCATCGAACAGCGCCGACGACCAGGCCGTACAGGCGGGCATGCACCACGACGGCATGCACTTCTTCCCCCTGGGCGCCAGCAGCGACCACGGCCTGCTGGTGATGAACCACGAGTACACCGACGAGCAACTGCTGCACACCGCCGGCGTGTCCGGTGCCACTGCCTGGACCGCGGAGAAGGTGCGCAAATCGCAGCATGCGATGGGCGTGTCGGTGATCGAGGTACGGCGCACGGCCCAAGGCTGGCAGCAGGTGTTGCCCTCGCGCTTCGCGCGACGCATCCATGCCGCCACGCCGATGCGCATCGCCGGGCCGGCAGCCGGCACCTCGCGCATGCGCACTGCGGCCGACCCCGCGGGCGAGCGCGTGCTGGGCACATTCGCCAACTGCGCGATGGGCGTCACGCCCTGGGGCACCTATCTGACCTGCGAAGAGAACTTCCACGGCTACTTCGGCGGCCCGAAGGAGGCGGCGCGCGCCGCCACGCCCGCGCAGCAGCGCTACGGCACCGTGCCCGGCAGCCAGTGGGTCGAGTACTGGCGGCACGACGAGCGTTTCGACCTCACGCGACACCCGAACGAAGCGCACCGCTTCGGCTGGGTGGTGGAGATCGACCCGTTCGATCCGCAGTCGGTGCCCGTCAAGCGCACCGCGCTGGGCCGCAAGCGGCAGGAAAGTGCCACCTGCACGCTCACCCGGGACGGCCGGCTCGCCGTGTACATGGGCGACGACGAGCGCTTCGAGTACATCTACAAGTTCGTGAGCCGCCGGCGCGTGCAGCCGGGGCAGGACGCCGCGGCGCGCGCCGCGAACCGCGACCTGCTGGACGACGGCACGCTGTACGTCGCGCGCTACGACGAAGGCGGACGCGGCCGCTGGCTGCCGCTGGTGCACGGGCAGGACGGGCTCGACGCCGCGGCTGGCTTCGCCGACGCGGCCGACGTGCTGATCCACGCACGCCTGGCCGGCGACCTCGTCGGCGGCACGAAGATGGACCGCCCCGAATGGATCGCCGTGCATCCGCAGTCGGGCGAGGTGTACGTCACCCTCACCAACAACAGCCAGCGCGGCGATCCCGGCAAGCCCGCGGCCGATCCCGCCAACCCGCGGGCCAACAACCTCTTCGGCGGCATCCTGCGCTGGCGCGAGGACGGCGGCGACGCGGGCGCGACCGCCTTCGCCTGGGACCATTACGTGCTGGCCGGGGACACGGCACTGCCGCAGGCCGGGGCGCGCTACCCCGAGGGCCCGGCGGGCGAGAAGGCCGACCTGTTCGGCAGCCCCGACGGCCTGCACTTCGACAGCGCCGGCCTGCTGTGGATCCAGACCGACATGAGCGGTCAGACCATCGGCAAGCCGCCGTACACGGCGCTGGGCAACAACCAGCTTCTGTGCGCCAACCCGGCCACGGGGCGCATCCGTCGCTTCCTCACCGGGCCGAAGGGCTGCGAGATCACGGGCTGCGTGCTCACGCCCGACCGCCGCACGCTCTTCGTGAACGTGCAGCACCCCGGCGAGACGCGCGACGACGGCAGCGCCGCCCCCAACAGCGCCTGGCCGGACGGAAAGGCCGTCGGCAGCGCCAGGCCGCGCTCGGCCACCGTGGTCGTGCGCCGCCGCGACGGCGGCATCGTCGGCACCTGACACCCGACCGAAAGGGAGAACCACACCATGAGCATCCGCATCGTCCGCCTCGGCACCGCCCGCGCGCCCGGCGAGGGCCTGCGCATCGGCACCGTGCGCCGTCCGCCGCGCGGCGTGCCCAAGGCCGAGTTCGCCGCGCAGGACTGGTACGACGTCTGGTACCCCAACCTCGCGCCCTCGGCCGAGACCATGAAGCTGGGCCAGGAGGCGAAGACGCCCGCCGAATGGAACGCCTTCGTGCGCAGGTACAAGGCCGAGATGGCCGCGGCCGACGCCAGCCGCAGCCTGGACCTGCTGGCCGCCCTGTCGCACCAGTCGGCATTCGCCGTGGGCTGCTACTGCGAGGACGAGGCGCACTGCCACCGTTCGGTGCTGCGTGCGCTGCTGGCGGAGCGCGGGGCGGACATCGCCGCCTGAGATCGGGCGTCCACCCGTGCCTGCCCGCCCCCGCAGCGCCCGAAGCGCCCGCCGAGCGAGCCAACCGCGGCCGCTGCCGATGCGCGACGGCCTCAGCGCGAGCTGCGTGGCGCTGCCGCCTGGACATTGGCCGACGGTGCTGGACTGGCTGGTCGAACGCTTTCCGATGGTCGCCCGCGACGCGTGGATCGCGCGCATGCAGGCCGGTCGCGTGGTCGAGGGCGACGGCACGCCGCTGGTGCCGGACCGGCCCTATGCGAAGGACCTGCGCATCTGGTACTACCGCGAGCTGGCGCAGGAGCCCGAGGTGCCCTTCGAGGCGCAGGTGCTGTTGCGCGACGACTGGCTGGTGGTGGCCGACAAGCCGCATTTCCTGCCGGTGATCCCGAGCGGCAAGTACGTGCAGGAGACGCTGCTGGTGAGGCTCAAGCGCGAGCTGGGCATCGAGTCACTGGTGCCCATCCACCGCATCGACCGCGGCACCGCCGGGCTGGTGGTGTTTGCGGTGCAGCCGCACACGCGCAACGCCTACCAGCGCCTCTTCGAGCAGCGCGCGGTGCACAAGACCTACGAGGCCATCGTGCACTGGCCGCCGCCGCGGGCGCTGCCCGCCGTGCATCGCAGTCGACTCGCATCGAGCTTCATGCGCTCGGACGAAGTTCCGGGCGAGCCGAATTCGGAAACCGGCATCGAGCTGCTGGCGGCCGAGGGGCTCTGGGCGCACCTGCGCCTCACGCCGCTGACGGGCCGCAAGCACCAGCTGCGCGCGCATTGCGCGGCACTGGGCGTGCCGATCGCGAACGACACGATCTACCCGGTGTTCTGGCCCGAGGGCAGCGACGACTTTGGGCGGCCCATGCAGTTGCTGGCCAAAACGCTGGCCTTCACCGACCCGGTGACCGGCGCCGAGCGCTGCTTCGAGAGCGCCCGCACACTGGCGATGCCACCGCCCGGCGCCTGAGCGGTCGTCAGCTCAGCAGCGAACCGCCCTGCGAAAGCAGCGCGGCGAGGCCGCCCGCGCTGATGGCCAATCCGAGTACCTGCCGTGCACGTGAAGCGATGGAATTCATGCCCCGAGTGTGGGGGCGCACCCGCGGCCTGTGAAATTGAACGATCCGATGGCGGCGATAGCCGGCGTGGCCGGTTCCTGCTGCCCTCAGGACGTCGCGCGGGCTGGCGGCTGGCCGCTCGCGGCCGTGCGTGGACGCTCCGGCGCGGTGAGGTAGAGCACGATGCCGGCCAGCACCATCGGCACGCACAGCCATTGCCCCATGCTCATGTTCAACGCCAGCAGGCCCAGGAAGTCATCGGGCTCGCGGAAGTACTCCGCGATGAAGCGCATCACGCCGTAGCCGATCAGGAACACGGCCGACACGCGGCGCTCGCGCCGCTCCTTGCGCGCGTAGAGCCAGAGGATGACGAAGAGCAGCAGCCCCTCGAGCAGGAACTGGTAGACCTGCGAGGGATGGCGCGGCAGCATCGAGCCGCTTTGCGGAAAGACCATGCCCCAGGGCAGGTCCGGGCTGGAGAAGCGCCCCCACAGCTCACCGTTGATGAAGTTGCCCACACGCCCCGCGGCCAGGCCGGTGGGCACGCAGGGCGCGACGAAATCCAGCACCTGCCACACCGGCCGCTGGCGCGAGTGCGCGTACCAGAACATCGCCGCGATCACGCCGAGCAGGCCGCCGTGGAAGCTCATGCCGCCCTGCCAGACCATGAAGATCTCCAGTGGATGCGTCAGGTAGTAGCCGGGCTTGTAGAAGAGGCAGTAGCCCAGCCGGCCACCGACGATGACGCCCATGACGCCGAGGAAGAGGATGTCCTCCACGTCCTTGCGGCTCCAGGCGGCGGACCCGGTGAGCGAGCGGAAGGGCTCGTGCCGCAGCCGGCGCGTGCCCAGGAAATAGAACAGGCCGAAGGCCGCGAGGTAGGTCAGGCCATACCAGTGAATCGCCACCGGGCCGATCTGCAGGGCCACGGGGTTGAGCTGCGGGTACATGAGCATGGCGGCCATTGTCGCGCAGCCGCCCGGCCTGCCCGGCGATGTGGGTGTCGCCGGGCCAGGCCGTGCTTGCTCCTGATTCGATAGCGCCCCGTGCAGGACCGGCGGGCGCTACAGCCCGATTCGGCCCTGAGCGGACGCGGCTCAGCGGGTCGTGTAGCCGCCGTTGGCGAAGATCGTCTGGCCCGTGATCCACCAGCCGTCGGTGACCAGGAACTTGACGATCGGTGCGATGTCCTCGATGTCGGTCAGGCCCTTCTTCGAGTACTTGCTCAAGGCAGCCGCACTGCTGTGGTAGGCCACCGCCTCCTTGCTCTCCTGGCCGTAGAAGAAGGAGGTGTCCATCGGGCCGGGGCCGACCGCGTTGACCGAGATGCCGCGCTCGCCGAACTCCTTCGATGCGGCGCGCGTGTAGTGCTCCACCGCTGCCTTGCTCCCGGGGTAGATCGCGTAGAAAGGCGTGTACGCGGCCAGGAGCGAACTCACGATGGTGACGATGCTGCCCCGCTCCTCCAGCACGCGGCCGGCCTGCTGCATGAAGAAGAAGGCGGCCTTGGCGTTGGCGTCGAAGCTCTTGTCGTAGTCGGCCTCGGTGACCTCGGCGATCGGCTTCTTGATGACGACGCCCGCGGTGTTGATGGCCACATGGATCTTTCCGAACTTCGCCTTGGCCTGGTCGAACAGCTTCGCGTTGTTGGCGACCACCGCCAGGTCGCCCTGGAAGGTGATGACGTCCGCGCCCTTCTCGCGCAGCTCGCCCGCCGTCTTCTCGGCCTCGGCCTTCGAGCCGTCGCTGTTGTAGTGGAGCGCGAAGCCCTTGGCGCCCGCGTCGGCGAACTGGTGCGCGATCAGCGCCCCCAGGTTCTTGCCGCCGCCGGCAATGACGACGGCCTTGCCGTCGAGGGTGGGTGCTGCCATGGATGACCTCCTTGATGTGGACAGAAATTCGGCGTGCCGCATGCGCGCCGTGGGCGAATCTATGGACCGTCCCGCCGGGGCGCCTTCAAAATCCTCACGAACTGTCGAAATCCCGCGTTTTGTTGCCACACGACATGGACATCCATCCAGCGGCCGGACGCTTCCGGCAAGACGCCGAAAGCCCCGTCTTCGAGCGGGTGATCGTCAGGCGCCAGCAGGTCGCCTGCGACGACCTGTCGGCGCAACTGGTCACCGAGGACGTGAGCGCGCCGACGGACTGGAGCTTCGTCGAAGATGCACACACGCTGGTGGTGCATCTGGCCGGCCGTCTGAGCAGCATGGAATCGGTCTTCTCCGCCGGTCCGTCCGCCGACCTGCTCCCGCAGGTCGGCGATGTCTGGACCATTCCGGCCGGTTGCCGCTACGCCGCGAAGGCACAGGGCGCCACCGTACGCTTCGCCGAGTTCCGCGTGCCCGCCGAACTCCTCGGAGGCGGCGACATGGCGGCCCGCGTCGGACACCGCGACGCCTTCCTGCATCACGCCAGTGCGCGCGTCCTGCAACTCGCGCAGCGCGACGATGACCTGGGCCGGATGGCGCTGCAGTCGCTGCTGGCGGCGATCCGCTTGCACATCGCGGACGCGTACCTGCGATCACGGCCGGATGTGGCGCCCGTTCGGCGCGCAAACCGTGCGCGCCGCTTCTCGGACCGGCAGCGCCAAGGCCTGGTGCAGTACATCGCGGCGTCGATGCACGAGGACATCCGCGTGGAAGCGCTCGCGCAGGTGGCCGGCGTGTCGGTGCCGCACCTGATGGACGGGTTCAAGGCCAGCTTCGGGACGACGCCTTGGCAGTATGTGCTGCGAGCACGCGTCGCAGAGGCCCGGCGACTGCTCGAAGCCACCGACCTGAGCATCACCGCGATCGCCGTTACCGTGGGCTTTTCGAGCCCGAGCCATTTCGCCTCGGCCTTCGGCCGGCACGTGGGTGCCAGCCCCGGCGCCTACCGGCGCGAACGGCGCGGCGCCTGAGCGCCGCACGGCTGGAGGGCCGAGCGCACGCCGACCGATAAGGGGTGGCCGAAGCTCGTCACCAGAACTGCCACCAGCGACGGCGGGGCTTGGGCTCGGCAAAGCGCAGCGGCGCTCCGTATTCGCTGATGATGCCGGCGCGATGGCGCAGTTCCTCTTCGAGCGCCTGGGCCTCACGGTCCAGATAGCCGCTGCCGCGCAGTGCCGCGCGGCGATGGCGCTGAATCGCGACCGCCAGTTCGGCGTCGGACATGTCGGCCGGCTCGATGGGATCTGGACTGCGACGGTTCACGAAGCCGATTCTCGTGGCAGTCGGCACGCGCCGCCAAGCGCGCGCGGCGGACGTCGTGCACGCTCGCCACTTCAGCGGCGGCGCCCCCGGACGAATTCGACGAATCGCGCCAGCCCCGGCGCGACGTCGCCGGCCGGCCAGACCAAGCTGGTCTCGCAAGCCGGGAACCGGGCGCCTGCGGACACCCGTCGCCGGCCCGCGCCCGCCGTGCCCGCCGCGAAATCTGCGACCGGCCGGTACACCACCCCGGCGCGGCGGAAGCTGGTCACGCTCTCCGGCACCCACGCGATGCCCAGGCCTCCCCAGACGAGGTTGACGATGGTCTGCATCTGGATCGCCTCCTGGGCGACCTGCGGCACCCGGCCATGCCGCTGGTACAGGGCGAATACGGCGTCGTGCAGCGAGGGCAGGATGCGGCGCGGAAACATCACCACCGGCTGCTCCAGCAGTTGGGCAAGTTCGGGCGCGTGTGCTCGGGCCAGCGGATGCTGCGTCGGCACGGCGAGGACCAGCGGCTCGACGCCCACCGCCAGGCTCGCGAGCGACGCGGGTGCCTGGCCGGGCGAATGCAGCATCAGGCCGGCGTCGATCTCGCCGCGTGCGAAGGCCTCCATCTGCACGTCGCCGGTGGCCTCGACGAGTTCCAGCGCCACGCCGGGTTGTTGCGCGTGGAATTCGCGCACCCAGGTCGGCAGACGTTCGAAACCCACCGTGGACACGAAGGCCAGGCGCACCCGTCCCACCTCGCCGGCCGCGGCGGCCCGCGCGCGGGCGGGCAGCGCCTGGGCATGTGCCAGCAACTCGCGGACCTCGGGCAGCAGCGCCTCGCCCGCCGGCGTCAGCGCGACGCGGCGCCGGGTGCGGTCGAACAGGCGCACGCCCAGGCTGCGCTCCATCTGCGCGATGGCCTGGGTCACGGGCGGCTGGGTCATGTGCAGGCGCTGGGCGGCGCGGCCGAAATGCAGTTCCTCGGCCACGGCGACGAACTGGCGCCAGGCGCGCAACTCGATGGCAGGCGAAGCAGCGGTAGCCGACGGCGGATCTGGATTCATTTCTGCAGCATATCAATGGCGCATGAAAATAGGATTGGAAGCAATCAATACGCCGGCCGACAATCGGCGCTCCCACGAATGCCGCCCCGCGCCGGGGCCAGAGAGACACCCACATGGACACCAAGACCCTGCAGATCAACCGCCGCAGCGCGAACATCACCGAAGGCAAGGCGCGCGCATCGAACCGCTCGATGTACTACGCCATGGGCTACCAGGAAGGCGACTTCAAGAAGCCGATGGTCGGCGTGGCCAACGGCCACAGCACCATCACGCCCTGCAACTCGGGCCTGCAGAAGCTGGCCGACGCGGCCATCGCCGGCATCGAGGAGGCGGGCGGCAACGCGCAGGTCTTCGGCACGCCCACCATCTCGGACGGCATGGCCATGGGCACCGAGGGCATGAAGTACTCGCTGGTGAGCCGCGAAGTCATCAGCGACTGCATCGAGACCTGCGTCGGCGGCCAGTGGATGGACGGCGTGGTGGTGGTCGGCGGCTGCGACAAGAACATGCCCGGCGGCATGATGGGCATGCTGCGCGCCAACGTGCCGGCCATCTATGTGTATGGCGGCACCATCCTGCCGGGCAAGTGGCGCGGCCAGGACCTGAACATCGTCAGCGTGTTCGAGGCCGTGGGCCAGAACGCGGCCGGCAAGCTCTCCGACGAGGACCTGAAGGAGATCGAGCAGAACGCCATCCCCGGCACCGGCTCCTGCGGCGGCATGTACACCGCCAACACCATGTCCTCGGCCTTCGAGGCGCTGGGCATGAGCCTGCCCTACTCGTCGACCATGGCCAACCCGCACGACGAGAAGCAGAACTCGGCCAAGGAATCGGCCAAGGTGCTGATCGAGGCGATCAAGAAGGACCTCAAGCCGCGCGACATCGTGACCAAGGAAGCGATCGAGAACGCGGTGGCCGTGATCATGGCCACGGGCGGATCGACCAACGCGGTGCTGCACTTCATGGCCATCGCGCACGCGGCCGAGGTGGAATGGACCATCGACGACTTCGAGCGCATGCGCAAGAAGATCCCGGTGATCTGCGACCTCAAGCCCAGCGGCAAGTACCTGGCGGTGGACCTGCACCGCGCCGGCGGCATCCCGCAGGTCATGAAGGTGCTGCTCGATGCGGGCCTGCTGCACGGCGACTGCATGACCATCACCGGCAAGACCATCGCCCAGACGCTGGCCGACGTGCCGCCGCTGCGCACCGACCAGGACGTCATCCGCCCGATCGACAAGCCCATGTACGCCGAGGGCCACCTCGCGATCCTCAAGGGCAACCTCTCGCCCGAGGGCTCGGTGGCGAAGATCACCGGCCTCAAGAACCCGGTCATCACCGGCCCGGCGCGCGTGTTCGATGACGAGCAGTCGGCCCTGCAGGCCATCCTCGACGGCAAGATCGTGGCCGGCGACGTGATGGTGCTGCGCTACCTGGGCCCCAAGGGCGGCCCGGGCATGCCGGAGATGCTGGCGCCCACGGGCGCGCTGATCGGCGCCGGCCTGGGCGAGTCGGTGGGCCTCATCACCGACGGCCGCTTCTCGGGCGGCACCTGGGGCATGGTGGTCGGCCACGTGGCGCCGGAGGCCTACGCGGGCGGCCTGATCGCCTTCGTGAAGGAAGGCGACTCGATCACCATCGACGCCCACCAGCTCAAGCTGGAACTGAACGTGCCCGAGGCCGAGATCGCCGAACGCAAGAAGGGCTGGAAGGCGCCGGCTCCGCGCTACACGCGCGGCGTGCTGGCCAAGTTCGCGTTCAACGCCTCGAGCGCGAGTTCGGGCGCGGTGCTCGACAACTTCGAAGCCTGATCGGCCTGCAGCGCCCGCCCGGCCTGCGCGTGCAGCTATCGTTTCGATAGCAGGCCGCGCAGGCCTTTTCTTTTCAGCGCCGCTTGCCGCCGCGCGAGCGGCTGCTGAGCATGCCCATCTGGCTGCGCTGGCGGTCGATGCGCTCCTGCTTGCGCCGCTCCTCGCGCTCCATCGCCTTGCGCTTGGTGTAGCCCGATGCATCGGCCCAGGCCCACCACGCCATCGCCAGGGCGAAGGGGATCAGCACGATCCACCAGCTGAGCGTGGCGACGAAGCCGACCTCGAAATACTTGAGGAGGACGCCCAGGACGCCCAGCATCAGAAACCACATGGAAAGACCCCTTCGGACGTCGAGCTCTTGGCAAGGGAAACGGGCCGCCCGGGTGCACGCCGCTTCCTACAATCGCGTTGAAACGAATGTAACGCAGCCCACGCACCGCCCCACCATGAGTTTGTCCCCGCCCCGCCTCGTGTCCGCCCTCGTACTCCTGCTGTCGCTCGCGGGCATCGCCACGCCGGCTGCCGCCGACCTCGCCCTGGCCACCTCGAAGAACTGCATGAGCTGCCACGCGGTGGACCGGAAGGTGCTGGGCCCTTCGTTCAAGGACGTGGCCGCCAAATACAAGGACAACAAGGGTGCGGTCGACCTGCTGGCGACCAAGATCGTCAAGGGCGGCTCCGGCGTGTGGGGCCCGGTGCCCATGCCGGCCAACACCCAGGTCAGCGAAGCCGACGCGAAGAAGCTGGCCGCTTGGGTGCTGAGCACCAAATAGCAGCCTTCACGCCGGCGCACCGCCGGCCAGCTCGGCCTCGATCGCCGCGAGCAGTTGGCGTGCGCCCTCGCCGGGCTCGCCCGCGTTGCGCACCGTGACGCCGACCGGTCCGTCGGTGCTGCGGGTGTCGAAGGGCAGGCGCCGCAGCTCGCCACGGGCCAGCGCCGAGCGCACCGCGCCCTCCGGGGCAAACCAGACGGCGTGGATCGCGCGCAGCAGGCCCATCGCGAAACTGGTGTCGGTGGCCTCGACCAGGCGCGGCGGCGGCCGCGTGCCGCGCGCGTGCAGGTACGCGTCGGCCGTGTCGCGCACCGGCGTGCCCTGAACCGGTACGATGAGGACGAAGTCGGCCAGATCCTCCAGACGCGGTGGCGTCGCGCGCTCGAGCAGCGGATGGCCAGGCGCCGCCACCATCACGAGCGGTTCGCTATAGAGGGCGCGGAACGACAGGTCCACCATGGCCGAGGACTGCGCGAGGCGGCCCAGCACGAGGTCGATCTCGCCTTGGCGCAGCTGGGTCATGAGTTGGCGGTTGGTCCCGCTCACCACCCGCACGCGCAATGCGGGTGTCTGGGCCGCCAGCCGGGCGACGGCTGCAGGGAGCGGGCCGGCTGCCATGTTGGGCAAGGCGCCGACGGCCACGCGCAACTCGTCGGCCTCGGGCTGCTCCAACGCCAGCGCCAGGCCTTCCTGCAGCGCGCGCAAGGTGCCGACCGCGTGCTTCATGAGCACTTCGCCAGAGGCCGTGAGTTCGACGCCGCGCCGGCGGCGCACCAGCAGGCGCCTGCCCACGATGTCCTCGAGCTCGGCCACGGTCTTCGACACGGCCGGCTGCGTGAGCGCCAGGGCCTTGGCCGCGCGCACCAGGTTGCGCTCCTGTCCCACCACGGCCAGGCACTGGAGATGGCGGAGCTTGAGACGGGAAAAATTCATGGCTGGCTCCTCGAGCAGCCGGCTTCGTTCAGAAGTGTTTCGCCGGCCAGCCATTATTTTCTGGAATAGGTGAGTGACGAGCTTTCAGTTGTGAAGCCCCCGTGCCGCGCCTAGAGTGACTGCATCGAAGACGCCCGGGCCGGGCGTCTTTTCACGCCAGGAGACACATCCATGCCCCATGCCCACCACGGCGCGCGCACACTGCGCCGCCCGCTGATCGCTCTCGCCGCCATCGCGTTCGCCGGATGCGCCACCACGGCACTCGCGCAGCCCGCCTATCCCGACAAGCCAGTGCGCCTGGTCACCAACTTCCCGGCCGGCGGCCCCCTGGACCTGCTCGGGCGGCAGCTCGCTATTCCCCTGCAGGCCGAGCTGGGTCAACCCTTCGTGGTCGACAACCGCCCCGGTGCCGGCGGCAATATCGGCGCCGACGCGGTGGCCAAGAGCGCCCCTGACGGCTACACGGTGCTGCTGAGCATCGACACGACCTTCACCATCAACCCGCATATCTACCGGTCGATGCCCTTCGCACCCAAGGACCTGAAGCCGCTGATGATCTTCTCGTCCTCGGGCCTCACGCTGGCGGTGAACCCGAGCGTGCCGGCCGCAGGCCTGCGCCAGTTCGCCGACATGGGCAAGA
The DNA here is from genome assembly GCA_030418545.1 of Xenophilus aerolatus. Classification (GTDB taxonomy): domain Bacteria; phylum Pseudomonadota; class Gammaproteobacteria; order Burkholderiales; family Burkholderiaceae_C; genus Xenophilus. Next base: position 679,448 of record QAIB01000002.1, on the reverse strand, counting down.
CACAGGACCTGAGCTTCTCTTCTGCCGGCAACGGCAGTCCCGGCCACATTGCCTCGGCATTGTTCTCGACAGGCACCGGCGCGCGCATCACGCATGTGCCCTACAAGGGGAACGCCCCCGCCGTCACGGCGCTGATCGCCGGCGAGGTGCAGGCCGGCATCCTGGCGACGCCAGGCCTGCTGCCTCAGATCCAGGCCGGCAAGGCCAAGGCGCTTGCGGTCACGGGCAGCCAGCGCTCGCCCTTGCTGCCGCAGACGCCCACCGTGGGTGAACTGGGCCTCAAGGACCTCGAGTTCGACGTGCTCTATCTCGCGATGGTGCCCGCCGCAACGCCCGATGCGGTCGTACAGAAGCTGCAGGGTGCGCTGGCGAAGGCGTTGGTCCAGCCCGACGTGAAGCAGCGCCTGGTAACGCTCGACATGGTGGCCCTGGGCGAAACCGGTCAGAAGGCGGCGGAGCACCTGGAGGTCAGCAAGCAACGGTACGGCAAGATCGTCAAGGCGATCGGCCTGAAAGTGGACTGAGCATGACGCGCCCGAACCTCCTGTTCATCGTCGCCGACGACCTCGGCTACGCTGACCTCGGCTGCTACGGCGGCCGTGACGCAAGCTTCGGCCCCGTCTCCCCGACGCTGGATGGACTGGCGTCGCAAGGCGCGCTCTTCACCCAGGGCTACGCCAACTCGCCCGTGTGCTCGCCCACGCGCTTCGGCATGATCACCGCGCGCTACCAGTACCGGCTGCGCGGCGCGGCCGAGGAGCCCATCAACAGCAAGACACGCGGCCCCGGTGCGCAAGGCCTGCCGCCATCCCACCCCACGATGCCGTCACTGCTGCGCGATGCAGGCTACCGCACCAGCTTGATCGGCAAGTGGCACCTGGGCTTTCCGCCGGCCTATGGGCCGCTGGCGTCGGGCTACGACGAATTCTTCGGCCCCATGTCGGGCGGCGTCGACTACTTCACGCACTGCGACTCGTCCGGCCGCCACGACCTCTACGATGGCACAGAGGAAACTCACGCCGAGGGCTACCTCACCGACCTGCTCTCGCGCCGCGCCGTGGACTACGTGGACCGCATGGCGCAAGGCAGTGCGCCCTTCTTCCTCAGCCTGCACTACACCGCGCCGCACTGGCCCTGGGAAACGCGCGAGGACGCGCAGCGCGCACCGGCCGTCAAGGACAACCTCTTCGACCTGGCCGGCGGCAACATCCACGTCTACCGCCGCATGATCCACCACATGGACGAGGGCATCGGCTGGATCGTCGAGGCGCTGCGCAAGAACGGCCAGCTCGACAACACGCTGATCGTCTTCACCAGCGACAACGGCGGCGAGCGCTTCTCGGACAACTGGCCGCTGGTGGGCGGCAAGATGGACCTGACCGAGGGCGGCATCCGCGTGCCGTGGATCGCGCACTGGCCCGCCGTGATCGCGCCGGGCTCGCAAAGCCGCCAGCTGTGCATGACCATGGACTGGTCGGCCACGATGCTCGACGCCGCGGGCGTGGCGGCGCATCCGGACTACCCGCTCGACGGCGTGTCGCTGCTGCCCGTGCTGCGCGACGCCGGCCACAGCTTCGAGCGCCCGCTGCACTGGCGCATGAACCACCGCGGCCAGCGCGCGCTGCGCGAGGGCGACTGGAAGTATCTGCGGGTGGACGGCAACGACTACCTGTTCAACATCCCGGGCGACGAGCGCGAGCGCGCCAACCTGGGCAAGAAGGAGCCCGAGCGGCTCGAGCGCATGCGGCAGGCCTGGGAGGCATGGAACGCCTCCATGCCGCCGATCCCCGAAGACGCGACGGTGAGCCTGGGCTACTCGGTCAAGGACATGCCGCAGCGCTGAGCGTAGCGCGGAATTGCTCGGATCCGGCCTCGCAATCCCTCGAAGGAAAAGTGCCGTCGGCGCCCGCCCTCTGGACGCCAGCAGCTCCTGAATTCATAGCAGCAGGGACTGGCACCTCGAGCGCGAGCGCGTCACAGCGGGGTCGTCAGGACCGGGCGGTCGAGCGGGTCGACGGGGTCGAGCGGGTCGCGCGGACGGTCGACCACGCGGCGGTCGAGCCTGTCCTCGAGCTGCCCGATGTGCGCGGCCAGGGTGTTGTCGGCCTGCTCGGCGCGCGCACGCAAGGTGTTCTCCAGTTGCTCGATGCGTGCCAGCAGCGCGGCGTGGCGGTCGCCGTTGCGCGCCATGTGGTTGTTCTCCTGCGCCTCGAGGAAGTTGCGCAGTTCGGTGAAGCGCGAGGCCTCGGCCTTGTCGGCCAGCTCGCGCTGGGCCTGCAACTCCTTGGTGTGGCGGCGCGCGTCCACCAGCACGGTGCTCTGCATGTAGAGCACGTACACCAGGAAGAACAGGCCGAGCAGCACGGTGAGCCCCAGCATGATCAGTCCCAGCGGCGCCGTGACCTGCATGAAGCCCAGGGACATGACAGTGGGGGTGGCGATCGTGCCCCAGTTGAGCGCGGCAAGCGCGGCGATCACCAGCACGATGAAAAACAGGATGCCCGTACGAACGCCCATGGCGGCCTCTCCTTTTGGAATCTTGGAAAGGCCGCGTTGTAACGCACAACGGCCCGCGGCCGTGTAGTCCACGGGCGCGGGCCGGGGGCTCTCGGCCGACGGTCAGTTGGTCTGGGCCAACTGCTCCAGGATAGCGGGATTCTCTAAGGTGGAAGTGTCCTGCGTGATCGCCTCGCCCTTGGCGATCGAGCGCAGCAGGCGCCGCATGATCTTGCCGCTGCGCGTCTTGGGCAGGTTGTCGCCGAAGCGGATGTCCTTGGGCTTGGCGATGGGGCCGATCTCCTTGGCCACCCAGTTGCGCAGTTCGTTGGCGATGGCCTTGGCTTCGTCGCCGGTGGGGCGCGCGCGCTTGAGCACGACGAAGGCGCACACGGCCTCGCCCGTCACGTCGTCGGGGCGGCCGACCACCGCGGCCTCGGCGACCAGATCGGTCTTGGCGACGAGCGCGGACTCGATCTCCATCGTGCCCAGCCGGTGGCCCGAGACGTTGAGCACGTCGTCGATGCGACCCGTGATGCGGAAGTAGCCACGGTCGGTGCTGCGCACCGCGCCGTCGCCGGCCAGGTAGACGGTGCCGCCCATCTCCTCGGGGAAGTAGCTCTTCTTGAAGCGCTCGGGGTCGTTCCAGATGGTGCGGATCATCGAGGGCCAGGGCCGCTTGATGACCAGCATGCCGCCCGAACCGTTGGGGATGTCCTTGCCCGTCTCGTCGACGATGGCGGCCATGATGCCCGGCAGCGGCAGCGTGCACGAACCCGGCACCAGCGGCGTGGCGCCCGGCAGCGGCGTGATGACGTGGCCGCCGGTCTCGGTCTGCCAGAAGGTGTCGACGATCGGGCACTTCTCGTGGCCCACGTTCCGGTGGTACCACATCCAGGCTTCGGGGTTGATGGGCTCGCCCACCGAGCCGAGGATGCGCAGGCTGTCCAGGTTCCAGTTCTTCGGGTGCACCTTCTCGTCGGAATCCGCGGCCTTGATGAGCGAGCGGATCGCGGTGGGCGCGGTGTAGAAGATCGAGACCTTGTGCTTCTCGATCATCTGCCAGAAGCGGCCCGCGTGCGGGAAGGTGGGGATGCCCTCGAACACCACCTGCGTGGCGCCCGCGGCCAGAGGCCCGTAGGCGACGTAGGTGTGGCCGGTGATCCAGCCGATGTCGGCGGTGCACCAGAAGACGTCCTCCGGGCGGATGTCGAAGGTCCACTCCATGGTCATCTTGGCCCACAGCAGGTAGCCGCCGGTGGCGTGCTGCACGCCCTTGGGCTTGCCGGTGGAGCCGGAGGTGTAGAGGATGAAGAGCGGGTGCTCGGCGTTCACCGGCACCGGCGCGCACTCGCTGCTCTGGCCCTGCAGCGCTTCGGTAAACGTCCTGTCGCGGCCTTCGACCTTGTTCCAGGCCGAGGGCGTGCGCTCGTACACCAGGACGGTCTTCAGCGTGTCGCATCCACCCAGCGCGATGGCATCGTCGACGATGGCCTTGAGCGGCAGCTCCTTGCCGCCGCGCAGCTGGAAGTTGGCCGTGATCACCGCCTTGGCGCCGGCATCGATGATGCGTTCCTGCAGCGCCTTGGCCGAGAAGCCGCCGAACACCACGCTGTGCGTGGCGCCGATGCGCGCACAGGCCTGCATCGCGACCACGCCCTCGATGGTCATGGGCATGTAGACGATGACGCGGTCGCCCTTGGCGATGCCCTGCGCCTTGAGCGCGTTGGCGAACTGGCTCACGCGCGCGAGCAGTTCCTTGTACGTGACCTTGGTGACGGTGCCATCGTCGGCCTCGAAGACGATCGCGGTCTTGTTCTCGACCGGCGTGCCGATGTGGCGGTCCAGGCAGTTGGCGCTGGCGTTGAGTTCCCCGTCGTCGAACCACCGGTAGAACGGCGCCTTCGACTCGTCGAGCGTGCGCGTGAAGGGCTTCGTCCACTGCAGGTGGGCACGGGCCTGCCTGGCCCAGAAGCCCTCGAAATCGGCCTCGGCCTCTTTGCACAGCGCCTCGTAGGCGGGCATGCCGGCGATGCGCGCGCCCTGCTTCGCGCGCGCGTCGGGCTCGAACACGCGGTTCTCGATCAGGACGGATTGGATGGTGGACGTGCTGCTGCTGCTCACGTGTTGTCTCCTGAGGCTGTTTGTTGCGGCCGTAATGTCATGGCGGTGTCTTACGGTGCACTGACGCTGTGTGGATGGGGAGGCCCATGGTAGCCCCGCCCTCCTCCTAGAATCCTGCCTCGCTTCCTGCCGCCCCGAACCGGGGCACCCTTTCCGATGTCCGACCGCGACCCTGCCGAATTCCGCCGTTCCTCCGCCATGCGCCCGCTGCCGAAGCTGATCTTCGCCAGCCGGTGGCTGCAGCTGCCGCTCTACCTGGGCCTGATCGTGGCCCAGGCGGTGTACGTGGTGCACTTTCTGGTCGAGCTCACGCACCTGGTCGAAGCGGCCTTCGGCAGCCAGACCGCGCTGCAGGCGCTGGTCACCAGCATCGGCTACAAGACCGACGCGCCGCCGACCTCGCTCAACGAGACGGTCATCATGCTGGTGGTGCTGGCCCTCATCGACGTGGTGATGATCTCCAACCTGCTGATCATGGTCATCGTGGGCGGCTACGAGACCTTCGTCAGCCGCATGGACCTCGAAGGCCACCGCGACCAGCCCGAGTGGCTGAGCCACGTGAACGCCTCGGTGCTCAAGGTCAAGCTGGGCCTGTCCATCATCGGCATCAGCTCGATCCACCTGCTCAAGACCTTCATCAACGCCGGCAACTACACCGACAAGGTGCTGATCGCGCAGACCGTGATCCACATCGCCTTCCTGCTGTCGGCCATGGCCATCGCGTACACCGACAAGCTGATGTCGGCGTCGGCCAACCACTGACCCCTGCCCTCTCCCCGGGGATGCGACGGCGACTTTCATGAGCCGAATTGGCCCGCAGCGCCCGCGTTTCCTAGGCAAGCCGCTATCTTTTCGATAGCGGAGCCAGCGAACACTCAGGCGCTCCGTACCGGCGGCCACTGGCCCCAGGCCGGATCACCGGCAAAGCGCTCCACCAGGAAATCGAGCAGCGCGCGCAGCGCCGGCAGCATGTGGCGGCGCGAGGCGTACACGGCGTAGACCCCCGCGAGCTGCGGCGTCCATCCCTGGAGCACCGCCACCAGCTCGCCGGCCGCCAGCGCCGGGGCGGCCAGCACCACCGGGAGCATCGCAACGCCTGCGCCGGCACGCGCTGCGCCGAGCAGGCTCATCGCGTCGTTGGCCGACAGGTTGCCGCCCACCGCCACGGCCTCCGGCGCGCCGTCGGCCCCGTGAAAGCGCCAGACGCTCTTGCCGAAATACGAATGCGTGAGGCAGTTGAGCTTGGCCAGCTCGGCCGGATGGCGCGGCACGCCCTGCGCTGCCAGCCAGGCCGGCGACGCGCACACCACCGAGTGGCAGTCGCACAGCCGCCGGGCGATGAGGTTCGGGTCGAGCTCCACGGCGATGCGGATCGCCAGGTCGATGCGCTCCTCCACCAGGTTGACGGTGCGGTCGGCCATCATCAGGTCGACCGACACGCCGGGGTGCCGTCCCACGAAGGCGGCGACCGCCGGGGCAAGCTGGGTCTGCCCCAGCGAATGGCTGGCAGTGAGGCGGATCTGGCCCGACAGCGCCGCATCCGGCGCCGCGACGGACGCGCGCATGCCCTCGGCCAGTTCGACCATCTGGCGGCAGGCGGGCAGCATCGCTTCCCCGGCCGCCGTCAAGGTGAGGCGCCGCGTACTGCGGTGCAGGAGGCGGGCCCCGGCCCAGCTTTCGAGTTCGGCCACGCAACGCGTGACCACGGGGCGCGACAGGTCCAGCGCTGCGGCGGCCGCGCTGAGACTGCCGCCCTCCACCACGGCCACGAAGACCTGCATGGCTTTCAGGCGATCCATGGGGAGCGAGGGCTTGAGTTCATCTGCACGATTTTGGCAACAAAGCTGGCCAGTACGCACGGCTTATTCGTCCAGATCCGGAAACTACGATGACGCCATCCTGTGTGATGACTGAAAAGGAACATCCATGAGTCAGATTGCCATCATTGGTGCCACCGGCCGCGCCGGCAGCCAATTGCTCGAGGAGGCGCTGCGCCGCGGGCACAAGGTCACCGCCATCGCCCGCCACGCCAGCGCCAAGCTCTCGGGCCGCCCGGGTGTGCGGGCCGTGGACCTCGACGTGCTGGACACCGAAGCGCTCACCGCCGCGCTCAAGGGCCACGACGCGGTCTTCAGCGCCGCGCATTTCGCGACCGTGCCGCCGGCTGCCGTCATCGGACCCGTGAAGGCAGCCGGTGTGCCGCGCCTGCTGGTCGTCGGAGGGGCCGGCAGCCTGTTCGCCGCGCCGGGCCTCAAGGTCATCGATGCCCCCGGCTTCCCCGACGCCTACCGGCAGGAGGCTGCCGCCGGCGGCGTGTTCCTCGACGCCCTGCGCGCCGAGCCCGCGCTGGACTGGACCTTTCTTTCGCCGTCGGCCGAATTCGTGGAAGGCGAGCGCACCGGAAAATTCCGCCTGGGCGGCGACGACCTGCTGGTGAGCGCCGAAGGCCGCAGCTGGATCACCTTCGCCGACTTCGCGATCGCGCTGCTGGACGAGTTCGAGCAGCCGAAGCACTCGCGCCAGCGCTTCACGATCGGCTACTGACCGGGGCGCACCCGACCGGCACCGAGGTCGCCCGGACGGTTCGGGCGGGAGCGAAGAGGGGCTGCCTACAATCCCGCCCTTTTTCGCCCAGCCCTGCCCCGCGCCCCATGGACATCGTCGTCGACCCCGACCTGCAAGCCTACATCGACCCCCTCACGCCCGACGAATACGAGGCCCTGGAACGCAGCCTGCTCGCCGAGGGCTGCCGCGACGCCCTGGTGCTGTGGGGCAACGTGCTGGTGGACGGCCACAACCGCTACGGCATCTGCCGCAAGCACGAGCTGCCTTTCCAGACGGTGCAGAACACGCGCTTCCGCTCGATGGAGGACGTGCACCTTTGGATGATCGACCAGCACCTGGGGCGGCGCAGCCTGTCGGACTTCCAGCGCGGCGTGCTGGCGCTGCGCAAGCGCGAGATCGTGGCCGAGCGGCGGCGCCAGCCTGCACCCGAGGCAGCATCCCCCAGCGCCGCGGCCGATGCCGCCGCCGAGCCCGCGCCGGCTGCGGCGCAGCCGCTGCCCGACCCCATCGACACCCGCGAAGCGCTGGCACGCGCGGCCAAGCTGTCGAGCAGCCAGGTCGGCATGATCGAACGCATCCAGAAGCAGGCAACGCCCGAGCTGGTCGCCGCCGTGAAGTCGGGCGCCGTCTCGCTCAGCGCCGCCGCAGCCGTGGCCAGCCTGCCGGCCGAGGAACAGATCGCGGCCGCCAGCGGTGGCGCCGACGAGCTCAAGCAGGCCGCCAAGCGCGTGCGCGAGGCCAAGCGCAAGCCGCGGGAAGAAGCGCCGGCGCCCGAAACCTCGCCGTCCGCGGCCGCCGACGCAGGCGAGCCGACCGACCCGATGGCACTGATCGCCTCGCTGCGCCAGCGCATCGCTGAACTCACGGCGGAGAACGCGTTGCTGCGCGAGCAGCTTGCCGCGCAGCAGGCGGGCGGGCCGCCCTTCTAAGGCCCGTTCCACCCCATCCGTTCAGCCTGAGCCTGTCGAAGCCCGGTACGGCACTTCGGCAGGCTCAGTGCGAACGGCCGAGGAGGCACTCATCGCCCTGTCATCTTCTCGGGCACCACCCACGCATCGAACTGCTCGCCCGTGAGGTGCCCCGACGCCACGGCCGCCTCGCGCAGGCTGGTGCCTTCCTTGTGCGCCTTCTTGGCGATGTAGGCGGCCTTGTCGTAGCCGATGTGCGTGTTCAGCGCCGTCACCAGCATCAGCGACCGGCTCACCAGTTCGCCGATGCGCTCGCGGTTGGGCTCGATGCCCACGGCGCAGTGGTCGTTGAAGCTCACCATGCCGTCGGCCAGCAGGCGCACGCTCTGCAGGAAGTTGTGGGCCACCATCGGCCGGAACACGTTGAGCTCGAAATTGCCGCTCATGCCGCCGATGTTGATGGCGACGTCGTTGCCCATCACCTGCGCGGCCAGCATGGTCACGGCCTCGCTCTGCGTCGGATTGACCTTGCCGGGCATGATCGACGAGCCCGGCTCGTTCTCGGGAATCGACAGCTCCCCGATGCCGCTGCGCGGGCCGCTCGCCAGCCAGCGCACGTCGTTGGCGATCTTGTTCATGCTCGCGGCCAGGGTCTTGAGCGCGCCGTGCGCGTGCACGAAGGCGTCAGTGGCGGCCATCACCTCGAACTTGCTGGGCGCGGTGACGAAGGGCAGCCCCGTCAGGCGCGCCAGCTCGGCCGCCACGGCCTCGGCGTAGCCCTTGGGCGCGTTCAGGCCCGTACCGACGGCCGTGCCGCCCAGGGCCAGCTCGCACAGGTGCGGCAGCGCGGCGCGCACGTGCTTCTCGTTCTGGTCGAGCTGGGCGACCCAGCCCGAGATTTCCTGGCCCAGCGTGAGCGGCGTGGCGTCCTGCAGGTGGGTGCGGCCGATCTTCACGATGTCCATGAAGTCCTCGGACTTCTTCGCCAGCGTGGCGCGCAGCTTCGCGATGGCGGGCAGCACCTTGTGCACGAGACCCTGCACGGCGGCCACGTGCATGGCGGTGGGGAAGACATCGTTGCTCGACTGGCTGCGGTTCACGTCATCGTTGGGGTGCACCAGGCGCCCTTCGCCGCGCGGGCCGCCGAGCAGTTCGCTCGCGCGGTTGGCCAGCACCTCGTTGACGTTCATGTTCGACTGCGTGCCCGAGCCGGTCTGCCACACGACGAGCGGGAACTCGCCCTCGTGCTTGCCGGCCAGCACCTCGTCGGCGGCCGCGACGATGGCATCGGTCTTCTTCGCGTCCTGCAGGCCGAGCTGCTGGTTGACCACCGCCGAGGCGCGCTTGACCAGCGCCAGCGCATGGATCACCTCGCGCGACTGGCGTTCGCCGGAGATGTCGAAGTTCTGCAGCGAGCGCTGGGTCTGCGCGCCCCACAGCTTGTCGGCGGGGACCTCGATGGGGCCGAAGGTGTCCTTCTCGGTGCGGGTGGCGGTCGTCATGGCTTTGCTTGTTCGGTGGTCGAAAACGCCAGTATCGGCCGAACGAGAGCAGTTCTCATCTTCATGGTCTTCCGGGCAGCGCCGCGGGGCATCGGGCCCGCCGATAATCGCGGGCTGCCCCGCCACGCCACGCCGGGCGCGCGTTCCCCACCCTCCTCCCTACGACACCACCATGACGACGATCCAGCAGACGGACCTCATCGAATCGATCGCGGCCGCGCTCCAGTACATCAGCTACTACCACCCGACGGACTACATCGCCCACCTGGCCAAGGCCTACGAGCGCGAGCAGAGCCCGGCGGCCAAGGACGCGATGGCGCAGATCCTCACCAACAGCAAGATGAGCGCGACCGGCCAGCGGCCGATCTGCCAGGACACCGGCATCGTCAACGTGTTCCTCAAGGTGGGCATGGACGTGCGCTGGGGCGGCTTCACCGGCAGCCTCGACGACGCGATCAACGAAGGCGTGCGCCGCGGCTACAACCACCCCGACAACACGCTGCGCGCCTCGGTCGTGGCCGACCCGCAGTTCGAACGCAAGAACACCAAGGACAACACGCCCGCGGTGATCTTCACGGAGATCGTGCCGGGCGACAAGGTCGAAGTGACGGTGGCCGCCAAGGGTGGCGGCAGCGAGAACAAGAGCAAGATGGTCATGCTCAACCCGGGCGACAGCGTGGTCGACTGGGTGCTCAAGACGGTGCCGACCATGGGCGCCGGCTGGTGCCCGCCCGGCATGCTGGGCATCGGCATCGGCGGCACGGCCGAGAAGGCCGCGCTCATGGCCAAGGAGAGCCTGATGGACGACCTGGACATGCACGAGCTGCAGGCCAAGGCCGCGCGCAAGGAGCCGCTCACCAAGGTCGAGGAATTGCGCCTGGAGCTGTACGAGAAGGTCAACGCGCTGGGCATCGGCGCGCAGGGCCTGGGCGGCCTTGCCACCGTGCTCGACATCAAGATCAAGATGTACCCCACGCACGCGGCCAGCAAGCCGGTGGCGATGATCCCGAACTGCGCCGCCACCCGCCATGCCCACTTCGTGATGGACGGCTCGGGCCCGGTGTACCTGGAGGCGCCCTCGCTCGACCTGTGGCCCAAGATCGACTGGGCGCCCGACTACAACAAGAGCAAGCGCGTCGACCTCGACACGCTCACCGCCGCGGAGGTCGCCAGCTGGAAGCCCGGCGACACGCTGCTGCTCAACGGCAAGATGCTCACCGGCCGCGACGCCGCGCACAAGCGCATCCAGGGCATGCTGGCCAAGGGCGAGAAGCTGCCGGTGGACTTCACCAACCGCGTCATCTACTACGTCGGCCCGGTCGACCCGGTGGGCGACGAGGCCGTCGGCCCCGCCGGCCCCACCACCGCCACGCGCATGGACGGCTTCACCGAGATGATGCTGGCGCAGACCGGCCTCATCGCGATGATCGGCAAGGCCGAGCGCGGCCCGGTCGCCATCGAGGCGATCAAGAAGCACAAGTCGGCCTACCTGATGGCCGTGGGCGGCGCCGCCTACCTGGTGAGCAAGGCGATCAAGACCGCCAAGGTGGTCGGCTTCGAGGACCTGGGCATGGAGGCGATCTACGAGTTCGACGTGGTCGACATGCCCGTGACCGTGGCGGTGGACGCCGGCGGCACCAGCGCCCACATCACCGGCCCGGCCGAGTGGAGCAAGCGCATCGCCACCGGCGAGTTCAAGGGCATCGCGCTGGAAACGGCTTGAGCCTGCGCGACGTGTCCGCTGTGCGCGCCGATCGTCCGATCGGCAGCGTGTCGAACGCCGACCGGCCCATCGGCGTGTTCGACAGCGGCGTCGGCGGCCTGAGCGTGCTGCGGGCGCTGCAGGCCGAACTGCCGCACGAGCATTTCGTCTACTTCGCCGACACGGCCCACTCGCCCTACGGCGAGCGGGGCGATGCCTACGTGGCCGAGCGCACGCTGGCCGTGGCACGCGAGCTGATCGGCACGCACGGCATCAAGGCCCTGGTGGTGGCCTGCAACACGGCCACCGCTGCCGCGGTGCACCTGTTGCGCGCGCAGTGGCCGGCACTGCCGGTGATCGGGGTCGAGCCGGCGCTCAAGCCCGCCGTGGCGGCCAGCCGTACCGGCCACGTCGCCGTGCTGGCCACGCGGGGCACGCTGGCCAGCGACAAATTCCGCCGCCTGCACGACGCGCTGGCCGGCCAGGCCCGGTTCCGCCTCGTGCCCTGTGACGGGCTGGCCGACGCCATCGAGCGTGGCGACGCTATCAAGACAGGAGCGCTCTGCGCAGGCTATATGCGGGCTGCAGGCCCATTCGGCTTGCAAGCCGACGAGGTGGACACGGTGGTGCTGGGCTGCACGCACTACCCTTTTGCCCAGGCGCTGCTCCATGCGCAGGCGCCGGCGGACGTGCGCTTCATCGACACCGGCGTGCCCGTGGCGCTGCACACGCGCCGGGTCCTGGGCACCCACGGCCTGCTGGCCGACGCGCCCGCGTCCGCGCCTGGCCTGACGCTGCGCAGCAGCGCCGATCTGGCGCACCTGCAAGCAGCGGCCGCGCGCTGGCTCGCACCATCGTCGGCATCTTTGCCCAAAGTTTCCGCTTCGGCGCCACTGCCTGCGGGCGCCGCCGCCGCCGGGCCCTGAACGCGCGCCGACAATCGCCGGATGCGCATCCGGCGTCTTCCCTGCTTTCTTCTTTTCGCCCTGGCGGCCCTGGCCGCCACCGGTGCGCACGCGGCCTGCGAGAGCGGCCTGGCCGAGCGCATGCACGCCAAGCTGCACCCCAAGCGCAAGCTCGACGAATCGCTCGCGGCCTGCAAACCGTGGCCGGCCTACCCCGGACGCAGCATCGTGGTCCTGCCGCTGGTCAACGGCGTGGCCAAAGACGCGCGCAAGACGCTGGACCTGGAGGTGCTGGTGATCCAGCGCCCCGACAACGGCAACACCGAGCGCGACACCGTGCTGGCGCGGCTGTATCAGCCAGAGGCGATCGAGGAAGACGCGATCCGCATCCAGGACATCCGCATCGACACCGCGCGCTACGTGCTCTCGCCCGAGGCCCGCGCCTTCGGGCTGCGCGTGCGCTACAACGGCAGTTCGCGCGCCAACCCCTACGCCAGCGAGACGCTGCGCCTGTACGTGCCGCAGGGCGCCAGGCTGCGTCAGGTGCTCGACGAGGTCGTGATCGACCGCGACAGCGGCGAATGGGACACGCAATGCAATGGGCGCTTCGAGCAGTTGCGCACGCTGCTGTCGGTGGGCCACGGCCGCAGCGAGGGCTTTGCCGACCTGACGCTGTCGCGCAACCTCACGCAAAGCCGCGCCCAGGTGCACGAGGACGGCCACTGCAACGAGAAAGCGCTCCCACCGCAGTACAGCTCGGTGGTGCTGCACTACGACGGCGAGCGCTACCGCGTGCCGAAGTCGCTGCGCGCGCCCTGAATCAGGCGGCAGCGTCGCCCAGTGCCGCCGCGCGCCCGCGGCGCATGTCGATGGGCACGAGCAGGAGCAGGCCCACCACGAACAGCCCCGCGGTCGCAAGGATGGCCACCCGCTGGTTGCCGCCGGTCGCCCACGTGATCGCGCCGTAGGACAGCGGCCCCACGATGCTCGCCAGGCGCGTGGCGAAGGTCCACAGGCCGAAGAACTCGGCCAGTTGCGTCGGCGGTGCGAGCACGCCGGTCATCGCGCGGCCGGCGGACTGGCTCGATCCCATCGCCAGGCCCGCGATGGCCGCCGCGATCCAGAAACCTCCCTTGGTGGTGGCTGCCGCCGCCACGATGCACACCACCACCCAGGCCACCAGCGTGGCGCCGAGCGACAGGCGATGGCCGACGCGGTCCTGCACGTAGCCGAAGCCGAAGGCGCCGGCAGCCGCGGCGAGGTTGAGCACGAAGATCAGCACCATCGTCTCGTGCGGCACGAAGCCGATCACCTGCTCGGCATAGATGGCCGCCAGCGTGATCGCGACCGCGACGCCGCCCTGGTAGCAGACCGTGCAGGCCAGCAGCCACATGAAGTCGCGGTAGCGGCGCGCCTCGCGCAGGGTGTGCAGCAGTTGCCGCATCGCCCCGCCCGCACGGCCCGCCTGCGGCGCCGAACGCTCGGGCAGCAGCGCGAAGGTCGCGCACGCCGCCAACCCGTACACGACCGCGGTGACGAGCATCGTGACCGGCACGAAATGCGCGGCCGGCAGCCCACGAGCCTGTGCCCACAGCACGTAGGCCAGGCAGAGCCCGAGGGTGAGCATGCCGCCCACGTAGCCGAAGGCCCAGCCCCAGCCGCTCACCTTGCCCATGCCTTCGGCAGTCGCGAGTTCCGGCAGGAAGGCCCCGGTCAGCGATTCACCATACGAGTAGAAGGTGTTGGACACGATGACTAGGACCATCGCGAACGCGACGCCCGCGAGCGGCGCGCCGCCGGCGGCGAGGCGCGGCGTGAGCGCCAGCGCAGCCGTCGCCACGACGCAGCCGGCGGTGGCCACCACCAGCACACGCTTCTTGGCCGCGCGGCGGTCGGCCCAGGCGCCGATGGCCGGCATCGTGACCATCACGAGGGCATAGGAGATGCTCAGCGCGAGCGTCCAGGCGAAGGTGGCCCAGGGCGCTCCCTTGGCGATGCCTCCGACGAAGTAGGCTGCGAACACGGCCGTGATGACCACCGTCGTGTAGCCCGAGTTCGCGAAGTCGTACATCGCCCAGCCGAAGACTTCGCGCTTGCGAACGCCCGGCTGCAGGACCGACGAAGGAAACAACGCCACACGCACTCCTCGCAGGGATGACGGCGCGAGCATAGCGGAGCACCGTGACGGTGCCGCCAACGACAAGGCCCGCCGAAGCGGGCCTGTGCAGGCGGCGGCCGGTGACGTGCGCCGCCGGGTCAGTGCAGGTGGCGCGGCCGGCGGCCGCCGCCGTGGCCACCGGCCCCTGGGCCACCGGTGCCGCCGCCGCGCGGGCGTTTGCCGATCTCGAGCGAATTCACGAGCGCATCGAAGCGGTCGCTGAACAGCTTGTCGATCTCGGCCACGACGCCGCCGAGTTCGGCGCCGTCGAAGTGGCGCTCCATGAGGTTGACCACGTCCTCGACCAGCAGGTCGCGCTGGACCTGCATGATCGCGGCGGGATTGGGGCCGACGAAGAGCATCACGAAGTCGTCGCGCGACTCCTCTTCGGGGTCGCCGTCTTCCTCTTCGTCGAACTCCGTGTCGTAGAAGGTGACCTCGATGGCGGCGCCCTGCTCCGCGAGCTCGTTGACGCCCATGCACATCTCGTCGAGCGCCTGGCGGAAGTCCTCGTCGCCGGCGACGGTCCAGCAGATCTGCAGCATGCTGTCCTTCTGCTCGTAACGGATGCCCGGCTCCTCTTCGTAGGAGCTGGTGGCACCGTCGGCCAGCGACTTGGCGCCGGCATAGGTCCACAGCGGCTTGAGTGCCTCCTGGATCTGGTCGTAGGTGACGTCCGAGCGCAGCGGCACGTCGCCGTGCACATGGATCTCGAATGGAGCGTTGTAGCGAGGCATGAGCAGCTCCCTTGTACTCGTGGATGTGGTGCCCGGAACCGGGGTCGAACCGGTACGCCCCTTCACAGGAAAGCGGCGGATTTTAAGCCTGAGCATGGCATCCGCACCGGACTAAGGATGGGCTTGGATGAGGCTTGCTGCAGCAGGTTTTCCCCGAGGCCAGTGCCTTCGATCATATCCCGGTGCGCGATGCAAACCGCCCCGGTTCCCCTCCGCCTGGCTCCTAGCCGGCCCCTGGAATCGGGGCCTTTCAGGAGCACCTCATGGCGAAGGTCAAACTCACCAAGTCCGTCGTTGACACATCGCAGGCTCAAACCTGCGACGTGGAACTCCGGGATACGCTCGTTCCGGGCTTCTTGTGCAAGATTACACCAACGGGCCGCAAGGTCTTCATGGTTCAGTACCGCACGAACTCCGGCGTGCGGCGCAAGCCGGCAATCGGCCAGTTCGGCGAACTGACGGTCGAACAGGCGCGATTGCTTGCGCAAGACTGGCTGGCCGAAGTCCGGCGCGGGGGCGATCCCGGACTCGACAAGGCCGAATCCCGCAAGGCGCCGACGGTCAAGGAGCTGTGCGGCCGGTTCATGGACGACCACTCCAAGCCGCACAACAAGCCCAGCACACAGGCCGGCTACCAGTACCAGATCGACAGCTTCGTCATCCCGGCCTTCGGCAGCAAGAAGGTTCACGAGGTCACACGCCACGACATCACCGCGCTGATGAAGCGCATGGAGAAGTCGCCCACCCAGGCTAACCGGGTGCTGTCGCTCGTCCGCAAGATGTTCAACCTGGCCGAGCTGTGGGGCTACCGGCCCGATGGCTCCAACCCGTGCCGCCACGTCCCCAAGTACCCGGAAAAGGGTTCGACCCGGCTCATCACCGACGACCAGATGACCAAGCTGTTCACCTATCTGGAGAAGGCCGAGGCCGAAGGCTTGGAGCATCCCACCCACCTGCTGGCAGTCCGGCTGCAATTCGAGTTCGCCGCACGCATGTCGGAAGTCCTGCTCTTGCAGTGGGATTGGCTCGACCTACCCAACGGCCGGGTGGTCTGGCCGGACAGCAAGACCGGCGATATGTCCAAGCCCTTGAGTGAGGAAGCCCGCCGGCGGCTGACCAATGCTCCTCGCTACGGCGATTCGCCCTATGTCTGCCCGGCGATCCTCGACCACAGCAAGCCCCTCAGCACCCACACCTACTATCAGGCGTGGCGGCGCATCCTTGACCGTGCCGGTGTGCCGAAGGTCGGCACTCACGGTATCCGCCACCGCTCGGCGACCGACATTGCCAATTCGGGCGTTCCCCTAAAGGTCGGCATGGCGCTGACAGCGCACAAGACCGCGGCGATGTTCATGCGCTACGTCCATACCGAGGACGATCCGGTGCGGCAAGCGGCCGAACTAGTGGCGGCCCGGCGCAAGACGATCACGGGTGCGCAACGCCAGGCGGAGGTCGAAGCATGAGAAGGAGGCCCACCCGGGAAATCCGAGACAGTGTCTCGGAAATGTGGACGCGGGCTCGCCCCTTCTCCTTGACTTCCATTCGTCTATAAACGAAAATAACAATGTACCGAATCGAGCACTACCTCTCGGCCGACGTACAGAAGGATCTCTACACCGACTGGCTGCGGCGCTTGCGTGATGCACAAGCCAAGGTGGCGGTCATCCGCCGCGTGGCCCGTATCGAGCAAGGCAACTTCGGCGACCACAAGTTTTGCCGAGATGGCGTGTGGGAGCTGCGCATCGACGCGGGGCCTGGCTATCGGGTTTATTACGGCCTAGCGGGGCAACGGTTGGTGCTGCTGCTGTGTGGTGGCGACAAGCGCACCCAGGATGCGGACATTGACCGGGCGGTGGGCTATTGGCAGGACTGGCAACGGAGAATCGACGAATGAGAGGCAAATCCCATGACGAGGCGATGGCCGAGCTGTACCGCAACGATCCGGCGCTCGCACTTGAAGTCATCAACAACATCCTGGCCGATGGCGACCAAGCCGAACTGATGACCGTGCTGCGCCAGCTTGCGCAGACAGTCGGCGGCGTGCAGGCGGTGGCCGAACAGGCTCACCTTAACCCGACGCAGCTTTACCGCACGTTGTCGCCGAAGGGCAATCCCGCCCTGAACAGCTTGACCGCCATCCTCAAGACGATGGGCCTACGCTTGGCTGTGCAGCCGCTGGCTTCTGCGCCCTCGGCGCACGCGGCTTGATGTTCGATGCCTATGGCAAGCATCGTTCATCCGATTCACTTTGAAGACTACAGCGGCGTTCAATTTGAGCGCCTTGCTTTTGCTTATCACGTTCGTACCGGCTGGCGCGACCTGATCTGGCACGGCCAATCGGGTAGCGACCAGGGACGAGACATCTTCGGAATCGAGGAGTTTGACGATCGACCTTCGCGCAAGACGATTATCCAGTGCGCTAATCGTGACATGCTGACCCTGGCGAAAGCCCGAACCGATATGGAGAAGGCTGTCGAGGCTACTGGCGGTACGCCAGATGCTTTCAAATTCATCTGTCGTGGTGCAGTCTCTGACGCCAGCAGAACACGGATCAGCGATAGCGCTGCTGCACTTGGCGTAGCGCATGTGACGATCTGGTCGAGCGTCGAGTTCGAGGAGAACCTGCGTTTGCGTGGCGAATACCTCTTGCACCGCTTCGTCCAGGGAGTCGAGTTCCCCGAAGCCGAAGCTGAGATCCGAAAATTCGTTGATGACTTCCCTGGCTTATCCGACGCCGAGGCGCTGGGTTTGATGGCTGCCGTATTCGACCGGCCTGCTTTTCGCACACCTTTTCAACAGGAAAGTTCGCTACCCGCCTTCCAGCAAGCTGTTGAGGACACCATTCGAGCACTCAACACCGGAGCGTGGAGAACACGTGAAGGCACCGAAATTCGGCGCATTCCATCGATCCATCACATCAGAGATCAGCGTGTTCGCAAGGTGCTGGCCCAGGTTGTGCGTCAAGTCGATGAACTGCGCCGCATCTTCGTCTCTCGCCTCCGAGAAGGCGAGATCCGGCATTGTGAATGCGGCAAGGCGGACTGCCCCACCTACATGCTCAGTTCTCGTGTAGCGGACGAACTGGATTGCGCCCGTGACCGCATCCTCGCTACCTTTCGCTCGGTGCATGCACCGTTCGATGTTGTCGTCCGCTAAACGCGGAGAGGTCGGCAATGGCGGCGCAAATTGACCTGTTCAGTTCTCAGCATCTTGAAGCTGCCTGCCGTGTGCTTGCAGACACCGAGCGCGGCTTGAGTGGCACACAGATTGGGAGGCTGCTGCAAGAGATGGAAGTGATCGACCCATCGCCGGGCATGACGAAGTGGAAGCGGTTGTTCAACGCGCTCGCCGAGTTGCAGAACAAGCATCAGCGAGGCAACCATCTGATTATGTTCATCAACCGCGCAATGAACCCGGTGAACTACGTGCGCGATCCTGGAACATTTGCTTGGCTGCGGGATGAACTCAATGTCGTGCTGGCGTTCTCTGGCTTCTATGTTCGCGACGATGGCAAGGTGGGATATGCCGACAAGGCGACGACGTTGGATGCAGCCCGCGCACGCGCTGGACGTCTCAAGGCGGCGCTGGAAAGCAGAGTCGTCCATGCGGAGGTCTTGAATTACTGCCGAGCCGAGCTGTTGGACGAGAACTATTTTCATGCGGTCTTCGAGGCGAGCAAGGGTGTCGCCGAGCGAATTCGCATACTGTCGGGGTTGACCGGCGATGGTGCCGACTTGGTGAACAAGGCGTTCGCGGGTCAGCAGCCAATCTTGGTCTTGGGACCACTGAGCACCGAGTCCGAAAAGAGCGAGCAGAGAGGATTTGCGAACTTGCTAATCGGTCTGTTCGGCGCCGTGCGCAATCCCTTGGCCCATGCCCCGAAGACGAATTGGCCTATGTCTGAGCAGGATGCGCTCGACATCTTGACGCTGGTTTCACTGATCCATAGAAAACTGGATGGCGTGCAGAAAGCGGCAGTGTCCTTTTCGTAGGCGTCGCAACGCCGTCCTGATCGATTGTTGTATCGTGATACGACAATCACCTGCCTCCTCTGAATAGACCGTCCCAGCCTGTTGAACGAGATTCAAATGGCTTAAAACAAGGAATCTTCATGTCGCAAGCGGCGTTCAATGTCTTCGATGCGCTGTCCGCTTGGGGCAAGACGCTTTCCAACTGGCAGCGGTGCCTGCTGGTCAAACTCGTTGGCGCCGTCGATTTCCCGGACGAGGCTTTGGATGAGGTCTACCGCGAGTACTTGATGGACCAGCAACTGGCCACCACGGAGATGCCACGCGCCACATGGGACATCGCCTTGCCCCAGATCCAAGGCGGCCCCACAACGGACTCAAGCGTAGTGACCGCCATGACCGCACTGACCGGCGTCAACGCCCTGGCGCCGGGTGAAACACTGACTTTCGGGCGCAAGCTCACTGTGATCTATGGTCCCAACGGTGCGGGCAAGTCCGGCTATGCGCGAGTGCTCAAAGCCGCATGCTTCACCCGTTCCAAGCAAACCGCGATTCTCGGCGATGTGAAGTTGGCCAAGCACAAACAACCCACGCCTAGCGCGACGTTTGCCTTCGACGACGGCTCCAACACGACATTTGTCTACAAGGAGCCTTGCCAGCGACTGCGCGACAACTTCGCGGTGTTCGACTCGACCTGCGTGCGTGTCCATCTGGATGAGCGCAATGCCTTCCAAGTCATGCCTTATCTGTTCGATGTTTTTCCCCGCATGGTGGAGGTCTTCGGAAAGCTCCAGCGCAAGCTGCGCGATGACATCGCTCTACGTTCCCACGCTACGGACAAGTTCGCGATTCCAGGCAGCACGTCCGAAGTCGCTTCGCTGCTGATCACCCTGACGGCACAGACGGACCTCGTTGGCTTGCAGGCATTGGCCGCCTTCGGCGACGAGGAGCGCGCGCGCCTGGAATCGGTTGTCCAGCAACTCGCGACACTCAGGACCACCGATCCCAAGGAGATCATTCGCCAGAATGAGCAGCGCATCATCGATCTGGACGCACTGAAAGCATCGATCTCAGGTTTGCACATGGCTGTATCGCCTGCAGTCGCGGAACAGATCACCAATGCCGTCAAGCAGATTCAGACGCTGACGGAAAAGGCGTCAGCGCTCTCAGCGGCACAGTTGGGCGAGGAGCCGGTGCAGCCCATCGGCACAGCAGCATGGCGTGACCTGCTGGCTGCGGCCATTGCTTACAACGCCGAAGCCTATCCTGACGAGGCGTTTCCACCGAAGGCGGATGCGGCCCGATGCGTGCTTTGCCATCAGGTTCTCGACGAAGACGGCATTGCACGATTGACCCGCTTCTATCAGTTCGCAACCAGTGGTGTCGAAGCGCAGCTTGGCCAGGCCAAGACAACGCTCGCAGGGTATGGCACGAAGTTGTCGAAGATCAGTCTCGCCTTCTTCGACGAGGGCAGTGTCGCGCGCCGGACCTTGACCGAGGTGGATGCCGCAATGGCCGCGGCGGTTTCCAGTCATGTCGAAGGCTATCGGGAAGTCATCGGAGCATTGGCGCGGGCGGTTGCCGGTGCCTTCGACCCTGGCTTGAGCATGTTGGACCATGACCCGGTCTCGGTACGCATCACGGAGTTGGTTGAGCGCCTGAAATCCGACAACGATGCCTTGCGACAGAAGGACCCCAAGGTACTGATGGGGTCGTTGATGGCAGAGGAGCGATTGTTACTCGATCGCCAGGTGCTCTCCGGCCAGTACGATGCCATCGCTGCGGCGGTGGCAGACCTCAAATGGGTGGTGAAGGCCAATTCGTGCATCCGCGGCTTTGCCGTATCCCAACGCGAAGTGACCAGCAAGCAGAAAGCGCTGGCCACAGAACTGGTGGCGCAGGGCTTCATCGCGCGATTCACGGAGAACTGCGCCGCCCTGCAGCTCAAGCTGCCGGTGCAATTCCGCTTCGCGGGCGATGCTGGAACGACTGATCGCAAAATCGAGATTGCCAACGCCAGCGTGGCCGGCATCGACCCGTCTTCGGTGCTGAGCGAGGGCGAACAGACCGCCGCGGCATTGGCCGACTTTCTCACTGAAGTGGAACTCAACGGTTCCTGTTTGGGCGTGGTGTTCGATGACCCCGTGACCTCGATGGACCATGTACGCAAAGAGGCGATCGCACAACGCCTGGTGGACGAAGCCGCCAAGCGGCAGGTGATCGTCTTTACGCACGACATCCTGTTTACGAACTATCTGGCGACGGCTGCGGTGGAAAAGGGTGTCGATTTCGCGGGCCGGACCGTGTGGCGTGGCGAGGCCGAAGAGCCAGGTGTCATCGACAGCCTGGCCTTCCCTCACGAACATTACGAAGGTGCTGCACACGATCGCGCACGAAAGCACCTTGACGTCGCCCGCACGCTGGATGGCGACAAGCAGCGCGACAGCCTGGAGAAGGCGTGTGGCAGCCTGCGTACCGCCTATGAGGACTTCATTCAGCGAAAGCTGTTCGGCAATGTCGTGCGCCGCTGGCGGGAGAACATCACCTTCACCCTCAGTCAGGTGTATTTTGATGAAGGCATTGCTGCACAGGTTCACACGCGCATGGTGATGTTATCCCGATACATCGATGCTCACTCCCACTCGCCAGACTTCCACGAAGTGCCGTTGACGATTGATTTCGTGGTTGACGAATTGGCACAGATGGACCGCATCAAGGCTGAGTACAACACAGCGCGCAAGGCATGGGAGAAAGCCAAGCCCCAGGCGGCGACCTTTAGCTGATCCGGACTTCAATGGCAAAGCCCACGATTGTTCTCGACAAGAACTACCTGCAAGGATCGACGGCGGCGCACATGCTGCAACTCGCGCAGTCGCACCAGTTGCTGATGGCCGACGTACTTTTCTACGAGTTGATCTCGTCGTCCGAACCGGGACGCTCGCGCTGCTTCGCCAAGTTTCCCAAGATCGAGAACCCGGTGATCTTGGTCAATCACGTAGGGGCGCTGCTGAAACAGGAGATAGAGTCGCACGAAGCCTGCGGCAAGCCCTCTACGCGGTACGAGGATATCCGCTTCCAATTCAACGAGGCGCTGACCGGCGCGAACTACGCGCTGCCGCCTTCGGCGGCTGAGGCGCTTCAGGAGCAGACGGCGGAACTTCGTGAAGATGTCGAACGATTTCTTGACCGGGTGCGCTTGATTCCGACCCTAATCCCAAATCTTCTGGAAGGCACCAGCGCGGAGCGACAGTCACTGCGGGAGGCCGCCGAGGAGGTCATCGCGACCAATACCGATGCAATGTTGAAGTTCTACGGGAGCCTGGAAGTCCCTTCGGGCGAACTTCCACTACCGCCTGCCACGATCATGACCCGGGATTGGGCACTATTTCGTTGGCAGCAGGTCCAGTTGCTTTTCGCGCTGGACGCATATTGTCGTTATGGTGGACGTGTTCCCGACACACTGAGCGGAAAAGCCTACGAGAAAATCGAGCACGATGTTCTCGACGCGCACTACCTCCTGTTGGGAACACTGGAAGGATCGTTCGCCACGCGAGAAAAGAAACTGCAGCGGTGGTTTGGTCTGCTTTGTCCCGACGGCCAGCTCTATTCCTAGCCAGTGGCCTTGCGCAGGCATCTTTTCAGATCGTCGGGTAGACCACCTTCTCGTTGTGATCGCTGAAATCGTCGCTCCACGTCAGCTTGATGGAGTGCTTGCTTTTGCTACCCAGTGATATGGACGCAATCAATTCCACCGACTGGAGCGTGTCCAGTGTCTCTAGCGGAAATTTCGAGTCGATGTCCGATTGAACCAGGCAGTCGTTGCCATCGGGAAACGACAGCGACACGTTGCGCGCGGCCGATTTCCCCTTGTTCCAGATTTTCAGCCGTCGGTTGTTGCTGCCGATCTTGATGAACGTCGCGCCGAGGTCCGCTTTCTTAATGTTGAGGATTTCAGTGGCTTCTTTTTCCAGAAGTAGCTTGTTCAGTCGATCCTGGCTCTCAATCAACTTGTTCTGTTTCTGATTGAATCTGAACGTCGTCCAAGTGGCGTACGCGGACAGCAAAAGAGCGCCTATGGCGATGGCATCACCAACACTGATTGGGAAGGGCATCATCGGATCTTGATGTTCTTGCTGCCGCGGAATGCCCTCTTCAGCGATTCGTGCAGTTCCTTCTGAAGATCTTTGACGACGGCTTTCCCGATCTCCTTGGCATGCGCTTGCACGTTCTCATCGTTGGCTCGGATGAGATCATCCTTGGAAATCTGCAACCCACAGTTGCCGCAGGTGAACAGTTCGCTCGTCTGCCCATCAGCGCCGTCGTGTGAAAACTCAGTGCCACCGCACGTTGGGCAATTCAGACAGACCGACCGGTTGTACTTGTCCGCTTTGAACGTCATGCCGTATCTCCGATCGTGTCAACGCTGTGAGCCGTGAATGATCGCAGCGAAGAAAAGAATAGCATCGCTGCACGGGGATCTTTCGTCGACGCGATGCCTATTTATTCTATCTGACAGTCTTCATTGCGTCCCGGCGTGCCGCCGCCGGGTTCGAGGGCTGCGCCCCGCGCTTCGTGCCGAATCGCGGCCATTCGGCTTTGCCCCCTGACGCCTCCGGCCCTTTCGAGCCTGCGCGTTCCGCTTGCCCTAAAAGCCGAGTGTGTGCAGCGGGCGGGTGTGGGCAGTCTTGCTGTTCCCTTCACCGTATCACGGCGTTCTCGCCGTCAAGGGCGGCGCGCGCCATGCGCGCTTGCGTCCTGTCGGCCGTCTGCGACCCCTGACTGCTTGCGCTGCGCCGTGCCCCGGAAGGGTCGGGCAATTCCGCCCGGCATCCTTGCAGGAGTTCACCATGAACAACGCACTCATCACTGACGAGCAGCGCATCGTACTGCTGGCCAACGGCCGCGAATCCTTGGAGAACCCGGACTTTGATCCGGCCCCCGTGGTCAAGCTGTTCACGCCGGACGCCGGCGCGACCTGGCTGCTGACCGAGATTGATCCTGACGACCACGACCACGCTTTTGGTCTTTGCGACCTGGGCCTGGGGGCGCCGGAAATCGGCTGGGTCAGCCTGGGCGAGTTGGCGATCGTGCGCGGCGGGCTGGGCTTGCCGATCGAGCGCGACCTGTCTTTCCGCGCTGAGAAGCGGTTGAGCGCCTACGCGCGCGAGGCGCGGCTGAGCGGGCGGATAGCTGTCTGACTCGGCCTTGGGCGGATGGCCCAGCAGCGCATCCCGTATCGGGATGCGCTTACTGCATCGTCAGCGAGGCCAGTCGTCGCTACGAACGCCTTCAAAGAAGCCAGGGCCGACTTCGATACGCAGTGAAGAGTGACGGCGCAAGATCTTCTGCGCTATCTCGGGCGATGCGTAGTCCGTGAAGTCGAGGAGGTAGCCGTAGACCATTTCACCGCTACTGCCGTCCAACTCCATTGCTTCTACATCGGCGAGATTGCCAACCTCATGCAGTTCGAGGCCCAGCAGTTCGGCATAGGATTGCGATACGCTGCGCGGCGGTGGCTCGCCGTCGTGGTCGTCATCCCCCCAGTTCGTATCGAGTTCCGCTTTGGTGACTTGGCAGTCCACTGACCCAAAGCACTGGCTGCCCAATCGCTCCACGCTCAAAGTGCCCTCCACATTCACGATGTGGCCCGCGTAGGGACGCTCAGTGTCGATGCCCAAGCCAACATGGCCATCCAGGTCGATTTCCAGCGAGCTGCCAACGGGGACGTTTTCAGACTCAACCTCGAAATCGAAATAGACCTCATCAATGCCATCGTAATTGGCGTTGGCCATCTCGCTGTTCACGTCATCGTCTTCGATGACCACCTGATCCACATGCTCACGCAGATAGTTATCGAAGCCTGCGTGAGAGGCGTGAATGTGTGTGTGGGGTGCTCGTTCCTTGAAGGCTGCGTCGATCAGCTCATGCAGTTGGCTTGGCGCGGGGGCTGCGCCAAGTTCGCTGGCGCGCCTATCGAGCGAGTCGTAGTCGAGTACAACGTGGTAGACATTGCTCAAGTCTTTGGGTTCGAGTGCGGCTACCTGGGCGGCCTGGTAGGCGGCAAGGCTCTTGTAGCCGAGTGCAGCAACAATGATTTGCTGCGCATGGCCAAGCTGCACAGGGGCGGCCACAGAAACGCTGTTCTTGCGAACAGAATGGGCAAGGTCGGAAATGCCGATGGGCATACGATTCTCCTGATTTCAGCGCAGGCCAATCGAGCGATTACTTGGCCTACGCCCAGGCGATATCGCATGGTGGTGGCAAGAAATACGGGGGGAAAGCAGAACGCAGTCTTGATTGAGCCGCTCGAAGCTCAGGCGGACAGGGCCTTGCCCACATTGTCCGCGAAAAATCCGCCGAAGACAAATCCCGCGATGCCCAAACTGCATGGGCGTCCCCGGCCACCTGGGAGATGGCCGGTCGCGCTGTCGTGCTGCGCATCGAGCCGCCTGCGGCGTCTCGCCCCTGACGGGCTTCCATCGTTCCCTCGCTCCGCTCGGCTGACGCCTCCGGCCCGGCTTCCAGCTTCGGGCCTGCGCGCTTCGCTTGCCGTGCGGTCGGCGTGTGGGGAAGGCCGTTGCCTTGTCCAGCCGTCTCCCCTGACTTCATCACCTTCACCGCGACTGTAGCCCGCGCCCGTGTGCCGTCAAGGCGCGCAGGGCCGTGTCCTCGGCTGCGCCTGCGGGCCGCACCAACCCTGCGCTTGCCTCCTTGACGGCGCCCGTTCGCGCGCTCCTGACCGTCGCGGGCGATGAACTCAGGAAAGACGGTGGCAACAGGGCCAACCGGGTTCCTCGTGCCGACCGCACCGAACAGCCGAAAGGCTGGGCTCCGAATCTAGGAATCCGGTGTGCGGTTTTCTTCAACAGCCTTTTTGTTCAGGAGAAAGACATGCAACTCGCATCCCGTTTCGCTTCCCGCTCCCCTTCGCTGCGCAGTGACTACCCGCTGTCCGATGACCAGATTCATCGCGTGGCCCCGTCCATCTTCGCGGATGCCCCGCACGAAAGCCGTTCGCAGCGGTACGCCTATATCCCCACCGCCGCCGTGCTGACCGAGCTTCGCAAGGAGGGATTTCAACCCTTCATGGTGACGCAGACCCGCGTGCGCGATGAAGGCAAGCGCGAGCACACGAAACACATGCTGCGCCTGCGCCACGCCAGCCAGATCAACGGCGCAGAGGCCAACGAAATCGTGCTGCTGAACTCGCATGACGGCACCAGCAGCTATCAGATGCTGGCCGGAATGTTCCGCTTCGTTTGCAGCAATGGTCTTGTGTGCGGCGACACCGTGGCGGACGTGCGCGTACCCCATAAGGGCGACGTAGCCGGTTCCGTCATCGAAGGCGCTTTCGAGGTGTTGAGCGGCTTCGAGCGGGTGAAGGATTCCCGCGATGCCATGCGCGCTATCACGCTGGATGAAGGCGAAGCCGAAGTGTTCGCCCGTTCCGCGCTGGCCCTCAAGTACGACCCCACCGACAAGAAGCCCGCGCCCATCACCGAATCGCAAATCTTGATGCCGCGCCGGTTCGACGACCGCCGCCCCGACCTGTGGAGCGTGTTCAACCGCACGCAGGAAAACCTGACCAAAGGCGGATTGCATGGCCGCAGCGCCAACGGACGCCGCCAGCAGACCCGCCCGGTGCAGGGCATTGATTCCGATGTGCGCCTCAATCGCGCCCTCTGGATGCTGGCCGATGGCCTGCGCCAGTTGAAAGCCTGAACCGTTTCCCCGCCGGAGGGGCGGTTCCCCTCCATTCCCTTGTTTCACTCGATTGGAGATTCACCATGAACGCCGTTACCCAAACCGAAGCCCGCGCCGTCAATACCGCCGCCGCTATCCCGTTGGAAGCCGCCGACCCGACCAAGAACCTGATTCTGGTTCCACTGTCGCGGCTGGTGCTGCGCCCCACGGGCCGCAACGTGCGCAAGACCCCGCGCATGTCCATCCCCGAACTTGCCGCAAGCATCCAGCGTGTCGGCCTGCTGCAAAACCTGATCGTGATTGCATCCGCCGATGGCGAGCATTACGAAGTCGTGGCCGGTGGCCGTCGCCTCGCAGCCCTCAAGCTGCTGGCGAAAAAGCACCGAATCAGCAAGGAATGGGAAGTGCCTTGCCTGCTGGTGGCCGATGGCACCGCCCGCACCGCCAGCCTCACCGAGAACGTGCAGCGCGAAGCCATGCACCCGGCAGACCAGTTTGAAGCCTTCGCGGCGCTGGTGGCCGAAGGCCGCCCCATCGAGGACATTGCGGCGGATTTCTCCGTTACGCCGCTGGTGGTGCAGCGCCGCTTGAAGCTGGCGAACGTGTCGCCCCGCCTCATGGCCGACTATCGCGCCGATGCCGTGAGCCTTGACCAGTTGATGGCCCTTGCCATCACCGATGACCACGCCGCGCAGGAAAGCGCGTTCTACGATGCGCCAACCTGGCAGCGTCACCCGTCCAACCTGCGCGAACGCCTCACCGAAAGGGAAATCGACGCCTACCGGCATCCGCTGGTGCGCTTCGTCGGGCTGGACAGCTACGAGGCCGCAGGCGGTGGCATCCGCCGTGACCTGTTCGCCGAAGATGACGCGGGCGTGTATCTGACCGATGCCGCGCTGCTGGAAGGGCTGGCGTTCAATAAGCTGACGGGCATTGCTGCCGAGGTGAAGGCCGAAGGCTGGGCATGGGTGGATGCCACGCCAGGCGTGACCCATGCCGACCTGCACGCCTTCCAGCGTGCGCCGAAGGAGCGGCGCGAACCGAACAAGCGTGAAGCCGCACGCATCGAGAAGCTGCAAACCAAGATGCACGAACTGGCCGAAGCCGTGGATGCTGCGCTGGACGCTGACGATGAGGAAAAGGCCGACGCCTTGCAGGAGGAAGGCGAAACCCTGGGCGAGCAGTTGCAGGTGCTGGAAGATGGCTTGCAGGACTACGGCGCGACCGTGAAGGCCGCAGCCGGTGCCATCGTCACCATCGACCGCAACGGCGAAGCCGTGATTCATCGCGGCTTGATGCGCGAGGCCGAGGCCAAGGCGCTGCGCACGCTGGAAAGGCTGCGCCAAGGTTTCGGCAGCGAAGGCGAAGCCGCGAACGACGACGAAGGCGAGGACGACGAGCCACCCAAGACCGCCGCCATGTCCGACCGGCTGGCGCAACGCTTGAGCGCCCACCGCACCGCCGCGCTACAAATCGAAGTCGCCCGGCATCCGCAAGCCGCGCTGGCCGCCGTGGTGCATGGCATGGTGCAGACCGTCTTGCAGGAACGCCGCTACGGCCGCAGCCGTGATTCTCTGCCGCTGGGCGTGGGCCTCAAAGTGCAAGACCGGCTGGAAGGCATGGCCCCGGACTGGCCGGAAACTCCCGCCGCCGTGGCGCTGTGCGAATTGCAACAGGTGGCGGGCGAAGCCTTGCCGGAGGACAGCGCCGAACTGTTTGCCGCGCTGCTGGCGAAGCCGCAAGATGAACTGGTGCGGCTGCTGGCCGTGTGCGTGGCTTCCACGGTGGACGTGGTGACGCCCCGTGCCACACCGCACCAGCCCGGCGAGGAACTGGCGCAGGCCGTGGGCCTCGACATGGCTGCATGGTGGAAGCCGACCGCAGAAGGCTACTTCAAGCACGTTTCCAAGGCCGTGATTCTGGAAGCCGTGGGCCAGTACGCGCCCGAGCACGTCACGCGACTGGCGAAGTTGAAGAAGGCCGACATTGCCAGCGAAGCCGAGCGGTTGGCCGATGGCACGGGCTGGATGCCTGCCATCTTCAAGACCGAAGGCCCGGAAGCTGCGCCGCAGGAAACGCAGGCGCAGGATGCCCCGGAGGATGCCGAGGCAATGGCGGATGAACCCGCCGAGGCGCTGGCCGCTTGACCCGCGCCGAAGGCAAGCGCCCCGGCCTCGACCGGGGCGCTTCGCTGCAAGGAGAAGCCCCCATGACCCGCATCACCAGCAGCCGCCCGCGCATGGCGGCGATCTACGCGCCCAGCACGGTACGCGCTCGCCGCTGGCACGACGATGGCGACGTGCGCGGCTACCGCCCGCCCTCGGGCTGGTCGGCCCGCGCCGACCTCACCGACATTCACCCCATCACGGGCCGCGCCTTGCCGCGTGCCGTGTGGTGGCTCATCGAGACGAAGGAATAACCGCGTTCAGCACCGCGCCCAGGCCGTTCCGTCCTGGGCGCGGTGGACGCAAAATCCGGGCGCGGCAGTGGCCGCGCCCGGTGTTCAAGGCCAGCAGCCGAGTCAGAACGCCGCCGCCTTCGCGGTGGCTCAGGCGGTGGCGTTGAAGGCATCGCTGTAGCGCGCGATGCCTTCGGGCACTGGCCCATGCAGGGCCAGCGCCATGAAGTAGCCGGGCGGCACGCCCGGCAGTTGCAGGCCCGCATGGGCCTGAAAACCAAAACGCGCGTAATACGCGGGATCGCCTAGCAGCACGCAGCCTGCGGCCTGCATGGCCCGCAGTTCAGACAGCGCCTGCTCCATCAGGCGCGAGCCGATGCCGTGCCCCTGCCTTTGCGGCAGGACGGAGATCGGCCCCAACCCGTACCAGTCCTCAGCCTGGCGGCCGTGGCCGTCGGTGATGGTCACGGGCGACAGGGCCACATGGCCGATGATCTGGCCGTGTTCTTCGGCCACGATGGAAAGCGTCAGTTCGTTGGCAGTGCGCAGTGCGCGCACGATGAATTGCTCGGTGTGGCTGGTGTGCGGCGCATCGGCGAAAGCGGCCGTCGTGACGGCTTCGATGGCAGCAATGTCGTCCGGGGTTTCGTGTCGGAGCTGGAGAGTCATGGGCTTGTCTTGGGTTACTTCCTGAAAATATAGAACGGCCTGGGCGTGTCGGCGCGAGGCGCCGCCGGGCTTTCGGGCTGCGCCCCGTGCTTCGTGCCGAATCACGGCCATTCGGCTTCAATCCCTCACGCCTTCGCGCCTGTGGCGCTGCGCGCTTCGCTTGCGAGGAAGGCTGCGCCCCGCCGCAATGGGCGGAGCTTGTGGGGCTACGCCCCGGCTTGCTGCGGCAGGTTGTGCAAAAGCGTGCCGTCCTCGACGCTGGCGATTCGTTGCCTGTACGTCACGAAGGACGGTTCACCGACACACCGCTCGGCCTCGCCCGATGGAGCTTCCTCACCACGCCTCAAGCATGTGCCGCGAGCTGCGGCTGGGGCGCTCTGGCCTTGTCGTCGGGGCATTGACCTGGCCCGCGTCAGGGCGCAAGCCGGTGAAGCCGTCACGCGGGGATGCCGAGTCGGCCCTGTCTCCATTCGGGAGCGGGCGGCCTGTGCGTCCTTGTCTTGTTGTGAATCCTGGCGGTGGCGCGGCTGCGCCTTGGGCTTCATGGCCGCAACCTTCCAGCGAAAACAATTTCCCCTGCGCTGCGCGCATTCCTCGCGGGACAAATTCTTTTCGCCTCCAGGTTCTCCACGGTGTTGCGACCGCTGCGCGGTGCGGCCAGCCCATCCCCCGCCGGACGGATCACAACAAGGACGCACTGGCGCGACCTTGTTCAACCCGAAAGGAGAAATCATCATGGCCAACATCGGCACCTTCACCGCAGACAAAGACGGCTTCAACGGCCAGCTCCGCACCCTGACGCTCAACGTCAAGGTCAAGCTGGTTCCCAACGACAAGGGCAACAACGAGAGCGCCCCCGACTTCCGCCTGCAAGCGGCTGGCCACGACATCGGCGCGGCGTGGAAGAAAACCAGCGAGGCCGGACGCCCCTACGTGTCCGTGACCCTGGACGATCCTTCATTCCCGGCAACGGTCTATGCCCGCCTGATCGAGAACGAGGACGGCACGCACGACCTGATCTGGTCGCGCAACAAGCCCAAGGCGGCCTGACGGCCGCCCACAGCGCCCCGCCCATTGCGGCGGGGCGCTGTGCTGCTCATCGCAGCACCGCACGCACGGGGTTCGGCAACGGGTGCCTCTTGGCATGTTCACCAGGGCCGGTATTCATCGGTGGATGGCCCGCAGCCCGTGGCGTAGCAAGCCCAGGATGGCGTGTCGGCGCTGCAAGCGCCGCCGGGCTTTCGGGCTGCGCCCCGTGCCGGCAAGCCGTCACGGCCATTCGGCTCCAATCCCTCACGCCTTCGCGCCTGCGGCGCTACGCGCTGGCGCTTGCACTCCAGGGGAAAGCCCTGTGGGCTATCCCCGCCGCGCGATGCTTGGCGCCCCTCGATGCCGCCGAACCGGCTGCGCCGGATCGGCCCGGCCAGCGCCTACGGCTGGGCCGCTGCCGCGAGCTGGCTTTCAGCCTCGCTCATCAGCACCGCCGTGCTGCATTCGAGCGCGCCGGCAATCTTGAAGATCAGCGATAGCGTGGGCTGGTGTTCGCCACGCTCCACCTTGCCCATGTGCGAACGCTCGACGCCGGCCAGGTGCGCCAGCGTCTCCTGGGCGATGCCGCGTTCCGTGCGCAGCGCACGCACCGCCGCGCCGAAGGCTTGAGCCAGCTCGGCGTCGAAGGTGGTGGCGCCGGCCGGTCGGCCGGGCTGGACGGATCGCTTCTGCATGGACAGAAGCGTCGATTCGCAGCACAATTAAAACCACGTTATCTTTAACTCATTCATCAAAAGCTCACTGTTCTGCGCTTCTACAGAAATCCGCATTTGCGGGTTTCAACAAAGGCGCGAAATCACGGAACCGCCATCGTGTTTATGCCCAAATCCGCAGGTACGGCTTTGCGCTTTTGCGCTTCGGCGGATTCGTGCGGCCGGAGGGTGGCGCCATGACGGCACTCATCACCGAGGACGACCGCGCGCGCCTGCTGGCCCACGGCAAGGCCCGCGCCGCTGGCGAGGCCATCGACCCGGTGCCCGTGGTGCGGTTGTTCACGCCGGACGCGCATGTGACCTGGCTGCTGGCCGCGCTCGATCCTGCGGACGGCGATACGGCCTACGGCCTGATCGACCTCGGGCTGGGGATGCCAGAGCTGGGGACGGTGAAGCTGTCCGACCTGGCCGGCATCGTCGGGCCGCGCCAGCAGCCCGTGCTACGCGACCTCTATTTCCGCCCCACGCGCACGCTGTCGGAATACACCCGGCTGGCCGAGCGCGACGGAGCGATCCCGGACTGAATACGGCCTACTGTGACTTTTTCAGTCTGGCGTCATGCCGGGCAGGTCTCAATCGGGATTCTTGCGGCATACCCCGGCCAGTCTGATCGAAACAGTCATGATGCCTGGCTTGGGTTGCGGCAGGCTGGCCGATACGGCGTCCCACGGTCGGGGCGCTGCCACCGCCGCATTGAGACGGAAACCGCAACGCATCGGAGCCAATCGGTCTTGACAACCCCAGTCACCATTTTTACCCATGACGTTCTGACGATGGCGATGTAGCGCGTAGCCCAGCCGTGGCGGCGATTCCTGTTCCCAGGAGGTTGCGTCATGGCCGACCGCGCCGCCGAGCCTTGGTATCCGACTGCCGCGTATCTGTACGTGCTGCATCTGGACAGCCTTGCGCTCGCCTGGGAGTACCTGCGCAGGCACCCCGACTACCGGCTCGACTGGCTGCGCCATCGTCGTCGGTCGCAGGCGGCACAGGAAGCGGCGCAACGCTGGGGCTTGCGCCTGCTGGAAGACCCGGCCCTGGATGCGCGCGACGCGCATCCGGCCTGGCTGCCCGGCCACGCTGCGATGGTGCAGCTCTACCCGGATGAAGATCCGCCACCCGATGCCTCGATCTTCGCGTTCTGGCGCATCCCTGGCCATAAGCAACTGCTCCATGACGGCAAACGGCTGGCGCTGATCGCGCGCAGCCCAGGCCATTGCCTGCGCTTTGCGCTGGCCCCCGGCCTGGAAGACGGCATGGCTGTCGCCTATGCCCATCGCGGCGGCACTGCCGCGCCTGTGCGCGGTCATGTGCCCGGCGTGACCTTCGCCGCCACGCCCAGGCCAACACCTTCCGCGCTGCTGGAACTGCACACCTTGCAGGCGCTCGACGCGACCCTGGCGGGCGCGTCCTCGCGTGAGGTCGGCGAAGGCTTGTTCGGTGCCGACGCCGTGGCCGACTGGTACGCCGACGGCGGCTTGCGCTCCAAGGTGCGCCGCTTGGTGCGGCGTGGCGATGCGCTGATGCGCGGCGGCTATCGCCGCCTAGCACAGCTTGCGCCGCTTGAGAAGGGTCGTTTTGAAGGCGACGCAAAACGACCCTGAGCAAGTGGGCCGCGTTTTCTGAGACTGCCTCCATCCGGTTGCGCTGTGTGGCCGGAGCTTTGAAAGCTATGGAGGTTCACACCATGCGTCCTGCTCCCTTGCGGCCTGCCGCCGCTGTCTCGACCGCTGCCGCGCAGCCCCAACGCTATCTCACCAACGACGAAGCCGCCGAGTACCTGCGCCTGTCGCCGCGCACGCTGGAAAAGCAGCGCGTGATCGGCGGCGGCCCGCGCTTTCGCAAGTTCGGCCGGCGGGTCATGTACGCCGTGGCCGACCTCGATGCCTGGGCCGCCGACCGCAGTTTCGAGACGACTTCCGATCCCGAGTACGCCGAGCACCACTCGGCCGACAGCCGTGCGCGCTGATCGGCGGCGCGTGGATGGCCTTCGCCATGTCCACACCCTTGCAGGAGCGCGAACAGCTCGACCTGTTTCGCGCGCTGCCGGGCGACATGGCGCCACGCGACAGCCAGGACTTGATGGCCTTTCCGTTCTTCTCGCTGGCGAAGTCCAAACGGGTCAAGCCCATCGACTTCCGGGCGGGCAACGTGACGATCCGCGTGGAAGGCACGCAGGAGCACGGCATCGCCACGATCTGGGATGCCGACATCCTGATCTGGGCCGCCAGCCAGATCGTGGAGGCGCGCGACGCGGGCCTGCGGCCTTCGCGCTTGATGCAGGTACGCCCCTACGAGGTGCTGCGCTTCATTGGGCGCGGTACGTCGCTGCGCGACTACCAGCGCCTCAAGGCTGCGCTGGATCGGCTGCAATCGACCACGGTGGCCACGTCCATCCGCGAGACGACCGGGCGGCGATTGCATCGGTTTTCCTGGATCAACGAGTGGAAGGAACTGGCCGATGCCAGCGGCACGCCGCTGGGCCTCGAACTGATCCTGCCGGACTGGTTCTTTGCCGGCGTGCTCGACGCCGCCCTGGTGCTGACCATCGACCCGGCGTATTTCCGGCTCACGGGCGGCATCGAGCGGTGGCTGTACCGCCTGGTGCGCAAGCACGGCGGGCGGCAGCCGGGCGGCTGGCAATTCGACTTCCAGCACCTGTACCGCAAATCGGGCAGCGTGGCGCGCTACTACGACTTCGCCGCCGACCTGCGGGCGCTGGTGGCGCGGCAAGCCTTGCCGGGCTACCTGTTGGGCATCGAGCACGCGTCCGGGATTTCCTCGCCGCTGCTGACCTTCCGGCCCGTGCCGCAAACGGCACGGGGATAACTTCGGGAGAGTCTGTGGATGGACTCGTGCTATCAGGCAACAGAGGTGTCGTGCTATCAGGCAACGAATCCTCGTGCTATCAGGCAACAAAATCGGCCGCAAACCCGCGCCAGCACTGGGTTTCGCGTCCCTCTAACTTCCCTAACTTAAATTCTCTAACTTTTAGTAGAAGCGCCGCGCCACGGTGGATAACCACCACACGGCATGAAAGGCAGCAGCAAAAGCCCGGCTTTCCAGCATGGAGGGCCAAGCCATGATCGTTGCTCTGCTCAATCAGAAAGGCGGCGTGGGCAAGACCACGCTCGCCACGCACATCGCCGGCGAGCTGGCGATGCGCGGGCAGCATGTCATGCTGCTGGACGCCGACCCGCAGGGTTCATCGCTAGACTGGACACAGCGCAGAAGCCAGCAAGGCTTGCCAAGGCTGTTCAGCGCCGTGGGCCTCGCACGCGAAACGCTGCACCAAGAGGCGCCAGAACTCGCCAGGCGGGCCGATCACGTCATCATCGACGGCCCGCCCAGGATCGCTGCCTTGGCGCGTTCCGCGCTGCTGGCGGCCGAGCGCGTGCTGATTCCCGTGCAGCCCAGCC
This sequence comes from Xenophilus aerolatus, assembly GCA_030418545.1. Lineage (GTDB taxonomy): Bacteria > Pseudomonadota > Gammaproteobacteria > Burkholderiales > Burkholderiaceae_C > Xenophilus. The sequence continues at coordinate 644,433 of QAIB01000002.1, read as the reverse complement.
CCTATGACCTGTGGGCCAGCGCGGAGATGGTGGCGCTGATCCGTGAGGCGCAGGTGTTTCGGCCAGCGCTGCGCGCGGCCTTCGTCATCAATCGGCGCGTCAGCACCACCGTGATCGGGCGCGAAGCGCGCCAGGCTCTGGCCGACCAACCGCTTCCTGCGCTGCGCGCGGAAGTGCATCAGCGCATCGTGTTCGCCGACAGCGTCGCCGCTGGCCGGCTTGCACGCGAGACGGCGCCGGACAGCACCGCCGCACGCGAAATCACTGCGCTGGTCGATGAACTATTGCGGTGGACGACATGACAACGACGCCGCCACCGAACAGCAAACGCACGGCCAAGCGCGTCGGCATCGGCGCGCGTCCGCCCGCGAATCCGCACGCCGAGGCGTGGATTCGCCAGGGCGATGCCGATGCGCTGGGCAAGGGCGACCTCTACACGGCTCGCCTGACCCTCGACATCACGCCCGCGATGCGGGCGCGCATCAAGGTGTCGGCCTTCACGCAGGGCGTGACCGTGGCCGACCTGCTGCGCGGCCTGCTGGAGCGGGAGTTTCCAGAGCACCGCAGGGAGAACACCCCATGACTGCATCCGTTTCGTCTGCCGCCGCGCCTGTTGCGTGCGCGGCCACGGCTGCGCACGCAGCACCTTCCGGCCAGCCTGCCAGCACGCCGCTGACGCGCGTGGCGCTGGCCTACATCGAACCGCGCTTCAAGCTCTACCTGCGCTTCGGCGAACCTGCGCGCACGCTCCAGCTCGACCGCTGGCGGCGCTGCGCGGTGTTCCTGCCGGGCGCCATGTTCAGCCGCATCCGCTGGCAGGCCAACGACTACGGCACGATCCGCTGGCAGCTCATGGTGATGCAGGCTTGCACGCCGCTGGATGCGGCGCAGCGCATCCCCGGCGTGCAGCCGGGCGCGCGCCTGCTGCTGCACGCCGAGGGGGAGAACCAGGTGCGCGCCGTGCTGGAGCGCATCGACGCCATCGAGGCGCTAGGCATCGCGCCATCCGCCGCTTCGCCCGTGTACTGGCGCACGCTCGCCAACCGGCTCGCTGCGCGTCTGCCGCTGCCCGAATACACCGCCGAGCGGCACGCCGCCTGGCTGACCGGGAGGGCACTGCCATGACCGCCGTTTCGACTGCCGGCGCCGCGTCGCGTCCTCGCTCGCCCCGCGCACGTTTGCGCGCTCGCCTCGTACTGGCGGGCCTGTCCGCCTGCGGCCTCGCTGCGCTGGCCTGGGCGTCCTTCGTGCAGCCGCTGCCGCGCCTGATCTACAACCCGTCCGACAGCGTGGCGGTCGGCTGGTATCGCGTCAATCCGCAGCGCCACGGCACCGGCTCGCTGCCGCGTCGGCTGGAAGTGGGCAGCATCGTCCTGACCACGCTGCCGCCAGACGCCGCCGCGCTGGCCGCGCAGCGCGGCTACCTGCCGGCGCGCGTGCCGCTGCTCAAGCGCGTGGGCGCCATCGCGCCGCAGGAGGTGTGCATCACTGGCCGCATCGTCCGCATCGACGGCGTGCCTTCGGCCGCTGTGCTGCCTGCCGACCGCTGGGGCCGGCCGCTGCCATCCTGGCAGCAGTGCCGTCGCCTCGAACCCGGTGAACTGTTCCTGCTCAGTGTGACCAACCCGGCGTCGTTCGACAGCCGGTATTTCGGGCCGGTCAGTGTGGGCGCCGTGATTGGCGTCGCGCATCCGGTCTGGCTGGAGTCCCGCCCATGATGGCCGCCGACTTGCTGCACGTTGCCGTGCATCTTGTCGTGCCATCGGGCGTGTCGTGCTGCTGGCCGTCGCCGTGTCGTCGCGCGTGCAGTGCGAGCGCATCCGCGCCGCACTTCGCGCTGCCTTCGGCGCAGCCGTCCAACGTGCAGGTGTCTTGCCTCGAACGCGCCCGGCCTGTGGCCGTCGCTGCGTTCGCCGGCGTGCTGGCTGCTCGTGCAGCAGCGCCGCCGGGCCGCCGCTGCCCGGAGCGCCAGCGAGGGGCAAAGGCGGAAGGCAAGATTGAAGGGCGCGGCACCACGGTGCGCGCAAAGCCAGTCTGCACATGGGTTTGGGGCAGCACGCGCCACAGGGTGGCTTCGTGCCGCCAACAGCGCAAATGCCATGCAGGCATTGGGAACACCGTGTGCCGCATCCGCTCGGGCGCGATGGGCTTGGCTGGAGGCGCATCATGAGCCAGCGCGGAAACTCGGATGGTGATGACCGTTTCCGCGTGCGGCCAGGCAAGCCGAAGCAGCGCGGCGACACCTTCATTGCGCAGGTGCTGCGTCAGACCAGCAAGGCGGCTGGCGTTACAGGCGGCAAGCGCGGAATGGGTGGCAAGGTGAGGGGCAAAACCACCGGCAAGGCGCCTGGTTCTCGTCTGGGGCGCGGGCATACGGCGGCGAGCTTCACGGGCCAGTCCTTGACTGCCTATTCACGCCGGGCCACGGTCAAGGTTCGGCTGGTGTATTTGCAGCAGGCCAGCGGCAAATCGACGGTGCAGCACCTGCGTTACATCGGGCGCGAAGGCGTGGATCGCCAGGGCGAACAGGGACGGGCCTATGGGACCATCACCGACGAGGCGGACACGGCAGCTTTCGAGGAACGCGGGCGGGGCGACCGTCACCAGTTCCGCTTCATCGTCTCGCCCGAGCATGCCGACCAACTCGAAGACCTGCGCACCTATACCCGCCACCTGATGCAGCGCATGGAGGCTGATCTGGGCACCCGGCTGGACTGGGTGGCGGTGGATCACTGGAACACCGACAACCCGCACACCCACGTCGTGCTGCGCGGCAAGGACGATACGGGCAAAGACCTCATCATCTCGCAGGAGTACATCACCCGCGGGATGCGCGAGCGGGCGATGGAGCTGGCCACCGAATGGCTCGGGCCACGCACCGAGCTGGAGATCCAGCGCACTCTGGCCCGCGAGGTGGAGCAGGAGCGCTGGACTTCTCTGGATCGAACCTTGCAGCGTGAAGCGGTAGAGGGATTGGTGAAAATCGAACGCTTCAATGATCCCAAGCTGCAGCGCCAGCGCCTGCTGCTGGTCGGGCGACTGCAACGGCTTCAGCGCATGGGCTTGGCGACGGAAACCCAGCCTGGCACCTGTGCCGTCCACGCCGAAGCTGAGTCCACCCTGCGGGCGATGGGCGAGCGCGGCGACATCATCCGCACCATGCAACGTGCGATGGGCGGCAGGCAGCGCGACCTGGCCGTGTTCCAGCCGGCCGAAGATGGGCACTCCATCATCGGCCGCGTAGCGGGCAAGGGGCTGGCCGACGAACTGTACGACCGGGGCTATCTCGTGGTCGATGGCATCGACGGCAAGGCGCACTACGTCGCGCTGTCGCCCAGGACGAAACTGGAGCAGTATCCGATGGGCGCGGTGGTCGAGGTGAAAGGCTCTGCCGAGATACGGGCGGCGGACAAGACCATCGCCGCGATGGCAAGCAATGGCCTGTACCGCACCGACCATCACCTTGCCATCGCGCAAGGGCAGACTGTCCCTGGCCGCGATCCGCAAGAAGTCGTGGCAGCCCATGTCCGGCGCCTGGAAGCCCTGCGCCGGGCTGGCATCGTGGAGCGCGTGGCCGAGGGGCTATGGAAGGTGCCGGACGACCTGCCCGAGCGTGGCCGCCAGTACGACGCGCAGCGCCTGGGCGGCGTGGCCGTGGAGCTAAAATCGCACCTGCCCATTGAGCGTCAAGCTCGCGTCATCGGCGCCACCTGGCTCGACCAGCAGTTGATCGGCGGCGGCTCCGGCTTGGGTGATTTGGGTTTTGGTAGCGAGGCCAAGCAGGCAATGCAGCAGCGTGCCAACTTCCTGACGGAACAGGGGCTGGCCGAGCGGCGCGGGCAGCGCGTGATCTTGGCGCGCAACCTGCTGGGCACGCTGCGCGACCGGGAACTGACGCTCGCCGCGAAGGACATTGCCGCCGAAACCGGCTTGGGGTATCGCCCCGTGGCTGACGGCCAGCGCGTGGCCGGCATCTACCGGCGCAGCGTGATGCTTGCCAGCGGACGCTACGCACTGCTCGATGAGGGTATGGGGTTCAGCTTGGTGCCTTGGAAGCCGGTGCTTGAACAGCGGCTGGGGCAGCAACTCGTCGCCACAATGCGAGGCGGGAGCGTGTCATGGAAGATCGGGCGACGGCGCTACCTGTCCATCCAATGATGAATGGAGCAAATCAGAGATTCAACACGCCCCCTCATTCGGGCCAGCAATCACTGGGATTTTACCGTGTGTTGGCTTTGATACCGAGGTGATGGACTGCACAACTCTCTCCGTCTGTTTGTGACAGAGGGCTGACTTCAAAGCTTTGCTACTACCGTACGCAAGTGAGGCACGTTTCGGCAATTCCGGTGTGTTTTCTTCTAGTATTCTTCTACCAACAATGCACGTATCTGTTGCAGCGCAGCAGGATCGTCCATGGTGGTGAGGTCACCCGGATCGCGCCCCTCGCACACGGCCTGGATGGCGCGGCGCAACAGTTTGCCGCTGCGGGTCTTGGGTAGCACTGTCACGAAGCGCACCCGTGCCGGGCGCGCCACGGCACCCAACTGCTCGTCCACCCGCTTCATGATCTCGCCCTCCAGCTTGAGTTTCGAGGCATCGTCGTAGAGCGAAGAACTGTCCTTGGCCACCACGAAAGCCATCGCCACCTGCCCCTTGAGCTGGTCGGCAACCCCTACCACCGCCACCTCGGCCACATTGGCGTGGCTGGAAATGCTTTCCTCGATCTCCCGCGTGCCCAGGCGGTGGCCCGCCACGTTGATCACATCGTCGGTGCGGCCCAGGATGTAGAAGTAGCCATCCTGGTCGCGAATGCCCCAGTCGAAGGTGCTGTAGACCAGCTTGCCGGGAATGCTCTTCCAGTAGGTGTTGACGAAGCGCGCGTCGTCCTTCCAGACCGTCTGCATGAAACCCGGTGGCGTGGGCCCTTCGATGACGACCACCCCTTTCTCATCGGCACCGGTGAGTTCTTCGCCGGTGGATTCGTGCAGCAGCTTGACGCTGTAGCCATACATCGGCACACCCGGGCTGCCGAACTTGCTGGCTTTCTTCTCGACACCGTTGGCGATGGTGAGAATGGGCCAGCCGCTCTCCGTCTGCCAGTAGTTGTCGATGATGGGCACCCCCAGGCTGTCGCTGATCCAGCGCGCGGTGGGTTCGTCCAGCGGCTCACCGCCCAGGAACAGGGCCTTGAGGCTGGAGAGGTCGTACTGCTTGAGGTAGGCCGGGTCCTGCTTCTTGAGCACGCGCACGGCGGTGGGCGCACTGAACATCACCGTCACCTTGTACTTCTCCACCAGGCGCCACCAGATGCCGCCATCGGGCCGGATCGGCAGGCCTTCGTACAGGATGGTCGCCATGCCCGCGATCAGCGGGCCGTAGACGATGTAGCTGTGCCCCACCACCCAGCCGATGTCGCTGGTGGAGAAGTAGGTCTCGCCGGGTTCGCCCATGAAAATGTGCTTCATGCTGGCGGCCAGGGCCACGAGATACCCGCCCGTGTCGCGCTGCACGCCCTTGGGCTTGCCCGTGGTGCCGCTGGTGTAGATGGTGTAGCTGATGGCGGTGGACTCCATCCACTCACAGGGCACCTGTGCGTCCAGGTGCTGCTCGCGCAGGGCCGCGTAGTCGTGGTCCCGCCCGGGCACAAGGCTCATCGGCGCCAGGCCACGGTTCACCATCACCACCGACGCTGGCTTGTGGGTGGACAGCCGCAGCGCTTCGTCCAGCAGCGGCTTGTACTCAACCACCTTGCCGCCGCGCGATCCGGCATCGGCGCTGACGATGGCCACAGGGGCGGCGTCATCGATGCGGTTGGCCAGCGAATGGCTGGCGAACCCCCCGAACACCACCGAGTGGATGGCGCCAATGCGCGCACAGGCCAGCATCGCGAAGGTGGCCTCGGGAATCATGGGCATGTAGATGAGCACGCGATCGCCCTTCTTCACGCCCTGCCCCAGCAGCACCGCCGCCATGCGCTGGACCTCGGCATGCAGCTCCCGGAAGCTGTAGGTGCGCTCGGTGTCCGTTTCGGTGGACACGTAGATCAGCGCGTTCTGGTCTGCGCGGTCTTTCAGGTGCCGGTCCACCGCGTTGTGGCACAGGTTGGTCAGCCCGCCCTCGAACCAGTGCGCGAACGGTGGGTTGTCGTGGTTGCACACCCGGTCGAAGGGCTTGTGCCAGTCCACCAACCCGGCCTGTTCGGTCCAGAAGGCATCACGGTCGTCGATGGAGAGATTGCGAAAATCATTGAATCTCATCAGGATGTACTAGGTTAAGTTAAGTATGACGTCACTGGCCGCCAAAGCTGTACCAACGAACTTGTTCTAAATCAAACAGAACGACCACACATCTGCGTCTGCCTTGAGAGCGAACATTTTCTTAATCCGATCTGAAGTAGAAGTAATCAGAGCACCCCTCTGCCGCTCAATTGGCGTCGACAGGATCATCCCTGCTTACCTCAGGAAAAATCCAGATCGAAAACACCATAAACCCGCCCAAGAAAAATGCAGCCCAACCAGCCGTTCGAAGATCAATCGAAAACTCATACAAACCTATCACCCCGAAGAGCATCAAAATCAGTATGGAAATAATTACTTTGAATTTAGTTGGCATTTAATCACTCCGGATATTTGGCAGTCATGTTAGAAGCTTGCCGATTTCACAACGCCATCATTTGAATTGGGTGTACGAACTGTTTTTCGAAGATCTTGCTTCAAATAACGCGTGCTGTAGCCGTTAAAGATATGACCCCAAAATCCTCTTTTGAGATCGGAGGTTCCAAACAACCAATCAAAAATAGGGGTTCCGATACCCATATTAACTTCCATCATCAATGGATGATCGTGATGCGCCGTATGATGCCGGCGCGCAGTATTAATAATCGGCGTATTTCGAATAAGCCAGTTGTCGTTCACATGGCATGAGAAATGAACGAGTTCATAGAACATGTAGCTACCCGTCAGCGCGGCCATCAACAGCCAGCCGAAATTAGGGGAGAGAATCCAGCCAGCGACGAGCGATGGCACGAGAGACAGCAAGGTAAGCACGATCATTGTGAAAGGGGGAAAGAACGTTACACGCCAATCTCTATGATCCGCGAAACGCATTTCTTCGCGCGTAAAGAACTGATGATGCATCAATGTGTGTCGCACATAGAGCGCCCGGAAAATGACGTTCTTGCGAGGCCGATGCATTACATGCGCATGCAGCAAGTATTCGGTGAGTTGATAAGCCATGAAACCCAATGGCAAGGCCAGCCATTCCCACAGTTGGACGTTGCGAAGATTGGCAGCATAGATGTAGAGCGCCGTGAAACCGCTGATGGCAATGATCGCCAAGTGCAGCCAACCGTGGTACCAACCCGCCACACGATGTCGATACTCTTTGCGATATCGACGCTGGCGTTCCTTCATCATAGTAGATTGAAGCTCCATGAAAACCTCCAATTAAATTGACCCCAACAGGGGCATGCCTGCCAACAACACTCGATTTCAGCCGCAGTCAATACCTTGACTTGCTTCGTAGCCAGTTTTCAATATCTGCGGAAGCAATGCTCCACTCATTATCAAAATTTGCAACCATGACCTTCATGAAAGATTCGCAAGAATCAGCGGAAAGATTCAAGTCACCGGTGTGATCCAAAAGAAGAGCGAAAGCCAACTGCCGCGGCTCGGCACCTTCGTACCCCCATTCGAACCCCATTTCCGCATAGCGACGCAGGTCGGTCCGGTCAGGCAACAATTGGCCATCGGCGAGCACTTTAATTCCATCGATAGTTCGATCGCCCGTATATGTCTTCATATCTCGCCCCTGGTCAAGTTTGAGGTTCCGCATCCACGGCACCCGCGATAATTTTCATAACCTCCACGTCCCCGAGAGCTCCGCTCAACGAGCCCGTGTAAATAATTTCACCGCGCTCAATCACCACTAGTTTATCTATGTAATCTGGAACATGATGCAAATTGGATTCAGCCATCACAATGGCTTTCCCAGATTGGCGAATCGCGGCGACTCCCTCCGCTACAAGTGGAATGATGGCGGGTGAGAGACCTTCAAAAGGTTCGTCGAGTAAAAGGAGTTCTGCGTCGAGAGCCAATGCGCGGGCGATAGATACCATCTTGCGCTCGCCACCCGAAAGCTCTGCCCCCCCGCGTTTACGGTATCGTTCCAGCTTGGGGAAAATACGATATGCTTCCGAAATGCGCTCCGCAGCAGGTCTGCCACAGGTACGAGTCCACGTCGGAAGTTCAATGTTTTCCTCGACCGTGAGGTCGGCATACACTTCCGATTCTTCAGGGGAAAAGCCAATGCCCAGTTGCGCAATCTGCCATGTGCTCAAGCGCGCAAGATCTTTATCTTCCCACGAGATGCGCCCGGAAACGGGCCGAAGATAGCCCATCAACGACCGAAAAGTGGTGGTCTTTCCCGCTCCATTTCTGCCGAGAAGACATACCAGTTCACCGGCGCGAACCTCAAGACTGATACCTCGAAGAATTCGACTTCCCTGGATGTCCACGGTCAGTTCGGACACGTTCAGCATGGCTGGTGTTCCCCCTCGTTTTTTTTCTGACTACTGTGGACAGGGCCGATCACTGCTTCAAGCATCAAGGAGTCCTTAAAGAAAACATCCGGAGACATATCTCCAATCACACGCCCTTCCTGAAGCGCGATCACCCGATGCGAGTAACGTGCGACCAGTGTCATGTCATGCTCGACTTGAATGATGGCGCTCACCCCTTCCGAGCGTGCCGCCTTCACTAACAGTTCCATAATCCCGTATTTGTCTCCACTTGAGACGCCCGAAGTAGGTTCATCTAAAAGGATGGCCTTAGGACGAAGTGCAAATGCGCTGGCGATATCAAGGAGTTTTTTCTCTCCTTGTGAGAGAGAACCAGCTCGTTCAAAAAGCTTGTGATGCAAGCCAAGTGTTCCAGCAATATGCTGAACTTCGTCCTCGATCTGAGGATCTTTGGTCAATGTTCGTAATGGATTCGAAGCTCTACGCAACCTTGAACTTACAGCAACTGCGATCGTCTCCCAAACGCTCACCTCTGGAAAAATATTGACCAGCTGGAATGAACGGGCCATGCCCATCGCAGCCAACTTAACCGGACCTACTCCAGCAATACTATTTCCCATGAAATGCACCGTCCCTTGGGAGGGGGCCGCCAACCCCGTCAACACATTGACGAGTGTGGTCTTCCCTGCTCCATTCGGGCCGACTATTGACACGAATTCACCGCCTCCGATCTCCAAAGACACATTCTTTAGAGCTTGGTACGATCCATAAGATTTGGATACATTGCATGCGCTCAACATGGCACTCATTGGGCATCTCCCCTTACACGACGTTGCAAGTGATTGGAAATCGTGCCGATCAATCCTTCTGGAAGCACAAGCACGAGAAACACCAACGTAGCACCCAACATAAATCTCCAGTAGGCCGTACTCGATACCAGTACTTCATGCAGCAGAACAAAAATGAGCGCCCCTACCCCAGGCCCCACAAAGGTTCCAGCCCCCCCAAGAATCATCATGAAAATAAGATTGCCTGACTGAGGCCAATACGCAAGCTCCGGATCAGCAAGTCCAGTGGAAACCCCCAACATCGCGCCAGCGATTGCACCGAAAACGCCAGACACTACAAAGGCAAACAGTCGGAGGCGATAGACACGTACGCCAAGGTACCGAGCCTTGCTCTCATTGTCTCTAATAGCGCGCAGCTGGAGGCCAAGAGGCGAACTGACGATGCGCCAGGTGAGCAATCCGAGCAGCACATAAACTATCAAACAGTAGTAATAGAACGGACCACTGAGAAACTGAGTCGCAGTCATATCCCAATCCTGCCCCAGTAACATCGGCCGCAGGACACGCATACCTTGATCACCTCCTGTCAAGTTGTAGAACTTGAACAGGAAAGAGTGAAGAAGCATGCCAAACGCAAGTGTGAGCATGCCAAAGAAGATATGTGTGAAACGGACACAGAGAGCACCAATCGCCAATGCGAATAGTCCTCCCAAACTCGCTGCTGCGATCAAGATCAACTCAAAGTGGAGAACGCCCGCCTGGGTCGCTGCGGCCGCCACGTATGCCCCTACAGCCAAGAACATTGCATGGCCAAAGGACAGCAACCCCGTGTAGCCAAACAGAAGATTCATGCCGAGAAGAGCGATTCCAAATGCCAAGGCAGGCATAAGCATCACGGTGCTGTACGGCGTTAGCATCAAAGGTGCAATTGCAAGTCCAGCTAGCAACACAACAAATGGAATAACGCCGTTAAGCAACCGCGGCTTCGGCCGAGGCCGAATTCTCGGAGAAATTACGTCAAATACTGCGCTCAAGATGCGCTCCTTCCAAACAATCCAACAGGGCGAATCAAGAGGACAACAACGACAACTAGATAGATGGAGAGAATCTCCACTTCAGGAGCTAACGAAACTGCGAACGCCCGCATGAGCCCGACAATGATGGCGCCAACAGCAGCCCCAGCCATGCTGCCCAAGCCCCCGATCACAACAACTGCAAAGGCCTCCACCACGAGTTCAGCGGCCATGGTCATAGAGGCAGCCGAAGTGGGAATAACCAATGCCCCACCCACAGTTCCTAGAATGCAGCCCAGCGTAAAAACCATTGTGAATACTTTGGATGAATTAACACCCAATGCTTCAGTCATGTTCCGATTTTCAGCCGTAGCCCGTACGATCCGTCCAATACGGGTTCGCTTGAGTGACAATCCTAAAATCATTGCGATTAGGATGCTCGCTCCAATGACAAGAAAGTTATATACAGGGATCTGCAATCCACTTATGTCGATCGTTCCATATATTCCATATAGAGAGCTGTCCATTGATCTCGGTGCAGCACCCCAGAAAAAACGAAAAACATCCTGGAACATCAGCAAAAGACCAAAGGTCAGCAAAAGTTGATAGCTAGGGTCTCGCCTATATACGGGACGTAACAACAACTCTAACGGAGCTCCGACTGTTCCAACGAGTACACCAGACAACACAAGTGCTGGAACAAGAAAAATCATCGGCATTTGCCATTGGTGCAAGAGGCCGACAGCCGTAATAGCAAAAAACGCTCCCAGCGCATAGAACGAACCACAGGCAAGATTGACGACCTTTTGAACGCCAAAGATGAGTTGCAGACCGCAGGCGACAAGAAACAAAATCGCGGCTTGGAAGAGACCGGCTAAAAAGAGGTTGGCATACTGCATTGAAGCATCCATTTCATGCGTGTACGGAATTTTTAACTTAGCGGAGTACGCTTAAAGCACACTCCGCTAACGAATAATTACACGCGGAAATCTGCAGTCTTGATCCATTTCCAGTAGTCTGCGCCTGCAGGCTTCTGCAATTGATCAGAAAACGCGGCGGTAATATCGGACAGCCCCGGGTACTCATGCTGAGTACTGTTCTTACTGAAGCCTTGGTAGAACATCTGTTCGGCAATCTTGTCGGCCCGATAACGCCCTCGGCCACCTAGACTTTCGATGTCGTTTCCGGCAATGGCATCAGCGATCTCATCAGTTTTTGGCCAGCGGCCGGCAGCCTTCGCCGCCTTCTCGACACCGGCTTTGTAAGCCATCAGATTGAAGTAGGCGCGGTCAGCCGATGTGGTCGGAATGGCCTTGTAGCGGTCCCTGTATTCCGCAACAAACGACTTCTGCAATTCGGATGCTCCGGGCAAGTCAAAGTAGAAGGTGTTCTGCCCCAGCAATGCACCCTCGGGAACGAAACTGGACCGCAGGTCATTGATTTGACCACCCGCCACGGTCGACACGATCTTTGCGTTGGCCAGCAGACCTGCCGCGGAGGCCTGCCGAAGAAAGATAGGAAGATCGGAGAGGAAGAGCGAATTGAAAATCAGATCAGGCTTGGCGGCGTTCAATGCCGCCACGTTCGTCGTGAGATCGGTGGCACCAACCCGGATCCATTGCTCAGAAACAACCTTGGCCTCGATGTCATAGCGAGACAACAACGTCTTGAACGTTTCCCAGCAGTTTCGCCCATACGAATAGTCGGAATTCACTCCTGCAATAGTTGCGAACTTACCTTTGAAGCGTTTGATGGCCATGAGCGAACTCATCACTGCTTCACACTCGTTGTCAGTCGACCGGAACACAAAACGAGTTTTTGGCATCGACTCTTGCACTCCGTTTTGTGTCGTTCCATCCCAGCACTGGAGCAGAACACGCTCATCCTCTGCGACGGGGGCGACTGCCAGAGTAACGCCGGTAGAAATCAGTCCATGAATGGCGTCCACCTTCTCCTGCAGTGCCAGATGGCGAAACCGCTCAACTGTGTCCTTGGGAGTGGTCTCCTCCTGAATGACGAGCTCCACTTTCCTACCTGCAATCCCCCCCGACCGGTTGATTCGGTCCACCCCCCACCGAACGGCTCGAATGCTGTCCTCCCCCATGAAGGCAGCCACCCCTGATCGCGGCGCCAACAGGCCAAGACGCAGAGGTCGGTCCTGCGCAAACAGAGGCCCACCCACAGATATCGCCGCCGCACCCAGGGTTGCTTGGGTAAAAGTCCGCCGACTTAACTTCATTTTGTCTCCTTTGCATGACACAGATAGATGAGGACCAATCGATGTCATGCAGTTTCGCAGTCATATGCCAACTTGCATGACACAAGTATATTACATGAGCGGCAAAAGTATCTCATAGAGGGTTTTCCCTTGAAATGAGGTACTAAGAGGATGTGCGGCCGAGAGGTGGCCCCATCGGTCTGAACACGAGTCGGGCGACGACAAGTGGAACGCTGCCGGGGTTGACCGCAGTGCAGAGATGTCCACGGTGGCGGGCGGGCGTCGCTTGCGCGAACGCACGACCGACGCGGTGGGCATCTCGTGTGACCGCCCATGCTGATGGCGATGCCCTCGCCCTTGAGCCGCTCGGTGAACACCATGCTGGTGAACTGCGAACCCTGGTCGGTATCGAAGATCTCCGGCTTGACGTGACGCGCGATCGCATGGTCGAGCACGCGCACGCAGAAGTCCGCTTCCATCGACATCGACACGTCCCTGGCCGGGACCTTGCGGCTATGTCAGTCAATGATCGCGGCCAGGTACACGAAGCCGCGTGCCATCGGGATGCAGGTCAGGTCCATCGCCCAGACCTGGTTCGCACGCTCGATCGCCAGGCCGCGCAACAGGTACGGGTAGATCACACATGCTGCGGCTCGTGTTGGGCTTGCTGTACAGCGCCTTGATGCCCATGCGCCGCATGAGGGGCGCCACGTGCTTGCGCCCGACCTCGAAGCCTCGTGCCTTGAGCATGTGGCGCGGCATGCGGCTGCCGGCGAACGGTTGACCTCCAGCGCCACCTTGGCCTTGAACGCCGGTGAGAAGTTCCGGCGTGGTCTTCTGCTCATGCTCTCGCTCCATGTCAGCCCGCTCTTCGCGGACCGCTCACAGGGCAGAGTTTTCACTCATCGCCGTGTTCAGATTTCCGGGGCCACCTTTGTGGTCCAGCGGCGCAACAAGAACGTGGCGGCGGTGGCACTCGCCAGCAAGAACGCTCGAATCGTCTGGGCGTTGCTGGCCCGTGATCGGCGTGACGAGACGGGTTACAGGAAGGCGGCCGAGGTCGCGTGATCGAACCTTTGAAGTTTCCAACTTCTTGCTGTACGCGAAATCGAGGCAGGGTCAAACTGCCTGACTTAATCTCCGCGCGCCGGGGCCAATTCGCAGCACCAAGGTACCCAAGTTCTAATTGGTGATGGTCTCTCGCGCAAAGCTCTCGATGTAGTCAACAAGACGATCGGAGGCCGCAGCGGCATCCTTAGAGTGACCCCTGGCTATCGCCTCGGCCATTTTTGAATGCAATGTGGCCGCCAGCGGAAGATCTCCAACCCTGCGATAGTGCTCGAACCAGAACCTGCGCGATAAACCGCGCATGAGCGCCATCGTCTTGGTTATGAACTCATTGCGAGCCGCTTTCCACATGCACTCATCGAGTTCTCGATCTAGCTGAGCAAAAAGCCCTTCGTCGCGCGCGCTAGCTGCATGAAGCAGAGAAGCGCCGATCTGGGCAAAATGCGCCCTCTCCTCCTCTGTTGCCCGCTCTGCTGCGAGTTGTGCGAGAAGACGTTGCACTTCCCTTCGCAACTCCAGCAATCGGAGTTGGGTGCGAATATTGTTTTCGGAAACAAGAACCCCTCGCTTGGGGAGGACCACAACCAGTCCCTCTCCGGCGAGACGCTGGAGCGCCTCTCTGATTGGTGTTCTACCAATTTCCAGCAGTTCCGACAAACCATACTCAGAAAGCACCACGCCTGGTGCTAGCTGCAGAGTAATGATCATCTCCTCAAGCCTCTTATAAGCCTGCTCGGCCAGAGTCGGCGCTTCAGTTCGGTTGGAGTTGGATTTTTGTCTCCTAGAGGAAACAGCGAGCGACTTCTTCATGCAATGCCTTTGCCGGTATAAAACGAGCCCTTCGTCAGCGCGATGGGGCAAAAAACAAGTTGTGTCCTGTTGACATGCTAGCTGAACTTGGACAGCACATGGTCCTCGGCCGCTTCGCAGTGCCCTTGCTCTGGGTCCACTGTATCTGGTCCGTTGTCCGCGACCTCTGCATCACCTACGCGAGGAAAGGTCTGCGCAACGTGATTCGCAGCGCCGATTCGGAAGCATCTTGACTACGCCACGCTACGCATGGTTGCTTCAAATCACTGCCCGTACGCGGCGCTACATGATGGTTTCGGTGCCCTTCGAGGCCGCCCCGCATAAGGCTGCGGACGCACTCATCCCTGCGCGCCCCATCAAGCTGCGCCGAGCCATCCACAGGTTCGACAGCGCGAACAGCGTGACGATCTGAACTGTGTTCTTCGCCAGGCCGCGGTACCGCACCTTCGTGTAGCCGAACTGCCGCTTTAATACACGGAACGGGTGCTCGACCTGGGCTCGGATGCTCGCCGTCAGCTTCTCCGCCTGCTCTGCCAGGAAGTCGGGCTGCAGGAATGGGTTCAGCTTGCGGCGGTCGCCGGCGCGCATCGCCACGTGCCACTGCAGCCCCTGAGCCTCGCCGCGCTTGTGAACGCCGCGGTAGCCGGCGTCGCCGAAGGCGACCTCCTCAACGCCGTGCAGCAAGCTGCCTGCCTGCGTCACGTCGTTCACGTTGGCCGACCAGCCCACGACGCTGTGCACCAGTCCCGACTCTGCATCGACGCGTTCTTCGTCGAACTCGGCGCTGCGATCAGCGTGGCGTCGACCACCTTGCACTTCTTCATCAACAGGCCCTTGGCCTGCAGGATGTCGTTGACCACTCGCAGCATGTCGGTCGCCAGGTCGTGCTTCTCCAGCAGGTGGCGGAACCTCAGGATCGTCGTCTCGTCCGGCAACCGCGCCACGTCGCCTGGCTTGGCGAACTCGCGAAACACGGGCATGTCGTGCAGCGCCTCTTCCATCGCCGGGTCGCTCAGCGCGAACCACTGCTGGAGGTAATGAACCCGCAGCATCGTCTCGATGGCAAACGGCGGCCGGCCCGTCTTCGCCTTCAGGTAGTACGGCTTCACGATCTGCACCAGCGCCGACCACGGAACCACGCGCTCCATCTCCTCCCAGAACTCCCGCTTGCGCGTCTTCTTAGTCGACAGGTTCAGGCCCAGTCCGAGTTGCTTCATGCCGCAGATCATCGCAGGGCGCTGCCGTTCACGCTACGCGGCCAGCGCCTGAGTTTTGCAGACATTCCCTAGAGCCCGAATGACGTAAGCGGCGGCAAGCGAGAGTCAGCCTCGACTCGCGTCAAGCTTCTTAGCCAGCCGACAACGGAATCTTGCTGACATCTTGAATATTACCGAGATATGTGTAAGATGCTAGACGGCCGAGACTCTGAACCCCCTCTGCCCTTTTCATATTGCAAGGAGACGTGTATGAGATTCACTGGAAAAACTGCTTTCGTGACAGGCGCCGCGAGCGGCATTGGTGAAGCCACAGCAAGGATGTTTGCGCGCGAGGGCGCGCGCGTGGTCATCGCTGACCTACTAGAGCAAGAAGGCCAAGCAGTCGCACAGTCGATTACCGAGGGGGGTGGCGAAGCATGCTTCGTCAAGCTAGACGTCACTGAAGAGGAAAACTGGAAGGAAGCCCTTCAGAAGGGGGAGCAATCCTTCGAAGCCATTCATATCGTTGTAAGCAATGCCGGCATAAGCGGTATGGTTCCTGATCATGAAAAGGTCGACTATCTCGACCGACTGACGTCAATCCATATCCGCGGCACCTTCCTAGCCATCCGCCATGGCGCCCGCGCCATCACTCGTGCAGGTGGGGGATCAATCATCACGATTTCCTCCATCGCAGCGTATGCAGGCATGCCCGGTCTCCACATGGGCTATTGCGCCGTGAAAGCCGGGGTGTTGGCCATGACGCGCTCTGCTGCAGGCGAGTACGCAAGATCAGGGATCCGGGTAAACGCCATCGTTCCCGGTCTTCTGCCCCCCATGCGAACCTCAGTGGTGTCCGCTGATCCCAAAATGCGGGAAAAGTTCTTTGAAACCGTTCCACTGGGCGGCACCGGTAAGCGAGAAGACGCCGCGAACGCAATCTTGTTTCTTGCATCAGAAGAGGCTGGGTACGTGACTGGCGCCGAGATACTGCTGGACGGCGGCTTCTTGGCATATCGATACTGAGTCTCGCCCCATGAACACCTTTGTGATGGTCCATGGGGCCTGGTCAGCAGGTTGGGCGTGGTGGCGAATGCACTCTCTCTTTTTGGCAGCGCATCACCGACTCCTGACGCCAACCTGTACGGGGCTGGGTGAACGCTCGCACTTGCTTGGACCTCGTATCGACCTGCATATGCACGTCGATGATGTCGTCCGTGCTATCGAGTCGGAGAACCTCAACCATGTCATCTTGGTCGGGCACAGCTATGGGGGAATGGTCGTGACTGGTGTGGCCGACAGAATCCCCGATCGGATTCAACAGTTGATATACATCGACGCACTACTACCGGAGTCCGATGAGTGCGCATTGGATCTCATGCCAAAGGCTCAGCGAGCCGCCATCCTGGAAGACGTCAAGAACAATGGATTCGGTTGGCTGGTCCCCCCAAGCCCACTTCCGCCGGACACCCCTGACCATGATCAAAAGCTCGCCCAAGGGAGGCGCGGACCGCAACCCCTTGCTACGTTCACATCTCCTCTATGTCTAGCGGGAGAAGCTTCAAACATCCCTTCTGCGTATATTTACTGTACGAAGACTGGTCTGTATGACACCTTTGGTCTTTCGGCGTCCCGCGCTCAAGCCCGAGAAGGGTGGAAATATTATGAGCTGCCTGCTTCGCACAACCCCCACATCACCATGCCAGAGCAACTCACCACCTTGCTCTTGTCAATTGCCGATTTAACCAACTAAAAGGCTCCTCCTCGAGTATCGACGGAGTGTGTCTGCGGCCATCGTTGCACACGTAAGGCCAGGCTCTCAACGATTCGGGAAATGCAATCGTGGCGGGGCGTCATGATCGCTCCGATTTTCATCCGATCTACATCTGTACGGGACGCCAATCGTCGTCCACACAGATCGTTGTGACGAGATTGAGCATGGAGGCTCTGCGATGAAGATGCATTTTGAGAGGGCACTATATGGAGCTTCGTCATCTGCGTTGCTTCTTGGCCGTTGCTGAAGAACTCCACTTCGCACGAGCAGCGGAGAGGCTGCACATTGAGCAGTCGCCTCTGTCGCGCGCTATCAAGGAGTTGGAGGTGGAACTCGGGGCGGTGTTATTTGCTCGCACCACTCGCAGCACTCGATTGACGCTCGCTGGCCGACTGTTCTTGGAACACGTGCGTCGCGTGTTCACTGTCTTGGAGCAAGCCCGCGATAGCGTGAAAGCGGCGGCCAATGGTTTCCATGGGCAATTGCGAGTGGCATTGTCGGACGGCATCACACCGTCGCGCCTACCGGCTCTGCTGGCGCTATGCCGACAAGAAGAGCCTGAACTTGAACTCCGATTCTTCGAGGTACCGCTATCACAGCAGATCAAAGGTCTGCACGACGATCTGTACGACGTGGGGTTTGCGCAGTCTGATGAAGTAGGTGACAGCATCGCCGCCATACCTGTATGGCGAGACGCGCTCATAGTAACGGTGCCAGCCCGGCATCCGCTGCTTGCGTACAAGCGCATTCCTTTGGAGGAGTTGCTGCGCTATCCGCTGGTTCTATGCGATCCACAAGTTTGCGAAGGCCATGCCAGATTCGTAGATCGTGTGCTACGCCGGGCCGGCACGGAGCCGTTGGTCGCAGAACGGGTTGCTACGTGCGATCTGATGATGGTGCTGGTGTCGGCTGGCCTGGCGCTTGGGTTTACGGGTGCCGCGCGCATTGCCGCTAACCCTGACGCAGGTGTGGTGGCCCGACCGCTGGCATTGCGCGTGCCGCCGCTGACAACTTACCTACTGTTCCCCGAAGGCGAGCCGTCCGATGTTCTGGCCCGGTTCATTGAGCGCGTGCAGGCCATTGAATCTCCGGAACCCCCAAGGCCCAAGCCGGGCCATCATTCCGATCCCTTGGAGGAATCCACGCCATGAAGAAGCTCATCCAGTTCCTGCTGGTGGCCGCGCTGACTGCCTGCGGCAATTCCGAGACGCCACAAACGACCAACGTTCCGGAGGCGAATATCCCGACGGTGGAAGAACTGGCGGCCAACCCCGAACGGCTCAAAGAGCTGCGCCAACAATGCAAGACGGATCGCCCCAAGCTGGGCGACGTGCTGTGCAATCGGGTAGCCGAAGCCACGCGCAAGCGGTTCTATGGCGACGGTGAAACGCCGTACACACCACCGAAGGAATCAGCCAAGTTCTGATCGTTGGCGGTTCGCAGCATCGCCTCAATATTTCTGCTCGACACGCCGCAATGCGTTATCGCTTGCGGTGTTTTTCATTGGTTCGCCCCTGCACTAATTCTGTCTTTTTGCTCGACCTTTCTGCTCGAAGCAGTCTTTGACCGGCACTGACCCGACACCCATCCTGACGCCTGCGGCACGTTCTTGTGCCGCCTTCCCCATGAGGAATCAGCGCAGGAGAAATCGGAGGCCAGGTCATGCAAGGGACGAACGTGCTGTTCGGTCAGATCGCCGTGGTATTCGGCATCGTGATCGCCGGCGTGTGGGGCGCCACACAATGGACAGCAGCGGCTCTTGGCTATCAACTACGCCTTGGCTCGCCCTGGTTTGACCTTCTCGGCACACCGATCTACCACCCGTGGAAGCTGTTTGAGTGGTGGTTCGTTTTCGATGCCTACGCGCCGCGCGTGTTCGATACCGGCGGCGCCATCGCGGGCGGCAGCGGCCTGCTGGCGGTGGTGGTCGCCATCGGCATGTCGATTTGGCGCTCGCGCCAATCGCGCCTTGTCACGACTTACGGCTCTGCCCGCTGGGCGAACGCGCAGGACATTCGCATGGCGGGCCTCACGCAGCCGGCCGGCGTGTTCCTGGGCCAGCATGACCGCCAGTACCTGCGGCATGAAGGCCCGGAACATGTCCTGACCTTCGCGCCCACGCGCTCCGGCAAGGGCGTGGGCCTGGTGGTGCCCACCTTGCTGTCCTGGCCCGCATCCGCCGTCATCCACGACATCAAGGGCGAGAACTGGCAGATCACCGCCGGCTGGCGCTCGCGCTTCTCACATTGCCTGCTGTTCAACCCGACCGATGCGAAGTCGGCGGCCTACAACCCGCTGCTGGAGGTACGGCGCGGCGCGCATGAGGTGCGCGACGTGCAGAACATCGCGGACATTCTGGTTGATCCCGAAGGCGCGCTGGAGAAGCGAAACCATTGGGAAAAGACCAGCCACGCACTGCTGGTCGGGGCCATCCTGCATGTGCTCTACGCGGGCAAGGACAAGACGCTGCGCGGCGTCGCCAACTTCCTTAGCGACCCGGCCAGCCCCTTCGAGCTGACCTTGCATCGGATGATGACCACGCCGCACCTCGGCGATGGGGCGCATCCGGTCGTCGCGTCGGCGGCGCGTGAAGTCCTCAACAAGAGCGACAACGAACGCTCGGGCGTGCTGTCCACGGCCATGTCGTTCCTCGGCCTGTACCGCGATCCCACGGTGGCCGAAGTCACTTCGCGCTGCGACTGGCGCATCGCAGACCTGATCGCGGCAGCGCATCCTGTGTCGCTGTACCTGGTGGTGCCGCCTTCGGACATTTCGCGGACGAAGCCGCTCATTCGCCTGATCCTCAACCAGATCGGTCGGCGCCTCTCCGAATCGCTCGATGGCTCCGATGGCATCGAGCGCCGCCACAAGCTGCTGCTGATGCTCGACGAGTTCCCGGCGCTGGGGCGCTTGGACTTCTTCGAGACGGCACTGGCCTTCATGGCCGGATACGGCATCCGCAGCTTCCTCATCGCGCAGTCGCTCAACCAGATCGACAAAGCCTACGGCCAGAACCATTCGATTCTCGACAACTGCCATGTGCGCGTGACGTTCGCCACGAACGACGAACGCACCGCCAAGCGGATCTCCGAGACGCTGGGCACGGCCACCGAGCTGCGTGCCCAGCGCAACTACGCGGGCCATCGGCTCGCGCCGTGGCTGGGCCACCTGATGGTGTCGCGCCAGGAGACGGCCCGCCCGCTGCTGACGCCGGGCGAAGTCATGCAGCTTCCACCCGACGAGGCAGTGGTGATGGTGTCCAGCATGGCGCCGATCAAGGCGAAGAAGCTGCGCTACTACGTGGACAGCAACTTCAAGCGTCGCGTGCTGCCGCCGCCCGCGCTGGCGGACGGGCAGTACGCCGACGCGCCGCCATCGCGGCCCGATGACTGGAGCGGGCTGGCGATTCCGCTGATGCCGGCAGCACCGGGCACGGCATCCGCCGACGACTTGGACAGCACCGACGACGGCGGCCCATGCCGTCAGCCCGAACTCTCCGAAACCGTCGCCTACGACCCCGTGCTGGCCGCGCCTGCGGCCGACCTTGGGCTGCTCGATGACGACGACGACCTGCCGCTTCCCCTTCCTCGCCAGCTTGATCCAGCCATGCAGCGCACGGCCCGGCTGGCTTCCCTCGACCCCAACGACGGAATCGAGCTATGAGCCACTACCGCCTGAACCTCTTTATCCAGCCCGAGCACGCCAAGCGGCTCGATGAGCTTGCCGCCAAGAAAGGCGTGTCCAAGTCGTCCATCGTCGCGGCGGCGCTCGCATCGTGGCTGTCGCCCGATGCCGCCGACCAGCGCGAAGCGGCCATCGCCAAGCGGCTGGATCGCCTGTCGCGCCAGGCCGAGCGCATGGAGCGCGACCAGAACATCGCCATCGAAACGCTGGCGCTGTTCATTCGCTACTACCTCACGGTCAGCACACCAGTCCCCGAGGCGCACCAAGACGCGGCACGCGCGCAGGGCAAAGCGCGCTTCGAGCAGTTCACCGAGCAGCTTGGCCGCCACCTGCTGCGGGGCCGCAGCCTGGTGCGCGACGTGGTGGAGGAACTGCATCCCGACCCGATGCGGATGGAAGACGCGGCGGCAGCCGCGCAAGCGCAGGAGCGTGCGTCATGAGTGCCGTTCCGCAGTCCATGACCGCCACGTCGCTCGACCGCCGCATCCAGATGTTGCGCACGGCGATGGGGCCGCTGATCGCCGCCGCGCTCGAAGACCCGGACGTGGTGGAGGTGATGCTGAATCCTGATCGCACCCTTTGGGTGGATCGGCTTTCTAGTGGGCGCGCGCCGATGGGCGTGGAACTGTCCGAGGCGGACGGCGAGCGAATCATCCGCCTGGTCGCGGCCCACGTCGGCGCAGAAGTCCATCGCGGCCAGCCGCTGCTGTCCGCCGAGTTGCCCGAAACCGGCGAACGCTTCGAGGGCATCTTGCCGCCGGCAGCGCCGGGGCCGGCCTTCGCGCTGCGCAAGCGTGCCATCGGCGTAATTCCGCTGGAGCGGTACGTCATCGACGGAATGATGACCAGCGCGCAAGCGGGCTTTCTCGTTCGCGCCGTGCGCGAGCGGCAGAACGTGCTGATCGCCGGCGCCACCAGCAGCGGCAAGACCACGCTCGCCAATGCTTTGCTCGCCGAAATCGCCGCCACCGGCGACCGCGTGCTGGTGCTCGAAGACACGGTGGAGCTGCAATGCGCGGCCCGTGACCACGTTCCTCTGCGCACCCGCGCAGGCGTGGTGTCCATGACCGAGCTGGTGCGCTCGTCCATGCGCCTGCGGCCTGATCGCGTCGTCGTTGGCGAAGTGCGCGGCGCCGAGGCGCTGGATCTCATCAAGGTGTGGGGCACCGGCCATCCCGGCGGCATCGCCACGATCCATGCCGGCTCCGCACTCGGCGCGCTGCTGCGCTTGGAGCAACTGATTCTCGAAGTGGCGGTGAACCCGCCCCGTGCGCTGATCGCCGAGGCGGTCAACGTGGCGATCCACATCGCCGGGCGCGGGCGCAAACGCCGCATCGAGAGCATCGCCCGCGTCGTCGGCTTCGACGGCGTGGGCTACCAACTGGCGGACGCGCTGGAAACGCCGTTTCCCGAGCTGCCGCCGCTTCCCAATGCCGCACCCGCTGCGGCGACTTCCCCATCCCCTGACTCACTTGGAGAACTGCCATGACGCAGATGACCATTCCTGCTTTCCGTTTTTCTGCAAATCCGGCTTTGCGCCACGCGCGGCTGCGCTGCCTGGCCCGCCCTGCGGGGCAAGGGCTGCTGCTGGCCGCGCTGCTGCTGTTCCTAGCCGGAACCGCGCAGGCCGCCGGTTCCTCGATGCCGTGGGAAGGCCCGCTGCAATCCATCCTCGAATCCATCCAGGGGCCGGTGGCGCGAATCGTCGCGGTCATCATCATCATCGCCACGGGCCTCGCGCTCGCCTTCGGCGACACGTCCGGCGGATTCCGCAAGCTGATCCAGATCGTCTTCGGTCTGTCCATCGCGTTTGCGGCTTCCAGCTTCTTCCTGTCGTTCTTCAGCTTCTCCGGCGGGGCGGTCGTATGAGTGCCCCGGACACCTTCAGGGACGGCTTCGAGGTGCCGCTGCATCGCTCACTGACCGAGCCGATTCTGCTTGGCGGTGCGCCGCGCACCGTGGCGATCGCCAACGGCACGCTGGCCGCCGCTGTCGGCTTGGGCCTGCAACTGTGGATTCCCGGCGTGGTGCTCTGGATCGTCGGCCATTCGCTGGCGGTGTGGGGTGCGCGCGTCGATCCGCAGTTCATGCAGGTCTTCGCCCGGCACATCAAGCACCGCCCGCTGCTGGACGTGTGAGGGGAGGACGCCGCGATGCTGAATCTCGCCGAATACCGCCAGCGCCCGGCCTTGCTTGCCGACTGGCTGCCCTGGGCCGGGCTGGTCGCGCCGGGCCTCGTCTTGAACAAGGACGGCAGTTTCCAGCGCACGGCCCGGTTTCGCGGGCCTGACCTCGACAGCGCGACGCAAGGCGAGCTGGTCGCCACGTCGGCGCGGTTGAACAATGCGCTGCGCCGCATGGGATCGGGCTGGGCGCTATTCATCGAAGCCGAGCGCCGGCCTGCGGCCGACTATCCGCACTCGGAGTTTCCCGAGCCGCTTTCGTGGGTGGTGGAGGAAGAACGCCGGGCCGCCTTCGAGGAATCGGGTAATCACTTCGAGAGCGGCTATCACCTGACGCTGCTTTACCTGCCGCCGGAAGAATCCCGCGCTCGTGCAGCCAGGATGCTCTACGAGAACACGCCGACGAATGGCGTGGACTGGCGCGAGCGGCTGCAAGCCTTCGTCGCGGAAACGGATCGCGTCTTCGACCTGCTCGACAGCGTGATGCCGGAAATTGACTGGCTCGATGACGCGCAGACGCTGACCTACCTGCACGCGACCATCTCGACGCTGCGCTATCGCGTGGGCGTGCCCGAAGTGCCGTTCCACATCGACGCGCTGCTGACCGATTCCGCGCTGGTCGGCGGCCTGGCGCCCATGCTGGGCGACCAGCACCTGCGCGTGGTGTCGGTGCGAGGTTTCCCGACCTCGACCTGGCCGGGGATTCTGGACGACCTCAACCGCCTGGGGTTTGGGTATCGCTGGAGCACGCGCTTTCTGTGCCTCGACAAATCCGAGGCGGAACGGGGGTTGGGGCGCTTGCGCCGCCAGTGGTTCGCCAAGCGCAAGAACGTCATCGCGCTGTTGCGCGAAACGATCTTCCAGCAGGAAAGCCCGCTGGTCGATACCGACGCGAACAACAAGGCGGCGGACGCGGATGCCGCCTTGCAGGAACTGGGCAGCGATCAAGTCGCCTTCGGCTACCTGACGGCGACCGTCACCGTCATGGACGAGGACGCCGGCGCAGCCGACGAGAAGCTGCGCATGGTGGAGCGTGCCATCCAGGGCCGGGGCTTCGTCACCATTCCCGAAACGCTCAACGCCGTGGATGCGTGGCTGTCGTCCATTCCGGGCAACGCCTACGCCAACGTGCGTCAGCCCATCGTCTCGACGCTGAACCTGGCGCACATGATGCCGGTATCGGCGGTATGGGCCGGGCCGGAGAAGAACGACCATCTCGACGGCCCGCCGCTGATCGTCACGCGCACCGATGGCGCCACGCCGTTCCGGCTGGTGACGCACATCGGCGACGTGGGCCACACGCTGGTCGCGGGGCCGACTGGCATGGGCAAGTCGGTCTTGCTTGCCACGCTGGCGATGCAGTTCCGCCGCTACCGCGGCTCGCGCATCTTCGCCTTCGACATGGGGCGCTCGATGCGAGCCACGATCCTCGGGCTGGGCGGCGAGCACTACGACCTCGGCACGGATGGCGAAATCGCTTTCCAGCCGCTCGCACGCATCGACCGCGAGGGCTACCGCACCTGGGCCGCCGAATGGATCGAAGGCCGCTTGCTGCACGAAGGCGTGGCGGTCGGCCCAGACGAGAACGCGGCCATCTGGTCGGCGCTGGGAAGTCTCGCCGGTGCGCCGGTGGAGCAGCGCACGATGACCGGGCTTTCCGTGCTGCTGCAATCGAACACGCTTCGGCAGGCGTTGTCGCCCTATGTGCTGGGTGGCGCGCACGGCAAGCTGCTGGACGCCGACCACGACCGGCTGGGCATGGCCGACGTGCAGTGCTTCGAGATGGAGGAGCTGATGCACAGCAAGGCCGCCGTCATGGCCGTGCTGCATTACCTTTTTGCGCGTTTCGATGAACGCTTCGACGGGGCGCCCACGCTGCTGATCCTCGATGAAGCGTGGCTGTTCCTCGACGACCCGGTGTTTGCCGCACGCATCCGCCAGTGGCTCAAGACGCTGCGCAAGAAGAACGTCAGCGTCATCTTCGCCACGCAGAGCCTCGCCGACATCAAGGATTCGAGCATCGCGCCCGCGATCATCGAGAGCTGCGCGAGTCGGATTTTCTTGCCCAACCCGCAGGCGACGGAACCGCAGATTCGCACGATCTACGAAGGCTTCGGCCTGAACAGCCGGCAGATCGAGATCGTCGCCACCGCGAGCCCCAAGCGCGACTACTACTACCAATCCCGCCTCGGCAATCGCCTGTTCGACCTCGACCTGGGGCAGGCGGCGCTGGCCTTCGCGGGCGCTTCCACGCCGCAAGACCAGCGCGACATAGACCGCGTGCTGCTGGACGCCGGCGTGCCCGGCTTCGCGGGCGCCTGGCTGCGCCATCGCGGCCTCGATTGGGCGGCCGACCTGCTGGCCTCGTTCCCCGGCCTCGCGCCGGGTTCTTTCCGTACCACCGACCACCCACAGGAGAACCTGCCATGAAAAAGCGTCTTGTCGCCGCCGCCATCTCGGCCATGCTTTGCACTGCCACCGCCCACGCGCAATGGGTTGTGATCGACCCCACGAACCTCGTGCAGAACACGCTGACCGCGATCCGCACGCTGGAGCAGATCAATAACCAGATCCAGCAGCTCCAGAACGAAGCGCAGATGCTGATGAATCAGGCGCGCAACCTCGCCAGCCTGCCGTCCAGCGTGGTCGGCCAGTTGCGCGCCAATCTGGCGACCACGCAGCGGCTGATCGACCAGGCGCGCGGCCTGGCCTACGACGTGACGAATCTGGATCGGGAGTTCCAGCGCCTGTATCCCGAGCAGTACGCCGCCACCGTCAGCGGCGACCAGATGTACCGCGATGCGCAGGAGCATTGGCGGAACACGCTCAACGGCTTGCAGACCACCATGCGGATGCAGGCCCAGGTGTCGCAGAACCTGGGCGAAGACGAAAGCGTGCTGGCCGACCTCGTGGGCAAGAGCCAGTCGGCCGAAGGCGCGCTGCAAGCCATGCAGGCCATGAACCAGTTGCTGGCCTTGCAGGCCAAGCAGTCGATCCAGTCGCAGCGGCTCCAGATCACGCAAGATCGGGCCGCCTCGCTGGAGTTGGCACGGCAGACCGCGGCCACGGAACGCGCCCGCGAGGTGCGGCGGCGTTTCCTGGGCGATGGCACGCCATACACGCCGCAGCGCGTGGATTTCTACGGCAACTGACGGGAGGCCGCTATGCGATGCGTCCTCGTCCCGTCTGTTCTGGTACTTGCTGCGCTGCTGGCCGCTTGCAGCGAACAGCCGGCTGACCACCTTGCCGATGCCTTGGCCGCCGATCCCTTGCGGCTCAAGGCATTGCGCGCGCAATGCGCGGACGACCGGCAGGCCACGGGCGAGGACGCTTGCCGCGCCGCCGCCGAAGCCTTCCGGCGGCGCTTCTTCTCCGGCCAGGCTGGGCCGGATGAATACCAGACGCTGGCCGACCTGCCGCCGATCCCGCCGAGCTTCGAGGAACCGGCCGATGGCATGGCGCCGGCCGTTCCCGCCGAACCGAAGGACACGCCATGAATGACGTGACCATCATCGACCAATTCCTCAACACCTTTGCCGCTTATATCGACTCGGGTTTCGGGCTGCTGCGGGGCGAAGTGGCGTTCCTCACGGCCACGCTGATCGTCATCGACATGACGATCGCCGGCCTGTATTGGGCCATGAGCCATGCCACCGGCCAGGGCGAGGACGTGATCGCCAAGCTGCTGCGCAAGGTGCTCTACGTCGGTGCCTTCGCCTACATCATCAATAACTTCAACTGGCTGGCCAGCATCGTGTTCCGCTCGTTTGCGGGATTGGGCATCACAGCCACCGGCTCGGCCATCACGATGGAGAACTTCTTGCAGCCGGGCCGGCTGGCGAAAACCGGCATCGACGCCGGGGCGCCGATTCTGGAGCAGATCGGCGAGATGGCGGGCTTTCCCGAAGTGTTTGTGAACCTCGACCCCATCGTGGTGATGTTCCTCGCGTGGCTGGTCGTGGTCTTGTGCTTCTTCGTGCTGGCGATCCAACTGTTCATCACGCTGATCGAGTTCAAGCTGACCACGCTCGCCGGATTCGTGTTGGTGCCGTTCGCGCTCTGGAACAAGACCGCGTTCCTCGCCGAGAAGGTCTTGGGCAACGTGGTGGCCTCCGGCGTCAAGGTGCTGGTGCTGGCCGTGATCGTCGGTATCGGCTCAGGCTTGTTCGCTCAGTTCCAAGTCCATCCTGCCGAGCCGTCCATCGACCACGCGCTGGTCATCATGCTGGCCTCGCTCACCTTGCTGGCGCTCGGGATCTTCGGCCCCGGCATCGCCACGGGCCTCGTCTCCGGTGCGCCGCAGCTCGGCGCTGGCGCAATGGCCGGTGCTGCTGTCGGCGCTGCCGGCACGGCCGTCGCCATCGGCGCCGCCGCGACGGGCGTGGGTGGCGCCGTGGCTGCTGGTGCGCGCATGGCCCCGGCTGCCGCCAAGCTGGCCGGTAGCGGTGCGCGCGCCGCTACGTCGGCGGCCAGCAGTGCGAAGTCGGCGTTTCAGGCCGGTTCCGCCGCCGCTGGCGGCGGCGCAAAGGGCGCGATGGCGGGCCTGGGCAACGTCGCCAAGACCGGCGCGCGGGCGGCCGGGCGAGGCGCTGCATCCCGCGCTTCCGCTGCCGGGCAACGCATGGCCGCTCCCTTCCACGCTGGCTGGAATGGCGCTGCTGCCGATGGTGGCGCGGGCGCGGCATTCGGTCAGGGTGCCGCAGGCGAGGCCGCATCCGGCGCCGCTACGGCGCAGACACAGGAACGGCCCGCTTGGGCCAAGCGCCTGCATCGCCGCCAGCAACTCACCCACGCCGCGACCACCACCGCCCACACGCTGCGCGGTGGCGATGGCGGCGGCTCCGGCCAGGGGCCGAGCCTGCGCGGCTCCGACGAATAAAGCGATTCATAAGGAGAACTGACCATGCGATTCAAGAAGCCGCAGGTGCGCTATGCCGACACGCCGCAACCTGCCACGCCGTACCAAGCCGCCGGCCAGGTGTGGGACGACCGTATCGGCTCGCCGCGCGTGCAGGCGAAGAACTGGCGGCTGATGGCCTTCGGCTGCCTGACGCTCGCGCTGCTGATGGCTGGCGGCCTGGTGTGGCGCTCGGCGCAGTCCATCGTGACGCCCTACGTCGTGGAGGTGGACAACGCGGGCCAGGTCCGCGCCGTGGGCGAGGCCGCCACGTCGTACCGGCCCACTGATGCGCAGCAGGCGTACTACATCGCGCGCTTTGTGACGCTGGTGCGCTCGCTGTCCATCGACCCCATCGTCGTCCGCCAGAACTGGCTGGACGCCTACGACTACACGACCGACAAGGGCGCAGCGGTGCTCAACGACTACGCGCGTGTGAACGATCCGTTCGCACGCATCGGCAAGGAGTCGGTGACGGTGCATATCACCAGCGTCGTGCGAGCCAGCAACACCTCGTTCAACGTGCGCTGGACGGAACGCCGCTACGTCAACGGCGCCGCGGCCGGGCTGGAGCGGTGGACGGCCGTGGTGACCATCGTGCTCCAGCTACCACGCACCGAAGAACGCCTGCGCCGCAATCCCTTGGGCATCTACGTCAATGGTCTGTCGTGGAGCCGCGAGCTGGATTCTTCCGAAGGAGCCAAGCCATGAATGATCTTCTCCGTAAATCCGCTTTGCCAGTGATCCTGCTTGCATCCACCGCCTTGTTTTCGGGCTGCGCCACGCAGGGCAAGCCGCCGCCCGTGATCTCGCTCGATGAGCCGGTGCTTGCCCAGCCGCTGCCAGAACCTCCTGCGCCGGTGGAGGTGGTGGCCGTGCCCGAGGTGCTGCCGATGCCGGCGCAGTTGAAGCCGTTGCCCGAAGCCGAGGACGCCAAGCCCATGCCGGAGCCGGCAGACGAGAAGGTGCGCGTCTCGCGCGCCAATGCCGAGGCCCGCGTCGCACCTACGCGCGAGGGCTACGTCAACGCGATTCAGGTGTGGCCGTTCACCGACGGCGCGCTGTATCAGGTCTATGCGGCCGTGGGCCGCGTGACCGTGGTTTCGCTCCAGCCGGGCGAGGAGCTGGTGACGGTCGCCGCCGGAGATACCGTGCGCTGGATCGTGGGCGACACGTCCAGCGGACGCGGTGCCGAGTTGCGCGTGAACGTGCTCGTTAAGCCGATCCGCTCGGGCCTCAGGACCAATCTTGTCATCACCACCAGCCGCAGGACGTACCTGTTGGAGCTGGCCTCGACGGAAAAGACGTGGATGGCGTCGGCGTCCTGGGAATATCCGCGCGACCGGATGCTGGCCTTGCAGCGCCAGGCGCAGGCGGCCAGCGCAGTCGCGCCGGTGGATTCCGGCTTGTCGTTGGAGAACCTGCGCTTCCGCTACGCGGTCAGCGGCAGTAATCCGCCGTGGAAGCCGCTGCGCGCCTTCGACGACGGGCAGAAGGTCTATATCCAGTTCCCCGCCGGCATCGCGCAAGGCGAGCTGCCGCCGCTGTTCGTGATCGGGCCGGAAGGCGACGGGCAACTGGTCAATTACCGCTTCCGCTCGCCGTACTACATCGTGGATCGGCTGTTCGGCGCGGCCGAACTGCGCCTGGGCGGTGACAAGGGCGACGTGGTGCGGATCAAGCGCACGGACGGCGTCGCGCGGAGGAACTGACCATGAGCCAGGACGACACCCCCGACCTCGCCACGCCGCAGGCGGACAAGGTCGCACCGGAGGCGGTGGCGCTGCGCGCCCAGCCGCGCCCGGTCACACGCCTGAACCGGCGCACGCTGGCCATCCTCGTTGGCGGCCTATCGGTCGCCGTGCTCGGCGCCACGATTTGGTCGCTGCAGCCCCCGCGGCGCGCGGCCAGTGAGCAGACCGAGCTTTACAACGTCGAGCGCGTGTCGAAGTCCGAAGGTCTGGATGGCCTGCCGGCGGACTACTCGAAGCTGCCGCCGAAGTTACCCGAATTGGGGCCGCCGCTGCCGGGCGATCTTGGCCCCGCCATCGTCAACTCGCAGCAGCCCGTGACGCCAGCATATGCGCCACCGGGCCATGATCCCGAGGATGCCTTGCGCAAGGAGGCCGATGCAGCGGCGGCTTCGTCGGTGTTCTTCCGCTCGGGTGGCCAACGTGCAGCCACGGTGGCGCAGGCAGCGCCGGTGGCGCCTGGCGCAGCAAGCACGCTCGCGGCCTTCGATCCGCTCGCCGGCGGGCCGGCCTCGACGGCGGCCCAGCCTGCCGACCCGACTGCCGTGCAGAACCGGCAAGACCAGAAGGAGGCGTTCCTGAAAGGCGGCGCTACGGAAACCCGCAACTCCGGCAACTTGGCGCTGCCGGCGTCGCCCTATCAGGTGATGGCCGGAACGGTGATCGCTGGCGCCTTGGTCACGGGCATCAAATCAGACTTGCCGGGCGACGTGATCGCCACGGTGACAGAGCCGGTCTTTGACACGGCCACAGGCAAGTTCCTGCTGATCCCGCAGGGATCGCGCATCCTCGGGCGCTACAACAGCCAGGTCAGCTACGGGCAGAGCCGCGTACAGGTAGTGTGGAACCGGATCATCCTGCCCGACACGTCCTCGCTCACGCTCGACAACCTTGTCGGCACCGACCCGGCCGGTTACGCCGGCCTGGAAGACGATGTGAACTGGCATTGGAATCGCATCGTCGCGGGCGCTGTGCTGACGACGCTGCTGGGCGTCGGCGCCGAGCTGGCCGCGCCTGATAACCGCCAGAACGGCAACCGCATCGTCATCGCCGGCCGTGACAGCGCCCAGGACAGCATCAACCAGGTCGGCCAGGAGATCACCCGGCGCAACATGAACATACAGCCGACGTTGACGGCGCGCCCCGGCTTGCCGGTGCGAGTCATCGTTAACCGGGATCTCGTGCTGCGGCCCTATCAGCCGCTGTTCTTCAACCGGGGAGCTTCGCAATGAGCACGACCAAGAAGCTGCGGCTCGGGCCGCTGCCCAAGACCGAGAGCGTCAAGCTGACATTCGCGTGCCCGGCCAGCCTGAAAGCCGACCTCGACCGCTATGCCGCGCTGCACGCGCAGTCGTATGGCGAAGCGGTCGATGCCGCGACGCTGATCCCGCACATGCTGGAGGCATTCATGGCTGGGGATCGAGGCTTCAAGCGCACGCAGCCCAAGAACGGAAAAGCCGCCCCTGCGTGAACAGGGGCGGCTCTAGATTGGTGCCCGAGGCCGGAATCGAACCGGCATGACCGTAAGGTCGAGGGATTTTCTTACCACTTCGACTTTCGCCGCCAACGCGCATGCGCTGTTCGTGGTCTGGAGCACGCCTTCACCATAGCCTTGCGGCCGTAGGTGCCCGCCGTCTGCTCTCTACACCTTCCCAAACTGTTGCTTGGGCTTGGCTCGGCGTTGGCTCGGGTGCAGAAGCATCCAGGGCTTTCGCCGATTTTGACGGGCTTCACTCCGGGCGTTTCCCCCCGAAGGCTCAAATTGTTCAAGTCCCTTGTGTCTACCGATTTCACCACTCGGGCGTAGCGTGCAATGCGCTGGAAACACCTACCTCCATCTACTGGCGCCTAGCTGGCTCCTGACCGTCAAGCCAAGCTATGAAGCTGCATCATGGACGCTCGCAAACCGTTGTCACTATTGGCCTTCTGGCCCGTTGGCGCAAGCAAGAAGGACTTGACAAAACAGATTTTAAGTCCGCTGTGTCTACCAATTTCACCATCCGGGCGCCGGGATTGAACGACGATAACCCAAAACAAAGCGGCCTCTTTTCACGCCGTCATCAACGCCGTTGAACAGAGGCCGCTCCGTGTGGGTGGAGGCGCGAACCAGAGTCGAACTGGTCTAACCGGATTTGCAATCCGGGGCATAACCGCTTTGCTATCGCGCCATTCAGGCTGCCGAGGCGCCTGAAAAAAAGGGAAGCAGATGCTTCCCTTTTTGAAAACTGGAGCGGGAAACGAGACGTTTACTAAGACCGTAAGCCGTTGTTTCCCAATCACTTTCTTCGCTGGCTTGACTAGCGAAGACCTTAATTGTAGCCTCATTTTTCACCCTCGGCAACAAGTTCGTCCAGAAACTTCCAGTAAGGTCCAAGGACACCTCCTCAGCGCATCGTCCCCACACCTCGTTCATCGCCGGCTACGGTGGTCTCGAACTCACCAATGATCACCTTTCCATATGCTTGGCTAGCTGCGTCGAAAGGCATTCGAGCACGTCACGCAAGTCCGCATAGAGGTCATGCCCGTTGGGCCGAGCCGAGCGCACCAGGCTCATCACCGAAACAGCGCGCTGACCGGCACGCAAGCTACCGACGAACAACTGGTTCGCCCTTTGAAGTGCCACTGGACGAATTTGCCTCTCGACGCGGTTGTTGTCTGGCGGCAGACGCCTGTCGTCGTTAGCGCCTCCCGGCGACCAAGGTTGGACTGCATGGCTCTCGCCGTGCCTGAGCTGTTCGGCACACCGGCTCGCTGCAGAAGCGACCACCCATACCCGTCTGCGCAAGTTGCGCGGGAAGAACCCATACGCTTGTCACTGGGACTGGATGCGCGATTCTTTATCGGTATATCAGGATACCTGGGAACGCATGACAGGCTCGGGATCAGTACGCCTGCCTTGGCATCTAGAAGCCACTGCGCGCCTATTGCGCCCTGTGAAACCGCAGGGGTATCACACCATGACAAATTGCTCTTGATGAGATTGCGGTAACGCATGACGCTGCCAGTGTGAGCGCCATTCTTCGTGTTGATCAGCGACAGGACCGATCAACCTACCACTCACGGATTCTTACACATTGAGCACATGGCGGCTACCACTGACTTGAGCTACTGAAAAGTGCTCAGGGCTCATGAAGAAGCGAGACTCGGGACTCGCTTCATCCACAGACAACTGCCCGGCCATGAGGTTGGCGCCAAAGGAGTCGGCCATGTAGTTCTCCTGGAAGGAGATGGGAGCATGAACCACAATGCACCAGCATCGAAGGTGTTCTATCGTCCGATCGAAGCCTCCCTCCGGTGGGCTGGGCTTCTGCGGTTTGAGCATGTCATCCTCACTTCGGTCTCGTCGTCAAGGAACCTGCCACAGTCGTTGGATTGCCCACGTTGGGGTGAGCTGAGGCTGTATACCGAACGCATCTACGATGGCATCCTCAATGCGGAACTTCCTTTCGGGAGGAACGGCATCACGACGCACGACACCGCGCTGATCGACTCCCCTGATCTCACTGTCCGTCACGTCGATCTGAAGCGTTGGATGCGCCAGCACTACCCCGAACAGCGCCCCGGCTTTCTCTTCTCGCGCAGCGAGCGCATCGCCCATCCCTCCATCTCTCTGGAAACCGGGCAGGCCATGCTGGTCGAGCGCTTGGCCCTCAAATCTGCCCTGGAGCAGTCCAAGCGCCAACTCCGCGAGCTGCAAGACAAGCACGACGCACTGCTCAAACAGTCCAAAATCATCCCGGCCTGCGCGCAGTACCCAATCAGTGATCGGGCCGAAGCCACCTACCTGAACATCATCGGCGGCATATTGGAGCTGATGCTCGGCCAATCGCCCTCGGGCACACCGTACTCCAGCTTCAAAACGCAAGAGGCTGTCGTAAGCGCATTGGTCGCCCATCACCACGGCGTCATGGGGATCGCCGAGCGGACGTTGAACGGCAAGTTCGCCACGGCCAGACGCCGGCTGCATAGCGCCACCCTCTGAGGATTGCCAGCTTGTATGTGCAGTCGCGGAGATTGCATTTGCAATGTCTTTCCGTAGCCATGTCTATTGAATAGAGGTCACGCCAACAAACGCCACTGAGCGTTCAGGAGTGACCACCATGTCGCAAACACCTGTTCTGCCGCCCAACGAGCGCCGCATCCTGCGCTTGGAAGAAGTCGAATCGAAGTCCGGCTTCAAGCGCGCCCACCTCTACAACCTGATGCGCGCGGGCAAGTTCCCCAAGGCGCTGCGCCTGGGTGTGCGCGCCGTCGGCTGGGATTCCATCGAAATCGATCAGTGGATCGCCGAGCGCGTCAACAACCGGGCCTGACCCATTCTCCCGCGGACCTTCCATCCTCACACGGAGAACGCCATGCAGGTTGTATCCATCATTTCAACGAAAGGTGGCGTCGGCAAGACCACCACTGCCGCGAACCTGGGCGGGCTCGTCGCCGACGCGGGGCTGCGCGTGCTGCTGCTCGATCTCGACGTGCAGCCCACCTTGTCGTCCTACTACGAACTGGGACACCGTGCGCCTGGTGGCATCTATGAGCTGCTGGCCTTCAACGAGCGCGACCTCGGCCAGCTCGTGTCCCGCACGATCATTACGGGTCTGGACCTGGTGCTGTCCAACGACCACCGGGGCGAGCTGAGCACCTTGTTGCTGCACGCGCCGGATGGGCGCCTGCGGCTGCGGCACCTGCTGCCCATGCTGGCTCCTCTCTACGACCTGGTGCTGATCGACACCCAGGGCGCGCGTTCGGTGACGCTGGAGATGGCGGTGCTCGCTTCCGATCTCGCGCTGTCACCCGTGACCCCGGAAATCCTCGCCGCCCGCGAACTGCGGCGCGGCACCATGCAGTTGCTGGAGGACATCGCTCCGTACCGGCACCTGGGCATTGAGCCGCCGCCGCTGCATCTGCTCATCAACAGGGTCCACCCGGTGTCGGCGAACGCCCGGCTGATCCAACAGGCCTTGCGCGACCTGTTCCAGGACCACGCCGGCATCCGCGTGCTGACCACCGACGTGCCGGCCATCGAAGCCTATCCGCGCGCCGCGACGCGCGGCCTGCCAGTGCATCGGGTCGAATACCGCCAGCCACCGGGCAGAGTCGCCCCCGCCGCGCTCGACACCATCCGCGGCCTCGCCGGCGAACTGTTCCCGCAATGGCAGCACCGATTTGCCACGGTGTCCGGCCGCCCGCCATTTCCTCTGGATACCGGGAGGCCCCATGGCGAGCGCACATGAACTGGCCCGAGGCCATAAGCGGCTGCGCGCCCTGATCGAATTCGCCGTCGGCGAGGGCTGGCACGTCAAGCGCACGCCGGGCGGCCACCTCAAATTCACCAAGGCCGGCTGCGCCGCGATCTACACCAGTTCGACGGCCAGTGACCACCGGGCCGCCCTCAACGCCCGCGCGCAGATCCGCCGCGCCGAGCGCGAGGCCCGGTCCCCAGTGCAGGGAGGCCGCCATGGCTGAAATGACCTCCCAGCAGATGGCCGGCAAGCTGCTCGCGGCCGGGTTCGAGCGCAGCGGCCCGTCCACCTCGGCCTTGAGCGACCCGATCGCCGACACGCCCATGGTCGTGACCCTGGACCAGTTGCGCCCCTACGACCACGATCCCAGGAAGAAGCGCAACCCGGCCTACGAGGACATCAAGGCGTCCATCCGCGAGCGCGGCCTGGACGCAGCCCCGGCGATCACCCGGCGCCCGGGCGAGGACCACTACATCATTCGCAACGGCGGCAACACGCGCCTGGCGATCCTGCGCGAACTGTGGTCGGAGACCAAGGACGAGCGGTTCTTTCGCATATCGTGCCTGTTCCGGCCGTGGCCCAGCCGCGGCGAAGTCGTCATGCTGACCGGCCACCTGGCCGAGAACGAATTGCGTGGAGGCCTGACGTTCATCGAGCGCGCCCTCGGCGTCGAGAAGGCGCGCGAGTTCTACGAGCAGGAAAGCGGCGCCGCCCTGAGCCAGTCCGAACTGGCACGCCGCCTCGCCGCCGATGGTTTCCCGGTCCAGCAGTCGCACATCAGCCGGATGAACGACGCGGTGCGCTACCTCCTGCCGGCGATCCCGACCGTGCTCTATGGCGGGCTCGGCCGCCACCAGGTCGAACGCCTGTCGGTCATGCGCAAGGCCTGCATGCTCGCGTGGGAGCGCTACGCCAAAGGCCGCACACTACTGGTACAGGACTTCGATGACTTCTTTCAGGAGGTGCTGTCGCAGTTCGACACGCAGGCCGACGAGTTCGCCCCCCAGCGCGTGCAGGACGAGCTGATCGGCCAAATGTCCGAACTGCTCGGCATCGACTACGACGTACTGGCGCTCGACCTCACCGAATCCGAAAGCCGCCATCGCGCCCTGGTCAGCGATCCGACCCCACCAACGGCACCCCCCACGCTGCCTGAGCCTGACACCATGGCACGCCCGCCCGCGGCGCCGGCCCCATCGGCCCCGACGCCGGCAACCACACCTGGGTCGCGCGAGCGCGAGGGCGGCTCAGGGTCGGACGGCTCACCCGCAGGAAGCCCCATGGCTGCTCCTGGTGATCGGCTGCAGGGGCACATCGTTTCGCCTGCACCGACGACGGAGCGGCTGCAATCCATTCAGCGGATGGTCGCCGACGAGCTGGGGGATGCGCTGCCCGATTTCTCGGCCAACGTCTTGCAGTCCATTCCCGTCCAAGCAGGCGGTCTCTACCCGATTTCCGACGTCTGGCACATCGACGCGAGCCTGGACACGCCCGAGCGCCTGCGCATCCACGTCGCGCAGTTCGCCCGCGAGATCGCGGGCGAGGCTCGCCTGGACGAGTGCATCGATGACCGTCCAGACGGCATCGGTTTCGCCTGCCGTGCCCACGCCCAAGACCTGGAGCCGCTGGGCCGTGCCGTCCTGGCGCTGCTGGCATGCATGGCCGGTCAGCAGCCCGCCGACGTCGGCTTGGATAACAGGCAATTCGTCATCGACCTGTCGGCGTTGCTGCACGGACAAGGCGACGCAACCCGGCGACTGAGCGACACCGCACTGGTCAAGCTGTTCCGGCTGCTGCGGCTGGCCCGCCGTCTGCTCGACCTGGACGCCGGCGCTGCGGACCCTGGAACGTGACCGAGGGAGACCAGCATGTCCGCACCACACCCACTCAACCAGGCCGTCATCGCCCAGGCCCTCTATGACCTGCGCAATGGGCAACTGCGCCGCTGCAAGCTGATGGGGTTTGGCGAGGAAGAGCTGGACGCCCTCAAGCATCCCGCGCTGATCAGCGTGCTGGCCAACGCCAACGTCTCGTGGTGCTCGGTGACGGTCAACCGCGAAGTGCTCCGGCGTCTGCTCAGGCAGGCGCAGGATGTGGAGAAGGAGATCGCCACGGTCGATCGCATGCTGCGCCTCGGCGCGAGCACCGAAATGGTCAGCCGCTTCTACGGCCTGACCCACCAGGAAGTGGCGCTTCGCCGCGAAATCCTCGGCCTGCCCAAGCGCAAGGGTCGCCATCCCGTGCTGGACGAGAAGCAGGACACGGAGCTGTGGCGGCAATGGAAGGCCGTGACCAGCAGCAGGAACGTCGATCTCGAAGACGAAACCTCCATCCTCGATGCCGCCATGGACCTCGCCGAAGGCATGTCGCTGCCTCTGTCGGTGGTCTGGGCTTCGATCAAGAGCTGGGTCGATCAAGGATTGGGTTAACCATGGCCGTGGACGACACCGCACCACGTCGTGGCCCCATCGCACTCGCAGACCTGTTCGACGCTGCGCTGAAAGACCTTGTGCCCAAGCCCAACGCCGACGCGCCCCCGCCCACACCTACACCTGTCGCGATGCCCACTGGTCCGGCGTCTGGCGATGCCTTCCTGTTCAGCGGCAACCGGCACGAGACCGTACCGCGACGGCTGTTCCTCGACCGCCGCCTGACGCCGCTGGAGCGCAATGCCTGGCAGGTCTTCCGGCTGATGCTCAACGACGATGGCGTGACGGCGTTCCCGACGTATGAACAGCTTCGGCCCTGGCTGGCGTCGATGCCCTGCGCCGGGCAAGCCTCGCACGAAACCGTGGCGCGAGCACTGACGCTGCTGCGGCTGACTCGATGGCTGAGCCTGGTGCGGCGACGGCGCGACGCCAAGACCGGCCGCATCCTCGGCAACCTCTATGTCCTGCACGACGAGCCGCTGACCCCCTTTGAAGCGATGCAGCTCGACCCGGACTACCTGCAACTCGTCAGCCAAGCGCTCGGCCATTCGGCCAAAGCCGTGCAGATCGTAGGCCTGCACACCCTCAAGGAAATCGGCGAAGACCCGATGCTGGCCGGGCGCACCCTGCCATCGAGGCTGCAAGTCCTGGCCGAACGCCTCGCCAGCCAGGGCGTCGGGGCGCACGAAAGTTATCCACAGGAGGACGCCACGCACGAATCCGAAGAAGGGGCGACGAGCCTTCTTCGGAATCCTGACGATCCCACTTCGGAATCCGAAGCAGGGTCGAAACCCGCGCCAGACGCCTCTCTTCGGAATCCGAAGCAGGCCCGTACAGTACGTAGTAGTCGTATTAATGAAGTACGTACTACCGCGCAGGCACAAGCGCATGCGCGCGCGCTGGGCGACCTGCAATGGCCCAAACGCTTCGCGGAACTGAAGGCAGAGCAGCAGACAGGTGCGAGGGTGGCACTACAGCAGGTCGATGCTGCGCTGAGGCAGGCCGTGCTGGACGAATGGGCTGCACGATGCAGCAACCATGGCATCCGCAATCCTGCAGGGTATCTGTTCGGCATCATCCAGCGGGCCATCCATGGCGAGTTCAACGCCTGGGCCAAGAAGGACGCGCCATCGGCGCCCGTTGCGCCGAACGAGCGGCCGCCACCACCAGCACCGCCACCATCCCAGCCGCAGGGCAAGCCTGTGCCGCCAGAAGTCGCCAGGCAGCACATCGAGCGGCTGCGCAACCTGCTCGCCAGCAAGTGAGCGGGCCTGCAAGGTGGTGAAGTGGATGCCGGTGGCTTCCAGTAGAGCTATCCCCTGGGGATAGTTCCACTGACGGCTACACGTCGAACCGCTGCACGCCAGGCCTCGATCGCCTGCAGCGGGATCGGCCTTGTTCGCGCTGATCCGGGTGTGCAGCGTTCCTTGGCGCTCCATGGCGCTATCCCCAGGGGATAGATCGCGACGCATGCACCCACCGCGCCGTGAACCGGGGACGGGCGGGTTTCGGTTTGTTGACTGACTGCCTTCCGCTACCTGCCGAAGCTGTCCGCTCTTTTCCAACAACGAGCGGACACCATGGCAACCACCAACGAACCCCTGCAACTGAATCTCGGCTCCTTGCGCAGCGCGATGTCGCTGACGCTGCACACGCACCACGCCTCGCGCATCTGGCACGGCCGCGCCGCCGCCGAAGGGCGACCGGGCATCGTCGGCCTGAACGGCTACATCGCCCAGATGAACAAGATGCGGCGCGGCTCGGAGCAGGACGACCCGTACAGCGACTTCTGGATGCTCCGCATCGAGGACAAGCTCGACCAGACCAAGGCCACGCTGCAATCGCTGCGCGAACAGGTGGACCAGGCCCTGGCGAGCGTGCCGCCGGCACTCACCCTGGGCGAAAACCTCAACGTCCAGCCGGTCAAGCTGCCGCTGTTCGTCAATGCGCAGCTCGGCTTTGCCGCCGTGTACCTGCTCGCCGACTACGACGATATCGCCCGCAAGCTGATCCTCGCGCACCACACCGCGCTGATCGATCGCTCGACGCTCGAACGCTGGCTCAACGAAGGCGCGCATGCACTGCGCAGCCTGTTCTCGCTGGCCCAGCAGTACCGCTACTCGGGCTGCACCCGCGACGACTTCGCCGCCAAGAATGCCGCAGCGCGGGCGGCGTTGGAAAAGTTCGGCGAGATGCCGCCGGACGTGCTGGAGGGCACGCGCCGCTCGAAGTTCGCGCCGCCCATCATGCGCCGTGGCCTGCAGCAGCGCGGTGACGGTCCTGCCGCAGCCGCATCGCCCAGCGACGAGGCCGCCGCCCCCGAAGCGACGGCCGGCGAGGACGCGCAGGCATGAGCGACCCAAACCGCGACACCCGCTACTTCCGCCCTCTGCAACAGACAGCCTTCATGCAGTTGGAACACGCAGCCTCTCAAAAAGGCCTTTTAAAGCCCTTTAAGGGTAAAGGGGACTTGGAGGCCTGGGCCAGCCAGTGCTTCGCCATGCGCGACGAGTTGATTGGCTTGGCGCAGCGACAGGTGCTGCAACAAGCCCTCGGGCATCCCTTCCACCTGCTCCCCATCGAACTGGCCCAGCAGACAACTGGCGCAGGCACGGCGTTTCTTCGCTGGCGCAAGCACGACCGCTCGGCCATGGGCGTGGCACTGTGGCAGGAGCTGATGGCGAGTACCAGCACGCCGGTCAACCTGCTGGCCGACTTGCACGCCATCGAGCTGCAGCGCATCACGCTGAACATGCAGATCAGCCTGTTGCACACCTTGGGCAGGCTGGCCCAGGAGTGTGCCAGCAAGGCCACCGAGGCGGAAGACGCTTACCTGCGTCGGCTCAAGTCCATCCCACCCGCACTGCGCGATCAGTGATCGCGCCGGGCAACCCAGCACGCGCTCGTCACCGACCAGGTGCGGGTATTTCAACCACCACGGAGATTGCAACATGAGTACGCATTTTTCTGGCGAGGGCAACATCGGCTCGCCCCCCGAGTACCGGGAGTTCCCCAACGGCAACGACGAGCCCAGCCGCCTTCTGCGCCTGAACGTCTATTTCGACAACCCCATTCCCAAGAAGGATGGCACCTTCGAGGATCGCGGCGGCTTCTGGGCGCCGGTGGAAATCTGGCACCGCGACGCCGCGCACTGGAAGGACCTCTACCAGAAGGGCATGCGCGTGCTGGTCGTCGGCCGGATGGAGCGCGAACCTTGGACGGACAACGAGGATCAGCCGCGCGAGACCTGGCAGATCAACGCGCGCAGCGTCGGCATCCTGCCGTTCCGCATCGAGTCCGTAGCCCTCAGCCCCAGGCAGCAAGAGGCCGCGCAGGATGCGCAGCCGAAACCCCCGGCCGCCCAGGAACCGACCGCGCCGAAGGAGCCGAAGCGCAGGAAGTGATCCGGCATGGGGCGGTGGCAGTCGTCCGTCGCCCCCATGCCCTCGCGAGCTATCCCCAGGGGATAGCTCCATCAACGTCCACCGGCGTCCGTGCGCTCCAAAAAATCGCGGCTCCCGGCCCGCACATCCCCGGCCGAACGCCACTCCCGTCCCCGCCATCCCATCCCGTAAAAGTGGTCGCCACCGCATGCGGCTTGTTTGCTGCTGCCCTTGGTGGTGTTCGGCATCCTCGATTCCCGCAACTCAATGAACCATGGAAATCGGATGGACTGACATGCGGCTGTTCTTGTGCGAGAAGCCCTCCCAGGGCAAAGACATTGGCCGGATTCTCGGCGCGACGCAGCGCGGTGAAGGCTGTCTCAGCGGCTCCGGCGTCACCGTCACCTGGTGCATTGGCCATCTCGTAGAAGCAGCAGCTCCCGAGGTCTATGACGCGGCGCTCAAGCGCTGGTCGCTGGAGCAGTTGCCCATCGTTCCCCAGCAGTGGCGGGTCGAGGTCAAACCGAAGACCGCCACGCAATTCAAGGTCGTCAAAGCGCTTCTGGCGAAGGCGACCCATTTGGTCATCGCCACCGATGCCGACCGCGAGGGAGAGCTGATCGCCCGCGAGATCATCGACCTGTGCGGTTACCGCGGCCCCATCGAACGGCTGTGGTTGTCGGCGCTCAACGATGCGTCGATCCGCACCGCGCTCGGCAAGTTGCGGCCCTCATCCGACACGCTGCCGATGTACTACTCGGCGCTTGCGCGCTCACGCGCCGACTGGCTCGTGGGCATGAACCTCAGCCGGTTGTTCACGGTGCTCGGGCGTCAGGCCGGCTACGACGGCGTGCTGTCCGTCGGGCGCGTGCAGACGCCGACCCTGAAGCTCGTCGTGGACCGCGACCGCGAGATCGCGGCCTTCAAGTCGGTGCCGTTCTGGGCCATCGACGTGTCCCTGTCTGCGGGTGGACAGGCTTTCAGCGCGCAGTGGGTTCCGCCCGATGGCTGCACCGACGAC
This sequence comes from Xenophilus aerolatus, assembly GCA_030418545.1. GTDB lineage: Bacteria > Pseudomonadota > Gammaproteobacteria > Burkholderiales > Burkholderiaceae_C > Xenophilus. Next base: position 602,460 of record QAIB01000002.1, on the reverse strand, counting down.
GCTGGCCGCTGCCTGCAACAGCCGGTTGCCCAGCAAGCCGCGCAACAGATCCGCGCTGCGGGTAGCGCTCAGGTGGTGTTTGTCGAGACCGAACACATGCGTGAAGGCCCGCCGCTGCTGTTCGACCTGGGCACCTTGCAGGAGGTCTGTTCCAAACAGCTTGGGCTGGATGTTCAAGAAACCCTGGAGATCGCCCAGTCCCTGTACGAGACCCACAAGGCCACTACGTACCCGCGTTCCGATTCAGGCTACCTGCCCGAGAGCATGTTTGCCGAAGTGCCCACCGTTCTCGACAGCCTGCTCAAGACCGATCCCTCGCTGCGCTCGATCATGGGCCAGCTCGACCGCTCGCAGCGCTCGCGCGCCTGGAACGATGGCAAGGTCACGGCGCACCACGGCATCATCCCGACGCTCGAACCGGCGAAGCTCTCCGCCATGAGCGAGAAGGAACTGGCCGTGTACAGGCTCATCCGGTCGCATTACCTGGCGCAGTTCCTCCCTCACCACGAGTTCGACCGCACTGTGGCCAAGTTTTCGTGCGGGGGGCAGAACCTGGCGGCCACGGGCAAGCAGGTTGTCATCCCGGGTTGGCGCCAGGTGCTCGCCGAGCCGCAGGCCGAAGACGGTGATGGCGAGGGCGATACTGCGGTCCGCGCCCAGGTGCTGCCCGCGCTGCCGAAACTGTATGAGGGCCTGGCATGCCAGGTGGCCGACGTCGATCTCAAGGCACTCAAGACGCTGCCGCCCAAACCGTACACGCAAGGCGAGTTGGTCAAGTCCATGAAAGGCGTCGCCAAGCTGGTGTCCGATCCCCGCCTGAAGCAGAAGCTCAAGGATACGGTTGGCATCGGCACCGAAGCGACGCGGGCCAACATCATCGGCGGCCTGATCGCTCGCGGCTACCTCGTGAAGAAGGGGCGCGCCATCCGCGCCTCGGATGCGGCTTTCACTTTGATCGATGCCGTGCCTGCGGCGATTGCCGACCCTGGCACCACCGCCGTCTGGGAACAGGCGCTCGACATGATCGAGGCCGGACAGCTCACCCTGGACGTGTTCATCGGCAAGCAGGCCGCGTGGATTTCGCAGTTGATTGCGCAGTACGGCAGCGCCTCCCTGTCCATCAAGGTTCCCCAAGGGCCGGCATGCCCGCAGTGCGGCGCACCCACGCGCCAGCGCAGCGGCAAGAGCGGCCCGTTCTGGTCGTGCAGCCGCTACCCGGACTGCAAAGGCACGCTGCCAGTCGAATCCGGCAGCTCCAAGCGCGGCGCCTCGCGCCCGCGCCGTAGCGGCCGCAAAGGCTCCTGACCGCCCCCGTTCCCCGTGAGCCGTGCCCGCCTTCGGCGGCGTGGCCCCTGTCCCGCACTCCGCCGCATGCCCTGCGGGACGCCCAGCGCGCAACGCCTTCTTGATCCGTGTGCGCGTCCCGCCCAGCCGTCCCCGGCCGCGGGACCTGAAGGTAGCTTCTCTGCGAGCCGCACCACGCGCGTTCTGTTGATCTGCGTTTCTTCCGCCCTCTGCGAAGGGTCTCCCGGTGGCTTGCCAGGCTGCACGAGCCACCGGGAGACCCTTCGTGGTCAGCGGTAATCGGTGCCGGTGCCCGCCGGTGCAAAAACGGGCTCCCTTTGTGCGCGGATGTGCGCCAGACGATGCCGGCCCCAGCCACGACATGGGCCGGGTGTGATTGCTTGATGAGCAGACGGTTCTAGCGACGACCGGGCCTGCCAATCAGCCCACGGGTGGTTCCTCTTTTCTCCCGAGCCGAAGGCCGTTGGGCCTTCGGCGCCATTCTCCTGCCCATCAACGTCCCGGCCCGGCCATTGGCCTGGGCCACACGAACAGGAGAGACGACATGCACCCTCAACCTTGCGCACCGCTGCTGTACGGCAGACGGAGGTCGAGAACGGCATGCCCGCCTATCGCGCGGCCATCGCCAATGGTACGCTCGGCTGCAGCCGAGGCCGTAGCCCAAAGGCTGGACTACCTCTTTTGCAGAGGTAAACCTCGGGATGAACTGGGCGAAAACATGCCTTATGTGCCCGCCTTACGGCGAGCTGTTTCCGATGCTTCGCGCAGGATTTCCCGCCCCCCATTCGCTGCGATTGCGGCCACGATGACGCCCAGCACCAGATCCGGGATGTTCGACCCGAACCCCATCACCAGCACCCCGGACAGCACAATCGCACCATTGACGATGGAGTCGTTGCTGGTAAAGATCGCTGACGCCTTGAAGTTCACATCTTCCCCGCGATGGCGGCGCAGTAGTCTGAGGCACACTAGGTTCAAAGCCGCGTTCAGCGCGGCCATGGCCATCATGGCTGGGCCGACAGGCTCTTCCCCTCCAGCGAAGCGGCGTAGGACTTCCAACAGCAGCAGCGCGGCCAGGCCGATTAGCAAGAAACCCGACAAGCGGGCCGCGCCCACCTTGACCGTTGCCGCACGACCGACGGCATACAGGCTAACCGCATAGACCGACGCATCGGCGAGGTTGTCCAACCCGGCGCCCATCAGCGCCGTAGAGCCAGCCCAGATGCCAAGGGCAATGCCGGCGGCGGACTGCGTCAGGTTGATCAGCAACACAGTCAGAAGAATCTTTCGGTCCTTCGCATCGCTCGCATCTAGGCGGCCCAACTCGTCGTTTTCGTGATTTCTGTGGTTTTCAGCCATGCATTGTTCCTTCCAAATCGATGGATGCTGAAGCCTGTAGCGGCTGGAGAGTCAAGGCGCAGATGCAACGAACTTGCCACAGGGTCTTCCCGGACGCCCTTGACTCTACCGTAGCTAGAAGGTTTTCCAATCCAGTCAGAGCTTTAGGACAGAACAGATGAGCACCAATGCGCCCCCTTCATTGCGACTGTCATCCGGTATGGCTGCTATCCACTGATCCGTGGCGCCACTGCGGTTGTGCTCTTCGGCGAGCTCGCGACCGGCCGGCCGTCTTTTCCGACGGAGCTACTCACAGTGATCGTCGCGCTCGCTTGTGCCGCCTTGCTAGCAGCTTGTTGAAATTCGCCTACGGCCTGTCTGACTTTGCCGTGTAAGGTTTACGATATCGGCTCCAATCTGCCGGGAACCCCGATTTCCATGCGTGGCGCCGATATCACTCAGGAATCCTTGTTCACTGTCGCCAAGCTCGATGACTTCGTGCCAGCGACTCACCCCCTGCGCGCCATCCGTAAGCTGGCAGACACCGCTCTGCAGCGGATGAGCGCCCTGTTCGACACCTTGTATGCCGACACCGGCCGCGCCTCGATTGCCCCCGAGAAGTTGATGCGGGCGCAGTTGCTGCAGCTGTTCTATTCGCTGCGCAGCGAGCGGATGCTCATGGAGCAACTGGGCTACAACCTGCTGTTCCGCTGGTTCGTCGGCTTGGCCATCGATGATCCGGTGTGGGATCACTCGGTCTTCTCGAAGAACCGTGACCGTCTCAATGCCCAGGCCGTGGCCACCGAATTTCTGAGCGAGGTGGTGCGCCTGGCAGAGAAACAGGGGCTGATCTCGGATGAGCACTTCTCGGTCGACGGCACATTGCTGCAAGCCTGGGCCTCTCAGAAGAGTTTCCGTCCCAAGGATGATACGCCAGACGACCCGGGCCCCGGCCCGCGCAATGCCCCGCCGGACTTCAAGGGGCACAAGCGCAGCAACGACACCCACGCCTCGACCAGCGATCCGGATGCCCGGCTGTACCGCAAGAGCCACAACACCGGCGCGCAGCTGAGTTACATGGGGCATGTGCTGATGGAACACCGCAGTGGCCTGGTGCGCAGTGCTCATGTGACTCTGGCCGGTGGCCATGGCGAACGCGAAGCCGCGCTGGCGATGCTGAGCAAGCTGGGTGGTCGCCGTCGACGCACCTTGGCCGCGGACAAGGCTTACGACACGGCAGACTTCGTGGCCGCCTGTCGTGCCCTCGGCGTGACACCCCATGTTGCGCAGAACACCAATGGTCGGCGCAGCGCCATCGATGGCCGTACCACGCGCCACGCCGGCTATGGTCTGAGCCTGAAGATTCGCGCCTGGATCGAAACCCACTTCGGCTGGCTCAAGGCGGCGGCAGGCCTGCGCCAGGTGAAGCAACGCGGACTTGAGCGTGTCGACGCGCTGTTCCAGCTGGCCATGGCGGCAAGCAACCTGGTACGCCTGCCGAAGCTGCTGGCTACAGGCTCAATGGCATGAGCGCGTTGACGGGGAAGGTGCGCCTGGAGCACGCCAAATCGGACTATTTCCATCGATTGGTGCCCTAAACGGGAAGTAAACGAGCGCGACCGCTGCTGCCAGAAGCAGTGGACGTAATCATCGCGGCGAATTTCAACAGGCTGCTAGAGGGCGGGCGGCCTTTCCACTCCCCGTTGAGCCAGTAGCGGCGTTCCAAGCTGTGGTTGGCCGTCGGCGCATGGCTCGGCTTCTTGGTCGTGCATCTGGCCTTCCAGCACTCCAATCTGGGATACCGGGTCGGGCCGTTGGGATTGTTGATCGGGGTGGCTGAAGCCCATCGCTGGCATCACAAGCGTGAGCACGAAGACGCCCAAGTCAACTACGGCGATTTCTGGATGCCCGGGGGCCACTTGTTCAGCGCTTTCCGGTCGCAAAAGCACACGCTGGGCGCCAAAGAGTGACACTCAAGAAAGATGGACTTTCCAATGGACTACGGCCCGCAGCTTGTCTATCCCTTCCGGAGCCGGCCAGCAGCGGCAAACGCTTGCGCTGCTGGCTATACGATCTTGCCCACGTCGCATTCTTGCGCGAGTCGGGCCTTGCGGCTTCTTGCGAAGCGATCGCGAGTTGCGTGGCGTGCCCATGAGTCGGGCCGCGTCGTGGCGCACTGCTACCTTGGCCTGCACCTGCACCTGCGCAGCCACGCCGCGATGCTCGGTCTGGCCTGGAGAACCCGTAAGGTGGCGGAGATTGCGGCGCGCAGGTCGTCCGGCTCGCGCTGGCTCCTGTGGGCCACGCCCTCGGTCGCACGCCGTCTCAAAACGTCAGAATCGCGCGCTTTCGCATGATGGAGCGCGGCACGTGGCTCTCAGAACTGGACCCGATCACTTCCAGCACCGATGACACGCTCGAGCTTCAGGCGGGCTCGGCCAAGCTGTTGAGAATGCCGCACTCGCGCGAGGTTCGGGCGCTATCGCAGGAGCGTCGCAGATCCATTAACTCGCGCTCCAAGGCGCGCAATTCCTTCATCTTGGTCCGCACTTGCGCGATATGAGCGTCGACCAGCGCGTTCACCTCGCCGCAGCCCAACTCTGGCCGATCCCGTAAGTTCAGCAGTTGACGGATCTCATCCAGCGTCATGTCCTTCGCCCGGCAGCGGCGGATGAACAGCAAGCGCTGCAAATGGACTTCGTCATAGAGCCTGAAGTTGCCCTCGCTACGTGCAGGCTCGGGCAGCAAGCCTTCTGACTCGTAAAAGCGCACGGTCTGCACCAAGCAATCTGCCTTCTTGCCCAGTTCACCGATCCGCATCATGGTTGCTTCCTATAAAAAACTTGACTCTATATCTACTAGAGGTTTTCTAATGATGGCATCCGGGGAAAACCTTGTCAATGAAGAGCGATCTATGAACAAAGAACCTTCCAGCCCATGCGCCTGCTCCGGCGGCAATGGCCAACAGACGGCGTGCGCCAGTGAGCAGGCCAGCACTGAAACCACCGTTTTCCACGTGAGCAACATGGATTGCCGCAATGAGGAAGCACTGGTGCGGCGAACGCTGGAGGGCATGCCCGGTGTCGAGCGGCTCCTGTTCGATCTTCCGCAGCGTTTGTTGACCATTTCGCACCGCGAAGTCTCGGCCGATGCCTTGGAGCAAGCGCTGAATTCGGTGGGCATGAAGGCTCAGGCTGTCCGAGACGCCGCCGTGTCGACCACCTACCGCATCGAGAACATGGACTGCCCGAGCGAGGAGAAACTCATCCGCTCGCACCTCGGGGCAGTCGAGGGAATTCAGGACCTCGACTTCGACCTCGCTGAGCGCACCCTGTCGGTGAAACACCTCGCTCAGGCACGCGCGCAGATGGAGCAGGTCCTGGCCTCGATCGGCATGCGCGCCAAGGAGCAGACCTTCGGCCACACGGGGCCGATCGAAGCCGCGGCTGTGATCCCATCCTCGGCCCTGCAGCAGCAACCAACCGCTGCCGTTTCCGCGCCGCCGATCGGCGAGCGGGTGACGTACCGGATCGAGAACATGGATTGCCCGACGGAAGAAGCGCTGATCCGCGACCGGCTGGGCAAGCTGCCGGGTGTGACCGCGCTCGACTTCAATCTGATGCAGCGTGTGCTGGGAGTCCAGCACACGCTGGCGACCTCAGCGCCGATCGAGAAGGCGCTTGCTTCCATTGGAATGCAGGCTGCGCGGCAGGACATGCAGACAGCCACCACGGTACTTCGCATCGCGAAGATGGACTGTCCGACCGAGGAAAGTCTGATCCGCGGCAAGCTGCAAGGCATGCCGGGCGTGCAGGGAATGGATTTCAACCTGATGCAGCGCACGCTCACGGTTCGGCACACACCCGACGCGATCAAGCCGGCAGTCGAAGCCATCGAATCGCTGGGCATGGAAGCCGAGGTCCAGAGGACTGATGAGCCGCGCGATGCCCCGGTGGCCGCGCACAAGACCAATTGGTGGCCGATGGCGGTTTCGGGCGTTGCGGCGGTGGCCGCCGAAGGCGTGTACTGGGTCAACGACGGCAATCATTGGGCCGTGATCGTGCTGGCACTGGTTTCGATCTTCACCGGCGGCCTCAGCACCTACAAGAAGGGCTGGATCGCGCTGAAGAACCTCAACCTGAACATGAACGCCCTGATGGCCATCGCGGTCACCGGCGGCATGGCGATCGGCCACTGGCCGGAGGCCGCCATGGTCATGTTCCTGTTCGCGTTGGCGGAAGTGATCGAGGCGAAGTCGCTGGACCGCGCCCGCAACGCCATTCGGGGGCTGATGGACTTGGCGCCCGAGACCGCGACCGTGCGGCAGGCCGATGGCTCATGGACAGAGCTGCCGGCCAAGGAGGTCGCAAAGGGCGCGGTGGTCCGCGTGCGTCCTGGCGAGCGCATCGCACTGGACGGCCTGATCACCTCGGGTCGATCGGCCATCAACCAGGCGCCCATCACCGGCGAGAGCCTGCCCGTCGAGAAGGCCGAAGGTGACCAGGTCTTCGCCGGAACCATCAATGAGACCGGCTCTTTCGAATACAAGGTGACCGCAGGCGCCAGCGACTCGACGCTCGCGCGCATCATCCATGCCGTGGAGTCCGCGCAGGGCAGCCGTGCGCCCACGCAGCGCTTCGTCGACCAGTTCGCCCGCGTCTACACGCCGGCGGTGTTCGCGGTGTCCGTGCTGGTTGCCGTCGTGCCGCCGCTCGCCTTCGGCGGCGCATGGTTTGACTGGGTCTACAAGGCCCTGGTACTGCTGGTGATCGCCTGCCCCTGCGCTCTGGTCATCTCCACGCCGGTCACCATCGTCAGCGGCTTGGCCGCTGCCGCCCGACGCGGCATCCTGATCAAGGGTGGCGTCTACCTGGAGGGCGGGCGCAAGCTCAAGGCGTTGGCCCTGGACAAGACCGGCACACTCACACATGGCAAGCCCGAGCAGACCGACTTCGTGCCGCTGATCGGCGAGGCGCAGGAAGTTGCCGCCTGGGCCGCAAGCCTCGCGGCACGCTCGGACCATCCTGTGTCTCAGGCCATCGCCCGCAAGGCGAACCGTGACGGCATCGCGCTGCACGAGGTCGACGACTTCGCGGCGCTGCCTGGCCGCGGCGTGCGCGGCCGCGTCGCCGGGCGCATGTTGCACATGGGCAACCACAGGCTCGCCCAGGAGCTGGGCCTGAGCGAAGCGACGCTCCAGGCTCGGCTGGAGACCCTGGAGCGCCAAGGCAAGACAGCGATCCTGCTGATGGACGATGCGACCGTGCTCGGCATTTTTGCAGTGGCCGACACCGTGAAGGAAACCAGCCGTGAGGCGGTGGCCGACCTGCAGGCGCTGGGTGTGCGCACGCTGATGCTGACGGGGGACAACCAGCACACGGCCGCGGCCATCGCTGCCCAGGTCGGAATCTCTGAAGCCCGTGGTGACCAACTGCCCGAAGACAAGCTCAAGACCATCGAAAGCCTGGTCGGCGGCGAGGGCCAGGTGGGCATGGTGGGCGACGGCATCAACGATTCGCCCGCGCTCGCCCGTGCCGACATCGGCTTCGCCATGGGCGCGGCCGGCACCGACACCGCGATCGAAACAGCCGACGTCGCCCTGATGGACGACGACCTGCGCAAGATCCCCGCCTTCATCCGGCTGTCGCGTAGCACTGCGGCGATCCTCACGCAGAACATCGTTCTGGCCCTTGGCATCAAGGCGGTGTTCCTTGCGTTGACGTTCACAGGGCATGCCACCATGTGGATGGCTGTGTTCGCTGACATGGGGGCAAGTCTTTTGGTTGTCGTCAATGGGCTGCGCCTCCTGAAGTTCAAGGCGGCATGAACAATGGATGAACCATCTCTTCGCAAGACGCAGTGGTACTCACTCGCGATCGTTATATTCGCCGGCGATCAGGCAGCTAAGAGCTACATTGACGCGACAACTCCCTTGGGTTGGTCGCACGAGGTGGCGTCATTCTTCAACCTAGTTCACGCTCTCAATCCCGGCGCGGCGTTCAGCTTCCTTGCTGGCGCGGGCGGCTGGCAGCGGTGGTTTTTTCTGGCGATCGCGTTCGCAATATCGGCATGGCTCGCATGGCTGCTCTCCCGGCCGCTGCGCAAAACGGAAGGCCTTTCGTACAGCCTCATTCTGGGCGGCGCATTGGGCAACGCGTTCGACCGCGCCACGCGCGGGCACGTTATCGACTACATCGACTTTCACCTGCACGGCTGGCACTGGCCCGCCTTCAACATCGCTGACATGGCCATCGTGGGCGGGGCGATCGCGCTGGTGGCCCAGTCGTTCATGAGCGTGGAGAACCCGGCCGCCACAAAGGAGTCCCAGTGACATTGGGACGATCCGGAAATTCGCAATGCACACGGTGCAGGACACCAATCTGAAGAGAACGGCCCCCAGCATGAGCGGCCGCGGCTTGGCCCTCATGCTAGCGCCCACCGCCGCTTTTGCTGCAACGCCCTGTTGCGATGGCGGCGATTGCTGCAACGACGTCGCAATGCCTTGCTGTGAATAAACAGCACGCAAGCCAGTTGACCTGGCAATTATGAAAGTCCATCACGGCGATGCTGGCCTTTTTCGTTCCAATGAGCCGTCACGGAGAGGTGATGATGAAGCTATGCCGGGATCCTGCAAGCTTTAGGACGGTCTTCTTTACCGCATAGCGATATGCTGATGTCACCCGTTCGCCTCGCCTGGCAAGTACAAGTAGTTCGTCGCGGTTTTCTGGCCGTGTCCGCCCGCTTCGCTGGCCCTTTTGCCCCAAACAAGCGCAATCATGCCTGCGTTACCACCAAAGTTCGCCCCCGCCAGTTGCTGTTCCTAAAGGGCATCAAGCTCAACGCCATCGCCGACCGGCCAGCGTATTTCGCATCGCTGCGTGCCCGTCGGGGCCAGCCCATCGTCATCCTCGCAGAGCTGGGACCGGACGAGGCATTCGCCCTGTGGAAGCAGCATGTACTGGGCGACAGGCCTCGCTGACCCAGTTTCGCCTCATCCTCCTGACAGCCCCGCACTTATTGCGGGGCTTTCTTTTTTCCGCGTTCGCCAATCGGGGCTGTTGCAAATGCCGATTTCCGGCTGACGCGGCTCGCCTCGCGCATGAAGCTGCCCGCATGTGTCGCTGATTCGTCAGCACCATGCCAGCAGCCAGAGTTTCCAGGCTGCCGCGGATTCTTTCCGCGCTACCCGCCAGTCCGCCATCGCATCGAGTCTGCGGACGCGCGTCACCCGTGACGCCGATGCTTTTTTCTCAACCGCGTGCGGGAGCTGCCATCCCGTGAGGGACGAGGCCCCGCTTTTTCCAAGGAGCCCGTCCATGTCCCAGCAAGCCTCTTTCGGCCAGTTGGCCTTGATCCATTGCGGCAAGTTCCTGCCGCTCGAAATCCTGCATAGCGCCGCCGGCCACTACATCGGCACGCGCGATACAGAAGGTCCCGTTTCGCGGGAATCCTGCCAGTACTTCCGCAGCTATGCCGCGGCTCAACGTGCCCTCGAAAGAGGCGGCTGGTCCCAGCTCGCCACACCCTGATCCAACTGGAGGAACCACGTCATGAACCAGCTTTTGCCCCAGGAAGTCGTCGATCAGATCATGCGGGAAGAGCAGCATTTCGCCGCCGCGCCCCAAGCCTTCTTCGAGGTCTGGAAGCGCGGCGTCGAGATCGCAGGCCCGCAATGGTTTGGCGACGGCACGCGCGAAGGCCTGAACCAGGCAAAGAGCAAGTGGGATCTGCGTCCCGACATGCTGCGTGCCAACGACGCACTCGGCGTCCTGAGCAGCGGGGAACGCATGTTCCTGTCCGCCATGTTCAGCTTCTACAACGCGCGCGAGGGCGGTGCCATGCTCAAGCGCTGCCACTTCCAAGGACTGTCGGACTTCGATGGTCTCGATCTGCAACGTCGCCAGGTGATCGCCGACCTGCTGCTGAACTACAGCGGTTGGTGAGCCGGTCCCTGGCACACCTTCATCACTGCGTTCACGGGACCCCATGAGGGACATGCGCCTCGTTCGAGGCCATGTCCCTCGCGTTTTCTCCCCGCCCAGCGCCATCCGGCATCAGGCGGTTTCCCCTGCGGATGCCATCGTCCGCAAGGGCTGGCTCCGTTCATTCATCGAAAGGAGCCTTCATGGCCAACAACTACTACGAAGCCACCGGCGTTCTCGTGCTCGACCGTGTGACGCCCGTCATCCAGGCGCTGTTCGGCGCCTTCGCGCTGGACGAGAGCCACCCCGGCAACGGGCAGGCCTACATCGCCCAGATCGCCGAGACCACCAATCCGCAATGGCCGGACGTGCTCGATGGCCTGGAAGACCTGGCCACGCAACTCGGTATTCCGATGCCGGACGACGAAGGGCTGTCGATCCCGCCGCTGCTCGAACTGCTCGCCGTGCACTTCCGTGCCGATGAGGACGAAGAGCTGGGGAACTTGATCGACCGTCATTCGTTCGAGGACACCGCCGATCTCGACGCATTGTTTCTGATCGCCACCCGGTTCGATGACGGGCACCACCTGACCGCCATCCAGTTCGAGGGCTGCTGGTACTGCAGCAAGCCGCGGCTGTTCGAGTTCGGCGGCAACGGCTGCTACCTGAGCCGCGAGGTCCGCTTCATCAGCTCCTCCTCCCAGGCCCTCCAGCTCGGCGACCAATTGCGCAAGACCATTGTGGCCGCCGACATCGAAGAGGCTTCGGCCCTGATCGCGCTGGAGACCATCAATCTGCTGGCGGGCGTCAGCGACGAGCCATTCCGCATGAATTTGCGCCGGCGCGTCGCCGAGCGATTGGCCCAAACGCCAACGATCAGCGTCACCTGACGCTGTTTCCTTTCTTTCCACCCACCGGGGTCAATTCCCGGTGGCGGGGATTTGCTCCATCATTATTCTGTTGGAGAAATCCCATGTCCCAGAATCCCAATCCCTTTCTACGCGGCTACTGGAATCTGAAAATCGTCCGCACGCTGTCCATCAGCTACGAGGACGGAAGCCCGCATGTTTGGCGAAACATCCACCCGAGCCAGCAGCACCTCTGCGACGCGGCGCTGGTTTCTTCTCCTTGCATCATCACCAGCGACTTCGCGGTGGTCAGGACTGGCACCGAACCTGTCGGCGCCGCACTGATCGCCGAATGCGACGCGGCTGAAGGGGGCAGCGGCGAAGGCATGGTGGGTGCCGTGGTGTACGCGATCCACGGCGACGACTTCGACGGCCGCCCCGTCCACATTGGCGACACCTATTCGGCCGAGGCCGCACGGGAAGTCGTGCAGCGGTTGAGCTTCGAGACCGGCTACTACAGCCGGTGCTGGGAAATCAGCAGCGCGCACATCAGCCGCGAAACCGGCCAGTACCTGGCCAACCTGGCTGACCTCGCGACGCCGGAGGCCTTTTTGTTCATCGCGTTCCGGATTCCCTACAGCCCGGCGATCGGCGTCAAGCTGATCTCCACGCCCTGGACGGACCAGCACCTGCAGGACGTCGAGGGGATCGCCGCCGAGCAGCTTCGGCAGGAGCACCGCAGCAAGGGCATGCCGGACGAGCTGGCACAGATCCTTGAACTGGCCGGCCAGGCCGACGTGCGCATCCTCATCCTCGATGCCGACGCACCCGTGTTGCCGGGCCTATCGCTGGCCGGCGAATAGCTGCCACACACATCCCCGGCCTTCCTTGTCCTCACCGCATGCCGGCCCGGTCTCCCGCCAGAGAGCCGGGCCGGCGCACTTTCACAGGAGCGATCCCATGTTCCCCGACCTCATCACACCCGCATCCGACTTCGAGCACCAACTCGGAGCCTGCGTCAACGCCATGAGCCAGGAAGATGCCATCGGCCAGATCCTGGTATTCGAGCGCATGAGCGGCACGCTGCACATGCGCCATATCGCCAGCGCCGACCTGGTGGACACCGACGTGGACGACTACGAAATGGTCGTCTTCGACGGTGGCAACACAAGCGGCGACACGTGGAAACACGTGTTCTTTCCGCGTCAGCGCGAGCACTACTTCGTGTACCAAGCCTGATTCCTCCAGCCCCTTTCGAGGGGCTTTTTCTTGCCCGCAGCACAGGAAAACGGTTGTGGTGCGGTGCCGTTTCCTGCGGGCAGGCAGACCGCCCCAGGGCCATGCTTGCCCCATGTTCGTCGGCGTTGCCGGCACATGCCCAGGCAGTCGAGACCTTCGAGGCTGCAAGCGCGGGAAACCGTGCTGGTCGTTTCTTCCTACGGACCTACCGCGTCCATCCACGCCACCCACAAGGGACCTCTCCCTTGCGGGCGGGGAATCCCTTGTTTTTCCTCAAGGAGTTTCCCCATGGATCGTTCCCTCATCAAATCCATGATGCCTTCGCTGGTCGCAGGCCATGTGCCCCGCAACGTGCGGTCGTTCAAGTACCGCGTGTTCGATGATCAGCCGCTGTCCTCAACGCTGGGCTTCGCCATCGACCCCCAACCCTTCGACGGCAAGGTGGTCGCCGCGACCGACGATGCCATCGTCGTCAAGCTCAAGCCTTCCGAGTTCGCGGTGCTCGATCCCAGCCTGGTGACCACGGTTCCTGCCGAAGGCGCCAAGGTGCATGTCCAACCCTATGCCCGTCGTCGCTTCGACGGACTGCGCGCGGACACGCCGGAGGTCATCACCGAGGAGACTTCGGACGGCACGCCGTACACCATCACGAGGCACATCCTCGGCTCGGCGCCGGCCAAGCTGCCCATTCCCACGCCGCAGTGCATGGAGTTGGGCCAGCTCATCGAGCAGTTGGAGGAGATGCCGGCCCCCGATCGCTTCCGGCGCATCACCCACATGCTGGTGGATGCCGGTGCCCGCGACTTCACCTGGGTCGATCCCACGCCCTCCAAGATCATCGAGACCCCGCCGGCGATCAGCTTCACGGTCTCGACCGCGAAGTTCGAGGGCCGGGTGACGATCCTCTACGACCGCGGCGGAGACACCTACGTGGTGGAACTGCACCGTCAGAACGGTGAATCGGTCGAACTGGTCGATCGGCACGACGAGGTGTATTTCGACATGCTCGGCGAAGTGCTGGAGAGGCTCATCGACGACGGGCGCTGGCGCCAGATCGACGTGAGCATCCTCGACGCGAAAGCGGCCCGCAAGCGCCAGGCCGTCCCGGCATGACGCCCCGCAGCGAAACCGGGCGGTCCTGCGGCTGACCCGAGGCATCCGCCACGGCGTTCCAGCCGTTCCGGCCGCGTGCACTACAGGCCCTTCATCCCATCGGATGGAGGCCTTTCTCATTCTTCCACACAGGAGATTTCATCCATGTCACTGCGATTCAAAGGCGCTGACCTGCGCCCCGTGCTGACCGAAGCCATCGCCAATCAGGGGTCGTCTCAGAAAACGGAAAAAAATCGTACGCTAAGAGCCGAAGTGGGCCCTTTAGCAGCAATGCAAAGCTGCGATCAACGGGCAGGAAACATTGCCATGGTGCGCGTTGCACTCTCTCACTAGCGTCGACAGGGCCTCTTCCATCCGCGTGAGGTCCGCCATGCGTGCGCGCACATCGGCCAGCCGGTGAGCAGCCAGTTCGGCCGCCTCGCTGCAATGGGTGCCGTCCTCCAGTTTCAGGAGCTGGCCGACTTCATCCAGGCTGAATCCCAGGCGCTGGGCTGACTTCACGAACTTCACCCGCGCCACGTCCGCCTGCCCGTAGCGGCGGATGCGACCGTAGGGCCGCTCCGGCTGGGGTAGCAAGCCCTTGAGCTGATAGAAGCGGATCGTCTCCACGTTGACCCGGGCTGCCTTGGCGAAGGCCCCGATGGTCAGATTCTCTTGAGCGTTCTCCATGGCGCTTGACTCCGTAGTTGACTACGGAAGTAACGTTACAGCATCAAGCGAAGTCCCGGAAGGAGAACCTTATGTCGGAACCCAAGAACGGCTGCGGCGCACTGGCGACCGGCGGCGTCGCGGCCGTCCTCGCCTCGGCCTGCTGCCTCGGCCCCCTTGTCCTGGTCGCGCTCGGCTTCTCTGGCGCGTGGATCGGCAACCTGACCGTGCTGGAGCCGTATCGGCCGATCTTCATCGGCGCAGCGCTCATCGCGCTGTTCTTCGCCTGGCGCAGCATCTTCCGACCAGCCCATGCCTGCAAGCCCGGCGACGTTTGCGCCGTGCCCCAAGTGCGGACTGCCTACAAGGTGATCTTCTGGATCGTGGCCGCCCTGGTTCTGGTTGCCCTCGCGTTTCCCTACGTCCTGCCGCTGTTCTACTGAAAGGAGATCACCATGAAGAAACTCACCACCCTCACCACCCTCATCGCCCTGGCCGCCGCTCTAAGCGCGCCCGCCTGGGCTGCCACCAAGACCGTCACCCTGTCGGTGCCCGGCATGACCTGCGCCGCGTGCCCGATCACGGTCAAGACGGCTCTGTCCAAGGTCGCCGGCGTCGAGAAGGCCGAAGTCAGCTTCGAGAAGCGGGAGGCCGTCGTCACCTTCGACGAGGCCAAGACCAATGCCGACGCCTTGACCAAGGCCACCGCAAACGCGGGTTACCCGTCCAGCGTCAAGCAGTGAGGGCGTAATCATGGCCGAGGCGATCACCCTCCACATCGAAGGCATGACCTGCACGTCGTGCGCCGAGCACGTCCAGCAGGCTTTGACGAACGTGCCCGGCGTGCGCGCGGCCTCGGTGTCCTATCCGCAGCGGCAGGCCGAAATCGAGGCGGATGCAGGCGTGAGCGTGGCCCCGCTGGTTGCCGCAGTGGCCACGCTCGGCTATCGCGCACGGCTTACCGACACGCCGAACAAGCCTGCCGGCCTGCTAGACAAGGCGCTGGGCTGGCTCGGTGGCGAAACGAAGCATGTTGGCGGTGAACAAGCGCTGCACGTGGCTGTGATAGGCAGCGGCGGCGCGGCGATGGCGGCTGCCTTGAAGGCCGTGGAGCAAGGCGCCCGCGTCACGCTGATCGAGCGCGGCACCATCGGCGGCACCTGCGTCAATGTCGGCTGCGTGCCGTCCAAGATCATGATCCGCGCCGCGCACATCGTCCACCTGCGCCGCGAAAGCCCGTTCGATGCTGGCCTGCCGGCCGCAGCGCCCGCTGTACTGCGCGAGCGGCTGCTGGCCCAGCAACAAGGCCGCGTCGAGGAGCTGCGCCATGCCAAGTACGAAGGCATCCTGGCAAGCACTCCGGCCATCACCGTGCTGCGCGGCGAGGCCCGGTTCAGGGACACGCGCACGCTGACCGTGGCGACCGCTGACGGCGGCACGCACGAGGTGAACTTCGACCGCTGCCTGATTGCCACCGGCGCGAGCCCGGCGCTTCCGCCAATCCCGGGCCTTGCGGACACACCCCACTGGACCTCCACCGAGGCGCTGGAAAGCAGCTCGCTCCCCGAGCGGCTGGCCGTGATTGGTTCCTCCGTGGTGGCGGTCGAGTTGGCGCAAGCCTTCGCCCGGCTGGGCAGCCAGGTCACGATCCTGGCGCGCAGCACGCTGTTCTTCCGAGAAGACCCGGCCATCGGGGAAGCCGTAACAGACGCCTTCCGCGCCGAGGGCATCGAGGTGCTGGACCACACCCAGGCGAGCCACGTTGCCTATGCGGGCGGGGAATTCGTGCTCACCACCGGGCAGGGGGAAGTGCGCGCCGACAAGCTGCTGGTCGCCACCGGTCGCGCGCCGAACACGCGCAGCCTGAACCTTGAAGCGGCAGGCGTCGAAGTCAATGCGCAGGGAGCCATCGTCATCGACCGCGCCATGCGCACGAGCGCACCGCACATCTTTGCTGCCGGCGACTGCACCGACCAGCCGCAGTTCGTCTATGTGGCGGCGGCGGCCGGCACGCGCGCCGCGATCAACATGACCGGCGGCGACGCGGCGCTGGACCTGACGGCGATGCCGGCGGTGGTGTTCACCGATCCGCAGGTGGCGACCGTGGGCTACAGCGAGGCGGAAGCGCACCACGACGGCATCGAGACCGACAGCCGGCTGCTGACGCTCGACAACGTGCCGAGGGCGCTCGCCAACTTCGACACGCGCGGCTTCATCAAGCTGGTGGCGGAAGCTGGCTCAGGGCGGCTGATCGGCGTACAGGCGGTCGCGCCGGAAGCGGGCGAACTGATCCAGACGGCCGCGCTGGCGATCCGCCACCGGATGACCGTGCAGGAGCTGGCCGACCAGTTGTTCCCCTACCTGACCATGGTCGAGGGACTGAAGCTCGCGGCGCAGACCTTCAACAAGGACGTGAAGCAACTGTCCTGTTGCGCCGGATGAGGAAAAGGGAGGTGTTCGATGAACGCCTACAGCCGCGCCAACCGCCGCATCTACGCGGCCTTGTCCGATCCCCTGTCGGCCACCCACCGGCACCGCCTCGACGATCTGCTCAAGCGCCACGACAACGGCAAGACGACCTGGCTGGCCTGGCTGCGCCAGTCGCCCGTCAAGCCGAACTCGCGCCACATACTCGAACACATCGAGCGCCTCAAAGCCTGGCAGGCGCTCGACCTGCCTTCCGGCATCGAGCGGTCGGTGCACCAGAACCGCCTGCTCAAGATCGCCCGCGAAGGCGGCCAGATGACGCCCGCCGATCTGGCCAAGTTCGAGGCACAGCGCCGCTACGCGACCCTGGTGCGCTCGCCATCGAGGGCATGGCCACCGTCACCGACGAAATCATCGACCTGCACGACCGCATCCTGGGCAAGCTGTTCAACGCTGCCAAGCACAAGCATCAGCAGCAGTTCCAGGCGTCCGGCAAGGCGATCAACGCCAAGGTGCGGCTGGCCACCTCGATCAAGCAGGGCACGGTGACGGCCTCGCTGATGCTCAGGAAACTCGGCAGCTACCCGCGCCAGAACGGCCTGGCCGTGGCGCTGCGCGAGCTGGGCCGCATCGAGCGAACGCTGTTCATCCTGGACTGGCTGCAAAGCGTCGAGCTGCGCCGCCGCGTGCATGCCGGACTGAACAAGGGCGAAGCCCGCAACGCGCTAGCCCGCGCCGTGTTCTTCAACCGGCTGGGCGAAATCCGCGACCGCAGTTTCGAGCAGCAGCGCTACCGGGCCAGCGGCCTCAACCTGGTGACGGCGGCCATAGTGTTGTGGAACACGGTCTATCTGGAACGGGCCTCAAACGCCTTACGCGGTCACGGCCAGACTGTCGATGACGCCCTGTTGCAGTACCTGTCGCCGCTGGGCTGGGAGCACATCAACCTGACCGGCGATTACCTCTGGCGCAGCAGCGCCAAGATCGGCGCGGGCAAGTTCAGGCCGCTACGACCGCTGCAACCGGCTTAGCGTACGATTTTTTCCGTTTTCTGAGACGTCCCCAATCAGTGCCGCATTGTCCTGGTCAAGGATCAGGGCGTGTACTTCCTCGCCGAGCGTGGGGAGCGTCGCCCGGATGGGCGCCAGGCACTGCTCGCCTACGCCGTCGGATGCAACCCGGACACCGACCCGTTCGATGACTGGTGGCACCTCGCCGGCCGCGAGCTGGGCGGCGATGACTTCGCGGAGTATTTCGACCCGAAGGACGGCCTGTTCACGCGCCTCCAGCACTCGGCGGACGATCTCGTGCTTTCCGCCACCGCCACGCACCTGTCCTTAGCAGTGGTGCCTCCCGCCTGACGCGGCAACCGCCTCGCAGCCCCCGCATCGGGGGCCTTCTTTTGTTCGCACCGCCGCCATCGCCGCGCGTGCGCGTTTGTCTCCAGCCGCCGAGGCACGCCCCGCCGGCCACAACGCCGGCATGCCACCGGAGACAACCGCATGAACACGCCATCGACCTCGCCGAGGCTGCACCTCCTACCGGTGTCGCTGCGCACGGCCAATGCATTCGTTCTGTCGCACCATCGCCACCACCGCCCGGTCCAGGGCGCGAAGTTCGCCCTGGCCGTCACGCTGAGCGACAGCGACCTGATCCACGGCGTGGCCATTGTCGGCCGCCCGGTCGCGCGGCACCTGGACGCTGGAAGTCACGCGGCTGTGCACCGACGGCACACCCAGCGCCTGCAGCAAGCTCTACGGCGCGGCCTGGCAGGCGGCAAGGGCGCTGGGCTACATACGCCTGCTCACCTACACCATGCCCGACGAAGGTGGCGCCAGCCTGCGCGCCGCCGGCTGGCGGCTGATCGGCGCGCGCGGTGGCGGCGCCTGGAGCCGTCCCGGCCGTCCGCGCGCCGATACCCCCGAGCACCTGCGCGGCGCCAAGTGCCTGTGACAGGCGCCGGGTGGCGCGGACAAAGGGAAGCGCCCGGGTGCCGATTGATTGCTGCCGCGCGCGCGAGGCCCCGCCATGCTGGCCCCATGCCTGCTGACGTCGTCAGCGACATGCCAGGCAACCATCGGTCTTCGAGGTTGCGGCGCAGTTCCCACTGCGTGACCGAGCCAGCTCGCACCGCATCCTTCCGCGAGCGGCCACCAGCCTCTGGTGGCGGATGCTTTCGCCTTATCAACCCACCGCGGGGTCACGCACCTTCCCCGCATGCGTGGGCCGGTGTGTCTCCGCTTCATCCCAATGGAGATTCACCATGAACACCACGTCCAACGAGAAATCGTATTTCGACCTCCACACCTCGGGCATCGGCTACATCCAGCGTGTCCGTGAAGTGCCCGTCCGGGGCGGCCGCCGTGCGCAGCCTTTCCTGGCATGCACCATCGCCGCGCTGGTCGGCCCCGCCCGGGACCCCAGCTACCGCTACTTCGACGTCAAGGTCTCGGGTGCCGAGGCCAAGAAGCTCGTTCAGCGCTACATCGGCGTTGACGATCCCAAGCAGCGCCCGCTGGTGCGCTTTCGCCTCGGTGACCTGTGGGGCGATGTGTACATCCGCGACAAGGGTGAGCAGAAGGGTCAGGCCGCCGCGTCCCTCAAGGCGCGACTGCTCAAGGCCGAACTGATCGACCGGGCCGAACTGGCTTCGATCGAGCAGCACGAGTTGATCACCCGCGGCATCGGCTATCTCAATCGTGTGAAGGACGTCACCCCAAAAGCTGGCGACTCGTTCCTCTCTTGCACCGTCGCGGCACTGGCCGGGCCTGTCGATGAACCGGAGTATCGGTACTTCGACACCATCGTCGCCACCCCGGAAGCCGAGCACCTGGTTCGCCGGTGCGTTCAGGCCGTCGAGGGTGACCGCAAGGTGCTGATCGCCTTCCGTCTGAACGACATGAAGATCGATCCGTACATCCGCACCAAGGGTGAGCACGCCGGGGAACCGGCCGCCAGCCTGGAATCGACGCTGGTCCACATCGGTCTCATCAAGATCGACGGCACCCAGGTCTATCCGACGAGCCAGGCGCAAGCCGAGGCGCCGCCGGCCGAAGACGCATCCGCGTCCGAAGCCGACGATGCCATCGACACGGCCACCGAGCCCGCCGAGCGCGAGCCCGAGGCGCAAGTCCAGGAGCAGGAGCCGGCATTGGCTGCTTCGTTCTGATCCGGCACGGCCTCTCACGGGGCCTTGTCGCTTTTCCTCCCCACGTACGCCGCGTCCCCAGGACGCGTGCTTGCGCATTTCATCCCCCGAGTTCCGCGTGGTCTCACGGCCACGCGGTTGTCGAATTTCTCAAAGGAGATCAGCCATGTCTCTGGTATCCCGCTTTGCTCCGCAATCCCCGATCCTGCGCTCTGATCGCCCACTCTCGGACGACCGCATTCGTGCCGTCGTTCCGTCGATCTTCGCCGACGCTCCACATGGGAGCCGGTCCGATCGGTATGCCTACATACCGACCTCGACCGTGCTGACCAAGCTGCGCCAGGAGGGCTTCGAGCCCTTCATGGTGTGTCAGACGCGCGTGCGCAACGAAGACCGGCGCGAGTACACGAAGCACCTCATCCGACTTCGCCATGCAAGCCAGATCAACGGCGACGAGGCGAACGAGATCATCCTGCTCAACAGCCATGACGGCACGAGCAGCTATCAGATGCTCGCCGGCATGTTCCGGTTCGTCTGCCACAACGGCCTGGTTTGCGGTGACACCACCGCAGACATCCGCGTTCCCCACAAGGGCGACGTGGCCAGCCAGGTGATCGAAGGTGCCTACGGAGTCCTCGAAGGTTTCGAGCGCGTGCATAACGCGCGCGATGCGATGCGCACCATCACCCTCGATGAGGGCGAAGCGGAGGTCTTTGCGAACTCTGCGCTCGCACTCAAGTACGACGATCCGGCCAAGTCCACGCCTGTCACCGAGAGCCAACTGCTGGCCCCTCGGCGATGGGACGACCGCAAGAACGACCTGTGGGCCGTCTTCAACCGCGTCCAGGAGAACCTAGTCAAAGGGGGCCTGAACGGACGCACGGCCAACGGCCGCAATCAGCGCACCCGTCCGGTGCAAGGCATCGACCAGAACCTGCGCCTGAACCGGGCGTTGTGGCTGCTGGCCGAAGGCATGCGCCAGCTCAAGGCGTGATGCCACGCGGACCTCGCCCACCTCGGGCGAGGCCATTTCCTCTCATCCACCGGGTGCCGTCGGCGGCCCGTCATTCATCATCAGGAGAACCATCATGGCAACCCCATCGGCTTCCGAGAAATCTGTTGCGCCCATCGTCGTCCCCGGCCAGCTCACGCTGCGTACCATCCGCGGCAAGAACGGCCCGTTCACGGTTGGCCGCCTCGCGACGCACCTCGGTACTTTCGAGGTCAAAGACCCGGAGCTGGAGCAGTACCCCGAAGGCAAGTACGACGGGGAATTCATCATCAGGTACATCTTCCCGAAGTCCTATCCGGTCGGCGGCGGCATGCGGTTCGAGATCCGTGCCAGCCTCGACGGCATGACGCTCAACGGCATCGACAAACTCAGCCGCGACGAAGCCCGCAGCTTCGCCACCCAGGACGTCGATCCGCTCGATGAAGAGCAAGGGGCGCAGCCTGCGGCAACGCCGGCCAAGCCCACCAAAGCGTCCAGGCCCGCCAAGCCCGCACCCGTGCAGGCGTCCGCGGACCCGCTGGTCGATACCACGCCCTTCGGCGTGGATGCGCCACCGCCTGCTACGGCCGCTGCCCCCGGCAGCACCGAAGACGGTGACGCCGCGCTCTTCGGCCTGCTGTGGCCGCTGGGCGAGTCCGTGAAACTGGATTCGACCATCGACCGCCGCACCCTGCGCGCGCAGATCGCCCGCCTGGGCGAGCTGGGCTACGCGCTGGACTTCAAGACGCAGGAGTGGAGCCGCCAGGCCGAACCAAAACCTGCGTGATCGCAGACGCCGCATGCGCGGTGTTCTTCATCCACCCGCCGGGGTTCCTTTCCCATGCGGGGGAGGCCCTGGCCATTTTCTGGAGGTCTCCATCATGTCCACCATCGCTTGCGATACCCCGCGTTCAACGCTGGATGAACCCGCGTGGCGGGACCTTTGCAAAGCGGCCGCCGCACACGCCCAGCGCGGTTGCGGCTTGTCCTACGACCACTACGTGACGCTCTTCAGTTCGGCGATCGACGCACAGGCCAATCGTTTGCCGGATGAGCAACGTGCTCAGGCTCTCGAAATCGCGGCCCAGGAATGGGACTACGCAACACCTGCCGAACGGCAGGAAACCCAGGACTGGAATGCGGAGCATGGCTATTGCTCGCACGGGATCGAGTTCGGCTACTGCCCGGCCGGTTGTGATCGAGACGATGACGACTGGGATTGAGGGCGACGCATAGGTTCCTTCGCCGCAGATGCGGCATTCCATCACCCGCTGGGGGTTCTTCCCCACGGGGAGGCCTTCAGCTCAACTTTTCGAGGAGGCCTCTCATGGGCTGGTATTTCTCAAACCAATCGCGGTCCGAACTGATCGCGGAACTGATCGCACCGCAAGAGACCGAGCGCGCCAGCGTCAAGGTCATCGCTCACACCCTGCGCGGCAACGTGCTGTGGTCCGTCGCCGAAGTGACCGCCAAGGTCGAAGGCGTGCATCGTGATCTCGCACCGGGCCAGTCCCTGCGCTACATCCGCTGCGATCTGCTTGAACGAAGCGGCGGCCAGTGGGGCTACAAGTCCTTGGACGAGTCCATGCACCCGTACTACTACACGTGCCCGCTGTCCTATCTGGACCTCGCACCGGAGCAGTCCGCCGACTGGCGTGCAGGCGTTCGCGCCTACCACGCCCGGCGGCGCACACCCACGGCATCCGCGGCATCCGCCGCGGCGTCGATGGCCTGAGCCAGGAGGAACCGACATGGACCCGATCCTGGCAACGCTTCCGCCCTCGTTGCTGGCACTCGTTGAAGGGAGTTTGTCCAACGACGAAGTGTCCTCCGACGAGGAAATGCTGGCGTACTTCATCGACAACGGCCTCACCGAGGACCAGGCACGGCAGGCACTGACCTACCGCGACCAGTACCTCAACAACATCTACCTGGAAGGCTTCACGCCGATCACTTCGGCGGACGAGCCGCTTCACTTCAACCCGCACACCCGGCAGTTCGAGCCGGACTGAGCGGTTTTCTTCCACCCCCTGGGGCAGTACTTGCCCCAGCGGGCGGTGCTGTTCCCGTTCATCCGAGGACACCACCATGCCCGCAAACACTTCTTCCACGCTGTACCGCATCGACGAATGCCCGGACGTGATGGCCGACGCCTGCGTCGGCGATGACCAGGGCAACCTGATCTTCCTGTCCATCTGGGCGCGGGACACCGCCGTCCAGCAGTTCCTCGCTCGCCTGACCCTCGGGCGCGACGAGCAGGGACTGGACCAGTTCCACGTCATCACCGACCAGGGCGGCAGCGTCCCGGTATTCATCGGCAACGTCGATCGCCTGGAAAAGCGCATCACGCGCGCGTACCGGCGGACGCTGTTCGGCTCGCTGTCCAACGTGTGGCTGTTCGACCGGCGCTGCGTCAAGCCCGACAAGGCCAACGCCAGCGCATTGGCACTGCTGCCACGCGACAGCGCCCACAGGCTTGACCGCCTGTGGATGCTGGTGCGGGACACCTGCCCGTTGCCGCTGCTCGATCACTGGCGCGAGACCGTGCTGGAACTGCTGCAAACCCGCGAGATGCTGGCCCGCCTTCCGTTCGCCCTCGGGCCGCTGGAAGGCCATCGGCTCGCCATCGACGTGCCGGCGCTGACCCTGGCGCTCGGCTCCCTGATCCGCAGCGACGCGCTCACCGCCTATCCGTATCCGGCCAAGATTTGGACGCCGGAAGCGGTAGCGGCTTGACCCACCCTCGGAGGCACGCCTTGGCGTACTTCCGTGTTTCATCCCCGCCAACCAGGAGACTTCCATGGCCCTCATGTTCCCGCGGCTCGCCCGCAATTTCGTCAAGAACGGATATTTCCCGACCGACGAACCCACGCTCGAAAGAGCGCTCAACGCACTGATGCCCAGCGACGGGCCGATGTGCATCCTCGATCCCTGCGCCGGCGAAGGCGTGGCGATCGCCGAAGCCGCCCATGCCCTCGGGCGCGAGCAGGCAAAGGCGTTCGCCGTCGAGTTCGACGCGGAGCGGGCGCGCCATGCCCGCGGCCTGGTCGATCACTGCCTGCACGCGGACCTGATGGACACGATGGTCTCCAAGCAGTCCTTCGGGCTGCTCTGGCTCAACCCGCCGTATGGGGACCTGTCCAAGGACGTCAACGGCAACATCGGCTATCAGGGCCAGGGCCGTGCCCGCCTTGAAAAGCTGTTCTACCAGCGCACGCTCTCGCTGCTGCAATACGGCGGCGTGCTGGTTTTCATCGTCCCCGGCTACGTGCTCGACGCGGAGTTGGTCGGCTGGCTGACGCGCCACTACACGGACCTGCGCATCTACCGAGCGGTGGAGACGCAGTTCAAGCAGGTGGTGATCTTCGGACGCCGGGTGCGCCAGCGCGAGCAGGTGCCCGATGGCGTCAAGGCCGTGCGCAATCTGCTGTTGCAGGTAGGGCAAGGCGAAGTCGAAGCCGAGGAACTGCCGAGCGAGTGGCCGTTCCTGCCGTACATCGTCCCCGCCAGCCCGGCCGAGCCAGAGCATTTCTTCCGCGTGACGATGGAGCCCGAGCAGTTCGCCGATGAGGTTGGCAGGCTGCAAGGCTTGTGGCCATCGCAGGACACGCACCTGGGGGCTGCGCAGCAATCGCTGCGTCCACCGGCGCGGGCCTTGTCCCGCTGGCATCTCGCCCTGGCTCTGGCCGCGGGTGCGATCTCGGGGGTTGTGCGCTCCAAGACCGGGCGCGTGCTCGTCGTCAAAGGTGACACCCACAAGGACAAGACGCTCCAGCGGGAGTTCACCGAACGCGAAGACGGCTCCATCGCCGAGACCCGCATCCTCACCGACAAGTTCGTTCCCGTCATCCGCGCGTGGGACATGACACCTGGCTCCGCGACACGGGGCGAGGTGTTGACCATTCGCTGATCCACCGGACGCGCTGCCGTCCTGCTGTACCAACTCGAAGGAGAAACACCATGATCCCCAATCCGTTCAAGCGGCCTGCGCCGCACAAGCAACCGTTGTTCGCACCGAGTACGTTGAAGTTGAGCGAGAAGGTGCATTGGCTGGCCCGGCGAGGCCTGATCGACCCCTTGGCCTATGTCCAGCGCCATGTGCGCGGGGACTGGGGCGAGATCGATGAGGCCACACGCCAAGCCAACGACGTGGCGATCCAACAGGACAACCTAATGATCTCGCAGTTCAGGATCACGCCGGACCTGGCGCTGATCGTCAAGACCAGCGAGGACCACCAGACCACGGTGGTCCAGCTTCCCGAAGAGCGGGACCTGATCTGAGGCCCCACATCGTCATCCTCATCCACCTGACGGAGCCACTTCACTCCGGCAGGGGTGTCGTGGCTCAATGACTCATCAAGGAGGAGCCCATGGCATCGCATCGCATCGAAACCTACTGCCAGCGGCTGGCGTTCCCCATCGGGGCGCTCATCTTCAGCAGAGGTGTAGACCGCCTGGTCCGCGCGGGTCGCCTGGACCCGATCCCGTACTTCAGGCGCCACACCCGTGGCGACTGGGGCGACGTCAACATCCAGCAATGGCAGACGAACAGCAGCGCGCTTCAATCGGGCGCGTCGCTGGAATCGCACTACGTGATCCATCCGGGGCTCGCCATTCGCATCGTCACCGATTCGCAGCGCTGCGCAACCGTCATCGTGCTTCCGTCCGAAGACTGAGCACGGTTCACCTGCGGGCCGCCCAGGCCAGCACCTTCAACCACCCTCAGCCACGCGTCGATTCTCTTCCCACCACGGGGCATGCCATTGCCCCGCTGGGGGTGGTGCATGCCCCATTTTTCTTTGGAGCATCACCATGTCCCTCGATCTCGAAACCACTGCCGCTGAATCCGCGCCCGTACAGGGCGAACTGCTCGACGCGGAATCTTCCCCTCTGACCCTGAGCCTTCAGGATTTTGTCGGCGAGTTCGGCGACGAACTACTCGACGCCCTCAACAGCGCTAATCCGCCGGTCTATACCGGCCAACCGCAGGCGCACCGGCAACTGGTGGTCGCCAGCCTCAAGCGCAAGCTGTTCCCAGCCCAGGCCGAAGTCGTCCACGCCGCCGCCGAGCTGCTGATCGACCGTGGCGAACGTGCTGCGATCGTCAATGGCGAGATGGGCTGCGGCAAGACGACCGTCGGCATTGCCACGGCCGCCGTGCTCAACGCCGAAGGCTATCGCCGCACTCTGGTGCTGTCGCCGCCCCACCTGGTTTACAAGTGGCGGCGCGAGATCCAGGAGACGGTGGCCGGTGCCAAGGTGTGGGTACTCAACGGGCCGGATACGCTCGTCAAGCTCATCAAGCTGCGCGAGCAGTTGGGCGTGCAGCCCACGGGCCAGGAGTTCTTCGTCCTGGGGCGCGTCAGGATGCGGATGGGCTTTCACTGGAAGCCTGTCTTCACCACGCGGCGCACCCGCCACGGCGACGTGGCGGCCTGCCCGGACTGCGGCACGGTCATCACCGACCTCGACGGCGAGCCGGTCAACCCGATCGCGCTCCAAGCCGAGGAGTGCCGCAGGAAGTGCGGCCACTGCGCCGCGCCCCTGTGGACACTGATCCGCCCGCGCAGTCTGTCCGGCAGCGACCAGTCCTCGGCCGTGCTCAAAGCCTTAAAGCGCATACCGACCATCGGAGAGGTCACCGCGCAGAAGCTGATGCAAAAGTTCGGTGACGGGTTCCTGGCGTCGATGCTCGGCGACAACATCCATGAGTTCATCAACCTCATGGATGGCAACGGCGAGCTGGTGTTTTCCGACCGTCAGGCCACGCGCATGGAACGTGCGATGGCCAACATGGAGTTCGGCTTTGGCGAGGGCGGCTATCAGCCGTCCGAGTTCATCAAACGCTACCTGCCGCAAGGCACGTTCGACCTGCTCATCGCCGATGAGGCACATGAGTACAAGAACGGGGGCAGTGCCCAGGGCCAGGCCATGGGCGTGCTGGCGGCGAAGGCTCGCAAGACCTTGCTGCTGACCGGCACGTTGATGGGCGGCTACGGGGACGACCTGTTCCACCTGCTGTTCCGAGCCCTTCCGGGGCGGATGATCGAAGACGGCTACCGCCCGACCACGAGCGGCAGCATGACCTCGGCTGCGATGGCGTTCATGCGCGATCACGGGGTGTTGAAGGACATCTACTCCGAGAGCACCGGCACGGCGCACAAGACGGCCAAGGGCACCAAGGTATCGGTGCGCACGGTCAAGGCCCCGGGGTTTGGCCCCAAGGGCGTGCTGCGCTGCATCCTGCCGTTCACGATCTTTCTCAAGCTCAAGGACATCGGTGGCAACGTCCTGCCGCCGTATGACGAGGAGTTCCGTGAAGTCGCGATGGACACGGCGCAAGCCGCGGCCTACCGCGATCTGGCGGGTCGGCTGACCGCGGAGCTGAAACAGGCTCTGGCGCGACGCGATACGACCTTGCTGGGTGTGGTCCTCAACGTGCTGCTGGCCTGGCCGGATTGCTGCTTCCGGTCGGAGACCGTGGTGCATCCGCGCACGCGCAACACCTTGGCGTTTGTCCCGGCTCAGTTCAACGAGTTCGAGATCAGCCCCAAGGAGCGTGAGCTGATCGACATCTGCAAAGAGGAGAAGGCGCAGGGCCGCAAGGTCCTGGCCTACACGGTCTATACCGGCACGCGCGACACCACGTCGCGCCTGAAGGTGTTGCTGGAGCAGGAAGGCTTCAAGGTGGCGGTGCTGCGCGCGAGCGTGGATGCCAGCCGCCGCGAAGACTGGATCGCCGAGCAACTGGACCGTGGCATCGACGTGCTCATCACCAACCCCGAGTTGGTCAAGACGGGGCTGGACCTGTTGGAGTTCCCGACGATCGTGTTCATGCAGTCGGGCTACAACGTGTACTCGCTCCAGCAGGCGGCACGCCGCTCCTGGCGCATCGGGCAGAAGCAGCCCGTGCGTGTGATCTACCTCGGCTACGCCGGTTCCTCGCAGATGACCTGCCTGGAGCTGATGGCCAAGAAGATCATGGTCTCGCAGTCCACCTCGGGCGACGTGCCCGAATCCGGGCTCGATGTCCTGAACCAGGACGGTGATTCCGTCGAGGTCGCACTGGCCCGGCAGCTTGTCGCCGCATGACACGTTCCACTTACGGCCCTTCGGGGCCGTTTTTTTTGCCGCTCCCGGTAAATCGGACGCTGCCTGGTTCGCATTGTTTGCTGCCGCTCGCGGCCTGAGCGGCGATGGTGAGGGCTGGATGTTTCAGGACGCCGAGCTATGTGCCCCTCTCCACCGTGGTTTCACTATCCCGAACGCCGCCTTCTGGCGGGATTTCTCGGCCTGCTGTGGTCGGTGCTGGCCGGTGGCTGCGCGACGACGACTGCGCCGGTCGCGCCCGACACCATCGCGGAAGTCTTGGCCGCGCCTGAACCCGAGGCTTCCGAGTACATCCCGGTCGTGCGCTACGCCCGCTACACACTGGTCGAACTGGCACCCATGGCGGCGCAGCGCGACCTGTTGTTGCAGACCATCGACGTGTCCATGCCCGAGGATGCCCGCGCCACGGTCGGGGATGGGCTTCGGCACGTGCTCAAACGCAGCGGCTATGGCCTGTGCCAGACCGCGCATGCCGTGATCGAGCTGTACGCGCTGCCGTTGCCGGCGGTACACCTGCACCTCGGCCCCATGACCTTGCGCGATGCGCTGCTCACGCTGGCTGGCCCGGCCTGGGAACTGCACGCGGATGACCGCGCACGGCAAATCTGCTTCGAGCGGCCCGGCGATCGCGCGGTCGCCGAGTCCCCATCCGAGCCACCCGCCACCGAGGCGGTGCAGACGTTCCCGCTGGCACCCATGGTTTCGGGAGGCCAGCCATGAACGCCCCGCAACCTGCCCAGCGATCGACCGCCGCCGTGGTGGTGCAGAGCCTGATGTGGCTCTGGTTGATCTTCCTCAGCGTCTTGGCGGCCCTGGGCTACCAGGCCCTCAGCGACCAGGCCGACCAGGAGCGGCTGGATTCCCGCCTGCAACGCCTGGAAGCGCAGGCAACTGGCTTGGCCGAGACGATCGAGGCCATCCAGCAGCGCCCGGCCGTCGCGACGGACGCTGACCTCAAAGACACCCGCCAGATTCTGGAAGCACGCGCGGCCCAGGTCGAGAAATCTCTCAGTGGCTACGCAGCGGCCGACGACCTCCAGGCGCTGCGCGCGGAGGTCGAGCAGATCAAGGCGCGCCAAGCCGCCGCGCGTGCCACCGCACCCGCCCAGCGGCGCGCATCGCGCACGTCCGCCGCCTCCAAGACCGAGCTGCCGCCGCTGCCATTCCGCGTCGTCGGCGCCGAACTGCGCGCCGGCCAGCGCAGCGTGTCCGTCGCGCCGAGCATCGGGGACTTCACGCCCGCCCAACTTCAGGTGCTGCTGCCCGGGGATGCGGTCGGCCCGTGGCGCCTGCAGGCGATCGAGGGCAACACCGCAGTGTTCCAGGCCGGCAACCAGACCCGCCGCGTGGCGATTCCCTGACCGGAGCACCCCATGAAGCCGTCGATCCTCCTTTTCGCGGTCCTGGTGGCGTCGTCGCAATGGCCCGCCTGGGCGCAGCAGCCCGCAACGACCTCGGCGCGCAACGCACAGAGCCAGGAGCGCCCGCTGGCCGCCCGCGTGCTGGACGACCGGGTGGCAACCGAATGGGGCTTGCAGCCACAAGAATGGGCACGCTACCGCGAGCTGATGGATGGGCCGCTGGGTATCTACTCGCCCAACCTGGACCCGCTGTCCGCCCTGGGCATCGAAGCTCGCACGGACGAAGAACGGCGCCGCTATGCGGAACTGCAGGTGCAGGTGGAAGCGCGCCGCGTCGAGAAGCTGCTCGCCTACCAGCGCGCCTACGACGAGGCCTGGCAGCGCCTGAATCCGGGGATGCAGCGCGTGAACCTGCCCGACGACAAGCCGGGCGCCGGCCCATCCAGCAGTCCCTTGCGCGGCAGCGGCCGCATGGCGGTGTTCGTCAAGGACGGCTGCGCAGCCTGCGGACAGCTCGTGCAGCGCCTGCAATCCTCGGGCGCGGAGTTCGACCTGTACATGGTGGGCAGCCGCCAGGATGACGCGCGCATCCGCGACTGGGCCAAGCGCGCGCAGATCGACCCGGCGCGCGTGCGCGCCGGCAGCATCACGCTCAACCACGACGGCGGCCGCTGGCTGTCACTGGGCCTGCCCGGCGATCTGCCCGCCGCCGTGCGCGAAGTGAACGGCCAATGGCAGCGCCAGCCGTAGCCATGCCCCTGCGCGCACTGGTGCTCACTGCCGGCCTGTATGCCGTTGCCGCCCTGGCCCAGGAGGTTCCGCCACCGGCTTACCAGCTTGCCGCCCAGCGCGCAGGCATCCCCTCGACCGTGCTCTACGCCGTGGCCTTGCAGGAGAGCGGCATCCGGCGCAACGGGCGCCTGGTGCCGTGGCCGTGGTCCCTCAACGTCGCCGGCCAGTCGCGCCGCTTCGCCACGCGCGCCGACGCCTGCGCTGGCCTGCAGCAGGCGATGCGCGCCACGCCGCACACGCGCATTGATGCGGGCCTGGGCCAGATCAACCTCGGCTACCACAAGCACCGCTTTACCGGCGCGTGCGACCTGCTGGATCCGTATCGCAACCTGGCCGTTGCCGCCGAGATCCTGAAGGAGCAGCACACCCCCGGCGAGGACTGGCTGCTGGCGATCGGCCGCTACCACCGCCCCGCAGGCGGCGAGCCCGCCGCCCGCTATCGGCGCAGCGTGTCGCGCCACCTTGCCCGCGTGCAGGGCACGCGACCAGCCGCCGCGGTCCTCGCGGCGCGCCAGGAGACCTCCCCATGACGAAACCCCATCCCGCCCATCTCGCGTTCACGGGCCTACTCATGCTGCTGTCAGGCCTGCCGCTGGCCTCGCGTGCCGGCGAGCCACTGATCGTTGTCGAGGACCGTGGCGGCACGTCGGCATTGCCGTACTACGAAGCCCTGAATCTCCAGCCGCGCGCCAACGCACCGGCGCGGCCGTCCATCCCGACGCCCCAGGTTCCTGCCACACGGGCGGACGAAGCCGCGATGCTGCCGGTGCGCAGCGCCAAGCTCACGCCCGGCACCGTCGCGCGACGGGTGATCGAAGCGCCCGGCCTGCGGCCGTTCGTGGTCATCGGCGACGACGAGGCTTCCCGGGCCTGGTTGCAGCGCCGCGCCGCCGCTTTGCGCGAACGTGGCGCGGTCGGCCTGGTCGTCAACGTCGAGACCGCGCAGGGCCTGGCGCGGCTGCGCGCCCTGGTGCCGGGCGTGCCGCTCGCGCCCGTGGCCGGCGACGACCTGGCCGATCGCCTGGGCCTGCGGCACTACCCGGCGCTGATCACGGCCACCGGCATCGAGCAATGAAGCCATGTCGGGCAAACAGCCGGTCGAGGTTCTGCTACGCCCAGCGGTGGAGCTATACACCGTCGCGGCGTGTGCAGGCGCCGCGTTTCTGTGCCTGGTGGCCCCATGGTCGCTCGCGCTGAGCCCGGCCATGGGCATCGGCAGCGCCTTGGCGTTCGGCGCCTACGGCGCGATCCGCTACCGCGATGCCCGCATCATCCTGCGCTACCGGCGCAACATCCGCCGTCTGCCGCGTTACGTGATGACCAGCAAGGACGTGCCGGTCAGCCAGCAGCGCCTATTCGTGGGGCGCGGCTTTCTCTGGGAGCAGAAGCACACGCATCGGCTGATGCAGACGTACCGGCCCGAGTTCCGCCGCTACGTCGAGCCGACGCCGGCCTACCGGCTGACCAGGCGCCTGGAGGAACGGCTGGAGTTCGCGCCATTGCCGCTCTCGCGCCTGCCGAAGCTCACCGGCTGGGACGCGCCTTTCAACCCCGTGCGCCCGTTGCCGCCTGTCGGCGGCCTGCCAAGGCTGCACGGCATCGAGCCCGACGAAGTGGACGTCAGCCTGCCGCTGGGCGAGCGCGTCGGGCACTCGCTGGTGCTGGGCACCACGCGGGTGGGCAAGACGCGCCTGGCCGAGTTGTTCGTCACGCAGGACATCCGTCGCAGGAATGCTGCCGGCGAGCATGAGGTCGTCATCGTCATCGACCCCAAGGGGGATGCCGATCTCTTGAAACGGATGTACGTCGAAGCCCAGCGCGCTGGCCGCGAAGGCGAGTTCTACATCTTCCACTTGGGCTGGCCGGAAATCAGCGCCCGCTACAACGCCGTGGGCCGCTTCGGTCGGATCTCGGAAGTGGCGACACGCATCGCGGGGCAGCTCTCCGGCGAAGGCAACAGCGCGGCGTTCCGCGAGTTCGCATGGCGCTTCGTGAACATCATCGCCCGCGCCCTGGTGGAACTGGGGCAGCGCCCGGACTACATGCTGATCCAGCGCCACGTCATCAACATCGACGCGCTGTTCATTGAGTACGCCCAGCACTACTTTGCCAAGACGGAGCCCAAGGCCTGGGAGGTGATCGTCCAGATCGAGGCCAAGCTCAACGAGAAGAACATCCCAAGGAACATGATCGGGCGCGAGAAGCGTGTGGTGGCGCTGGAGCAATACCTCTCCCAGGCGCGCAACTACGACCCTGTGCTCGATGGCCTGCGCTCGGCGGTGCGCTACGACAAGACCTACTTCGACAAGATCGTTGCATCGCTGCTGCCGCTGCTGGAAAAGCTCACGAGCGGCAAGATCGCCCAGCTCCTGGCGCCGAACTACTCCGACCTGGCCGACCCGCGCCCGATCTTCGACTGGATGCAGGTGATCAGGAAGCGCGCCGTCGTCTATGTCGGCTTGGACGCGCTGTCCGATGCGGAGGTCGCCGCAGCGGTCGGCAACTCGATGTTCAGCGATCTCGTCTCGGTGGCTGGGCACATCTACAAGCACGGAATCGACGATGGCCTGCCGGGCGCATCGGCTGGTGCGCGCGTGCCGATCAACGTGCATGCGGACGAGTTCAATGAATTGATGGGTGACGAGTTCATTCCGCTCATCAACAAGGGCGGTGGCGCGGGCCTGCAAGTCACCGCCTACACGCAAACGCTTTCGGACATCGAGGCCCGCATCGGCAACCGCGCGAAGGCCGGCCAAGTGATCGGGAATTTCAACAATTTATTCATGTTGCGCGTGCGCGAGACGGCCACCGCGGAACTGCTGACGAGGCAGTTGCCGAAGGTCGAGGTCTATACGACCACCATCGTCTCGGGCGCGACGGACAGCTCAGACATCCGCGGCGCGACGGACTTCACGTCGAACACCCAGGACCGCATCAGCATGGCCAGCGTGCCGATGATCGAGCCGTCACACGTCGTCGGTCTGCCCAAGGGCCAATGCTTCGCGCTGCTGCAGGGCGGCCAGCTTTGGAAGGTGCGCATGCCGCTTCCGGCGCCAGACCCCGATGAAGTGATGCCGACGGACTTGCAGCAACTGGCCGGGTATATGCGCCAGAGCTACAGCGAGGCCACGCAGTGGTGGGAGTTCACCAGTTCCGCAGCCTTGCCGCATGCAGCCTTGCCCGACGACCTGCTGGATGACGCCGCTCCAGCCGAGCCTGACGCGGTGGCCACCGGCGCCGACGACAGCACCGGCGAGGCCGCACCATGAAGGATGCCGCCTCGACCGCGCAGCGGGAGCAGAACCAGCGCCAGGGGCTGATCGTCGGCACCATCACCTTGCCGTTCCGGCTGCTCGGGGTGCTCATCGGCTCGCTGCTGTTCTCGATCGTGGTGGAGTGCGTCGGCATGCACCTGTTCTGGAAGGACCAGGGCTGGCGCCACTCCCAGCAGATGCTGCAGTACGAACTCGGGCACCTGTCCAACCACTTCACGCGCAGCGTGGTGGTGCAGGAGCCCGGGCGCACGGCGCACGAGCTGGTGGATACCGGGTACGAGTGGGTGTTCGTGCGCTCGGGGTTGCTGGAGCGCATGAGCCAGACCGCCGAGCGCGCCCGCGCGGCCAGCCACGGGCAGAGCCGCAACTTCCGCTACTACATCAGCCAAGTCTATGTCTGGGCCGAAAGCTACCTGATCGCTGCGGCCTTCACGACGCTCACCTTCCTGGTGCGCCTGCTGGTCCTGGTACTCACGCTGCCGCTGATCCTCACTGCAGCATTCGTCGGCCTGATCGACGGCCTGGTGCGACGGGATGTGCGCCGGTTCGGCGCGGGCCGCGAATCCGGCTTCATCTACCACCGCGCGAAGGCCAGCCTGATGCCGTTGGCCGTGCTGCCTTGGGTCACCTATCTCGCACTGCCCATAGCGGTGCATCCTCTGGTCATCCTGCTGCCCAGCGCGGCGTTGCTGGGGATGGCAGTCAGCCTGACCGCAGGCAGCTTCAAGAAGTACTTATGAGGTGACACGGGCGGCACTGCTCTGCAAAGCCGTGTGCCGTTCATCGGTTCTGCAGGGTATCAAGAGCAGCATCCAACGCCGTAACCGCCTCGACGACCGTTCTTACCGTCGCCCGATCGAACTCATGATCGCGCTGAGCGTCGTGCACACCGCTATTGAGGTAACCCCATTCAATACTCGTACCGCTGACATTGAGCAGCCTGACCAACGCCCCTACGGCATCCGGCGCACCCGCATGTTGCGCCGCGATACGCTCGACGGCCGACCGCAACTTGGTGCATTTATTGTTCAGCTCCCAAGGCGCGCGGGGCCCGCTCAGCTTGATGTCGATCCGGCCGTCCGCCCGCCGACCCAGCCACGTCCACAGGCGGTCCGTCAGACTCTCCAGCGCCGGCCGGGCCTGGCGCAGTGCCTCGCGTTTCTCGTCAGCCGCCAACGCCTGCTGGGCCAGAAGAACATAGTTCTTCGCTGGCGGGTCGCTGTCGACCCGCAGTTCGTGCTCTCCCTGATGCGGGAGAAACTTGTAGCGCTTGATGGCCGCGGCGCGGCGCACGCCCAACTCCTGCTGGATGCGGTGCAGGAACTCCTCTGCGTGCGAGGTGAGGATAACCTGCTTGCCGTGGAGCAAACCGTCCTCGAAGAAGGTACGCCAGATGCCATCGCGATGGTCGTCGTCTATCGCATTGACGACGTCATCGAAGATGACCACGGGGCAGCCCTGCGCGAGGTTCTTGGCAAGCAGAATCGCCAGACCCAAGCATTTGATGTGCCCTTCGCTGAAGACGATCAACGCGTCGTAGCGCACGCCCGGCTCGCCGGCGAACTCCACCTCGATCTTGCCGTTCTCGGCCACGGGCAACCACAGCGCGTGCAGCAGATCGCCGGGCGGATCGGCCCGGTTGAATGCGTTGTAGAGATGGCGGGCTTGGTCTCCCAGCCCCTGTAGCAGAACCCCCGGCAGAGCGGTCAGGTATGCCTGAATCTCGGGTAGGAAGCCGTCGTAGGCGGCCTTGACCCGCTGATGGTGCACCACCACCGGCATTTCGTCCGTGGCCGCCTGGATCAGGCCGCGGTTCGCGTCGTCGAATTGGGCCACGGTTTGGCGGGCGGCCGCCAGCTCCTGATCCGCAGTCGTGCGCATGGTCCGCAGCCGTTCGATCTCCAGCTGATGCTGTTGCAGGCGGTCCCGCTCCTGGGCCATCGCGCCGCGCTGGGCATGCACGTCGCGCGCCTGCGCGTCGAAGCCTTCGATGATCTGTGCGATCCGTAAGAGGGCTTGCCAGGCGCGCTGGTCCCCATTCACCCAGCCGCCGAGCCAATTGCCCGCCGACGTGGGAGGCAGCAGTGGCAGGCCCGCGGCCTGCGATTCGGCAGGACAAGCGACCCCAGCCGCCGCCACCACGCGGCGCATTTCGTCCCACAGCGCTCGGACCGCCTCGCTCAACTGCGTCCGATGCCCGGCCTCTTGCTGCTGCAGGACGGCCAGTTGCGCGAGCTGCTCCAGGCCCATTCGCGCCCTGGCGAACGGGTCCTGTGCCACAGCGGCCAGTCCGGTTCCACATGCCGGACACGCGGTCGCCCCGTCCGCCAACGCTTGCACGGCCTCGTAGAGCTTCGCGTACGACACCTCGCCCGCGCGGGCCGCGAGTTGCGCGGAAGACGCTTGCCACAGTCCCTGGACGCGGTAGGCCTCTGCCAGCAACGCTTGCAGGCGGGCCTGGGTCACCTCGTGAATGGCAGGCGGGTTGGCGTCCAGCTGAGCCTGGACATACGGTAGCCGTCCTTGCTGCTGCGGCGTACCCAGCAGCCAGTCCACGCAGGCTTGATAGGTCGCGCCAGGTGACATGCGCTGCGCCAAAGCTTGTTCCAGGCCCTCGACCGCTGCGATCTTCTGCGGGTAGGCGGCGATGGTCTGTTCGGAGTTCGCCAACCGCAGGCGACGCTGCGCCAGCTGCGCCGCCTGCACGCCGGCAAGCATCAGGTCCTGATCGAGCGAGGGGTTGAAGCCGCGCACGAACTCGCTGAACTGGTCCACGCCGAACAGGGTGGCGATGAGCTGGCGCTGATCGCTCGGGGTCCGCGCGGCGATTCGGGCGAAATCGTCGAGGCGGTTCTTCTCGATGAAGCAGAAGCGATACTCAGCTTCGTCGGGCTGGACGGCCTGCGCTTCGCCCGCCGCCGTAGACGACAGGACTGGCGCGACGTGGCGGCGCAGGCGAGCGTTGTTGCAGTACGTCCGCTGGTCGACCCGCTTGGCCTGCGCTTCGCTGATCGAACCGAGCATCGCCACTTCCAAGGCTTCGCAGAAGCTGCTCTTGCCGGTGCCGTTGGCACCGTAGACCAAGGTGATGTCATGGCTGAGGTCGAACGTCTCCTGCCGCATGAATCCTCGAAACGGCCCGACTTCGAGCTGGTGCAGTCGCCCGAGCGCCGGCCCGTTTTCGGGGCCGCGCGCGTCCCCGTCGTAGGCGACAGGCATCTGCGCCAGATGCGCGATGGCCAGCGGCGCCAAGCGCGTGGAGCGCCCCCGGCGTGCAGCACCGACCTCGGCCAGTGGCTGCAGGTGATCGAGCACCAGGTGCGCCAGCCGGCGCACGTCGTCGTGCACGTGCCGCTGCGCCAAGTGCGCCAGGAACCGGTGGTACTCCGAACGTATGCTTGCCACAGCGCCCCCTCACTTGGTCAACCACTGACCGTAAGCCTCCACATCGATCATGGGGACCGTTCCACTGAACTGAAGCTGCGCGATCAGCTTGAAAAGAAACGCGGTCGCCGGCTTGTTTTCGTTGGTGTAGCTGTACGCGCCGCTGGCTTGGTCATAGAAAAAGTGCCCGTGGGCGGCAACGCATCCGATGTCCAGACGCCCCTCGGTGAGGTTTGCGTTCAGCGCCTTGTCCATGGATGGACCCAATGCAGGACTCCATTCGCTCTCGAAGGTGAGCAAGCCACCCAGAATCGGAATCAACGGCTTCGCTGGGTAGGTCCCGCCAGCGTGCGGGATCGGCAGGCTCGTGCGGTGCAGCCTGCGCACACTGGCGACCTTCTCCTGGGCATAGGCCACAAGCCCCGCGTCAGCCGTCTGCTTGGCCTCGAAAACGGCGTACACGCTTTCGGCTGGAATGATCGTCTCGTTCTCGTAGGTGAAGATAAAAGGCGAATATTGCCGATCAAACACCACCACATCGATCTGCTGGCTGAAGTTCCCCAGGCTGTCCACCACATGCGCCTTGGCCGCCTGGTACCGTTTGGGCAGATAGGTATCCAGCATGTCGATCCAGACGTTCTCGCTCGCATCCCCCTTCGTACCCGGGTGACCGAAGGTCTTGCGTACTACGGACAAGCGCTGCTGGATGTCCTCATGCAGGGACGACAGGAGCTGGGAAAGCGACCACTGGGACATGCTGTACCTCGATGGGACGTGTATGGAAGCCGATGGAATCAGGACAGTGGGAACTTGGGGCCAAACAGTGCGCGCCAGGCGCGAAGCGCTTCGATATTGCGACCACGACGCGCGTGGTCGATGGCGATGCTTGCGTCTTGGCTCGCCTGGAACAGCAGCTGCTGCGCGCGCTGCTTGCGCGCGGCATCCATATCGTTGCTGATCGCCGGGCCAAGTCCGGCGGGATCCGGCCACTCGTCATGAACTCGATCGGCAAGCGTGGCAAAGAACGACTGGATCTCGCGATCGAACGATCCTCCCCAGCCGCCGTAAAGACACTCAAGGGCCATTACCTCGATCAGGAACGAGGGCTTCACCGGCTTCAGATCGCCGTGCTTGGGATTGTTGTTCCAGTACTTCACCATGCGCACGAGACCTTTCCACTCATTGCCATAGGCTTGGTGCGCTGCGGTCGCCTTGTCCTTATGGATCTCCGGGTCCGTCTTGATCCACTTTCCGGACGCCGTATCGGGGATCTCATACTGGTCGCCGGTATCGAATGCGGGCACCGCATCCACGCTGACCACCCGGTAGTCCGTGTTGTCCTCCGCGTCGATGTGAACACCGAAATCCACGTTGATCGAGCGCGCCTGTTTGCGCACGGCCGCCGAACCGTATTTCTCCACCAATGCAGAGTGGAAATCATCCAGCACTACCGATGCGGCCTTGCCGTGGTAATGCTTCTCCGAGTCCTTCAGCACGAAGAAGATGTCGATATCCTTGAGCGGCTTCGTCTTCGTGTATCGAGCATAGGAACCGGTCAGGAAGCTGCGCGCAATGCCGAACTTGGTCTGCAGGTAGTCCCGCACTTCGTTCTGGCGTTGCGAGGCATTCTTCTGTTCGCGTTCGTTGAGTTCCAGACGCGACTTGAACTTGCGAAAAGCTTCATCGATCGACAGCATCAGCGTTGCCTCCAATATCCGGCCTGACCCGCCAGGCCGCTGTGTTCGACAGTCGAGCCTAGGCTCTGCTTGACCATTCCATCCGTCGAGCGATAACTTCCTTTGCTCCATCCCTCCACATCAGGTCGCCCTGGCTTTGTATCGAGCATTAACTTGTACTTGGCCTGCGATGGCAGCAGCCCAGCTTTCTTGATCGCGTACTTCAACTGCTCGGTATCTGTCCAGAAGCTGCCGTCGCCATCGGACCACCCATACACGATGTCGATATCCCATCGGGTCACGAGCTTGTCGGTTGCCGGGTTGTAGATCTCCAGAATCACCTTGCGCAGATCACCGGTCCCGAGCCACGTCTTGATGGCTCGGGTATTGCTCTCCCAGCGATCCGCAAAGTGCTCAGGGTCCAGCCCACTGAGCAGGATGATGTCTTTCAAGCTCTTGAGGATGTTGTCGGTCACATAGGTAACCGAGTGCGTGTACGAGTAGGTGGCGACGGTGCTCATGACTTGAGGAAACCTCCGAGGTCGAGCGACAGCGCTTGCCCAGCATCGGCCTGCGCCTGCGTGGCAATTCCTTGGCTCAAGTCCCGTGCAATGATGCGAGAACTGTGCTTTTTGAGCGCGCTTTGCACCCAGCCGAGCTGCTCCTTCGGACACGGCAGCGAGACTCCCCAGTCTCCCTTCAACGGCTCGAACCCCAAGACTTCTTCGTTGGCATCATCACCATAGATCGCGTCTTCGTCGAAGAGGCAGTAGATCCTGGTCCGTGGTCCATCGCATGTCGCAACGATGGGCGCGCTCTTGGGTGCCTGGTCGGCGATCAAGCTGGCGGCCACGCCCGTCACGGCCCTGAGTTCAGAGCGAGCCGTGCCGTCCTTGCCCTGAGTGAGCAGTTCGACAATGGCATCCCATGTCTGCAACGCATCGCGGTGCGGCGAGCTGCGAAACGTCCGGCTGACAACGGTGGTCATTTTTGCTTCCCTCCTTGAAGGCGCATTTGCTTTGCCTGTCGTATCGCACTGCGCAAGTGCTCTACGGAAAGCTTGTTCGGATCGATAGCCACTTGCGGGTCGGCCGCGAGGGCGTTGGCTACGACCTTGCGAATGGCCCGACCATCCAATCCGACGCACTCGCCAGCGCACGCGTCGAACTGGTGAGCCGAGGAAAGCTTGCCAATCCCCGGAAATGTCTTTGCCAGGCCATTCAGGCAGTCCACTAGGATCTGCTTGCAGGCATCCTTGCCGGGCAGTGGCACCTCCATCACCATGTCGCAACGAGATAGGAAGGCACTGTCGACGGCCTGTGGGAAGTTGCTGGTGGCCACGAACAGCAGATGCGGGTTGCGTTCGGCCAACATGTCCAACTGCACCAACACCGCGTCGGTGGCCCGGTGCACATCAACCGGGTTGGCTTCCAGGCTGAGCTTCGCTCGATCAGCCGCAAGCGTTTCGACCTCGTCCAGAAGGACGATCGTCGGGCCCGCCGCTGCGGATTCTGCGATCGATTGCGAGAACAGGTCTGCCACGGCGCGTTGAGTCTTTCCCATTGCAGAGCTCGTCAGCGTGTGAGGCTCCACTTCCAGCAATCGAAACTTCGCAGAAGAAAAAGATTCGGCCACACGATGCGCCAAGCCCCGTGCCAAGGAGGTCTTCCCAGTCCCCGGCGGGCCGACCAACAAGATCACGCCGTGCAGGGGGAGTACCGTGCGCTCCACCTTGGGGCGCACCGTGAAGTTGACGATCGCTTGTGACAGCAACTGTTTTTTGATGGCTTCGTCCATCACGATCGAATCCCACAAGTCACCCAGCGACTTATCCGGCAGCTTCCAGCTTCGATGGATGCCTTTCGGCAAAGTGGCGTCTGATGAAGGATTCTTGGTCATCCGTGGCTCTCGGCGGGTCAGAGAATGGTGCGATAGGTCGCCAGCACCTTGGTCGTTTGCACAAGGCCTTGGCGCAGCAGGATTTCGAGATAGCGGTCCACATCGATCGGCGGATGCTTGAGTTGGGCACGCTGGCGCTGCGCAGCCGACACTACGGCGGCCGCATCCAGATCCAGCAGGTTGTCCACAAACTCATCGGGGTGCTGCGATTCGATGCCGTACGGAGCCAGCAGATCGTTCGGGAAATCACGTTCGTTGAACGTCACAATCACGCTCGCACCGCAGCGAATCGCCGCAGCCAGGACGTGCCGATCGTTCGGATCGGGTAATGTCAGGCCTGCCACGAGCGCTTCGTAGCCCTCCACCAAGCCGTCCGGAATGGCCCTGTCCA
The DNA here is from genome assembly GCA_030418545.1 of Xenophilus aerolatus. GTDB lineage: Bacteria > Pseudomonadota > Gammaproteobacteria > Burkholderiales > Burkholderiaceae_C > Xenophilus. The sequence goes on along the minus strand of QAIB01000002.1, from coordinate 561,593 downwards.
TGAGATCCGACGTCCTGTCGACCTGAACCCGGGTGAGATCGGGGCGGTTGATCAACAGATTGCGTTTCCACTCCTCATGAATGGCTTGGCTCCACCGCGCCCGGAAGCGGCCAGACAGGCCGAGCCACATCAGGAAATCCCGCAGTGGCGCGGGATATAGAACGCACGCGTCGTAGACGGCGGTGAATGGGGAATGCCTCATTCGTATCCCATTCCCAACTCTTGCGACTGCTGAGCGAGTTCGGCCATCGCCTGCTCACTGGCGCGCTCGCGCGCTTCCTTGTACTGCATCAGATCGGCGAACCTCACCCTGCGGTGCTTGCCGGTGCGATGAAATGCCAACACCCCATCTTCTAGCAGCTTGACGAAATGGGGACGGGACACGTTGAGCAAGTCCGCCGCCTCTTGGGTCGTCAGCTCTGCATGGACGGGCACCACCTTTACTGCATTGCCATCGGCCAACTCGGCCAGGATGTCGACCAGCAGGCGTAAAGCCGAGGTAGGCAGTTCCACCTGATGAGCCTGTTTGTGGTCATCAAAGATCTGGATGTGCTGCGTCTCGAACTGGGTTGCGAGGTAAGCCGCCAAGGCACGTTGACCCTGGACGGCTGCCTTAACCTCTCCCGCGGCGGGAAGGGTCATCTTGGATTGGGCAGTGGCGGTGGTCATGGGTAGCTCCTAAGCGAAAACGGTTGCAGAGCCGATCATATTCGAAACACTCGAAAAACGCAATAATCGAAACTCCACCCGGGCTTTTGTAGGTTCGCTCGCGGTATGCCCAATCCGGTCGTCCGCCAGTTCCTATTGTTTGCGGCCTAAAACAGCCCTGATCTCCACGATCACCCCATTGCTGATCACACAGGAATGGCGCGATGGTGGCTTCGATCTGGCTGCGCGCCGCGCATCGCGGCGTGCCCACTTTTCTCGTGACGGCCCTCCTGCTGGGTCAGTCCCAGATGGCCTTGGCCGAGTCTCCGGCACAGCGCCAGGAGCTGGTCGCCGCACTGCGCCAGCTCGACGCGCTGGAGCGCACCGTCGCGGACAGCGCCGCGCATGCCCCCATCCAGCCGGGCGAGCGCTACCACTTCGACTACCCGCGGCTGCTGGCTGACCTGGCGCGCGTTCGCGCCGGCATCCAGTTTCACCTGACGCCATCGCGCGCTCAGCCGCGCGACCCCTCCGAACTGGCCGGCGACTACCGCACCGAGCGGGCGGCCGAGCCGCTGCCGGCGACGACTGCGGGGGGCAAGCAATGAACGGCGCCCAGGTCTCGGCATTTCAAGCCAACAGCGGCATCGCGCCTTCCGCAATGGCGACCGTCCTGGTCGGCGTCGTGTTCGCGGTCCTGCTCGTGTGGGGCGTCTGGGCCATCCGAACGGCCTACGTGGGGTGGTCCGAGAGCCGCCTCAACCAGCGCCAGTTCCTCGGCGTCTGCATCCGCTTCGTCGCGATGTACCTCGTCCTGAGTTTCTTCCTTCTGTCCTGACCTGAAAGGCCCGACCATGCACAACCGCATCCTCACTTCCCGTCTCGCCCAGCGCGCCGCCATGGCCCTGGGCGCCGCCGCGCTGCCCGCGCTGTCGTTCGCGCAAGGCCTGCCGCAGTTGGAGAACCCGACGCGCGGCACCGGCAACGGCATCATGGAGACGATCCGCAACTACGGCTACGACATCATCATGCTCGTGGCCCTGCTGGTGGTGGCGTCGATGTTCATCGGCGTCTGCTACCACGCCTACGGAACCTACGCGGAGATCCACACCGGCCGCAAGACGTGGGGCCAATTCGGCCTCACGGTCGCCATCGGCGCCGTGTTGCTCGTGATCGGCATCTGGCTGCTCACCGAAGCCACGGGCATCCTGTAAGGCGAGGCCGGTATGTCCGAGCAGCAGCACGTCCGTGCGGACGGGACGGTCACGTTCCTTCCGCACCGGCTCAACCGCCATCCCGTTGTCGTGCGCGGCCTCACCGCCGACGAGCTGTGGATCTGCTGCGGCCTGTCCGGCGCCGCCGGCCTGCTGGTCGGCGCGCCGCTTTCGTGGGTGTTCCGCACGATCGCCATCGCACCGACGTTCGTTGTCCTGGGCGTGGCCTTGGGCGTGTTCATCGGCGGCGGCATCCTGCGCCGCCTCAAGCGTGGGCGCCCCGACACCTGGCTTTATCGGCAGTTGCAGTGGCGCATCGCAACGGGCCATCCGCTGATGGCCGGCTGGGTGGGCGGCCACGTGCTGATCTCGCGCTCGGGCTTCTGGTCCACCCGCAGGAGCATGCGATGAGTCGCTTCAAGAACGAGATCGCCCACCTGCAGGCGCACATCAAGACCTTGCGCCTGGGCGCGGGCGCGCTGGTCATTGTCGCCCTGGTCATGGGCGGCGGCTGGTGGAGCGCGCCGCGCGACCTGACCATCCACGTCCCGCCCGACCTGCGCTCTGGCAGTACCCGCAAGTGGTGGGAAGTGCCGCCCGAATCGGTCTATGCGTTCACGTTCTACGTGTTCCAGACGCTGAACCGCTGGCCGACCAATGGCGAAGAAGACTACTCGCGCAACCTCCACACGCTCTCGCCGTACCTCACCCCGTCCTGCCAGGCCTTCCTTCGCGCGGACTACGACTACCGCCGCTCCACCGGCGAGCTACGCCAGCGCGTGCGCGGCATCTACGAGATTCCCGGCCGCGGCTATGGCGACGACCCCACGGCGCGCGTGCGCACCGTGTCCGATCGCGACTGGGTGGTGACGCTGGACATCACGGCGGACGAGTACTACGGCGCCGAGCAGGTCAAGCGCGCCCTGGTGCGTTATCCGATCAAGGTCACGCGGGTGGACGTCGATCCCGCCCGCAACCCGTTCGGCCTGGCGCTGGACTGCTACGAAGGCGCGCCCCAGCGCATCAGTGCACCGGAGCCGGCGCGCCCGGCGTCGAGTGGCCTGTCTCCGCAAGCGCCTCAAGGAGGAAACACCCCATGAAGCATCCTGTACTCGCGCTGCTGGGGCTACTGGCCGTGGCCGCGGCACCCGTCGCCCAGGCGGTGGAGATCCTGCGTTGGGAACGCATGCCACTGGCAGTGCCGCTGAAGGTCGGTCAGGAACGCATCGTGTTCATCGACCGGAACGTGCGCGTGGGCGTGCCCGCGGGCGTGGGCGAACGCCTGCGCGTGCAGAGTGCGGGTGGCGCGGTGTACCTGCGCGCCAGCGAGCCGATCGAGCCCACGCGGTTGCAACTGCAGGACGCCGACACGGGCGCGCTGATCCTGCTGGACATCGCAGCCGAACCGCCCAAGGACGGGGAAGCCGAGCTGGAGCCGGTGCGCATCGTCGAGGGTGACAGCGCACCGGGACGCTATGGCGAGCAGGCCGACAGTGCCGAGGCCCCGGCACGCGCCCAGGGCCAGGCAGGTGCGCGGACCGCGCGGCGCGAAACTCCGGTCCCTGTCGTGCTGACGCGCTTCGCCGCGCAGAACCTCTACGCACCGCTGCGCACCGTCGAGCCGCTTCCGGGCGTCATGCGGGTCAACCTGCCCCGCGACCTCGACCTGGACACACTGATGCCAACGCTGCCGGTGCGCGCGGTCGCGCTCGCGTCGTGGCGCCTGGAAGACCAATGGGTGACTGCCGTGCGCCTTACCAACACCGGCGCCGACTGGGTCGCGCTCGACCCGCGCGTGCTGCAAGGCGATTTCCTCACCGCCACCTTCCAGCACGAGGCGCTGGGCCCGCGCGGCACGCCCGAGGACACGACCGTCCTCTACCTGGTCACGGGCGGCCGCGGCCTCGCGCAGTCGCTGCTGCCGGCGATTCACCGCTTCGACCCTGCCGTGCATCTGCCGCAGCCGGACGGCGACGAGAACGCCAAGGAGGCCCGCCATGCGCAGTAACGGCCTGCTCAAGTGGCTGATGATCCCTGTCGCCATCCTGGTGCTGTTCGTCGGTATCCGGCTGTTCTCGGGTGGAGGCAGCACGGCGCCACCCGCGGCGGACAACGGCGCCCAGCTCACGCCCGAGGAAATGAAGGCGCTGGGCATCGAAGGCGACACCCCGCGCGACACCGTGGCGACGCTCGTTGCCCAAGTGAAGCAGTTGCGCACCGAGCTTCAGACCGCGCTCTCGGACAACAAGTCGCAGCGTGAAGAGAACCAGCGACTGCGCCAGCGCGAGAACTCCATCGACCAGCGCATCAACTCGGCGCTCGAATCCGAGCGGTCCAACCTGCGCCGCGACCAGGAGCAGGCGGCCAGCGCGCGCCAGCAGACCGAAGGGCTGCTCGCCGACCTGCAGCGGCGCCTGGACAGCATCGGCGGGCGCGGCGGCGGCCATGCGGACCTGCCCGTGGGCCTGGGGCTGCAGGGCGGCGACGAGGCCGGCATGGAGGGCGGCGTGCGGTGGGTCGAGCCGGACGACGCAAAGCCCGCCGAGGGGCGCAACGGCGGTCGTGGCGCGAGCGGCGGAATGAGCTTCCCCACGAGCTTCGGCCCGGCGCAGAGCACGCTCGAAACCACCGCGGAAACCGTGGCCAACGCGGGCGCCCGCGCCTCTGGGGTCAAGAGTGCCAAGCCGGTCTATACCGTGCCGACCAACTCCACGCTCATGGGTTCGGTCGCCATGACCGCGCTGATCGGCCGCGTGCCGATCGACGGCACGGTCAACGATCCCTATCCGTTCAAAGTCCTGGTCGGGCCGGACAACCTGACCGCCAATGGCATCGACATTCCCGACGTGGCCGGCGCCGTGTTCAGCGGCACCGCATCGGGCGACTGGACGCTTTCGTGCGTGCGCGGCCAGGTGCGCAGCATCACGTTCGTCTTCAACGACGGCACGATCCGCACGATCCCCGAAGACCGCGAGGGCAACCAGCAGAACAACCAGCAACGCGACGGCTTGGGCTGGATCAGCGACCCGCACGGCATCCCCTGCGTCAGCGGCGAGCGGCGCAGCAACGCCCAGCAGTACCTCGGCTCGCAGGCCCTGATCACCGCGGCCGGTGCCGGCGTGGCCTCGCTCATCGAGAGCGACAGCGGCCGCATGTCCTATGTCGGCTCGGACGGCTCCATCGGCACCGTGGGCATCACCGGCCAGGAAGCGGTCGGCCAGATTCTCGCGGGCGGTGTCCGGGACATGTCGGCCTGGGTCAACAAGCTCTACGGCCAGGCGTTCGCCGCCGTCTATGTGCAGCCCGGCGCCAAGGTCGCCGTCCACCTCGAAAAACCGCTCGCCATCGACTTCGATCCCGAAGGCCGCAAGGTCGATCACCGCGCAGGAGAAAGCCATGCTCTCGAACTCGATTAAGGGCCTGGTGCTGGCCCTCGCCGTCGCGGTGCTCGGCGGCTGCGCCACCAGCAAGGAAAAGCTGCTGACCCACGGTGACCGCACGATGATGGACATCTGGCAGCAGGAGGCCGGCGACGGCGGTGGCGCAGCCGGACGGAACGCCGGCCGCCAGCTGCTCGATGCGCGCCAGAGCCTGCGTCGGCCCCTGACCGACGCCGACGTGCAGGCCGCACCTGTCGAGCAGATGCGCTACACGCGCACCGCGCGCAATGAGGTCCACCGCCAGTTCCAGCGCCTGCCCAATCCCGATCTCGTGATGTACGTGTACCCGCATCTGGCCGGCACCGATCCCGTGCCGGTGCCCGGCTACACGACCGTCTTCCCGCTCTACCAGCGCATCCAGTACGCGATGCCGGGCGAGCGCGTGGAGGACTACTGATGCGGTGGAAACTCCCATGGCCGAAGCTGGCCGGCGCCGGCTCCAGTAGCCCGGCTAGCGATGAGCAGCCGGACAGCTGGCAGCGCCACGTCGAGGCCTTGCGCCAGGCCGGCATCCCCGAACCCGGTTCGGCAGTCCACGGCCGCAAGCCAGCGACCGTGGCCGACGAGCAGGCGCTGTACGACGTTGCGCCGTCCTTCGTGGAACTGCTGCCCTGGGTGGAGTTCTTGCCCGGGTCGAAATCGATGCTCCTGGAGGATGGCCAATCGGTGGCGGCGTTCTACGAACTGGTGCCGCTGGGCACCGAAGGCCGGGAACCCGGCTGGCTCGCGCATGCCCGCGACGCCCTGGAAAACGCGCTTCAGGACAGTTTCGATGAACTGGACGAGAACCCGTGGGTGCTCCAGCTCTATGCCCAGGACGAACCGAGCTTCGACCAGTACATGCAGACCTTGCGCGATTACGTGCAGCCACGTGCGCGCGGCTCGGCGTTCACCGAGTTCTACTTGCGCTTCTTCGGCCACCACCTGCGCGCTGTGGCCAAGCCCGGCGGCCTGTTCGAGGACACGGTGGTTACGCGGCTGCGCTGGCGCGGGCAGACGCGGCGTGTGCGCATGGTGGTGTACCGCCGCGCGAGCGGACAGGGACAGGCAAACCGCCGCGGCCAGACACCCGAGCAGATGCTGGGCATCGTCTGCGACCGCCTATGCGGCGGCCTGGCGAACGCCGGCATCCAGGCCCGGCGCATGGTTGCAGCGGACGTTCACGACTGGCTGCTGCGATGGTTCAACCCGCGCCCCACGCTGCTCGGCCCTGGGGTGGAGGACCGGGAGCGCTTCTACGCGTTGGCGCGCTATCCGGACAGTACCGAGGAAAGCGAGGCCGGCGAGATCGAGTTGGCGAGCGGGCGGGATTTCAGCCAGCGGCTGTTCTTTGGGCAGCCGCGCTCGGACGTGGCGCAAGGGGCCTGGTACTTCGACGGCATGCCGCACCGCGTGCTGATCACCGACCGGCTGCGCATGCCGCCCGGCACCGGGCACCTGACCGGCGAGACCCGCAAGGGAGACGCGATCAACACGCTATTCGATCAGATGCCCGAGGACACCTTGATGTGTCTCACCATGGTGGCCACGCCGCAGGACGTCCTCGAATCGGACCTCAACCATCTGGCGAAGAAAGCTGTGGGCGAGACGCTGGCGTCGGAGCAGACGCTCAAGGACGTGCATGAAGCCCGCTCCCTGATCGGCAGCGCGCACAAGCTCTACCGGGGCACTCTGGCGTTCTACCTACGCGGGCGCGACGAGGCGGAACTGGATCGGCGCGGCCTGGACCTCGCGAACGTGATGCTCAACGCCGGCCTGCAGCCGGTGCGCGAGGACGACGAGGTGGCGCCGCTCAACAGCTACCTGCGCTGGCTGCCGTGCTGCTACAACCCCGGCAAGGACCGGCGCCGGTGGTACACGCAACTGATGTTCGCCCAGCACGCGGCGAACCTGTCGCCGGTGTGGGGCCGCGCCCAGGGCACGGGGCACCCCGGCATCACGATGTTCAATCGCGGAGGCGGCCCGATTACGTTTGACCCCTTGAACAGGTTGGATCGGCAGATGAATGCCCATCTGTTCCTGTTCGGTCCCACGGGCTCGGGCAAGAGCGCCACGCTCAACAACCTGCTGAACCAGGTCACCGCGATCTATCGGCCGCGCCTCTTCATCGTGGAAGCCGGCAACAGCTTCGGCTTGTTCAGCGACTTCGCCAGGCGCCTGGGGCTGACCGTGAACCGGGTCAAGCTGGCACCCGGCTCGGGCATCAGCCTGGCGCCGTTCGCCGACGCACGCCGGCTGATCGAAACGCCCAGCGACGTGCAGACGCTCGATGCCGATGCACTGGACGAAGACCTGCCACCGGATGCCTCGGCCATGGAGGCGGACGAGCAGCGCGACGTGCTGGGCGAGCTGGAGATCACGGCACGGCTGATGATCACGGGCGGCGAAGACAAGGAAGAAGCGCGGATGACGCGGGCCGACCGCTCGCTGATCCGCCAGTGCATCCTCGACGCGGCCGAACATTGCGTGGCAGAGAAGCGCACTGTGCTCACGCGCGATGTGCGCAATGCGCTGCGCACCCGCGGCCAGGACCCGACGTTGCCCGAGATGCGGCGCGTGCGGCTGCTGGAGATGGCGGACGCGATGGACATGTTCTGCCAAGGCACGGACGGCGAGATGTTCGACCGCGACGGCACGCCGTGGCCCGAGGCCGACATCACGCTGGTCGATCTGGCGACCTACGCCCGCGAGGGCTACAACGCGCAGCTCTCGATCGCGTACATCAGCCTCATCAGCACGGTGAACAACATCGCGGAGCGTGACCAGTATCTCGGCCGCCCGATCATCAACGTGACCGACGAAGGCCACGTGATCACCAAGAACCCGCTGCTCGCGCCGTATACCGTGAAAATTACAAAAATGTGGCGCAAGCTGGGGGCCTGGTACTGGCTAGCTACACAAAATATTGACGACCTACCGCGCGCCGCGGAGCCGATGCTCAACATGATCGAGTGGTGGATCTGCCTGTCGATGCCCCCCGATGAAGTGGAGAAGATCGCGCGGTTCCGCGAACTGAGCCAAGCGCAGAAAGCGCTGATGCTCTCGGCACGCAAGGAAGCGGGCAAGTTCACCGAGGGCGTCATCCTCTCCAAGAGCATGGAGGTGCTCTTCCGCGCCGTGCCGCCGAGCCTGTATCTCGCGCTCGCGCAGACCGAACCCGAAGAGAAGGCCGAGCGCTACCAGCTCATGCAGCAGCACGGCGTCAGCGAGTTGGATGCCGCCTTCAAGGTGGCCGAGAAGATCGACCGGGCACGCGGCATCGAGTCGCCGGCCCTGGACCTGCCCTGAATCTGCCGTACACCGGAGAACGCCATGGAACAGAAACGCCCATCCATTCCGATGCAGGTCCAGGCGTTCCGTCGTCGGCGCTGGCAGTTCCGCTGGCCCTGGGCATTGGCCGCGGTGCTGGTTGCGCTGCTGCTGATCTGGCTCGTGTCACGTTCGCCAGGCGGGTCCACACCTCAGACTTCGGCGCCAGTCAGCGACACGCAGGTGGCTGGGCCTCCGTGGCAGATGGGCAATCCGGAAGGGCGTTTCACGCTGACGCTCTACGCGGACCTCGAATGCCCGTTCTGCCGGTCCTATTTTCCAGTGCTCAAGCGTTGGGTGGCCGGCAATGCGGACGTGACCTTGCAATGGCACCACCTGCCGTTGGCCGCGCATGAGCCAGCCGCGTCCGCCGAAGCGCGCCTGGCGGAATGCGCGGGCGAAGCCGGCAGCCATGCCGCCTTTTGGCAGGCCGTCGAATGGGTCTATGCCCACACGCGGAGCGACGGCCAGGGCTTGCCTGAAGGGCTGCGCTACCCCGACCTCACTCCAGCGATCGAGCAGTGTCTGGCGAGCGAGCGGCCCGATGCACCGATCCGCGCCCAGACGGCGGAAGCCACGAACAGCGGCGTGATCGCCACGCCATCGCTGCGGCTGCACGATCGCGAAACCGGCAAGGCGATCCTGCTGCAGGGCCCGATCGAGGGCGATGCCTTGCTGTCGGCCATGGACATGCTCGCGGCCGGCGATCCCGCCGCCATACCCACATCGGAAATGCCTGCCGACGTCGTCGGCGACATGCCCAGGTAGCCCCGGTCTTCAAGGCTACGGCGCAGTCCGCTGCGCTGACCGCAACCCGTTCGCCTCGCATCCTGGCCGCGAACGATCACCGCCACCGCGGTGATGGATGCACCTTGTTCGTTCCCCAGGAGGGCTTGCCCTCCCCGGGCGCGCGCCCTCCGATCTCACCATTTGGAGGTTCGCCATGTCTTTCGTCGTCAATGACTCCTGCCTGGAGTCGCTTTCCGCCATCGCTGCCCAGCACGAGGACTGGATCATCCAGCAAGCCATTGCGCTGCTGGAGAAGCGGGTTTTCAAAGCGGGTCCGAAACTCCTCGACCCCACGGCCGTGCGCGACTACCTGCGCGTGAAGCTGGTGGCCGAGCCCAACGAAATATTCGTCGCTGTGTTCCTGGACAGCATGCACCAGGTACTGGCCTACGAGCCGCTGTTCAGGGGCACGATCAACGCGACTTCGGTCTATCCGCGTGTCGTTGTGCAGCGTGTTCTGCAGTTGAATGCGGCCGCGGTGGTCTTCGCGCACCAGCACCCCTCGGGCATTTCCGAGCCGTCGAGCGCGGATCGCATGCTGACCCAGCAACTGCAGGCCGCGCTGGCGCTCATCGATGTGCGGGTACTGGACCACATCATCGTCGGCCAGGGTGCCCCGTTCTCCTTTGCGGAGTCCGGCCTGCTGTAAGGGTTGTACTGCTTCGTTGATCAGCGCGGAGGCTTCGGCCTCCGCATTTTTCTGCGCGGCGACACAAGCAGGTATGCGGGGTGGCCGCGATGCGCATTGTTTGTTGGGGCCGCATGGGGTTCGGCGTTTGACTATGGCCCTGATCAACTTCCGGGGTGCAAGACATGCCAGGAGCTTTTACCCGGTTCGCACCAGGCTGGCGAACCCTTGGCCTGGCCATCGTGCTGCCGGCGTCGTTCGCGGCATTCAGCCCGGCCGCGTTCGCCGCCGACGTGGTGGTCGTCACCGACAGCCGCCACCCGGTCAAGACCATGGGCGGCGAGCGGCTGATCGAGCTGGACCGGGCATCCGGGCTCGAAGCAGAGCTTTCCGCAGATCTGCCAGCCGACCCCGAGCGCGCAGCAGCCATCGTCCGGCAACGCCTGAACCAAGGCGGCACCGACCTTCAGCGCCGCATTGGCACCGCCTACCAGGGCATCACCGACGCATGGAGTTTGGGTGTCACGACCATCCCGGCCGTCGTGGTGGACCAACGCTATGTGGTCTATGGCGAGCCTGACGTGGCCCGGGCCGTGTCCTGCATCGAGCAGCACCGGAGGAGGCAACCGTGACCTATCGCCCATTCGACCTGCTGCGCCGCCTGCGCGTCGCCGTGGCCTCGCTGCTGCTGGTCAGCGCCACGGGCAGCTACGCCCTGAACACCGTCACCATCGTGTCCTCCGTCATGTCGCCGGACTGCCTGGAGTACCGGGTGGTGGGCATCTGCTACTGGCTGTATTGCACCTATGGCGGCTGCTCGGTGCGCACGTCCACCAAGGTCCGGCACTACGTCCCCGATGCGGTCGTCTCCAGCTACAGCAACACCGGAGAGAACCCCTGGGTCGAAGTGCGAGCGATGAGCATGCCGAACGCCTCGGCCCAGGCAGGCGGCGACGGCACCACCAACGAAGACCACGAAAACAACCTCGCCAAATTCAAGAACGCCGATGTCATCGGCCATCCCGGCGGCGAGGTGTTCAACCAGTTCGCCTCGTCCTCGGGCTATTTTTGCCAAGGCGCGGGAACGGCCTTCATGCCGTATCTGCTCAGCACCTTGGACACGCTGGCCTGGCGCTACAACGTGCCCGAGATGGCCTACCCGGAGGCGCTGATCCCGGGCCGGCGCGAGGTCGGTGCGCGCACCACGATGAACCTCTGGGGCAATGTCTATCCGCGCGGCGGCTTCCTGCACCAGACCGACGACCACAAATCCGGGGCGGTCGTGGCTCAGCGCGCCGGTGACGTCGTCACGCGGCGCGGGCAGTTGCACGTGTACCAGCCGCTGCTCGCCAACGCGCGTGATGGCTACTGGCCGGCCGGCGCGCTGATGGAAGGTGATGCCTCGACCGGCAAGTGGCAGGAACTGACGCCGCGCCTGTCGAACACCTGCGTGGTGTTCCCCCACAGCGGCACGCTGACCCAAGCCCAGCAAGGCGACTACGCGTGGGCGCTGTGGCGTCCGTATGCGTGCTGCGAACGCCGGGGCCAGGTGTTCCTCGGCAGCGTCGATTTCCTCTGAGGTGCCACGATGAAGCGTCCTGAACCGAAGAACCTGTCCACCAAGGCGTGCCGCCTGCTGCGCCCGACGGCACTGGCCGGCACGCTCGCCCTGGTCTGCGGCCTGGCGTGGGCACAGGTCGGATACCAGAACAGCGGCCCCGTCATTGGCGATGACGTCATGTACTCGATCGGCGGCGGCAGCGCGGTGTCCATGGGCCGCGCGGCCGGCATGCGCTCCATCGGGGTCGGTGTGGGGTGGAACAGCAACCTGATCTGCGGCGACATGAGCATCCAGACCACGCTGCGCAATCAGCTCAACGGCATCACGAACGGCTTTCAGCAGATCATGAGCAACGTAATCCAGAGCGCCACCAGCGCGGTAGCGTCCCTGCCGGCGCTGATCATTCAGCGCGCCGATCCGGGCCTGTACAACCTGCTGACCAACGGCGTGCTGCAGGCGCGGCTGGACTTCGACCGCTCCAAGCTGACGTGCCGCGCCATGGCGGAGAAGATGGCCGAGACAGCGGGTGGCCAGCTTGGCTGGAGCCAGATGGCCGAAGGCATGGCCTTGCGTGACGCGGTTGGCAGCAACGATGCCGTGTCGGCCGTCGAGCAGGCCGAGACGCGCCGCGGCAACGACGGCGTGCCCTGGGTGGGTGGCAGCAATGCTGGTGGCGCAGGCCAGTCCGCCATCCGGGTGGTCGGCGACGTCACCCGCGCGGGCTACAACCTGGTCAACGGTCGTGGCGTGACGGACACATCCTCCATCGCGTCCGCCAGTTGTGCGAGCCTGTCCTGCCAGACCTGGACGTCGCCGCAGCAGGCGACCGAATGGGCCACGCGGGTCCTCGGAGAGCAGGTGCAGCGCACCTGCGACTCCTGCACCAAGACCGAGACGGTGCCCGGCGTCGGGCTGACGCCGCTGATCCAGGAAGAGTACGAGGCGAAGCTGGAGGTCCTTCAGGAGCTGGTTTCCGGCACGCGCACTACCACCTTTGAGAACCTGCGCGAGGCTGGCAGCACGTCGCTGCCAATCACGCGTGGCGTGATCGAGGCGCTGCGCGACGAGCCGGACCAGGACCTTCTGGCGCGGCGCCTCGCGTCGGAGGTGGCGCTGTCGTCGGTGCTGGAAAAAGCGCTGCTGCTCCAGCGCACGCTGCTCACGGGCAAGAAGGAGCCCAACGTCGCAGCCAACGAACTCGCGGTCAAGGCCGTGAACCACGAGAGCGACACGCTCGACCGGGAGATCCGCAACCTGAAGACGGAGCTGGAGCTTCGGCGCGAGCTGGCAAACAACTCACCGATGGCCATCATCCAGCGGCACGGTACGCGCGCGGCAGGCTCGCGCGGCATCTACGAGGGTGATCCGGTACCCGACCGCCTCGACCAGTTGCAGAAGGGCAATCCAGGAGCCAGGCCATGAGCGCGGCGCGCATGACTTGGCGCCCCTTGCGCTGGCTGTTCAGCCGGCGCGCGGCGAAGGCGCTGCTGTGGACGGTGCTGATCGTTGCCGCCGCGGTCGCGGCCAACATCGCCGGCATCTACCTGGTCGGCAGCGTTGCCGGCTGGGAGCGGTGGCTCGCCGCCGCTGCGGGTTACTTATTCGTGTGGCGGCTGTGTCTATACGGGGCGACGGTGTACGGGTGGATCTGGATGCGCCGCCGGCTGCTGGTACGTGAGGACGACGCCCAGGCGCGGCACCGCCTGGTGCGCACCGAGATCGCAGGCGTCGTCGCCATCGTGGCGCTGGAAGCCAGCCTGTTGATGCAGGGCTGAGAGGAGATTCGGGCCATGACTCTGTTCACGACCGACTACCTGGAGTATTACCTTACGCTGGTGTCCTGGATCGTCAACAACGGCATCTGGGCCGTGCTGGTATCCAGCGGCGTCTTCGCGCTGCCTTTCGTGGCGATCATCGTGCAGGAGTGGTTGAAGGCCCGTGCAGAAGGCGCCGACGAGGGCAATAAAGGCGTGCTGAGCGCCGCCCGCATCGAGAACCGGGTCTTCGTCGCCATCGTGGTGGTGATGTTCGCGGGCATCCCGTTCATCGACGTGGACCTCAACACCATCCAGTACGACAGCTCGCGCTCGGCGCAATGCCAGGTCAGTGTGCCGCAGCCCTCGAATACCGGCTGGTCGCAATCTTTCAGCACCATCAACAACCAGTCGGCGAAGGTGCCGGTGTGGTGGGCGTTCATGCACGCGCTCTCGCGCGCCGTCACGGGCGCTTCAGTGGCAGCGATCCCGTGCGGCACGGACCTGCGGCAGATGCGCATGGAGATCGACGCGACTCGCATTGACGACCCAGTGTTGGCTCAGGAAGTAGCGGATTTCTCGCGGGATTGCTATGGGGCTGCGCGGGCGAAATTGTTCATGCAGCGGCCTCAACTCGATGAGCAGCAGCTGCACGACGTAACCTGGATCGGCTCACGCTTCTTCACGGACACGAACGGCTACTACGACACATACCGTTCCAGCACCCCGCGCGAGGACTGGCCCTATGACAGCACGCGCGACGCAGGGCTTGCGCAGGTGGCCAGCGGCGGCGGCTATCCGACCTGCAGGCAATGGTGGGCCGATGGCAGCAATGGACTGCGGGCACGCTTGCTGGGTCAGGTGGACCCGAGCCTGCTCAATCGCCTGGCGGGCTGGGCTGGCTTCCTGAGCCGTGCCGAGGTGGACGATTCGGTGATCCGCGCGATCGCGTCACCGCGACAGCAGAAGCTGAACCAAGGCAGCGTCTATACGGACTACGGTGGCCAGATCGAAATGACCGACCCAAACATCATCACCCGGGCGGCGGCCGACGTAGGACTGGCGGTAGGCTCGCTGGGCTACTTCCCCTCCATGGATGCAATGCGCCAGGCTCTTCCGATGGTGCTGGCGCTCTTGAAGATGGCGCTGGTTGTCTGCATTCCGGTGGTGCTCATGGTTAGCACCTACAACCTGAAAACACTCGTGACGGTCAGCGTGGTGCAGTTTGCGCTGTTCTTCGTGGATTTCTGGTTCCAACTCGCGCGCTGGATCGACAGCACCATTCTGGACGCGCTCTACGGATGGGGCTGGGGATGGAACCGGCCGCATACGAATTTCGATCCGGTCATGGGCCTCAACAATGCCTTCGGAGACATGCTGTTGAATTTCGTCATGGCGACGATGTTCATCGTGCTGCCCTTGTTCTGGGTAACCGCCTTGGGATGGGCGGGCTACGCCGTGGGGGGCATGTTGCAAGGGCTTGCTGCTGGTACGGCAGGCGCCAAAGCGGCCGGCGGCAAAGCCGCCGACATGGCCTTTGGCGGCGCTATGAAGTGGGCATCGACACCCAGCAAGAGGAAGTAGTGCCTTGCTTCTTCGCTAGGTCTCATCAGATGGATCATGTGAATCTATCCGATACTCATCGTGGGTATAGAGGCCAAAACCGGCGTGCCCGTGCCGCCACTCTGGTTCGGGCGGCTCCCATTCGACGGTATCGTGCCCCCGGGCCACAAACACCAGCGCGACCAGCAGCAACGCCAGCCAGAAAGCAACGTAGAGCAGCAGCCCCAGGACAGCCAGTTTGCCGGCCCACAGCAGCGCGGCGGCGGCAGCCAACGGCACACCCTTGGACACCAACCAGTTCGACGCCCGACGTTCGCTGCGCGCATAGGCGCGCCACCCGCGGCCAAGGGCGCGGCCGAGGCGTTCCGCAGTGCTGATGCGGGTCGTGGTGCTCATGGTCGTCTCCTGCTACTGAGGGATGCCTATTCCAATTTGGTCCATTTCATTCTGCTGCGGGCTTCAAAGTGCTTCATGACGCTTCGTCATCCGGTTCCACCGGGCCGGGGTCAGGCTCCACGTCGACGCGATACGTGGCAACGAAGTGCGGCCAGTCCACATGGTCCACCAGGTCGATGTCATCGACAACGCCTACCTTTGCTGCCGCACGCTCGAACAGGGCGATGCTCTTGGCGGGATAGTTGTTGCGCGACGGATAGAGCACCCCGTCGAACAGCGCTTGGCCGTCGTCTCCGAGAATTGCATGCACCTGGGCGGACACTTGCTGCGTGTGCGTGTAGTCGCGGCTGGCCAACTGCTCCAGGTTCAGGCCGAAGTAGCCCGCCATGACGCCCGGCGCCGTGAGGTCGGCCAAGAGCACATCGTCCATCACGCCTACTGCGCGCACCATCCGGGCCTGGACTTCTTTCAGCGCGATCGAGCGCTTCGTGTCCGCAAGCCACTGGTGCTTATGAAACACCGACTCCATCAGCGCCGTGGGCAGGTCGCGCCCCAGGTAGAGCACGCCGTAGGCCCGCGCCGGGTCATCGTAGCGATTGGTGCTGCTGCGGCCATAGTACAGCGGGCTGCCCCGATAGACGACGCGGCTCACATGCTGGAGCAGTTCACCGGCATCGATCAGGAACGAAGGCAGCTCGTGGCTCATGGCGATCTCGCTTCAATGCACCTGAACGCCCAGTACGTTGAACACGGCATCGGCCACGTCATCGATCGTGCTGTGCGTCACCGCATCCACCGGCGAGCGGCCGCCCAAGCCTTCGAGCGGTTCGGACAGCGCGCGGTAGATCGTCCAGGGGTCGATGCCCTCGACCTCCTGAAGCACGGTTTGGGTCAACTGCTGCTTTACCGGGTCGAGCTGCCAGTCGGGCAGCTTCTGACCGCGCGGCCCCACGTTCAGCGCCAACAGCCGACGGGCGAGGATGTCCTTGTAGATCTGCTGGCGCGACTTGTCCGCCAGCTTGGCGTACTCGGGGATCGGCAGGTTATGCGGCTGGTTGAAGGCTTCCAGCAGCACGGCGCGGCCTCTCTGGACGTCGGTTTCAGTCGGTGCCCAGCGCGTGTCGGAGCGCAACGCGGCCGCCTTGCGCTGCAAGGCCTGCGCCACCGTTTCACCTTCCAGGTTAGCGGGCAGCGTCACAGCCTCCACGCGCTCGTGGATGAACGCCTGCAACTCGGCCGCGAAAGCCGGCGCATCCCGGATTTCGACGGTATCCGCGAAGCGGCGCACATCCTCCACCGTGACGCGCGGCAGGCGATCGGCAATGAATTCAATGGCATTGGGCATGGTGATCTCCCAGGCAGGTTTGAGACAAGACTCACTCTAGTCGCCTTTGTCGCCTTTGTCAACTTGATCGCCTGAGTGGGAGCCCACCTGGCGGTGTAGCGTCCCGGCAGCATAGGCCGGGGCCAGCGCCAATTCGCCGTCCAATCCATTCGTGCGGGTTCCGCATTGACGCTGGAGCCGCAACTCAGGCCCAGCTATACCGAAACGGTGAAAGGCCAAAGGGTCGAAACGGCAAGGGAATGGGATGCAAGGGGAAAGGCCCTATCCCGAAAAGGCAAAAAGGCCTCCCGCCCGGCCCGCTATCAGGACATCGACATGCTCTCCCTGTTCCAGCGGAAACGGCCTCCGGTCGCTGCCGCGACGTCTCCAGCCCCCGCCATCGACCTCCCGAAAGGGTTGATGCGGCCGGAGTCGGCCGCATCGCTGCTGGCCACCCCGCGCCGGCAGAAGCTGCTGGAACACATCTGGCAGCGCACCTCGCTCTCGCGCCGGCAGTTCGCCACCCTGTACCGCGCGCCACTGGAGCGATACGCCGAGCTGGTCCAGGTCTTCCCGGCCTCCGAAGCGCACCACCACGCCTACCCGGGCGGTATGCTCGATCACGGCCTCGAAATCGTCGCCTACAGCCTGAAGCTGCGGCAGTCCCATTTGCTGCCCATCGGGGCCAGCCCCGAAGACCAAGCGGCGCAGGCCGAAGCCTGGACTGCGGCCGTCGCCTATGCCGCACTGCTTCATGACATCGGCAAGGTTGCCGTCGATCTGCACGTCGAGCTGGCCGACGGGAGCACCTGGCACCCATGGCACGGCCCGCTGCGCCAACCGTACCGCTTCCGCTACCGCGACGACCGCGAGTACCGGCTCCATAGCGCCGCGACAGGCTTGCTCTACCGGCAACTGCTCGACCGCGATCTGCTGGACTGGCTCAGTGGCTATCCTTCCCTGTGGGCGCCGCTACTCTACGTTCTGGCCGGGCAGTACGAGCACGCCGGGGTACTGGGCGAGCTGGTCGTGCAGGCTGACCGCGCCTCCGTCGCTCAGGAATTGGGCGGCGATCCCGCGCGTGCCATGGCCGCGCCCAAGCACTCGCTCCAACGCAAGCTGGTCAACGGGCTGCGCTACCTGCTCAAGGAAGAGCTGAAACTGAACCAGCCCGAAGCCTCCGATGGCTGGCTCACCGAGGACGCGCTGTGGCTGGTGAGCAAGACAGTCTCGGACAAGCTGCGCGCGCACCTGCTGTCCCAGGGGGTCGATGGCATCCCCGCGAACAACACGGCCGTGTTCAACGTGCTACAGGATCATGCCATGTTGCAGCCCACCGCCTCCGGCAAGGCCATCTGGCGCGCAACTATTACCAGTGAGAGTGGCTGGTCCCATGCCTTCACGCTCCTGCGCCTGGCCCCGGCGCTGATCTGGGAGCCCTCGGAGCGACCCAGCCCATTTGCGGGAACCGTGACCGTGGACAACGCCGGCGAGGCCGAGGACGGGCCGCGCCCGTCCGCGCACGACGCTGCACTGCGACCCGGAACAGCGGCGGCAACAGAGAAGGAGCCTGCAGCAAGCAGCCATCCAGATCAGTCGGGCGGGAGTCGCGCCATACCTCCCAGCCCGCAGCGCAATCCGGCCGACCCGCTGGAAAGCATGCTGGCGATGTTCGAGGCAACGCCTGAGCCGGAGCAGTCCGTCGAAGCCCCGCCAGAGGGTGCCGACGATGCAGCGGCGCCGCTCGACCATCCCGCATCGGCCCCTGGTCCTTCGGCGCCGACCGCCGCGCCTGCCGCGCACGATTCCGCCTCATTTACCGGGCGGCCATCGGGCGAGCATTTCATGGCCTGGCTGAAACAGGCCGTCCAGACCCGCAAGCTCATCATCAATGACGCCAAGGCCCTGGTACATACCGTGTCCGACACGGTTTACCTGATCAGCCCTGGTATTTTCCAGCGCTACGCACAAGAGCATCCAAACATTGGGCCGCTTGCAAAGGACGCGGCCCTGCAGAACTGGCAGTGGGTGCAGAAGCGCTTTGAAAAACTCGGACTCCACAGGAAACAGCCATCGGGTCTGAACATCAGGACGTGCGAGGTCATGGGGCCTCGCAAAACGCGCCAGGTGCATGGATATTTGCTCGAAGATCCATCGCACATATTCGATGCCGTTCCACCGAACAATCCTTATCTGTCGCTCAAATAGCCGACTAAGGGGGAAGTGCCACACGTTCTGTTTGAGCGGGTGGCAGGCTTCAGTCGATCCGAAGAGGCTCGAACGACTTGACGAGTTGGTCCACCACCTTGACCTGCCGCAGCAGCGGTTCGAGCGCGTCCAGTGGCAGAGCGCTGGGTCCGTCACAGCGTGCATGCGCCGGGTCGGCGTGTGCTTCGAGGAACAAACCGCCGATGCCGACCGCCATGCCGGCCCGCGCGAGTTCGGGCAACTGTTGGCGACGCCCACCCGAAGCCAACGCATCCGCTTCTCGCCGCTGCAGGCTATGGGTGACGTCGAACACCAGTGGCAGGCCACCGCTGGCAAGGCTCATTTCGCGGAAGCCCAGCATGTCCACGACGAGATTGTCGTAGCCGAACTGCGTGCCACGCTCGCACAACAGGACGCGCGGGTTGCCAGCCTCGTGCAGTTTGTGGACGACATGCCTGATCTGGCCCGGGCTCAGGAACTGCGGCTTCTTGACATTCACTACCCGACCGGTGCGAGCAATGGCGACCACCAGATCGGTCTGCCGGGCCAGGAAGGCCGGAACTTGCAGTACATCGGCAATGGCTGCGACCTGCACGGCCTGCTCAACCTCATGCACGTCGGTCAAGACTGGGCATCCGAACCGCGACTTGACCGCATCGAGGACCCGCAACCCTTCGTCCAGGCCGACACCTCGGAAAGAATGGATCGACGAGCGATTGGCCTTGTCGAATGACGCCTTGAAAACGAAGGGTATTTCCAGCTTGCGCGTCACCTCCACGAAGTGCTCGGCCGCAGCCAGGGTCGTATCGAGATCCTCGATGACGTTGATGCCGCCGAACAGCACGAACGGCAGGTCGTTGGCGACTGTGATGCCCTCCGAAATGGCGACGTGCAGGGAGGTGGCTGATGATATCGATCGCATAAAACTTCCTCTCGTGATGTCAACGACCGCAGGTGAAAGCTCCGAGCGTCGTCGGCGAAGAATGCCCCACGGTCTTGGACTTTGCGTGCAGACGCGTCCGCAACAGCGCTTACAGGGTCTGGGGTCCGCACCGGCGACTCCGCCTGTGACCACGGTCTTCCTTCAGCGGTTCACTGAAGACCGAGCGCCTTCATCAGCCTCGGCTTCTGGCTCGCGAAGGTGCCATAGAACACGTCGTCGCCGACGATCGTGATCGGGGCCACACGCACGCCGGTTCGTGACTTAGCCTCCGCGGAAATCTTCGGGTCGGTCAGGTCGCGCTCTTCAAACGCGATGCCCTGCTGGGACAGCCACGCCTTCAGCGCCCGGCAGTCCGGGCACGTCGGAGTGCTGTAGATGAGGATGTACGGGGTGTTGGCCTGGGGCATAGTCGCACCTTCACTTGCCCCGAGCGGCTAGCCAGCTCTTCATCATGGCAATCTCGCCTTCCTGCGCGGTTATGACTTCCTGGGCCAGCTTGCTGACCTCTGGATCTTTGCCGTATTGAAGCGCCACCTTGGCCATGTCGATCGCGCCCTGGTGGTGTGGGATCATGCCGCGCATGAAATCCACATCTGCGTCGCCGCTGAAGTCGATCATCATGTCCGCATGCATGCGGTCGTTGCCGGCACGATAGGCGGCCGTCGAGGCATCGCCCGAGCTGCCGGTCGTCGCCTGCTGGCCGTTGTCGCCCAGCCACTTTTTCATCATGGCGATCTCGTCTTCCTGCGCGGTGATGACGTCCTGGGCGAGCTTGCGAACCTCCGGGTCCTTGCCGTACTGCAGCGCCACCTTGGCCATGTCGATCGCGCCCTGGTGATGCGGGATCATGCCGCGCATGAAATCGCCGTCGGCGTTGCCAGTGAACTGCGCTCCCATCCCGGCGTGCATCTGGTCGTTCACGGCGCGATACGCGGTCGTGGAAGGACTGTCATTGGCCGAGGCGCTGGAGGGCATCGCGTGCCCTTGGTGACCTCCGCCCGCACTGGCCTGCATCGCTTCACCCGACGGGACGACCACCTTCTTCTGGACGGCCATCAGGCCGGCGGCGACCACGACGGCGCCCGCAATGAACAAGAGGCTGAACTTGTTGACCTTCATGAAAAAACTCCTTGAATGAGGTTGATGGGTTCACTGTAGGGCCTCCCATTGTTGGAAGGTCAAGCCCTTATTTCGCCCGTCACTTGGCGCTGCACGGCGGTGTGCCCATGCCCATTTCAGTTGCAAGTAATTCTCAACAAAGGTAGGATGTTAGGACGTTAATAGCGAGAGTCCAGGATCATGTCCCAGCAACCGAAAGTTCACGACACCAGCGATTTCCCCATCGTCCGCTTCGACGGCGCAAGCATCTACAACGGATACAGCAGCGCCTGGTGCGCGGAAATGGATGAACTCGTCGCCTGCGGAAAGCCCTTCGTGCTTATCTACGTCGCGGGAGGGCCAGAAGAGACTCTCGACGATCGCGCTCAGCGCGGCGTCTGGCTGAAGACTCACAAGGAGACGCTTGGCGGCACATTGCTCGCGCTCATCCACGTCGAACCGGATTCGGATAAGCGAGCCCAGTTGGAGGCCATGCTGCCAAAGCTCGTCCAGGCTTTCGGTACACCGCAGTCCACCCGGGCCACCCACGCCGATGCCGAGGCGCTGGCCCGGTATGTCCTGGCGGGTGGTCGCGTCGAAGATTCGATATGAACAGCACCGTCCGGTCGCTGTAGCGCACCAAGGGCCTATCCATGAGGACCGGCTACCGCGTGCTCTCCGGGAAACAACCCGCGTTCCGATCAACGGGGCCGGCGACCGGCTGCTCGATGGAAAGCGGCATTGCCAGCGCGGGAGTCGCGCTCGGATCAACCCGATTTCTCAAGTGCCGCAATCAGCGGAGCGACCACGTTCCGCACAGCCGCCGCAGCTGCTTCTCCATCCTGGCGCTCGATAGCATCCACGATCGCCTCATGGGTCGCGAGACCCGGCTCGGGCAGTTCCTTGTCCTTCAGCGCAGTCAGCGTGTTCATGCGGACCGAGTTCGCGAAGTAGCGGTACAGCTCAGCCAGCGCGCCGTTGCCGCACATCCCGGCGATCGCGCAGTGGAAAGCCGTATCGGCCTCGGCAAAGGCCGCGCTCGATGCGTGTTGCTCCTGCTCGCCGCGGGCCTTCAACAGTCGGCGCAGCAGCCCAACGTCCGCCTTGGACCGATGCACCGCGGCCAACCTGGCCGCCTCGGTTTCCAGCATGCAGCGCAACGCGAAGTGCTCTCGCAAGCCGGAACGCCCGACACGGCGCATGACCTCGGCCGGATCGATATTGGTTCGCACGTAGGTGCCATCACCCTGGCGGACTTCCAGGACCTGGCCGTGCGAGAGCACGCGAATGGCTTCCCGCACCGTGTTGCGGCCAACCTCCAGCATCTCGGCCAGTTCCTGCTCCCTGGGGATGCGCTCGCCGACCTTCCAGGCGCCTCCCTCGATCTGGCCGCGGATCAGCTCAATCGTCGAATCGACGAGCGAACGCCGCGGCGCCTGTGGGAGTGTGAAGCGGTTATTCATCGCGGTTCTCAAATGACGTAGAGACGGGAGCCCATCGGACCTCGATTGTAGCAACTCAGGCCTTATACATAGGATGATTCTATGTATTTGACAAAAGAGCAATTGCCGACGGCCTGTGCTTCGTTGCGCGCGACATGCGATTTTCCACCACGCCCGTGCGAGCGGGATTTTTTTCAACACCTTTTGGAGTATTTCGACCATGAACAACATGCAGCACGCCCTGTCATTCAGGCCCCTTCGTTCTTCAGACGGCTTGCGCTGCCGTCCGGTGCAGGCTTTGGGAGCGATATTCCTCGGGCTGGCTTCACTCGCCTATAGCGTCACGTCGCAGGCGGCAGATGAGCCAGAGAACGTGAAGGTGGTCCGGCAATACCTTGACGCCTGGAATGGCGGGCGAACCGACGCGATGGAAAAAGTGCTCGATTCCAACGTCGTCTATTTCAATACCAGCAATGAAGCGTCCCGCACTGGGCCTCAAGCCATTACCGAAGTCTCGCAGTTTCTGATGAAAATCCTGCCCGACCGAAAAATGAAAATCCGTTCGCAGCCGGTTGCCTCCGGCGATGGTGTGGCGATCGAGTGGGAATTCACCGCCACCAAGAACAGCAATGGCGGGACGTCGCCCTCCAGTTCGACCATCAGTTATTTCGGCGCGAGCTTCTTCCGTGTTTCGAACGGAAAGATTGTCTATGCCAGCGACTACTACAACCACAACACCATGCAGAAGCAGCTTCAGCAGTAACGTAAATCCGCAAACAGGAAATCACCGACATGTCCCGCTTCATCATGCACAAGCCCTCGGCGCCGCCAGCGCAGCGGTGAGGCAAGCGCTTTTCCTCAATCCAAGGTAATTGCGCTGGTGACTTGATGAATATCTGACACGCCGGTTATCGAGCCTTGTCTCGATGAAATAGAAATCCCGAATGAAACTACCAACCACGAAGCAGGAACTCCTTGACAAGGTTCGCGCCAGCCACCGAAAGCTCGGGGTAGAAGCTGCCACCATTCCCGCCAGCCACTACCGGCACACGGCCATGATCTGGCAGGAGCCGCGCCTGCATACCAACGCTGCGATGGTCCTGGTGGACGTCATCGTCTGGAACACGATGATCCTGCAGTTCGCGCATGATCGGACGCCTGGACCTTCGGCGTCCTTTTACTCGCCGAGTGCGATGGCGCAGCGGGCCGAGCGTCTTTCTGCCGGCTTCCAGCGCCGTTTCGCGGGCAGAGACCTTCGCGAGCTGGAAGCCATGCTCACGGAGGGACAGGACCGGGTGCTCGACTGCGTGGCGCACCATTCGAACGCCTCGCTTTTCGATCCCGCGTTGAGCCCGATGAAGACCCTCGGGCGCAAGATCCAGTTCTTCACCTCCACCGCCTACGACGACGCGCTGTCGAGGCTGCGCCAGTGGAAGCAGGTGCTGTAGCGGCCGAGGCGACCCACTGCGCGGAGCGCCTCTTGCACCGCTCCGATCAGACCGGAGCTGGCAGCGCCGGCT
Organism: Xenophilus aerolatus; assembly: GCA_030418545.1. GTDB lineage: Bacteria > Pseudomonadota > Gammaproteobacteria > Burkholderiales > Burkholderiaceae_C > Xenophilus. The sequence continues at coordinate 537,756 of QAIB01000002.1, read as the reverse complement.
TTCGCGCGGCCTGCCACAGCAGCGGCACCAGGATCAGCGCCAGGGCCGGGAAGATCATCCAGTTGACCGCCTGCCAGCCCGAGCTGTGCAGGATCGATCCCGCGAGGAACGACACGGCCGCCGTGGCGGCGAAGACGAAGAAATCGTTCATGCCCTGCGCCTTGCTGCGCTCGGCCGGGGTGTGGCAATCGGTGACCATCGCCGTCGCGCCGATGAAGCTGAAGTTCCAGCCGATGCCCAGCAGCGCCAGCGAGCCCCAGAAGTGGGACAGGCCGAGCCCGCCCAGGGCCACCACCCCGGAGGCGGCGAGCAGCACCATGCCGACGGCGGTCACGCGCTCCTTGCCGTAGCGCACCATCAGTCGTCCTGTGAAAAAGCTCGGCCCGAACATCGCCAGCAGGTGCCACTGTATTCCTAGGGCGGCGTTGTCCACCGAATGCCCGTGGTTGACCATCGCCACCGGCGCGGCCGTCATCACGAACGCCATCACCCCATAGGACACCACGCCCGCAGCCACGGCCAGCAGATAGCGCGGCATCGCCAAGAGCTGCAGCACCGTCCGACCGCTATCGGCGACTGCTTCGGCCTGGGTCTGGCTCGGCGTGCGCAGCATCAGCAGGATCGGCAAGGCGATCAGCGGCAGCAGCGCCTGGCTGAGGAAGCTGCCAACGTAGGGCGTGCCCGCTACCGCATCGCGCGTGAAGATCACCAACTGCGGCCCGATGATGGCGCCCGCGAGACCGCCCACCATGACCCAGGAAATGGCCTTGGCCTTAAGCGCGTCCTCGGCGGTGACGGCGGCTGCGAAGCAGTAGCCCACAGCAGGAAATCGAACTATGAAACGAATAACCCCTTTCCTTCTGGTCGCAGTACTCGGGGGCACTGAAGCAGGCCAGCGTGTCTACTCATCGCGCATGAATTGCCTGACAACCTTTCAAATTTAGAGAAGATAAATTGAAGTTCTGACGGGAATTTCTCAGTAAAAGAATCCTATCTTTCTCGTCAACAGACTGAACGGCACCCCCTGAGTTTTTATGCATATATTCAAGATCGGCAAATTCTTTAATGATTCACCACAAAAAAGGCGGGAAGCCCATTGAGCGATCCCGCCATAGCAAAAAACTCAAACATGCTCACATCAGGAAACTTTACCCTGAAACGATCCCTTGAAATTTAAGCGCATAGTAATAATAAGATTTAGCCATTAGCCGAATCTTCCAAAGTTGGCGCACTGCTTGCTACGTTTTTAAGCGACTCCGCCATAGTGAAGTACGGAGACCACTGTTTTGCAAGTTGGTCAACCGTAAGTCCTGCGGAGATAATATAGGTTGCAGCTGCAATAACCTCTCCAGCAGATTCGCCTACCATATGAATACCCAGAATCCTTCCTGTCTCACGCTCGGATATCATCTTGATTATCCCTTTGTCGTGACGACTTACAATAGCACGTAGAACAAAGGAAACCGGAATTTCACGAACATCATAGGCAATTTGGGCCGCCTCAGCCTGCATAGGAGTCATGCCGACAGCAGCCATCTCGGGCGACGTGAAAATGACGCGGGGCAAGGCGGTGTAGTCTAGGGACCGAGGCTCGTTGCCCAGAGCATTGCTCGCGGCCACGGTCCCCTGCGCACTAGCGACATACACTAATTGAGCCATACCAGTGACATCGCCCGCTGCCCAGATGCGAGGATTTGAGGTTCGCAGATGTTCGTCCACAATTATTTCGCCTCGATCGCCCCTGGACACATTGACAGCATCCAAGTTGAGTCCTTCAGTTGCCGGACGGCGCCCCGTCGCTATGAGAATCTTATGGGCGAAAATTTGCTGAGTACGTCCTTCGGCGACGACAGTTGCAAGCACCCCGCTCTCGTGTGGTACGACGTTTGTCAGATTGGCGCCAGTATGGAACATGATGCCCTCCGCTGACAGCGCCTGCTCCAGTGCCGCAGAAATCGCGGGATCCTCGAACGGTGCAATTCGAGGAGCTATCTCGACCACTTCAACCTTGCTGCCCAGTCGAGCGAACAATTGACCTTGCTCCAGACCGATCGCATTGCCGCCGACGACCAGCATGGACTCAGGCACCTGCTCAAGGGACATGGCCGAGCCGGAAGTGAGAAAGTCCACCTCACTGAGGCCAGGAATGGAAGGAATGAATGGCGCTGCCCCACTGGCGATCAGTACCTGCTTGGCGTACACCAGGTTTGTGTTTCCGTCTGAGTCCGCGACGACGAGCGCTACGATATCTGGCTCATCTGACGCTACAAAGGTCGCCTTGCCGCGAAATACCGCAATACCTGCATCCTTGGGTGCTTGTACATGGAAAGACTGCCGGAAGTGCCCGATCATTTGATCTTTATCTCTGACAAGCAAAGACAAGTCGACAGGCCCGGCCGAGGTCGCTATACCTGGGAACTTCCCATGCGCAGCAGACATGCGAGCAGAAGCCGCCGCAAGCAACGTCTTTGAAGGAACGCATCCTACATTGAGACAGGTCCCTCCTGCCAACCCCTGTTCGATCATGGCGACTGTTTTGTCGAGCCTACGTGCTTCGTTCGCTGCGGCTCTAGCCGCCGAACCGGAACCTATCGTGACTAGATCATAGATGACGGAGGGCTGTTGTGCGGAAGCCGCTGTTGTCGTGTTCATAAAAGAAGCCTCAAGGAAATTGCAAAGAAAGAGACAGATCGGTCTCCTTGAGGGATTGTAGACAACCCTGTCTCCTTGTGTCAACATGTCGCGTATGAATCCTCACAACGATGAATAACATCATGGACAAAAAAGAACAGTTAGTCGCAACTGCCTTTAACCTTTTTTATAAGTACGGCATTCATGCTGTTGGCATCAATCGGGTACTTGAAGAGTCCGGCATTGCCAAGAAAACGCTATATAACCATTTCTCCAGCAAGGAAGATCTAATTGCTGCGACCGTCGAATATTGTGATCAGCAGTATTTCTCTTGGCTCGATTTGCGTTTGCACGAAGCGACGCCAGGTAGGGACGCCTTGTATGCCATGCTTGATGCTTTTGACGATCTGTTTCAGGGTCTCGATCAATCCAAGCCACTTTTCTTGGGTTGTTATTTCATTAATGTCAGCGCCGAATTCAGCAATCCGGATCATGATATACATAAGCTTTGCGCCCGAAACAAAGAGGCTATGCTGCGATGGATCACACACCACACTTCACTTGTCATAACGTCCAGAGAATCGATAGTTCAAATCTCTGAAACAATTGCTATGTTGCTTGAAGGGGCGATTATTCAGGCTCACGTTCTTGGAGATCTGCACGCTGCTCGCAAAGCCAAAGCCGTGGTTAAACTGCTTCTTGATAAATCTAACTAACTAACTAACTAACTAAATTCATCTGTCCATACAACTCTTTGACCAGGCGGTTTCAACTCCGAAGTGCAACGCCTGAACTCCAGGTAAGTTGCACAGATGACCGCCCGATACACGCACTTGCAGCCAGAAGATCGCCTGACGCTGGCGTCGCTGCACCAACAAGGCTTCAGTCAGCGCGCGATGGCGCGGCTGCTCGGGCGCAGCCCCAGCACCATTGGCCGCGAACTCAAGCGTAACCGCAGCAGCGACGGCTATGCCTTCAGGCCGGCGCAGGCTGCGTGCGAAGCGCGACGCCAGGCGGCGCGGCCACTTGCAAAGCTGCATACCGAGGGCGCGCTGTGGCGCGTTGTATGCGATCTGCTGCTGTGGCGTTGGTCGCCGCAGCAAATTGCCCGCACACTGCGGCGTATGCATCCCGATACCCCCCGCTGGCACGTGTCCCACGAGACCATCTACAACGCCATTTATGCCTATCCGCGAGGCGAGCTCAAGAAGCAGTTGATTGCCCTGCTGCGCCAGGGGCGCAGCGGCCGCAGACCCCGCTCGGCGGGCCAGGACAGGCGAGGACAACTTCCCGAGATGGTCAGCATCCATGTGCGACCGCCCGATGTTCATGACCGACTGATGCCGGGGCATTGGGAGGGGGATCTGATCAAGGGCGCAGGCAACAAGTCCGCAGTGGGAGTTCTTGTCGAGCGCAGCACCCGGCTGGTGCTGCTGTGCAAGATGCCTGATGCCACAGCCCAATCGGCTCTTGCGGCCTTCACCGCCAAGCTCAACCAGGTGAGCGCTCCCATGCGCCAGACGCTCACCTATGACCAGGGCAAGGAGATGGCCTGTCACAGGGAGTTGGCCAAGGCCACGAACATGCGTGTGTACTTCTGCGACCCGCACAGCCCCTGGCAGCGTGCAAGCTGCGAGAACACCAACGGGCTGCTGCGGCAGTTCTTGCCCAAGGGCACCGATCTGAGTGTCCATGACCAGGATGCGCTGGACGCCATCGCCGATCTGCTGAACAACCGGCCCAGGCAGACATTGGATTGGCGATCTCCCTATCAGGCGTTTGCGCAGTTCATGCAAGCCATCGCCCAGAGTAAGCACGCTACCATTCATTGAATATCAACCAGCGGCGTTGCACTTCGGAGTTGAAACCGCCCCATCAATAAAGGTGGAACGGCAAAGTAGCTTTCCGAAGTTTCAGCAGTGGAGACAAGTCGTGTAGTGCCGGAACGGGCCACTTATCGGCTTCCAGTCCTCGATCAATGCCCCAAGTCAAGTCAGTTGCAACCGTACCGCCCCTGCCACAGCAGCGGCACCAAGATCAGCGCCAAGGCCGGGAAGATCATCCAGTTGACCGCTTGCCAGCCCGAGCTGTGCAGGATCGACCCCGCGAGGAACGACACGGCCGCCGTGGCGGCGAAGACGAAGAAGTCGTTCATGCCCTGCGCCTTGCCCCGCTCGGCCGGGGTGTGGCAGTCGGTGACCATCGCCGTGGCGCCGATGAAACTCAAATTCCAGCCGATGCCCAACAGCGCCAGCGAGCCCCAGAAGTGGGACAGGCCGAGCCCGCCCAGGGCCACCACCCCGGAGGCGGCGAGCAGCACCATGCCGACGGCGGTCACGCGCTCCTTGCCGTAGCGCACCATCAGTCGCCCGGTGAAGAAGCTCGGCCCGAACATCGCCAGCAGGTGCCACTGTATTCCTAGGGCGGCGTTGTCCACCGAATGCCCGTGGTTGACCATCGCCACCGGCGCGGCCGTCATCACGAACGCCATCACCCCATAGGACACCACGCCCGCAGCCACGGCCAGCAGATAGCGCGGCATCGCCAAGAGCTGCAGCACCGTCCGACCGCTATCGGCGACTGCTTCGGCCTGGGTCTGGCTCGGCGTGCGCAGCATCAGCAGGATCGGCAAGGCGATCAGCGGCAGCAGCGCCTGGCTGAGGAAGCTGCCAACGTAGGGCGTGCCCGCTACCGCATCGCGCGTGAAGATCACCAACTGCGGCCCGATGATGGCGCCCGCGAGACCGCCCACCATGACCCAGGAAATGGCCTTGGCCTTAAGCGCGTCCTCGGCGGTGTCGGCGGCTGCGAAGCGGTAGCTCTGCACATACGCGCCGTAGAAGCCCGCCAGGAAGGTGCCGGCGCAGAAGATCCAGAACGAGGCCAGCATGATGCCCAACGCGGCGATCAGGCCCGAGGCCACGCCGAAGCCGACCCCCACCACGTATCCGTTGCGGCGGCCATGGTGCCGCATGATGAAGGCGGCAGGCAAGGTGCCGATGGCAAGACCCAGGCCGAACAGACTCACGGGCAAGGTGATCCAGGCCGAATTCTTGGCAAGCTGCTGGCCGACCAGCCCACCCAGCGACATCACGATGGGCGCGCTGGCGCCGCCGAGCGCCTGCGCGGCGGTGAGAACGCCGATGTTTCGGCGCGTGATGCTCTGGTCGGTCATGGGCGTCTTTCTTATTCGTTTGTCTGGCCGGAAATATTACACGCATGAATATATATTCAGTTATATGGACATGCGATGCTCACGAACCATCGCGAGCCGGTCCATCCTCGGAAGCCCCGGCGGAAGCAGCACCGTGCAGGGCCAATGCGAGCAGGTGCTCTTTCACCTGGATCAGTTGCTCCATGCGTTCCTCAACACAGGCGAGATGGCCTTGGACAGCCTGCCTTAGCAGCTCAGGTTCCAGGAACCCCTCATGTGCCCAACCCAGTAGGCGGCGCACGTCATCCAGGCCGATTCCCGAGGCACGGTAGTTGCGAATCAGGTGAAGCCGTTCGACATGGGCCGGGCCATAGCGCCGATAGTTGTTGCGTGACCGCTCCGGGGCTTGCAACAGGCCCTCCCGCTCGTAGAACCGAATGTTCTCCGGGGGGGTGCCCGTCAAGCGCGCAAGTTCACCGATCCTCATCCGGTTCTCCGTGCGCAACGATGGGGAACGCCGCCGTTGCGCATAGCCCTTATCCCGGCGACCGGGCGGATGGTTGCCCGGTGGCGCCCGATTGCACCGTGTGCTCAGTCCAGCCGCCACCCAGCGCCTTGTAGAGGTGGATGAGGTTGTTCAGCCGCGTCAGGCGCGTGCGCACCAGGGTCTGCTGCGCACCGTACTGTGTGCGTTGCGCATCGAGCAAGGTGAGGTTGTCGTCCACGCCTTCCTGGAAGCGTTGCTCGGCTAGTTGGTAGGCTTTCTGGCTAGCCGCTACCAGGAGCTGCTCCGAGCGGATCTGCTCATCAAGCGTGCGCTTGCCCGCCAAGCCGTCAGCCACCTCAGCAAAGGCCGCCTGGATAGACTTCTCGTAGTTGGCGATTTCGATCCTCTTTTGTACCTGTGCCACGTCCAGATTGGCTCGCAACGCGCCGCCGCGGAAGATGGGCAGCGTGATCTGCGGCAGGAAGCTCCAGGCCCGCGAGCCCGAATCGAACAGGCCGTCCAGCGAAGCGCTGGCCGTGCCCGCCGAGCCCGTGAGGCTAATCGTCGGGAAGAACGCGGCCCGCGCCGCGCCGATGTTGGCGTTGGCGCCGATCAGCATCTGCTCGGCGGCGCGGATGTCCGGCCGACGCGCGAGCAGTTCGGACGGCAGGCCGCTCGGCAGGTCGGTCGGCACGATGTCGTCCGGCAGCGCCACGGCCTCGTCAAGCTGCCGGGACAGCTCCGGCGTCAGCGGCTGGCCCAGCAGCAGCACCAGCGCGTTGCGGTCCTTGGCCGCCTGCCGCGTGTAGGCGGCGCGGTTGGCCTCGGCGGTGCGCAGCGCGATCTCCGCGCGGCGCAGGTCGAGCTGCGTGGAATTTCCCGCTTCCACCAGTTGGGTGGTCAGGTCATAGGAGCGCTTCTGTGTGGCGAGGGTGTCGCTCGTCAGGCGCAGCAGTTCCTGGTCGGCGCGCAGCGTGAGGTAGGCGCTGGCCACCTCGGACACCAGGCTCATCTGCGTGGCGATGCGGGTCTCGTCGAGGGCCAGGTAGGACGCCAGCGCCCGGTCGTTGAGGCTGCGGATGCGGCCCCACAGGTCCAGCTCCCAGGCGGCCGTCACCCCGGCCACGTCGTAGCGCCGGAGCACGTCGCTTTGCCCCGTGGTACTGAGGTCGGCCGGTACGCGCTCTGACGCGCCGCGGGCGGAAACGCCCAGGTTCGGCAGCATCTCGGCACGCTGGATACGGTACAGCGCCTGAGCCGCCTCCACGTTGAGCGCGGCTTTGTGCATGTCGCGGTTGTTCTCCAGCGAAATGCCGATCAACTGCTGCAGCAGCGGGTCGCGGAAGAAGTCCCGCCAACCGATCTCGGCCGTGATCGCGTCGTCGGGCGTCGCGGCCGCCAGTTCCACATAGGCCGCGCCCGAGGGATAGGCCGTGTCGATCGGCGCTGCGGGCCGGTCATACTTCGGTGCCATGGAGCAGCCAGCCAGCGCCGCCGCGAGGGCGAGCGGCGCCAGCGTCCTGGCGGGTCGTGTGAATGCGAAAGATGTTTTCATGTCGTATGTCCTCCTGGCCGTCATGCGTGCTGGTCGGTCATGCCGCCACGGGCATGGCGCGCTTCGCGGCGCAGCGCCAGCTTGCGCACCACAACGTAGAACACCGGCGTCAGCACCAGGCCGAATACCGTCACGCCCAGCATGCCGGCGAACACCGCGATGCCCATGGCGTGGCGCATCTCGGCGCCCGCACCGCTGGCCAGCACCAGCGGCACCACGCCAGCGATGAAGGCGAACGACGTCATCAAGATCGGGCGCAGCCGCAAGCGCGCGGCTTCGAGCACGGCTGCCAGCGGATCGGCCCCTTCGCTTTCCTTCGCGCGGGCGAACTCCACGATCAGGATCGCGTTCTTGGCAGCCAGGCCGACCAGCACCACGAAACCGATCTGCGTGAAGATGTTGTTGTCGCCCCCAGAGAGCCAGACGCCGGCGATCGCCGAGAGCAGCGCCATGGGTGCAATCAGCAGCACAGCGAACGGCAGCGACCAACTGTTGTACTGGGCCGCCAGGAACAGGAAGGCGAGCAGCACCGCCAGCGCGAAGATGTAGATCGCCGTGTTGCCAACCCGTTTTTCCTGGAAAGTCAGGTCCGTCCATTCGTAGGTCATACCGTCCGGCAGCGATTCGCTCACGATCTTCTCAATCGCGGCGGTGGCCTGGCCGGACGAGTAGCCCGGCGCTGGCCCGCCGCTGATGTCGGCCGAGGGAAAGCCGTTGTAATGCATCACCCGGTCGGGGCCGGAACTGCGCTCGATGGTCGCGATCGCGCTCAGCGGGATCATGTCGCCCGCTGCATTGCGCACCTTGAGCATGCCTATGTCCTCAGCCTGCATGCGGAACTGCGCATCGGCCTGGGCCATGACCCGGTAGGTGCGACCGAAGCGGTTGAAGTCGTTGACGTAGAGCGAGCCAAGGTTGACCTGCAGGGTGTCGAACACCTCGGTCAGCGATACGCCCTGCGACTTGGCCTTCACCCGGTCGATGTCCACCTGCAACTGCGGCGCATTGGTCTGGAAGCTGGCGAGCATGTTCGCCAGCTCGGGCGCCTGCATGGCCTTGCCCATGATCTGGCCCTGTGCCTGCGCAAGCGCCTCGGGACCCAGGCCCGCCCGGTCCTCGATCTGCAGCTTGAAGCCGCCCATCGAACCCAGGCCCGGCACCGGCGGCGGCGGGAAGATGCCAACGAAGCCGTCCGGGATCTGGCTGAACTTGCCCATGAGCTTGCCCTGGATGGCGAAGGCCGACAGCGACGGGTCCTTGCGCTCATCGAAGGGCTTGAGCATGGCGAACATCAGCGCGGTGTTCGGCTGGTTCACCGGTCCATTGACCGACAGGCCCGGGAAGGCCACCACGCTCTCGACGCCCGGCTCAGCCAGTGCGATCTTGGTCATCTCCTTGACGACCGCCTCGGTGCGATCCAGCGAGGCGCCGGTCGGAAGCTGGGCGATGCCCACGAGATAGTACTTGTCCTGGGCCGGCACGAAGCCCGCAGGCACCTTGTGGAAGCCCAGCCAGGTCAGGCCCAGGAAGCCGACGTAGAGCAGCAGCACGATGGCGCTGCCGCGCACCGCGCGGCGCACGCCCCCGACGTAGGAATTCGAGGCGCGATCGAAGAAGCGGTTGAAGCGGCGGAAGAAGCCGCCGAACACGCCGTCGATGATGCGCGTGAGACGATCGGGCTTGGCCGCGCCGTGGTGCGGCTTGAGCAGGATGGCGGCCAGCGCTGGCGACAGCGTAAGCGAGTTGATCGCCGACAGGATGGTCGAGAACGCGATGGTCAGCGCGAACTGGCGATAGAACTCGCCCTGCAGCCCCGACAGGAACGCCGAGGGGATGAAGACCGCTGCCAGCACCGAGGTGATGGCCAGGATCGGGCCAGTCACTTCATCCATCGCCTTGCGCGCCGCATCCTTGGGCGATTCGCCCAGCGCCATGTGGCGCTCCACGTTCTCCACCACCACGATGGCGTCATCCACCACGATGCCGATGGAGAGCACGAGGCCAAACAGCGACAGCGTGTTCAGCGAGAAGCCGAACATGTGCATCACCGCGAACGTGCCGACCAGCGAGACCGGCACGGCGATCAGTGGAATGATCGACGCGCGCCAAGATTGCAGGAACAGCACCACCACGATCACCACCAGGAGGATGGCCTCCAGCAGCGTGACGGCGACGGACTGGAGCGAGGCGCGCACGAAGACTGTGGGGTCGTAGGGGATCTTGTACTCGATGCCTTCGGGGAACTTGGCCTGCAGCCGCTCCATCGTCGCGCGCACCGCGCTGGACGTGTCCAGGGCATTGGAGCCGGGCGTCATCAGGATTTGCAGGCCGACCGCGTTCTCGCCGTCGAGCTGGCCGCGCATGGTGTAGTTGTCCGAGCCCAGTTCCAGGCGTGCGACGTCGCGCAGGCGGGTCACCTGGCCGTTGGCGCCGGCCTTGATCACGATGTCGCCGAACTGCTCTTCGGTGGTCAGGCGCCCCAGCGCATTGACGCTGACCTGGAAGGCGGCCGACGCATTCGGCTGCTGGCCGATCGAGCCGGCTGCGACCTGCACGTTCTGCTCGCGGATGGCGGCGACCACATCGCTGGCGGTCATGCCCCGCGATGCGACCTTCTCGGGGTCGAGCCAGACGCGCATTGCGTACTCGCCTTCACCGCCGATGATCACGTTGGCGATGCCCGGCAGGCGCGCCAGTTCGTCGCGCACGTTGAGCATCGCGTAGTTGGACACGTACAGCGGGTCGTAGCGGTCCCCCGGCGAGAGCATATGCACCACCATGAGAATATCGGGCGCGGTCTTGTCGGTGACCACGCCGATGCGCTGGACCTCGGGCGGCAACCGGGGCAGCGCGCGTGAGACGCGGTTCTGCACCTGGATCTGCGCGACGTCGGGGTCGATGTGCTGCTCGAACGAGATGGTCAGCACCATCCGCCCGTCCGTGGACATCTGGGACTGCATGTACATCATGCCTTCCACGCCGTTGACCGCCTGCTCCAGCGGCGATGCCACGGTGTCGGCGATCACCTGCGGGTTGGCGCCGGGATAGCTGGCGGTGACCTGCACCGTCGGCGGCGTGACCTGGGGGTACTCGCTCAGGGGGAGCTGGAAATAGCTGATCGCGCCCGCGATCAGCATCAGCACCGACAGGACGATGGCGAAGATCGGCCGGTTGATGAAGAAGCGGGGGAAATTCATTTGCGGGCCTCCGCCGAGCCGGCCGCGCCGTCAGCCTTGGCGGGGTCCGCGCCACCGGCCTTGGCAGGCGCCGCAGCGGGAGCCGGAGCGTTTGCCGCAGCCTTGGTCGCGCCGGTCGCGCCGGCGGCCGGTGCCGCGGGCGCCTGCATGGGCACCATGCGCGGCGTGACCGCCATGCCGGGGCGCACGAGGCCCTTGATGATGATCTTCTCACCGGCCTGCAGGCCGCCGTTGATGACGCGCAGCCCGTCCACCACCGGCCCCAGTTCGATGGGCCGGTACTGGGCCTGGTTGTTCTCGCCCACGACCAGCACGTAGTTGCGCCCTTGGTCGGTGCCCACGGCCTGATCGTCGATCAGGACGGCCTCGCGCGCCGCGCCGGTGGACAGCTTGGCCCGGGCGAACATGCCGGGTGCCATGCGCCCATCCGGGTTGGGCACAACGGCGCGCGCGCGGATCGTGCCGGTGCTTCGGTCAATGGTGTTGCCCACGAAGTCGAGCGCGCCCCTGTGCGGGAAACCCTTGTCCGTGGTCAGCCCGACCTGCACGGGCAGCGAAGCCTTGCTACCGGCGCCCGCAGCGGGCCGCGAGCGGCTGACGACGTTGAGATAGGTGGCCTCATCAATGTCGAAGTACACGTGCAACGGGTCGATGGATACGATCGTGGTCAGCAGCGTGGCCGCGCCGGCGCCGCCACCGCTGACCAAGTTGCCCTCGGTCACGAGCACGCGGTCGACGCGCCCGGCGATGGGCGCAGTGACGCGGGCGTAGGACAGGTCCAGCTGAGCCGCAGCAACGGCGGCCTTAGCCGCCTGCACCTGAGCCTGGCGCGCGTTGCGTGCGGAGGCGGCATCGTCATAGGTCTTGCGCGCGACGGCGCCGGTCGCCACCAGGCGCTCGGCGCGGTCAAAGTCGGCCTGGGCCTGGCTGGCCAGCACCTCGGCCTGACGCAGTTGCGCCACGGCCGTGTCGAGCGCAACCTGGAACGGCCTCGGGTCGATCTGGAACAGCAGTTGGCCCTTGCGCACGAGGCTACCTTCGGGAACGCTCACCGCATCGACGGCGCCGCCGACCCGCGAGCGCAGCTCGACGGTCTTGGGCGCGGCCAGGAAGCCGGTGTACTCGGCCGATGGCGCGACCGTGCGGGTAATGACCTCGGCCACGGGCACCTGCGGCGCCATCGGCGCGCCCGCCGGGGGCGCCGCGGCCTTGCCCTCGTCCTTGGCGTCGCGGGCAGCGATCGCTATCCCCCCGACGGCTGCGATGACGCCTGCCACCACAATGATTCTGATTTTTTTACGCATGGAAGTGACCCTTTCTTGGATGCAGGACTCCGGCCCTTCCGAAGCGCTCTGCAGACATTTGTGTGGAGGCTAGGCGTTACAACGACGGCAAGGTCAAGCCCTCTTGTTGCCTCAGCGGGCAGACGGCACGGACAAGGTGGTGGGACGCCCGGCGTCGTCGCCGTGGTTGGCCTCCGGCGCGCCCTTGAAGCGCAGCAGGCGCAGTGCGTTCAGCGTGACCAGGGCCGTGGCGCCGGTGTCGGCCAGCACGGCAACCCACAAGCCGGTGATACCCAACACGGTGGTGACCAGGAACAAGCCCTTGAGGCCAATGGCGAATACGACGTTTTGGTGAATGTTGGCCATCGTCGCCCGCGACAGGGCCACCAGGTGGGCCACGTCCGTGACGCGGCTCTTGAGCAGCGCGGCATCGGCGGTTTCCAGCGCCACGTCCGTGCCGCCGCCCATGGCGATACCCACGTCGGCGGTCGCCAGGGCCGGCGCGTCGTTGATGCCGTCGCCGACCATCGCCACCTTGGCATCACGCTTCATCTCGTTGACCAAGCGCAGCTTGTCCTGCGGCAGCAGCTCGGCCTCCCACTCGATGCCCAGCTTGCCGGCGATCGCCTGCGCGGTGCGGCGGTTGTCGCCGGTCAGCATGACCGAGCGCACGCCCATGGCGTTGAGCTGGGCCACGCCTTCGCGCGCGTCGCGGCGGGGCTCGTCGCGCAGGGCCAGCAGGCCCAGAACGTTCTTGCTGGCTTCGTCGAACAGGACCACCACGGTCTTGCCGCCATCCTCCAGCTTGTCGATTTCCCTGCGGTGCGCGGCTGTCAGCGTGGCCGTCTGTTCCGCATGGGCGGGCGATCCGACAGCGAGCGCACTGCCGTTCACGGTGGCGCGCACCGCCTTGCCGGCAATGGCCGATGCGCCCGTGGCCTGGGGAATCGCCACGTCCAGGCTCTTGGCATGGGCGACAATGGCCTTCGCCAAGGGATGGTTTGAGCCGGACTCGACAGCGGCGGCAAGCGCAAGGACCTGTTGATGCTTGAACAGCCCGAAGGGCAGGACCTCGGTGATGCGCGGCTTGCCCTCGGTCAGCGTGCCAGTCTTGTCGAAGGCAATGGCGCGCACGCGGCCGATGGTTTCCAACGCGTTGCCACCCTTGATCAGCAGGCCCCGTCGCGTGGCCACCGCAAGGCCCGAGGCGATGGCCGCCGGTGTGGAGAGCACCAGCGCACATGGGCAGGCAATCAACAGCAGTGCGAGGCCGCGGTACAGCCAGGTACCCCAGTCGCCACCCATGGCAAGTGGCGGAACCACCACGATCAACGCCGCGATGGCCATGACGGCAGGGGTGTAGTAGCGGCTGAACTTTTCGATGAAGCGAGCCGTGGGCGCCTTGGAGGACTGCGCCTGCTCCACCAGTTGGATGATGCGAGAAATGGTGTTGTCCGATGCCGTCTTCTCGACTTGTACTTCGAGCACGCCATCGACGTTGATGGAGCCGGCGAACACGTCGGCACCGATAGCCTTTTGACGCGGTACGGACTCGCCGGTGATAGGCGACTCGTCCAGGCTGCTTTCACCGCGGAGGATCTTGCCGTCCGCAGGCACCCGGTCACCAGGGCGCACCAGCACGCGGTCGCTCACGCGCAGGGAAGCGGCGGGCACTTCGCGCTGCCCGCCCGCGGCATCGAGCAGTACCGCCGTCTTAGGCACCAGGGAGGCCAGCGCCTTGATGCCGGCGCGCGCGCGGCCGGCGGCCACGCTTTCCAGCAGCTCGCCGATCGCGAACAGGAACACCACGGCAGCAGCTTCCTCGGCCTCGCCTATCACGAGCGCGCCCAGCGAGGCGACGACCATCAGCGTTTCGATAGAGAACGGCGAGCCTGACACAGCCAGCGCGAAGGCTTTGCGAGCGAACGGCAGCACGCCCGCGATCACCGCAGCGGCGAAGATCCATTCAGCGTAGCCAGGAACGAACTGCGCGATCGCGTAGGCCGAGCCCATCAGGCCGCCCAGGCCCAGCACGTGCTTGCCTTTCTTCGTCTGCCACCAGCGCTGATGGCGCGCCGTCGATGCTGCTGCTGGGGCCGCGGGTGCTGAGCCATCATGGCGGCGCACGTCGGAGACGCCGAAGCCCAGGCTCTTGATGGTCTTCTCGATGTGGCCGAGCTGCGTGGGGCCGCCAGACGCGAGCGTCAATTCCAGCGTTTCTGCGGTGAAGTTTATGCGGGCATCGGACACGCCATCCATGCGAGCGAGCGCCGTTTCGATCTTGCCGACGCAACTGGCGCAGTCCATGCCCTCGACGCGCATGGACACGTTGGGGGGCGTGCTGGGTGCTCCACGGGAGGCAGAGGCCGGCGCATGGTCATGCCCGCTGCAGGCCCCGTGATCGTGACCGTGGTCATGGGCATGGGCATGGCCGTGAGCATGGCCATGCCCATGGTCATCACCGCACGCTTTGCCGTGCGAATGATCGTGCCCGTGGTCGTGGGCATGCCCATGGTCATGGTGGCCGCCGCAGCCGGCGTGGTCATGCGCGTGGGCCGCATGGCACGGTGCAGGTGCTGCGGACATTTCGGACGCGGGCAGTGCCTGCACGTCGAAGCCCAGGGACCGGATTTTCTTGGCAATGTCGCGTGCAGTATTTCGGCTACTTGTGCTGCGCGTCAACGTCAGCGTCTCATTTGTAAAATTAACCTGTACATTTGATACGCCATCAATTCGACCAAGCGCTGTTTCAATCTTGCCGACGCAACTGGCGCAATCCATACCTTCGACCCGAAAGCCCAGTTGTTCGTCCTGCGCTCCTGTGCCGTCCAATGTTTCCAAAGACATATCAATCTCCTGGTTCTCTGAGTAATCGCCGTGGCAGGACGCACAAATCAGCGATCGGAATGTTATGCAAACAAATGAACACTTGTTTGTATGTTTATTCAAAAAAAAGAAAGAATCTCTTTCTGGCTGAACCATCCGACCGCTGCTTTATGCAGCTGCCATTAAGTCATTTTTTGTTGCGCAGCATCTGGTAGGTTTCAAATGCGGTGCGGTAGGCATCACTATAGGTATCAGGCGTCTGCTCACCAGCCCAGAATCCAGCCATTCCCGCAACCTGCCAATCTGCCAAATCACTCTTTACTTGAGCACGAGTCAATGCCACCGGAGCCTTGTAAGCCGCACCCAGCTTGAGCTGGAGATAGCTCTCGTAGGCTTGTTGGTAGGCTTGGGTGTGCGAAGCGGTGGTGATTCCGCGCGAGGTGAACGCGTGCATGCCGGAGATTTTCCACAGTTCCAAATCAGCCATCACTTCAGCACGAGTCTTTCCTGCTGAGGGCGCCTGATACATATCACCTTGGGTCAATTGCAAGTAGCGCTGAAAGGCAGCCTGGTATTGAGGGCTGAACGTATCCGGGCCGCTTTCGCCGCGAGACAACGCTTCCAACCCAGATTGCCTCCAAGCAGCCAGATCCTCCTGGACCTGTTGCCGTGTCATATCTGCGGCGAACGGTTGAGCGTTTACTCCAGCAGCAAAAAGTGCGGAAAGCAGAACAGCAAAGCGAATTTTCTTGGACATGGTCAATACTCCTTGACGTTAAAAATAATGGCGTGGTCCTTACGCCTTTCGGATACCCCGTAGACAAATAATAACACACATGAAGATATGTTCAAGTGTTTATTTTTAGAGTGCTTTTTGCTTGGGGTCTTCTAGGCATTCAGCAAGGCGCGCCGGTGTCTCTCTAGATTAATAGCCAAAAAAAGCCTACCCCTTGAAGGCGTAGGCCGGCGCGCACTCACATGTTCAGTCAATCGTCGTGTCTGTCCTCCGAAATGTGAACCGCCATGTCCTGGAGTACCTGGCTGACGTGCTGGTCGGCAATGCCGTAGAAGATGTGCTTGGCTTGGCGCTCGCCGCGCACGAGGCGCGCGCCGCGCAACAGGCGCAGGTGATGGCTGACCAAGGACTGCGACAGGTCTAGCGAGCCAGCAATGTCGCCCACTGCGACCGATCCGCGCATGCACTGCAACAGGATTTTCAATCGCGATTGGTCGCCCAGCAGGCGGAAGGTCTCTGCCAGAACAGCGACGTCACTTTGCGATAGTGCGAGGACATCAGTGGTCGTGCCGTGGTTAGAGGTCGAACATTGCACAATAGCGGCGCTGGTGGTTTTGCGGGATGTCATGGATTCAAACCCTCAAGTGAACTGCGAACCGTCTAGCACGGCCTCAATGCTTGTGACCGGGAGCGGAGTGGTCATGGTCATGATTGTGCTCACTGTGGTCGTGGCCGCTGTGGTCCTGACGGCCTGTCGTGGGTTGCAGGCTGCAGATGTTCTCGTCAGCCTCCGAGTTCCAGTCGATTCCGACTGTGGCGTGTTCGATGCTGAACTGCTCTCGCAGCACCGCCTCGACGCGCTTGACCACAGCTCGCGCCTCCTCGTCCACGTTGGGTCGAACGTGTAGCGTGGCCATCGTGCGACCGGAAGTGAGTTGCCACACGTGAACATGGCTGACAGCCGCCAGGCCGGGCACAGTGCTCATCAGGCCTTGTTCCACCTTTTCCGGCGAAGCGTCCTCTGGCGCACCCTCCAACAGGATATGGATCGACTTGGCCAGGAGCTTCCAGGCGCTGCGCAGAATCAACGCCGCTACTAGAACCGACAGGATGGGGTCGATCGGAGTCCAGCCGGTGAAGTAGATGACGATCGCTGCAACGATGGCGCCGACAGAGCCGAGCAGGTCACCCATCACGTGGAGGATGGCACCTTTCACATTGACGTGATCGGTTTCGCCGCGGGTCATGATCCACAGCACGAGGACGTTGATCAGTAAGCCGAGCACGGCGACGATCATCATCGGGCCGGCGAGGATGACGGGCGGCGCCTGCAGCCGCTCCCACGCCTCGTAGGCGATCCATGCGACGATCGCGAACAGGGTCACGGCGTTCAGGAAGCCGGCGATGACCTCGAAGCGCAGGTAACCGAATGTGCGTTTGCTGTCGGCTGCGCGGCGACCGAATCGGAAGGCAGCGTAAGCCAGGGCAAGTGCCACGGCGTCGGTCAGCATGTGGCCAGCATCGGCAAGTAGGGCTAGCGAGCCCGACAGCACGCCGCCGACAGCTTCCACGAGCATGAAGCCGAAGATCAGGAAGAAGGAAACCAGAACCTTGCGCTCGTTGGCGCTCGTCACTGTGGGGGTGTGGTCGTGATCATGGTCGTGACCATGGTCATGTGCATTGGATTGGGACATGGGCGCCTCTGCTGGTTGAGTGTTTGACTATGGCGAAATATAACACATGAATATGTGTTCATGTGATATATTTTCGCTCACCCTTCTCAGCCTCCGAAGCCATGCGTTGTGATGCCGCAACGAGAAAATGTGCCTATCCTTTCGGCCAGATACGGTGCAGGTCATCCAGAATCAGCTGGTGATGGTGCCTGCCTTGGTCTGCGTGTGTGCGTAAATGAGGGTGATCCGGCGGCAAGCTGGGGTGGTCATGCGCCACGTCAGAAGGGTCGCTGGCCGGCCACAGCCAGAGCGTCAGCGCCACGCCGGCCAAGCCGACCAGGGACATGACAATGAAGGTCGATGGCAAGCCCATGACCGCGCCGAAGCGGCCGGCAAGTGGGTAGCAGATGAGCCAACAGGCGTGCGACAGCGCGAAGTGTGCCGCGAAGATCGCAGGACGGTCCTCGGCATGGGCCGAGCGGCGCAGAAGACGGCCGGATGGCGTTTGCGCCACGCTGTAGCCAAAGCCGATGATCAACCACAGCGGCAGCAACAATGCATAGCTCGGCAGCAGTGCGCCGATCCCCGTGCCCACGACCAGTACGGTAGCGCCGGTGAGCATCGCGGTTCGGTCGGCCACCTTTTCCAGTAAGGATGGCAGAACGAAGGCTGCCACCATCGAACCGCCTCCGAATGCCGCCAGTGCCGACGCCACTTCGACCTCGCCTAGGCCAAAGCGCGCCTTCACGAGAACCACCGTGTTCACGATCACCATGGCGCCCGCCGCCGAGACGGCCAAGCTGATCGCCAGCAGGCCCCGCAGGCGTGGCGTAGCGAGATAGATGCGTGTGCCGCGGGTCGTGCGATCCCAAATGCCGCGGCGCGGTCCGGGAATAGTTGTGGGCAACCGCACGCTGACCACGAGCGCGGCTGAAACGAGGAAACCGAGCACTGTTCCCGCGAACAGGTTGTGAAAGCTGATGACGGTCAGCAGCGCAGCAGCCAGCATCGGGGAAATCAGGCTTTCCAGGTCATAGGCCAGCCGGGACAGCGACAGCGCCTTCGTGTAGTCCTCTTCATCGGGAAGGATGTCCGGGATAGTGGCTTGGAAAGTCGGCGTGAAGCCGGCGGATGCCGCTTGCAGGACAAAGATCAGCAGATAGATCTGCCAGACCTCGGTGACAAAGGGCAAACAGATCGCGACAACCGCTCGTACCAGGTCCAGCGCTACGAGCAATGACCGTCGCGGGAACTGGTCGGCGAAGGCCTGTGCGACTGGAGCGACTCCCACATAGGCCAGCATCTTGATAGCCAGCGCCGACCCGAGCACCGCACCTGCATCGGCCCCGGCCAGCTCGTAGGCAAGTAGGCCGAGCGCTACCGTCATCAGGCCTGTGCCGACGAGTGCGATCACCTGCGCGGTGAACAGGTGGCGGTAGGTGCGGTTCTTTAGGACGGAGAGCATCGAGAGACCTCAGAGCAGTCTGGTTAGCGCCTTCATTTCGGCTAGAACGGAGTCCTCATCATGAGATAGGCAGTGGTCGATGTGGTCATGGATCAGGACGCGCTTGGCCGCTGTGACGGCGCTCTCCACCGCAGCGAGCTGGCGAGCGATGTCCAGGCAGGTTTCTTCTCCTTCGATCATCCCGATGACGTGTCGCAGATGACCCTCGGCGCGCTTGAGCCGTTTCACGAGATCTGGGTGGCTGGTGTGCTTGTGCATCTCTTTCATGCAGCAATCATATCCCCCCCCGGGGGATATGCTCAAGGAGTCTGCATAGCTGTTTGCGCAGTGGATTAGCCCCACCTCGCCTCTCGATGTCTTGCGCCCGACGCCCTCTCTAAGGCGATTGGTGCTCAAAGGATGTAAGGTTTTCTTTCCCATTCATATGAATAGATATACAATTGTTCATATCTAAGCCAGTGAACAGTGGCTTTTCAACGACAAGCACTTGCTCGGAAAGAGAACACCCAGCCGGGGGTAAGTACTGATGCAACACCGATGGAGAATTGAATGCTTCGCAAAGACATACGCAAGGGATGGATATGGGCGGTATCCACGCTTTGGGCCGGCACCGTGCTAGCCCAGCCAGTAGCCGCCCCTCACGTCCCATCCAGACCAGACAGCCACATGGTCGCCCAATTGTGGGAGTCAGCTTGGCAGCGGCAGCCAGAAGCCGCTGGAGAAGGCGCCTGGCAGCAGGCCGCCCAAGCACGCCAAGAGACGGCCGGCAGTTGGGTGGCAGGTCCGATGGCGCTGGAAGCCTCCACCAAAACTGATCGGTTCAACAACCGCAACGGACAGCGCGAATATGAAGTCGGGGTGGCTATTCCCCTTTGGATGCCTGGTGAGCGCGCCTCGTCGGCACGCTGGGCGGACGCGGAAAGCCTCGCGCTATCCAGCCGGATGCTGGCCGCCAAGCTACGCACGGCCGGACAGGTTCGCCAGGCATGGTGGGCATGGCAGCGTGCCCAGGCCGAATTGGTGGCGGCGCAGGATCGCACCCGCAGCGCGGACGAGTTGGCGCAAGATGTGGCTCGCCGGGTTCGCGCGGGCGACCTGGCGCAAGCCGACAGAAACCAGGCCGATGGCGCCTTGGCGTCGGCTCGTAGTGCCCTGGCCATTGCTCAGGCCGAAGAAATCACGCAGCGCGAGGCGTTGTTGGCACTGACCGGCATCGAGAGTATCCCGTCGCAGGCCGATTCCGCGCAGCCGGAGCAGTCAGGTGTCCGAGTTCAACCGGCATCGGCACAGCCGTCCGGCGCGTTGTTGGGTAACCACCCTGCGCTGCTGGAACTGCAGCACAAGGCGCTGGCGGCCCGCCGCTCTGCGGAACTGGTGTCCCATCAGAAGTACGCCAACCCCGAACTGACCCTGGCGACCACGCGGGATCGGGGCGGCTACGGCGAACGCTACAACCAGACGATCACGGTGGGTGTGCGCATTCCCTTCGGTACGGGTAGCCGTCATACCGAGCAATTGTCCAGCGCCAATGCGCAGGCACTGGAGGCTGAGTCGGCACTCGCGGCCCAGCGCACCCGGCTACTCTCGGAAATTCGAACTGCCCAATCGCGCGAACTGGCAACCAGCACCCAGATGCAGGCCGCTTCGGAGCGCCAGCGACTAGCCCAACAAACGCGCACCTTCTACCAAAAGTCGTTCGCGATGGGCGAGACGGACATGCCGACACGCCTTCGCATCGAGCAGGAGGCCACCGAGGCCGAGCGCGCGGCGCTGCTCGCCAAGGTGGAGCATGCCGCGGCCATCTCGTCCCTGTTGCAGGCACAAGGCACGCTGCCGCAGCCGACCGAGACTTTCACTGACATCTCCGGCACGCGCTGATCGGCGCGCGCTCAACCATCCTGGAACCTTAGAAATGTCGCAATCCTCTTTCTGGCGTGCAGCTGCCTTGTCCAGCCTCCTGCTTGGCAGTAGCGCAACGTGGGCCGGCGACGGCCATGACCATGGCGAAGCCGCTCCTGCCCCCGCAGCGGCCGCGCTTCCGCGCTTTGCCGCAGTTTCCGATGACTTCGAACTGGTGGGTGTGCTGAACGGCCAGCGTCTCACACTCTACCTCGACCATGCTGCCGACAACCGGCCGGTGACCGATGGCGAGCTGACCCTCGAGCTGGGTGGTCAACAGGTAAAGGTCAGCTCACACGGGGTTGGAGAGTTCGAGGCCGATCTGACTGAGCCGCTATCCGATGGCGAGACCTCAATCATGGCCACTATTACTGCGCAGGGCCAATCGGACCTGTTGACGGGCGTTCTCGATGTTCATAGCGAAGACGCCGAACACGAGCATGCCGTCGCATCCGGCCGTGTGGTCGTACTAGGTGGCGGTGCCGCAGTCCTCGGCGTCGGTGTCCTAGCGTGGGCGCTGCGCAGACGTACACGCACCAACGGTGCACTGCGAGGTGCAGCATGAAGCGCAACTTCCGTTTCCTAATGACGACGGCCATGGCGGCTGCATTGGCTCTGGCTGCTCCCGCGTTCGCTCACGACGGCCATGACCACGGCGACGAAGCGCCGGCTGCGTCTTCCAATGGCCCCCAGCGCCAGCCTGATGGCAGCGTGTTTCTTCCGAAACCGTCGCAACGTCAGATCGGTGTACGCACCCAGCTGATCAAGCAGGAGCCCTTGGCCCGCAGCCATGAACTGGCTGGCAAAGTAATCATGGACCCGACGACAGGCGGCAAGGTCCAGGCAATGGTAATGGGCCGGCTGGTGCCCGGGCCGGATGGTCTGCCGCAGATCGGCCAATCCGTGCGCAAGGGCCAGGTGCTGGCTTACATCGAACCGGCCAGCGGTGTGCTGGAGCGCTCAGGCCAGATGGCCCAGGTTGCCGAGCTGCGTGCGGGCCAAGCGCTCGCGCAGAAGCGCTTGGCCCGGCTGCGCGAGCTGTCGGAGACCGTGCCCCGCAAGGAGATCGAAGCAGCCGAAAGCGAAGTGAACAGCCTGACCGAACGCGCCCGCGCCTTGAGCGGGGGCCTCGCCGGCAGGGACGTACTGAAGGCCCCAGTCAGCGGCGTCATCGCATCCAGCCCCGCAGTTGCCGGGCAGGTCGTGGATGCGCGCGAACTGGTGTTTGAGGTGGTCGATCCGACCCAACTGCGCATCGAGGCGCTTGCCTACGATCCGGCAATGGCACAGAACCTGGCCGGTGCTGCACTCGCAGTAGGCGGTCAGAAGGTGCCGCTGAGCTTCGTCGGTGCCGCCAGCAGCCTGCGCGAGCAGGCCCTGCCCATGCTGTTCAAGGGCACCAGCGAAAGCCTCTCGCGCTTGGCGGTCGGTATGCCGGTGGTGGTCTTCGTGCAAGAGGCGACGACGGTACCTGGCTACCGCGTGCCTTCCGGTGCGCTGATGAAGAACCCTGCCAACCAGAACATCGTCTGGGTCAAAGACCAGGCCGAGCGCTTCGAGCCGCGTGTCGTGAACATCACTCCTTTGGATGGTGCATCCATCGCTGTCACTTCGGGCCTGGCGGACGGCGACCGCGTGGTTGTCGAGGGCGCGTCCCTGATCAATCAAGTTCGTTGAGGGGCACCATTCCATGTTCAAGTGGCTTCTCGAAAATAGCTTACGAAACCGGCTCCTGGTCATCATCGGGGCGCTGGTGCTGATGGCGTATGGCGCGTTCACCCTGACGCGCACGCCGGTAGATGTCTTTCCCGATCTCAACAAGCCGACCGTCACTCTCATGACGGAGGCTGGCGGCATGGCTGCCGAAGAAGTCGAGCAACTCATCACGTTCCCGCTCGAAACGGCCATGAACGGCCTGCCCAGCGTCGAAAGCGTGCGCTCGGTCTCCAGCGCCGGGCTTTCCTTCATCTACGTGACATTTGACTGGAAGACCGACATCTTCCGGGCGCGCCAGATGGTCTCCGAACGCCTGACGTCCATGGAGGAAGGGCTAGCCCCGGGCGTGACGCCCACTATGGGGCCAATCAGCTCAGTGATGGGCGAGATCATGCAGATTGCAATCCCCATCGGTGCCAAGCCCTCAGGGCAGAAGAACGCAGCCCCGCCGCTGTCGGCCATGGACACTCGCGAGTACGCGGACTGGGTGCTACGCCCCCGGCTGATGGCCATACCTGGTGTTGCCCAAGTCATCCCGATCGGAGGCGAGGTCCGTCAGTTCCAGGTCCAGCCCAACACCACGCGAATGTCAGAGCTGGGCGTGACTGCGTCCGATCTGGATGCGGCTCTCAAGGGCTTCTCCGCGAACACTTCCGGCGGCTTCCTGGAGATCAATGGCCGCGAGTACCTGATCCGCAACCTGGGCCGCACGTCCCGACTCGACGACCTGCGTAACCTGCCTCTCGCGGTGCGTGCGGGCCAACCCATCCTGCTCCACCAGGTCGCCGATGTTCAGTTTGCGCCAGCCATCAAGCGCGGCGATGCGGGCTTCGAGGGCCTGCCAGCCGTGATCCTGGGCATCCAAAAGCAGCCCACGGCCGATACGATTGCACTGACCCGCTCGATCGAGTCAGCGTTGGCGGACATGAAGGGCTCACTGCCGGCTGGCATGGCCGAGCCACAGGTGACCTTCCGACAAGCCAACTTCATCGAGGCGTCCATCAGCACGCTGCAAGGCAAGCTCATCGGCGCATCGGTCTTCGTGGCGGTGATCCTGTTCTTCTTCCTGGGCACTTTGCGCCCCCTGGTGATCGCGTTGACCGCGATTCCTGCCTCGATCTTCGTGACCGGGCTGGTGTTCCACTATTTCGGCCTATCAATCAACACCATGACGCTCGGTGGGCTGGCGATCGCCATCGGCGGTCTCGTGGACGATGCTGTGGTCGATGTGGAGAACATCATGCGGCGGCTCAAGGAGGACCGCACCCGCCACCCTGAGAACCGGCTGACGCCCCTGGTCATCGTTGCCAGGGCCTCGATGGAGGTTCGCTCGGCGATTCTCTACGCCACGATGATCATTGTGCTGGTGTTCCTGCCCCTGTTCGCGCTGCCGGGGATGGAGGGGCGCTTGTTCGTGCCGCTGGGCATCGCCTTCATCGTCTCCACGCTGGCCTCGCTGCTGGTCTCTGTGACGGTCACTCCGGTGCTTTCGTACTACCTGCTGCCCAAGATGAGGACGCTGGACCATGGCGACACTCGGCTTCTAGCCTGGTTGAAGACGCGCTATCAGGGCGGCCTGCAGCGGGTCTTGCAGCGGCCGCGTGCCGCCCTTGGCATGGCCGCTGTGGCTGTCACACTGGCTGTCGCCGCGGTGCCATTCTTCCCGACCACGTTCCTGCCCCCGTTCAATGAAGGAACGTTGCTGGTGGGCCTGCGCCTGAATCCCGGTGTGACGCTGGCCGAATCTTCGGCGCTTGCCCAGCAAGCCGAGCTGCTGGTCGCGCAGGTGCCAGAGGTGCAGCACGTGGGCCGGCGCAGCGGACGGGCCGAGCTGGACGAGCATGCCGAAGGCGTGCATGTCAGCGAGCTGGACGTGGGCCTGCTGCCCGCCTCGGAGCTAAAGCGCTCCATGGAGGAGATCACCGCCGACATCCGTTCGCGTCTGGCTCACTTGCCCGGCTCCATCGGCATTGGCCAGCCGATCTCGCACCGCATCGACCACATGTTGTCGGGGGTGCGCTCGCAGATCGCCATCAAGGTGTTCGGCGAGGACCTGGACGTCCTGCGCGGGCAGGCGGATCTGCTGCGCGCCAAGCTGGCCGGAATTCCGGGGCTTGCTGACCTGGAGATCGAAAAGCAGGTCCTAGCGCCGCAGATCAAAATCCGCGTGGATTATGCGGCGGCGGGACGCTACGGCGTGGCCGCACCGCAAATTCTGTCCACGCTGCAAAGCCTGGTCGAAGGCGAAAAGATCACCGAGGTCATCGAGGGCAACCGCCGCTTCGCGCTGGTGGTTCGCCTGCCCGAGCAGGCGCGGTCGATTGAGGGCTTGAGCCGCATCCTCATCGACACGCCCATGGGTCGGGTCCCGTTGTCGCGCCTTGCCACCATCGAAGACAGCGACGGCCCCAACCAGGTCAGCCGCGACGATGGCCGTCGACGCATAGTTTTGTCGGCCAACGCTCAGGGACGGCCGCTGTCCGAAGTAGTGGCCGACATACGCAGCGTCGTCCAAGAAGTGCGCTTGCCCGAAGGCTACTTCATCACGCTGGGCGGCCAGTTCCAGGCACAAGAGGAAGCCTCGCGACTGGTGGGCCTGCTGTCCATCGTCTCCCTGACGCTCATGTTCGTGGTGTTGTACACGCGCTACAAGTCGGTCGTCCTATCAGCGCTCATCATGGTGAACATTCCATTGGCCCTGGTCGGCGCCGTGTTGGGGCTGTGGCTGTCTGGCCAGCCGTTGTCCGTGGCCGCCCTGGTCGGCTTCATCACGCTCGCGGGTATTTCTGTGCGCAACGGCATCCTGAAGGTGAGCCACTACCTCAACCTCATGCGCATGGAGGGCGAGGACTTCGACCAGAAGATGATCGTGCGTGGCTCGCTCGAACGGCTTTCCCCGGTTCTGATGACCGCGCTGGTCACGGCCTTCGCGCTGGCCCCGCTGCTGTTCGAGGCGTCCCGACCCGGTACTGAGATCCTGCACCCCGTCGCGGTGGTGATCTTCTCGGGGCTGGTCAGCTCCACGCTGCTAGACACCTTCCTTACACCCGCCATGTTCTGGCTGTTCGGCCGCAAGCCTGCCGAACGCCTGCTGGACGACCGCGACGCGGAGGCATTCTGATGCAACGCCTTCTGTCACCCGATTTCAACCACCGTAACCCTATAGGAGCTTTCATGTCTGTTCGATTTCGTTCCCTCACGGCCGGCACCGCCCTCGCCCTGGCATCCGTCACCGCCTTCGCCGCAGGCGACCATGACCACGCGCATGACCACAAGCCGCTGCATGGTGGCGTCGTGACCGAAGTCCGGGACGTGGACTACGAGTTGGTCGTTCAGCCCGCAGCAGCGCAACTCTACCTGCGCGACCACGGCAAGCAGGTCAATGTAAGCAACACCAAAGCCAAGCTCACACTGTTGACCGGCTCACAAAAGCAGGAGGTGCAACTCACGCCTGCCGCGGACGGAAGCCGCCTCGAAGGCAGCGGGACCTTCGCCGCAGCCAAGGGCACGAAGGCCGTCGTCCAAGTCGAACGTGGGGGCAATACCGCGAGCGCCCGGTTCGTTCTGCCGTAGTGTTCAACGTGATCGTCAGGGAACGAGCTGTAATCTGGCGACCACCTGACAAAAGGCGCGACATAGGCGCTCACTATTTCCTCAAAAACTTTGGAGATGTAAATCATGGAAATGCATTTCGACGTCATTGTTATCGGTGCCGGCCCAGGCGGATACATCGCGGCCATTCGCGCTGCCCAATTAGGCATGAAGGTCGCTTGTGTAGATGCCTGGAAGAACAAGGACGGAAAGCCAGCACCTGGCGGCACCTGCAACAACATCGGTTGTATCCCTTCGAAAGCGCTACTGCAGTCGTCAGAGAACTTTGAACAAGCCAAGCACCACTTTGGCACGCACGGCATCTCCACGGGTGATCTGCGCATGGATGTGACCACGATGTTGGAACGTAAGAATCAGGTCGTGAAGTCCAGCAACGAAGGCATCCTTTATCTGTTCCGCAAAAACAAGGTCCAGTTTTTCAACGGCCTGGCGTCTTTCACCAGGACTGTCGATGGTGGCTTCGAGGTGAGCGTCGCCGCCGATGAGGCTGTTACCTTGGTGGGCAAGCAGATCATCGTTGCCACAGGCTCCAACGTGCGGCCACTCCCCAACCTACCGTTCGATGAGCGGGTCGTGCTCTCCAACGACGGCGCGCTGGACATCGCGGCCGTGCCCGATCGGTTGGCCGTCATCGGTGCCGGCGTGATCGGCCTGGAGCTGGGCTCCGTTTGGCGCCGCCTGGGGGCGGATGTCACGATCCTCGAAGGCTTGCCCAGCTTCCTGCCAATCGTCGACCAAGCCATCGCCAAGGAGGCGAAGAAGGCGTTCGACAAGCAAGGCCTGAAGATCGAACTAGGTGCGAAGGTTCGCGAAGTCAATGCAACCGAGGCTGGCGTGACTATTCACTACACCGACAGCCAGGGCCAGACGCAGTCCTTGCAGGCAGACAAAGTGATCGTGGCTATCGGCCGTGTGCCCAACACCGAAGGCCTGAATCCGGCCGCCGTGGGACTCCAACTGGATGAGCGCGGCGCCGTGCTGGTGGACGATGAATGCCGCACCAGTGTGCCCGGCATCTGGGCCATCGGTGACGTGGTGCGTGGCCCGATGTTGGCGCACAAGGCGGAAGAGGAAGGTGTCGCAGTGGCCGAGCGCATTGCCGGCCAGCACGGTCACGTCGATTTCAATACGATCCCCAACGTCATCTACACCAGCCCAGAGATTGCCTGGGTAGGCCGCACCGAGCAGCAGCTCAAAGAGCAGGGCACCGCCTATCGAATCGGTTCCTTCCCGTTCATGGCCAATGGCCGCGCGCGTGCGCTGGGCGACACGCCGGGCCTCGTCAAGGTGATCGCCGATCCTGCCACTGATGAGATACTCGGCGTGCATGTGGTCGGCCCGCAGGCCAGTGAACTGGTGGCCGAGGCCGTGATCGCCATGGCGTTCAAGGCCAGCAGCGAAGACATCGCCCGCATCTGCTTTGCCCATCCGACCCTCTCCGAGACGTTCAAAGAGGCCTCGCTGGCCGTGGACAAGCGCGCGCTCAACTTCTGATTGATCGGAAGCGGCATCCAAACCACCTCACCGAACGCAGCTGCGGGCGGTGGGGCGCATATCGCCATGGAACGTAGGCCACGCCGCAACGGCATGCTATGCCCAACAGTTACTCGTCGTTGTGGTCTTCCGCGATGTGGGTGGCCATATCCAGCAGCACCTGGTTCACGTGCTTGTCCGCCACCTCATAGAAGATCTGTTTGGCTTGGCGCACGCCCTTGACCAGGCGAGCACCGCGCAGCAGCCGCAGGTGGTGGCTCACCAGCGACTGCGAGAGTTCGAGGGTTTCAGCGATGTCCCCGACCGAGGAAGAGCCTTTCATGCAGCACAGCATGATTCTCAGCCGGGACGGGTCACCCAGGAGGCGGAATGTCTCAGCCAAGATGGTCACGTCATTCTGTGACAGCGATTCCAAATCGGCGCTGGGACCCTTCGGTGGGGTACTGAATGGCTTACTTGTATTCATTTTTAAAATATTTCCTAACCTCGAATGGCTGTTTTCGCCCTTCAGAATTAACAAGGCAGCGGCCGCTTAGGCGCGCGCAGCAAAGAACCAGTGCGAGCCTGGCAGGCAAGGCCTCCGTTCCCCGTGCACCGGGTCATTTCTGAAACCTGACAGCATCCGAAAAAGCGCTTGACCTTCCCACGATGGTAAACCCTAAGCTCCCTCCATGTCGAATTTCAACTATGGGAAGCACACCATGAGCATGGCAACAACGAGTAGTGCTGGCGCCCAAGCAGCGGCAATCAGCCTGCCCATCGAGGGCATGACCTGCGCAAGCTGTGTCGGCCGAGTCGAGGCCGCCCTTGCCAAGGTCGAGGGCGTGGCAAGCGTGTCTGTCAATCTCGCCACCGAGCGAGCGGACATTCGCCTGAACCGTCCTGTCGATCGCATGGCGCTGATCCAGGCGATCGAGAAGGTAGGGTACGACGTGCCTCAGGGCACCATCGAGCTGGCGATCGGAGGCATGACCTGCGCTTCGTGCGTGGGCCGCGTCGAGAAGGCGCTCAAGGCGGTGCCGGGCGTCACTGAGGCTGTGGTCAATCTGGCGACCGAGCGCGCTACCGTGCGTGGCGTAGCATCCGTGCAGGATCTGATTGCTGCTGTCGATAAGGTCGGCTACGAGGCCAGCCCGGTCGATACAGGCATGCAGGCCGACGAGGAAGCTGCCGAGAAAAAGGACGCCGAGCGCGCCGAACTCAAGCGCGACCTGACCCTGGCCGCCGTGCTGGCGCTGCCTGTGTTCGTGCTCGAAATGGGCTCGCACATGATTCCCGGCATGCACGAGTGGGTGGCTTCCACCATTGGCATCCAGCAGAGCTGGTATCTGCAGTTCGTGCTGACCCTGCTGGTGCTCGCCATTCCGGGCTGGCGCTTCTATGAGAAGGGCTTCCCGGCGCTGTTCCGCCTGGGTCCCGACATGAACTCGCTGGTCGCGGTCGGCACGGCCGCGGCCTTCGGTTATTCGATGGTCGCCACGTTCGCGCCCAGTCTGCTGCCGGCCGGCACGGTGAACGTGTACTACGAGGCGGCAGCCGTCATCGTGGCGCTGATCCTGCTGGGCCGCTTTCTTGAGGCACGGGCCAAGGGCCGCACCTCCGAGGCCATCAAGCGCCTGATCGGCCTGCAGGCCAAGGAGGCGCACGTGCTGCGCGACGGCCGCATCGTGGACATCCCGATCAACGACGTGGCGCAGGGCGACATCGTGGAAGTGCGCCCCGGCGAGCGCGTGCCGGTCGATGGTGAAGTGACCGAGGGCCGCAGCTTCGTGGACGAGTCGATGATCACCGGCGAGCCGATTCCCGTCGAAAAGGCGGAAGGCAGCACCGTGGTCGGCGGCACCGTCAACCAGAAGGGTGCGCTGACGCTGCGTGCCACCGCCGTGGGCGGTCAGACCATGCTGGCGCAGATCATCCGCATGGTCGAGCAGGCGCAAGGTTCCAAGCTGCCGATCCAGGCCGTGGTGGACAAGGTGACGCTGTGGTTCGTGCCCGCCGTCATGCTGGCCGCGGTGCTGACCTTCCTGGTCTGGCTGGTGTTCGGCCCGTCGCCCGCGCTGTCCTTCGCGCTGGTCAATGCCGTGGCGGTGCTGATCATTGCCTGCCCTTGCGCCATGGGTTTGGCGACGCCGACCTCCATCATGGTCGGCACGGGCCGGGGCGCCGAGATGGGCGTGCTGTTCCGCAAGGGTGAAGCCCTGCAACTGCTCAAGGACGCCAAGGTGGTGGCCGTGGACAAGACCGGCACGCTGACCGAGGGCCGCCCGGTCCTGACCGACCTGGAGATTGCCGACGGCTTTGACCGCAACCAGGTGCTGGCGAAGGTCGCCGCTGTCGAATCGCGCTCGGAGCATCCGATCGCACGCGCCATCGTCGAGTCGGCCGTGGAAGGTGGCATCGCGCTGCCGACGATGACAGACTTCGATTCGGTCACGGGCATGGGCGTGCGCGCCACCGTGGACGGCGCGCGTGTCGAGGTCGGTGCCGATCGCTTCATGCGTGAGCTGGGGTTGGACGTGGGCAGCTTCGCTCGCACGGCCGAGCGCCTGGGCAACGAGGGCAAGTCGCCGCTGTACGCCTCGATCGACGGCCGGCTGGCCGCCATCATCGCGGTGGCCGATCCGATCAAGTCCAGCACGCCCGCGGCCATTGCCGCGCTGCACCAGCTCGGCCTGAAGGTGGCGATGATCACCGGCGACAACGCGCGTACCGCGCAGGCCATCGCCAAGCAACTGGGCATCGACGAGGTGGTGGCCGAAGTGCTGCCCGAGGGCAAGGTCGAAGCCGTGCGCCGGCTGAAAGCCAGCCACGGCCAGATCGCCTACGTGGGCGACGGCATCAACGACGCCCCGGCGCTGGCCGAGGCCGACGTGGGCCTGGCCATCGGCACCGGCACCGACGTGGCGGTGGAGTCGGCCGACGTAGTGCTGATGTCGGGCAACCTGCAGGGCGTGCCCAACGCCATCGCGCTGTCCAAGGCGACCATCGGCAACATCCGCCAGAACCTGTTCTGGGCGTTTGGCTACAACACGGCCCTGATCCCGGTGGCCGCTGGCGTCCTGTACCCCGCATACGGTGTGCTGTTGTCGCCGATCTTCGCGGCTGGCGCGATGGCGCTGTCCAGCGTGTTCGTGCTCGGAAACGCGCTGCGCCTGCGCCGCTTCCAGCCGCCGCTGGCGGCGGATACCGCTCATTGAGAAAGGAGGAACACCATGAACATCGGTGAAGCATCCAAGGCCTCGAAGGTCTCGGCCAAAATGATCCGCTACTACGAGCAAATCGGTCTGATCCCTCCGGCTGACCGCACCGATTCGGGCTACCGCGCCTATACCCAGGACGACGTTCACCGGTTGCATTTCATCCGGCGTTCGCGCGACCTCGGCTTCTCGGTAGCCGAGATCACGGACTTGCTGGGACTGTGGAATGACAAGTCGCGCCAGAGTGCTGATGTAAAGCGTCTGGCCCAGCAACACATCGACGAGTTGGACCGGCGCATCGAGAGCATGCTGGAGATGGCCGCGACGCTCAAGGCGCTGATCCGGTGTTGCGCCGGCGACGAACGGCCCGACTGCCCGATCCTGCACACGCTGGAGCAGCCCGATACCAGTGACAACAAGCCCGAAGCGCGCACTGGCGCAGTGCCGCGCCGCGCGCGAGCCAACGCAGCAGGAAAAAAGCCGCGTGCGCACTGAGCAGCCAGGAGAGATATGCCCAAAATCACAGTCTTGCCCCATCCTGAACTGGCTCCCGAGGGAGCCGAACTGAACGTGCCAGCAGGCACTTCGATCTGCGAGGCCCTGCTGGACAACGGCATCGAGATCGAGCATGCCTGCGACATGAGCTGTGCCTGCACGACCTGTCACTGCATCGTGCGCAAGGGGTTTAATTCTCTAAACGAAGTCGAGGAGTGCGAGGATGATCTGCTCGACCGGGCCTGGGGACTGGAGGCGCAGTCGCGGCTGAGCTGCCAGGCCATCGTTGCGACCGAAGACCTGACCGTCGAGATCCCCAAGTACACGATCAACCATGCCAAGGAGAACCACTAGGAGCCTGCGTGCTGCCTCAGGCGCACCGGCCTGCGGCAGGGTTGCTCTGGCAGATGGAGGACTGACGGCATTGCAGCCAGATAACCAACCCGTGGGCCAGACCAACCCGCGAGCCAGGTGTCTACACTCCCTTTGCACGGTCGTCGGTTAGGCTGGAAAGGTCATCAACGTCCTTAAATCCGTGACGGCCGGCCCATGGAAAGTCACACAGGAGAAGTCCTGCATGTCTGCGCCCAAGCTAGCCACGCTCTACCGAATGGTCATGCCCGGCCATACCTGCCCCTACGGGCTGAAGTCGCTCGATCTGCTCAAACGCAAGGGCTACGAGGTCGAGGACAAACACTTGGCGAGCCGCGAGCAGACGGATGCGTTCAAGAAGGAGCATGGCGTCGAGACCACGCCCCAGGTCTTCATAAACAGGCGGCGCGTGGGCGGCTACGACGACCTACGCAAATTCTTCGGCATGTCCGTGAAGGACAAGAACGCCGTGACCTACACCCCTGTGATCGCGCTGTTCGCCATGGCGGCCGCGATGGCGCTGGCGGCGAGCTGGGCGGCCTTCGGCCAGCTCTGGAGCATTCAGGCGGCAGAGTGGCTCGTGGCCTTTGCCATGTGTCTCCTGGCGCTGCAGAAGCTCAAGGACGTGGACGGCTTCGCGACGATGTTCCTCAACTACGACCTGCTGGCCAAGCGCTGGGTTCGGTATGCCTATTTCTACCCGTTCGCGGAGGCCATCGCAGGCGTCCTGATGGTCGCGGGCGTGGGGATGTGGGTGTCGATTCCGTTGGCGCTGTTCATCGGGACCGTCGGGGCCGTGTCGGTTTTCAAGGCGGTCTATGTCGATCGCCGGGAACTCAAGTGCGCCTGCGTGGGCGGGGACAGCAACGTGCCGCTGGACTTCGTGTCCCTGACCGAGAACCTGATGATGGTGGCGATGGCCCTGTGGATGTGGGCCAAGGTCGCCTACCTTGGGATGCACTGAGCGCCGCGCCAGATATGGCGCAGCGCACGTGCTCGCATCGGCCGTCCTGTGTGCATGCCGGCCACGACGCGGTGTTACTGCGCGCGCGGCGGGAAGCCAGCTTCGCTCAGGGCCGCGGCGATCTGCTCTTGCGAGGCCGAGGTCTGGACCTCGACACGGCGGGTCGGCGGGTCCGTAACGATCTTGGCGTTGGGGTCGATCGTTTGGATCGTTTTCGTCACAGTGCGGGCGCAGCCGCCGCAGGTCATGTCTTCGAGATGGAATTGCATGGAAAACTCCTTTCGGGTTGGGGTGTTTGAAGTGTGCTCCTTGCCACCGTTGGAAGGTCAATCGCTATTTGCATCCCCGCCACACCAACCGGCCGAATGCTCATAGGGGCAAGGCCGTGGTGCTCTTTACGCGATCCAGCACGAAGCTGGTCTTGCAGTCCTGCACGCTGGGGTGCTTGAGCAGCGTGTCGAGCACGAAGCGGGAGTAGTGAGCCATGTCCATGACGACCACCCGCAGCAGATAGTCCATGTCGCCGGTCAGCGCATGGCACTCCACAACCTCTGGCCAGTTCTGGACAGACGCGCGGAACACGTCCATGGGATTGCGCTTGTGCGAGTCGGAGTACTGGGCCGACTTCTACACGAAGTTCTTCAACTTCCAAGAGATCCGCTACTTCGACATCAACGGCGAGTACACCGGCCTAGCCTCCAAGGCGATGAGCGCGCCGGACGGCCTGATCCGCATCCCGCTGAACGAGGAAGCACGCCAGGGCGGCGGCCAGATTGAGGAATTCTTGATGCAGTTCAGCGGCGAGGGCATCCAGCACATCGCCCTGCTGTGCGACAACCTACTCGATGCGCTCGACCGCGTGCAGATGGCCGGTATCCCGCTGCTGACCGCCCCCAACGACATCTATTACGCAAACTTGGAAAAGCGCCTGCCCGGCCATGGCCAGCCCGTACCCGAGTTGCAGGCGCGCGGCATTCTGCTCGACGGCACGACCGAAGGCGGCCAGCCCCGCCTGCTGCTGCAGATATTCTCCGAGCCGCTGCTTGGCCCGGTGTTCTTCGAGTTCATCGAGCGCAAGGGCAACTACCGCGAGGGCTTCGGCGAAGGAAACTTCGGTGCCTTGTTCGAGTCGATGGAACGCGACCAGATCAACCGTGGCTCGTTGGAAATCAACCCGGCCTGATTTGGGCCTTTCCATGAAGGCAGAGCGCCTTCAGTCCTACATCTCGCGAGCCCCTCTGTGGGCTCGCGCTACTTTGGCGTCAGTACTGCCTTAGCCGCTCAAGCATTGAGCGGGTTGGCTTCGGCGTCACGTTCCGAAACAGTTGCTACCGCCCTTGACTTGAGTTAATACATGAACATATGTATTCTTATTCAGATACACCGATGGCCTTTTTCCTCGCCCTGAAGAGGGACCCAGCACTACGTCGCCCCCTCTAAGCGCACTTCGGCAGCAATGCGCCGTGGCCAACCCAATGACCAGGATTGCTGAAGGACGTGCCCATGGAACTTCGTCATTTGCGCTGCTTCGTGGCTCTCGCCGAAGAGCTGCATTTCACCCGTGCTGCGGAGCGCTTGCACATCGAGCAGCCGCCGCTGTCCCGCACGATCAAGGAATTGGAAGACGAACTGGGGGTGCTGCTCTTTGACCGCGATCGGCGGGGAACGCGGTTGACGCCAGCGGGCACCACCTTCCTTCAGGACATTCGCCGGCTGTTCACCAACCTGGAGCAGGCACGAGAAAACGTCAGGGCGATCGCCGCAGGCCTAAGAGGCAGCGTGCGCATCGCCATCTCCGATGGCGCCATCGACCCGCGGCTGTCTGCACTTCTTGCCCTGTGCCGCCAGGAGGAGCCGGAGATCGAAATACGGCTCTCCGAGGTCACCCTGGCGGAACAGTTGCGGGGGCTGCGATCCGGCGACTTCGCGATCGGTTTCGCACACACTGCGGACGTCGGCGACGGACTGGTGACGGAGCCCATCTGGCAGGACCCGCTGGTGGTGACCTTGCCGATCCGGCACCCGTTGCTGGCCCACAAGGAAGTGTCGCTACGTGAACTCGTGAGTTACCCGCTGGTGATGTGCGATCCGCAGCTTTGCGAGGGCTACTGCCGCGAATTGACCCGGCTGCTACATCCCCTGGAGCGCGAGTCCACCATCGTTGAGCATGTCTCGTCGCTGGACATGATGCTCACGTTGGTCGGAGCTGGTTACGGCATCGGCTTCGCAACGGCGACCCGAATCGCGGTATGCCAACGTCCCGACGTGGTGATCCGGCCGTTGGCGCTCGATTCGGCCGTCATCATCACCTACCTGCTTCGGCCCGAAGGCGGTAGCGGACTATCCGTTCCCGTAGAGCGCTTCATCGAGCGTTTGCGTTCGCCAAAGAGCGATTAGCTACGGCGCCTGCGCCACACCCGGCGTCACGCATCGCCCTGAAGGTAGAGGTTGCGCTCCGTGGCCGTCATCAGTTCGGCCGAGCTGATCTTGAGAGCCAGGGAAATTTTTAGAATGAGAGCGAGTGTCGGCATGTGCTCGCCGCGCTCAATCTTGCCCATGTGCGAACGCGCGATCCCCGCCAAGCCCGCGAACTCATCCTGAGCAATCCCCTGATCCAGGCGAGCGGCTCGCACCGCTTGCCCGAACGCCAACGCCGGTGCGGACTCATAGGTGGTTACTCCGGCGGGCCGTCCAGGCCGAATAGTGCGCTTCTGCATTCGCAGAAGCGTCATGGAATCACTGATCTTTAACCACGTTAAAGATATCTCTTTAGTATGATGTCGGTAGATCTTTTCGATCCCCTCCCGCCGCCTCTTTGGGGGTATCCATGCATGACGTCATCAGTCCGCCCCCGAATTTCACACTCGCCATAGCGCCAGGTGTACCGTCTTCACGGCTGTCGGCGCTGCTTGCACTGCAGCGAGCGCAGGAGCCGGGCGTCGCGATGGCCGTGCGTGAAGTTTCGGATCAAGAGTTGATGACGGGCCTGCAGGAGGGCCGCTACGACGCGGGACTATCTCTTAGCGGTGCGGGGGATCACCTGACGAGTAGCCGGAGGCTATGGTGCGAAAGCATGGCCGTTGCGATACCACCGCGGTCCCGCTTAGTTAACCAGGCGAAGCTCACCATCTCAGATCTTCAGGATTATCCAATCTATCGCTGGCGGGTGGAGGCTTGCCCCTTGCTGGACGAGAGGTTGGCCTCCCTCATGCCAGTGGACCAAGAGAACATCCTGTCTGCAACTTCATTCGAGATGATGGCGCTGTGGGTCTCATCCGGCTACGGCATCGGCGTATGCGCGCAATCGCGCATCGAGCGTGCCCATCAATGGGGGATCGGCATGCGACCGCTCGCCGATGGCCCCTACAATATCGTGACGTACCTCCAACGGCCCCACGCGCAAGCCGATTCTGCTGCCAAGCGGTTCGAGCGTAGAGCGCTACAGATTGCTGGGGAAGGTGCAAGGTGATGGGCCTACGGCCGGAAGCGTCATCCCGGCCATAGGCTGACCCGTGGATTAGGTTCCCTCGATCACCACAGCGCTGTCCACTAGCCTACGAACGCTCTGCCGCACATCTTCCGGGACGGGCTGCGGGGCGACGGCCTTGGGCACATCCTCGTGATGCTGGTAGTCGCCCATGATGACCCGTACGATCGCCGGCACGTTGGTCGGCGTGACCGCATCGATGGCGGCGCGATCGCCCAGGTCAGGGTGCGGCTGGGTCAGCATGCGGTAAAGTCCCCAAGAATCCGCGTGCGGGCACTGGTTCATGAGCACCTGGGCCAGCCTGTGTTTGAGCGGCACCAGTTGCCAGTCCGGAACACGCTGTCCCCGATTGCCAAGGCTGATAGCCAGCAACTTTCCGGCTTTCAGTTCGCGGTTGATCTGGTCCTTGGACTTCCCGGCCAGCTTGCCGAACAACGGGACCGGCAGGCTGTTCGGCGACTCATAGATAGCCAGCATTTCCTCGCGCTCGCGCTGGATCGCGGACACTTCCGGCTCTGGGACATGCACCGGAGGCGGCGGCAGATGCGACAGTCTCCGGAACGTGATTCCGCCGCTGCTCGAAGTGACGACAATGGGCGTTGCGACAAGGGACTGCACGCCGGGCACAGGGGGCTCGGCCACGATGGGGGCCGCACCCACCGCCTCTTCCACTTCTGCCATCGCAGGCACCCCATCGATGCGGATGGTCAGGTGTGCGCTCGCAGCTTCTACCTCGCCCTGTTCGAGCAGGTCGAGGCGATCGGCCCAGTCCTGCATCATCCGGCGCCTCGGCTCCACGTATTTGGCGTGGTTGTAGGCCGAGCTGACCTTGTTGGGGTCGGAGTGCGATAGCTGTGCATCCACCCAAATTTTCGGATAGCCGATTTCGTTGAGCGCCGTCGAGATGGTGCCGCGGATGCCGTGCCCGGTCAGGCGCCCCTCGTAACCCATGAGCTGCAAGGCCTTGTTCAGCGTATTTTCGCTGATGCGCTTCTTGAGTTCGCTGGTATGAGCCAACAAGTACTTCTGCGCCGGCCGCATCGCGCTCAGAAGATAGCGCACGATCTCGATGGCCTGCAGAGAGAGGGGCACGATGTAGGGCGGCACGTCCTGCGGCCGCTTACCGGCCTTGCGCATTTCGTCCTGGAGCTGCTTGACGAATTGTGGCGGGATGATCCACAAGCCGCGGTCGAGGTCGAACTGCTCAGGCTCGGCCAGCCGCAATTCGCCCGTCCGCACCCCAGTTAACAACAGCAGCCGCACACCAAGCTGGGTCTGCCAGCCGCGGGGGGTGTAGAGCCGAAGCTTCTGAAGGAACTCGGGCATCTCGGGCAGGTGCAGATAGGGATTGTGGGTCACCGGGGGCTTGGGTTCGGCCACCACATCCAGGTCAGCAGCAGGGTTGACCTCCAAGCCCTCGGCAACGACCAAGGCATAGCGGAACATCTGGTTGAACCAGGTGCGAACCTTCTCGGCGGTGGTGAACGCTTTGCGCTTCTCGATCGCCGCCAGAACTCCCAGGAGCTGAGGGCGGCGAATGTCGTAGATCGACATCTTCCCTAAGGCGGGCAGCACGTCCTTGTTGAAGATGCGCAGAATCTGCGACAGGGTGCTCTGGCGGCCTTCCTTGAGTTCCTTGCGGCGATGCTCGACCCAGGCATCAAAAACGTTCCTAAAGGTGTATTCACCCGCCAATTTGGCCGCGTGCCGGCGCTGGTCACGCTCGATTTGCGGATCAACCCCCCTGGCAAGCAGGGCTTGGGCCTTATCCCGCTCGGCGCGGGCCTCGCGCAAGCTGAGGGCAGGATATCCGCCCAGGGACATACGTTTTTGCTTGCCCAGCCAGTAGTAGCGAAACATCCACGACTTACCGCCTGCAGCAGAGACCATCAGGCCCAGGCAGTCATTATCGGAGAGGGTGTAGCGTTTTCCGGTGGTTCTTGCCTGCCGGACGGTCAGATCAGAGAGTGCCATTTCGAGGCTCCTAAGTAATGACTTAGGCCCTATGCTCGTCATGGTTCCCGCTCAGCCCCAGCAACTATCCGGTAGCCGTCCCACCCGTATTCTTGTGCCTCAATTGGTCACTCAAAAACGGTAGCTGTGGGTGGATTTCCGTGGCGCTCGCTGGAATGGAAAAAGGGGCCGAAGCCCCTTTTTTCAATGACTTACAGACGTCAGTAGAAGTCTGTAGATCATAATTTGGAGCGGGAAAACGGTCTCGAACCGTCGACCTCAACCTTGGCAAGGTTGCGCTCTACCAACTGAGCTATTCCCGCACATTTCAGACAGGCAGAAGAAAACTGGAGCGGGAAAACGGTCTCGAACCGTCGACCTCAACCTTGGCAAGGTTGCGCTCTACCAACTGAGCTATTCCCGCGTTTTCAACCAGTGCCACAAGACGCTGGCTGTCGTTTTCTTCCGTCGCCGGAAGCCTTGCAGTATATACCGTTTTTGGCCCGTTCAGCAACGCTCTCGCGCTGAATCAGTGCTTGACCGAACCGTCCGACGCAGGCGCCGGCGAGCCCGCACGCTGCTTGGCCAGTTCGGCCATCGCCGCCTGGGACGCTGCGACCTCCTCGTCGGACAGCGGCACCGGCTGCTTCTCCAGGGCGATCTCCAGCACCTTGTCGATCCAGCGCACGGGCACGATCTCGAGGCCGTTCTTCACGTTCTCCGGAATGTCCTGCAGGTCCTTGGCGTTCTCTTCGGGGATCAGCACCGTCTTGATGCCGCCGCGCAGGGCCGCCAGCAGCTTTTCCTTCAGGCCGCCGATGGCCGTCACTTCGCCGCGCAGCGTGATCTCGCCGGTCATGGCGACGTCGCCGCGCACCGGGATGCCGGTGAGCGCCGACACGAAGGCCGTCGTCATCGCGGCACCGGCGCTCGGGCCGTCCTTGGGCGTGGCGCCGTCGGGCACGTGGATGTGGATGTCCTTCTTCTCGAACATCTCGTCCTTGATGCCCAGGCGGCGCGCGCGGCTGCGCACCACGGTGCGCGCGGCCTCGACCGATTCCTTCATCACGTCACCCAGCGAACCGGTGCGGCTGATGATGCCCTTGCCGGGCATGGTCACGGCCTCGATGGTCAGCAGGTCACCACCCACCTCGGTCCACGCCAGGCCGACCACCTGGCCCACCTGGTTCTGCTGCTCGGCACGGCCGAAGGTGAACTTGCGCACGCCCAGGTAGTCGTGCAGGTTCTCGCTCGTGACGGTGACCTTGGGCTCCAGCTTCTTGAGCTGCAGGCCCTTGACCACCTTGCGGCAGATCTTCGAGAGCTCGCGTTCCAGGGAGCGCACGCCGGCCTCGCGGGTGTAGTAGCGCACGATGTCGCGCACCGCATCCTCGGTGACGAGGAGTTCCTCGGCCTTCACGCCGTTGTTCTCCATCTGCTTGGGCAGCAGGTACTTCAGCGCGATGCTGGTCTTCTCGTCCTCGGTGTAGCCCGACAGGCGGATGACCTCCATCCGGTCCAGCAGCGCCGGCGGTATGTTCATCGAGTTCGAGGTCGCCACGAACATCACGTCCGACAGGTCGAAATCGACCTCGACGTAGTGGTCGCCGAAGGTGTGGTTCTGCTCGGGGTCGAGCACTTCCAGCAGCGCCGACGACGGGTCGCCACGGAAGTCGGTGCCCAGCTTGTCGATCTCGTCCAGCAGGAACAGCGGGTTGCGCGTGCCGACCTTGTTCAGGCTCTGCAGCACCTTGCCCGGCAGCGCGCCGATGTAGGTGCGGCGGTGGCCGCGGATCTCGGCCTCGTCGCGCATGCCGCCCAGCGCCATGCGCACGTACTTGCGGCCGGTCGCCTTGGCGATCGACTGGCCCAGCGAGG
The DNA here is from genome assembly GCA_030418545.1 of Xenophilus aerolatus. Lineage (GTDB taxonomy): Bacteria > Pseudomonadota > Gammaproteobacteria > Burkholderiales > Burkholderiaceae_C > Xenophilus. The sequence goes on along the minus strand of QAIB01000002.1, from coordinate 497,682 downwards.
TCTTGCCCACGCCCGGCGGGCCGACGAGGCACAGGATCGGCGCCTTGACCTTGTCGACGCGCTGCTGCACCGCGAGGTACTCGAGGATGCGGTCCTTGACCTTCTCCAGGCCGTAGTGGTCCTCGTTGAGCACCGTCTCGGCGTTGGCCAAGTCGTGCTTGATCTTGGTCTTCTTGCTCCACGGCAGACCGACCAGCACGTCGATGTAGTTGCGCACCACCGTGGCCTCGGCCGACATGGGCGACATGAGCTTCAGTTTCTTGAGCTCGCCCTCGGCCTTCTTGCGCGCGTCCTTGGGCATCTTGGCCGCGATGATCTTCTTCTCGATCTCCTCGATGTCGGCGCCTTCCTCGCCTTCGCCGAGTTCCTTCTGGATCGCCTTGACTTGCTCGTTGAGGTAGAAGTCGCGCTGGTTCTTCTCCATCTGGCGCTTCACGCGGCCGCGGATCTTCTTGTCGACGTTGAGGATGTCGACCTCGCGCTCGAGCTGGCCGAAGAGGTTCTCCAGCCGCTCCTTGACGTCCGACAGGTCGAGCACGGCCTGCTTGTTGTCGAGCTTGAGCGGCAGGTGCGCCGCGATGGTGTCGGCCAGGCGACCCGCGTCGTCGATGCTCGAGATGGAGGTGAGGATCTCCGGCGGGATCTTCTTGTTCAGCTTGACGTACTGGTCGAACTGCTGCATCACCGCACGGCGCAAGGCCTCGACCTCGTTGCCCGCGGTGGCGGCCGGATCGAGCGGCACGACGTTGGCCGTGAAATGGGTCTGGCTGTCGTCGATGCGGGCGACGCGCGCGCGCTGCTGGCCCTCGACCAGCACCTTCACGGTGCCGTCGGGCAGCTTCAGCATCTGCAGGATGGTCGACACGCAGCCGACCTCGAACATGTCCTCGACCGAGGGCTCGTCCTTGGCGGCGGCCTTCTGGGCGACCAGCATGATGCGGCGCTCGGCCTCCATCGCCAGCTCCAGCGCCTTGATGCTCTTGGGCCGGCCCACGAACAGCGGGATGACCATGTGGGGGAACACGACGACGTCGCGCAGCGGAAGCAGCGGCAGGTCGATCGGATCAGAAGGCAGGGGCGTATGACCGGACATGGAAATCCTCGAAAAGGGATAGGTCAAAGATGGTCGATCCGGCGCGATTTTCAAGATCGCGCCGGCGCACCGTCAGGACGCGCTTGGTACGCGCGCCGGTCGTAAGGTCAAGGCCTGCGGGCGGCACTCAGGCCTTCTTGGCCGCCTCGCGATACACGAGCAGCGGCGGCTTGCTCTCGTCGATGGTCGATTCGTCGACGACCACCTTTTCCACATTCGTCGCATTGGGCAGTTCGAACATGGTGTCGATCAGCGACTGCTCCAGGATCGAGCGCAGGCCGCGGGCGCCCGTCTTGCGGGCCAGCGCCTTGCGGGCCACGGCGCGCAGCGCGGCGGGACGCACTTCGAGCTCGACCCCCTCCATCTGCAGCAGCTTGGCGAACTGCTTGACCACGGCGTTGCGCGGTTCGGTGAGGATCTGGATCAGGGCGTCCTCGCTCAATTCGGCCAGCGACGCGACCACCGGCAGCCGGCCCACCAGTTCGGGGATGAGGCCGAACTTGATCAGGTCCTCGGGCTCCACCTCGCGGAACACCTCGGTGATGCTGCGCTGCTGCTTGCTGCGCACCACGGCGCCGAAGCCGATGCCCGAGGCCTCGGTGCGGGCCTCGATGACCTTCTCGAGGCCGGCGAAGGCGCCACCGCAGATGAACAGGATGTTGGTCGTGTCGATCTGCAGGAAATCCTGGTTCGGGTGCTTGCGCCCGCCCTGGGGCGGCACGCTGGCCATCGTGCCCTCGATGAGCTTGAGCAGCGCCTGCTGCACGCCCTCGCCCGACACGTCGCGCGTGATGCTGGGGTTGTCGGACTTGCGGCTGATCTTGTCGATCTCGTCGATGTAGACGATGCCGCGCTGGGCCCGCTCGACCTCGTAGTTGCAGCTCTGCAGCAGCTTCTGGATGATGTTCTCGACGTCCTCGCCCACATAGCCGGCTTCCGTCAGCGTGGTCGCGTCGGCCATCACGAAGGGCACGTCGAGCTGGCGCGCCAGCGTCTGGGCCAGGAGCGTCTTGCCCGAGCCCGTCGGGCCGATCAGCAGGATGTTGCTCTTGCTGAGCTCCACCTCGTCCGCGCCCTTGCCCTTGTCGGCGCGCTCCTTGTGACGCAGGCGCTTGTAGTGGTTGTACACGGCCACCGACAGCATGCGCTTGGCCACTTCCTGGCCGATCACGTAGTTGTCGAGGTTGGCCTTGATCTCGGCGGGCGTCGGCAGGTCGCCGCGGCCTTCGCGGCTTTCCTCGCCGGCCGGCAACTCGTCACGGATGATTTCGTTGCACAGGTCGATGCACTCGTCGCAGATGAAGACCGACGGGCCCGCGATGAGCTTCTTGACCTCGTGCTGGCTCTTGCCGCAGAACGAGCAATAAAGCGTCTTTTCGCTGGATGAGCCTTTTTTATCGGCCATGTAACAGTGCCTCGCAGGGGGAAGTGAGCAATGATAACGAAAGAAAAAACGGCGTTTCCCACAGGGAAAACGCCGTCGCGACGCCCTCGCAGGCGCCAGGAATGCCCGTAACCGGGGTCAGCCGCGCTGGGCGATGACTTGGTCGACGATGCCGTAGTCCTTGGCTTCGTCGGCGGTCATGTAGTAGTCGCGCTCGGTGTCGGCCTTGACCTTCTCCAGCGGCTGGCCGGTGCGCTCGGCCAGGATGCGGTTCATCTGGTCCTTGGTGCGCAGGATGTCGCGCGCCTGGATCTCGATGTCGGTCGCCTGGCCGCGGGCACCGCCCAGGACCTGGTGGATCATGACCTTGGAGTTCGGCAGCGAGTAGCGCTTGCCCTTGGCACCGGCCGCCAGCAGGAAGGCGCCCATGCTGGCCGCGAAGCCCAGGCACATGGTCGAGACGTCCGGCTTGACGAACTGCATCGTGTCGTAGATCGACATCCCGGCCGTGACGCTGCCGCCGGGCGAGTTGATGTACAGGGAAATGTCCTTGTCGGGGTTTTCGCTCTCCAGGAAGAGCATCTGCGCCACGACGAGGTTGGCGGTCTGGTCGTTCACTTCGCCGACCAGGAAGATCACGCGCTCCTTGAGCAGGCGCGAATAGATGTCGAAGGAGCGTTCGCCGCGCCCCGACTGCTCGATGACCATCGGGATCAGCCCGAGGGCCTGGGTTTCGTGTGCACTCATGTTTCTCTCCGGAAGAGGCCTAACTGTACGTCCTAACGAAATGGGGCTTGTGCCGCGAAGCACAAGCCCCAACCGGAAGCAGCCCGCAGGCCGGCCAATCAGCCCTGCTGGGCCATCAGCTCGTCGAAGGAGACGGCCTTGTCGTTGACCTTGGCCTTGCCCAGGACGAATTCGGTGACGTTGTTCTCGATCACCACGGCCTCGACCTCGGCCAGCCGGCGGTTGTCGCCGTAGTACCAGCGCACCACGTCGGCCGGCTTCTCGTAGCTGGCGGCCAGTTCCTCGATGTGGGCCTTGATCTGCTCGGGCTTGGCCTGCAGGTCGTTGGCGCGCACCACTTCGGCCACCACCAGGCCCAGGCGCACACGGCGTTCGGCCTGCTCGCGGAAGATGTCCGCCGGGATCGGCGCCTTGTCGGCGTCCTTGATGCCGCGCTGCTTGAGCTCGGCACGCGCACCCTCGACCATGCGGTCGATCTCGGCCTGCACCGTCGACTTGGGCAGGTCCAGCTCGGCGTTGGCGATCAGCGCGTCCATCACGGCCGTCTTGTTGCGCGCCAGGAGGCGGAACTTCACTTCGCGCTCGAGGTTCTTGCGGATGTCGGCGCGCAGGCCCTCGACCGTCGCGTCGGCGATGCCCAGCGACTTCGCGAGCTGCTCGTTCACTTCGGGCAGGTGCGAGGCCTCGATCTTCTTCACGGTGACCATGAAGTCGGCCTGCTTGCCGGCCACGTCCTTGCCGTGGTAGTCGGCCGGGAAGGCGAGCGGGAAGGTTCGGCTGTCGCCGGACTTCATGCCGCGCACGGCGTCCTCGAATTCCTTGAGCATCTGGCCTTCGCCGACCACGAACTGGAAGTCGGCCGCCTTGCCGCCCTCGAAGGGCTCGCCGTCGATCTTGCCTTCGAAGTCGACGGTCACGCGGTCGCCATCTTCGGCCGCTGCGTCCTGGGCGCGCTGCGCGAAGGTGCGGCGCTGCTTGCGCAGGATGTCCAGGGTGCGGTCGATGGCCTCGTCGTTGACTTCGGCCGACAGGCGTTCGACCTCGGCGCCCGACAGGTCGTTGACCTTGACTTCGGGGAACACTTCGAACACCGCGTCGAACGAGAGTTGGCCCTCGGGCGCGCCGTCCTTCTCGGTGATCGTGGGCTGGCCGGCCACGCGCAGCTTGGCCTCGTTGGCCGCCTGCGAGAAGGCTTCGCCGACCTTGTCGTTCATCACTTCGTACTGCACCGAGTAGCCGTAGCGCTGGGCAACGACGTTCATCGGCACCTTGCCGGGACGGAAACCGTCCATCTTCACGGTGCGGGCCAGGCGCTTGAGGCGCGAGTCCACTTCGGACTTGATGGTGTCGACCGGGAGGGTCAGGGTGATCTTCCGTTCGAGCTTCTCGAGGGTTTCAACATTCACGGTCATTGGAGTCTTCCTTGGAAAGATGCTGGTGCGCGGGGCCGGACTCGAACCGGCACGCCATTGCTGGCGTCAGGACCTAAACCTGGTGCGTCTACCAATTTCGCCACCCGCGCCAGTCCAGCTGCACCGCTGTGAAGCGGGCGCCCCGAGGGGTCGCTGCTGGAGGATGTGAAAAGCGGGCGGTCTCCTGTCGAAGACCGCCCGCTGAAATCGGTCAACCGCGTATTTTAATCCGGGTTTGGCGTCTTTTCCGGGTCCCGGCGGATCCGGAACCATGCGGCGTACATGGCCGGCAGCGCGAGCAGGGTAAGCACGGTCGCCACGATCAGGCCGCCCATGATGGCCACCGCCATCGGCCCCCAGAACACGCTGCGCGACAGCGGGATCATCGCCAGCACGGCGGCCGCGGCCGTGAGCACGATCGGCCGCAGCCGCCGCACCGCCGATTCGACGATCGCGTTCCAGGCCGGCACGCCGGACGCGCGGTCGAGTTCGATCTGGTCGATAAGGATCACCGAGTTGCGCTGGATCATGCCCATGAGCGCGATGACCCCCAGCAGCGCCACGAAGCCGAAAGGACGGTTCAGCACCAGCAGCGCCGCCGCCACCCCGGCGATGCCAAGCGGACCGGTGATGAAGACCAGCAGCGAGCGGCTGAAGCTGTGCAGCTGCAGCATCAGCAGGGTGAAGACGATGAACAGCATGATCGGCACGCCGGCCACGATCGATGCCGAGCCCTTGCTGCTCTCCTCGACCGCGCCGGCCACCTCGATGCGCACGCCGCCGTTGCCCTGGGCGTTCCACTTGGACTCCAGTTCGCGCAGCTTCGGCAGCACCTGCTCGGTCACCGTGGCGCCCTGCAGGCCCTCGACGATGTCGCCCTGCACCGTGATCGCGTAGTCGCGGTTCCAGCGCCACATGACGCCCGGTTCCCAGCTGAATACCGGCTTGGCGATCTGCGCCAGCGGGATCGAACGGCCCGACGTCGTCGGCAGGTAGGCGTTGCCGATGTCCGAGATCGCTTCGCGCTCGTCGGGCGACTGGCGCAGCACGATGTCGATCAGCTTGTCGTTCTCGCGGTACTGGCCCACGGTGGTGCCGCTGAACATGGTGCGCGAAGCCTGGGCGATGGCCTGGCTGGTCACGCCCAGCGCGCGCGCCTTGGCCTGGTCGACCTCCAGGCGGATGACCTTGACCGACTCGTTCCAGTTGTCGTTCACGCCCAGCAGGTTGGCGTTCTCGCGCATCGCGGCCTTGACCTCGTCGGCGCGCTGGCGCAACTTCACAGGGTCGGCGCCGATCACGCGGAACTGCACCGGATACGGCACCGGCGGGCCGTTGGGCAGCAGCTTCACGCGTCCGCGCACTTCTGGGAACTCGGCCGCCAGCAGCTGGGGCAGGCGCAGGCGGATCGCCTCGCGCTGCGGCAACGACTTCGCCAGCACGATGAACTGCGACACGTTCGACTGCGGGAACACCTGGTCCAGCGGCAGGTAGAAGCGCGGCGTGCCCGAGCCGATCCAGGTCGCGACCGAGGCGACGCCCTCCTCCTTCATCAGACGCGCCTCCAGGCGCTTGGCCACGGCCTCGTTGGCGGAGAAGGACGTGCCTTCGGGGAACCAGATGTCCACCATGATCTCGGGCCGGCTCGAATCGGGGAAGAACTGCTGCTGCACCTTGCCCATGCCCACGATGCCGAGCGCGAAGATGCCGACCGTCGCCGCGATGGTGATCCAGCGGTGGTCCACGCACCAGCCCACCACGCGCCGGAAGCGGTTGTAGAACGGCGTGTCGAACAGCTCGTGCGGCGGCGCGTCGGGGTCATGCGGCTTGACCTTGAGCAGCAGCGTGCCCAGGTAGGGCACGAAGTACACCGACACCAGCCACGACAGCACCAGCGCCGTCACCGTCACCGCGAAGATGGCGAAGGTGTATTCGCCCGTGGTCGACTTGGCGATGCCGATCGGCAGGAAGCCCGCCGCCGTGATGAGCGTGCCGGTGAGCATCGGCTTGGCCGTCACGTCGTAGGCGAATGTGGCGGCCCGCACCTTGTCGTAGCCCTCCTCCATCTTCCGCACCATCATCTCCACCGCGATGATGGCGTCGTCCACCAGCAGGCCCAGCGCGATGATGAGCGAGCCCAGCGACACCTTGTGCAACCCGATGCCGAAGTAGTTCATTGCCAGGAAGGTCACCGCCAGCACCAGCGGGATCGTGATGCCTACCACCAGCCCGGGGCGATAGTCGATGTGCCAGCCGAAGCGCCCGCCCTTGTGCAGCCCCAGCGAGATGAAGCTCACGGCCAGCACGATCACCACCGCCTCGATCAGCACGTGCACGAACTCGCCCACCGAGCTCGCCACGGCGGCCGGCTGGTCCTGCACCTGCGCCAGCGTCACGCCCACGGGCAGCGACTTCTGGATGCGCTCCGTCGCCGTGCGCAGCGACTGGCCCAGGGCAATGATGTCGCCACCCTTGGCCATCGAGATGCCCAGGCCGATCACCTCCTTGCCCTGGAAGCGCACCTTGACCGAGGGCGGGTCGATGTAGCCGCGCCGCACTTCCGCGATGTCGCCCAGACGCAGCTGGTTGCCCGAGCTGCCGCGGATCGGCATGGCGCGCAGCTGCTCGACGTCGGTGAACTGGCCGCCCACGCGCACCTGCACCACGTCCTGCGGCGACTGGATGGTGCCCGCGCTTTCCACCGCGTTCTGCGCGCCCAGCTGCTGCAGCACCTGGTTGAAATCCAGGCCCAGCTGCGCCAGGCGCTTCTGCGAGACCTCGATCCACACCTTCTGGTCCTGCACGCCGAACTGGTCGACCTTGGCCACGTCCTTCACGCGCAGCAACTGCTGGCGCACGTCGTCGGCGAAGTCCTTGAGCTCGGCATAGCTGAAGCCGTCGCTCTGCAGCGCGTAGATCACGCCATAGACATCGCCGAATTCGTCGTTGAAAAAGGGCCCCTGCACGTTGCCCGGCAGCGTGCCGCGCATGTCGCCGATCTTCTTGCGGACCGTGTACCAGACGTTCGCCACCTCGGTCGGCTTCGACGAGTCCTTGATCTCGAAGATGATCTGCGACTCGCCGGGCTTGCTGTAGCTGCGGATCTTGTCGGCATAGGGCACCTCCTGCAGCGTGCGCTCGAGCTTGTCGGTCACCTGCTCGGCCACCTGCTGGGCGGTGGCGCCGGGCCAGTAGGTGCGCACCACCATCGCGCGGAAGGTGAAGGGCGGGTCTTCGTCCTGGCCGAGCTGGAAGTAGGCGAAGCAGCCCAGCACCATCAGCACCACCATCAGGTAGCGCGTGAGCGGCGCATGGTCGAGCGCCCATTTCGACAGGTTGAAGCCGGACTTGCCCGGCTCGGGCGCCGACTGCATCACTTGGCCCCCGACGCAGCGGGCGCTACGTTATTCATAGCACCTGGCGCAGGTGGGACGGGCGCTGCAGCCCCTTTTTCCTGATAGATCGTGACCTTCTGGCCAGGCGAGAGCACGTGCACCCCCGCCGTCACGACCAGCGTGCCGGGCGCCACGCCGCCCGCGATCACGGCCTCGTTGCCGTCGGCGGTGGCCACCTGCACCGGCTGCGACTTCACCGTCATCGAGCCCTTGTCGAGCACCCACACGGTCGTGCCGCCGCCTTCCTGTCGCAAGGCGCTGGTCGGCAGCTTGAGCACCGGCGCGCCGCTGTGCGACAGCGCCTGCGGACGGGCGTACACGGTGGCACCCAGCGGCGGCGAACTCGCCGCGTCGATGCTGACCTTCACCGTGTAGGTTCGCGTCACCGCGTCGGCGCTGGCCGCCACCTCGCGCACCCGGCCCTCGATCTCGCGGTCGTCGGCCCAGCCGCGCACCTTCACGGCCGAGCCGGGCGTGACCTGCCCGGCGCGGTCCTCCGGCACCGAGAACACCACGTCGCGCGCGCCGTCCTGCGCGATGCGCACGACCGGCGTGCCGGCCGAGACGACCTGGCCCGGCTCGGCCTCGATGCCGGTGACCACGCCCGCCGCGTCGGCCACGAGCGTGGCGTAGCTGGCCTGGTTGCCCTGCGCCGCGACCTGCGCCTGGGCCTGCTCGTACTGCGCCTGCGCCGACTTGAAGGTGGCCTCGCGCCGGTCCAGCTCGGCGCCGCTGATGAAGTTCTGCGCCCGCAGCTCGCGGTAGCGCTTGAGGTCCGCGGCGGCCAGGTCGCGGTTGGTCTGGGCGGCGACCGACTGCGCCCGCGCCGCCTCGGCTGCCAGCCGCAGGTCCTGCGGGTCGAGCTGCGCCAGCACCTGACCTGCCTTCACCGCCTGGCCCAGCTCGGCCTGGCGGCGCACGATCTTGCCGGCGACGCGAAAGCCCAGTCGCGACTCCACCCGTGCCCGCACCTCGGCCGCGAACTCCGGCTCGGTGCCGTAGGGGCTGGTACCGACGGCCATGACCTTCACGGCGCGCACCGGCTCCTCCTGCGGGGGCCGCTTCGAACAGCCGACGATGAGCGCGGCGACCACGAGCGGAATGGACAGCGCGAGCCCGAAGCGGCGCCATGGAGCGGGCAGGAAAAGGTCAGCGGCCATGGCGTTGCACCGGTCGTCAATGAGGGACAAGGGAATACGCGGACACTAATGACCGCGCGGTTAGTAATCTAGGGGATACCCCCTGCGGTGTCAATTGCCGCGGCGCGGCGGCGCTACACGCGCTGGCCCATCTCCACCAGACGGTTGTCGGGCAACTGGAAATAGTCGGATGCCCGCCCGGCATTGCGCTGCAGCCACCCGAACAGGGCCAGCCGAAGCGGGTTCATGCCCGGCAGCCGGTGCCGGCCGATCGCGGCGCGGGAGGTGAAGTACGAGGTCGTCATCGACTCGACCGCCAGCCCCTTCTGGTAGGCGAGCACGCGCACGAACTCGGGCACGTCGGGCCGCTCCATGAAGCCGTAGCGCACGGTCACGGCCCAGATGCCGTGGCCCATCGGCTCGGCATCGATGCGATCGCGGGCATGCACGCGCGGCGTGTCGACGCCATGCATGGCGAGGATGAAGACCTGCTCGTGCAGCACCTGGTTGTGCTCCAGGTTGTGCAGCAGCGCGTGCGGCACCAGGTGCGCGTCGGGCGCCAGGAAGACCGCCGTGCCGCGCACGCGCACCGGCATGTCCAGCGCCAGCGACTCGATGAAAGGCGCCAGCGGCACGCGGTGCTTCGCCTGCATCGCCAGACCGAGGCGCCGACCCTTGAACCAGGTCGTGAAGATCAGCAGCGCGAAGCCCGCCACTGCCAGCGTGAGCCAGCCGCCTTCGGCGATCTTGAGGCTGTTGGCCACAACGAAGGTCAGGTCGATCACGGCGAAGAGCAGCACCGCGACCGCCACGGCCCAGCGGTTCCAGTGCCACAGCCGCCAGGCCACGATGCCGGCCAGCAGCGTGGTCGTGACCATGGTGATCGACACCGCGATGCCGTAGGCCGCCGACAGCGCGCTCGAGCTGCGAAATCCCAGCACGAGCAGCAGCACGCCCACCATCAGCATCCAATTCATCGCCGGCACATAGACCTGGCCGATGGCGTCGCTGGACGTCTGGACGATGCGCATGCGCGGCAGGTAGCCCATGCGCATGGCCTGCGCCGTGAGCGAGAAGGCGCCCGAGATCACGGCCTGCGAGGCGATCACGGTCGCCATGGCCGCCAGCACCACCATGGGCACCACCGCCCACGACGGAAAGAGGCGGAAGAAGGGGTTGTCGACGGCCGCCGGGTCGCGCAGCACCAGCGCGCCCTGGCCGAAGTAATTGAGCACCAGCCCCGGCAGCGCGATGAAGAGCCAGGCCAGGCGGATCGGCCGGGCGCCGAAGTGGCCCATGTCGGCATACAGCGCCTCGCCGCCGGTGAAGGCAAGGAACACCGCGCCCAGCACCGCCAGCGACTGCGCGCGGTAGCTCAGCAGGAAGCCCACGGCATGCCGCGGGTCCAGCGCGGCCAGCACCTGCGGGTTCTGCACCACCTGCCATGCACCCGCCACGGCGATCACGCCGAACCACAGCAGCATCACCGGCCCGAACACCCGGCCGACCACGCCCGTGCCGCGGCGCTGCACCATGAAGAGCACCACCAGGATCACCAGCGTGAGCGGAATGACGAAGCGTTGCAGCCCGGGCGCCTGCACCTCCAGGCCCTCGACCGCCGACAGCACCGAGATCGCCGGCGTGATGAGGCTGTCGCCGTAGAACATCGCGGCACCGATCAGGCCCATCCACACCACGGCGCTGCCGAGCCAGGGCCGGCGCTTCCCGCTCTCCACCGCGTGGCGCGCCAGCGCCTGCAGCGCCAGGATGCCGCCCTCGCCGTCGTGGTCGGCGCGCAGCACGAAGACCACGTACTTGAGCGTGACCACCACCACCAGGCCCCAGACCACCAGCGACAGCAGCCCCAGCACCGCCTCGGCCGCGAAGGGCACACCATGGTCGGGGTTCAGCGTCTCCTTGAAGGCGTAGAGCGGCGAAGTGCCGATGTCGCCGAACACCACGCCCAGGGCGGCGAGCATGAGGGCCGGGCCGGCGGGATGGGCAGGGGCGCCGGGGGCGGCCGAAGGAGAAGTGGCGACGGGCATGCTGCGGCGGCGGGAATCGCGGGGCCGCCAGCATAGTCCTGCGGCGCTGACAGGCAGCCACCTCCATGCGGGCGGCGGCATATGACAATGCCGCGTGCCTTCGCCCTCCCCGTCCGCCCCGCCGGCTGTCGCCGCGCCGGTCGACCATTACGAGAACTTCCCCGTCGCCTCCTGGCTGTGCCCGCCCAGGCTGCGTCCGCCTATTGCCGCGATCTACCACTTCGCGCGCACGGCCGACGACATCGCGGACGAAGGCGATGCCACGCCCGACGCCCGCATCACCGAACTGCAGGCCTATCGCGCCGACCTGGCCGCCGTCGCCCGCGGCGGCACGCCCTCGGGCCGCTGGCCGCAGGTCTTCGGCCCGCTGGCTCGCGCCATCGCCGACTTCGGCCTGCCCGAGCCGCTGCTGGCCGACCTGCTCGACGCCTTCATGCAGGACATCGCCTGGACCCGCGACGGCCGCGCATATGCCGACCGCGCCGAACTGCTCGAGTACTGCCGCCGCTCGGCCAACCCGGTCGGCCGCCTGCTGCTGCACCTGTACGGCGAGCGCCGCCACGAAGCGCTGGCCCAGAGCGACGCCATCTGCAGCTCGCTGCAATTGATCAACTTCTGGCAGGACGTGTCGGTCGACCTGCCCCGTGGCCGCTTCTATCTGCCGCTGGCCGATTGCGCCGCGCGCGGCCTGAAGAGGACGGATTTCGAAGCTTTTCGACCTCTGTCGCCCATCCCGCCTGCGCAAGCAGCTATCGATTTGATAGCGGACGAGGTGCGTTGGGCGCGGGCGCTGATGCGCGAGGGGGCGCCCCTCGTGCATGCACTGCGTGGGCGGATCGGCTGGGAGCTGCGCCTGGTCGTCCAGGGCGGCCTGGCCATCCTGGACAAGATCGAGCGCCAGGGCTTCGACACCTTCTCGCGCCGACCGACGGTGGGCAAGACCGACGCGCCCGGACTCGCGTGGCGGGCGCTGTGGATGTGAATGCGGCTTCGGGAACCGGCATCTGAAAATTGCAAGCCATGGCTGACAAATCTGCCTTCATCGCCTTAAAATGCCAGCCATGACTGGCACCATCAGGCTTCCGGACGACTTGGGTCAACTGCTTCGCGCACGCCGCGAGGAGTTGGGCCTGAGCAAGTCCGCGCTGGCCGACAAGGCCGGCAAGGTTCGGGAGGTCATCTACCGCCTCGAAGCGGGCGAAGAAGCGACCGTGTCGTCCCTGCTCGCCGTGGCGGCGGCACTCGGTCTTTCGCTGCGGCTGGAGCGCACCGGCCTGCCGTCGGCCAGCGAGGTCTCGGCGCGCTTCCAAGACGACGACGATGCTGCCTGAGAAGCTTCGCCTGCTGGACGTCTCGATCGGCGACGCCGATCTCGCCGGCCAGTTGCTGCGCACGTCCACCTACGAGTTCCGGTACCTTGCCCCCGACCCGGACCAGCCGGTGGTGGCCCTGCTGATGCCGGCCGCCGAAAGCCTCACCTGGCAGGACGGCGACCTGTTTCCCGCGATGGACCAGAACCTGCCGGAGGGTGATCTGTTCATGCGGATCCGGGAGCTGTTCCCCAAGCAGCCCATGACGCCGATGCACCTGCTGGCCCTGATCGGGCGCAATGGCATCGGCCGGCTCGCCTATCGCCTGCCCGGCCAGGAAGCGCCCCCGCTGCCGCGTCCCCTGAGCAAGGACGAACTGCTGCGCACCGCCTACACCCCGGCGGTCTTCGACGAGTTGGTGGCGGCCTACCTGAGCACCGGCGCCGGGATTGCCGGCATGCAACCCAAGATCATGGTGCCGGACCGCCCCACCGTGCCCATTCCATCGCTCATCGTGAAGGCGGCCGGCCCGGCGTACCCGGGCCTGGCCGCCAATGAGTTCCTGTGCCTGTCGGCCGCACGGAACGCCGGCATCGAGGTGCCATCCTTCGCGCTGTCGGACGACGGGCACATGCTGGTGCTGGACCGCTTCGACCTCGTCGTACACGACGATGGCCAGGTCGAACGGCTGGGCTTCGAGGACATCGCCGCGCTGGCCGGTCTGCGGGTGCGCGACATCCTGTCGGACCGCAAGTACCAGGGCAGCTACCAGCGCATTGCCGAGTTGCTGCGCCAGTTCCAGTTGCATGCGAGCAACCTGCACCGCTTCTTCGAGCAGGTGGCCTTCTCCGTCATGGTGCGCAACGGCGACGCGCACCTCAAGAACTTCGGCCTGCTCTACCGTTCGCGCGATGACATCCGGCTGGCACCGATGTTCGACGTCGTGACCACATCGATCTACCGCTACGCGCGCTCCCCCGGCGGCCCCGAGCTCGAGGACAGGACGCTTGCACTCAAACTGTTCGCCGGCCGGCACCGAACGAAGGCCTACCCCACCACCGCGGAGCTGATGGATTTCGGCCGGCGCATCTGCGGCGTAGCACAGCCCGACGACGTGGTGGCCCGCATCGCCGAGGCGATGCGCAAGACCCTGGACGACGCGAAGGCGGACGCACGCGTTCCCGCCACGCTGCGGGTGCAGATGCTTGAGGCGTGGGAAGAAGGGTATGCGTACGCCCGGTGAAGTGCAGCGCCCGTCCGACGGCGATGCCGCGCGTCTGCCCGGCGCCCTTGCGCCGACAGCGGCCGAACGGTGGCGCCCGGACGCCGGTGCTTCCCCGGCCGATGCCTGCATTCCCGCATCCCCGACAATCGCCGACCGATGAGCCTCGCCCCGCGCCCCTTCCCGCCCCGATGAGCACCCCCGAGCAGTACGTCCAGGACAAGGCCGCCGCGTCGGGCAGCAGCTTCTACTACGCCTTCCTTTTCCTGCCCAAGGACCGCCGCGCGGCGATCACGGCCTTCTATGCCTTCTGCCGCGAGGTCGACGACGTGGTCGACGAGGTGTCGGACCCCGGCGTGGCCGCGACCAAGTTGGCCTGGTGGCGCACCGAGGTCGCGAGCGCCTTCGGCGGCGAGCCGCGCCACCCGGTGATGAAGGCGCTGATGCCGCACGTCGCCGCCTTTGGCATCGAGGCGCGGCAGCTGCAGGAGATCATCGACGGCTGCGAGATGGACCTCACGCAGACGCGGTACCTCGACTTCGCAGGCCTGGAACGCTACTGCCACCTGGTGGCCGGCGTGGTGGGCGAGGTGTCGGCGCGCATCTTCGGGCAGACCCAGCCGCAGACCACCGCCTACGCGCACAAGCTGGGCCTGGCGCTGCAACTCACGAACATCATCCGCGACGTGGGCGAGGACGCGCTGCGGGGGCGCATCTACCTGCCGGTCAACGAGCTGCAGCAGTTCGACGTCAAGGCGCACGAGCTGCTCAGCCGCACGTACTCCGACCGCTTCGTGGCGCTGATGCAGTTCCAGGCCGCGCGCGCGCAGAGCCTCTACGACGAAGCGCTGGCGCTGCTTCCGGCCGCCGACCGCCGCGCGCAGAAGCCCGGACTGATGATGGCCAGCATCTACCGCACGCTGCTCGCCGAAATCGAGGCCGACCGCTTCCAGGTGCTGAACCAGCGCGTGAGCCTCACGCCGCTGCGCAAGCTGTGGCTGGCGTGGAAGGTGCAGGCGCTGGGGCGCATGTGAGCCGGCTTGCTGTCGATTTGGTAGCTGACCGCGCAGTCCAGAACGGCACTGCAGGCCGATTCGGCTTGAAAACATGGCATTGAGGATCGCCATCGTCGGCGGCGGCTGGGCCGGCCTGGCGGCCGCCGTCGAGGCCACGCGGGCGGGTCACCACGTCACCGTGTTCGAGGCCGCACGCACCCTGGGCGGCCGTGCGCGCCGTGTGGTGGCGGACGACGGCATGGTGCTCGACAACGGCCAGCACATCCTTATCGGCGCCTACCACGCCACGTTGGCGCTGATGCGCGACCTGGGTGTGGACGCCGGCACCGCGCTGCTGCGCCTGCCGCTGGCGCTGCGCTTTCCCGACGGCGGCGGCCTCTCGGTGCCCGCCGGCCTGCGCCCACCGCTGGACTTGCTGGTCGGCATCGCGGGCGCGCAGGGCTGGTCGCTGCGCGACAAGTTCTCGCTGGTGCGCACCTCGCTGCGCTGGCGGGCGCGCGGCTTTCGCTGCGCACCGGATGACAGCGTGGCGACCCTGTGCGCCGGCCTCACGCCGCGCGTGATGGACGAACTCGTTGCGCCGCTGTGCGTCTCGGCGCTCAACGTGCCGGTCGAACGCGCGAGCGGCGAAGTCTTCCTGCGCGTGCTGCACGACGCCCTCTTCGCCGAGCGCGGCGGCGCCGACCTGCTGCTGCCGCGCGTGGACCTGGGCGCCCTGCTGCCCGATCCTGCCGCGCGCTGGCTGGGGGCGCACGGCGCGTCCATCCGCATCGGCCAGCGCGTGCAGGCGATCGCGCCGACCGCCGAGGGCTGGACGGTCGACGACGAGCCCTACGACCGCGTGCTGCTCGCGGCACCGGCGTGGGAGTCGGCGCGCCTGGCGCGCGGCGCGTCCTTGCCGCAGGCCATCGCCTGGGCCGATCAGGCCGACGCGCTGGGGCACGAAGCCATCGCCACCGTTTACCTGCGCGGCACACCCGGACTGCCGGGCGCCCCGCTGCGCGCCCTGCGCCACGGGCCGGGCGCACCGGCCCAGTTCGTGTTCGACCGCGGCGCCCTGGGCGGCCCGGCCGGCCTGGCCGCACTGGTCGTCAGCGCGAGCGAGGGCACGCGCGAGGCCATCGAGGCCCAGGCCCTCGCGCAAGCCCACGCGCAGCTCGGCTGGCACGGCGCTATGCCGGTCCAGACCATCGTCGAGAAGCGCGCCACCTTCGCCTGCACGCCGGGTCTTCGGCGGCCGCCCAGCGGCATCGCGCCGGGCCTCGCGGCCTGTGGCGACTACGTCGAAGGCCCCTACCCGGCGACGCTGGAAGGTGCGGTGCTCAGCGGCCAGGCCGCCGCGACAGCGCTCTGAGCCTCACCAGCCCCACACCAGCTTGCGCGACACCCAGCCGACACGGCCGGTGCCGGTGCGCACCTTGACCCACTCGCCGCGACGCTCCAGCGTGCGCAGCACGTCGCCGTAACCCGCCTTGGCCACGATGCGCGCGCGCGTGCTGGGCGTGCTGCGCACGTTCAGCGCGCTGGCGGTCGACACCACGTGCGCCTGCCGGCTGATGCGCGAGCTGCGCACCCAGGCACGGTCGTTCTCGAAGTCGCGCACCCGCAGCCACGAGCCCTTGCGGCCCAGCACCTCGAGCGGGTAGCCACGGTCGATGGACCAGGTGGCGGCTGCGCGCGGGCTCGGGCCCGTGCGCAGCATGACCCCATCCCGGGCCGCACTCACCATCTCCCTGGCCTGCACGGCCGTGGCGGCGAGCAGCAACATCAACAACGCGAGGAACACGGCGGGCAGGCGGCGGGAGAACTGGGTCATGCGAACGAATCCTTCTCTTGAAAAACAAAGACGAAAAAAGGCCGGGCTCGCCGCTCGGCAAGCCGGTCCGCCCCGTCTGTTTCAAGGATGAGGGATTGGTTCCCCGACGTTGCAAAACCCGGGCGAGCCTGCGCTCAGCGCCCTTCGAGTGCCACGCACAGCGCGTGCAGGTTCGGCACGATGAGCTGCGGCCGCGCACCCGCTTCCCAGGGTCGCTCGTCGCGCACCAGCCAAGCGGCCTGCATGCCGGCGTCGAGCGCACCAGCCACGTCGAGGGCCGCGTCGTCGCCCACGTGCAGCACGTCGCGCGGCAGCAGGCCTACGGCGGCAGCGGCGGCGCGGAAGATCGGCGCATGCGGCTTGCCGCTGCCGAAGGCGCGGGCGCTGAAGCCGGCACGGAACCAGCGCGCCACGCCCGTGCGCTCCAGGTCGGCGTTGCCGTTGGTGACCGCGACCAGCGGATAACGCTCGCTCAGCCAGCGCAGCGCCGGCAGCGCATCGTCGTACAGCGTCACGCGCTGACGCTCGGCGAAGAAGACCTCGAAGGCCGGGTCGGCCAGGGCCTCGTCGTCGCCCGCGCGGCGCAGCGCGCCCCGGATCGATTCGCGCCGCAGCGCGCTCAGGTCGTGGGCCAGGTCGGAACGCTCCTTGGCGGTGGCTTCGCGCAGCTCGCGCAGCACCTTGGGATCGGTGACGAGGTCGGCGGTGCGCGGCGCGTGGCGCTGCAGCCAGTCGTGGAGTGCGCGCTCGGCGCGCTCGATGGTGGGCCAAACGGGCCAGAGGGTGTCGTCCAGGTCCAGCGAGATGGCCTGGATGCGCTTCACGTCGAGGAGCGCGGCGCCCGGGGCGGCAGAGGTCATGCCGCAGAATATCGCATGCCCCGCTTCCGTCCCGAGCCACCGGTCATCCAGAGCCCCCCTATCGCCGCCTCGCGCACCGCCGTGCTGTGGTGCAACCTCGGCTCCCCCGCCGCGCCGACCGCCGCCGCCGTGCGGCCCTACCTCGCCGAGTTCCTCGGCGACCCGCGCGTGGTGGAGATTCCGCGCGCGCTGTGGCTGCCGATCCTGCAGGGCATCATCCTGCGTGTGCGGCCCGCGAAATCGGCCGCCAAGTACGCCAGCATCTGGACGCCCGACGGCTCGCCGCTCACCGCGGGCACGCTCAAGCAGGCGACGCTGCTGCAGGGCTGGCTCGGCGAGCGCGGCCACCGGGTCGTGGTGCGGCCTGCGATGCGCTACGGCCAGCCTGCGCTGGCCGACCAGCTCGAGGCGCTCAAGGCCGGCGGCGTCGACCGCGTGCTGGTGCTGCAGGCCTACCCGCAGTATTCGGCCACCACGACGGCCAGCGTGATCGACGCGGTGAACGACTGGTCACGCGGCGCGCGGCGCATGCCGGAGTTCCGCTTCGTCAACGACTACCACGACGATGCTGGCTACGTCGACGCCCTGGCACGCAGCGTCGAGGCGCATTGGCAGGCGCACGGCCGGCCCGACCGGCTGGTGATGAGCTTCCACGGCATCCCGGAGCGCAACATCCGCCTGGGGGACCCGTACCAGCGGCAATGCCTGCGCACCGGCGAGCTGCTGGCCGCGCGCCTGCAGTTGCACGAGTCGATGTGGCGGCTGACCTTCCAGTCGCGCTTCGGCCGTGCCAAGTGGCTCGAGCCCTACACCGAACCGACGCTGCGCGAACTGGGCGCGGCGGGCGTGGGCCGCGTCGATGTGTTGTGCCCCGGCTTTCCCGCTGATTGCCTGGAGACCCTGGAAGAGATCGCGATGGAAGGCCGCGAGGCCTTCCTCGGAAGCGGCGGCAAGGAATTCCACTACATCCCCGCGCTCAACGACGACCCGGCCTGGATCACCGCGCTGGCCGGCATCGCCGAGCGCCACCTGGCCGGCTGGCCGACGCGCGACTGAGGATGCCGCCGGCGATCAGCCGTTGGCGAACAGGCCGGCATAGGCACTGAGCGCCGGCACGCCGCCCAGGTGCGCATACAGCACGCGGGAGCCGGCCGGGAACTCGCCCAGGCGCACCTTCTCGATCATGCCGTGCATGGACTTTCCCTCGTACACCGGGTCGGTGAGCATGCCCTCGGTGCGTGCGCACAGGCGGATCGCCTCCAGCGTGCCTTCGCTGGGCAGGCCGTATTCGGGGCCGCCGAACCGGGTGTCGAGCACGACGTCCTTCTCGGTGATGTCGCGTTCCAGCTCGACCAGGCCGGCGGTGTTCTTCGCGATGCGCAGGATCTGGTCGAAGGTCTGCTGCGGCTTGGCCGAGGCGTCGATGCCGATCACCCGGTCGGCGCGCCCATCGGCCGCAAAGCCCACCACCATGCCGGCCTGCGTGCTGCCCGTGACCGAGCAGACCACGATGTAGTCGAACTGGAAGCCCAGTTCCTTCTCCTGCTGGCGCACTTCCTCGGCGAAGCCGACGAAACCCAGCCCGCCCTTCGGATGCTCGGAGCAGCCGGCAGGGATCGGGAAGGGCTTGCCGCCGGCGCGGCGCACGCCCTCCATGGCCTCTTCCCAGCTCTTGCGGATGCCGATGTCGAAGCCCGCTGCATCGAGGCGCACGTCGGCGCCCAGGATGCGCGAGAGCTCGATATTGCCCACGCGGTCGTAGACCGGGTCCTCGTAGTTGACCCAGTGCTCCTGCACCAGGACGCACTTCATGCCCAGGTGCGCGGCCACGGCGGCCACCTGGCGGGTCTGGTTCGATTGCACGCCGCCGATGGACACCAGCGTGTCGTAGCCGCCCTCGATCGCCTCGGGGATCAGGTACTCGAGCTTGCGCGTCTTGTTGCCGCCGAAAGCCAGGCCGCTGTTGCAGTCCTCGCGCTTGGCATAGAGCTGGACTTCACCGCCCAGGTGAGCGCTCAGGCGTTTGAGCGGCTGGATCGGCGTCGGACCGAAGGTGAGCGAATGACGGGGGAATTTCTGCAGGTTCATGGCGGCGGGCTCCGTGTTCGTTGGCGTGGACGAATCGTAGGAAGTAAGCCGCCTCACAGGGTTGCAAAATGGGGTCGCTTCAGGAAATCCAGGCCCTCGTTTCCCGGCGCCTCCGGCGCTTCGTTCCATGAAAAAGCCCATACACGCAACAACATTGCCTGCCGCGAGCGAACTCGATCGCACCGACCGCGCCATCCTCCGCGCGCTGCAGCGCGATGCCGCGGTCTCCAACGTGGCGCTGGCCGCCAAGGTGAACCTCAGCGCCCCAGCGTGTCTGCGGCGCGTGGATCGCCTGAAGACGCTCGGCTTCATCCGCGGCACGGTCGCGCTGCTGTCCCCCAAGGCGTTGGACTGCGGCATGCTGGTGATGATCGGCGTGGTGCTCGACCGCTCCACACCGGAGTCCTTCGCCGATTTCGAGAAAGCGGTGCAGAAGGTGTCGGGCTGCCTCGAATGCCACGTGGTGACGGGCGAGTTCGACTACTTCATGCTCGTGCGCACACGCGACAACGAGAGCTACAACCGGCTGCACGCCGAGCAGCTGCTCTACCTGCCAGGCGTGCGGCAGGTGCGGACCTTCATGGTCCTGAAGGAAGTGCTGTCGACGACGCAGCTGCCGCTGTGAGCAGCTGTCAGCGACCCAGGTAGTCCCGCTTGCCCACGGGCACGCCCATGTGCCGCAGGACGTCGTAGGCGGTGGTCACGTGGAAGAAGAAGTTGGGAATCGCGAACTGCAGCAAGTAGCGCTGCGCGTCGAAGACGATCTCGCCGTCGCCGACCTTCAGCCGCACCTCGCGGGCCTCCTGGCCGTCGATGGCGGCGCGGTCGACGCCAGCGAGGAACTCGCGCGTCCTGGCCACGCGCGCGAGCAGCTCGTCGTACGTGCTTTCGGTGTCGGGAAAGCTCGGCGCCGTCATGCCACCGAGGCGCGCCGCCGCGAGCTTGGACGCATCGCTCGCGCGCTGCACCTGGCCGGCCAGCGTGAGCATATCGGGCGCCAGGCGGGCCTGCACCAGCGTGGCCGGGTCCAGGCCCTGCGCCTGCGCGTGCGCGAGCCCCTTGCCAAGTATGTGCGTGAGCTGGTCGAGGCCGCGGATGAAGACGGGGACGGAGGCGTCGTAGAGCGAGATGGCCATGGCGGGAGTTCTCCGGAGTGTTGTTGTGGGCCGCGGATTCTCGCCACAAAGCGGTTTGCTACGCTTTTGATAGCTGCCCGCGCCCGGCCCGCGGGCGCTGCAGGCGCTTTTCGTCTGAAAGATCAGCCCGCTGCGCGAATGAATGCTTCGACCGCGTTCAACTGATCGGGCACGTTCAGCGCCGGCGCGTGGCCGCAGCCCGGCACCTCGATCACCTGCAGGCGCCCCGCTGCGCCGGGGCCGCGCGTCGCCATGCGCGCCACCACCTCGGGCAGCACCAGGTCGGACTCGGCGCCGCGCAGAAGCAGCACGGGCACGTCGAGCGCGTCGTAGTGGTCCCAGATCAGGTAGTCGTTCTCGTGGGCGGTGAACTGCCGCACCATGGCCGGGTCGTAGTGCGGCGTCACGCGGCCGTCGGGCAGGCGCCGCGTGGAGGTCTCGGTGAGGCGGCGCCACTGCGCGTCGCTGAGCCAGCCGTAGGGCTTGTAGACGGTGCGGAAGAAGGCCTCGAGTTCCTGCACCGTGCCGAATGCCGGCGGCGTGCCGGCATAGGCCTTGATGCGCTCCAGCGCCGGCGTGGCCAGTTCGGGCGCGTTGTCGTTGAGCACCAGGCTGGCGATGCGACGCTTCATGGCCGGCACGAAGAGCCCCGAGGCGCACACGGTGCCGATGGCCGCGCCCATCGAGGTGCCGACCCAGTGCACGCGCGCCAGGCCCAGGTGCTCGCACAGCGCGTCGGCCAGGCGGGCATAGAACGCGAGCTTGTACTCGTCGTCGGGCAGCGGACTCCACTGGCTCAGGCCGCGCCCGATCGTGTCGGGGCAGATCACGCGGTAGCCGGCGGCGGCGAGGTGCTGCGCGAGCTCGTCCATGTCGCGGCCGGTGCGCGCCAGGCCGTGCCAGGCGATGACGGCGGGCGCTGCGGCGGCCCCCCACTCCACCCAGTGGACCTCGCGGCCGCAAAGCGTCGCGTAGTGCGAAGAAGGCTGACTCATCGCGCGCTCCTGGCCCTGAGTTTGCCGACGATGCCCGTCGGGAAGTAGTACACCGACAGCACGAACAGCACCCCCAGCCACAGCAGCCAGCGGTCCGGCGACAGCAGCGCCGCCAGCCAGGGCAGACCGCTCACGGCCTCGTTGCCCAGGCGCAGCAGATCTTGCAGGTAGCTTTGCGCCACCACGAAGAGCACTGCGCCGATGGCCGCCCCGTAGATGGTGCCCATGCCGCCGATGACGACGATGAGCAGCACGTCGATCATGATCTCGAAGCTGAGCGAGGTGTCAGGCCCGTTGTAGCGCAGCCAGATCGCGAGCATCGCGCCGGCCAGCGTGGCGAACAGCGCCGACAGCACCGCCGACAGCGTGCGGTACACCACCACGCGGTAGCCGATCGCCTCGGCGCGGAATTCGTTCTCGCGGATGGCCTGCAGCACGCGCCCGAAGGGCGAATTCACGATGCGCAGCAGCATCAGCACCAGCACCACCGCGGCCACGAAGAGCAGGTAGTAGCACAGCAGCCGGCCATCGAGGGACACACCCAGGAAGGGCTCCTCCGCGAACTCGAAGCTCGGCGAAATGAGCTCGGGCAGCTTGAAGGTCAGCCCGTCCTCGCCGCCTGTGAATTCCGACAGCTGCGAGGCCAGCGTCTGGAAGGCCGAGGCCACCGCCAGCGTGATCATGGCGAAGAAGATCGCCCGCACCCGCAGCGAAAAGAGGCCGATGGCCAGCGCCAGCACCAGCGACACCGCCAGCGAACCCACCAGCCCCACCGCGATCGCGCCCCAGTTGGGCCCGAGCCGCGTCGCGGCGATGGCGATGCCGTAGGCGCCGATGCCGAAGAACATCGTGTGCGCGAAGCTCACGATGCCGGTGTAGCCCAGCAGCAGGTCGAAACTGGCCACGAGCACGACGAAGACCAGGATCTTCGCCGCCACGTTCAGCGCCTTCACCCCCGGAAAGATGAAGGGGGCGAAGGCCAGCCCCAGCAGCACCGCCACGAGCAGCACCGCCATCACCTTGTTGCGCGGGAGGTCGTTGGAAAGGAGACGGGTCAGCATGGCGTTCAATGCGGAAGCGGAGTCCGTACGCGAAGGGCGCGAAGGTTGCGCGAAGGACGCGAAAGAAATGCAGGAAGGAGAAGCAGAAAATCAAAGGGTCTTCTTCGCGACCTTCGCGTGACTTTCGCGTCCTTCGCGTAGGGAAGCCCGGGCCCGGATGTCATCGGCTCCCCGCCACCGGGTACACCCCCTGCGGGCGCCACAGCAGGATGGCGACCATGAGGGCGATGTTGGAGAACAGGGCCACCTTGGGCGCGACGAAGCCGGTGTAGTTGGCCATCAGGCCGACCAGCAGCGCGCCGATGAGTGCGCCCGTGGTCGAGCCCAGGCCGCCAATGATGATGACGATGAAGATCAGCACGTTGACCTGCGCGCCCATCTGCGGGATGACGTTCTGCTGGTACAGGCCCCACATCACGCCGCCCAGGCCCGCGAGCGCGCTGCCGGCCACGAAGATGCCGACGAAGAGCACGCGGATGCGGTAGCCCAGCGACTCGACCATCTCGCGGTCCTGCACGCCGGCGCGGATCAACAGGCCGATCTTGGTGCGCGCCAGCGTCCAGGCCAGCAGCGCGAAGACGACGGCGCCGACGACCACCGCCAGCACGCGGTACTTCTCGATCGCCGCGTCGCCCAGCAGCCAGGAGCCGCGCAGGCCCTCGGGCAGCGGCAGCGGAATCTGCGCCGGGCCCCAGATCACTTTGATGATCTCCTCCCCGATGATCATCCCGCCCATCGTGATGAGGATCTGCTTCAGGTGCTGGCCGTACACCGGCCGCACGATGAAGCGCTCGAAGGCCAGGCCCACCGCGCCGGCCACCAGCATCGCGACCACCATCGCAGGCAGCACGGCCACGAGGTTGGTGAGGATGGAGGACGACTGCGTCCAGTCGCCCATCGCTCCGAGCACGCTGGTGGCGACGAAGGCACCCAGCGCGATGAACACGCCGTGCCCGAAGTTCAGCACGTCCATCAGCCCGAACACGAGCGTGAGGCCCGAGGCGATGATGAACACGATCATGCCCATCGCCAGCCCCGCGACGGTGAGCGTCAGCCAGGTGGAGGTGGAGCCCACCAGGGGCAGTGCCAGCAGCGCCAGCACGGGCACCAGCAGCAGCGGTTTCCAGTCGAAATCGAGGGCCTTCATGCGGCGCGTCCTGGCTGTTGATTTGCTATCGAGTTCACAACGGGTGCACCTGGTGTGGGCGCAGCGGCCGGGTGAGGCTTGGAATCGGACATCCATACGCGAAGGACGCGAAAGTCACGCGAAGGCCGCGAAAGAAATCTTTCGACGGTTTTTTTCGCGTCCTTCGCGAAACCTTCGCGCCCTTCGCGTACGGATGTCCGCATTCCGCCCCCGCCGCTCACAACGCCAACCCCAGCAGCGACTGCTGCAGCTGCGCATCGGCCGAGAACTCGGCCATGGTGCCGGCGTGCACCACGCGGCCGTTGTCCATCACGGCCACGTGATCGCCCAGGCGTTGTGCGAAATGGATGTTCTGCTCCACCAGCAGGATCGTCACGCCGCTGGCCTTGAGCTCGGCGAAGGCGTCGATCATGTTGTTGATGATGGCCGGCGCCAGGCCCTTGCTGGGCTCGTCGACGATCAGCAGCTGGCGCGGCTCGACGATGGCGCGCGAGACGGCCAGCATCTGCTTCTGCCCGCCCGAGAGCTTGCCGGCCGGGTGGTTCCAGAACTTCTCCACGGCCGGGAACAGCTTGAAGATCCACTTCAACCGCGCGTCGTCCATGTCCTGGGCGCGGCGCGCGGCCCGGGCCGCCAGCAGCATGTTCTCCTTCACGGTCAGGTCCGCGAAGATGCCCATGGTCTCGGGCACGTAGGCGATGCCGAGGTCGGCGATCTGCGGGGTCGCGAGCCTGGTGATGTCCTGGCCCGCGAAGGTCACTCGCCCCTGCGAGGCGTGCCACAGGCCCATGATGGTCCGCAGCGTGGTGGTCTTGCCGGCGCCGTTGCGGCCCAGCAGCATGGTGAGCCGGCCTTTGGGCACGGCGAGGTCCACGCCGTGAAGGATGTGGTACGCGCCGATGTGCGTGTGCACGCCTTCGAGTTGCAGAAGCGCCTCGCTCATGCCGCCTCCTTCGCCACGCCCAGGTAAGCCTCTTGGACCACCGGCGACGCGATGACCTCCGCCGGTTCGCCGTCGGCCACCAGCGTGCCGTTGTGCAGCACGATGATGCGGTCGGCCAGCTCGCGCACCACGTCCATCTTGTGCTCCACCAGAAGGATGGTCTTGCTGCGGTCCTTCTTTAGCTTCCGGATCAGGTCGAGGATGACCGGCGCCTCGGCGGCGTTCATGCCGGCCGTCGGTTCGTCGAACATGAAGACCTGCGGCTCCAGCGCCATCAGCAGCGCGACCTCGAGCTTGCGCTGGTCGCCGTGCGGCAGGCTGGCCACGATGTCGTGCTCGCGTGCCTTGAGGTTGGTGTCGGCCAGCAGCGCATCGGCGCGCTCGGTGAGCGCCTTGTGGTCGCTCCAGATGCTCCAGAGGTTGAGCCCGCGCCGGTGCGGCCCCTCGTGCGCGGCCTGCACCGCCAGGCGCACGTTCTCCAGCACCGTGAGGTTGGGGAACAGGTTGGTGAGCTGGAAGGCCCGGCCCAGGCCGGCGCGCGTGCGCGCCGACGCCGGCAGCCCGGTCAGGTCGCGGCCATCGAGCCGCACCGACCCCGACGTGGCCTTGAGCTGCCCCGAGATGAGGTTGAAATACGTCGTCTTGCCCGCGCCGTTCGGGCCCACGATGGCCGTGAGCGTGCCGGGCGCGAAGGTGCAGCTCACGGCGTTCACGGCGACGTGCCCGCCGAAGCGGATGGTGAGGTCTTGGGTCTGAAGCATCGGGTCGAATGCGGGAGCGGGAACCGAACGCGAAGGGCGCGAAAGTCCCGCGAAAGACGCAAAGGATTCAAAAAAGGAATCTTTGAATGCGTCTTTCGCGACCTTCGCGAAACCTTCGCGTCCTTCGCGTACGGAAGTCCGCCTTCCGATCAGCGCTTGTTGCGGATCGGCACGTCCATCTCGGACGCCTTGATCTCGTGCACCAGTTCCGGCACGCCCCAGGCGAAGGCCGGGTCGACCTTGATCTTGAAGTGGTACATGCTCTGCAGGGCCTGGTGGTCTTCCTTGCGGAAGGTCATCGTGCCCTTGGGGGTGTCGAAGCTCATGCCTTCCATGGTGCTGATGAGCTTGTTGGTGCCGGTGTCGCCGCCGGTCTTCTTGAGTGCGGTGACCACCGCCATGGCGGCCGAGAAGCCGCCGGCGGTGAAGAAGTCCGGCGGGGTCTTGTACTGCTTGTAGTGCATCGACACCAGGGCGTCGTTGACCGGGTTCTTCGGAATGCCGAAGTAGTAGTACGTCGCGCCTTCCATCCCCGGGAACTGCTTGTAGCTCGCCATCGCCGGCAGGATGTTGCCGCCCGTGGCGATCTCGATGCCGTAGCGCTTGAGGTCGAGGTCGGCGATCTTGAAGGGGTTGCCGGCGCCGGCCCACACGATCCAGATCACCTTGCGGCCGGGCTGGTCCTTGAGCTTGTCGATCAGGCGCTGCGCACCGGCGGTGAAGTCGGTGGTGTTCTGCGGCAGGTATTCCTCGTGGACGATCTTGGCCTTCTTCACTGCGTCCTTGAAGGCCTTCACGCCGTCGCGGCCGAAGGCGTAGTCCTGGGCCAGGGTGGCGATGGTGGTGCCCGGCTTGTCGAGCGCCACGGCGTTGCTGATCGCGTCCTGGCTGGAATTGCGGCCGGTGCGGAAGATGTACTTGTTCCACTTGTCGCCGGTGATCGAGTCGGCCACGGCGGGTTCGACGATCAGCACCTTCTTGTACTCCTCGGCCACGGGCAGCATGGCCAGCGCCACGCCGGACGAGGTCGGGCCGACGGCCAGCGCCGCCTTGTCGTCGGAGTACGCGGCGGCCAGCAGCGACTTGCCCAGGTCGGGCTTGCCCTGGTCGTCCTTCTCGATGACGACGATCTTCTTGCCATTGACGGTCATGGTGCCGCCGGTGGCGTACTCCAGGCCCATCATCAGGCCGGCCTGCGTCTGCTTGCCGTAGGCCTCCAGCGGGCCGGTCTTGCTGTAGACGTGGGCGATGCGGATTTCGTTGGACTGGGCCCAGGCCGGCGCGGCGGCGGCAGTGGCGGCCAATGCGGCCAGGGCAACGAGATGGCGACGGTGCATGGAATGTCTCCTAGGATGAATGCCTGAAGTTTGCACAGTTCGTGCCAGCACCGAAAGCGGCCTTATCCTGGGCAATGGGCAGCATTTCCATAGAGAAATGACCAAAATCCGGCCGATCGCAACAGGTTGTATTGCCTGCATTTCAGGCAATTGTCTGTTTTTTGATCAGGGAAAACGCGTACCTGCCTGCTTCAGGGCCGACAGCGCGTCAGGGGCCACTCAGTGCAGCGCGCCGATGCTCGCGCAATGACCGAACGCACTTCTCCAACGCGCCCAGCAGGCGACCGTCCGCCCGGGCGTCCTTCCGCCGCCTGGCGCCGCCTCACCGGCTGGCTGCTGGTGCTGGCCGGCGCGGGCATGGTGCTGTCGGGCCTGAGCGCCGTGCTCCACCACTGAAGCGCCAGAGCTCAGCCTCGACCCTCGCCCATGCGGTCGTAGAGCGTGGCGCGCGAGATGCCCAGGCGCCGCGCCGCCGCGAGCTTGTTGCCGCCGGTGGCGGCCAGCGTGGCCGCGATGGCGCGCCGCTCCAGTTCCGCCACCTGCTCCGCCAGCGGCCGCAGCAGCAGGGCCGCGGCGTCGTCATCCTGGCCCGCCAGCGGCGCCGCCAGGAGCTCGGGCGCGGCGATGCTCTCCACCCCGGTCTCGGCCAGCACGCGCGCGACCTCGGCGGCATCGACGCGCTGGGAGTCGCTGCGCATCGCCAGCTGCTCCAGCACGTTGCGCAGCTCGCGCGTGTTGCCGCGCCAGTGCTGGCCTGCGAGCAGCGCCAGCGCATCGGGCAGCAGCTCGGGCGGCGCCTCGCCGGTGCGCTGGGCGATGTCTTCGCCCAAAGCCTCCACCAGCGCCGGAATGTCGGCGCGGCGTTCGCGCAGCGGCGGCACGCGCAGCGGCAGCACGTTGAGTCGATAGAACAGGTCTTCGCGGAACTTGCCTTCGCGCACCAGCGCCGGCAGGTCGCGCGAGGTGGCGGCGATCACGCGGGCGTCGAAGGGCACCAGCTTGTTGGAGCCCAGCGGCTCGATCTCGCCTTCCTGCAGCGCGCGCAGCAGCTTGGCCTGCAGCGACAGCGGCATGTCGCCGATCTCGTCGAGGAAGAGCGTGCCGCCGTCGGCGAACTTGAACTTGCCCTCGCGCCCGCGCCGGTCGGCGCCGGTGAACGCGCCGGGCGCGAAGCCGAAGAACTCGGCCTCCAGCAGCGTGTCGGGCACGGCGGCGATGTTCACCGTCACGAAGGGGCCGGCGGCGCGGGCCGAAGCACCATGGATGGCATGGGCCAGCAGTTCCTTGCCGGTGCCCGTCTCGCCCAGCAGCAGCACCGGGCTGCTCGACTGCGCCGCCCGGCGCGCATGGCGCTTGACCTCGACGGCCGCCGGGCTGCTGCCGATGAAGCTGGCGAAGCTGTACTTGGCCTGGCGCGGCAGCTCGCCGCTGCGCGCCGCCCGGCCGCGCTGACTGGCCAGTTCGCGCCGCGCCTCGTCGAGGTCGCGCTGCAGCAAGGCGAACTTGGCTAACAGCGGCTGCAGCGTGGTCTGCGGATGGTCGAAGAGCACGATGCCGATCGCGCCGATGACCTCCCCTTGCCCGCCGGGCCGCTCCTCGCGCAGCGGCAACCGGCTCACGACGAAGGTGCCGGCCTTGTTGGTGAGCAGGTCCACCAGCACCGGCTCCCCGGTCTCGAGCACGCGGCGCATCTGCGTGTTGGGGATCACGTCCTCCACCATGTGGCCCTGGAACTGGTTCAGGTCGCTGAAGCCCAGCGCCGGCAGGAAGCGCCGGTACCCCTCGTTCACCCACACGATGCGCCCGCTGCGGTCGATGAGGAACATGCCCTGGCTCATGCTCGAGAAGAGCTGGAACATCGAGCGCGCGGCCAGCGCGAGGATGCCTTCGGCGTCGAGGGGCAGCGCGGGCGATGGGCTTGCGGCGGGCATGGGGCGGGATCGTAGCGCCTGCATCCGGGCGCGCCGGAAGCGCAGGCGCGGGCGCACGTGGCGCCGGTGGCTCTTGTCCTACCCGGATCTTCAGGCCGCGCCGCGATGGGCGGCGACCTGCCCCGGTGCATAAGACGGATCATGAAGCGACTCACGACCCTCACCCTCGGCCTGACTTCATTGACGGTGGCTGCCGTCGCCACCGCTGCAGCGCCCGGCCAGGTCGACGCCAGCGGCAAGACCCTGGCCAGCTCGCAGCTGGCCACCGACGTGCTGAACAAGATCGTCGACTACACCCGCACGAGTGCGGGCTGCGCGACCGTCGACGCCGTGCGAATGGAGGTGCTGCCGCGCAGCTACGTGCCCCGGCAGCCGGCGGTGCCTGCGACCGATCGTGGCGGCCACTTCGAGCGGTGGAGCGTCGATGCATGCGGCGCTCGCCAGCAGTTCCAGGTCGGCCTGTGGCCATCCGCGCGAGGCGGCAGCGACTTCGCGGTCACGCCCCTGTCGGGCCGCGTGACCGTGACGGCCGCCGCCAGCGCAGCAGCGCCCGCCCCGCAGGTATCGCGGGCCTCGGGTCCGGTTGCGGCCTGGCACGGCCGCTACGTGTGGGAAGAGTCGCTGGGCCGCACGGGCGGCTCGTCGCCTTCGGAGGGCGTGGCGTCCTTCGTCACGTACACGCTCTCGCTCGGTCCGGGCCAGGGCGCGACGGGCTGCACGCTCAACGCCTCGGCCTTCCAGACGAACACGCGCATGCAGTGCACGGCCACGCCGACCGGCTCGTCGCTGGTCATCAAGTTCTACAAGTTCGGCCCGGACGACGTGCGCGGCCGCCACACGATGGGTGAACGCCTGCTGACGCTCACGCGCGACGCATCGGGGGTGGTCACGCAACTCGAAGGACTGCAGCCGGCCAGTGACAGCACGCCCCGCCGCGGGCGGCTGTTCGTCAAGCGCAGCTGATCCGGCTGCATCCTGCCGGCATCGGCGCCGTCGCACGCCGGCGCGAACGCGCGCAAGGACATCGCGTGCCGGGCTGCCGCAGTCGCATGCGCAGGCCCACCCGATTCGAAAGTCCGGGTCGATCTGAATCCAGCCACGCGGCCCGCCCGTATGGACAGGCAGCTGCAGCGCATCCTCGCCGCGGCGCATCCAACCCGAAGGAACCTCCATGCAGATCAAGTTCAACCGCATCGCTGCCACCGGCCTCGCAGCCGCGCTCACCATGGGTGCATTCAGCGCCATGGCCGCCGACGTCATGGTGGGCGGCGCACCGATGTCGCCGACCAAGGACATCATCGACAACGCCGTCAACTCCAAGGACCACACCACGCTGGTGGCTGCCGTCAAGGCGGCCGGACTGGTCGACACGCTCAAGGGCCCGGGCCCGTTCACCGTGTTCGCGCCGACCAACAAGGCCTTCGCGGCCCTGCCCG
Organism: Xenophilus aerolatus; assembly: GCA_030418545.1. Classification (GTDB taxonomy): domain Bacteria; phylum Pseudomonadota; class Gammaproteobacteria; order Burkholderiales; family Burkholderiaceae_C; genus Xenophilus. The sequence continues at coordinate 467,408 of QAIB01000002.1, read as the reverse complement.
CCGGCACCGTCGACACGCTGCTCAAGCCTGAAAACAAGGACACGCTGACCGGCGTGCTGACCTACCACGTGGTGCCGGGCAAGCTCGACGCAGCCGAGCTGAAGAAGGAGATCAAGGCCGGCAAGGGCTCCGCCGAACTCAAGACCGTCGCCGGCGGCACGCTGATCGCCAAGACCAAGGGCAACAAGATCACCCTGACCGACGCCAAGGGCGGCGTCGCGACGGTGACCATTCCCAACGTGTACCAGTCCAACGGCGTGATCCACGTGGTCGACAAGGTGCTGCTGCCGAAGTAAGCAGCGCACGTCCGCTACGACCGGACGCGATTCAAGAAAAAAACGGCTGCAGCGCCCGCCCATCGGGCACTAGCAGCTATTTCTTTGATAGCAAGCAGCCAGCAATTGCGCAGCCTAAGACCGCCTTTGGCGAGCGGGTAATTCAATCAATCGATTGACCTAGATGTTGTAATCCGCGCTCCATGCGCGAATCCGCTCCATCGCCCGCCCCTCCACGCGCGTCCCGCACCGACGGCATCGAAGCCCGAAAGCGCCTGCTGTACGCAGCGCTCGCGCTGTTCGCCGAGAAAGGCTTCGCCAAGACCTCCACCCGCGAGATCGCGGCGGCGGCCGGCACCAACATCGCGTCGATCAGCTATTACTTCGGCGACAAGGCCGGGCTGTACGCGGCGACCTTCACCGAGCCGATGGGCGGCGCGATGCCCGACTTCATCGCCATGTACGAGGCGCCCGAACTGCCGATCGCCGAGGCCCTGCGCATCTTCATGGCCGGCTACCTGGAACCGCTCAAGCACGGCGACATCGTGCGCCAGTGCATGCGTCTGCACCTGCGCGAGCTGCTGGAGCCGACCGGCCAATGGGCCACGGAACTGGAGCGCGACGTGAAGGCGCCCCACGAGGCGCTGGTGCGCGTGCTGTGCCGCCACCTGCAACTGGCCGCCGCCGACGACGACATCCAGCGCCTGGCCTTCGCGATCAGCGGCCTGGCCACGCAGCTCTTCGTGATGCGCGACGTGGTCGAGCAGATGCAGCCGCAGCTGCTCGACGCCGACGCGCGCATCGACACCTGGGCCGAGCGCCTGAGCGCCTATGCTCTCGCGCTCGTGGCCGACGAGGCGCGGCGCCGCCGGCCATCGAAGCCCCGGGCCGCACGCCCGACGCGCTCGCGCGGTGCCGCGCCAAGAACCTCCCTGCTCCCATGACCCGATTGCCCCGTCTCGGCGCCGTGTGCGCGCTGTCCCTCGCTCTGGCCGCCTGCGGCCTCACCCGGCCACCCGCATCGGTCGAGGCGCCGACGCCCGCGCGCTGGAATGCCCCGCTGCCCGATGCCGCCCTGCCCCACGCCGGCTCGCTGCCGTCGCTGGCCACCTGGTGGCGCGACGCAGGCGACCCGGTGCTGGCGGAACTGATCGAGGCCGCGCAGGCCGCCAGCCCCAACATCGCGAGCGCCGCGACGCGCATCGCCGAGGCCCGCGCCACGCGCGTGCAGACGGGCGCCGCGCTGGCACCGAACCTCGACGGCGTGCTGTCCGCCACCCGCAGCAACTCGCCCACCAGCGGTGTCGGTGGCGGTGTGGGGACCACGGGCGCAAGCGGCACCACGGGTGCGACCGGCGGCTCGACCTCGATCCCGCCCGTCACCATCGGGCAGGCCGGGCTGCAGTCGAGCTGGGAGATCGACCTCTTCGGGGGGCTGCGCGCCGGCCGCGACGCCGCCGCCTCGCGCCTCGATGCAAGCAGCGCCCAATGGCACGAGGCGCGCGTGTCGGTGGCGGCCGAGACCGCCAACGCCTACTTCGCCGAACGCGCCTGTGCGCGCCAGCTGGCGGTGGCCGAGTCCGACACCCGCTCGCGGCTGGACAGCGCGCGGCTGACCGATCTGTCGGCACAGGCGGGCTTCACGGCACCGGCCGACGCGGCGCTGGCCCGCGCGGGTGCGGCCGATGCCTCGGGCCGGCTCAAGCAGCAGCGCGCGCAATGCCAGGTGCTTCGCCAGGGCCTGGTCGCGATGACGGGCCTCGACGCGGCCGAACTGGCGCGCAAGCTGGACGCGCAACCGGGCGAGCTCGCCCTGCCCGCCATGCACCCGGTCGACCAGGTGCCGGCGCGCACCCTGGCCCAGCGGCCGGACGTGTATGCGGCCGAGCAGGCCGTGGCGGCCGCCAGCGCCGATGTCGGCGCCGCGCAGGCGCAGCGCTACCCGCGGCTGTCCCTCACGGGCAACATCGGCCGCCTGCAGATCCGCACCGGCGGCTTCCGCGAGACGCTGGACAGCTGGAGCATCGGCCCGGTGCAGCTCACGGTGCCGATCTTCGACGGCGGCACCCGCGCCGCCAACGCCGAGTCAGCCAGGGCCCGCTACGACGAGGCGGTGGTGAAATACCGCGCCAGCGTGCGCAACGCCGTCAAGGAGGTCGAGGAGGCGCTGGTCAACCTGCAGAGCACCGACGCCCGCTCGGCCGACGCCGACAGCGCGGTGCGCAACTACCAGGCCTCCTTCGACGCCACCGAAGCGCGTTACCGCAGCGGCCTGGCCAGCCAGTTCGAGCTCGAGGACGCGCGGCGCACCCTCTTCGCCGCGCAGACCGCGCGCGTGGGCCTGCAGCGCGAGCGCGCCACCGCCTGGGTATCGCTCTACCGCGCGTTGGGCGGCGGCTGGTCGCGCCCCGAGGCGCAGGCGGCCGCCACGCCCGAGCCCCAGGCCACGCCCGTCGCCCGCCCCTGAGCGCACACACCGTTTTTCGCGAATCTGCCCATGAGAACTTCCAAACGCACCCTCCTCATCGTCCTGGCGCTGGTCGTGGTGGCCGCCATCGGCGCAGCCCTAGCGCTGCGCGGCAAGGGCGAGGCCACGCCCCCCAAGGACGCCAGGGCCGAGGCCGCCGCCGCACGGCCTGCCGTCACCGTGACCGTGGCCACGCCGGAGCCCGCCGAGCTGGACGTGACGCTCGGCGCCAACGGCAACATCGCCGCCTGGCAGGAGGCCAGCGTGGGCTCCGAATCCAGCGGCCTGCGCCTGGCCGAGGTCCGCGTGAACGTCGGCGACCGTGTGCGCAAGGGCCAGGTGCTGGCCACCTTCTCGGGCGAGACCGTCGCGGCCGACGTGGCACAGGCCAAGGCCGCGCTGGCCGAGGCCCGCGCCACCGCCGCCGACGCGGCCGGCAACGCCGCCCGTGCACGCACCCTGTCGCAGACCGGCGCCCTGAGCCAGCAGCAGATCAACCAGTACCAGACCGCCGAGCAGACCGCCAAGGCGCGCGTCGAGGCCGCCGAGGCATCGCTCGCCGCCCAGCAGGTGCGCAACCGCAACACACAGGTGCTCGCGCCCGACGACGGCGTGATCTCGTCGCGCACCGCCACCGTGGGCAGCGTGGTCGGCGCCGGCACGGAGCTCTTCAAGCTGATCCGCCAGGGCCGGCTGGAATGGCGCGCCGAGGTCGGCGCGGCCGAGCTCGGCAAGCTGTCGGTGGGCATGCCCGCCACCATCACCGCACCGGGCGGCACGCGCGTCACGGGCAGGGTGCGCAGCATCGCGCCGACAGTGGATGCGCAGACGCGCAATGCGCTGGTCTACGTCGACATCCCCGACGTGCAGGCGAACACCGGCGTGAAGGCCGGGATGTTCTCGCGCGGGGAGTTCCTGCTGGGCAAGAGCGAGGCGCTCACCGTGCCGCAGGTGGCCGTGGTGCCGCGCGATGGCTTCAACACCGTGATGGTGCTGCAGCCCGACCAGCATGTGCGCCAGGTGCGCGTGGAAGCCGGCCGCCGCGTCGGCGACCGCATCGAGGTGCGCGGCGAGCTGGCGAAGGACGCACGGGTGGTGGTAGCCGGCGCCGGCTTCCTCAACGATGGCGACCTGGTCCGCGTGAGCGATGCGCCGGCCGCCAACCCAACCGCCGGCGCCACGCCGGCAGCCGCCAAGTGAGCCGCCGGCCCACCGCACCCATGACCGCATCGAGAGGGCTGCGCCCATGAATGTCTCTTCCTGGTCGATCCGCAACCCGATTCCGGCGGCCATGATCTTCGTGCTGCTGACGCTGGCCGGACTGTTCTCCTTCAGGCAGATGAAGGTGCAGAACTTCCCCGACATGGACCTGCCGGTGGTCATCGTCACCGCCGCCCTGCCCGGCGCCTCGCCCTCGCAGCTCGAGAACGACGTGGCGCGCAAGATCGAGAACGCCATCGCCACGCTGCAGGGCCTGAAGCACGTCACGACCACGCTCACCGACGGCTCGGCCACGGTCGCGGCCGAGTTCGTGCTCGAAAAGCCGATCCAGGAGGCCGTGGACGATGTGCGCTCGGCCGTGAGCCGCGTGCGCTCCGACATGCCGACCGACCTGCGCGACCCGATCGTCACCAAGCTGGACCTGGCCGCGCAGCCGGTGCTGGCCTTCGCCATCGCCTCCGAGCGCATGGACGACCAGGCGCTTTCGTGGTTCGTCGACGACACTGTGGCCCGCCGCCTGATGGCCGTGCCGGGTGTGGGCGCGGTGAACCGCGTGGGCGGCGTGACGCGCGAGGTCCGCGTGGCGCTCGACCCGGCGCGCCTGCAGGCCCTCAACGCCACCGCGGCCGACGTGTCGCGGCGTCTGCGCCAGGTGCAGCAGGAAAGCGCGGGCGGGCGCACCGACCTGGGCGGCACCGAGCAGCCCGTGCGCACCATCGCCACCGTGGCCTCGGCCGACGAGCTGCGGCGCATGCAGATCCCGCTGTCCGACGGCCGGCGCATCGCGCTGCAGGACGTCGCGACCATCGAGGACACGGTCGCCGAGCCGCGCGCCGCGGCCGTGCTCAACGGGAAGCAGGTGGTCGGTTTCGAAGTGGCGCGCAGCCGCGGCGCCAGCGAGGTGGAGGTGGGGGCCGGCGTCGAGAAGGCACTCGCGCAGCTGCAGAAGGACTACCCGCACATCCAGCTCACCCGCACGCTGGACTTCGTGAAGATCGCCGCCGAGGAATACGACGCCTCGATCAAGCTGCTGATCGAAGGCGCCTTCCTGGCGGTGCTCGTGGTGTGGCTGTTCCTGCGCGACTGGCGGGCGACCATCGTGTCGGCGGTGGCGCTGCCGCTGTCGGTCATCCCGGCCTTCATCGGCATGTACCTGCTGGGCTTCTCGATCAACATCATCACGCTGCTCGCGCTGTCGCTGGTGATCGGCATCCTGGTGGACGACGCGATCGTGGAGGTCGAGAACATCGTGCGCCACCTGCGCATGGGCAAGACGCCCTACCAGGCCGCGATGGAAGCCGCCGACGAGATCGGGCTGGCCGTGATCGCGACCACCTTCACGCTGATCGCGGTGTTCCTGCCCACCGCCTTCATGAGCGGCGTGGTGGGCAAGTTCTTCAAGCAGTTCGGCTGGACGGCGTCGCTCGCGGTCTTCGCCTCGCTGGTGGTGGCGCGGATGCTCACGCCGATGATGGCGGCCTACATCCTCAAGCCCATCGTCGACAAGAGCGAGCGCGACCCGGGCTGGCTGGCCACCTACATGCGCTGGGTGCAGGCCTGCCTGCGCCACCGCTTCCTGACGATGGTGGGCGCCACGGTATTCTTCTTCGCCTCGCTGGCGATGATCCCGCTGCTGCCCTCGGGCTTCATTCCGCCCGACGACAACGTGCAGACGCAGGTGCGCGTCGAACTGCCGCCCGGCACCAAGCTGGAACAGACGCTGGCCGCGGCCGAGCAGGTGCGCCAGCGGCTGCTGAAGATCGACCACATCCACGACATCTACACCGCCGTCGGTGCCGGCAGCGCGGGGGCCGATCCCTTTTCGGGCAACTTCGTCGAGGCGCGCAAGGCTACGCTCACGCTGCAGCTGTCGCCGCGCGGCGAACGGCCGAAGAAGCAGGTGATCGAGGCGCAGATCCGCGCCGCCCTGCAGGACCTGCCCGGCATGCGCTACGGCGTCGGGCTCGGCGGCTCGAACGACAAGTACGTGCTGGCCCTGTCCAGCCAGGACCCGCACGCGCTGCGCGAGGCGGCCACCGCCGTCGAGCGCGAGCTGCGCACGATTCCCGGCATCGGCAACGTGACCTCCCTGGCCAGCCTGGTGCGGCCCGAGATCGTGGTGCGGCCCGACTTCGCGCGCGCCGCCGACCTGGGCGTGACCAGCGCCGCCATCGCCGACACGCTGCGCGTGGCGACCATGGGCGACTACGACAACCAGCTCGCCAAGCTCAACCTGTCGGAGCGGCAGGTGCCGATCATGGTGCGCCTGCGCGACGATGCGCGGCAGGACCTGTCGCTGCTCGAACGCCTGGCCGTGCCCGGTGCGCACGGCCCGGTGCGCCTGGGCGAGGTCGCCAAGCTCGAACTCGCGGGCGGGCCGGCCGTGATCAGCCGCTACGACCGCGCGCGCAACATGAACTTCGAGATCGAGCTGGGTACGCGCGGCCTCAACGACGTGACCGAGGCCGTGCGCCAGCTGCCGGCAGTGAAGAACCTGCCGGCCAGCGTGCGCATCATCGACATCGGCGACGCGGAAGCCATGGGCGAGCTGTTCACCGGGTTCGGCCTGGCCATGCTGACCGGCATCCTGTGCATCTACATCGTGCTGGTGCTGCTGTTCAAGGACTTCCTGCAGCCGGCGACCATCCTGGCCGCGCTGCCCTTGTCGCTGGGCGGCGCCTTCGTCGGCCTGCTGATCGCCAACAAGAGCTTCTCGATGCCCTCGCTGATCGGCCTGATCATGCTGATGGGCGTGGCGACGAAGAACTCGATCCTGCTGGTGGAGTACGCCATCGTGGCGCGCCGTGACCACGGCATGAGCCGATGGGAGGCACTGCTGGACGCCTGCCACAAGCGCGCACGCCCGATCATCATGACCACGCTGGCCATGGGCGCGGGCATGCTGCCCATCGCCGTGGGCTGGGGCGCGGCGGACTCGAGCTTCCGCTCGCCGATGGCCACGGCGGTGATCGGCGGCCTCATCACCTCCACGGTGCTGAGCCTGCTGGTGGTGCCGGCCGTGTTCACCTACGTCGACGACTTCGAGCACTGGCTGCGCCGCAAGCTGCGCCAGTTGCGCCGCCAGCCGCCCGACCCGCACGCCGACGACGACCTGCGCGGCAGCGGCGAGCCCCGGCCCGCCGCCTGAGCGGCGCGCCGTGCACCTACCGTGCACGGCGGCCGCCGCGGACAGCCGGCGCGCGTCGGACGACGCATGCTGCATGCACCATGCGGCACTCCGTCCCACTTCGTTCCATGGCCGCCGGGCTGCTCGGCGCGTGCGCTCTCATGGCCTCCGGCATCGCCATGGCACAGAGCGCGGCCCCCGGCGCGGCGCAACAACGCTACGAGCGCCAGATCGCGCAGTGCAACAGCGGCCAGCGGCCCGCGCCGGAACGCGAGGCCTGCGTGCGCAATGCGGGCCGTCTTCTGGACGGTGCGAATGGCGGTACGCCGCCGCAGCCGGTACCGCAGGAATCGGCCGACGGCCGCGCCATCGTGATGACGCCGCCAGGGGCGCCCCCACCGCCGAGCGCGTCGGACTACGTGACCTCGCCCGATGGCCGGGCGGTGATCGCGGTGCCTCCGCCCGGCGATCGCATCGTCCGCCCCTGAGTGCAAGGCGCCGGGCGCCCAGGTTCAGCGCCGCGTGGCGGCCAGCTTCTCCGCGCGCGCGATGGCGGCTTCGAGCACGTGCAGGTCCATCGGACTCGAATGCATGCGCTGGGCCTCCTGCCGCACGAGGCCGTCGCTCTCGGGCCCGGCCAGGTCCTGCAGGCGTGACTGCAGTTCGCGGCGCCGCCGCACCAGCGCCACCGTGGGCGTTTCCCTGGGCCTGCGTCGCAGCCTCCACACGATCCACGCGCCCACGAGCGCCAGGGCGGCCACCGCAGCGGCCACCATCATCCAATCGGTCATCGGGTTCTCTTTGTTGTCGGGCCCCAGGACGCCAAGCGCACCGAGGCGATGCGAACGCGAGCTGGAATGGGGCGATGTGTGCGGTTTTACCTTGCGCGCAGACTTCGATCAACCTCGACAACGCGCGCGAATACTTTCCTCTTCGGTCGATCGCCCTGATCAGGCGCCGGCCGGCGCGGCCACCATCGTGCCACGGCATCGAAGCGAGCCGCAGTGGCATGGGTAGTCCGTCGGACCCTCGGCATCGTCGACCGTGAGCGCGTAGTCGAGGAAGAGCTCCTCGCCCGCGCGCACGTCGCGCAGCGTGTGGATGGCCAGTTGCAACCGGCCGCGTGGGCCATGGACTTCGCGCGCTTCGCAGTTGGGCTCGCAGGCATGGTTCAGATGCCGCATCTCGTTGCCGCCGCGGCCGCCGTCGATCAGCGTGCCATCCGACAGGCCGAAGAGGTAGGTCAGTGCGCGGTCCCAGTCCATGGCGGCCGCCTGCACCGCCGTGAAGCGCCGGCCGGCATAGATGCCCAGCTTCGTACCCGCCGGTAGATCGGCGGCCGCGAACGCACCGAGGCCATGCACCCCGCTGGGCCGCACCTCGAGCAGGGAAAGGGATGGGACGAGGGCACGGATGGCGGTCATGTCGGGCGCGTGGAATGGCATCGAGGCCATGGGTGCAGCAAGAAGCCCGCCCGCCTGCAGAGCCTTCGCCGCTCGGGCGCCAGCCAGCGCCCGGTCGGCCAAAGGGGATGCTATCAAAAAAGAAGCGCCTCCCGCCCGTCCCGCGGGCGCTGGAGGCACTTTTCGTCTGGAAGAATGCGCTTGGGCGATCAGGCCGCCGCCTCGAGCCGGCGCTTGCGTTCCGACATGCGCTTGGCCACGCGCGGCAGGATCAGCACGGCCAGCACGATCACGATCAGCGTGATCGACATCGGCCGCTGCAGGAAGACCATCGGGCTGCCCTCGCCGATCGACAGCGCATTGCGCAGGTTGGCTTCGGCGAGCGGGCCGAGGATCATGCCCACCACCACGGGCGCGGTCGGAAAGTCGAAGCGCCGCATGACCACGCCCAGCACGCCGATGGCGTAGAGCAGGAAGAGGTCGAAGGCGCTCTGCCGCATGCCGTAGGCACCCACGGTCGCGAAGATCAGGATGCCGGCATAGAGCTGCGGCTTGGGGATCTTCAGCAGCTTGACCCACAGGCCCACCATCGGCAGGTTGAGCACCAGCAGCATCACGTTGCCGATGTACAGCGAGGCGATCAGCGCCCACACCAGCGCCGCGCTGGTGGTGAACAGCTGCGGCCCGGGCTGGATGCCGTAGTTCTGGAAGGCGCCCAGCAGGATGGCGGTGGTGTTGCTGGTCGGGATGCCCAGCGTGAGCAGCGGGATCAGCGCGGCGGTCACGGTGGCGTTGTTGGCCGCCTCGGGGCCGGCCACGCCCTCGATGGCGCCGGTGGTGCCGAACTCGGCGCGGTCGGCCGGGTCCTTGGTCAGCTTCTTCTCGGTGGCATAGCTCAGGAAGGTCGGGATCTCGGTGCCGCCCGCGGGAATGCAGCCGAAGGGCGTGCCGATGGCGGTGCCGCGCAGCCAGGCGGGGATCGAGCGCTTCCAGTCGCGCGCGCTCATGTGGACGCGGCTCATCCTGTTCTGGCTCTCCTGCACCCGGCCTTCGTACAGCACGGCGTACAGCACCTCGGCCACCGCGAACAGGCCGACGGCGACGAGCACGATCTCGATGCCGTCGAGCAGCTCGGGCACGCCGCCCACGTAGCGGCCCTGGCCCGAGATCTGGTCCATGCCCACGCAGCCCACGGCCAGGCCGATGAACAGCGCCGTCATGCCGCGCAGCGTGCTCTTGCCCAGCACCGCGCTCACGGTGGTGAAGGCCAGCACCATGAGCAGGAAATACTCGGGCGCCGCCAGCTTCACGGCATAGTCGGCAACGTAGGGCGCGAACAGCGTGACGATGACGGTGGCGATGGTGCCGGCCACGAAGGAGCCGATGGCGGAGGTGGCCAGCGCCGCGCCGGCGCGCCCGCTCTTGGCCATCTTGTTGCCTTCCATGGCCGTGACCATGGACGCCGTCTCGCCCGGCGTGTTCAGCAGGATCGAGGTGGTCGAGCCGCCGTACATGGCGCCGTAGTAGATGCCGGCGAAGAAGATCATCGAGGCCGTAACGTCGACCTTGCCCGTGATGGGCAGCAGCATGGCGACGGCCACCGCCGGGCCGATGCCGGGCAGCACGCCCACCGCGGTGCCCAGCGCGCAGCCGACGAGGCACCACAGCAGGTTGGTGACGGTGATGGCCTGCGCGAAGCCCTGGAGAAGTGCGTTGAAGATATCCATGAGTTCAACCTCGCAAGATCAGGAGCGCAGCATGTGCTTGGCACACGCCGCCAGCCGGGAGCAGCGCGGAACCGGCTTTGCCGGGCCGCAGATGCTGCCCCCCTCGAAGGGGGTTGGCGGAGGCACACGAAGTGCGCGCAGACTGGGGGTGGGCCATGTCAGATCCAGCCGGTGGCGGTCAGGCCCGGCAGGTTGATCGCCAGGAACTTGGTGAAGGCCCAGAACACGGGCGCCGAGATCGCCAGGCCCACGAGCAGGTCCTTGATCCAGGTGGCCGGCGCGTTGGCGATCGGCTGGCCGCCGGCGCGGCGCAGGCCCTGCACCGCCAGCACGTAGCACAGCGTGCAGCTGAGCACGAAGCCGATGGTGGTGATCAGCCCGGCGTTGAGCAGCAGGCCGGCCGAGACCCAGACGAAGCCGCTCCAATACGGCGGCGCGGTCGCGGCCTCCTCGTCCATCTCGCGAAAGCCCCCGGTGCGCGCTTCCCAGATGATCCAGCCGCCGCAGATCGTGAGCACGATCGACACCAGCCAGGGCAGGAAGTTGGGGCCGACGCCGCTGTAGCCGGCTTCGGACGAGATGCCGGTGGCGCCCCAGGCCATGCCCAGGCCGGTGAGCAGCACGCCCGCACCCACGAGGGTCTGCGGCCAGTTGCCGCCGGGCGGGGACGAAATGTCCGTGTTTGTCATGGTTGGAATCTCCGCAGGAAAGGCGTCGGGCACGAAGCCAAGGCCGAAAAAAGGCACGGGACCCGCGAGGGACACCGTGCCGAGGCACACGGGCCGAAAGCCCGGTGCGTGTGACAGCGTGACTCGATGGAAAGCGTGGCGTCCCCGCGCGGCCTCAGACCATGCCCGACTTGGTCATGGTGGCGCGCAGGCTGGCGAACTCGTCGTCGACGAACTTGTCGAAGGCCGGGCCGCTCAGCACGGCGGGCGTCCAGTCGTTCTTCTTCATGGCTTCGGTCCACGACGGCGTCTTCAGCGCGGCCAGCACCAGGTCGGTGAGCGCCTTGCGCTGCTCGGCGCTGATGCCGGGGGCGCCGTAGACGCCGCGCCAGTTGCCGATCTCGACGTCGATGCCCTGCTCCTTCAGCGTGGGCACATTGATGCCCGGCAGGCGCTGGGCCGAGGTGACGGCGATGGCCTTCATCTTGCCGTCGGCGATGTAGGGCGCGAACTCGCTGTAGCCGCTGCCGCCGACGGTGACGTTGCCGCCCAGGATGGCGGCGGTGGCTTCACCGCCCCCACGGAAGGCCACGTAGTTGATCTTCGACGGGTCGGCGCCGACCTTCTGCGCGATCATGGCCGCGGCGATGTGCTCGGTGGAGCCGCGCGAGCCGCCGCCCCACTTGACGCTGCCCGGGTCCTTCTTGAGCTGGGCGACCACGTCGGCCATGGTCTTGAAGGGCGAGTTGGCGGGCAGCACGAAGACGTTGTATTCGCTGGTCAGGCGCGCGATGGGCGTGGCCTGCGACAGGTTCACCGGCGGCTTGCCGGTGATGATGCCGCCGAGCATCACGGCGCCCATGACCATCAGCGCATTGGCGTCGCCCTTGGAGCCGTTGACGAACTGCGCCAGGCCCAGCGCGCCGGCGGCGCCGCCCTTGTTGTCGTAGGTCACCGTGTCGGCCAGCTTGCCGTCGGTCAGCGCCTTGCCCAGCGCGCGGCCCGTGGTGTCCCAGCCGCCGCCGGGGTTGGCGGGGATCATCATCTTGATGTTGGCCGCGGCGTGGGCCGACAGCGGCAGCGCGCCGGTGGCGGCCAGGGCGGCAAGGGATTTCAGGAAGGTGTCGCGACGCATGTCGATGTCTCCTAGGGGTCGTATGGATCGGATCGCTGGAAGGGAACCTGAGCGGAACCTGAGCGCCGCTATGATGCGCCGCCCCGCTGTCAGTTGGCTGTCGGACGCCTCGGGGTAATCACTGAGGGCCGGCCCGGGCCGCATGCCGTCACCCGGCCGCGGGATGGGTGAACATTGCCAGCGCCCGCGTGCCCGCCTCCTGCCCATGAAGCTGCTTCTCGTCGAAGACGATCCCACCATGCAGACCACGCTGCAGCGCACGCTGGGGCGCCGGCAGATCGACGTGCGCGTGTGCGGCGACGGTGCCCAGGCGCTGGCCCAGTGGCGCGCGCTGGACCCCGACGTGGTGGCCCTCGACCTGAGCCTGCCGAACCTCGACGGCCTGCAGGTGCTGGCCCAGGCGCGCGCCGCCGGCCTGCGCACCCCGGTGCTGCTGCTGACCGCGCGCGGCACGGTCGGCGACCGGGTGATGGGCCTGAATGCCGGCGCCGACGACTACCTGCCCAAGCCCTTCGACCTGGACGAACTCGAGGCACGCCTGCGGGCGCTGCGCAGGCGGCGCCAGGACGCACCCGCCGACGAGGGCGTGCCCACGCCGCTGGAGGTGGGCGTGTTGCGCTTCGAACCCGACAGCGGCGCCATCTACCGCGGCGCCGACGTGCTGGAACTCACGCCGCGCGAGCTCGCCCTGATGCAGGCGCTGATGGCCCGCCCCGGCCATGCCGTGAGCAAGGAACGGCTCTTCGAGCTGGTCTTCCCCGGCGAGGCCGAGGTGCAGTACGAGGCGATCGAGGTGGTGGTCTACCGGCTGCGCAAGAAGCTGGCCGGCACCGGCACCACGCTGGTCACGCTCCGCGGGCTGGGCTACCTGCTCAAGGCCGCGCCGGACGGCGGCTGAGCGCATGCGACGCACCTCGCTGCGCTTCCGGCTGCTGCTGGGCCTGCTGGCCCCGGTCGCGCTCTTCATCGTCATCAACAGCGTGAGCGTGTACCGGCAGGCGCTGGCCGCCGCCACCACCGCCTACGACCGCACGCTGCTCGCCTCGGCCAAGACCATCGGCGAGCAGCTCGACGTCGAGGGCTACGACGAGACCGCCTCCATCCGCGCCACGGTGCCCTATTCGGCGCTGGAGGCCTTCGAGGCCGACAACAAGAGCCGCCTCTACTACCGCGTCTCCAACCAGGCCGGCGAACTGGTGTCGGGCTTCGCGCAGCTGCCGGTGTGGCGCGGCACGCTGCCCATGCGCCCGCCCTATGCCGCGCTGGTCGATTTCTACGACGACCACTTCAACGAGCAGCCGGTGCGCGTGGCGGTGTTGCTGCAGCCGGTGGCCAGCGCACGCGGCCGCGGCACCGCCGTCGTGCAGGTGGCCGAGACGCTGGAACTGCGCGAGACCCTGGCGCGCCGCCTGCTGGTCGACATGCTGTGGCGCCAGCTGCTGCTGCTGGCGGTGGTGGCGGCGGTCACCGTGGCCGTGGTCCAGCGTGCCACCCGGCCGGTGCGCGCGCTGGGCGAGTCGATCGAGGCCCGCGCGGCCGACGACCTGTCGCCGATCGATGCGCCGCATGCCCCGCGCGAGCTGCTGCCGCTGGTCGACGCGATGACCGGCGTGATGGGGCGGCTGCAGCACCTCCTGGAACACCAGAAGCGCTTCGTGCGCGACGCGGCGCACCAGCTGCGCACGCCGCTGGCGGTGCTCAAGGCACAGGTCCAGTCGGCCCAGCGCGGCGACGTGCCGCCCGCGCAGGCCTTCGCCGAGATCCGCGCGACCGTCGAGCGCGCCACGGCCCTGGCCAACCAGATGCTGTCGCTGGCCAAGATCGAGCAGTTGCGCCAGCAGCCCGAGTCGGAACCGCTGGACCTGGGCGAGATGGTGCGGCAGGTGGCGCTGGACCTGTCGCCGCTGATCGCCGACCGATCGCTCGACTTCGAACTCGACGTGTTGCCGGCGCGGGTCGACGCCCACCGGTGGATGCTGCTGGAGCTCAGCCGCAACCTGCTGCACAACGCGATCAAGCACAGTCCCGTGGGCAGCCCGCTGTCGGTCCATGTCGCGGCCGAAGCCGCCAGCGCCGTCCTGCGGGTGCGCGATGCGGGGCCGGGCATCTCCGCCGAGCTGCGCCAGCGCCTGTTCGCGCCCTTCGCCGCGGGCGACGTGGCGAAGGGCTCCGGCCTGGGGCTCGCCATCTGCCGCGAGATCGTGCAGACGCTGGGCGGCGAGATCGCACTGGACAATCGCCTCGGACCCGACGCCCGCGTGCTCGGGCTGGATGCGGTGGTGCGGCTTCCGCTGGCGACGCCACCCCACCCGGCCATGCCTTGAGCCGGACGCAGACGCCCCCACCTACGCCGACGCACCCTTTCCGCCTTCAACGGTTTTTTTCGTTTCGCTGCAGATTTCGAATTCATGGAGCGCATGCGCATCGACAAGTGGCTCTGGGCCGCCCGCTTCTACAAGACCCGATCGCTGGCCGTCGACGAGATCGGCAAGAACCGGGTGCAGGTCAACGGCGACGCCGCCAAGCCGGCCCGCGAGATCAAACCCGGCGACACGGTGGCGCTGCGGCAGGGGGCCGTGACGCGCACGGTGCGCGTGCTGGGCCTGAGCCTGCAGCGCGGCCCGGCGCCCGTGGCCCAGCAGCTCTACGAAGAGACGCCGGAGAGCCTCGCCGCCCAGGCTGCGGCGCGCGAAGCGCGACGCGTCTCGCGCGAGCCGGCGCTGAGCATCGAGCAGGGCCGCCCCACCAAGCGCGAACGGCGGCACCTCGACACGGCGCGCCAGCACGGCTGGGGCGACCGCTGGAGCGCCAGCGTGGACGACGCCCCGGACGGCAACACGCGCTGACACGGCGGATGCTACGGTTTTCATAGCGCTTCGCGCCCGCCGCTAGGGCGCTGCAGCCCCTTCTGGCTTGAAGCCGCAGGGGATCGGGTAGGCTGGCGGCTTTGCACATCCGCCCATCGCCATGAGCAGCCTCAAGCACTACCGCGTCGGCACCGACGGCCGTTTCAAGCTCTCCCGCATCGACCCCGGCGACACGCCCTTCCAGCTCGACGACGAAGCCACCGAACGGGTGCGCCTCGATGCCCTGGCCGAGGAACTGGACGAGCTGCAGAACCTGCTGCACGCCGAGGGCCGCCGCAAGCTGCTGCTGGTGCTGCAAGGCATGGACACCAGCGGCAAGGACGGCACCATCCGCTGGGTGTTCTCGCGCACTTCGCCGCTGGGCGTGCGCGTGGCCGCCTTCAAGGCGCCGACCGAGGAGGAGAAGGCGCGCGACTTCCTCTGGCGCTGCCATGCCGTCGTGCCGCGCGCCGGAGAGATCGCGGTGTGGAACCGCAGCCACTACGAGGACGTGCTGGTGCCGGTGGTCGAAGGCTGGATCGACAAGGCCGAGACGCAGCGGCGCTACGCGCAGATCAACGACTTCGAGCGCCTGCTGGCCGAGACCGGCACCACCCTGGTCAAGTGCATGCTGCACATCAGCAAGAACGAGCAGCGCGGGCGCCTGCAGGCCCGCATCGACACGCCGGGCAAGCAGTGGAAGTTCAGCATGGGCGACCTGGCCGTGCGCGAGAAGTGGGACGACTACCAGCGCGCCTACGGCAAGGCGCTGGCTGCCACCTCGACCGCGCATGCACCCTGGTACGTGATCCCGGCCGACAGCAAGCGCCAGCGCAACCTCATGGTCGCGCGGCTCCTGGTCAAGACGCTCAAGGACATGAAGATCGCCACGCCGCCCGGCGACCCCGCCCTCAAGGGCCTGCAGGTGGTGTGAAGAGGCCGCGGCCCGGCCTTCGCTGACGGCACGCGCCCGCCCGCACCGACGGCGTTCCCTCGTGCAGGGAGCGAAGATCGACCTTTCGCCGATGAACCGCCTGCGCCAACTCCTCGCCGCCGCGCGCCGCGCCGCCCTCGCCATCCCGGGCGTTGCGGTGCTTGCATCGGCCATCCGCCACTACATCCTGCACCAGAGCGCCAACCAGGCGGGCAGCCTGGCCTTCTCACTGGTGCTGGCGATGTTCCCGATGCTTATCCTCCTGTCCTCGGGCGCGGCCTTCGTGGGCGACCCGGGCGACGCGGCCTCCATTGCACGGCGCATGCTCGAGTACGCGCCTGGCGTGGTGCAGCGCGCGCTGCTGCCCGTGGTCGACCAGGTGCTGGCGCAGCGCAACCAGGCGCTGCTGGCGATCGGCGTGGTGGCCACCGTCTGGACCGCATCCTCGGGCCTGCAGGCGGTTCGCTCGGCGCTCAACCGCGCCTACGGCATCGAGCGGGGGATGGCCTTCTGGAAGGCGCGCATCAAGGTCACGCTCTTCACCGTGGTCGTGGGCTTCGGCGCCTGGATGATCTTCAGCTCGGTGATCGTAATGCCCTATGTCTGGGAGTTCCTCGCCCGCAACTTCGGCCGCAGCCGCGAGGTGCTGTGGCTGCATTTCGGCGTGCGCTATGCGCTGGCCTACGTGGTGCTGGTGGCGCTGTATGCGCTGCTCTACGGCTGGCTGCCCGACCGCCGGCAGTACCTGAGCACCGTGTTGCCCGGCGCCCTGCTGGGCGCGGCGCTGTGGGTGGCCGCGGCCATCGGGCTGTCGAAGACGCTGGCCACCGCCGGCAAGCTGGCGCTGGTGTACGGCAGCTTCGCCGGCGTGGTGGCCACGCTGGTCTTCCTGTACATGAGCGCCACCACCCTGATCTTCGGCGCGGAGGTGAACGGCGTCCTGCACCGCCGGCGCACGAAAGCCGAGGCAGGAGAGCCTGGCGACGGGCGCGAGGAAGGCAAGGAGCGCGGCCATGCCGAAGCCCTCGCCTGAGCCGCAGCGTGGCGCCCTGCCCTTTGCCGGCACGGGCCTGCCTCCGATGCTCGCGCGCACGCTCGACGCGCTGCCCGAGGGCGCCCCGGGCGACTGGCTGTTCGAGCCCAAGTGGGACGGCTTTCGCGCCGTCGCGCTGCGCGATGGTCAGGGCGTCGTGCTGCAAAGCCGCGACCTGAAGCCGCTGAACCGCTACTTTCCCGAACTCGAATCCGCGCTCGAGACGCTCCTGCCCGCCGGTTGCGCCCTCGATGGCGAGATCGTCATCGCCGGTCCTGCCGGGCTGGACTTCGACGCGCTGCTGCAGCGCATCCATCCCGCGGCCTCGCGCGTGCGGCGGCTGGCCAGCGAGACGCCGGCTTCCTTCGTCGCCTTCGACCTCGTCGCGCTCGACGGCGAGGACCTGCGCGCAAGGCCACAGGCAGAGCGGCGCCTGCTGCTGCAGGCCCTGCTGGCCGACAGCCCGCCGCCGCTGTACCTCACGCCGATGACGCTCGACCCTGCGCTCGCGCAAGCCTGGCATGCGCGCTTCGAGGGCGCCGGGCTCGACGGCGTCATGGCCAAGGCCGCGGATGCGCCCTACCAGCCCGGCGAGCGGGCGATGTTCAAGATCAAGCATGTGCGCACCGCCGATTGCGTGGTCGGCGGCCTGCGCTGGCGTGCCGGCGCCCGGGAGCCCGAGGTGGCGTCGCTGCTGCTGGGCCTGCACGATGCACGCGGCGTGCTGCAGCACGTGGGCTCGGCCAGCGGCTTCACGCAGGAATTCCGTCGCGAGCTGGGCGTCTTGTTCTCGCCGATGGTGCTGCCGGCCGAGGCGTCGCACCCGTGGCTCGGCGCGGGCCCGTCCGGCCAGCGCCGGCCCGGCGCGCCCAGCCGCTGGAGCCGTGCCAAGGACCTGGCCTGGGTGCCGGTGGAACCCGCGCGCGTGTGCGAGGTGCGCTACGACCACCTGCAGGGCGACCGCTTCCGTCACGT
Organism: Xenophilus aerolatus; assembly: GCA_030418545.1. GTDB lineage: Bacteria > Pseudomonadota > Gammaproteobacteria > Burkholderiales > Burkholderiaceae_C > Xenophilus. Next base: position 449,597 of record QAIB01000002.1, on the reverse strand, counting down.
GACCCGCTTCGAGCGCTGGCGGCCGGACAAGCCGGCCGCCCAGTGCGGCTACGACCAGCTGGCCGTCACGCCGCCGTACGAACTGCACCGGGTCTTCGGCGAGCCGTCCTCCGCCCGATAACGAGCGATCAGGTCCCGGCCGCCGCCGCGCTGCGACCGCCGCGTCCACGCGCTGTGCGCACGAACTGCGGCTGGAAGCTGCGTTCGCTCCCGTCCGGGAACCTCAGCGTGATCGACAGGCTGTCGGCCGCCAGGACCTCGCCGACCCCGTAGCGTGGCACCTTGGCCCGATGGCCCGGTGCCGGCAGCGCGATGGACTGCGCGCCGGAGGCCGGGGGTTCAGGCGGGCCAGGCTGCGCCGCGGGCTCGGCCGCTGCCTGGGCGGCCTCGATGCGCCGGCAGTTGTCGCACTGACCGCAAGGCTGCGGATGCGCATCGCTCTGAAGCGCCTGGCGCAGCATCTGCCAGCGGCAGGCGCCAGACAGCGCATAGGCCGTCATCTGCTCCAGCGCCGCCTGCTGGGCGGCACGGTGGGCATCCTGCGTGCTGAGCAGGCCCGCCAGCGCCTCGGGCATCAGCGGCGCCGTCCCGGTCCAGCGCAGCGCCGAAGCGGGGCCCTGCACCAGCTCGGCGCGCCGCAGCGCCGACAGCAGGCCGCGCACCCGGCCGGCCGGCAAGCACAGGTGCTGCTGCAGCGCGGCCGTGGACCAGCCACCTTCGGGCGGCTGCACCAGGGCATCCTGCAGGCGGGCCAGCTCCTGGACCTGGGCCGGCGCCGAGGCCAGGAAGAACTGCTGCACCGCCCGGTCGCGTTGCACGAACACCAGCCGGCAGTCGGCGGGTTCTCCGTCGCGGCCGGCACGCCCTGCCTCCTGGTAATAGGCCGCGGGGCTGCCGGGCATCTGCGCATGCAGGACGAAGCGGATGTCAGGCTTGTCCACGCCCAGTCCGAAGGCGTTGGTGGCGACCATGATGCGCCGCTCGCCGGCCATGAACGCCTCCTGCGCGGCGCGACGTTCGTGCGCGGCGAGCCGCCCGTGGTAGAGGCCCGCGTCCTCGCCTGCCTCGCGCAACGCCTGCACGACCTGTTCGGCTGCGCGCACGGTGGCGGTGTAGACGATGCCGGTGCCCGGGGTGTCGTGCACGAAAGCCAGCAGCTTGGCCATCCGCTCCTGTTCGGAGCCGACCACGTCGACCGCCATCCGCAGGTTGGGACGGAAGGCGCCCGTCTGGACGCAACTGTGGCGGGCCATGCCCAGGCGCTCCATGATCTCCTGCATCGCCTGCGCATCGGCCGTGGCCGTGAGGGCGAGGATGGGCGGACTCCCGAGCGATTCGGCGGCGGCGCGCAGTTCCAGGTAGGCGGGCCGGAAGTCGTGGCCCCACTGCACGATGCAGTGCGCCTCGTCGACCACGAAGAGCGACACGCGCGCGCGGCGCAACCGCTCGACCATCTCGGGCTGCGTCACCCTCTCGGGCGTGCAGTACACCAGCCGGGCCTCGCCGGCATCGATCGCCGCAAGCGCAGACTCGATGTCCTGGGCGCTTCGATGGCTGTGCAGCGCCACCGCCCGGACGCCGGCCTCGTCGAGCTTGGCGCACTGGTCATCCATCAACGCGATCAAGGGCGACACGACGAGCACCGGCCCGTCCAGAAGCAAGGCCGGCAGCTGGTAGCACAGCGACTTGCCGGCACCTGTGGGCATGACGCCCAGCGTCGAGCGGCCGACGAGGACGCGGTCGATCACCTCCCGCTGGCCCTCGCGCAGGTGGCGGTGGCCGAAGACGTCGCGCAGGAGCCGATCGATCCGACGTGCCGACGCGTCGTGGCGTTTGCGCCGGCCCGCATAAGGAGAAGAAGGAGAAGAAGAAGAAGGGGTTGCCGCCATGACATCGAGGCTCGTCGCTGCGATGCGGCGAGCCCGTGGGCCGCCGGCGCACCCGCGTGTCAGCAGCGTCCTCCTGCCGGCGCCACGCTGGCCGTCAGCGGGAGGTGGCGCCGGGATTGGCACCGCGGCCCAGGGCATCAGCGCTGGTTGTCGCGCGCTGATTCGCCCAAAAGAAAACCCCGCGAGTCTTTCGACTGGCGGGGTTGTCTGGCGGAAACGGACGATTTCGCCCCCCTCCTCCACCCCAAAGCGATGATGAAGAGGCCCGGCAACCGGGCCTTTTTTAATGGAGTGAGGGGATCAATTGCTGTACGGCTATGCGCGAGTAGCCGCCGAGCTTCGCCGTGACGGTGATCTCGTCGCCCTTCTGGCCGAGCTGCTGCGTGCTGCGCACTTCGACCACGGAGGGGCGGCTGTAGGCATCCGGCGCCGGCGTGATGATGCGGGTGTACCGCTTGCTCTCGTGCCGACGCACCGCGTCGATCTTGCCCTTGACGATGACTTCCATCGGCGCGGCTGCGCGCGGCGCCAGGTTCGTGACTGCGTTCATGCTCTCATCCTTGATTTCTGGGCCTGCAAGTCCGCCCAGCCGACGCCAGCACTCCCGCTGGCAGGGTCTACCCGTTTGGGTATCCCGATGACGCGCACTTCCTCGATGAGGTCCTGTGCCGTGGCGCCTGTGACTGCGAGCACCTGGTGGATCGTCTTGCCATAGCAGCGCTCCAGGTGGTACGTGAGGTGAGCGAGAGAGGTCTTCGTCTCTTCGCGGATGGTGGGGATTTCCTCTGCCGCTGCTTCGAGGATGTGTGCCAGGGCAGGGTAGGCGCCCACAAAGTAGCGATCGGGGTTCGTGAGCACGTCCAGGGGAATGACGCGATCGCGGTTGCCCAGGCGCACCTCGTAGCGCGTCCAGTCGCTGTCGAGGTCCTTGAGCTGCTTGCCCTTCTCGTAGACGCAAAGCGTCTTTCCATTCTTCAGCTTGCCGATGTACACGGTGCGACCTTTCTTGCCTTCCGCGTGCCACGCACCCTGTGTGTCCAGGTCCGGGTTGCGCCCGCGGCTGATGAATGCACCCTCGTGATAGAGGTCCAGTGCGTCGTCCACGGTGTGCTCGCCCTTGAGGAAGTCGGCGGCGATGTCCACCCGTGAGATTTCGGCGCCGAGGTCTTCCAGCAGCTGCTGGAGGCTCGGCCAGTCGTTGACAAGGCCGCAGCCGCGGCCGTTGAGCTGGAGCAGCCAGCGGCCTTTCTGCGACTCGCCGCCGAGGGCAATGGCGCCGACTTCGACGCGCGCGCCGTCTGCCAGCTGCGCCGTCAGCCTGTGGCGCTCTGTGAAGCCAAAGAGGCCGCCGTCGAGCTTCGCCGACAGCGTGCCGGCCATGAGGCCATCAACGAAGGCCAGCAACCCGGGAACGCTCATCGCCGGCGTGTCGAACGTCGCGTTCAGCCAATCGATTTTTGAGACGTCGCCAGCAGCCGCCGATCGAGGAGAACTTTCCACCCGTGTTACAGCACGGGCGGAAGCCGCTAGCGCGGCCGGGTCCCGGCGCAGACGCCAGACACCCGCCCCGGCGGATGGGGGGGAGTCGTGCAGGTCGCTCACTGCACACCCCCTGCGATCAGCTCAGCGGCCAGCTCGCGCAGGCGGCACTCGTTGACCAGGTGCTCGGCCTCAGCCTTGGGCGACAGGGCCGGCGCCCACTGGTGGCACTGCCAGGCGAAGCGCACGTGACGGAATCGGCGGACGGTCGGCGACAGATCCGCGCCGAAGAGGCGGACGTGCTCGGCGGCAATACCGGCACCGGACTGCTGCTGGTAGCTCATGCCGAGTAGCCGGTGCGAAACCGGAAGAACATCGAGGAGCGTCCCAGGTGCGTCTCCGCCCAGGTGCCCATCGGCCAGGTGATCAGCCGAAACGAATGGAGCTTCGACCGACCTTGCCGAGCGAGACGGATCCGCTCGAGCTCCGCCTCCAGCGGATGCAGATCCCGCGGCAGCTCGAGCTCGAGCTGCTGTTCCCTTTGTCCCTCTGCCGCCATTGAGCAACTCCGGTATATTTGCAAAATACTCAAATGTTTGAGTAGTTGCGAAATGTACCAGAACTTTAGGAATCTCAAATGCTTGTAGAAACCCTCATCGACGTCGCGCGCACGCGCAGCCGCAAGAGCTACAAGGAAATGGCGGCCGAGTTGGGCATCGATCAGAGCCGCATCTCGCAGTGGAAGAAGGGCCAGTACTGGCCAGGCGCGACCGAAATCGCCTACTTCGCCGTCGAGGCCGGTCTCGACGTGATGGACACGATCGCGCAGATCGAAGTCGAAAAAAAACCGACTCTGTCCCGTGTCTGGGAGAGAGTCGGTGTTCTTGGCGGAAACGGAGGGATTCGAACCCTCGATGAGGCTCTACACCCCATACTCCCTTAGCAGGGGAGCACCTTCGGCCACTCGGTCACGTTTCCTGAAGCAAGCTCGCATTATGCCAGCTTCCGATGCGTCTCAAGCCGTCGGCTGGTCCAGATCGAAGGCCTTGTGCAGGGCGCGCACGGCCAGTTCCATGTACTTCTCGTCGATCACGACGGAGGTCTTGATCTCGCTGGTGGAGATCATCTGGATGTTGATGCCCTCCTCGCTCAGCACGCGGAACATCTTGGCTGCAACGCCCACATGGCTGCGCATGCCGATGCCGACGATGCTGACCTTGCAGATCTTGGTGTCGCCGACGATGTCGGTCGCGCCCAGCGAGGGCAGCACCTTGGCCTTGAGCAGGTCGACCGTGCGCGCGTACTCGTTGCGGTTGACGGTGAAACTGAAGTCGGTCTTCCCGTCCTTGGACAGGTTCTGGATGATGACGTCGACCTCGATGTTGGCGTCGGCCACGGCGCCCAGGATGTGGTACGCGATGCCCGGCTTGTCGGGCACGCCGAGCACCGAGATCTTGGCCTCGTCGCGGTTGAAAGCGATGCCGGAGACAACGGCTTGTTCCATGGTTTCGTCTTCCTCGAAAGTGATCAGGGTGCCCGACTTGGCTTCCTCGTTGATGTCGATGTCCCAGGGCGTGAAGCTGGACAGCACGCGCAGCGGCACCTTGTACTTGCCGGCGAATTCCACCGAGCGGATCTGCAGCACCTTGGAGCCCAGGCTGGCCATTTCCAGCATCTCCTCGAAGCTGATCTTCGAGAGTCGGCGGGCGTCGGGCTCGACGCGCGGATCGGTGGTGTAGACGCCGTCGACGTCGGTGTAGATGAGGCACTCGTCGGCCTTCATGGCAGCCGCCACGGCCACGGCCGAGGTGTCGCTGCCGCCACGGCCCAGCGTGGTGATGTTGCCTTCGTCGTCGACGCCCTGGAAGCCGGTGATGACGACCACGCGGCCCGCGGCCAGGTCGCCGCGCACGCGCTTGTCGTCGATGCTCTCGATGCGGGCCTTGGTGTAGCTGCTGTCGGTGCGGATGCCGACCTGCCAGCCGGCATAGCTCACGGCCTCGACGCCTTCGGTCTGCAGCGCGATGGCCAGCAGGGCCGACGAGGCCTGCTCGCCGGTGGAAGCGAGCATGTCGAGCTCGCGCCGGTAGTCGTCGCCGGGCTGGCTGGGCGCCAGTTCCTTGGCCAGGCCGAGGAGGCGGTTGGTCTCGCCGCTCATGGCGCTGGGGACGATCACCATCTGGTGGCCCGCGCGCGCCCACTTGGCGACGCGCTTGGCGACATTGCGGATGCGCTCGGTCGAGCCCATCGACGTGCCGCCGTACTTGTGAACGATCAATGCCATGGGTGAAATGGGAAGAAGGAAGCCGCTGCAGTTGCCGGCAAGTGCAGCGGACGCTGCGGGCCGGCGTGCCCTTCAGGAACCGATCAGCGCGTGGCCTTCGGCGAGGGCGGGCAATTGTAGCAACGCAGTACGTCACCCTCGCGGCGAACCGCTCCCCGCCCCGCCTTGAGGTGAATGTCGTGGCCGCGCGTGGTGCAGGCGGCGATCTGGTCGAGCAGCGCATCGAGCTGCACCGCGCTCGGCGCTGCACCCTGCTCGCGCACCAGCCAGTGTCTCAGCACGTTGGCCTGGCGGGCTCGGGAGAGCGCTCGCAGCACAGCGATGCGCGGGGGCTCGCCCACCGCCGCCAGGTCCTGCACCGCCACCTCCGCGAGCAGGGCCTGGGCCTGCGCGGCATGCGCGGCGCTGCGCGCGAAGGTCGTGCGGAACTGCGGGAAGGCACGCTCCAGGGCCGGCAGCACCTCCGCCCGGATGCGGTTGCGCGTGAAGCGCGTGTCGGCGTTCGTCGGGTCGTCGATCCACGGCAGGCCGCGCACCACCAGCCAGGTGCGAATGTCGGCAGCCGGCACGTTGAGCAGCGGGCGGTGCAGCGTGACGCCGCCACGCTCCGTTTGGCGTGGCATGGCGGACAACCCAGGCAGGCCGGCGCCGCGCGACAGCGCCAGCAGCAACGTTTCGGCCTGGTCGTCCGCGTGGTGGCCAAGCGCTACGGATTTGATAGCACCTTCTGCACGGCCCGCGTGCGCCAGGGCCGAAAAAGCCTCGTAACGCGCGCGACGCGCGGCGTCTTCGGGGCTGTCACCCGGCGCATGCCGCGCATCGACCCGCAACACCTCCAGCGGCACACCGAGACGCTCGCACAGCGCGCGGCAATGCTGCTCGAAGCCATCCGCCGCGGCCTGCAGTCCATGGTGGACGTGCACCGCCCGCACCTGGCCCGGCCAACGCTCGGCGCAGGCCACCAGCAGCGCCGTGGAGTCGGCACCACCGCTGAAACCGACGGCCAGGGGCAGCGGCGGATCGAAAGCCGCCATGGCGGATTCGAAGGCCGTAATCATGCGCGCCCCCGAATTCCGGGGAAGCATCGGGCACGGAGGCCCCATCCAAGCACAGGTGGCATCCGGCAATTCTTGGCGCGAACGCGCGCGGGTGGCCTTGTCATCGCGGGACACCGCCCCACGTTGAGCACATCGACCGCGCCGATCGGCGCACCACCGGAAGGGACTTCGTCACCATGTGGAAACTCGGACGTCTGTGGCTGCTGATGCGCAAGGAACTCGCCCTGGTCTGGGCCATGCTGCGCGATCCGCGCACGCCCGGTGCCGCCAAGCTCACCGCCCTGCTGGCGGTGTTGTATGTGCTGAGCCCCGTGGACCTGATCCCGGACGTCGTGCCGCTGCTCGGCTGGCTCGACGACGGCGTGGTCGCCATGCTGCTGCTGCGCCTGGCGATGCAGTTCCTCCCGCCGGAACTGCACGGTGCCCTCAGGGCGCAGGTCGAGCAGCGGGCCGCACGCCGCACGCGCTGAGGCGCGCGGCGGCGTGCTTCACTTGCCCGTGTCCTTGGTGTCGGCGAAGCGGCCGTAGCTCTGCAGCCGCTCGTAGCGGCGGTCGAGCAGCTCGCGCGGCTTGAGGTCGCTGACCTGGCGCAGCGCGTCGTTGAGCGCGCGCTTGAGGAAGGCCGCCATCTGGCGGTGGTCGCGGTGGGCGCCGCCCACGGGCTCGTTGACGATCTTGTCGATCAGGCCCAGTGCCTTCAGCCGGTGCGCCGTGATGCCCAGGGCATCGGCCGCGTCCTGGGCCTTCTCGCTGGTCTTCCACAGGATCGAGGCACAGCCCTCGGGGCTGATCACCGAATACACCGAGTACTGCAGCATGAGCACCTGGTCGGCCACCGAGATGGCCAGGGCGCCGCCGGAGCCGCCCTCGCCGATGATGGTGGTGATGATCGGCACCTCGAGCTGCGCCATCTCGTAGATGTTGCGGCCGATGGCCTCGGACTGGCCGCGCTCTTCCGCATCGATGCCCGGGTACGCGCCCGGCGTGTCGACGAAGGTGAAGACCGGCAGCTTGAACTTCTCGGCCGTCTTCATGAGGCGCAGCGCCTTGCGGTAGCCCTCCGGCTTGCTCATGCCGAAGTTGCGCGCGGTACGCTCCTTGGTGTCGCGGCCCTTCTGGTGGCCCAGCACCATGCAGGGGGTGCCGTTGAAGCGGGCCAGGCCGCCGACGATGGAGAGGTCGTCCGAGAAATGGCGGTCGCCGTGCAGTTCGACGAAATCCGTGAAGATCTCGTGCACGTAGTCGAGGGTGTAGGGACGTTCGGCGTGACGCGCGATCTTGGTGATCTGCCAGGGCGTCAGGTCGCTGTAGATGTCCTTGGTGAGCTGCAGGCTCTTCTTGCCGAGCTGGTCGATCTCTTCCGAGATGTCGACCGCCGATTCGCTCTGCACGTAGCGCAGTTCTTCGATCTTGCCTTCGAGCTCCGCGATGGGCTGTTCGAAGTCGAGAAAAGTTCGTTTCGCCAACGTCGTTTCTCCTTTTTGTGTCTTAGTACGCAACCGGGACCGGTTCGAGCGACCGCCAAATATACCAAGTGGCCACGCTGCAGTAGGGCGCCCAGGCCACCGCCACCTCGCGCGCATCGCTGCGGCTCACCGGGTCGCCCGAGAAGTAATTGGTGCTGATGCCGTTGATCAGGCCGATGTCGTCCAGCGGCAGGATGTTGGGACGCAGCAGGTGGAACATCAGGAACATCTCGGCCGTCCAGCGGCCGATGCCGCGGATGGCGACCAGCTCCTCGATGATGAGTTCGTCGGCCATGTCCTTCCACGCATCGACGTGGACGGTGCCGGAATCGAAATGCAGCGCCAGGTCGACCAGGTATTCGATCTTGCGTGCCGACAGGCCGGCTGCGCGCATGTCGTCCACCTTGAGCTTGAGCACGTTGGCCGGCGTCAGCTTGCGCGGCAGCTTCTCGAAGCGCTCCCACACCGACTGCGCCGCCTTCACCGAGATCTGCTGGCCCACGATGCTGCGCGCCAAGGTGGTGAAGGCGTCGCCGCGCGACTGCAGCCGGGCATCGCCGAACTGGGGGATGAGGCGGCGCATCACCCGGTCCTTCTTGACCAGGTGCTTGCAGGCGTCTTCCCAGTAGTCGGGGGTGACGAACTCGATCTCGGCGGGCGCAGCGGACTTGCGGGCAGGCGACATGGGGGCGGCGGAACGGGAGCAATTACTGGGTCGCGGCCCACGTCGTGCCATTCGGGCCGTCCTTGAGGACGATGCCCTGGGCCAGCAGTTCGGCACGGATGCGGTCGGCCGCGGCGAAATCCCTCGCCGCCTTGGCCGCCGCACGGTCGGCGATGCGCGCGAGGATGGTCGCTTCGTCCAGCGACGAACCGGCCTGCAGGAAGGCCTTCGGCTCGCCCTGGAGCAGGCCCAGCGTCCCACCGAGCGCCTTCAGCAGACCCGCCGCCTCGGCGCTGCGCGTGCGGTTGACCTCGCCCGCCAGTTCGAAGAGCACGGCCACCGCCTCGGGCGTGCCGAAGTCCTCGTCCATGGCCGCCTTGAAGCGCGCCGCATGCGGGCCGGCCCAGTCGATGGCCACCTCGGCCGGCGGCACGGCGTCGAGCGCGGTGTAGAGGCGCTTGAGCGCATTGCGCGCATCGTCCAGGTGCGCGTCGCTGTAGTTCAGCGCGCTGCGGTAGTGCGTGCGCACGAGGAAGAAACGCAGGCTCTCCGCGTCGTACTTCTGCAGCACCTCGCGGATGGTGAAGAAGTTGCCCAGGCTCTTGGACATCTTCTCGTTGTCGACGCGCACGAAGCCGTTGTGCACCCAGAAGCGCGCCAACGGCTTGCCGTGCGCGCCCTCGCTCTGCGCGATCTCGTTCTCGTGGTGCGGGAACTGCAGGTCGGCGCCGCCGCCGTGGATGTCGAAGGTCTCGCCCAGCGTGGCGCAGCTCATGGCCGAGCACTCGATGTGCCAGCCCGGCCGGCCGGTGCCGAAGGGGCTTTCCCACTTCGCGTCTTCCGGTTCGGTCGGCTTTGCGGCCTTCCACAGCACGAAGTCGAGCGGGTCTTCCTTGCCGTCGAGCACCGCGACGCGCTCGCCCGCATGCAACTCGTCGAGCGACTTGCCCGACAGCTTGCCGTAGCCCGGGAACTTGCGCACGGCGTAGTTCACGTCGCCGTCGGGCGAGCGGTAGGCCAGGCCCTTGTCTTCCAGCGTGCGGATGATCCCGAGCATCTGCGGCACGTACTCGGTGGCGCGCGGCTCGATGGTGGGTGGTTCGATGCCGAGCGCGCCGATGTCCTGGTGCATGGCCGCGACCGTCTCTTCGGTCAACGCGCGAATCGTGATGCCACGCTCCAGCGCCCGGCGGATGATCTTGTCGTCGATGTCCGTGATGTTGCGCACGTAGGTGACGCGCAAGCCGCTCGCGCGCAGCCAGCGCTGGACCACGTCGAAGGCCATCATCATCCGTGCATGCCCGATGTGGCACAGGTCGTACACCGTCATCCCGCACACGTACATGCGCACGTGTCCCGCTTCGAGCGGCGAAAACTCTTCCAATGCACGCGCGAGCGTGTTGTAGATGCGCAAGGTCATGGGATTCGGGACGGCACCGATGCACGGGGCCAAAAAGCAGAGCGCCGTCCAGTGAACGGCGCTGCATTGTGCAGCCAAATGTGCGGGCCGGCACTGCGTTCCGTCAGGGGATTGCAGGGAAGCCGGAGGAAGGCCCGCGGCTACAATCCGGCGAGTATAAGCGGCCCCTGGCCGACTTCGGGCGACCGGCGCGGGCACACCCCGGCGCAGCGGCCGCCCCCATCACGAGGCTCTCCGAGGCTCCATGACGCACGCCGCCCTTCCCTCCCGCACCACCCGACCCGCCTCCCCCCTGCGCGCCCTCGCCGCCAGCACCCTCTTCGCCTGCGCGCTGCTGGGCATGGGTGCCGCACACGCCGACGATTACGGCGACGTGAACGCGCTGCTGCGCTCGGGCAAGTCGGCCGAGGCGCTGGCCAAGGCCGACGCGTACATCAAGGCCAACCCGCGCGATCCGCAGATGCGCTTCCTGCGCGGCGTGATCCTGTCGGAACAGAACAAGCCGGCCGACGCGATCGACGCCTTCACCAAGCTCACGCAGGACTACCCCGAACTGCCCGAGCCCTACAACAACCTGGCCGCGCTGTACGCCAACCGGGGCGAACTCGACAAGGCGCGCGCCGCACTCGAATCGGCCATTCGCCTGAACCCGAACTACGCGACCGCGCACGAGAACCTCGGCGACGTGTACGCGCGCCTGGCCGCGCAGCAGTACGCCAGGGCGCAGCAGTTCGCCACCGCCAATGCCAGCGTGCAGCCCAAGCTGACGCTCATTCGCCAGATCTTCAGCACGCCGGGCAGCGCGGAAGCGGGCGCCCTGCCTGCTGCTGCCGGCACGCCGCCGCGCGTGTTGCGCAACAAGTGAGCCGTCGCCGGCGCCCGGCGCGGCGCCGGTGCATCGAGCGATTTCCTTGCCCCATCCTCCGTTTTCCGAAAGCGAGCCCGACGTGACCTTTCCCTCGTTCTCCCGCCGCGCCGCCTGCGCCGCCCTGCTGGCTGTGGGCCTGGCACATCTGCCCGCGATGGCGCAGAGCACCCCGCGCGTGAAGCTCGCCACCTCGCTCGGCGACATCGTGCTCGAGCTCGATGCGGCCAAGGCCCCGAAGACGGTCGAGAACTTCCTGCAGTACGTCAAGGACAAGCACTACGACGGCACGGTGTTCCACCGCGTCATCGACGGCTTCATGATCCAGGGCGGCGGCTACTCGGCGCAGCTGAAGGAAAAGAGCACGCGCGCGCCGATTCCGCTCGAGGCATCGAACGGCCTGAAGAACGACCGCGGCACCATCGCCATGGCGCGCACCAGCGATCCCAACTCGGCCACCTCGCAGTTCTTCATCAACGTGAAGAACAACGACATGCTCAATGCGCCCAACCCCGACGGCCACGGCTACACGGTGTTCGGCAAGGTGGTGTCGGGGATGGACGTGGTCGACAAGATCCGCGCCGTCGCCACCGGCGTGCAAGGCGGCATGCGCGACGTGCCCACCGTCCCGGTCGAGATCCGCTCGGCCACCGTGGTCAAGTAAGAAGCTGTCCAGCGGCTCAGGCCGCAGCATTTCAACCCGACATCCGAAGGAGTCCATTCATGAGCAACCCACAAGTCGAACTGAACATCAAGGGCCACGGCCCGGTCGTCCTCGAACTCGATCGCGAGAAGGCGCCCAAGTCGGTCGAGAACTTCCTCGCCTACGTCAAGAGCGGCCACTACGACGGCACCGTGTTCCACCGCGTGATCGACGGCTTCATGATCCAGGGCGGCGGTTTCGAGCCCGGCATGAAGCAGAAGCCCACGCAGGCCGAGATCACCAACGAGGCCAACAACGGCCTGAAGAACGACATGTACACCGTCGCCATGGCGCGCACCAGCGCACCGCACTCGGCCACGGCGCAGTTCTTCATCAACGTGGCCAAGAACGACTTCCTGAACCACACCGCACCCACCGCCCAGGGCTGGGGTTACGCCGTGTTCGGCAAGGTGGTGTCGGGCACCGAGATCGTCGACGCGCTGCGCAAGGTCAAGACCGGCCGCAAGGGCTTCCACGACGACGTGCCGGTCGAGGACGTGCTGATCGAGAAGGCCACGGTCCTTTCGGAATAAGCGCCTTCCCAACGCAGGCGCGGCCATGACGGGGCACGGGTCCATCGACTTCGCCGAGCTGGTCGCGCCCGCATCCTGGCGCACGGTCGACATCGTGTCCGACCTGCACCTGCAGGACGGCGAGCCTGCGACGATCGAGGCCTGGCGCGGCTACCTCCAGACCACGCCGGCCGATGCGCTGTTCATCCTCGGCGACCTGTTCGAGGTCTGGGTCGGCGACGACGCGGCCGAGGCCGACGGCTTCGAGCATCGCGCGGCGCAGTGGCTGCGCGACGCGGCCCGGCGCCTTCCCGTCTACTTCCTGCACGGCAACCGGGACTTCCTCGTCGGCCAGACCCTGGCCGACGCGACCGGCATGCACCTCATCGCCGACCCGACGGTGCTGGAGTTCCAGGGCCGGCGCTGGCTGCTGAGCCACGGCGACCTGCTCTGCCTGGCCGACACCGACTACCTCGCCTTCCGTGCCCAGGTGCGCACGCCCGCCTGGCAGCAGGCCTTCCTCACCCGCCCCTTGACCGAGCGCCGTGCGCTGGCACGCGAAATCCGCACCCAGAGCGAGGCGCGCAAGGCCGACCCTCGCAACCCGTGGGCGGACGTCGACGATGCCGCGGCCGCGCAATGGCTGCGTGCCGCCCGTGCCGACACGCTGATCCACGGCCACACCCACCGTCCGGCAGACCACGACCTCGGCGATGGCCTCTCGCGCATCGTGCTCAGCGACTGGGACGCCGCCGCCCATCCACCGCGTGCGCAGCTGTTGTGCCTGTCGGCCGCCGGTGCGCAGCGCGTCGATCTGCGCTGAAGTCCCGCCCATGTTCCGATGGCTGCGCGGCCTGCGGGCCGCTCCCGAGATTCCCGAGGCCGAGTGGCTCGCCACGCTCAGCGCCTACCCCTTCCTGGCGCGGCGCGACGCCCAGGACCTGCAGCGACTGCGCGAACTGACCGCCCGCTTCCTGCAGGACAAGGAGTTCCACGGCGCCCTGGGCTTCAGCATCACCGACGAGGTGGCGCTCGCGATCGCCGCGCAGGCGGTGCTGCCGGTGCTCCACCTGAATGCGCCGCTGAGCGGCCTGGACTGGTACGACGACTTCGTCGGCATCGTGGTCGTGCCCGAGGAAGTGACGACGCCGCGCGTGGCCATCGACGAGGCCGGCGTGGTGCACGAGTACGACGAGGCCATCATCGGCGAGGCGCGCGAGCACGGCCCCGTGATGCTGAGCTGGCCGCATGTGCAGGAAGGCGGCGGCCAGGCAACCGGGCCGATCCTGAACGTGGTGATCCACGAGTTCGCCCACAAGATCGACATGCGCGGTGGTGGCGTCGACGGCTGCCCGCCCCTGCCGGCCGGCTTCGGCGGCCAAGCGACCGCGCGCGAGGCCCATGCGCACTGGCTGGCGACGATGCAGGCCGCCTACGACGTCTTTCGCGAACAGGCCATCGTGGCCGAGCGCTTCGGCGGCGAGCCGCCATGGCTGGACGGCTATGCCGCCTCGTCGATGGGCGAGTTCTTCGCCGTCGCCTGCGAGGCCTACTTCGTCGAACCGGCCCGCTTCGCGACCGAAATGCCGACGCTGCGACCGCTGTTCGACGAGTTCTTCCTCGGCCGCGCCGAACAGCGCGCCGACCACGCCTGAGCCAGCGCACGCACCGATCACTAGGTTCGGCGTGGCAAAGCCTCAAAAAAAATAAGCTGCCAGCGCCCGTCGGACGGGCGCCAGCAGCCATCGATTTGGTAGCAAGGCAGCCGAGGCCGCCCGTGCTCAGCCCTTGCGCAGCAGCGTACGCAGCGCGCTCTGCAGGCGCCGCGCGTTGGCCGCGTCGTGCGCTGTCGCCAGCACGCGGCCGGCATCCTGCGCCCAGGTCTCGGCCGGGCCGGGCTGGTTGCGCTGGGTGAGCAGCTTGAGCTGCAGAGCGCGGCGCGCGTCGAGCTGGTCGGCCGGCGTCGGCACGTCGGCCGCCATCTCCAGACGCAGCAGCGCTTCGCCCGCGTCGCCGGCGGGCGCACCGCCGATCGCCTGCGCCCATTGCGAGCGCACCGACGCCGACACGCCGCGGCCCAGGTCCTGCGGGCTGGGCAGGGCCGCGCCGTCGCGCTGCTCCCAGGCCCCGAGCAGTTGGGTGACGACCTCGCCCTGCGCCTGCGCCGCCAGCTTGCGCAGGGCGGCCTGGGCGTGCTCGAGCGCGTCGCGCTGCGCGCGGAAGGCGGTATCGCCCAGGCGCGGACCGCGGTCTTCGCGCGGCGGGCGGTCGCCGAAGCGGCCACCCCGGTCCCCGCCGAAGCGGTCGCCGCCGCCACGTCGGTCGTCGCTGCGGGGGCCGGCGCGGTCGTTGCCACGGCCGGCCGGTGCGCCACGCGCGTCGCGCCGGTCGCCCGGACGGCCGCGGCCGCCCTGGACTGCAGCCGTGGCCGGGCGCTGGGCACCGGGCCGGTCGTCACCACGCACGGCGACCACGGGACGCGGCGCGGGCTTGGGTGCCGCGGCGGGTGCGGCGGCCTCGCGCGCTTCCTCGGCGTCGGCGCGCGCCGACGGATCGGCGCCGTCCGCCGGCGCGACCAGGTCGGCGGCCGCAGGAGCAGGCGCGGCGCTGCCGGCATCGGCCGTGCCTTCGTCGCTGAGCTGTGCGCTCTCCGCGAACTCGGCGGCGGCCTGGCCAGGCGCTACGACTTCCGTAGCGCCCTGCGCAGGACCGTCGGGCGCTGCAGCCGGACTGGCGTCGGAAACAGGGGCCGACTGCGCCGCGCGCTGGCCGCGCAGCGCGGCCTCGAGGGCGGCCATGGCGGCACGGATCTTCTGCGCGTCGCCGGTGCCGTTGGCGGCCTCCAGCGCCTTCGAGGCCTCGAGCACGGCGCGGTCATGTTCGCCCAGCGCGGCGGCGGCGCGCTCGCGGTCGGCCGTCTTGCGCTGGAAGGCGTCGTCGATCGGCTTGCGGAACGCGTCCCACAGCTTCTGTTCGTGGCGACGCTCCAGCGGCACGGCCTGGGCCTCGGCCTGCCAGCGCTGCTGCAGCGCCTTGACGGCGTCGATGCGCAGCTGCGGCGCGGCGCCGAGCTCGGTGGCCTCGGCAATCATCTGCTGGCGACGCTCGACGCTGGCCTTCTGGGCCGCTTCGAGCGGGCCGCGGGCAGCGGCCATGGCCTCGTTCCACTGCGGCTGCAGCTCGGCGAAGACCTTCTCGCTCACGTGGCCCGCATCGCGCCAGCGGTTGGCGAACTGGTGCAGGCTGCGGTTGCGCGACTTCAGGTCGTCGTCGGCATGGGCCGCCGCCCAGGCCTTGAGTTCCTCGATCAGCGCCAGGCGCTGGGCGCGGTGCTCGGCCGCGTCGGCACGCACCTTCTCCAGCCAGGCCTCGACCACCTTGTGGGCCTGGTTGCAGGCCTCGTCGAAGCGCTTCCACAGCGCATGGTTGGGGGCGCCGCCCTGGTCGGCCTGCTTCCACTGCTCGCGCAGGGCGCGCAGCTGTTCCTGCATCTTGCGGCCGCCCAGTGCCTGGCCTTCTGGGCGGTTGAGCAGGCCCTCGGCCTTGGCGACCAGGTCTTCGCGCACCTTGTCGGCGCTCCAGCGCTGCCAGCCTTCGAGTTCGCCGGCGGCCACGAGCGCGGCATGCACGCGCGCCTCGAGCTCGTTGCCGACCAGGCGGCCGTGTTCCTTGAGCACGGCGCGCAGCGCGGCCGCGGCGCCCTGGCTGGCCTTGCCGTGGCCTTCGGCGGTTTCCTGCTCGAGCTTGGCGAGCGCCGCCTGCACGGCCTGCTCGGCCGCGGCGCGGGCGGCCGGGTCGACCTTGGGCGCCGCGGGCTTGGCCGGTGCGGGAGGTGCCGATTCGAGCGGCAGCCCGCGAGAAGCACGGATCTCGTCGGCCCAGACGGGCACGGGCGGCAGCGGCGCGGCGGCGTCCGCGGCGGCAGCCACGGTCTGCGCCAGCGCGCTGTGGAAGGCGTCCGACACCACCTGCAGCTGCGCCTTCGAGGCGTCCAGCTGCGGCGCGAAGCGGGCGTCGAGGCTGCCCCAGTTGGCGTCCTGCGTGATTTCCTGCGCCTGGGCCAGCCAGTGCTGCACGTCGCCGCGCAGGCCCTCCTCGGCGGCCCGGGCGTCCTGCCAACCCTTGGTGGACAGCACCTCGAAGCGCTGCGCGAGCAGCACGGCGGCTTCGCGGTGGACCTGCGCGCGGTGCTGCAGGTCCTCGATGCCCTTGATGCGCTCGGCCAGCTGCGTCTTGAAGCCGGCCAGCGGCTCGCGCGACAGCGGCGCGCCGGCCTTGGCGGCGTCGCGCTGCCAGGCCATCGCGTCGGCGATGTTCAGGCGCGGCTGCTCCAGCAGCGCGCGCGCCTTGTCGGACCACTCGGCGGCGATCGCCTCCTGGCCCTTGGCGCGCTTGATCTCGTCCAGCCGCTCGCGCAACGCACGGGCGGCGCCCTTGTCGCGCCCGCTGAGCTCCTTGAAGACCTCCTGCATCAGCTCCGCCGCCGGGTCGGTGGCGAGCCAGTCGCGGATGCGCTGCGCTCGCTCGCCCGAGGTGGGCGCGGTGAAAGCGCCGCCCGTGAGCTGGTCGAGGGACGAAAGGTCGTGTTTGGGGGTAGCTTGGGTCACTGCGCGTGAGAAGGTGTCGTGTGGCTGAAGGCCCGGCGCCGGTGCGTCCGGCGCGCAAGCGAAGGCGCCGGCAAGGCCGGCGCGAACTGCGTATTGTCTCCGAGCTTGCGGGCCGCGTCAGCCCGGGGGTGACGCGGCCGCCCGCGCTCAGCGGGTGTCGAGCTTGAGCTCGGCCCCGGGCTTCCAGTCCGCACCGCCGCCGTCGGTTCGCACGGCACCGAGGAAGAGGCGATCGGAGGCGAGCTTGTGCTCCAGCAGGTAGTCGCGCACGGCCGCGCCGCGCGCCACGGCCAGCTCCCGGATCGCCTGCTCGTCGACCGGGATGCTGGCCAGCAGCAGCTTCTCCATTTCCTCGGTAGGCAGGTCCTTGGCCAGGCCGACCATGTTGCGCGGCTTGGTGATGTCCGCGCGCTTGTAGACCGCCTCCAGCAGCTTCGGGTATTCGGCGTCGGTCACGGGCTCGACCTGGGCCGGGTCCTGCCCGGCGCGCACGGCGACGCGCCGCTTCTCGGACAGCGCGAGCTGGCGCAGGCGCTGGCGCTTGTAGGCCTCGCGCTCCTTCTCGAAGCTCGAGACGCCGACCACGGTCATGCGCAAGGCCGGGCGGTCGTTCAGGGCCTTGATGACCTTGTCCAGGCTCTGCGTGGCCGCCGGCGTCAGGGTCGAACTGCCGGGGTCGAAGGGCACGACGCTGGAATCGCCGCCCCCGCCGCCGAGCCCCCCCGTCAGCAGGCTGAAGGGCGCCGTGATGGCCTTGGTGATGAGGTTGAGCACCGCCTTCCAGATCAGCGGGCCGACGCTGAACTGCGGGTCGTTGAGCGAGCCGGACAGCGGCAGGTCGACGTCGATCACGCCGTTGCGATCGGCCAGCAGCGCAACGGCCAGCCGCACCGGCAGGCTGTTGGGGGCGCCCTTCACTTCCTCGCCGAACTGCAGCTGGTTGAGCACGAGGTTGTTGGTGGCCGTGAGGCGGCCGTCGGGCGCCACCTTGTAGTTCACGTCCAGGCTGAGCTTGCCCCGCTCGATGCCATGGCCGGCATAACGCACCGAATACGGCGACAGCGGCGGCAGATCGAGGTCGCGCATCTTGGCGGTGATGTCCAGCTCCAGCGGCTTGGCCAGGGGGTTGAGCTTGCCGGTGATCTCCAGCGCCGCAGTCTGTTGCGCCTTGCCGCGCAACTCGAGATCCGCCAGCGCCGGCTGGCCCTCCCTGGGCCGCGACGAGAAGGCGCTGAGCTTGCCGGTGAGCTCGCTCAGGTCGGCCGAATAGTTGGGCTTGATGAAGAGGTCGGTGAAGTCGACCTTGCCGTTGACCACGCTGACCGGGCCGAAGTTGATGACCGGCGCCATCGGGTCGGGCGCCGCCTCGGCCCGGGCGGCCTGTGCCGTGGGCGCCGCCGGCGCCGCGCCGCCGACCATCTCCTCGGCCGACACCGGGCGTGCGGGCGCCGCCCCCGGCTCGTTGGTGGTGACGGTGCCGCCGCCGCGCTGGCGCCGGGTGGCCGGGTCAGGCCTGGACGCATCGGCGACCGAGGATTCTTCGGCGCCCTTCTTGGTCAGGCCCTGCAGGTTCAGCCGGCCGCTCTCCTCGACGATGATCCGCGCGAACACGTCGGTGAGCGTGGTTTCGCGCACATCCACCTTGAGCGGCGCGCCGGGCGACAGGTCCACCTGCAGGCCGCGCAGGCTCAACGCCTTCCAGCTCAGCAGTTGCTGGTTGCCGTTGCCGAAGCTGCCCTTCTGCGTGAGCGTGGCGCTGTTGGCGCGGAAATCCTCGATCGCCGTGTCCCCGGCGAGCTTGAGGCTGATGCCGGCCGGCAGCTGCGCGAAGCGCAGCGTGCCGCGGTAGTTGGTGTAAGAGCGGCGGATGTCGACGTTGAGCGCGTCGGCGTAGTAGGCCTTGAAGGCATGCGAAGGGATGGCCGAGGTCTCCAGCCGGCCCTCGGCCGACAGGGGCTTGAGCACCAGCTGGCCCTTGAAGTCGAAGCGGCCCGGATCGGCCCGACGGCCCGCTCCGATGCGGCCCGACAGCTCGACGGGTGACACCGTGGCCGTGTTCGGTGCCAGCTTGTTCAGCTTGAGCTTCAGCGCGGTGATCTCGACCTCGACCGGCGTGCCGGCGTTGGCCTTGTCGGCGTAGCTGACGGCGCCGTTGTCCACCGCCAGCGTGGCGATGCTGAGCTGCCAGGGCTTGGCGTTGCCCGGCGCGGCTTCGGCGCCCGGCGCCTTGGGCGCGGCCACGGGAGCGTCGCCGCCGCCCGCGGGCGTGCGCATCCAGCGCTCGAACATCCAGCGCTTCTCGCCATCGCGCTCGACCCGCACCTTCGGATTGGTCGCGGTGAAGCTGCCGATGGCCAGCGTGTGCGCGGTCAGGTCGGCCCGGGCGTCGGCAACCTCGAAACGGCCGGCACTGGCAAGCGCCGTCTTGCCCTGCGTCAGCGCGAGGTTGTCGACCGAGACCTTGCGGGCGTGGAGTTGCAGGTTCGGCGCCGCCCAGCTGACGTCGACCTGGCCGCCCAGCTTGCCGTCGAGCGTCGGTTCCATGCTCTTGGCAAGATAAGGCGCGGCCAGCGACAGCGGCAGCGCCTCGACCTCGGTCTGGACCTGCGCCGCCTTGTCGGTCCCCTCGCCCTGGAACTTGAAGGGTGCGCCTGCCAGGTTGAGCGAGCCGCCGAAGCGCGCCGGCTTCGCCATGGGCCAGACGATCCCGCTGGCCTCCACCTGCAAGTCCTTGATCTGCACGGCCGCTGCGGGCTGCGTGGTTTCGTCGCGCCAGGTCACGCTGCCGCCCTGGAGCGCCACCTTGTCGACCTGCAATGCCCAGCCCGCAGCTGCAGGGGCATTCTGGGCCGGAGCGCTCGCCGCTGCTGCGGGAGGCGCTACTTTTTCTGTAGCGCCGGTGGCCGGATTGGTGGCCAGGAGATTGAGCTTGCCGGCCGCATCGCGGGCCACGGCCAACTGCGGGTCGGCCAGCGCCACGCTGCCCAGGTGCACCTTGCGGTCCAGCGGCCGGACGTCGGCCAACCCGATCTTGAGCGAACCGAAGCCCAGCAGGTCGCGGCCCTGCGCGTCGGCCACCTTGATGTTGCGGGCCTCGACGGTGCCGCTGATGCTCAGCGCCGCCGCGTCGGCGCGCTCGAAGTCCACCTTCAGGTCGGCACCGAGCGTGCCTGCCAGCACCTTCACCGGCAGGCTGCTCGGGACGTAGCCCAGGTAGGGGGCGAGGTCCAGGTCGGCGAAGCGCAGCTGTGCGTCGGTCTTGCGGTTGTCGGCGAAGGGCGTGCTGAAGGCGGACGAGTCGAAATGCGAGCCGTTGAGCGCGAAGGCCAGCTTGGGCTCGACCTTGACCTCGCGCTTGGACGCCAGGTTGCTGATGAACGGCACCTTGAGTTCGAGCTCGCGCAGTTCGTGCTTGCGCTTGACGGGCTGGTCGTCGAAATCGACCGAACCGCCGGTGATGGCGATGTTGTAGATGGCGAATCGCTGCGGCTCGCCCGGCGGCGGATCGTCAGGCTTGGGCGCGAAGCGCGCCAGGATGTCGTCGATGTCGTATTTGCCGTCCGTCAGATGGGCGAGCCGGACGGTGGGGCCTTCGATGCTCACGGCGTCGATCACCGGCGCCAGGCGCAGCACCGACTGGAGTTCGGCATCGGCATACAGGCGCCGCACCTCGAGCTGCGGCGGCGCGCCGGCCTGGGCCGACGCGATGCGCAGATCGTCGATGGTGAGTTCGAGGCTCCAGGGCTTGAAGTCGACCTTGCCGACCGTGACGGTGCGCCCGAGCTTCTCGCTGGCGATCTTCTGCAGCTGGCTCTTGGCAATCGGCGGCACGGCCAGCCAGAGCACCAGCCACAGCACCAGCAGCGACGCCAAGGCGACGATCCCGCGCCGCACCCATTTGTTCTGTTTCAGCCAAGCAGCGTTCTTCATCACGGCTGAGTGTGCCCGAAGTGCGCGGCCGTTCCCCCCAATGAAAAAGCCCGATGGCCAGACCGTGAAGTCTTGCCACCGGGCTTGATGGCCGGCTCAAGTCCGCTGCCATCTCTTTGCTCGGACGGAAGGTCAATGGTTCCGTCCTCGCAGGTGGCAAGAGATTGCCACCGTTGGGGGCCTCGGCTGGCGAATCGGTTGGGCGGAACGCCACGTCGATCCTGGGCCTCGGCAAGCGCCTGAAGAACAGGCAGGGCCAGATTAGGCCCATGAAAGCAGCAACGCAAGTCGATTTATTTATGGCACCGGGGTGGTCCATGGCCTTCTTCGAACATACCCCGTTAGCATAAAGAATGAATTCTTAAGTATTGACCGGGTATTAAGCGGTTTTTAGAATGCGCCGTGCCCCAGGACTTCGCTTGTGTCCTTTCCGGGCTCCCACCGCCGCCGGACTCCCCGGCGAGACCGGCCCCGTGTGCAAACCTCCACAGCACGCGCCGGTTCCTACCAATCCAAGCGACGCATCGATGCCCGGCCGGGCACCACCTCAGGGTGCCTGCCTCCGCTCGAAACCCGCATCGAAAGGAAGAGCGAAGAATGAAACAGGCCCTGCAAGCCGGCGCCCGAAGTCTGCGGACCGTGGCCGGCGACATTGCCGACGGCTTTTTCGAGATCACGCACAACGGCTTCGCCCTCATCGGCCTGGCCCTGGTGTTCGCCGTGGTCGCGCTGATCGCCCGCCCCGACCTCCAGCATGCCGGCGAGCAGCAGCTGGTGGCCTGGCTGGAGTCGCGCAAGCCTGCGCCCGAGCCGACCGACCTGCAGCCCAACGCGATCGAGCGCACTACGGCGGCGAGTCCTGCCGAGTTGCCGAAGCAGCAGGCCGCCGTGGCCTACTGGCTCAGCAAGAAGTACCGCGTCGCGGTGGAGCCGCTGAGCGTGCTGGTTGCCGAGGCCTACGAGATCGGCGGGAAGACCAAGCTCGATCCGACGCTCATCCTGGCCATCATGGCCGTGGAATCGAGCTTCAACCCCTTCGCACAGAGCCATGTCGGCGCACAGGGCCTGATGCAGGTCATGACCCGTGTCCATGGCGACAAGTACGAGAGCGCCGGCGGCATCCTCACCGCCTTCGACCCCGTCACGAACATGCGCGTCGGCGTGAAGGTGCTGCAGGAATGCATCGCCCGCGCGGGCTCCCTCGAAGGCGGCCTGCGCTACTACGTCGGCGCAGCCAACCTCGAGGACGACGGCGGCTATGCCGCCAAGGTGCTGGCCGAGCACGCGCGCCTGCAGCAGGTGGCCGGCGGCCGCGCGGTGCCGACGCTGCCGCCCAACGTCCGGCCGCAGCCGCTGCCCGTGGTGGCACCTGCCAAGCCGGAAAGCGCCGAACAGAAGGTGGCCCTGCTGTCCGACTCCTGAGCCGGTAGCCCCTGCCTCCGGAGTGCAGGCTGTCGGCTACACTCTTCGCGTGCGCGACTGGCGATAAGCGCAGCGCCCTCACTCACGGTGACGGACGCCTGCGCTGACGTGGAATGACCACTGGGAAGCGCACCGCCTGCTCCGCAGGCGTTCAGCCGTTCGCCTGGGCAGCCCTTGTCTGGTTTGAACCCGCAAGGACCATCTTCATCGAAGGACTGCCATGTACCACCGCGACATCCTGGTCGAACAGACCGACCCCGAACTCTGGGCCGCCATCCAGCAGGAAAACGCCCGCCAGGAACACCACATCGAGCTGATCGCCAGCGAGAACTACGCCTCGCCAGCCGTCATGGCCGCCCAGGGCTCGCAGCTCACCAACAAGTACGCCGAAGGCTATCCCGGCAAGCGTTACTACGGCGGCTGCGAGTTCGTCGACATCGCCGAGCAGCTGGCCATCGACCGCGTCAAGCAGCTCTTCGGTGCCGACGCCGCCAACGTGCAGGCCCACTGCGGCGCGTCGGCCAACGAGGCCGTCATGCTGGCCTTCCTCAAGCCCGGCGACACGATCATGGGCATGAGCCTGGCCGAAGGCGGCCACCTGACCCACGGCATGCCGTTGAACATGAGCGGCAAGTGGTTCAACGTGGTGAGCTACGGCCTCGACGCCAACGAGGTGCTCGACTACGACGAGATGGAGCGCAAGGCGCACGAGCACCACCCCAAGCTCATCATCGCCGGCGCCTCGGCCTACTCGCTGCACATCGACTTCGAGCGTTTCGCCAAGGTGGCGAAGGACGTGGGCGCGATCTTCATGGTCGACATGGCCCACTACGCCGGCCTCATCGCCGCGGGCGTGTACCCCAACCCCGTGCCCCATGCCGACGTCGTCACGTCCACGACCCACAAAAGCCTGCGCGGACCGCGCGGCGGCATCATCCTGATGAAGTCGCAGCACGAGAAGGCCATCAACAGCGCCATCTTCCCCGGCCTGCAGGGCGGCCCGCTGATGCACGTGATCGCGGCCAAGGCGGTGGCCTTCAAGGAAGCGCTGACGCCCGAATTCAAGAGCTACCAGCAACAGGTGGTCAAGAACGCGGACATCGTGGCCAGGACCCTGACCGAGCGCGGCCTGCGCATCGTGAGCGGCGGCACGCAGAGCCACGTCATGCTGGTCGACCTGCGCGCCAAGGGCATCACCGGCAAGGAAGCCGAGGCCGTGCTGGGCAGCGCCCACATGACCATCAACAAGAATGCGATCCCCAAGGATCCGGAAAAGCCGATGGTCACCAGCGGCGTGCGCGTCGGCACGCCGGCCATGACCACGCGTGGCTTCAAGGACGAAGAGGCGCGCATCACCGCCAACCTGATCGCCGACGTGCTGGACAACCCGCGCGACGCGGCCAACATCGAGGCGGTGCGCGCCAAGGTGCATGCCTTGACCAGCCGCTTCCCGGTCTACCGTTGAGCACGACAGGGGCCGCGGCGGTATGAAGTGCCCCTTCTGCGGCCACCCCGAGACGCAGGTCGTCGAGACCCGCGTCTCGGAAGACGGCGACTTCGTGCGCCGCCGCCGCCAGTGCAGCGCCTGCGACAAGCGCTTCACCACCTACGAGCGACCGGACGTCAACTACCCCGTCGTCGTCAAGAAGGACGGCAGCCGCGCCGACTTTGATGCCGGCAAGGTGCGTGCATCGATGATGCTGGCGCTGCGCAAGCGGCCCGTGAGCATCGAGCAGATCGATGACGCGCTGCTGCGCATCGAACAGAAACTCCTCGCCAGCGCCCAGCGGGAGATTCCGTCGCACAAGCTGGGCGAGCTGGTCATGCGCGAGCTGAAGAAGCTGGACAAGGTCGCTTACGTGCGCTTCGCGTCGGTGTATCGCAGCTTCGAGGATGTGGAAGAGTTCAGGCAGCTGCTGCGAGACATCTAGGAAACTTTTGCAGCAAGCGGCTGACATTTGAGCGGCCCTCGGACCGCTCAACGGCAACCCGTTCCGGATAAGCGGCACACAGGCACCACAGCGCGCTTCGAAAATCGTCCCGCCGGCCAAGACCGGAAGGGAGATTCAAATGCATGTGGCTGCAGGCGCTCGGGGGGGCGTTGCGGCAGGGTTCACTCTGCTCGAGGTCCTTGTCGCGATCGTGGTGCTTTCGTTCGGTGTGCTGGGCATGGTGGGCCTGCAGGCCGCCTCCTTGAACGCGCATCGAGAGGCGCGTCTGCAATCGGCCGGCGTCCGGCTCGCCAGCGAGCTTGCCGAGCTCATGCGCGGCAACAAGCAGGTCGCCACACAGCTCGACGCGACGGCCAACCCTTACCTCCAAGCTGATTTCCGCGGGCCTGCGCCCGCGCGGGACGTGGACTGCGTCCAGGGTTGCACCGCCCCGCTGGATGCTGCGCGCTATGACATGCAGCAGTGGCTCACGCAGGTCGTGGCGCAGCTGCCGGGCGCGCGCGTGGTGGTCTGCTTCGACGCCAGCCCGTACGACGCGGACGGCCTGCCCCGATGGGGCTGCACCTCCAATGGCAACACCGGCGTGGTCCAGGTGAAGCTTGGATGGACACGGGGCAAGACCCGGCGATCCGCCGCCGCACCGGATGCCTTCGAGGTGAGCGACGCGAAATCGCGACCGTACCTCGTCTTGCCCATCACCCCCGGGAACAGGCAATGAGGGCCGCCACACATTCTGCGGGCACCCGCCTGCGGCAAGTCGGCTTCACCCTTGTCGAACTTCTGGTGGCGCTCGCCCTGACCCTGCTGATCGTGACCGCGGCCGTCGCCACTCTGATCGTGTCCCGCCGCGGCTTTTCGACGGTCGACGCCGTCAGTCAGCTGGACGAAAACGCGCGCTTCACGACCGAGATCCTGCGCAGGACGATCGCACAGGCCGGCTTCCTCGACGTCGCCTTCGCCACGGGAACCACCGCCGGCCAGTTCAAGCTCGCCAAGGCCGCCGCCGCTCTTCCCATGGTGCATGGCTACAACGATGCACAGATGCCGGACCCGCCCGACGTCGAGCCCTTCTCGGTCAACGGCAATCGCAGCAGCTGCCCAGGCACCGCAGGCACCGCCTGCAAGAACGGAAGCGATGTCCTGATCGTGCGGGCGCAGGCCGCCGCCCGGAATGCGAACGAGGCCGACGGCGTCACGACCAATTGCCGGGGCAGCGCCGAGTCGACGGTGCCAACCGATGCGTCCGACGTCATCACCAGCATATTTTTCGTTCGGGTCGACACGAACACCGGGGAACCGACCCTTATGTGCCATGCGAACGGAACCAACTCCAAGGGTCAGAACCGGTTTTCGACCGTCCCATTGGTCTCCGGCGTCGAGAGCTTCCAGGTGCTCTACGGCGTCGACGGCGTGGATCCCGGCAAGGCAATGATACCCGCCAACAGCGTCGTGGACCGCTATCTGCGTGCTGACCAGCTCGACGTGCCAGGCGATGCTGCGGCCAGCCTGGCCAACTGGCAGCGTGTGCGGGCCATCAAGATCGGCCTGCTTCTGCGCAGCCCCGCGAACTCGGCACAGGAGTCCTCCGCAACGACCAGATATCCCTTCGGCGTCGGCGGCTACAGCAGCGCTGCAGACCCGGGCACGGCGTTGGCCGTGCCGGCCGACGGACGCCTGCGGCAGACCGTGAGCTTCACCGTCTACCTTCACAACCCGCAGGTCCACTGATGCGGCTGCCCCAAGCTCCCCTCAATCGACACATGCCGCGGTCGCAGCGCGGTGTTTCGTTGATCGCCGTGATGGTGGTGATGCTCGTCGCCTCCTTGCTCGGGCTGCTCGCCATGCAGCTGTCCATGCTCGGCGAACGCGGCGCCCGCAACGACCGAGACATCCAGATCGCGCTCCAGTCGGCCGAAGCAGCGCTGGCCGACGCCGAATACGACATGCGCGGCCCTGGCACCGCCACGCGGATGAGCACCTTCACCGCCGCCAATCGCATGGACTTTCTTGCCGGCTGCGGCACTGCCGGCGATGGCCATCGCAAAGGCCTGTGTCTGCCGTCGGACGCCGGCAAGCCCGTCTGGCTCGCCGTCGACTTCACCGACAGCGGCAGCTCGGCACGCTCGGCCGCCTTCGGCGATTTCACCCAACGCGCCTTCGACGCGGCGTCGTCGGGCGACGGCCTCGGCCTGAAGCCGGCCCGGAAGCCCCGCTACATCATCGAAGTGCTGCCCGACGCCGATGCGGGTCAGTTCCTGGACGCCCAGACCGGCGCATCCAGAGCGGTGTACCGCATCACCGCAATGGGCTTCGGCCCGCGGCCCGACCTTCAGGCGGTCGTCCAGATGATCTACCGAAAGGAATAAGAAAAATGCAGACAAGGGACAACAAGCAACCGCGCGCGCGACGCGTCGTCTACGGCGTGGGGATCCGGACCATCGTCGTGGCGGCGGGCTTGTGTGCCGCCGCTGTCGGGACGGCGCTGGTGGCCACGGGCCAGGACATCTCGGCATTCAAGTTGACGGCACTGTCGTCGGAGCCGCTCTACGCAACCGGTGCCGGGCAGAAGCCGACACTGACGCTGGCACTGTCGGTCGAGTTCCCGACGGTCGGTGCCATGTACACCGGAGGCACCGACTATGCCGTCGACAAGGAGTACCTCGGGTACTTCGACGCCAACAGCTGCTACAAGTATGTCAACGACGCAAACGCCCTCCGACGTCGATTCGACCGCACGGGACCGGCCAACAACCATGGATGTGGTGGCGCCGGGTTCAGCGGCAACTTCATGAACTGGGCGACAGGGTCCGCCATCGACGCGCTTCGCCTGGGCCTGTCGGGGGGTGACCGGATCGTGGACGAGGTCGACCTCACCGTGCTCCAGCGCGCGGTGCTGCCCAACACCAGCGTCAGCAACAACTTCTGGAACGGGGGCAATCTCCCGTCGAAGCAGCTTCCTGCCAGGTTGGCGGCCGACGCGGTCCCTGCCAGCCTGAGGGGACGCTGGACGGGCACCATCTACGTTGCCAATTGCCTGAACCGTGTGCACTTCGGCACGTCGGCCACGGGTTCGTGCGACGCGCCGGGCAACAACTCGAACCTCGGCATCAACGCTCCCCAGTACGAAAGCGCCGCGCTCAGCAGCGACAGCTTTTTCTATGCCCGCGTCAGGGTCTGCGAGTCGGACAGCTCAGGCGCGCTCACCGATCCGCGCTCCAGCCTGTGCCAACGCTACCCGAACGGCAGATACAAGCCGGTCGGCAACATCCAGAAATACAGCGATCGCATTCGCGTGGCCGCATTCGGCTACCTGATGGATCAAAGGGTCGAGCGCTACGGCGGCGTGCTTCGTGCGCCCATGAAGTACGTCGGCCCCAAGGCCTTCGACGCCAGCGGCTCACCACTCGGCGTCACGAACTCGGTGGCCGAATGGGACGCCAACTCCGGCGTGCTCGAACTCAACCCCGATGGCGCTCCCGAGCGCATCAGTGGGGTTCTCAACTATCTGAACCGCTTCGGCCGGACCGGCCCCGTGGCCGGGATGTACAAGACCTACGACCCCATCAACGAGCTCTACTACGAGGCCTTGCGATACCTGCAGGGCAAGCCGCCGACGCCTGAAGCTACCAAGGACATGACCGATGGCATGAAGGACGGATTTCCCGTCTACACCGATTGGGTCGACCCGGATGCGAACGGTTCGCCCGCGAAGAACTACGCCTGTGTCAAGAACAACATCATGACGATCGGCGACGTCAACACGCATTACGACAAGTTCATCCCCGGCAACACGATCGATGACGGCGTGGACCGCACGAGAGCGGCCAACGATGCCGACAACGAGCCCGACTTCAGGTTCTGGACCAACGTCGTGGGCAGCTTCGCCAGCAACGGCGGCATGAGCTACACGGACGGCAATGGCGTCAGCGGCAGAAAAGCCACAAACCCGAACCCTGCAGCTTCGCCTGAGCGCCCCTTAGGCTCTTTGGCAAACCTCGGCGATCAAATCTACGGCAACCACACGAACTACTACATTGCCGGCATGGCGTACTGGGCGGCCACGCACGACATTCGCGGCAAGGCCTGGACAGCGGGAGATGGCCCCAGCAAGCAGCGTCCAGGCATGCGAGTGAAGACCTATGCGCTCGACGTGGACGAGAACCACAATCAGGTGGGGGGCGGTGAGAACGAAGAACGGATGCGCAGCAAATACTTCCTGGCCGCGAAGTACGGAGGTTTCAAGGACAGTTCGGGCTTCGGCCACCCCTTTCTCGGCAAGGACGGCCAAACGATCGACAACGGCGGCTGGGAACGTCCGGGCACGCCTCGCGGCGATGCGCTGACTTTCTATCTGGCGAGCAGTCCGGAGCTCATCCTCCGGGGCCTGGACGAGATGTTCGCCAACATCGCGAGCAGCGCCAACAGCATTGCTGGCGGCTCGGTGTCGGCCCAGGAAGTCGGTCCCGGCGGCGCGGCCATCTATCAGGCCAGCTTCAATCCCGACCGCTGGAGCGGCAATGTGGTCGCGACGCCCCTGGTGCTGGCTGCAGATGGCACCATCGACGTGGGCAGCGCGCCGCTGTGGTCGGCCGCAGCACTGCTGGACCGGGCCGATCCCGATCTCCGCAAGATCTTCGTCGGCAAAGTCGACCGCAGCGCAGGGGCCGCCACCGAACTGCGTTGGAACCAGATCGAAAGCGGCGGGGCCGCTGCCAATGAGCGCCTGAAGGAACAGCTGAATCGTCCTGCGCCCGGCAGCCCCGCCGATGGCCTGGGCGAGAAGCGCCTGGATTTCATCCGCGGCGTACGAAGGGACGAAGGCAGCCTCTTTCGCCAACGCGCCAGCCGCCTCGGTGACGTGATCAACTCCGGCGTCGTCTATGCGGGGGCGCCCTCGCAGCGCTACAGCACGGACGCCTACCGCAGCTTCTACGACACCTACAAGAGCCGGCCCGCTGCCGTGTACGCCGGAGCCAACGACGGCATGCTGCACGCGTTCGATGCCGCCACGGGCGCCGAACTGTTCGCCTACATCCCGAGCTGGATGGGCGCGCGCCTGTCGCTCTTGACCTCCCCCACCTACGGCACCAGCGCGCACCAGAGCTTCGTCGATGCGACGCCCCGCGTGGCCGAGGCCGAGATCGTCAGTGGCAGCACCACCACATGGAAGACCGTGCTCGTGGGCGGCACGGGCGCCGGCGGACAGGGCGTCTACGCGCTGGACGTGAGCAATCCCGCGGCTTTCGACGCCGGCAAGGTGCTGTGGGAATTCACCGACCGCGACGACCTCGACCTCGGCAACGTGGTCGGCCGGCCGCAGATCCTGCGCTTTCGGACCAGCGCCTCGAACGCAACCACCGCCACGTACCGCTCGTTCGCCGTGGTGGCGAGCGGGGTCAACAACACGGCGCCGGACGGGCATGCCAGTACGAGCGGCAAGCCCGCCTTGTTCTTGCTGGACCTGTCCAAGCCGGCGGGCGCCGCCTGGGTGCTCGGCACGAACTACTTCAAGTTGTCGCTGCCGGTCAGCGACGCGGTGGCAACCGGCATGGCGCCCGGCGTGATCGAGTTCCGCGCCACCTCGGGGCCTGCCGGCGAGGTGCAGCGCATCTACGCGGGCGATTTGCACGGCAACCTGTGGAAGTTCGATTTCTCGCGGCCGACGTCGCAAGCGCAGTGGACGAGCAAGTACCTCTCGCCCTTCGTGAGCGGCGGCGACCCACTGCCCCTGTATGTGGCCAAGGACGCAGCGGACGTGCGTCAACCGATCTCCATGCCGCCCAGTCTCATCTCCGGTCCCGCCGGCAGCGTGATCGTGTCCTTCGGCACCGGCAAGTATCTGGAAGGCGCCGACAACCAGATCAGTGCCAGTACCCAGGTGCAGTCGGTCTACGCCCTCTACGACGACGACAGCTCGCAGACCGAGAGCGGCGCGGGCATTGCCGGCCGAGGCCGACTGGCCGGCGGGACGGTCGCCGCCGACGGATCGGTCGGCATGCCCGATTTCCTCTGGGGCCATGCGACCAGCGATGGCGACAAGACGCAGCGCTCGGGCTGGTATTTCGACTTCCTCGCGCGCGGAGAGCGCCAGGTCAGCAGCGCCGCGGGGCTGGGCACGGCGCTCATCTTCGGCAGCCTGATTCCGCCCGACGCGGCCGACCCGTGCGGACTGGGCGGCGGCAACCAGTACGTGCTGAACATCGCCACCGGAAAAGGCAGCAGCCGGGCGTCGACCCTCGGCCTGCTGGGCGAGCCCCTGGTGCTGAATGCCGGCGCGAGCTATTCGGACTCCGACAGCGCAGGGCAACGCTACAAGACGGTGACCGGCACCCTCATCGGCCAGGGCTCGGGCGGGACGGGGCGGGTGAAGATCGACTCCGAGCTGCTGAAGCACAAGAGCCTGGTCGGACGCCTGTCATGGCGCCGCATCACCAACTACGACGATCTGCACAGCCAACCATGACCATGCCTTCCTTTCGCCGCTCGCAGCGAAGCCAAGGGCGAATGGCCGGCTTCACGCTGATCGAAGTCATGATCGTCGTGGTGGCCATCGGCATCCTGGCGGCGATCGCCTACCCGACCTACCGGGACTCGGTCCTGAAAGGGCGGCGTGCCGAAGCTCGCGCAGCGCTTACCGAATTCATGCAGCAGCAGGAACGGTACATGACGCAACAGGGGACCTACAAGGCAGTGTCGCTCGGTGATACGAGCGCCGCCTTCAAGACATGGTCCGGCGATTCGGGGGCGGCAGCAGCCAGCTACCTGATGAAGGCCGAAGCTTGCCAGGCCGGCATCGCGCTCGCCCTTTGCGTCAAACTCACCGCTGTGCCCCGGCGTGCCGACCCCATCGGAGATCTGTGGATCACGAGCACGGGCGAAAAAGGCTGCACCGACAGCAGCAAGGGAGTCTGCTGGAAATGACGGCGATCCGGTCCCGTGCGCGCGCTTTCACGTTGATCGAGATGATGGTGACGCTGGCCATCCTGGCCGTCCTCGCCACGATGGCCGCGCCCCATCTCACCGATTTCGTGCGCAATTCCAACCTCACTTCGGCGGCCAACAACCTGAGCAGCGCCTTGGCTGCTGCGCGCTCGGAGGCGATGAAACGCAATCGGCCCGCGATGGTGATCGCCCAGCCGGGAGGCTGGAAGAACGGATTCATCGCCTTCGTGGACATGGACCGCGACGGCGCCTTCGACCCCGCCAAAGATGTGCTGTTCCTGCAGGAGACGACACCCTGGCCGGCCTACCTGGAAGCCTCCGGCACCCGCACCGCCGCTGAAGCGCGCCCCTACCTTCGCTACGACGGCAGCGGCTTCGCCACGCAGACCGACGGCTCCGCGGGCAACCTGACGCTGAGCCTCGTGCGCAACGACGTGCCGGCGAGCACCGCCTACAGGCAGACACGGCGCCTCATCCTCGCAGCGACGGGCCGCGTCCGCATCTGCACCCCCGCCAGCCCCACCGACGGCGCTTGCCCGCCGACCAGCGGCAGCTGACGCGCACGCATTCGGCGCCCACTATGATCGCGCCATCGTGTCGTCCTCCCCGGTCTCTCCCCACATGGTCGCGGCCCTGGATGCCGCTCGCGGAAGCCGGAACCGCACGCCGCCGAATCCCAGCGTCGGCTGCGTGTTGGTCGACGGGAATGGCGAGGTGATCGGCCATGGTTCGACACAGCCTGCGGGCGGCCCCCACGCCGAAATCATGGCCCTGCGCGACGCCGCAGCGCGCGGCCACACGACCGAAGGCGCGACGGCCTACGTCACGCTGGAACCCTGCTCCCACCACGGCCGCACCGGCCCCTGCTGCGATGCGCTGACGGCTGCCGGCGTGCGCAGGGTGGTTGCCTCCCTCGCCGATCCCAACCCGCTGGTCGCCGGGCAGGGCTTCGAGCGGCTGCGGGCGGCAGGGGTGGAGGTGGAGGTCGGCCCCGGCGCCGCCGAGTCGCGCGAGCTGAACATCGGTTTCTTCAGCCGCATGGTGCGCAAGACCCCCTGGGTGCGGCTCAAGACCGCGGCCTCGCTCGACGGCAAGACCGCGCTGCCCAATGGCGCCAGCCAGTGGATCACCGGCGAGGCTGCGCGCGCCGACGGGCATGCCTGGCGCGCCCGCGCCAGCGCCATCCTCACGGGCGTGGGCACGGTGCTGGACGACAACCCCCGCCTGGACGTCCGTCATGCGGACGCCGCCCGCCAGCCGCAGCTGGTGGTGGTCGACAGCCAGCTCCAGACACCGCTCGACGCTCATATTTTCATAGCACCTCGCCCAGTCTGGATCTACGCTGCAGCCCGAAACGATGCCAAGGCAGCGGCGCTGGAAGCACGTGGCGCGACGATTACCTACCTGCCCAACACGCAGGGCAAGGTCGACCTCGCCGCCCTCATGACCGACCTGGCGCGGCGTGAAGTGAACGAACTGCACGTCGAGGCCGGCCACAAGCTCAACGGTTCGCTGCTGCGCGAAGGCCTGGTCGACGAACTGCTGCTGTACCTCGCCCCCAAGCTGCTCGGCGACGGCCTGGGCATCGCCTCCAACGCCTTCGCCGACGGGCCGCTGAGCTCGCTCGCGGGCGCGCTGCCGCTGGAATTTCGCTCGGTGGACCGCCTGGGCGGCGACCTGCGCATCGTCGCGCGGGTGACCGGCCGCGACGCCTTCTAGGGTTTGCCCGGGGCGGCGTCGCGCTTCTCTGCGAAAATGCCGGGTTATGTTCACCGGCATCATCACCGGCGTGGGGCGCATCGCCGCCGTCCACGACCTCGGCTCCTCCTCCGCCCACGGCAAGCGCCTGTCCATCTCGGCACCGCCGGGCTACCTGGACGACGTGGGGCTCGGTGACAGCATCGCGCTCAACGGCGCCTGCATGACCGTCACGAGCTTCGATGCCTCAGCCGGCCAGTTCACCATCGACATCTCGGCCGAATCGCTGGACAAGACCGCCGGGCTGGCCGACGCCGGCACTGCCGTCAACCTCGAGAAGGCGCTGCGCGCCCACGACCGGCTCGGCGGCCACATCGTCTCGGGCCACGTCGACGGCATCGGCACCGTCAGCCACTTCGCGCCGCAGGGCGAAAGTTGGGAATTGCGCGTGGTGGCCCCGCCGGCCCTTGCCCGCTTCCTGGCCTACAAGGGCTCCATCACGGTCAACGGCGTCAGCCTCACCGTCAACAGCGTCAAGGACGCGGCCGAGGGCACCGAGATCAGCATCAACCTCATTCCCCACACGGTGGAACACACCGGCCTGGGGCAGTTGCGCGCCGGCAGCCGCGTGAACCTCGAGATCGACACCGTCGCCCGCTACGTGGAGCGCATGCTCCAGGCGGGCGCCCTGCCCACCACCGGCCTGCAACCATGAACGCCTCCGTCACCTCCCTCAACCCCGCCGCCGGTCGCAAGGCGCCGATCGAAGCCGCCCCCATCTCCTCGGTGGAGGAGATCGTGGCCGACATGCGGGCCGGCCGCATGGTCATCCTGGTCGACGAGGAAGACCGCGAGAACGAGGGCGACATCGTCCTGGCGGCCGACCACGTCACGCCGCAGGCGATCAACTTCATGGCCCGCCATGCCCGCGGCCTGATCTGCCTGACGCTCTCGCGCGAGATGTGCGAGCGCCTGAACCTGCCGCCCATGGTGACGCGCAATGGCGCCAAGCACTCGACCGCCTTCACCGTGTCCATCGAAGCCGCCGAAGGCGTGACCACGGGCATCTCCGCCGCCGACCGCGCCCGCACCGTGCAGGCCGCCGTCGCGCCGAACGCCGTCGCGGCCGACCTGGTGCAGCCGGGCCACATCTTCCCGCTGCAGGCGGTCGACGGCGGCGTGCTCATGCGCGCCGGCCACACCGAAGCCGGTTGCGACCTGGCCGCCATGGCCGGGTGCTCGCCCGCCTCGGTCATCTGCGAAGTGATGAACGAGGACGGGACCATGGCCCGCCTGCCCGACCTGCAGCTGTTCGCGGCCGAGCACGGCCTGAAGATCGGCACCATCGCCGCGCTCATCGAATACCGCAGCCGCACCGAGACACTCGTCGAGCGCGTCGGCAGCCGCGAGATCCGCACCGCGCACGGCTGGTTCACGCTGCATGCCTTCAAGGACAAGCCCAGCCACGGCGTGCATCTCGCGCTGGTGCGCGGCCAGTGGGGCGCCGACGAGGTGATCCCGGTGCGCGTGCACGAGCCGCTGTCGGTGCTCGACGCGCTCGAGCTCGAGCGCCCCATGCATTCCTGGAGCCTCGACGCCAGCCTGGCCCACATCGCGGCCGAAGGCAAGGGCGTGGCCGTTCTGCTCAATTGCGGCGAAAGCGCTGGCGAACTGCTGGCCCAGTTCGAGGGCACGGCCCGGCCGGCGCAAGCCCCCGAGCGTGGCCGCATGGACCTGCGCAGCTACGGCGTCGGCGCCCAGGTGCTGCGCGAGTGCGGCGTGCAGAAGATGCAACTCATGGGCACGCCACGACGCATGCCCAGCATGGCGGCAGGCTATGGCCTCGAGATCGCCGGCTACATCACCAAAGAATAGACCTCGAAAAAAATGCTCAACGCCAACAAGGGAGCGGCCGGCCCGCTCGACGGCAGCAGCCTGCGCATCGGCATCGTGCAGGCCCGTTTCAACGAAGACATCACGAACGCGCTGGCCTCGGCCTGCCTGGCCGAGCTCGACAGGCTCGGCGTGAAGGCCGAGCGCATCGACCACCAACTGGTGCCCGGTGCGCTCGAGGTGCCGCTGGCGCTGCAGGCGATGGCGCGCCGCGGCGGCTACGACGCGCTGGTGGCCTTGGGCTGCATCATCCGCGGCGAGACCTACCACTTCGAACTGGTGGCCAACGAATCCGGCGCCGGCGTGACTCGCATCGGCCTCGACCACCACCTGCCGATCGCCAACGCCATCCTGACCACCGAGAACCTCGAGCAGGCCGTGGCGCGCCAGACCGACAAGGGCCGCGACGCCGCCCAGGTTGCCGTCGAGATGGCGCTGCTGGTGAAGAACATGGCGGCCGCGGCATGAGCGAGACCACCCCGCCCCCGCGCGCCAGTGCGCCGCGCAAGGCCTCGTCCCGCTCGGCCCGCACGCGGGCGCGCGAGTTCGCCGTCCAGGCGCTGTACCAGCACCTCGTCGGGCGCAACGAGCCCGAGTCCATCGACGCCTTCACGCGCGACCTCTCCGGCTTCCACAAGGCCGACTCGGCCCATTACGACGCGCTGCTGCACG
Source organism: Xenophilus aerolatus (assembly GCA_030418545.1). GTDB lineage: Bacteria > Pseudomonadota > Gammaproteobacteria > Burkholderiales > Burkholderiaceae_C > Xenophilus. The sequence continues at coordinate 414,141 of QAIB01000002.1, read as the reverse complement.
GCTCGATCCGCGAGTCGGCCGAATTCGACGGCCTCATCGCGCCCCTGCTCGACCGCAAGCTCGAGGAGATCTCGCCCATCGAACATGCCGTCATGTGGATCGGCGTCTACGAATTCCGCCACTGCGCCGACGTGCCGTGGCGCGTGGTCATCAACGAGTGCGTGGAGCTGGCCAAGGAATTCGGCGGCACCGACGGCCACAAGTACGTCAACGGCGTGCTCAACGGCCTGGCCCCGAAGCTGCGCGCGCCCGAGGTGGACGCCGACCGCGCCGCCGGCAAGCTGCGCGGCTGAAGGCGGGACGCACCATGCGGATCGCCTCCCGCGCCGAGCGCATCGAGCCCTTCTACGTGATGGAGGTCGCCAAGGCGGCCGGCGTGCTGGCGCGCGAGGTGGCCCGCACCGATCGGCCGATGATCTTCCTGAACATCGGCGAACCGGATTTCACCGCGCCGCCCCTGGTGCAGGAAGCCGCAGCCCGCGCCGTGCGTGCCGGCGCCACGCAATACACGCAGGCGACCGGCCTGGAGCCCCTGCGCGAGCGCATCAGCGCCTGGTACGCCCAGCGCTTCGGCCTGCAAGTGCCCGCTCGCCGCATCGTGGTCACGGCCGGGGCTTCGGCCGCGCTGCAGCTCGCCTGCCTGGCCCTGATCGAGGCCGGCGACGAGATCCTGATGCCGGACCCGAGCTACCCCTGCAACCGCCACTTCGTGAGCGCCGCGGAGGGCACGGCCGTGCTGGTGCCGACCACGGCGGCCGAGCGCTACCAGCTCAGCGCCGACAAGGTGGAAGCGGCCTGGACCGACAGGACGCGCGGCGTGCTGCTCGCCTCGCCCTCCAACCCGACCGGCACCTCGATCGCCCCCGACGAACTGCGCCGTATCCACGACGTCGTGCGCCGTCGCGGCGGCATCACGCTGATCGACGAGATCTACCTGGGGCTCTCCTACGATGACGCGTATGGCCAGAGCGCCCTGGCGATCGACGAGCAGGTCATCAGCATCAACAGCTTCAGCAAGTACTTCAACATGACCGGCTGGCGCCTGGGCTGGCTGGTGGTGCCCGAGGCCCTCGTGCCGGTGGTCGAGCGGCTGGCGCAGAACCTGTTCATCTGCCCGAGCACCGTCTCGCAGTACGCCGCCCTCGCCTGCTTCGAGCCCGAGAGCATCGCCGAGTACGAACGCCGCCGCGCCGAGTTCAAGGCACGGCGCGACTGGTTCATCCCGCAATTGCAGGCGACCGGGCTGGACGTGCCCGTCATGCCCGACGGCGCCTTCTACGCCTGGGCCGACTGCAGCGCGCTGGCCGAACGCCTGGGCATCTCGGGCACGGACACGAGCTGGGACTTCGCCTTCGAGTTGATGAAGCGGGCCCATGTCGCGATCACGCCGGGGCGCGACTTCGGCACGGCCGAGACGCGGCGCTTCGTGCGCTTCTCGACCGCCAGCTCGATGGCCCACCTGCAAGAGGCCGCGGCGCGGCTGAAGGCGTTGACGGCATGAGCGCCGCTCGGCCGCTCCGGAGGCGCTCGCGCCCGCAGTGCGTAGCACGGAGGGTAGTCCAATGAGCGCCGCTCGGCCGCTCCGGAGGCGCTCGCACCGGCAGTGCGCAGCACGGAGGCTAGTCCAATGAGCGCCGACGGCTTCACGCTGCCGCTGCGCGTGTACTGGGAAGACACCGACGCCGGGGGCATCGTCTTCTACGCCAACTACCTCAAGTTCATGGAACGCGCCCGCACCGAGTGGCTGCGCGCCATGGGCATCGAGCAACGCATGCTGCGCGAGCGCAGCGGCGGCATGTTCGTCGTCAGCGAAACCCAGCTCAAGTACCACCGCCCGGCCCGTCTCGACGACGAGCTGCTCGTCACGGCCACGCTGCAGCAGATCGGCCCGGCGTCGATGATCATCGCGCAGCGTGTGCTATCAAAAACAGAGCACAATAGCGTCCTTTGCGAGGGGTCCATCCGCATCGGCTGGGTGGACGCGGGCCGCATGCGGCCCGCGCGTATGCCCACCGAGCTGGTGGGAACCCTCGAACGTTTTCTCGGCTCCATGTCTCCCAGGGATGCGCAGCGCCCGGCCCGCGTGAGCCTGCTGTCCTGAGCGCCACCGTGCCGGCCCGCATCGCGTCCGATCCTTTCATGCCATGAACCAAGACCTGTCGATCACCACCCTCCTCCTGCATGCCAGCCTCGCGGTGCAGCTCGTCGTGCTGCTGCTGGTCGTGATCTCGGTGGCCAGCTGGGCCGCGATCATCCGCAAGTTCTTCGCGCTCAAGCGCATGCGCGCGCTCAACGAAGACTTCGAGCGCGAGTTCTGGTCGGGCACCAGCCTGAACGAACTCTTCGCCTCGGCGGCGCAGAACGCCAAGTTCGCCGGCCCGATGGAGCGCATCTTCGCGTCCGGCATGCGCGAGTACCAGAAGCTGCGCGAGCGCCACATCAGCGACGCCGGCACCCTGCTCGACGGCGCCCGCCGCGCGATGCGCGCGAGCTTCCAGCGCGAGATGGACGCCGCCGAATCGAACCTGTCCTTCCTCGCCACGGTCGGCTCGGTGTCGCCCTACGTCGGCCTCTTCGGCACGGTGTGGGGGATCATGCATGCCTTCACCGGCCTCGCTGCGCTGGCGCAGGTCACGCTGTCCACCGTCGCGCCCGGCATCGCCGAGGCGCTGGTCGCCACCGCCATCGGCCTGTTCGCCGCCATCCCGGCCGTGGTGGGCTACAACCGCTTCGCGCGCGAGATCGACAAGATCGCCATCGCCCTGGAGACCTTCATCGAGGAGTTCTCCAACATCCTGCAGCGCAACCTGTCGGCCGCCAGCGCCCATGCGGCGCAGAGCAGCGCGGCCTCGGGCCACTGAGCCCCGGAGAGTCCTGCCATGCCCGCCGTCTCCTCCCGCGGCCGCGGACGCCGCACGATCAACGAGATCAACATGGTCCCGTTCATCGACGTGATGCTGGTGCTGCTGATCATCTTCATGGTGACCGCCCCGCTCATCACGCCGAGCGTGATCAACCTGCCCAGCGTCGACCGCGCCAACAAGCAGCCCGACAAGCCGCTGGAGATCGTGGTCAAGAACGACGACGTGATCGAGTTCAAGAAGGACTCGACCGGCTCCATGCCGGCGCAGCAGATCCCGATGAACCAGATCGGCCAGGCCGTGAAGGCCGCCCAGGGCGGCGACGACCAGCGCCCGGTGGTCATCAGCGCCGACAAGTCCGTGAAGTACGAAACCGTCGTCGCCACCATGAACCAGCTCAAGCGCGCCGGCATCGAGCGCGTGGGCCTGTCGGTGCAGACCACCGGCGGACGCCGCTGAGCGCGGGAGCCGCACGCACGCATGTCGCTCGTCGCCGACCGCCCCGAATTCGCTCCGCCGCCCCAGCGCGGCACGCTGCGTGCCCTGGTGCTGGCGCTGATCGCGCACGCGCTGCTCATCGCGGCCCTGACCTGGGGCGTGCGTTGGAAGCGCGAGGGCGACGACGACGCCATCGAGGCCGAGATCTGGTCGTCCACCACCCAGCAGGCGGCGCAGCGCACGGCCGTGGCGCCGCCGCCGCCCCCGGCACCGGCGCCCCAGCCCGCACCGCCACCGCCGCCCCCTCCTCCCCCGCCGCCGCCCGAGGCGGTGAAGCCGCCGCCCGCGCCCCCGCCGCCGAAGGACCCGGACATCGCCCTGGAGCGTGAACGCCGCCTGCGCGAGCAGCAGCAACAGCGCGAACGCGAGCAGGAGCAGCAGCGCCAGCAGGAACTCAAGCGCCAGCAGGCCGAGAAGGCAGCGCAGGAGAGGAAGGAGCGCGAGGCCCGCGAGCGCGAACAGGACCGCAAGGAGCAGCTCGAGGCGCAGCGCAAGCAGGAGCAGCAGCAGAAGCTGGCCGAGCAGCGCAAGCGCGAGGCGGCCGAGAAGGCGGCGCAGGAGAAGGCCGCGCAGGAAAAGGCAGCGCAGCAGAAGGCGGCCCAGCAGAAGGCCGCCGCCGCGGCGGCCGAGAAGGAGCGTCAGGCCAACATCGCCCGCATGATGGGCCAGGCCGCCGGTTCCGCCAGCGGCACCGCCGACCAGAACAGCGGGCCGCGCTCGGGTCGCGGCAACGGCAGCGGCGGCGTCTCGGCCGGCTACTTCGGCCGGGTGGCGGCGCTGATCAAGCGCAATGTGGTGTTCGACCCGACCTCGGTGCCGGGCAACCCGGAGGTCATCGTGAAGATCGAGACCTCCCCCGACGGCACCATCGTCGGTACCCCGCGCATCGTCAAGTCCAGCGGCAACCCGGCTTGGGACGACGCGGCCATCCGTGCCATCCAGCGCACGGAAGTGATGCCGCGCGACACCGACGGCCGTGTGCCCTCGCCCTTCCCCGAGATCTCGCTGCGGCCCAAGTCCTGACGGCGCCGGGAAGCCCCAGGAGGGCAGGAACAGCAAAAGTGCTATCGGGCTGCAGCCCCCGCCAGCCATGGGCTGCGGCCGAATTCGTCACGAACGTGACGATCTCCGCTGCGACACTTCAGCCCGGCGCGGCCAAACGATCGGTACTGCGAATCAGCGCATCCAGAATGCCCGGCTCCGAGTAGGCATGCCCGGCGCCTTCGACGAGGTGGAACTCGGCCTCGGGCCAGGCCTGGTGCAGCTCCCAGGCGTAGCGCAGCGGGCACGGCATGTCGTAGCGGCCATGGACGATGGCACCGGGGATCCCGCGCAGCCGGTGCGCGTCACGCAGCAGTTGCCCCTCTTCCAGCCACGCGCCGTGGGTGAAGAAGTGGTTCTCGATGCGCGCGAAGGCCAGGGCGAAGTGCGGATCGCGAAACGGCGCCGAAAAGGCCGCGTCCGGCAGCAGGGTGATGGTCTCGCCCTCCCAGATCGTCCAGGCCTGCGCGCACTGCAGGCGCGCCGCTTCGTTATCGCCCGTCAGGCGCCGGCGGTAGGCCGCGATCATGTCGTGCCGCTCCTGCGGCGGGATCGGCGCCTGGAAGCCGGCCCACTTGTCCGGGAACATCTCCGACACGCCGAACTGGTAGTACCACTGCAGTTCGGCGCGCGTCACGGTGTAGACGCCGCGCAGCACCAACGCGCTCACGCGTTCGGGGTGCGCCTGCGCATAGGCCAGCGCCAGCGTCGAGCCCCAGGAGCCGCCGAACACCAGCCAGCGTTCGACGCCGGCCAGCACCCGCAGCCGCTCGATGTCGGCCACCAGGTGCCAGGTCGTGTTGGCCTCCAGGCTCGCATGCGGCGTGGAGCGGCCGCACCCGCGCTGGTCAAACAGCAGCACGTCGTAGCGTGCCGGGTCGAACAGGCCGCGCTGCGCGGGTGAGATGCCGCCGCCGGGCCCGCCGTGCAGGAACACGGCGGGCACGCCACCGGGCGTGCCGCAGCGTTCGTAGTACAGGACGTGGCCATCGCCGACATCCAGCGTGCCGCTGGCGTAGGGCTCGACGATGGGATAGAGGGTGCGCAGTGCGGTCATCGGGCGATTGTGGAGCGCCGCGGCCAGGTCCACCCCGCACCCCGGGTCGGCGTTGCGCCCGGCCGCCCTAGCCGCGCTGAAACAAGGGGCGGCGAGTCTTCAAAGAGCGTGCGAGTGCTGGCAACCGGGCCAATGCCGTGACTGTCCGTGCCCTCTCCGGACAAGCTCGGTTGTGCTCCCGAGCGCCCGTGTGCTCCCGACCGGCTCTCAAGCGCCTCGAAGGCTTTTGAGCTTGCGAATGGCGGTCCACGCGCCCGATTTGGCGCTGTCGCGCCACTGCGCCCGCCCCACGGCCGCGGGCTTCAGGCCCAGGCGCCGCAAGACCGGCCGCGCGGCGTGATTGAAGCGAAGCGCCTGACGCCAGGCGTGGCTCTGGTCGGTGCTGAAGAAAATGGACATCGAGATCGACACGTCCTCGCTGCCGTTGCGGACGTGATGGCCAGCCGAGAAAGGAATATGCAGCGCCTCGCCGGGATGGAACTCGAAAGTCTTGCCCAGTTCGTTCATGCTGTGGTCCCAGGGCAGGCGTGTGTTCTTGTTGGCGACGTAGGCTTCCTTGTTCTGAGAGCTCACCACACGCTCGTCCCATTGCGGAAAGATCGAGACGTGTTTGCTGCCCCGAAATTGCATCAGGAAGCCCGAGTACCGGTCGATATGGAACGGCGTCACGCTGTTGGGGGACGCAATGAACAGATAGAGCTTCGGGCTGATGGCCACATTGCCCAGGCCGCGACGCTTCATGATCTGCTCGACGTCGGCGATCAGTTCCTTGTACAGCGGCTGGAACGACGGATGCTCCTCGGGTCCATTCACCATGATGTAGGAGTCACTGGTGCGGATGTTCTCGATCACTGCCTCGATCGCGAACCGGCTCCCCGTGTTTCCGCACATCACGTCTTCGAAATCGTCGCCGTTGCTCAGCAGCCCCTTGGACGACATCACGCTGTGGGCAGGCAGCGCTGGCAGCACGTTGGCCAGGTTCTGCAAGCTCAGCGCAGGGTGGTCCATCAACTGGTGCTGGAACTTGAAAGTCTGCCGATCCAGCAAATCCAGACAGGCCTCATCCCGGAAACAACGCATCCATTTCTCCTCGTCAAACCGGTGGTGCTGTTTTGCCCACCATGTCGCATCTTCGTGGAGAAATGTATCCTTTTTACTGACAAATGCAAATGGCTGTTTCAAGAAGGTGGGCGCGAGCATGAGCGCCCGGCGCCCCATCTCCCCAGCCAGCTCCTCGAAATCGTCGCCGTTCCGGAGCTTGCGCGTCGACGACATGACATGCCGCCGGGGAAGGGACGACGCAAAAAACAACTACTTCTTCAGTTCAGGCTGGCCGTCACGGCATCTTGTCGTCATTCGTACACGATGGTTGCCTTGCCCGCTTCGGCCTGCGCCATCCAGCTGGCCAGTGCCGCGTCGACCGGAAAGAAGCGCGCCGCCTCGCCCAGTTGCAGTTCGACCTGCGCGCCCGAGCGCGCCATCGCCAGGCGCACCCCCAGCCCCTGCTGCACCTCGCCATGTTCGGTCGCCTCCCTGCGCGGCGGGAAGTCGCGCACGATGCGCGCGATGTCCGGCAGCTTGCCGTTGACGGCCACGCGCAGGAACTTGCCGAAGCGGCAACGCGCCGTCGCCAGGTCCCACACCTGCTGCACGTTGAAGCGCGCCTCGAAGCCGCCCCGGCCGGGCTGCAGCCGGCCGCTCACGATGACCAGCTCGTCTTCCTTGAGCTGGTTGCGCGCGGCGTCGAACACGGCCTCGTCGGCCACGGCCTCGATGGTGTCGGTCTTGTCGTCGAGCACGAAGATGGCCAGGCGACCGCGGTTGCCGTTGATGACACGCAGGCCGCTGACGATGCCGGCGATCACCTGCGGCTCGCGGCTGTCGAGCAGTTCGTCGATCTGCCGCCGCGCGAACTGGCGCACCTCGCGCGCCACCTCATCGAACAGGTGGCCCGAGAGGTAGAAGCCGATGGCCGTCTTCTCGAGCGTGAGGCGTTCCTTCACGCCCCAGGGCGTGGTTTCGACCAGGTCGGGCTCCTGCGTGCTCGATCCGTGCACGTCGTCGCCCAGGTCGAACAGGCCGCCCTGGTTGGCGTTGGCTTCCTGCGCCGCGGCGTATTCGAAGGCGCGGTCCAGCGAGGCGACCAGCGCCGCCCGGTTGGGCTGCAGCGCGTCGAAGGCGCCGGCCTTGATGAGCGCCTCCACCGTGCGCTTGTTGATGCGCTGGCGATCCACCCGCGCGCAGAAGTCGTACAGGCTCTTGAAGGGCCCGCCCTCCTCGCGCGCCCGGACGATCGCCTCGATCGCCAGCTGGCCGGTGCCCTTGACCGCGCCCAGGCCGTAGCGGATCACCTTGTCGCTCACCGGCTCGAAACGGTAGAAGCCGCGGTTCACGTCCGGCGGCTCGAAGCTCATGCCGAAGTTCTTGGTCGCGTCCTCGAACAGCACCTTCAGCTTGTCGGTGTTGTCCATTTCCACCGTCATGTTGGCGCAGTAGAACTCGGCCGTGTAGTGCACCTTCAGCCAGCCCGTGTGGTAGGCCAGCAGCGAGTAGGCGGCGGCGTGCGACTTGTTGAAGCCGTAGCCCGCGAACTTCTCCATCAGGTCGAAGATCTCGTCGGCCTTCTCCTGCGGGATGCCGTGCGTGGCCAGGGCACCGGCGCGGAACTTCTCGCGGTGCTCGGCCATTTCCTCGGCCTTCTTCTTGCCCATCGCGCGGCGCAGCAAGTCGGCGCCGCCCAGGCTGTAGCCGCCCAGGATCTGCGCGGTCTGCATCACCTGCTCCTGGTAGACCATGATCCCGTAGGTCTCGCTGAGCATCTCGGCCACCGCCGGGTGCGGGTACTCCACCTCCTCGCGGCCGTGCTTGCGCGCCACGAAGCTGGGGATCAGGTCCATCGGCCCCGGGCGGTACAGCGCGTTCAGCGCGATCAGGTCTTCCAGCCGCGTCGGCCGCGCGTCCTTGAGCATGCCCTGCATGCCGCGCGATTCGAACTGGAACACGGCCTCGGTCTTGCCGTCGGAGAAGAGCTTGTAGGTCGCCCGGTCGTCCAGCGGGATGTTCTCGTAGGCGAAGCCCTCCTGCCCCTTGTGCCGCCTGACGATGAACTCGCGCGCGATCTCCAGGATGGTGAGCGTCGCCAGCCCCAAAAAGTCGAACTTGACGAGGCCGATCGCCTCCACGTCGTCCTTGTCGTACTGGCTCACGGCCGAGTCGCTGCCCGGCTGCTGGTACAGCGGGCAGAAATCGGTCAGCTTGCCCGGCGCGATCAGCACGCCGCCGGCGTGCATGCCGATGTTGCGGGTCATGCCCTCGAGTTTCTGCGCCATCTCGACCAGCGACTTGACCTCTTCCTCGCGCTCGATGCGCTCGGCCAGCTGCGGCTCGGCGGCGATCGCGTACTTCTCCTTGTCCTCCTCGGAGAGGTTCGCAGGCGGGTACTGCAGCGTGACCGGCTTGCCCGGCTTGTTCGGGATCAGCTTGCTGATGCCGTCGCAAAAGCCGTAGCTCATGTCCATCACGCGGCCCACGTCGCGAATGGCGGCGCGCGCGGCCATGGTGCCGAAGGTGGCGATCTGGCTCACCGCGTTGCGCCCGTACTTGTCCTTGACGTAGTCGATGACGCGGTCGCGGTTGCCCTGGCAGAAGTCGATGTCGAAGTCGGGCATCGACACCCGCTCCGGGTTCAGGAAGCGCTCGAAGAGCAGGTTGTATTCGAGCGGGTCCAGGTCGGTGATCTTCAGCGCATAGGCCACCAGCGAACCCGCGCCCGAGCCCCGGCCCGGGCCCACCGGGCAGCCGTTGTTCTTGGCCCAGTTGATGAAGTCGCCCACGATCAGGAAGTAGCCGGGGAAGCCCATCTTCAGGATGGTGCCGATCTCGAACTCCAGCCTTTCCACGTAGCGCGGGCGCTGCGCGTCGCGCTTGGCGGGATCGGGGTACAGGTGCGCGAGCCGCTCCTCCAGCCCCTCGAAGGAGAGCACGCGGAAGTACTTCTCGATCGGCATCGGCACGCCGTCTTCCAGCGGCGTCGGGAAGTTGGGCAGCTGCGGCTTGCCCAGCACCAGCGTGAGGTTGCAGCGCTTGGCGATCTCGACCGTGTTGGCGATCGCGCTGGGCACGTCGGCGAAGAGCCGCTCCATCTCGGCGGCCGACTTGAAATACTGCTCGCGCGTGAACTTGCGCACCCGGCGCTGGTTGCCCAGGATCTCGCCCTCGGAGATGCACACGCGCGCCTCGTGGGCCTCGAACTCGTCGGGCTCCAGGAACTGCACGGGGTGCGTCGCCACCACCGGCAGATTGAGCCGCGCGGCCAGTTGCACCGCCGCCACCACGTGCGCCTCGTCGTCGGTGCGTCCCGCGCGCTGCAGCTCGATGTAGAAGCGATGCGTGAAAAGGCCCGCGAGCTGCAGCGCGATCTCGCGCGCCCGTTCGGCGTTGCCGGCCATCAGCGGCGCGCCCAGCGGGCCGGCCTGGGCGCCGGCCAGGCAGATCAGCCCGCCGTTGAGCTCCTGCAGCCAGGCCCACTTGGCCACCGCCTGGGTCTGGCCGCGGCCCACGTTCTGGGTCCAGGCGCGCGCCAGGATCTCGCACAGGTTGAGATAGCCCTCGAAGCTCTGCACCAGCAGCACGATGCGGCTGGGGGCGGCGTCGGCGTCCAGACCCTCGATCATCACCTCGCAGCCCAGCACGGGCTTCACGCCCTTGCCGCGCGCCTGCTTGTAGAACTTCACGCCGCCGAACAGGTTGTTCAGGTCGGTGATGGCCAGCGCGGGCTGGCCGTCCTTGGCCGCGGCCTTGACGACTTCGTCGATGCGGGTGGTGCCGTCGACGACGGAGAACTCGGTGTGCAGGCGCAGGTGAACAAACATCGCGCCATTGTAAAAACCGGCCGGGTGACCGGCATTCGGTCGGGTTGCCGGCCGGCACGGCCGATGGAGCGCGCGCCTAAGATCGGTTGTCGAACCTTCCTCCCTCGTCCCTCATGCCGGATCCACGTCCATTCAAGGGCAACAAGGCGGCCCTGCCGAGCAAGCCGTGCGCCGTCTGCGGCCGGCCCATGAGCTGGCGCAAGGCCTGGGCCCGCCACTGGGACGAGGTGCGCTACTGCTCCGACGCGTGCCGGCGCCGGCGCACCGACGCGCGGGCCGGCCCTGCGGACGCCGCATGAGCCGTACCGTCCTCGTCACCGGCGCCACCGGCTTCGTCGGCGGCCACCTGGTCGCCGCGCTGCTGGCCGACGGCCACCGGGTGATCGCGGCCACGCGCGACGCCGCAAAGGCGGCGCGCCGCCTCGGGCCGCGGGTGCAGTGCGTGACGACCCTGGCGGAGCTGCCGGCGCACACGCCCATCGATGCCTGCGTGCAGCTCGCGGGTGCGCGCGTGCTGGGGCCGCCCTGGACCCGCGCGCAGCGCGAGACGCTGCTGCGCAGCCGTGCCGAGCCGGCCGCGCAGTTGCTGGCCCTGATGCGGCGCCTGCAGCGGCCGCCCGCGGTGCTGGTGGTCGCCTCGGCGATCGGGTGGTACGGCCGCGTGGATGGCGCGGCCGACGCGCCCTGCGACGAGACCGAGCCGCCCCGCCCCGGCCAGTTCCAGTCGGAGCTGTGCATGGCGATCGAACGCGACGCGCTGCGGGCCGAGGCCCTGGGCGTGCGCGTGGTGCGCCTGCGCCTGGGCGTGGTGCTCGGCCACGACGGCGGCGCCTACCCGCCCCAGGCGCTCGCGGCCCGCCTGGGTCTGGGCGCCGTGCTGGGCGATGGTCGGCAGCCGGCGCCCTGGGTGCACGTGGACGACGCGGTCGGCCTGGCGCGCCTCGCACTCGCGCGCGAGGACCTGGTGGGGCCGATGAACGTCGTGGCGCCGCAGACGCCGTCGCAGGCCGGGTTCGTGCGCGCGCTGGCGGCCTCGTACGGCCGCGGCGTGCACCTTCGCGTGCCGGCGTCGGCCCTGCGCCTGGCCCTGGGCGAGATGGGCGACCTGCTGCTGGCTGGGCGCCGCGTGGTGCCGGCGGTCGCCGCCCGGGCGGGCTACGGCTTCGCCTTCCCGACGCTCGCCGGGGCGCTTGCCGACCTGGCCGCGCGCACGCGGCCCCGCCGCTGACGGGGCGCTCGACCGGGGCCCGGCGGGCCGCTTTTTACAATCGGCCGGTGTCCGACGTCCTCAACATCTCCGCCTACCTCTTCGTCCCCATCCACGACCGCGAGACGCTGCGGCCGAGGCTGTTCGAGTCGGCGCGCGCGCGCCAATTGATGGGCACCGTGCTGCTTGCCGAAGAGGGCATCAACCTCTTTCTGGCGGGTGCTGCCGACGGCGTGCGCGGCTTCCTCGACGAACTGCGGGCCGACCCGCGCTTCGCGCCGCTGGAAGCCAAGGAGAGCTGGTCGGCGCAGCAGCCCTTCCGGCGCCTCCTGGTCAAGCTCAAGCGCGAGATCATCCGCATGAACCACCCGGCCATCCAGCCGGCGGCCGGCCGCGCGCCGGGCGTGGATGCGCGCACGCTCAAGCGCTGGCTGGACCAGGGGCACGACGACGCCGGCCAGCAAGTGGTGCTGCTCGACACGCGCAACGCCTTCGAGGTCGACTACGGCACCTTCGAGAACGCCATCGACTGGCGCATCACGAAGTTCACCGAATTCCCGCAGGCGGTGATCGACCACCGCGCGGAGCTCGAGGGCAAGACGGTGGTGAGCTTCTGCACCGGCGGCATCCGCTGCGAGAAGGCGGCGATCTACATGCACGAGGCCGGCTTGCCGAACGTGCTGCAGCTCGACGGCGGCATCCTCAAATACTTCGAGGAAGTCGGCGGCGCGCACTACCGCGGCGACTGCTTCGTGTTCGACGGCCGGGAGGCGCTGGCGCCCGACCTGAGCGCCCGCGCGCAGCACGCCAGCGCGCGGCGCAGCGAAGACCCCGACATCGCTATCAAAAAGTGAGCTGCCCGCGCCCGCTGGACGGGCGCTGCAGGCACTTCTGGCTTGAATATCAGGCCGGTGTGCTGCCGGTATCGGGCGTCGGTGACTGCACCTGGAAGGGATGGCCCGGCAGCGGGATGAATTCGCTCTCGCCCGGCACGTGGCCCATACGCTGCGCGGCCCAGTCCTCGCCGGCCTGCAGGATGCGCTCGCGGCGGCTGGAGACGAAGTTCCAGGTGATGTAGCGCGGGCCGTCGAGCGGCTCGCCGCCGACCACGACCAGGCGCACGGCCTGCGCGGCCGTCAGCACCACCGCCTGGCCGGCAGGCAGCGCCGCCATGGTGTGCGCCGGCACGGCCTGGCCGTCGAGTTGCACCTCGCCATCGACCGCGTAGATCGCCAGCTCCGGCGCCAACGCGGGCAGCTCGAAGCGGCCGCCTGCCGGCAGCTCGATGTCCAGGTACAGGGTCTGCATGACGGTGGGCACCGGCGAGCGCGCACCGAAGGCCTCGCCCACGAGCACGCGCACCGGCACGCCCTGCACCGTCAGCGCGGGAATGTCGGCCGCGGCGGTGTGCGAGAAGCTGGGCTCGTCCTCCTCGTGCGCCCGTGGCAGTGCGCACCACAGCTGCAGGCCATGGTTGACGTAGGTCTCGGTCTTGAGCGGCTCGGGCTTGCGCTCCGAATGCACGATGCCGCGGCCGGCGGTCATCCAGTTGATGGCCCCGGGGCGGATCTCCTGCACGGTGCCCAGGCTGTCGCGGTGCATCATCGCGCCCTCGAACAGGTAGGTCACCGTGGCCAGGCCGATGTGCGGGTGCGGCCGCACGTCGTGCTGGTCGCCCGGCTTCTCGGTGGCCGGGCCGAAATGGTCGAAGAACACGAAGGGCCCCACGGCCCGCTTCTGGGCCGCCGGCAGCAGGCGGCGCACATGGAAGCCGCCCCCCAGGTCCTTGTCGTGCGGCTTCAGCAGCAGGGTGTCGGTCATGCGGGGAGCTCCTTCGTGGTCGTGGGGAAACAAGGCGGCAGTATCCCGCCTTTGCCTGCGGCCTGCGTTCAGCCGCGAGCGGCCGTGACCTCGGCGATACGTTCGCCAAAGGCCTGCGCCGTATCGAGGTCACCCTGCGGCACCTCGGCGGCGCTCGCGTCCGACGGCGAGGTGGTCAGCAGGCCACCGTAGCCGCCCACGTAGTTGGGCGAATGGCGCGTGGCGGCCTTGTCGTTGTGCGGCTTGATGCCGATGCTCAGCCACAGCCCGCTGTGCTGCATCGCCAGCTGCCACAGGTAGGTCAGCGTGGAGAACTTGTCGCCGTTCATGGTCGCGCTGTTGGTGAAGCCGGCGAAGAGCTTGTCCTTCCAGCCCTGGGCGTACCAGACCTTCGACGAGGCGTCGGCGAACTTCTTGAACTGCCAGCTCGGCCCGCCCATGTAGGTGGGCGAGCCCAGCACGATGGTCTTGGCGCCGGCCAGCAGCTCCCAGCCGCCTTCCGGCAGGTTGCCGTCCGCATCGATGGCGAGCAGCTCGGCCTGCGCGCCCTGCGCCACGGCCTGCGCCACGCGCTGGGTATGGCCGTAGCCGGAGTGGTAGACGATGACGATATCGCTCATGGTGGCGTGTCCTTGCGCGGAATTACTTCTTGTCGATGCTGAAGCGGCCCGGGCCGAAGGCGAAGAAGCCCAGCAGGCCGCCGGCGATGGCGATGTTCTTCCAGAACATGAGCTGGTTCACGAAGGCTTTGTCGGCCGGCATCGCCCAGTAGTTGTGGAAGAAGATGGCGGCGACCACCGTGAAGATGGCGATCAGCAGCGCGGCGATGCGGGTCTTGAAGCCCACCAGCAGCGCGATGCCGAGCACGAGTTCGACCAGGATGGCGATCACGGCGCCGACCTGCGGCAGTGGCAGTCCGACCGACGCGATGTAGCCGGTCGTTCCGGCGAAGCCCATCAGCTTGCCGAAGCCGGCGGGAATGAACAGCGCTGCGATCAGCACGCGGCCGAGAAGCGCCACGCCGTCTTGCGTGGGGGTGGTGGTCGAGGTGTTGGTGATGGCCATGGAAAACTCCTGTTGAAAAAGAAAAACGAGGAAGAAAGAAAGAAAGAAAAAAGAAAACGTCGAACACGAAAAGGGCCGGCACCGCCTTTCGGCGGTGCCGGCCCGGGGACTCAGGCGGCGAGGTCGAAGACCAGCACCTCGGCGTCCTTGCCGCCGGCCAGGTGCAGGGCACTCTCGTCGGCGATCAGCGCGGCATCACCGCCGCTGAGCTTCTGGCCGTTGACCTCGAGCTCGCCGCGCACCAGGTGCACGTAGCTCTTGCGCTTCGGGTCCAGCACCAGGTCGGCCGATTCGGCGCCGTCGAGCAGGCCGGCATAGAGTTTCGCATCGGCATGCACCGTCACCGAGCCGTCGGCGCCGTCGGGCGAAGCCACCAGGCGCAGCTTGCCACGCTTGTCGGCCGCGTCGAACTTCTTCTGCTCGTAGCCGGGCGTGATGCCGCGCTGGTTGGGTTCGATCCAGATCTGCAGGAAGTGCGTGGTCGAGTCCTGCTTGTGGTTGAACTCGCTGTGCATCACGCCGCGGCCGGCGCTCATGCGCTGCACCTCGCCGGGCGGGATCGACTCCACGTTGCCCATGCTGTCCTTGTGCGCCAGCTCGCCGTCGAGCACGTAGCTGATGATCTCCATGTCCTTGTGGCCGTGGGTGCCGAAGCCGGCACCGCCCGCCACGCGGTCTTCGTTGATCACCCGCAGGTTGCCCCAACCCATGAATTTCGGGTCGTAGTAGCCGGCGAAGGAAAAGCTGTGGAAGGACTTGAGCCAGCCGTGGTCGGCGTAGCCTCGTTCCTGGGACTTGCGGACTTGCAACATCGTTGAACTCCTTGTCTGCATCGGAGGCGGGCCTTGCCTCGCCCCTCTCGTGAGCAGCGCCGGATGCGCCGCGATGGAATGAACTTTAGGCCTTGGGCCCGAGCGAAAAGACGTGCGGACTTGAAGACATCATTCAAATTTTTTGAATGAGAATCGGGCGATGCCCAGACCGCCCCGCACCCCTGCCACGCCGCCGCCGCCCAGCCCCCGCGACGTGCTCACGCCCGACGCCCTGGCCATGCTGCAGACCATCGTGCAGGCGGGCAGCTTTGCCGGCGCCGCACGCACGCTCGACCTGGTGCCCAGCGCCCTGAGCTACCGCGTGCGACAGATCGAGGACGCGCTGGACGTGCTGCTCTTCGACCGCAGCGCCCGCCAGGCGCGCCTGACCGAAGCCGGTGCCGAACTGCTGCGCGAGGCCGGCCGCCTGCTCGGCGAGATCGACGCCGTGGCCAACCGCGTGCGCCGCGTGGCCACCGGCTGGGAGCCGCAGTTCACCATCGCCATCGACAGCGTGATCGCGCGCGACCCGCTGTTCGACCTGGTGGGTGCCTTCTACGCCGAAGAGCCGCCCACGCGCCTGAAGCTGCGCGACGAGACGCTGCTGGGCACCATCGAGGCCCTGACCCGCGGCGAGGCCGACCTGGCCATCGGCACCGTGCTCGACGCGGCGAGCCTGTCCTTCACGGCCACGGGCATCCGCAGCCGGCCGCTGGGCGAGATCCGCTTCGTCTACGCGGTGGCGCCGAACCATCCGCTGGCGCGCGCGGCCGAGCCGCTGAGCGACGCCACCATCCGCACCCACCGCGGCGTGGCGGCGGCCGACTCGGCGCGGCAGGGCCAGAGCATGAACGTCAACCTGGTGGGCGGGCAGGACATCCTCACCGTGCCGACCATGCAGGCCAAGCTGCATGCGCAGCTGCACGGGCTGGGCGGCGGCTTCCTGCCCGAGCCCTTGGCGCGGCCCTACGTGGAAGCCGGCCACCTCGTCGTGCGCGCCACCGAGCGGGTGCCGCCCGCCGGCTCGCTGCACTGCGCCTGGCGGGTGCGCGCCGCCGGCAGCCCCGGGCTGGCGCTGCAATGGTGGCTGCAGCGCTTCGAGCACGAAGGCACGCGCGAGGCGCTGCTGCACCGGCACCGCGGACGTTGATCGCCGGGACCCGGCGCGGGAAGTTGTAGAGTCGGCCCGGCATCCATCCCTCTCGCCGCCTCCGCACAACAACCATGACGACCCGCCGCCCTCGCACTTCCCGCCCCCCTGCCTCCGCCGCGGCCCCGCGCCGCATCGCCATCGTCGGTGCCGGCCTGGCCGGACTCACGGCCGCACGCACCCTGGTGCAGGCCGGGCACGAGGTCACGGTCTTCGAGCGGGCGGCGCAGGTCGGCGGCCGCATGGCCAGCGAGGACACGCCCTTCGGCAGCTTCGATTCCGGCGCGCAGTACTTCACCGTGCGCGACCCGCGCTTCCAGCAGGCGCTGGACGCGACGTACGCCCCCTGCAAGCGCTGGAGCGCCAACGCCGTGCGCGTGCTCGACGCCCATGGCCGCGTGGCCGAGGCGGCGCTGCCCCGACGCGAGTCGCACTGGGTCGCGACGCCGCGCATGGATGCCCTGGCCACGCACTGGGCCGCGCCGCTAGGTACGCACGTGCGCACCGGCTGCGGCGTCACGGCGATCGAACGCGACCCGCTGACCGAGCGCGGCTGGCAGTTGCGCATCGCCGAAGCCGAAGGTGCGCAGTCGGTGCAGGCGGGCTTCGACGCCGTGCTGCTGGCCGTCACGCCCGGTGCCGCGCGCGTGCTGCTGCGCGGCGCGGCGCCGGCCCTCTTCGAGGCGCTCGGCGGCGTGACCATCGCGCCCTGCTGGTCGCTGAACCTCGCCTACCCGCAGGCCAACCAGCCGGCGCTGTGGTCGCTGGGCCCGCAGTGGAACGCCGCGCTCTCCACCCACCACCGCGTGGCCTGGGTGGCGCGCGAATCCTCCAAGCCCGGCCGCACGCAGGTCGAACGCTGGACGGTGCAGGCCAGCCCCGCGTGGTCGCAGGAGCACCTGCGCGACGACGCGCCGCGCATCGAGGCCAAGCTGCAGCGCGCCTTTGCCGAGATCACCGGCATCCTCGCCACGCCCTCCTTCGCCCAGGCCCGCCTGTGGACCGAGGCCAAGACGCAGACGCCGCTGGGCAAGACGCACCTGTGGGACGACGCGGCCGGCCTCGGCGTGGCCGGCGACTGGTGCACCGGGCACCGGGTCGAGGACGCCTTCGTCTCGGGCCTTTCGCTCGCGCTCGACGTCGCCTGAGCGCGTGACCCAAGGCCCCGAGCCGCCGCCGGGCCGCCCCAAGGCGGCGAGCACCCCCTCGGGGGGCAGCGAACCTCGCGCAGCGGGGAGCGTGGGGGCCACATACATCGGCCGCTTTGCCCCCTCGCCGACCGGGCCGCTGCATGCGGGCTCGCTGGTCGCCGCGCTCGCCAGCTGGCTCGATGCCCGCGCCGCCGGCGGGCGCTGGCTGGTACGCATCGAGGACGCCGACACCGAGCGCTGCCTGCCCGGGCTGGGCGAGCACATCCTCGGCCAGCTCGCGGCCTGCGGGCTGATCGCCGACGAGGCGCCCGTGTGGCAAAGCGCGCGCGGCGCGCTGTACGAGGCCGCACTGCAGCGCCTCATGGCGGCCGGCCTGGCCTACCCCTGCGGCTGCACGCGCCGCGAGATCGACGCCGCCCTGGCCGCGCGCGGCGTGGCGCATGAGCGCCATGGCGAGCGCGTCTACCCCGGCACCTGCCGCGACGGTCTGCACGGCAAGCCCGCGCGGGCCTGGCGCTTCGCGACCTGGAAATTCGAACAAGAAGTGCCCGCAGCGTCCGCCCCGCCTGCGCAGGCAGCTATCGAAACCATAGCGGACGAGGTGCGCTGGACGGACCGGCGGCTCGGCCCGCAACGGCAGGCCGTGGCGCGCGAGGTCGGCGACTTCGTGCTGCGCCGCGCCGACGGCCCGTGGGCCTACCAGCTGGCGGTCGTGGTGGACGATGCGGCGCAGGGCATCACCGACGTCGTGCGCGGCGAAGACCTGGCCGACAACACGCCGCGCCAGATCCTGCTGCAGCGAGCGCTGGGCTGTCCCGCACCGCGCTACCTGCACACGCCGCTGGTGATGGGCGCCGACGGGCAGAAGCTGTCGAAGCAGAACGGCGCCACCGCGCTCACCACCGGCGCGCTGGCCGAAGCCCTGGGCGCGCTGCAGGCGGCGGCGGCCGTGCTCGGGCTGCCGCCTTCCGCCGCGGCCACGCCCGCCGAGGCACTGGCGCAGTGGGTGGCACCCTGGGCCGCTCTCTACAATCCGCGCCCGTGATCGACATCCCTGCCTCGCCCCCGACCGCCGACGGCTCCGACAACGACGACGCCACCACCCCGCAGGGCTTCCCGCACCGGCGCCTGAAGAGCTTCGTGCGCCGCGCCGGGCGCACCACCGGCGGCCAGGCCAAGGCCTTCGAGACCTGGGGCCCGGAGTTCCTGCTGCCCTACCGCGAAGAGCGCCTGGACCTCGACGCCGCCTTCGGCCGCCACGCGCCCACCATCCTGGAGATCGGCTTCGGCATGGGCGAGGCCACGGCGCACATCGCCCGCGTGCGGCCCGAGGACAACTTCCTGTGCTGCGAGGTGCACGAGCCCGGCGTCGGCGCGCTGCTCAAGCGCATCGGGGAGCAGCAGATCACCAACATCCGCATCTGCGCGCACGACGCGGTCGAGGTGCTGGAACACATGCTCGCGCCCGGCTCGCTGGCCGGGATCCACGTGTTCTTCCCCGACCCCTGGCACAAGAAGCGCCACAACAAGCGGCGGCTGATCCAGCCGCCCTTCGTGCGCCAGCTGGCCGAGCACCTCCAGCCCGGCGGCTACCTGCACTGCGCCACCGACTGGCAGCCCTATGCCGAGCAGATGCGCGAGGTGCTGGGCGCCGAGCCCCTGCTGGCGAACACCAGTGCCGCAGCGGACGGCTGGGCGCCCAAGCCCGACTACCGGCCGCTGACCAAGTTCGAGAACCGCGGCCTCAAGCTCGGACACGGCGTGTGGGACGTGGTGTTCCGCCGGCGCTGAGCCGCGCGCACCACGCAACCACGCCCGGCCGTCAGTCCCCGATCCGGAAACGGAAGACCTGGCGCACCGCCGCGGCCACCGGCTGGCCGGCCGCATCGCGCGCCGGCTGGAAACGCCAGCGCGGCAGCACCTCGCGCACCTCCTGTGCGAAGGCCGCATGCGAGGCCTGCGCCTCCACGTCCCGCGCCCGTCCGTCGGCGTCGACGACGAAGCTCGCCACCACCCGGCCTTCGACGCCGCTCTCGCGCAGCGCCACCGGGTAGCGCGGCGCCAGCTGCGCGATCGGCCGCGGCGCTTCGGCCACCGCACCCAGGGCGGGCCGCGTGCTGGCCACGCGCGGCGGCGCTGCCCGAGGCGGGCCGTCAAGCTGTCCGGGCGGCAGGGGCGCCGGTGACGGCGGCTCGATCTCGGCCACGGCCCCCGTCCCGCCCACGCTCGCCGACTCGGCCGTGGGGCGCGCCTGGATGTCCTCCGCGCGTCGCTCGGGCAGGCAGCCCGCCAGCAGCACCAGTGCGGCCAGCAGAACGCCCCGCCACACGGAACAGGCATCCCGCGATGCAGGACATTCATACCGCCGCGGCACACATGTTGCTAACATGAATGAATTGTTACTAAACGTCATTCCGCCATGAAGTTACGTCGACGCGCGTTGATCCAGTGGGCCGGTGCCGCGGCCTTCTCTCCTGCCGCCTGGGCGGCACCCCCTGCCGGCGGTCGGCCCGTCTTCGTGCTCGGCCAGTCGGCACCGCTCACCGGCGCGGCCAGCGAGATCGGCCTGGCCTTCGCCGCCGGGGCCAAACTGTACGTGGATGGCTTCAACCAGCGTCCGGACGCGCCGGTGCGCGTGGAGCTGCGCCAGCTCGACGACGGCTACGTGGCCGAGAAGGCCGGCGCCAACGCGCGCCAGTTGCTGGCCGAGGGGGCGGACGCCCTCTTCGGCTTCGTCGGCACTGCCAGCACGCTTGCCGCCGCGACGGTCGCCAAGGCTCAGGGGGCCGTGCTCTTCGCGCCCTTCGCGCCGCCCGATTCGCTGCGCGATGCGGCGCATCCGAACGTGTTCTTCGTGCGCCCCAGCATGGCCGACGAGGCGTTCAAGATGGTGCAGCACTGCGCCACGCTCGGGCTCACGCGCATCGCCGTGGTGGGCGAGGACGACGCCATGGGCCGCGCCGGCGTGGAGGCCGTCCACCGTGCGATCAGGGAGCTGAAGCTGCCGGCGCCGGTGGCGACGGCCTTCATGCCCGGCCAGTCGAAGCAGGTCGATGCGGCCGTGGCCACCGTGCAGGCGGCCCAGCCGCAGGCGGTGATCCAGGCCGCGCTGTTCCAGAGCACGGCCGCCTTCATCCAGAAGATGCGCAAGACCGGCTACGCAGGCGCCTTCCTCAATTTCTCGGCGGTGGGTATCGACCCGCTGTACATCGCGCTGGACAAGGACATCGGCGGCGTGGTGGTGTCGCAGGTGGTGCCTTCGCCGCGCAGCCGGGCCACGCCCATCGTGCGCGAATACCTGTCCGCGATCGACCAGTCCGACCTCAGCCCCGGCTACGAGGGATTGGAGGGCTTCATCGCCGCCAAGGCCATCTGCGAGGCAGCGCGCCGCGGCGGCCGCGGGCCGACGCTGGCACGCACGCTGGCAGGCATGACGACCTACGACGTCGGCGGCTTCCGCCTGAATCTGCGCGCCGGCGTGCGCGAGGCCACCTCGGCCATCGACCTGGTGTCGATCACGGCCGACGGGCGCGTGATCCGCTGAGCGGGTGCCGCGGCGGCCGTCGCTAGCGCGCGCGCTGCGCCAGCGCCTCGGCGTCGAGGATGTCCACGCGCCGGTAGCCCAGGCGGATCACGCCCTCGCCGGCCAGCGCGTTCAGCTGCAGCGACAGGGTCTGCCGCGTGACGCCGAGCATCATGGCCAGCGCCTCCTGCGGCAGCGTCACGCGCGGCCGCGCGCGCGGCGACTGGGTCGCGTCGCCCCGTGCGAGCGTCAGCAGCCGGCGCGCGACGCGTGCGCGCAGGTCGCGCAGGGTGTTGTCCTCGGCCAGGCCGTAGAGCACGCGCACGCGCCCCGCCAGCAGCCGCGCCATCGCGTTGGCGAAGGCCGCATCGCGCATGAGCTGGGTGAAGGCCGCCGGCGGCACCACCAGCACGTCGACCGACGACAGGGCCGTCGCATCATGGGTGCGCGGTTCGCCGTCGATGAGCGTGATCTCGCCGAACCAGTTGCCGGGCTCCAGCACGGCCAGGATGGCCTCGCGCCCGTCGCCGCGCAGCGTGGACGCCTTCAGCAGCCCCGCGGCCAGCCCGTAGAAGCCGCTGCCCGCCGCACCCACCGGATCGCCCTGGCGGAACAGCATTTCGCCGCGGCGCAGGTGCAGCACCTCCGCCGCGCCGAGCAGCGCCTCGCGCTGGCCGCGCGTGAGCGACGCGAACCACGGGTTGGCGAGGAAGGCGCCACGCTGGGCAGCCCGGAGACGGGAGGCGGAGGCCATGCAACAAGGGCGCGGATGCGAGCGCCGGGCCGGGTAAACGCGGGCGCTGGATTGTCCGATTCCGGACAGTTTGCCACTGCGCCCCGGCCTACAGTGGGCCCATCCCATCCCACGACCCGGAGACAACGATGAACGCAAGGGCGAATTTCGTGCGCATGCAGGACAGCACGCGCGAGGACTGGCAAGCCATCGGCGGCGAGTTCATGCACTTCACCCGCGGCCTGCCCGACCGCGTGATGGCGCACCTGAAGATCCTCGAGGGCGATTACGGCGGCTTCCCGGTCGACCGCTACACCCATTCGCTGCAGACCGCCACGCGCGCGCTGCGCGACGGCCGCGACGAGGAGTACGTGGTCTGCGCCCTGCTGCACGACATCGGCGACACGCTGGGCAGCTTCAACCACCCCGACATCGCCGCCGCCATCCTCAAGCCCTTCGTGAGCGAGGCCAATCACTGGATGGTGCAGAACCACGGCATCTTCCAGGGCCACTACTTCTTCCACCACATCGGGCTGGACCGCGACATGCGCGAGCAGTTCAAGGCCCATCCGCACTACGAGCGCACGGCCGAGTTCTGCGAGCTCTACGACAACCCGGCCTTCGACCCGAAGGCCGAGACCTTGCCGATGAGCGCGTTCGAGCCCATGCTGCGCCGTCTGATGGCGCAGCCGAAGCAGAGCATCTACAAGGCCGCGCTGCAGGAGCCCGCGGCGGCCTGATCCGGCAACCGTACGCGAAAGACGCGAAGGTCCCGCGAAGGACGCAAAACAGAGCCACCAGACCGAATTGCTTTCGCGACTTTCGCGCAATCTTCGCGCCCTTCGCGTTCGGCAGTCCGTATTCGTCATCCCACAGGAGACCACCCATGAACGCCACCACCGCCTCCGAAATCCAGAACCTCGTCTCGGCCGAGGAATGGCAGCTGCGCGTCGACCTCGCCGCCTGCTACCGCCTCGTCGCCCTGTATGGCTGGAGCGACCTCGTCTTCACGCACATCACGGCCCGCATCCCGGGACCGGAGCACCACTTCCTCATCAACCCCTACGGGCTGATGTTCGACGAGATCACGGCGTCGAGCCTGGTGAAGGTGGACATGAACTGCAACAAGGTCATCGACTCGCCCTACCCGGTCAACCCCGCGGGCTTCGTGATCCACAGCGCCATCCATGAGGTGCGCGAAGACGTGCAGTGCGTGCTGCACACCCACACGCGCGCCGGCATCGCCGTGAGCGCGCAAAAGGGCGGCGTGCTGCCCATCAGCCAGCAGAGCACCTTCGTGCTGTCGTCGCTGGCGTACCACGACTACGAGGGCGTGGCGCTGCGCGACGACGAGAAGCCGCGACTGCAGCAGGACCTGGGCCACAAGAACTTCCTCATGCTGCGCAACCACGGCCTGCTCACCGTGGGCAAGTCGGTGGCCGACGCCTTCCTCAACATGTACACCTTCGAAAACACCTGCCGCATCCAGATCGATGCCCAGGCCGGCGGCGAGCTGGTGCAAGTCGACCCGCGCATCCTCGAAGGGCTGGCCCAGGTCATGAAGACGGTCACCAGCGGCCAGGGCGCGAACATCGCCTGGCCGGCCCTGCTGCGCAAGCTGGACCGCGAAAGCCCCGGCTACAAGGACTGAGCCCCGCGGATCGTCACGTTCGTGACGAATTCGTCGCCAACGCCCACGGGGCGGGCGCTGGCGGCCGACTGCACCTTCGGAATTTGGAGCGCCGGCACGGCCGTGCGGCGTCCTACGCCCCCGCGCCCACCCTGCCGTCGCCCAACTGCCGCGCGTAGACCGCCAGCACGATGCGCTCGGAGTGCACGAGGTAGTCGTTGAGCGCCGACGATGCCTTGGCGAACTCGCCCGCCTCGGCCAGTTCGAGGATGCTGCGGTTCATGTCCACGTAGGGCGCGTGGAGGAACTCCGGGTCGCGCAGCAGCCCGAAGGCCAGCCGCAGCTCGGCCAGCACCTGCGCGAACAGCAGGTTCAGCCGCTCGCTGTCGGCCAGCTCCACGATCCCCATGTGGAAGGCCATGTTGGCCGTGCCCACGCCCAGCCAGTCGCCCGCCTCGCGCGCCTTGACGGCCTGCTGCACCGCCTCGCGCATGTGCTTCTTGGCCGGGTGCCGCGGGTAGGCCTGCGCCAGCGCCTGGCACTCGATCAGGCGCCGCACGCGGTAGATGTCGATGATGGCCGCGATGCTCGGCACCGAGACGAACACGCCGCGGTTCGGCTCGTGGCGCAGAAGTCCGTCCTTGGTCAGCACGCGAAACACCTCGCGCAAGGTGTTGCGCGAGATCCCCAGCTGATCGCTCAGCGCCTGTTCCGACAGCCGCTGGCCGGGCTGGTATTCGCCGGCCGTGATCTTCTGGCGCAGCTGTTCGGCCACGCGTTCGCTCAGCGTCAGGCTGGGCAGGGTGGAATGGGCGTCGGTCATGAAGCGGGCGTCGTTGCCGGATGGTTCCCGGGCCGCCGGTTGTAGCAGATCGCCGCTCGCTCGCCGCTCCCATCCCTGCACAAGGCGCCCCGCTTCGATGCGCTGCGCCCCGGGTTTGCACCAATGTATCCACCGTTTTAGTGCATCAACAATCCACTGATTGTTCAACAATTGATATTTACGAACCAATCATCGCCAAATTCTTGTTGATCGATTGGCACAGGTTTTGCACCTCGACGACTGCGTAACCGCGCACCCGGATCCACCCCGTCTCCCCCCAACCCAACTTCAACATCCAAGGAGCAAAGCTCATGGCGAGCACCATTTCCCTGTGGCCCCTGATCGGGGTCGCGGTCATCATTGCGGGCTTCGTGCTGCGCTTCAACCCGATGCTGGTCGTGATCGTCACGGCCCTCGTCACGGCCTTCGCGGCCGGCTTCCCGGTGCAGAAGGTCCTGGCGACGATCGGCACCGGCTTCGTCAAGACGCGCAACCTGCCGCTGATCATCCTGCTGCCGCTGGCCGTCATCGGGCTGCTGGAGCGGCACGGCCTGCGCCAGCATGCGCAGGCCTGGATCGGGCGCATCAAGTCGGCCACCGCCGGCCGCCTGCTCATCGTCTACCTGCTGGCGCGCCAGCTCACGGCCGCCGTCGGCCTGACCAGCCTGGGCGGCCACCCGCAGATGGTGCGGCCGCTGCTCGCGCCCATGGCCGAAGGCGCGACCGAGGCGCGCTACGGGGCGTTGTCCGACCGCATCCGCCACAAGCTGCGCGCCTATGCGGCCTCGACGGACAACGTGGGCCTGTTCTTCGGCGAGGACATCTTCGTCGCCTTCGGCGCCATCGTGCTGATGACCACCTTCCTGCACGAGGCCGGCATCGACGTCGAGCCGATCCACGTCGCGCTGTGGGGCATCCCCACCGCCATCTCGGCCTTCGTGATCCACGCCTGGCGCCTGCGCCGGCTGGACAAGGCGCTGGAGCGCGAGCTCGGCGCGGGCGGCGCGCCCGCCGCCGCCACCCCGACGACACTGCCCCGGGAGGCCTGAGATGACGCTCTCCATCGACCTCCTCTACGACCTCGTCGGCCTGATCCTCGCCATCACCGCGGTGATGACGCTGGCCGACCCGACGCACCCGCGCCGTTACGCGAGTGCGCTCTTCTGGGCGCTCTACGCCCTCGTGTTCCTCGTCGGCCAATGGGTGCCGCCCGAATGGGTCGGCGTCGGCGTGATCGTGATGGCGCTGATCGCCGGCTTCGGCGGCGTGGGCGCCGGCAAGCACAGGCTGCCCTCGGCCGAGCAGTACCTCGCCAGCGCGAAGCGGCTGGGCCACCGGCTGTTCATCCCTGCGCTGGCGATCCCGCTGCTCACGATGGTTGGCACCCTCTCGGCCAAGTACCTCGTCTTCGGCGGCGTGCCGCTGCTCGACCCCAAGAACACCACGCTGGTGAGCCTGGGCATCGGCTGCATCGTGGCGCTGGCACTGGCCTGCTGGCTGACGCGCGAGACGCCGATGCAGGGCATGCGCGAGTCGCGCCGCCTGACCGACGCGCTCGGCTGGGCGCTGGTGCTGCCGCAGATGCTGGGCATGCTGGGCCTGGTGTTCTCCGACGCCGGCGTGGGCAAGGCGGTGGCGCACGTGACGACCAGCTACATCAACATGGATCTGCGCTTCCTGGCCGTCACCGTGTACGTGGTGGGCATGGCGCTTTTCACCATCATCATGGGCAACGGCTTCGCGGCCTTCCCGGTGATGACGGGCGGCGTCGGCGTGCCGATCCTGGTGGGCGTCTACCACGGCGACCCGGCAGTGATGGCCGCGGTCGGCATGCTCTCCGGCTACTGCGGCACACTGATGACGCCGATGGCCGCCAACTTCAACATCGTGCCCGCGGCGCTGCTCGAACTGCCCGACAAGAACGCCGTGATCCGCGCGCAGATCCCCACCGCGCTCACGCTGCTGCTGGTCAACGTGTTCCTGCTGAACTTCCTGATGTTCCGTTGATGAGGGCCGCCATGGCATCCGAACGCATCCTGCTCACCGGCTTCGAACCCTTCGACCGCGACACGGTGAACCCGTCCTGGGAAGTGGCGCGCGCCCTCGACGGCTGGGCCTGCGAGGGGGCCACCGTGCAGGCGCTGCAAATGCCCTGCGTGTTCGGTGATGCACTGGCCGCGCTGGACGCGGCGCTTGCCGCCGGGCCGGCGCCGGTGCTGGCCGTCGGGCTCGGGCTGGCCGGCGGGCGCACCGAGGTCACGCCCGAACGCGTGGCCATCAACGTCGACGACGCACGCATCCCCGACAACGCCGGCCGCCAGCCGGTGGATGCGGCGGTCGAGGCGCGCGGCCCGGCGGCCTACTTCTCGACGCTGCCGATCAAGGCCATCGTCCATGCACTGCGCCAGGCCGGCCTGCCGGCCTCGGTGTCGAACACGGCCGGCACCTTCGTGTGCAACCACGCCTTCTACGGGCTGATGCACCGGCTCGCCACGCGCCCGGCCCTGGCCCGCACGCGCGGCGGCTTCGTGCACCTGCCCGCGCTGCCCGAACAGGCCGCGCGTGTGCCCGGCATGCCGAGCCTCGCGCTCGCCACCCAGGTCGAGGCGCTGCGCGTGCTGCTGCGCACCGCGCTCACCACCACCACCGACCTGCACGCGCAAGGCGGCAGCCTGCACTAGGCCGCGCCCTGCGCTTCCCCGATCCGGCCCGCGGCTGCGCGCAGCCGCAGGGCCTTCCCTTGCCATTCCTGCCATGACCATCGACCTCAACAGCGACCTCGGCGAAAGCTACGGTGCCTGGCGCATGGGCGACGACGCCGCCATGCTCGACCTCGTCAGCAGCGCCAACGTGGCCTGCGGCTTCCATGCCGGCGACCCGGCCGGCATCCTCACCACCCTGCGCGCGGCCGCCGCGCGCGGCGTGGCGATCGGCGCGCACGTGGCCTACCCGGACCTGGCCGGCTTCGGCCGCCGGGCCATGGACATCGCCAGCGCCGACCTGCGCGCAGCGGTGATCTTCCAGATCGGCGCGCTGCAAGGCCTGGCCACGGCCGCGGGCACGCGCGTGCGCTATGTCAAGCCGCACGGCGCGCTCTACAACACCATCGCCCACGACGCGCGCCAGGCACAGGACGTGATCGCGGCGGTGCGCGCGATCGACCCGACCCTGGCGCTGGTGGTGCTGGCCGGCTCGCCGCTGGCGGGCTGGGCACGCGATGCCGGCCTGCGCACGGTGGCCGAGGCCTTTGCCGACCGCGGCTACCGCGCCGACGGCAGCCTGGTGCCGCGCAACCAGCCCGGTGCGGTGCTGCACGACCCCGAGGCCGTCGCCGAGCGCATGCTGCGCCTCGCGCGCGAGGGCACCATGGTCGCCGACGACGGCAGCACCGTGCGCGTGGACGCCGAGTCCATCTGCGTGCACGGCGACAGCCCCGGCGCCGTCGCCCTGGCCCGGCGCGTGCGCGAGCGGCTCGAGGCCGAGGGCATCGCCGTCCGCGCCTTCGCGGATGCGGCCGAAGCGCAGGAGGTCTGAGCGATGCGCGTCCTGCCCGCCGGCGACGGCATGCTCCTGGTCGAACTGGACGATCTGTCGCAGACGCTGGGCCTGCTCGCGTCACTGCAGGCCGAGCCCATCGAGGGCGTCGGCGAGATCGTGCCCGGCGCGCGCACGCTGCTGGTCGCGTTCGACGCGCACCGGCACTCGCGCACGTCGCTCGCGGCCGAGTTCGCGCGCCGGCCGCTCGTGCTGGCCGCGGCCGGTGCCGGCGCGCGCATCGAGATTCCGGTGCACTACGACGGCGAGGACCTCGCCGAGGTCGCCGAGCTGCTGCAGATCACACCGCAGGAGGTGGTGCGCCGCCACAGCGGCAGCGACTGGTTCGTCGCCTTCACCGGCTTTGCGCCAGGCTTCGCCTACCTCACGGGCGGCGACGAGCTGCTGCGCAGCGTGCCGCGCCGCGCCTCGCCGCGCACCCGCATCCCGCCCGGCGCGGTGGCGGTGGCCGGCGGTTTCAGCGGCGTCTATCCCAAGGCCAGTCCCGGCGGCTGGCAGATCCTCGGCCAGACCTTCACGCCGATGTGGGACCTGGCGCGCGACCCGCCCGCGCTGCTGCAGCCCGGCCAGCGGGTGCGCTTCGTCGATGCGGGCCAACGCCCTGACAGTGCTGCCGAAACATCCACCCCCGCCGAGACACGCGCGACTGCGCCGGTGAAGGCACCTGCGCTGGAGATCCGCAGCCCCGGCCTGCAGGCCCTGCTGCAGGACCTGGGCCGCCCCGGCCGCGCAGGGCTGGGCGTGGCCGCGTCGGGTGCGATGGACCGCGGCGCGCTGCGGGCCGCGAACCGGCTGGTCGGCAACGCCGCCGACGCCGCCTGCATCGAGGTCGCCCAAGGCGGCTTCGAGCTGGCGAGCCGTGGCGACACCGTGGTGGCAGTCACCGGTGCCAGCGGCCCGCTGACCCTCACGGCCCCCGACGGCAGACAGTGGCCCGTGCCGCGCCATGCGCCGCTGGCCTTGAGCGAAGGCGACCGCCTGCGCCTCGGCGAACCCGAGGCCGGCGTGCGCAGCTACGTCGCCGTGCGCGGCGGCATCGACCGCGTTCCGGTGCTAGGCAGCCTGGCCTTCGACACGCTGGCGCAGGTGGGCCTGCCCCCGCTCGCGGCCGGCGACCTGCTGGCCGTGCGGCCGCAGCCAGGCGGCGCGCCGGTCGGCCTGCCCGGGCTGTCGCGCGACCTGCCGAAGCCGGGCGACCTGGTCATGCTGGACGTGCAGCTCGGCCCGCGCGCCGACTGGTTCACGCTCGACGCGCTCGAGCTGCTGTTCACGCAGGACTGGACGGTGACGCCGCAGTCCAACCGGGTCGGCGTGCGCGTGCAGGGCGAGCGGCCGCTGACGCGCGCCATCCCGGCCGAACTGCCCAGCGAAGGCACGGCCCTCGGCGCCATCCAGGTGCCCGCCAACGGCCAGCCCGTGCTCTTCCTGGCCGACCACCCGCTCACCGGCGGCTACCCCGTCATCGGCTGCATCGCGCCCTGGCACCTGGACCTGGCGGGGCAGGTGCCCGTGGGCGCGCGCATCCGCTTCCGCGTCGCCGCCGGCTTCGACCCCATCGACCTTCCCCGCCGAACCTCGAGAGACCCGTCATGAAGAAAGTCCTGATCGCCAACCGCGGCGAGATTGCGGTGCGCATCGCGCGCGCCTGTGCCGACTACGGCGTGCAGTCGGTCGCCGTGTATGCCGACCCCGACCTCGACGCGCTGCACGCGCGCGTGGCCGACGAGGCCTGGGGCCTGGACGGCCACCGCCCGGCCGACACCTACCTCGCCATCGACAAGCTGCTGGCCGTGGCGCGCCGGAGCGGCGCCGACGCGGTGCACCCGGGCTACGGCTTCCTGTCCGAGAACGCCGGCTTCGCCCAGGCCGTGATCGACGCCGGCCTGACCTGGGTCGGCCCGCCGCCCTCGGCCATCGCGCGGCTGGGCGACAAGGTCGAGGCGCGGCGCATCGCGCTCAAGGTCGGCGCGCCGCTGGTCCAGGGCACCGCCGACCCGGTGAAGGACGCGGCCGAGGTCGAGGCCTTCGCGCGCGCGCATGGCCTGCCCATCATCATCAAGGCCGCCTTCGGCGGCGGCGGGCGCGGGATGAAGATCGCGTGGCGTCTCGACGAGGTGGCCGAGCTCTACGAATCCGCCGTGCGCGAGGCCGTCACCGCATTCGGTCGCGGCGAGTGCTTCGTCGAGCAGTTCCTCGACCGGCCGCGCCACATCGAGGCGCAGGTGATCGCCGACACGCACGGCCATGTGCTGGTGCTGGGCACGCGCGACTGCTCGCTGCAGCGGCGCAACCAGAAGCTGGTGGAGGAAGCCCCGGCGCCCTTCCTCGACGACGGGCAGCGCGAGCGCATCCACGCCGCGGCGCGCGACATCTGCGCCGAGGCCGGCTACGTCGGCGCCGGCACGGTGGAGTTCCTGCTCAGCGCCTCGGGCGCGATCTCCTTCCTGGAAGTGAACACGCGGCTGCAGGTCGAGCACCCGGTGACGGAGGAGACCTGCGGCCTGGACCTGGTGGTCGAGCAGCTGCGCGTGGCCGACGGCCTGCCGCTCAGCCTGCGCGAGACACCCGTGCCCCGCGGCCATGCGATCGAATTCCGCATCAACGCCGAGGACGTGGGCCGCGGCTTCCTGCCCGCCCCCGGGCCGGTCGAGGTCTTCGACCCGCCGGGCGGGCCCGGCGTGCGCGTGGACAGCGGCGTGCACGCGGGCGCGGTGGTGCCCGGCAGCTTCGACTCGCTGATGGCCAAGCTGATCGTGACCGGCGCCACGCGCGCGCAGGCCTTGGCCCGTGCGCGCCGCGCGCTGGCGGAGTTCCGCATCGAGGGCCTGCCGACGGTGCTGCCCTTCCATCGCGCGGTGCTGCAGCAGCCGGACTTCGTCGGCACCGAGGGCTTCAAGGTCCACACGCGCTGGATCGAGACCGACTTCGCCGAGCCGCTGGCCGCCGCCGTGCGCGCCGAGCCCGCCGCCGCCGAGCCGCTGCAGCGCACCGCCATCGAGATCGACGGCCGGCGCGTCGCCCTGGGCCTGCCGGCGGTGCTGCTGCGCGGGCTGGCCGCGAGCGCCCCGGGCGCCGCCACGCCGGCGCAGGAAGCGCCTGCCGCCGACCCCGCCGCGGTCACGGCGCCCATCGCCGGCACGCTGCAGGCCTGGAAGGTGGAGGACGGCGCCGAGGTGGCCGAGGGCCAGACCGTCGCGGTCATGGAGGCGATGAAGATGGAGATGCAGGTGACGGCGCACCGCAGCGGGCGCCTGACGCGCCAGGCCGAGGCCGGCCGGCACGCGGCAGCCGGCAGCGTGATCGCGCGCATCGGCTGAACCCGGGCGTCCGGCGCCGGCACGGCACGCCGGTTGCTACGCTTTCGATAGCGCCTGGCGCCCGTCACATGGGCGCTGCAGGCCGATCGGGTCCTGAATTCCGAGCGCGGCCCTGCGGCGAGTGAGACCGGCGGCGCGTACGCCGCAGCGGCGCGGCATACTTCGCGGTTGCCGTCGCCGGCCCCGCCGCGCCGGGCCGCGCCGCATTCGGCGCGACAATGCCCGCCGGCCCGTTCCGTTCACCATCTTCCCAAGGACATCCAGCGCCATGAGCACGACGCCTCCGACCATCATCTACACCCTGACCGACGAGGCGCCCGCGCTGGCCACCGCGTCCCTGCTGCCGATCGTGCGCACCTTCGCCCAGGCCGCGGGCATCAACGTCGAGACCAGCGACATCTCGGTGGCCGGCCGCATCCTGGGCCAGTTCCCCGAAGCGCTGACCGAAGAACAGCGCGTGGCCGACAACCTCACCGAGCTGGGCAAGCTCACGCTCAAGCCCGAAGCCAACATCATCAAGCTGCCCAACATCAGCGCCTCGGTGGCCCAGCTCAAGGCCGCCATCAAGGAACTGCAGGACAAGGGCTACAAGATCCCCGACTTCCCCGAGAACCCGAAAACGGACGAAGAGAAGGACATCCGCGCCCGCTACAACAGGTGCATCGGTTCGGCCGTGAACCCGGTGCTGCGCGAAGGCAACTCCGACCGCCGCGCGCCCAAGGCGGTCAAGGAATTCGCCCGCAAGAACCCGCACAGCATGGCCGAGTGGAGCCAAGCCTCGCGCTCGCACGTCTCGCACATGCACGGCGGCGACTTCTACCACGGTGAGAAGTCGATGACGCTGGACCGCGCCCGCGACGTGAAGATGGAGCTCATCACCAAGAGCGGCAAGACCATCGTGCTCAAGCCGAAGGTCGCCCTGAAGGACCGCGAGGTGATCGACTCGATGTTCATGAGCAAGAAGGCGCTGCTCGAGTTCTACGAGAAGGAGATCGAGGACGCGCACAAGACGGGCGTGATGTTCTCGCTGCACGTCAAGGCCACGATGATGAAGGTCTCGCACCCCATCGTGTTCGGCCACTGCGTGAAGATCTTCTACAAGGAAGCGTTCGAAAAGCACGGCAAGCTCTTCGAGGAGCTGGGCGTGAACGTCAACAACGGCATGGTCGACCTGTACAACAAGATCGCCACGCTGCCCAGCGCCAAGCAGGACGAGATCAAGCGCGACCTGCATGCCTGCCACGAGCACCGGCCCGAGCTGGCCATGGTGGACTCGGCCAAGGGCATCACCAACTTCCACTCGCCCAACGACATCATCGTCGACGCCTCCATGCCCGCGATGATCCGCAACGGCGGCAAGATGTACGGTGCCGACGGCCGCCTGAAGGACGTCAAGGCCGTGATGCCCGAATCGACCTTCGCCCGCATCTACCAGGAGATCATCAACTTCTGCAAGTGGCACGGCGCCTTCGACCCCAAGACCATGGGCACGGTGCCCAACGTCGGCCTGATGGCGCAGCAGGCCGAGGAATACGGCTCGCACGACAAGACCTTCGAGATCCCCGAGGACGGCGTGGCCAACATCACCGACCTGGCCACCGGCGAGGTGCTGATGAGCCAGAACGTCGAGCAGGGCGACATCTGGCGCATGTGCCAGACCAAGGACGCCGCGATCCGCGACTGGGTCAAGCTGGCCGTCACGCGTGCGCGCAACTCGGGCATGCCGGTGGTCTTCTGGCTCGACGCCTACCGCCCGCACGAGAAGGAACTCATCACCAAGGTGAAGATGTACCTGCACGAGCACGACACCACCGGCCTGGACATCCAGATCATGAGCCAGGTGCGTGCCATGCGCTACACGCTGGAGCGCGTCATCCGCGGCCTAGACACCATCAGCGCCACCGGCAACATCCTGCGCGACTACCTCACCGACCTGTTCCCGATCATGGAGCTGGGCACCTCGGCCAAGATGCTGTCGATCGTGCCCCTGATGGCCGGCGGCGGCATGTACGAGACGGGTGCCGGCGGCTCGGCGCCCAAGCACGTGCAGCAGCTGGTGGAAGAGAACCACCTGCGCTGGGATTCGCTGGGCGAGTTCCTCGCGCTGGCCGTGAGCCTGGAAGACCTGGGCCTGAAGAACAACAACGCCAAGGCCAAGCTGCTGGCCAAGACGCTGGACGCCGCCACCGGCAAGCTGCTGGACAACAACAAGGGCCCCTCGCCCAAGACCGGCCAGCTCGACAACCGCGGCAGCCACTTCTACCTGGCGCTGTACTGGGCCCAGGCCCTGGCCGAGCAGACCGAGGACGCCGAACTCGCCAAGCAGTTCAAGCCGCTGGCCGTGACGCTGGCCGCCAACGAGAAGAAGATCGTGGGCGAGCTGGCCGACGTGCAGGGCAAGCCGGCCGACATCGGCGGCTACTACAAGACCGACGAGAAGAAGACCGAGGCGGTGATGCGCCCCAGCAAGACCTTCAACGACGCGCTCGCGGCCGTGAAGGCCTGAGTCGCTGCCCACGCGCGTCGAGCGCGAGCGCCAAGCCGTCCTTCGGGACGGCTTTTTTCATTTGCTGCTATGGCCTTTCTGCCGCGGAAGATCGCGCGAAGTCGACAAATGCCCGCAAGGCCGCGGAAAGGAAGCGCTGCCTGGGGTAGTAGAGATACGGGGCGCCGATGCCAGGCGACCACGCCTGCAGCACCCGCACCAGGTCTCCATCGGCCAGCTCGCGCTCGACGTACTTCTCGTGCACGTAGGCGAGCCCTCCTCCGGCCGCGGCAGCGTTCACGGCGATCTGGGCATCGTTGACGATGAGCCGCGCCGCGGGCATCTCGGGCGCGGCGTTGCGGCGCTGGAAGGCCCACTCCTGCAAGCCTCCCGCCGGGAATCGGCGGCGAATGCAGTCGTGTCCTGCGAGATCGCGGGGCGATTGCGGTACGGGTCGCCGCTTGAAATAGGCCGGCGAGCCCACCACCGCATAACGCTGCGGCGGCCCGATCCGGACCGCGATCATGTCCTGCTGCAGGTCCTTGGTGATGCGCACGCCCGCGTCGTAGCCATCCCGGACGATGTCGGCCATCGCTGCATCGGCCGTGATCTCCACCGATACACCGGGGTGCATCGCGGTGAAGCGCGCGGCCAGGCCGGCCAGCAGGAACTGCGCGATCGGCGCCGGCGCGTTGATCTTCAACGTGCCCAGCGGAGACCCGCGGTGCTGGTTCAGCCGTTCGAGTGCACCCCTGATGGTCGCCAGGCTGGGCTCGAGCTGCGCGAGCAGGTCGTTGCCGGCCGCCGTGGGCCTGACGCTGCGCGTCGTTCGCGTGAGCAGGGTGACGCCCAACTCCTCTTCCAGACGACGGATGGTCTTGCTGACGAGCGAGACCGAAACCCCCTTCTCGGCCGCCGCAGCACGGAAGCTCCGATGCCTCGCCACCGCAGAGAACATGTCGAGGTCCGGCAGGACCGATCTGTCCATTGTTGAATCCCGGTAAACAGCCCATGTCTGATTGTCCATCTAGTGTGCCGCAGATCGAGCTCCTAGCATTCGCACGTCGATGTCGTCGTATCGAATTCACGCAAGCCACATCGGCTGCACACAAGGACAGCAATGACCACTCCTCCTTTTTCTTCCACGCGGCGCAGGCTGTTGCAGGCGGGCACCGGCATCGCGGCCGCGCTGCCCCTGGCGCTGCCCACCTTCTCCGCCCACAGCCAGCAGGCGACGTCGCCGTCCGCGCCATCGACCCCGCCGCCGCCGCCCGCCGGTGTGCTGACCAAGACCATTGCGCGCACCGGCGAAACGGTCTCGGCCCTCGGGCTCGGAACCTTCCTGACCTTCGACGCTTTGCCGGGGCAGCCTCGCGAGAACCTGCGTGAAGTGGTCAAGCGCTACTGGGACGGTGGCGTGCGCCTGCTCGACACCTCGCCGCTCTACGGAAGCGGCGAGACCACCGTCGGCGACTTCATCACCGGCCTGGGCATCAATGCCGAGCTCTTCGTGGCCAACAAGCTCTGGACCACCGGCGACTACCTGACCGACGAGAGCCACGCCAACCGGAGCCTCGAGCAGTCGCAGTTGCGCCTCTGGCGCGAGCGCTTCGACCTCATGCAATGCCACAGCATCGTCAACGCCGATGCCGTGCTGCCCTTGCTGAATGTCTGGAAGAAGGAGGGGCGGATCCGGCTCGTGGGCGTCACCCACCACGAAAGCGACTATCACGATCTGCTGGCGCAATGGATCGATCGCGGCAGCGTGGACTTCGTCCAGGTGAACTACTCCATCTTCAACCGCAATGCCGAGAAGCGCGTGTTTCCGGCGGCCCGGGAGCACGGCGTCGGCGTGCTGGTCAACATGGCGATGGAGAAGGGACGGCTGCACAAGGTGGTCGAAGGCCAACCCGTTCCGGCGTTCGCGCGCGAGTACGGCATCGAGAACTGGGCGCAGTACTTCCTGAAGTTCGTGATGTCGCATCCCGCCGTCACCTGCTGCCTGAGTTCCACGGCCAATCCCGAGCATGCGGCAGAGAATGTGGGGGCGTTGAGAGGCCCGCTGCCCGACGCCGCCATGCGCGAAAGGATGCTGCGGCACATCGAACGTCTCCCCGGATTCACCGGGATTGCGTCGATGCCCTGGTATCCCGGCAAGGAAGGGCAGTACCAGGGCTTCATTCGACGCGGGCAGGCCTCGTTGAGGGCACGCAACGCGCTGTAGTTCACAAGCGCCCTGCTCTTGCCTCGCGCCGCGTTCGCGGTCAAAGCCCTGTTCGAAGACTGTCGAACGCGTCGCGCAAAAACTGGGCCGCGGGCTTTCGCTTGCCGGTCTGCTCCCGCCAGGCCTGCAGCGCCAGCCTCATGGCGCCGACGGACACCATGGCCACCATCCGAAGCGCGCTCTGCCGTTCGGGCTGCCGCCAGACCTCACGCAGCGCGAGAAACAGCGCCTGCTCCTGCTTCGCGTAGAACGCCTGCTTGCGTGCGAGCAGCGATTCGCTCGAGAGCATGAGGTTGTCGATGGCCGTCATCTGCTCGGTCGTGTAGCGGGCAATGCGCTTGACCATCACATCGCGGACGGCGTCCAGCGGCGGCACGTCTGGCGATGTCTTGAGCAGTTCGGCGATCAACTCGGCCGAATCGGCTTCCATCCCGCGACTGGGTCGATCCCGCGCGCTCCCGGCCGGTGCCGGCGCGGCTGTACTGGCCGGCGGGAGCCACGCCCGAGGGCACGGTGCCCTTGGTCGTGTTCTCGCATGGCATCGGCGGCTCGCGACAGGGCTACAGCTATCTTGGAAGGCACTGGTCGAGTCATGGCGTCGCCAGCCTGCACGTCCAGCACGTGGGCAGCGATGCGAGGCTCTGGTCGGGCAACCCGTTCGGTGTGGTCGGCCGCCTGCAGGCAGCGGCGCAGGAGCAAGAGGCGATTGCGCGTGCTGCCGACCTGCGATTTGCGCTCGATCGAATGCTCTCGGAGGAGATCGGCGAGCGCTGTGCCGCAGTGAACCGGCAGCAACTGATCGCGGCGGGCCACTCGTACGGTGCGAACACCACGCTGCTCGCGATCGGTGCAGAGGTCGTCAGGGACGGCCAGACCGTCGGTTGCCACGACCCGCGCTTTGCTGCCGCAGTCATCATCTCCGCGCCGCCCTTCTACAACGAGCCCGATCTGGCGGCCGTGCTGCGCAAGGTCGCTGTGCCGACCGTCCACGTGACGGCGACCGACGATGTCATCGAGATTCCGGGCTATCGCTCCGGCATGGCGGATCGGCTGGCCGTGTTCGACGCCATTCCCCACCCGCACAAGCTGCTGGCCGTTTTCCATGGCGGCTCTCACAGCATGTTCACCGACCGTCGGCTGACCGGCGGGCCAGGGCTGAACGTCAAGGTGAAGGCCGCCACGGCGGATCTGGCCCTGGCGTTCCTCGACCTGGCGTTCGGGCGCGGTGGTGCGGCGCTCGCGCAGTGGCAGGCGAACTGGATGCCCATCCTCGCGCGAACACCCATGCCCCACGGTTTGCCGGCGGCACCGCGTCCGCTGCCGGCGTGATGGGCCTGGCGCGCGAAAGGCCTGATCGGCACTCGGCAGGACCCAGGCAGTCGGACTCGTCTCAGCCCGGTCCGCCCAGCACCTGTGGCAGTTCCTGCAGGCTGCGCACCCGTGCCCAGCCGCCGGGGCCGAAGATGCGTGCCGCAGCGCTGCCGTCGTCGTCGGCGCAGACCAGCGCACGCATGCCGATGCCCTGCCGACGAGCCGCCTGCACCGCGTGTCGCGCGTCGGCCGCGAGGTAGCCGGGCTCGTGGATGTCGATGTCGTGCGCATCGGCATCGCCCAGCAGCCACAGCACGCGTCGCGACGCCGGCCAGGCCGCCAGCAGCCCGGTGGCATGGCGCAGGGCGGCGCCCAGGCGCGTGGAATGCGCCGCGCGCAGCGCGTGCAGGCGGCCCCGCGCGTGATCGTTCCAGCGCTCGCCGGCGTCGAGCACCCGCCACAGCGTCACGGCACGCCGGCCCTGCGACTCGAAGCCCTGCACCATCACGCACCAGCCCGCGTCGCCGAGCGCCTGCGCGAGTGCTTCGGCCGCGGCCAGCGCGAGCGGCAGGCTGGCCTCGCTCGAGGCCGAGGTGTCGATCAGCAGGAAGGCCGCCCCGCGCTCCGGCGTCGTGATCGGGCGGCGGTGCACGCGCGGGTCGAAGGGCAGACGGTGCCGCCGCGCCGCCGCGGCCTCGATGGCGGCGTCGAGGTCGATGCCCTCACCGTCCAGCGACCGCAGCCCCGCGCGGCGCGACGGCGCCCGCGCCAGGCGGCGCAGGGCCGCAAGCAGGGAGGCCTGCAGCCCTGCGGGCTGTGCTGCGGCCGCACGCGCAGGGGCCGGCGACGGCAGGCGCTCGCGCACTTCGCACCATGACGCCCTGAGGCGGCCGATGCGCGCATCCCATTCGGGATAAACACGCTCGGGCGGCACGAGCGCAGCATCCGGCGCAGCTTCGTCCTGCGGCGACGGCGAGAGTCCGGGTGGCCGCGCCGCCTGCTCCTGCTCGGGCGCCAGCCACAGCCAGCGGTTGTCGTCTCGGTACGAAGGCACGATGCGGTGCGTGCGCGGGTCGAAGGCCATGCGCATCTGGCCGAGGTCGTGCCCGAGCGCGGAGGCCATGCGCCGCAGCGCCAGGCCCTGCGCCGGTGAGACCACGTCCCCTGCTGCGTCGAGGAAGAACAGCGCCCGGCCCTTGCGCACCCAGGGATGCGGGTCGTCGTAGCCGGGGTCGGCCAGGGCACGTGCGAGCCGTGCCAGGAGCGCCGCGAAGCCCTGGCCATCGGCGGGCGATGCGGTGTGCCAGCGCGTCCACAGTGCGCGCAGACCGGGCAGCGCGCGCCGCGCCAGGGCCTCGACGCGGGCGTCCTCCAGCACGTCGACCAGGGCCTGCGTGACGGGCGCCACACCGACGCGCGCGAAGAGGCGGCGCGAAAACACCAGGTGGGCGGCCGCATGCGCCGCGGCAGCGCGCTGCCACGCGCAGGCATCGGCGCCCTCGAGTCCGGTCGGTGGCGACGGAAGGTGCAGGCCCTGTTCCGTCAGGAATGGGGCCGTATCGGCGTCTGCGCCCGGCGCCGGCGCATGGATCGGCGGCGCGATGTTCCAAAGCAGCCGCAGGTAAGGCTCCAGCACCGCATGGCCCGGCGCCGCAGGCAGCGCCTCAGAACGAGGCATCGATGGCCGCGCCCAGCGCCTCGGACAGCGTGGGGTCGTCGGTCAGCGGCGCCACCAGCGCCATGCGGCAGGCCTCGCGCGGCGCCATGCCGGCGCGCACCAGTTCCGCGGCGCGCACCAGCATGCGCGTCGACGCGCCCTCTTCCAGCCCCTGCCCCGCCAGCCGGCGGGACCGTCGCCCCAGCGCGACCAGGGCGCTGGCCAGCTCGACGTCGATGCCCACCTCGTGCATCAGGATCTGCGCCTCGTCCTCGGCCTGCGGGTGGTCGAAGGCCAAGCCGCAGAAGCGCTGGCGCGTCGCACTGCGCAGCATCCGGCTGCCGTGGCCGGGGTTGAAGGACACCACGAGCATGAAGTCGGGATGCGCCCGCAGCAGCTCGCCGCGCCGGTCCAGCGGCAGCATGCGCCGGGTGTCGGTGAGCGGGTGAATGGCCACGGCGGTCTCCGGCCGCGTCTCCGCCAGTTCGTCGAGGTAGCAGACGGCGCCGTGGCGGGCCGCCAGTGCCAGCGGGCCGTCCTGCCAGCGCGTGCCGTCGGCGTCGAGCAGCCAGCGACCCACCAGGTCACCCGCGCCGGTGTCCTCGTGGCAGGCCACGGTGACCAGCGGCCGGCCCAGACGCCAGGCCATGTGCTCGACGAAGCGGGTCTTGCCGCAGCCGGTCGGCCCCTTCAGCAGCAGCGGCAGGCGCCGCGACCAGGCGGCCTCGAACTGCGCGCATTCGTCGCCCACCGGCTTGTAGAAGGGCTCCTGCGCGATGCGCCAGGCGTGCAACGGGTCATGGGCGTCCATGCCTGCGAATGCTCAGAAGCTTGTCAGCGGTGCAGGTTCACCGTCTCTTCGTTCGGGATGCCCTCGATCGGCGCCTCGGCGGTGCCGACGGTGCTGCGCGTGAAGGACTCCACCATCGCCCGCGTGCCTTCCGGGTCGGACACCCACTTGCCGTAGAAGGAATAGGGGCAGTCGGCCACGCC
Source organism: Xenophilus aerolatus (assembly GCA_030418545.1). GTDB lineage: Bacteria > Pseudomonadota > Gammaproteobacteria > Burkholderiales > Burkholderiaceae_C > Xenophilus. The sequence continues at coordinate 374,356 of QAIB01000002.1, read as the reverse complement.
CTTGTCGCCCTCGCGCGAATTGATGACGCCGGTGTAGCCCCGGTGCAGCAGCTTGAAGAGGTGGTTCTCGCTCTGCCCGTTCTTGCGGAAGTCCCGGATCAGGCTCTTGGACAGGGCGGCGTACTGCACGCCCATTTCCTCCTCGCCGCATTCGCCGAGCGTGCGGCCGTCGAAGCCGATCAGCGCCGAGTGCCCGAAGTACGAATACACGCCGTCGAAGCCGCTGGCGTTGGCCACCGCCACGTACACGTTGTTGGCGAAGGCCATGGCCTTGCTGATGAGGATCTGCTGTTCCTTGGCCGGGTACATGTAGCCCTGGCAGCGCACGATCAGCTCGGCGCCCTTCATCGCGCAATCGCGCCAGATCTCGGGGTAGTTGCCGTCGTCGCAGATGATGAGGCTGATCTTCAGGCCCTTGGGCCCTTCGCTCACGTAGGTGCAGTTGCCGGGGTACCAGCCCTCGATCGGCACCCAGGGCATGATCTTGCGGTACTTCTGGACGATCTCGCCCTGGTCGTTCATGAGGATCAGGGTGTTGTACGGCGCCTTGTTGGGGTGCTCCTCATGGCGCTCGCCGGTGAGCGAGAACACGCCCCACACCTTGGCCTTGCGGCAGGCCTCGGCGAAGATCTCGGTCTCGAATCCCGGCACGCTGGCTGCGTTCTCGTACATCTCGGCGCTGTCGTACATGATCCCGTGCGTGCTGTACTCGGGAAAGACCACGAGGTCCAGGCCCGGCAGGCCGGCCTTCATGCCGACCACCATGTCGGCGATCTGCTTCGCGTTCGCGAGCACCTCGGCGCGCGTGTGCAGGCGCGGCATCTTGTAGTTGACGACGGCGACGCCGACGGTGTCCTTGCTGCTGGAAATGTCGCCGTGGATCATGGCTGCGCTCCGGGGGAATGTCGATGCCGGCATTCTGGAAATCGCCGCGCGGCCGGCCCATACGTTGATTGACGTACGCAGCGGCGCGTGTGGCGCGCCGCCCTTCAGCCCTTGTGCGCGGCCAGCGTCGTGCGCAGGGTGCGGATGAAGCTCAGGCTGGCCGCCGACAGCGAGCGACCGCGCCGCGTGACCACCGACACGTCGCGCGACACGCGCGGCGCAACCAGCGGCAGGATGGCGAGCGAGGCATCGCCGGCGGCCCGCGCGAAGGCCGAGGGCATGATGGCCGCGCCCATGCCGCTGGCCGTCATCCACAGCGCGGTGGAAAGGAAAGACACCTCGTGCACCACGTCCAGCGCGACGCCGGCGCGTGCCGCCGCCGCCTCGATCTGCGGACGGATGCCGTACCCCGGCCGCACGGTGGTCAGCGGCTCGCCGGCCAGGGCGCGCCAGCGCACCGAGCGCTGGTTGGCCAGCCGGTGCGTGCGCGGGCACACCAGCGCCAGGTGGTCGCGCAGCAGCGTCTGCGTGTCGACCTCGGCGCCGGGCCGCTCCGGCGTGCCGATGCCGAAGTCCACGTGCTCGCCGATCACGCGCGAGACGAACTGGTCGGGCGCGCAATCGTCCACCAGCACCCGCACCTGCGGATGACTGCGCGCGAAGGCGCGGATCGCCTCGGGCAACAGGAAGGACGCCAGCGTGGGCGTGATGGCGATGCTGACGCGCCCGCGCTCCAGCTGCGCCAGCTCGCGAAAGCCCGTGGCCAGCGCGTCGACATCGCGCAGGATGCGCTCGGCCACCGGCAGCATCTCCGACGCGGCGGCCGTGGGCTGGAGCGAACGCGTGGTCCGATCGAAGAGCCGTGCGTCCAGCCCCTCCTCGAGCTGCCGGATCAGCATGCTCACGGCCGACTGCGTAACGAAGAGCTGCTCGGCCGCGGCACTCAGCTTGCGCAGCCGGTGCACCTGCACGAAGGCACGCAGTTGGCGGATCGTGGGCGCGAAGGTGGTATTCATCAGGTCATATTGAGAATGCTTTCGAATTTATTGATTTACGAATGAATGCGCCGCGGTTTCAATGTGGAAAACACCGAAACCGGAGACACGCATGCATCCCTCTTCAGGCCGCGCAAGCGCACGGCCCTGCCTGGCCCGCCGCCGCGCCCTGGCCGCCCTGGCCGCAGGCGCTTTCGCGCTGGCCGCACCGCTGGCATCGCAGGCCCAGCCCGACTACCCGACGAAGCCGATCCGCGTGGTGGTGACCTTCCCACCGGGCGGCAGCTCGGACGCCGTGTTCCGCATGCTGGTCCCGCGCCTGAACGAGCGCCTCGGCCAGCCGGTGGTGGTCGACAACCGGCCCGGCGCGGGCGGCAATGTCGGGCTCACGGTGGTGGCCCGCGCCGCGCCCGACGGCTACACGCTGGGGTTGGGGGCAGCCGGGGCGCTGTCGGCCAACGCGAGCCTCTATGCCCAGATGCCCTTCGACCCGGCGCGCGACCTGCAGCCGGTGGCGATGGTGGCAGCCATTCCCTTCGTGCTGGTCGGACACCCCTCCCTGCAGCCGCGCACGCTCAAGGCGCTGATCGACAAGGCGAAGGCCGAGCCGCGCAAGCTGTCGATTGCCCATGGCGGCAACGGCACGGCCATGCACCTGTCGGCCGCGCTGCTCTCGCAGATGGCTGGCGTGCAACTGGTCGAGGTCGCCTACCGAGGCTCGGGCCCGGCCGCGCTCGACGTGCTGGGCGGCCAGGTGCCGCTGGGCATCGTCGACCTGCCCTCGGCCCTGCAGCAGATCCGCGCCGGCAAGCTGGTGGCCTATGCCGTCACCAGCCCGACCCGCCTGCCGATGCTGCCCGAGGTGCCGACGATGTCCGAGGCCGGCGTGCCCGGCTACGACTCCACCGGCTGGTTCGGCATCGTCGCGCCCGCCGGCACCCCCGAGGCCATCGTCACGCGGCTCAACGCCGAGATCAATGCCGGCCTGGCCGACGAAGCGACCCGCGCGGCCATGCGCAACCTGGGCGTCGAGCCCGCGCCGCAGAGCACGGCGGCCTTCGCACGCTACATCGGCAGCGAGACCACCAAGTGGGCGCAGGTGATCCAGCGCGCCGGCATCAAGCTCGACTGAACTTCATTCCTCTCTCCCCTCCTCTTCCCCCAATGAGCCTCGAGACCCTCACCACCGACGTCCTGATCGTCGGCGCCGGCCCGGTCGGCCTGACCCTCGCGATGGACCTCGCCTCGCGCGGCGTGCGCGTCGCGATCGCCGAGACCCGCCACCGCGGCGAGCCGCCCAACGTCAAGTGCAACCACGTGTCGGCCCGCACGATGGAGCAGTTCCGCCGCCTGGGCGTGGCCGCCCAGGTGCGCGATGCCGGCCTGCCCGCGGACCACCCCAACGACGTCGTCTTCCGCACCACCTTCACCGGGCAGGAGCTCACGCGCATCCCCATCCCCAGCCGGCGCGAGCGCTACACCGCCACCGGCGGCCCCGACACCTGGTGGCCGACCCCCGAGCCGCCCCACCGCATCAACCAGATCTACCTCGAGCCGATCCTGCTGGAGCATGCCGCGAGCCGCCCCGGCGTGACGCTGCTCAGCCGCACGCAGGTGCTGGGCTTCGAGCAGGACGCCGACGGCGTGACGGCCACCGCGCTCGGCCTGGACGACGGCAGCACCCGCACGCTGCGTGCGCGCTACCTGGTCGGCTGCGACGGCGGCAGCTCGATGGTGCGCAAGGCCATGGGCGCACAGCTGGCCGGCACGCCGGTGATCCAGCGCGTGCAGTCCACCTACATCCGCGCGCCGGGCCTGCGCGAGCGCACCCAGGGCACCGACGCCTGGTGCTGCTACGCCGTCAACCCGCGGCGCTGCGGAACGGTGTTCACCATCGACGGCGGCGACAAGTGGCTGGTGCACAACCACCTCAACCCGCACGAGCCGGAGTTCGACTCGGTCGACCGCGACGCCTCGATCCGCGAGATCCTGGGCGTGGAAGCCGACTTCCCGTACGAGGTCATCAGCAAGGAGGACTGGGTGGGCCGGCGGCTGGTGGCCGACCGCTTCCGCGCCGGCCGCGTCTTCATCGCAGGCGACGCCGCGCACCTGTGGGTGCCTTACGCCGGCTACGGCATGAACGCCGGCATCGCCGACGCGGTCAACCTCGGCTGGCTGCTGGGCGCGTGCCTGCAGGGCTGGGCCGACGAGGCCATCCTGGACGCCTACCAGGCCGAGCGCCAGCCGATCACCGAGCAGGTGTCGCAGTTCGCGATGGAGCATGCCCAGAAGATGATCCGCGCGCGCGGCGCGGTGCCGCCCGACCTGGAAGCGCCGGGCCCCGCGGGCGAGGCGCTGCGCGAGGCCGTGGGCCGCGAAGCCTACGCGCTGAACGTGCAGCAGTTCTGCTGCGGCGGCCTGAACTTCGGGTACTTCTACGACGGCTCGCCCATCATCGTCGCCGACGGCGAGGCGCCGCCGCCCTACAGCATGGGCGACTTCACGCCGTCCACGGTGCCCGGCTGCCGGGCGCCGCACGTGTGGCTGGACGACGGGCGCTCGCTCTACGACGCCTTCGGCCCCGGCTACACGCTGCTGCGCCGCGACCCGTCGGTCGACGTCGCGCCGCTGCAGGCGGCCGCGCAGGTCGTCGGCATGCCGCTGGCGCTGGTCGACGCCACGGCGGACGAACTGCCGGCCGAGGCCGGCTACCGCCACCGCCTCGTGCTGTGCCGGGCCGACCAGCATGTGGCCTGGCGCGGCGACCGGCTGCCCGCAGATGCCGGCGCGCTGGTCGCGCGGCTGTGCGGGCGGGCCGAGGCCCGCGTGCCGGCCCTCAGTGACTGATCATCCAGGGCCGCTTCGACGGGAAGGCCTTGGCGCCGTTGGGCGCGGTCACCGTCGCCTTGCTGCGGCCCGGGCTGCAGCAGCCGCAGCCGGCCGGGTGGCGCAGCCGCTGGTAGTCGCGCGAGCTCTTCGGCTCGTGCCGCGCGCGCTCGTTGACGTCCATCGCGCGCCGCGTGCCGCCGTCGAGCAGCGCGAGGCGCGGCGCGCTCGCCAGCACCCGCGGCGAGGGCGTCGCGCACACCGGGCAGGCCGCGGGCTCGTTGCGCTGGCCCATGCTGCGGAAGGCATCGAAGCCCCCGCAGTCGGCGCATTCGTACTCGTAGGCCGGCATGTCAGTGGCGCCCGGCCGTCCGAAGCGACTGACGCGCCCCCTCGGGGGGCAGCGGACCTCGCGCAGCGGGGGAGCGTGGGGGCTGTTTCATCTCAGAGCAGGTCCGGCGAGAGCGGCATGTCGATACTGCCGTCGAGGAACTTCGTCGGCCCGGCCGCGCTCGGGTTGATGTCGAAGTCGAAGATCTGCGTGGGCAGCCACAGCGTGGCGCAGGCGTTGGGCACGTCGACCACGCCGCTGATGTGGCCCTGCACGGGCGCCGTGCCCAGGATCGAGTAGGCCTGCGCACCCGAGTAGCCGAACTTCTTCAGGTACTCGATGGCGTTGAGGCAGGCCTGGCGGTAGGCCACGTTGACGTCGAGGTAGTACTGCTTGCCGCTCTCGTCGACGCTGATGCCCTCGAAGATCACGTAGTCGTCGTACACCGGCTTGATCGGGCTGGGCTTGAAGATCGGGTTCTTGATGCCGTACTTGGCCATGCCGCCCTTGATGATCGACACCTTCATGTGCACCCAGCCCGCCATCTCGATGGCGCCGCAGAAGGTGATCTCGCCGTCGCCCTGGCTGAAGTGCAGGTCGCCCACCGACAAGCCCGCGCCCTCGACGTAGACCGGGAAGAAGATCTTCGAGCCGCGCGACAGGTCCTTGATGTCGCAGTTGCCGCCGTGCTCGCGCGGCGGCACGGTGCGCGCGCCGGTGGCGGCCGCCTTGGCCTTGGCCTCGCCGGTGAGCTTGCCCATGTGGGCGGTGCCGGCGAAGGGCGGGTTGGCCAGGCCGCTGGTGGCCGGGTCGGAATCGATCAGCGCCTGCTCGCGCGTGTTCCACAGCTCCAGCATCTTGGGGTCGGGCAGGCAGCCGATGAGGCCCGGGTGGATGAGGCCAGCGTACTTCACACCCGGCACGTGGCGCGAGGTGGTGAACATGCCGTGGAAGTCCCAGATCGACTTCTGCGCCTGGGGGAAGTGCTCCGTGAGGAAGCCGCCGCCGTTCTTCTTGCTGAAGAAGCCGTTGAAGCCCCAGAGGCTGTCGTCCTTGGCACCGATGTCCAGCAGGTCGACCACCAGCAGGTCGCCGGGCTCGGCGCCCTTCACGCCCACCGGGCCGCTGAGGTAGTGCACCGTGGTCAGGTCGATGTCGCGCACGTCGTCGGCGCTGTCGTTGTTCTTGATGAAGCCGCCGGTCCAGTCGTAGGTCTCCAGCACGAAATCGTCGCCCGGGTTCACCCAGCAGGCCATCGGGATGTCCGGGTGCCAGCGGTTGTGCACCATCTCGTTGCTGGGCGCGGGCTGCGAAAGGTCGACCTTGATCAGGGTGTCGGGCATTTGGGAAGGCTCCTGGTTGAAATGGCGGGAAGGAATGACGTGGGTCCCTCAGACCGAGAGGTAGGCCTTGATGTGGGCCTCGTCGGTCTTGTCGCGGGCGGTCTCGTGCACCAGCCGGCCGCCCTCGATGACGAAGAGGCGGTCGGCCACGTCCATGGCGAAGGACAGCACCTGCTCCGACACGACGATGGTGATCCCCTTCATGCGGCGGATCTCGTTGAGCGCGCGCGCGATGTCCTTGATGATGGAAGGCTGGATGCCCTCGGTCGGCTCGTCCAGCAGCAGCACCTTGGGCTCGGTGACCAGGGCGCGGGCGATGGCCAGCTGCTGCTGCTGCCCGCCCGAGAGGTTGCCGCCCTTGCGCCGCTTCATGTCGAAGAGCACCGGGAACAGCGCGTAGATCTCCTCCGGGATGCGGCGGGTCCTGCTGTTCTCCAGGCCGGTCTGGATGTTCTCCTCCACCGTCAGCGTGGGGAAGATCATGCGGCCCTGCGGCACGTAGGCGATGCCCTTGGCCACGCGGCGGAAGCTCTCGTCCTTCGTCACGTCCTGGCCCGCCACCTCGATGCGGCCGCTCTTGACCGGCAGCACGCCCATCAGCGACTTGAACAGCGTGGTCTTGCCCATGCCGTTGCGTCCCATGATGGCCACCGTCTCGTTGGCCATGCCCTCGAACGACACGCCGTGCAGCGCCTCGCTCTGGCCATAGGCCACGTGCAGGTCCTCGACCTTCAGCATCACGTTGCTCATCTCACATCTCTCCTTTGCACCATCCATCGCCGGCGGCGTCCATGCCGGCACGATTCGGGAGGCCGCGGAGCAGGCCATGCCAGGGCTCCCGCGGAACTGGCTTTGCCAGGCCGCTGGGTGCGCCCCCCTCGCGCAGCAGAGGGGGGTTGGCGGAGCGCGCAGCGCGGAGACTGGGGGGTGGCACGTCAGTGCCCCAAGTACACGTCGATGACTTTCGGATCGGCCTGGACTTTCTCCATCGGGCCCTCGGCGAGGATCTTTCCCTGGTGCATCACGGTGACCTTGTGGGCGATCTGCTTGACGAAGTCCATGTCGTGCTCGATCACGATCACGGCCCGGTTCTGGCAGATGCGCTTGAGCAGCTGCGCCGTCAGCTCGCGCTCCTTGGCACTCATGCCGGCGATGGGCTCGTCCAGCATCAGCAGCTCGGGCTCCTGCATCAGCAGCATGCCGATCTCCAGCCACTGCTTCTGGCCGTGACTGAGCAGGCCGGCCTCGGTCTCCAGGCGGTCGGCCAGGCCGATCTCCTCGGCCACCACCTGCACGCGGGCCTTGACCTCGTCGGTGCAGCGGAAGGCCAGCGCGCCCAGCACCGAGCGGCCGGCGGGGTACGACACCTCCAGGTTCTTGAACACAGAGAGGTTCTCGTAGATCGAGGGCGTCTGGAACTTGCGGCCGATGCCCAGCCGCACGCGCTTGTGCTCGGCCATGCCGGTCAGCTCGGTGTTCTTGAACTTGATGCTGCCCGCGCTGGCCTTGGTCTTGCCGCAGATCAGGTCCAGCAGCGTGGTCTTGCCGGCGCCGTTGGGGCCGATGATCACGCGCAGCTCGTTCCTGTCGATGTAGAGCGTCAGGGTGTCGATGGCCTTGAAGCCGTCGAAGGAGACCGTGAGGTCTTCCACGGCGAGGGCGAAGTCGGTGTTGCTCATGGGGTCGGTTCTCCTCAGGCGCCCTGCCCGCTCATGCCCTCGGGCAGCTCGGATGGGGACTTCTTGCCCTCGCGCGGCGGCAGCGCCTCGGGGTACGCGGCGTGGGCGGCGGCCACGCGCGCGGCATCGGCCTTGCGCTCCATGCGGCTGCGCTTCCACCACGGCTTGATCTTCTCGTCCCACAGGCCCGCCAGCCCCATCGGGAATGCCATGGTCACGCCAATGAACAGGCCCGCCATGAGGAAGAGCCACAGGTCCGGGAAGCTCTCGGAGAACAGCGTCTTGCCGGCGTTGACCAGCAGCGTGCCGTACACCGCGCCCACCAGGCTCATGCGCCCGCCCACGGCCGCGAAGATGACCATCTCGATCGAGGGCACGATGCCCACGAAGCTGGGCGACATGAAGCCCACCTGCAGCGCGAACATCGCGCCGCCGATGCCCGACAGGCCGGCCGCCAGGCAGAAGGTGAAGACCTTGAAGTTCGACACGTCGTAGCCCGAGAAGCGCACCCGGTCCTCCTTGTCGCGCATGGCCAGCAGCAGCGTGCCCAGCTTGCTGGTCTGGATCCAGCGGCACAGCACGATCGAGCCGATCAGCAGCGCCACGCAGACGAAGTAGAGGATGTACTTGGCGCTGTCGGTGCGCGTGTCCCAGCCCAGCAGCGTTTTCAGGTCGGTCATGCCGTTGACGCCGCCGGTGTAGCCCTGCTGGCCGATGATGAGCACGGTGCAGATCAGCGCCACCGCCTGCGTGATGATGGCGAAGTACACCCCGCCGACGCGCCGCTTGAACATCGCGAAGCTGATCAGCCAGGCCAGCGCCATCGGCACCAGCACCACCGCCAGCAGTGCCAGCGGCAGGCTCTTGAAGGGCACCCAGAAGGCGGGCAGCGAGGTGATCTGGTTCCAGTCCATGAAGTCGGGGATGCCCGGCGTCGACTGGATCTTGGTGCTCTCGGGGTCCGAGGCCTCGAGCTTGAGGAACATCGCCATCGCGTAGCCGCCCAGGCCGAAGAACACGCCCTGGCCGAGGCTCAGCACGCCGCCGTAGCCCCACACCATCACCAGCCCGACGGCGACGAAGGCGTAGCACAGGTACTTGCCCACCAGGTTGAGGCGGAAGATGTCCAGCGTGAGCGGCAGCACCACCACGAGTAACAGGGTGAGCAGCAGGAGGCTGCCGAGCTGGTAGCGCTTGATCAGGGCCTTGAGGGAGTCCATGGCGTCGTTTCGAGAGGAAGTGGGATCAGCGGCGGACCTTGGAGGCGAAGAGACCCTGGGGCCGCATCATCAGGATCAGCACGATCAGCGAGAGCGTCAGCACCTTGGCCATCGAGCCGGTCATGAAGAACTCCGAGATCGACTGCGTCTGGGCGATGCCGAAGGCCGAGACCACGGTGCCGAGCAGGCTGGCGGCGCCGCCGAAGGTCACGACCAGGAAGGAGTCGACGATGTACAGCTGCCCCGAGGTGGGCCCGGTGGAGCCGATGGTGGTGAAGGCCGCGCCCGCCACGCCGGCAATGCCGCAGCCGATGGCGAAGGTCAGGCGGTCGGTCTTCTTGGTGTCGATGCCGGTGGCGTTGGCCATGGTGCGGTTGGCCACGGTGGCGCGCACCCGCAGGCCCCAGCGGCTCTTGTGCAGGGCGATCAGCACGCCGACGGTCACCACGGCAGTGAGTGCCAGCACGAACAGGCCGTTGATCGGGATGTCGACGCCTTCCATGGGCGCCCACGAGCCCATCAGCCACTCGGGCAGCGTCGGGCTCACCTCCTTCGGGTTGATGAAGGTACGAAAGCACTGCTGCAGCCCCAGGCTCACGCCCCAGGTGGCCAGCAGCGTGTCGAGCGGGCGGCTGTAGAGGTGGCGGATCAGCGCCCATTCCATGAGCCAGCCCAGCGCGAAGGCCACGCCGAAGCCCAGCACGATGGCAACGGGAAAGTAGTACGCCATGGCCCCCGGCGCCATGCGCTCGGTGAACAGGGCCGACATGTAGACCGTGTAGGCGCCGATGGCCATGAACTCGCCATGGGCCATGTTGATGACGCCCATCTGGCCGAAGATGATCGCCAGCCCCAGCCCCATGAGCAGCAGCACCGCGAAGAGCGAAAGCCCCGCGAAGCCCTGCATGAGGCCGATGTTGAGCATGTCGGAGAGGGTCATGGATCAGCTTTCAGAACACGAGCCGGTGGGAGCGGGAGCCAGCGCCTCGACCGCGGCCAGCGCAGCGAGGCCCGCCCGGGGACACCCACGGAACCGGCTTTGCCGGGCCGTAGGGTGTGCCCCCTTGAGGGGGTATCGGCTCGCCGCGAGGCGAGCCAAACGGGGGTGGGCTTACTGGTAGCCTTTCGGGAACGGGTCCGGCTTGATCAGGTCCGGCGACTCGGCCACCACCTTGAAGGTGCCGTCGGGCTGGCCCTGCGCGATGCGCGACTTGCTCCACAGGTGGTGGTTGGCGTCCAGCTTCACGTAGCCCTCGGGCGCGGTCTTGAGCTCGATGCCGGGCGATGCGGCCACCACCTTGTCGACGTCGAAGCTGCCGGCCTTCTCCACCGCGGCCTTCCACAGCCAGGGGCCCAGGTAGCCGGCCTGCGTGACGTCGCCGATCACCGCGTCCTTGCCGTACTTGGCCTTGAAGGCCTCGACGAACTTCTTGTTGTTCGCGTTGTCCAGCGTCTGGAAGTACTTCATCGACGAGTAGAAGCCGGCGAAGTTCTCGCCGCCCACGCCGGTCATCTCGTCCTCGGTGACCGACAGCGTCAGCAGGAACTGCTTGTCGCCGGTGATGCCCGCGGCCTTGAGCTGCTTGTAGAAGGCCACGTTGGAGCCGCCCACCACGGCCGCGAAGATGCAGTCGGGCTTGGCCACCTTGATCTTGTTGATGAGCGAGTTGAAGTTGGTGTGGCCCAGCGGGTAGTACTCCTCGCCCTTCACGCTGCCCAGCTTGCCCACCGTCTCGATGTGCTTGCGCGCGATCTTCATCGAGGTGCGCGGCCAGATGTAGTCGGAACCGACCAGGAAGAAGGTCTTGGCCTTCTTCTCCTTCGCACCCCAGTCCAGGCCGTAGATGATCTGCTGCGTGGCTTCCTGGCCCGTGTAGATCACGTTCTTGCTCTGCTCCAGGCCTTCGTAGAAGGTGGGGTAGTACAGCAGGCCGTTCTCCTTCTCGAAGACGGGCAGCACCGCCTTGCGCGAGGCGCTGGTCCAGCAGCCGAAGACGCAGGCCACCTTGTCGTTGACCAGCAGCTTCTTGCTCTTCTCGGCGAAGGTCGGCCAGTCGGAAGCGCCGTCTTCCTTGATGACCTTGATCTTGCGGCCCAGGATGCCGCCCATGGCGTTGATCTGGTCGATCGCGAGCTGCTCGGCCTGGATCGAGCCGGTTTCCGAGATGGCCATGGTGCCCGAGGACGAATGCAGCTGCCCCACGGTGACTTCGGTGTCGGTCACCGCCAGCTTGGTGGTGTTCACCTTGGCGGTCGGCGGGGTCTGGCCGAAGGCCAGGCCGCCCAGGCCCATCACGGGCAGGGCCGCCGCGCCCTGCAGCAGCCGGCGGCGGCGCAGCGCGAGGAGGTCGGAGGGGTCTTGGGGTCGGGACATCGAAGGCTCCAGGTTGAGTGGCGAAGGGGCCTCGCCGCACCATCGGGGTGCAGCGGGAGGTGCCGCGAAGCACCATGGCCGCCACTGTAGGAACGGCCCTACGCACGGCGAATACGTCATTCAACGTAGCGGCATGCGGCGGCCGCGGCGGCAGACTGCGCGGGCGTGCTGCGGTGCCGGGCACCCTGGAGACAGCGCCCGCGGATCGCTTCTTGCAAGACGGCTCGCCTGCCCGCTTTCGCGAGACCCTTCGATGCAACCCCTTTCCGGCCAGAAGATCTTCCGCATCCGGCGCGACTACAACACCTGGGTCGCGAACGAGACGCTGGAGGACTACGCCCTGCGCTACACGCCGCGCAGCTTCCGCAAGTGGTCGGAGTTCCGCGTGGCCAATGCCGCCTTCGGTGCCACCTCCTTCCTGGCGCTGGAGGCGATCGGCGGCGCCATCGCTCTGTCGTACGGCTTCTCCAACGCGGTCTGGGCCATCCTGGTGGTGGGCCTGATCACCTTCCTCACCGGCCTGCCGATCTCCTACTACGCGGCGCGGCACGGCGTGGACATGGACCTGCTCACCCGCGGCGCCGGCTTCGGCTACCTGGGCTCGACCATCACCTCGCTGATCTACGCGAGCTTCACCTTCATCTTCTTCGCGCTGGAGGCGGCCATCCTGGCGCTGGCGCTGCAGATGTACCTGGACTGGCCGCTGCCGGTGCTGTACCTGGCCTCGTCGCTCGTCATCATTCCACTGGTGATGCGCGGCATCACGCTCATCTCCGGCCTGCAGTTGTGGAGCCAGCCGATCTGGATCGTGCTGTTCTTCCTGCCCTTCCTCGCGGTGCTGGCGAAGAACCCGCAGCTGTACGCCGACTTCACCAGCCTCGTGGGGCGCGTGTCGGGCAGCAGCGGCTTCGACCCGCTGATGTTCGGCGCCGGCGCCACCGTGGCCTTCGCGCTGGTGGTGCAGATCGGCGAACAGGTGGACTACCTGCGCTTCCTGCCCGAGAAGACGGCCGCCAACCGCGGGCGCTGGTGGGCCGCGGTGCTCATCGCCGGCCCGGGCTGGATCGTGCCCGGCATGCTCAAGATGCTGGGCGGCGCCTTCCTGGCCTTCCTGGCGCTGCAGCACGAGATCCCGGCCGAGCACGCGGTGGAGCCCACCCGCATGTACCTGGCCGGCTTCGCCTACGTGCTGCAGGACCCGGCCATGGTCATGGCGGTGACCACGCTCTTCGTGGTCGTCTCGCAGATGAAGATCAACCTGACCAACGCCTATGCGGGCTCGCTGGCCTGGTCGAACTTCTTCGCCCGGCTCACGCACAGCCACCCGGGGCGCGTGGTGTGGCTGGTCTTCAACGTGCTGATCGCGGTGCTGCTGATGACGCTGGGCGTCTTCGGCGCGCTGGAGAAGGTGCTGGGGTTGTACAGCAACATCGCCATCGCCTGGGTCGGCGCGCTGGTGGCCGACCTGGTGATCAACAAGCCGCTGGGCTTCAGCCCCAAGGTGATCGAGTTCAAGCGGGCGCACCTGTACGACATCAACCCGGTCGGCCTGGTGGCCACGCTGGTGGCGGCCGGACTGGCGATGGTCGCCTACGCCGGCCTGCTGGGGCACTGGGCCGCCGCCTTCTCGCCCTTCATCGCGCTGGCGACTGCCCTCGTGGTGTCGCCGCTGCTAGCCTGGCGCACGCGCGGTCGCTACTACCTGGCCCGGCAGGACCTGCAGCACTGGACGCCCGGCCAGAGCGTGACCTGCCATGTGTGCGACAACCGCTTCGAGGCCGAGGACATGGCCTTCTGCCCGGCCTACAGCGCGCCGATCTGCTCGCTGTGCTGCACGCTCGAGTCGCGCTGCCACGACCGCTGCAAGACCGACTCGCGCGCCGCCGAGCAGATCAGCGGCTGGCTGCAGGCGCTGCTGCCGGCCCGGCTGTCGGCGCGCCTGAACTTCCGCGTGGCGCACTACCTGGTGGTGGCCTTCTCGCTGGTGGCGCTGCTGGCCACCATCATGGGCATCGTCTACGCCCAGGAGCTGATCGGTGCCGGCGGCATGCCCAACGAGGCGCTGCGCACGCCCTTCCTCAAGGTCTTCGCGCTGCTGTCGCTGGTGGCGGCGGTGGCGGCCTGGTGGGTGGTGCTGGGCAGCGAGAGCCGCCACATGGCGCAGGAGGAGTCCAACCGCCACAACCACCTGCTGACGGTGGAGATCGAGGCCCACCAGCGCACCGACGCCGCGCTGCAGGCCGCCAAGGAGGCGGCCGAGGCGGCCAACCAGGCCAAGACGCGCTACGTGGCCGGCATGACGCACGAGCTGCGCACGCCGCTCAACAGCATCCTGGGCTACTCGCAGATCCTGCTCAAGTCCGAGCCGGCCGCCGCCACGCCGACCTCGGTGCACGGCGCGGTGCAGACCATCCACCGCAGCGGCGAGCACATGCTGGGCCTCATCGACGGCCTGCTCGACCTGGCGCGCATCGAGGCCGGCCGCCTGCAGCTGGAGCCGGCGCCGCTGGCGCTGCCGGCCTTCCTCGACGAGCTGGTGCGCATGGTGCGCCCGCAGGCCGAGAACAAGGGGCTGGCCTTCGTCTACACCCACCTGGGCCGGCTGCCGGACTGGGTGCAGGCCGACGCCAAGCGCCTGCGTCAGATCCTCATCAACCTGCTGGCCAACGCGGTGCGCTTCACCGAGGCCGGCACCGTCACGCTGCAGGTGGACGCGCGCCGCGAGGTGCTGCGCTTCGACGTCATCGACACCGGCCCCGGCGTCGCGCCGCAGGACCGCCAGCGCATCTTCCTGCCCTTCGAGCGCGGCAGCGTCGGCCGGCGTGCGGGCGAGCCGGGCACCGGCCTGGGCCTGACGATCACCGGCCTGCTCACCTCGCTCATGGGCGGCGAGCTCGCGCTGGCCGACAGCTCCAGCCAGGGGAGCACCTTCAGCGTGCGCATCTACCTGCGCGAGGTGGCGGACCCCGGCCCGCAGGCCGAGCCGCAGCGGCCCATTTCCGGCTACTTCGGCCCGCGCCGCACGCTGCTGGTGGTGGACGACCAGCCGGTGCAGCGCCAGATGCTGGCCGGGCTGCTCATGCCCCTGGGCTTCGACGTGCGCGAAGCCGCCAGCGGCACCGAGTGCCTGGACAGCCTGCGCGACCACCAGCCCTCGGCCATCCTGCTGGACCTGAGCATGGACGACATGGACGGCTGGGACACGGCCCGCCACGTGCGCGCGGCCGGCTTCGACCGGGTGCCGATCATCATCGTCTCGGCCAACGTGTTCGAGAACCAGGCCGACCGGCTGCGCGAGGCCGGCTGCCAGGGCTTCGTGGGCAAGCCGGTGATCGAATCCGAACTCATCGCCGCGCTCGAGCGGCACCTGGGCCTGGAATGGCTGGTGCACACCCCGGCGCCGCCGGTGCGCATGGACGCACCTCCGACGCCCGGCACCATCGCCCTGCCCGAGGAGGCCCGCGCCGAACTGCTGCACCTGGCCCAGATCGGCCACGTGCGCGGCCTGCAGCAGGCGCTGGACCGCATCGCGGCCGAGCGGCCCGAGCTGGCCGCGGCCTGCACCCAGCTGCGCGGCCTGGTGTCGCGCTTCGAACTCGACCAACTCAGGAAAGTGATCGCCGATGATGCCGTCGCCCTCGACCTCTGACGCCGAACGCCCCGTCGTCCTCGTGGTGGACGACGCGCCCAGCAGCCTGGGCATGCTGTGCGACACGCTCGAATCGAGCGGCTACACCGTGCTGGTGGCCGGCGACGGCGAGAGCGCGCTGGAACGGCTGGAACTGGTCGTGCCCGACGCCATCCTGCTCGACGGCATGCTGCCCGGCTTGTCGGGCTTCGACACCTGCCGGCGCATCAAGGCCAACGCGGCGCTGGCCCACATCCCGGTGCTGTTCATGACCGGGCTGTCCGAAACGCCGCACGTGGTGGAAGGCTTCGAGTCGGGCGGCGTGGACTACGTGGTCAAGCCCATCCGCGCGCAGGAGGTGCTGGCCCGGCTGCACACCCACACGCGCAACGCGCGCATCACCCGCATGGCGCGCGACGCGGTCGACGTGGCGGGCATGGGCGTGGTCTTCGTCGACGCGCAGGGCCGCATCGCCTGGCTGTCGCCGCAGGCCGCCGCCTGGTTGCAGGGCCTGCCGCAGGCGCCGTTGCCCGGTCACCTGCCGCCCGCGCTGGCGCCGGTGCTGCAGGGCGGCACCGAGCGGCTGACCACGACCACCGGCCAGCGGCTGTCGGCACGCAACCTGGGCACCGCGACCCTGGGCGAGACGATGCTGCTGCTGGCGCAGGACCGCGGGCCCAGCGGTGCCTCGCGCCTGGGCGAGGCGGCCCTCACGCCGCGCGAGACCGAGGTGTTGTCCTGGCTGGCCAAGGGCAAGACCAACCGCGACATCGCCGAGATCCTGGGCATGAGCCCGCGCACGGTGAACAAGCACCTGGAGCACATCTTCGAGAAGCTGGGGGTGGAGACGCGCGCCGCGGCGGCCGCACTGGCCAGTGGCCACCTGGACTGAGCAGCGCGGGGCGTGCGCCGTAAACTGGCCGGCACCTTTGCCCCTTGCCGCCACACCATGACCGCACCGTCCCCTGCCCTGCTCCAGGCCTTCGCGCCGACCGGCGTGCTGCGCGCCTCCATCAACCTCGGCAACCCTATCCTGGCGGGGCGCGACGCGGCGACTGGCGAGCCGTCCGGCGTCTCCGTCGACCTGGCCCGCGCGCTCGGTGCGCGCCTGGGCCTGCCCGTCGAGCTGAAGGTGTTCGACAAGGCGGCGCAGTCGGTCGAGGCGGTGCGCGGCGAGCAGGCGGACATCGGCTTCTTCGCCATCGATCCGGCACGCGGCGAAGGCCTGCGCTTCACCGCGCCTTACGTGCTCATCGAAGGCAGCTACCTCGTGCCGGCCGCTTCGGCGCTGCAGGACAACGCCGAAGTCGACCGCGCCGGCATGCGCGTGGGCGTCGGTGCGGGCAGCGCCTACGACCTCTTCCTCACGCGCGAACTCAAGGCGGCCGCGATCGAGCGCCTGCCCAACGCGGCTGCCGTGCGCGACGCGGTCGAGGCGGGCGGCATCGAGGTGGCGGCCGGCATCCGCCAGCTGCTCGAAGGCTGGGCGCGCGACGACGCGTCGCTGCGCATGCTGCCCGGCCGCTTCATGGTGATCCAGCAGGCGATGGGCCTGCCGGCAGGCCGGGGCCCCGAAGCGGCGGCCTTCCTCGCCACCTTCGTCGAGGACATGAAGGCCAGCGGCTTCGTGGCCGACGCGCTGGCGCGCCACCGCATCGAAGGCGCCTCCGTCGCGCCCGCCGCGGCCGCCTGAACGCCGCTCAGTAGGTCTTGTAGGGCAGGAACTTGCCCGACAGCACCACGTTCACGCGGTCGCCCTTGGGGTCGGGCTCGCGCACGATGTCCATCTTGAAGTCGATGGCGCTCATGATGCCGTCGCCGAACTCTTCGTGGATCAGCTCCTTGATGGTGGTGCCATACACGCTGACGATCTCGTACCAGCGGTAGATCAGCGGGTCGGTGGGCACGGCCGTGGGCAGCGAACCCTTGTACGGCACCACCTGCAGCCATTTCTGCTCCTCGGCGTCGAGGCCGAAGATCTCGCCGACCACCCGGGCCTGCTCGGCGTCGAGGGTCATCTGGCCCAGGCAGGCGGCCGTGACCCATTCCTTGGACAGGCCGACCTTCGTGGCCACGTCGGCCCACTGGATGCCCTTGGCCACCTTGGTGCCGATGATCTTTTCTGTGACGTCGTTGCGGTTCATGGATATCTCTCCTTGTGCAGTGTGGGAGGGGTTGGAAGTCCTCAGGCGGCATGCGCCCGGGTGACGAGGAAGTCGACGATGTGGTTGCGCAGCTCGTAGTAGCCGGGCATGTGGTGCAGCGTGCCGCGCGTGCGCTCGCGCGGCAGCTCGATGCGGATCGACTCGGCGATGCCGCCCGGCCGCCAGCCGCCGCCGGCCAGCTCCACGCCGTTGCGCATCATCAGCACGCGGTCGGCCAGCAGGATGGCCTCGTCCACGTCGTGGGTGATCATGAAGACGGTCTGCTGCGTGCGCCGCACGATCGCCGTCAGCTCGTCCTGGATGGTGCCGCGGGTGAGCGCGTCCAGCGCCCCGAAGGGCTCGTCGAGCAGCAGCATCTTCGGCTCGATGGCGAAGGCCCGCGCGATGCCCACGCGCTGCTTCATGCCACCCGAGAGCTCGGACGGCTTCTTGTCCAGCGCCGCCGTGAGGCCCACCATCGCCACGTACTTCTCCACATGCGCGGCCACCTCGTCCCGGCGCCAGTCGGGCCGGCGCGACTCGACGGCGAAGGCGATGTTGCGCCGCACGGTGAGCCAGGGCAGCAGCGCGTGGCTCTGGACACCACGCCCCGCTCCAGGCTGGGGCCGGCGACCTCGCGGCCGTCCATGAACACATGGCCGGCGCTGGCGCGGTCGAGGCCGGCCAGCACGTTGAGGATGGTCGTCTTGCCGCAGCCGGAGTGCCCGATGATGCAGACGAACTCGCCGCACGCGACCTCGAAGTCGACGTTGGCGAACACCGGCCGCTGTGGCTGGAAGGAGCGCGCCAGGCCCTGCACGCGAAGGAAGTCCGGCGAAGGGGTCGATGCTGTCATCGTGGCGCCCGGCGATGCGTTGCCATGTTCACTCCACATAGGTCACGGCCTTCTGCAGGCGGCCGAACGCGAGGTCCAGCAGCATGCCGACCACGCCGATCAGCAGGATGGCGAAGATCACGTTGGTCAGCGACAGGTTGTTCCACTCGTTCCAGACGAAGTAGCCGATGCCCGTGCCCCCGACCAGCATCTCGGCCGCGACGATCACCAGCCACGCGATGCCCATGCTGATGCGCATGCCCGTGAGGATGGTCGGCGCAGCGGCCGGCAGGATCACCCGGAAGGCCTTGCGCAAGGGGCTGACCTCCAGCGTGCGCGCCACGTTGAGCCAATCGCGCCGCACCGAGGCCACGCCGAAGGCCGTGTTGACCAGCATCGGCCAGACCGAGCAGATGAAGATCACGAAGATGCCGCTCACGCCCGAGTCCTTGATGGTGTAGAGGGCCAGCGGCATCCACGCCAGCGGGCTGATCGGCTTGAGCACCTGGATGAAGGGGTCGAGCGCCCGGTAGGCCAGCGGCGACATGCCGATCAGGAAGCCCAGCGGGATCGCCACCAGGCAGGCCAGGCCGAAGCCCAGCCCGACGCGCGCGAGCGAGTAGCCCAGCTGGATGGCGATGCCCTTGTCGTTGGGGCCGTTGTCGTAGAAGGGGTGCGCGAGGTGCTTCCACGCCGTGCGGCCCATCTCCAGCGGCGTCGGAAAACCCCCGGCCTTGGCCGCGCCGGGGTCCTTGCCCATCATGCGGGCGTACTCGATCTCCTCGGCCGTCATGCCGGTGGCACCACCGCCCGTCGCGCCCGTGGCGGTGGCCAGGTGCCAGATGCCCAGCACGAGCAGCAAAAGCAGCACCGACAGCAGCGCCGCCTTGGCGTTGAGCGATTTCATGACTTGTAGATCGCGAAGCTCTTGGCGTAGGCCGCGGCCTTGTCGGGATCGAACTCCCGGCCCATGACCTTGAACGAGGGGTAGGCGCCCTGCGGCACCGGCTGGCCCAGCTCCTTCATGTACTTCCTGGCGTCGGTGAGCAGAAACACCTTCTCGGCGATCTGCTTGTAGTTCACCTCGCCCTTGACGTAGCCCCAGCGCTGCATCTGCGTGAGCATCCACACGGCCATGCTCTGCCACGGGATGGGGTCGAAGTCGGCGCGGTCGGGCACCGTCTGGATCTTGCCCAGCCCGTCGGCGAAGCGGCCGGTCAGCACCTGGGCGATCACCGTCTCGGGCTGGTTCAGGTACTGCGCGGGCGCGATCACCTTGGCGATCAGCTCGCGGTTCTTGGCCTCGCGCGCCATCGCCGAGGCGGTGAGCACCGCCCGGTACAACGCCGCGAAGGTGTCGGGGTTCTTCTGGATGAACTCGGTGCTGGTGCCGAAGGCGCAGCACGGGTGGCCGTTCCAAAGCTCCCTGGTCAGCAGGTGGATGAAGCCCACTTCCTCGTACACCGCGCGCTGGTTGAAGGGGTCCGGGCACAGGTAGCCGTCGATGTTGCCGGCCCGCAGGTTGGCCACCATCTCGGGCGGCGGCACCACGCGGATCTGGATGTCGGTGTCGGGGTTCAGCCCGTGCTCGGCCACGTAGTAGCGCAGCAGGAAGTTGTGCATGCTGAACTCGAAGGGCACGGCGAACTTGAAGCCCTTCCACAGCTTCGGGTCGCGCTTGTCCTTGTGCTTCACCGCCAGCGTGATGGCCTGGCCGTTGGTGTTCTGGATGGTGGCCACGTTCATCGGCACCGGGTTGGAACCCACGCCCATCGACATGGCCAGCGGCATGGGGCTGAGGAAGTGCGTGGCGTCGTACTCCCGGTTCATCATCTTGTCGCGGATGAGGGCCCAGCCGGCCGTCTTGACGACCTCCACGTTCAGGCCCTCGTTGCGGTAGAAGCCCAGCGGGTGCGCCATGATCAGCGGCGTGGCGCAGGTGATCGGGATGAAGCCGATCTTCAGGTCCTTCTTTTCCGGCGCCCGCTTCTCCTGCGCCATGGCCTGCAGCGAGGCGACCGGCAGCAGTGAGGCGATGGCGGCGCGCGCCGTGCCCGCACCCACCGCCTTCAGGAAGCGCCGGCGCAGCGGCTCGTGCGGGAACAGCGCCTTGACCAGCGCCGCCTCGACGAAGTCGCGCGAGGCCTCCTCCACCGACGCGGCGGCCACCGCCTGCGCCGTGCCGTGGGCCTGCGGAGCATGGTCCTGACCGCAGGCGCAGCGCATCATCAGCGGGCGGTCGGCGTCGTAGGGATCGGCGCGGAGGGTGGTGGGCAGTCGCGGCATGGAGGCTCCTCGGGCAATGGACGAGCCTCGTCCCATGCAACGTGCGGGCCTGTTCGGGGCTGCGGCGAGGTCTGCACGACAAATCGTGCCGCGCCCGTCGAGGCCTTGTAGTGCTGGCCCTACAAGCCGGCCCGAAACCGCGCCCGGATCAGCCCGCCGGGGGCTTGCGGCCGTGCCGCTCTGCGTACAGCGCCAGTTCCACGTCGTTCTTGGTTCCCGTCTTTTCGAGGATGCGCGCCCGGTAGGTGCTGACGGTGTTGGGCGCCAGGCCCAGGCTTGCACCAATCTCGCTCACGCTGTGCCCCGCCGTGAGCAGGCGGAACACCTGGTGCTCGCGGTGCGACAGCGCCTCGGTGGCCGAACCGCTGCGCCCCACGGCGCTGGCCAGCGCCTCGGCGGTGGCCGGCGTGACGTAGATGCCGCCGCCGGCCGCCTTGCGCACCGCGGCCACCATCTCCTCGGCATCGGCGCTCTTGTTGAGGTAGCCGGCCGCGCCCAGGCGGATGCAGCGCACGGCGTACTGCCGCTCGGGGTAGGTGGACAGCATCAGCACCGGCAGCTCGGGCCAGCCCGCCCGCAGGTCCTGCAGCACGTCCAGCCCGTCGCGGCCGGGCAGCGCGATGTCCAGCAGCACCACGTCGAGGCCCTGGGTGCCGCCGAGCTGCGTCACGCGCTCGATCACCTCGGGGCCGGTGGCCGCCTCGGCCGCCACCGCGATCTCGGGGCTGCCGTTGGCCGGGTCGCCCAGCATCTGGCGCAGGCCCTCGCGCACGATGCGATGGTCGTCGCCCAGCAGGACGCGGATGGGGTTCGCCACGGCCTTGCTATTCATGGGACAGCGGCATGCGCAGGCACAGCAAGGTCCCGCGGCCGGTCCGGCTCGAGATCTCGACGCTGCCGCCGAAGTGCAGCGCCCGCTCCCGCATGCCGCGCACGCCATAGGATGTCGGCGCATGGAAGGCCTGCGCGGCCGCCCCGACGCCGTCGTCGCGCACCTGCAGGTACAGCGCGTCGCCCTCGAGGTGGATGTCGACCTCCACCCGGCTGGCGCGCGCGTGGCGGCCCACGTTGCTCAGCATCTCCTGGAAGATGCGGAACACGGCCATGGCGGCCGGCCCGGGCAGTTCCAGCGACTCGTCCACCGCCATGCGCCAGTCCAGCTGCAGCTCGGCCGCGCGCGCGAACTCGTGCGCCTGCCACTCCAGCGCCGCCCACAGGCCCTGGTGGTCGAGGATGCTCGGCCGCAGGTCGGTGATGATCCGGCCGACGTTGTCCACCGCGCGCTCGATCAGGCCGCTCATGTTGCTGCACTTGCCGCGCATCTGCAGGCGCATGTCCTCGGCGGCCTCGGGCGTGCGCGCGCCCTGTTCGCCCAGGCGCTTGCCGATCCAGTCGACGTCCATCTTCAGGGCCACCAGCAGGCTGCCCAGCTCGTCGTGCACCTCGCGCGCGATGCGGGTGCGTTCGTCCTCGCGCACCGATTCCATCCAGGCCGAGAGCTCGCGCACCTGCTGCAGGGCGGCGCTCAGTTCCGAGGTGCGTTCGGCCACGCGCCGCTCCAGCTCGTCGCGCGACTGCTGCAGGGCGTGCGCGGCGCGCCGGCGCTCGGTGATGTCGACGAAGGTGATGACGGCGCCGCGCACGGCGTCGCCGTCGAGGATGGGATGGCTCGAATACTCGACCGCGAAGGAAGTGCCGTCGCGGCGCCAGAACACCTCCGTGTCGATGCGGCACGGCAGGCCGCGCCGGAAGGCGTTGAAGATCGGGCAATCGGTGTCCGGGTACGGCGAGCCGTCGGCGTGGGAATGGTGGGTCAGCTCGTGCATGTTGCGGCCGATCACCGCCGCCGCATCGTGGCCGAGCAGGCGGGCCCCGGCACGGTTGATGAAGGTGCAGTGGCCGTCCAGGTCGATGCCGAAGACGCCTTCGCCGGTGGACTCCAGCAGCAGGCTCAGAGGATGGCCCCAGAGCGCATCGACGCCGGCATCGACGCCGGCATCGGCGTTGCGGGGCAGGTTCAGCGCGTAGGACATGCGCGCAAGGCATGCAACCGACATGCCATGGCGTTCACAGCAGGTCTTCGGGCAGGAAGCGCAGCAGCAGCCAGTCGCGGAAGCTCCCCAGCCAGTGGGCGCCCGGCTCGTCGGTGATGACCTTGCTGCTGCCGTCGGGGTTGTGCTCGATCCACTCCACCCCGCTGCCGCCGGCCGTGAGCTGCAGCTGGTAGGCGCCCAGCGCGCGCAGCGGCATGAAGCGCCCGACCTGCGCCGCCAGCGCCGGGCTGTCGATCAGCACGCCGATCTCGGTGTTCAGGCGCGCCGATCGGCCGTCGAGGTTCATCGAGCCGATGAACATGCGCCGCCGGTCGACGATGGCCAGCTTGGAATGCAACCGCCCGGTCGAGCTCTTGAAGTCGCCCAGCTGGTGGTCGCGCGGCGCCAGTTTGGCGCCCAGCTCGTAGATGTGGATGCCCGCCTTGAGCATGGCCATTCGGTAGCGCGCGTAGCCGGCGTACACCAGCGACTCGTCGGTGGCGTCGAGCGAGTTGGTCAGCACGATCATCTCCACGCCGTGCTTGACGCCGTCCTCCAGCATCTCGAGGCCGCGTTCGCCCGGGATGAAGTACGGCGACACCATCACCACCTGTTCGCGCGCGCCGTAGAGCATGGCGACGGTGCGCTGCGTCACGCTGTCGGCGTAGCTGGCCTCCGGGTCCTGGATGGTGATCTTCTCGGGGATGTCGGCCACCGCGCGGCCGTCGCCCGGCGTCTGCTCGAGCCGGCCGGCCTCGAGCTGGGCCGCGATGGTGGGGTGGCCGAGCACGTCGGTGTAGCGCTCGGGCAGGGGCTCGCGCTTGCCGACGAGGTGCGCCTGCAACCATTCGCGCGTGCCCTCGCCGTCGGTGGGCACGCGCATCAGCGCGCCGATCGGCCGCACCTGGGCGCTGTTCCAGTAGTCGTCGAAGGAGGCCGACAGCTCCGGCACCACCGGCCCGGTGGCCAGCACGTCCATGTCGATGAAGTTGGCCACGTCGCTGCGCATGAAGTACTCGTCGGCGATGTTGCGCCCGCCCGTGATGGCGACGCTGTTGTCGGCCACGAAGAGCTTGTTGTGCATGCGCCGGTTGATGCGCCGCACGTCGCCCAGCGACAGCGCGAGCCGCAGCGTCAGCGGGCCGGTGCGCACCGCCAGCGGGTTGAACAGGCGCAGCTCGAAGTTGGGCTGCGAGGCCAGCGCGGCGAAGAGCTCGTCCTTGCCCGCGGTGTAGAGGTCGTCGACCAGCAGCCGCACCCGCACGCCGCGCCGCGCGGCCTGCAGCAGTTCGTGCAGGAAGAGCAGGCCCGAACCGTCGGCCTGCAGGATGTAGTACTGCGCGTCGATGCTCTTCTGGGCGGCGCGCGCGAGCGCAACGCGTGCATTGAGCGCCGTCGGCCCCTCGGGCATGAGCTGGAAGCCCGAGAGCGCGTCCGGCCCGCTGCCGGGCGGCGTGCCGGCCCTGGCGATCTGCGCCAGGCGGGTGCCGGCGACGTCGGTCGGCGCGGTGGAGCGCGGCGCCGGCTGCGGCGGCGGCAGGCTGGCGCAGCCCGCCACGGCCAGCGCGGCCAGGGCAAGCAGCAGGCGGATCAGCGGCAGGGGCGTCATGCCGGCAATGTAGCGCCCCTTGGCCGACCGCCGATGGCGCTTCAGAGGCCCAGTTCCTCCAGCCCGGGGTGGTCGTCGGGCCGGCGGCCGAGCGGCCAGTGGAACAGGCGATCGGCCGCCGCGATGGGCAGGTCGTTGATGCTGGCGAAGCGCCGCTGCATCAGGCCCTGGGCATTGAACTCCCAGTTCTCGTTGCCGTAGCTGCGGAACCACTGGCCCGAGTCGTCGTGCCACTCGTAGGCGAAGCGCACCGCGATGCGGTGCTCGGTGAAGGCCCACAGGCCCTTGATCAGCCGGTAGTCCAGTTCGCGCGCCCACTTGCGCTGCAGGAACGCGCGGGCCGCCTCGCGGCCCCTCGGAAACTCGGCGCGGTTGCGCCAGATGGTGTCGAGCGTGTAGACCTGGGCCACGCGGTCGGGGTCGCGCGAGTTCCAGGCGTCCTCGGCGCCGCGCACCTTCTGGGTGGCGGTGGCCAGCGTGAACGGCGGCACGGGGGGACGGATCTCGCTCTGGGCTTCGGGTTGCGGTGCGGACATGCAGGGGCTCCTTCGGTTGGGTGGTGGTCGATGTAGACAGACCTGTCTACCTCGGCACCGACGATAACCCAAGTAGACAGACCTGTCTACAATGTCGACATGCCTTCCCCCACATCTGCCGCCACCGACCCGTCGGCACGCGAGCGCATCCTCGCGATGGCGCACGACCTCTTCTACCGCGACGGCATCCGCGCCACCGGCGTGGACCGGCTCATCGCCGAATCCGGCGTGGCCAAGCTGACCTTCTACCGGCACTTCGCGAGCAAGGATGCGCTGGTGCGCGAGTTCCTGGATTTCCGCCATCGCCGCTGGATCGCCTGGTTCATCGACGCGCTGGGCCGCCACGGCGCGGCGTCGCCGGCCGAGGGCCACGCGCGCCTGCTGCTGCTGGCCGACGTGCTGCAGGAATGGACCGAGCAGCCGGACTTTCGCGGCTGCGCCTTCATCAACTCCGTGGTCGAGATCGCGCAGGCATTGCCCGAGGCGGTGGACATCGCGCGCGCACACAAGGCCGAGATGACGCAGGTGATCGCCGAACTGCTGCCCGACGGCGCGACCCGCGAGCTGCTGGCCGATGCGGCGGCGCTGGTCTTCGACGGCGCGATCGTGCGGGCGCAGATGGCGGGCGACACGGCAGGGCGCGAGGCGGCGGTCGGTACCCTGCGCACGGTGCTGGGTGCACTGGTGGCGCGGCGCTGACGAGGCCAGCGCCGGCAGCCCCGTTCGCTATCGAATCGATAGCGGACTGCGCCCGTCCCGCGGGCGCTGCAACCGGTTTTGGCTTGAAATTCGCTTGCGCGCTACAGACCGAGCGCGCGCTGCAGCGCGGCCGAATCCATGCGCACCGGCGGCTTCGGCCAGCCGCCGTCGAGCAGTTCGACCATCTTCGCGTTGCGCGGCGCGCTGCGGCCATGCGCTTCGGCCAGGCGCACCACCTCGCCGCTGAGCGCATCGACCTCGGTCCGCCGGCCCAGCGCCACGTCGTCCGCCATGCTCGAGCGCGCCTTGGCGTCCACCCGCAGCATGGGCGCGGCGACGCGGCGGAACAGCCAGTTGGGCAGGCGCAGCAGCATCGGCAGGCGGCGCGGCGACACGGCGGTCATCTGCGCCGGCTCGATGCCGGCGGCGTCCAGGGCGCCCAGGGCCTCGTCGATCAGTGCCGCGAAGCAGCGGCGGTAGCCGCGGTCGAGCAGTTGGTCGCGCAGCGGCAGTCCCGACAGCGCATTGACCGGGTTGTTGAGGTTGAGCAGCAGCTTGCCCCACTGGATGGCCTGCAGGTCGCTGCGCAGGTCGATGGGCACGCCCGCGGCCTCGAACACCGGTGCCCACGGCAGCAGGGCCGGATGCGCCACGCTGGCCAGCCGCCCGGCGGTGCCGCGGTGATAGGCCCCGGGCGCCAGCTCGGCCACGTTGTAGGGCACCATGCCCGGCAGCGCCTTGAGCGAAGGTGCGGTGCGCTGCGCCAGGCCCGCGTTGCCGATGCCGTTCTGCAGCGAGACGACCGGCGTGCCGGCCGGCAGGGCCGCCGCCAGTTCGGCCGCCGCCGCGGCGGTGGCGCCGCTCTTCACCGACAGCAGCACCAGCGCCGGGCGCGCGCCCGCAGGCACCGCGCCGGCCAGGCGCAGGTCGGCGGCCCGCACGCGCTGGCAAGCGCCGTCGCGGTCGGTCAGCGTGAGTCCGTGCTGCGCCAGCGCCTCGAGCACCCGCGGCCGTCCGACGAAGGTGACGGGCACCCCCGCGGCCGCCAGGCAGCCGCCGACGTAGCAGCCCACGGCGCCGGCGCCCATCACGAGCACCTCGCCGGGTGCTTCCAGATCATTCATGACCAAAGCGACCTCCAGCCCGCGGCCGTTCTGCGCGGGCAGCTATCGAATCCATGGCGACAGGCAGTTCGGGCGCAGCCAGCGGGTCTTCGCCGATCAGACGCCAGACGCCGTCCGCGTGGCCCAGCACCAGCTTCTGGCAATTGAGCACCGGCGAGCGCTGCTCGAAGGGCCAGAACTGGGCCATCTTGTCGCCATCGCTTTCGCCGGCCAGGCCCACGCTCTGGCGCACTGCCTGCATGAACTGCCCGTGGCTGAAGAGGAAGACCTCCGCGTCGTCGGGCAGCGCGGCCAGCCGCGCCAGCGCCGACTCGGCCCGCCGCAGCACCTGCGAGAAGCTCTCGGCGCCCTCCCCGTCCACGTAGGCCGGGTCGCCGCGCTGCCAGTAGGCCTCGACCGTGGGACGCCGCTGCGCGCGCGTGGTGTCGGCCCAGTTGGCCGGGCACAGGTAGGTGAACTCGTGGATCGGCCAGATCGCCATCGGCACGCCGGGAAAGCGCACGCAGGTGGGCTCGGCCGTCTGCCGCGCGCGCAGGAAGGGCGAGCTCACGATGTGCGTCGGCTCGCGCCGCCAGCTGCAGGCCACCTCGCGCGCCTGCGACACGCCCAGTGGCGTGAGCGGCATGGCCACCAGGTCGCGCGTGGGCTGGCCGGCGTTGCCGGTACTCTGCCCGTGGCGAACAAAGGTCGCACGCATGGCGCGGGCCGTGTCGCGGCGCCTCAGGCGCGTTCGGCCACCCAGCCCTGCACCGACGCCAGTGCCTTGGGCAGCCCGGCAGCATCGGTCCCGCCGGCCATCGCCATGTCGGGCTTGCCGCCGCCCTTGCCGCCGACCTGGCTGGCGACGAAGTTGACCAGCTCGCCGGCCTTCATCTTCGCCATCGCATCGGGCGTCACGCCGGCCGCGATCTGTACCTTGGCGCCGTCGACGGCGGCCAGCACGATGGCCGCGCTCTTGAGCTTGTTCTTGAGCCGGTCCATGGTGTCGCGCAGCTGCTTGGCGTCGGCGCCTTCGAGCCGGGCGGCCAGCACCTTGATGCCCTTGACGTCGACTGCCTGGTTGACGAGCTCGTCGCCCTGGCTGGACGCCAGCTTGCCCTTGAGCGCGCCGATCTCCTTCTCGAGCGCGCGCACCTGCTCCAGCACCTGCGCCAGGCGCGGCTGCACCTCGGCCGAGGGCGCCTTGAGCGTGGCGGCCACGCTGTGCACGGTCGATTCAAGCTGCTGCAAATACGCCAGCGCGTTGGCGCCGGTGATGGCCTCGATGCGGCGCACGCCGGCGGCCACGCCACCCTCGCTCACCACCTTGAAGAGGCCGATGTCGCCGGTGCGGTGCACGTGCGTGCCGCCGCAGAGTTCACGGCTGCTGCCGATGTCGAGCACGCGCACGGTCTCGCCGTACTTCTCGCCGAAGAGCATCATCGCGCCGGTCTTCTGCGCGTCCTCCATGCCCATCACGCGCGCCTGCGTGGACGTGTTGGCCAGGATCTCGGCGTTGACGAGGCGCTCGATCTCGAGGATCTGGTCGTGCGTGACGGCCGCGTTGTGCGCGAAGTCGAAGCGCGTCTTGTCGGCGTCGACCAGCGAGCCCTTCTGCTGCACGTGCGTGCCCAGCACCTCGCGCAGGGCCTTGTGCATCAGGTGGGTGACGGAGTGGTTGCGCATGGTGGCGGCGCGGCGCTCGCCGTCGACCGCGGCCTTCACCGCATCGCCGACCTTGAGCGCGCCCTGGGTCTGCACCCCGTGGTGGCCATACACGTCGGCCTTGATCTTCTGCGTGTCCTCGACACCGAAGGCGACGCCCTCGGCACTGATCGTGCCCTGGTCGCCGACCTGGCCGCCGCTCTCGGCGTAGAAGGGCGTGGTGTCGAGCACGACGATGCCGGCCTGCCCTTCCTTCAGCTCGGGCACCGACGCGCCCTCGTGGTAGAGCGCCACGACCTTGGCCTGCTCCTCGAGGTGCTCGTAGCCGGTGAAGACGTTGGCGGCGCCGCCGTATTCCACGGCGCGTTCCATCTTGAACTTGCCCGCCGCGCGGCCGGCGGCCTTCTGCTTTTCCATGGCGGCGTCGAAGCCCGCCTCGTCCACCGTCACGTTGCGCTCGCGCGCCACGTCCTGCGTCAGGTCGAGCGGGAAGCCGTAGGTGTCGTGCAGCTTGAAGGCGACGTCGCCGGGCAGCGTGGTCTTGCCGCCCTCGAGAGCGCTGTCGAGGATCTCCATGCCGTTGGCCAGGGTCTCGTAGAAGCGCTCTTCCTCGGCCTTGAGCGTGTCGGTGATGTGCTGCTCCTGCGCCTGCAGGCGCGGGTACGCGGCGCCCATCAGCGCGACCAGGTCCTTCACCAGCTTGTGGAAGAAGGGCTTCTTCTGGCCCAGCTTGTAGCCGTGGCGGATCGCGCGGCGAATGATGCGGCGCTGCACGTAGCCGCGGCCCTCGTTGCTCGGGATGACGCCGTCGCTGACCAGGAAGGAGGTCGCGCGCACGTGGTCGGCGATCACCTTGAGCGAGGGGTTCGCGAGGTCGGCGGTGCCGGTCTCGCGCGCCGCGGCCTTGATCAGCGCCTCGAAGATGTCGATCTCGTAGTTGCTGTGCACGTGCTGCAGGATGGCCGCCAGGCGCTCCAGGCCCATGCCGGTGTCGACGCAGGGCGCCGGCAGCTTCACCACGCTGCCGTCGGGCTGCATGTCGAACTGCATGAACACGTGGTTCCAGATCTCGATGAAGCGGTCGCCGTCTTCATCCGGGCTGCCGGGCGGGCCGCCGGGGATCTCGGGGCCGTGGTCGTAGAAGATCTCCGAGCAGGGGCCGCAGGGGCCCGTGTCGGCCATCATCCAGAAGTTGTCGGACTTGTACTTGCCGCCCTTGTTGTCGCCGATGCGGATCACGCGCTCGGGCGGCAGGCCGATCTCCTTGGTCCAGATGTCGTAGGCCTCGTCGTCCTCGTGGTAGACGGTGGCCAGCAGCTTATCGGCCGGCAGCTTGTAGACCTTCGTCAGCAGTTCCCAGCCCCAGGTGATCGACTCGCGCTTGAAGTAGTCGCCGAAGCTCCAGTTGCCCAGCATCTCGAAAAAGGTGTGGTGCCGCGCGGTGTAGCCCACGTTCTCCAGGTCGTTGTGCTTGCCGCCGGCGCGCAGGCAGGCCTGCACCGAGGCCGCGCGCACGTAGGGGCGCTTGTCGGTGCCCAGGAACACGTCCTTGAACTGCACCATGCCCGAGTTGGTGAACATCAGCGTCGGGTCGTTGCCCGGCACCAGCGGGCTCGACGCCACGACCGTGTGGCCCTTGGATTCGAAGAAATCGAGGAAGGTCTTGCGGATGTCCGCGACCGTGAACGTGGGCTGGCTCATGGGATGTGGAGGCTGGGGCACCGGCGGCCGGCCGGACCTCCCATCGACAGGGGTGGCGCGGCCGCTAACTGCTTGATTCGATTGAACATTCGATTATAGGTTTGGGGCCCTGCAGCGGCCGGTGGCGGCGGGCCGGCCATGCGGGGCCTGCGGGCAAGCGGCCCGGGCGTCCGCGCCCCGAGGGCATGCCGGCGGCCCCGGCTTGCGCCCGGTCAGTCCCGCGACTGCACAATGCGCGTAAGGTGCAGGTCGGCGCGGCCCACAGGTCCCGCCTGCCCCGCGCGAGCCGCCACCGCGGCGCCCGCACCCTGTCACAAGGAGTTTCTGCATGGCTGGCTACGAAGCCGCGCACTGGACCATCGACGACCTCGACTTCTCGCGCATCGAGCTCGAACGCATCCGCGACGACGACACGCTGTTCTACCTGGCGTGCTCGGCGTCCTTCATCGAGAGCGGCTCCGACCTCTACACCCACAACCTGGTCGACTTCTTCGCCGGCGACGAGGAAGTCACGGCCTGGCTGCGCGACCACTGGGAGCACGAGGAGCTGCAGCACGGCCGCGCCCTGCGCGCCTACGTCAACCACGTGTGGCCGGAGTTCGACTGGGAACCGGCCTTCCAGAGCTTTCTCACCGAGTACGCGACCTACTGCAAGGTGGAGCTGCTCGCCCCGACGCGCGGGCTGGAGATGTCGGCGCGCTGCGTGGTCGAGACCGGCACCGCCACCTACTACCGCGCGCTGGCCAAGGCGGCGAGCGAGCCGGTCTTCGTCGACCTGTGCACCCGCATCGCCACCGACGAGGTCAACCACTACAAGCACTTCTACAAGTTCTTCCGCCGCTATCGGCAGGAGGAACGCCTGGGCCGGCTGCGCGTGCTGGGCACCGTGGCGCGCCGCACCTGGGAACTGAAAAGCGAGGACGCCGACTGCGCCCTGCGCCACATCGCGCGCGGCCGCCACCCCGTCCAGGCCCCCGACCGCGCCTGGCAGCGCGGCCTGAGCAGCCGCGTGAGCCGCACCATCAGCAGCAACCTCAACCCCGGCATGACGCTGAAGATGCTGATGCGCCCGCTGGAGCTGCCGGCGCCGGTGCAGACGGCGCTGCAGGTGCCGATCGAGCTGTTCATGCAGCGCGTGTTCCTGCGCTGATCTTCAGAGCCGAATCGGCCTGCAGCGCTTATGTGGCGGGCACAAGCAGCTATCGATTCGATAGCACCCACCGCGCCAGGCACGCCAGCGACGGGCGCTCGCTAGAATCCGCGCCCCTCCCCCAACGCCTCTTCGACCCGGCCCGCGCCAGCGGCCTGCCGGGCGCCCGTGCCATGACCCGCTCCGCCCTGCCCTTCTGCGCCATCGACTTCGGCACCTCCAACTCGGCCATCGCGCTGTCGGCGGGCGACGGGCGCATGGCCCTGGTCGAGCTGGAGCCGGGCCAGCGCACCATGCCCACGGCCGTGTTCTACGGCGTCGAGGGCCTGGCCGCGCACGAAGAGCCGCAGCGGCTGTACGGCCGGCGCGCACTGGCCGCCTACGTCGAGGGGCACGAGGGCCGCCTCATGCGCTCGATGAAGAGCATCCTCGGCTCGGCGCTGGCGGACCAGAGCACCGAGGTCGGCGCCGGGCACGCGGTGCGCTACCTCGACGTCGTGGCCTCGTACCTGCGGCACCTGAAGACGACGGCCGAACGCGAGGCCGGCACGCCGATCGCGCGGGCCGTGCTGGGCCGGCCGGTGTACTTCGTCGACGGCGACCCGGCACGCGACGCCCAGGCGCAGGCCACGCTCGAGGCCGCGGCACGTTCGGTCGGCCTGGAGGAACTGAGCTTCCAGTACGAGCCCATCGCCGCCGCGCTCGACTACGAACAGCGCACCGAGCACGAGGAACTGGTGCTGGTGGCCGACATCGGCGGCGGCACCTCCGACTTCTCGCTGGTGCGGGTGGGGCCGCAACGGCGCGGCCGGCTCGAGCGCAAGGACGACATCCTCGCCAACCACGGCGTGCACGTGGCCGGCACCGACTTCGACCGCCATGTGGAGCTGGCCAGCATCCTGCCCCTGTGCGGCTACCGCGGCCTCGGCCCGGCGCGCGCGGGACAGACGCCGCGCGAAGTGCCCAGCCGCGTGTACTTCGACCTCGCGACTTGGCACCTCATCAACACCGTCTACACCGCGCCGCGCGTGGCCGAGCTGCGCCGCATGCGCGAGTTCTACGGCGACCCGGCGCACTACCGCCGTCTGATGACCGTGGTCGACGAGCACCTCGGCCACGCCCTCATCGGCCAGGCCGAAGCGGCCAAGATCGCCGTGGCCGAAGGCGGCGCCACGCGCATCGACCTGGGCCGCATAGAGGCCGGCCTGCAAGCCGGCCTGGACGAGGCGCAGGCGGTCCAGGCGCTCGACGCCGACCTGCAGCGCATCGTCGACTCAGCCGGCGAGACCCTGCGCATGGCCGGCGTGCAGGCGGCGGATGTGGCGGCCCTCTACTTCACCGGCGGCTCGACCGGCTTCAAGCCGCTGACCGACCGCATCGCCGCGCGGCTGCCCGCGGCGCGCGCGGTGCATGGCGACCGCAATGCGAGCGTGGCGCAGGGGTTGGGGGTGCATGCGCAGAGGATGTTTGGGTGAGGCTGTTGAGCAGCACAGCTGCGGCGACTACTGCCACGCGACCTCAGTGCGACGAGGCCCGGCGCACCACCAACGTCGGCGCCATCGTCAACCACCGCGGCCAAGCGCAACGTGCGCCGCCTGGCCAAGACCTTCGACTGCCTGTGCACCGTGAAGAACGGAAAGCTTCTGTTCAGCCAGGCCCGCGCCGCGCGCACCGCCAGCGGCAAGGCCCTGCCGGCCTTGCTCATCACCCGCACCGACGGCGACCAGCACCGTTGGAGCCGTGCCGACCGCGACGCATATTCAGGCGTGAAGGCTTGGTACAACAACATCAAGACCGGCCACCGCTCGTCGGTGCTCGCCGGCATCGGCGGCCGCGCGAAGGAACTGCGCACCACCTACGCCAGCGAGGCCGATGCCCTGGCCGCCGCGCGCGCCGAGTGGATGCGCATCCAGCGCGGCATCTTCGAGTTCGAGATCACCCTCGCCTACGGGCGGCAGGACGCCATGCCTCAGCGACCCGCGCGCGTGGTGGGCTTCAAGGACCGCATAGATAAAACGCCTTGGATCGTCACGCGCGTCCGACACTTGCTCGATGCGAGCGGCGGGTACCTCGGCCGGCTCACGCTGGAGACGGCACTGGCCGTGGGCGTTGAAGGGCAGGACGGTGCAGGCGTCGGCTGAGCGCGGATACCAACTCCCTCAAAAGACCAGCGGGCAACGTACCACGCACTGCGGCATTTCAAGATCTCCCACCCACAATTTGGGACCTAACCGCCGCTCTGCGTAAGGCAACGTTGCCCCAAACCAGCATAGAAAGTAAATTGGCCTTGGCGGAGGGGTGACCCGGCCATCGACGCAACATCTCACGGCGAGGGACAGCTTGGCTAAAAATGACGTTGTACTGATCGACTCGGTGCTGCAGCAGATGCAGGCACAAGATCCCAGCATTGACATCGGAGAACACTTCGAGAGGTTTGTTCTAGAGCAGATCCTTAAGAACTTCGATCTGTCGAAAGAAGAGATCGAATTCGGATGGACCGACGGTTCGCACGACGGAGGAATCGACGGGTTCTATGTGTTGGTCAACGGGCTACTTCTTACTGATCCGACCGACTTCGCGTGGCCGCGCACAGGAGCTGACATTCAAGTCATCCTATTGACGTGTAAGCACCATAGCACTTTCCAACAAGCACCCTTAGATGCCCTTTTGGCGTCAACACAAGAAATCTTCGACCTGACTCTTTCCAACGCGCAACTCTCGGGTAAGTACTCAGGTGACATAAAGCGATGCAGGGACTCTTTTGTTGCTGCATTTCAACACCTGTCTATCTATCGGCCCACAATAAGTTTCAACATCTACTACGCGTCCCGTGGAGAAACAGCGCTCCTCGGTGAAAGTATCACCGCCCGGTCCGCGCAGCTAAAAGCGCTTTTTCACCAGTATTTCAGCGCCGCCCAAGTCGAGTTCATTCCGCTTGGAGCTAGTGAGCTAGTCGAACTTCATCGCGAAGTCAGAAGCTTTGCGCTAGATCTCCCCGTATTAGAGTGCCTGACCGCAGGGCAAGAAGGCTACGTTGTCCTTGCTCGGCTGAGCGACTACTGCAGGTTTGTTCAGGATGAAAAGGGCGCGCTTCGGCGATATTTATTCGACTCAAACGTGCGGGCGTTTCTTGGAGCAAACTTGGTCAACGCGGATATCGCAGAGACCCTCTCGAACAAGGTCGGCCCGAACTTTTGGTGGCTTAATAACGGCGTGACGATCCTAGCCACAAGCGCATCTCTCGTCGGCAAGACGTTGAAGCTCAGGGACATTCAAATTGTCAATGGACTACAAACAACCGAATCCATCCATCGTCACTTCGTCACATCGATTGCAGGTGCGAATGAATCTCGCGCACTTTTGGTAAAGATCATCGTATCTCAAGATGAGACTGTGCGAGATCAGGTCATACGGGCGACTAACAATCAGAGTGCAGTGGAGCCGGCGGCTCTCCACGCGACTGATCGAATTCAAAGAAACATTGAGGAGATTCTTTTTCGCAGCGATTGGTTCTATGAAAGAAGGACCAACTTTTACAAGAACGAGGGCAGGCCCGACGCGCGAATAATCTCGCCGATCGTTCTTGCAACCGCGGCGGTCGCCCTCTTGCTCAAGAACCCAAAAAAAGCTTCAAAGCTCCGGCAAAAAAACATCCGAAGTCCGGAGGCCTACGCAGCGGCGTACTCCGAACACTTCCCTCTGAATGCTTGGCCAGTGGTGGCAGCTCTAATACGGGCAGCGGAGAATGCCATCACTCGGGCACACCGAGCAAGCCGAATCGCTCATGGCCAGCACTTAGCAGCATGGCGAGGGGTGCTTGCCTACGTCGCTGCAGTGCGCGCCATTGGGACATACAGCTACACCCACCAAGACCTCGTGGCGCTTGATACGGCCCGCCTTGTCGACTCCTTTATGGACGAGTGCTGGGCGACAATTAATCGTGCCGTGGGGCGTCCCGGGGCCGCAAAAGTGTCGACGCAGCAATTGACGACGATTGCTGCGTTAATGAATGAAAAGTGGGGAGTGACTGGCCAACTCACTGACGGTCAGCGAGAACTACCGCCAATTGTCAAGCCGCCGAGTCAAACAAACAAAGCCACCCGGGTAGAAGATGAGACCTTCATTGACCAGGTGGCCAAGGCTTTGCCGCCGCAGCCTTGGCGGCCAGGCATGCATGTCCAGGTTGCCAGAGAACTAGGCGCTAAGCCCTACCGCGTTTGGAATGCCATTCAAATTCTGATCTCGCGCGGCGTATTCATGAGGCAGCACGACGGGGTCGTCTACGACGCCAGCGGCAACGAGATCGCTCGCGACGCTATCCGAGAGAGACTCGTGTAGGGTGATTTTTCAGCGAACCCAAATAAGGAGTGCGGCCAGTCTGTACACGTTGCAATTACTGCTCCTCTCCGATGTACCGAAGCGCAAAACGTAGTCGCTCCAACACACCAGCAGACATCCGAACCGCTTGCTGGCTAACAATCGGTTCCGCGCCATGAATAATGGAATTTCGAAGTGTCACTAGCTCACGCAGCTGGTCAAAAAGAGACCTGTCAATTTTGTGACTACGTAGTAGTATTTCCGCCAAACGCATGTTAGACATGTAGCGCGAACGGCTGCGATCTATCGAGCTAGTGGTTGCTTTTTGATATAGCTCGCCGGCAGCGTTTAACAACGCTTCGATTTGATTGTAGTTTCTAAGGAACCCCTCAAGACTCCCCTTCTCATGGTCGGAACGGGACGGGTCCACTTGATCCTGAAGTCGCTGACTCTCCTTCTGAATTCTTTTCGGCGCAATCACGTCAAAGACGAAATAGGCTATGGCCAAAAGGCTCGTAAGGAACGCAGACTGCCCAACATTGATAATGACTGCATTCCCGAAACTTGGCCCTTCTGCCTCTCGCGCAATCGCCAAATTTGCAAGGAAGACAGTTCCCAAGACTAAAATAGTGATGAATACGAGTAGGGCGAAGTATCTTGCCTTTAGAGCTTCCACTGCCTCAGTCAACGTTTCATCTTCAAGCTCCTCCCGACTCAATTCGTTCCGGAAGAAGATGAAACCTGTAAGCGTCAAACCGTAGATTGCCGCGATCACTTGGCCGGTAGTCGAAGACAAATACAGAATCTGATTTTCGTTTAGCGAGGTCGCAAGCGAACTGTGTCCAATGGCCGTGCTGACCACCGAAAGTGCAGCAAAAAGCGCGGTGAACCACCATATAGCCCGGATACTTGTCCAATGACGCTGCATAAAATTTCCAACACAAATCTGCCGACGATATTTAGTTGTGCACGAATGCGCCTACAGCGCCGGCTTGCCTCTTTTAGGCACCACTGCCCCACCTGCGGGACACGATCCCGCCCTCATACTTGCCAGCCATTGCTTCGAAAGCCTCCTCTTCCCACTCCGCCGGGCCAAACAATGGCCACCAGCCTGTTGCGCTACGCGGCTTTCTGTTTCGCGAGCGTATCAAGAACGCCTCGCGCTGCAGCACGCCCTCGTTCGTCGGCTGCCTCCTGCACCTCGAGCCTATTCGCACGGTAGCCGTAGGAACACCGCTGCCGGTTGCTTCGGCGCCCTCTTCCGGCCCTCACGAGCTACGAGCTACGAGCTACGAGTAGTGGACCGCGCTGTATGGCTGTAACCATGACCCTAGATTTCCACGTCCCTCGGCAGCCGGACGCCGCCTGGACCGAGGATTTGGTCCCGGGGTCCTGACTTGCGTGCGCCTAAACTCGCCGCCATCGACGCGCCGGCTCCGCCGAGCGCATCGACGAGCCGAGCGATGCGGGTGTAGTTCAATGGTAGAACTGAGCCCCATTGGAAAGGTCTTCAGCTACTTGCTAAAGCTTCGCCAAAACCTACGCTCACCGCTGCCGCGTCGGCTTCAAGTGAATGCTGAGGTTGAGTGTTTGATTAAGCAGCCCAGCACGCGCTTGCTCAGCGCTCCCGAGGATGTCGCATAACCAGTTCAAACTCCATCCTGGCCAGTTGAAGCGGGCCCCGACGGTCGGAGAAATTCAGAAGGTCAGCAAGTCTCGGATCGTCCGGTAGTTGGCGGGTGCCGGTTGAAAACTCGGCCCGCACTCGGTCGATGTTTTCCCTGTCCGCCAAATACGCAACGAATTCGTGTGGCTCTGATCGCTGCGACTCGCCTGTGGCTTCGAACAGTTGTAATTCTTGGCGTGCAGCGTGTGTGTCTTCTCGCTGTAATGCGGCGGCGCGGGCGTGGCTTACGACCTTGAGCAGAATGAAGTAAGCAATAAAAATCGGGTCTCGCTCGAAGAACTGCTTTGTTGTAGCCCAGATGCGGATGGCCTTTTGAAGGTCCCTTAAGCTCGGCTGAAGTACTGCAGAAGCGTCGACAAGATTATCTATGAAGCGGTAGTCGGCAGCGTCGTGCACATAGCTCTTTCCGACCGCCCGTACAAAGGCATCGAACTCTGCACCGCGACGGCGCTGCTTGTCTGGTGCCAACTTGACATCCAGAGCAACGAACTTGGACAAGTACCGCTCGGCGTCCGTGCCCGTGCCATATGTGTGCCGAATCGATTCGTGAATGGAGCGAACATTCCAGAACAGAACGAAAACCACCTTCTCTGCTCCAAAAAGGTGTTTTACGCGTTCTAGAGTCTCAAGCGCGAAAGACGGTCTACATCTATCGAGTTCGTCCAAAATCACTACGAATGGCCCATCCAATGCCGAGGTGGCTTCACTAAATCGGCGCACAAATCTCTCTTGGATTTCCTGCGTCTTCGCGTAATCCGAGAAGATTTTTTCAACGGCAGTCGCGGACAATTCCCCAGCGCCATCGATCGTCGCATCAGCGACCTTTTTCAGATCTTCTTCTGACAGCCCAAGCTTCTCTACTGCCTTGTTGGCTGCGGCCTTTACGGCTATAGGAGCCGCAGTTTTCAAAACCGCGCCAGCAGCCGCTAGAAAATTCTTGCGGATCTCGGCGGTGGGCTTCAGCTCTGCAAGAACTGAAGATGCGATCACGGCGAACGGATCATCATGGTGGTCATACCGAAATAAATCGACGAACGCCACACGGCCACCTTTGTCGACGAGCATCTTCTGGAGTTCTAAAGCGACCCAACTCTTGCCTGAGCCCCACTCGCCATCTACCGCGATGACTCGGGGCGCTGGCAAAAACTCCGTGGGAGTCTGTACAAGACCCTCGATGCTCGCACCGAGCTCGACGAGAAAGTGGCCTCGCGCCATAGAGTCATCAGGTCTGGTCGTCGAGCTCATCATCCGTCCATAAAGATTGAAATAGGCCAAGTGGCCACACAAGAATTTATCGAAAATTTCAAGAAAAACCCGTAGCGTTGGATTGGTGGCAACCCGACCGTGTCCCCCAGCTGTAGGAGCGGTCCACAAGGTGACCGCAGGCACGTAAAAGCCTGTACCTGAGGCACGCGGGCTCGGTGGGGGCTAGACCGCGCGCCGGCGGGTGGGGGCAGGCCGGCGGGGTGGACTGCCGCCAGAGGCAAGCGTGCGGGCACGGCGAGGCCACCCAGGCGCCGCAGGTGAGCCGTAGCGGGTTGGCGAAGGGTTGCGGAGTGGCGGGGCAGGGCTGGACCTCAGCGGTTGCCGGACGCGCGTGCCTCGCGCTCGGCCCTGACCAGAGTGGCGACTTGGATGGGGACGCACCACCACACTTGCTCGCGCGGCTCCCCCTTCGACTTGGTGCCGCGGTACACCATGCGCTGCCCACGTACGAACACCGCGCCGCCGCGCACGCTGTCGATGTGTGCGTGATGCAGCCGCATCAGCTCGTGGCCAGTCGTCAGGTCGTAGAGGATGGCGTGCTTCTCGTTCATCCCCTCAACCCAGTCGTAGAGCAGCGCCCCGTCCCAGCCCATGCCATGACGCGGGCTGGTGGGCAGCACGCGGCCGACGGCATCGATGAGCGGGTAGACGGTGCAGAACACTGGACAAATATACAGTGCCGGGCATAGACTGGCCACATGGACGAGATTCCTCCACCCCTCTGGATTGCCGCCTGTGCACATCACCTGCAGCTGCACTGGCGCACCGTCGACCCGCAGGAACTGGAAGACACCGCGCGGGAGCTGATGCGCGACCCCCGCTTGCGAGAGATGGCGCCGGCTGATGCGGCAGCGAAGTGGCTGCGACCCATCGAGAGTTGAGCGTTAGGGCGCAACAAGCCTCGGCCGCCATCCTCGGCGCGCTGGCCGCGCGGTTGCCTCAGGATGATCGGCCGTGATGACAACGATCGCCGGTTGCCCATCTAGACACCCGCTAGAATCCGCGCCGCTGCGGGTGTAGTTCAATGGTAGAACGGCAGCTTCCCAAGCTTCATACGAGGGTTCGATTCCCTTCACCCGCTCCAGCAGCCTCCCCGGTCCGGCGGGACGGCCTCGCTCCCTTCCTCCCCTGATCCTTTGCGCAGCGCACATCGGCGCCCTCGGCCTACGCGGGATGCTGCAGCGCCTGCCTACGATGGCTCTTCAACCCAAGAACGAGGAGTCGACATGACGAACACCTTCCGCATGCTGGCGGCCGGCGCGATGGCGCTGGCCTGTGCCGCGGCATTCGCGCAGCCGGGCCACGGCCATGACCGCCGCGGGCCGGGTGGGCCGCACGCGGGCCGGCCTGGCGGGCCGCCGCACATGCAGGGTCCGGGCCCGGGCATGCACCGGCCGGGGCCGCCGCGGCATTACCGCGGACCGCATGGAGGGCCGCCGCCCATGGCCTATCCGGAATACCGCCGCTTCAACCGTGGCGAGCGCCTGCCGCCGCAGTACCGCCGGCCGCAGTACGTGGTGCAGGACTGGCGCGGCCACGGGCTGCGCCAGCCGCCGCGCGGCTACTACTGGGTGCAGAACGGGTCGGACTACGTGCTGGCGGCCATCGCCACCGGTGTGATCTCGGCGGTCGTGATCAATGCGATGACGCGCTGATCGCGGCGCCTCGCGCATTGCAGGCGCAAAAAAGAACCCGGCGCCGGCCGGGTTCTTTTCTTTTTGCGCGCGCCTCGAGGGCCGCAGGGCTCAGGCGACGCGCCGGTCCGGCTCGGCATCGCCCTCACCGTCGGCCAATAGCCTCTTGCGCTCGTACTCCTGCACCAGATGGTCGGCCAGCGCCTCGGGCTGGGCACGCAGGCGCATGACCATGTGCTCGCCCACGCACAGGCCCTGGAAGCGCACGTAGACGCGCGAGAAATACGGGCTGAAGGCTTCGGCCGCATCCGAGAGGCATTCGGCGAACGACGCGAAGCCCCCATCGACGTAGCAGGACACCGGCAACACCCCGCCCGAGCGGGGCGCGCGCACGCTGTAGGTGAATGACTTGGCGTGGCGTTTGACGATCTCGAGCACGGGCTGCATGCGGGCGGACTCCGGGGACCTGAAAACAAAAGTTCATTCTGTTTCCGTCCGGCAAGCACGTCCATACCGCCGGTCGCGGGGCCGCAACCTTCTGCGCTTCAGGCCAGTGCGCCCAGGAACTCCTGCGATTCCTCGTCGAAGCCGGCCACGGGCTGGGCTTTCGCGAGGGCCATCCACACGCTGAAGGGCAGGCGCTGCACCGGCCGATGGGTCGCGGCGCGTGCCACGACGAGGCGCGCGTTCTCCTGCACCAGCACGCCGCAGCCCTCGGGGATTTCCTCGGGCTCGGCGATGGGCCGGCCGCGCGCGTCACGGCCCAGGACGTACCAGCACTCGCCGCCCAGGTCGAGGTACGCGGCACGCTTGTCGGGCTTGCGCAGGTCGCCCAGCAGGTCGGCGCGGCTGACCTTGACCTCGTGCACCACCGGCTGGGCGTAGGCCTCGACGCTGGTGTTGCGGATGGAGAAGACATCGGGCCGCGCGATGCACCAGCGCGGCTTGCCGCCCTCCTCCGCGGGCGCCAACCGTGCGCGCAGGCTCAGGCCGCGCCAGGCGATGCGGCCGTTGCGCGTCATCTCGCGCGCGACCTGCTCGACCAGCGCCTCGTGCGCCGACAGCGCACCGCGGTTGACGACCAGCGAGGAGGCGATGTGCGCGATGCCGCGGTCGCTCACGCGCAGGGTCTCGTGGCCGTGCGCCGAACGCTGGCGCTCGAGCAGGCCGGCCGCGAGCAGGTCGACCTCGATCGCGTCGCAGCAGGGCCAGCCCGCCGAGCGGTACACCTCGCGCAGGCGGCGCGCATGCACGCGTCCGAGCACGACGGCGGCAGGGGGCGGATCGGCCACGGGCGGCGGTGCGCCGGGGTCGGTGAAGGGCGGGTCGGCCGGCGGCGGGTCGCCCGCGGGCGGAGGCGGCACGACGATGGGCGGGGACGATGGGGGCTGGGGCACGTCGGGGGCAGGCGGCGGTGGGCCGATGGGGGCGTCGGCGAGCCGGGGAGCGATGAGCGTCGCGGTCATGGGTACAGGTTAGCCCAAGGGCGTGCACCGTCCCGAAGACCTCGCGGCGCTCGCGGATTCGTCGGGTGGGACACGGGGCGCGTGATGAGTGAAGGTTTCAATGGAAATCCCGGCTGCGCTGCCCCTGCGCGAGGCGGCCCAGCCAGGGCGTGAGGTCCTTGAAGCGCTGGGCCACCAGGTGCTGCACGTTGCCGCCGCTCTCGGTGTCGCGCTGCCAGGTGCCCTGCACCGCCAGCAGCTGCGACTTGAGCAGCGGCTCGCGCCAGGCCTCGACCACGTGGCTCCAGACGATGACGTTGACCGGGCCGGTCTCGTCTTCCAGGGTGACGAAGATGGTGCCCTTGGCGGTGCCCGGCCGCTGGCGCACGGTGACGATGCCGCAGGCACGCACGGTGGCGCCGTGCGGCGCGTCGCGCAGCGCCTGCGCGCTCTGCAGCTTCAAGCGCGCCAGCCTCGGGCGCAGCAGCGCGAGCGGGTGGCGGCGCAGGGTCAGGCCCAGCGCAGCGTAGTCGCCGACGATCTCCTCGCCCTCGGGCGCGGCGGGCAGCGCCAGGGACGGTTCATGGATGGGCACGCCCTTGAGCAGGCCTTTCGCCCGCCCGGCCAGTCCGCGCGTGGCCGTGGCCTCCCACACCTGCTGCCGGCGGTGGCCCGACAGGGCGGCCAGTGCCTCGGCGCCGGCCAGGGCGGCCATGTCGCGCGGGTCGAGTTCGGCCCGCAGGGCCAGGTCTTCGACGCTCGTGAACGGCTGCTGCGTGCGTGCCGCCACCAGGCGCTCGGCGCCGGCCTTGCTCAGCCCCGCGATGCGCCCGAGTCCCAGGCGCACGGCCGGCTGGCCGGGCCGGCCCTGGCGCTGCGCATGGCGCGGGTCGAGGTGCGGTGTCGGCGCACCGGCGTCGCGAGGCTCCAGGCTGCAATCGATGGCGCTGACCATCACGTCCACCGGACGCACCTCGACGCCATGGCGGCGCGCGTCCTGCACCAGCTGCGAGGGCGAATAGAAGCCCATGGGCTGCGAATCGAGCAGCGCCGCGAGAAAGCAGGCCGGCTCGTGCAGCTTGAGCCAGGCGCTCACGGTGACGAGCTTGGCGAAGCTGGCCGCATGGCTCTCGGGAAAGCCGTATTCGCCGAAGCCCTGGCACTGCTTGAAGATGCCTTCGGCGAAGTCGCGGTCGTAGCCGTGGTCCACCATGCCTTCCACGAGCTGGCCGTGGAACTTGTCGATGCCGCCCTTGCGCTTCCAGGCCGCCATGGCGCGGCGCAGGCGGTCGGCCTCGTCGGCGCTGAAGCCGGCGGCGATCATCGCGATCTGCATCACCTGCTCCTGGAAGATGGGCACGCCCAGCGTGCGGCCCAGCGCCTCGTCGAGCGCCGGGTAGGGATTGGGGATCGGAAGGCCACGGCGCCGCCGTTCGCGGTTCTTCAGGTACGGATGCACCATGCCGCCCTGGATGGGGCCGGGCCGCACGATGGCGACCTCGATCACCAGGTCGTAGTAGCAGCGCGGCTTCAGGCGCGGCAGCATCGACATCTGCGCACGGCTCTCGATCTGGAACACGCCGATGGTGTCGGCGTCGCAGAGCATGTCGTAGGTGGGCTCGTCGTCGATGGGCAGCTGGTGCATCTCCACCGGCGGATGCAGCGTGCCGCGCCAGTGGTTCATGAAGTCGAGCCCGCGCCGGATGGCGCTGAGCATGCCCAGCGCGAGCACGTCGACCTTGAGCATGCCCATGTCCTCCAGGTCGTCCTTGTCCCACTGGATGACGGAGCGATCGGGCATGGAGGCGTTCTCGATCGGCACCAGGCGGCTGACCTTGTGCTCGGCCAGCACGAAGCCGCCCACGTGCTGCGAGAGGTGGCGCGGAAAGCCCTTGAGGGTGCGCGTGAGCTCGATCCACAGCCTGAGGCGGTGCAGGCCTTCGCGCACGCCGGCCCTCTGCATCGCCTCTTCCAGCCGCTGGTCGAGGATCGGGTCATCGAACCAGTAGTGGTCCTTGGCGAAGGCGTCGATCAGGCGCTCGTCGATCGCCAGCGCCTTGCCCACGTCACGAATGGCGCTGCGCGAGCGGTAGCTGATGACCACCGCGGCGATGGCGGCGCGGTGGCGGCCGTACTTCCTGTAGATGTACTGGATGAC
Organism: Xenophilus aerolatus; assembly: GCA_030418545.1. GTDB lineage: Bacteria > Pseudomonadota > Gammaproteobacteria > Burkholderiales > Burkholderiaceae_C > Xenophilus. Next base: position 330,807 of record QAIB01000002.1, on the reverse strand, counting down.
GTCTTCGCGGCGCTGGTGTTCGAAGTCGACGTCGATGTCGGGCGGCTCGTCGCGCGCGCGGCTGAGGAAGCGCTCGAACAGCAGGTTGCCGTCGTCGGGGTTCACGGCCGTGATGCCCAGGCAGTAGCAGACGGCCGAATTGGCCGAGGAGCCGCGGCCCTGGCAGAGGATCTTCTCCTGCCTGGCAAAGCGCACCACGTCCTCGACCGTGAGGAAGAACATCTCGTACTTCTTCTCGGCGATGAGTGCGAGTTCGCTCCGCACCTGCTGCCGCACCTTGGGCGGGATGCCCTGCGGGTAGCGTTCCTGCGCACCGGCCCAGGTCTTGCGCGCCAGGGTTTCGGTGGGCGTCTCGTGCGGACCCACCACCTCCAGGGGGTATTGGTAATGGTCGCGCAGTTCCTCCAGCGCAAAGCCGCAGCGCTCGCGCACCACCATCGTGTTGGCCAGCAGCTCGGGCGGGTAGGTCTGCGCCAGCCGCAGGCGCGAGCGCAGGTGGCGCTCGGCGTTGGCGCGGCGCGCGAAGCCGCACTCGGCCACCGGCCGGCCCTCGCGCACGGCAGTGACGACGTCGAGCAGCGGCTTGCGCGAGCGCACGTGCATATGCACGTCGCCGGCCGCCACCAGCGGCACGCCGGTGCGCTCGCCCACCTCGCGCATCGCGGCCAGCCAGAGGTCGTCGTCGAGTTCGTTGAAGAGTTCGACCGCGAGCCAGAGATTCGAAGAAAAAACGGCTGCAACGCTCGACACATCTGCGCAGACAGCGACGGAATCGATGGCAGCGCCGGGCTGACGGTGCGGCACGACCAGCAGCTCGCAGCGCTGCAGCGCGGCCAGGCGTGCCGGGTCCCAGGGCAGGTGGTAGCGGCCCTTGACGGTGGCCATGCGCCCCGCGGTGATCAGCTCGCACAGCTGGCCCCACCCCTCGAGGTCGCGCGCCAGCGCCACCAGCGTGAAGCGCTCGAAGACGAACTCGCTGCCGTAGAGCAGGCGGAAGTCGGGGTTGCGCGGCGTCTTGGGCAGGGTCGGATCGTCCCGCTCCTTCTCGTCGAGGTCCTCGATGAATTCCTTCAGCCCCGACAGCGCCCGCACCACGCCGGCCACCGAGCATTCGTCGGTGATGGCCAGGCCCCGGTAGCCCAGCGACCAGGCGCGTGCCGCCAGCTCCCACGGGTGCGAGGCGCCGCGCTGGAAGCTGAAGTTGGTGAGGCAGTGCAGCTCGGTGTAGTCGGGCAGGCCATCGGCCAGGGCCACCGGCCCCGGCTCCGACGGCGCCACCGGCTCGTTGGCCGCCGCCCGCGCCAGCCGAAGCCGGCGCCGGCGGGCGTGTTCGTCCTTGTCGCTGAGTTCAGGCATGGTCGTCAGCCGTACAGGCCCTGCAGGTACCAGCGCGGCGCGCGATCGGCGTGCTGGGCGCCGGGCCGCTCGCGGAAGATCCACACCAGCCCGGCACCCGGGCTCTCGGCCACGTAGTAGTCGCGCTCGGCGGGTGCTCCGCCCGGTTCGCCCCCTGCCTCGACCTGCTCCCACCAGCCGTCGCCCTCGATGCGCTGCGGGCCGACCAGCGAACGCAGCGCGCCCTGGTAGTGGGGCTGCTCGCCATGCACCTCGAGTTCGATCGGCACGCTCATCACCCAGTGCGGCAGCAGGTCGGCGCCAGGGTCGCCGGCCAGGCGGGACGGCACCGCCTGGGTGGGCGTGGCCAGGCCCGTGGCCTGCGCCTGCACCGCCGGGCGCCACGCCTGCATGCGCTCGGGCCGGTGGTCGGCCTGCGGGCGGGCCACCAGCACCTGCTGCGGGCCCAGGCGGGCGCTGAGCTTCTCGACCAGTTCGTGCAGCGGCTCGCCGGGGCGGTTGTCCTCGGGCAGAAAGCTGCGGGCGGCACCGCCCCAGGGCACGGTTTCGATGGAGCGCAGGCGCAGCCAGCCGGTGGGCGCCGCCAGCTGGGTGACGGCCAGCCGCTCGGCCAACAGGCGGCGCAGGTGGGCCATGTCCTGCGTGGGCTCGGCGGTGCGCACGCGCAGTTGCTGCTGGCGCGGCAGGTCGACGCCGTTCAGGCGCTTGAGGTCTAGCGTCCATTCGAGTTCGAAGGCCAGCACGCCGCGCTGGCGCGCCTGCAGCCAGATGCGCAGCGCCGCCAGCAGCCGCTGGGCCGCCCACAGCAGCTCCGGCGCGCTGGTGGCCAGGGCCGGCAGCTCGGCCTTCTGGTCGAAGACCTCGGGCAGCGTGAGCCAGGCGTGGCGTTCGGGCCGCAGGCCCCAGGCGATGTCCAGCGCCTCGCGCAGGCCGGCACCGAAGCGCCGCACGAACCCGGCGCGCGGCAGTGCCGCCGCCTGTCCCCAGGTGCGGCAGCCCATGCGCGCCAGCACGTCGAGGTGCGGCTGCGCGGCGCCGAGCACGGACAGCGGCAGCGCCGAAGGCGTCTGGCGACCGTCCGCGGGCGGCGGACGCTGGCCGGCGGCGTACATGCGCAGACGGGCCAGTGCTATCGAACTCGTAGCACCCTGCGCTTGCTGGACGCGCGTCGGGGCCGGATTCGTATGCTGAAGCTGGCGCATCAGCGAACGCCGACCGCCCCACAGCCGTTCGCAGGCCGAGACCTCCATCAGCAGGGTCTCGTCCTGCCAGGCGACGTGCGGCGTGAAGCCCAGCGCCCACCAGCCCAGCGCCTCGGGCGACACGGGCATGCGCACGGGCGCAGCCTCGGCCTGCGCCGCCAGGGACGCGGCGGCCGCCAGGGCGGCGTCGGCCGACGCGCCCTCGGGCACGGCCGCGGCCTCGGGCGCCGGCTCAGGCAACCACTGCAGGGCCAGCCAGTGCATGGGGAACTCCTGCCGCAGGCGATGCGCTGCCGGCCGGGCGCGACGCCCGGTGCTCGTGCAGCCGCACCACGGTGGCACCGGCCATCGCCTCGGGCTCGGGTGCACGCCAGGCCTGCCGCTCGCGGCGGCGCAACCGGGCCGCCGCCAGCAAGGCGGTCATGCGCTCGCTGCGTGCCGGCAGGGTGACCGGTGCGGCCAGCGGCGGACCGCGGCGCTTGAGGATGTGCACGTCCATGCTGCCGGGTTCGGCGGTGCGCTCGACCTGCAGCCGCAGGCGCGCGGGCGAGGCGCCCTGCGCCGCCGACGCCGGCCGGAACACGAAGAGCAACCCTTCGTGCCGCGCCGCCGCGAGCTGCAGCCGGCGCAGTTCGCCCACGCGCGCCTGGGGCAGCCAGGCCAGCACGGCAGACACGTCGGCACAACGCAGGGCCTGCTCGCTGCTCCAAAGCCGCGCGGATGCCACCTCGGCCCGCACCCACAACAGCGCCTCGACCGGCACGCCGGCCGCCGCCAGCGCCGGGCCGAAGGGCTCGTGCGGCGCGCCGACCAGCACCACCGGCGCGCGCGCATGCGGATGCCGGGCCACCGCCTGGGCCAGCGCAGGCAGCAGCAGGGACCAGACATGGGCGTCGGGCGCCGTCTGCAGCACCTCGGTCAGCGCCCCGACCGGCCAGCCCCCGCCGGGCAGCTGCGCATCGAGCGCGGGATGGCCGGTGGGCAGGGCCGGGGCGTCGGCCGCGCCCAGTTCGTCGGCGCGCCACACCCCCGCCTCTGCCGGCAGCAGAAGGGACGAGAAAGGGTCGGGGGAAGGCTGGCCCATGATGGATCGATGGCTGTATTTTTATACAGTATTTCACCTTTGATGCCCAGACCGAGCGCGCCACCCGGGCATTCAGCCGACACAGGCCCCGCAAATGCAACGAAACTTTGCACACCGTTCACAGAACCGGCTTACGCTTGCAACTTTCGCGTGCAGTCAGGTTCTTCTCATCTCGCCGTGATGAGCGTCCGACCCGGGCGTTCCGCGGCCCGTGACCCGCTCCGCGCGACTCCGATCTCCCGAGAAGGCGACCCCTTGAGTTCCTCCAGATTCCTGGGCCTCGTGCCCCTGTGCGCCCTGCTGTTGCTGGGCGCCTGCCGCGAACAGCCGAAGGCGGCCCCGCCCGCCGTGCCCGAAGTCACCGTGCGCACCCTGCAGAGCCAGACCGTGCCGCTGCGTACCGAACTGCCGGGCCGCACCGCCGCCTTCATGGTGGCCGAGGTGCGTCCGCAGGTGGGCGGCATCATCCGCAGCCGCCCCTTCACCGAGGGCGCCGCCGTCAAGGCCGGGCAGGTGCTGTACGAGATCGACCCGGCCCCCTTCCAGGCGGCGGTGCAGCAGCAGGAAGGCGCCCTGGCCAACGCCCGCGCCACCGTGAGCTCGACCCGCGCACTGGCCGAACGCTACAAGGCGCTGCTGCCGCAGAACGCGGTGAGCAAGCAGGAGCACGACAACGCCCAGGCCGCCTACGAGCAGGCCCAGGCCGCCGTGAAGGTGCAGACGGCGCTGCTCAACACCGCCCGCATCAACCTGCAGTACACCAAGGTGACGGCGCCCATCTCCGGGCGCACCAGCCGCAGCAGCGTCACGCCGGGCGCGCTGGTGAGCGCCTCGCAGGCCACGCCGCTTCTGACCATCTCGCAGCTCGACCCGATCTACGTCGACATCACGCAGTCCAGCGCCGAGCTGGTGCGCATGCGCCAGGCGCTGATGGCCGGCAGGATCAACCGCCAGGACGACGCCCAGCGCGTGTCGCTGGTGATGGAGGACGGCACGCCCTACCCGGCCGAGGGCCGCGTGCAGCTCACCGAAGTGACGGTGGACCCGAGCAGCGGCTCGGTCACGCTGCGCGCGCGCTTCCCCAATCCCGACGGGCTGCTGCTGCCGGGCATGTACGTGCGCGCCGTGGTGACCGAAGGCGCCACGCCCGACGGCATCCTGGTGCCGCAGGCCGCCATCATCCGCGACCGCCGCGGCACGCCGCAGGCACGCCTGGTGACGGCCGAGAACAAGCTCGAGCTGCGCAACGTGGTGGTCGCGCGCTCGGTGGGCCAGAACTGGCTGGTGAGCGAGGGACTCAAGCCCGGCGACCGGCTGGTGATGGCCGGCGGCCAGAACGTGCAGCCGGGCACGACGGTCAAGCCGGTGGACGAGCCGCCCGCAGCCGCCGCAGCGCCGCAGAACGGCACCGCCATCGCACCCACGGCCTCGACCGCGCCCTCGGCCGCGGGCAGCGCTCCCGCCAAGCCCTGACCGCGCGCCGATGATCTCCCGCTACTTCATCGATCGGCCCATCTTCGCCTGGGTCATCGCGATCACGATCATGCTGGCCGGCGCGCTGGCCATCCACCTGCTGCCGCTGACGCGCTACCCGACGGTGGCGCCGCCTTCGGTGAGCATCTTCTCGTACTACCCCGGCGCCAACGCGCAGACGCTGGAGAACAGCGTCACCCAGGTCATCGAGCAGCAGCTCACCGGCCTGGACGGCTACCTCTACATGACGGCGCGCAGCGACTCCTCGGGGCGCGTGCAGATCCTGGTGAGCTTCCAGCCCGGCACCAACCCCGACACCGCCCAGGTGCAGGTGCAGAACCGGGTGCAGCAGGCCATCCCGCGCCTGCCGCAGCAGGTGCAGGACCAGGGCATCACGGTGCGCAAGGCCGGCGTGGCCACCGACCTGTTCGTGACGCTCTACGACAAGAGCGGGCGCATGTCGCCCGGCGACGTGGCCGACTACCTGGTGAGCGACCTGCAGGACCCGATCAGCCGCGTGGAGGGCGTGGGCGAGGTGCAGGTCATCGGCGGCCAGTACGCGATGCGCATCTGGCTCGACCCCTTCCGCCTGCGCAGCTATTCGCTCACGCCTTCGGATGTGCAGACCGCCATCCAGTCGCAGAACGTGCAGCTGGCCGCCGGCCAGATCGGCGACCAGCCGGCGCCGCCCGGCCAGCAGCTCAACGCGGTGGTCAACGCACAGTCGCGCCTTCGCACGGCCGAGGAATTCCAGGCCATCCTGGTGCGCAGCAACCCCGACGGCTCCACCGTGCTGCTCAAGGACGTGGCGCGCGTCGAACTGGGCTCGGCCAACTACACCTTCAGCGGCAACTTCAACGGCTTCCCGGCCTCGGGCATCGCGGTGCGGCTGGCGCCCGACGCCAACGCGCTGCAGTCGATCGCGGCCGTGAAGGCGACGGTCGAGCAGCTGCGCGGCGCCTTCCCGGCCGGCGTCGACGTCGCCTACCCGGTGGACACCACGCCCTTCGTCGAGCAGGCCATCCACGACGTGGTCAAGACGCTGATCGAGGGCATCGTGCTGGTGGTGCTGGTGATGTTCCTGTTCCTGCAGAACTGGCGCGCCACGCTGATCCCGGCGATCGCGGTGCCGGTGGTGCTGCTGGGCACCTTCGGCGTGCTGTCGGTGTTCGGCTACTCGATCAACATGCTGACCATGTTCGGCATGGTGCTGGCCATCGGCCTGCTGGTGGACGACGCCATCGTGGTGGTCGAGAACGTCGAGCGCCTGATGGCCGAGGAGCACCTCTCGCCCAAGGAGGCGACGCGCAAGTCGATGGGCGAGATCACCGGCGCGCTGATCGGCATCGGCGTGGTGCTGTCGGCCGTGTTCTTGCCGATGGCCTTCTTCGGCGGCGCCACCGGCATCATCTACCGCCAGTTCTCGATCACCATCGTCTCGGCCATGGTGCTGTCGGTGCTGGTGGCGCTGATCCTCACGCCCGCGCTGTGCGGCCAGCTGCTCAAGCAGCACACGGCCGACCAGAAGAAGACCACCGGCTTCTTCGGCTGGTTCAACCGCTTCTTCGACCGCCAGGTGGACCGTTACGAGGGCAGCCTGCGCAAGCGGCTGCCCAGGCGCGCGCTCTTCATGGGCATCTACGTGCTGATCGTGGCCGGCATGGTGGCGATGTTCATGAAGACGCCCACCGGCTTCCTGCCCGACGAGGACCAGGGCTCGCTGATCGTCAACTACACGCTGCCCGAAGGCGCGACGCTGGAGCAGACGCGCGCCGTGGCGCAGCGCATCAGCGCGCACTTCCGCGAGAAGGACGCGGCCAACGTCGAGGGCGTGTTCACCTCGCCGGGCTTCAGCAACGCCGGCTCGGGCCAGAACCAGGGCCAGGCCTTCGTCAAGCTCAAGGACTGGAGCGAGCGCAAGGGCGCCGAGAACAGCGTCTTCGCGATTCGCGAGCGCGCGCGCCAGGCGCTGGCCAACGACCCGGTGGCGCGGCTGATCGTGGTGATCGTGCCGCCCTCGGTGTCGGGCCTGGGCAACTCGGCCGGCTTCGACCTGCAGCTGCAGAACATCTCCAGCATGCCGCGCGACCAGTTCCTGGCGTTGCGCGACAAGCTGCTGGCCACCGCCCGCAAGGACCCCGACCTGCGCCAGGTGCGTTTCCAGGGCCTGGAAGACCAGCCGCAGCTGCAGGTCGACATCGACCGCGCCAAGGCCGGTGCGCTGGGCATCGGGCAGGCGCAGATCAACACCCTGCTCACCTCGACCATCGGCAGCATCTACATCGGCGACTTCATCGACCGCAACCGGGTCAAGAACGTCTACCTGCAGGCCGACGCGCCCTACCGCATGAACCCGGAGGACATCGGCCTGTGGAGCCTGCGCACCAGCAGCGGCGCGATGGCGCCCTTCTCCACCATCGCCACCTCGCGCTGGATGTACGGCCCCTCGGCGCTGTACCGCTACAACGGCATGCCCTCCTTCAACATCCAGGGCGAGGCGGCGCCGGGCGTCAGCTCGGGCGCGGCGCTCACCCGCATGGAGCAGTACGTCGCCGACCTGCAGGGCGACGCCCAGAGCGGCGTGCGCGGGGCGTGGACGGGGCTGTCGTACCAGGAGAAGCTGGCCTCGGGGCAGGCGCTGTCGCTGTACCTGATCTCGCTGCTGGTGGTGTTCCTGGCGCTCGCCGCGCTGTACGAAAGCTGGAGCATCCCGGTGTCGGTGCTGCTGGTGGTGCCGCTGGGCATCGTGGGGGCGCTGGTGGCGGCCAACCTGCGCGGCATGAACAACGACATCTTCTTCCAGGTCGGCCTGCTCACCACCATGGGCCTGGCGGCCAAGAACGCGATCCTGATCGTCGAGTTCGCGGCCGACGGCGAGCGCCGCGGCCTGCCGGTGTGGGACGCGGTGCTCGAGGCCGCGCGCCTGCGCCTGCGGCCGATCCTGATGACCTCGCTGGCCTTCGTGGCCGGCGTCATCCCGCTGGCCGTGGCCACCGGCGCCGGCTCGGGCAGCCAGCACGCCATCGGCACCGGCGTGATCGGCGGCATGGTCACCGGCACCATCCTGGCGATCTTCTTCGTTCCGCTGTTCTACCTCATCGTGCGCACCGTCGGCCGACGCCCGGCGGCCGTCGACGCAGCGCCGCCGGAAGGCACGCCGCGTCTGCAGGGCGAGGGATGAACGCCGCGCGCGGCGGCCTGACCCGTGCGCAATGGCTGCGCGGGGCCGGTGCCGCCGCCGCGCTGGCCGGCGCGTCCGGCCTGGGCATCATCCCCGCGCGTGCACAGCCGCCCGCTCGCGCGCAGACTGGCGCCATGCACACGCGCCCCATCCCCTCCTCCGGCGAAGCGCTGCCCGTCATCGGCTGCGGCACCTGGCTCGGTTTCGACCATGCGCCGGGCAGCGCCGACTACCAGCGCCTGCCCGGCGTGCTGGCCGCGCTCTTCGCCGCCGGCGGCCGCGTGATCGACAGCTCGCCGATGTACGGGCGCGCCGAGGAGAACACCGGCACGCTGCTCGCCGCCGCTCCCGGCGATGGGACGCCCTTCATCGCCACCAAGGTCTGGACGCGCGGGCGCGAGGCCGGCATCGCGCAGATGCAGGAGTCGATGCGGCGCCTGCGCACGCAGCGCATCGACCTGATGCAGATCCACAACCTGGTCGACTGGAAGGTGCATCTTTCGACGCTGCGCGACTGGAAGGCCCGGGGGCGCATCCGCTACCTCGGCATCACGCACTACACGCCCAGTGCGCACGACGAGGTCGAGGCCGTGCTGCGCGCCGAGGCACTGGACTTTCTGCAGATCAACTACGCGCTGGACGACCGTGCCGTCGAGCAGCGCCTGCTGCCGCTGGCGGCCGAACGCGGCGTGGCCGTGATCGTCAACCAGCCCTTCGGCGGCGGCGGCCTGCTGCGCCGGCTGCGCGACCGGCCGCTGCCGCCCTGGGCCGCCGAGATCGGCTGCAGCAGCTGGGCGCAGGTGCTGCTTAAGTTCGTGCTGAGCCACCCGGCCGTGACCTGCGCGATTCCGGGCACCAGCCGGCCCGAGCACATGGCGGACAACGCCGCCGCCGGCAGCGGCATGCTGCCCGACGCGGCGTTCTGGCAGCGCCATATTGCCGGCGTGCTGGGCTGATCTGCTATCGATTTCGTAGCTGCTCGCGCCTGATCCGCGGGCGGTGCAGGCACTATTCGAACTTGACGTTGTGCTCGCGCACGGTGGCGCCGAAGGCGTCGTATTGCGTGCGGAAATACTCCGCGAACTTCGCGGGGCTCATGCCGTAACCCTCGAAGCCCTGCTGCACCAGCTGGGCACGCACCTCGGGGCGCTTGAGCGTGTTCTGCAGTTCCTGCGAGAGCCTGTCGGTGATGGCCTGCGGCAGCCCCGGCGGCCCGAAGAAACCGGCCCACGGCGTGATGGTGAGCTTGCCCAGTTCCAGCTCGCTGCCCGTGGGCACGTCGGGCAACAGCGCGCTGCGTTGGGGCTGCAGCGTTACCAGGGCGCGGATGCGCCCGTCCTTGACGTAGCCCGGTGCCAGCGTGCCGGTGGTGAACATCATCTGGATCTGCCCGCCGAGCAGATCGGTCATGGCCTGCATGTCGCCCTTGTAGCGCGCATTGACCACCTTGCGGTCGCCCAGCAGCTGCAGCATCGCCAGCTCCGAGGCGCTGTTGCTCGACGCCGAGTTCAGCGCGCCGGGCTTGGCCGCCACCAGCGCGAGCAGCTCGTTCACGCTCTTCACCGGCAGGCTTGCAGGCACGACCAGGAACATCGAGAACTGACCGGCCGAGCTGATCGGCGTGAAGGCCTTGAAGGGGTCGTAGGGCGGCGTCGGCCGCAGCGTGGGCGCGGCCACCATCGCGGTGTTGGTGCCCATCAGCAGCGTGTAGCCGTCGGGCCTGGCCGACGCGGCGGCCTGCGCCGCCAGCACACCGTCGGCGCCGGGCCGGTTCTCCACGATCACCTGCTGGCCGAGCTGCTTGGCCAGCCCCTCCGCGATGATCCGTGTGAGCGCGTCGGCGCCGCCGCCGGGCGCGAAGCCCACGATCAGCTTCAGCGGCTTGTTGGGGTACGCGTCGGCGCTCCAGGCCGCCGCGCCGGGCAAGGCGGTGGCCGCCGCCAGGGTCGCCAGTGTGAATGTCCTGCGTCGCATGATGAAGACCTCCGCTTCAGAAGAGATGGCGCACGCCGAATTCGGTGCCGGTCGAGCGACGCCCGCCCGCCGGCGCCACGCCGCCGCTGACCGCGTAGCGCGCCTGGGCGCTGTTCGTCAGCCGGGCGTAGGTGCCATAGAGCGCGGTGCGTTTGGACAGGTTGTGCACGTAGCCGATGCCGAACTGCCGCGCGTCGTCGCGATGGCGCGGCATGCCCGCGGCGTTGCGCAGGCTCTCGTCGCTGCGGTCGTCCAGGTAGGCGTAGCTGATGCGGATGCGCCCGACATCGAAGGCCGGGATGTGCGCCCCGATCTCGGCCGTGTTCTTGCGCACCGTGCCGGCCGCCAGCTTCACCGTTACCTTGTTGTAGAGCGCGAAGAACTTCGCAAAGCCCGCGTCCCAGGAGCCGCCGATGTTGGCGTGCGTGTAATTGCCGATGGTGGCGGTGGACCTGAACTTCGAGCGCGTGACGGCCGCCGCCACGTCGAACTTGCCCGAGGCGAAGCCCAGGCGTGCACCGGCGAAGTTGCCGTCGTCGCGGTTCGCCGCCGTGGAGTCGTTCTCGCCGGCGCCGATCATCGCCATGCCGTAGAAGCCGCCGAGGTTGGGAGGCAGCCAGTAGCTCACGGTGTTGCTGCCCGTGATGGCCGTGGGCAGCGGGCCGGTGCCGACGCCCGCGAAGGTGAGGTTGCCCGCGCGCGCCACGCCATTGGCGTTGAAGGGGTCGAAGTAGATGCTGTTGTAGTGCGTGGGAACGAAGTCGCGGCCCAGCCGCAGCTCGCCGAGCGTGTCGGAGGAGAGGCTCACATACGACATGCGGTCGAAGCTGATCGTGCCTGCCGGGCCCGCCCCGCTCGCCTGGTTGTTGCTGTTGCTCGGGCGGCCCGAACCCGTGTCGGGGTTCAGGCTGGCTTCGAGCCAGAAGCCCGCGCGCAGGCCGCCGCCGAGGTCCTCGGTGCCGCGAAAGCCGATCCGGCTGGTGGACAGGCCGCCGTTCGACAGCGCAGTCACCGAGCCGCCGCCCCGGCCGGCACCGTTCGTGTGCTGGACGCCGAGGTCCATCACGCCGAACACAGTGACGCTGGATTGCGCCTGTGCCGCCCCGCTGCCGGCGAGCCCCAGCGCAGACCATATCAAGACTTTCTTCATGGTTTCCTTGTCTCCTGCTTCTTCTCTTGGGTTGAAAACTACGCCGCGCGAATGAAGGCGCGCAGGGCTGCGCCACCGGGTGCGGACGGGGGTCCGCGCCGGTTGGCGAAAGCCGGGGTTGGAAGAGGTCTAGCCCGGGGGTGCGGTGCGCTCGGTGCGCACGAGCACGGCGCCCTTGGCGAGCGGCCCCACGTTGCGCCGGTACTGCTGCAGCCAGCCGGTGTCGTTCACCGGCGGCGGCGGCTGCCAGCCATCGCGGCGCGCCTGCAGTTCGGCATCGGTCAGCTCGATGTCGAGGCGGCGCGCGTCGAGGTCGATGGTGATGACGTCGCCGTCGCGCACCAGCCCGAGCGGCCCGCCGAGCGCGGCCTCGGGCGAGACCTCGGCCACCACGAGCCCCTTGCAGACCAGCCCCGAGAGGTGCCCGTCGGTCAGAAGCGCGACCTGGTCGCCGAGCCCCGCACCATCGACGGCGAAGACCACGCGCGACGCACCGCCGCCCATCGCGGGCCCGCCGCAGGCACCGGCGCCTCGCATCACGATCACCTGCCCGGGCACGATCTCGCCCTTCTTCAGCGCGGCGATGGCCGCGTCGGACGTCCAGAAGCACACGGCTGGCCCGGTGAAGCGGCGCACCTTGCGTTCGGCGATGCCGGTCTTGATCAGCCCCGACTCCGGCGCGAGGTTGCCGCGCAGCAGCACGATGGCCGGCAGCGGCGCCACCGGGCGGTCGATGGGGCGGATCACTTCGGCATTCGCCACCTCGGCATCGCGCAGGTTCTCCGCAACGGTGCGGCCGGTGACGGTGCGCGCGCCGGTGTCGAGCAGCGGTTCCAGCTGTTTCATCAACGCGCGGCAGCCGCCCGCCGCCTCGAAGGCCTCGATGGAGTCGCTTCCGATGGGCCGCACGCCGGCCAGCACGGGCGTCTCAGGGCCCAGGCGCTCGAACATGCCGTACACGTCGACGCCGGTCTCGCCCTCGGTCGCCACTGCCTGCAGGTGCTTGGCGGTGTTGAGCGAGCCGCCGATGGACAGCACCGCGCGCACCGCGTTGGCGAAGGCGCCGGGCGTGAGGATGTCGCGCGGCTTGAGGTCGTCCCACACCATCTGCACGATGCGCGTGCCGGCCGCGCGCACGTCGGCCATCATCTTCGGGCTCAGCGCGGCCACCGGCGCGCTGCCGGGCAGGGCCAGGCCGAGGGCCTCGCAGACGATGTGCATGGAGTTCGCCGTGCCCAGGCCCGAGCACACGCCGGGGCCGCGGATGGCCTCGCGGCTCATGCCCACGAGTTCCTCGACCGGCAGGTTGCCGGTGACGGCATGCATCGCGCCGATGAACACCTCCTCGATGTCCATGTGGTGGCCCTTGTATTCGCCGCTGGGCTGGTAGCCGCAGGGCACGAGCAGGGTCGGGATGTTCAGGCGCGCGGCCGCCATGAGCTGGCCTGGCACGGTCTTGTCGCAGGAGGTGAGGCAGACCATGCCGTCGAGCTGCGCGCCCTCGACGGCCACCTCGATGTCGTTGGTGACGAGGTCGCGCGCCGCCAGCATGTAGGCGCCGCGTGCGCCGGCACCGGTGATGAAGTCGCTCGGCGCCGCGGTGCGGATCTCGAAGGGCACGCCGCCCGCCGCGCGGATGGCCTCCTTGATCTCCGCTGCCACCCGGTCGAGGTGGCTGAAGCAGGCCGCCAGTTCGGAGGAGCTGTTGACGATGGCGATCTTGGGCTTCTCGCAATCCTCCTCCGGAATGCCGAGCGCGCGCCAGTGCGCGTTGCGCACCGACCAGAGGTAGGAGCCGCGCGGGAAGTTGCTGCGTAGCGGTCGGGTCATGCGGCACCTTCCTGTTTCTTCTTTTTCGTGATCTCGACCACTCCGCGGTCGGCGTCCACGCGCACCCAGTCGCCGGTCTCGATGCATTCGAGCGGGTCGCGTTCGAAGTCGGTCATGGCGGGCGCGTGCGTGACCACGGCGCCCAGCGCCATCTTGGTGGTCATCTCGTTGAACAGGAAGGCGGCGGGGGCCGAGTTCATGAGCCGCGTCATGTGGAACATGGCCGACCAGCCCGAGGAACCCTTGGCCCCCGGAAACACCAGCACCTTGCCTGCGAAGCTCTGGCCGCGCAGCGCGTGCCGCGTCTCGACGACGGTGCCGGTGCGCGGGTCGATGCCGCCCCAGCCGGAGATGCGGTCGCGCGTGACCAGCGCCTCGCCCTCCGCGGCGCCACCCACCACCTTGCGGCCGCGGATGACGATGGTGTGTTCGCTTATCACGGCGTCGCTCATTGCAATACCTCCGTGCTTCGCACTGCGGTGCGAGCTTGCTTGGGGCGGCCCGGCGCGTCGCTCATGCGTAGGCTCCGTTCCAGCGTCCCGTGCAGGCCGCGTCGATGCATTCGGCCGTGCTGCCGAACCAGGCCTGCACGCCGAGGATGGCGGGCAGGTAGTGCGCCTGCTTGGCCGAATCGAGCGCGACGGTCTTCGTGCCCTTGGGCACGGCGCGGCTCATGGCGGAGCAGCTGTCGCCCATGATGATCCCGCCCGCGTCCTCGATGATCTTGGTGTAGCCGTTGCGGTCGGCCAGCGCCTTGATGGCGCGCGGCGTGAAGATCCACAGTGCGCAGTCCGGATGCACCTTGCGTCCCTCGATGAGTTGCGCGGCCTCCCAGATCTGCTCGATGGTGTAGTGCGGGCAGCCCAGCATCACGTACTGCACCTCGGCATCCCTGGCCGTGATGTTGATCTTCTCGTAGGTGGCGCGGCGCTCGGCCTCGCCGTAGCGCAGCACCTCCACCGGCGCCTTGCCGCCGAGCGCCTGCTCGAGCGTGAGCGCCTCGGGCGTGACGCCCGCGATGTGGTACATCTCCACGCCGCCCGAGGACGAGGCCGCCGCGCCGAAGTGCTTGAGCCGCGGCAGGTTCGGCACCCGCGCGATGCCGCGCCGGCTGTGCACCACCGGCACGCGCTCCTGCACGTGCTCGCCGATGTAGTAGCCCAGCAGCCCCCAGTCCTGCACGGACTCGACCTCCACGTCGAGCTCGACCACGTGCGTGGCGTGCCGGTTCTCGTCGATGTGGTAGCCCCAGTACGGAATGCGGCCGGTGAGCATGGCCGCGCCGGTGCTCTCGCGGCCTTCGGTGTTGGTGCGCGCGCCCAGCACCGAATTGCAGTACACGACCGCCGAGGATTCCATCCACGCGCAGTGCTCGCCGCGCGTGGGGATGTTGCCCACCTGGTAGGGCGTGCAGGTGTTCATGATCTGCGCGCCGAGCCCGGCGGCATGGCGCTCGCTCTTCTCGTAGAAGCGAACGATCTCCTCGCTCACGCCCATGCGCTCGGGCTGGCCGGGGTCGAAGCCCAGCTGCAGGTGGCTGGTGAAGACCTTGAACTTCGGGATCTCGACGGTCTCCTGGCTGTCCAGGCTGAATTCGGAGAACACGGCGTCCATGCCGCCGCCCTTGGCCAGCGCGAAGTCGCGCTGGAAGGGCGTGGTCGAGGTGATGGTGGCGCACACGTTGCGCGTCTCGACCAGTCGCTCGGCGCCGAGGGCTTCGCCGTAGCGCACCAGCAGGTCCATCGCCTTCTGCACGGCCGGGCCGTCGCGGCCGTCGTACATAGCTTTTTCTTCATCGCTCAGGTGCATGACCTGTGTCTCCGTTCTTCTGTCTCGTAGGGAAGAGTCCCCCGGCCGGGCTTCTCTAGCCGGATGAGGGGGTGGGCACGTGGCCGCCGATGTCGCGCGCGATGGTGAGCGCGATGTCGTGCAGGCGCGGTGCGAGTTCGTTGCGCAGGCGTTCCTCGGTGAAGACGAAGGCGGCCCCACCACCGTTGAGCGCCATCACCTCGCCGTCGGGCCCGACCAGGGGCACCGACACCGAGTTGATCTCGCGGTGGAATTCGCCCAGCGACAGGCAGTAGCCCAGACGCTTCGACTCGCCGATGGCGCGGTTCATGGCAGGGGCGATGCTGTCCCACTCGGGGCCGCGCAGCAGGCGCATCGAATCGACGAGCTGGTTGCGCTGCGCCTCGGGCAGTGCCGAGAGGTACGCGCGGCCCAGCGCCGAGTTGGCCAGCGGCGCGCGCGAGCCGACGTCCAGCCGCGCCGACAGCATCGACGAGCGCGGGCGGCAGGCTTCGATCAGCACCATCTCCATGCCGTCGCGCACGGCCAGGTAGACCGAGGCGCCGACCTCCTCCGCCATCGCCTGCATGCTGGGCCGCGCGGCGGCGCGCACGTCGAGGCTGCCGAGGAACACGCGCGCCAGCGACACCACGCCCGGGCCGAGCATGAAGCGGTCGGCCGCCTGTGCCGGCTTGAGCATGCCCAGCGAGAGCAGCGTGGCGACCAGCCGGTTGATGGTGGCGCGCGGGATGCCGGTCATGCGCGCCAGGTCGGCATGGCCGAGCACGGGCCGGTCCTCGCTGAAGCAGCGCAGCACCGAGATGCCGCGCTCCAGCGCACTCACGGTGTCGGAGCGCTCGCCGCGCGCGTCGGCCTGAGCTTCGGCCGGGGGGAAAGAGGTGTCGTTCTTTTCGGTGGACATGGCGGAACCCTTCGCAAGACTCTCAGGATCGGGATGGCCGAATGTAGAGGCTTGCGGACGGAGGGTTGCCGGGGTCATCGCCGCGCAGTGTCATCAGGCGCCGGCTTCGGCCGTGGCGGGCGACGCCGCCGGGCCCCGGCCCGTTTGCGCGCCGGCACGCAGGTACACGCCCTGGCTCAGCAGTTCGGACTGCAGCGCGCCCACGTCGACGGAACGCGGCGCGATGCCGCCGCGGGAGGCGAGCGCCGCGGCCACGCCGGCGGCCTGGCCGGTGATCCAGCACTGCGGGATCTCGCGCATGAAGCCGTGCGAATTGCGGTCGCAGGAGATGTGGCGCCCGCAGGCCAGCAGGCCGTCGAGCTGCTTCGGCACCAGCGCGCCGTAGGGAATCGAGATGTTCGGGAACTTGGGCGAGACGGCGGGCGACACGCCGATCTCGTCGGCCAGCGGCACGCCGTCGGGCCACTGGCTGCGCAGCACCGCGCCCACGCCGACGAGGCGCCGCGCATGGCGCACGCCGATCTGCGGCGCGCTGAGCATCAGGTAGGCGTTCTCGAAGCCCGGTGCATGGGCGCGGAAGTAGTCCAGGTGCGCGGCCATGGCGCGGTGCGAGCGCACCTCCACGGCGGTGAGGTCGTCCACGTCGAGCGCCGAGTAGCCCGACTGGCGCGGCCCCATGAAGAGCGCCACGTCGTTGCGCCAGGACACGAAGGGCCGCTCGAACAGGCCGCACTGCTCGCGGCCGCCTGCCATGAAGGCGCTGAAGGCCTCGGGCTGGCCGGCCTTGAACTCGATCCAACGGTTCATGTCCACGCCGCCGAAGAGCCAGGAGGTGTTCATGCAGTGATGCACGTCGGCCTCCTCGATGTCGTTCACGTACTCGGCACCCGCGCGGGCGAACAGGTCGCCGTCGCCGGTGGCGTCGACCACCACGTCGGCCATGATGGCCATGCGCCCTTCCTTGCTCTCGAACACCACGCCCTTGACGGCGCCGTCCTCCACGATCGGGATGGCGGCCCACGAGTGGTAGATGAGCTTGACCTGGCGCTCCAGCACGATCTCCTGCGAGAGCAGCTTCAGCCGCTCGGGATCGATGGTGGGCGACCAGGTGACGATGCCGTGGTAGGCCGCCGTGCGCTGCGACCAGTGCGCGGCCTTGTCCGCGTCCTGCGAGCCCCAGTCCTCGCGGACCGGCCCGGCAATGGCCTCCGGCGGCAGCCGGTCGAACAGCTCCTCGGCGAAGCCGCGGATGACCAGCTGGCCTTCCCAGTCGGTCATGCGGTCGATCCAGATCACGAGGCCGCCGGTCGACAGGCCGCCCAGATGGTTGTAGCGCTCCAGCAGGGCCACGTCGGCGCCCGCACGCGCGGCGGCGGCGGCGGCCGCGGTGCCCGAGGGGCCACCGCCCACCACCAGCACGCCACAGCGGTGATAGACCGGGATGCGCTTGCCCGGCTCGGCCCAGCTGCCGTGGTCAGTCCGCTTGACGCGGCTGTCGCGGTCGAAGATGTCGGAGCTCAGGATGCGCTCGTCGGTGCGGACGACTGTTTTCATGAATGCTTTCTGGATTCGGCTTGCTTCCTCTTATTTTGGTTTCACATTCCATTTTGTCAATTCATTGGTGCGGCAGTTTCGGGTATTCCCTAGCTAATCTAGCTTTTTTTGAATCTTCATACCAATATCGAGCGGGTTAGCCATGGAGACATCGATGAAGAAACATCAGGGCACCCGTCGTGCCTTCGGCTCGGCCCTCGGCGCCGCAGTCCTTCTGGGCCTTGCGCCCCTGGCCGTCGCGCAGGACTTCCCGGCGCGCGGCAAACCCATCCGCATCGTCGTGGGCTTCACCCCCGGCGGCGGGACCGACGCGCAGGCACGCATCGTGGCGCAGAAGCTTGGCGAGGTTCTGAACACCAGCGTGATCGTCGACAACAAGCCCGGCGCCAGCACCATGCTGGCGGCCAACGAGGTGTCGCGCGCCCAGCCCGACGGCTACACCCTGCTGTACGCGCCCTCGTCGACCATGGCGCAGAACCCGCACACCTTCGCGCACGTGCCCTACGACCCCTTCAAGGACTTCACCGCCATCTCGATGGGCGGGCGCGGGCCGCTGGTGCTGTCGCTGAGCAGCAGCGTGCCGGTCAACAACGTGAAGGAACTGGTGGCCTACGTGAAGTCGCACCCGGGCCAGGTGAGCTATGCCTCGTTCGGCGCCGGCACGTCTTCGCACATCTACGGCGAGGCCTTCGTGAAGAAGACCGGCATCGACGCCACGCACATCCCGTACAAGGGCGGCTCCGACGCGGCGAAGGACCTGATCGGCGGGCGCGTGCAGTACATGTTCGACTCGGCCTCCTCGGCCATCATCACGGCCTCCACCGGCAAGGTGAAGATCCTCGCGGTGGCGTCCAACGCGCGCATCGCGGCGCTGCCCGACGTGCCCACCTTCGCCGAGCAGGGCTACGCGGGGCTCGACCTGCCGAGCTGGCTGGGCTTCTACGGCCCGGCGCGCATGCCGGCCCCGGTGGTGGACAAGCTCAACGCGGCGCTCGCCAAGGTGCTGGCGATGCCGCAGGTGCAGGCGTTCTATCGCAACGGCGGCTACGAGGCCGGCTCGACCACGCCCGCCGAGTTCGCGAGCATCACGCGCTCGACCTACGACCGCTGGGGCGCGATGGTGCAGCAGGTGGGACTGGTGAAGCAATGAAGCGCAGACCTCTTTCTCTTCGCCGCCGCGGCCTTGCCGCCTGCCTCGCGCTCGCTGCCGCCGCGCCCGCGCTGCTGGTGCATGCCGCCACGCCCTTCCCGGACAAGGGCCGCACGATCCGCATCGTGCTGGGCCTGGCGGCCGGCGGCGCCTCGGACGCGCAGGCACGCTTCGTCGCCACCAAGCTCGGCGAGGTGCTGCAGACCCCGGTGATCGTGGAGAACAAGCCAGGCGCCAGCTTCATCCTCGCGACCGAGGAAGTGATCCGCTCCGCACCCGACGGCTACACCTTCATGTACGCGCCCTCCTCCGTGGTGGCGCAGAACCCGCAGACGCTGGCGCAGGTGCGCTACGACCCGTTCAAGGACCTCACGCCGATCTCGCTCGGCGCGCGCGGCCCGCTGGTGCTGACCGTGCACACGAGCGTGCCCGCGCGCACCGTGCAGGAGCTGGTGGCGTACATCAAGGCCAATCCGGGCAAGATGAGCTATGCCTCCTTCGGCACCGGCACCTCGTCGCACATCTACGGCGAGGCCTTCGCCCGCCAGGCCGGGCTGGACGTGGTGCACGTGCCCTACAAGGGCGGCGCCGACGCGGCCAAGGACTTTCTGGCCGGCCGCGTGCAGTACTACTTCGACGCGGCGCCCAATGCCATCCAGAACACGGCCACCGGCAAGGTGCGCATGCTGGCGGTGGCCGCGCCCCGGCGCAGCCCGATGCTGCCCGACGTGCCCACCATGGGCGAACAGGGCGTGAGCGGCGTCGACATGCCGAGCTGGCTGGGCTTCTACGGCCCGCCGCGCATGCCGGCGCCGGTGGTCGAGAAGCTCAATGCCGCGCTGGCGCAGGTGCTCGCCATGCCCGCCACGCGCGAGTTCTTCCGCCAGGGCGCCTACGAGGCCGAGTCGTCGAGCCCGAAGCAGCTGGCCGACCTGACGCGCTCGACCTACGACCAGTGGGGCGACATCATCCGCAAGCTGGGACTGGTGAAGCAGCCGCAATAGCGGTCGCGGCGAGGCTCAGCGGAAGAAGGCCACGAGCCGCGCGTTGACCTCGTCGGCGCGCTCGTACTGCGCCCAGTGCCCAGCGCCGTCGATCACCACGCCTTCGCGCCCCGGGCCTTCGGCGGCGAGCTTCTCCACCAGGGGGCGCGGGTCGGCCGTGACGTCGAACTCCCCCCACAGCAGCAGCGTCGGCACATCCAGCGCGCCGAGCGCCTGCTGCAAGCCGCCCGACTGCGACACCTCCTTGCTGCGAAAGCGCGTGCCGTGGCAGGAGATGTCGTGGATGGCGAAGGCCAGCGCGTCGACGGCGGACGCGTCGTGCAGCATCAGCGCCGCCAGGTTGTGCCGCAGCGCGGCTCGTTCCGCCTGTCGGTCGGGGGCGGCGCGCCAGTTGATCATCTGCACCGTCATGCGGCGCAGCGAGCCGTGGCCGCCGCTGCCGATGAGCGCGAGCCGGCGGACCGCGCCGCGCCCGACCCCGAAGCGCGCGGCCGTCAGCCCGCCGAAGGAAAAGCCGCCGAGATCGATGACGCTGCCCGCGCCGATGAGCTGATCGAGGGTGCCACCGAGCGCGGCCAGCAGCGGCCGCAGCGGGTCTTCGCCGGGAGCCGTTTGCGGCAGCGCATCGGATTCGTTGAAGCCCGGCATGTCGGGCAGCCACAGCGCGCGGCCGGCCGAGAGCGCCTCGGCATTGCGCAGCCAGTGCATCCAGCTGCCGTGGCCGCCGTGCAGCAGCACGAGCGGCGGCCGGCTGGTGTCGGCGCCGAAGCGGCGCCAGCGCACGCGCGTGCCGGCGTGCTCGCGGTCGAACACCGTGGCCAGCCCCTCGATGCGGGCGATCTGCGCACGCGCCTGCGGGTCGGCATCGGCGGAGGACCAGGAGAAGACGTCGGGAGGCGACAAGGACATGGCCGCGATTGTGGCCGCGGGCTCGCGGCCGGCACGGCCAGGGGGCATCGGCCTTGTCCGACGCGCGCCGCCGGCCGGCCTCATTGCTTTCCGGGACAATCGCCGGGGTCGCGGGTTGCCTCGGGCGCCCGGTCCGACTTCTCCGTTTCCTCCCCCAGCGATCGATGACGCAAGACCATCCGGACACCCGCCCACCCTCCCTGGCCGAGATCGAGGCACGCATCCAGCGCCTCACCCGCGCGCGCGAGGCACTCGCTGCACAGCGCGTCACGGCGCGCGAGGAAGAACTGAAGGTGCTGGCCGACGCCTTCGCGCGCAAGCTGCAGGCCGGCGGCTTTTCCATCCAGGAAGGCATTGCCGCCCTGCGGCCCTACGCCCGCAGCCGGCTGCAGGACGCACCGGCGCCAGCGCCGGCCATGCCGCCGGCGCCGCGAGGCCGCGAGCCGTCGAAGGGCGCCGGCGGCGAGGATCTGCGCGAGCATGCGCGGCGCGTGCTGGGCGGCGAGGCGGCTTCCTGGCTTCGGCGCCCGCACCCGCTGCTGGGTGGCCAGACGCCACAGCAGATGGCGACCACGCCGCAGGGCCTGGACAAGGTGCACGCGCTGCTCGCGGCCTACGCCCGCGGGGCGTGAACGGGCGGCGCGCGGCCCGAGCGTGAACGCATGAGCGTCGAACGCGCGCCGGTGCCGGCCGAACTGCTGAGCGCCGCGCGCACCGCGCAGCGTATCGTCGTCCTCACGGGCGCCGGCATGTCCAGCGAGAGCGGCATCCCCACCTTCCGCGACAAGGTCTCGGGCCTGTGGGCGCGCTTCAGGCCGGAGGACCTGGCCACGCCCGAGGCCTTCGCGCGCCAGCCCGACGTGGTGTGGGCCTGGTACGAGGCGCGCCGGCGCCAGGTGGCGCGTGCGCAGCCCAACGCCGGCCACAACGCCCTGCGCGCGCTGGCTGCGCTGCCGCACGTGAACGCCCTGGCCATCGTCACCCAGAACGTCGACGACCTGCACGAGCGTGCCGGCTCGGCCGGGGTGCTGCACCTGCACGGCAGCCTGTTCGCGCCGCGCTGCTTCGATTGCGGCCACGCCTTCGTGCTGCCGGCCGGCGCCGAGGCCGATGCACCCGAGATGGCATCGCTGCCGCCGCCGCGCTGCGACCGCTGCGGCGGCCCGGTGCGGCCCGGCGTGGTGTGGTTCGGCGAGGCGCTGCCCGAGGCGCCCTGGCGCACCGCGCTGGCACGGGTCGCGGCCGCCGACCTGGTGCTGGTGGTCGGCACCTCCGGGCTGGTCTACCCCGCGGCCGGCCTGCCCGACACCGCGCGCCAGCACGGCGCGCAGGTGGCCGTGCTCAACCCCGACGCCGATGCGCGGGGCGCGCCGGGCGACATCGTGTGGCAGACCACGGCGGCGCGCGGCCTGCCTGCGCTGATGCAGGCGCTGGGCGCCGGCTGAAGCCCGTCGCACCCGCGCCTGTCAGCGCGCGTCGCCCTCCGCAGCGCCGAAGCGGTAGCTCGACACGGTCAGGCCGCCCATGAAGGCGTTCTCGTGGTAGACCCGCGTGCCGGCCTCGCCCTCGGCCGCGCCCACCGCCACCATCAGCGGAATCAGGTGCTCCTCGCGCGGGTGGGCGATGCGCGCCGCCGGCGCGGCGGCCCAGTCGGCCAGCCCCTGCGAGCGGGCCTCGCCGGTGCGGCCGGTCACCGTGTCGCCCAGCCAGTCGTCGAAGGCCTTCGACGGTGCGGCCGCCTGCGGGCCGAAGGCGCGCAGGTTGTGGTAACTCAGGCCGCTGCCGACGATGAGCACGTCCTCGTCGCGCAGCGGCGCCAGCGCGCGGCCCAGCGCCAGGTGCTCGGCCGGGCTCAGCCCGCGCTTGAGCGAGAGCTGCACCACGGGCACCTCGGCCTTGGGGTAGATGGCCTTCATGGGCGAGAACATGCCGTGGTCGTAGCCGCGCTCGGCATCCACGGCGCTGGGCAGGCCGGCGGCCTCGAGCAGCTGCTGCACGCGCCGCGCCAGTGCCGGCGAGCCGGGGGCGTCGTAGTGCACGCTGTAGGTATGCGGCGGGAAGCCGCCATAGTCGTAGATCATGGGCGGGCGCGGGTTCGCCTGCACGGTGAACACCGGCGCCTCCCAGTGGGCCGAGACCATGAGGATGGCCTTGGGCGTGCGGCCGACCTGGCGCGGCATGTCGGCCAGCGAGGCCTCGAGCTTCGCGTAGGTGTCGCCCATCTCGGCCTTCATCCAGGGCCAGGGACCGCCCCCGTGCGAGATGAAGTAGGTCGGCAGACGCGAGCCGCTGCCGGAAATCGTGGATGTGGTCATGGAATGCTCCTTGCCTCGAATGTAGGGATTTCTTCATCGGAATTCGAGAGCGCTACATTCAATGGTCGATTTCTTCCCGGGAAAGCACCATGGACCGACTCACCAGCCTGCGCGTGTTCCGTGAAGTGGTCGAGGCCGGCAGCTTCGCGCAGGCGGCGCAGGTACTGGGCATTTCGGCGCCCATGGCCAGCAAGCACGTGGCGCAGCTGGAGAAGTCGCTGGGCGCCCGCCTGCTGCACCGCTCCAGCCGGCACCTGAGCCTGACCGAGGCCGGCACGGCCTGGTACGAGCAGAGCGCCCGCGCGCTCGACCTGCTCGATGCGGCCGAGAGTGCCATCGGCAGCCGCGACACCACGCCGCGCGGCCAGCTCAAGGTGAGCGCGCCCGTGTGGTGCGCCACGCCGCGCATCGCGCGGGTGCTGGCCGACTACCGCGCACGGTACCCCGAGGTGCTGGTCGACATGCACCTGGCCAACCGCAAGGTGGACCTGGCAGCCGATGGCTACGACCTCGCGCTGCGCGCCACGCAGGAGCCCTCGCCCGCGCTGATCGCCCGGCCGCTGTGCCGGGTGGCGTTCCACCTCGTCGCCTCGCCGGCCTACCTGAAGCGCGCCGGCACGCCCGAGACGCCGGCCGAGCTCGCGCGCATGGCGGCCATCGTGCCGAGCTACGTGAAGCTGGAGGGCCTGACGCTGCGCGGCCCGGCCGGGCGGCAGGTGCCGTTGCGCCTGACGCCCGCGATGCGCTCGGACGACACCAACCTCACCCTGCACACCGTGCGCGCCGGCCTGGGATTCGCCTACCTGCCCGACTGGCTGGTGGAAGACGACCTGGCCAGCGGCGCGCTGGTGCAGCTCGTGCCGCAGTACATGGCGCCGGTGAACACCCTCTTCGCGGTCTACACCAGCCGCCAGTACATGGCCCCCAAGCTGCGCAGCTTCATCGACTTCCTGGCGGCCGCCCTGGGCGGGGCATGATGCAGGCCCACTCAGCACGCAGGAGCCCCACCATGAGCACCGTCCACTACTTCGCCTCCGAAGGCCGCTTCAAGACCCCGCCGCTGTCGGCCGCGGCGCGCATCGGCGACCTGGTCTTCGTCTCCGGCACGCCGGGCTACCACGACGACGGCAGCATCGACGAGGGCGATTTCGGCAAGCAGTTCGACCAGGCGGTGGTGGCACTGCGCCGCACGCTGGAGACGGCCGGCTCGGGCATGCGCTCGCTGGTCAAGGTCAACATGCTGCTCACGCGCCAGAGCGACGTGGCCGAGATGAACCGCCGCTATGCCGAAGCCTTCGGCCCCGCCCCCTACCCGGCCCGCACCACCTGCGTGGTCGCCTCGCTGCCCGACCCGCGCATGCTGCTGGAGATCGAGTGCGTGGCGGCGGTGAGCGCAGGCTGAGCCCGCTTCATAGCGAAAAGTGCCTGGCGCGCGCGTCCAGCGGGCGCCTCCTGCTATCCATTCGATAGCAGAACATCCCTGCTGCTTCACGGGCCGGGGCACATCGCTACAGTGACGGCCCGGCGTCACGAGCGCCGCACGAGCATTCCCAAGGGAGACCCCGCGCCTTGTTGTTCCGCTTCTTCGAAAAGCTGCTTTCCCCCTACCCTCCGGCCGAGCCGGCCCTGCCGCCCAAGGGCTTCTTCGCCTTCCTCTGGGCCTGCACCGACGGCGTGCGCGGCAAGATCGCCTGGCTGGCCGCCCTCACTGCCGCCATGTCGGCCTTCGAGGCCCTGCTGTTCGCCATGCTCGGCCGCGTGGTCGACTGGCTGAGCGGCATCCAGCCCGGCCAGCTGTGGGCCGCGCGCGGCGGCACGCTGACGTGGCTGGCCGCGGCGCTGGTCGCCAGCATCGTGGTCGTGGCATTGCAGACGATGGTCAAGCACCAGACGCTGGCCATCAACCTGCCGATGCGCCTGCGCTGGAATTTCCACCGGCTCATGCTGGGCCAGAGCATGGCCTTCTACCAGGACGAGTTCGCCGGCCGCATCACGACCAAGGTGATGCAGACCGCGCTGGCCGTGCGCGACACCCTGTTCGTGCTGGCCGACGTGCTGGTGGCCATGGGCACCTACGTGGCGACGATCCTGATCCTGTCGAGCGTGTTCGCGGGTGGGCTGGTGCTGCCCTTCGTGGTGTGGCTGGCGCTGTACCTGGTGGCGATGTGGTACTTCGTGCCGCGGCTGGGGCGCATCGGCAAGGCGCAGGCCGACGCCCGCTCTGTGATGGTCGGCCGCGTGACGGACGCGTACACCAACATCGCCACCGTCAAGCTCTTCTCGCACACGCACCGCGAGGCGCAGTTCGCCCGCGCGGCGATGCAGGACTTCGCGCGCACCGGCTATGCGCAGATGCGCTTGGTGAGCGCCTTCGAGATCGTCAACCACACGCTCTCGATGGGCCTGGTGGGCGGCATGGCCGGCGTGGGCCTGTGGATGTGGTCGCAGGGCCAGGTCGGCATCGGGGCGGTGGCCGCGGCCACGGCGATGGCGCTGCGGCTGCAGGGCATGTCGCACTGGATCATGTGGGAAACGACCAGCCTCTTCGAGAGCGTGGGCACGGTGCAGGACGGCATCAACACCCTGAGCCGGCCGCGCACGGTGATCGACGCGCCCGGCGCCGTCGCGTTGCAGGTGCCGCGCGGCGAAGTGCGCTTCGAGGACGTGTCCTTCAGCTACGGCGAGGGCAAGCGCCGCGTGATCGAACACCTGAACCTCACGGTGAAACCCGGCGAGAAGATCGGCCTGGTCGGCCGCTCGGGCGCGGGCAAGTCCACGCTGATGAACCTGCTGCTGCGCTTCCATGACATCTCGGCCGGCCGGGTGCTGATCGACGGGCAGGACATCGCCCACGTCACGCAGGACTCGCTGCGTGCCCACATCGGCATGGTGACGCAGGACACCAGCCTCTTGCACCGCTCGCTGGCCGACAACATCGCCTACGGGCAGCCCGACGCCACGGAGGCGCAGATCCGCGCCGCCGCCGAGCGGGCCGAGGCCTCGGGCTTCGTCGACCAGCTCACCGACCCGCAGGGCCGCACCGGCCTGGCCGCCCATGTGGGCGAGCGGGGCGTGAAGCTCTCGGGCGGCCAGCGCCAGCGCATCGCCATCGCGCGGGTGATGCTCAAGGACGCGCCCATCCTGCTGCTGGACGAGGCCACCAGCGCGCTCGACTCCGAGGTCGAGGCCGCCATCCAGCAGAGCCTGAACACGCTGATGGAGGGCAAGACCGTGATCGCCATCGCGCACCGGCTGTCGACCATCGCGGCGATGGACCGCCTCATCGTGCTTGACGGCGGGCGCGTGGTGGAGGAAGGCACGCACCGCGAGCTGCTGGCACGCGGCGGGCTGTATGCGCGGCTGTGGGCGCACCAGAGCGGCGGATTTCTCGGCGACGACGACGACGAGGTGCTCGAGGGCGAGGCCGCGGCCGCCTGAGCGCCGGCCGGCCGGTGATGGCGTGCGCCTACAGCGCGCGTGCCCTCCGCCGAAGCGGCCGCGTGCGATCGCTGGCAACACTGCCTGCAGGCGCAAGCCAGATCGCAGGTCGAGCGATTCCCATCGAACGGGCTGACCGGCGATCCCTCGGACCGTCGTTCGCCATGAAAATCGCCCAGATCGCACCGCTGTACGAAGCCGTCCCGCCACGCCTGTATGGCGGCACCGAGCGCATCGTTGCCCATCTCGTCGACGCCTTGATCGACGATGGCCACGAGGTCACGCTCTTCGCTTAGGGCGATTCGCTCACCCGGGCCAGCCTGCATGCCACCCGGGCGACCGCCTTGCGCCTGGACCCGGCACCGCTCAAGTCGGACCTGGCGGCGCATCTGGCCCTGCTGCACGAGGTGCGCCGGCAGGCCCACCGCTTCGATGTGCTGCACTTCCACACCGACCTGCTGCACTTTCCATTGTTCGAGGAACTCGCGCCCCGAACGGTGACGACGCTCCACGGCTGCCTCGACATGACCGACCTGGTGGACGCGTACGAGCGCTGGCCAGCCTATGCGCTGGTGTCGATCTCCGAGCGCCAGCGGGCCTTCCTCCCCCAGGCGAACTGGGCCGCCACGATCGCGCACGGCCTGGACCCCGCCGCCTACCCGTGGAGCCCGGCCGCCGAACCCGGCTACCTGGCCTTCCTCGGCCGCATCTCGCCCGAGAAGCGCCCGGACCGGGCCATCGAGATCGCCAAGGCCGCGGGGATCGCGCTGCGCATCGCGGCCAAGGTGGACCCGGCGGACCGCGAGTATTTCCGGCGCGAGATCCAGCCCCTGCTGAACGACCCCCTGATCGAGTTCGTGGGCGAGATCGGCGAGGCCGACAAGAGCGCCTTTCTGTGCGGCGCACGCGCACTGCTGTTTCCCATCGACTGGCCCGAGCCCTTCGGCCTCGTCATGATCGAGGCGATGGCATGCGGCACGCCGGTGATCGGCTGGCGCTGCGGCTCCGTCCCCGAGGTGGTCGACGACGGCGTGACCGGCTTCGTCGTCGACGACATGCCGGCAGCGATCGCGGCGACCCGAAGCGTCGGCACGTTGTGTCGCCGCCGCGTGCGCGAGCGCTTCGAAGCGCGCTTCACCGCCCGCACGATGGCCCGGAACTACCTCCAGCTGTACGGGCAGTTGGCGGGCCGGAGCTGCCGCGGGCGCGGCATCGAGGAGATCGCATGACCACTCCGCCGTCCGAACCGAAGCCGGCCGTCGAGGACTCGTTGCCGACGGCACCGGACCGCTCCCTGCGCCAGTTGTTCGTGCTCAAGGAGGGCGACAGCTTCCTCGTGGCGGATGCCTACGGCGACGTCTCCGGCGAGGGCGACGGCTTCTTCCACGACGACACGCGCCTGCTGTCGGCCTGGCGGGTGCTGATCAACGGCACCTTGCCGACGCTCCTGTCCAGCGCAGTGAGCCAGGACAACGTCTACTTCAGCGCCAACCTGAACAACCGGCCCCTGCCTGCGCTCGGCGAGACGTCCACGCCGCAGGGGGTGCTGCACATGGAGCGGCGCCGGCTGCTGTGGGACGGGCGCATCTACGAACGCATCACCGTGCACAACTACAGCGACGCGCCGGTGCAGGTGCCGCTGCAGATCCGGTTCGCCGCGGACTTCCGCGACATGTTCGAGGTCCGGGGCGTCGACAGGGCGCGCCGCGGCCGGCTCGGCCCCGGCGAGGTCGACGGCTGCCGCGTGACGCTCGGCTACGAGGGCCTGGACGAGGTGCATCGCGCGGTGGTGCTGTCCTTCGCGCCGATGCCCGCGGCCCTTTCCGCGCGGGAGGCCGGTTACCGGCTCGAACTGGGCCCGCGCGAGCTGGCAGGCCCATGTGGAAATCGGTGCGGACGGGGCCCAGCCCGACGCCTGGCGCTTTCGCCGCGCGGCCGCGCAGGCGCGCTTCGCCATGCGGCAGCGCCGGCACAGCGGAGCTCGCCTGCAAGCGAGCGGACGCCTGTTCCAGGGCTGGATCGACAAGTCCGAGGCCGACCTGGCGCTGTTGACGACCATGCTGCCGAGCGGCCCCTATCCCTACGCCGGGATCCCTTGGTTCTCCACGCCCTTCGGGCGCGATGCCGTCATCACGTCGCTCCAGATGTTGTGGCTGCAGCCCCGACTGGCGGCCGGGGTGCTGGCGTTCCTGGCCTCGCACCAGGCGCACGAGGTCTCGGCCTTCCGCGACGCCGAGCCCGGGAAGATCATGCACGAGACGCGCAAGGGTGAAATGGCGGCGGTCGAGGAGCTGCCCTTCGGCCGCTACTACGGCGGGGTGGACACCACGCCGCTGTTCCTCGTGCTGGCGACGGCCTACCTGCGGCGCACCGGCGATCTGGGCCTCATCCGTTCGATCTGGCCGGCGCTGTGCGCGGCGATGCGGTGGATCGAGCACAACATGGCGGCCCACGGCGGCCTGCTCAGCTATGCGCGCGCCCAGGCCAGCGGATTGGCCAACCAGGGCTGGAAGGACAGCCACGACGCGGTGTTCCATGCCGACGGCAGCACGCCGAGCGGACCGATCGCGCTCGTCGAAGTGCAGGGCTACTGCTTCCAGGCCTTCCAGGGCATGGCGGCGCTGGGCGATGCGCTGGACCACGGGCCCGAGGCCCGGCGCTGGGCCGACGCGGCCGACGCGCTCGCGCGACGCGTCGAGGCGGCGTACTGGTTGGACGACCTGCAGTTCTACGCCATGGCGCTCGACGGCGAAGGCCAGCCCTGCCGCGTCCGCGCGTCGAATGCAGGCCATCTCCTCTACTGCGGCCTGCCGGCACCGGCGCGGGGGCGCGCCGTGGCTCGCCAGTTGATGTCGAACCTGCTGAACTCCGGCTGGGGCACCCGCACGCTGGCGACCGAGGCGACCCGGTACAACCCCATGTCGTATCACAACGGCTCGGTGTGGCCGCACGACGTCGCCCTGTGCGCGGCCGGCATCGGTCGCTACGCCGACCGGGCCGAAGTCGTGCGCCTCGTGGACCAGCTGTTCGCTGCGGCCTCCCATTTCGGGCTGCGCCTGCCGGAGCTGTTCTGCGGCTTCGATCGCGCGGCGGGCGAAGCACCCGTCGCCTACCCCGTGGCCTGCCAGCCCCAGGCCTGGGCCTCGGGCGCGGTGTTCATGCTGCTCCAGGCGTGCCTGGGGCTGGAGATCGATGCGCCCGGCCGCACCGTCGTGGTCGAACACCCGCGCCTGCCGCCGGACGCCGGCGCTCTCACGATCCGGCGGCTGGCCGTCGGCGATGACCTCCTGGATCTGCACTTCCAGCGCCAGGGGGAGCGCACGGTGGTGTTCGCCAACCCGGACGGCCGCCCGCACAGGACGGAGATCCGCCTGCACCTGTAGCGGGGGCGCAAAGGCTTGCGGGCCCGGCGCGGGGCCGGGCACAGTGGCAACGGGCGGGCTCGGGGCGCCGCGCCGTTCTGTGGTCCAATTTCGGGCTGGCCGCGCGCGCCCCATGGGGCTGCGCGCGTCGCATCCGTTTTCTGTCTTCTTCCCGTCGCGCCATGAGCACCATCCTCCAATCCCTCCCCACCGGCCAGAAGGTCGGCATCGCCTTCTCCGGCGGCCTGGACACCAGCGCCGCGCTCCTGTGGATGAAGAAGAAGGGCGCGCAGCCCTACGCCTACACCGCCAACCTGGGCCAGCCCGACGAGCCCGACTACGACGAGATCCCGCGCAAGGCCATGGCCTACGGCGCCGAGAAGGCGCGCCTGGTCGACTGCCGCCAGCAACTGGTGGCCGAGGGCATCGCCGCGCTGCAGGCCAACGCCTTCCACATCTCCACCGGTGGCGTGACCTACTTCAACACCACGCCGCTGGGCCGTGCCGTCACGGGCACCATGCTGGTGGCCGCGATGCGCGAGGACGACGTCAACATCTGGGGCGACGGCAGCACCTTCAAGGGCAACGACATCGAGCGCTTCTACCGCTACGGCCTGCTGACCAACCCCTCCCTCAGGATCTACAAGCCCTGGCTGGACCAGACCTTCATCGACGAGCTGGGCGGGCGCAAGGAGATGAGCGAGTTCCTCATCGCCAACGGCTTCGACTACAAGATGTCGGTCGAGAAGGCGTACAGCACCGACTCCAACATGCTCGGCGCCACGCACGAGGCCAAGGACCTGGAAGAGCTGTCCAGCGGCATCCGCATCGTCAACCCGATCATGGGCGTGGCCTTCTGGAAGCCCGAGGTGGAGGTCAAGCCCGAGGAGGTCACGGTGCGCTTCGAGGAGGGCCGGCCCGTCGCGCTGAATGGCAAGGGCTTCGACGACCTGGTGGCCCTGATGGAAGAGGCCAACCGCATCGGCGGCCGCCACGGCCTGGGCATGAGCGACCAGATCGAGAACCGCATCATCGAGGCCAAGAGCCGCGGCATCTACGAGGCGCCCGGCATGGCGCTGTTGCACATCGCCTACGAGCGGCTGGTGACCGGCATCCACAACGAGGACACCATCGAGCAGTACCGCATCAACGGCCTGCGCCTGGGGCGCCTGCTCTACCAGGGCCGCTGGTTCGACCCGCAGGCCATCATGCTGCGCGAGACTGCGCAGCGCTGGGTGGCGCGCGCCATCACCGGCGAGGTGACGCTGGAGCTGCGCCGCGGCAACGACTATTCGCTGCTCAACACCGAGTCGCCCAACCTCACCTACGCGCCCGAGCGGCTGTCGATGGAGAAGGTGGAAGACGCGCCCTTCTCGCCCGCAGACCGCATCGGCCAGCTGACGATGCGCAACCTCGACATTGTCGACACCCGCGCCAAGCTCGCCACTTATGTGCAGACCGGCCTGCTGGCCAAGCCCGAGGGGACGGAGCTGCCGCAGATCAGGGACGGCAAGGCGCAGTGAGGCAGTCCGCTTCGCGGGCATTCCGAAACAGCGGCCTTCGGGCCGCTTTTTTTTGGCGCGCTGCGAACATTCGAACCGAATCGGCTTCCAGCGCCCGCCATACCTGCGTCAGCAGCTATCAACTTCATAGCATTGCCGCAGGCCAATCCGACCCCGACGTCATAATTTCGGCGCGCCCTGTCTGGCGGCGCGCCCCCGGACCTCGAGGCGAAAGCACACGTTGAGCCCCCCATTGCGCACATTGACCCTGTCGGAAGCGACGCTGACCGAGGCCGTCCGCCTGCTCGAGGGCAACGGCCCGCTCGAAGACGGACAGGCCATGCGCGTGGGACTGGGCGCCGAGGGCGGGCCGATGGCCCAGGCGGCCGCGCGTGCCGCCGCGCTGGGCGAACGGCAGGGGCTGCAGGCGCGCCTGCGCCACGCCGCTGCGGCGGCGCCCTGGGTGCTGCTCGGGCTGGCGGCGATCGTGGTGCTGGCCGGGCTGGCGCTGGCCGGCGCCGTCGTGGACGGGAACGATCGGCGCATCAACGTCATGGCCGCCCTGGTCGCCCTGCTGGGGGTGCACGCGCTGACCTTCGTGCTCTGGCTGCTGGCGCTGCTGTGGCCGGGCGCGGCCGGCTTCGGTGCCGTGGTCGGGCGCCTCTGGATCGCGCTCACCGCGCGGCTGACGCTGGGCCGCGGGGCCGAGGGCGCGGCGCTGCTGCAGGCCGCCCTGCGCCTGCTCGAACGTGCCCGGCTGCTGCCCTGGGTGCTGGGGCTGGCGAGCCACACGGTGTGGGCGCTGAGCTTCGTCGCGGCCCTGGCGGCGCTGCTGTTCGCGCTGGCCTTTCGCCAGTACACGCTGGGCTGGGAGACGACCATTCTGGCCCCCGAGGTGTTCGCACGCTGGATCGACGTGCTCGGGGTGCTGCCCGGCTGGCTGGGCTTTCCGGTGCCGGCCGCCGCCGACCTGCGCGCCGCGCCCGGGCCTGCGCTGCCCGCCGCAACCAACGGCGTGCTGGCCTGGTGGCTGGTGGGCTGCGTCGTGGTCTACGGCCTGCTGCCCCGCGCCCTGGCCGCGCTGGCCTGCCTGCTGGTGTGGCGCTGGCGCCGCGCCCGCCTGCAGCCCGATGCCGCAGCGCCCTACTACCGCAAGCTCTTCGCCCGCTTCGACACCCTGGCGCCGGCGCTGGTGGTCGATCCCGACACCCACGGCGCCGACTGGCACCTGGCGCGCACCAGCCTGGCGGGCCAGACGCAGCCGACGCTGGCCGTCATCGGTTTCGAGCTGCCGCCCGAGCTGCCCTGGCCGCCGCAGCCCGTCCCGCGCGCGGCCTCGCTGGTGCGGCGCATCGACGGCAGCGCCGCCGAGCGGCAGGAGCTGCTGCAGGCGCTGATGCACGTGCGGCCGCGCGTGCTGCTGCTCGCCTGCCACGCCGCGTCCAGCCCCGACCGCGGCACGGAACGCCTGCTGCGCGAAGCACTGCCGCTGTGCGGCGAATGCCGGCTGTGGCTGGCCGCCGCACCCCAGGGCAGCGAGCCTGCGGCGGAGGAGCCGGCGGGCGCGGCACGCTGGCGCCGATGGCTGGCGTCCACCGGCCTCGCCGAAGTCCACGCCTTCACCGAGTGGGGCCGCGCCACGGCGGGGCTGGAAGCGTTGGCCGATGCGCCGCCTGCCAACGCCCGCGGGGAGGCCGCTTGACGACGACGACCATCACGCAGGCCGACACCGGCGCACCGCTGTGCATCGCGGTCGTCGGCCACACCAACGTCGGCAAGACCTCGCTGCTGCGCACGCTCACGCGCCGCATCGATTTCGGCGAGGTGTCCGAACGCCCGGGCACGACGCGGCATGTCGAACAGGTCGACCTGCGCATCGACGGTCGGCCGGCGGTGCGCTTCTTCGACACGCCCGGCCTGGAAGACGCCGTGACGTTGCTGGCACACGTGGCCGCGCTCGAAGGCGCGAGCCGGCCTGAGCGCATCCGCCGCTTCCTGGACGGCCCCGAGGCGCACGGCGCCTTCGAGCAGGAAGCCAAGGTGCTGCGCACCCTGCTGGAGGTCGACGCCGCCTTCCTCGTCATCGACACGCGCGAGGCGCCTTTGCCCAAGTACCGCGACGAGATCGAACTGCTGAACTCCTGCGCCCGGCCGGTGATGCCGGTGCTCAACTTCGTCGGCAGCCCGCAGGCCGCCGGCCGCGAAGGCGCCTGGCGCGAGCTGCTGGCCGCGGCCGGCCTGCATGCGGTGGTGCGCTTCGATGCCGCCGCCCCCTTCACCGGCGCCGAGCGCGACCTGTACCACGACCTCGGCGCGCTGCTGCCGGCGCACCGCGAGGCGCTGCGTGGGGTGGCCACGCACCTGGCACAGGAAGCGGCCGCGCGGCGCGGCGCCGCCTGCCGCGTCATTGCCGAAGGCATCATCGACGGCGCGGCGCTGCGGCGCGAAGTGCGCAGCGAGACGATGGCCGACCCGAAGGCGCGCCAGGCCGAGGTCGACGCCCTGCGCCGCAGCGTGTTCGAGCGCGCCCAGCGCGGCATCGACGACCTGCTGGCGCTGCACGGCTTTCGCGAGGGCGACGCGGCCGAGGCGCCGCTGCCGCAGCTGCAGGGCCGCTGGACGCTGGACCTCTTCCACCCCGAGACGCTCAAGCAGGCGGGCGTGCGGCTGGGCCAGGGCGCGGCGGTGGGCGCGGCGATCGGCGTGGTGGCCGACCTGGCGGTGGCGGGCATCTCGCTGGGTGCCGGCGCGGCGGTGGGCGGCGCCATCGGCGGCGCGCTGGCGCAGGGCTGGGGCCCCTTCGGCCGCCGGCTGATGGGCCGGCTGCGCGGCGTGCAGGAGCTGACGGTGGAAGACGGCGTGCTCTTCGTCATGGCCGACTGGCAGTTGCGCGTCTTGCAGGGCCTGGAGCGGCGCGGGCACGGCGCGACCGCCCCGGCCGCGAACGCCGCGGCGCCGCTTCCGCCCGGCCGCGCACAGGCGCTGACGGCGGCGGTGAAGGCGGCCCAACCCGCACGCGCGCATCCGGACTGGGCCGAGCCCAGGCGCCGCTTCGGCCGCACCCTGGCGGACGGCGCACGCGAGGCCGTGGTCGACGCGGTCGCGCAGCCCGTCGGCAGCGCCGCGGCCGGTCCGGCGGATTGAACGACCGCGCCTGCCGACGGGCTCCCGGGGCGTCCTACATGCGGCGCCAGTGATCTCCGACGGAGCGTGTACCGGCGCGCGGCCGACACTGCGTGCACGTCTTATCCGGAGAACCTCACTGTGAACACCATCATCTACGTTGTCGGCCTGATCGTTGTCATCGCTGCCGTGCTGTCCTTCTTCGGGCTTCGCTGATTCCGGCCGCGCATCGCGCGGGGCTGCCTTTCACGCTCCTTCATTCCGGGCCGATTGCGCAAGCCGCCTCCATGTCGAGGCGACTTGCGCGGTCGGCCCGGATCCCTTCCAGGCGAGCGTGACGACGCGTGCGGCATGATCGGGGCATGGACACGCTTCCCCTCCCCCGCCCGCTCGTCATCGTCAAGGCCGGCGACACGCGTCCCGACCTCGCCGAGGCGCAGGGCGACTTCGAACACTGGATCGCCCGCGGGCTAGGCGACAGCACCCTGCCCCTGGTCGTGCTCGATCCGCGCCGCGGCGACACGCTGCCCGACCCCCAGGCCATCTCGGGGGTGGTGGTGACCGGCTCGCACGCCATGGTCTCGCACCGTGAGGCGTGGGCCGAGTCCACCGGCCGATGGCTGGCGGGCGCTGCCCGGGCCGGCACGCCGCTGCTGGGCATCTGCTTCGGCCACCAGCTGCTGGCCGACGCGCTCGGCGGCCGCGCCGACGACCATCCGCAGGGCCTGGAGCTCGGGACGGTCGACGTCGACCTGCTGCCCGAGGCCGCCGACGATCCGCTCTTCGGCGGCCTGCCGGCGCGCTTCCCGGCCCACGTGGTGCATCGCCAGAGCGCCCTGCAGTTGCCCGAGGGCGCGGTGCGCCTGGCATCCAACGCGTGGGAGCCGAACCAGGCCTTCCGCGTCGGCGACCACGCGTGGGGCGTGCAGTTCCACCCCGAGTTCGACGACGACGCGATGCGCGGCTATGTCGATGCGCTGGCGGCCGGGCAGCCCGATACGCAGGCGCTGCGCGCGCAGGTGCGCCCGACGCCGGAGGCCGCCAGCCTGCTGCGGCGCTTCGGCGAGCTGGCCGAGCGACGCGACGCCAGCCGCACGGCCGCCGAAGCCGCCGCCGCCTGATGCGCACCCGCACGCCGTTCGCCCAGGGGCGGCCTGCGACTACAGCCGCCACCCGGGCGGCGCGCTAGTCTGCGGACCACCCGCAGCGCGCAGCGCCACAGCCCCATTTCCTTTGCGGAGACGTCCATGCCCCTGCCCCACCCATCCCAGGCCGCCGCCGACAGCTCGCCGCGCCGGCATTTCTCGATGATCCGCGAGTTCCATCTCGCCGACGTCTTCACGCTCGGCAACGCGGCCTGCGGCGTCGGCGTGGTCTTCCTCGCGATGGCCTTCATCGCCAGCGGCTCGCTGGCGCAGTTCTACTGGGCCGCGGCGCTGGCGCCCGCAGCCTTCGTCTTCGACGTGTTCGACGGCCGCATCGCGCGCTGGCGCCAGACCCAGTCGGCACTCGGGCGCGAGCTCGACTCGCTGGCCGACGTGATCTCCTTCGGCGTGGCGCCCGCCGCGCTGGGCTTCGCCGCCGGGCTGCGCGGCGGCTGGGACTGCCTGGTGCTGGCCTACTTCGTGTGCTGCGGCGTGAGCCGGCTGGCGCGCTACAACGTGACGGCCGAGCAGCTCTCCGAGGGCGGCGCCAAGGTGAAGTACTTCGAGGGCACGCCGATCCCGACCAGCGTGGTGCTCGTCGGGGTGCTGGCCTGGGCGGCGTCGCAAGGCCGCATCGGCGATGCGCTGTGGGGCGGCGCCTGGCAGCTCGGCCCCTGGACGCTGCACGGGCTGACGCTGCTCTTCGCGCTCTCGGGCACGCTCATGATCAGCAAGACGCTGCGGATTCCGAAGCTCTGAGCCAGTAAACCCCGCGACCGATGGCGCCGGCGCGCCTGCGTGTTTCGAGCCAAAATGGCCCGCAGCGCCCGTCCGACGGGCGCCTGCAGCTATCTTTTCGATAGCGAAAGAGGCTGAAGAGACTTGACTTCCACTCCCCCCGGAACCGCCGCCCCTTCCCGCCGCGCACGCATGCAGGCCGCCCTGGCCGCCCTGCGGCCGGCACCGGTGCACGTCGACCGACGCGAGCGCCTTCGGGCCGTACTGGGCGCGATGCTGGGCCTCGCCTTCACCGCATTGCTGAGCCAGGCCTGGGCCAGCCACGGCCACGCGGCGGCCTGGCTGGTGGCGCCGCTCGGGGCGACGGCCGTGCTGGTCTTCGCCGTGCCGGCCAGTCCGCTGGCGCAGCCCTGGGCGGTGGTGGGCGGCAACACCTTGTCGGCGCTCGTGGGCATCGCCTGCGCGGCCTGGGTGCCGGACCCGGCACTGGCAGGCGCACTGGCCGTGGGCCTGGCGATCGGCCTGATGTTCACGCTGCGCTGCCTGCATCCGCCGGGTGGTGCGTCGGCGCTGCTGGCGGTGCTGGGGCACATGACGAGCCCCTCCTTCGCGCTGTTCCCGGTGCTGGTGAACTCGGTGCTGCTGGTGCTGGCCGGCATCGTCTACAACAGCCTGACGGGGCGGCGATACCCGCATGCCCAGCGGCCGGCGGCGCCACCGGCCGGCGCGCCGTCGCGTTTTTCAGCCGCCGACTTCGACGCCGCACTGGCGCACTACAACCAGGTGCTCGACATCCCGCGCGACGACCTCGAGGCGCTGCTGCACGAGGCCGAGCTGGCCTCGTGGCGGCGCACGCTGGGCGAACTGCGCTGCGCCGACGTGATGTCGACCGGCCTTGTGACAGCCGAATTCGGCACGCCGCTGACCGAGGCCTGGGCCCTGATGCGGCAGCGCCGCATCAAGGCGCTGCCGGTGATCGACCGCGCGCGCCGCATCGTCGGCATCGTCACCGTGGCGGACTTCATGCGCCACGCGCAACCCGACGCCTCCCCGCTGGGCCTGGGCCAGCGGCTGCGCGCGCTGCTGGCGCCCAGCGGCCTCGTGCATTCCGACAAGCCCGAGGTGGTCGGCCAGATCATGACGCGCCAGGTGCGCGTGGCCAGCGCCGACCGCCTGGTCGTCGAGCTGGTGCCGCTGTTCTCGGAAGGCGGCCACCACCACATCCCCATCATCGACGGCGAGCAGCGGCTCGCCGGCATCATCACCCAGTCGGACCTGGTGCGCGTGCTCTATCGCGCAGCGCGGCCCGACTGAAGCACCCAGGAGCCCGCAGATGTCCAGAACCCCCTACGTCAACAACATGGCCGGCCAGACGCGCGGCGTGAAGGAACTGGTGGCCCTCGCCGGCGCGCATCCGCTCTCGCCCGAGTGCGACCACTTCTACTTCCTGCGCCACGGCCAGACGCCGCGCAACGCGCTGCGCATCTTCCAGGGCTACGACGAGCCGCTGTCGGAGCTGGGGCTGGAGCAGGCCGCCCTGGCGGCCACGGTGCTGGCGGGCGAGCCGATCCGCACCATCGTGACCAGCGACGCGCGGCGGGCCTTCGACACTGCGCACGCGGTGGCCGCGCCGCACAAGCTGTCGCCGATCGCGCGCGAGGTGCTGCGCGAGCGCAACTTCGGCGGGCTGGTGGGCACCTCCTCGGCCGACCTGGACTGGACCTGCACGCCCGAGGGCGGCGAAACGCTGGAAACCTTCATCATGCGCACCCGCTCGGCGCTGGACGAAGCGCTGGCCGAGCCGGCCCCCGTGCTGGTCGTGGCGCACGGCGGCACGCTCTACGTGCTGGCCGCCCTGCTGGGCGTGCCGATCGACATCGGCGTGCTCGACAACGCCCAGCCCCTTCGGTTCTGGCGCCAGGCCCCCATATGGCGGGTGGAGGCCTTGCAGGCCGCGGGTGATCCGGCGCAAGCTGCGATCGCCTGACCCTTTTCATCCCCTTCTCCTGCCGCACCATGGACTTCAAGGACTACTACAGCGCCCTGGGCGTGGAGCGAACGGCCTCCGAGGACGAGATCCGCAAGGCCTACCGCAAGCTCGCCCGCAAATACCACCCCGACGTCAGCAAGGAGGCCGACGCCGAGACGCGCATGCGCGACGTCAACGAGGCCTGGGACGTGCTGGGCAACAAGGAAAAACGCGCCGCCTACGACGCGCTGGCCGAGCGGGTGCGCAGCGGTCGCGGCACCGGGCCCGACTTCGATGCCGGCGGCGGTGGCGGCTTCCAGCCCCCTCCGGGCTGGGACGAGGGCTTCGAGTTCCACCGCGGCGCCGGCCATGGCCCGGCCGACCATGCGGACTTCAGCGACTTCTTCTCCTCGGTGTTCGGCGCGGCCGAGCGGCGCAACGCCACGCGCCGAAAGTACCGGGCCAAGGGCGAGGACCACCACGCGGCGATCGAGGTGCCGCTGGAGTTCGCGCTGCAGGGCGGCGAGCGCGAGATTACGCTGCGCGCGATGGAGGTGAACGACCAGGGCGAGCCCGAGTTCGTCACCCGCACGCTGCGCGTGAACATCCCGCGCGCCGTGCGGCCCGGTCAGTACATCCGCATCGCCGGCCAGGGCCTGCCGGGCCATGGCGGCGAGCCGGCCGGCGACCTCTACCTGGAGGTGCGCATCGCGCCGCATCCGGTCTACCGCGTGGACGGCCAGGACCTGTCGATGGACCTGCCGGTCACGCCGTCCGAGGCAGCGCTGGGCGCCGAGGTCGAAGTGCCGCTGCCGGGTGGCGGCACCGGTGCCGTGCGCGTGCCGCCCAACGCGCGTGCCGGCCTCAAGCTGCGCCTGAGAGGCCGCGGCCTGGGCGGTGACCTCTACCTGGTGCTGGCAATCGCCTTGCCACCCGCCGACAGCGATGCCGCACGCACCGCGTATGAACAACTGGCCAAGGCCACGGCCGGCTTCGATCCGCGCCGCCAACTCGCCGCCTCGGGAGCCTCCGCATGAGCACGCGAACCACCACCGTCACCATCTCCCACTGCACGACGGTCGGGCCGGCCGACCCGCTGGCCGCCCTGCAGCTCGCGCACGCCTGTGGCGCACCGATCGAGTGGGTGGCCGAACTCGCCGAGGTCGGCATCCTGCGGCCGCAATCCGCGCGGCTGGAAGACTGGCGCTTCGACGGCAGCGACCTGCGCCGCGCCCTCGACACTCGACGGCTGCAGCGCGACTTCGACGTCGGGCTCGACGCGGCGGCGCTGATCCTCGAGTTGCAGCAGGAAGTGCGCAGGCTCAAGGCGCTGCTGGGCTGAGCGAGCGCCGCTGGCGCACCGCATCGAACGATGGGGCGCGCCGGCGGTCAGCGCGCCAGCATCACGGCCGGGGCGGGTCTCGGCGGCGCCATCATGACCGTCCCCGGCGGCGCCATCAACGCCTGGATCTCGCGCGCCAGCCGGGCGGCGTCCGCCCGGGCGCCGGGCTCGCCCTGTTGCAGGGCGGTCAGTTTTCGGGCGTAAGCGTCGGTGAGTTCGGCCCACTGCGCAAATTGCGGGCCGATGTCCTGCGCACTCGTCTCTTCCATGCTTGTCCCCTCGGTGGCCTCTCGCGACGCGCGTGTAGGACCGCCATGTCATGGCGAGAGGCGTGCTCCCCGCGAAACAAAGTCTGCACCATCCGGGCCTCACCCCGCGAAGCCGAGGGTTGAAAACCCCGACGCGATTGTTTGCAATATTTCACATTTCGGCGAGGCTGAATGGGCCAGTTGCAAACCGCGTCGAGGCACCGGGGCCGACCCAGTCGGGCTGACGCCGGAGAGCTCAGTCCTCGCGCATGCCGGTGGCCTTGACCACGGCCCCGAGGCGCGCGCGCTCCTCGTCGACGAACTTGCCGAAGGAGGCCCGCGTGCCGCCGATCGGCTCGATCCCCACGGCTTTCAGGCGCTCGATCGTCGCCGGGTCCTTCATGGCCTTGTCAACGGCAGCGGCCATCTTGTCGAGGATGGCCGGCGGCGTGCCCGCCGGCGCATGCACGCCCGCCCAGTGCGCGATGCGGATGTCGTCGAAACCCTGTTCGACCGCGGTCGACAGCTGCGGGTAGGCCGAGATGCGCTGCGTCCAGGTCGTCGCCAGCGCCTTGAGCTTGCCGCTCTTGATGTACGGCAGCACCACGATGCTCGCTTCCGAAGTCGCATCGACCTGGCTGCCCAGCACTGCCGTGATCGACTCGGAGCCGCTCTTGTACGGCACCACGTCGAGCTTGGCGCCGTGGTTCTTCTCGAGCAGGCCCTCGACGAAATGGGGCGTGCTGCCCGTGCCGGCCGTCGCGAAGTGCAGGCCCTTGCCCTGCTTGGACGCGGCGACGAACTCCTTGAGGTCCTTGTAGGGCGCGTTGGCCGGCGCCACGATGACTGAAGGCGCCAGCCCGATCATGGCCACGGGCACCAGGTCGCTGTCCTTGTAGGGCACCTGCTTGCGGATCATGCTGTTCGACACCACCCCGGCCGCGCTGACCAGGAAGGTGTAGCCGTCGGGCGCGCTCTTGGCCACGACGTCGGTGCCCAGCATCGCACCGGCACCCGGCTTGTTGTCCACCACCACCGGTTGGCCCAGCACCTTGCCGGCGCCCTCGGCGGCGGCTCGCGCCATGAGGTCGTTGGCGCCGCCGGCCGAGAAAGGCACGACGAAGCGGATGGGTTTGGTGGGCCAGTTGGTCTGCGCCTGCGCGCCGACGGCGCCGAGCGTTCCGGCCAGCCCCAGCAGCACGGCCGGCGCAGCGAATCGGACGAAAGTCATGGGAGGTCTCCTGTGTGTTGGATGAGGTGTTCAGGAACCGGCGTCGCCGGCGCAACCATGATGCCACCACCCGGCCCGGCGCCGAGGGCGCGCGAACTTCCTCACGAAAGCGCGGCTTGCGTCGCCGGCGGCGCATCTCCAGCGGCACAAGCGCGCACTTGTGCCTGTGCCTCCAGCGCTGCGGCCCCTAAAGTGCCCCGCCAATCGCACGGTAGACCCTGCACCGGCCGCTGCCGGCGTCCGCCGCGCCCCAACCTCCACTACGAGCGTTCACATGCCCATGCCCCATCGCCGCCCCCTCGCTTCGCTGATCGTCCTGTGCAGCACCCTGGGGGCACTGCACGGCCCGGCGTTCGCCGCCGACACGCCTGTCGACGCCCATGCCGGCCGGCTCAAGACGGTCCGAGGCGAGGTCCAGTTGCAGGACGCGCAAGGCGCCGGCACGCCCGCGCGCGTGGGCGACGTGGTGAATGCCCGGCAGCGCATCGTGACCGGCGCGCAGTCGGGCGCCAGCGTGGTGCTGCGCGACGGCACGACCTTCGTGATCGGCCCGCAGTCGAGCTTCGACCTGCAGACCTTCCACTACGACTCGCGCACGCACGATGGCAGCGTGATCGGGCGGCTCGCGCGCGGCACCCTGCGCATGGTGACCGGCCTGATCGGCAAGGCCACGCCCGAGGCCGTGCGCATCGACACGCCCACCGCCACCATCGGCATCCGCGGCACGGACTTCATCGTCTCGGCCGACGAGACGCTCTGAACACCCCGCGGCACGCCAAAAAAAAACGCGCCCTCGGGCGCGTTTTTTCATGGGCTGGGCCGAACCGCCATCACTGCAGGAAGCTCGGCTTGGCGTAGCCCTGGAACTTCGCGTTGACCACCGCCTTGAAGTCGTTCGAACGGTAGACCTCCACGATGTCCTTCGCCCAGGGCGTGTCCTTGTCGGCACGCTTCACGGCCACGACATTGAGGTAGTGGTCGGGAGTCTTCTCCAGCGCCACCGCCTCGGTCAGCTTCAGGCCCGAGGAGATCGCGAAGTTGCCGTTGATGATGGCGTACTCCGTATCCCCCAGCGAACGCGGCAGCTGCGCCGCCTCGAGCGGAATGAACTTCAGCTTGCGCGGGTTGTCCGCCAGGTCCTTCTCGGTGGCGCGCAGGGGGTCGATGCCGGGCTTGAGCACGACCAGCTTGTTCTGCTCCAGCAGCACGAGGGCACGCGCCAGGTTGCTCGGGTCGTTGGGCAGGGTCACGCGGTCGCCCTCCTTGGCCTCGGCCAGCGACTTGCGGTTCTTCGAATAGACGCCCAGGGGCGCGATCGGGCCCTGCACCAGTTCGACGATGTCGAGCTTCTGGTCGGCCGCGAACTTCTTCAGGTACACGAGGTGCTGGAAGAAATTGGCGTCGAGCGAACCCTGCGCCAGCGCCAGGTTGGGCTGCACGTAGTCGTTGAACTCGACCAGCTTGACCTTGTAGCCCTTCTTCTCGAGCAGCGGCACGACGCCGAACTTCAGCTGGTCGTAGTTGGAACCGGCGGTGGCGCCGATCACGAGGTCCTTCTTGGCGGCCTGCGCCTGGGCCTGCAGCGGCAACACGGCGGCGACGGCCAGGGTCAGCGAGAGGGCGAGAGCGGAACGGCGAAGCATGCGGGATTTCCTGAGGATCGGGATGGAAAGGAGACGAAGGGGATCAACGTTTATCGAGGCGGCGCGCCAGGTGGTTGCCGACGAACTGGATGATCTGCACCAGCACGACGAGCAGCGCCACGGTGAGCACCATCACGTCGGTCTGGAAGCGGTAATAGCCGTAGCGGATGGCCAGGTCGCCGATGCCGCCGCCGCCCACCACGCCGGCGATGGCCGAGTACGACAGGAAGCTCACCGCCAGCACCGTCAGCGCCAGGATCAGGCCCGAGCGGGCTTCGCGCACCAGCACGCGCCAGACGATCTGCAACTCCGAGGCGCCCATCGCATGGGCTGCCTCGATGACGCCGCGCGGCACCTCGCGCAGGCACTGGTCGACCAGCCGCGCGAAGTACGGGATCGCCGCGAAGGACAGCGGCACCGCGGCCGCGAGCGGCCCGATCGAGGTGCCCGCGATGACGCGCGTGAAGGGCACCAGCGCGACCAGCAGGATGATGAAGGGGAAGGACCGAACCGTGTTCACGAGCCAGTTCAGCGTGACGAAGGCCGGCCTGTTCTCCAGCGACTGGCCCGGCCCGAGCAGGAACAGCAGCACGCCCAGCGGCCCGCCGATGACGATGGCGGCCGACAGGCCGATGCCCAGCATCAGGAAGGTCTGGCCCGTGGCGGTCCAGAGCTCGGGGAGGATGGCGAGGATGTTCTCAGACATAGGCCAGCCCTCCGGCGCCCAGCGCACGGGTGGCGCTCGCGCCCTGCTCCGCACGCGCGGCAGCGGCGGGCGGCGGCGCATCGAGCAGGGCCTCGCGCTCGCGACGGCGCAGCAGCGCGTCGAGCTCGCGGCCCAGCACCGACGCCCGTTCTCCGTCCTGCGTGCCGACGGCGAATTGCTCGACCAGCTGGCCCTGCTCCAGCACCGCGACGTGGCGGCACAGCAGCTCGACCACCGGCAGCTCGTGCGTGACGATCACGATCGTGACGCCGATCTTGCGGTTGATGTCGCGCAGCGTCTCGAGCAGCGAGCGTGTCGTCTCGGCGTCGAGCGCTGACGTCGGCTCGTCGCACAGCAGCACCTTCGGCCGCGGTGCCAGCGCGCGGGCGATGGCCACCCGCTGCTTCTGCCCACCG
Organism: Xenophilus aerolatus; assembly: GCA_030418545.1. GTDB lineage: Bacteria > Pseudomonadota > Gammaproteobacteria > Burkholderiales > Burkholderiaceae_C > Xenophilus. The sequence goes on along the minus strand of QAIB01000002.1, from coordinate 287,052 downwards.
GACAGCTGCGCCGGGTAGCTGTCGATCTTGTCGACCAAGCCCACCAGCGCCAGGCATTCGCGCACGCGCGCGTCGATCTCGGCACGGCTGTGGCGGCCATGGATGCGCAGCGGGAAGGCCACGTTGTCGAACACGCTGGCGTTCTGCAGCAGGTTGAACTGCTGGAAGATCATGCCGATGTCCTGCCGCGTCTCGCGCAGCTCGCGCCGCGACAGCGTGGTGAGGTCGCGCCCGCCCACGAAGACGCGACCGGCGTCCGGGCGCTCCAGCAGGTTGATGAGGCGCAGCAGCGTGGACTTGCCGGCGCCGCTCTTGCCGATGAGGCCGAACACGTCGCTTTGCGCGATGTCCAGCGACACCGAACGCACGGCATCGAAGCGTTGCCCGTCGGGCAGGCGGAAGGACTTGCGGACCGCCTCGAGCCGGATCACCGGCGCGGCGGCTGCAGTCCCTGCAGTCTGTGAAGTCATGGGGAAGCGGGAGAAGAAGCGCGGCGCTGCTCGAAGCCCTGGAAGAGCCGGCGCGCCGCAAGGGGGCGGAGTATGCGTGCGCAGCGCCCGAAAACCAACGAACCATTCGTTGTCTGCTTATTCCGCATAAGCAAATGCGGCGATTCGGCGCGCATGTCGATCCGACGATTGCTTCGTTGGCGTCCGCACGGGGCGCTGGCACAGTCGCGCTCCTTCACTTTTCCTCGTGCCAAGCAAGCACCGCTCTTCTGCCATGTTGTTCTCCTCGCCGATTCGACGCCGCGCCGTCGCCCCCCTCCTCGCCGCCCTGTTCGCGCTGGGCAGCCTCACCGGCCACGCCCAGGACAAGTCCTCCATCAAGGTCGGCATCTCGGTCGGCAATGCCGAGAAGATCTTCGAGGTGGTGAAGAAGGTGGCGGCGCGCGACGGCCTCGACGTGCAGGTCATCGTCTTCAACGACTACCAGTTGCCCAACGCCGCACTGGCGGCGGGCGACCTCGATGCCAACGCCTTCCAGCACAAGCCCTTCCTGGACAACCAGATCAAGGCGCGCGGCTTCGACATCGTGCCCGTGGGCCTGACGATCACCGCGCCGCTGGGCTTCTACTCGCGCAAGATCAAGGCGGTGGGCGAGTTGCCCGACGGCGCCTCGGTCGGCATCCAGAACGACCCGTCCAACGGCAACCGCGCGTTGTTGCTGCTGCAGTCGGCGGGCCTGCTCACGCTCAAGCCAGAAGCCGTGCAGAACAACACCGCCACGCCGCTGGACGTGGTGAGCAACCCGAAGAAACTCAAGCTGGTGCCGCTCGATGCCGCGCAATTGCCGCGCTCGCTGGACGACCTGACGATCGCCTCCATCAACAACGACTATGCCGAAAAGGCGGGCCTGTCCTTCTCGAAGGACAGCGTCATCAAGGAGTCGCCCCGGGGCCCGTACGCGAACCTGATCGCCGTGCGCCGCGCCGACAAGGACAAGCCCTGGGCGAAAAAGCTGGTGGCGGCCTACCAGTCGCCCGAGGTGAAGCAGTACATCGAGAAGCAGTTCAACGGCTCGCTGATCCCGGCGTTCTGAACATCCGAAAGCGGGCAACCGGACGCGAAAGCCGCGCGAAGGTCGCGAAAGTCATGGACCTGAATCCCGTGTTCTTTCGCGTCCTTGGCGGAATCTTCGCGCCTTTCGCGTCCGGGTGTCCGTCCCCGGCTGAGCTCACTGCATCTGCGGCAGGTTGCCGATGCGCACCAGCATCTCGGTGAACATCTGCAGGTCGGCGTCGAGGTCGGGAACCTCCTTGTATTCCTTGGCGTTGTGCGCGGTGTACTTCTTGCCAGGCATGGCCGGGCCGAAGTTGATGGCATTGGGCATCAGCTTGGCCGTGGTGCTGCCGGCCGTGGGCACGGGCCTGGCCTCGAGCCCCGTGGTGTCGCCGAAGATGTTGAGCAAGGTCGACAGCCAGGCCCCGTTCGGGTCGCGCGCCATCCAGTCGCCCTGATCGTGCGCGAGCGTGTACTCGACCTTGTTCGCCGCCGCCCAGGCTGCGATCCGCGACGCCACCGCGCCCTTCAGCTCGTCGGGTGAGCGTCCCCGCGGCATCCGCACGTTGGCCGTCACGTCGAGCTGGTTGCCGTTGAGGCGCACCCAGGTGGGCGAGATCGTGAGCGGTCCCATGAACCCGTCGGCGTACGCCAGGCCGAGCGTGCGGCCGAGGTAATCGGTGCCATACAGCTCGCTGATGTACTTCACGGCCAGCGCGTAGTGGTTGCGCACCAGCGGCCTGGGCGCTTCGTTGAGGAACAGAGCCAGGCGCGGGACCGGGTTCACGCCTTCCTCCGGCCGCGAGCCATGGGCAGACACGCCCGTCACCCTGACGTCCACGCCATCGACGCCCTGCGCGTCGCGTCGCACGATGTCGATGGTGAAGCGCCCGCCCTGCGGCTCGAGGCGCTGGATGAAGCCGGCCTTCGCGGCCTCGAGCTGCTTGACGAGCGCGGGCACATCGCCCGCCACCAGGCGCGCGGTGGCGGTCTGGGGAATCGCGTTGACCGATGCCGAGCCGTTCATCTCGACGATGCGCGGGTCGACCGCACCGGGGGCATCGACCACCGGGAACGACACCTTCAGCGCACCCGAGCCCTTCTCGGTCACCACGGCCGGGTACTTGCTGTCCAGCACGATGTTGTAGGCCGGCAGCGCGGTCTTCTCGCGGTAGTACTTCATCGCGTCGCCGCCGGTCTCTTCGGTGGTCTCGACCATCAGCCGGATGGTGCGTGCCATGGGCAGGCCGCTCTGCTTCACGGCTTTCATGGCGTAGAGCACGGCGGCGATCGAGCCCTTGTCGTCGATGGTGCCCCGGCCGTACATCAGGTCGCCGACGCGCGTGAGCTTGAAGGGGTCCAGCCGCGTGCCGTCGTCGAGCACCCACTCGTCGAGGTTGGCCGGCACCACATCGGCATGCGTGAGGATGCCGAACTCCTCGGCGCCCGAGCCGGGCAGCTTGACCTCGAAGATGCGGTTGTCGACGTTGCGGAATGCGAGGCCGAACGCGTTCGCCATCGATTCGATCAGCGTGCCGGTCTCGACGATGGCCGGGCTCTCGTGCGGCGGCACGCGCGGGTTGCGCACCGTCGGCAGCGCGACCATCTTCTCCATGCTGGCGATCACCGCGCCCTGGTTCTGGAGCCGGTTGTAGAGCCCCAGCAGGCGCGCGACATCGACCAGATCGTCGCCGGCCAGCGGACGCCCGGCGGCATAGGCGTCGACGGCGCCCCGAACGGCAGGTTCCTGCTGCGCGGCAAGTGCGGCGAAGCGCCTGAAGTCCAGTCCGGGCGCACGCAACGCAGGCTGCGCCGCCAAGCGGTCGAGCGCCGGTTTCTTGAGCGTGTCGGCCTGGGCGGCGCTGGCCGTGGCGAGCATGGCGGCCAGCAGGGCGGGAGCGAGGAATCGTGGGGTCATCGAGGGATTGTGCGCTGCCTTGCACGGCCGGACTTAAGCCGCAGCTCGCCGCCTGCTTAATGAAAAACAAAGCGGGGCCACCCATCATCCGGCGCGTCGCGTCTTCTGAAAGCCCCCATGCAATCCGTCCCAGACCGTCGGCCCGCCGTGGCCACCACACCCCGCCGTAGGTGGCACGCAGCGGCCCGCTGTGCCGGGGTGGTCGGCGTCGTCGCGACCGTGGTCGCGATGCTGGCGCTGCAATGCGACGTCTACGGCGCCTTCGCGCAAGGCAGCCGTCTGAGCCTCGACGGCTCCGGCCTGCAAACGCTGCTGGCCTCGCTGGGCCTGGACGGCACCACCGCTGCGCGCTAGGGCGCCTGCCGGGCGAGAGGCGCGGCCGTCACTTCCGGTAAGGGCGAGAATAGACCCTGACTGGAACCTGACCGCGCCGCATAGCGACGCCTCGCCCGCCCATGCGCCTGATGATTGTGGAAGACGATGCCTTGCTCGGCGATGCACTGGCGCAAGGCCTGCGCCAGCTCGGCCACGTGGTCGACTGGTTCCGCAGTGGCGACCAGGCCGGCGCGGCGCTGGCCAGCGCCCCGTTCGATGCCGTTGTGCTGGACCTCGGCCTGCCCGGCAATGACGGCATGGTCTGGCTGCGCCGATGGCGTCAGGCGGGCGTGAAGACGCCGTTGCTTGTGCTCACCGCACGGGATGGCATCGAGCAGCGCGTGGCCGGCCTCGATGCCGGTGCCGACGACTACCTGGTCAAGCCGATCACCATCGACGAGCTGGCGGCCCGCCTGCGCGCGCTGTTGCGCCGCACCGCGGGCCATGCGCAATCGGTCTGGCAGCACGGTGCGCTGGAATACGACCCGGCGAGCAAGACCGTCCGCTGGCGTGGCGCGCCGGTCGAGCTGACGGGCCGCGAGCTCGCACTGCTCGAGGCATTCCTCACCGAGTCGCACCGCGTACTGTCCAAGGCCTACCTTCTCGAGAAGCTCTACGACTGGAGCGGTGCCGAGCCCGAGGGCAATTCGCTCGAGGTCCACATCCACCATCTGCGGCGCAAGATCGACCCCGCCATCGTGCGCACCGTGCGAGGTGTGGGCTACGCCCTGGGCTCCGACGAGGCGGTGCGATGAGCCTGCAGCGCAGGCTCCTGCTGTACCTGCTGATCTGCGCCCCCCTGGTGTGGGGCGTGGCCCTGTACTTCTCGATCCAGCGCGCGCGGCACGAGGTCAACGAGATGTTCGACACCCAGTTGGTCCGGCTGGCGCGCCAGGTGTATGCCACCGCCGGCCACGGTGATCCGCAGGGCGGCTTCACGATGCTGCCGGCCGCACCGAGGGAGGGAGCGGCCGACGCCGGCGATTCCGACGTGCGCGACCTCGCGGTGGCGGTGTGGGACGACCAGGGCGGCATGGCGATGTCGGACCGCGAAGGCGTCGACCTGCCCTATCGCCCTGGCGCCAGCGGCTTCTTTGACGAGCAGGTCGCCGGCCGGCTCTGGCGCGTGTACTACCTGCAGACCACCGACGGACGCTGGATGGTCGCAGCCGGACAGGGCGCCTACGAGCGCGACGAACTGGTCTACGGACTCACCATCACGCAGGTGGTGCCCTGGCTGCTCGTGCTGCCCGTGCTGCTCGTGGTCATGACCTGGGCCGTGCGCCGGGCCCTGGCGCCGATGCGCCAGCTCACCGACGAACTGGCCGGCCGCGACGCGCAGGATCTGCAGGCCGTGCCGGACGCGCGCGCACCGGCCGAACTCAAGCCGCTGCTGGGCGCCATGAACGGGCTGTTCACACGCATCGAGCAGTTGCTGGTGCGCGAGCGCCGCTTCACCGCGGATGCTGCGCACGAGCTGCGCACTCCCATCGCCGTGCTGCGTGCCCAGTGGGACGTGCTGCGCCGCGCCGCCACGCCCGCCGAACGGCAGCAGGCCGAAGACAAGCTCGGCGCCGGCCTCGACCGCATGGAACGGCTGGTGACGCAGATGCTCGCACTTTCGCGCGTGGAGTCGGGCGCCGCGGCACCCCTGCGCGTGGACGTGGACTGGTGCGCGATCGTCGAGCCGGCCATGAGCGACTGCCTTGCGCTCGCCGAACGCCGCCGCATCGACCTGGCCTGCGAGTGGCCGGACGCCGGCGTGCATCCACTGCCTCTGCTGGGCGACCCGCCGCTGCTCACGGTGATGCTGCGCAACCTGCTCGACAACGCGGTGCGCTATGCGCCTGAGGGCAGCAGCGTGGTGCTGCGCATCCACCGCGAGCACCTGGACATCGAGAACGACGGGCCGCCACTGTCGACCGAACAGATCCAGCGTGCAGGCGAGCGCTTCTACAGGCCCGATGGGCAGGTCGAGGTGGGCAGCGGGCTGGGCATCTCGATCGTGCGGCGCATCGCGCAATTGCATGGCCTGGAACTCGTCGTGGGCCCGCGTGCGGATGGCCGAGGCGTGCGCGCCCTGCTGCAGTTCGACGCGGCGCACCGCTGACTGACGCACCACGCCGCGCCGATGGGCGCTCAGCGGGCCTTGATCTTCTCGAGCAGGACGCGCGCCTCCTCCTTGCGACCGGTGTCGGCGATCTGCCGGCCGGGCCGGGCCGGCGCCTGCAGCGCCTTGTCGAGGTAGGCCACGGCCTGGTCCGGCTGCTTGGTCTCGACCAGGTACTCACCGTAGAAAAAGTTGGGGTCGATGCCCTTGGGATTGAGCGACAGCGCCTTCTGCAGCAGTTCCTTGGCCTTGGCCTTGTCACCGAAGCCCACCGGCCAGCCCGGCACCTTGTAGTAGAGGACGCCCAGGCTGTTGTACGCCGAGCCTTCGAGCACGTCGCCATTGATGGCGATCGCCGATTCGTACAGGGCCTTGGCCTGCTTGACCAGGCCGAGCGCGCCGAGGCCGCCCTTCTCGCCGGCAACGGAACTCACGATGATGCCCTCCCACACCAGGGGCTCCGCGCGGCCGGGGAAGGACTCGGACACCTTGTGCGCCTTCGCGCTCAGTGCCTCGAAGCGCTTCTCGCGCTCGGCCGATGGCGTCTGATAGCGGATGACTTCCCAGTCGTGCTGCAGCTCGGCCACGGCGTCATCGACAGGCGCGGCGCGGACCGTGAGTGGCAACGCGCTCGCCAGCAGTGCAAGACCGGCAAGGGCGGTGACCCAGGCGCGGCGCGCCGGAACCGGTAGAACGTGAGAAGCAGAAGTAGAAGAAAGGGTCATGGCACGTGTTGAAAATGGAGGGGTCGGCGCTGCAAGGATCCGGTCACAGGATGGGGTCGCGCAACGAATGCGAATCGGAGACCGGCTCGCCTGCACGCTCCGGAATCGTGAGCACCGGCTTGGGCGGGCGGCTCGCCGGCGCAAGGCTGCCGCGATGCGCTGCGAAGGCACCATCCAGCAGCCCGGGCGCCAGGCCGTTGATGCGCACGGCCAGCTTCTCGGGGAAGCCGAGGAAACGTTCGGCGGCGCCGCTCTGGATCAGTTGCACGAGCCCCGATGCCACGGTGTCGGCCGAATCCATCGCGGTCTTGGTCGCCTGGTTGTAGCGTTGCACGGCCTCGCTGTTGAACTCGGTGCGCGTGCTGCGCGGGCCCAGGTACTGCACGCGCACGCGGGTGTCGGCGAGCTCGCGGCGCAGCGCCTCGGCGAAGCCGCGCAGGCCGAACTTGCTGGCGCTGTACACGCTGAACCCGGGCAGCCCCAGGCGCCCGAGCGCCGAGCCGATGCACACCACGCGGGCCTCCCGCTGCTCCCGCAGGTGCGTCAGCAGGGCCTGCGTGAGCAGCATCGGCACGAACAGGTTGATGTGCAGCACCTGCGCCATGGTGTCGGCTTCGAAGGACTCCAGGCGGCCGAAGCCGGGCGCCCCCGCACCGTGCACCACGACGTTGCAGCGCCAACCCGCGGCGACGTCGGCCAGCGGGCCCAGGCTCGCCGTCTTCGTGAGGTCTGCCGCATACCACTCGACGCGTTGGCGGTCGATGCCGTGCTCGCGCACCAGCGCACGCGCCTGCTCAGCCAGGCGCGCTGGCGAACGACCGGCCAGCATCACGGCCGCACCCGCCTTGACGAGCTGCGCCGCGCAGGCCGCACCGATGCCGCCGCTCGCGCCCGTCAACAGCACACGGCTGTCGGCGAGTTTCACGACGCGGCCTCCGCGACGGCCCGTGCGTGCGGCAGCGGTAGGCTGCGGAACACGTCGCCATACAGGCGGTAGAACGCACGGGCCGCATGCACGATCGCGTCCTGGTCGCCCCGGTCTTCGATGCGGTCCATGAGCAATTCGAAATGCGCCGTGTGTTCGCGGTCCAGCGTGCCGTGCGATCGCAGGTAGCTGAAGGCGCTGTCGGGCAGGCCGAGCGGCTTCTGGATCTGGTCCGCCGCCATCAGCGCTAGCGAGACGCTGGTGCCCTCGAGCACGTGCACCATGCCGAAGAAGCCCAGCGGGTTGACGCGCGCGATGGTGTCGTAGGCGTAGGCCACCATCACCTCGGTAGCGTGGCCGGGCGGCCCGAGCCGCACGGCCTCGGCGTCGCCGCCGCACGCACGGATGTCGTCGAGGATCCACGCGTCGTGGCCCTGCTCTTCCTCGATGTACTCATCCAGCGGCTCGGCCAGCCAGCCGTTGCGTGCCGGCAATGCGGCCTTGCAGGCGTGCAGCAGCGGCACCGTGTGGCGCACGTGGTGGTACGCCTCGCGCAGGAAGGCCAGGTAGCTGGGCAGGGAGACGTCGCCGCGCAGGCAACCCTGGATGATCGGTGTGCCGAGGAGGCCGGCGCGGGCGTCCGCAGTGTCGGCAAGAAGGCGTGCATGAAAACTCATGAGAAGTCCGTGGCTTGGAAGATGGAAGGAAGGTGTCGCTCAGGCAGCCTTTTGTGCCGGGGAGAACGCAAGGCCCAGCGCCTGCGCATGCCGTTGCAGCACGGCGCCACGCTGGGGCCGCCCGTTGGCCGTGGCCATGCCGCCTTCGACCGTGAAAGGCGCCAGTGCGCGCACCCAGCGCTGCACCCGTGCATAGTCGGGCAGCGTCTCGTTGGCGGCGTCGACGGCGGCCTGCAGCTGCGCATCGGTCGCGTCGGGGCGCAGTGGCCACAGCACGGCACTCAACGCCGGCTCGCCGTCGCCCAGCACCACGGCCTGGCCGATGGCGTTGTCGCTGCGCAGGGCGGTCTCCACCCATTCGGGCGACACGTTGCGGCCGAAGGCCGTGATGAGCACGTGCTTCTTGCGGCCGTCGACGTGCACGAAGCCTTCGGCGTCGATATGCCCCAGGTCGCCGGTGGGCCACCAGTCACCGACGGGCGCACTGTTGCCGAGGTAGCCGCTGAACAGGCTGCCTCGCACTTCGATCTCGCCATCGGCCGCAACGCGCAACTCGGCATGCGGCAAGGCCCGCCCGGCGCTGCCCGGCAGATCGGCCCCCGGCAGGTTGAGCGCCTGCACCGACGCGCCTTCGGACAGACCGTAGCCTTCGTAGGCCGGGATGCCCAGCGCACGCGCCATCTGCAGCAACCGCACACCCACGGCCGCGCCCCCCACCGCCACCAGCTTGAGCGACGCGGGCGGACGCGCACCGCTCTGCGCGAGATGGCCCGCCCACGCGCGCAGCATCTGCGGCAGCAGGATCAGGCTTTCGGGCCGATGCTGCGTCACCGCGGCGTGGAACTTTGCCGCATCGAAGCTCGACGACCCCGTGAGCCCCAGGCTCTCCAGCGGCAGCGTGATGCAGGTCGCGCCACGCCGCAGCGGCGCCATGAGCCCCGCGATGTTCTCGAGCAGGACGGCGAAGGGCAAGGCACAGAGGTGGCGCCGGATGTCCAGCGGTGCCATCGCCAGCACCAGCCCGTCGGCCACGCGTCCCATCGCCCCGTCCGACAGGCACACGCCCTTGGGTGCACCGGTGGTGCCGGAGGTGAAGGTGATCTTCGACGTGCCTGCTGGCATGTCGACGGTGCGGGCCGGCAAGCGCAGCATCGAGAGCGCTTGCCCGCCGACCTCGCAGGCCGTCGCGGGCGCCTGCGGCCAGCGCGCAGCCACCGCCGGCAGCGTGAGTACGGTGTCGACGCCTGCCGCAGCGATCGCATGGCCCATCTGTTCAGCCGTGAAGAAGGCGGGCAGCGGCACATGGACCACCTTCGCCTGCGTCGCGGCCCCATCAGCGATGACCCAGGCGGGCGAATTGTCCATCAGCGTGGCGAGCACGCGCGTACCCTGGGCTCGCAGGCGCTCGGCAAGCTCGGTACTGGCCCCCTGCATCTCACCGAAGGTCCAGTCGCGCTGGCCATCGTGCAGCGCGACGGCGTCGGCATGCATCGCGGCGCTCATCGGGCACCCCGCATCGAAGCGCGCATCTGGCGCACGTGGTGCTGGCGCAGCGCGCGCTGCAGGTGGATGGCCAGCACGATCGGATGATGCTCGTAGTAGCTGCCCCAGATTCGGGCCGTGGCGCCCAACGATGCCGGGTCCGCTGCACCCAGCGTGAGCGGCGCCACGCCGAGGCGGACCAGCATCGCGCGCAGTTCCTGGGTGACCGTTCCCACGATCCAGTCGAAGCCCTGCTCCGCGAGATGCGGGCCGAGAAGCTGGATCAAGCGCCGACCCTCGCCCGCGCGCGACGCAGCCAGGTGGCCGACCTCGACGATCCGGTCGCGCTGAAGAGTCGCACCGGTCTGCTGGCCGATCAGCGATTCGACCGGTGCCGGGAGGTAGCCTTCCAGGAACAGCGGCCCCGCCGCAGCCGGCCGGTAGCCTGCAGCCGCGAGCACCGACTCGCCTGCGTGCAATGCCACCAGCACGGGTGCGAAGCCCGGGACATGGGCACCGTAGCGGTGTGCGTAGATGGCGCGCACGGACCGCTCGACGGCTTCGCGTTGCGCGTCGGAATGGGGATGGAGGGTGAGGCTGCTGGAAGCGGCCGGAACGGAAGAGGAAGACAAATCCGGAAGGGTTGCGCGCGAAGGTGCTGGCAGGGGCAAGGGCATGCGGTCCTCGTCAGGCCGCGCGGGATGCACGACCGATGGTTGGCAGGCGGATGCTCGTGGGCCGCAATTAACGGCAGATTAAGGCCCCGACCTGGGGGCGTGAACCGTGTCACGTGCCCGCGCACGCGTGTGCGTGCCGCAGCGACCTCAGGCGCCTTCGCCAGCCCGCTTGCGCCCCAACTGCAGCAAGCCCTTGCGCTCCAGCCGCAGCAGGATCTGCGCAATCGTCGAGGGCGGCAGGTCCAGGCCCTGGCGCAGCAACTCGGCCACGGCGCCGGAGGGCGTGCGGCTCTCTTCGGGCAAGGACGCAACGGCATCGAGCACGCGCTGCTCGCGCACGCGCAGGGGCCGCGCGCTCCCGGACGTGGCGGCGGGGCCTGCAGTTGCGGCAGAGAGGCTGGAGCGTCGGATCGGTGCCATCGGGCTTGCAGGTCGGCTGGGGGCCGCATGCTGTCACAGCCCGCAGCGCACGCGAGAAACGCCAACGATTCCGTTTTTCATCGCGGGTGCATTCAGCGCCGCTTCAGCGACTCCGGCAGGCGCTTCAAGCAAAAAGTGCTCGAAGCGCCGATGCAGTGGGCGAGGAAAGCTATGTTTTCAATAGCAGATCGGCGCGCCGCCCGTGCTCAGCCCGCCTTCTGCACCAGCTTGATGACGCTGGAGAAATCGAGCGCCCCGTGTCCCGCGAGGCTGTGCGCGGCATACAGGTTGCGCGCCATGCCGCCCAGCGGGGTGGCGGCCTTCACCGCCATCGCGTTCTCCTGCGCCAGGCCCAGGTCCTTGAGCATGAGGTCCGTGCCGAAGCCGCCGGCATAGCCCTTGGAGGCCGGCGCGTTCTCCATCACGCCGGGCAGCGGGTTGTACTTTTCGAGCGCCCAGTTGCCGCCCGAGCTGCGGCGCATGATCTCCGACAGCACCTTCGGATCGAGCCCGTTGGCCACGCCCAGCGCGATCGCTTCCGACGTGCCGATCATCAGGATGCCCAGCAGCATGTTGTTGCAGATCTTGGCTGTCTGTCCCGCACCTGCGGCGCCCGCGTGGAAGATGTTGGCGCCCATCTTCTCGAGCACCGGGCGCGCGCGCTCGAGGTCCGCTTCGCTGCCGCCGACCATGAAGGTCAAGGTGCCCGCGATGGCGCCGCCCGTGCCGCCCGACACCGGCGCGTCGATGACGGCGATGCCGCGTGCGGCGCCCGCCTCGGCCACCTTGCGCGAGGTCGCGGCGGCAATGGTGCTCGAGTCGATCACCAGCGTGCCGGGCGCAATCTGCGCCAGCAGGCCGCCCTCGCCCAGATACAGCGACTCGACATGCTGGCTGGCCGGCAGCATGCTGACGACCACCTCCGCGCCCTGCACCGCCTGGGCCGCCGACGCGGCGATCGCCACGCCCTGCGCACGCAGCGCGTCGCAGGCCGCGGCGGACAGATCGAATGCGCTGACGGCGTGGCCGGCCTTGTGCAGGTTCAGGGCCATCGGGCCGCCCATGTTGCCCAGGCCGATGAATGCGATCTTCATGGTGTGTGTCTCCGGAAGGGTTGTTGGAACGCGGGAACGGACAGCCGAACGCAGAAAACGCAGAGATTTCACAAAGGGCGCAGAAGGAATACCAAATTTGTGTTTCGTTTCTTCTGCGACCTCTGCGTGAGCTTTGCGCCCTCTGCGTTCGGCTGTCCGGATTCAGCAGCTCATCGAAGCGCGGCCAGCTCAGGCGCCATCTCGCCGCGCTCGCGCAGGTGGTCGTCCACGAAAGCCGGCGTGACCTCTTCGAGCGTCGCGGGCTGCCACTTCGGGTTGCGGTCCTTGTCGACCAGCACCGCGCGGATGCCTTCGGCGAAATCGTGGTGCGCGCAGAAGCCCAGCGAGGCCCAGTACTCGAGCCTGAACACCTCGGCCAGCGACATGCGCGGCACGCGCTGCCAGAGTTCCCAGGTGAGCGCGATGGAACTCGGCGCGCCCTTGGTGAAAGCCTTGGCGGCCCCCTGCAGCCAGGCGTCGTCGCTCTGCAGCGCCCGCAGGCGCTTCGCGATGTCCAGCAGGTCCTCGCCGGCCATCAGCGATTCGATGGTGTCGTAGTGCTGCCGCAGCTTCGAGGCCGGGCGCTCGCTGCCTTCGGCCGCGGTGGCGAGGATGCGCGAGAGCAGCGCGCGATCGGCCCGCTCGTCGCCGCTCCATGCCGTCGCGCCGATGGCTTCGAGCACCTGCGCCTTGCGCGCGTGCGGCACCAGCACGTCGGCCAGGCCCGCGAAGATGGCGTCGCTGCCATTGATCTGCGCGGCCGTGAATGCCAGGAACAGCCCGGTGCGGCCCGGCGCGCGGCGCAGGAACCAGCTGCCGCCCACGTCGGGGTAGAGGCCGATGTTGATCTCCGGCATGGCGACGCGGCTGCCCTCGGTCACGACGCGGTGCGACGCGCCCACCATCAGCCCCACGCCGCCGCCCATCACGATGCCGTGGCCCCAGCACAGGAAGGGCTTGGGAAAGGTGTGGATGAGGTGGTCGAGCTCGTACTCCTCGCCGAAGAAGCGTTCGGCGTACTCGTTGCGGCCCTCGCCGCAATCGCGCAGCGTCTGGTAGAGCTGGCGCAGGTCGCCGCCGGCGCAGAAGGCTTTCTCGCCCGCGGCCTGCAGCAGTACGCCGACGACCTTCGGGTCGGCCGCCCATTCGCGCAGCCGGGGCGTGAGCAGCCGCACCATGTCGACCGAGAGTGAATTGAGCGAGGCCGGCGCGTTGAGCGTGGCGACGCCGAAGCGCTTGCCGTTGGCGGTGGGCAGGGTATCGAAGAGGACGACGGGTTCGGTCATGGTGAGAGCTTGTCAGATAGGGACATCCGTACGCGAAGGACGCAAGGGTTTCGCGAAGGGCGCGAAGAATTCCATGTGATTGTTCTTGATCTCTTTCGCGTCCTTCGCGTGATCTTCGCGCCCTTCGCGTACGGATGTCCGATTTACCGGATGTCCGCATCCCCGTCGAGCAGCTTGCGCGACACGATGACGCGCATGATCTCGTTGGTGCCTTCGAGGATCTGGTGCACGCGGGCGTCGCGAACCAGCCGTTCGAGCGGGAACTCGCCCAGGTAGCCGTAGCCGCCGTGCAGTTGCAGCGCCTCGTTGCAGACCTTGAAGCCGGCATCGGTGGCGAAGCGCTTGGCCATGGCGCAATATGTGCTGGCGTCGGGGTGCTGGGCATCGAGCTTGCTCGCGGCCAGGCGCACCATCTGGCGCGCGGCGACCAGCTCGGTGGCCATGTCGGCCAGCTTGAACTGCAGCGCCTGGAAGCTCGCGAGCGGCTTGCCGAACTGCTGGCGCTCGTGAAGGTAGCGGCGCGCCGCGTCGAGCGCGCCCTGCGCCGCACCCACCGAGCAGGTGGCGATGTTGATGCGGCCACCATCGAGCCCCTTCATCGCGATGCGGAAGCCCTCGCCTTCCTGCCCGAGCAGGTGATCGGCCGGAATGCGCACGTTGTCGAAGGCGATGGTGCGCGTGGGCTGGCTGTTCCAGCCCATCTTGTGCTCCTTCTTGCCGTAGCTGATGCCCGGTGCATCCGCCGGCACGACGAAGGCGGAGACGCCGCTCGCACCCGCCCCGCCCGTGCGTGCCATCAGCACCAGCACGTCGCTCGAGCCGGCGCCCGAGATGAAGGCCTTGCCGCCGTTGATGACGTACTCGGCGCCCTGCAATTCGGCACGCGTCTTGAGCGAGCCGGCGTCGGAGCCGGCGCCCGGCTCCGTGAGGCAGTACGAGGCGAGCTTGCGGCCGCTGGTCAGGTCTTCGCCCCAGGCCGTGCAGACGACGTCGGTGCCCCAGGTGCCGAGCATCCAGGTCGCCATGTTGTGGATGGTGATGAAGGCGGTGGTCGACGGATCGACCGCCGCCATCTCCTCGAACACCAGCGCCGCGTCGAGCCGCGGCAGGCCCAGCCCGCCAATGCGCTCGGGCGCGTAGAGGCCGCAGAAGCCCAGTTCGCCGGCCTTGGCGATCGCCTCGCGCGGGAAGATGGCCTCGCGGTCCCACTGCGCCGCGTGGGGGGCAAACTCGCTGGCAGCGAACGCGCGGGCCGTGTCGGCGAAGGCGCGCTGGTCTTCGGTCAGTTCAAAGTCCATGGGTTTGGGTGCTTTCGGGTCTGAGGTCCGGGGTGGCGCGGCAGGTGGTGGCCGGCACGGGCTCATAGTGGGGCGGTCGATGCTTCGCATCGACTCCGCTGCGATGCTCAGCCGGGGCGCGCGTCGCAGAACTCACTGCGCGAACTGCGTTCGCTCCGTTCAAACAGCTGCGACGAGTCAGATCACGAAGCACGCCTGTCCTTCGGCAGGCGTGCCGCGCCCCGGCCTGCGCTAGTCGCCGCCCCACAAATCGCCCGCGCCGGCCACCACCTGCCGCGCGGAAACGTCGTGTCCGATCTGGCCGCCGAACACCGCCACCAGCCGTTCTGGCCCTGGCGTGGAAGGGCACCGCGACGCGCGCCTGTGAGGCGCCGAGAAGCGCAGCGTAGCCGGGCTGCGTGCCTGCCGAAGGACAGGCACGCTTCGTTGACTGACTCGGCGCAGCTGTTTGAGCGGAGCGCGCCTGCGGCGCGCGCAGCGAGTTCTGCGCCGGCCCGGCTGCGCGAGCACCGCAGGGAAGTCGGCGCAAAGCGCCGACCGCCTCACTGAAGCGCGGCGCGGTGCCCTTCCACGTCAGGGCCGGGGCGCAACGCTTGCATGCCCAGGGACGCAGCGTCACTTCAGCGAAATGGTCGTGTTGACCCCATGCGCCACCGTGCTGTCGTCGAACCACCGGGCCGTCACCGTCTTGGTCTGCGTGTAGAACAGCACTACCTGCTTGCCGTAAGGCCCGAGGTCACCCAGCTTGGAGCCGCGCGAGCCGGTGAAGGAGAACAGCGGCACCGGCACCGGGATCGGCACGTTGATGCCCACCTGGCCGACGTCGATCTCCTCCTGGAACTTGCGCGCCGCCGCGCCGGACTGCGTGAAGATCGCGGTGCCGTTGCCGTTCGGGTTCGAGTTGATGAGCTCGATCGCCTCGTCGATGTCGGCCGCACCGGCCACGCACAGCACCGGGCCGAAGATCTCCTGGTCGTAAATCGTCATGCCAGGCTTCACGCCCGAGAAGATCGTGGGGCCGACGAAGTTGCCCTTCTCGTAGCCGGGCACCGTGGGCTTGCGACCGTCCAGCTCCAGCGTCGCACCGTCCGCCGTGCCGCGCTCGATCAGCCCCGTCACGCGCTCGTAGGCCGCGCACGAGACCAGCGGCCCCACGTCCACACCCTTCTCGGTGCCGGCGCCCACCTTCAGCGTCTTCGCCTTGGCGACCAGGTCCGGGATCCACTGTTGCGCCTCGCCCACCAGCACGGCCACCGACACCGCCATGCAGCGCTGCCCTGCCGCACCGAAGGCCGCACCGGCCAGCGCGTTGAGGGTCTGCTCCTTGTTGGCGTCGGGCATCACGATGGCGTGGTTCTTCGCGCCCATCATGCATTGCACGCGCTTGCCGCTGGCGATGCCGCGGTGGTAGACGTGCGTCCCCACCTTGGTCGAGCCGACGAAGCTGATCGCCTTGATGTCCTGGTGGTCGCAGATCGCGTTGACCACCGCCTCTCCGTCGTGCACCACGTTCAGCACGCCCGGCGGGATGCCCGCCTCGAGCGCCAGTTCGCACAGGCGCATGGTCACCATCGGGTCCTGCTCGCTGGGCTTGAGCACGAAGGTGTTGCCGGTGGCGATGGCCATCGGGAACATCCACAGCGGGATCATGGCGGGGAAGTTGAAGGGTGTGATGCCGGCGCACACGCCCAGCGGCTGCAGCAGCGTGTAGGTGTCGACACCGCCGGCCACGTTGTTGGCCAGCTCGCCGAGCTGCAGCGTGCCGATGTTGGCCGCGTGTTCCACCACCTCCAGGCCGCGGAACACGTCGCCTTCGGCGTCGGGCAGTGTCTTGCCCTGCTCGGCCGTCAGCAGCGCGGCCAGTTCGCCCATGTGCTCGCGGATCAGCTGCTGCAGCTTCAGGAAGATGCGCGCGCGGGCGCCGATGGCGGTCTTCTTCCAGGTCTTGAAGGCTTCCTTGGCCGACGCCACGGCCGCATCGACCTCGGCCTGCGTGGCGAAGGGCACGCGGGCCAGCACCTCCTGCGTGGCCGGGTTGACGACGTCGCGCCACTCGGTGGTCTTCGATTCGACGAATTGGCCGCCGATGAGCAGCTTGACGGTGGCGACCTGGGTGGCCGGCGCGGTGGTGGCGTCCATGGGATGTCTCCTTGTGTATGTCGGGCGAACCGACGGATGCTAGCTTTGCAAAATTGCGTGCGCAATGGAGAAAATTGCGCTTCAGGTTTGCGAAAACGCAGAATGGGACACCCGTACGCGAAGGGCGCGAAGATCTCGCGAAGGACGCGAAAGAACATCAAAGACAGATTTCGCGTCCTTCGCGCAACCTTTGCGTCCTTCGCGTACGGATGTCCGTTTTACTGCTGCACCACGATGGACTGGAACAACCTTCGGTATTTCCTCGAGCTGTCGCGCGCCGGCACGCTGATGGCCGCCGCGCGCCGGCTCGCGGTCGACCACACGACCGTCGCACGCCGCATCCAGGCGCTCGAAAAGGAACTGGGCAGCCCGCTCTTCGCCCGCGAAGCCGGCGGCCATCGGCTCACCGAAGCCGGGCGCCGCCTCCAGCCGCAGGTGGAGGCCATGGAACGCGCCTTTCGCACGCTGGAGAAAAGCGCCACGCCGGCGCCCGAGGAAGGCCTGTCGGGCCTGGTGCGCGTGGGCGCCACCGAAGGCTTCGGCACGGTGATCCTGGCGCCGGCTCTGGCCGGCTTCGCGCGCGAGCACCCCAAGCTCGTGATCGACCTGCTCGCCATGCCGCGCCTGGTGCACCTGTCGCGGCGCGAGGCGGACATCGTCATCTCGCTCGAGCGGCCGGCGCGCGGCCCGGTGCTCGTGACCAAGCTCACCGACTACAGCCTGCACCTGTACGCGAGCCGGGCCTACCTGCGCGCGCATCCGCCCATCCGCCAGCGCGAGGACCTCAAGGGCCATGCCTTCGTGAGCTACATCGACGACCTGCTCTTCTCCAAGGAGCTGCAGTACCTGGACGAGCTGTACCGGCCCGACGCCTTCTCGCTGCGCAGCACCAGCGTGCTGGCCCAGCACCGCGCCGTGCTGGCCGACGCCGGCATCGCGGTGCTGCCGGCCTTCGTGGCCGAGGGCGATGCGCGCCTGGCGCGCGTGCTGCCCGCGCAGGCCAACTTCACGCGCACCTTCTGGATGTCGATGCCTGCCGAGGCCAGGCAACTCGGCCGCATGCAGGCGGTTTGGAACTTCATCCGCGCCGTGGCCGAGAGCCGGCGCGAGGCGCTGCGTCTGGGCCCGGCCTGAGCGGCGGCTCGCCCAGGGCCGCGAGCAGGCGGTCCTTGGTCCGGCCGGTGTGGGCCAGGTCCGCATCCAGTCGCGCGGCCAGCCAGTCGATGTGGGCGCGCATGAGCTCGGCCGCCTCGTCCATGCGGCCCGCCTCGAGTGCATCGACGATGGCGGAGTGCTCGTCGTTGGAGTCCTGCGCCTGCGTCTGCGACTGGTAGAGCGCCGACACGAGCGTGGTGCGCGCCGACAGGTCGACCAGCATGCCGGTGAGGAAGCGGTTGCCCAGGCATTCGGCCAGGCAGACGTGGAACTCGGCCAGCAGCACGCTGCGCGTCGCGGCGTTGGCGTGGGCCACGGCCTCGCGCTCCTCCGCCACATGCTGGCGCAGCGCGCGGATGGCCGACTGCAGCGGCCGGCCCGCGTCCTGGAGCATGCCGGGTTCGATGACGCGGCGCGCGGCATAGGTTTCGCGCGCCTCCTCGAAGGAGGGCTCGACCACGTACCAGCCCAGGCGCGGCCGCACCTCGACGAAGCCGCGCGCCTGCAGCTGCATCAGCGCCTCGCGCACCAGCGTGCGGCTGACGCCGAAGACCTCGGCCAGTTCCTTTTCGCCCAGCCGTTCGCCGGGGCGCAGCTTGCGGTCGAGGATGGAGCGCACCACGCGCTCCGCGATCGAGGTCTTGGCGTTCACGGGGTCGGTCACGTGCAGCTTCCGTGCCCGCGCGGGCCGATGGGGGTCAGGCGCGCGCGGCGGCGGGCAAGGTGCGCGGACGCGCGAGCGCCATGATCCAGTACACGCCGCCGCCGATCAGCACCCCGAAGAACCAGCCGTAGGTGCCCCACCAGGCCGGCAGCAGGCTCGTGAAGTTGGGCAGGATCGTCGAGAACACGCAGCCCACCGCCGTGGCCACCAGCGCATTGACGTTCCAGCCGCCCTCGTAGCGGTACTCGCCGTGCTCGTCGTACAGCGCCGCCACGTTGATGTTGCCCTTGGCGACCAGGTAGTAGTCGACCAGGATGATGCCCAGCAGCGGCCCCATGGTGGCGCCGATGGCGTTGACGAAGTGCGCGGCCCCGCCCTCCCAGGGCGCGAAGGGATAGAGCACCAGCGCGATGGCCGCGGCGATGTAGCCGCCCTTCTTGAAGTCGATGGACTTCGGAAACACGTTGGAAATGTCGAAGGCGGCCGAGACGAAGTTCGCCACCACGTTGATGCCCAGCGTGGCCACCGCGAAGGTCAGCGCGGCAATGAGGGCGAGCACCCAGCTGTCGAACTTGGCCGAGATCTGCTCGGGGTGCAGCAGCACCTCGCCATACACCTTGTAGGCCGCGATGGTGGTGATGCCGGCCACCAGCGAGAAAGCGATCAGGTTCACCGGCAGGCCCCAGAGGTTGCCCTTCTTCACCGCGTCCTTGTTCGTCGCGTAGCGCGAGAAGTCGCAGAAGTTCAGGTACAGGGCGGCGAAGTACGTGATCCAGGTGGCGCCCACCGCCATCAGGGCCCAGAAGCTGCCGGGCGTGCCGCTCACGCCGGCGTCCTTGGTCTTGTCGAGCAGCACGTCCATGGGGATGCCGTGGTCGAAGCTGAAGCCGCCGGCCTTCACGCACAGGCCCACGGCGAGGATCAGCATCGCGATCCACACCGCGGGGCCGGCCCAGTCCTGGAACTTGCGCACCGTCTCCATCCCTTTCTGGATGATGAGCAGCTGCAGCGCCCAGATGAGCACGTAGCAGATCACCTCCAGCCCGGAGTGGCCGAGGAAGTGCACCGTCTTGTGGAACTCCAGCATGCTGTCGTTGCGCACCAGCAGCGCGACCACCGCGCCCGAGGCCGCGGCCGTCTGGGCGCCGTACCAGAAGCAGGCCACCACCGCGCGCACCAGCGCCGCCAGGTTGGCGCCCCACACGCCGAACGAGGCGCGCGCGAGCACGGGGTACGGCACACCGGTCTTCTCGCCCGCGTAGCCGATGAGGTTCATCAACACGAAGATCACCAGCGACGACAGGCCGATGGCGACGAGGAAGTTGACGAAGCTGCCGCACAGCAGGAACAGGCTGGCCGCGAGGTAGTAACCCCAGAGGCTGTGCACGTCCGAGGTCCAGACGTTGAAGATGCTGAAGGCGCCCCACTGCCGTTCCTTGGCGGGGGCCAGGTCCTCGTTGTAGAGGCCGGGCGAGGGATTGCGGATGTCCATGGGTTGTTGTCTCCTGGTTCGCTGACAGACGCCAGGCCCGCACATCACCGGAAAACCCCTCCTCCCTGCGGCGGCGCAGCCTGGCACGCAAACTGGTATGCAAAGACTGTATGCAGTTTTTCACACAGGACCTTGCGGGATTACCCGTGGATGCGCAACCCACGCCGCCGCCGACCGGGCAGGTCGGCGGCGGCTGCAACGGTCGTCAGCCCTTGCTGCCCAGCGCCGTGAGTACCGCCGTGGTCATGGCCTGCACGCCGATCTTGATCGACGGCTCGGGCACCGGCGCGAAGTACGGCGAGTGGTTGAAGGGCAGCGGTTTGCCGCCCTTCTTCATGGACTCGGCCACGTCCTTGGGGTCGGTCACGCCGACGAAGAAGAACATCGACGGGATGCCCGCGTCGGTGAACACCGAGAAGTCCTCACTGGCGGTGATGGGCTGCACCTGCACCACCTTCGGGTCACCGAACTGCGCCTTGAGCGAGGCCACCGTGCGCTGCACCACGGCCTCGTTGTTGGT
The DNA here is from genome assembly GCA_030418545.1 of Xenophilus aerolatus. Taxonomy (GTDB): domain Bacteria; phylum Pseudomonadota; class Gammaproteobacteria; order Burkholderiales; family Burkholderiaceae_C; genus Xenophilus. Next base: position 266,593 of record QAIB01000002.1, on the reverse strand, counting down.
CACAGCGGCGGTGCTGCTGTCGGCGCCCAGGCGCACCTCGGGCTCGGGCGCGCCGGCCATCGCGGCCGAGGCCAGCGCGGTGCGGCGGATGCCGTCGAGCAGCTTCGTGCGCACCTCCGGCTTGTAGCTGCGGATGGTGCCGCTGAGCTTCGCCGCGTCGGGAATGATGTTGCCCGCCGTGCCGGCCTGGAAGGCGCCGATGGTGACCACGCCGAACTCGGCCGGGTCCTTCTCGCGGCTGACCACGGTCTGCACGTCGGTCACGAAGTGCGCGCCGATCGCGATCGGGTCGATGGTCGCGTGCGGCGCCGAGCCATGGCCTCCGCGGCCCTTGAAGGTGATCTCCAGGCTGTCGGACGCCGAGGTGACCGGCCCGGCGCGATAGCCGACGAAGCCGAAGGGCGACGGGCTGGTGTGCAGCGCGAAGGCGTAGTCGGGCTTGGGGAAGCGTTTGAAGAGGCCGTCCTCCACCATCGCCTTGGCCCCCGACACCGTCTCCTCCGAGGGCTGCGCGATGAACATCAGCGTGCCCTGCCACTGGTCCTTGAGCGCGAGCAGCGTGCGCGCCGTGCCGACCCAGCTGGCCATGTGGATGTCGTGGCCGCAGCTGTGGGCGACGAAGGTCTCGCGGCCGTTCCATTGCGCCTTGGCCTTGCTGGCGTAGGGCAGCCCGGTCTTCTCCTCCATGGGCAGCGCGTCGAGTTCGGTGCGCACCATGACCGTCGGGCCGCTGCCGTTGCGGTACAGCGCCACCACGCCGGTGCGGCCCACGCCCTCGGTCACCTCGAAGCCCAGCGCGCGCAGCTCGGCGGCCAGCTTGGCGGCGGTGCGGGTTTCCTGGAAGCCCAGCTCGGGATTGGCATGGATGTCCTTGTAGATCGACTCGAGCTGCGGGTACATGCCGTCGACCAGCGGCACGATGCGCGCCGAGGGCACGGCCGACTGGGCCAGCGCGGAAGATGCGGCGCACGCGGCGAGCGCGGCCAGGGTGAGGGAGCGAAGGGCGTTCATGGGCGTTGGAAAGGGAGGAATCGGACTCGGGTTCGATCGGGATCGCGGCACACACTGCGCGCCCGCGGCCCGAATCTAGGGAGGTCCGGGCCGCGCGTCCAATGCATTGTTCTATCCTCTCGAATGAGTTCGACTCATCGATTGGCCACCATGACGCTGGTTCAGCTGCGGCACTTTCTCTCCATCGCCGAGACGGGATCGTTCACGCGCTCGGCACGCGCCACCTTCCTCACCCAGTCCGCGCTCAGCCGCAGCCTGCGCGCGCTGGAGGACGAACTGGGCCAGCCCCTGTTCGACCGCATCGGGCGGCGCAGCGAACTCACGCCTTTCGGCCGCAGCCTGCTCGAACGCGCCCGCCAGCTCGTGCACGATGCCGACGCACTCGCCGCTGCGGGCCGCCGTGCGACCGGCGCGGCACCGGAGCGCCTGCGCGTGGGCATGGGCTCGGGGCCCGGCGCCCTGCTCACGCCGGCGCTCCTGCAGCGTGCCGCGCGGCCCGGCGCCGGGCTGCGCATCGACATCCAGCACGGCGACGTGCCCCGGCTGGTCGAGGCATTGCGACGACGCGAACTGGATGCGCTGGTGGTCGAGGTGCGCTCCTTCCCGCCGCTGCCCGGCCTGCGCATCGAGCCGGTGGTGGCGCTGCGCGGCGCCTTCATGTGCCGCCGCGGCCATCCGCTGGCCCGGAGGCGGCGCCCGCTGCGCTTCGAGGACCTGCTCGCCTATCCGATCGCGTCGACGCCGCTGGGCGACCACGTGGTGCGCGCGCTGGTCGATGTCTACGGCCCTGCCGCGCACCCGGACCTGTGCCTGAGCCTGCGCTGCACCGAGCTGGCGCCGCTGGTCGAGGCCACGCGCCAGAGCGACGCCGTGCTGATCGCGATCCGCGCCGCCGCGCCCGACCTGGCGGAACTGCGCGTGGGGCCGAGCGGCACGGGCGGCGCCCATTTCGGGCTTGTCACCCTGGCCCGGCGCACCGAGCCGACGGCGGTGGCCCAGCTGCGCGAAGCCATCGCGCAGCACCTGCGCGAAAACGCGCCGCCTACTTCAGCTCGAAGCTCTGCGACTTGACGTTCTCCGAATCGAGGCCCACCTGCACGTTGAACTGGCCGGCCTCGGCCACGTGCTGGAGCTTCGCGTTGTAGAACTTGAGCTTGTCCTCCCCGATCGTGAAGCGCACTTCCTTCTTCTCGCCGGGCTGCAGCATCAGCTTGCGGAAGTCCTTCAGCTCCTTGACGGGCCGCACCACGGAGGCGGCCACGTCCTGGATGTAGAGCTGCACCACGGTCTCGCCCGCGCGCTCGCCGGTATTGGCCACCGTGACGCTGGCTTCGACCTTGCCGCCGCGCGCCATGGTGTGTGCCGACAGCGTGAGGTCGGACACGCTGAAATCGGTGTAGCTCAGGCCGTAGCCGAAGGGGTACAGCGCGCCCTGCGGCTCGTCGAAGTACTGCGAGGTGTAGTTGCCCGGCTTGCCCGGCGTGAAGGGCCGGCCGAGGCGCGGGTGGTTGTAGTAGGTGGGGATCTGGCCCACCGAACGCGGCAACGAGATCGGCAGCTTGCCCGAAGGGTTCGCGTCGCCGAACAGCACGTCGGCGATCGCGTTGCCGCCCTCGGTGCCGGCGAACCAGGTCTCGAGCATGGCGTCGGCGTTGGCCTTTTCCCAGCCCAGGGTGAGCGGGCGGCCGTTCATCAGCACCAGCACCAGCGGCTTGCCGGTGGCCTTGAGGGCCCTGAGCAGCGCCTGCTGGCTCTCGGGCAGGTCCAGGCGCGTGCGGCTGGACGATTCGTGCGACATGCCGCGCGACTCGCCCACGGCGGCCACCACCACGTCGGCCTGCTTCGCCGCGGCCACGGCCTCGTCGATCATCTCCTGCGGCGAGCGCTTGTCCTGCACCACCTCGGGCTCGTCCCAGTTGAGGAAGTTGAGGTACTCGACGATGGCCTTGTCCTCGCTCACGTTGGCGCCGCGCGCATACACGAGCGAGCCCTTCTGGCCGGCCAGCGCCTGCTCCATGCCCTTGCGCAGGGTGACGGACTGCTTCCACACCGCCTGGGCCGACCACACGCCCATGATGTCGATCGGTGCATCGGCCAGCGGGCCGGTGAGCAGCACCTTGGCGCCCTTGGCGATGGGCAGCGTGCGGTTCCGGTTTTCCAACAGCACGAGCGAACGGCGTGCCACGTCGCGCGCCGGCGCGCGGTGCAGGCGCGAATCGGCCTTGAGGTCCGGCGGATCGTCCTCGGCCTTGCCGATGCGCAGGAAGGGGTCGTGGAACAGGCCCAGGTCGTACTTGGCGCCCAGCACCTCGCGCACGGCGTTGTCGAGCGCCTTCATCGGCACGGCACCCGACTTGACCAGGCCCGGCAGCTCCTTGAGGTAGACCTGGTCGGCCATGCTCATGTCGACGCCGGCGGTGATGGCCAGCTTGGCCGCCTCGCGCTCGTCGCGCGCCACGCCATGGCGCATCAGTTCGGTGATGGCCCCGTGGTCGGAGAAGGTCACGCCCTTGAAGCCCCAGTCCTTGCGCAGCAGGTCCTGCAGCAGCCAGGTGTTGGACGTGGCGGGCTGGCCGTTGACGGTGTTGAGCGCGATCATCACGCCGCCCGAGCCAGCCTCGATCGCGGCCTTGTAGGGCGGCAGGTAGTCGTTGTACATGCGCATCGGGCTCATGTCGACGATGTTGTAGTCGCGCCCGCCTTCCACCGCGCCGTACAGCGCGAAGTGCTTGACCGAGGCCATGATCGCGTCCCGCTTGAGCACGCTGCCGGCCTTGGCGAAGTTCTCGCCGTTCTGGAAGCCCTGCACCATGCTGCGCGCGATCTGCGACACCAGGTACGGGTCTTCGCCGAAGCCTTCGGAGGTGCGGCCCCAGCGCGGGTCGCGCGAGATGTCGACGGTGGGCGCGAAGGTCACGTCCACGCCGTCGGCCGCGGCCTCGACGGCGGCCGTGCGCGCCGTGAGGCGAATGGCATCCATGTCCCAGCTCGAGGCGAGGCCCAGGCCGATCGGGAAGGACGTGCGGTGACCGTGCAGCACGTCGTAGGCGAAGAGGATCGGGATCCTCAGCCGGCTCTGCCGCACCGCGGCTTCCTGCAGCGGGCGCTGCTCCTTGTGGTTGATGGAGTTGAAGGTGCCGCCCACGCGGCCGGCCGCGACCTCCTGCGCGAGTTGCGGCGCCGGCATCTCGGGACCGATGCTGATCAGGCGCAGCTGACCGACCTTCTCTTCCAGCGTCATCTGGCGCAGCAGGTCGGCCACGAAGGCGGGCTTGTTGTTCAGCAGCGCGGGCTTGGGCTGCGCGAAGGCCAGCGGCGCGGCCACGGCGGTGGTCGCGGCGACCATCACGGCAATGCGTTTCATCGGCAAGCGGATCCTCGGGTCGAAGAACGAAGCCGGGCATCTTAAGGGGCTGACTGGCCGCGCGGCCCGCATCGACCCGACGCACGCCCCATTCCTACAGCAGGCCGGGCACGCACGATGCTAAGCTCCACCGCGCTGTCTGCGCCGGTCCCGCCCATGCTGCGGGTCTGCACCGGTGTGCAGATGTTTCCATCCCACTGCTTCGACGACCTTCGCCACGGCCCATGATCGACAGGCTCGCCCACACCGCACGTTCCTCCCTCCTCGTCGGCTGCATCAGCCTGCTCACGGCCTGTGCCGTGCCGACCACGCAGAGCGCGCCTGCCGCGCCGCCCGCGACCGGCAAGGTGTTCTCGCTCGACGACGTCACGGCGCGCGCGCGCGACCTGGCCGCCCGCCCCTACGTGGCGCCCGCGAGCAACCTGCCGCCCTTCTTCGGCACCATGCAGTTCGCCGACTACATGCAGATCCAGCCGCGCTCGGACCGCTTCGAATGGCGCGACCTGCAAACCCCGTTCCGGCTGAACTTCTACCACCAGGGGATGCAGTTCAACTTCCCGGTGAAGATCAACGAGATCACCGAAGGCGGCGTGCGCGAGATCCGCTACGAGGCCGACCGCTTCGACTTCGGCAAGCTCAACTTCGACCGCGAGGCGACGCGCCAGCTGGGCTATGCGGGCTTCCGCGTGCTGTACCCGGTCAACCAGGCCGGCAAGTACGACGAAGTCATGAGCCTGCTGGGCGCGAGCTACTTCCGCGTCATCGGCAAGGGCCAGGTGTACGGCCTGTCGGGGCGAGGCCTGGCGATCGACACCACCTCGGTCGGCAAGGAGGAGTTCCCCAACTTCCGCGAGTACTGGATCCAGCGGCCCGGCCCGAGCGACAAGCAGCTCGTCATCTACGCCCTGCTCGACTCGCCCAGCGCCACCGGCGCCTACCAGTTCATCCTGCAGCCCGGCAGCGACGCCGTGCTCGACGTGCAGGCCAACATCGTGATGCGCCAGGACGTCGCCACGCTGGGCATCGCGCCGCTGACGAGCATGTTCCTGTACGGGCCCAACCAGCGCTGGCCGGAGTTCCTGCGCAACTTCCGGCCGGCCATCCACGACTCCAACGGCCTGGCCATCCACGCCGGCAACGAGGAATGGATCTGGCGCCCGCTGAACAACCCCAAGGGCGCCGTCGCGGTGAGCAGCTTCCAGGTCGAGAACCCGCGCGGCTTCGGTCTGCTGCAGCGCGGCCACGCCTTCCAGGACTTCCAGGACCTGAAGGACCGCTACGACCTGCGGCCCAGCGCGTGGATTGAGCCGCAGGGCAACTGGGGCAAGGGCAAGGTCACGCTGATGGAGATTCCCACGGCGGACGAGACCAACGACAACATCGTCGCCTTCTGGAACCCCGACCAGCCGGCGCGCAAGGGCCAGACGATGCAGTTCGCCTACCGCATGCACTGGACGATGGACGAGCCCGCGCTGCACGCGCAGAACAACGCCTGGGTGCGCCAGACCTTCCAGACCGAAGGCGAGCGGTACCAGCCCAACCTGATCCGCCAGAGCGACGGCACCACCGCGCTGATGGTCGACTTCGTCGGCCCGGCCGTGGCCAACCTGCCGGCCGGCACCGCGCTGGAGACGCAACTGAGCGGCAATGCCAATGCCGAGATCCTCGAGAGCAACCTGTTGCGCAACGACGCGATCAAGGGTTGGCGCCTGTCGCTGCGCGTCAAGGTGAAGGACCCGGCGCAGGTCACCGAGCTGCGCGCGGCGCTGACGCAGGGCGGCAAGGCGCTGAGCGAGACCTGGAGCTTCCAGATCCCGCCGGTGCCGCCGCCACCGCCCCCGGCCCCCGCGCCGCAGCCCGCGGCGTCCGCGCCGCAACCGGCGGCTTCCAAATAAAAAAAGGGGCGGAAACGTCCGCCCCTTTTGCGCCGCCGGCTATCGAAAAGATAGCAGGCTGTATCGGTCAGCTCACTGGATCAGCGTCACGCCGGTCTTCGACTGCAGCTCGTCGAAGCTCACGCCCTCGGCCAGCTCGACCACCTTGAGGCCTTGCGGCGTCACGTCGAGCACGGCCAGGTCGGTGATGATGCGGTCCACCACGCCCACGCCCGTCAGCGGCAGCGTGCAGGCCGGCAGGATCTTCATGTCGGTGGTGCCGTCCTTCTTCTTGGCGACGTGCTCCATCAGCACGATCACGCGCTTGACGCCGGCCACCAGGTCCATGGCGCCGCCCATGCCCTTGACCATCTTGCCCGGGATCATCCAGTTGGCGAGGTCGCCCTTCTCGCTCACCTGCATGGCGCCGAGGATCGACAGGTTGATCTTGCCGCCGCGGATCATCGCGAAGCTCTGGTCGCTGCCGAAGATCGCGCTGCCCGGCAGCGTCGTCACGGTCTGCTTGCCGGCGTTGATCAGGTCGGCGTCGACCTGGTCCTCGGTCGGGAAGGGGCCGATGCCGAGCATGCCGTTCTCGCTCTGCAGCCACACCTCCTTGGTGCCGGTGTGGTTGGCCACCAGCGTCGGAATGCCGATGCCGAGGTTCACATAAAAGCCGTCTTCCAGCTCCTGCGCCGCGCGTGCGGCCATCTGGTCTTGGGTCCAGGGCATGTCGGGCTCCTTACTTTGCGTTGTTCTTGACGGTGGCGGGCACTTCGGCCCCGGCGGCGGCCTGGGCGATCACGGCCTGGGCCTCGACTTTGGCGGCCGCGGCATCGACCGGGGCGGCGACGCTCACGGTGCGCTTCTCGATGCGCTTCTCGGGATTCGAATTGAGCACGATGCGGTGCACGTAAATGCCCGGCAGGTGGATGTCGTCGGGCGCCAGTTCACCCACCTCGACGATCTTCTCGACCTCGACGATGCAGACCTTGCCGGCGGTGGCGGCGGCCGGGTTGAAGTTGCGTGCCGTGAGGTTGAAGCGCAGGTTGCCCGACTTGTCGGCCACGGCCGCCTTGACCAGGGCCACGTCGGGCACCAGCGCGCGTTCCATCACGTAGGTCTCGCCGTCGAACTCGCGCAGTTCCTTGCCCTCGGCCACCTGCGTGCCCACGCCCGTCTTGGTGAAGAAGGCCGGGATGCCGGCGCCGCCGGCACGCAGCTTCTCGGCCAGCGTGCCCTGCGGGGTGAATTCCAGCTCCAGTTCGCCGGCCAGGTACTGGCGTTCGAACTCCTTGTTCTCGCCCACGTAGCTGGCGATCATCTTCTTGATCTGGCGCGTCTCCAGCAGCTTGCCCAGGCCGAAACCATCGACACCTGCGTTGTTGGAGATGCAGGTGAGGTTCTTCACGCCGCTTTCCTTCAGCGCCTCGATCAGCGCCTCGGGGATGCCGCACAGGCCGAAGCCGCCCACGGCCAGCATCTGGTTGTCGGCCACCACGCCGGCCAGCGCCGACTTGGCGTCGGGATAGATCTTGTTCGCCATGCTTCCTCGCTTGTGGAACAGTGAAAAAAGGGGGGTCGGTGGGATGCGAAAACGCCGACAACGATACTACGTACAGACATACGTAGTATTACGTCATGGAGACCCCCGAGCATCGCCGCGGCGCCCCCCGTGCGCAAGCCATTTCCCCCGCGTCGACGCCCGCGCAGGCGATCGACTACCGCCTGGCCTTCGAGCACGCGCCCGTGGGCATGGTGCTCTCGCGCCAGCGCATCATGGTGGACTGCAATGCACGCCTGTGCGAGATGTTCGGCGCCACGCGCGACGAACTCGTGGGCCGCTCTTTCGCCCTGCTCTACCCCAGCGTGGCGGAGTACGAGCGCATCGGCCAGCGCATGCTGCCCATCCTCAATGCCAGCGGGCGCTATGCCGACCACCGCATGATGCGGCGCGTCGGCGGCCTGCACGGCGCGCTGGCCGGCGAGACCTTCTGGTGCCATGTGACCGGCCGCGCCCTGAACCGCGAAGCGCCGCACGAGGCGGGCATCTGGACCTTCGAGGACCTGGGTTCGCGGCGCAGCACCAAGGCGCACCTCACGCCGCGCGAGCGCGAGGTGGCGGCGCAGCTCATGCAGGGGCTCACCAGCAAGGAGATCGGCAAGCAGCTGGGCATCAGCCACCGAACGGTGGAACTGCACCGCGCACGGCTCATGCGCAAATACGCCGCGGCGACGACGGCGGAGCTGGTGCAGAAATTGATAGCGGGATAGCGAACCCGGCGCTTACGCGCGCTCGCCGGCGAATTCCTCCACCGTGGCCGAGTGGGCGAGCGTGTAGATGTCGCTGACCGCTCCATCGGCGGCACCCGCGTTGTGCAAGGCCCCTGCAGCCAAGTCGGCGTGCAGCAACTGCTCGAGCACCTCGCGCGCGTAGCCGAGGACGACGAAGACCCGGTCCGCGAAACGGTCGGCGGAGTTTCGGATGCGTTGCTCGGTGGTCTCCGGCATGGCCGGCGCCTGGTGGCGCAGCAGGTGCGCGCCCACGAGCCCCGGCCGTTGCACGAGGCCGTCGCACAGCGTGCGAAGCGACGCGAGCATGTCGTCCTCCCTGCCGGGCTGCGGTGAAAGCCGCAAGGTCAACGCATGCCGGGCGACCGCGCTCCCCGCCGAGGCCAGCACGTGGCACTGGCTGCGCACCATGTTCCTGTGGTGCGGCATCATCTTCGTCGACCAGGGCGTCGGGCTGTTCAGGTGGCTCGCATAGGCCTGCGACGAAAGGACCGCGTGCGACGCGAGTTCGTACATGACGAACACCCCCTCGCCTCCGCCGGCGCTCGTCCAGCGCGACGCCCGGCGAAAGCCCGGCACGCCGAGGCGCTCCGGAAAGTGCTCGTGCGAATGCCAGTCCTCGAACTCGGACTTCATCTCGGGCGCCATGTCCCACCACATGGCCAGCGCTGCGGTTCCGCGAAGCGGCATCGTGTCGACCTCGTTGAAAGACGCAACGCCCTCAGGCGGCGTCGAGCACGAGCGCCATCTGCGACACGCACTCCTCGACGTGCGTGACCAGCGCGCGCTGCGCCGTCTCCCAGTCGCGCGCGATGGCGCTTTCCAGCAGCACGCGATGTTCCGAAGCCGCGAGCTCGCCCCGGAAGACGGCCGCGATCATCTGGTAGCGCAGGTACTTGTCGCAGATCGAGTTGTAGGTCTCCAGCAGCAGCTCTGAACCGCAGGCGGAGATCAGCGCGACGTGGAAGGCCCAGTCGTACTGGCGCCAGATCTCGGCCGGATAGGGATCGTTGGCGGCCATCTTCCTTTCCATCGTGGCCAGCTTGTGATGCGCCGCGACCACGCGGCCTTCCCACTCCAGGTCGCCGCGCTGGAAGGACTCCTTGATCCCGTGGCCTTCCAGCAGCAGCCGCATCGAGGCCACCTCGCGCAGGTTGGCCGACGACACCTCGCTCACCTGGAAGCCGCGTGAGCCTTCGGCCACGAGCAGACCTTCGGTAGCCAGGCGGTTGAACAGCTCGCGCAGCGTGCTGACGCTCGCGCCGTAGGTTTCCTTCATGCGCTCGAGCGGCAGGCGCCGGCCCGGCGACAGCCGGCCCAGCACGATGTCCGAGCGGATGCGGCGGTAGGCCACTTCGCCGGCGGTCGCGGTGTCCGCCTGGGTCTGGAGAGGGTCGGTCATGAGGGTCTCGGGCATCGCGTCGGGCTTCATGCCCGCTTTCTACGACAAATGAAGGCGCTACAGATAAGAGAATACCCCAATGCTCATATTTGTTGCCGATCATCTGATGATTTCATAACATTCAGACGCCGATCGAGTTGTCGATCGCCAGGGCCGGACGCGCCGGCACCCACAAAGGAGACCTCCATGGCATCGAAACTCTTCAAGCTCGCCGGTGCGCTGGCGCTGGTGGCGGCTGCGGCCGTCGCGCACGCGCAGGACATCCAGCAGCGCACCATCCGCATCGGGCACCTGAACAACACCGACCACCCCACGAGCTGGGGCGTCAAGAAATTCGCCGAGATCGTGGCCGCCAGGAGCGGCGGCAAGATCACGGTGAAGGAATTCGCAAGCAGCCAGCTCGGCAACGAACTGCAGCAGCAATCCGCCCTGCAGGGCGGCGTGCAGGAGATGCTGGTCGCCTCCACGACCTCGCTGACCGGCGTGGTCAAGGAGTTCGGCCTGTTCGACTTCCCCTTCCTCTTCAGCAACGGCCAGCAGGCCGACGCCATGGTGGATGGCCCGCTGGGCAAGATGCTGAGCGCCAAGCTGGCCGACAAGGGCATCGTGGTGCTGGGCTTCTTCGACCTGGGCTTTCGCAACGTCACCAACAGCAAGCGCCCGATCACCAAGGGCGAGGACCTGGACGGGCTGAAGCTGCGCGTCATTCCCAACCCGGTGTTCCTGGACACCTTCAAGACCTTCAAGGCCAACCCGCTGCCGATGCCCTTCGCCGAGCTGTACAACGCGCTCGAGAGCAAGGCGGTCGATGGGCAGGAGAACCCGTACTCGGTGATCCTCTCGAGCAAGTTCTACGAGGTGCAGAAGTTCGTCAGCGGCACCAACCACGTGTACGCCACCAACCCGGTGCAGGTCAGCAAGCGCTTCTGGGAGAAGCTGTCGCCGACCGAGCAGAAGCTGCTGCAGGACGCCGCCATCGAGGCACAGAACTACCAGCGCGCCGCCAGCCGCGACGCAGCCGGCAAGGCGCTGGTCGAACTGCAGGCCAAGGGCATGACCTACAACGCCGTCGCCCCCGCCGAGGTGGCCCGCATGCGCGAGCAGGCCAAGCCGGTCTACGACAAGTTCTCCGCCGCCTACGACCCGGCCGTGATGGGCCTGTTCAAGACGGAGCTGGAACGCGTTTCCAAGCTCTGATCGCACACGACTGACGGAGCCCGGGCGTCGCCCGGGTTCGCGCCCGCGCGTCGGGCCAAGGAACAGGCATGGTGAAACTGGTTAACGGGTTCTGTCGCGCCGTCACGGTGCTGATGGCCGTGGCGCTCATGGTCATGGTCGCGCTGGTCTTCGGCAACGTGGTTCTGCGCTACGTCTTCAACTCGTCGATCACGCAGTCCGAAGAGATCTCGCGCTGGCTCTTCGTGTGGATCACGTTCATGGGCTGCGTGGTGGCACTGCGCGAGCACACCCATCTGGGCACCGACGCGCTGGTGTCGCGGCTCCCTCCTCTGGGCAAGAAGATCTGCCTGGTGCTGGGGCACCTGACCATGCTGTACGTCTGCTACCTGGTCCTGCGTGGCGCCTGGGAGCAGACGCGCATCAACATGGACGTGCTGGCACCTTCCACGCAGCTGCCGATGGCGGTGCTGCACTCGGCCGGCGTCGCCTTCGCGGTCTGCGGCGGCGTGGTGCTGCTGCTGGACCTGTGGCTTCTGTTCACCGGCCACCTGGGCGACGCCGACCTCGTCACGGTGCAGGAGTCCGAGGACCTCGCGGCCCTGAAGCTCCCCGGCGGCGACACGGCACACACCGCCAAGAAGCACTGAATCCGGGCGATCACCATGACACTCACCATCTTCGTCGGATCGCTGCTGCTGGCGATGGCCATCGGCATCCCGATCTCGTTCGCCCTGCTGGTCAGCGGCGTGGCCCTGATGTGGCACCTGGACATGTTCGAGGCCCAGATCCTCGCCCAGAACCTTCTGGGCGGCGCCGACAACTACCCGCTGCTCGCCGTGCCCTTCTTCCTGCTGGCCGGCGAGATCATGAACGAGGGCGGCCTGTCCAGGCGCATCGTGGACTTCGCGATGGCGCTCGTCGGACACATCCGCGGCGGGCTGGGTTACGTCACCATCGTGGCCTCGATCATGCTGTCGGCCCTGTCGGGCAGCGCGGTGGCCGACGCCGCCGCACTCACCACCATGCTGCTGCCGATGATGGTCGCCGCCGGCCATGCGCCGCACCGCGCCGCCGGGCTGATCGCCGCGTCCGGCGTCATCGCGCCGGTGCTGCCGCCGTCCATCGGCCTGGTGATCTTCGGCGTGACGGCCAACGTGTCGATCTCGAAGCTCTTCATGGCCGGCATCGCGCCCGGTCTGCTGATGGGGCTGGCGTTGTGGGTCACCTGGGCCTATGTGGCCCGCAACGAAGGCGCCGTGCCGCCGCCCCGCAAGCCGCTGACGGACCTGCTGGCGACGATGCGGCGCTGCGGCTGGGCACTGATGCTGCCGGTGATCATCCTGGTCGGCCTGCGCATGGGCGTGTTCACGCCGACCGAAGCCGGCGTCGTGGCCGCCGTCTACGCCCTCTTCGTCTCCACCGTCATCTACCGCGGCCTGAAGCTGTCGCAGCTCTACGGCATCTTCGAGAAGGCGGCCAAGACGACTGCCGTGGTGATGTTCCTCGTGGCTGCGGCGATGGTGTCGGCCTGGCTCATCACCGTGGCCGACCTGCCCGGCAAGGTGGTGGGCATGCTCGAGCCCTTCCTCGGCAGCCCCATCCTGCTGATGATCGCGATCATGGTGCTGGTCATGGTCGTCGGCACGGCGATGGACATGACGCCCACCATCCTCATCCTGACGCCGGTGCTGATGCCCGTCATCGTGGCGGCCAAGATCGACCCGGTCTACTTCGGCGTCCTGTTCATCATGAACAACGCGATCGGGCTGGTCACCCCACCGGTGGGCGTGGTGCTCAACGTGGTGGCCGGCGTCGGCCGCATGTCGATGGACACGGTCACCAAGGGCGTGATGCCCTTCATGATCGCGCAGTTCCTCATCATGTTTCTGATGGTCCTGTTCCCGTGGCTGGTCACCGGGCCCGCGAAGCTCTTCCACGGCGGGCCGTGATCAGCGCGTCCCTGCTTTTGAGACACATCCCATGACGAAGGCCAGCATGTCGCACATCCTGATCCTGAACGGCCCGAACCTCAACCTGCTCGGGGTGCGCGAGCCGCACATCTACGGCCACACGACGCTGGCCCAGATCGAGGCGCAGTGCCGTGAAGCGGGCCAGCGCCTCGGGCTGGAGGTGGACTTCCGGCAGTCCAATTCCGAGGGCCAGCTGGTCGACTGGATCCACGAGGCGCGCACGACGATGGCGGGCATCGTCATCAACCCCGCCGCCTACTCCTTCACCTCGATCGCCATCCTCGACGCGTTGAAGGCCTCGCAACTGCCCATCGTCGAGGTCCACATCTCCAACATCCATCGGCGCGAGGAGATGTACCACAAGAGCTACGTGTCGCTGGCCGCGACGGGCGTCATCTGCGGCCTGGGCCCGCTGGGCTACGAGGCGGCCCTGCTCTTCCTGGCGAAGCACCTGGCGAAGTAGTCGGCGCGCGGCACGGCGCGCCCGCCACCTCACGCCCCGAACGCGCCATCGATCGTGTGCATCGCGCCGGTCACGAAGCCGGCTTCGGGCCCCGCCAGCCAGGCGACCATGCCCGCCACCTCTTCCGGCCGACCGTGGCGCTTGATCGCCATGAAGCTGTGCATCAGCTCGCGCATCGGGCCGTCCTCCGGGTTCGCGTCGGTGTCGACGGGCCCGGGCTGCACGATGTTGATCGTGATGCCGCGCGGCCCGAAGTCGCGCGCCAGGCCCCGAGCCATCCCTTGCAGCGCCGACTTGCTGAGCGCGTACGACGCCATGCCCGGCACGGGCATGCGGTCGCCGTTCACCGAGCCGATCACGATGATCCGGCCGCCCGGCGGCATCTTGCGCGCCGCCTCAACCGAGGCGTGGTACGGCGACTGCACGTTGATGCGGAACAGGCGGTCGACCGCGTCCGGGTCCTGCTCCAGGGCATCGCCGAAGATCGCGATGCCCGCGTTCACCACCAGCACGTCGAGCGGGCCGCTGTCGCGCACCCGCGCGATGACCGCGTCGCGGTCGGAACTGTCCGTCTGCACCGCCGTGCTCCCGGTCTCCGCGGCCAGCGCTTGGGCCGCATCGGGCGAGCCCGAGTAGGTGAAGGTGACCCGGGCACCGTCGGCGACGAAGCGCCGGACGATGGCCGCACCGATCCCCCGGCTGCCGCCGAGCACGAGAACAGACTTTCCTTCGAACATGGGCATCGAGCACTCCTGGTTAATTTGTAGTGCATCGTACATAATTAGCCCCATGCTCTGTCAATAATTTTGTAGCGATGACTAAGGAAATTTCGCGCGGGCGTGGACGGCCGCGCGGTTTCGATGCAGACGAGGCCGTGGCGACCGCGCAGCGTCTGTTCCATGCCCGGGGCTACGACGCCGTGAGCGTCGCCGACCTGACCCAGGCCCTGGGCATCAACCCGCCCAGCTTCTACGCCGCCTTCGGCAGCAAGGCGGCGCTGTACGAGCGCATCCTCGATCGCTATGCGCAGGATGGCGCCGTGCCGCTGGAGCGGCTCCTGCGCACGGACCGCCCGGTGGCCGAGTGCCTGGCCCGGGTGCTGGAAGAAGCCGCCCTGGCCTACGCCGCCGACGCTGGCGCCACGGGCTGCCTGGTGCTCGAGGGAACCCGCTGCAACGACGAGCAGGCCCGCGCCGCGGCAGGCACCTTCCACGTGGCGGCGCAGCGGCAGATCCGCAACTTCATCGCCCAGCGCCACCCGCAGGATGCCGACCGTCTGGCCGACTTCGTCAGCACCACGATGGCGGGGCTGTCGGCCAGCGCACGCCATGGACAGTCGCTGGATCGGCTCCTCGCCACGGCACGGCTCGCGGGCCTGGCGTGCGCGCAGGCGATTCCGGCCGAAAAGCCTCGAAGCCGACCGGCAACGTCGCGGATCAAGCCGCGCAGCGAAAGGTCAGATTGATCCGGCATGCCCCCATGAACGGATGCCTGCCCTCGGCCAGCGGCATCACGCCATGGAAGCGCAGACGCGCCGGCCCACCCCACACCACGACGTCGCCATGCACCAACGGCACGCGCCGCGTGCGATCGCCGCGCTGCGCGCCGCCCCACAGGAAGACCGCCGGCAGGCCGAGCGACACCGACACGATGGGCTGGCCCATCTGGCGCTCGTCGCGGTCCTGGTGCAGGGTCAGGCGCGCGCCGGGCACATAGCGGTTGACGAGGCAGGCGTCGGGCGCGAAGCCGTCGAAGCCGGCGCGCGAGGCGGCACGCACGGCCAGCGCGCGAAAGCTCGCGGGCATCGCGGGCCACGGGCGGTCGCTCAAGGGGTCGCGCCCGGTGTAGCGGTAGCCGCTGCGGTCGCTGACCCAGCCCAGCGCGCCGCAGTTGGTCATGGCGACCGACATGGTCTTGCCGCCGGGCGTGACGAGGTGGCGCAGGGGCGCCGCGGCGATCACTGCATCGAGGTCGCGGTGCAAGGCGTCCACCTTCGGCAGGGCGAAGCCGCGCAGCACCGATGCGCCCGGCTCCAGCACGAGCGGTTCGGTGGCCGAGGGGTCGGCGTCGGCATCGAAGAGATCGAAGGTGCTCACGGGTTCATTGCGCGTCGTGAAAGATCAGCCCCAGCGTGTGGCGCCGGCCGCTGCGCACCCGGCTCACGCCGTGGCGCAGGTTCACACGGTACACGCCGCGCGTGCCCTGCACCGGGCGATGGTGAACGGCGAACACCGCCGCATCGCCCTGGCGCAGCGGCAGCACCATGGCGCGCGACTGCATGCGCGGGCGCTGCTCGGTCATGACGAACTCGCCCCCCTCGAAATCCTGGCCGGGTGCGGACAGCAGCACCACCACCTGCAGCGGGAACACGTGCTCGCCGTACAGGTCCTGGTGCAGGCAGTTGAAGTCGTCCTCGCCATAGCGCAGCAGCAGCGGCGTCGGGCGCTGCTGGCCGGCGGCATGGCAACGGGCCAGGAAGTCCTCGTGCCCGGCCGGAAAGCGCGCCGGCAGCCCCATCGCCGCCTGCCAGCGGTTGGCAATGGGCGCCAGGTGCGGGTAGAAGGCGGCGCGCAGGGCGGCGATGGCCGGCGGCAGCGGGTAGTCGAAGTACTGGTACTCGCCCCGCCCGAAGCCGTGGCGCGCCATGACCACGCGGCTGCGGAATCGTTCCGGCTGGTCGTAGAGGGCCGCAGCGGCCTCGCACTCCGACGGCGTCAGCAGGCCGGGCAGCACCGCCGCGCCTTCTGCGTCGAGGGCCGCGCCGGCCGCAGCCCAATCCAGCGCATCGACGCGCGTAGCGCAGCGCCGTGCCGCCGCGTCGATCGGGTTCGTGCTCACGCGGCCTTGCCGGCAGACACCGCGGCGCCTTCGCGCGCCAGCAGGCTGCGCTTGCGCTCCACACCCCAGCGGTAGCCCGACAGGCTGCCGTCGCGCCGCACCACCCGGTGGCAGGGAATGGCCACCGCCAGCGTGTTCGCGCCGCAGGCCTGCGCCACGGCGCGGGTGGCGGCGGGGGCGCCGATGCGCGCGGCGATCTCGGCATAGCTGGCGGTCGTTCCCGGCGGGATGGCGCGCAGCGCCTGCCACACGCGCTGCTGGAAGGCGGTGCCGCGCACGTCCAGTGGCAGCTCGGTGCCCTGCCCCGGCGCCTCGACCAGGCCGACCACCTGCGCGACCAGGCGCTCGAAGTCCGCGTCGCCGCCCACCAGCCGCGCCCGCGGAAAGCGGTCCTGCAGCTCGCGCGCGAGCCGATCCGGGTCCTCGCCCAGGCTGATCGCGCAGACGCCGCGCGCGCTGCGCGCCACCAGGATCGCGCCCAGCGAGCACTGGCCGATGGCGAAGCGGATGTCGATGTCGGCGCCGCCGGCGCGCCAGGCGGTGGGCGTCATGCCCAGCACCTCGCCCGCCTCCTCATAGAAGCGGCTGGCCGCGCCGTAGCCGGCGTCGTAGATGGCGTCGGTCACGCGGGCCCCGGGTGCGTCGAGCGCGGCCCGCAGCCGCTGCGCCCGCTGCGCCGCGGCCCAGGCCCGCGGCGTGAGCCCGGTCACGGCCTTGAAGGTGCGGTGCAGGTGCGACACGCTCAGCCCGGCGCGCCCGGCCAGCGCCTCGAGCGAGGGCGGCCCGTCGGCGGCTTCGATGGCGCGGCAGAGCTCGGCCACCAGCGCCGCCTGGCGCTGCGCCAGCGGCGGCGCGTCGGGCCGGCAACGCTGGCAGGGGCGAAAGCCCGCCCGCTCGGCCTCGGCCGGCGTGGCGTGGAAAGCCAAGTTCTCCGGGCGCGCCGGACGGGCGCCGCAGGAGGGGCGGCAGTACACGCCGGTGGTCTGCACGGAATAGACGAAGCGGCCGTCGGCGGCGGCGTCGCGGGCCTGCACCGCGGCCCAGCGCGGGTCGGCGACGGTGGCGGCGGCGCGCAGGGCGCGGGCTTCGGTGCGGGTGCTCATGTTCATCGGGTCCTTCCTTTCGGGTGGGGTGCGAAGGACTGTAGGGAGCATGCCCCGAAGCGGCACCCCGCGTCTTGCTTTCGAATTCGACCGCATGCGCGTCGTGGGGGCCCATTGTTGGCGGTCAGGAAACACTCTTCTGGTCCGCCGCGCCTTGGTCGCCCAGGGCGCTGCACCCAGACTCGGGCGTTCGCTGTCCCGGCAGCCTGCCCTTGCCATCCCCTTTCCGACAGGAACTTCATGTCCGCCACCTGCCCCACCTGCGACGACGCCCTGCTGGCCCCGGCCGCCCAGCCCGCCGCCGTCCTCGCCCCCGCCGCTGCACCCTCGGCCCGTGCCGCCTGGCCCGCCGTCGCCGCCGTCTCGGTCGGCACCTTCGTCATGGTGTCGACCGAGTTCATGCCCATCGGCCTGCTCACCGACATCGCACGCGGCCTGCGGGTGACGGACGGCGTGGCCGGCCTCATGGTCACCATGCCGGGCGTGCTGGCGGCCCTCGCCGCGCCGGGGCTGGGCGTGGCGGCCGGACGCCTCGACCGCCGCACGGTCATGGTCGCGCTGACGGCGCTGCTACTGGTGTCCAACCTCATGGCCGCACTGGCGCCCAACTTCGCGACCATGCTCGCGGCGCGCCTGCTGCTGGGCCTGTGCGTGGGCGGCTTCTGGACCTTCGCGCCGGGCGTGGCGACGCAGCTGGTGCCGCCCGAAGCGCAGGCGCGCGCGGTGTCGATGGTGCTGGCGGGCGTGTCGGTGAGCACCGTGTTCGGTGTGCCGGCCGGCTCGCTGCTGGGCAGCCTCGCGGGTTGGCGCTTCGCTTTCTTCGCCTCGGCGGCGCTCACTGCCGTGGTGCTGATTGCGCAGATGCGCCTGCTGCCGGCACTGCCACCGTCACGCGCGATTCGCGCACGCGACCTGCTGACGCCGCTCACACGGCGGCTCTCGCGCGCCGGCCTGATCGCCGTGGTGCTGATGGTGATGGGCCATTTCGCCGCGTACACCTACCTCAAGCCGCTGCTGCTGCAGGTCTTCGGCCTGTCGGCCACGCACGTGACGGCGCTGCTGCTGACCTATGGCGCGGCGGGCTTCTTCGGCAACTTCCTGGTCGGCACGATCGTGGCGCGAAGCCCGCGCCTGGGCCTGGTGGCCACCACGGGCCTGCTGGCCGTGGCGCTGCTGATGTCGACGCTGGCTGGCGACGGGCTGGTGGCCGGCGCCCTGGTGGTGCTGGCCTGGGGCGTGGCCTTCGGCATGGTGCCGGGCGCCGCCACGGGCTGGATGCTCAACGCCCTGCCCGAAGCGCCCGAGGCCGGCCAGGCGATGCTGGTGATGGCCTTCCAGGTCGCCATCGCCAGCGGCGCCACGCTGGGCGGCCGCGTGGTCGACGGCAGCGGCATCACCAGCGCGATGCTGGTGGGCGCGGCGCTGGTGGCGGGCGCGATGCTGGCCGCCGCCACGCTGGGCCGCGGCGGGCGGGCGGCCGAACGCGCGGTCAGCGCCCCTTGATGGCGATCAGCTCGACCTCGAAGTTCAGCGTGGCGTTGGGCGGGATCACGCCGCCCGCGCCGCGTGCGCCATAGGCGATGGCGGGCGGGCACACCAGCTTGGCCTTGCCGCCCACCTTCATCTTCTGCACGCCCTCGGTCCAGCAGGGGATCACGCGGTTGAGCGGGAATTCCGCCGGCTCGCCGCGCGAATAGGAACTGTCGAACTCCTTGCCGCTGTCGGGGAAGGTGCCGCGGTAGTGCACGCGCACGGTGTCGGTGGCGGCCGGGCTGGGGCCGGTGCCCTCCTTCACGCTCTGGTAGACCAGGCCGCTGGGCAGCGTCTGCGCCGCGGCGGGGGCCTGGGCCTGGGCCAGGGAGGTCATGCACAGGGCGGCGAGCGCCGCGCAAAGGGAAAGTCGCACGGGAGAAGTCCTTGTTCGGATGGGAGACGGCCATTATGGGCGGCGCTGGCCGGCGCCCCGCCCCACACGGCTTGCTCCTGAATCCATAGCACCCCGCGCCCGCACCACGGGCGCTGCAGCCCGATTCGACTTGCAAACCGGCTTCCACGGCCTGGCACCGGTCTTGCTGCGGATGACAAGCGCCCCGTCCCGGGGCCATCATCACCCAGGGAGCCACGCCATGTCGAGCCTCACGCCCACGCCCCACACGCCCGCCCTCAAGAAGGTGCTGGGCCCGCTGCAGCTCTGGGGCATCGCCGTCGGGCTGGTGATCTCGGGCGAGTATTTCGGCTGGAGCTACGGCTGGAACACCGCCGGCACGCTGGGCTTCCTGGTCGCCACGGTCCTCGTGGCGGCGATGTACACGACCTTCATCTTCAGCTTCACCGAGCTGTCCACCGCCATCCCGCACGCGGGCGGGCCTTTCGCGTATGCGCGGCGCGCCTTCGGGCCGACGGGCGGCTTCATTGCCGGCTTCGCGACCCTGATCGAGTTCGTGTTCGCGCCGCCGGCCATCGCGCTGGCCATCGGCGCCTACCTGAACGTGCAGTTCCCTGGCATCAATGCCAAGTACATCGCGCTCGGCGCGTACGTGGTGTTCATCGGCCTGAATTGGCTGGGCGTGGGCATCGCGGCGGCCTTCGAGCTCTTCGTCACCGTGCTCGCCATCGTGGAACTGCTGGTCTTCATGGGCGTGGTGGCGCCAGGCTGGTCGTGGGCGAACTTCGTCGCGCACGGCTGGGCCGGTGGCGACGTGCTCAATGGCGCGGCGCTCTCGGGCATCTTCGCGTCCATCCCCTTCGCGATCTGGTTCTTCCTGGCCATCGAGGGCGCGGCCATGGCAGCCGAGGAGGCGCGCGACCCGCACCGCACCATCCCCGTCGCGTACATCGCCGGCATCCTCACGCTGGTGCTGCTGGCCTTCGGCGTGATGCTGTTCGCCGGCGGCGTGGGCGACTGGCGCCAGCTCGCCAACATCAACGACCCGCTGCCGCAGGCGATGAAGGCCGTGGTCGGGGCGAGCAGCGGCTGGCTGCACATGCTGGTGTGGATCGGGCTCTTCGGGCTGGTGGCGAGCTTCCACGGGATCATCATGGGCTACTCGCGGCAGATCTTCGCGCTGGCCCGGGCCGGCTACCTGCCCCGCTATTTCGCGGCCCTGAGCCCGCGCTTCGACACGCCGCACCGCGCGCTCGTCGCCGGCGGGGTGATCGGGGTGGCGGCAATCTTCAGCGACGAGTGGGTGCAGTTCGGCGGGCAGACGCTGACCGCCAACATCGTGACCATGGCGGTGCTCGGGGCCATCGTGATGTACCTGGTGTCGATGGCGTCGCTGTTTCGCCTGCGCCGCACCGAGCCCGGCCTGGCGCGGCCCTACCGCGCGCCCTTCTACCCGGTGTTCCCGGCCATCGCGCTGGGCCTGGGCCTGGTGTGCCTGGGCGCGATGGTCTGGTTCAACGGCATGCTGACGCTGCTGTTCGCCGTGCTGATGGCGCTGGCCTACGCGTATTTCCGAAGCACGGCCGCCCAGCGGGCCGCCGCCGCGCCCGACGATCTGCTCTCCACCTCGTCCTGAGCCGATGCGCTACCGCACCACCATCGACAGCCATGTCTTCAGCTTCGAGGACCTGAAGCAGGTCATGGCCTGCGCGAGCCCCGCGCGCTCGGGCGACTACCTGGCGGGCATCGGCGCCGCCACGGCACAACAGCGCATGGCGGCGCGCCACGTGCTGGCCGAAACGCCGCTCGCGCAGTTCCTCACCGAGGCGCTGGTGCCCTACGAGAGCGACAACATCACGCGGCTCGTGATCGACACGCACGACGCGGCGGCCTTCGCGCCGGTGGCGCACCTCACGGTGGGCGACTTCCGCAACTGGCTGCTGTCGGAACGCGCGACGTCCGCCGCGCTCGCGGCGCTGGCGCCGGGCCTCACGCCCGAGATGGCGGCGGCGGTGTCCAAGCTGATGCGCAACCAGGACCTGATCGCCGTGGCGAAGAAGTGCCACGTGGTCTCGCGCTTTCGCGACACGCTGGGCCTGCCGGGGCACCTGGCGGTGCGGCTGCAGCCCAACCACCCGACCGACGACCTGCGCGGCATTGCCGCCTCGACCCTCGACGGCCTGCTCTACGGCGCCGGCGACGCGGTCATCGGCATCAACCCCGCGTCGGACAGCCTGCCCGTGCTGGACAAGCTGCTGCGCATGCTCGACGAGCTGATCGCGCGCTTCGAGATCCCGACGCAGAGCTGCGTGCTCACGCACGTCACCAACACGCTGCGGCTCGCGAATGCAGGCGCACCGGTCGACCTGGTCTTCCAGTCCATCGGCGGGACGGAGAAGACGAACCGCTCCTTCGGCGTCACGCCCGAGCTGCTCGACGAGGCCCATGCCGCTGCGCAGGCCCTGCAGCGCGGCACGGTGGGCGACAACTGCATGTACTTCGAAACCGGCCAGGGCAGCGCCCTGTCGGCCGATGCGAACTTCGGCGTCGACCAGCAGACCTGCGAGGCGCGGGCCTACGGCCTGGCGCGCCGCTACTGGCCGCTGCTGGTGAACACCGTGGTGGGCTTCATCGGACCCGAGTACCTGTTCGACGGCAAGCAGATCATCCGCGCCGGCCTGGAAGACCATTTCTGCGGCAAGCTGCTGGGCCTGCCCATGGGCTGCGACGTTTGCTACACCAACCATGCCGAGGCCGACCAGGACGACATGGACACGCTGCTGGTGCTGCTGGGCACCGCGGGCCTGAACTTCATCATGGGCGTGCCCGGCGCCGACGACGTGATGCTCAACTACCAGAGCACCTCGTTTCACGACGCGCTCTTCGTGCGCGAGACGCTGGGCCTCCAGCGCGCGCCCGAGTTCGAGGCCTGGCTGCAGCGCATGCGCATCACCGGGGACGAAGGCCGGCTGCTGCCGCCCGCGGCGAACCGGCTGCTGACCGACATGCGCGGCCTGTCGGCGCTGGCTGCACCATGAGCGACGCCGACCCGCCCCTGGTGACACCCAACCCCTGGCAGGACTGGCGCCAGGCCACGCCCGCGCGGCTGGCGCTGGGCCGCGCCGGCTCGGGCATGCCCACGGACGAAACCCTGCGCTTCGGCTGGGCGCATGCGCTGGCGCGCGATGCCATTCACGCGGCGTTGGACGTCGATGCCCTGGCGGCGCAATTGGGCGAGGACGGCTGGACCGTCGCGCGCGCCCGCAGCCGGGCTGCCGACCGCACCAGCTACCTGCGCCGCCCCGACCTCGGCCGGCAACTCGATCCGCAGGACGCCGAAGCCCTGCACGCCCTGCCGCGCGACGCCGCCTGCGACCTGGCGGTGGTGATCGGCGACGGCCTGTCCTCGCTGGCCATCGAGCGGCAGGCGCGGCCCCTGCTGCAGGCGCTCAAGCCCCTGCTGCCGGGCGACCTGGTGCTGGCACCGGTGGTCATCGCCACGCAGGCGCGCGTGGCCCTGGCCGACGAGGTAGGCGAGATCTTCGGCGCGCGACTGGCGGTGATCCTCATCGGCGAGCGGCCGGGCCTGAGCTCGCCCGACAGCCTGGGCATCTACCTCACGCATGCGCCGCGGCGCGGCCGGAACGACGCCGAGCGCAACTGCATCTCCAACGTGCGGCCCGAGGGCCTGGCACCCGCGCTCGCGGCGGCCAAGCTGGCCTGGCTGGTACGAGAGGCCCTGCGGCGCGGGCTGACCGGCGTGGACCTGAAGGACGAGAGCGACCTGGCCGTGCTCGATGGCGGCACCGCCCCGCCGCAGCGCATCAGTACTTGATCTTCACCCCGGCCTTCACGCCGTGCCTGTCCTTCCCGTCGGACTCGGCACCGGCCGAGAAGGACACATTGCCCCCCGTGCTGCCGCCGACCGAATAGGTCGGTCGCGTGGTGGAGGTGTCCATGCCGCCGTAGAGGCTGCTGCCGTCCTTGCGCTCGACGCCAACGGTGGCGCCGTGCGCCTCCACCGAGGTCTCGGTGGGCGACACCTTGGGGGCAATGTAGACGGAGCCCTTGTCGTCGGTGTCGACCGGCAGCTTGGGCTCGTCGGCGTGGGCGAACACCGGCGCCAGGGCGAGCGCCAGCAGGGTGAGGGTGAACGAAGGGGATGGAGAAGCTGACATGGGATGGTGCCGGCAGGCTCGCGCCTGCGCAGCCGTGCATCGATGCGGCCCACTGTTGCAGAGCGTGCGCGGCCCGGCTGTCGGACGGCATCCTGTCCGGCCGCGAAGCCGGCGCGCGACGCTGCCTATGATGTGCCGATCGATCGACACCAGGAGACAACACATGGCCGCCCGCTACCCGCTCGCCGAACTCAAGGACCTCCCCGAGGACATCCGCGCCAAGGTGCTGGAAGTCCAGGAGAAGGCCGGCTTCGTGCCCAACGTGTTTCTCGCCCTCGCCCGCCGGCCGGCCGAATGGCGCGCCTTCTTTGCCTACCACGACGCGCTGATGGAGCCCGAGAGCGTGGGCCGCACGAGCTCGCTCAGCAAGGGCGACCGCGAGATGATCGTCACCACCACCAGCGCGGCCAACCAGTGCCTGTACTGCGTGGTGGCGCACGGCGCCCTGCTGCGCATCTACGAGAAGAAGCCGCTCGTGGCCGACCAGGTGGCGGTGAACTGGCGCAAGGCCGACATCACGCCGCGCCAGCGTGCGATGCTGGCCTTCGCGATGAAAGTTTGCGAGCGCTCGCACGAGGTCGACGACGCCGACTTCGAGGCCCTGCACGCCCATGGCTTCGACGACGAGGACATCTGGGACATCGCGGCCATCACCGCCTTCTTCGGCCTGTCGAACCGGCTGGCCAGCTTCAGCGGCATGCAGCCCAACCCCGAGTTCTTCCTCATGGGCCGCGTGCCGCGCGAGAAGAAGTGAAGCGCGCCGAGCGATTGCTATCTTTTCGATAGCTAGTCGCCCAGATGCAGCGGCCGCTTGCGGCCGATTTGGCTCAAAGAATCAGCCCGCCGCCACCGTACGGCAGCGCGCGAAGGCGTCGAGCGCCGGCTTGTAGGTCGGCGTCTTCACGTCCATCAGGCCCAGCACCGTCGGGTACAGGTTGTCGTGCGTCAATTCGGCGTCCTTGCCGCTGCGCAGGCACGCGTCGGTGATGCCTTCGCGCCGGCCGAGCCCGCCGTCCAGCCATGCCACGAAGGGCACATGCTTCTGCACCTCCGGCGCCAGGTTGTAGGGCATGCCGTGCAGGTAGAGCCCGTACTCGCCCAGCGATTCGCCGTGGTCGCTCATGTAGACCAGGCCGGTCTGGTAGCGGTCGGACCGCGACTTCAGCCAGTCGATGGTGCCGGCCAGGAAATGGTCGGTGTAGGCGATGGTGTTGTCGAAGGCGTTCATCAGCTCGGCGTGGCTGCACTCGGAGAGGGTGTTGGTGCGGCACTCGGGCTGGAAGCGCTTGAGCGCATCGCTCGAACGCTTGTAGTAGGCCGGGCCGTGGCTGCCGAGCTGGTGCATGACCACCACCACGCCCCTGGCGGCGCGCTCGGGCGGCAGCGCGGCGATGCGCTCGTCCAGGCCCTTGAGCATGACCTCGTCCAGGCACTCGTCGCCGCTGCACAGCGACGGGTAGGCGGCCTGCTGCTTCGCGTCGTTGGCCTGCACGTTGGGCACGCGCACGCACACGCCCTTGCAGCCGGCCTGGTTGTCGATCCACAGCACGGCCAGGCCCGAGGCCTGCAGCACGTCGAGCAGGTTCTCGTACTCGTTCTTGCGCGATTCGTAGCCCTGCTTGCCCAGGTGCGAGAACATGCAGGGGACCGAGGCCAGCGTGTTGGTGCCGCAGGAGTGCACGTTGCCGAAGCTCACCACCTGGCGGGCGGCCAGTTCGGGATTGGTGTCGCGCGCGTAGCCGTTGAGCGAGAAATGGTCGGCGCGGGCCGTTTCGCCGACGACGAGCACGAGCATCGGCGGCTTGGCCTGGCCGGCGTAGCTCGCGCCCAGGGCCGTGCCGGCGGTGATGGGCACCAGCTTGTGGCTGCGCTGGAACATCGGCCGCGCCAGCGCGGCACCGGCCGAATACACGCTGGCCAGCGGATTCATCATGTAGCGCACGTGCGGTTCGTTGCGCATCAGCGGTGCCAGGGTGCGCGACATCGCCATGCCCCCAGCCACCACGGCCGCGATGGCAACCGCGAACAGCACCGCGTTGCGCCACAGCCGCGACCACCAGCGCTCGGCCACGACCGGCACGCGCCACAGCCACACCACCGCGGGCAGGGACACGAGCAGCACGCTGCCGAGCATCGACAGGCTCATGAGGTCGCGCGCTTCGGCCGGGTCGGTCTGCATGACGTTGGCCGCCATCGACGGGTCCATGACCATGCGGTAGGCGAACATGTAGTACTGGACGAGGGCAGCCACCACCACGAGCGCCATCCACAGCGGCTTCATCCAGCGCGACCAGGCCGTGAGCGCCAGCAGCGCCACGGTGCCGGCCAGCAGCAGCCAGGCCATGCCGACGATGGAGACCAGGTACACGCTGGGCGCGCGCCCGATGCGCGCCAGGTCGAGCCACAGCGGCCAGTTGGCGGCGAGCAGCAGGTACAGCGACAGGGCCAGCACGATCGCGCGGATCGAGCGCGGGCGCGTCATCCAGGCGTCGATGGGCGCGAAGACGGAGCGGAGATTCGGGGACAAGGCACCTGGGTCGACGCGCGATGGCGGAAGGTGCACGGGCGGCAAGGCAGACATCCGGCGAGCGTAGGCAGAGGCACTGAAACCTCCCTGAATGCCTGCATCAGGATTCGTTCAGGCTGACACGCGAGCGCGCGCCATCGCTCCGGCGCGCCGTGCGTCGGGCGCCCCAGGCCTGTGCCAGCGCATCGACGGCACCGCCGACCACCCAGCAGATCCAGGCCGTCCAGAGGGTGTGGCTCGGGTAATGCGCGCCGCGCATCTGCTGGCCGAGGCCGAAGATCGCGCCCGCCAGCAGCGTGATCGTGAGCCACACTGCGGCCGCACGAGGCGCACGGCGGCGCAACACGAACCAGCCGCCCAGGAAGGCGAAGGCCGCCGAGGCGTGGCCGGCCGGGAAGCAGCCGCCCGGCCCACCGTCGCGGGCGCTCCAGTCCCAGTGCGACACGTAGGTCGCGACACCGCCGAAGGCCTGGACGTCCCAGGGGCAGCTGGTGTGGTTGGCATGCTTGAGCAAGGTGATGGCGCCCACCGAGAGCAGCGTGGCGATCACGAGCTGCCAGCGCTCGCCGCGCGAGAGGCGGCTCAGCACGCCCACCGGCCACCAGACGGCCAGCAGCAGGACGATGACCAGCACCCAGCTGAGGTTCTTGCCACCCTGGTGCACGACGGCCGTGAGCCACCAGTTCTGGCGCAGCGGAAAGCCGAAGGGCGTGCCGAAGAGACGGGCTGCCCAGAGGTCGCCGCCCGTCGCGTCCCACGCCAGCAGCAGGACCAGCGTGACGAGCGCGACGGGGAGGAAGGGGTGGACGAAGGAGGAATGGCGAGAGCGCATCGAAAGCAGGAGGAGCGCGCGGCGTGCGGCGCAGCCGAGGCGCAACCCGGCCTCGAGCCGGCACGATAGGCGCCGGCCATGAACCCAGCCTGAAAAGCCTCCGCAGCGACGTAGACTCGCGCCCACCCCCTGCCGCCAAGGACCCGACCGTGCGCATCCTTCTCGTCGAAGACGACACCACGCTGTCCGACGCCGTGTGCAGCTACCTGCGCGCCAAGGCCTTCGTGGTCGACGCGGTGCCCAGCCTGGCACTGGCCCGCGCCTCGCTGCTGTCGGCGCAATACGCCGCCATCCTGCTCGACCTGCACCTGGGCGATGGCGACGGCCTGCAGCTGCTGCCCGAGATCCGCGCGCTGCGCGAGCGGCCGATCGTCATCGTGCTGACGGCGCGCGACCAGGTCACCGACCGCATCCGCGGGCTGGACGCGGGCGCCGACGACTACCTGATCAAGCCCTACGACCCGGCGGAGCTGCTGGCGCGGCTGCGCGCCGTCGAGCGGCGCCGCAGCACCAGCCAGTCGGCCGTGGTGAAGCTCGGCGCGCTGGAGATCGACCTCAGCAACGACCTGGTGCGCAAGCGCGGCATCTCGGTGCCGCTGACGCAGAAGGAATGGGCGCTGCTGCGCGTGATGGCGACGCGGCCCGAGCGCATCCACACCCGCGAGGCGCTGCAGGACGCCCTGTACGGCTACGACGACGAGACCGACAGCAACACGCTGGAGGTCTTCATCAGCCGCCTGCGGCGCAAGCTCGGCCGCGCCCACATCCAGACGCTGCGCGGGCTGGGCTACCGGCTTGCCTTCTCGGAAGCGGACGAGGAATGAGCAGCGCCCCGGCTGCCCGCGGAGGCTGGCGCTGATGGGCCTGCTGTCGCACGCGCGTGCGCTGCCGGCCGCGGTCGATTCGCTGGCCGGGCGCCTGGCGCGCACGCTGATCCTGTCGGTCGGTGGCGTCTGGCTGGTCTGCGTGCTGGGCGTGGTCTGGTACATCGACCGGGAGATCAACTACAACTTCGACAACGAACTGGTGGAGGTGGCGCACCGCATGTTCGACATCGCGATCGAACAGTACGACGCCATGTCGAAGGGCAAGGAGCCGGCCCAGCCGCTGATCGCGCCACCGCCGCTGTTCATCGAGGACGAGGTCATCTACCAGGTGATCAACCCTGGCACCCGCGTGCTGCTGCACTCGTCAAACGCGCGGCCCGAGATCTTCGACGTGCCGCTGGCGCCGGGCTTCGCCAACAACCGGCCCGACTGGCGCATCTACACCGTGCGCCATCCCACGCGCGACCTGTACATGCAGGTGGCCGACCCGATCGAGGAACGTCGCCACGCGGTGAACCGCACGCTGCTCGGCCTGATCGTGGCCATGGGCGCGGTGCTGCCGCTGCTGGCACTGGTGCTGCGGCAGATCGCGAGGCGCGAGCTGCGCGTGCTGCAGCGCCTGGCCGGCGAGATCAGCGTGCGCAGCAGCGCCGACCTGCGACCCATCGCCCTGCCCGGCCTGCCGCACGAGCTGCGCTCGGTGGCCGACGACGTCAACCGCCTGCTCGAGCGCCTGTCGCATGCGCTCGACGTGGAGCGCGCGCTGGCCGCCAATGCGGCGCACGAACTGCGCACGCCGCTGGCGGCCGCGCGCCTGCGGCTGCAGACCGCGCTGGAGCACGACCTGGCGCGTGACGACGTCGAGGCCGCGCTGCACGCACTGCAGACGCTGAGCCACCGCACCGAGAAGCTGCTGCAGCTGTCGCGTGCGGAATCCGGCGCCTCGCTCGGCCGCACGCCAGTGGACCTGGTGCGCCTGGCCGGCACCGTGGCCGAGGAGTTCTGGCAGGACGAGCGCACCGCCTCGCGCCTGCACCTGAACGTGCCCGACGAGGCGGTGCCGCAGGCGCAAGGCGACGTCGACGCCCTGGCCATCGCGCTGCGCAACCTGATCGAGAACGCCCTTCGCTACAGCCGGGGCGGACGGGTGGAGCTTGCCGTGGAGCTGCCCTGCACGCTGGTCGTGCGCGACGACGGGCCGGGCGTCACGGCCGAGCAGCTGCAGACGCTCAGGCAGCGTCATGTGCGGCACAGCGACGACCGGGCCGGCTACGGACTGGGCATGTCCATCGTGTCGACCATCGTTCAGCAGCACAGGGCGGCGCTCGAACTGAACTCGCCGCCAGCTGGCGCGCACGGCGGTTTCGAGGCGCGCATCGTGCTGCAGGCCGCCTGACGACGGCCGCGCCCACAGCCTCTCAGGCCTCGGCGGACACGATCTCGCGCAGCCAGGCGGGCAGGTCCTTGGCCTTCTGCTTCGGGAAGTCGACCCAGATGGTCGTGGCGCCGCCGGCGGCGCAGATCACGTCGGGCGCATCGCGCCGCGCCATGGTGGCCCAGCTCTCGAAGGTGGTGCGGCCCGGATCGCTCACGTACATCTTCAGCAGCACGTCGCCCGGGTATTCGATCTGCCGGTAGAAGTTGCAGAAGGCGTTGACGATCACCATGCCTTCGCCACCCGGGTCGGGCTGGAAGCCGATCGCGTGCATCCAGTCGATGCGCGCCGTTTCCATGTAGCGGAAGTAGGTGCCGTTGTTGAGGTGGCCCATCGCGTCCATGTCGCCCCAGCGGATGGGGATGACGGTCTCGTAGACCAGCTTCTTCGTCTCGGGAATCTCGATCTTCATGGCTCTGCGGAAAGGGGCGGCGGGCCGCGCCGAGTCGCACCGGCGACGGGTCGGCCCCTGGGGGGTGCCGAATAGAATGCGCAAGGCCGCCGACGGGGCGGCCCACGCCTGCCTCGAACCATTATCAGCGACACCCCCGATGACCCAAGACGAAATCCTCGCCCAGTTCGGTCCCCGCGAAGCCATGGAATACGACGTGGTGATCGTCGGTGCAGGCCCCGGCGGCCTCGCGACCGCGATCCGCCTCAAGCAACTGGCCGAACAGGAAGGCAAGGAGATCTCGGTCGTCGTGCTCGAGAAGGGCTCCGAGCCCGGCGCGCACATCCTGTCGGGCGCCATCATGGACCCGCGCGCGCTCACCGAGCTCATCCCCGACTGGAAGGAAAAGGGCGCGCCGCTGAACCAGCCCGTCACCGCCGACACCTTCCTCTTCCTCACCGAGAAGGGCGCGATGCGCACGCCCAACTTCATGCTGCCGGGCAACTTCCAGAACCACGGCAACTACATCATCAGCCTGGGCAACGTGGTGCGCTGGCTGGCGCAGCAGGCCGAGGCGCTGGGCGTGGAGATCTTCCCGGGCTTTCCCGCCGCCGAGGTGCTCTACAACGAGGACGGTTCGGTCAAGGGCGTGGCCACGGGCAACATGGGCGTGGGCAAGGACGGCGAGCCGACCGAGAACTTCCAGCTCGGCATGGAACTGCATGCCAAGTACACGATCTTCGCCGAGGGCGCGCGCGGCAACCTCGGCCGCCAGCTGATCAGCCGCTTCAAGCTCGACGCGAACAGCGACCCCGCCAGCTACGGCATCGGCATCAAGGAGCTGTGGGAGATCGACCCGGCGCGCCACGAGCCCGGCCTGGTGCTGCACGCGGCCGGCTGGCCGCTGGACCCGAACACCTACGGCGGCGCCTTCCTCTACCACGCCGAGAACAACCAGGTCATCGTCGGCTACGTGGTGGGCCTCGACTACCAGAACCCCTACATCAGCCCCTTCGAGGAGTTCCAGCGCTTCAAGACGCACCCGAACATCCGCTACTACTTCGAAGGCCAGGACAAGGGCCTGAAGCCCGCCAAGCGCCTGAGCTACGGCGCGCGCGCCATCAATGCAGGCGGCCTGCTGGCGCTGCCCAAGACCGTGTTCCCGGGCGGCGCACTGGTGGGCTGCGACGCGGGCTACCTCAACGTGAGCCGCATCAAGGGCAGCCATGCCGCCATCAAGACCGGCATGCTGGCCGCCGAGGCCGCCTTCGACGCCGTGACCTCCGGCCGCCAGCACGACGAGCTGAGCGCCTACCCTGCCGCTTTCGAGAAGAGCTGGCTGCACGCCGAGCTGTACAAGGACCGCAACTTCAAGACCTGGTTCAAGAAGGGCCTGTACACGGCCACCGTGATGAACGGCATCGAGCAGTTCCTGCTGCGCGGCCACATCCCGTGGACCATCCACCGCAAGGAACCCGACCACGCGCGCCTGAAGCCGGCCGCGCAATACAAGAAGATCGACTACCCCAAGCCCGACGGCAAGCTCACCTTCGACCGCCTGGGCTCGGTGTTCATCAGCAACACCAACCACGAAGAGAACCAGCCGGCGCACCTGACGCTCAAGGACCCGACGGTGCCTACGCGCATCAACCTGCCCGAGTACGCCGGCCCCGAGTCGCGCTACTGCCCCGCCGGCGTCTACGAGTTCGTGCCCGACGAGGCCAATGCCGGCAAGGAGCGCCTGCAGATCAACGCCCAGAACTGCGTGCACTGCAAGACCTGCGACATCAAGGACCCGACGCAGAACATCGTCTGGGTCACGCCCGAGGGCGGCGGCGGGCCGAACTACGTGGGGATGTAAGCGCGACGCTTCCGCCGACCAAGGGCGCCTTCGGGCGCCCTTTGCGTTGGCGTCGCGGCGGCGCTGCGGGCCCGACCCTCCCGCTGCCGGACCGGCCCTAGACTCGACAGATTCCACAGGAGACAAGACCATGCACATCGTCATCACCGGCGGCGCCGGCTTCATCGGCGCACGGCTCGCGCGCACCCTGCTGCAGCGCGGATCGCTCGCGCTCGCGGGCGCAGCGGCACAGCCCGTCACCCGCATCACGCTGGTCGATCGCGCGCCGGCGCCGGCCGACCTCGCGGCGGACGCGCGCATCGTCGCGGCCACCGGCGACCTGAATGCCCAACTGGCGGACCCGGCCGCCGATTTCTGGTCGCGGGCCGACGTGGTCTTCCACCTGGCCGCCGCCGTCAGCGGCGAATGCGAAGCCGACTTCGACCTCGGCATGCGCAGCAACTTCGCCGCCACGCATGCGTTGCTCGAGCGGCTGCGCGCAGCCGGCACCGCGCCCGTCGTGGTGTTCTCCAGTTCGCTCGCCGTGTTCGGCGACTCCCCCGCGCAGCCGCTGCCACCGGTGATCGGCGACGACACGCTGCCCACGCCGCAGACGAGCTACGGCATCCAGAAGTTCATCGGCGAGCAGCTCGTGGCCGACTACACCCGCAAGGGCTTCGTGCGCGGGCGCAGCGTGCGCCTCATGACGGTGAGCGTGCGGCCCGGCAAGCCGAACGGTGCCGCCTCCAGCTTCTTCAGCGGCATGGTCCGCGAGCCGTTGGCCGGCGTGCGCGCGCCCTGCCCCGTGCCCGACGACACGCCCGTCGCGCTGGCCTCGCCGGCGCGCACCATCGAAGGCATCCTGCGCGCCGCCGAGGCGAGCGAGGCCGAATGGGGCCCGCGCACCGCGGTCAACCTGCCCTCGCTGTCCACCACCGTGGGCGAGATGGCCGCCGCGCTCGGCCGCGTGGCGGGGCCCGAGGCGCTCGCCCTGCTGGACCGCACGCCCGACCCGGCCATCATGCGCATCGTCAAGACCTGGCCCGGGCGCTTCGAGACGCCGCGCGCCCGCGCGCTGGGCCTGGGCAGCGACACGTCCTTCGACGAGGTGATCCGCGACTACGTCCGTGAAAATCCCGACGCTGTGAAGCTGGCAATCAGGGCATAGTCGACGCCCTGCCTGCCGCGGCCCGTTCTGGGCCGCGGCCACTTTCCACCGAGGAGACACCCCATGAAGTTGAACCGCTTGGCCGTCGGCCTGGTTCTCGGCTTTGGCATGGCCTGCGCCGCGATCGCGCAGACCACGATGAAGATCAGCATCTCGACCGCGCAGAACTCGCACCAGGGCGTGGCCATCGACACCTTCGCCAAGGAAGTCGAGAAGCGCACCAGCGGCCGCTACAAGGTCCAGACCTTCTACAACGGCTCGCTGGGCGGCGAGCGCGAATCGATCGAGGCGGTGCAGCTCGGCACGCAGGAACTGGCCTTCTCGTCCACCGGCCCGGTGCCGAACTTCGTGCCCGAGACCAAGATCCTCGACGTGCCTTTCCTGTTCCGCGACAAGGCGCACGCGCGCGCCGTGCTCGACGGCCCGATCGGTCAGGACCTGCTCAAGAAGTTCGACGCCAAGGGCTTCAAGGCGCTGGCGTGGGCCGAGAACGGCTTCCGCCACATGACCAACAGCAAGCGCGACGTGAAGGAGCCCGCCGACCTCAAGGGCCTGAAGATGCGCACCATGGAGAACCCGGTGCACATCGCGGCCTACAAGGGCTTCGGCATCATCACCACGCCGATGGCCTTCCCCGAGGTGTTCACCGCCCTGCAGCAGGGCACCGTGGACGGCCAGGAGAACCCGCTGCCCGTGATCATCTCGGCCAAGTTCGACCAGGTGCAGAAGCACCTCACGCTCACCGGCCACGTGTACTCGCCCTGCATCTTCGTGATGAACAAGGGCGTGTTCGACAAGCTGGCGCCCGCCGACCAGCAGGCCTTCCTCGATGCCGCCAAGGAAGCCGTGAAGGCCAACCGTGCACGCGTCGACGAGGACGACGCCAAGGGCGTGGCCGACCTGCGCGCCAAGGGCATGACGGTGATCGACAACGTCGACAAGTCGAAGTTCGTCGCGGCGCTGGCGCCGGTCAACGCCCAGTTCGAGAAGGACTTCGGCAAGGCCAACCTCGACAAGATCCGCGACTACAAGTGAATGCCCGGCACGCTATCTTTTCGATAGCTGCCCGCGCCCGCCCAGCTTGGCCTGGCGGGCTTTTTTCTTTGCAACAACTGGGTTGAGATGAAAGAGATGTTCCTCGGGCTGGAGCGCCGCACCACGGCGCTCTCGATGGCCCTGGCCTGCCTGATGCTGGTGATCGCGGCATCGCTGGGCATGTTCCAGATCGTCACGCGCTTCGTGCTCGAGCAGCCGGCCGAGTGGAGCGAGATCCTGATCCGCGTGAGCCTGATCTGGATGGTCTTCCTCGGCATCCCCATGGCCTTCCGCCAGGGCGCGATGGTGAGCGTGGACGTGCTCTACCGCTGGAGCCCGCCGAAGATCAAGCGCGTGCTCGATGCGGTGGTCAGCATCGCCGCGCTGGCATTGATGCTCGTCGTGCTGTGGTGGGGTTTCGACTACGCCATGCGCGGGCGCGTGCAGTCCATGGCCGGGCTCGAAAGCATCTCGATGGTCTGGGCCTACCTGGCGCTTCCGGTCGGCGCGCTCTTCTCGCTGATCGGCATCGTGGGCAACTACCTCGATCCGAAGCGCATGGAACTGGAGACTGCGCAATGAGCGCCGCGCGGAGCCGCCTCAAGCAAACTCGGCGCCCCCTCGGGGGGTGGCGAGGACACGAAGTGCCGAGTTGGGGGGCCACGGCATGACCCCCGTGATGGTCGTCACGATGGTGCTGTGCTTCGCACTGTCGATATCCGTCGCCGTCTCGATCGGCCTGGCCTCCGTGCTGGGCATGCAGGTCACCGGCGCGCCCATGCTGATCTCCGCCAAGGAGATGTTCAACTCGATCAACAAGTTTCCGCTGGCCGCCATTCCCTTCTTCATCCTGGCCGGCAACCTGATGGAGACCGGCGGCATCTCGCGCCGGCTGGTCGAATTCGCCAAGAGCATCGTGGGCGGCGTGCAGGGCGGCCTGCCGATGACCTGCGTGCTCACCTGCATGATCTTCGCGGCGGTGTCGGGCTCGTCGGTGGCCACCACCTTCGCCATCGGCGCCATCCTGATCCCGGCGCTGATCAAGCACGGCTACCCCACGAGCTATGCGGCCGCGCTGCAGGCCACGAGCGCCGAGCTGGGCGTGATCATCCCGCCCTCGATCCCGATGATCCTGTACGGCGTGAGCGCCGAGGTGTCGATCGGCGAGCTGTTCATTGCCGGCTTCGGCCCGGGCATCCTCATCAGCGCGGCGCTGATGCTCTTCGTCTGGGTCTACTGCAAGTGGAAGGGCTGGGGCAAGAACGACGGCGAAGGCCGCATGCCCTTCGGCAAGGCGCTCTGGCAGGCGGGCTGGGCGCTGCTCATGCCGGTCATCATCCTGGGCGGCATCTACGGCGGCATCTTCACGCCCACCGAGGCCTCGGCCGTGGCGGTGTTCTACGCGCTGGTCGTGGGCATGGTGATCTACCGCGAGATCAAGCTGCCCGACCTGTACAAGATCCTGCGCAAGTCGGTGATCTCGTCGGCCGTGATCATGTTCGTGATCGCGAACGCCGGCCTGTTCGCCTTCCTCATCACGCGCGCGGGCGTGCCGGAGGCGATCGGCCACTGGCTGGAATCCGTGCTCAAGTCGCCCGCGATGTTCCTGCTCGGCGTCAACGCCGCGCTGTTCGTCATCGGCATGTTCATCGAGACCAGTGCCGCAATCATCGTGCTGGCGCCCATCCTCGCGCCCGTGGCCCAGCACTTCGGCATCGACCCGGTGCACTTCGGGCTGATCATGGTGGTCAACCTGGCGCTGGGCATGATCACCCCGCCCTTCGGGGTGAACCTGTTCGCCGCCTGCACGGTGGCGCGCATCTCGCTGGACCGCATCGTCACGCAGCTGGTGCCCTTCGTACTGGTGGTGCTGGCCTGCCTGATGGTGATCACCTACGTGCCGGGCATCTCGCTGGGGCTGCGCGACCTGGTCTACGCGCGGTAGGCGACAGGGCCGTTCACGAGGATGTCATGGCGGCGGCGGATGCTGCCGCGCTCGGCATCCTCCTGACCGCCCATGCTGCTTCTCAAGACCGACAAGGCGCGCGACGAACTGCGCCCTGGCCAGCGTTCGCTGTCGCAGCGCGAACGCGCCCTGCTGCTCATGGCCGACGGCAGGCATTCGCTCACCGATTTCGGACCCCTGTTCGGCGGCCGCGACGAAGCCGGCCGTGCCGCGCGCGCCCTGGTCGAGCGCGGCTATCTGCAGGCCGCTCACGCACTGCAAGCGCCCGCGCCAGAGGCGCCGGCGGCGCCGGTTGCGGCCGACCCCTTCGACGGCAAGCGCTCCCTCGCCACGACGCGGATGTTCCTGTTCGACCTGTGCGAGCGCATGTTCGCGCGCCGCGATCCCGCGCAGGCCGATGCCCTGCGCGACGCTCTGCGCGAGGCCCGCGAGCGCGACGCGATGCTCGCCGTTGCGCGAACCATGATCGCCGACATCGAGGCCCATGCCGGCGCCGAGCGGGCCGCTTCGGTGCGCGAGCGCATCGAGCGGCTGCTGCCGCTGGAAACGGCGGCGTAGCCGGCGGCCGATCCACTACACTCGGCCGGGTCAGGAGAGAGCCCCGCGCACCGACCGCAGCAGGGCCGCCGAAGGCGCAGGAAGCACCATTCCGAACGCTCAGGCAAAAGGACTGACGACACGCCGGCCAGCGCCGGCGTTCCCGGCTGGAGAGCGGGGCCCGACCGCGTGTCGACGGCCCCCACCGAAGGAGCAAACCCCGATCGCTGGGGCGAATCTCTCAGGTACCAGGGACAGCAGGGGTGGCCCGCGATTTGCGTCGCGGATGATGACTGCCCTCGTTCCCGGAGACCTGCGCCATGGCCTCTTCCGCCGATACCGCCAACGCCGCCACCGACTTGCGCCAGACGCCGCTGCACGCCCTGCATATCGAACTGGGTGCGCGCATGGTGCCCTTCGCCGGCTACTCGATGCCGGTGCAATACCCCGCCGGCCTGATGGCCGAGCACCGCCACACGCGCACCGCCGCCGGTCTGTTCGACATCTCGCACATGGGCCAGTTGCGGCTGGTCGGGCCCGACGCCGCGGCCGCGCTCGAGACCCTGATGCCGGTCGACGTGATCGGCCTCGCGCCCGGCAAGCAGCGCTACGGCCTGCTGCTCAACGACGACGGCGGCATCGTCGACGACCTGATGTTCTTCAACGAGGGCCACGATTCGCTGTTCTTGATCGTGAATGGCGCGTGCAAGGAAGACGACCTCGCGCTCATCCAGCGGAAGATCGGCCACCGCTGCCAGGTCCAGCCCCTGCCCGAGCATGCGCTGCTCGCGCTGCAGGGCCCGCAGGCCGCCGCGGTGCTGGCCCGCCTGTCGCCCGGCATCGAGCGCTTCGTGTTCATGACCGGCGGCGCGGTGAAGATCGGCGACGTGCCGGCCTTCGCCACGCGCAGCGGCTACACCGGCGAGGACGGTTTCGAGATCTCCGTCGCCGCGGCCGACGCCGAGCGCCTGGCGCGCCTGCTGCTCGCGCAGCCCGAGGTGCAGCCCATCGGCCTGGGCGCGCGCAACTCGCTGCGGCTCGAGGCCGGCCTGTGCCTGTACGGCAACGACCTCGACCCCACGACCACGCCGGTCGAGGCCTCGCTCACCTGGGCCATCCAGAAGGTGCGCCGCGCCGGCGGCGCGCGCGAGGGCGGTTTCCCGGGCGCTACGAAATTGATGGCGCAGCTCGCAGCATCCACGGGGGCTGCAGGCCGTCTGGACCATGAAACCTTGAAGCGCAAGCGGGTCGGCCTGGTCGCTCTGGAGCGCGTGCCCGTGCGCGAAGGCACGGTGCTGCGCAACGCCGAGGGCACCGACGTCGGCCTCGTCACCAGCGGGCTGCTCGGCCCCACCGTCGACCGCCCGATCGCCATGGCCTACGTCGCCACCGCCTACGCCGAGCCCGGCACGCGCATCGACGCGATCGTGCGCGGCAAGGCCGTGCCGATGGAGGTCACGCAGATGCCCTTCGTGCTGGCCCGCTACTTCCGCGGCTGATCACCCCTTTCTTTTTTCTCTCCCTCATTCTTTCCACCCCTTCCACGAGGAGTCTTCATGAGCAACGTCAAGTACACCAAGGACCACGAGTGGGTCCAGACCGACGACAACGCCACCGCCACGGTCGGCATCACGGTGCATGCGCAGGACGCGCTGGGCGACGTGGTCTTCGTCGACCTGCCCGAGGTGGGCAAGGCCTTCACGCAGGGCGAGGTCGCGGGCGTGGTGGAGTCGGTCAAGGCCGCCGCCGACGTGTACATGCCCCTGACCGGCGAGATCACCGAAGTCAACGAGGCGCTGCGCGCCGACCCGTCCCTTGCCAACAGCGACCCCACCGGCGCCGGCTGGTTCTTCAAGGTGCGCCTGTCGGAGCCGGCCCAGCTCGACGCCCTGCTCGACGCCACGGCCTACGAGAAGTTCTCGGCCGAATCCTGAAATCGGGATCGGACAGCCGTACGCGAAGGGCGCGAAGGTTGCGCGAAGAACGCAAAAAAGACCTTTCTCGATTTCGCGCCCTTCGCGGCACTTTCGCGTCGCTCAAGTCCTGTCCCCGCCTCTGAATGCCCTCGAGCCCTGCCATGACCTCCCCCGCCGACTTTCCGCCCCTCGCCGCCCTCGAACATGCCGACGCCTTCGCCAACCGCCACATCGGCCTCTCGGCCGAGGACGAGGCGGCGATGCTGCGGGCGGTGGAGGCGCGTTCGCGCACCGAGCTGATCGACGGCATCGTGCCGCCGGCGATCCGGCGCAGCCAGGCGATGAAGCTGCCCACGCCGGCCACGGAGGGCGAGGCGCTGGCGGAGCTCAAGGCCATCGCCTCGAAGAACAAGGTGGCGCGCAACTTCATCGGCCAGGGCTACTACGGCACGCACACCCCGGGCGTGATCCTGCGCAACATCCTGGAGAACCCGGCCTGGTACACCGCCTACACCCCCTACCAGGCGGAGATCTCGCAAGGCCGCATGGAGGCGCTGGTCAACTTCCAGACGATGGTGACGGACCTCACCGGCATGGCGATCGCCAACGCCTCGATGCTCGACGAGGCCACCGCGGCGGCCGAGGCGATGACGCTGGCCAGGCGCAGCGTCAAGAGCCGCAGCAACGTGTTCATCGTGGCCGGCGACTGCCACCCGCAGACCCTCGAGGTGATCCGCACGCGCGCCGCGCCGATGGGGATCGAGCTCAAGGTGAGCACGGCCACCGAGACGCTGCCGCACCTCATGGCCGGCGGCGACTTCTTCGGCGTGCTCGCGCAATATCCGGGCACCACCGGGCAGGTGCACGACCTGCGCCCGCTCGTCGGCGTGGCGCATGAGCGAGGCGCGGCCTTCTGCGTCGCGGCCGACCTGCTGGCGCTGACGCTGCTCACGCCGCCCGGCGAATGGGACGCCGACATCGTCTGCGGCAGCACGCAGCGCTTCGGCATGCCGATGGGCGCGGGCGGCCCGCATGCCGCCTACCTCGCCTGCCGCGACGCCTTCAAGCGCTCGCTGCCGGGCCGCCTGGTGGGCGTGAGCGTCGATGCCCACGGCTCACCGGCCTACCGGCTCGCGCTGCAGACGCGCGAGCAGCACATCCGCCGCGAGAAGGCGACCTCCAACATCTGCACGGCGCAGGTGCTGCCGGCGGTGGTCGCGAGCATGTACGCGGTCTACCACGGCCCGGTGGGCCTCACGCGCATCGCCCAACGCGTGGCACTGCTCACGGCCGTGCTGGCGCGCGGGCTCGAACAGATGGGCCGCGAGCTGGTGCACGAGACGGCCTTCGACTCGATCACCGTCCGCACGGGCGAGGACACCGCCGACATCCTCGGCCGCGCCGCCGCCGCGGGCATCAACCTGCGCTGCCGCCTGCAGCAGCACCTGGGCATCTCGCTGGACGAGACGCACACCCGCACCGACATCGAGGCGCTGTGGGCACTGTTCGTGCCTGCCGGCACGCCGATGCCGCGCTTCGAGCAGCTCGCTGCCGACACCGCGCCGCGCCTGCCGGCCGAGCTGCGCCGCACCAGCACCTTCCTCACGCACCCGGTGTTCAACACCCACCGCAGCGAGACGGCGATGCTGCGCTACATCCGCAGCCTGTCGGACAAGGACCTGGCGCTGGACCGCAGCATGATCCCGCTGGGCAGCTGCACCATGAAGCTCAACGCGACCAGCGAGATGATCCCCATCACCTGGCCCGAGTTCGCGCACATCCACCCCTTCGCGCCGGCCGAGCAGCTGGCCGGCTACCGGCAACTGGACGAGCAGCTGCGCGCCTGGCTGTGCGAAGCGACGGGCTATGCCGGCATCAGCCTGCAGCCCAACGCCGGTTCGCAGGGCGAGTACGCGGGCCTGCTGGCCATCCAGGCCTGGCATGCGAGCCGCGGCGAGGCGCACCGCAAGGTGTGCCTGATCCCCTCGTCGGCCCACGGCACCAACCCGGCCAGCGCGCAGATGGCGGGCATGCAGGTGGTGGTGACGGCCTGCGACAGCCAGGGCAACGTCGACATCGACGACCTCAGGCGTGCCTGCGAGCAGCACGCGGCCGACCTGGCCTGCGTGATGATCACCTACCCCAGCACGCACGGCGTGTTCGAGACGCGGGTCAAGGAGCTGTGCGAGATCGTGCATGCGCACGGGGGCCGCGTGTACGTCGACGGCGCCAACATGAACGCGCTGGTCGGCGTGGCCGCGCCCGGCGAGTTCGGCGGCGACGTGAGCCACCTCAACCTGCACAAGACCTTCTGCATTCCGCATGGCGGCGGCGGACCCGGTGTCGGGCCGGTGTGCGTGGTGGAAGACCTCGTGCCCTTCCTGCCCGGGCACGCGACGGCCGGCGAGCCTGCGACCGTGGGCGCCGTGTCCGCTGCGCCCCTGGGCAATGCCGCGGTGCTGCCGATCAGCTGGATGTACATCCGCATGATGGGCGCCTCGGGCCTCACGGCGGCCACCGAGACGGCCATCCTCAGCGCCAACTACATCAGCGCCCGCCTGTCGTCGCACTACCCGACGCTCTACGCCAGCCCCAACGGGCACGTGGCGCACGAATGCATCCTGGACCTGCGCCCGCTCAAGGACACGAGCGGCGTGACGGCCGAGGACGTGGCCAAGCGCCTCATCGACTACGGCTTCCACGCGCCCACGCTGAGCTTTCCGGTCGCCGGCACGCTGATGGTCGAGCCGACCGAGAGCGAACCGCTGGCCGAGCTGGACCGCTTCATTGACGCCATGGTCGCCATCCGCGGCGAGATCCGCCGCATCGAGGAAGGTGTCTGGCCCAAGGACGACAACCCGCTCAGGAACGCGCCGCACACGGCCCCCACGCTCGCCGCCACCGAGTGGAAGCACCCCTACTCGCGCGAGGTCGCGGCCTTCCCGCTGGCCGCGCTGAAGCATGCCAAGTACTGGTCGCCTGTGGGCCGCGTCGACAACGTGTATGGCGACCGCAACCTGTTCTGCAGCTGCGTGCCGCTGTCCGAGTACGAGAAGGCCTGAGCCCACGCCGCGAGCGGCGCGGCCTCAGCGGCCGATGGTGCGGTCCAGGAAGCCCACGATCCGCGCCGTGACCTCGTCGCGGTTCGTCTCGTTGAGCAGTTCGTGGCGCGCCTGCGGGTACAGGGTGAGTTCGACGTCGCGCACGCCCGCATCGCGGTAGCGCTGCGCCACCACCTGCAGCGCCGCGCCGCCGCCCGCGATCGGGTCGGCGTCGCCCGAGAGGATGAGGATGGGCAGGTCGGCGCGAATGCCGGCCAGCGCCGCGGGGTCGGCGGCGCGCGCCAGCGTCTCGATGCCGGTGAAGGGCTCGGGCACGAAGCCGCAGGCCGGATCGGCACAGTAGCGGTCGACTTCCGCGGCATCGCGGCTGAGCCACTCGAAGCCGGTGCGATGCTCGAAGCCCTGGTTGAGCGTGCTCAGGTCCACCGGGCCCGGCGCCGTCATCATGGCCACGATGCCCGACACCTCGGTGGACCCCAGCAGCACGGCGGCGTCGACCTCGGCCGAATGGTCCAGCAGGAACTGCTGCGTGGCGAAACTGCCCATGCTGTGGCCGACCAGCGCGAGCTTCATGCCCGGGTGGTCCTGCCGGATGCGGTGGTTGAGCTGCACGAGGTCGTCGACCCAGCCCGGCCAGCCATCGCGGCCCCAGTGGCCGTAGCGTCCCGCGGCCGTGCGGCCCGAGCCGCGGCCATCGGGCGCCACCACGAGATAGCCCGCGGCGGTCAGTGCCTCGCCGAAGCGGCGGTAGCGCGCGCCATGCTCCCCGAGGCCGTGCTGCACCTGCACCACGCCACGCGGCGTGCCTTCGGGTGCCCAGCGCCAGGCCTGGATGCGAATGCCGTCGCGCGATTCGAATTCGATGCTGTCTTCCTTCATGGCGGTCTCCTGGTTCGATGGGCCGATAGGGCCCGCGCATTCTAGGAACGGCCCACGGCTGCACCTACCGCCCAGGCGTCGCGCAAGCCCCTGGCTCCGGGACCGCATTTCGGGGCCGGCCGAAGCGTGGGGGCTGCCGGCAGTTCAAGATGCCGCATGGACACCGCACGCCCCATCCCCGACGCCTCCACCATCGCCCGCCGCCGTGCCGACTTCAAGGCGCTGCATGCCAGCGGCTGCTTCATGCTGCCCAACCCGTGGGATGCCGGCAGCGCGCGCTACCTGCAGTCGCTCGGCTTCCAGGCCCTCGCCACCACCAGCTCGGGCCATGCGTGGTCGCAGGCGCAGGCCGACGGCGACCTGCCGGTTGACGC
Source organism: Xenophilus aerolatus (assembly GCA_030418545.1). Classification (GTDB taxonomy): domain Bacteria; phylum Pseudomonadota; class Gammaproteobacteria; order Burkholderiales; family Burkholderiaceae_C; genus Xenophilus. The sequence continues at coordinate 224,245 of QAIB01000002.1, read as the reverse complement.
GGTGCTGGCCCACCTGCGCGAGATGGTCGCGGCCACCGAGTTGCCGGTGAATGCCGACTTCGAGGACGGATTTGGAGACACGCCCGAGGCCGTGGCCCGCCATGTCGCCCAGGCCGTCGGCACCGGCGTGGCAGGCCTGTCCATCGAGGACGGCACGGGCGATGCCAGCGCCCCGCTCTACCCCATCGACGTGGCGGTGGCCCGCCTGCGTGCCGCGCGCGCCGCCATCGACGCGGCCGGCGGCGACACGCTGCTGGTGGGCCGCGCCGAGAACTTCTTTGCCGGCCGGCCCGACCTCGACGACGCGATCGCACGGCTGCGCGCCTACGCCGACGCGGGCGCCGACTGCCTCTATGCGCCCGGCATCACGACGCGCGAGCAGATCGCGGCAGTGGTCGGCGCGGTGGCCCCCAAGCCGGTCAATGTGCTGGTGGGCGCCACGAGCGTCCTCACCCTGCAGGACCTCGCGGCACTGGGCGTGCGGCGGGTGAGCGTGGGCGGCGCGTTGGCCCGCGCGGCATGGGGCGGCTTCATGCGCGCCGCACAGGCACTGCAGGCGGGGCGCTTCGACGGTTTCGAGGGCGCCGCGCAGGGCGCGCAGCTCAACGGGCTCTTCCGGAAGGCCTGAGCGGGCCCCGCCCTGCCCGTGTGCTCCTACGCGCCTGCACGCAACACGCCGACCGCGCGACCCACCGGGCGGCGCAGACTGAAGCCATGCGAGGCGGCGTCCGTCGTCAAGCCGCATGGCGACGGCTCACCCCGAGTCGTTGCACATCAGGCGGGTGATCGACGTTCACCTGCGGATCAGGCCGCCCTCGCGTGCACATCCCTCCCATCCCTCTTCCCAAGGACACTCCATGCCATCCACCACCCTGCGAGACCTCAAGGTCGCCATCCTCGTCACCGACGGCTTCGAACAGGTCGAACTCACCCAGCCGCGCCGCGCACTCGATGCCGCAGGCGCCACCACGCACATCGTGTCGCCCGCCGGCGCCAAGGTGCAGGGCTGGAACCACCACGACAAGGCCGACACCTTCGCTGTCGAAGCCCGACTGGAAAGCGCGAAAGCCGCCGACTACGACGCCCTGCTGCTGCCGGGCGGCGTGGTGAACCCCGACGCCCTGCGCCTCGAACCCAAGGCCATCGCCTTCGTTCGCGCCTTCGTCGAGTCCGGCAAGCCGATTGCCGCCATCTGCCACGGCCCCTGGACCCTGATCGACGCCGACGGCGTCAAGGGACGCCGCATGACCTCCTGGCCCTCGCTGCGCGCGGACCTTACGAACGCCGGTGCGCAATGGGTCGACGAGGAAGTGGTCAACGACGGACCGCTCGTCACCAGCAGAAAGCCGGACGATCTCCCGGCCTTCAACAAGGCGATGGTCGACCTGTTCGCGACTGCGCGCACCCCTGCCTGAGGCGTCCGGCGCGCCGGGGCGCCCTCGCCTTCGCTCGAGCGCCGAAAAAGACAGCGCTCGAGCGAAGCAAGCGATCCGGCATGCATGAATAGATGTGCATCCGCGCGGTGAAAACGCCCTGCGCGCTGAGCCGCGCGTGGTGAGCACGCGCCAACGAACACTATTGGATTCGTTTCTGCGGCTCGCCGGGTCGCCGAAAAATGACGACGTTCTACTTCTGTTATGCGCATGACAAGAAACTAAAAGCAGTCGTTGCGACAGCGAAATGGCATTTCTAGTATCCATTTCATGCAACAGATCGAAACAGCGCTCCGGCACCCTCCGCAACCGGTCCACGCTGCAACTGCGTTACGCGGCGCTTTCGTTTACGCGAGCAACATCCTTCGCGTACGTGAAGCTTTCGGTCAGCGCGTCGCGCACGAATTCAGCGAGCAGATCGCGCGGCGGCTTGGCACCCTCACTGCCGACCCGGCGCGTCAGGTCATCAACATCGGCGACGACTGCCTGGTGCTGTGGCTTCCGCAGGGCGACGGCGCGCAGGAAGATGTGCTGGAGCAGCTCATGGTGCTGGGCGGTACCGAGCCCATCTGCATCGAAGGCCACGAACTCGTGCCGGCGCTGCATGCGGGCTGGACCGAGCTGCAGACCGCGACGCCGCGCTGCCTGACGGCCGACGAGTCCAGCTACGTCCTTTATGCCTCGGCCTCGTGCTCGGCACTCCATGTCGGCATGTGGCGAGGGCATTCGGACCGCTTCCAGGCAGACATGAAGATTGCCGCCGACGTTGCGCGCATGTACGCCGCTGACGGTGTCGACTGCGCGTGGCAGGGCGTCGTCAGCCCGTATTCCCCCCTCAGCATCCTCTACTGGCGCGGCGTGCCGCGTGCGACGGGCCAGCTTGCCGATGTGCACACGGCCTCGCACGAGGTCTTCATGCCTTCACTGGAGCGCCTGGGCCTCACGCGGCTGGTCGACCGTGCGCAGGCCCTGCGCATCTTCGGCAGGCTGCTGGAGGATCCGTCGCTGCGCCTGGCCTGCCGCATCTCGTCGATGAGCGTGCGCCACGACAGCTACTGGTCGCGGCTGTTCGCGCTCCTGAAGGCCAACCCCTGCGCAGCCAGCCGCTTCACGCTGGAGATCTCCGGCCGGACAGCGCTTCCCTCGCTCGAGGACGCCAGGGACTTCTGCGATGCCATCCGTCAGCGCGGCGCACGCATCGCCATGGCCGGCTTCGGCAGCGGGCCCGTCAACCTCGAAGGCCTCCAGGCGTGCAGTCCCCAGACCCTGTTGCTGGACGAGAGCTTCGTCCTTCGCAGCCGCCACAACCAGGACGCGGCCCGCGCGCTGCGCGACATGATCCGCATCTGTTCACACCTGGCCGAACAGATCGTCGTCGCCGGCGTGGAGAACGAGCATGACTATGCGAACGCACTGCGCACCGGCGCCCGCTGGATGTGCGGCCGGTTCGTGAACGGCGCCTCCTTCGATCCGTCGAGGGCCATCGCGCGCACCATGGAAGACACCTGGAGCCCGCCGGAGTCCCCCCTGCCCACGCGCAGTGCGCTGCCGCGCCGCGGGGCGTATGCCGAAGCGGCCTACCAGTGCACGTCGGCCGTGGTGCCCTGGGGGTTCGCGGGATGAACCCCATCGAGCAATCCGACAAGCGGCGGCTCAAGCTCTTCGTTCTGGAGCTGCGCGCGGAACTCAACCGCGTCGAGGAATCGATCGCGCAGATGCAACACCGTGCGACCGAACTGCTGGGGATGCTCCAGCAGGAATTCGAGGGCCAGTCCGAGCGGATGTACCGGGACCTGGAGCGCGCGATCGTGGATGGCGGCGACGAGGCGGCTCCAGAGACGCCGCATCCACCAGCCATCGAGGACGCACAGCCCCTTCCCCGAGCAGCACCGGTTCCGCACCTGCGCGCCGTTCCCAGCCTTCCCGTGGCTCGACGGAGCGCGTCGCAGCCATGAGCGGCTAAAGCCAAGACGCCCGACAACGGGCGCGCAGCGACGGGGCCAGCGCCTCGTTCGGGCCTTCCAGGCCTTCCCATCCTCAAGGAAATTTTCATGATTCACTTCCGAGTCAGGGCCGTGTTCGCCCTGCCGATTCTTCAACGCGCCTCGCTGCTGGCGGCCGCAGGCGCCCTGGCCAGTGCACCCGTGCTCGCCAACAACGCCGGCGAGAACGCGGCATGGCAGTTCCAGAGCGCGGCCGACAAGGTCAATGCCGCCGCGGTGCAGGACATGATCCAGAAAAGGAAGTCCGGCTACTACGCGGCACCGGTGACGAACAACAACTACATCACCAACATCGACCACCAGTACAACTGCGACGTCGCCGCCAACGCCACGGGCAGCCAGGGCACCAACAGCACCGTGGCCAACTCCCCGAGCAGCGCGGGAGCCTCCTCGCAGTCCACCGGCAACGCCAACCAGGCCGACGTCGGCACCTATGGCGCGACGCAGGTCGGCAGCAACCAGACCAACACCGGCGTGGTCGGTGCCGCCGCCGCCGGCAACACCGCCAACTACGTCAACGGCACGGCGTGGCAGGCGCTCAACTCCAACCAGACCAACCGCGGCAACCAGTCCGCCTCCGTCAGCGGCAGCACGGCCTGCGCCTACGGCGCCTTGAACTGAGCGCAGGAAAGAGCAAGTCATGCAGAACAAGACCAACAGCTCCGCCCGCGCCTGGCGCATCGGCCTGTGTGCAGCCGCCGTGGCCCTGGCCTCCGGTTGCACCTACATCCCCCAGCAACGCGTGGCGCCCGGTGAGGTGCCGATCCTGCTCGGCCCCTCGGTGCGCGACAACGTCACGCCCATGGAAGGCGTGCTCGCCTGCTTTGCCGACCACGTCGCGGCCTCGGCGCGCGCGCCGATCGTGGTCAGCGTCGGGGACGTGAAGGACTACACCGGCAAGTACAGCATCAACGAGGGCAACGCCATCACGCAGGGCGGCGCGCTCATGGTGTATTCGGCGCTGGGCAAGCTCACGGGCGCCGTAGGCGTGGCCGAGCGCTTCGACCCGGTGATCGCCGAACGCGAACTCGGCTACGCCGACCGGCGGCAACTCGGCGACGGCATGACGCACCGCCTGGGCAACAACGGCAACGCGCAGGTGGTGCCCTGGATGCCGTACTTCGGCGGCAGCATCCACAAGTCCGACTACTACATCGTCGGCGGCATCACGGAGCTGAACTACAACATCAATTCCGGCGGCTTCGACATCTCCAAGAACCAGGCGGGTGCCAAGGCCCGGACCTTCACCGCCTCGGTCGGCGTGGACCTGCGCATCGTCGACACCCGCTCGCTGGTGGTGCGCAAGACCGTCAGCCTGACCAAGCAGTTCCACGGCTACGAAGTGGGCCTGAACGTGTTCCGCTTCTTCGGCAGCGACCTGTTCGATGTCGACATCGGCAGCAAGGGGCAGGAGCCGCTGCAGCTCGGGATACGCACCGCCCTGGAGGAAGGCGTGGTCCGCCTCCTGGGCACCGTCACGCAGGTGGATCCCGAGCCCTGCCTGACGCTGCGCCCCGGCAGCGGCGCGCCCCTGCCCACGGCGGTCGCCGAGAAGCTTCGCACGATCCAGAACCCCGAGGCCAAGCCCGGGTCGGCGCCCGCAGCGGCCACCGGCCAGGCGGTCAACCTGGCGCGCGGTCCGGTGGCCGGAGCCAGCGCAGACGCATCGCCGAGCGCCAGCCAGATCGGCTTCGACATCGGTTCGTCCACCCTGGGCGGCGCGGCGATGTCCACGCTCGACCAGATCGCCGCCCTCGCGCGCAAGCAGGACGTCGAGGTCACGCTCGCCGCCCGCGACACCGAGAACTGGGATGCACGCAAGCGTGACGGGCTCATCGACGAGCGGGTCTCCGCCGTCGTGGGCGCCCTGGCCTCGCGCGGCATCGCGCCCGGCGCGGTCGCCGTGGCCTGGCGGCCGGACGCGGCCGACACCTCGATCCACCGTGGCGAGCCCGGCCTGCAGGTCATCGCCCGGCTGCGCGTGGCCGGCGGCGCCGAAGCGCCGCGCATCGAGCGGCCGGCGCGCAACGAACAAGGCAAATAAGAGAAGAGAAGACAAGACAAGAGAAGCGGCAAGGGGAACCGGAGGAGGAGACACCAGCGACCACATAGCTCTCGTTGATACATGCATGTCCGGCCGGCGCCGGCACCACCCACCTTTCATTTATCGAACACCAGTGTCATCATGAAATCACGCAAGAACCTTCGCGGCGCGCGCAGCCGCCAACCCACGCGCACCCAAGTCAGCATGGCCGTTCTGGCCTCGGTCATCGCCGGCGGCGCGATGGCCGAGACGCTGAACGCCGACGCCAGCATCACCGTGCACAACGCCGCGGGCGTCTACACCGCCACGGTGCTGGGCCACCCGGGCAGCCAGTCGAATCAATTGAACACCCAGACCATCGGTGCGCAGGCGGTCGACGGCACGACGATGATTTCGGCCGACTCGGCCAACGCCAGCACGGTCGGCGTCGAGTTCAACATCGTCAAGGCGAACGCGGTCGGCAACGCCTTCGTGGGCAACATCGACCTGTCCGTGGCCGACGGCGTGGGCGTGGCCGCCTATGCATGGCAGAACAACACCGGCCGGGTGAACTCGCTGGTGCAGGGCAACGAGCTCGGTGCGCAGCTGGGCTCGCTCAGCGGCAGCACCGCGTCGGTGCTCGACAACAGCATCGCCGCCAGCACCGTGGTCAACAGCGCCTCGACAACGCTTGCCGGCACCGTGCCCGTGGACTACGTGTCGGACTCGACCGGCTCGGTGGTCTTCGACAACACCAACCCGGACTTGTTCGTCTCCAAGGGCACCCTGGTCCTGCAGACCTACCAGAAGGGCCGCGACTCCACCGGCAACTCGGATCCCGCCGCGTCGACCGCGCGGGCGGTCGACAACTCCATCGCGCTGACCGTCGGCACCGACGTCAACGGCACCACCTCCTCCTCGCCCCAGCTGGACGGCAACGCGATCGCCTCGAGCGCCAAGAGCAACGTCGCGACCAACCTGATCGACATCCAGGCCGGCGGTGCGTCGACCTTCGCGGGCAGTGCCGTGCTGGTCAATGACCAGGCACGTTCCTCGCCGACGGAGACCACCTCCAAGCTCACCTCCGCCACCACGCAGGATGCACGGATCATCGCCGGCGTCTCGGGCAACGATGGCGCCGTGAACACCCTCACCGGCAGCCTCTCGGTCACCGGCAACAGCATCACCAGCGCCGCCACCGGCAACGAGGCCGTCGGCGCTGCGGCGGGCGCCGCGGGCAACCGCATCGCGCTGGCCCCGGGCGTTTCGTTCGTCGACGAGGCCGCGCCGGCCTCGCCCTCGGGCCAGGTGGCCTACGGTGCCGGCAGCGCGCTGGCGTACGGCGCCGACGCCTCCCTGGTGATCACCAATTCGCAGGTCAACTTCTCCCCGCTGTCGAGCAGCACGCAGTCCGCCGGCATCGTCGCAGCGGTCCAGTCGGTCAACGGCGGCGCGGTGGCGGTGGACGACAACACCATCCGCGCCAAGGCGACGGGCAGCGTCGCGTCGAGCGAGATCGCCGTCGGCGCTGCCGCGTCGTTCACGGGCTAGGCCGCGATCGTCAACAACCAGCAGAACCTGAACTCCTCGGGCAACACGGCAGCGTCCGTGACGGCCAGCTCCGCCGACGTGAGCACCGTCGCCATGACGGGCGCGACCGGCGGCGTCACGCACGACAGCACGGTGTCGGTGAGCGACAACAACACCTCGACGGCGGCCTACGGCAACGACGTGAGCCAGCGCATCTCGCTCGATGCGAACACGCTCGGCCTGGTGGGCTCGCCCGTGGCAAGCCTCACCGGCGGAAGCAAGGGCGCGACCGGCAACCTGAACGTTTCGGCCGAAGGCGCGCTGACGATCTCCAGCCTGCAGATCAACCAGGCCGCGCCGGTGTCGGCCACCGCGTCGAACATCGTCACGGGCATCGATGCCGACTCGCGCGGCACCGCCCCCTTCGTGCCCGGCTTCAACACGATCGCCGGCAGCACCCTCGGTGTGAAGGGCAACACGCAGGAGGCAGTCGCCGTCGGCAACAACGGCAGCAACGCGCTGGCCCTGGAAGGCACCACGCTCGGCGCCGGCGGCTCCACGGGCATCGCCAGCGTGCAATACCAGCGCGGGAATGCCACCGCCAGCCTGTCGGACGCCCTCACGGGCATCGCCGCGGGCACGCACGTCACCGGCGGTGACCTGACGGTGTCGGACAACCTGCAGCGCGCCGTGGCCTACGGCAACCTGGGCAGCAACAGCATCGGCGTGGACGCCAATGCCGTTCAGCTGGTGGCGCAACAGGGCGCGGTCGCGTCGCAGGTCACCTACGATTCGAAGGCGACCGGCGGCGCCGTCTTCGACAACGGCGTGGCCACCCAACCCACGGTGCTTGCGGTGCATGCCGTTCTCAACGACCAGAAGGTGGGCACGAACACGGCCATCAGCGGCAGCGCCGGCGGCATCTCCGTCGGCGCGTCGGTCGAGGGCAACCTCACCGGCAGCACGGTGGCCACCACCGGCAACGCCGTCGTGGGTGCCGCCTACGGCAACGACGCCACCAACGCGGTCACGCTGGCAGTGGGCAACCTGGGCACCGGCCTGGGCGAAGGCTTCGCACCGGTGGCCAACGTCACCAGCACCCAGGCCACCGGCACGGGTGTGGCCGTCTCGGCCGGCGTGGGCGGCGGCGACGTGGTGAGTACGACGATCGAGCGCAACGTGGTCGGCTCGACGGTGAGCGCCTCGAACAACGATGTCGAGGCACTGGCCTACGGCAGCCGCGCCGCCAACACCGTCAAGGCATCGGGCAACGACCTGGCGGTCGTCTCGTCGGCCCTGGAGGGCCGCGGCATCGCCTCGGCCACCAGCACCGGCACCACCACCACGCTGGTCACCGACGCCGCCTTCAGCCTGCAGAACGCACAGTCCGGGCTGGGCACGGTGACGGCCTCGCTGGTCGACAACCCGGTCGAGCCGGGCTCGTCGGCCCGCGTGCTGGTGCAGGTGGGGCGTGAAGCCAGCGTCGGCAACCCGTCGACGCTGCAGGCGACGCTCGTCGACAACGCGACGGTCAGTGCGCAGGGCAACCTGCTGCAGGCCAAGGCGGTGAGCAACGGCGCCACCAACGTCCTGTCGCTCGACGCCAACTCGCTGGCCGCCACCGGCGCGCTGCAGAACATGCAGGTGACCGCGGCGAACGTGTCGTCGGTGATCGGCGTGCCTGGCACCGCCCCGACGGACGGCGGCCCCTTCAGCTACCAGATCACGGGCACCGGCCTCGCGCACAGCAACGCCGTGTTGACCGCGGGGACGCTGTACGTCGACACGTCGAGCCTGTCCTCCGACGCGATCGCCTACCTGCAGACCCAGGGTTGGGGCGTATCGGGCCCGCACCAGCTGTCGCGCAATGCCGCGGGGTATCCGGCAACGGTCTCGCAGTACGGCGATCTCGTCGAAGGCGGTTCGCTTGCGCTGAGCGGCAGCGTTCCCCCCTCCACCGGCACGCCCAACGGCGGCGGCGTGATGCTGGCCCTGCGCGGCGGCGAGTCGATCACGGTGCGCGACAGCCGCCTGTCCGTGTCCGGCAACACGACGGCCGGTTCGGTCACGGGCAATGCCGCCACGAACACCGCGAGCGCGAGCGCGAACGGCCTGTCGAGCACCTCGGGCAGCGATGTCGCCTCGGCCAGCACGGCCGGCGGCGCACTCACCGCCCGGGCCGACCTGGCCCTGAGCAACCTGCAGGCGGTGGACACCTCGACCTTGAACAGCGCGGTCTACGGCACCTTCGCCATCGATGCCACGCCGGGCGCCGCGGTCAGCGGCTCGACCCTGGCCGTCGACGGCAATGCGCAGAGCGCCCGCTCGGTGGCCAACACCGCCACCAACACGGTCGCGACCGTCGCCAACCAGACGACTGCCAGCTCCGCGCTGCTGTCGGTGCAAGGCAGCGCCGGCACCGTCTCGGCCTCATCGGGCCTGGAAATGTTCGCCCCGGCGGCCGTTTCCCAGAGCACCGTTTCGCTGTCGAACAACAGCAACCTGGCACTGGGCGTCGCCAACGACGCGACCAACAAGGTGAGCGTCACCGGTGGGGCGAGCGTCGCCTCGCAGGACGAAAGTCTGGCGTACGCCTCGAACGGTGTTCTCGGCACCTCCGCGGTCGCCGACCATGTCCTGGTCAACCAGCAGTCGTCCAGCGGGACGGGGGTGAGCAGCCATGCGAGCACCCGGATCTACAACAACGACAGCGTCCTGACGGGCAGCACGGGCGTGGCGGGCAGCACCTTCACCATCAGCGGCAACAGCACGGTGGCCGAGGCCTCGGCCAACCGTGCGAACAACACGCTGAGCATCGACGGGCCGGCCAGCCTGGGCGCCAGCGCCGCGCTGAACAACGTGCAGACGAACGCGTCGGCGGTGAATGCTTCGGCATCCACCGAGCTCGGGGTCGCACTGAATGGTGGTGCCGGCCTTCCGTACTACGCGGCCCTCAATGGCGGTGCCGTGGCCGTGCAGGGCAACAGCACGTCGGCGCTGGCACGCGGCAACGCGGCCACCAACGTGCTCAATGCCACGCCGGGAGCCAACTACGCCTCGACCTGGAACGATGCGATGGTGTCCATGACCTATGGCGGCTCGCCCGCCAGCGGCGCAATCTCGGCGTCGGCCCAGGCAGCCGCCGTGGTGCTGAACAGCCAGACCAACACCGCGGCGGTCACGGCCAGCAGTTCCGGCTCCAGCTACCTCGTCGCCCTCAACAGCGGTGTCACACCGGCGACCGGAGTGAGCAACAGCGTCATCGGCATCAGCGCCAACTCCGTGTCGGCGCAGGCCTACGGCAACAGCGCCACCAATGCGCTTACGCTGTCCGGACTGAACACCGGAGTGGCCTCCGGCGCCATCGGCAACAGCCAGACCAACACCGGTGCGGTGACGGCCCTGGCTAGCGCCAACTCGGTCGGGACGGAGGTGAACGGGGGTGTCAACGCAGCGACCTTGCGCGCGTCGGGCAACCAGGTCACCGCCAGCGCGGTGGGCAACTCGGCGGTCTCCACGATCGCCGCCAAGTAGGAGCCTGCCCGACCCACGAGCCCCGGCCCTGCTTCCATCGAAGCCGGGCCGGGTGCGGAGTTTCCGCCCTGGCGCCTTCCGGCCCCCCGGCGCCAGTTGAACCTGGAGGTGCGATTCGCGCGCCTTCGGGTTCTCTTTTTTCGATCAGCACCCAGATGCCGACGAACCTGTGTGAATGCACCAACCATGAAGAGACGCCGAGAGCCAACATGTACATCCACCCCCTCCTGTCGCAGTTGCCCGACGCGGTCCGAAAGGCCGTGAGCGATGCCAGCAGCCTGCGCGACTTCCGCAAGAACGAAGCGGTCCTGCGTGCGCAGGAAGTCACCGACTCCGTGTACTGCGTCGCCGCCGGACTGCTGCGCGTGGTCTCCACCGGCTCGGGCGAGCAGGACCTGACGACGCACTTCCTCAAGCCCGACGACTTCTACCTGGGCCCCCACTTCGCCGATCAGGGCTACCAATCCGAGGTGAGCCTGATCGCCGCGCTGCCCTCGTCGGTCTACGTGATCCCCAGGCGCATCGTTCGCAGCCTGTGCATGGCCTACCCGTCGGTGGCCCTCGGCCTGCTGGACATGAAGGTGCGCCGCCTCGCCACCCTGGGCCGCAGGATGCGGCGCGTGGCCACCCTGTCGGCCGAACAGATCGTGGGACGGGCCCTCTACGACCTGACGCAGGAACGTCCCGACGGCAGGCGCGTCATCGACAAGCGGATCCCGCAGTCGGTGATCGCCTCCTACGCGGGGCTCTCCCGGCCGGTGGTGAACAAGGTCTTCAAGGAACTGGAGGCGCGCGGCCTCATCGAGCGCGGAGGCGATGTCTACACGCTGTCGGAGCGCGTCGGGCAGGCCACCAACTTCGACGCGCTCGTCGCGCCGGAAAGCCTGGAACCGGGCGCCCCATCGACATTCGCAGCGCCCGACTTCGACCTGGACCTGCCCCTCGACAAGGACAAGCCCAGGACATGATGCAAAGCGACAGCTGCCGCCCCCCTGTGAGGCCCCGCGCGTGCGCGGACGTCGGCCCCCGCCTGCGTCGCCCTACTCGAAGGAGAAGGTCCGCACGCCCTGGTTGTAGCTCATCGAGCGGACCTGCCAGCTCGACGCATGGGGGTTGCTGCTGCTGCCCAGGAACAGGTAGGCGCCCCGATAGGCCGCCCCACAGGCTGCGGGTGCATCGGTCGCCAGCCCTGCCGCCAGCGCGCAGGCGGGCGCCGCAGCGGCGTTCCTGAACATGCCACCGTCGCCGGTGGCCGCATCGGCGAAGCAGGCGTCGGCGGGCAACGCGGCGACATCCAGCGCGGTCTGGCCGGTCTCGCTGCCGTTGATGTCGGTCGACCCGATGGGCGTGCCTGCCGACACCCGCCAGCCGCGGCTCTGCGGCGTGATCACCATCGTCGAGAACTGGCCCGGGACGAGGGTGCCGTCGTGCTCGCCGCCGGGCTGCAGGTACTGGTAGTAGGTGTCGTAGGTCACCGTGCGGTAGCGCACCCGGGCCTGCGCGAGGGTCGCATCGGCAGCCAGCGGCGGCTGGCCGCATTGCATGTCGACCACAAAGTCGAAGGACACGTAGGGCAGACCCTGGCCGGGCGCGTACGCGGCGTCGGGCTGCATCTCGATCTCGATGCTCTTGAAGTCCCGCACCTTCAGGCCGTCGAAGCCGGGCAGTTGCAGGACCGCCTTGTTGCCGACCCCGCCGCCCACGAACGCACCCACCGCCGAAGCCAGCCCGCTGCCGGTGTTCAGCGACAGCACGCCGCCCGAGATGCCGAGCGACGCACTGTTGAGTTGCGGCATGGCCGCGACCTCGGCGTTCGTCCAGCGGCGCGTGTAGGGCAGCGCGGTGGGCGCTGCGTCGTCCGCGCCGATGAGTTCGGCGAACTGCTCCTGCGTCATCCCGGCGTTCTGCAGCGACTCGGCCAGCGAAGCGAAGAAGCCTTCGAGCTGGGCGGCGGCGTCGGCATCGAAGGCGATGGCCGGGTCCGCGTCCAGGGCATAGCCCGCACCGTCCAGCAAGGACTTCAGGCGCCCCGCGGCTTCGGTGATGGGGGCCGCCAGGTCCGCGACCGCCTGCGCCAGACTGCCCGCATGCGCATCGAGCCACGCGTCCAGCGGCTGGCCCGCGGCCAGCGACAGGACGAGGTCCGTCAGCGGATTGATGCCGGCATCGTGCCCGGGCTGGGAGGCGATCGAGTACATCACGGTCGTTTGCGGCGCGCCGGACTGCTTGGCCAGGGTCGCGACCTTGGCGACGGAGCCGCTCTCCGCGACCGCACGGAGCACGCAAGGAAAGGCGGACGCCTCGACGGACAGGCTCCACCGCCCCTCGTCGTCGGCCCGTGCAGCGGCGACCGGGCCGCTGCTGCAGAAGGCCGTCACCTCGGCACCGCGCAGGGTGGTGGTGCCCTTCAGCACGGAAGCCGGCGCCGGCGCGGGCGCGGGCGCGGGCGATGGGGCCGGTGCCGGTGCCGGTGCCGGTGCCGGAGCGGGCGCCGGGGCCGGCGCAGTCGCAATGGGAAGACCGAAGCCGCCACCACCGCCGCCACCGCCACACGCGGCGACCAGGACGGACACGGCCAGGGCAGGCCAGCTCAGGCGAAATGCGACTTGCATGCGGGACACTCTCTCCGGGGTTTGCGGGAAGCGGCGATTAGAGAGGCATGCCGACGCTGAACGCAGCGCGTTCTCGCGCGATCTGTCATGCCGATAACACTCCGGTGGAATGCATGGACCTGCGACCGTCCAACCTTCGCCTCTGAAATGCCCGCAGTGTCAGGACGCTGACAGTTCGCCGCACTTCGATCACCACGGATGAGGACCGCCCACCTACATTGGATGCATTCAGTAACAACTACACGCATCCAAGCCATGTCCTCTCGCTCCCTCCCCTTCTCCTGCCCGCCGCGTCGCCTCGCACGCGCGGCCGTTGCCGCTCTCGTCGCCTCGGCGTTCACTGCCGCCTTCGCGCAACCCGCGCCAACGGTCTTGAACGTTGCCGATGGCAGCATCGCGCCCGGCAGCACCGAAGCGATCAATGGCGGGCAGGCCTATCAGATCCAGACCGATGCCCAGCGCGCCCAGAGCACCGCCGACGGGGCGGCGAGCCTCGCTTCCGCCGCGTACACCGATGCCGGCAAGGCGCAGCGCACAGCCGAGGGTGCACGCGACATCGCGTCCACGGCCCTGGGCGTGGGCAACACCGCCAACAACGCCGCCAATGCGGCCCAGAACTCGGCCAACCAGGCACAGACCACGGCCGATGGTGCCCAGCAGTCCGCCAGCGCCGCGCAGACCACGGCCAACGGCGCACTGGGTGCCGCAGGCGCCGCGCAAAGCACCGCCGATGGTGCGATGGGCCTCGCGTCTGCGGCCTACAACGACGCCGGCAAGGCACAGCGCACGGCCGAGGGTGCACGCGACATCGCGTTCACCGCCCTCGGCGTGGGCAACACCGCCAGCAACGCCGCCAATGCGGCGCAGAACTCGGCCAACCAGGCACAGGCGACGGCCGACGGTGCGCAGCAGGCCGCCAGCGCTGCGCAGACCACGGCCACCGGCGCGCTGGGTGCCGCGGGCGCCGCGCAAAGCACCGCCGACGGTGCGATGGGACTGGCCTCCGCCGCGTACACCGACGCCGGCAGGGCGCAACGTAGCGCCGACAGCGCTCGCGACCTCGCCAGCGTCGCGCTCGGCGTGGGCAACACCGCCAACAACGCCGCCGGCGCGGCGCAGTCCACCGCGAACCAGGCCCTCACCAACGCGGGCCTGGCCCAGACCAGCGCGAACAACGCGAACGCCGCAGCAGGCGCCGCGCAAACGACGGCCAACACGGCGCTCGGCCTCGCGCAGAACTCGGCCCAGTACTCGCCCGACGGCAGTTCGCTGACGCTCAACAGCAATGGCGGTGCGGGCACCGTCATCAGCAACGTGCGCGCGGGTCAGGCGGCCAACGATGCCGTGAACGTGGAACAGCTGCAGCAGACCAGCCAGGCCACGCTGACCAGCGCCAACACCTTCGCCAACCAGCAGGTGCTGGCGCTGCAGGCCCTGATGAACCAGGCCTTCCAGAACGGCCTGTGCAACTTCACCGGCGGCACCGTCAGCTGCGGCACCGGAAGCATCGTCGAGGGCCAGGGCGCTACCGCCATCGGCGCGGGTGCCCAGGCCGTGGGCAAGGACACCACGGCGATCGGCGCCGGCGCCGAAGCGCGTTTCGCGGGCTCGGTCGCCATCGGTGCCGGCGCGCGTGCGCTGGCCGACCCGACCACCGCCGTCGGCAACAACGCCGTCGCGACAGGCAACAACGCGGTCGCCCTCGGTGCGAACACCCTGGCCGCGGGCGCCAACTCGGTGGCCCTGGGCCAGGGCTCGGTGGCAACGCGTGACAACTCGGTGTCCGTGGGCGATGCCTCGGCCGGCCTGACGCGGCAGATCACCAACGTGGCGTCGGGCGTGATGCCGACCGATGCCGCCAACGTCGGCCAGCTGCGCCAAGCCGTGAGCGCTGCCTCGGACGAGATGCGCAAGTTCGCCGCGCGGGGCGTTGCCGCCGCGCTGGCCATGCCGCAGATGCCGGCCCTGGCGCCCGGCAAGCAGTGGGTGGGCGTGGCCGTGGGCAACTACTCGGGAGAGAACGCGCTGGGTGCGACGTGGGGCTACCAGCTGACGGACGCCCTGAACCTGGGCGTCGGCGTGTCAGGCGCCATGGGTGGCGGCGGCAACCAGCTGGCCACGCGTGTGCAGCTGGGGTATTCCTGGTGAGGGTGCGCGCCGGCGTGGCGCGGGGCTTCCCGCCGTCGCCTTGAGCGAAGCTCGGTCCGCAGTGCATTCGAAAGCCTCTGACGCGGGCCGATCGGTGCCGCGCCTGACGACGGCCGCGAACACCCCCAAGGCCGCCGCGCGCGAGCCGCAAGGGACCGGCCCCTGCCGTTTCGGCGCGGCCGCGCATCTGCTGGATCGGCTCGACACCCGGCCGCTAGACATGAGGCGTCGGCGCAGCGCGTGGTGGCGGTTCTGGTGATGCCGGCGCTGCTTCTGCAACCTACAACATCGCGAAGCCGCCCGAGGCGCCGATGGTCTGACCGGTGACGAACAGGGCCCGCGCAGAGGCGAGGAACACCACCAGGCCGGCGACGTCTTCGGGCTTCGACAGCCGCCCGACGCCCTTGGCGACCGGATAAGCCCGGACCATCTTGGCCAGCAGTTCGTTGTTCTGGACGGTGGCGTCGGGGTGCAGCGGACCGTCCTTGATGCCCTCGTGGGAAACAGCACCCAAGGCCACCGAGTTGACGGTGATCGCATGCCGTCCGTGCTCGCGCGCGAGGGCCTTGCCGAAGCCGGCGATCGCCGCCTTGGCGCCGGAATAGACCGCCATGTTCTCCTCGCCGATGCGGCCGGCCTCCGAGATGATGTTCACGATCCGGCCTTGCCTGGCGGCCACCATGCCCGGAAGGACGGCGTGGCAGCAGTGGAAGGTGCCGTACACGTTCAGGTTGACGATCTTGGCCCAGTCGGCGACCGGCATGTCGACGAAAGCCGGCGTTCGGCCGCCCTTCTCCCGGCGCTCCGGAATGATGCCGGCGTTGTTGACCAGGATCTGCACGGGCGCGTCGAAGTGCTTCATCGCGGTGTCCACCATCGCCTGCACCTGGTCGGCCTGGGTGATGTCCGCAGGCGCCGCCAGCGCTTTGCCGCCCTCGCTTTCGATCTCGCGGGTCACGGCCTGCGCGCGCTCCGGGAACAGGTCGTTGACCACCACGCGAGCGCCCTCGCGCGCGAGTTCCAGGCAGATCTGACGGCCGACGCCCTGGCCGCCGCCGGTGACGAGCGCCACCTGGGATTCCAATCCGAGTTTCATGGGTGTTTCCTTGCTGTGTGTTCCGTGGATGGAGTTCGGGGCGCGGCTCAGCGCCCCTGGAAGACGGGCTTGCGCTTTTCGACGAAGGCCCGCATGCCTTCCTTGCGGTCGTCGCTGTCGACCAGCATGGCGGCCGCGTAGCGCTCGTATTCGAGGCCGCTGTCGAGGTCGGTCTGCATGCCCCGGTTGACGGCCCGCTTGGCGAAGCGCACGGCCAGCGGTGGCATCTCGCCGATCTGCTGCGCCAGGGCCAGCGCCGCAGGCATCAGTTCCGCGCCGGGCCGCACCTCGGTGACCAGGCCCCAGTCGAGCGCGCGAGCCGCATCGATCTGCGCCGCCGTCAACATCAGGGCCTTGGCACGCGCTTCGCCGATCAGGCGCGGCAGGCGCTGCGTGCCGCCGGCCGCTGGAATGACACCGAGGCGCACCTCCGGCAGGCCCAGCTTCGCATGGTCGGCCGCCATGCGCAGGTCGCAACACAGCGCCAGTTCCAGTCCGCCGCCCAGCGCCACCCCGTTGATGGCCGCGATGGTCGGCTTCTCGAACTCCTCGATGTTGCGAAAGAGGTCGTGCGTGGCCTTCTGTGCCACGAAGAAATCGGTGGCCCGCACCTGCTGATCGGCCCGCTCCTTGATGTCGGCACCGGCGCAGAACGCCCGGTCGCCCGCGCCGGTCAGCACCACCGCGCGCACCCGCGCATCGGCGCGTGCAAGCTCGAAGAAGGCGCGTGCCAGATCCGGCTTCATGCTCCCACCGAGCGTGTTCATCCGGTCGGGCCGGTTCAGCGTCACCAGCGCCACGTGGCCCTGGACTTCGTAGTTCAGCGTCGGCAGTTCGACGCGATCGGGACTGACTGGGTCGGTCATGATGGTTCCTTGTTCAAGCGTCGGCGCGTGACAGCACATGCGCGATGGCCACCGAGCCCAGGCCGATCATGTGGGCCATGCCCCAGGTTGCACCGGCATGCTGGCGTCCCTCGGCCTCGCCGCGCAGCTGGCGCGTGATTTCGGCAATCTGGCCGATGCCTGTGGGCCCCAGCGGATGGCCCATGCCGATGAGGCCGCCCGAGGCATTGATCGCGCAGCGGCCGCCGATCTGCGAGTCGCCCCGCAGCAGGTAGGCGGCGCCTTCGCCGGGCTCGCACACACCGATGGCTTCGCTGTAGATCAGCTCCTCCACCGAGAAGGCGTCGTGCAGTTCCAGGAGGTCCAGCCGCGACGCGGCGACGCCCGCCTGCGCCAGGGCGGCGGTGGCACTGGCGCGCACCAGGTCGACGGCGGCAGCGCCGTAGCGGCTTTCGGGCGTCTCGCTGCAGGCCGTGGAGGCACGCACGCGCACGCAGCGCGCGGGGTCCAGGCCCAGGCGGCGCAGGCCGCGCCCCGACACGAGGATGGCTGCGGCAGCGCCCTCGCCGCGCGGGCAGCACTGCTGCACCGTGAGGTCACCCGCCACGCGCGGCGAGCCCATCACCTGTTCCAGCGTGCGCGGTTTGCGGAACTGGGCATAGGGGTTGCGCGCCGCGTTGCCATGGTTCTTCACGGCCACCTGCGCCATGGCCTGCGCGTCGGCGCTGCGTTCGCGCAGGTAGGTGCGGGCCATCATCGCGAACTTCACCGCCGGCACGTTGGCCGTTTCGCTCAGACGCGCCAGCCCCTCCTTGTCGGCGGCGCGTCGGCCGTCGCCGTGCTTGTCCACGCCCACGGCCAGCACCACGTCGCTGACGCCGCTGGCCAGTTCCATGCAGGCTTGGCGGAAGGCGAAGGAGCCGGAGGCCGACGCGTTCTCTACCTGCGTCACGGCCAAGCCGGTCGAGCCCAGGTGGCGGAACATGACGCGGCCCGCCGCCATGCCGATGGAGGTGGTGCCCACGTAAGCGCTCTGCACCTGCGGCCAGGCGAGGCCCGCGTCGGTCAGCGCGGCGCGCACGGCCGTCAGCCCCAGCTGCGTATAGGGCGTCTCGCTGGGGAACTGATACGCATGCATGCCGATGCCGGCCACGTAGACGCCATCGTTGCCATCGATCCAGCGGCTCATGCGCGGGCTCCCGTGTGGGGCACGAAGCGGCAGGCGAAGCGCTCGCCGTCGGGCAGGGCCACGGCCACGGCGCGCACGGGCAGGCCCACGCGCAGCGCGGACTCGTCGGTGCCGGCCATCACGCCCTCCTCGATCGGTCCCCCCTCGAGCTGGATGTCCGCCGCGACGCGCGGCACTTCCATGCCGGGCAAAAGCGGCACGTGCAGCGTGACGTACTCCAGCAGCTCGCCGCGGCCGGGCCGCGCGATGCGCTGCGCATCGCGCAGCGGGTCGCCGCAGTGGCTGCAGCCGGGCACGTCGGCCGGAAAGGCCAGGGTGCCGCAGGCGGGACACCGGGCATAGAGGAAGTCCAGCGACTCGCCATCGGCGGCCAGCTGGAACAGGGAAGGATGCTGCGGCTGGAGGCCGCGCAGGTCGGTGGTCATGGGTCGAGGTTCAGGGATGGAAGAAAAGGCGATGCGGGCAGGCGGCTCACTCGAGCTTCGCGCCCGAGTTCTGCACCACCTCGCGCCAGCGGGTGAGTTCGGACTTGACGAAGGCGTCGAGCTTCTCGCCGCGCATGCCCCGCATGGGCACGCTGCCGAATTTCTCGGTGGCGGCCAGCACGTCGGGGTTCACGATGACGTCCGCCATGGCGTCCGCCAGGCGCTTGACGATCGGCGCGGGCGTCTTCGACGCCACGAACATGACGCCCCAGGCGCTGGATTCCGCCGCGGGGTAGCCGAGCTCGGCCACGGTGGGCAGGTCCGGGGCCCCGGCCAGGCGCGCCTTGCCGGTGACCGCGAGCGCTTTCAGCTTGCCCGACTGGACGAAGGGCAGCACCACGGCGGCGTAATCGAACATCAGGTCGAGGTTGCCCGCGATCAGGTCGGTGATCGCCGGGCTGCTGCCCTTGTACGGCACATGGGTCAGCTTGATGCCGGCCGTCGTCTGGAAGAGCTCGGCCGTCAGGTGGGTGCCCGTGCCGGCGCCCGCCGAGCCGAAGTTCAGCTTGCCCGGGTTCTGCTTCGCGTAGGCCACGAGCTCCGGCACGGTCTTGAAAGGCCGGTTGGGGTTGATCACCAGCACCAGCGGCGACTCGGACAGGCCATGCACCGGCGTGAAGTCCTTGATCGGGTCGTAGCGCACGTTCCTGTAGAGCGCCAGGTTGGCGGCGTGCGTGCCCTGCGTGCCGTAGATCAGCGTGTAGCCATCGGCGGGCTGGCGCAGCGCGGAGTCCACGCCGATCGACCCGCCGGCGCCCGGCCGGTTGTCCACCACCACCTGCTGGCCCAGCTTCTCGCCCAGCTTCTGGGCCAGCAGGCGCGACGTGTTGTCCGTGATGCCCCCGGGCGTGAACGGCACCACGAAGGTCAGCGGCTTCGTCGGCCAGGCTTCGGCCTCGCCGGCCGCAAGGGCGGCCGGGGCCAGCAGACAGAAGCCGCTGCACGCGGCCAGGACTTTGATCAGGGTTCTCACGGACTCGTCTCCTGGTTGGCGCAATCAGGATCGATTGCGTTTTTTCTACGAATGGGCGTAGACTACTTCAACAGGTCGTTGTTTGACAACTGCCTGCCGAAGATTTTTGAGTCCGCTGTTCCGTCCAACACCAGAGCTCCCGATAACAGATGCCATCGCTATGATCGACAGCTTCTACGACCTATCGGAGGAACCATGCCCACCATCGTCCCTGCTGCCGCCCGCACGATGACGCTGCTCGAGGTGTTTGCGCGCGAAAAGCGCGAACTGTCCAACTCGGATCTGGCACGCTTGATGGACCTGCCCGAGAGCAGTTGCTCGGACCTGCTCCACACCCTGCACGAGATGGGGTACCTGCTGCGCACCGCACGCAGCCGGCGCTTCTATCCAACGGCGCGGCTGCTCGCCGTGGCCAAGGACATCTCGGCCAGCGACCCGCTCTACGCCGTCGGTGCCGAGGCCTGCGAGCTGCTGCGCGACCGCACGGGCGAAACCGGGCTGTGCGGCCGTGTCGAGAACGGGGTGGTGAAGATCATTGCGCTGTCCGAAGGGCGCCACGCGCTGCGCTACATGCAGCACGTGGGCGACAAGCTGGCGCTGCACGTCTCGGCCCTGGGCAAGGCGGTGCTCGCCGCCGGCACGCCCGAGGAGGCCGCGCGCCAACTGCGCCTGAAACCCTTGCGCGTACTGGCCTCCGGAACCCTGACCGACCTGGCGGCGCTGGAGGCGCAGGTGGCCACCGCCCGCGAGCAGGGCTGGATCTGGGTCGAGAACGAAGGCAGCGAAGGTCTGACCGCCGTGGCCGTGGCCGGCCAGATCGGCGGCGAGACGCTGGCGCTGTCCGTGGCCGGTCTCACCCACCGCATGCGCGACCAGCGCGAGCGTTGCCTGGAGGCGCTCCAGGAGGTCAAGGCCATCGTCTTTCGCCAGACCGCGCTGGCCGACGCCACGCTGCGCGAACCCACACCCTCTTCGCGGCGCGCCAGCAAGGCGCCCGCACCGACCGACCCCTAGCCCCCCGGCACCCCTTCACGTTCCCAAGGAGACAACCGTGTACACCCAGACCGCCGAACAAGCCCTGCTGCGCGACAGCGTCCGCCGCTTCATGAAAAGCGAGATCGCACCGATCGTCGCGCAGCACGACAAGGCACACACCTTCCCGTTCGAAGTGCTCAGACCGCTGGCCGATTTCGGCTACCTGGGCGGGCGGCTGCCCGAGCAAGAAGGCGGCATGGGCCTGGACCAGTTGACCTGGGCCATGCTCATGGAAGAGGCGGGCTATGCATGGCTGTCGCTGCGCACGATCCTGAACATCACCAATGCCGCCATCAACAAGCTCGCGGCCGAGGCCACGCCGGCCCAGAAGGAGCGCTTCCTCAAGCCGCTGCTGGCCAACGAGCGCAAATGCTTCAGCGCCATCAGCGAACCGGGCACCGGTTCCAACATCGCGCAGGTGCAGACCCGGGCGGACTTGCAGGGCGACCACTATGTGCTCAACGGGCGCAAGCTGTGGATCACGAATGGCGCCTTCGGCGACTTCGGCATCGTCGTGGCACGCACCTTCAGCCCCGACTGCCAGGGCCAGCTGTCGACCTTCCTGGTGGAACGGGATGTGTCGCCGTACGAGATGCGCCGCGTCGACACCATGGTCCTGCGCAGCACGGGCACGGCCGAGCTGGGCTTCGACAACGTCAAGGTGCCGCGCGAAAACCTGCTGGGCGAGGAAGGCGGCGCGCTCAAGAAGATGCTGATCGGGCTGGACAGCGCCCGCGTCAACATCGCGATGGGCGCCGTGGGCGCCGCGCAGTCCGCGCTGGACCTGTCGATCGACTATGCCCGCACCCGCACGCAGTTCGGCAAGCCGATCGGGAGCTTCCAGCTGGTGCAAAAGCTCATCGTGGACATGACGATCCGCGTGGAAGCAGCGCGCGCGCTCGGCCTGCGGGCCGCAGCGGCACTGGATTCGGGGCACGACGCACGCACGGCCGCTTCCATCGCCAAGCTCTACGCCACCGAGGCCGCGCACGAAGTCGCCAGCATGGCCCTGCAGGTGCACGGCGGCCTGGGCTATGCGACCGACTACCCGATCGAGCGCATCTTCCGCGACACCCGCGGCGGCACCATTCCCGAAGGCACCACCGAAGTCCAGACCCTGATCGTCGGCCGCGAGATCCTGGGCATCTCCGCCATCGCCTGAACGATCCGGGAGCGAACGCATGACCGATTCGAACTTCGGCACCGACCTGGCACGCCTCATCCATCCTCGCTCGATCGCCCTGGTGGGCGCGTCGGACCGGCCACAGAGCATCGGTGGCCGCACCTTGACGAACCTGCTGGACCACTCGCAGATCGACGGTGAGCTCTATCTCGTCAACCCGACGAAGACCGAGCTGCGCGGCCAACGGTGCTGGCCCAGCATCAGCGCCCTGCCGCACACGCCGGACGTCGCCGTGATCGCCGTGCCCGCGTCTGGCGTCATCGCCGTGATGGAAGAGTGCGCTGCGCGGCGCGTGCCCTTCGCCGTCATCCTCAGTTCGGGCTTCGGCGAAGCCGGCGCCGAAGGAGAGCGCGCGCAGCAACGCATCAAGGAGATTGCCGACAGCGTCGGCATGCGCGTCTACGGCCCGAACTGCCCGGGCCTCACGAACGTCAACCAGCGCCTGGGCATGACCTTCTCGCCTTCGTTCCCGCACGACCTGGTGCAAGGGCCGATCGGGCTGGCCACCCAGGGGGGCGGCCTGGGACGCAACGTCATGCAGGCCATGGAGCGCGGCATCGGCATCGGGCTGTGGGCGTCCACCGGCAACGAAGTGGACCTGCAGGTCGCCGACTTCATCCACTACATGGCCACGGCGCCGGACATCAAGGTCATCGTGACCCTGCTGGAAGGCATCAAGGATGGCCCGCGCTTCGTGGCCGCGCTGCAGTGCGCGGCCGACCACGGCAAGCCGGTGATCGCGCTGAAGGTCGGCAAATCCGAATACGGGCAACGCGCGGCGCAATCGCACACCGCGTCTCTGACCGGCTCGGCGGAAGTGAACAGCGCGGTGTTCCGTCAGTACGGCGTGATCGAGGTCGACGACATCGACGAGCTGGTGGACACGGCCTGGCTCTTTGCCCGCGCCCTGCCCAGCGAGCGCGAGGCCGTCGGGGTGTACTGCTCCTCGGGCGGCACCACGGCACTCACGGCCGACGCCGTCGGCATGGCCGGCCTGAGGCTGGCGGAGTTTGCGCCCGAGACCACCGAACTGCTGCGCAGCAAGCTCCCCGACTACGCCGCCATCCACAACCCGGTCGACACGACGGCCGCCGTGCTGAGCGACGCCGACCTGATCGAAAGCACGCTCGGCGCCGTCGCTGCCGACCCGAACCTGGGGTGCGTGATCGCGCCGATCGCGCTGGACTACGGCGAAACCACCGTGCGCATGGCGCAAACCATCATCGCGGCGCAGCAGCGCGTACAGAGCCCGATCGTGCCGATCTGGATGAGCGACCGCATGGGCGAGGGCTACCGAATGCTCGTGACCGGCGGCTTTGCGCCCCCGCGATCGGTGAACAAGGCGATCAAGGCCATCGAGCGCTGGACGCGATGGGGGCGCGAACGCCGCGAGGCACCGCGCGCGGCGGCGCGGCCCGCGACGGCGAGGGCGGTCGCGGGCGGCAAGCTGCGGAACCTGTCCGAACTGGAAGCCAAGCAGTGGCTCGGCGAAGCAGGAATACGACTCCTGCCGGCCGATGTCGCCCGCACCCGCGCAGAGGCGCGCCGGCTGGCCGACGGCATGGGCTATCCGGTGGTCGCGAAGATCGCGAGCCCGGACATCCTGCACAAGTCCGACATCGGGGGCGTCAAGGTCGGCATCGCGGATGGCCAGCAGGTGGAGCTCGCATGGGACGACATCATGGCCAGCGCCCGGCATCACCAGCCGGGCGCCGTGATCGACGGGCTCCTGATCGAGAAGATGGCGCCCCGCGGCGGCGTGGAGCTGATGGCGGGCGTGACGCGCGATCCGGTGTTCGGCCATGTGCTGACCTTCGGCCTCGGCGGCGTCTACGTGGAGATCCTGCGCGACGTCACACGGCGCCTGCTGCCGATCGGACCGGCCGAAGCCGCATCGATGGTGCGCGAGATGCGCGCCTTCCCCCTGCTGGCAGGCGCGCGGGGCCGGCCCCTGGCCGACCTGGCCGCGCTGGAACGCCTGCTCGTGCAGGTTTCCGATTTCGTGACGGCGCACGCAGCCCGCATCGAGGAGATGGACCTCAACCCGATCTGGGTCGGCGCCGAGGGCGAAGGCGCGCTGCCGCTGGACGCCGTCATCGTGTCGAGGGACGCGGCATGAACGGGTCCGGTCCCCTGTCCGGCATCAGGGTCCTCGACCTGAGCGAACTGCTGCCCGGCCCCTTCTTCACGCAGAACCTGGCGGAGATGGGCGCGCGGGTCATCAAGATCGAACGTCCGCCCGCGGGCGACAACGCGCGACGGCTGGGGCCCGGAGGCTTCGAAGCCGTCAACCGGGGCAAGCTCAGCCTGCTGGCAGACCTCAAGGACGACGCTGCCCGCGCGCGCGTGCGCGAACTCGCGGCCGGCGCCGACGTGCTCGTGGAGACCTACCGTCCCGGCGTCATGGCGCGGCTCGGGCTGGACTACGCCAGCCTGCGCAACGACTTCCCTCGTCTCGTGTACGTCTCGTTGAGCGGATACGGGCAGTCGGGCCCGTGGTCCGGGCTGCCCGGACACGACATCAACTACCTGGCTGCCGCCGGCGCGCTGGCGGTCTCGGGCGACCCGGGCGGGCCACCGTCCCACACCCTGAATTTGCCCGTGGCCGACCTGGCGGGTTCGATGTACGCGCTCTCGGCCACCCTGGCCGCGCTGCTCCAGCGCGAGCGGACCGGCCGGGGCCAGCACCTCGACGTGGCCCTGGCCGACTGCGTGCTGCACTGGATGAACCCGCGCCTGGGCGCGTGGCGCGCCGACGATGCCGGCACCCTCGACCAGCAGCGCGCGGCGACCCAGGTCAAGCCCGCCTATGGCAGCTTCCGCTGCCGTGACGGCGGCTTCCTGACCGTGGCGGCCCTCGAGGATCACTTCTGGGCGCGCCTGTGCCAGGTGCTGGACATGGGCGAGTTCGGCGGCGAACCGTACCGAATGCTGAGCGTGAGAAAGAAGCACGCGCAGGCGATCAATCAACGCCTGGCGCAACAGCTGATGCTGCACGACGTGCAAGCCGCCTTCGAATTGCTGGCGCAGCATGACCTGCCGGTCGCGCCGGTCGTGACCCCTAACGAATTGGCCACCCTGCCGCAGTTCGCGCAGCGCGGTCTGCTGAACGGCGCGCAGCCCCTGTCGCTGGTGCGCTTCCCCGTACCGCTTGTGGGCGCCGATCCAGCCGCACTCTCGCCGGCGCCCGCACTGGACAACGCCCGGCACCTCCTGTGACGCAAGCCCCCTGGCCCACGCGGCTGACCCGGCTGTTCGGCACCGCGTACCCGATCCTGGGCGGTGGACTGATGTGGCTGTCCGATGCGCGCTACGTGGGCGCGCTCACCCGGGCAGGCTGCATGGGCTTCATCACGCCTCGCTCGTTCACGGGTACGTCGGCTTTGAGCGAGGAGCTGCAACGCTGCAGCGAGCACACGCAGGGCCGGCCCTTCGGCGTCAACCTCACGCTGTCGGCGCGGCCCGAGGCGAACGCCGGCGTACGGCCCGCCCTGGATCTCGCCCTCGCGCACGGCGTCCGCCACTTCGAGACCGCCGGGTACGCGCCGGATGCGCTGATCCAGGCCATCCACGCGTCGGGCGGCGTGGTGATCCACAAGGCGTCCAGCCTGCGCCACGCCCTCGCCGCACAGGCTGCGGGAGCCGACGCCGTCGCCCTGGTCGGCATGGAAGAAGGCGGCCATCCCGGCGCGAACGAACTGCCCACGATGCTGATGGGCGCCCTGGCCCTTGCGCGTGGCCAGTTCCATGTGCCGCTGGTGCTCGGCGGTGGCATCGGCCACGGCAGCCAGCTGGTGGCGGCCATGGCGCTGGGTGCCGATGGCGTGCTCATCGGCAGCCGATTCCTGCTGAGCGAGGAAATCTCCACCCATCCGGCCTACAAGGACCACCTGGCCCGCTGCGACGAGCACAGCACGATGCGGCTGCTGCACACCCTGGGCAACACCTGGCGCGTCCTGCGCAACGACACGGCCCGCGACGTCGACGCCATCGAACGCGCCGGCGCCGCCGACTACGCCGCCTTCGGCGGCCTGCTGGACAGCCGGGTGGCGCGCGACGGCTGCTATCGCGATGGCGACTGGCGCCGCGGCATGCTGTCCCTGGGCCCGTCCATCGGATTCGGCACCCGCATTCAACCCCTGGCCGAGATCGTCGACGAGCTCATCGAGCAGGCCCGCTCGGCCTTGAGCCATCTCGACGCATCCACCGCATCACCATGACGACACGACTCCCCTTCTCCAATCGCCTGACTCTGCCGCTGATCGCCGCGCCCATGCTGCGCGTGTCGGGCATCAACTGGGTGTCGGCCGCCTGCGCCGCCGGCGTCATCGGCGCCTTCCCGACGGCCAACTGCAACTCGCTCGAAGAGTTCGACGCCTGGATGAACAGGCTGGACGCCGAAGCCGAGGCCGCCGCGGGGCGCACGGCGCCCTACTGTCCCAACCTCATCATGCGGCGCGACCCGGCCCGCGTGATGGCCGAGGTCGAACTGATCGCCCGCCACAGGGCCCAGCTGGTCATCACCAGCGTCGGCTCGCCGGCCGCCGTGGTGCCGCGCCTGCACGAGGCCGGATGCCTGGTCTTCGCCGACGTCGCCTCGCTGCACCATGCCGTGCGAGCGGTCGAGTCCGGCGTCGACGGCCTGGTGCTGCTCACGGCAGGCGCGGGCGGCCACACCGGCTGGGCCAACCCCTTCGCCTTCGTGCGGGCAGTGCGCGATGTGTTCGACGGGCCGATCGTCCTATCGGGCGGCCTGTCCGACGGCGTCGCACTGCGTGCGGCCATCACGCTGGGCTGCGACCTCGGCATCATGGGCACGCGCTTCATAGCCACCCGCGAGAGCCTGGCGAGCGACGACTACCGGCAGATGCTGGTCGACAGCTCGATCGACGACGTGCTGCTCACGCGCGGCTTCACCGGCCTGCCCGCCAGCTTCCTGGCACCCTCGGCGCGCCGGCTCGGCATCGACATCTCGACGCTGGACGAGGGCATTTCCGTCGAGGAGGCACGCCGCCGCTTCGGCGGAGGCGCCAACGCGGCGCCCAATCAGCGCTGGACCGATATCTGGAGCGCAGGACACAGCGTCTCGGGTGTCGACGACGTGAAGACCGTGGCCGAGGTGGTGGACGAGCTTCGTGCGCAGTACGCGACGCGAACGCCCTAGGCCTCATCCGCGCGCCGGGCCCACGCCCAGGCGCCGGACGCGGGACCGCTCAGCGCGCCGACGCCCCGCCGTCGACCGGGATGATCGCCCCCGTCATGTAGCTCGATGCCGGGGAGGCCAGCAGCAGTGCCAGCCCCTTGATCTCGGAGGTGTCGGCGACGCGGCCGAGCGGGATGTGCGTGCGCATGCGCTCCGCGGACTCGGGCAGTCGCAGCCGCCCGCCGTTGATGCCGGTTGCGAAGGGGCCGGGGGCGATCGCGTTCACCAGCACGTTGTGCGGCGCCAGCTCCATGGCGGCCTGGCGCACCAGGTTGTTGACCGCGGCCTTCGACGTCACGTACGCGTAGCCCGACAGGGGCTCCGCGCGGATGCCCGCGATCGACGAGGTGACGACGATGCGCCCCGCGCCGCGCGGCTTCATGTGCCGGGCGGCGGCGCGGACCGTGGCCAGCACGCCGTCGAGGTTGATCTGCAGGACGCGGCTCCAGTGTTCGAGGTCGATGTTCTCCAGCTGGCCGGCCTCGACGACGAAGCCCCGCCCGGCGCTGATGCCCGCGTTGGCGAACACGCAGTCCACCGCACCGTGGCGGGCGACGATGCCGTCGACCACGGCGTCGACCGCGCCGGGACGCGACACGTCCAGGGGCAGCGCCTCGGTCAGGGGATGCCCGGCGCGCAGCCGCTCGGCCTCGTGGGCGAGCGCGGGCTCGTCGGCGTCCGTCAGCACCGTGCGCGCCCCCGCTTCGAGCATCGTCTCGGCGATGGCCAGGCCCAGCCCGCTGGCGGCGCCGGTCACGAGCACGGTGCGGCCCCGCAGGTCGAACAGCGCGGGCAGGCTCATCGCGACGCCTCCGCCTTGCGCATCGGCAGCAGGTGGTCCCAGCGCTCGGCCGCCTCGATCATGTAGTGGACCGTCAGCACCACGCGCTGGAACAGCCACTGGCCATCCAGCCGGATGTACTCGTCGTCGAAGCGCCCCACCACGTAGAGGCTCTTGCCCTGGCTCACGGGGCGGCCGTCGAGGTAGCAGTAGCCGGTGGCGCGCTCGCCCTGCAGCTGGATCTCGTGCTGGTGCATGAACTGGCGCGCATGCTGCACGGGGAAGGTCTCGAAGAAGCGCCGGATCGCTTCGCGCCCCCGGACCTCGGGGCGGCCGTTGTAGACCACGGACGCATCCGGGGCGAAGAGCTCATACAGGCGCGGCCCCTGGTCCTCGTTCACGAGCTCGTGGTAGCGGGCGCGCAGGGCGCGGATCGCCTCCTTGTTCTCGAGCTGATCGATGCGCGCCAGCAGCGATTGCACCTGGGCGGCCAGTTCGGCCGGTGTGGGTTCTGAAGCAGCCATGTCATTCCTGGTGGGTGCGCGCCGCCACCCCGGGGTGGAGCGCGCGATGGTCGTCGAGGATCGCCTGCATGCGCCGGCGGACCGAGTCCCCGGTCTGCGCATGCGGCACCACATAGAAGCGGCGTGCACGGATGGCGTCGAGCGTCATCGCGGCCACGTCCGCCGCATCGATCGGCGAGGCCGCCATGCCCTGGCGCACGCGCTCGTCGTAGGCGGCCGCAGGCGCCACCGTGTTCGCCAGCGCGGACGGCCGGTTGCGCCCGGACTGGTGGATGCCGGTCGGCAGGAGCGACGGGCACAGCACCGAGACGCCCACATCCGCGCCCGCCTGTTCGAGGTCGCGCGCCAGGCATTCGCTGAAGGCGACCACCGCGTGCTTGGTCGCGCTGTAGACCGAGGAGCCGGCCAGCGTCGCGAGCCCCGCCGCCGACGCGGTGTTGACCACATGGGCGCGCGTGCCACGGGCCATCATGCGCGGCACGAAGCTGCGTACGCCGTTGGCCACGCCCCGCACGTTGACGCTCCACAACCACTGCCAGTCCTCGTCGGTGGCGGCCCAGGCCGGCCCGAGAATCGCAACGCCGGCGTTGTTGAACAGCCAGTCCACGCCGCCGAAGCGGGCGTCGCACTCGCGGGCAAAGGCTTCGACATGGTCGGCGCGGCCGACGTCGCACGCGCGCGCCAGCACGTCCGCGCCGAGCGCTTCGGCCATCACGGCCGTCTGCGCGAGCGTCGCGGGTTCGATGTCGGTCAATGCCACCGCCAGCCCCTCGCGGGCGCAGGCCAGCGCAAGCTCGCGGCCGATGCCGCTGCCTGCGCCGGTGATCGCCGCTGCCGCAGGTGCGCTCATTCCAGCGTGATCCCGGATGCGCGCAGCACCGTGGTCCACTTCTTCGCCTCGGCCTCGACATAGCGCTGGAACTCCGCATGCGGCATGTCGATGGTGAAGCTCTCGACCGACTCCAGGCTGCGCCTGACCTCCGGCGACTTGAGCGTCTCGTCGACCGCGTCGGACAGCCGCTGGACGACGGATGCCGGTGTCTTCGCGGGCGCGAAGAGACCGCCCCAGCTCAGGGCCTCGACCCCGGGGTAGCCGGACTCCGCCATCGTCGGCACATCGGGCAGCGTCGGCATCCGCTTCGTGCGGGTCACGGCCAGCGCAGTGATCTTGCCGCTGCGGATCTGCGGCGCCGAGGTCTGCACGAAGTCGAACATCGCATCCAGGTTGCCCGCCACCAGATCGACGAGCGCGGCGGAGCTGGATTTGTACGGGATGTGCGTGAAACGCGCCCCGGTCTGGTTCTGCAGCAGTTCCAGGCACAGGTGCCCCGACGTGCCGTTGCCGCCCGAGCCGAAGTTGAGCTTGCCCGGATTGGCCTTGCCGTAGGCGACCAGGTCGGCCACCGTGCGGATCTTCAGGTTGGGGTTGACGACCAGCACGTTCGAGTTGCCCGAAAGGCCGTGGATCGCCACGAAGTCCTTCACCGGGTCGTAGCGGACCGTCTTGTACAGCGCGCTGTTGGTGCCCTGCGTGCCCTGGGTGCCGACCAGCAGCGTGTAGCCGTCGGGCGCGGCGCGCGCCACGACCTCGGCGCCCAGCGAGCCCGCCACGCCGGCACGGTTGTCGATGACGATCGGCTGCCCGAGCCTGGTGCTCAGCACACGCGCGATCACGCGCGCCTGCTGGTCGACCACGCTGCCTGCCGAGAAGGGCACGACCAGCGTGATGGGCGACTGCGGATACGACTGCGCCCGTGCAAGGGGCGCGAGCGCCAGGGCGCCTGCGGCCAGCGAGAAGTGGCGTCGGTTCATCATGGCGACTCAGTTCCGGGAAGCTTGGGATTCGGCAAACACGTTGGGCCAGCGCTCGACGTCGGCGAGCACGTCGGCCTCCTCGAGGTCGACCTCGAAGGTCTCCAGCAGCCGGCACACCAGCATGTAGTAGCCGATCGTCATCGTGATCTCCAGCATCTGCTGCCGGCTGACCCGGCCGGCCAGTTCGTCGGTCAAGGGCGGCGGTGCCTTGCAGTGCAGGACCACGGCCTCGGTGAAGCTCAGCACGAGCGCTTCGAGTTCGTCGAAGGCGTCGGCACGCAAGTCGCCTGCGGGTGCTTCCAGCACGGCGGCGACCTTCTCGGCCGGCACGCCCACCTGCGCCGCCACGCGGCGGTGCTGCGTCAACTCGTAGCGGGACCCGCACAGCACGCCCACCCGCAGGATGACCAGCTCCCGCAGGACCGGGCTGAGCGAGGAGCGCCGAAGAATCGCCGTGCCGAGGGTCAGGAAGCCCTCGGCCGCGGGGCCACCGTGCGCCACCATGCGGTAGATGTTGAGCGGCGGCCGGTCCTTGAGCAGATGCCGGATCTCCGGCGAGGCTTGGTCGAGGTCGAAATACGGGAGGCGAGCCATGGTGTCAGTCCAGGTGGATGCCGGCCTTGCGAATGACTTCGCGCCAGCGGAGGGTTTCTTCGGCGGCGAATGCGGCCAGCGCTTCGGCGCTGCCGCCTTGTGGTTCGACCGACAGTTCGCGCATGCGGTCGGCCACGGCCGGCGTCGCGAGCGCGCGGTTCATCTCGGCGTTGAGCCGTTGGAGGACGGGCGCGGGCGTGCCGGCCGGCGCCCACAGGCCGCCCCAGGCCGCGATCTCGCAACCGCGCAGTCCGAGTTCCTCGAAGGTCGGCACGTCCGGCAGCAGCGGCAAGCGTTGCCGCGAGGTGACGGCCAGCGGCCGCAGCTTGCCGGCGCGGATGTGCGCGAGCGTTCCCGCGACGTTGTCGAACAGCGCCGGCACCTGGCCGCCGAGCACGTCGGTGGCGGCCGGCGCGCTGCCCTTGTACGGCACATGGACGAAACGCGCGCCCGAGGCCTGCTGCACCAGCACCAGCGACAGGTGCCCGCTCGTGGCATTGCCCGGGCTGGCGACGGCGATGCTGTCGGGCGCCTTGCGCGCCAACGCGAGCAGCGCGTTCAGGTCTGCGGCCTGGAAGCCGGGATTCACGCACAGCACGTTGTAGACCTTGCCGTCGAGCGCGATGGGCGCGAAGTCCTTCACCGGGTCGTAGTCGAGCCGGGGATACAGGCTGACGTTCATCGCGTGGGTGGCGTTGCTGCCGTAGAACAGCGTGTAGCCGTCGGGCGCGCTGCGCGCCGCGGCGGCCGCCGCGATGTTCCCGGAGGCGCCGGGCCGGTTGTCCACCACCACGGGCTTGCCCAGTTGCCGGCCCAGTTGGTCGGCCAGGCGCCTTGCGGACTGGTCGGCCGAGCCACCGGCAGGGAACCCGACGACCATCCGCAGCGGCCGGTCCGGGTAGCCCTCGGTGGCGGCGAAGGCGCCGCGCAAGCCCAGGGCGTTGAGCGCTCCCGCCGCCAGCAGGTCACGCCGCGACAGTCGAACGGATCGCATCGTGCGCCACCTAGCGCGAAATGCCACCGGTCAGCCCGCCGTCCACCACCAGCGCGTGGGCGTTGACGTAGGAGGACTCGTTCGACACGAGGAAGAGCGCGGCGTGCGCGACTTCCCACCCGGTGCCCTGACGCCCGAAGGGCAGCGGCATGGCGAGCCGGTCCGCACGCCGCTTGGTCGCGAAGCGGCCCATGGGGGTGTCCATGAGCCCGGGCAGCAGGCTGTTGCAGCGCACGCCCTTGGGCTGCCCGGCCATCGCGATCGATCGCGCCAAGGCGACCTGCGCCGCCTTGGTGGTCTCGTAGGCCGGGTTGCGGCTGGAGTTGCGAAGCGCGGCGATGGACGACAGCAGCACGATCGACCCGCCCGGCGTCATGTGCCGCAGCGCCTGCTGGCCGAAGAGCATGCATGCGCGCACGTTGACCGCATGCTCGCGGTCCCACGCCTCGGCGTTCTGCAGGTCCAGCGGCAGGCCGGTCGCGACCCCCACCACCATCACCAGTCCGTCGAGCCCGCCCATCCGGTCGCTCGCGGCCTGGACCACCCGCGGGATCGCATCGGCGTCGGCCACGTCGGCCACCTCGGCGTACGCCGTGCCGCCGGCCTCGCGCACCAGTTCGCATGTGGTCGCCAGGGCCGCCGGGTTGACGTCGACGCAGGTGAGCGTCGCGCCCTCGTGTGCGAAGAGCATCGAGATCGCGCGGCCGTTGCCCACCGGCGGCTGCGGGTCGTCGATCTCCCGCTGCCCCGCCCCCACCACGAGGACCTTGCGCCCCGCGAGGCGGCCGGCGGAAGGTCGGAGTTGTCCGAGCGCCTCGGAAAAAAGCTGGGCGCCGGGGTCGATGGCGGTGGGCATGGGCGATGTCTCCTGTGGGCGAGATGCGGTCGCTGCTCTCGCGGGTTTGTTGTCGAACGTGTTCATGCTCGCGATTTGGAAACGTTTCCGACATGGGGATTACCCTTGACGCCTGTCACCTAGGATTCAGCCCATGAAAGAGCGGACTGGAAACGAACCCGAATGACGTCCACCAAGGCCAAGGTCGACCTGCGCGACGTCGCGCGGCTGGCCGGCGTGTCGCTGGGCAGCGCGTCGCGCGCCATCAACGGCGCGGGGGCGTCCCAGGCCGTGCAGCAGAAGGTCGAGCAGGCCGCCGCCCTGCTCGGCTACCGGCCCAACCATGCAGCCCAGGCGCTGCGATCGCGCCTGAGCCGCACCCTCGGCTGCCTGCTGCCGGACATCGCCAACCCGCTTTACGCCCAGGTGTTCCGGGCGATCGAGGACGAACTGCTGGGCGTCGGTTACCTGCCGCTGCTCGCCAACGGCGCGAACGACGAGGAGCGCGAAGTCCGGGCGCTTTCGATGTTCACGCACCGCGGCATGGACGGCGTGATCCTGGCGCCGGGCAACGAGCGCAGCGCCCGACTGGCCGAGGCGCTGAAATCATTACCCATGCCGGTCGTCGTCTTCGACCGGGAACTGCCGGGCCAGCACGACAGCGTGCTCATCGACCACGCCGCGGGCGTGCGCGGCGCGGTCGAACGGCTCCTGCAGATGGGGCACCGGCAGATCGCCTTGGCCGTGTGGCAGGGCGACACCCGGCCGGTCCGCCGAAGGATCCAGGGCTACCGGGCCGCGTTCACCGGCGCGGGCCTCGCCGTGCCGGACCTCGTGGTGCAGGCCGAGAACGTCACCGCCTCGGCGTTCGCCGAGATCAGCGGTCTGCTGGCACGGCCGCGCCCCCCGACGGCGCTCATCGTGCAGGGCACGCACATGCTCACCAGCGCCTTGCGCGCCGTGGCGGCGCGCGGCTTGAGGATGCCGCAGGACCTCTCGATCATCGCCATCGGCGACACGCCCTTCGCGCGCGAGCACGATCCGGCGGTGTCCGTGCTGACCATCGACATGCAGGTGGCGGCGCGGCATCTGGTGTCGCTCGTGCTCGGCCGAATCAACGAGCCCTCGCTCCCGGCCAGGCGCGAGCGCGTGGAGCTGCGCTACGAGCACCGCGAGTCGGTCGTCGGTCCAAGTCGGCGCTAGCGCCCGGGCGGCCGAAGCCCCGGCAGCCTCAACGCGGCACCGCGGGCAGCGGCGAGAACTCCGCCGGCACCCAGGCGTAGGCTGCGCCTTCGGCACGCACGTGGCCCAAGCCCGGAAACGGCAGGTGTGCCCCGGCCACCCTCCAGCCCGCACGCGCCGCCTGCGCCAGCAACTGCCGGCGCGAGGCGATCGCCCGCACGCGGTCCACGTCCGCCTCGAAACTGGCCGACGGCCGCGCGAACTGCACCACGTGGTAGTGCACCACGTCGCCCCACACCAGCAGCTTCTGCGCGTCGCCGCCGTCGATCAGGTACGAGGTGTGGCCCGGCGTGTGGCCCGGCGACGCCAGGGCCTGGATGCCGGCCGGCAGCCCCGCATCGCCCGGCTTGAAGCTGCGCACCTGCCCCGCCGCCTGGTAGGGCGCCAGAGCGCGCCGCGCCTGGCCGACCACAAAGCGCAGCGCCTTCGGCGTGCGCGCCTCGGCCTCGGGCCCTTCCCAGTAGCGCAGCTCGGTGTCGTCCAGCCACAGCGTGGCGGTGGGAAAAGCGCGCGCGCCGTCGGCACCCAGCACGCCGCACAGGTGGTCGGGGTGCGCATGCGTGAGCAGCACGTCGTCCACCTGGGCGGGCGACACGCCCGCCGCCTGCAGGTTGGCGACCACCTGCCCCAGGCCTGGGCCGAAGCAGTCGGCCGTGCCCGCGTCCACCAGCACGCGCCGCCCGCCGACGTGGACCAGGTAGGCATTGACCGCCGTCTGCAGCCCCTGCGGCGACTCGGGCACGTAGCGTCGCTGCAGCAGCGCATCGATGGCGGCGGGCGCGAGGCCCTGGATCTGTGCGCGCGGCAACTGCACCACGCCATCGAAGAGTGCGGTGACGCGCAGGGTGCCGATGGCCTGGTGGTAGTAGCCGGGGACCTGCTGGAGGGCCCGGGCTGCACCGGGTGGCGGCGCCGGCGCTGCGGGTTGCGCCGATGCGATGGCGCTCAGGGTCAGCGCTGCACCGAGGCCGGCACGGCGCAGGGCATGGCGAAGGCGAAAGGGAAAGAAGGCGAATGGCACGACGGGCTCCGGAAGCGAGAAGGTCGCGGCACCATGCCGCGGTGCCTCATCGTGCCGGACGGGCGCCACGCGAATCGCTCGATTGGCTGCGCGATTCGCTCAGGCAGGCGAAGCTCTCGCAAACTCGCTGGCAAAGTCCAGAAACCGCCGCGCTGCCGGAGGGAGCGTGCGGTGCGCCTGGAAGACCACGCTCACATCGCGGCGCACCACAGGTGCCCGGAGGCGACACACCGACAGGCCGGAGAAGTACGGCTGGCAAGCAATCTGACGTGGCGCGATCGTGTTGGTCACGCCCCGCGACGTCAGGGCCAGCGCGGTGGTCAACAGGCCCACCTCGTGTGAAACCTGCAGCGAGATGCCGGCGGCCAGCGTCGTCTTGTCGATGATTTCCCTGATGCCGTAGCCAGGGCGCGTGAGCGCAACCGGAATGTCCTTCAGGCGCTTCCAGCTCAGGTGATCGCCCTCGACACTGGGCGTCGCCGTGGGCATGACCAGGCACAGCTGGTCCTCGATCACGCGGTGCTGCTTCAGTTCGGTGTCGTCCCGGCCGAGGAAGCCGAAACCGATGTCGGCCTGGCCCGAGGCCAGCGTTGCCGCGAAGTGCTCGGGCGTGACGTCGATGACATCGACGTGGACATCTGCGCAGGCCGCCACGAAACCCGCGATGAGATTCGGCAGCAGCGTCTGTGCCAGCGTGGGCGTGGTCACGATCGACAGCCTGCCGCCCCGGGCGTGGGTGTGCCGGAACATGTTCTCCATGTGGCGGCTGTCGCGCAGCATGCGTTCGGCAATGGGTGCGAGTTCGAGCGCCGCAAGCGTCGGCACCAGCGAACGGGTGGTCCGGTCGAACAGCGGCGCCCCCACCGACTCCTCCAGCTGCTTGAGGCTCATGCTGACCGCCGACTGGGTCATGTGCAACTGCTCGGCGGCCAGCGCGATCTTCCGGCGGTGGAACACCTCGAGGAAGCAGCTGAGCTGCCGCGGCTTGATCCGGGTCATCAATGTTGTTGAAGAAACATTCGAGAAATTGAACTTTACCGTCTTTGTTCCTGGCGGCCCAATGCGCCCCCAAGGAGACAAGCCGATGACCCTCATCACGCTCGAAGAGCACATCACCACGCCCCTGCACAAGGAAGCATCCTTCGATCCGGTACGCCAGACCTGGTATGCGGCGCGCAGCGCCCACCTGGGCCACGACATCGAGAAGGAACTGCTCGACGTCGGCCACAGCCGTCTCGCCCACATGGACGCCACGGGCATCAGCCTGCAGGTTCTGTCGCTCACCACCCCGGGCTGCCAGGCCTACCGCGGCGACCTGGCGATCGCCCTGGCCCGCGAAGCGAACGACCGGATGGCCGCCGCGGTCGCCGCACACCCGATGCGCTTCCGCGCCTTCGCGGCGCTGCCCACCTCGGAGATGCCCCTCGCCTTGTCGGAGTTCGCGGCCCGGCTCGACCAGGGGTTCGTGGGCGCCATGATCAACGGGCACACCTTCGGCAGCTTTCTCGACGACAAGCACTTCTGGCCGCTCTTCGAGCTGGCGCAGGCGCGCGACGTGCCGGTCTACCTGCATCCCGGCGCGCCGCACCCCGGACTGATGGGCAGCTACTTCGACGGTTACGAGGACCTGGCGCGCCCGGCCTGGGGCTTTGCGATGGATGCGAGCATGCATTTCCTGCGGATGCTCTTCGGCGGCGTCTTCGACCAGTTTCCGCGGCTGAAGATCATCCTCGGCCACCTAGGCGAAGGCCTGCCCTTCGGCTTCGAGCGGATGGAGGACCACACGCCTTACGTGGTCAGCCGCCGTGGCCTCAGGAAGCGCCCGCGCGACTGCTTCCGCGAGAACCTCGTGATCACCACGAGCGGCGCCTTTTCTCCTCCGGCGTTCCGCTGCGCGCTCGACGTCATGGGCGAAGACAACATCCTGTTCTCGGTGGACTGGCCCTATGAGTCCAACGCAGTCGGCACCCGCTTCTTCCATGCGCTCGACCTGCCCGACGCCTTGCGCCAAAAGCTCGCCTGGAAGAACGCGGCGCGGGTACTCGGGCTCGACGTGGCCGACCTGGTCCATTCGACATGAAGCGGCGCCACTTCCTCCAGGCCGGTGCGCTCTGTGCGGCTCCGGCCTTCGGCACGGCCGCGCGCGCCGAGATCTATCCCTCCAGGCCCGTGCAGATCGTCGTGCCCTTTCTCTCCGGCGGGACCAATGACCTGCTCGCCCGCATCATGGCCCAGAGTCTGGGCGAGCAGATCGGCGGCAGCTTCGTCGTCGACAACCGCGCGGGCGGCGCGGCGGGCGCCGTCGGTGCGCAGGCGGTGGCTGCTGCCAGGCCGGATGGGTACACGCTGCTGCTGGGCAACACCGCCAGCCTCGCGATCAACCAGAGCGTCTATCCCAACCTGCGCTACGACCCGCAGCGCGACTTCGCGCCGATCAGCGTCATCGGCAGTTCGTCGCTGGTGCTGGTGGTGAACAGCAAGGTGCCTGCCAGGAACGTGGCGGAACTGGTGCAACTCCTGCGCGCGGCGCCAGAGAAGTACTCGTATGCCTCGGCCGGCGCGGGCTCACCGCTTCATCTGGCCGGTGAGCTGGTCAAGTACCGCACCGGGACCGAGATGCTCCATGTGCCCTATCGCGGCACCGCGCCGGCCTACACGGACCTGCTGTCCGGCCGCATCCCGGTGATGTTCGACAACACGACCACCGCCGTCCAGCACGCCCGTGCGGGCACCATCCGCGCGCTGGCGGTCACGGGCGGACGGCGCAGCGCCTTGTTCCCGGATGTGCCGACACTCGCCGAAGCCGGCTTCAAGGACATCGAGGTCCTCGTCTGGTTCGGCTTGGTCGCACCCCGATCCACGGATCCGGCCATCACCGGCCGGCTTTCCACCGCCATCGCGACTCTCGTCAGGGGCGCAGAAACGCGGCGCCGCCTTCTTGAATTCGATATCGAGCCGTGGGGCAGCACCCCCGAAGAGATGCGCCGGTTCATGGCGAGCGAGTCGGCGAAATGGAAGGCGGTGGTGCAGCGGTCGAATATCCGGCTGGAGTAGTGTCTGGCATCGACCACGGCTGGCGCCGATCTTCAATCAATGCATTTCAGCAAGCGCTTCCTTGACGCCTTCCTCGCGAAGCGGAAAGTCGGCCCCTTCCAGGTGCAGCGTAGCCTCCGCGGGGACGGGGGTCGCGCAATCCTTGTAGATCACGCCCTCCTTCATCACGAGCTGGATCTTCGCGGGGTCGGTCAGGAGCGAAAGGTCTTCCAGCGGGTCGCCATCGACCAGCACGATGTCCGCCAGGAAGCCCGCCCTCAGCTGGCCCAGTTCGTCAGGACGCAGCATGATCTGGCCGCCCAGCTTCGTCGCTGCCAGCAATGCTTCCTTGGGCGTCATGCCGATGTAGTCCACGAAGTACTGCAGGTCATTGGCGTTGGTGCCGTGCGGCATCCACGCAAAGCCGTAGTCGCCGCCCGGCAGGATGCGGATGCCGCGCTGATGCATCTTGCGCAGCGATGCCGAGGCGATCTCCAGTTCGCGCTTGTAGCCCATCTGTGTCGCGACAGCCTCGGTGATGCCGTACTCGGCGGCGTTGAAGGTGGTGCGAACCAGCCAGCCGATGCCCGGTGCGACAAAGTGCCTGTCCTTGGCCGCCTCAAGCATGTCCAGAGCTTCCTCGTCCGCAAAACTCGCGTGATAGACCATCTCGATCCCGTGGCGGACGCACTGCTTGACCGATTCGCTCGACCGGGCGTGCGCCGCAATGCGCTTGCCGTAGCGTTTGGCTTCATGCGAGAGCATCGCCACTTCTTCCTCCGAGAATGGCGACATCTCGGCCGGCAGGCCCGCAATGTACTCACCTGACAGGTTGATCTTCAGGTGGTCGACGCCGTACTTGATGAACTTGCGCGCAGAGCGACGAATCTCTTCGGGCCCGCTGCAAACGCTCCCGAAGCTCAGTTCTTCGAAGTCCATGTGAGGCAGCGTGTTGTCTCCAAGCGCGCCGATGGTCGTGATCTCCTGGCTGCCGGCGAGATAGCGAGGCCCCGGAAACTCGCCTGCCTCCACGGCGTTGCGAAGTACGACATCCAGGCGCGGCTTGGCCGCAGCCGCGCCGATCGCGGACGTCCAGCCCATGTCCAGGTAGCGCTTGGCAACTCGTACGCACCAAAGGATGTGCT
The DNA here is from genome assembly GCA_030418545.1 of Xenophilus aerolatus. Taxonomy (GTDB): domain Bacteria; phylum Pseudomonadota; class Gammaproteobacteria; order Burkholderiales; family Burkholderiaceae_C; genus Xenophilus. The sequence goes on along the minus strand of QAIB01000002.1, from coordinate 184,969 downwards.
CCTCCGGGGGCATGAACTGGATGGCGGCCAGGCTCGGCTGATCGTTCCACGAGAAATGCGTGTGCGCCTCTGTCATTCCGGGCATGAGGAAGCGGCCCCGTCCGCCGATGACGCGGGCGTCGTCGGTACTCACGCGATTGGGCGCGCGGGCCACCTCGACGATGCGCTTGCCTTCGACGAGTACGTCGCCGGTGTAGGTGTCTTCGCCCGTGCCGTCGAAGATGCGGACGTTGGTGAATGCGATGCGGGTCATGGCTTGTCTCCTCCGGCCCGTGGTGCCGGAAATCGGTCGATGAAAACTGCTCAGAAGATGAAATCAGCGCAGTGATGCGTAGAACTGCTCAAGTTCCTGCACGCAGCGTTCCGGCTTCTCGAAGGTCGTCCAGTGGCCACAGCCACCGAAGACCACCTGCCGCGATCCGGTGATCCGCGCCGCCATGGCGGCCACGTTGGCGGGCGGCGCCACGCCGTCCTGGTCGCCGGTGACGAGCAGGGTCGGCACGCCGATGCGCTCGATCTCCGCCGAATGTGCCGCGGCCAGTGCCTCGCAGCTTTGCGCATAGCCTTCCGGCGGTTGGCGCATCACGCTCTCGCGCACCAATGCCAGCACGGCGGGTTGCGCGGCCTTCGTCTCGGCGCTCGTGGCGGCCTTGACGATGGCGTCAGCAATCTCCTGCATGGCCACCGGACCGCGGCGCGCCGCCGCGGCACGCGCCGCGATGTTCGGCCGGGCTGCTTCGGGCGGTGCAACCAGCGGACCGAACAGCGCGAGCGACTTGATCTTTCCTGGGTTACGAACGGCCAGATGTTGCGCAACGACGGTGCCGAGCGAGTGCGCCATCACGTGCGCCGACTCGATGCCGAGTTCAGCGAGCAAGGCTTCGATCGACGAGACATAGCCTTCGATCGACAGCGGCTCCGCCAGCAGCGGCGAACGAGCGCTTCCAGGCAGGTCCGGGCGGATCACCCGGAAATCGGACAATGCAGCCAACAATGGCGTCCAGGTGTTCGACGAACCGCCGAGGCCGTGAATGCACAGCAGCGTCTCGCCATTGCCGTCGATCTCGACGGCCAGTCCGTTAATGATCTGAGTGGTCATCGCGTCACGCTTCAGACGAATTTGTTTTTGATCGCGCCCAGGCGATCGATCTCAACGCGCACCACGTCGCCCGCCTTTAGATAGCGCGGCGGTGACATGCCCATACCCACGCCCGCCGGCGTTCCCGTGGCGATGATGTCGCCCGGATACAGCGTGATCCCGCGAGAGATCGTCTCGATCAGGGTCGGAATGTCGAAGATCATGTTCTCGGTTGGGCCGTCCTGGCGCAACTCGCCGTTGACCCAGCAACGCACGCGCGTCTTGGCACCGTCGAACTCGTCGGCCGTCACGATCCACGGGCCCATCGGGCAGAAGGTGTCGAAGGACTTGCCCATGTCCCATTGGCTATGGCGCACCTGCACGTCGCGCACCGTCACGTCGTTGACGACCGTGTAGCCGAACACATGCTCCATCGCCGCGGCGCGCGTGATGTTCTTGCCACCTTTGCCGATCACCACGGCGAGTTCGGCTTCGTAGTCGATCTGCTTCGATATCTCGCTGGGTACGAGAACGTCGTCGTGGGGGCCGATCACGCATTCGGGCACCTTGGTAAAAACGATCGGCCACTCGTCGGTCTTCGAGCCACTGTCCTTGAACACGGAGGCGGAGAGCTCCTTGGCGTGCGCGTGGTAGTTGCGGCCGACGCACCAGACGTTGCGCCTGGGCTTGGGCAGCGGCGCGTCCAGGGCGACATCCGCCACCTTGACCGCGGTGCCCGTTGCGACCGGCGCTGCTGCGCCCTCGGCCATGGATTCGATGATGCTCAGCACACCCACGGCGGCTTGCTGCGGCGTCAGGTCGATCGGTTGAATGGTCAGGCCGTCGCCGGAAACAAGTCCCACGCGGCGGGTGCCGTCGGCGATGTAGGTTGCGATGCGCATTTCAGCTTGCTCCTGTGATTTCTCTCTACGGATTGCGGTTCCGATCAAGGCGCCGCGGGATGGAGCAACTTTAGAAATGCAAGGCTCTCGACGCTTATCGACGAATCCGGTCACGTATCAAGGAGTCCGGTGCAGCGCTAGGTACTTACCCGAGAGGCAGGCAAATCAGGCGTCGCCGAGGCGAACAATCGCACCGTCCACCACGTTGAAAGGATGTGAAAGATGGCGGAGGCGTACGCGCTGCACGAGGGGGCTTTTGGCACGGCGATCGTTCTCGAATCACGCGCCAACCTGGTGTCGCACGCCCACTCCGAATCACAGCTGGCGCTTTGGCTCGGCGGGAACCGCGCGGTCGCCAATGTGGGCGCCAAGGTCGTGCCTTACGGTGAGAACATTGCGCTCGGCGTCAATGCCTTCGAGGCGCATGACATGGTGATGGAGGGCAAAGGCGCATGCCTCTTCCTCGTCTTCATGATCTCCAAGCAATGGCTGGACGCGCTGGGCAACGCGACCGGACGCAACTTTCGATTTCCTTCGCCACGCGTTCCTATCAGCGCTGCGATGCGCCGCTCGTGCTGGCGCGTGCTCGACCTCATCATCGCCGCTGACAAGTCGCGCCTGACCATCGACGACGAGGTGGAGCAGTTGCTGGAGGCGGCCATCGCGGCGTCGACCACCGGCGGCCCGGAATCGCCTGCGAGTTCGGTCGGCGTGATGCTTGACCACCGGCTGCGCAGCGCCATCGCCCATATGCGTGAACACGTTTCCGAAATCACGACGATCGACGAGATCGCGGCGAAGGTCGGACTGTCGCGCGCGCACTTCTTCGCGCTGTTTCGCGATCAACTCAACACGACGCCTCAGGTGTTCTGGAGTGGCGTGCGGGTCGAGGAAGCCATGCGCCGCGTCGCCGAAGGCGGCGCACTGACCGAGGTTGCGATGGACCTCGGGTTCTCAGCACCCGGCAATTTTTCGCGCTTCTTCAAGGAGCACACCGGCGTCTCGCCGTCGATCTTCAAGCGGGCGGCGCGCGACCCGTCGCCTGTGACCGTTACCGGCATTCCCAGGGAGTACTTCTAGAGCCGGCGGTTGCTGCTTCAGCCCGCATAGCGGCCACAGGCCAGCGAGGGCGACACGGTGGCAGGAGAGCGCACACGCGCTGCCTGCGGTGAGGAGCTGAATGACCGCAATCGGTCTCGAGCCACCCGTCACCTGCGCCTACACGCCACCCACCGCCCTTCCTTCACCCATTCCCAATCCCCGCCGCCTCCACCCCATACCGCTGCGCAAACCTCCGCGTGAACGTCGCGACCGACCGATACCCCACGCGGGCAGCAACGGTCTTCACCGGCCAGCGCGTGGTGTAGAGCAGGTGCAGCGCGCACGCCAGCCGCGCTTCGGTGATGGCGCCCTGCAGCGAGCCGCCTTCGGCCGCCAGCCGACGGCGCAGGGTGGCGCCGCTCAGGCCCAGCTCGGCCTCGAAGTCGGGGGAGCGCCAGGCGCGTTGCGGCTGTTCCGCGACCAGGGCGCGGATGCGCGCCGCCAGGCTCGGCGGCGGAGGGGCGAGGATGGCGGTGTGGCCCAGGGCGCACAGGCGCACCAGCAGGGTCGCCAGCGCCGCGCGCGCAGGGCCGTATTCGGCCCGGCGCAGGGCGTCGGCCCAGGCGCCGAGCGGGGCGGCCAGACGCTCGGCCGGCATGGCGATGAGGTCGGGGCCATCCTGCGGCAGCACGGGCTGCGCCCACAGGGTGCGGGCGGCCGTGAGCACCTCGTCGCACAGCGGCAGCATGAGGGTGAGGTACACGCCCTCGGCGTCGGGCCAGTTGAAGGCATCCAGGCGGCCGGGCCGCGCGATGACGAAGAGGTCGCCGGCTTCCAACTCCACGGTCTCGGTGCGCATGTGCAGGCGCTTGCGCCCGCGCAGGACGACGGCGAGCGTGGGCCGGTCGATGGGCGCCGACCGCAAGCCGTGCTCGCGCCGCGCGGTGACGCACACGTACTCGGTCGCCCGCGGGCATTCGGCCAAGGTGAGCAGGTCGGCCACCAGGGCCTGCGAGGAGGGGGCGAGGACCAGGTCGTTCATGGGCGGGCGCAAATCGGGCGTGGATCGGACGGCAGGCCTGCCATCGTACGGCGCGCCGCGCCTCGCGCGCTGCCGCCGCGCTCAGCCGGCCTGGCGCTTCTTCGACCGCCGCGACAGCATGTTCAGCACCTCGACCAGGGTCGAGAAGGCCATGGCCGCATAGATGTATCCCTTGGGCACGTGCACGCCGAAGCCGTCGGCGATGAGCACGGCGCCGATCATCAGCAGGAAGCCCAGCGCCAGCATGACGACCGTCGGGTTGCGGTTGATGAAGTTGGCCAGCGGGTCGGCGGCGACGAGCATCACGCCCACGGCCACCAGCACGGCGATCACCATCACGGCCAGGTTGTCGGTCATGCCCACGGCGGTGAGGATGGAGTCGACCGAGAAGACCATGTCCAGCAGGATGATCTGCACGATCACGGCCGAGAAGCCGATGGTCGCGGCCGGCTTCTTGGTGTCGAACACGCCCTCGTCGGGCACCGGATCGATGTGGTGGTGGATTTCCTTGGTGGCCTTCCAGATGAGGAACAGGCCGCCGGCGATGAGGATCAGGTCGCGCCAGGAGAACTGCGTCTCGAAGCTCGGCTTGCCGTCGACGAGCGGGCCGGTCCAGCCCAGGTCGATGACCGGCGCCGTCAGGCCCACCAGCCACGCGATCATCGACAGCAGCGCCAGCCGCATGACGAGCGCGAGGCCGATGCCGATGCGCCGCGCCCTGGCCCGCTGCGATTCGGGCAGCTTGTTCGACAGGATCGAGATGAAGATCAGGTTGTCGATGCCCAGCACCACCTCCATGACCACCAACGCGAGCAGGGCCGCCCAGGCGGCGGGGTCGGAGAAGAGTGCTTGGAGACTGGCCATGGCAGGGCGTCGGAGTGGGGAATTCGCGCATCATGCCGGCGCGCGGACCGCGCGCCGCGTAAACCCCCGGTCGCGCGGCGGATTTGCAGGAGCGCCGCGCAGGTCAGCGTGGCGCGCGGACGTCCCTCAGCAGAGCCAGCAGCGCGTGCGGCTCCAGCGGCTTGCCCAAATGGGCGTCGAAGCCGGCCTCCAGCGCGCGGTCGCGATCCTGCACGCGGGTGAAGGCGGTGAGCGCGACGCAGGGCATGGGCGTGCGCCCCGCCGCGGCTTCGCGGCGCCGCAGTTCGCGCACCACCTCGTAGCCGTCGCGGCCGGGCAAGCCGACATCGCTGACCAGCAGGTCGGGCCAGCGTGCGTCGAGGGCCGCCATTGCACTGTCGAAGTCGCCCACCACGCGCACCTGCGCCCCTGCCTCGTGCAGCACCACGGCCAGCATCTCGGCCGCGTCCGCGCTGTCTTCGACGGCCAGCACATCGCGGCCGGCCAGGGGCGTGGTCGCTCCGGCGCCGGGCGTGGCCACCGCACGTCCCTCTTCGCCCCCGACGCCATCGGCCGCGTCGTCCGGCTCCACGTCGAAGCGCGCCACCAGCAACGCCCCCTTCCCTTCCCCGGCACTGAAGGCTTGCACCGACCCACCGTGCAGATCGACCAGCCGCTTCACGATCGCCAGCCCAAGGCCGAGCCCGCCATGGTGCCGGTTGTCCGGCGCATCGGACTGCGTGAAGCGGTCGAACAGGTACGGCAGGAAGTCGGCGCCGATGCCCTTGCCGTGGTCCTGCACGGCGAGCACGAGCATCGGGCCCTCACGGCTGAGCGTGACCTCGATCCCGGCGTTCGAAGGCGAGAACTTGATGGCGTTGCTGACCAGATTCCAGACCACCTGCTGAAAACGGGTGGCGTCCAGGCACGCGGGGCGGCTCGCATCGGCATCGCCGATCACCTTCACCTGGAGCGAGCGGGCCACGATGTCCTCGCGCAGGCCGTCGACGGCGCCGTGCGCCAGCGCGACCGGATCCGCCCACTCGCGGTGCAGGCGCAGCTTGCCGGCGTTCTCGCGCGACACGTCGAGGATGTCCGAGATGATTCGGCTCTGGGCCGCCACGCTGCGCGCGATAGCGTCGAGCGCCTTGCGAACCATCTCCGGTCTCGCACCGTGTTTCTGAAGGATGTGAACCCAGCCGCTGATGGCGTTGAGCGGCGTGCGCAACTCGTGCGACAGCACGGCGACGAAATCGTCCTTGGTGCGGCTGTGGCGCTCTGCCAGCGCACGCGCAGCCTGTTCCCGCTCCAGGACTTCCTGGCGCGCATGCTCGAGCGCGAGTCGTGCGCGGATGTCCGTGATGACCGCCACCTGCAACCCGGACGGCCCGTGCGGCGAGAGGCTCCAGGCCAGCGGCACCTCGTGGCCGTCTGCGTGCAGCAGCGGAAACTCTGCGCTCCAGACAGCGGGGGTGCCAGCCCCGCCCTGCTTGGCCTGCTCGATCAATGCGCGTGCAGCTGCCATGGCGGCCGGTGCGGCCAGCGCCTCGATCGGCTGGCCGACGAGCGCGTCGGGCGTACGCCCGAGCAGCACGGCCAGCGCCGGGTTCACGTCGTCGAAACAGCCCTGCGCGTCGATCAGCGCCATGCCGTTGGGCACCTGGTTGTAGATGGCTCTGAAGCGGTTCTCGCTCTGGCGCAGACGGTCTTCGGCGCTGCGCGCGCGGATCAGTGCCTGCAGCGTGGCCACGAGCACCGCTGGCTCGACCGGGTGCACCAGGTAGGCGTCGGCACCGGCGTTCAGGCCGGCCACCTTGTCATGGTCGCGCACCCGCGCCGCCGACAGGTGCACGACCGGCAGGCTGGCCGTGCGCGCATCGGCGCGCAGCGCGCGGCAGACGTCGAACCCGTCGAGATCCGGCAGGTGCACGTCCAACACCACTGCCGACATGCCCAGCGGCGCGCGCTGCAGGGCTTCGGTGCCGCTGCCCGCCTCTTCCGTGGCGAAGCCGGCCGCACGCAAGGTGCGCGCCGTCGAATAGCGGGTGGTGGGGTGATCGTCGACCACCAGGATGCGGTGAGCACCCCGGTCGATCGTCGCGTTGATGACGTCGGACGTCGCCATGGATTCAGACCGGATCGTGCGTGAAAGGCACATCGGCCACGGCCAGTTGTACCGGCAGCGTGACGAAGAAGGTCGATCCTTTTCCCAGTTCGCTCTCCACGCCCACCTCACCGCCCAGCAGGCCGGCCAGTTGCCGGCACAGGGCGAGGCCCAGCCCCGTGCCGCGCAGGCGTTTCTGAATCGGCGAGTCGACCTGCGAGAAATCGTCGAACACGGCTGCCTGATGCTCCGGGGCGATGCCGATGCCGGTGTCGATGACCGAGAAGCGCACCCGGTCGCCACCGCATCGCAGTGCGGCGACGCGCACCTCGCCGGCCTGGGTGAACTTCAGCGCATTCGAGACGAAGTTGCGCAGGATCTGCGAGAGCTTGCGGTCGTCGGTGTACAGCCGCGGCAGGTCGACCGGCTCCTCGAAACTGAGCGTGACGGCCTCGTTCTCCAGCATGGGGCGAAACATGCCGCGCAGGGCGGAGAACAGGTCGACCATCTCGAACCACGCCGGCGAGATCTCGACGCGCCCGGCCTCGATCTTGGCCAGATCGAGCAGATCGTCCACCATCTCGGAGAAGTCGACGGCCGCCGACTGAATGAACAGCATCTGCTTGTGCTGCTCGGGCGTGAGCGGCCCGTCGATCTGGTCGATGAGCAGCCGCGCGATGCTGCGGATGGCATTGACCGGCGTGCGGAACTCGTGGCTCATGTAGGCGAGGAACCGGCTCTTGAGCTCGGTGGCCTTGCGCAGCTGGATGGCCTGCTCGTCCAGCTCTGCATACAGGGCGACGACGCCGCGGTTGGTTTCCTCCAGCTCGGCGCGCAGGCTGGCGACCTCCGCCAGCGCGGCGTCCAGCCGGGCCGGAATGCCGTCGGAGGTGCCTGTGTCGGATGGCAAGCTCATGCGGCCTCCTTCGGACGCAGCGCGAGGACACAGACATCGTCGCGCCCGCGCGCATAGTCGCCGTAGATGCGCGCCGCGAGCAGCGCCGGATCTCGCGCCAACAGCGGCGCGATCGCATCGGCCGGCCAGCGCGACTGAACGCCATCGCTGTAAACCACCGCGGTCGCGTGCGGTGGGCGCGGCACGCACGTGGCATCGAAGCGGCGAGCCTGCAGGCCGAGCGTGCCGTGTGCCGTCGCCAATGCGCGGTCGGCCGTGCCTGAGACCAGCCGCGCCATCACGTTGCCCGCGCCGGAATAACGCACCTCGGCAGTGTCGGCCCACAGCGCAAGCACGGCCGCGCCACGCAGGGTGCGCAAGGCCGCGTGCATCGCCTGCAGCGAAGCGGCGCCGTCACGAAACGGGTTCTCGGCAAAGACGTCCACCGCCGCCTGCGCGGCGCGGGCGGCGTCGGGTCCGTGGCCCAGGCCGTCTGCCAGCAGCGCCGCGGCCTGGCCCCCCTCGAAGGCGACGAGCCAGCCGTCGCCGCAGACCGACTCGCCTCGCACAGGCACGCACACGGCGCCGAAGTCGAAGGCCGGCGCAGGCTCGGTGCGCACGGTCCGGGCCGCCGATGATCCACCGCCGCGCGCCACCCGCGACACGCACACGGTGCCGACCCCGGGCTCCGAATGAATGTCGACGAAATCGCTCTGCCGCACGATCGCGCCGAGGCCGGTGCCCGACGTGGCCGTCGTGGACACGCCATCGCGCATCGATCGCGGCACGTCGTCCATGCCGGGGCCCCGGTCCACGCAGAGCAGCTCGATGTCGTCGAAGGGTTCACGCGCGGCAACCAGCAACTGGCCCTGGCGCGCGTGCTTGGCCAGGTTGGTGGTCAGCTCCGTCGCCACCAGGGTCGCGCGGCCGGCGTCCCGCTCCGGCCAGCCGCGTTCCGCGCACAGGGCCGCGACATGACGCCGTGCCTCGCCGACACAGCTCATGTCCTGGACCTCGAACGCGCGGTGCGTCCAGCCGCGGATCACTTCCATTTGACGATGCTCACGCAGGTGCCCTGGCCGGGCGTGGAGCGCAGGTCGAACTCACTCACCAGTCGCTTGCTGCCCGGCAGGCCGAGGCCCATGCCGCCGCCGGAGGTGTAGCCGTCGGACATGGCGAGTTGCAGATCGGCAATGCCCGGGCCCTCGTCCTCGAAACGCAGTTGGAGGCCGCGCCGCATGCCGTCCTCGAGCACGGCCCAATGCATGCGACCGCCGCCGCCGTGGATGAGGGTGTTGCGCGACAGCTCGCTGGCCGCCGTGACCATCTTGGTTTGGTCGACCAGCGAAAACTTGAGCATCTGGCACAGCGCGCGTACCACTTGGCGGCTGGTCACGATGTGCTGCTCGTTCTCCAGAGGCAGCGTGCCTGTGGGATCAGGCGCCAAGGCCGCTCTCCTGCCGGATGCGATCGAGCAGCGCCATCCCGCGTTCGACGTTCAGCGCCGTGCGCACGCCTTCTAGCGACAGGCCCAGTTCCACGAGCGTGATGGCGACTGCCGGTTGCATGCCGACCACCACCGTGGTGGCCGAAAGCACGCGTGCGACGCCCGAGATAGTACTGAGCATCCGCCCGACGAAGGAGTCCACGATCTCCAGCGCCGAAATGTCGATCAGCACGCCGCTCGCGCCGGTCTTGGCGATCCTGTCCGCCAGGTCTTCCTGCAGCGCCCGTGCGGTCTGGTCCTGCATGTCGACCTGGATGGTGACCAGCAGTGTCTGGCCCATGCGCAGAATGGGGATGCGCTCCATGCTCAGGCTCCGACATCCTCGCCGCGCGTCACGCGCCACCCCGTGTGCCGCAAGGCCGCCGCCAGGGCATCGGCCAGCGTCGCCTTGGTGATGATGCCCTGCAAGTCGATGCCCAGGTGCACGATGGTCTGCGCGATCTGCGGGCGGATGCCGCTGATGATGCAGTCCGCACCCATGAGCCGGATGGCCGCCACCGTCTTGAGCAGATGCTGGGCGACGAGCGTGTCGACAGTGGGCACGCCGGTGATGTCGATGATGGCGAGCGCGGAGCCGGTGTCCACGATGCTCTGCAGCAGGGTCTCCATCACCACCTGCGTGCGGTTGCTGTCGAGCGTGCCGATCATCGGCACGGCCAGCACGCCGTCCCACAACTTGACCACTGGGGTGGAGAGCTCGAGCAGGTCCTCCTGCTGGCGGCGGATGACTTCCTCGCGCGAGGCCTGGAAGGTGTTGGCCGTGTGCTGGGCCAGGCGGTCGACCAGAGTGGTCAGCGCCCACAGCGCGTTCGCCAGCGACGCCGGGTCCTGCGCGAAGACTGCCTGCAGCCGATCGAACAGAGGCTTCTTCAACGCCAGCACGAACACGCTGGTCGCGCCGGCCGTATCGCCCTTCGCGGCGCGGCTGGCCGACAGCTGCTCCAGCGTGCCCCGCACGCCGTCCCAGCCCGCGCCGCGCAGCGATGTGGGGTCGGCCCCGCCGGCCAGGGCCTCGCGCAGGCCCGCGACGAGTGCGGCCGCCTCGGCCTTGGCGCTGGCGTGCACCGTGCCCTGGCTGGCCTGTACCTCGCGCAGCCAGCCGTCGACGGTTGCGCCCTCCTCCTCGCGCAACACCTGCACGATGGCCGAGATTTCCTTGTCCATGGGGTCCCTCCGAAGTTCTGAAGCCCCGTCTTGAAGTTGTTTCCGGACCGGAGCGCGCGGATTCTAGAAGTCGGTCGCCCACGGCCTTGTCAGCCTCCGCGCCGTTCTGCGCCCCCGGTGAGTGGGCCGCTGCCGCGGCAACAGCAAATTGGTAACGAACGTGACGAATTTGCCCGTAGTGCCCGGCCGGCGTGCGCCGCAGCCCGATTGCGCTTTGGCCGCTTCAGGTCGAATACCAGCCCGCTGGCCCGCCATCGATCGCGCGCTGCGCCAGCAGGAAGGTCGCCGCGTTCCAGCTCTGCCCCGCCATGCCCATCGGCGCGAGGGTCTTGCCGTGGAACCACTCGGTGAAGCGCCAGTCTCCGTGCGCGTTCGCCTGCGCCAGCCGCAGCAGCGCGGCCTGCGCCTGATCGCCAAGGCCCAGACGCGCCAACGTCATGACCCAGAAGCCGCCCACGAAGGGCCACAGCCCGCCGTTGTGATACTGGTGCACCAGGTTCTGCTGGTGACGGCCCATGTACGCGCGCCACAGCTCGTGCGTGGGCGCCATCGGGTGCAGCGTGACCCGCACGGGCCAGGGCTCGGCGGCACGCGCCGCATCGATGGTGTGCACGATGCGGTGCGCCATCGACTCGTCGGCCAGGCCGGCGAGCACCGCCAGCACGTTGCCGAAGACATCGCCCTCGTCGCCGACGAAGGACAGGTTGACGAAGCTCAGGTACAGCCCCGGATCGCGCCGGCCGCGCCGCGCGTAATGCCGCAGCAGTCGTGCGCGGTGGTACTCGGGCAGGTCGCGTTGGAAGGGGTTGAAGAGGTGGTTGAAGTGGTGCCGCGTGTCGTCGGCATGCGCGAGCGCGAAGCGGCGCTTGACCTCGGCCCACAGCGCATTGGTGTAGAGCACGTAGCCCGAGCGCGGCATGATGTCGGCCCAGTCGCTGGCCTCGTTCTGCTGCAGCAGGCGGAAGTGCTGGTGCTCCTGCGCCAGCAGCCACTGGATGGCCAGTGCCACCTCGCGCGACCAGTGCGTGGTGCCCACGGCGCCGTGCGTGCGCACATGGTCCACCGCGATGAGCCACCACAGCGTCGCGTCGATGCAGCCGAGGTACCAGAAGTCCGCGTCCTGGCCCTCGGGATCGACGTACTTGGGGATCTGGCCGTTGGCCGCCTGCTGCGCCGCCAGCGCGTCGAGGCTGGCCACCGCGCCCTGCTCCAGCGCCGCCACGCCGCTGCCGCACATCGCCATCACGCAGATCGCGGCGTCGCGGCCGAAGATGCGCGTGTAGCGCCGCGCCACGGCCGCCTCGGTGCGGCTCGCGGCAAGGATGCCGTGGGGCGTGAGGTTGGCCTCGAGCAGGGCGAGCGAGGCGCGCCTGGCGTCGGCGACGAGGGACGATGTCGAATGAGGCGTCATGCGGCGGCGAGAACGGGTCCGTGCGGTCGCCCGCATTGTCGCGGCGGTATGCTGCCCTCCCGTCTTCCCGCCCCCACCATCTCGACGCTCTCCGTGGACCTGCGAACCCTGCGCTACTTCATCGCCGTGCTCGAGGCAGGCAGCCTTTCGCGCGCCGCGGGCACGCTCTACGTCGCGCAGCCGGCGCTCACCGCGCAGATCAAGAAGCTGGAGGCGGAACTGGGCACCCAGCTGTTCGAACGCTCGCACGCCGGCGTCACGCCCACGCCGGCCGGCCTGCAGCTGTACGAGGACGCGCGCCGCCTGCTCAGTGACGCCGACGCGATGCGCGAACGCATCCAGCGACTGCCGCAGGGGCCCGAGGGCTCGGTCACGGTGGCGCTGCCCTTCCTGCTGGCCTCGCTGCTGATCGGTCCGGTGCTCGCCCGGCTCAAGGCCTCGCATCCGCGCATCCGCGTCTTCGTGCTCGACGACCTCAGCCTGCTGGTCAAGAAGGCGATGCTCGACCGGCGCGCCGACGTTGGCCTGCTGGTCGATTCGCCGCAGGTCGACGGCCTGAGTTGCCGGCCCCTGGCACGCGAGCCCATGTTCTTCTGCGGCTGCGACCGCACGGGCGAGGTCGCCCGTCTTCTGCAGGCGCCGGGTGGCAGAAAGACGAAGACGCGCCCGCCGGCCGATGCGATCCCCGAGATCGACTTCGCACTGGCCGCCGCCCAGCCGCTGGTGCTGCAGTCGCGGCGCTTCGCCATCCGGCGCGCCGTGGAAGACGCAGCGGCCGCGCTGGGCGTGACGCTCGACATCGTGCACGAGCACGACTCGACGCGCGTGATCCGCTCGCTCTACACCAGCGGTGCCGGTTTCACCTTCACGCCCGCCTGCGCCCTGCCCGAGGCATCGGCGCCGGCCCGGCCGGGATGGATCGTCGCGCGCGTGGTGCGCCCCGACCTGTCGCGCACCTACACGCTCGCCACGCCGGCCGGGCGCACGCCGGATGCCGCGACCGAGGTGGTGATCGACGCGTTGGCCGGCGAGGCGCGGCGGATGATCGAAGCGGGCGAGTGGAACGCGCAGTGGCTCGGCCGGCGCTGACCGCCGGCACCGGCCATCAGTTCCGGTGATCGCCCCGCATCAGCAAACCGTATTTCCGCGATAGCCGCTCTTCTGGAACAGTGCCTCCCAGGTGCCGCGCGCCATGCAGCCGGCGCGACTTCCAGGAGACAGCCATCATTTCCCATTCCGCCTCTTCCTCGCCGGCCGGCCGCCCCGTGGCGAACGTGGGCATGCTCGTCGCCCGCAGCGCGCGCGCGCATGGCCGCCGCATCGCGGTGCTGAGCCCGGCACGCACCCTGAGCTACGCCGAACTCGAGCAGCGCAGCAACCGCCTCGCCAACGCGCTGCTCGGCCTGGGCCTGGCGCGCGGCGACCGCGTGGGCATCTACCTGCCCAACTGCGCCGAGATCGTCGAGATCGAGATCGCCTGCTACAAGGCCGGCCTGGTCAAGGCACCGTTCAATGCGCGCCTGTCGCCCGCCGAGGTCGGCGAGATCGCGGCCAACAGCGAGGCGTCGATCATCGTCACCACGCGTGAACGTGCCGAGCAGTTCCGGCCCCACATCCGCGGCGAGATGCCGCGGCTGCTGCTGCTCGACGGCGACGGGGCGACGAACTACGACGACGCGCTGGCCCGCGCCAGCGATGCCTTCACCCCGGTCCAGGTCCATGCCGACGAACTGGCGGTGCTGCACTACACCTCGGGCTCCTCGGGGGTGCTCAAGGCCGCGATGCAGACCTTCGGCAACCGGCTGGCGCAGCTGCGCAAGTTCCTCATCCGCTCCGAAGGCATGCGCGAAGGCCATGTGCTCGGGCTGGTGGGCCCGATCACACATGCCTCGGGCATGCAGATCGTGCCCGCCCTGTGCAACGGCGTGACGATCCGTCTCTTCTCGGGCTTCGAGCCGGCGCGCTTCCTGGCCGACATGCGCGCCGACCGCGTGACCCACACCTTCATGGTGCCGACGATGATCAACATGCTGCTGGGCGAGCTGCAGGGCCGCTACCGCCCACTGCCCGACCTGCAGCGCCTGGGCTACGGCGCCGCGCCGATGGCACCGGCGCGCATCCTGCAGGCGATGGACGTGTTCGGCCCGGTGCTGTCGCAGGGTTATGGCGCCGGCGAGACCACCTCGGGCGTGTGCGGCCTGTCGACCGACGACCACCTGTACGCCCGCGCCGCGCGGCCGGAACGCCTGGCCTCCTGCGGCCGGCCCTACCTTGAATGCGACGTGCAGATCCTCGACGACGCCGGCCAGCCGGTCGCGCAGGGCGAGATCGGCGAGATCGTCGTGGGCGGCGAGGACATCTTCGCCGGCTACTGGCGGGCTCCCGAGCTGACGGCCGAGGTGCTGAAGGACGGCCGCTACCACACGGGCGACCTGGCCCACATGGACGAAGAGGGCTACGTCTACATCGTCGACCGCAAGAAGGACATGGTCATCAGCGGCGGCTTCAACGTCTACCCGTCCGAGGTCGAGGCCGTCCTGTTCCAGCACGAGGCGGTGCAGGAGGCCTGCGTGTTCGCCATCCCCGACGACAAGTGGGGCGAGTCGGTGGCGGCGCACGTGGTGCTCAAGCCCGGGCGCCCGGCCGATGCGGCGCTGCTCGATGCCTTCTGCGCCGAACGGCTGGCCGGCTTCAAGCGCCCGCGGCGGCTGGAGTTCGTCGACACGCTGCCCAAGAACCCCAACGGCAAGGTGATGCGCAAGGCGGTGCAGGCGCCGTACTGGGCCGGCCAGACACGCATGGTGAACTGATGGACGCGATCACCACCCCCTCCCCCGCCACGCCCCCCGCGAGCGGCGGCGAGCGCTTCTTCGCCGGACCCTTCGAAGGCTCGGAGCGCGCGGCGCAGGTCATCGCGCAGGTCACGGCCTTCCTCGATGGCGAGCTGGCCGAGCTGGCGCGCGCGCACGGCATCGACCACGAGCACGGCGCCGACCGGGCGCTGCTGCAACGCGTGTGGAAGCGCTCGCGCGAGCTGGGTTTCTACGGCATGACGCTGCCCGAGAAGATGGGCGGCCTGGGCCTCACGGTGCTCGACCACGTGCTGGTCAAGGAGGCGATCTACGCCACCGGCTCGCCCTTCGCGCCGCATGTCTTCGGCGAGCTGAGCGGCCCGCCGCGCGTGGGCGCGCTGGCCCGCTTCGCCACGCCGCTGCAGATGCAGCGCTTCATCCTGCCGGTGGCCCAGGCCGAGAAGGCGATCTGCTTCGCGCTCACCGAAGCCGAGGCCGGTTCGGACGCGGGCAACGTGCAGACGCACGCGGTGCGCGACGGCGACGACTATGTCATCGACGGCCGCAAGCGCTTCATCTCGGGCTCGCCCTTCGCCGACTTCGCGGTGCTGGTCGCCTCGACCGCCACCGATCCGGCGCAGCGCGAGCACCCCCGAGAAATTTCGGCCTTCTTCGTCGACCTGCATGCGCCGGGCGTGCGCGTGGAGTCCGGCTACAAGACCATGGCCGGGCAGTCGAGCACCGGCGACATCGTGTTCGAGCACCACCGCGTGCCCGCCACGCAGCTGATCGGCGAGCCCGGCCGCGGCCTGGCACTGGCACTGGGCCGCATCACCGTCAACCGGCTGCTGCACTGCCCGGCGATGATCGGCCTGGCCACGGTCGCCCTGCGCGACGCGCGCGACCATGCGCTGCGGCGCCGGCAGTTCGGCCGTGCCATCGGGCAGTTCCAGGCCATCCAGCACATGCTGGCCGAGATGGCCACCGATCTGGCCGCGGCACGCGCACTCATGCTGCACACGGCGCGCCAGCTCGACGCCGGCATCGACGGCCGGGCCGAAAGCTCGATGGCCAAGCTCTGCTGTTCCGAGACGGCCTTCCGCGTGGCCGACCGCGCGGTGCAGATCCTCGGCGGCGAAGGCATCGTGCAGGGCCGGCGAGTGGAGTTCCTGTTCCGCATGCTGCGCATGTACCGGGTGCTCACCGGCACGAGCGAGATCCAGAAGAACACGATCGCCAGGGAACTGCTGGGCGACACGCGCTGACGACGCACCGCCCCCCCGAAACAACCAGGAGACAAAAGACATGCAACCCCTTACCCGCCGCACCCTTCTGGCCCAGGCACTGGCCGCTGCCGCGGCACCGACCCTCGCCGCCGCGTCGGCGCACGCGGACAGCTACCCGAGCCGCCCCATCAAGTGGGTGGTGCCCTTCCTCGCCGGCACCGCGCCCGACATCACCGCCCGCGTGGTGGCCGAGGCCGTGGGCCCGCTGCTGGGCCAGCCGGTGGTGATCGAGAACAAGGGCGGCGCCGCCGGCAACCTGGGTGCGCGCATCGTCGCCAACGCACCGGCCGACGGCTACACCTGGATCTATTCCAGTGCGCCCATGGCGGCCAACATGCGCATGTACAAGGAGCCCGGCTTCGACGCCCTGAAGGACTTCCGGCACGTGATGCGGGTGTCGAGCTCCGACATCGTGGTGGTCGTCAACGCGGCCGGCGACATCCGCACGCTCGACGACCTGCTGGGCAGGGCGCGTGCGCAACCCGGTGTGCTGAACTACTCCTCGGGCGGCGTAGGCACGCCATCGCACCTGGGCGTGGAGCTGATGCTGTCGGAGGCCAAGGCCCGCGCCACGCACGTGCCCTACAAGGGCGCGTCGGAACTGGTCAATGCCGTGCTCGGCGGCCAGGTCACCTTCGGCGCCCCGATCTTCTCGGTCGCCTACCCGCAGATCAAGGCCGGCAAGCTGCGGCCGCTGGCCGTCGCGGGCACGCGGCGCAACGCGCTGCTGCCCGAGGTGCCGACACTGGCCGAGCTCGGCATGAAAGACCTGGTGCTCACTTCGTGGGGCGGCATCTCGGTGCCGCGCGGCACGCCCGATGCCGTGGTGGCACGCATCCAGGCCGCCTTCGCGGAGGCGATGAAGCAGCCCAAGGTCATCGCCGGCCTGACCGACCTGGGCGGACAGGTCGACATGCAGGACGGCGCCACCTACACCCGCGGCTTCACGAAGGAGATGGCGCTGACAGAGACCATGATGAAGAAGGCCGGGCTGGAGGCGATGTAGCCACCGCGCCGCCGCTTCGCACGCGGCGCGGCACGGGGTGCGCATGCGCCTTCGCTGAGCTGAAGCTGACCGCCGACAGCCGCTTCGTTGGAATCGTCCTACAGGCCCGTGCCGCCCGGCCGGCGCATTCTCGAAGCCCGCACCACAGCAACACCGGTGCCTCGCGGGCACCACGAAGAATGCGATGAACGAGCCGTCCCGTCCGGCGCGGCGCAGTTTCCTGCGCCAGTCCTTTGTCCTCGTCCCTGCCACCGTCACGCTCGCCGGCGCCGGCACGGTGGTCGCCCAGAACACCGGCACTCCACCTCCCGGCCCTGCCACTGCAACGCCCGCGGCGCCCTACACGCCCACGTACTTCAATGCCGACGAATGGGCCTTCGTGCGCGCGGCCGTGGCACGGCTGATCCCCTCGGAGGAGACCGGTCCGGGCGCGATCGAGGCCGGCGTGCCGGAGTTCATCGACCGGCAGATGGAAAGCGCATGGGGCCATGGCGCGCTCTGGTACATGCAGGGGCCTTTCGCAGCCGACGCGTCGCCCCTCTTCGGCTACCAGGGCCGCATGCCGCCGCGCGAGCTGTACCGCGCGGCGATCGCGGCCGTCGACGCGTACTGCCGCAAGGAGCGTGGCGGCAAGCGCTTCGCGGAACTCGATGCCGCCGCGCAGGATGAGCTGCTGACGGCCATGAGCAAGGGCACCGTCCAGCTCGACGGTGTCGGCGCACAGGACTTCTTCGGCTTCCTGCTGCAAAACACCAAGGAAGGCTACTTCAGCGACCCGATCCACGGCGGCAACAGGAACGCCGCGGCCTGGGCCATGATCGGCTTCCCCGGTGCCCGCGCCGACTTCCTCGACTGGGTGCAACGCCCCGGCGTGCGCTACCCGCTGCCGCCGGTCAGCATCGCGGGGCCGCAGGGCTGAGGGCGACGACATGGCCACAGAGAAGAAGCCCTCGGTCGACGCGGTGCTGGTCGGCTTCGGCTGGACCGGCGCCATCATGGGCACCGAACTGACCGCCGCCGGCCTGAAGGTGGTGGCGCTGGAGCGCGGCGAGCCGCGCGACACCAACCCCGACTTCGCCTACCCGCGCATCACGGACGAGCTGAGCTACGGCATCCGCGGCAAGCTGTTCCAGCACCTCGCGCGCGAGACGGTCACCATCCGCCACACGCCGGCCGATACCGCCCTGCCCTACCGCCAGCACGGCTCCTTCCTGCTGGGCAACGGCGTGGGCGGCGCCGGCGTGCACTGGAACGGCCACCACTGGCGTCCGCTGCCCGCCGACCTGCGGCTGCGCAGCACCTACGCGGAGCGCTACGGCAAGAACTTCATTCCCGAGGGCATGACGATCCAGGACTGGGGCGTGAGCTACGAGGAGCTGGAGCCGCACTTCGATCAGTTCGAGAAGATCTGCGGCACCTCGGGCAAGGCCGGCAACCTCGGCGGCCGCATCCAGGCCGGCGGCAATCCCTTCGAGGGCGCGCGCCGCAGCGACTTCCCGCTGCCGCCACTGGCCTCTCCCAACAGCGCGCTGCTGTTCGCCAAGGCCGCGGCCGAACTGGGCTACCACCCCTTTCCGCAGGCCGCCGCCAACGCCTCGCGCTCGTACACCAACCCGCACGGCGTGCAGCTCGGGCCGTGCAACTTCTGCGGCTTCTGCGAGCGCTACGGCTGCTACACCTATGCCAAGGCCTCGCCGCAGACCACGCTGCTGCCGGTGCTCATGAAGCGGCCCAACTTCGAGCTGCGCACGCGCTCGCACGTGGTCCGCGTCAACATGTCGCCCGACGGCAAGCGCGCCACCGGCGTGACCTACATCGACGCGCAGGGCAACGAGATCGAGCAGCCGGCCGACCTGGTGGTGCTGTGCGCCTACCAGATGCACAACGTGCGCCTGCTGCTGCTGTCGAAGATCGGCCAGCCCTACGACCCGGTGTCGGGCAAGGGCGTGGTCGGTCGCAACTACGCCTACCAGCTCAACGGCGGCGCGACTCTCATCTTCGACAAGGCGCAGCCCATGAACCCCTTCGTGGGTGCCGGCGCGAGCGGCCACGTCATCGACGACTTCGACGGCGACAACTTCGACCACGGCCCGCTGGGCTTCGTGGGCGGCGCCAGCATCAACTGCATCAACACCGGCGGCCGCCCCATCCAGCAACTGGCCACGCCGCCCGGCGCGCCGACCTGGGGCGCGGGGTGGAAGAAGGCGGTGAAGGAGAGCTACCTGTTCCAGGCCAGCGTGGGCAGCCAGGGTTCGGTCATGGCCTACCGCGACAACTACCTCGACCTGGACCCGACCTACAAGGACGCCTACGGCCAGCCCCTGCTGCGCATGACCTTCGACTGGAAGCCCAACGACATCGCGATGACCCAGTTCATCGGCACCAAGGTCGAGCAGATCGCCAGGGCCATGGGCCCGAAGCAGATGTCGCTGAACTTCATGAAGCCCGGCGCGCACTACGACACGCGGCCCTACCAGTCCACCCACAACACCGGCGGCGCGGTGATGGGTACCGACCCGTCGACCAGCGTGGTGAACCGCTACGCGCAGGTGTGGGACGTGCCGAACGTGTTCGTCATGGGGGCCTGCCTGTTTCCGCAGAACTTCGGCTACAACCCGACGGCCATGGTGGCGGGCATCGCCTACTGGGCGGCCGCGGCGATCCGCGAGCGCTACCTCAGGCAGCCGGGGGCGCTGGCATGAGGCGGCCGCTCGCGAACGCGCGCAAGCGCATGCCCCTTCGCGCGGCCGCGGGTGCGGCGCTGCTGGTCGGTCTGGGGCTGGCGAGTGCCTGGACCTTCGCCCAGCGCACGGACGGTGCGGCCGGCGCGCCGGCACCGGCCCAGCCCCCGGCTGCCGCCACGCCCACCCCGGCCGCCGACCCGCTGGTGGAACGCGGCCGCTACCTGGCCCGCGTCGCCGACTGCGTGAGCTGCCACACAGCCCCCGGCGGTGCGCCCTTCGCGGGCGGCCTGCCGATGAAGACGCCCTTCGGCACCATCGTCTCCACCAACATCACGCCCGACAAGGACGCCGGCATCGGTGCCTACACCCAGGCCGATTTCGCGCGCGCGCTGCGCCAGGGCGTCGCGGCGGACGGCCACCACCTCTACCCAGCGATGCCCTACCCGTCCTTCGCGCGCGCCAGCGACGAGGACGTGCAGGCCCTCTACGCCTACTTCCAGAAGGCCGTGAAGCCGGTGGCCACGCGCCCGCCGGCCACCGACCTGCCCTTCCCCTTCAGCATGCGCGGGTTGATGGTGTTCTGGAACTGGCTCTACCTCGACGACACGCGCTACACGCCGCAGCCTCAGCAGAGCGCCGAATGGAACCGCGGTGCCTACCTGGTGCAGGGCTTCGGCCACTGCGGCGACTGCCACACGCCGCGCAGCCGCCTGGGCGGTGTCAAGGCCGGCAGCGAGCGCGATGGCGACCAGTTCCTCGCCGGCGCGCTGGTCGACGGCTGGTACGCCCAGCCCCTGCGCCACACCGACCGGCCGAGCGCGGTGCAGTGGAGCACGCAGGACATCGTCGAATACCTGCAGGCTGGCCGCACCGCCCACACCGCCGCCTTCGGGCCCATGGTGCAGGTGGTGGAGAACAGCACGCAGCACATGACGGCCGAGGACCTGAAGGCGATCGCGGTCTACCTGCAGTCCGTGGGTGCCCCGGCGTCGGGTGCTGCTACCGGCCCGGGCACTCCGAGCGCCCTGCGCGCCGCGGCGGCGGACACGCCCGAGGCCCGCAAGCTGCGCGACGGCCAGGTGGACGGCCTGCCGGGCTCGATGGTCTACCTCAACAACTGCAGCGCCTGCCACCGATCGAGCGGCGCGGGCTGGGACAACACCTTCCCGGCCCTTGCGGGCAACAGCGTGGTGAACGCCAGGGACCCGAGCTCCCTGATCCGGCTGGTGCTGGGCGGCTCGGCCATGCCGAGCACCGAGCGCTCGCCGGCCGCCATCGCCATGCCCGCCTTCGGCTGGCGCCTGAGCGACGCCGAGGTGGCCGAGGTGCTGAGCTTCGCGCGCCGCAGCTGGGGCAACCGTGCCGATGCGGTGACCGCCGCGCAGGTGGCGGACGTGCGCCGGCAATTGCCTGCGCCCGCACCAACCGCCGCGCGCTAGGCGACGGGCCGCTTCGGCGGCTTGGCGCCGGGCGCGTCCTCGCCTTCGGCGATCAGCTTCTCGTAGTTGCGCCGCAGGATGAGCCCGGCGTAGTACACGTGCTCGCGCATGAGCTCTTCGGCTCGCACGGCGTCGCGAGCGATCACGGCTTCGATGATGCGGTGGTGGTCGCCGTGCGAGCGCAGGATGATCGGGTGGTCGTCCCACAGGATGATGCGGTCCGACGCGAAGGGGATGTTCTGCGCCTGCTCCGCGAAGCGGTTCACCCAGGGGTTGCCCGAGGCCTGCAGCAGGGTGTCGTGGATGGTCACGTTCATCTGCTGGTAGGGCGCATGGTCCTCGGGCCGCAGTTCGCCCCGCGCCAGGATGCGATCGCCCTCGGCCAGCGCGTCCAGCAGGCGCTGTGACTGCTCCTCGGTCAGCCCACGCGTGGCGGCGTTGCGGCAGGCCAGGCCCTCGAGCACCGCACGCACGTCGTACGCCGCCGCGATGGCCTCCATGTCGAAGCCGCGCACTAGGTAGCCGCGCTTGGGCTGGTGGTCGACCAGGCCCTCGTTGGCCAGCGTCCCCAGCGCGGCACGCACCGGGGTGCGCGACACGCCCAGCTTCTCGGCCAGCGGAATCTCCTCCAGGCGTTCGCCCGGCTGGATCTGGCCGTGAAGGATCCAGTCGCGCAGTGTCTCGGTGACGTCCTGGGCCAGCGTTCTCATCCCTTGTTCTCCTTGCGGGGCAGCTGCTCCAAGTATACATATGGGCGGCTACACCGCCACTTTACGGGTTAACACCACCTCCCACACAGCGTTATGTATACATAATCGCCGCCTCACGCATCGGGCGTGATTCATATCAAGAAGGACAGAGTGTGCATATGGCTAAGGCCGAATCCCAGGCCGGCGGCGACTGGCTGGGCTTGACCGACCGCGTGTGCGTGGTCACCGGCGCCGGCGGCGGCATCGGCTCCGAACTGGCGGCGCAACTGCTGGCAGCCGGCGCCCGCGTCGCGCTGCTGGACCGCGACACCGCACGGCTGGCGCAGATCGCCGACAGCCTGGGCGACCACGCCGCACGGGTGATGACCCTGCACTGCGACGTGACCGAAGCGCAGAGCATCGAGGCCGCGGCCACGCAGGTCGAGCAGGCCTGGGGCCCGGTGGCGCTGCTGGTGAACAACGCCGCCTCCCTGTACGCCGACGCGCTGATGGACATCGCGCTCGACAAGTGGAACCAGCTGCTGTCGGTCAACCTCACCGGCTACCTGCTGTGCGCCCAGACCTTCGGGCGCCGCATGGTCGCCCACGGCGGCGGCTCGATGGTGCACATCGCGTCGATCTCCGCCAGCATCCCCCAGCCCTACAGCGGCGCCTACAGCGTGAGCAAGGCCGGGGTGAAGATGCTGTCGCAGCTGCTGGCCGTCGAGCTGGGCGAGCACGGCGTGCGCAGCAACGTCGTCAGCCCCGCGATGATCCGCACGCCCATGAGCGAGGGCATCTACCAGGACCCCGCCGTGCGCCAGCGCCGCGAGCAGATCGTGCCCGCGGGCCGCATCAGCACGCCGGCCGACATCGCCGGCGCCGTGCTCTTCCTGGCCAGCGACCGTGCCAGCTACATCAGCGGCCAGGAGTTCCTGGTCGACGGCGGCCTCACGCAGGCCTGGCTCAGTCTCATTCCGCGCCCCGGCTTCGAGAAGAGCGACACCGCCGCGCAGCCGGCGTCCTGATCCCGCGCCGTGTTCCCCGTTCCCACCCCGCATCCAACAAAGGAGACCGCCTTGAAAACAGCCAAGTCCTTGCTCGTGGCCGCCGTGGCCGCGCTGTCCACCCTCGCCGCGCACGCGCAGAGCGATCCCGGCCTGACCGACAAGACCATCAAGCTCGGCCTGTTCGGCCCGCTCTCGGGCAACTCGATGGCCTACGGCTTCGACGTGATGAACGCCGCCAAGATGTACTACGACAAGGTCAACAAGGAAGGCGGCATCCACGGACGCAAGATCGAACTCGTGGTCGAGGACGACCGCTGCAACGCCAACGACCTGCTCGCCGCCGTGAAGAAGCTGACGGAGCAGGACAAGGTGTTCGCGCTCAACGGCGGTTCCTGCTCCGCCGCGGTGGTGGGTGCACGCGAGTACGTCGAGCGTTCGCAGATCCCGCTGGTGATGCTCAACGCCTCGGGCGACGGCGCGCTGTATCCGCCGTCGAAGTACATCTACGGCGCCTTCTCCATCTCGCAGCGCGCGGTCGGCGGCTCGATGGTGCAGTTCGCGGCCGAACACCTCAAGGCCAAGAAGATCGGCTACATCAACCACGACGACGCCTACGGCGGCTGGAACCTGGAAGCCGCCGAGTTCCAGGCCAAGAAGCTGGGCGTGGACCTGCAGGTGCAGTCGGTCGCGCCCAACCTCACGGACGTGACGGCGCCGATGCTCAAGATCCGCGCCTCGAACCCCGACGTGCTGCTCATCACCACCTACGCCCGCCCGGTGAGCCTGCTGGTCAAGAAGGCGCAGGAACTGGGCTGGACCAAGCCGATCGTGATCGCCGTGAACGGCACGGCCGACCTGAAGCAGCTGGTCGAGAACGTGGGCAACAAGGACGCGTTCAAGAACGTCTACCTGCAGGAAGTGATGGCCGACGTGGCCGGCGGCCCCAAGCTCAAGTGGGTGTACGACATGTACAAGGCCTACTACCCCGAGCTGGCCGCCAAGCCCGGCTACCCGCAGACCTACATGCCCTACGGCATCCCGTCGGCGATGACGGTGGTGAACGCGCTCAAGGCCGCCGGCCCGCAGCTCACGCGCGAGAAGTTCCTCACGGCCCTGTCGCAGACCAAGTTCGAGTCGAACGTGATGGCCGGCCCGATCGAGCTGACGCCCACCGACCATGCCGGCCAGAAGTCGGCCATCTACCTGAAGTTCGACGGCGAGAAGATGGCGGTGGTGCCCGGCGCCTACCGCAGCCTCTGGACCTACCAGCCCAAGTAATCCAACCGAAGGGACGGGGCCGGACCGCGGCAAGCGGACGGCCCCCGCAACGCCATGAGTTTCAGTGAGATCTGGCTGTTTTTGCAGCAGGGCCTTCTTTCCGGGCTGGTGACCGGCAGCGTCTATGCGCTGCTGGCCATCGCCATCGTCGCCATCTTCAAGACCACCGACGTGCCGAACTTCGCCCAGGGCGAGATCTTCATGATCGCCGGCTACGTGGCGCTGTCGCTGCTGCTCATCGCCGGCTGGTCGTACACCCTCGTGATCCCAATCACCGTCGTCGCCGTGGCGGTGGGCGCCGCGCTCTTCCAGCGCGTGGTGATGGAGCGCGTGACGCATTCGAAGGGCGTCGGCCCGCAGCTGGTGATCGCCACCCTGGGCCTGGCCTACGCCCTCAAGGGCCTGGTGCGCCAGACCGGCCTGGGCGACACGCCGCGCTCGCTGCCCTCGCTGGTGTCGAACGACCCGGTGATCATCGGCGACGCCTTCCTCACGCGGCTGGACGTGGCGATCTTCCTCACGTCGATCGTCGCCATGGTCCTGATCTACCTGATGTTCAGCCACACGCGCATCGGCAAGGCCATGCGCGCGGTGGGCATGAACCCGCGCGCCGCTCAGATCGTGGGCATCCGCCTGTCGCGCATCCGCATGCTGGTGTGGGCCATGGCGGGCCTGATCTCCGCGCTCGCTGCGCTGCTCATCACGCCCAAGATCCTGATCACGCCGGACATCGCGCACATCGCCATCCTGGCCTACGCGGCGGCCATCGTGGGCGGCTTCACCAGCCTGCCCGGCGCCGTGCTGGGCGGCCTGATCATCGGCATCGTCGAGAACCTGGTGGGCCTGTTCATCTCGACCAACGCCATCGTCGTCGCGCCCTTCCTGGCCATCCTCGTGACGCTGATCGTGCGGCCGCAAGGCATCCTGGGCGGCAAGCCGCAGGTGAAGAAAGTATGAGAACCATGACCCTCGACCGCTGGGCCCTGCTGGCCGCCGCGCTGGTGCTGATCGCCCTGCCCTTCACCGTGTCCGGCTACGTGCTGTACGTGGTCAACCTCCTGATGGTCTTCGTCGTGCTGGCGCTGGGCATGCACGTGGTGATCGGCGAGTCGGGCCAGTTCGCCCTCGCCCATGCCGCCTTCTTCGGCATCGGCATCTACACCGCCGGCATCATCAACACCGCCTGGCACCCGCCCTTCGTGCTGTCGATCCTCGCCGGCGGCCTGCTGTCGGCGGTGCTGGGCTACCTGATCGGCTACCTCGCGCTGCGCATGCGCGACATCTACCTGGCGCTGGCGACCTTCGCCTTCGGCGAGGCGATGCAGTGGGTCTTCCTGAGCTGGGAGAAGGTCACCGGCGGCTCCAACGGCATGAAGATGGACCCGGCCGAGCTCTTCGGCCTGCGCCTGACCAACGACCTGCAGGCGTACCCCTTCGTGATCGTGCTGGCGGCGCTGATGCTGTGGCTCACGGTGGCGCTGGCGCGATCGCAGTACGGCTCGTCGCTGCGCGCCGTGCGCGAGAGCGACGTGGCCGCCATGGCCATGGGCATCAACGTCAAGGCCATGAAGCAGAGCGCCTTCGCGATCTCGGCGGCCTTCGCCGGCATCGCGGGCGGCATGTACACCCTGTTCACCTCCTTCATCCACCCGGAGAGCCTGGGCTTCCAGACCACCATCCTGGTGCTGACCATGGTCGTGGTCGGTGGCATGGGCTCGGTGCGCGGCGCCGTGGCCGGCGCCATCGCCTTCGGGCTCATCTCCGAGCTGCTGCGCCAGCTGATGTCGGTGCAGGAGATCATCTACGGCCTGATCCTCATGGGTTTCATGATGTTCAAGCCC
Organism: Xenophilus aerolatus; assembly: GCA_030418545.1. GTDB lineage: Bacteria > Pseudomonadota > Gammaproteobacteria > Burkholderiales > Burkholderiaceae_C > Xenophilus. The sequence goes on along the minus strand of QAIB01000002.1, from coordinate 158,957 downwards.
AAGGGCCTGTTCGCGGACCGCAACCGCCGCGTCGCCCGCGAGGTGAAGCGCCAGGAGGTGCAGGCATGAGCGACGCACGCCCCTTCCTGGAGGTGTCCGGCATCACGGTGCGCTTCGGCGGCCTGGTGGCGGTGAGCGACCTGTCCTTCGAGGTGGCGCGCGGCTCGATCCACGCGCTCATCGGCCCCAACGGCGCCGGCAAGTCGACCACCTTCAACTGCATCTCGCGCTACTACCAGCCGAGCGAGGGCCGCATCGTGGTCGACGGCGAGGACGTGACGCGCCATGCACCCACGCGCATGGCCGGCATGGGCATCGCGCGCACATTCCAGAACCTGGAACTCTTCGGCGACCTGAGCGTGGCGGAGAACGTGCTGCTGGGCTGCCATTCGCACAGCGCCAGCACCCTGGGCCGCCTGCTGCGCCGGCCGAGCGGCGAGGTGCGCGACCTGGTCGACAGCCTGATCGAGCGCGTCGGCCTCACGCACGACCGAAACACCCGCGCCAAGGAGCTGGACTTCGGCCACCAGAAGCTGCTGGAGATCGCCCGCGCCCTGGCGCTCAAGCCGCGCCTGCTCCTGCTCGACGAGCCGGCCGCCGGCCTGCGCAACCGCGACATCGAGAACCTCGACCGCCTGCTGACCGAGCTGGCCGAGAAGGACGGCATCACCGTGCTGCTGGTGGAGCACGTGATGCAGCTGGTGATGTCCATCTCGGACCGCATCACCGTGATGTCCTTCGGCCAGAAGATCGCCGAAGGCACGCCCAGGGAGATCAGCGAGAACCCCGCCGTGATCGAAGCCTACCTCGGGAAGGGAGCCGCGCATGCCTGAATCGTCCAAGAGCCCGCTGCTCGAAGTGCGCGGCATCAGCGCTTCCTACGGCGCCATCCAGGCCCTGTCGGGCGTGAGCCTGGCCGTGCCCGAGGGCGCCATCGTCGCCTTGCTGGGCAGCAACGGTGCGGGCAAGAGCAGCACGCTCAACGCCATCTCGCACCTCATCAACCCCACCGCCGGCGAGGTGCATTTCGCCGGCGAGGCCATCCATCGCCTGCCTTCCGACGAGATCGTGCGCCGCGGCCTGGTGCAGGTGCCCGAGGGCCGCGAGGTCTTCAAGGACATGAGCGTGCGCGAGAACCTCGAGCTCGGCGCCTTCCTGCGCCGCGACCGCGCCGCGATGGCCGACGACCTGGACAAGGTCTACACGCTGTTCCCGCGGCTGAAGGAGCGTTCGGAACAGCGCGCGGCCACCCTGTCGGGCGGCGAGCAGCAGATGCTGGCGATCGGCCGCGCACTGATGTCGCGCCCGCGGCTCATCATGTTCGACGAACCGTCGATGGGCCTGTCGCCGCTCTTGGTGGAGCAGATCTTCGCGGCCATCCAGCGCCTGAACCGCGAGCAGGGCCTCACGATCCTGCTGGTGGAGCAGGACGTGCGGCTGGCGCTCACCGTCGCCAGCCATGCCTACATCCTGGAGAACGGCGAGATCTCGCTGCAGGGCGATTCGGCCCGACTCATGAACGACCCGGCGGTGCGCCGGGCCTACCTCGGCGTCTAGGCACGCCCTCAGGAGCAATTCGAATGGATCTGTTGAAGGACAAGCTCGCGCTGGTGACCGGCGCGGGCGGCGGACTGGGGTCGGCCATCTCGCTGGGCTTCGCGCAGGAAGGCGCCCGCGTGATCGTGGCCGACGTCGACGCGGCGCGTGCCGAGGCCACGGCGGCTGCCATCACGGCCGCCGGCGGCCAGGCCTGGAGCGTGGCGATCGACGTGCGCGACCGCGCCGCCGTGCAGGCCTGCGCGGCCGACCTGGAGGCCCGGCTGGGCCCGATCGACGTGCTGGTCAACAACGCCGGCATCTCCGGCCGCGCGCGCATCGACGACCCGAACGCCACCGAGGTGTGGGACCGCCTCATCGAGGTCAACCTGCAGGGCCTGTTCAACGTCACGCACGCCTTCGTGCCGGCCCTGAAGAAGACGCGGGGCTGCATCGTCAACCTCTCGTCCATCGTCGCCTTCGTGAGCGGCATCTCCTCGGCGGGCTACATCGCGTCCAAGGGCGCGGTGCGCTCGCTGACGCAAGCGCTGGCGCGCGACCTTGCGCCCTTCGGCGTGCGCAGCAACGCCGTGGCGCCGGGCCTGATGCTGACCGAGATGGTCGCGCCGCAGCTGGCCGTGCCCGGCGGCACCGACTGGTACATGAAGCGCGTGCCGATGGCGCGCGGCGGCGAGGTCGACGAGATCGTCGGCCCCGTGGTCTTCCTCTGCTCGGCCATGGCCAGCTATGTCAACGGGGTGGTGCTGCCGGTGGACGGCGGCTTCCTCTCGGCCTGAATCGGAGTCATCGGAGTCATCGGACATATGGACAACAACAGCAAACCGATCGCCCTCGTCACCGGAGGTGCCGGCGGCATGGGCCTGGCCACCGTCGAGCGCCTGGCGCGCGACGGCTACGCCGTGGTCATGGTCGACCGCGACGAGGCCCTGGCCACGCGCGAGACCGGGCGCCTCCAGGCCCAGGGCCTGGACGTGCAGTGCCGCGTGCTCGACCTCACCGACGAGGCCGCCGTGCGCGCGCTGGTGCAGTCGCTGCCGCCGGTGCGTGCACTGGTCAACAACGCGGGCATCTTCGACGAACGCAAGTTCATGGAAGTGAGCAACGCCGACTTCCGCCGCGCCTACGAGGTCAACCTCATCGCCGTCGCGACGCTGACGCAGGAGGTGGCGAAGACCATGCCCGAGGGCGGGCGCATCGTGAACATCGCCTCGCGCGCCTACCTGGGGGCCAAGAACCACCCGCACTACGTGGCCTCCAAGGCCGCCGTGGTCGGCTACACGCGCGCCAGCGCCATGGAGCTGGCGCACCGCGGCATCCTCGTGAACGCCATCGCGCCGGGGCTGATCGACACGCCGATCCTGCGCGCGTTGACCCCCGAGCGGCTGGCAGCGCAGCTCGCGCTGCAGCCCACGGGCCAGGCCGGCCGCCCGGAAGACATCGCGCAGGCCGTCGCCTTCCTCGTGTCGCCACAGACCGGCTTCATCACCGGCCAGGTGCTGTTCGTCGACGGCGGCAAGTCGCTGGGCGGGTCCGGCGCATGACGGCCGACCGCTGGGACGCCGAATACGACGTCGTCGTGATCGGCGCGGGCGCGGGCGGCATGGCCGCGGCGCTCACCGCGACGATCGAGGGCCTCAAGGTGCTGCTGGTCGAGAAGACCGACCGCGTGGGCGGCTCCACCGCCGTGTCGGGGGGCGCCGTGTGGGCACCGCTCAACGCGCAGTCCGAGAAGGTCGGCCACCCCGACAGCTTCGACAAGGTGTGGACGTACATGCGCAACACCGTGGGCGACGCGGCACCGGCCGCGCTGCAGCAGGCCTTCCTGCGCGAGGGCGCGGGCATGGTCGACTACCTCGAGAAGCACACGGCCGTGCGCCTCGTGGCGCGCAGCTTCTCGCCCGACTACTACCCGGACCGCGAGGGCGCCGCGATGGGCGGGCGCTCGCTCGACCCGGCGATGTTCGACGGCCGCGAGCTCGGCCCGAAGTTCAAGGAGCTGCGCGACCCGCTGCCCGAGTTCATGGTGCTCGGCGGCATGATGATCACGATGACCGATGCCAAGCACCTGCTGGCCGTCACGAAGTCGTTCAAGTCGTGGCGCGAGGGCATGAAGCTGGTACTGCGCTACTTCGCCGACCGGCTGCGCGGCTACCACCGCGGCACCCGCGTGGTGCTGGGCAACGCGCTGGCGGCGCGGCTCTTCAAGAGCGTGCTGGACCGGCGCATCGACTACTGGCTGAGCACACCGCTGCAGAAGCTCGAACTCGCAGGCGGCGCCGTGACGGGCGTCACCGTGCTGCATCAGGGCCGGCCCACGCGCGTGCGGGCCCGCCGCGGCGTGGTCGTGGCCACCGGCGGTTTTCCGTGGAGCGAGGCGCTGCGCGGTGAGCACTACCCGCAGCCCAGCGGCCCCTGGTCGATGTCGCCCCAGGGCAACCGCGGCGAGGGCATCGCGCTGGCGCGCGAGGCCGGTGCCGTGCTGGGCCAGGGCCATACCAACCCGGCCTTCTGGGCGCCGGTGTCGGTGCTGCAACGGCCCGACGGCAGCGTGACGCGCTATCCCCACCTCGTGTGGGACCGGGCCAAGCCGGGCCTGATGGCCGTCAACGGTACGGCGCAGCGCTTCGTCAACGAGTCCACCTCGTACCACGAGTTCGTGCGCGCCATGTACCGCTCGCACGAGACCGTGCCGACCATGCCCGCCTACCTGGTGTGCGACCACGACTTCATGGAGAAGTGGGGCATGGGCCTGGCGCTGCCGGGTGGCCGGCCGCGCGAGCATCTGGTGAAGGCCGGCTACCTGCACAAGGCGCCCACGCTGCGCGCGCTGGGCGAGGCGCTGGGCCTGGACGGCGCAGCCCTCGAGGCCACGGCCGCGCGCTTCAACGCGCTGGCCGACCAGGGCCGCGACGAGGACTTCGGCAAGGGCGGCACCGAGTACAACCGCTACCTCGGCGACGCCGAGCACCAGCCCAATCCCTGCCTCGGGCCGCTGCGGCGCGGGCCGTTCTATGCCGTCAAGGTCTATGCGGGCGACATCGGCACCGCGGTCGGCATCGCCTGCAACGAGAACGCCCAGGCGCTGGATGCGGACGGCCGGCCGATCCCCGGGCTCTACGCAGCCGGCAACGACATGCACTCGGTGATGGGCGGCGAGTACCCTGCACCCGGCATCACCCTCGGCCCGGCCCTGACCTTCGGCTGGATCGCCGGCCGCCACCTCGCGCACGCGCAACAGCCATGACTTGCTGAAACACCATGCAGATCTACTTCTCCCCCTTCTCTCCCTACGTCCGCAAATGCCTGGTCACGGCCCACGAACTGGGCCTGAACGACCGCGTGCAGCTGCTGCCGTCGAACGCCAACCCGGTCACGCGCGACCGCGCGATCATCGAGAAGAACCCGCTGGGCAAGGTGCCGACCTTCGTGACCGACGAAGGCGCGGTGCTCTACGACAGCCGCGTGGTCTGCGAATACCTCAACGACCTGGCGAAGGGTTCGCTGTTTCCGGCCGGCGGCGACGCGCGCTGGGCGACGCTGACCCTGCAGGCCCTGGGCGACGGCATCCTCGACGGCGCGCTGATCGCCCGCTACGAGGACGTGGCGCGCCCCGAGCCGCTGCGCTGGCCCGAATGGCGCGCCGCGCAGCTCGACAAGGCCGAGACCTCGCTCGCGCACCTGTCGGCCCACCCCGAGCTGATCGCGCCGGGCCGCGTGGACATCGGCACCCTCACCGTCGCGTGCGCGCTCTGGTACCTGGACCTGCGCTTCGCCGACTTCGGCTGGCGGGAGCGGCACCCGGCGGTCGCGGCCTGGTATGCCGCATTCTCGGCGCGGCCCTCGCTGTCGGCGACCTGGTCGCTCTGATCGCCGGCAATCGTAACGATCGTGACGAATTCGGCCGCGGCGCCCGTCCGACGGGCGCCGGCGGCCGATTGCACTTTGCCGTCTGTCAGCCCAGCCAGGCCGGCACGCCGCGCACCGTGGCCTCGCTGAGCAGGCCCTGCGCGGTGGCGATGTGCCAGAGCAGCGCCACGTTGTCGAGCGTGGCCCGCGCGCGCGGGCCGAGGTGGCCCGAGGCCGAGCGGGCCACCAGGTAGACGCCCACGACACCCAGCACCACCAGGTGGAAGCCCTGGTAGGCCAGCAGCACGCCCACCGCCGCGCTCCAGCCGTCGGCCGTGGGCCGCAGCCTCACGGCCGCGTGCCCGGCCAGGGCCGATGCGAAGGCGCCGGCCACACACAGCAACGCCAGCACGGTGCGCAGCCGCAGGCCGCGTTGTGCGCGGGCGCCCTCGCCGAGCCGCGCACGGGTGCTCCAGGCCATGAGCAGCGAGCCGGCGAGCAGCAGCGCCGCGTTGGCGCCCGAGGCCGCTGCGGGCGCGAGGGACGCCCCGGGCGGCGGGCACACGTCCAGCGCCATCGCCAGGTGGACGTAGGTGTAGAGGAAGGACGCCAGGATGGCGAAGTCCACCACGCCCAGCACCACCACCGCCCACCACGAGTGCGAACCCCGGCCGGCCGCGCGCACGGGCACGAACACGCCGTCTGCGATCTCGGCGCGCTCGGCCGGCGCGGCGCGGTCCGAGCCCCACAGCCAGACCACCATCGACGCGATGGCGCCGACGCCGAAGACGAAGGCCGGCACCACCCACTCCACCGTGAGCAGGAGGAAGAAGCCCGCCGTGCCGACCGCCGCGAGGAAGGGAGGCCAGCCGTCGGTGGGCAGGCGCAGCAGGTGCAGCGGGCGGGCCGTGCGCACGCTCGTGATCAGCGTCTCGCGGCCGCCGAAGACGGTGCCGGGCAGCCAGTGGCGGCCGGCCTCGACCTCCTCGGCCAGCGTGGGCCGGTCCCACAGCGGTTCGGTGCTGCTCACCTGCGGGATGCTGCGCACGCCGTAGTCGCGCGGCGGCAGCCATTCGAGCGTGCCGGCCCGCCACGGATTGCCGTGGTCGCGGTCGGGCTTGCGCAGCGTGCGCACCGCGTCGACGAAGCACAGCAGCACGCCGATCGCGAAGACGAAGGCGCCGACCGTCGACAGCAGGTTGAGCAGGTTCCAGCCCAGCCCGTCCGCATAGGTGTACACGCGCCGCGGCATGCCCAGCAGCCCCGCGATGTGCATCGGGAAGAAGGCCAGGTTGAAGCCGCCGAACATCAGCGCGAAGACCCAGCGCCCCAGCCGCTCCGACAGCCGCGCGCCGTTGAACACCGGCAGCCAGTAGTAGATGGCCGCGAACACCGGGAACACCATGCCGCCGATGAGCACGTAGTGCAGGTGCGCGACGATGAAGTAGCTGTCGTGCGCCTGCCAGTCGAAGGGCAGCACCGCCACCATCACGCCCGTCAGGCCGCCCAGCACGAAGATGAAGTGGAAGCCCAGCAGGAACAGGGTGGGCGACTGCGCGCGCACGCGGCCGCGCCAGAAGGTGGCGATCCACGCGAAGACCTGCAGCCCGCTCGGGATGGCGACCAGGAAGCTGGCCATCGAGGTCAGCACCAGCGCCGTGATGCCGATGCCGGTGGCGAACATGTGGTGGATCCACAGCAGGAAGCTCACCACGCCCACGCCCACCAGGGCCCACACCACCGCACGCTGCCCCACCAGCGGCGTGCCGGCCATGGTCGGCACCATCATCGACACCATGCCCGCCGCCGGCAGGAAGATGATGTAGACCTCCGGGTGGCCGAAGAACCAGAAAAGGTGCTGCCACAGCACCGGGTCGCCGCCGCGCTGGGGCAGGAAGAAGGGCCAGTCGAAGGCACGCTCCAGCTCCAGCAGCGTGGTGGCGGCGATCACCGCCGGGAAGGCGAAGACGATCATCAGCGCGCTCACCAGCACCGCCCAGGCGAACACCGGCATGCGGCCCAGCGTCATGCCCGGTGCGCGGGTGAAGAGGATGCCGATGATCAGCTCGATGGCGCCGGCGATGGCCGAGATCTCGATGAAGCCGATGCCCAGCAGCCAGAAGTCCGCGCCGACGCCGGGCGAGTACTGCTTGCTGGTCAGCGGCGGGTACATGAACCAGCCGCCGTCGGGCGAGGCACCGAAGAACACGGTGCAGAAGAAGGCCAGCCCGCCGATCGCATAGGCCCAGAAGGCATAGGCCGACAGCCGCGGGAACGGCAGGTCGCGCGCGCCCAGCATGCCCGGCAGCAGGTAGACCGCGATCGCCTCCACGATGGGCACCGCGAACAGGAACATCATCACCGTGCCGTGCATGGTGAAGAGCTGGTTGTAGGTGGCCGCGCCCACCAGCTCGTTGCCGGGCACGGCCAGTTGCGCGCGCATCAGCAGCGCGAGGATGCCGCCGAGCACGAAGAACACCATCGCGGCCACGATGTAATAGGCGCCGATGTGCGTGTTGTTGACCGCCGTGAAGCGCCGCCAGCCGCGCGGCCCTTCCCACGCGCGCTCCAGCGCCTCGCGCTCGCCGGGCGGGCGCGGCAGGCTGCTGGGAAGGTGTTCGTCCTGTTCCTGCATCACTTCAAGGCGCCCAGCCAGGCGGCGATGTCCTCGATGGCCGCAGGCGGCAGGCGGCCCTCGCCCGCCGGCATGCGCGCGCCCGGCTTGAGTTGCTGCGTGTGGGCCACCCAGTCGCGCATCGCCTCGGGCGTGTTGGGCACGGTGGCGGCGCCCAGCGACAGGCGGCTGCCTACGTGCGTGAGGTCGGGGCCGCGGCGCACGTCGCGGCCGTCCGGCCCGGGCGGGGTCACGCCGCGCACCGCGTGGCAGGCGTCGCAGCGATGCGCCAGGAAGGCCTCGCGGCCGGCCTGCACGCTGCGCGCGTCCTGCGGCGAGGCGGGCCGCGCCTGCGCATCGGCCCAGGCCTCGAACTCGGCCGGCGCGAGCGCCACCACGTCGAGCGCCATGCGCGCATGCTGCTCGCCGCAGTATTCGGCGCACTGGCCGCGCCATCGCCCCGGTGCGGCCGCGGTGAGCAGCAGGTGCTGCATGCGGCCGGGCACCATGTCCATCTTGCCGCCGAGCGCCGGCACCCAGAAGCTGTGGATCACGTCCTCGCTCGCGAGCGCGAAGTACACCGGCCGCCCGGCCGGCAGTCGGATCTCGTTGGCCGTCGCGAAGCGCCGGCCGGTGCGCGGGTCGTCGTAGCGCACCTCCCACCACCACATGCGGCCGGTGACGGAGACGACCAGCGCGTCGGCCGGCGGCACCGGCCGCCATGCGGGGCGGTGCCGCTCGCTGTAGACGAAGAGCGCCGACAGCACGACGACCGGGAAGGCGATGCCGCCGCCCAGCAGCCAGCGCCGCGCCCGCACCGGGCGCGGTCCGCCGCGCAGCGACATCGCCAGCAGCAGCATCACGCCGCCGAAGATCAGCACGGCGCCGACGGTGAGCACGGTGGTCACGTCCAGCAGGGTGTCGGCCACCGGGCCGCCCACATGCAGCGCCGACTGCGCCGGCTGGGACAGGCCTTCGCTCATTCCAGGGCGTCGAGGTAAGCCGCCATGGCGAGGGCGTCCCCGGGCGAGGCGCCCATGGCGGGCATGGAGGTCGTGGGCACGAGCGCGCGCGGGTCGGCGATCCATGCCGCCAGCACCGGCAGCTCGTTGGGCAGCCGCCCGGCGATGTAGCTGCGCGCGCTAAAAGCCTCCAGCGTGCCCGCCTGCCGTCCGCGCGCATCGGCCACGCCCGGTATCGCGTGGCAACTGCCGCATTGGTACTGGGCCAGCAGCACGCGGCCCCGTTCGATCTGCTGTTCGCTGCCGGCCGTCTGCGCCGCCAGGGGCCTTCCGCCGTCGCAGCCGACCGTCGCCAGCAGCAGGGCGAGCACGCCCGCACCGCGCCACGGGACGACAGGGCGCGGACGTGCAGGAAGCGTCGAGGACATGGCCCATTGTTGCGGCCCGTCGGCGGCATCGGCCGACACGATCGCAACGCCTCGCGTCGGACAATGCCTTGAACCGATGGGCACGCTCAAGACCGTCACGCTCACCCTCGCCGTCGCGGCAGCGTTGGGCGCGGCCGTGGGCGCGGTGGTGGTGCAGGCCGGCCTCTACGACGTCGGGGCGACGAAACAGCACTTCCAGCTCGTCTACTCGGTGCTAGAACACGCGATGCACCGCTCGGTGCGGCTGCGGGCGCGCGGCATCGAGGCGCCGCCCATGGAGGACGCCGAGCGCATCGCACGCGGCGCGGCCTGCTACCAGCAGAAGTGCGTGCAGTGCCACGGCGGACCGGGCGTGGCACAGGGCGAGATCGGGCGCAGCATGCAGCCCCTGCCCGGGCCGCTGGTGGATGCCGGCCGCCGCTGGGCGCCCCGCGAGCTGTACTGGATCACGCGCCACGGCATCAAGATGAGCGGCATGCCGGCCTGGGAGCATCGTCTGTCGGACGCCGACCTCTGGGCCGTCGTCGCCTTTGTCGACACGCTGCCCACGCTCACGCCGGAGCGCTACGCCGCCATGACCGGCGGCCGGTGGGCCGTCACGTCCAAGGACGGCCAGCCCGGCGCGGCGCCGGGCGCCTGCGGACCCGCTGCCGACGCACCGCTGCGGGTGGCCGACCCGGCGCGCGGGCAGCGGGCACTGTCCCAGTACGCCTGCAATGCCTGCCACATCATCCCGGGGGTCACGGGCTCTCAGGTGCAGGTCGGCCCGCCGCTGGCCGGCATGGGCGGGCGCACGCGCATCGCCGGTGTGCTCGACCACACGCCCGAAGGCATGGTGCGCTGGCTGCGCGAGACCCAGGCCGTGAAGCCGGGCACCGCTATGCCCCAGATGGGCGTGAGCGGACAGGACGCGCGCGACATCGCGGCGTACCTGCAGACGCTGCGCTGAGCGCAGCCGCCTTCAGGTGGAACGCGGCAGCAGCGCCGGCACCAGCGGGCGCTTGAGCCGGTCGCGCCACCACTGCAGCGCCTTGCCCTCCGCACCGGTCTTCCATGCGAGCCAGAAGGATTCGGGCGCACGGTCTTCTTCGGTCTTCAATGCCACCAGGCTGCCGCGCGCCAGGTCGGCCTCGATGCAGGCCCGCGGCAGGAAGCCGTGGCCCAGCCCGCTGCGCTGGCATGCGATCTTGGCGGCCATGGTGGGCACGGTGATGCGCGACTGGCCCGCGAGCAGTCCCACGGTGCGCTCCGACAAGGCCCGCGCGGTGTCGCCGACCACGATGGCGTTGTGCTCCATGAGGTCGCTGCGCCGCAGCGCGCGGCGCATGCGGGCCAGTGGATGCTGCGGCGCCACGCAGAACACGAAGTCCAGCGTGCCGGCCATGAAGGCCTGGTAGCCGCCGCCGACCGGCCCCTCGCCGGCGGCGAGCACGATGTCGGCGCGGCCGTCGCGCAGCGCCTCCCAGGTGCCGGTGAGCGCCTCGCAGCCGATGCGCAGGCGCGTGCCGCAGCGCAGGGCCTCGAAGGCCGCGATGTCGTCCATCAGTGCATCGGTGGGCACGAGCGAGTCGTGCACCAGGCGCAGCTCGGCCTCGTAGCCGGTCGCGACCTGGCGCATGCGCGATTCCAGCGCGCCGGCCGCGTTGAGCAGCCAGCGCCCCTCGTCCAGCATCTCGCGCCCTGCCGCGGTCAGCGACACGCGCGGCCCATGGCGCTCGAACAGGCGCAGGCCCAGCTGCTCCTCGAGCTTGGCCACAGCATAGGAGACGGTCGAGGGCACCCGGTTCAGCCGCGCCGCCGCGGCCGCGAAGGAGCCGTGCAGGGCGATGGCATCGACCAGTTCGATGGCGTCGAGGGTCAGCTTGAGCATGTGGGACTGCCTATTTTTTGATCATCGATATTTTCGACGATAAGCCGGCCAACAATTCGTTCATCGGCGCTGCATGGCCAGCGAAGATTCGCCCCGATTCATCGAAATCGAGAGCGAAAGCCCCAGCGCTACCGGTCTGGGCGCGATTGTGAACGAATTCGATGAATCGCAGGCCCTCTTGCACGTCCGTGCCGCCCCCGCGGCGGCAAATGTGCAAAGCAGCCCCCCAATCGACAAGACAAAGCGCCCCGCTCTTTCGCAACATCCCCGGCCGCCGCCACCACCCGAAAAAAGGAGTTCTCCCGTGTCCATCCAAGCCACCCCCGTTCCCGGCGCAACCCTGCTCAAGCCGCAGGACCACACGCTCGTCATGATCGACTTCCAGTCGCAGATGGCCTTCGCGACCAAGTCGATCGACGCCACCCTGCTGCGCAACAACGCGGCGCTGGTCGCGCAGGCGGCCGCGGGCTTCGGCGTGTCGACGATCCTCACGACCGTGGCGGAGAAGAGCTTCTCGGGCCCCATGTTCAGCGAGATCACAGAGGCCTTCCCCGGCCAGGCGATGCTCGACCGCACCTCGATGAACACCTGGGAGGACGCCGCCGTCATCGACCGCATCAACGCGATCGGCAAGCCGCGCATCGTGCTCGCGGGCCTGTGGACCGGCGTGTGCATCGTCGGCCCGGCCCTGTCGGCGATCGACCAGGGCTTCGAGGTGTACGTGATCGCCGACGCTTGCGGCGACATCTCGACCGAGGCGCACGACCGCGCCATGGACCGCATGGTGCAGGCCGGCGCACGGCCGATGACCTCGCTGCAGTACCTGCTGGAGCTGCAGCGCGACTGGGCGCGCGCCGAGACCTACGAGCTCACCACCGGCATCGCGCGCCGCTGGGGTGGCGCCTACGGCCTGGGCGTGACCTACGCCAAGACGATGTTCAACGCCCACGAAGGCTGAGCACACATGAAGCCCTACGTCCTGGCACTCGCGCTTGGCCTGCTGGTCGGCGTGATCTACGGCCTGTTCCAGGTGCGCTCGCCAGCGCCGCCGGTGATCGCGCTGGTCGGGCTGCTCGGCATCCTGGCCGGCGAGCAGATCCCGCCGCTGGTGCGGCAATGGTTCCGGCCCGACACGCACGCCGCCTCGTGGCTGCACGAGCAGGTCAAGCCGCACGTGTTCGGCGAGCTGCCGCAGTGCGCGAAGAAGCCATCCGCCCGCGCGGGCGCAGTGCCGGGACAGGACGCATGAACACCACCATCGACGACGGCCGCCGCCGCCTGGTCCTCGGCGCCCTGGGCGCCGCGGCCGGTGCCGCCACGGCCCAGACCCACCCCACCCGGAGCAACCCCATGGCCGATGCCGCCACCCCCGAGCTGATCCTGCACAACGGCCGCTTCACCACGCTAGACCGCGGCAATCCCACCGCCAGTGCCGTCGCCATCGCCAGCGGCCGCTTCCTGAAGGTGGGCCGCAGCGAGGACATCCTGCCGCTGGCCGGCACCCGCACCCGCGTGGTCGACCTGCAGGGCCGCAGCGTGCTGCCCGGCCTGATCGACAACCACCTGCACATCATCCGCGGCGGGCTGAACTTCAACCTCGAGCTGCGCTGGGACGGCGTGCGCAGCCTGGCCGATGCGATGGCCATGCTGCGCCAGCAGGTGGCGATCACGCCCGCGCCGCAGTGGGTGCGCGTGGTGGGCGGCTTCACCGAGCACCAGTTCGTCGAAAAGCGGCTGCCCACCATCGAGGAGCTCAACGCCGTCGCGCCCGACACGCCGGTCTTCATCCTGCACCTGTACGACCGCGCCCTGCTCAACGGCGCGGCGCTGCGCGCGGTCGGCTATGGCAAGGACACGCCGGCCCCTCCCGGCGGCGAGATCGTGCGCGACAGCGCCGGCAACCCGACCGGCCTGCTGCTGGCCAAGCCCAACGCGGCCATCCTGTATGCCACGCTGGCCAAGGGGCCGAAGCTGCCGCCCGAGTACCAGCTCAACTCCACGCGTCACTTCATGCGCGAGCTCAACCGGCTGGGCGTCACGGGCGCCATCGATGCCGGCGGCGGCTTCCAGAACTACCCTGAGGACTACCAGGTCATCCAGCAGCTCGCGGACGCGGGACAGCTCACCATCCGCCTGGCCTACAACCTCTTCACGCAAAAGCCCAAGCAGGAGAAGCAGGACTTCCTGAACTGGACGGCCAGCTCGAAGTACAAGCAGGGCGACGACTACTTCCGCCACAACGGCGCCGGCGAGATGCTGGTCTTCTCGGCCGCCGACTTCGAGGACTTCCGCCAGCCGCGGCCCGACATGCCGGCCGAGATGGAAGGCGAGCTGGAAGAGGTCGTGCGCGTGCTGGTGCAGAACCGCTGGCCCTGGCGCATGCACGCGACCTACGACGAGACCATCAGCCGCTCGCTCGACGTGTTCGAGAAGGTCAACCGCGACACGCCGCTCGCGGGCCTGAACTGGTTCTTCGACCATGCCGAGACGATCTCGGAACGTTCCATCGACCGCATCGCGGCGCTGGGCGGCGGCGTGGCGGTCCAGCACCGCATGGCCTACCAGGGCGAGTACTTCGTCGAGCGCTACGGCCCGGCCGCCGCCGAGGCGACGCCGCCGGTCAAGCGCATGCTCGACAAGGGCATCCACGTGTCGGCCGGGACCGATGCGACGCGCGTGGCATCGTACAACCCGTGGGTGTCGCTGTCATGGCTCGTTACCGGCAAGACGGTGGGCGGTCTGCAGATCACGCCGGAGCGCAACCTGCTCGACCGCGACACGGCCCTGCGCATGTGGACCGAGAAGGTGACCTGGTTCTCCAACGAGGAAGGCAGGAAGGGCCGCATCGAGGCCGGCCAGCTGGCCGACCTTATCGTGCCCGACCGCGACTTCTTCGCCTGCCCTGAATCCGAGATCGCCGACACCACCTCGCTGCTCACGATGGTCGGCGGCAAGGTGGTCTACGGTGTCGGACCCTTCGCGCCGCTGGACGCCGGCGGGCCGCCGCCCGCCATGCCCGACTGGTCGCCCGTGCGCCGTTACGGCGGCTACGGCGCCTGGGGCCGCGAAGGCGCACCGCTGCAGACCACGCTGCGCCGCGCCGCCCAGGCCTGCGCCTGCGCGACGAGCTGCAACGTGCACGGCCATGCGCACGCCAGCGCCTGGGGCAGCCGGCTGCCGGTGGCCGATCTCAAGAGCTTCTGGGGCGCGCTGGGTTGCGCCTGCTGGGCGGTCTGATGGGCTGGACGCGATCGCCCTGGGTCTACCGCGCGGCCCTGCTGCTGCTGTGCGCGGCCTACCTGCAGGGCGGCCTGGTCAAGGCCTTCGACTTCGACGGCGCCATCGCCGAGATGAGGCACTTCGGCCTGGCGCCGGCGGCGCCGCTGGCCGCGGCGGTGATCGTGCTGGAGCTGGGCGCCTCGGCGCTCATCCTCAGCGGCCGGCTGCGCTGGCTGGGCGCGCTGATGCTGGCCGCCTTCACGCTGGGCGCGACCTTCCTGGCGCTGCGCTTCTGGGAGATGCCGCAGCCGCAGCGCTTCGGCGCGGCCAACGCCTTCTTCGAGCACCTGGGGCTGGTGGGCGGCTTCATACTCGTGGCCTGGCTCGACCGGAAGGAACGCACGCATGGCTGAGGCCGCAACCAAAAGCAGTTTCGCGCCCTTGCGGCTCCCGGTCTTCGCGGTGCTGTGGGGTGCCACGGTGCTGGGCAACATCGGCAGCTTCATGCGCGACGTGGCCAGCGCCTGGCTGGTCACCGACCTGTCGCCCAGCCCCACCGCGGTCGCGCTCATCCAGACGGCGGCAACGCTGCCGGTGTTCCTGCTGGCCATCCCGGCCGGCGTGCTGTCGGACATCCTGGACCGGCGCCGCTTCCTGATCGTGGTGCAGGTCCTGCTCGCCGCAGTGAGCACCGCGCTGCTGCTGCTCTCACGGTCGGGCGCGCTCACCGTCGAGTACCTGATCGCGCTGACCTTCATCGGCGGCGTGGGCGCGGCCTTAATGGGGCCGACCTGGCAGTCCATCGTGCCGGAGCTGGTGCCGCGCGAGGAGCTGAAGAACGCGGTGGCGCTCAACTCGCTCGGCATCAACATCGCACGCGCGATCGGCCCCGCCCTGGGCGGGCTGATCCTCGCGAGCTTCGGTGCCGCGATGACCTACGGCGCCGACGTGGCGAGCTACGTCTTCGTGATCGCCGCACTGCTGTGGTGGAAGCGGCCCGCCGCCACCGACGCCGACGGCCTGTCGGAGAACTTCGGCGGCGCCTTCCGGGCCGGCCTGCGCTACGCGCGTGCCAGCCGCGAGCTGCACATCGTGCTGCTGCGCGCGGCCGTGTTCTTCCTCTTCGCGAGTGCCGCGTGGGCCCTGCTGCCGCTGGTGGCGCGCCAGATGCTCCATGGCACGGCCGGTTTCTACGGCGTGCTGATGGGCGCCGTGGGCGCGGGCGCGATCGTGGGTGCGCTGGTGATGCCGCGGCTGCGCGCCAGGCTCGACGCCGACGGCCTGATCCTGCTCGCGTCGGTGCTCACGGTGGCGGTGCTGGGCGCGCTGGTGCTGGCGCCGCCGCAGTGGCTGGCGGTGCTGCTGCTGCTGGTGCTGGGCGTCGGCTGGATCACGGCGCTGACCACGCTCAACGGCGTGGCGCAGGCGGTGCTGCCCAACTGGGTACGCGGACGCGGGCTGGCCGTCTACCTCACGGTGTTCAACGGCGCGATGGCCGCCGGCAGCCTGGGCTGGGGCCTGGTGGCGCAGCAGCTGGGCGTGCGCGGCGCGCTGGTGGGTGCGGCCGCGGGCCTGCTGCTCGTCGCCCTGCTCTTCCACCGCGTGCGCCTGCCTGCCGGCGAGGCCGACCTGCAGGCCTCGCGCCACTGGCCCGAGCCGCTGCTGGCCGAGCCCGTGGCCCACGACCGCGGGCCGGTGATGGTGCAGGTGGAATACCGCGTGCGCAAGGAAGACCGCCCGGCCTTCGTGGAGGCGGTGCGCCGCCTGGCGCCCGAACGCCGGCGCGACGGCGCCTATGCCTGGGGCCTGCACGAACACACGGCCGACCCGGAGCGCATCGTCGAGTGGTTCATGGTCGAGTCGTGGGCCGAGCACCTGCGCCAGCACCATCGCGTGTCGCATGCCGATGCCGACCTGCAGGACGAGGTGGTGCGCTGGCACATCGGGCCGCAGCGGCCGGAGGTGCATCACTTCCTGGCGCTGTGAAGGCGCTTCATACGGTTTTGCATTCAAGCGCAGAACAAGGCGGGGCGCCGCAGACAGTGCTGTAGCACGGCAAGGCGCCCCAACGCGGTTATGCGTTTGAATGCAAGACCGTATCAGACGTAGCGCGGGATCGGCCCGTTCTGCGGCGTGGTGTCGGTGCCCAGGTCGACCACCACCTTGTCGACGAAGCACCAGCCCCAGCCTTCGGGTGGGTCGTAGCCTTCGATGATGGGATGGCCGGTGGCCTTGAAGTGCGCCCGCGCGTGGCGGTTGGGCGAATCGTCGCAGCAGCCCACGTGGCCGCAGCTGCGGCACAGGCGCAGGTGCACCCATCGGCTGCCGGTCTTGAGGCATTCCTCGCAGCCCAGCGAACCGGGCGTGACGGTGTGGATGCTGTCGGTGTGCGTGCAGGCACGGGGCATGGGGGTGTTCTCCTCGCGGGGGTTCAGTGACGGTAGGTGCGCCGCCAGCGGCCGGGCGGCAGGCCCATGTGCTGCGTGAAGACGCGGCTGAAATGGCTCTGGTCGGCAAAGCCGCAGGTGGCCGCGATGTCGGCCAGCGTCAGCGTGGGCTTGGCGAGCAGCGTGCGCGCGCGTGCCAGGCGCTGCGCGACCAGCCACTGGTGCGGCGTCTGGCCGGTCGTCTCGCGGAAGGCATGGATGAAGTAGCTGCGCGACATGCCGCAGGCGTCGGCGATCTCCTGCGCCGACAGTTCGCCGTCCAGGCGCGCGGCCAGCATCTCCTTGGCCCGCAGTTCGAGCGTGCGCGGCAGCAGCCGGCGCCGGCGCGGCGGCTCGGCCCGCTGGCCCTCGCAGCGGCCCAGCACGTGGGCCGCCATGGCGCCGGTGACATGGTCGAGGAAGAGCCGGCTCGCGGTCTGCGGATGGGCCAGCGCCGGCAGCAGCGCCAGCGCCAGGTGATGCAGCACCTCGTCGCGCACGCCCGTCAGGCGGTTGGGCGCGCCCAGGCCCAGCGGCACGGCGCGGTCGGCGTCCTGCTCGAGCGCGGCATAGGGGAACTCCACCAGCAGGAAATCGAAGCCGCTCTTCATGTCGGCCCGGTAGCGCTCGTTGAAGTCGCGCACGTAGATGCTGCCGCAGGCGAAGTGGTGCGTGGTCGCGTGGTGGGCGTGGATGATGCGACGGCTGTGGCCGTCGGCCAGCGACACGCCCAGCAGGATGCCGCGGCCCGAGGGCGGCGTCTCGACGCTGCCGACCTGTTCGTCGGACACCGTCTTGCGATAGACCTGCAGGCCGCCGTCGAGCGAGATCTGCTCGTTGCGCAGCAAGCGGTGGGCGGAGCAGCCCAGGGCGTCGCGAGGATGGGCAGGAGCGGCGAGCGGGGCGGCAGCAGGCATGGTGCGAAGGCGTCGAGGGTCCGGGCCGGAACGGGACCCCGAGTGTGACCGAGTGCCGCGGCCCCGGTGTGACTTCGATGCATGCCCCTTCGCGCGGGAGGCCGCGGCGCCGCGGGCCCGTCAGGGCCGCGAGGGCGCGCCGGGCCGTGCCGTGGCGACCTGGGCGCGCAGTTCGCGCAGCCGGGCCTTGAGGCGGCGCTCGTTGTCCAGGCCCACCCGCACCATCAGCTTCTGCCCGGCGGACAGCGACTCCAGCTTCGGGTCGGCGTATTCATAGCGCACCCACGGCTTCTCGGAAGGCACCTCGCCCTTGACCTCGACCACGCGGATGGCGAGCGGTCCCTGCGGCTCGGGCGCGGCCAGCAGGTGGTCGATGACGGCGACGAGGCGGTCGTTGAAGTACTTGCCGGGGTAGCCCAGCTCCTCGTAGGCCTGCTGGAAGAGCGGGTACAGGCGGGCGTAGAGCGTCGCGGCCTGCTTCGCATCGATCGATTCGGCGAAGCGCACGAAGGGCGTGTAGCGCGCCGCGTTGTCCGGCGCGACGGAGCGCTGCACACCCTCGCCCGACAGCGCGAAGCGTCCGGCCGTCGGCCGCGCGGGCCACACCTGCACCGGCGCGTGCTCGCGCGGCAGGTTGTCGATGGTGGCGACGACGCGGCGCACGAAGCCATCCATCTGCAGGAAGGCCGCGACGTTCTTGCCGCCCAGCAGTTCGGTGAGGGCCGAGCGCACACGGGCATCGGCGTCGGCGAGAGGCGGCAGGCCCTCGTCGGGCCTGGCGATGTCCTCGACCTGGTTCTGGGGACCCTGCGCCACCGGCGGCGCTGGCGGCGCATCGTCGGGCGTGGCCGGCGGTGCCACGACGGAAGCCGCCGGCGTCGCGGCCGATTCGGCCTGGCGCTGCTGCCACCATCGCCAGCCGAAGAAGCCGGCCGCCAGCAGGGCCAGCAGCACGACGACGATCAGGCCCCCCGGGCGTTCGGCGGCGGGGCGGTAGTCGGGTTCGCGGTCGGTCATGGCAAGAGCTTTCTCCAGGTCGGGTGGACGGGCGTCCGACGGGCCATTGGACGCGCGTGACGGCATCCGCCCGTAACCTGCTGTGAACCGGCCGCGGGCGCCGCCGCCTGAAGGAGTCGACCGGGAGGCCCGAGTTCCGCCGCCCGGCGCTGCGACGAAATGCTACAAAAAAGATAGCTGTCGGCGCCCGGTGGGCGGGCGCCGTGGCCTCTTTTCGTTCAGATCGGCGGCGTGCCGCCGGCGAAGGTAGCGCTTTCGCCGTGAACGCAGGCGCGGTTGCGGCCCTGCGCCTTGGCCTGGTAGAGCGCCTCGTCGGCCCGGCGCATCAGGGCCCAGGCCGCCTGCTCGCCGGGCGGCGCCGCCGCGACGCCGATGCTCACCGTGACCTGGCCGTAGACCCCGCTGCGTCGCGCCGCCACGGCCGCCACGAGCGCCTGCGCCACGGCCAGGGCATCGGCCTGCGTGGCGCCGGGCAGCATCGCCACGAATTCCTCGCCGCCGTAGCGTGCCAACAGGTCGCTCTCGCGCAGCCGCGCCCGCAGCACGCCCGCGAGCATGACGAGCACGTCGTCGCCGACCGGGTGCCCGTGCAGGTCGTTGATGCGCTTGAAATGGTCGGCGTCGATCATCAGCACCGCCACGGGCTGGCCGTGGCGCCGCGCGGCGGCCAGGGCATGGTCCATTTGCAGGTCGAAGCTGCGGCGGTTGGGCAGCCCGGTCAGCGGATCGGTGCGCGCCTGACGACCGAGTTCGGCGTTGGCGGCCTCCAGCTCGGCCGTGCGCTCGCGCACCTGGCGCTCCAGGTCGTCCTGCGTGGCCATCAGCCGGGTGGTCATGCGGCCCAGGGCATCGGACAGCGAGCGCAGTTCGGCACTGCTGGCGGCCGGCGGCAGCCGTGCGCCCGGCACGCCCAGTTCGATGTCGCGCGCCGCCTTCGACAGGCGGCGCACGTCGGCGCCCAGCCGCACCGCGGCGAAGCGCACCAGCAGGGCCCCGACCAGCGCGGCCAGCGCGCCGGCCAGCAGCGCATGGCGGCTGGCGTCGCGCACGTCGGCGAACACGGTCGCCGCCGGCTCGCGCGCGGCAATCGTCCATCCCAGGTCGCCCAGCGCACGCGACGCCGGCAGCCGCGTCGCCGCCGTGAGCCATTCCTCGCCGTCGTGCCACCTGGCGACGGCGGGGCCACCACCCGGCAGCGGCGGCATCCGCACGCCGTCGGCGGCCAGCTTCTGGCTCTGGCCGCGCGGCGCGAAGATCACGTGGCCCTCGCGGTCGAAGATGAAGATCTCGATGCCGCTGCCGCGCGCCTGCGTCGACAGCACGGTGTCCACCACCTCGCCGACCCAGTCCCAGCTGGCGTGAACGCCCAGCACACCCAGGCGCTGGCCGTCGCGCACCACCGGCGCCGCATAGTCGACGAAGCGCTGCGGCTCGCCGTGGCGGTCGGCCGGCAGCAGCGTGGCCAGCAGCTTGGCGGGATGCACGTCGCCCACGAACGGGCCTTCCTGGCCGCGCTGGAACCACGGGCGCTGCGCCACGCTCTGCCCGCGCAGCAGGTCGCCGGTGGCGGCGCGCACCGTGCCCGCCGCGTCGGCCACGCCCACCCACAGGTGCGTGCGCGGCGCCGTGGCCTGGATCAGCTCCAGCGCCCGCTGCGCCTCGGGGCTGTCGAGCCCGGCCGCCCACACGGCGTCGCGGCGCGCCAGCAGGTCGACCATGTCGGCGTTGGTGACGAGGTCGTTGGAGAGGATGCGTGCCGCGTTGCCCGCCAGCAGCGCCAGCACGCGGCCGGCGTCGGTGCGCACCCGCTCGCTCAGCATGCCGCCGAGCGCCCAGGTGAGCACGATCGAGGCCAGGACCACCAGGGCCCCGAACACCAGCGTGAGCTGGAGCTTGATGGTCAGCGGCAGCGACAGGCGCCAGGGCATCGGGCCGGCCGTCTCCATCAGGCGAGCGACTGCAGCCAGTCCATGCTGTCGCGCAACTCCTGCGCGGCGATGGTGTGCGCCACCGGGTAGTCGCGCCCCGACACCGCCAGCGGCAGCGTCGCCGCGAACTCGCGCGTGGCCTGCGCCGCGGCGGGCGGGATCACGTTGTCGACACTGCCGTGGCTCACCCACAGCGCCTTGCCCGCGAAGGCATCGGCCGGCGCCACGTCGGGCAGCACCTCGGGCAGCAGGCGGCTGTGCCATACCAGCGCGGCACGCAGCCGCGCCGGCTGCGTCAGCAGCAGCGACAGCGCCATGATCCCGCCCTGGCTGAAGCCGCCGGCCACCACGCGATCGGCCGGCACGCCCAGCTGCTGCGCCGCCGAGGCCAGCAGCTCGCCGACCAGGAAGCGGCTCTCGCGCTCCTGCTCGCGGTCGATGCGGCGCTGGCCGTCGGCGCCGACCTGGAACTGGAACCAGGCGTACGCCCCGGGCACCAGCACGTTCGGCGCGCGCAGGCTCAGCACATGGAACTGCGGCGGCACGAAGCGCGCGAGGCCGAAGAGGTCTTCCTCGTGGCTGTTGACGCCGTGCATGAGCAGCAGAAGCCAGGGCGCGGCCGTGCCTTCGGCGGCGGGACGGTGCAGGAAGGTGAGCGGAAGCTGGAGGTCGGCCATCGTCGGTCGGGTACGCAGGGCGGGTGCAAGTGGATTCAAGCCGCGGCCGCGAAGCCGCGGGCCAGCGCATGCGTGAGCTCGGCCGCGGGAACCGCCCGGCAGCCGCTCGCATTCTGGCCCGACCACAGCGGCGTGAAGTCGCCGCTGCCGGCGGCCTCGGCCCTGGCCCGCAGCGGCGCGATGGCCGAGGTGGCGAGCGGGAACTCGGGCGCTGCCGAGCTCAGCGGGCCCAGTTCGCGCATCACGCGGTTGACGATGCCGCGGGCCGGACGGCCCGTGAACAGGTTGGTCAGCGCCGTGTGCCGTGCCGCATCGCTCTGCAGTGCGGCGCGATGGATCGCGCTGGTCGTCGCCTCGGGGCACAGCAGCCAGGCCGTGCCCACCTGCACGCCCGCCGCACCGAGCGCCATCGCCGCCGCCACGCCCTGCCCATCGGCGATGCCGCCGGCGGCGATCACCGGCACCTCGAGGGCGGCCACCAGCTGGGGCAGCAGTGCGAACAGCCCCGGCTGACGCGTGAGATCGTGCGACAGGAAGTGCCCGCGGTGGCCACCCGCTTCCAGCCCTTGCGCAATCACCGCATCGACGCCGCGCGCCTGCAGCCACAGCCCTTCCTCGACCGTGGTGGCCGAGGCCAGCACCTTCGCGCCCCAACCGCGCACGCGGGCCAGCAGCGCCGCGTCGGGCAGTCCGAAGTGGAAGCTCAGCACCGGCGGGCGCAGGGCCTCGACCAGGTCGGCCGTCTCGGCGGTGAAGGGGTTGCGGCCCGGGCCCGGGGCGATCTTCTCGGGATCGATGTCGTGCTCGCGGTAGTAGGGGGCCAGGGCCTGGCGCCAGGCCGCCTCGCGCGCGGCATCGGGCACCGGCGGCGTGTGGCAGAAGAAGTTGACGTTGTAGGGCCGGCCGCCGACTGCGGCGCGGATGGCCTCGATCTCGCTGCGCAAGGCATCGGCGCTCAGCATGGCGCCGGGCAGCGAGCCCAGGCCGCCGGCATTGCTCACGGCGATGGCAAGCGCGCTGCCCTGCACGCCGGCCATGGGCGCCTGGATCAGCGGCAGTTCGGTGCCCAGCAGCTGGGCGAGGGACAAGTCGGCCATGGGTCCATCCTCGAATCTCGGAGGGCCGCATTGTGCGACGCGGTGTGCGCCCCGAACGGTTCGGGGGGCATCCCGCGGCCCACGCGCGGGGCGCCGCACAATCGCGCCATGCGCCCTCTTGCCATCGCCCACGCCGGCGCCGCCCTCAGCCTTGCGCTGCTGCTGGCCGCCTGCTCGCGCGAAGAGGCAGCGACACCCTCCGTCGCCGCCGCGGGCCAGGCCGCGCCGCAGAAGACGGCGGCACGCAGCCCCTCGCTGCGCCGACAGGACCTGATGCCGCTGGCCTTTCCCGGATGGCAGGACAGCGACACCGCCCGCGTGGGGCAGCCCGCCCTGCCCGAGCTCGGCGACGACAGCCGACCCGTGCCCGGCAGCGCGAAGCCCACCGCCGCCCGCGTCACGCCGCGCGAGGTGGTGCGCCTGTCGGACAGCCGTGCCGTGCTGCTCACCGAGACCGTGCCGCTGGACGGCCAGGGGCATCCCCTCGATGCGCACGTGGCCGGCGCCTGGCTCGGCGCCTACGTCTTCGAGCGCCAGGGCGAGGGCTGGGTGCTTGCCCAGCGGCAGGACGCCGTGGACTACCTCGGCTTCATGGGCAGCTTCGGCGAGACCACGGTGCACCGCGTGGCGCCGACCCGGCTGGTGCTCAGCGCCACCTATGGCAGCTGCTGGCAGGGCTACTGCGGCAGCTGGCTGTCGGCCTGGGAGCTGCAGCCCGGCGGTGTGCGCAAGGTGCTCGACGGCGTGGCCCTCTCGGCCTCGAACACCGGCGCACAGGAAGCCTGCGAAGCCATCCTTGCCGGCGGCCGGCGTGCTCGCGCTGCCGGGGGGCCGCGCGACGCCTGCTACGACATCGAAGGCACGCCGCGCTTCGTCCAGGGTGTTCGCGACGACGCGCCCGGCGCACTGAACCTGAGCTTTCGCGGCGCGCGCACGGCCGAGGGCCGGCCCGCGGCGCGCTCGCGCGTGACACGCGTCGACGAGCGGGCCGTCTACGTGTGGCGCGACGGCGGCTACGTGCTGGAGAGCGGGCGCAACCCGGTGCCGGCCTTCTAGGCCCAGGCACGGCCGGCGCCGCTCAAGACAAGGGCCCGGCGCGCTTCGAAGCCAGCGCTCGGGCGGCCTCGGCCACCTGCAGCGGCACGCGGACCTCGATGTCCAGCAGCATCTGCGCCATGCCCTTGCCCAGCGGGTCCATGCGCATCGAGGAGGGGCCGCCGCCGTCGAGCGCGTCGTGCACGAGCAGGTTCATCGAGGCCGTGCCGGGCAGATGGAAACGTGTGACCCGTCCGGCTGGCAGGTGGGCGAAGTAGGCCTCGACCACCGCGGGCTGGAGCCGGTCCCACAGCAGCGGCAGCCACTCGGGACGCCGGGCGATCAGCCCGATGTTGGAGATGTTCCCCTTGTCGCCGCTGCGGCCGTAGGCCAGGTCGACCAGGCGAACGACTTCGCTCGGCCCGCCGGGCTCCTGCCACGCAGGCGGCGGCGCGACGGGCGGTACCTCCTGGTCGGCAGCGCCCGGCGCGATGGCGACCGGATGCCGCATGCCGTCCAGCACGAAGGCGGGCTGGATCGCCTCCTTGTCCAGCAGGAAGGAGAAGGGCTTGACCAGCGGTGACACGGCGGGACGCCCGCCGCCGGGGCTGGTGGTGCCCGGCGCCCAGGAGGTGCCCGACGGCGCAATCTCGCGCGCGAACATGGCGAGCGCGGCCTTCTGCGGGTGGTTCGCCACCACCCGCATCATCACCTCGCGCACGTGGCGCGTGCGGGCATGCGGGCCGTAGAGCGTTTCGGCGCCGATGACCTCGATGTACGTGGACGTGAAGGGCGGCAGACCGCCTTCGCGCAGGATCTCGCCCGTGCGCTCGAGGATCGCTTCCGCCGTGCGCCGCGCCTTCCTCTCGGCGTCGATGCCGATCATCACCATGCTGCCGGCACAGCGAAATCCGTCGAGCTGCGTGGCCGACACCTTGTAATGCGGCGTGGGTGCCCGGCCCTTGGCGGGGCTCACGTGCACGCGGTTCTCGCCCTGCTGGACGATCGTCACCTCGCGGAAGTCGCAGCTCACGTCCGGCAGCAGGTAGGCGCCGGGATCGCCGATCTCGTAGAGCATCTGCTCGGCGACGTTGGCGGCGATCACCTTGCCGCCGGTGCCCTCGGGCTTGGTCACCACGAAGCTGCCGTCGGCGTGGCATTCGACGATCGGGTAGCCGATGTGCGCCCAGTCCGGAATGTCTTCCCAGTCGGTGTGCAGGCCGCCGGTGGCCTGGCAGCCGCACTCGATGATGTGGCCGGCCAGGCTGCCGGAGGCGAGCAGGTCGTGGTCGCTGCTGCGCCATCCGAACTCGTGCATCAGGGGGCCGAGCGTGACGGCGCTGTCCACGCAGCGCCCCGTGATCACCACCTCGGCGCCGGCGGCCAGCGCCGCGGCGATCGGCGCCGCGCCCAGGTAGGCGTTCGCGCTCAGCACCTTGTCGGGCAGCGGCTCGCCGGTGAACATGTCGCGCACCCCGCGCTCGCGCAGTGCGGGCATGAGCGCGCCGACGTCGTCGCCCTCGACCACCGCGATGCGCAGTTCGATGCCCTGCGCCTCGGCCACGGCCCGCAGCGCGGCCGCGCAGCCATGCGGGTGGATGCCGCCCGCGTTGCTCACGACCCTGATGCCCTGGCGCTTGATCTCGGCGAGCACCGGCTTCATCGCGATGTCGACAAAGTCGGTGGCGTAGCCCAGCTCGGGGTTCTTCGAGCGTGCGGCGGCGAGGATGGACATCGTGGTCTCGGCCAGGTAGTCGAAAACCAGGTAGTCGAGCCGCCCGCCCTTCACCAGCTGCGGCGCGGCGACCATGCTGTCGCCCCAGAAGCCCGAGGCACCGCCGATGCGCACGGTGCGGCCTGCCTGGATGGATGAGTCTGTCATGTGTGTGTGTGCTGTAAGCCGCCCAGGCGCTGTCCGTGGCGCCGTGCGCGATGGCCGCAGCCTACGAAATGCGCGATCGAAAGGCTTGCGCGAACTGGCTGCCCGCGACCAGTTGCCGCAAGACGGTGCACAGCGCGAGCGCTAGGCTCGTGCGGCCCACAGGAACCCGCATGGAATTCTTCGACGCGCCCCCCCTGCCCTTCTACTTCACGCCCGAGCATGTGCAGTTCCGCGGCGGCCTGCGCGACTTCATCGCGCGCGAGATCACTCCGCACGTCCATGCGTGGGACGAGGCGCAGACCTTTCCGCGTGCGCTGTACGCGCGGGTGGCCGAGCTGGGGGTGCTGGGCCTGGGCTACCCCGAGGAATACGGCGGCACGCCGGCAGACCTCTTCCACCAGCTGATCGTCGCCGAGGAATTCGCGCGCTGCGGCGGGGGCGGCGTGCAGGCATCCCTCAACTCGCACAGCATCGCGCTGCCGCCGATCCTCAAGGCGGGGGGCGACGCCATCAGGCGCCGGGTCATTCCGCCGGTGCTCGCCGGGCAGAAGATCGCAGCGCTCGCCGTGACCGAGCCTTCGGGCGGTTCGGACGTCGCCAACCTGCGCACGACGGCGGTGCGCGACGGCGACCACTACGTCGTCGACGGCGAGAAGACCTTCATCACCTCGGGCATGCGCGCGGACTTCATCACCACGGCCGTGCGCACCGACCCGTCAATCAGGGGCGCCGCCGGCATCTCGGTGCTGGTGATCGACGGCGACACGCCGGGCCTCACGCGCACCGCGCTGCAGAAGATGGGCTGGTGGAGTTCCGACACCGCGCACCTGCACTTCGACCGCTGCCGCGTGCCGGTGGCCAACCTCGTCGGGGAAGAGAACCAGGGCTTCAAGATCCTGATGAACAACTTCAACAGCGAACGCCTGTTGATGGCCGCCCTGGCCTGCGGCTACGCCGAGGTGTGCCTGCACGAAGCGCTGGACTGGGTGCGGCAGCGCGCGATCGGCGGTCGCACGCTTTCCGAGCGGCAGGTGGTGCGCCACAAGCTCATGGACATGACGATGCGCATCGATGCGGCGCGGGCCCTGCTCTACGACCTGGCCTACCGCATCGAGCACGGGCTGGCCCAGCCCTCGCAGCTGGTGGCGCGCGTGTGCCTGTGCAAGGTGCAGGCCACCCAGGCGATGCAGTTCTGCGCGGACCAGGCGGTGCAGCTGCTCGGCGGCATGGGCTTCATGCGCGGGACGCGCAGCGAGCGCATCTACCGGGAGGTGAAGGTGATGATGATCGGCGGCGGCTCGGAAGAGGTGATGAAGGACCTGGCGGCCCGCCAGCTCGGTGTCTGAGACCCAAGGAAGCGACAGACCATGGAATCCACGATCGACGACCTGCGCGCCGAGTACGCCGAACTCGCCGGCCTGGCACGCGCGCTGACGCCCGCGCAATGGGCCGAGCCCAGCGCCTTCTATGGCTGGACCGCGTGGGACGAGATCGCCCACCTGTGCTTCTTCGACGAGACGGCGCTGCTGGCGGCGACCGACGCGCAGGCCTTCGCACGCGACACGGCCGCGCTCACCGCCCAGCTGTCGGCGGGCCAGGAGATCAGCGCGATCGCGCGGCACAAGTACCGGCCGCTCGACGGCCCGGCCCTCCTCGCGCGCTGGGAGCCGGCTTCCGCGCGGCTGGTCGATGCACTGGCGGTTCTCGACCCGAAGGCACGTCTGCCCTGGTACGGCCCGAGCATGAGCGCCCGCTCCTTCGCCACCGCACGCCTGATGGAGACCTGGGCGCACGGCCAGGACGTGTGGCACGTGGTGCGCCGCCGCCGTCCCGCGAGCGAGCGCTTGCGGCACATCGCGCACATCGGCGTCACCACCTTCGGCTGGAGCTTCGTCAACCGCAAGCGTCCCGTGCCCGCGGTCGTGCCTTACGTCGAGCTCGAGGCGCCCGGAGGCGGAGAACCGTGGACCTGGGGGGACCCGGCCTCGCCGGAGCACGTGCGCGGCACCGCGCTCGATTTCTGCCTGCTGGTCACGCAACGGCGAAACCTGGCCGACACCTCGCTCGTCTACACCGACGGGGCGGCGAAGGCGTGGCTGTCGATCGCGCAGTGCTTCGCCGGCGAGCCGGCCGATGCGCCCGCGCCCGGTGTGCGCAAGGTGGCGTACCTCGATTGACCGGCCAGCCCATCACGCTGGCGCTGCAGCCGCGCATCGAGGCGGCGCTCGACACCTTGCGGCGCGGCAGCGGCGAGCAGTGCCTGTCGGACCATGCCTTCTCCAACCTGTACCTGTTCCGCGAGGCGCACGACCATCGGTTCCTGCCCGGCGACTGGCCGGGCGTGACCGGTCGCACCTACGACGGCGCGCGCCATTTCATGCCCCTGTTCGACGTCGCTGCCGCGCCGCCGGAGCTGCTGCGCGAACTGATCGCGGCGCATGGCTGCCTCTACCCGGTGGCGAGCCGCCAGGTGAAGGCGCTGCCGCGCACCGGGTTCGTCGTGGCCCGGTCGGAGGACGATTCCGATTACCTCTACGACGCAGTGCGCTTTCGCGACTATCCCGGCCGGTCGCTGGCGAAGAAGCGCAACCTGGTGCGCCAGTTTCTTGCCGGCCATGCGCCGCATGCCCTGGCGTTCGACGCATCGCTGGCCGATGCCGCCCGCGAGGTGCTCGCGGGCTGGATGGCGCACAAGGGCAAGGCCGAGGGCGAGGCCGACGAGTCGCCCTGCCTCGAGGCCATCGCGCATGCGGCCGGGCTCGGCCTGGAGGGCTTCGTTCATTTCGACGGCCGCCGGCCCGTCGCGTTCCTGCTGGCCCAGGAACTGCAGCCCGGCGTGTTCGCCGTGCGCTTTGCCAAGGGCCTGGACACGCACGTCGGCGTCTACCCCTTCATGTTCCAGCACTTCTGCCGGCACCATGCGCGGCCGGTGCATTGGCTCAACTTCGAGCAGGACATGGGACTCGCGGGATTTCGCCGCAGCAAGCGCTCCTACGGTCCCACCGCCCTGCTGCCCAAGTGGCGCGTGACGCTGGCCGCCTGAAGTGACCGCGAGGACGGGCGCAGCCAGTTCCCGCAAGACCCGGCCGGACCCCTTGCCTAAGCTGGCGGCCATTCCAGGTACCGCAGCCCATGGCCATCATCGAATCGACCGTATCCCCCGGCAGCGACGCCTTCGAGGCCAACCGCGCCGGCATGCTGGCGCTGCTGGAGCGTGTGCGCGGCTACGAGCAGCGCAGCATCGCCACGTCGGCCAGGTCGCGCGAGCGCTTCGAAAAGCGCGGACAGCTGCTGCCGCGCGAGCGCCTGGCCCTGCTGCTCGATCCGGGCACGCCCTTCCTGGAGATCGGCTCGCTCGCCGGCCTGGGCCTGGACCATCCCGACCTCGACAGGAGCGTGCCCGGCGGCGGCGTGATCGGCGGCATCGGCTGGGTGTCCGGCGTGCGCGTCATGGTCAATGCCTCCGACTCCGGCATCGATGCGGGCGCGCTGCAACCCATGGGCATCCCCAAGCAGCTGCGCATGCAGGAACTGGCCCTGGAGAACAAGCTGCCCTACGTGCAGCTGGTCGAAAGCGCCGGCGCGAACCTCATGACCTACAAGGTCGAGGAGTTCGTGACAGGCGGCAGCCTCTTTCGCAACATCGCGCGCATCTCGGCCGCGGGCCTGCCGGTCGTCACCGTGACGCACGGCTCGTCGACCGCAGGCGGCGCCTACCAGACGGGCCTGTCCGACTACATCATCATGGTGCGGGGCCGCTCGCGGGCCTTTCTCGCGGGCCCGCCGCTGCTCAAGGCCGCCACCGGCGAGATCGCGACCGAGGAGGAACTGGGCGGCGCGCTGATGCACACCGCGATCTCCGGCCTGGGCGACTACCTGGCCGAGGACGACCGCGACGCGATCCGGCTGGCGCGCGAGGTCCTTGCCCACATCGACTGGAACCGCCGACTCCCGGCCGAGCCGGAGCGTCGCTTCAAACCCCCGCGCTACGACGCACAAGAGCTGCTCGGCGTGATGCCCATCGACCACAAGCGGCCGGTCGACATGAAGCAGGTGATCGCACGCATCGCCGACGACTCCGAGTTCCTGGAATTCGGCGAGAACTACGGGAGCGCGACGGTGGTGGGCCACATCAAGATCGAAGGCATGCCGCTGGGCCTCGTCACCAACAACGGGCCGATCGACCCTGCCGGCGCGACCAAGGCCACGCATTTCATCCAGGCCTGCTGCCAGTCGAAGACGCCGATCCTGTACCTCAACAACACGACCGGCTTCATGGTGGGCAAGGCCTACGAGGAGGCCGGCATCATCAAGCACGGCTCCAAGATGATCCAGGCCGTCACCAACGCCACCGTGCCGCAGATCACGATCTACTGCGGCGCGTCCTTCGGCGCCGGCAACTACGGCATGTGCGGCCGCGGCTTCCATCCGCGCTTCTGTTTCTCCTGGCCCAACGCGAAGACGGCGGTGATGGGCGGCGAGCAGGCCGCGCAGACCATGGTCAACGTGACCGAGGCCGCGATGAAGCGCAAGGGCGCCGAGGTCGACCGGGACAAGCTCGCCGAGCTCGAGCGCCGAATCATCGACCGCTTCGACAGCCAGATGAGCGTGTTCACCACCAGCGCGCACCTGCTCGATGACGGGGTGATCGACCCGCGCGACACGCGCGAGGTGATCGCCCAGGTGCTTTCGATCTGCCGCGACGCCGAGCTGCGCCAGCCGCAGACGATGCAGTTCTCCGTCGCGCGCCCCTAGCAAGGACCTGAAGGACTTCCAAGGACCACCATGCAGCTCACACCCGAACACGACGCCGTGCGCGACACCCTGCGCCGCTTCATCGACAAGGAGCTCAACCCCCACGTCGACGAGTGGGAGCGTGCCGAGATCTTCCCGGCGCACCAGGTGTTCAAGCGCCTGGGCGAACTGGGCATGCTGGGCCTGACCAAGCCGGTGGAGGACGGCGGCTCGGGGCTCGACTATTCCTACGGCGCCGTGATGGCGGAGACGCTGGCGCACATCCGGTGCGGCGGCGTGCCGATGGCGATCGGGGTGCAGACCGACATGGCCACGCCGGCGCTGGCGCACCACGGGAGCGCCGAGCTGCGCCAGGAGTTCCTCGCGCCCGCCATCCGCGGCGACTACGTGGCCTGCCTGGGCGTGTCGGAAGTCGGCAGCGGCTCGGACGTCGCATCGATCAGGACCACGGCACGCAAGGACGGTGGGGACTACGTCATCGACGGCGGCAAGATGTGGACCACCAACGGCACCCAGGCCGATTTCTGCTGCGTGCTGGCCAACACCTCGGACGGCGCCGCGCATCGCAACAAGTCGCTCATCGTCGTGCCGATGAAGTCCCGGGGCGTCGAGATCTCGCGCAAGCTGCGCAAGATGGGCATGCACGCGTCCGACACCGCCCAGGTGCACTTCGACGCGGTGCGCGTGCCGCAGCGCTACCGCATCGGCGAAGAAGGCATGGGATTCATCTACCAGATGGAGCAGTTCCAGATCGAGCGGCTCTGGGGCGCGCTCAACAGCGTCGGCATGGCGCAGCGCGCCATCGACAGCACCATCGACTACACCCGCGAGCGCCGCGCCTTCGGCCGCTCGATCCTCGACAACCAGTGGGTGCACTACACGCTGGCCGAGCTGCAGACCGAGGTCGCCGCGCTGCGGGCGCTGTGCTGGCACGGCGTCGAGGAAGTCGTCGCCGGCCAGGACGCCACGCGCACCGCCACCATGGCCAAGCTCAAGGCCGGCCGCCTGATCCGGGAGGTGGCCGACGGCTGCCTGCAGTTCTGGGGCGGCATGGGCTACGTGGACGAAAGCCCGATCTCCCGCATCTTCCGCGATGGCCGGCTGACCTCCATCGGCGGCGGCGCCGACGAGGTCATGCTGCAGATCCTCTGCAAGTTCATGGGCACCTTTCCGTCCACGCACTGAACGCGCCACCCACGAACGCCTCATGACCGCATCGACCGCAGGGCCCACGCCCTTTCGAAAGATCCTGATCGCCAACCGCGGCGAGATCGCGCTGCGCGTCATCCGGACCGCGCGCGCGCTGGGCTACCGGACCGTGGCGGTGTATTCCAGCGCCGACGCGACAGCGCGCCACGTGCGCGAGGCCGACCAGGCGGTGTGCATCGGCGAGGCGCTGCCGGCGCAGTCGTACCTGCGCATCGACGCCATCGTCGAGGCGGCCCGGCTCAGCGGCGCGGACGCCGTGCACCCGGGCTACGGCTTCCTGGCCGAGAACGAGGACTTCGCCCGGGCCTGCCACGACGCGGGGCTGGTCTTCATCGGCCCGTCCGCCGAGGCCATCGCCTCGATGGGCCACAAGGCCGGCGCCAAGACGCTCATGCAGGCCGCCGGCGTGCCCTGCATCCCGGGCTACCAGGGCGACGATCAGAGCGAAGAGCGCCTCGCGGCCGAGGCCGCGCGCATCGGCTTCCCGGTGATGATCAAGGCCACGGCAGGCGGTGGCGGGCGCGGCATGCGGCTGGTGCCGTCGGCGCGCGAATTCGCCGAGCTGCTGCGCAGCGCGCGCTCGGAGGCACAGAGCGCCTTCGGGGACCCCGAGGTCATCCTCGAGCGCGCCATCATGGAGCCGCGCCACATCGAGATCCAGGTCTTCGCCGACCGCCACGGCAACGTGATCCACCTCGGGGAACGCGACTGCTCGGTGCAGCGCCGCCACCAGAAGCTGATCGAGGAAGCGCCCTCGCCGGCCGTCGACGCCGCGCTGCGCGCCTGCATGGGCGCCACGGCAGTGGCCGCGGTCAAGGCGATCCGCTACGAGGGCGCCGGCACGCTGGAGTTCCTGCTCGACGCCGAGGGCCGCTTCTACTTCATGGAGATGAACACCCGGCTGCAGGTGGAGCACCCGGTGACCGAAGCCGTGACCGGGCTCGACCTGGTCGCGCTGCAGCTGCGCGTGGCGGCCGGCGAGGTGCTGCCCATCACGCAGGACGAGGTGCGATTCAGCGGGCATGCCATCGAGGTGCGCCTGTGTGCCGAAGATGCCGACAAGGGCTTCATGCCGCAGAGCGGCACCATGGCGCTGTGGGACATGCCAGCACAGTTGCGCGTGGAGCACGCGATGCGCTCCGGCGCCGGGATTCCGCCTTTCTACGACTCGATGATCGCCAAGATCGTCAGCCATGGCGAAACGCGCGACGCCGCGCGACGCCAGCTGATGGCCGGCCTGGAGGACGCCGTCGCGCTGGGCGTGACGACCAACCAGGCCTTCCTGCATCGCTGCCTGGACCATGTGGTCTTTGCTGCCGGCGGTGCGACGACCGCGTTCATCGCCCAGAACCAGGACGCCTTGCTGAGGTCCGACGACGCGGTGCGAGCCCGCGCAGCGGCCATCGCGGCGGTGCTGCTGCACGAGACCGCGCAGGATGCACGGTCGCCCGTGCCCGCGGGGCGCATGGCGCACCGCCTGCCGGTGTCGCTGCGCTTCGAGGTCGACGGCCACGCGTCGACGGCCGTGCTGACAACGTCAGGCCCGCGTTGCTACGAGGTCTGCATCGGCGACGCCACGCATTCGATCACTCTCCTGGACGCGGACGGTCACACGGTGCGCCTGACCTGCAACGGCCTCGACGAGAAGGCCGCCTTCCATCGCGACGGCGCGACCCTGCTGCTCCAGTACCGCGGCATCTCGTCGCGCGTCGAGGACAAGACCCGGGCCGCGACCGCGCGCCAGGGCCACGACGGCGGCGACGGCAAGGTGCGCGCATCGATGAACGGCCGCGTCGTCGCGGTGATGGCCAAGGTCGGCGATCGCGTGGCGGTGGGGCAACCGGTCGTCACGCTCGAAGCCATGAAGATGGAACACGTCCACGCGGCGGCCGTGGCGGGCACGGTCGTGGCCCTGCATGTGAAGCCCGGCGACCAGGTGGCGGCCAGCCGCGTGGTCGTGGAGATCGAGGCCGCCCAGGCGCAAGCCGTTCCCGCCTGACGACCACAGCAGATGAAGCCATGGAAGACCTCACCCTCATCGACAGCCTGAAGCGCCAGCTCAGCGAGCGCCCCGACGACATCGCCTACCGCCACGGGGAACGGCGCCTGAGCTACCGTGAGGTCGAGGCGCACACCAATCGCCTCGCCAATGCACTGGCGCAGGCCGGCGTGACGCGCGAGACGCGCGTCGCGGTGCTGACCAAGCACCACGTCGAGTGCATCCTGGTGACGCTGGCCGCCTGCAAGCTCGGCGCGGTCTGCATGCCGGTCAACTGGCGCCTCACCGCGGGCGAAATCGAATACATCGTGAACGACGGCCAGGCGCCCTTCCTGATGGTCGATGCCGAGTTCGTTCCCACGGTCGAGAAGGCCGACATGCCCGGCGTGAAGACCCGGGTCTGCACCGGCACCTCGCAGGGCGGTCTTCCGTCGCTGGCGCAGCGGTCTGCGGATTTCCCGGACACCTTCACGCCGGTGGCGGCGGACACGCACGACGCGGCGCTACAGCTGTACTCGTCCGGCACGACCGGCCTGCCGAAAGGCATCGTGCTCACGCATGCCGGATTGCTGTCGACCTCGCGCGTGGTGTCCAGGGAATGGAAGTTCGACCACCGCCACGTGCTCGGCAATCCGCTGCCGGTGTTCCACGTGGCCGGCATGACGATGCTGCTGCTCACGCTCTACACCGGCGGACAGACCTCTGCCTACGCCGACTTCGACCCGGGGGCCTACCTGAAAGCCTTTGCGCAGCACGGCATCACCCACACCTTCGTGGTGCCGGCCATGATCCTGTTCATGCTGCAGGTGCCCGACGCCAAGGCGCACGATTTCGGCACGCTGCAGCTGATGGCCTACGGAGGCTCCCCGGTGAGCGAGACCGTCCTCAAGCAGGCCTTCGACGTCTTCGGCTGCGACTTCCTGCAAGTCTACGGGCTCACCGAGGTGTCGGGCCCCGCCACCTTCCTGTTCCCGGAGGACCACCGCTCGGGCGACACCTCGCTGCTGCGCTCGGCCGGACGGCCGATCGGGGGCGGGCGCCTGCGCATCGTCGATCCGATCTGCCTGCAGGACCTGCCCGACGGGGAGGTCGGCGAAGTCTGGATCGAGTCCGACCGCAACTTCAAGGCGTACTGGCGCAATCCGCAGGCCACGGCGGCGGCGTACCCGGAGGGGCGCAACGCCAACGGCGGATGGTTCCGCTCGGGCGACGGCGGCTACCTCAAGGACGGCTACCTGTACATCAACGACCGCATCAAGGACATGATCGTCTCGGGCGGCGAGAACATCTATCCGGCCGAGGTCGAGAACGTGCTGATGCGGCACCCGGCCGTGCTGGACGGCGCCGTCATCGGCGTGCCCGACCCGACCTGGGGCGAGGCGGTCAAGGCCTGCGTGGTGCTGCGGCCCGGCGCCGCCGCGACCGAGCGCGACATCATCGAGTTCATGCGCGAGAACCTGGCGCACTACAAGTGCCCGAAAAGCGTCGACCTCCTCGATGCGCTGCCGCGCAATCCCAGCGGCAAGGTGCTCAAGCGCGTGCTGCGCGAGCCGCACTGGAAGGGGCAGACGCGGGCGGTCGGCTAGGCCGCTCGGCGCCGCGGGGGCATTCGAACGCGCGTCGGCGTTCGTCTTCGGCACAGGCCCCGCGCCGGCATGCGCGCGACTGGCGGCCCGCCCTTGGGGGCCTCACAGCCCGCCGGCCACCTTGAGCGTCGTGCCGGTCACGTACGAGGCCTCGGGCGAGAGCATCCAGACGATCGCCTGTGCGATCTCGTCGACCTCGCCCGGCCGCTGCATCGGGATGCGCGCCGCCACGCGCTGCGGGCGCCCCGGCTCGCCGGCGGTGGCGTGGATCTCGGTCAGCGTGGTGCCGGGCGACACCGCGTTCACGCGGATCCCCTGCCCCGCCAGCTCCTTGGCGAGACCCACGGTGAAAGCCTCGACCGCGGCCTTGCTGGCGGCGTAGTGCACGTACTCGCCCGGCGCGCCCAGGGTGGCCGCGATGGACGACACGTTGACGATGGCGCCCGCCGTGCCGTCGGCCTGCCAGCGCCGCACCACCTGCTGCGTCAGCACCATGAGGCCCAGCACGTTGACGTCGAGCACGCGGCGCAAGGTCGCCAGCTCCTGCCCGGCGAAGGGCCCCAGCGGTCCCGTCACGCCGGTGTTGTTGACCAGCGCCGTGAGCGGCGAACGCAGCGGCGGCAGGCGATCGAGCAGCGTGGCCATGGCCTGGGCATCCCCCGCGTCCGCCTGGATCGCATGGGCGGCCCGGCCGAGCCCCCGCAGCTCGGCCACCACCTGCTGCGCGGCGTCGTGCCGCTCGGCATAGGTGAAGCACACGTCATGGCCGCGCTGCGCGGCAAGGCGCGCAGTGGCGGCACCGATGCCGCGGCTGCCGCCGGTGATCAGCACGGTGCCAGGTGAGGCGCTCATGGGGCAAGGTCCTTTCGATGCTGTGCGAGACGATGCCCCGCATTTGAACCGCGGCGAGCGGCGAATCGCCGGAAATCCCGGCATGCCGCGCATGCGATGCGCTCAGGCCGTGGGCGGCTCGTACCACCGATCCTTGGCCAGCATGACCCGGTGATGCCCCTGCCCGGCGGGCATCATCGGGAAGCAGTTCTCCTGCGCCGCCACCTGCACGTCGAGGAAGAAGGGGCCGGGCCAGGCCAGGCATTCGGCCAGCGCCTCGTCGAGTTCGGCCGGATCGCTCACGCGCCGCGCGCCCCAGCCGAAAGCCCGTGCCAGGGCCACGAAATCGGGCAGCGCCTCGTTCCAGCTGTGGCTCAGGCGGTTGCCGTGGTTGAGCTCCTGCCACTGGCGCACCATGCCCATGTAGCCGTTGTTCGACAGCACCAGCTTGACCGGCGCGCGGTGCTGCACCGCGGTCGAGAGTTCCTGGATGTTCATGAGCACCGAGGCGTCGCCGCTCACGCAGACGGCGAGCGCCTCGGGGTGCGCAATCTGCGCGCCGATGGCCGCCGGCAACCCGTAGCCCATGGTGCCGGCACCGCCCGAGGTGAGCCAGCGGCGCGGCCGCTCGAAGCGCAGGTACTGGGCGGCCCACATCTGGTGCTGGCCGACGTCGGTGGAGACGATGGCGTCGCGTCCTGCGAGCTGCGCCTGCAGCGTCGACATGAGCTGCTGCGGCAGGATCTCGCCCGGGCGCGGCGTGAAGTCCAGGCATCGCTCGGCGCGCCAGCGCTCCACGCGCGCCCACCAGGGCGCAAGACGTGCGGCAGGCAGGCCTTCCAGGTCGGGCATGGCCAGCAGCGCGTCGAGCACCTGCCCGCAGTCGCCGACGATGGGCACGTCGACCTTCACCGTCTTGTGGATGCTGCTGGGGTCGATGTCGACGTGGATCTTGCGCGCATGCGGGCAGAACTCGTCGAGCTTCCCGGTCACGCGGTCGTCGAAGCGCGCGCCGACGTTGACGACCAGGTCGGCCTCGTGCATCGCGAGGTTGGCCTCCAGCGTGCCGTGCATGCCCAGCATGCCGACGAACTGCGGGTCGGAGGCCGGGAAGGCGCCCAGCCCCATCAGGGTGAGCGTGCAGGGCGCCCCCACCTGCCGCACCAGGCGCGTGAAGGCCTCGCAGGCGGCGGGCCCGGCGTTGACGAGGCCGCCGCCGCCGTAGAACACCGGTCGGCGCGCCGAGGCGATGAGGTCGGCCGCGCGCTGCAGGCTGGCGCGCACGGGCGGGCGCAGGGCCGCCGGCGCGCGCTCGGCCGCGGGCTCGGCGGCGGCGTCGAAACGGGCCAGCTGCACGTCCTTCGGCACGTCGATCAGCACCGGCCCCGGCCGGCCACCGGCCGCGATGGCCAATGCCCGGCGCACCACGCCCGGCAGCTCCGACGCGCGGCGCGGCTGCACGTTCCACTTGGTCACCGGGCGCGACATGCCCAGCGCGTCGCTTTCCTGGAAGGCGTTGGTGCCGATGACGGCCGTCGCCACCTGGCCGCTGATGCACAGCACCGGCACCGAATCGCTTATCGCGTCGAGCAGGCCGCTGATGGTGTTGCCCACGCCCGGGCCCGAGGTGACCAGCACCACGCCCACGCGACCGGTGCTGCGCGCATAGCCCTCGGCCGCATGCACGGCCGCCTGCTCGTGGCGCACCAGCACGTGGCGAAGCCGCGGCTCGCCGTGCAGCGCGTCGTACAGCGGCAGCGCGGCGCCGCCCGGGTAGCCGAACAGGGTATCGACGCCGCAGGCCACCAGCGCGTCGAGCAGGGCCTCGGCGCCGTTGCGGGGCATGCGCTGGGCCGGGGCTGGCGTCGGGGGTGAGGCTGGCAGGTCGAGGAGCGCTTCGGTGTTCATGCCACCGATTTTTCAGGGATCAGCGCAGAATGTGCTTCGCAAATTCGAAGAATCGGGGCCAAACCATGAAAACCCATCGGAAATCGAGCGAACCGGCCGAAGGAAATTTCGACAAGACCGACATGGCGATCCTGCGCATCCTGCTGGCCGACTCGCGCCGCACCCTGCAGGAGATCGGCGCCGAGGTCGGCCTGTCGGCCACCACCTGCTGGGGTCGCATCAAGCGGCTGGAGGCCGAGGGCGTCATCAAGCGCTACAGGGTCGACGTCGACGCCGGCAAGCTGGGCTACCAGGACTCGGTCATCGTCCAGGTCACGCTCGAGAGCCACACCGACGAGACCCTGTACGACTTCGGCCGCGTGCTGGCGACCATCCCCGAGATCCAGGAGGCGTATCTCGTGTCGGGCGACTACGACTACTACATCCGCATCGCCGTGCGCGACACGCGCGACTACGAACGGCTGCTGCGCGAGAAGCTCTACAAGATCCCCGGCATCCGCCACAGCAAGTCGCACTTCGTGCTGCGCGTGCTGAAGGAGGCGACCGTGCCCATTGCCAGCCTCGCCTGAGCGCGGCCGGCTACCGCTTGCTGGTTCGGCGGCGCGTTCGGCGCCGGCCGTGCGCCGTCTTCGCGGCCTTGCGGAATGCACCGCGGGCCGGCGCACCCTTCTCGCCCGGCTTGCGCATGTGTTCGCCGCTGCCGCGTGCGATGCGGCGGCGCTTGGCCTGGATGTTGGCGTACAGGCCGCGGCGGCGCTTGCGCATGCTCATGGTGCAGTTCCTATCTTTTGTGTCAGCAGGCGCAACAGCCTAGGAACCGGCGCGCGCCTGCGCCGTCGAACCGGGCGGCGTGCGCCGGTAGGACGGCGCGCCGCCCGATCTCCCCACCCCGGCCGATGCCGCATGGCCCACGTGGTCATGGAGCGCCGACCGACATCCCGTCAGCTTCACGCCGATAGAGTCCCTGCGATGAAAGCCCCCCGCCGATGAGCGCTTCCGCACCGCCCCCGTCGCGTCGCTACTGGGAGATCGACGCCGTGCGCGGGCTGATGCTCGTGCTGATGACGATCACGCACGTGCCCACGCGCTTCACCGACCCGGTGGGGCAGCCCTTCGGCTTCGTGTCGGCGGCTGAAGGCTTCGTGCTGCTGTCTGCCTTCGTTTCGGGCCTGGTCTACGGCCGCATCGGCCACACGCAGGGGGTGGATGCGATGCGCCGCGGCTTCTGGAAGCGTGCCGTGCGCATCTACATGAGCCAGGCGGCACTGCTGCTCTTCCTCTTCACGGTGATCACCGCGCTGGCCATCGGCCTGCACATCGAGGAACCGCAGGTCAAGGACCTGCTCAAGTACTACCTCGCGCATCCGCACGAGGGCTTCTTGTACTCGCTGCTGCTGGTCTACCAGCCTGCCCTGCTGGACATCCTGCCGCTGTACATCCTGTTCATGCTGCTCAGCCCCTGGGTCATGGCCTATGCGCTGCGTCACGGCTGGCAGCGGCCGATGCTGCTGAGCGCCCTGCTGTGGGCCGGCGCGCAGTTCGGCATGACGCCGTGGCTGCACGAGCATCTGATGATGGGCCTGCTCGGCATCCCCATCCCCTTCAACGAGACCGGATCCTTCGACACCTTCGCCTGGCAGTTCCTGTGGTTCTTCGGGCTGTGGATGGGCGCCAGCCGCAACGCGCCCGATGCGCGGCCGATCGTCGTCCCGCGCCGCGTGGTGCAGATCGCCGTGGTGGTGGCCGTGGGCTGCCTGGCCTGGCGCCACCTCGGCCCCTGGGGCCAGGCGCCCTTCGGCGAGCATGCCGAGCTGAACCTGCTGTTCGACAAGTGGCGGCTCGGCCCGCTGCGCCTGCTCGACCTGGCGGCCATCGGCATCGTGGCCTTCCGCTTCGGCCCGGGCTGGCTGTCGCACCTGCCCCGGCCGCGCTGGCTCGAGACGATGGGATCGGCCTCGCTGGCCGTGTTCTGCGCGCACCTGGTGGCGGTGCTGATCGTGGTGGCGCTCTTCGGCCACCGCGCACGGCCGCTGTGGGCCGACGTGGCGCTGCTGGGCAGCGTGTTCCTGTGGCTCTATGCGGTGGCCTGGGCCGTGGCGCGCTTCGAGGCCCGCGAGCGGGCGGGCAAGCGCCCGGCACCGGCACTGGCCGACGCCGGCCGACGCGCCTGATCTGCTATCGAAACCATGGCTGGCTGCGCCCGTGCCATGGGCGCTGCAGCCACTTTTTTTCGCTTTAAAAAAAAGCGCCGCTCAGGCGCTCATCACCGCCGGCGGCTGGGCCCCGGCGATCTGGCGCAGCGCGCGCTCGAAGACCTCCGGCGGCTGGCCGCCCGAGATCAGGTGCTGGTTGTTGATGACGATGGCCGGCACCGAATGGATGCCGGCGTCGGTGTAGAGCCGCTCGCGCTCGCGCACCTCCTGGGCGTACTCGTCGCCGGCCAGGATGGCGCGGGCGCGCGATTCGTCGAGGCCCGCGTCCACGGCCAGGCGCACCAGCAGCTCATGGTCGGCCGGGCTCAGGCCATCGAGGAAGTAGGCCTTGAACAGCGACTTCTTCAGGGCCAGCTGCTGCGCCTCGCCTTCCAGTTCGGCCCAGTGCAGCAGGCGGTGCGCGTCGAAGGTGTTCCACACGCGCTTGCGCTTGTCGAGGTCGAAGGGAAAGCCCACCGCCAGCCCGCGCTGGCGCAGGTGTTCGCCGTTGGCCCGCACCTGCTCTTCGCTGATGCCGTACTTGCGCTGCAGGTGCTCGACGGAGTCCTCGCCCTCGGGAACCATCTGCGGATTGAGCTCGAAGGGCTGGAAGCGCAGGTGCACGTCGATCTCGGGGCCGACGCGCGCCAGCGCCTGTTCCAGCGAGGCCAGGCCGACGGCGCACCAGGGGCACGAAACGTCGGACACGAAGTCGATCTGCAGGGCGGTGGGGGCGGAGGTGGGGCTGCTCATGCGCGGGATTGTCCGCCCGCTGCCCGACCCCGGTGGGCGCGGGGCTTTGGCTGCCGGTGCACGGCCTGGCGTCCGTCAGGGCCGGTGCATCGCCGTCGCGCATACTCCGCTGCCCCTTCCCTGCCCACCCCTGCCTTCCTTGTCCCGATGCGCTCCCTGAGGCTGCAACTCGCCGTGTTCTGGGCCCTGCTGCTGGCCGTGTGCCTGCTGCTGGGCGTGGTGGTGCTCGGGCTGTACCGGCTGAGTCCCGCCATGCAGCTGGAGCTGGGCCGTGCGCGCGTCGAAGGCAGCTGCAACCAGCTCGCGCAGCGCTACGCGCAGTCGGCGCCCGACACCGCCACGCTGCGGCTGGACCTGGCGCGCGTGCTG
Source organism: Xenophilus aerolatus (assembly GCA_030418545.1). Classification (GTDB taxonomy): domain Bacteria; phylum Pseudomonadota; class Gammaproteobacteria; order Burkholderiales; family Burkholderiaceae_C; genus Xenophilus. The sequence continues at coordinate 117,880 of QAIB01000002.1, read as the reverse complement.
CTGCAGCTGGTGCTGACCGAGGCGCCGTACGTCGAAGGCGGCATCTGGCGGGCCGAGGGCGGCATCGGCGCGTACGCCTATCCCACCTACGAAGGCAGCAGCGTGAAGACCGACGTGCCCGCGGCCGAGCAGGCGCTGATCGAGCAGACGGCGCAGCAGGCCGTGGGCACGCAGCGCCTGCGTACGCAGCAGGTGCGCGGCAGCCGCGAACTGCTGATCGTCGCGGCCTGCCCGCTTGCCGCGCCGGGCGCCGCCGCCTGGACCATGACGCGCACCCAGCTCGGTGCCGCCGCCGCGGAAGGCAGCCTGCGCCTGGGCCTGGGCGCGCTGGCGGCAGCGATCGTGTGCTCGGCGTTGTGGCTGGCGGTGCTGCTGTACCGCGGCCGGGCGCGGCTGCGCGGGCTCGAAGCCGCCCTGGCCGCCGCGCCGGCCGACACCATGCCCACGCTGGCGCGCACCGGGCTGGACGAGCTCGACCGCATCGTCGCCAGCTACAACGGCTATGCGGCCCGCTTCGCGCAGGCACAGGCGGCCGCCCGCGACGCGCTGGCACAGCGCAGCCGCGACCTGCGGCTGGCCGCGCTGGGCCGCATGACCTCGGCCGTGGCGCACGAGATCCGCAACCCCATTGCCGCCATGCGCCTGAAGGCCGAGAACGCGCTGGCGGCCGATGCCGGCACGCAGGCCGTCGCCCTGCGCACCATCGTCGGCCAGATCGACCGGCTCGACGCGGTGGTGCGCAGCCTGCTCGCGCTGGTCCAGCCGCTGGACCTGAACCCGCAGGCGGTGCCGCTGCAACCCTGGCTGCAGGAACGCCTGGCCACGGTCGCCGAATCGGCCGCGCAGCGCCAGGTGGCGCTGGTGCTGGCCGAAGGCACGCCGACCTGTGCCGTCTTCGACCCCATGCACCTGGGACGCGCCGTCGACAACCTGCTCGACAACGCGGTGCGCCACGCCCGCAGCCCCGGCGGCAGCGTGCGCCTGTGGGCCGAGGGCGACGCGGCGCGCGGCCTGCTCGTGCTGGGTGTCGCCGACGACGGCGAGGGCGTACCCGAGGCGGTGCGCGGCCGTCTCTTCGAGCCCTTCGGCACCGGCCGCGCCGACGGCACGGGCCTGGGCCTGGCGCTGGCGCGCGAAGTCGCGATCGCCCACGGCGGCGAGTTGCGCCACGAGGCCGGCACGCCCGGTGCGCGCTTCATCCTGGAGATGCCATGGCAGCACTGCTGATCGTCGACGACGACACGGATTTCGCCGATTCGCTGCGCGAGACGCTCGAAGGGCTGGGCCATGCCGTGGCGGTCGAACACCGCGGCGAGGACGGCCTCGCGCGCCTCGCCACGCAGCGCTTCGACCTGGTCTTCCTCGACTACCGCATGCCGGGCATGGACGGCCTGCAGACGCTGGCCGCGATGAAGGCCACCCTGCCGCGCCTGCCGCCGGTGGTCGTGCTCACCGCGCACGCCGGCAGCGCCGGCACCATCGAGGCGATGCGCCTGGGCGCCTTCGACCACCTCACCAAGCCGGTGAGCCGCGACGGCGTGATCGAGGTGGTGCGGCGCGCGCTGGCCGCCTCGGCACCGCCGCCGGCCACGCCCGAGCGTGCCCCCTTGCCGGACGATGGCGAGATGATCGGCATCAGCGAGGCCATGCGCGAGGTGCACAAGCGCATCGGCCTGGCCGCCGGCAGCCGCGCACCGGTGCTGGTGGTCGGCGAGACGGGCACCGGCAAGGAACTGGTGGCGCGCGCGCTGCACCGCCATTCGGACCGCGCGGCCCAACCCTTCGTCGCCGTCAACTGCGCGGCCATTCCACGCGAGCTGCTCGAGAGCGAGCTCTTCGGCCATGTGAAGGGCGCCTTCACCGGCGCGGTCGCCGACCGGCCCGGCTGCTTCAAGGCGGCCGACGGCGGCGTGCTGCTGCTCGACGAGATCGGCGACATGGCGCTGGACGTGCAGGCCAAGCTGCTGCGCGTGCTGCAGGAGGGCGAGGTGACGCCGGTGGGCAGCCACCGCCCGCAGAAGGTGGACGTGCGCGTGGTGGCCGCCACCCACCGCGACCTCGCGCAGGCCGTGGCCGACGGGCGCTTTCGCGAAGACCTGCGCTACCGCCTGGACGTGCTGGCCATCCATCTGCCGCCGCTGCGTGAACGCCTGGCCGACATCGTGCCGCTGGCCGAGCACTTCCTGCGCATCGCGGCGGCGCCGGGCCCGGCCAAGCGCCTGTCGCCCGAAGCCGCGGCCGCGCTGCTGGCCCATCGATGGCCCGGCAACGTCAGAGAGCTTCGCAATGCGATGGAGCGCTGCCAGGCGCTGCAGCGCGGCGCGGTGATCCACCAGCTGGACCTGGCCGATGCCTCGCCCGCGCCCGGCGCTGCGGCCACCGACGCCCTGCCCGCCGACTGGTATGCGGGCACCCTGCCCGAGGCGATCGACCGGCTGGAGAAGCTGCTGCTGCGTCACGCCCTGGCCGAGGCGGGCGGCAACCGCTCGCTGGCGGCGCGCCAGCTCGGCATCCACCGTCAGCTGCTGTACGCCAAGCTGACACAGCACGGCCTCGACTAGCAAGCTGTCGTGTTTCCGGACAGGGGGTGTCCGGCCATCATCCGATCGCGGAGCGGGTCGGAGACGCAAGTCCTTGATTTCAAAGGAAATCGCCCTTGGCACGCGTCTTGGAAGCCCATGGCACATCCCTTCAAGGAGCACACCATGGCCACTTCCCTTCCTTCCTTGCGCGCCAGCCTGCTGGCCGGCCTGATGGCAGTCTCTGCCCTCGCAGTCGCGCAGCCCGCGCCCCAACCCGCACCGCCCGGCGGCCCGATGCCTCACCCCGCCGGCATGGCCGGCCCGCTGCCGCCACCCCCGGGCGGCCCGCTGGCCCCGGCACCGATGGCCACGGCCAGCGTGAGCGGCCAGGTCGCACGCTGGCTGGTCAACCCCAACGGCGAGGCCGACGGCCTGCTGCTGGACAACGGCACCCAGATCGCCTTCGCGCCGCATCTTTCGGCCAGCGTGACGGCACTGGCCAGGGTCGGTGACCGCATCGACGCGACCGGCTGGCGTGCAGGCGATGCCGGTGCGCTGCGGGCGCAGGAGATCCGCGCCAACGGCCGCGCCGTGACCGACCAGCCGCCCTCGCCCGGCGCCCTGCCTCCGCCGCCACGCCCCCTGGGCGCGCTGGCCTCGATGAGCGCCGGCGGCCGCATCGCGCGCGTGCTCTTCAACGACCGCGGCGACGCGCATGGCGCGCTGCTCGACGACGGCACCGTGGTGCGCTTCCCGCCGCACGTGGGTCGCATGATCGGCGGCCTGCTGCAGCCCGGTGCCCCGCTCTACGTGCAGGGCTGGGGCACACGCAGCCCCCTGGGCACCGGCATCGAGGCGACCCGCCTGGGCGCCACGCAGCAGGCGCTGCAGGAGGTGCTCTCGGGCCCCATCGACGCACCGCGCCCCGGCCCGCGCCGCCGCCCGGCCTGACTTGTCGGGGCCGCCGTGGCCCCGTGTCCCTTCCATCCTGTCTTCATTGCGAGATTCACTCATGCCCCACGACACACTCATCGACGTCTGGTCGGTCGAAGGCCGCTTCCAGCACCTCATCTACAGCCCGCGCGGCGAGCACGAAGGCGTGCTGATCGACACCGACGGCGTGCCCACGCAGTTCGTCTTCGACAAGCACGACACCGCTGCCGCGGCCGCCTTCGCGCAACTCGAGCCCGGCCAGCGCATCACGGTCGAAGGCAGCGAGCGCCCGGCCTCGCCCAAGGGCGAGGGTGCGCACGTGGTCTACGACTTCCACCGCCTGAGCGAGGTCGACGGCCACCCCGTGGCACCGGTGCACGACGACGGACCGGTCGAGGGCCGCGTGCTGCGCATCAACCACGCCCGGCACGGCGCTCCCAACGGCGTCGTGCTCGACACCGGCGACTTCGTGCACCTGAAGCCCGAAGGCTTCGCGCAACTGGGCCTCCAGCCCGGCGAGCACGTGCGCGCCGAAGGGCCGTCGCAGCCGCTGGCCGCGGGCCGTGGCCGTGTGATCGAGGCGCACACCGTCAACGGCACGCCGCTGGCCGCCCGCTGATCCGCGCCGAGGAAGAGGCCCGTCCATGTCCACCACGCTCGCCATGCCCCTGGAGGCCGGCCGGCGGGCCGGCGCGCCCGCCGCCGCTGCCTCGCTCACGGCCCTGGCCTGGACGGCCTTCTTCCTGGCCGACGTGCGCGACGGGCTCGGCCCCTTCCTCGCCACTTACCTGCAGAGTCAGCGGGTCGACCAGACGCTGATCGGCCTCACGATGACCGCCGGCGGGCTGGCCGCCGTGCTCATGACGCCCTTCGCCGGCGCCTGGGCCGACGGCTGGACTGCCAAGCGCGCGCTGATGGCCATTGCCGTGGTCGCGGTCACGCTGGGCAGCGGCTGTGCTTTCATGACGAAGTCGCCGTGGCTGCTGGTCGGCTCGCAGGTGGTCGCGGGCGCGGCCGGCGCGCTGCTGGCCGCCGCGCTGGCCGCGCTCACGCTGGGCCTGGCGCGGCGCGAGGGACTGCGCCGGCAGACCGGGCGCAACGAGGCCTGGAGCCACGCCGGCAACATCGTGTCGGCACTGGGCGCGGGCATCGTGGCACAGCAGTTCGGCGCGCCCTGGATGATGTCGGTGATGACGGTGATGGCCGTGGGCAGCCTGCTGTGCCTGGCCACCATCCGCGCCGGCGACATCGACCATGCCGCGGCGCGCGGCGTGGAGGCCGGCGCCGGCGCGCCCCAGGCCGAGGGCCCGGGTGGCTTCGGCGAACTGCTGCGGCACCGCGCGCTGTGGCTCTTCGCGCTGGCCTGCGCCTTCTTCCACCTGGGCAACGCGGCCATGCTGCCGCTGCTGAACCAGCGCCTGGCCGCGACGCAGCCCGATGCCGCGCCGCTGCTATGGACCGGCGTCGCCATCGTCGTCGCGCAGCTGACCATGGTGCCGGTCGCGCTGTGGGTGGCGCGCAGCCGGCGGCTGGACCTGTCGGCCTTCGTCTACCTGGCGATCCTGATCCTGCCGGTGCGCGGCCTGCTGGCCTGGGGCTTTCCCAGCGTGTGGGCCAACATCCCCGTGCAGGTGCTCGACGGCATCGCGGCCGGCGCGCTGGGCGTGGCCACGCCGCTGATGGTCGAGCGCTACGCGCGCGGCACCGGCCGCTACAACCTGGCGCTGGGCCTGGTGCTCACGCTGCAGGGCGTCGGCGCGGCCCTGAGCGCCGGCGTGGCCAACGCGGTGGTCGGCGCACGCGGCCACTTCGGCCTGGCCTTCGCCGTGCTGGCGGGCTGCGCGCTGCTGGCGATGCCGGTGTTCATGCTGGCGCAGCGTGCCAACGCGCGCGAGGCGGCACCGCGCAGCGCCTAGGGCCTGTCAAACGGCTGTCTTGGTCGGGGCCTAGAACCGCGCCATCGGCCCTCGGGGTCGCCCGAGAGCGTCGACCATGGCCCCCACTTCTTCGCTGCGCTGCGCCGCAGCGCCGGCTTCACGGCCGCGCCCGGCGCGCTGGAAGCGCATCGCGCGCGCCTCGCACAAAGCGCGCAGGTCGCGCAATGGGCGCGAACGGAGCTCGGACGCCGCAGCCACCCTGGGTGCGGTCGTCGCGATCGTGCTGTGCCTGGCCACTGCGCGCTGGTGGTCGCCGCTGGTCAGCGTGCCGCTGGGCGTGGCCACGGCGCTGCTGATCCGCCACGCGCCCCTGCGTAGTTGGCGCCCGGGCCGCTAGGCGGGGCGCGCAGGGACACGCGCCACCCCGAGGCGCGGCAGCCAGCCGAAAGCGATCGCCATGAGTGCCAGGCCCGCAGCGACCATCGGCAGCACCATCGGCCAGGCGCCGTGGCTCATGGTGTTGTCGACGAAGCGCGCTGCGAACTGCCCCAGGCAGAAGGCGACGAGCATCATCGCGAAGCCCGACCACGACACCGCGCGGCCGGCCAGCTGCGGCAGGTCGCCCACCGCGCCGGCCTGGCCGCAGGGCTGGTGGATGCCGTGGCCCAGCACGTACACCGCATGGCCGAGCAGCAGGGGCAGCGCCGACTGCGGCCACAGCGCACAGCCGAGCGCCTGGATGCAGGCACCCGCGAGGCTCAGCGACGCGCCCAGCTGCACCGTGCGCACGGCGCCCCAGCGCCGCAGCAGGCGCCGGCACAGGGTGGTGCTGACGATGTAGACCAGCGAACCGCCCGCCGGAATCCATCCGTACAGCGCCGGCGACAGGCCCAGCAGGTCGATGTAGACCATCGGCGAGAGCAGCAGGAAGCAGAAGATGCCGCCGTAGGTGGCGGCCGCGAGCGATGCCCAGGCGCGGAAGCTCCGGCTCGCGAACACCTCGCGCGCACTGCCGCGGGCCACGGGCGTGGCGGCCTCGCCGGGCGCCAGCGGCGCGTGCGTTTCGGCGAAGTCGCGCCAGCACAGCGCGAAGAGCACGCCGGCATAGACGGCCATCGCGCCCAGCACCCAGCGCCATCCCAGGCCCTGCACCAGCCAGGCGCCGAGCACGGGCGCGAACAGCGCGACCACGCCCAGCCCGGTGAGGCCGCGCGCCATGATGTGCGGCCCCTCGTGCGCCGGGTACAGGTCGCGCACCGCGCGCGCACACACCAGGATGGCCGCCATCGAGAAGCCCTGCACCGCCCGCCACCCCACCAGCCAGCCCACGCTGCCGGCCAGCGCACAGCCCACGGCCGCCACGGCATAGCAGCCCAGGCCCGCGAGCAGCACCGGCCGGCGCCCGAAGCGGTCGGCCAGCGGGCCGCACAGCAGCTGCGCCAGGCCGAAGGCCAGCACGAAGACGGTGAGGCTGCTGCTGGCCGAGCCGAGCTCGCGCGCGATGGCCGGCAGCGCCGGCAAGTAGCTGTCGGTCGCCACCGGCTGGGCGGCCAGCAGCAGCGGCAGCAGCAGCGCGAAGGACATGGGCCGGCGACGGCGAAAGCCGCCGTTCGGCTGCGAAGACGAGGGACCGCCCGGTACCGGACTCACCATGCGCCGGCCTTGCGGCGGCCGCGGGCGACCCGCGTGGCGACGAACGAGAGGATTTCTGCGAAAGGACTCATGAAGGCATCCGCGCTCTGGCGGATTCGAAGGATTTCGGGCTGCGGCGCCCGCCCCGCCTGCGCGAGCAGCTATGAAATCCGTAGCAACAAACGCGCCACGCCCGCCGGGCATGCGACCCGGCGGGCGTGGCAGGCAGGCGGCAGGTGCGCACCTCTACTTGCGCACCTTGGCGATCTCGGCCATCAGTTCCTTGACCGTCGACTCGCCCACGCTCGCGGTGTACTTGTCGATCACGGGCTTGACCTTCTCGCGCAGCTTCGCCACCTCGGCCGGCGGCAACTCGGTCACGGTCATGCCGGCCTGCTTGAGCGCAGCCAGCGCCGAGTCGGCGGCGCCGCGCGACACCTGGCGCTGGAAGGCGGTGGCCTCGGCAGCGGAATCGGTGAGCACCTTCTTCTCGTCGGCCGAGAGCGTGTCCCAGAACTTCCTGCTGATGATGAGCGCCTGCGGGTTGTAGATGTGCCGCGTCTGCGTGATGTGCTTCTGCACCTCGGCGAACTTGGAGGACAGGATCACCGTGTTGGGGTTCTCCTGCCCGTCGACCACGCGCTGCTCCAGGGCCGGGAACAGTTCGGGGAACGGCAGCGGCGTGGCGTTGGCGCCCAGCGTGTTGAACAGGTCGATGTAGATCGGCGACTGGATCACCCGCACCTTCAGGCCGGCGATGTCCTCGGCCTTCGCCACCGGGCGGCGGCTGTTGGTGAGGTTGCGAAAGCCCAGGTCCCAGTAGGCCAGTCCGTGCATCTGCTTCTCGTCCAGGCGCGCGAGCAGCTTCTGGCCGAAGGGGCCGTCGGTCACGGCGTCGGCCTCCTGCGCGTTGCCGAACAGGAAGGGGAAGTCGTAGACGGCGAACTCCTTGACCTGCGCCGCGAGGATGCCGGCGTTGAGCACCGTCATCTCCACCGTGCCGCCCTGCAATGCCGAGACGGTCTGCAGGTCGCCGCCGAGCGCACCGCCCGGGAAGAGCTTGACGGTCATCTTGCCGCCGGACTTCTGGGCCACCAGGTCGGCGAACTTCTGCGCGCCCTGGGCCTGCGGATGGCCGGTCTGGTTCTGGAAGGCGAACTTGATGGCGCGCTCCTTCACCTGCGTCAGCGCCGGGCCGGCCGCCAGAAGGCCCAGGGCCGCCAGGGCGGCGGCCAGCAGTTGTCTCTTCTTCATCTCGCTGTCTCCTTCTTCGTTGTGGAACCGTGTCGTGCGCCGCCCGCGGCGCATCCTGTCAGTAGCGCAGTGTCGCCACTTCGCGCAGGGCCTCGGGCGTGGTGCTGCCGAAGCCGAAGAACTCCAGGTAGGCAGGGATCTGCTCGAACAGCATGTCGGTGCCGACCTGCACCGCGCAACCGCGTGCCTTGGCGGCCTGCAACAGCGGCGTGTATTCGGACTTCATGACGACCTCGCCCACGAAGGTGGTGGGTGCGATGCGCTCGACGTCGAAGGGCAGCGGGTCGCCCTCCTTCATGCCCAGCGGCGTGGCGTTGACCACCACGTCGAAGCCGGCCGGGTCCTTCGAGCCGGTGTGCACGACGAGCTGCGGGTAGTGAGCCCGCAGGCGCCCGGCCAGCGCCTCGGCCGATGCGGGATTCGTGTCGAAGAGCATCAGCTCGGCCGCGCCGGCGGCGGCGATGGAGGCCGCGATGGCCGAACCCACGCCGCCCGAGCCCGACACCAGCACGCTCGTGCCCTTGAACGGCCGCCCCTTGCGCTCGACGCCGCGCACGAAGCCGGCACCGTCGAACATGTCGCCCAGCAGGCTGCCGTCGGCACGCTTGAGGATCGCGTTGCAGGCGCCGGCGATGCGCGCCGTGGGCGTCACCTCGTCGACCAGCGACAGCGTCGAGATCTTGTGCGGCATCGTCACCAGCGCGCCGCGCAGGTTCGAGAAACGCATGATCTGCGGCAGCGACACCGCGTAGTCCTCCGCTTTCACGCCCATGGGCACGACCACCGCGTCGATGTCCTGCTGATCGAACCAGGGGTTGTAGATCATCGGCGCCTTGAAGGTCTCGGTCGGGTAGCCGATGTGGGCGATGAGGGTGGTCTTGCCGGAAATCATGGGAATCGAAAGTTCGGGGGCGGGGGATCAGGCAGCGGCGTTCTGCAGGCGGCTCTCGCCCAGGGCCTGTTCGCGCAGGCGATCGTATTCGGCCTGGGGCACGGGCACGGCGTCGGCGTTGCCCAGGTCCTTCATGTGGACGCGGTAGGTCTCGCGGGCGCTGAGCGCAGCCAGGGCCGAGATCACGGTGATGCCGAAGGCGATGGCGCCCACCGTGAGCCAGATGTTGGCCGCACCGGGAGGCGCGACGGCGGTGAACAGCGCGGGCAGCATGGCCGTGATGGCGGTGCCGATGTTCTGCGAGATGGCCATGGCCGACACGCGGGTGCGGGTCGGGAACAGCTCGGGGTAGAACGAGGGGAAGACGGCGTTGTAGCCCTGGTAGACCACGCCCCACATCAGGAGCGACATGCAGATCGCGAGCGGCACGCTCCGGATGCTGATGGCGTACAGGTAGCCGAAGGCCAGCAGGCCCGAGAGCAGCGCGCCCACGATGATGGGCGGGCGGCGGCCGATCCTGTCCGACAGGTTGCCCACGAAGGGGATCACCAGCACCGCGAGGATGTTGCCCAGCACCGGGATCCACAGGTAGATGTCCTTGGCGAAGCCGATGCCGTAGGCCGGCTGCACCGCGTAGGCGGCGCCGAAGATGGTGGCGACCACCGGGATCACGTTCATCAGGGCCATGCACACCACGCGCAGCATGTCGGGCGTGCTGTACTTGAAGGCGTCGACGATGGGCGAGCGGGCGCGCTGCGTGGCTTCGGACTTGTCGGTGAAGGCCGGGGTCTCCTCCACTTCGCGGCGGATGATCCAGCCCGCGATGATGACGACGAAGCTCAGCAGGAAGGGAATGCGCCAGCCCCAGCTGTTGAACTGGTCGGTGGGCATGTAGTGCGCGAGCGGCAGGAACACGGCGGCGGCCAGGATCTGGCCCGCCTGCACGCCCTGCAGCGTGAAGCTGGCGAAGAAGCCGCGGCGGCCGAAGGGGGCGTGCTCCAGGATCATCGAGCTGGCGCCCGAGATCTCGCCGGCGACGGCGAAGCCCTGGATCAGCCGCATCAGCACCAGCAGCGCGGGCGCCCACAGGCCGATCTGGTCGTAGGTGGGCAGCAGGCCCACGGCAATGGTCGAGAAGCCCATCAGGAACATGCACCACACCAGCACCTGCTTGCGGCCGTGCGTGTCGCCCAGGTGGCCGAGCACGAAGGCGCCGATGGGGCGCGCCACGTAGCCCACGCCGTAGGTCGCGAGCGACGCGATGATCGCGATCGCCGGGTCGCCCTTGGGAAAGAAGATCTGCGGAAAGATCAGCGCCGCGGCGGTGGCGTAGATGAAGAAGTCGTAGTACTCGAGCGCGGAGCCGATCCAGCCGCTGGCGGCGGCCTTCTTCGACTGGTGCTTGCCCTGCGGCTCGTGGGCGGTGGCTGTGGACATGGCTTTGTCTCCGGGTGGAAGGGTCGGTGTGTGTGGAGGGAAGGAAAGAAAAACGGACGGGGCCGCTCAGGACTGCTGCGCCTGCGCCGCCATGCGGGCCGCGGCATTGGCCGCGCCGTAGGCGTCGTAGCCGCCGATGCGCTGCACGATCTCGAAGAAGAAGCCCTGCTCGCCGCCGTCGGTGTAGATGTGCAGGAAGTCGCCGGCGGCCGAGCGGTCGAAGAGCACGCCCGCGGTGCGCAGGCGCTCCACGAGGTCGTCGGCCAGGTCCAGGCGCGTCGGCAGGTCGTCGTGGTAGTTGGGCGAGATCGGCAGGAAGCGCACGCCGGCCGCGCGCAGGCGCTCCACCGTGGCGAAGAGGTCGTCGCAGGCCAGCGCGATGTGGTGCACCGCGCCGCCGCCGGTGCGCGTGAGCGTGCGTGCGGTGCGGGTGCGCTGGCTCATCGACGCGTTGAGCACCAGGCGCACGCTGCGATCGGCATTGGCCACGCCGCGGCTGCGCACGAGGCCGAAGGGGTCGGCCAGTTCCAGGCTCTCGCCGGGCGTGAGGCCCAGCACGGCGCGCGAGAACAGCACCCAGGTGTCCTGCTGGTCCACGGCCAGGCCCAGCGCGACGTGGTCGACGCTGCGCAGGCCCGCGCCGACGCAGTCGGCCCCGCCGTCGAGCACGAAGTCGGCGTCGAACAGGGCGCCGGTCGACATCTCGCCCGGGATGAAATGGATCAGGTTGCCGCCCGGCGCCACGATGGCCGGCACGGACACTTCGCCGGGGCCGCGCGGGCTGTCGTGCCGCAGCGAACACATCGCCACCGCGCGTTCGACCGCCTGCTGTGCGTCGCCGGCATGCAGGCCCAGCGCGCAGACCGAGGTGCCGTGCAGCTCGAAGCGCTGGCGGGCGAAGGAATCCGGCTGGGCGTTGACGATGAAGTGCACCTCGCCCTGACGGTAGAGCGTGACGGCCTTGGACCGGTGCCGGCCGACCCGGCGGAAACCCAGCTGCTCGAACTGCGCGCCCAACTGAGGCGCCGAGGCCTCGTCGGCGGCGAATTCGATGAAGCCGATGTCGCAGAGCGCGGGCACAGGCGGCGGGGCGAACAGCGCGACCGGCTCAGCGTGAACGGGCGGCTGCATGGAATCGACCTTGGCCAACCGCCCCCGCACCTCGCTCTCCAGCCACAGCAGCGAGCGCATCGCATCGACCGCGGTGCGGCGGTTCGGCGTCTCCCGGAACACGTCGTTGAAGATCTCCAGCGACAGCGGCCCGGTGTAGCCGGCCTGCAGCGTCTTCTCGAGAAAGCTCACGCAATCGAAATCGCCCTGCCCCGGAAAGCTGCGGTGGTGCCGTGCCCACTGCACCACGTCGATGGCCATCAGCGGCGCATCGGCCATCTGCAGGAAGAAGATCTTCTCGCCCGGGATGTCGGCGATGCCGGCCGGGTCGTCCTTCAGCGACAGGGTGTGGAAGCTGTCGAGGATCAAACCCAGCGCCGGGTGGTCGGCGCGCCGGACGATCTCCCAGGCCTGTCCGTACAGCGAGGTGACCCGGCCCCAGGCCAGCGCCTCGAAGCCCACCCGCAGGCCGCGGCGGTCGGCGCGCTCGGCCAGCGCATGCAGCTGCGAGGCGGCCAGTGCCGGATCGTCGGCGACCAGCGGCGAGGTGTTGGAGCAGCACAGCATGAGCGATGCGCCCATGGCCTGCATGACGTCGAACTTACGTTCGGCGCGATCGAGGCTGCGGCGGAACTGCGCCTCGGGCATGCCCTCGAAATCGCGGAAGGGCTGGTACAGGTCGATGGTCAGGCCCAGGTCGGCGGCGATGCGGCCCAGCTCGGTGGCCGACCCGTTGAAGTTGATGAAGTCCGCCTCGAAGAGCTCGAAGCCGTCGAAGCCCGCGGCGGCGATGGCCTCGAGCTTCTGGCGCAGCGTGCCGCTGAGGGAGACGGTGGCAATGGAACGGTGCATGGCGTGGCCTTCAACCGGCCTTCGCCACGCGCCGCCCGACCGCAGCGTGGGGCATGGGACGGGCGGCGGTGGGTGGGCAGCGGTGCGACAGCATGGGGAGGGACTGTAGAAACGCGCCCCGCGTGCCGACAATGGCCGCGCCTGTTACCGCGTTCGATCATCGATCGCCAAGCGGCGATCATCGAACGCATGCCGGGTTTGCCCTAGGCCGGTGCGGACGGCACCACCGTGGGGAGCGCGCCGGCCGGCGTGACATCGCGGCACCGCGCAGAAGCCTGCACGGCGGCCTGTCGCAGGACCGGAAACGGCTGCAGTCCGGAAAGTGCAATCGGCCCGCAGCCCACATCCAGCGGGCGATGCAGCCAAACTCGTCACGAACGTGACGATCTGCCGGTAGGTTGTGAGGAGGCGGTTATCAGGCGCCGGGATGCCGCACCGGCAGCCGGATCTCGCCCGCCAGCGCCGGCGGGTAGATCAGTTCGCGGATGAAGTCCGCGTCCTCGCGCACCACCTCGGCCGCCTCGTGCAGGCCGAAGTAGTCCATGTAGTGCGACATCTGCTGGATCAGCATCTCGAAACCCGGCTGCGCCTGCAGGCCGCGGGCACGGGCCGCCTGCACCAGCGGCGTGGGCTGGTTGCGCAGCAGGATGTCGAACAGCGCCGCATGCGGCGCCATGCGCGACACGTCGCAGGGCAGCGGATCGTCGGGCTTCAGCCCCAGCGAGGTGGCATTGATGACCAGGTCGTAGCCGGACGGATCGGCATCCGGTGCCACCACCACCGTGGCGTCGAAGGCGGCATCGATGCGCGCCGCCACGCCGGCCGACTTGCCGGGCGCCGGGTCGTGGAAAGCGATGTGGCGCGCGCCGTTCTCGCCGCCGCCCTCGGCCAGCGAGACGCCCACGGCCGCAGCGCTCACGCCCGCCCCGAGGATCAGCACCCGCTGGCCGCGGAAGGGGATGCCGAAACGGTCCAGCGCGCCGACGATGCCCTCGCCGTCGAACAGGTCGCCCTCCAGGTCGCCGGTGTGCGTGCGCCGCACCACGTTGACCGAGCCCGCGATGCGCGCGAAGAGGCCGCAGCCGTCGAGCAGGTCCACGGCCAGCGGCTTGTGCGGCGGCGCGATCACCATGCCCTTGACGTTGCGCGCCAGGAAGCTGGCCTTGAGCCACACCGCGAAGTCGCGCGCGCGCACCTGCACCGGCACCATCACCGCATCGATGCCGCAGCGTTCGAAGACCGCGTTGAACATGCGCGGCAGCCGGACGTTGGTGACCGGGTCGCCGGGAATCAGGTAGAGGTCGGTGTTGCCGTGGATGTCCGCCATGAAGTGCCTTGGGTTGCCCGCTGCGGCGTTCGGGTGCACGCCGCGTCGCGTTCGATGAAGCTCGCCTCGCCGCCGCGCAAGCGGCAGGGATCGCGGTACGCACTGTACGCGGCGCGGGCCGGGGCCGACAGGTGCGGCGTGGCATGGCCCCGCGTCCGATGATCGTGCATCATCGAACGGACAAGCTTCGTTCACGCACTCACGCCTCCCCCGCCATGCCCTCCCCTGCGCGCGCTCGCCGCGCCACCCCCGCCGAAGAGGACACCGACGACATCGACGCCGCACCCGCCGGCCTCGACCGGCGCGACTGGATCGCCGGCCTGGAACGCGGCGTCGGCATCATCGAAGCCTTCGACGATGCCCACCCGCGCATGACCGCCAGCGAGGCCGGCCAGCGCACCGGCATGACCCGCACCGCCGCCCGGCGCTACCTGCTCACGCTGCAGCACATGGGCTACGTGGCCAGCGACGGCAAGCTGTTCTGGCTCACGCCGCGCGTGCTGCGCCTGGGCCAGTCCTACCTGGAGTCGGCGCGGCTGCCACGCATCGTGCAGCCCTTCCTGCAGCGCGTGGCCGCCGGCACGCACGAAACCGCCTACCTCAGCGTGCTCGACGGCGACGAGGTCGTCTACATCGCGCGCAACGGCCCCAACCGCAGCATGAACACCGGCTACGTGCTGGGCGCGCGCGTGCCCGCGCAGGTCACCGCCTCGGGCATGCTCATGCTGGCCCTGCGGCCCGACGACGCGCTGGCGCACTGGCTGGCGACCCACGAGCTGAAGGTCTTCACCTCGCACACCATCGCGAGCAAGGACCAGATGAAGACCGAGTTCGCCCGCATCCGCGCCCAGGGCTGGGCGCTGTCGGAACAGCAGCTGGACCTGAATTCCCGCGGCATCGCCGTGCCGCTGCGCGATCGCCACGGGGAGCTGGTCGGCGCGCTGAACATCACCATGCCGATCGGGCAGGAAGGCAGCGAGGAAGCGGTGGCGCGGGTGCTGCCGGTGCTGCGCGAGACGGCGCAGGCGATGAGAAATCTGATCTGAGCCGTCGAGCCGGGGCGGCGTGGACGGCCCGGGCGCCGGCCCGCGATCTCGGGCCGGCGGCCCGGCGGATTACGCGCCGCCGGATTGGCGCACCTGGTCCTCGTTGGTCGTCGCTCGCGTCCCCTTGAGATGCATCTCCACGTCCGGCGCCTTGTCGCCCACGGCGTCGACCGCCTCCTTGAGTTGCTCCGCCGTGACGTCCAGCTTGCCGGTCCATCGTGCGATGGAGTCTTCCGAGCGGATGTCGATGCGTTCCGGCCCTGCCGCGTCTGATGCGAATGCGCTGTCGTTCATGTGTGGTTCCTCGTCGGTCGAGCGTTGCTTGTGGACCCGTCAAGCTAGAAAGGATGGGCCGCCTGCGCTGTAGGTCTGGCCGACGTGATGGTGCGGGACCACGCTCGCCGGCTCGCCGGCACCGACCGCGGCACCTGGCGCTTCGCAGCGTCGCGAGTCAGGGGCGACGCACTGCTGTGGTCTGCGCAGGCCGTGCTGGCTCGGGCACGTCGCGCGTGCCCTGTCCGACAGACGCAGAGGTGCTTCGCCGGCCGGGTGCTTGCATCGTCCTTCGTAGCGTGTGGGCTCCCTCAACCCTCAGGAGACACTCCCATGAAAGAAGGCGAAAAGACGGCGACAGGTGCAGTGGTAGGCGGCGTGGCCGGCGGCGTCGCAGGCGGCGCGGCGGCAGGTGCGGCGGTGGGCGGCATGACCGGCCCGGTGGGCGCGGCAGTGGGCGCCGCCGTCGGCGCAGTGGCCGGAGCGATCGCGGGCAGGAGCATGAAGGCAGACCGCGATGCCGAGGACGCCTACTGGCGCGACAACTACAGCACCCGTCCCTACGTGGAAGGCGGCAGCTACGACGACTACGGTCCGGCCTACGGCTATGGCGTGGATTCGTTCAACAAGCACACCGGCAGGCGCTTCGATGAGGTCGAGCCCGATCTCGGTCGCGACTGGGATGCATCGCGCGGTCGGTCCAGCCTCAGCTGGGACCGCGCCAAGCATGCCAGCCGCGACGCATGGCAGCGTGCCAGCGACGCGATCGAAAGGGCGGTACCGGGCGATTCCGACCGCGACGGGAAGTAGCACCAGGCCCGAGCCCGAGCCCGAGCCCGCGCCGTGACGCGCGGGACGGGCTCGGCCGCCCGCGTGCCGGCCGGTGCGCTCGACTGCCGCAACACGGCGGCAGCCCGCTCACCGGAGGTTCATGTCCTTGAGCGTCGGACCGCCGCCTTCGAGCAGGGCCAGCCACGCCCGGAACATGGCGGCACAGGTGCTGGGATCGATGTCCCGCAGGTCACGGCGCGAATCCGGCGAGAAACTGCGGAAGATCGCCTCGGTGTCGGCGTTCCATTGCAGGTGCGCCATCCGCCAGTCGCCGAACATGCGTCTCGGAATGGCGCGCCGCTCCAGCACCTTGAGGTCGGAGTGACGCGGGTCGGCCAGCAGTTTCAGAAGCAAGGCATCCAGCGCCGCCGTGGTGCCCTCGAGGTACTGGAAGAAATCGTCCTCGAGCGTCGCCAGCGCGCCGGTGATGCCGGCGGCCTCGTTGCAGCGCGCGGCCTGCACGACCAGTGCGGGCACATCGACATCCGGTGCCTTTCGACTGGCGTAGATCAAGCGTTCAAGAAGCACCCAGAACCTTCACGGGAAAACACTCGCCGATGGCCGGGCCTCGGCGGCAGCCACTCTGCGGCCACGGCCCGCCGATCGACGAGGAAAGCCCGGCAGTCTAGGCGCTCCGGGGCCAGGCGCGAACACCATTCGTCCAACGCATGCCCGTTCGCGAAGGGGAGCGCCCCGGCACGCGCCCTCAGTCATCCACCGCAGGCCCGGAGCGCCTGAACATCTCGCCGGCACGGCTGGCGATCGGCCGCCGCCCGGCGTCCTGCCGCCTCGTCCAGCTCGCGTACAGCGCCCGCACCTGGAATTCCCAGGCGTCGCACAGGTGCAGATAGGCCAGGTCCAGGAGCCGGGCGTGGTCGGCGTGCATGGGCTGGCCGAGCGCGTGGAGGATCTCGGGATAGGGCGGGACGTCGACCTCCGCCGCTCGCATGTCGATCGCCATCTCGAACGCCGTCCGGGTCCGTGGAGCACCCTGCCGAACCGGGGCGAAGTCCTCGGGCCGGGCGTGGGGCCCCTGGGGGCGTCTCGGTCCGTTGCCGCCATGTCGCATCGATGTCATGCGTCCATTGCCAGCAATTGCGGGGCCAGCCGGCGAACGCGTTCCAGGCGCCTGCCTGCCTGCCATCCGGCACTCTTGCTGCAAGAATTGCCGCACGCCTTGCGGCCGCGCCGCGGCACGCGAAGTAAGCTCGTCACGATATTTGCTGGAGGCACGTGTGAAGCTCGATCGAGAAGGGGCCCCTCATGAACAGCCGCTCGCCCCGCAGGACTGGAGCATGGAGATCCTGCACGAGGAAGATCAGCACATCGCCGTGGTGTGCCGCCGCGGCGTGCCCATGTGCCGGGTATCGATGTCCCGGCACGGAGAGGCCGCCGAGAAGGTGAGGACGGCGCTGGCCGAACGGGCGCGCGCCTGGATCGCCGAATACCTGCAGAGGGAGAACAGCTCGGCGCCCTGATCCGGCCGCGCGCTGCATCGAGCGCGCGTGTGCGGCTCAGCCGTCAGGGGGCGTTCGCCAGGAACCTGCTCAAGGTGGTGAGGTCCACGGGCTTGACCAGGTGGGCATCGAAGCCGGCGCGCTCGCTCTCCGCGCGGTCGCTCGCCTGGCCGAGCCCGGTCAGCGCCACGATCGTGATCTGCCGGCCCCATGGCTGTTCGCGCAGTCGCCGGCACGTCTCGAGCCCGTTCAGCCCCGGCATGCCGATGTCCATCAGGATGACCTCCGGCTGCATGTCCTCGGCCACCGCGAGCGCCTGCGAGCCATCGAGCGCCATGCGCGCGCGATGGCCCTTCACGTTGAGCAGTGCCACCAGCGACCGGGCGGCATCCAGGTTGTCGTCGACCACGAGGACGCGACGCGCCGGCGACGAAGCCGGGACCTGCGCAACGGGCGGCTCGCCCTGCAGCGCGCCCGCGGTCGAGGGCAGCCGGACCCGGAACTCGCTCCGTGCCCCAAGCCCCTGCTGAAGGCCTGGACCGTGCCGCCGTGCAGCGTCACCAGTTGCCGCACCAGCATGAGCCCGATGCCCAGCCCGCCCTGCGCTCGCTCCAGCGTCCGATCGACCTGGCTGAAGAGGTCGAAGATGCGCTCGATGTGCTCGGCGGGGATCCCTGCGCCGTTGTCGGTGACGGTGACTTCCACCTCCTCGCCGAGCGGGACCATGCGCAGCAAGATGTCGCCGCCGGCGGGCGTGTACTTGATGGCGTTCGCCAGCAGATTGCCGAAAACCTGCGTGAGGCGCGCGAGATCGCCGGCAAGCATCACCGGTGCCTCGGGCACGTCGAGCGAGAGGCGGTGGCCATGCTCCTCGAGCTTGGGCCGGCAGACCTCCACCGCATGCTGCACCGCGGCCTGCAGCGGCATCGGTTGCAGGCGCAGGTCGAGCCGCCCGCGCGTGATGCGATTGACGTCCAGCAGATCGTCCACCAGCCGCACCAGCTGCACGACCTGCCGCTCCATCACGGCCCGCGCCGTGCGCGTGACCGCCTCGTCGCCCTCCGCGAGCTTCTGCAGTTCCAGCATGTTGCGCAGCGGCGCGAGCGGGTTGCGCAGCTCGTGCGCGAGCATCGCCAGGAATTCGTCCTTTCGCCGGCGCTCTTCGGCCAGCTCCGATTCGGTCTGGTGCCGCTCGATCAGCTCCGCGGCCTGGCGCGCGAGCAGGTCGATGTAGCGCAGCGCATCGGCCGTGGGCCCGCCGGGCCACCGGTAGTGGTTGTTCAGCATGCCCAGCAGCCGCCCGTCGCGCGTCACCAGCGGCGTGCACTGGATCGAGCGGATGTCGTCCTCGACCACGATCTCCAGGCCCAGGGTGCCGCGCAGCCCCTCGAGCTGCTGCACGTCGGGCACGATCAGGCGCTGCACCTGCTTGGCGGCCGCCCCGCAGCTCGCGTCCCACCCGTCCTCGCGGAAATGATCGACCAGGCGCTGGCCCAGGCCCTGGTGCACGACGATCCTCAACGTGCCGCGCACCGGGTCATAGATCTGGATGTTGCCCTTGTCGGTGCCGGAGATGTCCGCCGCGGCCGCCAGGATCTTCTGCAGCAGGGCCTCGAACTCGCCCGGGCCGACCAGTTCGGCGCTCAGCGCCTGGAGGCGGGACAGGGCCTGCATCTCCCGCCGTTGATGGGTCGCGGCGCGATCGCGCTCGACCACGATGCTCGTGGCGAGCGCGCCGAATTCGGCCACGCGACGCTCCCATGCGTCGGGCGCGCGTGCCTGCGACAGGCACAGGAAGAAGGAGCCCACGGCCTGCCCACCCTGCGCCAGTGCCGGGTGGGAATGGCAGGCCAGGATGCCGTTGGCCAGGCACAGGGACCGCCAGGCCGGCGCCCACAGCGTCGACCGCTCGATGTCCTCGCAGGTCACCGGCTGGCCCTGGTGGATGGCCACGCCGCAGGTGCCGATCAGTGCCTGGCCGATCGGCAGCCCGCGCACGGCGTCCGCGAAGCCGGGCGGCAAATGCGACGAATAGCTTTCGCCCACGGCGCTGCGCTCGGGGTTGGCCAGCAGCACGCAGGCGCGGGCGCCGGGCGCCAGGCGCGCGACGGCCTCCGTCAGTGCGTCCAGGCATTGGGGCAGGGGCGCGCCGGAAGCGATCATCAGGAGCGCCTTGCGCTGCTCATCGTCGAGGCTGGCGGTGCGCTGCGCGGCGGAGATTCGCTGGATCAATCTGAACTCCTCGTGCGCGCTGCCTTCTTCGACCACGCCGGGCCATCGTACCCGCGAACGGGCGACGGTGCGGAGAGCAAACGGTGAGGTCCGACCGCTGGCCGCAAGCCGCTCCTACAGGCCGACCGCGGCGCCCGCGCGAGCGTCGAAGCCTGCCTAAATGCGGCGCCGGAGCCTGCCACCGTGCGGGCGTGCGCGGCACAGCAGCGATTGCCGCCTCCACGACATGAAAGCGCCCAACGACATCCCCCTGCCGCACGGATTGCAGGAAGACCACCTGAAGTCGAAGTGGTACGACCGCCACGCGAGCCCCCTGTCCGTCATCGTGCTCGGGCTGCTGTTGGTGCTGGGGCTGTCGGGATGGCTGGGCCATGCCGGGCTCGAGGCGCGCACGACCGAGGGCGAGGCGGCCAGCATGCGTGTGGAGATGCCGGCGGTCATCCGCACCGGCGACTTCTTCGAGATGCTCGTGCACGTCCATGCACGGCAGCCGGTCGAGCGCCTCGAACTGGAGATCGCACCCAGCCTGTGGCAGAACATCACCGTGAACGGCATGGTGCCCACGCCCGAGAAGGAGTCGGGCGAGGACAGCAACTTCACCTTCCAGTTCGGCCCCCTGAAGCCCGGGCAGGATGCGCTGATCAAGATCTCGGCCCAGATCAACCCGCGCCTCTTCGGCCATGTGGAAGGCGAGATCCGGCTCAAGGATGCAGGCCGGCCGCTGGCGGCGATGCATCGCTCGATGAAGGTGCTCTTCTGATGGAAATCGTCCTGCGCGCCACCGTCATGTTCGCGATCGTGTACCTGCTGGTGCGGGTGCTGGGCAAGCGCGAGCTGGGCCAGATGACGCCCTTCGAGTTCATCGTCATGGTCGTGATCGGCGACCTGATCCAGCAGGGCATCACGCAGAACGACTTCAGCATCACCGGGGCGACCCTCGCGATCTGCACCTTCGCGTTCTGGGGGCTGGTGCTCAGTTGGTTCTCGTATCTCTCGCCGCGCGCGGCCCGCCTGCTCGAAGGCGAACCGCGCGTGATCGTGCGCCATGGCGAGGTGCTGCAGCACAGCCTGAAGCGCGACCGCCTGACGATCGGGGAGATCCAGTCCGAGATGCGCCTGGCGGGCATCGCGCAGCTGTCGGAGGTCGAGTGGGCCGTGCTGGAGCCCAACGGCAAGATCAGCTTCATCAAGACCGAACGGTCGGCCGAGCCGTCGGCGCAGCAGGATGAGGCCAGTGCGGCGTGAAAGCGCGCGGCGCTAGCCCAGGCTTTCCGACCAGGCCTGTTCGAAGGCATCGCAGAAGCTCCGCTGCAGCACGGACAGAGGCCGGTACGCATTGCGCAGGATGCGCACTTCGAGCGACTCCTTGCACCGGAACGGCCGCACCACCAGGTCGCCAAAGGAATGTCCGGCCACCGCGGCGCGGTCGACGACCGCGATGCCCGCCCCCGCCTGCGCGAACCAGCAGGCACTGGCTGCCGAGCGCACCTCGATGTCGAGCTTGGCGGAGCGCGCCGCGGCCCCGTAGGCACGGCGCAGGCTCTGGCCGTAAGGCGTGGCGGCCGGCGAGGAAATGACCCGTTCGCCGCCGAGGTCGCGCGCAACGATCTCGCGCTTCGCGGCCAGGCGGTGGTCCTTGCGCATCACGCACGCGAGGCCGCAGGCGTAGCTGCGCACCGCCGACAGGTTGGGGTGGTCGATGGGCTGCATGGCGATGCCCAGATGTGCGCTCTGGTCGAGCAGCGCCTCCACCATGATGGGCGCGATCAGGATCTCCATGCTGACCTTGACGTGCTCGTGTCGCTCGTAGAGCAAGGCGACGGCCCGCGGCACCAGGTGCGTGCCCAGGCTCGCGGAGACGGCGAGCCGCAACACGCCTGAGTTCGGATCCCCCAGGCCACGCGTGACGTCGCGCACGCGCTCGACGCCTCGCCAGAGCTTCTCCACCTCCTCGTACAGCTGCTGCGCCTCGGGCGTGGGCACCAGCCGCCCCTTGATGCGCTCGAACAGGACCAGCTGGCTCTGCCGCGCGGCATGGGCCAGCAGCTTGCTCACGGCCGGTTGGGAGACGTGCAGGATTTCCGCCGCGCCGCTGATGCTGCCGGTGAGCATCACGGCCCGGAAGACTTCCATGTGCCTCAGGTTCATCGATTCACCACCTTCTTTGCGTATAACCAAAGGTTAAGGGATACGGTGTTCTTTTCAATTGATCGATGGCGGCCCGCAGCCAAGAATTTGGGCGTTGCATCGACAAGAACGAAGGAGACATCCATGAAAGCGAGCTGTCGCGCGACGCTGCCATCGCGCCGGCTGGCCCTGCAGGCCCTGGGGCTGGCAGGCCTCGCGCCGGCCCTGACTGCATGGGGGCAGAGCTACCCCGGACGAACCGTGCACATGATCGTGCCCCAGACCGCCGGCGGTGCCGCGGACCGGCTGGCGCGCGTGCTGGCCGAGCGCCTGGAGGCGCAATGGAAGCGTTCGGTCATCGTCGAGAACCGGCCGGGCGGTGGCGTGGTGATCGGCAGCACGGCGCTGGCCCGCGCCAATCCCGACGGCCACACTTTCGGCCTGCTGGGCAGCTCGCTGAGCATCAACGCCGTGCAGCGCAACGACCTGCCCTACGACGCCGTCAAGGACTTCACCCCGCTGGCGCGGCTGGGCTACTACACCACGGTGCTCGTGGGCGCCAGGTCGCTGCCGGCCAACGACATCCGGGAACTGGTCGCGCTGGCGAAGAGCCAGCCGGGCAAGCTCTCGTTCGGATCGAACGGCATCGGTACGGCGGCGCAGCTCGCCGGAGAACTGCTGTGCAACGCAGCGGGCATCGACCTGCTGCACGTGCCCTACAACGGCGCCGCCAAGCTGTACACCGACATGGTGGGCGGCCTGATTCCGATGGGCTTTGCCGTGGCCAGCTCGGCCGAGCCCTTCGTCAAGGCAGGACAGCTCAAGGTGCTGGGCGTGACCAGCGCCAGGAGAAGCCCGCTCTACCCCGACTGGCCGGCCATCGCCGAGACCTACCCCGGCTACGAGGTCGTCAACTGGGCGGGGCTGTGCGGCCCCGCCGGCATTCCATCCGCGGTGGCCGGGAAGATCTCCTCGGACGTCGTGGCGCTGCTGAAGGACGAGCAGGTCGCCCGCCTGATGGCCGACATGGGGTTCGAAGTGGCGACCCAGCCGCCGCAGGAATTCGGCCGTTTCATCCGCGACGAGATCCAGCGCTTCGCCAGGGTCACGCAGCCCGTGTCCGCGAAGTAGCCGCCACGCCCCCTTGTTTCCGCAACCCCGATCCATGAGCACATTCAGCTACCAACGAAGCATCCGCGCTGGCGCCATCTACGACCTGGTGGTGGCAGGCGGCGGCCCCGCCGGCAGCGCGGCCGCCATCTGCGGCGCGCGCCTGGGCCTGCGCACCCTCCTGGTCGAAGCCACCGGCTGCCTGGGCGGCATGGGCACCTCGGGCCTGGTCGCGTCCTTCGGGCCCGTGTCGGACGGCGAACGCATGCTGGCCGGCGGCTTCATGCGGGAGCTGCTGGAGCGCATGTGGAAGGAGAAGGCCTTCGGCCCGCACGTGGTGCCCGAGTTCCTGAATGCGCAGCTCAACCGGTGGGTGCCGTTCAAGCCGGAGGCGCTCAAGCGCATCCTGGACGACTTCGCGATCCAGGCCGGGGTGGAGCTGCGCTTCTTCTCACGCGTGGCCGACGCGGAGTTCGTCGACGGCCGGGTCGAGGGCGTGATCCTGTCCAGCGTGGAAGGCCTGGAGTACGTCCGGGCCCGGGCCTTCGTCGACGCCACGGGCGACGCCGCGCTGGCGGCCATGACCGGCGCGCAATGCAAGGTGGTGCTGCGCGACACCGATTCGGTCGCCCCGTCCACGCTGTGTTCGCTCGTCGGCGCGATGAACTGGGACGACTCCGCCTACGGGGAGGACTGGCGCGGCGTGGATGCGGTCAAGGAACGCGTGCGCAAGGAGCTGGTGCCGCAGGGCATCGAGGACGGCTTCTTCTCGCAGGAAGACCGCTTCTTTCCGGGCATGAACAAGATCGGCCCGCGCAGCGCCACGCTGAACGCGGGCCACGTGTTCGGGCTCGACCCGCTGTCGGTTCGCAGCCTGAGCGACGGCATGGTGCACGGCCGCAAGCTCGCGGTGGAGTACGCCGAGTTCTACCGCCGCTACGTGCCGGGGTGCGAAGAGATCGAGCTGCTGAGCACCGCCCCGGTGATGGGCGTGCGGGACTCGCGCCGCATCGTCGGCGAGTTCGAACTGACCATCGAGGACTTCCGTCGGCGCCGGCAGTTTCCGGACCAGATCGCCGTCTACAACCGGCCGACCGACGTGCATCCGACCAACACCTCCAGGGCGGAGTACGAGCGTTTCCTGCAGGACTTCCACGGCAAGGACAACCTCGGGCTTGGCGGCAGCGTCGGGATCCCCTACAGCATCCTGGTGCCCAGGGGGTCGCAGAACCTCTGGGTCGCGGGCCGCTGCCATTCGAGCGACACCAAGGTGCACGGATCGATCCGGGCGCAGTCGGCCGCGTACATGATGGGCCAGGCCGCCGCCACCGCGGCCGCGCAGTCGCTCGCCACCGGGCAGCCCGCCTGCGACCTCGACACGGAAGCGCTGGTGACGCGCCTGCGCGAGGCCGGCGCCTACCTGCCGCAAGAGACGCTGTCGCGTCGCATGACGCGCTGACCTCCAACGCCCTCTTCTTGCAAACGCCGCCGCCGACCGCCAGCGATGCTCACCCTCGATTCACACCCCACCGGCCACCACTTCCTGCAGATCCCCGGGCCGAGCCCGGTGCCCGACCGGCTGCTGCGCGCGATGAGCCTGCCGACGATCGACCACCGCGGCCCCGAGTTCGCCCGGCTGGGCCGCCAGGTGATCGAGGGCATGCAGCGGATCTTCAGGACCCGGCAGCCGGTCGTCATCTACCCGGCCTCGGGCACGGGCGCCTGGGAGGCGGCGCTGTGCAACACGCTCAGTGCGGGCGACAAGGTGCTGATGTACGAGACCGGGCATTTCGCGTCGCTGTGGCCACCCGCCTCGGCCTGGATGCCGAATTGGTCGCCACGCCCCACGCCGATCCACTGCTGCCGGAGGCCGGCCACTGGCGCCACGGGGTCGATGCCGACCACATCGAGGCCCGGCTGCGCGCGGACACCCGCGGCGACATCCGCGCGGTGTGCGTGGTGCACAACGAGACCTCGACCGGCGTGACCTCCGACATCCGCGCGGTGCGCGATGCCATCGATGCCGCGGGCCATCCCGCACTGCTGATCGTCGACACCATCTCGGGCCTGGCCTGCGCCGACTACCGGCACGACGAGTGGGGTGTCGACGTCACGGTGAGCGGCTCGCAGAAGGGCCTGATGCTGCCACCGGGCATCAGCTTCAATGCCCTGTCGGAGAAGGCACTGACGGCCTCGCGCACCGCCCGCCTGCCGCGCGCGTACTGGGACTGGGAAGAGATCGTGGCAATGAACGCCACCGGCTACTGGCCGTCCACGCCCAACACCAACCTGCTCTACGCATTGGCCGAGGCCATCGAGATGCTGGAGGCCGAGGGCCTGGAGCGCGTGTTCGCACGCCACCAGCGATGGGCCGCGGGCGTGCGGGCAGCCGTCGACGCCTGGGGACTTCCCATCCAATGCGCCGACGCGCGCTGCCACTCGCCGGTGTTGACCGGCGTGATCACGCCGGCGGGCGTGGACGCGGACGCGTTGCGCCGCCTGATCCATGCCCGCTTCGACCTGTCCCTGGGCACGGGCCTCGGCAAGCTCAAGGGCCGCATGTTCCGCATGGGGCATCTGGGCGACAGCAACGACCTTACCCTGATCGCCATGGTCGCGGGGGGTGGAGATGGGGTTGCGGCTCCAGGGCGTGGCACTGGCGGGCAGCGGCGTGGACGCCGCCATGCACTTTTTCGGCGAGACGCCCTGAGCGGCCGTCGCCCGGGCGATCCGGCGAGCGGCCGCCACGCCGGCCTGCCCGACGCGCCCGGCACCAGCACCGGCTCGTAGCGCCCCGGCGCCAGTGACATGCGCTCCGGCTGGGTCACGGCTGGCTGCGCACGCCCGTTTCCGGAACGAACAGCTCGGAACCGCGGCTTCGGAGCCCCTTCGAGTGCTCCGGGAAAACCCCCGATTGAGCGTATCGGTCGACCCCCTAAACTTTATTCAACTTGAATTAATTAATAGGCGGGCTGGGCCGCCGCTCAGGAGACACGCTTGTCAACCACCGGTCCGGGCCGCGGCACCAACTCGGTCAACCTTCGCCAGTACAACGAGCGTTCGCTGTTGCAGCGGCTGCGCCGTGCGGGCGAGGCGTCGAAGGCCGACCTGGCCCGCTGGGCGCAGCTGACGAACACTGCGGCCGGCAGCATCGTCCAGGCGCTGGAAGAGTCGGGCCTGATCGAGGGCGCCGGCCGCCGCCACGAGGGCCAGCGGGGCCAGCCCGCCGGCCTGTACCGCATCAATCCGCAGGGCGCCTACGGCGTGGGCGTGCGGCTGGATCGCACCAGCATCGAAACCGTGCTGATCGACCTGGGGGGCCGCATCCTGGCCCGCGAAGTGCACGACCAGCTGCTGCCCCACCCCGACGAGGCGCTGGCGCTGGTGCAGGCCGACATCGCGCGCGTGCTGGCCGAGCTGTCGCCCGTGCAGCGCCGCCGGCTGGCCGGCGTGGGCCTCGCGCAGCCCTACAACCTCGGCAGCTGGCTGCGGCAGCTCGACCTGGAAGCCGACTTCCGAATCTGGGACGAGGTCGATTTCGCCCAGCGCCTGGCCCAGGCGGTGGACCTGCCGGTGTTCCAGGAGAACGACGGCAGCGCGGCCGCCATCGCCGAGCTGTTCTTCGGCGTCGGCCGCAAGGAGAACGATTTCCTGTACGTCTACCTCGGTGCCGCGCTGGGGGCAGGCGCGGTGCTGGGCGGCGAGAGCCTGCGCGGCCACTCGGGCAATGCGGCCGACCTGGGCCTGATGCCGGTGCCGCCGAGCGCCCTGCCCTCGGCGCCCGCGCCCGAGGGCGGCAAGTGGGACATCCTGCTCTCGCGCGCCTCGCTCAACGCGCTGACGCGCCACCTGCGCCACGGCGGCACGCCGGTCGTGGGGCACCCGCAGCTGGAGGCGATGGTCGCCTCGGGTCGGCCCGAGGTGCGCGAATGGCTCGACGACTGCGTCGACGCGCTGGTGCCGGCCGTGCGCGCCACGCTCGCCGTGCTCGACCTGCCGGCGGTGGTGATCGACTGCGACATCGACGCCGGCCTGATCGACACGCTGATCGCCCGCACCGAACAGGGCCTGCGTGCCATCGCGCCCGAATCGCGCCAGGTGCCGCGCCTGCTGCGCGGCAGCTTCGGGGCCGATGCCGGCGCGATCGGCGCGGCCAGCCTGCCGATGTTCTTCAGCTTCTCGCCGCGCGCCGACGTGCTGCGCGGCCATTCCACCGCGCGGGTTCCCGCGCACCGACCCAGGGAGTCCTTCCATGCATAAAACCCCGGCGGCGCCGCTGCTCGAGCTGCGCGGCATCTCCAAGACCTTCCCGGGCGTGAAGGCGCTGCGGGACGTGCAGCTCACCGCCCGTGCGGGGCAGATCCACGCGCTGATGGGCGAGAACGGCGCGGGCAAGTCGACGCTGATGAAGATCCTCTCGGGCGCCTACCTGCCCGACCCCGGCGCCGAGATCCGCATCGGCGGCCAGCCGGCCCGCATCGAGGGCCCGATCGACGCCAAGAACCTCGGCGTGTCGGTGATCTATCAGGAGCTGAGCCTGGCGCCCAACCTGAGCGTGGCCGAGAACATCTTCATGGGCCGGCCGATGACCAAGGGCCCGACGGTCGACCGCGCCGGCATGGCGGCCGCGTGCGCCGGCACGCTGGAACGCCTGGGCGCCGACTTCGGTCCGAACACCACGGTGGCGCAACTCTCGATCGCACAGCGCCAGCTGGTGGAGATCGCCCGGGCGGTGCAGTTCGACTGCCGCATCCTGGTCATGGACGAGCCGACCACGCCGCTGTCGACGCACGAGACGGAGCGCCTGTTCGCCCTGATCCGTCGCCTGCGCGCCGAAGGCCTGGCCATCCTCTACATCAGCCACCGCATGGACGAGATCGACGAGCTCGCCGACGAGGTGACGGTGCTGCGCGACGGCACCTACGTCGGCACCCTGAGCCGCGCTGAGCTCTCGCGCGACAAGCTCGTGAAGATGATGGTCGGGCGCGACCTCTCGGGCTTCTACCGCAAGGAGCACCACGGCCAGCACACGGGCGAGGTGGCACTCACCGTGACCGACCTGGCCGACGGCCGGCGCGTGCGCGGCTGCAGCTTCCAGCTGCATGCGGGCGAGGTGCTGGGCCTGGCCGGCCTGGTCGGCGCCGGCCGCACCGAACTCGCGCGCCTGGTCTTCGGCGCCGACCCAGCCACGGCCGGCGAGGTGCGGCTCAACGGCGCCGGCCCCCGGCTCGACATCCGCCAGCCCGGCGACGCGATCCGCAACGGCATCCTCTACCTCACCGAGGACCGCAAGGGCAACGGCCTGTTCCTCGACCTCTCGGTGCGCGACAACATCAACGTGATGGTGAGCCCGCGCGACGCCAGGGCCGGCGGCGTGATGGACGGCCGGCGCGCCGTCAAGCGCGCCATCGACGCCATCCGCCAGCTGTCGATCCGCGTGGCCTCGCCGCGCGTGAACGTGGGCGCGCTCTCGGGCGGCAACCAGCAGAAGGTGCTGCTCGCGCGCCTGCTCGAGGTGGGCCCGCGCGTGCTGATCCTCGACGAGCCGACGCGCGGCGTGGACATCGGCGCCAAGAGCGAGATCTACCGCCTCATCGACGAGCTGGCGCGGCGCGGCATGGCGGTGCTGGTGATCTCCAGCGAGCTGCCCGAGATCGTCGGCGTGTGCGACCGCGTGGTCGTGATGCGCGAAGGCCGACTGGTCGGCGAGGTGGGCGGCGCGAGCGGCCTGCCCATCACGCAGGAAAACATCGTCGCCCTGGCCACCGGCGCCGCAGTGCCCGGCGAGGCGCCGACGCTGCACTGACACAACCCGAACGAACGATCAAGGAGACAGCCCATGAACGCCCCACTCACCGCATCCGCGGCCCCCGTGGCCGGCCCCGCCGCCAGCGCGCGCGGCAAGGAAATCCTGCGCGCGCTGGGCATGCTGCCCGTGCTGGTGCTGCTGTGCGTGGGCTTCGGCCTGGGCACCGAGAACTTCGCGAGCCTGCAGAACCTGTCGATCATCACGCAGCAGGCCTCGATCAACATCGTGCTGGCGGCCGGCATGACCTTCGTGATCCTCACCGCAGGCATCGACCTGTCGGTGGGCTCGATCCTGGCCGCCTCGGCGGTGGCCGCGATGCTGGTGTCGAACATCCCCGGGCTGGGCATGCTGGGCATCGCCGCCGGCATGGGCTGCGGGCTGCTGTTCGGCCTGATCAACGGGTTCCTGATCTCGGTCGTGAAGCTGCAGCCCTTCATCGTGACGCTGGGCTCGCTCACCGCGGTGCGCGGCATCGCACGCCTGCTGGCGGGCGACAACACGGTCTTCAACCCGCAGCTGCCCTTCGCCTTCATCGGCAACGGCGATGTGTTCGGCATCCCCTGCCTGGTGATCATCGCCTTCGCCGTCATCGCGATCTCGTGGTTCATCCTGCGCCGCACGGTGCTGGGCCTGAACATCTACTCGGTCGGCGGCAATGCGGAAGCGGCGCGCCTGGCGGGCATCAAGGTGTGGGCCGTGCTGCTCTTCGTGTATGCGATGTCGGGCCTGCTGTCGGGCCTGGGCGGGGTGATGGCCTCGGCCCGGCTGTATGCCGCCAACGGCACCACGCTGGGCATGTCCTACGAGCTCGACGCGATCGCCGCGGTGGTGCTCGGCGGCACCAGCCTGGTCGGCGGCACCGGCTCCATCCTGGGCACGTTGATCGGCGCGCTGATCATCGCGGTGCTGACCAACGGCCTGATCCTGATGGGTGTCTCGGACATCTGGCAGTACATCGTCAAGGGCCTGGTGATCATCGGCGCCGTCGCCCTCGACCGCTACCGCCGCAAGGACGCCGCAAGGACCTGAAGGTCCCACGGCTCTTCGCTCTTTCTTCCCGTCAGCGCTCAATCAAGGAGACATTCCATGCGCAAACACCTCGTCGCCCTGGCCGTCGCGGCCGCCTCCGCCGCCCTGCCGCTCGCGGCCCAGGCGCAGCAGCAGATCAAGAGCGTGGGCATCACGCTCGGCTCGCTGGGCAACCCCTTCTTCGTCTCGCTCGCCAAGGGCGCCGAGGCCAAGGTCAAGCAGCTCAACCCGAACGCCAAGGTCACGGCACTGTCGGCCGATTACGACCTGAACAAGCAGTTCTCGCAGATCGACGGCTTCATCGCCGCCGGCGTGAACCTGATCCTGGTGAACGCCGTCGACGCGAAGGCCATCGAGCCCGCGCTGGTGAAGGCCAAGAAGGCGGGCATCGCCGTGGTGGGCGTGGACGTGGCCGCCAACGGTGCCGACGCCACGGTGCAGACCAACAACGTGCAGGCCGGCGAGATCGCCTGCCAGTACATCGTCGAGAAGCTCGGCGGCAAGGGCAACGTGATCATCCAGAACGGCCCGCAGGTGTCGGCGGTGATCGACCGGGTGAACGGCTGCAAGGCGGTGCTGAAGAAGTCGCCCGACATCAAGATCCTGTCGGACGACCAGGACGGCAAGGGCTCGCGCGAAGGCGGCCTGAACGTGATGCAGAGCCACCTCACGCGCTTCCCCAAGATCGACGCCGTGTTCGCCATCAACGACCCGCAGGCCGTGGGCACCGACCTGGCGGCCCGGCAGCTGAACCGCAAGAACATCGTCATCACCTCGGTGGACGGCGCACCCGACATCGAGACCGCGCTCAAGAGCGACACCCAGGTGCAGGCCTCGGCCAGCCAGGACCCGTACATGATCGCCCAGAAGGCGGTGGAGATCGGCCAGGACGTGCTCAACGGCAAGAAGCCCGCGCAGCAGATGACGCTGCTGCCCTCCACGCTGATCACGCGCGCGAACGTGAAGGACTACAAGGGCTGGTCGGCCCCACGCTGAGCGACCGCCTGACGCCCGGCCGCCTTGGGGGCGGCCCGGCGGCGGCCGGAGTGCCCTACAACCGAGGAAGCTTTGCGATGTTCGTTGTCTGCGGTGAAGCACTGATGGATGTCTACGTGCGCGACAGCACGCCCACCGGGCTGCTGCTCGACGCGCGCGTGGGGGGCTCGCCGTTCAACGTCGCGGTGGGGCTGGCACGGCTGGCGCAGCCGGTGCAATTCCTCGCCGGCCTGTCGCAGGACGTGCCGGGCGAGCGCCTGATGCAGGCGCTGCGCGACGAGGGCGTGGGCACCGCGCTGGTGGTGCGCAGCGCCGCGCCGACCACGCTCAGCGTGGTCACGGTGGGCCACACCGGCGTGCCCAGCTATGCCTTCCACGGGCACGGCGCGGCGGATCGCATGCTCGACGCCGCGGCCCTGCCTGCCCTGCCCGACGAGGCGCGCGTGCTGCAGTTCGGCTCGTACACGATGGTGGTGGAGCCGGTCGCCTCGGCCCTGCGCGCGCTGGCCGCACGCGAACGCACGCGCCGGCTCGTGGCCTACGACCCCAACGTGCGGCTGAACGTCGAGCCCGACCTGACGCGCTGGCGCACGGTGGTGCAGGAGATGGCGGCGCTCGCGCACGTGGTGAAGGTGAGCGACGAGGACCTCGGCCTGCTCTACCCCGACGAAGCGCCGGCGCACGTCGCGCTGCGCTGGCTCGACGCCGGCGCCCGCCTGGTGGTGGTGACGCGCGGCGCCACAGGCAGCGAGGCCTGGAACCGCAACGGCCACGCGACAGCACAGTCGCTGCTGGTGGACGTGATCGACACCGTGGGCGCCGGCGACACCTTCCAGGCCGCCATCCTGGCCTGGCTGGCCGAACACGACGGGCTGTCGGCCGAGGCGCTCGATGCGCTGGACGTGCCACGCATGGCGGCGCTGCTGCGCTTCGCGGCGCGGGCGGCGTCGATCACCTGTTCGCGCCGCGGGGCGGACATGCCGCGGCGGGGCGAGCTGGACTGAGCCCCGCCCGTTCTCAGACGTGCCCGAGGATCGGGTGCGGCCGGTACGGCGCTTCGAGCTGCGCGATCTCCTCGGCCGACAGGGCGACGTCGAGCGCCGCCACCGCCTGGTCGAGCTGCCAGGTCTTGCTCGCGCCGACGATCGGGCCGGTGATGCCCTTGTGCAGCAGCCAGGCATAGGCCAGCGTCGCGTTGGATACGCCCCGCGCCGCGGCCAGGCGCGACAGCACCTCGACCACCTCGAAGTCGCCGTCGTTGTAGTAGTACTTCTGCGCGATGTCGTCGGTCTGCGCGCGGCTCGTCTGGCCAGCGGTCTTGTCGTCGCTCTTGCGGTTTCCGGCCAGGAAGCCGCGCGCCAGCGGGCTCCAGGGGATGAGGCCCACGCCCTGGTCGTGGCACAACGGGATCATCTCGCGCTCTTCTTCGCGGTAGACCAGGTTGTAGTGGTTCTGCATCGAGACGAAGCGCGTCCAGCCGTTCTCCTTGGCCACCTGCTGCGCCTTGGCGAACTGCCAGGCGAACATGCTGCTGCCGCCGATGTAGCGCACCTTGCCGCTCTTCACGATGTCGTGCAGCGCCTCCATCGTCTCCTCGACCGGCGTGCCGTGGTCGAGGCGGTGGATCTGCCAGAGGTCGATGTAGTCGGTGCCCAGGCGCTTCAGCGACGCATCCACCGCATGGAAGAGGCGCTTGCGCGACAGGCCGTCCATGTTGGGCACGCGGTCGGGCTTGGCCGCCGCGCTGTTGCCGCCCTTGAAGTCGAGCGAGACGGGGTAGTAGACCTTGGTGGCGATCACCACCTCTTCGCGGCGGCAGAACTCGCGCACGAACTTGCCGGTGAGCACCTCGGACTCGCCGGCCGAGTACATGTCGGCGGTGTCGAAGAAGTTGATGCCCAGGTCGACGGCGTGCTTCACCACCTCGCGCGAGGGGCCCTCTTCCATCACCCAGGGCCGCCAGGCCGGCGTGCCATAGGTCATCATGCCCAGCGCGATGCGCGAGACGGTGAGGCCGGTGCGGCCCAGGCGGGTGTAGTGCATGGCGAATCCTCGAACGAAACGGTTCAGCGGCGCGGGAACGGCGGCTGGCCGCGCCAGTAGCGGATGAGCAGCCAGCCCGCGGCCAGGCCGCCCAGGTGGGCGAAATGCGCGACGCCGGCGAAGCTGCCGGTCACGCCGAAGAAGAGCTCCAGCCCACCGTACAGTGCCACGAAGACCGGCGCCGGCATCGGGATCGGCGGGATGAGCGGCACGATCTTGCGCGTCGGGAACATCATCGCAAAGCCCACCAGGATGCCGAACAGGCCCCCCGAGGCGCCCACCGTCGGGTACATGCCGCCGCTGGCCGCCGCCACCGCCAGCTGCGCCACGGCGGCGCCCAGCACGCTCACCACGTAGAACACCAGCAGCCGGCGCGAACCCCACACGCGCTCCAGGTCGGCGCCGAACATCCACAAGCCCAGCATGTTGAACAGCAGGTGCGTGAGGCCGCCGTGCAGGAAGGCGTAGCTCAGCAGCTGCCAGGGCGCGAACTCGCCCGAGCCGATGGGCCACAGCGCCAGCGCCGGCGTGAGGCCCGGCACCATGCCCTGCGCGAAATACAGGATGACGTTGGAGAGGATCAGGGCCTGGATGGCCGGTGGCAGGGAGAACATCCGTTCGGGCTTTCGTGGAGGAGCGGTCTCAGGCAGGGGAAGGCGCAGGAGGCGTTTCGAGACGCAGTGTGCGCCACGCGCACGCCGTGGCCACCAGTGCCAGCAGGGTGGCGGCCCCGAACATCGCGACGAAGCCGAAGCGCTGCGCGGCGGCACCGCCGGCCAGCACGCCGATCACGCCACCGAAACCATAGCCGATCACCGTGAAGAGTGCCTGACCCCGCCCCCGCAGCTGGCCGGGGAAATGCCGCGACACCAGCGCCACGCAGGTCGTGTGGTGCGCCGCGAAGGACAGCGCATGCAGCAGTTGCGCCACAACCAGCGCCCACAACCAATGGGCGGCCCAGGCCGTCATGCCGAGCCGCAGCACCGTCGCCACCCCGCACAGCAGCAGCCACTGCGGCATCGACAGGCGGCCGATGACGCGGCCCTGGAGGCCGAACCAGGCGATCTCGGCCACCACGGAGACGGCCCACAGCGCGCCGATGGTCCCCTTGCTGTAGCCCAGGGCGTCCAGGTACAGCGAGATGAAGCCGTAGACGGAGAAATGCGCCATCACATGGAAGAACAGCGACACGAAGAACCAACGCACCGCCGGCTGCCGCAGCACGGGCAGCACCGGCACGCGCGGCGCGCCGCGCGCGGCCGGTGGCTCCCGCATCTCGGGCAGGCGCAGCGTTGCGACGAGCACCAGCGCCAGCGTGATCGAGGCCCAGCCGGGGAAGTGGCCCATGCCGAAGCGGTCGAACCATTCGCCCGCCACGAACACCGTGACGAGGAAACCGGCCGAGCCGCACAGCCGGATGCGCCCGTAGCGGCCCCAGTCGCCGGCCACCAGCTGCGCCAGGGCCGCCTCGGTGAGCGACATCATCGAGCCGGTGTGCACGAACATCACCAGCAGCACGATGAAGACCCACCACGCGCCGCCATGCCACAGCAGCCCGAAGGACGCGACCAGCGCGACGGCGGCGCTGATGCGCAGCAGCTTCACGCGGTCGCCCAGGTGATCGCTCAGCGCGCCCCAGGCGTAGGGTGCGAACACCCGCGTGAAGGACTGCACGGAGGTCAGCAGGCTGATGGTGAAGATCGGCAGCCCCAGGCTCTGCAGCCACAGCGGCAGGTAGGGGTTGAAGAAGCCGATGTGCGCGAAGTAGCTGGCCGACAGGCCCGCGAACGCGAGGAGCGGACTGCGCCCGGCCGGCGCAGATGCCGCCGGGCCGGACACTACAGGAAGGACGACTGCGGGCCTTCGACCTCGTCGGAGGTCCCCGCGTCGGCCCGAGGGCGGCGGCCCGCCACGTCACCGTTCTGTGCGCGCTGGCGCAGCGCATGTTCCATGACCACCAGGGCCAGCATGGCCTCGGCGATGGGCGTGGCGCGGATGCCCACGCAGGGGTCGTGCCGGCCCTTGGTGATCACCTCGACCGGGTTGTCGTGCACGTCGACCGACTGCCGCGGGCTGATGATCGAGCTGGTGGGCTTGATGGCGATGCTCACCTCCAGGTCCTGCCCGGTGCTGATGCCGCCGAGCACGCCGCCCGCGTTGTTGCTCTCGAAGCGCCCGCCCGGGCCGATGCCGTCGCCGTGCGTGGTGCCGCGCTGCGTGACGCTGGCGAAGCCGGCGCCGATCTCGACGCCCTTGACGGCGTTGATGCCCATCATCGCGTAGGCGATGTCGGCGTCGAGCTTGTCGAAGAGCGGTTCGCCCAGGCCCACGGGCACGCCGCTGGCCGTGACGCGGATCTTCGCGCCGCAGGAATCGCCGGCCTTGCGCAGCGCATCCATGTACGACTCGAGCGGCGCGACGTCGGCGATGGGCGCGAAGAAGGGGTTGTTCGGCACGTGCTCCCACGAGGCGAAGGGAATCTCGATGTCGCCGATCTGCGCCATGCAGCCTCGGAAC
The DNA here is from genome assembly GCA_030418545.1 of Xenophilus aerolatus. Classification (GTDB taxonomy): domain Bacteria; phylum Pseudomonadota; class Gammaproteobacteria; order Burkholderiales; family Burkholderiaceae_C; genus Xenophilus. Next base: position 82,574 of record QAIB01000002.1, on the reverse strand, counting down.
ACGGTGCCGTACTGCTCGAAGAGCCACTTCTTGGCCACCGCACCGGCCGCCACCATGGGGGCGGTGAGCCGGGCCGACGAACGGCCGCCGCCCCTCGGGTCGCGGATGCCGTACTTCTTCCAGTAGGTGTAGTCGGCGTGGCCGGGGCGGAACTGCTGCGCGATGGCGCCGTAGTCCTTGCTGCGCTGGTCGGTGTTCTGGATCAGCAGCGCGATCGGCGTGCCGGTGGTCTTGCCTTCGTACACGCCCGAGAGGATCTGCACCGCGTCGGGCTCGTTGCGCTGGGTGACGTGGCGGCTGGTGCCGGGGCGGCGGCGGTCCAGGTCGCCCTGGATGTCCGCCTCCGTCAGCGCCATGCCGGGCGGACAGCCGTCGATGACGCAGCCGATGGCCGGCCCGTGCGACTCGCCGAAATTGGTGACGGCGAACAGGGTGCCGAAGGTGTTGCCGCTCATCGTGGGGTTCCGCAGGCCGGGTAGACGTCGCTCATGGCCGCGGATTATCCCAACAAAGTCGCAGGGCCCAGGCGCCAGAGGGCCGGTTTCAGGCGGCGGCCACCGCGTGGCGGTTGCCCAGCCCCAGGTAGGTGTCGATGATGCGGCGGTCGTTCAGCAAGGCCTGGGCAGGCCCCTGCAGCGCCACGCTGCCGGTCTCGAGCACGTAGCCCCGGTCGGCCACCTGCAGTGCGGCGCGGGCGTTCTGCTCCACCAGCAGCACCGACACGCCGTGCGTACGCAGCGCGCCGACCACCTGCAGCACCTCGCGCACCACCAGCGGCGCCAGGCCCAGCGAGGGCTCGTCGAGCATGAGCAGGCGCGGGCGCGCCATCAGCGCGCGGCCGATGGCGAGCATCTGGCGCTCGCCGCCCGACAGGGTGCTGGCCAGCTGGGTGCGCCGCTCCTTCAGGCGCGGGAAGATGGCGAAGACCTCGTCCATGCGCGCGCGCTGGTCGCGCCGGCCGGTGCGCCAGCGGTAGAAGCCGCCCAGCAGCAGGTTGTCCTCGACCGGCATCTCGCCGAAGAGCTCGCGGCGCTCGGGCACCAGCGCCACGCCGCGCGCCACCATCGCCTCGACGCTCGGGCGCGCGATGTGCTCGCCATCGAAGGTGACCGCGCCGCGCGAAGGCAACAGCCCCATCGCGGCGTTGAGCAAGGTGCTCTTGCCGGCGCCGTTCGGACCGATCACGGTGACGACTTCGCCCTCGTCGATGTGCAGCGCCACACCATGCACCGCTTCCACGGTGCCGTAGGCCACGTGGAAGTCCTCCAGCGTGAAGAGGCGTTTGGATTCAGGCGCGCTCATCTCGTCGCTCCCAGTACCGTCCCCGGCGCGACGTGCACCGGCGCAGGCACAGGCACTTCGTCGCCACCGCCGAGATAGGCGTCGAGCACGCGCGGGTTGCGCTGGATCGCTTCGGGCGTGCCTTCGGCAATCACGCAGCCGAATTCCAGCACCGTGACGCGGTCGGCCAGGTTCATGACGAACTCCATGTCGTGTTCCACCACCAGAATGCCCAGGCCTTCGGCCCGCAGTTGCGAGAGCAGCCGGGCCAGCGCCTGCTTCTCCAGGTGCCGCAGGCCGGCGGCCGGCTCGTCGAGCAGCAGCGCGGCCGGCTGGCCGGCCAGCGCACGGGCGATTTCCACCACCCGCTGCTGCCCCAGCGCCAGCGAGGCCGCGGGCAGGTCGGCATACTCGCCCAGGCCGCAGCGCTCGATCTGGCGCCGCGCCTCGGCCAGCAGGTCGGCCTCTTCCGCGCGGTCCAGGCGCAGCATGGACGCGAGCCAGCCCTTGCGGCCACGCAGGTGCGCACCGAGCGCGACGTTCTCGAGCACGCTGCGGTCGCCCAGCAGGCGCACGTGCTGGAAGGTGCGGCCCAGGCCGAGCGCGGCGAAGTCGCGCGAAGGACGTCCGTTCATGGGCGTGCCGATCAGCCGCACCTGCCCTTCCGTGGGGTCGTCCACGCCGGAGATCATGTTGAAGAAGGTACTCTTGCCGGCGCCGTTGGGGCCGATCAGCGCGTGCACCTCGCCGGCGCGCAGCGTCATGTTCACGTTGCTGTTGGCCACCAGGCCGCCGAAGCGCTTGGTCACGCCGGCCGCTTCCAGCAGGAGCTCGCCGGTAGGCGGCAGCGGTCGCGACGGCAACGCCTGGGCGGCACGCGGCGCCTTCTCGACGTCAGGCTTGAGCACCCGAGTGCTCCAGCGCGCGATCGTGGGCCACAGGCCCTCGGCGAAGCGCTGCAGCACCAGCACCATCAAGAGGCCGAACACGATCTGCTCGAAGTTCCCGCTCGCGCCCAGCAGGCGCGGCAGCCAGTCCTGCAACTGCTCCTTGAGCAGCGTGATGAGCGTCGCGCCGAGCACCGCGCCCCACAGGTGGCCTGCGCCGCCCACCACGGCCATGAAGAGGTACTCGATGCCGATGTTCAGGCCGAAGGGCGTCGGGTTCACGAAGCGCTGCATGTGCGCGTAGAGCCAGCCCGACAGCGCCGCCAGCAGCGCGGCGAGCACGAAGACCTTCACGCGGTGGCGCGCGGTGTCCACGCCCATCGACTCGGCCATCAGCTGGCCGGACTTGAGCGCGCGGATGGCACGGCCCTCGCGTGAATCGAGCAGGTTATGCAGCGCCCACAGCGCGAGCAGCAGCACGGCCCAGATCACCGGCCCCAGCACGCGCGGCGATGCCAGCGAGAAACCGAAGATGCTCAGTGCCGGCAGCCCGGTGATGCCGGTCTGGCCGCCCAGGAACTGCAGGTTGCCGAACAGGTAGTACAGGCTCAGCCCCCACGCGATGGTGCACAGCGGCAGGTAGTGGCCCGACAGCTTGACGGTGATGGCGCCCAGGCTCCACGCGACCAGGAAGGTCAGCACCAGGCCCAGAACCAGACCCAGCCAGGGAACGAGCGCAGGCGGCAGCGCAGCGAGCGCGCCCGCCGTCGTGGGCGAGGTGCAGACCCAGGCCGTGGCATAGGCGCCGATCGCGACGAAGGCCGCCTGTCCGAAGGAGGTCATGCCGCCGACCCCGGTGAGCATGACCAGCCCCGCGGCCACCAGCGAGTAGAGCGCGATGTAGCTGAAGACGGTGGTGCTGAAGTCCGAAAGGAAGGGCCAGACCACGGCCAGCGCGACCACGAACAGGAGTGTGAGGTGGCGGCGGGTCATGCGAGGCTCCCGGCGCGGATGCATGCGGACGCGGCGCTCATTCCTCGTCCTCCACATGACGGCTGTGCAGCGAGCGCCACCACAGCACGGGGATGATCAGCGTGAACACCAGCACCTCCTTGAAGGCGCTGGCCCAGAAGGACGAGAAGGATTCGAGCTGGCCCACGACCAGCGCGCCCAGCAGCGCCACCGGGTAGCTCGCCAGGCCGCCGACGATCGCGGCGACGAAGCCCTTCAGGCCGATGAGGAAGCCGGTGTCGTAGTACACCGTGGTGATCGGGGCCACGAGCAGGCCCGCCACCGCGCCGATCAGCGCCGCCAGGGCGAAGCTCAGGTCGCCCGACAGGTCGGTGGGAATGCCCATCAGCCGCGCGCCGACGCGGTTCATCGCCACCGCGCGCAGGGCCTTGCCGACGATGGAGCGCTCGAAGAACACGAACATCAGCACCACCAGCAGCACCGTGACGCCGACCACGACCAGCGACTGCCCGGCCACCGGGATGCCGCCGATGTCCAGCCTTGCATCGGAGAAGGCCGGCGTGCGCGAGCCTTCGGCGCCGAAGAAGAACAGCCCCAGTCCCACCAGCACGCCGTGCAGCGCCACCGACACGATCAGCAAAATCAGAACCTTGGCATGGGCCAACGGGCGATAGGCCAGGCGGTAGAGCAGCGGGCCGAGCGGCGTGACCAGCAGCAGCGTGACCAGCGACTGGGCCCAGATCGAACTGGGCCGGCCCAGCAGCACCGCGGCGGCCGCGATCGCGGGGAACAGCACCGCCCAGGCGAGCGTGGATTTCCACTCGACGAGGACGCCGCGCCGCGCGCGCCACAACTCCACCACCAGCACCATGGCGGCCAGCGCCACCAGCAGCCACAGCGTGCCGGGCACCTTGCCGGCGCCCAGGGCCGCCATCGACAGCGCGCCGAAAGCCACCAGCTCGCCCTGCGGGATGAAGATCACCCGCGTGACCGAGAACACCAGCACCAGGGCCAGCGCCATCAGCGCGTAGATCGCGCCGTTGACGATGCCGTCCTGCCCGAGCAGCAGGGCGATCTGTAGATCCATGTCGGTTCGCTCGCAAAGGGCCGCGACGCGGCCGGATACAGGAAGGCGACCGGCCCTCTGTGGGAAGGCACGGCCGCCAGGCTGGGGGAACTCAGTTCGGCAGGTACTTCCAGGCGCCGTTCTGGATCGTGACCATCACGCGGGCGCGGGTGTCCAGGCCCAGGTGGTCGGTCGGCGTCATGCTGAACACGCCATGCGCGCCGGCGACTTCCTTGACCTGCTCCAGTGCATCGCGCAGGGCGGCGCGGAACTCGGGCGTGCCGGGCTGCGCCTTCTTCAGCGCCTCGGGCACGGCCGCCTGCAGCACGAGGCCCGCGTCCCAGGCGTGGCCGCCGAAGGTGGCCGCCGAGCCCTTGCCGTTGGCGCCCTCGTAGGCGGCCACATAGGCCAGCGCCGACTTCTTCACCGGGTTGTTGTCGGGCAGCTGCTCGGCCACCAGCATCGGGCCGGCCGGCAGGATGGTGCCCTCGACGTCCTTGCCGCCCACGCGCAGGAAGTCGTTGTTGGCGACGCCGTGCGTCTGGTAGATCTTGCCCTTGTAGCCGCGCTCGACCAGCGTCTTCTGCGGCAGCGCCGCCGGCGTGCCCGAGCCGGCGACCAGCACCGCGTCGGGGTTGGCCGACATGATCTTCAGGGCCTGGCCCGTGACCGAGGTGTCGGTGCGCGAATAGCGCTCGTTGGCCACCAGCTTGATGTTCTTGGCCGCCGCGGCCTTGGAGAACACGTCGTACCAGCCTTCGCCATACGCATCCGAGAAGCCGACGAAGGCCACCGACTTCACGCCCTTGGCGGCCATGTAGTCGACGATGGCCTGGGCCATCATGCCGTCGTTCTGCGGCGTCTTGAAGACCCACTTCTTCTTGTCATCCATGGGCTCGATGATCCGGGCCGAGGCGGCCAGCGTGATCATGGGCGTCTTGCCCTCGGCCACCACGTCGATCATGGCCAGCGAGTTGGGCGTCACGCTCGAGCCGATGACCACGTCGGCCTTGCTTTCGGTGATGAGCTTGCGCGTGTTGTTGACCGCCGTCGTGGTGTCGCTCGCGTCGTCCAGCACCACGTAGTTGACCTTCTGCCCGCCGATGGTCTTGGGCATCAGCGCGATCGTGTTCTTCTGCGGGATGCCCAGCGAGGCGGCGGGCCCCGTGGTCGACAGCGTGACGCCGACGGTGAGGTCGGCCCAGGCCAGGCCGGCTGCACAGGCCAGCGCCGCGGCGGCCAGGGCTTGGATCTTGAACTTCATGGTTGTGTCTCCTTGGTTTGAGCGGAAGCGGACAATAATTTAATAAGTTAAATATCTGCGCGGAATAGATTGAAACACCTAGACACCTGAGGCCGATGCAGGTTCCGGCGCCTTGACAGCCGGCAGCCCGCCGAGGAACAGGTCGGCCACCACCAGTGCCATGTCCTCGTAGTCCAGCGGCCCCTCGGGCTTCATCCAGGTGAACATCCAGTTGATCATTCCGAAGAGCAGCATGGTCAGCGGCATGCCCATCACGGTCCTCGCGAGGTCGGGCCGCAGCGCCACCACCGCCTGGGCGAACCCGCGCACCACGGCGCGTTCCTGGTCCAGCACCCGCTGGCGGTCCTCCGGCTCGAGGAACTTCACGTCCTCGGTCAGCACGCGGTGCGCGCTCTGGGCGGTGGCGTACTCGCGCACCAGGCTCAGGATCAGCTCGCGCATGCGGGCCTCGGGACCGAGCCCGCGCGCGGCGACCTCCTCCACGATGGCCGCAAGCCGGGTGACGTGCGCCTCGGCGATGTTCACCAGCAGCGTGTACTTGTCCTTGTAGTAGTGGTAGAGCGTGGCCTTCGACAGGCCGCAGGCCTCGGCAACCTGGTTCATCGACGTGGCCGGGTAGCCGCGCCGTGCGAAGAGCAGGCCGGCCTGCTCGAGGATCATCTCGCGCTGCTCGTCGTAGCCTGCCGCCCGTCCTCTCGCCATCCGCCTGCTCCTTCAGCGCTCGTCGAAGGACAGCACCACCCGCTCGGTGGTCGGATGCGCCTGGCAGGTCAGCACGAAGCCGGCCGCCACCTCGGCCTTGTCGAGTGCGAAGTTGCGCTCCATGCGCACGTCGCCCTCGATGACCTTGGCGCGGCAGGTGCCGCACACGCCCGAGGTGCACGAATACGGCACCTCCAGCCCGGCGGCCGAGGCGCAGTCCAGGATGCTCGGCTGGTCGCGCAGGAAGTCGATCTCGCGGCGCAGGCCGTCGCGCACGATGACCACCCTGGCCCGCTCGGCGTCCCCCGGTCGCGCCTCGTGCATCACGGCGCCCACCGGCGCCGCGGCCGGCTGCGCGATGCCGAAACGCTCGATGTGGATCGCCGACTCGGGCACGCCAGCGGCGCGCAGGGCCGCCTCGGCCTCGTCGTTCATCTGGAACGGGCCGCAGATGTAGGCATGGTCGATGCTCCATGCAGGGACCAGCGTGGACAGGAACTCGCCCAGCTTGGCGCGGTCGAGGAAGCCCATGTTGATGGGCGCATCCGTGTGCTCGTCCGAGAACACATGGTGCAGCACCAGCCGCGTCAGGTAGCGGTTCTTCAGGTCTTCCAGCTCCTCCTTGAACATGGTGGAGCGCAGCTGGCGGTTGCCGTAGATGAGCGTGAAGCGGCTGCCGGGTTCGCGCGCCAGCACGGTCTTCATGATCGACAGGATGGGGGTGATGCCGCTGCCGCCCGCAATGCCCAGGTGGTGCCGCCGCTCCTGCGGCGCCAGCGGCACGTGGAAGCGCCCCTGCGGCGCCATGACGCTGATCTCGTCGCCGGGTTGGAGGGCCTCGTTGATCCAGTTCGAGAACACGCCGCCGCGCACCTTGCGCACGCCCACGCGCAGCACGCCGTCGTCGACGCCGGCGCAGATCGAGTAGGAACGTCGCAGGTCCTGTCCCCCGATCTGCTTGCGCAGCGTGAGGTACTGGCCCTGGGTGAAGCCGAAGGTCTCGCGCAGCTCGGGCGGCACCTCGAAGCTGACGATGACGGCTTCCTGCGTGTCGGGCTCGACGGACCGGACCTTGAGCGAGTGGAACAAGGTGCTCATATTGGCTTGAAATATTCGAAGGGCTCGCGGCAGGCGATGCACCGGTACAGCGACTTGCAGGCGGTGGAGCCGAAGGCCGACAGGCGCTCGGTGCGTTCGCTGCCGCAGCGCGGACAGGCCACCGCGGGCGCCGCCGCACGGCGGCCGACGATGCGGATGGGCACGCCCTCCCCCGCCGCGGCGGCGCCCGGCGGTGCGATGCCGTACTCGCGCAGCTTGCGGCGGCCGTCGGCGCTGATCCAGTCGGTGGTCCAGGCCGGTGCACGCTGCAGCGTGGCGCGCGCAGGGCCGAGGCCCGCCGCGGCCAGCGCATCGAGCACGCTCTGCTCGATGACCTCCGTCGCCGGGCAGCCGGAGTAGGTTGGCGTCAGCACCACCTCGAGCGCGTCGCCGGACTCGCGCACCTCGCGCACGATGCCCAGGTCGCACACCGACAGCGCCGGCACCTCGGGGTCGGGCACCTCGGCCAGCACCGCCCAGGCGCGTTCGACACGCGCCGCGGCCTGCTCGGCCAGCGCCGCGGTCACCACACGCCTCCCGGGTAGGCGCGCTGCAGGTGCTGCATCTCGGCCAGGATGTAGCCCATGTGCTCGCTGTGCACACCGCGCTTGCCGGTGCTCAGGAACTTCGATGCTGCCGGCACCGGCATGTCCGCTTCGGCCAGCACCTCGGCCATCTGCGATTCCCACTCCGCGCGCAGCTCGCTCCAGCGCGGCCCGAGCCCGCTGGCCGCCGCCGCCTCGTCCACGGCGTCGTCGGCGAAGAGCTCGGCCGCGTAGGGCCAGGCCATGTCGAGCGCGGCCAGCATGCGCCGGCGCGACTCGGCCGTGCCGTCGCCCAGGCGGACTACCCAGTCGGCCGCGTGCTGCTGGTGGTAGCGCGCCTCCTTCACGGCCTTGGCGGCGATGGCGGCCAGTTCGGCGTCCGACGATGCCTGCAGGCGCGTCCACAGCAGCCGGAAGAAGGTGGCGGCCATCGCGTTGCGCAGCACGGTGAAGGCGAAGTCGCCGCGCGGCAACTCCACCAACGTGGCGTTGCGGTAGTCGCGCTCCTCGCGCAGGAAGGCAAGCTGGTCCTCGTCGTGGCCCGCGCCCTCGGTGGCGCCGGCATGCGAGAGCACGGCACGCGCCTGCCCGACGAGGTCGAGCGCCATGTTGGCCAGGGCGATGTCCTCCTCAAGCACCGGCGCGTGGCCGGTCCACTCGCCCAGGCGCTGCGCGAGGATCAGTGCTGTGTCGCCAATGCGCAGCAGGTACTGCGTGGCGAGGTCGTCGGCGACGGCGATCGATGGCTGCATGTCGGTGCCGTCCTCACATGTGGTCGACCGCGCCGGGCAGCTGGTAGAAGGTCGGGTGGCGGTACACCTTGTCTTCCATCGGATCGAAGTACATGTCCTTGTCGCCCGGGTCGCTGGCCACGATCTGGTCGGCGCGCACCACCCACACGCTGGTGCCCTCCTGGCGGCGCGTGTAGACGTCGCGGGCCAGCTGGATCGCCATCTTGGGGTCGGCCGCATGCAGGCTGCCGCAGTGCTTGTGGTCCAGGCCAGCCTTCGTTCGGACGAACACTTCCCAGAGCGGCCACTCCGTGCCCTGGGGTTTCGCTTGCTCGCTCATGCGGCCTCCTTGAATCGTTGCTGCTGCTTCTCGGCGTGGGCCAGCGCGGCCTCGCGCACCCAGGCGCCGTCGTCCCAGGCCTTGACGCGGGCGGCGAGCCGCTCGCGGTTGCAGGGGCCGTTGCCGGCGATGACGTTCCAGAACTCGTCCCAGTCGATGGCGCCGAAGTCGTGATGCTGGCGCTCCTCGTTCCACTTCAGGTCGGGGTCGGGCAGCGTCACGCCCAACACCTTGGCCTGCTCGACCGCGGCGTCGACGAACTTCTGGCGCAGCTCGTCGTTCGAGATGCGCTTGATGCCCCAGCGCATGGACTGCGCCGAGTTGGGCGACTGGTCGTCGGGCGGGCCGAACATCATCACCGAGGGCCACCACCAGCGGTTCACCGCGTCCTGCACCATCGCCTTCTGCGCCTCGGTGCCGTGCTGCATCATGGTGAGCAGGCTCTCGAAGCCCTGGCGCTGGTGGAAGCTCTCCTCGCGGCAGATGCGCACCATCGCGCGCGCATAGGGCGCATAGGAACAGCGGCAGATCGGCACCTGGTTCATGATGGCCGCGCCGTCGACCAGCCAGCCGATGGCGCCGACGTCGGCCCAGGTCAGCGTGGGGTAGTTGAAGATCGAGCTGTACTTGGCCTTGCCGGTGTGCAGCGCGTGCAGCATCTCGTCGCGCGAGGTGCCCAGCGTCTCGGCCGCCGCGTAGAGGTACAGGCCGTGGCCGCCCTCGTCCTGCACCTTGGCCAGCAGGATGGCCTTGCGCTTGAGCGTGGGCGCGCGGCTGATCCAGTTGCCTTCGGGCAGCATGCCCACGATCTCGGAATGCGCATGCTGGCTGATCTGCCGCACCAGCGTCTTGCGGTAGTGGTCCGGCATCCAGTCCTTGGCCTCGATGAAGGCGCCGTCGTCGATGCGCGCATCGAAGCGCGCCTCCAGCATCGCCTGCTCGGTCGAGCGCACCGGCTTGCGGTCCTCGGCATCCTTGCCGAGCGTGTCCATGGCTTGGGTGTACATCGTCTGCTCCTTGAAGGTTCAGCGCGCCTTGGTGCGCTGGTCGAACACGCGGCGGGCCTTGCCGGTCAGCGTGCGTTCGATGGCGTCGGGCGGCAGCACGCTGACCACGGTGCTGATGCCCACCAGCGTCTTGATGCGCTGCTGAACCCAGGCGGCGATCTCGCTCACGGGTGCGGCAGCCGCGCCTTCGGGCTGCAGCTCGCAGCGCACCTCGACCTCGTCCAGGTGGCCCTCGCGGCGCACCTGGAGCTGGTACTGGCCCGAGAGCTGCGGGTGCGCCAGCACGATCTCCTCGATCTGCGTGGGAAACACGTTCACGCCGCGGATGATGAGCATGTCGTCGCTGCGGCCGACGATCTTGCCCATGCGGCGGAAGGCGCGCGAGGTGGGCGGCAGCAGGCGCGTGAGGTCGCGCGTGCGGTAGCGCACGATCGGCAGTGCTTCCTTGGTGAGGGTGGTGAAGACCAGCTCACCCTCCTCGCCGTCGGGCAGCACCTCGCCGGTGTCGGGGTCGATGATCTCGGGGTAGAAGTGGTCCTCCCAGATCACCGGGCCGTCCTTGGACTCGATGCATTCGCTCGCCACGCCGGGACCCATCACTTCCGAGAGGCCGTAGATGTCGACGGCGTCGATGCCGGCCCGGCCCTCGATCTCGCGCCGCATGGCCTCGGTCCAGGGCTCGGCGCCGAAGATGCCGACCTTGAGCGACGACTCGCGCGCGTCCAGGCCCTGGCGTGCGAACTCCTCGACGATCACCTGCATGTAGCTGGGCGTGACCATGATGATCGAGGGCTGCAGGTCGCGGATGAGCTGCACCTGCTTCTCGGTCTGGCCGCCCGACATCGGGATGACGGTGCAGCCCAGCCGCTCGGCGCCGTAGTGCGCGCCCAGGCCGCCTGTGAAGAGGCCGTAGCCGTAGGAGACGTGGACGAGATCGCCCGCGCGCCCGCCCGCGGCACGGATGGAGCGCGCCACCAGGTCGGCCCAGCGGTCGATGTCGCCCTGCGTGTAGCCCACCACCGTCGGCTTGCCGGTGGTGCCCGAGGAGGCGTGGATGCGCGCGAGCCTCTCGCGCGGCACGGCCAGCAGGCCGAAGGGGTAGTTGTCGCGCAGGTCGTTCTTGACCGTGAAGGGGAACTTCGAGAGGTCCGACAGCTGCTTCAGGTCGGACGGGTGCACGCCCTTCTCGTCGAAGGCGTGGCGGTAGTGCGGCACGTTGTCGTAGGCGTGCGCGAGCGTGGCACGCAGGCGCGTGAGCTGCAGGGCCGCGATCTCGTCGCGGCTGGCTGTCTCGATCGGCTCCAGGTCGCCGGGGGCGGGGCGCTTGACGGGCATGGGGTGTCTCCTTGATCTCTCGGTTTCAGCGCGGCACGGCCGGGCGGCCCCTGGCCGTGTACGAGCGGCCGCGGAAGATCGCGACGCGCTCGCCTTTCTGGTTCGTCACCTCGACGTCGTAAACGCCGGTGCGCCCCGCGCGCGACACCTCGGCGCAGCGGGCCGCCAGCACGTCGCCCAGGCGGCCCGGTGCCACGAAGTCGACGCTGAAGCCCGAGGCCACGGTGAGCTCGTCGTAGGAATTGCAGGCATAGGCGAAGGCCGAATCGGCCAGTGTCGAGATCAGGCCGCCATGGCAGATGTCGTGGCCGTTGAGCATGTCCTCGCGCACCGCCATGGTGGCGGTCGCCCGCCCCGGCGCGATCTCGGTCACGGCGATGCCCAGCGCCTGCAGCGCCCGGTCGTTGGCGAACATGCCGCGGCGCACGTGCTCGGCGATCTGCTGCGCGGTGGTATCGCTCATGGCTCAACGGTCCTCGAACACAGGGGCGCGACGTGCAGCGAAGGCGGCCACGCCTTCCTGGTAGTCGTGGGCGCGGCCCAGCCGGCTCTGCAGGCGCGCCTCTTCGTCCAGCGCGTCCTCCAGCGAGAGGGACGGGCCGGCGTCGAGCGCCGCGCGCGTCGCGGCCAACGCCGCCACCGGCATGGCGGCCAGGCGGGTGGCCAGCGCGACGGCCTCGTCGGCCAGGGCCGCATCGTCCACGCAGCGCCAGATCAGGCCGATGCGTTCGGCCTCCTCGGCCGGCAGCTTGTCGCCCAGCATCGCCAGGCCCAGCGCCCGCGCGCGGCCGACGAGCCGCGGCAGCAGCCAGGTGCCGGCGGTGTCGGGCACCAGCCCGATCTTGGCAAAGGCCTGGATGAAGCTGGCCGAACGACCGGCAAGGACGAGGTCGCAGCACAGCGCCAGATTGGCACCGGCGCCGGCCGCCACGCCATTGACCGCGGCCACCACCGGCACCGGGAAGCTCTTGAGGCGCAGCACCAGCGGCCGGTAGAAGCGGGCCACCGTGTCACCCAGGTCCTTGGGTGCGCCGCCCGGCTCCGGCGCCACGGCCGGATCGGCCAGGTCCTGCCCGGCACAGAAGCCGCGGCCGGCGCCGGTCAGCACCAGCGCGCGCACCTGCGGGTCGGCAGCGGCCGCCTCGAGCGCGGCCATCAGCTCGCCGTGCATGGCCTGCGTGAAGCTGTTGAGCGCCGACGGGCGGTTCAGCGTCAGCGTGCGCACGGGGCCGTTCGTGCTCTGCAGCACCAGGGCATCGGACATGGGAGTCTCCGGGTCTCTTATGAGGTCTACACCGCGGTCCTGTCGAAGAAAATACTTTCGACCGACCGGTCGGCAGATCATAGAATCCTCGCCTGCGTTGACGCAAGTCATGCTTCCCCGTGAAAACCCGAGGCCCGCCAAAGCCGCACCCGCTGGCCGGCGCGCCCGCATCAGGAGACATTGAGCCCATGCCCTGCTACGCCATCGAAGGCGTGGTCCCCGTGGTGGACCCGAGCGCCTATGTGCATCCCACCGCCGTGCTGATCGGCGACGTCATCGTGGGTCCCGGCTGCTACGTCGGCCCGGCCGCCTGCCTGCGCGGCGACTTCGGCCGCATCGTGCTGGAAGCCGGCTCGAACGTGCAGGACACCTGCGTGGTGCACGGCTTCCCGGCCCACGACACGGTGGTGCGCGAGAACGGCCACATCGGCCATGGCGCGGTGCTGCACAGCTGCATCGTGGGCCGCGACGCCCTCGTGGGCATGAACGCGGTGGTGATGGACGACGCGGTGATCGGCGAGCGCGCCATCGTCGCCGCCTGCGCCTTCGTGCCGGCCGGCACGCAGGTCCCGCCCGAGGTGCTGGTGGCCGGCGTGCCGGCGAAGGTCAAGCGCCCCTTGACCGAGCAGGAGATGGCCTGGAAGCACGAGGGCACCCTCACCTACCAGGACCTCACGCGCCGCAGCCTGGCCAGCCTGCGCGAAGTGGCCCCGCTGGCGCAGGTCGAGGCCGACCGCCCACGCCTGCAGGCGCCGGACGTGAAGCCGCTGATCGCCACCAAGCGTGGCTGAGCGCCACCGAATTCCCAAGCCCCCAAGGAGACTCCGATGATCCGTGTCAGCGTCATGTACCCGCACACCGACGGTGCGCGCTTCGACCACGACTACTACCGCGACAAGCACATGCCGCTGGTGCAGGCCCGCATGGGCGAGGCCTGCCGCGGCTACCAGGTCGACAAGGGGCTGGGCGGCCCGGCCCCGGGATCCGCGCCCGCCTACGTGGCGATGTGCCACATCCTGTGCGACTCCGTGCAGAGCTTCCAGGCCGCCTTCGGCCCGCACGCGAAGGAGATCAACGGCGACATCCGCAACTACACCGACATCGCGCCGGTGATGCAGATCAGCGAGGTCGTCGTTTGAACCACGACGGGGCACCGCCGGCAGGAATGCTTTATGCGTGCTGCGACGCAGCATCCCCCTCACTGCCAAGGAGTGCCCCATGTTGGATCGGACGGCGACGAAGTTCTCCCATGTGAAGCCTGGCGACACCGACTACGTCGGCGGCGGCCTGCGCGACTTCTTCCTCTACCGTGACCTCGGCATCGCCGACGCCACGCACGGCAAGGTGATCGCGCATCTGGTCAAGGCGAACATGGCCCCCGAAAAGGGCACGGGCTGGCACCGCCACGAGGCGGACTTCCAGATCGTCATCATGGTCAAGGGCTGGGCCCGCTTCATGTACGAGGACAAGGAGACGCTGGTGGAAGCTGGCGACGTGGTGCACCAGCGCCCCGGCATCCGGCACTACCTCTTCGACTACTCGCCCGACATGGAGTACCTGGAGATCGTGTCGCCGGCGGACTTCAAGAGCATCGACGTCGAGCCCGCGGCCGAGGTGCCGGAGCCCACGCCCTGGAAATGAGCGCGCGGCGCCATCGCGCCTCGCTCATCGGCCGACGCGCTGCGCCGCAGGCCGGTCGCCGACAGCGAACCAGGAAATTCAGAAATTCCTGAATCTTCAGCAGCGCGCCACAATGGCGGGATGAGCTCTCCCGCCGAACTCCCACCCCTGAACCGCCAGTTCGTCGCCCACTTCGGCGAGATGGGCAGCCGCTGGGGCATCAACCGCACCGTGGGGCAGATCTACGCCCTGCTCTTCCTTTCGCAGAAGCCGCTCAACGCCGACGAGATCGGCGAGCTGCTCGCCTTCTCTCGCTCGAACGTAAGCATGGGCCTGAAGGAGCTGCAGGCCTGGCGGCTGGTGCAGCTGCGCCACCAGCCCGGCGACCGGCGCGAGTACTTCGAGGCGCCGGCCGACGTGTGGGAGATCTTCCGCGTGCTGGCCGAGGAGCGGCGCCGGCGCGAGATCGAGCCGACGCTCTCGATGCTGCGTGGTGCGCTGCTCGAGGAGGTGCACACCGACGAGGAACGCCATGCGCAGCAGCGCATGCGCGAGATGCACGATCTGATCGACCGGTTGATGACCTGGTTCGACGACGTGCAGAAGCTGGCCCCGGAGACTGCGCTCAAGCTCATGGGCATGGGCGCCACGGTGACCAAGGTGCTGGGCCTGAAGGACCGCATCACCGGCGCCGCCGGCCGCAAGGCTGCCGGCAAGAAGACGGGCTGAACCACCTCGTCGAACGGCCAGCGCCTCGGCGCCGACCTGGGCTTCACGGCTTCTGTGTCTTGTCGCGGCGGATGGCGTCGTCCTCCATCAGCTCGAACCACATCGCGTTGAGCACCGCGAAGGCGGCGGCCAGGGGCAGGCCCAGGAGCCAGGCGAAATACCACATGGGGTGTCCTTTCTTGATGGGTGCCGTGGTCAGTAGGCGTGGGTGCGTTCGTCCTCGATCGCCCTCGGATCGACCTTGCCGCGCAGCACCGCATAGACCCAGCTCGTGTAGGCCAGGATGATCGGCAGGAAGATCAGCACGCACACCAGCATGATGAAGAGCGTGAGGTGGCTCGAGGACGAGTCCCACACCGTGAGGCTGGCGCGCGGGTCGATCGACGAGGGCAGGATGAAGGGGAACATCGACACCCCCACGCTCAGCACGATGCCGGCGATGCCCGCGCCGCTGGCCAGCAGCGCCAGCAGTTCGCGCCGCGCCGCCAGGCCGAGGGCGGCCAGCAGCGGCCCGGCGACGCCGAGCGCCGGCACGACCCACAGCGCCGGGTGCGCCGCATAGTTGGCGAACCACGCGCCCGCCTGGAGGCCGACGGTCTTGAGCAGCGGGTTCGACGGGCCCGTGCTCACCACCGGGCTCGTGACCTGGTAGCCCTGCACCCACAGCGACAGCGCCACGCCGGCCAGCACATAGAGCGCGGCGGCCAGCAACGCGGCGCCGATGCCTGCCGCCCGTGCCCGGGCCGCCACCGCGCCGCCGGACTTCAGCACCAGCCAGGCGGCGCCGTGCATCACCAGCATCGCGACCGACACCAGGCCGCAGAGCACGGCGAAGGGATTGAGCAGGCCGAAGAAGCTGCCGTCGTAGAAGATGTGCATCTCCGGCGAAAAGCGGAAGGGCACGCCCTGCAGCACGTTGCCCATCGCGACGCCGAAGATCAGTGAAGGCACGAAGCCGCCGACGAAGAGCGCCCAGTCCCAGCGGCTGCGCCAGGCCGGGTCCTCGCGCTTGCTGCGGAACTTGAAGGCGACCGGCCGCAGGATGAGCGCGACCAGGATGGCGAACATCGCCAGGTAGAAGCCCGAGAAGGACACCGCATAGATGTGCGGCCAGGCCGCGAAGATCGCGCCGCCGCCCAGGATCAGCCACACCTGGTTGCCCTCCCACACCGGGCCGACGGTGTTGATGACGACCCGCCGTTCCAGGTCGTTGCGGGCCACGAAGGGCAGCAGCGTACCCGTGCCGAGGTCGAAGCCGTCGGTCACCGCGAAGCCGACCAGCAGCACGCCCAGCAGCAGCCACCAGACGACGCGCAGCACGTCGTAGGAAATGAGTTCGTGAAGGATCATGGTTGCAATTCCTCGGGGTGGCTCAGCGCACGGGCGCGAGCGCGGGGCGCGCGGCGAGTTCGGGATCGGCCTCGGCACGGAAGCTCTCGACCGGCGCCATCGGGTGCTCGGCGGGGCCCTTGCGGATCGCCTTGAGCATCAGCTTCATCTCGATGACGAAGAGCACGGTGTAGATCGCCACGAAGCCGGCGATGGTCAGCAGCAGCGTGCCCGCGCCCAGGTTGGACACGGCCACTGCGGTGGGCAGCACGCCCTCGATCACCCAGGGCTGGCGGCCGAACTCGGCGACGAACCAGCCGCACTCGGCGGCGATCCAGGGCAGCGGGATCGACCACAGCGCCACCTTCAGCAGCCAGGGATGCGCATCGAGCCGGCGGCGGGCCGAGAGCCAGAAGAAGGTCGCCGTCAGCAGGATGAAGAACATGCCCAGGCCGACCATGATGCGGAAGGTCCAGTACAGCGGCGCGACCTGCGGTACGGTGTCCCAGGCGGCCCTTGCGATCTGCTCGGGCGTGGCCTGGCGTGGATCGTCGACATAGCGCTTGAGCAGCAGCGCGTAGCCCAGCATGGCGCCGTTGACCTCGAAGTCGGCGCGCGCCTGCGGCGGCACGTCGGCGTCAGTCTTCGCGGCACGGATCCGCTGCAGGGCGTCGTAGGCCTTGAGGCCGTCGCGGATGTGGACTTCGGCGCGCTTGACCAGGTCCTCGATGCCGGGAATCTCGGTCGTCAGCGAGCGGGTGCCGATCAGCCCCATGGCCCAGGGGATGTGGACGGCGAAGTGCGTCTCGCGTGCAGCCTGGTCGGGAAAGCCGAAGGCGGTGAAAGCGGCCGGCGCCGGCTCGGTCTTCCACATCGCCTCGATGGAGGCCAGCTTCATCTTCTGATGCTCGGTCGAGAGGTAGCCGCTCTCGTCGCCCAGCACCACAACCGACAACGCGGCGGCCAGGCCGAAGGACGCGGCCACCGTCATCGACCGCTTGGCGAGCTGCACGTGGCGGCCCTTGAGCAGGTACCAGGCCGACACGCCCAGCACGAAGAGCGCCGCGGTCACGTAGCCGGCCGACACGGTGTGGACGAACTTGGCCTGCGCGACCGGGTTGGTCAGCACGGCGAAGAAGTCGGTCACCTCCATGCGCATGGTCTGCGGGTTGAACTGCGCGCCCACGGGGTTCTGCATCCAGCCGTTGGCGATGAGGATCCACAGCGCCGAGAAGTTGGAGCCCAGTGCCACGCACCAGGTCGCGACCAGGTGGCCGACCTTCGACAGGCGGTCCCAGCCGAAGAAGAACAGGCCGACGAAGGTGGCTTCGAG
Source organism: Xenophilus aerolatus (assembly GCA_030418545.1). Taxonomy (GTDB): domain Bacteria; phylum Pseudomonadota; class Gammaproteobacteria; order Burkholderiales; family Burkholderiaceae_C; genus Xenophilus. The sequence continues at coordinate 65,071 of QAIB01000002.1, read as the reverse complement.
GAAGAAGGCCATCAGCCCCTCGATGGCCAGCGGCGCACCGAAGACGTCCCCCACATAGTGGCTGTAGTAGCTCCAGTTCATGCCGAACTGGAACTCCATCACGATCCCGGTGGCCACGCCCATCGCGAAGTTGATGCCGAACAGCACGCCCCAGAACTTGGTCATGTCGCGCCAGACGGTGCGGCCGGTCATCACGTAGACCGTCTCCATGATGGCGATGACGATGGCCAGCCCGATGGTGAGCGGCACGAAGAGGAAGTGATAGAGCGCCGTGAGTGCGAACTGCAATCGCGACAGCGCGACGATGTCGAGGTCCATGGGTGGGTTTCCTTTCCTTTTCCTGTTCTCTTCTCAGTCCGGTCTGAGCGCGGACAACGCCGCCTCGAATTCGGGGGTGCCACGGCGCAGGTCCTGCACCACCCGGCCGTGGTCGATGCGCAGCAGCCGGTCGGCCAGCGCAGCCTCGCGGCGCAGGTGGGTGGCGATCAGCAACGTGTGGCCGGCGGCGCGCACGCGCAGACGCGCCAGCAGGTCGTTGGCGGTGGGGGCATCGAGCGCCTCCGTCGCCTCATCGAGCAGCCACAGCGGCCGCGCATGGAGGAAGAGGCGCGCCAGCGCCAGGCGGCGGGCCTGGCCGCCCGAAAGACCGAGGCCGCCCTCGCCCAGCGGCGTGTCGAGCTGTGCGCGCAGCGCGGCGACGTCGGCGCCCAGGCCGGCATCGTCGAGCGCGGCGCGCAGTGTGGCGTCGTCGGCCGCGGGGGCGGCGACGCGGAGGTTGTCGCGCAACGAGTCCTCGAACAGGTCGATGCGCTGCGTGAGCCAGCTGGCAGGCAGCGCCTGCACGCTGCCGCGCGCCGCGGCGATCTCGCCGGCCACCAGGGCCAGCAGCGTGGACTTGCCCGCACCGCTCGGGCCGACCAGCGCGACGCGCTCGCCGGGGCCGATGCGCAAGGACAGGGCAGGCAGGGCGGCCTGCGATGCGCCGGGGTGTCGCACCTCGGCGGCCTCGATGCGCACGGCGGCGCCTTCGGCCGGCGCGGCGAGTGAGTTGTCTTCGTGCGTGGCGCCCAGAGCGGGCGCCAGCCGCCGCAGCGCCAGGGCAGTGCGCCCCGCCTCCAGAGCACCGCGCCGCAGCGCGGCAAAGGGCTCGCCCGCCGCCAGCGCCACGAGGATGCACAACGCCGCCACCGGTGCGCCGACCTGCACTTCGCCGACCAGCCAGCCGGCGGCCAGCACCATCGCCGCCAGCGTCACTGCGCCTGCCGCGCCCTGCATGAAGACGGCACGCGCTTCCAGGCGGTTGAGCTGCTCGTCGGTGCGGGCGATGCGTGCGTCGGCGGCGGCGATGGCCTGCCGCTGTGCCTGGAGGCGACCGGCCATCAGCAGCTCGGTCTGGCCGGCCACGAGGTCGGCGGTGCGCGCACGCAGTGCTTCGAGTGCGATCGCGCGCCGGGCCGAGGGCCGTGCCGCCCGCCGCGCCAGCCACAGGGTGACGGCGCATCCGGTGACCGACAGCCACAGCGCGAGCGCCAGACCCAGCCACGGGCTGTGCACGCCGACCAGCACGCCCGCCAGCAGCGCCGCGCCCAGGCTGCTCAGCGCCGGCACCAGCAGCCGCAGGTAGAGCGCTTCCAGTGCGTCGATGTCGGCGGTCAGGCGGAACAGCAGCCGCGCGGGGCGCAGGGCCAGCGCGCGCGCCGGTGCCCGCTGCGCCCAGCCACGGAACAGCTGTTCGCGCAGGCGCGCCAGCAGGCCCAGCGTGGCGTCGTGCGTGACGATGCGCTCGCCGTAGCGCGAGAAGGTGCGTCCCAGCGCCAGCAGCCGGATCCCGGCCGAAGGCATGAAGACATCGAAGACGATGGCCGTTGCGGCCTGCAGGCCCGCCAGCGCCGTGGCGGTGATGAACCAGCCCGACAGTCCCAACAGACCGATGCCCATCGCGACGGTGAGCACCGCCAGCGCGGCGCCCAGCGCGAAGGCCCGCGCCTGGCCCGCGAACAGCGTGCGCAGCGCCGGTCCGACGGTAGCTCGGGCGGCCTGGTTCATTGAAGCACCTTCGGCCTCGCCTGCGGTGCGAGCCCCCTCCGGAACTGCCGGGCGGGGGCTCATGCTGCCTCCTTCAACGCGTCGGCGCCGAGCGTGACCACACGGTGCATGCGCGCGGCGACGCGCGGGTCGTGCGTGGCGACGACGAGCGTGCGCCCACGGGCCAGCGCCAGCAGGGCGTCGACCACGCGCGCGGCGGTCTCGGCATCGAGGTGCGCGGTCGGCTCGTCGGCCAGCAGCAGCCCGGCATCCGGATGCACCGCGAGGCGCGCGAGCGCCAGCCGTACCGCCTCGCCCCCGGACAGGCCGGCGCCACCCTCGCCGAGCTGGGTCGCCGGACGGGCCTGCGCCACCGCGTCGAGCGCGGCGAAGCGCATCGCGTCCTCGACGCTGGCCATCGACAGCGCAGGGCGTCCGAGCGCCACGTTGGCGGCGACCGAGCCGGCGAACACATGGGGACGCTGGCCCATCCAGCCGATGCGCGCACGCAAGGCGCCGGCGCTGCCGCTGTCGAGCACTTGATCGCCCAGCCGGATCTCGCCCGCATTCGGCGTGGCCAGGCCGGCAAGCAAGGCCAGCAGCGCCGTCTTGCCGCTGCCGCTGGCGCCCATCAGCGCGACGTGCTCGCCCGCATGCACGGTCAGGCCGAAACCCACGAAGACCGGCGCTTCGCCGGCGTGCGCGAAACGCAGGCCCCGCACGGCAACCGCCAGGGCCCCGGCAGCCCGCACGGGCCGAGTTGCCGCCGCATCGGCTCGCGCGTCGGGCAGCGCTTGACCCTGCGTGCTCAGGCGCTCGAGCGCCCCGATGGCGGCTTCGCCCGTGGCGCGGTCGTGCCACACGGCGGCCAGGTCGCGCAGCGGCTCGAAGAAGGCCGGCGCGAGCAGCAGCACGAACAGGCCCTGCCCCAGGGTCAAGGGTGCCCCCCAGGTGCCGAAGCCCAGGTGGCCCAGCAGGTGGAAGCCGATGTACACCGCCACCATCGCCACGCCGAGGGCCGAGAACAGCTCGAGCACCGCCGAGGACAGGAAGGCGATGCGCAGCACGGCCATCGTGCGCTGGCGCAGGCCCTCGGCGGCGTCACGCAGACGCACCGCCGTCGCGTCCACGGCACCGAGGGCGCGCAGCGTCACGAGGCCCCGCAGGCGGTCGAGCAGGAAGCCGTTCATCTGGCCCACGCGCACCATCTGCGCTTCGCTCGCGGCCTGTGCGCGCCAGCCGACGATCGCCATGAAGAGCGGGATCAGCGGCGCGGCCACCAGCAGCACCAGCGCCGCGGCCCAGGAGAACCAGGCCACGGCGGACACGATGACGATGGGCATCACCGTCACGCGCAGCCGCACCGGCTGGTAGCGCACGAGCCAGGGCAACACCGCTTCGGCCTGCTCGGCCACCACGCTGGCCGCGGCGCCGGATGCGGGCCGGGCCCGATCCACCGGCGAGCGCGACGCGAGCGCCGCGGTGGCCTGCACACGCAGCGCGGAGAGTTCGGCTCGCGCGCGGCCGAAGACGCGGCGCAGGCCCCAGGCCTCGCTGGCCGCGCGCAGCAGGCCCAGCGCCAGTACGCCCGCCGCCGGCCCCCACACCGCCTGCCATCCCCCGCCGTCGGCCAGCCGCTGGACCGCCCAGGCGATCAGCCCCGCCTGCGGCAGCCACAAGGCCGCCGCAAGCAATTGCGCCACGCTGCCGGCGTCGGGCCGGCGCCGTGGCGCGGCGCGTTGCGCTGGGAGGGAGGAGGCGTCGTGCACGCTGCTCTTTCGTGAATTTTCAGTAATTACTGAATTTTCAACAATCATACGACGAAGCTTGATCCAGGCCAAGCCGCGCAATGCTCCGCCAAGGCGCGGCCACGCGCCAGCTCACATGAATGGAGGTGCCAATGCAGCACGGCGGCGGCCGCGCCGGATCACCGGATGCGCAGCTGCGCGCAGGGGAAACGAGGCGCACGGGCCTCGTTGAAGGGTCAGCTGCCCGACGCGCCGCAGGTCCGCCTCACGCGCCTCGGCGACAAGCCCTCGCGCGTGCTGACCACGTCGATTTCAAAGCCAAATCGGGCCGCAGCGCCCGTCCTGCGTGCGCCAGCAGCTATCGATTTCGCAGCTGATATCCGAATCTGCGCCAGCCGCAAGGCCGGCGCGGCGGGGGCGCGAATTGCTCAGGGCGCCCGCAGTGCCTACCTCAGAGCGCCAGGCGTCGCCGCGCCGCAGCGTATTCGCGCTTGAGCTTCTCGATGTACGCGGCCGCCGTGGCCACCTCGGTGATGGCGCCGATGCCCTGCCCCGAACCCCAGATGTCCTTCCACGCCTTCGCCTTGCTGCCGTCGCCGGTGGCGAAGTTCATGGTCTTGAGGTCGCCCTGCGGCAGGTTCGTCGGGTCCATGCCGGCCGCGACGATGCTGGGCGCCAGGTAGTTGCCGTGCACGCCCGTGAAGAGGTTCGAGTACACGATGTCGTCCGACGTGCCGTCGACGATCGCCTGCTTGTAGGCGTCGCTCGCGCGCGCTTCCTCGGTGGCGATGAAGGCGGTGCCGATGTAGGCGAAGTCGGCGCCCATGGCCTGGGCGGCCAGCACCGCGTCGCCGGTGGAGATCGAGCCCGACAGCGCCAGCGGGCCGTCGAACCACTGGCGGATTTCCTGGATGAGCGCGAAGGGGCTCTTGGTGCCCGCGTGGCCGCCCGCGCCGGCCGCCACGGCGATCAGGCCATCGGCACCCTTCTCGATCGCCTTCTTCGCGAACTTGTTGTCGATGATGTCGTGCAGCGTCACGCCGCCGTAGCTGTGCACCGCGTCGTTGACGTCGGTGCGCGCGCCCAGCGAGGTGATGACGATCGGCACCTTGTACTTCACGACCATCTCCATGTCGTGCTCGAGCCGGTCGTTGCTCTTGTGCACGATCTGGTTGATGGCGAAGGGCGCCGCAGGCTTCTCCGGGTTGGCCTTGTTGTAGGCGGCCAGTTCCTCGGTGATCTCGGCCAGCCACTCTTCGAGCTGCGCCGCGGGTCGCGCGTTGAGCGCGGGCATCGAGCCGACCACGCCGGCCTTGCACTGGGCGATGACGAGCTTCGGGTTGCTGATGATGAACAGCGGGGAGCCGATGATGGGCAGCGGCAGATTCGCGAGGGCACCGGGGAGCTTGGACATGTCTTTGTGTGTCAAAGGTTGGGGAAGGCGGGGGCGGACCTCCATACGCGAAGGTCGCAAAGATTTCGCGAAGGACGCAAAGAACAACCAAGAAAACTTGGAATTACTTTCGCGTTCTTCGCGTGACCTTCGCGCCCTTCGCGTACGGATGTCCGATTTCAGAAGGCTTCGAGCGCCAGCCCCGTCACGCTCTCGGCGCCGTCGACGATGCTGTCGCGCAGCCCCGGCGCCTTGGCCAGGATGTGATCGGCGTAGAAGCGCGCGGTGGTGACCTTGGCGTTCATGAAGGCCGCGTCTTCGCCCTTGGCGGCCAGCGCCTGGGCCGCCAGCAGCGAGCGGGCCAGCTGCCAGCCGGCGACCAGGTTGCCGGCCAGCATCAGGTAGGGCACGCTGCCCGCGAACACGGCATTGGGCGAGGCCTTGGTCTGGCCGGCCACGAAGTCCACCACGTCGAGGAAGGCCTCGCGCGCCGCCTTCAGGCGCTTGTGCACGGCCTGCGCATCGGCGCTGCCGCTGGCCGCGAGTTCGGCCTCGGTCTGCTCGACCTGCGCCGCGATGGCCTTCGCCGTCCGGCCGCCGTCGCGGGCGGTCTTGCGGCCCACGAGGTCGTTGGCCTGGATGGCGGTGGTGCCCTCGTAGATCGTGAGGATCTTGGCGTCGCGGTAGTACTGCGCCGCGCCGGTCTCCTCGATGAAGCCCATGCCGCCGTGCACCTGCACGCCCAGCGAGGTGACCTCCAGGCTCATCTCGGTGCTGTAGCCCTTCACCAGCGGCACGAGGAATTCGTAGAAGGCCTGGTTCTGCGCGCGCGCCTCGGCATCCGGATGGTGGTGCGCGGCGTCGTAGGCCGCGGCGGCCACGCTGGCCATCGCCCTGCACCCCTCGGTGTAGGCACGCATGGTCATCAGCATGCGCTTGACGTCGGGGTGGTGGATGATCGGCGCGCTCTTGTTCATCGAGCCGTCGACGGGGCGACTCTGCACGCGCTCGCGGGCATAGGCCACGGCATGCTGGTAGGCACGTTCCGCCACGGCGATGCCCTGCACGCCCACCGCGTAGCGCGCGGCGTTCATCATGATGAACATGTACTCGAGACCGCGGTTCTCCTCGCCCACGAGGTAGCCGACGGCACCGCCGTGGTCGCCGTACTGCAGCACGGCCGTGGGGCTGGCCTTGATGCCCAGCTTGTGCTCGATGCTCACGCAGTGCACGTCGTTGCGCGCGCCCAGCGACCCGTCCTTGTTCACCATGAACTTGGGCACGACGAAGAGGCTGATGCCCTTGACGCCCTCGGGCGCACCGGCCACGCGCGCCAGCACCAGGTGCACGATGTTCTCCACCATGTCGTGCTCGCCGTAGGTGATGAAGATCTTGGTGCCGAAGATCTTGTACGTGCCGTCGGGCAGCGGTTCGGCACGCGTGCGCACCAGCGCCAGGTCGCTGCCGGCCTGCGGCTCGGTGAGGTTCATGGTGCCGGTCCACTCGCCGCTCACCAGCTTCTCGAGGTAGGTGGCCTTGAGCTCGTCGGAGCCGGCGGTGAGCAGCGCCTCGATGGCGCCGTCGGTCAGCAGCGGACACAGTGCGAAGCTGAGGTTGGCGCTGTTGAGCATCTCGCCGCAGGCCGCGCCGATGGTCTTGGGCAGGCCCTGGCCACCGAAGTCGGCCGGGTGCTGCAGGCCCTGCCAGCCGCCCGAGGCGTACTGCGCGAAGGCGTCCTTGAAGCCGGGCGTGGTGGTGACGGCGCCGTCCTTGAACGACGAGGGCTCGCGGTCGCCCGCCACGTTCAGCGGCGCCACGACGTCCTGCGTGAACCTCGCGCATTCCTCCAGCACGGCCTGGGCCGTCTCGAGGCCGGCGTCCTCGAAGCCCGGCAGCTTGGCGATTTCGTCGATGCGGGCCAGGTGTTCGATGTCGAACAGCATGTCCTTGAGGGGGGCGGTGTAGCTCATGGTGTCTCCTTGGGTCCGCGAAGCGGACAAAAAAAGGGCATCGCGAACGATGCCCCTTCGATGGCGGATCGGTGTGGGGACGGCCTCAGAGCGCCTTGACCAGTTCCGGCACGGCCGTGAACAGGTCCGCCTCGAGGCCGTAGTCGGCCACGCTGAAGATCGGCGCCTCGGGGTCCTTGTTGATCGCCACGATCACCTTGGAGTCCTTCATGCCAGCCAGATGCTGGATCGCGCCGGAGATGCCGGCGGCGATGTACAGCTGCGGCGCAACGATCTTGCCGGTCTGGCCCACCTGCCAGTCGTTGGGGGCGTAGCCTGCATCGACCGCGGCGCGGCTCGCGCCCAGCGCGGCGCCCAGCTTGTCGGCCAGGGGCGTCATCACCTCGTTGAACTTCTCCGAGCTGCCCAGCGCGCGGCCACCCGAGACGATGATCTTGGCGGCCGTCAGTTCGGGGCGATCGCTCTTGGTCACCTCGCGGCCCACGAAGCTGCTCTTGCCGCTGTCGGCCACGGCATCGACCGTCTCGACCGAAGCGCTGCCACCGGTGGCGGCCGCGGCATCGAAGCCGGTGGTGCGCACGGTGATCACCTTGGTGGCGTCGCTGCTCTGCACCGTGGCGATGGCGTTGCCAGCGTAGATCGGACGCTCGAAGGTGTCGGGGCTGACAACCAAAGTGATGTCGGAGATCTGGGCCACGTCGAGCTTGGCGGCCACGCGCGGTGCCACGTTCTTGCCCGCGGCGGTGGCCGGGAACAGGATGTGGCTGTAGTTGGACGCGATCGCCAGCACCTGGGCGGCGACGTTCTCGGCCAGGCCGTCGGTCAGGCTGGCGCCGTCGGCCACGATGACCTTGGCGACGCCGGCGATCTGCGCGGCGGCCTTGCCGGCTTCGGCGGCGTTGGCGCCGGCCACCAGCACGTGCACGTCGCCGCCGCAGGCAGCGGCGGCCGTGACGGTGTTGAGCGTGGCGGGCTTGATCGTGGCGTGGTCGTGTTCGGCAACAACAAGTGCGGTCATGTTCAGATCACCTTCGCTTCGTTCTTCAGTTTGTCCACCAGGGCGGCCACGTCGGGCACCTTGACGCCGGCACCGCGCTTGGGCGGTTCGCTGACCTTGAGGGTCTTCAGGCGCGGCTTGACGTCGACGCCCAGGTCCTCGGGCTTGACGGTGTCCAGCTGCTTCTTCTTGGCCTTCATGATGTTGGGCAGCGTGACGTAGCGCGGCTCGTTCAGGCGCAGGTCGGTGGTCACGACCGCGGGCAGGCTCAGCGAGAGCGTTTCGAGGCCACCGTCGACTTCACGCGTGACGTTGACCTTCTCGCCGGCCACCTCGACCTTGGAGGCGAAGGTGGCCTGCGGCAGCTCGGCCAGGGCGGCGAGCATCTGACCGGTCTGGTTGGCGTCGTCGTCGATGGCCTGCTTGCCCAGGATGACGAGGCCGGGCTGTTCCTTGTCGACCAGGGCCTTGAGCAGCTTGGCCACGGCCAGGGGCTGGAGCTCCTCGGTGGTCTCGACCAGGATGCCGCGGTCGGCGCCGATGGCCATCGCGGTGCGCAGGGTTTCCTGGCACTTGGCATCGCCGCAGCTCACGGCGATGACCTCGGTCACGGCGCCCTTTTCCTTCAGACGCACCGCCTCTTCCACGGCGATCTCGTCGAAGGGGTTCATGCTCATCTTCACGTTGGCGATGTCCACGCCCGTTTGATCGGACTTGACGCGAACCTTGACGTTGTAGTCGACGACCCGTTTGACGGGGACCAGAACTTTCATTGGTTGGACTCCATGGATTTGCGAAAACGGCGGCCGCGTGGCGCTCGGGCCGGGCAACAAATCATTCTAGGACCCGCCCCCCGGCGCCCCTGTCCATTTCAATCAGGACGCGGAAGGCGGACAAAAAAGAACGATCGTGCTTTTTTCGGATTATAGGCCAGCGCCCTGCCCCGCCGCCGATGGCCGACCTTCGGGCAGGGATTCGACCCGCACGACGCGCTGCGGATAGGGAATGTCGATGTCCGCGGCGCGCAGCCCTTCGAGGATCGCGATGTTGATGGCCGAACGCAGGTTGTCCTTGCCCTTGTCGGGATCGCGCACCCAGAAGTGCAGCGTGAACTCCAGCCCGTCCGGCGCGAAATTGGTGAGGAAGGCCACCGGCGCAGGCTCGCCCATCACGCGCGGCTGCGCCTTCGCCGCCTCGCACAGGACGGACTGCACCTGGCCCACGTCGCTGTCGTAACCCACCACGATGCTGGTCGTGATGTTGAACTTGAGGTCGGCCAGCGAGAGGTTCTCGACCCGGCTGGTGATGATCGACTCGTTGGGCACGATCGCCTGCCGCCCGTTGCCGGCACGGATGAGCGTGTAGCGCGTCTTGATGTCGGTGATGCGGCCCTCGAAGGTGTCGATCTTCACGTTGTCGCCGATCCGGATCGAGCGCTCCAGCAGGATGACGAAGCCGCTCACGTAGTTGGCGGCCAGCTTCTGCAGGCCGAAGCCCAGCCCGACCCCGAGCGCGCCGCCGAGCACCGACAGCGCCGTGAGGTCCACCCCCACCGCCGACAGCGCGAACAGCAGGCCGATGAGCAGCAGGAAGGCGCGCACCGCGTTCGACGCCACCTTGCGCATCGACAGGTCCGACACCGCTTCGCTGAGGATGCGCTTCTCGATCGTCGCGGCGATCCACAGCGCGATGACCAGCACCACGCCGGCCGAGAGCGTGCCCTCGAAGATGGTGCGCACGCTCACGCGCGTCTTGCCGAAGCCCAGCGTGATCTCGTCCAACTCGGCCAGCACCGGCGGCAGCAGCCCGACGATCCAGAGCACAGCGCCGATCCAGGCCAGCCAGGAGATCGTGCGCTCGACGAGCCGCACCAGCGCCGACGTCGGGAACACCGCGCGCAGCACCCTTGCGAAGAGCCGGATCGCCACCAGCGCGACGAACACCGACACCGCGATGCGCAGGACCAGCACGGGCTGGAAGTTCAGCACGCCGCGGCGCGCCAGGTCGGTCAGCACGAGCGCCAGCAGCGGGAACAGCAGGCCATCGAAGGTGCGCTCGCCGAACCAGACCGAGTCCCTGGGCTGGTCGCGGCCGAACCAGCGGCTCACGCCCCAGGCCGCCGCCACGCAGGCCACCAGCACGGCGATCTCGATCCAGAAGCTGCGCGCGTCGATCTGCTGCAGTCGCAGCAGGAAACCGTTCCAGTCCATCATCCCTTCGGCCGGCCCGCGGTCACAGGTCGGCCAGCACGCGCAGGTGGGCTTCGACGCTGCGGGCCAGGGCGTCGAGGTGGTAGCCCCCTTCGAGCAGGGACACGATGCGGCCCTTGGCATGGCGGTTGGCCACGTCGCGGATGCGGCTGGTGATCCAGGTGAAGTCGTTCTCGTTAAGGCCCAGCTGGCCGAGCTCGTCCTCGCGATGGGCGTCGAAGCCGGCGCTGACGAAGAGCATCTGCGGCTTGAACTCCTCCAGGCGCGGCATCCAGATGCACTCGATCATCTCGCGCACGTCCATGCCCTTGGTGTACGCCGGGATGGGCACGTTCACCATGTTGGCGGCCGGGTGCTCGGTGCCGGTGAAGGGGTAGAAGGGGTGCTGGAAGATGCCGACCATCAGCACGCGCGGGTCGTTGGAGAGGATGTTCTCGGTGCCGTTGCCGTGGTGCACGTCGAAGTCGACCACCGCCACGCGCGAGAGCCCGTGCTGCTCCAGCGCATGCCGCGCCGCGATCGCCACGTTGTTGAGGAAGCAGAAGCCCATCGCCTGCTCGCGGCAGGCGTGGTGGCCGGGCGGCCGCACGGCGCAGAAGGCGTTGGCGAGTTCGCCGCGCATCACCGCATCGGTCGCCGCGATGGCGGCGCCGGCCGCACGGCGCGCCGCCAGCAGCGTGCCGCGCGACAGCGAGGTGTCGGGGTCGAGCTGCGCATAGGCCGGGCCGCCGACGGACTCGTCCGCGACCAGGCGCTGGTTCAGCGATTCGAGATGGTCGAGGTGTTCGGCCGTGTGGGCGCGGGTGATCTGCGCCAGGCTGGCCAGCGGGATGTCGTCGTGGCGCTCGAGCGCGTCGGCCACGCCGGTGAGAAGCAGCCGGTCCTCGATGGCATCGAGCCGCTCCGGGCATTCCGGATGCCCCCGGCCCATCTCGTGCTTCCAGAAATCGCGATGGATGTAGTAACCGGTGGGTGCCATGTCTCGGAGGCGGTGCATGACCTCACTGGGCACGGGGGCCGCAGGCCATGCGGTATCGTTTGCATATGGATACAAAAATGGACGTCGCTGCGAAGCTCGCCAGTCTGCTGGGCCAGCTTAACACGGTGATCGTGGGCAAGGAGGCGCAGGTTCGCGACTGCGTGGCCTGCCTGCTCGCAGGCGGCCACCTGCTGATCGAGGACGTGCCCGGCGTGGGCAAGACCACGCTGGCGCATGCGCTGTCGCACACCTTCGGGCTGCAGTTCTCGCGCGTGCAGTTCACCTCCGACCTGATGCCGGGCGACCTCTCGGGCGTGGCCATCTACGACCGCGGCCAGCAGGCTTTCGTGTTCCATGCCGGACCGCTGTTCACCCAGGTGCTGCTGGCCGACGAGATCAACCGCGCCAGCCCCAAGACGCAGAGTGCGCTGCTCGAGGCGATGGAGGAGAAGCAGGTCACGGTCGAGGGCGAGACGCGCCCGCTGCCCTCGCCCTTCTTCGTCATCGCCACGCAGAACCCGCACGACCAGCTGGGCACCTTCGCGCTGCCCGAATCGCAGCTCGACCGCTTCCTGATGCGCATCTCGCTGGGCTACCCCGACCGCGCGGCCGAGCGCCAGCTGCTGGCGGGCGCCGACCGCCGCGAGATGCTGACTCGCCTGCCCGCGCTGCTCACGGCCGGCGAGCTGAACGCGCTGCAGCAGCGCGTGCTGCAGGTGCATGCGGCCGAGCCGCTGCTGGAGTACCTGCAGGACCTGGTCGCGGCCACGCGCTCGGGCCGCTGGTTTTTGCAGGGCCTGTCGCCGCGCGCCGCCATCGCCGTGCTGCGCGCCGCCAAGGCCCAGGCGCTGCTGGCCAACCGCGACTACGTGGCGCCCGACGACGTGCAGGCCGTGCTGCCGCAGACCATTGCGCACCGCCTCACCCCGGTGGGCGATGCGGGGCGCGGCGCGGTGGAGCAGGTGCGCGCGATGCTTGCCGCCATCCCCTTGCCCTGAGTGCGTTCATGAACCCGGCGGCAGCACTGCGCCATCGCATCGACGGCTGGTTCCTCTCGCGCCGGCCGCCTTCGGACCAGATCGCCCTCACCCAGCGCAACGTCTACATCGTGCCCACGGCAGCAGGCTGGATGCTGGGCGCGACGCTGCTGGTGCTGCTGGTCGCGTCGATCAACTACCAGCTCAACCTCGGCTACCTGTTGACCTTCCTGCTGGCCGGCAGCGTGGCGGTGGGCATGCACGTGTGCCACGCCACCCTGCGCGGACTCGCTATGCATCTGATAGCGCCCGACGCCCAGTACGCGGGCGCTGCAGCCGTTTTTCGCGTGGTGCTGCACAACGAGCGGCGGCGCGCGCGCTACGGCATCGGGCTGGCCGTGCGCGGCAGCGGCCACTGGGCCTGGACCGACGTGCCGGCCCAGGGCACGTCCACCGTGGAGATCGCCTTCCAGCCGCCACGGCGTGGCCTGCACCCGGTGCCGGTGCTGACGGCCGAGACGCGCTTCCCGCTGGGCACCTTCCGCGTCTGGACCGTCTGGCGGCCGGCCGCGAAGATGCTCGTCTACCCCGCGCCCGAGGCGCACGCGCCGCCGCTGCCCCCCGGAGAGCCGCGCGAGGGCGACGCCATCGCCGCCGCCACGACGCAAGGCGCCGGCGAATACGACGGCGTGCGCCCGTACCGGCGCGGCGACCCGCTCAAGCTCGTCGTCTGGAAGAAGGCCGCCCGCGCCCAGGCCGCGGGCTCCGACGAACTGGTGAGCCGCGATGCCGAGCAGGCCCAGCGCCACGAGCTGTGGCTCGACGCGCAGGCAACCGGGCTGGCCGACCTGGAAGGCCGCATCTCGCGCCTCACGGCCTGGGTGCTGCAGGCCGACCGGCTCGGGCTGGACTACGGCCTGCGCATCGGCAGCCGCACGGTCGCGCCGGCGCAAGGCGAGGCACACCGGCGCGCCTGCCTGGAGGTGCTGGCCACATGCTGACGCCGCCGGCCACGCTGCGGCGCGAGATGCCTCGCGACACGCGCGACACGCTGTTCCTGCTCGGCGTGATCGCGCTCATCGTGCTGCCGCAGACGCCCAACCTGCCCCTGTGGTGCGTCGGCCTGACGGGGGCGGTGCTGCTGTGGCGCGGCGTGCTGGCCGTGCAGGCGCGGCCGCTGCCCAGCCGCTGGTGGCGCGTGGCGCTGCTGGTGCTGGCGCTGGCGGGCACCTTCGCCAGCTACCGCACGCTGCTGGGCAAGGACGCGGGCGTGACGCTGGTGGTGGTGCTGCTGGCCCTCAAGACGCTGGAGCTGCGCGCGCGCCGCGACGCCTTCGTCGTGTTCTTCCTGGGCTTCTTCGCGATGCTCACGAACTTCTTCTATTCGCAGTCGCTCGCCACCGCCTTCGCGATGCTGCTGGCGCTGCTGGGGCTGCTGACGGCGCTGGTCAACGCGCACATGCCGGTGGGCCGGCCGCCGTTGTCGCAGGCCGCACGCACGGCAGGCTGGATGGCGCTGGCCGGCGCGCCGATCATGCTGGCGCTCTTCATGCTCTTCCCACGGCTGGCGCCGCTGTGGGGCACGCCCAACGACAACATGACCGGCCGCACCGGTCTGTCGAACACCATGCGGGTGGGCGCCATCGCGCAGCTCGCGCTCGACGACGGCATCGCCGCCCGCATCCGCTTCGACGGCGACATCCCGCCCGCGCGCGACCGCCTGTACTTCCGCGGCCCGGTGCTGACGAACTTCGACGGCCGCGAATGGACCGCTCCACAGCCCTGGGAGCGCGGCTTCCTGCCGGCCAATTTGCGCGTGCGCGGCGAGCCGGTGCGCTATGCCGTCACGATGGAGCCCAGCAACCGCCCCTGGCTGCTCACGCTCGACGCGGCGCGCGACGCGCCCGAGGTGCCCGGCCTGCGCGTCACGCAGACGCCCGACCTGCAGTGGTTCACCAGCCGCCCCGTCGGCGACCTGCTGCGCTACCGCGTCGAGAGCTACCTCGACTTCGACAGCGGCCCCACGCGTCGCCTGCCGGGCCTGCAGGCCTACACCGCGCTGCCGCCGGGCAGCAACCCGCGCACCGTCGAACTCGCCGCGCAGATGGCGGCCGAAGCACGCGCCTCGGCCGCCGGCGCCGACTTCGTGCCCCTGCTGGTGCGGGCCGCGCAGCAGCGCCTGCGCACCGGCGGCTACAGCTACACGCTGGAACCGGGCGTGTACGGCGACCAGACGGCCGACGAGTTCTGGTTCGACCGCAAGGCGGGCTTCTGCGAGCACATCGCGTCGGGCTTCGTGGTGCTGATGCGGGCAGCCGGCGTGCCGGCGCGCATCGTCACCGGCTTCCAGGGCGGCGAGCTCAACGGCGTCGACGGCTACTGGACCGTGCGCAACAGCGACGCCCATGCCTGGGCCGAGGTGTGGGAAGAAGGCCGCGGCTGGGTGCGCGTCGACCCCACCGCCTCGATCTCGCCCGACCGCATCGGCCAGTTCCGGCGCCTGGCGCCCACGCCCGGTTTCCTGGCCGGCGCAGTGGGCGCGATGAGCCCCACGCTCGTGCAGAACCTGCGCGCCGCCTGGGAAGCCGTCAACAACGGCTGGAACCAGTGGGTCCTGAACTACACGCAGAGCCGCCAGCTCGACCTGCTGAAGAACCTGGGCTTCGACAGCCCCAGCCTGGCCGACCTGGCCTACGTGCTGCTGCTGTTGCTGGTGGCCGCCAGCCTGGGCGGGGCGGCATGGACGCTGTGGGAGCGCAGCCGCGTCGACCCCTGGCTGCGCCTGCTGGCCGAGGCGCGCAAGCGGCTCGCGCGCGCCGGCATTGCCGTGGCCCCCCACGCCGCGCCGCGCCGGATGGCCGAACTGCTGGCGGAGCGATTCGGCAGCGAAGCCAGCGCGGCGCAGCGCGACTGGCTGCTGCGCCTGGAGGCCCAGCGCTATGCGCCCGACCCGGCCGCCGGGTTGCCGGCACTGCGCGCGGAGTTCCGCCGCCTGCGCTGGCCGGCGGCATCGGCTGCGGCAAGCGTGGTGTCGTCCACACCCTGAGTCGTTTCGATGCCGGGGCATGCCGCATGCGCGGGCACAATCCGCGCATGCCTCGCCTGCGCCCCCTCAAGCCCCTGTCGATTGCTCTTCTTTTCGTGGCGCTCTGCGCCCATCTGGCGCCGGCCGCAGCCCAAAAAGCCTCGAAGACCAAGGCGGTCGGCACGGCCCGGGGCGGCAGCTCCTACGCCACGCGCGAAGACGCGATGCGGTTCGCCGACGAGATCGCCCAGCGCCGCAACCTCGACCCGGCCTGGGTGCGCGCCACCATCGGCAGCGCGCGCATGCTGGCCAACGTGCCGCGCCTGATGCTGCCGGCGCCCGGCGGCACGCGCAAGAACTGGGCGGTGTACCGCAGCCGCTTCATCGACCCGGTGCGCATCGCCGCCGGCCAGCGCTTCTGGCGCGACAACGCCGACACGCTGGCGCGCGCCGAACGCGACTTCGGCGTGCCGCCCGAAATCGTCGTGGGCATCATCGGCGTGGAGACGATCTACGGCCGCAACATGGGCAGCTTCCGGGTGCTCGACGCGCTGGCCACCTTGAGCTTCGACTTCCCCGATGCGCACCCGCGCGCGGAGCAGCGGCGCGCCTTCTTCCGCGAGGAGCTGGAGAGCTTCCTGTCCACCGAGAGCCGCACGCACGAAGACCCGACGCGCCCGCTGGGCAGCTACGCCGGCGCGATGGGCATGCCGCAGTTCATGCCCAGCAGCATCGCCAAGTACGCGGTCGACTACGACGGCGACGGCCGCATCGACCTGGTGAACAACCCGGCCGACGTCATCGGCTCGGTCGCCAACTACTTCAAGTCCTTCGGCTGGCAGCGCGGCATGGCGGCCACCTACCCGGTGCGGCTGGGACCCGATGCGCGCATGCCCCTGCTGCTCGAGAAGGACATCCTGCCGAGCTTCAGCGCCGACAGCTTCGTCGCCGCCGGCGCGCAGCTCGACGCCGCGGGCGCCCGCCACCCCGGGCTGCTGGCGCTGATCGAGCTGCAGAACGGGGCCGACACGCCCGCGCAGTACGTGGCCGGCACGCAGAACTTCTACGTCATCACGCGCTACAACTGGAGCAGCTACTACGCGATGTCGGTGCTCGACCTGGGCAACGAGGTCAAGGCCGCGATGGCGCAGTGAGCCGACCATGGGCGTGCCGCTTCATCTCACCACCGTCCTGCGCCCGCCCTGGGATGCCGCCTGGCACGCGCTCGGGCGCCAGCCCTCGCCGGGCCTCTTCGAAGCGCTGATGCGGCGCTACGCCGAGCCTCACCGCCACTACCACGCACTGCAGCACCTGGCCGAATGCCTGGATGCTTTCGAGCAGGAACGCGCGCAGGCCGCGCGGCCGGCGGAAGTCGCGCTCGCCCTCTTCTTCCACGATGCGATCTACGAGCTGCAGGCGAGCGACAACGAGGCCCGCAGCGCCGACTGGGCGCGCGACGCCCTGCGCGCTGCCGGCGTGGCCGACGACGTGGCCGCACGTGTGCATGCCCTGGTGATGGCCACGCTGCACGACGCGCAGCCCACCGAGCCCGACGCGCAGCTGCTGGTGGACATCGACCTCTCGATCCTCGGCGCGCCGCCCGAGCGCTTTGCCGAATACGAGCAGCAGATCCGCCGCGAGTACGCCCATGTGCCGCCCGAGGTCTTCGAGCCGCGGCGCAAGCTGATCCTGGGCCGCTTCCTCGCGCGCGAGCCGCTCTACCAGACGCCCGGCGTGCGGGGGCGCTGCGAGGCCCAGGCCCGCCTCAACCTGCGGCAGGCCATCGGCGCCTGAGCCGGCCGGCTTCAGCCGTCGGTGCGGGCCTGCCAGCGCGCCAGCACGCGCGCCTGCGGGCCCACGACCAGCCCTTCGCCCATGGCGGGCACCTCGCCGGTCAGCGCCGTGATGTTGACCTGGTGCGTGACCCACACCTCGAAGCGTCCCGGCGGGATGCCGCCTAGAGCGTCACGCAGCGCCTGTGTGGCCGATGGCGACACGGACGGCGAATCGAAGGTGGAATCGAGCGGCGGCCAGGGCACGGAGGCGCCGAAAGCCAGCTGCGCCGTGTCGATGCAACGGCACCACGCGCTGCTGCGCACCGCCTGCGCTCGCAGCCCCGCCGCGGCGAACCAGCGCGCGATGGCGCGCGCGTCTTCGCGGCCGGCTTCGC
Organism: Xenophilus aerolatus; assembly: GCA_030418545.1. Taxonomy (GTDB): domain Bacteria; phylum Pseudomonadota; class Gammaproteobacteria; order Burkholderiales; family Burkholderiaceae_C; genus Xenophilus. Next base: position 47,577 of record QAIB01000002.1, on the reverse strand, counting down.
TCAAATTGCGCTGCGTGCTGCACACGCCAAGCCGGAAGCCCGGCGGGTCGCCGACACCCGGCTCGGTGCGCGCATGCCGCAGCAGCAGCGCGCAACCACCCTGGCGCAGAGCCTGCGCGGCCGGGTCGCGTTCGGACGCCAGCGGCGTGCAACCTGCGCCCGCCAGCGTCAGGCCCAGGAGAAAAGGTCGACGTTGCATGCGACACCCTCGTGATCGGGTCGACTGTCGCTGCAAAAGCGGGCCGCTCGGCGCTTGACCCGCCGATCGCCAGGGCCAAGCGGCAGAGCGCCCCCGGCCGTGCCTGCACGCAGCGTCAGACCGTCGGCGCGTGCGCGTCCATCCAGGCCGCAACCTTGTCGCGCTGCGCCTGCGACAGGCGCAGGCCCAGCTTGGACCGGCGCCAGAGCACGTCGTCCGCCGTGCGCGCCCATTCGGTGTCGATGAGGAACTGCAGTTCGCGCTCGTACAGGCCCGGCGCGACCTCGGTGCCGAGGTCGGGCACGTCCTGCGACCGGCCCAGCAGTTCGGACACCCGCGCGCCGTAGGCCCGCGAAAGGCGCCGGGCCAGTGCGGCGGGCAGCCACGGGTACTTGCGCTGCACCGCCGCCACGAAGCGCTCGAAACGCTCCTGGGGCAGTTCGCCCGCCTGCGGCTTGCCGACCCAGGCCGACAGGTCGCCGCCGGCCATCACGGCGCCGTGCGTCCAGGCCGGGCGTTGTTCGCCCAGCATCCGGCCGACGTCGTCTGCGGCATCTTCGGCGAGCTTGCGGAAGGTGGTGATCTTGCCGCCCCAGACCGTGAGCAGCGGTGCGCCGTCGGTGTGCTTCTCGAGCAGGTAGTCGCGCGTCACGGCCGAGGGGTCGCCGGAGGCGTCGTCCAGCAGCGGGCGCACGCCGGAATAGGTCCAGACCACGTCGGCCGGCACGATCGGCTTGGCGAAGTAGCGGCTGGCCTGCTCGCACAGGTAGGCGATCTCGCCCTCGTCGATGCGCGCGCTGCCGGGCTCGCCCTGCACCTCGACGTCGGTGGTGCCGATCAGCGTGAAGTCGTCCTGGTACGGGATGGCGAAGATGATGCGCTTGTCGGGGTTCTGGAAGATGTAGGCGTGGTCGTGCTCGAACACCCGCGGCACCACGATGTGGCTGCCCTTGACCAGGCGCAGGCTCTTGGTGGCGAGCTTCTCGCCCGCCGCCGCGTGCGCCGCGCCGCGCAGGAAGGACTCGGCCCAGGGCCCGGCCGCGTTGACCAGCGCACGGGCGCGCAGCGTGCGCTGCACGCCGTCGGCGCCTTCGAGCGCGACGGTCCAGCCCGCCGCGTCGCGCTGCGCACCCACGCAGCGGGTGCGCGTGAGGATCTGGGCGCCGCGCGCCTGCGCGTCCAGCGCGTTGAGCACGACCAGGCGGGCGTCGTCCACCCAGCCGTCGGAATACACGAAGCCGCGCCGGTAGCTGGACTTGAGCGGCGCGCCGGCCGGGTGCTCGCGCAGGTCGACGCCGCGCGAGCCGGGCAGCACCTCGCGCTTGGCCAGGTGGTCGTACAGGAACAGGCCCAGGCGCACCATCCACGCGGGGCGCATCGAGGCGTCGTGCGGCATCACGAAGCGCAGCGGCCACATGATGTGCGGCGCACTGCGCAGCAGCACCTCGCGCTCCTGCAGCGCCTTGCGCACCAGTGAGAACTCGTAGTACTCCAGGTAGCGCAGGCCGCCGTGGATCAGCTTGGTCGACGAGGACGAGGTGTGCGCCGCCAGGTCGTCCTTCTCGGCCAGCACCACGCGCCAGCCGCGGCCGGCGAGGTCGCGGGCGATGCCGCAGCCGTTGATGCCGCCCCCCACCACGAAGACGTCGCAGTCGAAGGCGGCGGCCCCGGCGTGGGTGGGCGAAGGACGGGCGGTGGAAGGGGAAGAGCTGCTCATGGCGTGCGCAAGGGTCGGGCGGTGTCGGCCTTTTTGGACCCGCTTCGCCGCGATTTTGTTCCTATCGATTCGTTAATGCGCGATTTTCCTCCTAGTTATCCCTGAAGTCCATTCGTTTTTTTTCGGTTTAAAGTGCGAGGCGTGAACAATTCCAACCCGCGCCAGCTCAACCTGCTCGACACCGTGCGCGCCCGAGGCGCCATGACGGTGGAGCAGCTGGCCGAGCTGCTCGGCGTCACGCTGCAGACGGTGCGGCGCGACGTGCAGCGGCTGGCCGACGCAGGGCTGCTGGTGCGCTTCCACGGCGGGGTGCGGGCGCCGGCGTCCACCACCGAGAACATCGCCCACCCGCAGCGCGAGACCCTGAACGCCGAAGGCAAGGCCCGCATCGCGCGCGCGGTGGCCGAGCGGGTGCCCAACGACTGCTCGCTGATCCTCAACATCGGCACCACGGCCGAAGCCATCGCCCGCGCCTTGATGCACCACCGCGGGCTGCGGGTGATCACCAACAACCTGCACGTCGCCCACATCCTGGCCGACAACGAGGCCTGCGACGTCATCGTGGCCGGCGGCACCGTGCGGGCCCGCGACCGGGCCGTGGTCGGCGAGACCACCATCGACTTCATGCGCCAGTTCAAGGTCGACATCGCGCTCATCGGCTGCTCCGGCATCGAGGCCGAGGGCGGCGAGGCCACGCTGCGCGACTTCGACCTGCGCGAGGTCAAGGTGGCCCAGACCATCCTGGCCCAGGGCCGCGAAGTCTGGCTGGCGGCCGACGCCAGCAAGTTCCACCGGCCGGCCATTGTGCAGATCGCGCCGCTGGCACGCATCGACTGCCTCTTCACCGACGCGCCGCCGCCCGCGCCCTTCCCCGAGCTGCTGGACGCGGCCGGGGTGCGCTGCGTGGTGGCGGCCGACCCGGCCACCGAATCCCCTTCTTCTTCCCCGACACCATGATCGACAAGACCTACCTGCTCGCCCTCGACCAGGGCACCTCCAGCTCGCGCAGCATCGTGTTCGACCGCGGCGGGCGCATCGTTGCCATGGCGCAGCGCGAGCTCACCCAGCACTACCCGCAGCCCGGCTGGGTGGAGCACGACCCGATGGAGATCTGGCAGGGCCAGCTGGCCACCGCGCGCGACGTGCTGGCCAAGGCCGGGTTGCAGGCCTCGGACATGGCGGGCATCGGCATCACCAACCAGCGCGAGACCACGCTGTTGTGGAACCGCCGGACCGGCCAGCCGGTGCATCCCGCCATCGTGTGGCAGGACCGGCGCGCCGAGCCGCTGTGCGCCCGCCTGCGCCAGGACGGCATGGAGGCCACCATCCGCGAGAAGACGGGCCTGGTGATCGACGCCTACTTCTCGGCCACCAAGCTGCGCTGGCTGCTCGACAACGTGGCCGGCGCGCGCGCCCAGGCCGCGCGCGGCGAGCTGGCCTTCGGCACGGTCGACAGCTGGCTGATCTGGCAGCTGACGGGCGGCAAGGTGCACGTGACGGACGTAAGCAACGCCTCGCGCACCATGCTCTTCAACGTGCACCGCAACGAATGGGACGCCGAGCTGCTGGCGGTGCTGGACATCCCCGCCTCGGTGCTGCCGCAGGTGCGTCCGTCGAGCTGCCACTTCGCCGATGCCGATGCCGACCTGCTGGGCCACGCGCTGCCCATCGGCGGGGTCGCCGGCGACCAGCAGGCGGCGCTTTTCGGCCAGGCCTGCTTCGAGGCCGGCATGGCCAAGAACACCTACGGCACCGGCTGCTTCCTGCTCATGCACACGGGCGAGAAGTTCCAGGCCTCGCAGAACGGCCTGCTGGTGACCAGTGCGGCGCAGATCGAGGCCCCCACGCTTCCCGCTTCGCGTGGTTCGCTGCCCCCCGAGGGGGCTGTGCCCGGCTTGGGGCGGCCCGGCGCCGGGCACGTCTCGGCGCAAGCTCGGTATGCGATGGAAGGCAGCGTCTTCGTCGGCGGCGCCGTGGTGCAGTGGCTGCGCGACGGCCTCAAGGCCATCAAGGGCAGCGCAGAGGTGCAGTCGCTGGCCGAGAGCGTGCCCGATGCGGGCGGCGTGATGATGGTGCCGGCCTTCACCGGCCTGGGCGCGCCCTACTGGAACGCCGACGCGCGCGGCACCATCACCGGCCTCACGCGCGGCACCACCGTCGCGCACATCGCGCGCGCCGCGCTGGAGAGCATCGCCTACCAGAGCGCCGCCCTGCTGCAGGCCATGAGCCGCGACGTGGTGGCCGCCGGCGGCCAGCCCGTGACCGAGCTGCGCGTGGACGGCGGCGCCAGCGTCAACGACCTGCTGATGCAGTTCCAGGCCGACCTGCTCGGCATCCCCGTCGTGCGGCCGGAGGTGACCGAGACCACCGCGCTGGGCGCGGCCTACCTGGCCGGCCTGTCGTGCGGGGTGTATGCGGGCACCGACGAGCTGTCGAAGCTTTGGCGCGTGGAACGCCGCTTCGTGCCCACGCTGGGCCGCCCGCAGGCGCAGGAGGCCATGGCGCGCTGGGAGCACGCGGTGCGGCAGGCGACGGCTGCCTGACACGGCGAGCGGGGTGCAATTGCTACTGTTTTGATAGCGTCCTGCGCAGGCGCGACGGGCGCTGCAGGCATCATTTCCTCGCACCATGACAGCCATCCGCCCTTTGCCGCTGGCCCGCGCGCTCGCGTGGTCCCTGCTCGGCGCACTGGCCGCCCTGGCTTTTTTCGCCTGCCTCTGGAAGGGCGCGGTGGGCCTGGTCGTCGGTGGCCTGCTGGCCACGCTGTGGGTCATCCTGGTGTTCGCCTGGCGGGACGCGCAGAAGGACGATCTGGCCCTGCTGGAGCGCATCCAAGGCCGGGTCGCGCAGCAGGACCCGGTGCTGCGCCTGGCCGTGGCGCTGGCGCAGCCCATCCGCTCCATCGTCCTGGCCATGCCCATCCCCGCGTTGACACGGCGCTTCGATGGCTGGAGCCTGTACGAGCCGGGGCACCTGCCGCCACAGGCACAGGCCCATGCCGTCCAGCTGCTGAACGAGTGGCGGGCCCAGGTGCGCGAGGCGGCCAGCGAAGCGCTGCCCTTCGACGACTTCGCGAGCCTCGCGACCCTGCTGCTGGACGCCCCGCTCGATGCACCGCATGAGTGGACCGCGGAAACATCGGCCCGGCTGTGCTGGCGCCTGAATCTGCTGCTGTGCGGCATCGAAACCGGCGCACTGTCGGCCGACGCAGGCCGCACCCTGCTGGCGCCCGCGGTGCATGCCCTGCAATCGCATCACGCCGACTGGGCCGGCTATGCCGCCGACCTGCAACAGCAGCGCTGGGACTTCGTGCGCCGCAACGCCTGGGGCGTGGCGGCGATGGGCGTGCAGTTCAAGGACCTGTTCGGCAAGCCGCTGAGCCCTTGGGCGCTGACGCCGCTCAAGTTGCCGCTCAAGTTGCCGCTCAAGTCACCGCACTAGCCATCGCGTGCGTCAGCGCGCCAGCGCCCGCCACACCAGTTCCACGCCGGCGGCCCACAGGTCCAGCGTGCCTTCGCGCCGCTCCTTCTCTTCCTCCCGCAGCGCGCGCTGGCGGTCCCGCTCTATGGCCACCAGCGCATCGGCCAGGTCGACCTGGCCGGCTGCCGGCGCCACAGGCCCACGCGCCGCCTGCGCGGCGTTGGCGCCATGGCGCTTCAAGGCCTGCTCCACCGCCTGCGGATCGAGCAGCGAGAACGGCGCCAGGCAATGGGGGCAGGCATGCTCGCGCCGGATGTCGACCGGCGCGCCGCAGCCGGTGCAGTAGATGGCGGCCACGCGGCGCGCCAGGTCCTCGACCTCGGGCCGGGTCATCTGGCGCACGAAGCCCTTCTCGACCATGAAGGACGAGAAGCTCGCGAAGCGGCCGTGGCGCTGCGGGCAGCGGTAGGTCACGTAGCGGCCGCTGCGCACCACGTCGAAGCTCTTGCTGAGCGTGCGCCGGCAATGCGGGCAGGCCAGCGATGCGTGCAGCGGGCCATGGGCGTCGTCGCGGTGCTGGTGGAGCAGCTCGAACAGTTCCAGCACGGCGGCCGGCGACAGGCGCGCGCTTTCCTGCGGGTCGAACCACAGGCCCTGGCAGGCGAAGCAGATGTCCAGCTCGGTCGCCACGCCGGTGTGGGTGGCGAGGCGGCGCACCTCCATGGGCTGGCGGCAGGACGGGCAGGCGGGTGTGCTGGACATCGGCCGATGCTAAGGGCCTTTCAGCGCGACGGATGGCCAGGGCGCCCGTGCCGTGGCAGCGGCTCGAGGGCCGCCAGCACCTGCTCGCGCAGCCAGCGGTGGGCCGGGTCGCGATGCACGCGCTCGTGCCACAGCATCGCCATCTCGTAGCCGGCCACCTCGACCGGCGGCCGCAGCACACGCAGGCCCGACACGCCCGCCAGCACGCGCGAGGGCAGCATGCCCACCAGGTCGCTGCCGGCGATGACCGAGCGCGCGAAGATGAAATGCGGCACCGACAGCACCACGCGGCGTTCCATGCCCAAGGCGCGCAGCGCGGCGTCCGTCGGCCCTTCGAAGCCGCCGCCGTCGGGCGAGACGATCAGATGCTCCAGCCGGCAGAACTGCGCCAGCGTCGGGCGCCGGCGCAGGGCCGGATGGTCGGCGCGGCCGGCCAGCAGGTAGTCCTCTTTGAAGAGCAGCCGCCGATGCAACGACGGCGGCGCGCCTTCGGCGGTGTGGAAGGCCAGGTCCACCTCGCCCTGCTCCGCCAGGGCCGCAAGCCGCGACGACGCCACCTGCCGCACCGCGAGGCGCGTGTTCGGTGCCGCGGCGCGCATCCGCGCCAGCAGCGGTTGCACGATGGCGGCTTCGCCGTAGTCGGCGGCGGCGATGCGCCAGGTGACGCTGGCCTGCGCCGGATCGAAGGCCGCCGCCGGCGCGACCGCCTGGGCCAGCGATTCGAGCGCCTGCCGCAGCGGCGCCTGCAGCTGCAACGCCCGCGTCGTCGGCCGCATGCCGCGCGGGCCGGGCAGCAGCAGCGGGTCGCCCAGCGCCTCGCGCAGTCGGGCCAGCTGCGCGCTCACCGAGGGCTGCGACAGGTGCAGGCGCGCCGCGGCGCGGCTCACGTGGTTCTCCATGAGCAGCACGTCCAGCGTGAGCAGCAGGTTCATGTCGAGGCGGCGCAGACGGTCGGTATCGTGCATGGGCATAGCGACTATGGGCAGGATCGATTTCCAATATAGCGCGCACGCTTCTACGCTGGCTGCTTTCCACAACGAAGGCACGCCCCATGAACATCCTGCTCGTCCACGCACACCCTGAAGAACGCTCCCTCAACGGCACCCTTGCGCGCTTCATGCGCGAGCACCTCGAAGCGGCCGGGCACACGGTCCAGGTTTCCGACCTGCACGCGATGCGCTGGAAGGCTTCGCTCGACGCCGAGGACTTTCCGGCGCGCGAGGCCGGCACGCCCTTCCACCCCATGCACGATTCGCAACGCGCTTTCGCCAGCGGCCGGCAGTCGCCCGACGTCGCCGCGGAGCAGGACAAGCTGCGCTGGGCCGACGTGCTGATCCTGCAGTTCCCGATGTGGTGGTTCTCGATGCCGGCGCGGCTCAAGGGCTGGGTGGACCGCGTGTACGCCCACGGCTTCGCCTACGGCGTGGGAGAGCATTCGGAGCAACGCTGGGGCGAGCGCTATGGCGAAGGCGTGATGGCCGGCAAGCGCGCCATGCTGGTCGTCACCACCGGCGGGTGGGCGTCGCACTACGACCCGCGAGGCATCAACGGGCCGATGGACGAGCTGCTGTTCCCGATCCAGCACGGCATCCTGCACTACCCGGGCTTCGACGTGCTGCCGCCCTTCGTGGTCTACCAGAGCAGCCGCATGGACGCCGAGCGGCTGCAGCGCACGCAGGCCGAGCTGGCGCAGCGCCTGGACACGCTGGCCACCACGGCGCCCCTGCCCTTCCGGGCGCAGAACGGCGGCGACTACGACATTCCGGCGCTGACGCTGCGCGCCGACCTGGCGCCCGGACAAGAGGGCATGCGCGTGCACCTGCGCTCACCGAACGAGGACCGGAGCGCCGCCGATCCACGCAAGGAACACGGGGCGCTATCGAACGATAGCGCCCCGTGCAGGGTGGGCGCGCGCTGCGGCCCTGTTTCGCTCAGACTGTGGCTCAGTGCGTTGGCACCAGGAAGTCCTGGCTGATGCGCGCGCCCAGCTCGTTCACGCGGTCGAGGAACTGCGTGAGGTAGGCATGCAGGCCGGTCGCGAGGATCTCGTCGACGCGGCCGTACTGCAGTTCGGCCAGCAGCTTGCCCGCCCGGCGCTGGGTCTCGGCGCTCTGGTCGTTCGCGACCTTGGCCAGGTTGGCAACCACCTCCGCCAGGCTGTGGTGCAGCGAGCGCGGCATGTCGGCGCGCAGCACCAGCAGTTCGGCGACGCGCTCGGGCTTGATCACGTCGCGGTAGACCTTGCGGTACACCTCGAAGGCCGAGACGCTGCGCAGGATCGCGCTCCAGTGGTAGAAGTCGTACTCCTGATCGCCTTCGGTGGCGGCGCCGAAGAACTCGCTGCCCACCGCGTGGAACTTCACATCCACCAGGCGCGCCGTGTTGTCGGCCCGCTCGAGGAAGGTGCCCAGGCGCGAGAAGAACAAGGACTCGTCCTGCAGCATGGTGCCCAGCGCCACGCCGCGCGAAAGATGCGAGCGGAACTTCACCCACTCGAAGAAGGCGCCCGGGTCGCGCTCGAAGCCGCCCGAGCGCAGCATGCGGTTGACGTCGAGCCAGGTGGTGTTCTGCGTCTCCCAGGCCTCGGTGGTGAGGGCGCCGCGCACGGCCCGCGCGTTCTCGCGCGCCGCCCGCAGGCAGGAGATGATCGACGAGGGGTTCTCCTCGTCCTTGACCATGAACTCCATCACGCCTTCGGGCGTCACGGTGTCGTACTTGGCAAAGTAGGCAGGACGCAGTTCGCTGATGGACAGCACGCCCTGCCAGCCCGATTGCGCCATCTCGGCCGATTGCGGCAGCAGCGAGGTCTGGTAGTTGATGTCCAGCATGCGGGCGGTGTTCTCGGCCCGCTCGGTGTAGCGAGACATCCAGTAGAGGTGATCGGCGGTGCGTGAAAGCATGGTGTGATCCTCCCCTCAGGCCGACTGGCTTTGCGACTGCGATTGCGACTGGCCGTTCTGGCTCTGCGACTGCGAGCCGAAGCGCTTGTCGGACTCAAGGATCCAGGTGTCCTTGGTGCCGCCGCCCTGCGAGGAGTTGACGACCAGCGAACCTTCCTTGAGCGCCACGCGCGTCAGGCCGCCGGGCACCATCTGCACCTCCTTGGCCGAGAGCACGAAGGGCCGCAGGTCGATGTGGCGCGGCGCAATGCCGGACTCGACGAAGGTCGGCGAGGTCGACAGGCTCAGCGTGGGCTGGGCGATGTAGCCGTCGGGCTTGGCGATCACGGCCTGGCGGAACTCCTCGATCTCGGCCTGCGTCGCGGCCGGGCCGATCAGCATGCCGTAGCCGCCGGCGCCGTGCACTTCCTTGACGACCAGGTCCTTGAGGTTGGCCAGCACGTAGCCCAGGTCGTCCTTGTTGCGGCACATCCAGGTCGGCACGTTCTTGAGGATCGGCTTCTCGCCGAGGTAGAACTCGACCATCTTAGGCACATAGGGGTAGATCGACTTGTCGTCGGCGACGCCGGTGCCCACGCCGTTGCAGATCACCACGTTGCCCGCCTTGTAGGCGCGCATCAGGCCGGCGCAGCCCAGCGTCGAATTGGGCCGGAACACCTCGGGGTCGAGGAAGTCGTCGTCCACGCGGCGGTAGATCACGTCGACCCGCTTCGGGCCGCGCGTGGTGCGCATGTAGACGAAGTCGTCCTTGACGAACAGGTCCTGGCCCTCGACCAGCTCGACGCCCATCTGCTGCGCCAGGAAGGCATGCTCGAAGTAGGCGCTGTTGTACATGCCGGGCGTGAGCACCACCACCGTGGGCTCGGCCGTCGCCGGCGGCGCGCTGGCGCGCAGGGTCTCGAGCAGCAGGTCAGGGTAGTGGGCCACCGGCGCCACGCGGTTCTGCGCGAAGAGCTCGGGGAAGAGCCGCATCATCATCTTGCGGTTCTCGAGCATGTAGCTCACGCCGCTGGGCACGCGCAGGTTGTCCTCCAGCACGTAGTACTCGCCCTTGCCCTCGGCATCGGGGGCGCGCACGATGTCGATGCCCGAGATGTTGGAGTACACGTCGTTCGGCACATTGACGCCGATCATCTCGGGCCGGAACTGCGCGTTGTTGTTGATCTGCTCCGAGGGGATGATGCCCGCCTTGACGATCTCCTGGTCGTGGTAGACGTCATGGATGAAGCGGTTGAGGGCGTTGACGCGCTGCGCCAGCCCCTTCTGCATGCTCTCCCACTCGTGCGCCGGGATGATCCGCGGCAGCAGGTCGAAGGGGATGAGCCGCTCGGTGCCCGAGCCGTCCTCGTCCTTGGCGCCGTACACCGCGAAGGTGATCCCGACGCGGCGGAAGATCATCTCCGCCTCCTCCCGCCGCGAATTCATCACCTCCTGGGGTTGCTTCGCGAGCCACTGGTCGTAACGTTGGTAGTGCTGACGGATCGCGGCCCCTGCATAGGGCAGCCGCTCATACATTTCGTCGAATTTGTGCATAGAACGACCAATCTCCTTGAGCCATAGCTTAGCAAGTTCAAGGCCAAGCCCCGGGCGATCTTTGCACAAGCGCGACCCGCGCTGCTCAGCCTCCCCGCTCGACCAGCGCGTCCAGCACCACGGCGCCCTGCCCCCGGGGCGCAACCAGTACCGGATTGACGTCGATCGAGGCGATGGAGCCGCGCGCGTCCACGATCAGCCTGCCGACGGCCACCACCACCTGCGCCAGCGCGTCGATGTCCAGCGGCGGGTCGCCCCGCACGCCGTCGAGCAGCGGCGCGATGCGCAGCGTGCGCAGGGCGTCCGCCACGTCGGCCGCGGCGAAGGGCGGTACCAGCACCGCGATGTCCTGGAGCGCCTCCACATACTTGCCGCCGTCGCCGACGACCACCACCGGGCCGAAGACCGGATCGACGCGCGCACCGACCATGAATTCGTGCTGCCCGCGACGCATCGCCGCGACGATCACGCCCTCCTGCGCGGCCCCGAGCGCGCCCAGCCTGGCCCATTGGCGATCGAACAGCGCAGCGACCTCCTCCGCCGAGCCGACGTTCAAGGCCACCAGGCCATGTTCCGACTTGTGCGGAACGTCGCCCGAGCAGGCCTTCACCACCGCCGGCGCCCCCACGGCCAACAGCGCGTCCGCGGCCTCCTTCGCGCTCCGGCACAACCGGTGAGCGACCACCGGCACCCCCGCCTCGGCAAGGAGCCCCAGGCTTTGCGCTTCGTTCAGGAAACGCCCGGTGCCGGCAGGCAGCGCCGGGGCCGGCGCGGCGGGCCACGGCACGATCGCCTTGCGCATCAGGGCGGTGTGCGACACCAGTTGGGCCAGCGTGCCCAAGGCGTCGTTCTCGTTGCCGTAGGTCGGCACACCGTGCGCCCTGAAGGGCGCCGCCACCGTGTCCTGCCAGGCGGCCACCACCACCGGCTTCCCCGTGCTGCGCTCGAACGCGGCCGCGTCGCGCGCGAAGGCCTCGACGTCGTAGCCGGCGCCGGCCACCGGGATGTTGATGAAGAACAGGTCGGCCGCCGGGTCCTGCGCCACGGCCGGCAGCACATCGCCGAACAGGCCGCTGTTCGACAGCAGCGCGGCCGTGATGTCGATCGGGTTCACCGCCGTCGCGAAGCCCGGCAGGCGGCTCGCCACGTCGGCACGCGTGGCGGGTGCCAGCTCGGCCAGCGGCAGGCCGAGTTCCTCCGAGGCGTCGGCCCCCATCACGCAGCTCGCGCCCGAGTTGCTGATGATCACGAGCCGCCGGCCCTCGGGCCGCCAGCCCTTGAGGTAGGCCTCGGCGGCCAGCGCCTGCGCGTGCGGGTCGCGCACCCGCCAGATGCCGTGATGCCGGAAGAAGGCGTCGACCGTGCGGTCCTCGTTGGCCAGCGAACCGGTGTGCGACGACGCGGCCTTCTGCCCGCTCTCCGAGCGCCCGGCCTTCACCGCGATGATGGGCAGGTCGCGCTCGCGCGCATAGGCGGCAGTGCGCGCGAGCAGTTCGGGATCGGCGACGTTTTCGAGGTAGAGCAGCAGCAGCTTCACGTCGGGGTCGTGCGCCACCGCCCAGGCCAGGTCCGACACGGTGACGTCGGCCTCGTTGCCGGTCGCGTGCACATGGCGCACGCCCAGGCCGCGGCCCCGCAGCAGGCCGTAGGCCATGGCGCTCATGCCGCCGCTCTGGCTCACGATGCCGACCGGGCCGTCGGCCGGCGGCACCTCGACGAACATGGTCGAGAAGCCGGCGAGCGCGCCGGTGCCGAAGTTGGCCAGTCCCTGGGTGTTGGGGCCGTACAGGCGCATGCCGGCAGCGCGCGCGGTGTCGACCATCGCCCGCTGCGCGGCGCGCCCCTCTTCGCCCGTCTCGCCGAAACCCGAGGCCACCACCACCACCGATTTCACGCCGCGCGACGCACACTGCGAGACGGCATCGACCGCCTTCTCGCCGCCGACGATGACCATTGCCAGGTCGGGTGCCTCCGGCAGCGCCGCGAGCGACGCATAGCTCCTGAGTCCCTGCACCTCCTCACGGGACGGATTGATCGGGTAGATGCGACCGCCAAAGCCATGCCTGCGCATGTAGTAGATCGGGCGCCCACCGATCTTGTGGATGTTCTCGGACGCGCCGATGACGGCGACGGATTGCGGGTTCAGGGCGGATTCGAGCAGGTCGGACATGGAAGGCCTTGCGAATGGACAGGGGCGCGCGGCTCAGCCGCGGCGCGCGTTGTTGAGGAAAGACGCGATGCCCGCGCCGCAGGCGTCGCTGTAGAGGCTGTCGACGAAAGCGTCGCGCTCGGCATCGAGCTGCGCCCGGCGCGAGCGCCCGCGGGCCGCATGCACCAGTTGCTTGATGCGCGCCTGAGCATCGGCGGGGCCGGCGGCCAGTTGCTGCGCCCAGGCCATGGCGGTGGCGACCGCCTCGCCGTGCGGCACCACGCGGTTGACCACGCCCAGCGCGTGCAGCCGCTGCGCCGTGCACACGCCGCCGTCGAGCAGCAGCTCCAGCGCCGTTTGCGGCGGCAGCGCACGCGCGAGCGAATCGGAGCCGCCGCCGTCGGGCGTGAGCGCGAGCTTGACGTACGACATGACGAACTTCGCGTCCTCGGCGGCCACGATCAGGTCGCAGCCCAGGCAGACCGAGAAGCCGCCGCCCGCCGCCGCACCCTCGACGGCGGCGATCACCGGCTGCGGCGCGTCGTGCATCGCCATCACCCAGTCGTGCAGCACGTCGAGGTGGGCGGCCTGCGTCTCGCGCGGCAGCTCGCGCTGGGCTGCGAGGCGCTTCAGGTCGCCGCCGCCGCAGAAGTGCTCGCCCTCGCCCCTCAGGACGATTGCGCGCACCGCGCGGTCAGCCGCCGCGCGGCGCAGCGTCTCGACCGCCGTGCGATAGAGCGACGGGTGCATCGCGTTGCGCGCCGCCGGGTTGCTGATCGTCAGCACCAGCACGGGGCCCTCCTGGTGGACGCTCAGGCGCGCCGCGGTGTCGGCGGATTCCAGCTTCGTCGCCATCAATCCACCTTGATTTCCGCCGTGCGCACCACCTTCGTCCACTTGACGATCTCCGCGTGCAGCATCTTCCCGAAGGCTTCGGGCGTGCTCGGCGCGGCTTCCGCGCCGGCGTCGGAAAGGCGCTGCCTGACCTGCGGGTCGCCGAGCGCCTTCCCGATGTCGACGCTCAGGCGCTGCACGACATCCTTCGGCGTGCCGGCCGGGGCCAGGAAGCCGGCCCACGAATAGGCCTCGTAAGCTGGCAGGCCCGACTCCACCACGGTCGGCACATCGGGCAGCAACGCCGAGCGCTGGGCACTGGCCACGGCGATGGCGCGCACCTTGCCGGCCTTGATCTGCGGCAGCGCCGTGGGCGCGTCGCTGAACATGAACTGCACCTGGCCGCCCAGCAGATCGGTCATCGCCGGCGCGCTCCCCTTGTACGGCACATGCAGCAGCTTCGTGCCCGCCTGCATGTTGAACAGCTCGCCCGCCAGGTGGGTGCCACCACCGCTGCCGGCGGAGCCGAAGCTCAGCTTGCCGGGCGAGCGCTTGTCCAGCGCGATGACGTCGGCCACCGTTTTCACGGGCACGTCCGGGTGCGCCACCAGTACTACCGGGAACATCGCGCCGAAGCTCAACGGCACGAAGTCCTTTTCGATGTCGTAGGCGAGCCGCGGCTTGAGGCTGGGCAGCACCGAATGGTGGATGCTGCAGACGAAGACGTTGTAGCCGTCGGCCGGCAGCTTGGCCGCGATCTCGGCGCCGACGATGCCGCCGGCACCGGCGCGGTTGTCGACGATGGCCTGCTGGCCCCACATCTCCGACAGCTTCTGCGCGACCGCACGGCCGGTGGTGTCCACCGGTCCTCCGGCAGGGAAAGGCACGACGAACTTCACCGGGCGGACGGGGTAGCCGGTCTGCGCGAAGGCGGGCACTGCGAGCGTGCCGAGAGCGGCGACCGCGCCACCGAGCAGGGTGCGGCGGCCGATGGCGATATCAGGGATGTGCTGGGTCATGTCGTCTCCTCGTCGTGGGTGTTGAAGCTCAGGCCGCGAACACGGCATGGCCGTGATCGAGCACCACCTTGTCGCGTGCCGGCACCCGGACGCGAAAGCGCACGTCGCCGCCCTGGCGGAACAGCTCGAGCCGCAGCGTCTCGCCCGGGAACACCGGTGCCGAGAAGCGCGCGTACAGGCTGCGCAGCCGCGTCGGGTCGCTGCCGGCGCACTGCGCGAGCAATGCATGCGCCGCGATGCCCCAGGTGCACAGCCCGTGCAGGATCGGCCGGTCGAAGCCGGCAGCACGTGCCGTGGCGGGGTCGGAATGCAGCGGATTGCGGTCACCGCAGAGCCGGTAGAGCAAGGCCTGCTGCGGCAGCGTCGGGATGTCGACGACGGCCTCCGGCTCGCTCGCAGGCACCGGCACGGGCGGCGCCGGGGCGGCGTCGCCGGGCACGTCGCTGGTGGCGAAGCCGCCATTGCCGCGTGCGAAGGTGGTGTGGGTCACGGTCGCGAGCAGCACATCGCTCTCGGCGTCGTGCAGCGTCTTGTCGTAGGTGATGGTCGCGCCGCGGCCCGGCCCCTTGTCGACAATCCGGGTCACGCGGTGCCGCGCCCGCACGGCGCCCGCCGCCGGAAGGGGCCGATGCCACACGACCTGCTCCTCGCCATGCACGATCTGCGCGAAGTCGATGCCGGTGGCCGGGTCCTGCATCCACGAGCCGGGGAAGCCGAGCACCACTGCCATCGTCGGCAAGGCCAGGGGCGCCGCGGGCACGTCATTGACGAACCGCAGCTGCGGCGCGTCGGTCGGGTCGCCGCCCAGGCCGAGCGCGAGGGCGTAGCGCATCGTGTCGTCGGTGCCGTAGCGCTGAACGATCTCGTCGAAGCGCCAGGCCTTGAGCCGATGGAAGTCGATCACGTCAGTCGACCTTGGCGCCGGACACCTTGACGACCTTGGCCCACTTGTCGACCTCGGCCGCCATGAAACGGCCGAAGTCCTCGGGCGCGTTCCAGGCCGCCGCGAAGCCCTGCGCCTCGAACTTGTCCTTCACGTCCGGCGCGGCCAGCACCTTCTTCAGCTCGGCGTTGAGCCGCGCCACCACCTCCGGCGGCGTGCCAGCCGGTGCGAGCAACCCGTTCCACGCAATGGCCTCGTAGCCCGGCAGGCCCGACTCGGCGACGGTGGGCAGATCGGGCGCGACCGGCGAGCGCATGGCGCTCGTCACCGCCAGCGCCTTCAGTTTGCCCGCCTTCACATGCGGCATGGCCGACAGCATGGTGTCGAACATCAGCTGCGTCTGGCCGCCCATGGTGTCGGTGAGCGCGGGTGCGCTGCCCTTGTACGGGATGTGGTTCATCTTGACACCTGCCATCGCGGCGAAGAGCTCGGCCGACAGGTGCGTGGATTGCCCGTTTCCCGAGGACGCGAAGTTCAATTCGCCCGGCCTGGCCTTGGCCAGCGCGATGAGCTCGGCCACGTTCTTCGCCGGCAGCTGCGGGTTGGCGACGATCACCAACGGCCCGCTGGTGAGCTGCGACACCGGTGCGAAGTCCTTCGACAGCGAGTAGCCGAGGTTCTTGAACAGCGAGGGGTTGATGGCATGCGCCGTCGTCGCGACCACCAGCGTGTAGCCGTCGGCCGGGCTGCGCGCCACCAGCTCGGCGCCGGGATTGCCGCCCGCGCCCGGACGGTTGTCGATGACGAACTGCTGGCCCATCGCGTCCGACAGCTTCTGCGCGACCAGCCGCGCAACGATGTCGGTCGGCCCGCCCGGCGGGTAGGGCACCACCAGCCTGACCGGCTTGTTCGGGTACGCCGAGCCGGATGCCTGCGCCTGCGCGAGGGCCGGAACGGCGAGGCACAGCGCGGCGCCCACTGCGGTGAGCAGTCGGCGGCGCAAGGGGAGGCGGATCGCATGCATGTGGTTGTCTCCAGTCGTTGTGTTCTCGTGACGGATGCCCGGCGCGCCCGGCGCTATCTCGTGGCGGGCGAAAAGCGGATCAGCACGTGGCCGTCGTGCATGAAGAAGCCGGCCACGACACGTTCGCCGATGCGCACACCCGGCTCGGCGTGCGCCATCAGGCGCGGCCCCTCATCGAGTTGTGCGATCACCAGCGTGTACGGGGCCAGTGCGCGGAACGCATCGGACGGCGCGCGCGACACCACCGTCACCGCATGCAGGGTGGCCGTGCCGCGGGCCGTTTCCCAGGCCAGGGCGTCGCTGCCGCAGCGCGCGCAGGCGTAGCGCGCCAGCGTCTGCGCCGTGCCGCACGCGGCGCAGCGCTGGAAGCGCAGTTCGTGCCGCGCGAGGCCGTCGACGAAGGGCGCGGCGAGCGCGCTGGAAGCGGTGGCGGTCATGACGAAGCGGCCTGCGACAGGATCAGGCTCACATGGGAGGACATCACGCCGCCGTCGGCGTGGACGAAGGCATGGCGCGGACGGGCGACCTGGCGCTCGCCCGCCTGGCCGGTCATCTGGCGGAAGGCCTCGACCGCGTGCGCCATGCCGCCCGCCACCCCGCAGTGCCCGAAGGACAGCAGGCCGCCGTGCGTGTTGAGCGGCAACATCCCGCCCGGTGCGAAGTCGCCGCTGCGTACGCGGTCGGCCGCGCCGCCGCGCGGTGCGAAGCCGATCTCCTCGAGCAGCATGGTCAGCGTGATCGTGAACGAGTCATAGATGCCGAGATGGTCGATGTCGGCCACGCCCAGGCCGGCGTCGGCGAACGCACGCCGTGCCGAGATGGCCGCGCCGCACTGCATCACGTCCGCCATCGCGCTCAGGTGCTGGTGGCGATGCGCCTGGCCGGCGCCCGCCATCGCAACGCGCGGGCCGTCGCCCGGCTCGGCCGACACCACCAGCGCCATGGCGCCGTCGGAGATGGGGCAGCAATCCATCAGCTTGAGCGGCGCGGCGATCGGCTTGGACGCCAGCACGTCGGCCACGGTCATCGGTCCGGTGAGATGCGCGCCCGGGTGGCGGCGCGCATTGGCCCGCATCAGCACCGCGAATTCGGCGAGGTCGGCTTCGGTCGTGCCCGTCTCGTGCAGGTAGCGCGAGGCCATCAGGCCGTAGTACGCCGGGACCGACGCACCGTTGGGTACTTCGTAATCGGGGTCGCCGACCTGCGCCAGCGTCTGGATGGCGCTGTCGCGCGACTGCCCGCTCAGCCGGTTCTCGCCGGCCACCACCAGCACCCGACGGCAGCGGCCGCTGCGCACCAGCTCACGCGCCAGCATCAGCATCGCGGCGCCCGTCGCGCCGCCGAGCTGGACGCTGTGCGCGTAGCCCGGGTCGAGCGAGAAGCGCTCGCAGAACAGCGTGGAGAGCATGAGATGGGGCAGCGTGGTGGCGTAGCCGCACAGCACGCCGTCGACGTCCGCCCGCTGCAGGCCGGCGCCCTGCAGCGCCTGCTGCGCGGCCTGCGCCATCAGGTCCAGCGCGCCCTGCCCTTCGTGGCGGCCGAAGGCGGTGCCGCCGACGCCGGTGATCCAGGCCGTCGCCGGGCTTGCGGCCATCAGTGCACCCTCCCACGCCGTGTCACGGCGGCGCCCGTGTGGGCGGCGCGGCTCCAAAGCACCTCGCAGGTGGCGGCCTCGAGCCGCAACGCGCGGGCCAGCTCGGCCTCGCGCGAGGTGATGCGGTCGTTCAGCGCTGCGATGCTGATGGCTGCCACCGGCCGCCCGTCGGCACCGAGGATCGGCACCGCGATGCCCCCCATGCGCTCCACCACCACGTCCAGCAGCACCGCATAACCGCGCTCGCGCGCCTCGCGGGCGTGGTCCTCCAGCAGCTGTGCGGTGATGCGCGGGTAGCGTTGCAGCTGCGGCGCGATCACCGCCAGGGCGGCCTGCCGCTCGGCCTCGGGCATCCAGGCCAGCAGTGCCAGGCTGCCCGCGCCGACGCCGAGCGGGCGGCGGCTTCCGATGGAGAGGTAATTGGCGCGAATCGGGTAGCGCCCCTCTTCCACGTCGACGCAGAGCGACTCGATGCCGCTCGGGATGGACAGGATCACGCTGTCCTCGAACTGCCCCGTGAGCCGCAGCAGCGCCGGCCGCACCAGCGGGCGGGGGTCGAAGCGGGCCAGTGCGGCAGCGCCCAGCACCAGCAGTTCGGCGCCGAGGCTGTAGTGCTTGCTGTGGGTGTCGCGCACCACGAAGCCGTCGCGCATCAGCACTTCCAGCAGGCGCAGCACCGTGGTCTTGTCCAGCCCCGTGGCCACGGCGATGTCGGTCAGGCGCGTGACGCCCGGGTCCGACAGCGCACGCAGGATGCGGCAGGCGCGTTCGACCGACGAGGTGGGCTCGACGGCCCGCTGGGCCAGCATCGAGGCAGGAGGACGCGTTCTTCCAGTCATGTTGTCTCTTGTTTCGTTCTTCGGAACATCATGAAGACGTCACGCATTGAACGCGGCGCCGCTTTTCCGCGTCAAGCAAAGGAAGGAAAGTTGCTGCAGGCGAAACTTTTCCAGGGAAAACCCGGAACGCCGGCCGCGGCTCAAGGCACGCGGTGCTGCCAGTAGCGCGGCTCGGCGTGGCGCTCGCAGCGCACCTGGGCAGGCAGGCGGCTCGACCACCGGGCAGCGCCGCAATGCGGGCTGTCGACCACCGTCGTGCCGCGGGCGACGTGGGCCTCGCGCACGGGCGTCGCGGGGTGGCCGAAGCGGTTGCGATAGCCCGCCTGCACCAGGGCCAGCCGCGCCCGGACCGCGTCGAGCAGCAGCGGGCTCGAAGACGTCTTGCTGCCGTGGTGAGGCACCAGCAGCACGTCGGCGCGCAGGGCGCCCTCGGCGCTGCGGCCGACCAGCGCCGCTTCCTGCGCGCGCTCGATGTCGCCGGCCAGCAGCGCGGTCGACCGTCCATTGCCGATGCGCAGCACGCAGGACAGTGCGTTCGGCTTGGCCGACGGAAGTCCGTAATCGGCCGCGACGGGATGCAGCACCTCGAAGCGCACGCCGTCCCAGTCCCACTGCTGGCCGGCCTCGCAGCGCACCGCGGGCCGCAGCGCCTGCAGCGGGTGCCCGGCCTCGATCGAGCTGAGCAGCGTGGCCTGCGGCTGCATGGCCAGCACGGCCGCGGCGCCGCCGGTGTGGTCGCTGTCGCGGTGGCTCAGCACCACGGTGTCGAGCGCCACGCCCTCGGCGCGCAACAAGGGCACCAGCACGCGGTGCCCGGCATCGCTCTCGAGGCTGTAGCGTGGGCCGGCGTCGTAGAGCAGGCCGTGCGTGGCGGTGCGCACGATGACGGCATTGCCCTGGCCCACGTCGGCGGCCAGCAGCTCGAACTCGCCGACCGGCGGCCGGGTCGCTGGCCACAGCAGCACCGGCGCGATGAGCGGCAGGCCGAGCAGCCGCATCGGCAGCGGCAGGCGCATGGCGATCAGCAGGCCGCCCGCGACGCCGGCGATGGCCGCCCACAGGGCCGGCGCGGGCGTCGACACCGTGGCACCGGGCAGCACGGCCAGCGCCTGCAGCCCCCACCCGAGGGCCTGCACCGCCCAGGCCGCAGCCTGCCACAGCGGCGGCCAGAGGATGCCCAGCATGGCCAGCGGCGTGACCACGAGCGTGACCCACGGGATCGCCGCCGCATTGGCCAGAAGCCCGACCAGCGACAGCTGCTGGAAGAGCAGCAGCGACAGCGGCGCGAGCGCCAGCGTGACGATCAGCTGCTCGCGCAGCAGATGCCAAAGCTTTGAACTCAAACGGGCTGCGGCGCACGTCCTGCCTGCGCGAGGCGCTCCTGAATCCGTAGCAAACAGCACCCCCACGGCGACGAAGCTGAGCCAGAAGCCGGCCTGCATGAGCGCCCACGGGTCGAGCGCCACCACGCCCGCGCACACGGCCAGCCAGGCGAAGGGCCAGGGCCAGCGCCGGGCCGACAGGCGCAGCAGCGCGGCCAGCGCCAGCATCCACACCGTGCGCTGCGAAGGCACGCCCCAGCCGCTGAAGAGCGCATACAGCGCCGCCAGGCCCACGCCGCCCACCAGCGCGGCATGCGGCGCCGGCCAGCGCAGCAGCAGGCGTGGGCTGCGCCGCCAGAGCCAGCCCACCACTGCCGCCGCCAGCCAGGCGAACATCGTCACGTGCAGGCCCGAGATGCTCATCAGGTGGGCCACGCCGGTGGCGCGGAAGATGTCCCAGTCGGCCCGCTCGATCGAGGCCTGGTCGCCCGTGACCAGCGCCGCGATCACGCCGGCCAGGCGCCGGTCGGCCACCTGCGCGTCGATGCCCGCGCGCACCGCCTCGCGGGCGCGCTCCACCGGGTGCGACCAGCCGCGGCCCAGCAGCTCGGGCGCCGCCTCGCCCGTGCCGGTGCGCACATAGCCCGTGGCTTGCATGCCTTGTTCCCACAGCCACAGCTCGTAGTCGAAGCCGTGGGGGTTGCGGTTGCCATGCGGCGCCTTGAGGCGCACGGTGAACGCCCAGCGCTGGCCGGCGCGGACCTGCGGCAGCTCCACCGTGCGCGCAGCGGCGCCTTCGTCGGCACCGCGCGACCAGGCCCCGGTGTCCGCGGCATACCAGCCCAACGCCAGCCGGGGCGGCAGCCTTGGTGGCGGCCCGGCCGATGCGCCGCCGACCGGGCGGACTTCGTCGACATCGAAGCGGAAGCGCACGCCGGTCTCGTTGCGCTGGGGCATCTGCGCCACCACGCCGACCACGCGGATGTCCTGGCCCTCGAGCACCGGATCGAGGGCATCGGCCAGGTAGGCGAGCGCCCGTCCGCCCGTGGCGCCGAAGCCCAGCGCCAGACCCGCCACCAGGCCCACCGCCACGAGGCCGACGCGGCGACGCCGCCGCAAGGGCAGCGCCGCAGCCAGCAGGCCCAGCAGCACGACCGTCGCGTAGACCGGCCAGCCCCACAGCGCGGGCTGCTGCAGTTGCAGCGCCGCACCCGCCACGCTGCCGGCCAGCAGGGCGAAGCCACGCCAGGCGGTTCGCCGGCCTTCCATGGCCAGCGCCTCGGCCTCGTCGATCTGCGGCGCCGCTGGCGCGCCCTCCCCTTGCCCTCGATCCATCCCTTGAACCTTCCGCGTCAGGCACGGCACCATGACGCTGTCGTGGCGCATTCCTTGCTTGGCTTGTCGGCTAGTATGGCGCCGGTCGGCCGCGCCACAGCGCGGACCGTACCCATAACAAGCACCCGAGCCTCAACCCATGTCGATCCACGCCGCCCTTCATCACGTCACTCACTACAGGTACGACCGGCCGGTGCAGCTCGGCCCGCAGGTGGTTCGCCTGCGCCCCGCGCCCCATTGCCGCAGCAACGTGATCTCGTACTCGCTGCGTGTCGAGCCGGCCGAGCACTTCATCAACTGGCAGCAGGATCCCTTCGCCAACTACCTGGCACGGCTGGTCTTCCCGAAGAAGACGACCGAGTTCAAGGTCACCGTCGACCTCGTGGTCGAGATGGCGGTCTACAACCCCTTCGACTTCTTCCTCGAACCGCAGGCCGAGAACTTCCCCTTCAAGTACTCGAAGGAACTGGCCGAGGAACTCGCACCCTACCTGGTGGCCGAGCCCGCGACGCCGCTGGTGCAGGCCTACCTCGACAAGATCGACCGCACCGAGAAGCGCACCATCGACTTCCTCGTGCAGATCAACCAGCAGGTGCAGCAGGACGTCAAGTACCTGATCCGCATGGAGCCTGGCGTGCAGACGCCCGAGCAGACGCTGCAGAACGCCTCCGGCTCCTGCCGCGACTCGGGCTGGCTGCTGGTCCAGCTGCTGCGCCACATGGGCCTGGCGGCGCGCTTCGTCTCGGGCTACCTGATCCAGCTCACGCCCGACGTGAAGGCACTCGACGGCCCGAGCGGCACCACGGTCGACTTCACCGACCTGCATGCCTGGTGCGAGGTCTACCTGCCCGGCGCGGGCTGGATCGGGCTCGACGCGACTTCGGGCCTGCTGGCCGGCGAAGGCCACATCCCGCTGGCCTGCACGCCCACGCCGTCGAGCGCCGCGCCCATCGAGGGCCTGATGGACGAGGCCGAGGTCGACTTCAGCCACGAGATGAACGTCACGCGGGTGTACGAATCGCCGCGCGTGACCAAGCCCTATACCGACGACCAGTGGGCCGAGGTGCTGGCCCTGGGCGAAGCCGTCGACGCGCGCCTGGCCGCGGGCGACGTGCGCCTGACCATGGGCGGCGAGCCGACCTACGTCGCCACCTCCGACCGCGACGCGGCCGAATGGAACACCGACGCGCTCGGCCCCACCAAGCGCGGCTACGCCACCGAGTTGGTCGACCGCCTGCGCAGCGAATACGGCCACGGCGGCTTCCTGCACTTCGGCCAGGGCAAGTGGTACCCGGGCGAACAGCTGCCGCGCTGGGCGCTGTCGATCTTCTGGCGCGCCGACGGCCAGCCGGTCTGGCACAACCCGGCCCTCTTCGCCGACGAGCGCCAGCCCGCGCACTACACCAGCGAGGACGCGCGCCGCTTCACCTACAAGCTGGCCGAGAAGCTGGGCCTGGCCGAACGCTTCATTCAGCCCGGCTACGAGGACGTGTACTACTACCTCTGGCGCGAACGCCGCCTGCCGGTGAACGTCGACCCCTTCGAGTCCAAGCTGGACGACGAACTCGAGCGCGCGCGCCTGCGCCGCGTCTTCACGCAGAAGCTCGACGCGGTGATCGGCTACGTGCTGCCGCTGGAGCCGGCCTCGGCCGGCGGCAATCCCGCGCTGGCCGGCGGCGGCTGGAAGACCGGCCCCTGGTTCCTGCGCGACGACCGCATGTACCTCATCCCGGGCGATTCGCCGATGGGCTATCGCCTGCCGCTCGACTCGCAGCCCTGGGCCAGCAAGGGCGACTACCCCTACCTGGTCGACCGCGACCCGAACGCGCCGAGCGTGCCGCTGCCCTCGCCCAGCGACTTCCGCAGCCGCTACACGGGCATGACCGGCCTGGCCGCCGCCGACCGCGGCACCGTGCCCTATGCCCATGGCACGCCGCAGCAGGCCCCGAGCACCTACCGCATGCAGTTCGGCACCGGCCCGCAGGGCCAGGGTCCGGCATCGGCCCGCACGCAGACGGCCGAGGGCGCGAACGTGCGCTTCCCGCTGCGCAACGAATCCGCCCACTGGATCACCCGCACGGCGCTGTGCGTCGAGGCGCGCGACCCGCGCCGCGCCAACGGCCCGGCCGCCGAGAAGGTGGGCAACGCCTCGGGCATCCTGTACGTGTTCATGCCGCCGCTGGCCTGGCTGGAGGACTACCTCGACCTGCTCGCCGCCGTCGAGGCGACGGCCGAGGAACTGGGCGTGAAGATCGTGCTCGAGGGCTACCCGCCGCCGCGCGACCCGCGCCTGAAGCTGCTGCAGGTCACGCCCGACCCGGGCGTGATCGAAGTCAACATCCACCCCGCCCACAGCTGGGGCGAGCTGGTGCAGCACACCGAGTTCCTCTACGACGCGGCCTTCCAGACGCGCCTGTCGGCCGAGAAGTTCATGACCGACGGCCGCCACACCGGCACCGGCGGCGGCAACCACTTCGTGCTCGGCGGCGCCACGCCTTCCGACAGCCCCTTCCTGCGCAAGCCCGAGCTGCTGGCCAGCCTGCTGCTGTACTGGCACAACCACCCGTCGCTGTCGTACCTGTTCTCGGGCATGTTCATCGGCCCGACCAGCCAGGCGCCGCGCGTGGACGAAGCCCGCAACGACCAGGTCTACGAGCTGGAGATCGCCCTCAAGGAGATCGCGAAGAACCGCGAGATCTACGGCCAGAGCATGCCGCCCTGGCTGGTGGACCGCACGCTGCGCAACATCCTCATCGACGTCACCGGCAACACGCACCGCAGCGAGTTCTGCATCGACAAGCTCTACTCGCCCGACGGTCCCACCGGCCGCCTGGGCCTGCTCGAACTGCGGGCCTTCGAGATGCCGCCGCATGCCCGCATGAGCATCGTGCAGCAGCTGCTGCTGCGCGCGCTCGTCGCCCGCTTCTGGGACGCGCCCTACGCCGCGCCCGCCACGCGCTGGGGCACCGAGCTGCACGACCGCTTCCTGCTGCCGACCTTCGTCAAGATGGACTTCGACGACGTCATCAGCGAGATGCGCCAGGCCGGTTTCGCCTTCGAGGCCGAATGGTTCGCGCCGCACTTCGAGTTCCGCTTCCCGCTGGTGGGCGAGGTGCAGGCCATGGGCGTGGAGCTGTCGCTGCGCAACGCGCTGGAGCCCTGGCACGTGATGGGCGAGGAAGGCGCGATCGGCGGCACCGTGCGCTACGTCGACTCCTCGCTGGAGCGCATCGAGGTGCGCGTGACGGGCCTGAACCAGAGCCGCTACGTGGTCACCGTCAACGGCCAGGTGCTGCCGCTGCAGCCCACCGGCGTCGCGGGCGAGTACGTGGCGGGCGTTCGCTACAAGGCATGGAATCCGCCGTCCTCGCTGCACCCGACCATCCAGCCGCATGCACCGCTGACCATCGACCTGGTGGACACCTGGATGAAGCGCTCGATCGGCGGCTGCCAGTACCACGTGGCGCATCCGGGCGGGCGCAACTACACGACCTTCCCGGTCAACGCCTACGAGGCCGAGAGCCGGCGCCTCGCGCGCTTCTCGCGCATGGGCCACACACCGGGCATGCTGCGCACGCCGCCGGCCAACATCGAGGTCACGGGCAGCCGCGAGTTCCCGTTCACCCTCGACCTGCGGCGATGAGAAATGCGCGACGGCGCGTGCTTTTGTCACGCCGCCGCCGCGCGCGGCCTTCGCGGCCTGCCGCGTGCACCCGCCGTCGATGACGAGGGTGTGACAATGGCCCGGCTGTGGATTCGCTGAACGACTCTCTCTTCGACGCGCAGGCGCTGGAATCGCCGGCCGCCTTCGCGTCCGCGCTCGCCCCGCCGGCACAGCCCGGCCATTTCGACGAGCTGCGCGGCTCGGTCACGCCGGCCACGCCGGCACCTGCCGCGCGTGCCATCGCACCGGTCGCACCGCTGCACGATGCGCTCGAACCGCCACCCGTCGAAGCGGTCTCCGAGGCGGCCGCGCCGGCGACCACGCCGAAGCCGCCGCTGACGCCCGCGTGGAGCGAGTTCTTCGAGGCGCTCGGCCCGGCCGGCTTCGCCGACCTGCCGCGGCGCGCCGTGAGCCTGGAGCGCCAGATCCGCGACAACGGCGTCACCTACAACGTGTACGCCGACCGCGACGGGCCGCAGCGCCCCTGGTCGCTCGACCTCTTCCCGCTCATCGTTCCACCGCAGAGCTGGGCGCAGATCGAGGCCGGCGTGATCCAGCGCACGCGCGTGCTCGACCGCGTGCTGGCCGACGTCTACGGCCCGCAGAAGCTGCTGTCCGAGGGCCTGCTGCCGGCCGCCCTGGTGCGCGGCCATCCCGGCTACCTGCGCGCCATGCACGGCGTTCGGCCGCCGGGCGACACCTGGCTGCGCATCGCCGCCTTCGACCTCGCCCGCGGCCCCGACGGCAACTGGTGGGTGGTCTCGCAGCGCACGCAGGCGCCCTCGGGCCTGGGCTACCTGCTGGAGAACCGCCTCGCCATCTCGCGCCAGTTCCCGCAGGCCTTCGAGTCGCTGCAGGTGCAGCGGCTGGCCGCCACCTACAGCGCCATGATGGAAGGCCTGCAGGCCATGTGCCCGGCCGGCGCGCCGCCGCACATCGCGCTGCTCACGCCCGGCCCCTACAACGAGACCTACTTCGAGCACGCGTACCTGGCCCGCTACCTGGGCGTGACGCTGGTCGAGGGCAGCGACCTCACGGTGCGCGACGAGCGCCTCTACCTCAAGACGCTGCAGGGCCTGCGCCCCGTGCATGGGCTCATCAAGCGGCTCGACGACCAGTACCTCGACCCGCTGGAGCTGCGGCCCGACTCCACCCTGGGCGTGCCCGGCCTGCTGCAGGCCATCCGCGCCGGCAACGTGCTGGTGGCCAACACGCCCGGCTCGGCATTCCTCGAATCGCCGGCCATGCTGGGCTTCCTGCCCGCGCTCGCACAGCACCTGATCGGCGAGAAGCTGAGCCTGCCGGCCCTGCCCACCTGGTGGTGCGGCGAGCGTGCCGCGATGGAATCGGTCCTGCCGCAGCTGGCCGACTGCGCCATCAAGCCGACCTACCCGGGTTCCGATGCGCATCCGGGCTTCGACGCGGTGCTGGGCACCCAGCTCGGCCGGCGCGAGCTCGACGAATGGGCCGGCCGCATCATGCGCCAGGGCGACGCCCACACGGTGCAGCGCTTCATGCCCCTGTCGCAGATGCCGACCTGGGCACAGGACCTCGGCCCCGGCCACATCGCGCCCAAGGCGGTGCTGCTGCGCGTGTTCGCGGTCAACGATGGGCCGCAGTCCTGGCGCGTGCTGCCCGGCGGCCTGGCGCGCCTGGCGGGCCCCGATGCGCAGATCGCCTCCATGCAGCGCGGCGGCAGCAGCGCCGACGTGTGGGTGCAGACCGACGGCGAGGTGGACCGCACCACCCTGCTCGCACCGCATGCCACGCCGGCCTCGCTGGCGCGCCACCGCGCCCCGGTCACCAGCCGCGCGGCCGAGAACATGTTCTGGCTGGGCCGCTACACCGAGCGCGCCGAGAACACGCTGCGCCTGGCCCGCCTGAGCCTGGACCTGCTGAGCGGCGAGGACCAGTCCTCGCGCTCGCTGGTCGGCTGGCTGCACGACCTGTGCCAGCGTAACGCCCTGGTGCCGCGCGAGCTGCCCGACGTGCAGCACCTGCAGGACGGCCCGCGCGCCGCGCAGTCGCGCCGCGTGTTCGAGCGCGCGCTGATCGCCGAACTGGGCGACGTGCGGCGGGGCCGCAGCCTGGGCTTCAACCTGCGCTGCCTGCGCGAGGCGGCCGCCGCCGTGCGCGAGCGGCTGTCGCAGGAACACTGGAACCACATCGTGCGCGCCGAGGCGGAGTTCCTGCGCCGCATGGCCGAGCAGGCCGGCGAATCGGGCGAAGGCCGCTATGCCATCGGCGCCACGCAGCGCTCGCTCGAGGCGGCCAGCGCCATGCTGTCGGCCATCACCGGCGCGCAGACCGACCGCATGACGCGCGACGACGCCTGGCGGCTGCTGTCCATCGGCCGCCACATCGAACGGCTGGGCTTCCTGTCGAACGCGCTGGCCGCCGGCTTCGTGCAGGGCACGGTGCACGAGGTCGCTGGCTTCGAGGCCATGGTCGCGCTCTTCGACAGCACCATCACCTTCCACGCGCGCTACCAGCAGCGGCGCGACGTCGCCACGCTGGTCGACCTGCTGGTGCTCGACGGCGACAACCCGCGTTCGCTGGCCTGGGTGGCGCAAACGCTGCGCGGGCGCATCGCGCGCCTGGCCGGCAGCGCGCCGGGCAAGCTCACCGCGCTGTCGCACGAGCTGCCCGACCCCGCGGCCTGGACGCTGGAACGGCTGTGCCACGCCGGCCCCGACGCGCGCTACGGCGCACTGATGGAAGTGCTCGAGGCCTGCGAGAACGCTGCGTACCACGTGTCCGACGCCATCGGCGTGCGCTACTTCACCCTCACGTCCGACACCGTGCGTTCCGTGGGGGTGTAATGGCCCACCCCCAGTCTGCGCGCTTCGCGCTTCGCCAACCCCCTTCGAGGGGGCACATCCAGCGGCCCGGCAAAGCCGGTTCCGCGGATGTCCCCGGATGGCCTGCTCCGCGGCCGTCGGAACAGGGGAATGCGACGCGCAACGGGCGCTAAGCCCACTTCTCGTCTGTCATGCTGCTCCACGTCACCCACGAAACGCGCTACGACTACTCGCCGGCCGTCGAGACGGCCCAGCACATGGCGCACCTCAAGCCGCTCACGCGCGCCTGCCAGCGCCTGCTGAACCACCGCCTGTCGGTCAGCCCCGAGCCGGCGCAGCGCAGCGAATCCATCGACGTGTACGGCAACACGCGCGCCTTCTTTGCGCTGGAGTCGACGCACGACCAGCTCGTGGTGACGGCCGAGAGCCTGGTCGAGACCGCCCCGCCGCAGCTGGCCCCCGAGGCCGCGCCCGAACTGCCCTGGGAGACCGTGCGCGAACGCTTCCGCTACCGCAAGGGCGTGCACGACGACCCGGCCTCGGAGTTCGTGTTCCCCTCGCGCTACGTGCCGCTGCACGACGACTTCCTCGCCTACGCGCGCCAGAGCTTCACGCCCGGCCGGCCGATCTTCGAGGCGGCGATGGACCTCACCCTGCGCATGTACCGCGACTTCGACTACGACAGCGGCAGCACCGAGATCAACACGCCGGCCGTGGAAGCCCTGGCGCAGCGCCGCGGCGTGTGCCAGGACTTCGCGCACATCATGATCGCCTGCTGCCGTGGCCTGGGCCTGCCCGCGCGCTACGTCAGCGGCTATTTGCTCACGCAGCCGCCGCCGGGCCAGCCGCGCCTGGTCGGTGCCGACGCCTCGCACGCCTGGGTCGAGGTCTACCTGCCCGGCCATGCGGCCGAGGACGGCGACGACGACGACGAGGCCACCTCCGTCACCGCGGGCGACTGGGCCGGCTTCGACCCCACCAACGGCCGCCAGCCCGGCGAGGACTACGTCGTGCTCGCCATCGGCCGCGACTACGCCGACGTGTCGCCCATGCGCGGCGTGCTGCACGGCGTCGCGCGCCACGTGCTGGACGTGGGCGTCACGGTGCGGCCTTACGATGAGCTGGCCGAGGCCGGGCCGCCCGCTGTGGCCTGACTCGCATTTGCTATCGAAAAGATAGCTGCTCGCCCAATACCGGCGGGCGTCGCCGGCCGATTTCATTCATCACCCTGTCAGGAGAACTTTCCATGAGCGTCCAAGACAAGCTCGCCCAGCTCGGCATCGAACTGCCGCCCGTTTCGGTCCCCGCAGCGGCCTACGTGCCCTTCGTGCGCACCGGCAACCTCGTCTTCCTGTCCGGCCACATCGCCCGCAAGGACGGCAAGCCCTGGGTCGGTCAGCTGGGCGTGAACATGGGCACCGACGAGGGCAAGACCGCCGCGCGCGCCATCGCCGTCGACCTGCTCGGCACGCTGAAGGCGGCTGTGGGCGATCTCGACAAGATCAAGCGCATCGTCAAGGTGATGAGCCTCGTGAACTCGGCCCCGACCTTCACCGAGCAGCACCTGGTCACCAACGGCGCCAGCGAGCTCTTCGCCGAGGTCTTCGGCGACAAGGGCGCGCATGCACGCAGCGCCTTCGGCGTGGCGCAGATCCCGATGGGCGCCTGCGTCGAGATCGAACTGATCGCCGAAGTCGAATGAGCCCGGCGCTCGTCCGCGTCGCGCTGGTCACGGCGGGCGGCAGCGGCATGGGCGCGGCGGCGGCGCGTGCGCTGCATGCCGCCGGCTTCCAGCTCGCGGTGCTCTCCTCGTCGGGCAAGGGCGAGGCCCTGGCCGGGGAACTGGGCGGCGTCGGCATCACCGGTTCGAACCGCGAGGACACCGACCTGCAGCGCCTGGTCGACGCCGCGATGGCGCGCTGGGGCCGCATCGACGCCGTGGTCAACAGCGCCGGCCACGGCCCCAAGGGCGAACTGCTCGCCATCAGCGACGCCGACTGGCATCTGGGCATGGAGTTCTACCTGATGAACGTGGTGCGCATCGCGCGCCTGGTCACGCCGATCATGCAGGCGCAGAAGTCGGGCGCCATCGTCAACATCTCCACCTACGCCACCTTCGAGCCCGAGGCGGCCTTCCCCACGTCGGGCGTGTTCCGCGCGGGCCTGGCGTCCTTCGCCAAGCTGTACGCCGACCGCTATGCGGCCGACAACATCCGCATGAACAACGTGCTGCCGGGTTTCATCGACAGCCTGCCCGAGAAGGACGAACGCCGTGCCCGCATCCCCATGGGCCGCTACGGCACCTCGGCCGAAGTGGGCGAGCTGATCGCCTTCCTGGCGTCGGACAAGGCGGGCTACATCACGGGCCAGAACATCCGGATCGACGGGGGCATCACGCGTTCGGTGTGAGGCCCGCAGCCCATGGAACTGCGCCAACTGCGCTACTTCGTGAAGGTGTGCGAGCTGCGCAGCATGGGCCGCGCCGCGCTCGAGCTGGGCGTGGTCACCTCGGCACTGAGCCAGCAGATCAGCCGGCTCGAAAGTGAATTGAGCACGCGGCTGCTCCGGCGCAGCAGCAGCGGCGTCGCGCCGACGGACGCCGGCCTCGCCTTCCTGCAGCAGGCCCAGCTCACGCTGCGCCACGCCGACGAGGCGATGCGCGCGGCACAGCAGGCACGCCTGTCGGGCCATGTGAGCGTGGGCCTGGCGCCCACCACGGCCGCGGTGCTCGGCATTCCGCTGATGCAGGCCATGCAGGCGCGCTACCCCGACGTGCGGCTGCACCTGGTGGAGTCGCTCTCCGGCAACCTCGCCACCATGCTGCAGGCGCGCCAGCTCGATCTGGCCGTGCTATTCAAGACCGACACCCCGCGCCGCTGGAGCATCGAGCCGCTGCTGGACGAAAGCCTGTTCGTGCTCGCCGCCAGGCAGCTGCCCCAGCGGCCGGTCACGGCCAAGGTCCGCCTCGCGCAATTGGCCGAGCTGCCGCTGATCATGCCCAGCGCCGGCCATGGGCTGCGCGCCACGCTCGCGGCGGCCTTCGAGCGCGTGCGCATCGTGCCGAAGGTGGTGGCCGAGATCGACGGCCTCGCCCTGCTGATGGACGCCGTGCGTGCCGGCTTCGGCGCCACCATCCAGCCTGGCGCCGCCCTCGCGCGGCAGCCGCAGGACGAGGTGAGCAGCAGCCGCATCACCGACGCCCACGTCGGCCGCCGCAACCTGCTGGTGAGCCTGTCCGACGACGAGCTCTCGCCCGCCGCGCTGGCGGCCCGCGTGGTGCTGGCCGACACGGCGCGCACGCTCGTCCGGGAAGGCCGCTGGGCGGGCGCTGCCCTTCTCGAAAACTGAAGACCCGTTGCCGGATCCGGCCTGTCGCTTCGGCGGCGGCCTGCCTACAGTCTCCTGCACCCCACAAGGAGACAGGAAGTGAGCGATCCCCAGGTCGACGTGCTGGTCGTCGGCGGCGGCAATGCCGCCCTCTGCGCCGCCCTCATGGCACGCGAAGCCGGCGCCAGCGTGCTGCTGCTCGAGGCGGCGCCCCAGGCATGGCGCGGCGGCAACTCGCAGCACACGCGCAACCTGCGCTGCATGCACGACGCGGCGCAGGACGTGCTGGTCGACGCCTACCCCGAAGAGGAGTACTGGCAGGACCTGCTCAAGGTCACCGGCGGCCTCACCGACGAGCACCTGGCGCGCCTGGTGATCCGCGCCTCGTCGAACTGCCGCGACTGGATGCGCCGCCACGGCGTGCACTTCCAGCCGCCGCTGTCCGGCGCGCTGCACGTCGCGCGCACCAACGCCTTCTTCATGGGCGGCGGCAAGGCACTGGTCAACGCCTACTACCGCAGCGCCGAACGGCTGGGCGTGCGCATCCGCTACGAGGTGCCGGTGGCCTCGGTCGATCTCGACGGCGAGCGTTTCGTGGCGGTGCACACCGAAGCCGGCGAGCGCATCGCGGCCAAAAGCTGCGTGCTCGCCGCCGGCGGCTTCGAGTCCAACCGCGAATGGCTGCGAGAAGCCTGGGGCCGCAACGAGCGCGGCGAGTGGCCGGCCGACAACTTCCTCATCCGCGGCACGCGCTTCAACCAGGGCGTGCTGCTGCGACACATGATCGACGCGGGCGCCGATGCGGTCGGCGATCCGTCGCAAGGCCACATGGTGGCCATCGACGCCCGCGCGCCGCTGTACGACGGCGGTATCTGCACCCGCATCGACTGCGTGTCGCTGGGCGTGGTGGTCAACCGCGAGGCCCGGCGCTTCTACGACGAGGGCGAGGACTTCTGGCCCAAGCGCTACGCCATCTGGGGCCGCCTGGTGGCGCAGCAGCCGGGCCAGCTGGCCTATTCGATCATCGACCAGAAGGCAGTGGGCCGCTTCATGCCGCCGGTCTTCCCGGGCACGGTGGCCGACACGCTGCCCGAGCTGGCTCGCCGCCTCGACCTGGACGAAGCGACCTTCCAACGCACCATCGACGACTACAACGCCGCCTGCCGGGTCGGCCACTTCGACCACACGGCGCTGGACGACTGCCACACCGAAGGCCTCTCGCTGGCCAAGACGCACTGGGCGCGTCCGATCGACACCGCCCCCTTCCACGCCTACCCGCTGCGCCCCGGCATCACCTTCACCTACCTGGGCCTGAAGGTGGACGACACCGCCGCCGTGCGCTTCGGCGGCCAGCCCAGCCCCAACCTCTTCGTGGCCGGCGAGATGATGGCCGGCAACGTGCTCGGCAAGGGCTACACCGCCGGCGTGGGCATGAGCATCGGCACGGCCTTCGGCCGCATCGCCGGCACGCGTGCCGCAGCCGCCGCGATGAAGAACCGGGAGGCCGCCCATGTCCACGCTTGAGGCGCTGGCGCGCGAAGCCGCCGCGCTGGCCGATGCGCCGCCGCGCGTCATCCCGATCCTGTCCGCCAGCGAGGCGGAAGTGGACCGGCAGATGCACATCTGCAACGCCTGCCGCTACTGCGAGGGCTTCTGCGCCGTCTTCCCGGCCATGACGCGCCGGCTGGAGTTCGGCCGGGCCGACATCCACTACCTCGCGAACCTGTGCCACAACTGCGGGGCCTGCCTGCATGCCTGCCAATACGCACCGCCGCACGAGTTCGCGGTGAACGTGCCCCAGGCCATGGCCGAGGTGCGCGGCCAGACCTACGCCGACTACGCCTGGCCACCGGCGCTGGGCGCGCTGTACCGGCGCAACGGGCTGACGCTCTCGCTGGCGCTCGTGGCGGCGCTGACGCTGTTCCTCGTGCTGGGCGCCGCCAAGACGGGCAGCCTCTGGGGCAGCGCGGCCGGCGGCAACTTCTACCGCATCTTTCCGCACAACCTGCTGGTCGGCATGTTCGCGCCGGTGTTCCTGTTCGCGGCGCTGGCCCTCGCCATGGGCGTGCGGCGCTTCTGGCGCGACGTCACGCCCGCCACCGGCAGCGCACCGGCGAACGCACCTGCCGCGGCGGAAGCGGCCGACGCGGTGCTGCGCCTGAAATACCTCGACGGCGGCCACGGCGAGGGCTGCCCCAGCGAAGACGACGCGTACACGCTGGCGCGCAGGCGCTTCCACCACTTCACCTTCTACGGCTTCATGCTGTGCTTCGCCGCCACCAGCGTGGCGACGCTCTACCACTACGCCTTCGGCTGGCCGGCGCCCTATGCGCTGCCGAGCCTGCCCAAGCTGCTGGGCGTCGTTGGCGGCCTGAGCCTGATGGTCGGCACGGCGGGGCTGTGGCGCCTCAACCTGCGGCGGCATCCGCTGCACGGCGACGCGAAGCAGAAGCCGATGGATCGCGGCTTCATCGCCCTGCTGTTCCTCACCAGCGCCAGCGGCCTGGCGCTGTGGCTCGGCCGCGGCACGCCGGCCCTCGCGCTGCTGCTGTGCCTGCACCTGGGCGCCGTGATGGCCCTCTTCGCCACACTGCCCTACGGCAAGTTCGCCCATGGCGTGTTCCGCAGCGCCGCGCTGCTGCGGCACGCCGTCGAGAAGCGCCTGCCCAACCCGGTCGGCCTCGGCGCCGACTGACCGCTCGAAGACACCCATCCATTCCAGGAGACTCACGATGAACAAGCGCCGATTGCTGCGCGCCAGCGCCTTCGCCTGCGCCCTCTGCCTGGCCGGTGCCGGCCACGCGCAGGACTTTCCTCCCAAGAAGCCCGTCACCCTGGTCGTCGGCTTCGCGCCCGGCGGTGCGGCCGACGCCGCGGCGCGCCTGATCGCGAAGAAGCTCGGCGACGACCTGGGCCAGACGGTGATCGTCGACAACCGCGCGGGGGCCGGCGGCAACATCGCGCACCAGGACGTGGCCAACGGGCCGGCGGACGGATCGATGCTGCTCTTCGGATCGATCGGCCCGCTCACCATCGCGCCGCACGTCATGAAGGTGAGCTACGACCCCTTCAAGGACCTTGCGCCCGTCTCCGGTGGCGTGAACTTCCCCAACGTCCTCGTCGTGCACAAGGGCGTGGGCGTGAAGACCCTGGCCGAGTTCGTGGCGCTGGCGAAGAAGAAGCCGGGCGGCATCGACTTCGCCTCGACCGGCGCGGGCTCGGCGTCGCACCTGGCCGGCGAGCTCTTCAACCAGCGCGCGGGCATCGACATGGTCCACGTGCCCTACAAGGGGGGCGCGCCTGCGCTGCAGGACCTGCTGGGCCAGCGCATCGCCTCCTACTTCTCGGCGCCGCCCACTGCGCTGCCGCAGGTCGAGGCCGGTCACCTGGTTCCCCTGGCCACGACCGGCCTCACGCGGCCCGCCTACATGCCCAACATCCCGACGGTGGCGGAATCGGGCTATCCCGGCTTCGAGGCGCTCAACTGGTACGCCTTCGTGGCCCCGGGCAAGACGCCGGCGCCCCTGCTGGACCGCTGGAACCAGGCCATCGTGAAAGTGCTGGCCGACCCCGGCGTGAAGGAGGCGTTGAACAAGCACGGCCTGACGCCGCAGCCGACGACCCGCGCCGAGCTGGCCGCGTTCATGAAGCAGGAGGATGCCAAGTGGAGCGCCATCGTGCGGGAGCGGAAGATCACGGCCAACTGATCGCCCTGCGCGCGTGATCAGCGCTGCAGGATTTCCGCCGCGCCCTTCTCTCCGATCAGGATCGCCGCCGCATTGGTGTTGGCCGACGTCATGGTCGGCATCACCGAGGCATCGACCACCCGCAGGCCCCGCACGCCCTGCACCCGCAGCGACGGGTCGACCACGGCGCGTGCATCGCTGCCCATCCGGCAGGTGCCCACGGGGTGGAAGACCGTGCCGCCTTTCTCGCGTGCGAAGCGCGCCAGGTCCTCGTCGGTCCGCAGCGCGTTGCCGGGCATGTACTCCACCCCGGTGGTCAGTCCCCGGAATGCGGGCTGGTCGTAGATCTCGCGCAGGATCTTCAGGCCTTCGACCAGCACGCGGATGTCGTGCGGCTCGGTGAGGTAGTTGGACACGATGCGCGGCGGTGCGAGCGGGTCGGCCGACCGCAGTTCGACGGTGCCGCGCGATTCGGGCCGGCACTGCGCGGCCGAGGCGGAAAAGCCCGAGAAGGCATGCAGCGCATCGCCGGGCTTGTCGACCGACAGGGGCATGACGTTGAAGAGCACGTCGGCCCGCGCGTCCCTGGCCACGGCGCTGCGCACCATGCCGCCCACCTGCCCTGCCCCCACCGTGAGCGGCCCGCGCTGCTGCAGCAGCCACTGCGCCCCCATGCGCGCCAGCCCGATCGGGCTGCGCACCTGGTCGTTGAGCGACATCTTCTCGCGCAGCTTCACGATCACGCGCGCCTGGTAGTGGTCCTGCAGGTTGGCACCGACCTCCGGCGCGTCGACCTGCACCGGGATGCCATGGCGTCGCAACTGCGCGGCCGGTCCGACGCCCGAGAGTTGCAGCAGCTGCGGGCTCTGCAGCGCGCCTGCCGCCAGCAGCACCTCCGAATCCGCCAGCGCGTGCTGCGGCCGGCCGTCCTCGATCCACTCGACGCCGCGCGCGCGGCCGTGCTCGATGCGCACCCGGGTCACCTGCACGCCGGTGCGCACCGTGAGGTTGGGCCGCTGCATCACCGGCCGCAGGAAGGCCGTGGCCGCGTCGCAGCGCCAATGCCCGCGGAGTGTGAGCTGGTAGGCGCCCAGGCCCTCGTCCTGTGCGCCGTTGAAGTCCTCGCTGGCCGGGTAGCCGGCCTGCGCGCCGGCCGCCAGCCAGGCCTCGCAGTAGGGATGGTCGTTGCGCAGGTCCGACACGCCCAACTCGCCGGAGCCGCCGTGGTAGGCGTTCTCGCCGCCGGCATAGCATTCCGACTTCTTGAACAGGGGCAGCAGTTCGCGGTAGCTCCAGCCGGTGGCGCCGGCCGCGGCCCAGTCGTCGAAGTCGGCCCGCTGGCCGCGGATGTAGATGAGGCCGTTGATCGCGCTCGATCCGCCCAGCACGCGCCCGCGCGGCCACACGATGCGGCGGTGGCCGGTCTCGGCCTGCGGCTCGACCTCGAACTGCCAGGAGAAGCGTCGGTCGTAGATCGACCGGAAGTAGCCCACCGGCAGCCGCAGCCAGAAGTGCCGCTGGGCACCGCCCGCCTCGAGCAGCAGCACGCGGCGCTTCGGGTCGGCGCTCAGCCGGTTGGCGAGCACGCAGCCTGCCGAGCCCGCGCCGACGATGATGAAGTCGTAGGCCGCTTCGCCCGAGCTCATCTCGTGCCCCGTGGGTCCGAGCCCGCGCCGCGCGACCTGCCCTTGCGAGCCATGGCGCTCACGCCTTGACCAGGCCCGTGAACAGCGACGCGTCGAAGTACTGCTGCGCCTTCAGGGCGTTCGGGATGTTGGCGCTCTGCACGAAGAAGTCCGTCACCTGCTGCAGCCACTGCGTCACCGTGCCGTCGGCGTACTTGGCGCGCCACTCGGCCGCGGAGTAGTACTTGGAGGCCTTGAACTGCTGCTTGAACTCGGCCAGCGGCACTTCCTTGTACTGCGTCTTCTGCAACTGCTCGGCTGCCGCCTCGGGGTTGGCCACGATCTGGTCGTTGGCAGGCAGCCAGCCGGCGATGAGCTTGGAGAGCACCGCCTTGTTCTTCTCGTAGTAGTCGTTGCGCGCGGCCCACCCGCCCACGATGGCCGCCTGCGGGAAGAAGGCCGAGGCGTCG
This sequence comes from Xenophilus aerolatus, assembly GCA_030418545.1. Classification (GTDB taxonomy): domain Bacteria; phylum Pseudomonadota; class Gammaproteobacteria; order Burkholderiales; family Burkholderiaceae_C; genus Xenophilus. Next base: position 10,474 of record QAIB01000002.1, on the reverse strand, counting down.
ACGATCTTGCGGGCACCGGGCAGCTTGCCGCGCACCACCGAGTCGAAGGGTGCCCACAGCGCCACGGCGGGCACCGCGCCGGAGATGAGCGAGGTCACGGCTTCGGACATGCGCTGGTTGACCAGGCGCACGTCCTTGGCCGGGTCCAGGCCGGCGGAACGCAGCGCACGGTCGAGGAACACATGCGCGGTGGTGCCGGTGGTGGTCGAGATCTGCTTGCCACGCAGGTCGGCGATGGTCTTCACGCCCGAGTCCTCGCGCACCCACAGCTGCGCGGTGGCGTATTCGACGTCGTTGATGAGGAAGACCTTGCCCTGCCCGCGGGCCGGAAAGTTGGACAACACCGCGCCCGTGGCCAGCACGTCCAGGCTGCCGCCGATCATGGCCTGGAACAGCTCGAGCCCGGTGGTGAAGAGCACGGGCTCCAGGTCCAGCCCCTGCTTCGCGAAGCTGCCGCTCTGCAGGCCCAGCCACAACTGCCCATCCACCGCCGGTGTGTGCAGGTAGCCCACCTTCACCTTGGTGCGCGACTGCGCGAAGCCGGGCAACGCGAGGCCCGACGCGGCGGAGGCCGCGACGGCGGTACGGATGAAAGCTCGGCGCTGCAGGGCCATGGGTGTCTCCTGTTGGATGAAGTGGGAAAAGGAAGGGGCGACGCTCAGTCGGACAGGCGCACGCCCTGGCGCGCCTGCGCCGCGTACTCCTGCATCACCAGCTCGCGGATCTGCGCGCGCAGCTCGACGAAGCGCGGGTCCTCGTGCACGTTCTCGCCGCGCGGGTAGCCGAAGGGCACGTCGATCACCGTCCGGATGCGTGCCGGCCGCGCCGTCACCACCACGATGCGCGACGACAGGTAGATCGCCTCCTCGACCGAGTGGGTGATCAGCATCACGGTCTTGCCCTCGGTCTGCAGGACGTCGAGCAGCAGGTCCTGCATGGCGCTGCGGGTCTGCGCGTCGAGCGCGCCGAAGGGCTCGTCCATCAGCAGGAACTGTGGCCGCACCGCATAGGCGCGGGCGATCGCCAGGCGCTGGCGCATGCCGCCCGACAGGTGCTTGGGGAAGTGGTCGGCGAAATCCTTCAGGCCCATGAGGCCCATGTAGCGCTCGACGATGGCGGCGTGCTCGGCCTTGGGCACGTGGTTGCCGGCGAGCTTGAGGCCGAATGCGATGTTCTGCCGCACCGTCAGCCAGGGAAAGACGCCGTATTCCTGGAAGATCACGCCGCGGTCGGGGCCGGGGCCCTGCACGGGCCGGCCGTCGAGCAGCACCTGCCCGCCGGTGGGCTGCACGAAGCCGCCCAGTATGTTCATCAGCGTGGTCTTGCCGCAGCCCGAAGGGCCGATGATCGACACGAACTCGCCCTGGCGGATGTCCAGCGACACGCCGTCGAGCACCCGCATCGGCCCCTGCGCGGTGGGGAACTCGACCGACACGTCCCTGAAGGCGACGCGCACCTGTGCGTCCATGGGCGCCGCGTTCATGCGAGCCGATCCTGCCAGGCCACCAGGCGCCGGCTCACGGCGCGCAGCACCAGGTCCATCGCAAGCGCGATGAAGCCGATGCAGATGATGCCCACGTAGATGATGTCGAGCTGGAAGAAGGCCGACGCGTTCTGGATCAGCGCGCCCAGGCCCTGCTGTGCGGCGATGAGTTCCGAGGCCACCAGCGTGGCCCAGGCCACGCCCAGCGCAACGCGGATGGCCGTGAGGATGTGCGGCACCGTGAGCGGCACGATCACCTTGGCGAAGATCTCGAAGTCGTTCGCGCCCAGCGTGCGGGCGACGCGCACGAAGATCGGGCTGATCTGCGCGATGCCTTCGTACATCACGATCACGCCGGCGAAGAAGGACGCGTAGAACAGGATCACCGTCTTGGCCGCCTCGCCGATGCCGAAGTACACGATCACCAGCGGGATCAGCGCGATCGGCGGCAGCGCCCGGAAGAAATTGATGACCGGGTCGATGAAGCTGCGCAGGCCCCTGTACCAGCCGAGGCAGAAGCCCACCGGCACCGCCAGCAGCGTGCCCAGCGCCACGCCGATGAACACGCGCTGCGTGGACATCCAGAGGTCCATCGGCAGGCGGTCCTGCATCAGCTCGAGGAACTTGGCCGCCACCTGGTGCGGCGCCGGCACCAGTGCCGGGTTGACGAGGCCGCTGGCCCGCACGCCGTACCACAGCAGCAGCAACAGCACCCACGGGGCGAGGATCAGGGCGGCGCGCACGGGCACCGGGCGATGGGGCATCGGATGGGTCTCCTGGCGGGCGGCGCGGCAGCGGCCGGGCGCCCTTGCTCTGCTATATTGGCTCGAACTCGATTGGTCGTCCTATAGACCATACCTTTGATTGTTCCGCCATGGCAAGTGCGTCGAACCCTGAGAGCGCTCCCGCGGCTCGCTTTTCGGACAGCCCGATCCCGCGTTACCTGCAGGTGGCCGACGTGCTGCGCCAGCGCATCGCACGCGGCACCTGGCCGCAGGGCCACCGCCTGCCCTCGCTCGAGGCGCTGATGGCCGAGTTCGGCGTGGCCCGCGTCACGCTGCGCCAGGCGATCGAGCTGCTGGCGCGCGACGGCCTGGTGTCGCCGCAGCAGGGCCGCGGCACCTTCGTCATCGGGCGGCCCGCCAACGAACGCTGGCTCAGCGTGGTCACCACGCTGGACGAGCTGGCGCGCATGTACCGCGACACCGAGCCGCAGATCGTCACCATCGGCGAGTCGTCCGACGCGCCCGCGCTGCGCCCCGACGAGGGCACGCCGGCCGAACGCTACGTCTACATGCGCCGCGTGCACTCGCGCGACGGGCAACCCTACTGCGTGATCCACATCCACATCGACGAGCGCGTGTTCCGCAAGGCGCCGAAGCGCTTTCGCGAGGAGACCATCATCCCGGTGCTGATCTCGCTCAAGGGCTTGACCATCGCGCGCGCCCACCAGGTGCTGACCATCGGCACGGCCGACATGGAGGTCGCGCGCCTGATCGGCATCCCGGTCAACTCGCCGGTGGCGGAGGTGCGCCGCATCTTCCACGACGAGACCGGGCGCGTGATCTACGTCGCCGAGGTCACCTACCGCGGCGACGCCATCCACGTCGAGATGAACCTCAAGCCATGAACGCTCCCACGCTGCCGGCCGCGCCCCTGGCCATCGCGCGCATCGACGCGCACGTGTTTCGCTACCCGGTCAAGGTGCCGGTGCGCACCTCCTTCGGCACCATGCATGACCGGCCAGCGCTCTTCGTGCGCGTGGAAGACAGCGAGGGCGCCTTCGGCTGGGGCGAGGTGTGGTGCAACTTCCCGGCCTGCGGGGCCGAGCACCGCGCGCGCCTGATCGACACCGTGCTCGCGCCCCTGTTGCTGAACCAGCGCTTCGACGGCCCGGTGGCCGCGTGGACGCAGCTCACGCAGCGCACCGCGGTGCTGGCCATCCAGTCGGGCGAGCCGGGTCCGATCGCGCAGGCCATCGCCGGCATCGATCTGGCGCTGTGGGACCTGAGCGCCCGCCGGGCCGGCCAGCCGCTGTGGCGTCACCTGGGCGGCTCGCGCAGCCGCATTCCGGTGTACGCGAGCGGCATCAACCCGGAAGCGCCCGAACAGACGGCCCTGCGCTGCCAGGCCCAGGGGTATCGCGCCTTCAAGCTCAAGATCGGCTTCGGCGAAGCCCGCGACCTGGACAACCTCGACGCCATGCGCCAGGCCCTCGGCGATGCGACGCCACTGATGGCCGACGCCAACCAGGGGTGGTCGCTGGACGAGGCCCGGCGCATGGCGCCCCGCCTCGCCCGCTACGGCCTGCAGTGGCTCGAGGAGCCGCTGCGCGCCGATCGGCCCTGGTCCGAATGGCAGGCGCTGCAGGCCGAGACCGCCATCCCCCTGGCCGCGGGCGAGAACATCGCGGGCGACGCGGCCTTCGACGCGGCACTGCAGGCCCGCGTGCTGTCGGTGCTGCAGCCCGACGCAGCCAAGTGGGGCGGCATCTCGGCCAACTGGCCCGTGGTCCACCGCGCCCGCTCCGCGGGCCTGCGCTACTGCCCGCACTACCTCGGCGCCGGCGTGGGCCTGCTCGCCTCCGGCCACCTGCTGGCCGCTGCCGGGGGCGACGGCCTGCTCGAAGTCGACGCCAACGACAACCCGCTGCGCACGGCCCTGGCGCCCGCGCTGGCACACATCGACGGCACGGGCTGCATCGACCTGGGCGAAGCGCCCGGGATCGGCGTGCTCCCCGACGCAGCGCAGATCTCCGACGCCGTGCGGCAGGCCGCCTGAGGCGCGGCAACATCCGGCCTCCCTCGACCGAATCTCCGGCAGGCGCTCCGAAGGGGCAAAGTGCAATCGGCCTGCAGCGCCCGTCCACCGGGCGCTGTGCCCGAATTCGTCACGAACGTGACGATCTCGCGCCGCTGTGTGGGTGCGAGAAGGCCGATGGCACGACGCTCAGAGCAGGCCGCCGGCCCGCGCCGCCTCGATCACCGCGCGCGCCAGGGCCGCGCTCTGCGCCTGCGGCGTCGGCGCGGCGCCCGTGCTCACGGTGGTGGTCCACGCCAGGCGGTTGGGCGCGACGTCCGTCACCCGCGCATTGGCCGCCAGTCCCCAGCTCCCGCCGCCACCGCCCAGCGGCGCGCTCAGTCCCACGCCTGCGCCGCCCCCGCGGCCCACGCTGAAGCCGCCCAGGCCGATCGACAGGCCCGAGCCACCTTCCGGCGCCGTGGGTTGCAGGCTCACGACGAACACGGCGCGTGCCGACGCCGCGGCTGCCGCCGGCACCAGCTGGGGATCGAGGGCGCGGTCGCCTTGCACGGCAGTGCCTTCGGGCACGCGCAGCGGCTCGGCGCCGCGCGCCCGGAGCTCGGCCGCCACCTGGTCTTCGCAGGCGCGTTGCAGCGCAAAGTCCGGCGCCTCGCAGGCCACCAGCACGCGCCCGGCCAGCAGGCGCGAACCCGGCCCGAGCGATGCCTCGGCCCATGTGGCGCCCTGGCGCGGACCGGTCGCGCATGCGCCAAGCAGCGCGCCCGCCGATGCCAGGACTGCGACGGACAGAGCACGGGTGCGCGAAGGATTCATGGCGGGGCTCCAGAGAAAAGCGGGGCGATGGACGGCATCGCCGCCCGTGTGAGGCGTCCAGTCTTCTCGTGTGCGAGGCCTCGCCCCGTCAGCCGGCGGGTCCGCGCCCGGTAGGACGGATGGCCTCAGCCCGCGGCGGCCTTCTCGCCCGCCAGCACCGCCACGAGTTCCGGCACGTAGCGCTGCGCACCGCCGGCCTGCACGGCGTGCGCGAAGGTGCCGAGCACCGCATCGGCAATGCCCTGCGCGGCACCGATGTCGTGGGCCATCTCGGTGTAGTAGCCCAGGTCCTTCTGCGCGTTGCTCATGGCGAAGCGCAGCGTGTTCGGGTCGCGCTCGGTGATGAAGGGCTTCAGGCGCTCCAGCGCCACGCCGCCCCCGCCGCCCTTGGCCAGCACGTCGACGAAGACCTGCGGGTCGACGCCCGAGCGCTGTGCGCAGGCCGCGGCCTCGGCGATCAGTGCCACCGTGCCCAGCGACACGTAGTTGTGCAGCAGCTTCATGCTGTGGCCCGTGCCCACGCCGCCGGTGTGGGTGATGTTCTCGGCGAAGCAGGCCAGGAGCGGCCGGCATTCGTCGAACAGCGCCGCGTCGCCACCGACCAGCAGGTTGAGCCGGCCTTCGGCGGCCTCCTTGGGCGTGCGCGTCATCGGCGCGTCGAGGAAGCGCACACCCGCCGCATGCACCGCCTCGGCCACGCGCAGCGTCGACGAAGGGATGGCCGTCGAGCAGTCGATGACCACCGCACCGGGCCTGAGCGACTTCAGCAGCCCGCCCTCGCCGAGCAGCACCGCCTCGACCTGGGGCGAACCGGTCACGCACAGGATGACGATGTCGGCCGCGGCGCCGAGCTCGGCAGTGCTGGCCACGCTCTTGGCACCCGCGGCCTTGAGCGCGTCGAGCGGCTGGTTGCCCGGGTGTTCGAGCACGGTGAGCGCGTAGCCGTGCTTGACGACGTTGGTCGCGATGCCATGGCCCATCAGGCCGATGCCGACCATGCCGATGGAAGGTTTGTCGTTGTTGTTGTTGTTGTTGTTGTTGTTGCTGCTGCTCATGCGTCTGGCTCCTGGTTCAGGTTCGGGATGTCGGGCGCGATTGTCGTGCTGCGGCACGCGGCGCGCTGGCACCGGTGCGTCGCACGGCCGTACGCCGGCGCGGCGCGGGCGCCTGCGGCGACGGCAGCGAGGCCACCATCGCCTCGCAGCGCTGGCGCAGCAGCGCGTGCAGTTGCTGCACGGCCGGCGAATACTGGCCGCGATGCGGGCACACGAGGTGCAGCGGCGCCGCCTCGCCGCGCAGGCCCGGCAGCAGCTGCACCAGGCGCCCCGCCCGCACGTCCTCACCGACGTCGAGCCAGGACTTGTAGGCGATGCCCTCGCCATCCAGCGCCAGCCGGTGGATGAGCTCGCCGTCGTCGCTCTGGATCGGGCCGCGCACGCTCGCCACCACGCGTTCCTCGCCGTCGAAGAAGGTCCAGCGGTCGTGGATGCGGCTGCTCAGCGCGTAGGTGAGGCAGGCGTGGCCCGCCAGGTCGTCGACCGACGCCGGCGCGCCGCAACGCTGCACATAGCCGGGCGAGGCCACCAGCACCCGGCGGTTCCCGGTCGCGAGCGGCAGCGCGACGAAGCTGGCGTCGGGCGGCGGCCCGTAGCGCACCGCGACGTCGATCGGCTCCTTGAACACGTCCGACACGCGGTCGGACATGAACAGGCGCAGCACCAGCTTCGGGTGCTGCCGCCGGAAGGCCGCGAGCCAGGGCAGGAGCACGTTGCGACCGAGGTCGGAGGGCGTGGCCACCTGCAGCACGCCGCGCAGTTCGGGGTCTTCGGCGCGCAGCTCGTCCTGCCCGGCGCGCAGGCTGCCCAGCGCCGCCCGTGCATGCGGCAGGTAGCGCTCGCCCTCGGCCGTCAGGCGCAGGCTGCGCGTGGACCGGGCGAAGAGCCGGATGCCCAGCTCGCGCTCCAGCCGCTGGATCGCGGCGCTCACCTGGCCGGGCAGCAGGCCGGCCTCGCGCGCCGCGTCGGAAAAGCTGCCCAGTGCCGCCGCGCGGTCGAAGAGGGCCAGGTCGTCGAAGCGGACCATTTTCACTCCGGCAATGAAAGTGTTGTTCGATTTTGCCGCTTCCAGAACAAGCAAGGAAGCCGCACCATTCACCCATCCCTCTTTTCTCGACCTCTTCCTCGGAGCTCTTCATGAAAGCCATTGCCTACATCCAGCACGGCCTGCCGATCGACGATCCGGCCGCGCTCGTCGACATCGACCTGCCCATGCCCCTGCCCGGCCCGCGCGACCTGCTGGTGCAGGTGCAGGCGGTGTCGGTCAACCCGGTCGACACCAAGGTGCGCATGAACTCGCCCGTGACGTCTCCGCGCGTGCTGGGCTGGGACGCGGTCGGCACGGTGCATGCCGTCGGCGCCGAGGTGACGCTGTTCAAGCCCGGCGACGAGGTGTTCTATGCCGGCGCCATCGACCGGCCCGGCAGCAACAGCGAGTACCACCTGGTGGACGAGCGCATCGTCGGCCACAAGCCGCGCAGCCTGAACGCCGCCGAAGCCGCGGCGCTGCCGCTCACGGCCATCACCGCCTGGGAGCTGCTCTTCGACCGCCTCGGCCTGACCGAGGGCGGTGGCGCGGGCCAGAGTCTGCTCGTGGTCGGCGCGGCCGGCGGGGTGGGCTCGGTGCTGGTGCAGCTGGCGCGGCAGCTCACGCGGCTCACCGTGATCGGCACCGCGTCGCGCCCGGACACCGCGCACTGGGTGAAGTCGCTCGGCGCGCACCACGTCATCAACCACAGCCGGCCGCTCGCCGCCGAACTGGAGAGCGAGGGCCTGCCGAAGGTGTCGATGGTGGCCAGCCTCACGCACACCGACCAGCACTACCTGCAGCTGGTCGCCGCGCTGCAGCCGCAGGGACGCCTCGCGCTCATCGACGACCCGGCCACGCTGGACGCCATGCCGCTGAAGTCCAAGAGCATCTCGCTGCACTGGGAGCTGATGTTCACCCGTTCGCTCTACCAGACGCCCGACATGCAGCGCCAGCACGATCTGCTGGAGCGCGTCTCCGCGCTGGTCGACGCCGGCACGCTGCGCAGCACCGCGAACGAGCATTTCGGCGCCATCAACGCCGCCAACCTGCGCCGCGCCCACGCGCTGGTGCAGAGCAACCGCTCGCGCGGCAAGGCCGTGCTGGCCGGCTTCTGACTGACCCCTCCTCTTGCCACCGACATCGCCATGAACTTCCTCGCCGCCACCCGCCACCGCTACACCACCAAGGCCTACGACGCCACGCGCCGCATCCCCGAGGCACAGATCGACGAACTGCTCGAGGGCCTGCGCCACAGCCCGTCGTCGGTCAACTCGCAACCCTGGCACTTCGTCGTGGCCGGCGACGCCGCCGGCAAGGCACGCATTGCCCGATCCACCGAGGCCGGCTTCGCCTACAACACGCCGAAGGTGACCAAGGCCTCGCACGTCATCGTGTTCGCCGCGCGCACCGAGCTGCCGGCCACGCACACCAGCGCGCTGCTCGACCAGGAAGAAGCCGACGGGCGCTTTCGCATCGAGGGCGCCCGCGCCGGCCAGCACAAGAGCCGGCAGGGCTACGTCGACCTGCACCGCTTCGACCAGAAGGACCTGCAGCACTGGATGGAGAAGCAGGTCTACCTCGCGCTGGGCACGCTGCTGGTGGGTGCGGCCTCGCTGGAGATCGATGCCACGCCGATGGAGGGCTTCGATGCACGCGTGCTCGATGCCGAGCTGGGCCTGCGCGAGCGCGGCTACACCGCTGTCGTGCTGTGCGCGCTGGGCTACCGCGCTGCGGACGACTTCAACGCCGGGCTGCCCAAGTCGCGCCTGCCCGCCTCGACCGTCATCACGCGGCTTTGACCGCTGCGGCCGACGAGCCGCGCACCTGCAGGCGCCCCGGCAGCAGCATCTCGCGCGCCGGGCCTTCCAGGCCATGCAGGCGCTCGATGAGACAGGCGGCGGCCGCACGCCCGATCTCGTCGGTGGGCTGCGCCACGGTCGAGAGGCCGGGCCCGATCAGCGAGGCCCATTCGGGATCGTCGAAGCCGACGAAGCCCAGCTCCTGGCCGAATTGCCAGCCCAGCCGGTTCATGGCCTGCGCGATGCGCAGCGTGACCACCGCATTGCCCGCCACCACCGCCGCGCGCCGGCTGCGGCCGGCCCGGCGGCGCAGCGCGCGCAGGGCCTGCACCAGGGCGTCGTCCTCGCCCTCGGCGCTCTCGAAGACTTCGCCGCGCAGCGTCGTCGGGTGCGCGGCCACGCAGGTGCCGAAGGCCGCGGCACGCTCGCGCCGCGTGCTCACGCCCTGCTGCGGCTCGGTCACGTAGAGCAGCTCGCGCCAGCCGTTGTCCAGCAGGTGCCCGCAGGCCTGGGCCATGGCGCCCGCGTTGTCGAGCGAGACGAAGTCGGCCGTCATGCCCGCGTGCCGGCGGTCGACCAGCACCGCCGGCTTGCCGTGCGTGGCGACCGCGTCGACCACCCCCGCGCCGCGGCCCAGCGTATTGAGGATGAAACCGTCGACCTGGTAGCCGGCGAGAGCGTCGATGGCCTCGCGCTCGCGCCCGGTCTCGTTGCCCATGTTGAAGAGCATGACGAGGTAGCCGGCATCCTGGCAGGCCTTCTCGGCGCCGCGCAGCACGGCCACCGAGTAGGGATTCGTGATGTCGGCCACGATCAGGCCGATGAGCCGCGAGCGCCCGCGGCTGAGCGCCTGCGCCATCGGGCTGGGCGTGTAGCCCAGCTGGGCGATGGCGGCCTCGACCCGCGCGGCGATGTCGTCGGACAGGAGGCGCTCGCGGTGGTTGAAGAAGCGCGAGACGGTGGCTTTGGAGACGCCTGCGGCTTGGGCGACGTCGGCGATGGTGGCGCGGCGGGGGGGGGTCATGGGATTGCGCGCTCTGGCCGCGCGGCCAAGAGGTTTGACGAAGCTCGCGCTGCGCCTTGTCCGAGGCAGGAGCCGGGATGTGCGCCCGGCGGCGCAGTCACTTTCTCTTGTCTCGCCAAGAGAAAGTAACCAAAGAGAAGGCGACCCCACTGTCTGCGTCCCTTCGCTTCGCTGCGGGCAACCTGCGGTGCTCGCGACTGGCGGGGTCCGCGCAAACTCGCTTCGCTCAAACATGCGCGGCCCTTTTTCCGCCAGCCGCTGCGCTCCTCGGCGCATACAGAGGGGACCCGAGAGACCAGGGTCAACAAGGCTGCTGCGCAGCCTTGTCCTTGTTGCGTGTTTTTCCGGGGGCCGAGCGAAGCGATGGCCCGTTCTGATGGGTCCCTTCTGGATGCGCCTGCGACGTGGCGATGGCGGGGTGGCAGCTGTGCCGCGTGCGGCAACAGCTGCTTCGTGATCTGACTCGCTGCAGCTGTTCGAGCGCAGCGCGAAGCGCGTAGCGAGTTC
>QAIB01000029.1 GCA_030418545.1 Xenophilus aerolatus | reverse complement strand
CTAACCTCTGAACTGAATGAGCGCTCCATGCGACCTGTCTCCTAGTAGTACGTCGCGCCGTGGGACGCCCGTGTCCGAATCCTAAGAACATATCTCCATTCGACATATCGATTCTGCACGTGTTACACATAGATGGTAAACATTAGAATGAGCCCTCGTCTGAGGTTTCGCGCATCAACTTAGTCCTCGCTCGCGTGTTCGTTGCGACATACAAAACACGCCGTGTCACTCTGGCGGGAGTCCATTTGGAACTCACACAACCAACAGCCAGCAATGCGCTAGCGAGACTTCGTACAAGCTACGGTGGAACTCGTGGTGCCGTGGAAGGTACTGCTCAAGATCATCGTGCCGCACTACCCGGTGGCCGATAGGGTCCGCAGGCTCTATGCGTTGGAGTCCATGCTGCGGGTCACCTGATGCAGAACTGGTGTGCGCTGAGCGACCCGGCGATGGAAGAAGCCCTGTACGAGATGGCCTCGCTTCGCAGCTGCGCGCGGCTGAGCCTGCACGAGCCGATCCCGGACGAGACGACGCCTGAACTTCCGGCATCTTCTGGAGGCCAACGACATGGCCGAAGACATCCTGAAGTCCAACAACGCGCTGCTGCCGGGTCGCGTTCGCCACTGGCACTCTTCGCCGACAGCGGCCCGGTGCACACAGTCGTCACCACCGCGGCCAACGAATCGGACGTCGAGCAGGTCGCCGACCTGCTGCACGGCAAGGAGAAGCAGGTCTGGGCCGACTCCGGCTACCGGGGTGCACCCAGCCGCGTGGGCCGCGAAGACCTGCAGTGGCACATCGCGGCGCGGCCCAGCGACATCGCCAAGCTGCCAGAAGGCAGGGCGAAGCCCAAGGTTCGCAAGGCAGAGCACCGCAAGGCCAGCGTGAGCGCGAAGGTGGAGCACCCGTTTTGGGTGATCAAGCGGTAGTTCAGTCTTGTGAAGGTCAGGTTTCGAGAGCTGGCCAAGAACACGGCCCGTGCGCTCACGTTGTGTGCGCTGTCGAACCTGTGGATGGTGCGCAAGCAGTTGGTCGCGGCGATGGGAGCAGTGCGTCCAAAAGCGGCGAGAGGCGAACAAGATGCCTGAAAAGGCCAGATGACGCGCGCCCGAGGACGTGCTTTTCGGTCACGCGTCGACTCCCTGCTCACAACATGCGGGTCAAGCTAGGTTGTTCAGACGTTCACTCAGCTAAAAAGAACATATCGCGTTTGGCACGCATAGGTGTCTATGCCATGTTTCAACCCACCTAGCACGCTCCAGCCCAATATTTCAGCCCGGTGACTTAGCGCCCCGCTCGGTGCTTTTCTTGCCGCCCTCACGCGCTGAGAACATCAGATTGCTTTCATGCGTGCAAACTCCAATGATCCGCGCTAGTCGGCGACTCACCGTGATGTACGCGTGAGCGATGCGGCTGTCGAAGTACAGCATGTCTCCTCGGCCGAGGCGAATGACTTCGTTGGTCTCGAAGTGAACTTCAACCTCGCCCTGAAGTACATACACAAACTCCTCACCATCATGTCGGGCGTAGTCCTCTGCGCCTCCAACTTGTCGAGCGTGCACCGTTGCAACGATTGGGCTCATTTGTTTGCCCACTGCCTGAGTGCCTAAGAACTGATAGGAGATCGCTAGGCCACGATAGGTTACACCCTGCCCCGCGCGTGTAACGATCGGGCGGTCGAAGCGACTCGTCTGAGTACCGGCCTGCGCGAACATTGCCCCCATGTCCAAGCGCAAAGTGCGGCCCAGAGCCGAAAACTTTTCGTAACTCAGCGCCAGCTGGCCGCGCTCAGCACGCGAGATCGTGGTGATGGACACGCCCGACTGCTCTGCCACCTGAGCGAGCGTCCACCCGAATTGTTTCCTTGCCGTGCGCAGGCGCTTGCCGAACGCCACTCGATCTAGCGTTTTGTCGTCGGTTGGCTCGGCACGTGCAGCAGCTTTTGGTGGTTTCCGGGGAGTAGTCATGGTTGGCGCGTTTGGCGAATTCTGCCAGCGGCAGCTGCACTACCGGGCAAACGCCGCGCGACATGGCCCACAATTTGCGTATGCGCAATTGCGAATACGCAAAGTCAACAAAAATAAAGAGTGAAAGCCCCAACATGCAGCGTAGCCAAATATTTTGCGGATCCGCAAATTGGCGGATAGACTGTGCGGCAACGCCTGCACACACCCCTAGTTTGATTTTTCGGAACCATCATTGATTGAACACGTCGATTTTTTGATCATTGGAGCCGGCATCGCCGGCGCCTCGGTCGCCTACTGGCTGGCGCCCCACGGCCGCGTCGTCCTGCTGGAGCGGGAGAGCCAGCCGGGCTACCACTCCACCGGGCGCTCGGCGGCGCTCTTCATGGAAAGCTACGGCACCGCACAGGTGCGCGCGCTCACGATGGCCAGCCGCGCCTTCCTGCAGGCCCCGCCCGCGGGCTTCAGCGAGCACCCCCTGCTCTCGCCGCGCGGTGCCGTGTTCGTCGGCACACGGGGCCAGGAGGCCCTGCTGGAGCGGCACTGGGCCGTGCTGCGCAGCGTGACGGACCGCGCGCAACGCTTGAGCCCGCAGCAGACGCACGCCATGCTGCCGGTGTTGCGGGCGGAGGCGCTCATCGGCGGCGTGTACGAGCCCGACGCTGCGGACATGGACGTGCACGCCATCCATCAGGGGTACCTTCGCGGCATGCGCCGCCACGGCGGGCGGCTCGTCTGCAACGCCGAGGTGCGCGCCCTGTCGCGCACCGGCGCCAGATGGCGCGTCGACGCAGGCGATGCCACCTATGAAGCGCCGGTCGTCCTCAACGCCGCCGGTGCCTGGGTGGACGCCATCGCCCAGCTTGCCGGCGCCGAGCCGCTGGGCATCGAAGCGCGTCGGCGCTCCGCCTTCGTCTTCGAGCCGCCACGGGACATTGACACGGCCGGCTGGCCGATGGCCATCGGCGCGGACGAGGACTGGTACTTCAAGCCCGACGCCGGAATGATGCTCGGCTCGCCGGCCAACGCCGACCCCGTGCCGCCGCAGGACGTTCAGCCCGAGGAGCTCGACATCGCGATGGCCATCCACAAGCTCGAGGAAGTCAGCACGCTCGTCATCCGCCGCCCGACGCGCACCTGGGCCGGCCTGCGCTCCTTCGTCGCCGACGGCGACCTGGTCGGCGGCTTCGACGACCGCCTGCCGGGCTTCTTCTGGGTCGCGGCCCAGGGCGGCTACGGCATCCAGACCTCCGCCGCGATGGGCGAGACCTGCGCCGCGCTGGCGCGTGGCCTGCCCGTGCCCCCGCACAGCGCCAGCTTCGGCCTGACGGCCGAGATGCTCTCGCCGGCGCGGCTGCGCGCGCCGGCGACGGCAGTGCGGGCCGACGCGCAGCCAGCGCACTGACACCCTTTTCCAACCGCCAGCGTCCCGTCCCCACGGAGAACTTTTCATGCGCGTCTTCAGCGGATCCCTCGCCACCGAAACCAACACCTTCGGCCCCATGCCCACGGGCATCGCGTCCTTTCGCGACCGCGGCTACTTCGCGGCCGGCCAGCACCCGGACAAGATGACCTTCTTCTCCGGCCCGCTGTGGGCCGCACGCCTGCGCGGCAAGGAACACGGCTGGGACCTCGTCGAAGGCATGGTCGCCGGCGCACAGCCCAGCGGCACGACGACCCGCCACGCCTACGAGACGCTGCGCGACGAGTTGCTGGCCGACCTGCGCGCCGCGCTGCCGGTGGACATGGTCGTGCTCGGCCTGCACGGCGCCATGGTCGCCGACGGCTACGACGACTGCGAAGGCGACCTGCTCGAGCGCGTGCGCGCGATCGTGGGCCCCGACGTGGTGGTGGGCGCGGAGCTCGACCCGCACAGCCACCTCACGCCGCTGATGGTCGGGAAGGCCGACATGCTGATCGCCTTCAAGGAGTACCCGCACACCGACGTGCTCGAACGCGGGCTCGAGCTCGTGGACCTGTGCGCGGCGCAGGTCGAGAAGAAGGTGCGGCCGACCGTGGCCGTGGTCGACTGCGAGATGGTGGTGACCATGCACACCTCGCGCGCGCCGGCACGCGGCTTCGTCGACCGCATCCAGTCGCTGGAAGGCAGGGACGGGGTGCTGTCGATCTCCATCGCCCACGGCTTCCCGTGGGGCGACGTGCCCGAGATGGGCACCAAGCTGCTGGTCTACACCGACGGCAACCAGGCGCAGGCCGATGCGCTGGCGCGCCAGTTGGCCGACGAGCTCATCGCCATGCGCGAGGCGCTCACCGTGCGCTACCCCGACATCGACGCATCGCTGGACGAGGCGCTGGCCTTCGACGGCGGGCCCGTGGTACTGGCCGACGGCGCCGACAACCCCGGCGGCGGCGCGGCCAGCGACAGCACCTTCATCCTGCGCCGCATGGTCGAGCGCGGCATCCGCGACGCCGCCATCGGCCCGCTGTGGGACCCCATCGCGGTGCGCATCGCCTTCGAGGCCGGCGAAGGCGCACGCCTGCCCATGCGTATCGGCGGGAAGATCAGCCCGCTCTCGGGCCAGCCCATGGACCTGATGTGCCACGTGAAGGCACTGCACCGCGACATGGTGATGACGGGCCTGGCCGACACGCCCGTGGCCCTGGGCGACTGCGCGCTGGTGGAGGCCCAGGGCATCGAGATGGTGCTGATCACGCTGCGCAACCAGGCCATGGGCACCGACGTCTTCACCCAGCTTGGCTGCGATCTTGCTAGCAGGAAGATCATCGTGGTCAAGTCGTCCCAGCACTTCTACGCCTCGTTCTCGAAGGTCGCCAAGCACGTCATCTACGCCGGCGCGCCGGGCGCCGTGACGCTGGACCTCAGCACCCTGCCCTACCGCAAGGCACGGCTGCCCAAATGGCCCATCGGGGCCACCGCGGGCGCCGCCGCCTGAACGCCGATCGCACCGCCCTCAATCGCCACCCGCTCTTCCGGAGAACCGAAGATGACCCGACGCCTGCTCACCGCCCTCGCCCTGGGCACCCTCGCCGTCTCGGCAGCCCACCTGCCCGCGGCCGCACAGACCAAGACGCTGCGCGTCGTGGCGCATGCCGACGTGAAGATCCTCGACCCGACCTTCACCACCGCCTACATCTCGCGCAACTTCGGCTACATGGTCTACGACACGCTCTACGCGCAGGACGCGACGGGCAAGCCGCAGCCGCAGATGGTCGAGAAGCACACGACCTCCAAGGACGGCAAGCAGTGGACCTTCACGCTGCGCCCCGGCCTCAAGTTCTCCGACGGCAGCCCGGTCACCTCGGCCGACGCCGTGGCGTCGCTGCAGCGCTGGGCCGCGCGCGACAGCCTGGGCCGTGCGATGACCGGTGCCGGCGCCGAGTGGAAGGCCGTCGACGCCCGCACCTTCTCGCTCACGCTCAACGAGCCCTTCGGCATGGTGCTGGATGCGCTGGCCAAGCCCTCCGGCTTCCCGCCCGTGGTGCTGCCCGAGCGCCTGGCCAAAATGCCCGCAACCGCCCCGCTGCCCGAGGTGCTGGGCTCCGGCCCCTTCATCTTCAAGCGCGACGAATGGGTGCCCGGCAACAAGGCGGTGTTCGTGCGCAACCCGAACTACGTGCCGCGCAGCGAGCCGCCCAGCGGGCTGGCCGGCAGCAAGAAGAGCAACTTCGACCGCGTCGAATGGCTGTACCTGCCCGACTCCAACAGCGCGATCGCGGCGCTCAAGCGCGGCGAGGTCGACATCATCGAGCAGCTTCCGCCGGACTACATCGCACCGCTGCGCACCGACAGCAACATCAAGGTGGGGTCGGGCGGGGCCTACCAGGGCTTCCTGGTGCTCAACCACCTGTTCCCGCCCTTCAACAACGCGAAGGCGCGCCAGGCCCTGGCCATGGCCACGAGCCAGGACAAGTTCACCGCGGGCATGGGCTACCCGCTGGACATGCGCGTGACCTACTGCGCCACGTACTTCATCTGCGGCGGGCCGAACGAGACCGCCGCGGGCGCCGAGCCCTACCGCAAGCCCGACATCGCCAAGGCCAAGGCGCTGCTGGCCGAGTCGGGCTACAAGGGCGAGAAAGTGGTGCTGCTGGTGCCCACCGACGTGACCTACCTCAACGCCGAGGCGCTGGTGGCCGCGCAGACCATGCGCAGCATCGGCATCAACGTCGACATGCAGAACTCCGACTGGGCCTCCATCGGCGCGCGTCGCGCCAAGAAGGACGCGCCCGAGTCGGGCGGCTGGAACATGTACGTCACGGTGGCCGGCGAGTTCGACGTCAATTCGCCGATCAGCAATGCCTACCTGAGTGCCGCCTGCGGCAACAGCCTGCCGGGCTGGCCCTGCGACAAGCAGCTCGACGAGCTGCGCACCGCCTGGATCAAGGAGACCAACCCCGCCAGGCGCAAGGAACTGCTCGACGCGTTCCAGACGCGGGCCTACGAGGCCATTCCCTACGTCAACGCCGGCCAGTATTCGGCCGCCTACGCCGCGCGTGCGAGCCTGAAGGGCCTGGACAAGCTGTGGTCGGGCATGCCGGTGGTCTGGGCGCTGGACAAGTAGCGCGCGGCCGGCCTTCAACGAGGTCCACGACGCCATGGGCTACCTCCTGCGACGACTGGCGGCCACGCTGCCCGTGATGGCCGTGGTGGCCGTGGTCGTCTTCCTGCTGATCCACCTTTCGCCCGGCGACCCGGCCGCGCTCATCGCCGGCGACCTGGCGACCGGCGAGGACATCGCCAGGCTGCGCATCGCGCTGGGCCTGGACAAGCCCTTGTGGGAGCAGTTCATGCTCTGGCTCGGCCGCCTGGCGACGGGCGACCTGGGCACCTCGATCTTCACGCAGGTGCCGGTGTCGCAGCTGCTCGGCCAGCGCCTGGAGCCGACGGTGTCCATCGCCGCCCTCACGATGCTGCTGACGCTGCTGGTGGCGGTGCCGCTGGGCACGCTGGCGGCGTACCGCGCCGGCACCTGGGTCGACCGCCTGGTGATGCTCTTCGCGGTGCTCGCGTTCTCGATGCCGGTGTTCCTGGTCGGCTACCTGCTGGTCTACGCCTTCGCCATCCAGCTGCCCTGGTTCCCGGTGCAGGGCTACACCCGCCTCGCCGAGGGCCCCGGCGCCTGGCTGCGCGGCCTGGTGCTGCCCTGCGTGAACCTGGCGCTGGTGTACATCGCCCTCGTGACACGCATGACGCGGGCCACGGTGCTCGAGGTGCTGAACGAGGACTACATCCGCACCGCGCGTGCCAAGGGCCTGGGCGTGCTGCCCGTGCTGGGCCATGCGCTGCGCAACGCGGCCATTCCCATCGCCACCACGGTCGGCGTCGGCATCGCGCTGCTGATCGGCGGCGTGGTGGTCACCGAGACGGTGTTCGCCATCCCCGGCGTCGGGCGCCTGGTGATCGACTCGGTGCAGCGGCACGACTACCCGGTCATCCAGAGCGTGCTGCTCATCTCGGCCGGTGTCTACGTGCTCATCAACCTGCTGATCGACCTGAGCTACCGGCTCTTCGACCCCCGCATCCAGTACTGACCATGTCTCCCCTGCCAACGACGACTCCGGCGACGGCGCCGCCGGATGACCTCCCCTTTGTGTTGCCGCGCTTTCGCTGGGTGCGCAAGCACCCGACGCTGATCGCAGG
>QAIB01000028.1 GCA_030418545.1 Xenophilus aerolatus | reverse complement strand
CGATGCGTCGGGCGCGGCGAGCACGGGCGTGCTGACGGTGCGCATCGTGGACGACGCGCCGCAGGCGCAGCCGGACGTCAACAGCGTGACCGAGGACGCGGCGCAGAACACGGCCACGGGCAATGTGTTGACCCTGGGCGCGGGGGCCGACCGCGTGGGAGCGGACGGTGCGGCCATAGGCGGCCCGGTGACGGCGGTGAGCTTCGGCTCGAGCACTGGCACGGTGGGCAGCGTGCTCACGACGGCCTACGGGCAGGTCGTGCTCAACGCCGATGGCAGCTACACGTACACGCTGGACAACGACAACCCGGCGGTCAACGCCCTGAAGGACGGCGACACGCTCACGGAGGTGGTGAACTACACCATCACCGATGCGGACGGCGACGCCTCCAGCGCCACCCTCACCATCACCATCAATGGGCGCACGGACGCAGGTGCCGGTCCGGAAATCGCGGCCGTCGACGGCAACGGTTCGGCCGCGGGCGACGCCGAGGTGTACGAACGCGGCCTCGTGGACGGCCCGGCCGGGCCGGATGGGTCCGAGACCACCACGGCGAGCGTGTCGATCAATACACCGGACGGGCTGCGCAGCATCTCGGTGGGTGGCACGGTCGTGTCGCTCGCCCAGCTGCAGAGCCTGGGGACGACGCCGGTCGTCGTGGACACGCCCGCGGGAACGCTCACCCTCATCGGCTTCACGCCGGCGAGCACCGTAGGCGGCGTCCCGACCGCCGGCACGCTGCGCTACACCTACACGCTGGATGGCGCGCAATCGCAGCCAGGCGTGTCGGAAACGCTGGAGGTGCTGGCCCTGACGGTCACCGATGCCGGCGGTGCGGTCGGATCAGGGACGCTGACGGTGCGCATCGTCGATGACGCGCCCCTGGCGGTGAACGACACGGCCGAGATCACCGAGGACGCCATGCCCGCAGAGGTCGGCGGCAACCTGCGCACCAACGACATGCTCGGCGCCGACCAGGCCAACGCCGTGCCGGTGGTGTCCGTGGATGTGGCAGGTGTGGCCGTGGCACCGGGTAGCGTCATCGCGCTCAACTACGGCACGCTCATCGTCCAGGCAGACGGCAGCTACGTCTACCGGCTCGACAATGCCAATCCTGCCGTGCAGCGCCTGGTGGTCGGCGAGACGCTCATCGAATCGGTGGGCTACACGCTGGTGGATGCGGACGGCGACGCCAGCAGTGCCACCCTCACCATCACGGTGCGCGGAAGCAACGACGGCGTGACCCTGGACCTGACGGACGGCAACGGCATCGATGCGCAAGGACAGGCGAGCGTTCGCGAGTCGGGCCTGAGCACCGGCGACGGATCGAACATGACGGGGGGAACCCTGGTGGTCCGGGCGCCGGACGGCCTCGCCAGCATCGAGGTGGCTGGGGTGGTGCTGGATCCCAGCCGCCTGCAGACGCTGGCACAGGCCCCCCTGTCCATCACGACGGACAGGGGCATCCTGACGCTGACAGGCTTCGACTCCGCCACGGGCACCCTGAGCTACGGCTACGTGTTGACGTCGCCGCAGGACCATCGCAGCGGCACGACCGACGACTTCACGGTGGTGGTCCGGGACCGCGACGGCGACGCGACGCGCGGCGTCCTCCAGGTGCTGGTGATCGACGACGCGCCCCGCGCGCTCGACGATGCAGCCAGCGTTGGCACCGCCAGCCCCGACCCGACGGTCGTCAGCGGCAATGTCCTGGGTGCGGCCGGCGCGGGCCGGGGCGACAACGCCGACTGGCTCGGCAGCGATGTCACCGCCAACCCGGTCACCGGCATCGCCTTCCGCGGCAGCGCCGGCGTCGTAGGTGGTCCGGCCCTGTCGGGGCAGTACGGCAGCCTGGCGATACGCGCCGACGGCAGCTACACCTACACCGTCAACACCAACAACAGCAGCGTTCTGGCGCTGGGTTCCGGGCAGACGCTCACCGAGGTGTTCGACTACACCATCACCGACGCCGACGGCAGCACGAGCACAGCGCGCCTCACCATCACGATCCGGGGTGCCACGCAGTGGAACCCTCCCACCGTGGACCCTGTCCTCCCCTCCGACCTGGGTGACCGGCCCCGCCTCATCGGCCAGGGCATGGACCCGGCCGTGTTCGTCCAGATCGCCGTGCGCGAGTCCCGCGAGTTGAGCCAGCTCGTCAGCGCGGGAATCGCCTCGCGCGTCGCGGGCGGGCCCGACGCTGCGTACGCGCAGCCAACGCCTGCGGATCTGGATGGGGGTTCGCCGGGGCCGACGCTCGCCGAGCACGTGGGGCGTGATGGCGTCGCGTTCTCGCGGGCGCTGGTGCGCGACATCGGCCAGCAGCTGGCTCAGCGCGGGCTGCTGTCGTCCATGCCTGCCGACGGCTGGGGCGCGTTCGGCGGCGAAGCCCAGTCCGGCGGCAAGACGTCCGAAAGCGTGCCGCCAACGAGCACCGCCGCGTCGGGGCAAGACGCCGCGCTGACCAAGGCATCGGTGCGCATCGCCGTGCCGATCGCCGAAGCGGCGCCTGCCGATCCGCTGCTGCAGCCAGCCGGCCCATCCGCCGACGGTCTGTCGCTGATCCACGTGCCGAACGAGCCGGGCGACGGTGCGCCCTCGTTCTCCCAGCGCCTGCAGCAGCAGGCGTCCGAACGCGGGAACGCGCAGGACCTTGCGCGCGCGCCGGTGCGCATTCGCGTGCCGGCCACTCCTCAGATCTGAACTGGCGAATGCCGGGCCCCGGGCCCGGCGGCCGCCGCCGCATGACTTCTTGATTTTTCAGCCATGACCGACCTTTCCACCTCTCTCCCGCTTCTCGCCAAAACCTTCCCGCACCGCAGTCCGAAGGCGGTGCTCGCCGCTGCCGCAGCCCTGCTGGTCGCCGGCTGCAGCGTCACGCCGGTCCAGCTCACGCAGGACGAGGTGAGCGAGCGGGTGCGCAGCGACCAGACCCAGATGTACAAGGACGCGGAACCGGTATCCGGCCCGATCACCTATCCGCAGGCGCTGGCCCGCGCGCTGCGCTTCAACCTCGACTACCGGCTGAAGCTGATGGAGAGCGCGCTGGCACGCGGCTTGATGGATGTGTCGGCCAAGGACATGCTGCCCAAGCTGGTGGCCGATGCGGGTTACAACGAACGCAACAACGACTCCGGGGGCGTGAGCGTGGGCATCGAGGACCGCCAGGTCAGCCTGCGCCCCTCGACTTCCGAGGAGCGCTCGCACTATTACGGCCGCGCCACGCTGTCCTGGAACGCGCTGGATTTCGGCCTGAGCTACTTCCGCGCCAAGCAGGCGGCCGACGAGGTCAACATCGCGGAAGAGCGACGCCGCAAGATCCTGCAGAACATTGCGCAGGACGTGCGCAATGCGTACTGGCGCGCGCTCGGTGCGCAGCGTCTTTCCGCAGAAGCCGAGCAGCTCGCCAAGCGCATCGAGGACGCCCTGGACAAGTCGCGCCAGGCCGAGCGCGCGGGCGTGCTGCCGCCCGCGCAGGGCCTGGCCTACCAGCGCGCACTGCTCGATGCCATGTCCCTCGTCAATGCCAAGCGGCAGGAGATGCAGTTCGCCAAGCGCGAGCTGGCCGCGCTGATGAGCCTTCCGCCGGGCACGGAGTTCAGCCTGGCCGATGCCGGCGCGTCCATGGGACCCACGCCCGTGCTGCTGGACACCACGCGCCTGGAAGAGCTCGCGCTGTCGAGCCGGCCCGAGCTGCGCGAGGAGGACTACAAGGCGCGCATCGGCCTGCACGAAACCAAGAAGCAGATCGCGGCGCTGTTCCCCAACCTCAACCTCTATGGCGGGGTGCGCTACGACTCCAACCAGTACCTGTACAACAGCCACTGGAGCGACGTCGGCCTCAGCGTCTCGATGGACCTGTTCCGGCTGGCCGCCATTCCGGCCATCCGGCGCACGAACGACGCCCGCAAGGCGACCGACGAAGCGCGCCGGCTGGCCCTGTCGATGGCCGTGCTCACCCAGGTGCGCGTCTCGGTCGAGCGCTACCAGCTCGCGCTGGTGGACCAGGAACTGGCCGCCGATTCGAGTCGGGTCGACCAACGGCTGTCCAGCATGTCGCGTGCGGGCGCCAGCAATCGCCTGGAGAGCGAACTGGAGGCGCTGCGCACCGACGCGCGGGCGCTGGTCTCGCGCTTCCAGCTCGCCACCGCCTATGCGGCGACGCAGGCCTCCTACGCCCGCGTCCTGAATTCGGTTGGCATCGACCTGATGCCCGAGGCCGTGACGGGAACGGACCTTTCCACGCTGGCCACTGCGATCGAGCGCAGCGATGCGACGGCCCAGCAGCAGGTGGGATCGGTGGCGCCCGCGGCCTCCATGCCGGCGCGGCCGCTCAGCGTGCGCGTGTCGGGCCTGCCCAGCGGCGTGGACGAGGCTGCCGTGCGCGACGCGGTGCGACGCATCGTGGCGCGCAACGACCTGGTGGTGAGCGACGCCGCCGACGCGCTCGCACTGGGCCTCGCCTGGGAACGGGCCGCCTCGTCCGAACGCGGCACGGGCCGCGCGCGCTGGCGCATCACCCTCGCCGAACCCGGCGGTCGCATGCTGCTGACCCAGGAGTACGTCACCTTCGTGCCGGTCGAGTTGAGCGACCGCGCCGTCAGCGCCCTGGCCGAGGCGGCGACGCTGTCCGTCGTGTCTGACGTGCGCCGCAACGCCAGCGCCAAGGTGTCCTCCCGATGACGCGAGCTTCCTTCGACCGCCGTGCGTCCGGGCGGCTGATCGCCGCCGCGCTGGCTGGCTGGACGGCGTGCGTCTGCGCACAACCCACGCCGCAGAAGGTGGCGCCGCCCGCCGCCGCGCCGGTGCCCGCCGGCGTGGCGCCGGCTGCCGCCGCCTCCACGCCGGTGCGTTTCCTGGTCATGGCCGACCGCGAGAGCACGCTGGCAGCATCGACCTCCGGGCGCTTCTCGCGCGTCGCGGTGAGCCTGGGCGACACCGTCCGTGCCGGTCAGCTCCTCGCCGCCTTCGACTGCGGCGAGGTCCAGGCGCGACGGGACGCGGCGCGTGCCGAGCTGGAGGCTGCTCGCGTGCAGTACGAAGGCAAGGTCAAGCTGCAGGGCCTGCAGTCGGCCGCCGAGATCGAGGTCGAGCTGGCCGCCTCCAACGTGAACAAGGCGCAGAGTCAGATCCGTGTCGTCGACGCCCAGCTCGCGCAGTGCAATTTCGTCGCGCCCTTCGCTGGACGCATCGCGCGCGTGCACGTCAAGGTCGGCCAGGGTGTGAACCCCGGTGCACCGGTCATCGACATCGTGGGCAGCGGGCCGCTGAAGGCCCGCATGAACGTGCCGTCGAACTGGCTGGCCTGGCTCAAGCCGGGGGAGAAGCTCGCCGGCCGCATCGACGAGACGGGCGACGCCGTGACGCTCAAGGTCGCCCGGCTGTCCGCACGGGTGGATGCCGTCAGCCAGACGGTGGAGATCGAGGCCGATGTCGAGGGCAGCGGCACCGCCGTGCTGCCGGGCATGAGCGGCCAGGCGCGCGCGCCTTCCGGCCGATGAGCGCCGGCCATCGATGCCCTGCGACGCGCCCGCTCATCCGGGACACGCATGGCTGACCTGAACTACCACGCGCTCGCGGCCAAGGTGCATGCGGCCACGCGCGCATCCGACCTCGCCTTCGTCATTTGCAACGAGACGCGGGCACTGGTGCCCTACCGGCAGGCAGCCCTGCTGTCCCTGGTGGGCCGCCGTCGAACGCGCCTCGTGGGGCACTCGGGCCTGGCCGACGTGGAGGCCGATTCGCCGTACGCGTTGTGGCTGGCCGACGTGGTCGATCACCTGCGCGGCCAGCTGGAGGCCGTGGACGCACGCGTGCCGGTGATGGCGGTGTCGCGCGCCATGCTTCCCGCCGCTCTGGCCGAGGGCTGGAACGAATGGTTGCCGCCGCACGTGTGGCTGCTGCCGCTGCTCGATCCGGAGAAGCGGCTGCGTGCGGTGCTGATGATGGCGCGCGAGGAACCCTGGCCGCAGGATTTCGACGACCGCGCGCCCGAATACCTTCTTTTGCAGGCCGCCCAGACCTTCGGGCATGCCTGGTGGGCCCTCACCGGACGCCGCCGCGCCTTGACCTCGATGCTGGCCCAATGGGGCGCCAGCCGACGCGTTCGGGTGGCGGCCCTGCTGGTGCCGCTGGTCCTGCTGGTGCCGGTGCGCGAATACGCGCTGGTGCATGCCGAGGTCGTCTCGACCCGCACCCAGGTGGTGGCCTCGCCGCGCGAAGGGGTCATCAAGCGAATGACGGTGCCGCCGAACACCTTCGCGCAGGCCGGGCAGGTCATCGCGCAGCTGGACGACACGACCCTCGACAACCGCCTCGCGGTCGCACGCGCGGCGCGCGCCACGGCGCAGCTCGAGTTCCACCAGGCGTCGCAGCGAGCCATCGAGTCCCAGACAGCCAAGGCCGAACTCAACCTGGCGGAGGGTCGGCTGCGCGAGCGCGAGGTGGAGGTGGCGGCGCTGGAACGGGAGCTGGCACAGTTGTCGATCCAGGCCGCCTCTTCCGGGGTGTTCGTGTATTCCGACCCTGACGATTGGGCCGGCCGGCCGGTACAGACGGGTGAGCGCATCGGTCAACTGGCCGATCCTTCGAGCCTGGGCGTGCAGGCATGGGCGCCGGTCGGCGAAGCCGTGAATCTGCAGGCGGGTGCGCCGATGACCGTCTTCCTGAGCGTCGCCCCGTTGGCCCCGGTCTCGGCGGTGCTCGACTACGCCGGCTATCAGGCCGTGGAGGCGCCCGATGGCGTGGCCAGCTACCTGCTGCGCGGTCACATCGCGGGGGATCCCAAGAGCGCGCGCATCGGCCTGCGCGGCACCGCCCGGGTCGCCGGCGACTGGACCGTGCTCGGCTACCTCATGTTCCGGCGGCCGTTCGCCGCCTTGCGGGAGTGGTGCGGATGCTAGGTGCGAACGGCGCTGCGCCGGATGCAACCGCGGCGCACGGCAATGCGGGGCATGGCGCGGCTCCTGCGGCTCAAAGGCCCGTCCTGGCGCAGCCTCCGGCCTGGCCGGCGCTGCGCGAGGAACTACAGATCGAGGCCGGCGGCGCCAACCCGGACGGCTCGCCGGCCTGGCACATCTGCGATCCCGTACGCAACCTCTATTTCCGCATCGGCTGGCTGGAGTTCGAGATCCTGCAACGGTGGCAGCAACGCGACGCGAACCGCATCGCCCAGGCAGTCTCCGCCGCGACCACCTTGGCAGCCGATGCGGGTGATGTGAAGCGCTTGCAGGAGTTCCTGGCGCGCCACCAGCTGCTGCGCAGTCCGCGCCCGAAGCCGCCCACGCCTGCCTGGCGCTGGCTGCTGAACAACTACCTGTTCATCCGGGTCCCGCTGGTGCGGCCACAGGCGTGGCTCAGGACGCTCCTGCGCTGGCTGCACTGGCTGTACACGCCGGCCTTCGTCGGCGCGACGGTGGCGGCCGCGCTCGTCGGCGTGATGATGGCCGCCCGCCAGTGGGACACCGTGCAGGCCAACCTGCGCGGCGCGATGAGTTGGGAAGGCGTGGTCGGCTTTGCCGGTGCGCTCGTGCTGTCCAAGCTCATCCACGAGCTCGGGCACGCCCTGATGGCGACGCGCCACGGCGTCCGGGTGGGGCACATGGGCGTCGCTTTCCTCGTGATGTGGCCGATGGCATACACCGACACGGGAGAAAGCTGGAAGCTGCGGCGCTCGCGCCACCGGCTGGCGATCGCGTCCGCCGGGATCTGCGCCGAGCTCGTCCTGGCGGCCTGGTGCACGCTGGCCTGGGCCTTCCTGCCGGAGTCCGACCTTCGCAACGCGTTGTTCTTCCTGGCCACCACCGCATGGGTCCTCACCCTGGCGGTCAACGCCAGCCCGTTCATGCGCTTCGACGGCTACTACATCCTGTCGGACGCGCTGGACTTCCCCGGCCTGCACGAGCGGGCGGGCCGCCAGGCCCGGCGCATGCTGCGCGCCGGGCTGCTGGGCCTGCAGGAGTCCTCGCCGGAGCCGCTGCCCGCGGGCTGGCGAGGGTCGCTGGCACTTTTTGCCTTTGCCACCTGGATCTACCGCTTCGTGCTGTTCCTGGGCATCGCTGTGGTGGTCTACCACGCGTTCTTCAAGGCGCTCGGGGTCGCGCTGTTCTTCGTCGAGATCGCCGTCTTCATCGTCCGTCCCGTGGCGGCAGAGCTGCGCACGTGGCATGCGCGCCGCAGCGAGATCCCCAAGAGTCGCCGCCGTGCGGCGCTGCTGCTCCTCGTCGTTGCGGTCGCCGTCCTGGTCATTCCCTGGTCGAGCCGCATCCCCGCCCCGGGCGTGCTGCGTGCCGGTGTCGAGCAGGCCGTGTTCCCGCCCTTCGGCGCGAGGGTGGTCTCGCTGGGCGTTGCCAATGGCCACCGGGTAGAGCCGGGCGAGGTGCTGATGACGCTGGACGCCCCCCTGCAGCAGACCGAGCGGGACAAGGCCGCGGAGATGGCCGCCGCCTACCGCCGCACGGCCCAGGGGGCGATCGACATCCAGGACGCCGGTCCGGCGCAGGCGGCCTTGGCCCAACAGCAGGCGACGCGCTATGAACGCGAGCGAAGCGCCCGACAGGCCGAGCTCCAGAGGCTGCACGTGGTGGCGAGCGTCGGCGGCACCGTGCGGGACCTCGATCCCTGGATCGCCCCGGGCGTGTGGGTAGGACCCGCACAGCGACTGGCAATGGTCGTGGACCAGGGCCGATGGCGCGTGGAGGCGCTGGTGCCTGAACGTGACCGGTCCCGGATCGCGGACGGCGCCTCCGTTGCGGTCTATGTGAAGGGCCGGCTGGAGCGACTGCGCGGTCAGGTCACCGCAATCGACGGAACGCCGATCAGGCGCCTGCCGCACGCCATGCTCGCCAAGTCGCACGGCGGCGACGTGCCCTTGAACCCCTCTGCGCCTGCCAAGGACCTCAAACCTGCTGCCGCGTGGTTCCGGGTCGTTGCGGAAGGACAGATCCCTTCGGGCTGGCAGGGGACGCCAGGGGAAGCGATGGTGAGCCTGCAGGTTGAAGGCATGCGGCAGAACCTGTGGCAACGATGGAGCGACGCGGCCTTCGCGGCGCTGCTCCAGCAAAGCGGCTTTTGATCCCTGGACGCGCGCACGGCGCAACACCGCCTTGCAGAACCGAGCCGTCGGAGATTGGGAGCCTGGTTCCGCTCTTCGGCGCGTACACACCGCACATCACCCCTTCTTCGACATGAGTCAACGGCGGTTTTCCGTCAGAAGCGATGTCCGGAAAGGGCCCCAAGCGGGTTCTCGCCGCCATACCGTGCCTGATGAGGCGCGGCAGCTTTGGCTAAAGTCGCAGCATGCAGATCCGTCACCCCAGTTCCGCGCCGCAACTTCACCGGGATTTCCTCGACCGTGCCGTGCCGATCTTGGCCGCGGACCCTCGTTTGCTCGGTGTTGCAGCGGCCGGCTCGTATGCGACGGACTCCATGGATGATTACAGCGACGTGGATCTCGTTGTTGCGTGCGAGGCCTCAAGCTTCGATGAGGTGATGCAGGCGCGCAAGCAGATTGCCGCCACCCTCGGACGCCTGGCCGCGGCATTCACGGGCGAGCATGTCGGTGAGTCCCGCCTGCTGATTTGTCTTTATGGGCCACCCGCGCTCCATGTCGACCTCAAGTTCGTTCGCGTGGAAGATCTGGCAGATCGGGTCGACGAGCCGTTCGTCTTGTGGGAACGCGATGGGCGAATGAGCGCGGCTTATGCGTCTCAAAAGGGAAAGTTTCCCCCGCCAGATCAACAGTGGATCGAAGACAGGTTTTGGGTCTGGGTGCACTACGGCGCGTCGAAAATTGCTCGTGGCGAATTGCAGGAAGCACTGGAGTTTCTGTCTTTCCTGCGTGTTGGCGTGCTCGGTCCGCTGGGCCTTGAGCGTGCAGGCATGGTGCCCGCCGGTGTTCGCCGCGTTGAGCGATCGCCTGAGTTGGCAGCGTTGCTCAGAACAACCGTGAGCACACTGGACCCTGGCGCATTGTTGGTGGCTCTGGACAACACCATCGCAGCGTATCGGCTCGTTCGTGCTCCCACCCTGAGGGTGAACGCAGACGGCGAGCATGTCGCCATCGAATTCTTGGATCGAATCCGCAAGCAGATTGCTTGAGGTTCCGGGAGCTTGCTTCCACCCGCCTCCGGCGACGTCGGCTTATGGCCGAGGCTGTGTGAAAACCCTTCCCCATACGCCCTCTCAAAAATAAGATCAGGTCACCCGTTCAAGCGAGGTGCCCATGAAGCGATTCATCGAAGGCGAGTCCCGCGAGCAAGTCACCTTGCTGC
>QAIB01000027.1 GCA_030418545.1 Xenophilus aerolatus | reverse complement strand
CGCCGGCAGGGTCCGCAGCCGGTGGATGGTCCTGCGCGGGCGATGCGCCCGCGTCGGGTGCATGGGCAGCCTCGATGAACGCTGCGCCGTCGAAGAGCTGGCGGCTTTCCAGGGCAAGTTGATGGTTGCGGGGTCGAAGGAATTCGGGCAGCTTGGTATGAGAGGTCATCAATACAAAAGTATGGTGCCTGGCGCTGGCAGGCGCTTCGGCAACGCGCGCTTCACGTTCGTCCGGCCCGGTTCGGGGCGGCGTCCTGTGCGCGGGCGCATAGTGAAGGGAGGCCAGCGGGATCACGACAGAGGGGTCGGCGGACTGGTGCCGGAGCGTCAACGCTTCGTCCATCGTCCGCCGGGGTTGCATCTGTCTCCGTCCTGCTCAGGCGAATTACCCTGCTGAATCAACTGGCTGTTGATTGTAAAATCGCACCCCCGCCGGGAACAAGCAGGCGGATCTGTGATTTTTACAACATTTGGCTACGTTTAAGTGGCGGAACGCAGCGCTTCGGGCGAGCTCGGCAGCGGCGTCCGCTCGCCTGGGGCCGAGAGCTTATAACCACTACGGGCCGCCGGGACAACCGGACCAAAAACCGCCTTTCACGTCATTCGGTCGCGGGCCCTAGGAACGAGCTGCGGCGCAACCATAGGCGGCGCTGGCCGCCTTTTCTCAAAAGTGCAGGAGCCGCGAGAGGCTCAGCAAAGCCTTCGATACGCGTTGAAGTGCCGGATGGCCATTTGCGGTTGTCCCATTTCCGAGTAGAGCAGCGCCGCGTTTTGGTGTGCGTCCAGCAGCAATGGGTCGAGGACGAGACTCTGCTCGTACGCGGCCAGCGCCTCATCGTTGCGACCCATGGCTTCGAGCGCCACAGCGTGGTTGAACAGGATGAGCGGATCGTCCTCGCAGTGGCGCCGTGCGTCGCGATATAGAAATTCGGCCTCCTCGAAGCGCTGCGCCTCGCACAGCATGAAGCCGAGATTCAGGTACGCGTGGGAATGTCCGGGTTCATCGTGCAACAAGGCTCTGTAGGCGCCCTCCGCGGCGATCGGATCGACGTCCTCCAGGCCCTCTGCCTCCGCAAAACGGGTGTCGACCGCACGATCGGTTGCGCTTCCCGAGTTGGCGAGATCCTCGAAGCGATGTACGGCGCTCGATCTGTCGGCGGCATCTAGCGCCAGCATCATCTGGCCGCTCGCAGGTTCCCAGCGCAGAGAGCCGCTGCGCACCGCGATCCGCTGTCCGTCGTCCGAGCCGAGTCGAAGTCCGGCTGTGGGCGCGTCCGCTGGCAGCCGTTGCCGCAGTTGCCGCAGTTGCCGCAGTTGCCGCAGTTGCCGCAGAGCAGCCAGTATGCGCCGCGTCGGAATGTTGGCAGCGCGCAGCTCGAAAGCTGACCGTAGCAGCACGGCATCCTGGAATGAGTACCTGTACTTGCGCTCGCGCAGCACGGGCGACACAAAGCCAAGCTCGACAAGCCGAGCTATCGCATGGCGGCTTAGGCCCGACATGCGGCGGACCACCGCCAGCGTGTAAGGGTGCGTCTCCACCGAAGCCGCCATGCCCTGTCCCCTGGCGCGCGTCCTGGTTGCGGGGACCGCCTTGGGTGAAGCCTTGGGTGCTCGTTTGGGCCCTGCCTTCGCAGCGCCTCTGAGCGGCGTCACCACAGCGGCGTCCGCCTCGGAGGACTTTCCCCTGGACGCCTTGCCACTGCCGCGGCTCAGGGATGCCTTGAGCATCTCCGTCAGGTCGATCACCTCCCCCGCCGGGCGGTCTTCCGGGTGGTCCACGGCCACGATCTCGCGGCCCTCGATCTTGGCGTCGATGGCGGCCAGAATGCGCTGCTTCTCCTCGTCCTCGAACAGATCCGCCTGGTAGTGATCCTCGGAGATCTGGTCGATGAGCTGCAGCGCCAGCTTGAGCTCCGCGGCGCTGGGCGTCGTGTGCTCGATGTCCAGTTCGGCCATCGATCGCACCTCGTCAGCGTAGAGCAGCTGCTGCAGCACCAGACCTTCGTCCCTGGCGCGCACCTGGGTCGGCGCATCTGGATCGAGGCGGCCAGGCGGCGCTTCGGTTCCTTCGCCGAGCTCAACGCGTGGCTGGGCGAGCGCTGCCGGGCGTTGTGGAGCGAGGTGCGGCATCCCGAGCACAGCCAGTTCAGCGTGGCCGAGATGCTCGAGCACGAGCGGCCTCACCTGATGCCCATGCCCGAGCCCTTCGATGGCTACGTGGAGAAGCCGGCGCGAGTGTCGAGCACCTGCCTGGTCTCGGTGGCGCGCAACCGTTACTCGGTGCCGTGCGAGTTGGCCGGACAGATGGTCAGCACACGGCTGTATCCGGGCAGCGTTGTGGTCGTCGCCGATGACGCGGTGGTCGCGCGCCACGAGCGCCTGAGCGACTCGGGCGGCACCCGCTACGACTGGCAGCACTACATCCCGCTGGTGCAACGCAAACCCGGTGCGCTGAGGAACGGCGCGCCCTTCGCGGACATGCCCGAGGCGCTGCAGCAGTTGCGCCGCGGCCTGCTGCGCCAGGCCGGCGGCGACCGCGTGATGGCACAGGTGTTGGCCATCGTGCCGACGGCCGGCCTGGATGCCGTGATCGTGGCGGTGGAGTTGGCGATGGAGAGCTGTCCGCCGTCCGGACGTGTCAGCGTAGAGCACGTCATCAACGTGCTTGGTCGACTCAACGCGCCGGCAGTTCCCCTCGGCGCCGAGACGGCGCTGCAGGTCGCCACGCCGCCGCTGGCCAACACGGCGCGCTACGACAGCCTGCGCAGCCAGGAGGTGGACCATGCGTGATGTGATGGTCGAGCTCAAGGCATTGCGCCTGCACGGCATGGCCGGTGCGTGGTGCGATCTGCAGGAGCAGGGCCCGGCCTCGGGTCTGGATAGCTCACGCTGGCTGGTCGAACACCTGCTGCAGGCCGAGACCACGGACCGCGCGATGCGCTCGGTGCAGTACCAGATGACGTCGGCGCGCTTCCCTGTGCACCGGGACCTCGCTGGCTTCGACTTCGATGCCTCGGTGGTGGATCGCAAGCTGATCGAACAACTGGCGACACTGGAGTTCACCGACGCCGCACACAACGCCGTGCTGGTCGGCGGGCCGGGTACGGGCAAGACCCATCTGGCCACGGCTCTGGGTGTCTCCGGCATCACGCGTCATGGCAAGCGCGTGCGCTTCTACTCGACCGTCGATCTGGTCAATGCACTGGAGCAGGAGAAGGCCCAGGGCAAGGCGGGGCGGATTGCCAGTGCTCTGCTGCGCATGGACCTGGTCATCTTGGACGAACTGGGCTACCTGCCGTTCAGCCAGGCCGGAGGAGCGCTGCTGTTCCATCTGCTCTCGAAGCTGTACGCAACACACGGCGGCACGTGTAGAAGCACGCATTGAGGGTCACCGCGATGTCTTGCGCCCAACGCTCGGCCGGCATGGACTCCAATGGGCAGGCGTACTGAGCGCTGCCCGCATTGACGAGGATGTCGATGGGTCCGCGCTCGGCCAGCACGCGGTCCATCATGGCGTCGATGGACACGGCGTTCGCGGGGTCGGCTTCGTAGAACGAGATCGCAGGCGCAAGACCAGCCGCTTGCAGGCGCGCACGAATCGTCTCCACCTTGGCAGGTGCGCAGTGCACCGCCAGCGTCGCCCGCGCCTGAGCCAGGGCCAGGGCCATCCACACTGCAAACCATCGTGCTGGTGTGGCTGGCGATGCGCGAGTCGACCACAGGACCGGGCACGAGTGCAAAGTAAGCGTCCGGCGAAGTCATCTTGACTTCGGCGAGCAGGCTCAGCGAACGGCGGCCAAGGGCCTCCAGCGATGCGGCAGCAGTTCCTCGATCCGGCTGGCGGGATGTGTGGGCAGCCGCTCCAGCACGTCCTTGAGGTAGGCGTACGGGTCGTGGCCGTTGATCTTGGCCGAGTGCACCAGGCTCATGACCGCTGCGGCCCGCTGGCCTGCGCGTAGGCTGCCGGCAAACAGCCAGTTCGACCTGCCAAGTGCAATCGGCCTGATCTGATGCTCGACCCAGTTGTTGGAGATGGGCACGTCGCCATCGTCGATGTAGCGCGTCAGCGCCTTCCATAGATTCAAGCTGTAGTCGATGGCCTTGGCGGTGGCCGAACCGTCGGCCACGAGTTGGCGCTGCGCCAGCAGCCACTTGTGCAGCGCTGCGGCCACCCTTCGCGACTTGCACTGCCGCACGCGTCGTCGCTCCTGGACTGTGGCTGCGGCGATGTCCTCCTCGATCCTGAAGAGCACCTGGAAGTACCTCAGCGCCTGCTGGCCGACCTTGCTGGCGTGGTAGGCCCACGGCTCGTGGAACTTGCGCCGGGCATGCGCGACGCATCCGGCCTCGGTGACGCCGCGCTCGAAGCTGGCCTTGTAGCCGGAGAACCCGTCGGTCACCAGCGCGCCGCGCCAAGCCTGCTCGCCGTTGCCGTCCTGGCGCAGGAAGCCGCGCACGTTCTCCCCGCCGCGGGTCTCGGCGAAGTTGAACACCACGGCCCGCGTCCCGTTGAAGCTGGTGGTGCAGTAGGTCCAGATGTAGGCCTTGTGGGTCTTCTTGTTGCCCGGCTTGAGCACGCCCACCGGTGTTTCGTCGGCATGCAGCACACTGTGGCGCAGCAGCTCGTTGGTCAGCGCGTCCACCAGTGGCTGCAGTTGCGCGCCGCATTCGCCAACCCACTGCGCCAGGGTGGACCGAGCGATCAGCATGCCGGCGCGCTCGAAGATGCGTTCCTGGCGGTACAGCGGTAGATGGTCCAGGAACTTGGCCACCAGCACCTGGGCCAGCAGCCCGGCGGTGGGGATGCCTTTGTCGATGACGTGTGCAGGCACCGGCGCCTGCACCAGCTTCTGGCAGTGCGCACAGGCCAATTTGCCGCGCACGTGGCGCTCCACCGTGAACACGCCGGGTTCGTAGTCCAGCCGCTCTGCGATGTCCTGGCCGATGCGCTTCATCGCGCATCCACAGGCGCAGGCCGTGTTCTGGGGCTCGTGGTGCACGTCGCGGCGCGGCAGGTGCGCCGGCAGCGAAGCGGCCTAGGGATTGGTTTAGCCCTTGCGCGTGAAATCGTCGGGAGCCACCGAGGTACCGCTGAGGTTCGGAGCGAGGGCATCGGCAAGGGAAGCGAGCTCACCATTCGCATACCTCTTCACCCGCCACGTTGAAATCACTCGTCAGGCATGTCGTGCTCTCGACCTTTTACTGTGTCCATGACGAGGCCGGTGATATCAGTGGTCTTAAAGAGCAACGTGGCCACCGTCGCAACCGATAGAAGACGCCAGGGTTTTACAAGCCAAAGAATCGCGCCAGCGCTTGCTGCATACGCTATGAGTTTTGCGGGGTGGCGGGCAGCGTAGTCCTGTAAGAAGGGCTCGCCCAGCTCGACGACGCTGCTCATAGGGTTGCGTCGCCACCAGCGTCCAAGCCAACTGCTCCCGACTCGATTGTTGAGGGTGTCAATAGGACCTGTCTTCGGAGGCATCTGAAGCCGCGCAACTTCCACCACTGGTTTGGCCTCGTTTGATACATGGCGAACTTCTTCGTAGCCCATTGCAGCCAAGAGCTCAGCCCGGGACACGGCAAGCTTTGCCTTCGCGGTGATAGGTCGAACATTGTCAGTCACTGGAAGGCTCCTTCACTTTGCGCAAAACACTGAGGTCCGCCTCCACTTCTTCCTTCACGTCGTCGACCTTTTCTTTCGTGGTCGAGCGCATGGCCAGCGCGACCCCACTGGCGGCCAGCACCCACGCCGCCCCGGGTATAGCGGCTAACACCCAATGAAACGAGCCGTGCAAAAAGCCTAGCATGACAGCCACGCCCGTGAGCCCCAACGCAAGCACTGCCGACACCACGGCAACCGCTCCGCCAGCTACTCTGACGGCCCATGAGGTAGCCAACGATACGGCCTCGCCTTTCAACAGCTCGACATAGTTCGCCAGGTGTACAGCGAGTAAGTCGGGGCGGCGAAGGACCGCCCTAAATATGGGGTGAAGCACCGCAGCCTCCCGGTCAGTCGTAGTAGCGGTAGCTCGGGCGCAGGGCAGACATGATCAGGGCAGTGAGTAGCGAACTCACCACAGCTGTGGCGACCACAGCTTTGACCGGCTCGTCGTTGATTGCCTTCACGACCGAGTCGCATGCGTCGTTGAGCTGCGACCGAGTAGCATGGAGCTTCTTGCCAGCAGAGTTCACAGCGTTCTTAGCGTATGCCTTGCCAGCGTCGTCCGCTTCAGTTGCAACGCCCTTCACGCTCTCGTTGGAATCGTTGGAGATGTGTTCGTTGTCGCGTTTCCGGTCGGAGGGAAAATCGTTGTCCATGGCGCTCCTTGTAGGCTGAGTTCAGGCTTCAGTGTCGGTTCTTCGACGCCCTGTCATTGTGGGTCTCCAGTGCGCGTGCTCGTAGGCAGGGAACCGCGTCGCGCGCAGCGTCCAGCGGACATGTAGTCCGAAGCGCATTGGCACCGAGCGGGGTCTATTCCTACTTTTCTCTGCAAGCTGGACTCACAAAGCCGTACCACGCGTCAAGCCAAGCTCAATCCTTTCAAACGGAGATCAACATGGGCATTCTCAGCAACATTTTCAGCAAGATTTTTCCGTCGTCGCATGCAGCGAACGCACCCGCACGAGCCGGGTCGACCACGCCTACCGCTGGTGCTCCTGCCGCTGCGCCGTCCGCCGCCACACCCGGAGCGGCCGCAACGCCCGCTGCTGCGCCTGTGCATGCCGCCATGAGCGAAGTGGACGTGGAGAAGCTGCTGGACGACAGGGCCGCAAAGGCCGGCGAAAAGCTCAACTGGAAGACATCTATCGTCGACCTCATGAAGCTCCTGGACCTGGACAGTTCGCTCAACTCGCGCAAAGAGCTCGCCAAGGAGCTCAACTACACGGGGGACACGAACGACTCGGCCAGCATGAACATTTGGCTTCACCGCCAGGTCATGAACAAGGTTGCGGCCAACGGCGGCAAGGTGCCGGCGGACCTCAAGGACTAAAGTATCGACGCGTCAAACAGGGCCGCCGCATGGCGGCTCTTCTCTTTTGTGGGTGTCACCCGCCACGCGCCCCAAAGCTGTGCGACCCTCGCGTCCTTCGTTTGTGTAGTACCCACGTGCTCCTTTCTGTATAGAGCCGGCCGCGCAAATCTGAACACGGCATAAAGTGGAACGGCTGCTCCGATGGGCGAGGATAGAGCCCGAGACGAAGGAGCAGAGAGCATGAGCAGAAGACCGCGCCGCAACCACTCGGCGGCGTTCAATGCTAAGGTGGCCATTGAGGCCTTGGCCGAAGGCAAGACGATTGCCGAGATCGCGCACAAGCACGACGTGCACCCCAACCAGGTCACCGAGTGGCGGCGGCAACTCATCGAGCGTGCTGTGGGAGCGTTCGGCGGCGCGGTGATGCCCGAGGCACCGCCGGTGGACCTGAAGGCCATGCACGCCAAGATCGGACAGTTGACGCTGGAGAATGATTTTTTGGAAGGCGCGCTCAGCAAGGCCGGGTTGCTGAGCGAAAAGCGATGATCGACCGCGATCACGAACTGTCGGTGAAGCGCCAGGCCGAGCTGCTGGGCATCAGTCGGGGCACGGTGTACTACCACCCCGAGCCGATCCCCGGGGCCGAGCTGGCGCTGATGCGCCGCATCGACGAGTTGCACCTGGAGCATCCGTTCGCGGGCAGCCGCATGCTGCGCGATTTGCTGCGCCTGCAGGGCGTCGAGGTGGGCCGCCGGCACGTGGGCACGCTGATGCGGCGCATGGGCATCCAGGCGCTGTACCGCAAGCCCAACACGAGCAAGAAGCACCCGTCGCACCCGGTGTTCCCATATGCGCTGCGAGGGCTGGCCATCGAGCGGGCCAACCAGGTCTGGGCGCTGGACATCACGTACATCCCGATGGCGCGCGGCTGGGTGTACCTGGTGGCGGTGCTGGACTGGGCCAGCCGCCGGGTGTTGGCACACCTGGTGTCGATCACGATGGATGCGGACTTCTGCGTGCAGGCCTTGCGCGAAGCGGCGGCACGCTGGGGAGCGCCGGAGATCGTCAACACCGACCAGGGTAGCCAGTTCAGCAGCGCCGAGTTCGTGGCCGAGGTCCAGCGCATCGGCGCGCGCCAGAGCATGGACGGCAAGGGCTGCTCGCGCGACAACGTCTTCGTCGAGCGGCTGTGGCGCAGCGTCAAGTACGAGGACGCGTACCTCAAAGCCTACGACAGCGTCAGCGCTGCGCGGCACAGCCTGGCGACGTACATGGCGTTCTACAACGCGCGCCGGCCGCACCAAAGCCTCGACGGGCGCACGCCGGACATGGTCTACTTCAACGCGCTGGCGCCGATACAGGCTGCAGCGTGATGGGTTGAACCATCAGTACATGGGCTCAACCGGGGCGCCTCCGGCGGCCTGGCAGGGGCCTGGGGATTGAAGAAGTTCAAACCGCAGCCAATCCACTTATCTGAGGCAACTGCGTGTTCAAACGAGCGGAGCCGGCTCTCTGGGGCTCTCGCGCGTGCAGGCCCTCGCAGCGGTCGTGATGCCGCAGGCGGCCCGTGCAGCCCTTGCGCCCTTCGGCAACCAATCCATCGTGCTGCTCAAGCAGACGTCCATCGTGTCGATCGTGGGCTGCGACGAGCTGATGCGCAAGACGGCGGAAGCCGCGGGCGCGACCCGCCAGCCATTCACGATGTACCTGGCCGCCGCCCTCGTCTACCTGGCACTGACGGCCGTGCTGACGCTGTGCCTCGGATGGGCAGAGCGCCGAGCCATGCCCGCGGCGCAGGGGTGAGCGGCATGTTCGACATTCACCTGCTCGGCGCCGTGGTGCCGACGCTGCTGGCGGCGGCAAGGCTGACGCTGCTGCTCACCGCGCTCGTCGTCCTGCTCGGCACGGCGCTGGCGCTGCCCGTCGCCCTGTGCGCGAACTCGAGCTGGCGTCCGGTGCGCGCCGTCGCGCAGGGCTACATGCTGTTCTTCCGCGGCACGCCAGCGCTGGTCCAGCTCTTTCTCCTGTACTACGGCGCGGGGCAGTTCGACGCGGTGCGGGAGTCCTTCCTCTGGCCCGTCCTGCGCAACCCGTTCTGGTGCGTCGTCATCGCCCTGGGCCTGAACTCGGCAGCCTATGCCGGCAAGACGCTGGCCGCGGCGCTGGACGCCATCCCCCAGGGCGTCCGGGAGGCAGCGTTCATGCTGGGCCTCAGCCCTTCGCAGCGCTTCCGGCGCGTCGATCTGCCGCTGGCGCTGCGCGCAACCCTGCCCGCGCTCGGCAACGACGTCATCCTGACCTGCAAGGCCACCTCCCTCGCGAGCACGGTCACGCTGCTCGAGCTCACCGGAACAGCCCGGCTGCTCACGGCCGAGACCTATGCCCCCTACGAGATGTTCTTCGGGGCCGGACTGGTGTACCTCGCGATCAACTATGCCCTGATGCACGGCCTGCGCAGGCTGGAACGCACCCTGAACATCCCGACCACCGCCCTCTCCCCATGAAATTCGTCACCCTTGGCCCCGCCGGCAACAACCACGAACTGGTGACGTTGCGCTACCTCGACTTTCACGGGCTGCGCGAGCGCGCCGTGGTCGCGTTCGTGCCCGATTTCCATGAAGGCGCCGCCGCCGTGTTGCGTGGAGACGCCGACTTCATGGTCCAGTGTGCGGTCCATCCCGACTGCGCCACGACGATGGCCAGATCGTTCGACGGACTGCATGCGCTGGACAGTTTCATCTCGCCCAGCCGCGACCTCGCCATCCTGCAGCGCAGGGACGTCGCACAGCCCCGGACCCTCGCCGTGATGAGCCCGACCCTGGGCTACATCGACGCCTCCCGCTGGGAGAACATCGAGCGGGTCCCCACGGTCTCGGAGGTCATCGAAGGGCTGATCGACGGGCGCTATGCGGCGGGCATCGGCTACGCCTCGGCCGCGCAGGACCATCCCGAATTGCTGCGCGTCGCCCAGTTCATCGGAACCGTGGACTGTTGATTTCCATGGAATCCTGACCCGGCGGGGGTGCGGATGAAATCTTGGACTACCTGGAGGTAGTTCATGTATTCGTACGAAGATCGAATCCGAGCCGTTGAGCTCTACATCAAGCTTGGCAAGCGCGTCGGGCCCACACTCCGGCAGCTGGGCTATCCCACGAAGAATTCGTTGAAGGGTTGGTACAGCGAGTATCAGCAAAGCCTTGACCTTCCGGTGAGGTACGCACCTCGTGAGTCGAAGTTCTCGCAGGCGCAGAAGGCGGCAGCCATCGATCACTACCTCACCCATGATCGTTGCATCGCGGTCACCATGAGGGCGCTGGGCTACCCCGGTCGTGGAACGCTTACCAAATGGGTGCGCGAGGCCTTCCCGGAGGCGAGGAGAGCTGTCGTTGGCAGTGTGGGCCAGCGAAGGTATTCCGAGAGCATCAAGCAAGCGGGGGTCATGCAGCTTTGCACCCGGCAGGACAGTGCGCAGGCTGTGGCCGACAAGCTCGGCGTGTGTCGGCCAACGTTGTACAACTGGAAGAACCAGCTTCTGGGACGTGAGGCATCTTCCTCCATGAAACACATCAACCCATCACCACGTGAGCAAGAGCGCGACGAGCTTGAGCGCCAGGTGGAGTCTTTGCGCCGCGAAGTCCGGCAACTGCGGCTTGAGCAAGACCTCTTGAACAAGGCCAATGAACTGTTAAAAAAAGGCCTGGGCGTCGATCTACAGCTCCTGTCCAACCGGGAGAAGACACTGCTGATTGACGCCCTGCGGGAGCACTATGGCTTGCCAGAACTCCTGGGACAGTTGGGTCTTGCACGCAGCTCGTACTTCTACCATCGCGCCCGTGCAGCGATGGGCGACAAGTACATCCAGGTGCGACAGTCCATTGCCGAGATCTTCGAGTCGAACCACCGCTGCTATGGTTACCGCAGGCTGCAGGCCTCGCTGACCAGGCAAGACGTCTCCATCTCCGAGAAGGTGGTGCAGCGCCTGATGAAGGAAGAGAGCCTGATCGTTGCCAAGCCAAAGCGGCGCCGCTACGCGTCATACCTCGGCGAGATCAGCCCCGCGCCGGAGAACATCATCAACCGAGACTTCCAAGCTGCGGCGCCCAACGCGAAATGGTTGACCGACATCACAGAGTTCCAGATCCCGGCAGGCAAGGTGTACCTGTCGCCGATCATCGATTGCTTCGATGGAATGGTAGTGAGCTGGACCATTGGCACCAGTCCAGACGCGGAACTGGTCAACAGGATGCTGGATGCAGCCATAGAGACGGTGGCGCAAACAGGCGAGCGACCAGTGCTCCACTCCGACCGCGGAGGGCACTACCGCTGGCCGGGCTGGCTACGCAGAATGAACGATGCGAACCTTACCCGCTCGATGTCTCGCAAGGCCTGCTCTCCTGACAATGCAGCGTGCGAGGGGTCCTTCGGGCGTCTCAAGAACGAGTTGTTCTACGCTCGGGACTGGAAGAGCGCCACCATCGAGCAGTTCATTGAGGCGGTCGATTCGTACATCCGTTGGTACAACGAGAAGCGGATCAAGTTATCCCTTGGCTCTCTCAGCCCCATCGAATACCGGGTGAGCCTTGGGCTTGCGGCATAGAAACAGTCCAAGTTTTCATCCGCACCCCCAGTGGGTCAGTTCTGGATGGAAATCAACACACCGGCAGCATCTGGCGAACCTTTGCCTCGTTCGGTCAGTACCTTCTGCCGTTCCTGTTCGGCCTGGGCGCGCTCGCGTCCGCGCTGCGGCGCCAACGCCGTCGGCAATTGCTGCAGCGGGCCACGAAAGCCGACGATGTCGCAGTTGAACTGCGCGCCATTTCTTGGCAACGTGAGCGTCCAGTCCACCCATCTTGAAAGCCTGCCCGGGGCATAGGAGTCTCGTGTCCACCTCAATTCTTGGTGGACTCGTGAACACTATCTCCGATCAACAAGCCGGTCCGCGTCGTCGGCGTCGC
>QAIB01000026.1 GCA_030418545.1 Xenophilus aerolatus | reverse complement strand
ATTGGATCGAAGGCTGGTACAACCGCCAGCGCTTGCACTCGGCCAACGGCTTCCTGCCCCCAGTGATCTGGGAGAGCACCCGCTTGGCTGCATGACTTGATGTACGTGGAAACGAGGCAGGGTCACACGTCCTCGCCGATGCGCTGCAACGGCGCGCCGCACCCGCAAGTGGTGTTCTCCGGTTCGTGGTGGATCTCGCGACGCGGCAGGTTTGCGGGCAGCTTCTCGCGCTTGGCCTGTTGCCGCTCAGCCGGTGGCCTTGTTCCCTGCAGCGCTTCGATCTCCGCAGCGACGGCGGCCAGATCGGTGTCCAGCGTCTCTTCGAGCAAGCTCTTCTGCTCGGCGTTGTACGCCTCGCTCTTGGCGGCGAACTTCAGTCGCTTGAGGATCGCGTTCTCGTGCGTGAGCTTGTCGATGACCGCCTTCTGGAATGCCACCTGCGCATCGGCTTTGCGCAGCCTCTCGCGAAGCTCTTGCGGGTCCAGCGTGTCGATGTCATCGGCGATCACGGACTGTGATCATGCCGGCAGCGTCACCATGCGCCATCGGCAGATACCGCAATGGACGCGCTACAACGTGGTGATCACACCGGCCTCACCGACGAGTTGCCAGGGAAGTCCCAGCACCAGGGCATCGAACTGCGCCCGGCTCAGTGTCAGCGTCTCGTCGATGTTCTTGGGCCAGGCAAACTTGCCGCTGTTCAGCCGCCTGGCTGCCAGCCAAACACCGATGCCGTCGTGCACCAGAACCTTCATACGGTTGGCACGCCGATTGGCGAACAAGTAGGCGTGGTGCAGGCGCGCCGCGCCGAAGACCAACACGACACGAGCCAGGGCAGCCTCGGTGCCGGCGCGCATGTCCAGCGGTTGGACCGCCATCCAGATCGACTCGATCCGTATCAACGCAGGATCTCGCGAAGCCAGACGGCGCTCGCCGCCGCAGCACCACAAGGCCAGTGCACGACAACTGTGGTCGCGCCGCGCTTGAGTTCGATGCGGATGTCCGGCGCCGGTGAAGACTGCGCGGCATCGAGCTGCACCGGCACGAAGGCCGCCTTGCCCTGTTCTCGCGGCAAGTCGACAGCCCTGTCCGCGCAGTCGGGACTGGGCAGCCGTTGACCGCCTTCGATGACCCAGCGACGCAGCAGATTGGCGTTGATGCCATTGGCCAGGGCCACCGAGGCGATCGATACACCAGGTCGAGAGCAGGCGGCAATCAGGTTCGCCTTGAACTCGTCGCTGTGGCGGCGGCGGTGGCGCCGATCCCCCTTCACCGCAGCAGCCTCGATAGTGTTCACGTGTCCGCCAAGAAATAAGTGGAGTAGTGAACACGATGCTCCTAGTCGCAGCGGCGGCAATCAAGACGGGTTGCCCGGACGCTTACGCTCGACGCTGGACTTCAACAAGCGCACCGGCGAGGAGAGCGCGTTCCGGCTCAATGCGATGTGGAACAAGGCCTATAACGGCGGCGCCAAGGTCGACAAGAGCGGCGTCGCGCCCTCGTACAGCTGGGGTATCGGCAGCGACAACGAGTTCAACGTCGGCCTGTTCCACCTGGAGGTCAACAACGTGCCGATGTCCGCTATCCGATGGATCCAGGACGGCCGCCAGGGACTGACCGGCTACAACGCCCGCGGCGTGCCCACCTTCGGCGCGCTCAGCACGCTCGCCAAAACCACGCCGGGCAACTTCTACGGCACGACCGCGGACAAGCTGCTCGGCAAGGCCGACTACGGCAACGCCTCGTGGCTGCACCGCTTCTCGGATGGCAGCGAACTGAAGACGCAGATCCGCACCGGCACCTACGACCGCCAGCAGGAGGGCTCGGTCGCGGGCTTCGGCACCACCTTCGGACAGCCCACCACGGCGGCCAACCTGAGCGACTTCACGGTGCTGACGCGTGCCGCACTCACGCCTCGCAAGGACCAGTACAAGGGCACCTACCTCCAGAGCGACTACAGCAAGGAGTTCACCCTGGGCAGCACCAAGCACGCGCTGCTGGCCGGCATCGATGTCTCCAAGGAGTCGGCCGACCGCTTCCAGAACAACGGCTACATCTTCAATGCGAGCGGCCGCGGCCTCACCCTGGGCACGCGCCCCAACACGTGGCTGGGCACGCCTGACAACGGCGCCGTGCTCGGGGGGTCGGGCCTGCAGCCGTCCTACCGGCCGTCGAGCGCCTACTCCGCCAAGTCCTACGGCGTGTACCTGCAGGACCTGGTGCAGGTGGCGCCCGACTGGAAGATCCTGGGCGGCATTCGCTACGACAAGCTCACGGGCGACTTCGACCAGTACACGTACACGAACCCCTCGTGCGTGAACCGCAACACCGGCGCCACGATCGCCTCGCCGACCAACTTCTGCCAGGGCGGCCTGCAGCAATACCGGCCGGGCTCGATCCTGCCGACGACCACCACCACCCACCTGTCTCAAGGCGCGTGGAGCTACCGCACCGGCGTGCTGTACCAGCCCTCGCCGACGCAGTCCTACCACATCTCGTACAGCACCTCGTTCAACGCCTCGGCCGACACCTACCAGTACGTGTCGCCGCAAACCGCCAACACGCCGCCCGAAAAGAGCCGCAACATCGAGATCGGCGCCAAGCTCGACTGGCTGGACGGCAAGCTGTCGACGCGCGCCGCGCTCTTTAAGACCGAGAAGACCAACGAGCGCACCACCGACTCCGATTTCGCCGGCGATTCGTACCTGCTGTCTGGCAAGCGCCACTCGCAGGGCATGGAGATCGACGTCATCGGCCGCCTGACGCCCCAGTGGGAGGTGTACTTCTCCTACTCGTTCATCCCGCGCGCGACCATCGACCGGGTGGGCAGCACCGCCACGCCGGGCACGCTCGGCGCGCGCGTGGGCCTCACACCCAAGCACAGTGGGGCGGCCTGGGTCAGCTACCAGGCCACGCCGAAGTTCCGCATCGCCGGCGGCCTGCGCGGCGCCTCGGAGAACCGGCCGCTGCAGGGCGGCAGCGGCGCGGCGAGCTACACCGCGCGCACGCCGGGCTATGTGGTGGGCGACCTGATGGCCGAGTACAAGTTCACGCCGGACCTGTACGCGCAGCTCAACGTGACGAACGTGACCAACAAGCTCTACGGCGACCAGCTCTATCCGGGATTCGCGATCGCCGGGCAGGCGCGCACGGTCCTCTTCACCCTGGGCGCGCGCTTCTGATTTCGCTACCCTCGCGGCATGCTGGTCCACATACAAGGCGTTCTCACGGCAGACGAAATGCGCGAGGCCCAGGCCATCCTGGCCGGCGCGCCGTGGGAGGACGGCCGCTTCACCGCGGGCGAACAGTCCGCCCACGCCAAGAACAACCAGCAGCTGCGCGAGGACTGCGACGAGACCGCGGCCGTGCAGCAGCTGCTGCTGCGCGGTCTGGAGCGCCACGCCGTATTCTTCTCGGCAGCGCTGCCCAAGCACATCTCGCCGCCGCTGTTCAACCGTTATGGCGGCGCCTCCAACAGCTTCGGCAACCACGTCGACAGCGCCGTGCGTTTCCTGCGCAACGGCGCGGGCCGCGTGCGCACCGATGTGTCCTGCACCGTCTTCCTCGCCGATCCGGCCGACTACGACGGCGGCGAGCTGGTGGTGGAAGACACCTTCGGCGAGCAGCGCGTGAAGCTCGCGGCGGGCGACATGGTGCTCTACCCCGGCACCAGCGTACACCGCGTGCTGCCCGTCACCCGAGGCTTCCGGCTCGCCAGCTACTTTTGGATTCAGAGCATGGTGCGCAGCGACGAGCAGCGGCGCCTGCTGTTCGAGATGGACAACCACCTGCGCCATGTGCGCAGCCACTACGGCGAGACCGACCCGGGCGTGGTCGGCCTCACGAGCACGTACCACAACCTCCTGCGCATGTGGCTCGACGTCTGAGCCCGAATGCGCCCATCGACCCTCCTTTTGACCATGTCCTTCTTTCGCCACTGCCTGTCCGCGCTGACCCTGGCGCTCCATGCCGCCGCGCCGATGGCGCAGGTGGTCGACCACGCCACCGTCCGCTGCGAGGCCGTGCCCAAGGAAGAGATGAAGCCGCAAATGGAGTTGCAGCGCAAGCTCACCGCCGAGGGTTGGAAGGTGCGCCAGATCAAGAACTTCAACGGCTGCTACGAGGTGTACGGTTTCGACGCGACCGGGCGGCGCGTCGAGATGTTCTTCAATCCCAAGACCTTCGAGAAGGTGGGCGAGGTCGCCCAGCCGTCCTGAGCCCGATGGACGCCCGTCCTTCACCGCCGGGTGCTGCGCGCGTGCGCGTGTGGAGCGCCGCCCAGCGCGGTTTGCACATCGCCCTGATCGCCGGCGTGGCCGTGGCCTGGTACGTCGGCGAATCGCGCCAGCGCATCCACGACACGGCCGGCTACGTGGCGCTCGCGGCCGTGGGGCTGCGCGTGCTGCTGGGTTTCGCCGGCGGGCGCCATGCGCGCTTCGCGTCCTTCGTGCGCGGGCCGGCCACCGCGCTGCGCTATGGCCGCGCGATGCTGGCCGGGCGTGAACAGCGCTACCTGGGCCACAACCCCCTGGGCGGCTGGATGGTGGTGGTGCTGTTGTCGACGACTGGCGTGGCCTGCGTCACCGGCGTGCTCTACACCACCGATGCGCTGTGGGGCCTGGCCTGGCTGGAATGGCTGCACCGGGCCGCCGCATGGGCCGTGCTGGACCTGGCCGTCGTGCATGTCGTC
The DNA here is from genome assembly GCA_030418545.1 of Xenophilus aerolatus. GTDB lineage: Bacteria > Pseudomonadota > Gammaproteobacteria > Burkholderiales > Burkholderiaceae_C > Xenophilus. The sequence goes on along the minus strand of QAIB01000026.1, from coordinate 15,147 downwards.
GCGGTGATCGCCATGAGCGTGCGGCACCGCGAGAACCTGGTGGCCGCCATGCTCAGCGGCGACAAACGCATCGGCCGCTGACCCGGTGCGTCATTCGCCCACGTTGTGCCACCATTTGCGTGCCCACACCGTGAGGGGAATCAGCGCCAGCACAAGGCACGACACCCAGTAGCGGTCACCCTCCTCGAGGTAGGGCACGAAGGCGCGCGCCACGCGGCTCGGCGCGTGGCCGCCTACGCCGCGCAGCAGCACCTCGACCGCCGCGTCGAGCATCATCTGCGCGCCGAGCACGAAGAGGGCCACGGCCGAGAGGCGAAACGCCCAATGCGCGCCGCGGCGGTGGCGCAGCAGCTGCCACGCGCTGGCCAACAGCGCGCAGGCGAGCAGCCCGAGGACGATGCCCCACGCCAGGTCGGCCGGCGGCTGGCCGGCGGCCACGAAGCGCAGCAGCAGGAAGGCTTCCAACACTTCCCGCAGCGTGCTGAGGGCCAGGAAGACGAGCACCGCCACGCCCGCCCCACGATGGGCCAGCCAGCGCTCGAGCGTGCGCATCGCATGCGTGCCGACGTCCGCGACGGAAGCCATAGTGCCGGTTGACACCAGGGCGAGCGAGAGGCCGAAGCAGAATGTCAGCGCGATGTCGAACCACTCGCTCAGCCCGGAACCCGGCAACAGCAGGATGGTCGCCGCGGCGCCGAACGCCCCGACGCACAGGCCCGCAGCGGCCCATCGGATAAGCTCAGTCCTGCCGGCGTCGCGAAGCGCCGCCCACAGCGCAAGGCTCACGAGCAACAGCTCGCATCCTTCACGGCTGACGATGACGAAGGCCTGGAACATGCGTTGTTGGATGCAGAAGCGCCTTGCGCTGAATCGAATATTGATGGTGCGACGCACCGCCGCACTGGAAGAATGTAGCTGCCATGCCCATGACGGACGACCAGATCCTGTCGCTTGTGGATCGGACCGCCGACGAGTTCCGCGGAGAACTCAGCGAGCTGGAGAGCGCCATCGGCATGCTGCTGATCGGGCGTCACTATGGTTGGCGGGTCATCCTGCTGGTTCACAGCCCGGCGACGATCCGCAAGTACCTCAAGATCCTGGGCCTCAAGAACCTGCGCGACGTGCTGCCCGAAGTGGGCGTGCTGGCGCATCGTAGCAACGCCTGGCGCATGCTGGACGGTACCCAGAACTTCTGGAAGGCAGTGCGCGGCCAGATCGCCGGCGTGCGCAGCGCCAAGGCCGACGTTCCGCCGCGCTAATGATATCGCTGCACGCGTGCTGAAGAGACTCGCGACGGTGACCCTGTGGCCGATTGAGTTGGCGACCGACGGCAGATCTCACCATCGAGTGCTTGCGCCCCGTCCAGCACGGGGCCAGAACTGAGTGCTGTGGGCTTTGATCCTTCCAAACAATGGCTCACGCTGAATCGTTCGCACTAGGTCGCGTTGCCTAGGATTTGGACCCGGCGTGTGGATCTGCCGCCACCCGATTGCGGCCTGCCGCTTTGGCGGCATAGAGCGCCCGGTCCGCAGCCGCGATCAAGTCGTCAGGCGTCTCGAGCGTCATGGCATCGGCCAGGGCAACCCCGACCGACACCGTGACCTTCTGCGCCAGTAGCGCCGTGTCCGGCCACACGAGGCACTCGATGGCTTCGCGCAGCGACTCTGCGGCCGCCATCGGGCGCTCATGATCGAGCAGGAGGACCGCCATCTCCTCGCCCCCGTAGCGAGCCGCAAATCCTCCCTCGCGCTCCGAGATCTCCCGCACGACCGTGGCCACCCGCCGCAGGCATTCGTCACCGGCTTGGTGCCCCAGGGTGTCGTTGACCGCCTTGAAATGGTCGACGTCGATCATGAGGAGCGCCAGCGGGTTACGCGACGCTGAGCCACGCGCCACGGCTTCCGCCAGCATCGAATCCAAATAGCGCCGGTTCGCAAGCCCCGTCAAGGCGTCATGGCGCACGAGATGGCTCAACTGCAGATTGCTTGCCTCCAGTGCCAGCCCTGCCTCGCGTGCCTCGGACTCGGCCAACACTCGCTGGCGCACGGCACGAACGACCGAGGCGCCGGCGAGGCCGATGACCAGGCACATGGTCAGGACGGCGGCGCTCTGCACTACGGCGCCTCGCACCCATACCCGAAGCACCTCCCGCTTCGAAGCACCGACGAGCACATACAGCGGTTGATACGGCAGATGCTGGAAACCGAAGATTCGAACCTCGCCGTCGATTGGCGAAGTGGCCTCCGCGCTCATCCTCGTGCGGCCGGCAAATATCTGGTGCAACCGCGAGGAAGCGAGGCCTCGTCCCATCTGCTGCCCGTCGTCCGGGCGCCTCGCCAGCACGGTTCCGTTATCGTGGATCAGGCCGATTGCGCCGCGCGCGCCGACCTCGTATGTCGCGAGAACGCGCCCGATCTGCTCGAGGTCCACAGTGGCTAGCACGACGCCCGCGAAATGACCAAAGGGATCGTTCAGGCGCTTGGTCACGGGAATGATCCACCGCCGGCTCGCCCGATCGAGGATCGGCGCGCCCACGAACGCACTGGCGCTTGGCGAGAACCGATGGTGTTCGAAGTACGGCTGCGTGCCCTTGTCCGTGTCGGCGGGCGAGGTCGGCTGGGTGTGGAGCCGCCAGCGCCCGGCTGCATCGATGATAACGACGTTGTCCAAATGGGCCATCTGCGCTACCGCATGCACGAGTGCCGGCTGCATGGACTGCAGGCTGGCGTCGCTCAACTCGCGTTGCTCCAGGTCGAACGCGATGTTCTCAATGAGACGGCCGGCTTCGCCGAATACCGCATCCATCTGCAGGGCGAGTGCGCGCGCGAGGTTCAGGTTCGCCAGTTCAGCCTGGCGGATCTGCCGGGTCCTGCCCTCAACCAGAGACCAGGCGTTTGCAAGGACAACGAGCAGGCACACGAGGACGATGAACCAGCGCGCACGGCGGATGACGTCCACTTCCTTCCAGCGGGGCCTATGCTGTAGTGAGATCGCCGATGACATGATTTACGAGCGCGGGGAACGCGATTAGCCGGCGGCACCCCAATGCGGGGGTTGCCCGGGCTGGGCGTGCGAACCAATATGGAACGAACTGCGTCCATCGGACGGCGCTGCCGCAGGCTGCCGTCAAATGCACTTCGAAGCTCCGGGCGCTCCGCCGCATGGCGCCGTGATGCACCTCAATCCTTAAGCCGCTAAGGCGTTTTTTCAGAGCCACGGCATCATCCTAGAGGCTCTCGGCGCTCACGCGAAAATGGAAATTGGGAGAAAGGCCCACGGGGCGAGGCTGCAGATGGGGGTCAGCTATCCCGCCCAGCCTGTCCACCAAAGCCAGAGTCAACGCCACTTCGTCCCCGAGTTTGATCGAATAAGAATGACTCACCCATCCGCCGCCTTGACTGACTTGCGCAGTCCAGTGCACCCAGCCGTCTGAGCTTTGCCCTCGGACCACTCCATCAAAGCCGCTCGAGTTCGAACGCCTGACGGTCTCGATGGATCGAGGATCGGGAATTGGCGGCGCTTCGGCCCCGCAGGTTGCCTGCGGAGCTGCCGCTCTTGCGCGTGGACCTTGCAGCGACCCATCATGAGCAAGCTGGCTCGCCCGCTTCTCTCGCGCCAGGTCTCTGCGTTCGCGCCCCAGCGCGAAACGCTGAACATCCGTGGAGAATCTTCGTCTTGGAGAAAGTAGGTTTGCGCACGCAGAGCTTGATATGCCCGGTTGCGTCGAGCTCGTACGTGATGCCTGCTTGCCCTTTGGCGTTCGATGACCGGGGCGCGGTTGCGAGCTCTACCCGCGCGGGTAGCGGGAGCCGCCTCGACACTTTGTCGCATCAGTTCTGCGCCCAAGCCAGCGCGAATGGCCGGCCGCCGTACATGGCGTCGGCGAAGCCTCGTTCGTGCCGCTGGGCCTCTCGCACGATCCGTACGACCCATGAGGCGGCCCGCCTACAGACGCCGTACAACGCGGCCGGGTTATCAATACCTTTTGGCATGCGCACGTTCTGCAAGGACGGCGTTAAGCTGTGCGCGGGTTTGGGGATCAGAAGCCGCTTTGCTGCACCAGCGCCCCGAAGGCCGCGTCGCTCCATCGTTGCCAAAGACTTTGCCGCATACCTGCGGCCTGCAGGCTCGCGGGCGTCTCCCCAGGCGTTACCGACCCGTCCGACGGCATCTGTCCTTCGGCAACGACACGGAACCAGGCGGCCGCAGGTTTGAGGTCCTTGGCCGGCGCGGACGGATTCAACGGGACGTCGCCGCCATGCGACTTGGCGAGCATGGCGTGCGGCAGGCGCTTGATGGGTGTTCCGTCGATCACGGTGACCTGGCCGGTCAGCCGACCCGGCCTGCCCTTCACATACACGGCAACGGAGGCCCCATCCGCGATCCGCGACCGGTCACGTTCGGGCACCAGCGCCTCCACGCGCCACCGGCCCTGGTCCACGACCATCGCCAGTCGCTGCGCGGGTCCCACCCACACGCCGGGCCCGATCGAGGGATCAACATCGCGCACCGTTCCGCCGACACTCGCCACGACTTGCAACCTCTGGAGCTCGGCCTGCCGGGCCCTTCGCTCGCGCTCGTAGCGCATCGCCTGCTGTTCGGCCAGCACCGCCTGCGCCGGCCCGGCGTCCTGGATGTCGATCGCGCCTTGGGCGGTGCGGCGGTAGGCCGCCGCCATCTCTGCGGCCTTGTCCCGCTCCGTCTGCTGCACGGGAGCGTCCAGCGTCATCAGCACCTGGCCGGCGTCGACACGGGTGCCGTTGGCCACATCGAGCGAGACCACCCTCGCGCCGAAGGGCGAGAACACTGCCTGCTCGACACCGGCACGCAGCACCCCCGGGGCGGTGATGCGGCTGGACCACGGAACGATCAGGACGGCGACAACGGCGATGAGGATCAACAGCGCCGCACGGCGGCGACTCTTGCGGACCTCGCGGCGGCGTGCGTACCAGGCGCGCAGCTCCGCCGCCACGGGGCGAACGATGAAGACCCCGATCTCGACGAAGAACAGCGCCACGCCCAGCGCCTTGAAGAAGGCGTGGTAAACCACCACGGCGATCCCCAGGAACAGCACGAAGCGGTAGATCCAGGTGGCAAAGGCAAAAAGTGCCAGTGCCCCTCGCCAGCCCGCGGGCAGCGGCTCCGGCGAGGACTCCTGCAGGCCCAGCAGCCCGGCGCGCAGCATGCGCCGGGCCTGGCGGCCCGCCCGCTCGTGCAGGCCGGGGAAGTCCAGCGCGTCCGACAGGATGTAGTAGCCGTCGAAGCGCATGAACGGGCTGGCGTTGACCGCCAGGGTGAGGACCCATGCGGTGGTGGCCAGGAAGAACAACGCGTTGCGAAGGTCGGACTCCGGCAGGAAGGCCCAGGCCAGCGTGCACCAGGCCGCCAGGACGAGCTCGGCGCAGATCCCGGCGGACGCGATCGCCAGCCGGTGACGCGAGCGCCGCAGCTTCCAGCTTTCTCCCGTGTCGGTGTATGCCATCGGCCACATCACGAGGAAAGCGACCCCCATGTGTCCCACCCGGACGCCATGGCGCGTCGCCATCAGGGCGTGCCCGAGCTCGTGGATGAGCTTGGACAGCACAAGCGCACCGGCAAAGCCGACCACGCCTTCCCAACTCATCGCGCCGCGCAGGTTTGCCTGCACGGTGTCCCATTGACGGGCGGCCATCATCACGCCGACGAGCGCGGCCGCCACGGTCGCGCCGACGAAGGCCGGCGTGTACAGCCAGTGCAGCCAGCGCAGGAGCGTCTTGAGCCACGCCTGTGGCCGCACCAGCGGGACCCGGATGAAGAGGTAATTGTTCAGCAGCCAGCGCCAGGCAGGCGTGGGCGGCTTCGGGCGCGGACTGCGCAGCAGCTGGTGGCGCGCCAGGAACTCCTGCAAGCGCTTCACATCACCCGCATCGGCTGCCAGGGTGGTCGCGGCGGAGACTGCCTGGGCGATGCGGTTCGCGTCGCGTTGCTGCCACCGTTGCAGGATCTCGAACTCCAGCCAGCCGATGCGGAAATAGAGGTTGCGCACGGGATCGCAGATGTGCCAGGCCGGCGAGCCGTCCGGGTTGGCGCCGCCGGCTTCGATCTGCAGTTCCTCGCGCAGCGCCGGCCACGCCGGGGGCGGGGCAACGGGCCGGCGGGGCGCGGGAGCAGCGCCGCGATGGCCCACGCTGCCGTGCGTCGCGTCTGCATGCGGCGCGGCGCCATTCGCGCCTAGCATCCGCACCACTCCCGCAGGGCAGCGAACGGGCGCCGGAACATGAGGTATCCCAGCACGGTCCAGTCGCCGGCGACGCGCGCGGTGCCGCGCAGCCCGATGCGCGCGCTCTTGGGATTGCCGGCGATGTGGCCGCGCAGCAAGTAGCTGGCCACGCCGTCTGGCGCCTCCACCGCCTGGTAGCCGGCGTAGTCGAGCACCGCCGCGACCGGCGCCAAGGGGGCGACGCTCAGGAAGACGGTCATCGGTGCACCCGCCTGCAGGTTCACCGCTTCGCCGACCGGCGCCCAGGCCTGCACGCCCAGACTCGCAGGATCGGCGAGCTGGCCGATGCGCTCCCCGGTCTGTACCGGCCGGCCGGCCCAGTCGTCGGGGTCGGAATACACGAACACCCCGGACGTCGCAGCCTGGATCGAGAGCTGGGCCAGTTCGCGCTCCAGGGCGGCCACTTCGACCTCGCGTTCATGCAGCCGCCCCTCCGCCAGGTTGAGCTCGGCCTTGGCCGACTGGGATTCGATCGCACGCTGCGACGCCTGATGGAATTCGAGCTGCGCCGTGGCGCGCGCGGCGCGCGCGACCGCCAGCCGGTTGTCCAGGGTGGTGTCATCCAGCTGGGCGATCACCTGTCCAGCCTGCGCAAAGGTATTCGGTGGCACCGTCATGCGCTTGATGACCCCTTCGCGCGGCGAGGCCACCACCTGGGTGCGCGTCGAAACGATCTCGGCATGCACCAGCGCGTATTCGCGCACGGGCACCAGCAGGACCAGCGGCACCAGCAAGGTCGCCAGCCGCACGCGCCGGCTGGCCCACCATTGCGCCAGCACCGACGTCAAGGCGCGGCGCCGTCCGGTGACCGCCCACCAGGCGTGCCCGAAGGTCTGGACGGCCTGCAAGAGCAGGTACTCCGGCGCGCGGTCGTCGAAATCCTGCGGCCAGGGCTCCTCGCGCGCCATCATCAGCACCGCACGCAGCCGTTTGTGCGGGTCGAGCAGAGGCAACAGCCACACATGCGCTGGCAACCATTCGCTCCACCCCTCGGCCAGATTGGCAGGAAGCATCGCGCGGGACACTGCCATCACCGGAACGCGTGCGTCCACGGCGTCCAGTTGGCCGCGCAGATGGTCGACCACGTCGGCCAGCCACAACGCATAGGGTGAATCGGCTTCCACGTCGGCCAGGCCCGAATGCCCCACCAGGCGCGTTCGTCGGCGGCCCGCCAAGGACAGCAGGGCCGCCTGCCGGTAGGGAACCAGCACACGCGTCTCGTTGCAGATGACGAATGCGAGGTCGGATGCGCGCGTGGCTGCATGCACCTTGGCCGCGAGCGCGTGGAAATTCAAGTCAGCCATGGGTGTCGCTGGAGGCCGGGCGTATCGCAGGGCTCGAATGGCCCGAGCTCATCGGCCGGCGGGCGCCCGCGCCTGGCCGCTCATGCCCGGCAGCACGGCGCTGCCGCTGCCCTCGATGTCGGCTTCGATTTCCACCGTCTGGCTCACGGCATCCACACGTGCGGACAACCGGGCGACCTTGAGCGTCACGGCGTCGCCGGTCTCGTCGATCCGTCCGGCAAGCTTCTCGCCCGGCTTGAGCCAGGCCAGCCAGTTCGACGGCACGTTCATGCGGGCCTTCAGCGGTCCGCTGCCCACGATGTCAATCACCGGCGCACCCGGATTCACACCCTGTCCGACCTTGACATGCACGCGCGCGATGCGTCCTGCGAAGGGCGCGACGAAATTGCACTGGGCGAGTTGAGCGTCGACGACGCGGATCTGACTTTGCGCCTTGTTCACGTTGGAGGCGGCCAGTTCGACCTCGATCTCTGCGGCCGACTGCAGGCCCTGCAACTTGACCTTGCCTTCGTACTGCACCCGGGCGGACTCCAGTTCCGCACGTGCCGCATCCCGTCGCGCCTGAACCTCGCCACAGTCGAAGGCGGCGAGAAGCTGACCGGCGCGGACGGTATCGCCCAGGCTCACCGCGACGCGAGCGAAGCGTCCGGAGGTCGATGCTGCCAGCGTGCTCTCGCGGTCGGCCATGACCAGGAAACGCACCGGCGCCGGCGCTGCGGTCGCCGGCACGGCGGTGGCGTTCGTCGGCGCCACTGCGGGCGGCGCCACCTTCTGCGAGGCGGTCTGTGCGCAGACGCACACCGTCCAGCCCGCGAGCGCGGCAGCAGCGATCAGCCGAAGAGACCGGCTGCCACGCGCGCCACGTATGCGCCGGTCGGATCGAGCCTGCATCATCGGGCGGACACCTGGGCACCGACGCCGGCGCTGCGGCGCACATCGGACACCACGGACAGCGTGGCCGCCTCGGCCAGCGCGCTGACCGCACGGTCGCTCAACTCGGCGGGCACGAAGGTGACGTACTCCTGGGTCAGCAGCGTGCGCCCGCCGGGCTCGGCAAGGGTGATGCGCCAACGCGCGCGGGCCGTGCCGCGCCCGGACGCCGCGGCGCGCTCCCATGCGAGACCCAGGGCCAGCGCGTCGGCCGCATCGCTCACCCTCAGGTCGTTGCGCGCCACGATGCGGTGCACCGCCTCGCGCACCGCACCCTCGTCCACGCCGCTCGGCAGGCCCGATACGCGCACGCTGATCGGCCTTGCCGAGATGGCAACCGCGGGCGCCGACGCCCCCACCTGCTGCTGTGCGGCCGCATCGCTGCGCTCGACTGCGGCGGCCAGCGTGGGAAGGTCCGTGCCCGTCACGGCCTCCGGCATCAGGTCGATGCCCACCGAATTCAACACACGCGCGTAGGAGGCCTGCGTGGCCGCATAGGCGGTGGCGAGCTGGAAGCGCGAGACCAGCGCCCGCGCGTCGGTGCGCAGCGCCTCCAGCTCGCTCTCCAGCCGATTGCTTGCGCCCGCACGGGACATGCTGGACAGCCGCTGGTCGACCCGACTCGAGTCGGCGGCCAGTTCCTGGTCGACGAGCGCGAGCTTGTAGCGCTCGATCGAAACGCGCACCTGGGTGAGCACTGCCATCGACAGGGCCAGCCGGCGCGCTTCGTCGGTTGCCTTGCGGGCATCGTTCGTGCGCTGGATCGCCGGGATGGCGGCCAGCCGGAACAGGTCCATCGAGACGCTGAGGCCGACGTCGCTCCAGTGGCTGTTGTAGAGGTACTGGTTGGAGTCGTAACGCACCCCCCCATAGAGGTTGAGGTTCGGGAACAGCGCCGCGATCTGCTTCTTGGTCTCGTTCACGCCGATGCGCGCCTTGTAGTCCTCTTCGCGCAGCTCGGGCCGGCTCGACAGCGCGAGCTCCTCCAGGCGCGCGGTGTCCAGCAGGACGGGCGTGGGGCCCGTCGACGTTCCGGCGTCGGCCAGGCTGAACTCGGTGCCCGGCGGAAGGCTCATCAACGCGGCCAGCTCGCGCTTGGCAAACTGCATCTCCTGGCGCTTGGCGTTGACGAGGGACATCGCATCCAGCAGGGCGCGCTGATAGGCCAGGCCCTGGGCGGGTGGCAGCACGCCCGCGCGCTCTGCCTGGCGCGACTTGTCCAGGGCGTCCTCGATGCGCGTGGCCAGCTGCTCGGCTTCCGCGGACAGGCGCTGCGCACCAAGAGCGCGCCAGTACGCATTGCGCACGTCCTGCGCGATGTTCTGCAGGATCTTGCGACGCCGCTCCTCTGCGATGTTGACCTCGTCGGCCGCCTGCTTGGCGCGGAAGTAGCTCAGGCCGAAGTCCAGCGCGTTCCAGGACAGGGTGGCACGGCCGTAGTAGTGCGAACGCTCCTCGGAGGTGGACGGGCGCAGGCTGACCTGGCGGTCCTCGATGCCGACGCTCACGCCGCCGGAGTCGTTGTTGCGTTCGTTGTAGCCTGCGTCGGCCACGAGCTTGGGCAGCATGTCCTTGGCCGACACATCCATCAGGCCGCGCGCCAGTGCACTTTCCATCAGCTTCAACCGGTAGTCGAGGTTGAAGCGCAGCGCACGGGCCAGGGCCTGCGGATAGGTGATCGGCCCGGAGACCGGCTCCGCGTCCTTGTACATCCGGGTCTGGTCGTTGCGCACGCGCTCGGTCACCTCGTTCTGCGTGAGCTGGACCGGGGTGACGCTGCAGCCGGCGATCAGCAGCGCCGCAGCAGCGGCGATCACCGCTTTGGGGCTGCGGTGCGGGGAGGTTTTCACGAGTGACGGGAAAGAGATGGAAATGTCGGTCATGGCTGAAGAATCAAGAGGTCATGCGGCGGCGGCGGCCGGGCCTCGGGCCCGGCTGCCGCCAGTTCAGATCTGGGTGGAGGCCGGCACGCGTATGCGCACCGGCGCGCGCGCAAGCTCAGGCGCCGTCCCGCGTTCGGCGGCCTGCAGCTGCAAGCGCTGCGATAACGACAGCGCGCCGTCGACCGGTACAGCCGGCACCGGAATCAGATACACGCCAACGGCGGGTGGACCGGCCGGCTGCGGGAGCGGATCGGCAGGCGATGCTTCGGCGACCGGCACGGCGATGCGCACCGACGCCCTGCCCTGCGCGGCGCCTCGCTCGGGCGCCGTAGCGCCCGCGGGCGGCAGCGCTTCGGCCGCCTCGGCGCCGGGGCCAGCTTTGCCATCGAACGCGCTCCAGCCGTCGGCGGGCATGGACGGCAGCAGGCCGCGCTGGACCAGCCCCTGGTTGAGGTCGCGCACCAGGGCGCGCGAGAAGGCCACGCCGTCCTGACCCACGTGCTCGGCGAGCGTCGGCCCTTGCGGGCTTCCTTCCAGGTCCGGACGGGTCGGCGTCGCAAGCGCATCCTCGCTGCCACCGCCAACGCGCGATGCGATCCCGGCTGCCAAGATCTGGCTGAGCTCGCGGGACTCGCGCACCGCGAGTTGCACGAACACGGCAGGGTCCATGCGCTGGTCGGTGGCGCGGGGCCGGGCACCCAGGTCGGAAGGCCAGACCGGGTCCACCGTGGGCGAGTTCCACTGCGTGGCGCCCCGGATCGTGACGGCCAGGCGCGCCGTGCTCGTGCTGCCGTCGGCATCGGTGATGGTGTAGTCGAACACCTCGGTGAGCGTCTGGCCGGAACCCAGTGCCAGAACGCTGCTGTTGTTCGTGTTGACGGTGTACGTGTAGCTGCCGTCCGCACGCATCACCAGGCTGCCGTACTGCCCCTGCAGGGCCGGTCCGCCCACCACACCGCTCGTACCGCGGAATGCGATGCCGGTGACCGGGTTGGCGCTGACATCGCTGCCGAGCCGGTCGGCGTTGTCGCCACGGCCCGCGCCGGCCGCACCAAGGACGTTGCCGCTGACGGCCGTGGGGTCGGGGCTTGCCGTGCCGACGCTGGCTGCATCGTCGCGCGCCTGGGGAACGTCGTCGATCACCAGCACGTGCAGGGTGCCGCGCGTCGTGTCGCCGTCGCGATCCCGAACCACCACCGAGAAGTCGTCGGTGACCGTGCCGCCGCGATGGTTCTGCGCCGACGTGAGCACGTAGCCATAGCTCAAGGTGCCGGTTGCGCGGTCGAAGCCCGTCAACGTCAGAATGCCCTTGTCCGTCGTGATCGACAGCGGCAGCTGCGTCAGCGTCTGCAGGCGGGCGGGATCCAGCACCACGCCAGCCACCTCGATGCCGGCCAGCCCATCCGGCGCACCGATCACCAAGGTCCCCCTCGCCGTGTTCGATCCGTCGCCGGTGGTCAGGCCCGCTTCGCGAACGCTCGCCTGTCCTTGCGCCGCACTGCCGTTGCCGTCCGACAGGTCCAGGGTGACGCCGTCGTTGCTCCCTCGGACCGTGATCGTCAGGGTGGCACGACTGGCGTCGCCGTCTGCATCCACCAGCGTGTAGCCCACCGTTTCGGTCAGCGTCTCGCCGATCACCAGGCCTTGCACGGCGGGATGGGCGTTGTCGAGCCGGTAGACGTAGCTGCCGTCCACCTGGACGACCAGCGTGCCGTAGCTGAGCACGATGGCGCTGCCCGGTACAACGGGCGCGCCCGCCACATCCAGGGACACCACAGGCACGCCGTTGGCCCGGTCGGCGCCGAGGTCGTCGTTGGCGCGCAGGTTGCCGCTGACCTGGGCCGGCGTGGCGTCCTCGGTGATCTCGGCGGTGTCGTTCAGCGCAACGGGGGCGTCGTCGACGATGCGCACCGTCAGCGTGCCCGAACCGACCGCGCCGCCGGCATCGGTCACCGTCAGGGCGATCGCCTCCAGCGTTTCCGTGAGGCCCGGCTGCTGTTGCGCACCATCGAGTGAATAGGTGTAGCGCAGCGTGCCTGCGGTCGGCACGCCGCCGACGACGCTCGTCGGCGTGAAGCCGGTCAGGGTGAGCGTGCCCGCGGGCGTGTTCACCACGACCGGCGTGGTCCCCAGACCCTGGAGCTGGGCGAGCGACACGGACGTGCCGCCCACAGAGATGCCGCGCAGCCCGTCTGGCGTGTCGATGGAGATGGTTCCTGCGGTGGCTTCGGACGCATCCGGCCCGGCAGGGCCATCAACGAGCCCCCGTTCGTACACCTCGGCGTCGCCGGCCGCCGCCCCGTTGCCGTCGAAAGCCGCGATCGCCGGGCCGGTTCCCGCGTCCGTGCGGCCTCGGATGGTGAGGGTGAGGGTGGCGCTGGAAGCGTCGCCGTCCGCATCGGTGATGGTGTAGTTCACCACCTCCGTGAGCGTGTCGCCGTCCTTCAGGGCGTTGACCGCCGGGTTGTCGTTGTCCAGGGTGTAGGTGTAGCTGCCGTCGGCGTTGAGCACGACCTGCCCGTAGGCCGTCGTGAGCACGCTGCCCACCGTGCCCACACTGGCCCCGAAACCCACCGCGGTCACCGGACCGCCCGCGGCCGCGCCGTCCGCACCCACACGGTCGGCCCCCGCGCCCGAGGTCACCACGTTGCCCGTGGCCGTGTTCTGCGCCGCGTCCTCGGTCACGCTGTTGACGTCCGGCTGCGCCGTCGGCACGTCGTCCACGATGCGCACCGTCAGCACGCCCGTGCTCGCCGCGCCCGACGCGTCGACCACCTGCAGCGCGATGGCGTCCGTGCTCTCGGCGGCCCCGGGCTGCGACTGCGGCGCTTTCAGCGTGTACGTGTAGGCCAGCGTTCCACCGGTGGGGATGCCGCCCACCGTCGCGCTGGGCGTGAAGCCCGTGAGCACCAGCGTGCCCTCGCCCGTGTCGATGCTTACCGGCGTGGTGCCCAGCGCGGCCAGTTGCGACGGCGTCAGCGTCGTGCCGCCCACCGTCACGCTCTGCAATCCGTCCAGCGCCGTCAGGCTGATCGCCCCGGTCGTCGTCTCGGACGTGTCCGGACCGCCCACCCCGTCGGTCAGGCCCGCCTCGCGCACCTGCGCCTGGCCCGTCGCCGCGCCGTTCCCATCCACCGGCACCATGCCAGGCGCACCGTCCGTGCGGCCTCGGATGGTGAGGGTGAGGGTGGCGCTGGAAGCGTCGCCGTCCGCATCGGTGATGGTGTAGTTCACCACCTCCGTGAGCGTGTCGCCGTCCTTCAGGGCGTTGACCGCCGGGTTGTCGTTGTCCAGGGTGTAGGTGTAGCTGCCGTCGGCGTTGAGCACGACCTGCCCGTAGGCCGTCGTGAGCGCGCTGCCCACCGTGCCCACGCTGGCCCCGAAACCCACCGCCGTCACCGGACCGCCCGCAGCCGCGCCGTCCGCGCCCACGCGGTCGGCCCCCGCGCCGGCAGTCACCACGTTGCCCGTGGCCGTGTTCTGCGCCGCGTCCTCGGTCACGCTGTTGACGTCCGGCTGCGCTGTCGGCACATCGTCCACGAGGCGCACCGTCAGCACACCCGTGCTTGCGGCGCCCGCCGCGTCGACCACCTGCAGCGCGATCGCATCCGTGCTCTCGGCGGCCCCGGGCTGCGACTGCGGCGCCTTCAGCGTGTAGGTGTAGGCCAGCGCTCCGCCGGTGGGAATGCCACCGACCGTCGCACTGGGCGTGAAGCCCGTGAGCACCAGCGTGCCCTCGCCCGTGTCGATGCTCACCGGCGTGGTGCCCAGCGCGGCCAGTTGCGACGGCGTCAGCGTCGTGCCGCCCACCGTCACGCTCTGCAATCCGTCCAGCGCCGTCAGGCTGATCGCCCCGGTCGTCGTCTCGGACGTGTCCGGACCGCCGACCCCGTCGGTCAGGCCCGCCTCGCGCACTTCCGCCTGGCCCGTCGCCGCGCCGTTGCCGTCCACCGGCACCACGCCTGGCGCACCGTCCGTGCGGCCATTGATGGTGATGGTGAGCTGCGCGCTGTCGGTGCCGCCGGCACCATCGCTCAGGGTATAGGTGTAGTACTCGGTGAGTGTCTGGCCGTCCTTGAGCGCATTGACCGCCGCATTGGCGCCGTCCAGCGTGTAGGTGTAGCTGCCGTCGGCGTTGAGCAGCAGGGTGCCGTAGCTGCCCGCCAGCGGGCTTCCGACCGAGCCGGCCGTGCCGCTGCCGGCCTCCGTGCCGGTGCGGATGCCGGCCGCCCGCAAGTCGCCCACGAGGTTGTCGGGATCGCTGTCGGCCACATCGCCTGCGGCGCCGTTGGCGATGAGGTTGCCGACGATCGGCGGGCCGTCTTCCGCGATCGTGCGCGCATCGTCGTTGGCACGCGGTGCATCGTTGGTGGCCGCGAGGGTGATCGTCCCGGTCAGCGCATTGCTGTCGCGCGCAGCCGGGCCGCCCGCGTTGCCGCCGGCTTGCGCGTTGTTGCCGTCGTTGAAGACGATGGTGTAGACACGGCTCGGGTCCGTGCCGAAAGCCGTGGGGTTGTCGCTGCTGCTGCGGTAGGAGATCGCGTTGAGCACCGACTGGACGTCGGCGAAGGTCGTGTCCGCGTCGAAGCTGATGGTCAGTGCACTGGCGTTGCCCCCTGCGACGGTGACGCCCGCAGGCAGGGTCGCCGCGACGAAGAGGATGTCGCCGGCCACATAGGTGTCCAGGGTGACGCGGATGCTGCCGCCGCCCACCACCGTGGCAACCAGGCCCGGGGTGGTTCCAGGGTCCACGTCCGCCACCGACGCGCCG
>QAIB01000025.1 GCA_030418545.1 Xenophilus aerolatus | reverse complement strand
CCTGATAGCCTCAGCCTTGAACTCCTGTGTGTACTGCCTCTTGGGCAGCTTGCCTTCTCTCATTTCGATTCTCCGTACCTCTGAAGTTATCAACTTCCTGCTGTACGTGAAATCGAGGCAGGGTCAATATCCGAACGCTGCTGGCCGCGATCACGCCCTTGCGGGACGGCAAGGGTATCGACATCCCGGGACCCGCCTTCCTGCGCAAGCTGCTGCTGAACAAGCTCGAAGGCACCGAGATCGCCGAACTGCTCAAGCAATACCACCTGATCTCGGATTGACGAGCATCGACGAGCCCGCCGATACGGGAGAGGCACGACATGGCCGAACAACCGAATCCTTCCGCCGCGGCCCCATCCCGCGGCGCCCATGCGCATCAGGGCCGAGCCGACGAGGCGGCTTCCCCTGTGCACGCCAAGGATCCGGTCTGTGGCATTTCGGTCGATCCTGCCACGGCGGCGCATCAGGTGGAGTACGACCACGCCGACTACTTCTTCTGCTCGGCTGGCTGCAAGGCGAGATTCGAGGCCGATCCGGCGCGCTATGCCGCTTCGGCCGCCCATGCCGACGGGCAGGCCGCAGGCCGTGACCGCCCGGCGCATCACGACCATTCGGCCCGGGCCGATGACCACCAGGGCGAATCCGCCCACCACCGTCACCCGATCCCGGCCGGCGCGGCAGCCGTGCCGGCAGGCGCGCTCTGGACATGTCCGATGCACCCGGAAATCCGCCGCGATGGGCCGGGAAGCTGCCCGATCTGCGGCATGGCGCTGGAGCCGCTGGTCGCTACGCGGGAGGGCGGTCCGAGTCCCGAACTGGCCGACATGGGCCGGCGTTGTGGATCGGCCTGGCGCTGGCGCTCCCCGTGTTCCTTCTGGAGATGGGCGGGCATCTGATCCCCGTGCTGCATCACCTGCTGCCGATGCGCGCGTCGGTCTGGATCCAGTGTGCGCTGGCCACGCCCGTGGTGCTTTGGGCGGGCTGGCCGTTCCTCCGGCGCGGCTGGGCGTCCATCCTCGAGCGCCACCTCAACATGTTCACGCTGATCGCCATGGGCACTGGGGTGGCCTGGGGCTACAGCGTGGTGGCGACGCTGGCACCGCAGATCTTTCCCGACGCCTTCCGCGCCGCCGACGGGACGGTGGCCGTCTATTACGAGGCCGCCGCGGTCATCACCGTGCTGGTTCTGCTGGGACAGGTGATGGAGTTGCGCGCGCGAGAGAAGACCTCCGGCGCGATACGAGCGCTGTTGAACCTCGCACCGAAGACGGCGCGGCGCATCAACCCGGACCGCGAGGAAGATATCCCGCTGGACGCGGTCGCGATCGGGGATCGCCTGCGGATCCGTCCCGGTGGACGGTACGGTCGAGGATGGGCGCTCGTCGCTCGACGAGTCCATGCTGACGGGCGAGTCGATGCCGGTGACGCGCGCGGTCGGCGACCACGTCGTGGGCGGTACGCTGAACCAGACCGGCGCGCTGGTCATCCGTGCCGACAGGATTGGACGCGAGACCATGCTCGCCCGCATCGTGCAGATGGTCGCCGACGCACAGCGCTCGCGCGCGCCGATCCAGCGCTTGGCCGACCAGGTCGCGGGCTGGTTCGTGCCCGTCGTCATTGGCGTGGCGCTGCTGGCATTCGTCGCGTGGGGGGCGTGGGGCCCGGAACCGCGCCTGGCGCATGGCCTGATCGCCGCAGTTTCCGTCCTCATCATCGCCTGCCCCTGCGCGCTCGGGCTGGCCACGCCGATGTCGATCATGGTCGGCATCGGCAAAGGCGCGGCCGCGGGCGTGCTGATCAAGAATGCCGAGGCACTCGAACGGATAGAGAAGATCGACACGCTCGTGGTCGACAAGACCGGGACACTGACCGAAGGCAGGCCCGCGGTGACCGCGATCGTCGCGGCCGAGGGGTTTTCGGAAGAAGCGATCCTGCGCCTGGCCGCGGCCGTGGAGAAGGCGTCTGAACATCCGCTCGCACGGGCGATCGTGGCGGCGGCGGAAGCACGAAAGCTGGCGATACCGGCCGTGGCAGACTTCGATTCGCCGACCGGCAAGGGCGCGCTGGGCACAAGCGAGGGAGAGCGCATCGTCCTGGGCAACGCCGCCTTCCTGGAGGAACACGGCGTGGATGCCGGCGCACTCGCCCGCCAGGCCGATGAGCTGCGCCAAGACGGCGCCACGGCGATCTACATCGGGATCGACGGCCGCGCCGGCGGCATCTTCGCGATCGCCGATCCCATCAAGCCGACGACCCAGGAGGCGCTGAAGGCGCTGCATTCCGAAGGCGTCCGCATCGTCATGTTGACCGGCGATAACCGTGTCACCGCCGAGGCGGTCGCCCGCCGTCTGGGCATCGACGAGGTCGAGGCCGATGTACTGCCGGATCGCAAGGCCGCCGTGGTCGAGCGCCTCAAATCGGAGGGGAAGGTTGTGGCCATGGCCGGCGACGGGGTGAACGATGCGCCCGCGCTGGCCGTGGCGGATGTCGGGATCGCCATGGGGTCAGGCACGGACGTGGCGATCGAAAGCGCAGGCGTAACGCTGCTCAAGGGCGACCTGAACGGCATCGTCAGGGCGCGCCGCCTCTCGCGAGCGACGATGGCCAACATCCGCCAGAACCTCGTCTTCGCCTTCGTCTACAACGCCGCCGGCGTTCCGATTGCGGCCGGTGTGCTGTACCCGGTCTTCGGCCTGCTTCTGTCACCGATCATCGCCGCCACCGCCATGGCGCTGTCCTCGGTCAGTGTGATCGGCAACGCTCTTCGATTGAGGACGACAAAGGTTGCGTGAAGAACTGATCTGACTCGCTGTGCCGCTCCTGGGCTTACCACCGCATAGCGCCTACGTGGCACCTAGCCTAGAAAGCGGCAAGAGCAAGCCACGGTCGGAATCTGGCCTAACCGATTGCCCCACAAGACCTTTCGCGCCGCCGCATGTCCGCACTCAAAACTTGACAGCGGACATTTTTCAGGCCTTCGATCTCGGCACGGATTTCCTTGCGCGCGACGCGCGCGATCTCGGCCTTCAGGGCGGATGCGATGTTCGTCATGGACGCGCATTCTGAACCTCTTAGCTGGCGATCTTCAAAATCGCGTTTTGCCCACGGGTGCCGGGTTGCGCATAACGCGCAGAGAGAAAGAGGAGCTGGCGGTGCCAGCTCCCCGATGGCGTCAACGGCCGATGCGGCGCAACGCGGCCTGCCAGAGCCCGGTATTGAGCCGGACGTTCTCTCGGATCGCGCGAATGCCACGCGTGTGCATGGCGCGGCCTTGGGCCGTGCGGCCGAGGAGCCCACCGCGCAGCACGTGCTCCTGCACGGCATTGAAGGTCCGCCAGACATCAGCGCCAACGTCGGCCAGCCGGCGACGCTCGAGCAGCTGCGCTGGCTGCACTGGTGGCTCGGTGGTCGCCGGGAATCGCAGTGCGAGTGCTTCGCGCGCGAAGTCCAGCTGCTGTCCGTCGGTCAACGTGGTGGCCCGCATCGCCTCGACGGCATCGCCCACGCGCGAGAAGTCGCGTGTGATGCGCTTCGCCGCCTCGACCACGTTGGCCACAACGTTGCCGCAATGGCCCACGTGCACCAGGCCGAAGTCGCCGAAGCCCGTGAGCATGCAGTTGGTGCACACGGGCCGATAGAGTCCAGCGCGCAGCTGGTAGGCGCTGCGCCCGTCGTGCGAGTTGATGAGCACGATCTCGCCGAGCACGTCGTCCAGCGAGAGCAGGTCGACCACCGGCTGGAAGTGCAGCATGTGCCGTGCGTGAGCGCCCTGCCCCGCGCGTGAGCGCGTCTGCACGGCGGCGGTTGGCGCGAACCCCGCGTCCATGAGCGCAGAGAGGATGTCGCGCGCGCTGATGAAGACGTAGCGGGGACCGGTCGTGTCGGCGGCCTGGTCGGCGAAGGCCGCGGGCGCCAGACGCGCTACATCCTGCAGCGAGAGCGAGGAACGGGCCGCCCACGCGTGCGAGGACGAGGGCAAGTTGAGCGAAGAGGCGAAAGTCATGGTGGACTCCAAATGGCACAGGCGGGATTGCCTGCGTCGCCCCTGGACCACGCGGCAGCGCAGCGCTCCAGGCCGCCGCAGGCGCACGGCACGTGCCGAGCACGCGCAGCGTGCGCAGGGCCTTGAACGCGAGAACCGAGTGGTACCGTGAAGGCACACAGGCAAGCACCCTCCCCCACCCTGATCAGAACGAGCCGAAGGCGAGTCGGTGCGGTCTTGCATGCACGGGCCGCGAGCGCGGGCCGCTGGAGATGGCGTTGAAAAAAGTCGCCGGCGTTGCCGGCGGCGCGCAACGAAGGACTCAGGCCTGGATGCGACCGGCCGCCCGGGCCGTGGCCGCATACGCGCTGACGGTCTGCGTCGCGCGGAAGCCCGCGTCCTGCTCGATCGGCAGTCGCAGAGGCCCACGGATCTCCGCGAGCTCATCAAGGCAGAAGAAGCCCATCTCCGGGCATCCCAGGCCCAGGTCGGCAAGGCCGAAAGCCATGGACGGCGTGTCCGGGTCGATCTCCGTGAGCAGCCAGGTCGCACCCGCGTCGGGCGTGAAGAGCTTGACCAACGGCTGCGGATCGAACAGCTCATCGCGTTCTTGGAAGGCCCGCGACAGCCGGCCGTTGGCCATCAGCAGCTGGACCTGTTTGTCGGAGAGGAAGGAATACGAGGAAGTCATGACGCGCTCCTGGAAGGAATCGGGCGGGATTGCCCGAGGACCGTCCTTGGTCACGCCGCAGCGCAGCGGTCAAGGCTCGAAGACGGCCGCAGGCCGCCAGCGCGCATCGCGCGCGCAGGCCTTGACGGCGAGAACGGTGTGGCACCCTCCAGGTCACGCAAGCTCGCCCCACCGTCCCCGGTCCCAACACGAGGCGAAGCGAGAAGGCCGCTCTCGCCAACGCACGCGGACAGCCGGTCCGCCAATGAAGTTCTCGCGCGCAGCGCGCTGACCGCGGAAAAAACAAGAAGGGGCCGGGGCCCCCGCTTCAGACCAGCCCGCGTTCGGCGAACGACACCGTGCGCGTGCCGGCGACGACGATGTGATCGAGCACCCGAACGTCCACAAGCGCCAGCGCTTCTTTCATCGTGGTGGTGAGCACCTCGTCGGCCCGCGAGGGTTCCGGCACGCCACTGGGGTGGTTGTGCGCCAGGATCACCGCCCCGGCGCCGACATTCAGCGCTTCGCGGAGGACTTCCCGCGGGTACACGCTCGTCTGGGTGAGCGTGCCGCGGAACAGGTCCTTGGCAGTCAGCAGTTGATGCTGTGCATCCAGGAACAGCACCACGAAGCTCTCGTACGCCTGACCTGCGAAGTGCAGGCGCAGGTAGTCCTTAACGGCCGCCGGCGTATCGAAGACCGTCGCCACACGCATCGGCTCCGCGAGCGTCTCCTGGGCCAGCGCGAGCCCGGCCGCGAGCAGCCGGTAGGACGAATGCGTGGACTCGCGTGCGAGGCTCGAGAGCTTGAGCAATGAACGCCCGCATCGCTCGTAGGCCTGCGTGGCTTCGTCGCCGAGGAACAGGCGCAGGTGGTCGACGACGCGTTGCTCGATGGAGGAATAGTCGGTCATGGAGGGCACTCCTGGAGTAGGCGCAAGCGGGATTGCCTGCGGGCCCCGGACCCACCCCATCGCAGCGCAGCGCTCAAGGCCGCCAAAGGCGCACGGCACGTGCCGAGCACGCGAAGCGCGCGAAGGGCCTTGAACGCGAGAACGATGGGGTAGCGTGAAAGCACACAGGCCAGCCCGCCCTTTCCACAACCCCCCCTGGGATCTCCACACGAGGCGCAGCGAGTCGGTGCTCGCAGGGTGACCCGCGGCCCCGTCGGGCCGCGCTGAAGGAGCATTCGCGCACAGCGCGCATCCCGGACTTTCTGGCTGTGCAGAGCACGCACGGCTTTGGCTGCAGGGCGATGGCCAGGAGATCTACGGCGCCGTCGATTACGTGTTGACCCTCCTATCATTTGGGCAATGAGTTCCGCCCTGCCCGCCCGCGAAAGCCTCACCGTCGAGTTCAAGAGCGATCGCGCCCAACTGTCCGGCAGGGCGCTGGTGGAGGCCATCGTCTGCTTGGCGAACGGCGCAGGGGGGCGAGCTATGGCTGGGCGTCGAGGACGACGGCACACCGTCAGGTCTGCATGCCGCTCACGCCGAACTGGCCAGCTTGGCGGGGTTGGTCGCCTCGAGGACGTCGCCGCCGCTGGCGGTGAGGGATGCCGGCTAGCTGGCGGCGCAGGGTCATCGTCGCTCGACGTTCTACACGCTCCCTCAAGGATCTGCGAACCTGGATTGAAGTCGGTTTTTTGGGGTGGTTTGAGTTTCCTTAAGACCGGATTCCCAATTGGGTCAACAACTTAGCGCCACTTTGGGGACAACTTTGGGGTTGCTTTGGGGTTGCTTTGGGGTTGCCTTGGGGAAATCTGAATTGGATGCTTCCACCGTTTCAGCTGTCGTCACGCCTGAGTTGCGTGAGCGTTCAGCTATCCCATCTTGAACAGCCCAGGTGCCTCGGACGAGGGTGCCCAACAACTCGAACAGGTGGGGAAGTATGCAACTCAATTCCAAGAGGCGCGTGCACGGCGCGGACTTCAAGCCGCAGTGCTTGGCCGAGGGCCAGCAACCCCGGCGTATCGGTGGCTGCCATCGCGCTGGCCCATGGCCTGGACGTCAACGCTCAACGCGTGGCGCTCCAGAAGCATCGCCCAGCAGGAGCCCACAGCCGCACGTGCATGAAGGAACGACTACCGTTCACGGCGCCTGCCATTATCTCCGGTGGGCTGGACGCCGGACAAGCCCGCCCGGTGATCAACCCCGCTGCGGTCAGTCATCCGGGGAGGCGTTTCGTACTCGCTCCCCAAGCAGCGGCCATGAGCTCAATGACTTCGGAGGCCCTAGGGGCGTTCGCAAGTCGCAAAGGCCCAGGTGTGGCCCGGCACGCGTCACGCACCTGGGTCGCTTAGTCGACGTCTGCGTGCGGGCGCGCGGCGGCGAGTTGGTGCGCGAAAGCGTTGGTGCGCAGGTAGCGCTGGCGGACAAGCCAGGCGAACAGTCCATGGAGGATTACCAGCGTCTGCCGTCTGGCGGCAGGTGAGAGCGGTCCCTCGAAAGGGCGCCACCGAGGTGACCATCGAGGGCTGCCGCGCGGGCCGCACCACGTCTCCGGCGGCGCCGCGACGAACGCGAGGTAGTGGTCGGCGTCCTTTGCGTCGATCGATGCCAGGGCATTGCCGCGCACAAGAAGGCACCAGAGCAACAAGCGCTCCGCCTCTTTGCGGTAGCTGCGCTGGGTTGCGGTGAGCGCCGGCGCGCCCTCCCCGCCCTGCCCATGCGTTGCAGCCTTGGAATAGATCCACTGCTGGATTGCTTCGACGTCGTTGCCAAGGCCCGGCAGGGCACCGGCCTCACGGTTGCTGCCGTCGCGGCCATCCAGCGAGGCTGGAACGACAAGCTTCTCCAGAGGGCGCAGTGCCGTGGCGG
Organism: Xenophilus aerolatus; assembly: GCA_030418545.1. Classification (GTDB taxonomy): domain Bacteria; phylum Pseudomonadota; class Gammaproteobacteria; order Burkholderiales; family Burkholderiaceae_C; genus Xenophilus. The sequence goes on along the minus strand of QAIB01000025.1, from coordinate 13,098 downwards.
GTAGGACCAGCGTCGCCTTCAGCGCCGCAGGCAGGCGGGCCCAATCGTCCAGGGCGAACGGGCTGAACTCGAGGCCCAGTTGGGAAAGGTGGTCGCGCAGCCAACCTGCCACGTAGGCGGCCTTGTGCGCGCCGACCCCGGGGCAGCCACGCCACCAGGTTCCTCCTTGGGCGTTCATGCGCGCCACAAGGTCGCCCAGGGTCACCAAGCCACCCTGGGCGAGCCGGCGTGACAGGCGAGGCGAGAACCATGCGTCGATCGGGTCCGTGGCCCTGGGCTCGTGGATGACCAGATGCTCCAGCCATCGCAGGGCGTCCAACTGACGCTCCACCACGCGCGCGCGCCGTCTTGATGCGCCTCGTGCCTGCGTCGGCGAGACACGTGACGCATCCGGATAGGCGGCCAGGTAGGCCTCGAGCTGCTCCTCTTCCGAAAAGTCTTCCAGGCCTTGGGCGTGGGCAAATTCGGCTAGTGCAGGCAAGGCCTGGGCGGCGCGCTCGACGACGCGAGACGAGTCAAAGAGGATGAGCCGTGCGGTACCTGGTCGGTTCTCGCGCCGGGCGGCCGCAGCGAACGAATCCTTGATCCATGCAATCGTGCGTTGGACCTGCCGGCGATCTCCACCTTCCCCTTCTGCAGCGAGGTACCGGTCCCAACTCGCTTTCGCGTCCATGCCCTGTATGAGCGCTCGCATGAAAGCGAAATGGCCTGCATGCATCCGCTTGACGGTCGGGTGGGATGGCGATGCTGCCGAAGGCGCGGGCATAGGCTGTCGCAGTCTGCCGCGTGATCTGTCGGCGCTCATCGATGCAAGGCGTCCCATGTGGGCACCTCGGCGTCATGCCGACTATCAGGCCACGGCCTTAATAATCAAGGGCCGCATTTTATGCTGTCGCAAGCATCCTTTTGGCTTGGCCTTCGTTAAAAGTTTCGCTGTGACAATGAGTTAGGTAGCGACCTGGGTGCCAACTCTTGTTTGAAGTCGGCGCGCTATATCTCTCAAAGTGGTGCGCTCCCGCCGGAGCACGGTGGGCCTGCGCGCGGCGAGCGCATGCACGGGAGCTTCTGCCCGGGTGGCTACCAGTGCGCCGGCTTGCTTGCGGGCTTCTTTTTGGTCGACACATGGGGCGGCAACTGGCTTGCCGCCAATTCGACATCCAGGATGTGATGGCGGACCCAGTGCGCCTGCGCCGTGAGGCGCTTGTTGGAAACAATGCCCTGTCCCTTCGCATGAGGCGCGAGTGGCATTACCAAGCCGATGCGCACGTGCGGCGCATCACGCCGAACAAGCTGAAGCGCCGGCTCGACGTCCGAATCGTTAGAGCAGACAACGACCTGATCGACGTCACCTCGCGCCGCGTCCCGGTAGATCGTCAACGCCAGTTGCACATCAGTGAGCTTCTCTTCGATCATCCAGACGCTCTGTCGTCGCGCTTTGCTCGGTGGGAGGCCTGTTTCGTGCGTGGGCAGCGAGGTGGGCTTGAAGATGTGAAAGCCCTGAATGATCTCGATCAAGCCTGGCTCGCGCGCGGCAAGCGCGCGCAGGTACTGGGTCTGCGCCTCTTCCGAGGCCTGACCGTGCCGGGCGTAGTTCGCCTTGATGGGGGCGGTGAAATACTTAATGGCCTTGACGGTGGCGGCAGGATCCTGCACCCGGAGGATCTCTCGAAACAAGGCCGCGACGTCCAGCCACTTGTGTGCCGTGCCCTGCAAGCGAGAGTAGTAGAGGTTGTAGCCGTCGATGTAGATCGCTGTTTTCATCCGCGGAACCTGAGCCACAAATGAAAAGACCACCCGAAGGTGGTCTTTTCGCCCCAAGCGGGAGCCAACTGAATGACACCACGAGGGGATTGTGGAACCATTCTATCTGAACTGGACAATCGCCGTCAGCACAACGAACAGAGCAGCGCCCAAATCCCAACGGATCTCACACAAGGATGCAAGCACTCTACTCTGCCGCCGGGGCAAGCTGCTGCAGCGCGTCCTCCAGGGCACGAAGTAACTGCGCTCGTGGCGCGGAGGCAAGCGCGGCGGGGATCAACTGCAGGGAGATGGCGCCGTCCCTGGCACGCACGGCCTTCCCAAGGTGGATGTCGCCAGTCTTGAGCGTCAGGCGATCCTCTTTGCGCCCGGCTGATGCGCTGTCTAGCAGGCGTTCAACCACGGCCGACGCCGAAATACCCTGCCCTCTCAACTTCTCGGCGCGCTTGAGGACGCCGCGTCGATCCGCTTCGAGTGCCACATTGATCTTGTCGGCGTGCCGATGGGTGATCTCAAGCGGGCTGCGAAAGCATTCGACGATCGCTTCGGGCAATTGAGCGACCGTCAATGCCTTGCGCACCCAGGTGTGGCTCACCCCGAGATATTCGGCCAGACGGCGTTGCGCGGGAAAAAGGCCCTCCTCCAAGGCGCGGTGGTACATCTGGCCCTGCTCGTAGGGCGACAGATCTGCTCGCTCGCGGTTCTCCCGATCCATCGCCGCAAACAGCTCCAGGTCGTTGAGATCTCCCTCCCAAATACTTGCAAGGACGGGTATGCCGAGCTCGAAACAAGCACGATGCCGGCGATGCCCGAACACGAGCTCGTACCGACCCGGCTCCTCAACGATTGGGCGCACCAAGATCGGCTGCACGTTGCCGCCGGCCGTCTCGATGTCGTTCTTCAGGCCGGCGAAGGCCGGGGTTGAAAAGGACATGTCGTGGCGGTTCGCCCAACGGCTGGCACGAACTGATGCCGGATCGAGCTTGCGCACCGGCATCGCGCCGTCGAATCGGCTCAGCTTGTCGCGCAGGCTCGTCAATTCGCCCTCGACCTCGCGCATTTGACCCCGGAAGGCAAGCATTTGGCCAGGACCGGTTCGAGGCATCACGCTAGGCGCGCGCGCCGGTGGAAACCTAGTTTCCAGGGCGGGGGTGCCAGCTGCAGGCGGCAATGTAGGTGCAGCCGACGCAGCGGCGTCGTCGGCCGACGCGACCGCTGGCGCGTCGACGGGCAGCCGCAGGTCGGCGGTGAGATCTTCCAGACGCTTACGGGTGCTGGCCATGGGTGTATTCCTCCGTGGAAACCTGGTTTCAAATCTTGCTCGTTCAAAGGGATGGCGGCAAATGGCTGCCTTGGGGCAGGTCGCCAAGACGCCATTAGTTGCGGACCAGGCCGCACGCCCCGCGGCGCCGTCGCCGTCGCTTCGCTTCAAGCACCGCGAGCGGGGGAGGTCGAAGGGCAGGAGCCGGAGACAGCACGCGCAATCGCCGCGCGATTGGAAACCAGGTTTCCAATCTGACGGGGCACGGGGCGTCGCGCGCACGAAGGATCGGCGCGCCGGCAAAGGACGCTTGGCAGTGCCGACGACTCCATCTAGGGTTAGGCTGCCGCGGCGCGACATGGAAACCTGGTTTCCAGCCGCCGGCATCATGGAACATTTCCGGCCGGCTCGGCCCAGGCGCCCACCACGGATTGCTCGACCAGATCGACGAACGCGTCGTATGCATCGGCCGCACGCTTGTAGGTCTTAGCAGATCCCTCGTATTTCTGGACGTCGTAGATGGTCGCGAATTCCGCCGCCTTGTTGCTGGTGACGCTGGTCTTCGGAATTTCCACGGGCAAGGTGTACTCCCCGTAGGTGGCTTGAATCCAGCTGCGCACGGCCGGCATGGCTGGATCGGCAGAGTCGACGCGACTCAGAAGGACGTGAAGAAAGTCGAAGTTCTTCCGATGCTGCCCCTTGGACTGGCCATCGAGGTTGGCGCCCAGGTCGGCCAGCAACGCCCAGAACTGCGCCGACGAAGCGAAGTCCAGCCCGGACGGGGGGACGGGAACGACGATGCCGTTTGCTGCCCAGAGCGCGTTGATTGTCACGTACGACAGAGAAGGGGGCGTGTCAATGACGATCACGTCGTACAGATCCCGGACACTATCCAGACCCACGTTCAGGACATTCCAGAATTCCGCGTCACTCTGCTGCATCTGACGAGCGGGCAGGGCGAACTCGGCCGAAAACAGGAAGGGGGCAGCCGCCACGAGATCGATGCCATCCCAATACGTGGACCGGATGGCATAACGGATGTCGGACTCGGAGCCGTCGCACAAAGGCGCAATAGTCATGTCCTCGCTGACCTCGGCCTCCGGCAGGAGGCCATGCAGCGTGGTCAGCGAACCCTGCGGGTCGGTGTCAATCGCCAGCACCCGATGACCGCGCATACTTAGGCCTTGCGCCAATACCATAGAGGTGGTCGTCTTGGCCACGCCGCCTTTGAAGTTGCCCACAGCGATGGTGATGGCCTTCTTGCCTGCGGGACGCATCTTGTCCGCGCGATAGGTTCGCGCCCAGGCCTGTAGCTCCGCGAGTTCAAAGATCCGCTTGCCACCGGTCGGCGTCAACCGCCCGGACGGCAGGTCGTCCTTGGAGATGCGATAAGCGACGTGGGCCTTGTCAACGCCGCACAAGGTCGCCAGCTGTGCTGTGCTGAAAGTCGGTGGAGTCTTGCGGGCCTCGGGGGCCAGGAGCCGACTCCGGATCTGCTCGATCATCGAGCCAGCACGGGTGGCTAGGCTGGCGATCCGGGCCATGTCGATGACCGGACGGACGGGGGAGGGCGGTGCGCTGGAAACCTGGTTTCCAGTTGACGGGGGAGGGGCGGAAGCCATGTCGAGCAACGAGTCTGAGTCAACGGATTTAAGTGATTCTATGGAAAAATGGTGAATCTATGTTCCCCTATCAATCCGTCGGAAACTGATCGACGCCAACTGTGAGTGCGAATGGGAAACCACAGCCCATGCGACTGAAAAGCGTTGCATCTGTGCTACCGGCACCCACTCCCAGCATCACGTTCGGCGCAAGATTCGACTCTTCGCAGCCCCTACGTGGTCGCTTTGAAGACGCGCAAGCGCCAATCGGTTGCCAGTTCCCCTATCCACTCACGCCAAATCCCAGTGGCACTCACAGATTCACCCGTTGAACCCCATCCAATCTCACATCAAACCCCAACGGCGCTCACATTGAATCCCAACCGCACTCACGTCCCCACACGTAAGTGCTTGTCACCATAAAGGATTCTCGGGTTTCAATGTATTCAATGTCATCAAGTGTTCCATTCAAAATCACAAGGCGGCAGCAAACTCATGTGATTTGACTAATTCACATTTCTGTCCGAAGATGCGCCACCTCACGACACATTCGAGCGATGGACGACAGCGCACGTCCCCCACACCAGCGAACCGCCAGGCCGCCCGAAGAGCAGACGGTGGCCAAGGCCAACGAAGCAATCGCCATTCGACCGAAGCGAGGACGCCTGACGCTTCTGTCTCGCCGGATCTACAACGCGCTGCTGTACCACTCCCAGCGTCAAGGCGTCGATGAACCCGTCTACCGTCTCGCTCTGAGTGAACTGATTGGGGACGCCCGCTTCAACTCCAACAACACCGAGCTCTTGAAATCCCATCTGCGGGACATGCAGGCGACCACGATCGAATGGTCCACCAGTGCCGCAGGCCAGCGCCGGTGGATATCCTCACAACTGCTCGGCACCGTCACGATCGAGGAGCAGGGCAGGGGGAGGCCCACGATCGTGAGTTGGCGCTACCCTGAGGAAATCAAGGAGCGATTGGTCAAGCCTCACCAGTACACACGGGTGCTGCTGGAGATCAGTGGGCAGATGCGCAGTTACTCGGCTGCTGTGCTCTACGAAATCGGCGCCCGATACCTCACCTCGCCCGGGCGACTCACCATGCGCGAGGATGTCATTTGGTGGGCAGCGGTCCTCACTGGGCGCAGCGACATCACAGAGGTCGATTACCGTTTCCTCAAACGCGACGTGATCAGTAAGGCGCTCGCCGAAGTGGACGCGTTGTGCGAGGACTTCAGCCTTGAGCTCATCGAGCATAAACAGGGCCGAAAGATCGAGGAGATCCAGTTTCGTGTCATCCCGCGCATGCAACAGCGCATCGGCGACGTCGACAACACCCAGCGCAATGTTTTCGACCTAGAACTCGTTGGCAAGTTGATTGAACTGGGCATCAAGCAGGACGAAGCGCAGGACCTCTATGCCACCACGGACGAGGGACAGTTGCGCGCCACGATAGACCACGTGCACCAGAGGCTGCGAAATGCCACGCTTGCGCCATTGAAGTCAACCGCGGCGTATTTCAAGGATGCGTTGCGTAAACGTTATTCGGGCATCAAGTCCTCCCCCCCGGCCGAGCTCCCTGCGCCGCTCTCAACTGCCAGGCCAATGGCCAAGCTCTCGGACGCCGAGCGCATGCGCCGGTTGCGAGAGATGTGGGAGAACGACCGGATGAAGCGCGCCCGCGAGATGTTTCGGGAAATGCCTCAGGGCCAGCAGGATCAGTGGCGCACGAAGTTCGAGGAGTCCGCGCTCGAAGCACTGGCTCCGCCGATCGCTCGTGCCTGGCGGCGCGACGGCCCGGCCAGTCGCGTCGCAGGTACGAGCTTTTTTCGTTGGCTTGCAATCGAAACCTGGCCTGAGCAACCGACGGATAAGGTGTTGCTTGACTTTGCGCTTACCCAAGGCGTCACTGGCCTGTAATCCACGCCCGCAGGCAACCGTGTGGAGAACCAGATCCGACCGATCTCGCTCGGAAGATAGAACTGGCTGTTTGCCGGCACTTGGGCGCTGATCAGCGAGCTGAGGCCATCATGAGCCCGGCGCACTGGGCACGCCTGAATGGCAATGAGCCCATGCATCCTGATAGATGTCGAGCGGCTGGTCACGCCCCGGCCGGCGAATCGCAGAGCTGCTGCCGCATTGCTCGAAAAAGCGGCAACCTTCTCAGCTCAGGCCTTCGTCGCGATGGGTCACTGCGCGATCACCAAAAAGTTCACGGCACACCGAGGTTGGACTGCTGTCGTGCAACGGGTGTCCGGCGGGGGAGTCCTCCTCGGCGAGCTGGCGGCGAAACGGGTGGCTTTTGCGATCCATCAGCGCGCCTTCGACCTCGAAGAGGCCGTCCGGGCGCTCGAAGAAGCGCAGGGCGATCGAGCGGTGATGCAGCAGCTGGCGTTCTGCCGATGGGAACGGTGGGGCGTTTTCGACCATGTTCAGAAGCAGTTTGGTGAGTCGCCTAGGCATCTGCTGCAGCAGCAAGAGCCGTAGACCATCGCGACTCCGATGACAGTGAACACGACTGCACCAGTCGCGCAGCAAGCGGCTGCCATGCTGCCAGCGAATCATTCGCACACATTCAGGTTTGCCCTTCGTGGCGTTGCGCTTGCCGAGTGGAGTGAAAGGCGCAATCAATGTGCCGCACCAGTCTTCGCTTCGTTGAGGAGTAGCCAGGGCGTCCGGTCAATTGGCCTGAGACCTGATCAGAGGACAACCGCTGCTTTGGGTCGGAAGCGGTCACCGCCTGGCACCAGGTCGAGTGACCGCAACCAGTCTTAAGCGGTCATGGATCGCTACCGGAAATCTCGGCTTGTCGCCCGCAGCCGCCCGAGCAGCTGGTCGTGGTTGACCAGCTTCTGCGCCACCAGCGAGTACACGCCTTTTTCCGCCTGCCAAATGCCTTGGACGCTCAGAAGCATCGAGCCGCGTAGCGCCTGTCGCTGCGCTGCCGCCACGCTCGGCCAGACGATGATGTTCACCGTGCCGGTCTCGTCCTCCAGCGTCGCGAAGATCACGCCGCTAGCGGTGCTGGGCTGCTGCCGGTGCGTGACGATGCCGCTCGCCCGGACCTGGTCCCGGTCCTTTGCTGTGTGACGCAGCTCCTCGGCGGTGCGGATGCCCATCCGCGACAACTGCGGCCGGAGGAGGGCGAGCGGGTGGCGGCGCAGTGTGAGGCCCGTGGAGGCATAGTCATCCACGATGTCCGCGCCTTCAGTCGGAGGGCGAAATTCGGTGTGCTCCTCGATAGCGGGCGCATCTTTCAATAGCTGGGTCGGGCGCGTCTCGACCCCGATAGCTTCCCAGACCGCGTTGGGCCGATGGCCAGCCAGCGAGCGCAGCGCGTCTGCGCCGGAAAGGCAGCGCAGATCGTGTGCGTCGAGCTGCGCGCGGCGCGCGAGGTCCTCGACGCCCGTGAAGGGGCCGGCCTTGCGCGCCTGGACAATGCGCATCGCGGCGCCCTCTCGCATCCCGATGACCTGGGCCATGCCCAGGCGTACCGCGCGGATCGGCTCTACGAAGGTCGCATCCCAGCGCAGGTTTGCCTCTCCTTGCGCCGGTTCCTCCAGGGTGGATTTCCAGTCGCTGGCCGTGACGTCCACCGGGCGCACCACGACGCCGTGCTCCTTGGCATCCCGCACAAGCTGCGCCGGCGCGTAGAAGCCCATCGGTTGGCTGTTGAGCAGGCCGGCCAGCATGGCATCGGGATGGTGGCGCTTGATCCAGCAGCTCACGTACACCAGCAGGCCAAAGCTCGCCGCGTGGCTTTCCGGGAAGCCGTAGCTGCCGAATCCTTCCACCTGTTTCGAGATGCGGTCCGCGAAATCCTGCGTGTAGCCCTTGGCCAGCATGCGCTTGACCAGCTTCTGCTGGTGCGGGGCGAGCCCACCCTTGCGCCGCCAGGCGCCCATCGCCCGGCGCAGCTGGTCGGCTTCGCCGGCCGTGAAGTATGCCGCCAGCATGGCGATCTGCATCACCTGCTCATGGAAGAGCGGGATGCCAAGCGTGCGCTCGGTGGCGACCTTGATGTCGTCACTGGGGTACTCGATGGCTTCCTCACCGGCGCGGCGGCGCAGGTAGGGGTGCACCATGCCGCCCTGGATGGGCCCAGGCCGGACGATGGCCACCTGGACCACCAGGTCGTAGAAGCGCTCGGGCTTCAGGCGCGGCAGCATCGTCATCTGCGCCCGGCTCTCGATCTGAAAGACGCCCACGGTGTCCGCCTTCTGGATCATGGCGTAGGTGACGGGGCACTCGGCCGGCACGTCCTGCATGCCGACAGGGCGGCCGCGCTTATCGGCGATGAAGTCCAGTGCCCGGTGGATTGCGCTGAGCATGCCCAGGGCCAGGACGTCCACCTTGATGAGGCCCAGGGCATCGAGGTCGTCTTTGTCCCACTGGATGACGGTGCGGTCTTCCATGGCGGCGTTCTCCACCGGTACCAGGCGGCTGAGCTTGTCCCGGGCGATGACGAAGCCGCCCGTGTGCTGGCTCAGGTGCCGAGGAAAGCCTCGGATAGCGTTGGCGATCGCCAGCCACTGGCGCACCCTCCTGGCCCGGGGGTCCAGCCCGTTCTCGACCAGGCAGGCATCGCAGATCCAGCTCTGGCCCTCGATGCCATAGGCGGTCTTGGCCAGACGCTCGACCAGGTCGAGCGGGAAACCCAACGCCTTGCCCACATCCCGGAGCGCGGACTTCGTGCGGTAGGACGTAATCACGCCAGTGAGGGCAGCGCGATGGCGGCCGTACTTGCGGTAGATGTATTGCATCACCTCTTCACGCCGCTGGTGCTCGAAGTCGATGTCGATGTCCGGCGGCTCCCGCCGCTCCACGCTGATGAAGCGCTCGAAGAGCACGTTCATGCGGCCGGGGTCGACCTCGGTCACGAAGAGGCAGTAGCACACGGCCGAGTTGGCCGCTGAGCCGCGGCCCTGGCAAAGGATCCCTTCGTCGCGCGCGAAACGCACGATGTCCTCGACCGTCAGGAAGTAGGCCTCGTACTTCAGTTGCGCGATGATGCCGAGCTCGTGCTCGATCTGGGCGCGCACCTTGTCCGGGAGACCGGTGGGGAATCGGCGCTCGGCGCCAGCGTAGGTGAGCTTGCGCAGGTGCGAGGCGGGCGTCTCGCCTGCCGGCACGATTTCCTCCGGGTATTCGTAGCGCAGTTCCTCCAGCGAAAACGTGCAGCGCGCGGCGATAGCGACGGTCTCGAGAAGCCATTCCTCTGGGAACTCTCGCATCAACATGGCACGACCGCGCAGGTAGTTGTGGTCGTTGGCAAAGCGCCGCACCCCCGCCTCCTCGACGGTGCAGCCATGCCTCACGGCGGTGAGGGTGTCCAGGATCGGCTTGGCGAGGCGGGTGTGCATGAGCGGGCTGCACGTTGCCGCCACCCGGATGCCGGAGCGCTGGGCGGCCTGTTCGATGGTCCACAGGTACAGGTCTTCGCCCAGGGCCAGCGTCCTGGGGGCAAGTACCCACGCCCGGTCCGGGAACCAAGTGCGCGCCCACATGCATTGGGCGAACAGCGATTCCACGCTGGTTGTTCGCTCCGGCAGGATCAGTGCCAGGCAGCCCGGCATGCCCGCCAGATGCGCCGCTTTCGTGGTCTTGCCCTCGACATCGGCGACCTGGGCGAGGTAGCTGCCCTTGGGCGCGCGGGTGCGCGCGAGAGTGATGAGCTCGCAGAGGTTGCCGTAGCCCAGGCGGTCCTGCGCAAGAAAGACGATCCGTGCGAAGGCGGTGCCGCCGACGGTGGTGAGGAGGATCTCGGAGCCGACGATGAAGTGCAGGCCGTTTTCCCGGGCAGCGAGATGACCGCGGACCACGCCCGAGACCGTACATTCATCGGTCAGCGCTAAGGCGCTGTACATCTTGGCCGCTGCGCGTTCCACAAAATCCTCCGGCTGAGCGGCGCCGGTCAGGAAAGTGAAGTTCGAGCGGCAGTACAGCTCCGCATAGGGTGGAGGCTCGTCAAGATCGCCGGCTACAATACTGTTCATCCATACAGTATTGCTAACCATGGCTTTGTGCGGGCGGCCGTTACACAAAATCGTTCGTGCCAGCGCAACTCTCTCCGTTCCGCCTCAGCACGCGGCTGGGTTTGCACGGAGAGGGGACGATGAATAGCCACTTGTAGCAATTCGTGCCACAGTGGGTCAGGGCCGCACGTTCATATAGCTCGCGGGGACACGTTGAGTAAGTTGGAGAAATTTGAGAATCGGAACTGGATTTGGACAGGCGCCACTCTCGCGAGGGCACTGGGCAGCTCTGCGGTCGCGGTCCTGGTAGCCAGCGCGTCGCTCTGCTATGCGCAGGCCAAGCCGGCCGGCCTCGATGCTGCTGCCTTGCAGAACGAGGCGGATTACCGGGTCGTGGCGGCACGGTGCGGCACCCCGGCTTTCGAGAGAGTGTTTTTCGCCAATTCTCAGAGGTTCGTGGCTGCCAGTAACGACCACGACAGGCAGGCTACGGGGCGCCAGGAGAGTGCCATCCGTTTAATGCGGCGCAATCCCATCACGTTGATCGGATCCCAGTCGGATTGCAAGTCACAGGGCGCGATCCTGCAACGACGGTTGGCTGAGCGGAGCAAGGTGCGAGGCGCGGTCCGCAGCAGGTAGCCGAGTGGTCTTGGTAACGACGACCGTTGCGACCTCGGACGGGGGTGCAGTCAGGGTGTATTGCCTCCGCCTGCTGCATAGAATGTCAGCCGCATCAACCGTTTGACGTTGACCGCGCGCGCTACCCGGCTGCATTGCTCGCGAACGGGAGCGAGATTGGCGTTCCGTAGGCGCTGAGCCGACTGGCAGCGATCGCCTGTAGTGCGACGTCAGGGCAGCGTGGACGCACGGGGCTTGACAAGGCGATGTTTCCAGAGGCAGCGCGCTCGTTAGCTGAGGGCAGACACTGAACAGTACCCGGAAGCCCGGGGCAGGGCAGGGGGCAGGGCAGCCCAACCTCCACTGCTTCGCGGCGCAAGCTGCTCCCAACGAACTAGCAGAGCAAGGCACAGGCATAAGCGTCATCCGATAGGCCGTAGATTTACTTTTGTGTGATCTACTGATCTGCGCGCGTCGAGCAGACGTTGCAACACTGGCTTCATCGGAGTAATAGCCGCGCAAGCAAAGGTTTTGGGTGATTCGACTGTCAACGACTTAACGAGTATTCCTACAAGACCGACCAAGATCTCGGTGCACGCTCTGAAAAATTGTGGTGGAGGATGCAGTGGAAACAAGAAGCGCCAAGTACGTACGCCATCCGCTCGGCGCCGTGTTTGCAAAGTGGGTGGCGGTGACCGACAGCTATCGGACGCATCTAGCCGGAGCAACGCCCGAGCATCTTCCAAACGCACGCCGGCTGATGGCCCGGTTAGTGCGCAGGCTGGGCCGCGTCGCCAGGGGCGCTTCGGCGGGAGACTGGATGGAGCTGTGATCGAGGCTGGCCCTTGCGATGCGATGACCCCTTTCGAGATGGCCATAGTGCTCATGCGGGCAGGTGTGCCAACGCCGCCGTACCCGACACCGTTGAGCGAATCCGCGCAGTTCGACTCCTCTGTCTTGCTGGCGGCCTACATCCATCTCTGCGACGCGTGGGAATTCCACATCACGTGCTTGTACGAAGCTCGAATGGGCGCAGGCACTCGGTGAGGTCCAACTCGGAACGTCAGACGCTTGGGCTTGGATGTCCGCCTACTCTTCGGTGGCGCGACAGCAGCGATAAACCTGCCTTCAGCAATCAACAGGAGACGCAATGTCTGACGACCCGAAGAAGACCGGCCTGGACCGCAAGCTCATCGCACTGGACGAGCCGCATGAAGTCCGCAGCTGGACCGAAAGCCTGGGCGTGACAGCCGACGAACTGCGTGAGGCAGTGAAGGCGGTCGGCAACTCAGCCGAGGCCGTTCGCGCCTACCTCAAGAAGAAGTGACATCCGGTGGGCGCTCAACGTCCGCCTGTCATTCGCGCCCACGCAAGCTCGGTGTGGATCTTGGCCAGCTCGATGCTCAGTTCAACGCAAGCAGAATCATGTGCCGGGTTTGCACCGGTGGCACGCGCCGCGTCGCGCGCATCAGCAAGCTCACTGGTCAGAGCCTGCACCAGCTCCATCAACTCTCTTTCGCTCTTCATTTGTTGCCACCGTCCGATTTGTTGTTCTTCCGGAATAGTCGGCGATCCATGCACGCACGCGCTGCGCTAGCGCGCGCTCGGCCTCCGCCTCCGACTCAAAGTGGTGATTGAGCGAAAGACGGCACATCGGCTGGCCATCGCGGGCTACGGACGCGCAGTAATACCCCGATTCGTTTTTCTCGACGGTCATTGTCCACTCAGGAGGCACAAGGTGCTCGTCCAGCTTGGGCTGACCCTGCCTCGATTTCACGTACAGCAGGAAGTTGATAACTTCAGAGGTACGGAGAATCGAAATGAGAGAAGGCAAGCTGCCCAAGAGGCAGTACACACAGGAGTTCAAGGCTGAGGCTATCAGG
>QAIB01000024.1 GCA_030418545.1 Xenophilus aerolatus | reverse complement strand
GGGCACCCTGCAGCCCTATGCACGTGTGAACGTCTACAAGCGCAGCAGCGGCACGGACACCACGAGCTTCATCGGCCCGGCGGCCAGCACGCCGATCCTGACGAGGACGGGCGGCACGAGCAGCGAGCTGGCGCTGGGCGCGACCTGGCAGCTGAGCCAGAGCACGAGCCTGTACGGCGAGCTGGGCAAGCTGTGGGCCTCGGGCGGCGACGCGCGCACCAAGAGTGGCGTCAACGGCAGCCTGGGCGTGAAGGTGCGCTGGTAAGAAGTGGCTGCGGCGCCCGCGAAATGGGCGCCGCCAGCTATGAAACCAGGACCAACGGCTGAGCTTCAGGTCGCGCGCCGCATCGCTGCGGTGAGCGCCGAGGGCGAGCGGTAGCCCGTCCGGCGCGCGGCCTCGGCCACGCCCATGCCGCCCAGGCGCAGCGCACGGGCCTGGGCCAGCCGCTGCCCGCGCAGCCATTGCATGGGGCTCAGCCCGTTCTCGCGGCGGCAGCGTTCCGCGAACTGGCTCGGGCTCAAGTGCACCTGCCGCGCCAGGTCGGCGACCGTCAGGGGCAGATGCCAGTGCGCCCGCAGCCAGACCGCCAGTGCCTCCCAGTCGATGGGCCGGCCGCTCGCGACCGGCTCGCTGGGCCCCCATGCTTCGCGCAGCAGGGCCGGGCCTTGCAGGAGCGCGAGCGCGGATGACTTCTCCTTCTCGAGGCTGAGCGCCAGGTAGTGCGCCAGCGCGCCCACGCGCGCGTCGGCCGGCATGCACCCGGCGCGGGCCGCCCAGGACGCGTCGGCCGTGTCCAGCACCAGGCAGCGGCTGCCGCCGCGCGCGACCGCCTCGAAGTCGTGCCGGTCGCCGGGCGCAACCACCACGCCCTGTCCCGCGCCGACGCGCTGGCCGCAGCCTTCGACCTCCAGTTCGAGCACACCCTGCAGCCCGACCAGCACCTGGAAGTGCGCGTGCGCGTGGCTGCCGCGCGAGGCGCCGTAGTCGCGCACGGAAAGAGATGCGGCCGGCATGTCGTGCATGCCCGTCAACCCAGCCGCAGCAGCACCGCGCTCAGTGCACACACGATGAGGAAGGGGATGCTGATGCGGTGGAACTCCGCCAGCCCGTTCGGCACGCGCGCCAGCCGCAGCGCGATCAGGTTGGCCAGCGAGCCCAGCACGCAGCCGAAGCCGCCCACGCTCACGCCGGCCGCGAGCGCGGGCAGGTCCTTCACGTAGCCGTCGAGCAGGATGGTGGCCGGCACGTTGCTGATGAACTGCGAGCTCACGATGGCCGCGAGGTAGGCACGCCAGCCTTCCTCGATGGGCCAGTGCTTCAGCAGCGCCGACACCTGCGGCAGTTCGGCCAGCTGGCGCAGGTCGACGAACATCAGCGCGATGATCGCCAGCAGCGCCCAGTCGATGCTGCGCAGCACGCGCGGGTGGACGATGGCGAAGGCGATGGCGACCACCGCCAGTCCCGCGACCAGCCAGTGCCGGTCGAGCGCAATGACAAAGGCGATGAACAGCACCGCCGACACCCACAGCAGCTTCGGCTGCACCGGCGCGCTGTCGGTGCCCGGGCGCAGCGTGATCGCGTGCCGCGGCACCAGCAGCCACACCGCGACGGCCAGCCAGGCCAGCATGATGGCCACCGTCGGTGCCATCATGGCCATGAAGCCGAAGAAGCTCTGGCTGCTCTGGTGCCAGAGAAAGAGGTTCTGCGGGTTGCCGATGGGCGTGAGGGCCGAACCCGCATTCACCGCGAGCGCCTGCAGCACCACCAGCCGCGCCAACGGCAGATGGGCCTGCGTCGAGAGCACGCGCGTGAGCGGCACCAGCAGGAACAGGCTCACGTCGTTGGTCACCAGCGCCGACAGCAGCGCAGCGCCGCCCGAAAGCCAGAACGCGAGCTGGCGCTGGTCCGTCATGCGCGCCAGCAGGCGCTGCGCGGTCGATTGCAGCACGCCGCTCTTCTCCACGCCCTGGGTGATGGCCAGCAGCCCGGCCAGGGCGCCCACCGTCTGCCAGTCGACCAGGCGCAGCCACTCCATCGGTGGCCGGGGCCGCAGCACGGCGAAGAGCACGGCCACCGCGAGCAGCACCCACAACAAGCCGTTGCCGGCGGGCGGGGCATCTTCGGTGGCAGGGGCGGCGGCGGGCGGGGCGGAAGACATGCGGCGATGCGGGGCGAAGGAGAGGCCCGCAGTGTGCCTCAGCGCCTCTCTCCCGCCACCCATACGGTTTCGCCTTCAAACGCATCACTGCGTTGGGGCGCCTTGCCGTGCTACAGCACTGTCTGCGGCCTCGCCTTGTTCTGCGCTTGAATGCAAAGCCGTATCAGGCCCGGCGCCCGCGCGCCTGTAGGCGGCCGGCCAGCCGCAGGCCCATGGCCGCCAGCAGCAGGAGCACCGGCACCGCATACGCGGCCGACATCGGGATGCGCTTGCCGAAGCTGAGCACGAAGCTCAGCCACAGGTAGTGGGCGCCGATGGTGTGCAGCCACTGCCAGCGTCGCGCGCCCAGCCAGCGCACCGCGCCGTTCCACGAGGTGGCGGCCATGAGCGCGATGAAGAGGTACGCGATGCCGCCGGTGACGATGTTGGCCACGCCGGTCTGCTGCGCGAAGCCCGCGGGATCGAGCCGCGCGAACGCCACGATCGCCACCAGGTGCAGCGCGTGCGAGAAGGCGAAGCCCAGCCCGAAGGGACGCCGGTGCGCGAGCAGCCAGGCCGTGCCTGGGCCCGGCACCAGCCGCACCCAGGTGGAGGGCCGCGCATGCGGCTGGACGGGCACCTGCCGCAGTGGGGCGTGGCGCCTGGCGACGAAGCGCGCGCGACCGAGGCGGCGCTGGCGCTGCTGATCGACCTCATGGCCAGCGCCGCGAGTGCGCGCGCCAAGCCGAGCGTCAGCGCCCCCAGGCCTCGCGCAACTCGCGCTTGAGCACCTTGCCGATGGCGCTGCGCGGCAGCTCGTCGATGCGGCGCAGGCCGGCCAGGCGTTGCGTCTTGCCGAGTTGCGCGTTGGTCCAGGCCAGCAGCTCGTCGTCGCTCGCGGCGGCGCCCGGGCGCATCACCACGAAGGCCACGGGCGTCTCGCCCCACTGCTCGGAGGGGATGCCGATCACCGACGCGTCGGCCACCTCGGGGTGACGGCGCAGCACCGCTTCCAGGTCGCTCGGGTAGATGTTGAAGCCGCCGCTGATGACCATGTCCTTCTTGCGATCGAACAGGGTGAGGAAGCCGTCGGCATCGAAGCGGCCGATGTCGCCGGTGCGGATGAAGCGCTTGCCGTCGGGTGCGAACCACTCGGCCTCGCGCGTCTTCGCAGGCTGCTTGTGGTAGCCGTTCATCATGCCGCCCGAGTGGCCGACCACCTCGCCGGCCTCGCCAGCACTCACCTCGCGGCCGGCCTCGTCGATGAGGCGGATGTCGCTGCCCGGCGCGACCTGGCCGACGGTGTGCAGCTTGTCGGGATGAAGATGCGCCTCGAGGATGCAGGTGCCGCCGCCTTCGGTCATGCCGTAGAACTCGATCAGCCCGCCCGGCCAGCGCTTGAGGATGTCGGCCTTGAGCGCGGCGCCGAAGGGCGCGCTGGTGCAGAACTTGGCCTGGAAGCTCGACAGGTCGAAGCGGTCGAAGTCCGGGTGCGCCATGAGTCGCTGGTACTGCACCGGCACCAGCATCGTGTGCGTGACGCGGTGGCGCTGCGCGAGCTGCAGGTAGCCTGTCGCGTCGAACTTGGGCATGAGCAGCACGCAGCCGCCGTAGGCCAGCGTGGGAAAGAACACCACCAGCGTGGTGTTGGAGTACAGCGGCGTCGACAGCAGCGTGACCGTGTCGGGCCCGTAGCCGTAGACCTGCCCGCGCTTGACGTGCGCCCAGCGCATGCCGTGGCCCTGCACGATGCCCTTGGGCTCGCCGGTGGTGCCCGAGGAGTAGATGATGTTGAAGGGCCAGGCCGGCTCGGGCGCAACCGGCGCAGGGCGCGCGCCGGCAGGCGCCATCCAGTCGCCGACGAGGGGCACCGCGCCACCGGTGAGCGCGACGCGCGGCAGGTGCCCACCCGCATCGCCCAGCGCCAGTGTGCCCGCGTCGTCGACGAAGAGCAGGCGCGCCTCGGCGTCTTCGAGCATGCGTGCCAGGCTGGCCGAGGTGCTGCTCGGCGCCAACGGCGCGACGGCGATGCCCGCACGCAACGCGCCGAGGAACACCGTCGCATATTCCACCGACGCGTCGGCGCAGATCGCGATCGCGTCGCCGGGCGCCAGGCCCTCGCGCTGCAGCGTGGCGGCGATGCGGTCCATGCGGGCGTCGAGTTCGGCGTAGTCGATCTGCTGCCGTGCGTCGGCCAGGGCCGGGTGCGCGGGCCGGTCGCGCGCATGGTCGCGGATGAAGTCGGCGATCACGCCGTAGTCGCGCTCGAGCGCCGCTGCGAGAGAGGTCATGGGGATCGGTCTCCGGGTTCCGTCGTTCTTCGCGCCGCGCGGCTCGCGCGCGGCGGTGGTCCAGCATAGCGACGCCCAGGCGTGACGGTCGTCACGCGCATGTCACGCCGAGGTCAGGCGCCGCTCAGGCCGCGCGGCTGCAGGCGCTGTTCTCATGGAGCGCGTCGACGTGCCGGCCCGGACTTCGACAGGCTCAGCCTGAACGGTCTTTTGCGTTCGACCCAGTGCGATACGTGGTGCGCGCAGGATCGTAACGAGTGCGACGAATTCGGCGCCAGTGCCCGCCCCGCGGGCGCTGCGGGCCGATTGCACTTCGTCCTGTCGAAGGCTGCTCAGCCGAGGGGCCGGAGCAGATCGGCCACGTCGTCCTCGGTGAAGAGCGGCACCTCGCGCGGCACGACGCCGTGCAGCAGGCCCTGCGCCAGCGCGGCCTTGCGCGCCTGCAGCGCCAGGATGCGCTCCTCGATCGTGCCTTCTGCCACCAGCCGGTAGACCAGCACCTGCTTGGTCTGGCCGAGCCGGTGTGCGCGCGCCGTGGCCTGCGCCTCGACGGCGGGGTTCCACCACGGGTCGTAGTGGATGACGGTGTCGGCCTGCGGCAGGTTCAGGCCGGTGCCGCCGGCCTTCAGGCTGATGAGGAAGATCGGCACCTCGCCCTCCGTGAAGCGGGCGATGGCGGCGTCGCGGTCGCGGGTGTCGCCGGTCAGCGTGGTCCACGCCAGGCCGGCGGCACGCACCGCGTCCTCGATGAGCGCCAGCATGCGGGTGAACTGCGAGAACACCAGCACGCGCCGGCCCTCGGCGCGCAGCTCGTGCAGCAGCTCCATCAGCAGCGCGAGCTTGGCCGAAGGCGCACCGGCAGCGCCGGGCGACGATGCCGGCAGCAGGCGCGGGTCGCAGCACACCTGGCGCAGCTTGAGCAGCGCGTCCAGCACCTGGATCTGCGAAGCCGCGAGGCCACGGCCCGCCAGCGCATCGCGCACCGTGCGCTCGCTGCCCAGGCGAATGGTCTCGTAGAGGTCGGCCTGCGCGCCCTCCAGCGTGACCGGCACGGTACTCTCGATGCGCGCGGGCAGTTCGCCGGCGACCACCGCCTGCGTGCGCCGCAGGATGAAGGGCGCGACGCGGCGCCGCAACTGCGCCAGGCGGCCGCTGTCGCCCTGCTTCTCGATGGGCGTGCGAAAGCGGGTGCGAAAGCGCTCCGCGCTGCCGAGAAAGCCGGGCATCAGGAAGTCGAACAGGCTCCACAGCTCGCCCAGGTGGTTCTCCATCGGCGTGCCCGACAGCGCGAGCCGCTGGCGCGCATCGAGCGCGGCGACCACCTGCGCCGCCTGGGAGCGCGCGTTCTTGATGTGCTGCGCCTCGTCGAGCACGACGATGTGCCAGCGCCGGCCGAGCCAGCGTGCGCGGTCGCGCTGCAGCAGCGAGTAGGGCGCGATGACGAGGTCGCAGTCCTCGGCGAAGGGGCTGCCCTGGCGCGTGGCGCCGTGCCACACGCGCGTGCGCAGGGCGGGCGCGAAGCGGGCGGCCTCGCGCCGCCAGTTGCTCAGCAGGCTCACGGGTGCGATGACGAGGCAGGGCGCGTCGAGGCGGCCGTCCTCCTTCTCGCGCAGCAGATGTGCCAGGGTCTGCAGCGTCTTGCCCAGACCCATGTCGTCGGCCAGCACGCCGCCCAGGCCGTGGGCGCGCAGGTGCTGCAGCCAGGCCAGCCCGTGCTGCTGGTAGGGCCGCAGCGTGGCCTGCAGGCCGGCCGGCGGCGCGACCTCGGGCAGCGGCTGTGCGCCGGTCAATGCGCGCAAAGCCGGCAGCACCGCCATCGGCGACGACGCGGCAGGAGCC
Source organism: Xenophilus aerolatus (assembly GCA_030418545.1). Taxonomy (GTDB): domain Bacteria; phylum Pseudomonadota; class Gammaproteobacteria; order Burkholderiales; family Burkholderiaceae_C; genus Xenophilus. The sequence continues at coordinate 26,064 of QAIB01000024.1, read as the reverse complement.
GCTGACGGCATGCCCGCGAGCGCTGCGCCCAGGCCCAGCGCCTCGCCGCGCGCGAGCGGCAGGTGCAGCGTGTCCCAGTCGGCGGCCGGGCGTTCCTCCATCAACGCGAGCAGGGCGCCGAGCCAGGGCTGCAGGGCGGCGGACGGCAGCCGCAGCCAGCGGCCGTGCGCGTCCTCGCGCCACAGCCAGTCGGGCAGCACCGGGCCCTCGGGCGTGGTGCGGGCCTGGGCCAGCAGGCTGGGGAGCCAGGGCAGCACGTCCTGGCGCACGCCGTCGATCGTGACGCCGAGCGAGAGGCTGAACGCGTGCAGGCCCTCGGCGGTGAAGGGCGCATCGGCCGAGGACGGCAGCGGCGCGGCATCGAGCGAGAGTTCCAGCGCGTCGGCGGTGCGAAACAGCGTGTCGAGCGCGGCGTCGGTCTCGATCGCGAAGCCGGCCTCGCGCAGCACCGCCCAGTCGGTGGCGGCCCAGGCGAGCCAGGTGCGGGCGCCGATGTGGTGGTAGCGCCCCAGCGCATCGCCCAGCAGGTGAAGAGAGATCAGCCGTCGCCGGGCGGCGTGTTCGGCGTCCACGTCGCGCAGGAGCCGCACGCGGCGCCCGTCGTGGTCGACGCGGGTGACCGGGTCTTCGTCGGGCCAATGGCCGCGCAGGCCGGCGTAATCGAAGCTCAGGGTGGCGACCAGCAGCCCGCGCTGCGGCCGTTCTTCGAGCGGCACCGGCGCCAGGTGCAGGACGGGCTGCGGCACGCCGGGCGGCCAGTCCATTGCCGGCTCGGGCATGGCCGGAAATGGCACCCCAGACAGGCGCTGCCACTGCAGCGCCTCGGCCGAGTCGAAGGCCGAAGCCGGCACGGGCTGCGCAGCGAGCAGCACCTGCAGCGCGTCGACGTCGAGGCCCGGTGCGTCGACGAGGCCGCATTGGCCGGCGGCCGTGTCCAGGTACAGCGCGGGCGTGCCCGGGCACAGGCGCACGGCGCCGGTGGTCGGTGCGTCGTCGAACAGCGGCCGCAGCCACCACAGCGGCGCGGCCTCCGTGCCCGCGGGCTGCCAGGCCCAGCCGAGGCGGCGCGACAAACCCCAGCGCAGCGGTCGGCCCTCGACTTGCCCGGAGGCGGCAGCGAGGTACAGGCGGCCGGTGCCCGCAGCGAACTCGAGCGCCTGTGCGCCCGCGTGGCCCTGGACGCGGCCCCACGGCCCCGCGTCGGCGGCCAGGCGCTCCTGCGCCAGCGACTGGATGCGGCGCACGCCCTCGCGCTCGCCGCCGGGGGCGTCGGGCTGCAGCGCCGCGACGCACTGCAGCGCGTCGGGGCCGGGCAGCTTGGGCGTGGCCCAGCCGCCCCGGCGCAGCGGGCGCGACAGCCGCCAGGCCAGCGCGAGCCGGCCCGGCTCGCGCGCATGGCGGGCCGTGTCGGCCAGCAGGTAGACCGGTTGGTCGGCGCTGGCGAGGGGGCGGGGGGCCGGCGCGGCGGCGTCGCCGAACAGGTCGCCTGCAGGTGCGCAGCGATCGTCGCTCGGAGGCGGCGCCGACTCCGCGGTCGTGGCGGGCGCGGCCATCGGGCGCTTGTATGCGGCCTTGATCGCGATCGCCACCGCATGCCGGCAGTCGCGGCCCGTGGGGCAGCTGCAGTCGCCGGCGAAGCCCAGCAGGCGGCCGTCGCTGCCGACCTCCAGGGTCGCGCGGGCCTCGACGGGCGGCTGGCCGGGGTCTTGCACCTCGCCGTCGAGGTGCCATTCGCTGGCGCTGGCGAGCGTGAGCGTGACGTCGAGCACGCGCTGGCGTCGGTAGAGCTCGAGCGCGGGGTCGAAGACGGACGCCGGCACCCGCGCGCGCAGCGACTGCGCGTCGAGCTGAGGGACCATCAGACGGGCAGGGGCGGCGGGGTGCCGCTCAGGCGGCTGGCTGCGTGACGGCGGCCACGGATGCGGCCGGCAGCCCTTCGAGCACGTGCCCGGCCTGCTGGTCGGCGTGGTAGCTGCTGCGCACCATCGCGCCGACGGCGGCGTGCGAGAAGCCCATCTTGTAGGCCTCTTCCTCGAACATCCTGAAGGTGTCGGGGTGCACGTAGCGGCGCACCGGCAGGTGGCTGTTGCTGGGCGCGAGGTACTGGCCGATGGTCAGCATGTCGATGTCGTGCGCGCGCATGTCGCGCATGACCTGCAGGATTTCTTCGTCGGTCTCGCCCAGGCCGACCATGATGCCGCTCTTGGTCGGCACGTTGGGGTGCAGCGCCTTGAACTTCTTCAGCAGGTTGAGGCTGAACTGGTAGTCCGAGCCCGGCCGCGCTTCCTTGTACAGACGCGGAATGGTCTCGAGGTTGTGGTTCATCACGTCCGGCGGCGCGGCCTTGAGGATCTCCAGGGCGCGGTCGTCGCGGCCACGGAAGTCGGGCACCAGGATCTCGATCTGCGTCGTGGGCGAGAGCTCGCGCGTGCGCTGGATGCATTCCACGAAGTGCCCGCTGCCGCCGTCGCGCAGGTCGTCGCGGTCGACGCTGGTGATCACCACGTACTTCAGGCGCAGCTTGGCAATCGTCTTCGCCAGGTTGAGCGGCTCGTCCTTGTCCAACGGGTCCGGCCGGCCGTGGCCCACATCGCAGAAGGGGCAGCGGCGCGTGCACTTGTCGCCCATGATCATGAAGGTGGCCGTCCCCTTGCCGAAGCATTCGCCGATGTTGGGGCAGGAGGCCTCTTCGCACACCGTGTGCAGGTTCGACTCGCGCAGGATCTGCTTGATCTCGTAGAAGCGCGTGGTGGGGCTGCCGGCCTTGACGCGGATCCACTCGGGCTTCTTGAGCGCCGGCGCCTGCTCGACCTTGACCGGGATGCGCGAGAGCTTGGCGGCGGCCTTCTGCTTGGCCGATGCGTTGTAGTTCTCGGCGGATTGCGCCTCGCGGACGACTTCGGGGGTGCTCATGGGAAATCCTTCAGGGGGCCAGGAAGGCAAGGAGCTTCTGGCTCAGCACCTGGGCGGCTTCGTCCCAGGTCACGGGGACACCGATTGTAGAAAGGTCGACCGTTCGCAGCCCCGCGTAGCCGCAAGGGTTGATGCGCGAGAAGGGTTCCAGGTCCATCGCCACGTTGAGCGACACGCCGTGGTAGGTGCAGTGCCGGCTGACCTTGATGCCCAGCGCGGCGATCTTGCCGAGGCCGCGGAAGGGGTCGTCGCCGGGCTGCGGACCTGTCAGCGCTGCATGGCTGAAGGGATCTTCCAGGCGCACGTAGATGCCCGGCGCGCCGGCCACGCGATGGCCCGTGACGCCGAAGTGCGCCAGCGTGCGCAGCACCGATTCCTCGATGCGGTAGACGTATTCCTTGACGAAGTAGCCGGCGCGCCGCAGGTCGATGAGCGGGTAGGCCACCACCTGGCCAGGGCCGTGGTAGGTGACCTGACCGCCGCGGTCGGTCTGCACCACGGGGATGTCGCCGGGCAGCAGCAGGTGGTCCTGCCTGCCGGCAATGCCCTGCGTGAAGACCGGCGGATGCTCGCAAATCCATAGCATGTCGCGCTCGTCGGACGAGCGCTCCAGCGTGATCTGCTTCATGGCGGCGAAAGTCGCCTCGTAGTCCGCGCGGCCGAGCAGGCGCAGCTCCGGCGCCCAGGCGGGCGCCTCGAGCGCGACCGGCGCGGCCGCGTCGCTCACAGCACGACCTTCACCATCGGGTGCGAGGACAGTGCGCGGTACAGGTCGTCGAGCTGCTCGCGGCTGGTGGCCGTCACGGTGATCGTCACGCCCAGGTAGTTGCCGGCCTTGCTGTCGCGCAGCTCGATGGTGGACGCATCGAAGGCGGGGTCGAACTGGTGCGCGATCTGCGTGATCGCATGGACGAACCCGTCGGCCTTGGCGCCCATCACTTTGATCGGGAAGGCGCTGGGGTACTCGATCAGCGAGTCCTTGCGCGGATCGGTGGTGGGGGAAGTCGTGTTCGTGTCCATGGTGGGCCTTTCTGTGTCTGTCACGCCGTGGCGGCCTGCTTGGCTTGCTGGTAGGCGGCGTACAAGCGTTCGTAGATGGGGCCGGGGCGGCCGTTTCCAACCGGGCGGTCGTCGAGGGTCGTGACGGCCAGCACCTCCTTCGATGCGGAGGACAGCAGGAGCTCGTCGGCACCGAAGACTTCGTCGCGTGCGATGTCGCGCAGCTCGTAGGGGATGCCGCACTGCCTGCACAGGCGTTCGAGCAGGCCGTAGCGGATGCCCCGCAGGACGCGGTGGTCGGCCTGCGGCCCGGCGACGACGCCGTTCTTCACCACCCACACATTGCTCGAGGAGGCCTCGCTGAGCACCTCGCCGCGGAACATGATGGTTTCGGCCGCGCCGGCCTCGACGCTGATCTGCCGCGCGAGCACCGCGCCCAGCAGGCTCGTCGCCTTGATGTGCGCCTTCTGCCAGCGAAAGTCCTCGGCGCTGAGGCAGCGCACGCCGTGGGCGCGCGCCTCGGCCGCCACAGGCTTGAGCGGGTTGACCATCACGAAGACGGTGGGCACCAGCCCGGCGGGCATCGCGTGGTCGCGCATGGCCACGCCGCGCGTCACCTGGAAGTACAGCGCCTGCGTGGCAGCGGCCGGGGCTTCGCGCACCAGGCGTTCGGCGATCGCGCGCCAGCCATCGGCTGCATGGGGATTGGGGATGTGCAGCTCGGCCAGCGAACGGTCCAGCCGTGCCATGTGCTCGTCGAAGCCGAAGAGGAGGCCGCCGTACACCGGCACCACCTCGTACACGCCATCGCCGAAGATGAAGCCGCGGTCCAGCACGCTCACCTTCGCATCGCGCAACGGCAGGTAGTCGCCGTCGAGGTGGCACAGGGTGGAGGGCAGGGCGGAGGCGAGCGGCGCAAGCATCGGCAAATTATCGAAGGCGCCGCCATGTCGCGCCCGTGCCAACGCTTTCGTCCAGTCAGCGGCCGATCAGGACGGGTTTTTACTTATAATGAGAGGCTTTGTAGAATTCTCGCGAGATGTGGGGCTGCCATACCAATGACAACCGAAGCCCCTGTTTCCGAGAGTGACGCCGAAGTCTCCGATTTCAAGCCGCTGACCGCCGATGAGGCCCGGCGCTTGCGCGAGCAACATCCCGAACTGTCGCCCTGGTGGGTGATCGGCGCCCAGGTGGCGGCGGGCTTGGTTGTGGCGGCGGTGGCTTGGGCCTGGACGCAGGCGCCTCTGGCGGCCGTGTCCGCGTTCTACGGCGCGATGGCAGTGGCTGTTCCGGCAGCGCTGTTCATCCGAGGGACTCGGCCGATGCATGGTGTGACGTCACAGTCCGCTGCCATGCTGAAGTTTTTTGTCTGGGAACTGATCAAGATCGCCCTGACCGTCGCCTTGCTGGCGGCGGCGCCCTGGGTGGTCAAGGACCTTCACTGGCTGGCCCTCGTGGCGGGCGTGGTGGTCGCGCTGAAGATGTACTGGGTCGCGCTCGTGGTGCGCCCCCGTTTGTTGAACCGGATCTGACTGTTTAGAGAAGAGACGCACGAAAGATGGCCGCCGAAGGACACGCCCCGACCGCCAGTGAATACATCGTTCACCACCTGCAGCATTGGCAGGTCGATTGGGGTCTCAATCCCGTGGTCCAGAAGGCCATCGTGGACTTCAATGTCATCAACCTCGACTCCGTTCTCTGGGCGCTGATCGTCGGCGCGCTGGGCTGCTTCGTGCTGTGGCTGGCCGCGCGCAAGGCCACGGCCGGCGTGCCGGGCCGCTTCCAGGCCGCGGTCGAGATCCTTGTCGAGATGGTCGACAACCAGGCCAAGGCCAACATCCACAACGCCAAGAGCCGCCGCTTCATCGCCCCGCTGGCACTCACCGTGTTCGTCTGGATCTTCCTGCTCAACGCCATGGACATGCTGCCGGTCGACCTGCTGCCGGCGATCTGGGCCAAGTACTTCGAGGTGGCGGGCCACGACCCGCACCACGCCTACATGCGCGTCGTGCCCACGGCCGACCTGTCGACCACGCTGGGCCTGTCGACCTCCGTGCTGCTGCTGTGCCTGATCTACAGCGTGAAGATCAAGGGCGCAGGCGGCTGGGCGCACGAGCTCGTCACGGCGCCTTTCGGCACCAGCAAGAACCCCTTCTTCGCCGTCATCCTCGGCGTGGTGAACCTGCTCATGCAGATCATCGAGTACGTGGCCAAGACCGTGTCGCATGGCATGCGGTTGTTCGGCAACATGTACGCAGGCGAACTCGTTTTCATGCTGATCGCGCTCATGGGCGGCGCGATGGCTGCGTCGTTCTCGGGAGTGCTGTTGCCAGTGGGCCACGTCATTGCCGGTACTGTCTGGGCGATCTTCCACATCCTGGTGATCACGCTTCAGGCATTCATTTTCATGATGCTGACGCTCATTTATCTGGGCCAGGCTCATGAGGCCCACTGAGGCTCGGTTCCCTTCGTTTTCGTTTTTCTTTCGCTTTCAATCAGCTATCTAAGGAGTCATCATGGAAGCTTCCAACGTTCTCGGTCTCGTTGCCCTGGCCTGTGGCCTGATCGTCGGTCTGGGCGCCATCGGCGCATCGATCGGCATCGCCCTGATGGGTGGCAAGTTCCTCGAGTCGTCGGCCCGTCAGCCCGAACTCATGAACGACCTGCAGACCAAGATGTTCATCTTGGCCGGCCTGATCGACGCGGCCTTCCTGATCGGCGTGGCCATCGCCCTGCTGTTCGCCTTCGCCAACCCGTTCCTGTCCGCGCTGCCGAAGTAATCCGGTTTCAACGCCACTCTAGAAAGGTGTTGCCGTGAGTATCAACGCGACCCTGATCGTCCAGGGCATCGTCTTCCTGCTGCTCGTGCTGTTCACGATGAAATTCGTGTGGCCGCCGATCGCGAAGGCGCTGGACGAGCGGGCACAAAAGATCGCCGCGGGCCTGGCGGCCGCCGAGAAGGCCAAGGCCGAACTGGCCGCCGCCGACAAGCGCGTCGAACAGGAACTGCAAGCCTCGCGCAACGAGACGAGCAACCGCCTGGCCGATGCCGAGCGCCGTGCCCAGCAAATCATCGAAGAGGCCAAGGCCCGCGCCACCGAGGAGGCCAACAAGATCGTGGCCGCCGCACGTGACGAGGCCGAGCAGCAGGCCGTGCGCGCCCGCGAAGCCCTGCGCGAGCAGGTTGCTGCGCTGGCCGTCAAGGGTGCCGAGCAGATCCTGCGCAAGGAAGTCGACGCCGGCGTCCATGCAGACCTGCTCTCGCGCCTGAAGACGGAACTCTGAGGACGACATGGCCGAACTCGCGACCATTGCCCGTCCTTACGCCGAAGCGCTGTTCAAGGCGTCGGCCGGCAACGCTGCGGCGACCGCCGGCTGGCTCGAGCCCCTCGCGGCCGTGGCTGGCGACGCGCAGCTCCAGGAGTTCGCGTCCAACCCCAAGGTGTCGTCCGACCAGGTCTTCGACCTGATCGCCGGCGCGGTGCCCGGCGGCCTGCCGCCTGCGGGCCAGAATTTCCTGCGCACCGTGATCGAGAACGACCGCCTGGCCGCGCTGCCCGAGGCTGCCGCCCAGTTCCGTGTGCTCCTGAATGCGAGCTCCGGCGCGGCCGATGCCGTCGTGTACAGCGCGTTCCCGATCGACGCGGGTGCGCTGGCCGACGTGTCGGCGGCGCTCGAGAAGCGTTTCGGGCGCAAGCTCACGACGCGCGTCGAGGTCGATCCGTCCCTCATCGGCGGCATCCGTGCCGTGGTGGGCGACGAAGTGCTCGACACCTCGGTCAAGGCCCGACTCGAACAAATGAAGGCGGCGCTCACCGCCTGAGGCGGCGTGCGTGCCGGTCGTCACACTGATTGAAAGAAGGAAAGAGTCATGCAACTCAATCCCGCAGAAATTTCCGAGCTGATCAAGAGCCGCATCGAGGGCCTCGGCGTCAGCGCCGACATCCGCAACGAAGGCACCGTCGTGTCGGTGACCGACGGCATCGTGCGCATCCATGGCCTGTCCGAGGCCATGCAGGGCGAAATGCTGGAGTTCCCCGCGACGGCCAGCGGCCAGCCGACCTACGGCCTGGCCCTGAACCTGGAGCGTGACTCGGTCGGCGCCGTGATTCTGGGCGAGTACGAGCACATCTCCGAGGGCGACACCGTCAAGTGCACGGGCCGCATCCTGGAAGTGCCCGTCGGCCCCGAACTGATCGGCCGCGTCGTCAACGCCCTGGGCCAGCCGATCGACGGCAAGGGTCCCGTCAACGCCAAGCTGACCGACGTGATCGAGAAGGTCGCTCCCGGCGTGATCGCACGGAAGTCCGTCGACCAGCCGATGCAGACCGGCCTGAAGTCGATCGACTCCATGGTGCCGATCGGCCGTGGCCAGCGCGAGCTGATCATCGGCGACCGCCAGACCGGCAAGACCGCGGTGGCGATCGACACGATCATCAACCAGAAGGGTCAGAACATGACCTGCATCTACGTCGCGATCGGCCAGAAGGCTTCGTCGATCAAGAACGTGGTGCGTGCGCTGGAGCAGGCCGGTGCGATGGACTACACCATCGTCGTCGCCGCCTCCGCTTCCGAATCCGCCGCCATGCAGTACGTCTCGGCGTACTCGGGCTGCACGATGGGCGAGTACTTCCGGGACCGCGGCCAGGATGCGCTGATCATTTACGACGATCTGTCCAAGCAGGCCGTCGCCTACCGCCAGGTCTCGCTGCTGCTGCGTCGCCCGCCGGGCCGCGAAGCCTACCCCGGCGACGTGTTCTACCTCCACAGCCGCCTGCTGGAGCGCGCCGCCCGCGTGAACGCCGATTACGTGGAAGCCTTCACCAAGGGTGAGGTCAAGGGCAAGACCGGCTCGCTGACGGCACTGCCGATCATCGAGACGCAGGCCGGCGACGTGTCCGCCTTCGTGCCGACCAACGTGATCTCGATCACCGACGGCCAGATCTTCCTGGAAACCAACCTGTTCAACGCCGGCATCCGCCCCGCCATCAACGCCGGTATCTCGGTGTCGCGCGTGGGTTCGTCGGCGCAGACCAAGGTGATCAAGGGCCTGTCCGGCGGTATCCGTACCGACCTGGCGCAGTACCGTGAACTGGCCGCTTTCGCTCAGTTCGCCTCGGACCTGGACGAAGCCACCCGCAAGCAGCTCGACCGCGGTGCCCGCGTGACCGAACTGCTGAAGCAGGCCCAGTACAGCCCGCTGCCGATCTCGCTGATGGGCGCCTCGCTGTTCGCGGTGAACAAGGGCTTCATGGACGACCTGGACGTCAAGAAGGTGCTCGCCTTCGAACACGGCCTGCACCAGTTCCTGAAGACCAGCCACGGCGCCCTGCTCGACAAGATCGAACAGGCCAAGGCCCTGGACAAGGACGCGGAAGCCGAACTGACGGCGGCGATCACCTCGTTCAAGAAGTCCTTCGCCTGATGGCGAACGGACGGCACACGGCTTAAGGAGCATCGATGGCAGCCGGCAAGGAAATCCGCGGCAAGATCAAATCGGTGGAGAACACCAAGAAGATCACCAAGGCCATGGAAATGGTGGCCGCGTCGAAGATGCGCAAGGCGCAGGACCGGATGCGCTCTGCGCGTCCGTACAGCGAGAAGATCCGTTCCATCGCGGCCAACCTCAGCCAGGCGAACCCGGAGTACACCCACGCCTTCATGAAGACCAACGACGCCAAGTCGGCGGGCTTCATCGTGGTGACGACCGACAAGGGCCTGTGCGGTGGCATGAACACCAACGTGCTGCGTGCCGTGACGACCAAGCTGCGCGAGCTGCAGTCGGCCGGCGTGTCGGCCGAGGCGGTGGCCATCGGCAACAAGGGGCTGGGCTTCCTGACGCGCATCGGTGCGCGCGTGGTGTCGCACGTCACCCAGCTGGGTGACACGCCGCACCTCGACAAGTTGATCGGCCCCGTCAAGGTGCTGTTCGACGCGTATGCCGAAGGCAAGATCAACGCGGTGTACCTGAGCTACACCAAGTTCATCAACACCATGCGCCAGGAATCGGTCGTCGAGCAGCTGCTGCCGCTCAAGGCCGAGTCGCTGCAGGCCGAAAAGGGCCAGCACAGCTGGGACTACATCTACGAGCCCGACGCGCAGACCGTCATCGACGAGCTTCTCGTGCGCTACGTGGAGTCGCTGGTGTACCAGGCGGTGGCCGAGAACATGGCGTCGGAGCAGTCGGCGCGCATGGTGGCGATGAAGGCCGCGACGGACAACGCCGGCAACGTGATCAACGAGCTCAAGCTGGTCTACAACAAGACCCGCCAGGCCGGCATCACGAAGGAGCTGTCGGAGATCGTGGCCGGTGCGGCCGCGGCGACCGGCAGCTGATCGCGGCTCTGCGCCCTCGTTCACGCTGAGATTCAAGACAAATTTACTGGAGCACAGAATGGCTCAAGCACAAGGCAAGATCGTTCAATGTATCGGCGCCGTGGTCGACGTGGAATTCCCCCGCGACCAGATGCCCAAGGTGTATGACGCCCTCAAGTTCGAAGGCGGCGCCCTGACCCTAGAAGTGCAGCAGCAGCTGGGCGACGGCGTGGTGCGCACCATTGCGCTGGGTTCGTCCGACGGCCTGCGCCGCGGCCTCATCGTCACCAACACCGGCGCGCCGATCACGGTGCCCGTGGGCAAGGCCACGCTCGGCCGCATCATGGACGTGCTGGGCTCGCCCATCGACGAGCGCGGCCCGGTCGGCCAGGAGCTGACCGCCTCCATCCACCGCAAGGCGCCCGCCTACGACGAGCTGAGCCCCTCGCAGGAACTGCTCGAGACCGGCATCAAGGTGATCGACCTGGTGTGCCCGTTCGCCAAGGGCGGCAAGGTGGGCCTGTTCGGTGGCGCCGGCGTCGGCAAGACCGTGAACATGATGGAGCTCATCAACAACATCGCCAAGGCGCACTCGGGCCTGTCCGTGTTCGCCGGCGTGGGTGAGCGCACCCGCGAGGGCAACGACTTCTATCACGAGATGTCGGACTCCGGCGTCGTGAACCAGGAGAACCTGTCCGAGTCGAAGGTGGCCATGGTCTACGGCCAGATGAACGAGCCCCCGGGCAACCGCCTGCGCGTGGCCCTGACCGGTCTGACCATCGCCGAATCCTTCCGCGACGAAGGCCGCGACGTGCTCTTCTTCGTCGACAACATCTACCGCTACACGCTGGCCGGTACCGAAGTGTCGGCACTGCTGGGTCGCATGCCTTCCGCCGTGGGCTACCAGCCGACGCTGGCCGAGGAAATGGGCCGCCTGCAGGAGCGGATCACGTCGACCAAGGTCGGCTCGATCACCTCGATCCAGGCCGTGTACGTCCCTGCCGACGACTTGACCGACCCCTCGCCGGCCACGACCTTCGCCCACCTGGACTCCACCGTGGTGCTGTCGCGCGACATCGCCTCGCTGGGCATCTACCCCGCCGTGGACCCGCTGGACTCGACCTCGCGCCAGCTCGACCCCAACGTCGTCGGCGAAGAGCACTACAGCGTGGCGCGCGCCGTGCAGGGCACCCTGCAGCGCTACAAGGAACTGCGCGACATCATCGCCATCCTGGGCATGGACGAACTGGCGCCGGAAGACAAGCTGGCCGTGGCCCGCGCCCGGAAGATCCAGCGTTTCCTGTCGCAGCCCTTCCACGTCGCTGAAGTGTTCACCGGCTCGCCCGGCAAGTACGTGCCGCTGTCGGAAACCATTCGCGGCTTCAAGATGATCGTGAACGGCGAGTGCGACCACCTGCCGGAACAGGCCTTCTACATGGTCGGCACCATCGACGAAGCCATGGAAAAAGGCAAAAAGGTCGCGTAAAGCGGCGCACTCGGGCGATCCGCGTCGTTGCCGTGCTCGCCGTACTTCCTGTACGGCTGTGCGCGGCGCCTAGCGGCTCATCCCGATTGCTTGCTTTCCAAACCTTTTTCAGCTGAAAGGAACGCATATGGCCAACACCATTCAAGTCGATGTGGTCAGCGCCGAGGAGTCGATCTTCTCGGGCCAGGCGCGCTTCGTGGCGCTGCCCGGTGAAGCCGGCGAGCTCGGCATCTATCCGCGCCACACGCCGCTGATCACGCGCATCCGTCCGGGTGCCGTGCGCATCGAGACGGCCGAGGGCGGCGAGGAGTTCGTGTTCGTGGCCGGCGGCATCCTCGAAGTGCAGCCCGACGCGGTGACGGTGCTGTCCGACACCGCGATCCGCGGCAAGGACCTGGACGACGAGAAGGCCAGCGCCGCCAAGAAGGCGGCCGAGGAAGCTCTCAAGAACGCCAAGAGCGACATCGACATCGCCATGGCGCAGTCCGAGCTGGCCGTGATGGCCGCGCAGATCGCTGCGCTGCGCAAGTACCGCCAGAAGAAGTGATCGCCGGGCACGCCGACGTGCCCGCCGCTTCGAACAAAAGGCCGCCCATCGGGCGGCTTTTTTGTTGCCGCCTTTCGTTTGTGCGCAACATCGGCCAGTATTTGGCCGAAGTTCGGCCTTGTCCGGCCGAAGACGGACTCCTAGGATGCGCCCCACGCCGTGAGGTGCGCGTCCAGGCGCCGCCGTCACGGAGAGAACATGCACGGAGACACACGCTTGGCACCCTGGAACGGCCTGTCCACGCCTGAGATGCAGTTGCTGCAGACCACCTTCTGGTCGGCCGGCGGCTCGCGCCATGGCATGGCCGAACGCCTCGGCTTCTCGCGCAGCAAGGCCAATGCGCTGATTGCCGGGTTGCTGGACCAGGGGCTGCTGGCCGAAACCGGGCCGCGGGCGTCCTCGGGCGGCCGTCGCGCCGAGCACCTGCGGCTGCACGACGGGCTCGGCGTGCTGGTCGGCGTCGACGTCGGCGCCACCAGCGTGGATGTCGCCATCCTGCAGCCGGACCTCAGCGTGCTGGCCCATCACCAGGAGGAGGCCGACGTGCGGCAGGGCCCGGGCGTGGTGCTGGCCCGCGTGCGGGCCATCATGCGCGAGCTGCTTCAAGGCCAGGGCATCGCGGCTTCCGGTGTGCTGGGCATCGGCATGGGCGTGCCCGGGCCGGTGAACTTCGAGGCCGGCCAGCTCGTGAACCCCCCGCTCATGCCGGGCTGGGACAGCTTCTCGATCCGCGACTACCTGCGCGAGGACTACGCCGCGCCGGTCTTCGTCGACAACGACGTCAACCTCATGGCGCTGGGCGAGCTCTGGCGCCTGCAGCGGCAGCTGTCCAACTTCCTCGTCATCAAGGTCGGCACCGGCATCGGCTGCGGCATCGTGTGCCATGGCGAGGTGTATCGCGGTGCGGCCGGCTCGGCCGGCGACGTGGGTCACATCTGCGTCGACCAGGACGGCCCGCGCTGCCACTGCGGCAACGTCGGCTGCGTGGAGGCCATGGCCGCGGGCCCCGCGATCGTGCGCATGGCCGTGGCGGCCGCCGAGGCAGGCGAGAGCCCGATGCTGGCGGAACACCTTCGCCTGCACGGGCGCATCGAGGCGGTCGACGTCGGCCAGGCGAGCCGCGCGGGCGATGCCGCAGCCAACGGCATCATCCAGCGCGCGGGCACCCACATCGGGCAGATGCTGGCCTCGGTGGTGAACTTCTTCAATCCCTCGCACGTGTTCATCGGCGGCGGCATCACGCACATCGGCCCGCTGTTTCTGGCGGCGGTGCGCCAGAGCGTGTACCAGCGCTCGCTGGCCCTGTCGACGCGCCACCTGGAGATCCAGTACGCGCCCCTGGGCGAGCAGGGCGGCGTGATCGGCGCCGGCGTTCTCGCGATGCACGAATCGCTCAAGGTCCGCGGGGTGGCGCCATGACGGCCACCATCGCCCACGACGGCGCGCACGGCGTGGCCGTCGAGTTCGACCAGGTCACCAAGTCTTTCGGGCCGGTCGAGGTTCTGCATGGCGTGAGCTTCGCGCTCGCACCGGGCCGCGTCGTCGGCCTGCTCGGCGAGAACGGCGCGGGCAAGTCCACGCTGATGAAGATCCTGGCCGGCTACGAGGGGCTCTCGGGCGGCGCACTGCGCGTCAACGGCCAGCCGCAGCAGTTCCGCAGTTCGCGTGACGCCGAGGCCCTGGGCATCGTGCTGATCCACCAGGAATTCAACCTGGCCGAAGACCTGAGCGTGGCCGACAACATCTTCCTCGGTCACGAGAAGCGCAAGGGTCTCTTCCTTGACGACCGCGCCATGCACGCCGAAGCCGCCGCGGCGCTCGCCCAGGTGGGCCTAAAGGTCGACCCGGCCACCAAGGTGCGCCGCCTCATCGTGGCCGAGAAGCAGCTGGTCGAGATCGCCAAGGCCATGGCGCGGCGTGCGCGGCTGCTCATCATGGACGAGCCCACCGCCACCCTCACACCCGGCGAGACGGAGCGCCTCTTCAAGCTCATCGCGCAACTGCGCGCCGACGGCGTCACCGTCGTCTACATCTCGCACAAGCTCGACGAGGTGGAGCGTGTGACCGACGAGGTGGTGGTCATGCGCGACGGCCGCTTCGTCACGCGCGCCGCGACCGCCGATGTGACGCGCCACCAGATGGCCAACCTCATGGTGGGCCGCGAACTGTCCGACCTGTACCCGCCGCGCGACCGCGTGAGCACCGATGGCGCGCCCGCGCTGCGCGTGCAGGACTTCAGCGTGCCCGGCTGGGCGCAGCAGGCGAGCTTCGAGGTGCGGCCGGGCGAGATCCTGGGCTTCGCCGGCCTCGTGGGGGCGGGCCGCACCGAACTCTTCGAAGGCCTGCTCGGCCTGCGCCCAGGCAGCGGCGAGGTCGAACTCGCGGGCCGTGCGGTGCATCTGCGTTCGCCGCGCGATGCCGCGCGCCACGGCCTCACCTACCTCAGCGAAGACCGCAAGGGCAAGGGCCTGCACGTGGCCTTCGGCCTGCGCGAGAACCTCACGCTGATGGCGCTCGAGCAATACGCGCGGCCCTGGCTGCGCCCCGACGCCGAGCGCGCCGCGCTCGACACGGCCGTGAAGGACTACGGCATCCGCACCGGCTCGCTCGACGTGCGTGCGTCGTCGCTGTCGGGCGGCAACCAGCAGAAGCTCGCGCTGGCCAAGGTGCTGCAGCCGCGGCCCAAGGTCGTGGTGCTCGACGAGCCCACGCGCGGCGTCGACGTCGGGGCCAAGCGCGACATCTACTTCCTCGTCCAGCGCCTGGCGCGCGAGGGCCTGGCCGTGATCGTCATCTCGTCGGAGCTGATGGAACTCATCGGCCTGGCGCACCGCGTGGCCGTCATGCGCGCGGGCCGCATCGTCGCCACGCTTCCGGCCGACGGCCTCACCGAAGAACAACTCATCGCCCACGCCACGGGAACAGCCCATGCCGACGCCTGACACCCCCACCAGCGCCGCCGCAGAAGGCGCGCAGCACCGCGCAGCGAGCACGCCGCGCTGGACCGAGCGCCTGCACGGCTTCGGCCCGGTCATCGGCCTGGTGCTGCTGTGCATCGCCGGCGCCGCACTCAACAGCGACTTCGCCACACTCGACAACGCGATGAACGTGCTCACGCGCACGGCCTTCATCGGCATCATCGCGGTGGGGATGTGCTTCGTGATCATCTCGGGCGGCATCGACCTGTCGGTGGGCTCGATGGCCGCGCTCATCGCCGGCAGCGTGATCATGTTCATCAACTGGGCGGGGCCGGCCACGGGCTCGCCGCTGCTGGCCGTGGTGCTCGGTGCGGGGCTCGCAGTGGTGCTGGGCGCGATGTTCGGCCTGGCGCACGGCCTGCTCATCACCAAGGGGCGCATCGAGCCCTTCATCGTCACCCTCGGTACCCTGGGCATCTTCCGCGCCTACCTCACCTACTTCGCCGACGGCGGCGCGCTCACGCTTGACAACGAGCTGTCGGACCTCTACGCGCCGGTGTACTACGCCAGCCTGGCGGGCATCCCGGTGCCGGTCTGGATCTTCCTGCTGGTGGCCATCGTCGGCGGCGTGATCCTCAACCGCACGGCCTACGGCCGCTACGTGCAGGCCATCGGCTCGAACGAGCAGGTGGCGCGCTACGCGGCCGTGGACGTGGACCGCGTGAAGATCCTCACCTACGTGCTGCTGGGCGTGTGCGTGGGCATCGCCACGCTGCTCTACGTGCCGCGGCTGGGTTCCGCCTCGCCCACCACGGGCATCTTATGGGAGCTGGAGGCGATCGCCGCCGTGATCGTCGGCGGCACGGCGCTCAAGGGCGGCGCGGGCAGCATCACCGGCACGGTGGTCGGCGCCATCCTGCTCTCGGTCATCAGCAACATCCTCAACCTCACCAGCATCATCAGCGTGTACCTCAACGCGGCGGTGCAGGGCTTCGTGATCATCGTGGTGGCCTTCCTGCAGCGAGGTCGCCGTTGAACGCGCCGTTCGATCCCCCGCCGTTCGGGCCGAGCCTGTCGAAGCCGTGCACCGGCGCTTCGACAGGCTCGGCGCGAACGGGTGTTTTGTGCCAGTGACTTTCATCCAACCCAGGAGACTCCCAGCATGACCTTCATCACCCGTCGCCTCGCGCTCACCGCCGTGGCCGCCGCCGCCTTCGCCAGCGTGCCGGCGCTGGCCGCCGAGAAAGTGAACCTCGGCGTGTCCATCCCGGCCGCCACGCACAGCTTCATGGGCGGCATCAACTACTGGGCCAACCAGGCCAAGAAGGACCTGGAGAAGCAGCACAAGGACCTGAAGATCACCATCAAGACGGCCGCCAACGCGCCCGAGCAGGCCAACCAGCTGCAGGACTTCAGCACCGTCACCAAGATCAACGCGCTGGTGGTCTTCCCCTTCGAATCGGCTGCATTGACCAAACCGGTCGCACAGGTCAAGGCCAAGGGCGCCTACGTCACGGTGGTCGACCGCGGCCTGACCGACACCAGCGCGCAGGACGCCTACGTCGCCGGCGACAACACCGCCTTCGGCAAGATCCCGGCCGAATACATCGCCAAGAAGCTCAATGGCAAGGGCAACGTGGTGGCGCTGCGCGGCATCGCGACCACGCTGGACAACGAGCGCATGGACGCCTTCAACGCCGTGCTCAAGAACTACCCCGACATCAAGCTGCTCGACGCCAAGTACGCCAACTGGAACCGCGACGACGCCTTCAAGGTCACGCAGGACTACCTGACGCGCTTCAAGGAGATCGACGCCATCTGGGCGGCCGACGACGACATGGCCGTGGGCGTGCTCAAGGCCATCGAGCAGGCCAAGCGCAACGACATCAAGATCGTCTTCGGCGGTGCCGGCGCCAAGGGCATGGTCAAGACCATCCTCGACGGCAAGGACCCGCGCATCGCGGCCGACGTGAGCTACTCGCCCAAGTTCATCTACGACGCGATCAAGCTCACGGCCGAGGCACGGCTGAAGGGCGAGAAGCTGCCGGCGACGACCATCATCCCGTCGGTGCTGATCACCAAGGACAACGCCAAGGACTTCTACCACCCGGATTCCCCTTTCTGAGCGGAATCGGCCTCCGGCGCCCGTGGGACGGGCGCCAGCAGCTATCGATTTAGTAGCAATCGCAGTCGCCGCCGTCGCACCGGCGCCCCCGCGCTGCCGGCGGCGCGACGGCACATGCGAGACGAAAAAGGACCCCTGGCCATGCCACGCCCCGTCACCCTCTTCACCGGCCAGTGGGCCGACCTGACCCTGGCCGAACTGGCGCCGCTGGCGCGGCGCATGGGCTACGACGGCCTGGAACTCGCCTGCTGGGGCGACCACTTCGACGTGCAGCAGGCGCTCGCGTCGGAGACCTACGTCAAGGACAAGTGGGCGCTGCTGCGCGAGCACGGCCTCACCTGCCTGGCCATCGGCAACCACCTGGTGGGCCAGGCGGTGTGCGACCTCATCGACGAACGCCACCGCGCCATCCTGCCGGCGCATGTGTGGGGCGATGGCGATGCCGAAGGCGTGCGCCAGCGCGCAGCCCGCGAGCTGGCCGACACCGCGCGCGCCGCCGCGAAGTTCGGCGTGAAGGCCGTCACCGGCTTCACCGGCTCGTCGATCTGGCACGCCACCTACGCCTTCCCGCCCACCACCCAGGCCTACTGGGACGCGGGCTTCGCCGACTTCGGCCGGCGCTTCGGCCCGATCCTCGACACCTTCGAGCAGCAGGACGTGAACTTCGCGCTCGAGGTGCACCCGACCGAGATCGCCTTCGACATCGCTTCGGCCGAGCGGGCCATCGAGGCCGTGGGCGGGCATCGCCGCTTCGGTTTCAACTTCGACCCCAGCCACCTGGCCTACCAGGGCGTGGACTACGTGCGCTTCATCCGCCGCTTTGCCGACCGCATCTACAACGCCCACATGAAGGACGTGTGGTGGGGCAAGGGCGACGGCAGCGTCGGCGTGTTCGGCGGCCACACCAGCTTCGGCGACGCGCGGCGCTTCTGGGACTTCCGCAGCGTCGGCCGCGGCATGGTGGATTTCGAATCCATCATCGTCGCGCTCAACGACATCGGCTACGCCGGGCCGCTGTCGGTCGAATGGGAGGACAGCCGCATGGACCGCGTGCACGGCGCCACCGAGAGCGCCGCCTTCTGCCGCCGGCTGGACTTCCCCGCCGCGGCCGGTGCCTTCGACGCCGCCTTCGACAAGGCTGCCCAGGGCGGGATGGCCGGCACATGAGCGCGGGCCCGAACGCTCTTCAGGTCCTGGCACTTCGTCCCGAAGCGGCCGCGCGATGACGAAAAAACTGCGCTACGCCATGGTCGGCGGCGGCCAGGGCGCCTTCATCGGCGCCGTGCACCGCAAGGCCCTGGCGATCGACGGCCAGGCCGAGCTGGTGGCCGGCGCGCTGGCCTCCACGCCCGAGCGCGCCCGCGCGTCGGGCCGCGAGCTGGGCCTGGCCGACGATCGCAACCACGCCGACTGGCAGGCGCTGCTCGACGACGAGCTCGCACGAAGCGCCGACGAGCGCGTCGACTTCGTCTCCATCGTCACGCCCAACCACCTGCACCATCCGGTGGCCAAGGCCTTCGCCGAGGCGGGCATCCACGTCGTGTGCGACAAGCCGCTGGTCCACACCAGCGAACAGGCCGAGGACCTGCTGCGCACCGTCGAGCGCAGTGGCAGCGTGTTCGGCGTGACCTACAACTACAGCGGCTACCCGATGGTGCGCGAGGCGCGCGCGCTGGTGGCCGCCGGCGCGATCGGCGAGGTGCGCAAGGTGGTGGTCGAGTACCACCAGGGCTGGCTGGCCACCAAGCTCGAGGGCAGCGACAACAAGCAGGCCGGCTGGCGCACCGACCCGGCCCGCAGTGGCGCGGCCGGCGCACTGGGCGACATCGGCTCGCATGCCGAGAACCTGGTCGCCACCGTCACCGGTCTGGAGCTCGAGAGCCTGTGCGCCGACCTCGGCACCTTCGTGGCGGGACGCCAGCTCGACGACGACGCCAGCCTGCTGCTGCGCTTCAAGGGCGGGGCGCGCGGCGTGCTCATGGCCACGCAGATCGCGGTGGGTTGCGAGAACGACCTGCGCCTGCGCGTCTTCGGCAGCACCGGCACGCTGGACTGGCGCCAGGAGCAGCCCGACACGCTGGTGCATGCGCCCATCGACGGCCCGCGCCGTCTGCTCACACGCGGGTCGCCCTGGCTCGGCGAGTCGGCGCGCCTGGCCACGCGGCTGCCCGCTGGCCATCCCGAAGCCTTCATCGAGGCCTTCGCCAACGTGTACCTCGGCGTCATCGCGCGCATCCGTGCGCTGCAACAGGGCGTGGCACCGGAGCCGCTGCACGCGGACCATCCGACCCTCGCCGACGGCGCACGCGGCGTGCGCTTCATCGAGAAGGCGCTGCAAAGCGCGGCCAGCACGCAGAAGTGGACGGCCTTCTGAGGCGCGGCACGGCCTAGCCCGAACGCCCTATGGGCGGCAGTGCGCGCGGGCGGTAGAAACGGCGGTCCTCGTTCCTGCGCCACCGCCATGACCCCCCGCCTCGCCTGGCTGCCCGCCCTGTCGCTCGCCATCGCCATCGCCGCCGCCGCGCCGGCCCATGCCGGCCCCACCTTCCCCGAACGCAAGGCCGGGCTGTGGGAGATGCGCTCGACCCAGAAGGCTGGCGCCAAGGACGGCATCGTCGTGCAGCAGTGTGCCGACCCCGCCACCGACAAGGCGCTGCAGGAATACGGTCTCTCGCAGCCGAAGATGAACCGCAAGTTCTGCAAGGAAGAGATGCGCAACGAGGCCGGCAAGATGCTGGTGCACACCGAGGTCTGCAAGCAGAGCGAGACCACCATGACGCGGCGCATCGTCATGTCGGGCGACTTCAATGCGGCCTACCGCGTCGAGTCGCACACGGTCTACGAGCCCAGGCCCAAGGCGCCCCCGACCGACGACGACATGGTGGCCGAAATGCGCTGGCTGGGCGCCTGCCCCTCGACCATGAAGCCGGGCGACATGGTGATGCCGGGCGGCATGAAGATGAACGTGGCCGACATGACCCGCATGGGCGCCATGGCCGGCCAGCTGATGCGCACGGGCCCCGACACCAAGCCCGGCGAGATGACCCTGCCCGACGGCACCAAGGTCGACATGGAGGCCATGAAGCGCATGGCGGCCGAGATGCAGAAGCAGATGCCCGCCCGCACGCCGGCGCGCTAGCGTGGGGCTGCGCGCATCGCGTTCAGGCCAGGTGCATGTCCCAGGGCGTGGCGCCCGCCGGCAGCGGTGGCCGGCGTGTGAGCGCGTCCAGCGCCTCGCCGGCCTCGAAGCGCGCGGCCAGCGCCGCCGGGTCGAAGCGGATGCCCATGAAGTTCTCCGCGTAGGCGCCGCTGTCGAAGAAGGCCTGGACCTCCTGCGCGCTGGCAAAGACGTCGTATTGCAGTTCGACGCGGTTCCCGTCCGGGTCCTTGTAGTAGAGCGAGATCGTCGGTCCGTGGTTGATGCACCAGTAGGGCGTGATCTCCAGCGCCTGCAGGCGGCGCCAGGTGGCCAGCAGCTCGCCCAGCGTCGCGTACGTGAAGGCGACATGCTCCAGGCCCGGCAGCGCGTCGTCGCTGCGCAGGCCGGCGAGGTCGGGTCGCCCGATCAGCCCGAGGCGGTGGTGCTCCTCGTCGTAGCTCAGAAAGCACACCATCTCGTTCTCGAAGGCCACGCTCGCTTCCAGCAGGCAGCGGTACCAGGCACGCGAGCGCGCGAGATCGGACACGCGCAGCACCACGTGCGCCAGCTTGGCCGGGCGGATCGGCACGGCCGTGGCGTCCGGCAGCGGCCGGGCGGGAAGTGCGAGCTGCGAACTCATGCCGCCACCTCCTCGATCACCGGGTTCTCGATGTGGCCCAGGCCGTCGATCTCCACCCGTACGCGGTCGCCGGGCGCGAGGTAGCGTGGCGGGTCCATCAGCGCACCCACGCCGGCCGGGCTGCCGGTGGTCAGGACGTCGCCGGGCTCCAGCGTGAAGGCGGTGCTGAGTTCGGCCACCATGTCCTCGACGCGGTGGATCATCTCCGAGGTGTGGCCGTCCTGCCGCAGTTCGCCATTGACCCAGGTGCGCAGGCGCAGGGCGTGGGGGTCGGGCACTTCGTCGCGCGTGACCAGCCAGGGGCCGAAGGGGCCGTGGGTGTCGAAGGACTTGCCCAGCGTGTGGGTGGGGCTGCGCAACTGCCAGTCGCGCACGCTCAGGTCGTTGACCACCACGTAGCCCGCCACCACCGCCATCGCATCGGCCGCCGCCACATGCCGGCAGCGCCGCCCGATCACGACGCCGAGTTCGCCTTCATAGTCCATCTGCAGCGACACGCGCGGACGCTGCACCGCGTCGTAGGGGCCGGCCACGCAGGACACCTGCTTGTTGAACCACACCTGCCCATGGCCGGCGCGGACCAGCCCGACGCGCGCCGCTTCGGCCAGGTGCGACGCGTAGTTGCCGCCCAGCGCCAGGAACTTGCGCGGCTGCGGAATCGGGGCGCACAGGCGGACCTCCGTGAGCGGCACGCGGGGCGCGCGGCGCGCTGCGTCGGCCGCCCAGACCAGGCCGGCCTGGCCCAACGTCAGCAGTTCCACGAGCGAGGCCGGCGCACCGGCGCAGCCACTCAAATCGCCCAGGGTGTCGTCGTCCTGCAGGCAGCCCAGGCGCGTGCGGCCGTGTTGCACGTAGGTGGCCAGCTTCATCGAGTTGTCTCCAGTTCGTCTTGCACGTATGGTTCATCATCTTTTTGGGACGATCGCTTGGCAATGTCGGATAACAAGACATATCGTTCGACTGACGGGACGATGAACGGTGACGATCTGGCCGACTACGCCCTCTTCGTGGCCGTGGTGGAGCAGGGCAGCTTCACCGCCGCCGGCGTAGAGGTGGGGGTGCCCAAGTCCAGCGTGAGCCGGCGGATCGCGCTGCTGGAGGCGCGGCTGGGGGTGCGGCTGTTGCAGCGCAGTTCGCGCCATGTGTCGACCACCTCGATCGGTCAGCAGTTCTACGAGCGCTGCCAGGCGATGGTGGCCATGGGCCGCGAGGCGCACGAGGTGGTGCGACAGGCGGTGGCCGTGCCGCAGGGGCCGCTGCGCGTGAGCTGTCCGCTCACGCTCGCGCAGGTCTGGCTCACGCCCCTGCTGCCCCGTTTCGCGCAGGAGTTTCCGCGCGTGCGGCTGATGCTCAGCAGCACCAGCCGCCGTGTCGACCCGGTGGAGGAGCCGGTCGACGTGGCCCTGCGGGTGCGGCGCCCGCCCTTCGAGGATTCGGCGCTGGTGGTGCGCACGCTCGGCCGGTCGACCGACGTGTTGGTGGCAGCGCCCCGCCTGGTGGAGACGCACGGCATGCCCAGCGAGGTCGACGCGCTGCGCCACTGGCCCACGCTGGCACTGTCGGCGCAGGCGGGGCGCGCCAAGTGGGTGCTGAATGACGGCACACGAACGGTCACGCTGGTGCACGAGGCGCGGCTGGTCTCCGACGACATGCTCGCGCTACGGCATGCCGCGGTGGAAGGCCTGGGGCTGGCGCTGCTGCCCGAACTGATCTGCGTCGACGCGCTGGCGCGCGGAACCCTGCGCCGCGTGCTGCCGCAGTGGCACAGCGGATCCGGCGAGATCCAGGCCGCGTTCGCAAGCCGCCGCGGGATGCTGCCGGCCGTGCGGGCCTTCATCGACTTCCTGGCCGCCCATCCTCCGCTGCAGCTGTCGCCGGCCGG
Source organism: Xenophilus aerolatus (assembly GCA_030418545.1). GTDB lineage: Bacteria > Pseudomonadota > Gammaproteobacteria > Burkholderiales > Burkholderiaceae_C > Xenophilus. The sequence goes on along the minus strand of QAIB01000024.1, from coordinate 3,100 downwards.
CCCCGGCGCGCCTTAGGGGCTCGGCAGGCGCCCGCCGCGGGCTGCGCGTCGGCGCGACCGCGCCCGGCAGGTAGGTCGGCGCCGCGAGCCTGCGTGCGCGCGTCGCGCGCCCCTCGCGGCGCTGCCTGCGGTGCACAGCCTTTGCGCCACACTTGCCCCATCGTGCCCGACGTCGACCTCGTCATCGCCCGCCCCGAGGGCCTGTACTGCCCACCCGGCGACTTCTACATCGACCCCTGGAAGCCCGTGGACCGGGCCGTCATCACGCACGGCCACTCCGACCATGCGCGCTGGGGGCATGCCCACTACCTCGCGCACGCCGACAGCGAAGGCACCCTGCGCCAGCGCCTGGGGGCCGACATCGCCCTGCAGACGCTGCCCTACGGCGAAGCGATCGAGCACCATGGCGTGCGCATCTCGCTGCACCCGGCCGGCCACGTGCTGGGGTCGGCGCAGGTGCGGCTCGAACACGCCGGGCGCGTGTGGGTCGCCTCGGGCGACTACAAGACCGAACCCGACGGCACCTGCACGCCCTTCGAGCCGGTGCCGTGCGACACCTTCATCACCGAATCCACCTTCGGCCTGCCCATCTACCGCTGGCCCACGCAGCCGGTGCTCTTCGCCGAGATCGACGCCTGGTGGCGCCGAAATGCCGAGGAGGGCCGCGCGTCGGTGCTGTTCTGCTATGCCTTCGGCAAGGCGCAGCGCATCCTGCACGGTGTCGATGCCAGCATCGGCCCCATCGTCGTGCACGGCGCGGTGGAGCCGCTCAATGCCGTCTACCGCGCTGCCGGCGTGGCGCTGCCGCCCACCCTGCGCGTGACCGACCCGGGCGTGGATGCAGCCATGCTCAAGCGCGCGCTGGTGCTGGCGCCGCCCTCGGCCCAGGGCACGCCGTGGATGAAGCGCTTCGGAAACTACGCCGACGCCTTCGCCTCGGGCTGGATGCAGCTGCGCGGCACCCGCCGCCGCCGGGGCGTCGACCGCGGCTTCGTCATGAGCGACCACGCCGACTGGCCCGGCCTGCAGAAAGCCATCGCCGGCACGGGCGCCGAGCGCGTGTTCGTCACCCATGGCAGCGTGGCGGTGCTGGTGCGATGGCTGAACGAGAACGGGCTGGATGCGCAGGGCTTCAAGACCGAGTACGGGGACGAGGACGCCGAAAGCGGACAGCCGAACGCAGAGGGCGCAGAGGATTCGCAAAGGGCGCAGAAGGAACAGCAATGAACGGATGTCTGAATGGACTTGTTCTGCGACTTCTGCGGAATCTCTGCGCCCTCTGCGTTCGGCTGCCCGAATCCGAATGAAAGCCTTCGCCGCCCTCTACCGCGAGCTCGACGCCAGCACGTCCAACCTGGTCAAGCAGGCCGCGCTGCAGCGCTACCTGCGCGATGCGCCATCGCAGGATGCAGCCTGGGCGGTGTATTTCCTCGCCGGCGGCAAGCCACGGCAGCTGGTGCCGGTGAAGCTGCTGCGCCTGTTGGCGCAGGAAGCGGCCGGCCTGCCCGAGTGGCTGTTCGACGAAAGCTACGAGGCCGTGGGCGACCTGGCCGAGACCATCGCGCTGCTGCTGCCAGCGCCCACCGATGCGCACGACCTGGGGCTCGCGCAATGGGTCGAGCAGCACCTGCTGCCCTTGCGCGGCGCGCCGGCCGACGAACTGCCCGACCGCCTGCGCGCGCAGTGGCGCCAGCTCGCGCCCGACGAGCGGCTGGTGTATTTCAAGCTCATCACCGGCGCCTTTCGCGTCGGCGTGTCGAAGCTGCAGGTCACGCAGGCGCTGGCGGCGGTGGGTGCCGTCGATGCCAAGCGCGTCGCGCAGCGGCTCATGGGCTACACGCACATCGGCGCGCGGCCCGATGCGGCCGCGTATGCGTCGCTCATCGCACCCGAGACCGAGGGCGAGCAGAACACCGTCACCAGCGGCCAGCCCTATCCATTTTTTCTCGCGCACCCGTTCAACGTCGGCGTCGAACAGTTCGATGCGCTGCTCGGCCCGCCGGCCGACTGGGTCGTGGAATGGAAGTGGGACGGCATCCGCGCCCAGCTGGTCAAGCGCGCGGGCCAGGTGTGGCTGTGGTCGCGCGGCGAGGAACTCGTGACCGAACGCTTTCCCGAACTCGCCACGATGGGCGAGGCCCTGCCCGACGGCACCGTGCTCGACGGCGAGATCGTCGTCTGGCGCGAGGATCGCGTGCAGCCTTTTGCCGAACTGCAGAAGCGCATCGGCCGCAAGACCCTGGGCCCCAAACTGCTGCGGGAGCTGCCCGTGGTGCTGCTCGTGTATGACCTCGTCGAGTGGCAGGGCCGCGACCTGCGCGTGATGCCGCAGGCCGACCGCCGCGTGCTGCTCGACGAGCTGGTCGCGCAGGTGCAGCACCCGCAGCTCATCGCCAGCCCCATGCTCACGGGCGCCGACTGGACGGACCTCGCCCGCCAGCGCGAAGCCGCGCGCAGCCTGGGCGTCGAGGGCATGATGCTCAAGCGGCGCGACGCGCAGTACGGCGTGGGGCGCACCAAGGACGTGGGGGTGTGGTGGAAGTGGAAGATCGATCCGCTCTCGGTCGATGCCGTGCTCATCTATGCGCAGCGTGGGCACGGACGGCGCGCCAGCCTGTACAGCGACTACACCTTCGCGGTGTGGGACGGCCCGCCCGAGCAGCCCGATCGCAAGCTGGTGCCCTTTGCGAAGGCCTACTCGGGGTTGACCGATGCGGAGATGGCGCGCGTGGATGCCATCATCCGCAAGACGACGATCGAGAGCTTCGGGCCAGTGAGGTCGGTCAAGCCCACGCTGGTGTTCGAACTGGGCTTCGAGGGGATCGCGCGCAGTCCGCGGCACAAGAGCGGCATCGCGGTGAGGTTTCCGCGGATGTTGCGGTGGAGGGAGGACAAGGGGGTGGAGGAGGCGGATACGTTGGGTACTTTGGAGGCGTTGTTGCCTTCATGAGGGAGTCGGCCTTTTCGCGGGCGGGAGCCGGGATGTGCGCCCGGCGGCGCACCTACTTTCTTTTGCTTCGCCAAAAGAAAGTAGGCAAAGAAAAGGCGACCCTGCTGGCTGCGACCCTTCGCTTCGCTACGGGCGACCTGCGACGCGACG
>QAIB01000023.1 GCA_030418545.1 Xenophilus aerolatus | reverse complement strand
CGCGCCGGGTCTTCTTCCTCTTGCCGGCATACTCCGCGTCCGAAAAGCTGAGCTGGCTCATCGCGTGTGTCCTCGTCTCACCAATCAACGGTTGTGAGCAGGATTGGTGGACTTGTTCAGACCTTCCCTAGAGAGAGACCATCTACCAGTTCTGGATGCTGGGCGCATGCGATCACATGATAGGTGTCCTCGAACAGAATGGCTTGCGGATGGTCGGCCAATGTCAGGTGCGCTGGCGTCACCAGGAAGTCCACGCGGCCTTGGTCCAGATCCTGCGCCATTGCATTGTTGGTGGGCCTGACATCGAAACTGAGGCCCGGTGCGACGAGGGAGATGCGCCGAAGGACCTCCGCCAGCAAGACGTTGGAGACATAGTCCGACGCGATGATGACGAAGTGGCGATTCGCCGTCGGTGGATCGAAGTCAGGGCGAACCCCTAGCGTCGAATCCACTTTCAGGATGATTTCGCGTACGGGTTGAATAAGGCTCTCAGCGCGCGGTGTCAGTTGCATCGAACGCCCCACCTGGACCAGCAACTGGTCGTCGAAGTGCTCGCGCAGCCGTGCCAGGGTGCCGCTCATGGCCGACTGGGTCATGTGCATACGTTCTGCTGCCCGCGTCACACTGCGCGCGGCCAGAAGAGCATCCAGAGCGACGAGAAGGTTGAGATCGATCCGCTGATAGCGCATGGCGGGGCGAATCATAGCGGGGCAGGTATGGCGCCTGCCGATGGTTGCCATCGGGAGAAACTGTTGGTGGTATCGCGCGCAGCTCCGTATTCTCGGCGGCGACTATGGGTAAGAACAATCCTCTGAGAGGCTGGCAGGTCGATCGCGCGGCGATCCGCCATGTGGGCCGTGACCTTCAACGACCCGAATGCATCCTGGCAGAGAAGGACGGCACCGTGTGGGCCGCCGACGCGCGCGGCGGCGCCATGCGCATTGCGCCTGATGGCGCTCAACACCTGATCGTGCCGCAGGCGCCGGTCGCATTGGACGGCGATTTCGAAGCGCGCTACATCAGGAGCCAGGGATCGCTTCCGAACGGGATGACCTTCCTCGCCAATGGCGATCTGCTCATCGCGAACTGGGGCAGCGATTCGGTCGAAGTCATGACGCGCGACGGGCGGACCCGGCGCCTGTTCGATCACATCGACAGCCAGCCGCTGGGCAAGGCGAACTTCCCCCTGCGCGACCGCAAGGGCCGGCTCTGGCTATCGGTCACGACACGCATGCAGCCCTGGACCGATTCGATCAACGCCCGGGCGCGCGATGGCTACATCGCACTCTTCGATGAACAAGGGCGTCCTCGGATCGTCGCAGATGGCTTCGAGGGCACCAACGAGATCCGCATGGATGCCGACGAGGCATGGCTCTATGTCGTCGAAAGCAATGGTCGCCGCATTTCCCGCCTGCGCGTGCAGGATGACGGATCGCTCACGGACCGCGAGGTCTACGGACCCAGCCGGCTGGAGGGCTTCCCGGACGGCTTCGCTTTCGACGCATACGGGAATCTCTGGGTGACGCTGGTCATGACAGACAAGCTCATCGCGATCACCCCGGAAGGCGATGTGCTCACGCTGCTGGACGACAGCGACCGGGAAGCCACGAAGCGCCTGAACGCGCACTTCGAGGCGCGCACCCTCACGCCCGAGATCATGGCGGCCGCGGCCGGTACGTTGGCGCCCTGGATGGCCAGCCTGACGTTCGGCGGGCCCGATCTACGGACCGTTTACATCGGCAGTTTGCGTGGCACCACCTTGCCGAGTTTTCGGTCTCCGGTGGCCGGGCTGCCGCTTGTGCATTGGAACGAACAAGGAAGACAACGATGAAGCTCGCTACCCTGAAGAACGGCAGCAAGGACGGCCGCTTGGTCGTGGTTTCGCGCGACTTGAAGCATGCCGTTGATGCGACGGAAGTGGCCCCGAGTCTGCTTTCCGCCGTGGAAACCTGGTCAGATTGCGCGCCACGCCTGCTGGCGCTCTATGACCAACTCAACGACGGCCGCGCCGAAGTTGCGTTCGACTTTGATCAGCAGGATGCCGCTGCGCCGCTACCCCGCGCGCCGCAGTGGTGCGACGGCTCGGCCTTTCTGAACCACGGCATGCTGATGCAGCAGGCGTTCAATCTCCCACCGCTGCCGGAGATCGAAACGGTGCCGCTGATGTACCAAGGGGGATCAGACGATCTGCTGGGTGCTGGTGAGGACCTTGCGCTTCCGGACGAGGCGCATGGAATCGACTTTGAAGGCGAGTTCGGGGTCATCGTGGACAACGTGCCGATGGGTTGCTCGGCAACGATGGCCGCAAACCGAATCTTGCTGCTGGTGCAGATCAACGATGTGAGCCTGAGGGCGATGGCACCTTTCGAGATGAAGCGCGGCTTTGGATTCTTTCAGGCGAAGCCATCGACCGCTTTTGCACCGGTTGCGGTCACGCCGGACGAAATTGGGGATGCGTGGCGGGCCTCACGGGTCTGCCTGGATCTCGCGCTCGAATACAACGGTCAATGGTTCGGCGATCCGAACGGCGCGGAGATGAATTTCGGCTTTGACCAACTCATTGCCCATGCGGCGGCGACGCGCCGTCTCAGTGCGGGAACGATTGTTGGCTCGGGCACGGTATCGAACGCGGGCGGCAAGAAGGGGTCGGCATGCATCGCGGAACGCCGTGCCATAGAGGCGATTGAGACCGGCGCCCCGAAGACACCCTTCATGAAGTTCGGCGACCGTATTCGAATGGAAGCCCGCTGGCGAGACAAGTCGGTTTTCGGCGCGATCGACCAGCGCGTCGTGCAGGCGATTCGCCCTGGTCAAGGAGACTGACATGCCACGTTTTGTTGACCTTTCGATCTATCTGGAGAACGACGTCCTCTCCGACCCGCCTCCGTTGTCGCCAAAGATCACCTACCAGAAGCATGCCGACACGCTGGCGGAGTTCGTCCAGATGATCCCCGGAACGAAGCCGGAGGACTATCCCGACGGCGAGGCGGCCGCAGCCGAGTGGGTGACGCTCACGACTCACAATGGAACGCACCTCGATGCGCCGTATCACTTTCATTCCACTCAGGATGCGAAGCTCGGCGAGAAGAAGCCGTCGATGACCATCGACCAAGTGCCGCTCGATTGGTGTTTCCGTCCTGGCGTCAAGCTCGACTTCCGCCATTTCCCTGATGGGTATGTCGCAACTGCAAAGGATGTCGAGGACGAGCTCGCGCGTATCGGGCATCAGTTGAAGCGGTTCGACATCGTGGTTGTCAATACCCGCGCCGGCTCTCGCTACGGCCACAACGACTATGTGCAGGCTGGATGCGGTATGGGGTATGCGGCCACGATGTACCTGCTGGAGCGCGGCGTGCGTTTGACCGGCACGGACGCGTGGAGCTGGGATGCGCCCTTTTCGTACACAGCAAAGAAGATCGCAGAGACCGGCGACAAGTCGTTGATCTGGGAGGGTCACAAGGCCGGCCGCGACATTGGCTATTGTCATCTGGAGAAGTTGCACAACCTCGAGGCATTGCCGGGCCACGGATTCACCATCAGCTGCTTTCCGCACAAGATCCGTGGCGCTTCTGCCGGATGGACGCGCGCTGTGGCCATCTTTGAGGACTGAGGTGAAGGTCCTTGTCACCGGTGCAGGAGGCTTCATCGGTTCGCGTCTCGTGGACTTGCTGGTCTCGCGCGGCCGCATCGGCGCGCAGGCGGTCACGGGGCTGGCGCTCGCCGATCAGCGTCTCCCGCTGGTGCCGAAGGGTGCGGTTGCACTGGAAGGCGAGCTGGGCTCGCCAGAAGCACTGACGAGAGTCGCGTCGTTCGGGCCGGATGTGATCTTCCATCTTGCCGCCATGCCGGGAGGCGCTGCCGAGGCGGACTATGCCTTGGGGCGGCGGGTCAATCTGGACATGACCCTCGCTCTGTTCGAAACACTGGCGTGCCGCGAGCGGCCGCCGGTCGTGGTCTACGCGAGCACGATCGCGGTATACGGCACTGCGTTGCCTGACCTGGTCTCCGATGCCACGCCCTTGCGCCCGCCGCTGACCTACGGTGCGCACAAACTGGTGTGCGAGATTCTTCTTGCGGACTTTACAAGGCGCGGGCTTCTCGATGGCCGCTCCCTGCGTCTGCCGGGAATAGTTGCCCGTCCACGTGCACCCGCCGGATTGGCATCGGCCTTCATGAGTGATCTGCTGCACGCGCTTGCCGCGGGCGAGCGCTACATCTGCCCGGTCGGGCCGGAGGCGACTGCCTGGTGGATGTCCGCGTGGCGTTGCGCGGACAACATGCTCCATGGGGCTGCTATGAACGTTAGCAACGCCGATCCTGGTCGCGCATGGACTTTGCCGGTCCTGCGTCTGTCTATCGCGCAGATCGTGAACACCCTCGCAACGCTCTATGGCGATGACCGCCGCGAGCTCGTGACCTACGAGCCGAAGCCGCAGCTGGAAGCGGTGTTCGGACGATACCCAGTCCTGGACGATGGCGCCGCGCGTGCGCTGGGTCTCTCGGATGATGGCACTCCGGAGGCGCTCGTGCGCCGGGCGTTGGAGACACATCGTGAATGAAAAACTAGGAGACTTTGACCCATGCGACATGGAATCACGCGCCGTACGGCGCTAGGGGCTGCGGCCGCGACTCTTGCGGCAGCAGCCATGCCGCTTCGCGCTCAGGCGCCCGTCAAGGCCGTATTCGGCTACACGGCGGTGACCGATTTCGCAACCCTCTTCATCGCACGCGAGGAGGGCTACTTCATTCGCCGCGGCATCGACGTCGAGCCCAAGCTCATTCCGCTCAATCCGTCCATCCCGCCGGCGATCCAGTCCGACTCGATCCAACTCGGTGGGCCGACGCCTTCGGTGTTCCTGCAGGCGGCGGACGGCGGTCTCGATCATGTGGTGCTCACCGGTGGTGGTGCGACCTCGAAGAAGATGACCGGTCTCGGCTTGGTTGCCCGCTCGGGCTCAGGGATCAAGTCCGCGCAGGACTGCATCGGCAAGAAGATCGGCGTGCCGGGCCTGGGCGCCTTCCTGCACGTAGGCTTCCGGGCCTGGCTCAAGTCGCAAGGCGTCGATTACAACCAGGTGAACTTCATCGAGGCCGCCTTTCCGCAGCATGGCGACCTGCTGCGCGGCGGATCGCTCGATGCGGTGGTCACCGCCGATCCATTCATGTCGCGCATCGTGGCAAGCGGCAACGGGTACGTCGCGTCGTACTACTCGACCTTCCTACCGGACGGGTTGCCGTCGCTGGTGTTCGTTGCGCGTCGTAACTGGGTGCAGAAGAACATGTCCGCCGCCAAGGGCTTCCAGGCGGCGATCGGCGAGGCGGCCGGCTTCCTGAACGACCCGAAGAACAACGCCAGGGTGCGCGAGCACATCGGCAAGTACATCAAGCTGCCGCCGGACGTGCTCGCGAGTGCGCAGATCAGCCCGCCGCTGCCGGTGGTGACGGATCAATCGCTCGGCTGGTGGGCGGACCAGATGGTCGACCAGAAGCTGCTGAAGGCACGGCCGGCGCTCGGCGGCCTGATCCTGAAATGAAGGCGGACCTCAGCCCCGTCCTGAGTTTCGACGGCGTTTCGATCCACCTCGGCGGACGGGAGATCCTCTCGCCTACCAGCGTGCAGGTGCGGCAGGGAGAGTTCGTCTGCATCATCGGGCCTTCGGGGTGCGGCAAGACGACCCTGCTGCGCGCCGCTGCCGGTTTCGTTCAGCCCAGCGGCGGCGAAGTGCGTCGCCTTGGGAATCTCGTGCAGGGGCCTGCGCGCGAGGCCGCCTTCGTCTTCCAGGACTACGGCCGCGCGTTGCTGCCGTGGCGAACGGTCGCAGGCAATGTGAGCCTCGCGCTCGAAGCAGCCGGCATTCCGTCCGCCGAGCGACCGGCCCGCATTGCGCGGGTGCTCGAGACGGTGAACCTCTCGGCCCACGCGGACAAGTTTCCATTGCAGCTCTCGGGCGGCATGCAGCAGCGCGCGCAGATCGCACGTTGCCTCGCCCAGGAGCCGCGCCTGCTCATGATGGACGAGCCCTTCGGCGCGCTCGATGCGATGACGCGCGAGTCCTTGCAGGACGAGGTCGCGCGGCTGGTCCAGGGCAGCGGGCTCACCGTCCTGTTCGTCACGCACGACCTGGACGAAGCGATCTACCTGGGCGACCGCGTCATTGCGCTGCGTGCGAACCCCAACGCGGAGAAGCCCAGCCTGGCTGCGCTGGTGGATGTGCCGATCCCGCATCCGCGCAGCCAGCTCGAAACCAAGGAGCACCCGGACTACCTGCGGCTGCGGCGCGAGCTCTATCACTACCTCGGGCACCACTGATGCGCACACGGCTCCTGAATGCCGCACGCGGCCTCGTCGTTCCCATCGGCCTGCTGGCGATGCTGGAGATCTACATGCGAGGGCCCGGCAAGAGCAGTGATTCGCTCGCCGCGCCCACCGCGGCGGCGAGATCCCTCGGGAGGGCGCTCGTTGATGGCTCCTTACTGCAGGGCACGCTGTTCACGCTCGGCAGCGCCGCGCTCGGGTTGGCGATCGCGCTGATCGCCGGCACGCTGTTCGGCATCTGGCTGGGCCTGTCGCGGCGCGCCGATGCGTGGAGTTTCCTCACCATCGAGGTACTGCGGCCGATTCCTTCCGTCGCCTTGATTCCGCTGGCGATGCTGGTTTTCGGATTCGGCGTCCGAATGGAAAGCGCCGTGGTGGCCTTTGCGGTCTTCTGGCCCATCCTCGTGCTGGCGCAGGCCGCGGCCCGGCAGGTGGATATGCGCCTGCTGGAAGTCGCCGATGCGCTGAGCCTTTCGCCGCTTGCACGCGTCGTCAAGATCGTGCTGCCGGCAATGGTCGCTCGGCTGTTCGTCGCAGTGCGGCTCGGCATGGCGATCGCACTGGTGGTGGCGGTGACGGTCGAGATCGCCGCGAACCCGCACGGCATGGGCTACGCCATGATCGTCGCGCAGCAGAGCCTCGATCCCGCGCTGATGCTCGCATGGCTGTTCTGGATCGCGGTGGTCGGCTACCTGATCAACCTGCTGGCGCTGATGCTGGAGCGCCGTGTCGCGCGTGCGATGGGAGCTGCGACATGAAGCGCTCGGATCTCGCCGGTTCGCTGATCGTCCTGGCACTGGCGCTGGCGTTCTGGTGGATTGCCAGTCATCTGCAGTGGGTCAGCAAGGTGTTCCTGCCGACGCCCGAAGCGGCACTTGCGAGCCTGCGGGAGGGCCTCGGCGAAGGCGCGCTGCGCGAGCAGACGCTGGCGACCGTCGCTCGCATGGTCAAGGGTTGGCTGCTGGCGTGCGCAGCCGGTGTTCTGCTCGGCGCCTTGATCGGGACCTCCGCCGCGGCTCGGGCATGGCTGCAACCCTTGCTGGAGTTCGTTCGGCCGCTTCCCGCATCCGCCGTCATGCCGCTGGCGATCTCGATCTTCGGGCTGGGTGGCGGCATGGTGCTGTTCGTGGTGGCCTTCGGCGCGATGTGGCCGGTGCTGCTCGCCACCCTGCATGGCTTTGCGGGCGTCGAGCCGCGCCTGCGCGAAGTGGCGGCGGCGCTGCAGATCCCGCGTCTCGACTTCGTGCGCAAGATCGGCCTGCCCAACGCGCTGCCGGACATCCTCGCGGGCATGCGGCTCGCGATGACCGTGTCGCTCATCGTGGCCGTGGTCGGCGAAATGATCGCCTCGCAATCGGGGCTCGGGCAGGCGATCCTGATGGCCGCGAGGTCCTTTCGTGCCAGCGATCTCTTCGCGGGGATCGTGCTGCTCGGCGCGATCGGCTTCGTCGCCAACCTGCTGCTTGCGCAGGCCGAGCGGCATCTTCTGCGCTGGCAGCGCAGCTAGCGACGAGAAGGTATCGGCCAGCCCGATGCCTCGAATCAGCAAAGTCGATTGGCGCGCAGCCGACGTGCTGCCTAGCATCGACCGCAAACCAGAAGGAGACAAGCGTGCAAGACCCTCAGCACAGGATCGAAGAACGAGACGGCATGGTCATCGAATGGGATGCGCCGATCGAGATGGACGACGGGCTCGTGCTTCGCGCCGACATCTACCGGCCGCAGGGCACGAGTCGTCATCCCGTGCTGATGACGCACGGTCCCTATGCAAAGGGGTTGTCCTTCCAGGAGGGCTTCGCGTTCGCCTGGATGCAAATGGAGCGTGACCGTCCCGATGCGATCGAGGGCTCGTCCAACAAGTACCAGTCCTGGGAAACACCGGACCCGGAAGTCTGGACGCGCGACTGGGGCTATGTTTGCGTGCGCGTCGATTCGCGTGGCGCCGGGCGTTCGCCAGGGTATCTCGACTGCTTCAGCCCCCGGGAGACGCGCGACTTCGCCAACTGCGTCGAGTGGGCCGGCGAACAGGCTTGGAGCAATGGCAAGGTCGGGCTGACGGGCATCTCGTATTACGCGATGAACCAATGGCAGGTGGCTGCGCTGCGGCCCAAGCATCTGGCGGCCATCTGCCCGTTCGAGGGCGCTGCGGATCTCTATCGCGACGGCGTTCGGCATGGCGGCATCCTGACGAGCTTCTGGATCCGCTGGTACCCGGCCCAGGTGTCCTCGGTTCAGCACGGACTCGGAACTCGCGGTCGCATCAATCGCAACACGGGCGAACCGATCGCAGGACCGCAGACGCTGTCATCCGAAGAGATGGCGGCTCACATCGCCGATCTCCCAGCGCAGCAGCGGGCAGCGCAATTCGCGACGGATCCTTACTTCGTGGAGCGCACGCCCAAGCTCGAGGACATCGAGGTCCCCGTCTTCTCGCGCGGCAATTGGGGCGGGATCGGCCTGCACCTGCGCGGCAATACCGAAGGCTTCATGCGTGCCGGATCGAGCCGGAAGTGGCTCGAGATGCACGGCGACACCCACTGGACCGAGTACTACACGCGCGAAGGCCGCGCGCTGATGCGGCGCTTTTTCGATCATTTCCTCAAGGGCGAAGACAACGGCTGGGACTCGCTGCCGAGCGTCATGCTGAACGTTCGCCACCCCGGGGAAAAGTTCGAGCCTCGAACCGAAGACGAGTGGCCACTCGCCCGCACGCAGTGGACCCGCTACTACCTCGACGCGAACGAGCAGGCATTGATACGAGAGCCCGGCGCACAGACCAGCAAACCGTTCCGCGGGCTCTCTCAAGGCGTGACGTTCTGCAGCGCTCCGGTCACCCGCACCACCGAAATCACGGGTCCCGTGGCGGCCAAGGTCTTCGTGTCTTCCAGCACGCGCGACACCGACATCTTCCTGAGCCTTCGAGCGTACGCACCCAATGGACGCGAAGCGCTCTTCCAAGGCGCATCGGAGCCGAATGTGCCTCTGGCCTTCGGTTGGCTGCGGGCCTCCCATCGCAAGCTCGATCCCGCGAGGAGCCTGCCATACCGGCCGTGGCACATCCACGACGAGGAAGAGCCGCTCACGCCCGGTTCGATCTATGAGCTCGACATCGAGATCTGGCCGACCTCGATCGTTCTGAAGCCCGGCTGGCGCATTGCGCTCACGGTCGGCGGCCAGGACTACGACCATGAGCTGCCCGGGCCGCTGGTGCCCAAGGCACCGCCGCAGTACGGCGGCATCCGGCAGACCGGATGCGCCATTCATGTGCACGACGATGCAGACGACCGCCCGCCGGCCTTGTTCGATGGAACGACGACGCTCCACACCGGCGGCGTTCATGCCTCGTACCTGCTGCTGCCCATCGTTCCGCCAAAACAATCAGGAGACTCCGAATGACGCGCTTCCTTCGTCGCGCTGCGATGGCGCTTTGTGCCGCTGCCATGAGCCTTTCCGCGCAGGCGCAGACCCGGATGACCCTGGGACACACGGGCGTCGCCGAATACCTCGCCGCCTTCGTGGCGCAGGAAGAGGGGATCTTCCGCAAGCACGGCCTCGAGGTCACGTTCCAGCAAGTCGCCGGCGGCGCGCTGGTGCCAGGGCTGCAGGGCGGCTCGCTGCAGATGGCGACGCTCCCGCCGACGAACCTGCTGCTGGCCAACGATGGCGGCCTCGATCTCGTGGCCGTCGCCGGAACCAGCGTCTTCGAGAAGAGCGACCAGAACGTCGGCTTGCTGGTGGGCGCCACCTCGGGCATCAACACGTCAAAGGACCTGGTGGGAAAGAAGATCGGGGTGCCGTCGATCGGCGGCTTCCTCTACGTCATGGCCCGCAAGTGGATCGAGGACCAGGGCTTGAGCGCGAAGCAGGTTGATTTCGTGGAGGTCAACTTTCCCCAGACGGCCGATCTGCTGAAGTCCGGCTCCATCCAGGCGGGCGTGAGCGCCGACCCGTTCATGAAGCGCGCGCTCGCGACCGGTGCCGCAAAGCCGCTTGCCTACTTCGCGGAGGGCCTGCCGCCGCAGACGACCGGCGTCTTCTATGCGACGACGCGGCAGTGGGCGAACACGAATCCCGCGGCGGTCCGTGGGTTCCGCGCCGCGATCGCGGAGGCGGTCGCGTTCGCGCAAAAGGACCCGCAAGCAGCGCGTGCGCATCTGGGCAAGTACATCAAGCTGCCCCCCGAGGTTCTGGCCTCGATTCCGATGCCGCGCCTGTATGCCGACGTCACCGAGCCGCAGTTGCGCTACTGGGCCGACACGATGCAGCAGATGGGCCTGGTCAAGACACGGGCGAATGCCGCGCAACTGATCGCCCGGTAGCCCAGGCCATGCCCATCTATCGATGCTTTCAACCGTGCTGCTCGCCCGCGTCCGAGGCGGGCACCGGCGGGCGCGGTCGCGAAAGCGCACGCCGCTTCTTCACCATCGACCTTCATTGCCACGCGCTGAGCGTCGAGGTCGAGCAACTGGTGGCCGAGCACCCCGAACGGCGCGCCGAACCGGAGATCATGGTTCGCACGCTCGGTGAAGCGTCGGCGCGTCACAACGCGACGCACATGCTGCCGCAGGCCATGCCCCGCCTGACCGATCTGAAGAAGCGACTTGCCGACATGGACGCCATGGGCGTGGACGTGCAGGTGCTGAGCCCGTCGCCCAATCAGTACTACTACTGGGCCGACGAGCACCTGGCGAGAGACGTGGTGCGTGTCCAGAACGAGCACATCGCAGCCTTGTGCGCGCAGCACCCCGATAGGCTCCTCGGACTCGGCACCGTGGCCTTGCAGCATCCCGAGATGGCCGCCGGGCAGCTTCGCGATGCGGTCTCGCGGCTTGGCCTGCGGGGCGTCGAGATCTCCACTTCCGTGGGTGCGCGCGAGCTGGCCGACCCTGCACTCGCGCCGGTCTGGGCGGCTGCCAACGAACTGCAGTGTGTCGTCTTCATCCATCCGCTGGGCACCTCGGCCTTCGAACGACTGAATGCCTACTACCTCACCAACGTGATCGGGCAACCGCTGGAGACGGCGATCGCCCTGTCGCACCTGATCTTCAGCGGAACGCTGGACCGCTATCCCGATCTGCGTCTGCTCGCCGCGCACGGCGGTGGCTATCTGCCGTTTCACATGGGGCGTGCCGAGCACGCGCATCGCGTGCGGCCCGAAGCACAGCGCATCGCAAGGGCGCCGCGTGACTACCTGCGGCGCATCTGGTTCGATACGGTGGTGTACGAGCCGCAGTCGTTGCGCCACCTGATCGACACGGTCGGCCTTTCGCAGGTCGTGACCGGCACGGACTATCCCTTCGACATGGGCAGCTATGAGCCTTCGGCGCTGGTGGGTGCCGTGCCCGGGCTGAGCGACGAGGGGAGGGCGGCCATCCTCGGCGACAACGCACGCCGGCTGCTCGACACCCGCCGGATTCACCAAGGAGTCGCATACCGTGTTTGAGTATTTCCCGGACAACTACGCCTGGAGCCTCGCGGTCATGATGGCCGATGCCTGCGGCGGCGCGATCGGCGAGATCGACGACGCCTGCCGACCATTGAAGGACTTCGCGCGCCAGCCGGGCGAAGCGTCATCCGCCGCCTGGGCCGAAAACTGGCTGCGCATTGCCGATCGCGTGCGCGTACAGGCCGAGGCCGATGCAGCGGTGGGGCGTGCATTCAGTGCGGGGCGCAAGCATCGCCGCGCATGCGCCTACTACATGATGGCGGAGCGGCAGATGCGTCATGTCGATCCGCAGCGCATGGTGGTGTATCGCCGGATGCTGGACCAGTTCGCGGCCTGGCAGGGCGCGCAGGTACAGCCGGTGGAACGGTGCGCGGTGCCTTACGAAGGAACGACGCTGCCGGCGCTTTTCGTGCGTGCGGGACAAGGGGCCGGCCCCTGCATGGTGATGTTCGATGGCTTCGACATCATGAAGGAAACCATCTGCCTGATGGGCATCCACGAGGACTTCCGCCGACGCGGCGTCTCGCTGCTCATCGTCGATCACCCCGGCGTGGGCGAAGCGCTCCGGCTGCAGGGCCTGAAGGGCATGCCGCAGACCGAAAAGCCCGCGACCGCGAGCCTCGACTACCTGCTCACCCGGCCCGAGGTGGACCCGACGCGCATCGGCATCATCGCGCCGTCGGCCGGGGGCTATCACGCCGTGCGTTCCGCCGCGCTCGAACCGCGCTTTGCCTGCTGCGTCGCGTGGACCGGCGTGTGGGACTGGGGCGCCCTGTTCGAGAAGCGGCTCAATGGCGCGCTGGCCCAGGCGGTGCATTTCCATCTCGAACACGCCGAGTGGGTCTACGGCGCCGAAGGCGTGGATGACGTCATCCGGAAGATGGCGCCCATGCGCCTCGACGGCATTGCGGAGCAGCTTCGCTGCCCGCTGCTCATCACGCATGGCGAGCGGGACCTCCAGACGCCCGTGAGCGAAGCGCACAAGGTGTTCGAGGCGGTGAAGAGCGAGCGCAAGGAACTGCGCGTCTTCACGCCGGCCGAAGGCGGTTGCGAGCACTGCCACGTCGACAACCAGACCCTGGGCACGGACTACATGGCCGATTGGGTCGCACAGGTCCTCGGCGGTGTGCTGGGGCCGAACACACAAGGAGCGCGGACATGAGCAGCGATCTCGATATCGGCGTGACGCGCCGCCACATGTTGTTGGCCGCGGGCGGCGCCGCGCTGTCCGTGCCGGCGTGGGCCCAGGCCGACTATCCCAAGGCGCCCATCAAGCTGGTCGTGCCCTTCGCACCGGGCGGTGGAACGGACGTGAGCGCCCGGATGTTCGCAGACGGATTGCGGCAGGAACTCGGGCAGTCGGTGGTGGTCGACAACCGGCCCGGCGCAACCGGGACGCTCGGCACCGCCTTCGGCATGCGCGCGCCGGCTGATGGCTACACGCTGATCTTCACGACCTCGACCAACCAGGTGATCGCGCCACTGCTGATGGAAAAGCCGCCCTACGACGGCGCGAAGGACTTCACGCCGGTCACCTTGCTCATCCGCTTCGGTGGGGTGCTGCTCGCAAGCAATTCGTTCCCCGGCAAGACTTTCCAGGAGTTCGTCGCATACGCCAAGCAACGTCCGGGCAAGCTCAACTACGCGTCGTCCGGCATCGGCAGCACCAATCATCTGCTGGGCGAAATGCTGAAGAACCGCACCGGCATGGAACTGGTCCATGTTCCCTACAAGGGCTCGGCGCCGGCAAGCACCGCGCTCGCGGCCGACGAGGTGCAGCTCTTCTTTGACACGATCCCGAGCGCGCAGAACTGGCTGCAGCAGGGCAAGGTCAAGGTGCTCGCGACGACCGGCGACAAGCGCTCGTCCGTCATGCCGGACGTGCCGACGCTGGTCGAGATGGGCGTGTTCGATGGCACGACCGACTACTGGATGGGGCTGGTGGCGCCTCCGGGGCTGCCGGGGCCGATTCTGTCGAGGGTGCACGACGCGGCATCGCGCGTCATGGCCAAGCCGGAGATCATCCAGTTCGCCGCCAGGACCGCGGGCGAACCTGCGATCGACACACCCGCCAGGTTCGCCAGCCTCCTGGCCGACGAACAGCGGCGCTGGGGCGAAGTCATTCGCAAGAACCACATCCGGGCGGAGTGAGCGCGCTTCTTCTGCATGCCGGCCCGGTCCCGGTCGACGAACTGTGCCAGGCGCTGGAGGCGCAGCTCCCGGACCTGAGTCTGCGCGTCTGGCCCGAGATCGGCGATCCGCGGGACGTCGAGTTCGCGCTCGTGTCACGCGTGCCGCATGGTGTGTTGCAGGGCTTGCCGAACCTTCGGCTCGTGGGATCGCTCCACGCGGGGGTCGATCACCTGCTGCGCGGATCCGAGTGGCCCGCATCGGTGCATCTGACGAGGCCGATCGCGCGGGATGGAGATCCGCTGATGAGCGAGTTCATCCTGACCCAGGTCCTCATGCACCATCGTGACATGCCGTCGTACATCGCGGCCCAGCGCGAGGTCCGCTGGAAGAAGCTGCCGCCGGTGCCTGTGCGGCAGAGGCGGGTGGGCTTCCTCGGCTACGGCAGCATGGCGGCGCCGGCAGCCGCATTGCTCGCGCAGGTCGGCTTCGACG
Organism: Xenophilus aerolatus; assembly: GCA_030418545.1. Classification (GTDB taxonomy): domain Bacteria; phylum Pseudomonadota; class Gammaproteobacteria; order Burkholderiales; family Burkholderiaceae_C; genus Xenophilus. The sequence goes on along the minus strand of QAIB01000023.1, from coordinate 18,079 downwards.
TGATGGCGTGGGCACGCCGCCCCTGGCCGGCCTCTGCGGTGACCGTGCTGCACGGAGAAGAGGGGCTGCGCTCGCTTCTTTCGCGAAGCGACGTGCTGGTGAACCTGCTGCCGCTCACGCCCGAGACGGAGAACATCCTCAATGCCCGTCTGCTGCAGCAGCTTCCGCAGGGCGCGAGGCTGATCAACGTCGGGCGAGGAGAACATCTCGTCGAGCAGGACCTTCTCGCCGCGCTCGACAGCGGCCGGTTGTCTTCCGCCACGCTCGACGTCTTCCGCGAGGAGCCGCTGGCTCCCGACAGTCCGCTCTGGCGCCATCCGCGCATCGTGGTCACGCCCCATGCGTGTCGCTCGGTCGACGTCGCCGACGTGGTCGCCCAGTTCGCGGCCAGTGTGCGGCGCCTCCGGCAGGGTCTCGCGCCGCTCGATCTCGTGGACACCCGCGCCGGCTATTGAGCAGAGCCGCATTTTTCCCAACGCATTTCCCATCCCAGCTGCTCGCGCCGTCTTTCAACCATGACCTTCTCGAACCCGACCCGACGATCACTCCTCCGCGCCGCCGCTGCGCTGCCGCTCGCACCGCTCGGCCCTTTGGCGTCCTCCGCGATGGCGCAGGGCGCTTCCGCCTATCCCACGCGTCCGATCACCTGGGTCGTGCCCTATCCGGCCGGTGGTTTCGGCGACGCCCTGTCGCGCATGCTCGCGCAGAAGCTCTCGGCGAGCCTTAAGCAGCCCGTGGTCATCGACAACCGCCCCGGCGCCGGCGGGCAGATCGGCGCGAACTTCGTGAAGCAGCAACCGGCCGACGGCTACACGTTGTTTTACGGCGACCTCGGTCCGCTCTCGATGAATGCGGGCCTCTATCCGAAGTTGAGCTACGACACGCTCAAGGACTTCACGCCGCTCTCGCGCCTGCTCGTCTCGCCGACGCTGCTGATCGTTCCGGCCAGCAGCCGGCTGCAGACCTGGCAGGATTTCGTGCAGGCCGCCAAATCGGAGAAGGGCCTGAACTACGGCTCCTACGGCATGGGCAGCCAGCCGCACATCTGGATGGAGATGCTGAACGGCGAGATCAAGGGCAGGCTCACCCACGTGGCCTACAAAGGCGGTGCGCCCGCGGTGCAGGACCTGATGGCCGGCCACATCGACGCGATGCTGGATGTGACGCCGAGCAGCATCCCGCTGGTGCGCGAAGGCAAGGCCCGCGCGCTCGCGGTGGTGGGCAGCGAGCGCCGTCTTGCCCAGTTGCCGCAGGTGCCGACCATCGGCGAGCTCGGCCTTCCTTCGCTCAACGTGCCGGGCTGGACCGGCATGGTGGTGAAGAGCGGGACGCCGGAGGCAATCGCGAACCTGCTCCACGACGAACTGGTCAAGGCCGTACAGTCGCCCGATGTGGTGCAGCGCTATACCGACCTCGGACTGGCGATCGCGCCCAGCTCGCGGGCCGAGTTCGGCGACCTGATCCGCACGGAAACGGAACGCTGGGGCAAAGTGATCCGCGCGACCGGAGTTCGACTGGATTAAAGACCAGTGCGCGCCCACGCGGCCTTGAATGGCAAGATTGCACCATTGACCCAAGACGGCGGGCAATCGTGCTGACCACGCGATGCGCGAAGCGCTTTTCGAAGCTTGCGCCAAGTCCGCGAAGGGTCAAACTTCGAGATATCGGCCCAATAGTGACTTGTCGCTAGCGAGCGTCCTTGAATCGCCTTTCCACACGACGCGGCCCCGCTCGAGGATGGCGTGGTGATCGGCAAGCTCCAGGAGTCGATGGACATACTTGTCCACCACCAGCGTGGTCTGGCCTGCCTCTTTCAGAACACGCAGGCATCGCCAGATCTCGTCCCGGATGACCGGCGCCAGGCCTTCCGTCGCCTCATCGAGGATGAGCAACCGGGGGTTCGTCGATAGGGCGCGGATGCAGCCGTGAAAGCGGCAGCGCGTGCATTTCCGGAATGGAAGGCCCGCGCTCCCGAAGAGCGCTCGGCCATGCTGCTGGCCCTGGCCAGCGCGCTCGAAGCGGACATTGAACGCCTTGCGCGAATCGACGCGATGGATATCGGTCGGCGCCTATGGGAGACCACGTTCGACCACAACATCGCGATCGCCCAATACCGCTATTTCGCTGCAGCCGGCGTCACGCTGGAAGGGTTTGGGCGACCCATCCCAAATGGCTACCTTGTAGCGAAACGCGAGCCCTATGGGGTCTGCGGACAGATCATTCCGTGGAACGTGCCGGCCATCATGGCTGCGTTCAAGATCGCCCCCGCGTTGGCCGCAGGAAACACGGTCGTGCTCAAGCCTAATGAGAATGCGTCGCTCAGCACGCTGGAACTGTGCCGCCATGTCGCGAAAATTTTTCCACCGGGTGTCGTGAACGTAGTCCCGGGCTTTGGCGACGAAGCCGGGGCGGCACTTACCGCTCATCCTGGTGTCGCCAAACTCGGCTTTACTGGAAGTTCGGAGGTCGGACGAATCGTGGCCACCGCGGGTGCTCAGCGTCTCGTACCTGCATCGCTAGAGTTGGGTGGCAAGAGTCCCAACATCGTATTTCCAGACGTCGAAGATCTTCACGCCATAGTGGACAACGCAAGTTTCGCCACGCTCTACTGCAACGGCCAGTCCTGCCTTGCCGGCACCTGCCTGTTCGTGCACGACGCGATCTACGACCAGTTTGTCGAGCGCCTTGTTGCCGGTGTGCGAAGAGTGCGGGTTGGGGGCCGCTAGCACCGGACACGATCCTCTCGGGGCTGGTTTCGGAGAAGCAGGGCCAGCGGGTCATGGACTACATTGGCATCGGAAAGGCCGAGGGCGCCCGCCTTCTGTGTGGTGGTGATCGCGTGACGGTGGACGGTCACGAAGCCGGCCAGTTCATCGCGCCGACAGTCTTCGAAGCCGGCAACCATATGCGGATCGCGCAAGAGGAGATCTTCGGTCCGGTCCTGTCCTTGATCCGCTGGAACGACTATGAAGAGATGCTGCGTCAAGCCAACGGGGTGCGCTATGGGCTCGCAGCCGGCCTCTACACAACAAACCTGCGCAACGCCCTGGAGACGGCGGACCGCCTCGAAGCAGGCTCCGTCTGGATTAACAGCTACTTCAATCTCGCGAGCGGATCACCCTTTGGCGGCTTCAAGGAAAGCGGCATCGGTAGCGAGTACTGCAAGGAAACGCTGAACATGTACACCCACCTCAAGGCCATCACGCTGCAGAACCAGCCCGGGCCGGCTTGGTTTGTGCCGACGGCGTGAACGCGAGATGCTTGCCCGCGGAGGAAGTCGACACGGCGTAGACGACCCGGCCGATGTTGCCCCAGTAGATGGCGCCCGCACACATAGCGCAAGGCTCCGCCGACTATCTCGTCAAGCCGTTCGACATGGAGGAGTTGATCGCCCGTGTTCGCGCCTTGTTGCGCCGGCATGCGGGCGTCGGATCGTCGATCCTGGCGGCTGGAGACCTCGTGCTCGATTCGGTGCGCAAGACAGTGAGCCAGGCCGGAACGCCGGTTTCGCTGTCGCCGCGTGAGTTCGCGCTGCTGAAGGTCCCCATGCAACGACCGGGCGCCGTGCTCTCACGAGAGAAGCTGGAAGAGTCCATGTACGGCCGGGGCGAAGAGATCGGAAGCAATGCGGTTGAAGTTCACCTGCATCGCCTGCGCAGGACATTGGGCGCCTCGGCAGTCGTGAACGTTCGCGGCGTCGGCTACCGCGTCGCTGGCTGAGCGCTGTGAATTCGCTTCGATCTGGCCTGCTCCAATGGACTCTCGGAGCGTTTGGATTCGGTTTGATCCTGCTCGTGCTGGTCACCTACGTGGTGATGCTCGATGAGATGAACGAGGTGCTCGACGACAACCTTCGCCAGGTCGCCACCGCCGTTGCGAGTTATCACGAGGATGGGGGCCGGGCGTCGCTTGAGCGGGCGTTTCCCTCCCGTCCCAAGACCCCTTCTCCTGACCAGGGTGAACTCGTCACCCGTGTCTGGCGTGCCAACGGAGAGCCGATTGCGGGACGAAGCGAGGGAATCGCTTTTCAGCGACCTGCCTCGACCGGCGTCGGGCACATCACTTGCCGATCCAGATCGCCTCACGTGTCGTCGAGCAGGCGCCCGAGCTTTCCGGCGAGCGCACTCTCAGAGCGGAAGTACCCCACCACAGTCGCCACGCTCTGGTGTCCGGTCATGGCCATGGTCTCGGGCAGCGGCATGTTCTGGCGGCCCGCCTCGGTGACGAACCCCGCGCGCAGCGAGTGCGCCGAAAAGCTCCCCTCGACCCCGGCGAGCGCGCAACGCTCCTTCACGATGTCGCGCACGGCGGCCGCCGCGAGCGGCTCGCCCAGGTGCCCGCCGCGGCGGATGCGCCGGAAGATGGGCCCGTCCTGGATTCCCTGCGCTCGGAGGACCGCGAGCCATTCCCGCATGGCCGCCGCGGCGCTGCCCACGAGAGGCTTCACGTCTTCGGGCCGCACGTCGCCGCGCTGGTTGGTCTTGGAGTGGGCGAGGGTGTAGACGAAGGCCTCGGCATCGATGCGCTGCAGGTTCTCGAGCGTGGCCGAGGCGATCTCGGAGCGCCGGCGCCCGCCGGTGGCCCATCCGAAAAGCAGCAGCGCGCGGTCGCGCTTGCCCTTGAGAGACTCGTCGCACGTGGCCAATAGCAGCTGCAGCGGGTCCTTCGTCAGCGCACGCTGGCGCTTGGGGCGCGCGCCGCGCTGCGCGTAGGCCCGGCGGGTGCGCGCGAGCAGTTCGCGCACCAACTCGTCGGCGCAGGGATTGGCGACATCTCCGTCTCGCGAGACAGTGCCGCCCGCAGCTCCGGATCTGGCCATCTGGTGCGCCTTGGAGAGCACTGCAACGCGATGCACCAGCGTGTTCAATGCCGGCGGACCGAGCTTGGCCTTGTAGCCATTGCGCACCAGCGCCTCGTCGACATCGGCCGGCAGCTCGGTAACGAGTTCGGCGCTCAGTTTGTTTATGCGGCGCTTGCGGCCCGTGGGCTGCTTCTGGACGTCGTCGTTTGTCTCCGAGGGCGCGTTCGGAGCGACGGGGTCCTCAGGCTCGTCCAGGCGGCGTGCCGCGTGATCGACGATGAACTGCACCACGACCGGCACGGGTACGGGTAACGCCAGCGCGCCGCCGTAGCGTGCCGCATACCAAGCGCACCAGTAGCGCATGGCCGAGCCGTACGAGGCGCGCGTGTTGCTCGACTCGCCCTGGCGCAGCAGCGCGCGGGCCGCTTGCTCCGCAGTCGTCGCCAGCCGCTTCGGATCGAGCACGGCGCGGCGATCGGCCAGCGTGGCCAGCGGATGGTCCGCAGCGGCTGCTGATGCCTCGAGGGCGGCCGCGGTGGGTCCTGTGATCGCCAGGGGGCTCGGACCGGATCGGCGGGGTGAATTCATGACGGATTGTGCGAGGGATGTTCCATCAATTCGTTTGCCATGACTTGGCTTTCAGTGGAGGCCATGTGCGACGTCGAATCGCTGCGCCAATTCCAACAGGCGCCGATCGAGGGTCCATAGGCGCGCGCCTGGGGTGATGAGGGTCGACGCAAGTAGCGCCATGTCGACCAATCCGCACCCGAGTCCGTACAGCTTTTCTCGCTCGATCAGTTCGAGCACTTCGTCCAGCGTGGCCTGATTGCACGACTTCAGCAGGCTCAGGCTGCCAAGCGATTGCTCTCTCGGAGATGGAGGGGTGCCACAGGCCAATTCAACGATCACCATCGGATGGGTCAAGGCGAGGTCCGAGCCGACCAGGTTTGCCAGGGCGGCGTTGCCGCTGCGGAAATGGTCGATCCAGACGGAGGTGTCGACGAGCACGCTCATCGCGAGATCAACTCGCCTCGACGCCGTGGGACGTCCTTGATGTCAGGGGCGGCCCCTCCGAGCGCAATGAGGCGCTTGCCCGCCTGAACACGCACGAACGTGCGGATCGCTTCGCGAAAGATCTCCGCCTTGTCCATTTCGGGATCGGCCAGTTCAAGGGCCTTCTCGAACAGAGAGTCTTCGATGGTGACGGTGGTTCGCATGGCCAGTCCTGAATCAATAGTGATTCCATTTTGCATCAGGTTTCGCATCTTTTCTGCACCGCCTTCGACTTTTGAGGCTGGTGTGCCTCGGCTCTCGCTCTTTGACGGGGGACTCGACGACGGCGGAGTGACACAGCCGACCGATCAGGGGGGTCTCCGGCGAGGGGGCTCAGTCGGCCACGTTCTTCGGGGAAAGCGTGAGCCACCAAGCCCGTCACCCGGCCCCCCAAAGGATTTACCTGAGCTTTGTCAAACGAATCACTTGTTGAGGGAAGCCGCCAGTGGGCCCGACGGGGTTCGATTCGCTGAGTTCAATGTTGAATTCTACATATCACGTATGATTTGCGACATCATACACTGATAGATCACGATAACTTTGCCTTATCGAGGGTTATTTTGGCCGGTTTGGGGTGAATCGCGTTGTCGGCGTCCGAGGTCGGCGCACGGCACGGAATCGGCAGCTTTGGAGCGAGAGGTCCTCATGATCGAGTTCAACGAGTCGCGCGGGCGCGGCATCCAGGAGGTCGACGTCTTCACGGCCGCCGATGCCCTGCTCGCCGAGGGGAAAAGGCCCACGATCGAGCGCGTGCGCCTGAAGATCGGCCGCGGCTCGCCCAACACCGTGAGCCCGATGCTCGAGCGATGGTTCGCCACGCTCGGCGAGCGCGTGGTGGGCGTGAAGCCGGCGGCCGGCAAGCCCGCCGGGAACGACTCGGACGGCATGCCCACGAGCGTGCGCAACGCGGCGCGGCTGCTCTGGGAGACGGCGCGGCGCGAGGCCGAGGAAGTGCAGCGCGTTGCGCTGGAATCGACTCAGGGCGAGCTGCACGCCCGGGAAGAGGCGCTGGCCGCAGCTCAGGCGGCGTTGGGCCAGCGTGAGGATGCTTTCGTGCAGGCACGAACCAGCCTGGATGCCGCGCTCGCCTCCTCGCAGCAGGCGCGCGAGACGCTGGAGCGACAACTCAAGGAGCACGCCGTCGAGGCGCAGCGCGTGCGAATGGGCCTGGAGGACGAGATGAAGCGGCTAACCGCTCTCCTCGCACAGGCGACCGGCACCCATGAGCAAATGCGTCGAGAGCACGCCAAGATTGTCGCTGCGAAGGACCATGATCTGCGCCAGGCGCTGGAGCGGCATGCTGGCCAAGAGAAGCACATGCTGGCCGAGGTCGACCGCGCGCGGCAGGCGGCTCGAGCGCTGGAGAGTGACATGGCGAAGGAGCAGCAGCGGCGCGTCAAGATCGAAGAGACGGCGGCGAAGCGGCTCGAGGTCGAGCTGGACAAGCAAGCCAGCCTTCGCGATGCGGCACGGGCGGCGGAGGCTGCCCTTCGGGAGCAACTGGCGGCGCGAGACCAGGACCTTGCACACGCCCGCGCGTGCGTGGCCTCCGGCTCGGCTGAGGCCGCAGCGCTGAAACTACGCGTCGACGAGGAAAGGGCATCTCACGCCGTTACCCGCGACCTGCTGGCAGCGGCCCTGAAGCGCGGTGTATCGCTGAAAGAGCGAGCGCCGGCGGCTTCTTCCGGCAAACGGCCTCGGCCGTCGAAGTGAATTGCAGAACGCAACACTCAGTCCACCTACGACATCGCGAACGCAGGCGAAGTTTGAATTTCGCCACGGACCGGTGATGGCGCTAAAGGCAACTTTCGCTGGCGACCAGCCAACCCCCCAATTGATGAAACTGCATCTGCGAGCCGCCTCAGATTGGGAAGAGCAGGCTCTTCCGAGAAGCTGAGCTCCAGTAGGAATGCGAAGGGTAGATGGTCTCGGAGTGACTGCGGCTGGCTCAAACGGGGGTGCGACTCGCACACAGAGGACATGAAAAAGCCCGCGCATGCGGGCCGAACTTCAAGGGTGGATGCTCTCACATTGACGTCGAAGGAAACCCCGCAGAGTCTTCGACTGTGCGCTCCGACGCCTGCTTGCGCTCAATGCCCTCTCTCAGTTGGCGATAGGCATCGACCTGAGATTGGCTGGGGGTAGGTACGGGCTCGCTGACTTTGTGCGGATGGACGAGACGCCCAGCCGATGCCAACACGCGATCAGCCACGGCGATGATGTTCGACGTACTAGGCTGACCCGACGAGTAGTAGTTCATCATGCAGCACCTTTGTGCTTCCGTTCCATCCGGGCGAAATATCGATGATTCAGTGACGAATCAAAGTAGAGCTTGCGCTTGATCCAAACAAGGCCGTCGGATTTTGTGATCAGTGCAACGTCAACAGGCCCCCCGACTGACTGCGTCCGGTAGGTCACTTTCTCTTTCAACGACTCTAGCATAACTAGCGTATCTGCCAACTCCCCCAGTTCGCCTAGGGAGAGACCCCCAACTACGCGTAGCAGCGGCAGCAAGTGAGCTGACGAGGTGTCTCTGATCCAACCGTCCATAAATGGGGCCATCGCACTCTGCACTGCCTGCTCGACGACTTGCGCGTCTACTTGGCTACCGGACGCTTTGAGGACGGCGTCGCAAGCTGCGGACGCATTTGAAACGAAGTGATTTTGGACAAATCCATATACATTCGAGCTCGCACCGAGCATGAATGTTTCGACCATCGTTCTCGTCGCAAACGGCGTGATAAAGCAATCGCGCCCAGTGTGTTCCATAGCAAAGCCATCGCCATGCTCAAAAAGCAATTTTCCTGCAACGAAACCATATACTTTGATGCTCACGCAGCTTGGCAAATATTGAGATTCACCAAAACCAGCGACGACAATTCCGGTGTATGCTTGAGACAGAGTCTCAAAGGTGCGTTGAAATAGTGATTTAAATACTAAGTCAACAATAAATCCAACCGGAATTAGCCCTTTGATCGCCAAGTGTTTGGGGCTTTCGAGGAGCTTTTCGACCGCCAGGCTAATTTCGGCCTGATGGGTCAAGATTGTCTCTGCCATGTCTTCCGCACTGAGTGGAGCAGTGATTGCGCTGGAATCGACATGCGTGGATGCGAGTTCCATAGTCCGCTGCGCCGCGCTTGCAGGATCAGGTGCTTGGCCTTGCAAACTCTGCATCGTCCCAATTAGGCTGCTCATTACAGATTGCATAGCGAACAACAGCGACGATTGTTCGCTAATTCCACGGACGCTTAATGGAAGAAGGCCTGTAGAACGTTGGCCCGCAACGAAATCGCGAAAGTCGTCGCAATAGTCCTGAACAGTCGGCAAAGTATTGTGCTGTGTTGCCCGAAACGCCTTGATTAACAGTTCCCAAGGTATCCCTGCGAGTGCCGAATTATTAAAGATCATGCAACCAACCGGATCAAACTCGGCAAGCTGAAAAATCTTATTTGCACCTGTGGCGTATGTTCGTGACCCTGTACCGGATTGAGTAAATGTTGCAGCGCTATCTGCGGCTAGTGCAATTCCCAGGCGGTTGGCGACAGCTACTTCACAAGTCAAAACAGTCTCCTCTCACTGACACGTCAGCAGGCTATTAAGTAAGTGGATCGAAACGCGATGGTACAGGGCAGCGACGACACCGACATACTCCCGACAGTCTCGCCGGTGGCCATTTCGGTCGAGCAAAGTCCGTTTTGGCTATGTCGGGAGACTCAGGCATGGTCCCATGCGCGCATTAACTCTCTTCCCACTCCGGCGTGAGAGGGGCGCCGACATTGTGCAACGATAGGACGCACGGTCTGCGCCGTCCCTACTAGGCGGCGGTTGCGGGAAGGTTTCGGCCTCGCGCTAACTTAGCCGCACCGGTGACATTCAGCCTATAGCGGAGCATTTCAGGGCTCACGCAAAACAGATGCGTTGCCGTTGTGTCCGGAAGATTGCAGGTGACAATTTGGTGTGCCTGATCAGCGGTGAGCATCAACACTCCCCCAAGCCATGTAGCCTCTTTCTCATGAAGTAATTCTTGAGCCTCTCCGACCCCGCTGCGCTCTGCATGATGCATCAATAGCGCATGGGCCAACTCGTGCGCCATGTTTGACCGATGCCTTGCGGGGCTGTGAGATTCGTTGAAGACGATTGTGCGGTGACTACGATTGAACACTGTGAACGCAGACACTGATGAGTAGATCTCATCGATATCTCGGCTCCGAGTCGCGTCAATCATCTTCAAGAGGTGGCCAAGAGGAGTAAGCGTGGGCGAAGGCCCATCTTGACCCTGGCTGTTCGGCGGAATCTCAGATGTCCAGCACGCGGCGCAGCAGCGCGAAGCCCACGCGCCACGTATTGCCACCACCGGCATCGACCGTCGCCGTGCGCTCGTTGATCCGCACGACGGTGCCAACCACCGTCTGCAGATACTTGTCCTCGAAGGCCACCTTGTCGCCGCGGCGGAAGTCCTCGCGCGTGGGCTTGGGCGCATTCGGCGCAGGCGGCATCGCTGCGCCTTGCTGCGCTCGGTCGGCGTCGGCTGACGGCGGCTCGATGGCCGTATAGGGCAGCTTCCATTCACGCCGCTCGCGCAGGTCCTGCAGTACGACCTGCGTGTCCTTCATGGCCAGCACCTTGCCCTCGCGCAGGCCGCCGTCGCGCCAGTCCAGGAAGCGTACCGTCTGGCCAAGGTGCAGGTTCACCCGCACGGCGATGATGCGACGCGGATCGGCCAGCAGCCGCTCGATGACGGTGCTCAGCTCGAACAGCTGCAGGCTGCTGGCGGTGTTCAGCAGTTCCAGCAGGCGCGGGTCGACGTCGCGGCTCATGCGGCGCGTCGCTGCTCGTCGCCCACCGCCTCGCCTCTGCCGATGTTCCACGGCAGCAGTTCCTCGATCTGGCAGATCGGATGGTCGGCAATGCGCCCCAGCACCTCGCGCAGGTAGGCCTCGGGATCGAGCCCGTTGAGCTTGGCCGTGTGCACCAGGCTGTAGATCGCAGCGGCTCGCTCGCCGCCGGCATCCGAGCCCATGAACAGGTAGTTGCCCCGGCCCAGCGCTATCCCGCGCAAGGCACGTTCGGCTGCGTTGTTGTCCATCTCGATGCGCCCGTCATCGCGGTAGCGCGTCAGCGCCTGCCAGCGTGTGAGGGTGTAGCCGATGGCGCGCGCCAGATCGGACTTGGCCGACACGCGCCCCACCAGGCTGCTCAGCCAGGCGTGCAGCTCATCGAGCAGCGGGCCGGCGCGGGCCTGGCGGTGAGCCTTGCGCACATCCGGTGGCTGGCCACGGACCTCCTTCTCCACCGCGTAAAGCGCCGCGATGCGTTGCAGCGCCTGGGCTGCGATGGAGTCCTCGGTCTTGCCGGCGCTCAGGTACAGGTCCCACCACGGCCGGCGTGCATGCGCCCAGCAGGCCGCCTCGGTGACCTGGCCGCTGTCGTATAGCTTGCCCCAGCCGCCGTAGGCATCGGCCTGGAGCACGCCCTGGAAGTGGCGCAGGTGGCGCTGCGGATGTTCGCCCTTGCGGTCGGGCGTGTACTGGTACCAGGCTGCGGGTAGTTCGCCGGCGCCGGCGGGCCGGTCGTCGCGCACGTAGACCCACAGGCGTGCAGTGCGCGTCTTGCCCTGGCCAGGTGCCAACACCGGCACGGGCGTGTCGTCGGCGTGCAGCTTGGCCGCCGCCAGCGTGTAGCGGCCCAGCGCGGCCACGAGCGGCGCGAGCAGCCGCTCGCTGTGATCGACCCAGCCGGCCATGGTGGAGCGGTCGATCTGCACGCCGCTGCGCGCGTAGATGCCGCTTTGCCGGTACAGCGGCAGGTGGTCGCAATACTTGGACACCAGCACGTGGGCCAGCAGGCCTGCTGCGGCCAGCCCGCGTGCGATGGGCCGGCTGGCGGCGTCCGCCTGGAAGATGGACTGGCAGCGCACGCAGGCCAGCTTGGGCCGCACATGGCGGATCACCTTGAAGCGCGCCGGCACGTACTCCAGTTGCTCGGAGACGTCCTGGCCGATCTGGCGCAGCCGCCCGCCACAGGCGGTGCAACCGCAGGGCTGGCCTGATGCGTCGTGGTGTGCGGCGTTCGTCTCGGGGCGATGCACTTGCGCCTCGCGCGGCAGGTGCGCCGGCAGGCTGCGGTCGATGGTGGGTGCGTTGGCGGCCTCGGTCTTGGTGCCAGTGGGCTTGCAGGTCGCAACGGGCAGCGCCTGCTCGTCGATCAGGCTGGCCTGCAGCTGTTCGCTGGAGCTGCCGAACTGCGCGCGCACGCGGCGCAGCAGTTGCAGCTTGAGCTTGTCCACCATCAGGCGCAGCACGGCGAGTTCGCCATCGCGCACCTCGATCACGCGCAGCAAGCCTTCGACGGTGTGGGGCTCGGCGGGTGGTGGTGTCGACACAGGCCTCAACTGTGCCGCAGGGGCGCACCCTGGGCAATCGGTAGTGCCACCGACGGCACGCCGGTGTGGCTATGCCGCCAACTCGGGGTGGTGCGTGCGCACCGGCATGCGCCAGTCGATGCCCTCCAGCAGCATGGACAGTTGCGCTGGCGTGAGGGCCACGCTGCCGCTGCTGGCCTGCGGCCAGATGAAGCGCCCTCGCTCCAGCCGCTTGCTCAGCAGCAACAGCCCCTGGCCGTCGAACCACAGCAGCTTGACGATGTCACCGCGGCGGCCACGGAAGACGAAGACGTGGCCCTTGAACGGGCTCTGCGCCAGGGCCGTCTGCACCAGCGCGGCCAGGCCGTCGAAGCCCTTGCGCATGTCGGTGTGACCGGCCACCAGCCAGACCTGGGTGTTCGCTGGCGGGCCGATCATGCGCGCAGCGCCTGCAGGACGAGGCGCAGGTGCTGAAGGTTCGCGTCGGCCGGAACCCGCACGACGGCCTCGCCCAGCGCGATCTCAATCGGTGCCGATCCTTCGGCCATGCGCGTCGGCACTGCGGCAGGCTCTGGCTGCGTGACGGTCACGGGCAACAGCACGGGAGCAGTCGCAGAAGAGCCCCAGTGCTCCAGGCGCATCCAGTGGCGCAGCAGGTTCGCGTTGACGCCGTGGCGCACCGCCAGGCCGGAGACCGACACGCCCGGCACACGGGCATGTTCCACCAACCAAGCCTTGAATGCCGAGGTGTAGATCCGTTTGCCATTGCGCATAGTGCGCTCGACCATCGGGCCGCTCCATTGAGAGATGTGTCCAGAGTCCTGCATATGGACACACATGCTCGGCGGTCAGGGCTGTGCCATCAATGGGGTGGTGAGGCCACGCTTACGAGCATGCCGTGGTCTTGATGTTGATTTCCACGCATTGAGGTGGACTGCTCATTGCCCTCGCTACGTGTGATTCGGGTCTTGGAGCAAATCATGCAGTGGCGTGGCAAACCCCAAGTCATTCGCTGTGACAACGGGCCTGAGTACATCAGCGCAACACTGCAAAACTGGGCGAGCGCCAAAGGTATCCGCCTGGAATACATCCAGCCAGGTAAGCCTCAGCAAAATGCCTATGTGGAGCGCTTTAACAGAACCGTTCGCTATGAATGGCTGTCGCAGTACCATTGGCGCAATCTTGATGAAGTGCGAGATTACGCCACGCAGTGGATGTGTCGGTATAAACATGAACGCCCAAATATGGCATTGGGCGGCATCACCCCCAAACAGCGGCTGGCCATGGCCGCATAGCTCTACTTCTCAGAGAGATGGTTTATGGGGGGATTGCCACATCACCAATTCCTTGAAACGTGAATTCGCCTCAGACAGCGGCACTGAACTGAATGCTGTGCTGCCCAAGATGAGCCCTCTGAACCGGTAGTACCTCACCAAGAAGCAGACGGTGTTTCAGAAGATCGCAGCGTTTGTGGAGAAGTTCAAGGGTGTGGGTGGGCAGGTTTGAATCTGCCCTTTTCTCGCCGGAAAATCCATAGGCTGCAAGAATGACAGCAAGGAGGTTGGGATCGCACGTAGGGCTGTGTGACCCCCATCCTGCAGCGTGACCTGATTGGGTCAAGGCCGAGTTGTCATGCAGGCAGTTTGGCTGCAAGCAGTTCGACCTTCTCGATATTGGGCGGAGAACTGAGCAAGGTCGCTGCGTTGGCCATCAAGGCCGCGGCGATCTGGCCGTTCAGATGTGCCTGGCGACCTGCCTCATCGGCAAAGGCATCGAACACACCAAACGTCGAAGGGCCAAACTTCAATGCGAACCAGGCCGTGGTGCCGGACTCGGCATTGGCGAGCGGCAGTGCGCTGGCCAGGAAGTCGGCAAGCGCAGCCTCCTGGCCGGGTTTAGCTTCGAGGCGAACAAACAGGGCGAGCTTGGTCATGCTGTATTCCTTTGGGTAAATGGAAAAGTGGGTGAAGGGATCGAAGAGACTGCAGTCTAAGTCTTCATGACAGACATCTCTATAGGCAATAATGACAACATTGATATCATTGTTGCCATGAAACTCCACCTCCTTGTTTGTGATGGCGTGTTTGATCTGGGGCTTGCGGCGCTCACTGACACAGTGGGCTTAGCCAATGCGATGGCGGGCTCGCTGCCACAGGCTCCCGCGCACATAGAGCTCACGCTGGTGGGCGTGCGGCGTCGCATCCGAACTGCGCAAGGCTTGACGGTCCCCGTGGTCACTGCGCATGGTGTGCCCGAACCAGACGCAGTGCTCGTGCCAGCGTTTGGCGACAAGATGCCTGACACGCTCTCGGCTCGACTCACACGCCCCGATGTGCCCGACGCGGTCGCGGCGCTACATCAGTGGTCCACCGCTGGCGCGCACCTTGGTGCCGCTTGCTCCGGTAGTTTCTTGCTTGCAGAGAGTGGCCTGCTTGATGGGCATCGTGCGACGACGTCATGGTGGCTGGGGCCGATGTTTCGGCAGCGCTATCCGAACGTCGCGCTGGACGAGTCACGCATGATCGTGAACTCGACACGCTTCACCACCGCGGGTGCCGCTTTGGCCCACGTCGACTTGGCCTTGCGCATCATCCGAGGGCGCAGTCCGGCGCTGGCGGCCCTGGTGGCACGCTATCTGCTGGTCGAGACACGCAGTTCGCAAGCCGAGTTCGTGATTCCCGACCACCTTGCGCATGCCGACCCGATGGTGGAGCGCTTCGAGTGCTGGGCCAGACGTCGGCTCGCGCAGGGGTTCTCGCTGACCGAGGCGGCCAGCGCCGCGGGCACAAGCGAGCGCACCTTGGCGCGGCGGCTGCAAAGCGTTTTGGGAAAGACACCGCTGTCGTATTTCCAGGACCTGCGCGTGGAGCATGCCGTCCATCTCTTGCGCACCGGGAACGCCACCGTCGACCAGGTCGCCGCACAGGTCGGGTACTCGGATGGGGTGACCCTGCGGGCCCTGTTGCGCCGCAAGCTGGGCCGGGGTGTCAGGGAGTTGCGACGCGGTGGATGACCAAAGGCGTTGGGTGCAAAAGCACCAGCCGTGCCAAAGCAGTCTTCAGAGACCTTTCAAAGTTCAGAGACCTTTCAAAGGTCTGAGTATTGGGAATACTGTTAGCTTTACCACTGTTTTCTGTTCACTAATCTGGGTTTTCATCCACATGCTATTCAATCCACTTCAAGTAGGTTCTCTCACCCTGCCCAACCGCATCCTTCTGGCACCACTGACACGCGCCCGTGCCGACGCTGGCCACATGCCCAACGCGCTGATGGCCGAGTACTACAGCCAGCGAGCCACCGGCGGCCTGCTGATTTCCGAATGCACCATGGTGGCGCCCGGTACATCGGCCTTCGTCAATGAGCCTGGCATCTACAAAGACGCGCAGATTGCAGCCTGGAGGCAGGTGACCGACGCGGTGCACGCCAAGGGCGGACGCATCTTCATGCAGATCTGGCACGCTGGCCGCGCAGCCTACCCTGGCGCTGCCGATGGCGCCCCCATTGTCTCCAGCAGCGCTACCGCTATTGAGGGTGAGATCCACACGCCCCAAGGCAAGGTGCCGCACGCGGTGCCCCGCCCCCTGACCGTCGAAGAGATTCCCGGCATCGTGGCTGCGTTTGCTCAAGGCGCACGCAACGCCATTGCCGCCGGCTTTGATGGTGTGGAAGTACACGGCGCCAACGGCTACCTGATTGACCAGTTTCTGCGCGACACGCCCAACCAGCGCACCGATGCTTACGGCGGATCGCTGGAAAACCGTGCACGTTTGCTGTTCGAGGTACTCACTGCCGTGACCCAGGCGATCGGTTCCGAACGTGTGGGCCTGCGCCTGTCGCCCCTCAACAGCTTCAACAGCATGAAAGACAGCCACCCCCTGGCCCTCATCGGCTTCCTGGCCGATAGGCTCAATGCCTTCAAGCTAGCCTACCTGCACGTGATGCGCGCCGATTTCTTAGGCGTGCAGAAGGCCGATGTCATGCCCGTAGCGCGTGAAAAGTACAAGGGTGTGTTGGTGGGCAATATGGGTTACAGCGCTGATGAGGCAGAGGCAGCTATTGCCGAAGGTAAGCTTGACGCTGTGGCCTTTGGCACCGCCTTCCTGGCTAACCCGGACCTGCCCGCACGCATCAGGGCCAAGGCACCGCTGAACGCGCCTGACTCCAACACGTTCTACGCAGGTGGCGCCAAGGGCTATACAGACTATCCGACACTGCAGGTCGCGTAAATCACCGCCCCAGAAGACCGAAGAAACGAGCCCGCCCTGCGAGAGGACAGCCTTGGGCTCTACTCATCCAGCAATGCCAAGCTTCCTGGCTACTCTCTGCAAGATGTTTCGCAGCCGCAGGTATCGGAGATGCAGCCATCCAACTTCAATGCCTGGGCTGCTCTTGTGAATACTCCGAACCGGCAGATTGCGTTCAATGGCCGGACTGCCTCGGTCGATGGGGTTCTCTCCGCTGAAAGTTACGCGGCGGTGCTCAGGCAGTTGACGGAAAGTAGTGGGCTGAGGTGTCTGTCAGTTCCAGTGTTACCTTGGTGGCCGCGTACGAGCCAGCGCAGCAGATTGCCATCAGGCTTGTTGCTGGAGAAGACTATGCGAACGCACGGGCCATTTCCTTTCGCTCGGACGCTCGGATACCTAAGTCCAAGAAGCAATGAGGCGATCAATAGGCAGTCGGCTGCAACAGGATTCGTGGCAGAGAGCGGGAGTCCCCCGAATTCCATACGGCTCAAGAATACTGAAGGAAAGAACATCCACGTCATGAATGATGGGCGCGGTTCATTTCCAGTGCGAGCACCCTCTCAGAAACGATGCAAAATCCAGCGTTGTCGAGGCGAGGCTCCTGACCGAGGAGCGAGTTTCCGCGACGAATTAGAAGATTTACAAAAGATGCCAACACAAACACAGACTTTGCCCCAGAGTTTCATCGAATCGTTCTACGCCATTCGGCAGTCATGAATGCGTTGAAGCAGGAGTACGCGAATACCTTCCAGTTACCGGACAGCTTGTTGGCAAAGCCATAGTCTGGCCCTCAGCAGTCACATGAACATGCCAGACGACCTAGACTCAATTCAACGGGGCCGCGCGGAGATAGAAAGCGATACCGGCTTGAATGGGTCGCTGTATGCCCAATTGAGTTCTTCAACTGCGACGCCGATGCCTCGTCCAAGGCGTCGGCGCGTGATATCGCCTGTGCTGTAGGCCATCGCAACGTCAGTAGGGCACCTCGCTTTGCGGAATCTCGTGCCATTCCACGAGTTTGCGTGAAGGCTGGATGCCCATTCGCTCCAACTGCATCGCCAGAGTCTCGCGAGTTCGTCCGACCCTGGTTCGCGGACGCCCACCCTTGCTGGCGTCCACTTCGGGCCACTCACCCTTGATCATGAGCTTGGCACCTTTGCCAGCCAATGCACGCGCGAAATAGTTGCCCTTACATCCATAGGTCACCACGACCTCTGCCAGTCGCTCGCGCTTGACAACGTCGAAGTGCTCCACCAGTCCGATCGCAGTAAGCGTCCGGCGAAGTCATCTTGACTCCGCCGATCACGCTCAGTGAGCAGCGGCCAAGGGCGTCCAGCGATGCGGCAGCAGTTCCTCGATCCGACTGGCGGGATGTGTCGGCAGCCGCTCCAGCACGTCCTTGAGGTAGGCGTACGGGTCGTGGCCGTTGATCTTGGCCGAGCGCACCAGGCTCATGACCGCTGCGGCCCGCTGGCCTGCGCGTAGGCTGCCGGCGAACTGACCCTGCCTCGATTTCACGTACAGCAGGAAGTTGATAACTTCAGAGGTACGGAGAATCGAAATGAGAGAAGGCAAGCTGCCCAAGAGGCAGTACACACAGGAGTTCAAGGCTGAGGCTAT
>QAIB01000022.1 GCA_030418545.1 Xenophilus aerolatus | reverse complement strand
CATTCAGGAACGCACCCATGCGTTTGCCATGAAGTCCCAGATCTGGCTGATGGATCCGCGGCCAAACCTCACTTCGATCGTTAACGCTGTTGAGACAAGCTTCGAATTGTCGGAGGCAAGTCAAACCCCCGTGATGCTTCAGTTGCGGATCCGTGCCTGCCACGTGCACGGCCAATTCGTGTGCAAAGACAACCGGGCACCGAGGATCTCCACGCGCGATAGCCTAGATGCGCCGACGTTCGACTACGCGAAGGTCAATCTGCCGCCCTCGATTTATGAGCATGAGCGCCAGAAGATTCAGGAGCGCTGGCCCGCTGCGGTTCAGTTCATCAAAGACCAGCGGCTCAACGAGGTGTTTGACGGACCGCTCGGCGAGATAGGTCTCATCGTTCCCGGCGGTCTTTACAACGGCGTGATCCGGGCATTGCAGTTGCTGGACCTGGCCGACGCGTTTGGCCAGACGCAAGTGCCGCTATACGTGATGAACGTCGTCTACCCGCTGGTCCCGGACGAATTGTTGAACTTCTGCGCCAGCAAGCGTGCCGTCCTGATGGTGGAAGAAGGGCAGCCTAACTACATTGAAGATGCTGTGCATGCGATCCTGCGACGCGCTGGAGTAGAAACTCGTCTGGCGGGCAAGGATGTGTTTCCGATGGCGGGTGAATACACGGGCGAAGTCTTGTTAAGGGGCCTGTCCGATTTCTTTGGCGAGTTGCGCCCTTCGGGTATTGACGTGGCGCAGGCATCGGAGCAGTCAAATGCGCTAGCGCTAACGAAGAATCAAGCGGCGGAAGTGCTCGGCGTGCCAGTCCCGAATCGCCCGCCGGGGTTCTGCGTGGGTTGTCCCGAGCGTCCAGTCTTCGCCGCCATGAAGCTTCTTCAAAAGGAGCTCGGACAGGTCCACGTCAACGCAGACATCGGCTGTCACACCTTCGGCACCTTGCCGCCCTTCAACACGGGGAGCACCGTCCTTGGCTATGGCCTTGGACTTGCCAGTTCGTCCGGCATTGGCCCGCTGATGAGCCGTCGTACCGTAAGCATTATGGGCGACGGTGGCTTTTGGCACAACGGCTTCACCAGTGGCGTGGTCAACGCCGTCTATAACGGTCAAGACTCCGTGCTGATCATCCTGCAAAACGGGTACACGTCGGCCACCGGCACGCAAGCCATTCCGTCTTCTCCTTCGCAGCCGACCGCCCGACCGTTGACGCTGAACATTGAACGTGCGCTCGAGGGTGTGGGCGTGAAGTGGCTGCGCAAGATCCGCAGCTACTCGGTGGAGGAAATGGTCGCTACGTTGCGTGAGGCCATGACCACAGAGGAGTCGGGCCTGAAGGTCATCATCGCCGACGGCGAATGTCAGCTGGAGCGGCAGCGCCGCGTCAAGCCGAAAGTCGCACAGCAGCTCAAGAATGGCGAGCGCGTCGTGCGAACGCGTTTCGGGATTGACGAGAGCGTGTGTACGGGCGATCACTCGTGCATCCGCCTATCCGGATGCCCGTCGCTGACGATCAAGCCTAACCCAAGTCCTCTCCGCGCGGACCCAGTGGCCACCGTAAATCAGGGATGCGTGGGATGCGGTCTTTGTGGGGAGAACGCGCACGCAGCTACGCTGTGCCCGTCGTTCTACAAGGCGGACATCATTCAGAACCCGGGGCGGTGGGACCGCTTTATAACAAGCATTCGCGGCGCCGTGATTGGCCGGCTAGCCAGTACGACTCGCACCCCTTCGGAGTTGGTGCAATGACTCGCTCGGTTTGTGTGCTAATTGCCGCCATGGGTGGAGAGGGCGGTGGCGTTCTGGCCGACTGGCTGATTGACGCGGCCACGCAGAAGGGCTTGCCGGTGCAGAGCACGTCGGTGCCGGGTGTCGCGCAGCGCACGGGCGCTACGACCTATTACGTGGAGATTTATCCAGTGCCGCGCACCGAACTCGGCGGTCGCGAACCTGTTCTGTCGCTGACGCCTACGCCTGGTGGACTGGATTTGGTCGCAGCATCCGAGCTTGTGGAGGCGGGGCGCGCGATACAAACCGGGTATGTGGGGCGGCTTCGCACCGTTCTGTGCGCCTCAACCCACCGAGAATTCGCGGTCTCGGAAAAGAGCGCGATGAGCGATGGTCGCTACGACAGCACTCGTGTTTTGCAGGCCGCCCACGCGATGGCCAAACAGAGCGTGCTGTTCGACATGCGAGTGCTGGCGCAGAGGAACGGCACGGTCATCAACACAGTGCTGTTCGGTGCCATGGCGCGCTCCGGGCAGCTTCCTTTCGACCGAGCCGCGTGCGAAGACGCGATCCGGCGTTCGGGCAAAGCCGTGGAAGCGAGCCTTCGCGGGTTTGCGGCCGGCTATGAATGGACTCCAGGCGCCGATGCGCCTGTCCTGGCGAAAGATCCGGGTCAAATGCCCACTTCGGCGCGACTTGAGGCGCTGCCCGAGGCGATACGCTCAGTCGTGGCTGCCGGCGTGGCCCACACCGCAGATTTCCAGGACGCTCGTTACGCCAAGCTTTACCTTGACCGTGTCGAGCACGTGCTCAAACTCGAACGCGCGGCTGGCGATCCCCAGTTTCCGGTGACGCGGGAGACATCCCGATATTTAGCGCTGTGGATGGCCTTTGAGGATGTGATTCG
The DNA here is from genome assembly GCA_030418545.1 of Xenophilus aerolatus. Classification (GTDB taxonomy): domain Bacteria; phylum Pseudomonadota; class Gammaproteobacteria; order Burkholderiales; family Burkholderiaceae_C; genus Xenophilus. The sequence continues at coordinate 36,174 of QAIB01000022.1, read as the reverse complement.
GGTGGCGGATCTGAAGAGCCGTAGAGAACGCATCGATCATGTGCGCCAAGAGGTGGGGGCGAAGGCCGGCGAACCCGTGCAAATGACCGAATTTCTAAAGCCAGGCCTCGACGAGATCTGCTCGGTACTGCCTCCCAGACTGTCTGCTTGGGCCCGCCGGCGATTGGCGCCGCGTGCTCATGCGTTGCAGAAAGGCATCCACCTGCGCTCCCATACGGTGCTTGGATTCATGACGTTGGTCGCGCTGCGCTCGCTCCGGCCACTGCGCCGACGCATGTCACGCTTTCTTGCTGAGCAGGAGTTGATCGAGCGGTGGCTGTGCGTGGTGCGAGACACTCTGGCACGTGACCCCGAACTCGCTCATGAAATTGCGTTGGCCGGCAACTTGGTCAAAGGCTATGGCGAAACCAGCGAACGAGGCCATCGCAACTTGATGGCTATTCTGGAAGACGTCGAACGCACCATGGCAACACAGTCGACCGATTTCGCCACGGTGGGACGCGTTCGCAAGGCTCGCAAGGCCGCGCTCGAAGATCCTGAGGGTCGTGCGCTTGCCAGCGCGCTTGGCCTGCCACCGCCCCAGCCGGTCGCCCAACCCATACGTTTCGTTCGCCGACGTCCTGCAGGGTGAGGGCGTCACGCCACGGATATGTTAAATGCCAATAGAACTGACAGTGAATGGATGCTTGCGCCTGCCGCCATGCAAGGCGCCGGATTCAGACTTCAGTCATCCTTCTCAAGAGCTTAGCGCGCATCTACTTTCGATCTTGCGCATTGCGCATCAGTACAACCGTAGCGACTTGGCAGCTTCGGTGCGCGGCGGAGCGCGCTTGTACGCAATGCCGGGACGTTCCAAGCACGAGTGTCGCACGGAGAATAGGGCTTCATCGGCGAAGCCGAAGCCGCATCTCTCCCTGGTTTGCGGGCGGCGCCGCTTAGCCAGGCCGCGGCGGCGGATGATCCGACGAAGTGGGCTTCCCGTCCGGACCACTCATGACGATCACGACCTTTGCGGGTTTGCGACCAACAGACCCATACGCGTGCCCGACCGAGCTGTCGAAGTACGCGGAGTCAGTGGGGCCAAGTTCAAGGACTTGTCCCGTTTCAAACGCAATCTGGACGGAGCCGGTCAGGACCATCACGAATTCTTGGCCTGGATGGCGCACGAATTTGGGCGCAGCCTGTCCGGCGCGCACCACGATTCGCGCGTGCAAAGGGGTCATGCGTCTATGCGGGAAGTTGCCTGCCAGGACCTGGTAGTCATATTCCTCCCCGTCGTAGCGCGGCGCGGCGCCAAGGGTGCTGCGTACAACGGGCGACCTGGTCCGTGGCGCGACTTCACCACCTTGGAATTCAAAAAGGCTCGAAATGTCGATGTCAAGGGCGCTTGCGATATTCAGGAGCTTTTCGTAGCTCGCCGCTACCTGGCCGAGCTCAACCTTCGACAGCGTCGAGAGCGCTACGCCGGACCGTTTTGCCAGTTCTTTGAGCGTGCGGCCCTGTTGTTTCCTAAGACTGCGAAGCCGGCTGCCCAGCGCGAGGCGGTTGGTCGGCCCGGATCCTTCAGAAATATCTGCTAGTCGCATCACGTAGGGGTTTTCCATAGATGTCGGCATGATTCTCGCATATGAGAATTCTCAGATATGAGAATCGGTGCGACTTCTTCTGTCTTTTGAAGTCTTTTCCTCAACCTGTCATCAACCGTCGAAAAAGGAAGTTGTTCAAATGAAATCTGCTGCTATCGCGCTTGCCCTGGGGGCGTCGAGCCTCCTGGCTGCTGCCCAGTCCACTATGACAGTACACATCGGCGAGGTGGGCCCGCTGTCGGGTGGACTCGCTCACTATGGAAAAGACGCCAGAAATGCTGCCGTCATGGCTATCGATGATCTCAACGCCAAAGCACTCAAGATTGACGGCAAGGTCGTGAAATTCGTCTTGGTTGCAGAGGACGATGCAGCCGACCCCCGCCAAGGGACAGCGGCCGCGCAAAAGCTGTGTGACAGCAAGGTAGCCGCGGTTGTCGGCCATATCAACTCCGGCACCGCAATTCCGGCCGCTCGCATCTATGACGACTGCGGCATTCCCTTCATCTCCTCGGGTGCCACAAATCCAAAGCTCACGCAGCTCGGTTACAAGACCACGTTCCGGATCCTGGCAAGCGACGACGCCCTTGCCGCGGCCGTCGCAGACCAGGCGAAGAAACTGGGGATCGAGCGTGTTGCAGTGGTTGATGACCGGACCGCATATGGTCAGGGCATTGCGAGCGTCTTCAGCGCCCGGGCCAAGACAAATGGCATGAAGATCGCGGTTGAGGAATACACGTCCGACAAGGCGACGGATTTCATGGCGATCCTTACAAGGATCAAGTCTCAGAACGTTCAGGCCATCTTTTTCGGTGGAGCGGACGGGCAGGGTGGTCCTATGCTGCGCCAGATGAACCAGCTGGGCTTGACCAATGTACGTTTGCTAGGCGGTGACGGCATCTGCACAACGAAACTTAGTGAGCTCTCAGGAAATGTTTCCTCTCTCGGAAACGTTCTGTGCGCCGAAGGCGGTGCGTCCTTGGCAAAGATGCCCGGTGGGGAAGCCTGGAAACGACGCTACGACGAACGATTCCCGGGCGACTACGTTCTTTTCTCGCCCTACACTTACGACGCTGTCATGGTGCTCGCCGATGCAATGGTCCGCGCGGGTTCGGCCATTCCCGAAAAATATCTTTCGCAGCTGACAAAGTCCTCGTATAGCGGCGTGACGACGCGTGTCGCGTTTGACGCGCGCGGCGATCTGTCGAATCCGACGGTCACTCTCTACACGTTCAAAGCAGGCGTGAAAACACCGCTCAACTGACGCGGGGGGGAGAAAAAATTCGATGGCGCCCCCAGCACTGCCTCATGTCAGATGAGCATCAAAGATGAACAAGCGGGTGCCGCAAGAAATTGAGCACACGAGCGTGTTAGGAGTAATCCCCACTGTGACCCTGAATGATGTGAAAGCAAGCGGAGATGCCCAGTGCTTGGTGCTGGGAGCTGGAATAGTGGGGGTCTCGACAGCGCTTGCCTTGCAAGCGCACGGGCTGCAGGTTTTGCTTCTGGATCGACAGAGCCCCGGGAAGGAGACGTCGTTTGGCAATGCCGGTCTCATCCAGCGAGAGGCGGTTGTTCCGTATGCGTTCCCTCGAAACTGGGCAAAGGTCATGGAGGTTGCATTTGGGAATGGCAACGACGTTCACTATCACCTCGGTGCAATGCCGGCCTTTGCTGGACCGCTTCTGCGCTATCGCTGGTACTCAGAGCCTGCGCGTCATGCAGCGATTTCGCGCAGCTACGCTTCCCTGATCGAGCAGAGCATCACCGAGCATGTCAGATGGATCGAGGCATCGGGCGCGTCAGAATTGGTGAAAAAAGAAGGCTGGGTACAAGCATTCCGCTCGAGCAAGGCGTTCGAAGCCGCTGCGCTCGACTCCAAGGCCCGGGCAGCCGAATACGGACTAAATGTAGACGTGCTGGGCCGCGACGGAATGAACGCACGACTGGGTGCCTTGCGCACCGACCTCCTTCAAGGAGCCGTTCACTGGCTGGACGCTTGGACAGTCTCCGATCCTGGGGTCTTGGTCGAGCGCTACGCCAAACTTTTCTTGGCCAACGGGGGCCATCTCGCATTCGGCGACGCCAACAGCCTTCGCCGGACTAGTCAAGGTTGGGCTGTAAAGACGGATCACGGAATCGCGGAAGCTCCATCAGCGGTAGTTGCATTGGGCCCATGGGCGACAGGCGTTTTGTCGCCGCTTGGCTATAAGCTTCCCATATTCGTGAAGCGTGGCTACCACCGTCATTACGATGGGGGCACCAGCCTGAAAATCCCGACTTTGGATGCAGAGCACGGTGTCATGATGGCGCCAATGTCTCGAGGGCTGCGACTTTTGACAGGTGCGGAATTCGCCGCTGCGGGAGCACCACCGACACCGGTCCAGTTGGTGGCCGCCGAACGCGCCGCAAATGAGTTGATCGATGTCGGTAACCCAGTTGATCCGCAGCCTTGGCTAGGTTCCCGCCCTTGCACAGTAGACATGAAGCCGATCATTGGCGCAGCTCCGAAGCACGACGGCCTTTGGTTCAATCTTGGGCACGGTCACCAAGGATTCACATTGGGGCCAGCCTCAGGCCGGTTGCTCGCGGAGCAGATTCTCGGCCTCCCACCATATATTGATCCTGCACCCTTCTCGCCCGCGCGGTTTGCCTGACTAAGGTAGCGGCTGCATTCGCGGCCAGCCCTGCGCTTCGGCGAACGTGGCGTACTTGATTCGCCGAAGTCAAGCGGCGCTACACGATGACTTTGTGCACTTCGTGCTCGCTGCACGTCAGCGCCGACTTGATGGCGGGCAGTACCGTGCCAGAAACAAAGACCGCTCGCGCTCACAAGTGTTCGAGCATGTAGGCGTGTCGTCTGCCGTTAGGAGGGTGTTTAGAGCGAATAGGCCTGACGCCGGCGTGGACGGCGCCCAGGAGCACCGTTGGCCAGTCGACGGTGTCTTGCAGGACGATAAGGACGCGCTCCTCGCATTTGATGCCAAGGTCCCGGATCGCGGCTGCGGTCTGACGTACCCGTCGGTCCAATTGGTTGTGCGTAAGGGTGGCCCGTCCGTCCACGAATGCGAGCTTGTCGGACCGCCCTGCGTTGGCCGTCAGGAAGTGGTCGGCAATGTTGAACGGTTCGGCTGGCGACTCGACCGGGTTAGCGTACGGCGTCAAGTCAGCGGGTTGGGCCATGGCGTTTGTCTCCTAGAGCGAGAGGATCACCTCGGGCGAAGCCTGTACTGCCACGCGGCGGCTGTAGAAGTTCAGTGCACGCAGTCCGCCGAGCTCCTCGCCGCCGCCGGCGCGGCCCGGCCCCCCATGCAGCGACTGCGGCATCACGTTGCCGTGCCCGCTGTGGACGCCGGCAGATGCTGGCGTGACCACGTGAATGCGCCCGTGACTCGGCGCAAGCGCAAGCGTCGATCGTGCAATGACCGCCGGATCATTTCCGTACAGGGATGCAACCAGAGAGCCCTTGCCGCGGCGCACCATCGCATGCGCGTGGTCGAGATCGCGGTAGGGAATGAGTGTGGCGACAGGGCCGAAGACCTCATGATCATGGACATTGGAGACAGCGTCGGAATCCCGTATGCCCAGCAGTGTGGGCGCCACGCAGCATGCGACAGCCGGGTCGGCGTCCACTGGCGCCTTGCCGTCGCCGTCGTAAAGCGTCTCTGCGCTTTGCTGAAGCAGGGCGATCCCTTCCGTGACAGCTTGGAGTTGGGCGCGGCTGACCAAAGAGCCCATGCGAACGGCTTCGCTGCGTGGGTTGCCCACGACGGTCTTTGCCAGGCGCGCGGAGACTGCTTGCCCCACCTCGTCGAACAGCGGCGCCGGCACAAAAATGCGACGGATGGCGGTGCACTTCTGCCCCGACTTGGTGGTCATCTCTCGCGCTACTTCTTTGACAAGGGCCTCGAACGCGGGTGTCCCGACCTCGTTCCCTGGTAGCAGCACAGCGGAGTTGATGCTGTCAGCCTCGATGTTGGCGCGAACAGAGCGCGCGCTGACGGCGGGGTGTCGCCGGATCACGGCGGCGGTTTCGGCACTTCCCGTGAAGGACAGGACATCGAGTTCTTGCAGCGCATCTTGCAGGCCTGCACTGCTGCCGCAGACGATTGACAGCGCGCCGGCTGGCAGAAGCCCTGCGTCTACCACGTCGGCGACCATGCGGTGCGTCAGCCACGCTGTGGACGTGGCCGGCTTGGCGACCACGGGAACGCCGGCCAGCAGGGCAGGTGCTGCCTTCTCCCACAGTCCCCAGGCAGGAAAGTTGAAGGCATTGATGAAGAGTGCCAGGCCCTCGGTGGGCACCTGAATGTGCTGGCTCTGGAACAGCGCGTCCTTAGCCAGGCTAACAGGTTCGCCATCCTTCAAGTACCGCGTGGCGCCGAGAGTCTTGCCAAGCTTGCTGTAGGTTACGAGGGTGTAGATCGCACCGTCGATGTCAACAGCGGAGTCGTTCCTGACGGTCCCGCTGTTCGCCGTCGCTATCTCGAAATAGGCGTCTCGATTCGCTTGGAGCAGCTTGGCGATGCGATCCAGTAGTTCGGCGCGCTCGACGAAGGTCATTGCGCGCAAAGCTGCACCCCCTTCTTGGCGAGAGAAGGCAAACGCTGCAGCGAGATCCAGTCCGGATGCGTCAACCCGCACGAGTTCGTCTCCCAGCACGGGATCGAACAGCGGCGTGCCCGTGCCGGTACCGGCAATCCAGCGGCCACCAAGGAAGTTGGGGAGCAGTTGAGTCATGAGAATTGAACTTGCCCTTCGGGCAGGAGATAGGATACGAGCGCACGACCTTGCGAAACATTCGACAGGTGGGCACTGCCCGGGGGATAGACGAGCCACCCGGCCGGGTGCTGGTCGAAGCGTGCATCAAGGTCCGGAGGCTTGATCAGGTCGATCTCGCAATGCGGGTGCGTGTGGTCCGGTTCTGCGACGTCACGCATTTCAACGACGTCGACAGAGAACCGCGCAAGGTCATCTGCTGGCTTGAAGATGCGGCCGTAGCAGATGTCACCTGCTTCCCGTGTGCGCAACCATCCAGCATCGACCCCCGCTTCGCACGCGGCCTTCAGATGTGTAAATGTGGGTGACTGCGGCCCGGGGGGCGTGTTGAGCCACGCCTGGAGCGAGGCGTCGAGCGGCCGGACGCGCAGTGCGCTGGCGAAGTCAACCAGCAGGGCACGGGATGTCTCGGGCGTAGATGTTGTTGTCATCGCAGGTCTTCGCTGACTCCAATGGCGCCGCGACGCGCACTAAATTGCATACAAGCACTTTAGTGCTGTAGAGTGGCGCTGTCAAGCACTATACTGCATGAACGGATTGTCCCGGCTTGTCTTCGGCCTTGTCACGTGGCGTGGATTGGCCATCTGGGCGTCGGGATGTCGACGCGCAGTCGCTGTCGCTGGGTCCGCGTGTGCGCATGCTGCGCGCGCGTGCAGCCATGACTCGCCGGCAACTGGCGGTTCGCGCTGGCGTGAGCGAACGTCATCTTGCGAGCCTCGAGAGTGGCGTGGGCAATCCTTCTGTGGTTGTGTTGCACAACGTTGCCCAAGCATTGGGCTGCTCGCTGGTGGAGCTCATTGGAGACTTCAGCACGGAGACTCCGGAATGGATGCTACTGCGTCAGGTCCTAGCTCGGCTGGACGAGCGGGCGCTGGGAAGGGTCAGGCAAGCGATCGAGCGGATGTTGCGGATCGGAAGCGACCAGGGGGAGGGGCCGCTCAGGCGAACCCGGATGGCCCTTGTCGGCCTTCGCGGAGCAGGTAAGTCCACGGTCGGAAGGTTGTTGGCGAAGGCGCTGGAGCTGCTTCGTGTGGAGCTGTCGGCCGAGATCGAGAAGGTCAGCGACTGCGGCGTGGTCGAGATCCAGTCGTTGTAAGGCCGGAACGCCTATCGTCGCTACGAACGTAGGGCGCTAGAAGACGTCTTGCGCATGCACCAACATATGGTGCTCGTGACGCCGGGCGGCATCGTCAATGACCCGTCGACCTTTGGTGCACTCCTGTCCCATTGCACGTCGGTCTGGCTGCAGGCCAGTGCGAGGGAGCACCTGCGCCGTGCTCAAGCCCAGGGTGACCTGCGGCCCATGCGGGCCAATCCTGAAGCTTTGCAGGACCTCGAGTGCATCTTGGCCAGTCGCGCACCCTTCTACGGCAAGGCAGACCTGTGCATCGACACAAATGGGCTTACACCAGGAAGAGTGCTTCATAAGCTGCTGGGGCAGCTGGGTGACACCTCACTTCGGGCGAATGTGTAACATGCATCATTGTGCTTGTACTATGTTGAAGACAAGCATTATGATGCATCTCATCCAAAGCACCTCATCACCAAACAGGAGCCACCATGAGCGAGACACTGCGCGTTGACTATCAAACTAGCCCTTCCCAATACAAGCATTGGAAACTCAGCTTCGAAGGACCCGTGGCAACGTTGGCTGCTGACTTCGATGAAAACGGTGGCCTGCGTCGTGGCTACAAGCTAAAGCTGAATAGTTACGACCTCGGCGTCGACATCGAACTTAACGATGCCATTAATCGGGTTCGTTTCGAGCACCCCGAAGTGCGCACCGTAGTCTTGACCAGTGCGAAGGAAAAGGTGTTCTGCTCTGGTGCCAACATCTTCATGTTGGGCGTGTCTAGCCACGCCTGGAAGGTGAACTTCTGCAAGTTCACGAACGAAACCCGAAACGGCCTGGAAGACTCCTCGGCGAACTCGGGGCTCAAATTCCTCGCCGCGGTCAACGGCGCTTGCGCTGGAGGTGGCTACGAACTCGCGCTTGCCTGCGACGAGATTTACCTTGTGGACGACCGCTCCTCCGCAGTGTCGCTGCCTGAGGTGCCTCTGCTTGGCGTCCTGCCTGGTACGGGCGGTCTAACGCGGGTCACCGACAAGCGTCACGTGCGCCACGACCTTGCGGATATCTTCTGCACCACAAGTGAGGGCGTGCGCGGCCAGCGGGCCAAGGATTGGCGCTTGGTCGACGAAGTCGTCAAGCCGGCGAATTTCGCGGCCAAGATCCAGGAGCGAGCGCTGGAACTCGCCGCCGCGAGCGATCGTCCGGCGGACGGCAAGGGCGTGGCATTGACGCGGTTGAGTCGCACGATCGAACCTGATGCACTGCGCTATGGCTTGGTGGACGTGGAGATCAACCGCAACAAGCGCACGGCAACCCTTATCGTCAAGGCACCCGCCGGCGCCCAGCCTTCGACGATTGCCGAGATCGAAGCGGCAGGTGCGGCTTGGTATCCACTGACGCTTGCGCGCGAGTTGGAAGACGCCATCCTGTCGATGCGCACGAACGAATTGGACATCGGCACCTGGCTCATCAAGACCAAGGGCGACGCCTCGTCCGTTCTTGCGACGGATGAGGTGCTGGCAAAGCACAAGGACCATTGGCTGGTGCGCGAGACGATTGGTCTTCTGCGCCGCACGTTCAGCCGCCTGGACGTCAGCAGCCGCAGCCTCATCGCGCTCATCGACGCCGGCTCGTGCTTTTCTGGTTCCTTCCTTGAATTGGCCCTGGCTTGCGACCGCATCTACATGCTTTCGCTCCCAGACGATCAGGCCAACGCTCCCGTGATCACAGTCGGCAAGCTCAACTTCGGCACTTACCCGATGGCGACTGACCAGAGCCGCCTGGGCCGTCGCTTCTATGACGAAGCGCCAGCGCTTGATGCCGTCCGGGCCGTACTAGGCAAGCCCCTGAACGCGCAGGCCGCATTGGACCTTGGCTTGGTCACCAGCAGCCCCGACGATATCGATTGGGCGGACGAGACCCGCATCGCGATCGAGGAACGCGTGGCGATGAGTCCCGACGCATTGACGGGCATGGAAGCCAACCTGCGATTCAATGGGGTCGAAAACATGGCCAGTCGGGTCTTTGGGCGCCTCACCGCCTGGCAGAACTGGATCTTCCAGCGTCCCAACGCCGTCGGTGAGAGGGGCGCATTGAAGGTCTACGGCAAAGGCGATAAGGCCGCGTTCGACTGGAACCGCGTCTAGGTCGTCACGGCTTTCGCAGATCGCCGCGATTCGCCCGACGAATGACCGCGGAGGCCTGCCTTGGAGTTTCCGTGTCATTCGTCATCAAGCCAAGGAGCCAAGGATGAGCATCAACTACAGCGAGAAGATCCCGAACAACGTCAACCTGGCCGAGGACCGCACGCTGCAGCGCGCGCTCGAAGGCTGGCAGCCGAACTTCATCAACTGGTGGGACGACGTGGGCCCCGAGGGCTCGACGAACTACGACGTCTACCTGCGCACGGCCGTCAGCGTCGACCCGCAGGGCTGGGCGCAGTTCGGCCACGTGAAGATGCGCGACTACCGCTGGGGCATCTTCCTGAACCCTGGCGACGCCGAGCGCAAGATCCACTTCGGCGACCACCTGGGCGAGAAGGCCTGGCAGGACGTGCCCGGCGAGCACCGCGCCAATCTGCGCCGCATCATCGTCACGCAGGGCGACACCGAGCCGGCCTCGGTCGAGCAGCAGCGCCACCTGGGCCTGACGGCGCCGTCGATGTACGACCTGCGCAACCTGTTCCAGATCAACGTGGAAGAGGGCCGCCACCTGTGGGCCATGGTCTACCTGCTGCACAAGCACTTCGGCCGCGACGGCCGCGAAGAGGCCGAGGCGCTGCTCGAACGCCAGAGCGGCGACGAGAACAATCCCCGCATCCTGGGTGCGTTCAACGAGAAGACGCCGGACTGGCTGAGCTTTTTCATGTTCACCTACTTCACCGACCGCGACGGCAAGTTCCAGCTGTCGGCGTTGGCCGAATCGGCCTTCGACCCGCTGGCGCGCACCACCAAGTTCATGCTGACCGAAGAGGCGCACCACATGTTCGTGGGCGAGTCGGGCGTGAGCCGCGTGGTGGCCCGCACCTGCCAGGTGATGAACGAGCTCAAGACCGACGACCCCGCCAAGATCCGCGCCGCCGGCGCGATCGACCTGGAGACGGTGCAGCGCTACCTGAACTTCCACTACTCGGTCACCATCGACCTCTTCGGTGCCGACCAGTCGAGCAACGCCGCCACCTTCTACAGCTCGGGCCTGAAGGGCCGCTACGAAGAGGGCAAGCGCACCGACGACCACGTGCTCAAGGGCCAGACCTACAAGGTGCTGGAAGTGCGGGACGGCCAGCTGGTCGAGAAGGAAGTGCCGATGCTCAACGCCCTCAACGAGGTGCTGCGCGACGACTTCATCAAGGATTCGGTGGCCGGCGTCGGCCGCTGGAACAAGGTGATCGAGAAGGCCGGCGTCCCCTTCCGCCTGACGGTGCCGCACAAGGCCTTCAACCGCCAGATCGGCGCGCTGGCCGGCATCCGCATGTCGCCCGAAGGCCGCGTGGTGAACGAGGCCGAGTGGAACGCGAAGAAGGGCGAGTGGCTGCCCACCGACGAGGACCGCGCCTTCGTGGCCTCGCTGATGGGCCGTGTGGTCGAGCCTGGCAAGTTCGCCAACTGGATCGCGCCGCCGGTCATGGGCATCAACCGCCAGCCGGTGGACTTCGAGTACGTCCGCTTCAACTGACCGACAAGGCGCCGCTGCGCCTTGTCGAGATCCGCGGACGACGACGGCCCCGGCGCGTACCGGGCCGTATCGCTTGCGATGCGCCATCTACAAGAAGCGGAGACTTACCATGAACCTGGCTGAAATGTCCGTCATTCAGCAGCACCTTATCGACCCGGAGATCTGCATTCGGTGCAACACCTGCGAAGCGACCTGTCCGGTGGACGCGATCACCCACGACAACCGAAACTATGTGGTGGATGCAGACAAGTGCAACCTGTGCATGGCATGCGTTCCCCCTTGTCCGACCGGTAGCATCGACAACTGGCGCACCATGCCCAAGGCGAAGACGTACAGCCTAGAGGCTCAGCTGGAATGGGACACGTTGCCGGACCCGCTGAGCGGGGAGACCCTTGCAGCCGCGGGCGCCACCGAGCAGGCGATCGCGGCGGCCGCTGCAATGCCCGCCCAGCAGCCTGCCGTCGATGCAGCTGAAATCCCGTTCAACAGCGCGCAGTATGGCGCCACCGTCGCTCCGTGGAGTGCTGCACACCCATACACAAACCTCTACGGCGGGCGATCGAGCGAAAAGTTCATATCCGCGACAGTGACAGGCAACGTCCGAGTCACAGAGGTGGGAAAGGACTACGACACCCATCACATCGTCCTGGACTTCGGTGTGCAACCGTTCCCGGTGCTGGAAGGCCAAAGCATCGGCGTGATACCCCCAGGCGCAGACGACAAGGGCAGGCCGCACCATGCTCGACAGTACAGCCTTGCAAGTGCACGCAACGGTGAACGTCCCGGGTACAACAACATTTCGTTGACGATCAAGCGGGTCCTCGAGGATCACAAGGGGCGGCCGGTGCGCGGTGTCGCCAGCAACTACATGTGCGACCTGGAAGTTGGAGACAAGGTCCAGGTCATCGGGCCGTTCGGCGCGAGCTTTTTGATGCCGAACCATCCGAGAAGTCATGTCGTCATGATCTGCACGGGTACCGGGTCGGCCCCAATGCGCGCCATGACTGAATGGCGACGACGACTACGCAAGGGTGGCAATTTCGAGGGCGGAAAGATGATGCTGTTCTTCGGGGCGCGAACCAAGGAAGAACTGCCGTACTTCGGCCCGCTGTGTAGCTTGCCCAAGGACTTCATCGATATCCATCTGGCGTTCAGCCGTACGCCTGGCGCACCCAAGCGCTACGTTCAGGACCTGATGCGAGAGCGTGCTGCGGATCTTGCCGAACTGCTGCAAGACGCTAATGCACACTTCTACGTTTGCGGCCTCAAGGCCATGGAAGAGGGCGTAGTGCTCGCCCTGAAGGATGTCGCGACACAGGCCGGCCTTGACTGGGACGAAATCGGAGGCGCTCTGAAACGCAGCGGGCGACTTCATCTGGAGACCTACTGATGTCGGCGACCACAATCCACATCGATCGTGCGGCCAATGGCGTCGCAACGGTCACCATGTCACGGCCGGAGGTTTTCAATGCCTTCGACGAGAAGATGATCACCGAACTAGATCGTGCATATGAGCAACTTTCCGCAGACAGCAGCGTTCGTGTCGTCGTGCTTGCAGGACGCGGAAGGCACTTTTCCGCGGGAGCTGATCTCCAGTGGATGCGGCGTGCAAGCGAGGCCAGCTTCGATTGGAATCTAGGGGATGCGCGAAGGTTCGCAGGCATGCTCGCACGCATCGATGCATGTCCCAAGCCCACGATTGCTCGGGTTCAAGGTGCGGCGCTCGGCGGCGGCGTTGGACTGGCATGCGCCTGCGACGTCGCGATCGCTTCGGAAGACGCCAGTTTCGCCGTGAGCGAGGCCAAATTCGGCATCCTTCCGTCGGTCATCGGCCCTTATCTGACCAACGCGGTCGGAAAGCGACAGGCCAAGCGGCTTGCACTCACCACCGAGCGGTTTCGTGCTGGTGAGGCACTGGCGATGGGGATGCTGCAACAAGTTGTGGTTGTTGAAGAGCTGGACGCGGCGGTGAATCGATGCGTCTCCCAACTTCTGCAGGGCGGCCCGAATTCGCAGCTCGAGGTGAAGGCGCTCTTCTCCCGACTCGATGTGGGACCGATCACTCGCGACGTGAGGGAGTTGACGGCACAGACCATCGCGCGCGTCCGTGGAACGGAGGAAGCCAAGGAAGGGTTTGCGGCGTTCCTGGGCAAGCGTCCTGCTGCATGGGTGCCGCAACCATGAGCGGCAGCGATACGATCAAAGCTTCGCCGGTCCTCGTAGTTGGGGCGGGCATCATGGGCGCGGGCATCGCGCAGGTCGCAGCGCAGGCAGGTCAAGCCGTCTTCCTCTTCGACTTGCGGGTGGGTGCTGCTGTTCGTGCGAAAGAACGGCTACGTGATACCTTGGATCGTCTGGTGACCAAGGGAAAGCTTACACGAGCCGAGGTCGATGCGACGCTTGCGCGAATCGAGCCCATTGAGCAGTTGGCGCAGGGCGCTTCCGCTGGTGTGGCTATCGAAGCCATCGTGGAGAGCCTGGATGCGAAGCAGGCATTGATGCGGCAACTGGAGGTCGCACTGCCCTCAACTTCTATCCTGGCGACGAATACGTCGTCGATCAGCGTGACGGCTATCGCTAAGGGTCTTGCTAACCCGGGACGCGTGGTCGGGATGCACTTCTTCAACCCCGTTCCACTAATGAAGCTCGTGGAAGTGGTTCATGGACTGCAGACGGAGCAGGTCACGGCGGATGCGGTGTTCGAGCTCGCTCAGCATTGGGGCAAGGTTCCTGTGCACGCGCGCAGCACGCCCGGGTTCATCGTGAACCGCATCGCCCGGCCGTTCTATGCGGAAACGCTCGCAATCCTTCAGGAGCGGGGCGCAAGGGTTGAAGAAGTAGATGCCTGCCTCATGGCTGCGGGGTTCCGGATGGGCCCATGCGCCCTGATGGACCTAATCGGTCACGACACGAATTTGGCCGTCACGAGCTCGGTCTACGCGGCCAATTTCTTCGACAAGCGGTTCATTCCATCGATCGTGCAGCAGGAGTTGGTGGATGGCGGCCTCTTAGGGCGCAAGTCCGGGCAAGGGTTCTACAACTACGGCGAAGGCAGCGTCGCCACACTCCCGTTACCTGCCAGCGGGGCCGGCGCAGTCTCTCCCCGGAGCCGCGTGATCGTGCACGGCGTTGGGCCACATGCGGCGTGGTTCGTCGAGAGTGTTGGCCGCATCACCAAGCGTCAGGTGGAGCGCGAGGTCGAATCCAGTTGGATCGGCCTGTCAATCGAAGATGTCAAGCTCGCGATGACCGATGGCCGGACCGCGTATGACTTGGCTGCCGCGGGAGTCGGTTCGAACGTCGCGGTATTTGACCGCTTCGATCCGAAGCGCGTATCACTCGAGATTGCCTTGCCATTGGCATTCTCGATCGAAGGTCAGGCAAGCGCGCAGGCATCTCGCGTCGCACGGGACTGGCTTGGTGCGATGGGCTTCCATCCGGTGCCGATGAAGGATCTCCCCGGTCTCGTTGTCGCGCGCACTATGGCGATGCTCATCAACGAGGCGGCGGATGCGGTATGGCAGGGCGTTTGCTCCCAAGCGGCGGCTGACTCGGCGATGAAGCTTGGCGTCAACTACCCCAAGGGTCCCTTCGAGTGGCTTCGCGACTGGGCCGGCACAACCGGTCGGGGGGCCGCAGGCGTCACTGCGATGCTCGATGCACTCGACAGTCACTACCGTGGCGAGCGCTATCGCGCCAGTCCATTGCTGAGAAGACAAGCGCACTGGACGATTCCCGCCAACAAGGAAACGTCATGAGCAGTTCTAACTTGAGCGGCCTCGGGCCGCATTTGGCGGTGAGGCTATGCGACGATGGCGTCGCGGAGGTCGTGTTCGGCCCTCCCGGCGGCATGCCTTTTGCGGATGCGCAAGGGCATGCTCGCCTTGGAACGATCTGGCGCGAACTTCAGACCACCCCTGGCGTTCGCAGCCTCCTCGTGCGAAGTGAGGGCAAAGGCTTCTGCGCGGGGGGAACCCCTGAGGTGGTTCAGTCAATGCTTGACAGTGAGTACGCGAGGCTGCGCGTGATGCAGGAGGGGCGGGCGATCGTTCAGGGAATGATTGACTGCGACCTGCCCATCGTCTCAGCGATCAACGGGGCAGCAGTGGGCGCTGGCGCGGCGGTTGCCTTGCTTGCGGACATATCTGTGGCGGGTCATAAGGCAAAGATCATTGACGGTCACACCAAGCTCGGTGTCGCGGCAGGCGACCATGCGGCGGTACTCTGGCCGTTGCTCTGTGGAATGGCCAAGGCCAAGTACCACTTGCTGATGTGCAACACCATCGATGGCCGGGAAGCCGAAAGGATCGGGCTGGTAAGTCTGGCAGTGGCGGACGACGAGTTAGACACGACTGCACGCGAAATCGCGCACAAGCTCGCGCAGGGTAGCCCAACCGCGCTGGCGTTCACGAAACGCTCGCTGAACCATTGGTTGCGAATGGCTTGGCCTGCATTCGAGCATTCTTTGGCCCTGGAGATCCTTGGCTTCGCGGGCCAGGATGCTCGGGAGGGTTTCGCTGCGCTCAATGAGCGACGCCCTCCTCGCTTCGGAGCGGACGCGTGAAGTTCGAGGAGTTCTACCAGGGTCAAGTGATCTCGGCTGGTCCATATCAGGTCGATGCGGACGAGGTGATCCGGTTTGCCGGTGAATACGACCCGCAATGGTTTCACGTCGATCCGCAGGCGGCGTCGGCCGGGCCGTTCGGCGGACTCATTGCAAGCGGGTGGCACACCTGCGCCATCTCGATGCGTCTCGTGGCCGATGCAGCGTTGAAGGGCTCTGAGTCATTTGCCTCGCCGGGCATTGAGCAGATTCGGTGGCCGCACCCGGTTCGGCCTGGCGACGAGTTGTACCTTCGAGCCACGGTAATAGAGGTGCGGCGATCGCGGTCTCGCCCTGAGCTTGGGATCTTGCGATGGCGCTGGCAGCTGCTCAACACAGATCAGCTCCAGGTGCTGGACCTGACGGCAACCAGCATGTTCGACCTGGTCAAGCCAGCTCCCTAAAGGCTGCCGGGCAAGGCGATGGGGCCGCGCGCCCATGCACGATGTATGCGTCAGGGCGCTGCGATGCTCCCTTGCCGGTCTCGGGGCAGTTCCGGTGCACGCTGAAGAGCGGCCAGGGCTCTAGAGCTCCGAAACTGCTGTGCGCGTTGCGAAACACCCACCATAACGCCCAATTATGGTAGGTGTGCTCAAAAAATAAGCACCTGGCATTCGGGGGAAGCAGGGCGCCTTGCGTTGTGCACGGCTGGCTGCTTTGCAGCGATTGTAGGCAGTGATCTAGAGGCCGCGAACTGACGCTCAGCAAAGTACAGTTGGCAGCGTCGCCCATCTCGCGGAAAGCTGTGCCGATCTGGACGAGCGTGGCTAGTTCCATCCTCACTTTGTCAGTGTCACGGAGCATTCTGAGCATGGGCGAGGTTGTGCACACCGGTCTGCATCCAATGGGCAAGGGCACTCTGCTCTCGCTGGAACCGCTTCGTTCCGGTGGTGGAGGGCCGAGGATTCACTTCAATGATGTTCTAGTGTCTCAGGCTCCGATCCGGTGAGGTCCGGCCCCGCCACCATACGGGTGGAGGTCCTTTTTGGGAGACTCGCAACTCCGCGGGGCAACCCATCCGTTCATTGCGCGCCGGCAACCGGCAGGATCGGTGAGGCGGCCCGGACTTGAGTAAGCGCCCCTCAGCGCCAAGCTCAATCGAGCCACGTGCAGCTGCTATGACCTTCATCGAAAGCTACAAGAACGCCAGAGCCTCAAAACATTGATCGGCGCTGGCCCCATATCAATCCAATTCCGAACGCACTTGGATCACGGCGAACTCAGCCTCGTACCAGGACGAGGAACCGCAGCAGGAACTGGCTGCTCAGTCGACTATGCTGCTGTCAATGTGAAGGAGTCGATATGCCTGGATTGGTGCTGGAATTGCAGCGGGATGCGCTGGACGCCAACGTCAAAGTAGCCGACCTACTGAGGAAGGCACTTGTCGTTTCAAGGAAACTGGAGCTGGCCGAGATGCAGGACTGGATTGAATCCGAGCTCGGTAGCTACGAGAACACGGATGATTGCCCGCTGTATCGGCAAATGTATGGCGAACTGAAGGTCTGGAACCCGTACCACGGATTTCAGCCGGTATTGGTTCCGGATCAGGAGCTTGCCGACATCATCTGCTCAGGGGCCAACACCCAGTCAATTGGTGAGCTTGAAGACCTGCTGCGGGGAGACGCAAAGACCTTCCACATGCAGATGAGCGGCCCACAGAAGGCGATGCTTGCAAAACTGATCGGCGTGAACCTGGAACCTTCGCTTCATATACCCCGCCAATCGATGGTGAAGATCTTGGACAGCGTGCGGAATCGAATCCTCCAATGGTCTCTTGACCTTGAGAAGCGAAACATTTTGGGAAGCGGGCTGACATTCAGCAAGGAGGAGAAGGCAATGGCCAGTCAGATCAACTACCACACCGTCAACAACATTGGGTCGATGACGAACTCCCAGCTCCAACAGCACTCATCTGGAGTTCAAGTGATTGAAGGAGCCTTGGGCACGGACCTGACCAAGCTGGTCGAGAGCATTGCGTCGAGCCTAAGCGGCCTCTCGCTATCACAACCTGACACCCAAGAGCTATTGGCGGAGCTAGCAACGCTTCGGTCTCAGCTCGACTCGCCAAAGCCGAAGGTCGGCATCATCAAGGAATCGCTCGCGAGCGTTCGGACCGTTCTGGAGGGCGCAGCGGGGAATCTAGTCGCGTCGGACTTGCTCGCCAGATTGGGACCGCTTCTGGGCGCGATCACTTAACGACTGGATGCTGCAAGCTCACCGGCTCGGAGGCTCTGGGAAACCCTGAGTAGGGAACAGGTGCAAAGCACCCGTTCCCGACAGCACCTCGCCCCCCGCAAGTGTGGGGTCCAGGGAGTTGCTCATTCTCACAGCCTGCGCAGGGCATCAGGCTGTGCTTGTGCGGTAGGAAGCTTCTGCATCGTAGTGCTATCGCACCGTTCGAAGTTGGCGTTCCTCCACTGGACTGTATCAAAATTCCTAAGATTATCCACATGCGCGCCGAGAAACGTTCGCCTTCCCTCGTAGATTACGCCAAACGTTGTGGACACTGAATTTGGTTTTCGGATGACTCCCACGAGTTGCGGCGCACCACCTACTGTTGGATTCGAGGTATTCGCGAGCGCGTCGCAGAAGCAATGGAAGACCGCTCTGCTCGTTTCCTTAGTTGGTCCACTCTCGTACCGTGCAAAATTCTCCTGAAACTCCGCTGCGCCACTTCCGAGAGCGAAGAGAACGCCCGATGCAGACGGCATTTTTTGCTCTTCGCCATACCAACCACGCGTCTTGTCCCAGCTTATAGTATGGCTGAAGAATGTCTTGTTGTTCAGTGGATCTCGCGAGCCGTGGACCACGCTCAGCGCATTCTCAGCAAGACCAGCATGCAACGCCGGATACTCTCTAAAGAGGTCATTGAGCTTGTTGACTATCGCCTGAAACTTCTGCTTGGGCGAGGAGTTGCCCGAGAACAATAGACCCGCGTCGGCAAGCTCGACAATCTGGCCTAGCGCGAGAGAAGGGAAAAGGACGTCCCCGCAATAGCCGAGTACGTCAGGCCACCTCTTGAACGCAAAAACTTTGCGCCCGTAATTGAAGTATGCGGAATCATTCCAAGAGACTCGGCTGTCCGCGGCCATATACAGCGAAGACGGCCCCTTAGTGTCAATGCCAGCCCAGCAAACCAACAGCGTCATCAGGAGCTCTCCTCCAATGTGTTTATTGAAACGCAGAGTGCGGAGACTAACGGAGACGCACGGTCAGGGCCAGGGCGCTGTAGAGTACTTGGCAAACGAAGGAGGGCCCGACATGCAAATGATCGACATGGCTGAAGGGCAGGGCGACACGGCAGCGCCAAGGCCGCCCGACTGGCCCGCGGAAAGGGTGCTGCGCGACCTGGCGCTCGCTGTCGCATTGGCGAGCGCATCTGCCTGCTGGGCTCTGGAGAGATCCACGGGACTTACCGACACCGCACTTCAGTACGAGGCGGACTACCGGGTGGTGGCCGCTTGGTGCGGCACGCCGGCCTTCGAGAAGAAGTTCTTCACGCAATCACAGCAGTTTGTGGCCTCCAGTAATGGCCAGGACAAGTTTGCCACCGAACGCCAGGAGAGCACCATCCGTTCGTTGCGGCGCAACCCGATCGCGCTCATCGGTTCGCAGTCGGACTGCAAGGTGCAGGGCGACGAACTCAAGCGGGTGATGGACGAGCGCAGCAGGAGCCGCAGCGGGCAGCGCGGGCGCGGCCGTTAGCGGGGCCAGTGCATCCGGGCAGCGCACTGGGCAAAAGAGGCCCACCCCGAAAGGCGGGCCAAGGCAAACCTGAGGAAAGCGCCTGGTCGACACCGAGCGCACGCTGGGCACCAAGGTGACGAAGAAGGCGCAAGAAGACCGGGGGACCGCGACGAGAAAAGCGCGGACGACGCTGAATAAGCTCGAGCGGCAGGAGCAGACGAGGAGAAAACCGTGAGCGATTGGGATTTTTTGCACGACATGCACGAGCGCGGCTATAGCGCGGAAGACATTGCGGATGCCGCAGCTTGCGGGTATGCGCCCTGGGAGGCAAAGTACATCGACAGGGAGTGGGCTGAGAAGCAGCTTGACGGCGCACCAGAAGACGCCTCTTCAGTCCAACCTGCGCCAAGCAGAGATGGCTTCCCGTTCAGCATCCTAAAGCACATGGAGATCTTCCAAGACTTAGTCGAGTGTGCGGAACGCCACTACGAAAACACTGGCAGATACCTACAAGTCTGGGGCGAACTGGGCGAAATCTACGCTGAGATCAAATTCGGGCTTCGCCGCCACGCGACTCACGCGCCGGGCTCGGACGGCACGATTGACGGCAAGCGCGTTGAAGTCAAGACCATCTCCCCAGAGAAGGCCGGCGACCATGTACTGGTCAAGACTCAAGGCGATTTCGAGAAGCTGCTGATTGTGCGCATTGATCGCAACTTCCAATTTCAAGGGAGGCTCATTGATCGCAGCGAGCTGACGGGCGGCGCCGGCAAGTACCTCAAAGGGCGGCTTCCGTGAACGAGCTGTGTTTCGTGAGCAATCTCACCAGTAGCGAATGGGCATCGTGGGTACAGGCCATCGCCAGTGTGATCGCAATCGTCGCAGCGGGCGGTGGAGTTTTCTATCAGGCGAGACGATCAAGGCTAGAGGGCTGCGAGCGAGAGGCCTCAGCGTTGTTCGGTATCGCTCGCATGCTTGTTCACTTTCGCGATGCTGCAGTTGAGGCGCGCGCTGAGAAAAGCAAGACAGAAAGGTGGCCTGCCGGGCATCCCGCAGAGCCAAGCACGCGGTACCTCGAGCTTGCCGAGGCAGTTCTAGGCTTCCCAATGGAGGCCGTGTTGAACGAAGTGGCCTTCGAGGCGCTCTTGCAGGCAAGGCGGGCGTCTCGCGAAATGGAGTTGTTGGTCGGACCTGAGGCCGAGCTTGAAGTAAACCATAAGCACAATAAGGTATTTGCCGCCTATATCAAGATTGTTGATGACCAGATTAGGCAGGTGCGGGAGGAAGCCAACAGGCGCAAGAATGGCAAACCGCCAATGCAAGCCATCGCGGATGAGGATCGTTCGCACAGCCCGCCATCGGCGATTCCAGCAGCCTAACGTGCGCGGCAAAGAGTTGACCGAAGGAAGAACCCGGCGCCCTGGCATCTCGACATGGCGCCTCACGTTCTTGCGTGCGTAGGCTGGGCCAGGTCTCGAGCCTCCGGATTTCGAGCGTAGGCTGACCGGCACCGTAGAAGAGGCGAGGGCGCTGCCGCGGCTGATGCCGGTCGTGGCGTTCAATGCGCAGCCAAACCGTCGGCACGGCATGAGGCGGTCCCGGCGCCGGTCCAGCCCTCGCTTCTTGACTGAAGTCCGGCAGAGAAAATCCGCTGCTGTCGATTCGCGCCGGACTTTCCAAATGGGGGCGTGAGGCACGCGGGGGCGGGGGTTACTTCCTCCGCCGCGTCGGTGTGCCACCGGGTGCCTGGGTCCTCTTGAATTGCGCCCTGCGACGCGTCTCGCGACGCTCTGCGCGCCTTTGGGCGAACAGCACTGCCGGCATGTAACCCTCTTGATCGAGTAGAAGGTCTTCGAAGGTCCCTGATTCGACTTGCCTGCGCAGCATGGCTCGCAGCGCGTCGCCAACCTCCACCGACTGGTCGAAACAGAGCTTCCTAAGTTGCTCCCTAGTCGATCGATCCACCAGCACGCTTAGAAACACGTCAGGTGCTACCAAGGGGCGTTTCGCGCTTGCACGCGTCGTTGGCTTGTCCCTCATCAATGCAACGCACGGGCGGGCACCGGGGGTAGCTCCATCTGGATCATGCAGTCGCGCATCTGCGTGACCAAGAGCTGCACGTCTGCAGTGGACTGCTCCATCACTTCGCCAAGTTGCCCGAGTTGCTCGGGCGACATTCGCCCAATTAAGACTAGCCGCAAGGCGTGCGCGAACTGCTGGATAACTTCTGGTGCCAGTTTGCCAAACGTTCGCAGCAGACGATCGGGGTCATCACTATCGACATGCATTGCTTGAGGGTAGTGGCTGCCTGCAACGTGTCTGCCAGAAAACACGCCGAGCCGTGCGAATTTCCAGTATGCGGCACTTTCGCTAACATTCTCACGGATTTCAGCATCCCTGCGCATCAAAGAACCTGTCTTCGCTGCGGCGTTCGCCACCACTCTCAAGGCGCAGACCTTACTTGGCCGGAGCGCAGGTCACGCTGGTTCGCGTCCCTTTGCATTCGAGTTGAAGGTTCTCACCCTTGCGCCGAAAGTTTTGAATGACGATCGTTTTGGAGTCTAGTTCGGAACCGTCGGCACGACCGGTCGAGTACGACGATGTCGAAAATGCGGCGGGAGATTTGGCCTGATTGTGCACTGCGCCACTTGGCAGCAACGCAAGCGCCGCACCGCCGACCAGAAGGACGAGGATCGCTGCACAAGCCTTTGCTGGCCAACCCGGCGGCGCGGTCAGGGCAACCACGAACGCCATAAGGACAACCATCAACAGCGCGAAGTTTAGGAAGCCTTGCATCGATGCACTCGTGTGAGCTAGGTCAGCGCCCGACGTTCGCAAGCTGCTGTCAGGCGAAGGGCCAGGCTAGTACTCTTACTGTGGGTCGGGGAACGACTTGAGGACGCGATACTCGAGCTTCGTGTTCGTCGCAGAGATGACCTCGATGCGAACACCTTTGAACCCGATCGTTTTGTCTGTTGTCAGGTCGTACTGCACGTCTTGCGAGAAAGCAGTACGAGCTAGCTCCCCCGCAAACTCGCGATACGTCAGTTTGATCTGGTCGCCGACTCTGCCGCCATAAATCAATTCTTGTCTGAAGTTCGGTCGCCGCATGTCGACCAGCTTGCCGACACGAAACTGTGGGTTAGCGGGCGCTATGCGACCCGGACCGGTCAGGTCGTAGTAGCCCTGGAGCTCGAGTACTCCGTTTGCTTTGACCACGACGTAGCCGTTCTTGGGAAACGCTCGTCGCCCGCCTGCATAAAGGCGTTGGAGAAGCTGGCAACTTCGGAGAGCAACGACATTCTGGCCAACGCGCTCGCGTACTACAGAAAGAACAAGTTCCTCACGCCTAAGTACGCCTTCGTGGTGTTGTGGCGCCTTGGCCGGCATCGGATCGATCACAGCCCCAGCTTCTTTAAAGTCAACTTGTCCAAGCAAAAATTCAAGGACGATCTGCGGGCGATGGAGCTGAGCAAGGTGCACGTCCTCTGGCCTGCGCTGACATCTTCACAGCGAGAGAGCGCCACCCAGATGGGCCACACCGCGCCCTAGGCCGTTCTTTGATTTGTCATCGTTCTGACGGACGCGTGTTTGCGAGTGGCTCGTAGTTGGGCCATCGGTTCGCCGACCATCCAGCATGGTCAATGATGCGCCTTTAGCGTTCAAGCCGAACCCTAAGCCGGCGGGCACGTTCCCGGAACGCAACATCTCCACCTTCAAGTATGTCGCACACTTGCTTTCGAATGCCAGCGTCTTCGAGGCCTCCGGTAACATAGCTAAATTGCGGGAGTGCCCCTCCGGATGAGTGGGTGGCGTTCGCCACAATGATCTGGTCGGCATCAGTATTGATTACCAGGTTTGCGTTGTGGGTGACGATGATCACTTGCCGCTTGCTTCTGGCCTGCAGAAAGAGGGGCACCAGTTCATCGTTGACAGATTTAGGATCGAGATTCTCCTCTGGCTGGTCGATGATGAGCGGACGGTCGTCTGCTTCGTCGAGAGCCAGATAGAGCAGAAGCAAGACGATTCCACGCGTTCCTGGCGATAGCTTTCTAATGTCGGCTCCGTCGTACCGAATCTCATAGCGGACGGAGATGTGCTCTGTCCCAAAAAGCCACTGTGCGAATCGAAGACTCCATTGTCGAAACTCGGCACGATCAGACGACGCGGGAGGCGCGTGCGCTAGAAGAGGTTTGGAATACTTCGCGATGAATGCCGCCATCGCTGCCTGCACCTCCAAGGCCGTGCCAAATTCCCACGCGTGCTTCAGTTCAGCGATTGCCAACTTTGCCAGCGTACCGCGGCCCATAAAAGGACCAGACTTACGGCAATCGATGAGATGTTCTTCTGCTGCAGTAGCCCACCGGTCGACGTCAGCCGTACGGGAAACTTGAATACTAAGTTTCCTCAATGTGCCGCTTGTACCAGACAGCCGCGCCATGAGGGGGCGGTACAGCTCTTCAAGGGCCTTTTGCTCGCTGATGACGGCAGCGAAAAGTCGACCGTATGTAGCTTCCCGCTCGGTCTGCAGCGCCTTGCGTCGCTCTATCGCAGTCTGAGCATCAGCGTGCTTAGTTCGGAGGGCCTGAAGTGCTCCGTTCTCTGTGGCGATGCGCCTGGACAGCGCACTGTATTGTTTGCGTACAATCGTGTCGGCGCTGATGAGCTTTTCTAAGCGGTTCATTTCCGCCTTCAAAACGGAGAGCGAGACCTTCGACAGATCAACATCAGGTTCGATCAGTGGCGCATCGGGCTGAGATGCTGGTACCTCAGCGCCGACCAGTGCTGCAATCTCCTTATCCGCCCAATTGATGTACCCAGACAGCGCCAGATCCACATTTCCTTTGTAGATCAACAGAAATTCATCCCATTGCGTGTCGTTAAGCCCACTACCGGCGTGTCGTGCTCTGGCTTGCCGCAGCATTTCGGGTGCTTTTGAGGACCGAGTGTTTTGCACCTCGTCTTGTAGGGCTACAAACGTCCGTCGTTGAGAAGAGAACGCGGCAATGCGGCTGTTCAAAGCTTGAATTGACGTGTTCAGTTGTTCATGTCGAACCGCCTGTGCCTCCGTTCCTTTTACTACCAGCTTCGTCAGGTCATTCGTGTAACCCTTCACCAGGGATTCTTTGGCGGCAACCTGAGATTTAAGGGTGTCAACCAGCGCTTGCTTCTCAATCTCTACCGCAATGCGTTCCGAGATCGCATCGATCGTTTCGGTTTCGCGAACGCGTGCTTGCTGGTACCGCTGAGTCCTATGGTCACGGAGTTGAGAGAAGTCGAGCGCACCGTCTGTGTCTTCTGTTGCGTGTGCTTCGAAAATCACACGCTCAATCTCGCCGACAAGACCTTCCGAGGCACCCCTCGACGAACACAGCTCCTCAACGAATTGTTGCGACAGATAGCGAGCCCGTGGATAGGACCAGCTTTCATCGAGGTCTCGCCCGTCAAGGTAGCTCTTGGTTGCGTTCCCACCGCCCCATCGCAGGTAAACATTGCTTTGACCAATAACTGGCCGCGCCCTCACAAGAAAAGAAGCACTAATGTTCTGGTCTTCACTCCACGCAGTTTGAGGAATGGCCTGACACCCTGCTGCGATCATGTCGGCGAGGGCAGTCTTGCCTGAGCCTCTCGACCCAATGATGGCGACCAGACCCGGATTCAGCGGCATCGATTTTGTGATGGCCCAGTCGGCATCTTGAATGTCGATGCTAGAAATCACTTGCGACGGCATCGCCGTTTTTGGGGGCTCAGCACCGACGAAGGCTCTGTTGGCTGGGTCGATGCAGGCTTGGCGCAGCGCTTCAAATGTCAGCGCCCCTTTGATCCAAGAGAACCTGTCCTTGGCGGGTTGAGCCGTCGAGGCGAGGTTGTGAGCATCGCTGCCATGCATGCAGGGTTTGCAGCCGCCGTAGCGATCGTTGAGACGCTGTGCGTCGAGGTCCTTCATGCCCAACCAAAATTCCCGCTGAGCTGCACTGCTTGTAAAGATGAAGTGCGCGAACTTCTCGATCTCTTGGCGTATTGTCTGGTCTGCTGCCTGCCGCAAGCCGGAGGTCCCATCGCCCGACCCGCCGGCTACACCGATCAGAACGTTCGCCTTCGCCCATGCACTTCGCGAGTAGGTGTCACGAAGCGCCAAGAAGTTGACTTTGAACTGGGTGGCCCCGTGGGCGAGGGCGGCCCGGTCGTCCTTGATCGTCGGGTCGGCCGCCTTGCCCAACCGAATGAGCTCCTCAGGGCTGCAGTCAAATTGATCACCGTGCGCAGCGAAACTGAGGCGTGAAAGAAAACGGCGAATTTCAGATACGTGGTTAGGGTCGTCTGGGCTTACCAGTAGGTGCAGATTCACGAAGCCGGATTTGGCCGCTACATCTAGCCGTACCTCAATGTTTGGGATTACCAATGACACATTTGGCAGACTGCCCGTCTGCTGCCGGCGGCAGACCTCTTCGTAGAGCTGAGTAGTGTAGTAGTCGGTAATCGCTACGGCACCGATCGGCGGTGAAGCGTTGTTCAGCGCCTGTAAGTAAGCACCCCAATCTTCCGCCCTGAATTGGTTATTGAGGATGGTGCCCGGCGCATGAATGTGCGGCTCCCAGCGATTCCATTCTGAACCACGCGTGATCATCGTTTTCCAATTCCGGTTGGCTTTGATTGACCGAGCTCTGCGACCGTTCTGCGGCCACGCTGCTCGCTTGAATGCCCAGCGATTTCGATCTATCGGTGTAAGTCAAAACAGCGTCGGCATCGCGTACATGATGCGCGGACCGCGCTCAGCTGTCACATGCCGCCAGGGCGACATGGTATGAGATGGATCCTTGGCTGAGCGGCGACATCGACTCCGACTTCTTGTTGCGCTTTGCCTCGGCAAGAGTGTCGCCTTCGCCAAGATAGCGGAACGTTTGAGCCTTGCAGTCGATCTCTCTAATCGCGAAAGATGTCCCGCTTGGGCCAACGCGTTTAGTTACAACGGTTCTTTTAGTTCCCGCTTTGCGTAGCTCGACCAGGTCGTAAGTTGCTCGGGAATCGGACGGCACGGAGAGCGTCGAATCCTTCGCCGTGGCGAGATTGACTACGAGAACTAAGGAGGCAAAAAGCAGGGTTTTCATCGTTGGCTTGGGTCAGTGCTCTCGAAACAGGACAGGATCGCGGTGCTTGTTTGCTATCGATGGTGCAGGCGGCGGTGCAGGGCCGAGATGCCTTCCTCGTCAAGCGCCGGGAACAGCCCTTTACGGAGCGGAAACGTGGCCATCGTCTGAACCTTGCCGTTCGGCTTGCCGATCGAAGTGCGTGCCGACGGCTGAGTGGCAATCCAGAACGCTGCCATGCCGATGTCATCTGTGTACAACACGGGGTCTAGCTGGGGAAGGATTGAGTGCATGTGATGCAGAGCCTCTAGTGCAAACATGTCAGCCGCCGCGTTGTATGCCATCCCTGGGGTGTATTCGCGCTTTGGCTTGATGAGCGCCCTGCCGGGCCTGGCCGCGCGGTGGTCAGAGAGAGGTGAGTGGCCGTCGTAC
Organism: Xenophilus aerolatus; assembly: GCA_030418545.1. Taxonomy (GTDB): domain Bacteria; phylum Pseudomonadota; class Gammaproteobacteria; order Burkholderiales; family Burkholderiaceae_C; genus Xenophilus. The sequence goes on along the minus strand of QAIB01000022.1, from coordinate 9,255 downwards.
ACGCAACTTAGAAGCGCCAAGGCAACTTGTGCCGTGGCCGGCACTCGCTCCTCATCGGCCATCTGCAAGATCTCGCGTTCCAGGTCGAGGCGCTCATGGGGCGGCGGTTGATCGACAACCAGCGGCGCGGCCTTCATGAGCAGGCGTTGAGCGTTTGCCCGTGCGATCGCGTTGTCGATGCCCATATTGAACAGGGCTGCTCGTTGGATCGACGTCATCCTTTGGACTTTGGCGCCGGCGAACGTCTGCTCCAATGCTCGTACACCTCGTGCGAGCTCAGCACGGATCTCGAACGGCGAAGGCGGTCGCTTGTTCCGACCTTCTAGCGCAAAGAGTGCCGGGCTCACTTCGAGTGAATCCAGGCCCAAGTCCTTCATCAGACTGAATCGCGCCGCTGGCCCGTGAAGCTGAGCCTCATTCACCAGGGCCTTCTCAAGCTTGATCACCAGGTTTCTATCTACCAGCGCAAGGCGCTTATGGGCCCAAGGCATCGGTAGCCAACCGCCGTCGATAAGCCCGTAGGCCAGAATTTCTGGCGGCCCGGTCATGGTGGCGCTCACAGTCAACGGACCTGCAATTTCGAGGCCTGTGCTCTCCGTAGCCGAATTGCCGTTTGTGATGACGACGGGAAAGGTGGGGTTCCCTTCGGCGGCGCGTACAAATTGCTCAAAGCCCAAGGGTTGGACGTCGAACGTGTTGGCGTCGTGCGGCCTGATCTCGGTCACTTTTCCAGCCTCGTCAACAAACTTAATGGCTGGGGTGGCGAGCCATTCAAGTCTTGAAGCAGCTTCTGTCGGTACATCCATGGCGGCTAGCCGGACCAGTGCGCAGCAAACCAGACGTCAACCCACGACCTTCGCTTCTGCCAAGCGAGCCAGTGCCGCTGTCGGGCTGAGGAGCTTCAGCAGGCCTAGGGCCTGGACCCCTCAATCTCTGACCTAACTTCTTTGCGAGCTACGCGCGCAATCTCTGACTTCAGGGCCGATGCGATATTGCTCATGGGCGAGCATTATCTTCCTCTACGATGACTGTCAAAGGTTTGCTCGAGTGAGCAATGCATTGGCAGGGCGACGCGATGGCATTTATGGTCCCCGCTATCAACGCTCAGTGAGAGCTCCTTCACAGCCAAGTTCAAGGCCCAGGACCTAATGTCAGTGCTGCTTTACTAGCAGCCAAGGGCGTGCAGGTGTCAGTGGCGAAGCTAGACAACGGCGTCTAGGCTCATCGCCTTAGTTCCAGACCTTCACCAATTCAGCAATCTTGGTTGCGACGACCGACATGGCGTCTTCCTTGGTGTCTAAACCGGTCCTAGACGCCAGTAACGGGCTTACCGCGCGCAACGCGACGTAGTCGGTGCCGTGGACGATGGGGACTAACCGATTTCCGGCGAGCAACGCCGAGAGTTCCTTGTCCGCGACGCCCTGATTCGGCAAGCCCGAGATGAAGCTCGGAGTCACCAGAACTAGCCCAATGCGCGAGTTCGCCAAGCCCTTGTCGATTGCGCGCATCATCGGCACGCCGAGTCCGAGGTCCGCTTCGCTGAACCAAACCTTCACCCCCGCCGTCGTGAGCGCGTCGTAAAGCTCCTTTGCGGCGCCTTGCCGGTCGGGCCACGCGTGACAGAGGAAGCAGTCCCGCAGGTCAGGCTGTTCCACGACGGTTTTCTCGACCGCTTCGCGAACCGGCGTGAGGGAAGCGATTTGGCTGGGCGTGTACGACACAGTCGAGCCAGGGCGCGACCACCTCGCTCTAGACCCGCCGCCCCCGCTCAAACGACTAGCGCCGTAGCTGCTGCTGCCGCCCCCGCTGTACCCGCTGCCCGACGAGTACGAAGAGCCGTACCCGTAGCTACTGCTGCGATAGCTGCTGCGGTATCGACAGGCGGGGCAGGCCGCTGCCGCTGCAGAAGAGCTGTGCCCACGTACGGGTGCTGTGCACTGCGCCATTGCTGAACCTCACTCGTTTTGGAGCCCAAATGGTAAGCATGGCACGCTCATCCGTCATGGGATAAGGCTGGATAAATTGTGCACTTCACGTGGAAACCAAGGCGAAATATGGTGGAAATCGTGCTGGAGCCTGCATTTTTGCAGGCTAGGCGATTCTGACCATCCATGATGCTGAAGTTCGGAGCACCCGGCGGCAACGGCCCGACTGGTTGCAGCAACTAGGCCGGTGGGCTCATCACGCCGACCGGGATTTATTCAACGACCGCAGGTGGAAAGATCTAGCCTACGGAGCGGACCAATCCGGTCTGGCGTAGCCGGATTGCCATTGTCGTAACGGACACCTGAAACAGGTCGTGAAGCGGCTGGAAGTGGCGGCCGCGAAAACGAGGTGCACGAGCTACCACGCGCGAAAAGGCGGGGGAGTCGTAGGCCGAGTTCATGAGCGACGTGAAGTTTGCGCCAAGAAGCTCGAATGCAACGTCATCGGTGAGCTTGAGGCTCTCAACTCCGAAGGCCGCGTTGAAGGCCCTGCGCAGTTGCTTCGCCGGTACGAGAAAACATCCCGCGAAGTGGTTGGCCTGGCGCTCTTTGGGATCGGCTGGCTCATATGGCTCGGTCATCCCGTCCATGGCGATTTCACGGTGGTGGTGAATTCCGGGGTGCATCACTACATGCCCGACTTCGTGTGCGAGGGTGAAGCGTTTTGATCTTGGACTCAGCTGTTCCGAGACTGCGATGACGCCGCCGATGCGGTTGATGAAGCCGCCAAGTTCCCGGCCAGCTCGCATGGTCGGGCTGCTCAGTTGCCCCTCTTTGACCGTGAAATCCAAATAGTGAGCAGCTACCCACGGGTCACAAACGTCGAGTGGCGTGACGAGTTCACCCGGCCACAACGAGCATTGGCGGTCCCAGAGCTCAAGTTGCAGATCGCGGGCGCATTTTTCTGGATCGATGGTGGGGGCGACGATCATTTGCGCACTGTACCTCACGGCGAGCAAGAACGCTAGATATGGGGTTCTAGGGGGAACCCGGACACTACATGTAGTGTTTTTTCGAGGCGTTGAGCAGTTATGCCTGACCATGAGGTGGATTCCATACGTCATTGGAGCGAATCAGGGTAGGGCGCCGGTCCTCGTGGGCCAGGCTTTCCTCATGCTTGCGTCTCGCAGCGTCTTAAGCACCTCTGATGGCTCGAGGAAAGCGCTCAGCTTCCGATACTCCCGACGCACGCCGCTTACCTTGATGGGGGAGTGCGCGAGCCACACGCGCTTTCGCGCTCGGGTGATGGCGACGAACAGCACGCGTCGCTCCTCATCAAGTTGGTCGGCAGCCTTGGCCCGGCGATCGGGCAGCACGCCCTGAGTCACGCCCAGCACGAAAACGTAGTCCCATTCCATGCCCTTGGCGGCGTGGATGGTCGAGCACGTGATGGCAGTGGCACGCGCCATCTTTTCGACGTGCGCGGCCATTTCGGCGGCGCAAGCAAACCCTCGCGTCCGCGTATCCCAACGGTTGACAGCGTTGCGCAGCGGCTTGTGGGCGTTAATGCCGCCGTGCAGGCAAAGGTAGATGCGGACGCAAGCCCGATACGCGCCCTCGAGCGATGTGGCGCCATGAATGCTCAGGAAGTCCTTGACGAACTGGGCCCATCGCTCTGGTAGCGGACGTGGGGCGACGTCCACAGGGGCCGCATCCTCATCGTGCTCCTCGTCTGCGCCGCCATCCGGCTGTGCCGCCGCCAGCAAGCCGTCCAGATCGTCGAGCCCCAGCCGCTCTCGCATCTCGGCCTGCAGTTCGGCGCTCAAGGTCACAGCGCGGCCGCTGGCACCGGGTTCGACTCCCAGTCCGTGGTCGCGCAGCTCCTCGAACCGCTCGGCCAACCACAGGACGTCCAGGACCGCTTGGTAGTAGTTGCCGGAGCCGGAGCCGGTGAGGGTGGTGGCCACGGTCCGGCCCGCAAGTTCCTGCGCCACTGGGTGGAGGACAGACCGGACACGGCCGAGCAACGCGATCCGGGAAGGCACCACGCCGCGGTCCAGGAGCTTTTGAACTTGTTCGGCCACCAGTTGAGCGAGCGCGTGGGTGTCTTCGGCCTCGAGCAGCACCGGCTTCTTGCCGTCCCGGTCAGCTTCGATGACCGGCGCGCCGAGCGGCTGGGCCACGGCCATCGCCAGTGCGGCAGTCTCGGCGGTCAGTCGGTAGGACCAATTCAGCGTCCGCTCCTTCACCTCGTCGTCGCCCAGCACCATGCCACGGTCGGCCAGAGCCAGTCGGAGGGGCGTGTAGCGGCCGCCCATGAAGCCGTAGACTGCCTGCAAGCGATCCCCGAGCACCACCGTCGTCTGGACGCGTTGAGCCAGGCCGGCGATCAGCTGCGACTGGATGGTCGTGCAGTCTTGCCACTCGTCGACGATCAGATGATCGATCCCGAGCTGCTTTGCGGTCAGCCGGTCCAGCAGCTGACGCCCAAGACGCAGCATGTCGTCGAAGTCGATCAGGTTCTTCGCGCGTTTGTGGTCTTGGTAGGCCTGCGCCGGGGTCGATCGGGCGGCCAGGCGTGACCGCTCGAGCTTGCTGGCGGCGGCACGCGCTCGCCCCTTTTGGCCGGCCCCGCCTTTCGGCTCGTGGATCGAGCGGAGGATCTTGGTCTTGGTGCCGACGTCCATCACGGAGGGCGAGTGCAGAAAGCCGAGAGCGAGATGGTGACGGCGGATCAGCGCGAAGAAGAGGGCGTGGACGGTGGACACGGCGACAGTGGGTCCGGGTCCGGAGCTGCCCGCCACCAGGCCGGCCCCGGCCTCGATTTCGAGCTCTTCGAGTCGTTGACGGAAGTTGAAGACGGTGGCGTTGGTGGCCGAGAGTACCTGGATGCGAGCGCCCGGATGCTTCTGGAGGAGATGCTGGACGCGAGCTGTGGCAGCCGTGGTCTTCCCGGCGCCCGGCACGGCCGTGACTTCGGTGAAGCGCGCAGTGCTACGGGCGATCTGGCGCATGACGTTGGACTGCTTGATGGCGTCGGGGGGAGAATCATCCGGATCGATGTTCTTGGGCATGGTGAGGTGGAGGAAAGGAGACCGAGGTGACCTGCTGGAGGCCGCAAAGCCGGGGAGAGGAGGGTGTGTGTCCCGGACCGTCTGAACGATGCGTTTCTGTCCTCTCTGGGCAGGTCTGCGAGTCGATAAGAGGGCTCTTTCGGCGATGACGCCGTTGGGCTGATGCATCGATGCGCAGAGGGTCCAGAAGAGGGTGCCAGAACGCCAAAGTTGACGTGTTTTGGCGGTGCGCAGCGGAGCGGAAAATGCACCAAAACGCACGAAAAGGGCCCTCAAACCACGAAATCGGTGACTTGAGGGCAGGGTGGGGCAGGGTAAAAGGGGTATCTATAACAGTTGTGCGTCTCAGGGCCCGAGTCAGCGCCATTTCCGCGGCGAGCGAGTGATCGCGACGGCCGCTTTTTCGATCCACTGCTCGGTCGTCAGGCCTCGCATCGCACGCAGGGTTTTGGGATGCTTGCGAACCAACGCCTGAAGCGCGAACGTGTGGCGCGGAAGACCCTGCACGCCCGGGTCATCCGCGCGTCGCATAGTCCGGTACTTCTCGTGTTTTAGGGCGCGGCTGACGCGTCGCTGCAGAGACTCGGCGTGCGCTTTGCCAGCGCCCGCGCCCGGGGTCATTGCGGCGCCCAGCTTCGCGCGGTTGCCAAGGTCCCAGTGCCGCACGCGCTCGTTCCAAATAGCCTGAAAGTCGAACCCGATCAGGTCCTGCAAGCCGTAGACACCAGCTTTCCGAAGGGCCTGAGCGCCCTGAAGGCGCAGCTCTGCGTGAAAGCACGGGAGGCCGCGCGCTGCCGTTTTGAGCTTGGAATGCCGGTCGGCGTACACGACGAGGCGAACTGCTCGACCGCGCCTGCCATAGTAGGCGCCGTGCTTGTACATGCGGACCTTGCCACGGTAAGAGCGCAGCAGCGTGGTCCGGAGGAAGTAGAGGAGCAGGCGCCGCGCGTCGCGCTTACGTTCGACCGGGAAGTCGCGTGCAAACTCGACGTAGATGACTTCCGCAGCCACCGTATCGCTGAGCAAGCTCTTGACTAGATGCAACGCGCGCAAGCTGGGCTGCAGGAGCGTCAGCTCGTAGCGCCAGCGCGGCTGATACTGAACATCGGCAGGGGAAAGCGTGGCTTTGGTCAACGCTGTCACGCCCAGAGCCTTGAGGCAGGCCAGCGCCTTATTGCCAGGATGACGATCCAGGCGCATTTCCACGCGGTCAAACGCGTCGCAGAACAGTGTGATGATGTTGGTGTTCACGATGGAAGGCGGCCGCATCTTGGCGGCCGCCGAGTTGGTGGATAGGGCTATCGGAGAGGAGGCGGGAGCTTGTAGGCGCGCCCGAAGCGCTCGCGATAGCGCTTCGGCACCTGATCGCGTTGAGCCGGACGCATGCGAGCCAGTCGCTGATCCACGTCGTCGACGGTCAAGCCGACTGCGTTCGCGTTGACTGCGCGTTCATAGCCGTCAGCAGCGAGATACCAAGTCAGGCGGTCCAGGCGGTCCGCCGAGACAAAATGGCTAGCCCGAAAGCCGAACTCGCCGTCCTCGACCGTGAGTTGAAGCATGAGCTTCCCCAGGCCGTCCGCATGAAAGTCTTTGGCGTTAGATGACTCGAGGGTGAACGCGAAGCTGTGGGTGGGATCTGGCTCGCACGGGTCGCAGATCAGGGTGTCGTCGGCAAGCGCAGCGACGTGCCCGAGTTCCTCAATCTCGGTAGCGTGTGCCAGTAGAACGACCTGCTTGCCGACTTTCGCAGCGAAGTCTTTGAGAGACGCGATTGCTGCGGGTGGGGCTGCAGCCAGCACGGCCGCACTGAAAGGAATGACGACGACTTCCGACGTTGCTCGGCCCCCAACAAGTTCCTCCAAGCGGAGACGAGTGACACCTTCCAACCAGTTCAGCCCTGCATCGTTGTGGACATGCTTAATCGTCAGGCAGGCAGACTTTTTGGGCACCGGCATTGAGTGCGCGACTTGATTTGCAAAGTGGTAGTCCTGCGGAGAGCCGGCGAAGAGAATCGTGACTGCCCTGCCGTTGCGAATCGGGCTGCCGGGCGGCGAGCTGGGTTGGCACGCTAGTCGGGCGTAGCTGGCCATTGCGTGCAGCAAGGCCACGGAGGTTGGCACCAAGATCAAGTCAAGGCCATGATGCGCGATCGAGGCTTTGTGGCCGTCCCAAGTCAAGTGTTGCTGGGCAGGCTCCGCCCCACCCTTTACAGTGTCTTTTTTCACAGATTTCTAGATGTAGGCCCACCCGCGCGCAACCGTGCGCCTGTGGGCGGGTGGCTGTTTATCTACTTGCCCAGGGCCTTCTGAATTTCGGCAACCTTGTCGGCGTAGTAGCCCTTGGTGCGTGGGCCGTTGCTCTGCGGCTTCGGCACCAGGTTGTTCGCCAATCTGTTGTAGAAGGTCGAGCGCGACCAGCCCATCAGTGCGATGAAGTCATTGAGGCGCACGAAGCGTTGCGGTGGTTCCATGTTGTCCTTTCATGCATAGGTTTGCTCAACCGGGTGTTGAGCTACGCCAATGATCAACAGGCGCCGGGATCTGTGCGACCGACTTCGCTTTGAATTCGTTTGCCATCGTCGGCACTTAGTTACGTCCGTCGACAATGCCGCCGAGGGGGTCGCTTACGACGTATCCCCTGTGGACGGCGCCTTTGATGGCACCGGGCTCCTGGGTCGGAGAAGCCCGCGCCCGGGAGCGGATCATTGGCGCAAGACCTGCCACGGGATTTCGTCGCAGGTCATCCTGTAATTGGGTCGATGGGTACAGTCGCCCACGTCCAGAACGGTCGGAGAAATGATGAGTGAAATCAATAGAGAAGACGCAAGAAGACGCGCAAGAAACAGCGTTTTCGACGTGGAGCGATCGTCCGAGAGGCAGATCACTGAAACCACAATCGCGAGCACCGCAGAGGCCTCCGTCGACGACGCGAAGCGTGCCGACGGAACGCGCAAGAGGGGCAGTCATTCAAAAGGCAGGGAGGATGAACCGCGAAGCCCCGCGGCTGTGCTTTCGTCTGGTGAGGTGAGGGCTCACGTGGAAGTGATTCGAGAGGCAGTAGCAATGCTCGCCTCGCTGATCCCTGAACAATCGTACTCGGTCGACTGGAACCATTACGCCGACGTGCGGGTACTTCCACTCTTCAAAGTTGCGGCACTGGCCCTTGGTTTGCCTACTGACACCAAAATGCGCAATGCAGTGCTCCAACACTCCCCTGATCTCGCGCAACGCTACGAGCAAGTACGGTCGTACTTGCGGTCGAAGTTGGCGAAGGAGAAGCGCGAGGGCTTGGTGACATGCGCCGAAATCCCGTCCAATGGCAACAATACGCGCATTGACGTCCTCAGCGCCCTGAGGGTACTCAGAGAAAAGCGCGGCGATCTCTGTCCCCAGTTCTTGGACCTTGAACCAACTCTCGAGCGTGCGCCCGACCAGTTTGACTTCTTGAACCGTCCTACTCGAAAGGAAGCGGACGCCAAGAATGAAAGCAAGCTCAGTACATCAGAACAGCGCATGCTCAATAAGCAATACGCGCTCTTGCTTGGTATAGCGATTGTTCACTACGATTTGGATCTTGGAAGAAAATCGAATATCGCGAGAGTAGCTCGCGAACTCGCCGCTGATTTCGAACGCAACGGCTTACACCACGACGGATTTGGGTTCGACGGAATAAAGTCTGCGCTGGAAGCTGCCTACGATGAGAAGAAAGACGAGGTGGCGGGGTCGCCTGCTGGCAAGAAGTTACCAACCTTGAAAGTGAAACGGTAAGTCGCAATGATCCGACGGCCTGCCAGTTGGACGTCTCCGGTCATGCTCACTAGAGAGTCAGCGCGTAAACCTGGCTACGCGATTTCGAACCTGAGCGCCACCGAGACGCGCCAAGCGTGGGCGGCGGCGTCTGTGACACTGTGCTGCGGAATGTGCAAGCCGGTCATCGAGACGGTCAGTCCATCTGAGTTCGGTAGCAACCTCGACGGGTCGCAGCCGCTTGCTTATTCGGGCGCTCAACGGGGGAGCGCGCCCGTCGGTGAAAGTTTCCTTCCGGGCCGGCGGGCCATCAGGCTGGCTACTTCATCCCTTGGACAAGGATGGCTTGCACGATCTTCGAGTCGATGCGAACGCCTGCGTAGCGTGAGCGTCTGGCCGTCCCATCTTGACGGCGATCAGCGTTCAGGCCTGCACTGATGTCCAGCGATGCGGCAGCAGCTCGGCGAGTCGGGAGTTGGGCAGTGCCGGCAGACGCTGCAGCACATCACG
>QAIB01000021.1 GCA_030418545.1 Xenophilus aerolatus | reverse complement strand
CCCGCCAGCCGCGAGCACCGCAGGTTGCCCCGTAGCGAAGCGAAGGGGACGCAGACAGTGGGGTCGCCTTTCTTTTGCCTACTTTTCTTTGGCGAGACAAAGAAAAGTAGGTCGCCCGCCGGGGCGAAATCCCGGCCCCTGCCTTCAATCAAACAAGACGATCAAAACAAGGCAGGTGGCGCTTCAGCCCGAAAGCCCATCCACTGCCTGGAAACAAGCCTGCCTCGCCTGACTCACCACCTGCCCCTTCCACAGATCGGTATCGCTGTAGAACGCCTCTTTCATCCGCACAAGGATCGAATCCGCCAGCTCCGGCGCCGCCTCCGGATGCCGATGCAGCCAATGGTCCCCCCGCAGCGCCCCCATCACCTCCAGCAGCGGCAAGGTGCCGTACTCCATCGCGAAACCGGTGAACTCGGCTTGAGGGCACTCCTCGTACGCGGCATTCATCATCAGCCCGCTGAGCAGCGCCGACGTCGAGCTGCCGTCGTAGATCGACGTCACCGGCGTCGCGCCGCCGCCGCTCCACCACGCATCGGCGCGCGCCTTGGCGGCCGGGTCGTCGCGCCCCGCGAAGATGCGCTCGCCGTGCCCGCTCGGGCCCAGGCCGGTGTGCAGGTCGATCCAGGCCAGTCGCTTCGCCGAGCCCGCATGCCGGCGCAGCACCTCGCGCAGCGTGCGGTTGCTCCAGGTCGGCGCCTGGCCGCCGTAGAACACGCCGTCGCCGAACTGGTACTGCCCACCCGACACGGCGGCCTGGAAGGCGGCGTCGCCGTGCTTCGCCATCCAGGCCGCGATGGCCGCCTGGTTGGCCGGCGTGGGCGGCCAGTCCTCGGGCACCAGCAAAGGGTGGAGCGACGCATACGCCGCGTTCACGGGCAGCGGCTGCGCGAAGTCCATGAAGTTGCGGTTCAGGTCCACGTTCTCCTGCGTCACGCGCCGCGTGTGGGAGAAACCGTGCGGGTTGAGCGCGTGGATGTAGAGCACCGCCACGCCCGCATCACGGGCCTTGGCGCGCCATTCGGCGTCGTGCAGCGCGAACACCTGCACGCCGCTGCCGCAGTGGCCCTCCACGCCGTGGCAGCCGCTGCTCAGGAGCAACAGGCGCTCGGCGTTGGCCGGGCCATCGAGCGCGACGTCCATCGCCAGCTGTTCGCCGTCGCGGCCTTCCAGCGGCAGTGGGTGCGTGTCCACCGGCAGGCCGGCAGCCACGCAGGCCTGCAAAAACTTGCGGCGGGCCTCGCCGTAGCTGTCCGAGAAGGCCTCGACCACGCCGAGCATCAACGGCCCCCGAGCGGCGGGGCGGCCAGGAACTGCTCGGCCAGCTGCACCCACATCGTGGCGCCCAGGGGGATCAGGTCGTCGTTGAAGTCGTAACTCGCGTTGTGCAGCGTGCACGGGCCCTCGCCGTGGTGCGGCGCGCGGTGGTCGCCGTCGCCGTTGCCGATGAAGGCGTACGCGCCGGGCCTGGCCTGCAGCATGAAGGCGAAGTCCTCCGAGGTCATCGCCGGCTCCTGCTTGAGCACGTTCTCCGCGCCGACCACGCTGGCCATCACCTGGCGGGCGAAGTCCGCCTCGGCCGGGGTGTTGATGGTGGGCGGGTAGTAGCGCACGAACTCGAAGTCGCACTCCGCGTCGTGCGCGGCGCAGATGTGCTCGGCGATCTTGCGCATGCGCGCCTCGATCATGTCCAGCACCTCGATGGAGAAGGTGCGCACCGTGCCGGTGAGCTCGCAGTCGTTGGGAATCACGTTGTTGGTGTCCCCGGCGTGGACGGTGGTCACCGAGATCACGGCCGCATCCAGCGGCTTCATCTTGCGCGTGAGGATGGTCTGGAAGGCCTGAACCATCTCGCAGGCGATCGGCACCGGGTCCACCGTGGTGTGCGGCAGGGCCGCGTGGCCGCCCTTGCCCCGCACCGTGATGTAGAACTTGTTGCCCGAGGCCATGACCGGCCCGGGGCTGACGGCGAACTGGCCGGCCTTCATGCCGGGCCAGTTGTGCATGCCGTACACCGCCTCCATCGGGAACTTCTCGAACAGGCCGTCCTTGATCATGCGGTCGGCGCCGCCGCCGCCTTCCTCGGCCGGCTGGAAGATCAGGTAGACCGTGCCGTCGAAGTTGCGGTTCTTCGCCAGGTGCTGCGCAGCGGCCAGCAGCATCGCCGTGTGGCCGTCGTGGCCGCAGGCGTGCATCTTGCCCTGGTGCTTGCTGGCGTGGCCGAAGGTGTTGAGTTCGTGGATGGGCAGCGCGTCCATGTCGGCGCGCAGGCCCACGGCGCGGTCGCTGCTGCCGTTCTTCACGATGCCGACCACGCCGGTGGTGCCCAGGCCCCGGTGGATGGGGATGCCCCATTCGGTCAGCCGGGCGGCGACCACGTCCGCGGTGCGGACTTCCTCGTAGGCCAGTTCGGGGTGGGCGTGCAGGTCGCGGCGGATGGCGGCGATCCCGGCCGCCTGGGTGACGATCGAGTCGATGAGCTTCATGCGGTCAGTCTAGGCTTTTCAAGGAAAACGACCACCGAAGCAATACGGATGCCCAGGGCGCCCGCTCCGCCTCTCGGCACCCGCCTCCTTCAGCGCGCCGCCGCGCCGCGCTCCTTCATGAACTGCGCCCGCGCCGTGAGGGCGGTGTCGGTGAAGTCGGTGAACACGCCGTCCACCCCGGCGCGGTAGAAGGCCAGGTATTCCTGCACCGGGTCGCCCTGGTAATTGGCCGCCAGGCGGCGCTTCTCGTTGCGGAAGGTGAAGGGGTGCACGAAGAGCCCGGCGCGGTGCGCGTCGGCCACCAGCGTGGTGGGCGCCAGCGCGGTCGCATCGGCGTCGTTGACCTTGCCATCGCCGTTGATGTCGATCGCCTTGCCGTCGGCGCCGATCGTGCCCTTGATGCTCACGATGTAGCGCTTCCAGGGGCCGATGCCGTCGGCATACGTCTTGATCTCGGCCAGGCCGGCGGGCGTGACCATGACGTCGAAATTGCGCTTGTCGCCCGCCTTGGTCCATTCGTAGGGGCGGTCGACCGGCACCGCGTAGGTGATGGCGCCGGTCTTCATGTCCACGCCGTCGCCGTCGATCAGCTGGATGAGCTTGGTCCTCAGGCCCTTGCTCTTCATGTACTTGAGGCTGCCGGGTTCGAAGGACTGCACGAACACCGGCGCCGCCTTGCTGTTCAGGCCCGCCTGGTTGAGCATGGCGATCAGCTTGTCCTCCATCGGCAGGCCCAGGTCGCGGAAGAAGGTCGGGTTTTTGGTCTCGGGGTAGATGGCGACGGGCTTGCCGGTGCGCTGCTGGGTGGCCTTCACCAGGTCCAGCACCTCCTGGAAGGTGGGCACCTTGTAGCGGCCGTTGTACTGCTGCGGGCGCTCGGCGTCGGTGGAGATGGCGCCCAGGCGCTTGATCTCGGCCAGCGTGAAGTCCTGGCTGAACCAGCCGGTCTGCGTCTCGCCGTCGACCTGCATCGTGCGCTTGCGGGCCGCGAATTCGGGGCGGCTGGCGACGTCGGTGCTCAGCGCCAGGTTGGGGTCGTGGCGGGTGATGAGCACGCCGTCCTTGGTGGAGACCAGGTCCATCTCGATCACGTCGGCGCCGAGCTCGATGGCGCGGGCATAGGCCTCCAGCGTTTCCTCGGGCAGGTAGCCGGACGCGCCGCGGTGCGCCACCACCAGCGGCGGCTGGCCGTCGAGGGTGGCAACGCCGCCCGCGCCGGGCGAGGTGCTGCTGCAGGCGGCGAGGCCGAGCGCGCAGGCGAGCGCAGCCAGGGCGGTGGCGGGGCGTTGGGTGGCGAAGCGGGCTGAAGGCATGGCAAGTAACTCCCTCGAGGTGGTGGCTGCCAGAAAAACGGCGAGGAAAACGCGCCATCCTAGCCCTCCCCGATGTCATTGCGGAGACATCCGGGGCGCGGCGGGCGCATGGCCCACAATGCACCGCATGGCCCGACTGACCCTTTCCGACCGCAGCCTCGAGTTCGCCCAGCGCCTGGTGCGCATGAACACCGTGAGCGACCGCAGCAACCTGGAGCTCATCGAGTTCGCCCGCGACCACCTCGCGGGCCTCGGGGTGCGCAGCCGACTCACCTACAACGCCGAGCGCACCAAGGCCAACCTCTTCGCCACCCTCGGCGCCGGCAAGCCCGCCGGCGTGATCCTGTCGGGCCACACCGACACGGTGCCCTGGGACGGGCAGGACTGGAGCGTCGACCCGCTGTCGGGGCTGGTGCAGGACTTCCCCCAGGAAGACGCGGCCGGCGACGTGCGGCATTCCGAGGCGCGCCTGTACGGCCGCGGCTCGGCCGACATGAAGAGCTTCATCGCCGTGGCGCTGGCGAATGCCGAGCGCTTTCTCGCGAGCGACGCGCCCTTCGCCGTGCATTTCGCCTTCAGCTACGAGGAGGAGATCGGCTGCTTCGGCGTGCGCGAGCTGATCGCCGACCTGCGCGACGCCGGCATCCAGCCGCTGGCCTGCATCGTGGGCGAGCCCACGATGATGGTGCCGGCCATCGCCCACAAGGGCGTGTACCGCTACCGCTGCTGCGTGCGCGGCAAGGAGGCGCATTCCTCGCTCACGCCGCAATCGGTCAATGCCATCGAAATGGCCGCGCGCGTGGTCGGCAAGGTGCGCGACATGGCCGAAGGCTTCGAGGCGAAGGAGAAGCGCTACGACGGCTTCGACGTGCCCTTCTCCACCGCCAGCGTGGGCCAGTTCCACGGCGGCATCGCCGACAACGTGGTGCCGCGCGACGCCGAGTTCCGCTACGAATTCCGCGACCTGCCCACGGCCGACGCGCGCGCCATGCAGGCCGAGGTGGTGGCCTTCGCCAAGCGGCTGGAGCCGGCCATGAAGAAGGTCGCGCCCGACACCGGCTTCGCCTTCGACACCATCTGCGAGATCCCGAGCTTCCTCGGCTCGGCCGGCGACGCGGTGACCAAGCTGGCCCAGCGCCTGTCGGGCGAGCAGCGCACCACGCTGGTCGCCTTCGGCACCGAGGCGGGCCTGTTCAAGAACGCCGGCATTCCCACCGTGGTCTGCGGCCCAGGCAGCATCACGCAGGCGCACCAGCCCGACGAGTACGTCACGCTGGAACAGCTGGCCCGCTGCGAGGCCTTCATGCACGGCCTCGCGGCCAGCCCGAAGATTGGGTGAGGCCCGGGCACCGGCGCGCCATCCGGCCGGCGGCATGAAGCGTGTGGCGCTGGGGCTGCTGCTCGGCGCCGCGGGCCTCTACGTCGCCGCGCACTGGGGCCAGCGCACCCATCCGCATGCCGCGTGGGGCTGGCTGGCCGCCTTCGCCGAAGCCGCCATGGTGGGCGCCATCGCCGACTGGTTCGCCGTGGTGGCGCTGTTTCGCCATCCGCTGGGCCTGCCCATCCCGCATACCGCCATCGTGCCGCGCAACAAGGCGCGCATCGGCCGCAACCTGGCGCGCTTCATCTGCGACCACTTCCTGGCCACGCCGCAGGTGCTGGCCAAGCTCGAGGCCTTCGACCCGGCGCGGCGGCTCGCGCTGTGGCTGGCCGAACCGGCGCGCGCCGCGCAGCTGGGCACGCACGCCGTGTCGGTGCTGCGCTACGGCCTCACGGCCTTCGACGACGAGCGCGTGCGGGCCTTCCTGGCGCGTGCGGCGAGCGCCGGCATCGCGCAGGTCGACCTGTCGCGCCTGTCGGGCCAGGTGCTGGAGGCGCTGACGGCCGACGGCCGCCACCAGGAGCTACTCAACGACGTGCTGGGCCAGGTGTCGCGCCTGCTGGACGACGAGGCGCTGCAGGAACAGCTGACCGAAGCCATCGCCCACGAGGTGAAGGCGCTGCGCTACGTGGGCCTCGACCAGGTCGCGGCGCGCCTGGCCACGCGCAAGATCGTGGCCGCCGTGGCCCGCACGCTGGGCGAGACGGCGGCCGACCCGGCCCATCCGCTGCGCCTGCGCTTCGACGACTTCATGCACCGTTTCGTCGACCGGCTGCAGCACGACGAGGCCTTCATCGCCCGCGGCGAGCGCCTGCGTGCCGAGCTGCTCGCGCACCCGGCGCTGGGCGCCTACCTGCAGGGCCTGTGGGACCAGCTGCGCGCCTGGCTCGACGCCGACCTGGCCAGGGAGGACTCGTCGGTGCGCCGCCGCGTGGCTGCCCTCGCCGCCACGCTGGGCGAGCGCCTGGCGGCCGACACCGCCATGCAGCGCTGGATCAACGAGCAGATCCTCGCCGCCGCGCCTGCCGCCATCGAGCGCTACCGCGAGGACATCCGCCGCTACATCGAGGAGCGCGTCGCCGGATGGGACACGGCCGAACTCACCGACGAGGTGGAGCGCAACATCGGGCGCGACCTGCAGTTCATCCGGATCAACGGCACGGTGGTCGGCGGGCTGGTGGGGCTGGTCATCCATGCGATGACGGTGTGGGTGGGTTGAGATCGCGGAAGTGCGGACGCAGCCGCGCTCGTTGATCGGCAAAAAAGCGACGGCCACGGTCGAGCGGCTTCAGCTCCGTGCGGCGTACCGTTGGCCGATCCAAAGGCGGGCCAGCACGAGGGCGTGGCCCACCATCAGTGGTGGCACCACGACCATCGGGATGAAGTAGGTGGCCCCGAAGTCCCCGGGGGCCGCGAACGTCAAGCCGCGGGCGAAGGCATTGATGAAGTCGACCGTCCCGACGACGCTGAAGATCCACACCAGCGGGATCGCGACCCGCGCGTTGGCCTTCAGGGCGGCGATCGAGAGCAGCGCCAGAACCGAGGTCAGCAGATCGCCATAGGCGGTCGGAAGCGAGAAGCGGGGGTCCAGCGGCGCGGCGCTGACGCCCTGAATCAGGAACGACAGGCCCAGGTATCGAAAGACATGCGGAAAGATGAGAAGCATCAGCGCGTCGCGTGCTGGCATGGACCGGACACGCGGCCAGACGTACCAGAGGGCCATGAGCCCGGATGCCAGCAGGCCGATGACGACACTGAGCGGCAGGATCAGTTCGAGAGGAATCATGGTGCTCAACCTTCATGGGGTCTGGATGTGGATGGACGCGGCACTGTCCGGGTTCAGGGATCGATATCCGTCGAATGCGCCACGTCCTTTTGCGCTTCCAGGGCGGCCAGCCTGGAGGTCAAGGCGTCGTGAACGAAGGCGTAGGCGTCGCTGCCCAGGGTGAGACGGCGCGGCGCCGGAGATTGCTCGGCGGAATCGATGATGGCCTGCGCCACCTTGCGGGGATCGCCCCGAAACATCTCGAGCCCCGCTGAGGCGACCAGGCGCCGGAACTCGCCGGCGGCCGTCTGCTCGTAGACCTCCATCCGTTGGCCGAACGCCGCGCTCGACGTGCCGAAATTCGTGCGTGAAGCGCCCGGCTCGACGAGCGTCACTTCGATCCCGAAGCTGGCAATTTCGGGAATGGTGCCTTCGTAGAAGCCCTCGATCCCCCATTTGCTCGCTGCATAGACGCCCATGGTGGGGTAGGAGCCCTGGCCCACCATGGAGGAGATCTGAATGATCCGGCCACCGCCTTGTTCACGCAGCTGCGGAATGACTGCGCGGGCGACGTGGATCGAACCCAGCAAGTTGGTGTCGAACTGGCGCTCGATCTGTGCGTCGTCGACCTCTTCAGCGGCGCCAAGCAGCGCGTAGCCGGCGTTGCTGACCACCACGTCGATGCGCCCCAGGCCGGCAAATGCACTGGCGACGACGCGGCGAACCGCTGCGCCGTCGACCACGTCGAGAATGCCGACCCACAGGCGATCGCCGTACTGCGCCTTCACATCGGCGAGCGCGTCAGCCTTGCGAACCGTCGCGGCGACGCGGTCGCCACGTGCAAGCAAAAGTTCGGTCAGCTGCCGGCCGAAGCCGCTGCTGGCACCCGTGATGAACCAGGTCCTGGACATATCGAATCTCGCTTTCTTTGGCTGTGGGTGACTCAGACGAATGCCGAGCGGTTCTGTGCGATGAACGCCGGAATCGAAAGCGGTGCTTCGCCCGTCAACTCTTCGACGACGCTGTTGGTTCCGGCGAAGATGCCGTTCTGGTAGTCCTGCGCGACCTCGCACAGATGCTGGACGAGGAAGGGGTTGAACTTGTAGGTCTGCTCCATCCGTTCCCGAAACGCCTCGATGGACATCGGTGCGTAGGAGATCCGGGCGCCGAGCACCTCGCTCATGGCCGCCGCGATGTCGTGGTGGTCCATCTCGCGCGGCCCATGCAGCCGGTAGATCTTTCCGCCGTGGCCCTCCGGTTCGGCCAGGAGCTTCGCGATCACCCGGCCCTGGTCGTCGGTGCTGATGGGCGCATGGCGGCCCTCGCCGAAGGGGAAAAGGATCTGTTTGCCGGCCCAGATCTCCTTGGCGAAATGGGGGTAGGTGAGCCAGTCCGCGAAGAAGGTCGGCCGCAGATGGGTCGTGGGTACCCCCGACCAGTCGAAGACCCGCTCGGACATCCAGTGATCGCGCGCGGCATGGCTCTTGGCGTCGCGGCGCGCGGAGATCTGCGACATGTTCACGATGGCGCCCACGCCAGCTTCTTTCGCTGCCTGGGCGAAGAAGGCGCTGGCCTGCACGATGCCCGGCAGGAACGGGTGCAGGAAGTACGCCGACCGGATGCCATCCATCGCCGACCGGATGGCGTCGATGTCGGTGAAGTCGCCCAGCGCGATCTCCACGCCTTGCTCGCGCAACGCCGCCGCTTCGTCCGCGTCCCTGCGAACGTAAGCACGGACTGGCCGTCCCATCTTCAAGAGGTTGCTGATGGCGAGGCCGCCGGTGCGGCCGGTGGCGCCGCTGACGAGAATTTCTGCTTTGCTCATGATGAATGCTCCAAGGACGGAGAGCGGATTCCGTGCGGGACGTCCCGCTCTCGATTGACACAAAGGGCTGGACCGAGGCCCGGTTCAGCTGTCGAAAGGGGCACGATCGAGGAGGTCGCACACATCTGGAATCGGGCACCCCGGGACATGGCGCCGCCCGATGTCGGCGAGCCCGGTTCCAACGGCGGTATGCGGCTTCTTGCGCGTGACCTCCGCCAAGGCGCTCTGGAATGCGGCCTTGAAGCCCAGGCGTGGGTAGAGCGCAAGCACGTCGTCGATGAGGGCGGGCGTGATCTCTTCGATCCACAGGCCCATCACGTCGACGTGGGCGCCCATGTGAACCAGTGCAACCTCGGGCTCCCTGCGCTCCGCGATGCCGGCGCTCGAATGCAGTGCAATGGCGTCCCACACCAGTCGGGCCTTCCGCTCCGGATAGCCGTTCGCGACCAGAATCCTGCTGGCCGCGTCGGCCCCGTCGACTTCGAACCGGTGCTCGGCGGCGTAGTCCGGCGTGAGGCCGAGGTCGTGCAACAGCGAGGCGAGGTAGACGACTTCACGGTCGTACTTCAGTCCGCGCTTGCGTCCGAGAAGCTCGGAGAACCACCAGGTCCTGTGGACGTGGTTGCACATCGCCGGTGAATGCACGCGTTGCACCAGGTAGGCAGCTTTATGTGCCAGTGCGGATTCGGGGGCGCTGACGCCGTCGATCAGGGTTGGAGTGGCCATGGTGCTTCTTCCATCAGGATGTCGCTGTTCAGGCCTTGAATTTAGAACGCCCAGGTCGGCGTAAATGACTGTTTGCGGACGATTTTTGCCAAGATGCGGCACGATTATCCAGGGCTGCCATGACTGAAAGAACGAGATCCAGGTCGAAAGCGTCGCTCGCACCGGTCGCACGCAAGCGCATCGTCATATTGGGACTGGCCCCGGTCGACGCGTTGGACGTCATCGGGCCGGCGGAGGTGTTCACCCTCGCCAACCGGCTGCATGGCGCAGGGACGGCGCCCTACCTGTTGGAATTGGTCTGCGTGGGGCCCGGTCCGGACCTGGAGAGCGAGACCGGCATCGGCCTCAGGGCCCACCGAACGCTGGACCAGGAGCGCAGGTCGAGCAAGCCCATCGACACACTCGTCGTCGCTGCCGGGTTCAATGCCGACCAGCCATTGGAAAGGCCAGTCGCTCAGTGGATTCGGACGCGGTCGCGGTCGGTGCGGCGCGTCTGTTCCATCTGCGTCGGCGCCTTCGCGCTCGCCGACGCCGGTTTGCTCGACGGCCGTCGGGCGACGACGCATTGGGGCATGGCAAGGCGCCTGGCCGAGCGCTATCCGGCTGTGCTCGTGGACCCGAACCCCATCTGGGTGAAGGACGGCAATGTCTACACGTCAGCGGGCATCTCCGCGGGCATCGACCTCGCGCTGGCCCTGGTGGGAGAAGACCTGGGCGAGGATCTGGCGCTCGAAGTCGCGAAGAGCCTGGTGCTCTTTCTGCGCCGCCCGGGTGGTCAAGCGCAGTTCAGCGTGTCGCTCCAGTCGCAACACGGGTTGAGTCCCAGGCTGGAAGGCATGCGGACCTGGATCAGCGAGAACCTGCACCGGGAACTCACGGTCGATGTGCTGGCGGACAGGCTTTCGATGAGCGTTCGAACGCTCATTCGAACCTTCGAGCGAGAGCTGCAGACCACGCCGGCGAAATACGTGGAGGACGTGCGCCTGGAGGCGGTGCGCCGGGCGCTGGAGTTGGGAGGCTCGATGGAGGACATCGCGCGCCGATGCGGCTATCGGAGCGTCGACGTTCTCAGAAAGGCATTCGTGCGTCGTGTGGGCGTGAGTCCCGGAGAGTACGCACGAAGGTTTGCCGTGTCGCACACCGGCGCATCGGCCGCACGCGGCGAGGCAAGCCGGCCAGTCACACCATCGCGCACCCGCAACTCATCCGCCACTGCCCCTGGTCCCCGATGATGATCGGCGCCGCCCCCGGCCCGGCGCAGCATCCGCCGCCGTGCGCCGCGGGCGCCTGCGCCACGCCGCTCTTGCGCCGCTGCTGGTAGCCGCCGTAGATGTTCACGGGCAGCCAGTCGGGCATGGGCTTCACCGCCGCCGGCGCCTGCGCCGCGAAGGCGCCGGCGCCGTGCACCACCTGGCCGCCCACCACCGTGAGCAGCGCCGTGATGTCCTTGATGTCGTCCTCGGGCACGGCGAAGTAGTCGTCCGACAGCAGCGCGAAGTCGGCCAGCCGGCCGGGCTGGATGCTGCCCTTGCGGGCCTCTTCGCCGGTGAGCGCGGCGCCTTCCACGGTCCACATGCGCAGCGCGTCCTCGCGGCTCACCAGGTTGCGCTCGGCGTTCAGGCGGGTGTCGCCCATGGTCTTGCCGGTGATCAGCCAATGCAGCGACACCCAGGGGTTGTAGCTGGTGGCGCGGCTGGAGTCGGTGCCGCAGGCCACGGGCAGGCCCATGGCACGCATGCGCCCGATGGCGGGCGCGTCGGCCGCGGCCTCGCGGCCCCAGGTCTGGGCGAAGACCTCGCCGTCCAGCGACATGCGGTTCTGGATCGCGATGCGCCCGCCCATGGCGGCCACGCGTTCCATCGAGCGCGGCGACAGCGTCTCGCAGTGGTCGAGCGCCCAGCGCACGTTCTTGAGCGGCACCTCGCGGTTCACCTTCTCGAGCACGTCGAGGATGCGCGTGGCGGTGCTGTCGTAGCTGGCATGCATGCGGATCGGCCAGCCCTTGCCGACCAGGTAGGTGGCCACCTCGGTGAGCTTGCTTTCCATGATGGCCGGCGCCGGCGCGACGCTCTTGCCGAAGTTGGCCGGGTCCGTCGCGGCCCAGAGGATGTATTCGCCCGCGCCCACCATGCGCAGCCAGTCGTCGCCCTGGCCCGGCGCGACCTTCTGCGACCAGGCCTGGTAGTCGGCCAGCTCCTGGCCCGGGCGCTGCGCGAACAGGTTGTACGAGATGCGCAGCGTCATTTTTCGCTCGGCCGCGAGCTGCGCCACGCCGGCGTAGTGCTCGGGGTAGTTCTGACCGCCGCCACCGGCGTCGACCACGCTGGTCAGGCCCAGGCGGTTCATCTCGCGCATGTACAGCTGCGTCGACAGCGCCTGGTCGGCGTCGGGCAGCTTGGGCACGCGCGCGAACAGTGCGACCAGGCCGCCCAGGCTGGTGGTGTTGACGACCAGGCCGGTCGGGTTGCCGGCCGCGTCCTTCTCGAGCACGCTGCCGATCGGGTTGGGCGTGTCGCGGTTGAAGCCCAGCACGCGCAGGGCAGCGCGGTTGAGAAAGGCGCGGTCGTACAGGTTCATCACGAAGCAGGGCACTTCGCCGGTGGCGTCGTTGATCTCGGCCAGCGTGGGCAGCCGCTTCTCGCGGAACTGGTAGGGCGAGAAGCCGCCCACCACCTGCACCCAGTGCGGCGGCTGCGTGCGCCGCGCCTGGTCGCGCAACATCACCAGCGCGTCGGCCAGCGAGGGCACGCCGTCCCAGCGCAGCTCCTGCGTGTAGGTCAGGCCGCCGCGGATGAAGTGGGCGTGCGAGTCGATCAGCCCCGGCACCACGGTGCGGCCCTGGGCGTCGATGACGCGGGTGCGCGGGCCGATCCAGCGCTGCATGTCGGCATCGCTGCCGACGGCGACAAAGTCGGTGCCGACGATGGCCAGAGCTTCGGCGCGTGGGCGCTTCGGGTCCAGCGTGGCGATGCGGACGTTGCGCAGCACGGTGTCGGCGGGGCCGCTGGGCGCGGTGCTGGCGCAGCCGGCCAGGCCGAAGCCTGCCAGGCCGCCGGCGGCGGCCAGGCCGAGCGAGCTGCGCAGGAACTGCCGGCGCGGCGGCTCGGCGGCGTCGGGTTCCGGATGGATGCAGGCAGGGTCGCACCAATGACGATAGCGGCCGGCTGCACCGGCTTCGGTGCGAGTGGATCCGAAGAGCTTCATGCGGACCTCGGGCGCGTCAGTCGACCTTGATGCCTGCAGCCTTGACGACGCGCGCGCTCTTCGCGGTCTCGTCGGCGAGGAACTTGTCGAACTGCGCCGACGGCATGGTGAAGGGCTCGGCGCCCAGCTTGTCCAGCCGGTCCTTCAGGTCGGGCGCGGCCATGATCTTCGCGACCTCGGCCTGCACGCGGTCGACCACCGGCTTCGGCGTCTTCGCGGGCGCGAACAGGCCAACCCAGAACAGGTACTCGGAGCCGGGCACGCCGGCCTCCACCGTCGTCGGCAGGTCGGGCTGCACGGAAGAGCGCTTGCCGGTGCCCACGGCCAGGGCCTTGAGCTTGCCGTCCTTGATGAGGGGCAGGGCCGACACCATCGGCGCGAAGAACCAGTCGATGCGTCCGCCCATCACCTCGGTCATGGCCTCGGGCGTGCCGCGGAAGGGCACGTGCTGCGCCTGGATGCCGGCCGCCAGGCGGAACACCTCGGCGTTCATGTGCGTGGCCGAGCCGTTGCCGGCCGATGCGTAATTGAACCCGCCCGGCTTGGCCTTGACCTGCGCCACCAGGTCCTTCACGTCGGCGAACTTGCCGGGCGAGGTGACCAGCACGTTGGGCAGGCTGGCCATCGGCGTGATGCCGGCGAAGTCCTTCAGCGTGTCGTAGGAGAGGTTGGGGTAGATCGATGGGTTGACCAGGTGCCCCGCCGAATGCACCAGCAGCGTGTAGCCGTCGGCCGGCGCCTTGGCCACCTGCGCCGCACCCAGTGTGCCGCCGGCGCCGGGCTTGTTCTCGACCACCACGGTGGTCTGCAGGGCGGGGCCGAGGCGCTCGGCCACGAGCCGCGCGACGATGTCGGTGCCGCTGCCTGCGGTGAAGGGCACGATGAGGCGGATCGACTGGCCCCGCGGCCAGTCGCCCTGCGCGTGCGCGCTGCCGATGGCGAGGGCCGCGAGCGTGCCCGCGACGAAGAGGCGGCGGCCGAGGCCGCGGTGGGGTGCGAATGTCATGTCTTGTCTCCGTTTGTGTGTTCTGTGGGATCGATGCGGCCGTCAGCCCTTGGGCGCCGGCGGCTCGTGCGGCATCACCAGCGCGACCAGCACGGGCCGGTTCGTGCGGTTGACCAGCTGCCGCTTCTCGCCCGGCGCGAAGCGGCAGGAGTCGTAGGGGCCGAGCTCCTGCTCCTCGGTGTGGCCGTCCAGCTCGCCGATGACGGTGAGCCGGCCTTCGAGCACGAGGTACAGCTTCTCCATCGGCGAGCCGTCCAGGCCGGTGTGTCCGCCGGGCAGGATCTGGCTCATGCCCATCCACATCTGCTCGGACGGGCCGGCCTCCTTGCCCTGCAGGCGCAGACAGCGCATGTCGAAGTGGCGCGGCGCCTCGTAAGTGGGCGCCTGGTCGAATCGGGTGACGTGCATGGCAGCCTCCTTTAGCGCTCAGGGCCGCAGCACCACGCGGTCGGTGCTGCCCGAGAGCACCAGCCGGTAGGCGTCCAGCGCTTCGTCAAGCGTGAAGTGGCGCGCCACCGGGAAGGGTTTCAGGGTGCCGCGCTCGAAGCCTTCGCGCATCGCATCGAGCTGCGCGGTCGACGCGATGCAGTCCATGGCCAGCGAATCGATGCCCACGTACGTGTGCATGCCGCGGTAGAAGGCGAAGATGTCGAAGGGCACCGCGCGGTCGTGCGTGGCGATGAAGATCTGCGTCGCCCCCTTGGCCATGGCCTTGTTGGCCGCTTCGAAGTAGGCGCTGCCGACGGTGTTGTAGACCACGTCGGCGCCGCGGCCGTTGGTGAGCTCGAGCACCCTGGCCGCCACGTCTTCGCTGCGCGCATCGACCACCTCGACCGGCGCGCAGGCGAAGCCCTCGAAGGGGCCGGCGCGCCGTTGCACGGCGATCACCTTCGCGCCCGCCTGCGCCGCCAGCTGCACCGCGGCCTGGCCCACCTTGCCGTTGCCGCCCAGCACGAGCACGGTCTGCCCGGCCTGCGGCATGCCGCTGCGGCGGAAGCCCTCGTAGGCGGTGACGAAGGGCACGCCCACGGCACCGGCCTCGTCCATCGAGATGTTGCGCGGCCGCTCGCGCAACGCGGCCTCGGGCAGCACCAGGTAGCGCGCGTGCGAGCCGTCGCGGGTGATGCCCACGTCGCCGCCGGAGCCGTAGACCTCGCGCCCGATCCAGGCGCTCGGCCCCGCGACCACCGTGCCCGCGAAGTCGCGGCCCGGCGTGCGCGGCCACACGGCCTTGGGCATGAGGCCCAGCGTCGCCTTCACGTCGCTGGGGTTCACCGCGGCGGCGCCGACGCGCACCACGGCATGGCCGGCCGGCGCCTCGGGCTGCGGCTGTTGGGCGATGGCAAGCTGCAGTGCTGCGAGGTCCGCCGCCTTCTGCTCCACGCGCAGGGCGCGTGCGGCGGTGCCGTTCGTGGCCCCGTTCATCGCGCACCTCCGGCCGGCAGGTTCAGCCTCTGGCGCGCCTCGGCGGCGCTGGCCACCTGGCCGCCCAGGCTGCGGATGATGTCGCGTGCCTTGGCCACCAGCTGCGCGTTGCTCTCGGCCAGAACGCCGTGCGACAGGTAGATGTTGTCTTCCATGCCCACGCGCACATGCCCGCCCATCAGCCAGGCCTGCGCGACGATGGGGAACTCCATGCGGCCGATGCCGAAGGCGCTCCAGAAGGCGCCCCGCGGCAGCATGTTGCGGGCGTAGAGCAGCGTCTCGGGCGTGGGCGCGAAGCCGTACTTCACGCCCAGCACGAAGGTCCACATGCCGGGGCCGTCGAGCGTGCCGTCGGCGATCAGGTCCAGCGCCAGGTTGATGTCGCCGGAGTCGAAGATCTCCAGCTCGGGCTTCACGCCGGCCTCGCGGATCACCTTGGCCATGCGGCGCACGTTCTTCGGCGTGTTCATCACGACGTCGGGGCCGCTGTTCATGGTGTTGAGGTCCAGCGAGCAGACATCCGGCTTGATGAGCGCGATGTGCTCCACACGGCGCTCGGGCGGCAGCAGCGAGGTGCCGGGCGCGTAGACCTTGGGGTCGTCCTCGCTCGGGATGAAGCGACCGCCCGGGCCGGTCGTGAGGTTCACGATCAGCTCACGGTCGTGGCGGCGGATGCGATCGACCACCTCGCGATACAGCTCGACCTCCATCGAGGGCTTGCCGGTGCCGGGGTCGCGCACATGGATGTGCACCTGGCCCGCACCCGCCTCGGCCGCCGCCAGGCATTCGTCGGCGATCTGCGTGGGGGTGATGGGCAGGTGCGGGGTCTGCTCGGGCTTCACGAGGTTGCCCGTGACGGCACAGGTGATGAGCGTCTTGTTCATTGGACTCCCACGCTTGTCACTTCGTGCACTGCGCTGCCCCCCGAGGGGGCGCTCGCGCCTTTGGGCGGCCATGCGGCGCTCATAGGTGCCGTCCTCCATCCACCACGATCCGTGTGCCGGTGACGAAGCGCAGCGTGGTCGCCAGCGCCTCGACCGTCGCCGCCACGTCCTGCGGCAGGCCGATGCGGCCCAGCGGCGTCGTGCTGGCCATCTTGTTCCTGAAGTCCTCGCCGCGGCCCGGCACGAAGCCGGACTCGACCGCACCCGGCGAGACCGACACCACGCGCACCTGCGGCGCCAGCACCTTGGCCAGCGCATCGCCCACCACGTCCAGCCCGGCCTTGGCAGCGACGTACGCGAGGTTGCTGCCGACGCCGGTGAAGCCGGCGATCGAGGACACGTTGACGATCAGCCCGTCGCCGCTGGCCTTGAGCAGCGGTGCGAAGGCGCGGATGGTGGCGAACACGCCGCGGAAGTTGGCGCGCAGCAGCTCGTCGATCAGCTCGTCCGTCAGGCCGTCGAGGTCGCCCGCGGGCACGGGCTTCGTGTGGCCGGCGCTGTTGACCAGGATGTCGCAGCGGCCGCGCGTGGCCTTCACCGCCTCGGCGGCGGCCTGCAGGCTGGCGCTGTCGACGATGTCGGCACGCAGGGCGGTGTGGCGCTGGCCCTGGGCCGAGGGCAGGGTGGACGCGCGGGCCTGCGCGTCGTCGCCCTTGCGGTGCAGCAGCACGCAGGTGGCGCCCAGGGCGGCCAGGCGCTCGGCGCTGGCCCAGCCGATGGCGCCCAGCCCGCCGGTGATGACGGCCACCTGGCCGTCCAGGCGTGAAACGGGGTCGAAGCTCATGGTCTTGCAGTCGATGGAGAGAAGTGGAAGAAGGGGTGCATCAGGGAATGGGCGGCCGCGGGAACTTGGTCTCGCCCGGTTCGAGCCGGAAGTCGTAGGCCAGCGTCGCGCTCTGCCCGTCGGGCTGCATCGCGTAGTTGCCGATCAGCCGGCGCGTGACGCCGAAGGTCGGGTCGCTCTCGAGGTTCTCGTCGTCGTCGGCGTAGACCTGGCTCACCAGCACCTTGAAGCCCGGCTTGCTCACCATGAAGTGCAGGTGGGCCGGCCGGTTGGGATGGCGGCGCTGGGCCTTGAGCAGCACGCCGCAGGGCCCGTCCACCGGCACGGGGTAGCCGGCCGGGCGCACGCTGCGGAAGTGGTAGCGGCCCTCGGCGTCGGTGCGGAAGCGCCCGCGCAGGTTCATGTTCTCCTGCGTCGGGTCCTGGTTCTCGTACAGGCCCACGGGCGAGGCCTGCCACACGTCGACCACGGCGTCGGCCAGCGGCTGGCCAGCCGCGTTGCGCACCGTGCCGGAGACGAAGAGCGGCACGCCCGGCGTGCCCGAGCGCGCGATGGAGTCGCCGCAGGCGCAGTCGGGCGCGTTGGCGCGCCAGAAGGGGCCGAGCAGGGCGGACGGCGACTCGCCTTCCGGGTCCTGGTTGTTCTGGAGCGCCACCACCGTGGAGATGCCGAGGATGTCCGCCGCCAGCACCACCTCGTTCTTCTTCTCGCCGGTGGCCTGGCCCAGCGCCACGATGAAGTCCAGCGCGTGCTCGAACTCGTCCTCGCTCAGCTTCACCTCCTGCACGAATGCGTGCAGGTGGCGAGTGAGCGAGGCCATCACCTCGCGCAGGCGGGGGTCGGGCGTGCGCTCCATCGCGTCGAGCGCGATGCCGAGCACCGAATCGGGGGTGGTCACGATGTTCACGGTGGGACCTCTGTTTGTGCAAACGTTTGCGCATTATTTGTCTGTGAGTGCGGCGGAAGCAAGTCCACGGTGGCAGAATTGTTCCTATTGACAGGCCTGTAAAAGTTGGACAAACGGTTGCACAGATGAAGCCCGCGAAGAGCCCCAAAGTCACCATCCGCGACGTCGCGACGGCGAGCGGGGTGCACTTCTCCACCGTGTCGCGCGCGCTCGATCCGGCACGGCGCAAGCGCATCAGCAAGGAGGTGCTCGAACTGGTGGAAGAGACGGCGCGCCGCCTGGGCTACCAGCCGAACCGCGCCGCCTCGGCGCTGCGCACCGGGCGCACCCACACCATCGGCGTGCTGGTGCCGGACATCACCAACCCGGTGTTCCCGCCCATCCTGCAGGGCATCGAGGCCAGCGCGGCGGCGCGCGGCTATTTCGTCTTCGTGGCCAATGTGGGCGACCCGCAGCTCGCGCGGCCCATCCTCGCGCGCATGCAGGCGCAGCAGATCGACGGGCTGGTCATGGCCATCGCGCTGCGCGACGACCCGCTGATCGATTTCGTGCGCGACAACGGCCTGCATGCGGTGATGGTCAACCGCGCCGACGAGAGCGGCCGCCTGCCCGCAGCGGTGAGCGACGACCGCCTGGCGATGAAGCTCGCGGTCGACCACCTCGCGGCCCTGGGCCATCGCCGCATCGCGCACCTGGCCGGGCCGCAGAACGTGCCCACCGGCGTGGGCCGCCGCCAGGGCGTGGAGCAGGCCATGCACGACCATCGCCTCAAGCCCCCGCGCGTCGTCGAGTGCGAGAGCTACAGCCGCGAGGCCGGCCGCGAGGCCATGCGCACCCTGCTGGCCAGCGGGCCGCGCCCCGAGGCGGTGGTGTGCTGCAACGACCTGGTGGCGCTGGGCGCCTACGACGTGCTGCGCGAGGCCGGGCTGCGGGTGCCGCAGGACCTTTCCATCACCGGCCACAACGACATGCCGCTGGTGGACATGGTCGATCCTCCCCTCACCACCATCCGCCTGCCGCACCGCGAACTGGGCTGGCGGGCGGCCGAGATGCTCTTCGACGAGATCGAGGGCAAGTCGCTGTCGGCGTCCACGGTGGTGCTGCGGCCGGAGCTGGTGGTGCGCGCGTCGACCGCGGCGCGCGCCACCTCATAAGCAAAAAGTGCCGCAAACGCGCGCTGCGCTTGCGGCACCAGCTATCGATTCAGTAGCAGATCAGGTGCGGATGCGGCCGTCGCCGGTGATCATCGACAGCTCCACGAACTTCGAAGCGACGTGGTTCTTCGGCGAGAAGGACACCTCGAAGCCGCCGAACTGCTGGCGGTCGATGCCTTCCAGCCCGGCGATCAGGCCCTCGCGCGAGGGTTTGCCGCCGCTGCGCTTGAGGCCTTCGACCAGCACGCGCGCGGCCAGGTAGCCCTCGATGCTGGAGAAATTCGCCTGCACCTTGCCGCCGGACTTGCGCGCGGTGTCGTTGAACTCGCGCGTGATGGCGTTGGCGCTGCTGTAGGGCGAGGGCACGACCTGCGACACGACGATGCCGGCGCCGTCCTTGCCCAGCTCGTCGGCCAGCGCCTGCGTGCCGACGAAGGACACGTTGTAGAAGGTGCCGCCGTAGCCGGCCTTGCGGGCCTCGCGGATGAAGGCCGCGCAGCTCTTGTACGCGCTGACCTGCACGATCGCGTCGGGCTTGGCCGCCACCAGCGATTTCACCGCCGCGGCGACGTCGACCGAGTTGCGCTCCACCGTCGCCGCCGCCACGGGCTTGAGCTGGTGCTGCTCCAGCGCCAGCGTCACGCCGTCCAGCCCGGCCTTGCCGTAGGCGTCGTTCTGGTGGAAGACCGCGATCTTCTTCAGGCCCAGATGGTGCAGTTGGTTCACGATCAGCGCCGTCTCGTCGTTGTACGAGGCGCGCAGGTGGAACACGTTCTTGTGGAAGGGCTCGCGCAGGCTCATGGCGCCGGTGAAGGGCGCGACGAAGGGCACCTTGTCCTTCACGGCCAGCGGCAGCGCCGCCACGCTCGTGGGCGTGCCGATGTAGCCGAAGAGGGCGAACACGTCTTCCTGGATCAGCTTCTGGGTATTGGCCACCGTGCGCTCGGGCTCGTAGCCGTCATCGAGCTGCTTGATCACCACCTTGCGCACGCCCGGCTGCGCGCCGTACTGGTCGAGGAAGAGCTTGGCGCCTTCGTAGAACTGAATGCCCAGCTGCGCGGCCGGCCCGGTGAAGGGCGCGGACTGGCCCAGCACGATCGGCGCCTCGCTCTGCGCGCGCGCCACGCCCGCGAAGCCGCCCAGCACGGAAGCGCCGGCGCCCAAGGAGAAATGTCTGCGGTTGATCATCGTAAAACCCCCTCGCGCGCTGCTCGCGCGCTCCCACTAGACTCGGCCGACCGCCCGGTGCGGACCCGCCTCGTCCCTCTTCTTGATGTTGTTGCCATGACTCCCCTGTCCAATGCCGTCGTGCGAGGGGCCTGTCCCCACGATTGCCCCGACACCTGTGCGCTCGTCACCACCGTGCAGGACGGCAGGGCCGTCAAGCTGCAGGGCAACGCCGACCACCGCCACACGGCCGGTGTGCTGTGCACCAAGGTGTCGCGCTACATCGAGCGCAACGACCACCCCGAACGACTCACCCAGCCGATGCGTCGCGTCGGCCCCAAGGGCGCCGGACGCTTCGAGCCGGTGTCGTGGGACGTCGCACTGGACGACATCGCCGATCGCCTGGCCCGGCTGAGTTGTAACAATCCAGATACGATTTTGCCTTACAGCTATGCCGGCACCATGGGTTTGGTGCAAGGCGAGTCGATGGACCGTCGCTTTTTTCACCAATTGGGCGCGTCTTTCCTCGATCGCACGATCTGTTCCACGGCGGGCGGCGACGCCATGGTCTACACGCTGGGGGGCAAGGTCGGCATGCGGGTCGAGTTCTTCGCCGAGGCGAAGCTGATCCTGATCTGGGGCAGCAATTCGATTGCGAGCAACCTTCATTTCTGGCGCCATGCGCAGGCCGCCAAGCGCGCCGGCGCACGCCTGGTGTGCATCGATCCGCGCAAGACCGAGACCGCCGACAAGTGCGACGAGCACGTCGCGCTGCTGCCGGGCACCGACGGCGCGCTGGCCCTGGCGCTGATGCACGAGCTGATCGCCCACGACTGGCTGGACCACGACTACATCGCCCAGCACACGCTGGGCTGGGAGCGCCTGCGCGAACGCGCGCTGCAATGGCCGCCCGAGCGCGCCGCTGCCGTGTGCGGCGTGCCGGTGCAGCAGATCCGCGAGCTGGCGCGCGCCTACGGCACGACGAAGCCGGCCGCGATCCGCCTGAACTATGGCATGCAGCGCGTGCGCGGCGGCGGCAACGCGGCCCGCGCCGTCGCCTGCCTGCCGGCGCTGGTGGGCGCCTGGCGCGATCGCGCGGGCGGGCTGCTGCTCAGCGCCTCGGGCCAGTTCCCGGTGGACCGTGCGGCACTGCAGCGGCCCGATCTGCTGGCCGGGCGCCGGCCGCGCACCGTCAACATGGTGCGCATCGGCGATGCGCTGCTGGGCGACGCCGACGCGCTCTCGGGCGGGCCGCCGATCGAGGCGGTCGTTGTCTACAACAGCAATCCGGTCGCGGTGGCGCCCGAGTCGGCCAAGGTGGCGGCCGGCTTCGCGCGCGAGGACCTCTTCACCGTCGTGCTCGAGCAGTTCCAGACCGACACCGCCGACTATGCCGACTACCTGCTGCCAGCCACCACGCAGCTGGAGCACTGGGACATCCACACCAGCTACGGCCACACCGACGTGCTGCTCAACCGTCCGGCCATCGCGCCGCGCGGCGAGGCGCGCAGCAACGCCTGGGTGTTCCGCGAGCTGGCGCGGCGCATGGGCTTCAACGATCCCTGCTTCCGGGACGACGACGAGGCGCTGTGCCGCCAGGCCTTCGCCCCCGGCGCCATCGACTGGGCCGCGTTGGAGACGCAGGGATTCGCCAGCGTGCCCTTGCCCGAGGCGCCGTATGCGAAGGGCGGCTTTCCCACGCCGTCGGGCCGGGTCGAATTCTTCAGCGAGCGGCTGGCCGCGCAGGGCCTGGACGGCCTGCCCGAGCACCTGCCCAACCACGAGCCGGCGGGCAGCTCCAGCGCCTTTCCGCTGGCCATGATCTCGCCGCCGGCGCGCAACTTCCTCAACAGCAGCTTCGTCAACGTGAAGAGCCTGCGCGCCATCGAGGGCGAGCCGCTGCTGGAGATCCATGCCGACGACGCGGCCGCGCGCGGCATCGCCGACGGCGCGATGGTGCGTGTCTTCAACGGCCGCGGCGAGCACCACTGCCGCGCCGAGGTCTCGTTCCGCGCGCGGCCGGGCGTGGTGCACGGCCTGGGCATCTGGTGGCGCAAGCTGGGCGTGGACGGCACCAACGTCAACCAGCTCACAAGCCAGCGCCTCACCGACCTCGGACGCGGGCCGACCTTCTACGACTGCCTGGTGCAGGTCGAACCGACGACCGCGGCCTGATCGCATGCGCCTGTTGCCGCCTGCCCGCCACGGCCGCTCGCGCTGGCGCCTTGGCGCGTTGCTGGCCGTGGTCGCGACCGTCGCCGCCCTGGCCGGCTGCGCCAATGTCGGCTACTACTGGCAGTCGGCCAGCGGCCACCTGAGCCTGATGCGGGCCGCGCGCCCGGTGCCCGACTGGCTGGCCGACCCGGCCACCTCGGCGGCGCTCAAGCAGAAGCTGGAGCTGGCGCAGCGCATCCGCCGCTACGCCTCCACGCAGCTGCACCTGCCCGACAACCGCAGCTACACGGCGTATGCCGACCTGCATCGCGGCGCGGCGGTGTGGAACGTGGTGGCGGCGCCGCCGTATTCGCTCACGCTCAAGACCTGGTGCTTCCCGATCGCCGGCTGCGTGGGCTACCGCGGCTACTACGCCGAGGCCGCCGCGCAGGCTGAGGCGAAGCAGCTGCAGGCAGAGGGACTGGAGGCTTCGGTCTACCCCGTGCCGGCGTACTCGACGCTGGGCTGGCTCGACTGGGCCGGCGGCGATCCGCTGCTGTCCACCTTCATCGGCTATCCCGAGGGCGAACTGGCGCGGCTGATCTTCCACGAGCTGGCGCACCAACTGCTGTACGTGTCGGGCGACACCGACTTCAACGAGTCCTTCGCCACCTCGGTGGAGCGGCTGGGTGGCGGGCAGTGGCTGGCCACGCAGGCCAGCCCGGCCGCGCGCGAGGAATACCAGCAGTTCGACGCCCGGCGCCGCGCCATGCGTGCACTGATGGCCGACACGCGCCGTGCCCTGGC
The DNA here is from genome assembly GCA_030418545.1 of Xenophilus aerolatus. Taxonomy (GTDB): domain Bacteria; phylum Pseudomonadota; class Gammaproteobacteria; order Burkholderiales; family Burkholderiaceae_C; genus Xenophilus. Next base: position 17,936 of record QAIB01000021.1, on the reverse strand, counting down.
CAACATTTATGAGTCGAAAGAGGCGAAAGCGCAGGACTGGCGGGCGGTGGATGCTATGAAAAAGGTAGCAATGGACGAGTTCCGCGCCCGCTACCAGCAGATGCGGGCCGGCTGGAGCGGCCCGCGCCATGGCGCCTACGACGCCTGGGTGGCCAACGCCAACAACGCCACCTTCGGCACCCAGGCCGCCTACGATGCGCTGGTGCCGGCCTTCGAGCAACTGTACGAGCGCGAGGGCCGCGACTGGCCACGCTTCTATGCCGCCGTGCGCCGCATCGCCGCGCTGCCCACTGCGCAGCGGCGAGCCGACGCGCTGCGCGCCGAGGCGGGCATCATGCCGGCCTCGGCGCCCGCCTCGGGCGCTTCTTCTTCATCTTCTTCTTCTTCCACCGCATCCCACGGAGAGTCCCCCGGTGCCTGACATCCAGATCGAACGCCAGCACAACCTCGGCATGGCCCGCGCGCGCGAGGTGGCCCGCCAGTGGGTCAGCCAGGCCGAGCGCGACTACGGCCTGTCGTGCACCTACGAGGAGTCGTCCGAGGCCGGCGCCTGCGACCGGGTGCACTTCAGCGGCGCCGGTGCCAGCGGCACGGTGGAGGTCACGCCGGAGCGCTTCGGCATGAACGTGCAACTGGGCTTTCTGCTCGGCAGCTTCAGCGAGATGATCGAGGAGAAGGTGTCGCGCAACCTCGACGAGCTGCTGGCCCGCGAGCGGGCGGCCGGCTGACCGGCCGGCAGCTGCCATGACCGACGCCCGATCCGGTGCCCCGCGAACGGTCAGCGGCCCGCTCGCGGGCCTGAAGGTCATCGAGCTGGGCCAGCTCATTGCCGGCCCTTTCTCGGCCCGCACCCTGGCCGATTTCGGCGCCGATGTCGTCAAGGTCGAGCCGCCGAACGAGGGTGACCCGCTGCGCAAGTGGCGCCTGCTCAAGGATGGCACGTCGATTTGGTGGCAGGCCCAATCGCGCAACAAGCGCTCGCTCGCGCTGGACCTGCGCCAGAGCGAGGCGCAAGACATCGTGCGGCGCCTGGCGGCCGAAGCCGACGTGCTGATCGAGAACTTCCGCCCCGGCGCGATGGAAGGCTGGGGCCTGGGCCCCGACGCATTGCTGGCCACCAACCCCGCGCTGGTCATGCTGCGCATCAGCGGCTACGGTCAGACCGGGCCGTACCGCGACCGCCCGGGTTTTGGCGTCGTGGCCGAGGCGATGGGCGGGCTGCGCCACCTCACGGGCGAGCCGGGCCGCGTGCCGGTGCGCGTGGGCGTGTCGATCGGCGACACGCTGGCCTCGCTGCACGGCGTGATCGGCATCCTGATGGCGCTGCAGCACCGGCACGCGACGGTGAGCGCCGAGCATCCCAAGGGCCGCGGCCAGGTGATCGACGTGGCGCTGTACGAGGCGGTCTTCAACTGCATGGAAAGCCTGCTGCCCGAGTACAGCGCCTTCGGCGCCGTGCGCGAGGCGGCCGGCAGCGCCTTGCCCGGCATCGCGCCGACCAACGCGTACCGCTGCGCCGACGGCTACGTGCTCATCGCAGGCAACGGCGACAGCATCTTCAAGCGGCTGATGCAGTGCATCGGCCGGCCCGAGCTGGCGGCCGATCCGCAACTGGCCGACAACACCGGCCGCGTGGCGCAGGTCGGCATGCTCGATGGCGCCATCGGCGAATGGGCTGCAGGACGCACCGTGGCCGAGGCGCTGGCCGCGCTGGAGGCGGCCCAGGTGCCGGCCGGCCGCATCTACACCGTGGCCGACATCGCGGCCGACCCGCACTACGCCGCGCGCGGCATGGTGCTCCCCATTCGCCTGGACGACGGCAGCGAGGTGCTGCTGCCGGGCTTCGTGCCCAAGCTGTCGGCCACGCCGGCGGGCCACAGGCGCAACGCGCCGGCGCTGGGGGCGGATACCTACGCGGTGCTGCGCGAGGTGGGGCTGAGCGAGGCGCAGATCGTGGCGCTGCGCGAGCGGGGCGTGGTCGGCTGACTGCCCCCGTCGAGTGCCTCGCTATCGAATCGATAGCGCGTTGTCCAGGTGTGGCGGCATTTCAGCCCGATTAGGTTGAGCACCCGCGACGCTTGGCAAACGCAGCCCAGCCGGCAAGCGCAGCGAAGCCCTCAGGGCACCCGCGGAACTGGCTTTGCCAGGCCGCTGGGTGCGCCCCCCTCCCGCCGAAGGCGAGAGAGGGGGGAGCCGCGAAGCGGCTTGGGGGGTGTATCAGTTCATGCGTTGCGCAGCGATTCGATCAGGTCGATGTACCTCTGCTTGGCGTCGTCCGCCGACACGCCCTTGTGGACGCTCCAGGCGTCCCATTTGGCGCGGGCCACGATGTCGCTGAAGCTGGGCTTCTTCTCGGTGTTGTCGCCCAGCGTGGCCTGCTTGTACAAGCCGTAGATCTTCAGCAGCGTCGGGTTGTCGGGGCGGGCGGGCAGCAGCTTGGAGTTGGCTTCGGCGGCTTCGAAACGGGCCTGGAGGTCGGGGGAAGACATGGCGTGCAGGGAGCGAGTGGGAGGAAGGTCCCCATTGTGACCGCCTGCGAACGATCGTTCTTTTTTTTTGCCCTTGGCGGCCGGTCTGGCTTGCGGGGCGATCAGTCCCTCAGGCCGGCGCGCGCCAGTTCCACGTCGAGGCGCTCGCGCGCGTCCTGCGGCTCGAGGGCGGCGGCGCGCTCGTACAGGCGCGTCGCCTCGGCCAGGCGGTCATCGCCCTCCAGGACCAGCAGGGCGCGGGCGTGCTCGATGAGGCCGGTGGGTGAGTCGGGATGCAGTTCCAGGCCGCGGGCGAACAGGGCGCGCGCGGTGTCGGCCCGCACGCCGTAGGTCATGCGTCCGACCAGCGGGCCCACCTTGTCGATCACCTCGGCATGGAAGGCGCCGAGGGCGAAGTGCGCGTCCGCATGGCGCGGCTGCAGGGCGATGATGCGTTCCAGCGCGTCCTTGAGCCTGTTGCCCAGGCCCTGGGCCAGGGCGCGCGCCACGCTCACCGCCTGCGCGTAGCGCCCCAGCGCGTAGGCCTGCCAGTACAGCGCCTGGCAGTCGTCCGGCGCGGCGGCGGCTCGGGCGCCGGCGTGCTCGGCCACCTGGCGGAAGAGGGCGAGGCGCACGCTCTCGCGCGGCTCGACGTAATTGGCGTAGATGGCGGTCGCCTGGTCGACCAGGCCCTGGCCAGCGTCGCCCAGCGCCTGCGCCTCGGTCACGGCCCGCGCGAAATCGCCGTTGTGGTAGCTGGCCCAGGCGCGGGCGAGTGCGTCGCTGGCGGGCGGCGGGCCGATCTGTCCGGCATGCAGCCGGGCCCAGTGCGCCCGCACGCTTTCCGGGTCGAAATGCGGCAGGTCGGTGAAGGGCAGTGCCACCCAGCCGTGCGTTTCCAGCGCCATCGGCGCACGGCCGCCTGCGGGTGAATGCGGGGAGGTCTGGGGAACCTGCATCGGGATGGTGCGTTCTTGCATCAGGCGGTCAGTGCGGCATCTTCACCTGCATCCATCGTGCCCAGCGTCAGCAGATGTTGCTGCTGGGCAGGCGCCAGGTAGGGGGTGAGCAGCTGCAACGTGTGCCGGCTGGCGCGCATCAGCGACTCCTCGGCGTGCTCGGGCTCCAGCGCCTCACGCGGGTTGCCCACGTACTCGTAGCTGAGCCAGTAGGTCACCAGCACCACCATGCTGCGCGCCAGCAGGTCGGCCTCGGCAGGGTCGATGCTCAGGTGGCCGGCCTCGGCCATGCGGCCGAGCAGGGTGCGCAAGGCGGTCTGCTTGCTGCGCAGCACCTGCTGGAAGCGTGTTTCCAGGTGCCGGTTCTTGCTCAGCAGGTCGTTGAGGTCGCGGTAGAGGAAGCGGTAGCGCCAGATCAGCTCGAACAAGCGGTGCAGGAAGGCGCCGGCCTGCCCGATGTCGCGCACGCCCTGTGCGTCCTCCAGCACCTCGCCGAGCTCGTGCTCGTAGGCCTCATGGAGCCGGTTGATGAGGGCGTCCTTGGCCGGGTAGTGGTAGTACAGGTTGCCGGGGCTGATGCCCAGCTCGGACGCGATCAGGGTCGTCGACACGTTCGGCTCGCCGAAGCGATTGAACAGGTCGAGCCCCGTTTCGAGGATGCGTTGCGCGGTGCGTCGTGGTGCCTTCTTGGCCATGCGGGGCCTCAAGGGTGTCTCTTGAGGCCACTCTAGCGCAAGAGCGGCGCAATGCCGTGCTGCAGTGCGGCACGGAATCGCGAAGTCAGTCTTCCTTGCTGACGGGGATCTGGTAGCCGTGGTGCTTGAGCAGGGCGTGCTGGCGGGCCGATTCGAGGTCGGAGGCGACCATGCTCTGCACCATCTCGTCGAGCGTGATCTCGGGCACCCAGCCCAGTTCCTGCTTTGCCATCGCCGGGTCGCCCAGCAGCGTCTCGACCTCCGCGGGACGGAAGTAGCGCGGGTCGACCGACACCAGCACATCGCCCGGCTTGACCGCCGGGGCGGCATCGCCCGAGACGCTGCGCACCACGGCCTGCTCGTCGACGCCCTGGCCGACGAATTCCAGCGTGATGCCCAGGGCCTTGGCCGTCTTGTCGATGAACTCGCGCACCGAGTACTGCACGCCGGTGGCGATCACGTAGTCCTTAGGCGTGTCCTGCTGCAGCATCATCCACTGCATGCGCACGTAATCCTTGGCATGGCCCCAGTCGCGCAGGGCGCCGAGGTTGCCCATGTACAGCCGCTGCTCGAGGCCCTGGGCGATGTTGCACAGGCCGCGCGTGATCTTGCGGGTGACGAAGGTCTCGCCGCGGCGCGGGCTCTCGTGGTTGAAGAGGATGCCGTTGCAAGCGTACATGTCGTACGCCTCGCGGTAGTTCTTGGTGATCCAGTAGGCGTAGAGCTTGGCGACGCCGTAGGGGCTGCGCGGGTAGAAGGGCGTGCTTTCCTTCTGGGGAATTTCCTGCACCAGGCCATACAGCTCGCTGGTGCTGGCCTGGTAGAAGCGCGTCTTCTTCATCAAGCCCAGCAGGCGCACGGCCTCGAGCAGGCGCAGCGTGCCGATGGCGTCGACGTCGGCCGTGTATTCCGGCGCCTCGAAGCTCACCGCCACGTGGCTCTGAGCGCCGAGGTTGTAGATCTCATCTGGCTGCACCTGCTGCACGATGCGCGTCAGGTTGCTGGTGTCGGTCAGGTCGCCGTAGTGCAGGTGCAGGCGGCGCTCCTTCTCGTGCGGGTCCTGGTAGAGGTGGTCGATGCGGCTGGTGTTGAACGAGGAGGCACGGCGCTTGATGCCGTGGACTTCGTAGCCCTTCTCGAGCAGGAGTTCCGCGAGATAGGAGCCGTCCTGGCCCGTGATACCGGTGATGAGTGCTTTTTTCGAGGTCATGCTGGCGTGGCCGTGCTGGTCAGGAATTCTTGGTACGTGGTACGGATGCCGTCGGGCAGCGAGATGCTGGCTCGCCAGCCGAGCGCGCCAAGGCGCGAGACGTCGAGCAGCTTGCGGGGCGTGCCGTCCGGCTTGCTGGTGTCGTAGTCGATCTCGCCCTCGTAGCCGACCACGTCGGCCACCAGGCGCGCGAGTTCGGCGATCGTGACGTCGCTGCCGCAGCCCACGTTGATGTGGCTGCTCATCGGCGACGTGGCGGTGGCGTAGGTGGCCGGGTCGAGGTTCATCACGTGCACGCAGGCGGCCGCCATGTCGTCGACATGCAGGAACTCGCGCCGCGGCGTGCCGGTGCCCCAGATGGTGACCCTGGGCGCGCCGGACTCGCGCGCCTCATGGAAGCGGCGGATCAGCGCGGGCAGCACGTGGCTGTTCTGCGGGTGGTAGTTGTCGCCGGGCCCGTACAGGTTGGTCGGCATCACGCTGCGGAAATCCGTGCCGTGCTGGCGGTTGTAGCTCTCGCACAGCTTGATGCCGGCGATCTTGGCGATGGCGTAGGGCTCGTTGGTGGGTTCGAGCTTGCCGGTGAGCAGCGAATCCTCGGCGATCGGCTGTTCGGCCATCTTGGGATAGATGCAGCTTGACCCGAGGAACAGCAGCCGCTTCACGCCGCTGCGCCAGGCTTCGTGGATCACGTTGGCCTGGATCATCAGGTTGTCGTAGATGAAGTCGGCCGGGTAGGTGTTGTTGGCATGGATGCCGCCCACGCGCGCCGCCGCCAGGTAGACGGCGTCGGGCTTCTCGGTTTCGAAGAAGGCGCGGACCGCCGCCGGATCGGTCAGGTCCAGCTGCGCATGGGTGCGCGTGACGAGTTCGACGCCGGCATCGCGCGCCAGCGCACGGGCGATGGCGCCTCCGACCATGCCGCGATGGCCGGCGATGTAGATCTTCTTGAATGTCATGGCGTCTGTGGGCAAAACCTGGGTTGACCGGCTAGCCGCCCTTGGCGGGCCGCTGAAGGGGGGCGACGCGGCCGTAGGTGTCCTCGTAGCGCACGATGTCGTCCTCGCCGAGGTAGCTGCCGGACTGGACTTCGATCACCTCGAGCATCACCTTGCCCGGGTTCTCGAGCCGGTGCACGGTGCCCAGCGGGATGTAGACGGATTCGTTCTCCTGGACCAGCAGCGTCTCGTCGCCACGCGTCACCTTGGCCGTGCCCCTGACGACGATCCAGTGCTCCGCGCGGTGGTGGTGCATCTGCAGCGACAGCTTCGCGCCCGGCTTGACCGTCAGGCGCTTGACCTGGAAGCGCTCACCGTTGTCCACGCTGTCGTAGGCGCCCCATGGGCGGGCCACGCGGCGGTGCTGGGTGGCTTCGCTGTGGCCGTTGGCCGCGAGCAGGGCCACCACGTCCTTGACCTGTTCGACGCAGTCGGTGCGCGCGACCAGCACGGCATCCTGCGTGTCGACGATCACCAGGTCTTCGGTGCCCAGGGCGACCACCGGCCGAACGGGGGCGTGTACGAAAGTGTTGGACGCCTGCAGCAGGACGGCATGCCCCGAGGCGCGGTTGCCACCCGCATCCGCCGGCTGGAGTTGCGCCACGGCGTTCCAACTGCCGACGTCGCTCCAGGCGCCGGCGAAGGGAATCACCGCCACCTTGTCGTGCTTCTCGAGCACGGCGTAGTCGATGCTGTCGCTGCGGCAGGCTTCGAAGGCCACGGCGTCCAGCCGGACGAACGAGCCGTCCGGCTTGCGGCCGGCCACCGCCTTCTGGCAGGCGGCCAGGATGTCCGTTGCATGGGTGCGCAGTGCGTCGATGAGGGTGCCCGCGCGCACCAGGAAGATGCCGGCATTCCAGAGGTAGCCGCCGTCGAGCAGCATGGCTTGCGCGCGTTCGGCCGGGGGCTTTTCGACAAAACGGGCCACCGTGCGGCCGGCCTGTCCATCGAGGTCGACCCCCGGCTGGATGTAGCCGTAGGCCGTGCTTGGAAAGGTCGGGACCACCCCGAAAGTCACGATGTAGCCGGCCTGCGCCGCCTCCACGCCCTGGCGCACGGTGCGGGCGAACAGGTCGGCGTCCGGCACGTGGTGGTCTGCAGGGGCGAAAAGCAGCAGGTCGTCGGGCGCCGCAATCAGCGCAGCCACCGCCATCGCAGCGGCCGTATTTCGGCCGACCGGTTCGAGCACCTGCTGGCCGTTCACACCCGCGGCGTCCATGGCCTCCTGCACCAGGAAACGATGTTCTTCCGACGCCACGCAGTCGACCTGCGGGCCAACATGTATCAGGCGCTCGAGCGTGAGCTGCAGCAGGCTCTTGTTGCCCACCAGTGGCACGAACTGTTTGGGCAGGGCCTTGCGCGACAGCGGCCAGAGGCGCGTCCCACTGCCGCCGCACAAGACGATGGGGCGGATGGCGGCGCCCGGCGACGCCGCTCGAGAGTCAGTGACAGTATTCATGGCTAGAAGTTGCGCTGAGAGCCTAAATGTAAAACAAAAGGATTCATGATTGGGTGAAAGAGTTGGCGGATTCCGGCGCTGGAGTTCCCCAAGCACAAGCCGCGCCGACTCTACATACTGTGCAAGACGCCACGTTTCGACACATGTAACGGATGGGATAATCCTTTCGCGCCATGAAATGGCGGATTCAACGACACACAGGGAACCCCATGATCCTGGTTACCGGCGGCGCGGGCTTTATCGGCGCCAATTTCGTTCTCGACTGGCTGGCAGGCAGCACGGAAGCAATTGTCAACCTCGACAAGTTGACCTACGCAGGCAACCTCCAGACGCTGGCGTCCGCGGCAGACAACCCGCGCCACGTGTTTGTGCAGGGCGACATCGGCGATACCGCCCTCGTGGCCCGCCTCATGGCCGAGCACCGGCCGCGCGCGGTCGTGAACTTCGCCGCCGAATCACATGTGGACCGGTCCATCCACGGTCCTGAAGACTTCGTGCAGACGAATGTGTTGGGCACGTTCCGTCTGCTCGAGGCAGTGCGTGGCCATTGGGCCAGCCTGCCCCAGGCCGAAAAGGCCGCCTTCCGGTTTCTGCATGTGTCGACCGACGAGGTGTACGGCACGCTCTCGGCCACCGACCCGGCCTTCACCGAAACCAATCGCTACGAGCCCAACAGCCCCTATTCGGCGAGCAAGGCGGCCAGCGACCATCTGGTCCGGGCGTGGCACCACACCTACGGGCTCCCGGTCCTCACGACCAACTGTTCCAACAACTACGGGCCTTATCACTTCCCCGAGAAGCTCATCCCGCTGATGATCGTCAATGCGCTGGCCGGAAAGTCGCTGCCCGTGTACGGCGACGGCATGCAGGTGCGCGACTGGCTCTACGTCAAGGACCACTGCAGCGCCATCCGGCGCGTGCTGGAAGCTGGCAAGCTCGGCGAGACGTACAACGTCGGCGGGTGGAACGAGAAACCGAACATCGAGATCGTGCGCACGGTCTGCGCGCTGCTCGACGAACTCAAGCCGCGTGCCGATGGCAAGCCCTATGCCGAGCAGATCACCTACGTCACCGACCGACCGGGGCACGACCGTCGCTACGCGATCGATGCACGGAAGCTTGAGCGTGAATTGGGCTGGAAGCCCGCGGAGACTTTCGAGTCGGGAATCCGCAAGACCGTCGAGTGGTACCTCGCCAACGGCGAGTGGGTGCGCAACGTGCAAAGCGGCTCGTATCGCGATTGGGTGAGCAAGCAGTACGGCGGCGCGGTCCCGGCATGAAGGTCCTTCTTTTCGGGAAGGGCGGCCAGGTCGGTTGGGAACTTCAGCGGAGTCTGGCGCCGCTGGGCGACTTGGTGGCCCTGGACTTCGACAGCACGGAGTTTCATGCAGACTTCAGCCGTCCGGAGGCCCTGGCGGACACGGTCAAGGCGGTACGTCCTGACGTCGTCGTCAATGCCGCGGCCCACACGGCCGTCGACAAGGCCGAGAGCGAGCCTGACCTGGCCCGGGCCTTGAACGCGACGAGCCCCGGCGTTGTCGCCGAAGCGGCGCGGCAGGTCGGCGCGCTGATGGTGCACTATTCGACCGACTACGTGTTCGATGGCAGCGGCGAGCGGCCTTGGCGGGAGGACGACGCGACGGGCCCGCTCAGCGTGTACGGGCGGACCAAGCTCGAAGGCGAGCAACTCGTGGCGGCTGCCGGCCCGCGCCATCTCATCTTTCGTACCAGTTGGGTGTACGCGGCGCGGGGCGGCAACTTTGCGAAGACGATGCTGCGGCTGGCCAGGGAGCGAGACCGCCTGACTGTGATCAACGACCAGTTCGGTGCGCCCACCGGCGCTGAGTTGCTTGCAGACGTGACGGCGCACGCCATTCGCGACACCCTGCGGGTGCCCGAGAAGGCGGGGCTTTACCACCTCGTGGCGGGCGGTGTGACCTCGTGGCACGGCTACGCGCGCTTCGTCCTCGAGCAGGCGGCGGCCGCTGGCACTGCGCTCAAGGCGGGGCCGGATGCGGTCGACCCGGTGCCCACCAGCGCCTTTCCGACGCCAGCCACACGGCCCACCAATTCGCGGCTGGATACCACCAAGTTGCAGGAGGCATTCGGCCTTCGCTTGCCTGAGTGGCAGCACGGTGTTGCGCGCATGCTGCGCGAAGTGCTCTGAGTTTTGGCGCCTGCGCCGACACGAGCTCGGGCAGCCGAGTCTCATATCCAAGGAGGAATTCGATGACACAACGCAAAGGCATCATCCTGGCGGGCGGATCGGGCACGCGCCTTCATCCCGCCACGCTGGCGATCAGCAAGCAACTGCTGCCCGTGTATGACAAGCCGATGATCTACTACCCGCTCAGCACCCTGATGCTGGGCGGCATGCGAGACATCCTGATCATCAGCACGCCGCAGGACACGCCGCGCTTCCAGCAACTGCTGGGGGATGGCAGCCAGTGGGGCATCAATCTGCAATATGCCGTGCAGCCCAGCCCGGATGGGCTTGCGCAAGCGTTCATCATTGGTGAGAAATTTCTGGATGGTGCGCCCAGCGCATTGGTGCTCGGGGACAACATCTTCCATGGCCACGATCTTGCGCTGTTGCTCAAGAATGCCGATTCCCAGCCAGACGGCGCGACGGTGTTCGCATACCACGTGCACGACCCAGAGCGTTACGGCGTCGTGGCTTTTGACGAAGCCGGCAAGGCGAGCAGCATCGAGGAAAAGCCTGCCAAGCCCAAGAGCAGCTACGCCGTCACGGGTCTCTACTTCTACGACAGCGCCGTCACTCAGATCGCCAAATCGGTGAAGCCAAGCCCGCGAGGCGAACTGGAAATCACGGCGGTCAACGAAGCCTACCTGCAGTCCGGCCGCCTCAACGTGCAGATCATGCAGCGGGGCTACGCGTGGTTGGATACGGGCACGCATGAAAGCTTGCTCGAAGCAGGCCAGTTCATCGCGACCTTGGAACACCGTCAGGGCCTCAAGATTGCTTGCCCCGAAGAAATCGCGTGGCGCGCGGGCTGGATCGATGCCGAGCGGGTTGCCAAGCTGGCAGCGCCGTTGAGCAAGAATGGTTACGGGCAGTATTTGCTACGGACGTTGAAGGAAGGCGGTGCGCGATGAATGTCATTTCCACAGCCATCCCAGAGGTACTGATTCTTGAGCCGAAGGTTTTTGGTGACGCGCGCGGCTTCTTCATGGAAAGTTTCAACCAGCGAACTTTTGAAGAAGTAGTCGGCGGGAGCGTGCAGTTCGTTCAGGACAATCATTCCCGTTCGGGCAAGGGAGTTCTGCGCGGCTTGCACTATCAAATACAGCAGCCGCAAGGAAAATTGGTTCGAGTCACGAGAGGCGCCGTCTACGACGTCGCAGTGGATATTCGGCGGTCCTCGCCTACCTTTGCCCAATGGGTAGGCGTTGAGCTCAGCGAGGCCAACCATCGCCAACTCTGGGTGCCTGCGGGATTCGCACACGGTTTCTTGGTGCTCAGCGACACTGCTGACTTCCTGTACAAGACCACCGATTACTACTCGCCGATTCACGAGCGGTCGCTTGCTTGGAACGACCCCCAATTGAATATTGGATGGCCAGAGCTCGGCGCTGCTGTCCAACTGTCTGGCAAGGATCAGGCAGCGCGCTTATTGGCAGAGGCTGATCTGTTTGACTAAGCGCCTCGTTGGGAACCGTGCGCATGCGGTTTCCCGACGCCAGCTCACTGGGTCAGAGTGTGCGATGGCATCCCTCGTGGTGCCCATTCGAAGGCGTGATTGCCTACCTCAGCCGCCGCAATGCAGCGCGCGCTAGCCTGAGGAACTGGAAGGTGAGAATCATGTGGCCAACCCGCATGGCGCGCCACGTCCACCGGGCGCGGCGCGGGTGCAAGCGAGACCAGCGGTCCACCCATCCCGCCAGTGGGTGGCGTGACTGAAGGTCATCTTGCAGTTGGCTCTTGATGTGCGCTTGTTGCTCGGAGAGAACACGTTGCCGCACCAGTTGCTTGTGCTGGTTTGCAAGCTTGCGCAACGACTCTTCCAACTGAGCTGCCAAGGCGGCGTTCGCTTCTTCGAGAGACGCGAGTTGGAATTCAAAAGCGCGTCCTCTTTCGTCCGCAGCTCTCGCTTCGTTGGCTCGGCACTCGAGGACTTGAGCCTCACGGGCCGCGCGCTCGTTGACGATGACCACCTCTAGCGCGGATTTAGCTTCTTGCGCAACCCGAAGCTGGCCTTCTAACGCTTCACGATCTCTTCCGAAATCGAAGCTATCGCTCGCTGCACGTCCCAGCCTGCTATAGGCCGTACGTACCATGGCTTGCGCATCAGTGTCCAACGAAGCAGCAAACAGCGGTTCAATCCCTTGCGGCATTTCGTTGCCCGCGAGCATCACACCGAGTCCATGCCCATGGACGAACTCAAAGTTTGGATGTGCGGCCTTCAGTTCCTCCCACAGCTTCCAGACACCAAAACCATCGCGCCGAACATTGGTGTCGTGGAAAAGGACGATGGCACGCGATGACAACTTGGGCCGCCAAGTCTCGAAATCGTGACGCACGTCCTCATAACCATGACGCCCATCAATGTGCAAGAGATCAATCGTTCCGTCTGGAAAATAGGGCAGTGCTTCGTCGAAGGTTGAGCGAATTAGCGTGGCAACATCGGAGTACTCTTCGTTGCGCACTCGTGACACTGACGCATAGATGTCGTCGTTATAGAAGCCGGCATGCTCGTCACCTCTCCACGTATCGACCGCATAGCAGGCGGTGGACAGTCCCAAGCTTTTTACCGCTTGGCACATCGCAAAAAAGGAGTAGCCGTTGTGCGTGCCCAACTCAACAACGGTTCGGGGACGCAAGGCGTTTATGAGCCAGAAGGCGAACGCGCCGTGCTCGACCCAGGCCGACCACACCAGATGTTGGGGCCTCCAGAAAGAAGCGATAGAAAGGCAGTGCGCTCCGATCGAAGGCAGGCGGGAAGCTGGCGTGGCGTTCATTGTGTTAACTCAGTAGGTGCTTCGACGGCCCGCAGAATTTGCTCAGCGAACTGGTCCCATCCATAACGAACGTGGACATGCTCGGCTGCCGCATCTGCGAGTGCGGCGTAGCGCTTGGTGTCCCGCGCAAGATCGACCGCTTCCTGAAGCGCGTCATCCCACTCATGCGCGCGGGCCAGTGCCCCCGTCTCGCCGGGGACGATCGCCGCTGCAAAAGTCGACGTCGGCGTCGCAACTGTCCATGTGCCGACTGCGGCTGCCTCGAAAAACTTGAGCTCAGATTTGCAGTTGGTGAACGTGTTGTCTTGAAGTGGTGCGATGTTGATCTCCACCTCCGCAATGGACCGTTGCAGGGCTATGTAGTTCATATGAGGCACGATTTCTACGCGCGCCTTGTGCCGGCTAAGTGCGCCCGCTTCGTCCAGATAGCCGGCGATTCGCACTGTCACGGCCGCGTCGCGATCTAACAGACGGGCCAAGGCAGGCGCTGCGACAGCGAAGTCCTTGCGATGCGTAGGCGACCCACTAAAGTATCCAATAGTGATGTGCCGGTCGCGGCGCCATCCGCGGCTGCGTTTGGCCTCAAGCAGTTGGCGCGAGAAAGCTTGCTGATCGCGATTAAGGAAGTTGGGCACAACCGATGTCGGCATTCCGGCGAATGCTTCGCCCATGCGTGCCGCCAGAAATGGGTTGGTGGTGATACCCGCCTGGGCGCGGTTCCCTGTTGCGGCGAGCCGTCCCATGTAGCTGTACCAAGCGTCCCAGACGGCGTGCGACTCGGTATCCAATGCTAGTGAATCCATCACCAGAGGCGCGTACCGAACGTCGAATACAAGATCATCACTGTCGAACAATATCCGGGTGCCAACACGTTGTGCGAGGCGAATAATTCGGTCCAACGCCGCGCCATATTGGAATCGAGTAATGACGATCGCGTGAAGCAGTGGAATCAGATGATGGATGTGATCAAGCTCGTCACCACTAAACCAAGTGGCAGCGGCGCGACACTGAGGATCGCGGTTCAATCCTTCCACCATGTTGAAGACGCGGTATCGAAACGTGCTGGTGTCAGGATTTAAATATAGCCAAGCAATGCGGCATCGGCGCGCAAGCACTTCGTCGATGCGTGGCCGCAACGGTGTATCCCAAGGCACCCGCGCTGCAATCGGCGGTTGTGGCAAGTCAAGAAACATGTCGCTTGAGCCCCCCGGAAAATTGCAGCTCCAACTGGTCGATAACCGGTTGGAGCGCCGTGGACCAACTGCGTTGAATCGCATCATTTGCTCTGTTTGACCTTCGCAGCTCACGTTGCGAAGCCAACGCAGCAAGAGCGGCCAAACCACTCCTCAGGCTGTTTAAATCTGCGTCTGCCATCAGGATATTTTTTGAGTAGGCAGAAAGGTCGGTTTTCACTCCTTGGCGGTTGGTTAAAACCGCCACGCCTGCCGCTGCCATATCGAGCGGGGGATAGGACGGATGGGGTGTGTCCATTAGCACGAACGCCGCGTCCATCCCTGCAGCGAAACGTTGGTACTCTGTCCAGTCCAGGCCCTCGACGATCTCGGGCTTAACGCCCCTTGGTAGAACAAATGCAGGAGTATCCTTTCCGACAAAATAGAATTGCCATTGATCAGGGTCTAATATGCCACGCTCGATTGCGTCGCAAAGAGCCATTGCTCCCCTCCAAAATAGATTGCGCAGGTTGTGGGGGCGCGAATAGAAGAACAGGCGCAACTTGTGTCCTTCGCCGTGGGGGGGATGGGACGCTGCGGACACAAAAGCTGGCTCAAACCATGTAGCACGCGCTGCCAGCCCAGGTACCGCATGAGGACCCACGGTCAGGTGCGAGTGAAGTAGCTGAGTGTTAACGACGGTCGATAGGCCGGGAGTCGCGAGAGTTTCGGCGCACAAAAGTCGGTCGTCGCCATGTGGATAAAACATGCGTTCGTCCTCTTGGAGGAGGTAGATGACGCGGTTCGTCGGAACTGAGCGCAGGGTGGCATAGGTGCTCCACCATGACGTGGTCAATATCAGATCGACGGGTCCCATCTCTACCGTGACGCTCCCATCCAACGGGGCATGAACTGTTTCGAACGCTCCTGCAAGCTCCAGACCATTCGCGCGCAGAACGGCTGTCAGCGCTCGGGCATCTGGCGGGTCGGTCCGGGTGATTAAACGCAGGGTAGCGTCCAGGCGATTCGCGAGCAGAGTGGCAAGGATCAATGCAGTACCGACGCCTCCAAATAGCTGTGAGGGAGATACGCTGTCTGTCACGACGTTTACCCGCGGTCGGGTGGCAGGTACGCTGAAGGTAAGCAAGGGGCGCAACGCAGGCCAGCGCTGCTCGAACAGTTGTAAGAGGGATGGCAGAAGCGGTTGTGCGCGCGCCGCTGTTCTTCCCTCATGGCGTCCATAACGCAAATAGTGCAACAGCGGATTGAGTCCCAAAGCGGCGACATCTTGATGTCGGCGCAAATAGTCCGATGTAGAGAAGGACTCGCTGGGATCGCGTCCTTCTTTCACCCCCGAACTAAGATAGTGGCCCAATGGATCGAGGCCAGCGGCGGCAACATCTGGATAGCGAGCGAGATAGTACTCCGGGTCGAAGAGTCCGCTTTTGAGCACCAACTCATGGTCTTCATCGCTGGCTGGCACGATCGGCGACACCGCAGGCGCCGCCACTATTGGCTCCCGCATGTCGACACCTGTATCCCTTCCTTCGGCAAGTCCGCAACGCAGGAAGTGCACCAACGGATTCAGGCCCTGCGCGGCAACATCGGGATATAGCTCAAGGTAGCCGGTAGTGGAAAAGTCGGGGCTCGGGTCACGTCCTTCTTGTGCTCCGCATCCAAGGTAGTGCGAGATGGGATCGATCGCTCCCGCCGCGACGTCGGGGTTGCGCGCCAAGTAATATGCCGGATCAAAGAATGCCGAACGCCGGAGCAGGTCGGCGTCGGAAGTGAGGTTGTCCAATTCAGCACTCATGGTGAGATCAAGTCAGGTCTTTGTGTCGCCACTTTGGGCCGGCGCCTCATCTGCTCCGAGACGGGCGAACGATGTAGTAGGGGAACATTCGTAGCGTCGATACCAGCCCCATGGTACCGGGTGACACAGAGTCGCTTGGCGCTTGGATATAGGTGGAGTTTGCACAAGCGTACAGACTGTGCCGTTGCTCGCTGCCGTCCATCGCCATCAGGGCGACCGGTGCGCCTTGGCTGGACGTGGCGCAGAGCATCGGTCAGCGCCTTAGGCTGGGTGGCCGTGTGGAAGCCGTACTACGCTTCGCCGGGCCCGCGACTGGCAGGCGCTCATGGGGCGGCGGCTCTGCCGAAACACAACTGGTTCACAGCGGTTTCCAGCATCGCTAGCGGCCCCTCCCAAGGCGTCGCGTTTGCTTGACGAGGCTGTGGCGGGTTCAGCCCGAGTTCCACAATCTTCGCCGCCTGCAGGGATGTCTCGCTGGCCGTGAAGATTGGAAAGGTCCGATGGACCGGAATATCCGACGCCACGACACCCAGGCCCATAGCCAAAGCTTGGCCAATTCCCAGGTTATAGCCCTCCCACCGCGAAAAGTTTGCGTAGACATCGGCGCAGCAGTACATATCGAGCATCTCGACGTCGGTCACGTTGGCGAAGACCCTCAGACCACGCTGCTCCATCTCCTGCACGTCCTTCGCCGTGCCTTTGCCAACCAGAGCGAAGACAAAACGCTCCCCGACGTCCGCGAACTCGTTCAAGAGGCGGTCTCGCACCGCGCAGTATTCGTCAATTCCCTTGTAGTAGCGTTCGGCGGCATGAAAGCGACAGACATTGAGTACGACGATAGTGCCGTCATCGAATCCCAGTCGTGCCCTGACCTGGGCCCGGCGTTCCACCATCGAACAATCCCACTGCGCAAGGTGCGTATTTCCCAGCGGGATGACACCCATATTGTCATGGCCCGACTCGTCTCGGGTGGCCTCTGAGTTGGCGTAGAGCGCGTCGGCCATCTCCAGGCAGAATGCCTTTTCGTCTAGTTCCGCGTTGCGTGCCTCGGCATCGGGGAATAGTTCTGGCGGCGGTTCGCCATGATCGTAGGCCAGGGTCTTGATCTGCGTGCCCAGCCAGCGCATGGTCGAAAAATATGGCGGCGTATGCATGATGACGCAGTCCACGCCATGCTGCACTGCGTAGATCGCTGCCTGCTGCGGCGATTCGAGATAAGCGCGTCTGCAGCCCGGGTACGCGAAGTCGCTGGCGCTGAAGGGGCCACCCAGGATGACATCATGGCCCAGGCTCGCCAGATGTCGGGCGTGTATGTCTACAACTACCGCGACACCGTGTCCGATCTGATGGGTGATGCTTAGGATGAGGATGCGCATGCATCCCGAACTCTCCCGGCGGAAAGCATGCCAGGGCTTGAAGGTGCGTGGCGGGTAGGCGAGCTGATACGTGCGTTCGAAGCTAAGGTTGTCGCTGTAATAGGGGTCGCTCTTGAAGAGGTCGCGATAGCGGCTACGTGCATAGCGCGCCTCGCGACGGAAGAGAGCCTTTTTGGCATCGGTATCGTCAAGGCCTCGAGACTTGGACTCGAAGTGAATCAGCGCCGGCTGATGGACATAGACATTGCGCGCGCCGGTTGCCAGGGCGTCCATGCAAAGCAATGTGTCATTGAACGCGACAGCCAGATCTTCGTTAAAGCCACCCAAATCGTCGAATAGCTTCCTGCGCATCATCAAGCACGCGCCAGTGACTGCTGAAATCGCATGCGTTGTGTTGCTTAGCCCGAGGTAGCCAGGCGCGTCGGCCGCTAGGTTATGGTGCGCGTGGGCCGCGACGCCTTGCACTCCGAGAACAACGCCGCCGTGCTGCACGGTCATGTCCGGATAAAGCAGTTTTGCGCCTACAGCTCCCACGGTGGGCTTGATGGCGTGGAACGCCAGCCGGCGCAGCCAAGCTGGATCGTGGACCACGACATCGTTGTTCACAAAGGCCAACAGCTCTCCGCTGGTGACTGCCACCGCGAGATTGTTGAGCCGCGCGTAGTTGAATCTACGAGGGTGACCCTGCCTCGATTTCACGTACAGCAGGAAGTTGATAACTTCAGAGGTACGGAGAATCGAAATGAGAGAAGGCAAGCTGCCCAAGAGGCAGTACACACAGGAGTTCAAGGCTGAGGCTATCAGGC
>QAIB01000020.1 GCA_030418545.1 Xenophilus aerolatus | reverse complement strand
CGATTGGATCGAAGGCTGGTACAACCGCCAGCGCTTGCACTCGGCCAACGGCTTCCTGCCCCCAGTGATCTGGGAGAGCACCCGCTTGGCTGCATGACTTGATGTACGTGGAAACGAGGCAGGGTCACAGGGCTTGGCTCGATGCATCGCAATGGCGAGCGATGTCTATCCAATTGCAGGCCCGCGCTGCCGCCCAATCTCCCATGACACCCCACCGCCGCGCGCAGTGGCCGCAAGCTGCTGCCCCAGCCGTTGCTCGATTACTGGCCTCCATGGCACCAAGCTGAAACCCATACCGTCATCGAGCATGGCGTAGCGTCCGCTGACGTAGTTCTCCAGCCCCTCGGCTTCGAGCCGGTCAAGCTGCCGGAACAGCTTGCCCATGTCCTCGTCGCTGATCAGGTGGGTGGCCTTGCCGTTAGGGAACATCGGCACGTGGCGGCAGGGGTTCGTGCCGTCGGGCCGGTAGCCCCAGACCTCGGCCAGGTTGAACATCTTGCGCATCACGCTGAAAGCACGGTTGCCCTCGGCGGGCTTGTGGGCCATCTTCTTCATGGCTGCGGCCACGTCCGGCCGCTTCACGTCCTGCACCTTCATGCGACCCAGCATCGGGACGATGCAGCGGTCGATGACGCCCTGATAGCCGCGGCGGGTGCTGGGCTTGTTGCGCTGCTTAGAGTGGTCCTCCATGAACTTCACGCAGAGTTCCTTGACCGTGAGCGCCTTGCGCGCCTCGGCCTTGTCGGCGCCGGGGTCGCCGCCCCGGCGAACCTGGGCCAGCCACTCCTGAGCCAGCGAGCGGGCCTGCTCGACGGTCAGTTCACCGTAGAGGCCCAAGGCCGGTTTGCGCCGCTCGCCGGCATTGGTGCGGTACTGAAGCATGAACACCTTGCGGCCCGCCGGCGTAACCTTGCACAGGAAGCCGGGGACCAGGGTGTCGCGCAGCTCGACGGCCTGCGCTTGAGGTTGTGCCGCATCGACAGCGGACTTTGTGAGCTTGATCTTTGCCATGATGACTCCTTGAACGACCCCGGTTCCAGGGGCCACGTGGGAGCCACGCGGCAGGAAACTGGGTCAAGTTTCGGAAAGCACCGGCATATGATGGACGCGCCTAAGTTGTTGATAAACCTAGTAGAGCGGGCTCGGGCGTAGTCCAGCGAAGGACGGTGCGGGAGTCATGGTGAAATGGAAAAAGGCCAGCACGCAGCAGCGCACTGCCATCGCTCAACTGCGGCGCGAGTTGGCCGTGCTGCAGAAGGCCCTCAAGGAGGGCCAACGCCTCGCGGCCGCCCAGGCGCGCGCCGCGGGCCGTGCGTCGCCAACTACCAAAGCCGTCGGCAACATCGCTGACGATGGCACGCCTCGGCGCTTCAGCGCCAAGCGCCTGGCGGCCCATCGCACGAGGCTCGGCCTTTCGGCCGCCGACTACGGCAAGCTCGTCGCCATCAGCGGGGCGACCATCTACAACTGGGAACAAGGCAAGACGCGCCCGTCCCCCGAGCAGGTGCAGGCCCTGGGTCTTGTGAAGCTCATGAGCCCGACGGCCGTCAAGGCGCGTCTGGCCGAACTGGCCTCTTCATCGCCGGATTGAGGCAGCGCCGTGACCGCTGTCGATCAGCAGGTCAAGAACTCAGCAGTGGGTTCAGGAGCTCGACGCCCGCGCCCTTGCATTTGATCCAGGGGCCACCGGGGTGGCCCGTGCCGTCCCATCCTGCAAGTGCCGCTTCGGCCTCGGCCGCGTGCTCATAGCAGTAGCGCAGCGTGTAGCCGAACGGATCGATGCCGACCAGCAACGCGGTCGTGAACACGAAACCTTTCACCGCGCACACGCGACCACCGCGCAGCGTCACGTGCCGGTACCCCTGCGCTTCCAGCAACGCGCGGTCCTGCGCGGCGACTTCCCTTGGACCACTTTGCGTTCTCGCCTGGCCGGAGTTCATGTCGCGCGCTCCCAGATGCCGATGAAATCCGGCGTCCCGTTGATCGCGCGCGACTGCAGCCAGGACGGCGTGAGACGTCGGTGGGGCAGGGCGAGGATCGGCTTGTGCTGGTGGACCTGCGTGTTGCCGATGAAGACATAGGCGTCGCAGGCCGCGACGATGGCCGCTTCGTCCACGCCGGTCTCGCTGCCGCCGGCTTCGGGTCGGTCGTCGTCGTAGCGGTGCGTCACCCAGGCGGCCACCACCACCTGCGGACGGTGCCGTGCCACCGCCTCGGCGGCATCGAGCTTCTCGACGTTGTCGCCGTAGCGCACCGTCGGTTGCCCCAGGCTGGCGTAGTATGCGCGCAGCCCAGGCTCCTCCTGCTGGCGGTTGTCGGTCGCAGGAATGCCCAGCGCCGCGGCCAGCCGGCCATGGCCGGCACCGATCTCGATCGCTCGACGACCGCCGATGACGTCCTGCAGGAACGCGACGAGCTCGGCGGTGAGGAAGCCGTAGACCCCGTGCTCGACCCCGAAGCGCAGGCGCTCCGCGGGCGTGGTGTCGGCCAGCACCGCCGCCGGCACCACGCGCAGCTGCCCACGCGCGTCCAGCAGCCGCGGCGCGAGGTCCCGCGTGCGCGCGCTATCGACGTGCCAAGCCTTCAGGGTCACCGCCGTGGCCTCAGGACCGGAAGTCGTCCGGGTCGAGCGCGCACTCGCCGGCCGTGCTGCGCAACTTGTCCAGCACCTGTGTGTAGTTGTCGTGCAGGGGCGGCCACCCGGGTCCGGGCGCCAGCCGCGCGGCGTCGAGCCGGCCGCTCGCAATGCCCAGGCGCACCGCCGGATGGGCGTGCCCGACGCTTGCGAGCCAACCCGCGCAATGGACCTCGGCGCCGACCTTCGACTGGTGGCACGCGAACATCGGCGCCCCGAAATCCGGCCCGCGGCCGCGGTGGTCGGGGCAGGTGGCCGCGAGCTTCTCGGCCAGCGCCAGGCTGAAGTGGGGGATGTCCTGCGCATCCTGGTCCATGCGCCAGGGGCAGCTTGGGCAGGGCTGGTGCGGCGGCTTGGGCGCATTCATGCATCCATTCTCGGCCATGGATGCCGCCGCGGCGTGACGCCGGCGCCATCGCCGGCCCGGTCAATCCTCGTCGTGGTCGTCCGGATGGCTCGGGTGCGTCATGCGGTTGTTGGCATGGCGCAAGTCGGACAGCGTCCGCGCGGCTTCGGATACGCGCAGGCTGCGCGCTGCGCGCGCAGCCACGTAGCCGGCATAGAGGTTGTCGATCTCCAGCCGCCATCGCGGCGAAATCTCCGGCCCGCCAGCACCGGCCGGCGGCATCGCCGGCACGGCGATCCCGGCGCGCACGAGGATCTCGGCCTTCTGGAGGGTGCTGAGCATGGCGATGTCTCTCTGTTCTTCAGCCCGTTCGCGGCAGCGTAGCCCCCGCGGCGATCGCCTTCATCGGTACAGATGCCGATGCGAGGCCGGACCGTATCGACGCTGAATGGCCGATTGCGTGGGCTGCTTGCCCCGTTTGGGCTCCTTGAGGCTGCCACACCGGTGTGACAGGCGCCTGGCGGTCGTCCCGCTCGCCATCTTGGCGCGGCATCTCACCAGCCGCCGGGCAGGGGCAGCGGCATCGCCTGGACCGAGCACGCGCCGACGCCCGGGACCGCCTCTTGGTCGACGCCTGGCTGCGGGCCTTGCGGCCGCAAGGGTCCGGCTGCGCCCCCGTCCTCGCCCGGTCCCTCCGCCTTGCTGCGGGCTGCGGCCTGCGGGCGGGCCCTGGCGGTCGCGCGGTCCTCGCCTCCATGGCGCCGAGGCGGCTCCGCGGGAGCCGTCCGCTCCACCAGAAAGGCAGGTTTACCATGCGACACGTCCCCCCAGCGCCCCGCGCGCGGCGCATCCCTTCGGCGGATGCCACGCCGAGTTCAACTGAGCTCCCCGCCCGCCGAGCGCGCGTGGTCGGAGCGTGGAAAGCCGTGCTGAGCGGCGACGGGTGCTGGGCACTCGTTTACGACGCACAGGGCCGCAATCTCGCCGAGGTGCATCGTCCCAAGCTTTCAACCGGGCCGCTCGGCCGGTCCCTGTGCTTCGCCCAGGTGGTGGCGCTGATGCGCGCGGCACCTGACCTGTCCAAGCTGCTGCAGGAATCGATCGCGCCCAGTGGGATCGGGCCGCATGAGTTCTCACGCCCCGGCGGCTACCGCGACCGGGTGCTCGCACTCCTGGACCAATTGGCATTTCCCGCGGATGACTGAATCCGTGGGCCAACGGCGTCACCACGACGCCGTCTGCGTGGCGTGCCCCCTCGTCTATGCTCCGGCTCGACTTCCTCGCCTAGTGAGTACCGATGCGAACGAACTATGTCCTGATCGACTTCGAGAGTCTGCAGCCCGAGGGGCTGGAGTTGCTGGCGGCTGGGCCGTTCCAGGTGATGGTGTTCGTCGGCGCCCAGCAGCACCGCATCCCCTTCGCCTTCGCGCAGGGGATGCAGCGCCTGGGCACCAAGGCCGAATACATCAAGATCGCGGGAACGGGCCCGAATGCGCTGGACTTCCACATCGCGTTCCACATCGGTCGCCTCAGCGAGCGGCAGTCCGATGCGTTCTTCCATGTGATTTCCCATGACACCGGCTTTGACCCCCTGATTGCCCACCTGAAGGCGCGGGGCGTTTTCTCGGCCCGCTGGGAAGCTATCACTGACATCCCGCATGTGCGCGCAGGCCAGTGCCAGTCGACCGATGAGCGCCTGGCGCTCGTGCTCGCCCGCTTGACCCACACCAAGGCGAGCCGTCCGCGGCGGCGCAAGACGCTGGCGACGACCATCAACAGCTTGTTCCAAAACCGCCTCGATGCGTCGGACCTGCAAGCGCTGCTGGACGCGATGGTGGCGAATCAGTACATCACCTTCAACGGGGACGCCGTCGTCTACGGCAGCTTTGCGCCGGTCGACGCGCCCGTGACGGCCATTCAATGACCGAGGCGTCGACCCCCTCGGCATCTCTGGTCACGCAGACGCTCGCCACGCGCCTGCTGGCGCGCATCGACATCAAGCCGATCGCCGCACTGAGTGCCGCGTCCCTGGCCCTCGGTGGCCTGATCGTGTTGGCCTTCTTCGTGCGCATCCGCTTCATGCCCGATGCCGATCTGGCCAGCTCCACAGCCATCCTGTTCGCGGTGGCGTTGGTGGGCCTCGCGTCCATGGCAACTTACCTCTTCGTGGCCCTGCTGCCTGGGGTCGTCACGGCCGTGTTCCTGCGGGGGCGGGGGCTGCCGCTCGATCGCGGGATCGGCTGGGTGCTGCCGGGCACCGCGCTGGTCGTGACTGGAGGCACCTTAGCGGCGGCCAGCACCTGTTGGCCCGAGGTGATGGGCCACATCGAGCTCATCTGGCTGATTGGCTCCTGCGCGGCCGGCGGTCTCGCCGCGGCCCGCGCCTGGACGTTGCGTGCACGGTCGACACCAGGCGACACCCCCGGGTGGCTGACGATCGCCCGCGACTTCGGCGCGTTCGCCCTGACAGCGGTGCTGTGGTTCGTCGGCGTCTTCTTCGCGCTTCAGTTGGCGGTCGCCCTGGGCAAGGACAGCGGGCTGCCGACCTGGCTGTCCGTCGCATGCGCCGTGGCCTGGACCGCGTTTATCGCGGGCGTGAACGTCGCCGCCGGCGGCCTGCGTCCCAAGTTCGCCGTGGTCTATGCCGCTCTGTGCATGCTGCCGGCTGCGATCACGCTCATCATGATGTCCGGCGGGACCGGCCCATTTGCCAGCTATGTGCTGCGCCAACTCGGGATGGGCGAACTGGACCGCGTGGAGCTCGTGGTCGAGCCGGCCGTGTGCCGCAGTCTGGCGCTGGCGGCGGCGCCCGAGTTCCGATGTGATGCCACCAATGCAGAAGGTGCGGGCGTGCTGCGCGGGTTGACGGCGCGCTCTCGCATCGGCACGCAGGTGGTGGTCGAGCCACAGCGGGTTGGCACGGAAGGTGGGAAGGTCGCGACCCTGCCTCAGTTGATCCTGCGCAAGTCGGACATCGTGCTGTGGGTGCGGCGCTGATCGGGGCTGCTGCGACGCGTCGAAGCTGTCTCCATTCCGACGCTGTCGAATGCAGGCGTCTCCCCGGCGTCGCCGGGGCCGGGCTGCTCCAGGTTCGCGCAGTCGCGCTCATCCCCTTCGGGGACGGCCTGCGGCCGCCTTGCGCATCCCTGACGCAGGGCCTGCGGCCCTCGGACTGCGTCCTCACCCTCTCTTGAACAGACCCGCCCCTGGCGGGTGAGGGCGCTCGCCGCGCGGCGGTTCCGGTAGGCCCCGGTCCAGCGCTGTGCGGTGCTGCCGTCTTCCTGAGTCCTTCACCTTCTCGGTGACTCTGCGCCCGCGTGGCCGGGGGACCGGCTGCGCCTGCAAGGGGGTGTTCATAACGCTTCGCGTTACGAAGGCTTCCCCCTTGCTCCCCCGTCCCCGCGGTCGCCTGCCGCCACCGGGCGAAGAACTCAGGAAGACGGCGGCCAGCTCCGGATGCTGGACCGATGCGATCCGGAACCCTCTCTTGAAGGGCTCTGAATCTAGGAATCCGGCAGTGCTTCGTCCATTCATCCATCAACCGAAAGGAACGGAAATGACCGCAATCGCTACGACTCCCGCACAGACCACCAGCAAGGCCGCTCGTCCCACCAACGGCGCAGGGGTCAACAAGGCCCCTCCCGCAGCGCCGAATGGTGCGAAGGCCGTGAAGGCGCCCAAGACGCCGAAGGTCCCGAAGAAGGCCCCGACCGCCGTGGCCGCCACCGAGACGACAACCTCCCAGGTGGCCGAGGGTCGATACTTGCTGGTGCCGCTGGAACAACTGGTGCTGAGCGAAGCCAACGTCCGGCGTGTGTTCCACGCCGAGGGCATCGAGGAATTGGCCGCACTCATTGGCTCGCAAGGGCTGCTGCAGCGCCTAGCGGTGGTGGCGCACACCGAGGGCCGCTATGCCGTGGTGGCCGGGGGGCGGCGCCTGCGCGCGATGCAACGCCTCGTGGCGCAGGGTCGGTGGGAGGCTTTCCGTCCGGTGGAGTGCAAGCTCTACGACAGCGAGCGCGCCGCCGAGGTGTCGCTGGCCGAAAACTCTGGCCGCGAGGCGATGCATCCGGCCGACGAGATGGAAGCCTTCCGCAAGCTCGTGGAAGAGGGCCTGACCGTCGCACAGGTCGCTGGCCGTTTCGGGGTGACGCCGATCACGGTGGAGCGGCGTCTCAAGCTCGCACGACTGGCGCCTCGCTTCCTCGCCTTGTACCGGGCCGAGGAGATCGACCCGGACCAGTTGCAGGCCCTTGCGCTGACCGAGGACCACGCGGCGCAGGAGGCTGTCTGGGATGGTCTGCCCACCTACGACCGCGATGCCTACTCGATCCGCCGCGCCCTGACCGAGGAATCCTGCCGGGGCGATGGCCGTCTCGCCCGCTTTGTCGGCATCGAGTCCTATGAGGCGCGGGGCGGGAAAGTGCGCCGCGATCTGTTTGCGGAGGAAGGCGACGGGTCCGGGGTGTTCCTGGACGATGGCGTGCTGCTGCAGGTGCTCGCCATGGAGAAGCTGCGCGCTGCTGGCGAAGATGTCCGGGCCGAGGGTTGGGGCTGGGTGGAGTGCTTGCTCGACGGGGACTACCTCGCGCTGCGCGGCTACGGGCGCGAGGCGAAGGGGGAACGCGAACCTACATCAGAAGAGTCGCAGTCCATGACAGCCATGGAGGCTGAACGTGACGAACTGGATGCGGCCTACGAACGCAACGAGCACGCGGACCGGGACACCGAGGTTTATGAAGCCGAGGAGCAACGGCTGATGGGCCTCATCGACGCACTGGACGAGCGCATCGATGCCGCACACGATGCCCTGGCGCAATGGACGCCGGAGCAGATGGCCCGCAGCGGTGCGCTGCTGCGCATCGATCACGGGGGCCAGATCACCATGGACCGGGGTCTGATCCGGGCCGAGGACCGGACGGCGACGAACGAAGGGCAGGGCGGCGATGACTCAGCGGCCACCTTCGCGCCGAGCGACGCGTCAAAGAAGCGATCCGCGATCAGCGAGAAGCTCATGCGTGACCTGACCGCCCACCGCACCGGGGCCATCCAGGCCGCTCTCGTGCAGAACCCGCATGTGGCGCTGGTCACGCTCGTGCACCGCCTCGCGGAGACGGTGTTCGGTCACTACGGGCGCGGCAACGATGTCGTGAAGGTGCACCTGACGATGACCAGCGACTACGCGCTGGCCCAGGACGCCACGGACTTCGAAAGCTCGCCCGCCGGTGCCCTG
This sequence comes from Xenophilus aerolatus, assembly GCA_030418545.1. Taxonomy (GTDB): domain Bacteria; phylum Pseudomonadota; class Gammaproteobacteria; order Burkholderiales; family Burkholderiaceae_C; genus Xenophilus. The sequence goes on along the minus strand of QAIB01000020.1, from coordinate 33,624 downwards.
TTGGACCGCGCGACGACCGAATGGGGCGACCGCCTGCCGGGCAGTCCCGAGGCGCTGTTCGGGTGGCTGTTGGCGCAGGGCCGCGACACGCTGCTCGACCTCCTGGCCTTCTGCACCGCGCGCAGCTTCAACGCGGTGGCCGTCCGGGAGCGTGGGACCGACCAGAGCGATGCGATCACCGAAGCGCTGGGCGTGGACATGGCCGACTGGTGGGTGCCGACCGCCGCGAGTTACCTCGGGTCTGTGAGCAAGGCCAAGGCGCTCGAAGCGGTGAAGGAGGCCACCGGCGTTGATGACACAGCGGCGGTGGCAGGTATGAAGAAGGAGGAAGCGATCCGGCACTGCGCCGCGAAGCTGGAGGGCTCGCGGTGGCTGCCTGCACCGCTGCGGCGTGTGCCGGTCGGTGCCCCGGCGTCGGATGCCGACGAATCGTGAGCTTCGGGAGGTCACGCCTTGCGGGCATGGCCTCCCGGCCCATCGGGTTGCCATTGCTTCTTATAAAGGGGAATTGTTTCATGTCAAAGTTCATTGCCCTTGCTGTGGCCGCCAACGTATGCGGCGCGGTTGTCCTTGGTGTGTTCCTGTCTGCGTCCAGTCCGGAGCCAGCGCGCGCGCCGAGTTCGCCCCACGGTGACTTCGCCACCCGCTTGCAGCCGAAGCTCGACGGGATCGGCAGCACGCGCGATCTGGCACCCGTGGCGCTGCCTGCGGGTGGCGGTCGTTGAGCACAGCGGTCGCACGCTCGGCCGTGAGGCGGTGCGCTTGACGCCTTCGGATTAGGCGCCTGTCGGTTAATAGACGTGAGTCTCTACAGGCGTGGCCCGGATGCATTGGTCGGGGGAGACGACGGGCCAAGAGATCACGAGCGACACCTGAGATGCGCGTGATTTGAGATCGATCGAAGGGTCTAGGTTCGAAGGCGCTGCGAGACGGATGAGGCCGGTCGACTGAAGCTTGAGACAAATTTGTTCGCGGCGCCGAACGCAAAGTCCTTGTGCGGCATTGAGGGCAGGATAGACACTTGTCGGACGGGGTTAACACACATGGGCCGACAGTGACTTCGCGCAGTGCTTCCAGCGTCTTGGGCGTGCGGGTTTCAGACGAAACCCGCACGCGGTTCGCGGCGCTCGCATCGCAGCATCAGCTGTCGGTGTCGGCGCTCATGACCAGGCTCATCGACGGCGTGCTGGCCTCCAACGGGGTGCGTCCGGACAGCGGTTTGGAGACTGTCGGTTCGCTCGACGCATTCGCCGGTGTACCGGCCGACGACCGCATCTCATTGCGGCTGCGTCGAGGCGATCGGGGTCTAGCGGCCGCGCGGGCTGAAGCACGCGGCATGCGGACCGGCACCTACCTTGCGCTTCTCATCCACAACCACGTTCGCGCAACCGATGTGCTACCGCCGCCAGAGCTGGATGTCGTCAAAAGTCTTAGTGCGCATATCGCTGCACTGGGGCGCGAGCTTCGCGTGTTCGCGACGCCGAACACTTTAAGCGCGCAGGACCTGTCTGAGCTTCGAGATCTCATGGAGCGGCTCCGGGTTGAAGTCGCTGCGGCACGCGAAGCGTCGTCCGAAGTTGTGCGGCGGAATCTCCAAAGTTGGGAGGGCACGCATGCCTAAGCAGATGGTCAAGGTCACTCGTGCTTCCGGGGCGGGGCGTGACCTGGCACTGGACATCGTCAGCTACGGTCGCCGCGGGCCAGTTGGCACGCTTCAACTGGGTCAGGACCGGATCGAGCAGGTGCAGCGCACCGTTGGGCGGACGCCCGAGGTCATGATCAAGGTGTCGGGCGGCGGACGCGACTCCGGCACCGTGCGGGCGCACCTGAAGTACGTCGGGCGGCACGGAAAGCTCTCGATCGAGACCGACGATGGCCTCGAGATGCAAGGCAGGGAAGCAGCCGATGCGCTCATCGACGATTGGGCGCTCGATCAGTGCCGTAGCGCACATCGGCCCAAACCGGCGGAAGGGGAGAAAGACACTCGCTCCAAGCTCGTGCACAACATCGTGCTGTCGATGCCCGCGGGCACGCCGCCGGACAAAGTGCTGGCGGCAGCAAAAGTCTTCGCACGCGAGAACTTTGCGCTTCAATACCGCTACGCAATGGTGCTGCACACGGACCAAGCGCACCCGCACGTCCACCTGGTCGTGAAGTGCGAGCACGAGTACGAGCCGCGCAAGCGCCTGTACATCCGCAAGGACATATTGCGACGTTGGCGCGAGCAGTTTGCCGAGCTGATGCGTGAGCAGGGCGTGGCGGCCAATGCGACGCCGCGACAGGTTCGCGGACAGACGCGTCGCCCGTTGCGCGATCCGATCCACCACCGCCTGCGAGCGATGCGTGCGTTCAACGGGCTCGATGCGCAGGAACGTCAGGATCGCCATCCGCCAAGTCCTTCGCGATTCATGCGCGCCAAGGTGCTGGACGCGCTGACGCGGATGCGTGGCGGCGGCCAGCCACTGGATGCGGGCCGGTCCGATCTGCAGACCACGCGCGATGCTGTCACTTCCGATTGGCAGTCGACGGCTCATGCGCTTCGCCAGCAGGGCAGGCTCGATCTGGCCTCGCGGGTCGAGCGGTTCGTGGACCAGATGCGGCCTGTTCGGACGGATGCCGAGCATCTGGCCGAGCGGTGGGGCCGGGAACGGACACAGGAACCGCCCGCGCATCCACGCCCGCCGAATCCCCGCAGTCGTTAGGCAACGTTTTCAGCCTGAAGACCGGGCGGCCAGTGTTGCTGAGCCTGCGAGGAGGACCTCGGTGCCAGGCGTGTGCGAGAACGCCTCGCGCTTCAATCGGCCCGCCTTAGGCATCCGGGTCGGCGACCATGCGCCGGCCCCCGTTCGCTCACATGTGTTGCAGTGCCTCGGCCGCCTGCTGTACGAGTTGCGGGTGTGCGTCCAATTGGTGGCGAATGTGTGCCCAGGCAGCCCGGTGATCGCCGTGAAAGACCGCGAGCACTTCGTCAGCGCTCGGCTGTGCGGGGAGCGATTGCTTCCAGCGTCGCGCGATGTCGATGACAGGCTCGGACAGCAAGTCGGCAGGCTTCAGGATCCCGAAGGAAGCCAGCGGGCCGGGTCGTCGGTCCAGATTCACCTCGACCTGCACGCCCGATAGCGGCCTGATCAGCGTGGCACTCAGGCCGCCGGTTCGGATCACTTCAAATACATCGTCGGCATCGTCCACGGCACGCGTGAGCCAGTCGGCGATGGCAAAGCGGACCTTCTCCATGAAGTCGCCAGGCTGCGCCAGCCCAACGCTCACCTCGTGCTGCTGCGCCTGTGGAACGAGTGCATGGATCGCTTCCTGCGCGGCGTCGGCCGCGTCCCAGTAGATGCGAGCGGCCGCATGGTCCTCGGCTGAGGGCGTGACTTGCTCGGGCTGGCTTTGCATGCCATCGAGACCCAGTTGGTCGTCGTCTCCCGGGAGCCCGAGCTCATCCCAGTGGATGAGCTTCCCGACCGCCTCCATCGCCTTCCACGGGTCCATGTCGGCTTTGGTGAAGACGGCGAGCGCGGCTGCCGCTCCAGCGTTCAAGGCTTCTGCGGGTGCGCCGCGAGACACGACTTCGAGTTGCATGGCATCGGTCCGAAAAGGTCGGGTCGCTTTCCGCCAGCGAAGGCAAAGGGAGAGCGCCCGAGAAATGACAACTGCAAGCGAGGCAGTCTAGTTCGAATACTGTATATTTGTCCAGTATTTGGTTGATTGATGGCCGTGTGCGCCAAGCGACTCATTTGATGAGGCGCGTGGGCTACCTTGACGCGATCCGCTGGCCGTCGGCCGCAGGTCCTTTCAAGAGCCACAGCCTGCCGAGTGAGGCGGGGCATGTCTTGGAAGGTTCTGGCCCGGGCTGGCCAGCCACATGTCTGCCAGTCGACTTCGGCCGCCGTTTCCTTCACGCACAATCGCGCCCCTCATGGACCTATTCGACTCTGCCCCCACGATGCTGCGCCAGCCCACTTGGTATAGCGACACCGTGCTCGAGGAAATCCCGCTGCCACTGCGTGCGAGCGACTATGAAGTGACGCCTGCTGCGGAGCAAAACGGCCGGTGGAAAGTTACGTCCTCCAACGGCGAGGTGGTGTATTGCGGCATCGGGCCCGTCACCGTGTCGGTGGGCTGATCGTCCGCGCTCACGCTGAATCAAACTCGCTGCTCAGAAGCGTGCGTCCTCGGAAGCAGTGGTCGAGGGCCGCTAGCGAGACGGATCGTCGGGTGTCCGAGGCCTTCGCGACTGGTCCCGCGTGGGTGGCTCCATGTCAAGTGGCCTGGCCTTGGCTTCCTGATTTTTTTGCCGTGCGGCGATCCGCGCCATGTCGCCACGCTCGATGCGCTGCGCGATGTTCTCGCGCGCATGCACGACGAGCCGCTGCGCCTGTTCCTTCGGAAAGCGCTCGGCCTCTGTGGCGGCGATGCCCAGGGCCTGCACGGCGCGTTCCTGGTGCGGGAACTCCTTGAGGAACTCGAAGCGATTCATGACCCGGAACGCGCCGGCCTCTCGCGCCCATTGCAGGGCCTGCGCGGTCGCTGGCTCCTGCTCGCAGCGGGCTACCGCGTCATTGCGCCAAGCGAGCACCTGGCTGGCCACCTCACGCGGAACAGTGCTGTCGGTGCCCAGACGTTGGACCAGCGTCTCCCAGCGCATGGCGGTGCGGACCATCTCCTTGGCGGAGGGCTCCTTGTCCAGCAGCGATGACAGGGTGGCTGCCGCACGGGGAAGGCGGTCCCATTTGTCGCCGACGACACGGCTTTCGTAGATGTGATCACCGCTGTTGGCGATCACCCGCAGCCCATCCACCGATCGATCGAACTCCATCCGACCCAGCACGCTCACCACGTTGTCGAACGCGAAGTCGTGCGCCGGAGTCGACGGCGGCTCGACGCCGAGGCCCTGGCGGCGCCGCATTTCGTAGCGCGCCATCATGGCGATGCGGCTCTCTTCCCGCGACGTCGCGACAAACACGGCCTGAACGACATAGCCGTTGCGCCGAAGGTCACTGGCCAAGGCCGGTACGGACTCGATCTCCGTCGTTTCCATCTCGGCGATCAGGTTGAGCCGCTGCTTCTGTGCATCTTTCGCGAGGCGGTTGAACCAGGTCGCGCAATCGCCGGCCACCCGTGCGGAGTCCTCGGGTGCCATATCACCCCCACGCGCCCACAGCGGGTGGTAGGCACGCAGCCGATTCATCGAAACATGCGCGGCCGAAGACACCGTCTCGAGCAACTGCTGGCGCAGCTGCACTGTAGCGAAGGTGAGACCCGCACCGGGTTGCCCCGTGATGATCATCGCGACGGGCTGGTCGGCCGGCTGTGCGTTCGCGGCCAAGTCCGTGACGACACAACGGTCGTAGAGGCGACGCAGTTCACGCTCCGACGGCGGGCGTTGGTCCGACTGGCGGTTCGATGAAGCGGCACGCGCCATCAGGCGGTCTCCCCATCATCCTGATCACTGCTTGCCCGGGCCCGAGTCGGGGACTGAGGCGATGCGTACCGCCCGACTATCGTCTCGATCGCCTGCGCATCTTGTGGGTCGAGCGTCGACAGGGCTTGCCTAGCTTCGTCGCGTTCGCGCGTGAGCTGCTCCACCCGAGCGGCATCGGAGGGGTCCAGATCCAACAGGCGCTCGATCTCGACGGTATGGGTGGCCACGAACTGGTTCAACAGTGCCAGCGCCAGCTCGGCATCCAACACGGATTTGAGCGGCGCCCACTGGCTGTCGTCGTAGGCGAAAAAGGCGCGGGTCTCGGCTGCTGGTGGTGGCGAGGGCTGATCGTGGCCAATCGCGAATTCGCCGGACAGCACCGCCTTGGTGACCATCATGCGAATGACATCGCCCAACTCCAGGCCGCGATCGTTGGCCATCGCCATTGCCTGCTCAGCGATGTCGCGCTCGAGGCGGATGCGGATGTGGAAGCTGTCCATGCGACCGCGATTTATAGCAGCACGCTATCGCACCTCCGCGCAAATCGGGGACTCGCCGTCGACCGGTCCTGCGGCTCGCCGGCGGCCGGCTTTAGCGCATCGCCAGGAATGCAGCCAGGAACGACAGATGCGCGGGATAGAAGGCGTAAAAGACCCAGCGCATGCGCGGCATGGGAACGTCGACACGCGTGGCCGCCCAGATGAGTGGGAGCGCCACGACCGCCGCGAAGTTGCCGTTGATCACCGCCAGAGATGCGGTGGCGAGGACCCAGAGCGACAGCCGCAGTGGGGTGTGCTTCCGGAGATAGGCCCACGCGCCCAGGCAGCAGAGGAGGGCTGGCCACCAGAATTCCACCAGGGCACCGCCGACCAAGAAGAGGGGGAACGCCAGGAGCCGGCGGGCCGTGCCGCCTTGCTCCCAGAGAAGGACGATCAGCGTGGCGACCAGGAGGGTGAAGAGGATGTTGAGTGGCCACCACCCGACGAGGTAGACGAAGGCGGGCGTGGACAGGGCGCCGAAGATCGCGAGTCGCTTGATCGCGCGCACATGCAGTCCGTTAGCCAGGGCGCCCGGACGGCAGAGGTTGTGCATGAGCACGAAACCGAATATCGGCATCACCATCCGGCCCAAAGCGTAGAGCGAAGCGCTGGACTCATGCAACAAGTACTTGTTCACATGGTCCCCGACCATGAGCACGAGCGCGACCCACTTGAGGGCTTCGAGGGAGCCGTCGGAGATCGCCCATAGATCTAATTCCATCGCCGGCGGGGAGACACCGCGGCCGGATCGCGGCGCAGTCGAGGAGGGCGCTCGCGCCATGCTCAGTACGCCGGCGGCAGCTCGGTGCCCTCGTCCCAGAGGCGCCGCCACTCGCGGGCGTACTGGGCGCCGAGTGCCGGCGAGTTGTTCACCACGATCACGTTCTCGGCGTTCCGCCCGGCGGCAGACGACGTGTAGTTGAAGCTGCCCGTCTGGACCGTGGCGTCGTCGGCCACGATGAACTTGTTGTGCTGCAACGCGTAGCGCGCGTTGGTCCGGACCGGGACGCCTTCGTTCGCGAGGAACCGGGCGGCCGAGTAGCCCTTGGTCGCCTCCCCGGCGTCGATGACGACGAATACCTTGACGCCTCGCCGCTGTGCGTCACGCAGCGCGGTGGCCACCGGCTTGCTCGTGAACGAGTAGGCGGCCACATACAGGGTGCCTCGGGCGTTGCGGACGGTGTCGAGCACGAGTGGCAAGGCGTCGCCCGGTGTGAAGGCGGCGGTGATGGTCGACGCGGCGATGCCCGTTCGTGCGGCCAGTGCGCTCTCCGCCCGGGCGCCTCGGAACAATGGCTGGGCGGCCGCTGGGTTGGTGAACAGCGCAAGCACCGACAACGCCAGGCATGCCAGTGCTGTCTGGCGGCCCGCGAGGGAGCCTCGGCGAACGCGCCCGACGTTGATTTCAAAAGCGCTCATGCACGGGCTCCTCGCGTCCCCGTCCGCCACGTTGGCGGGACTGCTGACGGGTTGGTTGCTGCCGATCCGCCGTCTCGGTGGCCGGAAGGTGGATGTCGCGGCCCTGCGCCAGTGCTTCCGCCAACTGGTCCCGGATAGCCTGCACAAGCCGCTGTTGCGACGGGCCATCGGCCGTGACCCGCTGGGCATACTGCTGCGCGAGTCGGGCACCCGCCGTTGCCGCGGCGAGGTTCGGCTGTGTTTCGAGCGACGCGGGCGGCATGTCCCGTCCGGAGCGGAATAAGTCGGACTGCTGCTGCAGCAAGCGCATGTGGTCGATCGTCTCGATGCCCCATCGGGCACGCTGGGCAACGATCTTCTTCTCGCCCACCAGATCGCCCGCCTCGTTGTGGTCCGGCACACGAACGTCGACTGCCGTGGTCCCCTGGCGGCTAAGGACGATCGCGGCCCCGATCCGTGGCTGAGACGTCGACTCCGCAAGCGCGCGCTCCAGGTCGGTCCCCCACACGGTTCGATCGCCGACCTCGGTGCGCACCATGACGTAGAAGGACATCCGCTGCTGCGGGTCGAACCGGTAGGACGCAGCGGCAGCGGCGACCAAGATCCCTACGATGGGCGTCCGCGCACCGTTGCGGGCGGCCCGGGGCCGGCCATCCGCGTCTTGGCGCGTCGCACCGTCATAACTAGCTGCAAAGCGACCGTTTGGAGCTGACTCGCTCTGAGGAGTTGGGTCGCGACCGGAGTTCCCGGGCTCGCCCCGCGATCGGGTGTCGCCGTCGCGCCGTTGCGCCTGTGATCGGGCGACTTGCTGCTTTTCCGTCTCGTGGGGTTCGTAGCCCTTGACCTGAATGCCCTGCAGTGCGGCCTCGCGCCAGATGCCCTGGCGGAACGCCTCGGTACCTCGCACCTCGATCATGCGCCAGCCGCGCTGCTGCGCGATGGCCACGACGCTGTGCATGACTTCGCGGTTCTCCGTCCGCACCCGGATCCGGCTGCCGTCGTCGATGAAGGCGAGCGTGCGGTCCGGAAACAGGTAGCTGTCGTGGATTCGCAAGTACCGGCGCTCAACGGCGTCGGGTACCGGTGGATGCTGGCGTCCGGGCGCGGCGGCGTGGCCCTGCACGGCGCCGGCGAAGTCGCCTGATGCAGGGCTTGTTGATGACGTGCTGATCGTGGAAGCGTTGGCGGTGGCCATGGCGTCTCCTGCGTGTGGGTAAAAGTCTGTCGGCGAAGTCAGTCCAGCAGGCGAGACACGAAGTCATCGGCGCGCTGCTTGATCTCGTCATCGCTCAACGGCTCAGTGGGGATCTCGACATCGTCGAAGTCGAAAGAGAAGTCGTTGAGCTTCAACTCGTCATTCATTACGGCAGCGGACATGACGGATACCTCCTTGGTGATGGTCGACCCGCCGCTCTGCCCAGATCGATGGGCGGCCGTGGTGACTGGCGTGGCGCTGGTTGTGCCCGCAGGTCGAGGTGTGGTGCCAGCAGGTGGCGTGTGCCGCGAGGCTGACGACGTAGCCGTCGGCGCGCCAGCCCGTTCGGATTTCTGGACCTCAAGCTTCGGCACGGCAGGTGGTGGCAGCTCCCGCTTGGCGAAAGACGTGTCTTCGAAGTAGCGGATGCGGTGGGCCAGAACGGGGCGTAGGCCCTCGTAGAAGAGGATCATCCGGCTCGGCCCCAGTTCCTTGACCTCCTGCGGCAGCAGCAGGCGGCGGGGCTGATCGCTGAGGCTGACGGAGCCACCTTTGCCGGCGCCACCGAACATGGGCCGGCTGATGCTCTTTTGGCGCACGGTGTACGTGCCGAGTTCGCGCGAGATCGCCTCTGCGTCGTCGTACTCCTTGGGCGGGAAGATGATCCGTGCCGCCAGCATCTTGCGAATCGACTTCGCGCCTTCGCCGCCGTACTTCTCGATCAGCTGCGAGTTGGACTGCACGATCACCACTGTGCGGACGTTGTAGCCGGGCAGGAAGGCCGTGGATTCCGCGATGACTGGGATGCGGCCGAGGGCGGGGAACTCGTCGAGCATCAGCAGGAGCTGGTGTTTGAGTGCGGGATTCGTTTCCGGCAACTCACGTGTCTGCAGCCCGATTGCCTGCTGAAAGAAGAGGTTTAGCAGCGGCTGCAGCCGTGCGATGTTGTCCGGGTTGATCTGGACGTAGATGGAAATCTGGCGCTTCCTCAGGTCGCGCAGGTCGAAGTCGTTGCCCGAGGTCGCGGCGTCGATCATCGGGTTGAGCCACAGGTCCAGACGGCTCGTGAAGGTCTTGCGGATGCTGGAAGCCGTCGTGGGCGCCAGGTCGATCACGTCGTACAGGCTCTGCACCGCCTCCTGCGACAGTGGATAGCCCGCCCGCTCACAGGCGTCGATGACCCGCTTCCAGTGCTTCTGGAAACCCTCTGCGTCACTGGCCATGCCCTGGCGCAGCACTTCGCCCAGCGTGCGCGTGGCGTCGGGTACCTCGAACAGGTACAGCGCGATGCCCAGGAACAGCGACCGGGCGGACGAAGTCCAGAACGGGTCGCCGGCCAGCGGATCCGGGAACAGCATCGTGGCGATCCGCTGCAGGTCGTCGATGCAGCGGTAGGGCTCCTCGGACACGTAGCCCAGCGGATTCCAGCGGGCGGAGCACTCCTTCTCGGACAGCGGGTCGAAGAGGTGGACATCCTGGCCGTGCGATGCGCGGAAGCCCGCCGTGCGCATGAAGTTCTCACCCTTGATGTCGCTGACGATTGTCGAACCGGGCCAATTCAGGAGATTCGGCACGACCACCCCGACACCCTTGCCGCTGCGCGGCGGTGCCTCGAGCTCGACGCCCTGCTGGCCAGGCAGGACCAGATACCGGCTACCGAGGCGGCCCAGGATGATCCCGTGGTCCTTGAGCAGGCCGGCCTTCTCGATCTCGCGGCGCGACGCGAACCGGGCCTCGCCATGGAGTGGTCGCCTGCGCGGAAGCATGGCCACGCCGACGAGGCCCAGGCAGACGCCCTGCGCGCCGGCGAGGCAAGTGAGCAGCGCCTGGCGGACGTCCGGGCGGTCACCGTAGGCCTGCCAGTATTGGTGGATCGTCAGCAGCGAGGCGTCATGCGGCGGCAGCTTCATGCGCATGAGGAACGCATAGCCCGCCACATACACGCCCATCACCGCGGCCGCCAGCAGGGCGACGGCGATCTTGAACGGACTAGGAAAGCCCTCGGTGCTTGGTGCCAGGGTCATACCAGATCTCTCGGACGATGCGTGGGCTTCCGGTGCTTTTGCGGTCGCGGGCGCACTGGACGACGACATCGACGCTCATCTGCGCGAGCTCGACGCCTTCGCGGGTGCTCATGCCCTGGCCGGCCTGGCTGCGCTTCATGAGTTGGGCCAGCGCGACGAAGGCCATCTCGGCGCTGTCCGCGTGGACGCTGGTGATGGAGCCCGGGTGGCCGGTGTTCACGGAGACGAGGTAGTCGTACACCTCGTCGCCCGTGCGCAGCTCGGAGACGAACACCCGGTCGGGCCGCTGACGCTTGGCGCTGGCCAGCAACTGGCCGGGCGTGACCTCGGCCTGGCCCTGGGCGCCCTGCGAGTAGAAGAGCCGCACGTGGTTCGGCTGGTTGCGCAGCGACAGTTCTTTGACGTCCTCGATCGTGATAAGGCGGTCCTCGACCGGAACCTCCAGAATCAACGCCTTGCTGACGGTGGTCTTGCCCGAGCCGGTGGCGCCCGAGAAGAGGATGTTCTTGCGCAGGTGTACGGCGCGGCGCAGGAAGGCGGCGAACTGCCGACGCGCGAGCAGGCCGGTCAGCTCCCGGTCTTCGGGGGCGAGGTGCTCCACCTGCATCTGGTGGGCCGGGACGGCGGGCACGCTGCGCGTTGGACCGAAGATGCCCATGCCGTCCAGCTCCTCCAGCGTCCAGAGGGCGTTGGGCGGGCGGCGGATGGTGATGGAGACGGTGCGATCTTGCGTGGCAGGCGGCAGAACGATCTGGATCCGCTCGCCGCCCGGCAGGGTGGCCGAAAGGAGCGGTTCGTTGGCCGAGATGCGCTGGCGCGTGAAGTTGGCCACCAGCTTGGCGATCGCAAGGCACCAGTCGTAGCTGGCGAAGGGCAGTTCCTCGCGCGACCAGCCGGATTGCCGCTCGATGAAGGCGGTGCCGGGCTCGTTGATGCAGATTTCCGTCACCTCGGGGTCTTCGAGCAGGCGCCCGAGTGGGCCCAGGAAGAGCGAGAGGGAGGAGGGGGCGTCCTGCGCAGTCTTGGCCGCCGATGTGGCGGCCGCGCCGGTGGTGCCCTCGGCACCGGCGCGGTCATGGGGATTCGGGGTCGGCTCGAAGCGCATAGACACTCCTGAAATCGACGTCGCGCGCCACAAGGATCTGGATGCGCTCGCCCTGATTCTTGATCACGGTCGGCGGTATGGCGATCGTGTTGCGCAGCACCTCGGTCATGACCTCCCGGCTGCCTTGTGCGCCGAAGCTCACGCCTCCGCCACTGCCGACGCTCGTGCCGCTCTTCTGGTTGGCGGCAATGGCCTGCATTGCCCCATCCACAACCGAGATGAGCAGCGCTGCTCCGAAGCGGTCCCAGAAGTGGTTGTCGACGTAGCCGGGCAGTCCATTGCGGCCGAGTTCGTCGGTGCCGGGAGAGGCGAGTTGCACGACCACGCCCGTAGGTGTTCGGGCCTCGCTCCACGCGACAAAGACCCGACCTTGGCCCTGGCGCGGCGAGCCCTTTTGCTCGCCGACGTACTTCGTGCCGCGTTCCAGGAGCACCACCTTGCCGTCCGCGCCGTAGATGTCGCTCGCACCGATGCAAGTGGTCATGCCCTCGTAGGTCGAGTCGATCGCGGTCTCCAGCGTGCAGTCGATGAAGGCGCCTTTGGGCAGGAGCATGCGACGCGTGGGCAGCTTCTGGGCCATCACGGCTGGTGTCGGCGTGGGCTTGAGGTTGGCGGCCAAGGAGCTGGCGCCCTGCGCGCCAGTGGGCGCCGTGCCCTGCATGGCGCCGATCAGCTGAGCAACATTGGGAATACCGGGTTGGCCGGGCGCGCTGCCGCCGCCTGCCATGGCGTCCGGCGTGCCGTAGGGCACGCCCCCACCGGTCAGTGACTGGCCCTTGCGAAGGACCGGGGTGCCAAGCTGCCGCTCCAGGGCGAGTTGCTCCGGCGTCTTTTGCGGTGGGGCACCGGGCGTCGCGGCTACTGGGGGCGGTGGAGGCGGCGTCGGCCCTGCGGCAGCAACGGGTGGCTCCGGGGGCTTGGGCGGATCAATCCGACCCAGGGGCGGGACCTTCATCTCGCCGCCAGCCCGTGCGGCAGCCGCCTTGCGTGCTGCTTCTTCGGCGTCCCGCGTCGTGCCGTACTGGGTGTTGTAGTACCAGAACAGGAAGCCGGCACCGAGGAGCACCATGGTCGCCAGCGCCAGCCCGCCGCTCACACGGGACTGAATGGACCGCTCGCGATTGACCGAGGGAATGGCGCGTTCGCCCTGTACGGTGGTCGCCGACGCAGCGCTTGCCTGGTCGCGGGCGCCGGGATCGGCACGCCGCTGTTGGCGGTCGGGGAGAATCTCGCCGGTGTCGAGGTCCACCCGGCCGTCACTTTGGCTGTGGGGGCGGATGTCGTTGTCGTCGAACTCGGGCCGATCGCCGTTGAATCCGGTCATGGTGCTTCCCCTGTCGTCGTACGCTGCACGCCTGGCGCGCTCGTGTTGTTGGGCGTGCGCGCGCCACCGCCCGCGAAGGACTGATTGACGACACAGCCGACCAGCTGACCGCGGCGCAGAACGAAACGACGCGCGACGCGGTGGATCACCACCTCATCGGATTCGACGTTGAAATTGAGCAGCGACTCCGTACCGTCGTCGTTCTGGACGAACATGGCCGGGAAATCGGAGCGCGCCTGGAAGCGCAGGCGCGTCTGCACCCCATCGTCGTAGGCGCTCATGGGCTTGAGCGAGGCGCTTCCGCAGAACCAGTAGTTCGAGTTCCGCGGTCGATCGGCGGCCTGGCTCATCCGCGCCTCGGCGCGGCGACGCTCTGCCTCTGCCGCCAGGGTGCGGGCTTCCTCGTCCGGGTAGGCGAATCGGATCGAATAGACCATGCGCCTGGCCGCGGCGCCCTTGGGCGCCGTTGCGGAAACCGTGTAGTCGAAGTGGTAGGCCCGGCGGTTTGTGAGGACCGTGAGGTTGGTCGAGGCGCGGGCCTCTTTGGGCTTGATGAAGAAGTGGTTGCGCTCGGCGCCCACATCGAATGCGGCGTTGTCACCGGATCCGAGGTTGACGAACTCTTCGCCCTCCGCAAACTGGAGGTGGATCTGGTAGCCGACGTACCCGTGGAGGGTGACAACGTCCTCCGGGTTGTAGTTGACGACGCGCACGCGCGCATCCACTTTGCCCGTTGGCGGAACCGTCGCGGCCACCGCATGCGAGCCAACGGCAGCGAGGCATCCAGCCAAGGCAATCGCCTCGAGCCAGAGACGAGTGGGATCCGAGAAGGTCATCGACCGCCCTGCTTGGGACTCGGCGCGGGCGCCGTGCTGGTCGAAACGGTCTCCGGCTCGCGCCGGTACTCGATCACCCGAAACCCGAGCGGGTTGAGCGATCGCCACTTCTCGTCCTTGGACGGGGCGACATAGGCGAATTCGATGGTGGACACCCAGTGGGTAGCCTGCTCATCCCCGGTGCCGCCGGCGCGCGCATACCGAGTGAATCGCACCTGGGCCAGCTTGTCCCTGCCGCTGTCGAGCTTCAAGAACGTCACCGAACGCACCTGGGTCCGTATGGCCGTGCCGTCCTTGTAGAGGTTCAGGGGCGACTGTGGGTTGTTGGCTTCCCATAGGGCTGCCCAGTCCTGGTTGAGCTTCGGGGAGTTCTGCGAAGCCACGAGTTCGTAATCGGGCTCGGCGGTGCCGTAGAAATAGCGCTCTCGGGAGATGACGTAGTTCTGCAGCAGGTTGCGAGTGACGATCTGCTCCACGTCGGTCGTGCCTTCGTACCGCGGGACGACGTCCACGATGCCGCTGCCGCTATCCACGCGGATGACGACCGGGACCGGCTGCTTGAGCGGCGTGAGGCCGGCCACGGCACCGACCGACAGGAGCGCGATGAGGCCGGATGCGCTCGCGACGCCCCAGGCGACCTTCGCGGACCGCTCCGAGCGCCTCGCGCGATCGAGCTCCCAGCTCTGCGCTTCGGCCAAGTAGTTCTCAAGTGCCGGATCGCGCTTCATTGGACATTCCGGAAAGGGAGGTGGGGGCGTTGATGGGCTTGAGGTCGCCCTCGCATTCCGTCGGAAGGGGAGGACGGGTGCCGCAGGCGGCCAGCACCGCTAGAAACGAAAAGGCCAGGAGTAGCTTCATGTGTCTGTCTGCCTCACTGCCGGTGCGTGGGGTTCGGCATCACCTGCTCGCGAGGGATGACGGTTCCTCCACGCCGGCTGGGCGTGACCGCCCGGGCGGCCGACGAGAGGCCGGTGCCGAGTCGATTGCCGGCCAAGCGGCGGAAGGAATCCCAGCGGCTGCCTGGTTCGCGACGAGCGCCGTCGATGACACCGCGGCTGAATTCGTAGGTCGACCGCTTTGCGCCGCCCAACGCCCACTGAGTCATGCCGCTTACCACACCAAATGAACTCAGAGCGATCCCACTGGCCAAGCCGGAGGCGATCGGCATGACTTGCCGCATGATGAGCAGCACCAGGGCGGCGCAAAGGATCATGTTCAGGGCATCCACGGTCACGATGGCTGCACCACGGGCCGCTGTCTGCGTGGCATACGAGGACACAACCTTGAGCATCAACGTGGCGACCAAAGTGCTCAGTACGGCAATGAGCGCGTAGTTGGCAAGCTGGGCAATCCAGGCTTCAAAGAATCGCCGGGTGGTCTCGAAAAGAAGGAGACAGATGAAGACTGGTCCGATCGCCAGAATGAGAGCTAAGGCGAGCTTCGAGAGCGCCAGAAGAAACAGGGCGTACACGGAGACTCCGCCCATGATGAGGTACACGATCGCTCCGGCCAGGTAGAAGCCGAAATCTCCGTTCAAGACGCCGCCTTTGTTCCAGAGATTGGAGGCGACACTGCCGCCCTTGTCCCAGATCGTGTCGATCACTGTCACAGGATCGCGCGATCCAGTGATCACTGCTGCAAGTTGGCCTGGAGCCTTGAAGAAGGTGTCGACCAGGATCGCGTTGAACATCCAGAGCCGGATGCCGATCCCGAGGACGATGGCAATGAACAGGATGCGCTTCACGCCCTCCCAGATCGGCTCTTGAATCCGACCTGTCAGGCTCAGGTAGCCCCACATCATCACGTAGATGGTGGCGAGCGTGACTGCGGCAGGCTCGATCGCGCCAGCCACCGCAGCGGACTTGGAGGCGATGTAGTCCGTGAGCTGGGACGTAAGCCAGGTCCAGAACTGTTGGAAGAACATGTCGCGGATCCCGACTTGCGCTACTTGCCCTCAGCCGGTGGCATCGAGGGTTGAAAGCGATTTTGGAAGCTGCCATGGTCCGGGGCCGGCTTCTGCGGTGACGCAGTGTTCGGCAGCTCGTGCGGTGGGGTGATCGGCGGTGCTACGGCGGCGGGCTGCTGCTGCGTCAGCACGTGGTAGGCACCTCCGCCCGCAGCAGCGGCGATCACGGCGATGACGATGATGAGAACGGACTTGGACATTGGGTCAGGGGCTCGGGACGAACCGGTCGGAGAAGCCGCCATGGCCTGAGATGACCTGCTCGCGAGCACGTTGCTGCTGGGCAGCGTCTTCTGCCTGTGCGATCTGATACAGGCTCTGCAGCTTGGTTTGCTCGTTCGTGAGCATGTTCTGCTCGGCCTGAATGCGCGCCTGCAGTTCCTGAATCGCCTTGGGGTCGTTGGTGCGGCCGATGGCGCCGATCAATTGCTGGAGGGCGGCGAAGCGGCTGCTGGTGTTCTGATATGCGTTGCGCGTCAGCCCGTTGAGCATTGCCGAGGCCTGCCTGCCCTTGTCGACCATCTGGCGCATGTCCGGGCTCAACGCATCCATCTGTGTGGTCGAGAGGATCTTGTTGGCATCCATGACCGACTGGACCTGACCGGACAGGCCCCCATAGCCCTGCGAAGAGCCGTTGGTGACGCGCATCAGGTCGTCGTAGCTCTGCGGCAGGTAGTTGCGGTCCATGTTGGACATCGGGAGCAACTGGTCCATTCCTCGTGTGCCCGTCATGGAGCTGTAGGTCTGCTGCAGCTGCTCTTTCGAGGCCTTGAGCTGGTCGAACTGCTTCTGCATTGCCGAGATCTGCTGCTGCCAGTACATGACCTGCTGGATCAGGTTGGCGACGGCCGTGACGTCGATCACCGGGATGCCTGCTCTGGCCTGCATTGGGGCGAGGAACGCAGATGCGGCCAGGAAGATGGCAAGAAGTTGCTTACGCATGGATCGCCTCTTGGGTTGGTAGGGGACGAAGGGCTCGCCCGGAAAGTGCATGCCGGAACGGCTCGAGCCATTGGTCAGGGTCCGGGCCGTGCTCAGCCATCAAGTCGCGCATGAGCCGCACGTTGCTGGTGCGGCCAGAGATCACGTGCAGGGCGTCCTCGAAACCCTTGAGATCGAGCTTCGCCACCACGCTCACGTGGTTCTGCTTGATCAGGCACTGGCGGGAGCCGGGCTCGAGCTCCTGCTTGATGAGGGCGAACTCGCGGTCCGTGAGGTTGAACCCCTCTGTGTACTCGCGATAGTCAGCATCCGGGTTGGGGAACAAGATCTTGGTCGGGGTCTGCTCGATGATGGCGCGGGCAATCGACGAATCCAGGACGTGGCTCGTGCTCTGGGTGAAGGTCGCGAGGTTGGCGTTCTTCTTGCGCCAGGTCTCCAGCCCGTTCTTGGCGAATCGTGCGAAGGCCGGGTCGCTCAGCAGCTTGGCGAATTCGTCCATCCAGCACACCAGAGGACGGCCATCCACCATCCGGTTCACGAGGTGGAAGAGGTACATGGTCAGCGGCGCCCGCACGACGTCGTTGTCCAGGAAGTCCGTCACGTCGAAGCCGACGAGGCTGTGACGAGCCAGCAGCGGCGCGATCTCGTCCTGGTCGTTGTCGAACACCCAGGCGTAGTCGCCGCCCTCGCACGCGCACCACTTGCGCAACCGGGCATACATGCCTTCTGGATCGGTGATGTCCAGGAAGGAAATGAGTCGCGACAGGCGACGGAAGGGCGGATCGAGCTTGAGCGTGCCGCGCAGCGCCTGGTCGAGGTCTTCCTCCTGCCGCACCGACAGGGTCTCATCGGCAGAGCGCAGAACGAGACGCCGGAGCCAGTGCCGCATGAACTCGACGTTGTCTGGAACGCCGGCATCGAGTTGGAGCGGGTTGCAGCGAGTCGGCGCGCCGTTCTTCAGCGGCAGATATTGGCCGCCCAGCGCGCGAACGAGGATGTGCAGGCCCTCGTCCTTGTCGAAGATCACCTGGGTGGCGTCCAGCCGGTTGCAGATCGCGATCAGACAGAAGCCGAGGAAGGTCGTCTTGCCGGTGCCGACTGGTCCAACCCCTGTGACATGGCCGACGTCCCGCCGGCTGCCGCCGTCGGCGCTGCGCGGATCGCTGGCATGGAGAGAGAAGTAGTAGGGCGAGCCGGCGCGCGTCATGAACATCGCCAGGGCGTCGCCCCAGTAATTGCCGGTCGCGCGGCCGGTCGGGAAGTTGTGGAACGGGGACATCGCCGCGAAGTTCCGGCTGGTGATCGGCGATTTGCGCGTGCGGTAGCCAAAGTTGCCGGGCAGCTGGGCCCAGAAGGCTGCCTCCATGGCCAAGTCCTCCCGGGCGACGACCATGCCGGTGTCGCCGAGGAGGTAGCGCGCCCGCGCCACGTTGTCGTTGAGTTGCTTGAGACGGGGACGGCCTTCGGCCTCACTCACGCCGTCGAAGGTGTCCGCCAGGACGTGGAGGGTGAAGTGGTGGTCGCCGACGACGAACCGGTTGCTCATGAGGTCGTCCAGGGCGTCCCGAAGCTCTTCGGCCTGGGAGACGGCGAGGTCGCCAGACGAGGCCATCCGGTTGTGCTGGCGGCTCATCATGTCGGTGGCCGTGCCTTTGGCCAGAAAGGTGAAGCTCTGCGTCAGCACAAAAGGGAAGGGGGCTGTCAGGAGGGCGCCGAACATGCCCGGCGCCGTCGGCGTCGGGTACTCCTTGATCCCTAGGAAGGCGCCGATCCGGGTCTGCGTGCCCGTGCGGTACTCCATGGCCTCGTTGCCGAAGAATGGGCGGCTCGTGGCCAGGACCTCATTGAGCGGCGAGCGCGGCATGGGCATACGCTGCCATTCGCCGTTGATCAGCAAGCCATGGAACTCGGCCAGCGACGAGAACAGCACATCGACGCCGTCGATTCGGTAGACACCCAGCGGTTCGGGGTCATACCGCTCCAGGGATGCCATCAGTTCCTGACGCAGCTTGGTGCAGGCGTCGAGGGAGTCGCGTAGCTCCGTTCTGGCACCCTCGGCGTCCGTCCGTTTGAGGATCCGCAGCGCGGCGTTGCCCAGCTTGGTCGGTTGCGGGCGGTAGACGACCGACAGGTAGAGCTCGTTGACCATCAGCCGCTCGCCGGCCATCTTCTGGCGGTAGCGGCGCTCGACCTCGTCGGCGAAGCCCGGCACCGTGCGCCCGGCCGGATAGCCCGTCTCCCGGCGCCGCACGATGTGAGTCCAGATCGCGATGTTGGGCGAGCTGATGTTCCGGTAGGAGACGTTGAGGCGCTCGTGCCAGCTGTTGATGTCGTCGTCATCCGCGCTCTCGAAGCTGGCGCCTGACAGACGCAGCGTCTGGACGTAGTCGCCAGCCCGGGTGCGCGCCACGTGTTCGTCGACATGCGCGACCAAGGGGATCATGGCGGCCGCGCTCACCTCGCGGCGCAGCGTGGCATCGGAGCGGGACAGGAACTGCATGGCCGGCTCAGATCACCGAGGGCAGCGCCCTGGCCCGTCGCCGTCCCGTGAAACCGGGCAGGTCGATGGCCAGCGGGCTGTACGAGTTGGCCTTCCAGAACCGGAGGTTCCCGTTGATCATGGCCGGGAGGCGCGTGCGGCCCCAGAGCTGCAGCAGGTCGAAGAATCGGGGCTCGTAGAGGCAGACCAGGTAGAGCACACCGTGGATCGGCAGGAAGGCGAGCAGCCACACGAGGTTCTTCGTCACGATGAAGGACTCGGTCGTGAGGATGATGTTGAACATCATGGCGGAGTAGGTGACGCCCCAGATCATCGAGGGACGCGTCATGCCGACGAAGAGCGTGTCGGCGACGATGCCCTGGTTGCGGCTCATTTCCTCGCCCTCAGACGCCGAAGAGACCGCGGATCCACGAGACGATCTGCGGACCGCCGAAGACCAGCACAGTGCCGATGACGACGGCCACCATCCACCACCAGCTCAGGCGGCCGAACCAGGCCATGGCGCCGGACACCATGACGGCGACCGCGGCGATGGGGGTCAGGATGGAAGTGAGCTGCTGCTGCGTCGCCTGGGCGCCCGTCGCGAACGGGCTTCCGGCAAGCGCGAGCTCAGGCGCGAGGGCGAAAAGGGCGGCGAGCGCCAGCAGTGAAACGCGCAGGATCCAAGCCTCTGCCTGGGATGCGCTGGGAAGCTCTAAGGCAGAAGCTCGAGCCGCACGATGGTTTTGCCCACGCCAAGCGTCTTGAGGTGCCGTCTGAGCGTGTCCAGGCTCCGGAAGTCCCGAGGTTGGCGCGTGGAGGTCATGAGCGTTCGCCGCCCATAGTGCCAGGCCACCACGAGTTGCAACTGGTAGACGGCCTGCGCCACCTCGGCGATCACCACCTCGATGACCGACCCCTTGTGCAGTAGCTGGACGAACTCCAGCTGGGTCACTGTGCCACCCGCGGTGGGCCGTGCGCTCGAGGCTTCCGTCGCCTCCGCCTGGGCAGGGGTGGCGGCGCTCTTCGCTGTTGTCTTGGTTTTGGTCTTGGGCCGTGCCGTCGAGGCCATGGCGGGGCGCGTGTGAGTGAGTGCTCCCTGAATTGTGAACCAAGGTGAACTGTTCTTTCATTACTTGCATGGCACTACTCCAGTCGACGGCCTGAAACGGGTATGGGCGCTGCGCTCGATGCGGGCGCCTGGGAAATAGGTGTGGGATTGGATGCGGGCGCTGTCGGAGCGCGCTCGCGTCCGTACACGTCCCACCATGGGGCCGAAGGAAGGGAGGGCGCCTTCATGGCGGCCGGCGCGGCCGCGCGAGCGCTCGCCTTGGGCGCTCTGGCCGGCGATGCTTCGGCGTCGGTCGGACCGGCTCGGTTCGCAGCTGCGCCCAGTTCTCGCTTCAGGGCCGCGACATCGTTGAGCGTTCGGCTGTGTTGATCCTCGGCCTCGGCTGCCCCTTTTGCGTCGGACGCGGCCAGGCGTTCGGCTTTGCGGCGAGCCGACGATGCCAGCAGGTCTTCCGACTTCTTCAACTCCTGGCGCAGGACCTCGACGCGATCGCTATCCCGCACACGCTGCTCCGCAACGGGAACGACGCGTTGCGTGGTTGTGTTTGCAGGACCCGCAACCGAAGCGAAACTTGTCGAGAGCCCAACCACTGCAGCAAGGACGGCGAACGCACATCGCCACCCTGACGCCCCGGCTCTGATCACGCTTGGTTCACATCGCATGCCGCGAAATGTCGGCTAGGACGATCCACTGCGTCAATGAAGCGAAACGTACTCATTGCTATAGACGTTCTATAGCACATACTAGACACACATTCCCATCGAAGCTACGCTGAACGTCGGTGTGTGTGATTCGACGCGTGATTCGAAACCTATTGGTTTAGCGGCGTGGAAATCGCACTTCTGAGCAACCAGCAAAGGCCTTTACGTCTTGTAGCGAAGAAGGTCGATGCAAGCAGTCGTGTGCGCCGGGCTGTCAGTTCATGGAGGTCTCGTATGAGCAACGTCGTTGTCTTTGGCAACCAGAAAGGCGGTGTCGGCAAGTCGACGCTGTCGCTCCTCTATGCCATGTGGCTTGCCGATGTGCATCGGCAGTCCGTGTGATTCATCGATCTCGACACCCAAGGCAACGCATCAAAGACGTTGCGCGCCTCTGATGTCAGCGTGCAGGCAGCGAGTCTCTTTGCCCCAGGGACCGATGCGAGCAAGATCGGGCCCGGCGACCACCGCGTGCGGCAGATCGCTCTGATCACTGCGTCCAAGCAGCTGGCGGACGTCGAACTGGCCAGGCCGGACGTGGTGATTCCTACGTTTCGGAGCGCGGTGCGCGCACTCGAGGCGCGGTTCGACACGGTCGTCATCGATACGCCCCCAGCGCTGGGCCTTCGCATGAGTGCCGCCCTGATTGCTGCGACCCGCGTGGTGTGCCCGATCGAGCTGGAGGAGTACAGCATCGACGGCGTGACCGACATGCTCAAGACGGTCTTTGGGGTCCGTCAACGCTACAACCCGCGGCTGGAGCTAGCAGGGATCGTCCTGAACCGTTTCAACGCGCACTCGGCGCGCCAGAAATCCGCCGTGCAGCAGTTGGCGGCCAGCTACCGTGATTTCGTGATTCCCGCGCGCATCTCAACGCGCTCGGCGATCCCGGAAGCGTTGGCGGAGGGGAAGGCCGTGTGGGAGTTGAGCAAGAGCTCCGCGCGTAAAGCCAGTCTAGAGGTCAAGGAGGCATTTGCGGCGCTTCAGCAACGCATCCAGCTGCAGCCGGTCGCGATTGCGGAAGGAGTTTCCGTATGAACGATCTGGACGCACTCGACCTCAGCGGCCTGGCGCAGTTCAGGCCATCAGACTTCCTGGCAGCCGGAGCGGGCGTCTCGGATCCGTCCGCCGCCGTGCATGTCGACCTCTCCGTGATCGACTTCGACCCGGCGCAGCCGCGCCGCAGCTTCAAGCGTGAGTCGTTGGACGAGCTGAGCGAGTCGATCCGGCAGCATGGCGTGCTGGAACCTGTCTCGTTGAGACGCCATCCTGAGCGCGGAGAGCGCTACATCGTGAATCGTGGCGAACGGCGCGTTCGAGCTGCGCGGCAGGCCGCTTTGACCACGGTGCCCGCGTTTCTCGACGACCGAATGGATCCATTCGCGCAGGCGGCGGAAAACCTCCACCGCGAGGACATGTCCGCGCTGGACCTTGCGCTGTTCATTGCTGAGCGCGAGCGTGAGGGCATCAGTCGTTCCGAGATTGCGCGACGCCTTGCTAAGCCGCGGTCGTTCATCACCGAGGCTGCGGCGCTCAACGAGGCTTCGTCCGAACTTCTCGAAGCGGTCAGGGATGGGCGGGTCAGCGAGGATGTGCGGACGCTCTATCGACTCGTATCCGTGGGCCGCCAGGAGCCGGCTGTTGTGCGCGAATTGCTGGGACGCGGCGATCCGATCTATCGCGCGAATGTGGAGGCCCTGATCTCGCAAGCAAGAGGTAGGGCCCCTGTGGCGCCCACTGACGCTGGCGCTACCTCAGTGCCCGTTCGCAGTGGCGGTCGGACGGTTCTCGTAGTCGAGCATGAGGGCAAGCGCGGCTCGCTGCGCATGAAAGCGCAGGACAGCGACCTTGCCGAAGTGCGTTTTGGCGACGGCACGCGCAGCGCGGTCCCGCTCGCGGCCCTGAGATTGGTGTGTTGGGCAACGGAGGAAGCGAAATGACAGAGCGTTCAAACTCACTGAGTCCCGATCGACGCGCGAATGTCGCGGTTCGCATGGTTGGCGTGGCGGCCGCAGGGTTGTGGTGGGCCGCGGCTCTGATCGTTCAGATCCTGCGCTTGATCGTGAGCGCTGTTTTGATACTCGCCGAGCCCGTCGTGCGAGCCGTCTTGGTTCCGGTGGCGCTGCTCGGTTTTCTGGTCACGCTCGTCTTCGGGTTCCTGATCGGTGACGCGAACTTCCCGCGTTGGGGCATGCTGGCGTTCTCGGTGGGGGCGCTTGTGCTCTACTGGCTCTACCTGGGCCTGATGAGCCTGTTCATGTCACTGCCGAGCCATGACCGTCACCATAGATGAAGAAGAGTTGGCGCGGATCGCCAAGCGGCGGCGGTTCGACGCGAGAACGCTGGAGATTGCTCACCGCCTGTTCATCGGCAAGGAGGAGCCCATGCTCCTTAAGGCGGAATACGGCGTGATCCACCAGCGCATCTACGCCATTCGCCGAGCGGTGCTTAAGGACGCCATGCCGGCAGGAACTGCAGAAGTCACGCTGCGTGGCCCGGTGGGGGCGATCGAGGCCGCGCAGCGCGCGTTCGATCGGTACATGGAAAAGCACGCCTCAGCGGCGTGAACGGCGCGGACTACACCACGTCGACGGCGGCCGGCAGCACGCGGTCATAGCGCCTCATCTCCGCCGGGTCGACGCCCATCCACGCGGCCACCTGGTCGGGCGGTGTGCCTCTTCGGAGCTGGCGCATGGCAAAGGTATGCCGCAGCCGGAAAGATCCGCCTTCGCGGGAATCCATACCGGCGTCTTCGAGGACCTGACGCGCATTCTTGTACTGGGAGTTGGCAAGCCATGGTTTGCCGGTACGCGTCGACGGGAAGAGGTGTTCGCCAACGACCCCCGCATCGGCCCGCACCTGGAGCCAGTAGTGGAGCAGCTCTGCAGCCCAAGGTGCGACCGGTGTCTCCCTCGGCTTGGATGTGCCGTTGCCCGGTACCTGGAGCTTCCAGATCTGGTCTCGGGTGCGACCACCGTGCGCAATGGGGGAGTGGAGGGTCAGCGCGCGCACATCCCCGGGTGTCAGGCCGGCCCCTAGTTGCAAGGCCACGGAAGCGCGATTGCGCACCTCTTGCCAGGTCATGGCAGCCAAGGCATCGCGGTTGCGGCCAGGCCGAGGCCGGGCGGCCGACAGATGCGTCATGAGCTGTCGCGCCTCAGGAGCCGACAGGTACTCGGGCAGTGGGTCTTTGGTCTCGACCTCCGAATAGCGGACCTCGGGGTTGGCCAGGACCCAGTCCGAGGCGGAGGTATTGGGGAAGGTGTCGGTCCGCGCGGCATAGTGGCGCAGCACCCGGTCGATGAGGCGCATGAGGCGCAGCACATAGCGTGGCGACAGGGACCGGTCGGCGGCTTTCTGACCGAAGCGGGCCGCCTGGTAGGCCTGCAGATCCTCAATCGCCAGCGATTCGAGTGTGACCCGAGGCGACTGGCCCAGGCACCAGCCTGAGAAGCTGTCCCACATCGCTTGATAGACCTCGGTCACGCCCGGCTGTCGAAGCGAGCCACTGGCGCGCTGGCCGGCCAGCCAAGTCGCGAACGCCTCCTGCCAAGCCACAGCGGGGCTGAGGGCGGCAGGCTCAACATCGAACAGGGAGGCGGTCAAACCGCGGGGAAGGGGAGAGGGCATAAATCAACTAACGGACTGCGCTCGTATTCTGGTCGACGGGGTGTGTTTTTGGAAGTCTGTTCGCCTTCCGTTAGTTGATTTAAGAAGTAGTGCCCGGATGGGGGCCGCCAGGTGGAGCCAACTGAGTCGACCGAGTGACCGCGCCAACTCCCAACTTAGGTCGTGGCGCAGTGCGGGATCACATGGCCCACTGGACAGGATTGGCAATGAAGATCACCGACTCAGCTCAGGCTCGCCGCGTGCTTAGCGCCAATTGCGTAGCATCGGATCGCCCGCTACGAACGCCAATCGTCTTTAGATTGGCCGTACCATTGATCGTGCTAGGCTGGTGCCGCTGTGGTTGCGAATTGAGCGCCCATC
This sequence comes from Xenophilus aerolatus, assembly GCA_030418545.1. Classification (GTDB taxonomy): domain Bacteria; phylum Pseudomonadota; class Gammaproteobacteria; order Burkholderiales; family Burkholderiaceae_C; genus Xenophilus. The sequence goes on along the minus strand of QAIB01000020.1, from coordinate 8,613 downwards.
GCTGGCTTGTCAAGCTCTAGGACCACTTTTCTCGCTTCGCGACGAAGGTTCTCGACAGGATAAGTTCTGACCAGCCGAGGACCTTCGATTTCAAAAGAGAAACGTTCAACAAGGCACTCCGCAGCGACCAACGGGTTCGACTCGTAGATCAACATATAGTTGCGCCTAGTCCAAGCCAGCACGGCTGTTTGAAGCGCCCGATCATGACGGTCCGAACCCATTGCGCCGGGCTGAAGACCTAACACATTCAAGCAGAAGCCGAGGATCTTGGCTCCTTTGAAGTTCGGAAACTTCTCCAACTTGACGATCTCGTCATAGAGCAAACGTCGAACCTTCGTCTTGATTAGGCGTCCTGCTGGTCCGTCCAGGTTGTTCAGGTGGAACAACGCCGACCACACCGCGTTGTGCTGCACATCCCAACACAGCGTCCATGGCGCTCTGACGCACGAAGCATAGAAGATCAGCTCGAAGATGAGCCTTGCGAGGTCGTCATAGATGGTCTTGCCTACCTCCATGCGCCGCAGACGATATTTGGCATTCTCAGGGACGGGGAGGCCCTCGAGCTTCGTCACAGCGTCCTCAACGAACTTCACCACCACATAACACCGCTGAATCGAATCCGAGTTCCAGCGTTCTTCTTGCCCATTAACTCTCGCAAGATCCATGCATGCACGCTGTATGCGATCGAAAGCTCGGTACAGCGCTGTGGATCGGCGATGAAGTTGATTCTTCGCCACGTAGCTACCAAGTGTGATCAGAACGGCTCGACAGTAGGCTTGAAGTTGTTCGGCGTCCCACTCACCGGTTCCAACGGAACCCGGATCCAAAAGCGTGCCAACGCTTTCAACCAGCGAATAGTTGGAAAACAGGGCCTGACTGAGGGGCTTGTGGTAGCCGATCAGGCCCGACCGATAGCCGTCCGCTTCGTGGAATAGGAAGGAATCCCGATTGTGAAGTGCCTCACGGACGATGTTGGCGCCAAAGGTCTCGATCTGCACGCCAAACTTCTTTGTGGCGTCGATCTCCGAGAACAACGCCCATGCTGTGCCAGGCGAAGACTTAACAATCGCTCGACAGAATCTCTGGTCGGCAATCAACAGAAGAAGATCATTCGCATAGCCGACCGCTCGCTCTTTCTTCGTCTTGAGCTCCAGATTAGTCCGTGATCCATGCAGGTTTCGGTCTGTTGCGAACGAGATGAGAGAGCGCGCTGAATCTGCGAGTTCGTCGGCGACGATCCCCAACTCCTCGGGCGCACCTCTGACGATTGAGGAGTACAGCGCGCCGGCGAACCGCTCAGCATTGCGCTGACCAAATCGCGGAGGCCGGATAAAAGCGAACCATGCCCACGCCAAAAACGTCAGAAAGAAGATGCCGCCCAAAAGTCCTTGCCATAAGGCCGGTGTTATGAAGTGCCCCTTCGGCACATACCACTGCTCAGCGCGCCAAAGATCGGTAAGCAGCGTGAGTGCGCCGATGATCGCCACCATCCAGAACGTCGTCGCTCGAAGCGGAAGCGGCGCGACCCTGATCCTGAACTTGTAGCGAACGTCGGCGAGCGTCCAAGCCAAGACCATCAGTGCCAAACCAGCCAAGAATTCCGAGAATCCGAAGAACTTGGGTGCGCTTGCTTCGAGTTGGATGAAACACAATATCCACTGGCAACGTTCGTTCAATTCCGATCTCCTGATTAGATGGGACCTCCGGCTGACGCACTGTAGATGACCGGCAGGAAATTGCGTTTCCTGTCTGCATTGCGATGCTTGCTATTCGAAGTGCAGGGTGTCCGCCGTTCGGATCAGGGCGTTAGCTTGCGGCCGAATCGACTGGAGACGATCGCGCGCATGCTCGCGACAAGCCGTGTAGGCCCCTCCATCCAGACACCTCGTGACGGTCCGGGTCGGTCGTCGCTGGGAACCACGACGGCACACCAGACCCAGTTGCGCGCGGGCATCGGGGCGCTGTGGACCTTGAACCGATACATGATGGGGCCGCCAGCCTCGTAGCTTGTCGAATAGCTTCCAACTTGCGCGAGCCAGCTTTTAATCGGCTCGGTTTCTGGTCGCCATCCGTCGCACCGAGCCACCCATCGATCGAGCTCGACGCCCGAGAGTTCGGAGATCAGCATGGCTAGCGGAAATCCCGGCTCGCGGCCCTGAGTCGCCCGAGCAACCGGTCGTGGTTCACCAGCTTCTGCGCCACCAGCGAGTGCACGCCCTTCTCGGACTGCCAAGTCCCCTGGACGCTCAGCAGCGTCGAGCCCCGCAGCGCCTGGCGCTGCGCCTCGGCCACGCTCGGCCAGACGATGATGTTCACGGTCCCCGTCTCGTCCTCCAGCGTCGCGAAAATCACCCCGCTGGCCGTGCTCGGCTGCTGCCGGTGCGTGACGATGCCGCTGGCGCGCACCTGCTCCTTGTCCTTAGCGGCCTGCCGCAGTTCCTCAGCCGTGCGGATGCCCATCTTCGCGAGCCGAGGCCGCAGCAACGCCAGCGGGTGTCGGCGCAGCGTCAGGCCCATCGACGCATAGTCGTCGGCCACGTCCGCGCCCTCGGTCGGCGCGGCGAACTCAGTGTTCTCTTCCTCCGTCGGTGCGTCGTGCAGCAGCGGGGCAGGCTTCGTCTCCACGCCGACGGCCTCCCAGACCGCGTTGGGGCGGTGGCCAGCCAGGGAGCGCAGGGCGTCAGCGCCTGACAGGCAGCGCAGGTCGTGCGCATCGAGCTCCGCCCGGCGCGTCAGGTCCTCGACGTTGGTGAAGGGGGCGACCTTCCGTGCTTCGACGATCCGTCTGGCGCTCGGCTCGCGCATGCCGACGATCAGCCCCATGCCCAGTCGTACGGCCCGGATCGGCTCCTCGAAGGTGGCGTCCCACCGGTAGGAGGAGTCGCCCTGGGCTGGTTCTTCGAGCGTGCTCTTCCAGTCGCTCACCATGACGTCGACGGGCCGCACCACGACCCCATGCTCCCGCGCATCCCGCACGAGCTGGGCAGGGGCATAGAACCCCATCGGCTGGCTGTTCAGCAGGCCCGCGAGCATGGCGTCCGGGTGGTGGCGCTTGATCCAGCAGCTCACGTAGACCAGCAGCCCAAAGCTCGCCGCATGGCTTTCTGGGAAGCCGTAGCTGCCGAACCCCTCCACCTGCTTGGCGATCCGGTCCGCGAAATCCTGGCTGTAGCCCTTGTTCAGCATGCGCTTCACGAGCTTCTGCTGGTGCGGCTCCAACCCCCCCTTGCGCCGCCAGGCGCCCATGGCGCGGCGCAGCTGGTCGGCTTCCCCTGCCGTGAAATCCGCCGCCAGCATGGCGATCTGCATCACCTGCTCCTGGAAGAGGGGCACGCCCAGCGTGCGCTCCGTGGCGATCTTGATGTCCTCGCTCGGGTAGTCGATGGCTTCCTCGCCCGCGCGCCGGCGCAGGTAGGGGTGGACCATGCCGCCTTGGATAGGCCCGGGCCGCACGATCGCCACCTGGACCACCAGGTCGTAGAAGCGCTCCGGCTTCAGGCGCGGCAGCATCGTCATCTGCGCCCGGCTCTCGATCTGGAAGACGCCCACGGTGTCCGCCTCCTGGATCATGGCGTAGGTGACGGGGCACTCGGCCGGCACGTCCTGCATGCCCACCGGCCGACCACGCTTGTCGCCGATGAAGTCCAGCGCCCGGTGGATCGCGCTAAGCATGCCCAGCGCCAGGACGTCGACCTTGATGAGCCCCAGGGCGTCGAGGTCGTCCTTGTCCCACTGGATGACCGTGCGGTCCTCCATGGCGGCGTTTTCCACCGGAACCAGGCGGCTGAGCTTGTCCCGGGCGATGACGAAGCCGCCCGTGTGCTGGCTCAGGTGCCGCGGGAAGCCGCGGATGGCATGGGCGATGGCGAGCCACTTCTTCACCTGGGCGTTCTGCGGGTCCAGGCCGTTCTCGACCAGGCAGGCATCGCAGATCCAGGTGTTGCCCTCGATGCCATAGGCGCTCTTCGCCAGGCGCTCGGCCACCTCGATAGGAAAACCCAGCGCCTTGCCCACGTCCCGGATGGCGGACTTCGTGCGGTAGGAGGTCACCACCCCCGTGAGCGCGGCGCGGTGGCGGCCGTACTTGCGGTAGATGTACTGCATGACCTCCTCGCGCCGCTGGTGCTCGAAGTCGATGTCGATGTCCGGGGGCTCCCGGCGCTCCACGCTGATGAAGCGCTCGAAGAGGACGCTCATGCGGCCCGGGTCGACCTCGGTCACGAAGAGGCAGTAGCACACGGCCGAATTGGCGGCCGAGCCGCGGCCCTGGCAAAGAATCCCTTCACCGCGCGCGAAGCGCACGATGTCCTCCACCGTGAGGAAGTACGCCTCGTACTTCAGCTGGGCAATGATCCCGAGCTCGTGCTCGATCTGGTCGCGCACCTTATCGGGCAGGCCCTGGGGGAAACGACGCTCGGCGCCGGCGTAGGTGAGTTTCCTCAAGTGCGAGGCGGGCGTCTCGCCCGCCGGGACGATCTCCTCCGGATACTCGTAGCGCAGCTCCTCCAGCGAGAAGGTGCAGCGCGCGGCGATCGCGACGGTCTCGCGCAGCCATTCCTCCGGAAACTCCTGCTCCAGCATCGCGCGGCCTCGGAGATAGTTCTGGCCGTTGGCGTAGCGGCGAAGGCCTGCGTTGGCGACCGTGCAGCCGTGGCGCACGGCGGTGAGGGTGTCCAGGATGGGTTTGGCGAAACGCGTGTGCATGAGGGGGCTGCAGGTGGCGGCCACCCGGATCCCCGAGCGCGCAGCGGCCTGCTCGATGGTCCAGAGGTACAGGTCCTCGCCCGCGGCCAGGGTCCGCGGGGCGAGCACCCAGGCCCGGTCGGGAAACCACGTGCGGGCCCACATGCACTGGGCAAAGAGCGCTTCCACGGTGACTTCCCGGTCCGGCAAGACCAGCGCCAGGCAGCCCGTCATGCCGACCAGGTGCGTGGCCTTGGAGGTCTTGCCCTCGACGTCCGCTACGTGAGCCAGGTAGCTGCCCTTGGGGGCGCGGGTACGCGCGAGGGTGATCAGCTCGCACAGGTTGCCGTAGCCCAGACGGTCCTGGGCCAGGAAGACGACGCGCGCGAAGGCCGTCCCGCCGGCGGTCGTGAGCAGGATCTCGGAGCCGACGATGAAGTGCAGGCCGTTCTCGCGGGCCGAGAGGTGGCCGCGGACCACGCCGGAGACCGTGCACTCGTCAGTGAGCGCCAGGGCGCTGTACATCTTGGCGGCGGCACGCTCGACGAGATCTTCGGGCTGCGCGGCGCCCGTGAGGAACGTGAAGTTCGAGCGGCAGTACAGCTCCGCGAAGGGTGGAGGTTCGTCTGGCTCGCCGGCTACAATGCTGTACATTCATACAGTATTCCAAACTCCACCCCGGCTGCGTCGGCCGTTACACAAAATCGTTGGCTGCAGTGCGGTTCGATCCGTTGCGCGCCAGCGTCGGGAAGAGGCTGCGCCGCGCTGGGCGGAACAAAGTCACACCCACTCGCGGCGATCGGTGCCACAGTGGGGCAGGGCGCTTGTGCGCCCGTGTGGACATCGGAGGACCAACATGAGCACGTTGGAGAAAACTGAAGGGCAGGGCGGCCGGTTTCCCGACTGGCCCCTGGAAAGGATGCTGCGAGGCATCGCCGTCACCGTGGCGCTGGCGGGCGCATCTGCGTGTTGGGGGCAGGGTAGGCCGTCTGGCCTGGACGAGGCCGCGCTGCAATACGAGGCGGACTACCGGGTCGTGGCAGCGCGGTGCGGCACGCCGGCCTTCGAGAAGAAGTTCTTCATGCAGTCGCAGCAGTTCGTGGCCGCGAGCAATGGCCAGGACAAAACGGCGACCGCGCGGCAGGAAAGCACGATCCGCGCGTTGCGACGCAACCCCATCACGCTGATCGGCTCGCAGTCGGACTGCAAGGCACAGGGTGACGAGCTCAAGCGGGTCATGGACGAGCGCAGCCGCGGCCGCAGCGCGCAGCGCGGGCGCGGCAGGTAGGCGCTCTGCCAGCAGCCAGCGCCCCGCGCCCAAGAAAAAGGCCCACCCCGAAGGGTGGGCCAAGGCAGACCGAGGAGGAGGGTTCACGTTCTCTCGTGAGCCGATCTGCAGCTTCAATCTAAGGTGACATCGTCCGCCGGCGGGTAGGATGAAGGCGCACATGCCCCTGTGCCGGGCGTGTTGCCTCTACCTCGATCGCTGCCGCCCATGTGCTATTCCGCCCAGGTCCGTGCCGAGTACGCTGCTTTCCAGCGCATGTTCCCGAGCTCGAAGCTTTCGCTGAAAGGCTTCTGGGAGATCTACTGGCGCCGACGCGAGCAGCCCAAGCCGGTGATGCGCTTCTCCAAGGCGATGGATGCGATGTTTGCCAGGCCGCAGACGGACGAAGAGCAGAAGATCCACGCGCTCATCCAGGAGTACGACGCCGAGCTCACGACGGCGACGGAGCAGGGGCTCTTCAAGCAGCGCAAGCGCCTGGCGGATGCGGAGCGCACGCTGACCACCAAGGTGACGAAGAAGGCCCAGGACGACCAGCGCATCGCCACCAACAAGATCAAGGACGCGCTGCGCAAGCTCGAGGACCTGCGGCGCACGGAGCTTGTGGAGCAGGACTATCGGATTTTTCCGGGGTGGTGGGCACCGGTGTTGATCGTGGAGGAGGGCGAACTCGTGGTGCGGCCGATGCGCTACCTGTGCAGGCCGCCGGGCAAGCCGGCCGACTACGACGTCAAGTTCTCAGGGGCGTACAACGCGCGGCGGGACAACCTCAAGAGCAGTTTCTGGAAGGGCGAGTTCGGGCAAACGCACGCGATCGCTCTGATCCCGGTGTTCTACGAGAACGTTGTGCGGCACCTCGCGGAGCACCGCGAACTCGGCCCGGGCGAGACGCCCGAGAACATCGTGCTGGAGTTCAGGCCGCAGCCGCAGCGGACGATGACCGTGGCGTGCATCTACTCCCACTGGACGCCGCCGGCAGGGTCGGATGAGACTGAGCTTTGGTCGTTCGCGGCGATCACGGATGAGCCGTTGCCGGAGGTCGCGGCGGCGGGGCATGACCGAACGATCGTGGCGCTCAAGCCCAAGAGCATCATGCCCTGGCTGACGCCGCAGGGGCGATCTCACACAGAGCTAGACACGATGCTCGAGGACAAGGAGCGGCCGTACTACGAACACCGGATGGCAGCCTGAATTCCTCAGGTCGTGCGTCCTCTCTGAACAGCGACACGGCGATTGAAAACGGCGATCCGGGCGTCATGCTTCAACTTCATGGTCCTTACGTCGACCTCAACGGCGAGAGTTCCACACTCATCCCACCATACGTGATCCTTTGCGCCCTCCTTGCATCGCAGCTCCGTGCGCTTCGCCGACGTTCTGAATGTCCGACTCCGCCCCAACTCAAAGCCTCAATGGCATCGGTAGAAGCTACGATCGAATCTTGCGCCAGAGTCGTTTGCACAGCTCTCTCAATCCCTCCCCTCGCCGAGCGGGATGCGATTGCGTTTCAATCGACGCCTCGACTTGGAGGTTGCTGCCGGCGTTCGTTTTCTGGCGATGTTGCTGTGGACTATCCGAGCCGTAAAAGTGGCGCTTTCTTGCCGCGCTCATCTGACGCACGGCCGCCACCTCGGCGTTGCTCATCGACTCGGTCCATTCGACCTTCCCGCCAGAAATCCAGTAGTGCGATCTGCACTTGAAGGCATGATTTCCGATCGATGGCTCCAAAGACACTGAGCGGCCATCAAAGAAAAGATGCCAATCTTCAGGTGCGAGAGGCGTAATCGTCTCCATCCCGCATCCGCAGGCACATCGGTGCCCAGCGACAGCATGCTCCATCGAAACATACAGCACGCCTTCTTCCAATGAATCTGGAAGGAGCTCGACAAATTTCGATTCCAGTCTCGTTTGCCTCACTGATCTTTCTCCTCGTTGGAGATCTGATTCAGACTCAGCGAAAACGTGGTGTTGAAGTCGTTTCGATCACTCAGGTAGATGCCACTCAACCGCTTCCACTTGAAGATAGCCATCAACGCGTTCATGCAATTCAGCTCAGCAATCTGGATGTTCGAGCGATAGAGATCATCCTCGCGATCAACGACTGGTAGCCGGGCGCGCGCCTCTGGGCGACTCTCGGGTGAGCTCGTAGTCAGGCGGCAACTCCCCCAGAGGTTTTGATGATCATCGGTGAGGTTCACGCCCATCCCAGCGTCCAGAAATATCGTGGACGTGCTCTCAAGCGCGTCCGCGATAAGTTGCCGAACGGATCCTTTGTCCACGCAAACGAACACAAAGTCATAGCCCATTAGGGCCGCAACGTTGACTTCCGTGATCATCTCAGCGTGAGCGACGATTCCTCGGTGCATTGCCGAATAGATCTCGTGGAAGTACGCCACCTTGTACAGTTGCCGATCGAGCGTCTCGCGAGAAGAAGCGCCAGGGGCTCGGAACGCGTTGTGCTGAAAGTAGCGATCGCCATCGAAAAGATGAATCTCCCTCACGTGCGTCTTAGCCAGAAAATCGTGAGCGTCTGGCCGTCCCATCTTGACGGCGATCAGCGTTCAGGCCTGCACTGATGTCCAGCGATGCGGCAGCAGCTCGGCGAGTCGGGAGTTGGGCAGTGCCGGCAGACGCTGCAGCACATCACG
>QAIB01000001.1 GCA_030418545.1 Xenophilus aerolatus | reverse complement strand
ACCCGCACCGGTCACCTTCGACCCGAAGACGCGCTCGACGAGATTGTGCGGTTCTTCGAGGCGCGGGTTTCCGCCTTGCGACGGAGCGGGGTCGCTGCCGACCGGCTCATCCTCGATCCGGGGATGGGATTTTTCTTGAGCCCCGCACCGGAAACATCGCTGCACGTGCTGTCGAACCTTCAAAAGCTGAAGTCGGCGTTGGGGCTTCCGCTATTGGTCTCGGTGTCGCGGAAATCCTTCTTGGGCGCCACCGTTGGCCTTCCTGTAAAGGATCTGGGTCCAGCGAGCCTTGCGGCGGAACTTCACGCGATCGGCAATGGCGCTGACTACGTCCGCACCCACGCGCCTGGAGATCTGCGAAGCGCAATCACCTTCTCGGAAACCCTCGCGAAATTTCGCAGTCGCGACGCCAGAGACCGAGGGTTAGATCATGCCTAGCATTCACCTTCCGGCCGCCCGCTAGCGGACCCTGGTCAGGTTCCGCGAAGGTGGGCGCAGACATGCTGGGCTCGTCAGGATCAAACTGCACTATGAGGCGGCGGTTCATACCGCGCCAGGGGAGCGAATGGACAGCGAGGAGCCTCCGAACGTTCGGGTCGCCTGCTCGGGTGATATCGACGAGGTTGTGCGGCTGATGCACGACGCTGCGGCGTGGATGTCCGCCAAGGGAACGCCCGCCTGGGACGTCGCGCGGATCGACCGGACATTCGCGGAGACCTTCGTCCTGAGATCCGAGCTCCTAGTCGCGAGTTGCAGCGACGGCATCGTCGGCTGTTGCACCTTGTCGGCCGAGGATCCCGAGTTCTGGCCCGACGCCCTCAAGGGGGAGGCCGCATATCTGCACAAGCTCGCGGTGCGACGGACACATGCGGGCCGGGGTGTCAGCTCCGCGCTGATCGAGGCTTGCCGCCATGCCGCGCGAACGCAGGGGTGCGCCAAGCTGCGGCTCGACTGCCACCCGAACCTGCGTGGCCTATACGAGCGGCTCGGATTCACCCACGTCGACACTTTCAATCCCGGCTGGGATCCAACCTTCATCGCAGAACGCCTAGAACTCGAAATCTAACGTCCGTTCGGGCATCGAGGTCCATGTCGGGGTGGGACGGGCCCGTGGCTTCAAGATCACTTGCAGTCCGACCGCGATGTCTTGGTTGCGCGAGAGGTTGTCGACAGGCCATGCTGAGTGTGCGATGGTTGATCGCTTCCTCGCCGCTCTCCACGGCGACGATGGCCGCCGCCATCAGCAAGTGCGCCAGTTCCCCTATGGTGCCCTCGCTGCGTGTGAGCAGGTAGCGAGCCATGTCCAGCGTGGCAATTGGGGAAGGCCGGCGCAGCGGGAGCGAAGCGGCGAAGCTGGCCAGCAGTGAGCAGCAATCGTCGTTGGCCTCCCATACCGGCAGCATCATCGGCTCGAAGCGATTTTCCAACTGGTCATCGGAGCGGATGGCTAGGTAGGCGTCGCGCGTGCCTACCCCAACCAACGGGATGCGCAGTTCGTTGCCGAGGAAGCGCAGCAGGTTGAGGAATTCCCGGCGGTTGACGCTGTTGCCGGCCAGCACGTTGTGCAGCTCGTCGATCACCAGCATGCGCACGCCGACCTTGCGCAGCAGTGCCAGAGCCAGTTGCTCCATTTCCGGCAACCGTGGGCGTGGGCGCAGCGGCGCGCCCATCGCGGCGAGCAGCGCGACGTAGAAGCGGATCACGGACGGCTCGGACGGCATCTGCACGACCAACACCGGGATGTGCTCCTGGTCGGCGTCGGAGCTGGCCGGGTGGGTGCGGCGGAACTTCTCGACGATCATCGACTTGCCATTGTTGGTCGGGCCAACCAGCAGCAGGTTGGGCATGCGTTGCTTGTTTGGCCACGCATAAAGGGCTTCCAGCCGGTTCAGCGCCTCGACTGCGCGCGGATAGCCGATCCAGCGGTCGGCGCGAAGGCGCTGGATGCGCTCGTCCGCCGGAAGACGGGCCAAGCCCTGGGCCGCCGGCAGCAGGTGGGACAGGTCGATGATGGGATATTCGTCCACGGCTACCACTCCTCAATCTGGTCGAACGGTTTGGCGGGTGGCAAGTTGTCTGCCTGCGGGTCGGCAATATCCGTATCCGGCGGAACGGGCTTGTCCGGCCGAGCTGATGTCTTGAGGTGCTGGCGGCGATCCGCGTCACGCCGCGCCTTGCGTGTGGCCTTCTGCGCGCTGGTCACAATCTCACGCATCTGGCCGATCATGCGGAACAGCGCCGACTCATCCACCTGTTCGCGCCCTTGCTGCCGCAGTTTCGCCAGCGCCTGCCGTTGTTCCCAGAGGGTGACAGCCGGATGCGACAAGGTACGGTAGGGAATTTCCAGGTAATGCTGTCCCTCCGGTTCCAGGACCCAGATACGGCTGATGTCGCGCGGATCGCGCCGGATCAGAAAGGACGGCCAGCGTTCACGCCGCGCAATCCACGGCTTGAGCGCATCGGCGTAGTAGTGGATGTGGTCGATGACAAAGCCGGTGCGGGTCAGCGTGCGCCGGAGGATCGGCAGAAAATCGACCAGGAACGAAGTAGCGCGTGTGACGACGGCCGGTACGCCGACACGCGCCACGGCCTCGGCCCAGCGCGCGGCCGGCGGTTGGAGCAGGCCGTTGTGCACCGAACCGTGGTAGGTGCCGACCGCCAATGTGAGCCAGCGCTCTAGCTCGCGCAGCGTCAGGGCGGCCTTGTTTTCGGAATCGTAGTCGCCGCGCTGGTCAGGGTTGGAGAAGGTCGTTCCCGGCAGTTCGTCGTGAATCATCTGCATCGCCGTGCCGATGATCCGTTCCACGATGCCGCCATAGTGCGGCTGTCCCAGCGGGCGATAGTCCAGCCGGATGCCATGCTGCTCGCAACCCCGGCGCAGGGCCTCGCTCTTGAACTCGGCCGCGTTGTCTAGGTAGAGCAGCAAGGGCTTGCCGCTCATCTGCCAATCCATTTCCACGTTCAGTCCTTCCAGCCAAGGGCGCTTGTCGCAGGCGACATGCACGAGGCACAGGCCAACCGAAACGGCAGACGGCGCTTCCAGCGTGACGACCATGCCGAGCACGCAGCGGGTGAACACGTCGATGGCGAGGGTCAGGTACGGGCGGCCAATAGGTTGCCGGTCGCGGTCATCGACCACGATCAGGTCGATGACCGTATGGTCTATCTGCACCTGCTCCAGCGGCGCGGTCACGGCAGGAGGCTCGCCGCCCACACCTTGTAGGTCACGAGCGGCATCCTGGCCTTCCCGCCGGCGGATGACCTTGCGCGGGTCAAGGCTAGCGATCCGTAAGGCCACGGTATTGCGCGCCGGCACTCGCAGTTTTTGAGCCTTGCACACCTGAGTGACTTCGCGGTGAAAGGCCGCTAGGCTGCGCTTCTGCTTGGTCAGGAACCGCTTTTGCAGTAGCTCGTGGATGACGCGCTCGACCGGTTCCGGCAAGCGCCCCTTACCTTTACCTCCACCGGACTGGCCGGGCACCAGATCCGTCACGAGGCCGCTGCCTTGCCGGGCACGCCGGATCAGAACGTATACCTGGCGCCGAGACAAGCCCAGCGCCTGAGCCGCCATATCGGCCGCTTCGTGCCCGACCGTCTCCGACTGCGCCAACGGACTGATGATCTCCGCACGACGGCGCGCACGCTCCCAAGCCTCATCAGGCAGAGTGGCCACGCCTTGTTCTGGAATCCGTGGGGTGTCCGTCGCCATGCTCACCTCGCTTTGGTGCACACGAGTATTGAGCATAGTCGAGATTGGTGCAGATCACTTCTGATATTGAACTGTCAGGAGCTGGCTGCACAACAGCCATTACGCCCAATCAACTGGTGCAGTCGTCTTCTGAAAATGACAAAAACGGCACACTACGGAGTGTCTAGAAAACCACCGTTTTATGAACAACGATCTGACGTCGATCAGAGCATTAAAGCCTTCTGGCTTTCCCATAGTCGCCGGTAGGCCATCTCATCGTCGGTCGGCTCACGGTTGAGCTGCTCCAGCAACCAGGCCGCGCCGGCGGCCATTGCCTCGTCGCGGTCGAGATACTGGCCGTCGAGCGCGAAACACATGCCGCCCATCCGGTAGTTCACCTCCCACGCTTGGCCGTCATGGGTGCGGCACACGGCATAGGCGAAATAATCTTCCTTGGCGTTCATCTCCTCACACGCTGCTTGCAGCTCGGGACGGAGCGGTGGCAAGGAGTAGTGTCCGTTTCTCATACCTTCGTACCCTCCTGATCGGCAGCCGCCATCGCGTCAGCCTCGGTCAATGCGTCCTCGCGGAAGGCCCCCATGCGCACCGCCTCGGCCTGGCTCACTTCGACTGCCCATATCCGTTTCACTTGGGATGGGCTGCACCCGGCCAGTTCGGCCGTCCGGGTGATGCTGTGGCCGGACTTGCGCAGCGCGACAACCTGGGCATGGCGCTTCGGGTCAGCGCGGCGGCCCCGATACTTGCCGGCGTCCTTCGCCAGCTCGATGCCTTGGCGCTGGCGTTCGCGCCTGTCTTCGTAGTCGTCACGGGCCATCTGAAGGGCCAGCTTCAAAAGCATGTCCTGGACGGCCTCCAGAACGATTTTGGCAACGCCCTTGGCCTCGGCCGCCAGGTCGGATAGATCGACCACGCCGGGGACGGCTAGGCGTGCGCCTTTGGCCCGGATCGAGGCCACCAGGCGCTCGGCCTCGGGCAGCGGCAGGCGGCTGATTCGGTCGATCTTCTCGACAATGATCACCTCGCCCGATTGCAGATCGGCCACCATGCGCAGCAGCTCGGGCCGGTCGGCGCGCGCGCCGGATGCCTTCTCGCGGTAGATGCCGGCGACGTAGTACCCAGCAGCCTTCGCGACGGTGATGATCCCCTCTTGGCGCTCCAAATCCTGCGCGTCCGTGCTGACACGCAGATAGACCCGCGCCATCATTGGGCTGGCATTCATGTCAAAGCCCCTTCGGCTTGTAGACGGAGACAAAGTAGGTGAGCGCGGTCAGCGCGGCGAAGTGCAGCAGGAACGTCCAGCCGGCATGCACGCCCGGCGTGCGCCAGTGGTAAAACATCCGCAGGAGTTGGAACAGCACCTCAAGGGACACCATCCATCTGAAGATCGGCCAGACCAGTACCGTCGCCATCCATACGAACTTGACCAGGCCGGCCAGCAGCCCATGACCATCAACCTTCTGAACGCCAGGCACGGAAGCTGGGGCCGGCTTCACCGGCTCGGGCGCGGCGGGCTGCTCGACCTTCTTGGGGAACTTGATGACATTGGACATGGATAGGCGCGTTTGGGTATACCTAAGTGCGCCCACTATAGCCCGGCAGGCGCATTTAATAAAGTGCAATCTATATGCGCCTAGCTCAATGTGACAGCTTCAATAAGCCAGGTAAGACAATCAGCGTGAGGTATGCGATGGGCAAGAAGGAAACCGAGGAAGCAATTGAAGAAGCCCGACGGGGCGGCTTGAAGCGGTTCGATTCCGTCGAAGCCCTGTTCGCCGACCTGAACGCCGACGACACGCCGGAATTTGATGAAGGCAGCACGAACGTCTATGCCGACCTGGGCCGCCCTGACGCCGACGAAATGCAGGCCAAGGCCACGCTCGTAACCAAGATCAGCCAGGCCATCACGGCGCGGCAGTTGTCGAACGACCAAGCGGCGGCGGCTCTTGGATTGACGCTGGCCGAGCTGGGCGAGCTGCTGGCCGGCCGCTTCCGTGGGTATTCGGTCGATGACCTGGAACGCTTGGCGGCGCTGCTCGATGAGGCCGGCCGATGATTGACCCGAAGAACCTGGCAACCTGGCTGCATGAGAAGGCCGGCCCGGCCCATGACGCGCTGAAAGCCGACCCGGCCCGCGCCGTCTCGGCGGACCGGCTGCGCTACACGCTTGATGAACTGCAGGCCGAAGCCGAAGCCGAAGCATCCGGCCCGTGTCCATTGCCGCCGGAGCAGCGCGAATGGGTGGATGCCCCGGCCGTTGGCCGGGAGCTGCTGCCCGAGGACTTGCAAACCGTCGAAGCCATAGCCGCGTTCCTGGTCGACGCTGAAGCTACTGCCGACCCGGCCTATATCGAGCACGCCCGCGAAGTTGCGGCACGTGCGCGGGCCATGCACGGCATCAAATAGCGAAGCTGGCCAGCATCGCCATTTCTGGCGGTGCTGCAGGTGGATCTCATCGCCGGAAATGACGAGGCGAGATCCACGCCAAGGGGAAGGCGCAGGGCGGCCGTCATCGCTCGATCTGACGATGCTCGAGCACGCCGGCGCGCATCGTCGCTTCCAGCGATGCAGGCCCGAAAACGACAAGGGCGGCCACCGGCCGCCCTTGCTGTTCCTGGTGCGCGAGCCTACGCGGCGAGTGACTGCCGCACCGCATCCAGGGCCTGGCGGAAATCGTCCCGCGTGGCTCGGCCCGTCTCGGCCTGGTAGTACAGCACCATGAACATATTGGCGACGGCCTCAGCCATCGGTGAGAGTTGCCGCGCCGCGTCCTGGTCGATCCAGTCCAGGGCGGCGAGTTGCGCGGCCGCATGATGAACTGCCTGGGTTGCGATTGCGTTGGTAGGATTCAGGGTTGCCATGATTCACCTCTCTATCAGGTGGGTTGTGGAAGTGTCGGCCGGCCCCACGCCGGCCGGCGCGCTTTACCGCTGGCCGCTGCTGTAGAAGCCGGCAGCTTCTGCTAGCGGCGTGTTCCTGTTGCTGCCGCTGTAGCTGTTGCTCGATGACCTGGCCGCCGGCCT
Source organism: Xenophilus aerolatus (assembly GCA_030418545.1). GTDB lineage: Bacteria > Pseudomonadota > Gammaproteobacteria > Burkholderiales > Burkholderiaceae_C > Xenophilus. The sequence continues at coordinate 1,196,942 of QAIB01000001.1, read as the reverse complement.
GGTGGCCTCGATGGCAGACGGAGCAGAGCGATCAACAAAGGCCGAAACTTCCGCCGCTGCATCAAGCTCGGTTGATTGATCGCCAGGCTGCTCAAACTCCACTGCCAGCCGCTGCACCTGGTCGAGCGCCAAGCAGTCGAAAAAGCCACTACGTTTCATAGTCACGCCTCCGATTTACCGTGCTCGCGGTTGGCGAACGCGGCCACTTCATCATCAGGATCGGCAGCGGCCGAATCGGCCCCTGCCAGGTTGTTGCCACCGAATGTCGGCACCGCCTCGACAGCGCCGGCCTGGTCGCTCTCCGCGCTCGCCCTGATCGCCGCCGCGATCTTCCCGCCGGTGGTGTCGGCGATGCGCTCGGCGGCGGCGTCGCGGATGCTGACGGCCTTGGCCTTCGCAACCTCTCCGACGCCTTGCATCAGGTTCGCGCCGGCGTCGGCTGTCACGCGGCCCGCCGTGCCAAGCGCCGATGCGGCCGAGGCCAGCAAGCCGGGGCCGGTGCTGCCTGGTGCGGCCTGCTGGCCGCCTTGCTGGGCTTTCTTGCTGCCGGCTTCGTCGCCACCCTTCGAGCTGGAACCTCCACCCGATTTACCGGGCTGCTGCCCATTGCTTCCACCTGAGCCGCTGGCACCGCTGCCCGAGCTGCTGCCGAAACCGGCGGCCTGTGCAAGTGGTGTAGTGGTGCCCGCACCTGAGCTTGACCCGCCACCAAAGCCAGCAGCTTGCGCAAACGAGCCTGCATCGCTACCGGAGTCGGAGCCACCGCCGAGCATGGGCATTCCGCCCGATTCACCGCCTGCGCTAGACCCTGCTTTCTCGAACGCTGCCTTGATCGCCGACATGCCGCCGGCGGCCGAGGCCGCACCACCCATCACGGCCGCGCCGGCCACGCTTGCCGCACCGGCGGCCATGCTCGCCGCGCCCATAGCCGCACCAATGGCAGCACCTGCGCCGAAGTTGCCGATGCCACCCGCGCCGCCGATACCCGAGCCGGTGATGATGCCGGCGACCAGAGGGGGCACACGATTGACCAGCATGAGCAGCGCCACGCAGAAAACCAGCATAACGCCCAGCTCTTCAAAGTTCAGCGTGCCGGTGTTCATCCTGGCGTAGAAGCTGGTAAGCAGATCATTCCCGATGCCGACCAGGAGCACCATCGTCATGATCTGCACGGCCACACCCAGCACGGTCTTGTAGTAGTTGATCGCCATGTCGGACGTCCAACGCGAGCCACCGAACCCCAGGAAAAAGATGCCCGCGTACATCAAAATCCAGCTCGACACGAGCAGCAGCAACATATTCACGGCAACGATGGTCAGCAGGATCAGGATGCCGAGGCTCAAGGCCACACCAATGACGCTATCGACAGGCGAGAAGGCCGACAGGTTGGCAAGGGCCTGTTTCAAGATCAGGAACCCCACATCCACGATGCCCGAGGGTGTCACCGAGGACACGCCAGAAGCCTGTTCCCCGAGCTGGCGCAGTGATCGAATGATCGAGCCGGCAAAGGTCGGGCCGTAGCGCAGCAGCCAGAGGAAGAAGCCGAAGAACAGGATGAACCTGATGAACTCGGCGAAGAACTCGCCAATGTCGGCCTTGCGCAGCGCCATGAAGCCGAACGTGATGACCAGCGAGATTGTGCCCAGCGTCCAGAACAAGAACATGGCCGCATTCATCACGGCGACCTGCCAGGAACTCGCCGCTGAGGCGAAGTCCGTCACTACCTGGTCAAGCATCCCCTGGTTGGTGAGCTGGGCCGATGCGGCGGTGGAGTAGAGCGCGAGGGCGACGCCGATCAGCGCCGCCTTGTGCAGTACTTTCATGGTTTTGCCTCCTGCCCCTTCGGGGTCGTCTGGTCGATCAGCTCCAGCCAGTTCTTCGGGTCTTTGGTCGGTGCAATGCCGCCGCCGGTGAGCGAGCGGCGTGCGCACTTCCCGGCAAAGGCTTCTCGCGTCGCCTTGTCCTTGATCTCCATGATCCTGGGAAGCTGACAGTTGGCGTCGCTCACTTCGGGCATGACCGGCGCGGGTGGCTGCTTCTCGCAGCCAGCCAGCAAGGCCGCCATGAGGGCGGCAATCAGCAGCGTTTTTTGCATGGTGTCTGCCCCCCGATCAGCGGATCAGCTCAAGCCAATTTCTCGGGCTGGCTGTTTTGCCGATCCTGGATTCCGTCGCTGTCGCGTGCGCCGCCTGCTGCCGGGCCTCAAGATCAGCCTGGGCCTGCATCCTGGCGGTCGCGGCGTTCTGCTGCGCGATCAGCAGGCCGCGGATTTGCAGAAGCTGGTTTGCCTGGTTGGCGGCGAGCTGATTGGCGAAGCCGATGGCCTGCATCTGGCCGTTCGCACCCTGCGCGGCGGACTGGAGCCGTTCGAGCTGGCGAGCATCGGCGGTCAGGTTGCGCTGCTGTTGCTCCAGACCCTTGAAAAGCGCGTCGTTCGCCCTCTTCTGGCTCTCGCTCGCCAGACTGCGGTTTTGCTCCATCGCGGCGCGCTCGGCATCCGAGCACCCGGCGGCCGAAAAGCACGGCGAACTACGGTAATAGGCCACGTCCTGGAACTTGCCCAGGTACGCATCGACGCTGCCGAGCTGATTCCTGTAGTAGTCCAGCGTGTTGACGGCGTTCATCAGTCCATTGATCGTGGACTGCGCCTGATCCCAAATATAGGCCGCCGGGGCCATCGTGTTTTGCAGCATGTTCTCGTACTGCTGCAATTGGGTCTGGTACTGCTCAATTTGCTTGAGCGTCTGCGCCACCGACTCGATGGCCGTCATGACGTTCTGCACCAGGTTGCCGCCGTCGATGACGGGGATGCCGGCCGAGGCCGGCGTGGTCACGATGACGCCAAGGAGGGAGGCGGCAAGCGCGGTTTTAGCCGCTAAAAAACGGACGTGTTTCATGGTCGAGTTCCTGGAATGTGATGAGCGGCTGCACTGCGCCTGCCGGCTGCCTGGTCGGCAACTGGCGGCGTTGGGCCATCACAGAGACAGCACGCCGTATCGCTGTCCCGGTACCCCGACCTGAGCGACACCGTAGCGCCCGGCCATTTCTGTTGAACATCGGTGTACGGGGGTGAAGCTCGCACTGCACCTCCCAGGTAGTGAAAGCGCTCGTCATCGACCACGCCCCTTGCCGTTCTCTTGGCGTTTGGCCCTCTTGGCCTCCATCTGCGCCCGTAGCCGCGCCTCGCGCTGCGCTAGTTCGGACGGTGCTGATGGTCGTACCTTGGCTGGCATCGGCGCTGGCCTCGGCGCTTGCGTCGGCCGCTGGGCTCCGCCCTCGATGTACAGACCGCCGAGCTGGCCCAGCGTGCGCAGGCCATGCCGACGATGCGGCGGTGGTTGCCGGCCGACAGGTGGCGCGCCGGGACGGACTCTGGCCTGAGCCTTCGCGGCCTCGACCAGCCGCCGACGCTCCAGGATCGGATCGGTGAAGACGATGGGCAGCCGCGCATCCACGGCCGCCCGGATCGCGGTGGCCTTGAACGCCACGCTACCGCTGACGGTGATGCGTTCGCCGTAACGCTCCATCGCCATGCGCAAGGCGGCTAACACGCCGGCGCGGTCGGCCTCACTGGACACGGCCAAGCGCTCGCCGTCATCACGCACGGCTGAGCTGCCGGCGCGGTAGATGATGGTGCCCTTCTTCGTGATGCTGTCGATCACCAAGGCACGACCGGCCTTCACCACACCCTCACCCTGAAGGGTGTCCCCCTTGAGGCCCTGAGCTGCCTCACGGGCGCGCAAGGCATCGATGGCCTGGCCGTCGCCGGCGATTGCCTGCTGCTTGAGCCAGTCGGCCCACGTGCGCCGGCTGTGCGCCAGATAGATAGCTGCCCGTTCCTGGTTGTGGCGCTCGTGGATCGCCGCCAGATCGGCGCGCAGTGCCGCGCTGGCCTGGCCGTACAGCAGTCGCTTGGTCAGCCGGCCATCGGTCAGGTGCTTGATCGCCGCCCGCCTCATCGCCGCCGCCTTCTTGGCGTTCTCCACGGCCTTGTCTTTCTGGCGCTTCGCCTCGGCCAGTGCGCCGGCCCTGGTCGCCGTGAGGCCCTGCTGTACGTCCTTGTACCGGGCGTAAAGCTCAGTCGTGTCCAGCCCACCACGCAAGCGCATCGGCTGGCCCTTCTGATAGCCGCGCCGCGTCGGCGCGGCCTGATGCTCGGGCGAAGCCTCGAAGACCCCGAAACGCTTCTCCAGCGCCGACTTGGACAGGTCACGGGCGACGGTGCTGGCCTTGATCGTGGTGCCGTCGCCGGCTTCGATGACCAAGCCATTGCCTCGGGCGCGCAACGTCAGGCCGTTCTCACGCATGACCTGGTGCAGTTCGGCCCAACTCGCCGCGCTCTTGATCTCGGCCAAGCATTCACGTTTGATCCAGCCGGACAGGCTTTCTTGGCCGGAATGCCGCTCCATGTCGGCGGCCCGCCCCTCCGCACCGCGCCGGCGCGGCTCGTGGTTGTCGCGCTCCAGGCCGTAGTCGCGCTCCAAGGTCATGCAGAGTTCCGCCAGCGCCCGGTGCGAGTAGTACGGCTCGTGCATCGTGTGCCGCGTCGGGTGAATCTTGTTGATGGCGATGTGGATATGCAGGTTATCGGTGTCGTTGTGGACGGCACTGACGCGCTGATGCTCGCTATAGCCCAGCCCGACGCAAATGCGTTCCTCAATCGCGCGCAGCGTGTCGGCGCCGGGCTGCTCGCCGGCCCGGAAGCTGACGATCAGGTGATAGGTCTTGTCGCCCTTGGCCCGCGTGTTCGTGTGCTGGGTCGCCAGAACCTCGGTGATGGCGTCCTGCACGGACACGGCATCGCAGTTCGTGATCTGCACCTGGCCCAGCCGGTGATCCTTGCTCTGCGCGTCGGTGACGTAGTTCACTAGGCCGGCGAAGTCGGACTTGCCCAGCGAGCGCATCGGCACGTGTTTGGCGATCATGGCCGGCCCGCCAGCGTTTTAGCGGCTAAAAAAATCATGCCCCCGCCCTCGGCTGCACCACGGATTTCATGAGGCGGCTCATTTCGTCCTGTGTGGATTCGATCCGGCCCAGCAACGCCAGGATGGTGGCCTCGCCGAACTTGGCCGTGCGCGCGTCATCCGTCAGCCAGAGCTTGAGCAAACCGCCAAGACGGCCAAGGTCGCCGTTGACGCGCACCAGCTCGCGCACGTGCCGGTAGTCCATGACACCCTTGATCTGGTAGCCCTGGCCCACGTCGCGCAGATAGCGCGCCACGCTGACGCCCGCCCTCTTGGCGTTCGCCTCGATCTCGGCCCGCTCTTCGGGCAGGCAATAGACCTTGATGGGCGGGCTGCCCTTCCTCGTCACCTTGTTCTCGTTGACCTCCATCTTGGCGTCCTCATGTCGTTGCCGGCGGTCGCCGGATGCCTCGCAGAGCAGGATGCCCGTTGAGCGCCGTAGGCGCGAATAAGGGAAAGTGAAGAGGAACACTGCGCTTGCGCGGTGGGCCTACTTCACACATCCTGCCCGCATCACGGCGTTGATTACTCCACGGAAAGCATCTCGAATCTGTCGCTGTGCATGTGCTGTTGATGCGCTATCGACGTGGAACAGCGTGCCGAGAGTGCGGTAATGGCCAGAAAGGGCCAAGAACAGCGCGGCGACAGCGATAGGGTTGCGTATCGGCAGCGCATCGACTGCACACTGACAGCGATGCAATGCGGTCATCAGAGCACCGCCGCGTTGTCGAGCTGCTGGAAGATTTGGGTCTTCACGATCTTGAGGCGTTGCCGCGTCATGATCGTGAGCGCCGGATCAGCCAGAGCCTCATCGAAGGTGCGGCGCTCCTGGAGCATTTCCGAGAAGTCGCGCCCGTAGGTTTCCGCCTTGAGTGTCGGAATCTGGATGATGGCCGACACGCGAGCCTTGTTGTCCGTGTACGCCTTCATCTTCTCGAAGCCCTTGCCTTCGCTTTCAATCGGCCCCCAATAGGGATTGAGCCAGACGACGAACGTGCATTCCGCCGGAAACTGCGCCGCGAGCTGGGCAAGTCCCATCAGCGTGTCCTTGAATGCCTGGCCGCCGGTGACGACCGTATGCACCACGAGTTCGTGGCCCATGTCCTGGAGCATCGCTGGAACCTGATTCCCGATGAGGTAGCTGGACAGCGGCACGAACGAGCTGGCCCCGTTGTCGACGATGACCTCGCCGTCCGCCAACGCGATCATTTCGACCAAGGCGTCGAAGGTGCGTGTATTGATCTCGTCGCCATCCATGATGTCGAGTCGACGCACGTTCAGGGCTTTGTACCCCTCAAAGGTCGAATTGACCGGATCGGTGTCGATGCAAAGTGGCTTTGCGCCCTTGCTCGCTTTGTACTGAGCAAGAGTCGCGGCAATCATCGATTTACCGACACCACCCTTGCCTTGAAGAACCATGTGAATTTTGGTCATTAGATCAAGTCCTTATCTTCCATTCTGGGGTTGTAGTGAAAACTGCGAATTCCAACGGGCTCGACTGGTTTTCTCGGCTCGTGGATCGGCTTGTTCGGGCGCTCATTGCTTCGCTTCACCGGCACCGGCTTGCTCTGCTCGGCCGACGGATTCGTGATGTGTCGGCGAACGTGCTTGAGAAAGGTCTCGTAGCGGAATGACACGCGCCCAGCTTCGTGCAGGTGTTCCCAGATGGTCTTGAGCGCGTAGCCGGCGGCGGTCGCTTCGATCACATCGGCACGCACGGCCAGAAAGGCCGCCAGGGCCTCCCTGCGCTTGGGCCTTGCGGCTTGGTCGCGCTGCGCAACCCAGGCGGCCAGCTCTTCCCGAAAGCTCTTCGTCACCTCGCCGCCTGCCTTTGATCCATCGGCCATCGCGTCACACCTCGTAGCCGTGCGAGCTGAAGACCTGCGCCATGTTCGCGCCCTCCCAGCTTCCAGGACGGGTGATGACCATGCCGGTATCCTCGGCCAGCATCGCCAGAAGCGACGCGACAGTGAGGGGGCCATGGCTGGTGTAGCCGTCAAAACGGGCGTTCGCAGCGGTGCACCTCTTGGCGAGTTCGTGCAGGCTTGCCGCCGTGGCTTCGCTGACTTGAATCGTTATCCGCTTCATCAGTCCTCCCCACGACCCAACGAAGGGGAATCCTCGCCCACGGCCAGAGGGCCGGGGCGGCGGGCCAGTTCGCCCGACAACTTGCGCGCTTCGATCCACTGCTCGACCTCGGCCAAGTCCCAAGCCACATTGCGGCTGGTGAGGGTGATGCGATGTGGAAACTCTCCCCGCAACTCCATGTTGTAGATGGTGCGGTCTGACAGCGGGATCATCGCCAGCAGCTTCTTGCGATTGATGAGGGTCTTGCCCTTCACCACCTCGGCAATGGGCTGGCGTGGTTTTTCTGTTGCGTGCATCTTCTGGCGTATTCAGTCACTTGCGAACGAGTGCCTGATGTTGCCCGGACAATCCTAAATCTTCAGCAACTTAATTATCCAATTAGGTTGACATCAAAATTCTGCTGCTTTTGCGTTGTATGTTGTAGCGCTATACAACATACAACACGCTACAACGAACCAAATCCATCTGGCGGCCGCCATCGTCGGAAGTAGCGATGCTGGCCAGTTTGTCTGGCCTGGTCAGCCTGAACCCGCCGCCCCTTTTCTTGGCGTTCAACCTGCGACCGTTCCGACAGCGCGGCAATCTGTTCGTGGCGCTGCCGTTGGCCGGCCTGGCAGCGTCCAGGAAGCCCACAGGAGCGTTTTCAGGAGCAGGAGCGCCCTCTCGGCCTCGCCTTGCCGTTTTTTTCGTCCTAAGCGTTTCTGGCGCGTTCGGCGCGGCGTGTGCCGCGCCACTCTCAGCTCACCGGCCTGAGGCCGGCACGATTTGTCGGAGGAGGAGCCACCGCATAGCGGTGGGGGAACCCCGCAGGGGTGCCCCGGCGAAGCCGCCAGCGCACGAACTGTCAAGTTGTCCACAGCCCCGCCGACGTTAAAGATCTTTAAGTTAAAAAGACAGTTAAAGGCGCGCGCGCGTTACAGGTTTCAAAAACCCTTGCGCGACAATGCCTTGTGGGGTGGGCGTGCAGGTAAAAGCACGAAGTTGGGTGCAGGTGAAAGCACGATACGAGTGCAGGTAAAGGCACGCTCCCATCCACAGATGGCGCAGGTGAACGCACGTGCCAATCCACAGAGATCACCCCTGGAAGCCCGAAGTCAAGTGCAGGTAAAAGTACGTGCCCTGCGTGGAAGCACGTGTTAGCCGGATCGCTTCCCGGTCTTCCGGGTATGGGCCTTCTCGTGGGCCAGCAGCGAAGCATGCGGCCTCCCAGCCAGCATGTCCTTGGCCTCGGCGATGCGGCCCTTGGGGCCATTGGCGTAGAACGTCACCATGTCTCGGCCGCCGTCGAACGCCATGAGAAAGTCGGGCAGTACGCCAGATTCGGCCAGCGAGCGCATTGCCGCACGGAAATTCCGCAGCGCATCGGTGCTACCGCACTTCTGGTGTAGGACGGCCAGCGACACGCGCCAGCTTGGTTGACGACCGCAGTGCTTTCGCGCCAGCTCGTAGATGCGCCGGTCAAGCGGTTTGCGCAGTCGGTAATAGCTGCGCGAGAGCGTGAGGAATTCGCCGGCGTCGATGGCTCGGAACAGCCATTCCGGTAAGGTCACTTCCAGCGACACCATGCGACCGTCGTTGGGTGACTTCTCGATGATCTTGGCCGATTCCACCAGGCCCCAGAACGCACGAGTGCGCAGCCCGCCTGTCTCGATGTTGGTTTCGACCCGCGTGCCGGTGAGCCGCCCAAGCATCTCGCCCGCCCGCTCGTAGGCGCGGCCACTGGTGTCGCGGTTGGTGGCCGTGAGGAAGTCGTACATGGTGAGGCGCACCGTGCGCGAGATTCTTGCCCCGCGGTTCTTCGCCTCGACGAGCTGGCCGGCGCAGTAGAGCCACAAATCCTTGTCGTGGATCGTTGCGCAACCGTCCGGGCCGGGCTTCACCGTCACGGTGTTGCCGTTGCGCTCGTAGGTACGCACGCGAGTGTCGCCAGCCTTCAATGCGAACAACGGATGTTCCATGCTGGCGAGGTCATCTTTCGGCGCGGCATCGGGGATGCCGAGCGTGAAGAAATCGCCCTGCCTGCCACGGTCAGGCGCAAGGTGTGTTGTGGGCTCAGCGGCTGTGCGCTCGTCCTTCTCGTCACGGGGCGAGCGGAGCGGCCCCGGTGATGAGAAAAGCGAGTCCGGCATTCATGGTCTTCAATTGATCACCACAAGGCTAGCCGTCACACCAATTGACTGTCAGCGATTTAGTTGTACACTTTGGTTGACATGGAAACGGAAGATCAAGCGAGAGAACGCCTAGGGCGGTACTACATCCATATCTGGGATGGATGCGCGCCCATCGTTTCTCAAGCGATCAAAGAGTTCCGAGAGCGCTGGAAACCCTACTCCGCGTCCTCGCGCCAGTACCCCATCGTCCGACTGGTAGAGGAACGCATCGATCCCGCCGTGGCGGCGTACATGGCGACTCTTCCGGCGCGCTACTCGGGCTTCGTGCCCGGAGCCAGCGCACGGGCAGGACTCAGCACCATCATTCGTCAAGTGGGGCTTGATGAGATGGTTCGATTGCAGCGGTGGTTGCTGCGTAACTTCATCAAAACGGAGAACAACTGGACTGCCAGAGATCAGCGCTTTATCGCAACCATCGAATCCTTAATCGAACTGATTTGGGACTGCGCCTGCAAAAGACCGACACGATCCAAGATACCAGGCGAACACCAGCTCCCTTTGCTCCCTTTCGGGAACGCGCAGCGTCGTCAAGGTTTTTGTAGGTTCTGCGGAGCGTTGACGGAATTAGCCTCGTTCATCGAACATGGAAATTGGCCTCGGGGGGATCAAGAGAAACTACGCTTGAGCCACCGCTACTGTGCCGAGCATCGGCCAATGCTCCCGGATGGCACCCAGAATCCAGCCTATCGACGCGCCATGCGTTCGGCGGATCACTTCGATCAGGAGCTACTGCGGCTGAGCAAGCAAAGCGCCAAACCGGAGAAGCTGCGTGCGGCCTCAGGGGATCGGGCTGTTGACCGCTACATCCAAGGCCATGTGGCCCAAAAATCCTTGCAGCCCGTCGACAAGGCCGAGTTGAGAAACCAGGCGCGCCTGATGGCCGACAAGAGGCTGACCGACCGAAAGAAGGCGATCATCATGATGATCGCCTCGGGACAGAGTAAAAAACAAGTCGCAGACGCCCTCGGGATCAGTCGCCAGGCCGTTTACAAGGCCCTGGCAACGATCTCGAAAGACTTCCATCTCGACGAAGCACAGTGACGGCCATCGACCTCGGCGGGCTGCTTTTTAGCGGCTAAAACGCCTTCCTGGCTGTCCAGCCGTCGATCATGTCCGCCCAGTCTTGCAGCATGGCGGTGCGTTGCTCGCGGTATTCAGCCTTGTTGTAGACGGCCCTGACACCACGCTGTTCGTGCGCCAGGCACTTCTCGATCCAGTCGGTGTTATAGCCCGCCTCGTGCAGCAGCGTGCTCGCCGTGCGTCTCAGGTCGTGCGGCCCGAACTTGCCAAGGGTCTTTCCTTCCTTCTGCGCCAAACGGTACGTCAGCGTCAGCACCTGGTTGAGCGTGGCGCTGCTCATCGACGTGTCCGAGTCGTACCGCGACGGCAGCACATAGTCCGATCCGCCGGCGAAGGTCTTCAGGGCAATGAAGATATCCAGCGCCTGCCTGGACAGAAAGACCAGGTGCGGATTGCGCCGCTTCATCCGCTCCTTCGGGATCGTCCAAAGCGCCTCGCTGAAATTGATCTCGCTCCACGTCGCGTTTGTCAGCTCGCTTTTGCGCACCATCGTCAGCAACAGCAGCTTGGCCGCCGCCCGGATGGATGGCGTCGTGCCGATGCGCTCCATGTACTGGTACATCAGCCCGATTTCGTCGGGCGTCAGCGCGCGGTCGCGCGGCTCGAACTTGGCGATGCTGGTGGGGCGCACCAGCTCGGCGGGGTTCTCGACCTTCTGGCCGCGCTCGATGGCCCAGCGGTAGACCTGGAGCACCACCTCGCGGGCATGCACGGCCGTGGCCGGCGCACCGCGCTCCACGATGGCATCGGTCAGCGCCCGCAAGTCCTCGTGGGTGATTTCGACCAGCTTCTGATTGGCGAACTTGGGTTTCAGCTCGCGCTCGTAGACCGCCCGGCGCATGTCGCGGGTGGAGTCGGCCATCTGGTAGCCGCGCAGCCACTTTTCGGCCCAGGCGTCGAAGGTCTCGGCATCCTTGATGCGGGCCTTGTCCCGCGCCTTCTCCTTGGCCGGCGACTTCCCGACCGCGATCAGCTTCTTGGCCTCGCCCAACTGCTCGCGGGCTTCCGACAGGGTGATGCCGCCGACGCCGTAGCGGCCGAAGGTGATGGTCTCCTGCCTGCCGTTGATGGCGTAGTTGTAGCGAAACGAGATCGCCCCGGCCGGGGTGACGGCCACATAGAGGCCGTCACGGTCGTTCACCTTGTAGAGCTTGTCCTGCGGCTTGAGATTGCGCAACTTGGTATCAGTAAGCATGGGCACCCTTCTTTTCAGGCCGCCGATACCATGCTTACAAACTCTCGGAATCCCGCCTATTTTTCCTTATAGATCAACGATCTATCGGATTTCCATACCATGACAGCTCGTGAAGCGACGACATGGTATCGAAGCAGGATCATGGCATCGGCTCAGCCAGTGCCATGCACCATACCATGAAAAATTCGTGCTTGGCGATGCCAAAATCTTCCAGCCGTTGCCAGACAGCAAACCAAAAAATCCATTTACATCAATGACTTATAAGTGGTTTCTTGCCTGCCATTGCTTGCCGCTGCCAGACGCAAAATCACTCCCACTCGATCGTCGCCGGCGGCTTGGAACTCACGTCGTAGGTCACGCGGTTGATGCCGCGCACCTCGTTGATGATGCGGCCCGACACCTTCTTGAGCAGCGCGTAGGGCAGCTCGGCCCAGTCGGCGGTCATGAAGTCGCTGGTCTGCACGGCGCGCAGGGCCACCACGTAGTCGTAGGTGCGGCCGTCGCCCATCACGCCGACGCTCTTGACCGGCAGGAAGACGGTGAAGGCCTGGCTGGTGAGTTCGTACCAGGTCTTGCCGCTGGATTCGTCGCGGAAGTTGCGCAGCTCCTGGATGAAGATGTCGTCCGCGCGGCGCAGCAGGTCGGCGTATTCCTTCTTCACCTCGCCCAGGATGCGCACGCCCAGGCCGGGGCCGGGGAACGGGTGGCGGTACACCATCTCGGGCGGCAGGCCCAGCGCCACGCCGAGTTCGCGCACCTCGTCCTTGAACAGGTCCCGCAGCGGCTCGAGCAGCTTCAGACCGAGCTGCTCGGGCAGGCCGCCGACGTTGTGGTGGCTCTTGATGGTGACGGCCTTCTTGCTCTTGGCACCGCCGGACTCGATCACGTCGGGGTAGATGGTGCCCTGGGCCAGGAAGGTGGCGCCCTTGTGGCCGCCCGTGCCGGCCTTGAGCTTGGCCGCCTCCTGCTTGAACACGGTGACGAACTCGCCGCCGATGATCTTGCGCTTGGCCTCGGGGTCGCTCACTCCGGCCAGCTTGCCGAGGAAGAGCTCGCTGGCGTCGACGCGGATCACCTTGGCGTGCAGCTTGCCTTCGAACATCTCCATGACCATGTCGCCCTCGTTCAGGCGCAGCAGGCCGTGGTCGACGAAGACGCAGGTCAGCTGGTCGCCGATGGCGCGGTGGATCAGCGCCGCGGCCACCGACGAATCGACGCCGCCCGACAGGCCCAGGATGACCTCTTCGTCGCCGACCTGCTCGCGGATCTTCTGCACCGCCTCCTCGATGTGGTCGCGCATGACCCAGTCGGGCTTCGCCTCGCAGATGTTGAGCACGAAGCGCTCAAGGATGGCCTTGCCCTGCACCGTGTGCGTGACTTCGGGATGGAACTGCACGGCGTAGTAGCGGCGCGCCTCGTCGGCCATGCCGGCGATGGGGCAGCTCTCGGTGCTGGCCATGAGCTTGAAGCCGGGCGGCAGCTCGGTCACCTTGTCGCCATGGCTCATCCACACGTTGAGCATGCCGTGGCCTTCGGGCGTGGTGAAGTCGGCGATGTCCTTGAGCAGCGCGGTGTGGCCGTGGGCGCGCACGGCCGCGAAGCCGAACTCGCGCTTGTGGCCGCCCTCCACCTTGCCGCCGAGCTGGTGCGCCATGGTCTGCATGCCGTAGCAGATGCCCAGCACCGGCACGCCGAGCTCGAACACCGCCGGCGGGCACTTGTCGGTGGTCTCCTCGTACACGCTGGCATGACTGCCCGAGAGGATCACGCCGCGCAGGTGGCCGTCGGCCGCGTATTCGCGCACCCATTCGTCGGTCACGTCGCAGGGATGGACTTCGCTGAGCACGTGCGCCTCGCGCACGCGGCGCGCGATGAGCTGGGTGACCTGGGAGCCGAAATCGAGGATGAGGATCTTGTCGTGGGTCATGGGTACCGCGCTTCGATGGAATGGATGCTTCGCTGAAACAACAAGGCCGGTGCACTGCACCGGCCCTGTCCTCGGAGTAGAATCACTCCGCCCGGTAGTTGGGTGCTTCCTTGGTGATCTGCACGTCGTGCACGTGCGATTCGCGGATGCCGGCCGAGGTGATCTCGACGAACTCGGCCTTGTTCTTCATCTCGTCGATTGTGGCGCAGCCGCAGTAGCCCATGCTGGCGCGCACGCCGCCGGCCATCTGGTAGATGATCGAGACGATGGAGCCCTTGTAGGGCACGCGGCCCTCGATGCCCTCGGGCACCAGCTTGTCGGTGTTGGGGTTGCCGGTGGTCGATTCCTGGAAGTACCGGTCGGCACTGCCCTGCTGCATCGCGCCGATGGAGCCCATGCCGCGGTAGCTCTTGTAGCTGCGGCCCTGGTACAGCACGATCTCGCCGGGCGCCTCTTCGGTGCCGGCGAACATGCTGCCCATCATGACGGTGCTGGCACCGGCCGCGATGGCCTTGGCGATGTCGCCCGAATAGCGCACGCCGCCGTCGGAAATGAGGGGCACGCCCGTGCCCTGCAGCGCGGTCGCCACGCTGTCCACCGCCATGATCTGCGGCACGCCCACGCCAGCCACGATGCGGGTGGTGCAGATGGAGCCCGGGCCGATGCCGACCTTGACCGCATCGGCACCCGCCTCGACCAGCGCCAGCGCGGCGGCGCCGGTGGCGATGTTGCCGCCGACGACGTCGATCTGCGGGTAGTTCTGCTTCACCCAGCGCACGCGGTCGATCACGCCCTTGCTGTGGCCGTGCGCGGTGTCGACCACGATGGCGTCGACGCCGGCCTTGACCAGCGCCTCGACGCGTTCCTCGGTGCCCTCGCCCACGCCCACGGCCGCGCCGACGCGCAGGCGGCCCGAGGCGTCGCGCGCGGCATTCGGGAAGGTGGTCTGCTTGGTGATGTCCTTGACGGTGATGAGCCCCTTGAGGCGCCAGTCGCCGTCGATGACGAGCAGCCGCTCGAGCTTGTGCTTGTTGAGCAGCGCCTTGGCCTCGGCCGGGGTGGTGCCTTCCTGCACGGTGATGAGCTTGGCGCGTGGCGTCATGATCTCGGTGACCGGCACGTCGTAGCGCGTCTCGAAGCGCAGGTCGCGGCCCGTCACGATGCCCACCACCTTGCCGCCATCGATGACCGGGAAGCCCGAGATGCCCAGCTCTTCCGACAGTTGCAGCACCTGCAGCACCGTGTGCTGGGGCGTGATGACGACCGGGTCGCGCAGCACGCCGGATTCGTAGCGCTTCACCTTGGCCACCTCGGCCGCCTGCTGCTGGGCGGTGAGGTTCTTGTGCACGATCCCGATGCCGCCTTCCTGCGCGATGGCGATGGCCAGGCGCGCTTCCGTCACCGTGTCCATGGCCGCGGAGACCAGGGGCAGGTTGAGCGAGATGTTGCGGGAGAAGGGAGTGGCGAGCGAGGTGTCCTTGGGCAGGACCTGGGAGAAGGCGGGCACCAGCAACACGTCGTCGAAGGTGAGCGCTTTGCCAAGAAGGCGCATGGGTAAGGCTCCAAAAGACGGATTGTAACGATGCCGCGGGTTTTCCCGCGTCGGGCCGGGCCTTCGTCCGGCAGGCGGCGTTGCGATTTGGTGGCAGTTTCGCGCGCCCGCCTCCCCTGCCGAGCGGCCTCGAGTGTTGCTAAACGTAAGGCGGGGCTACACTGCCGGAATGAAGTTCGCTCCTTTCTGTGTGCTTGCCTGTGCGCTCGCCCTGCCCCTGGCCGCAAGCGCCCAATGGCAATGGATCGACAACCAGGGCAAGAAGGTCTTCAGCGACCAGCCGCCTCCCGCCGACGTGCCGGACAAGAACGTGCTGCGGCGCCCGGGCGGCAAGGCGGCCCCTGCGGCGCCCGCCGCGGATGCCCCCAAGGCGGATGCCGCCGCTGCACCCGCACCGAAGGCGGCCGGTGTGGACAAGGAACTCGAGGAGAAGGCCCGCAAGGCCGAGGAGGCCGAGAAGGCCAAGCGCGCTGCCGAGGAGCAGAAGGTTGCCAAGGCCAAGGCCGAGAACTGCAACCGCGCGCGCCAGGGCAAGGCCACGATGGACAGCGGCATGCGTGTCGCGCGCATGAACGACAGGGGCGAACGCGAGATCATGGACGACCAGGCCCGCGCGGCCGAGCAGCGCAGGCTGCAGGAGATCATCAGCGCGGACTGCAAGTAGGCCGGTTCGCGCCCGGCGATTGGGGGAAATTCCTGCCCCTTCGAGGGCCGGCCGCTCAGTAGCCGGCCTTGCCGCCCTGGCGCCGCTGTGCGAACAGGCCGGCCCTGCGGCTGCCCTGGCGCTGGAAGCGCTCGCGGCGCGCCACCTTGGGGTCCACGGCCAGCGGGCGGCACAGTTCCACGCGGTCGCCCGCGGCAAGCGCCTGGTCCCAGGCGGCGGCGCGTCCCCACACGCCCGGCTGCAAACCGGCCCAGTCGAGTTGGGGATGTTCGCGACGCAATGCGCTCGCCTCGACCGCCTCCCGCAGCGTGCAGCCCTCGGGCAGGCGCAGCACCTGCTCGAACACCACGCGCGGCGCGGGCGCACAGCAGAGGGTGACCTCGATCACGCGGGCTGGCCGTAGATCTGCTCGGCGCGCTTGACGAAGGCCTCGACCAGGCTCGAGGCGATCTTGTCGAACACCGGCCCCACGAGCGCCTGCAGCGCGAAGTTGCTGAAGCCGTAGCGCAGGTCGAGCTCGACGCGGCAGGCACGCTCGCCCTCTTCGCCGACGGGGTTGAACTTCCAGACGCCGTCGAGGTTGGAGAACGGCCCGTCGACGAGCTTGAGCTGCACCTCGCGGCCGGGCACATGCGTGTTGCGGGTGGTGAAGCTCTGGCGGATGCCGCCGAAGGACAGGCCGACCTCGGCCGTCATGCCGGCTTCGTCCTGCTCGATCACGCGGGCGCGGTCGCACCAGGGCAGGAACTCCGGATACCGGGCCACATCCGTGACCAGCGCGTACATCGCTTCGGCGCTGTACCAGATGAGGACGGACTTGTGGACGCTTTTCATAGAATCGCCGCTGTGTGCGGCTGCCGATTGTAGGGAGGCCATGCGCCCCAACATTGACAGACATGGCCACCAAAAAACCTGAGACCCCCGGCAACGCGCGCATCGCCGACAACAAGAAGGCCGCGTTCAACTACTTCTTCGAGGAACGCTTCGAGGCCGGCATGGTGCTCGAGGGCTGGGAAGTGAAGGCTTTGCGCGAAGGCAAGGTGCAGCTCACCGACGGCTATGTCGTGATCCGCGACGGCGAGATGTTCATCATCGGCTGCCAGATCAACCCGCTGCGCAGCGCCTCCACCCACGTCAACCCCGACGCTGTGCGCACCAAGAAGCTGCTCCTGCACAAGGAACAGATCAAGCGCCTCACCGGCAAGGTCGAGCAGAAGGGCTACACGCTGGTGCCGATCAACCTGCACTGGAAGGCCGGCAAGGTGAAATGCGACATCGCCCTGGCCAAGGGCAAGGCCGAGCACGACAAGCGCGATGTCATCAAGGACCGCGAAGGCAAGCGCGAGGTTGAACGCGCGATGAAGAACCGCCAGCGCTGAAGTTTTTTTGGCGCGGCATGGAATAAACCGCCCCGCCCCGGTGTTCATGCAGTCAGAAGGCGCGCTTCCCGCGCCGTCGTGATCCACTCGCCACCTGCATGACCGACGGCACGGCCGCCCTCGTTGCCCACATCCCCAGCCTGCGCCGCTATGCGCGCGCGCTGACGGGCGATGCCTGGCTGGCCGACGACCTGGTACAGGACACGCTGGAGCGGGCCTGCGACAAGTGGCGCCTGTGGACCGCGGGCACCGACCTGCGGGCCTGGCTCTTCACGCTCATGCACAACCTCTTCGCCAGCCAGGCCCGCCGAACGCCGTCGCCGCGCGCGGCCCTGGACATCGACGAGCTGGCCGAGCAATTGCCCGCTCCCGACGCGCCGCCCGAGCGCCGGATCGACCTGCAGCGCTGCCTGCTCCAGCTGCCGGACGAGCAGCGCGCCGTGCTGCTGCTGGTGGCGCTGGAAGACCTGTCCTACGACGACGTGGCGCGCATCCTCGGCGTGCCGGCGGGCACCGTGATGTCGCGTCTGTCGCGTGCCCGGTCCCGGTTGCGCCAGTTGATGGAAGGGGTTTCACCCACCGATGCCGCCCCGGCGCCGGCCCGCCCGCCCCTGCGGCGCCTGAAGTGACCGTTCCCGCCATGCCCACGCCGCCCATCGCTCCCGATCGACCGGACGAACCCGGGGACTGGCCCGCCCAGCGCGAGGCGCTGCGGGGCCTGCACCGCGAGGTCCTCTCCGAACCCCTGCCGCCGGCCTTGCAGGCGGCCGCCGAGCGCCTCGGCCGCCACCGCGCGGCCGTCGAGCGCCGCGCCCGCTGGACGACATGGGGCGGCATGGCGGCCGCGGTGCTGGTGGCCTTCGGCGTCGGCTGGGTGGCCAACGCCCAGTGGCAGGCGCGCCCTGCGATGTCCCTCGCGCGGGCGCCCGCGGCCCAGAGCTTCGTGCGCGACGCGACCGCGGCCTACGTCGTCTATTCCCCCGAGAAGCGGCACCCCGTCGAAGTGGCCGCCAGCGAGCAGCAGCACCTGGTGCAATGGCTGTCGCGCCGGCTCGACCGCCCGCTGAAGCTGCCCGACCTGTCGGCTCAGGGCTACGCGCTTGTCGGCGGCCGTCTGCTGCCGGGCGACGACGGTGCGCGGGCACAGTTCATGTTCGAGAACGCAGCGAGCCAGCGCGTGACGCTGTACCTCGGTGCGCTCGACGACAAGGCCACGCCGTCCGCGCGCGCGAGCCAGGAGACCGCCTTCAGCTTCGCGTCCACGGGCGCGGTGCCCAGCTTCTACTGGGTCGACCGCGGCTTCGGCTATGCGCTGAGCGCGCCCCTGTCGCGCGAGGCCCTGCTGAAGCTCGCCACCGAGGTGTACCGCCAGCTCTGACCTCGGGGCCGCCTTCGCGGGCGGCCTACACTGCCCTGCCCTTTGTTCAACCAAGGAGAAAATCCAATGAAACTGCTCAGCGCTTCGATCCTCGCCGCCGCCCTGCTTGCCGGCTGCGGCAGCATGTCGAGCTCTCCGGCACCCGACACGCCGACCCGCACCGTCGACGGCGTGCTCATCGGCCCGACGGGCATGACGCTCTACACCTTCGCGCGCGACACCGCCGGCAGCGGCAAGTCGGTCTGCAATGCGCAGTGCGCCACGAACTGGCCGCCGCTGATGGCGCCCGAGTCGGCCAAGCCCATGGGCGGCTACTCGGTGGTGGTGCGTGACGACGGCAAGAAGCAGTGGGCCTACAAGGGCCAGCCGCTGTACTACTGGGCCAAGGACGCCAAGGCCGGCGACCGTACGGGTGACGGCATGCTGCAAGGCGCCTGGAAGGTCGCGCGCCCCTGAGCGCCTTGCCGCGTCCATGGAAAAAGCCGACCTCGGGGTCGGCTTTTTTTTGCGCGCCTTTCGAAGGAAATCGGGCTAGAACGCCCGCCACTCGGGCGCCTATCGCTATCACTTCGATAGCAATCGCGGCCTGCTGCCTGTCAGCACCGGCCCTTCTTCGCCTGCCCCGGCGGGCAGTGGTAGCCACCGTGCGGGCCGTCATCGTGGGGGCCTTCATGGCGACCCGGCCCGCGACGCCAGTCGGGCTCGACCCAGCGCCACCCGCCGTCCGCGGCCACCCAGCGGCCGGGCACGTAGTCGTAGTCCGGTCGGGCCGCCTGCCAGTAGCCGGCGCGCCAGGCGTAGGCGTTGCCTGCCCATTGCCAATGGCCCGGGACCCAGACCTGCCCGGGGCGCGGTCCGGGCATGCGCTCCATGCGTGGCGGAGGCGGAGCCACCGTCACCACGCCGGGCACGTTGATGTTGACGGACACCTGGGCGCTGGCAACGATGGGCGCCGCGGCGGCGGCCAGGGCCAGCACGAGGAGGGACAGCTTGGGAGTCATCGTGGATTCCTGTTGTTGTGGGCACGCTGCTCAACGTGGTGGGCGGCGCGGCCGTTGTCGGACAACGCCGATCGCGCGGCATCCGCATTGCGCCTTGCATCGACCCCGCAGGGCCAGGCTCAGCGACCGTTGCGTGCCGCCAGTTCGCACAGCGCTTCGCAGCGCGTGTCGGCCATCGCGGCGGCGATGCGCTGCCACTTCACCTGCCGGGGCCCGCCCTCCCGTCCCTGGCCAACGGCCAGGTCGCGTGGCACGGCCCGTGCCGCCACCGCCAGGGCCCGCACGTGCACGGACACCGTCTCCGCCAGCGCAACCAGCAGCGCATCGACGTTGACCGGGCGGATGCGGGCGTCCGGCAGCGCAGTGGCCAGGCTCGCGTAGAGCTGCAGGATGGTGGCCTGCCCGCGCCGCAGGCCGCCCAGGCGCAGTTGCGCCACGGTGCGCGGATCCATCTGGCGCAGGGTGGCTTCGGCCAGCGGCACCTGCTTGGCGATGCAGCGCGCCACGAAGGGCTGCAGCAGCGCCAGCTCGTCCTGGTAGGTGGCCGAGTTGTCGATCACCACCGAAGCGACCAGTTGGCCGTTCTGCAACGCACCGAAGGTCTGGTAGGCCACGACCGCGGACTGCGCGCGGTCGCAGGCGTCCGAAAGGGTCGGCAGGTCGACGCCGGACTGCGCCGGCAGGAAGGTCGACGAATCGGCCAGGGTGTGCAAGGCGTCGGCCGCCTCCGGCTCCGCCAGCCGCGGCAGGCGTTCGGGATGCGCCGAGCGCAGCGCGTCGAAGGCCTGGCCGGCCGCCACGTGCGCCGCCATGTCCTGCGCGGGCGCCGCCAGCGGCAACGCAGCTGCGATGACGACGCCCAACGCTGCTCCCCAACGAACCAGGCCGCGGCCGCGCATTGGCAGGTCAGGCTTCGCGGCTGGCCCGCTTGCGCTCGTGCTCCTTCAGGAAGCGCTTGCGCAGGCGCACGCTCTTGGGCGTGATCTCGACCAGTTCGTCGTCCTCGATGAACTCGACGCCGTACTCCAGCGTAAGGTCGATGGGCGGCGTGATCTTGATCGCGTCTTCCTTGCCGCTGACGCGGAAGTTGGTCAGCTGCTTGGTGCGAGTGGCGTTGACGACCAGGTCGTTGTCGCGGCTGTGAATCCCGACGATCATGCCCTCGTACACCGGGTCGTTGGCACGCACGAACATGCGGCCGCGGTCGTCCAGCTTGCCCAGGGCGTAGGTGAAGATCTCGCCGTCGTCCATCGAGATCAGCACGCCGTTCTTGCGGCCGCCGATGTCGCCCTTGTGCGGCTCGTAGGAATCGAAGATGTTGCTGATCAGGCCCGAACCGCGCGTGAGGTTCAGGAACTCGTTGGTGAAGCCGATCAGGCCCCGTGCCGGGATGCGGTACTCCAGGCGCACGCGGCCACGGCCGTCCGGCTCCATGTTCACCAGTTCGCCCTTGCGCTCGCCCAGGGCCTGCATCACGCCACCCTGGTGGCCTTCCTCGATGTCGGCCGTCACCAGCTCGATGGGCTCGTGCTTCTCGCCGTTGATGGTGCGGAACACCACGCGCGGCTTGGACACGGCCATCTCGTAGCCCTCGCGGCGCATGTTCTCCAGCAGGATGGTGAGGTGCAGTTCACCGCGGCCCATCACTTCGAATACACCTTCCTCGTCCGTCTCGTTCACGCGCAGCGCGACGTTGTGCTGGAGCTCCTTCTGCAGGCGGTCCCAGATCTGGCGGCTGGTCACGAACTTGCCTTCGCGGCCGGCCAGCGGGCTGGTGTTGACGCAGAAGTTCATCGTCAGCGTCGGCTCGTCGACCTTGAGCATTGGCAGGGGTGCCGGCTTGGCGACGTCGGTCACCGTCACGCCGATGCCGATGTCGGCGATGCCGTTGATCAGCACGATCTCGCCGGGGCCGGCCTCGGTGGCCTGCACGCGGTCTAGGCCCTGGAAGGTCAGCACCTGGTTGACGCGGCCCTTGAAGGCCTTGCCGTCCGGGCCTTCCATGACCATGACATCCATCATCGGCTTGATGGTGCCCTGGCTGATGCGGCCCACGCCGATGCGGCCCACGAAGGTGGAGAAGTCCAGGGCCGAAATCTGCAGCTGCAGCGGCGCCGTCGGGTCGCCCTTCTGCGAGGGGACGTGCTTCAGGATGGTGTCGAACAGGGCCGACATGTCGGGGCCCCACTGCTCGCCGGGTGCGCCCTCTTCCAGCGAGGACCAGCCGTTGATGCCCGAGGCGTACACCACCGGGAAGTCGAGCTGTTCGTCGGTGGCGCCGAGCTTGTCGAACAGGTCGAAGGCCGCGTTCACCACCTTGTCGGGGTTGGCGCCCGGCTTGTCGACCTTGTTGACCACCAGGATCGGCTTCAGGCCCAGGGCCAGCGCCTTCTTGGTCACGAAGCGCGTCTGCGGCATCGGGCCTTCCTGGGCGTCGATCAGCAGCACCACGCCGTCGACCATCGACAGCGCGCGTTCCACCTCGCCGCCGAAGTCCGCGTGGCCGGGGGTGTCGACGATGTTGATGTGCGTGCCCTGCCAGGTCACGGCGCAGTTCTTGGCCAGGATCGTGATGCCACGTTCCTTTTCGATGGCGTTGTTGTCCATCACCGTGTCGACCACCTTCTCGTGGTCGGCGAAGGTGCCGGACTGGCGCAGCAACTGGTCGACCATCGTGGTCTTGCCGTGGTCGACGTGCGCAATGATGGCGATGTTTCGGATTTGCTTGGCTGCAGTCATGGTGTGAGGGCCTCTTCGCGAGGCGCTGGATTCGAAAGAAGGGTTTGCTGGATTTCGAGGGGGCTCAGCAAGCGCCCCGGGATCAGTTCGCCGGCCCTGACGTGGGCCGTGCCCAGGAAGGCCGCCGGCCGCTCGCCGAACACCGCGACGGCGTCAGCATCGGGCCAGGCACCGCGGCGGCGAACACCGGACAGGAAGCGGCCGGCATCCTCGGCGCCGAGCGTGACGCGCGTGTGGCCGGCCACCAGGCACTCGACCGGCTGCAGCAGCGCCAGGCGCTCGTCTTCGGGCAGCGCCTCGAGGGCCTCGAGCGTGACGCACTGCGACACGTCGAAGCCGCCGGTGGCGGTGCGGCGCAGCGCCGTGAGGTGCGCACCGCAGCCCAGGGCCTCGCCGATGTCCTCGCCGAGCGTGCGAATGTACGTGCCCTTGCTCACGGTCGCTACGATTTCGATAGCGGGCTGCGCAGGGCTGGCGGGCGCTGCGGCCACTTTCAGCCTGTAAATCTCGACCTCGCGCGGTGCGCGCTCGACCTCGACCCCTTCACGGGCGTACTCGTACAGCGCCTTGCCGTCCTTCTTGAGCGCGCTGTGCATCGGCGGCACCTGCGTGAGGCGGCCGGTGAACTGCGCCTGCACGCGCGCCAGGTCCTGCGCAGTCACCTGGACGGGACGTTCGGCGATCACCTCGCCCTCCGCGTCGCCCGTGGACGTGCGCACACCCAGGTGCGCGACGGCGCGGTAGGTCTTGTCGGCATCGAGGTGCAGCTGGCTGAACTTGGTCGCCGCGCCGAAGCACAGCGGCAAAACGCCCGTCGCGAGTGGATCGAGCGTGCCGGTGTGGCCCGCCTTCTCGGCGCGCAGCAGCCACTTGGCCTTCTGCAAGGCCTGGTTGCTGGACAGACCCAGCGGCTTGTCGAGCAGCAACACCCCATGCACAGGGCGCCGCTGCACCCTGACACGGGATGGCGGGCTCATGGGGTGTCGTCGTCTTTTGAACGCGAGGAAACGGCCTTGGCGATCAAGGCGTTCATGTCGGCCGCGCGCTCGGTGGTGCGGTCGAACACGAAGTGCAGCGTGGGCACGGTGTGGATGTGCAGGCGCTTGAAGAGGCCGTTGCGCAGGAAACCGGCGGCCTGGTTCAGCGCCTCCTGGGTTTCCAGCGGATCGCCCACGAGCACGCTGAAGAACACCTTCGCGTGCGCGTAATCGGGCGTGACCTCCACCGCCTGCAGCGTGACCATGCCCACCCGCGGGTCCTTCAGCTCGCGCGCGATCAGCTCCGTCAGATCGCGCTGGATCTGATCGGCGACCTTGAAGCCGCGGTTGGGGGCGGTGGACTTGCGCTTGGGCATGGTGCAAAGCGGGAGCGGGAACCGAACGCGAAATACGCGAAGGTCTCGCGAAGACCGCGAAGAACTCGAAAGAAGATGACTTTCTCTTTCGCGTACTTCGCGTGATCTTCGCGTCCTTCGCGTACGGCTGTTCGTGTCCGTTTTACAGCGTCCGCGCGATCTCCTTGATCTCAAAGATCTCGAGCTGGTCGCCTTCCTTGATGTCGTTGTAGTTGCGCAGCTTGATACCGCACTCGAAGCCTTCGCGGACTTCCTTCACGTCATCCTTCATGCGCTTGACCGACTCGATCTCGCCCGTGTAGACCACGATGTTGTCGCGCAGCAGGCGGAAGTGCGCGTTGCGCGTGACCACGCCGTCGAGCACGTACGAACCGGCAATCGTGCCGATCTTGGTCGCCACGAACACGGTGCGGATCTCGGCGTGGCCGATGATCTCTTCGCGCTTCTCGGGCGCCAGCATGCCGGCCATCGCCGTCTTCAGCTCGTCCACGGCGTCGTAGATGATGCTGTAGTACTTGATGTCGACGTCGTTGCCTTCGGCCAGCTTGCGCGCGCCGGCATCGGCCCGCACGTTGAAGCCGATCACGATGCCCTTGGCGGCGATCGCCAGGTTGACGTCGGATTCGCTGATGCCGCCCACGCCCGCATACACCACCTGCACCTTGACCTCGTCGGTCGAGAGCTTGAGCAGCGACTGCGACAGCGCTTCCTGCGAGCCCTGAACGTCGGCCTTGATGATGATCGGCAGGGTCTTGACCTCGCCGGCCGTCATGTCCGAGAACATGTTCTGCAGCTTCGCCGCCTGCTGCTTGGCCAGCTTCGTGTTGCGGAACTTGCCGGCACGGTAGGTGGCGATCTCGCGCGCACGGCGCTCGTCGGCCATCACCATGAACTCGTCGCCCGCCTGCGGCACTTCGGTCAGGCCCTGGATCTCGACCGGGATCGAGGGGCCGGCCGACTTGGTGGTCTTGCCGTCCTCGTCGATCATGGCGCGCACGCGGCCATAGGTCGAACCGGCCAGCACCACGTCGCCCACCTTGAGCGTGCCCGACTGCACCAGCACCGTGGCCACGGGGCCGCGGCCCTTGTCCAGCTGCGCTTCGATGACCAGGCCCTTGGCGGCGGCTTCCACCGGCGCCTTCAGTTCCAGCACTTCGGCCTGCAGCAGCACCTGCTCGAGCAGGTCGTCGATGCCCTTGCCCGTCTTGGCCGAGACCTCGACGAAGGGCGAATCGCCGCCGAATTCTTCCGGCACGACCTCCTCGGCCACCAGCTCGCTCTTCACGCGTTCGGGGTTGGCATCGGGCTTGTCGATCTTGTTGACCGCGACCACGATCGGAACGCCGGCCGCCTTCGCGTGCTTGACGGCTTCCTTGGTCTGCGGCATCACGCCGTCGTCGGCCGCCACCACCAGGATGACGATGTCGGTGGCCTGCGCACCGCGGGCACGCATGGCGGTGAACGCCTCGTGGCCGGGGGTGTCGAGGAAGGTGATCATGCCGCGCGGCGTCTCGACGTGGTAGGCGCCGATGTGCTGCGTGATGCCGCCCGCTTCGCCCGCCGCCACCTTGGCGCGGCGGATGTAGTCCAGCAGCGAGGTCTTGCCGTGGTCGACGTGGCCCATGACGGTCACGACCGGCGCACGCGGCAGCGCTTCGGCCTGCTGGCCCTGCACTTCTTCCTCGGTGAAGGCTTCCGGATCGTCCAGCGCCGCCACGACGGCGGTGTGGCCCAGTTCCTCCACGAGGATCATGGCCGTGTCCTGGTCCAGCGACTGGTTGATGGTCGCCATCTGGCCCAGCTTCATCAGCTGCTTGATCACCTCGGAGGCCTTGATCGACATCTTGTGCGCGAGCTCGGACACCGTGATGGTTTCCGGCACGTGCACCTCGATCACGCGCTGCTCGACCGGTGCGGCCTGCTGGTGCGAATCGTCGCGGTCGCGGTCGCCGCCGCGGCGGCCACGCGGACCCCCGCGCCAGTTGCCACGGCCCACGCCACCGCTGGCGTCGCCGCGGGTCTTGATTTCCTTCTTCTTGGCCGGATCGCCGGCCCAGGCGGAAGAGGTCTTCGCGGACTTGATTTCCTTGCCCGAACCGGGCGCCGCAGGCGCAGCGGCACCCGCTGCAGGACGCGCCGTACCCGTCCCGGTGGCCGGCTTGTGCAGCGTCCCCTTGACGGCGGTCTTCGGTGCTTCCTTCTCGGGCGCCTTGTGCGGCACCAGCACGCGCGCCGGGGCACTCATCATGGCGCGAATGGCTTCGGCCTCGGCCAGGGCCTTGCGACGGCGTTCGTCGAGGTCCTTGGCCCGGGCGGCTTCTTCGTCGGCACGTGCCTTGGATTCCGCGGCGGCCTTCGCCTTCGCTTCTTCCTTGGCCTTCTCGGCGGCCGCCTTCTCGGCTGCGGCCTTGTCTGCCGCAGCCTGGGCGGCGGCGGCAGCGGCGGCGGCTTCGGCACTCGGCGATGTGTTGCGGGCCTTCTCGGCGGCGGCGTTCAGCATGGCCGCTTCGGCGCGGGCCCTCTCGACCTGGGCTTCGCGGGCCTTGTCGGCCTGCTCTTCCCGATCGGCGGCTTCGCGTTCGCGCGCCTCGGCCTCCTCGCGCTCCTTGCGCTTGGCGGCCAGCTCTTCTTCCTGGCGGCGCAGCAGCTCGGCGTTGCGGCGTGCTTCTTCCTCACGACGCGCCAGTTCGGCCTCGTCGATCTGGGGCACCGCCGGCGCAGCGGGAGCCGGCGCGGGCGCCTCGGCCGGCGCATCGTCGCGCTGGATGAAGGTGCGCTTCTTGCGCACTTCCACCTGGATCGTGCGCGCGCGCCCCATCGCGTCCGCCTGCTTGATCTCGCTGGTGGACTTCTTGGTCAGGGTGATCTTCTTGCGCTCGGGCGCAGCCGTGCCGTGGCTCGCCTTGAGGTGGCCGAGCAAGGCCTGCTTGTCGCCCTCGGTCAGGGCATCGGACGCAGCCGATTTGGTCACGCCCGCGCTGCGCAGCTGGTCAAGCAGCGTTTCGGGTGTCTTCTTGAGTTCTTGAGCGAACTCTGCAACGGTGGTGCTGGACATATCTGGTTCGTGCCTCCATGGCGATCACTCTGGCGAGCCCGCGAACCAGTGTTCGCGTGCCTTGAGGATCAGGGCCTTGGCTTCATCGGCGCTCTGGCCGGTGATTTCGGTGAGTTCGTCGACAGCCAGGTCGGCCAGGTCGTCACGGGTGTTCACACCCGAGCCAGCCAGCTTGGCAATGAGGTCGGGGGTCAGCCCCTCGAGATCGCGCAAGTCCTGCGAGACGCTTTCGACGCTCTCTTCCTTGGCGATTTCCATCGTCAGCAGCGCGTCCTTGGCTCGGGCGCGCAGCTCGTTGACCGTGTCTTCGTCGAAGGACTCGATCTCGAGCATTTCGGCGATCGGCACGTAGGCCACTTCTTCGAGGCTGGTGAAGCCTTCGTGGATCAGGATGTCGGCGATCTCCTCGTCGACGTCCAGCTTCTCCATGAAGAGCTGGCGGATGGTGCTGGTTTCCTCGGCCTGCTTCTGGGCCGATTCGTTGGCATCCATGATGTTGATCTTCCAGCCGGTGAGGTCGGAAGCCAGGCGCACGTTCTGGCCGCCGCGGCCGATGGCGATGGCGAGGTTCTCCTCGTCCACCACCACGTCCATGGCGTGCTTTTCCTCGTCCACCACGATGGAGCTGACGTTGGCCGGGGCCAGGGCGCCGATCACGAACTGCGCCGGGTCCTCCGACCACAGCACGATGTCGACGCGCTCGCCGGCCAGCTCGTTGGTCACGGCGTTGACGCGGGTGCCGCGCACGCCGACGCAGGTGCCGATCGGGTCGACCCGCTTGTCGTGGCTGAGCACGGCGATCTTGGCGCGCGAGCCGGGGTCGCGGGCGCAGCTCTTGATCTCGAGCAGGCCCTGCTCGATCTCGGGCACCTCGTTGCGGAACAGCTCGATCATGAACTCAGGCGCCGAGCGCGAGAGGATGATCGGCGCGCCGCGCAGCGTCAGGTCCACTTCCATGATCATGGCGCGGACGCGGTCGCCGTTGCGCAGGTTCTCCTTGGGGATCATCTCGCTGCGGCGCAGGCGCCCTTCGACGCGCCCCGCTTCCACGATGATGTCGCCCTTGTCCAGGCGCTTGACGGTGCCGGTGAAGATCTTCTCGCCACGCGACATGAAGTCGTTGAGCAGCATCTCGCGCTCGGCGTCGCGGATCTTCTGCAGGATCACCTGCTTGGCGGCCATGGCGCCGATGCGGCCGATCGGCAGCGACTCGACGGGTTCCTCGATGTACTCGTCGACCTCGATGTCCGGCACCTCTTCCTTGGCTTCGAACAGCAGGATTTCCTGGTCGGGCAGCTGCAGGCCGGCCTCGTCGGGCACGACGTGCCAGCGGCGGAAGGTTTCGTAGGCGCCGCTGTCGCGATCGATCGCGACGCGGATGTCCACGTCGCCGGCGTACAGCTTCTTGGTGGCTTGCGCCAGCGCCGATTCCACGGCGCCGAAGACGACGTCGCGCTCGACGTTCTTCTCGCGCGAGATCGCATCCACCAACATCAACATTTCGCGATTCATGCCACTTGGCTCCTTCCGATGACTCCGGCCTTATTCCGCCGAGGGCGCGCCGGTCTTGGGCTTGCGCCCCTTGAAATCCACGATGGGTGCGAGCCGCGCCTCGCGCAGCTCGTCCAGGGTGAAGCCGAGCGCCTGGACCGGGGCCGGCGCGCGCTTCTTGCTGATCTTCTGGCCCGGCTTGGCCGCGGGCTCTTCGCTCCACACGATCTGCCAGCCACGCTCGCCGTTCGGTCCTTCCGTGCGCTCCAGCGTGCCGCGGAACTTCTTGCGGTTGGCGTTGACCTGGCCGGCCGCTGCCTCGCCGATGGGCGCCTTGAGCGTGATGTCGATCGACTCGCCGGCGAAGCGCTCGAAATCCTGTTCGTTGCGCAGCGGGCGGTCGATGCCCGGCGAGGACACCTCGAGCCGCTTGTAGTCGACGTTGTCCACTTCCAGCGCATACTGCAGCTGGCGCGTGACCTTCTCGCAGTCCTCGACCGTCACGAAGGGCTCGGGCGCACCGGGCGCTGCTTCGGAGGTGGGGCCGGACCACGGCAGATCAATGGTGACGCGCAGCAGTCCTCCGGCCGAGCGTTCGATCTCGACCAGGTCGTAGCCCAGTCCGGCCACGGTTGTTTCGACTGTCTGCTGCAATGCCACCGGTGTGCGCGCGTCCTTGCGGGTAGCCGCCAAGGCCAGTGCCGCACCGGGTGCCGCCGGACGGGGCCTGAAGCCCGTGCGACTCACCCGGCACAAGAACTATGAAGGTCGAGGCGGTGGGAAAATGATCGACCAAAAAAAACGGGCGGTTGGTACCCGCCCGTTTGGTCGTGAGCCTCAGATTATAGCGGGCTGTGCGGAATTTGTCGCGTCGTCAAGCCGGCCGCGGCACAAAATCAGCGGGCGCGACGCCGGGCCGTCCGCCAGACCCACAGAAAAAGCAGCGCGCCCAGCGCCAGGGCGGCTGCCGCCACCAGCAGCGGCACCGAAAAGGAACCGGTGCGATGTGCCAGTGGCGCCGCGAACAGCGGGCCGACGATCTGACCGATGCCGTACGACGCCGTGGCGTAGCCGATCAGCCCGGCCGCGGCATTGCCGCGCAGCCGCCGTGCGTCGCGCACCGCGAACAACGTGATGGCCGTGAAGGGCATGCCCAGCAGCAGGCTGCCCAGCGCGAAGCCGCCGATCGTCGGCCAGGCCACCGACAGCAGCACACCGAGGGCCTGCAGCGCGTAGGCCGCGGCCAGGAGCAGCCGGTTGTCCCAGTGCGTGGGGGCGCGCGCCCCGATCAGCGCGCCGGGAATCACGGCCAGCCCGAAGAGCGGCCAGAACAGGTCCGGCCAGGGCGAGCCGGGCAGCGCCTGACGCGCGATCACCGGCAGGAAGGTCGCCGTGATGATGTAGCCGAAGCCTGCCAGGCCGTAGAGCAGCACCAGCGCGCGTGCGTCGCTGCGGTCGTGGGCCGACGGCGCCGCCAGCGGTGCGACTACCGGCGGCGGGCTGCCCGGCGTGCCTGCATGCGCGCCGTCGTCGAAGATGCGCCAGATCACGGCGATGA
This sequence comes from Xenophilus aerolatus, assembly GCA_030418545.1. GTDB lineage: Bacteria > Pseudomonadota > Gammaproteobacteria > Burkholderiales > Burkholderiaceae_C > Xenophilus. The sequence goes on along the minus strand of QAIB01000001.1, from coordinate 1,167,346 downwards.
GCAGCAGCGCCACCAGCCCGAAGCCGATCCACGCGGCGTCGGACCCCCAGCGCCCGGCCAGCCCGCCCAGCAGGCCGGTCGCCGCGATGCCGATGCCCGGGCCGGTGTAGATCACGCCGCCGAGCGTCGGTGTGCCTGTCTCGGCCAGGCGCCGCAGGCCCCAGCCCGAGGCGAAGACGAAGGTCCAGGCGCTCATGACGCCCGCCGCGGTGCGCAACACCCCCCAGGCCGTGAAGCCGTGCAGCAGCCCCATGCCCAGAAGCAGCAGCGCCGTGGCGACCAGGCCGCCGCGCACCATGCGCGGCGCGGCCACGCGGATCGCCGCGCACGACAGCGCACCGACGAAGTAGCCGAGGTAGTTGAGCGAGGCCAGCAGGCCGCCCGCTTCCAGGTTCAGCTTGCCCTCGTGGAGCATGACGGGAAGCATGGGGGTGAAGGCGAAGCGTCCGAGGCCCATCGCCACGGCCAGGGCCACCATGCAGGCCAGCGCGGCCCGCCAGCCGCCGCGCGGCTCGTATCCGGTATTCGACATCCAGGGGTTTCTGATTTGTTCTATTCGGCCAGCGCAGCGGCCACCAGCTGGCGTGTGTAGGGATGCTGCGGGGCATCGAGCACCTGCTCGACGGTGCCTTGTTCCACGACCGCGCCGTCCTTCATCACCAGCACCCGGTGCGCCATGGCGCGGATGACTTCCACGTCGTGGGTGATCAGCAGGTAGCTCAGGCCGCGCTCGCGCTGCAGCCGCTGCAGCAGGCCCAGCACCTGCTTCTGGATCGTCACGTCCAGCGCGCTGGTCGGCTCGTCCAGCACCAGCAGTTCGGGGTCGACGATCAGCGCCCGCGCGATCGCCAGGCGCTGCCGCTGGCCGCCCGAGAACTCGTGGGGATAGCGCTGCAGCAGTGACGGGAACTGCGCTTCGGTGAGTCCGACGTCGGCCAGCGCTGCGAGCACGCGCTCGCGCCGGGCGGCGTCGGTCGCCTGCCCGTGCACGGCCAGGCCTTCGCCCACGATCCCCTCGACCGTGAGGCGCGGCGACAGCGACGAGAACGGGTCCTGGAACACCACCTGCACCACCCGGCGCAGCGGCCGGTCGGCCCCAGTGCGGCGCGTCCACCCACGGCCGTCGATGCGCAGTTCGCCCTGGGCGGGCAGCAGGCCCAGCGCGGCCAGGGCCAGCGTGGACTTGCCCGAGCCGGACTCGCCGACGACGCCGAGCGTCTCGCCGCGCGCGATCGCCAGGTCGGCGCCCTGCACCGCCACGAACGAATCGCGGCCGAACCAGCCGCGAAGGCCGGGGCGCGGCACGGGGTAACTGACGCGCAGGCCACGGGCCGCCAGCACCGGCGGGCGCCCGGCATCCGCGGCCGGCACGGCGACGACATCGCGCGTCGGCCGGCTGTCGATCAGCTTGCGGGTGTAGGGGTGCCGGGGCGCGTCGAACACGTCGGCGACGGCGCCCTCCTCCACCAGGCGCCCCTGCTCCATCACCGCCACGCGGTCGGCGAAGCGGCGCACCAGGTTGAGGTCGTGGGTGATGAGCAGCACCGCCATCCCGTACTGCTGCTGCAGCTTGTCGAGCAGGTCGAGGATCTGCACCCGCAGGGTCACGTCCAGGGCGGTGGTGGGCTCGTCGGCCAACAACAGGCGCGGCTTGCAGGCCAGGGCCATGGCGATCATGGCGCGCTGGCGCTGCCCCCCGGAGAGCTGGTGCGGGAAGGACCGCGCCCGCCGTGCCGGCTCGGGCACACCGGTGTCGGCCAGCAGTTGCACCGCCGCGGCCTGCGCCTCGCGCCGGCCCATCGCCTCGTGCAGCTCGAGCACCTCGGCGATCTGGTCGCCCACCGGGTACAGCGGGTTGAGTGCCGTCATCGGCTCCTGGAAGATCATCGCGATCTCGCGGCCCCGCACGCCGCGCAGTTCGCGCTCCGAAATCGATAGCAGGTCGCGTTCGCCTGGCGGGGCCTCCGGGCCGAAAAGGCTTGCAACGCCCGACAGCTCGGCGTTGGGCACCAGCCGCAGCAGGCTCAGTGCCGTGATGGTCTTGCCCGACCCGGACTCGCCCACCAGCGCAAGCTTCTCGCCGGCGGCGATGTCGAAGTCGACGCCATGCACGACCTCCTTGCCATCGAAGGCGATGCGCAGGTTGCGGACTTGGAGAAGTGGGGTCATGGGGTGCGGGCAGCCGTACGCGAAGGTCGCGAAATGTGCGCGAAGGTCGCGAAAGGAATAGCCAAATTCCTGCTGGATGTTTTTCGCGTCTTTCGCGAAACCTTCGCGCCCTTCGCGTACGGCTGTCCGTTTTTCATCGGTCCGCCTTCCTCGGGTCCATGGCGTCGCGCAGCGCGTCGCCCATGAAGGTCAGCAGCATCAGCGTGACGACCAGCACGCCGAAGGTCGACATGGAGATCCACCAGGCGTCGATGTTGGCCTTGCCCTGGTTGAGCAGTTCGCCCAGCGACGGCGTGCCGGGCGGCACGCCCAGGCCCAGGAAGTCGAGCGAGGTCAGCGCGAGGATGGCCGCGCTCATGCGGAACGGCAGGAAGGTGACGACCGGCACCATGCTGTTGGGCAGGATGTGGCGCCACATGATCTGCAGGTTGCCCACGCCGAGCGCGCGGGCGGCGCGCACGTAGTCCATCTGCCGGTTGCGCAGGAACTCGGCGCGCACATAGTCCGACAGGCCCATCCAGCCGAACAGCGACAGCAGGATGAGCAGCAGCGCCACGCTGGGCGCGAAGATGGCGCTGAAGATGATGAGCAGGTACAGCTCGGGCATCGATCCCCAGATCTCGATGAAGCGCTGGAAGGCCAGGTCGGTCTTGCCGCCGAAGTAGCCCTGGATCGCGCCGGTGATCACACCCAGCACCACGCCGATGGCGGTGAGCGCCAGCGCGAAGAGCACGCTCACCCGGAAGCCGTAGATGAGCTGAGCCAGCAGGTCGCGGCCCCGGTCGTCGGTGCCGAAGAGGTTCTCGCGCGAGGGCGCCGCCGGGTTGGGCTGGCTCGCGAAGTAATTGAGGGTGCGCGGGCCGTACGGATTGGGCGCATAGACGGCCCAGTTGCCGCCGTCGGTGATGCGCTGGCGGATGAAGGGGTCGAGGTAGTCGGCCGGCGTCTCGAAGTCGCCACCGAAGGCTTTCTCGGAATAGTCCTTGACCACCGGGAAGTAGGTCTGGCCCTGGTAGCGCACCACCAGCGGCTTGTCGGTCGACAGCAGCTCGGCGAACAGGCTCAGCACCACCAAGGCGACGAAAAGGACCAGGCTGTAGAAGCCCAGCCGATTGCGGCGGAAGCGCCGCCAGGCCCGGCGGCCGGGCGACACACGCGCCGGGCTCACGTGCGGCGCTTCTTCGGCGTCGCCTGCGAGGCGAACCCCGTTTTCGAGCGGCGGGGCAGGACTCATTGGAGAACCTCTGCGCCGCGCGCTGCGGTGCGAGCCCCCTTCGGAGCGGCTGGGCGGGTGCTCATGCGTCGAAAGGGTTGAGCACGGCGACGCCGCACCCGTCGAAGTCGCGCACGTTGCGCGTGACGAGCGTGAGGGCGTGGACCTGGGCGGTGGCGGCGATGAGCATGTCGGCCTGGCTGCGCACGCGCCCGCGGTTGCCCAGCAGGCCGCGCAAGTCGCCGCCACGGCGGGCGATGGTCTCATTGACATCGATCACGCGGCCACTGGCCACGAAATCGTCGAAGAAGATGGCAGCAGCCTTGCGCGGCTTGCGCGCCAGCCCGAACACGACTTCGTCGACGGTGATGGCCGACACGGAAAGCGGCTGCGCCAGGGACGCGATACGAGAGAACCATTGCAGAACCGCGCCATCGGGCGCCGGACGCATCAGTTCGCTCACGATGTTGGTGTCGAGCAGGTACACGGTCAGGGGAGCCTGGGTGGTGCGTCGTCGGGGTCGGGGGCCCGATCCGATGCCGGCTCGTCCCAATAGTGGGGGTCGTCCACCATCGGGTTGAAGCGGTCCGTGCGTGGCGGCAATTCGATGCCGTCCTCGAAACCCTCCTCGATGAGGGCTGCGCGCATCTTGGCGAACAGTTCCATCAGGTCCGGCTTCTCCCGCTCGGCCTTCCAGCGACGGAACTCCTCGAACTCCTGCGGCGAGACCATCACCGCCACCGGCTTGTCGCGGTTGTAGATGGCCTGCGGCTCCTGCGCGGTGAGGCGCACGACTTCGGAGAACTGCTGCTTGGCGCTGGCGATGTTCCAGGTCATGGTCGACCCCCGAAAAGGACACTGAATATGGACATCTTATCCTTCTTATATGTCCACTTCAATCGAACTTCACGCGCGGATCGACCCACACGTAGCAGAGGTCGGAGATCAGCTTGGTCACCAGCCCGATGAGCGTGAAGAGGTAGAGCGTGCCCAGCACCACGGGGTAGTCGCGCCGGATCACGCTCTCGTAGCTCAGCAGGCCCAGGCCGTCGAGCGAGAACAGTGTCTCGATGAGCAGCGACCCGGCGAAGAAGGCGCCGATGAAGGCGGCCGGGAAGCCGGTGATGATGGGGATGAGCGCGTTGCGGAACACGTGCTTCCACAGCACCTGCTTCTCCTTTAGCCCCTTGGCGCGCGCGGTCAGCACGTACTGCTTGCGGATCTCCTCGAGGAAGGCGTTCTTGGTCAGCATGGCCGTCACCGCGAAGCTGCCCAGCACCATCGCCGTGACCGGCAGCGCGATGTGCCAGAGGTAGTCGACGATGCGCGCCCCCCAAGACAGCTGCTCCCAGTTCGATGACGTGAGCCCGCGCAGCGGGAACCACTGCAGTTGCCCGCCGAAGATGACCAGCAGCGCCACGCCGAGCACGAAGCCCGGGATGGCGTAGCCCACCAGCACGAAGAGCGTGGTGACGAAGTCGAAGCGGGTGCCGGCCCGCACCGCCTTGGCCACGCCCAGCGGCACCGCGATGAGGTAGCTGATGAAGAAGGTCCACAGACCCAGGCTGATCGAGACCGGCAGCTTCTCCTTGACCAGCTCCCACACGCCCTTGCGCTGGTAGAAGCTCTGGCCCAGATCCAGCTTGGCGAAGGACTTGAGCATCTGCCAGAAGCGCTCGTGCGCCGGCTTGTCGAAACCGTAGAAGGCCTTGATCTCCTCGATGCGCTTGGGGTCCAGGCCCTGGCGGCCGCGGTAGCCCGAGCCATGCGAGGCCGCGCCCTCCCCGCCCGAATCGCGGCCCTGCAATTGGGCCGCCATCTGCTCGACCGGTCCGCCCGGCACGAACTGGATGACGGTGAAGGTCAGGAGCAACACCCCGAGCAGGGTCGGGATCATCAGCAGCAGGCGCTTGAGGATGTAGCTGGCCATCGTGTGCCTACTTGTTGGCGGGCGATGCCCACCAGGTCGAGATGGCCCAGGCGTGGGCGTCGTAGTACGGCGGGATCGTCCGGGGCAGCACGAAGGGCGCGGGCCGGTAGCCGATCAGGAAGGCGTCGCCGTAATACTGCGGCACGCCGTAGTAGCCGTGCGAGAGCAGGCGGTCGAGCACCCGCATGGCGGTCACCAGCTCGGGCCGGGTGCGGGCCGACACCACCTTGCCGACGATCGCATCCACGGCCGGATCGGCGATGCCCCAGATGTTGGACGAGCCCGTGGTCTCGGCCGCCTTGGAGCCGAAGCGCTCGAAGAGCTCGCTGCCCGGCGCCGTGCTGCCGGGCAGGCGCACGGTGGTCATCTCGAAATCGAAGTTGTCCATGCGCTGCTGCGCAAGCGAGAAGTCCACGCTGCGAAAGCTCATGTCGATGCCCAGCTTGCGCAGCGCGCCCTGCATCGGCGCCATCACCCGCAGCGTCGAAGGCTGGTCGTTCAGCACCTCGATAGTGAAGGGCTCGCCCTTGGCGTTGCGAAGGGCGCCGTCGCGGTAGGTCCAGCCCGCCTCGGCCAGCAGCTTCTGCGCCTGGCGCAGGTTCTCGCGCAGGCTGTGCGGCGGCGTGGTCACGGGCGACACCACGGCCGGGCCGAAGACCTCGGGCCGCAGCTTGTCCCGCAGCGGCTCCATCAGCGCGAGCTCGTCGGGCCTGGGCAGGCCTTCGGCATGGAACTCGCTGTTGGGGAACCAGCCCTCGACCCGCTTGTACAGGCCGTAGAACATCTGCCGGTTGAGCCATTCGAAGTCGAAGGCCAGGCCGATCGCCTGGCGCACCCGCACGTCCTTGAACTTGTCCTTGCGCAGGTTGAAGACCCAACCCTGGTAGTCGCCCGGATTGCCGTTGGGAAAGGCGCGCTTGACCACCTCGCCGCGGTCGAACACGCGGCCGGTGTACTGGCGGGCCCAGTTGCGCGAGATGAATTCGCGCATGAAGTCGTACTCGCCGGCCTTGAGGCCCTCGAAGCGGCTGGTCTCGTCGAGGTAGATCTTGTAGCTGACCCGGTCGAAGTTGAACTGGCCCTTGCGCACAGGAAGATCGGCCCCCCAGTAGTTCGGATCGCGCACGTAGGTGATGTCGCGCCCGAGCCGGCCGCTCGGCAGCTTGTAGGGGCCCGACGCGATGGGCAGCTCGGTCGTCACCTGGTCGAAGGGCTTGCCCTTGCCCCAGGCGCGGCTGAAGACCGGCATGCCGCCCACCACCAGCGGCAGCTCGGGGTTCGGCGTCGCGAAGTCGAAGCGCACCGTGCGCTCGGCGGTGGCGGTGGCCTTCTTCACCTCGGCGTAGATGGTGCGGAACTGCGGCGCGGCCTCCTTGCTCATGAGCGTGTCGAAGGAGTGCACCACGTCGGCAGCGAGCACCGGCGAGCCGTCGTTGAAGCGGGCCTTGGGGTTGAGGCGGAAGGTCGCCGAGAGGCCGTCGGACGCCGCCTCGACGTCCTCGGCCAGCAGGCCGTAGGCGGTGGTGGGCTCCTCGCTGTTGCCGGTGAGCAGGCTCTCGAACATCAGCGTGCCCAGGCCGGCCGGCGCCGTGCCCTTGAGCGTGAAGGGATTGAACTTGTCGAAGTTGGTGGGGCGCGTGGGCGGCACGAGGCGGATCTCGCCGCCCTTGGGCGCATCGGGGTTCACATAGTCGAAATGCGTGAAGCCCGGCGGGTACTTGATGTCGCCGAACTGGGCGTAGGCATGCGCCGCCCACACCGGATTTCCAGACAGCGCCAACGCACAGAGCAGCCAACCTCGCATGCGAGAATTCTGCACAAGATTTCTACGAGGCATTTTCATGGGCTTTCTCTCCGGCAAGAAACTGTTGATCACGGGCGTGTTGAGCAACCGATCCATCGGCTACGGCATCGCCAAGGCCTGCCACCAGCAGGGCGCCGAACTGGCCTTCAGCTACGTCGGCGAGCGCTTCAAGGACCGCATCACCGAGTTCGCCGCCGACTTCGATTCCAAGCTGGTGTTCGATTGCGACGTGGGCGACGATGCCCAGATCGACAAGCTCTTCGCCGACCTGTCGAAGACCTGGCCCAAGTTCGACGGTTTCGTGCACAGCATCGGCTTCGCGCCGCGCGAGGCGATCGCGGGCGACTTCCTCGAGGGCCTCTCGCGCGAAGGCTTCAAGATCGCGCACGACATCAGCGCCTACAGCTTCCCGGCCATGGCCAAGGCGGCCCTGCCTTACCTCAACGACAAGTCGGCCCTTCTCACGCTGACCTACCTGGGTGCCGTGCGCGCCCTGCCCAACTACAACACCATGGGCCTGGCCAAGGCCAGCCTCGAGGCCTCGGTGCGCTACCTGGCCGGCTCGCTCGGCCCGCGCGGCATGCGCGTCAACGGCATCAGTGCCGGCCCGGTCAAGACGCTGGCTGCCAGCGGCATCAAGGGCTTCGGCAAGATCCTCAGCACCGTGGCCGAGGTCTCGCCCATCCGCCGCAACATCACGATCGAGGACGTGGGCAACGTCGCGGCCTTCCTGCTGTCGGACCTGGCGGCCGGCGTGACAGCCGAGATCACCTATGTCGACGGCGGCTTCAGCAACGTCGTGGGTGGCATCGACGAGCCCGCGGCCTGAGCTGCATTCTTCCAAGCCAGAAGTGCCCGCAGCGCCCGCAAGCCGGGCGCAGGCAGCTATCGATTCCATAGCATGACGATCGCGCGCCGCGCCCTGCTGATCGCCCCCGCCGCGTGGCTGGCGTGGCCGGCCGCCACCTGGGCCGCCCCCGCGCTCATGCTGGCCGAGCGCTACCGCCCCGGCATGCCGCTGGCCGGCTGGTGGGTCAGCGAGAAGTACGACGGCCTGCGCGGCTACTGGGACGGCAAGCGCCTGTGGACGCGGGGCGGCGAGCCGATCGCCGCGCCGGCATGGTTCACCGCGCCGCTGCCGGCCACGCCCATGGATGGCGAGCTGTGGGCCGGCCGCGGACGCTTCGAGCAGGCCGTGTCCACCGTGCGCAACCGCACGCCCGACGACAAGGCCTGGCGCGAGATCCGCTTCATGGTCTTCGACCTGCCCGCACAGCCCGGCGACTTCGACGCGCGCCTGGCCGCGCTGCGCAAACGGCTTCCCATCACCGAGGCGCCATGGGTCGTGCCCGTGGCACAGGCGCCTGCGACCACGCACGCCGAACTCATGGCGCTGCTCGACAAGACGATCCGCTTGGGCGGCGAAGGGCTGATGCTGCACCGGGGCGCCTCGCTCTACCGTGGCGAGCGCAGCGGCGACCTGCTCAAGCTCAAGCCGCATGACGATGCCGAGGCGCGGGTCGTTGCCCACCTGCCGGGCCAGGGCCGGCATGCAGGCCGCATGGGCGCCCTGCTCGTGCGCACGCCCGAAGGCCTGACCTTCCGCCTGGGCGGCGGCTTCACCGACGCACAGCGGGCCGACCCGCCGCCCATCGGCAGCACCGTGACCTACCGCTTCAACGGCACCAGCGCGACCGGCGTGCCGCGCTTTGCGCGCTTCGTGCGCGTGCGGGACGACGGCTGAGCACGCCGGACCCGCCCGATTCGCAAGCGCCGGTCGATCCGCCGCTGCCGTCCCCGCCGCCTCCCGCGCGCGGCCCGCTGCGCTGGGCCTTCATGGCGCTTGCCGTGGTGAGCCTCGCGCTTGCCGTCCTCGGCGTGCTGCTGCCGGGTCTGCCGACCACACCCTTCGTGCTGCTGGCCGCCTGGGCGGCGGCGCGCAGTTCGCCGCGCCTCGCAGCCTGGCTCGAATCGCATCGCCTCTTCGGCCCGCTGATCCGCGACTGGCGCGCCGGCGGGCGGGTGAGCCGGCGCGCCAAGTGGAGCGCGGCGCTCGCGATGGCCGTATGCGCCGGCATGCTGCTTTGGCTGGTGCGGCCGCGTGCCGCCGCGGCCGGCGGCATCGTCGTGATGGCCGTCGTGCTCCTGTGGCTGTGGCGACGGCCGGAACCCTGAAGAACGAGACGCGCTCTACGGGAAGTGCTATCGGCCTACAGCCCTTGCCGGGCGGGCGCTGCAGCCGAATTCGTCACAAACGTGACGATCTCACGACGTGGGCATTTCGCCCGCAGCCAGCCGGGCACCGATCGCGTCCAGCACCGGCAACAGGTCGGCCACGCTGTCGATCACGTAGTGCGCACCGGCCGCCTTCAGTTCGGCCGTCGCGCGCTGGCGTACGGCCTCCTGCGCATCGGCGTCGAGCGCCCGCCACTCGGCCAGCGTCAGCCCGGCCGCGTTGCCGCTGATGGCCAGGCCCACCGCCCAGGTGCCGGCATTCAGGCCCTCCTGCACGCCGACGCCCGTGTCGTCCACCTTCACCACGGTGCACGCCGGCCAGACGCCGAGGTCGGCGAAGCTGCGGTACATCATGAGCGGCGACGGGCGCCCCGCCCCCAGGTCGCCGGCACACACGAGGTTGTCGGGCACGTAGCCGCCTTGGGCCGCGATGGCCGTGACGACTTCCATGATCGGCCGGTTGTAGCCGGTGGTCGACCCGACCTTCAGCCCGCGCGCGCGCACGGCGGCCACGGTGTCGAGTGCGCCAGGGATGAAGTCCGCGAAGTCGGGCACCACTGCCGCGTTCATCGGCGTGAACACCTCGTACAGGTGGTCGATGTCGGCGTCGGTGAAGGCGCGGCCCTGCTTCGCCTCCCACTGCGCGGCAACGCGCGGCAGCTTGCTGAGAGCCTGGATGTGGTCCCACTTGGCCATGCCCATGGGGCCGCGCGCCTCGGCGATGGACAGCTCGATGCCGAAGCGCTCGAACAGGCGCACGAAGGCGCCCATCGGCGCGCAGGAGCCGAAGTCGATGATGGTGCCGGCCCAGTCGAAGACGACGGCCTGGAGTTGGTAGGGAGTGTTCATGGAAGAGATCGGTACACGAATGGGGCTCACCATCCGGCGAAGACGTCCTCGGCGATGCCGAAGGCGGTGCTGGCGCCGGTGCCGCTGGTGACGAGCACGAGCCGCGTGGCATCGTCCGGTGCGTCGATCAGGCAGTCCGTCACCGGCGAGGAGGGGTAGGTGCCGACCCAGCGCTCGGTCACCGTCGCCTCGGTGAGCTGCAGGGTCTCGCGCAGGTGGCGCAGGATGAGTTCGTCCACCCGCTGGTCGGCGAAGGGTTCGAGCACCGGTCCGTAGTGGTGCGAGTCGCCCACGACCAGCGTGCCGTCGGCGCTTTGCACCACGATCAGGTGGATGCCGTGCGCCAGGGACTCGCCCTCCTCGGCCTCGATCTGCGTGCGCAGCACCTGGGCCGCGGGCAGCTTGCTGTAGCCGTGGTAGCGCACCAGGCTCAGGTCGGCCATGACGGAGCCGGGCAATCGGAAGCCCGGCTGCGGACGCACGCGCATCATGTGCAACTGGCACAGGCGCAGGCCGTGCGGCGACAGGCGCTCGGCGAACAGACCGTTGAGCTCGCTGTTCGTGCACACGGCCACCCGCTCGGCATGCAGCACGGCGCGCGAGGTGCGCACCCGCGGCGTCGCCACCTCGAGCACCGCCTCGCCGAAGCGGAACCGAACGCCCAGCGCGTCCGACAGCCAGCGCGCCAACTGGCCGATGGCCGTGCGCGATTCGACGCGCATCTCGTGCGGGCTGTAGAGCACGCCCTGGGCCGGACCGTGAGGCCCCTCGAGGCGCAACGCAGGCGCCCTGCGCGCCGCCTCGCCCGTGGACAGCAGCTCGCAGCCGGCCGCCATCTCGGTGGCCATGAATTCCTCCAGCACCTTCAGCGATTGCGGGCGGAAGGCCGTGAGGTACAGCCCGTGGTGCACGGCCGGGATGCCGGCCTGCGGCGCCACGGCGCCCCACACCTCGCGTGCGCGCCGCGCCCGCCGCCAGGTGTCGCCGGCGCCCTGGCCCGTGACGGTGATGAAGCCGAAGTTGCGGATCGACGCGCCGACGCAGGCGGCGTCCTTCTCGACCACGCACACCCGCAGCCCGCGTCGCGCGGCCGTGTAGGCATGCGCCAGGCCGACGATGCCGGCGCCGACGACGATGAGATCAAAGCGGTCGTTGGAGGTCATGGGTGCCAAGTGGGAGCGCGAATTGAATACGGGAGCGGACATCCGTACGCGAAAGGAAAACCAGAGTCACGCGAAGGTCGCGAAAAACATCTATTTCATTTGTTGTCCCTTTTCGCGTCCTTCGCGAAACCTTCGCGCCCTTCGCGTACGGAGGCCCGCATTCATCGGCGCCGCCACGCCTGCGTCCGCCGCTCGACCATGCGGCCCAGCAGCAGGTAAAGCACGGTGACCACGGCCGAGATGCCGGCGATGAGCACGGCCATGGCGGCGGCCGCGCCGGTCTCGCCGGCCTCGTCGAGGTTGAGGATGGCGACGGACGCGAGCTTGGTGTCGGGCGAATACAGGAACACCACGGCCGAGATGGTGGTCATGGCGTTGATGAAGAAGTAGCGCGACACGTCGATGAGCGTGGGCAGGCAGATCGGCAGCGTGACGCGCCAGAAGGTCTTGTAGAACGGCACCTTGAGCGAGGCCGAGACGGACTCGAACTCGGCATCGATGGCTTTCAGCGCCGTGACCATCGTCAGGTGCCCGGTGGTGTAGAAGTGCACCACCGTGCACAGCACCAGCAGCGCCATGCTCTGGTAGAGCAGGTTGAGCGGGTTGCCCGGCGCGTTGAAGAAGAAGATGTAACCCAGCCCCAGCACCAGTCCCGGCACCGCCATGGGCAGCATCGCCATCAGCCGCACCAGCGGCCGCGCCCAGCCGAGCCCGCGCGTCTTCTCGAGCAGGTAGGCGCCGACGAAGACCACGGCCGTGCCGACCACCGCCGTGCCGGCGGCCAGCTTCAGGCTGTTGACCAGCGCGTCGCCCAGTTCGGCGTCCACCAGACCGGCGACGTAGTGGTTCAGGCTGGGTGCCAGGTTGTAGGGCCACAGCGTGGCGAAGGAGGCGAACACGGCCATCCCGAACATGGCCAGCATCAGCGCCACGATCAGTGTGCAGTACGCGGTCATGGCCGCGTCGAAGCCTCGCGACGGCTGCGGCACCAGGGCGACGGCACGGGCCGTGAGCATCGCCGTCTGTTTGCGCTGCACCGCATGGTCGATGGCGAAGGTGAGCGCCGCCGGCGTGAGCAGCAGCAGCGCCACCACCGCACCGCGCTGGAAATCCTGCTGGCCGATGACCAGCTTGAAGACGTCGGTGGCCAGCACGTTGAAATTGCCGCCGACCACCTTGGGGATGCCGAAATCGGTGATGACCAGCGTGAAGGTGACGAGCGCCGCCGAGATCAGTCCGTACTTGGCGCCCGGCAGCGTGATGGTGAGGAAGCGGCGCAGCCGCCGGGTGCCCATTGCGTCGGCCGCCTCGTACAGGCGCGCGTCGGCCAGCGACAGCGCGGTGACGAGGATCATCAGCGCATGCGGAAAGGTGGCGAAGCACTCCGCCAGCACGATGCCCGGTGCGCCATAGATGCCCTGGAAGCCCAGCGCCAGCCAGAACCCCTTGGCCACCCCCTGGTTGCCGAACCAGTAGATGAGCGAGATGGCGGACAGCAGCGAGGGTGCCAGCAGCGGCAGCAGCGTGATGCCGCGAAAAACCCCCTTGGCCGGCATGCAGCTGCGCGTGAGCGCATACGCGAAGCTGAAGGCCAGCGGGATCACGATCACCGTGACCAGCAGCGACACCCACACGCTGTTCCACAGGCTCTGCAGCAGCGCGGGCGACTTCAGGTAGGCGGCGAAGGCGGCCCAGCCGCTGCCCTGCTCCGCGTTGTGCACGGCCTGGGAGAGGATGGCGGCCAGGGGCAGTGCCAGGCCGACCACCAGCAACAGCAGGATGCCCAGCAGCGCCGCATGCGCGACGCGGTCGCTCCAGGGCACGCGCTGGCGAAGTGGCGGCGGCAACAGGACGGCGGTGGCGTTCATTCCTGTCCCGCGGCGAACACGCGCAGCCGGTCCGTGCGCAGGGCGAAGCGCAGGCGGCCGCCCTCGCGCACCGAGAACTCGTCCATCTGGTTGAGCGAGAACTGCAGCTGCAGCGACTGGCCGCCGAGTGCCTCGACCTCCACCTGCGCCAGGCAGTTGCCCCCGAGGAACTCGACGTGGCACACCGTGCCTTCGCAGCGGCCGGGATGGTCGTCGGGCACGTCGATCATCAGTCGGTCCTCGGGCCGCAGGTACAGCATCACGCGGCGGCCCGGGCGGAAATCGGCGCCCTGCCCCTCCTGGCAGCGCATCCGCAGCTCGCCGCAGCGGAACCAGTGATCGCCCTCGGCCACGGCCTGCAGGCGGTTCACCTTGCCGACGAAGTCGGCCACGAAGGGCGAGGCCGGCGCGCGGTACACCTCGCGCGGCGTGCCGACCTGCTCGATGACGCCGTGATTCATGACCACGATGCGGTCGGCCACCGACAACGCCTCCTCCTGGTCGTGCGTGACCATGATGGTGGTCACGCCGAGCTGGCGCTGCAGTGCCCGGATCTCGTTGCGCAGGTGCACCCGCACGATGGCGTCGAGGGCCGACAGCGGCTCGTCCAGCAGCAACAGGCCCGGCGAAGTGGCCAGGGCGCGTGCCAGCGCCACGCGCTGCTGCTGGCCGCCCGACATCTGCGCCGGGTACTTGCTGCCGCTACCCGGCAGGCCCACGAGCGCGAGCAGTTCGTCGACCCGCGCGGAAACCTGGGCGCGCGGCTGCCTGCGGTTGACGAGCCCGTAGGCCACGTTGTCGGCGATGCTCAGGTTGGGGAACAGCGCATAGGACTGGAACACGATGCCGTAGTCGCGCTGCGCGGGCGGCAGCACCGACACGTCGCGCCCGGCCTGCAGGATGCGACCGGCGGTCTGCGTCTCCAGGCCCGCGATGATGCGCAGCAGCGTGGTCTTGCCGCAGCCCGAGGGCCCGAGGAAGCACACGAACTCGCCGCGTGCGATGGCCAGGTCGATCTGCGAGAGCGCAGTGAAGCTGCCGAAGCGCTTGCCCACGCCCTGCAGGCGCAGGTAGCTCTCATCCTGCGGGGTGGGGCCGGCGGGCATGGAGACTGCGGCGTCCATCGCGTCGTGGCCGCGCCGGGCCCACATTACTTCTTCGCCTCGCTCTTGGCGTCGTAGCGCTTCGACCATTCGGCGAGGATGCGCTCGCGGTTCACGGCCGACTGCTCGAAATTCATCTTGATCAGGCGCGATTCGTAGTCGGCCGGGATGTTCGCCAGCTTGGGTGCAACGCCCGGCTGCGCGGTGATGGCGAAGTTCTTGCCGTAGAGCAGCATGGCGTCCTTGGACGAGGCCCAGTCGGCCAGCTTCTTCGCCGCATCCAGCTTCTTGGTGCCCTTGTAGATGGCGAAGCCCTCCAGGTCCCAGCCCAGGCCTTCCTTGGGGAAGACCAGGTCGATGGGCGCGCCCTTGGCCTTGTTGGTGTGGCCGCGGTACTCGAAGGAGATGCCGGCCACGTACTCGCCGGCCGCCGCCATGTTGCAGGGCTTGGAACCGGAATGGGTGTACTGGCCGATGTTCTCGTGCAGCGCGTCCATGTACTTCCAGCCGCCGCCCTTGCCGTTGTCGTCGCCCCAGAGCTGCAGCCATGCGGCCACGTCGAAGTAGCCGGTGCCCGAGGACGCCGGATTGGGCATTACGACCTGGCCCTTGAACTCGGGCTTGAGCAGGTCCTTCCAGGTGGTGGGCAGGGGGATGTTCTTCTTCTTGGCCTCGACGGTGTTGAAGCACACCACGGCACCGAACACGTCCATGCCGAACCAGGCCGGCGGCGATTTCTTGTCGCGGTACTGCGGCATGATCGCGTCGAGGTTCAGCGGCGCGTAGGGTTCCAGCATGCCGTTCTTGTCGAACAGCGCCAGGCTCGAGGCGGCCACGCCCCAGATCACGTCGGCCTGCGGGTTGGCCTTCTCGGCCAGCAGCTTGGCGGTGATGACGCCCGTGGAGTCGCGCACCCACTTGATGTCGATCGTGGGGTTCACCTTGTTGAAGGCCTCCTGGTAGGCCTTGAGCTGGTCGGTCTCGAGCGCCGTGTAGACCGTCAGCTGCGTCTTCTGCGCCAGCGCCGACGTTGCGCAAGCCAGGCCGATGAATGCGGCCACGATGTGTTTTGCGTACTGCATGAGCAACTCCTCATCGAAAAATGAAAGGCGAATGTGCCGGCGGGACAAGACATCCTCGTGACACATGCGCCAAGCAAAATCGGGGCCTGCTCGCATCGATCGTCAATTGTCTTTTGCAGATCGTAGACAATCTGCACTCTGCCCCTTAGCATTTCCACCATGCCTGCCAAGAAGATCTCGCCACACCCCGTCATCGCACAGCTTCAGTGCAATTCGCTGGCGAACGTGGTGCAGACCGAAATCGAACGCATGATCCTGGACGGCGAGCTGGCCTCGGGCGCCAAGCTGACCGAGTCCACGCTGGCCGACCAGCTGGGCGTGTCGCGGGGCCCGGTGCGCGAGGCGTTTCGCATGCTCGAGGAAGCCGGCCTGGTGCGCACCGAGAAGAACCGCGGGGTGTTCGTGCGCGACGTGCCGATCGAGGAGGCGCTGGAGATTTTCGAGGTGCGGGCCGCCATGGACCTGTACGTCGGCCGCAAGGTGGCGCAGTCCGCATCGGCGGCACAGGTGCGCGAGCTGCGCCAGCTGGTCGATGCGATGGACCAGGCCGTCAAGTCCGGCAATGCGCGCGACTACCACCGCTTCAACCTGGCGTTCCACGACCGGCTGCTCGAACTGGCCGGCAATGCCAAGCTGTTGGCCACCTACCGCAAGCTGGTCAACGAACTGTCGCTGTTCCGGCGCCAGAACCTCACGGGCGAATCGATGGCCGTGTACTCGCGCGAGCACCGGCAGATCGTGAAGGCCATCGCGGCCGGCGACGCCGAGGCGGCGGGCCAGGCGATGTACCAGCATGTGATGAACAGCCGGGAGCGCACGCTGCGCAACCACGCCGCCCGGCTGGCGGAGACCGCCCAGGCCACCGGCGCCGCGCCGCACGCGGTGGCAGCCTGAAGGGAACGGTGCCGTGGCCCTGACCCTGGACGACATCTCGGCGCTCTTCGAGCGCAAGGGCGCGGCGCAATACAGCGGCGAGCCGGTCACGCAGCTCGAGCACGCGCTCCAGTGCGCCCTGCTCGCCGAGCAGGCCGGCGCGGACGACGAGCTGGTCACGGCCGCCCTGTTGCACGACCTGGGCCACCTGCTCAACGACCAGGGCGAATCGCCGACCCTGCGCGGCATCGACGACCTTCACCAGTTCTACGCCCTGCCCTTCCTGCGTGGCTTGTTCTCCGAGCGGGTGCTCGACGCGATCCGCTGGCATGTCGATGCCAAGCGCTACCTCTGCGCGTCGCGGCCGGACTACGAGGCCTCGCTGTCGGATGATTCCAAGCGCAGCCTGGCCTTGCAGGGCGGCGTCTTCTCTCCCGCCGACGCCCGCGCCTTCCTCGACCGGCCCCATGCGCAGGAGGCGGTGCGGGTCCGGTTGTGGGACGACGCGGCCAAGCAGGCCGGGCTGCCCACCCCGTCTCTGGGCCACTACCTGGCACGCGCCCGACGCTGCTGCATGGACTCGCCGGCGTGACGCTGACCGGCCCGGTCGCGCTCGCGGTGCTCTTCGGCGCGCTGCTGCATGCCAGCTGGAACGCGCTGATCAAGTCGTCCACCGACAAGGAACTGGACACGGCGCTCATCCACAGCCTCGGCTTCTTCGTGGCCTTGCCGCTGCTGCTGTTCACCGGGCTGCCGGCGATGGCGTCCTGGCCCTACCTGCTGGCCTCGATGGGGGTGCACATCGGCTACTACGTCGCGCTGGCCGGCGCCTACCGGCATGGCGAACTCGGGCTGACCTATCCGGTGATGCGCGGCTGCGCGCCGCTGCTGGTCGCACTCAGCAGCCACGCGCTGATCGGCGAATCCATCTCGCCCATCGCGTGGGCGGGCGTCGCCGCGGTGTGCGCCGGCGTGGTGCTGCTGGGCCTGTCGCCCGCCAGCCTGCACGCGAGCGGCGGGCACCGTGGCAAGGCGCTGCGCTTCGCGCTGTGCAACGCCGCCATCATCGCGGTCTACACCCTGGTCGACGGGCTGGGCGTGCGCGCCTCGGGCGATGCGGCCGCCTACGTGGCGGCGCTCTTCCTCTTCGACGGCGTGCCCTACCTGCTGCTGGTGCTGTGGCGCCGCGGGCCCGGCGGGCGCCCCGCCGCGTGGCGCTACATGGGGGGCCGCTGGCGCATCGCCTGCCTCGGCACGATCGCCTCGCTGGGCAGCTACGGCATCGCGCTGTGGGCCATGACGCGCGCGCCGGTCGCCGTGGTGGCTGCGCTGCGCGAGACCTCGGTGCTCTTCGCGGCGCTCATCGGCACGCTGTGGCTCAAGGAGCGCTTCGGCCTGCAGCGTGCGCTGGGCACCGGCGTGGTGGTCGCCGGCGTGATGGCGCTGCGCTTCGGCTGAGGCCCCCGCTCAGACCGTCCGGCCGAAGGGTCCGTCGGCGCCGACCTGCACCAGGTTGTCCTCCCTGGCCAGCGGTTGCGGGTCCTGCTCGCCACGGCCCGCCGCCACGCAGTCGGCGTAGTAGCGCACGTTGCCGTCCTCGTCCTCGAGCTCGACCAGGCCGTGGATGTCGGTCTCGAAGCCCGGGCACTTGGTGTTGAATTCGCGCGAGAACTTGAGGTAGTCGACGATCTTCTTGTTGAACACCTCGCCCGGGATCAGCAGCGGGATGCCCGGCGGGTACGGCGTGATGAGGCTGGTCGTGATGCGGCCCTCGAGGTGGTCGATCTCGACGCGCTCGGTCTTGCGGTGCGCGATGTGCGCATAGGCGTCGCTGGGCTTCATCGCGGGCGTGAGGTCCGACAGGTACATCTCGGTGGTCAGGCGGGCGATGTCGTACTCGGCGTACATCTTGTGCACGTGCTGGCACAGGTCGCGCAGGCCCATGCGCTCGTAGCGCTTGTGCTGCTGGCAGAACTCCGGAAGGATGCGCCACATCGGCTGGTTGCGCTCGTAGTCGTCCTTGAACTGCTGCAAGGCCGTGAGCAGCGTGTTCCAGCGGCCTTTGGTGATGCCGATGGTGAACATGATGAAGAAGCTGTACAGGCCCGTCTTCTCCACGATCACGCCGTGCTCGGCCAGGAACTTGGTGACGATGCTGGCCGGAATGCCGCTCTCGGCGAAGTTGCCGTCCATGTCCAGCCCGGGCGTCACGATGGTCGACTTGATCGGGTCGAGCATGTTGAAGCCGTCCGCCAGCACGCCGAAACCGTGCCACTTGGCATCGCGGTCGTCGCCCTTGATGACCCAGTCGTCGGCCCGGCCGATGCCCTCTTCGGCAAGCTTGTCGGGTCCCCAGACCTTGAACCACCAGTCGTTCTCGCCGAATTCGGCCTCGACCTGGCGCATCGCGCGGCGGAAGTCCAGCGCTTCCAGGATGCTCTCCTCCACCAGGGCCGTGCCGCCGGGCGGCTCCATCATCGCGGCCGCGACATCGCAGCTGGCGATGATCGCGTACTGCGGCGAGGTGCTGGTGTGCATCAGGAAGGCCTCGTTGAAGAGGTGCCGGTCCAGCTTGCGATGCTGCGAATCCTGCACCAGCACGTGGCTGGCCTGGCTGATGCCCGCCAGCAGCTTGTGCGTCGACTGGGTCGAGAACACCAGCGTCTCCTGGGGACGCGCCCGCTTCTTGCCCATGGCGTGGTAGGGGCCGTAGAAGGGATGGAAGGCCGCGTGCGGCAGCCAGGCCTCGTCGAAGTGCAGCGTGTCGACGTAGCCGTCCACCGCCTTCTTGATCGTCTCGGTGTTGTAGACCACGCCGTCGTAGGTCGACTGGGTGAGGGTCAGGATGCGCGGCTTGACCGTGTCGGCGTCGACACCCTTGAGCAGCGGGTTGGCGCGGATCTTCGCCTTGATCGACTCGACGTCGAACTCCTGGCGCGGGATGGGCCCGATGATGCCGAAGTGGTTGCGCGTGGGCTTGAGGAAGACCGGGATCGCGCCGGTCATGATGATGGCGTGCAGGTTGGACTTGTGGCAGTTGCGGTCCACGACCACCACGTCGCCCGGCGCCACCGTGTGGTGCCAGACCATCTTGTTGCTGGTGCTGGTGCCGTTGGTGACGAAGAAGCAGTGGTCGGCATTGAAGATGCGCGCCGCATTGCGCTCGCTCTCGGCCACCGGGCCGGTGTGGTCGAGCAGCTGCCCGAGTTCTTCCACGGCGTTGCACACGTCGGCGCGCAGCATGTTCTCGCCGAAGAACTGGTGGAACATCTGGCCCACCGGGCTCTTCAGGAACGCCACGCCGCCCGAGTGGCCCGGGCAATGCCAGGAATAGGAGCCGTCCTCCGCGTAGTCGAGCAGCGCCTTGAAGAACGGCGGCTGCACGCCCTCGAGGTAGCTCTTGGCCTCGCGGATGATGTGGCGGGCCACGAACTCCGGCGTGTCCTCGAACATGTGGATGAAGCCGTGCAGTTCGCGCAGGATGTCGTTGGGCAGGTGGCGCGAGGTCTTCGTCTCGCCGTAGATGTAGATCGGGACGTCGGTGTTCTTGCGGCGCACCTCGTCGATGAAGGTGCGCAGGTTGAGCACGGCCGGGTCCATGTCCGGCCCGCCGCTGAACTCCTCGTCGTCGATCGACAGGATGAAGGCGCTGGCCCGGCTCTGCTGCTGGGCGAACTGCGACAGGTCGCCGTAGCTGGTCACGCCCAGGACCTCGAACCCTTCCGACTCGATGGCCTGCGCCAGGGCACGGATGCCCAGGCCCGAGGTGTTCTCGGAGCGGAAGTCCTCGTCGATGATGACGATGGGAAAGCGGAATTTCATGGGCGCTGGCTCCGGTCGGGCGTGCGAATAAAGGCGCGAAGTGTAAGGAATTCAAATGAACGGGGCATGGTGCCGATGCCCCAGAATCGGGGCCCGTCCGCGAGAGAGGAGATGAGATGGCGAATTCAACCCTGTGGTGGCTGCTGGCTGGTGCGGCCGTGGCGCTCGAACTGCTGTCGGGCACCGTCTACCTGCTGCTGATCGGCATCGCCTTCGCGGCGGCGGCGGTGTCCGCCCACCTGGGCTTCGCAATCACGGTACAGCTTGTGGTGGCGGCCGTCGTCGGCGTGGGTGCCGTTGTGGCGTGGTACCTCACCCACCGCGGCGCGCCGATCGTGCCCAGCGAAGCCAGCCGCGACCTCAACCTCGACGTGGGCGAAAGCGTCCATGTGGAAGCCTGGAACCCCGACGGCACCGCCACCGTGCGGCACCGCGGTGCGCAATGGACGGTGGTCGTGCGGCCTGGTGCCATGCCGGTGGCCGGGCTGAACCGGATCGTCGAAGTGGTGGGCAACCGCCTCGTCGTCGAGAAGATCTGAATCAACAAAGCAAAGGAAGAGTCATGGAAGTCGCAGCCGTCATCCTCGTCATCGCGGTGATCTTCATCTGGCAGTCGATCAAGTTCGTGCCGCAGCAGAACGCCTGGGTGCGCGAGCGCCTGGGCAAGTACCACGGCACCATGACGCCGGGGCCCAACTTCCTCATCCCCTTCATCGACAAGGTGGCCTACAAGCACAGCCTGAAGGAGATCCCGCTCGACGTGCCCAGCCAGATCTGCATCACGCGCGACAACACGCAGCTGCAGGTCGACGGCATCCTGTACTTCCAGGTCACGGACCCGATGCGAGCCAGCTACGGCTCGTCCAACTACATCGTCGCCGTCACGCAGCTGGCGCAGACCTCGCTGCGCAGCGTGATCGGCAAGCTGGAACTGGACAAGACCTTCGAGGAGCGCGACATCATCAACGCCCAGGTGGTGGCGGCCATCGACGAGGCTGCGCTCAACTGGGGCGTGAAGGTGTTGCGCTACGAGATCAAGGACCTGACGCCGCCCAAGGAGATCCTGCAGGCCATGCAGCGGCAGATCACGGCCGAGCGCGAGAAGCGCGCACTGATCGCGGCCTCCGAAGGGCGTCGGCAGGAACAGATCAACATCGCCACCGGCGAGCGCGAGGCCTTCATCGCGCGCTCCGAGGGCGAGAAGCAGGCCGCCATCAACAACGCACAGGGCGAGGCGGCTGCGATCACCGCGGTGGCCGAGGCGACGGCCGGCGCCATCGAACGCGTGGCCGCGGCCATCCGCCAGCCGGGAGGCGAACAGGCGGTGCAGCTCAAGGTGGCCGAACGCGCCGTGGATGCCTACGGCAAGGTGGCAGCCGACGCCACCACCACGCTGATCGTGCCCAGCACCATGACGGAGACGGCCTCGCTCATCGCTTCGGCCATGCGCATGGTGCAGGCCGGCAAGACAGGCCCTTCGGCAGGCTAGAATAGCGGGCTCACCTGGAGCGGTGGATGAGTGGTTTAAGTCGCACGCCTGGAAAGCGTGTGTGGGTTAATAGCCCACCGCGGGTTCGAATCCCGCCTGCTCCGCCAGGACACACATGAAAAACGGGCCTTTCGGCCCGTTTCTTTTTTTGCGATCGCGCCGCGCGTGCGCGTCCGGGTTTCTCAGTAGAGCGTTTCCGCCCCGACGGCCGGGCGCAGCGCGCCTTCATGCCGGGAAACGGCGGGGCCTTGCACCGACACGAGCAAGCTCAGCAGGCACAGGGCGAAGCACGCGACCAGGCCCAGCGGGCCGACGCTCAGAAGGAGCCCGATGGACAACAGGGCACTGGACAGCAACAGAACGGTTCTCATGGCACGGCTGGAGTGTTGATCTTGTGACCAGCATATGAAGGCGCCCGACCCCGCGCAATTCATCGAAAGTATTCAACGGGTTTTCCCTCCGCGGGTATTCCCATGCATCCCTCCGCCCGCCGCAGCCAAGAAAAAAGGGGACCCGGAGGTCCCCTTGCAGGCGTTCGTGCTGTCGATCAGCGAACGACGGCGATCTGCGTGCGCTGGCCGCCCTTGTAGGTGTACAGCGTCAGGGCACCGTTCTTGATGTCGCCCTTCTCGTCGAAGGCGATGGGACCGGTCACGCCCTTGTAGTTGGTCTTGCCGACTTCCGGCAGGTACTTCGCCGGATCGGACGAGCCCGCGCGCACCATCGAGTCGGCCAGGACGTTGACCGCGTCGTACACGTACGGCGCGTAGATCTGCACGTCGACGCCATTCTTGGCCTTGAAGTCGGCCTTGAACTTGTCGAGCGGCGCCTTGAAGTCGCCGTCCACGCCGCCGGCTTCGGCACACACCACCATGTCTTCGCCGATGGCGTCGCCAGCCAGCTTGGCCAGTTCGCCGGTGCACAGGCCGTCGCCGCCCATGAACTTGACGTTCAGGCCGAGTTGCTTGACCTGCTTGAGCATCGGACCGCCGACCGCGTCCATGCCGCCGAAGAACAGGATGTCGGGCTTGGCACCCTTGAGCTTGGTCAGGATGGCGTTGAAGTCCGTCGACTTGTCGGTCGTGAACTCGTGGCCGACGATCGTGCCGCCGGCGGCCTTGGCGGCCTTCTCGAATTCCTCGGCGACGCCCTGGCCATAGGCCGTGCGATCGTCGATCACCGCAATGTTCTTTCCCTTCAGGGTTTCGACAGCGTACTTGCCCAGCGTGCCGCCCAGTTGGGTGTCGTCAGCCACCACGCGGAAGGCCGTCTTGAAGCCCTGGCGGGTGTACTTGGGGTTGGTGGCCGAGGGCGAAACCTGCGGGATGCCTGCATCGCTGTACAGCTTCGATGCGGGGATGGTCGTGCCCGAGTTCAGGTGACCGACCACGCCGTTGACCTTCTCGTCGACCAGCTTCTGGGCAACGGCGGTGCCCTGCTTCGGATCGCCGGCATCGTCTTCGGCCACCAGCTCGAACTTGGCGACCTAGTCACCGATCTTCAGCTGCTTGGCATTGAGGTCCTCGATGGCCATCTTGGCACCCAGCTCGTTGTCCTTGCCGAGGTGGGCGATGGCGCCGCTCGTCGGGCCGACGTGGCCGATCTTCACGACGAGTGTGTCGGCGGCAGGAGGTGCTGCGGGCGCGGGTGCGGCGGCGGTAGGCGCAGGAGCAGCGGCAGGAGCGGCGGCTTCTTCTTTCTTGCCGCAAGCCACCACCGAGAGAGCAGCCAGTGCGACCGCAGTCCATTTCAATTGCATGGGGAACCTCCAGAACATGAGGAATAGAGTTGATAAACCGGTCGTTCGAATCCGGGTGCTTGAGCTCAGCAAAAACCGCGCCGGCACCCCGATCGCAGCACCCTCGCGCCATCGACCCGCGGCGCAGTTTAGCCCAAGGCTGGTGCGCCGGAACCCGGCGCAGACCCTGTGTTTTCCGAAAGTTCCCGGGCCAGCGCCTCGACGACGAGCGAGCGCAAAACGGTCTCGATTTCGTCGCGCAACCTGGGCAGCATGGCGTCGAGTTGCTGCTGCACGGCGGCAGACACCGCCTCCGTCAGACGCTCCTCGAGCGAAAGATCGATGCGTTGCAGAACGCGGTGCAGCAGGTCCTCTTCGATGCGGAAGGCATCGGCGTCCGTGAGGGCCGCGAAGGCCGGTCGAGCAGGCGGCACCGGCGTCTCGGCCGGCACCGGCGGCAGGGGCTGCGCCTCGGGTGGGGCAGGTGGCGATTCCGCCTCGATCACGGGCATCGGCTCGAACGGCTCGGACGGCTGGGGCGCCGGCTCCGACGGCGGTGGCGCCGACAGGTCGACCACCGTCGTCAAGGTCGGGACGAAACGCGGCGGTGTGCGCGGACCGGAATTCATGGAGACAGTCGATCGGACTTCCGCGGCTGGCGCTCAGCGCCGACCGCCGACGTCGTGCCGCGTGATGGCGTAGCCACGTTCGGCGTAGTGGCGCCAGCGCTGGCGACCGGACTGCCGCTCTGCTTGTTCGGTGCCGACCACGTCGATCAGGCGCTCGAAGCGCTCGAACCCCACCGGCAAGTCGCAACCGAGGTTGACCAGCACCTGACGGTGCGCCTGCGCACCCTGCGACGGCGCGTCGAGCAGCACGACCGGCGAACGTACCAGGACTTCCTCCTCCGCATCGCCGCGGCAATGCGCAATGAAGTCGGTAGCAGAGAACTGCCAGAGCGATGCGTCGAGGATGTCCAGGGTGGCCTTGTCACCGGCGACGGCAACTTTCGCGCCCGCCGTCACGACCGCCTTGCGCAACAGTCGGCAGGCGTGATGCACCTTGTCAGGTGCATTGAAATGGACGTCGATCTCCGTCACGCGGTCTTGCGGGCTCGCTTGCCCGACGCCGTCGCGGGGCTGGCCGCAGCGCCCTGCCGTCCCAGCAGGTAGGTCACGAGCAACGGCACGGGCCGGCCGGTCGAGCCCTTGGCTGCACCGCTCTTCCAGGCCGTGCCGGCGATGTCGAGGTGCGCCCACGGAAACTCGGACGTGAAGCGCTGGAGGAACTTGGCCGCGGTGATGGCCCCGCCCGCGCGGCCCGCTACGTTGGCCACGTCGGCGAATTGCGTTTTCAGGCCCTCGGCGTACTCGTCGTCGAGCGGGAGCCGCCAGCAGCGGTCCAGCGAGGCCTCGCCGGCCGCATGCAAGGCCTCGGCCAGCGCGTCGTCGGTCGAGAAGAGGCCGCTGCGCACGCCGCCCAGGGCGATGACGCAGGCGCCCGTCAGCGTCGCGATGTCGATCACCGCCTCGGGCGAGAAGCGCTTGGCATAGTCCAGCGCGTCGCAGAGGATCAGCCGGCCCTCGGCGTCCGTGTTCAGGATCTCGATGGTCTGGCCGCTCATGCTCGTCACGACGTCGCCCGGCTTGATCGCCCGGCCGTCGTTCATGTTCTCGCAGGCCGGGATCAGGCCGACGACGTTGATCGCGGGCTGCAGTTCACCCAGCGCGCGGAACACGCCGAGCACGCTGGCGGCGCCGCACATGTCGAACTTCATCTCGTCCATCTCGGCGGCGGGCTTGAGCGACACGCCGCCGGTGTCGAAGGTGATGCCCTTGCCCACCAGCACCTGCGGCGCAACGCCCTTCGCGGCGCCCTGGTAGCGCAGCACGACGAAGCGCAGCGGCTCGGCCGACCCCTGCGCGACCGCCAGGAACGCCCCCATGCCCAGCGCCGCGACCTCCTTCGGGCCCAGCACTTCGCATTTCACGCGGGGCAGCCTGGTCAGCGAACGCGCGGCCTCGGCCAATTGGGTCGGCGTGCAATGGTTGCCCGGCCGGTTGCCCCACTCCTTCGCGAACTCGACGCCATGCACCAGCGCCACGGCCGTGTCGAAGGCCGACTTCAGCGTCGCCGGCTTGTCGATGCCGACCACGCACTGGCGCAGCGTGCTCGGTTCCGGCTTGGACTTGGTGGTCGTGTAGACGTAGCTGGCGTCGGCTGCGGCCGACACGGCCGCGGAAACGCCCACCGCATCCGCCGGGCCGGCGAACAGGATGACCATGCGCTTGGGCGCAGACCCCTTGAGCGCCTGCACCGCCGCCAGCACGGCGCTGCGCACGGCGACGGCGTCGCCCTGCCCGACCGCCGACAGCACGACACGCGTGGCCGCGATGCCCTCCGGTCGGTAGGCGACGAGCTGCTTGCCCGGCTTGTCGCCGAGGTCGCCCGCCTTGCGCGCGGCGGCGATGAGCGCGGCGATGCGGTCCTTGCCGTCGGCGCCGGTGGCTGGCACCAGCACGACCAGCGCATCGGCCTTTTCGGTGGCGGCCTGCACGAGGCCGAGGGGCTTGAGTTGAAAGTCCATAATCCGCTTTTTTCCGCGACGATGTTATTCCATTCCTCTCTACGCAAGGAGCTGTCGCGCAGCTTCGGGGCGACCCTGGTGGTGCTGGTCACGATCGTCATGACGATCATCCTGATCCGCACCCTGGGCCTCGCATCCAAGGGCAGCGTCAACCCATCCGACGTCTTCCTGGTCATGGCTTACACGGTGATCGGCTACATGCCGACCATCCTGAGTCTGAGCCTGTTCATCGCCATCGTCGGCACCCTCTCGCGCATGTACCGCGACAGCGAGATGGTGATCTGGTTCTCCGCGGGCCGGGGCCTGGCCGACCTGGTGCGGCCGCTCTTCCAGTTCGCCTGGCCGGTGCTCATCCTGATCGGCGCACTGGCCTTCGTCGGCTGGCCCTGGGCCAATTCGCAGACCCAGGGCATGCGCGACCAGTACGAGCGCCGCAGCGACATCGATCGCGTCGCGCCGGGACAGTTCCAGGAGTCGGCCGCGCGCAACCGCGTCTTCTACATCGACAAGGACTCGGCCGACACCACGACGGCCTCCAACGTCTTCATCTCCTCGCTCGAGCGCAACATGCAGATCGTGACCTCCGCCAAGAGCGGCACGGTCGAACCGATGTACGGCTCGCGCTACCTTGTGCTGCGGCACGGCCAGCGGCTGGAGAGCCCCTTCGACAAGACAGGCCTGAAGATCAGCGAGTTCGACACCTACGGCGCGCGGGTAGGCGGCAGCAGCGCGCTGCTCGGCGACGGGCCACCGCCGCGGGCCCTGTCCACGTTGCAGTTGCTGGCCGACCGGTCGCCGCCGGCACTTGGCGAGTTCGGCTGGCGCCTCGGCATGGTGCTGGCCGCCGTCAACTTCGTGCTGCTGGCCCTGGTGGTCTCCGGCGTCAATCCGCGCGTGGGGCGAAGCGGCAACCTGCTGTTCGCGCTGTTCTGCTTCGTCCTCTACTACAACCTGCTCAACCTGGGGCAGAACTGGGTGGGTGCCGGCCGCTTCAACGTCGGCGCCTTCCTGCTCGCGCTGCATGGCGGCGTCCTCGTGCTCGTGCTGGCCTGGCTGGCCAAGCGCCACACCCACTGGACGCTGCGCCGCGCTCTGCGTCCTGCTGCCCGCTGAACCGTGAAAACGATCCGCCGTCTCATCTACCTGGAGGTGCTCAAGGCCGTCGGCTTCGTCACCTTCGGCTTCCTGTGCCTGTTCTTCTTCTTCGATTTCGTCGACGAGCTGCAATCGGTCGGCAAGGCCAACGCGCTGGGCTACGGCCTGCCGCAGGCGCTGCTGTACGTGACGCTGCTGGTGCCGAGCCACCTCTACGAGCTGCTGCCCATCACGGTGCTGATCGGCACCATCTTCGTGATGGCCAACCTGGCCCGCACGTCTGAATACACCATCCTGCGCACGAGCGGCCTCGGGCCCTGGCGCGCGCTGCGCACCCTGCTGCTGCTCGGCCTCGCCTTCGTGATGCTGACCTTCGCGATCGGCGACTACATCGCGCCGGCTTCGGACCGCGCCGCCCAGTTGCTCAAGTCCCGCTACCAGGGCTACCTGGCCACCGCGGGGCTGACCGGCGGCTGGCTGAAGGAGAAGCGCGACGACCACTCCTATGCCGCCAACGTGCTGTCGATCGACAAGCACGGCGTGCTCAAGCAGCCGCGCATCTTCGAGTTCGACGAGCGTGGTTTTCTCGTCTCGCAGACGAACGCGGAGTCCGCCCGCATCGCCAACGGCGTCTGGGTGCTGCAGAACGCCGAGAAGCAGGAGTTCGCCACCCGCAAGGCGGACGGCACGGCCAAGGTCGCGACCACGCACCTGCCCCTGCTCGCCTGGCCATCTACGCTCACCGCCGACATGGTCTCGGTCGCGCTGCTCAAGCCCGACAAGATGCGGACCATGGACCTGTTCGAGTACACGCGGCACCTGGACGCCAATGGCCAGCAGTCGCAACGCTACGAGATCGAGTTCTGGCGCAAGGTCTTCTACCCGCTGTCGTGCCTGGTGATGGTCGTGCTGGCCCTGCCCTTCGCCTACCTGCATTTCCGCCAGAGCGGAATCACCAGCTACGTGTTCGGCGGCGTGATGATCGGCATCAGCTTCTTCCTGCTGAACAACGTGTTCGGCTACATCGGCAACCTGCGCAACTGGTGGCCCTGGATCACCGCGGCGGCGCCCGGAATGATCTATTCGCTGCTCTCGCTCGGCGCGTTCGGCTGGCTCGTGCTGCGACGTTGACATGGAGCAAGGCATCGTCCTGTTCGCGCACGGGTCGAGGGACCCGCGCTGGCGCGAGCCCCTCGAGGCCGTGGCGCGTGCCGTGCAGGAGCGCGCGCCGCAAGCGCTCGTGCGCTGCGCCTATCTCGAACTGGCCGAACCCGACTTCGCCACCGCGGCACGCGAGCTTGCCGACTCGGGCGTGCGGCGCCTGCGTGTCGTACCGATGTTCCTGGGCATGGGCAAGCATGCCCGCGAAGACCTGCCAAGGCTCGTGGACGCCGCTCGGCTGAGCCATCCCGGCCTGGACATCGAGGTGTCCGGCCCCGTGGGTGAAGCGCCCGAGGTCGTCAACCTGCTCGCCGAACTGGCGCTTCGGCCGCTTTCAATTTCAAACAATCTTTAGACATTGAAGGCATAATGAATTCCTGAATAAGACGGAATTTGTTATGAATCTGCACCAGTTCAAGTTCGTTCAGGAAGCCGTCCGTCGCAACCTGAACCTCACCGAAGCAGCCAAGGCGCTGCACACCTCGCAGCCGGGCGTGTCCAAGGCCATCATCGAACTGGAGGAGGAACTGGGCGTCGAGATCTTCGCCCGCCACGGCAAGCGCCTGAAGCGCGTGACCGAGCCCGGCCAGCACGTCATCGCCAGCATCGAACTCATCATGCGCGAGGTGGGCAACCTCAAGCGCATCGGCGAGCAGTTCAGCGCGCAGGACAGCGGCACCCTCTCCATCGCCACCACCCACACCCAGGCGCGCTATGTGCTGCCGGTGCCCGTGGCGAAGCTGCGCGAGGCCTACCCCAAGGTCAACGTGAGTCTCCACCAGGGCTCGCCCGACCAGGTGGCGCGCATGGTGCTCGACGAGATCGCCGAGATCGGGATCGCGACCGAATCGCTGGCCGACTACGCGGACCTCGTCACCCTCCCCTGCTACGAATGGCAGCACGTGCTGGTCCTGCCCAAGGACCATCCGCTGGCCGCCAAGGAGCGCGTGTCGCTCGACGACCTGGCGCACGAGCCCATCATCACCTACCACCCCTCCTTCACCGGCCGAACGCGCATAGACCACGCCTTCGCGCAGAAGAAGCTGACCCCGCGCATCGCGCTGGAGGCGATCGATTCCGACGTCATCAAGACCTACGTGCGCCTGGGCCTGGGCGTTGGCATCGTGGCCGAGATGGCGGTGCGCGACGACTCGAACGCCGACCTGGTCGTGCGCCCCATGGGCCACCTGTTCGGCCAGAACATCGCACGCGTGGCCTTCAAGCGAAGCGCCTACCTGCGCAACTTCGTCTTCAAGTTCGCCGAGCTGCTGTCCGACCGGCTCGACCGCAACCTGATCGCCAAGGCCCTTGCCGGCCACGCGAACGACTACGACCTGTGATCCCTCTCCATTGCCGTTGCGACCCATGACCGCTCCCCGCACCCCCCTGCCCGGCACCAAGCTGCCCGCCGTCGGCACCACCATCTTCACCGTCATGTCGGCCCTGGCCGCCGAGAAGAACGCCGTGAACCTCGGCCAGGGCTTCCCTGACTTCGGCTGCGACCCCAAGCTGCTCGACGACGTCACGGCCGCCATGGCCGCCGGCCACAACCAGTACCCGCCGATGCCCGGCATCCCGGCGCTGCGCAATGCCATCGCCGGCAAGCTCGAGGCGATGTACGGCCGCCACTACGACCCGGCGACCGAGATCACCGTCACGGCCGGCGCCACGCAGGCCATCATCACCGCCATCCTTGCCATCGTGCGGCCCGGCGACGAGGTGATCGTGCTGGAGCCCTGCTACGACAGCTACGTGCCCAACATCGACCTCGCCGGCGGCACCGTGGTGCGCGTTCCGCTGGTGCCCGGCAGCTTTCGGCCCGACTTCGACCGCATCGCCGCCGCCATCACGCCCAAGACCCGCGCCATCCTGGTCAACACGCCGCACAACCCGAGTGCGACGGTGTGGACGGCGGCCGAGATGCGCCAGCTGGAAGAGCTGCTCGCCCCCACCGACATCTTCGTCATCGCCGACGAGGTCTACGAGCACATGGTGTACGACGGCGCACAGCACGAGAGCGTGGCGCGCTTCCCGGGGCTTGCGGCACGCAGCTTCATCGTCAGCAGCTTCGGCAAGACCTACCACGTCACCGGCTGGAAGGTCGGCTACGTGGCCGCGCCGGCGCCGCTGATGGCCGAGTTCCGCAAGGTGCACCAGTTCAACGTGTTCACCGTGAACACGCCGATGCAGCACGCCCTGGCCGCCTACATGGCCGACCCGGCGCCCTACCTGCAGCTGCCCGCCTTCTACCAGCGCAAGCGCGACCTCTTCGCGGCCGGCCTGGCGAAGACCCGCTTCAAGCTGCTGCGCAGCGAGGGCAGCTACTTTCAGTGCGTCGACATCTCCGCGGTGAGCGAGCTGGGCGAGGCCGACTTCTGCCAGTGGCTCACCACCGAGATCGGCGTCGCGGCGATCCCGCTGTCGGCCTTCTACGGCGACGGCTTCGACCAGCGGGTCGTGCGCTTCTGCTTCGCCAAGAAGGACGAAACGCTGCAGACCGCGCTCGATCGCCTGGCACGGCTCTGAGCCGCGCCCCGGCTGCGCTCCTGCTTCGGCCAGCGGGCGCGCTGACACCGGCGCAGGACCGCCCTGACACGCGAAGTCGTCGCGCACCGGCCGACTGCGCGCAACCGGCAGCACACCATGAAGCCTCTTCGAACTGCTGGAGAAGCAAAATGTTGTCGACTATCCTCCTGATCGTCCTGATCCTGTTGCTGATCGGCGCCCTGCCGAGCTGGGGCTACAGCAAGAGTTGGGGTTACGGCCCGAGCGGCGGCCTGGGCCTGGTGGTCATCGTCGTGATCGTGCTGCTCCTCATGGGCCGCATATAACGCGAGCCCGTGCCGCCAGCCCGCCACCCGGCGGGCTTTTTTCTGCCGGGGCGGAGCCTGCGCCGCTCGACATCGGTTAGGGTTGCCGTCTTCGCCCGCCTTGTTTCGATGAAGTCCGCTCCCCTGCTCTGTCTCGTCTTCGGCGCCGCGCTTGCCGGCCCTGCCTTCGCCATGTACCGCTGCGAGGCGCCGAACGGCACGATCAGCTTCCAGGACAAGCGCTGCCCCGAGGGCAGCAAGGAACAGGCGATCGGCGCTCCCGCGCCGCCGCCGCTGGTCAACGGGGCCGACGATGGTCAGCGTGCCCAGCAGATCCAGCGCAACCAGGAAGCCAGCACCCGGGCGCTGCGCAAGACGCAGCTGGAAAGCGCGCTGTTGCCCGCCGCCCAGTCCGCGCTGGCCTCGCACCGTCAGGCCTGCGAGCAGGAACTGTCGGCCCTGCGTGCACGACGCGAAGGCACCAGCGGCCGCTTTCCGGGGCAGCAGCAGACCCTGACCGATGCCCTGTCCGACGCCCAGGCCCGCTGCGACCGCCAGGGCCGCGAGCTGGCCGACCGGCTCGAGACGCTGCGTTCCGAATGCAACGCGCTGCAACGCTCGGCGCGCTGAGACCTCAGCCGCGCTGCGCGCTCAATGCGCGATCTGCAGCCAGGCCTTGTCGAGGCGCTTGAGGCTGACCGGCTGCGGCGTGCGCAGCTCCTGCGCGAAGAAGCTCACACGCAACTCTTCCAGCAGCCAGCGGAATTCCAGCATGCGCTCGTCGGTCGCGCCCTTGCGCTCGGCCACCAGCCGCCAGTAGCGCTGTTCCTGCGGCTTCAGCTCGGCCAGGCGCGAGGCGTCGCGGGCCGGGTCCGCACGCAGCTTGTCCAGCCGCAGCACGATGGCCTTGAGGTAGCGCGCGAAGTGCTGCAGCTGCGCCCACGGCGTGTCGGCCAGGAAGCGCTTGCCCACGAGCCGCTGCAGCTGCTCGGCCGCGTCCTTCACCGCGTCGGGCTGCACCTTGGTGTCCTTGATCTTGCGCGCCGCGGCCGCGTATTCCGCCAGGATCGTCCCGGCCAGGCGCGCCACCTCGTTGGCGATCAGCGTCAGGCGGCCGCGACCTTCATCGACCCGGCGCTGGAAGGCGGCCGCGTCGGCGGGCAGCGGGTCCTGCAGGAAGGCGCGGTCCAGTGCCACGTCGATGATCTGCGCGCGCAGTTCTTCGAGTGTGCCGAGCGGCAGATAGGCCACCGCCATCTTCTGCAGCTCGGGGATGTTCTTCTCGAGGTACTTCAGCGCGTCCTTGAGCTGGAGCGCGATCAGCCGGCGCAGGCCGGCGCGGTGCTTGGCCGCTGCGACCTCCGGCTCGTCGAACACCTCGATCGTGACCGCGTCGCCGCCGTCGATCAGCGCCGGGAAGCCGATCAGCGTCTGCGCGCCGCGCCAGACCTCCATCAGCTCGGGCAGTTCGCCGAAGGTCCAGGCGGTGTGGCGTTGGGTCGTGGTCCGCGCGGGCGCTTCGGTTGCTGCGTTTTTAATAGCTTCCTGTGCCCGCCCCACGGGCGCTTCAGGCACTTTTTCCTTCGAAGTTTCGGGCGCCCGGGCACGCAGGCCCGCCAGCGCCTGGAAAGCGCCGCGCGCCTGGGCACCCAGTTCGCCCTTCAGTGCGCCGAGGTTGCGCCCCATGCCGAGCTGCCGGCCGTGCTCGTCGACCACACGCAGGTTCATGAACAGGTGCGGCGGCAGCATGTCGAGCTTGAAGTCGGCCCGTTTGACGTCGAGGCTGGTCTCGTCGCGCACCCGCTTCAGCAGCGCGTCGGTCAGCGAACCATGGCCGAAAGCCTCGGGCGCCGACAGCGCCTCGTTCAGGCGCGCGGCCGATTCGGGGAGCGGCACGAAGCGCGAACGCGGCCGCTGCGGCAGGCTCTTGAGCAGCGCCTGGATCTTGTCCTTGAGCATGCCCGGCACCAGCCATTCGCAGCGCTCCTCGCTCACCTGGTTGAGCACGAAGAGCGGCACCGTCACCGTGAGCCCGTCCTTCGGGTCACCGGGCTCGTGCAGGTAGGTCGCGGCGCAGTCCACCCCGCCGAGCTTGACGGTGGGCGGGAAGGCCTGCGTCGTGATGCCGGCGGCCTGGTGGCGCATCAGCTCCTCGCGGCTCAGGAACAGCAGGCGCGGCTGGGCTTTCGCCGCCTCGCGGTACCACTGCTCGAAGGCCTGGCCGTTGGCCAGCTCGGCCGGCACATGCGCGTCGTAGAAGGCGTAGATCAGCGCGTCGTCCACCAGCACGTCCTGCCGGCGCGACTTGTGCTCCAGGCCCTCGACCTCGCGCACCAGCTTGCGGTTGGCGGCCAGGAAGGGCAGCTTGGTCTCCCAGTCGCCGGCCACCAGCGCCTCGCGCAGGAAGATCTCGCGCGCCGCCGGCAGGTCGACCTTCGCGAAGTCCACGCGCCGGCCGCTGTAGACCACGAGGCCGTAGAGCGTGGCGCGTTCGAAGGCGGCCACGCGCGCGTCCTTCTTCTCCCAGTGCGGGTCGAGCAGCTGCTTCTTCAGCACGTGGCCGGCGACCTCCTCGATCCATTGCGGCTCGATGTTGGCGATGCCGCGACCGAAGAGGCGCGTGGTCTCGACCAGCTCGGCGCACACGATCCAACGGCCCGGCCGCTTGCGCAGGTGCGCGCCGGGATGGCGGTGGAACTTGATGCCCCGCGCGCCCAGGTACTCGCCGGAGGACGCCCCCGCCTCCTCGTCCATCTTCCAGCCGATGTTGCCCAGCAGGCCGGCCAGCATCGACTTGTGGACCGCCTCGTAACCCGCCGGCGCGCTGTTCAGCTTCCACTTGTGCTCGGTCACGACGGTGAGCAGCTGCGAATGGATGTCGCGCCACTCGCGCACGCGGCGTACGCTGATGAAGTTCTGGCGCAGCAGCTGTTCGTACTGACGGTTGCTGAGCTTGTGGGTGGGCGTCGCCAGTTCGGGGGCCGGCGCCGGCGCGGCGGCAGCCAGCCGCTGCGCCACGGGCAGCACGGCCGCACTTGCCTTCTTCGGCCCCTGCACCTTCGCCTGCATCTCGCGCCGCGTCTGCGCCACGGGTGCGCCGCCGCGCGCATCGTGCAACCACTTCCACAGCGTCAGGTAGCCACTGAACTCGCTCTTCTCATCGTCGAACTTGGCGTGCGCCTGGTCGGCCTGCTGCTGCGCCTCCAGGGGGCGGTCGCGCACGTCCTGCACGCTCATCGCGGCGGCGATCACCAGCACCTCCTGCAGCGCGCCGCGGCTGCGCGCCTCCAGGATCATGCGGCCCACGCGCGGGTCGAGCGGCAGCTTGGCCAGCTCGGCGCCGATGGGCGTGAGCTCGTTCGCCTCGTCCACCGCGCCCAGCTCGTTGAGCAGCTGGTAGCCATCGGCGATCGCGCGGCCCGAGGGCGACTCGAGGAAGGGAAAGCGCCCCACGTCGCCCAGGTGCAGCGACTTCATGCGCAGGATCACGCCCGCCAGCGACGAACGCAGGATCTCCGGGTCGGTGAAGCGCGGCCGGCTGTTGAAGTCCTTCTCGTCGTACAGGCGGATGCAGATGCCGTTCGCCACCCGGCCGCAGCGCCCGGCACGCTGGTTGGCCGCCGCCTGGCTGATGGGCTCGACCATCAGCTGCTCGACCTTGCTGCGGAAGGCGTAGCGCTTCACGCGCGCCGTGCCGGCGTCGATCACGTAGCGAATGCCCGGCACCGTGAGCGAGGTCTCGGCCACGTTGGTCGCCAGCACGATGCGCCGGCCCGTGTGGCCGTCGAAGATCCGGTCCTGCTCGGCCTGCGACAGGCGAGCGAAGAGCGGCAGCACCTCCGCGTTGCGCAGCACCGGGCTGTGCGCGAGGTGCTTGCGCAGATGGTCGGCCGCCTCGCGGATCTCGCGCTCGCCGGGCAGGAACACGAGGATGTCGCCCCCCACGCCACCCGCCCACAGCTCGTCGACGCCGTCTGCAATGGCATCGTTGAGATCGAAATCGCGCGATTCCTCGAAGGGCCGCCAGCGCATTTCGACCGGGAAGGTGCGGCCCGATACATAGATGACGGGCGCCTTCCCTTTCGCGGAAGCGAAGTGCTCGGAGAACCGGTCCGCATCGATCGTGGCGGAGGTCACGATCACCTTGAGGTCGGGCCGGCGCGGCAAGATCTCCTTGAGGTAGCCCAGCAGGAAATCGATGTTCAACGAGCGCTCGTGCGCCTCGTCGATGATCAGCGTGTCGTAGGCCTTGAGCAGCGGGTCGGTCTGCGTCTCGGCCAGCAGGATGCCGTCGGTCATCAGCTTGACCGAGGCATCCCGCGACAGGCGGTCCTGGAAGCGGACCTTGTAGCCCACCACCTCGCCCAGCGGCGTCTTCAGTTCCTCGGCGATGCGCTTGGCGACCGAGCTGGCCGCGATGCGCCGCGGCTGCGTGTGGCCGATCAGCCGGCCGCGTCCTTCGGGGGCATTGAGCTTGCCGCGGCCGAGGGCGAGCGCGATCTTCGGCAACTGCGTCGTCTTGCCCGAACCTGTCTCGCCGCACACGATCACCACCTGGTGGGCGGCGATGGCGGCCGCGATCTCGTCGCGCCTGGCGCTGACGGGAAGCGATTCGGGGAACTGGATGTCGAGCGCGGGCATTCGGGGGGAAGGAGTCAGGTGGGGGCGGCAGGCGCGGCCTCAAGTCGACCGGCGATTATCTTTGGCCCGCCCCGCGTGCCCCGCGCGTCGTGCCCGCGTGCCCCGGCCGGTCCACGCGCCCCGGGCGCTTCATGGACAATCCGCGCTTCGCACCGCCGTCCAGTCCCTGCCAGCCTCGTCAGCCCTCATGTCCGCCGTCTTCAATTTCACCTTCGTCCCCTGGTTCCGCTCGGTGGCGCCCTACATCCACACGCACCGGGGCAAGACCTTCGTGGTGGCGGTGGCGGGCGAGGCCATCGCGGCGGGCAAGCTGCCGTCGATCGCGCAGGACCTGGCACTGATCCAGTCCATGGGCGTGAAGATCGTGCTGGTGCACGGCTTCCGCCCGCAGGTGAACGAGCAGCTGCGTGCCAAGGGCCACGAGGCGAAGTACTCGCACGGCATCCGCATCACCGACGAGGTCGCGCTGGACTGCGCCCAGGAAGCGGCCGGCCAGCTGCGCTACGAGATCGAGGCCGCCTTCAGCCAGGGCCTGCCCAACACGCCGATGGCGGGCTCGACGGTGCGCATGATCTCCGGCAACTTCATCACTGCGCGCCCGGTGGGCGTGGTCGACGGGGTGGACTTCCAGCATTCGGGGCTGGTGCGCAAGGTCGACGTGGCGGGCATCCGCCGCACGCTGGACTTCGGCGCCATGGTGCTGATGTCGCCCTTCGGCTTCTCGCCGACCGGCGAGGCCTTCAACCTGACGATGGAAGAGGTCGCCACCAGCGTGGCCATCTCCATCCAGGCCGACAAGCTGCTCTTCCTGACCGAGATTCCGGGCATCCCGCTCGACGTCAACCAGCCGGTGAGCGAGGACAACCCCATCGACACCGAACTGCCGCTGGACACCGCCCGCCAGCTGCTGACCACGCTGGCCCCGGCGCAACGCCCCACCGACACCGCCTTCTACCTGCAGCACTGCGTCAAGGCCTGCGAGGCCGGGGTGGAGCGCAACCACATCCTGCCCTTCGCCGTGGATGGCGCGCTGCTGCTCGAGATCTACGTCCATGACGGCATCGGCACCATGGTCATCGACGAAAAGCTCGAATCGGTGCGCGAGGCCGAGGTGGACGACATCGGCGGCATCCTGCAGCTGATCGAGCCCTTCGAGCGCGACGGCACGCTGGTCAAGCGCAGCCGCACCGAGATCGAGCGCGACATCCACCAGTACACGGTGGTTGAGCACGACGGCGTGATCTTCGGCTGCGCCGCCCTCTACCCCTACCCCGAGGCCAAGACGGCGGAGATGGCGGCGCTCACCGTGTCGCCGCAGTCGCAGGGCCAGGGCGACGGCGAGAAGCTGCTCAAGCGCATCGAGCACCGCGCGCGCGCTGCGGGCCTGGACAGCATCTTCGTGCTGACCACCCGCACCATGCACTGGTTCATCAAGCGCGGCTTCCAGCAGGTGAACCCCGACTGGCTGCCCGAGGCGCGCAAGAAGAAGTACAACTGGGACCGCAAGAGCCAGGTGCTGGTCAAGAAGCTGCGCTGAAGGCGCAGCCGCCGCCGGCTACGCCATGAAGCCGGTTCGGCGGCCCGCTTTCACATCCGCGGTTGGCCGTTCGACGCCGTGAGGCCACCGTCCACCGGCACCAGGGCGCCGTTGACGAAGCTGGCATCGTCGCTGGACAGGAAGGCCACGACCGACGCCACCTCGGCGGGATCGGCACCGCGGCCCAGCGGGATGCGGTCCTTGAAGCGTGCCATGGTCTCCGGATCGTCCTGCATGTCCGCCGTCATGGGCGTGAAGGTCAGGCTGGGGCAGACCGCGTTCACGCGCACGCCCTGCCCGCCGTGGTCGAGGGCCAGTGCGCGGGTCAGGTTGACCACCGCGCCCTTCGAGGCGTTGTAGGCCACCAGCCCCCAGTCGCCGCCCAGGCCCGACACGGACGCCGTGTTGACGATGCAGCCGCGGCTGCGCACCAGGTGCGGCATCGCCGCCTTGGCGCCGTTGAACACGCCGCCGGCATTCACCGCCAGCGTGCGATGGAAATCCTCGGCCGAGGCCTGGGTGGCATCCCCCTCGGGCGCGATGCCGGCGTTGCTGACCAGCACATGCAGTTCGCCGAAGCGCTCGATGGTGGCGCGCATCAGTGCTTCGACCTGCGCCAGTTCGGCCACGTCGGTCTGGTGCACCAGCGTGCGTTCGGAAGGCAGCTCGGCCGCCACCTTCTCGAGCTTGTCGGCGTGGTCGCCGGCCAGGACCACGTGAGCGCCCTCGGCCGAGAAGCGACGGGCCACGGCCTCGCCGATGCCCGATCCGGCACCGGTGACGATGACGACGCGGCCGTGGAAGCGGTCACGTCCCTGGAAGGAAGAAAGTTGGAGTGCAGTCATGGGTTCATGAACGCACGCACGAAGGAGGGAGTGCGTCGGAGAAGCGCGCGTCGGCGCGTCACGAAGGACGTACGCATCCCGCGCCGCTGCGGCGGTCAGCCGGCCATGCCCAGGCTGCGCATCAGCAGCAACGCGGCAGTGCCCACCACCACCGGCCCGGTGACGCCGCGCCGCCAGCAGAACCAGGCGACGGAGACGGCCACGGCCAGCCACCGTGGGTCGTGCCAGCCGCCGCTGGCCACGGCGCTTGCCGAACCACGCAGCACTTCCGGCACCACGACCGCCATGAGCGCCGCAAGGGGTGCATGCCGCAGACCCGAGGCCAGCCAGCCCGGCAGGCGTGGCTCCCGCCGCGGCAGCAGGAACACGCCGCGCGTGAGCACGGTCACTCCCGCCAGCGCGAGGATGGCGATCCACAGGTGCGCGTCGGTCATGGCGCGGCGATGCGGGGGCGGCGCCGTTCGGCCCAGTGGCCCGCTGCCATGGCCGCGCCGATGGCCGCGATCACCTGCAGGCCGAAGGGCCAGCCCTGCCCCATCCAGCCGATGGCGCCGGCCACCGCGGCGACCACCCAGCTCGGCCGGTCCGCGATCATCGGCATCGCCAGGCCCAGCAGGGCCAGCACGCCGACGAAGCGAAGGTCCCAGTCCGGTGGTATGGCGTCGGCCAGGAAGATGCCGGCCAGCGACGCCACCTGCCAGGCCGCCCAGTTGAACAGCGCCAGGCCCAGGAAGTAGGCCAGCTGGTCGGGCGAGCGCCGCGGGTAGCGCTGCATGAAGCGCACGTACACCGGGTCGCCCGCCAGGTAGGCCAGCCCCAGCCGCTGCGGCCGGGGCAGCAGGCCGAAGTAGCGCCGCCAATGGGCGCTGAAGACCACGAAGCGCACGTTGAGCATCAGGGCCGTCAGCACGATCACCCACAGCGGCGCGCCGGCCAGGATCATCGGCAGGCAGGCCAGCTGCGAGGCGCTGGCGAAGACCAAGAGCGACATGGCCAGCACCGCGCCCATCGGCAGGCCGCTGCGCGCCATGGCCACGCCGGTCACCAGGCCCAGGGCCACCGTGCCCAGGGCCGGGCCGGCGATGGCCCGCACGCCCTCGGCGAAGCCGGGGTGCGTGAAGAGCGAGCGCAGCGATCGCGTGCCGAACAGCGCCATGTCGTGAGGGTCCCGCGCCGCGCGCCGATCAGGCGGCGGTGACGTGCACGCCCGGGCGGCGGCCGTCGTTCCAGCGGCCGCCCAGGGCGCGCTCGATCTGCGCCGCGAGCTGCAGCAGCAGGCCGTCGTTGGCCTGGCGGGCCTGGGCGTGGATGCCGAAGGGCAGCCCGTTGGCCTGCTGCGCCATCGGCAGCGAGATGGCCGGAATGCCGCACAGGTTGGACAGCGGCGTGTACGAGAAGAACTTCCAGAGCTTGTCGAACCAGTCCAGCACGTCCGGGTTGTCGCTGGTCGTCAGGTACTCGGTGGT
Organism: Xenophilus aerolatus; assembly: GCA_030418545.1. Taxonomy (GTDB): domain Bacteria; phylum Pseudomonadota; class Gammaproteobacteria; order Burkholderiales; family Burkholderiaceae_C; genus Xenophilus. The sequence goes on along the minus strand of QAIB01000001.1, from coordinate 1,127,866 downwards.
GCCGATGCGCGGCGTGGGCAGCGCCGTGATCGGCGTGAGGATGATGTCCCAGTCCTCGAAGAAGGCGCCGAAGGCCCGCGCGGTGCTGTTGAAGACGGCCTGCATCCTGTGGCGCTCGGCGTAGGGCAGGTCCTTGCCGGCCTCCCAGATGCGGATGTTGATCGGCTCGATGAGGTCCGCCGGCGGGCGCTCCAGCCCGGCCTTGGCCAGGAGGCCGTTGATGACCTGCGCGAAGTTGCTGATGTAGCAGGTGGTCTGCGCACGGAAGGCCTCACGCAGGTCGGCCTGCGGCAGCGCCCACTCGACATGGTGGCCCAGGCCCTCGAGGAAGCGCCCCGCCTTCTCCAGCTCGGCCACGATCTCGGGCGTGGCGCGGTAGTCGCCCCACTCGTGCGACAGCGCGATGCGCAGCCGGCCCGGGTCCTTGCGGATCAGCTCGGTATAGGGCTCGGGCGCCGTCCAATACGGCATGAACTCGCCGGGCGCGCCGCCGCGGCAGGCATCGACGAAGGCGGCCGTGTCGCGCACCGTGCGGCTGTGGCAGCCCTGGGCCGACACGTAGCCGGTGATGTCCGAGAGGTGGGGCCCGATGCTGAACACGCCGCGCGAGGGCTTGAGGCCGATGTTGCCGTTGAAGCCGGCCGGGATACGGATCGAGCCGCCGCCATCGGTCGCGTGCGACATGGGCACCACGCCCGCCGCCACCATGGCCGAGGTGCCGGCGGAAGAGCCGCAGGTGGTGAAGTCGGTGTTCCAGGGATTGCGCGTGACGTACACGGCCGGGTTCTCGGCCGAGCTGCAGACGCCGAACTCGGGCGTGGTGGTGCGGCCCATGAGGTTGAGGCCGGCCTTGCGCATCTGCTTCGTGAGCCACGCGTCCTCGGTCGGGCGGTTGCCGCGCATGAAGAGCGAACCCTGCTCCTGCAGGCGGCCCTTGAGCGTGGGGCCCAGGTCCTTCATGAGGAAGGGCACGCCGGCGAAGGGGCCCTCGGGGTTCAGGCCGTCCTTGAGCGGATCGGCGACCACGTCCTCGAAGACCTCGACCACGGCCGAGAGGGTCGGGTTGGTCTTCGCGATGCCGGCAGCCGCCTGCTGCGCGAGCTCGGCGGCGGTCAGTTCGCCCTGGCGCACCTTCTCGGCCAGGGCCGTCGCGTCCTGCGCGGCCCATTCGTCCCAGCTCATTGCCAATGTCATGTGTCGTCCTTCTGTGTGTGCGGATTCGGTCGAACCGAAAATTCTGCCCGGTCCGGCGCGGCGGTGCTCAGGCGGCGAGGCCCAGCTCGGTGCGCGGCGCGGCGGCCAGCAGCTTGCGGGTGTAGGCATGGCCGGGCGCGCCGAAGACGTCGGCCGTCAAACCCTCTTCCACGATGCGGCCCTGGTTCATCACGATGACGCGGTCGCACAGTTGCGCCGCCACCCGCAGGTCGTGCGTGATGAACAAAATGCCGAGCCCGAAGTCGCGCTGCACTTCGCGCAGCAGGTCCAGGATCTGCGCCTGCACCGACACGTCGAGGGCCGACACCGCCTCGTCCGCCACCAGCACCTGCGGCTGGCAGGCCACGGCGCGGGCGATGGCCAGGCGCTGGCGCTGCCCGCCCGAGAACTGGTGCGGATAGCGCGACAGCGCGGCACGGGGCAGTCGGATGCGGTCCATGAGCTCCTCGGCCAGCCTGCGCGCCGCGGGCACGTCCAGGCCGAAGTTGACCGCCCCCTCGATCATCGACGAGCCCACGGTCCGCCGCGGGTTCAGCGAACGGTTCGGGTCCTGGAACACCACCTGCACCCGCGAGCGCAACGGCCGCAGGCGCGACTCCGACAGCGAGTGCACCTCGCGGTCGCCCCAGGTGACGGTGCCTTCGCTCGGGTCGATCAGCCGGATCATGCAGCGCGCGAAGGTGGACTTGCCCGAGCCCGATTCGCCCACCACGCCCACCGTCTCGCCGCGGTGCACGGCAACGCTGGCGTCCTGCAGCGCGGTATTGGGCCTGGCGCGGCCCAGCCAGTCGCGGCGCACGTAGGTCTTGCCCACGGCGCGGCCGGCCAGCAGCGCGGGGCCGCCGGGCAGCGCGCGCGGCGGTGGCGGCACCATGCCGGGCACGGCGGCCAGCAGCAGGCGGGTGTAGTCCTCGCGCGGCGCGCGCAGCACCTGCTCGCGCGGGCCCTGCTCCACCACCGTGCCGCGGTGCATCACCATCACCTCGTCGGCGATCTCGGCCACCACGCCCATGTCGTGCGTGATGAACAGCACCGCACTGCCCTGCTCCTGCTGCAGCTCGGCGATGAGCTTGAGGATCTCGGCCTGCGTCGTCACGTCCAGCGCCGTGGTGGGCTCGTCGCAGATCAGCAGGCGCGGCTTGAGGATGATCGCCATCGCGATCACGATGCGCTGGCGCTGCCCACCCGACAGCTGGTGCGGGTAGCTCGAAAAGATGCGCTGCGGATCGGGCAGGCGCACGCGCTCGAACACCTCCAGGATGCGCGCCTTGCGCTCGGCCGGCGTCAGCGCCGTGTGGTTGCGCAGCAGCTCGTCGACCTGCTCGCCGCAGCCGAGCACCGGGTTCAGCGCGGTCATCGGCTCCTGGAAGACCATGCCCATCACCTGGCCGCGCAGCGCGCGCAGGCGTTTCTCGGGCAGGTACTTGCCGTTGCTCAGCAGCGGCTCGCCGGCCAGCACGACGTCGCCGGCCGTGATCGTGAGGCCCTTGGCCAGCAGCGCCATCACGGTGGTGGCCAGCACCGACTTGCCGGAGCCGGACTCGCCCACGATGCACAGCGTGCGGCCGGCCTCGATGCGCACGTCCAGGCGCTCGATGGCATGCGGGCGGTCGGCATCGGCGGGCAGCGCGACCTGCAGGCCGCGCACCTCCAGGACCGGCGTGGAAGACGCGGACGTGGCTTCGCCGGCGGCGATCTGCGTGGGGTGGGGTTTCATCGGCAGGGCTCGCTCAGGCACGCTTGGAGAACTTGGGGTCGAGCACATCGCGCAGCCCGTCGCCCAGGAGGTTGATGGCCAGCACGGTGGGCACGAGGAAGAGCGCCGGCCACAGCACATTGCCCGGCGCCTGCGAGAACAGCACCCGGCCCTCGGCCATGATGTTTCCCCAAGTCGGCACCTCGGCCGGCAGGCCCAGGCCCAGGAAGCTCAGGATGGCCTCGGTCAGCACGGCGGATGCAGCGATGAAGGTCCCCTGCACGATCAGCGGCGCCAGCGCGTTGGGCAGGATGTCTCGCCACAGGATGACGGCATTGGAGGTGGCCAGCGCGCGGGCCGCTTCGACGAAGGGTTCGTCGCGCAGGCCGATCACCAGGGCGCGCACCAGGCGCGTCACCCGCGGCACCTCGGGCACGGCGATGGCCAGGATCACCGTCGGCAGGCTGGCGCCCAGCATGGCCACCAGCGTGATGGCCAGCAGCACGGCCGGGATGGCCATCAGCCCGTCCATCACGCGCATCAGCACCGCATCGGCCGCGCGGAAGTAGCCGGCCAGCATGCCCAGCGTGCAGCCCAGGGCGATGGCCAGGAAGGCCGTGAGCACGCCCACCAGCAGCGAGGTGCGGGTGCCGTAGAGCACACGGCTCCACACGTCGCGGCCCACGCTGTCGCTGCCCATCCAGAAGGTGTGCTGCACCAGCGAGCCATCCGGCAGCGTGACCTGGCCGGCCGTGCCCGCGGGCACGGTGATGAAGCTGGCATCCATGGCCGAGGGGTCGAAGGTGCCCAGCCAGGGCGCCATCAGGCCCAGCAGCGTGAGCACCAGCAGCACCAGCGTGCCGCCGCGCACGGCGCCATGGCGCCAGAGTTTTTGGAGGGTGCCCATGGCTTCAGTACCGGATGCGGGGGTCGAGGAAGAGGTAGCTGACGTCCACCAGCAGGTTCACGCCCACGTAGATCAGCGCGAAGAACAGCACCACGCCCTGCAGCACGGGGAAGTCGCGATTGAGCACCGCGTCCACCGTGAGCTGGCCCAGGCCCGGAATGGCGTAGACGGTCTCGGTCACCACCACGCCGCCCAGCAGCAGGGCCGCGCTCACGCCGATCACGGTCACCACCGGCACCGCGGCATTGCGCAGCGCATGGTGGCTGAGCACCGTGCGCTCGCCGATGCCCTTGGCGCGGGCGGTGCGGATGTAGTCCTCGGTCAGCGCCTCGCTCACGGCGGCGCGGGTCACGCGGGCCAGCAGCGCCACGTAGGTGACGGCCAGCGTCAGGCAGGGCAGCACCAGTTGCCGCGCCCAGGGGCCCACGCCGTCGCCGATGCGGCGATAGCCCTGCACCGGGAACCACTGCAGCTTCATCGCCAGCAGGTAGATCAGCACGTAGCCGATGACGAACACGGGCACCGAGAAACCGGCCACCGAGAAGGCCATCACGGCCTTGTCCAGCCAGCCGCCCATGCGCCAGGCCGCGAGCGTGCCCAGCGGCAGCGCGATGGCCACGGCCAGCACCAGGGTGCCGATGGCCAGCGAGAGCGTGGGCTCGATGCGCTGGCCGATCAGCGCCACCACCGGCTTGTTCAGGAAGAAGGAGAAGCCCAGGTCGCCCCGGAGCACGTTGCCGGCCCAGGTGGCGAACTGGGTCCACAGCGGCTGGGTCAGGCCCAGCTGGGCGCGGATGCGGTCCAGGTCCTCGTTGGTGGCGCTGTTGCCGCCGATGATGGCGGCCGGGTCGCCGGGGGTAAGCCGCACGATCATGAAGACCGCGATGGCCACCACCAGGATCACCGGCAGCGTGGCGAGCAGGCGTTTGCCCAGGAAGCTCAGCATGGCCGACCTGCCCTCACTGCTTGCGGATGTTCCAGTACACCTGCGCACCGGCGGGCACCAGCCCGCTCACGCCCTTGCGCACGGCCGCCGGCTGGTTGTACTGGCCCACCGGCACGTGGGTGACGCTCTGGAAGGCCTGCAGCTGCGCGGCCTCGGCCAGCTTCTTCTTCTCGGCGTCGGTGGTGGCCGCGATGAACTGCTTCTTGATGGCTTCGAGCTTGGGATCGTCCTGCCAGCCGAACCAGCCCTTGTCGCCGGTGGCGTTCATCATGGCCATGGTCAGCGGGTTGAGGATGTCCGAGGCCGTCCAGGAGGTCATGAAGATGCTCCAGCCGCCGGCCGCGGGGGCGTCCTTCTTGGCGCGGCGGGCCACCAGGGTCTGCCAGTCCATGTTCTGCAGGTCGACCTTGAAGCCGGCCTGCTCCAGCTGCTGCTTGGCCACCAGCGGCAGCTTGCCGATGGTGCCGTTGTCGGAGGGGCGCATCAGCACCACGGGTTCGCCCTTGTAGCCGGCCTCGGCCAGCAGGGCCTTGGCCTTCTGCGGGTTGGCGATGCCGGTGTACTCGCCCGTCTTGTCCGACTCGTACAGCGTGCCGCAGGGGAACATGCTCTTGCAGTAGCGCGTGAGGCCCGGCGTGCCCACCTGCGTGCGCAGGAAGGCCTCCTGCCCCAGGGCCAGCATGGCGGCGCGGCGGATCTTCTCGTTGTCGAAGGGCGCATGCAGGAAGTTGAAGCGCAGGATGAACTGGTTGCCCGCCGGCTGGGCATCGACAAGCTCGATGGCCGGGTTGCTGCGCAGCGTGGCGTACTGCTCGAAGGCCGGCTGCTCCAGGATGTCGGCCTCGCCGTTGAGCAGCGCATTGAGCTGCGTCTGCGCGTCGCGGATGAAGAGCCATTCCACGCGGTCCACGTACACGTTCTTGCCGCCGGCCGTGCCCGAGGGCGCCTCGGCGCGCGGCTTGTACTTGGCGTTCTTCAGGAAGACGGCCTTCTCGCCGGGGCGGAATTCGTCGGCCTTGAAGATGTAGGGGCCGGAACCGATCGTCTCCTTCACCTGCACGTCGCCGGGCGTGTCGGCCACGCGCTTGGGCATGATGAAGGGCACGTTGGACGAGGGCTTGCCCAGCGCCTCGGTCACCAGGCCGAAGGGCTCCTTGAGCTGGATGACGAAGGTCTTCGCGTCCGGCGTCTGGTACCTGTCGACGGCCTTGGCCAGCTGGCCGCCGAAGGTGTCGCGGCTGGCCCAGCGCTTGAGCGAGGCGACCACGTCTTCGCTCGTCACCGGCTTGCCGTCATGAAACTCCAGCCCATCGCGCAGCTGGAAGGTCCAGGTCCTGTTGTCCTTGGACGCACTCCACTTGCCCACCATCTGCGGCTGGATCCTGCCCTGGGCGTCGGTGCCGAACAGGGTGTCATAGATCATGTAGCCGAAGTTGCGCGAGATGTACGCCGTGGTCCAAATCGGGTCCAGCACCGTCATGTTGGTGGTGGGAATGATCTTGAGCGTGCTGCTCTGCGCCGCGGCGGGCAGCGCGGTGCCGGCCGTCACGGCCAGCATGGCGGCGCAGGCCGCCCACTTCGACAGGGCACGGCGGCTCACGGGGCGGCCGTCGGAAGGGTTGGAGGTGTGCATGAAGGTCCAGAAACAGGCGGTGGGAAGTCAGGAAAGATCCGGCTTGCCGGTGGGGATGGATTGGGACAAAAATCAGTCCAATTGAATATGTACAGTTGGCGAACGCTGCACTAGAACAGTCCGCGTTCACGATTACAGACAGGTGCATGACGTGCACCCATTCAGTGCCCCGACCACCGCGCTCGCCCCATCCGGACCGTCCATGATTTCGCTCGACCCCCACTCCGACGTGCCGCTCGTGCGGCAGATCCGCGACGCCCTGGCCCTGCAGATCGACCGCGGTTCGCTCGCCGTCGGTGCACGACTGCCCTCGGTGCGCGAGCTGGCGCGCGAATCGGGCGTGAGCACGATGACCGCCACCAACGCCTATCAGCGGCTGGTGGCCGATGGCTACGTGGAGGCCCGCCCGGCGAGCGGCTACTACGTCGCAGCCCACGGGGATGCCGCCGCCCAGGCTGCGCGCCGCAGGCCCTTCGTCGGCCGCACCTCGGTCGATTCGCTGTGGCTGATCCGCCGCGTGTACGAGGACGACGCCTCGCTGCTGAATGCCGGCTGCGGCTGGATCCCGCCCGAGTGGCTGCAGTCGGATGCGGTGCGCCGCGCGCTGTCGGGCCTGGCCCGCAAGCAGGGCCCCGCCCTCGCCCGCTACGGCTCGCCCCATGGCTACCTCCCGCTGCGCCAGCAGATCGAGGCGCAACTGGCCGCGCGGGCCATCCAGGCGCCGCCGCACCAGGTCGTCCTGACCCACGGCGCCACGCAGGCCCTTGCCCTGGCCGGCCGCTGCCTGCTGCAGCCCGGCGACGCGGTGCTGGTGGACGACCCGGGTTCCACCAATCTCTTCGAGACGCTGCGCCAGCTGGGCGCGCGCCTGGTCGGCGTGCCCCGCCTGCAGGACGGCCCCGACCTTACGGCCCTGCAGGCCCTGGCCCAGCGCCATCGGCCCAAGGCCTTCTTCATCCAGACCCAGCTGCACAACCCCACCGGCTCGTCCTGCGCGCCGGCCAAGGCCTACCAGCTGCTGCGCCTGGCCGAGCAGCTGGGCTTCGCCATCGTCGAGAACGACGTCATGGCCGGGCTGGAACCGCCCGGCGCCACCTCGCTCGCCAGCCTGGACCAGCTGCGGCGGGTGATCTACGTGGGCGGCTTCTCCAAGCTGGTCTCACCCAGCCTGCGGGTGGGCTTCGTCACCGCCAACGAGGAGATGGTGGACAAGCTCATCCACGCCAAGATGGGCGACAGCCTGACCAGCTCGGAGATGAACGAACGGCTGGTGCATGCCGTGCTGGCCGAGGGCAAGCACCGCGCCCATGTGGCGCGGCTGGCGCAGCGGCTGGCCGACGCGCAGGCGGCGGTGTGTGCGGGGCTGGCGAAGGCGGGGCTGGAGGTGTTCGGCCAGCCGGCCGGCGGCCCCTTTCTGTGGGCACGGTTGCCTTCGGAGCGCATCGATACGGTGGCCGTGGCACAGCGGGCCGTGGCAGCCGGCTTGTTGCTGGCGCCGGGACATCTGTTCCGTCCGACGCCGCAGCCGACGGCATGGATGCGCTTCAATGCGGCGTATGCGGATGATGCGCGGGTGTATGAATTTCTGGCTCGCGAGGCCAGGGCTGCCTAGAGGATGCGGGGGCACGCGCTTCACCACCCCTGCCCGCGACTGGCGCCTTGCGCCCCGAACGTTGTGCATCGAGGCCTATTGCCAACTCTGAAACGGTCGTGCAATTTCGGTGCAGTTCAACCTCGAGCACGCAGCCATGGATTCGATGGGCAGGGAACGCGGAGAGACGAACGACGACGGCGGGCCAGAGCGGGACGGATGGCTGAACAAGCTGGGACCGGGGCTCATCACGGGCGCCGCCGACGACGACCCGAGCGGCATCGCAACGTATACGCAGGCAGGCGCGGCCTACGGCTACGGCTTGGGCTGGGTGTTGTTGGTGACCTACCCGCTCATGGTCGGCATCCAGTTGGCCAGCGCCCGTATCGGCAGGACGACCGGCAAGGGACTGACATATGCCTTTGCGAAGATGTGGCCACGGCCGGTGGTGGCGCTCATGGTCATGCTGCTGCTCATTGCCAATGTCGTCAATCTGGGCGCGGATCTCGGTGCCATGGCCGAGGTGTGCCGCATCGCCCTCGGCGGCTCCGCCTCCGCATGGGCCATCGGATTCGGGCTTGTCTCCTTCCTGTTGCAGGCGTGGATTCCCTACCGGCGCTACGTCAGCGTACTGAAGTGGCTGACCTTGTCCCTGTTTTCGTACGTGGGTGTGGCCTTGGTCGCGCATGTGGACTGGGGCGCCGCTGCCAAGGGCGTTCTTCTGCCGCACCTCGAGATGAGCGCGGAGTCGGTCAAGATCGTCGTTGCGGTCCTGGGCACGACCATCAGCCCCTACCTCTTCTTCTGGCAGGCTTCCCAGGAGGTCGAAGAAATCGAGCGCGTGCGCAAGGACCGGCCGCTGCGCAATGCGCCGGAGCAGGCGCGCGCGCAATTGCGTCGGCTGCGCCTGGACACCTGGATCGGCATGGGCTTTTCCAATTTCATCGGCTTCTGCATGGTCCTCGCCGCCGCGGCAACGCTGCATTCGCACGGCCAGACCGATGTGCAGAGTACGACCCAGGCCGCCGAAGCGCTGAAGCCGATCGCCGGGGATGCTGCCTTTGCCCTGTTCGCAATGGGCATCGTGGGAACCGGGCTGCTGGCGCTCCCGGTGCTTGCAGGGTCCGCCGCGTATGCGACGGCGGAGTTGATGGGGATCCGGCGCGGCCTGGAGAAGAAGCCCGCGGCCGCGCCGGCCTTCTACCTCATCCTTGGGGCCGCCATGCTGATCGGCGTCGCGCTGAGCCTTTCCGGCGTCGATCCGATGAAAGCGTTGGTCTGGTCCGCAGTCATCAACTCCGTGATGGCCGTGCCGATCATGGCCGGGGTCATGCTCGCCGCCACCAACCGGGCCTTGATGGGCAGGTTCGTCCTTCCGAAAAAGTGGAAGGTGCTGGGCTGGGCTGCAACGGGCGCAATGGCGCTTGCGTGTCTGAGCTGGGGCGCCGCCACCTGGGCGGGCGTTCGCTAGGCCTGAGGAGCCGCGTCCCTCCGGTGCCCTTGGGAGGAAGGGCCAGTCGTGTTCACGGCTGCGAAGTGTCCTTCCCCCTCAGTTGCTCCCGCACCGAGCCCACCAGCGCCTGCGCCAGACTCGACGGCGGCATCGCCGCATGCCGCACGGCGAGCACCGGCTGAGCCTGGGCCGCGGCAATGGGCCGCCATCCCAGTCGCTCGTTCTGCCAGGCCCGCGCCGTCAGGTCGTCCACCAAGGCCACGCCCGCCCCGCTGGCCACCAGCGCGCAGGCGGCCTGGCCCGAGCGCACCTCGATCCGTGAGGCGGGCAACTGCCCCGCCTTCTCCGCCGCCTTGCGCATCAACTGCCCTTGCGGCGTGTCCTCGCTGAAGGCGATCAGCGGTTCGCGCAGCAGGTCGGCCATGCGCACGGTGCGCCGCTGCGCGAAGGCGTGACCGGCGGGAAAGACGCAGCCCATCCACCAACTACCCAGCGTCTGCGCCGTCAGCAGCGGATGCGTCACCGGCAGTGTGCAGATGGCGAGGTCGGCCTCGTGGTGCACCAGCTGGCCCATCATCTCGCGGGCGCGCAGCGTCTCCATGTAGAGCCGGGCCGCGGGAAAGCGCTGCGACAGCGCATGCAAGGCCCGCGGCACCAGTTCCAGGCCGGCGCTGGGACTGCACAGCACGCGCAGGCGCAGGCCGTTGCCGTCCCGCAGGGCCTGTGCGCGGGTCTCGATGCCGCGCACGCCGCGGTAGACCGACTCGACCTCCTCGTACAGCACCTGCGCCTCGGGCGTGGGCCGCAGCCGGCCCCGGCCGCGCTCGAAGAGCTTGAGGCCCAGCTGCAGCTCGATGTGCGACAGCATGCGGCTGATGCCGGGCTGCGACACGTGCAGCAGCCGCGCGGCATCGGTGATGGAGCCGGCCAGCATCACGGCACGGAAGACTTCGATCTGGCGCAGGTTCATGGGCGGCGAAGGGGTGGATCTTGCATAACGGCATGTTATGCAGATCGCGCGTCTTGGTATTTCACGGCAAGCGTGCAAGCGGCCATGATCCCGGCCATAGCGAAAGACGGAGACACGCATTCCATGACCCTTCGATTCACCCGCCGGGCTGCGCTCGGCTGGCTCGCCGCCGCCGGCGCGGGCGCCCTCCCCTTCACCAGCCAGGCGCAGCCCGAATGGCCCACCAAGGCCGTGCGGATCGTCGTGCCCTTCGCGCCCGGCGGCGGTGCCGACAGCTCGGCACGCGTGCTGGGCGACCTGCTGTCGCCGCTGCTCGGCCAGGCCGTGATCGTCGAGAACAAGCCCGGCGCCGGCAGCGCCATCGGCGTGATGGCCGCGGCCCAGGCGCGCGACGGCCACACGCTGCTGATGGCCAGCAACAGCATGGTCATCAACCCCGCGCTCAATCCGCAGATCGGCTACGACCCGATCGCCGACTTCGATGCGGTGGGCATGGTGTCCGACCAGCCGCTGGTGCTCGTGGTGCCGGCCAGCTCGCCCATCCGCTCGATGCAGGAGCTGGTGGCGCAGGCCAAGGCGAGGCCCGGGCAGTTGAGCGCCGGCAACAGCGGCAACGGCACGCTGGCCCACATCGCCTCGGAAATCTTCGCGGGCCAGGTGGGCGCCGAGATCGTGCCCGTGGCCTACAAGGGCGAAAGCGCGCTGATGCCCGACCTCATCAGCGGCCTGCTGGGCTTCGGCTTCCTCAACCTGCCGAGCGTGGCGCCGCACATCAAGGCGGGCAAGCTGCGGGCGCTGGCGGTCTCCGCCCCGCAGCCGGTGGCGGACCTGCCGGGCGTGCCGACCGTCAAGGCGCTGGGCTATCCGGCACTGGAGGTGCGCGGCTGGGCGGCCCTGCTGGCCCCGCACGGCAGCATTGCGCCGACCGGGCTGGCGCGGCTCGAAGCGGCCCTGGCCAAGGTGCTGGCGTCGGAGACGGTCAAGTCCAAGTTCGCCATGCTCAATGTGGAGCCCGTGGTGATGGACCGCCAGGCCACCGCGCGCTTCCTGCAGGCCGAGACGCGCCGCTATGCCGACATCGTGAAGTCGCGCGGCATCAAGGCGGGCTGAGTCGATGACGTCGACGACGAAGCTGGCCGAAGCCCTGCCCGCCATCGAGGCCGATGTGCTGGTCTGCGGCGGCGGCGTGGCCGGCACGGTGGCGGCCGTGGCGGCCGCTCGCCAGGGCGCCCGCACCGTGCTGATGGAGCGCTACGGCTTCCTCGGCGGCAACGCCACGGCCGGCGCCGTCGCGCAGTTCAACAGCTGGCAGACGGCCGCCGGGCGGCGTGTGGTGGCCGGCCTGGCGCAGGAGGTGGTGGACCGCCTGCGCGACTACGGCGGCGCGGGCGAGCACCACAGCTTCGTCATGTCCACCGGCCACCGGATGGACCGGGTCGAATATGCGCCCGAGCGGCTCAAGCTGGTGCTGGACGACCTGGTGCGCGAAGCCGGCGTGCAGCCGCTGCTGCATGCCACGCTGCTGGACGTGCAGCGCGAGGGCCGGCGCATTGCCTCTGCACGGGTGCTGACCAAGGGTGGCCTGCGCACCTTTCGACCCCAGGTGCTGATCGACAGCTCGGGCGACATGGACGCCATGAAGCACGCCGGCGCCACCTTCCTCGAACTGGGCGACGGCGAAGCACTGCAGCCCGCGACCATGATGTTCCGCTTCGGCCCCATCGACTTCGCGCGGCTCGACGCCCTGAGCAGCGAAGAGAAGGAGGCCATCGCCCGCCGCGGCTTCGAGCAGGGGGAGCTGGCCCGCGCAGCGCTGCACCTGGCGCGCGATCCGTTCTCCGACGACGGCTGGTTCAACATCAGCCGCCTGGGCATCGACGCGACCGACCCGATGGCCCTGGGCCGGGCCGAGATCGAGGGCCGCCGCCAGGCCTGGCGCGCCGCGGCCTTCCTGCAGCGCGAACTGCCGGGCTGCGAACGTGGCCGGCTGCTGAACTTCGGCACGCAGGTCGGCATCCGCGAGACGCGGCGCGTGGCCGGCGACCACGTGCTCACGGCCGAGGAGCTGCTGCGGCCCGAGCCCTTCGCCGATGCGATTGCGGCCGGGGCCTACCCCATCGACATCCACCCTGCCGCGGGCGGTGGGCTGAGCTACCGGTCGCTGGGCGAGGAGCACGCCTACCGCATCCCGCTGCGCAGCCTGATCCCGCGCGGGCTGGACAACGCCCTGGTGGCCGGCCGCGGCATCTCGGCGACGCACGAGGCCCTGGCGGCCGTGCGGGTGATGACGATCTGCATGGCGATGGGCCAGGCGGCCGGCACGGCGGCGGCGATGGCCGTGCGCGCGGACGGTGGCGCCGACCTGCGCGCCATCGACGTCCAGGCGCTGCGGCGCCAGTTGATGGCCGAGGGCGCCTGCCTGGCCTGACGCGTCGGGCGGGCTCGGTGCGTCGGATGCGCCCAGAGACGGGCTGCGCCGATAATCCGCGCCCATGAATCCCCTGCTCGACAGGCTGCAGCCCTATCCCTTCGAACGGCTGCGGCAGCTCTTTGCCGGCGTCACGCCCGACGCCGCGTATTCGCCCATCAGCCTGGGCATCGGCGAACCCAAGCATCCCACACCGCCCTTCATCAAGCAGGCCCTCATCGAGGGGCTGGATTCGCTGTCCGGCTACCCGGCCACGGCCGGCGACCTGAAGCTGCGCACCGCCTTCACCGACTGGCTCGAGAAGCGCTACGGCCTGGCGCTGGACCCGGCCACGCAGGTGCTGCCGGTCAACGGTTCGCGCGAGGCGCTGTTCGCGCTCGCACAGACCGTGGTCGACGGCAGCCGCACGCCGCGACCCGTCGTCGTCTCGCCCAATCCCTTCTATCAGATCTACGAGGGCTCGGCCCTGCTGGCCGGCGCCGACGTCTGGTATGCGCCCAGCGATCCGGCCCGCAACTTCGCGGTGGACTGGGACAGCGTGCCCGCCGAGGTGTGGCAACGCACCCAGCTGGTGTACGTCTGCTCGCCCGGCAACCCGACCGGCGCCGTGATGCCGCTGGAGGAGTGGCGCAAGCTCTTCGCGCTGTCTGACGAGCACGGCTTCGTCATCGCCTCGGACGAGTGCTACAGCGAGATCTACTTCCGCGACGAGCCGCCCCTGGGGGGGCTGGAGGCCGCGTCCAGGCTGGGGCGCGACTTCCGCCGGCTGATCGCACTCACGTCGCTGTCCAAGCGCAGCAACGTGCCGGGCCTGCGCAGCGGCTTCGTGGCGGGCGACGCCGAGATCATCAAGCGCTTCCTGCTCTACCGCACCTACCACGGCAGCGCCATGAGCGGCAGCGTGGCCGCCGCCAGCATCGCGGCCTGGGGCGACGAGACGCACGTGGTCGACAACCGCGCGCAGTACCGCGCCAAGTTCGCCGCCGTCACGCCCCTGCTCGCGGACGTGCTCGACGTGCGGCTGCCCGACGCCAGCTTCTACCTCTGGGCCGGCGTGCCCCCGGGGTGGCGCGGTGACGACGCTGCCTTCGCCCGCGCCCTGTACGCTCAATACAATGTGACGGTGCTGCCGGGCAGCTACCTCGCCCGCGAGTGGCAGGGCCAGAACCCCGGCCGCGGCCGCGTCCGGATGGCCCTGGTGGCCGACACGGCCGAGTGCACCGAAGCCGCCCAGCGCATCGTCCGCTTCTGCCAGTCGAACCCCGGCGCGTGAAGCTCCTCTTTGTTCCTCCGACCCGTTTGCCATGACACAACAACTGCAACAGACCATCGACGCCGCGTGGGAGAACCGCGCCAACCTCTCGCCCGCGCAGGCGCCCAAGGAGGTGGTCGATGCGGTCGAGCACGTGATCGCCGAACTGAACAACGGCCACCTGCGCGTGGCCACGCGCGAATCGGTCGGCAAGTGGACCGTGCACCAATGGATCAAGAAGGCCGTGCTGCTGTCCTTCCGCCTCAAGGACAACGAGCAGATCCAGGCCGGCTCGCTGGGCTTCTACGACAAGGTGCCGACCAAGTTCTCGCACCTGTCGGCCGGCGAGCTCAAGGAATCGGGCGTGCGCATCGTGCCGCCGGCCGTGGCGCGCCGCGGCAGCTTCATCGCCAAGGGCGCGATCCTGATGCCCAGCTACGTGAACATCGGCGCCTACGTGGGCGAAGGCTCCATGGTCGACACCTGGGCCACGGTGGGTTCGTGCGCGCAGGTCGGCGCCAACGTCCACCTGTCGGGCGGCGTGGGCCTGGGCGGCGTGCTCGAACCGCTGCAGGCCAACCCGACCATCATCGAGGACAATTGCTTCATCGGCGCCCGCTCCGAGGTGGTCGAGGGCGTGATCGTCGAGGAGAACTCGGTGCTCGGCATGGGCGTGTACATCGGCCAGAGCACGCCGATCTTCAACCGCGACACCGGCGAGATCAGCTACGGCCGCGTGCCCTCGGGCAGCGTGGTCATCAGCGGCAGCCTGCCCAAGAAGACCAAGTCGGGCCAGGACTACAGCACCTACGCAGCGATCATCGTGAAGACGGTCGATGCGCAGACGCGCTCGAAGACCAGCCTCAACGACCTGCTGCGCGACTGAAATGCCTGCCCCCCGGCTTTTCACGCGCTGCGCGCGTGTAACTCCACCCCCCAAGGGGGAGGCGCGGCCGGCTTGGGGCGGCCCGGCGCTCGGCCGCCGGCATCAGGCCGCCTTCGGGCGGCCTTCTCGCTAGAGACACACCACCACCTGGAGGGCCCGATGGGAACGATGGACCGCATTCTTCGGCTGATGGCCGAGCGCAAGGCTTCGGACGTGTACCTGTCGGCCCATGCGCCGGCGCAGATCCGCATCAACGGTGCCTGCGTGCCGATCAACTCGCAGATCCTGCCGCCCGATGCGCCGCTGGAGCTGCTGCGCGAGGTGGTGGACCCGCTGCGCATCGGCGAGCTGGAGCGCACCGGCGAGCTGAACATGGCCGTGGCCATCGAGGGCGTGGGCAATTTCCGCATCAGCGCCATGCGCCAGCGCGGCACCTATGCGGTGGTGGTGCGCTACATCGCCAACATCATCCCGGCCTTCGACGAGCTGAACCTGCCCGAGGTGCTCAAGTCGCTCATCATGGACAAGCGCGGCCTGATCCTGATGGTGGGCGCCACCGGCGCCGGCAAGACGACCACGCTGGCCTCGATGATCGACTACCGCAACGAGCACGCCTCGGGCCACATCCTGACGGTGGAAGAGCCGATCGAGTTCACCTACGTGAACAAGATGTCGGTCGTCAACCAGCGCGACGTGGGCAGCGACACGCAGTCGCTGTCGGTCGCGCTGAAGAACGCCCTGCGCCAGGCGCCCGACGTGATCCAGATCGGCGAGATCCGCGACCGCGAGACGATGACCGCCGCCATCGCCTATGCGCAATCGGGCCACCTGTGCCTGGCCACGCTGCACGCCAACAACGCCTACCGCGCGCTCAACCGCATCCTGAGCTTCTACCCGGTCGAGGTGCGCCCCACCCTGCTGGGCGACCTGGCCGGCGCGCTGCGTGCCGTGGTCGCGCAGCGCCTGCTGCGCACGCCGCGCGGCTCGCGGCTGCCGGCCGTCGAGGTGATGCTGAACACCGCCCTCGTCGCCGACCTGATCGAGAAGGGCGACTTCTCGGGTGTCAAGGAAGCGATGAACAACTCCATGGCCGAGGGATCGCAGACCTTCGAGGAAGCCATCGCCAAGCTCATCCTCGACGGCCGCATCAGCCGCGAAGAGGGTCTCGCGCACGCCGATTCGCCCACCAACCTGATGTGGCGCCTGCAGAACCACAACGCCGCACCCGCCAGGCCCGACGCCGACCGCCCGCTGATGGACCAGGTCGAGGCGCCCACCTTCACCGAGATCACGCTGGACGTGCACCACTGATCCAGCCGCCACGCCCAGCATGTCCCGCACGCTCCAGCTCGCCGAACAACTCATTTCGCGCCCCTCGGTCACGCCGGAGGACGCCGGCTGCCAGCAGATCCTCGGCGAGCGGCTCGCGAAGCTGGGCTTCTCTCTCGAGACCATCGAGAGCGGGCCGGACAGCTTTCGCGTGACCAACCTCTGGGCCGTGCGGCGCCCAGCAGCTTCAGAGTCGAATCGGGCTGCAGCGCCCGCCCCGTCTGGGCAGGCAGCTATCGAAAAAATAGCAGATGCCGTGCCGGCGACCCGCACGCTGGTCTTCGCCGGCCACACCGACGTGGTGCCCACCGGCCCGCTGGACCAGTGGACCAGCCACCCCTTCACACCCACGCACCGGGACGGCCGCCTGTATGGACGCGGCGCCTGCGACATGAAGACCTCGCTGGCGGCTTTCGTGGTCGCGATCGAGGAGTTCCTGGCCGCGAACCCTGACCCGGCCATCACGCTGGCCCTGCTGCTCACCAGCGACGAGGAAGGCCCAGGCGTCGACGGCACGGTCGTCGTCTGCAACGCGCTGGCGGCAAGGGGCGAAGTGCTCGACTGGTGCATCGTAGGCGAGCCGACCTCGGTCGAGCGCTGCGGCGACATGATCAAGAACGGCCGCCGCGGCACCATGAGCGGCAAGCTCACGGTGCATGGCGTGCAGGGCCACATCGCCTACCCGCACCTGGCGAAGAACCCGGTGCATGCCTTCGCGCCGGCGCTGGCCGAACTGGTGGCCATCAATGCCGCGGGCGGCTGGGACGCCGGCAACCAGTACTTCGAGCCCACCAGCTGGCAGATCAGCAACTTCCACGCGGGCACGGGCGCGAGCAACGTCATCCCCGGCAGCGCGGTGATCGACTTCAACTTCCGCTTCTCGACCGAATCGATCCCCGAATCGCTGCAGGCGCGCGTGAAGGAGGTGCTGGACCGCCACGGCGTCGACCACGACCTCGCATGGACCGTCGGCGGCCTGCCCTTCCTGACCCCGCCCGGCGCACTGGTGGCGGCCGTGCAGGACGCGATCCGCAGCGAAACCGGCATCGAGACCGAGCTGTCCACCAGCGGCGGCACGAGCGACGCCCGCTTCATCGCCAAGGTCTGCGCGCAAGTCGTCGAGCTCGGGCCGGTGAACGCCAGCATCCACAAGATCGACGAACACATCGAGGTGGACGCGATCGAGACGCTCAAGAACATCTACCGGCGGACGATCGAGGCGCTGGAGGGAACGTTGGGGCGCTGAATGCGGGCATCCGTACGCGAAGGGCGCGAAGGTTTCGCGAAGAACGCGAGATTTTCTTGATGGGCCTGCGCCTCGGCGAATGACCCGGGCGCACCCTGCCTCACCACCCGGCTTTCTTCCTTTTCAGATACTTTTCGCGTCCTTCGCGGAACCTTCGCGCCCTTCGCGTACGGCTGTCCGACTTCCACCCATGCCCACCGTCCTCCACCTGATCGAACAATCCGCCGCCCGCCTCGATGCGGCCGGCGTGGGCTATGGCCACGGCACGACGAACGCCTTCGACGAGGCGGCTTGGCTGGTGCTGTGGCGGCTGCGGCTGCCGCTGGATGACCTGGACGCCGTCGCAGAACGCGAGGTGTCGCCGGGCGCGCAGGCGCAGGTCGAGGCCCTGGTCGACAAACGCATCGCCAGCCGCAAACCGGCCGCCTACCTCACCAAGGAGGCATGGTTGCAGGGCGTGTCCTTCTACGTCGACGAGCGCGCGATCGTGCCGCGCAGCTTCATCGCCGAACTGATCGCCGACGGCAGCATCGACCCGTGGCTCAGCGACTGCACCCAGGCGGTATTGGACCTGTGCACCGGCAACGGCAGCCTGGCCGTGCTCGCCGCCATGGCCTGGCCGGAGGTGCGGGTCGACGCCGCCGACATCTCGCCGCCCGCGCTGGAAGTCGCGGCGATCAACGTCGCCCGGCACGCGCTCGACGCGCGCATCACGCTGCGCGAGAGCGACGGTCTGGCCGCCCTGTCCGGCCCGTACGACCTGATCCTGTGCAACCCGCCCTACGTCAATGCGCGGAGCATGGCGGCATTGCCGGCGGAGTACCGGGCCGAGCCCGAGCTCGCGCTGGCCGGCGGCGAGGACGGCATGGACTTCGTGCGCCAGCTCTTCGCCGATGCGCCCTCGCGCATGACCGAGGCCGCCGTGCTGGTGCTGGAGATCGGCAACGAGCGCGACCACTTCGAGGCGGCCTTTGCATCGCTGGAGGTGGTCTGGCTCGAAACCAGCGCCGGCGACGAGCAGGTGCTGCTGGTCACCCGGCAGGCACTCGCCGGCATGACGCCGCCCTGAGGGCGGCCGAAATGCTATCGAATTCATAGCGGCCAGCACCCGCCGGATGGGCGCTGCAGCCACTTTTTCCTCGGAATTCCTGCCCTGCGCGCAGGGCCCCGCGGCGCGCCCGAACCCGGCCGCGCCGGGATAATCGGACCCCAGTCCATGATCACTCTCAAGAACGTCATCCTGCGCCGCAGCGCCAAAGTGCTGCTCGACGGCGCGACCGTCACCATCAACCCCGGCGAGAAGGTCGGTCTGGTCGGGCGCAACGGCGCCGGCAAGTCCACCCTGTTCGCACTGCTCAACGGCGGCCTGCACGAGGACGGCGGCGATTTCTCGATGCCCCGGCAATGGCGCCTGGCCCAGGTCGCGCAGAACATGCCCGAGACCAGCGAGTCGGCCACCGACTTCGTGGTGGCGGGCGACACGCGCCTGGTCGAACTGCGCGAGCAGCTCGCTGCTGCCGAAACGGCGCATGCCGCCGACCCGGACGATGCGGACGCCGGCATGGCCCTGGCGCATGCCTACACCGACCTGGCCGATGCTGGAGAGCACGATGCCGTGCCGCGTGCCCAAGCGCTCATCCTGGGCCTGGGCTTCAAGGTGCACGAGCTGGACCAGCCGGTCGACAGCTTCTCGGGCGGCTGGCGCATGCGCCTGCAGCTGGCGCGCGCGCTGATGTGCCCGAGCGACCTGCTGCTGCTCGACGAACCCACCAACCACCTGGACCTGGACGCGCTGGTCTGGCTCGAGGCCTGGCTGCAGCGCTACGCCGGCACCATGATCGTCATCAGCCACGACCGCGAGTTCCTCGACGCCGTGACCGACGTGACGCTGCACATCGAGCATGCCAAGCTCACGCGCTACGGCGGCAACTACAGCAAGTTCGAGGACATGCGCGCGCTGCAGCTGGAACAGCAGCAGGCCGCCTTCGCCAAGCAGCAGGAAAAGATCGCCCACCTGCAGAAGTTCATCGACCGCTTCAAGGCCAAGGCCAGCAAGGCCAAGCAGGCGCAAAGCCGCGTCAAGGCGCTGGAGCGCATGGAGCGCGTGGCGCCGCTGCTGGCCGAGGCCGACTTCACCTTCGAGTTCAAGGAGCCGGCCAACATCCCCAACCCGATGCTCACCGTGAGCGACGCGAGCTTCGGCTATGTGCAGGAGGATGCGCCGCCCAAGGTGATCCTCACCCACGTCAACCGCTCGGTGCTCGCGGGCCAGCGCATCGGCATCCTGGGCGCCAACGGCCAGGGCAAGTCGACGCTGGTCAAGACCATCGCCCGCGAGATGGGCGCGCTGGCCGGCACCGTGACCGAGGGCAAGGGCCTGAACATCGGCTACTTCGCGCAGCAGGAACTCGACGTGCTGCACCCCGGCAGCAACCCGCTGGAGCACATGGTGCGCCTGGCGCGCGACCTCGGCCCGCAATCGCGCGAGCGCAGCACCGAACAGGACCTGCGCGGCTTCCTGGGCAGCTTCAACTTTAGCGGCGACATGGTCAAGCAGCCGGTGGGCACCATGAGCGGCGGCGAGAAGGCCCGGCTGGTGCTGGCCATGATGGTCTGGCAGCGCCCCAACCTGCTGCTGCTGGACGAGCCGACCAACCACCTGGACCTGGCCACCCGCGAGGCGCTGGCCGTCGCGCTCAACGAGTTCGAGGGCACGCTGATGCTGGTCAGCCACGACCGGGCACTGCTGCGCTCGGTGTGCGACGAGTTCTGGCTGGTGGGCCGTGGCGCCGTCAAGGACTTCGACGGCGACCTGGACGACTACCAGCGCTACCTGCTCGACGAGGCCAAGCGCCAGCGCGAACTGGCCAAGCAGGCGGCCGAGCCGCCGGCACCCGCACCGGCGCCGGCACCGGCCGCTGCGGCCCCTGCACCCGCCTCGCCCCGCCAGGCGTCCGACGGCGACGGCCGCGCGCAGCGCCAGCGCAGCGCGCAGGAGCGCCAGCAGCGCGCCGAGCAGACCCGCCCCTTGCGCAAGGAGCTGGCGAGCATCGACGCGCGCCTGGCCAGCGCCGGCGCGGAGAAGTCGGCGCTCGAAGCGCGGCTGGCACAGCCGCTGCCCGCGCCCGAGATCGCCGACGCCGGCCGCAAGCTCAAACTGCTGGGCGACGAGATCGAGGCCCTGGAGGAACGCTGGATGACGCTGTCCGAACAGATCGAGGCGCTCGCCGCCTGAAAAGAAGGTGTGACCCCATGCCGTCCGCCACCGAACTCGCCCAGGGCGACCCCGCCCTCCTCGCCGCCATTCGCCGCAGCCGGCGCCTGCTGGGCCGCAAGGCGCTGATGGCCGCGGCCGCCAGCGCCGTGCCGGTGCCGGGCATCGACTTCGCCGCCGACGCCGCGCTGCTGGCGCGCCTGGTGCCGCAGATCAGCGCCGAGTTCGGCCTGGCCGCGCCGCAGATTGCGCACCTGTCGCCGCATCAGCGCGAGCGGGTGATGCAGATGGCGGGCAGCCTGGGCACGGTGCTGGTCGGCAAGCTCGTCACGCGCGACCTGCTCATGACGCTGGCGCGCCACGCCGGCATGAAGCTGAGCGCCAAGCAGGCCGCCCGCTTCGTGCCGCTGGCGGGCCAGGTCGTGTCGGCCGCGCTGGGCTACGCGGCGCTGCGCGCCATGGGGGAGCAGCACATCAAGGACTGCGTGCAGGTCGCGCGGGCCGCACAACTGGTGCTGCCGGGGCCGGTGGGCGCGAACGGCCGGACCGAGGCGGCTGCCCTGTCTCCGGGCGCCCCTCGGCCCTTCTGGCGCCGGTTGAGCGCGCGCTGAATGCCGGCTCACCCCGAGGGTGGCGATGCCCGACCCCGCGACGGGGGCAAAACAGTCGGCTGCCACACAGTTTCACGTGATGGAATGAAATCGGTCTTCAGATTGGCGCGCGTCGCGTGGCATAGTGTGTTTCAGGGGAATGACATCCACATGGCCCGCCGCCGACACGCCGACGTGCCGGCCGGACGGGACAGCAAAGCGCAGGGCTTCCGCTTCGGAATCCGGGAGAAACGAAGCATGAACAACGCAGAACTTGCAGCGTCGGTGGAACGGCTCATGAATTGGGTCGATTACTACCTGCACTGCGAACTCGACGACGAATACCAGCACGACAAGCCGCAGACTGCGCGCATGCAGCTGGAGGCTGCGCTGCGTGAAGAGCTGTTGCGCGCGCATGCGCACGGGGTGGTTGCCTCGGTTTCCGCCGGTGCTCGCGAGGCCGGGGCAGGCACACGCGACGACGTGGTCCGCTGAGCCCGCAGCCGTCGCGCCTTCGACGCCTAGGCGAACAGCGCGGTGTAGCGCCGCTGCATCTCCTCGGGGGTGACCTTCTCGATCTCGTGGCCGATCAGCCAGCGGTGCCCGAAGGGGTCGCGCACGGTGCCGGAGCGCTCGCCATAGAAGTGGTTTTCCGGCGCCCGCTCCAGCGTTGCACCCGCGGACACCGCGCGGGCCACCATCGCATCGGCATCGTCGACATGCAGGTGCAGCGTCACCGGCGTCGCACCCAGCCCGTCCGGGCTGCGCACGCCCATCTCGGGATACTCCTCCGACAGCATCAGCGTGTGGCCATCCAGGTCCATCTCGGCATGGCCTACGCGCCCGTCGGGCTCGGTCAGCCGGAACAGCTCGGACGCGCCGAAGGCGCGGGTGTAGAAGTCCATCGCGGCGCGCGCGTCGCGCACGCACAGGTAGGCATAGAGGGCTTGAACGGCCATGCGGGCTCCATCGTTGGGTGTGGAAGGCCCGCATTCTGAGCCGCGGCCTGCCTGCCGTGTTGCAGGAATTCGACCTGCCTCGGCTCCGCATGGGCACATGGCACGCGTCGCATTGCGATGGGAGCTTCTTCGCTCGAGCGCGGTGGTCCGGGCCAAAACAAAAGAGCGCGCTCGCCAAAAGCGAGCGCGCTCTGCAGGGGTGGTAGGACGTGCGTGACTCGAACACGCGACCAACGGATTAAAAGTCCGCTGCTCTACCAACTGAGCTAACGTCCCCCGGATGTCTGGCGATCGCCCTGGGCGGGCCACCGCGCTTGTCTTGTTTTTCTTTTGATTTCTTCTGCTCTTGCCTATGCGGCAAAGCCCACGATTATAGCGTCAGCTTCCTCGCGCCAGACGGTCGAGCACCCACCCCGCAGCGCACTGGCCGAAGGTGGCCGTGACGCTGACGACGGAGCCATAGCCATGGCAGTTGAGCGAGCCATCGCCATCGCCATCGCCGTCGATGGCACACGAGGCATCGGGCGGGGCCACGCTCTCGCGGCTGAACACGCCGACGACGCCGACCTTGCGGCCGTCCTTGGGCGCGCCATGGTGCTTGCGCAGCCGCTGGCGCAACTGGGCCAGCAAGGGGTCGTGCGTGGCCAGGGCGACGTCGTCGATCTCGACGCGGTGGGCGAGCCGCTTGCCGCCCGCGGCGCCGACGGTGATGAACTCAGCGGCGCGTTGCGCCCTCGCCCAGGCGGCCATGGCAACCTTGGCCGCCATCTGGTCGCAGGCATCGATCACCGCGTCGACGGGTCCGGCGGCACGCTCGGCCGACGCGCGCAGGGCATCCCAGTTGCCGGGCTCGACGAACTCGTCCAGGGGCAGCACGCGGCAGTCCGGGTTGATGTGCAGCACACGCTCGCGCATGGCCTCGACCTTGGCCTGCCCCACGGTGCTGTCGAGCGCGTGGATCTGGCGGTTGATGTTCGACTCGGCGATGTGGTCGAGGTCGATGAGCGTGAGCGCGCCGACGCCGCTGCGGGCCAGCGCCTCGACCGCCCACGAGCCCACGCCGCCGATGCCGGCAACGAGGACATGCGCAGCGCGGATGCGCGCCGCGCCGGCCACGCCGTAGAGGCGCTCGAGGCCGCCGAAACGGCGCGCCACGTCGGCCTGCGGCACCATGGCTGCCTGCGTCATGCGGCGCGCCCCTCGGCTATGGAGCCCGACGCGCTCAACGCAGGCGCGAGAGGCGTTCGCGCCCGGCCTGGGCCGCTTCGGACTGCGGGTAGGCCTTCACGAGGTCCTCGAGGGTGCGACGCGCTGCGCGCGTGTCCTTGAGTTCGATCTGGCAGTTGGCGATCGACAGCACGGCTTCGGGCGCCTTCACGTGGTCGGGCGCCATGGAGAGCATCGAGCGGAAGTTCGCGATGGCCTCGGTGTAGTTGCGCGTGGCGTACTGCGCATTGCCCAGCCAGAACAGCGCCGACGGGTTGTAGCCGCTGCGCGGATAGCGCTTGACGAATTCGGCAAAAGCCGTCTGTGCCTGCGCGAACTGGCCGGCGCGGAAGACGCCGAGCGCCGCGTCGAAGTCCGCCTTCTCCTTGGGATCGGCGGTGAATTCGCGGCCATCGACCTGCACCTGCGACGGTTCGCTCTGCTTGAGCTTGGTGTCGAGGTCGGTCTGGCGCTGCTGCATGTCGCTCAGCGTCTTGGCCAGCTGCTCGTTCTGACCCGTCATGCGGGCCATGTCGCCCCGCAGGCTGTCGATCTGCTGCTGCAGGTCGACCAGGCTGCGGCGCAGCTGGCCGTTCTCGTCGGACAGGCGCTGCGTCGTGTTCTCCGACTGCGTGCGGATCGCCTCGACGCGCTGACGCAGGTCGAGGATGGCGCGGCGGGCCTCGTCATCCTCGAACAGCGCCGCGTGCGAACTGGCCGCGCCACACAGCACGAAGGCGGCCAAGGCCGCCTGTCGCCAGGTTGCCTGGAGTCTCATCAGCGGTAGACGATCTCGGCGCGACGGTTTTGCGCCCATGCGTCTTCACCCGTGCCTTGCACCGCCGGCTTTTCCTTGCCGAAGCTCACGGCCTCGATCTGGGCGTCGCTCACACCCAGCAGGGTCAGTGCGCGGCGCACGGCCTCGGAACGCTTCTGGCCGAGTGCCAGGTTATATTCGCGACCGCCGCGATCGTCGGTGTGGCCTTCGATCGAGATGCGGCGCGATGGGTTCGCCTTCAGGAAGCGGGCATGGCCGTCGATCAGCGACTGGAACTCGGGCTTGATCGTGTAGCTGTCGAAATCGAAGTACACGATGCGTGCAACGCCGACCGGGCCTTCGCGCGTCTGCGCGTTGGGGTCGATGGTGACCGGTGCGACGCCGCTGGCCGACCCGCCCGTGCCGCCGGCACCTGCGCCTGCGTTGGAGACAGGCGCCTCGTTGAGCTTGGTGCCCGACGAGCAACCCGCGATCAGCGCGGCGATGGCCAGCGATGCAATCGAAATCGAACTTCTACTCAGCATATGGAACTCCTCAAATTGATCCGATGATCATTGCTTCTGAAATGGACCCCAGTCCGGCTCACGAATGTCCCCCGCCTTCCCCGCCAGCCGCGCCTTGATCTTTCCATCGAGGGTGGTGGTCATCAGGGCTTCGCGTCCCTGCAGCTGCGTTGCATAGACGATCAGCTTGCTGTTGGGAGCGAAACTGGGGCTCTCGTCGGCGGAGGTGTCCGTCAGTGCCGTCACGGTGCCACTGGCCAACTCCATCACATGGAGTTTGAACGCGCCACCGACGCGCGAGATGTAGGCCAACCACCGTCCGTCGGGACTCACCGAGGGCGAGATGTTGTAGGAGCCGGAGAATGTCACGCGGGCCGGCGCACCGCCGCTCGCGCCCATCTTGTAGATCTGCGGCGAGCCGCCGCGATCGCTGGTGAAGTAGATCGTGCTGCCGTCGGCCGAATAGGTGGGCTCGGTGTCGATGGCGCTGCTTTGCGTGAGGCGACGCGGCTCGCCGCCCGTGGCCGGGATCGAATACAGCTGCGAGCCGCCGTCGCGGCTCAGCGTCACGGCCAGCGTGTTGCCGTCGGGCGACCAGGCGGGCGCGCTGTTGGACCCCTTGAAGTTGGCCACCAGCCGGCGCTGGCCGTTGGCCACCGAGTGCACGTACACCACCGGCTTGCGCGACTCGAAGGACACGTAGGCCAGCTGGCCGCCGTTGGGCGACCACACGGGCGAGATGATCGGCTCGGGACTGGCCAGCGCGGCCTGCGCGTTCTCGCCGTCGGCGTCGGCCACCCAGAGGGTGTAGCGGCCGCCGGCCTTGGTGATGTAGGCGATGCGGGTCGAGAAGATGCCCTTGTCGCCCGTCAGCTTTTCGTACACATAGTCGGCGATGCGGTGCGAGGCCAGCCGCAGGTCGGCCTGGGGCACGGTGTAGCTCTGGCCGCCGAGGTCCTGGCCGCGCACCACGTCCCACAGGCGGAAGCGCACGTCGTAGCGGCCGTCGGCCAGGCGCGTCACGCTGCCGGCGACCAGCGAGTCGGCCGTGCGCTGGCGCCACACCGACAGGTCCGGTCGCGAGGTCTCGTCCATGGCCTGGCCGGAGGCATCGACACCGCGGAACTGGCCGCTGCGCTCGAGGTCGGCCTTGACGATCTCGGAGATCTTCTGGGGCGACGCTTCTTCACCCTTGAAGGGCACCAGCGCGATGGGCAACTGCGTCAGGCCGACGCCCGACACCTCGACGCGGAACTGCGCCAGCGCCGGCAGTGCGCTCAGGGCGGGAGACAGGGCGATGCCCGCGAGAAGGCTGCGGCGGGCCAGGGAAGAAGCTGTGAAAGGAAATGTCGGCGGCAACGGCTTGTTCATGCAGTTCGGAGAAATTTCCCTGAAGGAAGTTTCCGTCAAGCGGAAAGACGTGAATGGTACACACTGCATTGCACGCTTCGTCACAAACTGTTCGACGTTTCGATGCAGTCCTACAGCGCGCCGTGGAAGCCCCGGGAGCCGAGCAGGTGCAACCGTAGAATCCGCCGCCTATGCAGCCTTCCCCCGCCGACGCGCCCGCGCGAGCACCCTTGACGCGCCGGCTCCAGCGGCTCATGGCCTGGTTCGGCGGGTCGCGGCGCTGGTGGGCCATCGGCGTCGGCACCGCGATGGTCGCGGCGCTGACCGAGCCCCTCATGCCTGCCCTGATGAAGCCGCTGCTCGACCGCGGCTTCACCCAGGGGCAGCTGGCACTGTGGATGGTGCCGGCCTTCATCATCCTGCTCTTCGCGGTGCGCGGCATGGCGCAGTTCGTGTCGCAATACGCGCTGGCGCGCATCGCCAACGAGGGCATGCAGAGGCTGCGGCGCGTGCTCTTCGACCGGCTGCTGGTTGCCGAGCTGGGCCTCTTCTCGCGCCAGTCGGCCAGCGCGCTGTCGAACACCGTGGTGTACGAGGTGCAGACCGGGGGCGTGCTGCTGGTGCAGGCGCTGCTGGGCCTCTCGCGCGACGGCTTCACTGTGATCGCCCTGCTCTTCTATTTGCTGTACCTGAACTGGAAGCTCACGCTCGTTGTGGCGCTGTTGGTGCCGGGCACGGCCTGGATCATGAAGGTGCTCTCCAAGCGCCTGTACCGGCTCACGCGCCTGGGCCAGGAGGCGACCGACGAGCTGGCGTATGTCGTGGAAGAGAACGTGCTGGCCCACCGCATGGTGCGCCTGCACGGCGCGCAGGCCGGGCAGTCGGAGCGCTTCGAACGGCTGAGCCACAGCCTTAACCGGCTGGCCGTAAAGTCCACCATCGCCTCGGCCGCGATGACGCCGCTCACGCAGCTCTTCGCTGCGGTCGCGCTGTCGATCGTGGTGATGATCGCGCTCTGGCAGAGCGGCGAGCAGGGCCTGACCGTGGGCGGCTTCGTCGCCTACATCACGGCGATGCTGATGCTCATCGCGCCGATCCGGCGCCTGGCCGACATGGCCAACCCGATCACGCGCGGCCTGGCCGCCTTGGAACGCGGCCTGGGCCTGATCGACGACACCGCTTCGGAGACCGAGGGCGCCTTCGAGATCGCGCGCGCCAACGGCCACATCGAGCTGCGCAACGTGCGCGTGGCCTACCGCGAGGATGCGGCGCCGGCGCTCGACGGCCTGACGCTGATGGTGCGCCCCGGCGAGGTGGTGGCCCTGGTCGGCCCCTCGGGCTCGGGCAAGACCACGCTGGTCAACCTGCTGCCGCGCTTCGTGCTGCCCGCTTCGGGCCAGGTGCTGCTCGACGGGCAGGACGTGGCGGGCTGGAAGCTGTCGACCCTGCGCGCGCAGTTCGCGCTGGTGAGCCAGGACGTGGTGATGCTCAACGACACGCTGGCCGCCAACGTGGCGCTGGGCCAGGCGATCGACCGCGAGCGCGTGCAGCGCTGCGTCGAGGCCGCGAACCTGGCCATGCACGTCGCGGGACTGCCGCAGGGCATCGACACGGTGCTGGGCCACAACGCGACGCAGCTGTCGGGCGGCC
Source organism: Xenophilus aerolatus (assembly GCA_030418545.1). Classification (GTDB taxonomy): domain Bacteria; phylum Pseudomonadota; class Gammaproteobacteria; order Burkholderiales; family Burkholderiaceae_C; genus Xenophilus. Next base: position 1,100,064 of record QAIB01000001.1, on the reverse strand, counting down.
AGCGCCAGCGCCTGGCCATCGCCCGCGCCCTCTACCGCGATGCGCCGGTGCTGCTGCTGGACGAGGCCACCTCGGCGCTGGACACCGAATCCGAACGCCTGGTGCAGGAAGCGCTGCAGCGCCTGATGCAGGGACGCACCACGCTGATCGTGGCGCACCGGCTCACGACCATCCAGCACGCCGACCGCATCGTCGTGATGGACCATGGCCACATCGTCGAGCAGGGCAGCCATGCGCAGCTGATGGCGGCCGACGGGCTCTATGCGCGGCTTCAGACGCACACGCCGGTGCCGGCCAGCGAGGCCGAGCCGGCCGACGCCTGAAGAGCGTTCTCGAATAAAAAGGCCTGCAGCGCCCGCCGGACGGGCGCCGCCAGCTATCGTTTCGATAGCAGACCGCCGCGCGTCACATCAACACGATGTCGTACTGCCCTTGCCCCATCGCCGGCTCCGCCTGCAGCGAGATGCGCTTGCCGATGAAGTCCGACAAACCGGCCAGGTGCTGGCTCTCCTCGTCGAGGAAGAGCTCGATCACCTGCGGCGAGGAGACGATGCGGATCTCGCGCGGCGTGAACTGCCGCGCCTCGCGCAGGATCTCGCGCAGCACGTCGTAGGCCACGCTTCGCGCCGTCTTGACGATGCCCTGCCCGCCGCAGGCCTCGCAGGGCTCGCACAGCATGTGGGCCAGCGATTCGCGCGTGCGCTTGCGCGTCATCTCGACCAGGCCCAGCTGCGAGAAGCCGCCGGCGGTGGTCTTCACCCGGTCGCGGGCCAGTTCCTTGCGGAAGGCGGCCAGCACCTGCTCGCGGTGCTCGTCGCGGGCCATGTCGATGAAGTCCACGATGATGATGCCGCCCAGGTTGCGCAGCCGCAGTTGCCGCGCGATGGCCTGCGCGGCCTCCAGGTTGGTCTTGAACACCGTGTCGTCGAAGTTGCGCGCGCCGACGTAGCCACCGGTGTTCACGTCCACCGTGGTCAGCGCCTCGGTCTGGTCGATGACGAGGTAGCCGCCCGACTTGAGGTCCACCCGACGGCCCAGCGCCCGCGCGATCTCCTCGTCGATGTTGTAGAGGTCGAAGATCGGCCGCTCGCCCGCGTAGTGCTGCAGCTTGCCCACGGCCTGGGGCATGAACTCCAGCCCGAACTTGCGCAGCGCCTCGTACTGCTCCCGCGAGTCGATGCGGATGCTGGTCGTTTCCTCGGTCGTCAGGTCGCGCAGCACGCGCTGCAGCAGGCTCAGGTCCTGGTGCAGCAGCGACACGGCCGGCAACCGCGTCGACAGCTCGCGGATGCGCGACCAGGTCTTGCGCAGGTAGGCGATGTCGTCGGCCAGCTCCGCGTCGCTCGCGTCCTCGCCGTTGGTGCGCAGGATGAAGCCGCCGTGCGCGCCCGCGGGCGCGGTGCCGCCCTCGCCCTGCGCAGCGGCTTCGGCCAGCGCCAGCAAGCGGGTGCGCAGCGCCTCGCGCTGCTCCACCGGGATCTTCTGCGACACGCCGATGTGGTTGTCCTGCGGCAGGAAGACCAGCATGCGGCCGGCGATGCTGATCTGCGTCGACAGCCGGGCGCCCTTGGTGCCGATGGGGTCCTTGATGACCTGCACCAGCAGGGACTGCCCTTCGAAGACCTGCTTCTCGATCGGCACGGCCGGCGCGTTGCGCGAATCGCGCTCGCCGCCGTTGCCGTTGCCCGCCGCGGGCTGGAAGGCGGCGCGCGAACCCGGCGCGAAGGGCGCCACGATGTCCGCCACGTGCAGGAAGGCCGTGCGCTCCAGGCCGATGTCGATGAAGGCCGACTGCATGCCCGGCAGCACGCGCGACACCTTGCCGAGGTAGACGTTGCCCACCAGGCCGCGCTCGAGCGTGCGCTCCACGTGCAGCTCCTGCACCGCGCCGTGTTCGACGAGTGCGACCCGCGTCTCCTGCGGCGCCCAATTGATCAGGATGTCCTGCATGGTGTCAGAGTGAAAAACCGATCGCCCGCAGCAGCTCGGCTGTCTCGAACATCGGCAATCCCATGATGCCCGAATACGACCCGCTGAGGTGCTCGACGAAGGCCGCCGCTGCCCCCTGGATGGCATAGGCACCGGCCTTGCCCATGGGTTCGCCACCGTCCACGTAGCGCGCGATCTGCGCGTCGGTCAGCGGTGCGAAGCGCACCCGCGATGTGCTGAGCGCCGCATGACGCTGCTCGCCCTGCTGCAACGCCACGGCGGTGAGCACGCGGTGCGTGCTGCCCGACAGCAGGCGCAGCATGCGCGCCGCATCGTCGGCATCCGCCGGCTTGCCCAGGATCGTGCGACCCAGGGCCACGGTGGTGTCGGCACACAGCACCGGCGCGTCGGCGAGGCTGCGCCGGCGCAGGCGTGCCACTGCCGCATCGAGCTTGAGCGCGGTGACCCGCTGCACGTAGGCCGCCGGTGCCTCGTGGGGCATCACGAGCTCCAGCGCCTCGGCGTCCTCGTCGGCATCGGCCAGCAGCAGCGCATGCTTCACGCCGAGCTGCCCCAGCAGCTGGGCGCGGCGCGGGCTCTGGGAGGCGAGATAAATGAAATCGGGCATGGTGAGGCGGCGCGCGACGCGCTCACTCGCGGTGGTAGGGATGCCCGGCGTTGAGCGACCAGGCGCGGTAGAGCTGCTCGACCAGCAGCACCCTCGCCATGGCATGCGGCAAGGTGAGGTCGGACAGGCGGATGCGCTCGTGCGCCGCGGCCTTGAAGGCCGGGTCGAGCCCGTCGGGCCCGCCGATGACCAGTGCCACGTCGTCGCCCTCGTCCTGCCAGGCGGTCAGGCGCGCGGCCAGGGCCTTGGTGGTGAGTGCGGTGCCGCGCTCGTCCAGGGCGACGATGCGGATGTTCCTGCCGGCCCCCTTGGCGATCGCCGCCTCGATGCGCTCGCGCTCGGCGGCGTACACGGTCTCAAGGGTCTTGGAGCCCCGCGGCTCGGTCTTGACGGCGCGCAGCTCGAGCTTGAGCTCGGGCGGGAAGCGCTTGGCGTAGTCGTCCCAGGCCGTCTGCGCCCAGTCGGGCATGCGCTGCCCGACGGCGACGACCAGCAGCTTCATGCCTTGCGGGCAGCCGCCTTCTTGGCCGGGGCCTTGCGCGCGGCGGTCTTGCCGGCCGGCGCGGATTTCTTGGCCGCCGGCGTCTTGCGCGGTGCCGACTTCGCGGCCGCGCCCGCCTTGGCAGCGGGCTTGCGCGCCGCCGGCTTCTTGGCCGCGGCGGTCTTCTTCGCCGGTGCGGCCTTCTCCTTGGGCGGCGGCGCGGCCGGCTTGGGCGCACCGAACTTCAAGCGCACCGGCTTCTCGCCCCAGATGTCCTCGAGGTGGTAGTACTGGCGGATGGCGGGCTGCATGATGTGCACCACCGCAGCGCCGCAGTCCACGATGATCCACTCGCCGTTGTCCTCGCCTTCCATGCGCGGCTTGTCGTAGCCCGCCTCCTTCACCGACTCGCGCACGCTGGCGGCCAGCGCCTTGGTCTGCCGGTTGGAGGTGCCCGAGGCCACGATCACCCGCTCGAACAGGGGCGAGAGATGCTCGGTGTTGAAGACCTGGATGTCCTGCGCCTTGACGTCTTCGAGCCCATCGACGATGGCTCGCTGGAGTTTCTGGGTGTCTTTCTTGACGGAGGCTTCGGAGGGAGAACTCATCAGGCAGGTCGGTAGAGGTGGTGTTGGTCAATATAGCGCGCAACCGGCAGGGGAACCAGCGAGGAGATGTCCTCGCCCCGGCCGGCGCGCGCACGGATGTCGGTGGCGCTCGTGTCCACCGGCGTCACGTGCAGGAACTCGAAGCGTGCGCCGGGCGGCAGCCCCGGCAGCGTTCGAGGGTCGAATCGGCCCGCAGCGCCCGCCAGATCTGCGCGGGCAGCTATCAAAACAATAGCGATCGAGAGAATCTCCTGCCAGCCGTGCCAGGTGGGCAGCGCGCGTGCCTGGTCGGTGCCCATCATGAGCACGAGCTGCGCATCGGGTCTTTCGGCCTGCAGTTCGCGCAGGGTGTCGAGGGTGTAGGTCGGCCCGTCGCGCTCGATCTCGCGCGCATCCACCACCGCGCCCGGCACCTCGGCGAAGGCCAGGCGGGCCATGGCCAGGCGGTCGGCCGCGCTGCTCAGCGTGCGGGCCTTGTGCCAGGCCTGGCCGGTCGGGAAGATGCGCAGCTCGGCCAGCCCGGCCCGCGTCAGGGCGGCGCGCGCCAGGTCGAGGTGCGTGAGGTGCGGCGGGTCGAAGGCACCGCCGAAGACGCCGATGCGCGGGCGCACCGGCGCCGCCTGGGATTGCACTTGCACCATCAGACCCAGTCGCGCCGCGGCAGGAAATCGGTGTACAGCCGCGCCTCGGGTGTCCCCGGCTCGGCCTGCTGCCGGTAGGCCCAGCTGGCCTGGGGCGGCATCGACAGCAGGATCGATTCGGTGCGCCCGCCCGACTGCAGGCCGAAGTGCGTGCCGCGGTCCCACACCAGGTTGAACTCGACGTAGCGGCCGCGCCGGTAGAGCTGGAAGGCACGCTCGCGCTCACCCCAGGCCATGTGGCGACGGCGTTCCACGATCGGCAGGTAGGCGGGCAGGAAGGCCTCGCCCACGGCCCGCAGCATGCCGAAGCTGCCCTCGAAGCCGAGTTCGGAAAAATCGTCAAAGAAGATGCCGCCGATGCCGCGCTGCTCGTTGCGGTGCTTGAGGAAGAAGTATTCGTCGCACCAGGTCTTGAAGCGCGGGTACTTGTCCTCGCCGAAGGGCGCCAGCGCATCGCGGCAGGTGGCGTGGAAGTGCACGGCGTCTTCCTCGAAGCCGTAATAAGGCGTGAGGTCCATGCCGCCCCCGAACCAGCACACCGGCTCGCCGCCGGCCGGCAACGCGGCCAGCACGCGCACGTTCATGTGCACGGTCGGCACGTAGGGATTGCGAGGATGGAAGACCAGCGACACGCCCATCGCCTCGAAGGGTGCGCCGCTCAGCTCGGGCCGGTGCTGCGTGGCCGACGGCGGCAGCTTCGGGCCGCGCACCTGCGAGAAGCCGCAGCCGGCGCGCTCGAAGAGTTCGCCGCCCTCGAGGATGCAGGTCAGGCCCTCGCCCTGCAGCGGCTCGTCGGCCGCCTTGCGCCAGGGGTCGCGCACCGCACGGCCGCCATCGGCCGACTCGACCGCGCCGACGATACGTTGCTGCAGGTCGCGCAGCCAGGCGCCAACCTCCTGCGGCCCGGTCGACACCCCCACTCAGCCGCCCTGCCCGCGCGGCGCCACGGCGCGGTGGCCGATGTCCTTGCGGTACTGCACGCCATCGAAGCGCACCTGGGCCGCCACCTCGTACACGCGCTGCTGCGCGAGCTTGACGCTGTCGGCCAGCACGGTGACACACAGCACGCGGCCGCCGCTGGTGACGAGCTGCCCGTCCTTGAGCGCAGTGCCGGCATGGAACACCACCGCGTCGGGCGCCTCGGCCGGGATGTTGGTGATGGCGTCGCCCTTGCGCGGCGACAGCGGGTAGCCGTGCGCGGCCAGCACCACGCCCAGCGCCACGCGGCGGTCCCACTGCAGATCGACCTGGTCCAGCGTGCCGTCGGTGGCATGCCAGAACACCTCGAACAGGTCGGACTTGAGCCGCATCATGATCGGCTGCGTCTCGGGGTCGCCCATGCGGCAGTTGAACTCGAGCGTCTTGGGGTGGCCCTGCGCGTCGATCATCAGGCCGGCGTACAGGAAGCCGGTGTACGGAATGCCGTCCTTCTCCATGCCGCGGATGGTCGGCAGGATGATCTCGCGCATGGCGCGGGCATGGACCTCGGCCGTCACCACCGGCGCCGGCGAGTACGCGCCCATGCCGCCGGTGTTGGGGCCTTCGTCGCCGTCGAGCAGGCGCTTGTGGTCCTGGCTGGTGGCCAGCGCGGTGACGTTCTTGCCGTCGCACATGACGATGAAGCTGGCTTCCTCGCCCTGCAGGAACTCCTCGATGACGACGCGCGCGCCGCCTTCGTTGTGGGCGACGCCGAACTTGTTGTCGACCAGCATGAAGTCGACCGCCTCGTGCGCTTCGGCCAGCGTCGTCGCCACCACCACGCCCTTGCCGGCCGCCAGGCCGTCGGCCTTGACGACGATGGGCGCGCCCTTGGCGTCGATGTACGCATGCGCCGCCGCCGGGTCGGTGAAGGCCTCGTATTCGGCCGTCGGGATCTTGTGGCGCTTCATGAAGGCCTTGGAAAAGGCCTTGGAGCTCTCGAGCTGCGCCGCCGCCTGCGTGGGGCCGAAGATGCGCAGGCCGTGGGCGCGGAACTCGTCCACCACCCCTGCCGCCAGCGGCGCCTCGGGGCCCACCACGGTGAGCGCGATCTTCTCCTTCTGCGCCCATTCGCGCAGGGCGACGGGCTCGCTCAGGTCCACGTTGATGAAGCGCTTGTCGGTCGCCGTGCCGCCATTGCCCGGCGCCACGTACAGCTTGGACACCCGCTCCGACTGGGCCAGGCGCCAGGCCAGCGCATGCTCGCGGCCGCCGCCGCCGACTACTAGAACCTTCATTCGGCGATCTCGGCGTTGTGGAAGACCTCCTGGACATCGTCCAGGTCTTCGAGCACGTCCAGCAGCTTCTGCATCTTTGCGCCGTCCTCGCCGGCCAGCTCGATGCTGTTCTCGGCCCGCATGGTCACCTCGGCCAGCTCGGGCTTCAGGCCGGCGGCCTCGAGCGCGTTCTTCACGGCCTCGAACTCCGCCGGGCCGGTCAGCACCTCGATGGCGCCGTCCTCGTGGGTGACCACGTCCTCGGCGCCCGCCTCGAGGGCGACTTCCATCACCTTGTCCTCGCTGGTGCCGGGCGCCAGGATGATCTGGCCGCAATGCTTGAACTGGAAGGCCACCGAGCCCTCGGTGCCCATGTTGCCGCCGTACTTGGCGAAGGCGTGGCGCACCTCGGCCACGGTGCGCACGCGGTTGTCGGTCATGGTGTCGACGATGATCGCCGCGCCGCCGATGCCGTAACCCTCGTAACGGATTTCCTCGTAGGTGACGCCTTCAAGGTTGCCGGTCGCCTTGTCGATGTTGCGCTTGATGGTGTCGGCCGGCATATTCGCGGCCTTGGCCTTGTCGACCGCCAGCCGCAGGCGGGGGTTGGCGCTGAGGTCACCGCCGCCCTGGCGGGCCGCCACCATGATCTCGCGGATGACGCGCGTCCAGATCTTGCCGCGCTTCTCGTCCTGCCGGCCCTTTCTGTGTTGAATGTTCGCCCACTTGCTGTGTCCGGCCATGGCAGTCTGCTCGCGTTTCTCTGCTGTCGATGAAGGGGCGTGATTTTACCCGGATGCAGGCTGTTCAAGCGCCGATGTCCGACGGGCGGCACGCGAGAGCGTCGCGATAATCGCGCGCCACCCGCAACCGTTGCGGCCACGCGCCACCGCGCGCCGAAGCGCCAGGGTGCTTGGGCATACTTGGCGCCTTTGCTGCTTCTTCGCACGATGACATCGACCTCCACCACCGAGCCGTCCCCGCCCCAGACCTGCGACGTGTTCGTCATCGGCGGCGGCCCGGCCGGCGCGACCATCGCGGCATTGCTCGCGCGCCAGGGGCGCCAGGTCGTACTGGCCGAGAAGGCGCATCACCCGCGCTTCCACATCGGCGAGTCGCTGCTGCCGGCCAACGTGGCCCTGTTCGACAAGCTGGGCGTGCGCGAGGAGGTCGAGAAGATCGGCATGGCCAAGTGGGGCGTCGAGTTCGTCTCGCCCGACCACGAGCACCGCGTGCAGCTCGAGTTCGCCGAGGGTTGGGACAAGTCGCTCACCCATGCCTGGCAGGTGCGGCGCTCGGATCTGGACGAGATCCTCTTTCGCCGTGCCGCGGCCGACGGCGCCCAGGCCATCGAAGGCTGCCGCGTGCGCGACGTCGCCTTCGACACCGATGGCGCCACCGTGCGCGCCACGCTCGACGACGGCGCCGAGCGCAGCTGGCGCGCCCGCTTCGTGGTCGACTGCTCCGGCCGCGACACCTTCCTGGCCAACAAGTTCAAGGCCAAGCAGAAGAACCCGCGGCACAACAGTTCGGCCCTGTTCGGCCACTTCCGCAATGCCGAGCGCGGCGAGGGCAAGCTCGAGGGGAACATCACCATCTTCTGGTTCCAGCACGGCTGGTTCTGGTACATCCCGCTGGCCGACGGCACGACCAGCATCGGCGCCGTGTGCTGGCCCTACTACCTCAAGTCGCGCACCAAGCCGGTCAAGGACTTCTTCGCCGAAACCATCGCCCTGTGTCCCGCGCTGGTCGAGCGCCTGAAGGACGCGGAGCTGGTCGACGACGCGGTCTACGCCACCGGCAACTACTCCTACACCAGCACGCATTGCAGCGGCGAGCGCTACCTGATGCTGGGCGACGCCTTCACCTTCATCGACCCGGTGTTCTCCTCGGGCGTGTACCTGGCGATGCACAGCGCCTTCGAGGGCGTGGCCGTGGTCACCGCCACCCTGGACCAGCCCGCCAAGGCCCCGGCCGCCCGCCGGGCCTTCGAGAAGTACATGCGCTTCGGGCCGCGCGAGTTCTCGTGGTTCATCTTCCGCGTGACCAACCCGACCATGCGCGAGTTCTTCATGTACCCGCAGAATCCGCTGCGCGTGAAGGAGGCCCTGATGGGCCTGCTGGCCGGCGACATCCACGGCAAGACGCCGCTGTGGATTTCGCTTCGCGCGCTCAAGGGCTTCTACTTCGTCGCCTGCGCCCTGCATCCGCGCCGCAGCTGGAACGCCTGGCGACGCCGCCGTCGCAACGTCCGCGACCTGGGCGCGCTGGTCGGCGAGAACGTGGTCGACGCCAAGTGACGGCCGCGCCCTCCTCCCGCCCCGCGGCGCCGCTGCGCGTGCAGCGCCTGCCGCTGGCCCAGATCCTGGCCAGCGCCGGGCATGACCACGCACACGCCCCTTTCGCTGCGCTGACCTACGGCGTCGCCGGCCACGAACCCTGGATGACCGGCGTCGCCGCCCATGTGCTGCTCGAGCACGAGCCGCTGGCCGACGTGTGGCAGGCCGGGCCGGCCGTGCAGTCCGGCACCACCGGGGTGGTGCGCTGGCGCACCGACGGCGACTGGCTGCTCGGCGTGGTCGACCTCAGCGAGGCCGACGAGGCCGGCGGCCTGGAACCGCTCGCACGGCGCGCCTACGGCAACGTGTTCGACGCGATGCGCCAGACCGGCTGCACCGAGCTGCTGCGCATCTGGAACTACCTGCCCCGCATCAACGCCGACGGCGGCGGGCTGGAACGCTACCGCCAGTTCAACGCCGGCCGGCAGCAGGCCTTCCTGGATGCCGGCGCGGCCGCTTTCGACGGTGCGCCGGCCGCCTGCGCGCTGGGCCTGCGCGACGGTGGCCTGTGCGTGCGCTTCCTGGCCGGCCGCGTGAAAGCGCTGCCGATCGAGAACCCGCGGCAGGTCTCGGCCTACCGCTACCCCGACCGCTACGGCCCGCGGGCCCCGACCTTCTCGCGCGCCGCGCTGGCGCCGCTGGGCGACGGCCAGGTCGCGCTCTTCGTCTCCGGCACCGCCAGCATCGTCGGCCACGAGACGGTGCACGTGGGCGACGTGCAAGCCCAGGTGGCCGAGACGCTGACCAATCTGCACACCGTGGTCGGCGAAGCCAACGCCCGCACCACCGCGCGCTTCGCGCTGCAGGACACGGAACCGGTCGTCTATGTGCGGCACCCGGCCGATGCGCCGCGCATCCGCGCGCAGCTGGCGCAGGCGCTGGGCGAAGACTCGCGCTTCATGCGGCAGGCAGTCTTCCTCGAAGCCGACATCTGCCGGGCCGACCTGCTGGTCGAGATCGAGACGCACGGCACGGCGGCCGGGAGCCTGATCGCGTCATGACGCGGTCGCTCGGCCTCCTGAAGGCCATCCTCCTCGCGCCAGTGCTGTACGTGCTGCTGCTCGGCCTGGGCCTGGCGTCGCTGGCCTGGAACCTGGTCGCCATGGTGCTCTACCCGGTGCTGCCCACGGCGCGCGGCCGCGTGGTCGGCCGGGCGGGCATCGCCTACGGATACCGCGGCTTCTGGATCATCGCGTCGATGCTGGGCATGATGCGCATCGACGCGCGCTGCCTGGCGCCGCTGCGCGACGAGTCCGGGCTGGTGATCGTGGCCAACCACCCGACCATGCTCGACGCGCTGCTGCTGGTGGCGCACCTGCCGCGCAGCGCCTGCATCATGAAGGCGTCGCTGATGAAGAACGTGTTCCTCGGCGCCGGCGCGCGCCTGGCGCGCTACATCCGCAACGACTCGGCGCGCACCATGATCAAGCTGGCCGTCGCCGATCTGCGCGACGGTGGGCAGCTGGTGATCTTTCCCGAGGGCACGCGCACCGAAGGCGGCCCGCTCAACCCTTTCCGGCCCGGCGTGACGCTGATCGCCAAGATGGCGCAGGCGCCGATCCAGACCGTGTTCATCGACACCGACTCGCCCTACCTCGGCAAGGGCTGGCCCATCTGGCGCGTGCCGCCGCTGCCGATCGTGTTCAACCTGCGGCTGGGCGAGCGTTTCGCGCCCTCGCAGGACAGCGACGCGCTGCTGGCGCAACTCGAAAACTACTACCGCCACCATACGGAACCGCGCACAGGGCGTGCGCCCGCCACCGAATGCCAGAGCTCTCGCGCACCCACCTTGTCCTGATCCCCAGCTACAACACCGGCGAGCGCCTGTTCTCCACCGTCGCCGGTGCGCGAGCGCAGTGGGGCCCGGTGTGGGTGGTGGTGGACGGCAGCACCGACGGCACTGGCGAGCGCCTGGCGGCGCAGGCCGAAGGCGATGCCGGCCTGCGGGTGTGGTGCCTGCCCGAGAACCAGGGCAAGGGTGCGGCCGTGATGCATGGTCTGCGCACGGCCCTGGCCGAGGGCTACACGCATGCGCTGACGATGGACTCGGATGGCCAGCATCCGGCCGACCTGATCTCGGCCTTTATGCAGGCGTCGACGGCACGGCCCGAGACGATGGTCCTGGGCCGCCCGGTGTTCGACGCCAGCGCGCCGCTGCTGAGGGTGCGCGGGCGCAAGGTGTCCAACGGCTGGACGCAGCTGGAGACGCTCTTCGCGGGCATCGGCGATTCGCTCTACGGTTTTCGCGTGTACCCGATCGCCGAGCTGCTGGCGGTGATGGAGAAGCAGCCCTGGATGCGCCGCTTCGACTTCGACACCGAGGCCGTGGTTCGGCTGGCCTGGCGCGGGGTGAAGCCCGTGAACATCGACGCGCCGGTGAAGTACCTGAGCGCGGAGGAAGGCGGCGTGTCGCACTTCCGCTATGGGCGCGACAACGTGCTGCTGACGTGGATGCACACGCGGCTCATGGTCGAGTTCGTGCTGCGGCTGCCGGGGTTGCTGGTCCGGCGGCTGTTGAAGAAGCCACCGTTCCAGGACTGATTCGCCTGTCTTGGGAATCGTCACGTTTGTGACGAGTTTGGCTGGAGCGCACGGCTGGCCTGGGCTGGCGGGCGATTGCGCTTTTTGCTTTTCTGTGGGCTTTGAGGGGGTTCGGGCGCTGTGGGCCTGAACCCGGACGGCGGCGCCGGTGTGCGTTCTCCGGCTCAGGCTCGCGCTGACCGTCGTGCGGCACGACGGATGTGCTCGCCTGGCATCGACGCGCCTTGGGCACTGCACGGCGCCGCGAATGGCGCCTGCGCCCGCACACCGGCACCACCGGCCTGGACCGGGCGCGCGATCGGCCGGCATGGGGCGGGCGCGCTTGGTTCAGGCAGCTCTGTTCTGCCGCCGACCCTGCCCCATCCGTTTCGCGGCCGCCGCCAGCGCACCAGCCCATCGTGCCGGCCGATCAAACACAGCCCAACAACAAGCCGCCAGCCCTTACACCATCCCGCCGTTGATCGAAATCACCTGCCCCGTGATGTACGCCGCCTCCGGCCCGGCGAGGAAGCCAGCCAGCGCCGCGACTTCCTCCGGCGTGCCCGCGCGCTTGACCGGCACCAGCTGCTGGATCAACGCCGGGTCGAACACCGCATCGGCCATGGGCGACGCGATGATCCCCGGCGCGATGGCGTTCACCGTCACGCCGCGCGGCGCCACCTCGAGCGACAAGGCCTTGGTCGCGCTGTTGAGCGCCCCCTTGGCAGCGGCGTAGTTCACCTGGCCCTTGTTGCCGGTGATCGCCGCCACCGACGAGATGTTGATGATGCGGCCCCAGCGCGTGCGCAGCATCGGCAGCAGCAAGGGCTGCGTCACGCGGAAGAAGCCGTTCAGCGACACGTCGATCACCTTGTGCCACTGCTCGGCGCGCATGCCGGGCATCACCGCGTCGTCGTGCACGCCGGCGTTGTTCACCAGCACCTGCACCGGGCCTGCTTCGAGGATGCGCGCGCAGGCCTGGGCCGTGCCCTCGTCGCTCGTCAGGTCGAAGACATGGCACTCGGCTTGGCCGCCCGAAGCGGCAATGCGCGCAGCCAGCGCCTCGATGGCGTCACGCCGGCCGTTGGCGTGCAGCAGCACGGTGGCGCCGTCGCGCGCCAGGCGCTCGGCGATGGCCGAGCCGAGGGCGCCGCTGGCACCGGTGACGAGGGCGCGTTTGCCTTGGAGTGAGGTCATGGGGGCTGGTCCGGACAGGTTCAGGATGCCGCGGGCAGCGGCGTGTTGAGGACGACCACCGCGCGGCCGTCGGCCACGGGGCGGCCCGCGCCGTCTTCGACGCGGAAGGCATACATCACCTGGTTCACGTCGCCCGACAGGCGCTCGGCATGCAGGTGCAGCGGGGCCGGCCGGTCGTCGAAGCGGGCGCCGTGCAGCCGCACGTTGCGCGTACTGGCCAGGAAACCGGCCGAGGGCTCGCTGCCCTCGGCGGCGAGCAGGCCGCCGTGCAGGGCCATCGCCTGGGCGGCGAACTCGATGGCGCAGGCGCTCATCAGGCCGCTGGCGGTGCGCAGCGGATTGGCCGGGTCGGCATGGCGCGCCGTCGTGCAGTGGATGGACTGGGCGTCCCAGCGTTCGAGCCGGTCGAGCAGGCACATGTCGCCGCTGTGCGGGATGCGCGCGGCGATGCCGGCGCGCTCGAGGGTCTGGGGAGCGGTCATGTCGTCGAATCCTCGATGTCGGCCACCAGCAGCACGTTGGCGAAGGGCGTGCCTTCGCTCATCGGCATGGGTTGCACGGAAAAACCCAGGCGCTGGAGCAGCGCGATCCATTCGTCCAGGGTGCGGCCCCAGGTCGGCGATACCTTGTGGCCGCGGATGCGCGTCACCGTGCGGTCGACCCACTGGCTGATGGCGAAGCCACGCTTGCTGGCCGCATCGCCCACCCTCAGCAGCAGGCGGCCGGGCACGGTTCGTTCAGATGCGCCGCGCAGCAAGGCGTCGCGCAGGCGCAGCAGCACGCCCTCCTGCGCGGCCAGGTCGACGTAATGCAGCACGTCGAGGATCACCACCACGTCGCAGGCCGGGAACTCGGCCGTGCACATGTTGCCGCACACGATGGTCGGCAAGGGCCGGATGTGGCCCACGGACTTCTGCGCCCGCGCCACGTCGCGCGGCATGAGCTCGATGCCGGTGTAGACCGGCGACGGCGGCGTCGCGGCCCAGCCCTGCGGCCAACGCCCGGCGCGTTGCATGCCGGCCATGCTGTGCAGCAGGTTGGCGAACAGGCTCTGGCCCGAGCCGATGTCGAGCATGCGCGGCCGCCCGGGGCCGATCAGGCCACGCGACACGATGCCGCGGAAGGCCGGGTCGTAGCCCAGCTTGCCGCGCGCGAAATGCCAGGCGAAATTGCCGCCCTGCTTGTACGGGGCGCTGGCCTGGTCGTGCAGTTCCCGCCAGGCGGCGTCGGGGGTGAGGATGGCGGTCGTCATTGGGTTTCTCTCAGCGCCTCGGGCAGCGTCACCGAGCGCAGGCCCTCGGCGCTCAGACGCGCGAGCAGCGGCGGCAGCACTTCCAGCACCACGGGCCGGCCCGCCGCAGTACGTGCGGCGTTGCCGTCGTGCAGCAGCAGGATGTCGCCGGCCGCCATCCCGCGGGTCAGACGCGCCAGCACCTTGGACGCATCGCCCTCGCGCGTGTCGAAGCCGCGGCGCGTCCAGCTCACCAGTGTGAGGCCGAGCCGATGCAGCACCGGCGCGAGAAAGGGGTTGCGCAAGCCGGCCGGTGCGCGGAAGCAGCGTGGGCGCTGCCCGGTGACCGCCTCCAGCATCTGCTGGGCGCGCTCGATCTCCGTGGCGTAGCCGCGCGGGCCGAGGAAGGAGAAGTCGTGCCGGTGCCGCGCCGTGTGGTTCTGGATGCTGTGGCCGCGCGCCACGATGTCCCGCGCCAGTTCCGGGTGCGCCTGCACGCGCTCGGCGATGCAGAAGAAGGTGGCTTTGTGCCCGGCCGCATCGAGCAGGTCGAGCACCGCGGGCGTCACCGCCGGCTCGGGCCCGTCGTCGATGGTCAGGGCCACCTGGCGACGCGCGACGGCCGCAGCGGGCAGGCGCGTGATGTTTTCGCCCAACCAGTGGCTGCGCGGCGTGAGCCCGATGGCGGTAATTGCCACATGGTTGAGCACGACCGCCGCGAGCGCCCACGGCCACAGCGACGGCGCAACCACCACCGCCGCCAGCGCCGCCAGGTGCAGCACCGCGCTGGCGCGCACGAAGGGCGGCAGCCGCCATGGCGCCGGGCGACGGGCGGCGGTGCTCATGCCACCTCCTTCACGGCACTGGTCGATGCCCTGCCCGTGCGGGCGAAGGCGGCCGAAAGCAGCAGCGCCAGCAAGGCCCCGGGCGCCACCACCTGCCCGATCGCCGACAGCGACGGGATGGCCGAGATGGCGATCAGGGTGAAGGACACCACCGTCGTGAGGTTGGCCAGCATGAGCGAGGCCAGCGTGTCCTCGTCGGCATGGCCGGTCACCTGCAACTGGTCGAAGAAGAGCGCGTAGTTCGAGCCGACGGCAACCACCAGCAGCAACCCGACCAGGTGCAGGATGCTCAAGGCCATGTGCATTGCCGCCATGGCGCCCAGCGTGAGCACCACCGCCACCACCAGCGGCAGGCAGACGGCGAAGAGCCGCCGCGCCGAGCGCAGCCAAATACCCAGCAGCACCACCACGGCGAGCGCGCCCAGGGCCACCTGGACGAAGGCGTCGTGCAGGTAGCGGTCGTAGAGGTCGCCCAACTCCTGGCCGACGTCGGCCACCGTCACCTCGGGCAGGCCTGCCAATGCGGCCACCACCTTCGCATGCTCGAACCTGGGCCCGGTGTGCAGCGACAGCATCGCTGCCCAGCCGCCGCCGGGCCGCTCGAACAGCAGCGCATTGGTCACCGCATCGAGCGGACCCGCCGCCATGTCCTTCAGGCCGACCGGCTGGCGCGTGCGCGCCTTCTCGATCTCGGCCACGAAGGGTGCCAGGCGCTGCGCCGACAGCGGCAGGTCGGTCGTGGCTTCGGCCAAACGAGCGCGCAGCGTGTCGGCATCGGGCAGCGCCTCCAGCCGGCGCGCCTGGGTCTGCTGGCTGGGCAGGAAGCGCGTGACCGTGTCGTAGCCCAGCAGCTCGCCGCTGTCGACCAGCTTGTCCAAACGCGCGCCCGCGGCCTCGGCGTTGCGCAGCGCAGCCTCGACGGTGTCGCCGTAGGCCACCACCAGCGTCGCGGCTTCGCTGGCACCGATATCGTTGCGCAGGCTCTCGTCCAGCAGCTGCGCGGAGCGCGGCACCGGGCTCATCGAGCTGAGCTTGGCGCGCCACAGCTCCTGGCCCTGCCACACGACCAACGCCGCCGCCGCCACACCCAGCGCCATGAGCGGCAGGCGCAAACGGGGCAGCGCGTGGACGATGGCGCCCGCCACCTGCGCCATGTAGCGGCGCAGGCCCTTTCCGGTGGCGCCGTTGGGCGCCAGCACCGGCAGCACGTAGCGCGTGGCCAGGGCCGCGGCCACCAGGCCCGCGATGGAGAACACGCCCAGCTGCGCCAGGCCCGGGAAGCCCGAGAAGACCAGCGCCGCGAAGCCGCACACCGAGGTCAGCAGGCCCAGGCGCACCGTGGGCCAGTGCACGTCGCGCCAGCGCTGCCAGCCGGCCAGCCCGGCGCGTTCGGTCGCGACCTGCCGCGCCTGGATCAGGTAGTAGATCGCGTAGTCGACCGTCTCGCCGATCAGCGTGCTGCCGAAGCCCATCGTCAGGCCGTGCACGTTGCCGAAGACCAGGCTCACGCTGGCGGTGCCGGCGACCACGCCGGTCGCCACCGGCAGCAGCGCCAGCGCCAGTGCCCGCAGCGACGCGAAGGCCAGCAGCAGCAGGCCGCTCATGACGATGGCGCCGACGACGGCGAGGTGGATCGCTTCCGACTTGATGCTGTCGCGGCTCTGCACCGAGAACACCGCCGTGCCGCTCATCAGCAGCCTCGGCGCCTGGGCGCCCTGCCCCTTCGCGCCGGCGGCGGCCTCGGCGAAGGCGCCGTGCACGCGCGCGATGGCCGCGGCCTGCGCATCGAGGTCGCCGCCGGCCGCGCGGGTGCTGGCCAGAAGCAGCGCGCGCGGCGCCTCGCGCGCGACCCACACGCCCTCGTCGGTGCGCGGCGCCGTGGGCGGGATCAGCGCCTCGGCGATGCGTGCGGCCTCGCCAGTCGGGTCGCGGTCGAGCAAGGGTTTGAAGGCGTTGCCCGCAGGCGTGCCCAGCAGCGAGAGCGTGTCGAGGATCGCGTCGCGCAGGCCCTCGGTCGTGAAGCGCGCGGGCGTGACGTCGGGCGACAGCTGGTAGCGGTGGTCGAAGACCCAGGTGCCGGCGTCCTTCCACTCGGTGGTGTCGCCGTTCTGCACCTGGTCGAACAGGCCGCTGGCGCGCAGCTTGCGGCCCATCTCGCGCGAGACCTGGGCCCGGTCGGCCGCGTCCTGCCCGCCTTCGATGCCGATGAACAGCGTGCGCGACGCGATGCCGCTTTGCAGCTGCTCGATCAGCATGCGCTGCTTGGCGTCGGGACTGGCCGGCAGAAAGGCCGAGAGGTCGGCACTGAAGTGCGAACGCGCGATCACGCCGGCGCCCGCCAGCAGCAGGAGCAGCCAGATGCCCAGCGCCAGCCAGCGATGCCGCGGCCCTGCCGCCGTCACGCTCATGGCGCCGCGCGCCCCGGCACGATGGTCATCACGGACCGGTCACCGCCGACGAATTCCATCTCGACGCCCTGCAGCTCGCCGGCGCGCCCGCTCAGGCGCAGGCTGCGGATCTGGCGCCCGAGCGCGGGATCGAGGGGCGCGAGGTCGAGCGTCCAGTCCTTGGCGTCGCCCTTCAGGTCGGTGCGGAAGTAGCGCTGCAGCAGCGTGGAATTGCCGCTGAGCGCGCCGCGCATCGCCTCCACCAGCCCGGCCAGCTCGGGCATGCTGTCCAGCGTGGTGGTGCGCGTGCGGCCCCCACGCTGCAGCACCAGCGCATTGCCTTCGACCGACATCGACTCGGGCCGCGGGCTCAGCGTGCGTCGCACCAGCTTGTCGGGCGGCACGAAGCTCAGCGTGCCGCTGGACGCGAGCGGGCCGTCGATGCCGCGCACGTAGCGCTGCTCGGTGAAGCGCGCCTCGCCGTTCTTCTGCTGGGCCAGCAGGCCCATCAGGTCCTTGACCTCGAAGGCCCAGGCGCCGGTCGCCGGCACCCAGGCCGCCAGGGCCAACAGGGCGGCGGCGCACCAGGTTCGTGGGCGGCGGCTACTGCGCATCTTCCTGCCAGAAATCATGGAAATTGAACCAGTTGTGGGGATGGGCACGGCACAGGGCCTCGAGCCGCTGCACATAGGCTTCGAGGGCGGCGCGAATGCGTTGTTCCCGCTGTGCCGGGTCGGTGATGCGCCCGGAGAAGTCCGCCAGCGGCTCGAACACCACCTCGTAGTGTGCGCCGCCGTGGTAGATGCCGGCCATGAACAGCACCTTGCGCCGCAGCAACGCGGCGAGCCGGAAGGGGCCGTCGGTGAAAGGCGCCTCGCGGCCGAGGAAAGGCAGCAGGACCGTGTCGCCGCGCTGGCCCGCCGCCTCTTCCTGCGGCGTGAGGGTGCGGTCGCCGAGCATGCCCGCCATGTGCCCGCCGTCGAGCCAGTCGCGCAGCTCGAGCATCGCGCTCGGCCGGCCGAGCGCGATCACCCGCGGCTTGAGCCCAGGCAGGCTGATGGCGTCGAGCACCGCGTTGATGCGCCGGGCGTTGTCCGGGAACATGAGCATGGCCAGTTGCAGGTCGAGCTCGCCGGAGCCCAGCTGCCGGCAGGCGCTCAGCGCCTCGAAACTGCCCACATGGGCACCGATAAGGAAGGCGCCGCGGCCGGCGCGCAGCTCGTCCTCGATCACCGGCACGCCGGTCACGTCGACATCGAACAGGTCGAGCCGGCCGCGCAGGAAATAAACGCGGTCCAGCACCGTCGAGGCAAAGCCGTGCAGCAGCCGGTAGCCGTCGCCCCAGCCGGCATGCGGGCCCACGGCCCGCTCGAGGTAACGCCGGATGTGCCGCCGCTGCGACGGCGAGAACAGCAGGAAATACAGTGTGATCGGATGCAGGATCAGCCGCGCCACCGGCCGGCCCAGGCGCAGCGCCACCCAGCAGATGAAGCGCAGCGCGGCCATGTTGCTGCGCTCGGGCGCCTGCGCCCAGTCGGCGGGCGCCGCTGCGTTGGCGACCGGCGGCGCCTCGGGCGGGCGCTTCGCCACCGGTTCCACCTCCTCCCGGACCACGCTCATGGGACGGCGGCGCCGGGGGTCCACCGGCCGGTGGCAGCCACGGTGTCGCCGCAGCGGATGTCGAATCGCACGCCCCGCCCTGCCCCGTCCTCGGGCTGCAGGTCGAAGACCAGCGTGCTGCCCGGCCGCACCGGGGCGAGGAACTTGGCGGCGGCCAGCACCGGCGCATCGCCCAGGCGCCGGTGCAGCGCCGGCACGCGCCGCATGGCTTCCTGCAGCTCGGCCAGCAGAAGCGCGCCAGGCATCAGCGGCTGGCCCGGGAAATGGCCCGCGAAACAGGGGTGGTCCTGCGGCACCTCGTGCGTCAGCCGCACCGGCGCGCCTTCGGCGGCCACTTGCGCCAGGGCGAACTCGCGCAGCGCACGCACCGTGAGCTTGCCGGTGCCCTCCCGCGGCAGCGACGCCACGTGCACCACACGGCGCGGCACGAAGACCCCCTCGATCCGATCGCGCAGCGCGGCGACGATGTCGTGCGCCTCGACGCCCGGCGCCACCACGAAGGCGATGGGACGCACCACGCCGTCGGCCACATCGTCGGGCAGCCAGAAGGCGCCGTCCTGCACGCCGGCGATGCTGTTGAGGTGGTAGTTGAGGTGCCCCAGCGAGCTTCGCCGGCCGGCCACGTGGATCAGGTCGTTGGCCCGGCCGAAGAGGCGGAAGCGCCGCGGGTCCAGCAGTTCGAGCACGTCGGCCATCGGCGTCGGCTCGGGGATGAAATCGCCTTCGAAGACGAAGCGCTCCACGCCGTCGTCGCCGGTGCGGGCGTGCACCTCGATGGCGCCGAAGGTCTCCCAGACCTCGCTGCGGGTCGTGCGGCGCACGGCCACCTGGCCCGACTCGGTGCTGCCGTAGATCTCGAGCAGCACACCCCCGGTGGCCTGCTCGGCCTGCTGCGCGAGCTGCGGCGACAGCGGCGCGGTGGCCGACAGCAGCAGATCGACCGGCGGCAGAGGCAGGCCCGATTGCAGCAGCGTCTTCAGATGGAACGGCGTGGTGACGAGCGCGCGCGGCCGCGGCACGGACTCGAGCGCCTGCACGATGTCGGCTGGATAGAAGGGCCGGCCGCTCTCGAAGGCCGCGCCGCCGTGCAGCGCCAGCAGCAGGGTCGACTCCAGCCCGTAGCTGTGCTGCACCGGCACGGTGGCCACCAGCGTGAGGCCGCGCAGGGACTCCAGCCCGAGCAGCTCGCACAGGCGCGGCACGGCCGCCTCGACGTCGCCGACCAGGGTGTCCCAGCGCTTGGCATGCGGCTGCGGCACGCCGGTCGAACCGGAGGTGAGCAGGCTCACCGCATGCCGCCCGCCGTCGAAGCGCGGCACGGCTGGGTCGCCATCGCCCGGCTCGCGCGTGCACACCACCGGCACATGCGGCAGGCCGGGGGTGTCGAGCGCCGGGTGGTCGGTGAGGATGAAGGGCGTGGCATGCGGCGCGCACACCCGCGCGAGCGTGTCGGGACGCGCGTCGGGCGGCAGCAGGCTCGCATGGCCGCGCAGCAGCGCCGCCCCCAGGCAGACCGCGAAGGCATAGCGGTCGCCGCACACGTTGACGGCCGGGCCCTCGGCCGGCAGCACCGCCGCCTGCCGGGCCACGTCGGCCAGGAAGGTGCGGGCACTGACCGGCCGGCCCTCGTGCCAGGCCAGCGGGGCGTCGAGGTCGCGCTCGCCGAGCAAGGGAAAGGATGTCATTGCTTGGGAGCTGCCGGCCGCTCGGCCGGCACGTGGTTGTAGAAGGCCCGCACCGCGTCGACCAGGCGCGTGCGCTCGAATTCGGGGTGCAACCGGTAGCGCAGCAGGTACTCGCCGATGAAGAGCGCGCCGACGCCGATGGGCGTCAGCACGTTCGAGAACAGCGACCAGGCCGCGAAGGGCAGCGTGGCATACACCACCAGCGACAGCAGCGAGACGGCCGCGAAATACACCGCCCAGACGCGCGTGACGGCGGCCGTGTAGGCACGGTGCGCCGGCGTCAACGGATGGATACGCTGCGCGAACTGGCCGATGAGCGAAAGCCGGTCGGGCCGCAGCGTGCTGCCGAACCAGCCGCACAGCAGCGCGTTGATGCCGACATGCTGCAGCACGTACAGGCGGTTCGGGTCGCCCGCCTCGCCGCGCCAGACCAGCACGCAGAACACCGCGGCCGCCAGCAGCACGGCCACGGCGCCGGCCCGCCCGAAGCGTCCGGCCGCCAGCCCCAGGCCCGACAGCCACAGCGGCCCGAGCAGCACCACCACCGCCCACGGCTGCGCCGCATGGAACAGCATCATCCAGTGCGACAGACCTGCATACGCGACCCCTGCGAGCAGCAGGAGCGCCACACGCCAACCCGCCATCTCAGTCGCGCCCGGCGGCGCGAGGTGCATGGCGACCGGTCATGCCTCAGGCCGTGGTGCGGTTCTGTTCGACGTGCGCGGCCAGGCTGCGCAGCGACTCGAAGATCTGCTTGTTGCGCTCGTCGTCGGAGCGCAGCTGGAAGCCGTAGCGGCGGGAAATCTCCAGCGCCACCTCGAGGATGTCGATGGAGTCCAGGCCCAGGCCGTCGCCGTACAGCGGAATGGTCGGGTCGATCGACTCCGGCGTCATTTCGAGGTTCAGCGCGTTCACGAGCACCGCGGCCAGTTCGGCTTCGAGGGGCGATTGGGCGGAAGCGGATGCAGGGTTGGCGGCAGTTGACACTCAGGACTCCGGGGTCGTTGAACTATTTCTCGAAAGGAGCCGAAATTATAGGAGGCACCCTTGGATAGACTGCCCGTATCCATCCCTCCGGAGCGCCTCATGGCCGACCCCCTGCTGCTTGCACGCCACGGCACCACCGAGTGCTTCCTCCTGCCCGCACTGGCGAACCGCCACGGCCTGATCACCGGCGCCACCGGCACCGGCAAGACGGTCACGCTGCAGACGCTGGCCGAGAAGCTGTCGGGCATCGGCGTGCCGGTCTTCATGGCCGACGTCAAGGGCGACCTCACCGGCATCAGCCAGCCGGGGAAGATCGGCGACAAGATGGCCGCCACGCTGAAGGAGCGCGGCATCGACGTGCCCACGCCCCTGGCCTGCCCCGTCACCCTGTGGGACGTGTTCGGCGAGCAGGGCCACCCGGTGCGCGCCACCATCTCCGACATGGGCCCCCTGCTGCTGGGCCGCATGCTCAACCTCAACGAGACCCAGGCCGGCGTGCTGAACCTGGTCTTCAAGATCGCCGACGACAACGGCCTGCTGCTGCTCGACCTCAAGGACCTGCGCGCGATGCTGCAGCACGTGGGCGAGAACGCGAGCCAGTTCACCACCGAGTACGGCAACATCAGCGCCGCCAGCGTAGGCGCCATCCAGCGCGGGCTGCTGCAGATCGAATCGCAGGGCGGCGACAAGTTCTTCGGCGAGCCGATGCTCAACATCGGCGACTTCATGCAGACCGTCGACGGCAAGGGTGTCGTCAACGTGTTGGCCGCCGACAAGCTCATGAACTCGCCCCGCCTGTACGCCACCTTCCTGCTGTGGATGCTGTCGGAGCTGTTCGAGCAGTTGCCCGAGATCGGCGACCCGGACCAGCCCAAGCTGGCCTTCTTCTTCGACGAGGCCCACCTGCTCTTCAACGAGGCGCCCAAGGCACTGGTCGAGCGCATCGAGCTGGTGGTGCGGCTGGTGCGTTCCAAGGGTGTCGGCGTGTACTTCGTGACGCAGAACCCGCTGGACATTCCCGACTCGGTGCTGGCCCAGCTCGGCAACCGCGTGCAGCACGCCCTGCGCGCCTTCACCCCGCGCGACCAGAAGGCCGTGAAGGCCACGGCCACCACCATGCGCCAGAACCCCGGCCTGGACATCGAGACCGCCATCACCGAACTGGCCGTCGGCGAAGCCCTGGTCAGCCTGCTCGACGAGAAGGGCCGGCCCGGCGTCACCCAGCGCGTGTACGTGCTGCCGCCCGGCAGCCAGATCGGCCCCATCACGCCGCAGCAGCGGCAGGCGCTGATCGCCGGGTCGCTGGTGGCCGGCGTGTACGAGAAGGCCGTGGACCGCGAATCGGCCTACGAGAAGCTCAAGGGCCGCGCCGACAGCGCACCCGATGCACCGCCGGCGAGCCCGGCGGGCGGCAAGGTCGCGACCGGCGGCAAGAGCACCGAAGAGGAGAGCAGCTTCCTCAACGACCTGCTCTTCGGCACCACCGGCCCCCGCGGCGGCAAGAAGGACGGCCTCGTGCAGACCATGGCCAAGTCGGCCGTGCGCACCATGGGCACGAGCGTCGGCAAGGAGATCCTGCGCGGGGTGCTGGGCGGGATTTTTGGGGCGAAGAAGCGCTGAGCGGCTGGTGCGGTGGGCGTGCGGCGCCGGTAGGATCGCTTGGTTCTCATGGACTTGAGAACACATCCTGAAGACCGTGATGGTCATGTGGAACTGACGGCAGGCACCTAAGCCTCTGCATGAAGGTGAGAAGAAGACATTTGGGAGGAAGTCATGGGTAGGACTCTATGGCCTAGAGGCCTGGTTGGCAGCCGTGCCGCTGCGTTTGTTGGCTTGAGCGTGGCCCTCGCGTTCTTCGGAGCATCGGCGCAAGAAGCGGCGGAGTACGCATTTGCAGTATGTGATCCCAAGCCCTGGGCACCCACCCGAGAAGCAGCATGCGCGGCCTCCGCGCAGACGCTCCCACGCTGCGATCGACCTGAGGTGGTTCATTCCAACATCACTACTTCGCTGGTTAGCCCTAGCACTTGCGTGCTTAGTTGGATGTTCACAGAGATTGGGAACCCCAATCAGACGCCTCGAAGCTGGTCGCTTTCGCTTGGCGTTAGTGAGCGGGGCCCTGTGCCTGAGCCCGACAAGTCATCTGGACAAGATGGCATGTGTGTCGCTCATCCCATCCTGCCCGCAACCGCTGAGAAGTACCGTTCTGAGGTGGACTGGAAGGACGCTGGTCCGGCTCCTCTGTCACTGACTCGCTCATACCGAAGCGCGCTAAGAATGGATACCGGTGTCGACGCCAACGGCCCTGCCAAACTCGGTCAGCTCTGGACCCACAACCATGCTTGGCGGCTGTCGCTATGGAATAGCAACCTAACTTCGTCTACGCCTGTCGCTGTCTCTATTTCGTCGCCGGAAGGGTACCTGTACAGCTTTACCCGTCCGCTGAACCCCGACGGCAGTGTCAATACGAACGCGCCCTGGACAGCCACCAACGGTGCCGATGTGCTCACCGAGGCGGGCGGCGCCTGGCTCTATCGTCGTGCTGACGACGATGCCGTGCTTGCCTTCACCTCTGACGGCAAGCTGCAGACGCGCACCGAGCGAGGCGGCTTCACTTACACCTATGCCTACGACGGCTCGGGCCGCCTGGCCTCGGTCAGCAACCCCTTCGGCCGTTCCCTCGTCTTTGCCTATGCGGGCGGCAAGCTGGCCACGGTGACCACACCTGACGGCCGAGTCATCGGCTACACCTACGACACCTCTGGCCGCTTGGCCACGGTCCTGTACCCCGACGGCAAGAGCCGAGGGTTCCTGTACGAGAACGCATCGTTCCCTCAAGCCTTGACCGGCATCCTGGACGAGTCCGGCGTTCGCTGGGGCACCTTCGCCTACGACAGCTCCGGCCGGGCCATCAGCACCGAGCTGGCAGGCGGCGTCAACAAGTACCAGGTCAGCTACCCCTCCTCCTCGTCGGCCACCGTCATCGATCCCCTGAACACCAGCCGCAGCTACAGCTACGCCACCAACAAGGGCAAGCTGGCCGTGACGGGTGGCTCGCTTCCTGCGGGCGAAGGCGAGTCCGACGCCAGCTCGCGCGTTCAGGACGCCAACGGCCTGATCACCAGCGAGACCGACTTCAAGGGCGTGACCACCACCACCCAGTGGGACGTGGCCCGCCGCCTGCCCACCTCCGTCACCGAAGCCTCGGGCACTCCTGACGCTCGCACCACCACGTACCAGTGGCACGCCAGCATGGCGCTGCCGACCTTGGTCACCGAGGCCGGCCGATCAACGGCGTACACGTACGACGCCCAGGGCCGCACCCTCACCAAAAGCATCACCGACACCCTGGTCACGCCCAACACCACCAAGACCTGGACCTGGACGTACAACGCCCAGGGCCTGGTGGCCACCGAGAAGGCACCCAACGGCGCAGTCACCAGCTACACCTACGACACCAAGGGCAACGTCCTCACGGCCACCAACGCGCTGGGCCACGTCACCGGCTACGCCTACGACAGCGCTAACCGCCTGATCAGCCAGACCGAGCCCAACGGCCTGGTCACCGCCTACACCTGGGACGCCCGCGACCGCCTGCTGACCCAGACCGTCGGTGCCGGCATCACCGGTGCACAGACCACCACCCTCACCTACAACCCCACCGGCACCCTGGCCACGCTCACTCTGCCTACCGGCCTGGCCCTGAGCTACACCTACGACAGCGCCCACCGCCTCACCGGCTGGAGCAACAACCGCGGCGAATCGGGCACCTACACCCTGGACGCCATGGGCAACCGGGTGAGCCAGCAGATCCAGAACGCGGGCGGTGCGGTGGCCTTCACCACGGCCACCACCATCAACAACATCAATCGCGTCAGCGGCCAGAGTGAAGGTGGCACCCAGATCCTCTGCACCTTATTGATCCTGATGGCCTTCAAGTCAAAGGAATCCGAAATCCCGCCGCGTTGCTCGAAGGCGGCGCAGGGGGCGGTGGCGCTATCGGCGGGGGTGGTGGTGGCTTGGGGCGAGGCGGAAGCGTCGGTGGCTCGCCATCGGGCGCAAGTGCCGCCAGAGGTGTGCCCAGCCCTGCAAGTTGCCCTCTCCCGACCTCAAACGCCGCTCGTCGTCAGGCTATGAGAGATGCAGGAATTCCGACCAGTCAGCAACCTCTGTCTCAATCACGCAATGCATCAGGTCGCGAGTACTCTTATGAGGCACCCGCTCCAGGCGGCAGCACCCAACCGATGTCCGTTCAACAGCAGACATTAGACCGCAGTCACCCCGGTCAGTCGCACTGGGAAGCAGGACGCGTGAAGACCGATCCACTAACAGGCGCGGCACGTCAGACCAACTATGGGCGCCCGGCGCTGGACAATAGTAAATCGAAGGTGGACTACTAATGGCTTCGGACGCATCCGATCGAGCAAGGCGTACTCGACAAAAGTTGCTCATGACGCCGTACTTGGCGGACCTTAGCGCGTTGCTTGCCAGAGAGGTCCACGAACGAGACCTATGGAGCCTTGAGCAGACCGATGCTGCCCGTGCGGCTACAAAAGAGCTTGTGAGAGAGCCTCCAAAGGTTCTACTGATCGATACCGCCGAAGCAAACGCCAACCGTTGCAGCCACTTCATCGAGAGACTCGTGGCAGCAAATTCCTCGCCTGTCTCCTTGTGGATGACGCACGCAATTGACTGCGGAGCGCTGCCGCTCCCTTCATTGCGCAATGCTTCGATTGACTTAAGGGCCTTGACTAAACGGGACGGCATTGTGTCGATCGTGACGACCGATTGGTGCGATCGTCTTCTATTCGACCTCGTCGGCGCGAACCAAGCGCGGCCAGTCCTGAGGATTGAAATACAAGGACGCCATTGGCCCGGCGTTGCCGATTGAGGCGACTGTCAGTCGAGCGAGTTTTGCACCACAGACCTCGGTCTTATGAGGGCTCTCGTTAGCTTCGAAAGCCATCGCCAGTGGATCTTGCAGCGAGATCAAAGCGCCTAGCGCCAGCAAACACCCAACGCGGCGCCGCCATCCTCATCGCCCTGCTCGTGGTCACCATGGTGGCCACGCTCTCTGCCGCGATGCTGTGGCGTCAATGGCGCATCACCGAGGTCGAGGCGGCCGAACGCGCGCGCGTGCAGTCGGCCTGGGTGCTCGTGGGGGCGCTGGACTGGTCCCGCCTGATCCTGCGCGAGGACGGCCGCACCGCCGGTGCCGACCACCTGGCCGAACCCTGGGCCGTGCCGCTGGAGGAAGCCAAGCTCACGACCTTCCTGGCTGCCGACAAGAATGTCTCCAGCGACGCGCTGGAAGGCCTGCCCGACGCCTTTCTCTCCGGCCAGATCCTCGACGCTCAGGCCAAGCTCAATGTGCGCAATCTCGTCGAAGGCGGGCAGCCCGTCGAAAGCGCCGTCGCCGCATTTCAAAGGCTGTTCGAACTGCTGGGCCTGCCCACGCAGGAGGTGAACCTGCTGGTCGACGGCCTGCGGCGCGCCAGCCCGAACGCGGCGGCGCTGTCCAGCCCGCAGGCCGAAGGCGGCCCCGTCAGCGTCACGCAACTCGCGGCGCCTGCGGGCGGCGGGAGCGCCCCCCTCATGCCCCAGCGTGTGGGCGACCTTGTGTGGTTCGGCCTGCAGGCCTCGACCTTGGCGGCGATCGAGCCCTACGTCACGCTGCTGCCTATGGCCACCGCCTTGAACATCAACACCGCGAGCCCGGAAGCGCTGTATGCGAGCGTGCCCGCGTTGGACATGGCGGGTGCCCGCCGCCTGGTGTCCGAGCGGCAACGGCGCTATTTCGCCAGCCTCGCCCAGGCGGGCGAGGTCGTGCAGCAGACCGGCGCCCAGTTCGTCAGCGGGCAGCACGGCGTGGCGACGCAGTACTTCGAGGTGCGCGGGCGCATCCGCATCGACACGACTTGGGTGGAGGAGCAATCGCTGCTGCTGCGCAACGGGATCAACGTCAGCGTGGTGTGGCGTCAGCGCGGCAGCGGCCGGACCGAGGCGGTTCCACGTTCCTGAGCCGGCGGCGATCCCGGGGCCTCCGCACCAAGCACTCCTGCGGCGTCAGCATCCCAGCGCCGGCGCCTGGGCGGCAAAGGCCACGAGCGAGGTCTTGCAAGCCTCGGCGCGCTCCGCTCGCGGCAGGCCGGCCCAGGCAACCTGGGTCTGTTCGGGACCGGCACGCACCGCCTCTGCAATCGCGCCCCGCTGGCGCGCAACACAGCTCTGCACGCGGTCCATGTAGGCCTGGCAGTCCCGCGGAGAGCCGGCTGGTGCCTGCAGCGCCGCGGTGGCGGGAGTGTGGATTGGAGGCGAGGCCGAAGGCGCGCCTGGAGCCTCGGAGGGCGCTGGCGAACAAGCGGCCAGCCCAGACGCCACGGCAACGACGATGAGCAGTTTCATATCTCGTTTGCGACCAGTGGCAGCAAGCCTGGCCTCGGCGCCGCGAGCCAGCTGTGGGAAGCCATCCCGTGCACCACTTGCCGGCTACCAGCGCAACACGCGCGGCCCGATCAGCGCCCCGACGAGCATCGGCAGCGCCATCCCCAGCACGTACCACACCGCCAGGAACGGCGCCGTCAGTTCCGGGCAATGCAGCGCATACACGGCCGCGCCCGCCCCCGCGGCCAGCGCGCCGGCTGCCGCGCCGGCAGCGGCCGGCCGCGTCGGCGCCAGGCCGCGCAACGCCAGCAGCGCGGCCACGAACATCGGCAAAGAGATCAGGGCGATGTTGAAGACGCAGGTGCGCCAGGTGCGGCCCATGAGGGCCGGCATGCGCGCCGTCTCGGGCATCGTCGCCCACGCCACGCCCGCCAGCACCCAGACCGCGAGGACCGGCAGCGCCACGCCGAGCCATGCGCGGCGCACCGCCACGCCCGGGCGCGCCAGGCGCTGCACCATCACGTAGCCGGCCACGCCGATGCAGGCGGGCATCAGCACCTTGACCCAGAACATGGGCCAGAACATCGCCTGCACCAGGTCCCGGCGCACGCCGTACTCGGTCTGCATGATGGCCAGCGCCATCGGCAGGCTCAGGCCCAGCGCCCACCACAGGCGGCGGCTCACCGCGCGGCGCGGCACGGGCTCGGCGCCGGCCGCCAGCATGGCGACGAAATCGTCGGTCTTCACGTCGTGTCCTTGCGCATGCGCGCGGCCAGCGCCTTCAGGCCGCGGTGGATGCCGACCTTGACCGCCGATTCCGACATGCCGGTGAGCTTCGCGGTCTCGGCGACGGACAGGCCCTCGAGCTTGACGTGCACGATCGGCAGCCGGTGCCGGTCGGGCAGTTCGGCCAGCAGGCCCTGCACGTCGCGCCGCGCATCGCTGGCCTCGGTGGCCGAGTCGGCAAACAGCTCCATCTCGTCATCCAGCGGCTCGTGCAGCGCCTCGCGCACCGACTTCGCGCGCAGCAGGTCGATGAGCTTGTAGCGCGCGATCGCATGCGCCCAGGCCGTCAGCGGCTGGTCGCTCTGGTAGGTGTGGCGCTGGTTGTGCATGGCGAGCAGGCATTCCTGGACGAGGTCTTCCACATCATCGGGCCAGCCGAAGAGGCGCCTGGCAAGAAAGGCGCGCAGATGCCGCGCCAACTGCTGCAGGCAGTCGCGGTAGGCGGCGGCATCTCCCTGCAGGCCACGCACGAACAGGCCGCGCAACTGCGTCTCGACCTCGCTCATCGGGGACTGGCTTGTAGGTGTTGTTCGTGGCATGGCACCGACGGGTTACAGCGGCCGCGCTGGAATTTTTCGGCGCGATTGTGCACGCCGCTGTAACCCGGCCGGCGCGAAGGCCCGAACTAGGAAGGACCGCGCCGGCCGGCAGGTTCATCGATCCCTTCGTTATCCACCCTCTCAAGGAGTTCCCATGACCCAACGCAGCCTCGCCATCACCACCCTCGCCCTCGCTGCCCTCGCCAGCGGCGCCGCCATGGCACAAGACAAGCCCATGGCCGACAAGATGGCCAGCATGGAGAAGTGCTACGGCGTCTCCATGGCCGGCAAGAACGACTGCGCGGCCGGCCCCGGCACCACCTGCGCCGGCACCTCGAAGATGGACTACCAGGGCAATGCCTGGAAGAACGTGCCCGCCGGCACCTGCACCACCATCAAGACGCCCAAGGGCACCGGCTCGCTGACGCCGATCAAGTCCTGATCGTCCCGAGTCCGCCATGTCCGCACTGTTGTCCGCCGGCCTGGGTCTCAAGCCCGAGCACTTCGACGCCGCGCTCGCAGCGCGTACGCCGGGGCTCTGGTTCGAGGTCCATCCGGAGAACTACAGCGTGGCGGGCGGACCGCGCCTGGCCTGGCTGGAGGCGATCCGCCGCCAGCATCCGCTGTCGCTGCACAGCGTGTCGCTCTCGCTCGCGGGCGAGGCGCCGCCCGATGCGCGGCAACTGCAGCGGCTCGCGGCCCTGGTGCGACGCCTCGAACCCGCGCTGGTGTCGGAGCACCTGGCCTGGTCGCGCTTCGATGGAAGCTATCTGCCCGACCTGCTGCCCTGCCCGCGCACGCATGCGCTGTTGCGCCGCATGGTCGCGCACGTCGACCAGGTGCAGCAGGCCCTCGGCCGCCGCATCGCGATCGAGAACCCCTCGCACTACCTGCAGCTGCCCGGCCACGACTGGGAAGAGACCGACTTCCTGCGCGAGCTGGCGCGCCGCAGCGGCTGCGGGCTGCTGCTGGACATCAACAACGTGCATGTCTCGGCGCGCAACCTCGGCTTCGATGCCGCCCGCTACCTCGATCGCTTTCCGGCCGAAGCCGTGATGGAGATCCACCTGGCCGGCCACACGGCCGACCCTGTGCATGGCGAGGCGCTGCTGATCGACTCACACGATGCACCGGTGGCACCGGCCGTGTGGTCGCTGTACACGCACTTCGTCGAGCGCGCCGGGCCGCGGCCGACGCTGGTCGAACGCGACGGCAACGTGCCGTCCTTCGACGAACTCATGGCCGAGCGCGGGCAAGCGGCAGCCATCATCGACAGCCTCGCTGCAGGGGTGCCGGCATGACCGCCCTGGGCGCCTTCGAGCAGGCTTTCGTCGCCTCGTTGTTCGCCGACGAGTTCGCAGGCGGCGCCGCACCCGACTGGGCCCGGCAACCCGGCTTCGCGGTGTATCGCAACACCGTCCACAAGGGCTGCATCGATGCACTGGAGGCCAACTTCCCTGCCGTGGCGCGGCTGGTGGGCCGCGACTGGTTGCGCGCAGCCGCCGCCCGCCATCTGGGCGAGCATCCGCCGCGCGACGCCTGCCTGCTGCACTACGGCGAAGGCTTCGCCGACACGCTGGCCGATCTGGCCGGCGACACGCTGCCCTACCTGCCCGGCGTTGCGACGCTCGACCGGCTGTGGACCGCATCGCACACCGCTGCCGACGCGCCCGTGCTGCCGGCCGATGCACTGGCCGGGCTGCCGCCGGAAGCGCTGGCGGGCCTGCGCCTGCCACCGCACCCCGCAACGCGCTGGCACGCGTCCGACACCTTGCCTCTGCACAGCATCTGGTCGGCCAATCGCAGCGGCGATGCGGCCGCCCTGGCAGCGCTCGAAGCCGTGGAGTGGGCAGGCGAAGCCACGTTGCTCACACGGCCGATCGGCGAAGTGATCTGGCAGCCCTTGCCCGTCGGCGGCTGCGTCTTCCTCGACGCTTGCGCGCGCGGCGACAGCCTGGGCGAGGCCGCCGCAGCGGCGCTCGACACCCACCCCGACACCGAACTCGCGGCCCTGCTCGCCCGACTGCTGCAGGCCCGCGCGTTCACCACTTCAATCGGGAGCCCACCATGAAATCCACCGTCCACACCACGACCGCCCCTTCCGGCGCCTTGGACCGCGTCACCCGGCGCCTGGGCGCCCTGGTGCCGCACGACCTGCTGGCGCTGGTCGACCGCGTCGCCATCGGCGCCATCTTCTGGCTCTCGGGTCGCACCAAGGTCGACGGCTGGCTGCACGTCACCGACGGCGCGATCGAGCTGTTCCGCACCGAATACCGGCTGCCGCTGCTGCCGCCGGAGATCGGCGCGCATCTCGCCGCGTACGCCGAGCACGCGTTTCCGATCCTGCTGGTGCTGGGCCTGTTCACGCGCTTCGCCGCGCTCGCGCTGCTGGGCATGACGGCGGTGATCCAGGTCTTCGTGTATCCCGACGCCTGGCCGACCCACCTCTCGTGGGCGGGCTTGCTGCTGTACCTGGTGGGCCGCGGCGGCGGGCGGCTGTCGGTGGACCGCCTGCTGCGCATCGACCGATCGTAACGAATGTGACGAATTCGGCCGCAGCGCCCGGCGGGCATGCGCTGTGGGCCGATCGCACTTCCGGCTGCGGGCGCCGCAAGGCGCCCGGAAGCCGCATACGCCGAAAGGCGAAACGGCCTGCTTGCCAGCCCCGGGGGCACTCGCTACATTGTGTTTTTTGAGGGCCTGCAATGTCCGTCGATAGCACAACGAACGCTCCCACCTCCCCCGTCACACCCTCCCCCCTCGCCGAGCCTTCCCAGGCACCGACCGCTGCGTCGATCTCGCCGATCTACCCCGCCAGCACCTCCCCGCGCCACATCCGGCTGACCTCGCACAGCGGCGGGCTCGGCGCCATTCCCATCCACTGGGGCGCGGCCACCCCGGCCGAGCGCGGGCCGGTCGTCGGCACGACCACCAAGCGTGCGCACCGCAACGTCATCGGCACCCACAGCGGCAGCTACAGCGTGTACCGCGCGTTGGCCGTCGCCGCCGGCGCCCTGAAGCGCGAGCACAAGGCCGACCTGACCAACACCGCGCCCACCGACGCGATCGGGCCGTACCCGCAATGGAGCGACCCGGGCCGCATCGTCTCGCTCGACCCCTGGGGCGCGATGGTGCAGGAGGCCTTCGCCGCCGAGCTGGCCGCCGGCTACGACATCCGGCCGACCATCGCCGTGACCAAGGCGCACGTCATCCTGCCCGAGGTGATCGACGCGCTGCAGAAGGGCCGCCTCAAGGCCGACGGCAAGTTCCTCACCGAAGGCGGCGCGGCCGTGGTGACCAAGGTCGCCGTGGAGCCCGTGTGGTACCTGCCGGAGGTGGCGCGCCGCTTCGGCTGCTCCGAGACCGACCTGCGCCGCGTGCTTTTCGAGGAGACCGGCGGCATGTACCCCGAGCTGGTCACGCGCTCCGACCTCGAGGTCTTCCTGCCGCCCATCGGCGGGCAGACGCTGTACATCTTCGGCAAGCCGCGCGACCTGGCCGACCCCTCGGTCGAGCTCACGGCCCGCATCCACGACGAGTGCAACGGCTCCGACGTGTTCGGCTCCGACATCTGCACCTGCCGTCCCTACCTCACGCACGCCATCGAGGAGTGCATCGCGGGCGCGCAGCGCGGCGGCGTGGGCCTGATCGCCTATTCGCGCAAGGAAGGCCGCGCGCTGGGCGAGGTGACCAAGTTCCTGGTCTACAACGCGCGCAAGCGCCAGGTGGGCGGCGATACCGCCGACCAGTACTTCGCCCGCACCGAATGCGTGGCCGGCGTGCAGGACATGCGCTTCCAGGAGCTGATGCCCGACGTCTTCCACTGGCTGGGCATTCGGAAGATCCACCGGCTCGTGTCGATGAGCAACATGAAGTTCGACGCCATCACCGGCTCGGGCATCGAGGTGGGCGAGCGCATCAACATCCCCGACGAGCTGATCCCCGCCGATGCGCGGGTGGAGATGGACGCGAAGACCGCAGCCGGCTACTTCACGCCCGGCGCGGTGCCCGATGCAGAGGAACTGAAGAAGGCCAAGGGCCGGGGACTGAACGAATGACGCAGGACATCTACGGCATCGACCCCGATCGCCCGACCCACAACCCGGCCGTGCGCTCTGCCGACGCGCAGGGCCATGTCGACCCGGCGGTGGAGTTCGTCCCCGACGCCACCCAACCCGCCGCGGCGGCGGCCTACCTGCGCACCACCGACGCCATCCGCACCCGCGCGGCCGCCCTGCTGGCGCGGGCCCGGCGTGGAGAGTCGACGTGGTTCCGCGTCGGCGACGCCAATGCGCTGGAAGACGCGGCCCGCGAGGTGGCCGAGGTCACGCGCGACCGCTACGACTGGGGCCCCATCCCCTACCACAGCCGCTGGCGCCATTTCGAGGCCGGCGGCGTCGACCGCCTCGCGCAACTCGACGCCCTGCTCGAAGGCGCGACCCCGCGCGAACGGGCCAAGGCCCACATCGACCTGGTGGTGGTCAGCGTCCTGCTCGATGCCGGTGCCGGCCCCGACTGGCACTACACCGAATCCGCCAGCGGCCAGCGCTTCTCGCGCTCCGAAGGGCTGGGCGTGGCCAGCTTCCACGCCTTCACGAGCGGCCTGTTCTCTTCCGACCCCGACCGGCCGCTGCAGGCCGACGCCGCCGGCCTGCGCGCCCTGGTGGGCGACCGGCTGGCGCAGGCCTTCCAGGCCAGCGAGGTGAACCCGCTGGTGGGCCTGACCGGCCGCACCATCCTGCTGCGGCGACTGGGCGAGGTGCTGTCGGAACAGCCCGAGGTCTTCGGCACCGCGGTGCAGCGTCCGGGCGGGCTGTTCGACATGCTCGTCTCGCCCGACGGCGCGGCCATTCCGCCCACGGCCGACATCGAGGCGCATGGCATCCTCACGCAGTTGCTGATGTCGCTGTCCTCGATCTGGCCGGCGGCCAACCGGGTCGACAGCCTGGCCGCGGACGGCAGCGACGTGCTGCCCGGCGGCGGCGACCCGGCCCTGGCGCTGGGCGACTGCTGGCGCCACAGCGCCGTGCAGGGCCCGGGGCTCACCAACGGCTGGATGCCCTTCCACAAGCTCTCGCAGTGGCTCACCTATTCGCTCATCGAGCCCTTCGAATGGGCCGGCGTTCAGGTGCGCGGCATCGACCGCCTCACGGCCCTGCCCGAGTACCGCAACGGCGGGCTGCTGCTCGACAGCGGCGTGCTCGTGCCGCAGGACCCGGCCTTCCTCGAGAAGACCTGGCGCGTGGGCGACGAGTTCATCGTCGAGTGGCGCGCGCTCACCGTGGCGCTGCTCGACGAGCTGGCGCCGCTGGTGCGCAAGAACCTGCAGCGGGACGAAGCCGACATGCCCCTGGCCTGCGTGCTCGAAGGCGGCACCTGGGCCGCGGGCCGTGCCCTGGCCCAGCGCTTGCGTGGGGGCACGCCACCGCTGAAGATCGAGAGCGACGGCACAGTCTTCTGACGCACTGGCACACTCGGCCCGCGCGTTCGCACAACAACGATTTTTCTCCGACACCCAATGAGCAACGTCCACCTCGTCGACCACCCCCTCGTCCAGCACAAGCTCACGCTGATGCGCCGCAAGGACGCCTCCACCAACAGCTTCCGCCGGCTGCTCAACGAGCTCTCCACCCTGATGGCCTACGAGGTCACGCGCGACGTCGCGATGTCCGAGATCGACATCGAGACGCCGCTGGAGATGACCAAGGGCAAGGTCATCGACGGCAAGAAGCTCGTCTTCGTCTCCATCCTGCGCGCCGGCACCGGCATCCTGGACGGCATGCTCAACGTGGTGCCGGGTGCACGCGTGGGCCACATCGGCCTGTACCGCGACCCGAAGACGCTCACCGCCGTGGAGTACTACTTCAAGATGCCCGGCGACATGCACGAGCGCGACATCGTGGTGGTGGACCCGATGCTGGCCACCGGCAACTCGGCCGTCGCCGCGGTGGAACGCCTGAAGGAACTGAGCCCCAAGTCGATCAAGTTCGTGTGCCTGCTCACCTGCCCCGAAGGCATCAAGACGATGCAGGAAGCGCACCCCGACGTGCCGATCTACACGGCCGCCATCGACCGCCAGCTCAACGAGCACGGCTACATCCTGCCGGGCCTGGGCGATGCGGGCGACCGCATCTTCGGCACGAAATGACCCCACCCCAGCCTGCGCGCACTGCGTGTCGCTCCGGCAACCCCCTGCGAGGGGGCACATCCAGCGGCCCGGCATGGCCGGTTCCGCGGATGTTCCCGAACGGCCTGCTCCGCGGCGACCAGAACGTCGAACAAGTGACCGTTTCGGGCTGCAGCCGGCACGCTTCCTGCGTGAGCAGCTATCCATTTCATAGCAAACGAGGAGAGATTCGATGATCCGTCGCCGTCCCCTGGTCCTGGGCGCCGCCGCCGCGGCCGCCACCCTGGCGCTGGGCCTGCCCCAGTTCGCGTTCGCGCAGGCCAAGCTCAAGGTGGCCGCCGTCTACACGGTGCCTTTCGAGCAGCAATGGGTGGGCCGCATCCACAAGGCGCTCAAGGCCGCCGAGGCCCGCGGCGAGATCGAATACAAGGCCACAGAGAACGTGGCGAACGCCGACTACGAGCGCGTGCTTCGCGAGTACGCCACCGCCGGCAACCAGCTCATCGTGGGCGAGGCCTTCGCCGTCGAGGCGGCGGCGCGCAAGGTGGCCAAGGACTTCCCGAAGACCATGTTCCTCATGGGCAGCTCGGGCAAGCCGCAGGCGCCGAACTTCAGCGTCTTCGACAACTACATCCAGGAGCCGGCCTATCTCACCGGCATGATCGCCGGCGGCATGACCAAGTCGAACAAGATCGGCATGGTCGGCGGCTTCCCGATCCCGGAGGTCAACCGTCTCATGAACGCCTTCATGGCCGGCGCCAAGGAAGTGAACCCCAAGGTCGAGTTCAGCGTGAGCTTCATCAACAGCTGGTTCGACCCGCCCAAGGCCAAGGAAGCCGCCTTCGCCATGGTCGACAAGGGCGCCGACATCCTTTATGCCGAGCGCTTCGGCGTCAGCGACGCGGCCAAGGAGCGCAAGGTGCTGGCCATCGGCAACGTGATCAACACGCAGGACAAGTACCCCGACACGGTGGTGGCCTCGGCGCTGTGGAACATGGAGCCGAGCATCGACCGCGCGCTCAAGCTGGTCAAGGACGGCCAGTTCAAGGCCGAGGACTACGGCATCTACTCGATGATGAAGTACAAGGGCTCCGAGCTCGCGCCGCTGGGCACATTCGAGAAGAAGGTGCCGGCCGACATCGTGGCCAAGGTCAAGGCCCGCGAGGCCGAGATCCTGGGCGGCAAGTTCACCGTGAAGGTGGACGACGGCCAGCCGAAGTCGAGCAAGTAGTCCCCTCCCGGGAGGCGCCCCGCCCGGCGCCTCTGCCCCGGCCTCGTTCCCGGTTCCCGTTCCCCGTTCCCCGTTCCCCGTTCGGGCTGAGCCTGTCGAAGCCCTGCGCCCGCCCTCCCACCCGATCCACCATGGACCTCGTCCGTCGATTCCTCGCCACCGCCCTCGTCGCCCTCGCGCTGGCGGGCTGCGGCACGCCGCCCTTCGCCACCGCCCGGCCCGAAGTCCAGCAGCCGCGCATCGCCGTCATCTCGGCCTTCGAGCCCGAGCTGGTGCTGCTGCGCCAGCGGCTGCAGGGTGCGCAGTCGCAGCGCATCAACGGCGTGGAATTCATCACCGGCACGCTGGAGGGCCGGCCGGTGCTGCTGTTCCTGTCGGGCATCAGCATGACCAACGCCACCATGAACACCCAGCTCGCGCTGGACCGCTTCAAGGTGAGCCACATCGTGTTCAGCGGCATCGCGGGTGGCGTGAATCCGCAGCTGCACATCGGCGACGTGACGGTGCCGGCCCAGTGGGGCCAGTACCTGGAGGTGCTGATGGCACGCGAAACGGCGCCCGGCCGGTATGCCGTGCCCCCCTTCATCGACGACGCGAAGCTGCCCAACTTCGGGATGATGTTCCCGCGCCCGGTCGAATTCCGCTCGGCCGCGCAGCCGGGCATGGCGAAGAAGTTCTGGTTCGAGGCCGACCCGGCCATGCTGGCCGCGGCGCGCGACCTGCCCGTCGAACTCGCCGCGTGCAGCGGCACCACCTGCCTGTCGCACAAGCCGAAGCTCGTGGTCGGCGGCAACGGCGTGTCCGGCCAGGCCTTCATGGACAACGCGGCATTTCGCGAATACACCTTCCGCACCTTCCAAGCCAACGTGCTCGACATGGAGACCGCCGCTGTGGGCATGGTGGCGCACAGCAACGGCGTGCCCTTCATCGCCTTCCGCTCGCTGAGCGACCTGGCCGGCGGCGGCGAGGGCGCCAACGAGATGGGCACCTTCATGCGGCTGGCGGCCGACAACTCGGCCAAGGTGCTGCTGGCCTTCCTCGCACGCTGGAAACCGTGAGCGCCGCGCCGCAGCCCGTTCTGCGCCTGGAGGGCATCACCAAGCGCTTCGGGCCGCTGGTCGCGAACGACGCGATCTCGCTCGAACTGGCCGCTGGCGAGGTGCTGGCCCTGCTGGGCGAGAACGGTGCCGGCAAGTCCACGCTCATGTCCATCCTCTTCGGCCACTACGTCGCCGACGAGGGAACGATCGAGGTCTTCGGCCGGCCGCTGCCCGCGGGGCAACCCCGTGCGGCGCTGGCGGCGGGTATCGGCATGGTGCACCAGCACTTCACGCTGGCCGACAACCTGAGCGTGCTCGACAACGTGCTGCTGGGCACCGAGCCGTTCTGGCGGCTCTCCTCGCAGCGATCGGCCGCGCGCACGCGCCTGCTGGAGGTGTCGCAGCGCTTCGGCCTGCCGGTGGTGCCCGATGCCACTGTGGGCAGCCTCTCGGTCGGCGAGCGACAGCGCGTCGAGATCCTCAAGGCGCTGTACCGCGGCGCCCGCATCCTGATCCTGGACGAGCCCACCGCCGTGCTCACGCCGCAGGAGAGCGAGGCCCTGTTCGCCACCCTGGGCCAGATGGTGGAGCAGGGCCTGTCGATCATCTTCATCAGCCACAAGCTGCCCGAGGTGCTGCGCGTGTCGCACCGCGTGGCGGTGCTGCGCGGCGGCAAGCTGGTGGCGCAGGCCGCCACCGCCGGCACCAGCCAGGCGCAGCTCGCGCAGTGGATGGTGGGCCACGCGGTGGAGGGCACGGTCCGGCACCCGGCGGCGCGCGTGGGCGACGCGGTCTGCGTGCTCGATCGGGTGAGCACCGAGGGCGGCGGCCACGACCGGCTGCGCGAGGTGTCGCTGCGGCTGCGCGCGGGCGAGATCACGGCCATCGCCGGCGTGTCGGGCAACGGGCAGGTCGCGCTGGCCGAACTGCTGTGCGGCACGCGGCGTGCCACGGCCGGCACCGTCGAGCTCATGGGCCGCGCCTTGCCGCCGCAGCCGGCGCGGCTGGTGGCGCGCGGCGTGGCCCGCATTCCCGAGGACCGGCATGCCGTCGGCGTGGTCGGGGATCTGCCGGTGTGGGAGAACGCGGTGTCGGAGCGCCTGCGCAGCCCGGCGTTCTCGCGCACGCTGCTGCCCGGACTGCGCTGGGTGCGCCAGCGTGCGGCGCGCCGGCATGCGCAGCGCATCGAGAAAGCATATGACGTGCGGGGTGGCGGGCTCGACGCGCCGGCCCGTTCGCTGTCGGGCGGCAACATGCAGAAGCTGATCCTGGGCCGCGCGCTGATGGCGCCCGACGCCGAATCGAAGGCACCGCGCCTGATCGTCGCGCACCAGCCGACCTGGGGCCTGGACATCGGCGCTGTGGCCTATGTGCAGCAGCAGCTCATCGCCGCGCGCGACGCGGGTGCCGCGGTGCTGGTGATTTCCGACGACCTGGACGAGGTGCTGGCGCTGGGCGACCGGGTGGCGGTGATGCACGGCGGCCAGCTGAGCGAGCCGCGTGCCGCCCAGGCCTGGACGCGCGAGAGCATCGGCCTGGCGATGGCGGGCACGCATGCGGCCGGCAAGGACGCGCCATGAGGCTCGAACGCCGCCCCCGCAGCTCGCGTGCCGCGCTGGCCATCGCCCCGGTGGGCGCGGTGCTGTTCACGATGGCGGTGAGCGCACTGCTCGTGCTGTGGGCCGGCGCGCCGGTGGGCCGCACCTATGCGCTGCTGCTCTCGGGCGGCTTCGGCTCGGTGTTCGCCTGGAGCGAGACGCTCACCCGCGCCATCCCGCTGATCCTCACCGGCCTGTCGGCCACGGTGGCCTTCAAGGCGCGCCTGTTCAACATCGGGGCCGAAGGGCAGCTGTACGCCGGCGCGCTGGCCGCCATCGCGGTGGGCGGCATGCACGGCGGCGCGGGTTTCGAGTGGCCGGTGTGGCTGCTCTTCCCGCTGATGATGCTGGCCGCTGCGCTGGCCGGCGCGCTGCTGCTGCTGGGACCGGCGCTCATGAAGAACAAGCTCGGCGTCGACGAGGTCGTCACCACCCTGCTCTTCAACTTCATCGTGCTGCTGGGCGTGGGGGCGCTGCTCGACGGCGCCATGAAGGACCCGACGGCCATGGGCTGGCCGCAGAGCGTGGCGCTGCAATCCGACCTGGAGCTGGCCAAGCTGATCCCGCAGACGCGGGTGCACACCGGGCTCCTGTGGGCGGTGTCGCTGGCGGTGATCGTGTGGACGATCTTCCGCCACACGGTGCTGGGCTTCGACATCCGCGCGCTGGGCGCGAACCCGCGCGCGGCCGCCTTCGCCGGCGTGCCCGTCACGCGCACGGTGGTGCTCACAGCCCTGCTCTCGGGCGCGCTCGCGGGGCTGGCCGGCGCGATCGAGGTGGCCGGCCGCACCAGCTATGTGACGCTCGACATGTCGCCCGGCTACGGCTACAGCGGCATCGTGATCGCGATGCTGGCCGGCCTGCACCCGCTGGGCGTGCTGGCCGCATCCATCTTCGTCGCCGGCGTGCTGGTCGGCGCCGACACCATGAGCCGCGCCGTGGGCGTGCCCACCTACATCGCCGACGTGATCGTCGCCACCTCGCTCATCGCGGTGCTGGTGGCGACGCTGCTGACGCAATACAGGGTTCGGTGGAAATGAACGCGGAACGCGGATTTCCGTACGCGAAGGACGCGAAGGTTTCGCGAAGGACGCGAAAACAGACTTCCATGGTTTTCTTTCGCGCCCTTCGCGCGCTTTTGCGGCCTTCGCGTCCGGCCAAGTCCGCTTTGCCCCGGCCATGACCGAGCTTCTCGACATCCTCGCCAACCCCGCCTTCTGGGTGGCGCTGCTGCGCATCGCGACGCCGTTGATCCTGGGTACGCTGGGCGTGCTGCTGTGCGAGCGCGCGGGGGTGCTCAACCTCGGCATCGAGGGGATCATGGTGGCCGGCGCCTTCGCGGGGTGGCTGGCGGTGTACGCGGGCGCCCCGCTGTGGGTGGGCGTGGGCGTGGCGGCGCTGGCCGGCGCGCTGTTCGGGCTGCTGCACGCCTTCCTGACCGTGGGGCTGGCGCTGTCGCAGCATGTCTCGGGGCTGGGCATCACGCTGCTGGCCACGGCCCTGA
Source organism: Xenophilus aerolatus (assembly GCA_030418545.1). Classification (GTDB taxonomy): domain Bacteria; phylum Pseudomonadota; class Gammaproteobacteria; order Burkholderiales; family Burkholderiaceae_C; genus Xenophilus. Next base: position 1,059,562 of record QAIB01000001.1, on the reverse strand, counting down.
GCTACTACGGCTACCGCGTGAGCTTTCCGAAAGTGAACACGCCGCCGACCATCGCCCCCTTCGCGCCGATGGACTGGCTGCCGGTGCCCATCCTGTCGCAGCAGACGCCGATGACGCTGCTGGCCCTCGCACTGGTGCCGCTGCTGGGCTGGTTCCTCTACCGCACGCCGGCCGGGCTGGCGGTGCGCATGGTGGGCGAGAACCCGCAGGCGGCCGAAGGCCAGGGCGTGTCGGTCGCGGCCACGCGCACCGCGGCCATCGTGGCCGGCTCGGCGCTGATGGGCGTGGCCGGGAGCTTCCTCACCTTGTCGGCCTTCAACGCCTTCTTCTTCAACATGGTCAACGGGCGCGGCTGGATCTGCGTCGCGCTGGTCGTGTTCGCGTCATGGCGGCCCGGCAAGGCGCTGCTGGGCGCCCTGCTCTTCGCCTTCTTCGATGCGCTGCAGCTGCGGCTGCAGCAATCCGGCTACGCCCTGCTGCCCTACCAGGTCTACCTGATGCTGCCCTACCTGCTGTCGATCCTGGCGCTGGTGCTGGTGGCGCGCAAAGCGGCCTATCCGCAGGCGCTGATGAAGCCCTACCGCAAGGGCGAGCGATGAGGGCGGCGCGGCCAGCGGGCCGCAGGCCCGGAAGGTGTGGGCAGGACGGGTCGGTTCACACCGTCTCGGCATAGCCGCGCAGATCCACGGCCTGCTTGCCGTCGTCGGCCAGCAGGCGCAGGGCGGCGGGTGCATCCGAGGGATCCGCCACCAGCACGCCGGTGGCGCTGGCGGGCACACCGGCGCAGTTGCGGCTTTCCAGCTTGAGCGCGAGGGTCCCGGGCAGGGTGCCGCTTGCGAGGCTTCCCGACAACTGGCAGCCGGACAAGGTGCCGGCCGCGATGCGGCCCTGCGCGTCGATGCGGAAATCTGCCGCGGCACCGCTGGACAGGCGCACCACATAGCGGCCGGCCAGGGACGCCGCGGCGGGCGTCGCGGCCGTGGCGCTCGGTTGGCTGCGCAGCAGCTGCACGTTCAGGTCGGCGGTGGGCGCCGGCACCGCGACCCAGGCCGACGAGCCGTCGGCGCGGCGCAGGATTCGGTCCACCGTCTCGCCGGCCGATTCCAGCGCCAGCAGGCGCTTGCCATCGGAGCCAGCGTAGTAGCGGCCCAGGGTCGGCTGATCCGGATCGCCCGTACTCACGGCATAGACGCCGGCGGCCAAGTCGTCGACCTTCACGACCGGCGGCGCCGGCTGGGAAGCCGATCCGCCAGCCCCCCCGCCGCCCGCACCACCTGCGCCGCCAGAACCACCCCCGCCGCCCGTGACGGGAAAGACGGGTCCATACCCGCCGCCACCGCCGCCGCAGGCGGCCAGCAGGGCGAGGGCCGCGCCCGCCAACGCTCTCGCGATGCCTTGCTGCCGCTTCACGACCCGCGTCCTCATTGACCGAACACGTCGCGCAGACGCAGATGCAGCCATTCCTGGCCGGCCGGCCGGTACTCGAAGCCGATCTGCATCGCCGAGACCGCGATGCGCGTGCGGTAGACGATCGATTCGTCCTCCGCCTGCGCCGCGGTCGGCTGGGCCGATGCCAGCGAGATGCCCAGCCCGTAGGGCACCGCGTTGTTGAACACCAGGCTGTAGGCGTTGTAGGTGCCGATGCGCGAGAAGGCGAACGGCGTGTCCGCCGCGATCGCCTTGGGGAAGTTCACGTTCAGCGCCAGACCCTGCGGCAGCAGCGGGCCGCTGCCGGCCTTGGCCTGCAGGGCGCCCAGCAGCTTAACGGCCAGTTGCGCCACCACGGCCGACTTGGGATTGGCGAGCGCGGCGTTGTCGGTGGTGTCGGCGTCGGCGCTCAGCGCGATCGCGGGAATGCCGCGCGAGCCGGCCATCTGCGCGTTGCCCACGGTGCCGGAGGCGTTGATGATCGCGCCGAGGTTCTGGCCCTCGTTGGGACCGGACAAGACCACGTCGGGTGCCTTGCCCCAGCGGCGCTTGGCCACCACATCCAGCCCGTACAGCGCGGACATGACCGGCGTGCCGTGCACGTAGTTGAAGTCGCCGTTGGTGTAGCCGGCCTTGGTGAAGGGGCCCACCGCCGGCGCGCCGACGGCCGCGGCACCGTTGTGGCAGCCGCCCTCGGCGTTGATCTGCGTGGCATCGTTGTCGGGCACGATGGTGTCGGTGCTGTACATCACGATGCCGGCGCCGCGGCCGCTCTGGCCGGTGCACGGCACCGAGACCACCACGTCGTGGCCGGCGGCCTTGAGCGCGTCGTAAAGCGCCTTGAGGTTGCTGGTCAGCCCGTCGTCGTTGGTCAGCACGATGTTCAGGGCGAAGGCGGGACTCGCCAGGCTGAGCGCCAGGACCGAGGCGGCATGTCGTAGTGTCATGGTCGGAGGAATCGGGAACGGTGTGGACGAAATGCGGCGTGCATGGTGTCCGCGGCACATGTCACGGCGGTGACGGCCTGCTGCTATGGCATGCTCGTGCGCCAGAACCGAACCACCTTCCGGCCATCGCCATGCTCGACCTCCTCGTCACGAACGCCACCCTTTCAGACGGCCGCGCCGGCATGTCCATCGCCGTTCAGGACGGCCGCATCGCCGAGGTCACTCCGGGCTTGCGAGCGCCTGCCCACCAGACGCTGGACGCGCAGGGCCTGCTCGTGTCGCCACCATTCTGCGACCCGCACTTCCACATGGACGCCACGCTGAGCTACGGCCTGCCGCGCGTCAACGAGAGCGGCACCCTGCTCGAGGGCATCGCGCTGTGGGGCGAGCTCAAGCCGCTGCTGACGGCCGACGCGCTGATCGAACGCGCCCTGGCGTACTGCGACTGGGCGGTGGCCAAGGGCCTGCTGGCGATCCGCACCCATGTGGACACCAGCGATCCGAGTCTGCTGGCCGTGGATGCGCTGCTGGAGGTCAAGCGCCGTGTCGCGCCCTACCTCGACCTGCAGCTGGTCGCTTTCCCGCAGGACGGCGTGCTGCGCACGAAGGGCGGCGTCGACAGCCTGAAGCGCGCGCTGGACAAGGGCGTGGACGTCGTCGGCGGCATTCCGCATTTCGAGCGCACCATGGCCGACGGCGCGGCCAGCGTGAAGCTGCTGTGCGAGATCGCGGCCGAGCGCGGCACGCTGGTCGACATGCACTGCGACGAATCGGACGACCCGCTGTCGCGCCACATCGAGACCCTGGCCTTCGAGACCCAGCGCCTGGGCCTGCAGGGCCGCGTGACCGGCTCGCACTGCACATCCATGCACAGCATGGACAACTACTACGTGAGCAAGCTGCTGCCGCTCATCGCCGAGAGCGGCGTCAGCGTCATCGCCAACCCGCTCATCAACATCACCCTGCAGGGCCGGCACGACACCTACCCCAAGCGCCGCGGCATGACCCGCGTGCCCGAGCTGATGAACCAGGGCGTGAACGTCGCCTTCGGCCACGACTGCGTGATGGACCCGTGGTACGGCATGGGTTCGGGCGACATGCTCGAGGTGGCGCACATGGGCCTGCACGTGGCGCAGATGACCAGCCAGGCCGGCATCCGCCGCTGCTTCGAGGCCGTGACCACGAATGCTGCGAAGCTGATGCACCTGCCGCGCTACGGCATCGACGCCGGCGCCGACGCCAGCTTCGTGCTGCTGCAGGCGCGCGACCCCGTGGAGGCCATCCGCCTGCGCGCGACGCGCCTCATGGTGTTCCGCCGCGGCCGCCTGCTGGCCGAAACGCCGCCCACCACGGCGGCCCTGCATCTGGACGGGCGCCCGGCGGCGACGTCCTGGATGCAGCCTTAGGCCTCCCCCAGGGCCCGCGCGATGGCGCCGCCGTCCGACGGCGGCTAGGCGCTTGCCGGCGGGAGAATCCCCGGATGCGCATCCATCTCGCCTTGCTCGTCTCGCTGGTGGCACTCGCGGGCTGTGCCACGACGGCCACCGATGCCGTGCGCGGCCAGGCACCGACCTACCTGGCCGACGGCCCGACCCTCGACGTGCCCAACGGCGCTGCGCTGCAGCACCGCATCTGGGCGCCCGCGCTGGACGACAGCTTCGTCCCGCAGGGCCTCACCAGCGCAGGTGACGTGCTCTACGTCAGCAGCTACCGGCCGACGCCGGACCTCAAGGCCAACACCGGCCCGTGCCGGGTGTTCCGCATCGATGCCGCGTCCGGCCGCATCACCGGCGGCTTCGACGTGCCGCCCGGCACCTGCACCCACTCCGGCGGGCTGGCCTATGTGGGCCAGGACCGGCTGCTGCTGGCCGACACGCGGCAGCTGTTCCTCATCGACCTGCCGCGGGCCCTGGCGTCAGGCAGCTCGCAGGGCGCGGCGCGCACGCTGAAAATCGCGGGCGATCTGCGCGGCAGCTACGCCACCTTCGACGGCCGCGATGCGTGGATCGGCACCTGGACCAAGGAGCAGCCCAAGGCCCGCATGTTCCGGCTCGACCTGCGCCTCTTCGACACGCACGAAGGCCAGACCATCGCCGAGGACCGCGCGCAGGAATCCATCCCGGTCCCGCTGGAGGCGCAAGGCGCCGCCTTCGACCGCGATGGCACGCTGTGGGTGTCGGCCAGCAACAGCCGCTGGGGCAAGCTCTACCGGCTGGGCCGCCAGGGCGAGGTGCTGTCCGAGTACCCGATGGTGGCCGGCCTCGAGGACCTCACCGTCGACCCGCAGGGCCGGCTGTGGGGCCTGTCGGAATCGGGCACCCGCAAGTACCTGCACTGGGCGACGCGCTTCCCGTACATCTTCTGCATCGACACCGCGCGGCTGCGCTGAACGAACTCAGCCGGCCAGCCGCTCGGCCAGGGCCGAGAGCGCAGCGCCCACCGGCAGCGCGGCCTTGAGCGTGAGCAACTCGTCGGCCCGCGTGCGGCCCAGGTTCACGGCCGCGATCGGCTGGCCCGCCGTGGCCGCCGCCTGCACGAAGCGAAAGCCCGAATACACCATCAGCGACGAGCCGGCGACCAGCACCGCATCGGCGGCCGCGAGGGCCTCGCGTGCGCTCGCCACCCGATCGGGTGGCACGCTTTCGCCGAAGAACACCACGTCGGGCTTGAGCAGCCCGCCGCACAGCAGGCAGGTGGGCACCTCGAAGCCCGAGAAGTCGCGCCCGCCCAGGTCGGCGTCGCCGTCGGGCGCAGCCGATGCCTCCAGCGCCGCCCAGGCCGGGTTGAGCGTCAGCAGCCGCTCCTGCAGTGCCGCACGCGGCGAGCGATGGCCGCAGGCCATGCAGCGCACGGTGTCGATGCGTCCGTGCAGGTCGACGACGCGCTCGCTGCCGCCGGCCTGATGCAACCCGTCGACGTTCTGCGTCAGCAACAGGCCGACGCGGCCCTGCGCCTCCAGCCGTGCGAGCGCGGCATGCGCGGGGCCCGGATGGGCCTCGCCGATGGTGCGCCAGCCGACCAGGCTGCGCGCCCAGTAGCGGCGGCGCGTCGCCTCCTCGCCCATGAAGGCCTGGTAGGTCACGGGCGACGGGCGCTTCCAGTCGCCGTTGGCGTCGCGGTAGTCGGGAATGCCCGATTCGGTGCTGCAGCCGGCACCGGTGATGACGAAAAGACGGGGGTGTCGGCGGACGAAGTCCTCCAGCGCATCGAGGGAGCTCATGCGTCCAGCATAGAACGTGCATGCATCCCGAGGGCGCGCCTCGGCCACCGCCCCCCCCGAACGGCCGAGATGCACGAAGCGGCGCAAAACGGAACTGGTAGGCATCCGCTGACCGCCTGTACGCCGACTGGCTGATACCGCTTGTCACAAACACGGGCTATCTTGCACCCATCGCGTATCGAGGCAGTCCCACCACCGCCAGCGCTCCACCCCGAAGGTCCACCGCCATGCTCACCATCGCTCAGAAAGCCCAGATCCTCTCCAAGGCGGGCCTTGGCGTCGCGCTTCCGCAGGACGGCGCGCCATTGGGCGACTGGGAGCACCGCGTGGAGCAGAGCTACGTGGCCTACACCGCCGCACGCGCGGCACGCAGCCTGCGCGAAGCCGAGAACGCCCGCCAGGCCGAGATGCTGCGGCGCATGGCCTGGTCCAACGCGGCGCTCTGATCTGAGGAGGGCGTCACACCAACGATGCCTAAATACGACAGTTCGGGGTCTGTGCCTACCCGGACTGTCATACCTCGGGGGTAGATTGCGCCCATGTTGCGCATGATGGCCCTGACGCTGATCCCGCTGACGCTCGCCGCGTGCGACGCCAGCACCGGGTTCGGTTCCTCGCCCATGCTGGGGAACACCGTGGTGCCCGGCGCGGCCGGCGCCGCGCCAGCCGTGGCCAACATGGGCTGCATCGGTGCCGGCGCCAAGGCTTTCCGGCGCCCCTGGCAGACCATCGTGCTCGGCGGTTCGCGCCAGACCTTCACCGGCAACTACGAGGTGCAGCTCACCGATGGCAACGACGGGGCCCAGGCCGTGTGCACCGTGACGCGCGACGGGCGCGTGCTGGCCATCGCACCGGCCTGAGCGGACCTTCCCTTCCCCCGCGGTTCTTTCAAGCGTTTTGAGCCTGCGGCGCCCGCCGATCCTGCGCCGGCAGCTATTGTTTTGATAGCGGCGCGTCCAGGCCGAGCGGCAGGCTGACGCGCGCCCGCAAGCCCCCCTCCACCGCCGGCAGCAGCTCGAAGCGGCCCCCGTGGCCGCGCACGATCCGGTCCGCGATCGCCAGTCCCAGCCCGGCCCCCGCGGCGCCGCTGCGCGCGTCGCCAGCGCGCCGGAAGGGTTGCTTCATCAGCTCGGCTTGCGCCAGGTCGATGCCCGGGCCGCGGTCCTCGACCTCGATCCACACCCACGCGGCCCCGCGCGCGGTGCGCAGCACGACCGGCGGCCTCCCGTGGCGAAAGGCGTTCTCGACCAGGTTGTCGAGCACGCGGCGCAGCGCCTTCGGCCGGGCGGCGACCGGGAGCGGGCCGGCCGTCGCCTCGACGCGCAGCGTCCGGCCGTGATCGGCCGCCGCGGCCTGCACGGCCCGCGCGAGCGCATCCAGGTCCACCGGCACAGGCATCTCTGCGTCGTCGCTGCGCGCGAAATCCAGGAACTGCCCGACGATGGCATCGAGCTCTTCGATGCTGCGCGTCATGCTGGCCATCAGCTCGGGCTCGCTGCGGCCGTGCAGGATCTCCACCCCCAGCCGCAGCTTGGTGAGCGGCGTGCGCAGGTCGTGCGACAGACCTGCCAGCATCAACGCCCGCTCGCGCTCGGCCTGCTGCAGACTGGCGACGAGCTGGTTGAAGCTGCGGCTGACCGTGGCGATCTCGGTCGGGCCGTCTTCCGGCAGGGGCGCGGGCGCCTGCCCGCCGGCCAGCGTCCGGGCGGCCGCGACCACGCGCGCCAACGGCCGGTCGAGTCGCCGCTGCAGCCACAGTGCGCCGACGATCGCCAGCACCACGCTGACGCCGCTGACCGCCATCCAGGCGCCGGTGAACTCGCGCTCCGGCAGCAGGCCGGGCAGCACCACCCAGTGCTCGCCGCCCTCCATCGGCAGGCGCAGGGCCAGGCTGCCCCCCTGGTCGCGGCGCCAGACGAGGTCGACGCCTTGGCCCGCCAGGCGTGCCGACACCCGCCGCACGAAGCCGCGTTCCAGCGGCGTGAGCAGCGGCCGCAGCACCGCCGGGGCCGACGCGTCCCGACCCCCATCGGTCGCCCGCGCCCGCGCATTGAAGGCATCGACGAAGGCCTGCCGCTGCCCCGGCGGCACCGCCACCAGCCCGGCGCGGATCGCCGCCACGTTGCGTGCCACGCTGTCGGCCGCCTGGTCCAGGCGCGGCTTGACCACCATCTGCCGCAGCAGCAGCGCGCCGCCCAGCTGGCCCAGCACGATCAGCGCGACGATGAAGAGCGCGTTGCGCCCGAAGAGGCTGCGCGGGCACCAGTTCATTCCGGCTCGGGCACGAAGACGTAGCCGACTCCCCACACGGTGCGGATGTGGCGCGGTTGCGCCGGGTCGGCCTCGATCAGCTTGCGCAGGCGCATGACCTGCACGTCGATGCTGCGGTCGGTGGCCTCGTGGTCGCGCCCGCGCGCCAGTTCGATGAGGCGCTCGCGCCCAAGGGGGCGGCCGGCGTTCTGCGCGAACGCCGCGAGCAGGCCGAACTCGCCCGTGGTCAGCGGCACCTCGGCATCGCCCCTGCGCAGCGTGCGCCGGGCGAGGTGCAGCACGTGCTCGCCGAAGCGCAGCTCGCCGTCCTCGGCCATCGGCCCCGCGTGGGCGCCCAGCATGCGCTGGCGCCGCACCAGGGCCTGGATGCGCGCGAGCAGCTCGCGCGGGTTGAAGGGCTTGGGCAGGTAGTCGTCGGCACCCATCTCGAGGCCAACGATGCGGTCCACCGGGTCGCCGCGTGCGGTGAGCATCACGATCGGAATGGTCTCGCCCTGCGCGCGCAGGCGGCGGCACACGGCCAGGCCGTCCTCGCCCGGCATCATGACGTCGAGCACCAGCACGTCGAAGCGCTCGCGCGCCAGCAGCCGGTCCAGCGGCGCGGCGCCCTCCACGGTGCGCACCGCGTAGCCCTGGTCGCCCAGGTAGCGCTCCAGCAGCGCACGCAAGTCGGCCTCGTCGTCGGCGATGAGGATGCGGGCGAGCGGCTCGGGCATGGCGCGATCGTAGCGAGCGCCCGGCGCACGGCCGCCGCCCGGCGCGCGAAATCATGACAAACGATGACAGGGCGCAGCGCCGTGTCATGGATCGTCATCGAGCGCCCGTACGCCGGCATCGTTCGCTCACACCTCGCGCCCACAGTCAAGGCACGGCAGCCCCCGCCGTGCCACCACCGATCCACCTCCACTGCAAGGACACGACCATGTCGATTCAAGCTCATCCCCTCATGCTGCGCTGCGCCGCCCTCGGTGCCGTCGCCCTGGCAGCCTCCTTCGTCACCGCCGGCGCCGAGGCCGGTCCCCTGCGCTACCGCGGCACGAATGCCGAAGGCGGTGTGTCTTCCGGCGCCATGGTGCGCCGCCAGGGTGCCAACGGCGGCAACCTGGTGCGCGGCCGTGCCCTCGGCACCGATGGCCAGGGCCACGGCATCGTCGCCAGCGGCGCCCGCGTGACGGGCCCGAACGGCGGGATGGGCGCGCGCGCCGGCAGCACCCGCGTCAACGCCGACGGCTCGGCCAGCCACCAGAGCGGCCTGAACGCCGCCAACGCCAAGGGCAGCGTGCAAAGCAGCGGCAGCGCCACCCGCGACGCCGCCGGCAACCTCAGCCAGAGCCGCAGCACCACCGCCACCAGCAACGTCACCGGCAACAGCGTGCAGACCAGCAGCTCGTACGACAGCGCCACCGGCCTGACACGTAGCGCAACCTGCTACAACGCCGCCGGTGCCGTGATCGCCTGCCGCTGAGGAACTCCCGATGAGACTCCTCCTGCTTCGATACGCCCTGCTTGCCTTGCTGGCTGGCGCAATGCTCCCTGCGCGGGCCCAGGCGCCCGACCCCGCCCGCCAAGACCAGATGCGAACCGAGTTGCGCAAGCGATTCGGCGCCGCCGACGCCAATGTCGACGGCCGCCTGACGCGCGACGAAGCGAAGGGCAGGATGCCTTGGGTCTACCGCAACTTCGAGGCCATCGACAGCGCGCACACCGGCGCCGTGACCATGGAACAGATCGAGGCCTACGCCGCCAGCCGGCGCGGCCGCCGCGCCGCCGGCGGCTGAGGAGAAGCGCAACCATGCCCTTCGACACGCTCCGCCACGCGCTCGGCCCGGAGCTCGCGCCATGGCTGCTCGCCCTGCCCTTGCTGGTGCTGACGGCCGCGCTGGCCGAGGGCCTCGTCCAGACCTTCGTGACCCTGGCCGCGGCTTTGCGGCTCGGATGGACGGGCAAGCTCACCGGCACGGGTCTCTTCTTCGCGCCGCTGGTATGGCTGGGCTTTTCGCCCGCGGCCGTGTTCGCGGCCCTGGGCATCAACCTGCTTTACCAGTTCTGGCTGCATGCGCCCTGGCTGCCGCGCCTGGGCGCGCTCGAATGGGTGCTCAACACGCCCACCCACCACAAGGTGCACCATGCATCGAACGCCGAATACCTGGACTGCAACTATGGCGGCGTGCTGATCGTGTTCGACCGCCTCTTCGGCACCTTCGTGGACCTGCGCGACGACGTGCCGCCGCGCTACGGGCTGACGACGCCGCTCCGCACCCACAACCCCTTGCGCATCGCCATGCACGAGTGGGTGAACCTGGCGCGCGACCTGCGGCAGGCCGAGGGCGGGCGCGCGCGGCTGGCGATGGTCTTCGGTCCGCCTGGCGGCCGGACTTCGGCACCACCACCTACCGTTCGCATCGAGGAGGCAGGACCATGAACCCGACCACGAACATGCGGATGCGCGCCCTGCGCATCACCGCAACGCTGGCCTGCCTGCTGCTCGCCGGGCTGTGCGCCGCGCCGCATGCGCAGGGAACAACGCGCTGGCGCGGCCGCACCTTCGAGGTCGGCACACCTGTCGTCCCCGCGGGGGTGCTGCGCGATGCCGGCCTGCCCTACGGGCCGGACCCGTCCCAGCGCCTCGACGTCTATCGCCCGGCCCAGGCGCGACAGGCGCCGGTGCTGGTCATGGTCCATGGCGGCGGCTGGATGTACGGCGACAGGGCCGCCGCCTCGGTCGTCGACGCGAAGATCGACCACTGGGTGCGCGAACGGGGCTTCGTCTTCGTCTCGGTCGGCTACCGCCTGGTGCCGCAGGTCGGCGTGCTGCAGCAGGCCGAGGACATCGCACGCGCGCTGGCCCTGGTGCAGGCGCAGGCCGCGACATGGGGCGCCGACCCGCGGCAGGTCGTCCTCATGGGGCACTCCGCGGGTGCACACCTGGTCGCGCTGCTGAGCGCCGCGCCCGAGCTGGCCCGCGCCCAGGGCGTCCTGCCCTGGCGGGCCACCGTCGCCCTGGACAGTGCGGCGCTCGATACCGTGGCCCTGATGCAGCGGCGCCACCTGCCGCTGTACGACCGCGCCTTCGGCTCGGACCCGGCGCTGTGGGCACAGATATCGCCCACCGCACGCCTCGCGCCCGGTGGCCCGCCGATGCTGCTGGTGTGCAGCGCGCCACGCCGCGACGATGCCTGCGGCCAGTCGCAGCGCTTCGCGCAGGCGTTCCGGGCGGTGGGTGGGAGTGCCGAGGTGCTGCCGCTGCAGCTCGGCCATGGGCAGATCAATGCGGAGCTGGGCATGGCAGGTGGGTACACCGCGGCAGTCGATCGCTTCATCGACCGGCACCGGGCGGCAACCGGAGGCTCATAAGAAAAGAAGCGGCGTGCGCGCCTCGCCGGCTTGGGGCGAGGCGCTATGGATTGCATGGCATCTCGCCGTCGCTCCGCGAAGCCGCTGCGCCACGCGCGGATCGGCGGGCACTACCTGCAGGCCGCAGCGTGAAATGCTCCACACGTCCGAGGAGGTATCAGGGCGGCGGATCATTGGCATTGCCATAGGATGGCCTGCGGTGCCGAGCCGAGGGCGGCCAAGCGCTTATCACAACAATTCAAGCCAGGGAGGCTTGCCATGTCCGCACTCCGCGGCGTGCCTTTGCGCACGCTCCGCATCCACAGCGATGCCGTCCCCTTGCACCTCGGCGCCCCCGCGCTGGAGCCGGTCCGCCTGTCCGGTCGCGAGGGCCTGAACCGCCTGTTCGAGTACGAGCTGCTCCTGAAGACCCCGGATGCCCTGAACCTCGGAGCCTCAGGCGCCACCGACTTCGACCTCGACGCCTTCATCGGCCGTGAGATCAGCTGCCTGATCGAGCTGGACGGCTCGGGCGAATTCCTCCCCGGTGCCGTCGGCGCCTCCGTGGACCGGGTGGGCGCAGGGGTGCGTGAGATCAATGCCCTCATCACCGAAGCTGCTTTGTGGGGCGAGGAAGGCCGCCACGTCCAGTACCGCCTCGTCCTGCGCCCCTGGCTGCACCTGACCAGCCTCACCACCGACTGCAGGATCTTCCAGAACCAAAGCGTGGTGCAGATCCTGGATGAACTGCTCGCCGACTATGGTTTCCCCGTCGACAAGCGCCTGGTGGAGACCTACCCCCCACGGGACTACCAGACCCAGTACAACGAGAGCGATCTCCAGTTCTTCGAGCGGTTGACCCAGGAATGGGGCATCAACTACTTCTTCGAGCACAGCGACGGCAAACACCGCCTGGTGCTCATCGACAACATGGGTGGTCACCAGAAGAACCCCAGCGCCGCCTACCAGCAGGTCGAATACCACGCACCGGGCTGGAAGCTCGATGCCGAGTACCTCCATGCCTTCGTCCCCCACCACCAACTCACCAGCGGCAGCTACAGCACCCGGGACTACGACTACACCAGGCCCAGGGCCGACCTGAGCACCGGCCGCAAGGATTCCCGCCCCACCGGCCAGAACAATGGCGAGGTCTACCAGTGGCACGCCGACCGGGCAGGCAGCCACTACGCCCAGCCCCGGGCGGGCACGGGACAAGCCAACGACCCCCAAGCCGAAGGCGACCACCTGGCCCGCTTGCGCATGCAGCAGCTGCGCACCCACGGGGCCAGAGCAAGGGCCAGCGGCAACCTGCGGGGCATGGTGCCGGGCTGCACCTTCGAGCTGAAGAAGCACCCCAGGCAAGACGCCAATGCCGAATACCTGGTCCTGGACACCGACCTGCTGATCGAGGACGTGGGCCAGGACAGCCAGAACAAGGACGCGAGCCTGGACAGAAGGCAGGTGTGGCGTGTGCAGGTGGACCTGACCGCTCACCCCGTCAAGGAGCCCCTGCGCCCGCAGCCCACCCACGCCAAGCCCCACACCCACGGCCCGCAGGTGGCGCTGGTCGTCGGTCCCGAGGGCCAGAACCTGTGGACCGACGAGCTCGGGCGCATCAAGGTCCAGTTCCCCTGGGACCGCATCGGCCAAGGTCAACGTCACCGCCAAGCAGAAGGTGACCATCAAAAGCACCACCGAGAGCATCTTCATCAGCGCACCGACCAAGGTGGTCGTGAACGGGGGCGGTTCGTTCACGGAGTGGAGCAACGCCGGCATCCTGCACGGCACGACAGGGCGATGGATCGAGCATGCGGCCAGCCACGTCAAGATGGGGCCGGCTTCGCTGCCGCTGCAGCCGCAGAACTTCAAGGCCTGCGCGCAGGAAGAGAGCAAAGCCGATCAAGAGGCCAGTGGATCCATTTCCGCATGAGCCCCGCCGCCGACACCCCAACTCCGTACCTCGCACTTGTAGAGGAATTGCTGCAGGGCTGGCGAACCCTCCAGGACCGCCAAGTGCGGCCAACTGCTGCGGCGGATGTCCGCTCCGGCGACGAGGCCCCGCGCATGCGCGCGTACCTGCTGCTCAATCGCTGGGCCGACAACCCGCTGGCGCAGCTGCTGGAGGCCCACTTCCCCGATGCCGCCCGCGCGCGCCGCGCGGTGATGGCCGCCCGCTTCGAGCACCGCGTGGAGCATGCAACCTGTGTCGCGCCCCTGCCAGAGGCACTGGCGCCCTGGAGTGCCGGTGACACGCTGGCCGCCCAGGCTGCGCGTGAGGCCTGCGCGCAGTGGCTGTCGCTGGCCTGGCAGGAGAGTTGGCCTCGCACCGCCAAGCAGCACCTGGGGGGCGTGATCTTCGCCACCCTCAAGGCCGACGCATTGGCCACGCACTGCAGCGCACTGAACCATCAGCGCTCGCCCAGCGACGGCCAAATGCGTCTGCTTCAGTACCAGGATGCCCGAATCCTGCAGCGCGTATGGCCCTTGCTGACGACCGAACAGCGCCGTGCTTGGTTGGGCGATACGGCCCAATGGTGGTCATTGGCACAGCCCTGGGGTCCCTGGGCACCTGCTGAATATGCGGCTGATGACGCGCCGGGTCAGCTGGCTCGCTGGTTCTGTGCCGAAGAGGCATCGCAGGTGCGCACCCGCAGCACAACCGGCAACCTTTTCACTTCTGCCCAATGGCGGGCCATGCACACCGTGGCGGCAGCCAACCGCATTTGGGCCGGCTATGCCCGCCACGGCGTGCCCGCAGCAAGCCAGCCTGACGCCGCCACCGTGGACCGACTGCTCGCCGATGCCGACGGGCTTGGACTGAGCGGCGCCAACCTCGAAGACTACGTCTATTGCACCTGGTGGCACGACCCTGCGCCCGACGGCACCTGCGAACGCCCCTGGCACACACCGCGCGAGGCCGCGGCGCTCAAGCGCGTGCTCGCGCAACTGCGCCAGCAGCCCGACTCCCGCTTCATCAGTCTGTATGCCCAAGCCTCCAAGGCCGCCTGACCCTTCCGGAGAACCACAATGCCCTGTCCCTCACCCTGCAGCAACTGCGAACGCAAGGGCCTGCCCATCCTGATTGCCCGCTACGCTGCCGCCTACAGCGCCCGCCAGCCGGGCATGGCCGAGCTGCGCAAGCTCCAACCTGTTGCTCCGCTCGATCCCCGGCCTGGCGGCGTGGCGCTGCAGACGGCGCTTTACAACGTGCGCCTGCTGCGCGAAGGCTACCTGTACCTGCTCATCGAGCGCGAGGGCGCCATGCCAGAGTGGCAGGGCCATGTGGTCAACCCGCACGGGTACCCAGCCGGACTTGTCCGAGAACATCGATCCGAACGAAGTGCGGCTCACATGGGGCGCGCTGGTTTGGGAGGGTACCTTCAGTCTTCGCGGCCATCGAGGTGATGGGGTTCCTGCCGACTTTCGGGCGAGCGGCCAACCAGCAGGACGACCCGAGGGCAGGCAGCCAAGCGGCCGGGGCGGTGGCCCATGCGATGGGTACGCTCAAGGGCTGGCGGGCGAGCTTTTACGAAAGCAATGTGCTGGAAGAGATCAAGGCACAGATCACGGTGCACAAGCAGTCGGCCAATCTGGCGCGAGCCTCGGAGGCAGACCTTGCGGCGTTGAAGATTGGCGCGGCGCACTGGGTGGCTGCGGGGGCCGTGGTGGGGGTCGTTTGGGATGCGGTGGATGCGCTAACAGCGTACAGGCGAGAAAACGGTCTTTTGATGTTTGCATACTTTGGCCGATCTGTGGCTGGTGCGGGAGCGATTGGCACTGGCCTCGCCACTGCGTACTACTCCAAGAACATGACTGTCGTCCTCTGGTGTACCCGCATCAACATCGTGACAGGCATCCTCATAGCGGCGGCCGGCTATGCGATCGAGAAGCTCAAGGAAAAGGAATGGGCCGAGTGGCTGCAGGCCGAGCCCTTCCGGAATAGTGGCAGCAAGGTGCAACCTCATCGCACCGAAGCATTGATGCTCAGCAGCCTTGCCAATGCCATCGCGGACATGGAGTAGGGCACATGTTCCTCAATGAATCCGGCTATCAGTTTGAAAAGCGTCGAGGCGGTACGGCGAAGGCCGTTGGCTACTACGCCGACATCAACGAGTACACGAGGCTGTGCGGCATTCATGAAGGACCGTGTACGTATGGTGTGAACGACCCCAAACCCACGCGCAAGGAGAAGCTCAAGGAGCAGGAGATTGCACGCCCCTCCCTTTTAATCGGTCGTACGCTGTTTGACTTCAATGAGCACTTCATTGAGCAAAGTAATGCGGAGGAGAACAAGCGGTCATTAACCTTCATGATTGCCGTTCTAGCGGTTTTGATGCTTGGGTTGCCTGCGGGATTCATCTCTCTGCTATTGATCGATGGCCCATCACACCTTCGTGACTGGCATCTTGTATTAGGCTTGTTTTTTGCCACGCTCGCTGGCGCATATGCCTTGGTCCACTTTCTCTTCTGGCCCCACATCTTCGCCCCCGCCTTCTTCACCGCCCTACGCGCCCGCTACCGCTTCAATCGCACCACCCGCAGGGTGTACGTGCTGCGCCCCAAGAAGTACGGTGGCAACGCCGTCCTCGACTGGGATCGCGTCAGGGCCCATGTGAAATGGGCGCCGCCCAAGTCATGGACTGCCGAAGAACTGGCAAGCAGCGAGGATGCCCGGCGAGAGCGCTTGCAGTCTGCCGGCATCGACAGCAACCTGCTTCTCTATTGGCCACCTATTGATCCGACTGATCCGGAACGCAAGGGCGAAGATGTGATCTGGGTCGGACCCAACGACAGCGGTGAAGCCCTGTGGCAGTACATCCGCACCTTCATGGAAGAAGGCATGGACGCGGTGCCCAAACCTGCCGAATACAACTGGCTGCGCAAAGGCTTCAGCAGCCCCGGCCAACACATGGAAGAGACCGTGATGCATGGCTCCCTGGTGCGCGACAAGATGGTGGGCCAAGGCACATCGGCGGCCACCGCCACGAACTTCGGCTTGAATGTGTTGTGGGCGCCGCTGCACACCCTGGCCGAACGCCTGTGCTACTGGCCCACCTTCCCCGAGGAGTGGAACGGCGACTGTGGCCAGAAGCGGCGCGAGAGTGGCATTGGCCCCGAGGAGCCGCTGCGTTGGGTGGCGAAAGTTTGAGCGTCGAATCCGCCCACAGCACCCGTCCCATCCGCGCAGCCTGCTATGTTATTGACAGCAATCCGACACTGAACCCGATCGTCGTCACCCCCCCGCCGGAACGCGCGAACACCGTGCCCCCGTGCATCGCCGCCACCGCCTTCACGATTGCCAGGCCCAGGCCGTGGTTCTCGCCGCTGTTGTGGCGTGCGGCGTCGACGCGGTAGAAGCGGTCGAACAGGCGCGCGAGCTGTTCGGCGGGAATGGGGTCGCTGGGGTTGGAGAAGCTCACCACGGCGCGGCCGGCCTGCCGCTCGACATGGGCGACGATGGTGCCGCCGCCCTTCGAATGCTGGATGGCGTTCTGCAGCAGGTTGCTCAGCGCGCGCCGGAAGAGCGAGGTCTCGATGGGCGCCACGGCGTCGCCCACCACCTCGACCTGCATGCCCGCGTCCTCGAGCAGCACGTCGAAGAACTCCACGGTCTTGTCGACCTCCCGCGCCAGCGACGACTCGGTGAGCCGGTGCGCCCGTTCGCCCTGCTCCGCCCGCGCCAGGAACAGCATGTCGGCCACGATGGCGCGCAGGCGCTCGAGCTCCTCCAGGTTGGACTGCAGCACCTCGCGCAGCTCGGGGGCGTCGCGCTCGCGCGCCAGGGTGACCTGGGTCTGGCCGATGAGGTTGGCGAGCGGCGTGCGCAGCTCGTGCGCCACGTCGGCGTTGAAGGTCTCCAGTTGCCGGTAGGCCGCATCGAGCCGGTCCAGCGCCGCGTTGAAGGAGCCGCCCAGCTGCGACAGTTCCAGCGGCAGGTCGGGCAGTTCCAAGCGCTGGCCACGGTTGTCGGGGCCGATGCGTTGCGCGTCCTCCGACAGCTGCTGCACGGGCCGCAGGCCCAGCCGCGCGATCCAGAAGCCCAGCAGACCGACGCTGAGAACACCGACCACCGTCAACAGGGCGAGCGCAGTCTCGAAGGCGCGCAGGGTGCGCGAGAACGACGCCTCGCTCACGGCCGCGATGAGCTGCAGGCCCGCGCGGATGTCGTTGGCGGGCACATCGACCGACAGCACGGCCATCGAGCTGCCGCCCGGTCCCACCGGCAGGTCGACCACGCCCGAGTGGGTACGCATGTGCGCGGCGATCGCCTCTGCGCCCTCGCCCCAGCGGAAGGCCGGGTCGTCGCTCCACATCCAGAAGCGCGTCTCGCCGCCGTTGCTGACCAGCGCGGCGATCTTGTCCTTGGCGCGGATCGCCAACTGCGGCGAGCGGCCGTGCACGAGCAGGTAGCGCACGTCTTCCAGCCGTCCTTGGACCTGCTCGTGCTGGTGGCGCGCCAGCTCGCGGCTGAGCACTTGGTGCAGCGCCACCCCGACCAGCGAGAACACGACCAGCGCCACCGCCGCATACATGAGTGCGAGCCGGATGGCGATGGAGTTACGTGGGGTCATGGGGGGACGGACATCCGTACGCGAAGGGCGCGAAGGTTTCGCGAAGAGCGCGAAAGACAGCCGAATTCTTCTGGATTTTTTTGCGTCCTTAGCGTGATCTTCGCGCCCTTCGCGTACGGCTGCCCGCATTCAATGCCCGCCCCGCTCCTCCAGCACGTACCCCATCCCGCGGATGGTGTGCAGCAGCGGCTGCGCGAAGGGTGCGTCGATCTTGCCGCGCAAGCGCTTGATCGCCACCTCGACCACGTTGGTGTTGCTGTCGAAGTTCATGTCCCACACCAGTTCGGCGATGGTGGTCTTCGACAGGATCTCGCCCTGCCGGCGCGCCAGCAGGGCCACCAGCGCGAATTCCTTGGCCGTGAGGTCGATGCGCTGGCCGCCGCGGTGCACCTTGCGGCCGATCAGGTCGACCTGCAGCTCGCCCACGCGCAGCAGCGTGGGCTCCTGCGCACGGCCGCGGCGCGTGAGCGCCTGCAGCCGCGCCAGCAGCTCGATGAAGGAGAAGGGTTTGACCAGGTAGTCGTCGGCGCCGCCCTGCAGGCCCTTGACGCGGTCCTCCACACCGTCGCGCGCGGTGAGCATGATGACCGGCGTGCCCTTCACGGCGCGCAGCGAGCGCAGCACCTCGAAGCCGTCCAGGCCGGGCAGCATGGCGTCGAGCACGATGACGTCGAAGTCGTAGTGCACGGCCAGGTGCTGGCCGTCGATGCCGTCATGCGCCACGTCGACGGTGCAGCCCTGCTCCGTCAGGCCCTGGCGCAGGTAGTCGGCCGTCTTGCGCTCGTCCTCGACGATCAGCACTCTCATGGATGGGCCGCCGCCTCCGGTGCCAGGGGCGCGGGGCCGCCGCGGCGCGACACGCGGGCTTCCTTGCGGCGCACATACCAGTGGTGCGCGCGGTCCAGGTAGAGGTAGACCACCGGCGTGGTGAAGAGCGTCAGCACCTGCGACAGGATCAGCCCGCCCACCATGGCGTAGCCCAGCGGGCGGCGCAGTTCCGAGCCGGCGCCGTGGCCCAGCATCAGCGGCAGGCCGGAGAGCAGCGCGCACATGGTGGTCATCATGATCGGCCTGAAGCGCAGCAGGCAGGCCTCGAAGATCGCGTCGCGCGGGCTCATGCCCTTGTCGCGCTCGGCATGCAGCGCGAAGTCGACCATCATGATGCCGTTCTTCTTCACGATGCCGATGAGGAGGATGATGCCGATGAGCGCGATCACCGACAGATCGTAGCCGCCCGCCATCAGGATCAGCAACGCGCCCACGCCGGCCGAGGGCAGCGTCGACAGGATCGTCAGCGGGTGGATGTAGCTCTCGTACAGCAGACCCAGCACGATGTAAACCGCCACCAGCGCGGCGGCGATCAGGTAGGGCTGCGTGCGCAGCGACGCGCCGAAGGCCTGCGCCGTGCCCTGGAAGGTACCGGTGAGCGTCGGCGGCACGCCCAGTTCGGCCTGCGCCTTCTGGATCGCGTTCACCGCGTCGCCCAGCGACACGCCCGGCTTGAGGTTGAAGGAGATGGTCACGGCCGGAAACTGGCCCTGGTGGTTGACCGCCAGGTAGCCCGTGCGGGTGGTGTCGATCTTCACGAAGGTCGACAGCGGAATCTGCTGCCCGTTGATGGGCGAGGTCAGGAACAGCTTGTCGAAGAGCTGCGGGTCCTTCTGCAGCGCGGGCGTCACTTCCAGCACCACGTTGTAGCTGTTGAGCTGGGTGAAGTACTGCGCCACCTGGCGCTGGCCGATGGCGTCGTAGAGCGTCGCGTCCACCAGCGCGGGCGTGATGCCGTAGCTCGAGGCCTTCTCGCGGTCGATGGTCACGTTGGCCGTGGGGGCGGCGTTCTGCTGGTCGGAAGTCACGTCGGCCAGCTGCGGCAGCGCCTGCAGCTTCTCGACGATGCGCGGCGTCCAGTCGTTGAGTTCCGACAGGTTGGTGTCAGTCAGCGTGTACTGGTACTGGGTGCGCGCCAGCCGGCCGCCGACGTTGATGTCCTGCCCCGCCTGCATGTACAGGGTGATGCCCGGCACGCGCGCCAGCTCCGGCCTCAGGCGCGCGATGATCTGGTCGGCATTGGCGGTACGGCCCTCGTCGAGCGGCTTGAGGGCGATGAAGAAGTTGCCCGCGTTGAAGGTGCTGGCCCCGGCCTGCATGCCGAAGGTAGTGACGTCCGGGTCCTCGCGCACGATGTCGGCCAGCGCCAGCATGCGCGCGTGCATGGCCTCGGACGAGGAATCCTGCCCCGCCACGGCGGAGCCGAAGATGAAGCCCGTGTCCTGCTGCGGGAAGAAGCCCTTGGGGATGACGATGAACAGCACCACCGTCGCCGCCACCGTGGCCAGGAAGCTCATCAGCGTGGCGAAGGGATGGCGCAGCACCAGTTCCAGCCCGCGCCGGTAGCCGCCCAGCATGGCGTCGAAGCCGCGCTCGAAGAGCTGGAACAGGCGGCCGTGCTTCTCGGTGCTGTGGCCGGCTGCGTCCTTGGGGTGGTTCTTGAGGAATTTAGCGCACAGCATCGGCGTGAGCGTGAGCGACACCAGCACCGACACCAGGATGGTGAGCGTGACCGTCACCGCGAACTCGCGGAACAACCGCCCCACGATGCCGCCCATCAGCAGCAGCGGAATGAACACCGCCACCAGCGACACCGAGATCGACACGATGGTGAATCCGATCTCGCTGGCGCCCTGCAGCGCCGCCTTGAGCGGCTCCATGCCGTCCTCGATGTGGCGGTAGATGTTCTCCAGCATCACGATCGCGTCGTCGACCACGAAGCCCACCGCGATGGTCAGCGCCATGAGTGACAGGTTGTCCAGCGAGTAGCCCAGCACATACATCACCGCCGAGGTGCCCAGGATGGCCAGCGGCACCGTCACGCTGGGGATGAGCGTCACGGTGAGGTTGCGCAGGAAGACGAAGATCACCGCCACCACGAGCGCGATCGACAGGATGAGCGTGAACTCCACGTCCTTCACCGACGCGCGGATCGTCTGCGTGCGGTCGATGATGGTGTCGACCTGCACGCTCGGCGGGATGCCTGCCTTGAGCTTGGGCAGCGCGGCCTGCACGCGGTCCACCGTCTCGATCACGTTGGCGCCGGGCATCTTGGTGATGGCCAGCGTGATGGCCGTGCCGCCCTTGATGCCGCTGTCCGCCGGCGCCGCGGCGCCCGGGTAGGCCCAGGCGGCGATCTTGGCGTTCTCGGGCCCGTCCACCGCCACGCCGACGTCGCGCACGCGGATCGGCGCACCGTTGCGCCAGGCCAGCACCATGTCGTTCCATGGCCCGGCCTTCAGGATCTGGTCGTTGGTGTAGACGTTGAAGGCCTGGCTGCTGCCGTCCAGGGTGCCGGTCGGCGCGCTGACGGTGGTGTTGGCGATCACGCCGCGGATGTCTTCCAGGCTCAGGCCCAGGCCCTTGATCTTGGCCGGGTCGACCTGGATGCGCACGGCCGGCTTCTGCTGGCCGAACACGTTGACCAGGCCCACGCCCTCGATGCGCGAGATCTGCTGCGCCAGGATGTTCTCGGCGTAGTCGTCCACCTCGGTCATCGGCAGCACGTCGGAATGCACCGCGTACAGCAGCACCGGCGAATCCGCCGGGTTGATCTTGCGGAAGCTCGGCGGGCTCGGCAGGTTCTTGGGCAGCTGGCCGGTGGCCGCATTGATGGCCGACTGCGTGTCGAGCGCGGCGCCGTCGATGTTGCGGTCCAGGTCGAACTGCAGCGTGATCTGCGTCAGGCCCAGCGAGCTGGTTGAGGTCATCTGCGACAGGCCCGGGATGAGCGAGAACTGCCGCTCCAGCGGCTGCGCCACGTTCGACGCCATGGTCTCCGGGCTGGCGCCGGGCAGCTTGCCCGTGACCTGCAGGGTCGGGAAGTCCACCTGCGGCAGCGGCGCCACCGGCAGCATGGGCCAGGCCACCAGCCCGATGAGCAGCAGCGCCACGCCGAGCAGCGAGGTGCCGATGGGCCGCTGGATGAAGGGGGCGGAGATGCTCATGACTTGCTGCCCCCTGCCCCGCCGGCGCCGGCGGCGGGCGTCTCGCGCTGCGCGTCCTGCGTGCCGCCCGCGGACGTCGGCGGCTTTGCATCGGCCACCGGCGCGCCGGGCGTGAGGCGGTACTGGCCGTCGGTGACCACGCGGTCGCCCTCGGCCAAGCCCTTGGAGACGACCGACACGCCATTCTCGCTGTTGCTGACCTCGATGCGCTGCAGCCGCGCCTTGTGGTCGGCGTCGACCACGTACGCGAACAGGCCGTCCTGCCCACGCTGCACGGCCGCATCGGGCACCGTCAGCGCGTCCTGCTGCACGCCGAGCACCAGGCGCGCATCGACCGACTGGCCCGGCCACAGCCTGTGGGCCGCATTCGGGAAGTGCGCCTTCATCGCGATGGTGCCGGTGGTGCTGTCGATCTGGTTGTTCAGCAGCGTCAGGTTGCCGGTGGCCAGCACCTCGCGCGTGGCGCGGTCGATGGCCTGCACCTGCAGCGGCGCACTGCCGGCATTCAGGGCGCGGTTGACCGACTGGAAGGCGCTCTCCGGCAGGGTGAATTGCACCGCGATGGGATCGATCTGGTTGATGACGATGAGCCCGTTGGCGTCGGCCGCGTGCACGATGTTGCCGGGGTCCACCAGCCGCGCGCCGATGCGGCCCGAGATGGGCGCCGCGATGGTGGTGAAGCCCAGCTGCACCCGCGCCGCGTTCACCTGCGCCCCGTCGCTCTGCACGGCGGCCGTGAGCTGGCGCACCAGCGCGGTCTGCGTGTCGAGCTGCTGGCGGGTGGCCGCGTCTTCCTTGATGAGCTCGGTGTAGCGCTGCAGGTCGGCCCGCGCGTTGGCGAGCTGGGCCTCGTCCTTGGCCTGCACCGCCTGGGCCTGCTGCAGCTGGGCCTGGAAGGTGCGCGGGTCCAGGTGCGCCAGCAGCTGGCCGGCCTTCACGTCCTGCCCTTCCTTGAACTCGACGCGGTCGAGCTGTCCGTCGACCCGCGTGCGCACCGTGACCGAGGCGACCGGCAGCACGCTGCCGACGCCGGTCGCGGCGACGGGCATGTTCTGCTTCTTCACCACGGCCGTGTGCACGGGCACGGGCGGCACCTTGGATGCAGTGGCCGGCGCGGCGGCCTGCGCTTCGCCCTGGCCGCCATGGCGCCAGGCTGGCCAGGCGACGAGCACCAGGATCGCGACGGCCACCGCGCTGAGCGCCAGGCCACGGCGGCTCACAGGACGTGTCGTACCCACTTCCGTTCGGGCCGAGCTTGTCGAAGCGTCGCGCGGCGCTTCGACAAGCGCAGCGTGGACGGGTTGTGATTGTTCAGGCGCAGACATGGGTGAAAGGTCTTGATCGCTGTTGGACATGGAATGGCTCCGAGGCACCGGCAGGCGATGCGTCACTTCGCGGGGCTGGCAGCGGCAACGGCATCGGGCGCCGTCGAGGCGGGCACCGCCTCGGCCGAGGCCCGCGCCATCGCGGGCAGCTGCGCCGCATCCCAGCCGCCGCCCAGCGCCTTGACCAGCGCCACGCTCGCCGCATAGCGCCGGCCCTGCAGTTGCAGCGCCGTGCGCTCGGCCGTGAGTGCCAGCGCCTGCGCGGTGATGACCGTCGTGTAGTTGGTGGTGCCGGCGCGGTACTGGCTCAGCAGCACGCGCACCGAGTCGTTGGACGCGGACACGGCGCGGTCCTGCGCCTGCTGCTCGTCGGCCAGCTGGTGCAGCGCGGCCAGGTTGTCCTCGACGTCCTGGAAGCCGGCGAGCACCGTCTGGCGATAGCTGGCCGCGGCGGCGTCGAAGGCGGCGCGGGCCTGGTCGACCTTGGCGCTGCGCGCGCCGGCATCGAAGATCGTCTGCGCCAGCGCGAAGCCCAGCGACCACACCTTGTCGGGCGTGCGGGCCCAGGCCGTGAGGCCGGCGCCGGCAAAGCCGCCGCTCGCGCTGAGCGTGAAGTCGGGGTAATAGGCGGCCGTGGCCACGCCGATCTGCGCATTGGCGGCTGCCGCGCGACGCTCGGCGCCCGCAATGTCCGGGCGCCGCTCCAGCAGTTGCGAAGGCAGGCCCGGCGGTGTTACCGGCAGCTTCAGCGCCAGCGGCGCATCGGCCGCCAGGGGCGGCAGGCTGAACTCCGCCGGCGTCTTGCCCAGCAGCACCGCCAGCGCATGCTCGAGCTGGCGCCGTGTCAGATCGATGTCGATCGCCTGCGCCTCGGCCGAGGCCAGCGTGCTCTCGGCCAGCGCCACGTCGGAGCGCATCACCGTGCCGGCGCGGTACTGCGCCTGCGTGAGCCGCAGCGATTGGCGGTAGCCCTCCAGCGTGCGCGCATACAGCGCCTTCTGGCGGTCGTCGATGCGCAGCTGGATGTAGTCGTTGACCACCGCAGCCTGGATGCTCAGGCGCGCCGCGGCCAGGTCGGCCGCACTGGCCTGGGCGCTGTCGCTGCCGGCCTCGACCGTGCGCCGCACGCGGCCCCACAGGTCGGGCTCCCACGCGGCCTGCAGCGACCAGGCGTGCGTGTCGCCCAGCACCGACTGCCCGTTGCTCTTGCTGCGCCCGCGCCCGCCCGAGGCGGACAGACCCACCGTCGGGTAGAAGGCCGCCGACGCGCCCTGCACCACCGCCTGCGCCTGGCGATAAGCTGCGTCGGCCTGCTGCAGGGTCTGGTTGGCGGCCAGGGCCTGGGCGACCAGGGCGTCGAGCTGCGGGTCGCCGAACTGCGACCACCAGGGCGTGTGGGCATCGGGCAGCGCGGGCGCCGCCGGGCGCCAGGGGCCGTCCTCCTTGAAGGCGGGCAGCGAAGCGCCGGCCGCCACTGCGGGGCGCTGGTAGTCGGGCCCGACCGCGCAGCCGGCGAGGGCCAGCAGCGCCGTGGCGGCCGCGGCGGCCAGCAGGCGCCGTCCGTGGGCAGGCCGATGGGAAGCCCGCGGGGCGGGCAGTGGATGAAAGGCAGGCATGGCGTGACTCGTTCCGTCGGTCCCAATGTAGGAAGCACGCCCGGACGCCACGCTGACGGCAGGATGACAAAGTTGTCAGCTTGCCGGTATTCACGAACGGGCGCGGTCACCAGCGCCCGCGGGCCGGGCGTACAGTCGGCGCCCATGTCCAACCTCATCGTCCACGGCGGCACGCCGCTCGCCGGCCGCATCGTGCCGTCGGCCAACAAGAACGCCGTCCTGCCCATCCTCTGCGCCACGCTGCTCACGCCCGATCCGCTGCGGCTGGTGGGCGTGCCCGACATCACCGACGTGCGCAAGATCCTCGACATCTTCCGCACCCTGGGCAGCGAGGTGCGCTGGGACCAGACCGGCGGCGTGCTCGAGCTGCAGCACCGCGCCACCGCCTTCGACCCCGCCCTGCACCGACTGCCCGAGGAAATGCGCTCGTCCATCATGCTGGTGCCGCCGCTGCTGGCGCGCTTCGGCGTCGCGCGGCTCGAGGACAACGTCAAGGGCTGCACCCTGGGCGTGCGCGAGATCGACCCGCACGTCGAGGTGTTCCGCCATTTCGGTGGCGAGGTCGAGCGCGCGGAAGGCTCGCTCATCGTGCGCCGCTGCGGCGAGCTGGTGCCGGTGCACCACTGGCTGGACTACGCCTCGGTCACCACCACCGAGAACTTCGTGCTCTGCGCCGCCGCGGCGTCCGGCCGCTCGACCCTGACCAACGCCGCCTGCGAACCGCACGTGCAGGAGTTCTGCCGCTTCTTGGGGATGATGGGCGCGCGCATCGAGGGCATCGGCACCTCGCGCCTGGTGGTCGACGGCGGCGCGCCACTGCACGGCGGCGAGTTCCGCTTCGACGAGGACTTCCACGAGATCACCACTTTCCTGGCGCTGGGCGCCATCACCGGCGGAGACGTGGTCGTGCGCAACTCGGCGCCCGACAATTTCCCGCTCATCGACCGCACCTTCGCCAAGTTCGGCGTGCGCATCGAGCATGCCGACGGCTGGTCGCGGGCGCACCGCGCAGGCCCGCTGCAGGTGCAGACGCCCTTCACCCCCAACACCTTGACCAAGGTCGAGGCCGCGCCCTGGCCGTACTTCCCGGTCGACCTGCTGCCCATCTTCATCGCGCTGGGCGTGAGCGCGCAGGGCAACGCCATGTTCTGGAACAAGGTCTACGACGGCGCCCTGGGCTGGACCGGCGAGCTGTCGAAGTTCGGCGCGCATGTGTATGCCTCGGACCCGCACCGCATCGTCACCTTCGGCGGCCACCCGCTCACGCCGGCCGTGGTCGAGAGCCCCTACATCATCCGCGTGGCCATCGCCCTCTTCATGGTCGCGGCGCGTATCGAGGGGCGATCGGAGATCCAGCACGCGACGCCGATCCGGCGCGCGCACCCGCGCTTCGTGGAGAACCTGCAGGGGCTGGGGGCGCGGGTGGAGTGGGCGGCGGAGGATTGAGGGCTCAGGCCTTGCCTTGCGCCCCACCGATCGCATCGAGCGGAATGCGCAGATAAGCCAGCCCGTTGGCCTGCGGCTTCGGCAGCCGCCCGCCGCGGATGTTGACCTGCAGCGAAGGCAGGATCAGCGCCGGCGCACCCAGCGTCGCGTCGCGTGCCTGGCGGCGGGCCACGAAGGCCGCCTCGTCCACCCCGTCGTGCACATGGATGTTGTGCGCCCGTTGCTCGGCCACGGTGCTGCACCAGGCCGGCGCGCGGCCTTCAGGCGGATGGTCGTGGCAGACGTACAGGCGCGTCTCGCCCGGCAGGTCGAGCAGGCAGCGGATGGAGTGGTACAGCGTGTGTGCGTCGCCGCCCGGGAAGTCGGCCCGGGCCGTGCCCACGTCGGGCATGAACAGCGTGTCGCCCACGAAGACCGCATCGCCGATGCGGTAGGCCATGTCGGCCGGCGTGTGGCCGGGCACCGCCATCGCCTCGATGATGAGGCCGCCCAGCGAGATGGTTTCGCCGTCGTCCAGCAGCCGGTCGAAATCCGCTGCGACGGGTGCTGCGTCGCCCCGCAGATCGAAGAGCGCCCCGAAGCGCGCCTGCACCTCCTGGATGCGCGCGCCGATGGCGACCTGCCCGCCCACGCGTGACTGCAGGTGGCGCGCGGCCGAGAGGTGGTCGGCATGCGCGTGCGTCTCGAGGATCCAGTCGACCGCGAGCCCCTCAGCCTCGATGCAGGCCAGCAGCCGCTGGGCCGAGCGGGTCGAGGTGCGCGCGGCCGCAGCGTCGTAGTCGAGCACCGGGTCGACGATCGCGGCGCGGCGCGTGGCGCGGTCCCACACCACGTACGACACCGTGCCGGTGGCCGGGTCGTGGAAGGCCTGGATGGCGGGTTGCGTTACGGCGATAGTCATGCGTTTTCCGTTCACTCTACGTTTTTATATACTATCAACAAGTAGATCGAACCGCCAACATTTAGCCGAGCCATGACTTCCGTCAACACCCATGCCATCGACCCCGCGGCCCTGCACCAGGCCGCCGGCCGCGCCGTTGCGGTGCTCAAGCTGCTCGCCAACGAAGACCGCCTGCTGCTGCTGTGCCAGCTCTCGCAGGGCGAGGCCTGCGTGAGCGAGCTGGAAGGCCTGCTCGGCATTCGTCAGCCCACCCTGTCGCAGCAGCTGGGCGTGCTGCGCAGTGAAGGCGTGGTGAGCACGCGGCGCGAAGGCAAGAACATCTACTACCAGTTGGCGGACCCTTCGCTGATGCAGGTGGTGGCACTGCTGCATTCGCTGTATTGCCCGAAGGATGAAGCATGAGCGCCGCGCCGGGCCGCCCCAGGCAAGCTCGCTCCCGCTTGGCGGGACAGGCCGCAGGCCGAAGGGTGCAACCATGACCATCGACTGGCTCCACTTCACGCCCTGGCGCTCGCTGGCCGGCGGTACCCTCATCGGCCTGGCTGCGGCGATCTTGATCGTCGCCAACGGCCGAATCGCCGGCATCAGCGGCATCCTCGGCGGCCTGCTGCGCCCCGCGCGCAACGACTGGGGCTGGCGCCTCGCCTTCGTCATCGGCCTGCTGGCCGCACCGGCGGTCTACGCGCTCGTCGCGCCGCTGCCGGTGCCGCGCATCGAGGCTGGCACCGCCGTGCTGGTGATCGCAGGCCTGCTCGTGGGCTTCGGCACCCGGCTGGGCGGCGGCTGCACCAGCGGCCACGGCGTGTGCGGGCTGGCGCGGATGTCGCCGCGCTCGCTGGCGGCCACACTCGGCTTCATGGCCGCGGGCTTCGCGACCGTCTTCCTCGTGCGCCACGTGCTGGCCACCGCCTGAACGGAGCATCGGTTCATGAACATACTGACCGCCCTCCTCGCCGGCCTCGTCTTCGGAGCTGGCCTGCTGCTTTCGGGCATGGCCGACCCCGGCAAGGTATTAGGCTTTCTTGACCTGGCCGGTACGTGGGACCCTTCGCTTGCGTTCGTCATGGCGGGTGCCATCGCCGTCGCTGCGCCGGCTTTCGCGTGGGTGCGGCTGCGCAATGCTACGTGGCGCGGCGTGGCGTTGCAGTTGCCGACCAGCCGGGCCGTCGACCGGCGGCTGATGACCGGCAGCGTGGTCTTTGGCATCGGCTGGGGCTTGGCCGGCTTCTGCCCGGGGCCTGCCATGGTCGCGCTGGGAATGGGCGTCGGGCAGGCGGTGGTGTTCGTTGTCGCGATGCTGGCTGGCATGGCGGCCTTCGCCTGGTGGGAGCCGCACCCCGCCGCAGACCCGAGGTCGGGCCAAGCGGCTCTCTAGCGACCGGAGTCTGCGGTGGCCCGAACAGAGGAGGGCCTGCAGCAGGCGATCTCAACATGGCGGAACCGGAAATACGGCGTGCGGCCCGCCGGCTCCGAAGCGCCCATGCCAGAAGCGTTGCGCCGCCCGCCCGGCGTGTGGACACGCGGCACCGCTCAGGCCGCGCCGTGCGCTGCGCGCCGGGACAGCCACGCGTGGATGAGGCCGGCCTGGAAGAATTGCACGGGCGGCTCGAAACCACCGGCGGCGATGAGGGACGCGACGCGCGTCGGCGCCAGCACGCCGACATCGTTCGCGTAGGCGCGGCGCATGCGGGCGATGGCTTCGGGCGTGATGTCGGCTGCCGCCATCATGTGCATCCAGCCGCGCAGCAACACTTCGTAGTCGGACGAGTCCACATCGGATGCGAGGTCCGAGCTCGCCAACAACCCACCGACCTTGAGCCTGCCCGCGATGCCCCGGAAGAACGCAGCGCGCGCCTGGGCATCGAGGATGAACTGCGACACCAGAAAGCAGGTGGCGGCGTCATGCAGGTCGGGCGCTGCGAGCGAGTCGAGGTAGCCCTCGTGGAACGCACAGCGCGCCGCAAAGCCCTCCTGCTCGGCCCGCTGCCGGCAGACCGCGAGCATAGGGCCGGACGGCTCTACGGCGGTGAACCGCCAGCCGGGCTGCCGCTGCGCCAGATACGCCAGCTCCGCGCCCGTGCCCACGCCGACACACAGGATGCGCGCGTCGGCCGGCAGCTCTGCGAAGAGGGACGCCGTCAGCAGGTGCAGGCACCCCCGGATCGGCGCCGTCTTGGCCCACTGCGTGTCGTAGCTGGCGGCTTGCTGGTCGAAGATGGCCTTGATTTCGTCTGGGTTCATTGGGTCTCGGTGTTGTTGCGGCTTGAGGGTCGCACGAAAGTGCTCAGGGATGTTCACGGCTTCCACGAACGGCATTCCAGCGTGAGTTCGCCGTCCTCAAAGCAGCCAACAAATCGCGTAAGTCAGCTTGAGCCAGGGTGCAGGCTGCGGTGGTCGCTCGGAAGTGGCGTCTGAACCTCATTGCTCACTTCAATGAGGTTCTCGTCCGGGTCGTAGAAGTACACCGACAGGAGGGTTCGACACGCACCGGTCGCCCGAACTGGCCCTTCCACCACCGCAACGCCGTGTCCGGAAAGATGCTGCAACACCTGCTCCAGGGGAGTTTCTGTCAGGAGGCAGATGTCGGCGGATCCCGGTGTGGCGTGGCGCACGTTGGGATCAACCACATGGCCGACCTCATGCAGATTGATCTTTTGTCTTCCGAAGTGGAGCGAGTACCGGCCAGGCTTGAACTCCCTCGGTTCGAAGCCAAGCACGCGCTGATAGAACTCAATGGACCGCGAGATGCTGGCAACCGTCAGTACAAGGTGGTCGAGCGAGGTGATCTTCATGAGGGAGCGGAACTCGGGCCGTGACGTTTGGGGTGTTGTACATCTGCCGCCTAACGCCGCGATTCCGCGGGCGCCGAAGGCGTCCGCTGGAATGACCAGTTATCTCGCGATACCACCCTCCGCTCACTTGTTCTTCAACTTCCCCTTCGGCATCACCGTCGTCACCGGCGGCGTGGGCCGGTCTGACGTGGTGGAGGGGTTGGGCGGGGGGCTGGTGTCCTTCTTGGGCTTCTTCACCATCTTGTTGCTTCGCTGATCGCCTTTGGCCACGGGGTGCTCCGTTCGTTTCTTGGTAATGGGTGCGGCGAATGTACCGGCCAATGCGCGGTCGCGGCGCGCCGGCGTGCGTTCAGTTGATGATCTCGCCCATGCCCACCCTCACCCGCTCCTTCAGCTGCCGGATGTACTCCTCGTCGAAGAGCTCCCACGCATCGAGTTCGCCCACGATGCGCAGCGGCTCGCGGCTGCGGTACGAGCGCGTGGGGTTGCCGGGGAATTTCTTGTCGGTGACGTTGGGGTCGTCCTCGTACGGGCCGGTGGGCTCGACGATGTAGACGCGGCCACGGCCGTCGCCCTTCGCCATCTCGGCCGCGAGCCCGGCGCCCTTTGGCCAGGCGGTGAAGTAGATGTGGTTCATGACCACGCGGCCGTCGTAATTCGAGCGGAAGCCGGCGGTGAGCAGGTCGCCCACCTGCAGGTCGGCCCGCGTGCCGTGGAAGAAGGGGCCGGTGTCGGGAACAGCCATCGTGCGTCGCTCCTGGGCAGGAAAAAGGCGCCGAGCCTACGCGCGTTGGCGTCCAATGCCAAATCGGCCTGCAGTGCCCGTCCGCCGGGCGCGGGCAGCTATCGATTTCGTAGCGTCAGGCGCGCAGGAGGCGCGGCAGCGGCCGCGCCGCCGCCCCGCCCGGCACGCTGCCGCCCTGCGGGAACAGCGTGCGCGCCACCTGCCCGGGGTCGATGCCGAAGCACTCGCCGGCCGCGCCGGCGATGAGCGCATCGACACTGGTGGTGGCCCGCAGGTCGCGGTTCTCGTACAGCTGGCCGGCGCCCAGCCCCGGCCAGTCGGCGATCACGCGGCCGCCCTGCACGGCGCCGCCCATCAGCATGGCGACGGCGCCGGTGCCGTGGTCGGTGCCGCCGGTGCCGTTGGCGGCGGCGGTGCGGCCGAACTCGGTGGCGACGACCACCACGGTGTCGGCCCACGCCGCGCCCAGGCCGTCGCGCAACGCGGCGACCATGGCGTCGAGGTTGCGCAGCTGCGCGGCGAGGCGGCCGTTCTGCGCGCTGTGGGTGTCCCAACCGCCGGTCTCGATCATGGCGATGCGCGGGCCGTCGGGGCGCGCGAGAAAGCCGGCCGCGAGCTTGCCGAGGCCGGCGGCGTCCTGCCGCGGCCTGGCGCCGCCCTCGCCATTCATGCCGCCCATGGCGATGCCGCGGGTTTCCATGGCCGAACTCCACAGCGCGTGTAGTTGCGGGTCCTCCTCGTACAGCCGCGACACGCGAAGCAGCAGGTCGTCGGCAGGCTGCGGCAGCGCCGAAGGCGCGTACGAGGCGACCTCCGCCCGGCCACGCAGCGCCAGCGGCACGGTGGGCGCAAAAGCAATGGCTTCGCGATCGCTGCGCGGCAGCAGGCCGACGAGGCGATTGAGCCAGCCGTCCTTGACCTGGTAGGGCGAGGTGCCGCCGGTCTCGAGCACGTTCTGGCCGTCGAAGTGCGAACGGTCGCGGTACGGCGAGGCGGCGGCGTGCACGAACAGCGCCTCCTTCGCGGCGTAGAGCTTCGCGGACTCGGCCAGCGCCGGGTGCAGCGCGAACATGCCATCGAGCTTCGTGGCGCTCGCCGGGTCGAGCGCGATGGCGCCGCGCAGCCGCGCGTAGCCGGGCTCGGCGTACGGCACGAGCGTCTCCAGCCCGTCCGCTGCGCCGCGCTGGATGATGAAGACAAAACGCCGCGAGGTGGCCGCGCCGGCCAGCGCCAGGTGCGGCGCCACGAGCGCGAGGCCCGCGCCGGCCGCGGCCAGGCGCAGGAAATGTCGGCGATCGGACAGGGATCGGTTCGAGCGGACGGGCATGGCATTCATCTCCGGAGGAAGTCGGGGGACACGAGCAGCAGCGCCAAACCGGTGCTGGCGCTCTCGGCGCGCGCGACGGCCGTGCGCGTCGCATCGCCCAGCGCGGCACCGGGCAGCACCGCCGGCGCAATGGCGCGCGGGTCGATGGTGTTGCCGGCCTGGGCCGCGAGACGCTGCGCCAGTTCGACCCGGCGCACCAGCGCATCGGGCGCGGCCCAGCTGCCGGCGATGTCGTCGAAGCCTGCCGGCGAGCCGGGTCGCCAGACGGGCTGGCCCAGTTGGTCGAGCAGTTGCGCCAGCCGCTGGCCCCTGGGCTCGCGGGCGTTGCCCATCGCCGCTTCAGGCGCACGCAGGGCGCGGAGCGACGAGAGCGTCCAGTCCCACGGCGTCTTGAACTTGCCGCTGCCGGCGCGCCATGCTTCCGGCGATTCGACCAGCGTCCGGTATACCGCTGGCAGGTCTCCGCCGCTGCGCTGGAAGCTGGACGCGAGCCGATCGACCAGGGCCGGCGGCGGGTCGTCGGCGACGAAGTGGCGCGCCAGCTTGGTCGCCACGTGCCGTGCGGTGGCGGGCGCGACGGCGATGTCGCGCAGCACGGCCAGGGCCTGCGCTTCGCCGCCCTCCGCATAGGCGCGGCCCAGCACCGTGCGCGTGCCGGGCTCGTGCTGCTGCGGCCGGAACTGGAAGCCGCCCGCCGCGGCCATGTCCTGCGCCATCGGCGCAGCGCCAGCGTTCGCGTTCGGTGCCGTGAGGCTCCAGCCGGTGAGCGCGCGGGCGAACTCGGTCACGTCGGCCTGGGTGTAGCCGCTGCGGGCGCCCAGGGTGTGCAGTTCCATGATCTCGCGCGCCAGGTTCTCGTTCAAGCCGCGCGGGCGCTCGGGGTTGCGCTCGGCCGCCCGGCGCGCGGCCGGGCTGTCGGGCCCGATCGACTGTGCCTGGTCGAGGTAGACCAGCATGGCCGGGTGCCTCACCGCGGCCAGCAGCATCTGGTCGAAGCGGCCCAGCACGTGCGGGCGGATCGCCTCGGCCTCGTAGGCACCGGCCAGCGCCAGCACCTGCGGCTTCTCGACCGAGATGGCGAAGTGGTTGGACCAGAAATGCACCAACCGCTCGACGAAGGGCGCGGGCGTGTCGACCGCGCTCGCTACTCGCGCGTGGACGGCCGCGAGGTAGCCCTCGCGTGCGTCCTTGCGGATCGCCTGCCGCGCGGCCTGGCGGTCGGCCTCGGGCAGGTCGCGCACGGCGCGCTCGCGCTGCTGGTAATCGGCCAGGATCGCATCGGTGCCGGACTGCTGCATCCACGCGGCAGGCCGCGGCGCGAAGCGGCCGAACTGGTCGAGCAGCCAGCGCCGCGGGTCGGCGGGCGGCCCGTCGTCGGGCCGTGCGCCCAGGCCGAAGCGGTTGAGGGCGATGGCCGGGGCCAGGGCGTCGGGGGTGTTCATGGCGTTGTCCTTACGGCCGGGGCAGCCGGAGTCGCGGGGTTGGCGGGCGGCACGCGAAAGCTGCCCTGGGCCGACGCCAGGGCCTGCGCGAAGGTGGCGCGCTCGGCCGGCGTGAGGCTGGCACCGAAGTCGGCCACCGCGCGTTCGGTGCGTTCGCGCACGCCGAGGTCGGCGGCACGCGTGAGCGACAGGGTCGCGTCGAAGGCCCCGCGGTCGAAGACGGGGGCAGCCATCAGCTGCGCCAGCTCGCGCCGCCCTTCCCGCCCCTGGCGAACCAGCTCGGCCACGTCGCGCCGGGCATCGCGCAGCGCGGCGCGAAACGCCTGGCGCCGCTCGGGCGAGAGCCCATCGGCGGCAAAGCGCAAGCCACGCGGGGCCGCCGGTGCCGCGCCCTCCGCCGCCTTGGCCTGGACGGGCGGCGCGTCGTGCGCGCGCACGGCCCACCAGCGCCAGGCGCCGCCGGCGATGGCGGCAAGCAGGAACAGATTGAGCACCAGCGACAGCATCAGCAGCCAGCGCCTCAAGGTGGTGTGGTGGGCTTGGTCGTTCATTCGTCGATTCCTTCCGCGGGCGCGCCCGCCGGGTCGAAGGCCGTGCGTGCCCAGCCGGACTCGGTCGCGGCGGCATGCATCGGGCCGACGGCGTCGAGCGCGGCCGACACCAGCAGCACACCGGCCAGCGCGCCCGCCGCAACACCGGCGAGGCCCAGGCCGGCCGCGCCGGC
This sequence comes from Xenophilus aerolatus, assembly GCA_030418545.1. GTDB lineage: Bacteria > Pseudomonadota > Gammaproteobacteria > Burkholderiales > Burkholderiaceae_C > Xenophilus. The sequence continues at coordinate 1,025,478 of QAIB01000001.1, read as the reverse complement.
GCCGGACCAGCCGGTCGACGGCCACCACGTCGTCCGGGGCCGGCGCCCCGGGGCGCGGGCGGGACGGGGCGCGCCGGCCTCGACGGCAGCGACCAGCGCTGCGCTGGGCGCCGGCACCGTATGCGCATCGAGCACATGGTCGAGCGCCGCCTCGCGATCGAGCACGGCCTGCAGCATCGGGGTGCGCCGCAGCAGTTGCTCGGCGGCATCGCGCTCCTCCGCAGGCCAGCGTGCGATGCGGCTGCCCCAGGCCTGGGCCAGGTCGGCGAAGCGTTCAGGCGTCATGGCGCGCCTCCGTTGGCCAGCTGCGCGCGCAGGCCGCGGCGTGCGCGGGCCAACAGGCTCTCGAGTGCGTCGACCGACACGCCCATGACGGCCGCCGCATCGGCCTGCGAGAGCTCCTGGTAGTGGAAGAGCACCAGCGCCTCGCGCTGGCGGGGTGGCAGTGCGACCAGCGCCGCGGCCACGCGCTGCGACATGCGCCGGTCGGCGTAGTGCTGCTCGGGCGTGGCCGCGGGGTCGGCCGCTTCGGGCAGTTCGTCGGTCGCCTGCTCGTGGCGCCGGCGCGGCGAGCGCAGCCGGTCGTTGCAGAGGTTGAGCACCACGCGGTGCAGCCAGGTGTCGAAACGGGCCTCGCCGCGGCGCCAGCTCGGCGCCTGCTTCCAGGCGCGCAGGAAGCTTTCCTGCGCCACTTCCTCGGCCTCGGCGCGCTGGCCGAGCAGGCGTTGCGCCAGCGCCAGCACGCGCGGCAGCTTGCGCGCCACCAGCTCGCGGGCGGCCTGCGGCTCGCCCCGACCGAGGCGGGACAGCAATTCGTCGTCGGGATCATCGGATTCGGCCAATGGACACCAGCGGGAGGACGGGCCGGCGCAGCGGCACCGGGGCATGCAGCTTCAACGCGCGGCGGGCGGCAATCGGTCGCCCCGTACTCAAAAACGCGGCGAGAAGCATCTTCGGAGACAAAAGGGCCTGGAGCGCCCGCCACGTCTGCGCTGGCCGCTATGGACTCGATAGCAGCCTGCCCCGCTCAGCGCCAGCCGCGGTGCCAGCCGTAAACGGGATGGTGCCAACCCCAGCCGTAGTGCGCGTGGTAGGCCCACACGAAGCCGACGCCAGGCGCCGGGTACGTCGGGGCGATGTAGGCGACGCCCGGGGGCGCCACGTACGCGGGCGCTACCGGCGCGACCACGCAGCCGCCGAGGGCCAGGGTGCACAGCGCGACAGCCAGCGCGGCCGGGCGAATCGATCGGGGAAACGGGAACATGGGCAGGCTCCTTCGGCCCGAACGCGGGCCATGCCTGCTTCAACGCGAGCGGCGGGCGAATCCGTCGCGGGTTGAACGAATCGTTGCACACGTGGTGTGCACATGCGGCCCAACGCCTTCCCGGATGCCGCATCCCCTACGCTTCGGGCCCCGACGGGCGCGGCGCCTGCAGGTCGCAGGCCATGTGCAGCTTGTCGAGGAAGCCGTCGCCGTGTGCCACCGCCATGGGCTCGATGCCGAAGACACGGAAGCCCGCTGCTTCGTACAGCCGCTGCGCGGCGGCGTTGCCCTGCGTGACCGTGAGCTGCACCGTGCGCAACCCTGCCCGTGCGCGCGCGGCCGCCAGCAGCGCATCCACCAGCGCGCGCCCGAGGCCGGTGCCGCGCGCCGCGGGCGCGACCACCATGCCGAACAGCGTTGCCTTGTGGCGCCAGCGCTCGCGCGTCTCGAAGAGCAGACCGGCCGCACCGACCAGCGCGCCATTTGCGTCGAAGGCGCCGACGGTCAGGCTGCCGGGCGCATCGCCCTCGGGCAGGCGCGCCTCCCACCAGGCCAGCGGCAGTGGCTCGCGCTCGGCCACCGTGGAGGTGAAGGCTTCGGGATGGCGCGCATAGGCGTCGAGCATCAGGGCTCTGTACGCCGGTGCATCGGCGGGCGCGAGGCGACGCACGTGCACGGCGATGTACCTCAGCTTTCGGGCGCCACCATCTCGGCGTACTCGTAGAGCGCGCCGAGGATGTCTTCGGCCCGCGCGTCGGCGGTCTCGGACAGGGTGTCGATCTCGGCGAAGTACCGGTCGACGTTGAAGGCGCCGCCCTCCCCGTCGATGAGCTTGGCCACGCGGTGCTCGAGCCAGCGCGCCTGCTCGTCCTCGTTCAGCGTCTCGGGGAAGTTGCGCGCGCGGTAGCGGAACAGCAGCTCCTCCAGGCGCGGATCGTCGAAGGACGCGCGCTGGGCCGCCAGCCGCTCGCCCGACAGCGCGCGCAGCTCGTTGAGCCGGCGCCGGTCGTTGTTGCCGACGAAGCCGCCATAGAGGTCTTCGTCCACGTCGGCGGGGCCCTGCGGCTCGCGTGCGTAGACCTCGCCCCAGATGGCGCTCATGTCGGGCAGGCCGGCAGCGATCTCGGCATGGCGCATCGCCTGCGGCAGGTCGACCGCCCAGCGCGTGGCCATGGCGTCGCTCAGCGTGCGCAGACTCGCGACCACCATGGGCGACTTGTTGAGGTGGATGCCCTTCACGGGCAGGCGCTGCACGCCCTCGGGCAGATCGGCGCTGCGCGTGAAAAGGCGCTGGCGCAGCGTGGGGATGTCGAGCGTGGCCAGTTCGCTCGGGTCGTGGGCCAGGTCCCAGGCCAGCAGCTCGTTCTTGTTGGTGGGATGGCTCGCCAGCGGCCACATCACGGCCAGGCAGCCGCGCTCGGGCGGGAACATGCCCGACACGTGCAGGAAGGGCTTGGCGGTCTGACGGGTGGCGGGCAGGCCCAGCTCCTGCGCGACGCGGTCCTTGCGGTGCAGCGCGAGCGCGAACTCGAAGAGCTTGGGCTGCCTGTCGCGGATGAGGCGGGCCAGGGCGATGGTGGCGCGCACGTCCGACAGCGCGTCGTGCGCCGCCTCGTGTGCGAGCCCGTTGGCCTTCGTCAGATCCTCGAGCCGGAAGCTCGGCTTGCCGGCCCGCTCGCCCTCCTGGTGCGTGGGCCACACGATGCCCTCGGGGCGCAGCGCGTAGGTCAGGCGCACGACGTCGAGCAGGTCCCAGCGGCCGCAGTCGTTCTGCCATTCGCGCGCATAGGGGTCGATGAGATTGCGCCAGAACAGGAAGCGCGTGACCTCGTCGTCGAAGCGGATGGTGTTGTAGCCCACGCCGATGGTGCCGGGCTGCGAGAAGGCGCGCTCGATCTGCGCGGCGAACTCGCGCTCGGGGAGGCCGCGCTCCAGGCACAGCTGCGGTGTGATGCCGGTGATGAGGCACGAGGTCGGGCTGGGCAGGAAGTCGGGCGCCGGACGGCAGTAGATCATCAGCGGCTCGCCGATCTCGTTGAGCTGCGCATCGGTGCGGATGGCGGCGAACTGCGAGGGCCGGTCGCGTCGCGGGTTCGCGCCGAAGGTTTCGTAGTCGTGCCAGAGAAAAGTGCGAGGGGTGTCGGCCATGGGTGTGCAGTGGCGGGCGGCGGTGCCCGTGATCGGCCTGTATTCTCGGCCACCCCTCCACCCTCCCCCGCAAGGACGTTCCATGGACCGCTGGCTCGAGGCCGCTATCGACTACATCCCGCGCTGGCTGGAGTTCCAGATCCGCGCCACCGAACGGCCGGGCGTGGCCCTCGCCATCGACCACGGGCAGCGCACCGTGCTCGATGCGGCTTTCGGCGTGGCCAACGCGCAGACGAAACAGAAACTCACGACACGCCATCGCTTTCGCATCGCCTCGCATTCGAAGAGCTTCACCGCCGCCGGCATCCTCAAGCTGCGCGAATCCGAGCGCCTGCAGTTGGACGACGCGGTGGGCAAGCACGTCGATGGCCTGCACCCGCGGCTGGCGCAGGCCACGCTTTTGCAATTGCTGTCGCACAGCGCCGGCACGACGCGCGACGGCCCCGACGCCGGCCAGTTCATGGACCGCCACCCGTTCCTGGATAAGGCGCAGCTGATGGCCCAGCTGGCCGAGGCGCCGCCCCTGGAGGCCAACACCCGCTTCAAGTACTCGAACCACGGCTTCGCGCTGCTGGGCCTGGTGATCGAAGCCGTGACGGGCGAGCCCTACGCCGACTGGATGCAGCGCGAAATCGTCGACGCCGCCGGCCTGCGCCACACGCAGCCTGATGCCGGGCCGGGCACGACGCGGCTCGCATCGGGGCACTCGGGGCGCCTGCTGCTCGGGCGGCGCGTCATCATCCCGGGCGACCAGTCGACGCACGCGATCGCGCCCGCGGGCGGCTTCGTGAGCACCGCCGCCGACGTCGCGGCCTTCTACGCGCAACTGCTGCCGGATGCGAAGAAGAGCGTGCTGAGCGTGGCCAGCCGACGCGAGATGCTGCGCCGCCAATGGACCGTGCCGCACAGCACCGTGCCCGGCGGCTACGGCCTGGGCACCATGCAGGGCAGCTACCAGGGCTGGGACTGGGTCGGCCACACGGGCAGCCTGCAAGGCTTTCTGTCGCGCAGCCTGGCACTGCCGCAGCAGGGCATAGCGATCTCGCTGCTGGCCAATTCGATCGACGCCTTCACCTGGCCCTGGATGGACGGCGTGTTGCAGATCCTGCAGGCTTTCGCGCGGCACGGCGCGCCCGGTGCGGCCACCCGCGCGTGGTCCGGCCGCTACTGGAACCTGTGGGGTCCTGTCGATCTGGTGCCGATGAAGGACCGCGTGTTCGCCGTCGTGCCTTCGCTGACCGCCCCCTTCACCGATGCGACCGAACTCACCGTCAAGGGCAAGGACCGCGCCCTCACCTCGCAAGCCAACGGCTACGCCGGCTTCGGCGAGCCGGCGCGGCTGGTGCGCGACGGCAAGGGGAAAGTCAAGGAACTGTGGCTGGGTGGCTCGCGCAATGTGCCGGAGGCTGTGGCGACACGCGAGGTGAAAGGCCGCTACGAGCGCTGACGCGCGTCAGAGCAGCGGCGAGAACAGCCGCGCGAAGGCATCGCCCACGCGCCGCAGGACCGGCTGCGCGCGATGCGCGCGCACTGGCGCGGCGCTGTGCAGGTCGGTCTCGAACTGGGCGGCGAGCGGCCGCGCCAGTTCCGGGCCGTAGACCACGGCCATGACCTCGAAGTTGAGGCGGAAGCTGCGGTTGTCGAAATTGGCGGTGCCGATCATGGCGCAGTGGTCGTCGACCACCAGCGTTTTCGAATGCAGCATGCGCGCCTTGTATTCCCAGATCTTCACGCCGGCGGCGATGAGCTCGTCGAAATAGGAGCGCGCGGCCGCGCTGACGATCAGCGAATCGCTGCGCCGGGGCACCAGCAGGCGCGTGTCGACGCCCCGCAGTGCCGCGCTGGTGAGCGCCATCAGCGCGGGCTCGCCGGGCACGAAGTACGGCGTGGTGAGCCAGCAGCGCTCCTGCGCCGCATGGATGGCCGACACGTGCATGCGGTGGATGGCCTCGAGCGGGTTGTCCGGGCCGCTGGTGACGATCTGCACCGGGATCGGCCCGGCCTCGATGTCGGGCAGCAGGCGCACCAGTTGCGCGTCGATGTCGCGCAGCTGTTCGCCGGTGGCATAGGCCCAGTCCTCCAGGAAGGTGGTCTGCAGCCAGCGCACGGCACTGCCTTCGACGCGCAGGTGAACGTCGTGATAGGCGTCGGGGCGCGTGCGCGCGTCTTCCTCGTCGGTGATGTTGACGCCGCCGGTGAAGCCGGTGTGGCCGTCGCACACCACGATCTTGCGGTGGGTACGGTAGTTGGTCACCGGCCGCAGGCGGCGGCCGATGCGGCTGTCGTGGAAGAGCGCGATGTGCACGCCGGCCTCGCGCAGCGGCGCCATGAAGCGGCGGCCGATGCGCTTGGAGCCCAGCGCGTCGATGAGCAGGCGCACCGTGACGCCGGCGCGCGCGCGTTCGGTCAGCAGCTGCGCAAGGCGCGTGCCGATGCGGTCGGGCTCGTAGATGTAGTACTCGAGGTGGACGTGGTCCTGCGCGGCGGCGATGGCCTCGAAGATGGCATCGAAGGCGGCGGCCCCGCCCGAGAGCAGTTGCACGCCGGTGGCGCTAGAGACCGGCAGACCGCAGGCCGCGGTGCCCAGCGCCGACATCTGCCGCAGCGTGTGGGGCGCCTCCTCGGCGCGGTCGCGGACCAGGGCGAGGTCGGCCGGCGCATGGGCGATGGCGCGGCTTCGCAGGCGCTTGAGGCGCTGCTTCGTGAGCCGCTGCGGGCCGAAGAAGTAGTAGATGACAAAGCCCAGGTAGGGCAGCGCAGCCATCGACAGGATCCAGCCCACCGTCGACACCGGCGCGCGCTTCTGCATCACGATCCAGATCGACAGCACCGCGATGTAGACGCTCCACGCGACCGACATCGCGGTCTTCCACTCGGGCGGGATGGCAGGCAGGATCACGTCGAAGTTTCCAAGCGAAATATGCCTGCAGCGCCCGTCCACCGGGCGCGACCCGCTATCGAATCGATAGCAAAGCAAAAGGCCGGCAGCGCGATGCTACCGGCCTTTCGTGGCCTCGGGCCGGACCCGGGGAGGTCCGGCTCGCGACGAGGGTCAGCCTGCGGCGGCCTCCTCGGCCTCGGGCTTGTTCTTGCCTTCCTTCTTGGGCAGCGGCTGGATGTCGAGCACGACCTCGTCCTTGTCGTCCAGGTCCACCTCCAGGCGGCCGCCCTCGGTCAGGCGACCGAAGAGCAGCTCGTCGGCCAGGGCACGACGGATCGTGTCCTGGATGAGGCGCTGCATCGGCCGCGCGCCCATCAGCGGATCGAAGCCCTTCTTCGCCAGGTGCTTGCGCAGCTTGTCGCTGAAGGTGACCTCGACCTTCTTCTCGGCCAGCTGGGTTTCCAGCTGCAGCAGGAACTTGTCGACCACGCGCAGGATGATCTGCTCGTCCAGCGCCTTGAAGTTCACGATGGCGTCCAGCCGGTTGCGGAACTCGGGCGTGAACAGGCGCTTGATGTCGCCCATCTCGTCGCCCGCCTGCCGCGGGTTGGTGAAGCCGATCGTGGCCTTGTTCATGGTCTCGGCACCCGCGTTCGTCGTCATGATGATGATGACGTTGCGGAAGTCGGCCTTGCGCCCGTTGTTGTCCGTCAGCGTGCCGTGGTCCATGACCTGCAGCAGCACGTTGAAGATGTCCGGGTGCGCCTTCTCGATCTCGTCGAGCAGCAGCACGGCGTGCGGCTTCTTCGTGATCGCCTCGGTCAAGAGCCCGCCCTGGTCGAAACCGACGTAGCCCGGAGGCGCGCCGATCAGGCGGCTCACCGCGTGCCGTTCCATGTACTCCGACATGTCGAAGCGGATCAGCTCGATGCCCATGATGTAGGCGAGCTGCTTGGCCGCTTCGGTCTTGCCGACGCCGGTGGGACCGCTGAAGAGGAAGGAGCCGATCGGCTTGTCGCCCTTGCCCAGGCCCGAGCGCGCCATCTTGACGGCCGAGGCGAGCACCTCCAGCGCCTTGTCCTGGCCGAACACCACGCTCTTGAGGTCGCGTTCGAGCGTCTGCAGCTTGCCGCGGTCGTCGTTGCTGACGTTGGCGGGCGGGATGCGGGCGATCTTGGCCACGATCTCCTCGACCTCGGTCTTGCCGATGGTCTTCTTGCGCTTGGACGCGGTGAGGATGCGCTGCGCCGCACCGGCCTCGTCGATCACGTCGATGGCCTTGTCGGGCAGGTGGCGGTCGTTGATGTACTTGGCCGACAGCTCGGCCGCTGCCTGCAGCGCCGCGTTGGCGTACTTGACGCTGTGGTGCTCCTCGAAGCGCGACTTCAGGCCCTTCAGGATCTCGATGGTCTCGGCCACGCTGGGCTCGACCACGTCGACCTTCTGGAAGCGCCGCGACAGCGCCGCATCCTTCTCGAAGATGCCGCGGTATTCGGTGAACGTCGTTGCGCCGATGCACTTGAGCTGGCCGCTGGAGAGCGCCGGCTTGAGCAGGTTGGACGCGTCCAGCGTGCCGCCCGAGGCCGCGCCGGCCCCGATAAGGGTGTGGATCTCGTCGATGAAGAGGATCGCGTTCGGCTTGTCCTTGAGCGACTTCAGCACGCCCTTGAGGCGCTGTTCGAAGTCACCGCGGTACTTGGTGCCGGCCAGCAGCGCGCCCATGTCGAGCGAGTACACGTTGGACTCGGCCAGGATCTCCGGCACGTCGCCCTGCGTGATGCGCCATGCCAGACCCTCGGCAATGGCGGTCTTGCCCACGCCCGCCTCGCCGACCAGCAGCGGGTTGTTCTTGCGCCGGCGGCACAGGATCTGGATGGTGCGCTCGACCTCGTAGTCGCGGCCGATCAGCGGATCGATCTTGCCGTCCTTGGCCAGCTGGTTGAGATTCTGGGTGAACTGCTCGAGCGGGGACGACTTCTCGTTCTTCTCGGAGCCGCCCTCCTCGCCTTCGCTGGCCGAGGACTCGTTGCCCTTGGCGGCTTCCGGCGGGTCGCTCTTCTTGATGCCGTGGGCGATGAAGTTCACCACGTCGAGGCGCGTCACCCCTTGTTGGTGCAGGTAATAGACGGCGTGCGAATCCTTCTCGCCGAAGATCGCCACCAGCACGTTCGCGCCGGTGACTTCCTTCTTGCCGTTGCCGGTGGACTGCACGTGCATGATGGCGCGCTGGATGACGCGCTGGAAGCCCAGCGTCGGCTGGGTGTCCACGTCATCGGTGCCGGCGACCTGCGGCGTGTTGTCCTTGATGAAGTTCGTCAGGGACCCGCGCAGGTCGTCGATGTTGGCCGAGCAGGCGCGCAGGACCTCTGCGGCGCTCGGGTTGTCCAGCAAAGCGAGCAGCAGGTGCTCCACGGTGATGAACTCGTGGCGCTGCTGCCGGGCCTCGACGAAGGCCATGTGCAAGCTGACTTCCAGTTCCTGGGCAATCATGTGATTTCCTTTGCCTTGCTGTGAATTGAGACTGAGACTTCAGATGGGTTGGAACCGGATTTATTCAACCGGTTCACTGACGCACTGCAGCGGGTGGCCCGCCTGCACCGCGGCTTCCATCACCTGATTGACCTTGGTCGCGGCGACGTCGCGCGGGTACACACCGCAAACTCCGCGCCCGTCCAGATGGATCTTGAGCATGATCTGGGTGGCCGATTCGCGGTCCTTGTTGAAGAACTCCTGGATGACGACGACCACGAATTCCATCGGGGTGTAATCGTCATTGAGCATCACGACCTGGTACATCTTCGGCGGCGCCGTCTTCTGCGGACGGCGCTCCAGCACCACGGAATCGCTGTCGTCCCGCTGAGGCTGGACGGGCGCCGGAGGTGGCGTGGAGGGTTTTTTCGTGGCCATGAAATTCATTCTATAGAGCGGCGCCACGCCATGGCGCAGGCACAGGATTTGGCGCCTCGCCCCCGGAATTCAAGTCGCCGGGGAATGTGGCGGATGGCACGCCAGTCCGAAAAAAATGAATTGGGCGGCGGCTGTCGAATTACGCGCCAAGCCACCTCGAAAACGCCAGTGGCGGCCCCGCGACATTCGTGCCGCTGCCCCCGGATGAATGGCCGTAGAATTTTGCGGCACCCTGAGGAGGCGAGAGATTTGTCAACGACCGGCACCCCCGTCTCGTTGTTGGCAAACCTTCTGCTGGTCGGGAGGCGTTTTCCAATCACTTCCACAGAGGAATCCGTAATGAGCAAACTTCTCGCTGCCCTGGTCGCTGGCCTGTTCGCCGCTGGCGCTTACGCCCAGAACCCGCCCGGCGCTTCGGCCGAGCAAGCCCCCGTGACCAACACCCCCGGCCAAGCCAAGGCGCAAGCCAAGCGCGACGCCAAGCCCCAAGGCCAGGTCAAGGCGGCCGGCGGCGACATCAACAAGACCCCCGAAGGCGGCGCCATCGGCACCGACAAGGCTGCCCAGTCGGGCGAAAAGCGCGCCGAGAGCCGCGACCAGCGTCGTCGCAACAAGGACGGCAGCCTGAAGCGCCGCAGCACCCAGGGTGGCACGCCCCAGTGATTCGGACGCCGGTCTGAACCATGAAAAGGCGCCTCCGGGCGCCTTTTTCTTTGCCCGTCGCCAGGGCCCTCCCACCCTGAACCCCGGCTGACCCGGTGGCGCGCCCTGTGTCCATTCGTGCATGAGCCGACCGGCGCCGATGGCTCGGCCACAATCAGCGCTTCCGCGGCCACCGACCGGATCGGCCGCTGCAGGATCCAACCCCATGTCTCTTTCGCTCCCCGCCTCCCTTCGCACGGCCATCCTCGGCACCGCCCTGCTGGCGGCCGGCACGGCCTTCGGCCAGCAGCCGCAGATGGACCTCCAGCGCGTCCGCATCTCCGCAGGCATGTACCAGATCGATGCGCAGGTCGCGGCCACGCCCGAGCAGCGCCAGATCGGCCTGATGTTCCGCAAGGAGATGCCGCAGTCCGAGGGCATGGTGTTCGTCTTCGAGCAGCCCTCCCCCCAGTGCTTCTGGATGAAGAACACGCTGATCCCGCTGTCGGCCGCCTTCGTGGCCGACGACGGCCGCATCGTGAACATCGAGGACATGAAGCCGCAGACCACGGACAACCACTGCTCGAGCGAGCCGGTGCGCTATGTGCTCGAGATGAACCAGGGCTGGTTCGCCAAGAAGAACATCAAGAAGGGCTTCAAGCTGGGCGGACCGCTGTTCGAAGCGCGCCGCTGACACGCCCGCCGATCGCCCATGAAAAAGCCGACCCAAGGGTCGGCTTTTTCGTCGGGGCGGGAGCCGGGCTCAGCCGAAGTTCTTCGCCGCGAAGTCCCAGTTGGCGAGCTTCGCGAGGAAGGTCTCGACGAACTTGGGACGCAGGTTGCGGTAGTCGATGTAGTAGGCGTGCTCCCAGACGTCGACGGTGAGCAGGGCCTTGTCGTCGGTGGTCAGCGGGGTGCCTGCTGCACCGGTGTTGACGATGTCGACGGAGCCGTCGGGCTTCTTGACCAGCCAGGTCCAGCCCGAACCGAAGTTGCCGACGGCGGACTTGACGAAAGCTTCCTTGAAGGCGTCGAAGCTGCCCCACTTGGCGTCGATGGCCTTGGCCAGCGCGCCGGTAGGCGCGCCGCCGCCTTGCGGCTTCATGCAGTTCCAGAAGAAGGTGTGGTTCCAGATCTGCGCGGCGTTGTTGTAGATGCCGCCGCTGGACTTTTTCACGATCTCCTCGAGCGTCATGCTCTCGAACTCGGTGCCCTTCTGCAGGTTGTTGAGGTTCACCACGTAGGCATTGTGGTGCTTGCCGTAGTGGTACTCCATGGTTTCCTTCGAGTACTCGGGCGCCAGCGCGTCCAGGGCATACGGGAGGGGTGGCAGGACGTGTTCCATCTTGTTGCTCGTGGGTTGGTTGAAGGACGAACGATTCTAGAAAGGATTCATTCGGGTCGCGTCGGACGTGGGCTTGTGCCCACCGCATCGACCGTCAGGAAGGCTTCACCGTCGGACAGCTCGGCGCGCACCGGCTGCCCCGGCTCCAACTGCGCGGCGCGGGTGATGGGCACCCCGTCGGCGTCGGCCAGCCAGGCATAGCCACGTTGCAGCACGAGGGCCGGGTCGAGCAGTTCCAGACGCAGCGCCGCACGCGAGAGCCGGTCGTGGCGCTGCGACAAGGCCGCCTCGAACCTGGCATGCCAATCGGCCTGGAGCGCTCGCTGCGCCTGCGCGGCGCGCTCCAGTTTCGATAGCGCCGCATGGTGCATGCGCTGGGCCGCATGGCTGAGCTCGATGCGCTGGCGCGCCACCATGGCGGACGGACGGCCCAGACGCCCCGCCGCGAGGTCCAGGCGCTGGCCCTGCGCGTCGAGCCGGCCGCCGATGGCGTCGCGCAGCCGCTCCTCGATCAGCTCCAGCGCACCGAGCCACAGCTCGCGCGGCGCGGACGCGAGCTCGGCCGCCGCGGTGGGCGTGGGGGCGCGCACATCGGCGCAGAAATCGGCGATGGTGAAGTCGGTCTCGTGCCCGACACCGGCCACCACCGGCACCGGGCTGCGCACGATGGTGCGCGCCAGCGTCTCGTCGTTGAAGGCCCACAGGTCCTCGATGGAGCCGCCGCCACGCACCAGCAGGATGAGGTCGACCGGTGGCGAGAGCACGTACAGCGACTCCAGCGCCTGCACCAGTTCGGCAGGCGCCTGGGCGCCCTGCACCGCCGCCGGCGCGAGCACCACCGGGATGTGCGGCACCCGGCGGCGTAGCGCGGTCACGACGTCGTGCAGCGCTGCCGCGCCGCGGGAGGTGACCAGGCCGATGCGCCGGGGCATGGTGGGCAGGCTGCGCTTGCGTGCGGGGTCGAACAGGCCTTCCGCTTCCAGCTTGGCCTTGCGCTGCATGAACTGCTCGAACAGGGCGCCCTGCCCGGCGCGCCGCAGGCTTTCGACCACCAGTTGCAGATCGCCGCGCGGCTCGTAGACCGCGAGCCGGCCACGCACCTCGACCTGGTCGCCGTCGCGCGGTGTGAAGTCGAGCAGCGACGCAGCACGCCGGAACATCGCGCAGCGCAGCTGGCCCGCGGCGTCCTTGAGCGAGAAGTAGCAGTGCCCGCTGCCGGCGCGCGAGAAGCCGGAGATCTCGCCCTGGACCGCGACGGGATTGAAGCGCGCATCGAGCGCGTCGGCCACGGCGCGGCACAGCGCGCCGACAGCCCAGATGCGCGGGCCTGCCTCTGCCCGCAGGCCACGACCGTGCTCGAAATCGTTCATCGCGCCGCTCCTGCCGGAGCCTCGCATCGTCCACAACGGTGCGCCACCACCCCCGGGCCGCGTGCCCACCGGCACGGCAGCCACGTGTTGCCGTGCAAGTGCTTGATCTGATTGGAAAAAGTGCTGCTCAAAATTCGGTCGATCTGGTGCAGGCCACGGCTGGCGTGGCTTTCGCAGAGTTGCCAAGGGGGTTAGTCACAAAGTTGTCCACAGAAACTGTGAGCGAAGTCCGACAGTGCGAGGCACCGTGTCCGCTGGGTGGGCTCGGTCATAATCGCCGCGCATTTGCGTGGCCGCCGGCCCGGAGGGACCCCCTTGTTTTCGATCATAGTTGCTGCAGGCTGGCCGATCTGGCCGCTGCTTCTCTGCTCGGTGCTGGCGCTGGCGCTGGTCATCGAACGCTTCGTGAGCCTCAAGACCGCCAAGGTGCTGCCGCCCAAGCTGTTGAGCGAGGCGATGAGCGTGTCGCAGGTGGGCATCCCCGGGCCCGACGTGGTCACCAAGCTGGAGCAGAACTCGGCACTGGGCCAGGTGCTGGCGGCGGGCTTTCGCGCCGTCAACGCCAATCCGCGCTGCACCGAGGAAGACGTGCGGGTGGCGATGGAATCGACCGGCCGCGCCGTGGCCCACAGGCTCGAGCGCTACCTGCCCGCCCTGGCCACCATCGCGTCTGCCGCGCCGCTGCTGGGCCTGCTGGGCACGGTGATCGGGATGATCGAGATCTTCGGCTCCCAGTCGCCGGCCAGCGGCGCCGCCGGCTCGGGCAACCCCGCGCAGCTGGCGCACGGCATCTCGATCGCGCTCTACAACACCGCCTTCGGCCTGATCGTCGCCATCCCGACGCTGATCTTCTGGCGCTACTTCCGCTCCCGCGTGGACGAGTACCTGCTCAACCTCGAGCTCGCCGGCGAGCGCTTCGCGCGCCATCTGACCGCCGTGCGCAAGTAGGCTGCGACGATGAGCCGCATGCGCTTTCGCCATGGCTCGCAGGAGGAGCCGGAGATCAACCTGATCCCCTTCATCGACGTGCTGCTGGTGGTGCTCATCTTCCTGATGCTGTCGACCACGTACAGCAAGTTCACCGAGATGGAAGTGCGCCTTCCCGTGGCCGATGCCGAGGCGCAGCGCGACAGGCCCAGGGAAATCGTGGTGGCTGTCGGCGCCGACGGCCGCTATGCGGTGAACAGGACCGTGCTGCCCGAGCGCAGCGTCGATGCCGTGACCGCGGCACTGGCCGCCGTCGCCGGCGGCAACAAGGACAACGTCGTCATCATCAGCGCCGACGCCACCGCTGCGCACCAGTCGGTGATCACGGTGATGGAGGCCGCGCGGCGCGCCGGCCTGATGCAGATCACCTTCGCCACCCAGACGGCGGCGCAGGCCGCACGCTGAGCCGCGCCGGGCCGCCCACCGCGATGCTGCCACGCGCCTGGTTGCACCGCGGCCTGCTGGCTCGCCTGCTGTGGCCGTTCTCCCTCCTTTATCGCGCGATCGCCGCCCTGCGAAGCCTGGCCTATCGGCGTGGCTGGAAGACCTCGCACGGGGTCGGCGTGCCCGTGGTCGTGGTGGGCAATGTCATCGCAGGGGGCGCCGGCAAGACGCCCGTGGTGATGGCCGTGGTGCGTCATCTGCAGGCGCGCGGCCTGGCGGTGGGCGTGGTCTCGCGCGGTTACGGTCGCCGCACGCAGGACGGCCGCGAAGTGCATGCCGTCAGCGACCCGCGCGACGTGGGCGACGAGCCGCTGCTGGTGCATCGCACGACCGGCGCGCCCGTGGTGGTGGACCGCGACCGGGTGGCCGCCGCGCGGCGCCTGCTGGCCGCCCACCCCGAACTGCGCGTGATCGTGAGCGACGACGGTCTGCAGCACCTGGCGCTGCGGCGCGAGGTCGAGATCTGCGTGTTCGACGACCGGGGCGTCGGCAACGGCTGGCTGCTCCCCGCCGGGCCGCTGCGCGAGCCTTGGCCACGCGCCTGCGACATCGTGCTCCACACGGGCGAGCGCCCGGCCTTCGCCGGCTTCACGGCACGGCGCGCGCTGGCCGACCACGCCGTCGGACGGGACGGCCGCCGGGTGCCGCTGGCCGAACTCGCGCGCGAGCCGAACGTGATTGCGCTGGCCGGCATCGCGCAGCCGCAGCGCTTCTTCGACATGCTGCGCGCGCGCGGGGTGGTGCCCGCGCAGTGCATCCCACTGCCCGACCACTATGATTTCGATAGCTGGTCGCGCCCGTCTGGTGGGCCTTACCGCCTGATCTGCACCGAAAAGGATGCTGGCAAGCTGTGGCAGGTGGCGCCCGACGCGCTGGCCGTGCCGCTCGTGTTCGCACCCGAGCCGGCCTTCTTCGCGGCCCTGGACGCGCGACTATCATCTGAAGAATGAGCCCCCACGTTTCGCACTTCGTGTCTTCACTGCCCCCCGAGGGGGCCATCGCCTCCCTGAGGCGGCTCTGCGGAGGCTGACATGGACACCAAGCTGCTCGAACTGCTGGTCTGCCCCGTCACCAAGGGCCCGCTGACCTGGAACCCCGAAAAGCAGGAACTCGCCTCGCGCAGCGCGCGACTGGCCTACCCGGTGCGCGACGGCGTTCCGATCCTGCTGGAGAGCGAGGCGCGCACCCTGACCGACGAGGAACTCGGGCTCTGAGCAACTGCGACCCGTGAGCTTCACCGTCCTGATTCCTGCCCGGCTGGCCTCGACGCGCCTGCCCGACAAGCCCCTGGCCGACATCGCCGGGCTGCCGATGGTGGTGCGCGTCGCGCAGCGCGCGGCGCAGTCGTCGGCCTCGCGCGTGGTGGTGGCGGCCGACGATGCGCGCATCGCCGAAGCCTGCACCCGGCACGGCGTCGACGTGCTGCTGACGCGCGTCGACCACCCCAGCGGCAGCGACCGGCTGGCAGAAGCCTGCGCCCTGCTCGGCCTGCCCGACGACGAGATCGTGGTCAACGTCCAGGGCGACGAGCCGCTGATCGATCCGGCGCTCATCGATGCCGTGGCACACGCCCTGGCGGAGCGACCCGAAGCGCCGATGAGCACGGCCGTCCACGCCATCGACTCGCTCGACGATTTCACCAATCCGAACGTGGTGAAGGCCGTGCTAGACGATGCGGGGCATGCGCTGTACTTCAGCCGTGCGCCCATCCCCTGGCCGCGCGACGGTGGCGTACGTGGCGCGCCTGCCGCGCTGCCCGAGCCGCCGCCGCTGCGCCACATCGGCATCTATGGCTACCGCGCCGGCTTCGTGCGCCGCTTTCCGTCGCTTGCGCCCGCGCCGCTGGAGCGCACCGAGGCGCTGGAGCAACTGCGCGTGCTGTGGCACGGCCACCGCATCGCCGTGCACGTAAGCGCGCGGGCGCCGGGACCCGGCGTCGACACGCCCGAAGACCTCGCGCGGGTGCGGGCGCTGCTCGCCTGAAAACGCGGCTTTCACGGGGGCGCAAGCGCCCAGTCAGCCGGGGGGCGCATGCTATCCTCGATGCAATGGCGCCCTGCGGCGCGCGCGGCTGCTGGGGCCGCGGCACGAATTCCAAGAAACGTCCGAGGACACCATGAGACTGATTTTGTTGGGCGCACCCGGCGCCGGCAAAGGCACGCAAGCGGCCTTCATCTGCCAGAAATACGGCATCCCCCAGATCTCCACCGGCGACATGCTGCGCGCCGCCGTCAAGGCCGGCACGCCGCTGGGCCTCGAGGCCAAGGCGGTCATGGATTCCGGCGCGCTGGTCAGCGACGACCTCATCATCAATCTCGTGAAGGACCGCATCGCCCAGCCCGACTGCGCGAACGGCTTCCTCTTCGACGGCTTTCCCCGCACCATCCCGCAGGCCGACGCCATGAAGGCGGCCGGCGTCAAGCTCGACTACGTGCTCGAGATCGACGTGCCCTTCACCGACATCATCGAACGCATGAGCGGGCGCCGCTCGCATCCGGCCTCGGGCCGCACCTACCACCTGCGCTTCAATCCGCCGAAGGTCGAGGGCAAGGACGACGTCACGGGCGAAGACCTGATCCAGCGCGAGGACGACAAGGAAGAGACGGTGCGCAAGCGGCTGGACGTGTACAGCCAGCAGACGCGCCCTCTGGTCGACTACTACGCGGACTGGGCGAAGAAAGACCCGGTCGCTGCTCCGAAGTACCGCGCCATCAGCGGCGTGGGTACCGTCGACGAGATCACGCGCCGCGCACTGGAAGCGCTGTCGAGCTGAAGCGCCCGCGCTCCCTGCCCACAGCCACCGCATGCGGTGGCTTTTTTCTGCCCGACGCAGGCCTCAGCCCTGCATGAGCGACAGCATCAGTGCGATGCGCGCCTTGACCGGGCTGAGCGCGCCGGCATCGGGCAGCGCATGCGCGGCGCCCGGCACGATGCGGCCGAAGGCACAACGCGTGGCCCGCACGACGCGGATGCCCGCAGCCTGCGCGCGCAGCAGCGCCTGCTCCAGCGCGGCGTGCACGGAGCCATTGCCGGTGGCGGCGACCACCAGGCCCTGCACCGCATCGGCGGCGCCGGCTTCGCGCTCCCGCACCAGCAGATCGACCAGCGAAGCTCCCGCGCCGGCGTGGCTCGTCACGATCTCCACGCGCGGCCAGGGGGCGGCCGCCGCCATGTTTTTCATGACCGCCTGCGCCCGCCCCGCGGACGCTGCGGGCCAGTCTCGCGCCTGACGCAACCGTCCTTCCTCGATGTAGCCGATGGGCCCCATGTCGCCCGAGGAGAAGGCATCGACCCGGTAGGGGTGCACCTTCTGCACGTCGGGCGCGCCGTGGACCGTGCCCGCGCATACGACGGTGACGCCCTGCACCCCAGGCGTGGCGGCCAGCGCAACGGCATCCAGGATGTTCTGCGGGCCGTCCGGCACAAGCGCCGAGGCGGGCCGCATGGCGCAGGTGAGAACCACCGGCTTGGAGGCCGGCAGCAGCTCGTGCAGGAAGAAGGCGGTCTCCTCGAGCGTGTCGGTGCCGTGCGTGACGACCACGCCCGTCACTTCCTCCTGCGCCAGCCAGTGGGCGCAGCGTTGGGCCAGGGTCCGCCACACGCCGAAGTCCATGTCCTTGCTGTCGATGTTGGCCACCTGCTCGGCAGACAGCGCGACGCCCGGCACCTCCAGGCCGTCGATCAGTTCGGACACCTGGACCTCGCCGGTCGTGTACCCGACGTTGTCACCCGCCGCCCGGGCACGGCCCGAGATCGTGCCGCCTGTACCCAGCACCACCACATGGGCGGCCGCGCCCGCCTTGGTTTCGCCTGCCTTCATCGTTTGCTTGCCAATCGAATGGAAACTGGTTAAAAATACAGTTACTGGATGAACACCCAGTGGATGCACCCAGCGGCGGCCGCAAGCCGCCGAATTCAGCTCACACGCCAAGGAGCCGTTCGCATGCTCAACCTGCCCGCCTCGCCTTTCGCCGCGAAGCTTACCGCTCGCCAGCAGCAGATCCTCGACCTCATCCAGGCCGCCATCGCGCGCACCGGCGCGCCGCCCACGCGGGCCGAGATCGCCGCCGAGCTGGGCTTCAAGTCGGCCAACGCCGCCGAGGAGCACCTGCAGGCCCTGGCACGCAAGGGTGTCATCGAACTGGTGAGCGGCACCTCGCGCGGCATCCGCCTGCGCGGCGATGCGTTGCGCTCGCTGCAGGAGTCACGCCATCGCGACGGCAGCCAGTTGTCTCTCGCCCTGCCCGGCATCGCGCAGTTGGCGCTGCCGCTCATCGGTCGGGTGGCAGCTGGCTCTCCCATCCTGGCCCAGGAGCACGTGGACCAGACCTACTACGTCGAGAACACGCTGTTCCAGCGCAAGCCCGACTACCTCTTGAAGGTGCGCGGCATGTCCATGCGCGACGCCGGCATCATGGACGGCGACCTGCTCGCGGTGCAGGCCACCAAGGAAGCACGCAACGGCCAGATCATCGTGGCCCGCCTGGGCGAGGAAGTAACCGTCAAGCGCCTCAAGCGCACCAGGTACGTGGTCGAGCTCCACGCCGAGAACCCCGATTACCCCACCATCGTCGTCGAGCCCGGCGAGCCCTTCGAGATCGAGGGCCTGGCCGTCGGGCTGATTCGCAACACGATGCTGATGTAACGCCACACAACAGCCGTATCAGGTGGCGGGCGTATGGCGAGTGGCCATCACCCTGCTGCGGCTGTCCCTCCGTGAATCCTGCCTGTGTTCCACCCCTTGATCTCAGGAGTTCACATGGGAATCGCTCTGCTCGCAATCGCCGATTTGTTCACCCCCCTTCAATCGCTCGCCAGCCGCTGGATGCCGGCGCGCGACTCGCGCCGCAGGGCGTCGGCAGGGCTGCGCTACGTGGCGGTCCGGCCGGCATGCGGCGTCCGCAACGGTGCCGCTGCCCTGCCAGCACCGGCACGCCAGCACGGTGTGGTGCGCGTGGTGCGCATCGTGGAGCGCGGCCAATCCGCCGGAAATGACGGCCGCGTCGTGATTTCGGGCCGCATGGCCGACGTATGCGCCGAACTGGACCGCCTCGCGGCCCTCGAGGCCGCCGCCACAACGGCTTCACCGAAGCAACTGCACTGAGCGCGCCGCCCCGCGCGGCCATCCGGCACCGCGCCCGCGGCCGACTCCGAATGGCACAGCAGCAGGCTGTGCCGTCGGCTGCACACGCCAAACGCCTGTCATGCGCAAGGCACAATGGGCAGCCATGAACATTGTGATCTTGGACGACTACCAGGATGCCGTGCGCAAGCTGCGCTGCGCCGCCAAGCTCGACGCCTACGCGGCGAAGGTCTACACCAACACCGTCAAGGGCATCGGGCAGCTCTCGGTCCGGCTCAAGGACGCCGACGTGATCGTGCTCATCCGAGAGCGCACGCAGATCACGCGGCAACTCGTCGAGAAGCTTCCCAAGCTCAAGCTCATTTCGCAGACTGGCCGGGCCGGCTCGCACATCGACGTCAATGCCTGCACCGAATTCGGTGTGGCGGTGGCCGAAGGCAGCGGCTCGCCGCTCGCCCCCGCCGAGCTGACCTGGGCTTTGATCATGGCCGCCATGCGGCGCCTGCCCCAGTACATCAGCAACCTCAAGCATGGCGCCTGGCAACAGTCGGGGCTGAAGTCCGCGGCGATGCCGCCCAATTTCGGGCTCGGCTCGGTGCTCAAGGGCAAGACGCTGGGCATCTGGGGTTATGGCCGCATCGGCCAGCTCGTGGCCCGTTATGGGCAGGCCTTCGGCATGCAGGTGGTGATCTGGGGCCGCGAGGGCAGCTGCAGCAAGGCACGCTCCGACGGCTTCCAGGTGGCCGCAAGCCGCGAAGCACTGTTCGAGCAGGCCGACGTGCTGTCGGTGCACCTGCGCCTGAACGACGAGACGCGCGGCCTGGTGGGCCTGGACGACCTGATGCGGATGAAGCCCACGGCCCTGTTCGTGAACACCTCGCGCGCCGAGCTGGTCGAACCGGACGCGCTCCTGGCAGCCCTGAACCGCGGCCGGCCGGGCCTGGCGGCGATCGATGTCTTCGAGAGCGAGCCGCCGCTGCAAGGCCATGCCCTGCTGCGCCTGGAGAACTGCATCTGCACGCCGCACATCGGCTATGTGGAGCAGGAGAGCTACGAGATGTACTTCGGCCAGGCTTTCGACAATGTCGTGAGCTTCATCCGGGGCAATCCCACCAACATCGTCAACCCGGGCGCGCTGCAGGTTCGTCGCTGAGGCCGCGCCCGCTGCGGCGGGCCGCCTGGGTCAACGCTTGAGCGAGCCGGGCTTGATCGATTCCTCGATCTCGGGATCGAAGAGCTCCAGGTCCGGCAGTTGCGCCGAGGGCGAATCCGATGATGCGGATGCGAGTTCCGTGGTGGGCTGGTCCAGCACCGCCGGCTCGATGACCGGCACCGCCTTCGCTTTTTCGGCCTCGGCACGACGCAAGGCCGCTGGAATGGTGTTGACGCCGGCCATGTCCAGGTCGTCCAGGTCGAAGTCCAGCGACGCCGTGAGCGGGTGCGGCGGTCGTGTCGGCTGGAAATCCGTGTGGCGCGGCTCCACGAGCGAGGTGTCGCGTGCCAGCGACTGCGGCGCAGTCGGCAACTCGACCGCCGATGTGGGCAAGGCCATCGGCATGGTTTCGTGCTGCTGGTGGCGCATGAGCACCTCTGCCAGCGACGGACGCTGCGAATCTCCGTCGACCGGCTGCTCCTGGGCCATGGCGTAGAGCATGAGCAGTTCGCGGTAGGCCGCCAGGTCGAAGGTCGGCTGGCCGTCCTCGCCCGGGCGACGGAACAGCAGCTCCTCGATGACCGGCAGCGACTCGGGCCCCGGCCAGTGCTCCTCGATGCGCTGGAGCACCTCGTTGTGGTGGTCCAGGGGCCGGCCGGCGTCCTGGTGGAAATCGTCGAAGGACGGCACGCGCACGTTCAGTGCCTGCTGGCACTGCCTGCGCACCCGCTCGTAATCCAGCATGCGGCCCAGGCTGTGGAAGATGCGCAGCAATTCGAGGTAGGCCAGCGCACTGGTGTCCGGATGGTCGGCCACGTACTCGGACAGCACGGCGATGGCTTGCTCGTGCTGGCCCAGGGAAAGGAAGAACTCGGCCTGCTGCTGCACATCGAAGAGCTCCTCGGTGTTCACCGAGCGGGAGGTCGGCTGCGATTGCCCCGGCAGCGCAGGGGCGTCGAAATCCGCATGCCGCAGGTCGGAGCCGGAGTGTTCCGCGCTGCGAGGTGCGTCCGGGTCGATGAATCCGCTGGGCACCCCGTGCGCCGCGGCACCGGACGCAACGGCCGAAGCTGCGGCGGCCCCTGCGAGAGCGCGCTCGGCCCCCGCGTTGTTCTCGCCCGGGTAGGTGTCGGCGGCATCGTCGAGCGCGCCCAGCTGAGACGAACGCGCCGGCGCAGCCCCGCCCCCTTCGGGCCACCACACCGACTGTGCGGCACGACGCGACGCCAGCCACATCCACACCAAGGCAGTCAGGGCAAGCAGCAGCAACAGCACCAGCGCATAGACCACCGGATTGCTGTAGCGGCTCTCCCGTGCCGCGGCCAGTTCGCGACGCATCTCGAGCAGCGTCTGCTCGTTGCGGGCAGTCTGCTCGCGCAGGGAGGCCAGCGCCTGTTCCAGCGCCACCGTACGCTGCGCGTCGCGCACCGCCTCCGGCGTCGGCGCGACCACCGAAGGCGCGCTCGCCGCGGGCTGGGGCGCGACCGCCGCCGCGGCCTCGTTGCGTACCGGCTCGCTCGCCGCAGGAGTCGGCGGCTGGGCGGTCGCCGGCGCGGGGGTCTGACCCGACGACGATGGCTGTCGTCCCGTGGCGGCCGACGGTGCCGGCGCTGCCGCCTCGCGCGGAGCAAGCGGTGCCAGCGCATCGACCTGGAGGCGCCCGCCCGACGAAGCGCCGGCAGGCACACTGGCGCGCGCCGAAGCCGCCGCGCGCCGACGTGCGGCGGCTTCGGCGTTCTGGCGCTCGGGAGCGACGCTGCGAGCGCTTCGCGCCGCGGCGGGTGCGCTTGCACGGCGCCGTTCGGCCCCCCCTTCGCCGCCGCCGCCGTCGGGCCGCGCTGCACGTGCGACGCGCGCCGGCGGACGCTGAGGCGCCGCAACAACGGCGGCGCGGGCGGCTTCGCCCGGTGCCTCGAAGGATGGCAGCGCCGCGTCCACAGGCGGCGGGTCGGCCAGCAGCACGACCTGCCGGGTGGAGGTCGCCGAGCAACCGGCCTTGACCGTGACCGTGACGATGGGTTCCTCCACCGCCCGGCTGGTGCGCACGCGCAGCCGGGGGGCGTCCGGCGCCGCGCCGGGCTCGAGCGAGACACTCACGCGCCGCTCGTCCATGGCGGCATCGCCCTGCACCACCTCGACCTGCGGGCAGAGCGAGCCACCCACCTCGTTGCCATCCAGCGTGAGGGGGATGACGATGTTGAGCGGCTTGCCGATCCACGCCGCACCCTGCGGGCGCCCGATCGTCAGCGCGGACGCGGGAAGCACGAACCCGAGTACAAACAGGGTCGCCGCAGCGTGACGGAATCGCACAATCGAGGGCTGCAAGGAAGAAGTCAAAAGTAGACACATTTTGACACCAACATCAACAAAGTACATCTTTGGGACACATTTAAAAGATGACCGTGAAATTTTCGACCATCGCCATCGTGGGCACCGGCGCCATGGGCCGGGGCATCGCGCAAATCGCCGCCCAGGCCGGCAGCACCGTCTACCTGCTCGATGCACAGGAGGGTGCGGCGCAGAAGGCGGCGTCCGCCATCGTCGCCCAATGGGACAAGCTGGTCGAGAAAGGACGCCTCGATCCGGCGCAACGTGACGTCTATGCGACACACTTGTGTCCCGTGGAGGCGCTTTCGGCCCTCAAGGGGTGCGACCTGGTGGTCGAGGCGATCGTCGAGAAGCTCGACGTCAAGCGACAGCTCTTCAAGGACCTCGAGGACATCGTGTCGCCGGAGGCGGTGCTGGCGACCAACACGTCGTCGCTGTCGGTGACCGCCATCGGCGCCGGCCTTCGCCACCCGGGCCGCTTCGCCGGCTTCCACTTCTTCAACCCCGTGCCGCTCATGAAGGTGGTCGAGGTGGTCGCCGGCTTCAAGACCGAAGCGGCCGTCTGCGACCGGCTGCGCGAGTACGCGCGCCAGATGGGCCACAGCGCCGTCCTGGCGCAGGACACCCCGGGTTTCATCGTCAACCATGCAGGCCGGGGCTACGGCACCGAGGCCCTGCGCATCGTCGGCGAAGGGGTGGCCGACTTCGCCACCATCGACCGCATCCTCAAGGACCAGGCCGGCTTCAAGCTCGGCCCCTTCGAGTTGATGGACCTCACGGCGCTGGACGTGTCCCACCCCGTGATGGAATCGATCTACCGGCAGTATTACGACGAGCCACGCTTCCGGCCCAGCGTGATCACCGCGCAGCGCCTGGCGGCCGGCGCGCTGGGCCGCAAGACGGGGGAAGGCTTCTACCGCTACGCCGACGGCGCGGCTGCGGTGCCCGACGAGCCCGCGGCGCCCGCCGTCGACACGCTGCCACCCGTGTGGGTCCCGCCGCGCGCCACGCGCCGTGCGGAGCTGCTGCGGCTGGTGCACACGCTCGGCGGCCAGCTGGAGACCGGCGCCGCACCGTCGTCGCAAGCGCTGGTCGTCGTCGCGCCACTGGGCTTCGACATCACGACCGTCGCGGCGGTGGAGCGCCTGGATGCCACCCGCACCGTGGGCATCGACATGCTGGTCGACGACGCCGCAACGAAGCGCCGCGTGCTCGCCACCAACCCGGCCACGCGGCGCGACATGCGCGATGCCGCACATGCGCTCTTCGCGCGCGACGGCAAGGCGGTCAGCGTGATACGTGACAGCGGCGGCTTCGTCACGCAGCGCGTGCTCGCCACCATCGTCAACATCGCCACCGACATCTGCCAGCAGCGCATCTGCACGCCCGCCGACCTGGAAACGGCGGTCACGCTGGGGCTCGGCTATCCCCGAGGTCCGCTGGCGATGGGCGATCTGTACGGACCGACCAACATGCTGGAGGTGCTGTTCAACATGCAGACCGTGTATGGCGATCCGCGCTATCGCCCGAGCCCCTGGCTGCGCCGCCGCGGCGCGCTGGGCCTGAGCCTCAGGCACGAAGAAGAATGACACGCGTCACGTCAGGCGCACGCGAGACAGAGGCCCACCGATGACCGCAGAACTGAAGAGCACCAGCGAAGGCCGCACCATGGTGCTGACGCTGTCCAATCCGAGCCAGCGCAACGCGCTGGGGCCGGAGATCTACGCCGCCGGCATCGAGGCGCTGGGCGGCGCGGAAAGCAACCCGGAGGTGCGCTGCGTCGTCATCGTCGGTGAAGGCGCGTGGTTCTGCGCCGGCGGTTCGCTGCAGCGGCTGCAGGCCAATCGCGAACGCGACCCGCAGGTGCAGGCCGAGAGCATCGAGGGGCTGCACAGCTGGATCGACGCCATCCGCACCTTCCCCAAGCCCGTGATCGCCGCCGTCGAGGGTGCTGCCGCGGGCGCCGGCTTCTCGCTCGCGATGGCCTGCGACTTCGTCGTCGCCGCACGCGATGCGATCTTCGCCGCGTCGTACAGCAACGTCGCTCTGTCGCCGGACGGCGGCTTGAGTTGGCACCTTGCACGGGCACTGCCGCGACAGCTCGCCAGCGAATGGCTCATGAAGGGCGAACGCATTGCCGCCACGCGACTGCACGAGTTGGGACTGGTGAACGAGCTGACCGACGCGGGCCATGCCTTGAGCACGGCGATGGCCCTCGCCCACGGCCTGGCCGAACGTGCACCGAACGCGCTCGCCAGCATCAAGGAACTCGTCAGCGAAGCGCGTGGCGTCGACTTGAACACCCAGCTTGCGAGCGAGCGCGATCACTTCGTGCGCAACCTGCACCATGCCAACGCCGGCATCGGCATCTCGGCCTTCCTCGCCAAGAGCAAGCCGCAGTACGAATAGGCCGCACGCGGCGCAGCACGGCGAACGGCCCCGGTCGCTCGTGCGACAACCCTCTCTCATCCAGTCGCGGAAAAGACAGACCAATGGACGACCCCATTCTTACCATCGAAGAAAGAGAAGCGATCAACGGTGGTCGCTGGTTCACATCACTTTCACCCTCGCTGCGGCACGACATCCTCCGATGCGCTTTCGTCAGACGCTACAAGGACGGCGAACTCATCGCCGCACGCGGCGATCCACCCGACTCGTGGATCGCCTGCGCGAAGGGCGCAGTGCGCGTGAGTTCCACGGCCGTGTCGGGCAAGCAGGTCACGCTGACCTACGTCGAGCCGGGCATCTGGTTCGGCGACGTGGCGATGTTCGACGGGGACCGTCGCACGCACGACGCCTATGCGCATGGCGAGACCACCATCCTGTGCGTCGCGCGCGCCGACTTCCAGAAGATCCTGTCCTCGCACGTCGAGCTGTACGAAGCATTGATGCGCCTGCAGGCGCGGCGCATCCGCACATTGTTCGGGCTGGTGGAAGACCTCAACACCCTGCCCTTGCGCGCACGCCTGGCCAAGCAGCTGGTGCACCTGGTGCGCAGCTACGGGGTGCCCAACCTGGCCGACGGCAGCCAGACACGCATCGGCCTGCAGCTGGCGCAGGAAGAGCTGGCGCAACTGCTCGGCGCTTCGCGCCAGCGCGTCAACCAGGAACTGAAATCGATGGAGCGCGAAGGTGCGATCCGCATCGAGCCGGCAGGCCTCGTGGTGCTCGACCGGGATGCGCTCATGCGCATCTCGCAGGCCGACGACTGACGCATGCGGCGCCCTGAACGAACAACAAGCTTTCGAGACATGACGCAGGATTTCAGCAACTTCATCGGCACGCGCGCCGTCTCCTCCCAGCATGCCTTCGACACCGAGGCGCTGGCCGGCTGGCTGAGCACGCATCTCGATGGCTTCCAGGGCCCGCTGACGGTCGAGATGTTCAAGGGCGGGCAGTCGAACCCCACCTACAAGCTGGTCACGCCGCAGCGCAGCTACGTGATGCGCGCCAAGCCAGGCCCGGTCGCCAGGCTGCTGCCCTCCGCGCATGCCATCGAGCGCGAATACAAGGTCATGAAGGGCCTGGCCGGCACCGACGTGCCCGTGCCCGCCATGTACTGCCTGTGCGAGGACGAATCCGTCATTGGCCGCGCCTTCTACGTCATGGAGTGCATGGAAGGCCGCGTGCTCTGGGACCAGTCGCTGCCCGGCTTCAGCAACGCCGAACGCGCGGCCTACTACGACGAGATGAACCGCGTCATCGCGGCCCTGCACACGGTCGACTTCGCCGCGCGCGGCCTGGCCGACTACGGCAAGCCCGGCAACTACTTCGAGCGGCAGATCGGTCGCTGGAGCAAGCAGTACAAGGCCTCGGCCGACGGTGCCGGCGAACTGTCGCAGCCCATCGAGGAGATGGAGCGCCTGATCGACTGGCTGCCCACGCACATGCCGGCCAGCGCGCGCGACGAGAGCAAGGTCTCGATCGTGCACGGCGACTACCGCCTGGACAACGTGATGTTCCATGCGACCGAGCCGCGCATCATCGCCGTGCTCGACTGGGAGCTGTCGACGCTGGGCCATCCGCTTGCCGACTTCAGCTACCACTGCATGTCGTGGCACATGCCGCCCACGACGGGGCGCGGCATCGGTGGCGTCGACGTCGCCTCGCTCGGCATCCCGACCGAGGCCGAGTACATCCGCCGCTACTGCGAGCGCACCCGCATCAGCACACCCGAGGCGCTCGCGCCCGACTGGAACTTCTACCAGGCCTACAACCTGTTCCGCATGGCCGCCATCCTGCAAGGCATCGCCAAGCGGGTCGAGGCGGGCACGGCCTCGAGCGAGCAGGCCGTGGCTTCCGCGCGCGGCGCGCGGCCCATGGCCGCGATGGCCTGGCAGTTCGCCCAGAAGGCGTAACGCCTTTCCCACTCCCTACCCCACCCCAGGAGACACCATGGACTTCGACTTTTCGGCCAAAACCAAGGAGCTCCAGAAGCGCGTGAGCGACTTCATGGACGAGCACATCTTCCCGGCCGAAGCCGAGTACACGGCCGAGCTGGCCGCCAACACGGCGGCGGGCAAGCGCTGGTCCGCGCTCCAGGTCATCGAGCGCCTGAAGGAAAAGGCGCGTGCACAGGACCTCTGGAACCTGTTCCTGCCCAACGACACGGCGGAGATCGCCAAGAAGAAGGGCGGCGGCCTGACCAACATGGAATACGCACCGCTGGCCGAGCTGATGGGCCGCGTGCCATGGGCCTCGGAGGTCTTCAACTGCTCGGCGCCCGACACCGGCAACATGGAAACCATCGCCCGCTACGGCACCGACGAGCACCGCGAACGCTGGCTGCAGCCGCTGCTCGACGGCAAGATCCGCTCGGCTTTCGCGATGACCGAGCCCGAAGTCGCCTCGAGCGATGCGACCAACATCTGCACCCGCATCGAGCGCCAGGGTGACGAGTACGTCATCAACGGCCACAAGTGGTGGATCTCCGGTGCGGCCGATCCGCGCTGCGCGGTGTTCATCACCATGGGCAAGAGCGACCCTGAAGCCCCCAAGCACTCGCAGCAGAGCATGGTGCTGGTGCCGGCCGACGCCAAGGGCATCCGCATCGTGCGCCCGCTCAACGTGATGGGCTACGACGACGCGCCGCATGGCCACGTCGAGATGTACTTCGAGAATGTGCGCGTGCCGGTCTCCGACATCCTGCTGGGCGAGGGACGCGGCTTCGAGATCGCCCAGGGCCGCCTCGGCCCCGGTCGCATCCACCATTGCATGCGCCTGATCGGGCTGGCCGAGCGCGCGCTCGAACTGATGTGCCGACGCGCGTCCTCGCGCGTGGCCTTCGGCAAGACGGTGGCGCAGCAGACCGTGACGCAGGAGCGCATCGCCGAGGCGCGCTGCAAGATCGACATGGCCCGCCTGCTCACGCTCAAGGCCGCGTGGCTGATGGACGTGGCCGGCAACAAGGTGGCCAAGAGCGAAATCGCCATGATCAAGGTGGTGGCGCCCAGCATGGCCTGCCAGGTGATCGACTGGGCCATGCAGGTCCATGGCGGCGGCGGCATGTGCGACGACTTCCCGCTCGCCTACGCCTACGCGCAGGCTCGCACGCTGCGCTTCGCCGACGGCCCGGACGAGGTGCACCGCAACGCGATCGCCAAGTGGGAGCTGGGCAAGTACTCGACGGACAAGCGCGAAAGCGCGCCGCCGGTCACGCGCTTCTGAGCTGCCCCGTCGGCTTGCTATATTTTCCATAGCATCTGCCGCCCGCCCCGCAAGGGCCGGCGGCATTTTTCTTATGGAAACCCGCCGTCGTCCAGGCCGGGAGCAGCTTGGATCGGATTCGGGCACGACCACGATGCCCCTGCCATGGCGCTCGAACTGCGCCATGTATTGCTCGGCCGCCTCCACCGACTGGCCCAGTCGCCAGCAGTGGCAGTTGATATCGGGCACTTCCCAGTACACGGGGCCACGTGGCCCAGCAAACTGCGTGGCTCGATGTTCGGTCGTCGGCCACTTCGGGCGACCACTTGCCGTAGGTCGCGCGCAGGAAGACCCGGCCGTCGCGGCTGTCGCGGCGGATGAGGCCGTCGGCGCGGATGATCTGCTCGCGAACGTCGCCCCCCGGCCACGTAGTAGGGCATGTCGGGGTGGTCGTAGGTGTGCTTGCCGATGATGTGGCCCGCCGCATGCAGGCCGGCCAGCGCGTCGGGACGCTGCTCGGCGCACTTGCCAACGACGAAGAAGGTCGCACCCACGCCCCGCTCGGCGAGGAAGTTGCCGATGGCTGCGCTATCCGAACCCGGGCCGTCGTGTTGGGGAGGCACAGCGTGCGCTCGGGCAGGCGCAGGCCGGCGATGCTGCCGCGTTCTAGCAAGGCTGCCCTGCCTGTTCGCCCCGGGAAAACCGTGGGCCGACGACGCGTTCGAACACGCCCAGGTACTGGCTGGCCACATGCGGGCGCATGTGGCGGTCCAGGAACAGACCGCGCTCCGATGTGCTGGGCTCGCCCTCGTCCAGCGCGCGTTCGAGCAGTGGGTGCAGCGCCACCCGGTCGCCCGTGGAGAAAGTGTCCGCGTGGCCGGCCACAGCTTCCGGCAGGCCGCTGGCCTACGAGACGATCATGCGACACCCGCAGGCCGGGCCTTCGAGCGCGACGATGCCGAAGCCTTCGGGGCCCATCGAGGGCACGACCATCGTGCGGTTGCCGATTGAGGCAGCGTGCGAGGGGCTCGCGCGTCGTCCTGCGCCTGTCGGGTCACCACCTTGACTTGGTCGCCGGCCCGTACGAACCCGGCGGACAGCATGCGGGTGTGGTTCGCGATGTTGCCGACAGCCGGGTAGAAAACCGAGCTGTGGATGAGAATCTTCACTGCCTTCGCGCCTCCACCTCTCGTTGAACATAGCGAGCACGCCAGACTTGCAGCAGTTGTGGGAAGCTGTCCTCTGTGAAGCGTGTAGAGAACTGTTAAGGATTCGCATAGACGAAAGCGTCCGCTGCATCGCCGGGCGGCGGCGAGCTGCCGACGAGCGCGCACACGCGGGCAAGGCGATGGCCCGGCACAGTCGGCACGCGACGCCGCCGGAGTTCTTCCGCGCCGCTATATTTTTGATAGCTGCTGCACCGACTTGGCAGGCTTGCAGGGCGCTTTCTGTTAAAGCGGCTTCTGCAGGAACAGCGCCGCACCGAACGCCGGATCCAGCTGATAACCAGCGAACCCTTCGCGCACATAGGCCTGCAGCGCCGACCGATTCCCCGAAAGCACCTCGAGCGTGAGCTTGCACGCGCCCCGTCGACGCGCTTCTTCCTCCACACGCGCCAGCATGCGATGCGCCACACGCTGGCCGCGATGACCGGCGTTCACGACCACGTCGTGCACGTTGACGAGGGGCCGGCAAGCGAAGGTGGAAAAACCCTCCATGCAGTTGATGAGGCCAATGGGCTGATCGGCGTCGAAGGCCAGGACGCTGAAGGCTTGCGGTCGCTGGGCAAGCGCCTGGGGCAACGCGGCCTTGACGGCCGGGTCCAGCGGTGTGCCTCCACCGGCCGGGTCGCAGGCGTACTGGTCCAGGAGCTCCACCAACCAGCGGGCATGCACGGGGTTGCAGTAGTCGGCTAGGCAAATCTCGATCACACGGGCTCCAGAAAAAGACGCGGCAAGTGCTGTACCGTCGTGCCGGCATGCGCATCGCCGGCCAGGCCCGAGCCTACCCGCAAAAGACGGCCTGCCAAACTTGCTTTGTGAAGCCGCGCGTAGGTCGGCTCTGGACGGCCTGGACCCGTGCGGCCGGCATGGACGGTGCCTTCAGCGCGCCGTCGGCGCCGTGGCGGGTTCCAAGGTGGCTGCGATGCGCCGCGCACAGGCCTCGGCCTGCGCGGCATCGCGCGCCTCGACCATGACACGCAGCAGCGGCTCGGTGCCGCTCGCCCGGATCAGCACACGGCCGGCGTCACCCAGCTCCGCCTCCGCCTGCGCCGTCGCCTGGGCGAGCGCGGCGCTGCTCTTCCAGTCCTGGCCCTCGGCGAGGCGCACGTTGATCAGCGTCTGGGGAAAGAGCCGCACGCCGCCCAGCAAATCGGCGACGCCCTTGCCGCTGCGCACCACGGCCTGCAGCACCTGCAGGGCGCTCACGAGGCCATCGCCGGTCGTGTGTCGGTCCAGCGCCAGCAGGTGACCCGAGCCCTCGCCACCCAGCAGCCAGCCACGGCGGTCGAGTTCCTCGAGCACGTAGCGGTCGCCGACCTTGGCGCGCACGAACTCCACCT
Source organism: Xenophilus aerolatus (assembly GCA_030418545.1). Taxonomy (GTDB): domain Bacteria; phylum Pseudomonadota; class Gammaproteobacteria; order Burkholderiales; family Burkholderiaceae_C; genus Xenophilus. The sequence continues at coordinate 994,717 of QAIB01000001.1, read as the reverse complement.
CGGCCCGCCTGAAAGCCATCTCCACCGCCTTGTTGGTCATCAGCGTGCCCACCACGCCCACGGGCTTCTCGCCGCGCGCGATGCGGTCGGCCGCCATGAGGTAGAGCAGCTCGTCGCCGTTGAACAGGCGCCCGCTGGCGTCGACCAGTTGCAGGCGGTCCGCGTCGCCGTCCAGCGCGATGCCGTAGTCGGCGCCCTGCGCCTTCACGGCCTCGATCAGGGCCTCGGGATGGGTGGCACCCACGCCCTTGTTGATGTTCAGGCCGTCGGGCTGCACGCCAATGCTGGTCACGTCGGCCCCGAGTTCGTGGAAGACGTTGGGCGCCACCTGGTAGGCTGCCCCGTGGGCCGCGTCGACGACCAGCTTCAGCCCGCGCAGACTGAGGTCGTTGGGAAAGGTGCTCTTGCAGAACTCGATGTAGCGGCCCGCGGCATCGTCGAGCCGCCGCGCGCGGCCGAGGGCAGCCGAATCGACCCACAGGGGCGGTTCGGCCAGTGCCGCTTCCACGGCCTCTTCCCACTCGTCGCTGAGCTTGGTGCCTTGCGCGCTGAAGAACTTGATGCCGTTGTCGGGATAGGCGTTGTGGCTGGCGCTGATGACCACGCCCAGGCTCGCACGCTGCGCACGCGTCAGGTAGGCGACGCCGGGCGTGGGCAGCGGGCCGAGCAGCACGACGTTGACGCCGGCGGAGTTGAAGCCCGATTCGAGGGCCGATTCCAGCATGTAGCCCGAGATGCGGGTGTCCTTGCCGATCAGCACCGTCGGGCGCGCCTCGGTGCGCTTGAGGACGCGGCCCACGGCATGCGCCAGGCGCAGCACGAAGTCCGGGGTGATGGGTGCCTTGCCCACGGTGCCGCGGATGCCGTCGGTGCCGAAATACTGTCGTGTCATCGTTCTTGCCTTTCCCGTCCTTGTTCTGCTGTGCCTTCGCTCGCCGCATCCTCCGCAGCCTGCCAGACCGCCAGCGCCTGCACCGTCGGCCGCACATCATGCACGCGCACGATGCGCGCGCCCCGCTCCACCGCCATGAGCGCGGCGGCGAAGCTGGGCACCATGCGCTCTGCCGGCGACTCGAGGCCGGTGACCGCCCCGAGCGAGGACTTTCGGGACCAGCCGGCCAGCAGGGGGAAGCCCGCGCCGAGCAGCTCGCGCTGCCGCGCGAGCAGCGCGAAATTCTGCGCCACCGTCTTGCCGAAGCCGATGCCAGGATCGAGCACGATGCGAGCCGAATCGACTCCCAGCGCGCATGCCGCCTGCGCAGCCTGCTCCAGAAACGATAGCACCTGGGGCACGACATCGCCCTGCATGGGCGCCGTCTGCATGGTCTGCGGATCTCGGTGCATGTGCATCAGGCACACCCCGCACGACGGATGGGCGGCGACCGCCTCGGCCGCACCCGGACGGCGCAGCGCCCAGACGTCGTTCACGATGTCGGCGCCCAGGTCGAGCGCCGCGCGCATCACCTCGGGCTTGTAGGTGTCGACGGAGATCGGTACGCCGAGTCGCACCGCCTCACGGACCACCGGCAGCACGCGCGCCAGTTCCTCCTCCAACGGCACCGCCGGGCTGCCCGGCCGCGTCGACTCGCCGCCGATGTCGAGGATGTCGGCGCCCTCGGTCAGCAGTGCCTCGCAGTGCCGAAGGGCCGCGAACGCGGATTCGTGCGCACCACCGTCGGAGAACGAATCCGGCGTGACGTTGACGATGCCCATCACCCGCGGGCGGCGCAGATCGATCCGATGCCGGGCGGTCTGCCACACGGCGTCCGGCCGCGGAACCGTCATGTGCCGATCCCGGGCGAGAGAAAGAAAAACGGGGCCGAAGCCCCGTCGTGCTGGCGCAGCGCCACGCTCATGCGGCCGTGGGCGCCGGGTCCGGCTTGACGGCCGGCGTCCCACCGCTGCCGCCGCTGCCGGTCGGCGGCACGCGCGGTGTCCAGTCCTTCGGCGGACGCGGCTCGCGGCCGGCCATGATGTCGTCCAGCTGCTCGGTGTCGATGGTTTCCCATTCGAGCAGGGCCTTGGCCATGGCGTGCATCTTGTCGCTGTTCTCTTCGATCAGGCGCCGCGCCAGGCTGTACTGATCGTCGATGATGCGGCGCACCTCGGCGTCGACCTTCTGCATGGTCGTCTCGCTCATGTTGGTGGTCTTGGTCACCGAGCGGCCCAGGAACACCTCGCCCTCGTTCTCGGCGTAGACCATCGGGCCGAGCGCCTCGCTCATGCCGTACTTCATGACCATGTCGCGCGCCAGGTTGGTGGCCCGCTCGAAATCGTTGCTGGCGCCGGTGGTCATCTGGTTCATGAACACCTCTTCGGCGATGCGGCCGCCGAAGAGCATGCTGATTTGGTTCAGCATGTACTCGCGATCGTAGCTGTAGCGGTCGTTCTCGGGCAGGCTCATGGTCACGCCCAGCGCGCGGCCGCGCGGGATGATGGTGACCTTGTGCACCGGGTCGCACTTGGGCAGCAGCTTGCCGATGAGCGCATGGCCGGACTCGTGGTACGCCGTGTTGCGGCGCTCTTCCTCGGGCATGACCATGCTCTTGCGTTCGGGGCCCATGAAGATCTTGTCCTTGGCCTTCTCGAAGTCCTGCATCTCGACGACGCGCGCATTGCGGCGGGCGGCCATCAGCGCAGCCTCGTTGCACAGGTTGGCCAGGTCGGCACCCGACATGCCGGGCGTGCCGCGGGCGATGATGCTCGGGTTCACGTCCTGGCCGACCGGGATCTTGCGCATGTGCACCGACAGGATCTGCTCGCGGCCGCGAATGTCCGGCAGCGTCACGTAGACCTGGCGGTCGAAACGGCCGGGACGCAGCAGTGCGGCATCCAGGATGTCCGGACGGTTCGTCGCGGCGACCACGATCACACCCAGGTTGGTCTCGAAGCCGTCCATCTCGACCAGCATCTGGTTGAGGGTCTGTTCACGCTCGTCGTTGCCGCCGCCCAGGCCGGCGCCACGCTGGCGGCCCACGGCGTCGATTTCGTCGATGAAGATGATGCAGGGCGCGTTCTTCTTGGCGTTCTCGAACATGTCGCGCACCCGGGCCGCGCCCACGCCGACGAACATTTCCACGAAGTCGGAGCCCGAGATGCTGAAGAACGGCACCTTCGCCTCGCCAGCGATGGACTTGGCCAGCAGCGTCTTGCCGGTGCCGGGGGGGCCAACCAGCAGCAGGCCGCGCGGGATGCGGCCGCCCAGCTTCTGGAACTTCTGCGGGTCCTTGAGGAAGTCGACGACTTCCTTCACCTCTTCCTTGGCCTCGTCGCAGCCGGCGACGTCGGCGAAGGTCACGGTATTGTTGTTCTCGTCGAGCATGCGGGCCTTGGACTTGCCGAAGCTGAACGCCCCGCCCTTGCCGCCGCCCTGCATCTGGCGCATGAAGTACACCCACACGCCGATCAGTAGCAGCATGGGGCCCCAGCTGACCAGCAGCGTCATGAGCAGCGAGCCCTCTTCGCGCGGCTTGACGTCGAACTTGACGTTGTGGTCGATCAGGTCGCCGACCATGCCGCGGTCGAGCACGGTGGCGTTCGTGCGGATCTTGCGGTCGTCGTTGGTGATGGCAGTGATCTCACCGCCGGAGAGGCCTTCGGGGATGACGGCGCTCTTGATCTGGTTGTTGCGAACCTGCTCCAGGAATTCGGAGTAGCTCACGGTCCCCGAACCGACGCCGCCGCGGGTGTCGAACTGCTTGAACACAGTGAACAACACCATTGCGATGACGAGCCAGACGGCCACTTTGGAAAACCACTGATTGTTCAAACGAAGCTCCAGTCGATGACGGACGTGTGACGCGACACGCCCGATAGGCAGTCAGTTGCGACCCATTTTAGGCTTTTCAAGCTGCGAAAAGCCGTGAATTCCCTATGGGGACCATAGCAGCGGGGCTTTCGCACGCGGGCTCGGCACGAGCACCGACACGATGGGTGCGACGCCCGTATCCGTCTGTTTCAGGCCCCCGCCTGCGCCTTCAGGCCGATCCCGACCAGGAAGGTCTCGGACGACCTGTCACGCGACGCCTTGGGCTTGAACGGTTTCACAACACGGAAATTGGCACGAAAGAGGCGCACCAGTTCGTCGTATCCCGCGCCGTGGAACACCTTCGCCACGAGCGCGCCCTCCGCACGCAGGTGTTGAACCGCGAAATCGACGGCGAGTTCCACCAGGTGCGAGATCCGCGCCGCATCGGCCGACCCGATCCCCGACAGGTTGGGGGCCATGTCCGAGACGACCACATCGACCGGGCGGCCACCGACGGCAGCTTCCAGCCGGGCCAGCACCTCAGGCTCTCGGAAATCGCCATGGAGGAAGGTCACGCCCTCGATGGGCTCCATGGGAAGGATGTCCAGCGAGACGATGGCGCCGTGGAGCGTCCCGGCGGCTGCCCCCGCAGGCGCGAGGCGCCGGCGCACGTACTGGCTCCAGGCGCCTGGCGTCGACCCCAGGTCGACCACCACCTGGCCGGGCTTGATCAGGCCCAGCGCCTCGTCGATCTCCTTGAGCTTGTAGGCGGCCCTGGCCCGGTAGCCGTCCTTCTGGGCCTGCTTCACGTAGGGGTCGTTCACGTGGTCGTGCAGCCACGCCTTGTTGACTTTCTTGCCGGTGGTCTTGCTCTGGGTGCTCATGGGAGATGGGTGGCGCGATGCCTCGGGCGATTTGATCGGGCGCAAGGCCGCAGCGTGGACTTCGTCGCCAGGGGACGGTCGCGCCGGAAGACCGCGATGCTGGTTCGATAATACGGGGATGCCCGCCATCCAACTCACCCCCGCCCAGCGCAAGGCCCACCGTGCCGACGCGCATCACCTCGATCCGATCGTCATGGTCGGTGGCGACGGGCTCACCCCGGCCGTCAAGAAGGAAGCCGATGCGGCCCTGAAGGCGCACGGCCTGATCAAGATCCGCGTCTTCTCGGACGACCGCCTCGCCCGCGACGCCATGCTGGCCGAACTGGCCGACGAGCTGGGCGCCGCGCCCATCCAGCACATCGGCAAGCTCCTAGTCCTCTGGCGGCCCATGCCCGAGAAGGAGCGCAGCGTCGACGAGGACCGCATGCCGGGCCCCAAGGACGTGAAGGTCATCAAGTACAGCAAGCGCGGCGGCCAGCGCCCCGAAGTGAAGATGCTGCGCGTGCTGGGCAACCAGCGACTGACGCCGGGCGGCACCGTCAAGCGCGCCAAGCCCAAGCAGAAGTCGATCAAGAAGCGCCAGGCCGATTGAAGCGCACGATGAGCGGCCAGCGCCACATCCTGTGCATGAAATGGGGCACCAAGTACGGGCCCCACTACGTCAACCGCCTCTATGCGATGGTCCGCCGGCATCTGTCCGGCGACTTCAAGTTCGTGTGCCTGACCGACGACGCGACCGGCGTGCGTCCCGAGGTGCAGTGCCTGCCGATTCCGCCGCTGGCCATCGAGCTCGCACCGGGTCAACGCGACGGCGCCTGGAAGAAGCTCACCACCTTCGAGGCCGACCTGCACGGGTTGAAGGGCACCGCCCTCTTCCTCGACCTCGACGTCGTGGTGGTCGGTTCACTGGACGACTTCTTCACCCAGCCCGGCCAGTTCCTGATCATCCATGACTACCCGCGCTTCTGGCGCTTCGGCGAGCGGATCGTGGGCAACTCCTCGGTCTACCGCTTCGAGATCGGGGCCCATGCCGACGTGCTGGCGAACTTCCGCGCGCACACCGATGCGATGCGTGCCAAGTACCGCAACGAGCAGGACTACCTCTCGCACTTCCTGCACGCGCAGGGCAAGCTGTCGTACTGGCCCGCGGCCTGGTGCCCCAGCTTCAAGTACCACGCCATCCCCGCCTGGCCCACCAACCACTGGAAGCCGCCCTTCGTGCCCAAGGGCGCACGCATCGTGATCTTCCATGGCGAGGTCAACCCGCCGGACGCCCTCGAAGGCAAGCGCAACAAGCGATTTGCCCACATCGAGCCGGCGACGTGGGTGGCTGAGCACTGGCGGGAATAAAAAACGGACCTCCGTACGCGAAGAGCGCGAAGGTTTCGCGAAGGTCGCGAAAAAGTCAGATCTCTTTTTCTTGCTTTCGCGCTCTTCGCGAAACCTTCGCGTCCTTCGCGTACGGATGTCCGCGTCCGCTTGCTTCAATCCACCAACGCCCGCCCCGTGAGCCTCTGAAGGATGGCCAGGGGGCTGGCCGAAGGGTCGTACTCGCGCCCGGGCGGCAGGTAGAGGGTCTGCTCCATCATGTACTGCCCCGCCATGACCGCGTGCGAGGTCTGGTCGGAGAAACACACCCAGGTGGACCCGGCCGGAAACGGCACCTCTTCCTGGGGCGAGCTGCGCTGGTAGTCCATGTCGCCCTTCATGCCATCGTGCAGCTGCAGCATGAGGTGGTCGTACTCGCTGCGGAAGGACTTGGTGACGTGCAGCGCCTGCAGCGCCTTGGCCTGCCAGCGCACATAGGGCTTGGCCTTGGGCAGGAAGTTGCGCGCCACCGTCTCGAAGGGTTCACCCACGCGCCACACGCGCGGTGCGCCTTCGGGGTTCACGTTGGTGAACACGCGCAGGATGCGTTCGCCGTAGTTGGGACGCGACGGGAAGGAGTCGACGTGCAGCCGACGGTCGTCGGCGCGCCAGGACTGGCTGCGCGTTTCCACCTGCGTGGGCCGGTAGCTGGTCGGCGCCAGGCGCAGCGAGGGCACGTAGTCCGGCAGCAGCCCGGCGATCAGCGCCTGCGCCCGCTGGCGGAAGCGGCCGATCATGGCGGCCAGGGCGGCCTGCGTGGCGGCGTCGCCCGCCGCGCCCTTGAGCGTGCCGTCCACGTTCAGGCTGATGTTGCGCGACTTGGGGTCGCGGATGTCGGCCCGCAGGAAGCCGCGCTCCGCGGGCAGGAAATCGAAGCGCAGGTGCGGGAAGAACAGCACCTTGCCCGCCTCCAGCGCCGCCGTCCATTCCGGACGGCTGGGGACGCCTTCCCAGTCGGTGGCGTCGATCGCGACGACCTGCGATTCGGCCGGTGTGGATGTCATGCTGCCTCCTGTCTCGCGGCCCGCAGCCGACCCTGGCGCCACAGCAGCGCCCCGGCGCACAGCCACTGCAGCAGGTACATCCCGCTGCCAACGGCATGCCAGAGCCTGAGGTTCTCCCGGGCGACGATGCGCGGCGCGACCGCGTACTCGCCCAGCAGCGCCAGCAGCAGCCCGCTCACTATGAAAAAGATAGCTGCCGGCGCAGGTGCGACGGGCGCTGCGGCCCGATTCGATGTGGAAAGCAGCAGCACCAGGGCGCAGCCGATCGAGACCCAGCTCTGCGCCGTGAACAACTTCGCCGCCATGGTGCCCGCGATGGCGGGCGTGGCGAGGTGCGCGAACAGCATCGGCACGACGATGAAGCCGATCGCCGTGAGGCTGCCCCACCACAGCGCGATGGCGAAGAGCGCCAGGGCCTGCTTGAATCGCACCGTGCGACCCGCCCTGCTCAGCGGTAGCTGACCGCCACGATCTCGTAACGCTTCTCGCCGCCGGGCGCCTGCACCACGGCGGTGTCGCCCTCCTCCTTGCCGATGAGCGCGCGTGCGATCGGGCTGGAGACGTTGATCAGGCCCTGCTTCAGATCGGCCTCGTCCTCGCCGACGATCTGGTACTTCACGGCCTCGCCGGAGCTCTCCTCTTCCAGCTCGACCGTGGCGCCGAAGACCACCTTGCCGCCACCGTCGATGGCCGTGGGGTCGATGATCTGCGCCACCGACAGCTTGCCCTCGATCTCCTGGATGCGGCCCTCGATGAAGCCCTGGCGGTCCTTGGCGGCGTCGTAGTCGGCGTTCTCGCTCAGGTCGCCCTGGGCGCGCGCTTCGGCAATCGCGTTGATCACCGCGGGACGCTCCACGGTCTTGAGGCGATGCAGTTCCTCGCGCAGCTTCTCGGCGCCGCGCTTGGTGATGGGAAGGGTGGTCGTGGCCATTGCGAATCTCCGTTGTCTCTGCGGCCGCGGCACGCCGGGGTGCCGAAGGCCGTCATCAAAAGCAAAACCGCCGGGCGTTGCCGCCTGGCGGTGTCGAATTGCGGTCCATTATGCCGCGCCCGCGGACCGCATCAAGCGGCTCCGCGGCGCGTCGTCACCTCAGGCAGCGACCAACTGCTGGTGCATCTCCTGCACCGAGATCACGTCGAGCTTGCCCAGGTGCTGCATGCCCTCCACCGCCGCTTCGGCACCGAAGATGGTGGTGATGGTGGTCACGCGGGCCAGCAGCGCCGAGGTGCGGATCTGGCGCGAATCGGTGATGGCGTTGCGACGCTCTTCCACCGTGTTGATGACCAGGGCGATCTCGTTGTTCTTGATCATGTCCACGATGTGCGGACGGCCCTCGGTCACCTTGTTGACCACCGCGCACGGCAGCCCGGCGGCCTGGATGGCGGCCGCCGTGCCCTTGGTGGCGATCAGCTCGAAGCCCAGGCCGACCAGGCCGCGGGCGCATTCCACCGCGCGGGCCTTGTCGTTGTTCTTCACCGAGATGAAGACCTTGCCCGAGGTCGGCAGGATGGTGCCGGCACCCAGCTGGCTCTTCACGAAGGCCTCGCCGAAGGTCTTGCCCACGCCCATCACCTCGCCGGTGGACTTCATCTCCGGCCCGAGGATCGGGTCCACGCCCGGGAACTTGACGAAGGGGAACACCGCTTCCTTGACGCTGAAGTACGGCGGCGTCACTTCCTTCGTGACGCCCTGGCTGGCCAGCGACTGGCCGGCCATGCAGCGCGCCGCCACCTTGGCCAGCTGGATGCCCGTGGCCTTGCTCACGTAAGGCACCGTGCGCGAGGCGCGCGGGTTCACTTCCAGCACGTAGATCACGTCCTGGCCATCCTTCTCCTGGATGGCGAACTGCACGTTCATCAGGCCCACCACGTTCAGTGCCTTGGCCATGGCCGCGCTCTGGCGCTTGAGTTCGGCGATGGTGTCGGCCTTGAGGCTGTACGGCGGCAGCGAGCAGGCCGAATCGCCGGAGTGCACGCCAGCCTGTTCGATGTGTTCCATCACGCCGCCGATGAGCGTGGCGCCTTCGGCATCGCGGATGCAGTCGACGTCGCATTCGACGGCATCGTTCAGGAAGCGGTCCAGCAGCACGGGCGAATCGTTGCTCACCTTGACGGCCTCGCGCATGTAGCGCTCCAGGTCGCGCTGCTCGTGCACGATCTCCATCGCGCGGCCGCCCAGCACGTAGCTCGGGCGCACCACCAGCGGGTAACCCAGCGCCGCGGCCTTCTCGAGCGCCTCGGCCTCGGTGCGGGCCGTGGCATTGGGCGGCTGGCGCAGGCCCAGCTCGTGCAGCAGCTGCTGGAAGCGCTCGCGGTCTTCCGCGGCGTCGATCATGTCGGGGCTGGTGCCGATGATGGGCACGCCGTTGGCCTCCAGGTCGAGCGCGAGCTTGAGCGGCGTCTGGCCGCCGTACTGCACGATCACGCCGGTGGGCTTTTCCTTGTCGACGATCTCCAGCACGTCCTCGAGCGTGAGCGGCTCGAAGTACAGGCGGTCGGAGGTGTCGTAGTCGGTCGACACGGTCTCGGGGTTGCAGTTGACCATGATGGTCTCGTACCCGTCCTCGCGCATCGCGAGGGCCGCATGCACGCAGCAGTAGTCGAACTCGATGCCCTGGCCGATGCGGTTGGGGCCGCCCCCCAGCACCATGATCTTCTTGTTGCCGGTCGGCTCGGCTTCGCACTCCTCGTCGTAGGTGGAGTACATGTAGGCGGTGTTGGTCGCGAACTCGGCGGCGCAGGTGTCCACGCGCTTGAAGACCGGGCGCACGCCCAGAGCGCGGCGCTTCTCGCGGATGGCCGTGTCGGTGGTCTTGAGCTGCCTGGCCAGGCGGCGGTCGGAGAAGCCCTTCTGCTTGAGCAGGCGCAGCGTGTCGGCGTCGATGTCTTCGAGGCTCTTCGTTTCCAGCTCGAGCTCGATCTTCACGATCTCCTCGATCTGCACGAGGAACCAGGGATCGATCTTCGTCAGCGCGAAGACTTCGTCGACGCTCATGCCCTGGGCGAAGGCGTCGCCCACGTACCAGATGCGCTCGGGTCCGGGCTCGCCCAGTTCCTTCTCCAGGACCTCGCGGTCCTGGGTCTTCTCGTTCATGCCGTCGACACCGACCTCGAGGCCGCGCAGCGCCTTCTGGAACGATTCCTGGAAGGTGCGGCCCATGGCCATCACCTCGCCCACGGACTTCATCTGCGTCGTCAGGCGCGAGTCGGCCTGGGGGAACTTCTCGAAGGCAAAACGCGGGATCTTGGTAACCACGTAGTCGATGCTGGGCTCGAAGGACGCCGGCGTCGCGCCGCCCGTGATCTCGTTGCGCAATTCGTCGAGCGTGTAGCCCACGGCCAGCTTGGCCGCGACCTTGGCGATCGGAAAGCCGGTGGCCTTGGAGGCCAGCGCCGACGAACGCGACACGCGGGGGTTCATCTCGATGACGATCATGCGGCCGTCCTTCGGGTTGACCGAGAACTGCACGTTGGAGCCGCCCGTGTCGACGCCGATCTCGCGCAGCACCGCCAGCGAGGCGTTGCGCATGATCTGGTATTCCTTGTCGGTCAGCGTCTGTGCGGGCGCCACGGTGATCGAGTCGCCGGTGTGCACGCCCATCGGGTCAAGGTTCTCGATCGAGCAGACGATGATGCAGTTGTCCGCCTTGTCGCGGACCACTTCCATCTCGTACTCCTTCCAGCCGAGCAGCGACTCCTCGATCAGCAGCTCGTTGGTGGGCGAGGCTTCCAGGCCCCGCTTGCAGATGGTCTCGAACTCTTCCGGGTTGTAGGCGATGCCGCCGCCCGTACCGCCGAGCGTGAAGCTGGGGCGGATCACCGTGGGGAAGCCGACGTTCTTCTGCACGGCCCAAGCTTCGTCCATCGAGTGGGCGATGCCCGAGCGCGCCGAGCCCAGGCCGATCTTGGTCATCGCGTCCTTGAACTTCAGGCGGTCCTCGGCCTTGTCGATGGCCTCGGGCGTGGCGCCGATCAGCTCGACCTTGTACTTGTCGAGCACGCCGTTGCGCCACAGGTCCAGCGCGCAATTGAGCGCGGTCTGGCCGCCCATCGTGGGCAGGATCGCGTCGGGGCGTTCCTTGGCGATGATCTTCTCGACCGTGGGCCAGGTGATCGGCTCGATGTAGGTGACGTCGGCCGTGGCCGGGTCGGTCATGATCGTCGCCGGGTTGCTGTTGATCAGGATGACCTTGTAGCCTTCTTCGCGCAGCGCCTTGCAGGCCTGCACGCCGGAGTAGTCGAACTCGCAGGCCTGGCCGATGACGATCGGGCCGGCGCCGATGATGAGGATGCTCTTGAGGTCTGTGCGCTTAGGCATTCGCGGCCTCCGCCTTGTGTTTTTCCATGAGTGCCGTGAACCGGTCGAACAGGTAGCCGATGTCGTGCGGGCCGGGCGAGGCTTCCGGGTGGCCCTGGAAGCAGAAGGCCGGCCGGTCGGTGCGGGCGAGGCCCTGCAGCGTGTTGTCGAACAGGCTGACGTGCGTGGGACGCAGGATGGCCGGCAGGGTCTTCTCGTCCACCGCGAAGCCATGGTTCTGGCTGGTGATGCTCACGCGGCCGTTGTCCAGGTCCTTCACGGGGTGGTTCGCGCCGTGGTGGCCGAACTTCATCTTGAAGGTCTTGGCGCCCGAGGCCAGGGCCATGATCTGGTGGCCCAGGCAGATGCCGAAGGTGGGAATGCCCGTCTCGATCAGTTCGGCCACGGCCTTGATCGCGTAGTCGCAGGGCTCCGGGTCGCCGGGCCCGTTGGCCAGGAAGATGCCGTCGGGCTTGAGCTTGAGCACGTCGGCCGCGGGCGTCTGGGCCGGCACCACGGTGATGCGGGCGCCGCGCTGCGCGATCATGCGCAGGATGTTCTTCTTGACGCCGTAGTCGAAGGCGACGACGTGGAACTTCGGCGTGATCTGCACGCCGTAGCCCGCGCCGAGCTTCCACTCGGTCTGGGTCCACTCGTAGGTCTGCGTCACCGACACCACCTTGGCCAGGTCCAGGCCGGCCATGCTGGGCGCGGCCTTGGCGGCGGCAATCGCCCGGTCGATGACGGCTTGCGTGACCGACTCGCCGGCAGCGAGGCCGACGATGGCGCCGTTCTGTGCGCCCTTCGTGCGCAGGTGGCGGGTGAGCCTGCGGGTGTCGATGCCGGCAATGGCGACGGTCTTGCCCTGGACCAGGTATTCGGAGAGGGTCGCCGTCTTGCGGAAGTTGGAGGCGATGAGCGGCAGGTCCTTGATGATCAGGCCTGCGGCATGGATCTTGTCAGCCTCGACGTCTTCCTCGTTGACCCCGTAGTTGCCGATGTGCGGATACGTCAGCGTGACGATCTGCTGGCAATAGCTGGGGTCGGTGAGGATTTCCTGATAGCCGGTGATGGCGGTGTTGAACACCACCTCGCCGACGGTGGTGCCGGTGGCACCGATCGACTTGCCGAGAAAGACCGTGCCGTCTGCGAGCGCCAGGATGGCGGGCGGGAAGGATCCCTGAAGGGATGAAAGCACTGGGGTTCTCCGTTGATGGATGACGCCCAAAGCGGACCCAAGACGCCCGGCAGTCGGGCAAACGGGTTGCGGCTTTCGTCAGGGATGAGGCTTGCGTGCGCTGTGGGCGGGTGTGAGCGGGAAAGCCTCTGATTATAGCCCGGCCACTCGGTACTTTCCCTGTGGGTGGCGCGAGTTCGGCACCGATCTGGGGAGTTGGCGGCGGGCCAAGTGCGCAGGCCGCGGCGCGGCATTCAGGCCCTGTCCGACAACCGCCCCGCCGCGCTCGCATGCAGGCAGATGGCGGCCGCGGCGGCCACGTTCAGCGATTCCTCGCCACCCGGTTGCGCGATGCGGATGTGCTGCGACGCGCGCGCCTCCAGCGCCGGCGAGACGCCCTGCCCTTCGTGGCCCAGCAGCCAGGCGCAGGGCATCGGCAACCGGGACTCGTGCAGCCACTCCCCACGGTGCGAGCTGGTGGCGATCCACGGCATCTGCAGGGCGTCGAGCGCATCGGGCGTCGCACCTTCGACCAGTTGCAAACCGAAATGCGCACCCATGCCGGCCCGCAGCACCTTGGGCGACCACAGCGCCGCCGTGCCCTTGAGCGCCACCACCTGGCCGAAGCCGAAGGCGGCCGCACTGCGCAGGATGGAGCCCACATTGCCCGGATCCTGCAGCCGATCGAGCAGGACCGTCGGCACGCTGGGCGACAACGCAGGCGGCGCCGGCAGGTCGAGCACGAAACCCATGGGCGCCGGCGACTCGAGGCCGCTGCCGGCGGCCAGCAGCGCATCGTCGACCACTACGGTCTTGATAGCAGCCTGCGTCCATCCCGCGGGGGCCCGAGGCCAAAAAGACTCCGAAAACACCGCCACGGACGGCCGCAGGCCCCGGGAGAGCGCGGCCCGGCACAGGTGGTCGCCCTCGAGCCACACCCGGCCGAGCTTGCGGTAGGCGCCGGGGTCCTGCGCCAGCTTGCGCAGCTCCTTGAGCAAGGGGTTGTCGCGCGACTGGATGCGCGTCGGCTCGGGCGGGCTCACGGACACGGCGAGATTCAGGCGGCGGGCTGCGACAGGGCGAGCTCGACAGTCTGCACCTGCACGGAGATGGAAGCCGACATGACGGGTACACGCGCCAGGGCCTCTGCCACAGGCGAGAACGAGCGCCGGTGATGCACGCAGGCGCCATGCACCTGCAGGGCCGCCAGGTGTTCAGGCGTGCCGTAGCCCTTGTGCCCGGCGAAGCCGTAGGCCGGGAATTCCACGTGCAGCTGCTCGCACAGCCGGTCGCGGTGCACCTTGGCCAGGATCGACGCGGCCGAGATCGCCTTCACCAGCGCATCGCCCTTGACCACCGCCTCGGCCAGCACGTCCAGTGTGGGCAGGCGGTTGCCGTCCACCAGCACCTTGGCCGGCTTGAGCCGCAGCCCGTCGACCGCGCGACGCATGGCCAGCATCGTGGCGCCGAGGATGTTGTGGGTGTCGATCTCCTCCACGCTGGCCTGTGCGATGGAGCAGCACAGCGCCTTGGCGAGGATCTGGTCGTGCAGCTTCTCGCGCTGCAGGGCCGTGAGCGTCTTGGAGTCGGCCAGGCCGCGGATGGGTTTCTGGTCGTCCAGGATCACCGCGGCTGCCACGACCGGGCCGGCCAGCGGGCCGCGGCCTGCTTCGTCCACGCCGGCAAGGAGACCGGGCGCGTCCCAGACCAGACGCGCTTGCTCAGCCTTCAAGAACTTTCTGGATCGCATCGGCGCACAGTGTCGGCGTATCGCGCTGCAGTTGCACGTGCATGGCGGTGAATTTTCGTTCCACCGCCTGCACCCGGTCCGGATCCTGGAGCCAGGCCAGCGTGGCCTCGGCCAGCGCCTCCGGGCTGGCCGCGTCCTGCAGGAGTTCGGGCACCACGAACTCGCCGCACAGGATGTTCGGCAAACCCACCCACGGCTGCAGCTGCTGGCGGTGCATCAGGTGCCAGGACACACGGTTCATGTTGTAGGCGATCACCATGGGCCGCTTGAACAGCGCCGCCTCCAGCGTCGCCGTGCCGCTGGCGATGAGCGTCGCGTCGCAGGCCGCCAGCACCGCGTGCGACTGGCCGTCGACCAGACGGACGCGCCCGGCCATCGGGCTGGCGGCCAGCAGCTGCTCGGCCTCCGCGCGCAGGCTGGGGATCACGGGCGCTATGAATTCCATAGCAGGCTGCGTACGCTGCATGAGCGCTGCAGCTGAAAAGAACCGCGAAGCGAGGTAGCGCAACTCGGAGCGGCGGCTGCCCGGAAGCAGCGCCACGACGGGTGCCTCCATCGACAGGCCCAGCGCCCGACGCGCCGCGGCCCGGTCGGGCTGCATGGGAATGACGTTGGCCAGCGGGTGGCCGACGTAGCTGGCCGCGACGCCCTGCTCCGCCAGCAGCGCCGGCTCGAATGGGAAGATGCACAGCACGTGGTCTGCTGCGGCGCGGACTTTCTCGATGCGGTCGGCGCGCCAAGCCCAGATGGAGGGGCAGACGAAGTGCACGGTCTTGATGCCGCGCCCGCGCAGGCCGGCCTCGAGGTCGAGGTTGAAGTCGGGCGCATCGACGCCGATGAAGAGCTCGGGCCACTCGCGCAGCAGCCGCGCCTTGAGCTGGCGACGGATAGCGGCGATCTCGGCGTAGTGGCGCAGCACCTCGATGTAGCCGCGCACCGCCAGCTTCTCCTGCGGCCACCAGCTCTCGAAGCCGCGCGCGATCATCTGCGGGCCGCCGATGCCGACCGTCTTCACGTCCGGGAAGCGGCGCTGCAGGCCGTCCAGCAGCAGGCCCGCGAGCAGGTCGCCCGAGGGCTCGCCGGCCACGAGGGCGAACTGTCGTGCCTGCGCGTTCTCGCCCGTCATCGCGTGCACCCCGATGCCGCGTGCCTGGACGTCGACGGCAGGCGGTGGAGGGAGATGTCGCCCCAGCCCCGCATCAGCGCGCGATGCCGCTGGCCGCCGTGGCGAGGAAGCCGTCCATCAGCGCCACGTCGGCCTCGATGCCGCCGCCGAGCGCGGCCAGGGCCTGGATACCGGAGCGCGCCTCGTCGAGCGTCTTGCCCTGGCGGTAGAGCAGCTTGTGCATCTCGCGGATTGCCGACAGCCTCTCGGCGGAGAAGTCGCGCCGCCGCAGGCCGACGAGATTGACGCCGCGCACCGTGAGCGGGTTGCCATCCACCACCATGAAGGGCGGGACGTCCTTGTTGACGTGGCCGGCGAAACCCACCATCGCATGGGCGCCGATGCGCATGCGCTGCAGCACGCCCACCAGCCCGCCGATGGTGGCCCAGTCGCCCACCTGCACGTGGCCGGCCAGGGTGGTGTTGTTGGCCATGGTGGTCTGGTTGCCGATCTGGCAGTCGTGCGCGATGTGCACGTAGGCCATGATCCAGTTGTCGTCTCCGATGCGCGTCGCGCCGGCGTCCTGCACCGTCCCGAGGTTGAAGGTGCAGAACTCGCGGACCACGTTGCGATCGCCGATCACCAGCTCGGTGTCTTCACCGGCGTACTTCTTGTCCTGCGGAATCGCGCCCAGCGACGCGAACTGGAAGATGCGGTTGTCGCGGCCGAGGGTCGTGCGGCCCTCGATCACGCAGTGCGGGCCGACGGTCGTGCCGGCGCCGATGCGCACCTTGGGGCCGATGACCGCATAGGGCCCGACCGTCACCGTGGCGTCGAGCTCGGCCTTCGGATCGACGAGCGCCGTCGGATGGATCTGCGTCATTCGGCCGGCGGCTCAGGCGTCGATCCGGCGCATGGCGCACATCAGGTGCGCCTCGCAAGCGACTTCGGTTCCCACCAGGGCACGGCCCTTGAACTTGGAGATACCGGCCTTCATGCGGTCGATCTCGACCTCCAGCGTGAGCTGGTCGCCCGGCTCGACCGGGCGCTTGAAACGCGCGCCGTCGATGGCCGCGAAGTAATAGACCATGTTCTCGTCCGGCACGATGTCCAGCGACTTGAAGGACAGCAGCGCCGCCGCCTGCGCCATCGCCTCGAGCATGAGTACGCCGGGCATCACCGGGCGGTGCGGGAAGTGGCCGTTGAAGAAGGGCTCGTTCATCGTCACGTTCTTCAGCGCGGTGATGCGCTTGCCCTTCTCCATGTCCAGCACGCGGTCCACCAGCAGGAAGGGGTAGCGGTGCGGCAGGAGCTTGAGGATCTGGTGGATGTCGAGCGTCGTCGTCATGGTGTCTTGTTGTCCGGCCCCATCGACTTTTCGAGGGCCTTGAGTCGTTCCCGCAGCGTGTGCAGCTGCTTCAGGGTGGCAGCGTTCTTCTCCCACGCCGCATTGTCGTCGATGGGAAACATGCCGGTGTATTGCCCAGGCTTCAGGATGGAGCGCGTGACCACCGTCGCTGCCGAGATGTGCACGCCATCGGCCAGCCGGAGGTGCCCGAGCACGATCGCGCCGCCGCCGATGGTGCAATTCGCGCCGATGTCGGCACTGCCGGCCACACCCACACAGCCGGCCATCGCGGTGTGCCTGCCGACGCGCACGTTGTGGCCGATCTGGATCAGGTTGTCGAGCTTGACGCCGTCCTCGATGACGGTGTCCTCCAGCGCGCCGCGGTCGATGCAGGTGTTGGCGCCAATCTCGACGTCGTCGCCGATGCGCACGGCACCGAGCTGCTCGATCTTCACCCAGGCGCCCTGGTGCGGCGCCAGCCCGAAGCCGTCGGCACCGACCACCACGCCCGGATGCAGCAGGCAGCGGGCGCCGACCACGCAGTCCTCGCTGACGGTGACGCGCGACTTGAGCACCGTGCCGGCGCCGATGCGGGCGCCGCGCTCGACCACGCACAGCGCACCGATGCGCGCGGTGGGGTCGACCTGCGCGGCCGGGTCGATCACCGCCGAGGAATGGATGCGTGGGCCTTCCACGCGCGCATGCCGCGCCTTCCACAGCTGCGTGAGCCGGGCGAAGTACAGGTAGGGGTCGTCGCTGACGATGAAGCTGCCGCGCTCGGCGGCTGCCTCGCGCATCGCGGGCGACACAATGACACAGGCCGCCCGGGAGGCGGCCAGTTCCTTGCGGTACTTGGGGTGGCTGAGGAAGCTCAGCGCATCGGGCCCGGCGGTGGCCAGGGGCGCGAGGCGCCGGACTTCGAAGGCCTCGTCGCCCTGCAGCTCGCCACCGAGCGCATCGACGATCTCACCGAGTCGCAGTGCCACGCCAGTCAGGGCGTCACTTGCCGTTGCCGGCCGGCGCCGCGTTCAGGGCCTTGATGACCTTCTCGGTGATGTCGTGCTTCGGATTGACATACACCGCGTCCTGCAGGATCACGTCGTACTTCTCGGCCTCTGCGACCTGCTTGATGGCGCGCTGTGCGCTCTCGTAGACCTTCTGCAGCTCTTCGCTGCGGCGCAGGTTCAGGTCTTCCTGGAACTCGCGCCGCTTGCGCTGGAAGTCGCGGTCCTGGTCCACCAGCTGGCGCTGGCGGGCGGTGCGCTGCGACTCGGACAGGGTCGGCGCTTCACGCTCGAACCTGTCCGAAGCGGTCTTCAGCCCGGCTTCCTGGTCCTTGAGGTCCTTCTCGCGCTTGAGGAACTCCTGCTCGAGACGTGCCTGCGCGGCCTTGGCCGCGGGCGCCTCGCGCATCACGCGGTCGGGGTTGACGACGCCGAAGCGAAATGCTTCCTGCGCCCAGACGGGATTGACGGCGGCCGCGCCTGCGAGCGCGGCAGCGGCGACCCATTGATACAGCTGCTTCATCAGAAAGAAGTCCCGATCTGGAACTGGACGCGCTGCACGCGGTCCGCAGGAATGAGGGGGTAGAAGGGGTTGTCAGGGTTGGTGACTTCCTTCTGCTGGCGGATCGGCACCGCGTACGACAGACGCAGCGGGCCCAGTGGCGAGATCCAGCTGATGCCGATGCCCGCCGATGCCCGGAACTTGCGCTCGGCCTTGTAGCGGCGCTCGCACTGCTCCGCCGTTTCGCCCGGCAGGCCGATGAAGGGATTGGCCACCGCGCAGCTCTTGTCGCCGAACACGTTGCCGGCGTCCAGGAAGGTGTACAGGCGCAGCGTCCGGTCGTTGCCGGCACCGGGGAACGGCGTGCTCAGCTCGATGTTGAACACGGCCTTCTTGGTGCCGCCGAGTGCCGCCTGCGTGATGGAGTCGCGCGGGCCAAGCGAGTTCTGCTCGAAGCCGCGCACGGAGCCCAGGCCACCGGCGTAGAAGTTCTTGAAGATCGGGAATTCCTTGCCGCCGTACGCCTTGGCAGCGCCGATGTCCGCGTTGAGCGCCAGTGTGTACTGCTTGGACAGCGGGATGAACTGCTGGTACTGGTAGCTCGTCTTGACGTACTTGAAGTCGCCACCGACGCCCACCTCCAGGTTGGCGCGCTGCAGCCGGCCGCGCGTCGGCACCAGCGCACTGTCGCGGTCGTCGCGTGCCCAGCCCACGGTCAGGGGGATGCCCCACACCGAGTCCTGGCTGCAGCTCAGCGCGTAGCTGTTGCTCACGGCGTTGAGGTACGCACCGTTGGAGCCGCCGCGGCTGCACCCGAAGTAGTTCAGGTAGGCGCCGGGCACCGAGCGTGCATAGATGTAGCGGTAGTAATTCGCCGTCGTCGGCTGATTGAGCAGGTCGTAGATGTCGGCCGCGTTGAGCAACGACGACGCACCGGTCTCGAACTTGTAGCGCTCGACGCCCGCGCCGAAGAACACCGTGTCGATCTCGCTGAACGGCACACCGAAGCGGATGGAACCTCCTTCGCTGGTCAGCGTGTAATCGCCGTCCTGCGAGTAGTACGGCGTGGTGCGCTGGTGGAAGACGCTCAGCGTGCGCGAGATGCCGTCCTTGGTGAAGTACGGATCGGTGGTGGTCAGCGAGATCGTGCGGTTGAACTTGCTGGTGTTGACCTGCAGGCCCAGATAGTTGCCCGAGCCGAACACGTTCTCCTGCGTGATGCCGAAGTTGAGCGACACCTTCTCCGCGCTCGAGAAGCCGGCACCGAGCTGCAGCGTGCCCGTCGGCTTTTCCTCGACCTGCACGGTCAGGTCGACCTGGTCCGGCGAGCCCGGCACTTCCTGGGTCTCGACGTTGACTTCCTTGAAGTAGCCCAGGCGGTCGACGCGCTCGCGCGACAGCTTGATGCGGTCGCCGTCGTACCAGGAGGCCTCGTACTGGCGGAACTCGCGGCGGATCACTTCGTCGCGCGTCTTGTTGTTGCCGGCCACGTTGACCTTGCGAACATAGACCCGGCGCACCGGCTCGGCCTGGAGCACCAGGGTCACGCGATTGTTCTGGCGGTCGATCTCGGGCTTGGCCTGCACCTTGGCGAAGGCATAGCCGAAGCTGGAGAAGTAGTCGCTGAAGGCCTTCGTGGTTTCGGTGACCTGGTCGCCGTTGTAGGCCTCACCCGGTTTGATGGTCACGAGCGACTTGAACTCTTCTTCCCGGCCCAGGTAGTTGCCTTCGAGCTTGACGCCCGAGACGACGTACTTCGGCCCTTCGGTGATGTTCACGGTGATCGACAGGTCCTGGCGGTCGGGGGAGATCGCCACCTGCGTGGAGTCGATTCGGAACTCCATGTAGCCGCGCGTGATGTAGTACGAGCGCAGTTGCTCGAGGTCGGCGTTGAGCTTGGTGCGCGAGTACTGGTTGGACTTGGTGTACCAGGCCAGCCAGCCGCCCGTGTCCTGGTCGAACAGGCCCAGCAGCGTCGATTCGCTGAAGGCCTGGTTGCCCACGACGCGGATGTCCTTGATGCGCGCCGACTCCCCTTCGGTGACGGTGAAGGTGAGGTTCACGCGATTGCGCTCGATCGGCGTGACCGTGGTGACGACGTCGACGTTGTAGAGGCTGCGCGTGATGTACTGGCGCTTGAGCTCCTGCTCTGCGCGGTCGGCCAGCGCCTTGTCGTAGGGCCGGCCGTCGGCCAGGCCGATCTCGCGCAGAGCCTTCTGCAGCGCTTCCTTCTCGAACTCCTTGGTGCCCGAGAAGTCGACGCTCGCGATCGTGGGCCGTTCCTCGACGATCACCACCAGGACGTTGCCGCTGACATCGATGCGCACGTCCTTGAACAGTCCCAGATCGAACAGTGCACGGATCGCCGCAGAGCCTCGGTCGTCGGTGTAGGTTTCACCCACGCGCAACGGCATCGACGCAAAGACGGTGCCCGGTTCCACCCGCTGGAGGCCTTCGATCCGGATGTCGCGTACCGTGAAAGGTTCGACGGCCCAGGCGGCCGTCGCGGCCAGCGCGCTGGCCACCACCGCTGCCACGCTACGCAGGCGAAAGCGACTGAAGTGTGTGTTCATCTGAGAAATGGGCCGGCGCGCATGGGGCCGGCGGATAGTTAACCAAAGAGCCGGTTCACGTCGTTGAAGAGTGCGATCGACATCATGACCAGCAGCAGCGCGACCCCCCCGCGTTGCAACCGATCCATCCAGGCGTCGGAGACGCCCTTGCCGGTCAGGCCCTCCCAAAGATAATACATCAGGTGCCCCCCATCGAGGACCGGCAAAGGCATGAGGTTCAGCACGCCGAGGCTCACGCTGATGAGGGCGAGAAACACGAGGTACTGGGTCAATCCGAGGCTTGCCGACTTGCCTGCATAGTCGGCGATCGTGAGCGGTCCGCTGATGTTCTTGATGGACGCCTCGCCGATCAGCATCTTGCCCATCATGCGCACCGTGAGCGCCGACACTTCCCAGGTGCGCACCACGCCACGCCAGAGTCCGTCGACCGCACCCTGGCGCACGGTCAGCATCTCGGGCGGGCTGCCCACGTAGGCGGCGACGCGGCCGACGCGCGCGGCGCCCTCCTCCCGCACGTCGGGCGTCACATCCAAGGTCACGACCCTGCCCTGGCGCTCGATGCGCCATGCCTGCGTGCGCGGTGCATTGCCGTCGACCGAGGCACGGATGAGTTCGCGCAACTGCTGGCCGTCGACGACCTCGGCGCTGCCGATCGCGCGCACCACGTCGCCGCGCTGCAGACCTGCCCTTTCGGCAGCGCCGCCGGCCATGACCTCTCCGATCTCCGGTCGCGTGAAGGGTGCCAGGATGCCGATCTTGCGGAACATCTGCGGATCGGCATCCTTGGCCCCCATGCGGCCGAGCGGCAGCATGACCTGGTGGGCGCGCGTGCCGTCGGGCTGCGCGAGTTCGAGCGTCAGGTCCCGCCCGTCCAGCGCGCCACGGGTGATGCGCCAACGAAGATCCTCGAAAGACTGCACGGGCTCCAGGTCACCATCGAAGCCGGCCCGCGTCACCAGCTCGCCGCCACGCAACCCGGCCTCGGCGGCCAGCGAGCCGGCCACCGGCTGGCCGAGCACGGCCCTGGGCTCCTGCACGCCGATCCAGTTCACGGCGCTGTACAGCAGGACGGCCAGGAGCAGGTTGGCGATCGGACCCGCAGCCACGATCGCGGCGCGCGCACGAAGCGGCTGGGTGTTGAAGGCACGATGGCGCTCTTCCGGCGGCACCGGCGCCTCGCGTTCGTCCAGCATCTTCACGTAGCCGCCCAGCGGGAACGCGCCGATGACGAACTCGGTGTCCTGGCCGGGGTGCTGACGCCGCGGCCTCCAGCGCAGCAGCGTCTTGCCGAAGCCGATGGAGAAGCGCAGCACCCGCACGTTGCATGCGACTGCCACGCGATAGTGCCCGTACTCGTGGACGGCGATGAGCACGCCCAGGGCGACGATGAAGGCAACGACGGTGAGCATGGGAGGCTCCTGTGAGCGGCTTCAGGCCGCCAGCCTGATCGCTGCGGCGTTGGCAGCCGCACGCGCGCTGGCGTCGAGCGCCAGCAGATCCGCCAGCGATCCGGGATTGGACGGCGCCACCGCCTCCAAAGTTTCCAGGTTGACGGCATGGATGCGATCGAAACGCAGACGCCGGTCGAGGAAGGCAGCGACCGCGACCTCGTTGGCCGCATTGAGGACCGCCGTGGTGCCCGGTGGGGCGCGCAAGGTCTGCCAGGCGAGATCGAGGCCGGGGAAACGGCCGGCGTCGGGGACTTCGAAGGTCAGCGCGCCCAGAGTGCGGAAGTCGAGACGGGCGGTGCCGCTCTCGACCCGCGCCGGCCAGGCGAGGCCGCAGGCGATGGGCACCCGCATGTCGGGCGTGCCCAGTTGCGCCAGCACCGAGCCGTCGACGAACTGCACCATCGAATGGATCACGCTCTGCGGATGGATGACGACCTCGATCTGGTCCGGCGATACGCCGAAGAGATGGCGGGCCTCGATCACCTCGAGCGCCTTGTTCATCATGGTCGCCGAGTCCACCGAGATCTTGCGCCCCATGACCCAGTTGGGGTGGGCGCAGGCCTGCTCGGGGGTGACGGCCGCCAGCGTATGGGCCTCGCGCTCGCGGAAGGGCCCACCGGATGCAGTCAGGACGATCTTGTCGATGCGCTGCGGCCAGACCGCCGGGTCTTCGGGCAGGCACTGGAAGATCGCGGAATGCTCGCTGTCGATGGGCAGCAGGGTCGCGCCACCGCGCCGCACGGCGTCCATGAACAGTTCGCCGCCCACCACCAGCGCTTCCTTGTTGGCCAGCAGCAGGCGCTTGCCGGCACGCGCGGCGGCCAGGCACGGCGCCAGGCCGGCAGCGCCGACGATGGCGGCCATGACGATGTCGACGTCGTCGTCCGACGCTATGGTTTCAATAGCATCTTGGGCAATGATCACGCGGGTTTCAAGCCCGTTTTGCTTGAGCTTTTCGACCAGCAGCGCAGCATGGGGTTCGCTCGCCATCGCCGCGAACCGCGGCTTGAACCGCGCGCACTGTGCGAGCAACTCGTCCACCTTGGTGGCCGCCGACAGCGCGAACACCTCGAAGCGATCCGGGTGACGGGCAATCACGTCCAGCGTGCTGACACCCACCGAGCCGGTCGAGCCCAGCACGGTGACGCGTTGGCGGGGAACGGAAAGGGTCTTCACAGGGACGCGAGCATCATCGCGAGCGGCAGCGTCGGCAACAGGGCATCCACCCGGTCGAGCACGCCACCATGGCCCGGCAGGAGCTGGCTGCTGTCCTTGGCGCCGGCACTGCGCTTGATGAGCGACTCGACCAGGTCGCCCACGACGCTCATTGCCGCGAGGAACAACGCGCCCAGCACGAGCAGCCACCATCCGCGCCCCGCCAGGTGCGAGTAGAGGCTCGGCACCAGCGCCCCCGCCGCCCGGTCCGCCCAGACCCAGGCGAAGGCGAGCACCAGCACGCCGATCATGCCGCCCCAGACGCCTTCCCAGCTCTTGCCGGGACTGATTGCCGGCGCCAGCTTGTTGCGCGTGAACTTGAGGCCGAAGGCACGACCCGCGAAATAGGCGAACACGTCGGCCACCCACACGAGGACCAGGATCGACAGCAGGAAGTTGATGCCGATCATGCGGGCATGCACCACGGCCAGCCACGCCACCCAGAGTGCCAGCAGCCCGCCCACGAGCCGAAGCGGCTTGGGAATCCGCGGCCATCCGGGCACGGCCACCTTGAGCAAGGCGCCACCGACCAGCACCCACGCCGCGCCGGCGACGATCCACAACCCGGTCAACCGCAGCTGAAGCAGGCCCAGAACCCAGGACAGGACGCACAGCGCCAAGGCCTCGAAGCCGATGAACAGCGCCATGCGCGGGCCATAGCCGTTCAGCCGGCCCCACTCCCAGCCGGCCGCTGAGATCATCACCAGCATGATGCAGGCGAAGGGGACGTGAGATCCGGGATAGAACAGCGCCGGCAGCAGGATCGCGAGCAGGACGAGCGCGGTGATGATGCGTTGCTTGAGCATGCGCGCCGTCAGGCTGTTTGTTGCTGGGGAGCCGCCGGGGCGGCAGCGCCATCGAGCTGGGCGGAGGTCTGGCCGAAACGCCGTTCGCGTCGGCCGAAGGCGGCGATCGCCTCGTCCAGCGCGGCCTCGTCGAAATCGGGCCAGAGGCGGTCGCTGAAGAACAGCTCCGCGTAGGCGCTCTGCCAGAGAAGGAAATTGGACAGTCGCTGCTCACCGCCGGTGCGGATGAACAGGTCCGGGTCCGGCACGTGGGCGAGCGCCATCGCGCGGTCGAGGTTGAGCTCGGTCGGCGGCAGGCCCTGGGCTGCCAGCGTGGCCGCCGCCTGTGCGATGTCCCAGCGTCCGCCATAGTTGAAGCAGACGTTGAGCACCAGCCGCCCATTGTGCGCCGTGGCAGCCTCTGCCTGCGCGAGGCCGTTGCGGATCCGCTCCGACAGCCCCTGACGCTCGCCGACGAAATGCAGCCGCACGCCGTCTGCCTGAAGCTGCGGCACCTCGCGGCCGAGCGCCACGACGAGGAGTTCCATCAGGCCCGACACCTCGTCCTGGGGCCGGTTCCAGTTCTCCGACGAGAAGGCGAACACGGTCAGCACCGCCACGCCCCGGTCGGCACAGGCCTTGACGCAGCGACGCAGCGACTCGACGCCCTGCTTGTGGCCCGCCACCCGCGGGAGAAAACGGCGGGTGGCCCAACGGCCGTTGCCATCCATCACGATGGCGATGTGATGCGGGACGGTGCGCGAGGCACTCATCGAAGGTCGGCGCAAGCGATGGCCACGGGCGCCGCCGAGCGGCGCCGGGCCGCCCCAAGCCGCGAGCGATCCCCCGGGGGGCAGCGACCCACGCGCAGCGGGCGGAGCGTGGGGGCCAGGGTCATACGGCCATGATCTCCGCCTCTTTGGCGGTGACCAGCTTGTCGATCTCGGCGATGTAGCGGTCGGTGACCTTCTGGATGTCGGCCTCGGCGCGCTTCTGGTCGTCCTCGGAGGCCTGCTTGTCCTTGACCAGCTTCTTCACGGCCTCGTTGGCATCGCGGCGCAGGTTCCGGGTGGCGATCTTGGCGTTCTCGCCCTCGTTGCGCGCCAGCTTGGTCATCTCCTTGCGGCGCTCCTCGCTCATCGGCGGCATCGGCACACGGATGAGGTCGCCCATGCTGGCGGGGTTCAGGCCCAGGTCGCTTTCGCGGATGGCCTTCTCGATCTTGGCGCCCATGCCCTTTTCCCAGGGCTGCACGCTGATCGTGCGTGCATCGATCAGCGCCACGTTCGCGACCTGCGACAGCGGCACCTGCGAGCCGTAATATTCCACGTGCACGGCATCGAGCAGCGCCGGGTTGGCACGGCCGGTGCGGATCTTCGACAGGTTGTTCTGGAAGGCCGCGATCGACTGTTTCATCTTCGCTTCGGCCTGGTTGCGGATATCTGCAATGGTCATCAGTGAGTCTCCTGGGCATGCACCAGCGTGCCTTCGTCCTCGCCCATCACGACGCGCTTGAGGGCGCCGTTCTTGAAGATCGAGAACACCTTGATCGGCAGGTTCTGATCGCGGCACAGCGCGAACGCGGTCGCATCCATGATGCCGAGGTTCTGCGCGATGGCCTCGTCGAAACTGAGCTTCGAATAGCGCGTCGCCGACGGGTCCTTCTTGGGATCGGCGCTGTAGACGCCGTCGACCTTGGTGGCCTTGAGCACCAGTTCGGCACCGATCTCGGCGCCGCGCAGTGCGGCCGCGGTGTCGGTGGTGAAGAACGGGTTGCCGGTGCCGGCCGCGAAGACCACCACCTTGCCTTCCTCGAGGTACTGCAGCGCCTTGGGCCGCACGTAGGGCTCGACCACCTGCTCGATCGCAATGGCCGACATCACGCGTGCCGTGAGCCCTTGCTTGTTCATGGCATCGGCCAGCGCCAGCGAGTTCATCACCGTGGCCAGCATGCCCATGTAGTCGGCGGTGGCGCGGTCCATGCCGACGGAACCGCCCGCGACGCCGCGGAAGATGTTGCCGCCGCCGATGACGACGGCCACCTCGACGCCGAGGTTCACCACCTCCGCCACCTCCTCCACCATGCGCACGATCGTCGCGCGGTTGATGCCGAAGGCATCGTCACCCATCAGCGCCTCACCCGACAGCTTCAACAAGATTCGCTTGTGGGCTGGGCGGGCGTCGGGCATGGGCAAGGTCCTCTGGAGGTTGGCGGTGGGAGTGTAAGTCGTGGAGGAGTCAGGACGGGGCGGCGCCACGACGGCGCGCGCCCCGGCGGGCGGGCTCAGGCGGCGGCCTTGGCGGCAGCGACCTGGGCGGCCACTTCGGCCGCGAAGTCGTCGACCTTCTTCTCGATGCCCTCGCCGACCACGAAGAGCGTGAAGCCCTTGATGGTGGTGCCTTTTTCCTTGAGCATCTGCTCGACGGTCTGCTTGTCGTTCTTCACGAAAGCCTGGTTGTGCAGCGAGACTTCCTTGAGGAACTTCTGCACGCCGCCTTCGATGCGCTTGGCAACGATGTCGGCCGGCTGCGGCTGCTTGCCCGCGGCTTCGGCGGCCTTGCGGTCTTCCTCGGCCTTGCCGGCGGCGACCGAACGTTCCTTCTCGATCAGCTCGGCGGGCACGTCGGCCGACGTCAGCGCGACCGGCTTCATGGCGGCGACGTGCATCGCCACGTCCTTGGCGGCCGTGTCGTCACCTTCGAACTCGACCACCACGCCGATGCGCGTGCCGTGCAGGTACGAGGCCAGCTTGGCATCCGACGCGAAGCGCTTGAAGCGGCGGAAGCTCATGTTCTCGCCGATCTTGCCGATCAGGCCTTTGCGCACGTCTTCCAGCGTGGGGCCGAAGCTGTCCTGGGAATAGGGCAGCGCGCCCAGCGCGGCCAGGTCGGCCGGGTTGTGCTTGGCGACCAGCTCGGCCGCGGCCTGGGCCATGGCGATGAACGAGTCGTTCTTGCTCACGAAGTCGGTTTCGCTGTTGACTTCGACCATGGCGCCGGTCTTGCCGTCGAGGTACGCGGCGACCACGCCTTCGGCCGTGACGCGGGCGGCGGCCTTGCCGGCCTTGTTGCCCAGCTTGACGCGCAGGATCTCCTCGGCCTTTTCCATGTTGCCTTCGGCCTCGGTCAGGGCCTTCTTGCATTCCATCATCGGCGCGTCGGTCTTGGCGCGCAGTTCGGCGACCATGCTAGCGGTGATTGCAGCCATTTGATTACTCCGTCCGTTATCTCAAATTCAGATTAAAAAAAAGGGGCAACGAAGCCCCTTCTTCAGGCTCGCGCAGCGCCAGCTCAGGCGGACGCGCCCTCTTCGACTTCGACGAATTCGTCGCTGCCTTCGGCGGCCACGGCCTTGACCACGTCGGCGGCCGCGTTGTTACGGCCTTCGATCACGGCGTCGGCCATGCCACGGGCGTACAGCGCCACGGCCTTGGACGAGTCGTCGTTGCCGGGGATCACGTAATCGATGCCTTCGGGCGAGTGGTTGGAGTCGACCACGCCGATCAGCGGAATGCCGAGCTTCTTGGCTTCAGCCACGGCGATCTTGTGGAAGCCCACGTCGATCACGAAGATGGCGTCGGGCAGTGCAGCCATGTCCTGGATGCCGCCGATGTCCTTCTCGAGCTTCTCGATCTCGCGGGTGAAGGTCAGCTGTTCCTTCTTCGACATGCTGTCGAGGCCGGCTTCCTGCTGGGCCTTCATGTCCTTCAGGCGCTTGATGGAGGTCTTGACCGTCTTGAAGTTGGTCAGCATGCCACCGAGCCAGCGGGTGTCGACGTAGGGCATGCCGGCACGGCGGGCCTCGTCGGCGACGAGTTCACGGGCCTGGCGCTTGGTGCCCACGAACAGGATGGTGCCGCGGTTGGCGGTCAGCTGCTTGGCGTACTTCTGCGCCTCCTGGAACATCGGCAGCGATTTTTCCAGGTTGATGATGTGGATCTTGTTACGGCTGCCGAAAATGAACGGCGCCATCTTGGGGTTCCAGAAGCGGGTTTGGTGACCGAAGTGGACACCGGCTTCCAGCATTTCACGCATGGTGGTGGACATTGAATTGCTCCAAAGGTTGGGTCTTGAATCCAGCCCGCTTCCGGACATCGCCTGGACTGCGTACGCACTGAACGTGCTGCAGACCGGCCATGCACCGGACACCTTGAAAGGGCTGGTTCGCGGATGCATCCCGCCGCTGGCTCATCACTCGAGGAAAGGGCCTGCAGCGGAACCCAAAGAGTATAGCATGCGCAGGCGATTTTCAGCCGGGTGATTCACCTCCGGTTGCATGCCCGGGTGGTGCAGGCCGCCCGTGGTCCCTGACCTCGACCCCGTCCCGCCGATGCCCTCGATGCCCGAACCCGCCGCCCTCCCCGATCTCGTCACCACCCGCGAGGCCCTGCAGGCGGGCCGCACCGACGCCCGCACCGAACTGGAACGCGCCATCGCCGCGGCCGAGTCGCCCGCCAACGCCCGAACCTTCCTGCACACCGACTTCGACGGCGCCCGCGCCGCCGCTGCCGCCGCGCGCACCGAGCAGCCCTTGGCTGGCCTGGCGGTGTCGGTCAAGGACCTGTTCGACATCGCCGGCCAGCCCACGCCGGCCGGCTCGGTGGTGCTGGCCCATTCGCCAGCTGCCAGATCCCATGCGCCCGCAGTCGCGCGCCTGCTGGCGGCCGGCGGTGCACTGATCGGCCGCACCAACATGACCGAGTTCGCCTTCTCTGGCGTGGGCGTGAACCCGCACCACGGCACGCCGGTCAACGTCGCCGATGCCCGGACCCCGCGCGTGCCGGGCGGCTCCTCGTCGGGCGCCGCGATCTCGGTGGCGACCGGCGCGGCCTTCGTCGGCCTGGGTTCGGACACCGGCGGCTCGATCCGCATCCCCGCCGCGCTGAACGGCATCGTCGGCTTCAAGAACACCGCGCGCCTGGTGCCCACGGCCGGCGCCGTGCCGCTGTCGACCACGCTCGACACCGCGTGCGCCATGACGCGCTCGGTGCGCGATGCCGTGCTGGTCCATGAAATCCTGGCCGATCGCCGCGTCCAGCTCGCCCCTACGCCGCTCGCGCAGCGCCGCCTCGCCGTGGTGAAGGACCTTTTCCTCGACGGCCTCGACGCCACGGTGGCCGCCGCCTTCGATCGCACCCTGCGCCAACTGCGTGCAGGCGGTGCCGTGATCGACGAGATCGCCCTGCCCCCGCTGGCCGACCTGCCGGCCATCAACGCCACCGGCGGCTTCTCGGCGGCCGAGGCCTATGCCTGGCACCGCCTGCCGCTCGAGCGCAGCGCAGCAGGCTACGACCCGCGCGTGGCACAGCGCATCCTCAAGGGCGCGGCCATGAAGGCGTACGAATACATCGACCTGGTCCACGCGCGCGCCGCCTGGATCGGTCGCATGGAAGCGGCGCTCGCGCCCTATGACGCGATCCTTTCGCCCACGGTGCCCATCGTCGCGCCGCCGCTGGCGGACGTCGCGCCCGGCGAGGACCGCGATGCCGAGTTCTTCCGCGTCAATGCGCTGCTGCTGCGCAACCCATCGGTCGTGAACATGCTCGACGGCTGCGCCATCTCGATCCCCTGCCATGCGCCCGGCGAGCTGCCGGTGGGCCTGATGCTGTGGCATGCCGCGCTGCGCGACGACGCCGTGCTCGCCATCGCCGCGCAGGTCGAGCAGATGCTACGAAATCGATAGCGGTCTGCGCAGGTGCGGCGCGCGCTGCAGCCCGATGGGGCCTGCATCTCCGGCGCGCGACCCGGTGCCAGCGCGCGCGGAACGGGGGCACTTCGGCGCTGCGGCAGCGCACGGTGGCGCCTGTGCAACGCCCGGGGACGGTGAAGGTGTAAGCGACAGGGCAGGCGTCGGCGGCTCGTCTATCCTCGGACGTCCGGCGCGCCGCTGACGCGCCCTGCTGCACTCTCTCGTTCCATGAAAATCGCCATCGTGGGCGCCGGCATCATCGGCGTGACCACTGCCTGGGAGCTGGCCTGCGACGGCCACGAGGTCCACGTCTTCGATCGCCGCGGCGCCGCCGCCGAGGAATCCAGTTTCGCCAACGCCGGCGTGGTCGCGCCGGGCTACGTCACTCCCTGGGCCGCCCCGGGCATGCGCATGAAGGTGCTGCGCTCGCTGCTGTCCTCGCACGGCGCCATCAAGCTGCGCTGGCCGCTGAAGGCGCGCGACATCGGCTGGATGCGCCAGTGGCAGCGCGCCTGCCAGCTCGAGACCTACCTCGCCAACCGCGCGCGCATGCAGCGCCTGGCCTTCTACAGCCGCGCGCGCCTGCACGAGATCGTCCAGGCGCGCGAGCTGAGCTACGAACGCAGCGACGGCTATCTGGTGCTGCTGCGCGGCAAGCGCGAGAAGAAGCTCGTGCAGCCCGGCCTGGACGTGCTGCGCGAGGCCGGCAGCGTGTTCCGCGAGGTCGACGCCGACGAGGCACGCCGCATCGAACCGGCCCTGTCGGCCGACAGCAAGCTCGTGGGTGCCATCCACCTGCCCGAGGACGAGGTCGGCAACTGCCGGCAGTTCGCGATGCTGCTCAAGCGCGAGGCCGAAGACCTTGGCGTGCAGTTCTTCTTCAACTGCGACATCGCGCCGCTGTCGCGCGCGGCGCCGCGCGCGCTGCAGTTGGCGGGCGGCTCCGAGGCCGTTCCCTACGACGCCGTGGTGGTGTGCGCCGGCGTGGCCTCGGCGGCGCTGCTCAGGCCACTGGGCGTGCGCATTCCGATCGCGCCCGTGTATGGCCACTCGATCAGTGCCGCCATCCGCGAGCCGCTCAACGCGCCGCGCAGCGCCGTCATGGACGAGCGCTACAAGGTCGCCATCAGCCGGCTGGGCCTGCGCGTGCGCGTGGCCGGCAGTGCAGAACTGGGCGGCGACCCCGCCACGCTGCACCCGGCGGCGCTGCAGACGCTCTACAAGGTGCTGCACGACTGGTTCCCCGGCGCCGCACAGCTGAGCTCGGGTGTGCAGCAATGGAAAGGCGCGCGCCCCATGCTGCCCGACGGCCCGCCCGTCATCGGCCCGAGCGGCGTGCCGGGCGTGTGGCTCAACCTCGGCCACGGCTCCAGCGGCTGGGCGCTCTCGTGCGGCAGCGCGCGCGTGCTGGCCGACATGGTGGGCGGCCGCGCGTCCGAGATCGACCTCGACGGGCTCGGGCTGGAGCGGCTGCTGCGCGCCTGAGAAGCTGAGCCACGACATGCCGCCCGCGCGCGGCCGGCCTCAGAATCGGCGCATGCAGCGCATCCATCCCGACCGCATTCCTGCCCCGCTGCCACTGTTCGGCACGCAGGCCACTCGCCGGCTCGAGCAGGCCGCGGCGGCCGCCCTGCCCCCGCACACGCTGATGCAGCGGGCGGGCCTGGCCGTGGCGCGGCTGGCGATGGCCATCGCGCCGAATGCGCGGTCGGTGTGGGTCGCCTGCGGCCCGGGCAACAACGGTGGGGACGGCTTCGAGGCGGCCATGCACCTGCAGCAGCGCGGCTACGCCCCGACCGCGACCTGGATCGGCGACCCCGCGCGCCTGCCGCCCGATGCGCAGGCGTCGCTGCGCCGTGCGCAGGCGGCCGGCGTCACGATCACGGACGAGCCGCAGGCCGCGCCCGACCTGGTCGTCGACGCCCTGCTCGGCCTGGGCAGCACGCGCGCGCCGGAAGGCCGCATGGCCCAGTGGCTGCAGCGCATGCACGAGGGCGCGGCGCCGGTGCTGGCGGTCGACCTGCCCTCGGGCCTGGATGCCGACACCGGCCGCCATGCTATGGATTTCATAGCTGCTCGCGCCCGCCCCACGGGCGCTGCAGCCGCATTTTGCTTGAGCCTTCTGAGCCTGAAGCCGGGCCTCTTCACCGCCGAGGGCCGCGACTGGGCCGGCGAGGTCTGGTTCGACGACCTGGGTTGCGCGCCCGTGCCGGGCATCGAAGCCGATGCGGAACTGGGCGCTACCCTGGTCGATGCGCCGCGCGCCCATGCCTCGCACAAGGGCAGCTACGGCGACGTCGCCGTGCTCGGCGGCGCGCCGGGCATGTCAGGCGCCGCGGTGCTGGCCGCCACGGCCGCGCTGCACGCCGGCGCCGGGCGAGTTTTCGTCGGCCTGCTGGGCGCCGAGGTGGCCTGGGACATCACCCAGCCGGAGCTGATGTTCCGCGATGCCGCGTCGCTGCCCGTTGCCGGGCAGACGCTGGTCTGCGGCTGCGGCGGCGGCGAGGCGGTGCGCGCCGTGCTGCCGCGCGCGCTGGCCCATGAAGGGCCGCTGGTGCTGGATGCGGATGCGCTCAACGCGCTGGCGGGGGACGCGCAGTTGCAGGCCCTTGTCGCTGCGCGCGAGGCCGCCACGGTGATGACGCCACATCCGCTCGAGGCGGCGCGGCTGCTCGGCAGCGACACGCGCGGCGTGCAGGCCGACCGGCTGGCCGCGGCGCAGGCGCTGGCCGATCGGCACCGTTGCACGGTGGTACTCAAGGGCTCGGGCAGCGTGGTCGCGCATCCGGCTGCCCGCCCATCGATCAACCCCACCGGCAATGCGCGGCTGGCGACGGCGGGAACGGGCGACGTGCTGGCCGGCATGGTGGGCGCCGCCCTTGCCTCAGGCCGACCGCCGCGCGAGGCGGCGATCGCGGCCGTGTGGCATCACGGCGCGCTGGCCGATCGCTGGCCGGCCGACCTGCCGCTGACGGCTTCCGCCCTGGCACGCGGCGGCTTCTAAAGCGAAAACGGGCCCGAAGGCCCGTCCTGCCTGCGTCAACAGCTATCGAAAAGATATCGGTCGCGTGGTGCCGCGACGTTCAGCCGCGCCCGACGAAAGGCATCTTGGTCGCCATCACCGTGTGGAAGAGCACGTTGGCCTCCAGCGGCAGGTTGGCCATGTAGAGCACGGACTGCCCCACCAATGCGACGTCCATCGTCGGCTCCGTCGCGACCTCGCCGTTGGCCTGCGGCACGCCCTTCTGGAAGCGCGCGGCCAGCTCGGTCAGCGCATTGCCGACGTCGATCTGCCCCACCGCGATGTCCCACTTGCGGCCATCGAGCGCAGCGGTCTTGGTCAGGCCCTGCACCGCATGCTTGGTCGAGGTGTAGGCGGCCGAGTTGGGGCGTGGCGTGGTGGCCGAGATCGAGCCGTTGTTGATGATGCGCCCGCCCTGCGGCGTCTGCGCCTTCATCGTGCGGAAGGCCTGCTGCAGGCAATAGAACATGCCGTTGAGGTTGATGTCGACCACCCCCTTCCACTGCTCGGGTGTCCAGTCCTCGAACGGACCCGGCGGATTGCCCACGCCGGCGTTGTTGAAGAGCAGGTCGACGCGGCCGAAGCGCTCGACCACGGCGGCGAACAGCGCCGCCACCGATTCGGGATTCGACACGTCGGTCGGCACGGTGAAGGCGCGCTCGCCGGCGCCGGATTCGTCGGCCACCGCGTCGAGCGGGTCGGGCCGGCGGCCGGCCAGCGCCACGCGCCAGCCGTCGTTCAGAAGGGCCAGCGCCGCCGCGCGGCCGATGCCGGTGCCGGCGCCGGTGACGATGGCGACGCCTCTCGAAGTCTTTTCGGTCATGGGTTCAATCTCCAGGGAAAGCGCGAACACGGCCAGGCATGTGCCTCAGGGCCGCGGCGTCTTGCGTTTCTTCTTCATCTTGCCGGCCGCCTTCTTGACGGCCGACCGGAGCGCCTGGATCGGCGACGAGGGCGTGCGCTCCGCGCGCTCGCCCCGCTCGGCCGACTTGGCCGCGGCCTTGCGCGACTGGCGCTTGTCCGAGGCCTTGGCCGGCACGCCGGACGCGCCCGCGATGCCCTTGTCCTTGAGCGCACGCGCCGTGAGCTCCTCGCCTTCGCGCACCAGGCGGAAGTCGATCTTGCGGCCGTCCAGGTCGACGCGGCTGACCTGCACCCGCACCCGGCTGCCGATGGCGTAGCGGATGCCGGTGCGTTCGCCGCGCAGCTCCTGCCGCGCCTCGTCGAACTTGAAGTACTCGCCGCCGAGCTCGGTGATGTGCACCAGGCCCTCGACGTACATCGCATCGAGCGTGACGAAGATGCCGAAGGTGGTGACGGCCGTGACCACGCCGCCGTATTCCTCGCCCAGGTGCTCGCGCATGTACTTGCACTTGAGCCAGGCCTCGACGTCGCGGCTGGCCTCGTCGGCGCGCCGTTCGTTGGCGCTGCAATGCAGGCCTGCGGCTTCCCAGCCCTGCAGTTCCTTCGTGGGCACCACAGTGGCCTTCGCAGGCTTGCTGGTCGGCGCCTTCACACGCGCTGCGAGGCGCTTGGCCAGCTTGGCCTGCGCCTCGCCCGGCGTCGGCAGCAGGGGCAGCTGGTACTTGGTGTTGCCCAGGATCGCCTTGATCACGCGGTGCACCAGCAGGTCGGGATAGCGCCGGATCGGGCTGGTGAAGTGCGTGTAGGCCTCGTAGGCCAGGCCGAAGTGGCCGCTGTTGATGGGCGTGTAGATGGCCTGCTGCATCGAGCGAAGCAGCATGGTGTGGATCTGCTGCGCGTCGGGACGCTCCTTGGTCGCCGCGGCGATCGCCTGGAACTCCGAGGGATGCGGCTCGTCGCTGATCGACATGCCCACGCCCATGGCCTTGAGGTAGCTGCGCAGGATTTCCTTCTTCTCGGGCGTGGGGCCTTCGTGCACGCGGTACAGGCCCGGATGCTTGCCCTGCGCGATGAAGTCGGCACTGCACACGTTGGCCGCGAGCATCGCCTCTTCGATCAGGCGGTGCGCCTCGTTGCGCACGCGCGGCACGATCTTCTCGATGCGGCCGGCCTCGTCGCAGATGATCTGGGTTTCGGTGGTCTCGAAGTCGACCGCGCCGCGCTTGCCGCGCTGCTTGAGCAGTGCGCGGTACACGTCGGCGAGGTTGAGGAGGTCCTGCACCCGCTCCTTGCGCTTGGCCGCCTCGGGCCCGCGCGTGTTGGCGAGGATGGCCGCCACCTCGGTGTAGGTGAAGCGGGCATGGCTGAACATCACCGCCGGATAGAACTGGTAGGCGTAGATCTCGCCTTCGGCCGTCACCAGCATGTCGCAAACCATGCACAGGCGCTCGACCTCGGGGTTGAGCGAACACAGACCGTTGCTGAGCTTCTCGGGCAGCATCGGGATCACGCGGCGCGGGAAGTACACGCTGGTCGCGCGGTCGTAGGCATCGATGTCGATGGCCGAGCCGGTCTTCACATAGGCACTCACGTCGGCAATGGCCACCAGCAGGCGCCAGCCGTTGTTGCCGCGCGAACGGCCGATCTTCGCGGGCTCGCAGTACACGGCATCGTCGAAGTCGCGCGCGTCCTCGCCGTCGATGGTGACCAGTGGCACGTCGGTGAGGTCGATGCGTCCCTTCTTGTCGGCGGCGCGGACCTTGTCGGGCAGCGCCCTGGCCTCGGCCAGGCAGGCATCGGAGAACACGTGCGGCACGCCGTACTTGCGCACGGCGATCTCGATCTCCATGCCGGGGTCGTCGATCTCGCCGAGCACCTCCGTCACGCGGCCCACGGGCTGGCCGAAGAGCGCGGGCGGCTCGGTCAGTTGAACCACCACGACCTGCCCGGTCTTGGCGGTGCCGGTCGCGCCCTTGGGGATCAGCACGTCCTGGCCGTAGCGCTTGTCCTCGGGCGCGACGAGCCAGATGCCGCCCTCGTGCAGCAGGCGGCCGATGATGGGTTGTTCGGGTCGCTCGACGATCTCCACCACGCGGCCTTCCGGGCGACCGCGGCGGTCGAGCCGCACGATGCGCGCCTTGACGCGGTCCTTGTGCAGCACCGCGCGCATCTCGTTGGGCGGCAGATAGATGTCGGCTTCGCCATCGTCGCGCTGCACGAAGCCGTGTCCGTCGCGATGGCCTTGGACTGTTCCTTCAATTTCTTCCAGCAAGGTGCCGGAGGGGCCTGTATTTTTGATATGATCTCCTTCGTTCCTGAAATTCAAAACATAACTGCAGCGCCGAACGGTACAGCAGTTATGAGGGCCCAGGTGGCGGAATTGGTAGACGCACTAGTTTCAGGTACTAGCGAGTAACATCGTGGAGGTTCGAGTCCTCTCCTGGGCACCAACAACAGATGAAGCCACCGGCCAACCCGGTGGCTTTTTTCTTGGGCGAACGCAGCCTCGATCACCGCGCCGTGACGACGACGCGACCCGGCCCGTGGGCCCATCGCATCGGCGGATCGCAAGGCGGCAGTCACTCGGCGGGTCGTTCGCACCTTCTCAGATCGGCACGCCGATCAGGTCGTGGCCCTCGGTCCCGACAATGCGGGCGCGCGTGAATTCACCGACCTTGAGCTGCTTGCTGATCTTCTCGGGTGGCAGCAGCCGCACGATGCCGTCGATCTCCGGCGCGTCGGCATAGCTGCGGCCCAGGCCGCCCTTGCGGCCGAGCGCCGGTGCCGAATCGACCAACACCTGCATCGTGGCGCCGATGCGCCGCGTGAGCCGCGCGGTCGATACCGCCTCGGCCACTTCCATGAAGCGCGCACGCCGTGCCTCGCGTTCGGCCTCGGGCAGCATGCCGGGCAACTCGTTCGCGGTGGCGCCATCGACCGGGCTGTAGGCAAAGCAGCCCGCGCGGTCGATGCCTGCTTCGCGGATGAAATCGAGCAGATGCTCGAACTCCTCTTCCGTCTCGCCGGGGAAGCCGGCAATGAAGGTGCTGCGAATCACGAGCTGCGGGCACATGTCGCGCCAGCGCGCGATGCGCTCGAGGTTCTTCTCGCCACTGGCAGGCCGCTTCATGCGACGCAGCACGTCGGGGTGGCTGTGCTGCAGCGGCACGTCCAGGTACGGCAGCACCTTGCCTTCGGCCATCAGCGGGATGATCTCGTCCACACTTGGGTACGGGTACACATAATGCAAGCGGACCCACGCGCCATAGGGCTCGGCGATTTCGCCGAGCGTGCGCACCAACTCGAGCATGCGCGTCTTGACTGGCTTGCCGTCCCAGAAGCCGGTGCGGTACTTCACGTCGACGCCGTAGGCCGAGGTGTCCTGGCTGATGACCAGCAGTTCCTTCACGCCTCCCTCGAACAGCGCCCTCGCCTCCTTGAGCACATCGCCCACCGGCCGCGACACCAGGTCGCCGCGCATCGAAGGGATGATGCAGAAGGTGCAGCGGTGGTTGCAGCCTTCGCTGATCTTCAGATAGGCGTAGTGCTTGGGCGTGAGCTTGATACCCATGGGCGGCACGAGATCGAAGAAGGGGTCGTGCGGCTTCGGCAGGTTGGCATGCACGGCATCCATCACCTCCTGCGTCGCGTGAGGGCCGGTGACGGCGAGCACGCTGGGATGCATCTGCCGCACCAGGTTGCCACCGGCATCGCCCGACTTCGCGCCGAGGCAACCCGTGACGATCACGCGCCCGTTCTCGGCCAGCGCCTCGCCGATGGTGTCGAGGCTCTCCTTCACGGCGTCGTCGATGAAGCCACAGGTGTTGACGATCACCAGATCGGCGCCTTCGAAGGTCTTCGCGGTCTGGTAGCCCTCGGCGCTCAGCTGGGTAAGGATGAGTTCGGAATCGGTGAGGGCCTTGGGGCAGCCCAGGCTGACGAAGCCGACCTTGGGGGCGGCCACGCTTCGTTCGGGGGAGACAACTTCGCTCATGCGCCTATTGTCCCAGTTCTGCGGCCGAGGGGCCGCGGGGCGAAGCGGCGCTCAGGGGCGCTTCAGGCCGAAGGCGCCGAGGACCTGTTCGGTGTTCTTCTGCATCTGCTCCTGCATCTGCACGAACACGTTCTTCGACTGTTCGACGTAGCTTCCCATGAGCCCCTGCAGCATCGGCGACTGCATGGTCATGAAGTGCGACCACATCTCCGGCGTCAGCGTCTGCGCCTTCTCGGCCAGCTGTGCCTGCACCTCGGTCATCGCCTGGATGTTCTTCTCGAGGTACGGCCCCATGAAGCCCTGCATGGCCTGGCCATAGAAGCGGATGATGCTGGCCAGCACCTGCTCGGTGAACATCGGCGCACCGCCCGCTTCCTCTTCGAGGATGATCTGCAGCAGGATGCTGCGCGTCAGGTCGTCGCCGCTCTTGGCGTCGCGCACGACGAAGCTGGCGCCTTCGATCACGAGTTGCTTGACCTCCGCCAGCGTGATGTACGCGGAGGTATCGGTGTCGTACAGGCGGCGGTTCGGATACTTCTTGATCACTCGCTGCGGCGACTTGGAAGCAACCTTCTTGCTCTGCACTGCGGACTCCTTCAGATGGCGCGCCCCGATGAGGGCTCAGGGCATTCTAGGGAGACGTTTTGTTGCACCGCGCCAAGGTTTACCCTCACGGCCGCTCGGGCGCAGCGACGCGAGCCATCAGACACTGACGCTGGCGTATTCCGCACCGCAGTTGCGGCACTTGGCGGTCTCCACGGTGCCATCCTCGCTGTCGTGAAAGCTCAGCAAGGTCTTGGTGCCGCTGAACACCCAGCACCGCGGGCAATGCTCGTGGCCTGCCACGGGAAGGTAGCCGCGTGCGCGCTGCTCTGCACGCTCCCGTGTCACCGTCATGCCGTGCAGGCGCTCGGCAAGCGCCACGTCCTCGGCCGCCATCGAATGGTGGCGGCCCGCTGCGCGGTCGTTGATGCCGTACACCACACGGGCGAATTCCAGCGGCGCCTGGCGCAACAAGGCGGCCAGCCGCTGTTCGGTGCGCGTGGCGTCGACGGGGATTTCGGTCGGGCTGATCACGTGGGAACTTCAAAGACGCCGGCCCTTGCGGCCAGACTCCACGGCAAGGTAACACAACCCCACCGCCGCCGCCATCGACCCGATGGGCGATGCATGCCAGCCGGATGACCGAAGCGTGCGACTCGCACGGCGAAAGTCACACGGCTGCGGCACGAAGCGCCGCAGCGGCATGGACGACAAAGGAAAATTGGTAGGCGCGATTGGACTCGAACCAACGACCCCCACCATGTCAAGGTGGTGCTCTAACCAGCTGAGCTACGCGCCTAGGTTGTATTCGAGACCGCAAGTATAGCGCGAATTCGCACGCACTCTCATCGGCGGCGTGCAGAACGCACGCCGGCCACGCCGGTGACGATCCCCAGCACGTGCGCGAGCCGCGCGGTGTCGGCGATCTCGACGGTGAAGGTCATCCACGCCGTCCCCTTCACAGACTGGGTCTGGACGCCGATCACGTTCATCTTCTCGCGCGCGAACACGTCGGAGATGTCGCGCAGCAGCCCCTGCCGATCGGCCGCCTCCACCGACACGTCGACGGCATAGACCGAGTCGCCCGCGGCCTTCGGCCGCCCCCATTCGACGTCGATGACACGTTCCGCATCGCGCACGGCCATCGTGCGGAAGTTGCTGCAGTCGGCGCGGTGGATGCTGACCCCATGGCCTCGCGTCACGAAGCCGCGGATCGCGTCGGGCGGTGCGGGCCGGCAGCACTTGGCCAGTTGCGTCATCAGCGACGAGACGCCCACCACCAGCACCCCGCCCTTGCCACCGTCGTTCACGCGCGGCTTGCGGATGAGCGGTGCCTCCTCCGCCGGCGTCGCCTCCTGCGGCCGCAGCAGGTTCTCGATGTTGCGCAGCGAGAACTCGTCCTTGCCCACCACCTCAAAGAGATGGTCGGCCGAGCGGAAGCCCAGCTGGGACGCCAGGTCCTCAAGCTTGAGCGCCGTCTTGCCCTCGCGCTGCAGCAGCCGCTCCACGGCCTCGCGGCCGCGGGCGATCGTCTCGTGCGTGGCCTGCGCGTTGAACCAGGCGCGCACCTTCGCCCGCGCGCGGTGGCTGGCCAGGTAGCCCAGTTCGGGGTTCAGCCAGTCGCGTGAGGGGCCGCCTTCCTTCGCGGCAATGATCTCGACGGTCTGGCCGTTCTGCAGCGGCGTGTTCAGCGGCACCATCGCACCGTCGATGCGCGCGCCGCGGCAGCGGTGGCCGAGCGTGGTGTGGACGGTGTAGGCGAAGTCCACCGCCGTCGCGCCCTGCGGCAACTCGACGATGGCCGCATCGGGCGTCAGCACGTAGATGCGGTCGTCGAACAGGCCCTGGCCCTGCTGGCCGCTGAGGTCGCGCTCCCAGGCCAGGAGCTGGCGCAGCACGGCGATCTTGGCGTCGTATTCGCCGCCCGCCCACACGCCCGCGTACCCGCGCGGGCCCGCTTCCTTGTAGGCCCAGTGCGCCGCCACGCCATGCTCGGCATGGTCGTGCATCTCCTCGGTGCGGATCTGGATCTCGATCGGCTTGTCGGCCCGGCCGCCCACCGCATCGCGCACCACGGTGTGCAAGGACTGGTAGCCATTGGCCTTCGGGCGTGCGATGTAGTCGTCGAATTCCTCGACGATGGGCTGGAAATGCGAATGCACCCAGGCCAGCACGGCGTAGCAATCCTTCACGTCGGGCACGATCACGCGCAGCGCCAGGATGTCGAACACCTGGTCGAAGTCCAGCGACTTGCCGCGCATCTTCTTGACGATGCTGTAGATGTTCTTGGGCCGGCCCTGCACGGTGGCATGGATGCCCTCGCGCTCCAGTCCCTGCTCCAGCCGTTCGCGCAACTGCGCGACGTAGCCTTCGCGCTCGATGCGCTTCTCGTCGAGCAGGCGCGCGATCAGCTTGTAGGTCTCGGGCTCGAGGAAGCGGAACGACAGGTCCTCGATCTCCCACTTCACCTGCCAGATGCCCAGGCGGTTGGCCAGCGGTGCGAAGACCTGCAGGGACTCGCGCGCCAGGCTCTCGGGCACCGGCTGCCGGGTCGCAGCCGCGTGGCGCAGCGTTTGCAGCCGCGATGCCAGCCGTAGCATGACCACCCGCAGGTCGCGCGAGAACGCGAGCAGCATCTTGCGCACGTTCTCGGTCTGGCCGGCGGCGCCTTCGTGCAGGTGCACGGCGCTGCGCGTCTGCTTCTGCAC
The DNA here is from genome assembly GCA_030418545.1 of Xenophilus aerolatus. Lineage (GTDB taxonomy): Bacteria > Pseudomonadota > Gammaproteobacteria > Burkholderiales > Burkholderiaceae_C > Xenophilus. The sequence continues at coordinate 953,686 of QAIB01000001.1, read as the reverse complement.
CTGCACGAGCTTGGTGGTCTCCACCGCCAACGATGCGAAGTTGTCGCCGAAGACCTTGGCGATGACCTCTTGCGGCCGATTCAGGTGCTGGCACGAGTACACGAGATAGGTGGCCGCCTGCATCGCCTCCGAGCCGCCCATCGAGGCCACGATCGCGGCCACCGCGTCGGCATGCGCAAGGGTGTTCTCGCCGGTGTCGAGCACCTCGTCGGCGATCAGCGGGGCCGCAAAGAGGCGTGCGCGCTCCAGCATGTTCGCCATCGCGGGCGCCTGCGCTGTGGCGGCCGACAAGGCGTGGTCGGCAAGGGCGGGCTCGGACACGGACAAACTCTCTGAAACCAAACGAACACTCAATCCAGAAGAAAGGACACCACGACGCCGGACTGGCGCGGGTCGACGAAGGTCGGCGCATGGCCGACGCCGGCAAATTCCACCAGCCTCGCCTTCGGCCCCCGCTCGGTCATCTGCCGGGCGGTCGCCGCGGACAGCAGGTCGGACTCGGCGCCGCGCGTGAGCAAGGTGGGGGCACGGATGCCGTCGTAAAGGGCCCAGGTCGCCGCTTCGGCCTGGGCGGCGATCTCGGGCGTGATGGCACGGATCGCAACGGCGATGGCCGGGTCGTAGTGCAGCACCACGGTGCCATCGCCGGGCACTGCCGCGGCTTCGTCGACCTTGGCCCGTCCATCGGCGCTGCGCGCGTTCGCCGGCACCACCATCGGCGCCGACAAGGCCAGCCACTGCTGCGCGGTATGCGGGCCGAAGGTGGTGGAGAGCTGCCACATGGCATCGGCCGCGGCCTGCACGCTGGCATAGCGGCCGCCCTGCCCCACGTAGCTCGCGATCCGCGCGATCGCCCCGGCCTCGATGGTGGGGCCCACATCGTTGAGCACCAGCCTGCGCACCGGCGCCGCCAAGGGGAGTTCGGCATGGCCGGCGAGCACCATGCCGATGAGGCCGCCCATGCTGGTGCCCACCACATCGAGCCGCTCGACCGGCTGCGCCGCATGCAGTTGCGCGAGCAGTGCGACCATGTCGGCCGCGTACTGCGGCACCTGGTAGCCCATGGGATCGACCAGCCAGTCGCTGCGGCCGCGGCCCACCACGTCGGGGCACACCACCCGCAGGCCGCCGTCGGCGCGCGCCAGCAGCGCCTGCGCGAGCACATCGAAATCGCGCCCCTGCCGCGTGAGCCCGTGCAGGCACAGCACGACATGCGCGGCAGCCGGGTCGCCCCATTGCCAATAGGCCATGCGGTGGCTGCCTTTGGCATCGGCGCAAGCCACGAATTCGAGTGCCGGTTGGGTCATGTCCTGGGGTCCGTCTTGCTGCGGATAATCGCGCGGTTCATCCTAATTGATCCGGAGATCGCTCATCATGCTCAAAGGCAAAACTGCCCTCGTGACAGGGTCCACCAGCGGCATCGGCCTCGGCATCGCCAAGGCCCTCGCGCAGCAGGGCGCCAACATCGTCCTCAACGGCTTCGGGGATGCCAAGGGCCCGCAGGCCGAGGTCGAAGCGCTGGGCGTGGCAAGTGCCTATCACGGCGCCGACATGAGCAAGCCCTCCGAGATCGAGGACATGATGAAGTTCGCGGCCTCGAAGTTCGGCCGCGTCGACGTGCTGGTCAACAACGCCGGCATCCAGCACGTGGCGAAGGTCGAGGACTTCCCGGTCGAGAAGTGGGACGCGGTCATTGCCATCAACCTCACCAGCGCCTTCCACACCACGCGCCTCGCGATCCCTGCGATGCGCGAAGCCAACTGGGGCCGCGTGATCAACATCGCGTCGGCACACGGCCTGGTGGCCTCGGCGCAGAAGTCGGCCTACGTCGCAGCCAAGCACGGCATCGTCGGGCTGACCAAGGCCGTGGCGCTCGAGACGGCGACCACGGGCGTGACCTGCAACGCCATCTGCCCCGGCTGGGTGCTGACGCCACTGGTGCAGAAGCAGATCGACGACCGCGCCGCCCGCGAAGGCATCAGCGTCGCGCAGGCGCAGATCGACCTGCTGGGCGAGAAGCAGCCGTCGCTGCAGTTCACCACCGTCGACCAGCTCGGAGGCCTGGCGGTGTTCCTGTGTTCGGCAGCGGCCGATCAGGTGCGCGGCGTCGCGTGGCAAGTGGACGGCGGCTGGACGGCGCAGTAGCCAGGGCCTTCCTGTCCATGGCGCGGGCCACCTGCTGGCGGCCCTGCGCGTCTGCTTACTTGAGCTGAACCGATCCCGAGACGTTGACCACCACCGTGGTCTTGCCGGCCTCGACCGGGATCGGCGCGTCGGCGGCCGAGAAGGATTTCGCTTCCGCCGCCATCATGCGCGGGCGGATCGGACCGCCCTCGTTCGCGTTGACCGACACCTCGCGCAGCGTGTAGCTGCCGAAACCGAAGTCCTTGGCCAGCTCGCCCGCCTTGCGCTTGAAGTTCTCGATCGCCTGGGTCTGCGCCTCGCCCTCGGACTTCAGGCGCTGCTCGCGGCTGAGCGCGAATCCCACGTTGCCCACGCTCAGCGTGGTGATGCGGCCCGCCGCGCGGGTGATGCGCGGGAAATCGCGCCCTTCCAGCACCAGTTCGGCGCTGCCCTGCCAACCGTTGATCTTGCCGTCGCGCGTGTAGCGCGGCGACAGGCTGAAGTTGCCGGTGCGCACGTCCATCTGGCCGGGCTGCGCGTCCTTCTTGGCCTCGGCAAGCGCGGCGTCGATGGCGCTGCGCAGCTGGTTCTGCACCGTCGCCGCATCGGTGGCGTCACGCGTCGTGACCAGCGTCATGTTGAGCAGGTCCTGCTGCACCTCGACCGTGCCGTTGGCCGACAGCTGCAGCACGTTCTGCGGCTGCGCGGGCCCGCTATTCTGAGCAAATGCGGCGCCGGCGCCCGCCAATACTGCGCATGCAGCTATCAATTTAATAGCATTCAAGACAATGATCTCCCGTCGAGTGGATGAATGGAAAAGCGCCGACTCCGGCGCTGCGGATGCGTGCGCCCGCGGCTACTGCCGCGAGCCGACCCAGGGAAAGAGCGCCCGCCAGCCGCCCCCGGCATTTTGCGGGGTCGGGCCGTGCTGTCCCGGTGCAGCGGACTCGGCCGTCTGCGTCGCGTCAGTCCGCGCGGGCCACTGGCTGCGGACCTGTTCGCGCAGCTGTGCCCGCTCGGCGGGCGTCAGGCGGCGGCCCGCCACGGCTTCGTCCTGCCGGATCGCTTCGCGCTGTTCGGCGCGATGGGCGGCGACCGCGGCACGGACCTCGTCGCGGCGCGGACCGCCGACCTTCAGGAATTCGGCCGAAGCGGCCAGCGGCAACGCCGCGCCCAGCGCCAGGACGAAGGAGAACAGGGGCCGCGCAGCCAGGGGCATCGGAGGGTGTCGGTGCATCAAGGAGTCCGACTGTGCCACCGCCACGTATCGCCACGGCGTCGCGTCCGCGAGCCCAGGCAAGTTTTGTAACTTAGTGTCAGACAACGTCCTTTTCGGCCGGGATGAGGACACAACGCCTTCAGAATCGCCGCTGTTACAAATTCATCCCTGGGAACTGTTGCTCAAATGACTCAAGCACCCGCCCGTACCGACAAGATCGTCATCGTCGATGACGACGCCCGCATCCGTGACCTCCTGCGCCGCTACCTCACGCAAGAGGGCTTCGAGGTCATCGTGGCGGAAGACGGCAAGGCGCTGAACCGGATCCTTCTGCGCGACACCGTCGACCTGATCGTGCTCGACCTCATGATGCCGGGCGAGGATGGCCTGTCCGTCTGCCGCCGCCTGCGCGCCGCCAACGACCGCACACCCATCATCATGCTCACGGCCAAGGGCGAGGACGTCGATCGCATCGTCGGCCTGGAGGTCGGCGCCGATGATTACCTGGGCAAGCCCTTCAACCCGCGCGAACTGCTGGCGCGCGTGCACGCCGTGCTGCGACGCCGCCCGCCGCAGGAGGCACCGGGCGCCCCGTCCACCGAGAACGAGACCGTGAGCTTCGGCCCCTTCGAGTTCGACCTGGGCTCGCGCACCCTCAAGAAGGACGGCGAGGAGCTGTCCCTCACGACCGGCGAGTTCGCGATGCTCAAGGCACTGGTGCGCCACCCGCGCCAGCCGCTGTCGCGCGAGAAGCTGGCCCAGCTGGCGCGTGGCCGCGAGTTCGAGCCCTTCGACCGCAGCCTGGACGTGCAGATCTCGCGCCTTCGCAAGCTGATCGAGTCGGACGCCGCGGCACCGCGCTACATCCAGACGGTGTGGGGCGTCGGCTACGTCTTCGTGCCGGACGGAGCCGCCTGATCCCGTGGCGGCCCACGCAGGATCGCGCGGCCCCGACACGACGCAACCCAGTCCCTTCGGCGAGGAGGGTGCGTCGGTCACGATGCCCAGCCCGCTGGAGCTGACGGAGCGCGTTCGCCGTCGCAACCGGCTCAGGCTGGGCTTCAGCCTTTTCTGGCGCACCTTCTTCCTGCTGTCGCTGCTGCTGATGGTCTGCATCTTCGGCTGGCTGCAGACCTTCCGCGCCTTCGAGGACGAGCCGCGCGCCGTGCAGACGGCGCACCAGATCGCGTCGCTCGTGAACCTGACCCGCGCCGCGCTCGTGTACTCGGACGCCATCACCCGCGTGTCGCTCATCAAGACGCTGGCCGACCAGGAAGGCGTGCGCATCCTGCCGCGCGAGCCGAACGACCGTTTCGAGGCGTACACCAGCGGCACGCTGGACCGCCGCGTGACCGAGGAACTGATGGACCGCCTGGGCGAAGGCACCACCATCGCCAGCCGCGTGAACGACGACGCCGGCCTGTGGATCGGCTTCACCATCGACACCGACAACTACTGGCTGCTGCTCGATCCGACGCGTTTCTCGCGCGTCGGCGGGCGCACCTGGCTCACCTGGCTGATCACCGCCGTGGCGCTGTCGCTCGCCGGGTCGGCCATCATTGCGCGCTTCATCAACCGGCCGCTCAAGCAGCTGTCTCGCGCCACCTCGCAGGTGCGCGAGGGCGAATACGAGGCCAACCGCCTCGACGAGCATGCGCGCACCGCCGAAATCCGCGCGGTGAACATCGGCTTCAACCGCATGGCCGACCAGCTCGCCAAGATCGAGCAGGACCGCGCCGTGATGCTGGCCGGCATCTCGCACGACCTGCGCACGCCGCTGGCCCGGCTGCGGCTCGAGACCGAGATGAGCGTGGCAGACGAGGACGCGCGCGCCCACATGGCGGCCGACATCTCGCAGCTCGACGCCATCATCGACAAGTTCCTCGACTACGCGCGGCCCGACCATGTGCAGTTCAAGCCCGTGCTGCTGCGCGACGTGATAGACGCCTGCACCTACGCCGTGCAGGACTACGAGGACGTCGAGATCAAGGTCGACGTCGCCAAGGACCTGGCCGTGATGGCCGACGACGTGGAGCTCACCCGCGTGATCTCCAACCTGCTGGAGAACGCGCGCCGCTACGGCAAGACGCCCGGCAAGGACGTGGCGCAGATCAACATCCAGGCCCAGGCGCACAACGATGCCGTGCTGCTCAAGGTGCGCGACCACGGCGCCGGCGTGGCGCCCGCCCTGCTCTCGCAGCTGACCAAGCCCTTCTTCCGCGGCGACGTCGCGCGCACCTCGGCCGCGGGGGCCGGACTGGGCCTGTCGATCGTGGCCAAGAACATCGAGCGCATGGGCGGCACCTTCGCCCTCACCAGCACGCCCGGCCGCGGCTTCGCGGCGCACATCCGCATGCAGCGCGCCTCCAGCCAGGCCGCGACCGCCAACAAGGACGAGCCGGCCGAGACGGCCTGAGTTCGAAGGTAAATCTGCCCGCATCCCAAGTGGGACATGGGCCATCAGCTATCGATTCGATAGCACCCGTGCCAATCAGCGGTGCAGCAGCACCGCGGCGCGCGCCTCCATGGCGCGGCCCTCGCCCACCGGCCCGAGCTTCTCGGCCGTCTTCGCCTTGACGTTGACCTGCGACGCATCGAGTTCCAGCAGTTGCGCGATGCGCGCGCACATGGCCGGGATGTGCGGCGCCAGCTTGGGCGCCTGCGCGACGATGGTGCTGTCGACGTTGCCGACCTGCCAGCCCGCTGCGCGCACGCGCCGCGCCGCCTCGGCCAGCAGCACCCCGGAGTCGGCGCCGCGGAACTGCGGGTCGGTGTCGGGGAAGTGGCGCCCGATATCGCCCAGCGCCGCCGCGCCCAGCAGCGCATCGGTGATCGCATGCAGCAGCACGTCGGCATCGGAATGGCCGAGCAGGCCGGTCGTGTGCGGGATCTCGATGCCGCCGAGCACGAGCCGCCTGCCGGCCATGAGCTGGTGGACGTCCCAGCCCTCGCCGATGCGGAAGGGGAAGCTTTGGGGTGCGGAAGAAGTGTTCATGGCGGTGTGACGCGGCTCGCCAGCACGGCGGCGGCCAGCGCAAAGTCCTCGGGATAGGTCACCTTGAAGTTCCGGGCGCTGCCGCGTACCAGCCGCGGTGCGACGCCCGTCGCCTCCATCGCGCTGGCCTCGTCGGTCACCCCCTCGCCCGCCCGGTCGATGGCCGATGCCAATGCGCCGATGCGGAACATCTGCGGCGTCTGCGCGAGCCATTTGTCGCCGCGCTCGAGCGTGGTCTGCACGCGGCCCTCGGGCGTCGCGGCCTTGAGCGTGTCGGGCAGCGGCAGCGCGAGCAGGCCGCCGACGGCGTCGCCCTCGCAAGCGGCGATCAGCGCCTCGATCTGCGCCGGGGTGACGAGGCAGCGGGCGGCGTCGTGCACCAGCACCCAGTCGTCCTCATCGGCGCCCTCTGCCAGCAGCGCAGCGAGGCCATGGCGCACGCTGGCCGCGCGCGTGGCACCGCCGACGCGCAGCAGGCGCTCGCCCGCACGGGGGAACTCCGGCAGCACGCGCTCCACCAGCACGTCCTCGGGCGCCACCACCAGCGCGATCGTCGCAAACCGGGCGCCGAGTGCCCGGAAGGCGTCGAGCGTGTGTGCGACCAGCGCCTGCCCGGCCAGCGGCTCGTACTGCTTGGGCCCCGCGACGCCCGCCCGGCTGCCGATGCCGGCCGAGGGGATGAGGACGTGAAAGCGCGGGGACGGCATGGGGTGGTGAACACGGCGGCGGGCCGTGACGGCAGCGCCAGCGAAGAAAGGGGCGCCATTCTAAAATCGTGCCCTTCGACACCCCTCGCCATGCGGCGCGGGGTGTTTCGCATTGCCTGGCTTCCTGCATGGACCTCCCCACCCTTCCCTCCGGCAAGCGCTTCACGCTGCCGCGCCCGCCCGCGTCGAGCGACGCCCTGCTGCTCGCGCGGCTGGCCGAACGCGAGAAGGCCGCCGGCCGCGTGACGGCCGTGTTCGCCGCCGATGCCACCGACACCCAACGCCTGGTCGACGAGCTGGCCTTCTTCGCGCCCGAACTGCGCACCGCCGTCTTCCCCGACTGGGAGACGCTGCCCTACGACGCCTTCTCGCCGCACCAGGACCTCATCAGCGAGCGCCTGGCCACGCTGTGGCGCATCCTGCAGCGCGACCAGACGGACGGCGTCGACGTGGTCCTGGTCCCCGCGACCACGGCGCTGTACCGCGTGGCGCCGCCGGGCTTCATGGCCGGCTACACCTTCCAGTTCAAGACCGGCCAGAAGCTGGACGAGGCGAAGTTCAAGGCCCAGCTCACGCTGGCCGGCTACAGCCACGTCACGCAGGTCGTGAGCCCGGGCGAGTACGCGGTGCGCGGCGGGCTGATCGACCTGTTTCCGATGGGCTCGCCGCAGCCCTTCCGCGTCGACCTGTTCGACGACGAGATCGATTCCATCCGCACCTTCGACCCCGACAGCCAGCGCAGCCTGTACCCGGTGCCGGAGGTGCGGCTGCTGCCGGGCCGCGAGTTCCCGATGGACGACGAGGCACGGGCGCGCTTTCGCAGTCGCTGGCGCGAGCTGCTCGAGGGCGACCCGACCAAGAGCCGCATCTACAAGGACATGGGCAACGGCGTCGCCACGGCCGGCATCGAGTACTACCTGCCGCTGTTCTTCGACGAGACGGCCACGGTGTTCGACTACCTGGGCGCCGATGCAACGCTGGTGCTGCACGGTGACCTGGAAGCTGCGTTCCAGCATTTCTGGCAGGACACCCGCGAGCGCTTTCGCCTGGTGCAGGGCGACCCGGAGCGGCCGGCGCTGCCGCCCGATGCGCTGTTCCTGTCGGCCGAACAGTTCTATGCGAAGACCAAGGCGCATCCGCAGCTGGCGATACGTCCCACCCCACCTGTTCGCGCTGAGCCTGTCGAAGCGCGGGCCCCGGCTTCCACAAGCTCAGCCCGAACGGAAACGGATGATTCGCGAGCCTCGGCCTACCCCGAATTCGACACCCTGCCCCAACTGGCCGTGGTGCGCGGCGCCGAAGACCCGCTCACGCGCCTGAAGGACCACATCCGCAACACCCAGCACCGCGTTCTGGTGCTGGCCGAGAGCGAGGGCCGGCGCGAAAGCCTGCTGGACTTCCTGCGCGCCAGCGGCGTCAACCCGCCGGCCTTCGATTCGCTCGCCGAGTTCGAAGGCGCGGCCGACGAGAAGGTCGGCATCGCGACCGCGGCGCTCGCAGCCGGCTTCGTCTGGCTCGAAACGGGCATCGACTTCGTCACCGAGACCGAGCTCTTCGCCACCCAGCCCACCACGCGCCGCCGTGGCAAGCGGCAGGAGCAGACCAGCGACGTCGATGCGCTGATCAAGGATCTGTCGGAGCTCAACGTCGGCGACCCGGTGGTGCACAGCGCGCACGGCATCGGCCGCTACCGCGGGCTGATCAACATGGACCTCGGCTCGAAGAATGCCGACGGCACACCCGCCCTGCAGGAGATGCTGCACCTGGAGTACGCCGACAAGGCCACGCTCTACGTGCCCGTGTCGCAGCTGCACCTCATCAGCCGCTACACCGGCGTCAGCGCCGACGAGGCGCCGCTGCACAAGCTCGGCTCCGGCCAGTGGGAGAAGGCCAAGCGCAAGGCCGCCGAGCAGGTGCGCGACGCCGCCGCCGAGCTGCTGAACATCTACGCCCGCCGCGCCGCGCGCGAGGGCCATGCCTTCCGCTTCTCGGCCGCCGACTACGAGGTCTTCGCCAACGACTTCGGCTTCGAGGAGACGGCCGACCAGAAGGCCGCGATCCACGCGGTGATCCAGGACATGATCTCGCCGCGCCCGATGGACCGCCTGGTGTGCGGCGACGTCGGCTTCGGCAAGACCGAGGTGGCCCTGCGCGCTGCCTTCGTGGCCGTGACCGGCGGCAAGCAGGTCGCCTTCCTGGCGCCGACCACGCTGCTGGCCGAGCAGCACTACCAGACCCTGGTCGACCGCTTCTCCAAGTGGCCCGTCAAGGTGGCCGAGATGAGCCGCTTCCGCTCGGCCAAGGAAATCACCGCGGCGGGCAAGGGCCTTGCCGACGGCAGCGTGGACATCGTGGTCGGCACGCACAAGCTGCTCAGCGAATCGGTCAAGTTCAAGAACCTGGGCCTGCTCATCATCGACGAGGAGCACCGCTTCGGCGTGCGCCACAAGGAGGCGATGAAGGCGCTGCGCGCCGAGGTGGACGTGCTCACGCTCACCGCCACGCCGATCCCGCGCACGCTGGGCATGGCGCTCGAAGGCCTGCGCGACCTGTCGGTCATCGCCACCGCGCCGCAGCGTCGCCTGGCGATCAAGACCTTCGTGCGCAACGAGGGCACCGGCGTGATCCGCGAGGCCGTGCTGCGCGAGCTCAAACGTGGCGGGCAGGTCTACTTCCTGCACAACGAGGTCGAGACCATCGAGAACCGGCGCCAGAAGCTGCAGGAGATCCTGCCCGAGGCGCGCATCGCCGTGGCCCACGGCCAGATGCCCGAGCGCGAGCTGGAACGCGTGATGCGCGACTTCGTGGCGCAGCGTTTCAACCTGCTGCTGTGCTCGACCATCATCGAGACCGGCATCGACGTGCCCAGCGCCAACACCATCGTCATCAGCCGCGCCGACAAGTTCGGCCTGGCGCAGCTGCACCAGCTGCGCGGACGCGTGGGCCGCAGCCACCACCAGGCCTACGCCTACCTCATGGTGCCCGACACCGAGGGCCTGACCAAGCAGGCGGCGCAGCGCCTGGACGCCATCCAGCAGATGGAAGAGCTGGGCAGCGGCTTCTACCTGGCGATGCACGACCTGGAGATCCGCGGCGCCGGCGAGGTGCTGGGCGAGAACCAGAGCGGCAACATGATGGAGATCGGCTTCCAGCTCTACAACGAGATGCTGTCCGAAGCGGTGAACTCGCTCAAGGCCGGCAAGGAGCCTGACCTGCTCTCGCCACTGTCCGTGACGACCGAGATCAACCTGCATGCGCCCGCGCTGCTGCCCGACGACTACTGCGGCGACGTCCACCTGCGCCTGTCCTTCTACAAAAAACTGGCTACGGCCAAGACCTCCGACCAGATCGACACGCTGCTGGAGGAACTGGTCGACCGCTTCGGCAAGCTGCCGCCGCAGGCGCAGACGCTCATCGACGTGCACCGCCTGCGCGTGCTGGCGCGGCCCTACGGCGTGGCCAAGGTCGATGCCGCGCCGGGCATCATCACCATCAGCTTCCGCCCGAACCCGCCGGTGGACCCGATGGCCATCATCCAGCTCATCCAGAAGAACAAGCACATCAAGCTGGCGGGCAACGAGAAGCTGCGCATCGAGCGCGAACTGAAGGAACCGCGCGACCGGGCCCAGATGGTGCGCGACGTGCTGCGATCGCTGGGGCAGCCCAAGGCGGTGGAGACGGCCTGACAGCGGTGTCGGCACAAGCTTGCTGGGCACAAGCCTTGCTATTTCCTTGCCACCCCGAACCACGACAGACAAGGAAAGCATGCAGAGCCGACGCCAAGCCATCATCTTCACGGGCGCGCTGGGTGCGATGGCCGCCACCGGGCGCGCCCTCGCGCAGGCCAGGTACCCCGACCGGCCGGTGAAGGTCATCGTGGGACTGCCGGCCGGCGGAAGCGCCGACATGATCGCGCGCGAGCTGAGCCAGAAGCTCGCCGCGGCGCTCGGCCAGCCCTTCGTGGTGGACAACCGCGCGGGCGCCTCGGGTCAGATCGGCATGCCGGCAGTGGCCCGTTCCGCGCCGGACGGCTACACGCTCACCGTCTCGCCCGCATCCTTCCTCACGACCAACAAGAGCGTCTTCAAGACCCTGCCCTACGACCCCGAGGCCGACTTCGCGCCGATCTCGCGGCTGGTGAATCAGCCGATGGTGCTGATCGTGAAGGACCGGGCCAAGTACCCCACGGTGGCCGCCTTCCTGGCAGCCGCCAAGGCCGAGCCGGGCAAGCTCAGCTACGCCTCGTCGGGCGACGGCAGCCCGCAGCACCTGGGTGCGCTCATGTTCGAGACCCGCACCGGCGCGAAGATGCTGCACGTGCCCTACAAGGGCGGCGCGCCTGCCATCAACGACACGCTCGCCGGCAGCGTCGACTGCATGTTCGCCGTCATGCCCGAAGCCATGCCGCACGTGCAGGCAGGCAAGCTCTTCGCGCTGGGCGTGATGAGCCCGCAACGCTCGCCCGTGCTGCCCGCCGTGCCGACCATGGCCGAAAGCGGCCTTCGCGACCTGAACCTCTCCGCCTGGGTCGGCCTCCTCGCGCCGGCCAGAACGCCCAGGCCCGTCATCGACCAGCTCAACGCCGCCGTGCGCACCGCGCTGGATGCGGAGCTCAAGTCCAAGCTGGCGACCAACGGCATCGAGGTCGCGCCGAGTTCGCCCGAGGAATTGCAGCGCATCATCGCGGCCGACCTCAAGCTGCATGCGGAGCTGGTGAAGGCGGCGGGATTGGTGCCCCAGTAGGGCCGCGCCTCGGCCTCCGGGTGGGGGCGATGAGAAAATCGGCCCCATGACTGCAGCCGTCTCCACGCCAGGGTTCGCGCCGGGCCTCGTCGTCCGCCACATCACGCCGCCGCTGAAGCTCGCCGACTTCAAGCTCATCGCCTTCGACATGGACTCGACGCTCATCAACATCGAGTGCATCGACGAGATCGCCGACGCCGTGGGCAAGAAGGCGGAGGTGGCGGCGATCACCGAAGCCACCATGCGCGGCGAGATCAAGGATTTCAAGGAGAGCCTGCGCCGGCGCGTCGCCCTGCTCGAGGGCGTGCCGACCACCGCGCTGCAGCAGGTCTACGACGAGCGCCTGCGCCTGAACCCGGGCGCCGACACGCTGGTGGCTGCCTGCAAGGCCGCAGGGCTCAAAGTGCTGCTGGTGTCGGGCGGCTTCACCTTCTTCGCCGACCGCGTGAAGCAGTGCCTGGGCATCGACTTTGCGCGCTCGAATCTGCTCGAGGAGGCCGGCGGCCAGCTCACCGGCCGGGTGGTCACGCAGTCGTGGGGCGACATCTGCGACGGTGCGGAAAAGCGCCGCACGATGCTGGAGGTCGCATCGCTGATCGGTGCCTCGCCTGTGCAGTGCATTGCCGTGGGCGATGGCGCCAACGACCTCCCGATGATGGGCGAAGCCGGCCTCTCGGTGGCCTACCACGCGAAGCCCAAGGTGCGCGAGCAGGCCATGGTGGCGATCGACGAAGGGGGGCTGGATCGGCTGCTGGAAGTGATGCGAGCCTGAGGCCCCAGCCACCGCTTTGCTATCGTTTTCGTAGCTGCTTGCGCAGGCGGGGCGGGCGCTGCAGCCAGATTCCCCTTTAGATATTGTCTTCGGCGGCGTCCTCGCTCCCGGCCGGTGCCGCATGCCGCGCCGCCGGCCGCGCCGTGAACTCCACGTAGATCTGGGGCTGTTGCGTGCGCGCCGCCTCGTCGATCAGCGCGTTGAGCGAGGCCAGGTTCACGGCCTGCGCCTCCTCGGCGCTGGGGCCGAAGCGGCAATCGAATTCCCAGTGGTGGGCGCCCTCGGGCAGCGGATGGCGGCGGTCGCGCTTGAGCGCCTTGCGGATGTCGTGGCGGATCGCGTCGAGCACACGGTCCGGGTGCCGGCCCTCGATCTGCAGGGGAAAGGTTTTTCTCATGCGCGATCGTATCGCGCTGCCCTTCTCGCACGGCACGAAGGGGCGGACCTGCGTACAGTCGACCCCTCGACGACACCGCAGGAGATCAGGACATGGCGCGCGCAAACGACTGGGCAAGCAAGGTGATGGCGCTGGTCCACGGCGGCAACACCGCTGCGGCCATCGCGCAGATCAAGGTCGCGCCGAGCGTGAAGGACCTGCAGGCGCTGGCGACGATCATGAAACTGTCGAAGCTGACGGGCAAATACCGGCAACTCGACGCGGCGATCGAAGACAACCTCGCCCTGCTCTCGGCGCCCAGGCTGCATCGCTCGCCCTGATCCGGGCATCCACTGCCTGGAACTGCGCACCCACGGACGTGACTTCGCCCGAGCCAGCGACAGCGACAGCGCAACCCGCGCGCGTCCAGCGTGCCGTGCTCATCGTGGCCATCCTCGGCTCGAGCATGGCGTTCATGGACGGCACGGTGGTCAACGTCGCGCTGCCGGCCATCCAGCGCGACCTGCAGGCCACCGCGTTCCAGGCCCAATGGGTGGTGGAGTCCTATGCGCTCTTTCTGGCGGCGCTCCTGCTCGCCGGCGGCGCACTCGGCGACCGGCTCGGGCGCCGCAAGGTCTTCGCGACCGGCGTGGCGATCTTCGCCCTGGCGTCCGTCGCCTGCGGCCTGGCCGCAAGCATCCAGCAACTGATCGCCGCGCGCGCCGTTCAAGGCGTCGGCGCGGCCCTGCTGGTGCCGGGCAGCCTCGCGCTGATCAGCGCCAACTTCGGCGAGCAGGAGCGCGGTCAGGCCATCGGCACCTGGTCCGGCTTCAGCGGCATCACCGCGGCGATCGGGCCGGTGCTGGGCGGCTGGCTGGTCGACCACTGGAGCTGGCATTGGGCGTTCCTGCTGAATGTCCCGCTGGCCGCCGCCGTGCTCTGGCTGGTATGGCGCCACGTTCCGGAAAGCCGTGACCCGTCGGCGCGTGGCACCCCGCTGGATGGATGGGGCGCCCTCTGGGCCACCGCCGCGCTGGGTGGCATCGTCTACGCCTTCGTCGAAGCGCCGACGCAGGGCTGGCAGGCGGCAGCAGTGCTGGGCAGCCTGCTCGGTGGCCTAGTGGCGTGCGCCGCGTTCGTGTTCACCGAAGCGCGCGCGACGGTGCCGATGATGCCGCTTCACCTGTTCCGCAACCGGAACTTCACCGGTGCGAACCTGGTGACTCTGCTGCTCTACAGCGCGCTCGGGGGCAGCCTCTATTTCTTTCCGCTCGCGCTGATCCAGGTGCAGGGCTACTCCGCCACGGCGGCGGGTGCGGCGCTGCTTCCTTTCGTGCTGATTCTTTTCGCCTTCTCGCGCCCGGCCGGCCGGTTGGTCGACCGTTTCGGTCCGCGCGGGCCGCTCGTCGTCGGCCCGCTGGTGGCGGCCGCTGCCTTCGCGCTCTTCGCGCTTCCCGGCGTCGGCGGCGCGTACTGGCGCACCTACCTGCCCGCCGTGGTGCTGCTCGGGATCGGGATGACGATCACCATCGCGCCACTCACGACGACGGTGATGAACGCCGTGGACGTGGAGCACTCGGGCACGGCCTCGGGGGTCAACAACGCGGTGTCGCGGGTGGCGGGCGTGCTGGCGATCGCGGTCCTGGGCCTGCTGATGGCCTGGGTCTTCGGCCAGCACCTGCGCAATGCGCTGGACGCGCTCGCCCTGCCCGTCGCCGCGAGAGACGCCATGCTGGCGCAGGAGAGCCGCCTGGCCGGGGCGGCGATTCCCGCCGGACTCGATGCGGCGCTGGCCGAGCGGCTGCATCGCGCCATCGGCGAGGCCTACATCGCGGGCTTCCGCTGGGTGATGGGTGCGGCCGCGGCGCTCGCCGTTCTCGGCGCGGGCTGCGCGTGGGTGTGGATCGACCGCACGCCCCCTTCCTCGCCATTTCGACCTTAGGGCGGGCGGCACCGTCGCGCCTGGTGCGCTCGCTCGACGCCGCGGCTCGCCCCGCCAGATCAGAGCGCCTGGCCCAGCCGCGCGATGCCTTCGCGGATCTTGTCGACGTTGGCCGTCGCGAAGCTCAGGCGCAGCGTCGCCAGATCGGGCTTCTCGGCGAAGAACGGCGCGCCGGGCACGAAGGCGACGCCCTTTTCGATCGCCTTCTTGGCGAAGGCGTTGGCATCCTTCTCCTTGCCGCGCGCGCCGGTGAGCGCGGCCCAGAAGAACAGGCCGCCGTGGGGCTGGGTGAAGCTGATCGCGTCGCCCAGTTCGCGCTGAAGCGCCTCGCCCATCGCCTGCGCGCGGCCCGCGTAGACCTCGCGCACGTGGGCCAGCGTGGCCGGCATGCGGCCGCTCTTGAGGTACTGCGCCGCCGTGGCCTGCGCGAAGGTGCTGGTGTGCGCATCGCTGAACTGCTTGCACATGGTGGCCTTGGCCAGCAGCTCGGCCGGCGCGATCATCCAGCCGATGCGCAGGCCGGGGCTGAGCACCTTGCTGAGCGAGCCGCAGTGCACCAGCAGTTCGCGGCTGCCGGGGACCTGGTCGCTCAGGGCCATGATCGACGGCGGCGGCGCCTCGCCGAAGTAGAGGTCGCCGTAGGGGTCGTCCTCGACGATCACGGTGTTGTGCTTCACCGCCATCTCCAGCACCTTCTTGCGGCGCTCCAGGCTCAGCATCGCGCCGCTGGGGTTGCCGAAGGTGGGAATCAGGTAGACGAACTTGGGCTTGTGCTCGGCGATGAGCTGCTCGAGCCGCTCGGTGTCGACGCCGTTCGCGTCGACCGGCGCGCTGACGAGTTGCGCGCCGTAAAGGCGGAAGCACTGGATGGTGGCCAGGAAGGTCGGGCCCTCGACGATCACCTTGTCGCCGGGCGAGATCAGCGTCTTGCCCAGCAGGTCGAGCGCCTGCTGGCTGCCGGTGGTGACGATCAGGCCCGACGGGTCGACCGTCACGCCCTTGGTCTTCATGAAAGCCGACAGTTGCTGGCGCAGCGGGTCGTAGCCCTCGGTCGCACCGTACTGCAGTGCGCCGCCCGGCTCCTGGGCGAGGGCCTTGCCGGCCGCCTCCTTCAGGCCCTCGACGTCGAACATCGCGCTGTCGGGGAAGCCGCCCGCGAAGCTGATGATGCCGGGCTTGCCCAGCAGCTTGAAGAGTTCGCGGATGGCGGAGGTTTCGACGTTGTCGAGGCGGGAGGCGAATTGCATGGTGGTGTCCGGGGAAGTGCGCGGCGAGGCGCGGGAGCAGGCCAACATTGTGGCCAATGCCGCCAGGTAATGCGCACTATCCCGGAGTAGTAACTTGAATTTACTATTCCAAGATGGTAAATTCAATTCACTACTTCAAAGTGGTAAATGCATGCACTACCCCCTTGAAACCGGCCAGCAACTTGCCGCAGTGCTGAAAGCTCTGCGGCAATCGCGCGGCCTGACGCAAGCCGAGCTCGGTGAGCGTCTGGGCGTCAACCAGAAGCGCGTGGCACGCATCGAAGCAACACCGGGTGTGACCAGCTTCGACCAGATCGCGCGTATCGCGGCACTGATGGGCTGCCGGCTGGTCCTCGAGGAACTGCCCAAGCCCGCGCCGGCCGTTCACGACACCGATCCACCATGGTGAGCCGCCGCACGCCCGCCACGGACGCGACGCTCGTGGTGTGGACCAACGGCCAACGCGTGGGCGAATGGTCGACGGTCGGCAACGAGCACCGCTTCCGTTACGCCGACGAATGGCTGGCCTCGCCGATGGTGCGACGACTTTCGCTGTCGCTGCCCCTCACGCCCGGCAACGCGGTGCACCGCGGAACCGTGGTCGAGAACTTCTTCGACAACCTGCTTCCGGACAACGACAGCATCCGCCGCCGACTGCAGGGTAAATTCGCGACAGCAGGCACTGACCCCTTCTCGCTCCTGAGCGCTATCGGGCGCGACTGCGTCGGGGCCATCCAGCTCCTGCCGCCGGGAGCCGAGCCCGTCGGCTTCGACCGGATCGATGCCCACCCGCTGAACGACGCCGGCGTCGAGCAGCTGATCGACGCGTCGCTTTCCGCCGGAAGGGTGCTGGGCCAGCAGGACGACGACAAGTTTCGCATCTCGATCGCAGGCGCCCAGGAAAAAACCGCGCTGCTCAAGTGGCAGGGCGTGTGGGGCCGCCCTGTGCACGCCACGCCGACGACACACATCCTGAAGTTGCCACTGGGTCTGGTCGGCAACATGCGGGCCGACATGCACAGCTCGGTCGAGAACGAGTGGCTCTGCATGCAACTGCTCGCCGCCTACGGACTGCCGGTCGCCCGGTGCGAGATCGTCACTTTCGGCAGGCGCAAGGTGCTTGCGGTCGAACGCTTCGACCGCGCCGGCGTGCAGCCGAACGACGCGCCGCCCTGGATCGCGCGCCTGCCGCAGGAGGACTTCTGCCAGGCGCTGGGCGTGGCCGGCGCGATGAAATACGAGTCCGATGGCGGCCCCGGCATGCGCGACATCCTGCGCGTGCTCGACGCCAGCACCCGTGCCGACGAGGACAAGCGCAACTTCGTCAAGGCCCAGATGCTGTTCTGGATGCTGGCCGCCACCGACGGCCATGCCAAGAACTTCTCGATCTTTCTCGAGCGTGGGGGCGGCTATCGTCTCACCCCCTTCTACGACGTGCTGTCGGCCTGGCCCATCATCGGCCGCGGCCCCAACCAGATCGTCCACCAGAAGGCCAAGCTCGCGATGGCCGTGCGCAGCAAGAATCCGCACTGGCGACTGGTCGATATCCTGCCGCGGCACTGGGACGTCGTCGCAAGACTGGCCGGGCTGGGCAATGCCGACGGATTGCGCCAAGAGTTGATCGAACACACGCCCGAGGTGATCGAGCGCATGCAGAGCGCGTTGCCCGCGGGCTTTCCACAGCCGGTGGCAGAGGTGATCTTCCAGGGCCTGCGCGAGAGCGCGCGCCGCCTGGGCCGGCCCTTGCATTCCTGAAGAGCAATCGTCCGCTCCCCCGTCCGATGAAAAAAGACACCATCGTCGCCTTCTTCACCACCCTGCAGGCCGCCAATCCCGCGCCCAAGACCGAGCTCGAATACACCACGCCCTTCGAGCTGCTGGCCGCGGTGCTGCTGTCGGCGCAGGCGACCGACGTGGGCGTGAACAAGGCCACGCGCAAGCTCTACCCGGTGGCGAACACGCCGCAGGCCATCCTCGACCTCGGGCTGGAAGGGCTGGAGGGCTACATCAAGACCATCGGCCTGTACCGCAGCAAGGCCAGGCACCTGATGGAGACCTGCCGCATCCTGGTCGAGGAGCACGGCGGCGAGGTGCCGCGCTCGCGCGAGGCGCTCGAGGCGTTGCCCGGCGTGGGCCGCAAGACGGCCAACGTGGTGCTCAACGTCGCCTTCGGCGAGCCGACCATCGCGGTGGACACGCACATCTTCCGCGTGAGCAACCGCACCGGCCTCGCGCCCGGCAAGACGCCGCTGGAGGTCGAGCTGAAGCTGGAGAAGCGGGTGCCGAAGGAATTCGTGCAGCACGCGCACCACTGGCTGATCCTGCACGGCCGCTACATCTGCGTGGCGCGCAAGCCCAGATGCTGGGAATGCGCCGTGCACACGATGTGCCGCTTCAAACCGAAGACGCCGCCACCGGCCTGAGGACGACTGCGCCCCTGCCGAGGCCGTCGTTGCAGCCCCACGCAACGCGGGAGCCGCAGCGGTGATCAATCCAGGTCGATATCGACGCAGCGGCGCGCACTGAAGGCCATCGGTGCCGACGGCCAGTCCGCCGCGCTGGCCGGCACGCGCACGCCGCGCGCGATCAGCTCCACCGCCCGCATCACGCCCGAATGCGTGACCCACGCGGCGTCGGCGCCCACGGCGCGCCAGTCGTCCCAGGCGCCGGCCACGCGGGCCATGAACTGGCGCGTGCTCTCGCCGTGGCCGCCTGGCCGCGCGTCGGCGAAGTCGGCGGTCCAGGCGTCGAACTCGCCGCGGGCAATGGCGTGCCAGGGCTGGCCCTCCCAGGCGCCGAAGTCCATCTCGGCCAGGCGCGGGTCGATGCGCACGGGCGGCAGGTCGGGCCGCAGCGCGGCGAGCGCCTGCGCCAGCGCGAGGCAGCGGACGAGCGGCGAACTCCACAGCGCCACGCCGGCAGGCAGTTCGGCCGCCAGTGCCGCCGCCGCGGCGTGCGTCGCCGCGTCCTCGGCCGCGTGGTCGGTGGCGCCGTAGCACAGGCCCGGCGCGCACAGCACGGGCGCATGGCGCTGCAGCCAGAGCCTCAGGCGAGTTGCCATGCCAGCACCCCGTACATCGCCAGCTCGCACACCTGCTGCGTGGCGCCCAGGCCATCGCCCGTGAAACCCTGCAGCCGCCGGCGGAACAGGCGGGCCATCCACAGCGCGGCGAATGCGCACGCGGCCAGCATTGCTCCTGTTTTCATAGCGCCTTGCGCAAGCAGGACGAGCGCTGCAGCCGGAATCGACCACAAGATGCCAACCGCCAGCGCGCCGCCACCGATGGCATCGGCCAGCGGCTTGGACTTGCTCGCCCCGCTGTCGCCCACGTAGGGCAGGAAGCGGATCAGGAACAGCGGCGCCAAGCGCGACAGCACGTGCCCCGCGAAGAGCACCGCCACGACCGCCGACACGCCCTGCAGCGCAATGGCCGCCAGCAATGCCACCTTGAGCCCCAGCGCCAGCACCAGCGCAATGGCTCCGAAGGCGCCGATGCGCGAATCCTTCATGATCTCCAGCGCCCGCTCGCGCTGCGCGCTGCCGCCCAGCCCGTCGGCGACATCGGCCAGGCCGTCCTCATGGAAGGCGCCGGTCAGCCATACGGTGGCGACGGTGCTCAGCACTGCGGCCACCAGCGGCGGCAGCCCCTGCGACGCCAGCACGAACACGGCCGCAGCCACGCCGCCCACGATCCAGCCCACGCCCGGGAAATGCGCCGCGCTGGCACGCAGCATCTGCGGGCTGTACCCGACCCAAGCGGCCAGCCGCCCGGTGACGGGCACGCGGGTGAAGAACTGCAGCGCGAGCAGGAAGTGGCGCAAAGGGTTCACGCTCATCGCAGCGGCTGCGCCGCCTCGGCGTCGACCGCCCGCTGCGCGGCGCGGAAGAAGGACTCGCGCGCGGCCGCGGCCTGGGCGTCCTGCGCGGACGGCCAGTCGGCATTGAAGACGATCACCAGTTGCCGCTTCGGGTCGATGAAGATGCCCTGGCCGAAGATGCCGCGTGCGCCGAAGCTGCCGTCGTCGCGCGTCCACCATTGGTAGCCGTAGCCGCTGCCGGGGCGGCCGATGTCGGCCTGCCGGGTGGTGGCATTCGCCAGCCAGTCGTCGGGCACGATGGGCTGGCCGTTCACGCGCGCGCCGTCGAGGATGAACTGGCCGAAGCGCGCGAAGTCGCGCGGCGCGGCCTGCAGGCAGCAGCCGCTGATCTCCTGCCCGGTCTTGCTCAGCAGCCAGGTGGCGGGGCGCTCCATGCCGGCGGGCTGCCACACCTTCTCCTGCAGGTATTGCGCGAGCGGCTTGCCGGTCGCGCGCGAGACGAGGATGCCGACCAGGTTGGTCTCGCCCGTGCTGTAGTGCCAGCGCGTGCCGGCCGGCGCCTCGCGCGGCAGCGTGCGCATGTAGCTCACCAGCGCGTCCACGCCCGGCTCGGGCTTGTGGTTGTTGAAGCGGGCGACGTCGGAGTTCGGGTTGCCGTAGTCCTCGTTCCAGCGCACGCCCGAGGTCATGGTGAGCAGCTGCCGCACGCTCACCTCGTCGTAGGCCGAGCCCTTCATCTCCGGGATGTAGCGGCTGAGCTTGTCGTCGAGGCTGTGGATGAAGCCGTCGCGCACCGCTGCGCCCGCCAGCGTGGAGGTGAAGGATTTGGCGACGGAGAAGCTGGTCCAGCGGCCCTCCGCGTCGAAGCCCAGCCCGTAGCGCTCCAGCCGCAGGCGGCCGCCCTGGACGATGAGCAGTGCCGAGCTGCGCTGGCCCGCCATGAAGGCATCGGCGTCCACGCCCAGCGCCAGCGGCGGGCCGGGCGGCAGCGGCCGGGGCGTGGCACTGGGCGCGATGGTGTGCCAGCGTGCCAGCACCGGGATGCGGTCCATTGCGCGGAAGGCGGCGTCGCGCTGCGCCTGGGTCCAGAACAGCACGTCGCGGTTGGTGGGCAGCGCCCGCAGCAAGCCGCGCGTTTCCTTGTCGAGGTTGAACCACAGGGCGGCTGCGCCGACGGCCAGCACCGCCAGTGCGCCGAGGACGACCCTGGTTGCGGTCCTCATGCGCTGGCTCCTCGAGACACGGTGGACTCACCCTCCTTGCGCGAGATCCCCGCCGACTCGAAGCTCGCCATCTCGCGCAGGATGCGGCAGGCCGATTCGAGCAGCGGCCAGGCCAGCGCCGCGCCGCTGCCCTCGCCCAGGCGCAGGTCCAGCCGCAGCAGCGGATCGAGCCCCAGCGAGCGCAGCAACAGGGCATGGCCCGGCTCGGCCGACACATGCGCGGCGATGCAGCGCTGCACCACCGCCGGTTGCAGGGCCTGCGCGACCAGCGCGGCCACGCTGGCGATGAAGCCGTCGAGCACGATCACGCGCCGTTCCTGCGCGGCCTGCAGCACCGCGCCCACCAGCGTGGCGATCTCGAAGCCGCCGAGGGCGGCCAGCGCGTCGAGCGGCGCGCTGGCCTGCGCATGGCGTTCGAGCACCGCCCGCAGCACCGCGCGCTTGCGCGCCAGACCCGCCGCGTCGAGCCCGGTGCCGGCGCCCGTGCAGGCGTCGATGTCTTCGCCCGTGAGCCGTGCGAGCAGCATCGCCGCGGCCGAGCTGTTGCCGATGCCCATCTCGCCGAGCAGCAACGCGTTGCCCGGTAGCGTGCGCACGATCTCGCTTCCATTGGCGATCGCTTCGTGGCACTGGGCGGCGCTCATGGCGGGGCCGGCCGCGGCGTCGGCGGTGCCGGCGCCCAGCCGGCGTGCCACCAGGCCCGGCTGCGGCGGCAGCTCGCGCGCCACCCCGCAATCGACCACCGTGAGCGCGAGCCCGTGCTGGCGCGCCAGCACGCTCACGGCCGCGCCGCCCGCCAGGAAGTTCTGCACCATCTGCCAGGTCACGTCGCTCGGGTAGGCCGACACGCCGCGCGCGGCCAGCCCATGGTCAGCCGCACAGACGAGCATCTGCGCGTGCTGCAACTGGGGCGCCTCGTGGCCCAGGATCAGGCCGATGCGCAGGGCCATCGCCTCCAGGCGGCCAAGGGCACCGAGGGGCTTCGTCTTGTTGTCGAGCGCGTGCTGCAGCCGCTGCGCCAGCGCAGCATCGTGCAGGTCGTCGACGGGCGAAAGGAAGGAGAGGTTGTTCATGACATGGGACAAGAGGCAAGCCGCCGTGCACCGGCGGCGCCACGAGGCTTCGAGAAAAACGCGCAGGCCCGGCCTTGCACGGCCGGGGCACGATGCGCTTTCGGTACGCCACGCGGACCTGGCACTGCGTGCGTCACTCGATCAGGCCTTGCAGCACGCCGGGCGCGAAGTGCCGGTCGATGAAATCGGCCAGGCCTTCGAAGGTGGCGTCCAGCGTGGGCACCGCGGCGCCGAAGAGCGCGCGCAGCACCGCGGCGTCTTCGAACAGGCCGTGCAGGTACACGCCCAGCACGTTGCCGCGGGCGTTCTGCCAGGCCAGGCCGTCGGACATGACCGCGCCGCCGTCGCCCTTGAGCTGCGGATGCTCGGCCGTCTGGCCGTGATGGATCTCGTAGCCAGCCACCTCGACGCCCGAGAGCGCGGCCCAGGCGCCCTGCAACCCGGCGAAACGCGCCCGGCGATGCCGCACGGTCTTCCCCCGTGCGAAGACTGTCACCAGCGGCAGCAGGCCCAGGCCGGGCGCGTTGCCGTCGATGCCGTGCGGATCGACCAGCGCCTCGCCCAGCATCTGCAGGCCGCCGCAGATGCCCAGCACCGGGCCGCCCGCCGCCGCGTGTGCGGCCACGGCGCGGTCCAGCCCCTGGGCGCGCAGCCATTGCAGATCGCTGCTCGTGTGCTTGGAGCCCGGCAGCACGATCCAGTCCTGCGGGCCGAGCGTGGCCAGTGCGGCGGCGCTGCGAACCCACACCAGACGCAGGCCGGGCACGCGCTTGAGCGGCTGGAACTCGTCGAGGTTGCTGATGCGCGGACAGGCCACGACCGCGACCGTGCGCACCGCCTTGCCCGCACCCGGCGTGCCGCCATCGTCGAAGACACCGTCTTCCTCGGGCAGGCCATGCTGCCACCACACGGGCAGCGTGGCCACGGTGGGCACGCCAGTCAGCGCCTGCAGTTGCTCGGGCCCCGGCGCGAGCAGCGAAGCGTCGCCGCGGAACTTGTTGAGCACGAAGCCGGCGAGCAGCGCGCGGTCTTCCTCAGGCAGCAAGGCCCAGGTGCCGTACAGATGCGCGAAGGCGCCGCCACGGTCGATGTCGGTCACGAGCAGGCAGCGCGCCCGGGCGCGCTGCGCCGTGCGCATGTTGACGAAATCGCTCTCGCGCAGATTGATCTCGGCCGGCGAGCCGGCGCCCTCGATCACGACCACTTCGTTCTCGGCCACCAGCTCGTCCAGGGCCTGCGCGATGCGCGGCCACACGGCAGCGCTGCGGGCGCGCCAGGGCATGCGCGACAGGGCCTCGTCGACCTGGCCCAGCATCACCACCTGGCTGGCGGTGTCACGTTCGGGCTTGAGCAGCAGCGGGTTCATGCGCACCTCGGGCACGGCACGCGCCGCGAGGGCCTGGAAGTACTGGGCGCTGCCGATCTCGCCACCGGGTTCATCCGAGCCGCTGGCGACAACCCTTGCGTTGTTGCTCATGTTCTGGGCCTTGAAGGGCGCCACCTTCAAGCCCTGCCGTGCGTACAGGCGGCACAGGGCCGTGGCCAGCCAGCTCTTGCCGGCACCGCTGGTGGTGCCGAGGACCATCACGCAGCGGGCGGGCATCAGCGGACCGGGCTCGAAGCGGGATGACGGTGGGCGAGGCGCATCGAAAAATCATAGCCGCGGCCGCGGCACCGCTGTTTCGCATGCAGGAGGCCGCATCTGTACACGCCGGCCATGGCGCCGCCATGGCATGCTCGGCCGCATGAACGCCCCCGCCCTCCCCCCCTACGACGACGTGGCCGCCGCGGCCGAGCGACTGCAAGGCCACGCCCACCGCACGCCGGTGATGACCTCGCGCACCGTGAACGCCGAACTCGGCGCCGAGGTCTTCTTCAAGTGCGAGAACCTGCAGCGCATGGGCGCCTTCAAGTTCCGCGGTGCCTTCAACGCCCTGTCCAGGTTCACGCCCGAACAGCGCCGCGCCGGCGTCGTCGCCTTCTCGTCCGGCAACCACGCCCAGGCCATCGCGCTGTCGGCCCGGCTGCTGGGCATGCCGGCGACCATCGTGATGCCGCACGATGCGCCGGAGATGAAGGTGGCGGCGACGCGCGGCTATGGCGCGCAGGTGGTGATCTACGACCGCTACAACGACGACCGCGAGCAGATCGGCCGCGACCTGGCCACCAGGCACGGCTACACCCTCATCCCGCCCTACGACCACCCGGACGTGATCGCCGGCCAGGGCACCGCGGCCAAGGAGCTGTTCGAGGAGGTCGGCCCGCTCGACGCCTTCTTCGTCTGCCTGGGCGGCGGCGGCCTGCTGTCGGGCTCGGCGCTGGCGACGCGCGCGCTGTCGCCGGCCTGCAGGCTCTACGGCGTCGAGCCCGAAGCCGGCAACGACGGCCAGCAGTCCTTCCGCAGTGGCGCCATCGTGCGCATCGACACGCCCAAGACGATCGCCGACGGCGCGCAGACGCAATACCTCGGAGAGCTGACCTTCGCGATCATCCGGCGCGACGTCGACGACATCCTGACCGCCACCGATGCACAGCTGGTGGACGCCATGCGCTTCATGGCCTCCCGCATGAAGCTGATCGCCGAGCCGACGGGCTGCCTGGGTTTCGCCGCCGCGCGCGCCATGGGCGAGCAACTGCGTGGCCAGCGGGTGGGGGTGCTGATCAGCGGCGGCAACGTCGACATCGCCCGCTTCTGCGAATTGATGGCCGCGCACTGAGCACGCTCGCAGGCGCCGAGCGCCGGGGGTCGCGGCGGCGGTACTCAGCCGCCCATACCGGTGTCGTAGCGGGTGAGCGCTCCGCCCTTGCTTGCCTCGATGCCGCGGCCCGCGCGCACCGAGAACGCGCACAGCGCGAACACGACGAGCGCGCAGCCGACCAGCGACCACCAGCCGAAGGCATAGACCAGGCCCGCCGGCAGTGCCAGCGAGACCAACAGCAAGAGAACGAGTCGCATGGGGTTCGGCAATCCTATGGGTGAAGGCCACTCCCTCGGGCCTGGGACCAAGGCTAAGGGGGCAGACGGCCCGCAGCAAGGAACTACGCCCGCGTCCTCGAACCCCATCGTCGCACCCGATCGTGACGTTGCTCCGAAGCACGGCGTTGCACCGGCACCACGTATTCCAACGGAACAAGAGCACAGGACGCGGTCCCGGCGCCGTCCTACCACGAAATGGAGATGGCCAGCGGCATGCTCGGTCCACACAATGCATTGAACCGAGGATCTGCCCATGACGACCGCCGATGACCTGGACCTGCTGACCGACGGCGCGCTGGCCGAGATGGCCAGCGCCGAACGCCAGCGCGCCCTGCGCGGCGACCGCAGCGCCTTCGGTCGTGCCCATGTGCTGGAGTGCGAACTGCGTCGGCGCGCCGGCACCATCAGCAGCTTCGGCCCGCCGCTGGATTTCACCGTCGCCCGCTCGCCGAGGCCCTGGTGGCGCTTCTGGGGGCGCACCTCGGGCGCCGCGGGTGCCAGCATGGGACTGCCGTCCTGAGCCGGCCGACAAAAAAAGGCGCCTCTGGCGCCTTTTTTTGTTGGCGCAGCGGCTTGAAAACGCGCGCTGCGCGCCAAGTGCAATCGGCCTGCAGTTCCCGCCGGGCGTGGGCTGCAGCCGAATTCGTCACGAACGTGACGATCGCTCGGCCGGCGTCGCCGCAGCGCCGACGCTGGCCGGTGCCTCCCACCCGCCGCCCAGGGCGCGAACCAGCCCCACCGCCGCCTGGTACTGCGCGGCCTTCACCTGCAGTGCCTGCCGCTGGTTGCGCAGTTCGCTGCGGCGCGCATCGAGCAGGTCGAGCTGGCTGATGTAGCCGTTGCGGTAGCGCGTGTCCGACAGCTGGGTCGCGCGGCGCGCCGAGTCGACAGCCGTCTGCTGCACCTGCGCCTGCTGCTGCAGCAGGCGGATCGCCGAGAGCTGGTCCTCCACGTCCTTGAAGGCGTTCAGCACCTGCGCCCGGTAGTCGGCCAGGGCCTCGTCGAGCTGGCCGGAGGCGTTCTGCACCCCAGCCTCGCGCCGCCCGCCGTCCAGGATGGGCAAGGACAGCAGCGCGCCGATGCCCCAGGAACGGGCCGACCACTTGAACAGGTCGCCGATCTCCGGCGACGCGAAGCCGCCGCCGGCCGTCAGCGAGATGTCGGGGAAGTACGCCGCCTGTGCGGCGCCCACGCGCGCCTGTGCCGCCAGCACGGCCGCCTGCGAGGCGGCGACGTCCGGGCGCCGCGTCAGCACCGTGGCCGGCACGCCGGCCGGGATGCTCGGCAGCGTGGTGGTCCAGTTCTCGGGACGGATCTCGAAGCTGGCCGGTGCCTCACCGGTCAGCACCGCCAACGCGTGTTCGAGTTCCGCACGGCGGCGATCGAGGGCGATGGCGTCGGATTCCGTGGCCGACACCTCGGTCTGCACCCGCGCCACGTCGAGGTCCGCGACGTCGCCCGCCTGCTGGCGGCGCTGCGTCAGGCGCAGCGTGTCGCGGTACGCCTCGACGTTGTCGCGCACCAGCACGCGTTCGGCGTCGACGGCGCGCAAAGCCAGGTAGGTCTGCGCCACCTCGGCCTGCACCAGCAGGCGCGTGCTCTGCAGCAGCGCCTCGCGCTGCTGCGCATCGAGACGCGCGGCCTCGCTGGTGCGAGACAGGCGCCCGAACAGGTCCAGTTCGTACGAGGCGGTGAGGCCGGCGTTGACGAGGGTCGACGGCCGGTTGCTCTGGTTCCGATCCAGCCCCTGCTGGCGCGTGGCGCCGGCGCCCGCACCGAGCTGCAGCGAGCGGTCGGCGTCGGTGATGCGGGCCAGCGCCCGCGCCTGGCGCACGCGGGCCACGGCCTGCTGGATGCTGGTGTTGCCGCCCTCGTCACGCACCGCACGCTCGACCAGGCTGTCGAGGATGGGGTCGCGGAAGGCGCGCCACCATTCGCCGCGCGGTTGCGACTCGGCGGGCACGGCGCGTGTCCACTGCCCTTCGCGCGGCGCCGCCTGCGCCGTCGGCGCTTCCTTGAATCGGGCCGGCGTGGCCACCTCGGGCAGGCCCGAGGGCGCCGTCGCACAGCCGGCCAGCACCAGGGCGGCCATCAGCGGGGCCAGCGCCGCGCGCAGCGGTTGGCGCAGGCGGGTTGCTATCGAAGCATGCATGGTTCTTCTCCTTCGCTTCGTTGCTTCATTCACTCGTGACGACCCACCGGGGCCGCAGGCTGCGGCAACAGGCCGCCGCCATGGCCGCCGCCAGCGCCCGGGGCGGGATGGCTGGCGGAGACGAAGTCCTCGCCGTGCGGCACCTCGCCATGCAGCTTGAGCGGCCGGTTGCCGGTGAGCCGGCGCAGCGCGACGTAGAACACCGGCGTCAGGAACAGGCCGAAGGCCGTCACGCCGATCATCCCGGCGAACACCGCCACGCCCATGGCCGTGCGCATCTCGGCGCCGGCACCCGTGGCCAGCACCAGGGGCAGCACGCCCATCACGAAGGCCAGCGAGGTCATCAGGATCGGGCGCAGCCGCAGGCGGCTGGCCTCGATGGCAGCCTGCACCGGCGTGCGGCCGGCGAACTCCAGCTCCCGGGCGAACTCCACGATCAGGATCGCGTTCTTCGCGCTCAGCCCCACCAGCACGATGAGCCCGATCTGGGTGAAGACGTTGTTGTCCCCGCCCGAGATCCACACGCCCGTCATGGCGGCCAGCAGGCCCATCGGCACGATCAGGATGATCGACAGCGGCAGCGTCAGGCTCTCGTACTGCGCGGCCAGTACCAGGAACACCAGCAGGATCGCCAGCGGGAACACGACCACCGCCGAGTTGCCGGCCAGGATCTCCTGGTAGGTCAGGTCGGTCCACTCGAAGCTCACGCCCTTGGGCAGCGTCTCGGCCGCGATGCGCTTGATCGCGTCCTGCGCCTGGCCCGACGAGAAGCCGGGCGCGGCGCCGCCGTTGATGTCGGCCGTGAGGTAGCCGTTGTAGCGCATGGCGCGCTCGGGGCCGAAGCTGGACTGCACTTTCAGCAGTGCCGACAGCGGGATCATCTCGCCCGAGGACGAGCGCACCTTGAGCATGCCGATGTCCTCGGCCCGCGCCCGGTACGGTGCATCGGCCTGCACGCGCACGCTGTAGGTGCGGCCGAACTTGTTGAAGTCGTTCGCGTACAGGCTGCCCAGGTAGATCTGCATGGTGTCGAAGATGTCCGTCACCGGCACGCCGAGCTGGCGCGCCTTGGTACGGTCGACGTCGGCATAAAGCTGCGGCACGTTGACCTGCCAGCTCGTGAACATGCCCGTGAGCTCCGGCGCCTGGTAGGCCTTGGCCATGAAGGCCTTGACCGCCGCGTCCATCTGGTCGTAACCGACCGAGGCACGGTCTTCCAACTGCAGCTTGAAGCCCCCCGTGGTGCCCAGGCCCGCCACCGGCGGCGGCGGGAACATCACGATGAACGCGTCCTGGATGCCGGCGAAGGCCTGGTTGAGCTGGCCTGCCACGGCACCGCCCGACTGGTCGGCGCGCTTGCGCTGGTCGAAGGGCTTGAGCGTCGCGAAGACGATGCCCGAGTTGGAGCTGTTGGTGAAGCCGTTGATCGACAGGCCCGGGAAGGCAAGCGTCTCCTCGACGTTCGGGTTCTTCTTCATGATCTCGCCCATGCGGCGGATCACCTCGTCGGTGCGGTCCAGCGTGGCGCCGTCGGGCAGCTGGGCGAAGCCGATCAGGTACTGCTTGTCCTGCGTCGGCACGAAGCCGCTGGGCACAGCCTTGAAGAGACCGAAGGTCACGCCCACCAGCGCGAGGTAGATCACGAACATGATCGTCTTGCGCGAGATGACGCTCTTCACGCCGCCGCTGTAGGCGTCCGAGCCCCGCTGGAACAGGCGGTTGAAGCCGCGGAACAGCCAGCCCAGTGCCTTGTCCATGCCGCGCGTGAGCGCGTCCTTGGGTGCATCGTGGCCGCGCAGCAGCAGCGCCGCGAGCGCTGGCGACAGCGTCAGCGAGTTGATGGCCGAGATCACCGTCGAGATGGCGATCGTCACCGCGAACTGGCGGTAGAACTGGCCCGTGAGGCCGCTGATGAAGGCCAGCGGCACGAACACGGCCACCAGCACCAGCGCGATCGCGATGATCGGGCCCGAGACCTCGCGCATGGCGCGGTAGGTCGCCTCGCGCGGCGTGAGCCCGGCCTCGATGTTGCGCTCGACGTTCTCGACCACCACGATCGCGTCGTCCACCACGATGCCGATGGCCAGCACCAGCCCGAAGAGCGACAGCGCGTTGATCGAGAAGCCCAGCAGGTGCAGCACCGCGAAGGTGCCGATCACCGACACCGGCACGGCCAGCAGCGGGATGATCGACGCGCGCCAGGTCTGCAGGAACAGGATCACCACCAGCACCACCAGCATGATGGCTTCGAGCAGGGTGTGGATCACCGATTCGATCGACGCCCGCACGAACTGCGTCGGGTCGTAGGCGATGCGGTATTCCAGCCCTTCGGGCATGTTCTTGTTGAGCTCGACCATGGTCTTGCGCACGTTGGACGAGATGTCCAGCGCGTTCGAGCCCGGGGCCTGGAACACGCCCATGCCCACCGCGGGGTTGTTGTTGAGCAGCGAGCGCAGCGAGTAGTCGGCCGCGCCGAGCTCGATGCGCGACACGTCGCGCAGCCGCACCACCTGGCCGTCGGCACCGCTCTTGACGATGATGTCGCCGAATTCCTCCTCGGTGCTCAGGCGCCCCTGCGCGTTGACCGACAGCTGCACGTCGATGCCCGACAGCCCCGGCGAGGCGCCGATCACGCCAGCCGCCGCCTGCACGTTCTGGCCGCGGATGGCCGCGACCACGTCGGCGGCCGACAGCCCGCGCTGGGCCACCTTCTGCGGGTCGAGCCAGATGCGCATCGAATAGTCGCCGCCGCCGAAGACCTGGACCTGGCCCACGCCCTCGATGCGCGCCAGCTGGTCCTTGACGTTGAGCACCGCGTAGTTGCGCAGGTAGTCGATGCCGTAGCGCCCGTTGGGCGACACCAGGTGCACCACCATCGTGAGGTCGGGCGCGCTCTTGACCGTGGTCACGCCCAGGCGGCGCACTTCCTCGGGCAGGCGCGGCTCGGCCTGCGAAACGCGGTTCTGCACCAGCTGCTGCGCCTTGTCGGGGTCGGTGCCCAGGCGGAAGGTGACGGTGAGCGTCATCACGCCGTCGGTCGTCGCCTGGCTGCCCATGTAGAGCATGCCCTCGACGCCGTTGATCTGCTCTTCGAGCGGCGTGGCCACCGTCTCGGCAATCACCTTGGGGTTCGCGCCCGGGTACTGGGCGCGCACCACCACCTGCGGCGGTGCGACCTCGGGGTATTCCGAGATCGGCAGCCCGCGCAGTGCGATCAGGCCGGCGATCAGCATGAGCAGCGACAGCACGCCGGCAAAGATCGGCCGGTCGATGAAGAATTTGGAGAGGTTCATGACGAACTTTCAGCGAAGCGCTCGCGCGCGTTCAGGGGTTCGAGGCCAGCTTGCCGGCCTTGGCGTTGCCGCTCTGTGCGGTCGCGTCCATCGGCACCGGCTTGGGGTCCACCAATACGCCGGGGCGCACGTGCTGCAGGCCGTTGACCACGATCCGCTCGCCCGGCTTGAGTCCGCTGGCCACCACGCGCAGGCCGTTGATCGGGGCGCCCAGGGTCACCTCGCGGTACTCGGCCTTGTTGTCGGCATTGACGACCATCACGAACTTCTTGTTCTGGTCGGTGCCCACGGCGCGTTCGGCCACCAGCAGGGCCTTGCTCTCCTGCGCCTGGCCCATGCGGATGCGGGCGAACTGGCCGGGGATGAGGGCGCCGTCCTTGTTCTCGAAGGTGGCGCGCACGCGAACGGTGCCGTTCCTGGCATCGACCTGGTTGTCGATCAGCTGCAGCTTGCCTTCGAAGGGCGTGCCCTCGGTGGCGGCGGTGCCCATCTGCACGGGGATTTGGCCGATGAGCGAGCGGGCGCTGGCGCCGCCGGGCATGCCCTGCAGGGCGCGGCCGATGACCTGCTCGTCGGCGTCGAAGCTGGCGTAGATCGGGCTCACCGACACCAGCGTGGTCAGCACCGGCGCGCCGGGGCCGGCCGCGACGAGGTTGCCCACCGTGACTTCGAGCTTGCCGATGCGGCCGGCGACCGGTGCACGCACCTGGGTGTACGACAGGTTGAGCTTCGCGCTCTGCAGCGAGGCCTGCGCGGCGCGCAGGTTCGCTTCGGCCTCGTTGCCGGCGTTCAGGCGCTCGTCCAGCTCGCGCTGGGCGATGGCCTGCTCGGCGTAAAGGCGCCGCGCGCGCTCCTGCTCGCTGCGGGTGTAGGCGGCACGCGCCTTCGCCGACGCGACCTGCGCCTCGGCGCGGTCCACCTCGGCCTTGTAGGGCGCCGGGTCGATGGTCACGAGCAGGTCGCCCTGCTTGACCAGCGTGCCCTCGCGGAAATGCACGCTCTGCACGGCACCGGCGACGCGCGAGCGCACGTCGACCCGCTCCACCGCTTCCAGCCGGCCGGAGAACTCGTCCCAGGCGTTGACCTCTGTTTCCGTGACGGTCGCCACCGACACCGGCGTGGCCTGCGGCTGCTGCTGCGCCGGCGGGTTGCTGGCCTCGGCCTTGAAGCTGTGCATGCCGAAGAAGCCGGCGGCGACGGCCAGCACCGCCGTCACGCCGGTGACGGTCGGCCACACGCTGCGGCGTGCCAGCGAAGGAGTTTCGGACCCGGCACCTTCGGAGCGGTCGGGCGTGTTGTTGTTGCTTGGGTTCGACATGGTTCGTCCTTGTGGGTACTTCGGGGATGCGACAACCCTCCGGGCGCGGGTGGCGCCCGTCGGGAACGGAATGGGTGAAAGCGGTGTGCCGCCAGCGCGCCGGCTCAGGGCGCTCGGGCCCCGTCGGCGTTCGTCAGGCGAAAACTCCCTCCGGACGGCGGTCTCCGCGCCGTCTCGTGCCTTGTTCTGATGTGCGCCCCTCTGCGGAGGCCGATGCGTCGGGCGCCTTCGCGCCTAGTGGGGCGGCGGCGTCGCGGCCTGGAAGAAGGCGCGGAACTGTTCTTCCACGCTCTGCTCGCAGGCCGCACATGCATTGCTGTCGGGTTCGTACAGCGCCTCGGGCCAGTTCGACGCGCCGGGCAGCACCTGGCTGGTCACCGGGATGCCCGCGTCGCCCAGGCGCTTGGCGTAGGCGAGCGCTTCGTCGCGCATCGGGTCGTCCTGCCCCACCAGCACCAGGGTCGGCGCGATGTCCGCCAGGCGGAGCGAGGAGCCGGGCACCGCGTAGGGATGCAGCGCGTCCATCGGCCGGTGCAGGTACTTCTGCCAGCCCTCGGCCCATTTGCAGCTCACCGTCGCTTCGGCGCAGCTGGCCTCGCGCAGCGACGCGGTGCCGGCGCAGGGGTCGAGCATCGGCGACAGCAGCACCTGGCCGGCGAGCGGTGGGTGCGCACGGTCACGGGCCACCAGGGCCACGGCCGCCGCCAGGTTGCCGCCGGCTTCCTCGCCGGCAAGGAAAATGCGCGCGCCCTTGCCGACCAGCTTGGTGCGCTGCTTGTAGAGCCACTCCAGCACCGCGTAGCCCACCTCGATGGGCTTGGGGAACGGAAATTCGGGCGCCAGCGGATAGGCCAGCGACACCACGAAGGCGCCGGCGCGCGCCAGCAGCCGGCCCACGGTGCGGCCGTTGTCGAGGTCGCCGCAGACGAAGGTGCCGCCATGGAAGTGCAGCACCACCGGCTGGCCGGCGCTGCCCGTCTTCTCGCCATAGGTGCGGGCGTCGACGCCCTCGCCCTGCGGCAGCTCGATACGGATGTCCTTCTCGGCCACGGCGCGCCCGGCCGGGGCTTGGGCCTCTGGCTGCTGCGGGGTGGGACGGGATGACATGGTGTGGACCTTCCGGATCAACGATGGATGAAATATAAGGGTCGCCGACGAGGCATGAAACCGGGCCGGGCGCCCCACTCTGTTTCCGGCGCGACAACAATCGCCGCGTTTCCAGGGCCCAGAATCCGACCCCTCCCCCGGAACAGGTCAATGCGCATCCACAAGAATGCGCGTTCCCCAGCGCCTGCGACGTCAGCAACCATCCCTTTGCACCTATGGACCAGATCCAAGCCATGCGCGTGTTCGTGCGGGTCGTCGAGGCCGGCAACTTCACGCGCGCCGCCGATTCGCTCGACCTGCCCAAGGGCACCGTCACCAAGCAGATCCAGGCCCTGGAGGCCCGGCTGCATGCGAAGCTGCTCAACCGCACGACGCGGCGCGTCACGGTCACGCCCGACGGCGCCGCGTACTTCGAACGTGCGGCGCGCCTGCTGAACGACTTCGACGAGCTCGAGGCCAGCATGGCGAACGCCCAGGCGGCGCCGACCGGGCGGCTGCGCATCGACGTGGGCACCTCCACGGCGCGCCTGGTGGTCATCCCGGCGCTGGCGTCCTTCTGCGACAAGTACCCCGACATCCAGGTGGACCTGGGCGTGAGCGACCGGCCGGTGGACCTGATCAGCGACAACGTGGACGTGGTGATCCGCGCCGGCGACATCACCGACCAGTCGCTGGTGGCCCGGCGCATCGGCAACCTGCCCTTCGTCACCGTGGCCTCGCCCGGCTACCTGAAGAAGTACGGCACGCCGGCCCATCCGCGCGACCTGGAGCGCGGCCGCCACCACGTGGTGAATTTCTTCGCCGGCAACACGCGGCGCATCTACCCGCTGGAGTTCAACAAGGACGGCGAGACCATCGAGATCGGCGGCCCCTACCGGGTGTCGGTCAACGAGAGCAACGCCCACACCACCGCGGTGCTGGCCGGCTTCGGCGTCTCGCAGATGGTGAGCTTCATCGCGGCGCCCTACCTGGCCAGCGGCGACCTGGTGCAACTCATGCCCGACTGGACGCGCGATTCGCTGCCGGTGCACGTGGTCTACCCCCCGAACCGGCACCTGAGCGCCAAGGTGAGGGCCTTCGTGGACTGGGCAGCCGAGATATTTGCCCGGGATCCGCAGCTCGCGCGCGCTTGAGGTCGCAAAAATAGCGAACCTTTGGGTTAAATTTCGCGGCACCGGCGCCGCTTCGGGCCCCGGCCAATCGGGCACCCTTGATGAATCACGTGATGCGCGCCTGGACGTTCTGGATCCGCGCCGAACTCCGAGAAGAATGCCGGGAACACCTGGAGAACACCAAGCTCCCCCAATTGCGTGCCGTGCCGGGCAACCTGCGCACGGCCGCGATCTTCCGCGACCTGGGTGACGGCACGACCGAGGTCGTGGTCGCCTCCCTGTGGGATTCGCTGGACAGCATCAAGGCCTTCGCCGGGCCGGACTACCTCAAGCCCTCCATCGAGCCGGACGACAAGGGCAAGCTGCTCGACCGCGACGTGATCGTGCGGCACTACAGCATCGACGCCATGGACGCCGACGTGTTCGAGCGCGCGCTGGCATCGCCACTGCCGCTCTGACCCTTGGGGCGTCCGCGCAGGACGGCGCCGCCGGCCCCGGCCGGCGCGCGGATGGCCGTCAGGACTTCCAGGCCGCCGCCAGCGCGTCCTGGCTCCGCGGCGGCAGGACGCCCAGGCGCACGTGGCGCGGCAGCCCGAACGAGGCGCAGTCGCGCAGCTTGATGCCCTGCGCGCGCAGCGACTCCAGGGCGGGCTGCAGCGGCAGCTCGGCCGGCCAGCGCATGCAGAAGAAGTTGGCAATGCTGGGCAGCACCTCGCCACCCAACTCGGTACACAGGCGCTGCTGGCGGCGCTTCCAGTCCTTCAGAACCTCGAGGCTGCCCGACAGCCAGTCCTGCACGGGCGCCTCGACCCAGGCCGCGAGCATCGCGACCGCGTGGGCCCCTAGCGGCCACGACGGGGCCAGGGCCTGGACGCGGGCGAGCAAAGCCGGCGACGCATCGGCCGGCGCGATCGCATAAGCGCCGCGCACGCCCGTCAGGCCCAGGGCCTTGTTGGGCGACCACAGCTGCCACACGCGAGAGAGGCGATCCGGCCCCAGGCTGCCGCCCGGCGGCCCGTCGAGGCGCAGCGGCGCATAGGCCCGGTCGAGCACGAAGGGCCGACCGGCCCGCCAGGCATCGACGCGCGCCGGCAGTTGCGGATCGTCCTGCCCGTACGGCGTCGACGGCTCGCAGCCCCAGGCCAGGCGCGGCGCGGGCGCTCCGGGCCCGGTCGCCGTGGCCAGATGCACCTCCAGCCCGTGCGCACGCGCGGCGCGGGCGTAATCGCCATAGGCCGGCACCGGCAGCACGGCAGTCCCGCCGCCGTCGGCAGCGGCCGCCGCCGTGATGCGCACGATGAACTCGCTGGCGCTGGCGGCCACCACGATGCGCTCCCGGCGCACGCCGTGGAAGGCTGCGAGCCGCTCCCGCAGCCGGGTGGATTCCGGGTCCGGGTAGCGCGAGGGGTC
The DNA here is from genome assembly GCA_030418545.1 of Xenophilus aerolatus. Lineage (GTDB taxonomy): Bacteria > Pseudomonadota > Gammaproteobacteria > Burkholderiales > Burkholderiaceae_C > Xenophilus. The sequence continues at coordinate 918,077 of QAIB01000001.1, read as the reverse complement.
GGCGCCGCGCAGCGCCTGCAGCGCCGGCGGGCACGGGCCGCAGGCGTTGGCGTTGGTCGAGAAGTCGTGGAGCGCAACGCCCTGCGCGTCCGGCCCGCCGTGCATGCTCATCTCCGGCATGCCGTCACCCGATCCGCAGGAGGCCGGCGCCCCCGGTGCCGGCCAGCGCCGCAGTGGCCAGCACGGCAGCGGCCACCACCGCACGGCCGCCCAGCATGGCGCATGTGTGCACATCGACCGAAACGGACGCACGGCCCCCGGCGTTCAGCGCATAGACGCCGGGCTTGCGCAGGCGCACGCCCAGCACCCCCGCCATCGCCGCCATGGGCCAGCCGCTGTTGGGCGACGGCGTGCGTCTTGCCTCGCGCGCCAGCCCCGACGGCCAGCACCACGCCGCCAGCGCAATCAATAGCGCGCTGAGCCGGGCCGGCGCCCACGACAGTCCGTCGTCCAGCCGCGCCGCCCACTTGCCTGCCCAAGCCCAGCAGCGCCCGCCGCGCTCGCCCGGGTAGCCCCACATCGCGTCCGCCGTGTTGGCGAAACGGTAGAGGGCCGCGCCCGGCAATCCGAAGAGCACGAACCAGAACAGCGGTGCGACCACCGAATCGTTGAGGTTCTCGGCCAGCGACTCGATCGCGCTCTCGCGCACGGCGCCGGCATCGAGCGACTGCGTGTCGCGGCTCACCAGATGGGCCAGCCGCGCCCGGCCGGCGTCGAGCGACTCGGCCAGCGCCGCCTCCACCGCCAGCACCTCGTCGCGCAGCATGCGCCAGGCCAGCAACGGCTTGAGGGCCAGCGCCAGCGTGAGCGCCGCCACCGGCCAGGGCAGATGGCGCATCACATGCCACTGCACCGCCCAGGCCGCTACGAAAACCATCGCTGCTCCCGCGCACCAGGCAAGGGTTCCGAGCACAAAAGGCTTGAAGCGCCCGGGCCGACGCGCATCGACCGCCGGCGCGATGCGCGGGCCGGCCCAGCCCAGCCACGCCCCCATCCACACGACCGGATGCCAGCGCGCCGGCGGCTCGCCCAGCCAGCGGTCGATGGCCAGCGCGAGCCACAGCGCGCCGATGGCGACGAGAGCGGCCGGCGCCACTAGTCTTCGATGCCGCGTTGCGCCGGGATGCCGGCCTTGAACGCATGCTTGACCATCTGCATCTCGGTCACCGTGTCGGCCAGCTCGACGATCTCGGGCGGGCAGCGGCGACCGGTGAGCACCACGTGCACCTCGCGCGGCCGCTCGCGCAGCGTCTGCAGCACCGCGTCGAGCGGCAGCCAGCCGTAGATCAGCGGGTAGGTGATCTCGTCGAGCACCACCAGGAAGAACTCGCCCGAGAGAATCGCCGCCCTCGCCTTCTCCCACCCGTCCCGGGCGAGTTGCGCGGAGCGTTCGAGGTCCTGGCTCTTCCAGCTGAAGCCGTCGCCGAGCCCCTCGATCGGTATCCCGATCTGCTCGAACATGCGGTGCTCGCCGAAGCGCGCCGTCGGCACCTTCATGAACTGGAAGATCTTCACCGCCTTGCCGCGGCCATGGGCGCGCAACGCCAGCCCGAAGGCCGCCGTGCTCTTGCCCTTGCCGTCGCCGGTGTTCACCAGCACCAGGCCGCGGCGCTCGCCCTCGGGTTTGTCGTAGGGCTTGTCGTTGGGGGGTGTTTCGATGTGCATGGGGTCTTTCAATACGGGCAGCCGGACGCGAAGGACGCAAAGATTCCGCGAAGCACGCGAAAGAAGACATTCATGTCCGGCTGTTCTTTCGTGTCCTTTGCGAAACTTTCGCGCCCTTCGCGTACGGGTGTCCGGTTTCAGCGTGCCAGGGCCACGAACTCGCCCGCCACCTCGTGCACGGCGACGCGGTGGTCGAAGACGGCTTCGAGGGCGCGGTGCGTGGCCGGGTCGGCGGCGGGGCCGTGGTGGGCGATGCGGCCGGCCGCCATGACGACCAGCGCGTCGGCCGCCAGCGCGGCATGCAGTTCGTGCAGCACGCTCACGACGGCACAGCCGGCCGCGGCCAGTTCGCGGGCGGTGGCCAGCCAGTCGGCCTGGTGCGGCGGGTCGAGGTTGGCCAGGGGTTCGTCCATGAGCAGCACCGCGGCCTCGACGGCCAGGGCCCGCGCGAGCAGCACGCGCTGGCGTTCACCGCCCGAGAGCTGGCCGATCGGCCGGTCGCGCCAGTCCCAGGCCTGGGTGCGGCGCAGCGCCTGCTCCACGGCTGCGCGGTCGGCGGCCGAGGGCGCGGCCAGCCAGCGCTGGTGCGGCAGGCGGCCGAGCATCGCGATGTCGTAGCTGGTGAGGTCGTCGGCGGCGCCATCGCCCGCCCCGCTCTGCGCCAGCCAGGCCAGCGCCCGTGCGCGCTCGCGTGCCGGCCACTGCGGCCACGGCCGGCCCAGCAGTTCGACCCGGCCCGCATGCGGCAGCAGGCCGGCCAGCGCGCGCAGCAGCGTCGACTTGCCGGCGCCGTTGGGGCCGACCACGCTGGTCCAGGTGCCGCGCGGCAGCACGAGCTCGATGCCGTGCAGCACCTCCGTGCCGCCCAGCGCGACGCGCAGGCCTCGGACCGCCATCGCCTGATCTTTCAAGCCAAATCGGGCTGCAGCGCCCGCCCCGCTTGCGCCATCAGCTATGGAATTCATGGCAGTCATGCGCCCCGCCCCGCCGCACGCGCCGCGCGCCGATGCATCAGCCACAGCAGGTAGCCGCCGCCGAAGACCGCGGTGAGCACGCCCACCGGCAGTTCCTGCGGCGCGATCAGCCAGCGCGCGCCCAGGTCGGCCGCCATCAGCAACAGGCCGCCCATGAGGGCCGACAGCAACACCAGGCGCACATGCGTGGTCTTGACCAGCGAGCGCACCAGGTGTGGCGCCGCCAGGCCGACGAAGGCGATCAAACCGGTCTGCGCCACCGCGGCGCCGGTGGCCAGCGCCAGCACGGCCACCAGCGCCACCCGCATCGCGGGCAGCGGCAGGCCCAGGCTGGTGGCCGTGGCCTCGCCCAGCGCCAGTCCGTCGAGCACCGGCGCCAGCGCGGCGCCAGCGATCAGGCACAGCGCGAGCACGCCGGCCATCACGCCGCTGGCGCCCCAGCCCACCAGGCCGGTGCTGCCGAGCATGAAGGCCTGCAGCGCCTGCAGGATGTCGGCCGACGCGATGCTGATCAGGTCCTTCACCGCGCCCAGCACCACGCCGACGATCACGCCGGCCAGCAGCAGGCGCAGCGTCTGCTGCACGCCGCGCGCGAGCGCCAGGGTGAGCAGCACCGCCGCCACGGCACCGACGAAGGCCGCGCCGGTGAGGCCCAGGCGCACCACCCAGGCCGTCGAGTGGACGGACACGCCGAACAGCGACAGCGCCGCCGCCACGCCCAGCGAGGCGCCCGAGGCGCTGCCCAGCAGGTACGGGTCGGCCAGCGGATTGCGGAACAGCCCCTGCGCCACCGCCCCGGCCAGCCCGAGCAGCGCGCCCGCGAGCCAGGCGCCCAGGGTGCGCGGCAGCCGGATGTCCCACACGATCTGCCAGGCCACCGCGTCGCCGCGCATCGACCACAGCATGTCGATGCCGGTGCTGCCGACAGCGGCGCCCAGCGCCAGCAGACCCGCGGCCGCCAGCAGCAGCACGAGGGCGACCCAGCGCGCTCGGCGGGCGTGCATCACTAACGGCCCGCGTTGCCGGCCAGGCAGCCGGCCATCAGGCGGGCCGCATCGCCCATGCGCGGGCCGGGCCGCACCAGGATGTCGGCCTGCTCGGCGCTGAAGCGGCAGATGCGACCCGTCCTGACCGCCTGGATCGACGCCCACCCGGGCCGCTGCTCCAGCCCTTGGGCGCTGCGTTCGCTGACCATGATCAGGGCAGGATCGGCGCGCACCACGAACTCGGGGTTGAGCTTGGGGAACGGCCCCATCGAGGCCGGCACGATGTTGCGCGCATGCAGGCGCGCGAGCGTTTCGCCGATGAAGGAGCTTTCGCCGGCCGCATAGGGCGCGGCGTTGACCTCGAAATACACGCGCGTGCCGCGGGCCGATGCGGGCAGCGACTGCGCCGCCGCGTCCACGCTGGCGTCGATGGCACGCCACACCGTGTCCGCCCCCGGCACCGCGAGCAGTTGTGCAACCTGCTTCAGCACGCGCTGCACGTCGGCATGGTTCTTCGGCTCCAGCACGGCCACCTTGAGGCCCAGCGATTCGAGCCGCTGCGACACGCGCGAGGACTTGGCCGCCAGCACCAGGTCGGGCTTGAGCGCCGAGATGGCCTCGACGTTCGGGTCGATCCCGCCGCCGACCTGCGGCAGAGCCTTGACTGCATCGGGCCAGTTGGAATAGCGGTCGACGCCGACGAGCCGTCCGCAGGCGTCGAGCGCGCAGACGGTCTCGGTGAGCGAGGGCAGCAGCGAGACGATGCGCTGCGGCGGCGCGGGCAGCTGCACTGCGACGCCGCGCTCGTCAGTCACCTGGACCGGCGCCGCGGCGGCCGCGCCGATGCCCAGCGCGGCCAGGGCGGACAGGAGCCAGCCCTTCATGCGCCACCCTTCAGCCGCAAAGGCAGTCCCGCGGCCATCAGCGTGACGCGCTCGCAGGCCGTAGCCACCTGCTGGTTCAGGCGCCCCAGCACGTCGACGAAGGCGCGCGTCTCGGCACCCAGCGGAATCACGCCCAGCCCGATCTCGTTGCTCACCAGCACGACCGGCCCCTGCGCCGTCGCGAGCGCCTCGGGCAGCAGCGCCACGCCGTCCTGCCATTCGGGAGCCGATGCGCGCTCGGGCGCCAGCTCGGCCGGCATCATGAGGTTGGTGAGCCACAGCGTGAGGCAGTCCACCAGCACCAGCGTCTGGGGCGTGCTCGCGGCCATGACGGCCTCGGGCACGCGCCAGGGTTCCTCGATGGTCTCGAGCGCCGGCACGCGCGCGGCGCGCTCGAACTGGTGCAGCGCGATGCGCTGGTGCATCTCGTCGTCCCAGGCCTGCGCGGTGGCAATCATCACCGCCTTGTGCGCGGGCGAGCGCGCGAGCCAGGCCGCGGCCAGCGATTCGCCGCGGCGCGACTTGCCGCTCTTCTGGCCGCCGAGGATGAACTCGCTGGCGGCGATGTCGGTGGCTGGCGCTGCGACCGGTGCGTTCATGGTGCAAGACTCACTTTTCGACACTTCGGTGCAACCTTCCGCAGCCCTCTGCTGCGCGGAACACCGCGGACCCGGCCTTGCCGGGCCGCTGGTGTTGCTCCCCTGGGGGAGGATTCGGCTACACGAAGTGAGCAAGAAACGAGGGGGTTATCGAGGACTCCACTTGAGGCCGACGTACACGGTGCGGCCGGCGGTGGCGTAGTCCTTGACGAGCTGGTAGTTCTTGTCGGCGACATTGTCCACACGGGCCACGAGCGTGAGGTCGCGCGCGACCTCGCCGCTGGCGCTGAGGTTCACGATGCCGTAGCCGCCCAGGCGCTGCGTGTTGGCCGCATCGGCCCAGCGCCGGCCGGAGGCCTGCAGTTCGGCGCCCAGCGTCCAGCCGCCCACGCGCCAGTCGGCGCCGAGGGTGCCGTGCACCTGCGCGCGCAACGGCAGCATGTGGTTCGTCTCGACGTCGCGCGGGTTCTGGTAGTCCAGCGAGCCGCGCAGGGTGACGTCGCCGAGCCGGTGGCTCGCGGCCAGCGTCACGCCCTCGTACCTGGCGCGGTTGACGTTCGCATAGCAGCCGAAGAGGCTTTCGCACGCCGTGCTGCTGTAGTCGAAGGTGATGAGGTTGCGCACGCGGTTGCGGTACGCGACCAGGCTGGCGCTGGTGGTGCCGTCGCCGTAGCGCAGGCCGACCTCGGCGTTGCGGCTGGTCTCGGGCCGAAGGTTCGCGTCGCCATATTCGCTGAAGCGCTGGTACAGCGTCGGCGCACGGAAGGCCGTGCCGGCCGAGGCCGTCACGCGCCAGTTCTTCACGAATTCGTAGCCGTAGGCGATGCTGCCGGTGTTCTTGCCGCCGAACTCGCTGTCGTCGTCATGCCGCAGGTTGAGCTGCAGCGAATGCGGGCCCTGCACGAAGCCGTAGCCCAGCGCCAGGGCGTCCTGCGAACGCTTGCGGAAAAGCGTGGTGCTGTAGCTGTCGAGCGCCGGGTTGAAGAGCTTGTCTTCGCGCCGCTCGAGCGCCGCGGTGAACAGGTGCGAACCCACGCGGTATTCGTTCTGGAACAGGTAGCCGCGCAGGCGGGTCTGGGTGATGTAGTCGGGCTGCTCGCCCTTGACGTTGGTCTGGTAGCGCTGGTTGGAGTCGGTGACCGACAGCCTGGTCTTGTACTCGGGCGTCCACTGCGCGGTCCAGGTCAGGCCGGCCGTGCGCAGGTGGTACTGGTTGCGGTCGTCCACGCCGCGCAGCGGGTTGAAGGGGCGCGACAGGAAGGCGTCGTAGCCCGAGTCCATCTCGCTCTCGAGGGCCGTGAGGTCCACGCGGTGCTTCTCGCCGATCTGCCAGCCCAGGCGCACATTGCCCGAGATGCTCTTGTAGGAGTCGGCATCGGTGTTGTGCCTCACGTTCGGCGTGCGCACGTCGAAGCCGGCGCTCTGCTGGTACGAGGCGCCCACCGAATAGTCGAAGGCGCCGGCCGAGCCGCTGATGCCGGTCTGGATGTCCTGCGTGCGGCGGTTGCCCACGCCCCAGCTCACGAAGGGCGTCGGCTTGCCCTCGCCCTTCTTCGTGAACAGCTGCACGACGCCGCCGATGGCGTCGGAGCCGTACACTGCCGCGGCCGGACCGCGCAGCACCTCGATGCGTTCGATCTGCGCCAGCGGGATCGACTCCCAGGGCGCGCCGCCGGTGGACTGCGAGTCGATGCGCACGCCGTCGAGGTACACCGCCGTGAAGCGCGTCTCGGCGCCGCGGATGAAGAGGCTGGTGGTGTTGCCCACGTTGCCGTTGCGCGAGATTTCCACGCCCGGCAGGCGCGCCAGCAGGTCGGCCACGCCCGAGGCACCGCTGCGCTCGATGGTGGCGCGGTCGATCACCGACACATCGGCCACGAGGTCGGAGATCGGCTGCTCGACGCGCGTCGCAGTGACGACGGTTTCGCCCAGCGAGGGCGGCGTCTGTGCGATGGCAAGGACCGGCAGCGCGGATGCGAGGGCGACGGACAGAAGGGAGGCACGCGGCAACGGGCGCGCGAACGGGGCACGGGGGGTCATGGGACGAAAAGGATTCCAGCAGCAATGCCCTGGCCGGCTTCCCCGCCGGCGCCTGGGCGCCATGGCCGCTGCGACGAGCCTCAAGGCATCGAACGCGGCAACCGCCTTGTTGGCCGGTATCCGGGCTGACAGCGCGCACCTGCCGCCTTCCCAGGCGCCGTGTGTCGGCGGCGCCCAGTGGCTGGTTGGAAGGTGTGGCGCCCCTGCGGATTCGCGTGGACGCCGGCTGCTTGACCGTTGCGGGGGCAGCGCAGGCTGGCTTTGGCACCGGGGGTGCGTCGGCTCCTGCTTCCCGTTGAACTGCGACGCGCGAACCGCGGCGCGAGCACCAACAGGCGGCGAGTTTAATTTGAAACGACCGGTGTATCGGCGGAACCTACAATCCGCGGCCATGTCCGCACCGAGCCACTTCGACCAGATCGCCGAGCGCGTTGAACGTCTGCTCGTGCGCTACGAGGAAACCCAGCGCACCAACGCGTTGCTGCAGCAGCAGGTCGAAGCGCTCGCCCGCGAGCGCGACGCGCTCAAGGCACGCCTGACAGCCGCGCGCACCCGCATCGATGCCATGCTGGAGCGGCTGCCCGCCGAACCGTCCAACGACTCCCCCTCCAACGCGACGTGAAACAAATCGAAGTGCAGATCATGGGCCAGAGCTACCTGCTCGGCTGCCCCGAAGACGGCGAGGCGCAGCTGCGCGAGGCGGTGGACCGCGTCGACGCGGCCATGTGCAAGATCCGCGATGCGGGCAAGGTCAAGGCGCGCGACCGCATCGCGGTGCTGGCGTCGCTCAACCTCGCCTTCGACCTGGTGCAACGCGACGCCGCGCCGGTCGCGGCGCCCGCACCGGCCCAGCCGGCCGCGCCGGCATCCGATGCCATGACCGACGCCCCGGCCGACGAGGTGCGTGCCGCGCAGCTCGTGCAGCGCCTGGATCAGGCGCTGGCGGGCGACGGCCTGCTGCTCTGATTTTTTTGCCCTGTCGGACGACACCGGCTTTGCGTTGTCAAGCCTGTACGCGCCCGATGCAGCGCGTAAAATCGAAGGCGTCTGCGGTGCATGCCGGGCTTTATATTTCCTTGAACCAATGCTCTACGGAGCCCGGGCTTGGTACATCGCTTGGCAAGCGTGAACATCTCGCGTCAGATGATCCCAATGCCTTGCTGCCCTCGCCCACCTGAACCCTGCGTTCAGGATGACGGTCCGGTGGCACCTGCAGACACCTCTTCCGACGGCCCGCCTTCTGGCGGGCCGTTTCCTTGTGGGCCGTCCGCATAAGAACTCCGACACCGCCGCATGCCGATCGAACCCCTGCTCGTCCTCGAACTCGCCGTGCTGGGCGTCGGCACCGGCTTTCTCGCAGGGCTGCTGGGCATCGGCGGCGGCATGCTGATGGTGCCCTTCCTCACCATCATCCTGGGCAACCGCGGCGTGCCGGCCGACCTGGCCGTGAAGATGGCCATCGCGACCTCGATGGCGACCATCATCTTCACCTCCATCTCCAGCGTGCGTGCGCACCACAAGCGCGGCGCGGTGCGCTGGGACATCGTGAAGCGGCTGGCGCCGGGCATCGTCATCGGCAGCCTGATCGGCAGCCTGGGCGTGTTCTCCTTGCTCAAGGGCACGGCGCTGGCGATCTTCTTCGCACTCTTCGTGAGCTTCTCGGCCACGCAGATGTTCCTGGACAAGAAACCAAAGCCCACGCGGCAGATGCCGGGCACCGCAGGCCAGCTCGGCGCAGGCGGCGTGATCGGTTTCGTCTCGGGCCTGGTCGGCGCGGGCGGCGGCTTCATCAGCGTGCCCTTCATGACCTGCTGCAACGTCGCCATCCACAACGCGGTGGCGACCAGCGCCGCGCTGGGCTTTCCGATCGCGGTCGCCAACGTGGCGGGCTACATCGCGGGCGGGTTCTCGCTGCAGGGCCTGCCGCCCGGCGCCTTCGGCTACATCTGGCTGCCGGCGCTGGTGGTGATCGCCGCGTGCAGCGTGCTCCTGGCGCCGCTGGGCGCACGCGCCGCGCATGCGCTGCCTGTGGGCAAGCTCAAGCGCGTGTTCGCCAGCGTGCTCTACCTTCTGGCGGCGTACATGCTGTGGAAGGGCCTGCGCGGCTGAGACGCTGTGAACGAAGCGCCTCGCCTCGCTACGGCGCCCCGCCGGCCGCGGCGCCGCGCCAGCGCCGCAGGAGCTGCCGGCGAACGCGACGGCCGCGCGGTGCGGCCCAGCGCGCCCGCAGCCACAGGGCGATGAGCCGAAGGCCGTAGACCAGCACGGCCGCCAGCGCCGCACCGCCGGCGATGTCCATCGGATAGTGCAGCCCGCCATGGACGCGCGCCCAGGCGGTCGCGAGCGCCAGCGCGCCCATCGCCAGCGCGGCGGGGCGCAGCCCTCGCAACGGCCACAGGCTGAAGGTGACCGCGAACATGACGGTGGCATGCGCGCTCGGGAAGGCACCGCGACCACCGTGCGCGATCCAGGGCGCGCTGTCGCCCGTGACGAAGGGCCGCGGCATGGCAAATGCATCGGCCAGCGCATGGGCCACGGCAGCCGACAGCACCGCCACGAGCCCCACCCCCAGCACGCCTGCGCGCTGCGTGGGCCGAAGGCAGCACAGCGCCAGCAGCATCAGGATGCCGATGGCGGCGCCGTGCTCGGCGATCCAGCGCGCGGCGGGGATGAGCGGCGCATCGACCTGATGGCCGGCGGCGATGCAGCTGAACAGCCAGCGGTTCAAGTCGAGCATGCGCGCAGGCTAGGCGGTGCACATGTCGCGCCCATGAAAGCGCGACCGCCCTGCCCCCGATACAGTTCAACGCCAAATCGGCCGCTGGCGCCCGTCCCGTCGGGATGAGCAGCTATCGTTTCGATAGCATGTCGACGTCAAAGCACGCCACACCATGCGAGGAAAGCGGCGCCCGCGTCGTGCCACAGCGCCCAGGCGGAGGCGGCGACGAGCGCCAGGCCCGACAGCCGCACCGCAATCTCCCCACGGCTGCCGACCGCCGTGCCGTCACGTGCCGCGACCCACGTGCGCAGGCCCAGCCAGGTGCCGCCGAGCAGCCACACCGCGCTGCCCGCCGCGAAGGCCGCCATGCACAGCGCGCCGGCGACGGCGTCGCCCGCCAGTGCCGCGACCACCAGCGCCGAGTACAGCAGGCTGCACGGCAGCAGCGCCCACAGCGCACCGATCAACCAGGGCCATCGACGGGCGCCGCCCGCGCGGCGCACGCGCGCCCAGGCGCCACGCGCCAGGCCGTCGAGCCACAGCGGCTGCCGCGCCTGCCACAGCAGCACCCCCCCGAGCGCGAGCGCGGCCACGTGCAGCAGGGTCCAGAAGGGCCGCAGCGCGGCCACCTGCGTGCCCAGCCAGCCCAGCCCCTGCAGGCTGACCGCGGCGAGCGCGCCCAGCGCCGCGTAGCCTGCCGCACGACCCGCATGGAACTGCCACAGCGCCCGGCGCGTGCCACCGGCCGCGTGCACGACGCCGGCGCAAGGCGCACTGCACATGCCCAGGCAGTGCGCGCCGCCGGCCAGGCCCATCAGGCCGCAGGTCATGGCCAGGGCCAGCGTCATCGGCGCGGCCCTTCAGATGATGCGCGAGAAGCGCGTGCGTGCCCGGTCGGCCTGCAGGTGGCGGTCGAACACCATGGCGACGGCGCGCACGAAGAACCAGCCGGTCTCGGTCACTTCGATCTCGCGTGCGCTCAGGCGGACCAGCCCGTCGGCCTGGAGCGATTCGAGTGCCGCCAGTTCGGCGGCGAAGTAGCGGCGGAAATCGATCAGGTGCGCCGCGTCGATGGTCTCGAAATCTACCCGGCCCTGGCACATGAGCGCCATGATGACCGCGCGGCGCAGAACGTCGTCGCGCGTCAGCGCCAGCCCGCGCACCACCGGCAGCCGCCCCTGGTCGATCAGGTCGTAGTACTCGTCCAGCGTCTTGGCGTTCTGGCTGTAGCTGGCGCCCACGCGGCCGATCGCCGACACGCCCAGGCCGACGATGTCGCAGTCCGGCTGGGTGCTGTAGCCCTGGAAGTTGCGATGCAGCCGGCCCTGCCGGCGCGCGATGGCCAGCGAATCGTCGGGCAGCGCGAAATGGTCCATGCCGATGTAGCGGTAGCCCGCCTGCGTGAGGCGCTCGATGGCCTGCGACAGCATCTCCAGCTTGGCATCCGCCGACGGCAGTTCCTCGGCGTCGATGCGCCGCTGCGGCTTGAAGCGCTCGGGCAGGTGGGCGTAGGCGTAGAGGGCGATGCGGTCCGGTCGCAGTTCGGCCACCTGGTCGAGCGTGCGCCTGAACGAGGCCGGGCCCTGCCGCGGCAGGCCGTAGATCAGGTCGGTGTTGATGGAGCGGAAGCCCAGTTGCCGCGCGGATTCCACCAGCGCAAAGACCTCGTCTGCCGGCTGGATGCGGTGCACCGCCTTCTGCACCTGCGCATCGAAATCCTGCACGCCGAAGCTGATGCGGTTGAAGCCCAGGGTGGCGAGGTGGGCCAGGCGTTTCGCGTCCACCGTGCGAGGGTCGACCTCGATCGACCACTCGCCGTCGGCCGTGAAGCTGAAGGAGCGCCGCAGCATGGCGACCAGCGCGGTGAGGGCCGCGTCGTCGAGGAAGGTGGGCGTGCCGCCGCCGAGGTGCAGCTGGCTGACCGAGGCGTTCGGGCCCAGGTGCGCCACCTGCAGCTCGACCTCGCGCGCCAGGTAGGCCATGTAGTCCTGCCCCTTCTCGCGCCGCCGCGTCACGATCTTGTTGCAGGCGCAGTAGTAGCACAGCGATTCGCAGAAGGGGATGTGCACGTACAGCGACAGCGGCAGCCGCGCGGCCAGGCCGACCTGGCGCCGCTGCTCCAGCGACTGGGCGTAGGTGTCGGCACCGAAGGCGTCGACGAAGCGATCGGCCGTGGGGTACGAGGTGTAGCGCGGCCCGGGCACGTCGAAGCGGCGCAGCAGCGACGGCGAGACGACGCCTGGCCAGGCGGCCGGTTCCGCCTCGGAGATCGTGGACAGGGGCAAGGTCATGGCAACAGGAGCGCGGGCCGAGGGTGGCACGGCGCGTCCTTGCACTGTGGCGGCAAGCGGCTTAGTCTTGCTTGACCTGGATCAAACCCGCGCGCAATCGAGAGCGCACAATCGATTGACATTCACCGCGCCCTCCCGGGACGGCGCACCAACCTGCCCGCTGCCATGACGCTCAACGCCGACACGATCAAAGTCGCCTGCTCCAACTGCAACCTGCGGGAGCTGTGCATGCCGGTCGGCCTGCAGCCGCAGGAACTGCAACGCATCGACGACATCGTGGCCACGCGCCGCAAGGTCCGCCGCAAGGAGACGCTCTTTGCCAGCGGCGAGCGCTTCACCTCCCTCTATGCCATCCGCACCGGCGTCTTCAAGACCCAGGTCACGGCCGAGGACGGCCGCGAGCAGGTCACCGGCTTCCAGATGGCCGGCGAGATCATGGGCCTGGACGGCATCGTGAACGACCACCACACCTGCGACGCCGTGGCACTGGAAGACGCCGAGGTGTGCGTGATGCCCTTCGAGCGCATCGAGGAACTGTCGCGCGAGGTGACCGCCCTGCAGCGCCACGTGCATCAGATCATGAGCCGAGAGATCGTGCGCGAGCACGGCGTGATGCTGCTCCTGAGCAGCATGCGTGCCGAGGAACGTCTCGCGGCCTTCCTGCTGAACCTGCTGCAGCGACTGCATGCGCGCGGCTTCTCGGCGTCGGAGCTGGTGCTGCGCATGACGCGTGAGGAGATCGGCAGCTACCTGGGCCTGAAGCTCGAGACGGTGAGCCGCACGATGTCGAAGTTCGCCGAGGACGGGCTGGTCGAGGTCAACCAGCGGCATGTGCGCATCCTCGACGCGGACGCCCTGCGCCGCCTGGTCAATCCGACGGTGTGCGCCTGAGCTCCTGCGGCAGCGGCGGCGTCTTGATGAGCATCGCCGTCAGCGCGCTCGATGCCGCGGTGGCGGCCCAGAAGGCGAAGAAGCCCAGCGCGTAGACCGCCTGCCGCGACAGCGGGCCGCCGGCCGCCGGCCAGTGCAGGTCGCCCGGATCCACCAGCCCGAAGACCAGCATCTCGAGCGCGCAGGCCGCCAGGAACGACGGCCACAGCACGCACATCGCCCACAGCAGGCCCTTCATCTCGCCTCCCTGCGCGCCTGCAGCGCTTGCGGCAGGTCGTCCGCCGGCGTCATCGCATGGTTGCGGCCCGCCTGCGCCGGCAGCATCGCAGTGCCGCCGGCCAGGGTGCGGTTGATCTCGATGCCGCGGCGGTAATAGTCGGCCTCGACCACCGGGTCGGGCGATCGCATCGCCAGCCACGCGGTGTAGATGGCCGCCAGCACGACGATGGCGGGCCCACCGACCACCATCCACATGATCGGATGTCGCCACCAGGGGGCGTCGGCTGCGGGAAGCTTGCGGTTCGTCATGGGTCGTTCTCCTTCGGGCTGTCGCATCAGCGCGGCACCAGGAACACGGATTTCTCCGACACCTGCGCCCCGCCCTGCTCCTGCCGCACGTCGAAATGGATGGGGTGGGAGCCCGGCGAGGCGGTTCCGTCCACGATCTGCAGCCGCACCGGCACCCAGCGGGACTCGGCCGGTCCCACCTCGACCGAGTTCTCGCTCGCCAGGGCGAGACCGTCGAGCCCGCGGGCCTCGATGCGGTAGCGCTGCGCGGACTCGGTGGCGTTCATCACCTGCAGGCGATACACGTTCTCCAGCCGGCCGCCCTCGACCAGCCGCGCCAGCGAGGCGCGGTCGCGCACCACGTCGACCTTGAGCGGCGTGCGTGTGACCAGGCTGGCCAGCAGGCCCACCACGAGCAGCGTCAGCACGCCGGCGTAGACCAGCACGCGCGGCCGGAACACGCGCCGCATGACCTGCGCCGGCGACCAGCGCCCCGCCAGGCCGTTCTGCGTGTCGTAGCGGATGAGGCCGCGCGGCAGCTGCACCTTGTCCATGACCGAGTTGCACGCATCCACGCACAGGCCGCAGCCGATGCACTCGTACTGCAGGCCGTTGCGGATGTCGATGCCGGTCGGGCAGACCTGCACGCACAGCGCGCAGTCGATGCAGTCGCCCAGGCCCGCGGCCCGTGCATCCATGTCCTTGCGGCGCGGACCGCGGCGTTCGCCGCGCTGCGCGTCGTAGCTCACGATCAGCGTGTCGCGGTCGAACATCGCGCTCTGGAAGCGCGCGTAGGGGCACATGTACTTGCACACCTGCTCGCGCATGAAGCCGGCGTTGCCGTAGGTCGCGAAGCCGTAGAAGAAGACCCAGAACACCTCCCACGAGCCCATGCGCGTCTGCAGGAAGGCCAGGCCCAGCTCGCGGATCGGCGTGAAGTAGCCCACGAAGGTGAAGCCCGTCCAGGCGGCGATGGCGATCCACACCAGGTGCTTGAACCACTTCTTGACCAGCTTCTCCATCGACAGGTGGTCGCCGTCGAGACGGATGCGGGCGCCGCGGTTGCCCTCGATCTTCTGCTCGACCCAGAGGAAGATCTCGGTGTAGACGGTCTGCGGGCAGCTGAAGCCGCACCACAGGCGCCCGGCCACCGCGGTGAAGAGAAAGAGCGACAGCGCCGAGATGACCAGCAGCCCGGCCAGGTAGATCAGGTCCTGCGGGTACAGCACCCAGCCGAAGAGGTAGAAGCGACGCGCCGCCAGGTCGAACAGCACCGACTGCCGGTTGCCCCACTCGATCCAGGGCAGGCCGTAGAACACCGCCTGCGTGAGAAACACCATGGCCCAGCGCCAGCGGGCGAAGCGCCCGTCGATGGTGCGCGGATAGACCTTCTTCGACGCGGCGTAGAGCGCGACGCCCTCGGCGGCGATGGGAATCACCCGCGCAGGCGATCCACCAGGTGCGGCAGCAACGTCGTCCGCGCGTTCCATGTCAACGAGCGGCGCTCGCCCCATTCGACAGGCCCCAGACGTAGGAGGCCAGCACCTTGATCTGCGCATCGGTCAGGCGGCCTTCCTGCGCCGGCATCTCGCCATGGCGGCCCTGGGTGATGGCCGTGATGATGGCCGCCTCGCCGTAGCCGTGCAGCCAGATGTTGTCGGACAGGCGTGGCGCGCCGAGCGCCTGGTTGCCCACACCGCCGATGCCGTGGCAGGCCGCGCAGGCGGTGAAGTGCGTCTTGCCCAGGCCGGCGCGCACCGAGTCGTGCGGGCTGCCCGACAGGCTCAGCACGTAGTTCGCAAGGTTCTTGACGTCATCGGCGCTGCCCACGGCGGCGGCCATCGGCGGCATCGTGCCGGAACGTCCCTTGGTGATGGTCTCGACGATCTTCTCCGGGGTGCCGCCGTAGAGCCAGTCGTCGTCGGTCAGGTTGGGAAAGCCCCTGCTGCCGCGCGCATCGGAACCGTGGCACTGGGCGCAGTTGTTCATGAAGAGGCGCTCGCCGATGGCATGGGCCGCGGGATCGGCCGCCATCTGCTCGGTGGTCATCGATGCGAAGCGGCCGTAGACCGGCGCCAGTTCGGCCTCGGCCTTCTTCACCTCGTCGGCGTATTCGCCGGCCGAGCTCCAGCCCAGTTGCCCCGCCATGCGCCCCAGGCCGGGGTAGAAGGCCAGGTAGGCGAATGCGAACACGATGGTGATGACGAACAGGCCCACCCACCACAGCGGCAGCGGGTTGTTGGCCTCGCGCAGGTCCTCGTCCCAGACGTGGCCTGTGGTGTTGTCGCTGTCGGCGACCACGCGCTTGCGCGCCGTGAGCCACAGCAGCAGCAGGCAGCCGACGATGCTCAGGATCGAGGCGGCCGCCACGTAGTGGGACCAGAAGTTGCTGACGAAATCGCTCATGGCTTGGCTCTGCGAAGGGTGAGGCGCGTTCTCAGTCCTGCTCGAAGGGCAGGCGGGCGGCTTCGTCGAAGCGGGTGCGGTTGCTGCGCGCGTAGGCCCAGCAGACGATGCCGACGAAGAGCAGGAAGCACACGACGGTGGCGGCTTCGCGCAGGAAGGTGAGGTTCATGGGTCGACTCCCGGTGCTGGCTTCACTTGAGGTTGCGGCCGAGCGACTGCAGGTAGGCCACGAGCGCGTCCATCTCGGTCTTGCCGTCGACGTCGGCGACGGCGGTGCCGATCTCCTCGTCGGTGTAGGGCACGCCGACGCGGCGCAAGGCCTTCATGTGCGACGGCATGGCGGCGGCATCCACGGGGGTCTTCTCGAGCCACCGGTAGGCCGGCATGTTCGACTCCGGCACCACGTCGCGCGGGTTGTTCAGGTGCACACGGTGCCATTCGTCGCTGTACTTGCCGCCCACGCGGTGCAGGTCCGGACCGGTGCGCTTGCTGCCCCACTGGAAGGGGTGGTCGTAGACGAACTCGCCCGCCACCGAGTAGTGGCCGTAGCGCAGCGTCTCGGCGCGGAAGGGGCGGATCATCTGCGAGTGGCAGTTGTAGCAACCCTCGCGCAGGTAGATGTCGCGGCCGGCGAGCTGCAGCGCGGTGTAGGGCTTCAGGCCGGCGATCGGCTCGGTGGTCGACTTCTGGAAGAACAGCGGCACGATCTCCACCAGGCCGCCCACGGCGACCACCAGCAGGATGAGCACGATCATCAGGAAGTTGTTGGTCTCGACCTTCTCGTGCGAGAAGCCGGTCTTTTCGGTGTTGGAGCTGCTCATGGTGTCAAGGGCTTCGAGCCATCATGCGGAGGCGGTGGAGGCTGTGGCGAGGGCCGGCACGGTGGCGCGCTGCACGCGGCCGGAGGCGACCGTCATCCAGACGTTCCAGGCCATCACCAGCATGCCGGCGAGGTACAGCAGGCCGCCCGTGAGGCGCACGACGTAGAAGGGATAGGTCGCCTTCACGCCCTCGGCGAAGGTGTAGGTGAGCGTGCCGTCGGGATTGATGGCGCGCCACATCAGGCCCTGCATCACGCCGGCGATCCACATGGCGGCGATGTACAGCACGATGCCGATGGTGGACATCCAGAAATGCAGCTCGATGGCCCGCGTGCTGTACATGGTGGTGCGGCCCCACATGCGCGGGATCAGGTAGTACAGCGAACCCATCGAGATCAGGCCCACCCAGCCCAGGGCGCCGGAATGCACGTGGCCGATGGTCCAGTCGGTGTAATGGCTCAGGGCATTGACCGTCTTGATGGACATCATCGGGCCCTCGAAGGTCGACATGCCGTAGAAAGACAGCGCGACGATCAGGAAGCGCAGGATCGGATCGGTGCGCAGCTTGTGCCAGGCCCCCGAGAGGGTCATGATCCCGTTGATCATCCCGCCCCAGCTGGGCGCCAGCAGGATCAGCGAGAACAGCATGCCCAGCGACTGGGTCCAGTCCGGCAGCGCCGTGTAGTGCAGGTGGTGCGGGCCGGCCCACATGTAGGTGAAGATCAGCGCCCAGAAGTGCACGATCGACAGCCGGTAGCTGTACACCGGCCGCCCGGCCTGCTTGGGGATGTAGTAGTACATCATTCCCAGGAAGCCCGCCGTGAGGAAGAAGCCCACCGCGTTGTGGCCGTACCACCACTGCACCATCGCGTCCTGCACGCCGGCGTAGGCGGAATAGCTCTTCATCCAGCCCGCAGGCACCTCGGCACTGTTGACCACGTGCAGCAGTGCGACCGCGATGATGAAGGCGCCGTAGAACCAGTTGGCGACGTAGATGTGGCGCACCTTGCGCGTGCCCACCGTGCCGAAGAACACGATGGCATAGGACACCCACACCAGCGTGATCAGGATGTCGATCGGCCATTCGAGTTCGGCGTACTCCTTGCCGGTGGTGTAGCCCAGCGGCAGCGAGATGGCGGCCGCGACGATGACGGCCTGCCAGCCCCAGAAGGTGAAGGCCGCGAGCTTCGGGGCGAAGAGCGGCACCTGGCAGGTGCGCTGCACCACGTGGTAGCTGGTGGCGAAGAGCGCGCAGCCGCCGAAGGCGAAGATCACCGCATTGGTGTGCAGCGGGCGCAGGCGGCCGTAGCTGAGCCACGGGATGCCCAGGTTGAGGTCGGGCCAGGCGAGCTGCGCGGCGATGACCACGCCGACCAGCATGCCGACCACGCCCCACACCACCGCCATCAGCGAGAACTGTCGGACGACCGTGTCGGTGTAGGTCGCGGGAGAAGCATCGTGGGTCGGCATGGTCGCAGTCGTCCGTTGGGGATGACTGCAGTGTCGAGCGCCATGCGGGCGCGACACTTGATCCGGATCAATCGTTGCCGAGAATGCGTGAACCTTCACGCTCGATGTCGTCGAACTGCCCGCGCTCCACGGCCCACCAGAGGCCGAAGATGATGGCGAGCACCATCAGCACCGACAAAGGAACGAGCACGAAGAGGACGTCCACCTCAGGCTCCCGGTGCGTCGGCAGGCATGGCCGGCGAGCGCGCGAGCCGTGCACTGTTGAGCACCACGATCAGCGAACTGGCCGCCATGCCGAGCCCTGCCAGCCAGGCCGGCATCGATCCAGCCAGCGCCAGCGGCACGCAGGCGGCGTTGTAGACCACCGACCAGGCGATGTTCTGCCGCACCACGCGCATCGTGCGCCGCGCCTGCCGCCATGTGGCGGGAATGGCGGTGAGCGCGTCGCCCAGCACGATGAAGTCGGCCCGGGCGCGCGTCCCGGCCGCGGCCTGCCCCACCGCGAAGGCGACGTCGGCCTGGGCGATGACCGGCCCATCGTTGAGGCCGTCGCCGACCATGGCCACATGCCGGCCTTCGGATTGCAGGCGGCGCACCGCCTCGAGCTTGTCCTCCGGCTGGCAGTCGCCGCGCGCGTTGCCGATGCCGGCCGCGCTCGCCAGGCGATGCGCGGCCTCGCTGCGGTCGCCCGACAGCAGGCGCACGTCGATGCCGCCCTCGCGCAGGCCAGCCACCGTGGCGCGGGCGTCCGGCCGCAGGTCCTCGTCGAGGACGAAGCTGGCCAGCCAGCCCTCCTCGTCGCTCAGGTGCACCTGCATCGCCGGCACTTCCAGCGCCGGCACGCCGCAATGCGCGGCCGAGCCCAGTCGAAGGCGACTACCCGCGGCGCCCGCGCTTCGCCTGGGCAGCAGACGGCCCTCGACCCCGCGACCGGCGACCTCGACCAGTTCGGCCGCCGTCCAGTCGCTGCGCTCGCCCGCATGCTGGGTCCAGGCCGCAACCAGCGCGCGCGAGGCCGGATGCACGGAGCCCGAGGCCATCGCCGCCGCCAGGCCGAGCGCGTCGCCCGGCGGCACGCCGCGCCGGCTGTAGATGCGGTCCAGCCGGGGCAGCGGACGCGTGAGCGTACCGGTCTTGTCGAAGACCACGGTGTCGACCGCGGCCAGCGCTTCCAGCGCCTGCAGGTGGGCCACCAGCACGCCCTGCCCGGCCCGTTCGCCCGCGCAGGCCAGCATGGCGGCGGGGGTGGCCAGCGACAGGGCGCACGGACAGGTCACGATGAGCACCGACGCCGCGACCATCAGCGCATGCCCGGGCCCAGACGGCCACCACCACACGGCCGCCGCCAGCGCGGCCAGCATCACGACGAGCAGAAAGGGCCGCGCCACGCGGTCGGCCGCGCGCGCCAGGCGCGGCTTCTCGACGGACGCGGCCTCCATCAGCGCCACGATGCGGCCGAAGCGCGTGTCGCCGCCCAGCGCCTCCACACGCACCAGCACCTGGGCGCCCACGTTGTGGCTGCCCGCAAGCACGCGCGATCCACGGGGCCGGGGCACCGGATGCGCCTCGCCGGTCACCAGCGCCTCGTCGGCGCTGGTGTCGCCCTCGACGATGCAGCCGTCGGCCGCGAAGGACTCGCCGGGCCGCACCCGCAGCACGTCGCCCACGCGCAGGCGGTGGGCGCCGACGCGCTCCGTGCCGCCGTCCCGCCGCAGCCGCTCTACGCTGTCGGGCAGCCGTTCGAGCAGTGCGTCCAGCGCACCGGCGGTGCGGTCGCGCAGGCGCGACTCCAGCCAGCGCCCGGTGAGCAGGAAGAAGACGAACATGGTGAGCGAGTCGAAATACACCTCGCGGCCCAGCGCGCCGTCAGGGTCGAAGGTCCCGGCCGTGCTGACGGCGAAGGCGATGGCGATGCCCAGCGCCACCGGCGTGTCCATGCCCACGCGCAGGCGCCGCAGGTCCTGCCAGGCGCCGCGGAAGAAGGGGCCGCAGGCCAGCAGCACCACGGGCAGCGACAGCACCCACGAGGCCCAGCGCAGGAGCAGCTCGATGTCGCGCGTCATCTCGCCGGGGCCGGCCACGTACGCCGGCACGGCGTACATCATCACCTGCATCATGCACAGGCCCGCCACCAGCCAGCGGAAGAGCGCACGGCGCGACTCGCGCCGGCGCAGCGCCTGGCGGCCGTCGGCGCCGACGGGCGATAGCCGGTAGCCGGCCTCGCGCACCGCCTCGAACCAGCGCGAGGGCGTCGTGGCCTGCGGCGACCACAGCACGCGCGCGCGCCGCCCGCCCGACTGCACCGCGGCCGCGCTCACGCCGGGGACGGCACACAGCGCGTCTTCGACCGTGAGGGCACAGGTCGCGCAATGGATGCCCTCGACCGCGACCCATGACTCCCAGCGCGGATCGTCGCCGCCCAGCGGCCGGCCGAACGCCGGCCACTCGGCCGGGTCGTCAATGCCCGCAAGCTGCGCGTCGCGCTTGGGCGCGAGCACGCGCGGGCCCGGGCCAAGGTGCGGGCCAGGGGGGTCGAGTACGGCATCCACCATGGTGTGTGCAATGGTGCCGCCGCCGCGCCGGCGAGGTATTGAGCCAGGTCAAGGCCCTGGCGGTCCGCACGACGGTCCCGCCCGAGCGGGACCCATCAGTCGACCGGCCGCTGTCGCCACTCACGCGGCGTGCATCCGAAGCGGTCGCGGAAGGCACGGCTGAAATGGGCGGCATCGCTGAAGCCGCGGGCATAGGCGATCTCGGCCACCGACCTTCCCGCGAACGCGGGTTCGAGCAGGTCGCGGCTGCAGGCTTCGAGGCGGCGGTCCCAGATGTACTGCGAGGGCGTGAGCGGCTCGCTCCTGAAGACGCGGTGGATGTGGCTCACGGACACGCCGAGCCGTCCGGCCAGCGTGCCCACCGACAGCGCCGGATCGCCCAGTTCCGCGTCGATGCAGCGCTTCACGCGTGCGAGGTGGTAGGCCGTGAGATTGCTCACCACCGGTGTGCGGGCGGCGGGCAGTGTCTGGAGCCCCGCCACCAGGATGCTCTGCACGCCGTGCGAGACGGCCAGTGCCGACGCCGGTTGCAGCGCGTCGATGTCCTCGCGCAGCGTCCGGATCATGCTGAGCAGCAGGTGGCCGGCGCCCTGACGCCCCGATACGGTCGTGGCCGTGAGCCGCTCGGTGTCGCGCAGCTCGCTGCGCAGGCGCTCGCCGGGCAGCTTGAGCACGATCTGCTCGAAGGCCTGCTCGAACACCAGCTGGTAGGGGCGCGTGCTGTCGTAGAGCGCGAAATCGCCTGCGTCCAGCACGGCATCGCGGCCGTCCTGGCGCACCACGCCACGGCCGCGGGCCTGTATGCTCACGAGAAAGCAGTCTTCGCTCGACTTCGCCACGTGCCCCGGCGTGCGCGTCACTGTCTGCGGCGAGGACGTGACCACGGAGATGCCCAGGCTGGGCAGCGTGTGCTGGCGGATGCTGCCTTCGAAGGGCCGCGCGCCGCCGGTGTCCACCGAGTCGCACTCGAGCTGCACGTAGACGTTGCAGATCAGGTCGGTCCAGTAGGCGAGCCGCTGGCCGCGCGACACGACGTCGGTGCTGAGCAACTGGGACATGGGCAGCTCCTTCGAGGACCGGGCCTGCACGCAGACATCTCTCGACCCGTGCAACGCTGAGACAAGAACGACGCCAAGCCGAGGCAAGGCGTTCCGGCGGGCGCGAATTTACGCTTCAAGCAACCCGCATGCCACCACGCAAACCCGGTGCGTCATGCGAGGCGCCCACCTCTCTTCAACGCCTCAGGAGAAGCACCATGCCCACCACCGTCCATCCCAAGCTCCGCGTCGCCGCGGTCCAGGCCGCCCCCGTGTTCCTGGACCTCGACGGCACCATCGACAAGACCATCGACCTGATGGCGCAGGCCGCCGGCCAGGGCGTGCAGCTCATCGCCTTCCCCGAGACGTGGGTGCCGGGCTATCCCTGGTGGATCTGGCTGGACTCCCCGGCCTGGGGCATGCAGTTCGTGCAGCGCTACCACGACAACGCGCTCGTGATCGGCTCGCCCGAGTTCGATCGCCTGAAGGCCGCGGCGCGCCAGCACCGCATCTGGCTGTCCTTCGGCTTCGCAGAGAAGGCCGGCGGCAGCCTCTACATCGCGCAGGCGCTGATCGACGACCAGGGCCACACGGTCCAGACACGGCGCAAGCTCAAGCCCACCCACGTGGAGCGCACGGTCTTCGGCGAAGGCGACGGGTCGGACCTGCAGGTGGTGGAGACGCCCATCGGCAACATCGGCTCGTTGTGCTGCTGGGAACACCTGCAGCCGCTGAGCAAGTACGCGATGTATGCACAGAACGAGCAGATCCACTGCGCGGCCTGGCCCAGCTTCTCGCTGTACCGCGGCGCGGCCTACGCGTTGGGCCACGAGGTGAACAACGCGGCCAGCCAGGTGTACGCCACCGAGGGCGGCTGCTTCGTGCTCGCGCCGTGTGCCACGGTTTCCGAGGCCATGAGCGAACTGATGTGCACGGACGCCGGCAAACAGCAGATGCTGGGCGTCGGCGGCGGTTACGCACGCATCTACGCGCCGGACGGCTCGCCGCTGGGCACGCCGTTGCCCGAGGACGCCGAAGGGCTGGTCGTCGCCGACATCGACCTGGGCATGAATGCGCTCGCCAAGGCGGCCGCGGACCCGAGCGGCCACTACTCGCGCCCCGACGTCACCCGGCTGCTGCTCGACAAGACGCGCCGGATGCCCGTGGTGGTGCAAGGCGCGGCCGAGCCCGAGCCTGCCGTCGCCGGCGTTGCGGCGGAGGCGGCGCCGCCCCCGGCCGAGGAGCGGTTGCCCGTGGCCGCGTGAGCATCGCGGGGAAGCGGCTCGACCGGGTTCTGCACCGCCCCGCCGGGCGTGCGCCGTGTTGGCCGGGGTCGTGCGCGGCCCTCTCGGAAAGCTTGATCTGGGACAAGTCCGGCCACGGCGACCGACCCTAAGCTGACGCACCGTCCACTGGAGCCTCCCCATGTACCAGCGCATCCTCGTTCCCACCGACGCCACGCCGCTGTCGAAGAAGGCCGTGACGCACGCGCTGACCCTGGCCGCCGAACAGGGCGCGGAACTGGTGGTACTGAACGTGATGCCGCGCTACCCCACGAGTTACCTGGAGGGCGCGATGGTCTTCGAGGCCGAGGACGTCGCGCGGGTCGAGACGCAGTGGGCCGAGCAGGCGCGCACCCTCGTGAACCGCGTGGCCGAGCAGGCCCAGGCACGTGGCATCCAGGCGCGGGCCGTGGTGGTGAAGTCCGACCTGGTGGCCGAATCCATCGTGTCGGCGGCCACCAAGCACAAGGCCGACCTGATCGTGATGGCGTCGCACGGGCGCAAGGGCCTCAAGCGCGTGCTGATGGGCAGCGAGACCCTCAACGTGCTCACGCACTCCGAGGTCCCGGTGCTGGTCCTGCGCTGACGACTCTGCGAAGAACAACCCGCTTCCATTTCAACCCGAGGAGTCATGTCATGAAGATCGTCGTCGCCGTGGATGGCAGCGCATTCACACGCAAGGCCATCGACTACATCGCAGTCAACCGGCGCATGTTCGTGGAGGGCAACGAACTGCTGATGGTGCACGTCTGCACGGGCATCCCGCCCCACGTCACCCGGCACATCGGCAAGGACGTGCTGCAGGCCTACTACGCCGAAGAGGGCGCCAAGGTCATCGAGCCTGTGAAGGCGCAGCTGGCGGCGCACGACATCGGCGCCTACGGCATCGAGTTGCGGCACGGCTACGCGCCGGAGGAGATCCTTCGTGCCGCGAACGCCGCGCAGGCCGGGCTGATCGTGATGGGCACGCACGGCCACGGCATCTTCGGGCGGGCGCTCATGGGATCGGTGGCGACCAAGGTGATCGCCGAGGCGGACATCAGCGTGTTGCTGGTCCAGTGACGGTGACGGCCGCCTCGTCGGCGGCCTCGCTCTCCAGGGAACGGCTTTGCGCCTCCAGCAGCGCGTTGGAGCGGGACAGGCTGTCCTCCATGCGCACGTTCAGATAGCGCCAACCCCGCGAATAGGGCATGGCGATCGCCATCCAGACAATGCCCACAGCGCAGAACAGCATGACCGTCATATCCCAATCCATCGCGGCGATCCCTGATGTCTTTGTGCGCAAATTCTAGTCAGCACGCAGGCCCGCGGGCCGTCTGCCGGCCATCCGCCGCGGGCGCAACCGTGATCAATGTCCGGCGAACAGCGTCTTGTATTGCTCGCGCAGCAGGGCCTTCTGCACCTTGCCCATGGTGTTGCGCGGCAACTCGGGCACCACGAAGCAGCGCTTGGGAATCTTGAAATTGGCCAGCCTGGCCTTGAGTTCGGTCACGATGCCGTCGGCGTCGAGGCTGGCTCCCGCCTTGGCGATGACGATCGCCACGCCCACCTCGCCGAAGTCCGGATGCGGCACCCCGACCACCGCACTCTCGGCCACGCCGGGCATCTCGTTGATGTAGCCCTCGATCTCGGCCGGGTAGACGTTGTAGCCACCGCTGATGATGAGGTCCTTGCTGCGCCCGACGATGGTGACGTAGCCCAGGCCGTCGACCTTGCCCACGTCGCCGGTCTTGAAGTAGCCGTCGGCGGTGAATTCCTCCCTGGTCTTCTCGGGCATGCGCCAGTAGCCGGCGAAGACGTTGGGGCCGCTGACCTCGATGTTGCCGATCTCGTCGGTGCCGCAGTCGCGCGCCTCGCCCTTCTCGTCGTACGCGCGCACCCGCAGACTGACGCCCGGCAGCGGGAAGCCCACGGTGCCGCCGCGGCGCGCGCCCTGCACCGAGGTGTAGGGGTTGGAGGTGAGCATGATCGTCTCGCTCATGCCGTAGCGCTCGAGGATGGTGTGGCCGGTGCGCTCCTGCCACTCGTTGAAGGTCTCGATCAGGAGCGGCGCGGAGCCGGCGATGAACAGGCGCATGTCCTCGCACTGCTTCTTGCCCAGCAGCGGCTCGGCCAGCATGCGCACGTAGAGCGTGGGCACGCCCATGAACACGGTCGCGTCCGGCAGCCGCGCCACCACCCGCTTGGGATCGAACCTGGAGAACCAGATCATCTTGCTGCCGTTGAGCAGCGCGCCGTGGATCGCCACGAAGAGGCCGTGCACGTGGAAGATCGGCAGCGCATGCAGCAGCACGTCGCCATGCGTCCAGCCCCAGTAGTCCTTGAGCACCTCGGCGTTGGACCGCAGGTTGCGGTGCGTCAGCATCGCCCCCTTGCTGCGGCCGGTGGTGCCGCTGGTGTAGAGGATGGCGGCCAGGTCGTCGTCCTGACGGGTCGCCACGGTGTGCTCGCTGCTGCACTGCACGGCCAGCTCGAGCAGCGTGCCGGTGCGGTTGTCGTCGAGCGTGAAGACGTGCACCGGGCCGCCCTTCTTGCCCAGCTTCTTCTGCAGCTTCTGCGCGATGGGACCGACCCACGAGGCATTGCGGCTGGCGCAGACCACGACCGAGGGCTCGGCGTTGTCGAGGAAGTACTCGATCTCGGCGCTCTGGTAGGCGGTGTTGAGCGGCAGGAAGACATAGCCGGCCCGCAGCGTGGCCAGGTACAGCATCATGGCCTCGACCGACTTCTCGACCTGCACGGCAATGCGCGCGCCCGCCTTGAGCTTGAGCGCCTCGAACAGGTTGGCGATCATCGCGCTGGCCCGGTCGAGGTCGCGCCAGGAATAGGCCAGGCCCTCGTCCGTCTCCACGGCAATGGCGTCGAGGTCGTGCGGGAAGGCGGCGCGCAGGTGGGCGAACAGGTTGGCGTTCTGGATCGGGCTCATGGCGGTGGAACGAAGGGCGAAAGGAAGGAAGAAGAAGGCAGAAGAGAAGAAAGCGACGGTTCAGAAATTCGGGCTGCGCTTGGCCAGGAAGGCGCCGATTCCCTCGCGGTGTTCGGCCGAGTCGGCATAACGGTAGGCGTCCGCCAACAGACTTGCTATCGTATCGATAGCACCGCCCCCAGCATCCACGGGTGCCGGCGCCCGATTCAATGCCGAGAACGTGGCCTTGTTCAGCCGCGCGGCCTGGGGTGCGAGTGTGGCGATGCGACGCGCATGCTGCAAGCACGCATCGGCCACCGCGTCGTCGGGCAGCACGCGCAGCAGAAAGCCCGCGTCGTACAGCCGCTGCGCGTCGTGCACGCCGGCGGCCAGCAGCATGTCGCGCGCCAGCACGTCGCCGACCGCGCCGCGCACCAGCGCGGCTTCGCGCGGCGCCATCGGGAAGCCCAGCTTGGCGATCGGCGCGCCGAACTTCGCCCCGGCGCCGGCCAGGCGGATGTCGCAGCAGCTGGCGATCTCCAGGCCCGCGCCCATGCAGGCGCCCTCGATCTGCGCGACCAGCGGCACCGGGCAGGCCAGCAGCGCCGCCAGGGCGCCCCAGACCTCGTCCTCGTGGAAGGCCCGCAGGCGCGCCTCGTCGTAACGGAAGTCCGGGTACTCCGAGATGTCGCCGCCCGCGCAGAACGCCCCGCCCTCCCCCCGCACCATCACGCAGCGCAAGCTTGCGTCGGCCGACAGCGCCTCGGCCGCCGACCGCAGCTCGCGCCACATCGCCCGCGTCATGGCGTTTAACCGACCGGGATTGCGCAGCGTGAGGGTGGCAACCGCGGCGTCGCGGTGCAGGAGGACAGCGGGCACATCATTCATGGCATGCATTCTGGCCACAAACGATGCAGCATCGGCCTCGGAACTCGGGCCGGTCCCCCATCAGGGCACCCGCGGAACTGGCTTTGCCAGGCCGCTGGGTGCGCCCCCTTCGCGCAGCGGAAGGGGGAGCCGCGAAGCGGCATGGGGGATGTCATTCGAGCTTCGCGCCAGAGGCCTTCACCACCGCCGCCCAGCGCTTGACCTCACCGCTCACGAACTGGCCGTACGGCGCGCCCACCAGATTCGGGATCTCCGA
This sequence comes from Xenophilus aerolatus, assembly GCA_030418545.1. GTDB lineage: Bacteria > Pseudomonadota > Gammaproteobacteria > Burkholderiales > Burkholderiaceae_C > Xenophilus. The sequence goes on along the minus strand of QAIB01000001.1, from coordinate 890,903 downwards.
ACCGTTCTGCGCCCAGATGGTCTTGAGCTCGTCGGTGGCCAGCGACTTGCGCATGTCGTCGGTGATGCGGGCCACCGTGTCGGCCGGCGTGCCCTTGGGCGCCCACAACCCGTACCAGGTGGTCACGGTGTAGTCCGGAAGCCCCACCTCGGCGGCGCAGGGCACGTCGGGAAACGCGGGGTTGCGCTTGGCGCCGGCCACCATCAGCGCCTTGATGCGGCCGGCCTTGATGTGCTGCGCCGAGGAGCCCAGGCCGTCGAAGCCGCAGTCCACATTGCCCGCGATCAGGTCCTGCAGCATCGGACCGGCGCCACGGTAGGGGATGTGGGTGATGAAGGTGCCGGTCTGCAGCTTGAACAGCTCGCCCGCCAGGTGGTGCGAGGTGCCCGCGCCGGCCGATGCGTAGTTGAGCTTGCCGGGGTTCTTCTTCGCGTAGGCGATGAATTCCTGGATCGTCGGCTGCGTCACGCGGCGCGGATTGACCACCACCACCTGCGGCACGTTGGCCAGCAGCATGATCGGCACGAAGTCCTTCTCGATGTCGTAGTCGAGCCTGGGGTAGATCGACGGCGCGATGGCGTGATGCACTGCGCCCATGAAGAGCACGTAGCCATCCGGCGCGCCCTTGGCCGCGATGCTGGCGCCGACGGTGCCGCCGGCGCCGCCGCGGTTGTCGATCACCAGAGTCTGGCCCGCCACCTTGCCGAACTGCGCCGACAGCGGCCGCGCGAAGGCGTCCGTGCCGCCGCCGGCCGGAAAGGGCACGACCATGGTCACCGGCTTGGTCGGCCAGCCGCTGCCCTGGGCCTGCACGCCGCCCACCGCCAGCGCCGCACCCGCGGCGGCCAGGCGCAAGACGTCGCGCCGCTGAAACTGTTCTGCCATCTGTTGTCTCCAGTCTGCTGTGATGCCGGGGCCTTCGGCATCGTTTGTGTGTGTGATACGGCCCGGAAGATTCAGGTCTTGAGGAACAGGTCCTCGATGTCGCCGGACACCGGCACCCTGCCCTGCGCCAGCAGCGCGCGGTGCTTGTCCAGGCGCTTGAGGTCGTAAAGATAGTTCACCATCAGGCCCCAGGACTGCTTCATCCCCTTGGCCGAAGGGTCGGCCGCCCAGTCCAGGCGCTCGACCCGCGCGCCGTTGCCCAGGTGGAAGCGCGCCACGGCATCCAGCGGCTTGTCGTCCTTGAGGCCCCGCCCCAGGTACTCGGCCGCGCACTGCAGCAGCGCCAGGCGCAGCGGCGACTTCGGGCCCAGCGTCAGCGCGTCGTCCAGCGCGGACAGGAAGCGCTCGGCCGTGGGCGGCATCGAGCCCAGCAGGCGACCCAGCGCCTCGGCCTGCTTCTCGGGCAGGCGCGCCAGCAGCCCGGCGGCGTTCTGGCCCAGCCACGAACGCAGCCCCGGGATCGGCGACAGGGTCGCGAAGGTCTTGAGCTTGGGGAACTTGGCGCGCAGCGTCTCCACCACGCGCTTGATCAGCGAATCGCCGAAGCTCACGCCGCGCAGGCCCGACTGGGTGTTGCTGATCGAATAGAAGATCGCGGTCGTGGCCTTCTCCACGCCGGGCGACGCCGCTTCGTCCAGCAGCGGCGTGATGCTGTCGCTGATGGCATCGGTCAGCGCCACCTCCACGAAGATCAGCGGCACGCCGGGCATGCGCGGATGGAAGAAGCCGTAGCAGCGGCGGTCCTTCTCGTCGAGCCGGTTCTTCACGTCCGACCAGCTCTTGATGTCGTGTACCGCTTCGTAGCGGATCAGCTTCTCGATCAGCGAGGCCGGCGAATCCCAGCTGATGCGCTGCAGCTCGAGAAAAGCGACGTCGAACCAGGTGGTGAACAGCTGCTCCAGTTCGGCGTCGAGCGCGAGCAGGCGACGGTCCTTCTTGAGCTCGGGCAGCAGTTCGGCGCGCAGGTCGACGAGGAAGCCCAGCCCGTCCGCATCCACCGCAAAGCGCTGCAGCAGCCGTGCGCGCGGCGACACCAGCGCGCGGCGCAGCTTGAGCTCGGCCTGGCTGTGTTCGGGCGAGCCGACCGGGGTGGCCTCGTACTGCTCCCGCGCCACCTTGATCTTCTGCCCGTCCGGCGCGAAGCACTCGGCCATCAGCAGCCAGACGTCGCGCCGCTCGGCAGCCGGCAGGGCCGCGTAGGCCTGGGCCACGGCATGCGCGCGGCGGCCCGCCTCGACCTCGCTGACGCGCGCGTCGACCACGGCCTGCAGGTCCTCGAGCATCTTGCGCAGGGCGCGCGGCGCCATCGCCTCGCCGTGGCGGCGCAGCGTGGCGTCCAGCCGTTCGGCCAGCGTGCGCGGCGGGCGGTCGTCGGACGCTCCTTTTTTCGTAGCAGCCTTCGCAGGCGCCGCGGGCGCTGCAGCCCCTTTTTCTTCGGAACTGGTGGCGCGCAGCAGCGACACGCTGCGCTGCAGCCATTCGGATGCGCTCATGCGCCCGCTCCCGGGCGACGGGTGTTCGATGGGGTCATGCGGAAAACCTCGCTTTCTGTTGCAGCGCCACGGCCCGCAGGGCCTCGCGCTGGCGGTTCAGGTGGGTGCGCATCGCGGCCTCGGCGCCGTCGCTGTCGCGTGCCTTGAGGGCAGCGAACACGGCCAGGTGCTCCGACAGGCTCTGGTCGAGCCGGCCCGGCGCATGCAGCTGCTGCAGGCGCGCGAGCTTGAGGATCTTGCGCAGGTCGCCGATCACCTGCGCCAGCCAGCGGTTGTCGGCCAGGGAGATGATGGCTTCGTGAATGGCGTAGTTCGTCGCGTAGTACTCGTTAATGCGCCTGGCCTTCGCATGGCGCTCGAGCTTCTCGTGCATCGACTCCAGCGCCTCGAGTTCGGCGTCGGTGGCGTTGCGCGCGGCTTCCCAGGCGCAGCGGCCCTCGAGCAGCGCGATCACCGGGAAGATCTCGTCCAGGTCCTTCTGCGTCACCTCGGCCACGAAGCAGCCGCGGCGCGGCTCGTGACGCAGCAGGCCCTCGGCCGTGAGCACCTTCAGCGCCTCGCGCAGCGGCGTGCGCGAGATCTCCAGCCGCTCGCACAGCGCCGCCTCGTCGAGGAAGCTGCCGGGCACCAGCGTGCCCGCGAAGATCTCCTCGCGCAGCGTGGCGGCGACCTGGTCGTGCAGCGAATGCGGAACGATGCGCATGGCGGTGACGGGCTCCAGCGGCAGGACGCGACGCGGCCAGAAGCCCGCGATGCGTCGAAGATCAGGGCGCCCCTGCCTACGGAAGTCGATGCGGGGAGAGGCGCCTGTAATTACCGGTAATTATGGGAATGCACCCGTGCAAGCGCAAGCGCCCCGGCGTCGGACAAACCCTTGGGTCCGCGCGTGCATGGACAATGGCCGCACACGCTCCACGATGTGGGCGGCGCCGCCGGCATCGAGGCGCCGCCGCGGCCCGGCGCGTTCCACCACCCATGAAACTCCACCAACTGCGACAGCGCCTGCGCGATGCGGGGGCCGGCCCCAGCCACGAGCAGCGCATCCTGCGCAACTGGTCGCATGCGCTGGCGCGCGAGAGCGGCCGCCGCCGGCCGTCGACCTTCTTTCCCGCCCCGCTGCTGGCCGCCCTGCCCGGCATCGAGGCCGAACTCGCGGGCCTGGCGCGGCTGCGCAGCGCCCACACCGGCGCCGACGGCTCGGAGCGCCTGCTGGTGGCACTGGCAGACGGCCAGGCCGTGGAAAGCGTCCTGCTGCCGCGCGACGGGCTGTGCGTGTCGACGCAGGTCGGCTGCGCGGTCGGCTGCCGCTTCTGCATGACCGGCCGCGACGGGCTGCTGCGCCAGGTCGGCAGTGCCGAGATCGTGGCGCAGGTGGCGCTCGCCCGCGCGCGGCGGCCGGTGCGCAAGGTGGTCTTCATGGGCATGGGCGAGCCGGCCCACAACCTCGACAACGTGCTGGAGGCCATCGACTTCCTCGGCACGGCGGGCAACGTGGGCCACAAGAACCTCGTCTTCTCCACCGTCGGCGATCCGCGCGCCTTCGAGCGGCTGCATCGCCAGCAGGTGCGGCCGGCCCTCGCGGTGTCGCTGCACACCACGCGCGCCGGCCTGCGCCGCGAGCTGCTGCCGCGCGCCCCCGAGCTGAGCCCGGAGGAACTGGTCGCCGCCGCCGAAGGCTATGCACGCGCCACCGGCTACCCGATCCAGTACCAGTGGACCCTGCTGGACGGCGTCAACGACGGCGAGGAAGAACTCGACGGCCTCGTGCGCCTGCTCCGAGGCAAGTACGGCGTGCTCAACGTCATCCCCTTCAACGAGGTCGAGGGCGCGGGCTTCGGCCGGCCGGGCTGGGAGCGCTGCCGCGCCTTCGCGCGCACGCTGCACGAGCGCGGCATCCTCACCAAGCTGCGTGACTCGGCCGGGCAGGACATCGATGGCGGCTGCGGGCAGTTGCGGGCACGGACCCTCGGCCTCGCGCAGCCGCTGCGGCGCATCGCCGTCGCGGATGCCGCACGACACCGTGCCGCGCCCTGAAATCCCCCGCCTTCGCCATCGAAAGGAACCCAGGCATGCAATCGGCCGACGCCGCCCTCTTCGACGCGGCCTACTACGAGCGCTTCTACTTCGACCAGAAGACGCGGGTGTCGGACCCGCAGCACGTCGAGCGCCTAGGCGCCTTCGTGTGCAGCTACCTGCAATACCTGCGCGTGCCGGTGCAGCGCGTGCTCGATGTGGGCTGCGGCATCGGGCTGTGGCGCGACATCGTGGCGCGTCAGTTCCCGCAGGCGCAGTTCCACGGCGTGGAGATCAGCGAGTACCTGTGCCAGCGCTACGGCTGGACACAGGGCTCGGTGGTGGATTACACGACGCGCGAGCCCTTCGACCTCGTGATCTGCCAGGGCGTGCTGGCGTACCTCAGCCCGGCAGACCTCAAGCGCGCGCTGCGCAACCTGGGCACGCTCACGCGCGGCGCGCTGTACCTGGAGGTGGTCACGCGCGAGGACTACGAGAACGACATCGTGGACGACACGCTGACCGACCCGCGCCTCTTCCGGCACCGTGCCGAGGCCTACCGGCGCGGCCTCGCGCCGAACTTCAGGCACGCGGGCGGCGGCGTCTGGCTCAGCCGCGACTGCGAGGTGCCGCTCTACGCCATGGAGTGCGCCGACGACGCGTAGCCGTGGTCAGAGTTTGATGCCGGCGCCTTTGACGGTCGGCCCCAGCACCCCGACCTGCTCCTTCACGAAGCTGTCGAATCTCGCCGTGGTCTCGGGCTTGCCGACGATGCCGAGGTCGACCATCTTCTTCTGCACCTCGGGCATGACCAGCACCTCGTTGCAGGCCGCATTGAGCCTGGCGACCATGTCCGCGGGCAGCTTCGCCGGGCCGGAGAGGCCGAAGAAGTTCTCCAGCACCAGCTTGGCTTGGCCGAGTTCCACCACCGTCGGCACCTCGGGCATCAGCGGCGAGCGCGCCGTGCTCGTCACCGCCAGCGGCACCAGCTGGCCGGTCTTGAAATACTGCACATAGGCGGTGATGACGTCGATGCCGACCGGGATGATCCCGGCCAGCAGGTCGGTGGTCATCGGGGCACCGCCGCGGTAGGGCACGTGCACCAGGTTGGCGCCCGTGACCTTGCGCGTCAGCTCGCCGTGGATGTGGCCGACCGAGCCGGGGCCGCCGGAACCGAAGTCCACGCGCTCCTTCTGTGCCTTGGCCAGCAGCTCGCCGAAGCTCTTGATGCCGGATTCCTTGCTGGCCATGACGACCAGCGGGGCCGAGCCCAGGTAGGCGATGTGCGTGAAGGCGGCCACCGGGTCGTAGGGTGCCTTCTCGAGCGTGAAGGGCCCGAGCGCGATCGGCGTGGTGTTCGACAGCATCAGGGTGTAGCCGTCGGCCGGCGCCGTGGCCACGATCTGGCCACCGATGGTGCCGCCGGCGCCGGGCCGGTTGTCGATGACCACCGGCTGGCCGAGCTTGCGGGCCAGCTGCTCGCCCACGATGCGCGCCAGGATGTCGCTCGAGCCGCCGGGCGGGAAGGTGACGACGATCTTGATCGGCTTGTCGGGCCACTGCGCGAAGGCAGGCAGGCCGAGGGACGCGAGGCCACCCGCGCCCAGCAGGCGCAGGGCGCCGCGGCGCGACAGGGGAAGGGACGGAGCGAAGGACGAAGGCATGGTGGCACCAGAGCAAGGGCAATGCCCGGGATTCTCGAAAGCGCGCACGGGCACGCCAATTGCCCAAGCCGAATGAACGGCATAGCAGAAGGGGCCGGATGCGAGGCCTTTGGCATTCGTTCCGGGCCGCCCCGGCACCAAAGCTGTGCACCCGACCGATCCATGTCCCGTCCCGACGATCCCTTCGACACCTACCTGCTGCGCGTCTTCAGCATCCTGATGCGCGAGCGCAGCGTCTCGCGCACGGCCACGCGCCTGAACCAGTCCCAGCCCGCGATCAGCACCGCGCTCAAGCGCCTGCGCGAGATCTTCGGCGACCCGCTGCTCGTCAAGGACAAGCAGCGCATGGTGCCGACCGAGCGCGCGCTGCAGCTCGAGGTCTCGGTGCGCGTGGTGCTGGGCGAGATCGACGTGCTGCTCGCGCCCGGCACCGCCTTCGAGCCGGCGACGACCAAGCAGGTCTTTCGCATCGGCACACCCGACTACCTGGCGCCGCCGCTGATGGCCGCCGTCGTCAACTACATGCGCGGCACCGCGCCCAATGCGCGCCTGCTGCTGCAGCCGCTGGGGCCCGACTACGACTTCGAGGAAGCGCTGGCCGAAGGCGAGCTCGACGTCGTCATCGGCAACTGGCCGCAACCCCCGGAGCATCTGCGCACCACGCTGCTGCTGGAGGACGAGATCGTCTGCCTGGTCGATCGCGACCACCCGCTGGCCGGCGGCATGAAGGTGGCCGACTACCTGCAGGGCGCGCACATCGTGCCGCTGCTCTACAGCATGACGCAGCGCGGCGTGGTCGAGACCTCGCTGGCGGCCCAGCGCATGGCGCGCACCGCGTCGGTCACGGTGCCCTACTTCGGCATGGCCCCGCACCTTCTGCCGGGCACCGACCTGATCTTCACCACCAGCCGCCACTTCGCCCAGCACTACGCGGCGATGCTGCCGCTGGCCATCGTGCCCTCGCCCATCGACTTCCCGCCCATGCGCTTCTACCAGTTGTGGCACGGCCGCACGCAGCACGCGCCGGGCCACATCTGGTTCCGGTCGCTGCTCTCGGCCGTGGTGCGCACGGCGGGCGCCACGCGCCACCTGCGCACGCCTGCGCCGCTGGTGCGGCCATCCGGCCTGGCGAGGTGAATGCTCGTCTTTTGATAGCGTCCCGCGCCCAACCGGCGGGCGCTGGCGGCTTTTTCGGCTCGAAGTATTCGACGACTCGGTGACTTTCATTGACAATCCGCCGCGCTCCGGTCGCACCGCCCTCGACGTGCCATGCCGCCCCCCGCCGCCCTGCTCTCACCCGACCACATCGCCCTGATCGACAAGGGCGTCTCGGCGATCGTCGCCTCGCGGGACGCGGCGCTGCGGCCCAGCCTGATGCGCGCCGTGGGCGCGACCATCTCGCCCGACGGCGGGCAGGTCACCGTTTTCGTGTCGCGCAGCCAGTCGCGCCAGTTGCTGCTCGACATCGCGGCCACCGGCGAGGTGGCGGTGGTCTTCAGCCAGCCCCTCAGCCACCGTACCGTCCAGCTCAAGGGCCGCCAGGCCACGCTGCGGCCCGCCGGTGACGCGGATGCACCCGCACTGCGGCGCTACCTCGCGTCGATGGAAGAGGAGATCGGCGCCGTCGGCTTCGGGCCGGCCTTCGTGCATGCCATGTTCGCGCACCGGCTGGACGACCTGGTCGCCATCGGCTTCACGCCCGCCGAGGCCTACGACCAGACGCCCGGCCCGCGCGCTGGCACGGCGCTGCCCCACGCCGCCTGAGCGCCGCCCCGTGAGCAGCGACCCCACCACCGCCCTGCGTGCCTGCTTCGAGGGCGCCATCCCGGCCATCATGGCCACCTGCGCCGCCGACGGCACGCCCAACGTGGCCTACATCTCGCAGGTCTTCCATGTCGACGGCGGCCATGTCGCCCTGTCCTTCCAGTTCTTCAACAAGACGCGGCAGAACATCCTGGCCAACCCCTTCGCCACGCTGCTGCTGATGGACCCGCGCACCGCCGCCTTCCACCGGCTGCACGTGCGCTACCTGCGCACCGAGACCGGGGGGCCGCTGTTCGAAGGCATGAAGGCCCAGCTCGCGGGCATCGCGTCGCACTCGGGCATGGCCGCGGTGTTTCGCCTGCGGGGCGCCGACGTCTACCGCGTGGAGTCGGTCGAGGCGGTCGAGGGCGAGCAACTGCCTGCACCGCCGCCGCGCAGCGGGCTGCTGGCAGCGGTGCGCCGCGCCGCGGACGGCTTCACGCGCTGCACCGCCACCGACGAGCTGCTGCAGGGCGCGCTGGCAGTGCTCACCGACGCGCTGGGCATCGGCCATGCCATGGTGCTGATGCACGACCCGGCGACCGACCGCCTCTACACGCTGGCCAGCACCGGCTACGCGAGCTCGGGGGTGGGCTCGGAAATCCCGGTCGGCCACGGCGTGATTGGCGTCGCCGCGCGCGAACGCACCGCGGTGCGCATCGGCCACATGACCAACGCGGCGAGCTACAGCCACGCCTTCCGCACGAGCGTGCAGGCCGATGCGCCCGAACTTCTGGAAGTGGAGATCCCCTTTCCGGGCCTGGCGCAGCCACGCAGCCAGGTCGCCCTCCCGATCGTCTCGGCCGGGCGGCTGCTGGGCGTGCTGTTCGCCGAGAGCGAATGCGGCATGGCCTTCGGTTTCGAGGACGAGGATGCGCTGGCCGCCATCGCCGGCCACCTGGGTACCGCGCTGGACCTGCTGCAGGCCGCGGCCGAGCCTGCCGCGGAGGCCACTGCGCAGCCGCCGGCACGCGCGCCTGTCGACGGCGCGCCGCTGCAGGTGCGCCGCTACCCGGTGAACGACAGCGTGTTCATCGACGGCCAGTACCTCATCAAGGGCGTGGCCGGCGCCATCCTGTGCAAGCTGCTGCGGGAGTACGCCGGCCAGGGCCGCACCGAATTCAGCAACCGCGAGCTGCGCCTGGACGGCTCGCTGGGCCTGCCCGATGTCGCCGACAACCTGGAGGCCCGGCTGCTGCTGCTCCAGCGCCGCCTGGCCGAGCAGTGCCCGGCCCTGCGCATCGAGAAGACCGGCCGCGGCCGCTTCGCGCTGCGCGTGGCCCGGCCGGTGCGCCTCGACGAGGCAGGCTGAAGCGCGCGCCGCGCCCGCCTCAGGCGGCGACCAGGCCGGGCGCCGGCGGCAGGCCCAGTGCCGCCGACAGCTTGGCCCACTCGCGCTCGCTCAGGTGCGGGCGCACCACGTCCAGCGCCGCGGCGAAGGCCGGCGCCGGCGCATGGGCCTGCATGTCGCGCAGCATCGCGGCCCGCTCGGCCGGGTTCATGAACGGAACCAGCCAGCGCAGCGTGAACATCATCTCGTGCGGCGGGATCGAGGCTACCAGCGCATCGTGGATGGCGACCAGTTCGGCGTCGGTGTAGCGGGCCCAGAGCACCGCGTTGTGCGCCGTCTCCTCGACATGCATGTGCTCGAAGTTGTGCGCGACGAAGAGCGAGGTCTCGCGGTAGAGCGCCAGCACGCCGGCGGCGCGGGCTTCGGGCGGCGCATGCAGCAGACCGGTGGCCTGGGCGGCCAGGCGTGCGATGGCCGCCTCGTGCTGCGCATGCTCGTGCGCGATGGCCTCGCTGGCGCCGGGCGCGCGTGCTTCCATGGCCGTGTGGATGAAGGCGTTCTCGTGGCCCAGATGGCTGCGGCAGAAGTCCAGCAGTTGCAACAGGCGCTGCGTGCCGTCGGCCAGCTCGAAGCTGTCGTCCGGGTCCAGACGGCCCAGGGTCAGCAAGGTGTCGGCCATTAGCGCGCGCAGCGCCTTGTGGATGCCGGCGTAGATGTCGAAACGCTGGGCGGCAGCGCCGGAGGTGCAGGCGACGGCCTGCAGTTCGTTCTTGTCGATGTGCATGGTGTGCTTTTCCGTTGTCGGTTTCTGGAGGGCAGCTTCGCCGCGGCGACAGGCCTCGTGGGCTGCTGGAAGGCAGTCTAGGAACGCCGCCCGCGACGCGCCGCTAAGAATTGCTTAACGGCTTCCTAAGAACTTCTTAAGCGCGTTCTGCCCACGGGCGACAGCGGCCGCGCACCCGCTCCCGTAGACTGGCGCGCGCCTTTTCAAACGACAACGAAGGAGACACTCCCATGCCATGCATCCCCTTGCGGCTGCGGCACGCGCTCGCGTCCGCCGCCCTGCTCGCCCTCTCGTCCGCCGCGCTTGCCCAGCCGGCCTCGCCGCCGCGCATCTCCGACAACGTGGTCAAGATCGGCGTGCTCACCGACCTGTCGGGCGTGTCGAGCGAGAACGCAGGCAAGGGCTCGATCGTGGCGGCGCAACTGGCCATCGACGAGTTCAGCAAGGACCGCAAGGTCCTGGGCATGCCGATCGAGCTGGTGTCGGCTGATTCGCAGGGCAAGACCGACATCGGCGCCACGAAGGTGCGCGAGTGGTTCGACCAGCAGCAGGTCGACATGATCACCGACCTCACCTACTCCAACGTGGCGCTGGCCGTGACGCGCATCGCCGACGAGAAGAAGCGCTTCGCCATGGTCACCGGTGCCGGCGCCTCCACCATCAGCGACGACCAGTGCACCGCGCGCAGCGTGCACTGGATGTACGACACCTACGCGCTGTCGAACACCACCGTGCCGGCGCTGATCGCCCGGGGCCTGACGAGCTGGTACTTCATCACGGCCGACTACGCCTTCGGCAACGCGCTCGAGAAGGACGCCACGGCCATCATCAACAAGTCGGGCGGCAAGGTGCTGGGCAGTTCGCGGCATCCGATCAACTCGTCGGACCAGTCCTCCTACCTGCTCACGGCGCAGAACTCCGGCGCGCAGGTCATCGCCATGGCCAACTCGGGCCTGGACACGCTCAACACCGTCAAGCAGGCGGCGCAGTTCGGCATGGTGCGCGGCGGCAAGCAGACCTTCACGCCGCTGCTGTCGCTCATCACCGAGGTCCAGGCCATGGGCCTTGCGAACGCGCAGGGCATGGTGCTGACCAACGGCTTCTACTGGGACATGGACGACCGCGCCCGCGCCTTCGGCCAGCGCTTCTTCGCCGTGCACAAGAAGATGCCGACCATGATGCAGGCGGCCGTGTACTCGGCCGTGCTGAACTACCTCAAGGCCATCGAGGCCACGGGCACCGACGAGGTGGACGCGGTGGTCGCGAAGCTGCGCACGATGAAGTTCGACGACGCGGTGATCCGCAACGGCCAGCTGCGCGCCGACGGCAAGATGGTCCACGACATGCTGCTGGTGCAGGTGAAGACGCCCGCCGAATCGAAGAGCACCTGGGACCTCTACAAGGTGCTGCAGACCGTGCCGGGCGACAAGGCCTTCTCGCCGCTGGCCGAGTCGAGGTGCCCGCTGGTCAGGCGCTGAGCCGGCACACGATCGCTAGCGGCCGCCGTCGCGTTCGCGGTCGGCGCGCTTCTGGGCCAGGTAGGTCGCCAGGTCGACCTCCTTGAGCTGGCGCGGGTAGCGCTCGGTGGACGTGAACCACAGGCGCTGCCGACGCTCGCGGCGCTCGGCGGCCGGCGCATCCAGGCCCGAGAGGTAGGCATCGAGCGTGAGGAAGTAGCGCATCGCGTTGCGCTCCACCAGGCCGCGCAGGCCGGTGATGTGCACCGGCTGGCCGTTCTCGTCGCGGCCCGTGACGGTGAAGCCTACCTTGTTGGCACCGAAGGTCGCCAGGTAGGCCTGGGTCGCCAGCTTGACCATCATGTTGTGCTCGTAGCCGTAGCCGAAGTGCAGGAAGGTGCGCTCGTCATCCAGCCGCACCGCCTCCAGCAGCACGCGGTAGTTGCTGGTGCCGAAGGGGCCTTCGGCGGTGCGCATGTCGACCGCGAGGAAGTCCGGCGTCGAGGAGGCCACGCGGTAGCTGAATGGAAGCTCGAAGGCCTCTTCCACCGGCTTGTCGTAGCGGCGCACCACGCTCAGCGTGAGCGTGGCGCCGCCCCCCGCGGCCTGCCCCACCCGGCAGCGGCGGTTGTTGATGTGCAGGGTGAGCAGCTCGCACCACTGCTCGGGCTTCTGCAGCGCGCCTCGCAGCTCGTCGAGGCGGTGGTCGACTACGGCATAGACGTCGCCCTTGAGGCCGTTCGGCGTCTCGGCCGACTCGAGCACCATCGGCCGGCCCAGGCCGCTCTTGGCCATGCGCGCGTTGATCTGCGCGAAGCTGTCGAGCAGCGCCTGGCCGCCGGAGGATTCCGCCGCGCGCGCGTGGCCGCCGAGCAGCGCCAATCCCACTGCAAGCGCCGCCAGCCAGGCACGGCGGGGGACGGGAATGCGCAACGCGGTCATGGCGCCACCATACACGCTCGGCGTGACGGCGCCTCGGGCCTCTCCTGCTCAGCGCGGCTTGCGCGCGTTCTTGAAGGCCGGCCTGGGCTTGCCGGTGCCGGTCTCGCGCGGCGGCAGGCCCGTGTGCTGCGTCAGCAGGCGCCCCTTGGGCGGGGTGCCCGGCTTGCCGGGCAAAGCCTTGGCGTTGACCGGCGTGGAATTCTTGCGCCGTGCGCTCTGGTAGCCGCCGTCGGTCACGGGCTGGAAGCTCGGGATCAGGTGGTGCTTGCCGTTGCCGATCAGGTCGGCGCGGCCCATCGCCTTGAGCGCCTCGCGCAGCATCGGCCAGTTGTTGGGGTCGTGGTAGCGCAGGAAGGCCTTGTGCAGCCGGCGGCGCTTCTCGCCTCGCACGATGTCGACCGACTCCTCGCCGGCATCGCGCATCTCGCGCCGGACCTTGGTCAGCGGGTTGCGACCCGAGTGGTACATGGCCGTGGCGGTGGCCATCGGGCTCGGGTAGAAGGTCTGCACCTGGTCGGCGCGGAAGCCGTTGCGCTTGAGCCAGATGGCGAGGTTCATCATGTCCTCGTCGCGCGTGCCCGGGTGCGCGGCGATGAAGTACGGGATCAGGTACTGCTTCTTGCCGGCCTCTTCCGAGTACTGCTCGAACATGCGCTTGAAGCGGTCGTAGCTGCCGATGCCCGGCTTCATCATCTTCGACAGCGGGCCCTGCTCGGTGTGCTCGGGCGCGATCTTCAGGTAGCCGCCCACGTGGTGCTGCACGAGTTCCTTCACGTACTCGGGCGACTTCACGGCCAGGTCGTAGCGCAGGCCCGAGCCGATGAGGATCTTCCTGATGCCCTTGAGCGCTCGCGCGCGGCGGTAGATCTTGACCAGCGGCGCGTGGTCGGTGTGCAGGTTCGGGCAGATGCCGGGGTACACGCAGCTGGGTTTGCGGCACGCGGCCTCGATCTCGGGCGAGCGGCAGCCCAGGCGGTACATGTTGGCCGTGGGGCCGCCCAGGTCGGAGATGGTGCCGGTGAAGCCCTGGACCTTGTCGCGGATCTCCTCGACCTCGCGGATGATCGAGTCCTCGCTGCGGCTCTGGATGATGCGGCCCTCGTGCTCGGTGATCGAGCAGAAGGTGCAGCCGCCGAAGCAGCCGCGCATGATGTTCACGCTGAAGCGAATCATCTCCCAGGCCGGGATCTTGGTCGCGCCGTCGTGGCTGCCCTGCTCGTCGGCGTAGCGCGGGTGGGGGCTGCGCGCGTACGGCAGGTCGAACACGAAATCCATCTCGGCCGTGGTGAGCGGAATGGGCGGCGGGTTGATCCACACGTCACGCGCGGTGGTGCCTTCGCCATGCGCCTGCACCAGGGCGCGCGCGTTGCCGGGGTTGGTCTCCAGGTGCAGCACGCGGTTGGCATGCGCGTAGAGGATCGGGTCGGCCTTGACCTGCTCGAAGCTGGGCAGGCGGATCACGGTCTTCTCGCGCGGCGGGGGCTTGAGGCGCACGGCCGGGTTGGCGACGAAGTGGATGGGTTGCGCCGGCGCGGCTTGGGCGGGCTGGCGCGCATTGGCGTCCGCGGCCACCGCGTTCGCCTCGTCCTCGCGCGCGCAGCTCTGGCCCTGGGCCTTGGCCTGCTCCGACACCATCAGGTACGGGTTGAGGTGCGCGTCCACCCGGCCGGGCTGGTCGACCTCGGTGGAGTCCAGCTCGAACCACCCGTCCGGCGTCTCGCGCCGCACGAAGGCCGTGCCGCGTACGTCGGTGATCTGCTGCACCGGCTCCCGGGCCGCGAGGCGGTGCGCGATCTCGACGATGGCGCGCTCGGCATTGCCGTACAGCAGCAGGTCGCACTTGCTGTCGACCACGATGCTGCGGCGCACCTTGTCGCTCCAGTAGTCGTAGTGCGCGATGCGGCGCAGGCTGCCCTCGATACCGCCGAGCACGATCGGCACGTCGTTGAAGGCTTCGCGGCAGCGCTGCGAATACACGATGGCGGCGCGGTCCGGCCGCGCGCCACCCACGTCGCCGGGGGTGTAGGCGTCGTCGCTGCGGATCTTCCGGTCGGCGGTGTACCGGTTGATCATCGAATCCATGTTGCCCGCCGTCACGCCCCAGAACAGGTTGGGCCGGCCCAGCGCCTTGAAGGGCTCGGCGCTCTGCCAGTCGGGCTGGGCGATGATGCCCACGCGAAAGCCCTGCGCCTCCAGCACGCGGCCGATGACGGCCATGCCGAAGCTCGGATGGTCGACGTAGGCGTCGCCCGTCACCACGATGACATCGCAGCTGTCCCAGCCCAGCGCCGCCATCTCCTCGCGCGAGGTCGGCAGGAACTTCGCGGTGCCGAAGCGATGCGCCCAGTACTTGCGGTAGCTGGTGATCGGCTTCGCGGCGCGCGCGAAGAAGGAGACGTCGACGGGGGCGTTCATCGTGGAAGGGAATGGCAGACGCGGTCCGGGTGGCGGCGGGGCCCGGTTGTCTGCTACGCGTGGGGACCGCGCATTTTACCGAAGGGGCCGATGGCCCCACGAGACCCAAGGCCGGACCGGACGCGCGGCCCCGGGCCACCATGCGCCCACCACCCCGCCATAAACTTGCTTTTGTCAACCATTCAAGTTGACAATAGCAAGATGACAGCCGTTTCCGTTCCGACTGCCCAGGTCAAGGCCGTGCGCCGCTTCAACCGTTTCTTCACCCGCCGCATCGGCGCGCTCGACCCCTACCTGGGCAGCGAGCTGTCGCTGACCGATGTGCGCGTGCTGTACGAACTCGCGCACCGCAGCGGCCTGAGCGCCACCGTGCTGCAGCGCGAACTGGGTGTGGACGGCGGCTACCTCAGCCGCATCCTCAAGCGCTTCGAGGCCGCGGGCTGGCTGCGGCGCACACCCAGCCCGACGGACGCCCGCCAGAGCCTTCTCGAACTCACCGAGGCCGGCCACGCCGCCTTCGCGCCGCTGCAGCAGAAGTCGCGCGAAGAGGCGGCGGCCCTGCTGGCGCCGCTGGCGCCGGCGCAGCGCGCCGAGGCGGTGGCGGCGATGGCGCGGCTCGAGGCGCTGCTCGACGCCCCGCCCCCGTCCACCCGCACGGTGCTGCTGCGCGACCCGGTGCCCGGCGACATCGGCTGGGTGGTGCAGCAGCACGGCGAGGTCTATGCCCGCGAGTACGGCTGGAACATGGAATTCGAGGCGCTGGTCGCCGACATCGCGGCGCAGTTCGTGCGCAAGTTCCAGCGGGAGTGGGAGAAATGCTGGATCGCCGAACTCGATGGCGAGCGCGTCGGCGCGATCTTCGTGGTCCGCAAGTCGGCCACGGTGGCGCAGTTGCGCATGCTGATCCTGGCGCCGCAGGCCCGCGGCCTGGGCCTGGGCGCGCGGTTGACCGACGAGGCCATCGCCTTCGCGCGCGCCAGGGGTTACAGGAAGATGGTCCTGTGGACCAACAGCTGCCTCACGGCCGCGCGCGGCATCTATGCCAAGCGCGGTTTCGTGCTGGACAAGTCCGAGGCCTATGAAGGCTTCGGCCAGCAACTGGTCGGCGAGACCTGGTCCATGAGGCTCTGACGCGCGCGCAGGCGCGGCTCAGCGCCGCTCGATGATCTGGCCGCGCAGTTCGCCGGCCGGATTGCGCTCGGTGTGGATGTTGACGTACCAGCGGCCGGCCAGCAGGTCGGCCCGCTGCGCCGGCGTCAGCGTCAGGCGGCCTTCGTAGGGGACGTTGTAGGGGCCGTTGAGCGTGACCACGGGCGGTGCGTTGCCGCCGACGTCGGCCGGGCCGTGGAAATGCGCCGCCGTGACCGGGCCGCTGAGGTTCGAGAAGCTGAGGCGGAACCGGAAGAGACCGCTCTCGCGGTCGAGAACCGCATCCAGCGTGCCGGTGCCCATGCTGTAGACCGGCGGCACCTCGTTGCGGCCGTCGAGCCGGGTGCTGAAGGCGGCCAGTTGCGGCTCGCGCACCACGGGCGGCGCAGGGGCCGGCGCCGGGGCGGGCATCGCCTGCGGCGGCATGGGTTGCGGCGGCGGCACCTGTTGCGGGTACGGCATCGGCGGCGGCGGTCGGCGCGGCGGTTCGTCCAGCGACACGGAGGTGCAGCCGGCGAGCACGACCGCGGCGAGGGCGGTCGCCCCCGCGCCGCGGCATGCCGTCATGAACGAGGGGAAACGGGGGAGGTCCAGGTGGGCAGGCATGGCCGCGACCTTATCACTCCCGAACGACGATTTCGCCATCGCCGCGCTCGGCGCGCGCCGCCTCCCTTTGTAGGCGGAGGCCGCACGCACCCGGCTCACTGCATGAACCAGCCGTGGCTCACGACCATCGACTGGCCGGTCAATGCGTTGGTCGGGAAGGCGGCGAACAGCAGCGCCACCTGGGCCACGTCGTCGGTGGTGGTGAACTCGCCGTCCACCGTCTCCTTGAGCATCACGTTCCTGACCACCTCTTCCTCGGTGATGCCCAGCGTCTTCGCCTGTTCGGGGATCTGCTTCTCGACCAGTGGCGTGCGCACGAAGCCCGGGCAGATCACGTTGGCCGCCACGCCGTGCTTCGCGCCTTCCTTGGCGACCGTCTTGGCCAGGCCGATCAGGCCGTGCTTGGCCGTGACGTAGGGGGCCTTCAGCAGCGAGGCTTCCTTGGAGTGCACCGAGCCCATGTAGATCACGCGCCCGCCGCGGCCCTGCGCGTACATGTGCTTGAGGCAGGCCTTGGTGGTCAGGAAGGCACCGTCGAGGTGGATGGCGAGCATCTTCTTCCAGTCGGCGAAGGCGAATTCCTCCACCGGGTGGACGATCTGGATGCCGGCGTTGCTCACCAGGATGTCGATGCCGCCGAAGGCCTTCACGGCCTCCTCGACCGAGGCGTCGACCTGGTCCTCGTTGGTCACGTCCACCGCCACGCCGATGGCTTGAGCACCCGTGGCCCTCAGCTCGGCGGCCGTCGCCTCGGCGGCCTCCTTGTTCAGGTCGGCAATGACGATCTTGGCGCCTTCGCGCGCATAGACGATGGCGATTTCCTTGCCGATGCCGCTGGCCGAGCCGGTGATGTAGGCGACCTTCTCCTTGAGTTGCATGTTGTGGTCCTTGAGGTTGAGAGAAAGCGGGGTCGGACATCCGTACGCGAAGGGCGCGAAGGTTTCGCGAAGGATGCAAAAGGAATTCGAGAAAAATTTCTTCGGAATCTTTTGCGTCCTCTGCGTGAGTTCTGCGTCCTTGGCGTGCGGAAGCCCGCATTCAAGCGGGGGGAGCGTGCGCGCAGCCTGCAAGAACGGGGCCGGCCTCGGGCGCACGGCCTGTGTGACAGCGAGGCTGCAGCTTCGCCGCGCCGCCTTAGGGGAAGCTGAATCGCCCCTCAGACCGCCGTGCCCGGGTGGCGCACCCGCGCCACGTCCGGCTCGCTCAGGTCGTAGGTGGTCACGCCGCCGGCCTGCGCCGTGGGGCGCAGCCACTCCGGGTGCTGCAGCGTGATGCGCATGTCGCGCGCGCCGCTCTCCCAGTGCTCGTCGACGGTGATGCGCGAGAACTCGTAGTCCTTCGAGTCGAGCTCGTAGGGCTTGTGGCGGTAGATGAGGTGGACGATGTCGATCGGCTCGCTGCGCAGGTGGGCGCACAGCGCGGCCACGTCGGGCTCGCGGCGCAGGTGCGCGGGCAGGCGCTCCAGCAGCGCCGCCAGGGCCTGCTGCAGGTTCACGTTGGCGGCCAGGGCGTCGGTGTTCATCCGGGTGCGGCTGGAGTACTGGATGTCCTTCTGCCGCGCCGCCACTTCGCCCAGCGTGCGCGGCATCGTGCCGCGGGCGCTGAACAGGTCGACCTGCAACACCAGCAGGCGCCGGCTGCGCACGTGCTCGTCGAGCACGTACTGCAGCGGGGTGTTCGACACGATGCCGCCGTCCCAGTAGTCCTCGCCGTCGATGTGGACCGGCGGAAAGCCCGGCGGCAGCGCCCCGCTGGCCATGATGTGTTCGGGCCGGATCGTGGTCGTGCCGTTGTCGAAGTAGACGATGTTGCCGGTGCGCACGTTCACGGCGCCTACCGAGAAGCGCATCTCGCGGCGGTTGATGCGGTCGAAATCGACCAGCCGTTCCAGCGTGGCCTTGAGCGGGCTGGTGTCGTAGTAGCTCAGCATGGGCGCCGCCGCGCCCATCATCAGCGCGGGCGTCACGCGCGGCTCGAAGAAGCCCGGGATGCCCAGCGCCACGGCCGACCCGGCGCTCCACTGGTTGAGCCAGCTGCGCTCGCCGGCCCAGCCGGGCAGCATCTGCCCCGGTGCCGAGGACACGAGGTTCCAGAACTCGCGCAGCCGCGCCACCCGGTGCTCGGGCGCGTTGCCGGCGATCAGCGCGGCGTTGATGGCCCCGATCGACACGCCGGCGACCCAGTCCATGTCCTTGTGGCGCTCGAACAGCGCCTCGTACACCCCTGCCTGGTAGGCGCCGAGGGCGCCGCCGCCCTGCAGCACCAGGGCCTTGGTGGCCCCAGCGGCGGCCTCGTCCGGCGAGGCGACCACGGGCCGGGGCGCGGCAAGGTCCTCGAGCGGTCGTGGGGCGAGGGGCGCGCGCGACGCGCGGGTGCGGCGGGAAACGGTCATGGGCGCATTGGACACGAGCGGGCAGCCACGGTTCAGTGCCCGACTGCGGCCCGGCACGCACAGAGGGAGGCATTCCGCACGCTTTTCCTCATCGTGACGGCCGCGCGGTGGACGCCGCGCATCGATCCTGCTATTGTTTGTGGACGGCGTACACAAACCGACGCCGACTCACAACCGCCCAAGGAGCCCCCATGCTGATCCAGCCCTACCTCTTCCTCGAAGGCCGCGCCGAGGAAGCCATCGCGTTCTACAAGAAGGCGCTCGGCGCCGAAGTCGAGATGCTGATGCGCTTCAAGGACGCCCCGCCCGATCCCAACGCCAGTGCCTCGGAAGGCTGCGGCCCCATGCAGGCCGATCCCGAGAAGGTCATGCATGCCAGCCTGCTGGTCGGCGGTGCGCGCATCATGTGCTCCGACGGCATGAATTCCGGCAAGCCGGAGTTCAAGGGCGTGTCGCTGTCGCTGAGCTACCCGAACGATGCCGAGACGAAAAAGGCCTTCGACGCGCTGAGCGAGGGCGGCACCGTGCAGCAGCCGCTCATCAAGACCTTCTTCTCCTCGTCCTTCGGCATGGTCGCCGACCGCTTCGGCGTCAACTGGATGGTCATCACCGACAGCGGGAACCCGCCGGCCTGATCACCGTGGCTCCACACCGCGGCCTGCGGGCCGCTTTTTTTTGGAATGAACTGCCATGACGGCTGACTCCGATTCCCGCCGCCGCTGGCTGGCCCTGATGGTGCTGTGCCTGGGCGTGCTGATGATCGTGCTCGACACCACGATCGTGAACGTCGCCCTGCCCTCGATCCGCGCCGACCTCGGCTTCACCGAGACCTCGCTGGTGTGGGTGGTCAACGCCTACATGCTCACCTTCGGCGGCTTCCTGCTGCTGGGCGGCCGGCTGGGCGACCTCTACGGCCACCGCCGCCTGTTCCTGGCCGGGCTGGTGCTGTTCACGCTGGCCTCGCTGGCCTGCGGGCTGTCGCGCTCGCAATGGCTGCTGATCGCCGCGCGCGCCGTGCAGGGGCTGGGCGGCGCGGTGGTGTCGGCCGTGTCGCTCTCGCTGATCATGAACCTGTTCCGCGAGCCGGCCGAGCGCGCCAAGGCCATGGGCGTGTACGGCTTCGTCTGCGCGGGCGGCGGCAGCATCGGCGTGCTGCTGGGCGGCCTGCTCACCAGCACGTTGAGCTGGCACTGGATCTTCCTGGTCAACCTGCCCATCGGCGTGGCGGTGTACGCGCTGTGCATGGCGCTGCTGCCGCACTCGCGCGCCGAGCAGGCGCCAGGGCGGCTCGACGTCGGCGGCGCGGTCACGGTGACGCTGTCGCTCATGCTGGCGGTGTACGGCGTGGTCAACGGCAACGAAGCCGGATGGACCTCCGCGCGCACGCTGGGCCTGCTCGGTGCGGCCGTGGTGCTGATGGGGGCCTTCGTGCTCATCGAATCGCGCGTCGCGCATCCGCTGGTGCCGCTGTCGCTGTTCCGCCTGCGCAATGTCGCGGTGTCGAACATCACCGGCGTGCTGTGGTCGGCCGGCATGTTCGCGTGGTTCTTCATGTCGGCGCTGTACCTGCAGCTGGTGCTCGGCTACAGCCCGATGCAGGTGGGCCTGGCCTTCCTGCCGGCGAACCTCATCATGGCGGTCCTGTCGCTGGGCCTGTCGGCGCGGCTGGTGATGCGCTTCGGCATCCGCCGCCCGCTGGCCGCGGGGCTCGGGCTCGCGATGGTCGGGCTGCTGCTCTTCGCCCGGGCGCCGGTGGGCGGCAGCTTCGTGGTCGACGTGCTGCCGGGCATGCTGCTGCTGGGCCTGGGTGCGGGCATCGCCTTCAACCCGATGCTGCTGGCGGCCATGAGCGACGTGTCGCCGGCCGACGCGGGCCTGGCCTCGGGCGTGGTGAACACGGCCTTCATGATGGGCGGCTCGCTGGGCCTGGCGGTGCTGGCCAGCCTGGCGGCGGCACGCACGGCGGCGCTGGGGGCCGCGGGCGCCACGCCGGTCGCGGCCCTCAACGGCGGCTACCAGACGGCCTTCTTCGTCGGGGCGCTGTTCGCCGCTGCCGCCGCCTTGCTGGGCGGCCTGCTGCTGCGCACCCGGCTGCAGGCACCCGGAACGGGCGAGCCGCTGCCGGCCCACTGACGCGGTCGCGCGGTCAGCCGGCGGGCCGGCTGGCGCCGACATAATCGGCCGACCATGCCGCCGGCCCCCGAACACGCCCCCGCGCCCGCCGACGCGGGCCGCCCCCAACCGCGCTCGCCGCGCGACCTCTTCGTCTCCTTCACCTTCCTGGCGCTGCAGGGCTTCGGCGGCGTGCTGGCCATCGTGCAGCGCGAGCTGGTCGAGAAGAAGAAGTGGCTCACGGCCGACGAGTTCCTGGAGGACTGGGCCGTCGCGCAGGTGATGCCCGGCCCCAACGTCATCAACCTCGCGCTCATGATCGGCGACCGCCACTTCGGCTGGCGCGGCGCGGCGGCCGCCGTGGCCGGCATGCTGACGGTGCCGCTGGTCGTGATCCTCGCGCTGGCGGTGCTCTATGCCCACTACGCCGCCAACCCCC
The DNA here is from genome assembly GCA_030418545.1 of Xenophilus aerolatus. Taxonomy (GTDB): domain Bacteria; phylum Pseudomonadota; class Gammaproteobacteria; order Burkholderiales; family Burkholderiaceae_C; genus Xenophilus. Next base: position 869,398 of record QAIB01000001.1, on the reverse strand, counting down.
AGGTGGCGGCGGCACTGCGCGGCATGGGCGCGGTGTCGGGCGGGCTGATCGCGGCCACCGGCGTCAAGCTGATCCCGCCGCTGCGGCGCCACCCGCTGGGCTTCGGTGCCAGCCTGGCCATCGTCGCGCTGGTGTTCGTGCTGATCGGCGTGGTGCAGGTGCCGCTGGGTTGGGTGCTGCTGTGCGTCGGCGGCGCGGCCTGCGTGTGGACCTGGACGCGGCTGTCGGCATGACGATCTCGATGCACTGGCACGACTGGCTGGCCCTGCTGGGGCAGTACATGCTGCTGTCGCTGATGTCGATCAGCGGCGCCATCACCACCGTGCCCGACATGCACCGCTACCTGGTCGACCAGAAGCACTGGCTGACGGCCGCGCAGCTCAATTCGTCGGTGGCCATCGCGCAGGCCGCGCCCGGGCCCAACGTGCTCTTCGTCGCGTTGATGGGCTGGAACGTGGGCCTCAATGCCAGCGGCGGCATCGGTGCCGGGCCGCAGGCCTGGGCCATGGGCCTGCTGGGCCTGGCCGTGACGATGGTGGGCATCATGCTGCCGAGCACCGCCCTCACCTACCTGGCCACGCGCTGGGCCCACCACAACCGCACGCGGCGCGAGGTGCGCGCCTTCAAGCAGGGCATGGCGCCGGTGGTGGTGGGCCTGCTCATCGCCACCGGCTGGGTGCTGTCCAACAGCAACCAGTCGCCCGGCCGGCCGGGCTGGCACGTGTGGCTGCTCACGGCCGTGGCCGGCCTCATCGTCTGGCGCACGCGCATCCACCTGCTGTGGCTGCTGGGCGCGGGCGCGCTGCTGGGCGTGCTGGGCTTCGTCTGACCCGCTGCGCTGGGGCCGACGCCCGAACGCGGCGCGGGGATTTGGGCGCAGCCGGCCGCACGCCCGGCCGCACGGGCGCACACTGGCCGGCCCTCATCCAGGACGACACCATGCAACTCAAGCCCCTCGGCCGCTCCGGCCTGCAAGTCTCTCCGCTCGCCTTCGGCGGCAACGTCTTCGGCTGGACGGTCGACGAGGCGATGTCCTTCAGCCTGCTCGACGCCTGGCTGGATGCCGGCTTCAACTTCGTCGACACCGCCGACGTGTACTCGGCCTGGGTGCCGGGCCACGTGGGCGGCGAGTCGGAGACGATCATCGGCAAGTGGCTGCGCCAGAGCGGCAAGCGCGAGCGCATCGTGCTGGCCACCAAGGTCGGCAAACCGATGGGCGAAGGCAGGAAGGGCCTGCGCGCGGCCTACATCAAGGAGGCGGTGGACGCGTCGCTCAAGCGCCTGCAGACCGACCACATCGACCTGTACCAGTCGCACGACGACGACGCCGACACCCCGCTGGAGGAATCGCTGGGCGCCTTCGCCGACCTGATCCGTGCGGGCAAGGTGCGCGCCATCGGCGCCTCCAACTACACGGCCCCGCGGCTGGCCGAGGCGCTCGACGTGTCCGAGCGCGCGGGGCTGCCGCGCTATGAATCACTGCAGCCGCTGTACAACCTGTACGACCGCAAGGTGTACGAGGAGGCGCTGGAGCCGCTGTGCCTGGAACGCGGCGTGGGCGTGATCAACTTCTACGCGCTGGCTGCGGGCTTCCTGACCGGCAAGTACCGCACCGCCGAGGATGCGTCCAAGAGCAAGCGCGGCGCCAGCACCACCGGCAAGTACCTCAACCCGCGCGGCCTGCGCATCCTGGACGCGCTCGACGCTGCCGCCCAGGAGCACGGCGCCACGCCGGGCCAGATCGCCATCGCCTGGCAGATCGCCCGGCCCTCGATCACGGCGCCGATCGCCAGCGCGACCTCGCTCGAGCAACTGGAAGAGCTCAGGAAGGCGGCGACGCTGAAGCTCGATGCCCAGACCATCGCCCGGCTCGACGCGGCAAGCGCCGAAGACTGAGCCCGGCCTGCCGGTAGGCACCGGCCGACAGGCAAAGGCGGCGCGCGCTGCACGACGGCATCCGCGCGCCCGGGCAATCTCGCTCCCGTTTCGACTCAACGGAGAGAGATCCATGTCCTTCGCCCTCTACATGATCGGCTTCATCATCTTTCTGGCCGGCTGCATCTGGGGCGCGTCCGTCGCGGGCGTGCCTTCGGTCTACATCGGCATCGGCGCGCTGATCCTGCTGGGGATCGGCATCTTCAGTGCGGTGGGGCGCACTCGCAGCAAGGACCCGTCCTGAGCCAGCCTTAATATTGGTCAAAAGTGGCTGCAGCGCCCGCCCCACGGGCGTGAGCAGCTATCCATCCGATAGCAGATCGGGCGGCGTCCGGCCGTCGGGCAGCATCAGCGCGAACAGCTCGCTGCGAAAGTGGATGCCGAGCCGGCCGAAGGCGCGGTTTCGGTAGGTCTTGACCGTCGGCAGCGCCACGCCCAGGTCGGCAGCGATGCCCTCCTGCGTCATGCCGCGCAGCAGGCGCAGGCAGACCTCCTGCTCGCGCACCGTGAGTGCGGGACAGTGCGCCAGAAGGCGCTCGCGCAGGTTCGGGCGCTCGTCCGCGCGCACCAGCGCCACGTGCTTGCGCGCCAGGGCCATCAGCAGGCGCCCGGCCGCACCGAAGTCCGCGATCTGGGCGTCGCTCAATGCATGCTGGTGCCTGTGGCGGTAGAAATTGACGGCGAAGAGCGCACCTTCTTCGGTCGATTCGTCCTCGACCACCGACACCCGCTCGAGCACGCCGTGCGCCTCGTACACCTTGGCGCGGTGCTCGGGCGGCACCTCGCCGGCCGTGATGTGGCACACGCGCAGCGGCGGCGCGCCAGCGTCGCGCAGCGTGCGGTCGTGCCGGATCGGCCCGGACAGGTAGGCGCGCCAGCAGTCGCGGGTGGTGTCGGGCACGCCGCGGCTGCCGCTCACGAAGATCGCCGGACGCGGGCCGGTGCGGTAGACGGAGAACGAACCCACCGGCAGCGCCTGCGCCATCGCGTCGAGCAGGCAGGCGCCGAAGCCCGGCTCGCCCAGGGCAGGCACCACCTGCGGCATGCACCGCGCCAGCAGCGCCTCGGCGCCTTCGGTCGAGGGTTCGGGGGTCCAGGTGCGCATGGGAGTCGGTGCGGGTAAGCCCGTCATCTTCGCGGATGACAGCCTCGCCCAGCCACCGGACTTACGCTAGCGCGATGCCTCTCTCCCCCGCCGACACCAACCCGCTCGCCCCCCCTGCCCTCGGCTGGTTCGCCGACGTGGCCGTCGACGTGGGCGAGCCGCTGGTCCTGGGCCAGGGCGCCGGCGGCCTGCGCCGCGTGGTCCCCATCGTCGGCGGCAGCGCCCACGGCGAGGGCTGGCGCGCCCGCGTGCTGCCCGGCGGCGCCGACTTCCAGCGCATCACCAGCGACACCGCCTCCGAGCTCGACGCCCGCTACGGCCTCGAGACCGACGCCGGCGACCTCGTCTACGTGCAGAACCGCGCCGTGCGCACCGCGCCGGCCGAGGTCATGGCGAAGCTGCTGCGCGGCGAGCCGGTGGACCCGTCGCAGATCTATTTCCGCTGCAGCCCGAGCTTCGAAACGACATCGCCGGCCCTGCGCTGGATCACCGAGCGCCTGTTCGTCGGCGTGGGGGTCCGCCATCCGGCACAGGTGGTCATGCGCTTCTTCACCGTGCTGTAGCACTCGCCTTTTTTTCCGACCCAAGAGGAGACAACCATGACGAACGCCCCCACGACGGGCGCGCGCCGCCGCGCGCTCACGCTCATTGCCAGCGCCACCCTGGGCCTGACCGCCGCGCTGGCCGCATCGCAGGCGACCGCCCAGGCCGCGCCCTTCCCCAACCGGCCGGTGCGCATCATCGTCGGCTTCCCGGCCGGCACGGGCCCGGACATCGTCGCCCGCCTGCTGGCGCAGAAGCTGTCCGAAGGCTGGGGCAACCTGGGCGTGATCGTCGACAACAAGCCCGGTGCCGGCGGCCTCATCGCGGCCAACGAGACCGTGCGCGCCCAGCCCGACGGCTACACACTGATGCTCGGCGAAACCGGCCAGCTCGCGATCGCCCCCAGCAGCTACAGCAAGCTGCCCTACGACCCGAAGAAGGACTTCGTGCCCGTGAGCCAGGTCGTGACCAGCAACTTCATGCTGGTGGTCAACCCGGCCAAGGTGCCGGCGAAGAACGTCAAGGAATTCGTCGACTGGACCAGGCAGCAGAAGGGCCTGTTCATGGGCACCTTCGGCGCCGGCACGCCCGGCCACTTCGGTGCCTACCTGTTCGGCGACGCCATCGGCATCAAGCCCGAGCCGGTGCACTACAAGAACACCGGCGACGCCCTGGCCGGCCTGATGAGCGGCGACGTGTCCGGCGCCTTCGCCAGCGTCGGCCTGGCCACGCCGAACGTGAAAGCGGGCAAGCTGGTCGCGCTCGCCTCCAGCGGCGAGGCGCGCAGCGCCGGCCTGCCCGAGGTGCCCACCTTCCGCGAACAGGGCTACCCGCAGCTGGTCTTCAACTCCTGGTTCGGCATCGTCGCGCCCGCGAAGACGCCGCCGGAGATCGTCGCCCGGCTCGAGGCCGACATCCGCAAGGCCATGCAATCGGCCGACGGCAAGTCGAAGATGGAAGACGCCGGCTTCGGCGTGACCGGCACCACCGCGCAGGAGTTCGCGCGCATCATCGACAGCGACACCGTGACCTGGGGCAAGGCGGTCAAGGCGACGGGCTTCAAGGCGGATTGAGAACCGGGCTAGGCCGTGGCAGGGCTCAAACGCATCACCACGGCCCGCAGCGCCAGCTCGTAGCTGTCCACCCCGAAGCCGCTGATTTGCCCGGTCACGATGTCCGCGAACACGGAGTGGTGCCTGAAGGCCTCGCGCGCGTGGATGTTGGACATGTGCAGCTCGACCACGGGGCAGATGAGGATCGCCAGCGCGTCGCGGATGCCGTAGCTGTAATGCGTCCAGGCGCCGGCGTTGATGAGCACCGCGTCCTGCCTGTCCTCGAAGGCCTGGTGGATGCGTTCGCACATCTGCGCTTCGCTGTTGGTCTGGTACGAATCGACGTCGACGCCGAGTTCGTGCGCGAGCCCTTGCAGCCGCGCGTCGATGTCCGCCAGCGTGACGGTGCCGTATTGCGCCGGGTCGCGCTTGCCGAACATGTTGTGGTTGATGCCATGCAGCATCAGCACCCGCTTTCGTTCGGGCGCCACCCCAGCGGAAGCCGCGGGCGCGCTCATTGCAAGGGCACCGTCAGCTGCTCGATCACGCCGCGCGTCGGCGGACGCACGCCGCGCCACCACTCGAAAGCCTCGGCCGCCTGCTCGACCAGCATGCCCACGCCGTCCGCCAGCTGGCGCACGCCGGCGTCGCGGGCCAGCCGCAGGAAGGGCGTCAGGCCCTTGCCGTAGGCCAGTTCGTAGGCGAGGCCCTCCGCATCGAAGACGGTTGCGGGCACGGGCGGCAAGGCGCCCGTGAGGCTGGCCGAGGTGGCGTTCACCACCAGGTCGAAGGCGCCTTCCCCCGCCAGGCCGGGGTAGCTGCAGGCGCGCACGACGCTGCCCTTGCCGTTCACCTGCTCGGCCAGAGCCTGCGCCTTCGCCACGCTGCGGTTGGCGATGACCAGCTCCTTCGGGCCCGCTTCCACGAAAGGCAGCAGCGCGCCGCGCGCCGCACCGCCGGCGCCCAGCAGCAGGACGCGGCGGCCGACCAGCGGCCGGCTCAGGTTCACGGCGATGTCGCGCAGCAGGCCGATGCCGTCGAAGTTCTCGGCCAGGATGCGGCCGTCCACGAACTTCAGCGCGTTCACGGCGCCCGCCATGCGGGCCCGGTCGCTCGATTCGTCGGCCATGGCGAAGGCCTGCAGCTTGAACGGCGCGGTGACATTCAGGCCCTTGCCGCCTTCGGCGATGAAGGAGCGGACCGCCTCGGCAAACGCGCCTTCGGGCTCACGCGGACCCTCGATGGCGATGTAGCGCAGGTCCTGTTCGGTCTGCTGCGCGAACTGGCCGTGGATCAGGGGCGACTTGGTGTGGCCGATCGGGTTCCCGATCACGGCGTAGCGGTCAGTCATTGGAATTCCTCAGCGGGAAAAGAGCACGCCATCGGTCTGCATGGCATCGATCTCGGCGGGCGAGAAGCCGAGGGTGTGTGCCACCTCGGCGTTGTGTTCGCCCAGGTCGGGCGCCACCTGATGGATGGTGGTGTCGCAGTCGGAGAAGCGGAACGGCAGGTTGGGCAGGCGCAGCGTGCCCAGGCGCGGGTGCTGCTGCTCCACCACCATGCCGCGGGCCCGGATCTGCGGATCGGCCATCACCTCGTCGATGCGCTGCACCTTGGCGCTGGGCACGTCGATGCCGTCCAGCAGCCGGAGCACCTCGGCCACGGGGCGCGCCGCCACCCAGGGCTTGACGACGGCCAGGATGGCCTCGCGATTCGCGTTGCGCCCCCCGCTGTCGTGGAAGCGCGCGTCGCTGCCGAAGCCCGCCGGGCCGCCCTGCTGTTCGACCAGCGCCGCGAAGCGCTTCCACGCATCGTCCACCTGCGCGGCGATCACCAGGTCGCCTTCGGCCGCGCGGAACACGCCGTAGAGCGTGGAGGTCGGCATGTCGTGCCCCGTCTGCGCGGGCAGCACGCCGCCGAGGGTGTAGCACTGCACCGCGTACTCGTGCATCGACACCAGCGTGTCGTACAGCGCCATGTCGATGTGCTGGCCCTTGCCGCTCTTCGCCCGGCCCAGCAGCGCGGCATTGATGGCGGCCACGGCATGGATGCCGGTGTACATGTCGCCCAGCGAGATGCGCAGCAGCGGCGGCGCCTCGCCCGGCGTGCCCACCATCTGCATGATGCCGCTCTTGGCCTCGGCGATGAGGCCGAAGCCGGCGCGGTGCGCATCGGGGCCCGTGTGGCCGTAGGCCGAGATGGAGCAGTACACGAGTCCAGGGTTGCGTGCCGACAGCTCGGCATAGCCCAGACCGAGCCGGTCCAGCGCACCGGGGCGGTAGTTCTCGATGAACACGTCGGCCGAGTCGCACAGGCGCTGCATGAAGTCCTTGCCGCGCGGGTCCTTCATGTTCACGCTCACGCCCTGCTTGCCCATGTTCAGCTGCAGGAAGTAGCCGCTCTGCTGGTCGTCGAGCACGGTGGCGTGCTGCCGGCCCGCGTCGCCGCTGCCCGGCCGTTCGACCTTGATCACCTCGGCGCCCAGCGCCGCCAAGCAGCGGCCCACATAGGGGCCGGCCAGGAAGTGGCTGTAGTCGACGACGCGAATGCCTTCGAGGGGACGGGCCTGCATCATTGCGCTCCCGGCCGGCGCGGCACCATGAGACGGTGCTCGCCGCGCTGCACGACCTGGCCGTGCTGGTTGATCAGCTCCGAGGGCAGCACCACGATGCCCCAGCCGGGCTTGCTCCTGCTGGCGCGCATGCTGCCGACGCGGAACTTCACGTGGAGCACGTCGTCGACCTTGATCGGCAGCAGGAAGTCCCAGGTCCAGCCCAGCGACATGCCGGGCAGGAAGCGGTAGTCGCTCTGCGTCTTCAGTCCGTCGGCGATCGACAGGCCGAACAGGCCGTGCGCGACGATCGAGCCGAAATGGCTGGCGTTGGCATAGGCCTCGTCCACGTGCACGGGCGTGTGGTCGCCCGTGAGGTCGGCATAGGCCAGGATGCGTTCCCTGGTGACGGTGTAGCTCGGGCTGGTGCACGCGTCGCCTTCGCGGGCGTCGTCCCAATACTTTTCCGTGATGATCATGGTCAAGCCTCCGCGCGCGGGTCGATGGAAAGGGCCTGTGCAACGCACGAGGCCGGCTTGGCCTGGATGAACTCGATCGCGAGCCCGTCGGGCAGGCGCAGCCAGTTGCGCCCCTGCGGCATCTCGGTTACGCCGAAGGCCCGGGCCGCGGCGAGCGCCGCCTCCAGGTCCTCGCACATCACGCCCAGGTGGGCCAGCCGGCCCTCGGGCGCCTGATGGTCCGGGTCGTGGATGAACTGCAGGCCGCCCAGCGTCCAGTACTGGCGCGGGGCCTCGACCGGCCCGTCCACTTCCCGCATGCCCATGCCGAACACCTGCTGGAAGAAGTCGATGTGCCAATGGATGTCCCTGACCCAGATGGCAACGTGCTCCAGGTAGGATTTCTTGGGATGGATCATGCGGAGGTCTCCTTGTGTGTCCGGTCGGCCATGGCGCGCTCGATGCCCTTGATGCAGGCCACGAGCGTGGCGTTGACCGGCGTGGGCACGCCGTGGCGCCGTCCCCAGCGCACGACCGAGCCGTTGATGAAGTCGACCTCGGTCACCGAGCCTTTCTCCAGGCTCTGCAGCATCGAGGTCTTGAAGGTGGCGGGCAGGCCCGCCGCTGCCAGCGTCCAGGCCTGCTCGGGCTCGGTCATCGACAGCCGCACGCCGGCCGCCTGCGCGGCGTCGATGGCCTCCTGCACCGCGGCCAGGGCCGTGGCCTGGAGCAGCGGCTCGTCGTAGAGCTGGCCGTAGGTGAGCCCCGTGATGCCGGTGATGGCGCCCGTGGCCACGTTCACCAGCAGCTTGTCCCACATGGTGCCCAGGATGTTGTCGCTGACGAGGGTGTGCAGGCCTGCAGCCTCGAAGGCGGCGGCGATCGCCTCCACGCGCGTGGTGCGCCGGCCGTCCAGTTCGCCGATGTAAGTCGCCTTGCGCGCGATGCCGGACTGGATGTGGCCCGGCCCGCGCATCACGCCGCCGACGTAGGTCTTGCCGGCCAGCAGGCGTTCGCGCCCCACGATGTCGGCCAGCAGGTCTTCGTGCCCCAGGCCGTTCTGAAGCGACAGCACCATCGTGTGCGGGCCCACCAGGCTCAGCGCACCGCGCATGGCCGCGTCGGTGTGGAAGGATTTGACCAGCACGACGACCAGGTCCACCACGCCGGCGTCGGCCGCCGCCGTGGCCGCCTTCACCGCCACGTGGCGGGTGCCGGCGGCATCGTCCACGCGCAGCCCGTCGCGCCGCATGGCCTCGACGTGGGCAGCGGAGCGGTTGAGCAGCCAGGTCTCGTGGCCCGCTTCGGTCAGCGCGGCACCAATGGCACAGCCGAGTGCACCCGCACCCAGGATCGCAATCTTCACCATGTCTCCTTGAGGAGCCGTGACGATAGGCATCGCGATCGGTGCCGGCAATGCAATGATTGCAATAGCTTCATTGCCTGGTGCAATATCGGTCCATGGCCGCCACCGACCTTCCCGAGCTCAAGCTGCTGCAGCTCTTCGACCTGCTCTACGACGCCCGCAGCGTCACGCGCGTGGCCGAGCAGCTGGGCCAGAGCCAGCCCACGGTCAGCATCTGGCTCAACCGCCTGCGCGCGCACCTGAAGGACCCGCTCTTCGTGCGCACGCCGGGCGGCATGGCGCCCACGCCGCAGGCCGACGCGCTCATCGGCCCCTGCCGCGCCGCGCTGGAGTCGGTGCGCCGGCTGACCTCATGGGAGCCCGACTTCGATCCGGCCACCGCCCGCCGGCGCTTTCGCATCTGCATGACCGACGCCAGCCATGTGGCGCTGCTGCCCCGCCTGCTGGCGCACGTGCGAGGCCAGGCGCCGGGCGTGCGGCTGGAAGCGGCCCGCATCGATGGCAACACCGAGCGGGCGCTGGAGTCGGGGGAGGCGGACCTGGCCATCGGCTACGTGCCCTGGCTGGGCAACGGCGTGTACCAGCAGCAGCTCTACGAACAGGACTGGGTCTGCCTGGCCAACGCGAACCATCCCCGCCTGCGGCGCCGGCTGGGCATCCGGCAATACGCCGCCGAGGGCCACGTCACCATCGCGGCAGGCACGGGGGCGCAGTTGCTGGAGCTGGCGCTGGCGCGTGCGCGCATCGAGCGCGACGTGGTGCTGGAACTGCCGGGCTTTCTGGGCCTGGGCGCGATCATCCGCAGCACCGACCTCATCGCCACGCTGCCGCGCCATATCGGGGAGACCCTGGCGCGGTCCAATGGCTTGTCGGTGTTCCGCTGCCCCGTGGCGGTGGAGGGTTTCGCCGTGCGCCAGCACTGGCATGCCCGCTACCACCAGGATGCGGCCAACCGCTGGCTCAGGGCTACGGTGGTGGCGCTGTTCGGCTCGGGCGCCGCGCGCTAGCGGCAGGGCCGCGCAAGCGGCTCAGAGCCCTTCGGGCCGCGAAGGAATGTCGCCCAACGCCTCGTCGTTGCGCAGCTCGCTCGCCGCCTTGAGCACGCCGAGCGACAGGCCGTTCTCCTGGCTGGCGAAGCCGCCGGCGATGCCTTCGAGCACGTTGGCCAGCGGCTGGTCGCCGTCGTTCTGCGCGATCAGGCTGAGGTTGAGCACGCGCGCGGCCATCTGCCGGTAGCTCACGGCTCCCGCGCGCTCGAGCACGGCGACGAGGTCGAGGTACAGCGCCAGTTGCAGATCGAAGACCAGCTTGTCGGTGATCTTCAGGCCGTCGATGGGATCGTGCTCCATGGTTCTCTATGCTCCCGCTGCTGGATGTGGTTGGGATGTTAGTGCGTCGATGTGACGCTCAGGCCGGGATGGGCTGGCGCTGCCGCAGGGCTTCGTACAGGCACACGCCGCTGGCGACGGAGACGTTCAGGCTCTCGACCGCGCCGGCCATGGGGATGCTGACCAGTTCGTCGCAGGTCTTGCGCGTGAGCTGACGCATGCCCTGCCCTTCGGCACCGAGCACCAGCGCCAGCGGCCGCCTGAAGTCGCACTGGTAGAGCGTGCCGGGCGCATCGTCGCTGGTGCCCACGCACCAGATGTTGCGCTCCTTCAGCTCGTTCAGGGTGCGCGCGAGGTTGGTGACCATGAAATACGGCACCGTCTCGGCCGCACCGCTGGCCACCTTCGCCACCGTGGCGTTGATGCCGGCGGCGTGGTCCTTGGGCGCGATGACGGCATGGGCACCCGCGCCGTCGGCCACGCGCAGGCAGGCGCCGAGGTTGTGCGGGTCGGTCACGCCGTCGAGCACCAGCAGCAGCGGCACAGTGCCCGCGGCCTCGAGGCCATCGAGCAGGTCGTCGAGGGAGTGGGTCTGCGCAACGGCCTCCACGCGCGCGGCCACACCCTGGTGGCCGTGGCTGCCGGCCAGCTTGGCCAGGCGGATGCCGTCGGCCTCGATGAGGCGCACGCCGGCCTCCTGTGCGCGGGCGATGAACTGCTTCATGCGCGCATCGCGCCGGCTGGCATCGAAGAGCACCTCGATCACCGAGGCCGGTGCCGTCTTGAGCCGCACGCCGACGGCGTGGAAGCCGAAGATCACTTTGGGGGAGGAAGCCATATCGCGGCCGATTATCGAGGCAGCGCCTGGCGACCCCGTGTAGGCTGCAGGCGCCGGTCTCGGGCCATCGGTGGTGCGGGCGGATGAAGCGGTCGATGCGTGTGCACCGCTTGCAGCGACGCGCTGCTAGAGGTGGCCTTCGGCCCAGCAGGCGGGAACGATCATCGCTGGTGGAGAAAGCCGCGCGCCAGTTCGTACAGCAAGCCGATGGCGATCACGGCCACGACCACCGCTGCGGGCCGCGGATGCATGCGGCCTGCGTCTCCCGCCTCCAGCATCACCGGGCGAACACCGCCCACAGGGCCAGCAGGGCACACAGCAGCACGACCACCAGCAGCGCGACCCTGGCGCCGCCACCTCGCACGCGACCCGGCTCGTGCATCGGGTCGAAGGTGGCACCGGCGGCGGCGAGGCCGGGCACCGACCCGTCCGCGGCGCGCGCCGCGTCGACCAGGTCCTTGGCCTCCTTCAGGCCCAGGCCGGTGGCTTCGCGCGTGAGCTTGATGGCCTCGAGCACCTGCCCCCGCTGCAGCGCGGCGCGCGCGGCCGCGGGCAGTGCCGACGCGGGGGTGGGATGTCCTTGCAGCAGGTGCTCGAACTCGTCTGCGTCCTCGGGGGTGTCGACGCCGGCCTCGCCGTTCGCGTAGCGCTCGACCAGGTCCTTCGACTCCTTCAGGCCCAGGCCGGTCGCCTCGCGCGTGCGCTTGATGGCATCGATGAGGTTGCCGCGTTCCAGGGCGGCGATGGCATCGGGGGGCGGTCGGTTCATGGCGTGTGCGGTGCTCCGCGTCTCAGGGTGCTACGGAATTGATAGCTGCCTGCGCACTGTCCACGGGGGCTTCAGGCCAATCCGGCTCGGAAGATTCGTTGCTGGACACGCGGCCCGCCTCGATGGTGATGCGCCGCTCGCACTGGGCCGCGATGCCGCGGTCGTGCGTGACCAGCACGAGCGTGGTGCCCAGCTCGCGGTTGAGGTCGAACATCAGCCGCATCACCTGCTCGCCGGTGGCGAAGTCCAGGCTGCCGGTGGGCTCGTCGGCCAGCAGCAGCTGCGGCTGCACGACGAAGGCCCGCGCCAGCGCGACGCGCTGCTGCTCGCCGCCCGAGAGCACCTTGGGGTAGTGCGACAGGCGCTGGCCCAGGCCGACGCGGCCCAGCATCTCGGTGGCGGCCTTGCGCGCCGTTCGCTGCACCTCGGGGCGGTCGGACAGCTCCAGCGGCAGCATCACGTTCTCGAGCGCGGTGAGATTGCCGAGCAGCTGGAAACTCTGGAACACGAAACCGATCTGTCTGGCACGCAGCGCGGCGCGTTCGTCCTCGTCGATGGCGAAGAGGTCGTCGCCCGCGATGCGCACGGTGCCGCGCGAAGGGACGTCGAGGCCGGCCACGATGGACAGCAGCGTGCTCTTGCCGGAGCCCGAGGCGCCGACGATGGCGGCCGTTTCCCGCGCGCCGAGGGTGAAATCGATGTCGCGCAGAATGTCCAGCGTGCCCGCCGAATCGGTGACGGACTTGAACACATGCTCGACGCTGACGATCGGCGATGCGGAAGCGGGGCTCGAAGACATGAAAGGATGCAAGTGATCGGCTGGATGAATCGACGTGACTTTAGCCTGCGCAGCGCGCTTGCCGCGGTGGCGGCCGCCGCCGTGGGGTCTTCCGCCTGGGCGCAGGCCCCGGCGGCGCCCGCACCGGCGCGGCCGCTGGTCCTGGTGGTGGGCGACTCGTTGTCGGCCGAATACGGCCTCAAGCGCGGCGACGGCTGGGTGCCGCTGCTGCAGAAGCGCCTGGCCGAGCAGAAGGTGACGGCCGGCGTGGTCAACGCCAGCATCAGCGGCGACACCACCTCGGGCGGCCGCGCCCGGCTGCCGGGCCTGCTGGCGCAGCACAAGCCCGACATCGTGGTGCTCGAACTGGGCGCCAACGATGCGCTGCGCGGCCTGCCGCTGCCCAGCACCGAGGACAACCTGACGCAGATGGCCAGGGCCTCGCAGGCCGCGGGCGCCAAGGTGCTGCTGGTGGGCATCCAGGTGCCGCCCAACTACGGCACCGACTACACGCGCCGCTTCGGCGAGGTGTTCCCGAAGGTGGCGGCGGCCACGAAATCGGCGCTGGTGCCCTTCCTGCTCAAGAACGTGGCGGACGCGCCCGACTCGGCGAACCTGTTCCAGGCCGACCGCATCCACCCGCTGGCGGTGGCGCAGCCGCGCATGCTGGACAACGTGTGGCCCGAGCTGCGCAAGCTGATCCAGAGCGCCCGCTGAGCGCGTCGGGACGATTCACGGCGCTCCAAAAAAAGAACCGCTGCCGGCCTGGCCAGCAGCGGTTGCATGTCTTTGCAGGCCGTACCCGGGGTGGACAGCCGTGCGGCGCTCAATCGTCCTGGGGCGGCGTTCCCGGGGTGGCGGGGGCGTCCTGCTCGAGGGAAGCCGCATCACCGTCCGCACCGTCGGGGCTGCCCGGATTGAGCTTGCGTTCGGCCTTGGCGCGCAGCTTGTCTTCCTTCTTCTTCTTCTTGGCGAGCTCCTTCTGGCGCTTCTCGTATCCGTAGTTGGGTGTGGCCACTTTGGCTCCTGTGTCGATGTGCCCCGGGGTCGGGACCGCCCTGCGGTGCAATGTAAGCGATAAAACCGACACCGCCTACGCGATGCGGCGCGGCGTTCAGAGCCGCGCCAGCGCCTGCGCCAGGTCGGCGCGCAGGTCGTCCACATCCTCCAGCCCGATGGAAAAGCGCACCAGCGTGCCCTTGTGCGGCCAGCGCGCCACCGAGGCGTCGCGCATCAGGCCGATGTCGTAGGGCACCACGAGGCTGGTCGGGCCGCCCCAGGAATAGCCCAGCCGGAACAGCCGCAGGCTGTCGCAGAAACGGTCGACCGATTCGGTGCCGTAGCGCTCGTCGAAGACGATCGAGAACAGGCCGGCGGCCAGGTCGGCGGGGCCGCACAGCGCCTTCCAGTGCGCATGGCCCGGCGAGCCTTCCAGCGCCGGATGCAGCACCTGCGCCACCTCCTCGCGCTCCGCCAGCCAGTTCGCCAGCTCGCGCGCCGCGCGATCGTGCGCCGCGTAGCGCAGCGGCAGGCTGGGCAGGGAGCGCAACACCGTCTCGACGTCGTTCACGCCGATGCCGTAGCCCATGCGCATGTGGGTGAGCTTGAGCTTCAGGTGCAGCGCCGCATCGCGCGTGACCACGCTGCCCATCAGCACGTCGCCACCGCCGCTCGGGTACTTGGTCAGTGCATGCACCGAGATGTCCACGCCCTCCCCGCTGCCGGCCAGGTCGAAGGGATCGAAGGCGAGGCCTGCGCCCCAGGTGTTGTCCAGGGCCACCAGCACGCCGCGCGCGCGGCAGGCGGCGACCAGCGCACGCAGGTCGGGAAACTCCATGGTCACCGAACCGGGCGCCTCCACCCACACGAGGCGGGTGCGCTCGGAGATCCTGGCGGCCAGGTCGGCTGCATTCATCGCGTCGTAGAGCCGGTGCGTGATGCCGAAGCTGGCCAACTCGCCGGTGGCCAGCGCCTTGTTGGGGCCGTAGGCGTTGTCGGGGATGAGCACCTCGTCGCCGCGCTTGAGCAGCGCGAAGTCCGTCAGCGCGATCGAGGCGAGGCCGCTGGGCACCAGCAGGCACTCGGTACCGCCTTCCAGCGTGGCGAGGCGCTCCTCCAGCGTGAAGGTGGTGGGCGTGCCGTGCAGGCCGTAGGTGTAGCCGGCCTTGGTTCGCCAGTCCCGTGCCCGCATCGCCGCCACATCCTTGAAGAAGACGGTGGACGCCTTGAAGACGCCGGGCTGTGGGGCATCGAAGGTATCGGGTGGCGTGTAGGGGTGGTGGATCAGGTCGGTCGCAGGCTTGGTCATGCGGCCATCCTAGCCCGGATGCGGCGCGACTTCGGCCGCTGCGGCGATGCGGCGCGGCACAATGGACGGATGCCTCTGCCCCTGCCCCACGGTTTCGAGAGCCTGCAGGCGATCGACGAAGCCTACAACCCGCGCCTGCGTGTGGCGGACGTCGATGGCGCAGCGCGGCGCCAGACACAACGCAGCGCGCAGGCGCAGGCCGAGCTCCCCTACCGGGCGAACCTGCCGTACGGCCCGACGCTGGCCGAGACCGTCGACATCGTGCCCGCCCGGCGGCCCGGCGCGCCGGTCTTCTTCTTCATTCACGGGGGCTACTGGCGAGCCAACGCCGCGCGCGATTTCGCGCAGGTGGCCTTCGGGCCGCATGCGATGAACTTCACCACCGTGCTGGTCGACTACGCGCTGTGCCCCGCCGTCACGCTCGACGAGATCGCGCGCCAGGTGCGTGCCGCGGCCGCCTGGGTGCTGCGCCACATCGGCGAGCACGGCGGCGACCCGCGCCGCGTGGTGATCGGCGGCCACTCGGCGGGCGGCCACCTTGGCGCAATGCTGCTGAACACGCCCTGGCAGGCGCAGTACGGGCTGCCGGACGATCCCTTCGCCGGCGCGGTGCTGGTCAGCGGCCTGTACGACATCGCGCCGCTGCGCTACAGCTATCTGCAGCCTGCCATCCAGCTGGACGACGGCATCGTGCAGCGCAACTCACCCGTACACCATGTACGCCGCTGCAGCACACCGGTGGTGCTGACCTGGGGCGAGCGCGAGCAGCCGGCCTTCGAGCAGCAGTCCACGCGCATGCTCGACGCCTGGCGCGCCGCAGGCAACACGGGTGAGCTGATGCCGCAGCCGGGCGCCGATCACCTGAGCGCCATCCATGGCTTCGAGGACGCGGCGAGTCCGCTGTGCGCGGTCGTGCGACGGTTGGCGGAGGCAGCTACCTCCTGAGCCCTCCGCGCCGCCGGGGGCCAAGAAAAAGCCGCTCGAAGGAGCGGCTTTCTTCATCGTCGGCGAAAGGTGGCTTCAGACCGACCACTTCGCCAGCAGCTTCGCCGGCGTCATGTTGTCGTAGCCCTCGAAGGGCTGGTGGATCCACGGGTTGGTCGGCAGGAACTCCACCGAATAGTCGGGCGTGAAGTTCGACAGGCCCTTGGTCCACAGCACCGCGCTGCGCAGCTCGGTGATGGGCGCGTACTTGGTCTTGAGCAGTTCGACCACGGCGTTGAGCGTGTGGCCCGAGTCGGCCAGGTCGTCGACCAGCAGCACCTTGCCCGCGATCTCGCCCTTGGGCGTGGTGATGTAGTGGGCGATGTCGAGGTGCCCCTGCACCGTGCCGGCCTCGGCGCGGTAGGAGCTGGTCGACATGATGGCCAGCGGCTTGTCGAAGATGCGCGACAGCACATCGCCCGGCCGCATGCCGCCGCGCGCCAGGCACAGGATGTTGTCGAACTCCCAGCCCGACTGGTGCACCTTGATCGCGAGCTTCTCGATCAGGTTGTGGTACTCGTCATAGCTCACGTAAAGGTGCTTGCCGTCTTCGGTCAACATGGGGCGTTTGCTCCTGATTTGATAGCTGGTGGCGCAGGTGGGGTGGGCGTTTCAGGCCGATCTGACTTCAAAAACCGGACCTCCGTACGCGAAGGGCGCGAAAGTTGCGCGAAGGACGCGAAGAAATCAGGAATAAAAATTTCGGCTGTTCTTTCGCGACCTTCGCGCAATCTTCGCGCCCTTCGCGTACGGATGTCCGCATTCAATCCGCCAGATACGGATGCCGCATCATGATCGTGTGGTCGCGGTCCGGGCTGGTGGAGATCATGGCGATCGGCACGCCGGTGACCTGCTCGATGCGCTGCAGGTACAGCCGGGCATTGACCGGAAGCTTGTCGTACTGCGTCACGCCGACGGTGCTGTCGCTCCAGCCTTCCATCGTCTCGTAGACCGGCACGCAGCGTTCGATCTCGTCGGCGCCCATCGGCAGGATGTCGATGTGCTCGCCGTCGAGCTCGTAGCCCGTGCACAGCTCGAGCTTGTCGAGGCCGTCGAGCACGTCGAGCTTGGTGATGCACAGGCCCGACAGGCCGTTGACCTGGGCCGAGCGCTTGAGCAGTGCGGCGTCGAACCAGCCGCAGCGGCGCGAGCGGCCGGTGGTGACGCCCTTCTCGGCGCCCACGGTGCTCATGTGGTAGCCGGGCGTGCCGGGCGTTTCCCAATCCAGCTCGGTGGGGAACGGACCGCCGCCCACGCGCGTGCAGTAGGCCTTGGTGATGCCCAGCACGTAGTGCAGCATGCCCGGGCCCACGCCCGAGCCGGCGGCCGCATTGCCGGCCACGCAGTTGCTCGAGGTGACGTAGGGGTAGGTGCCGTGGTCGACGTCGAGCAGCGTGCCCTGCGCGCCTTCGAACAGCAGGTTGGCGCCGTTGCGGTGCGCCTCGTTCAGCTCGCGCGAGACGTCGGCGATCATCGGCTTGAGCAGCTCGGCGTGCTTCATCGCCTCGTCGTAGACCGTGTCGTAGTCGATGGCCGGTGCGCTGAGCACCTGCGTGAGCACGTGGTTGTGCAGGTCCAGCAGCACGCGGAGCTTCTCCCCGAAGCGCTTGGGATGCTTCAGGTCCTGCACGCGCAGCGCGCGGCGGGCGATCTTGTCTTCGTAGGCCGGGCCGATGCCGCGGCCGGTGGTGCCGATCTTCTCGATGCCGCCCTTCTCGCGGTAGGCCTCGCGCGCCACGTCGAGCGCGGCGTGGAAGGGCAGGATCAGCGGGCAGGCCTCGGACACGCGCAGGCGCGAACGCACCTCGACGCCGGCCTTCTCCAGGCCCTCGATCTCCTCGAAGAGCTTGGCGGCCGAGAGCACCACGCCGTTGCCGATGTAGCAGGTGACGCCGGGGCGCATGATGCCGCTGGGGATCAGGTGCAGCGCGGTCTTCACGCCGTTGATGACCAGCGTGTGGCCCGCGTTGTGGCCGCCCTGGAAGCGGACCACGCCTTGCGCGCTCTCCGTCAGCCAGTCGACCAGCTTGCCCTTGCCCTCGTCGCCCCATTGGGTGCCGACGACGACGACGTTACGTCCGGTAGTCACGCTCATGATGTATCGCTCGAAAAAACAGGAATCAGATGGGCTGGACGGCCCAGGCGTTACCGCGCTGCACGAGCTGGCGGTCGCAATGGAACTCGTCGATCTCGCTGTCGTGGCCCGGCAGCATGCAGACGACGGTCTCGCCCTGCGCACGCAAGGCGGCGATGGCGGCGCGCAGGCCCGCATCGGCGTCGCTCCAGGGCGCGCGGATGGCCGCGCGCAGCGGCCGCGCCGGCAGCACGCCGACCAGTTCGCGCACGTCGAGGCTGAAGCCCACGGCCGGGCGGTTGCGGCCGAACACGGCGCCCACCTCGTCGTAGCGCCCGCCGCGGGCCAGCGAATCGGCCGCGCCCTCGGCATAGATGCCGAAGCGCACGCCGCTGTAGTAGGCATAGCCGCGCAGGTCGGCCAGGTCGAAGCTCACCTGTGCGTCGCCGAGCTGCGCCGCCAGCCAGCGCATGTGGTCGAGTGCGGCCTGCACTGCCGGCGTGCCCTGAAGCGCACGTGCGGCTTCGTCGAGCACCTTCGCGTCGCCGTACAGGTGCAGCAGGGCCTGCAGGCCTTCGCGGGCCGCCTGCGGGAAGCTGCGGGTGAGCTCGGCCAGGGTGCTCGCGTCCTTGGCGGCCAGGGCGGCGTGGACGTCCTCGATGACGTCGGGCGACACCATGACGCCACCGAACAGCGAGCGCACGATGCGCACGTCGGCCAGGTCGACCAGCGGGCGTTCGATGCCCGCGGCGCGCAGGCAGTCCAGCGCCAGCAGCAGCGCCTCGAGGTCGGCCTCGCGGCCCGCGTGGCCGTAGATCTCGGCGCCGAACTGCAGCGGTTCGCGCGTGGCATGCGGGCGATCGGGCCGGGTGTGGAGCACGGGCCCGCAGTAGCACAGGCGCGCCACGCCGCTGCGGTTGAGCAGGTGGGCGTCGATGCGCGCGACCTGCGGCGTGGTGTCGGCGCGCAGGCCCATGCTGCGGCCGGAGAGCTGGTCGACCAACTTGAAGGTCTGGAGATCGAGGGCTTCGCCGGTGCCCGACAGCAGGGATTCGAGGTGCTCGAGCAGCGGCGGCATGACGAGCTCGTACCCGTAGCCACGGGCGGTGTCGAGCAGTTGGCGTCGGAGCTCTTCGATGTGGCGCGCCTCGGAAGGCAGCACATCGGCGATGTGATCCGGGAGGACCCAGGCGGACATGGGAAACGGGGCCGTGGTTAAAAACGGATTCTAACGGGCGCGGGTGACCGCAGCCCCTTCACACGGCCAGGGCGCCGATCAGCTGGCGAGCCAGAGCAGGACCAGCCCGGCGACGATGCTGCACAGCCCGAAGAAGCGCAGCTGACCGTCGCGCAGCTGCATGAGCTGGCTGAAGCCGCGCCGCCACCCGCCGGGCGACACGAAGGGCAGGATGCCCTCGATCACCAGGACGAGCGCCACGGCGCTCCAGAAGGCATCGCTGCTCACGGCCGGACCCAGCGCCGCGACTCAGCGCCGCGGCGGCTGGCTGCCGGCTGCGCCGGACCCCTGCATCGCGCGGAAGAAGTCCGACTGCGAAGGGTCGAGCACCAGCACGTCGCTCTTCTTGTTGAAGCTCTGCTTGTAGGCCTCGAGGCTGCGGTAGAACTGCGCGAATTGCGCGTCCTTGCCGAAGGCATCGGCATACGCGGCGGCGGCCTGGGCGTCGCCCTCGCCCTTGATCTTCTGTGCGTCGCGGTAGGCGTTGGCCACCGTGACCTCGCGCTGGCGGTCGGCATCGGCGCGGATCTTCTCGCCCTCGGCCTGGCCGGTGGAGCGCAGCTCGTTGGCCACGCGCTTGCGCTCGGCCTCCATGCGGCGGTAGACCGATTCGGTGATGGCCTCGACGTAGTCGATGCGCGTCACGCGCACGTCGACGATGTCGACGCCCCACGGGTTGCCGCCCTTCACGACCGAGAGGACTTCACGCTTGACGTCGTTCATCACGTCGTCGCGGCGGGTGGAGATCAGCTCGCGCACGGTGCGCTTGTTGATGTTCTCCTGGAAAGCGTTGCGCACCACGCGGTTGAGCTGCACCGCACCGGCGTTCTCGTCCAGGCCCACGTTGCGGATGTAGGCCTGCGGGTCGACGATGCGCCAGCGCACGTACCAGTCGATGACCACGCGCTGCTTCTCGGCCGTGAGCATGGGCTCGGTGTCCAGGCTGGAGAGCGTCAGCAGCCGCTTGTCGATGTACGACACGTTCTGGAACGGGGGCGGCAGCTTGAACTTCAGGCCCGGCTCGGTGATGACTTCCTTGATCTGGCCCAGGGCGTAGACCACGCCGAACTGGCGCTGGTCGACGACGAAGAGCATGGAGCTGGCCAGCACGAGCAGCACGAGCAGCGAGGCGCCGATGAATCCGATTCTGTTCATGGTTGTGGTCTCCCGGCTCAGCGTGCGTCGCGGTCGCGCGAGCGGCCGCTGTCGCGGGCGCGCGAATCGCTCGGGGCGACGGGAATGGACGAGGACTGCGGCGGCGCCGTGCCGGCCACGCTCGGCGGCGCGCCGTCGGCGGGCGCAGCGGCTGCGGCGCCGGAGGATTGCATCAGCTTGTCGAGCGGCAGGTACAGCAGGTTGGACCCCTGTTTCGTCTCCACCAGCACCTTGGTGGTGTTGTTGTAGATCTGTTGCATGGCGTCGGTGTACATGCGGTCGCGCGTCACCTGCGGCGCCTTCTGGTATTCGGTGAGCACCTGCGCGAAGCGCTGCGCATCACCCTGCGCCTGCGCCACCACGCGGGCCTTGTAGGCTTCGGATTCTTCCTTCAGCCGCGAGGCGGTACCGACGGCGCGGGGCACCACGTCGTTGGCATAGGCCTGGGCCTCGTTCTTGGCCCGCTCGCGCTCCTGACCCGCCTTGAGCACGTCGTCGAAGGCCGCCTGCACCTGCTCCGGCGGGCGCACACCGCCCTGCTGCAGGTTGATGCCGACGACCTCGACGCCGACCTTGTAGCGGTCCAGGATGCTCTGCATGAGCTGGCGCACGCGCGGCGCGATCTGGTCGCGCTCCTCCGCCAGCGCGGCGTCCATCCGCATCTTGCCGACCACCTCGCGCACGGCCGTCTCGGCCACCTGCACCACCGTCTCGCTCGGGCTCTTGCTCTCGAAGAGCCAGGCGCGGGCGTCGTTCAGGCGGTACTGCACGGCGAACTTGATTTCGACGATGTTCTCGTCCTCGGTGAGCATGGCCGACTCGCGCAGGCCGGTGGAGCGCACGATGCTGTCGCGGCCCACGTCGGTCGAGCGGATCTGCGTCACCACCACCAGTTCATGGCGCTGGATTGGGTACGGCAGTCGCCAGTTGAAGCCGGCGCCCACGGTTTCCTTGTAGCGGCCGAACTGGGTGATCACGGCCTGCTGGCCTTCGTTGACGATGAAGAAGCCCGTGCCCAGCCAGATCAGCACCGCCACGGCGGCGATCAGGCCGATGCCGAAGCCGGCGTTCTTCATGTCGGGCTTGTAGTTGTTGCCGCCCCCGCCATTGCCGTTGGGTCGCGGGCCGCCGCCGCGACCGCCGCCGAACATGCCGCCGAGCTTGCGGTTGAAGTCGCGCCACAGTTCGTCGAGGTCGGGCGGGCCCTGGTTGGGGCCTTGGCCACGCGGGCGGTTGCCGTTGTTGCCCGACGGAGGGGACGGATCGTTCTCGGGCGGTCGGCTCGGTGCCGGGCGCTCGCCGTCGGAGGAGGACGGCTCGTCGCTGCGGCCCCAGCGACCGTCGTTCAGGTTGAACATGCCCGGAAACCGGCTGGCGAGAAAACGCAGCACCGCTCCCCGTCGTTCTGTCTTCCTCGGGGGCTGCGCCGGCAGCAATCCGGGTCGGGGCGCGCTCTCTGGCATGGACGTCATTCGTTTCGCTTCTTATAGAAGGCAGCTATTGTGCCCAATCAGTGCGTGGCGCCCTGCAATTCGGTGTGCTCGGCTGGGGGCATGCTCTCGTCCTGTGCGGCCGCCTGCGCCGCGCGCTGCGCCAGCAGCTCGCGCAGCGCCGGCAGACCCTCGCCCGAGTGGGCACTGAGGAAGAGCCGCGGCACGCGCTGGCCGTCGATCTCCATCTCGTCGGCCAGGGCGTGCGGCCGGTGGTCCGCATCCAGCGCATCGAGCTTGTTGAAGACCAGCAGCTGCGGCACATCGCCGGCGCCGATGTCCTGCAGCACCTGCTGCACTTCGGCGATCTGCTCGGGGTGGTGCGGGTTGGAGGCATCGACCACGTGCAGCAGCAGGTCGGCATCGACGGCCTCCTGCAGCGTGGCCTTGAAGGCATCCACCAGGCCGTGCGGCAGTTCGCGGATGAAGCCCACGGTGTCGGAGATCGACACGCGCCGCCCAACGTCGCCCAGGTACAGGTGGCGCGTCGTGGTGTCGAGCGTGGCGAAGAGCTGGTCGGCCGTATACGCTCGGGCCTTGACCAGCGCGTTGAACAGCGAGGACTTGCCGGCGTTGGTGTATCCCACCAGCGAGATGTTGAAGGTGTCGCGACGCTCGCGCTGGCGGCGCTGCGTGCCGCGCTGCTTCTGCACCTTGGACAGGCGCTCTCGTGTGCGCTTGATCGACGCGTCGATCATGCGGCGGTCGAGCTCGATCTGCTTCTCGCCCGGGCCGCCGCGCACGCCGGCGCCGCCGGTCTGGCGCTCCAGGTGGGACCAGCGACGGACGAGCCGCGTGCTGAGGTACTGCAGGCGCGCCAGTTCGACCTGCAGCTTGCCCTCGTGGCTGCGCGCGCGCTGGGCGAAGATCTCGAGGATCAGGAAGGTGCGGTCGTAGACGGCCACGCCGAGCGCGCGCTCGAGGTTGCGTTGCTGGGCCGGCGAGATGGCCTGGTCGAAGATGACTTCGCTGGCGCGATGCAGTTCGGCGAGTTCGCGGATCTCGTCGGCCTTGCCGCTGCCGACGAAGAGCGCCGCATCGGGCGCCTTGCGTTTGCAGATGAGGCGGGCGACGGGCTCGAGGCCGGCGGTCTGCGCGAGCAGGCCGAGCTCCTCGAGGTCGCTGTCGAAATGGGGGTGGCCGAAATCGACGCCGACGAGGATGACGGCGCCGTCCTGGCGGGGAATGGGTTCAGACAATCGGAACGGACTTCAGAAAAAGGCGGGGCGGCCGAAGCCGCCCTGCCCTGCGCCGTTCAGCCGCCTGCGTCGTCGTTCTCGGTGACCGAGAAGTTGACCGCGCGGCCCGGCACGATGGTGGAGATGGCGTGCTTGTAGACCATTTGCGTCACTGTGTTGCGAAGCAGAACGACGTACTGGTCGAACGATTCGATCTGGCCCTGCAGCTTGATGCCGTTGACCAGATAGATCGAGACCGGCACGTGCTCGCGACGCAGCGTGTTCAGAAACGGGTCTTGTAGGAGTTGCCCTTTGTTGCTCACGATATTCTCCGTGTTCAAAAAGAAGTTGTTGGACCGGGCACCTTAACACAGCGTTTCCGCGCTGCAGCAAGGTTTCCGAATGGCCTTCGAAAATTGACGGTTGCGACCGACAGCCGCGAAGGCAGAACGCAGCAGGTGGGCACGCTGCCGCCCGTTTCAAGCCCCTGGCTTGTCGGCGTACGGGTTGTGCGAGGTCTTGAACTCGATCCGAAGCGGCGTGCCGACCAGGTCGAACTCCTTGCGGAAGCGCGCCTCGAGAAAGCGCCGGTAGCTCTCGCTCACGTGCTCCAGCGAATTGCCGTGCACCACGATCACGGGCGGGTTCATGCCGCCCTGGTGGGCATAGCGCAGCTTGGGCCGGAACATGCCGCTCTTCTTGGGCGCCTGGAACTGCACGGATTCGAGCAGCAGGCGTGTCAGCACCGGCGTGGACATCTTGCGCATCGCCGAGCGGTGGGCCTGGACGATCGATTGCCAGACCGGCCCGAGGCCGAGGCGCTTCCTGGCCGAAATGAAATGCACCGCGGCGAACTTCAGGAAGGGCAGCCGGTTCTCGAGCTGGCGCTGGATCTGCTCGCGCTGGTAGCTGTCGACGGCATCCCACTTGTTGATCGCGACCACCACCGCGCGCCCGGCCTCGAGGACGAAGCCCGCGATGTGGGCGTCCTGGTCGGTCACGCCCTCGGTGGCATCGATGAGCAGCAGCACCACGTTGGCCGACTCGATGGCCTGCAGCGTCTTGACGACCGAGAACTTCTCGATCGCCTCGAACACGCGCCCCTTGCGGCGCAGCCCCGCGGTGTCGATGAGTTCGAAGCGCTGCCCGTTGCGCTCCAGAGGCACGCTGATCGCATCACGCGTGGTGCCGGGCAGGTCGAAGGCGACCAGCCGTTCCTCGCCCAGCCAGGTGTTGATCAGCGTGGACTTGCCCACGTTCGGCCGGCCAGCGACGGCCAGGCGGATCGGCCGGCTGGCCGGGTCGTCCGCCTCGCCCTCCTCCGGCTCGTCGGGCGGCGGCGGCAACGTGTCGAGCGCCAGTTCGATCAGCGCGCGCACGCCCTGCCCGTGGGCCGAGGAAATCGGATGCACGTCGCCGAAGCCCAGTTCGTAGAACTCGGCCAGGCGGCTGCTGTCCTTCATGCCTTCGGCCTTGTTCACCGCCAGCAGGCAGGGCTTGCCCAGGCGCCGCAGTTCGTTGGCGATGTCGTGGTCCTGGGCCGAGAGGCCCTGTCGGCCGTCGAGCACGAAGACGACGACGTCGGCCTCGGCCACGGCCTGGCGCGTCTGCTTGGCCATCTCGCGGTAGATGCCGCTGCCGGCGTCGGGCTCGAAGCCGCCGGTGTCGATGACGATGAATTCGCGCGGCCCGATGTGCCCGGTGCCGTAGTGGCGGTCGCGCGTCAGGCCGGCGAAGTCGGCCACGATCGCGTCACGCGTCTGCGTGAGGCGGTTGAACAAGGTCGACTTGCCCACGTTCGGGCGGCCGACCAGGGCGATGACGGGTTTCATGGGCTGACTGTATCCCGCGGACGCGCACAACGCGGCCGGCAGAAAAAAGACGCCGCAGGGCGGCGTCGTTTGGAAGGCCGGATTTGCAGCCGGCGCGGCAGGAAGATGGGCGGCGCAGCCGCCGTACCGGACCTATTCGGGCCGGTAGCCGAAGACCCCGCCGTTGCGGGTCACGACCACCACGGTGTTGGCGGCCAGCACCGGCGCGGCCGCGATGGCCGAGCCATCGGGTGCCAGGCGGTTGAGCGGCGAGCCATCCTCGCGCGACAGGAAGTGCACGGTGCCGGTGTCTTCGCCGACCACGAGCGTGCGACCCACGGCCAGCGGCGCGGTGAGCGTGCGCAGGCGCAGCCGGTCGGAGGTCCACATCACGTTGCCGTCGGTGCGGCGCCAGGCGACCACGCTGCCGTTCGAATCGGTGCCGTACACCGCGCGCTCGTCGCCGCCCACGCCTTCGGCGCCGACGGAGGGCTTGTTCCACAGCAGCGTGCCGCGGGTGGTGTCGACGCAGCCGACGGCCGCGTAGTAGGCGCGCGCGCAGACGGTCTCGCCGACACGGCTCACGGTGCCGGTCAGGTCGACCAGGCGCTCGACGTCGTTGGTGCCACGGGGCGAGGCGATGGGGACTTCCCAGCGCGAGACGCCGTTGTTCGGGTTCATGCCCACCATGCGCGCGCCCACGCCGGCGACCAGGGTGTCGCCGATCGGGAACATCACGCCGGGCTTGCGCAGCACCAGCGCGTCGCCGGCGGCACGGGTCTGGGTCCAGAGGCGGCGGCCGCTCTGCCCGTCGAAGGCGGTGGTGCTGCGGTCGGCGGTCTGTGCGAACACGCGGCGGCCGGCCACCAGCGGCGCGGTGTAGGTTTCGGCAGGCAGGCGCTCCTTCCAGAGCACCTTGCCGCCCTGCAGGGCCACCAGTTCGTTGTTGGCCGTGACCACCGCGGCCAGCGAACCGTCGCTGCCGACGCCGGCGATCAGGGGCGCGCCCACGCTGGCGCGCCACTGCTCGGCGCCGGTGCGGGCATCGATCGCCACCACGGTGCCGTCGGCCGCGGCCACCGTGACGGTGTCGCCACTGACCGCCGTCTGCAGCGGGAAGGCCACCGAGGGCAGCTTGGCGGTCCAGGCCTGGCGAACGCCCATCAAGGCGTTGTTGGGCGGCAGTTCGGCCGGCTTGGGCTTGGCCGTGCCCGAGCAGGCCGCGATGCTGGCGGCGACCGCTATCAAAACCATAGCTGCTCCCGCACGAAGGACGGGCGCTGGAGCACTAAAACGCTTGAAATTCATGGTGCGTGCGATCAGGGGTTGGTCTTGGCCGGAGCCGCGGTTGCTTCGAGGGTCTTCGGGTCCACGCCCACGGCATTGAGCTTGATCTCCACCAGACGGCGGTATTCGGAGCCGGTGCCGAGCGCCTTCCAGGCCTTTTCGTACTCGGTGCGTGCCTCGTCGCGCTTGCCCTGCGCGGCGTAGATGTCGCCGCGGCGGTCGGCCACAAGGCCTTCGAAGGGTTGGGGCACGCTGGCCGACAACTGCTTGAGCGCCTCGTCCCAGGCCTTGGTGTCCATGAGTTCGGCGGCCAGGCGCAGCCTTGCGATCGCCTGGTAGCCGGGATCGACGGCGTTCTCGGCCACCCAGGCCAGGGCCGCGCGCGAGGCCTCGGGCTTGCCCTTGTCGGCCAGCGACTTCGCGGCCAGCAGGCCGGCCTGCTGCGCGTAGGCCGTGCGGGCAAAGCGGCTCTTGACGTCGCCGAAGGCGCGCTCGACGCGATCCGCATCGCCGGCCTGCACCGCCTGTTCCAGCGTGTCGTAGAGCGCTGCGGCCTGCGCCGCCTGGTTGCGCTGGTAGAACTGCCAGCCGTTCCACGCCACCACGGCACCGGCGACCAGCAGCACGACCCAGGTGATCAGCGTGCCGTACTTGTTCCAGAAGTGCTTGAGCTGGTCGAGCTGTTCCTGTTCTTCGAGATCGAGATGGGTCGCCATGCGTTGTCGTTATGTGAGAGAGAGCCTCAGGACGTGGCGCCCTGGGCAGCCGCGGATTGTAGGGTGGCGGCCCAGCCGGCCACATCGGCCAGCGGCCGGGCGACCTGAGCGCCGCTGCCGTCGCGCAGCGACTTGACGGTGACCTCGCCGCGCGCCATTTCGTCGTCGCCGAAGATGAGCGCGAAGCGCGCGCCGCTGGCGTCCGCCTTCTTGAACTGGGCCTTCATCCCGCCGCCGCCGGCGTGCTGGACCACGGCCACCCCGGCCGCACGCAGTTGCTCGAGCGCGACCATGGCGCGCGGCAGCGCGGCCGCCGAAGGCACGATCGCGTACGCGGCGGGCGCCGTCGACGGCACGGCCAGGCCCAGCTCCTGCACCAGCAGCAGCAGGCGCTCGATGCCCAGGCCGAAGCCGACGGCCGGGGCCGGCTTGCCGCCCATCTGGCCGATCAGGCCGTCGTAGCGGCCGCCGCCGCACACCGTGCCCTGGGAGCCGAGCTGGTCGGTGACCCACTCGAACACGGTGAGGTTGTAGTAGTCCATGCCGCGCACCAGGCGCGGGTTGATGCGGTAGGCCAGGCCGGCAGCGTCGAGCACGGCGCGCACCGCGTCGAAGTGCGCGCGCGACTCCTCGCCGAGGAAGTCCATGAGCTGGGGCGCGGCCTCGACCATGGCCTGCATCGCCGGGTTCTTGGTGTCCAGGATGCGCAGCGGGTTGCTGTGCAGGCGGCGCTGGGCATCGGCGTCGAGCAGCTCGGCATGCGCCTCGAAGTGGCGGATCAGTGCTTCGCGGTGCGCCTGGCGCTCGGCGGGCTGGCCGAGGCTGTTGATCTCCAGGCGGACGTGCTGGCCTTCGACCAGGCCCAGCTCGCGCCAAAGCGCACGCACGAGCAGGATCAGCTCCGCGTCCACGTCCGGCCCGGCAAAGCCCAGGGCCTCGACGTCGAGCTGGTGGAACTGCCGGTACCGGCCCTTCTGCGGCCGCTCGTGGCGGAACATCGGGCCCATCGTCCACAGGCGCAGCGGGCCGTTGTACAGGGCGTTGTGCTCGACCATCGCCCGCACGATGCCGGCCGTGGCCTCCGGGCGGAGGGTGAGCTTGTCGCCGTTCATCGAGTCGGTGAAGGAGTACATCTCCTTCTCGACGATGTCGGTCACCTCGCCCAGCCCGCGCACGAAGAGCGCCGTCGGCTCCACCACCGGCGTGAGGATGTAATGGTAGCCGTAGCGCGCGAGCACGGTGCGCACCGTGGATTCGAACCAGTGCCACAGGGCGGAGTCGGGGAGCTTGTCCGTGCGCGGCACGCTCGCCGGCAGGATGTCGTTCATGCCTTTGACGGCACTGATCTTGTCAGCCATGGAAGAGGAACTCAGGCGGCATCGGCGGCCTGGGGCTGGCCGAAGCGCTTCTCGATGTAGTTTTCGACGATCTGGTGGAACTCGGTGGCGATGTTCTCGCCGCGCAGCGTCAGCGCCTTCTCGCCGTCGATGAAGACGGGCGCGGCCGGTGCTTCGCCGGTGCCGGGCAGGCTGATGCCGATGTCGGCATGCTTGCTCTCGCCGGGGCCGTTGACGATGCAGCCCATCACGGCCACCTTCATGGCCTCGACGCCGGGGTACTTGTGGCGCCACACGGGCATCTGCATGCGCAGGTAGTCGTCGATCTGCTTGGCCAGTTCCTGGAAGGTGGTGCTGGTGGTGCGACCGCAGCCGGGGCAGGCCGTGACGCTCGGCACGAAGACGCGCAGGCCGAGCGCCTGCAGGATCTCCGAGGCGATCACGACTTCCTGCGTGCGCGACTCGCCGGGCTGCGGTGTGAGCGACACGCGGATGGTGTCGCCGATGCCCTCCTGCAGCAGGATCGACAGCGCCGTCGCCGATGCCACGGTGCCCTTGGTGCCCATGCCGGCCTCGGTCAGGCCCAGGTGCAGCGCGTAGTCGCAGCGGCGGGCCAGTTCGCGGTAGACCGAGATCAGGTCCTGCACCCCGCTGACCTTGCAGCTGAGGATGATCTGGTTGCCGTCCATGCCCATCGATTCGGCGAGCCTGGCGGAATCGATGGCGGAGCTGACCAGCGCCTCGTACATCACGCTCTTGGCGTCCCAGGGCTGGGCGCGGCGGCTGTTGATGTCCATCAGGCTGGCCAGCAGCTCCTGGTCGAGGCTGCCCCAGTTGACGCCGATGCGAACGACCTTGTTCCAGCGCATCGCGGCCTCGATCATCTGGCCGAACTGGCGGTCCTTCTTGTCGCCCTTGCCCACATTGCCGGGGTTGATGCGGTACTTCGACAGCGCCTCGGCGCAGGCCGGGAACTCCGTGAGCAGGCGATGCCCGTTGTAATGGAAGTCGCCCACCAGCGGCACGTCGACCCCCATGCGGTCGAGCTGCTCGCGGATGTAGGGCACCTGCGCGGCAGCCTCGGGCGTGTTGACGGTGATGCGCACCATCTCCGAGCCGGCCTGGGCCAGTTCCTTGACCTGGATCGCGGTGCCGATGGCATCGACCGTGTCGGTGTTGGTCATCGACTGCACGCGCACCGGCGCGTCGCCCCCCACGGTGACCACCCGCGGGCCCCAGACCACGCGCGCCTGGCGCGAGCGGCGCGCCGCCGGCGCCGCCGGCGCGATGGGGCCGTCTGGCAGCTTGTCCATGCGATCGGTCATCTGCAGCTCCTTCGCAGCGCGCAGACGCGCCGCGTCAAGATTTGACCTCGAAGCGCGCCACGCCGCCCGACTTGGCGAGCGGCGCCAGGTCGAAAGCCTTGCCGCGCACGAGCACGTCGACGTTGCCGGCCCGGCCGACCACCACCGACAGCGGCAGGCTGCCCGATAGCTTGACCGTCTCGCCCGACGCCACCAGCCTGCGCAGCAGCACCTTGCCGCCCGCCTCGGTGACGGTGATCCAGGATTCGCCGCGCGCAGCCGTCAGCACCAGCATGTCGCTGGGGGCCGTGGCGACCGGCTCCGGCGCCGGAGCCGGTGCGGAAGGCGCCGCGTCTGCGGGCGCCGCCGCGGCCGTCGGCGCGGCCACCACGGACTCGACCACTGTGCCGGGCTGTGCGGCGGGCGCCGCTGCGCCGTCCGACGACGCGGTCGCCGACGACGTGCCTTGCCGATCCGTCAATTTGCCCAGCCATGCGCCGGCGCCGTCGAAGACCGACTGCGGCAACCAGAACACCGCCGCTGCGCCGATGAGCAGCACCGCCACCAGCGCCAGCAGCGGCCTGGGGAGCAGGCGGCCCTGCGGCTGGCGGCCGGCACCGCGGTGCGGATGCTGGCGGATGTTGCCGCTCATGCTGCGGTCGGCCTCGGCCAGGGCGGCCTGCGGCGCGCCGGGCAGCTTGGCGAGCACCGGCGCGGGATCGATGCGCAGCGCGCGCGCCACGCTGGCGGCCAGGGCACGCGCGAACACCGGGTCGGGCAGCGCGTCGATGTCGTCGGCCTCCAGGGCCTCGAGCTTCTGCGGCGGCACCTTGAGGGCCGCGGCCACCACTTCCACATGCAGGCCATGCGCCTCGCGGGCCTGCCGCAGCATGTCGCCCGCGCTCATGTGCGTGGTATCGCCCGGCGTCAGCGGCACGGCCGCCGACGCGCCGAATTCACTGGCCCGCTCAATCATTGAAGTTGCCGCGCTCGTACGCCAGCGCCTCGCGCGATTGGGGGAAGCGGCGCTGCAGCTGGCTGGCCAGCTGTGCCATGGCTTCGCGGTTGCCCAGGCGGCGCTCGGTCTTCACGCCGAGCCACAGCGACTCGGCATTGGCCTGCTGGCCGTTGTTGATGCGGCGGACGTAGAACTGCGCCCGCGTGTAGTCCTCGCGCTGGAACAGCAGCGACGCGAGGTTGTAGCCGATGACCGGGTTGCCGGCGTCCATCTCGTAGGCCTGGGTGAGGCTCTTCTCGGCCGCGGCGCGATCGCCGGCCTGGATCTGGCACACGCCCTGCGTCATCAGCGTCTTGGCGGCGTCCTGGTAGGTGGGCACGGCGAGCGCGGCGCCGAACTGGGCCATCGCGTCGCCGTAGCGCTTCTGCTGGCACAGCAGCCAGCCGTAGTTGTGGCGCGTGTCGGGGTCGCGCGGCTTGAGCGCGATCGCGCGGCGGAAGCTGTCCTCGGCCTGGGCCGCATCGTCCTGGCGCATGTAGATCAGGCCGCGCAGGTTGTAGGCATCGGCGTAATTGGGGTCTGCCGCCAGCGCCTGGTTGATCTCCTGCATCGCGACCTCGGTCTGGCCGTGCTGGAAGTAACCGACCGCGAGCTGCAGGCGCAGTTCGGCGCGCCGCTGCGCCTGCGCCTGCGCCGACTCGGCCGCCACCGTCGTGGGCGGGCTGTTCTTCATGTCGGCGAAGGAAGTGGTCGTCGTGGTGGTCGTCGTGCAGCCGGCGAGCGCCAGCGCGACCACCCCTGCGCCGCTCCACAGCCAGCGTGGCGAACGCCGCGCCGCGGTCAGGGAGTGTTCTGTCATCGGTTCAATGCTCCTGCGTCGCATCGGCCGCCACTCCCGGGCGCGCCTTGTGGAGCACCACGGTGCGCCGCTGCGCCATGCGCTCGGCGGCCCGGGTGCGATCCTTCACGTCGCCGGCCAGCTGGCCGCAGGCGGCGTCGATGTCGTCCCCGCGCGTCTTGCGCACGGTGGTCACGATGCCGGCGTCGCCCAGCGCCCGGGCGAAGGCCTGCACGCGCGCCTGCGGCGAGCGCAGCAGGCCCGAGGCCGGGAACGGATTGAAGGGAATCAGGTTGAACTTGCACGACACGCCCTGCGAGCGCACCAGCTCGACGAGCTGCTGCGCATGTTCGGGCTGGTCGTTCACCCCGTCGAGCATGCAGTACTCGAAGGTGATGAAGTCGCGCGGCGCATGCGCCAGGTAGCGCTTGCAGGCCGCGAGGAGCTCCTCGAGCGGGTACTTGCGGTTCAGCGGGACGAGGTCGTCGCGCAGCGCATCGTTGGGTGCGTGCAGCGACACCGCGAGCGCGACCGGGCAGTCCTGGCCCAGGCGGTCGATCATCGGGACCACGCCGGAGGTCGACACCGTCACGCGGCGGCGCGACAGGCCGTAGGCGTTGTCGTCGAGCATGGTGCGCAGTGCGGGAACGAGGGCTGCGTAGTTCTGCAGCGGCTCGCCCATGCCCATCATGACGACGTTCGAAATGATGCGTTCGTCGCGGTTCAGGTGCTTGCGCAGGAAATGCTCGGCGAACCACAGCTGGGCGACGATCTCGCCGGTACTGAGGTTGCGGCTGAAACCCTGGTGGCCGGTGGAGCAGAAACGGCAGCCCACCGCACACCCGGCCTGGGACGACACGCACAGCGTGCCGCGGTCATCCTCGGGAATGAAGACGGCCTCGACGGCATTGCCGTCGCCGACGTCGAACAGCCACTTGATGGTGCCGTCGGCGGACAGCTGCTGCGAAATGACCGGCAGCGCCGTCACGTGCGCCGTGCCGGCGAGCTTGCCGCGCAGCGACTTCGCCAGATCGGTCATCTGCTCGAAGTCGCTCGCGCCCCGCTGGTGGATCCAGCGGAACAGCTGCGTGGCGCGGAAGCGCTTCTCGCCGAGCGCCTCGCAGAACGCGGCCAGCCCCTCGAGGTCGAAGTCGAGCAGGTTGGTGCTTGCGTTCATGCGGCGGCCCGGCCCGGTGGCGGGCTTACTTCAGGTTGGGGAAGAAGAAGGCGATCTCGGCCTTGGCCGTCTCGGGGGCATCCGAGCCGTGCACGGCGTTGGCATCGATGCTGTCGGCGAAGTCGGCGCGGATGGTGCCGGGCGCAGCCTTCTTGGGGTCGGTGGCGCCCATCAGGTCGCGGTTCTTGGCGATGGCGTTGTCGCCCTCGAGCGCCTGCACGAAGACCGGGCCCGACACCATGAAGCTCACCAGGTCCTTGAAGAAGGGACGCTCCTTGTGCACGGCGTAGAACTGCTCGGCCTGGGCCTGCGACAGCTGCATGTACTGGGCAGCGACGATCTTCAGGCCAGCGGCTTCGAAGCGGGAAACGATCTTGCCTATGACGTTCTTGGCGACGGCGTCGGGCTTGATGATGGAGAGGGTGCGTTCGATGGCCATGGAGTGCTTTCTGAGCGGATGTTGATCTTGAATGAGCTGTCGAACCGGCACGAAGTTGCATCGCCTGAAACGATGCGTGTGCCAGTCTTGACAAAGCCTTGCATTTTAACCGGGGCGAATGACCGATTCGCGCCATCCCGCTGCAAAAACCGCAGGCAGCCCCATGGCTTGCCTGCGTCGGTGCCCGCCTTCAGCGCGGACGTGAACGCCGGCCGCGGCCACCGCCGCCGCCCGGGGCGCCGCCACCGCCACCGCCACCACCGCCGGAGCCGCCGCCGCGACGAGGATCCTTGCGCTGGCGCGAGAAGCTGTCGGCCCCGATGTAGCCGAAGGAGGTCTTCATCGGGTCGGGCTGCCCGCCCCCTGCCCCGCCGCCGGCCTTGGGACCGCGGTCGTTGCCGCGCTTCTTCCTGCCGCCGGGGCCGCCGGCGTTGCCGCCCTGCGGGTTGCCACGGGTGGCGAGGGGGTTCGGCTGGCGCGGGCCGTTGCCCCCACCACCGCCACCGCCGGCGCCCTTGTTCGCGCCGCCGCGGCGGCGCTTCTTGCCACGGTCGCTGGCGCCGCGGCCGGGCCCGTCCTCGCGCTGGCGCGGCGCCGGCATGTCGGCACCGGCCGCCTGCGTGAGGGCGCGGATGTCGCGCTCGTCCAGCTCCAGCCAGGCGCCGCGCCGCAGGCCGCGCGGCAGCACCATGGCGCCGTAGCGGATGCGGATCAGGCGGCTCACGGCATGGCCGACGGCCTCGAACAGGCGGCGCACCTCGCGGTTGCGGCCCTCCGAGATGGTCACGCGGTACCACTGGTTCGAACCCTCGCCACCGCCATCCTCGATGGTGCCGAACTGCGCCATGCCATCGTCGAGCCGCACGCCGTCGAGCAGGCGCTGCTTCTCCTCGTTGCTCAGCGCGCCGAGCACGCGCACGGCGTACTCGCGCTCCAGCCCGAATCGCGGGTGCATGAGCCGGTTGGCCAGCTCGCCCGAGCTGGTGAAGAGCAGCAGGCCTTCGGTGTTCAGGTCGAGCCGTCCGACCGACTGCCACTTGCCCTGCACCAGGCGCGGCAGCTTGCGGAAGACCGTGGGGCGATTCTGCGGATCGTCGTGCGTGACCACCTCGCCCACCGGCTTGTGGTACGCGATGACGCGCGGCGGCGGGGGCGCGATGCGGTAGCGGATCGGCTTGCCGTTGACCTTGACCTGGTCACCGTACTGGATGCGCTGGCCGATGTGCGCCGGTTCGTTGTTGACGGAGATGCGGCCCTCGAGGATCAGGCGCTCCATCTCCAGGCGCGATCCGAGCCCGGCCTGGGCCAGCACCTTGTGCAGCTTGGGCGCATCGGCCTGCGGCAGCAGCACGCGCTTGAGCGGCGCCACGTCGGGGCTGGTCTCGTCGGCATCGAACTGGCCAGAGACGACGTCGGCGAACTGGATCGGCTCCGGCGGCGGCGCGTTGCGCTGTTCGCGCTCGGCAGCGCGGCGGGCGCGGTCGAACTCGTCCTCGTCTTCGTCGTCCTCGTCGTCCTCTTCTTCCTCGGCCTCATCGTCGCCGTCCAGGACGGCACCGTTGTCGCTGGGCACGGGCGCCGCAGGAGACGTCGGGGGCTCGGCAACAGCAGGCGCGGCGACCGGCTCGGGTGCGGCAACGGGCTCGGCGTCAGCGGCAGCCGCCGACGCATCGGCGGCCTCCGCCTTGGGCTTGCGCGGACGACGCTTGCGGGCCGGCGCCACCGCCCCGTCTGCTATGGATTCGGTAGCGGTCTGCGCAGGCTGGACGGGGGCTGCGGCCACTTTTTCTTCTGACTCCGCAGGCGCACCGGAGGGGGGGACGTCGTCGTGGTCGGGTGCGCTCATGAGGGGGTTCCGGAAGAGGAGTCAGGGGAGGAGGAAGGTGGGAGCGGCTCGCCGGCGGGAAGACCGCGCGCCGGTGTGGCGTCGGCTTGTGCCGTGCGCGAAGGTTCATCGCCTTCCGGGTCTGCAGCAGTCGCCAAGGGCGCTTCATGCGGTGGCGTGGACTCGGCAGCCGCATCGGCCTGCGCAGGCGTCGTGGGGTCGGCACCCTCCCCGCCTGTCTCGGTCGCATCGGGCTCGCCGATCGGCAGCCCGGGCTGGTCGGCATCGACGCCACGGGACAGCGCCTCGGCCATGGCCTGGGCATGCTGCGGCGCCTCGATCATCGGCAACTGGTCGAGCGAAGCCAGGCCCAGGTCGTCGAGGAACTGGCGCGTGGTGGCGTAGAGCGCCGGGCGACCGACCGTCTCGCGGTGGCCGATGACCTCGACCCAGCCGCGGTCCTCGAGCTGCTTGAGGATCATCGAGTTGATGGTCACGCCGCGGATGTCCTCCATGTCGCCGCGGGTCACGGGCTGGCGGTAGGCAATGATGGCCAGCGTCTCAAGGGCGGCGCGCGTGTAGCGCGGCGGCTTCTCCGGGTGCAGGCGATCCAGGTGGTCGCGCATCTCGGGCCGGCTCTGGAAGCGCCAGCCGGTGGCGACGTTGACCAGTTCCAGGCCGCGCTGCGACCAGTCGTCCTGCATCTCGTGCAGCAGCGACTTGATGGTGTCGGCGCCGATTTCGTCGTTGAACAGCACGCGCAGTTCGCGCAGGGGCAACGGCTGGGCCGAACAGATCAAGGCGGTTTCAAGAATGCGCTTCGCATCCGCCGTATTCATGGTTCGCGGTGTCCGGGAAGAGGCGCCGCCAGGGGCGCACGTTCAGAACAGAGAGGGGATCGGCGAGGCGTTGCGGGCCAGGGCCGGCGAAGCAACGCGGTCCGGGCCCGAGGGGCGCCGGGACGGCAGGACACCGTCAGGCGGGATTGTAGTCCAGCCCCCATGCGCGGGCGGCATGGGCCAGGTCGTCCGGCACGGGCGAGCGCAAGTCCAGCGCCTGCTGCGTGACGGGATGCACGAAGGCCAGGCGGAAGGCGTGCAGGCCCTGTCGCGTCAGCCCGTTCGCTGGCGCGCCGCCATAGGTCTCGTCCCCGACCAGGGGGTGGCCGATGGACGCCATGTGGACGCGGATCTGGTGCGTGCGCCCGGTCTCCAGCGTGCAGCGGACCAGGCAGCCAGCGTCGTGGCTGCCCAGGGACTCGATCAGCGTGCGCGCCGGCTTGCCGGGGTGCTGGCGCAGGTCGACCACCGCCATGCGCAGCCGGTTGCGCGGATCGCGGCCGATCGCCGCATCGACCTGGCGGCTGGGCGCCCCCTCCCAGCGCCGGTGCGCCAGGGCCACGTACTGGCGGGTGACCTCGCGCGCCGCGATCATGCGCACCAGCGCCTCCATGGCCAGGCGGCTGCGGGCCACCACCATCAGGCCGCTGGTGTCGCGGTCGAGCCGGTGGACGATGCCGGCGCGCGGCAGTTGCGCGGCGCGCGGGTCGCGCGCCAGGAGGCCGTTGAGCAGCGTGCCGCTCCAGTGGCCCGGCGCCGGGTGCACCACCAGTCCGGCGGGCTTGTCGATCACGCACAGGTGCTCGTCCTCGTGCACCACCACCAGCGGCATCGGCTCGGGCCGGAAGGCCTGGCTCTGTGGCGTCGGGCGCAGCTCGACCTGGCCGGCGTCGCCGACGCGCACCGCGACGGAGGGCTTGCGTACGACGCGGCCCTGCAGGAGCACCGCGCCGTCCTCGATGAGCTGCTGCAGGTAGCTGCGCGAGAACTCGGGCACCAGCAGAGCCAGGGCCCGGTCCAGCCGCTGGCCGTGCAATGCCGCAGCAATGGCAAAGGGGCGGATCTCGCTGCCTTCCGCGGCGTCGCCGCCCTCCTCTCCTTCCACCGCCGCGCCCCCGGGGTCCGGAGGGGGCGTCGATATAATTGGAAGGACCTGTTTCAAGAAAGCTGCCTCAGATGTTTCGCACCCAATTATCGGCCGTCCCCGTCTGGCTCGCCCTCGCAGCAGGGGTCGCCCTGACGGCCGGGTGCTCGTCGACCAAGGAAGACCGCACGGCGAACTGGAGCCCCAACCGGATCTATGCCGAGGCCAAGGAAGAAGCCGACGGCGGCTCCTACGACAAGGCCGTGCCGCTGTACGAGAAGCTCGAGGGCCGCGCCGCAGGGACGCCGCTGGCCCAGCAGGCGCAGCTGGACAAGGCCTACGCCCAGTACAAGGGCGGCGACCGGACCCAGGCGATCGCCACGCTCGACCGCTTCATGAAGCTGCACCCGGCCAGCCCCGCACTGGACTACGCGCTGTACCTCAAGGGCGTGGTGAACTTCAACGACGACCTGGGCATGTTCTCGTGGCTCACGCGCCAGGACCTGTCGGAGCGCGACCAGAAGGCGGCCAAGGAATCGTTCCTGGCCTTCAAGGAACTGGTCGAGCGCTTCCCCGATTCGCGCTACGCGAAGGATGCGCGCGACCGCATGCGCTACATCGTCAACTCGCTGGCGCAGTACGAAGTGCACGTGGCGCGCTACTACTACTCGCGCGGCGCCTACCTGGCGGCCATCAACCGCGCGCAGATCGCGCTCGCCGACTACCGCGAAGTGCCGGCCCTCGAAGAAGCGCTCTACATCATGGTGCAGTCCTACGACGCGCTGGGCATGACCCAGCTGCGCGACGATGCCAAGCGCGTGCTGACGACCAACTACCCCAACAGCGAATACCTGGTGAGCGGCTTCAAGCGCAAGGACGATCCCTGGTGGAAGCTCTGGTGAGAGCGCCCGCTGCTCGGCGCCCCACCTGATTCCACGGCCGCCCTGTGCGGCCGTCGTGCTTTTTCATCGCCGGGCCGCCCCAAGATGGAAAAGGCGCCCCCTCGGGGGGCAGCGGACCTCGCCAAGCGGGGGAGCGTGGGGGCCTTCTTCTCATGGAGCCGATGCGAGCAAGTCGTCGAATGCCGCGTCGAGTGCCTGGGCGTCGTCCAGGCGCCGCATCGGCGGCAGGGCCTGCAGCAGGCGGCGGCCGTAGCCCATGGCGGTCAGGCGCGTGTCGCACACCGCGAGCACCCCGCGGTCGCTCTCGCGCCGGATGAGGCGCCCCGCGCCCTGCTTGAGCGCCACGGCAGCCTCCGGAACGAAGTAGTCGTTGAAGCCGCTGCGCCCTTGCGACTCCAGCCGCCTGGAG
Organism: Xenophilus aerolatus; assembly: GCA_030418545.1. Lineage (GTDB taxonomy): Bacteria > Pseudomonadota > Gammaproteobacteria > Burkholderiales > Burkholderiaceae_C > Xenophilus. Next base: position 831,323 of record QAIB01000001.1, on the reverse strand, counting down.
CGCGCCTCGACCAGCGGGTCGTTGGGCGGCGGAAAGGGCAGCTTGTCGATCACCACGAACTGCAGCGCATCGCCCGGCGCATCGAAGCCCTCCCAGAACGAGGCCGAAGCGACCAGCACGCAGCCCTTGCGGCCGGCCGAGGCACCCTCGCGGAAGCGCTCCATCAACACCCGCTTGGGCAACTCGCCCTGCACGAGCACTTCGAGGTCGGCCCCGCCGGTCTGCGCCCTCTGGCGCAACAGATCACCGATCGTCCGTAGCGCGCGCAAGGTGGTCGTCAACACGAGGGTGCGGCCGCCGAGCCGTTCGGCGCCGTGCGCCGCGAGCCGGGCCACCTCGGCACTGTGCGCGGGATCGTTCGGCTTCGGAAAGCTGCGCGGCACGTAGAGCGCGGCCTGCTCGCCGTAGTCGAAGGGGCTGCTCACGCGCAGGATCTGCGCGTCGCTCAACCCGCAGGGCTCGGTGAACCAGCGCAGGCGCGGGTCGTCGCCGAGGGTGGCGGAGGTGAAGATCCAGGCCCGACCGTCGGCGGACGCATCACCGTCCTGCGGCGCGCGGTCGGTCTTGAGCACTCGCTTGCGCACCGCATCCGCGATGTCCAGCGGCGATTCGACCAGCCGCAGCTGCGTGCCCACGTCGACCCAGCGCACCGCCTCGGGCGCGCACGGCTGGGCGAGCCGCTCGGCGCGCTCGAGCATCTGGGCGGCGCGCTCGTGCAGGCGCACGAAGTCCGGCGCGATCTCGCTGACCGTGTCCAGGGCTTCCATGGAGTCATGAAGGCTGCGGCGCAGTGCTTCCAGGCTCTCCTGCCATGGCCTCTCGGCGACGCCTTCGGGCGCGGGCCCGGCCCAGCGCAGCTTGGCGCCCGGCCATGACTTGCCGACGGACAGCCGCAGTTCGCGCGCGGCCCGGTCCAGGCTCGCCACGACCTGCTGCCAGTCGGCCAGGCCGCGCGCCTGCTGCAGGCCCGCGGCCAGCACGTCGCGCGCGAAATCGAGGACCTGTCCCGTGCCCAGCTGCAGCCCGAGGAACTGGACGCCGGTCTCGTTGAGCTGGTGCGCCTCGTCGAACACCACGACGCGCACGCTCGGCAACAGCTCGGCCATGCCCGACTCGCGCACCGCGAGGTCGGCGAAGAAGAGATGGTGGTTGATCACGACCACGTCAGCGGCCAGCGCCTCGCGGCGCGCGAGGTTCACATGGCAGGCCTTGAACTGCGGGCACTGCGCGCCCAGACAGTTGTCGCGGGTGGAAGTCACCAGCGGAATCACGGGCGAGCGCTCGTCGAGACCAGGCAGCTCGGCCAGGTCGCCGGTGCGTGTGCCCAGCGACCACTGCTCGATCTTGCCCAGGGTGCGCGCCATGCCGCGCTCCACGCCTGCGTCGTGCCGGGCCAATCCCAGGCGGTGCAGGCACAGGTAGCTCGCGCGCCCCTTGAGCAGCGCCGTCTTCAGTGGCAGGCCCAGCGCCTCGACCAGGCGCGGCAGGTCGCGGCCGAACAGCTGGTCCTGCAGGGCCTTGGTGGCCGTCGACAGCAGCACGCGTTCGCCGCTGAGCAACGCCGGCACCAGATAGGAAAAGGTCTTGCCGACACCGGTGCCGGCTTCGGCCACCAGGACGCCGCCGCGGTCGATGGTGTCGGCCACCGCCAGCGCCATCTGCGTCTGGCCGCTGCGCACGCGAAAGTGCTCGGCCGCGCGCGACAGCACGCCGTCCTCGGCAAAAGCGCCTTCGACCTCGTCGCGCAGCGCCATCAGGCGGGCTCGGGCGGCACGAGCAGTTGCTGGGTCTTCTGGATCTCGTCGCGCAGGGCCAGGCGGCGCTTCTTCAACCGGCGCAACAGCAGCTCGTCCTGTGGCCGGGCTTCGCCCAGGCGATCAATGCTGGCATCGAGGTCGGCATGCTCGATGCGCAGCTCGATCAGACGGCGTGACAGGGAATGAAGATCGGAATCCAAAGAGGCCATCAGTGTGAAAAAAGACCACCGATGTTCAACAGATAATACGCGCTCCTCCTTGGCCTTCCGGCCGGTGCGCACATCCGGTCTCGCCATCCTCACCGCCCTCCCCCCGATGCCCCGAGGCTTCCGACTCACTGCGGCCACCGGCCTCCATCAAGGCGACCGGCCCTACCAGCAGGACCAGGTCCTGCTGATCGCGCATCCGCGCGTGCCCGGCTGCATCCTGGCCGTGGTGGCCGACGGCATGGGCGGGCGCAGTGGCGGGCGCAAGGCCTCGGACCAGGTGCTGCTCACCGCACGCCAGCTCTTCGAGCGCTACGCGCCCGATGCGCAGCCGGCGTCGGCCCTGCTGCGCCAGGTGGTGGAGGACGCACACACGGTCATCAAGCTCACGGCGATCTCGAGCGAGCAGGAGCCGCACAGCACGGTGGCGGGCTTCCTGCTCAACCCGGGGGGCGACGGCGCGTGGATCCATGCCGGCGACTCGCGGGTCTACCTGTTCCGCAAGGGTCGGCTGGTGCGGCGCACGCGCGACCATTCCTATGTCGAAGTGCTGATCGAGCGCGGTGAGCTGACCGAAGACGAGGCGATGCGCCACCCCCAGGCCAACATCCTGGTCGGCTGCCTCGGGATGCACGCCACGCCGCCGCCGATCGACGTGCATGAGATGGAGCCCCTCGGCGCCGGTGACGCGCTGCTGGCCTGCAGCGATGGCCTGTGGCACTACTTCACGCCCGAGGAACTGGGCGCGGTGATCGCCGAACAGTCGCCGCGCGAGGCGGTGGCGCTGCTGGTGTCGGAGGCGCGCCAGCGGGCGCACGGCACGGGCGACAACCTCTCGCTGGCCCTGCTCAAGCTCGAGGCGCTGCCCAGCGCGGCCGGCTGATCCGGTTCAGGGCGCCGGCGGCAGCGGCGCGGCCGGCGGCTTGGTCTGGCTGGCGTTGCGGCGATCACGCTCGGCACGGCGGCGCTCGGCCGCAGCCTGCTTGCGCTGGTAGCGGTCGAGCTGCACCGGCGCCTGGGCGGCCCGGCCGGCGGCCTTGGCCTCGTCCTGCACATGGCGCTGCTGCTTGTTCTCGAAGGCCTGCTCGCGCTGCTGCGCTTGCGCCGCGGTGTTCGCACGGCTCTGTGCGTGGTCGGCCGCGCGTTGCTCGCGGTCGCGCTGAGCCTGGCGAGCCTGCTCCTGCTGCTCGGGGCGGTCCTGCGTGCGCGGCGTGGCCTGCTTCTGATCCAGCCGCCGCAGCTGCTCGGCCCCGCGGCGCTTGCGTTCGATGTCGTTGATCGCCGCTTCCTGGCGCTTCAGGTCATCGGTCTGGGCACGGCGCCGGGCGCGGCTGTCGCGCAGGCAGTTGTCGACGGCGAAGCGCTGGTAGCAGGCGGCCTCTTCCTGCTGGAAGCGCGCCTCGATGGCCTTTCGCTCGGCCGCGATGCGATCGCGTTCGGGCTGGTAGTTCTTCTGTGCCCCCGCCGCACCCTGCGAGCCGGCGGGTCCCGATTGGGCGAAGGCTGCGCCGGCGCCGAACGCGAGCGCCAGGAAGACGGCCAGGGAAGAACGCAGGATCATGTGAGGCGGGTATCGACAGTGCGGCGCTCCAGCGCCAGGAATTCGGTCGACTGCATCTCGTTGAGGCGCGACACGGTGCGCGGAAACTCGTGGGCCAGCGGGCCTTCGGTGTACAACGCCTCCGGTTCGACGGCCGCCGACATGATGAGCTTCACCCGCCGATCGTAGAACACGTCCACCAGCCAGGTGAAACGGCGTGCTTCCGAGGCCATGCGCACCGGCATGTGGGGCACGTCGGACAGCAGCACGGTGTGGAACTGGCTCGCGATCTCGAGGTAGTCGTTCATCGAGCGCGGGCCGCCGCACAGGGTCTTGAAGTCGAACCACACCACGCCGCCGGCGCGGCGCCGCGCGCGGATCTCGCGCTGCTCGATGTGCAGGATCGGGCTGTCGTCGCCCTTCTCGGCCAGCTTGTCGAACAGGTGGCGCATCTCCTTCTCGGCCGCCGCATCGTTGGGCGTGAGGTACAGGCGCGCCTGCTCCAGCGTACGGCGCCGGTAGTCGGTGCCGTTGTCGACGTTGATGACCTCCAGCTTTCGATTCAGCAGTTCGATGGCCGGCAGGATGCGGTCACGGTGCAGGCCGCCAGGGTACAGGTCGTCGGGCTTGAAGTTGGAGGTGGTGACGAAGCCCACCCCGTTGTCGAACAGCGCCACCAGCAGGCGATGCAGGATCATCGCGTCGGTGATGTCGGCGACGTGGAACTCGTCGAAGCAGATCAGCTTGAAGCGCTTGGCGATGCGCTTGCCCAGCTCGTCGAGTGGGTTCTGGATGCCCTGCAGGTCCGCCAGCTCGCGGTGCACCTCACGCATGAACTCGTGGAAGTGCAGGCGCGTCTTGCGGTTCAGCGGCACCGCGTTGAAGAAGCAGTCCATCAGGAAGCTCTTGCCGCGGCCGACGCCACCGTACATGTAGACCCCGCGCGGGATCTCCGGCCGGTGGATCAGCTTCTTGAACGCGTTGGAACGCTGCGTCTTGTACTCGGCCCATTCACGGGCGCAGCGGTCGAGCGCTTCCACGGCACGCAGCTGTGCGGGATCGCTCTGGAAGCCGCGCTGCTTGAGCTCGGCCTCGTAGGCTTGCTTGACGGAGATCACCAGGATGCAGGCACGGCGAGACCGCTATGAATTCATAGCTGCACGCGCCCGTTGGGCGGGCGCTGCAGCCCGATTTCACTCGAATCCCGCCGACACGCCGATCAGAAGTTCAGCGTGCGCTTGTCCACGGCCAGGGCCGCTTCCTTGGTCGCTTCCGACAGCGAGGGGTGCGCATGGCAGATGCGCGCGATGTCCTCGCTGCTCGCCTTGAACTCCATCGCCACCACGGCTTCCGAGATCAGCTCGCTGACCTGTGGGCCGACCATGTGCACGCCGAGGATCTCGTCCGTCGTCGCGTCGGCCAGGAACTTGACCATGCCGGTGGTGTCGCCCAGCGCGCGTGCGCGGCCGTTGGCCAGGAAGGGGAAGGTGCCGGCCTTGTAGGCGCGGCCACTGGCCTTGAGCTGCTGCTCGGTCTGGCCGACCCACGCGATCTCGGGGCTGGTGTAGATGACCCACGGGATGGTGTTGAAGTTGACGTGCCCGTGCTGGCCCGCCATGCGCTCGGCCACCGCCACGCCCTCTTCCTCGGCCTTGTGCGCGAGCATCGGGCCGCGCACCACGTCGCCGATCGCCCAGACGCCCGGCAGGTTGGTCTTGCACTCGTCGTCGACCACGATCGCGCCGCGGTCGTCGAGCTTCAGGCCCACCGCTTCGGCATCGAGGCCGATGGTGTTGGGCACGCGACCGATGGAGACGATCAGCTTGTCGACCTCCAGCGTCTGCGCTTCGCCCTTGGCGTTGGTCCAGGCGATCGACACGCCCTTCTTGCCCGAGCTGATCTCGCCGACCTTCACGCCGAGTTCGATCTTCAGGCCCTGCTTGTCGAAGGCCTTCTTCGCTTCCTTGGCGATCTGCTCGTCGACGGCGCCCAGGAAGCTGGGCAGCGCCTCGAGCACCGTCACCTCGGCGCCCAGGCGGCGCCACACGGAGCCCATCTCCAGGCCGATCACGCCGGAGCCGATGAGCGCCAGCTTCCTGGGCACGGCACCGATGCGCAGCGCGCCGTCGTTCGAGAGGATGTTCTCCTCGTCGAAGGGCGCCCCGGGCAGTGCACGCGCGTTGGAGCCCGTGGCCACGATGATCTGCTTGCCGACGATGGACTCCTCGGCCGCGCCGGTCACCTTGATCTCGTAGCCGGCATCGGACGCCTTCACGAAGGCGCCGCGGCCGTGGAAGAACGTGACCTTGTTCTTCTTGAACAGGTACAGGATGCCGTCGTTGTTCTGCTTCACGACCGCGTCCTTGCGCGCCAGCATCTTGCCCACGTCCAGCCCGAGGCCCTTGACCTCGATGCCGTGCTCGGCGAAGTGCTTGCCCGCGTGCTCGTAGTGCTCCGAGGACTGCAGCAGCGCCTTCGAGGGGATGCAGCCCACGTTGGTGCAGGTGCCGCCCGGTGCGGGCTTGCCGTCCTTGTTCTTCCACTCGTCGATGCAGGCGACGTTGAAGCCCAGTTGCGCGGCGCGGATGGCGGCGATGTAGCCGCCGGGGCCGCCGCCGATGACGATAACGTCGAATTGCTTGGTGTCAGCCATCTGCCTGGTCCTCAGATATCGAAGAGCAGGCGCGACGGATCTTCCAGCGCGTCCTTCATCGCCACCAGGCCCAGCACGGCTTCGCGGCCGTCGATGATGCGGTGGTCGTAGCTCATGGCCAGGTAGTTCATCGGGCGGATGACGATCTGGCCGTTCTCGACCACGGCGCGGTCCTTGGTCGCGTGCACGCCCAGGATGGCCGACTGCGGCGGGTTGATGATCGGGGTCGACAGCATCGAGCCGAAGGTGCCGCCGTTGGAGATGGAGAAGGTACCACCGGTCATCTCCTCGATGCCGAGCTTGCCTTCCTGGGCCTTCTTGCCGAACTCGGCAATCTTCTTCTCGATGTCGGCGAAGCTCATCTGGTCGGCATTGCGAAGGATCGGCACCACCAGGCCGCGCGGCGAACCGACGGCGATGCCGATGTCGAAGTAGCCGTGGTAGACGATGTCGTTGCCGTCGACCGAGGCGTTGAGCACCGGGTACTTCTTGAGGGCGTGCACGGCCGCCTTGACGAAGAAGCTCATGAAGCCGAGCTTGGTGCCGTGTTCCTTGGTGAAGGCGTCCTGGAACTTCTTGCGCAGTTCCATCACCGGCGCCATGTTGACCTCGTTGAAGGTGGTCAGGATGGCGTTGGTGGATTGCGACTGCAGCAGGCGCTCGGCGATGCGTGCGCGCAGGCGGCTCATCGGCACGCGCTCCTCGGGGCGGTCGCCCAGGTCCTGGCCCTTGGGCGCAGACACCTGCGGCAGCGCGGTCTTGGGCGCGCCGGTCGGAATCTGCACGGCCGGCGTGGCGGCCGGTGCGCCGGCGCCCCTGGCCACGGCCGAGAGCACGTCGCCCTTGGTCACGCGGCCGTCCTTGCCGGTGCCGGCGACGTCGTTCACGGTGAGGTTGTTGTCGGCCAGCAGCTTGGCGGCCGAGGGCATGGCGACATCCGACTTGGCGCCGCCGGCCGGGGCAGCCGCCGCGGCGGGTGCGGGCGCTGCGGCGGCGGGCGCCGGCGCGGCAGCAGCGGGCGCGGGCGCGGCGGCAGCGGCCTTGCCTTCGGTGTCGATCTTGGCGATCAGCTGGTCGGCCACCACGGTGGCGCCGTCGCCCTGGACGATCTCGGCCAGCACGCCGGCGGCGGGCGCCGGCACTTCGAGCACGACCTTGTCGGTCTCGATCTCGATCAGGATTTCATCGGCCGCGACGGCTTCGCCGGCCTTCTTCTTCCACTGGAGCATCGTGGCTTCGGCCACGGATTCGGACAACTGGGGAACCTTGACTTCAACGATGGACATTTTTTATCTCTGTCTGTTCATTTCTGGGGAGCGGTACCGGCGCGGGGCTCGGCGCACATGGACGCGGGCCGGCGCGCGATGCGCCGGCCCCTTGCCCGTCTTACTTGGTCAGCACGAAGCCCTTCAGCTTGCCGAAGGCGCCGTCGACCAGCGCCTTCTGCTGTTCCTGGTGCAGGTGCGAATAGCCCACGGCCGGCGAGGCCGAGGCGGCACGGCCGGCATAACCCAGCTTCTGCCCGTCGAGCATGTTCTCGTGGATGTAGTGCTGCACGAAGAACCAGGCACCCTGGTTCTGCGGCTCGTCCTGGCACCACACGATCTCGGTCGCGTTGGCGTACTTCTTGATCTCGGCCGCGAAGGCCTTGTGCGGGAAGGGATAGAGCTGCTCGACGCGCAGCAGGGCCACGTCGTCGGCGCCCTTCTCCTCGCGCTTCTTGGCCAGGTCGTAGTACACCTTGCCCGAGCAGGCGACGATGCGCTTGACCTTCTCGGCCTTGAGTTCCTTGCTGTCGGGGATGACGGTCTGGAAGCCGCCCTTGATGAACTCCGACAGCGGGGAGGTCGCGTCCTTGTTCCGCAGCAGCGACTTCGGCGTCATGATGACCAGCGGCTTGCGCAGGTTGCGGATCTGCTGACGGCGCAGCACGTGGAAGATCTGGCTGGCCGTGGTCGGCTGCACGACCTGCATGTTGGTGTCGGCCGCGAGCTGCATGAAGCGCTCCAGGCGCGCCGAGCTGTGCTCGGGGCCCTGCCCTTCATAGCCGTGCGGCAGCATCAGCGTCAGGCCGTTCACGCGGCCCCACTTCACTTCGCCGGAGGCGATGAACTGGTCGATCACCACCTGGGCGCCGTTGACGAAGTCGCCGAACTGCGCTTCCCAGATCACGAGGGTGCTCGGGTCGTTGGAGGCGTAGCCGTATTCGAAGGCCAGCACCGCCTCTTCGGACAGGATGGAGTCGATGACGACGAACGGTGCCTGGTTCTCGGCCACGTTCTGCAGCGGCACGTAGGTGCCTTCGTCGAACTTCTCGCGGTTCTGGTCGTGCAGCACCGCATGGCGGTGCGTGAAGGTGCCGCGGCCGGAGTCCTCACCCGACAGGCGCACCGGGTAGCCGCTGGCCACCAGCGAGGCGAAGGCCATGTGCTCGCCCATGCCCCAGTCGACGTTGACGTCGCCTCGGCCCATGGCGGCGCGGTCGTCCAGCACCTTCTTGACCAGCGGGTGCACGGTGAAGCCCGACGGCACCGTGGTGATCTTCTCGGCCAGGCGCTTCCACTCGGCGAGCGGGATCGCCGTGTCGGCGGCATCGGTCCACTTCTTGTTGAGGTAGGGGCTCCAGTCGACCGCGTACTTGCTCTTGAAGTTGGTGAGCACCGGGTCGGAAGTGTTCTTGCCGGCGTCGAAGGCGGCGCGCTGCGCCTTGACCATGTCGTCGCCCAGCGTGTCGCCCAGGCCCTGCGCGGCCAGCTTGTCGGCGTACAGCTTGCGCGTGCCGGGGTGGGCCGCGATCTTCTTGTACATCAGCGGCTGGGTGAGGGACGGGGTGTCCTGCTCGTTGTGGCCCAGCTTGCGGAAGCAGACGATGTCGACCACCACGTCCTTGTTGAACTCCTGGCGGTACTCGAGGGCGAGTTGCGTGCACAGCACCACGGCTTCGGGATCGTCGCCATTCACGTGCAGAACCGGCGCGTCGATCATCTTGACCACGTCGGTGCAGTACAGCGTCGAGCGGCTGTCGCGCGGGTCGCTGGTGGTGAAGCCGATCTGGTTGTTGATGACGATGTGGACCGTGCCGCCGGTGTAGTAGCCGCGGGTCTCGGCCAGCGCCAGCGTTTCCATCACGACGCCCTGGCCGGCGAAGGCCGCATCGCCGTGCACCAGCACGGGCAGGACCTGGTCGCCTTCCTTGTCGCCGCGGCGGTCCATGCGTGCACGCACGGATCCTTCGACGACCGGGTTCACGATCTCGAGGTGCGAGGGGTTGAACGCCAGCGACAGGTGCACCGGGCCGCCAGGGGTGCTGACGTCGGAGCTGAAGCCCTGGTGGTACTTCACGTCGCCGCTGGGCAGATCTTCGGGCGCGGTGTGGTCGAACTCGGCGAACAGGTCCTTGGGCATCTTGCCCAGGGTGTTGACCAGCACGTTCAGGCGGCCGCGGTGGGCCATGCCGATGACGATCTCCTGCACGCCCTTCTCGCCGGCGCGGTTGATCAGCTCGTCCATCGAGACGATGAAGCTCTCGCCGCCCTCGAGCGAGAAGCGCTTCTGGCCGACGTACTTGGTGTGCAGGAAGCGCTCCAGGCCTTCGGCGGCCGTGAGGCGGTCGAGCACGCGCTTCTTCTGCTCGTTGCTCAGCTTGGGATTCGTGCGGGCGCTTTCCAGCTTTTCCTGCCACCAGCGCTTCTGCGCCTGGTCGGTGATGTACATGTACTCGGCGCCGATGGTGCCGCAGTAGGTTTCACGCAGCGCATTCAGCAGCTCGCGCAGGGACATCGTGTCCTTGCCGAAGAAGGTGTTGCTGGTGTTGAAGACGGTTTCGAGGTCGGCGTCGGAGAAGCCGTAGAAGGACGGCTCGAGCTCGGGAATGGCCGGGCGCTCGGTGCGCTTGAGCGGGTCGAGGTCGGCCCAGCGGGCGCCGACGTTGCGGTACGCGGCGATCAGCTGCTGGACGGCGGTGCGCTGGCGGCCCAGTTCGGAATCGGCGCCGCTGGCCTGCACGACCTTCGTGGTGCCCTGCTTCGCACGCTCGGCGAAGGCGTTGATGACCGGAAGATGGGGGACGTCCTTCGTGTTGCTGCCGTCGGTGGCAGGCACGTGCTGGAGTGCGTCGAAGTAGGAGCGCCAGTTGTCGGGCACGCTGCCCGGGTTGGCGAGGTAGTTCTCGTACATCTCTTCGACATAGGGCGCGTTGCCGCCGAAGAGGTAGGAGTTGCCTTGATAGGCGGTGTAGACCGTCGATGGAGACGAAGAATCGCTCATGTTCCGCTGACCTCCGCTTCCCTGAAGGAAGCATTAGCTGGTTTGAAAACCTTCCGCGACACGGCTGAACCGATTGGCGGATGCGACTGTGGCTGGGGAAGGGCCTGAGTACCATCGCATTGTGCCACGTCAAGCATGTGACGCCGGACGGCGCCCAATACAAGTGTCGGCAGTGCAGTCATCCGCGCGTGCAGAAATCGACCATTCTTGGCATGCCGGACCGGCGCGGCAACCGGGATGACCCGGCCCGCCTTTCAACCCGCCGCCACGGCGGTGCGCACGGCCTGCAGCGTGGCGGGGTCGTCGAGCGTGGTCAGGTCGCCCGGGTCGCGCTGCTCGCACACGGCCTGGATGGCGCGGCGCAGCAGCTTGCCGCTGCGCGTCTTGGGCAGGCCGGGCACGAAGCGCACGCGCGCCGGCCGCGCCAGCGCACCGAGGTCGTCGGCCACCCGCTTCATGATCTCGCCCTCGAGCTTCATCGCCTCGGCGCTGTCGGTCGCAGCGTTGCCCGTCCTGGGCACCACGAAGGCCATCGCGACCTGCCCCTTGAGCGCATCGGCGACGCCCACCACCGCGACCTCGGCCACGTTGGCATGGCCGGAGATGGCCTCCTCGATCTCGCGCGTGCCCAGGCGGTGGCCGGCGACGTTGATCACGTCATCGGTGCGCCCGAGGATGTAGTAGTAGCCCTCCACGTCGCGGATGCCCCAGTCGAAGGTGGAGTACACGAGCTTGCCGGGGATGCTCTTCCAGTAGGTGTTGACGAAGCGCTCGTCGTCGCGCCACACGGTCTGCATGAAGCCCGGTGGCGTCGGTCCTTCGATCACGACCACGCCCTTCTCGTTGGGCGCCGTGAGTTCCTCGCCCGTGGTCTCGTGCACGATCTTCACCTTGTAGCCGTACATCGCGATGCCCGGGCTGCCGAACTTCGCCGGCCGACGCTCCACGCCGCTGGGCAGCGTGATGATCGGCCAGCCCGATTCGGTCTGCCAGTAGTTGTCGATGATCGGCACGCCCAGGCCCTCGCTGATCCACCGGGCCGTGGGTTCGTCCAGCGGCTCACCGGCCAGGAAGAGCGCGCGCAGGCTCGACAGGTCGTACTTCCTGAGCAATGCCGGGTCCTGCTTCTTGAGCACGCGCACGGCCGTGGGCGCGCTGAACATCACTGTCACCTTGTACTTCTCGACCAGGCGCCACCAGATGCCGCCATCCGGCTGGCGGTCCATGCCCTGCGTGGGCAGACCCTCGTACATGATCGTGGCCATGCCGGCGATCAGCGGCCCATAGACGATGTAGCTGTGGCCGACGACCCAGCCGATGTCGCTGGTGGAAAAGTACGTCTCACCGGCTCGGCCATCGAAGATGTGCCGCATGCTGGCCGCCAGCGCGACCGCGTAGCCGCCCACGTCGCGCTGCACGCCCTTGGGCTTGCCGGTGGTGCCGCTGGTGTAGATGGTGTAGCTGATATCGGTCGCATTTAGCCAGGTACACGGCACCTGCGTTTGGGCATGGTTTTGGCCTGCAGCGGCCGCCAGATGGTCGCGACCCGCTACCAATTCCATAGCAGCGAGGCCCCGGTCGTACAGCAGCACCGCCGCCGGCTTGTGGGCCGACAGGCGGATCGCCTCGTCCAGCAGCGGCTTGTACGGCACCACCTTGCCGCCGCGCGAGCCCGCGTCGGCGCTGACGACCACCTTCGGCTGCGCGTCCTCGATGCGCGAGGCCAGCGAGCCGCTGGCGAAGCCGCCGAACACCACGCAGTGGATGGCGCCGATGCGTGCGCAGGCCAGCATCGCGAAGGCGGCCTGCGCGATCATGGGCATGTAGATGAGCACGCGGTCGCCGCGCTGCACGCCCAGTTCGATCAGCATCGCCGCCGTGCGCTGCACCTCGGCGTGCAGTTCGCGAAAGGTATAGCTGCGCTCGCTGCCCGTCTCGGTCGAGATCGCGATGAGCGCCGGCTGCTCGCCGCGCTGGGCCAGGTGCCGGTCGACCGCGTTGTGGCACAGGTTGGTCTGGCCGCCCACGAACCAGCGGCAGAACGGCGGCCGGCTGGCGTCCAGGATCTGCGTCGGCGCCTGGTGCCAGTCGATCAGGCGGGCCTGCTCGGCCCAGAAGGCTTCGGGATGCTCCAGGGAGCGGCGGTGGAATTCGGCGTAGCTGGACATGCGGTCTCCTGTCGTTCTTGTGGCGCGCCAGCCCGCGGCTGCGATGCGCGCGGGCATCGTGAGTGGCGGCGCTTTCGCGAAGCTGACGTGCCGTCCCGCGCGTCCTGCGCTCTCAGGACACGTCGAGACGCCGCGCGTTGGGCGGGATGAAGGATTCGAAGAAGTACAGCGGTTCGCGCCCCGCCATCGCCCCGCTCTCCAGCAGCATGCCGAGCGAACCGGCCTGCACGCCGACCGCAGCGGCTGCTTCGGCCGACAGCGCCACGAAGGCCACGCGCTGCGACACCTCGGTCACCGGCATGCTGCTTTCGCTGCCGAGCATCTGCTTCAGGTTGGCGCCGTCCAGCGCGGCCAGGGGCGCCGACGCAAGGCCGGGAAACGCCCGGGCGCTGAAGTAGAGGCGGTTGAACACGTCGAATTCGCCATTGACGCTGATGCGGCGCGAAATGCGCACCACCTCGCCGTCGGCGGGATGCAGCCAGTCGGACCAGGGCCCCGGCTCGGCCACGCGCTGGCGGTCGAGCATCTTCGGATACAGCGGCAGGAAGGCCGGCTCGTCCTCGCGTCCCAGAAAGCGCAGATGCAGCGGCGCATCGATCGCACCGCGGCCCTCGGCCACGTAAGTGCCGCTGCCGTGGGTGCGAACCACGACGCCCTCGTCCGCCAATTCGCGCAGCGCCCGCTGCACCGTGCCCAGGCTGTAGTTCGTCATCCGGGCAAGCTCGCGCTCAGCCGGCAGTTGGCTGCCGGGCTTCCAGTGGCCGCCGCGGATGGCTGACGCCAGGGTGGCACGCAGCTGCGCGTACTTCGCCAGGCCCGGAGCCGGAGGCTGGGTGAAGGGAGCGAGCGGGTCGTCGGTGGAGGGGGCGAGGCGTGCGTTCATGGAGGCGTGGCCGGATGCTAACGTCGCTGGCCGTTTGACAAGTGCTCTATAGCACCATAGCATCCAAGCTCTTGGATTCAGAAACCTGGCACGCCGGCAGGCGGAGGCCCCACGGAGACAGGCATGCAAACACGACGACCGCTGATGGCAGCCGCCATCGGCACCGCCCTTCTGGCGCTGGCAGCGCCCGCTATCGCCGCAGACCCGGCTTGGCCGACCAAGCCGGTGCGCATCCTCTTCGGCTTTCCGGCCGCCAGTGCCACCGACGTGATCGCGCGCGCCGTGGGGCAGAAGCTGTCGGAGAAGTGGGGCCAGCCGGTGGTGATCGAGAACCGTCCCGGTGCGGGCGGCAACCTGGGCACCGAGCTGGCGGCGCGGGCGCCGGGCGACGGCTACACCATCTTCTTCGGCACGGTGGCCAACGCGATCAGCACCACGCTCTACACCAGGCTCAACTACGACTACCTGAAGGATTTCAAGCCGATCACCCTCGTGTCGATCACGCCGCTGGTGCTGGTCGCGAACCCCTCGGTGCCTTTCGGAAACGTCAAGGAATTGATCGCGCATGCGCGCGCCAACCCGGGCAAGCTGAACTTCGGCTCGGGCGGCGTGGGCACCTCGAACCACCTGGCGGGCGAGATGTTCAAGCGCGCGACGAACACCGACCTCGTGCACGTTGCGTACAAGGGCACGCCGGCGGCCTACAACGACATGTTCAGCGGCCAGATCGCGCTGATGTTCGACAACATCGTGGCGGCCACGCCGCACGTGAAGTCCGAGCGCCTGCGCCCCCTCGCCGTCAGCAGCAAGGAGCGCGTCGAGACGCTGCCCGACGTGCCCACGCTGGCCGAGTCGGGCCTGCCGGGCTTCGAGGCCGTGTCGTGGATCGGCGCGCTCGTGCCGGCCGCCACGCCCGAACCCGTCGCCGACAAGATCCACGCCGACATGGTGGCGGTGCTGCGCGACCCCGATCTGCGCCGCCAGCTCGCCTCGGCCGGCGCCATCGTGGTCGGCAACAGCCGCCAGGAATTCGCCCGCTGGAACGAGGCCGAGATCGCCAAGTGGGCGCAGGCCGTCAAGCAGTCGGGTGCCAAGCTGGACTGACCCCGTCCCACCCTCTCCCCATTCTTTTCCTCCAGACACCGCAAGGAACATCCCCGTGAGCCTCTCCATGATCCAGGAACCCAGCCGACACGTCCCCGTGCTGACAGAGGCCGACGTGGTCGTCGTCGGCGGCGGCACGACCGGCCCGATCGCGGCCATCGCCGCCGCGCGGCGCGGGAGCAAGGTGGTGCTGATCGAGCGCTTCGGCTCGCTCGGCGGCATCCTCACGCTGGGCCTGAACACCAAGCCCTCGGGCGCGCTGATCGGCGGCATCCCGCTGGAGATCTGGAACCTGGCGCGCGCAGCCGGCGGCGCGGGCGACGACTACATGGCCACCACCAAGACCGGCGGCGTGCGCATCGCCTCGCCCACCGACCCGGAGATCATGAAGATGCTGCTCACGCGCCTGTGCGTGGAGGCCGGCGTGCAGATCCTGTTCGAGACCTTCGTATCCTCGCCTCACGTGGAGGACGGCACCGTCAAGGGCGTCTTCGTCGAAAGCAAGGCCGGCCGCCAGTTCGTGGCGGCCAAGGTGCTGATCGACTGCTCGGCCGACGCCGACATGGCGGCCAAGGCCGGTGCACCCTTCGTGATGGGCTCGGGCGACGCCGAGGCGCGCATGCAGCCCGTGTCGATGTACTTCATCATGAAGAACGTCGACCTGGTGCGCCTGGCGGACTGGGCCCGCGACTGCGATGACGTACCAGCCCGCGCGATCCCGGGCGATCGCGAAGGCCTCGCCTACGGCCTGTGGCTGACGGGCTTCAACGGCATGCTCAGGCGATTCCAGGACGAGACCGGCGTCAAGCTGCAGCGCGACAACATCACGCTCAAGACGGCCGACGGCCAGATGTACGTGAACGCCACGCGCGTGCTCGGCGTAAACGTGTTCTCGCCGGCCGAGTTCACCGGTGCGATCCTCGAGTGCTACCGCCAGATCGAGGGCGTGTGCCGCTTCCTGCGCGAGCGCGTGCCGGGCTTCGAGGAGGCGCGCCTCGGCCAGGTGTCGCCCATCCTGGGCGTGCGCGAGACGCGGCACATCGAGGGCGAGTACACCTTGACCGGGGCCGACTCGCGCGGCGAAACGCATTTCGAGGACAGCATCGGCGCCGACGCCTCGGCACTCGACATCCACGACCCGAAGGGCGGCGACGTCGACTTCCAGAGCATGCCGCCCTACGAGATTCCCTATCGCTGCCTGCTGCCGCGCAAGGTCGAGCAACTGCTGGTGGCCGGCCGCTGCATCTCGGCCGACCACGACGCGCACGCCCGCTCGCGCAACATGCCGGCCTGCATGGCCACCGGGCAGGCGGCCGGCGTGGCGGCGGCGATCGCCGTGGAGACCGGCGTCAGCGTGCGCAAGGTGCCGGTGGTGCAGGTCCAGCAGGCGCTGCAGGCGCTGGGCATGCCGCTGTTCGCCCGCGACGTGCCGCAGCGCTGAAGCGCACGACGCCGGCGGCGCATCCCGCGACGGGTATCAGCGGATCAGCGCCTGCCACTCCCGGAACGCGGGGTGCTCGGCCGTGCGCAGCCACTCGAAGCCCACCATCTCGGTCGTGACCAGTTCGGCGCCGGCACCGGCCAGGCGGTCGAAGGCCGCGTCGCGGTTGCGCTCGGTGCGCGAGCTGCAGGCATCGGTCACCACCCAGACGTCGAATTCGTCCTCGAGCAGGTCGAGCGCGGTCTGCAGCAGGCACACATGCGCCTCGCAGCCGGCCACGACGAGGGTGTTGCGCTCCTCGGCCGGTGCCGCGGGCTTCTGCAGGTGCTTGGGCAGGCTACGCGCATTGCCGCGTGGCGCCTGCGGCGCGGGCGTGCGCAGCCACTCGCCCAAACCCTCTTCGACGCCGCTGAAGTGCATCTTGGCCAGTGTCTTGCGGCACAGGCCGCGGATCTCGGCCGGGTTCTCGCCGAGCTTGGACGGGTTCTGCTCGGTGCCCCAGGCCGGCACGTCGAGCAGCTTCGCGAGCTGTGCCAGGCGGCTGGCGTTGCGCAGCACCGCCTCGGCCTCGAAGATGGCCGGCATCAGGCGGGCCTGGTAGTCGACCAGGACGAGTTGGGATTGGGAAGCGTCGAGCAGCATGGCGGTCGGGAGGGAAAAGCGAAGCGAAAGCCGGACCCTACCACCGAACCCGCCCCGCGCCGGGCGGACTTGGTGCGAGCACGCTTCGATGCTGAAATGCCCCGACAACAGCAGGAGACACGTTTGAACGCTCCCCACGCCACCGCCGCGCTCATGACGGGCGACGACTACCGCGAATCGCTCAGGCGCCTGAACCCCACCGTCTACGTCGATGGCCGGCGGATCGACTCCATCGCCGATGCGCCCTCGCTGCAACCCGGCATCAACGCCATCGCCCTCACCTACGACTTTGCGCACCGCCCCGAGTACGCAGCGCTGATGACGGCGATGCAGCACACCAGCGGCAAGCGGGTCAACCGCATGACCCACATCGACACCGGCAGCGGCGACCTGCTCAACAAGCTGGAGGCGGTGCGGCTCATCTGCCAGGAAACCGGCTGCGCGCAGCGTTACCTCACGCACGACGCGCTCAACGCCATCGCGCAGGTGTCGGCGCGGCTCGACGATGCCGGCGGGGGCAGCGCGCACACCGAGCGCTTCACCGAGTACCTGCACCGCGTGCAGGACCAGGACCTGACGCTGGGCGTGGCCATGACCGACGCCAAGGGCGACCGCAGCCGCCGCCCGCACCAGCAGGCCAACGTGGACAGCTACGTGCACGTGGTGGAGCGCAACGCCGTGCAAGGCGGCCAGCGCGGCATCGTCATCAGCGGCACCAAGGCGATCGTGACCGGTGCGCCCTACGTGCACGAGCTGCTGGTGATGCCATGCCGCGCGATGGGCCGCGAGGACGCCGACTTCGCCGTCTGCTGCGCCGTGCCGCTGGACGCACCCGGCCTCACCATCGTGGCCCGCCCCGCCGGCCGCCCCGGCGAAAAGCTGGAGCACGGCGACGCGCTCTTCAGCCGCAAGTACGGCCAGAGCACCGGCGTGTGCATCTTCGACCGCGTGTTCGTGCCCGAGGCGCGTGTCTTCTACGACGGCAGCAACGGCAGCTGGGAGCACAGCAGCCACCTCACCTACAGCTACGCCACGCACCACCGCCACAGCTGCATCGGCG
This sequence comes from Xenophilus aerolatus, assembly GCA_030418545.1. GTDB lineage: Bacteria > Pseudomonadota > Gammaproteobacteria > Burkholderiales > Burkholderiaceae_C > Xenophilus. The sequence continues at coordinate 813,603 of QAIB01000001.1, read as the reverse complement.
CGCGCGCCGGCTTCGGCGACCTGCTGATCGGCGCCGGGGCGCTGATGTGCGAGGCCAACGGCTTCGACCCGGGGCAAGAGACGCATCTTCGCGAGCAGATGGTCGAGCTCATCACCATCACCGAGAGCTTCTTCGCCTGCGGCGTGGCCGCCAGCGTGTACGCCAAGGCCGACCCGCACTGCGCCGTCTTCATGCCCGAGCCGGTGTTCGCCAACATCGGCAAGCTGCTGCTGGCCACGAAGATCTACGACATGCACCGCATCGCGCACTACGTGAGCGGCGGGCTCATCGTCACCCTGCCCGGCCCCGACGAGGACCACAACCCCGAGACGGCCGGCCGCCTGGCCGACCTGCTGCGCGCCAACCCCGAGGTCCCATACGAGCAGCGCATCGAGACCGCCCGCTTCATCGAGGACCTCACGGCCGGCTACCAGGGCGGGTGGTACAGCACCATCAGCCTGCACGGCGGCGGCTCGCCCGCGGCGATGAAGCAGGAGATCTGGCGCCACTACCCCGTCGGCTCGAAGGTCGAACTGGTGGAGCGGCTGCTGGAGCGCGGCATCGCCGCCGACGGCTCCGCCGCCGCCGCGCCGCACGACCCGGCCCGCGCCATCACCCGCAACCGCCAGCCGGGCCGCTGCTGCGACGCGGGCTGCGCGCCACCGGGCCAGCCGGTGATGGTGGACCTGCCCGCGCCACGTCGCGACCCGCGCTGACGCGGGCGGCGGACCGGCGGCCGATACTGCGTCGATGCCGCCACGCCGCCGCTTCGCATTGCTGTCTGCCGCCACCGCCGCACTCGCCGCGGCGGGAATCCCGGGCTGCGGCTGGCTGCCGCGGGAGCCGGCAGTGCCCATGCCCGTGCGGCGCTTTGCGGCCGCCTGCGGGCCAGGCGCCGACACGCTCCTGGTGCTGCTGCCGGGCCGCGGCATGACGCTGGGCGAACTGGAGCGCGAAGGCTTCGTCGAGGCGGTGCGTGCGCAGCGCCTGGCCATCGACGTCTGGCTGGCCGACGCCCACCTGGGTTATTTCAAGGCCCGGACGGTCGTGGATCGGCTGCACGACGACGTTGTCGCGCCGGCGCGTGCGCAGGGCTACCGGCAGGTCTGGCTCGCGGGCATCTCGCTGGGCGGCTTCGGGGCCCTGCTGTATGCCGAGGAACATCCCGCCGACATCGCCGGCACGTTGCTGCTGGCGCCCTACCTGGGCGAGCCCGACGCGACCGCCGAGATCGCCGCAGCAGGCGGCCTGCGCCGCTGGACCGCCCCGTCGGGCGAGTTGCCCGACACGGCCTTCGACCGCCGGCTGTGGCGCGCTCTGCAGGGCCGGCTGCAGCCCGGCCGCGCGGCGACGTCGCCGATCTTCCTGGGCTATGGCCTTCAGGACCGGCTCGCCGCCAGCCATGCCGTGCTCGCGGGCGCATTGCCGCCGGAGCGCGTATTCACCGCGCCGGGGGGCCACGACTGGGACCCGTGGCGTGGCCTGTGGGCGCGGCTGCTCGCCGCTGCACCGCTGCCGCACTGCGCGGGCTGAGCCCTCTCGACAGGCTCAGCCCGAACGGGTCTTGAGCCTTTTGAAGGGTGGCCCGCAGCCTTCTAGCGCGGCTGCAGGCGGACGAGCTTGCCGTCCTGGGCGTCGGTCAGCACGTAGAGCAGTCCGTCGGGACCCTGGCGCACGTCGCGGATGCGCGCGCGGCCGTCCTCCAGCAGCTTGTGTTCGGCCACGACCTTCCCGTCCTTGAGTTCCATGCGGTCGAGGTAGCCGAACTTGAGCGATCCCACGAAGAGGTTGCCCTTCCAGCCGGAACCGTAGCGGTCGCTGGTGAGGAAGGCCATGCCCGACGGCGCGATCGAGGGCACCCAGTACTTGAGCGGCTGCTCCATGCCGGCCTTGGCCGTGAGGCCGTCGCCGATCTTCCCGCCGCCATAGTTCTCGCCGTAGGTGATGACCGGCCAGCCGTGGTTGCGGCCGGCCTGCGGCACGTTGATCTCGTCGCCGCCTTGCGGGCCATGCTCGTGCATCCAGAACCTGCCATCCGGTCCCAGCGTGGCGCCCTGGCCGTTGCGGTGGCCGTAGCTCCAGATCTCCGGCAGCGCGCCGGCGCGGTTGACGAAGGGGTTGTCGGCGGGCGCCTTGCCGTCCTTCCGGATGCGGATCACCTTGCCGAGGTGGTTGTCCAGCGTCTGGGCGTCTTCCTTGCGGCTGAAGCGATCGCCCAGGGTCATGAACAGCGTGCCATCGGGCATCTCGACGATGCGGCAGCCGAAGTGATGGCGGCTGGCCACCTTCGGTTTCTGGCTGAAGAGCACCTGGACGTTCTCCAGCCGCGTGCGATCGGTCGACAGTTGCGCCTTGGCCAGCGCCGTGCTGTTGGCGCTGCCGCCGGCGTCCGGCTCCGAGTAGCAGAAGTAGACGGTCCGGTTGCTGGCGAAGGCCGAGTCGGTGACGACATCGAGCAGGCCGCCCTGCCCGCCTGCGGCGATGGGGGGCAGACCCTGCAGCGCCTCGTTCAGGCGGCCATCGGGCTCGACGACGCGCAGCCTGCCCGGCTTCTCGGTCACAAGGAAGCGCCCGCCCGGCAGGAACGCGACGGCCCAGGGGTTCTCCAGCCCCGAAGCCACCACTTCGGGCCGCACCTGGGCCTGCGCAGTCGCCATTGCCGCCCACAGGAGCCCGATCCACATGCCGTGTCTTGCCTTCATATGCAGCCTCTTTGCAATCAGAAACCTAAACTTTCGCGTTAACTTAGTCGCAAATGAGCGTGTGCGATCAATGACCTCAGGCAATGAAAACCGCACGTGTTACAACTTTATTTTTGCTGCACCGCAATAAGTCGAACAAAATCAATGGGTTACGCTACTTTTTGAATCAATATTCCAAATTGACATCGTTCAGTGTCATCAATATCCTACGCGCCCATGCGTCAAATTGTCCTCACCGCTCTGGCCCTCGCTCTTGCCGCCTCTGCCTACGCAGCCCCGCAACAGAACCAGACCGATGACATGGACAAGACGCTTGCCGATCGCAGCCTCATGGGCCACATCGACAACGTGCGCCACGCGGTGAGCGACCGCACGTCCGAGCTGGTGGTCAGCGCCATGGGCTTCCTGGGCGTCCCCTACCGCCGCGGCGGCAACAGCGCCGAGACGGGCTTCGACTGCAGCGGCTTCGTGCGCGCCATGTACAACAAGTCGGTCGGCCTGCTGCTGCCGCGCCGCGCCGAAGAGCAGGCCGCCGCCACCGAGAAGATCGACCGCAGCGACCTCAAGCCCGGTGACCTGGTCTTCTTCAACACCATGCGCCGCGCCTTCAGCCATGTCGGCATCTACATCGGCGACGGCAAGTTCATCCACTCCCCCCGCACCGGCTCCGAAGTGCGCGTCGAAGACATGAACGGCAGCTACTGGCAGCGCCGCTTCAATGGCGCCCGCCGCGTCATCGAGGACAACAAGACGGCCGGCGAATAACCGCCCGGACCGATGCCCAGAAGAATCCCGCGCGCTGCGGGATTTTTTTCGTCCGCCGGCAGCGCCGTCGTCAGTCTGCGCGGTAGATCAGCACCTTGAGCGCCCGTTCGGGCGCCGCGTCCGCAAACGCCGGCGGGTTGGCCAGACGCTCGACGAAGCGCAGCGCCGGCGCTTCGGCCTGCACCAGCGCCTGCAGAAACTCCGGCCCGAGTTCCGGCGCGTTGAGGCACAGCATCGCGTGCCCGCCGGGCGCCAGCAGTTCCGGCAGGCGGCGCACGATCCGCGCGTAGTCCTTGGTGGCGACGAAGCTGCCTTTCTGGAAGCTCGGCGGATCGACGATGACCAGCGCATACGGCCCCTCGCGGCCGATGCGCCCCCAGGACTTGAAGATGTCGTGCCCCAGGAAGCTCGCGCCGCCCTCCAGGCCATTGAGCCGGTGGTTCTGCTGCCCGATGGCCAGCGCCCCGCTGCTCATGTCCATGTTCAGCACCTGATCGGCCCCCGCATGCAGCGCCGCCACCGAGAAGGCGCAGGTGTAGGCGAAGAGGTTCAGCACTTTCAGGCGCGGCGCCCAGCCGCCGCCAGCGCGCGACGCGGCATCGGCGGCCACGCGCCCCGCGATGTGCTCGCGCACCCAGCGGCGGCCCGCCGCCATGTCCAGGAAGAGGCCATGGTTCTGGCCGCGCAGCACGTGCACGCGGTAGCGCAGCCCGTCTTCGGTCACCTCGTGCGGATCGGGCACCGCACCCGCCATGGGCCACGTCTCGGTGCGGCCGCCGCCTTCGCGCACCTGCAGCACCCAGTTCAGCGGCCCGGCATCGAGTTGCCGCCAACGCGCGGCCAGCGCGTCGCCGACGGCGTCGATCTCGGCCTGGTCCATCGGCCGAAAGCTGGTGAGCAGCAGCACGGGCGGGTAGGCGTCGAGCGCCCAGTGCTCGCAGCCGGGATGCAGACCGCCGCGACCGTGGAAGAGGCGCACGGTCTCGGTGGGCCGGTCCATGCGGGCGATGGCGTCGAGCAGGGCTTGCATGTTCGAGCTTCAGAATGAAAAAGCCGCGCAACCCGCATCGGGATTGCGCAGCCAGCTATCGAAAGAATAGCAGCCCAGGGCGCGTCAGCCGGCTTTCTTCTGCGGCGGCAGATCGGTACAGGTGCCGTGCGCCACTTCGGCCGCCATGCCGATCGATTCGCCGAGCGTGGGGTGCGGGTGGATGGTCTTGCCGATGTCGATCTCGTCGGCGCCCATCTCGATGGCCAGCGCGATCTCGCCGATCATGTCGCCGGCATGCGTGCCGACGATGCCGCCGCCCAGGATGCGGTGCGTCTCGGCGTCGAACAGCAGCTTGGTGAAGCCCTCGTCGCGCGTGTTGGCAATGGCACGGCCCGACGCCGTCCAGGGGAAGTGGCCCTTCTTGACCTTGATGCCCTCGGCCTTGGCCTGGTCCTCGGTCAGGCCCACCCACGCCACTTCGGGGTCGGTGTAGGCCACGCTGGGGATCACGCGGGCGTTGAAGGCGGCTGCCGCCAGCTCCTTGTTGCCCTGCTGCTCGCCGGCGATGACCTCGGCCGCGACGTGCGCCTCGTGCACCGCCTTGTGGGCCAGCATGGGCTGGCCGACGATGTCGCCGATGGCGAAGATGTTCGGCACGTTGGTGCGCATCTGGATGTCGACCGGGATGAAGCCGCGGTCGCTCACCGTGACGCCGGCCTTGTCGGCGCCGATTTTCTTGCCGTTGGGGCTGCGGCCCACGGCCTGCAGCACGAGGTCGTAGACCTGCGGCTCCTTGGGTGCGTTGGCGCCCTCGAACATGACCTTGATGCCGTCCTTGGTCGCCTCGGCGCCGACGGTCTTGGTGGCGGTCATGATGTTGTCGAAGCGCGGGGCGTTCATCTTCTGCCAGACCCTCACCAGGTCGCGGTCGGCGCCCTGCATGAGGCCATCGAGCATCTCGACCACGTCCAGGCGCGCGCCGAGCGTGGAATACACCGTGCCCATTTCCAGGCCGATGATGCCGCCGCCGAGGATCAGCATGCGCTTGGGGTCGGTCCCCAGCTCCAGCGCGCCGGTCGAGTCCACCACGCGGGGGTCGTCCTTGGGCATGAAGGGCAGGCTGACGGCCTGCGACCCGGCCGCGATGATGGCGTTGCGGAACTTGACGACCTTCTTGCTGCCGGTCGTTTCCGAGCCGCTGCCGGTGGTCTCGTCGACCTCGAGGTGGTAGGCATCGAGGAAGGTGCCCAGGCCGCGCACGGTGGTTACCTTGCGCATCTTCGCCATCGCGGTGAGCCCGCCGGTGAGCTTGCCCACGACCTTGTTCTTGTGCGCGAGCAGCTTGGCGCGGTCGATCTTGGGCGCGCCGAACTCGACGCCCAGGTCGGCGAAATGCTTGACCTCGTCCATCACGGCGGCGACGTGCAGCAGCGCCTTGGACGGGATGCAGCCCACGTTCAGGCAGACGCCACCGAGCGTAGCGTAGCGCTCGACCAGCACCGTCTTCATGCCCAGGTCGGCCGAGCGGAAGGCGGCCGAATAGCCGCCCGGGCCGGCGCCCAGCACCAGCGTGTCGCACTCGATGTCGACCTTGCCGGTGTAGGTGGATGCTGCGGATTTGATCGCCGGCGCCGCAGACGGGGCGGGCGCCGGCGCCGCTTTTGGCGCAGCAGCCGCAGGGGCCGGCGCCGCGGCCGGCGCGGGCGCAGGTGCCGCCGCGCTTTCGGTCGCCTCCACGGTCAGCACCACCGAGCCTTCGCTCACCTTGTCGCCGACCTTCACGGCCACCGACTTGACCACGCCGGCGTGGCTCGACGGGATCTCCATCGAGGCCTTGTCGGACTCGACGGTGATGAGCGACTGCTCGACCTTGATCGTGTCGCCGGGCTTGACCAGCACCTCGATCACCGCGACTTCGCTGAAATCGCCGATGTCCGGCACCTTGACTTGTTGTTCGCTCATGTGCGCTGTCCCCTAGTCAGTGTTTGGTGTGCGGACGCCAACCTTGCGGTTTCAGGCGCCCTTGAGTTTGAGAGTGATGATTTCCAGCGGGCCCGCCGTGCTGCGGTCGAACTCGCAACCCGCGGCCAGCCCCGCCTCGGCCACTTCGCGCGCGCCCTTGGCGCGACCGTAGGCGGCGTGCATGGCGCCGAGCGCGAAGCTGCGGCCCGAGCCGATGCTCCAGAATTCCTTGAACTCGAAGACCTCGCGATAGCTGTACACGCCGTAGATGCCGCTCGCGTTGGCGAGCAAAAGGCTGAACTGGCTGGACTCGTAGGGATCGTGGTCCTCCTCCTTGGTCTGGAGGAAGAAGGTCTCCTTGAGCATCGGGTGCAGCTTGGTGAAGGTGAGGAACACCTCGTCCTTGCTGCCCAGCCGGATGTCGGCCTTGGGCATGGCCGCGAGCGCATGTCGCAGCACCGGAAAGTGCGCGATCGACCCCGAGGCGGCGAACACGTTGCGCCCGTTCGCGCCGTCGATGGTGAACAGCTTGCGGTTGTCCTCGGAGCGGTGCGACAGCCGCGTGTCCCCGAAGGTCACGAGCGTGTCGGCACCGATCGCCACCTGGCCGCCCTTGCGAACGGCCACCACGGTTGTCATCGGTTGTGGCCCGCGGTGAGCGTCAGAGGACGATGCGGCGGTAGTCCGCCAGCAGCTGGCCCAGGAACGCGTTGAAACGCGCGGCCGCGGCGCCATCGATGACGCGGTGGTCGTACGACAGCGACAGCGGCAGCACCAGGCGCGGCACGAACTGCTTGCCGTCCCACACCGGCTTCATCTGGCCCTTCGACAGGCCCAGGATGGCGACTTCGGGTGCGTTGATGATCGGCGTGAAGTGCGTGCCGCCGATACCGCCCAGCGAGCTGATCGAGAAGCAGCCGCCCTGCATGTCGGCCGAGCCGAGCTTGCCGTCGCGCGCCTTCTTGGCGAGCTCGCCCATCTCCTGGCTGATCTGGATGATGCCCTTCTTGTCCGCGTCCTTGAGCACCGGCACCACCAGGCCGTTGGGCGTGTCCGCCGCGAAGCCGATGTTGAAGTACTGCTTGTAGACGAGCGTGTCGCCGTCCAGGCTGGTGTTGAACTCGGGGAATTTCTTCAGTGCCGCGACCACCGCCTTGATGACGAAGGCCAGCATGGTCACCTTGACGCCCGACTTCTCGTTCTCCTTGTTGGTGGAGACGCGGAAGGCCTCCAGCTCGGTGATGTCGGCCTCGTCGTTGTTGGTGACGTGCGGGATCATCACCCAGTTGCGGTGCAGGTTGGCGCCGCTGAGCTTCTTGATGCGCGAGAGGTCCTTGCGCTCCACCGTGCCGAACTTGGTGAAGTCCACCTTCGGCCAGGGAATGAGGCCCAGCGCCGCGCCGTCGGCGCCGCCACCGCCGGCCGGCGCCTTGGCAGCCGAGGCCCTGGTCTGCGTGGCGCCGCTCATCACGGCCTTGGTGAAGGCCTGGACGTCGGCTTCGGTGATGCGGCCCTTGGGACCGGAACCCTTGACCTCTTCCAGCGGCACGCCGAGCTCGCGCGCGAACTTGCGCACCGAGGGCGAGGCATGCGGCAGGCTGCCGGTGGGCGCCTTGGTCGGGTCGTGCGCGGGTGCGGCCGCCGCGGGCGCCGCAGCAGCGGGCGCGGGTGCGGGCGACGTGGCCGATGCGACGGGCGCAGGCGCCGCGGCGGCGGCAGCTGCCGGCGCCGGTGCGGGCGCTGCCGAGCCCCCTGCCCCTTCGAGCACGGCGATCAGGTCGCCGATGTTGACCGTGTCGCCGACCTTGACCTTCAGCTCCTTGAGCGTGCCGGCCGCGGACGACGGGATCTCCATCGACGCCTTGTCCGACTCGACGGTGATGAGCGACTGCTCTTCCTTGATGGTGTCGCCGGGCTTGACGAGGACCTCGATCACGGCGACGTCCTTGAAGTCGCCGATGTCGGGCACCTTGACCTCGACCGGGCCGACAGCAGCGCTTGCTCCTGAATTCGTAGCAGGCTGCGCAGGCGCAGCGGGCGCTGCAGCCGCTTTCGGCTCGGAAGCCGGTGCCGCCGCAGGGGCCGGTGCGGGTGCCGCGGCGCCCGCCCCTTCGGCCTCGAGGACCAGCACGACCGAGCCCTCGCTCACCTTCGAGCCGACGTCGACCTTCAGTTCCTTCACCACGCCGGCGGCGGACGACGGAATCTCCATCGAGGCCTTGTCCGACTCGACCGTGATCAGCGACTGTTCGGCCTTGACCGTGTCGCCCACCTTCACCAGCACCTCGATCACCGCGACTTCGTCGAAATCGCCGATGTCCGGCACCTTCACTTCAATGGCTGCCATGTTCTGTGTCTCCCGCCGCTAGGCGTGTGTGTTCTGGTTGTTGGTTACGCGTAGAGCGGGTTGATCTTGTCGGCCTTGATGGCGTACTTCTTGATCGCTTCGGCGACCTTGGTCGCGGGCACCGCGCCGTCGTCGGCCAGCGCACGCAGCGCGGCGACCACGATGTAGTGGCGGTTGATCTCGAAGTGCTCGCGCAGCTTGCTGCGGAAGTCGCTGCGGCCGAAGCCGTCGGTGCCCAGCACGCGGTAGCTGCGGCCCTTGGGGATGAAGGGACGGATCTGCTCGGCGTAGGCCTTCATGTAGTCGGTCGAGGCGACGACGGGACCGGTCGTGCCGCCCAGCTGCTGCGCCACGAAGGGCACGCGCTGCTCGTCGGTCGGGTGCAGCAGGTTCCAGCGGTCGACGTCCTGGCCGTCGCGCGCCAGCTCGTTGAAGCTCGGGCAGCTCCACACGCTCGCGGCCACGCCCCAGTCCTTCTCGAGCAGCTCCTGGGCAAAGAAGGATTCGCGCAGGATGGTGCCGCTGCCCAGCAGCTGCACCGTGGGCACGTTCTTGCCCTTGATGGCCGGCGCCTGCTTGCTCAGGTACATGCCCTTGATGATCTGCTCCTCGGTGCCGGGCTGCAGGCCGGGCATCGCGTAGTTCTCGTTGAGCAGCGTGAGGTAGTAGTAGACGTTCTCCTGCTTCTCGACCATGCGCTTCAGGCCGTGGTGCAGGATGACGCCGACCTCGTGCGCGAAGGTGGGGTCGTAGCTCACGCAGTTCGGGATCGTGCCCGCGAGGATGTGGCTGTGGCCGTCCTCGTGCTGCAGGCCTTCGCCGTTGAGCGTGGTGCGACCCGAGGTGCCGCCCAGCAGGAAGCCGCGGGCCTGCATGTCGCCGGCCGCCCAGGCCAGATCGCCGATGCGCTGGAAGCCGAACATCGAGTAGTACACGTAGAACGGCACCATGATGCGGTTGTTCGTGCTGTAGCTCGTGGCCGCCGCGATCCAGCTGGCCATGCCGCCGGCTTCGTTGATGCCTTCCTGCAGGATCTGGCCGGCCTTGTCTTCCTTGTAGTACATGACCTGGTCCTTGTCGACCGGGGTGTACTGCTGACCGTGCGGGTTGTAGATACCGACCTGGCGGAACAGGCCTTCCATACCGAAGGTGCGGGCCTCGTCCACCAGGATGGGCACGACGCGCGGGCCCAGGGCCTGGTCTCGCAGCAACTGCGTGAGGAAGCGCACGTAGGCCTGCGTGGTGCTGATCTCGCGGCCCTCGGCCGTGGGCTCGAGCACCGCCTTGAAGGTCTCGAGCGCGGGCACGGTGAAGCTCTCGTCGGCCTTCACGCGGCGGTGCGGCAGGTAGCCGCCCAGGGCCTTGCGGCGCTCGTGCAGGTACTTCATCTCCGGCGTGTCGTCGGCCGGCTTGTAGAAGGGCAGCTCGGCGACCTGGCTGTCCGGGATCGGGATGTTGAAGCGGTCGCGGAAGACCTTGATGTCCTCGTCGCTGAGCTTCTTGGTCTGGTGGACGGTGTTCTTGCCTTCGCCGATCTTGCCCATGCCGAAGCCCTTGACGGTCTTCACGAGCAGCACGGTGGGCTGGCCCTCATGGTTCTGCGCGGCGTGGAAGGCGGCATACACCTTCTGCGAGTCGTGGCCGCCGCGCTGCAGATTCCAGATCTCGTCGTCCGTCATGTTCTCGACCATCTTGGCCGTGCGCGGGTCGCGGCCGAAGAAGTGCTTGCGGACGTAGGCGCCGTCGTTGGCCTTCATGGCCTGGTAGTCGCCGTCGTTGGTCTTCATCATGAGCTCGCGCAGGGCGCCGTCATGGTCCTTGGCGAGCAGCGCGTCCCAGCCCTTGCCCCAGATCAGCTTGATGACGTTCCAGCCCGAGCCGCGGAATTCGCCTTCGAGCTCCTGGATGATCTTGCCGTTGCCGCGCACCGGGCCGTCCAGGCGCTGCAGGTTGCAGTTGATGACGAAGATCAGGTTGTCGAGGTTCTCGCGCGCAGCGAGGCCGATGGCGCCCAGCGATTCGACCTCGTCCATCTCGCCGTCGCCGCAGAAGACCCAGACCTTGCGGTTGGCGGTGTCGGCGATGCCGCGGGCATGCAGGTACTTCAGGAAGCGCGCCTGGTAGATGGCCATCAGCGGGCCCAGGCCCATCGACACCGTCGGGAACTGCCAGAACTCGGGCATCAGCTTCGGGTGCGGGTAGCTCGACAGGCCCTTGCCGTCGACTTCCTGGCGGAAGTTCAGCAGTTGCTCTTCGGTCAGGCGCCCTTCGAGGTAGGCGCGGGCGTAGATGCCGGGCGAGACGTGGCCCTGGATGTAAAGCAGGTCGCCACCGTGCTTCTCGCTCTCGGCCTGCCAGAAGTGGTTGAAGCCGGCGCCGAACATGCTGGCCAGCGATGCGAAGGAGCCGATGTGGCCGCCCAGGTCGCCGCCTTCGGGCGGGTGGTGGCGGTTGGCCTTGACCACCATCGCCATGGCGTTCCAGCGCATGTAGGCGCGCAGGCGCTGCTCGATCTCGAGGTTGCCGGGGCTGCGCGCCTCCATCTCGGGCTCGATGGTGTTCACGTAGCCGGTGTTGGCCGAGAACGGCATGTCCACGCTGTTCTGGCGCGCGTGCTCGAGCAGCTCTTCCAGCAGGAAGTGGGCGCGTGCTGGGCCTTCGGCCTGGATGACGGCGGAGAGGGCATCCCTCCACTCCTTGGTTTCCTGCGTGTCCGCGTCGTTCGCAGCCGCGCCGAAGTGGTTCTCGGGATTCGCCGACATCCTGTGTCTCCTTGATGTGTGTGGGCAGTAATTTAGTGCCGCTTCCTGCGGCCGCGGCAGTGTCTCACAAAAAATTGCTCATTCCAAATGGTGCGTATTGATTTCTTTATGTGAAATATTCGGCAGGCTTGCCATCGCGCATCAGGGTCTCGATCCACGTTGCGGAAGCCGACCCTCTACACTGGAACGATGTCCGTCCCCAGCCTGCCCGTCACCCGCGATGCGGTCCCCGCTTCGCCCTTGTCGTGGTGGCGCAGGTGGTGGCGCCGGCAGACGCCGGTGATCCAGGACAGCGTCGCCATGCTGATGCCCCTGGTGGCGGTTCTGCTGTTCCTCGCCGCGCTGGTGGCGGCGTTCTATTACCTGCGCGCCGAGGAAATGGAACGCGAGCAGGAATCCGTGAAGCGCGACGTCGAATACGCGCAGCAGCGCCTTCGCCTGCGCCTGCTCGAGCGGCAGGAACAGCTGATGCGCCTGGCGCGCGATGCCGGCAACCGCGAGATCGACCCCAACGAGTTCGCCAGCCGCGCCGAGTCGCTGGTGAGCCAGTACCCCGAGCTCCAGGTGATCAGCTGGATCGACGACCGCCGTGCCGTACGTGCCAGCTATGCGGCGCCCAGCGTCCACCCCTCGCAACAGCATCCGCAGGGCGAAGTCCTGCGCCCCGGCGAGATCGAGAGCAACTACGCGCTCGCGCGCGAGCTGCGCCAGCCGGTGTTCTCGCAGCCGGGCGCCGGCCGCGAGCCGCCCTCCATGCTGCAACTGCACATCCCCCTGTACGACCAGGGGCTGTTCGCGGGGGTAGTGCTTGGCGAGTTCTCCATCGACGGCCTGCTGCGCTACGGCGTGCCGCCGGAGGTGTCGGCCCGCTACGCGGTGGCCCTGCTCGACGGCAAGGACGGCCTGCTGGCCGGCAACACCGTGAATCCGCGCGACGGCGCGGCGGTGCGCCTGCTGCCGTGGGCGGAACACACCAACCAGTTCGAAGTGCCCGTCTCCCCGGTGGGCAACGGGCTGGTGCTGCGCGCGCAGGCGTACCGCACCTCGCAGGGCTTGGTCGGCAATGGCCTGTTCTGGCTGGTCGCGGCGCTCAGCGTGCTCACGAGCTGGACGCTGATCGGCATGTGGGGCCACACCCGCCGCCGGCTGGCGGCGCAGCAGGCGCTGGTGGCCGAGACCAACTTCCGGCGCGCCATGGAGAACTCGATGCTCACCGGCATGCGGGTGCTCGACCTCTCGGGGCGCATCACCTATGTGAATGCCGCCTTCTGCGCGATGACCGGCTGGAGCGAGCAGGAACTGGTCGGCCAGACGCCGCCCTTCCCCTACTGGCTCGAAGCCGACCACGAGATCATGAGCGAGCGGCTCGAGGAAGAAATCCACGGCCGGTCGCTGCCTGGCGGCTTCCAGGTGCGCGTCAAGCGCAAGAACGGCAGCGTCTTCAACGCCCGCCTGTACGTCTCGCCGCTGATCGATGCGCACGGCCACCAGGCCGGCTGGATGACCTCGATGACCGACATCACCGAGCCCACCCGCATCCGCGAGCAGCTGTCGGCCTCGTACGAGCGCTTCACCACCGTGCTCGAAGCCCTCGATGCCTCGGTGTCGGTCGCGCCGCTGGGCAGCCAGGAACTGCTGTTCGCCAACAAGATGTACCGCTCCTGGTTCGGCTCCGACACCGAAGGGCACCTCGACATGGTGGCGCAGGCGGGCGTGCCGAACACGCCGGCGCAGGACTCCGCCTTCGACGACGTCGACGCGCTGGCCGGACTTCCGGTGGACACGCTCACCGCCGCGCAGGCGGCCAACAACGAGATCTTCCTGCCCGAATTGGGCAAATGGCTGGAGGTGCGCTCGCGCTACCTCACCTGGGTCGACGGCCGTCTGGCGCAACTGGTGATCGCCACCGACATCACGCCGCGCCGCGACGCCGAGGAGCAGGCCGCTGCCCAGGCCGACAAGGCCCAGGCCGCCAGCCGCCTGATCACCATGGGCGAGATGGCCTCCAGCGTGGCGCACGAGCTCAACCAGCCGCTGACGGCCATCAGCAACTACTGCAACGGGATGGCCTCGCGCATCCGCAGCCACCAGATCGACGAGGAGGCGCTGCTGGCCGCGCTGGACAAGACCTCCAAGCAGGCGCAGCGCGCGGGCCAGATCATCCAGCGCATCCGCACCTTCGTGAAGCGCAGCGAGCCCAACCGCACGCCGGCCGAGGTGTCGACGATGGTGAGCGAGGCCGTCGAGCTGGCCGGCATCGAGCTGCGCCGGCGCAACGTGCGCCTGAACCACTACGTCGCCGCGCGCCTGCCCATCCTGCGCGTGGACCGCATCCTGATCGAGCAGGTGCTGGTCAACCTGATGAAGAACGCGGCCGAGTCGATCGACCTGGCCGACCGGCCGGTGGCGCGCCGCAGCGTGGAGCTGCGGGTGGTGCCGAAGGTGGTCGATGGCCACAACGCCGTCGAGTTCTCGGTCCAGGACACAGGCATGGGCCTGGCACCGGAGGTCATGGAGCGGCTGTACGAGGCCTTCTTCTCCACCAAGCCCGAGGGCATGGGCATCGGGCTCAACCTGTGCCGGACGATCGTGGAATCCCACCGCGGCCGGATGCAGGCGGAGAACCTCTACAATGGTCCGGATGTGGTCGGATGCCGTTTTTCCTTCTGGATTCCGGTGTCCGGCGCTATCGATTCCGTAGCAAGCGACGAGGCAAAGGTACCTGCATGAGTTTGATCCCCAAGAAAGGCACGGTCTATGTGGTGGATGACGACGAAGCGGTGCGCGACTCGCTGCAATGGCTGCTCGAAGGCAAGGACTACCGCGTCCGCTGCTTCGATTCCGCCGAGTCCTTCCTGTCCCGCTACGACCCGCGCGAAGTCGCCTGCCTGATCGTCGACATCCGCATGGGCGGCATGACCGGCCTGGAACTGCAGGACAAGCTCATCGAGCGCAAGTCCCCCCTGCCGATCGTGGTCATCACCGGCCACGGTGACGTGCCGATGGCGGTCGACTCGATGAAGAAGGGCGCCATGGACTTCATCCAGAAGCCCTTCAACGAGGAGGCCCTGGTCACGCTCGTCGAACGCATGCTCGACCATGCCCGCAGCGCTTTCGCGCAGCACCAGCAGTCGGCCAGCCGCGATGCGCTGCTGTCCAAGCTCACCGGCCGCGAGGCGCAGGTGCTCGAGCGCATCGTCGCCGGTCGCCTGAACAAGCAGATCGCCGACGACCTGGGCATCAGCATCAAGACGGTGGAGGCGCACCGCGCCAACATCATGGAAAAGCTCAACGCCAACACCGTGGCCGACCTGCTGAAGATCGCGCTGGGCCAGACGCCCGCCCCTGCTGCCAAGGCCGCGACACCCTGACGCTACACATTTCATAGCTACGAGCGCCCGCCCCACCTGCGTGAGCGGGCGTTTTCATTTGCAAGATTCAGAAAGCCCCTCGCCATGACCGCCCAGCTCATCGACGGCAACGCCCTCGCCCGCCAGATCCGCGCCGACGTCTCCGGCCGCACCGCCGCCCTCAAGGCGCGCGGCATCCAGCCCACGCTGGCCATCGTGCTCGTGGGTGACGACCCGGCCAGCCAGGTCTACGTGAAGCACAAGGTCAACGACAGCAGCGAGACCGGCCTGGTCGCGAATCTCGAGCGCTACCCGGCCGACATGGCCGAGGCCGACCTGCTGGCCCGCATCCACGCGCTGAACGACGACCCGGCCGTGCACGGCATCCTGGTGCAGCTGCCGCTGCCGAAGCACATGGACAGCCACCAGGTGATCGAGGCCATCTCGCCCGCCAAGGACGTCGACGGCTTCCACGTCGCCAGCGCCGGCGCACTGATGGTCGGCCAGCCGGGCTTCTGGCCCTGCACGCCGCACGGCTGCATGAAGATGCTCGAATCGATCGGCTACGACCTGCGCGGCAAGCACGCTGTGGTCATCGGCCGCAGCAACATCGTGGGCAAGCCCATGGCCATGATGCTGCTGGCGCAGAACGCCACCGTCACCATCTGCCACAGCGCCACGGCCGACCTGGGCGCCATGACGCGGCAGGCCGACGTCGTGGTCGCGGCCGTCGGCAAGGTGAATCTGCTCACGGCCGACATGGTCAAGCCGGGCGCGGTGGTCATCGACGTGGGCATGAACCGCAACGCCGAAGGCAAGCTCTGCGGCGACGTGGACTTCGCCGGCGTGAAGGAGGTGGCGGGCTGGATCACGCCCGTGCCCGGCGGCGTCGGCCCGATGACGCGCGCCATGCTGCTGGCCAACACCCTCGAGGCCGCGGAACGCGCGGCCGGCTGACGCGCTCCAACGGGCCACCATAGCGCGCCTCGATCGGCGCCATGCAAACGCCGGCGACTTGAAGCCACCCGCCTCGCCACAAAATGCCATTCATGACCAATCCGCTGCTCGACTTCGACGACCTGCCCCTTTTCGACCAGATCCGCCCGGAGCATGTCGCGCCGGCGGTCGACGTGCTGCTCAAGCAGGCCGAGGTCGCGCTCGAGGAAGTCACCGCGCCCGAATTCCCGGCCCGGTGGGATGCCATCGCCAAGGTGCTCGACGTCGCCACAGAGCGCTTCTCGCGCGCCTGGGGCGCCGTCGGCCACCTGAACGCCGTGGCCGACACGCCGGAACTGCGCGCCGCCTACAACGAGGCGATGCCGCGCGTGACGGCCTTCTGGACGCAATTGGGTTCCGACGAGCGCCTGTACGCCAAGTACAAGGCCATCGACCCCTCCACGCTGAACCCCGAGCAGGCCCAGGCCCACAGGAACGCCGTGCGCAACTTCGTGCTGGGTGGTGCGGAACTCCAGGGCGAGGCCAAGAAGCGCTATGCCGAGATCCAGGAACGCCAGGCGGAACTGAGCCAGAAGTTCAGCGAGCACGCGCTGGACGCGACCGATGCCTTCGCCTGGTATGCCGATCTGGCCGACCTGGACGGCCTGCCCGAGGACGTGATCGCGGCCGCCCGCGCCGCCGCCGAGGCCGAGGGCAAGGACGGCTACAAGCTCACGCTCAAGATGCCCTGCTACCTGCCGGTGATGCAGTTCGCCAGGAGCAGCGCCCTGCGCGAGCGCCTGTACCGCGCGTATGTCACGCGCGCCAGCGAGTTCGGCGACCCGGCCTTCGACAACACCGCGCTCATCACCGAGATCCTGGCGCTGCGCGAGGAAGAGGCGAAGCTGCTGGGCTACGCCAACTTCGGTGAACTGTCCGTCGTTCCCAAGATGGCCGAGTCGCCCGAGCAGGTGGTGAAGTTCCTGCGCGACCTGGCGGCCAAGGCCCGCCCGTACGGCGAGCGCGACGTGGCCGAACTGCGCGAGTTCGCGGCCAAGGAACTGGGCCTGGCCGACCCGCAGCCCTGGGACTGGAGCTACATCGGCGAAAAGCTCAAGGAAGCACGCTATGCCTTCAGCGAGCAGGAGGTGAAGCAGTACTTCCCGGCGCCCAAGGTGCTGGCGGGCCTGTTCAAGATCGTCGAGACCTTGTTCGAGGTGAACATCCGCCGCGACAGCGCGCCGGTGTGGCATCCCACGGTCGAGTTCTACCGCATCGAGCGCGACACGCCGCAGGGCCGCCAGAAGGTCGGCCAGTTCTACCTCGACCCGTCGGCCCGCGTCGGCAAGCGCGGCGGCGCCTGGATGGACGACGTGCGCGCGCGCTGGCTGCGCCCCGACACCGGCGCGCTGCAGACGCCGGTCGCCCAGCTGGTGTGCAACTTCGCCGAAGGTGTGGATGGCAAGCCGCCGCTGCTCACGCACGACGACGTCATCACCCTCTTCCACGAGTTCGGCCACGGCCTGCACCACATGCTCACGCAGGTGAACGAGCGCGACGTCTCGGGCATCAGCGGCGTGGAGTGGGACGCGGTCGAACTGCCCAGCCAGTTCATGGAGAACTTCTGCTGGGAGTGGGACGTGCTCAAGCACATGACGGCGCATGCCGACACCGGCGAGCCGCTCCCGCGCGCGCTGTACGACAAGATGATCGCGGCGAAGAACTTCCAGAGCGGCATGCAGACCCTGCGCCAGATCGAGTTCTCGCTCTTCGACATGCTGCTGCACACCGAATTCCATGCCGCCACCGCTGCCCCCGGGGCGGTGATGGCGCTGCTGGGCCGTGTGCGCGACGAGGTCGCCGTGCTGCCCGCCCCGCCCTTCAGCCGCACACCGAACACCTTCACCCACATCTTCTCGGGCGGCTATGCGGCTGGCTACTACAGCTACAAGTGGGCCGAGGTGCTGTCGGCCGACGCGTATGCGGCCTTCGAGGAGAGCGCGGGCGCAAATGGCGAGCCGAGCGTGGACACCGGCCGGCGCTACCGGCAGGCCATCCTCGAGGCCGGCGGCAGCCGCACGGCGATGGAGTCGTTCAAGGCCTTCCGCGGCCGCGAGCCGCAGCTCGACGCCCTGCTGCGCCACCAGGGCATGGCCGAGGAAGCACAGCCGGCCTGAGCTGGCGTGAACGCGCCGGCCGCGGGCGCGGCCGGCTGCGGTACGCTCGGGCCTTCGCCTGCGGCCGCGCCGCCCGCCGTTCACCTGCTGCATCGCCATGACGCCTGCCACCGCCCGCCTGTTCTGCTGCTCCTGCGCCCTGCTCCTCGCCGCCGGTGCGGCCTCGGCCCAGGGCCTGTACCGCAACGTCGACGCCAACGGCCGCGTGACCTACACCGACCGGCCGCCGGCGGCGAATGCGCAGCCCGCGCCCGTGGGCCGCAGCGGCGGCAGTGCCGGGACCAGCGCCCAGCTGCCCTTCGAGCTGCGCCAGATCGTGCAGCGCTACCCGGTCACGCTCTACACGGGCGACGACTGCGCGCCCTGCGCCACCGGTCGACAGCTGCTGCAGACACGTGGCATTCCCTTCGACGAACGCACCGTGAAGAGCAGCGAGGACATCGCCGCGCTCGAACGGCTGAGCGGCCGCAACGGGCTGCCGCTGCTGACCATCGGCAGCCAGCAGTTGAAGGGCTTCTCCGATGCGGAGTGGTCGCAGTACCTGGACGCGGCCGGCTACCCCAAGAGCGTGCAGCTGCCCCCGGGCTACCGCAACCCGCCGGCGCAGCCGCTGGTGGCGCAGCAGGCCGCCCCCGCGGCGCCGGCGCCGGCGCCCGCTGCGGTGCAGGCCCCGCCCGCGACGCCGGCACCCGAGGCGCCGACGCCGTCGAACCCGGCCGGCATTCGCTTCTGAAGCCAGTGGCGGCGGCCCAGCCGGCTCGCTATTGAATCGATAGCGGATCGCGCAGGCGGGACGGGCGCTGCGGCCTGTTTACCCTGAAGTTCGATCGCTGTTCAGTCGTAGCGAAGGGTCTGGACGCCCTCGGGCGTCGCGAGCAGGCAGACCTGCGCCTTCTGGTGCGCGAACACGCCCACCGTCACCACACCGGGCCACTGGTTCACCTCGCTCTCGAAGGCGAGCGGATCGGAGATCTTCAGGCCCGTGACGTCGAGGATGTGCTGGCCGTTGTCGGTCACCAGCGGCAGGCCGTCCTTCTCGCGGACCTGCGCCAGGCCGCCAAACGCCGCGAACTGGCGCATGAGGCGCCGCGCCGCCATCGGGATGATCTCTACCGGCAGCGGGAAGGCACCAAGCACCTCGACCCGCTTGGACGCATCGGCGATGCACACGAAGCGCCGCGACTGGGCCGCGACGATCTTCTCGCGCGTGAGGGCCGCACCGCCGCCCTTGATCATGTGGCCACGGCCGTCGATCTCGTCGGCGCCGTCGATGTAGACCGCAAGCTCGTCGACCGCATTGCTGTCGAAGACTTCGATGCCCAGCGCACGCAGCCGTTCGGTCGAGGCGATCGAGCTCGAGACGGCACCCTTGATCTCGTGCTTGATGGTGGCCAGCGCGTCGATGAACTTGTTCACCGTCGAGCCGGTGCCCACGCCGACGATCTCGCCGCGTACCACGTACTCGAGCGCGGCGCGGCCCACGAGGGTCTTGAGTTCGTCCTGGGTGGGGGCGGCGGATGCGGGGGCGCTCATCGCGGAAAATCCTTGGTTCGTCTGAAGAATCACAAGCCGCAAATTATCCAATGCTCGCCTCGCTCCCCGCGCTGTACGGCCTCGCCCGCCCTTTCCTCTTCGGCATGGACCCGGAGGCGGCCCATGAACTGACGCTCGACAGCCTGGCCCGCACGCAGAACACGCCGCTGGCCTGCCTGTACGCCGCTCCGCGCGTGGACGACCCGCTGATCCTGGCCGGCCTGCCCTTCCCGAACCGCGTGGGCCTGGCGGCCGGGCTGGACAAGAACGCGCGCTGCATCGACGCCTTCTCGGCCATGGGCTTCGGTTTCGTCGAGGTCGGCACCGTCACGCCGAAGGCGCAGCCGGGCAATCCCAAGCCGCGCATGTTCCGCCTGCCCAAGGCAGACGCGCTCATCAACCGGCTGGGGTTCAACAACGAAGGGCTCGACGCCTTCATTGCCAACGTGCAGCGGGCGCGCTTCCGGCAGCAGGCGGCTGCGGCCGGCCGCAAGCCGATGCTGCTGGGCCTGAACATCGGCAAGAACGCCAGCACCCCGATCGAACGCGCCGTCGACGACTACCTGCTGGGCCTGGAAGGCGTGTACCCGCATGCCGACTACGTCACGGTCAATATCTCCAGCCCCAACACCGCCAACCTGCGCAGCCTGCAGAGCGACGAGGCGCTGGATGCGCTCCTGGGCGCCATCGCCGAACGGCGCCAGCTGCTCGCGGCGACGCAGCAAAGGCGCGTGCCGGTGTTCCTCAAGATCGCGCCCGACCTGGACGAGGCGCAGGTGGCCGTCATCGCCGCGACGCTGCAGCGCCACGGCCTGGACGGCGTCATCGCCACCAACACCACGCTGGCGCGCGATGCAGTCGCCGGCCTGCCGCATGGCAGCGAAGCCGGGGGCCTGTCGGGCGCCCCGGTGCGCGAGGCCAGCAACCGCGTGATCGCGCAACTGCGTGCCGCCCTCGGGCCGGGCTTTCCGATCGTGGGCGTGGGTGGCGTGATGAGCGGCGACGATGCGCGCGCCAAGCTGGCGGCCGGCGCCGATGTGGTGCAGGTCTACACGGGGCTGATCTACCGCGGGCCGTCGCTGGTGCGCGAGGTGGCGCAAGCGCTGCGCGAGCGCTGAACGTTCGACGCCGTCGAGAAAACGCCGCCGGAGCACGGGGCTGCGGCGGCGTTCAATGAGCGCTGGTGCGCAGGCTCAGCGCAGCTTCCAGAGGATCGGAAAGAGCCAGCCGGTGACACGCAGAAGCCGGCGCGGGCCGACCACGGCCATCACCACGGCCGCCGCGGCGCCCGTCGCGATCGGATGCTCGCGTGCCAGCCGCATCGCCTTGTCGGCGGGCGGCTCGTAGGCCGCAGCCTCCTGCGCAGCAGCGGCCTCGGCGGCCGCCTCCATGCGCTCTTCGAGCATCAGCCGCTGGCGCTGGCGCTCGATGCGGTCCAGTAGCGCCTGGCGCGTCGCAGGGCGCGGCTCGCGTGGCTTGTCCTCGTCGTCGCCGCCGAAGCGGGTCTGGAGGTAAACCCAGTCGCGCTCGAATTCCCGGCGGGCAGGCTCCATAGCGGCCGAGGCGCCGCTCAGGCTGGACATCAGGCCCACCAGCGCAGCCACCCACAGGACGACCCACAGCGCCGCGACCAGCCAGGCGGCGGTCGCGCGATGTGGCGTGTCCCAGAAGTGCACCACCACGGCGACCGACAGCAGCGATGCCATCACGATCGTGAGGCCGATCAAAGCCACCAGGAGCACCATCAGCCGCTTGAGGTGGCCTTTCTCGTCTTCCCATGCCATGCCCAGCAACTGGGCCCGGTCTTCGGCGGCGGCGGCGCCTTCACTCAACGCGGCACGCACGCGACGAATGCGCGCGTCGATGCCGAGTAGGGACAGCAGCTGCTTCATGCGGCCTGCCTTCCCGCGCGCCGCAAGCGGGGTCGGTCCACGGGCATCAGCAATGCACGCACCCGATCAGCGGCGGCTGCCGAGCAGCAGCCCCACGAGCACCCCCACCGCCAGCGCGGCACCGGCGATCTGCCAGGGCTCGTCGTGCGCATAGGCGTTGGCCGTCTGCGCCGCATCCTTGGCCTTCTTCGCCGCGATCTTGCTCTTCTCGGAGGCGAGCTCGCGCGCGATGGCCAGCTTGGCCTCCACCCGCTGCTTGAGCGCCTTGATCTGGGGCACGGATTCGAGGTCCTTGTTCGAAAGCACGCCCTTCACGTCGTTGGCGAGGTCTTCGACCACCGCATTGGCGGCCGCTTCGAGATTGTTGGATACGGACATGGAGAAACCTTCCCTCAGTGGAGTCTGGACACCGGCAGGAACACCGGCAGTGGGCACGCCAGCAACTGGCGTGCCGGCCATATTACAGCGACATGAAGCGCAATCACGCGGCAATTCCCGGCAATTCACACACATGTCGGCCAATGGCCAGACTGCTTGTCAGACCGGGCGACTCGATGCCGAAAAGATTGACCAGCCCGGGCACGCCGTGGACCTCCGGCCCCTGGATCACGAAGTCCCTCGCCGCCTCGCCGGGCCCTGAAATCTTGGGGCGGATGCCGGCGTAGCCCGGCTGCAGCGCATGGTCCGGGAGGCCCGGCCAGTACTTGCGGACCTCGGCATAGAAGCCGTCGCCGCGGCGTGGGTCGACCTGCAGGTCCGAGGGGCTGGCGACCCATTCCACGTCGGGGCCGAACTTGGCCTGTCCGCCCAGGTCGAGCGTCAGGTGCACGCCCAGGCCGCCCGCTTCAGGCACAGGGTAGATCAGCCGACTGAAGGGCGCACGGCCGCCAAGCACGAAGTAGCTGCCCTTGGCCCAATGCGCCTGCGGCACGTGCGATGGATCCAGCCCGTCGAAGCGGGACGCCAGCGCTGGCGCGTTCAGGCCCGCCGCGTTGACCACCGTGCGGCACCGCAACGCCGTGCCGTCGACCATCTCCAGTTCGATGCCCGCGACCGTGCAGCGCGCGGCGCGCACTGCCGATTTGAGGGCGAGGACACCGCCTGCGTGCTCCATGTCGCCTTGAAGGCTGAGCATCAGGGCGTGGCTGTCCACGATGCCCGTCGAAGGCGAGTGGATCGCGGCAACACAGGCCAACGCGGGCTCGAGCGTCCGGGCTCGCGCAGCATCGAGCAGCACGAGGTCGTCGACGCCGTTGGCCCGCCCCTTGGCCACGATGGCGTCGAGCTCGGCAGCTTCGGCCTGCGAAGCGGCGACGATCAGCTTGCCGCAGCGACGATGCGGCACGCCCCGCTCCTGCGCATAGGCATAGAGCAACTGCTTGCCCTCCACGCACAGGCGAGCCTTCAGCGAGCCGGCGGGGTAGTAGATGCCGGCGTGGATGACCTCGCTGTTGCGCGAGCTGGTGCCCGAGCCGATGGCGCCTTCGGCCTCCAGCACGACGACCTCGCGCCCTGCCAACGCCATGGCCCGCGCGACTGCCAGGCCCACCACACCGGCGCCGATCACGGCGCAATCGAATTCGTCCATGCCGCGAGCTTAGCGGCACGTCGCTTGAAGAGCGGCGTCCTCAGAAGCCGCGCCAGCGGAACGCGGCAGCCCGCATGAAGTGGCGGTTGGCGCGAGCCTGCCACGAGAGCAGCGTCGGAGGATGGGGGGCCTTGCCCGGTGCAGGGATCGATGCGTCGGACGGCGGCAGGGTCGGCGCGGCCGGCCCGCGGTCCGGCTCAACGGGAAGGTCCGGGCCGGAAGGCGTGATCGGCGTAGGAAGCTCGGTGGACATCGGCTGCATGGTCAACCCCTGGTTGAGTCTTGTTGAGCCGAGTTCTACGCCCCCTCGCAGCAGTGCGTACCGGCGCACAGGCGGCGCGTACGTCGGCAGCGGCCGACACACCGGAATCGGATCGTCCGGCTCACCAACGAAAACGGCACCCGAAGGTGCCGCGATCGTGAGGTGTGTGGTGGGCGGTGAGGGCTTTGAACCCCCGACCCCAGCAGTGTGAATGCTGTGCTCTACCCCTGAGCTAACCGCCCTGGTTGGATGTTCGCGATGCACTGCAGATGCCGTGCGCTGCGAAGCCCACGATTATGCCACAGCTTTTTCGGCCAGCAGCTTGAAAAGCGTCTTGCCGCCGCTCGCCTTGTCCAGATCGGCCAGCACCTTCTCATGAGCCGTCATTTCGTCGTCGGACGCCATGAGCACCGGCAGCGTGAAGCTGCGCAGGTCCGCCGCCACCACGATGCCCTGCTCGTCGCCGCTGCTTTCCACCTCGATGAGCAGCGCGTCCTGTCCGCGCGTGAGGTTGATGTAGACATCGGCCAGCAACTGCGCGTCGAGCTTGGCGCCGTGGAAGGTGCGGTTGGAACGGTCGACGCCGAAGCGGTCGCACAGCGCATCGAGCGAATTGCGCTTGCCCGGATAGACCTGCTTGGCCATGGCCAGGGTGTCGGTCACCTCGCCGACGAACTCACGCAGCGGCGCCAGGCCCGCCAGTTCGAGCTCCTTGTTGAGGAAGCCGACGTCGAAGGCCGCGTTGTGGATGATGAGCTCGGCCCCACGCAGGTACTCGACGATCTCCTGCGCCAT
Source organism: Xenophilus aerolatus (assembly GCA_030418545.1). Taxonomy (GTDB): domain Bacteria; phylum Pseudomonadota; class Gammaproteobacteria; order Burkholderiales; family Burkholderiaceae_C; genus Xenophilus. Next base: position 789,541 of record QAIB01000001.1, on the reverse strand, counting down.
GGTGGCGAACTTCGGCTTGTCGCTCAGGAACTCGGTCGTCAGCCCGTGCACGCGCAGCGCGTCTTCGTGGCTCTCGCGCTCGGGGTTGAAGTAGATGTGCAGGTCGTTGCCGGTGAGCTTGCGGTTGAACAGCTCCACGCAGCCCAGCTCGATGATGCGGTCACCGTTCTCGGCCGAGAGGCCGGTGGTTTCGGTGTCGAGGACGATCTGGCGGCTCATCTCAATGATTTTCTTTGGCGTGGTTGATCGAGTACTTGGGGATCTCGACCGTCACATCCTGCTGCGCCAGGATCGCCTGGCAGGACAGGCGCGACTGCGGCTCCAGGCCCCAGGCGCGGTCGAGCAGGTCTTCCTCGGCCTCGTCGGCTTCGTTGAGCGAGTTGTAGCCCTCGCGCACGATGACGTGGCAGGTCGTGCAGGCACAGCTCATGTCGCAGGCGTGCTCGATGTTGATGTGGTTGTCGAGCAGCGCTTCGCAGATCGAGGTGCCGGCCGGCGCCGTGATCTCGGCGCCCTGCGGGCAGTACTCGGCGTGGGGAAGGATCTTGATGACGGGCATCGTGGCGTGGTTCTAGATGGATTCGAGCTTGCGGCCGGCGAGCGCCCTGGCGATGCCCTGGTTCATGCGCTGGGCGGCGAAGGCCTCGGTGCCGGCGGCCAGCGCCTTCGTCGCGGCCTCGACGGCCGCCGCGTCCTGCAGCGAACGTGTCGTGTCGAGCTCGGCCATGAGGCGATCGATGGTGGCGCGTTCCTCGGCACTGAGAAGGGCGCCGTCAGCCTCCAGTGCGCTGCGGGTCGCCAGCAGCATGCGCTCGGCGTCGACACGCGCCTCGATGAGCGCGCGCGACTGCATGTCCTGCTGCGCCGTGGAGAAGCTCTCCTGCAGCATGGTCGCGATCTGGTCGTCCGACAGGCCATACGAAGGCTTGACGGCCACGCTGGCTTCCACGCCGCTGGTCTGCTCCTTGGCACTGACCGATAGCAGCCCGTCGGCGTCGACGGTGAAGGTGACGCGGATGCGCGCCGCCCCCGCCGCCATCGGCGGGATGCCACGCAACGTGAAGCGGGCCAGGCTGCGGCAGTCCGCCACCAGGTCGCGCTCGCCCTGCACCACGTGCAGCGCCAGCGCGGTCTGGCCGTCCTGGTAGGTGGTGAAGTCCTGGGCCATCGCCGTCGGGATGGTCTGGTTGCGCGGCACGATGCGCTCCACCAGGCCGCCCATGGTCTCGAGGCCCAGCGACAGCGGAATCACGTCCAGCAGCAGCAGGTCGCCAGCGCCGTCGTTGCCCGCCAACTGGTTGGCCTGGATGGCGGCGCCCAGCGCCACGACCTCGTCGGGGTTGAGATTCGTCAGCGGCTCCCGGCCGAAGAACTCGGCGACCGCGCGGCGCACCTGGGGCATGCGTGTCGAACCGCCGACGAGCACGATGCCCTGCAGGTCATCGGGCTTGAGCCTGGCGTCGCGCAAGGCCTTGCGAACGGCTGCGAGCGTGCGGTCGGTGAGATGGCGCGTCGCCGCGTCGAAATCGCTGCGCTTGAGGTCGAATCGGGCTGCAGCGCCCGCCACATCTGCGGAGAAGGCTATCGATTCGGCAGCAGTCAATGCTTCCTTGGCCGCGCGGGCAGCGACCAGCAGCGCGGCGCGGTCGGCGTCGCTATTCGGCTGCACGCCGGTACGCGCCACGACGAAATCGGCCAGCGCGTGGTCGTAGTCGTCGCCACCCAACGCCGAATCGCCGCCGGTGGCGATAACCTCGAACACGCCCTGCGTGAGCCGCAGGATGGAGATGTCGAAGGTGCCGCCGCCGAGGTCGTACACGGCGTAGACGCCCTCGGACGCGTTGTCCAGGCCGTAGGCGATGGCAGCCGCCGTGGGCTCGCTGATCAGGCGCAGGACATTCAGGCCCGCGAGCTGCGCCGCGTCCTTGGTGGCCTGGCGCTGGCCTTCGTCGAAGTACGCAGGCACGGTGATCACGGCACCGTAGAGCTCGTCGTCGAAGGTGTCCTCGGCGCGGTAGCGCAGCGTCGCCAGGATCTCGGCGCTCACTTCGACCGGCGACTTCAGGCCGGCCGCCGTGCGCACCTGCACCATGCCACCCTCGTCCACCAGGCCGTACGACATCGCATCGCGATTCGCCACGTCGGCCAGGCCGCGGCCCATGAGGCGCTTGACGGAGGTGATGGTGTTGGCCGGGTCCTGCGCGCGCGCCGCCACGGCCTCGAAACCGATCTGGCGCCGCTCCTTGTCGAGGTAGCGAACGGCCGAAGGCAGGAGCACACGGCCCTGGTCATCGGGCAGGCACTCGGCCACGCCGTGGCGCACGGCGGCGACGAGCGAATGCGTGGTGCCGAGGTCGATGCCGACGGCGATGCGCCGTTGGTGCGGGTCGGGTGCCTGGCCGGGTTCGGAAATCTGGAGGAGTGCCATGGAAACTGAGGAGCGAAGACCTATTGTCCCAGCCGGTCGAAACGCTGGTCGACCTCGGAGGCAAAGCGCTCGATGAACATGAGGGCTCTGACCTGCGCCGCCGCCGCCGGGAAGTCGCCCTTCTCGTCGATGAGCCAGTCCAGCGAAGACAGGGCCCGCGCACGTGCCGCATCCACCTCGGCTTGCAACACCTCGAGAGCGGGTTCGTCGGCCGCCTCGTCGAGTGCCTCGCGCGACTCCATCTGCTGCATGAGGAACTCGGGCGGCATGGCGGTGTTGGTCTCGGCCTGCACCGGCGCGCCGTTCAGCTCGCAGAGGTAAGTGGCGCGCTGGAGCGGATCCTTCAGGCGCTGGTAGGCCTCGTTGATGCGCACCGACCACTGCATCGCCACGCGCTGGGCGGCTGCGCCCTGGGCCGCGAAGCGGTCCGGGTGTGCCTCGCGCTGCAGTTCCTTCCAGCGCGCGTCCAGCGCGGCGCGGTCCTGCGCGAAGGTCGCTGGCACGGCGAAGAGTTCGAAATCGGTGTCGTTGAGGTTCATGTCGATCGCAGGACTGCCAACAAAAAGCCGCCTCGGGCGGCGGCTCTTGCAATCGCCCTCGCCGCAGCGAGTGGCTAGATCCGAAAACTCTCGCCGCAGCCGCAGCGGTCGCGTTCGTTCGGGTTGTTGAACTTGAAGCCTTCGTTGAGCCCCTCGCGCACGAAGTCGAGCTGCGTGCCGTCAATGTAGGCCAGGCTCTTGGGGTCCACGAGCACCTTCACGCCATGGTCTTCGAAGACAACGTCCTCGGGCGCCATCTCGTCCACGTACTCCAGCTTGTAGGCCAGGCCCGAGCAGCCCGTCGTCTTGACACCCAGCCGCACGCCCACCCCCTTGCCCCGCTTGGTCAGGTAGCGGTTCACGTGGCGGGCAGCGGCTTCGGTCAGGGTGACGGACATGGTGCGGGAGCGGACGAACAAACGAACGAACGAACGAGAAGGAGGGATCAGTGAACGGCTTCTTCGCCGGCCGGCGCCTTGGTGCCGTGCTTGGCCTTGTAGTCGTTCACGGCGGCCTTGATCGCGTCCTCGGCCAGGATCGAGCAGTGGATCTTCACCGGCGGCAGCGCCAGTTCCTCGGCGATCTGCGCGTTCTTGAGGGCCGCCGCTTCGTCGAGCGTCTTGCCCTTGACCCATTCGGTCACGAGCGACGACGAGGCGATCGCCGAGCCGCAGCCGTAGGTCTTGAAACGCGCATCCTCGATCACGCCGGTCTCGGCATTGACCTTGATCTGCAGCTTCATCACGTCGCCGCAGGCCGGTGCCCCGACCATGCCGGTGCCGACGGAGTCGTCGCCCTTGTCGAAGGAGCCGACGTTGCGCGGGTTCTCGTAGTGGTCGATGACCTTCTCGGAATAAGCCATGGTGTTACCTCTTCAATCGTGGTGTTCTACGGTGCGCGGCACTCAGTGCGCCGCCCACTGGATGGTGCTCAGGTCGACGCCGTCCTGGTACATCTCCCACAGCGGGCTGAGCTCGCGCAGCTTGCTCACGTTGTGCTTGATGGTGGCAATGGCGTAATCGATCTCTTCCTCGGTCGTGAACCGGCCGATCGTCATGCGCAGGCTGCTGTGGGCCAGCTCGTCGCTGCGGCCGAGGGCACGCAGCACGTAGCTCGGCTCCAGGCTGGCCGAGGTGCAGGCCGACCCCGACGACACCGCCAGGCCCTTGATGCCCATGATGAGCGACTCGCCTTCGACGAAGTTGAAGCTCATGTTCAGGTTGTGCGGCACGCGGTGCTCGAGGTCGCCGTTGATGAAGACCTGCTCGACGTCCTTCAGGCCATCCAGCAGACGCTTCTGCAGACGCTGGGCCTTGGCGATGTCGTCCTTCATCTCTGCCTTGGCGATGCGGAAGGCCTCGCCCATCCCGACGATCTGGTGCGTGGGGAGCGTGCCCGAACGCATGCCGCGCTCGTGGCCGCCGCCGTGCATCTGGGCTTCCAGCCGCACGCGCGGCTTGCGGCGCACGTAGAGCGCGCCGATGCCCTTCGGGCCGTAGGTCTTGTGGGAGGCCAGGCTCATCAGGTCGATGGGCAGCTTGGCGACATCGATCTCGAGCTTGCCCGTGGCCTGCGCAGCGTCGACGTGGAAGATCACGCCCTTCTCGCGGCACAGATTGCCCAGCGCAACCACGTCCTGGATGACGCCGATCTCGTTGTTCACATACATGACGCTCGCGAGGATGGTGTCCGGACGGATCGCCGCCTTGAACTTCTCCAGGTCGAGCAGGCCGTTCTCCTCGACGTCGAGGTAGGTCACCTCGAAGCCCTGGCGCTCCAGCTCGCGCATCACGTCCAGCACTGCCTTGTGCTCGGTCTTGACGGTGATCAGGTGCTTGCCCTTGCCCTTGTAGAAGTGCGCGGCGCCCTTGATGGCCAGGTTGTCGGACTCGGTGGCGCCGGAGGTCCACACGATCTCGCGCGGGTCGGCACCGATCAGGTCGGCCACCTGCGCGCGGGCCTTCTCGACGGCCTCCTCGGCCTCCCAGCCCCAGGCATGGCTGCGGGATGCCGGGTTGCCGAAGTGCTCGCGCAGCCAGGGAATCATCGCGTCGACCACGCGCGGGTCGACCGGCGTGGTGGCGCCGTAGTCCAGGTAGATCGGGAAATGGGGGGTCACATCCATGGCTTGCTCGTGCTGGCGTGGGTCAAACAATGCGCGTGGGCCGGCCGGGGCCGCAGCCGCCGGCGACTGGCCGGTCGAATCAGGATTTGGCGAAGGCGTTGCCGAGGGCAAAGACCGAATTCGGCGCGTTCACGCGAATCGGCTTGACCACCGGCTGGCTCGAGATGGCGCGCTTCACGGCCGGCTTGTTCTCGATCTGGACGCCCTTGGCGATCTGGTCGTCGACCAGCTTCTGCAGCGTGACCGAATCGAGGAACTCGACCATCTTCTGGTTCAGCGAAGCCCAGAGCTCGTGCGTCATGCAGCGGCCGGCTTCGCCCAGGCAGTTTTCCTTGCCGCCGCACTGGGTGGCATCGATCGGCTCGTCGACCGAGACGATGATGTCGGCGACGGTGATGTCCGAGGCCTTGCGCCCCAGCGAATAGCCGCCGCCGGGGCCGCGGGTGGATTCGACGAGCTCGTGACGACGCAGCTTGCCGAACAGCTGCTCGAGGTAGGACAGCGAGATCTGCTGCCGCTGGCTGATGGCCGCCAGCGTGACCGGGCCGGTGTTCTGGCGCAGTGCCAGATCGATCATGGCGGTGACCGCAAAACGGCCCTTGGTTGTGAGACGCATCGCAAGCTCCTTCGAAGTGCTTACCGTTGAAATGACACCTGGAACAGAGCCCGGGTGGCGTCGTCTCCGCCCCTGCCCGTCTCATGCCCATCGAGGATCAGAGACGGCCCTTCTTCGCGAAGTTCAGACTTTTCAGACTTTTGTTGAGTGTTTCGCTCAAGTTTATCAGAAAGCCCTGAGTTCTGCTCGGGTAAACCCGCTGAAACCGGTTCCATCCCGCGCGAAGGCGGCGGAACGCGGCACTCGACGGTCAGGAGCCGCCGGCCGGCAGGACCACGATGTTGTCGCCGCCCGCTGCGCCGAAGGCCTGCTCGCGCAGCAGCGCCAGCTGGTCGCGCACGCGCGCTGCCTTTTCGAACTCGAGGTTGCGGGCGTGCTCGAGCATCTGCTTCTCCAGCCGCTTGATCTCCCGGGCGATGTCCTTCTCGGACATGTCCTCGACCTTGGCGCGTTCCAGGTCGCGCTTGGCCGCCTCCTTGCCCGATTTCTCGCTGTAGACGCCGTCGATCAGCTCGCGCACCTGCTTGACGATGCTGCGCGGCACGATGCCGTTGGCCTCGTTGAAGGCGATCTGCTTGGCCCGCCGGCGCTCCGTCTCGTCGATGGCTTTCTTCATCGACGCCGTCATGTTGTCGGCGTACAGGATGGCCTTGCCGTGCAGGTTGCGCGCCGCCCGGCCGATGGTCTGGATCAGGCTGCGCTCGGCCCGCAGGAAGCCCTCCTTGTCGGCATCGAGGATGGCCACGAGCGACACCTCGGGTATGTCCAGCCCCTCGCGCAGCAGGTTGATGCCCACCAGCACGTCGAAGGTGCCCAGGCGCAGGTCGCGTAGGATCTCGACCCGCTCCACCGTGTCCACGTCGCTGTGCAGGTAGCGCACCTTCACGCCGTTGTCGCCCAGGTAGTCGGTGAGCTGCTCGGCCATGCGCTTGGTCAGCGTGGTGATGAGCACGCGCTCGTTCTTCTCGACGCGGATGCGGATCTCCTGCAGCACGTCGTCGACCTGGTGCGTCGCCGGGCGCACCTCCACCTCGGGGTCGATGAGGCCCGTGGGCCGCACCAGCTGCTCGACCACCTGCCCGGTGTGCGTCTTCTCGTAGTCGGCCGGCGTGGCGGACACGAAGATGCATTGGCGCATGCGCGTCTCGAACTCCTCGAACTTCAGGGGCCGGTTGTCCAGCGCCGAAGGCAGCCGGAAGCCGTATTCCACCAGCGTCGTCTTGCGCGCCCGGTCGCCGTTGTACATGGCGCCCAGCTGGCCGATCATCTGGTGGCTCTCGTCCAGGAACATGATCGCGTCCTTGGGCATGTAGTCCGTCAGCGTGGCCGGCGGCTGCCCCGGCGCGGCACCCGAGAGGTGGCGCGTGTAGTTCTCGATGCCCTTGCAGTGGCCGATCTCGGCCAGCATCTCCAGGTCGAAGCGGGTGCGCTGCTCCAGGCGCTGGGCCTCGACCAGCTTGCCGGCACCGACCAGTTCCTTGAGCCGGTCGGCGAGCTCGGCCTTGATGGTGTCGACGGCGCGCAGCGTCTTGTCGCGCGGCGTGACGTAGTGGCTCGACGGGTAGATGGTGAAGCGCGGCACCTTCTGCCGGATGCGGCCCGTGAGGGGGTCGAACAGCGACAGCGTCTCGATCTCGTCGTCGAAGAGCTCGATGCGCACGGCCAGTTCGCTGTGCTCGGCCGGGAACACGTCGATGGTGTCGCCGCGCACCCGGAAGGTGCCGCGTGCGAAGTCCTGTTCGTTGCGGGTGTACTGCATGCGGATCAGCCGGCCGATCAGGTCGCGCTGGCCGACCTTGTCGCCCACACGCATGATCAGCCGCATCTCCATGTAGTCCTCGGGCGTGCCAATGCCGTAGATCGCGCTCACCGTCGCCACGATCACCACGTCGCGCCGCTCCAGCACGCTCTTGGTGGCCGACAGGCGCATCTGCTCGATGTGCTCGTTGATCGAGGAGTCCTTCTCGATGAACAGGTCGCGCTGCGGCACGTAGGCCTCGGGCTGGTAGTAGTCGTAGTAGCTGACGAAGTACTCCACCGCGTTCTTCGGGAAGAACTCGCGGAACTCGCTGTACAGCTGCGCCGCCAGCGTCTTGTTGGGCGCGAAGACGATCGCCGGCCTGCCCAGCCGCGCGATCACGTTGGCCATGGTGTAGGTCTTGCCCGAGCCGGTCACGCCCAGCAGGGTCTGGAAGACCTCGCCGTCCTGCACGCCCTCGACCAGCTTGGCGATGGCGGTCGGCTGGTCGCCGGCCGGCGGGTAGGGCTGGAAGAGCTGGAACGGGGAATCGGGGAAGCTGACGAACTCGCCCTCGCGGGGGGAGTCCAGGACGGCTTCGGGGGTGTCGGGGGCGGATGGCATCGTGCGCTACAGAACAGGAGGGGACGGTTGTCGGGAGACGGTGTTCCAGTACAGCTGCAGACCGGCCCGGTAAAATTCAAGCGAACCCGCAAGGCTAGCGCAGCCGCGGGCTCGCCGAAAGCCCCGCCTTGTGCGCCGGGCAGCCCACCATCCGAAGGACTTTTTCCAAATGTCTCTGTTCACCGCCGTCGAAATGGCGCCGCGCGACCCGATCCTGGGTCTCAACGAACAATTTGCCGCCGACACCAACCCCAACAAGGTCAACCTGGGCGTGGGCGTGTACTACGACGACAACGGCAAGCTGCCCCTGCTCGAGTGCGTGAAGAAGGCCGAAGCCGACATGATGAAGGCGCCAAGCGCCCGCGGCTACCTGCCGATCGACGGCATCGCCGCCTATGACGCGGCCGTCAAGTCGCTGGTCTTCGGCGCCGACAGCGAACCGGTCAAGTCCGGCCGAGTCGCCACCGTCCAGGGACTGGGCGGCACCGGCGGCCTGAAGATCGGCGCCGACTTCCTCAAGAAGCTCAGCCCGAACGCCAAGGTGCTCATCAGCGACCCGAGCTGGGAGAACCACCGCGCCCTGTTCACCCAGGCCGGCTTCACCGTCGAGACGCATCCCTACTACGACGCCGAAAAGCGCGGCGTGAACTTCGAGGGCATGCTGGCCGCGCTCAATGCCGCGCCCGCCGGCACCATCGTCGTGCTGCACGCCTGCTGCCACAACCCGACGGGCTACGACATCACCCCGGCCCAGTGGGACCAGGTCGTCGCCGCCGTCAAGGCCAACAATCTGACGCCCTTCCTGGACATGGCCTACCAGGGCTTCGGCAACGGCATCCAGGAAGACGGTGCCGTGATCGGCAAGTTCGTTGCGGCCGGCCTCAGCTTCTTCGTGTCGACCTCCTTCTCGAAGAGCTTCAGCCTCTACGGCGAGCGCGTGGGCGCCCTGTCGGTGCTGTGCGCCGACAAGGACGAGGCCGCACGGGTGCTCTCGCAGCTCAAGATCATGATCCGTACCAACTACAGCAACCCGCCGACGCACGGCGGTGCGGTCGTCGCGGCCGTGCTGGGCAACCCCGAGCTGCGCGCCCTGTGGGAAGAAGAACTGGCCGGCATGCGCACCCGCATCAAGGCCATGCGTCAGAAGCTGGTCGACGGCCTGAAGGCCGCCGGCGTGAAGCAGGACATGGGCTTCATCACGAGCCAGATCGGCATGTTCAGCTACTCGGGCCTGTCCAAGGACCAGATGGTCCGCCTGCGCAACGAGTTCGGCGTGTACGGCACCGACACCGGCCGCATGTGCGTGGCGGCGCTGAACAGCAAGAACATCGACTACGTCTGCCAGGCCATCGCCAAGGTGGTCTGAACTGAGCTCGTCTCTTGAACTGCCGGGCGGCGCCGTCAAGGCGCCGGCCCGGCTTTTTGTCGACCAGGCGCTGGCCAACCCCGCCAACCGCGCCATTCTCGAGCGCTTGCCCGCGCTGGGCCTGCCCGACGCATGGCTGGTCGCCGGCTGCCTGTTCCAGACCGTGTGGAATCTGCGCACCGGCCGTCCGGCCATGGACGGCATCCGTGACTACGACCTCTTCTATTTCGACGCCGGCGACCTCTCGGCCGAGGCCGAGAATGCCGTGGCGCGGCGCGTGGAAGCGGCGTGCGCCGACCTGCCGGTGACGCTGGAAGTCAAGAACCAGGCCCGCGTCCACACCTGGTACGAGGCGCATTTCGGCGCACCGTACGCCCCTTTGACCCACTCGATGGACGGCATCGACCGCTTCCTCGTCGAAGGCACCTGCGTCGGCCTGCAGGCGGGTGCCGACGGGCTGACGCTGTACGCACCCGACGGGCTCGCCGGCCTCATGGGCGGCGTGCTGCGCCCCAACCGGCGCAGCCCCGATCCCCGGCTGTACGCCGCCAAGGCGGCCGACTACCGACGCCGCTGGCCCTGGCTCACCGTGCTGGACACCGAAAGCCAGGCGCCCGCCCGCCCCTTGCTTGTGCATCGAATCGGCCTCCAGCCCCCGCCGGATGGGCGCTGACAGCTATCGATTCGATAGCGGTCGGCACGACAGCCGCGCCCCGCGCGTGGCGCGGCTCTTGCATCCATCCGCGTCGATGGACACCCCCCACCCCGCCGTGCGCCCCACGCTGAGCCACAGCCGCTTCGAAGACGTGCAGGCCGTGCTCGCCGGCACGCTCTTCGTCGCCATGGCGATGGTGGTGTTCGGCCAGGCCGGCCTGCTGACGGGCGGCACGGCGGGGGCGGCCTTCCTGCTGCACTACGCCACCGGCATCGGCTTCGGCCCCCTCTTCTTCGTGGTCAACCTGCCCTTCTACTGGTTCGCCTGGCGCCAGATGGGGCGCGAGTTCACGCTCAAGACCTTCGCGGCCATCGCGCTGCTGTCGGTCATGACCGCTCTGGCGCCACGCTTCATCGCCATCCAGTCGCTGCACCCCGCCTTCGCGGCCGTCTTCGGCGGATTGATGCTGGGCACGGGCTGCCTGTTCCTGGCGCGGCACCGGGCGAGCCTGGGCGGCGCGACCATCCTGGCGTTGTACCTGCAGGAGCGCCGCGGCTGGCGGGCCGGCAAGGTGCAGCTGGCCATCGACTGCACGGTGGTGGTGCTGGCGCTCTTCGTGGTCGAGCCGGCGCGGGTGGGCTGGTCGGTCCTGGGCGCCGTGGTCATGGGCGGCTTTCTCGGGATCAACCACAAGCCGGGTCGCTACGCCGGCACCTGAGCGGCGACGGCGTCACCTGCGCGACTCCGGGCGCCACCTGGCCCCGCCGGATGTGCGCTTGTGCCGTCAGGACGGTAGTTTTGCGGATAGAAGCGCAGCGCGCCCGCTGCTATATTGCACCGCAGCAAAACTCACGCGGTCCCCATGCTGTACCAACTCTACGAAGCGCAACGCTCCCTCATGGAGCCGTTCGCCGACTTCGCGCAGGCTGCCTCCAAGCTCTTCAGTTCCGGCGCGATGTTCAGCCAGATGCCGATGGCGCAGCGCGTGGCGGCCAGCTACGACCTGATCTACCGGCTGGGCAAGGACTACGAGAAGCCCGAGTTCGACATCAAGACCGTGAAGGTCAACGGCGCCGACGTCGTCATCCACGAGATCGTGGAAATCGACAAGCCCTTCTGCCAGCTGCGCCGCTTCAAGCGTTTCACCGACGACGAGCAGGTGCTCGAGACGCTGAAGGCGCAACCCGTGGTGCTGATCGTGGCGCCGCTGTCGGGCCACTACGCCACGCTGCTGCGCGACACCGTGCGCACCATGCTCCAGGGCCACAAGGTCTACATCACCGACTGGAAGAACGCCCGCCTGGTGCCCCTGTCGGACGGCGAGTTCCACCTCGACGACTACATCAACTACGTGCAGGACTTCATCCGCCACCTGCAGGCCGAGTACGGCAACTGCCACGTGATGAGCGTGTGCCAGCCCACCGTGCCGGTGCTGGCCGCCATCTCGCTCATGGCCAGCCGCGGCGAGACCACGCCGCTGTCGATGACCATGATGGGCGGCCCCATCGACGCCCGCAAGTCGCCCACCGCGGTGAACAACCTGGCGATGAACAAGAGCTTCGAATGGTTCGAGAACAACGTCATCTACCGCGTGCCGCAGGGCTTCCCCGGTGAAGGGCGGCGCGTGTACCCGGGCTTCCTGCAGCACACCGGCTTCGTGGCCATGAACCCGGACCGCCACGCCAGCAGCCACTACGACTACTTCAAGGACCTCATCAAGGGCGACGACGCGAGCGCCGAGGCGCACCGCAAGTTCTACGACGAGTACAACGCCGTGCTCGACATGGACGCGGACTACTACCTCGAGACCATCAAGACCGTGTTCCAGGAGTTCGACCTCGTCAACGGCACCTGGGACGTGAAAAACCCCGAAGGCCAGGTCGAGCGCGTGCGGCCCCAGGACATCCGCACCACTGCCCTGCTCACCGTCGAGGGCGAGCTGGACGACATCTCGGGCTCGGGCCAGACGCGCGCCGCGCACGAGCTGTGCACGCAGATTCCCGAAGGCGAGCATTACGAGGTCAAGGGCGCCGGCCACTACGGCATCTTCAGCGGCCGCCGTTGGCGTGACCTGGTCTACCCGCGCGTGCAGGCCTTCGTCGCCGCGCACGACGAGCCCCAGGTTCGCACGCGCCGCGTCGAGACGCCGCCGGCCCTGACGGCGGAAGACACGATCAAGGCTGCACCGGCCGCCGCCCGCCCGCGCGCCGCCGCCCGCAAGGCCACGGCGCAGGCCGCACCGGTCGCCAGCGCCACGCCCGCCCGCAAGGCCGCCGGTTCGCGCAAGCTGGCGCCCACGGCGGCGCGCAAGGCGTCGGCCACCTCGCGCAAGCCACGCGCCTGAGCGACCGCCGGCCCCGAGAATCACGCCGGCGCCCTGCCGGCGTTTTTCATTCTTTCCGACCCCTTCGCCATGCCTCCCCTCGCCACCCGACTGCTCGACGCCCTGCCGCAGACGCAGTGCACGCGCTGCGGCTATCCCGACTGCGCCGGCTATGCCGAAGCCATCGCCGCGGGCGGCGCCGGCATCGACCAGTGCCCGCCGGGCGGCGATGAAGGCGTGCGCCGCCTCGCGGCGCTCACGGGGCGGCAAGCCGTCCCGCTGAACCCCGAATTCGGCACCGAGGGCCCGCGCATGCTGGCCGTGATCGACGAGGCCTGGTGCATCGGCTGCACGCTGTGCCTGGACGCCTGCCCGACCGACGCCATCGTCGGCATGAACAAGCGCATGCACACCGTCATCGCGCCCCATTGCACCGGATGCGAACTGTGCGTTCCCGTATGCCCCGTGGACTGCATCGCCCTGGAGAGCGCCACCCCCGGCCGCACGGGCTGGAACGCGTGGTCGGCCGAGCAGGCCGCCGACGCACGCAAACGCTACGAAATTCATAGCGCCCGGCGCCCGATGGATGGGCGAGAAGCGCCGATCTCGTCCGAAACCGCGGAGGCGGACGACGCCGACGCTTCGGAGCGCAAGCGCAGCGTGGTCGAGGCTGCCCTCGCCCGCGCCCGTCAGGCCGCGGCGGCGCGGGTCGGCAAGCCATAGCCGGCCGAGCCGTTTCCGTCGTCGGCTACCCGCTCAACGCCGTGGCCGGCCGTGCTGCACCAGCAGCAGCAGAACGCCCGCCAGCACCACGCCCACCGCGTACCACTCGAAGCGCGTCACGGTCTCGTGGGCGATCCACACGCCCAGCAGCATCGCCATCACCGGGTTGACGAAGGTGTAGCTCGACGCCAGGGCCGCCGGCGCCCTCGCCAGCAGCAGCATGTAGGCGTTGAAGGCGACCAGCGAGCCGAACACCACGAGGTACGCCCATGCCGCCACGGCCACCGGCTGCGGCGGCCACAGCGCGCGCTCCCCGGACAGCGCCGCCAGGCCCATCAGCACCAGCCCGCCGCACACCATCTCGCTGGCGAAGCCCATCGCGCCCGGCGCCAGCGGCAGCGCGCGCTGGCTGAGCACGCTGCCCAGCGACCAGCAGACGCACGCGATCGCGATGGCCGCGAGTCCGGCCGGCGAGGCTTGGAACCCGCTGCCCTGCGTGAGCATGAGCACGCCCACAAGCCCGAGCGCGATGCCCAGCCACTCGAGCGGCGCGGGCCGGATGCCCCACAGCAGGTTGAGCAGCGCGATCAGCAGCGGCACCACGGCGATGAACGCCACCACCAGCCCCGAGCCGACCGACACCTCGGCATGGGCCGTGCCGCCCATGCCACCACCCAGCATCAACGCGCCCACCACCAGCGCGTGGCCCCACTGCCGGCGCGTGGGCCAGGCCGCCCCGCCCCAGCGCATCCACAGCGCCAGAACCACGCCGGCCAGGAGGAAGCGCGAGCCCATCTGCAGGAAGGGCGGAAAGCTGATCAGCGCGTACTTGATGGCCAGGTAGGTCGAGCCCCAGACCAGCCAGGTGGCCGCCAGGCACAGCAGGATCAGCGGGGGCAGAGCGCGTCGCGCGTCGACGCGTGCCTGCGAGACGGGTGAAACGAGGCTGGACATAGGCGCGGCTTTCGGGAGCGGGTTTCGGGAATCGTTCGCTCCATGGTATGAAGGCCCCTGGCGGCCAGCCATGGGTGTTTCATCGTCATGAGCCCGTTTCGCCGTCGAATCGAAGGACTTTCATGAATGCCACCTTGAACCCGCCACTGGACGCCTACGACACCCGCATCCTGGCCGAACTGCAGGCCGACGCACGCCTGTCGATGGCGGAGCTGGGCCGTCGCGTGCACCTGAGCCAGCCCGCCGTGACCGAGCGTGTGAAGAAGCTGGAAGCCGCCGGCGTCATCAGCGGCTACCGCGCCACCGTCGACCTGGGTCGCCTGGGCTACGGCATCCGGGCCATCATCCGCGTCGGCCGCGCGGATTACGCACGCGTCGTGAAGCTGATCCAGCAGACGCCGGAATGCGTGAACGCGTACAACGTGACCGGCGACGACAGCTGGATCCTCGAGATCGCCGTCATCGACGTGGCGCACCTCGACGCCGTGGTCACCAAGTTCTGCATCCTCACCGAGACGGCAACGTCCATCATCCTCAACCCCGCGCGCGAACACCAGCCGATGCTGCCGCCGCAGCGGGAAGACGTGAAGCCGCCGATCCGCAAGGTGCTCAACGCCTGAAGCGCGCCGCCGGCCCTAGAGGCGGCTGCGCACGTCGGCCGGGATGTCGATGGCGCGATGGGTCTGCAGGTCGGTGAACACCAGCACCTGGCGCGACGCCACGCGCAGCGCCTGCCCGCCCCTGCACTCGAGCGCCAGGGTGATCGACCGGGTGCCGGCCCGCTCCACCGCCAGCGACATGGCGACCTGCTCGCCCATGCGGCTGACGGCCTTGAAGTCGCATTCCAGGCGAACGATCGGCAGGCCGATGCGGCGTCGCTCGATCATGTCCGCGTAAGGCACCTGGAGCCCCTCGTTGAACCAGTCCTCCACCAGCTGGTTGAACAGCACCAGGTATTGCGGAAAGAAGACGATGCCCGCCGGGTCGCAATGCGAGAAGCGGATCGGCACCTGCCGCACGAAGGGCTGCTTCGTCGGCACGTCGCCACTCACCGGGGCGTTCATCGTGCGCGCCCCGCGGAATCGGCCGGCGCGAGACCGAGGGTCTCCGCACGCCGCACCAGGTGGACCCGCAGCTGCCCGAGCTGCTCGTAGAGCGCGTCCTTGCTGCCCTGGGGCAGCCCCTGGAACAGGGCGGCCAGCCAGCGCTCGTGCTCGCCGGCCATCTCCGAGAACTCCTTGCGCCCCTGCGCCGTCAGGCTCACCCGCCAGGAGCGCCGGTCCTCGGGGTCGTCGATGCGCTGCACCAGGCCCTCCTTCACCAGCTGGTCCGTCAGGCCGGTGACGTTGCCCCCGGTGACCATCAGGAAGCGCGACAGCACGCTCATGCGCAACCCGTCCGGGTGGCGGTCCAGCTGCGCCAGGTAGTCGAAGCGCGGCAGCGTGGTCGAGAAGCGCGCGCGCAGCATCTGCCGGATCTGGCGCTCGATCTGCGTGCTGCAGGCCAACAGGCGCAGCCAGATCTTGGTGTCGAGGTGGTCGTCGGCCTGCGCGCGCGCTTCGAGGCCGATGTGCGCGTCGCCCAGGGCCTGGACGAGCTTGAAGTTCTTGGCGTGCGTGGCCATGGTGGTGCGCGTGTCCGGCTTCAGGTGACTTCGCCGCCGCTCACCGACACGGACTGGCCGGTGACGGCGCCCGCACGCTCGCCGCAGAGCCACGCCACCGCATCGGCCACTTCCAGCGGCTGCACCAGTCGGCGCTGCGGGTTGGCCTTGACGAATTCGGCGCGCGCCTGCTCGGCGCTGCGATCGGTCTTGGCCACCACCCGCTCGATGCTCTCGCGCACGATGTCGGTCTCGGTGTAGCCGGGGCACACGGCGTTGACGGTCACGCCCTTGGTCGCGAGCTCGAGCGCCAGGGAGCGCGTGAGGCCGATCACGCCGTGCTTGGCGGCGCAGTAGGCCGAGACGTAGGCATAGCCCACCTGCCCCGCCGTGCTGGCGATGTTCACGACACGGCCCCAGCCGGATTCGAGCATGTCGGGCAACGCCGCCTGGGTACAGACCATCGTCCCGGTGAGGTTGACGTCGAGCATGCGCCGCCACAGCGCCGCGTCCATCTTCAGGAAGGGCGCGCTCTCGGCCGCCCCCGCGTTGTTGACCAGCACCTGCACGGTGCCGAAGCGTCGCGTGGCATCGGCGAGCGCCGCGGCCACCTGGTCGGCATCCGACACGTCGGCCGCCACCGCGTGAAAGCGCTCGGGGTCCGCCGCGACCAGCGCGGCCAGCTTCTCGCGCCGCCGCCCCAGCACGGTCACGTGCATGCCGTCGGCCGCGAGGCGTTGCGCCACCGCGGCGCCGATGCCGGTGCCGCCACCGGTCACGAGGGCGTGCCGCCGGGCGTTCGTCCTGTTTTCCATGTTCATCGTCCAGCCTCTTGCATTTGGTTCTTGGCGGGATGTGGTCCTTGCGCCGTCTCAGCGCATCAACCGCCCGCCGTTGACGTCCAGCGTCGCCCCGGTGACGAAGCCCGCCGCGTCGGACGCCAGGAAAAGCACCGCGCCGCTCACCTCGTCGGGATGCCCGAAGCGGCCGAGCGGGATGCGCGCGAGGAGTGCATCCCGGCGATCGGCAGCCAGTGCGTCGAGCATGGGCCCTTCGATCGCCGCGGGCGCCACCGCATTGACGGTGATCGCATCGGGCGCGAACTCCGCCGCGAAGCTGCGCGTCAACGCCAGGATTCCGGCCTTGGAGGCTGCATAGTGCACCCCCGTGGCCGGGCTCGCCTGCTGGCCCGCCAGCGACGAGAGATTGACAATGCGCCCGCCGCGTCCGCGTTCGCGCATGTGGCGGCCCACGGTCCTGCATCCCAGGAAGCAGCCGCGCAGGTTCACGGCCATCACCGCGTCCCATTCCTCCTGCGTGATGTCCCAGAGGGAAGTCGACGCGGTCCGCGCGGCATTGTTGACCAGCACATCCACGCGTCCGAAAGCGTCCACGGCTTCGCGCAGCAGGCATTCCCAATGCGCCTCGACCGACACGTCCGCCACCACGCCGAGGCTGCCGGCCCCCTCGCCGGCGAGGCGCTGGGCCATCTGAAGGACTTCGGCATTCGCGTCGCCCAGGACCACCTGCGCACCCGCAGCCGCCAGGGCCCGGGCGATCGACGCGCCAAGGCCCTGGGCGGCGCCGGTCACGATGGCCACGCGCCCCTTCAATGCGCCCGGCGGCGCGGTGGGAACGGGCATGCCGCCTGCGTCCAACGCTAGCCCCGCTGCGCGCGCGCAGGCGCCGTGCGCTCCCAGGCGGACGCCGTCACGCCACGCTCGCGCAGCTTGTACTTCTGGACCTTGCCGTTCTCGGTGCGCGGCAGGTCGTCCACGATGTCGAACCAGCGCGGCACCGCGAAGTACGGCAGGCGGGCCTCGCACCAGGCGGCCAGCTCCTGCGGCGGCGGCGCCAGCCCTTCGCGCAGGATGAGCGCGGCCATCACCTCGTCCTCGGCCAGTTCGGAGCGCACCGGGTACACGGCCACCGTCGCCACGGCGGGGTGGCTCTGCAGCACCTGCTCCACCTCGAAGGAGGAGATGTTCTCGCCGCGGCGGCGGATCGCGTCCTTGATGCGGTCCACGAAGCGCAGGGCCCCATCGGGCTCGCGCACCACCCGGTCGCCGGTGTGGAACCACAGGTTGCGCCACGCCTCGACGGTCTTGTCGGGCATGTTGAAGTAGCCGCTCGCGAAGGCATGCGGCTCACGGGCGCGCAGCAGCAGTTCGCCGGCTTCGCCGTCGGGCAGTTCGGCGTCGTGCTCATCCGCCACCCGGGCCTCGAAGCCGGGCAGGACCCAGCCCATGACGCCAGCGCGCGGCGAGCCGGGCGCCGTGGCGATGACGAAGTTGGTCTCGGTCGAGCCGTAGCCTTCGAGCAGGCGCACGCCGGTGCGGGCCGTGAAGGCCTCGCCTGCCTGGCCGGGCACGCCCGGGCCCAGGCCGATGCGCACGCGGTGCCCGCGCTCGGTCTCGCCCGGAGGCTGCGCGAGCAGGATCGGCACCATGGCCCCCAGCAGGTAGACCACCGTGGCGCCGCAGGCGTGCATGGCGGGCCAGAAGCCCGATGCCGAGAAGCGGCCTTCGAACACCACCTCGGCGCCCGACAGGCAGGCCTGGGCGAAGGTGTTGAGCGCGTTGATGTGGAACAGCGGCAGCGTGGTGCACAACACGTCGTCGGCGCGCACGCCCAGCACGCGCAGGCTGTTCACGCCCCACCCGTAGTACTGCGCATGCGGGCACAGCACGCCCTTCGACGGCCCGGTGGTGCCGGAGGTGTAGAGGATGCCCAGCGTGTCGGCGGGGCCGACGTCGGCAGGTGGCACGTCCTCGCCGGCCGCCGGCCAGGCCGTGGTCGTGAGGCCCTGCACCTGCGGGATCGGCGCCCGCCCTTCATCCGCCACCACCCAGATGCGTTGCAGCGCGGTGCGCGTGAGATCCGCGGTGGCCAGCCGCGCGAGGTACTGGCTTTCGATGACGAGCAGCCCGGCCTGGCTGTTGGCCAGGAAGTACTCGATCTGCGGCCCCATCGAGGCGGTGTTGATCGGCACGGCCACCGCGCCCATCCAGCCGCAGCCGAGGAAGGCCTCGAGGAACTCCGGCCGGTTGCCCGCCAGGATCGCCACGCGGTCGCCACGCTGCACGCCAGCCGCCTGCAGCGCGCCGGCGCGGCCTGCCGCGCGGGCGGGCAGATCGACATGGCGCCACCGTTGCCCGCCGATGCGAACGGCCGGCCGGTCGCCGAACTGCGCCGCTTGCCGCGCGAGCATCTGCGGCAGCGTGCGCTGCGGCGGCGCCAGCAGCGCCCCTTCAGTCGTCGTCATGGGTGCCGCCCCCCAGGTAGGTGGCGCGTACCCGCTCGTCGTCGGCCAGCGCGGCCGAATCGCCCGACAACGCCACTTCGCCCGTCTCGAGGACATAGCCGAAATCCGAGCTCTCCAGCGCGGCGCGGGCGTTCTGCTCCACCAGCAGGATCGAGACGCCCTCCTCGCGCAGTTGCCGAACGATGGCCAGGATCTCCTGCACGATCAGCGGCGCCAGGCCCAGGCTGGGCTCGTCCAGCATGAGCAGGCGTGGGGCCGACATGAGCGCGCGGCCCACCGCCAGCATCTGCCGCTCGCCACCCGAGAGCGTGTCGGCGCGCTGCCCGCGCCGCTCGGCCAGCCGCGGGAAGCGCGCATACACGCCGTCGAGCCGCTGGCGCAACGCGTCGGCGCGCAGGCGGCGCGAATAGGCGCCCAGGCGCAGGTTGTCCAGCACCGAGAGCTCGCCGAACAGCTCGCGCTTCTCCGGCACCAGGCACAGGCCGCGCTCCACACGGGCCTCGACGTCCAGCGCGGCCAGGTCCTCGCCCTCGAAGCGGATCGAGCCGCGCGAGGGGAGCAGCCCCATGGCGGCGCCCAGCAGCGTGGTCTTGCCGGCGCCGTTGGGGCCGATCACCGAGATGATCTGGCCCGGCTGCAGCGTGAGCGACACGCCGCGCACCGCCTCGACCTGGCCGTATCCGACGTGCAGGTCGCTGATCTCCAGCATGGGAACGGTCGCGCTCATACCGTGCTCCCGAGGTAGGCGGCCTGGACCCGCTCGTCGGCGCGCACTGCGGCCGGGACACCTTCGACGAGCTTGGCGCCGAAGTTCATCACCACGAGCCGGTCCACCAGCTTCATCACGAAGTCCATGTCATGTTCCACGATGAGGATGGTCACGCCCTCATCGCGAAGCTTGCGCAGCAGCTCGCCCAAGGCCATCTTCTCCTTGCGCCGCAGGCCCGCGGCCGGCTCGTCCAGCACCAGCAGCACGGGGTCGGCCGCCAGCGCGCGGGCGATCTCCAGGATGCGCTGGGTGCCCAGCGGCAGCGCCCCGGCCATCTCGTGGGCACGATCGCCCAGGCCGATGCGCTCCAGCTGGCGCTGGGCCTCCTGGAGGATCTGGCGCTCTTCCTGGCGGTCCAGGCGCAGGCCGGCACGCAGCACGCCGGCGGCCGCGCGCGCGTGGGCGCCCAGGGCCACGTTGTCCAGCAGGCTCATGTGCGGCCGCAGCTTCACGTGCTGGAAGGTCCGCGCCAAGCCGAGCCGCGCGACGTCGCGCTGGCGCATGCCGGTGATGTCCTGCCCCAGGAACTGCACCCGGCCGGCGGTCATCTGCGCGGTCCGCGTCAGCAGGTTGAACATGGTCGACTTACCGGCGCCGTTGGGCCCGATCAGTCCGACGATCTCGCCGGCCTGCACGTCGAAGCTCACGTCGTTGACGGCCACCAGCCCGCCGAAGCGCTTGACCGCCCCCTGCACCGACAGCAGCGGCGTGCCGCGGGCGGGCATGGCGCGCTGCGGGAGCGGCTCGACCGGCGTGAGCGGCGCCGCCACGGCGCCACGCACCGCCGCGCCGCCGCGCAGACGCCAGCGCCGCACGAAGCCCATCACCCCGCCGCGGGCGAAGTGCAGCAGCGCGATGAACAGGGCCGCGAAGGTCACCGCCTCGAGTTGGCCGGCCCACTGCGTGACCAGCGGCAGCACGTCCTGCAGCACGTTCTTGAGCACCAGCACCAGGGCGGCTCCCACCAGGGCACCGGCCAGGCTGCCCAGGCCGCCGGCCACGGCCATCAGCAGGTACTCGATGCTGGCGCGCACGTCGAAGGGCGAAGGGCTGACGAACCGGTTCATGTGCGCGTACAGCCAGCCCGCCAGCCCGGCGAACAGCGCCGCCGTCACGAACAGCGTGAGCTTCACGCGGTAGGCATCGGCGCCCACGCTGGCCAGCAGGGTGGCGCCCCCGCGCAGCCCGCGGATGGCACGCCCCGGGCGCGAGTTCAGCAGGTTGTGGCTGAACAGGCAGGCCAGGCCCACGATGGCCCAGATCAGGTAGTAGATGGAGCGCGGGTCCGACAGCGCCCAGCTGCCGATGCGCAAGGGCGGGATGTTGGACAGCCCCGTGTGCCGCCCCAGTCCATCCACGTTGCCGAAGAGCAGCGCGATCGACAGGCCCCAGGCGATGGTCGACAGGGGCAGGAAGTGGCCGCCCAGCCGCAGCGTCAGCGCGCCGATGGCCAGCGCCGACAGGCCCGTGAGCAGCAGCGCGAAGGGCAGCCCGATCCACGGCGACAGGCCCTGGGCGGTCGTGAGCCAGGCCGTCGAATAGGCCGCGATGCCGACGAAGGCCGCCTGCCCGAAGGACGTGGCACCGCCCACGCCGGTGAGCAGCACCAGGCCGAGCGCCACCAGCGCACCGATGCCGATGTCGTTGAGCAGCGAGACGGTGAAGCTGCCGGCCACCGCGGGCACCAGGGCCAGCACGACGACCACGGCGGCGATGAGGATGGCGGAAGTGCCGCGCTTCATTGGTCGATCTCCTCGGCTTCTTCTTCGTGGTGGCGGGCCATGTACGAGCGCGCCATCAGCACCGGGATCAGCAGGCTGAACACGATCACGTCCTTCAGCGCCCCGCTCCAGAAGGATGCGAAGCTCTCGATGATGCCCACCGCCAGTGCGCCCAGCGCCGTCACCGGGTAGCTCACGAGCCCGCCGATGATGGCTGCCACGAAGGCCTTCAGCCCGATGATGAAGCCCGAGTCGTAGTACATGGTCGTCACCGGCGCGATCAGCACGCCGATCAGCCCGGCCAGCAGCGACGCGCAGCCGTAGGCCAGCAGCGCCGTCCGTGCCGGCCGGATGCCGACCAGGCGTGCACCCACGCGGTTGACGGCGGTGGCCCGCAGCGCCTTGCCGGTGACCGTGCGCTCGAAGACCAGGAAGAACAGCCCGCTCAGCACGATGGCCGCGCTGACCATCAGCACCACCTGCCCGCTGACGGCGAAGCCGTCGCCCAGGGTCAGGGTGGCCGAGGTCAGTGCGCCGGTGCGCGAGCCTTCCGGCCCGAAGAACAGCAGGCCCAGGCCGGACAGCAGGAAGTGCAGCGCCAGCGACACGATCAGCAGCACCAGCGCCGACGCATCGGCGATGGGCTGGAACACCACCCGCGCCAGCAACGGCGCCACAGGCACCACCAGCAGCACCGAAGCCACGATCTGCAGCGCCACCGGCACGCCGGCCCGCGCCGCCGCCCAGGCGATGGCGCAGGGCACCAGCGGCAGCACGCCCCACATCAGCAGCGCCTTGGGCATGCGCCGTGCCTCCCCCTTGCGCAGCAGGCTGCCCAGCTCGGTCAGCAGCGCCAGCGCCGTCAGGAAGATCACCATGCCGATGGTCGGCGGCAGCTTGTTGGTCTCGAAGGCGGCCAGCGTCAGCGCGGCAAAGGCCGCGATGTCGCCGAACGGCACGAACACCACCCGCGTGACCGAGAAGATCAGCACCAGCCCGAGGCCGGCCAGCAGGTAGACAGCGCCGTTGGCCAAGCCGTCGATGCCCAGGATGAGGGCGACGTCCCAGGTCATGGTCGTGGGGTCCTTCGTTCGGTGGCGTCGTTGTTCAACATGCGTTGCGCTCCCTTCGCGCCGCTCAGGGCGCCAGCTTCCACTGGCCCTTGTCGAGCGTGACGATCACGCGGGCGCGCTCGTCGACGCCGTACAGGTCGCCGGGCTTGAAGTTGTAGACGCCGTGCGTGCCCACCACCTCCCGCGTGCTGAAGATGGCGTCGCGAAGGGCCAGCCTGAACTCGGGCGTGCCCGGCTCGGCCTTGCCGGCCGACAGCACGCGCTGGGCGGCATCGGCGAACACCAGCCAGCCATCGAAGGAATAGGCCGAGAAGGCATCGCTCGTCGCTGCGTTGTTGACCTTCTGGAACACCTCCCGGAAGGCCAGGCCCATCTTGCGGGTGGGATGGTCGGCAGGCAGCTGCTCGGCCACGATGACCGGGCCGGTGGGCATGAGTGCGCCCTGCCCGGCCGCGCCCACGACGCGCACGAAGTCGGGGTTGATCAGGCCGTGCTGCCCGTAGACCTTGCCCTTGAAGCCGCGGTCGGCCAGGGCCAGGAAGGGCAAGGCGCCCGGCGTGCCGGCGCCGCCGGTCATCACCGCGTCCGGGCGCATGGCCAGCAGCTTGAGCACCTGGCCGGTCACCGACTGGTCCGAACGCGCGTAGCGCTCGTTGCCCAGCACCTGGATGCCGGCGTCGGCCGCGGCCTTGTTGAGTGCGGTGTAGACCAGGTCGCCCCAGGCATCGGAGAAGCCGATGTAGCCCACGGTGCGCACGCCGTCCTTCTTCATGCGCTGCACCACGGCGTCGATCATCAGCTGCGTGGGCTGCGCCACCGTCATCACCCAGGCGTTGTCGGCCGGGTTCAGGAGGATGGGCGTGAGGCCGATCATCGGCACGTTGGCATCGCGGCCCACCTGCGCCATGGCGATGGCGGCGGGGACGCCCGAAGTGCCCATCAGCACATCGACCTTGTCTTCCTCCACCAGCTTGCGGGCATTGCGGCCCGCGGTCGTCGGATCGGAGCCGTCGTCCAGCACGATGAGCTGCACCTTGCGGCCCGCGATCTCGCCCTTGTAGGCCAGCGCGGCCTGCATGCCCTTGGCGTAGGGCACGCCCAACGAGGAGTTCGGGCCGGACAGCGACACGCTCAGGCCGACCTTGAGGTCGGCGGCCTGGGCGGCCACGGCGGCCGCGGCTAGCGCGCCGGCGGCCAGCACACCACGGCCGAGGGACATCAGCATCTTCTTCATGGGAGCACTCCTGGTTGGAGGAAGGGAATGGACTAGACGAACAACTGGATGGCTGGCAAGGGCTGGTCCGCATCGAGCAGGTTGACGCGCTTCTCGCGGATCAGCCATCCGAGCGGCCCGCCCGGCACCAGCGTGTGCACGCAATGGCCGGCAAGCAGCACCTGCTGCGGGCCGCGGACCTCGATGTAGACGAAGGCGGTGCGCAGGCGGACGATCCCGCCGTCGCCCGGCAACGCCGCCAGACGGCGCGCGGTCTGCAACACATGCTGGCAGCGGCTGGCCGGATGCTGCGAATGGGCGCGCGGGCTGTGCAGGCGCTTGACGCGCAGCTCGAGCAGCATGCGGTCTTCCAGTGCGAGCGCGTTGTGGCTGTCGGCATCGGCCTGCGCCGCGCCCTGGAGCGGGATCCAGTAGCGACCGTCCGGGGCGAACAGGGCAAGCCAGTCGTCCCAGCGGCGGTCGTCGATCAGCTCGGCCTCGTGGAGGACGAAGTCTTCGGCGGAAAGCGTCATGCGCCCTCTCCCATCCACTTCGCCCAGGCCCGGAACTGGTTGCGCATCAGGCGCTCGTCGGTGCCGCTGGTCTCTTCCACCGCGTCGTCGCGCTCGCCGGGCACGAAGCCGCGGTGCAGGCTGACCCATTCGTTGCCCTCGCCGCGCAGCCCCTGCTGCATGCTCTCGAACAGGTGCACGTCGTCATGGGCCACCACGGACATGGGCGAGAAGACCAGGCGGTTGTAGCCCATCGAACGCTGCAGCAGCAGCTCGGGCGCGCCCTCGGCACGAAAGCTCCAGGCTTCCACCAACGTGCGGTCGGCGGCCAGCGGCCGGATCACGCGGATGGCCTGCGGCGAGCCCTTCACCGACAGGCTGGGGAAGAGCACCGCGTTCTGCGGCGAACGTTGCAGCACCTCGTTGGCACGCTCTTCGCCCAGGGCGCTGCGCAGCCCGTCCTCGTAGTCCTGCAACTGCGCGTAGCTCGAATGGATGCTGAAGCGCGTGCCCAGCACGCTGTGGCCGTTGGGGTACACGCGACCGCCCATGCGGTCGAAGAAGTCGTAGCCCGAGCCGAAGGGCAGGATCTGCTCCATCGCCATGGGCTTCGGGGCATCGGCGGGCTGGCCCTTCCACAGTGCATCGGCCGCCTGCGTGGCCGACTCGTGGGTGGACATGGGATGCACCGTGTCGTTGATGTTCTCCAGGTACATCTTCCAGTTGCAGTGGATGACGTTGCGCAGCACGCCGCCCGCCACGGTGAGCCGGCCCTCGGGGGAGCGATCCACCATGTTGTCGATCACGTGCAGGACGTCGCCGAAGTACTCGTCGAAGCCCGGGCCGTCTTTCGCCAGCCGCACGAACACGAAGTCGCGATACACGGCCACGCCGGCCACCGGTTGCAGCCCCTGGCCCGACTCGCATTGCGCCAGGCCCGTGCCTTCGTAGCCGGCCTTCAGCGGCAGGGCGAGCGGCGCGCCGTCCAGTTTGTAGGTCCAGGCGTGGTAGGGGCAGCGGAAGAAGCGGCCGGTGTTGCCATGCGCCTCGGTCACCAGTTGCGCGCCCTTGTGCGCGCAGCGGTTGTAGAAGACGCCCACGCCGCCGTCGGCCTGCCGCACCATCAGCAGCGGGCGGCCGGCAATCTCCCGCGTGCAGTAATCGCCCGCGGCGGGCACCTCGCTCGCATGGCCGGCGAACTGCCAGGTGCGGGCGAAGAAGCGGTCCTCTTCCAGCTCGAAGAGTTCCTGGCTCAGGTACAGGTCGCGGTGCACCCGCTGTTCCTGCACCAGCGCCTGGAGGGCGGCCGGGTCGTTGCGAAAGCGCGTGGTCATGGCGTGGGGCCGTGCAGCGGGTCGGGCGCGTGGGCGTTCAGGGCACCAGCTTCCACTGACCCTTGTCCATGCGCACGATCACCACCGCGCGCTTGTCCGAGCCGTAGCGGCTGTCGGGCGTGAAGTTGTAGATTCCATGCGTGCCCACCAGCTCGCGCGTCGCGACGATGGCATCCTTGAGCGACTGGCGGTAGGCCTGGGTGCCAGGCTCGCCCTTGGCGCGCGCTGCGGCATTGGCGAGCAGCAGGTAGGCGTCGTAGGTGTACGACGAGAAGGCATCGACCGGCGCTGCGCCGTTGGCCTTCTGGTAGGCGGCCCGGAAGTCCATCGACACCTTGCGGATCGGGTTGTCGGCCGGCAGTTGCTCGGCCACCAGCACCGGACCGCTGGGCACTTCCAGGCCCTCGATGGCCTTGCCGCCCACGCGCACGAAATCGGCGTTGATCAAGCCGTGCGTGCCGTAGATGCGGCCCTTGTAGTTGCGCTCGGCCAGCGCCAGGTAGGGCAGCGCGCCCGGCGTGCCGGAGTTGCCGGCGAACACCGCATCGGGACGCTGGGCCACGATCTTGAGCACCTGCCCAGCCACCGAGCTGTCGGTGCGCGCATAGCGCTCGTTGGCCACCACCTTGATGCCGGCCGCGTCGGCGCTCTTGACCAGCGAGTCGTAGGCCAGGTCGCCCAGCGCATCGGAAAAGCCGATGAAGGCCACCGTCTTCACGCCCGCGGCCTTCATCTTGTCCACCACGGCCGCGACCATCAGCTCGAAGGGTTGCGACACCGACACCGTCCAGCCGTTCTCGGCGCCGGGCAAGGAGACCGGCGTGGGCGAGATCAGCGGCACGTTCATTTCGCGCGCCACCGCGGCGATGGCCATGGCGCCCGGGACACCCGAGGTGCCGATGAGCACGTCCACCTTGTCTTCCGTCACAAGCTTGCGGGCATTGCGGCCGGCCGTCGTCGGGTCCGACGCATCGTCCAGCACGATCAGCTCGACCTTGCGACCGGCAACGGTGGGCATCTGCGCGTGGGCGGCGCGGATGCCTTTCTCGTAGGGGATGCCCAGCGCCGACACCGGGCCGGAGAGCGAGCTGATGACGCCCACCTTGAGGTCGGCGGCCAAGGCACCGACCGCAAAGGCCGAGGCGGCCAGCAGGGCGAGGGGACGAAGCAGCAGAGAGGCCATCGGCAAAAACTCCGGAAGAAGGAAATGAAAAGGAAGACCGGGACCTGGGAGCGCGGCACTCAGGCCATCACGGCGAGGTACGCGCGCTGCCGGCATGCAGTGCAGTGCGCTGTGTGCCTCAGGGCACGAGCTTCCACTGGCCCTTCTCGAGCCTGACCACCACGCGCGAGCGTTCGTCCGAGCCGTAGCGGTCGTTGGGCTTGAAGTTGTAGACGCTGTGCGTGCCCGCCAGCTCCTTCGTGCTGGTGATGGCGTCGCGCAGGACGACGCGGAACTGCGGCGTGCCCGGCTCGGCCTTCGCCGAGGCGCGCTTGGCCGCATCCAGGAAGATCAGCCAGGCATCGAAGCTGTAGGCGGAGAAGGCATCGGTGGGCGCGGCGCCGTTGGCCTTCTGGTAGGCGGCGCGGAAGTCCATCGAGACCTTGCGGATCGGGTTGTCGGCCGGCAGCTGCTCGGCCACGATCACGGGGCCGGTGGGTGCCAGCAGGCCCTCGACCGCCGCGCCGCCCACGCGCACGAAGTCGGGGTTGATCAGCGCATGCATGCCGTAGATCTGGCCCTTGTAGCCGCGCTCGGCCAGCGCCAGGTAGGGCAGCGCGCCGGGCGTGCCCGAGGTTCCGGTGAGCACCGCGTCCGGCTTCAGCGCCACGATCTTCAGCACCTGGCCCGTCACCGACGCGTCGGCGCGCGCATAGCGCTCGTTGGATACCACCTTGATCCCGGCCGGCTCGGCGCTCTTCTGCAGAGCGTCGTACACCAGGTCACCCCAGGCATCGGAAAAGCCGATGTAGCCCACCGTCTTCACGCCGGATTTCTTCATCCGGTCGACCACCGCGCTGACCATCAGCGGCGCCGGCTGGGGCAGCGTGACCATCCATGCGCCCTCCTCGCCCGGCAGGTTGGCGTTGGCGATGGAGATCAGCGGCGTCCTGGTCTCGCGTGCCACGGCGGCGATGGCCAGCGCCCCGGGCGATCCGGCCGTGCCGATGATGACGTCGACCTTGTCCTCGTCGATCAGCTTGCGCGCGTTGCGTGCGGCCGTGCTCGGGTCCGACGCATCGTCGAGCTGGATCACCTGCACCTTCTTGCCGTCGATGTCGCCCTTGAAGGCCTGCGCTGCCGCCATGCCCTTCTGATAGGGAATGCCCAGCGACGAGACGGGCCCGGACAGGGAGGTGATGAAGCCGACTTTGTAGTCGGCCGCGAATGCGGCCGGCGCCGCAGCGCCCAGCAGCGTGGCACAGGCCAGGGCAGCGAGGCTGCGCAGGGGACGTCGAGATTTCATCATGGCGAACTCCATCTGATGGGTGAAAACGCACGGAACAGCGCCGACGCCGATGTGCCGCGGTCCGCGGCCCCCTCGCCTCAGCACATGACTTATCAATTATTTAGTCCTAAACAATCCTAGCGACCGGAAACACGGGTGACAAGGGGACTGTCCTCAAGCGGGTGGTGGGTGCGATCTGGTGCGTCGGCGCACGTTCACAGCGCGAGACTGCCCACGCTGGTGCCTCCGCACACGTACAGCACCTGCCCCGTCACGAAACTGTTGGCCGGCTCGACGAAGAAACGCACGGCCCGTGCCACATCGGCGGACTCGCCGAGGCGCTTGACCGGCACGCTGGCCGCGAGCGCCTTCTCCTTGTCGCTGCCGGCCTCGACCACGTCGTAGAACATGTCGGTGCGGATGGGGCCGGGCGCGACGACATTGACGGTGATGCCCTCGCCGCCGAGCTCCAGCGCCCAGGTGCGGGCCATGCCCAGCATGCCGGCCTTGGTCGCCGAATAGCTGGTGCGCGTGGCCAGGCCGAGCGCGGCGCGCGACGACAGCAGCACCACGCGCCCGAAGCCCGCGGCACGCATCGCCGGCAACGCGGCCTGCACCAGCTGCACGGCACAGCCCAGGTGCAGTTCCACCAGTGCATCCAGGTCCGTCAGCTGTACCTGCGGCAGCAGCGCGGCGCGGATCACGCCCGCGTTGTGCACGACCGTGGTGACCTGCCAGCGCGACGCCACGTACGCCGCGGCCTGCGCCGTGGCGGCGCGGTCGCTCAGGTCCACCTCGACGCTGTGCAGACGCGCATGCGCGATGTCGGCGGTCCGTCGGGCCAGGCTGACCACCTCCCAGCCACCGTCCAGCAGGTCCTGGCAGATCGCCTTGCCGATGCCGGCGCTGCCGCCGGTGACGACGGCAACGCCGCGGTCGTGCACTGCATTCATGCCGAACCCACCAGCGCGAGCACGCGCAACGGGCTGCCGCTGCCCTTCTCGATCTTCAGCGGCGGGCAGATCAGCACCGCACCCGCGGGCGGCAACAGGTCCAGGTTGCACAGGCACTGCAGGCCGTAGCGTCCTGCTCCGTGCATGTAGTAGTGGCAGGGGTACGGCGGGCGCAGGTGGTAGCCCTGGCCGGCGTCGGTGCCGATGGCTTCGGAGCCGAAGCCCAGCACGCCGCGTTCTTCCACCAGGAAGCGCACCGCGGCGGTGCTGGGGCCGGGCGTGTGCTGGCCGGTCTCGTCGAAGTTCTGGTACTCGGCGGGGTCGGTGCGCTTGGACCAGTCGGTGCGCATCAGCACCCACGCGCCGGCGGGGATGCGGCCGTGCGCGGCCTCCCACTCGGCGATGTCCTCCAGCGTCAGCAGGTAGTCCGGGTCGTCCTTGACCTGGGGCGAGCAGTCGATCACGCAGGCCGGTGCCACGAAGTTCTGCACGGGGATGGTGTCCACCGCGTTGTTGGGCAGGTCGCGGCCGGAGATCCAGTGGATGGGCGCATCGAAGTGCGTGCCCGTGTGCTCGCCGCAGGAGAAGTTGTTCCAGTACCAGCCCGGGCCGCGCTCGTCGTAGCGCGACACCTCCTCGATGCGGAAGGGCCAGCACTGGCCCATCTCGGGCGGCAGCGCGATCTGCGGGAACTCGGGCGTCAGCGTCTGCGTGAGGTCGACCACGCGGATCTGGCCACTGGCCAGGGCGCCCACCAGGCCGGCCAGGGCGTCGAGGCCGGTAGATGCGGCAGCGGGGGTCAGGGTTGCGTTGCTCATGGGTGTCTCCTTGCCAGTGGCCTCATCCACCATTCGTCGCCAGCTCGCGCTCGAGCACCTTGGGGTTGTCGCGCCAGCGCTGCAGCCATTCCTGCGCCACGTCGCCGGGGTAGACGTCCTCCACGCCATCGCGCAGCGCCTTGACGATGGCATTGGCCAGCGCGTCGGGGCCCAGCTTCGGCGGCGGCATGTGCTGGTTCCATTCGTCGTCGATCGGGCCGGGGAACACATTGATGACGCGGATGCCGGCCGGCCGCATCTCGGCGCGCAGGCACTGGGCCAGCGAATAGGCCGCGGCCTTGCTGGCGCTGAAGGTGCCGTGCGGCGGAAAGTTGGACAGCGCGTAGATCGACAGCAGGTTGACCCAGGCCGTGGCCCCGGTCGCGCCGTCGGCCGAGCGGCCCTTGAGCGCGGGGCCGAACTCCTGCGCCAGGCGCAGCAGGCCGAAGTAGTTGATGTCCATCTCCAGCTTGGCCACGTCGGTGCCGCGGCGCGCGCCGATGCCGAAGGTGCGGTGCACCTCGGCGTTGTTGATCACGATGTCCACCTTGCCGCCGATCTCGCCGGCCAGTTCGGTGACGGCGCGGCCGTTCGTCAGGTCCAGCGGCACCAGCGTCACCTGCGGCAGCGCGCTGATGTCCTCCAGGCCGCCGAGATGCTTCCAGGGCTCGGCATGGCCCACCCACACGATGTCGGCGCCAGCCTTGACGAGGGCGCGCACCAGGGCCTGGCCGGCGGGCGTCTTGCCGTCCGTCACCAGTACCTTGCGGAACTTGGGGTCGCTGGTCATCTCGCGCAGCATCGGGTCGTCGGCCATGTGTGCACTTCCTTCAAAGGGGAATCCGATCAGTACCGCCTGTCCGGCGCGGTCGAGCCGGGCACCCACGCGCACGCGCTGCGGTGCCTCGCCCACCTCGCCGTGCAGGTGGACCATGAGGGAGGGGCCGCTGTCCAGCCGGACCATGCCCAGGCGCCAGGGCAGGCGCTCGCGGAAGAACAGGTCGTTGCTGTGGTGCAGCGTGGTGGCGCTGAGCAACTCGCCCTCGCCGGTCTGGGGGCGCCAGCGCAGCTCGGTCGACAGGCACTTCCTGCAGGCGCCGCGCGGCGGGTATTGCACGGTGCCGCATTCCTCGCACACCTGGAGCTCGAAGCGGCCCTCGGCCGCGGCGGCGGTGATGCCCAGGGCCTCCCGCCCGCGCGCCCAGGGCGGCAGATTCATCTGGCGCGTGCGCAGGACGGGGTTCTTGCGCTTGGGGCGCATGAGGGGCATGGTCATCCTGCGGCCCTCCTGCGGAAAACGAAACGCATCATTCCTGCCTCCCGAGGATCACGGCGCCGGTGCACAGGCAGCGGTCGTAGGTGACCATGCCGAAGCCGGCCACCAGTCCGAGCTTCGCGTCGGGCACCGTCCGCGGCCCGGCCTGGCCGGTGAGCTGGCGCAGCGTCTCGGTCATGCCCAGGAAGCCGCCGGCGGCGCCCGCCTGGCCGGCCGAGAGCTGGCCGCCACTGGTGTTGTTGGGAAAGCTGCCGTCGTGCGTCAACGTATGCGACTGCACGAAGGCCGCGCCCTCGCCCTTCTCGCAGAAGCCCAGGTCCTCGAAATGCATCATCACGATGACCGGGTAGTCGTCGTAGGTCTGGATGAAGTCGATGTCCTTGGGCTGCACGCCGGCCTGCGCATACAGGTCGTCGCGGTCGCGGGCCCAGCCGCCGCGCACCATGATCGGATCGTCGGCAAAGGCGTTGTGGCGCTCGATGCCGCCGCGCAGCGTGGCATAGGGCAGGCCGAGGTCGCGGGCCCGCTCGGACGTCATCACCAGGAAGGCTTCGGCGCCGGCGCAGGGCATGACGCAGTCGAACAGGTGCAGCGGGTCGGAGATGGGCCGCGCCGCCATGTATTCATCGAGCGTCAGCGCCTTCTTGAACATGGCGTTGGGATTGCCCAGCGCGTTCTGCCGCTGCGCCACGCAGATGCGGCCGAAGTCCTCGCGGCGGGCGCCGAACTGGCGCATGTAGTGCGCCGTGATCATCGCGAAGATGGAATTCGGCCCGCCCGAGCCGTAGGGATAGGTCGCATCGCGGGCGAAATTGCTGAAGGCGCCCAGCGTCTGCCGGAAGGAGTCGACATGGTTGGTGTCGGCTGCCACGCAGGCCACCACCTCGGCATCGCCGCACTGCACCGCGCGCGCGGCGCGGCGCAGGCACATCACGCCGGAGGCGCCGCCGGTGGGAACATGGTCCAGCCAGCGCGGCGACAGGCCCAGGTGCTGGGTCACGCCCACGGCCGTGTCGGGCGCCAGCGAGAAGCTCGACAGGCACAGGCCGTCGATGTCGTCCTTGGCGATGCCGCTGGCCTCGACCAGCGCGCGCACCGCTCTGCCGAGGAACCAGTGCGCCCCCTCGGTGGAGTAGCGCTGGTAGGGCACGGTGACGGGCACGGCCACGGCCGCGCCCTCGTAGTTGCTGCGGCGCCGTGCCATCAGTCCTGCCTCTTCTTCATCGCGCGGGTGTCGAAGCAAGCGCCGGTGCCGGGCAGCGCCTGCGCCATCTGCCGCAGCTCGCCGCGCTGGATCTTCTGCGAGGCCGTGAGCGGCAGCGCCTCGACAAAAGCCACGTGACCGGGCGCCTTGTAGTAGGCCAGCTGGGCGAGCGCGTGGCGCACGATGTCCGCGGCCAGCGCCTCGTCGGGCATGGCCGCCGCGTCGGGCTCGAGGACAATGCAGGCCAGCACCTCGTCGCCGCGTACCGCGTCGGGCGTGGCGGCCACGGCCGACACCTTCACGGCGGCGTGCTGATTGAGCACGCTTTCCACCTCCACCGCCGAGATGTTC
Source organism: Xenophilus aerolatus (assembly GCA_030418545.1). Taxonomy (GTDB): domain Bacteria; phylum Pseudomonadota; class Gammaproteobacteria; order Burkholderiales; family Burkholderiaceae_C; genus Xenophilus. The sequence goes on along the minus strand of QAIB01000001.1, from coordinate 756,908 downwards.
TCGCCGCTGCGGCGGATGACGTTCTTCTTGCGGTCCACGAAGAAGAGGCTGCCCGCCTCGTCGCGCCGCACCATGTCGCCGGTGTGGAACCAGCCGCCCTGCCAGGCTTCGCCGGTGGCGGCCGGGTCCTTCAGGTAGCCGCCGAAGAAGTGGCGCCGCGGGTCGTCGCCGCTGGACCGCACCAGCAGCTCGCCGGGCGTGCCGGCGGGCACGTCCTGGCCCCCGTCGTCGACCAGCCGCACCTCGACGAAGTCCTCGGGTCGGCCGAAGCAGCTGGTGCCCACGTGCCGCGGCTCGTGGTTGGCCATGATGCAGGCGGCGGCGCCGGTCTCGGTCATGGCCCACGCCTCCACCAGCGGGAAGCCGAAGCGGGCCTCGAAGGGCGCGTGGTTCTTGCGGTCCACGCCGGCGCCGAAGGCCCAGCGGATCGCATGGTCGCGGTCGGCCGGCGTCTCGGCCGCGGCCAGCAGCATGGCGGGCATCACGCCCAGGTAATGGACGATGGTGGCGCCGCTGTCGCGCGCACTCTGCAGCCAGCTGCGGGGGTGGAATCGATCCAGCTGCACCAGGCAGCCGCCGGCCACCAGCACCACCATGGTCGAGAAGGCCATCGCATTGACGTGGTTCAGCGGCAGCGGCGTCATCAGCCGCTCCTGGTCGCGGCGGAAGGCGCACACGCCGTCGAGGCCCGCATACCACTCGCCCGCGCGCAGGAAGTAGGCATTGCTCAGCATACAGCCCTTGGGCCGGCCGGTGGTGCCCGAGGTGTAGAGCAGCGCGCATTCCGTGCCCAGGCCGACGACCTCGTGGGCGCGGGGTGCCGGCTCGGTGGGCGCCGGCACGTCGGCGGCGTCGGCGGCCATGGTGTGCAGGCGCCGGCCGGCCTGGGCCGCAGCGGCCTCCAGGTCGCGGGCGCGCTGCGGCAGCGTGACGGCCAGGCCGATCTCGCTGTGGCCGATCAGGTAGGCCAGCTCGGCCGAGCGCATCTCGGCGTTGATGGGCACCACGCTCACGCCCAGCGCATTGAGCGCGAACCAGTGATACAGAAAGGCGGGCCGGTTCTCCAGCAGCAGGCCGACGCGGTGGCCATGGCCCCAGCCGGCCTGCGCATAGGCCAGGCGCAGGCGTTCGACCTCGGCCGCGGCCGCGGCCCAGGGCGTGGCGCCGGCCGGAATGCCATAGACCTCCGCCGTGGCCGGCTCGGTGTAGAGGAAGTCCGCCTGCGGCGTGCGCCCGGCGCTGGCCGTGAAGGCGTCGTGGATCGTGCGGTACGTCATGCCGATGCCTGCCTCACAGAAAGAGCTGCACCGCCGGCAGCGCGGCATCGCTGTTGATCAGGTCCACGCGCTTGAGCACCATGCGCAGGGCGCCATCCTGCACGCACAGGTGGTGCCAGGCCACGCCGGTGAGGAAGAGCATCTCGTCCGCCTGCGCCTCGCTGTAGTGGAAGGGCGTGCGCAGCACGAAGCGGTTGGCCGCCTCGTCGCGCGACTCCAGCCCGGGCAGCTGCAGCACGTGCTGGCAGCGGCTGGGTGGCTGCTGCGAGAAGGCGCGCGGGCTCTTGAAGCGCTCGATGCGCAGGTCGCGCAGCAGCTTGTCCTCGTACAGGTGCGAGGTGTGGTTCAGGCCGTCGGGCTGGCCGGGTGTGAGCGGCACCCAGTAGATGGCGTCGTCCGTGAAGAGCGCATTCCATTCGTCGAAGCGCTTCTCGTCGAGCAGCCGGGCCTCGTGCAGGACGAAGTCGAGCAGTTGCTCGCGGGTGACGGTGGCGGGGGTGAGTTCGGCCATGGTCGTGCGCTCGCTCACATCGTCAGGGTCATGTGCTTGAGCCACGACCGGTACTGGTTGCGCATGGGCAGCTCGTTGGTGCCGTTGCTGGTCTGCTCGCGCTCGCGGCCCTCGTGCGCGTCGTAATTGCGGTGCAGGCTGACCCAGTCGTTGCCGCTGGCATGCAGGCCGGCCTGGATGCCGCGGTAGGCCTGCAGGTCGTCGTGGCCCACCACCGAGAAGGGCGAGTTGATGAGCCGGCTGTAGGTGGTGGTGCGCTGCAGCAGCTCCTCGGGTGCGCCCTTCAGGCGAAAGGTCCAGCTCTCGACCAGGGTGCGGTCCACCGCGATGGGGCGTGCCACGCGGATGGCCTGGATGGCGCCCTTGATCGTGAGGTTGGGGTAGTACACGGTGTTGTGCCGCGCCATGCCCAGGATCTGCGCCGTGCGCTCCTCGCCGTAGCGGGCCTTCATGGCCTCCTCGTAGCCGGGGATGCCCGAGTACTTGCTGTGGATGCTGAAGTGCACGCCCGAAAAGCTGTGGCCGTTGTCGTACACGCGCACGCCCATGCCGTCGAAGAACTGGTAGTCGGACATGAAGGGCACGAACTGCTCGATGGCCATGGGCTTGGGCGCATCGTCCGGCTGCCCGGCCCACATCGACTTGGCGGTGCCCGCAGAGGACTCGTGCGCCACCATGGGATGCATGGTGTCGTTGAGGTTCTCGACGAACATCTTCCAGTTGCACTGGTGCATGAAGCGCAGGCACCCGCCCGCCACCTCCAGCTCACCCTCGGGCGAGCGGTCGGCCATGTTGTCGATGGAAGAGAGCGAGTCGCCGAAGTACTCCTCGAAGTCCTGCCCCACGTCGTTGAGCTTGACGAAGATGAAGCCGCGGTAGAGCCGCACATGCCGCACCGGCACCAGCCCCCTGGCCGCGTCGCAGTCCTTCAGGCCGGTGCCCTCGTAGCCGTTCTTGAGCGGGATCGCGAGCGGCGCGCCGTCGGTCCTGAAGGTCCAGGCGTGGTAGGGGCAGCGGAAGAACTTGCCCGTGTTGCCGCAGGCGCCGTTGACCACCCGCGAGCCCTTGTGGGCGCAGCGGTTCATCAGCACCTTGACCGCGCCGTCGGTGTGGCGCACCACGATCAGCGGCCGGCCCGCGATGTCCACGGTGATGTAGTCGCCCGGCTTGGGCACCTGGCTGTCGTGGCCGACGTAGTTCCAGGTGTTGGCGAAGAAATGCTCCTGCTCCAGCGCGAACAGCTCCGGGTCGATGTAGAGGTCGCGGTGCACCTGCTGCGCTTGCACCAGGGCGCGGATGGCGTCGGGGTTGTCTCGGTAGCGTGTCATGGCATGCCTTCTCTTTCGGGGTCCCGGTCTCTACAGGTCGAGCACCAGGCGCGGGCCCTTGGCGCGGGAGATGCAGATTTGCATCACCTGGCCGCCGTCCTTCTCGGCCTGCGACAGCACATAGTCGCGGTGGTCCACCTGGCCCTCGATCACCGGCACGGCGCACACGCCGCATTCGCCGCGCTTGCAGTCGTAGAGCGGGTCGCAGCCGTGTTCGATCAGGCAGTCCAGCACCGTCTGGTCGGCCGGCACGGTGAAGCGCTGGCCCGATTGCGCGAGCTCGACCTCGAAGGCTTGGTCACCCGCTTCCACGGCCGCGGCGCTGAACAGTTCGAAGTGCACGCGGCCCGGCGCCCAGCCGCGCGCCTGCGTGGCGGCCAGCACGGCGTCGAGCAGCGGCTTGGGTCCGCAGACGTAGAGCGGCTCGCCCTGCGCCATGCCGTCCAGCAGCGTGCCGATGTCGAAGCCCGCGCCCCCGGCCTCGTCGTCCGCATGCAGGCGCAAACCGGTGCCCAGCAGCGCCTGCAGCTCGTCGGCGAAGGCCAGCAGCGCGCGGCTGCGGCCCGCGTAATGCAGGTCCACCGGCCGGCCCTGGGCCCGGCAGCGCGCGGCCATGCTCGCCAGCGGCGTGATGCCGATGCCACCGGCCAGAAACACGGCGCGGGCCGCGCCGTCGTCCAGCGGAAAGTCGTTGCGCGGCGGCTGCACGGTGACGCGGTCGCCAGGCTTCAGGCCCTGGTGCATGAAGCGCGAGCCGCCGCGGCCGCCCTCCTCCAGTCGGACGGCGATGGTGTAGGCCCCGGGCGCGAAGCCGGGTGTGCCGGCCACGCCTTCCAGGTCGATCAGCGAATAGTGGCGCCAGTCGGCCTGGCCGTCCGGCAACTGCACCTGCACTTGGATGTGCGCACCGGGCGCCCAGCCGGGCAGCGCGATGCCCTCGGCATGCTCCAGGCGCAACAGGCGGATCAGCGGGTTGAGCGCGCGGGTCTCGGCCACACGCATTGGGAGGGTGGCGATGGCGGGCGGTGCGGTCATGGTTCGCCTTCCGTCAGGCGGGCACGGCCAGGGCGCCGGCCGTGGGGGTGGCCGAATGCTTCGCCAGCGCAGCCTTGAGTGCATGGCCGTGCTCGTCGGCCAGCGCCGCCTCGCGCCAGGCGCGCAGGGTGGCCGGCGCCAGCGTGGGGCTGGCCTGCCGCCATGCGGCGATCACGGCGTCGTAGTTGCGCACGCCGCGCTCGTGGGTGTCGCTGTAGCCCTTCACCAGCTTCTGGCAGCGTGCGAGCTCCACCGCCAGCTCGGGCGAGGCCGATGCGGCGTCGCCCAGGCCCTGCAGCCATTGCTCGATGCGGCCGTTTTCTTCCGCGTAGCGGAGGGTGCTGCGGCGCCAGCGGCGGGCGAAGGCCACGGCCGAGAGCAGCAGGAAGCCGTGCACCGAGCTGGTCTGCACCACGCGGCCCTTCTTCGTCATGCCCTCCACCAGCCGGCGCGGCGCGCCCGAGCCCATGAGCCACCGGCCCAGGCCGCCAGGCAGCGTCTCGCAGATCTCGCGCAGTCCCGGGTGCATGTACTCGTTGATGGCGATGACCTGGTCGGCGTTGACGCCGGTTTCCTGCTTCACGCGGGCGAAGCGGCTGGAGCGGGTCTTGAGCTGCGCGACGCGCGCCGTGTCCTCGTAGCTCATCCACAGCGCCAGGTGTCGCGCGGTTTCGCAGGCCAGCGTGCGGGCCGCGTCGTCGGGCAGCTTGCAGACTTGGGCCATGCGGTCCAGATAGAGCGTGGCATAGGCCACGTCCTGGTAGTCGACCAGGCGGCGCAGGCCTTCGAGCATCAGGGTCTGTGCCTGAGCCGGGAACTCGCCGTAGAGGCGCGTGAGCAGCGCCTGGATGGCCGGGTCGGCCGACGTGGCGCGCGGCGCGGCAGTTGCGACCGGCTGGGCCTGCGCCGGCGCCTCGCCGGACTGCGCCCGCACGAATGCCGCGCCGAAGGCCTTCAGGCTGGGCTTGACGCCCACGCCGCCGCGCTCGATGGTGGCCTCGAACTGTTCGCGGCCGAAAGGCAGCACGCCGGTGCCGGCCAGCGCGCCGAAGAGCACGGCGCTGATCACGCTGCCGTTCTGCGCCGCGGCCTCGGCCATGTCGAAGCGCACGAAGCGCCGCGCCGCTTGGTCGGCATGGGCCAGCAGCTGCGCGCTGTCGACGCGGCCGTCGCCCATGGCGCTCTTCTCGGCGATGGAATAGACGCGATGCGTGGAGGCCACCAGCGTGGTGCGGTCGGGCGTGACCAGCCCGCGCTGGACGGCGCGGCCGGCTTCCATCAGCTCGGAGCACAGCACCACGTCGACGTCGCCCGGCAGCGGCATCAGTGCCAGAACAGGCTGACCGCCGTCGGCATGCGCCTGCGCCTCGGGGTACATCTCGACGTAGTAGATGGTGGCGCCGGTGCGTTGCGCCACGCCGGGCACCGACGTGGTCTGCGCGATCCAGCCATTGGCCTCGCCCAGGTCCACCAGCCAGTCGGCCAGCACGCCGCCGCCCTCGCCGCCCATGGCGAGGATGGCGATCTTGATGGGTTGCTGTTGCGTCATCTCGGGATCCCGTGTCGGCTCAGAAGGCCAGGCGCGCACGGCGCTCGGCATCTCGGCGCTGCAACCAGCCGATGACGGCGCCGCGCACACGCTCGCGCAGCCGGTCCCAGCCCGTGGGGTTGCTCACCACCTGCGCCTTGTAGAAGGAAGGGCACAGCACCGCCGCGTGCGACACCTCGCCGCACACGCCGCAGCCCACGCAGCTGTCCATCACGGCGGCGACCGGCTCCTGCCGCAGCGGATCGGGGTTCGGCTTGATCGACAGCGACGGGCAGCCCGACAGGCGGATGCAGGAATGGTCGCCGGTGCAGGTGTCGGGGTCGACGCCGAATTTCTCGCGCACCATGCGCTTGCCGTCGGCGATGGCCTTGCGCACCAGCGGCTTCTCGCGGCGCTGGCGGTTGAGCATGCATTCGGACTGGGCAATGATGACCTTCGGACCTTTGTCCTTCGTCGTCAGCGCCTCCTTGAGCGTGTCGCGCATGCCGGCCACGTCGTAGGTGCGGCGCAGGGTCTTGACCCACTTGACGCCCACGCCGCGCACCGCCTGCTCGATCTCGTGGCCGGTGCTGCGCGTCGCGTTCACGGCCTTCGACGACAGGATGTCTTGCCCGCCGGTGGCCGAGGTGTAGTTGTTGTCGACCACCACCGTGAGGTTGTCGCTCTGGTTGAACACCGCGTTGGCGATGCCGCTGGTCAGCCCGTTGTGCCAGAAGCCGCCGTCACCCATCACGGCGATGGCGCGCTTGTCGGCCTGCGTGTTCAACGCCGCGGCCCCGGCCGCCCCGAGGCCGTAGCCCATGGTGGTGTTGCCGATGTTGAAGGGCGGCAGGATCGAGAACAGGTGGCAGCCGATGTCGGCCGACACATGGTGTTCGCCCAGGTCGCGCTGCACCAGCTTCATGGCGCTGAAGATCGGGCGCTCGGGGCAGCCGGTGCAAAAGCCCGGCGGCCGGGCATGCACGCTGCGCTCCAGCGGCATGAGCTGCGCCTCGCTGACGAGCGGGATGATCTTGCGCGGCGCGGCGGGCACCTGCCGGGCCGGGGCGGCCTGGGGCGCGAGGCGGCCGTAGCGTTCGCAGAAGGCACGCGTGCCCGCCATCACCGCCTGGGCGGTGTATTCGCCGGCCAGCGGCAGAACGTCCTTGCCGTGCAGCGCCGTGGTGCTGCCCGCCTGTCGCAGGACCGTGGCGATGTTCTGCTCGACGAAGTTGGGTTGGCCCTCTTCCACCACCAGCACCGCGCGCTTGCCCTCGCAGAAGCGCAGCACCTCGTTGTCGATGACCGGATAGGCCACGTTCATCACGTACAGCGGCACGCTGGAGCGGCCGTACACGTCGGCCAGTCCCAGGCGCTCCAGGGCGCGGACCTGCGTGTTGTAGCAGCCGCCCTGCACGATGATGCCGATGTCGTCGGCGCCCTCGGCGAAGAACTCGTTGAGACCGCGCTCCTCGATGAAGCGCACGGCCGCCGGCCAGCGCTCCTTGATCTTCTCCTGCTCGTGCACGAAGCTCGCCGGGGGCAGCACGATGCGGCTGACGTCGCGCTGTGGATGCTCAAGCGCCTCCTTCAGCGTGAAGCTCGCGCGGCGGTTGTCCGAGGCGGTGAACTGGCCGTGCACGTGGCAGGCGCGGATGCGCAGTTGCAGCATCACCGGCGTGTTGCTGGCTTCCGAAAGCTCGAAGCCCGTCTTCACCGCCTGCACGATGCTCGGCAGGTTCGGGCGCGGGTCGAGCAGCCAGATCTGCGACTTCATGGCGAACGCGTGGCTGCGTTCCTGCATGATCGAGGAGCCCTCGCCATAGTCCTCGCCGACGATGACCAGCGCCCCGCCCGTGACGCCGCCCGAGGCCAGGTTGGCCAGCGCGTCCGACGCGACGTTGGTGCCCACCGTGGCCTTGAAGGTCACGGCGCCGCGCAGCGGGTAGTTGACCGAAGCGGCCAGCGTGGCCGCGGCCGTCGCCTCGCTCGCGCTGTTCTCGAAGCGGATGCCGTGGTCTGCCAGGATGTCCTGCGCATCGGCCAGCACGTCCATCAGGTGCGAGATCGGCGCGCCCTGGTAGCCGGCCACGTAGGACACGCCCGATTCCAGCAGCGCCTTGGTCACGGCCAGGATGCCCTCGCCGCGGAAGGTCTCGCCCTCCGCAAGACGCAGCTTCTTCACTTCTTCGACGAAAGATCGCTCGGCCATCGGTCTACGTGCTCCAGAGCCGCCGTGGGGGGCAGCGTCCATTGGGGATCGGCTGGATGATTCTGTTTAGACCTAAATCTATTCACAATCATGTATTACCCTACCGAAGCAATCGCTGTGCCATCTGTACGATGGATCCCGCTATGACCCTTCACGAGCCGAATTCGCGTCACTTCGTCGACGACTACCTGCCTGCCCTGCTCGCCCAGGCGAGCCAGCTCATCTCGGGCGAGTTCCACAAGGTGGCGCGCCAGCACGGCTTTTCCGTGTCCGAATGGCGCGTCATGGCCTCGCTGGCCGATGGCGAGCCGATCAGCATCACCGACCTCGCGCAGGTCACCGTCACCAAGCAACCCACGGTGACGCGCTTGCTCGACCGCATGGAGGCCAAGGGGCAGGTCCAGCGGCTGCCCCATGACAGCGATCGACGCATCACGCTGGTGCGCATCACCCGCAAAGGTGCGAAGGCCGTCGAGCACCTGATCGCCCTGGCGCGCGAGCACGAACGCCGCGTGCTCGAACCCTTCGGCCTCGCCCGCGCCGAGGAGCTCAAGAGAACACTGAGACGATTGGTCGAACTGCATGCCGGGAGCGAAGGCCCCGGCGAGGATTCCGACGACGAAGACTAGGGGCGCCGGGTCTCGGTGTCGGCCACCAGCACGGCGCGCCCACGGTGACCACGCTCTGCGATCCAGCTCAGGGCCTGCGGCGCCTCCGCGAATGCGAAGCACTGGGTGGCCAGCTGCAGCCGCCCATCGGCGAGTTGCTCGAGCAGTCCCGGCGCGGCCGCTCGGCCCTGCGCCTCGCGGCGGTACATGTTCAGCGGCAACAGCTGAACGTCGCGCTGGAGCAGCTCCGGCAGGAACAGGCTGACCTGCTCGCCTGCCGTGTAGCCCACGAGCACCACGCGCCCGCCCGGCGCCACCGCCCGGATGCCTTGCTCCAGGACCGCGCCGCCCACGGTGTCGACCAGAAGATCGACCGGTGACGACGCGTCGGGCCTGTCCACGAGCGTGGCGCCGGCCTGGCGCGCGAGCTGCACGGCCATCGAGCCCACGGCACCGCTGGCGCCCGTGACCGCCACCCGCTCGCCGGGGCGCAGGACGCCGACCTCGTGCAATGCCACCCACGCCGAGGTGGACGGCGAGAAGAACGCCGAGCCCCAGGCCATCGACACGCCATCGGGCAAGAAGCCCAGGGCCTCGTCCGGCGCATCGATCAGTTCGCACCAGGTGCCGTCGGTGCGCGTGCCCAGGCCCCCACCGCGCAGCCACACGCGCGTGCCGGCCACAAACCGGTCCGAATGGACCACCGTGCCGGCCGCCTCCACGCCCGGCGTGTAGGGCAGCGGCGGCGGTCCCATGAACTTGCCGGCCATCACGGTGCGGTCGATGTGGCCCACCGTGGCCGCGGCCATGCGCACGATGCTGCGGCCGGGCCGATGGGCCGGCACAGGAAGCTCGTGCAGCTTCGGCATCGCACCCCAGGCGGAGACACGCCACGCCTTCATCGAAGAAGCCCCGACAGGAAACGGTCGACGGCCTCGGCGAACTGCGCCGGCATCTGGTCCGGCAGCGGGACCATCCCGCCCTCGATCTCGACGAGCCGGGCCTGTGGCAGGCGCTCGATCCAATCCGCCGCGTGCGGCGCGGCAAAGGGATCGTGCGTCGTCCGCAGCACGCACACGGGCTGGCGAATGTGTTCGACGCGTTCCTCCATGCGATAGCTCGCGACCGCACGATGCCCCGCCTCCGGGTCGTCGACCGCGAGCGCGTCGCGCACGAAGGCCTGCAGCAGCTCCGGCATGCCTTCGGGATAGAAGCCCTGACGTCGCTGCCACAGCGCCGCCAGATGGCTGCCGTCGGCGCTGGCCGGCACCTCGTCGATGGGCGGACGGGTCGCACGCTCGGCGCGGAACGCCGCGTCGGTGAACGGCGTGGACGACAGGGTCAGCGACGCCACCCGCTGCGGCGCGGTGGCCGCAAGTTCCACCGCGATCACGCCGCCCGTGTGGTGGCCCACCACGTGCACCTGCGCCAGGCCCAGGTGATCCACGAGTTCGAGCGCGACCTGCGCGTAGTGGGCGATCGATGCGGGTCCGCCGCCTTCGGAATCGCCGAAGCCGGCCGTGTCCATGGCAATCGCATGCCAGCGCGCGCCCAGCAGCGGCAGCACGGCCTGGTACTCGCGCCAGCTCCGCGGCGACTGGTGCAGCAGCAGCACCGGCTGCGCCCGCGGGTCGCCGCAGGCGGCGTAGTGCACCTGTCCGACGCTCAGGTCGGCGAAGGCACGCCGGATGTGTGTCATGACAGCGTGGTGTCGCTGGGCGGGCGCAGCAGCTGCGCATGCCGGAGCATGCCGAGCGTGCGGGCCAGCACGTCCCCGCGGTAGGCCTGCAGGTCACGGCCCTCGTAAGCATAGAAGCCGCTGCCGGTCTTCAGGCCCAGCCGGCCCTGCGCCACCATCTCGCCGACGATCGCCGGCGCGGCGTAGCGGGCCGCGTCGATCGAGCGCGACATTTCGCGGCTCGCGTGGTGCAGGATGTCGCAGCCGCCGAAGTCGATGAACTCCACCACGCCGAGCGCCGCGAAGCGCAGCCCCAGTCCGTAGCGCGTGGCCTTGTCGATCTCCTCGGCCGTGGCCGCGCCCTCCTCGATCATGCGCGCCGCCTCGTTCATGACGAGCGCCTGCAGCCGCGGCACGATGTAACCCGGCGCAGCGCCGCACACCACCGGCAGCTTGCCGATCGACTCCATCAGCGACTTCGCCCTGGACACCACCTCGGCGGAGGTGCCTTCGTGGCAGCTCAGCTCCACCACGGGAATGACGTACGCCGGGTTGAGCCAGTGGATGTTGAGGAAGCGCTCGGGCCGCTCGACCAGTGCGGCCAGTTCGGTCACCAGCATGCTGCTTGTGGTGGAGGTGAGGATCGCGTCCGGCGTGCAATGGGCGTTGAGCCATGCGAAGGCGTCCCGCTTGGCCTCCAGCGTTTCGGGAACCCCTTCGAACACCAGTTCGGCCGCCGCGAGCGCGGACGGGGCACCTTCTGCATCGACCAGCTCCACGCGTGCGGCGATCGTCGCCACCTGGTCCTCGCGCACCACGCCCTGCTGCACGAGACCGCGCAATGCGCCCTCGACCTCGTTGCGCACCTCGGCCGCGAGCGCGTCCCTCGCCGCGTGCGAACGCTGTCGCAGGTCGATCAGGGAGATGCGGTGGCCGGCATAGGCGAAGGCGATCGCAATGCCGCGCCCCATGCGGCCGGCGCCGGCGGCGGCAAAGCGCGGCGGAGCATCCGCCGCGCGGGCGCGCTGCTCAGCGGCCATCGTGCAGCCTCTGCGCCAGCGCGTCGCGCCCGAGGCCGGCGAGCCCCAAGGCCTCGAAGCTCCGGGGCCCCGTGCGCAGGTCGCGCCCCAGAACGCCGCCGACGATTGCCAGCAGCCCGTGCGCGACGGGTGCATCGACCCCGACCTGCCGCGCGGCCGAGGCGAGCAGGGCCAGGCCGAGCTCGGTGTCCTCGGTGATGTAGCGGTGGCCGTACAGGTCGATGTGCTCGCGCCAGTCGCCCGATTTCACCAGTTGCTTGTGCGCGTCGCCGTACATCCACCGGTCGTTGTCGTAGTGGTCGGCCAGCGGGTAGTGCGGGCCGCCATAGCCGAAGGCCTCGCGCACCGCGATCCGCTCCCGGTCGAGCCGGTCGGTGACATCGCGCACGGCGCGCTGCGTGCCCTCGTTATGGATGTCCCAGCGTTCGAAGTGCTGCAGGGGCGCGGCGTTCATCACCATGAGCGGCGGGTGGATCACCGGCCCGGCATTCATCAGCGCGCCGGAGAGCGCGTCGCCGCAATCGTGCACGGCCGGATACGCCTGGCGGATCACGGCGAGCGCGTGCGCCGAGGCGCGCTGCGGGTAGACGCCGGTCGGCAGCCGGATGGCACGCACCGTCAGGTTCACTTCGCGCGGCCCGTGCTTGCGCGCCAGATAGGGCAAGGTGCCCGTTTCCGCCCACGCCACGTCGGCGTGCTGACCCGCCTCGCGCACCGCCTGCGCCATCACGTAGCTGCCGAAAGTGCCCGGCGGCAGGAACACCACCTGCCCGTCCACCAGGTGCGGCCCCATGGCCCGCGCAATGTCCAGCTGCGCCGTGGCGGGCACGGGTGCGACGATCAGTTCGGCGTCCAGCATCGCAAGCCGGATGTCGGGCGTGGCCAGCGCGATCGGGACTTCCCGCGTCCCCGCGGCGTCCTTCAGCGTGATGGCGCCGGCGTCGACGACCGGCTGCAGCGCCTGTGCATCGCGGCGCCAGAGCCTGACCTCATGTCCGGCCTCCGACAGGTCCGCTGCGGCCGCATAGCAACCGTGACCACCACCCAACACCGCAATACGCATGTCTGCTCCTGGCAAGGTCGGCCGGACGGACGCGCCCGGACCTGCCATAAACATTACTTTGCATTAGTTTAGATGTCAACATAATGGCGGGACCGCCTCGCAGCAGGCGTCGCGCCACTTCGCGATGCGGCGCTCGTACCGGCGTCCCGAGCTCGTTCTATGCGGACCCGGCCTGCGGGCTCGCCAGGCTGCGGACCACGTCCATGAAAGCCAGCACCGCCGTGCCGGGCGGCTCACCCTGCAGGGTGATCAGGCCGAAGTCGGGCATGCGGTGCGGGAGCTCGGCCGGGATGCGCGTGAGCAGCCCGCGCCGTACGTACTTGTCCACCAGCGCGGCGGGCTGCAAGGACAGCATGGTCGTGCTCTGCATCAGCTCCAGCGCGAACAGGAAGGACGGCGTCTCGACGATGCCCGAGGCGAGCGACAGGCCCGTGCTGTTGAAGATGTCATCGGACACCTTGCGCAGCGCGGTCGAGGCCGGGTAGACGATCCACGGCCAGTTCGACAGTTCGCGCAGCCCGGGCGCCCGGGACCCACGCAGCGGGTGGTGCACGCCCGCGGTAATCGCCAGGCTTTCACCGCTGAGGTTCTCGTAGTGGAACTGGTCGCGCTGCGAGTCCTCGGTGAAGCGGCCGATCATCACGTCGATCTTGCGCTCGGCCAGCCACACGATCAGCTGGTCGCTGCTCTGCTCCAGCACCTTCACCACCAGCAGGGGCCGCAGCCGCTGCAGCTCGGCGACCGCGGCAATGAGCAGGTGTGCGGCCGCGCCGGTGATCGCGCCGATGGTCAGGTGGCCGTGCCCGCCCTGCTTCAGGGTGCTGAACTCGTCCACGAACCTGCGGTGGCCATCCAGGGCCGCGTGCGCATAGCGCAGGGTGAAGAGGCCCAGCTCGTTCGGCTGCATGCCGCGCGGCAGGCGGTCGAAGAGGCGCGCCTCGAGCATCTCCTCGATGTCCATCAACACCTTGGTGGCGGCCGGCTGGGTGATGTACATCTGCTCGGCCGCGAGCCGCAGATTGCGCGTCTTTCCCAGGATGTCGAGGAACTGCAAATGCCGGAAACGCAGGCGCGACACCTGCGCAAGCGCCAGCGGTTTGCCTGGGGTGCCGTCCGGACTCATCACCATTTGGAATGGATGCTAGCGAAAAAGTCAGTGGACCCGCAGGGGGTCGTCCCCTAGCCTGCGGGTCCATCGGGTAGGGCTCCGCAGAGGGCCAGCGCGTCGCGGCAAGTTCGCCCCGGCGTTCGCCCATTCCGGAGACATCATGAAAAGCACATCACAGGACGTGGGAACGACCGCGACCATGGCCATCGCAGCGCGCGCCGATGGCCTGCATCCCACGCTTCCGCAGGACGGTCTCGCCGGCACGCTCGTGGGTCGCGTCTGGCGCCCGGGCGCGCCTGCCGGCCCGGCCGTGGTGGTGCTGCGCCCCGATGGCGTTTTCGACCTGAGCAGGCGCTTCCCCACCATGAGCACGCTGCTGGAGACCGGGCAGACCGGGCAGGCCGCGCACGCCGTGCATTCGGTCGCCGGCGAGTTCCTCTGCAGCGTCGATGCGTTGCTGGACAACAGCAGCCAGGCGGACGAGCGCGACCCCGCCCTGCCCTGGCTGCTGGCGCCCTGCGACCTGCAGGTCGTCAAGGCCGCCGGCGTGACCTTCGCCGCCAGCATGATCGAACGCGTGATCGAGGAACAGGCCGGTGGCGACCCCAGCCGCGCACAGGGGCTGCGCAGCCAGGTCACGGCCTTGATCGGTGCCGACCTGTCCGGGATCCGGCCCGGCTCGGCCGAAGCGCAGGCGCTGAAGAAGCTCCTGCAGGACAAGAAGCTGTGGTCGCAGTACCTGGAGGTCGGCATCGGCCCCGACGCCGAGGTCTTCACCAAGGCGCCGGTGCTGGCGTCTGTGGGGCACGGCCAGGACATCGGCATCCGCGCCGACTCGGCGTGGAACAACCCGGAGCCCGAAGTGGTGCTGGCCGTCAACAGCCGCGGCGATGTCGTGGGCGCGGCGCTGGGCAACGACGTCAACCTGCGCGACATCGAAGGCCGCAGCGCGCTGCTGCTGGGCAAGGCCAAGGACAACAACGCGTCCTGCGCCATCGGCCCCTTCATCCGCCTCTTCGACGGCACCTTCGGCCTGGACCAGGTGCGCCGCGAGACCGTGCATCTGCACGTGGCCGGCCAGGACGGCTACACGCTGCAGGGCATCAACACCATGGCCAGCATCAGCCGCGACCCGCTCGACCTGGTGGCACAGACGCTGGCCTGCCACCAGTATCCCGACGGATTCATGCTGTTTCTCGGCACCCTGTTCGCCCCCACCGACGACCGGGACGAGCCCGGCGGCGGCTTCACCCACAAGCTGGGCGACGTGGTCACCATCCACAGCCACTGGCTCGGAACGCTGAGGAACCGGGTCACCCATTGCGAGACCGCGCCGCCCTGGCGCTTCGGCCTGCGCGAGTTCATCCGCAACCTGGCCGAGCGCGGGCTGCTCGAGCGCGCGCGCCTGTGACGGCGAGCGCGCACGCCGACAGACCTGCACCTGCACCCTCGAAGTCCTGGGCGCATGCCGACCCGGGAGTGATTCCGTCCAACCCAAGGAGACAAGCATGCAACTGACCATCGACTGTCGATCAACGGCAGCGCGCCAAGACGTCTGCCGCAGCGCGCCGCCACGACCAGCTTCCACGCCTCGGCGTCCACAAACCATGCCTAGCGGGCCCCAGCTCAGGCGCATCCTGGTCGCGCTGCCCGCCGGACTGGTCATGGCGGGCGCAGCCCTGGCCGCCGAGCGGCCGACGGACCCGGCCCAGTGGCCGGCACTGAAGGACGTCTACAAGAACCACTTCTTCATCGGCAGCACCAACCTGGCCGCGAGCAACTTCGGGCCCGACGTGGTGCCGGGCGAGAACTCGACCGCCGCCATGACCGTGAAGCACTTCAATGCGGTCACGCCCAGCAACGCGCTCAAGCCCGACTTCTGGAACGGCGGCAGCAGCAACCCGAACCCGAGCTTCCTCACCAACCTCAGCTCGGGCATCAATGCCGACATCAGCGCGGCCAACGCGCGTGGCGTCAAGGTCACCGGCCACGTGCTGGTGTGGCACAACCAGTCGGGGCAGTGGCCCGCCGCCAATGTGCTGACGGCCAACGGCGGATGGGAGACCCCCTGGGACTACACCACCGCGAAGACGAACCTGGAGTACTACGTCCGGACCGTGGCCGGGCACTTCGACAAGGAACCCTTCAAGGTCTACGCGTGGGACGTCGTCAACGAGGCCTTCAAGGACAACCCCGACAACCCCGCCGACTGGCGCAATGCCCTGCGGACCGGCTACAGCCCGGAAGAGCGGCCCTCCCGCTGGGCCCAGGCCTACGCGAAGGGCGGTAAGAGCTGGGACTACATGTACGACGCGTTCTTCTACGCGCGCCAGAACACGACGGCGATCCTGAACTACAACGACTTCAACGACAACGAGCGCGCCTCGAAGGCCACCGCGATCGCGTCGATGGTCAAGGAATTCAACGAACGCTACGCCGCCGAGTCGGCCGCGGGCAAGGGCCGGATTCTCCTGGATGACAAGGGCAAGCCGCGGCCACTGGTCGACGTCATCGGCACGCAGGGCCACTGGGACATGCGGCTCAACCTGGACGCCTTCGAACGGACCATCCGTACCTACCTCGAGACCGGCGTGAACGTCGACCTGACGGAGCTCGACCTGGCGCCGACCCTGGGCCTCGACAAGGGCCAGCGGATCCAGAACGGCCCCGAGATGGACGCGCTCTTCATGGAGCAGGGCATCCAGTACGCGAAGCTGTTCAGCCTGCTCAAGGAATACGCGGCCGGCCCGGCCGGCCGCCACCCCGAGTACAAGGGCGGCGTGCACCGCGTCACCTGGTGGGGAATGACGGACCCGGGCTATCACACCAACGGGTATCCGTGGTCCGCAGTCGGCAAGCCGAAGGAGGCGTACTGGGCGACGACCGACCCGGAGCAGTACCTGATCGATGCGGGCCTGCCGCCCAACGGGGTCACCGCGACCTTCAGCTATGGCGGTGAGAGCTTCAAGGCCAGGACCTGGGGCGGCAAGAACGCCCAGGCGATGCTCGACATCCACGTGCCGGCCGCGACCAAGAACGTCGTCTTCACCGCCGACAACGTGTCGCTGCCCCCGGGCTTTGCCGTCGAGAGCATGAAGTTCAACCCGCCCGACTGTGCCGTGATTCCCGGCAAGCCCTGCCATGTGACGGTGACGGCCCGAGGCCCCGCACCGAAGACAAGCTATGCGGAGAACACGGCCACCTTCGTACTGTCCTTCGGCAAGATGACCGTCGGCTGGATGGACGCCGCGAACGCGCTGGAAACGCCCCTGTCCTATGCCGACGTGCGCTTCAGCGATGGCGTGACGCAGTTCAAGCAGTACCAGACCACCTACGCCAGCGACGGCATGGCCAGGGCGACCGGCGTCACCGAGATGAAGGCCGTGCCCAAGCATGGGCGCAGCACGCTCGTCCTGTCGGGCCGCGACCCGATGGACAGCCCGTTCGGCCTGCGGCTGCAGAAGCAGGCGGCGACCGAGAAGGCGTGGCGACCCGTCACCCGGATCGAACCCGGGCGGACCTACATGGTGGTGTCCGACGGCCTGGGCTTCGAGGGACAGGCGCAGGCTGTGGCCCTGACCAACAGAAGCAAGCCGGCGACGACGAGCTCGCCGGAATCGCTGTCGCGCACGCCCGTCACGCTGCGTGGCGGCATCCTCTGGCCGTCGCGCAACGCCAATGCGCCCGAGAGCGAGCCCGCCCTGGCCCAGGACAACCTCAAGTTCATGTTCGAGGACGCGAAGAGCCCGACGCCGGGACCGTACGCGGGCCAGGAAGGGCACACCATGATCAGCTACATCCACGGCACCAACGTCTACCCGCACGTGGTGTTCAGGGGCAACGGCGCCACCGGCACGGTCGTGGGGGGCCAGAACTCACTGATCACGCGACAGACCAATGGCCAGGAAGGTTCGCAGATCGCCGAGCGCGCGCTGGACCAGGCGGTGTGGTTCAACACGCCCATCGACCCGAAGACCGGCGAGATGAAGATGTTCCTGTACAGCGAGAAGGACGGCGTCAAGCAGCACCATGTCCTGAAGGAAGTGGCCGACGGCGAGACGCCCAACCGGGATGCCGGGAACGCCATCAGCCAGCGCCAGGGGTCCGTCGGCGGCTTTGTCGCCCGCCAGGCCGAAAGCCCCAAGGAGGGCACCAGCGTGAAGCTGTATGCCTATGACGTCGAGCCGTATGCGGCCGAGAACGAGCCGAACACGCCGACGGACCCGACGAACCCGACGAACCCGACGACCCCCACGACCCCGACCAACCCGACGACGCCGCCCCCGACCGAGCCGGCGATGCCGATCGCCTTCCCGTTCACGCGAAGCGGTGGATCGCTGGGCACGGGCGACCTGGTGCTGGTGCTGGCCGGCCTCGCGGCGCTCGCCCTCGCCCGCCGCCGCCGGCACTGAAGCGAAGAAGCCGCCGCCGGGGCAAGACCCGGCGGCGGCTCATCCTCGCCGCCATCGCGGCCAGATGCCCTGCCAAAGGCAAAGCACCCCGGCGCACAGCGCGCCGTACAGGTGGGCTTCGACCAGCACCTCGCCACCGATCAGCGCACGTTGCGCGTCCGAGGGCGGGTGGACCATCTGCCAGCCGATGCGTGCGACGACCGCAGCCAGGACCACCCAGGCCACGCGATCGCCGCGCCAGGCACGTGGCGCCAGCACCCAGACGAACAGCCCGTAGAGCACGCCCGAGAGGCCCGCGTAGTTCGTGGCCTGCGGCGATGCCACCAGCAGCGCAAGCCCCACGCCGAGCGCCAGCACGATGAGCGCGGCAGCCCAGGCGCGCCAGCTGCGGGTGCCTGCGGCGAGCGCGGCGCACAGCGCGAGACCGGCGACGTTCAGCAGGCAGTGCGCCCAGCCCAGATGCACCACGTGCGCGGTCAGCAGACGCCACGGCTGTCCGCCGAGCACGGCCGCGCGTTCGTAGCGCAGCGCGTCGTACACCGTCTCGCCGCCCGCCTGCAGGGCCAGCATCAGCCCGGCGAGCGCGATGGGAACGAGCCAGTTGGCGAAGGCGCGCGGTGAATGCCTGGTCCCGGCCCGAAGGCCGCGGATCAACGCGACCCCGCCAGGGCCCCGAAGGCCTTCACCACCTCCGGCGGCGCCTGCACCAGCTCGACGAGCACGCCCTCCCCCGCGATCGGGAACTCGTCGCTGGCCTTGGGGTGCAGGAAGCAGATGTCGAAGCCTGCCGCACCCTGGCGGATGCCGCCCGGCGCGAAGCGCACCCCTTGTGCGGTGAGCCATTCCACCGCCTTCGGCAGGTCGTCGATCCACAGCCCGATGTGGTTGAGCGGCGTAGCGTGCACGGCGGGTTTCTTCTCGGGGTCGAGCGGCTGCATCAGGTCGACCTCGACCTTGAAGGGCCCCTCGCCGATGGCGCAGATGTCCTCGTCGACGTTCTCGCGTTCGCTGCGGAAGGTGCCGGTCACCGAGAGGCCCAGCATGTCGACCCACAGCTTCTGCAGGCGCAGCTTGTCGGGGCCGCCGATGGCGATCTGCTGGACGCCCAGGACTTTGAAGGGCCGGTTCGGTACGCTCATGGGTGCTCTCCTGCCTGGACCTGGACCGCACGCGTCGCGTAGCCCAGCTTGTGCAGCAGCGCGCGGTCGGCCTCCACGTCGGGGTTGCCGGTGACGAGCAGCTTGTCGCCGTAGAAGATGGAATTGGCGCCGGCCAGGAAGCACAGCGCCTGCACCGCCTCGCCGAGCTGCTGGCGTCCCGCCGACAGGCGCACGCGCGCCGTCGGCATGGTGATGCGCGCCACGGCAATGACGCGCACGAAATCCAGCGGATCGATGGGCGGCGCGTCGGCCAGCGGCGTGCCGGGCACGCGCACCAGGCTGTTGATGGGCACCGACTCCGGGTACGGGTCGAGGTTGGCGATCTGCGCGATCAGGCCCGCGCGGTGCACCGGTGCCTCGCCCATGCCGACGATGCCGCCGCAGCACACGCTGATGCCCGCGGCACGCACGTGGGCGAGCGTGTCGAGGCGGTCCTGGTAGCTGCGGGTGTCGACGATGTCGCCGTAGTACTCGGGCGCGGTGTCGAGGTTGTGGTTGTAGTAGTCCAGGCCGGCGGCACGCAAGGCCTGCGCCTGGTGCGCCTCGAGCATGCCCAGCGTGGCGCAGGACTGCAGGCCCAGCCCCTTCACCGCGCCGATCAGCTCGGCCACCTTCTCGATGTCCCGGTCCTTGGGCGCGCGCCAGGCGGCGCCCATGCAGAAGCGCGTGGCACCGGCGTCCTTGGCAGCCTGCGCGGCGCGCGTGACCTCCTCCACGCTCATCAGCTTCTGCGCCTGCACGCCGGTGTCGAACTCGGCCGACTGCGGACAGTAGCCGCAATTCTCCGGGCAGCCGCCGGTCTTGACCGACAGCAGCGTGGCCAGCTCGATATCGCGCGCCGGCCAGTGGGCCCGGTGCACCGTCTGCGCCTGGAACAGCAGTTCGTCGAACGGCAGGTCGAGCAGCGCCTGCACCGCCTCGACCGACCAGCGCACAGGCTCGGCCGACGGCGCGGCTCTCCGGTGCAGCGTGACGGTGGCCAGATCGTTCGCACCCATCACACGAACTCCAGGATCACCTGGTCCACGGCCAGCGATTCGCCCTTGGCGGCCGAGATCTTGCCCACCACGCCATCTTGCGCCGCGAAGAGCACGTTCTCCATCTTCATCGCCTCGATCACGGCCAGCTTCTCGCCGGCCTGCACCTGCTGGCCTTCCTTGACCGCCACATCGACCAGCAGGCCGGGCATGGGCGACATGAGGAACTTGCTCAGGTCCGGCGGTGCCTTGTAGGGCATGAGGCCCAGCAGCCGCGCGCCGAGGGGCGAGAGCACCATCGCCTCGATCTGCGTGCCGTTGTGCTGCACGCGCAGCGCGAGCGGGTTCTTGCCGGCGCCGCGCTCCACCTGGGCGGTGAAGGGCACACTGCCCTGCCCCTTGTCCACGCGGCCCTCGAACCGGATGCTGCCGAGCGGCGACATGCTGTCGATTCGATAGCTGTTCGCGCCCACAGTGACGGCGCTGGAGCCTGTTTTCCCCTGGAAATCGGTGACCGAGACCGGCGTGTGCACATGCTGGCCATTGGCCGCCAGCGTGACGACGACGAATTGCTCGCGCACCTTCACGCCATGCCCCTCGAGCTGCCCGCTGATGCCCGAGGCCCGCGCGCGGTAGCGGCGATGCACGTACGCCGCCAGCGCGACGAGGAAGTCCGGGTCGCCGTGCGGCACGTCTTCCGCGCGGAAGCCGTGGCCGTAGTGCTCGGCGATGAAGCCGGTGTTGAAGTCGCCCGAGACGAACTTCGGGTGCGCCAGCAGTGCCGCCTGGAAGGGGATGTTGCTGTGGATGCCGCGAATGACGAAGCCGTTGAGCGCCTCGCGCATCAGCGCGATGGCGTGCGGCCGGTCGCGCCCGTGCACGATCAGCTTGGCGATCATCGAGTCGTAGTACATCGGGATCTCGCCGCCCTCGTAGACGCCGGTGTCCACGCGCACGCCGTAGTCGTCGGCAGCGTTGGGCTGCGAGGCGCTGAGCGACTCGACCGGCGGCTGGAACTTCACCAGCCGGCCGGTGGACGGCAGGAAGTTGCGGAACGGGTCCTCGGCGTTGATGCGGCACTCGATGGCCCAGCCGTCGCGCTTCACGTCGGCCTGCGTGAGCGGCAGCTTCTCGCCCGCCGCCACGCGGATCATCAGCTCGACCAGATCGAGCCCCGTGATGCACTCGGTGACCGGGTGCTCGACCTGCAGCCGCGTGTTCATCTCCAGGAAGTAGAAGTCCTGGTCCTTGCCGACCACGAACTCCACCGTGCCGGCCGACTGGTACTTCACCGCCTTGGCCAGCGCCACGGCCTGCTCGCCCATGGCCTTGCGCGTGGCCTCGCTGATGAAGGGCGATGGCGCTTCCTCGATCACCTTCTGGTGGCGGCGCTGGATGGAGCATTCGCGCTCGTTGAGGTAGATCACGTTGCCGTGCGCGTCGCCCAGCACCTGGATCTCGATGTGGCGCGGCTCCTGCACGAACTTCTCGATGAAGATGCGGTCGTCGCCGAAGGAGTTGCGCGCCTCGTTCTGGCAGGCGGTGAAGCCTTCGAGCGCCTCCTTGTCGTTGTAGGCCACGCGCAGGCCCTTGCCGCCGCCGCCGGCACTGGCCTTGATCATCACCGGGTAGCCGATGTCCTTCGCGATCTGCACCGCGCGCTCGGCCGACTCGATGGCATCGTTCCAGCCCGGGATGGTGTTGACCTTGGCCTCGTTGGCGAGCTTCTTGGAGGCGATCTTGTCGCCCATCGCCGCGATCGAGTAGTGCTTGGGGCCGATGAAGGCGATGCCCTCCTCTTCCACGCGCCTGGCGAAGGCCTCGTTCTCCGACAGGAAGCCATAGCCCGGGTGCACCGCCTCGGCGCCCGTCTTCTTGCAGGCTTCGATGATGCGGTCGGCCTGCAGGTAGGACTCGCGGGAGGGCGCCGCGCCGATGTGCACGGCCTCGTCGGCCAGCTCGACATGACGAGCGTCCTTGTCGGCGTCCGAATACACGGCCACCGTGGCGATGCCCATCTTGCGGGCGGTCTTGATGACGCGGCAGGCGATTTCTCCGCGGTTGGCGATAAGGATCTTCTTAAACATGGGTCGTCTCCGCGGGGAAATCGCCTCGGCCCGCTGCGCGTGCCATGCAATTTGACTTCGTCGCTTCGCCGCTGCGCGGCTGGTCACCGCGGTTGGCGATCAGGATTTTCTTGAACACGGTTGCTCCGATGTCTGGTGTCTTCGACCGGCGCTGCTCACTGCAGCCCCAGTTCCTTGCGCATGGCCGCGTTCCTGGCTTCGGCGCGCTGCAAGGCGGGTCGCGCTTCGAGCCGCTTGACGTAGTCCTCGAACACGGGCGTCGGCTCGATCTGCTTGAAGCCGATCATGAAGCGCAGCGTGCCGCCGAACACCACATCGGCCATGGAGAAGGTGTCGCCCAGCACGAAGGACTTGCCTGCGATCGCACTCTCGGCCGCCACGAGCATGGCTTCGAAGGTGCCCCAGCCCGCCGACACGTCCTTCACGGCCCAGCCGGCGTGCTTGGCCATGACCGCGGGCTCGATGACGCTCGGGGCGAAGAAAGACCAGCGCAGATAGGTGCCGCGCTGCGGATCGCCTTGCGCCGGCGCCAACGCGGGCGCGTAGCGGTCGGCCAGGTAGAGCGCGATCGCGGCCGCCTCGGTGACAACGATGTCGCCGTCCACCAGCGTGGGCAGCTTGCCCATCGGGTTCTTGGCGATCAGCTCGGGGCCCTTCTGCGCGCCCTTCATGATGTCGATCACCTTGAGGTCGTAGTCGACACCGGCTTCTTCCAGTGCCCAGAGCGTGCCCGCGGCACGCGAGTACGGGTGGTAGCAGAGACTGAGGGACATGGTGGTGCTCCTTGTCGCCAAGAGGCTTAGAGGGGAATGTTCCCGTGCTTGCGCCACGGGTTCTCGAGCTTCTTCTCGCGCAGCATCACCAGGCTGCGGCAGATGCGCTTGCGCGTCTCGCTCGGCAGGATGACGTCGTCGATGTAGCCGCGCGCACCCGCCACGAAGGGGTTGGCGAAACGGGCCTTGTACTCGGCCTCGCGGGCGGCGAGCTTCTCGGGGTCGTTCTTGTCCTCGCGGAAGATGATCTCCACCGCGCCCTTGGCGCCCATCACCGCGATCTCGGCGCGCGGCCAGGCCAGGTTGACGTCGCCGCGCAGGTGCTTGCTGGCCATCACGTCGTAGGCGCCGCCGTAGGCCTTGCGCGTGATGACGGTGATCTTGGGCACGGTGCATTCGGCGTAGGCGTACAGCAGCTTGGCACCGTGCTTGATGATGCCGCCGTACTCCTGGCTCGTGCCGGGCATGAAGCCGGGCACGTCGACGAAAGTGACGACCGGGATGTTGAAGGCATCGCAGAAGCGCACGAAACGCGCCGCCTTGATGCTCGACTTGATGTCCAGGCAGCCTGCCAGCACCAGCGGCTGGTTGGCGACGATGCCCACGGTCTGCCCTTCCATGCGGGCGAAGCCGATGACGATGTTCTTCGCGTAGTCGGGCTGCAGCTCGAAGAAGTCGCCGTCGTCGACCACCTTCACGATCAGCTCCTTCATGTCGTAGGGCTTGTTCGGGTTGTCGGGCACCAGGGTGTCGAGCGAGGGGTCGGCCCGGTCGGCCGGGTCGCCCTTGCCGTCGTTGCCCAGGCGCACCGGCGGCTTCTCGCGGTTGTTGAGCGGCAGGTAGTTGTACAGGCGCCGCAGCATCATCAGCGCCTCGACGTCGTTCTCGAAGGCCATGTCGGCCACGCCGCTGCGCGTCGTGTGGGTGATGGCGCCGCCCAGCTCCTCGGCCGTGACGGACTCGTGCGTCACGGTCTTCACCACCTCGGGGCCGGTGACGAACATGTAGCTGGAGTCCTTCACCATGAAGATGAAGTCGGTCATGGCCGGCGAGTACACCGCGCCGCCGGCACACGGGCCCATGATCATGCTGATCTGCGGCACCACGCCCGAGGCCAGCACGTTGCGCTGGAACACGTCGGCATACCCGCCCAGCGACGCGACGCCCTCCTGGATGCGCGCGCCGCCCGAGTCGTTCAGCCCGATGACCGGCGCGCCGACCTTCATGGCCTGGTCCATCACCTTGCAGATCTTCTCGGCATGCGCTTCGCTGAGCGCGCCGCCGAAGACGGTGAAGTCCTGGCTGAAGACGAAGACCAGGCGGCCGTTGATCATCCCGTAGCCGGTGACCACGCCGTCGCCCGGGATCTTCTGCTCGGCCATGCCGAAGTCGGTCGAGCGGTGCTCGACGAACATGTCCCATTCCTCGAAGGTGTCGTCGTCCAGCAGCAGCTCGATGCGCTCGCGCGCCGTGAGCTTGCCCTTCTTGTGCTGCGCGTCGATGCGCTTCTGGCCGCCACCCTGGCGCGCCTGCTCGCGGCGGCGTTCGAGGTCTTCGAGGATTTCTTTCATGGTGCTTCGACTCGGTTGGGGTTCTTGCTCGTGAGGGCTGTTTGCTATGAATTCGAGAGCTGCCCGCGCCCGTCCGGCGGGCGCTGCGGCACGGTTTGCCTCGAGGTTTCCAGGAGCTGGCGCGCTGCGGTGGAGGCTGGGAGACGTCCGCTTCGCACCTCGTCGGTCAGGCGCGGCAACTGCTCGCGCACGCCCGGGTGCTGGCGGAAGGCCTGGCGCAGGCCGGCCTCGATGCGCTCCCACATCCAGGCCAGCGCCTGCTTCTCGCGGCGCGCGGCCAGGCGGCCGTTGGCGGTCTGCACTGCGCGGAACTCGCTCACCGCGGCCCAGAAGCGGTCGACACCGGCGCCGGTGAGCGCGCTCAGCTGCATCACCTTCGGCAGCCAGAAGCGCACTTCTGTGCCCGCGTGCGCATCGTGCATCGCATGGGCATGGTCCGGATTGCCCTGGTGCCCGAAGAGGCGCAGCGCCGAGGTAATCTGCGCCTGCGCCCGCGTGGCGGCGGCCTGGTCGAGGTCGGCCTTGTTGATGACCACCAGGTCGGCGAGCTCCATCACGCCCTTCTTGATCGCCTGCAGGTCGTCGCCGGCGTTGGGCAGTTGCAGCAGCACGAACATGTCGGTCATGCCGGCCACGGCCGTCTCGGACTGGCCCACGCCCACGGTCTCGACGATCACGACGTCGTAGCCCGCGGCCTCGCACACCAGCATCGCCTCGCGCGTCTTCTCGGCCACGCCGCCCAGCGTGCCCGACGAGGGGCTGGGGCGGATGTAGGCGCTCTCGTGCACCGAAAGCTTCTCCATGCGCGTCTTGTCGCCCAGGATCGAGCCGCCCGAGACGGTGGAGGACGGGTCGATGGTGAGTACCGCCACGCGGTGGCCCGCGGAGATGAGGTGCAGGCCCAGCGCCTCGATGAAGGTGGACTTGCCCACGCCGGGCACGCCGGAGATGCCGAGGCGGAAGCTGTGGCCTGTATGTGGCAGCAAGGCCGTGAGCAGCTCGTCGGCCTGCGCGCGGTGGTCGGCGCGGGTGGATTCGAGCAGGGTGATGGTCTTGGCGATGGCACGGCGCTGGGCCATGGGCGTGGCGGCGCGCAGGATGCCGTCGAGGTGGCTGGCCGGCGATGCGCTCATGGGGCCTCTCCCATCGGCCGACCACCACCCATCTGCAGCAACTCGACCGGCACGCGTGCCAAGGTGCATCGATTCGGGGCGTCGCCGTGGTGCTGCGTGCGCACCACGATGTCGTCGGCGTGCTCCACGTAGCAGGAACAGCCCGCACAACGCAGCAAGTGGACGAAGAAGGGTTTCAAGCGACTTTGGAAAAAGGGCTTCGACAAGCTCAGCCCGAACGGTGGAACGGACCTCTGTTGATCAAGAGGACGTCAGGCCGACACCGCCGCGCGGATCTGTTCCAGCACGTCCTTCGCGCTCGCGGGGATGGGCGTGCCCGGCCCATAGATGCCCTTCACGCCGGCGTCGTACAGGAACTCGTAGTCCTGCCGCGGGATCACGCCGCCGACAAACACGATGATGTCGTCGGCGCCCTGCTTCTTGAGCTCGTCGATGATGGCCGGCACCAGCGTCTTGTGGCCGGCGGCCAACGTGGAGACGCCCACCGCGTGCACGTCGTTCTCGATCGCCTGGCGCGCGCACTCCTCGGGGGTCTGGAAGAGCGGCCCCATGTCGACGTCGAAGCCCAGGTCGGCAAAGGCCGTGGCCACCACCTTGGCGCCGCGGTCGTGGCCGTCCTGGCCCAGCTTGGAGATCATCACGCGGGGACGCCGGCCCTGGGCCTCGGCGAACTCGGCGATCTCCTTCTTGAGGTTGTCCCACCCTTCGGCGGAGTCGTAAGCGGCAGCGTACACACCGGTCACCTTCTGCGTGTCGGCGCGGTGGCGGCCGAAGGCCTTTTCCAGCGCGTCGGAAATCTCGCCCACCGTGGCCCGAAGGCGCACGGCCTGGATGCTGAGGTCGAGCAGGTTACCCTGTCCCGACTCGGCCGCCTGCGTGAGCGCATCGAGGGCGGCCTGCACCTTGGCCGCGTCGCGCTCGGCACGCAGCTTGTTGAGGCGTGCGACCTGGCCCTCGCGCACCTTCATGTTGTCGATGGAGAGGATCTCGACCGGGTCCTCGTTCTTGAGCTTGTACTTGTTGACGCCGACGATGACGTCCTTGCCCGAGTCGATGCGCGCCTGCTTCTCGGCCGCCGCGGCCTCGATCTTGAGCTTGGCCCAGCCGCTGTCGACGGCCTTGGTCATGCCGCCCATCGCTTCTACTTCTTCGATGATGGCCCAGGCGGCATCGGCCATGTCCTGGGTGAGCTTCTCCATCATGTAGCTGCCCGCCCAGGGGTCGATCACGTTCGTGATGTGCGTCTCTTCCTGGATGATGAGCTGCGTGTTGCGCGCGATGCGGGCGCTGAATTCGGTGGGCAGCGCAATGGCCTCGTCCAGAGCGTTGGTGTGCAGCGACTGCGTGCCGCCGAACACGGCGGCCATCGCCTCGATGGTGGTGCGCACGACGTTGTTGTACGGGTCCTGCTCGGTGAGGCTCCAGCCGGAGGTCTGGCAGTGCGTGCGCAGCATCAGGCTCTTGGGGTTCTTGGCATCGAAGCCCTTCATGATGCGGCACCACAGCAGGCGCGCGGCACGCATCTTGGCGACCTCCAGGTAGAAGTTCATGCCGATCGCCCAGAAGAAGGACAGGCGCCCCGCGAAGGCGTCGACGTCCATGCCCTTGGCGATCGCGGTCTTCACGTACTCCTTGCCGTCGGCCAGGGTGAAGGCCAGTTCCAGCGCCTGGTTGGCGCCGGCTTCCTGCATGTGGTAGCCGCTGATGCTGATCGAGTTGAACTTGGGCATCTTCTGCGCCGTGTACTCGATGATGTCGCCGATGATCCGCATGCTCGGCTCGGGCGGGTAGATGTACGTGTTGCGGACCATGAACTCCTTGAGGATGTCGTTCTGGATGGTCCCACTGAGCTGGTCCTGCGCCACGCCCTGCTCTTCCGCCGCGATCACGTAGCCCGCCAGCACCGGCAGCACGGCGCCGTTCATCGTCATGGACACGCTCACCTTGTCCAGCGGAATTCCGTCGAACAGGATCTTCATGTCCTCCACCGAATCGATCGCCACCCCCGCCTTGCCCACGTCGCCCGTCACGCGCGGGTGGTCGCTGTCGTAGCCGCGGTGCGTGGCCAGGTCGAAAGCCACCGACACGCCCTGTCCGCCCGCGGCCAGCGCCTTGCGGTAGAAGGCATTCGACTCCTCGGCCGTGGAGAAGCCGGCGTACTGGCGGATGGTCCAGGGCCGCACCGCGTACATGGTGGCCTGAGGGCCGCGCAGGTAGGGCTCGAAGCCGGGCAGCGTGTCGCTGTACTTCAGCCCCTTGAGGTCGGCCGCCGTGTAGAGCGGCTTGACCGTGATGCCGTCGGGCGTGATCCAGTTGAGCGCGTTCACGTCGCCGCCGGGTGCCGACTTGGCGGCGGCCTTCGTCCAGGCCTCGAGCGTCGCGGTGTGGAAGGTGGGTTCGGGTGTGCTCATGGCGGCGCGTGCGGTGGCAATGTGTTGGAAGGTCGGGCCGCCGAGCAGTCTAACCCATCCGTAATTATTAATTCAAACCCGGTTTCTGCGATACAGTCGCGGCCATGTCTGCCGTCACGCTCACCCCGCGCGCCCTCTACGAAGAGGTGGCCGAGCTGCTGCGCCAGCGCATCTTCCGCCGCGAGCTGGAGCCGGGAAGCTGGATCGACGAACTGAAGATCGCCGAGGAATTCGGGATCAGCCGCACGCCCCTGCGCGAAGCGCTGAAGGTGCTCGCGGCCGAAGGGCTTGTCACGATGAAGGTGCGCCGCGGCGCCTACGTGACCGAGGTGTCGGAGCGCGACCTGGCCGATGTGTACCACCTGCTCGCGCTGCTCGAGAGCGACGCCGTCGCCGTGGTGGCCGAGCGCGCGAGCGACGCGCAGATCGCCGAGCTGAAGGCCCTGCACGCCGAGCTGGAGGCCGCGGCCAAGCCCGGCCACGTCGACCGGGAACACTTCTTCGCCATCAACGAGCGCTTCCACATGCGGGTGCTGGCCATCGCCGACAACCGCTGGCGCGACCAGATGGTGGCCGACCTGCGCAAGGTGATGAAGCTCAACCGCCACAACTCGCTGCTCAAGGCCGGGCGCATCGCGGAATCGCTGGCCGAGCACCGCGCCGTGATGGCAGCGATCGAGGCGCGCGACCCGGCGGCGGCCATGGCGCGCATGCAAGCGCACTTCCGCAACGGGCTCGAGGCCGCGGCCTGAGCGTCGTCTGCTATTGAATCGATAGCGTCCGGCGCAAGCAGGACGAGCGCTGCAGCCCGACTCGGCTCGAAAGAAAGCTCAGGCGGGATCGGCCACGGCCACGGCGTGCGCGCGCGCCATCACCTCGTGCGGCGGCAGGGCCTTGAGGCGGTGGTCGCTCCACACCTGCCGCCAGCGCCGCGCACCCGGCAGGCCGTTGCGCAGGCCCAGCATGTGGCGCGCGACGTTCGACCACGGCGTGCCGTGCTCGGCCGCCTCACGCGCCATGTAGTCGCACATCTGCGCCTCCACGTCCTCGCGCGTCAGCGCGTTCGGTGCCGCGTCGAAGAAGCTTTCGTCCCAGCCGGCCAGCCACCAGGGGTTGTGGTACGCCTCGCGGCCCACCATCACGCCGTCGAGCAGGCGCAGGTGCTCGTGCACCTGTGCATCGGTCTGGATGCCGCCGTTGACCGAGAAACGCAGTGCCGGAAAGTCGTGCTTGAGCCGATGCACCAGCGCATAGCGCAGCGGCGGGATCTCGCGGTTCTGCTTCGGGCTCAGGCCCTTGAGCCAAGCGTTGCGGGCATGGACGATGAAGGTTCGGCAGCCCGCCTCGCTCACGGTGCCGACGAAGTCGCGCACGAACTCGTAGCTCTCCACCTTGTCGATGCCGATGCGGTGCTTCACCGTCACCGGCACGTCGACGACGTCGACCATGGCCTTCACGCAGTCGGCCACCAGCTGCGGCTCGGCCATCAGGCAGGCGCCGAAGGCGCCACGCTGCACGCGCTCGCTGGGGCAGCCGCAGTTGAGGTTGATTTCGTCGTAGCCCCAATGTTCGCCCAGCTTGGCGCAGTGCGCCAGGTCGGCCGGTTCGCTGCCGCCCAGCTGCAGCGCCACGGGATGTTCGCTGTCGTGGAAACGCAGGTGCCGCGGCACGTCGCCGTGGATCAGCGCGCCCGTCGTCACCATCTCGGTGTAGAGCAACGCGTGGCGCGTCAGCAGGCGGTGGAAGAAGCGGCAGTGCCGGTCGGTCCAGTCCATCATCGGAGCGACGGACAGGCTATCGTAGCTAAGTTGTTGATTCATATCGGTTTTTATCAGGGTTACTTTTCCTGAAAACAGGGCGTGTGCATAAATCAGTGCACACGAAGTGCACACCCGGTCCATAAACCGATAAGATGTGATCCACATTTGGACCGACACAGATTGCACACATGCCCACATTTTCCCAACTCCCCAGCGGCAAATGGCGTGCGCAGGTTCGCCGTGGAGGTCACTACCGCTCGGCCACCTTCCCGCTCAAGCGCGATGCCGAAGCCTGGGCAAAGGCGATCGAGGGGCAGGCACACCAAGTTGCAGCGAGCGGTTACGCCGAGCCACCCAAGGGGGCAACGGTTGCCGACCTGATCGACGCCTACGAGGAGAAGCACAGCAAGACGGCCGGACGCAGCAAGACCGCTTCAATTGCGATGCTCCGGAATCGCCTGGGAAAGGTGAAGCTGAGCGCCTTTACCGCCATGACTCTGCGCGACTTCATCGACGATCGGATCATGGACGGGGCCGGTGGCGTGACCATCGCTGGCGACCTGTCGCACCTGTCGGCCATCATGAAGTGGGGCAAGCACGCTCGGCACCTGAACCTGCCCGACCATCTGCCCACAGAGGCCCGCGCCAGCCTGAAGCATCGGGGTTTGGAGACGCGCAGCAAGGAGCGCGACCGGGAACCCACGGACGCGGAGCTGCAGCGCCTCTATCTGCACTGGTCGAACAATCCGCGCCAGCTGATCGACATGGAGACACTGTGCCGCTTCGCGCTGGCCACCGGAATGCGCCAGGCCGAGATTTGCAACCTCCTCGCGGAGGACGTCGACGCCGATCGAAAGACCGTGGTGATCCGGGACCGAAAAGACCCCAGGAAGAAGATCGGCAACAACCAGACTGTGCCCCTCCTCCCGGACGCCTGGGCCATCGTGGAGCCGATCCTGAAGGAGCGGCAAGAGGGGTTCCTGTTCCCGCACTCGGCGACGTCGGTCTCTACGGCCTTCACCCGGGCTTGCAAGAACGTGAAGCCGCCAATCGAGGATCTTCACTTCCATGACCTGCGGCACCGGGCTACGGCCGAGTTCTTCCGCCGAGGTCTGGACATTCCGCGCGTGGCATTGCTCACCGGGCACAAGACATGGGCGATGCTGAAGCGCTACACGCTCACCCGACCGGAGGACGTTCACAACGCCTTCACCTGATCCGCCGCGCCTCAGGGCGGGAAATCAATGTGGCATCACTTGATTTCGGTCTGAGGCACAAAAGCGAACGGCCAGGGTGCGCTAACACCCCAGCCGCTCTGACCGAATCGCACAACCTGAAAGGACCGTGCAAATGGCTAGCAAGAATGTTACCCCGCAGGCCGCGCCTGACACGTCTCAGCTCGACATCTACGACCAGATGACGATGAAGCTGCACCAGGCCGAAGCATTGATCGTGCTGATCGCGGGCGAAGGTGGGGACGCTTTCGAGGCCATGAACAGGACTTTGCGAGCCGGGTATCTGAGCACCTGCAGCACCCTGATCCAAGACGCGCACGAACTGGCATTGAAGCTGCAGCCTGCGATGGAGGCCAGCCATGAATGAGCCGAAGCCTGGCAGCCCGGAAGACTTCCGCGAGCACGGCAAGCGCCTGCTGCAGCTCCTCGGCAGGTTCGCACACCCGGCATCGGCGCGGAGGTTGAAGGTGCCTCCCCATCCCTATGAGTTCGCGCATGAAGACGCGCTGCAGCTCGAAGCGCACCTGTATCACATGTGGGAACTGTTCGACAAAGGGCGACTGCAGGGCACTGTGTCTCGCCCACCAGGTCCAGAGACCGACAAGCGTTTCCAGAAATTCCTCAAAGAGTGCCTGAAGGCATAACAAGCAAGATTGCCGCGCCTAGGCTGATCCCCGAAACCCCGTATACCTGACGGGCTGGCGCGGCACCTTTTCAGGTGCGCAGAGGTGCGAATGAACAAATTTAATTGGCGTCAGGCATTGCAATTCGCGGGGGTCTTGACGCTGGCAGCCCTCATTTTCTGGTCGACGTATTATTTTCTCAAAGGTCGAGTTGTCACGACGGAAACCCTCGTCTTTTTAGTTCTGGCATCGGCTGCGGGAACCGTCGCATTCATCAATGTTAATCGTCTAAACAAAGAACACGAATGGTTTGCCGCTGCGGCAACAAACCGCATCGCAAAGCTTGAGGCTCTCATTCAAAAGCCTGAAATTGAAGGAGCACGAGAGCCTAAAACCCACTGGCCTTGGGGCGCGCATCACACTGAACTGCTCGGCCATCTGGAAGCCGCAGCCAAAAAGTTTTGGGTGCTGTACGATCCTGCCGACCCTGGGACTGCGCCCACAAACAAAATGGTGGCTCGCTGGCTGCGGGATGAACGAGGCGTCTCTGAGGTCCAAGCTCAGGCAATTGCCTCAATCCTCAGAGCTGACGGCCTGCGAACAGGCCCGCGCTAGTAGTTGTCCTAGGTAGTCCCACCCTACCTATCCCTACCCAACACGAATTATCCGAGGCTATTCAGAGGGCCGACCGGACACGACATTCCACCCCATCGCTAATTGCCGGCGCAAGTCCGGGGAAGGATGGGTGAATGCAAGTCGACACGGAGATCGAACGGCTGCGCCAGATGGCGGACAGCCTGGATAGCTGGATCCTCGAAGACTATTTGGCGCTGAGCCAATACACCGAGAAGACCGCCGAGCAAATGCGCAAGCGCGGTCAAGGCCCCGCTTATATGCGGCTCGGAAAACGGGTCCTGTACCCCAAGAAGGCCGTTGCCGAATTTCTCGCTTCTCGCGTGCGTCAGACGCATAACCCCATTCCGAGGGGTGCACTGTGAGCGAGGAACTGGGGAAAAAAATCGCAACCTTGAAGGCGCAATTGGCACTGCGCAGTTTTGCAGTGCATGACACGGTTACAGGCGGCTGGATCGTGGCGCGGTGGGACCAATCCCACTACTGCCAGCGAATCGAAGACCTGGAGGCGTTTGCGCGCCGAGTCGGGGTGCCCGAATGAAGGTCGAACAGAACTTGAGCCAGGCCGAGATCAAGGCGCGTGCACAAGCGTGGTTCGATCGCCAGTGCGAGATCAGCGCCAAGGCCCTTGGCACCTACTGGCCTGTACATCGTGAATGGGTGGAAGCGTATCTGCTGCAGGAGCTGAAAGAACGGTTGATCGCTCGCGGCTGGAGGTTCCCCGGATGAGCGCGGTTGACGCACTCTTCGGCGCTGGCGCTCCCGGCCCTGTCCCACCCACGGCACCCCGCCGCCCACGGATCGACTACGACGCCGAGATGCGCGCAGCCACGACGCCGCCCCCGCCTGCACCACCGTCTGTCATTCTCGAATGCGGTTCGTCGATCACGATGCGCCCCATTGAATGGCTCTGGCCCGGCTTCCTACCGCGCGGGAAGCTCTGTCTGCTGGCCGGCCAGCCCGGCACCGGAAAGACCACTCTCGCGCTCGCCATGGCCGCCACCGTGACCCTCGGCGGGAGATTCCCTGACCAGACTTCATGCCCAGCCGGAAACGTGTTGGTCTGGAGCGGCGAGGACGACGTTGCCGATACCTTGATGCCGCGCCTGCTGGCGGCCGGTGCGGATCGCGATCGCTGCTACTTCGTGAAGGCGTCCGTGGTTGATGGCGAGACAGTCCCGTTCGACCCGGCTCGCGACCTGGCATCGCTATTGGCTGCGATCGACACGATTGGTGGCGTCGACCTGCTTATCGTCGATCCCGTGGTTTCGGCCGTGACCGGCGACAGCCACAAGAACACCGAGGTACGTCGTGCGCTGCAGCCTCTGGTCGACCTGGCAGCGACTACCGACGCCGCTGTGCTGGGCATCAGCCACTTCTCCAAGGGTGGGCAAGGACTGGACCCCACGCAGCGCGTAATCGGCTCTGTGGCCTTCGCAGCAGTCGCCCGCGTGGTGATGGTGGCAGCGAAGGTGAAGAGTGAGGAAGGCAGGGACACGCGCATCCTGGCACGCAGCAAGTCCAACATCGGTGCGGACGACGGCGGTTTCGAATACTTCCTTGAACAGGTGGAAGCCGAAGAGGGAATCCCGGCCAGCCGGATCGTGTGGGGACAGGCAGTCCAGGGCAGCGCCCGAGAACTGCTGACCGACCCGGCCGACGACGACAGCAAGGACACCGCGAGCGATGCTGTGGAGATGCTGCGCGCCCAGCTCACCGGACCCGGCTGGTTCCCGATGCAGCAGGCAACCAAGCCGTTGATCGATGCCGGCTTCTCCAAAAAGCAGGTCTGGGCAGCGTCCAAGAAGCTGAACGTGGAGCGTCGCAAGGGCGCCATGAACGATGGCTGGTACTGGCGCAGGCCCGGTGGCGACTCCGAAGATTCCCTCGAAGATTCCGAACATTCCGCCTTTCTAAACGTGGAACCTTCGGAATCTTCGGCGGAATCTTCGACGGTTGGGAATCTTCGATGAGCGCGCCGCAAGCCCTGCCATCGGCGGAATTGCTGGACGCCGCAATGCGCTGCTGCGACTACTGGGGTGACTCGGCCGAGCGCAGACAGGAGATGGTCCAGGACATCACCGCCATGCCGCCCGAGGACTGGCCGGACCTGCTGAAGTACTTCAGGGAGCTCTACCGATGACGGGGGGAGGTCGTCCGTTCTGGATGGGCCTTTCGGTGAAACCGCGCCCTCAGTCTTCTTTTTCAAAACGTCCACAAAAAAGGCTTTTCACCCAGGGGAAATCCCCCTCGCTCCGGCCCCTGACCCGGCGCTCTCAGGGTCAACTTTTGAATTGTGGATGCGAAGAATTTGGGTCGGACGCGGTTTCACCGACGCACTCGATTCTGTTGGCTGAGGTCCCCCCCGATGCGCGATGCATTCGGCAACCTGCTGACGCCGCCTGAGCGCCTGACCCGCACCGAGCGCATAGACACCCTGCGCGGATTGGCTGGCCGGCTGCTGGGTGACAACCGCGTCGACATGCAATGGCTGGGCCGATGCCTGGGTCAGTGGCTAGAACGAGGTGGTGGGTTGGATGCGGTGCTAGGTCTGCGCCCTGAGCGCGGCTCGCGTGCCACTGCTCAAAGTCGCGTGCGGCAAGTCGAGATCGACAGCTTGCTGATGCGGTTGTCGGCTGCTTGCGGCGGCGATTCCCAGGCCCGGGCAGTCCTTAAAGGTGCGCGGTGCAGGAGTGATGTGCAGCCGATCGTCGACAGGCTGGCCCGACTCAAAGCGCCGAAGTCGAAGGCCGCATTCACGCGAGCGCGTGAGAGGTCGTCACGTCCTAACCGATGACGTGACGCTTTCTATGGTGGCGGACATCACTGTCACACCACCAAGGAACCTCCGAATGCGACTCGACATGAACCACGGCACGCTGGCCGGGCGCGTCTTCAAAGCCAAGGCCATCGCCCAGGATGAACTCGCGCAGCTCCACTACATCGAAGCTCAGCGCTGGGTTGATGATCATTTCATCAAGGCGGCAGTCGCGCCGCACATGACCACCAACGCCTACGAGCTGGTCTCGCGAGTGGGCCGGGACTTTGTCAACATGATCCGCCCTGCAACGCTGCTGGGCCGTATGAGCGGGCTGCGGCGAGTGCCGTTCACTACCCGGACCACCACCCAGACCGGCGGCGTCAATGCCCAGTGGATCGGCGAGTTCGGGCCGAAGCCTGTTCAACCGATGGCTTTCGAGGAGCAGGATAGCCTGATGCCCCGGAAGGTGGCGGCAATCTCTGTCATTACGCAGGAGCTAGCCCGTGCTGCTCAAGGTGCAGAAAACGAGCTGCTCCGCGATCTTGGCGATGCAGCAGTCCAGGCAGTGGACTTGGCATTCATCGATCCGGACAACGCTGGCGAGGCTGGCGAGCGACCCGCATCGATCACCAACGGACAGCCCACGTTCACCAGCTCAGGCAGCGATGCCGCTGCAGCCCGCGAAGACTTCCGCGTCCTGGCCCGCAACTACCGCGGCAACTGGCGCTCGGCCGTGGTCGTGATGGACAGCGTCACTGCAGTGGCCCTGGCGCAGATGCCCTCCGCGCTCGGCGGTGGGTCGATCGACATCGCGAACGGCACGGGTGTCGTCTTCGGCGTGCCCCTGCTCATCACCGACGCACGTCCTCAGGACTCCAGCGGCGGCTATCTATCGCTGATCGATGCGAGCGGCGTGCAGCTGGCTGGCCTTGTGGATGCCGAGCTGAAGGCGACGCGTGAAGCTCTCATTCAGATGTCCAACACGCCGACCGATGGCGCTGCACAGATGGTCTCGATGTGGCAATGCAACTCGATTGCGATGCTGGGCGAGGTTCTCGTCAATTGGCAGGCCGTCCGCTCCGAGGTGGCCGTCTCGATCATCGACGTCTCCTACGAGATTTGAGCATGGCCCACCTAGTGGAGAAGCGGGTAGAGCTGGCGCTCTCCGGCATCACCAAGTTTGCAACCGCTGGCACGCGCACTGTGCGCGGCTTCGCTTCGACCGATTCAGTCGATCGTGTCGGCGACATCGTGGAGCCCAAAGGCGGGCGATGGAGTCTTCCCGTCCCCCTACTCTGGCAGCACGACCACAGCTCCCCGGTGGGCTGGGTGCGCAGCATCGAGGTTCGCGCGCAAGGTCTTTGGATCGAAGCGCAGTTCGCTGAAGGGCTGGGGAAGTCAGACGAGATCTGGAAGATGGTAGAGGGTGGGCTTGTCAGCTCCTACTCGATCGGCTTCAAGGCATCGGACTGGGAGCAACTGCCCACGGGCGGCCGACGCTTCACGAAATGGGAACTGCTGGAGGTGTCCGCTGTGGTCATCCCCGCCAACCCCGACGCAAAGATTCAGCGGCACATGCCAGGCATCAAGCTGGTTGATCCGAAGCCGCGCATCGAGCGCCCCCCTGTTCGCCTGTTCCAGGCCCCCAAAGATAGGAGATGGTAAGCCATGGACTTTGATCCTGAGATGTTCGGCAAGGCGGTGGGCGAGATGATCCGCGACGCTGTGGAGCCCTTGCACAAGCGTATTGAAGGCATGCAGGCAAAGCTGGACAAATGCCTGTCGTTCGCTGGCGAATGGCAATCAGCACTCGACTATCCAAAGGGTTCGTTGGTCCGACGCGGCGATCAATTCTTTGTCGCCACGAAACATCAGCACTCGGGCGGAAGCCTGTCCGGCCGCGAAGGCAGCGGCTGGGAAAAGATCTTTTAAGGAACTGTCATGTTTCATAACAACGACCTCAAGCGCCCACCGCATGAGACGCCTGTCGGCATCGACGTTGCCCGCATGCTGTGGCCCAGGGCATACGAGCTCGCATTGAATGCGCTTCGGGTAGCGCCTGCCCATGCAACCACTGCAGTGATGGACTCCCGGCTAGTCCTGTTCCTGTGGGGTCCAACCTTTGACCTGTACGGCGATGAAACCGAGATGGCTGGTATCGCTGCTGTCACCGGCCCGCTGAGCGATGAGCAACTGCACACGATGCAGCTTGCCCGTGATGAGGTGCAGCATTGAGCACGCGCACGCAGGTTGAGCGGCTGGCCGACTTCGCCGGCATGCAACTGAGCCACGACACCAAGGCCGGCCAGTGGAAGCTCTATCGCGGTGGTGAGCTGGTGCACCGAACTGTGGAGCTGTCCGACATGGAAGGCTTCCTGTCCTCCTGGGTGGCACACGTCCGGTAGACCTCGGGGGGGAAGTCGGCCAACGAAACCCGGTCGATCGCGGAAACCGCGTCCGACCCTCTTTTCACACTCCCACAATTCAGGATATAGGCCATGGCATCAAGAAGTTTGGGCACCCTCACGCTCGATCTCGTCGCCAAAATCGGCGGTTTTGAGCAGGGCATGGATGCCGCTGCCCGCAAGGCAGACAAGTCCTCCCGCGAGATTCAGCGATCGATGGAGGCAATCAACGCCAAGGCGGTTGCAGTCGGCACCGCACTTGGGCAGGGCATCGTTGCAGGCTTCGACGCCATCATGGCGAAGATCCCGCAACTGGTGAACAGCCTGGATGCGCTGGACGACATGGCCGAGAAGACCGGCATTGCCACCGAGGCGCTGAGCGGTCTTCGGTACGCTGGTGAAGCGGCCGGCACCAACTTTGAACAGCTTGGAGGCGGCCTGTCCAAGCTGGCCCGCAACATGGCCGAGGCCGCAGGCGGGAACAAGGAGGCAATCGCCACCTTCCAGGCGCTGGGCGTGGAGATCACCAACACGGACGGCACGCTGCGCAAGACGGACGATGTTCTCAAGGACGTCGCCCAGCGCTTCGCAGGCTATGAGGATGGCGCCGGAAAGGCCGCATTGGCTGTGCGCGTCTTCGGCAAGTCGGGTGAAGACCTCATCCCAATCTTGAATCAAGGTTCTGCCGGCATCGCCCGACTGACCGAGGAAGCCCGCAAGCTGGGCGCGATCTATGACGGCGACCTGGCGAAGGCAGCCGCGGACTTCAACGACAACCTTACGAAGATCCGCATCGCGTCGGAGGCCGCGTCAATCAGCATCAGCTCCGGCCTCATCAAGTCTTTGGCGAACCTCAGTACCGAGTTCATCGAGGCCAAAAAGAACGGCGGTCTATTCGCTGCGGGCATGCAGTCGTACTTCTCCGGCGTGAAAGCCTTCTGGAGCGGAACCCTGTTCAATGGGGAAGCCGCGAAGATGATGAAGTCGACGCAGGCCATCCAGGACTACGTGAACAAGCTCGGCGGCCCTTCGGCCGGTGGCGGGCGTGGCTTCATCAATCCGAAGATTGCCGCCCCGGTCGTGCAGGACGCCATCAAGGTGCCCAAGGCCCGCGGTGGTGGTGCCGACACCTCGGCCCAAGAAGCCGCTGCACGCCTCGCTGCAGACCTCGACGCGATCAAGAATGCTCAGGAGGCATTGACCAACACCTACCGCAACCAAGAGCGCATTCTTGAAGCGTTGCGCGGCGCCGGCCTGAAGGACGAGGAGGAGTACTACAACGAGAAGTTGAGGCTGCTCAACCTCACGACCTCGGCCCAGGAAGATGCGCTGCGCCAAGAGATCACGCGCATGCAGCAGGAGGACTTGGGCGGGAAGGCGTCGATCGACAACGCCCGCAAGATCGCCGACCTGCAGGCGAAGCTGAACAAGGTGCAGCAGGATGGTGCAACCGCTGTGCGCGTCCTCGGCATCGAGTCGCGCGCTGCCTATGACGCTGCGAAGGTGTCGATCCTCAACGCCCGCCAGGCTGCTCAAGACTTCTTTGATACCACCGTCAAGGGCTTCCAGCGGCAGGTTGAAGGCATCGGCCAGGGCTCGAAGTTCCGCGAGTACCTGTCGGGCCTGCAGCAGATCGAGGACAACTATCAGCGCCAGCGCCAGAACCTGCAGAACCTGCGCGCTCAGGCTGAGCTGGCCGGCACCTTCACCCCTGAAGCACGCAAGCGCTTCGAGGAACAGCTAGCCATCATCAACGAGTTCTCCGACAAGGCGACCGCTGCCTACAAGTCGACCTATGCCCAGATCGAGGCCGCGTCGAAGGATTGGACCAAGGGCGCAGGCGAGGCATTGAAGAACTACAGCGACGACGCGGCCAACGTCGCCAAGCAGGTAGAGAACGCTGTGGGGAACGCCTTCAAGGGCTTGGAAGACGCGCTGGTCGACTTCGTGACCACCGGCAAAGCGGACTTCAAGTCTCTAGTCGACTCGATCCTCAAGGACATCGCCCGGATCGTCATCAAGCAGCAGATCACCGGACCTCTCGCTGAGCTGCTGAATGGCTCCCTGAAGGGCGCCAGCTCAGGCAGTGGAGGCTTCGACTTCAGCTCCCTGCTCGCGTCGATCTTCGGAGGCGGTAAGGCAGTCGGCGGCACCGTCGCCCCCAACATGCTCTATCGGGTGAACGAGAACGGTCCCGAACTCTTCGAGGCTGCCAACGGAAGCCAATTCCTGATGACCGGAAACCATGGCGGGAACATCGTCCCGAATCACATGCTCGGCGGTGGGTTCACGCAGACCAACACCATCAACGTGCAGGGCAATGTCGATCGGCGCACCGCGCAGCAGATCACGGCCGAGCTGTACCGCAAGGGCCGGCAGGCGAGCTTCCGGCTCGGGTAGCTTGATGCTCGCTACTACTTCTCCGCCATCTCCTCGAGAGTCTCTTTCATCTCGTCGAGTGTCATGGAAATTGAGGTGACGTCAGCGCTGCAGTCCTGCAGCGTCACCATGCTTTGGAAAAGCGCGATCTTGTCGTTCAGGTCCGCAAGCATCTCGACCTGTCGCTCCCCGAGCTCGATCAATCGGGCATTTTGATCGATCAGGCGCTCTAGCAATTTTTCCATGGCTTTCTCCTCGTCGATTGAAGAAGCGATTCTGCCGGATCATGCGCTGCGGCCATGGGTCGGCCCTTCCGCTTCCCCAGCGCTAGACAAGTCCTCTCACGAGGGCTATGAGCGCGCCTACTGCAAGAAGCACTTGAGCGAGCGCCAGGAAAACCACGAACTGCATTAGCAGGACCATGCGCGCCCCCATCAGCCGCCCTTTCCGAGCCTGATTTAGCGTCTTGGAAACAAACCACGAAAACGGCCTCACGGCAGGCTTCTCCAAAAGATCAAGGTAGGCAAAGAGCTCAGCCAACCCGTTCAGTTTGGATAGGTCCTCTTTCGAGGCTTTTTCCTGCGCTGCTGCGGCGGTTTCGATCACGAGCGCGAGCAAGCGTTGCGCGACATGTACGAGCAACAGGACGATGAAAATCTTGAGCGCGTTGCGGATGCTCTGCACCGAGATGATCGCGCTCGACTTATCGATGTTCGAGATCATCAGCGTGAGCGCCGCGCCCATGCCTGCGACGAGCCAGCCAGTCAGCTTGTCGTAGCGTGATGCGACTACGTCCGCGAGCGTCAATTGGGTGCGATGCGCAGCGACTTGAACGTGCGTCGGCGCCACAAACTCCTCAATGCCGGGTTTCTCGCTCATGCCCTTCTCCTCACAATGTTCGAACACAGGGTGCACACGATCAGCCTGCAAACCGCGAAAACGCTAGGGATTTCTACCTATCCATCATCGGGGCGACGGACAGGCGATCGGCAGGGAAACGGGGAGACTCGGACATGAGGGCAGGCATCGGCGAAGGCGCCGCCCGGGATTGTCCCTCAGGGGTTGCCGAGCTGCCCGAAGGAGGTGCGCAGGCCCTGGTAGTCGGTGGGGCCGCTGGCGGCGGGCGGGTAGCCGGCCGCCGACAGCCAGCCGGTGATGCTGGGCAGCCGGCGGTCGAAGTGCCCGTGCAGGGCGAGCCAGTCGCCGTCCGGCGTGTGCGGCACCATGATCTCCAGCGCCTCGACGGCGATGGTCCGCAGGCTGGTCACCATCGCCAGGCCCCGGCCGTCGAGCTGCTGCAGGCTGGCCTCGCGGCCCTGCGCGAGAATCTCCTCGAGGATGCGGCGATGCACGACGAAATCGGCCCAACTGGCCTTGCCGCAGGCGTCGGCAAGTTCACGGAACACCCAGTGCATGTTGGCCGCGAAGAGCGCCGCGACGTGCTGCGCCTGCCGGTTGGTGCGGTTGGCGGCCTCGCGCTGGAGCTGGGCGCCCCACAGCAGCGCCATCAGCACGCCGATGGCCTGGATCCACGCCGCCCACTCGAAGGAACTCTGCGGGCGCGCGAACCACAGCACCAGGCCGAAGCCCAGCACGAGCACGGCAGCGAGGGGGACGAGTCGATTCATGGGGCCGCCGTGCAATGGGCAAGCCCTTCAGTACAAGGTGGGGCCGTCGCCATCGCGGCGGGGCCCATCGCCGCCGAACAGGCGGCGCATCGCTGCCACGCCGGCCACCAGGGCGCTCGAGTAGCTCGGCTGCGGCTGTGCGGCCGTCTCCAGGACCATGTAGGGCAGGACATCGTCCACGGCTCCGTCCACTGCTTCCATCAGGACCCAGTGGTACTCGCCGTCCTCGAGTTCGTGGACGGTGAGAGCGATGTTTCGAAGACCTGAGGTGACCATGCCTTGGGAATGAGGGGTGCAGGTGCACCCGAACGTTGCCCGGATCGTAGGTC
The DNA here is from genome assembly GCA_030418545.1 of Xenophilus aerolatus. GTDB lineage: Bacteria > Pseudomonadota > Gammaproteobacteria > Burkholderiales > Burkholderiaceae_C > Xenophilus. The sequence goes on along the minus strand of QAIB01000001.1, from coordinate 715,243 downwards.
GAAGGACTTCAGCGGCCGAAGCGATAAATTCACGTTTTGCTACAAATGTGACGATATTTACGCAATTCTGGCGCTCTTCAGCGCAAAAAAGCAAGTCGGTCATGAGAAAGCGACAGCCGCGCGCGCGCCCCGCCGGGCTCCTCCTACACGTCGGGCACCTGCCGGATGCCTACGGTCTGTGTATCGCCCGTGACGGGCCCGATACGAGGAGATCTGAATCATGAGGAACCTGGCTGTCGACAGCAGCATGCTCGCCCCCATCGGCGGCGCCTTCTACCCCACCGGCCATTCGATGCTGATGTTCGAGACCGAGGATCTCGCGAAGGAAGTCGGACAGCGTCTGCTGGACCACGGCTTCACGCGTGACGAGATCTACTTCGTGCCCGCCAACGTGGTGCTCGCGCAGATCACGCCGACCGTCTCGGACGCCGACAACCCCCTGCCCTCCGCCGGGACCGACGGTGCCACGGTGCGGGCTTTCACCAAGCTGGCACGCGAGGGCCATGCGGGCCTCCTGGTGCGGACCGAAGAGGACGAGGCGCGGGATCGCCTGATGGCCGCCGTGGGCTCGACGCCGTACGCCATCGCCCAGCGCTACCGCCGCCTGGTGATCGAAGACCTCTGAGCTTTCAGGCCACGGCGGCCCGACGCAGCACGTCGCGCGCCATGGCCTGGGCAAGTTCGTGCTCGCCGAGGAACACCGTCGCGTCGGCTTCCTGGGTGAGCAGCGTCGCCTCGGCCTCGTTGTGGCTGCGCACCACCGTTTCGATGGTCGGGTTGAGGGTGCGGGCGGTCTCGATCATCTGCCGCACGTTGAGCGCGTCGGGCGTCGCCACCACCAGCACCCGCGCGCGTGCGATGTGCGCCTGGATGAGCACGGCCGGCTCGGCGGCGTCGCCCCACACGGCCGCCATGCCCTCTTCGCGCAGCCGCTCGACGAGTTCGCGGTTCTGGTCGGCCACCACGAAGGGTATGTCCTGGGCCCGCAGCGCGGCCGCGATGCGGCGGCCGACGCGCCCGTAGCCGACCAGGACCACCTGCCGGGACAGGTACCGCGCCTCGGTGCTCATGGGCAATTCGGCCAGCGGATCCTCGCGGGCGTCGAGCCGGCGGGCCAGCGGCGAATGCGCCTGCAGCCAGCGCTGCATGGGGCCGATGGCGCCGAACCACAGCGGGTTGGTCGCGATGGAAATGAGCGCCCCGGCGAGCACGAGGCTCTGCGCCTGTGGCGGCAGCATCTGGTGCTTCAGGCCGAGGGCGATGAGGATGAACGAGAACTCGCCGATCTGCGCGAGGCTCGCACTCACGGTGAGGGCCGTCGCCAGCGGATAGCGAAAGGCCAGCACGAGCGCGCAGGCTGCCACGGACTTGCCCACGACGATGACCAGCACCACCGCCAGCACCTGCAGCGGCCGCTGCACCAGCACCATCGGGTCGAAGAGCATGCCCACCGAAACGAAGAACAACACGGCGAAGGCGTCGCGCAGCGGCAGCGATTCCTCCGCCGCGCGATGGCTGAACTCCGACTCGCGCATCACCATGCCGGCAAAGAACGCACCCAGCGCGAAGGACACGCCGAAGAGCGCGGCCGATGCGAAGGCGATGCTGACCGCCGCCGCCACCACGCACAGGGTGAAGAGCTCGCGCGACCCGGTGCGCGTGACCTGCCACAGCAGCCAGGGGAAGACGCGCCGCCCTACCACCAGCATCAAGGTCAGGAAGCCGCCCACCTGCAGCATCGTGATGCCCAGCGTGCGCCAGAGCGACGCACCCTCGCCCTCGACGCCGTCCGCCCGGCCGCCGAGCACGCCGGCCAGGGGCGGAAGCAGCACCAGCACCAGCACCATGGCCAGGTCCTCGACGACCAGCCAGCCGACCGCGATGCGGCCGGTGTGCGACTCGAGCAGGCCTAAATTCTCCAGCGCGCGCAGCAGCACCACCGTGCTGGCGACCGACAGTGCCAGCCCGAACACGAGCGCGGCACCCAGGTTCCAGCCCCACCAGGTGGCAAGGCCCGCGCCCATGAGTGTGGCGGCCACGATCTGGACAAGCGCCCCCGGCAGCGCGATCTTGCGCACGGCCAGCAGGTCGTCGAGCGAGAAATGCAGGCCCACGCCGAACATCAGCAGCATGACGCCGATCTCGGCAAGTTGTGCGGCAATGTCGGCGTCGGCCACGAAGCCGGGTGTGAACGGCCCGATGATGACGCCGGCCAACAGGTAGCCGACCAGGGCGGGCAGCCGCAGGCGCGCGGCCGCGAAGCCGAAGATCAGGGCGAGGCCCAGGGCGGCCGCGATGGTGTTGATCAGGGAGGCGCCTTGGTGCATGGCGCCCATTGTGCAAGAACGAAGCCGCCGGGACGGCCCTGTGGGGCCATCGCCGGCGGCCCGGGCCGCGGCGCGACGGTGAACGAACGGCGCCCGTCAGCCGGCCATCTTGCTGTCGCGCGCGTTGACCAGTTCTTCCGGCTCGTTGGCCTCGACCCAGGTCTCGCCGTTGAGACCCGCCTGCAGCCGCTGGGTGTCCAGGTCCCCGGTCCACTTGGCCACCACGATCGTGGCCACGCCGTTGCCCACCAGGTTGGTGAGCGCGCGTGCCTCCGACATGAAGCGATCGATCCCCAGGATCAGCGCCAGCCCCGCCACCGGCACGTGCCCCACCGCCGACAGCGTGGCGGCCAGCACGATGAAGCCGCTGCCCGTCACGCCCGCCGCCCCCTTGGAGGTCAGCAGCAGCACCGCCAGCAGCGTGAGCTCCTGCATGAGCGTCATCGGCGTGTTGGTCGCCTGCGCGATGAAGACCGCCGCCATCGTCAGGTAGATCGAGGTGCCGTCCAGGTTGAAGGAGTAGCCCGTCGGGATCACCAGGCCCACGGTGGTCTTGTTGGCCCCCAGGTTCTCCATCTTCTCCATCATGCGCGGCAACACCGATTCGCTGGAGCTGGTGCCCAGCACGATCAGCAGCTCTTCCTTGATGTACTTGACGAACTTCCAGATCGAGAAGCCGTGGAAGCGCGCGATGAGCCCCAGCACCACGAAGACGAACAGCAGGCAGGTGGCGTAGAAGGTGGCCATCAGCTTGCCCAGCGAAAAGAGGCTCCCCACCCCGTACTTGCCGATGGTGAAGGCCATGGCGCCGAAGGCGCCGATGGGCGCGAGCTTCATGATGTAGCCGATGATCACGAAGAGCACGTGCGAGCCCTTCTCGATCACGTCGAACACCAGCGTGCCGCGGCCACCGAAACGGTGCAGGGCGAAGCCGAACAGTACGGCGATCAGCAGCACCTGCAGGATCTCGCCCTTGGCGAAGGCATCCACCAGGGTGTTCGGGATGATGTGCAGCAGGAAGTCGACGGTGCCTTCCATCTTGCCCGGGCCGGTGTAGGCGGCGATGGCCTTGGTGTCGATGCTGGCAGCGTCGACGTTCATGCCCACGCCGGGCTTGAGCACGTTGACCAGCACCAGGCCGACGATCAGCGCGATGGAACTGACGATCTCGAAGTACAGCAGCGCGAGGCCCCCGGTCTTGCCGACCTTCTTCATGTCCTCCATGCCGGCGATGCCCACCACCACGGTGCAGAAGATGATGGGGGCGATCATCATCTTGATGAGCTTGATGAAGCCGTCGCCCAGGGGCTTCATCTGCTCGCCCAGCGAGGGGTAGAAGTAGCCCAGCAGCACGCCCACGATCACGGCGAAGATGACCTGGACGTAGAGGGAGCGATACAGCGGCTGCTTGACGCGTGGGCCAGCGGGTGCGGACATGGCTGTCTCCTGTTGGAATAGGACTGGGGTGTGACGCCGGCACTCTAGCGCCGGGCACACGCGGCCGAGATGTGGGAATCCACATCCATTCGCAACGGGATGCAACAAGAACAAAGCCCGCCGGAGGCGGGCTTTGCGGATCGCTCGGCCGGGTCAGCCGAAGGTCAGCGAGTCAGTGCATGTGCAGGCCGCCGTTGACGGGGAAGTCGGCGCCCGTGGAGTACCCGCCTTCGTCGGAGGCCAGCCACGAGATGATCGACGCGATCTCGGACGGATCGCCCAGGCGCTTCACCGGGATGGTGCCGACGATCTTGTCCAGCACTTCCTGGCGGATGGCCCTGACCATGTCGGTGCCGATGTAGCCCGGGCTGACGGTGTTCACGGTCACGCCCTTGGCCGCGAGCTCCTGCGCCAGCGCCATCGTGAAGCCGTGCATGCCGGCCTTGGCGGCCGAGTAGTTGGTCTGGCCGGCCTGGCCCTTGGCGCCGTTGACCGAGCTGATGTTGATGATGCGGCCCCAGCCCTTCTCGACCATGTCGCCGACCACCTGCTTGGTGACGTTGAACATGCTGTTGAGGTTGGTTTCGATCACGGCGTTCCAGTCCTCGGGCGTCATCTTCACGAACATGCGATCGCGCGTGATGCCGGCGTTGTTCACCAGCACGTCGATGCTGCCGTGCTCGGCCTTGGCCTTGCCGAAGGCCTCGACCGTGGAATCCCACGCGCCGACATTGCCCACCGAGGCGTGGAAGGTGTAGCCCTGTTCCTTCTGCTCGGCCAGCCACTTGCCATAGTCCCGCGTGGGTCCGCAGCCCGCGATCACCGTGAAGCCGTCCTGGTGCAGGCGCTGGCAGATGGCGGTTCCGATGCCTCCCATGCCACCGGTGACGTATGCGACTTTCTTGCTCATGATATTTCCTTGATTGAGGCCCGGACCTGCTGGCCGGGCTCGGTCACTTTAGCGACATTTTTCCGCGGATCCGGCTCAGGAAAACACTGAGGATGCCTTGCGGCCGGCGACGTGGCCGACATCTTGCGCAGCGCGTCCGCAGCGCGTGTGACAGGACGTTTTCGTGTGCGGGTTGGACCGGGGACGAACTGTCACATTCGGTTCCTAGACTCGCCTGGATGTCTGCCATCGAGCTGATCGACGTCGCCAAGTCCTGGGGCGATACCACCGCGCTGCACGCCGTCCGACTGCGCATCGAACCCGCCACCTTCTGCGTGCTGCTCGGCCCCTCGGGCTGCGGCAAGTCGACCACGCTGCGCATCATCGCGGGCCTGGAGAGCGCGAGCGCCGGCCGCGTGCTGATTGATGGCCGCGACGTCGGCGACCTGCCGCCCGCGCAGCGCGGCATCGCCATGGTGTTCCAGAACTACGCCCTTTTTCCTCATCTCTCGGTGGCCGACAACATCACGTTCGGCCTGGCGGTACGCAAGATGCCTGCCAGCGAGCGCGCCCAGCGGCTCGAACACGCCGCCTCGCTGCTGGGCCTGGGCGCATTGCTCGATCGCAAGCCGGCGCAGCTCTCGGGCGGCCAGCAGCAGCGCGTGGCGCTCGGGCGTGCGCTCGTCGCCCGGGCCAAGGTCTGCCTGATGGACGAGCCGCTGTCCAACCTCGATGCGCAGTTGCGCCAGGAGATGCGGCGTGAGCTGCGGGAGCTGCAGCGCCAGCTCGGGCTCACCGTCGTCTACGTCACCCACGACCAGGCCGAAGCCATGAGCATGGCCGACCAGGTGGTGCTGCTGAACCAGGGCCGCGTCGAGCAGGCCGGCGCGCCGCGCGAGCTCTATGCGCGCCCGGCGACCACCTTCGCCGCGCGCTTCGTCGGCACGCCGCCGATGAACCTGGTGGCGCTCGAGGGCGGCCGCATCGCGGGCAGCGAGGTCGACACCGGCCTGGCCGGCGCCACGCTGGGCGTGCGGCCCGAAGCGATCACGCTCGCCGCCGACGGGATGCCCGCCGTGGTGCGGTCGACCGAGTATCTGGGCGCCGACCTGGTGCTGCGCTGCGCGGTCGGCCGCGAGACGCTGCTCGTGCGCACCGAGGGCCGCCACGTCGCGAAGGTCGGCGATGCCGTGCACCTGCGCTGGGCCGCCGAAGACACCCACGCCTTCGACGCCGAAGGCCGACGACTCCCCTCCCCCTGATCCACCCGGAGAAGAACCCATGCGATCGCGCACCTTCCTGAAGACCGTTGCTATCAATTTCGTAGCTGGAGGCGCCCTGCTGACGGGCGCTGCAGGCACTTTTCTTTCGCAGGCACAGGCCCAGGCGCCGACCGAGATCTCCTTCTACTACCCGGTGGCGGTGGGCGGCCCCATCGCGAAGGTCATCGACGGCTTCGCCGAGGGCTTCATGAAGGAGAACCCCGGCATCAAGGTCTCGCCCATCTACGCCGGCACCTACCAGGAGACCATCGTCAAGGCGCTGACGGCGCACAAGTCCGGCACGCCGCCGGTCACCTCGGTGCTGCTGTCCACCGACATGTTCACGCTGATCGACGAGGACGCCGTGGTGCCCTTCGACAACTTCGTGAAGACGCCGCAGGACAAGGCCTGGCTCGCCAGCTTCTACCCCGCCTTCATGATGAACAGCCGCACCGGCGGCAAGACCTGGGGCATCCCCTTCCAGCGCTCCACGGTGGTCATGTACTGGAACAAGGAACTGTTCAAGGAAGCCGGCCTCGACCCCAACAAGCCGCCGGCCACCTGGGCCGAGCTCAAGGACATGGCAGGCAAGCTGACGAAGAAGGACGCCAGCGGCAAGACGACACAGTACGGCGTGCAGATCCCCTCGAGCGGCTTCCCCTACTGGCTGTTCCAGACCCTGACCACGCCCAACGACGCGATCCTCGCCAACGAGGCCGGCACGCAGGTCAAGTTCGACGACCCGAAGGTGGTCGAGGCGCTGCAGTTCTGGGTCGACCTGGGCAAGGCGGGCGTGCACCCGCCGGGCGTCGTCGAGTGGGGCACCACGCCCAAGGACTTCTTCGAGAAGAAGGCCGCCATCATCTACACCACCACCGGCAACCTGACCAACATCAAGGCCAACGCCAAGTTCGACTTCGGCGTCGGCATGATCCCCGGCAACAAGCGCAAGGGCTCGCCCACGGGCGGCGGCAACTTCTACATCTTCAAGAAGAGCACGCCAGCGCAGCAGGAGGCGGCCTTCAGGTTCGTCCAGTGGATCACGCAGCCCGAGCGTGCGGCCCAGTGGAGCATCGACACCGGCTATGTCGCCACCTCGGCCGCGGCCTACGACACGGCGGCATTGAAGAAGTACGCCGCCGACTTCCCGCCCGCGCTGGTTGCGCGCGACCAGTTGCCCGTCTCGGTGGCCGAGTTCTCCACGCACGACAACCAGCGCGTGACCAAGGCGCTGAACGATGGGCTGCAGGCCGCGCTCACGGGCGCGAAGCCGGCCGGTCAGGCGATGAAGGACGCCCAGGCTGAAGCCAACCGCATCCTGCGCGGGTACAAGTGACCACCCCCAGTCTTCGCGGACTTCGTTCCGCTTCGCCAACCCCCTGCAAGGGGGCACACCCTACGGCCTGGCAGAGCCAGTTCCGTGGGTGTCCCCGCATGGCCTGCTCCGCGGCCTTCTGATCCGGATGGGCCACACGCCATCGATTCGGAGCCTGCATGCCTGGCTGATGCTGCTGCCGGCGCTGGTGCTGCTCGTCGGCTTCACGCACTGGCCGGCGGTCGCGACGCTGGTCGACAGCTTCTTCTCCACGCCCAAGGCAGGCCGCGCCGCGGTCTGGGTGGGCCTGGAGAACTACCAGGTCATGGCCGAAGACCCGGTGTTCTGGAAGGCGGTGCGTAACAACCTGCTCTTCGCCGCCGCCACCATCCCCTGCTCGATCGGCCTGGCGCTGGCGATGGCGCTGTGGGTCAACGAGCGCATCGTGGGCCGCGCCTTCCTGCGCATGGCCTACTTCACGCCCACGGTGCTGCCGATGATCGCGGTGGCCAACATCTGGCTCTTCTTCTACACGCCGCAGTACGGCCTGCTGGAGCAGATCACCGGCGCTCTGGGCCTGCCCTCGCACAACTGGCTCGGCAGCCCGTCGACGGCGCTGGGCGCCGTGACGGTGGTGGCGATCTGGAAGGAAGCGGGCTTCTTCATGATCTTCTACCTCGCGGCGCTGCAGACGCTGAACCCCAGCCTGCGCGAGGCCGCGGCCATCGAGGGCGCCAGCCGCTGGTACTTCTTTCGCCGCGTGCAGTGGCCGCTGCTGATGCCGACCACCCTGTTCGTGCTGGTCAATGCCTTCATCAACGCCTTCCGCATGGTCGACCACCTGTTCGTGCTCACGCGCGGCGGGCCGGACAACGCGTCCACCCTCTTGCTCTACCACCTGTACGAGGTGGGCTTCAGCTTCTGGGACACCGGCTATGCCGCCGCGCTCACCGTGGTGCTGATCGTCGTGCTGGTGGGCATCGCGCTCTTCCAGTTCTTCGCGCTGGACCGCCGGGTGCACTACCGATGAAGGTCGCCCCCCACCCGAGCTGGAACGGGCCCACCCGGCTCGACACCCTGGCCGCCTGGATGCTCGCGCTCCTGTGGGTCCTGCCGCTGGCGTACGCGGTGTGGACCGCCTTCCACCCGGCCGAGTACTCGACGCGCTTTTCGCTCGGCGCGCCGCTCACCCTGGACAACTTCCGCCGCGCCTGGGAAGCCGCGCCCTTCGCGCGCTACTTCCTCAACACCGGCATCGTCGTGCTGACGACGCTGGTCGCGCAGCTGGTGCTGGCCACCCTGGCAGCCTATGCCTTCGCGCGCGCGAGCTTCCGCGGCCGCGACGTCGCCTTCTCACTGGTGCTGGTGCAGCTGGTCGTCATGCCCGACATGCTGGTGGTCGAGAACTACAAGACCATGGTCCGGCTGGGCCTGGTCGACCAGTTGCTGGCCATCGGCCTGCCCTACTTCGGCTCGGCGCTCGCCATCTTCCTGCTGCGCCAGACCTTCATGGGCATCCCCAAGGAGCTTGACGAGGCGGCGCGCGTGGAAGGCGCCAGCGCGCTGCAGACGCTGTGGCGCGTGTACGTGCCACTGGCGCGGCCGGTCTACACCGCCTTCGCGCTGGTGTCGGTGAGCTACCACTGGAACAACTTTCTCTGGCCGCTGGTGGTGACCAACAGCCCTCAGGCGCGCACGCTCACCGTGGGCCTGCAGGTCTTCTCGTCGGTCGACCAGGGTGTCGACTGGTCGGTGATCACCGCCGCCACGCTGATGACGGCGGCACCGCTGCTCATCGCCTTCCTGCTGTTCCAGCGGCAGTTCGTCCAGTCCTTCATGCGCGCGGGGATCAAGTGAAGCTCGTCACCTGGAACACCCAATGGTGCTGCGGCCTCGACGGCGTCGTGAGCCCACAGCGCATCGTCGACGGCGCGCGCGCGATGGGCGACTTCGACGTGCTGTGCCTGCAGGAGATCGCCCAGGGCTACGACGGGATGCCGGGGGCGCCCGGCGACCAGCCGGCGCAGCTGCAGGCCCTGCTGCCGGGCTTCCAGCTCTTCTTCGGCGCGGCGGTCGACGAGTTCACCCCCGACGGCCGCCGCCAGCGCTTCGGCAATCTCATCGCCACGCGCCTGCCGGTGCTGCGCGTGGAGCACCATGCGCTGCCCTGGCCGGCCGATGCGGGCGTGCGCTCGATGCCGCGCATGTGCAGCATCGTCACGCTGCAGTCGCCGTCGCTCGGCCCGGTGCGGGTGATGACCACGCACCTGGAGTACTACTCCGCCGTGCAGCGCATGGCGCAGGCGCACGCCCTGCGCGCGCTGCACCGCGACGCCTGCGCGCAGGCCGCCGCGCCGCCGGCCGCGGACGCCAGCCGGTCGCCCTTCCAGGACAAGCCGCACACGCCGCATGCCGTCCTGTGCGGCGACTTCAACCTCGGCACGGACGCGCCGGAATACGCGTTGCTGCAGGACGCAGGCGGTCTTGAAGAAAATGGGCCTCCAGCGCCCGCTGCGCCTGCGGGTGCAGCTACGAATTCGATAGCAAACCAGCCCCGCCTGCACGACGCTTGGCGCGTGCTTCACGGCGACTCGCCGCACGCGCCCACCTTCCGCCTCTTCGACCGGCGCTACGGGCCGCAGCCGGTGGCCTGCGATTTCGTCTTCGTCAGCGATGCGCTCGTGCCGCGCCTGCGCCGCATCGAAGTCGACGTCCACACGCAGGCTTCGGACCACCAGCCGGTCTTGATCGAGCTGGGCTGACTCCGCCACCTGCGCGCGGCCTCGTGCACACTGCGCGGGCCATGAAGCTCAAGCACCTCGAGGTCTTCCACGCCATCATGCTCACCGGCAGCGTGAGCGCCGCGGCGCGCCTGCTGCACGTGACGCAGCCCGCCGCCACGCAGACGCTGCAGCACGCCGAGCTGCAGCTGGGCTACGCGCTCTTCACCCGCGAGCGCAACCGGCTCGTGCCGACGCACGAGGCGGTCGCGTTGTACGCCGAGGTGCAGCCGCTGATGAGTCAGCTGGAGCGGGTGCGGCGGCTGGCCGGCGCGCTGGGCCGCGACGAGGACCGGCCGCTGCGCATCCTCATCGTGCCCTCTCTGGCCGTGCGCGCGCTGCCCGACGCGCTGCGGCGCTTTCGCCTGAAGCACCCCGACATGCCGGTCACGATCCGCACCCTGCATTCGCGCGAGATCGCGCAGGCCATGGCGCTGCAGGAAGGCGACATCGGCATCGTCTACGGCAGCACGCCGCACCCGGCGCTGCACGAGGAAGCCATCGCGCGCGGGCGCCTGGTGTGCGTGTCCCGCGTCGAGGCGCGCGGCGCCGACCGCCGCAGCACCGTGGCACTGGACGAGCTGCTGCGCAGCCCCATCATCCGCATCGACGAGCACGACCCCATCGGCACCATGCTGGCCGAACAGTGGTCGCGCCTGGGCGTGGCGCCCACCGGCGGCATCACGGTGCAGACGCACCACATCGCCCTGGTGCTGGCCGAGCAGGGCTTCGGCCCGGCGATCGTCGACTCGTTCACCGCGCAGGCGCGCCACGACGCGGCGCTGCACGTGCGCACCCTGCTGCCCGAGATAGCCGTCGAGGTGCGCGCGCTGCTGCCGCAGGGCACGCGATCACCGCGGCCGGTGGCGGATTTCATCAGGGCGTTCAAGGCGGTGACGGCAGAGTCGGACGCCCAGCCGGGCTGACGGCGCCGCAGCGGGTTCAGTCGCCCGCGATCAGGCGCATCATGTCCGGATAGCTGTAGACCTGGCTTTGCACCGGGGGGCGCAGCGCCGCCGCCACCATCGCCTGCGCGATCTCGGTGGTGCGGATCGAACGGAAGCGCGCCGGCGTCAACGGCGTGAAAAGGGGCAGCAGGGCCGCGAGCAGCGCCGGCGTGTGGCGGGACCCGAGGATCATCGCGGGCCTGAAGATGCTCACGACGGGCGGCCCCTCGCGCAGCACCGCCGCCTCGGCCTCGCCCTTCACGCGCGCGTAGCGCGGCATGCCCGCAGCCCCCGAGCCGGTGGCGCGGGCCGTGGCGTCGGCGCCGATGGCCGACATGAACGCCAGGTGGCCGACCCGGCCCGACGCGCGAAGGCCACGTGCGAAGGCGGCATTGAGTTCCACGTCGACGGCGCGGTGTTCGTCGATGCTCATCCGCGCGGTGCCTGCGCCCACGCCCAGCACGCTGAAACCCGTGACCTCGCCTTGCCACGCCCGGGCGGCCTCTTCGACGGCCGGCGCCAGCAGTTCGGGACGCATGTCGGGCACCAGGCAGAGGATCACCGGCGGGCCCCAGGCCGGCTCCGGCGGACGGCGCACCACCACGACGATGCGCGCGAAAGCCCGGCTGCGGACGAGTTCGTCGACGAGTGCGTGCCCGACCGAGCCCGAAGCCCCGAGCACCAGCGCCATCCTGTCTTTCATCGCCGATCTCCTGCGTGTTCCGCCGTGCCGCGCCGCCAAAGGCCGCGGGACTGCCGGTGGCGCATTGTCGACCGGCGCTCGCCGATCAGCGCGCGCCCGCTGGCGATGAGGCGCGGGCTGCCGACCAGGCGACGGTGAGCCGCGCTAGGGCCGCGGTGGCATCGATCACGGGGACCGGCACGGATGCAGCATCGAGCACCAGCGGGATCTCGGTGCAGCCCAGCACCAGCGCCCGGGCGCCCCGCTCCACGAGCGCGCACGCGGCGGCACTCAGACGGGCACGCCCGAGTGCCAGGTCACCGGCCTTGATGGCCGCAATGCCAGGCGTGATGCACATGCCGACCTCCGCCGCCGTGGGCAAGCGCCAGTCGATCTGCGGCGCGCGTTCGGTGTACAGGCCCGACGCCAGCGTCGCCTCGGTGGCCAGCAGGCCCAGCGGCGCAGCACCCACCACCTCGGCCGCCTCGGCCAGTGCGGCATCCACCAGGTGCAGCATTGGCACCCCCAGCGCGGCCTGCAGCGGCTCGAACCACAGGTGCGCGGTGTTGCACGGCATGACGACCAGCGCGGCGCCGCCATCGACCAGGCGCCGCCCGCTGGCGATCAGCGCCGGCAGTGGCGAGGCGCCCTCGCCCCGGTACGCGGCCGTGCGGTCGGGCACCTGCGGGATGGAGCTGACCAAAAGCGGCAGGTGGTCCTGGTCGCGGCGGGCCGGCGTGGCGGCCAGCAGCTTGTGCATGAAGTCGACCGTGGCCAGCGGCCCCATGCCGCCCAGCACGCCGACGGGTGCGTGCGCGTCGCCGAGGTCCGAGGGCAGAAGATCGAAGGCGCAAGCGCTGGAGGGCATGCGCCCATGCTAGGCCGGCTGCGAAGCGGCGGGCATCGAAGCTCCCGCAATGACCATCACGATCGCTTATGGCCGGTCGGCGACGGCCGAACCCTGGCCGACAATGGCGGCGATGAATGCGAACCCTGCACGTCCCCGCGTCTACCTGGCCGGGCCGGACGTGTTCCTTGCCGACAGCCGCGACGTCTTCGAGCGCCTGCGCGCCGCGTGTGCGCGCCTGGGCCTCGAGGGGGTCGAACCCTCCGACGGCGGGCTGGCCGAATCCGGCCCGCAGGGCGCCGCCGACGACGAACTGGCGCAGCGCATCTACGAGGGCAACGTGCGCCTCATCCACGCCTGCGACGGCGTCATTGCCAACCTGTGCGCCTTCCGCGGGCTGGAGCCGGATTCGGGCACGGTGTTCGAGGTCGGCTATGCGGTGGCGCTGGGCAAACCGGTGGTGGGCTACGGCGTGGCGCCGGGCAGCTATGCGGATCGTGTGAGTGCCGCCCTGCCCTGCGCCCGGTCCGCCGACGGCCACCTGCGCGAAGCGGGCAGCGGCGCGATGGTCGAAGGCTTGGGCCAGCGGCTGAACCTGATGCTCACGCGGTCCACGCCGCTCGCGGACTCGGCCGAGGCGGCGCTGCAGCGGCTGGCGCAGCAATTGCAGTCGCGCACTCCAGGGCGCTGAGCACACGCATCACCGAGCCCGCTGCAGCCATGCGTCGAACTCCGAGATCGAACACTCGGCGGTGAGCGGCTGCAGAGGAAAGATGCGCCATGGCGCGTCCACCTCCATCGTGGGCAGGCGTGACAGCACGGCTTCACGCACGGCCGGCTTGACCCGCTGGCGCCAGTCGAGGACCTGACCCCAGACCGAACTGCCCGTGAGGTGCGGCGCGACGGCCGGCACGCGGACCGAGCGCCGGTAGGCCGGCGGAAACAGCCGGAGGTACGCCGGCAGGTGATAGAGCCAGGAGTACCCGCGCACCGAGGCCGCGTCGCGGTGGCGCCGGCGCACCGCTTCGAACAGTGTGCGCAACTCGTCGAGGCGGTCATCGATGCCCGCGCTCGCCAGCGGCGACGCAGCAGGTGGCTCCTGGGACATGAAGTGCAGGCGCAGGGCGCCATCCGGGCCCGGCGGGTCGAAGGAGAAAGGGCCGAAGCCGGTCGACCGGGGCTTCGCATGGCCCGCCTCGAAGCGGCGCATGCACAGGAGCAACAGCTCCTGCTCGCTGCCCCGCGACGCCCGCACCTCGGCAAGGAACGCGGCCCAGTGCGACGCATCGTCTGGCTCGGCCAGCCTGAAGCGGCGCCGCAGGTTCGTGCAGCGCGCGATCGCCACGTCCATCGGCACCCTGGCGATCCGCGCGTAGTGCGCGGCAACCGTCAGCTGCAATGCAAAGTAGTCCTGCATCGTTCCCATGAAAAAGGCCGCGCGTCGCGCGGCCTGCTGGTGAAGAAACCCGGCGCCGGGGCCAGGCCGCTATGGTCAGCGCTCCACCGCCAGCGCCACGCCCATGCCGCCACCGATGCACAGGCCAGCCACGCCCTTCTTGGCACCGCTGCGCAGCATCTCGTGCAGCAGCGTGACCAGGATGCGGCAGCCGGACGCACCGATCGGGTGGCCGATGGCGATGGCACCGCCGTTGACGTTGACCTTGGCCGGGTCGGCGCCCAGCAGCTTGTTGACGGCGCAGGCCTGGGCCGCGAAGGCTTCGTTGAGCTCGAACAGGTCGACGTCGCCCACCTTCCAGCCGGCGCGCTGCAGCGCCTTCTGGGTGGCGCCGACCGGGCCCAGGCCCATGGTGGCCGGGTCGAGGCCGACGGTGGCGTAGCTGGCGATGCGGGCCAGCGGCGTGAGGCCCAGGGCCGCGGCCTTCTTGGCGCTCATCACGACCACGGCGGCGGCGCCGTCGTTCAGGCCCGAGGCATTGCCGGCCGTGACCGAGCCCGCCTTGTCGAAGGCCGGCTTCAGGCCCGCGAGGGCCTCGGCGTTGGTCTTCTTGTTGATGAACTCGTCGGTGTCGAACACGATCGGGTCGCCCTTGCGCTGGGGGATCGTGACGGCGGTGATCTCGTCCTTGAACTTGCCGGCCGCCTGGGCGGCGGCGGCGCGCTGCTGGCTGGTCAGGGCCAGCGTGTCCTGCTGCTCGCGCGTGATGCCTTCCTGCTTGGCCACGTTCTCGGCCGTGATGCCCATGTGGTACTGGTTGTAGACGTCCCACAGGCCGTCGACGATCATCGAATCGACCATCTTCCAGTCGCCCATGCGCTGGCCGTCGCGGCTGTTCAGCAGCACGTGCGGGCTGGCGCTCATGTTCTCCTGGCCGCCGGCAACGACGATCTCGCTGTCGCCGGTCACCACGGCCTGGTGCGCGAGCATCACGGCTTTCAGGCCCGAGCCGCACACGGCGTTGATGGTCAGGCCCGGCACGGCCTTGGGCAGGCCGGCCTTGAGCAGGGCCTGGCGCGCGGGGTTCTGGCCGGCGCCAGCCGCCAGCACCTGGCCCATGATCACTTCACCCACCTGCTCGCCATTGAGCTTGGCACGCTCGAGCGCGGCCTTGATGGCGATGCTGCCCAGCTCGGTGGCCGCGACCTTGGCGAGCGAACCGCCGAACTTGCCGACGGCGGTGCGGGCGGCCGAAACGATGACGATGTCTTCCATGATGGTCCTCTCCGGATGAATGCGAACGTGGATGCGGGGGTGGGTGGGATGGGCGACGCGCTCAGGCCTTGGCCTTGACGTAGCGCCCGGGCGCGGGTTCGATGGCCTTGTAGGCCATGCCCTTGCCGAAGGCCTTGGGGGCCGGGATCTGTTTGCCGCCGTGGGGCTTGAGCCAGGCGTCCCAGTCGGTCCACCAGCTGCCGGGATGCTCGGTCGCGCCTTCGAGCCACTGGGCGTGGGTCGCAGGCAGCTTGCCGTCTTCGCGGGTCCAGAAGCTGCGCTTCTTCTTGGCGGGCGGGTTGATGACGCCGGCGATGTGGCCCGAGGCGCCCATGACGAAGCGCTTCTTGCCCGTGAGTATCTGGGTCGACGCGTAGGCACCGCCGATGGGCACGATGTGGTCCTCGCGCGAGCCGTAGATGTAGGCGGGTGCCTGGATCGCGCGCAGGTCGATCTTCTCGCCGCAGACGGTGACGGCGTCCGGGTCGGCCAGCTTGTCCTCGAGGTAGGTGTTGCGCAGGTACCAGCAGTACATCGGCCCTGGCAGGTTGGTCGCGTCGCTGTTCCAGTAGAGCAGGTCGAAGGGCGGCGGCGTCTCGCCCTTGAGGTAGTTCCCGACGACGTAGTTCCATACCAGGTCGTTGGGCCGCAGGAAGCTGAAGGTCGATGCGAGGTCGCCGCCGGGCAGCAGGCCGCCCTTGCCCATCTGCATCTCGCGAAAGCGCACGAAGTTCTCGTCGATGAAGATGTCCAGGATGCCCGTGTCCTGGAAGCGCAGCAGCGTGGTCAGGAAGGTGACCGAGGCGGCGGGGTGCTCGCCGCGCGCGGCCAGCACGGCCAGCGCGGTGCCGAGGATGGTGCCGCCCACGCAGAAGCCCAGCGTGTTGATCTGGCCGCCCTTCCTGTCCTGCCCGGTGATCTCGCGCACCGCCTGGATGGCCTGGATCGCGCCCTTCTCGATGTAGTCGTCCCAGGTGACCTGGTCCATCGACTCGTCGGGATTGCGCCAGCTGACCACGAAGGTGCGGTGTCCCTGGGCGACGGCGTGGCGGATCAGCGAGTTCTCGGGCTGCAGGTCGAGGATGTAGAACTTGTTGATGCACGGCGGCACCAGCAGCAGCGGGCGCTCGTGCACCTTGGGCGTGAGCGGCCTGTACTCGAGCAGCTGGAAGAGCTCGTTCTCGTACACCACCGCGCCCTCGGTGGTCGCCACGTTGCGGCCGACCTCGAAGGCGCTCTCGTCGGTCATGCTGACGTGGCCCTGCTGGATGTCGTGCACCAGGTTGCGGATGCCCTTGGCGATGCTCTCGCCCTGCGTCTTCAGTGCCTGCTGCTGCGCCTCGGCGTTGAAGGCCATGTAGTTGCTGGGCGCCGAAGCCGCCATCCACTGCTCGACCGCGAAGCGCAGGCGGGCCTTGGTCTTCGCGTCGGCCTCGACCGCCTCGGCCATCGACATCAGGGTGCGCGCATTGAGCAGGTAGACCGCCGCCGAGAACGCGGCCATGGGGTTCTGGTGCCAGGGCTCGGCCGCGAAGCGCTTGTCGCCCTCGGGCTGCGCCATGAGGCCCTGGCGCCACAGGGCGCTGGCTTCCTCGACGTATTCGCGCTGGATGCTCACCAGCTTGTCGGGCGCGAACTGGAAGCTCGGCAGGTTCCACTGCGGGCCGCCGCCGAAGGCACCGC
The DNA here is from genome assembly GCA_030418545.1 of Xenophilus aerolatus. Classification (GTDB taxonomy): domain Bacteria; phylum Pseudomonadota; class Gammaproteobacteria; order Burkholderiales; family Burkholderiaceae_C; genus Xenophilus. The sequence goes on along the minus strand of QAIB01000001.1, from coordinate 698,403 downwards.
CCTGGCCGAGTTCACCGAAGGACGAGAGCGCCTTCTGCCAGCCCTCGCTCAGCGCCTTCTGGAACGAGCCCATCATCTCGCTCGCCATGGCCTGGTCCTGTGTCATGGGGTCTCCTGTGTTCCTCGCCTGGGGTCGCGACCACTGCGGAACGTGGCGCGTGGATTGAGTATCCTGCATTTCCAAGGCACTTTTTGGCATGCCCCACAGCGGCGGTGCGCCACCCCGAGCTGAAACCGTGTTCATCCATCTCGTCGTGATCGCATGGCTGTACGTGGCCGTGATGATGGCCGTCGCCGAAGCCACCGCCACCAACGGCACCGTGCTGGGCGCCGTCTTCACCTTCCTGCTGTACGGGCTGCTGCCCGTGGCGCTGGTGGTGTACCTGCTGGCGACGCCCGCGCGCCGGCGCGCCGCGAAGGAACGCGAGGCGCAGGCCCAGGCCGCGGCGCGCGCCGCGGCCAACGCCGCCGCTTCAGACGCGCCAGACCAGGGCGGCGAAGCGCCCGCTGCCAGCCCCGTCGCGCCGGTGCGAAAAGAACCTTGAGGGGTTGCCCACGGTGCACCACGGCGCGCTGCCGTCGTTGCCGTGCACCGCGCCGACGCCCAGCGCCTGCAGGCGCTGGCGCGCGAGCGCCGGCAGGTCGGCCAGCCACTTGCCCGGCCGCGGGCCGGGACGAAAACAATCGGCGGCCTCGGCCGCATGGGCCACGAAGGCCGCCCGGACCTCGTCGCCGACCTCGAACGCCTCCGGGCCGATGCAGGGACCCAGCCACGCTATGATTTTCGTAGCACCCTGCGCAGCATCCGCGGGCGCTGGCGGCCGAAACGATGCGTAGGCCCGCTCCAGCACCCCGGCGGCCAGGCCACGCCAGCCGCAATGGGCCGCGGCCACGCGACGGCCGTCCTCGCTGCACAGCAGGACGGGCAGGCAGTCCGCCACCATCACCGTCGCAGCGACGCCGACGGCATCGGCCAGCGCCGCGTCCGCGGTCGGCGCGCCCGGGCCGGGCGTGGCCAGCGCGGCGCAGTCGGTGCCATGCACCTGGCGCAGGAAGACGGGCTCGGCGCCGATGGCTTCGCGCAGGCGGCGCCGGTTCTCGGCGACGTGCTCGGGCCGGTCGCCCACGTGGTCGCCCAGGTTGAGGCTCGCGTAGCCGCCCTGGGAAACGCCGCCGGCGCGCGTGGTGCACAGCGCGCGCACGCCGGGCGGCGCCGGCCAGTCGGGCACAATCCAGTCGGGCACAATCCAGTCGGCCGGCCAGGCCATGGCGGCGTCAGGCTTCGGCATCGGGGCACTGCGAGGGCTGGGCGCGCTGGAAGGCATCCAGGCGCTGGCAGGCCTCGTAGGCGGCGATCGTGCGCGGCAGGCCGCTCAGGTCGCAGTCGAAGCGCTGGGCGTTGAAGATCTGCGGCACCAGGCAGCAGTCGGCCAGCGTCGGCGTGTTGCCCCAGCAATAGATGCCCGCCGGGTGCTGGGCGAGCTGCCGTTCGAAGGCCAGCAGGCCCTCGCGCACCCAGTGGCGGTACCAAGCGTTCTTGGCCGCCTCGTCGAGCTTCAGCTCGCTCACCAGGTACTTGAGCACGCGCAGGTTGTTGATGGGGTGGATCTCGCACGCGATCGACTGCGCCAGCGCACGCACGTGGGCGCGGCCCACCGGGTCGGCCGGCAGCAGCGGCGGCTCGGGCTGGATCTCGTCGAGGTACTCGATGATCGCCATCGACTGCGAAAAGCGCTCGCCCTCGTCCTCGAGCAGGGGCACCAGGCGGTCGGCCGACAGGCTGGCGAAGGGACCGGTCTTGTGCTCGCCGCGCGCGATGTGCACCGGGACGTAGTCGTAGGCCATGCCCTTGAGGTTCAGGGCGATGCGCACGCGGTACGAGGCCGAGGAGCGGAAGTAGTTGTGCAGCTTCATCATGCGCCCGAGGATACGCCCGCACCGCCCACCGCCGCCGCGCGCCAGCCGATGCGCGCCGGCTCTGGCACACTGGCCGCCTCGCGCCTTTTCCCCTTCCCAGAAAGAGCATTCCGATGGCCACCGACTATGTCTTCAGCCCGGCACCCGTGGTGTCGGTTCCCGTGGCGGGCAGCAGCGCCCGGTTTCCCGTCCACCGCATCTACTGCGTGGGCCGCAACTACGAGGAGCATGCCAAGGAGATGGGCTTCACCGGCCGCGAGCCGCCCTTCTTCTTCATGAAGCCGGCCGACGCGCTGGTGGTGGTCGATGCCGGCAGCACCGGCACCATGGCCTACCCGTCCCTCACCAAGAACCTGCACCACGAGATCGAGCTCGTGGTCGCCATCGGCACCGGCGGCAGGAACATCGCTGCCGCCGATGCACACAAGCACATCTTCGGCTGGGCCGTGGGCCTGGACATGACGCGCCGCGACCTGCAGAACGACATGAAGAAGCAGGGCCGTCCCTGGGACATCGGCAAGGGCTTCGAGCAGAGCGCGCCCATCGGCCCGATCGTGCCCAAGGCCGAGGCCGGCGACGTCGAGAACGCCGAGATCTCGCTGCAGGTCAACGGCACCGACCGCCAGCGCAGCAACGTCGCCAAGCTGATCTGGAACGTGGCCGAGACCATCGAGCACCTGTCGGCCGCCTGGGAGCTGCAGCCCGGCGACCTGATCTACTCCGGCACGCCCGAAGGCGTGGCGGCTGTGGTGTCGGGCGACACGATGGTCGGCCAGGTGGCCGGCCTGCCGACGCTGACGGTGAAAGTCGCCTGAGCGCGCCCTGAGCAACAGGCCCGCCCGAGCGCGATGTTCACCCGCCCCCTGATCAAGCACTGCAAGAACTGCGGCACCGCGGTGGTGTACCGCGTGCCCGACGACGGCGACGTCAAGGAACGCGCCGTCTGCCCGGCCTGCGGCACGATCCACTATGAGAACCCGCTCAACGTCGTCGGCACCATCCCGGTGCTGGGCGACAAGGTGCTGCTGTGCAAGCGCAACATCGAGCCGCGCTGGGGCAAGTGGACCCTGCCCGCCGGCTTCATGGAACTGGGCGAGACCACCGCCGAGGGCGCTGCGCGCGAGACCGACGAGGAAGCCGGTGCCCAGTACGAGCTGGGCGGGCTCTTCGCGCTGATGAACGTGGTGCGCGTCGGGCAGGTGCACCTGTTCTACCGCGCCAAGCTGCTCAGCGACATCTTCGCGCCGGGGCACGAGACCATCGAGGCGAAGCTCTTCACCGAGGAAGAGATTCCCTGGGACGAGATTGCCTTTCGGACGGTGCGCGAGGCGCTCGAACGCTTCTTCGAGGACCGCCGCCAGGGCGAGTACCGCATCCACACGGTCGACATCGTGTGAGCCGGTGGCGACGCGGCATTTCGAGCCCGATCGGCTCGCAGCCCCCGTCCCACCTGCGCAAGCAGCTACCGATTTCATAGCATGGCAGGCCACTGCCGAGGATTCGCGAACGCCATGAACAAGCTCCTTACGCTGCTGATGTGCGCCCTGGCCGGCGCCGCGGCTTCCACGGCCGGCGCAGAGACGGTCGGCGACGTCGACACCGCCTTCAAGCTCATCGGCCCCGACCACAAGATCGTGGTCGACGCCTACGACGACCCGCGCGTGAACGGCGTGACCTGCTACGTCTCGCGCGCCAAGACGGGCGGCATCTCCGGCGCCTTCGGCCTGGCCGAGGACAAGGCCGAAGCGTCGATCGCCTGCCGCCAGGTCGGACCGATCGGCTTCACCGGCCCGTTGCCCAAGCGCGAGGAGGTGTACGCCGAGCGGCAGTCGATCCTGTTCAAGCGCCTGCGCGTGGTGCGCTTGGTCGACGCCAGGCGCAACACGCTGATCTACCTCACCTATTCCGACAAGCTGATCGACGGCTCGCCGCAGAACGCGGTGACGGCGGTGCCGGTCGATCGCGCAACGCCAATTCCGATGAAATGAGAAAGGCCGCGCCAGGGTGACCGCCGCCAGCACGCCAAGCGCCACGACAAGCAGCGCCATCCGCACCCTTTACCGCGCGCTGTGGCAGCACGCCGAGGGCGTGCGCGGCCAGCTCGTGGGCGCGGCGGCGCTGCTGGGCGGCTCGCAGCTCGTGCGGCTGGCCATGCCCTGGCTCGCGGCGCAGGCAATCAATGCGCTGCAGAAGGGCCAGGTGCCCGCCGCGGGGCGCTGGATCGCGGTGCTGATGGGCGTATACCTGGTGTCCTGGCTGCTGCACGGGCCGGGCCGCGTGCTCGAGCGCAACGTGGGCGTGCGCGTGCGCGAGCGGCTGAGCGACCAGCTGTACGGGCGCATCACTGCCGCTCCCCTGGCCTGGCGCGACGGGCACCACTCGGGCGAACTGCAGCACCGGGTGCACCAGGCGAGCCGCGCGCTGTCGGACTTCGCGCAGAACCAGTTCGTCTACGTGCAAAGTGCGCTCAGCTTCGCAGGGCCGCTGGTGGCACTGGCGCTGCTCTCGCACACCAGCGGGCTGATCGCGCTGGTGGGCTACGTCGTGATCGGCGCGGCGATCCTGCGCTTCGACAAGGCCTTGATGGTCCTGGCCCGGCAGGAGAACGACGCCGACCGCCGCTACGCCGCGGCGCTGCTCGACTTCGTCGGCAACGCGTCGACGGTGATCGGCCTTCGGCTGCAGGCGGCATCGGCCAGGCTGCTGCGCCGGCGCATGGAAGCGGTGTCGGCGCCGCTCAAGCGCGCAGTCGTGGTCAACGAGGGCAAGTGGTTCGCGGTCGACATGCTGGGCCTGGGACTGACCTGGCTGCTGGTGGCCATCTACGTCTGGCAGGCCATCTCGGCCGGCGGCACGGCATCGGCGGTGATGCTGGGCACCGTGTTCATGATCTACCAGTATGCGCAGCAGGCGGCGTCGGTCGTGAGCTCGATGGCAGCCAACTTCCAGAACTTCGCGCGCATGCACACCGACTACGGCAGCGCCGAGCCGATCTGGGCCGCACCGGGCGATCCGGCGGTCGCACCGCCGCCGGTGGACGCCGGCGCGCACTGGACCACCTTGGCGGTGCACGGCGTGCACTGGGGCTATGCCGACAGCAGCCGCGGCGGCGGCCTGCACGATCTGTCGCTCACGCTGCGCCGCGGTGAGCGGGTGGCGTTGATCGGCCCGAGCGGCGGCGGCAAGAGCACGCTGCTGCGGGCGCTGGCCGGGCTCTATGTGCCGCAACAGGGCACGCTCACGATCGACGGCCAGCCGCAGCCCTGGGCGCGGCTGCGCGCGCTGGCGACCCTGATCCCGCAGGAGGCCGAGGTCTTCGAGGCCAGCGTGCGCGAGAACCTCACCTTCGGCGAGACCGCCGACGAGGCCGTGCTGCAGCAGTCGGTGCACGCCAGCGCCTTCGACGAGGTGCTGGCCCGCCTGCCCGACGGGCTGGCGAGTCCGCTCACAGAGCGCGGCTTCAACCTCTCCGGCGGCCAGCGGCAACGCCTGGCCTTGGCGCGCGGCGCGCTGGCGGCCCATGGCAGCTCGCTGCTGCTCTTGGACGAGCCGACGAGCGCCCTCGACCCGCAGACCGAGGGCCGGGTGTTCGAACGCATGGCCAGCGCCTTTCCGCAGGCCTGCCTGATCGCGTCGGTGCACCGGCTGAGCCTGCTGGAACGCTTCGACACGGTCGTCATCCTGGAAGCCGGGCGCGTGGCAGACTTCGGTCCCCGCGACGAACTGCTGGCGAGGCACCCGCATCTGTCGACGCAGGTGCAGGCGCGCGGCACGCCGCGTTAAATCCTGCAGACCTTTACAAGACAAATACAGGTCGGCCGCATGCCGGGCCTGCGCGAGCAGCTATCATTTTCATAGCTAGCCGATCCTTCAACGGTGCGGCGCGACGGCCCCACGCCCGGGCGTGCCGTCCTGCGCACCGGCTGCATCCATCCGCGCGCCCGACATGCGCGCCCGACGGGACACACAGAACAATGACTTTCGCTACCCTCCGCTCTTCCCTTCTGATCGCCACCGCGGCCGTTCTGGCGGCCTGCTCGAGCACGCCGCCGCCCGCACCCAAGCCTGCGCCCGCGCGCCAGGCGCCCGCGCCGTCCGCGCCGGCGCCCGCCCCTGCGCCCGCCGCGCCTGCACAACCGGCCGCGTTCATCCGCCCGGCCGAGGGCCCGACGCTGGCCCGCTTCGACGGCAGGAGCAACAAGGGCCTGGACATCGGCGGCAAGGCCGGCGACCCGGTGCTGGCCTCTGCGGACGGACGCGTCGTCTTCGTCGGCGGCCAGCTGCGCGGCTACGGCAACATGGTCATCGTCAAGCACAACGACACCTTCCTCACGGCCTACGCGCACAACCAGAAGATCCTGGTCAAGGAGAAGGACAACGTGCGCCAGGGACAGCAGATCGCCGAGATGGGCAGGAGCGGCACCGACCGCGTGAAGCTGCACTTCGAGGTGCGCAAGCAGGGCGTGGCGGTCGATCCGCAGCCCTACCTGGACGGCAAGGCGCGCTGACGCCACCGCGCTATCCCGCCCGCGGCGGCGCCCTCGGCCACCTGGCCTGCGGCATTTGGCGTAGTGACCGGCGGCGGCGCGCGCCCTAAGCTCCCGACATCCCCGCTCCGGAGCGACTGCCGTGATGGACACCCCGCAAGCCTTGGACGACACCGAACTGCAGACCCTGGCGCAGACCTGGCGGCGTGAAGCGCTCACGGGCAGCTGGCAGGCCGCGCGCATGGCGCGCGCGCTGGAAGCCGAGCAGCGCCGTCGCATCGTGCAAAGCGCCTGGCAGCAGCTCGATCCGGCGCCTCTGCCGACCGAGCAGGGTGGCTGGTGGCGCCTGCAGCGCTGAAACGCCGAACCCCGCATCTCCGGTCTGCCGATCGGCCCCAATCCCCCCCTCCGACGCGCAGTCTGCGGCGCGCCAGCGCTCGCTGGTCTTCATCACCCACAGGGTGAATGTCGGTCGACTTCGCACGATTGTTTCGATGGCGTGAACGGTTCGTTCCGAATCGTGCGGGTTTCTACTTATCTTCCAGGTCCACAATTCATCCCACGGGCCAGCGATTGAACGCAGACCCGAAGCGGATCCGGGCAGGTGCCCACCGCTCTGTTCAAACGCTATCCAGCAAGGAGCACATCATGAAGACCTCGAAGATCATCGCCATCGCCGCCCTTTCCCTCGTCGCCGCCGCCGGCGTTGCCCAGGCCGAGGAATACCAAGGCGTGACCACCGTCAACTCGGTGGCCAGCCGTGCCGAAGTGAACAGCCAGGCCGTCGTGGCCGCGCACTCGGCCAACCCGTACGCCGAAGGCGCCAACGCCGGAGTGCCTGCCACCATCGTGTCGCAGGCCGACCGCAACGCCGTGCGTGCCGGTGCCGTCGCCGCTGCCCACGACCCGACGTGGAACCTGGACCGCAAGGCCTTCGTGAACAGCACGATCCCCTCGCAATACACCCAGGGCAGCCTGGCCGTGCGTCGCGCCGCCACCCGCAGCGCCGCACTCTGATCGTCGACCGTGCCCCATGGGGCACGCACCGCGCACTCAGGCGGGCGCCGCCTGAAAGAGGTCCAGGAACGGGCCTGGGAGGCGCCTGAATGCAGGACCCGGCACGCATCACTGCGTGGCCGGGTTTCTTTTTTTTGCGCGCGCGTTGTGAGCCGTCGGACGCTTCGAGGGCGCACAGCGGGGGCGCCTAGAACAAAGGCCGCTGGCTCATCGCCAGCGGCCTTTGCTTTTCAACCCCGCCTTTCCCTGTGACGGCAAGGTAGCGCCCAGCCACATTCCTACACCGGGCGACGCGATGTTTTTTCAGAATCCGCGTCGCCATGACACCCACCTCCATCGATCAACCGCAGGCCTCCAGCGACGACCGGTCACGTGAGCTCGATCCCGACAGCTGGCCCTGCCGCATGAAGAAGGCCGTTTATGCGAGCGTGTTCATTGCGGCCGTTGCATCGTGGCTCGCCGCGGCGGCGAGCGCGATGTATTTCGCCGTGGTCGATGTAGTGCGCGGATAGCGCGGCGAGCGGTTCGGAAGTCGGGCTCTCCCGACAGCGTGTACTCGTCCGGACGCCGAAGCCCGACGCATGCCGGCGCGTCGCTGGATCCGAGGACCGCAATGATGGATTGATGCCATCGTGGTCGCCCCCGTCCGACATTCACGCGGCGCGCTCGGCGGTATATCCGTGGCCTCGAAAGGAGTCAGGTGTGAGACGGCTGTTTGTGGTCACCGCATTGGAACGATACGGCGATCGAATTTTGCGCGCCAAGATTCGGGAGGCCGATGGCATACGAGGGACGTGGATCGACGACGCGAAGATCGTCGACGCCGAGGAGCTCATGGCGCTCGTCGAACGAACCGACACCCGCGTGACCTCGATCACCCGAAGTGCGATGGCCGGGCCGGACCTGGCCATCGAAGAACGTCCGACGGGCCGGATGATCGTGCCGATTCTGGTGCCCGGCGTGCTGTACGGTCTCGACTCCGTGCAGACCGTCGTCGTCTAGGCGATCAGCCCCGCGTTTGTCAGGAACGGGCCGCCGTTGTCAAAGCCAACGAAAAACGGGTTAGGCCTTGTGAGCCTAACCCGTTGATCTACTTTTTATTTTTGGTCGGTGTGAAAGGATTCGAACCTTCGACCCCTTGCACCCCATGCAAGTGCGCTACCAGGCTGCGCCACACACCGAAGCTCTCGATTATATGCCGGGATTGGCGATTGCCCGGCAGTCGATCAGTAAGTTGCTGCCAAAAGCTCGCGAATCTCGACGAGCTCGCTGCGCAGTTGCGCGAGCTGCGTGCGGTCGAGCACGACGAAGGGCATGGACGTGGTCGCGTACCACGCGGCGCGCTCTTCATGTGCGCCCGCCTCGTCCTGCTCGATCGGTGCATCCACGGCCGCATCCGCATCGACCACGAGGGCCTCGGCTTCGTCGCCGGCCTTGCGGCGGCCGCGCTCGATCTGCACGAGTTCCTGCAACTTGTTGCGCGCGCCGCTGATCGTGAAGCCCTGGTCGTAGAGCAGGTCGCGGATGCGGCGGATCATCAGCACTTCGTGGTGCTGGTAGTAGCGGCGGTTGCCACGGCGCTTCATCGGCCGCAGCTGGGTGAACTCCTGCTCCCAGTAGCGCAGCACGTGCGGTTTGACGCCGCACAGCTCGCCGACCTCACCGATCGTGAAGTAGCGCTTGACGGGGATGGGTGGGAGCGAGCCCCCGGCATGAACGCCGGCCTGCTTCTCGGCCATTTTCTCTATTGAAATCAACACGGTGCGGGGTAAACCTCAGAGGTTACTCCACGCACCTTGTCGGCGCCAAGCGCTTATTCGCCCTCGACGCTCCATTCGACGCTCGCGCCCCCCTCGTGGGTCGGCAAACCGTGAATCTGTTCCTTGAGTTTCGCGCTCGCATGGAAGGTCGCGACACGACGTGCGCCGATCGGAATGTGCTCGCCGGTGCGCGGATTGCGGCCCGGCCGCGGCGCCTTGGTGCGGATCTGGAAGTTGCCGAAGCCAGAGATCTTGACGTCATCGCCTTCGATCAGACGCGCCGCGATAAGGTCGAAAAATGCCTCGACCATGTCCTTCGCCTCGCGCTTGTTCAAGCCGATCTGCTCGAACAGCAGGTCGGCCAGCTGCGCCTTGGTGAGCGCCGGCGTCTCGAGGGCTTCGATGGTGAATTCCATGGCCGATGTCTCCTGCTCAGGCACGCAGGCGCGCGCCGACGGCCGCCGCGGCCTGTCCCAGCACGGCCTGCACGGCCGCGTCGACCTGTTCGTCGGTGAGCGAGCCGGCATCGCTCTGGAAGCTCAGGCGCACCGCGAGGCTCTTCTCGCCGTCGGCGAGGCCCCCTGTCGACGCAGCGCCCGGCTGCGGCCGGTAGATGTCGAACAGCATCGCGTCGCGCAGCAGACCTTGCGTCGGCGCGGCACGCGCCGCGTCGAGCACGGCGCCTGCCGCAACCGACTCCGCCACCACGAGCGCGACGTCGCGCTCCACGGCCTGGTGCTTGGCCACCGGCTGCGCCACGGGCACGGTGCGCGCCGTGACCGCATCGAGGTCCAGCTCGAACAGCACCGGCGCCTGGGCGAAGTCCCATTGCTGCCGCCAGCGAGGATGCAGTTCGCCGACGACGCCGATCTCGCGGCCGTCGAGCAGAACACGCGCGGCACGGCCGGGATGCAGGGCGGGATGTTCGGTGCGCTCGAAGGTCGGCACGGCGGGGGCCAGCAAGGCCTCCACGTCACCCTTGGCGTCGTAGAAATCCGCGCGCTGCGGCTTGCCGTCCCAGCGCGCCGCCTGTGCATCGCCCCAGGCCAGTCCGGCCACACGCATCGGCTGGCGCACGCCCTTGACGGTGCTGTCGGTGGTGGCCACGCGCGCATCGCGCAGGAAGACGCGACCGAGCTCGAACACGCGCACCCGCGGCGCCTTGCGGTCCAGGTTGAACTTGAGCACCTGCAGCAGCGAGCCGATGAGCGACGAACGCATCACGCTCATCTGGCTGGCGATGGGGTTGAGCAGCTTCACCGGGTCGGCGTTGCCGGCCAAGTCGCGTTCCCATTCGGCTTCGACGAAGCTGAAGTTGATCGTCTCCTGGTAGCCCAGAGCCGCGATGCGATGGCGAACGGCAAAGCGGCTGCGCTGGCTCTCGGGCTTGACCCGCGCGGTGACAGGCGCGAGGGGCGGGGTGGTGGGCAGGTTGTTGTAGCCCACCAGGCGCGCCACTTCCTCGATCAGGTCTTCCTCGATCGTGAGGTCGAAGCGGTGCGGCGGCGGCGTGACGGTGATGACGCCCTCGCCTTCGTGCAGCGCGAAGCCCAGGCGCTGGAGCGCGTCGGCGCATTGCGCCTGCGTGAGCGGCATGCCGATGACGCGCGCGGCACGCGCCACGCGCAGGGTGACGGGCTTGAGCTCCGGCAGCTTGAGCGTCTGGTCGTCGATCGGGCCGGGCTGGCCGCCACAGATCTGCTGGATCAGCTGCGTGATGCGCTCGATCACCTGCACCGTGCGGCTCGGGTCGACGCCGCGCTCGTAGCGGTGTCCTGCGTCGGTGGAGAAGTTGAAACGGCGCGAACGGCCCTGCACCGCTTCGGGCCACCAGAATGCCGCCTCGACATAGATGTTGCGCGTGTCGTCGGACACCGCCGTCGCGTCGCCGCCCATGATGCCGGCGAGCGATTCGACTTCCTGGTCGTCGGCGATCACGCCGACCTTCTCATCGACGCTGATGGTGTTGCCGTTGAGCAGCTTGAGCTGCTCACCTGCCCGGCCCCAGCGCACCGTGAGGCCGCCGTGGATCTTGTCGAAGTCGAAGATGTGCGAAGGCTGGCCGTACTCGAACATCACGTAGTTCGAGATGTCGACCAGCGCGGTGACGCTGCGCTGCCCGCAGCGCGCGAGGCGGTCGACCATCCACGCGGGCGTGGCCGCCTGGGTGTTGACGCCACGCACGATGCGGCCGGAGAAGCGGCCGCACAGGTCGGGCGCCTCGACCTTCACCGCCAGCTTGTCGTCGTGCTGCGGCACCACGGGCTCGATGGCCGGCGTGCGCAGCGGCGTGCCCGTGAGCGCGGCCAGCTCGCGCGCGATGCCGAAGACCGACAGGCCATGGGCGAGGTTGGGGGTGAGCTTCAGGGTAAGGAGCGTGTCGTCCAGGCGCAGCCACTCCCGGATGCCGGTGCCGATGGGCGCCTCGCCGGCCAGCTCGAGCAGGCCGCCGTGGTCTTCGCTGAGCTGCAGCTCGCGCGCCGAGCACAGCATGCCCTGGCTTTCGACGCCGCGCAGCTTGCCCAGCTTGATGTGGAAGGGCTTGCCGTCCTCGCCGGGCGGCAGTTCGGCGCCCACGAGCGCGGTGGGGACCTTGATGCCCACGCGCGCATTGGGCGCGCCGCAGACGATGTTGAGCAAGGCGCCCTGCCCCACGTCCACCTGGCACACGCGCAGGCGGTCGGCGTTGGGGTGCTGCACGGCCTCCTTGATCTCGCCGACCACGATCTTCGTGAACGGTGGCGCGGCGGGACGGCGCTCCTCGACCTCGAAGCCGCCCATGGTCAGCGTGTCGGCCAGTTCCTCGCTCGTGAGCGGCGGGTTGCAGAACTCGCGCAACCAGGACTCGGGGAATTGCATTGCTTTCGGTCTCTTTGAATCTATGCGGGAGGTCGCGCGGGAATCACTGGAACTGCGACAGGAAGCGCAGGTCGCCGTCGAAGAACAGGCGCAGGTCGTTCACACCGTAGCGCAGCATCGTGAGGCGGTCCGGGCCCATGCCGAAGGCGAAGCCGATGTAGCGCTCGGGGTCCAGCCCCATGTTGCGCACGACGTTCGGGTGCACCTGGCCCGAGCCCGCCACTTCGAGCCAGCGCCCGGCCAGCGGGCCGCTCTGGAACTGGATGTCGATCTCGGCGCTGGGCTCGGTGAAGGGGAAGAAGCTCGGGCGAAAGCGCAGCACCAGGTCGTCGCTCTCGAAGAAGGTGCGGCAGAAGTCGGTGAAGACGACCTTCAGGTCCTTGAAGCTCACGTTCGCGCCCAGCCACAGGCCCTCGCACTGGTGGAACATGGGCGAGTGGGTGGCATCGCTGTCCACGCGGTAGGTGCGGCCCGGGGCGATCACGCGGATCTCGGGCGCGGTCACGCCCGGATCCTTGGCGGCCGCCTCGAACAGCGCGGCGTGCTTCTTCACCTGCTGATGGGCATAACGCACCTGCATCGGGCTCGTGTGAGGCCGCAGGTTGTACGGAATGCCGTCGTCGCCCTGGATGTCGACGTAGAAGGTGTCCTGCATCGAGCGTGCCGGGTGGTTCGGCGGGTTGTTCAGCGAGGTGAACGAATGCCAGTCGCTCTCGATCTCCGGCCCGTCGGCCACGTCGAAGCCCATGCTGCCGAAGATGGCCTCGATGCGCTCCAGCGTGCGGCTGACCGGGTGCAGACCTCCGCCGGCCCGGCGGCGGCCCGGCAGGGTCACGTCCAGGGCCTCCGCGCGCAGTTGCACAGCGAGTTCCTCGTCGGCGAGCTGCTGGCGGCGCTCGGTCAGCGCGGCCTCGATGGCCTGCTTGGCGACGTTGATGGCGGCGCCGCGCGACTTCTTCTCGTCGACGCTGAGCTGGGCCATGCCCTTCATCAGTTCGGTGACGCGGCCGGACTTGCCGAGGAACTGCGCCTTGGCGTTTTCGAGTTCCGCCGGCGCCTTGGCGTCGGCGAAGGCGGCACGGGCGTTGGCGACCAGGGTGTCCAGCTCGTTCATGGAATCGGGAATGCGAAAGGGAAATAAAAAAGGGCTGGTGCTTTTGAAGCGCCAGCCCTTGTACCGTGGGCGCGAGCAGCTATCGAAACGATAGCAACCCGCAGCAGGATCAAGCAGCCAGCTTGGCCTTGACCTGCTCCACGATGCCGGCGAATGCGGCCTTGTCGTGCACGGCGATATCGGCCAGGACCTTGCGGTCGATCTCGATACCGGCCTTGCGGATGCCGTTGGCGAACTGGCTGTAGGTCAGGCCCAGTTCACGCGAGGCGGCGTTGATACGCGCGATCCACAGCTGGCGGAACACGCGCTTCTTGGTACGACGGTCACGGTAGGCGTACTGGCCTGCCTTCATCACCGCCTGCTTGGCGATGCGGAAGACATTGCCGCGACGGCCGCGGAAGCCCTTGGCGAGGGCGAGAACCTTCTTGTGGCGGGCGCGAGCGGTTACACCACGTTTGACGCGAGGCATATTGAATCCTTCCTAGTTCGTCGGTTGATCAAATGCCTTGGCCGGGCAGCATGGCGGCCATCGAAACCATGTTGGTCTCGTGAACCGTCACCGCACCGCGCAGGTGGCGCTTGTTCTTGGTGGTCTTCTTGGTCAGGATGTGACGCTTGAAGGCTTGACCGCGCTTGACGGTGCCACCGGGACGAACGCGAAAACGCTTCTTCGCGCTGCTCTTGGTCTTCATTTTGGGCATGTGCATGCTCCTTTTCGTTGTGCTCGCAAGGCGCCGCGGATGCTCCACGGACTTGTTGGCCCTCGAGGCACTTCTTCATCCCGCGACAGCCCGCCCGGAGGCTGGCTGCCGCGAAATCCCTTCTTCAATCCACGGCCCGCTACGGGAGACGGGCCTTGCCACGCATCAGGCGGCCGCCGGTTCCGTCGCCGACTTGGCCGCCCCACCCGCCTTCTTGCGGCCTGGCGCGATCATCATGATCATCTGCCGGCCCTCGAGCTTGGGAAACTGCTCGACCACGATCGCGTCGCCCAGTTCGTCGCGGATGCGTTGCAGAAGCGCCAGACCCAGTTCCTGGTGCGTGATCTCACGCCCGCGAAAGCGCAGGGTGATCTTGCACTTGTCGCCTTCGTCCAGGAAGCGCCGGATGTTGCGCATCTTGATGTTGTAGTCGCCGTCGTCGGTCCCGGGCCGGAACTTGATTTCCTTGACCTCGATGACCTTCTGCTTCGACTTCGCTTCGGCGGCCTTCTTCTGCTCGAGAAACTTGAACTTGCCGTACTCGATCAGCCGGCAGACCGGCGGATTGGCCGCAGCCACCGTCTCGACCAGGTCCACGTCGTATTCCCCCGCAAGGCGCAAGGCCTCCTGCAGGCTGACAACGCCCAGCGCTTCGTTGTCGGGGCCGAAAAGGCGGACTTCCGGGGCCATGATTTCCCGGTTCAGGCGGTGTTGGCGTTCCTCGCGCTGGCGGCGGTCGCGAAATGCAGTAGCGATGGCTTCGATCCTTTGGTCTGTTTGCTACAAAAAACGTAGCGGATGCCGCAGCAGGCACGCGCACAAACGGCGATTCGGAACCCAGGCCGAGGCCCGGGTCGTCTCCGGTCAACGCTTGTGAGAGATGTCGTCGGCGATCTTTTGGGAGAACGCCTCCACCGACATTGCACCGAGGTCGATATTGCCCCGGGCGCGCACTGCGACGGCGCCGGCTTCCTTTTCCTTGTCGCCCACGACAACGATGTAAGGGAGCTTTTGCAACGAATGCTTCCGTATTTTATACGTGATCTTCTCGTTGTGCAGGTCCAGCGCCACCCTAAACCCTTGATTCCGCAGCGTTTTCGCAACTTCGCCGGCGTAGTCGGCCTGTCCTTCGCTGATGTTGAGCACCGCCACCTGCACCGGCGCCAGCCAGGCGGGCAAGGCGCCCGCATGGTGTTCGACCAGCATGCCGATGAAGCGCTCCAGGCTGCCGACGATGGCGCGGTGGAGCATCACCGGGTGCGCACGGCCGCTCGATTCCGTCACGTAGTCCGCGCCGAGGCGCTCCGCCGTGTTGAAGTCGACCTGCATGGTGCCGCACTGCCACTGGCGGCCGATCGCATCGCGCAGCGTGTACTCGATCTTGGGACCGTAGAAGGCGCCGTCGCCGGGCGCAATGACGAAGTCCACGCCCGAACGGCGCAGCGCTTCCATCACGGCATGCTCGGCCTTGTCCCACAACTCGTCGGAGCCCACGCGGTTGTCCGGCCGCGTCGCGACCTTGTAGAGGATGTCGGTGAAGCCGAAGTCCGCATACACCTTCTGCAGTTGCGCCGTGTACGCCACGCACTCGTCGAGGATCTGATCCTCCGTGCAGAAGATGTGGCCGTCGTCCTGCGTGAAGCCGCGCACGCGCATGATTCCGTGCAGCGCGCCGCTGGGCTCGTTGCGGTGGCACTGGCCGAATTCGCCATAGCGGATCGGCAGGTCGCGGTAGCTGCGCAGGTCGTTCTTGAAGATGATCACGTGGCCCGGGCAGTTCATCGGCTTCAGCGCGTAGTCGCGCTTCTCCGACTCCGTCGTGAACATGTTCTCGCGGTAGTTCTGCCAGTGGCCCGTCTTCTCCCACAGGCTCTTGTCCAGGATCTGCGGCCCCTTCACTTCCTGGTAGCCCGTGTCGCGGTACACCTGCCGCATGTACTGCTCCACCGCCTGCCACAGCGCCCAGCCCTTCGGATGCCAGAACACCAGGCCCGGCGCCACTTCGTCGATGTGGTACAGGTCCAGTTCCTTGCCCAGCTTGCGATGGTCGCGCTTCTCGGCCTCCTCGATGCGCTGGATGTAGGCGTCGAGCTGCTTCTTGTCCGCCCAGGCCGTGCCGTAGATGCGTTGGAGCTGCTCGTTCTTGGCGTCGCCGCGCCAGTAGGCGCCGGCCAGCTTCGTCAGCTTGAAGACCTTCAGGAAACGCGTGTTCGGCACGTGCGGTCCACGGCACATGTCCACGTATTCCTGGTGGTAGTACAGGCCCATGGCCTGCTCGTCGGGCATGTCCTCGACCAGGCGCAGCTTGTAGTCCTCGCCACGTGCCTTGAAGACCTCGATCACCTCGGCGCGGGGCGTCATCTTCTTGACGACGTCGTAGTCCTGGGCAATCAGCTCCTTCATGCGCTGCTCGATCGCGGCCATGTCCTCGGGCGTGAAGGGGCGCTCGTAGGCGATGTCGTAGTAGAAGCCCTCGTCGATCACCGGACCGATCACCATCTTCGCCGTCGGGTACAGCTGCTTGACGGCGTGGCCGACCAGGTGGGCCGTGGAGTGGCGGATGATCTCCAGCCCCTCGTCGTCCTTGGGCGTGATGATCTGGAGCCTCGCGTCGTGGTCGATGATGTCGCTGGCATCGACGAGCCGGCCGTCCACCTTGCCGGCGACCGTCATCTTGGCGAGCCCGGGGCCGATGGACTGGGCCACGTCGGCCACCGAGACGGGGCCGGGGAACTCGCGACGCGAGTTGTCGGGGAGCGTGATCTGGATCATGTGAAAACCTGGTTCGGAAAAACAAAAAGCGCGGCCGGGAGCCGCGCTTAGCTGTGGTTCATGGGCTGGTGCGTACCAGCGTGCGCGGGCTACCGGCCCATTCCCTTCGGAAAGAGGCCGCTCGATGCGGTGCCGGTAGTTCGCGGTGTCATAACCAGAGTGCCTTTCTCGCCCTTGTTGGTGTGGAATGACGGTCGAAGCGCAGGATTCTAGCTCGCCGCTCCATGGCCCGCCCGAGACGCTCCCGCACGAAAAAGCCCGGCCAGGGCCGGGCTCTCGGGTCGCAGGCCGGGCGGCCCGGCAGCAGACTCAGTGGAACTGCTCTTCCTCGGTCGAGCCGGTCAGCGCCTTCACGCTCGACGAGCCGCCCTGGATCACGGTGGTCACATCGTCGAAGTAGCCGGCGCCGACTTCCTGCTGGTGCGACACGAAGGTGTAGCCCTGCTCGCGAGCCGCGAACTCGGGTTCCTGCACCATTTCGACGTAGTGCTTCATGCCTTCGCCGTTGGCATAGGCATGGGCGAACTTGAAGGTGTTGTACCAGTTGACGTGGATGCCGGCCAGCGTGATGAACTGGTACTTGTAGCCCAGCGCCGAGAGCTCTTCCTGGAAGCGGGCGATGGTCTTGTCGTCCAGGTTCTTCTTCCAGTTGAACGAAGGCGAGCAGTTGTACGACAGCAGCTTGCCGGGCGACGCGGCATGCACGGCCTGCGCGAACTCGCGGGCAAAGCCGAGGTCGGGCGTGCCGGTCTCGCACCACACCAGGTCGGCATACGGCGCATAGGCCACGCCGCGGCTGATGGCCTGCTCCAGGCCGTTCTTCACGCGGTAGAAGCCTTCCTGCGTGCGCTCGCCCGTCAGGAAGGGCTTGTCGTTCGCGTCGTGGTCGGAGGTGATCAGGTTGGCTGCTTCCGCGTCGGTGCGCGCCAGCACGATGGTCGAGACACCCATGACGTCGGCCGCGAAACGGGCGGAGATCAGCTTCTCGCAGGCTTCCTGCGTCGGCACCAGCACCTTGCCGCCCATGTGGCCGCACTTCTTCACGGCCGCGAGCTGGTCCTCGAAGTGCACGCCGGCAGCGCCCGCGGCAATCATGTTCTTCATGAGTTCGAAGGCGTTCAGCACGCCGCCGAAGCCGGCCTCGGCGTCCGCCACGATCGGCAGGAAGTAGTCGATGAACTCCTTGTCGCCAGGATTCACGCCGCGCGACCACTGGATCTCGTCGGCACGCTTGAAGGTGTTGTTGATGCGGCGGACCATCGTCGGCACCGAGTCGTACGCGTACAGCGACTGGTCAGGGTACATGGTCTCGGAGGTGTTGCCATCGGCAGCCACCTGCCAGCCCGACAGGTACACGGCTTCCAGACCCGCCTTGGCCTGCTGCATGGCCTGGCCGGCGGTGATGGCGCCGAAGGCGTTGACGTAGCCCTTCTTGGCGCCGCCGTTGATCTTCTCCCACAGCTTCTCGGCGCCGCGCTTGGCCAGCGTGTGCTCGATCGGCAGCGAGCCACGCAGGCGCACCACGTCGGCGGCGCTGTAGCCGCGCTTGATGCCCTTCCAGCGGGGGTTGGTCGCCCAGTCCTTCTCGAGGGCGGCGATCTGCTGTTCACGGCTGAGTTGTTCGGTGATGGTCTGAGGCATGTTCACTCCAGGGGTGCAGTTATGAAAACGGGCACGGCGCGGAACCGTTGCATCAACTGTAGCCGAGGCATCGACTCTTATGTCTTATATAAGACATATTTTTTGACGTTATAAATCAACCACTTAAAGCACATTTTTCTCAATGCAAAATCGTATTTCTTGCATTGAGAAAATATGCGGCGGCGCAGCACGCCTGTTTCCCATAATAAGAAACGCATTTTCCGCGGATGAAAGCATGTCCGTCCTGGGCAGTCATCCGCGCAGCGGGAGGTGCTTCAGCCAGTCGCCCTCCGGAATCACGGGGGCGGTGCGCACCCTGTTGGGATGGATCTCGTAGACCAGGCAATCGACCTCGCCAATGCCAGGGACAGGCACGCGCACCATGCGGCGCCGGTACTCGCCGCTGTCGTCCTCACGCACTTCCTCCAGCCGGTCGAGGGCCGCCTCGACCTCGGCACACACGCTGTAGATCTCGCCGAGCACGCGCCCTTCGCCGCCGAGAGTGATGCCCGGATAGGCGCCCAGGTCGTAGAGCGTGCCGGCGATGGCACCCTGCCCCACCCATCGCGGCAGCGGCCGGAAACGCCGGATGTCGTTGCTGCCGCCCGCACGCAGGGTGCCGTAGACGAAGACATGACGGGCAGACGAGTGTTCTGGGTCGGGCATGATCCGGCGCCTGTGTCGTTCCAAATGCCCGCAGTCTATTGACCTCCGCCGCCCCACCCCGCCTCCTCGCCTACGGCTGCCTCGCGCTGAGCATGTCGCTCGTGGGCAGCTACGTCGCCCTCTCCAAGCCCCTCGCGGCGGCCTTCCCCGTGCTGCTGCTGGCCTGGCTGCGCTTCGGCATCGCCGCCCTGGCCATGCCGCACTGGCTGCGGCGCCCTGCCGACGAACCCCCGATGACCCGCAGGACCCGCGGCCTGGTGTTCCTCGAGTCCTTCCTCGGCAACTTCCTGTTCTCGATCTGCATGCTCTTCGGCGTGAGCCTGACGAGCGCGGTCTCGGCTGGGGTGATCATGGCGTCCATCCCCGCGGTGGTGGCCATCGCCAGCTGGCTTTTCCTGCGCGAGCGCATCACGCGACGCATTGCAGCGGCCATCGCCTGCGCGGCGGTCGGTATCGGCCTGCTGGCGCTCACGCCGCACCACGGCGGCAACGGCACTGGCGCGGCAGGCACGTCGGCACCCTGGTTGGGCAACCTGCTGGTCTTCTGTGCCGTGCTGTGCGAAGCCGCGTATGCCGTCATCGGCAAGTCCTTGACCGGCCGGCTCGGCCCCAAGCGGATCTCCTCGCTCATCAACCTCTGGGGCTTCGCGCTGTCGACGCCCTTCGGCGTGTGGCTTGCCCTGCGTTTCGACTTCGGTGCTGTCTCGACGGGCCTGTGGCTGCTGCTCGTGCTCTACGCGCTGGCGGCCAGCATCTGGACCGTGTGGCTGTGGATGACCGGCCTGCGCAGCGTGCCGGCCGCGCAGGCCGGCGTGTTCACCGTCATGCTGCCCGTGAGTGCCGCACTGGTCGGCGTCCTCGTCCTCGGCGAGCCCCTCTCCACCACGCAGATCGTGGCCTTCGGGATCGCCCTGCTCGGCGTGGTGCTCGCCACGTGGCCATCGCGTCGCGCATCACCGCTGCCGCCGCCTTGACGAAGACCCGCGCCAGAGGCCGTTTTCAGAGGGAAAACACCCCTCGAAAAAAACAACAACTCCCAATGAAAAATTCGCTTTCTCCCTTGGAAACGCGTTTTTTCTCCTTTAGCATCCGCAATGCCAGTGGAGACGCTGTTTTTCATTGGTAGAACGTTCTATCGAAATCACAAGGAAATCAACCATGGCAACTGCAAAGAAAGCACCGGCGAAGAAAGCGCCGGCGAAGAAGGCGGCTCCGGCCAAGAAGGCTGCAGCACCGGCGAAGAAGGCCGCACCGGCCAAGAAGGCGGCCCCTGCGAAGAAGGCTGCACCGGCCAAGAAGGCAGCGCCCGCCAAGAAGGCCGCTGCGAAGAAGGCTCCCGCCAAGAAGCGCACCCCCAACGCCGCCTTCATGAAGGCCCTGACCCCCAGCCCCGCGCTGGCTGCCGTGGTGGGCTCGACCCCGCTGCCGCGCACCGCCATCGTGTCCAAGCTGTGGGACTACATCAAGAAGAACGGCCTGCAGGACAAGGCGAACAAGCGCAACATCAACGCCGATGCCAAGCTGAAGGAAATCTTCGGCAAGGCCCAGGTCTCGATGTTCGAGCTGGCCTCGCTGATCGGCAAGCACGTCAAGTAAGACGGCGCAGCCCCATGAAAAAGCCGGCGCAAGCCGGCTTTTTCTTTGCCCGTGCGGCGCTCGGCCGCATCGCGCGCTCAGCGCCTTTCCTGGGCGGCACTCCGGATGGCGCTCAAGGTGCCGCGCGTCGTGATGACCTCGGGGTCCAGCGGGATTTCGATCAGCGTACCGCCCTCGTGCGCCAGCGCTCGCAGCAGCGCAGCCTCGAAGCCGGGCGTCTCCGTCACTCGCTCGGCCGCATAGCCATACGCCCGAGCGAGCGCGCAGAAGTCGGGGTTGTGCAGCGCCGTCCCGCTGACCCGCACGGGGTACTCGCGCTCCTGGTGCATGCGGATCGTGCCGTACATGCCGTTGTTGAGCAGCACGATGATGCTCTTGCCGCCATGCTGCACGGCCGTGGCAAGCTCCTGCCCGTTCATCAGGAAGTCGCCATCGCCCGCGATGGTGAACGCCACGCGCCCGGTCGTGATGCTGGCGGCGATGCCCGCCGGCACGCCGTAGCCCATGGCGCCGCTGGTGGGTGCCAGCTGCGTCTTGAAGCCCTTGGCCAGCCCGTGGTGGCGATAGAAACGGTGCACCCAGCTCGCGAAATTGCCGGCGCCGTTGGTCAGCACCGCATCGGCCGGCAGGTGCTTCTGCAGGCACTGCACGATGGCCGGCATGTCGATGGGGCCGGGCAGCGGCTGCGGCACCAGGTTGGCCTCGTAATCCGCATGCACCGCCTGCGCCCAGTCGCTCCAGGGCAGCTCGGGCGGCGCCGTGAGCACCTCCAGGGCCCGCGCCGCGGCGTTCATCGTCGTGTTGAACACCAGATCGGCCTGGTACACGCGATGCAGTTCCTCGGCGCTGGCGTGGAAATGCACCAGCTTCTGCGCCGGACGCGGCGCTTCCAGCAGGGCGTAGCCGCCGGTGGTCATCTCGCCCAGGCGCGGTCCGATCGCGATCACCAGGTCGGCTTCGCGCACCCGCGCCGCGAGCTTCGGGTTGATGCCGATGCCCACGTCGCCGGCGTACAGCGGATGGTGGTTGTCGAAGGTGTCCTGGAAACGGAAGGCATTGCCCACGGGCAGTTGCCAGTTCTCCGCGAAGCGCTGCAACGCCTGCGCCGCCTGCGGCGTCCAGCCGCCGCCGCCGGCGATCACGAAGGGCCGCCGTGCCGCCAGCAGGAGCTGGCGCAGTTCGCGCAGCCCGCCCGGGTCGGCCCACGCCAGCGCCGGTTCCACACGCGGCAGGGGCTTCGCTTGCACGGCGCTGCGCAGCATGTCCTCGGGCAGCACCAGCACCACGGGCCCGGGGCGCCCGTTCATCGCGGCGGCAAAGGCACGCGCCACGTACTCCGGCAGGCGGCTGGCCTCGTCGACGCGCTCCACCCGCTTGGCGAAGCCCTTGGTGCTGGGGCCGAAGAAGCTCTGGAAATCGACTTCCTGGAAGGCCTCGCGGTCGCGGAAGTCGCTGCCGACATCGCCCACGAGCAGCACCATCGGCGTCGAATCCTGGAACGCCGTGTGCACGCCGATGGAGGCATTCGTGGCACCCGGACCGCGGGTGACGAAGCACACGCCGGGCCGCCCGGTCAGCTTGCCGTGCGCCTCGGCCATGAAAGCCGCGCCGCCCTCCTGCCGGCAGATGACGAAGCGGATCTCGTCCGCATGGTCGTGGAAGCCGTCCAGCGCCGCCAGGTAACTCTCGCCCGGCACGCCGAACACATGGGTCACGCCCTGGGCGATCAGGCATTCGACGAGAAGGTGTCCGGCGATCTGGGTGCTCATTGGAGAAAGTGGTGCTGCAGAGTTCGGCGATTATCGGCAGTGCCGATTGCGGCCCGCGAGAATTAACCATATAGTGAATTAGAGCCCAGACCATGTCAGCCGCCGCCCCCGTCGTCGAAACCCGCCTGCGCGATGCCGACCGCTCGCAGGCGGCGATCCTGCTCGCCGCGCGCGACGAGTTCGCCAACCATGGCCTGGCCGGTGCGCGGGTCGACCGCATCGCCGAGCGCGCCGACGTCAACAAGCGCCTCATCTACTACTACTTCGGGAGCAAGGACGACCTCTTCCTGGCCGTGCTCGAGCGCACCTACGCCGACATCCGCGAGGCCGAACAACGCCTGCACCTGGACGAGGTGGAACCGGTCGAGGCCATCCGCCAGCTCATCTCCTTCACCTGGCACTACTACCTGGAGCATCCCGAGTTCATCACGCTGCTCAACAGCGAGAACCTGCACAGGGCGGTGCACCTCAAGCGCTCCGAGCGCATCCAGGAGATGAACTCGCCGCTGGTGCAGCTGCTCGACGGCATCCTTGAGCGCGGCAGGCGCCAGCACCTGTTCCACGCCGGCATCGACCCGATCCAGCTCTACATCTCGATCGCGTCGCTGTGCTATTTCTACCTCTCGAACAACCCCACCCTGTCGGCCATCTTCGGCCGTGACCTGCGCGCCCCCAAGGCGATGGCGCAGCGCCTGTCGCACATGACCGAGCTGGTGCTCGGCTACGTGATGCGCTGACCCGGGTATCTACCAAGACACGCCGCGTTGACGGCGCGGCAGCGGTCTCCCTAGAATTCCTTAATTCACTTTCTGGTGAATAAAGAACAGGAGACAAGAGCATGCGCATCGCCGCACTGGCCGCCACCGCGGCCTTCGTGAGCCTGAGCACCCTGGGCGTCCAGGCTCAGAACGCCTACCCGAGCAAGCCGATCCGCGTGGTCGTGCCCTTCGCCGCAGGCAGCACCACCGACATCATTGCCCGCGCCATCACCGACAAGATGGGCCAGAGCATGGGGCAGACGCTGGTGGTCGACAACCGCGGCGGTGCCAGCGGCACGATCGGTCAGCAGGCCGTCGCCACCGCCGCACCCGACGGCTACACCATCCTCATCCACTCGTCCTCGCACACGGTCAGCCCCTCGACCTTCGCGAAGCTGCCCTTCGACACGGTGAACGACTTCGCCGGCGTCACCCCGATCTCCTCGCTGTCGAATGCGCTCGTCATCTCGCCCGCGAAGAACATCAAGTCGCTGCAGGAACTGCTCGCCACCGCACGTGCCAAGCCCGGCAGCCTGAACTTCGCCTCGGCCGGCCAGGGCAGTGCCACGCACCTGAACGCCGAGAAGTTCAAGCTTGCCGCGAAGATCCAGGCCACCAACATCCCGTTCAAGGGCTCGGCCGAAGCGGTGACCGAGGTGCTGGCGGGCCGCGTCGACTACTACTTCTCGCCCATCGCGCCGGTCATCGGCCAGATCAAGGACGGGCAGCTGCTCGCGCTGGCCGTGGGCTCGCCCAAGCGCGCCAGCGCCCTGCCCGACGTGCCCACCACGGCCGAAGCCGGGGTGCCCGGCTCCGAGTTCAACTTCTGGATCGGGATGATGGCGCCCGCCAAGACGCCGCGCGAGATCGTCGACCGGCTGCATGCCGAGGTCGAGAAGGCGCTCGCGTCGCCGGAGGTCAAGGAACGCTTCGCCAAGCTGGGCGCCGATCCCTGGACGCTCAAGCCGCGCCAGTTCGACGCCTACATCAAGGAAGAGATCGCCAGCAACGCCGACGTGGTGAAGGCCGCCGGCCTCGCCGCCCAGCAGTAGTGGCCCCTCCGAGGAGCACAGCGCCATGGATGCCTACGACGTCGCCTACTACCGCCACCACGGCCACCTCACGGTGAACCACGTCTTCGAGCCCGGCGAGATGGACGCGGTGGTGCGCGACATCGAGCAATGGGGCGAGAGCTTCCTGGCGGCACTGCCCGAGGAACAGCGCGCCTGGTACATCGACGGCGGCGTGCAGGCGCGCACCGTGCTGCGCAAGCTCGACAACCCCCACTTCCACCGCAGCGCGGTGCAGGCGCTGGCGCGCGACCGGCGGCTCTTGGACCACGTCGAGACCCTGATCGGCCCGGGCGTGTCGGTGTACTTCAGCCAGATCTTCTTCAAGCCGCCCGAGGGCGGCGGTCCGAAGCCCGCGCACCAGGACAACTTCTACTTCGGCCCGGCCGACCCCGAAGGCATGGTGACCGCCTGGATCGCACTGGACGACGCCACGCTCGAGAACGGCTGCCTCTACTTCGGCGACGGCACCAACCTCGGCCCCGTCTACACCCACTTCGCGCCGGAGAACGAGCCGTACAACCTGCAGATCCCGCCGGAGATCCTCGACAAGCAGCCGATGACGCCGGCCCCGGTGCGCAAGGGTGGGGTGAGCTTCCACCACGGGAACACCTTCCACCACTCCGGCCCCAACCACAGCAGCCAATGGCGCCGCGCCTGCGCCCTGCACTTCGTGAGCAACGCCAACAGCTTCGACAACCCCGCGCTGCCCTACGACCACTCGCTGAAGTTCCAGGTCTCCTGACATGAATCAGCCCCCACGCTCATCGCTTCGCGTATCGCTTGCTCCCAAGGGGGCACGTCAATGCCTTCGGGCGGCCGGGCGCCATTGACATGACCCGCTGGATCACCCACCCCGCCGCGCGGCCCTTCTGGCTGCTGCTCGTCCTGCTGGTCCTGTGGGACCTGCTGGTGCGCCTGTTCAAGATCCCGGCTTATCTGATCCCGCCCCCGATGGCGGTGATCAAGCAACTGGGCGCCGACTGGTCCATGCTGCTACAGCAGAGCCTGCCGACGCTGTACGCGACGCTCGGCGGCTTCGTCGCCTCGGCCCTCATCGGCGTGCCGATCGCGATGTGGATCGCCTATTCGCGCACGGTCGAGAGCTTCGTCTACCCCCTGCTCGTGTTCTCGCAGTCGATCCCCAAGGTCGCCGTGGCGCCGCTCTTCGTGGTGTGGTTCGGCTTCGGCATCGTGCCCAAGGTGATCGCCGCCTTCCTGCTGGGCTTCTTCCCGGTGGTGGTGTCGACGGTGCAGGGCTTCAAGTCGGTCGAGCCCGACGTGATCGACCTCGCGCGGTCCATGGGTGCCGGGCCGATGAAGATCTTCCTCAAGTTCCGGCTGCCGCAGGCCCTGCCGGCGATCTTCAGCGGGCTGAAGGTGTCTGTCACCCTGGCGGTGGTCGGCGCCGTGGTCGGCGAATTCGTGGGCTCCAACTCCGGCCTGGGCTTCGTGCTGCAGCGCGCCACCGGCACCTTCGACCTGCCGCTGATGTTCGCCGCGCTGGTCGTGCTGTCGATGATGGGCGTGATCCTCTTCCTGATCGTCGAACTGGTGGAACGCTGGCTCATGCCCTGGCACGCCTCGCAACGCCACGACCTGCAGGCCACCGCCTGACGCCGCTCTCATTTTTTTCCCGCACCACAACGACCTGGAGACACGCATGCAACGACGCAAACTCATCGGCGCCACCTGCGCCGCCGCCCTCGCCCTGGGCATGGCCACCGGCGCCATGGCGCAGACGCGCGACAAGGTGACGCTGCTCCTGAACTGGTACGTGTACAGCGAACACGCGCCCTTCTTCATCGGCAAGGCCAAGGGCTTCTACGAGGCCGAGGGCATCGACCTCGACATCCAGGAAGGACGTGGCTCGGCCGTGTCGATCCAGGCCGTGGCGGCGAACTCCGCCACCTTCGGCTACGTCGACGTTCCCACCATGATCCGCGCCGCCACCAAGGGCGCGCCGGTCAAGGCGGTGGGCGTCGCGCTGCAGGTCAGCCCGATGTCGGTGATGGGTCTGGCCGAGAAGAACATCAAGACCCCCAAGGACATCGTCGGCAAGACGGTGGCCATGACGCCCGGCGACTCGATGAGCCAGATCTGGCCCCTCTTTCTCAAGAAGACCGGCCTCAAGGAGGGCGACTACAAGGTCGTCTCCGGTGACGGGCAGACCAAGCTCAACGCCGTCATCAACGGCCAGGCCGACCTGTTGCTCGGCTACGTGATGGACCAGAACATCAAGATCCAGGACGCGACGAAGAAGCCGGTGCAGGTGATCCGCTTCGCCGACTACGGCATCGAGATGGTCAGCTCGGGCATCGTCGCCAACAAGGACACGCTGGCCAACAAGGGCGACCTGGTGAAGCGCTTCATGCGCGCCACCACCAAGGCCTTCGAGGCGACCGAGAAGGACCCCGAAGGCGCGATCGACGCCATGCTCAAGGCCAACGCCAAGGCCGGCCAGCGCGACACGCTGATCATCGGCATCAAGCTGACCACGCCGCTCTATCACACGGCCGAGACCAAGAACCTGCGGCCCCTGCGCGCCTCCATGAAGGACATCGACGCCTCGCTCGACCTGCTGGTGCAGTACGGCGGCCTCGACGCCTCGCTGCGCGGCAAGGCCGACGACTGGGTCACCAACGACTTCCTGCCGCAGTAAGACGCCCTTCCCGCTCCTTTTGCCAAGCCCGACCCGATGAGTGCCGTCCCCACGAACGTCGTTCCCTTCGATGCGCCCGGCGTCGCACGCGCTGCCGACCGGTCCCTGCGCGAGGTGCTCATCCAGGGCCGCGGCGTCAGCAAGACCTACCGCACCCGCGAGGGCGAGGTCGAGACCCTCAAGCCGCTGGACTTCGACATCCGCGCGGGCGAGTTCGTCTCGATCGTCGGCCCCTCCGGCTGCGGCAAGAGCACGCTGATGAAGATGGTGGCCGGGCTGCTGCCCATCACCGGCGGCGACCTGCGACTGTCGGGGCACACCGTCAAGGGGCCGCAGACCGACGTCGGCATCGTGTTCCAGAACGCGCTGCTGCTGCCCTGGCGGCGGGTGATCGACAACATCCTGCTGCAGGCCGAGATCCGCCGCATGCCCATGGCCGCCGCCCGCCGGCGCGCCGAGGAGCTGATGGCCATGGCCGGCCTGCAGGGCTTCGAGCACAAGTACCCCTGGCAGCTCTCCGGCGGCATGCAGCAGCGCGTGGCCATCCTGCGTGCCCTGCTGCACGACCCGCCGGTGCTGCTGATGGACGAGCCCTTCGGCGCACTCGACGCCATGACGCGCGAGCGCATGAACCTCGAGCTGCAGCGCATCTGGATGAACGCCGGCAAGACCGTGCTGCTGATCACCCACAGCATCCCCGAAGCGGTGTTCCTGTCGGACCGCGTGCTGGTGATGAGCGAGCGCCCCGGCCAGATCGCCGCCACCTACGACATCGACCTGCCGCGCCCGCGCCCGCTCGACGTGATGGGCGACGAACGCTTCGCTGCCTACACCCGCACGCTGCGCGCCCACTTCTTCGCCCAGGGCAACCTCGACGCGCACTGACGCGCCGCCCGGCTCCACTCTCCGCGTCATGGCCACTGCCATCGTTGCCGAAGCGCCGTTGCTGCGCGTGCAGGCCGTCGAAGCCGGCGTGCGCGACATGCATCTGCGCCTGCCCTTCAAGTTCGGCGCCGTCGTGCTCACGCGCTGCCCGCAACTGTTCGTGCGCGCGACCGTCGAGGTGCCTGGCCTGGGCATGGCCACGGGCTTTTGCGCCGAGATGATGGTGCCGCGCTGGTTCGACAAGCGGCCCGCGCGCAGCCACGCCGACAACGTGCGCGACCTGCAGGCCAGCCTGCTGCGCGCCGCCGACGCCTACCGCCGCGACGCACCCGCCACCGCCTTCGGCCTGTTCGAGCGGCACTATGCAGCGCTGATGGCGGCCGGTGCGTCGGCCGGCGAGACCGCGCTGTCCGCTGCCTACGGGCAGGCCGTGCTCGACCGCGCCGTGCTCGACGCGCTGCTCCGCGCCTGCAAAGAAGGCTTCACGGCCGGCATGCGGCGCAACATCGTCGGCCTTGGCCCCTCGCCGCTCGCGCCCGAGCTCGCCGGCTTCGACTGGACGGCCTGGCTCGCTGGCCGTGCGCCGGCCACCGCCATCGAAGCGCGCCACACCATCGGCATGCTCGATGCGCTGGACGCCGATCCCGACGCCGACGACCACGCGCTACCCACACGGCTGCCCGACGTGATCGGCCGCTACGGCCACCGCAGCTTCAAGATCAAGCTCGGCGGCGACCCGGCCGCCGACCTCGACCGCCTCGACGCCGTGCTGGCCGTGCTCGACCGCCTGGCGCCGGGCCACCGCTTCAGCCTCGACGGGAACGAGCAGTACGCCGACCTCGACACCCTGTCCGCACTGTGCCGCGGCCTGCGCGCCCTGCCGCGGCTGGCTGCGCGGCCCGACGCCCTGCTCTACATCGAACAGCCGCTCGCACGCGACGCGGCGCTCGACACCTCGCTCGCGGTGCTCCAGGCACCCGCGCCGCTGCTGCTCGACGAGGGGGATGGCACGCTCGACGCGTTCCCTCGCGCCGTCGCGCAGGGCTGGCAGGGTGTGTCGAGCAAGGGCTGCAAGGGGGTCTACAAGGCACTCGTCAACCGCGCCCGCTGCGAGCGCGCACAGGGCCTGTTCATGTCGGCCGAAGACCTCACCTGCCAGGCCGGCCTCGCCGTGCAGCAGGACCTCGCGGTCGCTGCGCTGCTGGGCCTGAGCCACTGCGAGCGCAATGGCCACCACTATGTCGACGGCTTCGGTCCGGCACCGGACGCCGAGGCCGAGCGCTTCGCCGCCGCACACCCCGACCTGTACCGCCGCGAAGGCGGGCGCGTGCGCCTGGCCATCGACGATGGCCGGCTGCAGCTGGGCAGCCTGCTCGCCGCGACCGGCCTCGCGCATGCGGCCGATGCCGACTTCGATCACCTTCAACCGCTCGAGCGCGCCGCCGACCTGGTCTAGCGCTCGGACCCCAACCGTCCTTTCGGAGGAACCCCCATGGCACAACAACGGCTCGGAATCATCATGCACGGCGTCACCGGACGCATGGGCATGAACCAGCATCTCATCCGCTCCATCTGCGCGATCCGCGCCGAGGGCGGCGTCACGCTGTCCAACGGCGACAAGGTCATGCCCGACCCCATCCTCATCGGCCGCAACGCCGAGAAGATGGAAGCCCTGGCCAGGAAGCACGGCATTGCGCGCTGGGGCACCGACCTCGACAAGGCCCTGGAGAACAAGGACGACACGATCTTCTTCGACGCCGGCACCACGCAGATGCGCCCCACCCTGCTGGCCAAGGCGATCCGCGCCGGCAAGCACGTCTATTGCGAAAAGCCCATCGCCACCAACCTCAACGAGGCGGTGGAGATCGCGCGCCTCGCGCAGGGCTCGGGCCTGAAGCACGGCGCCGTGCAGGACAAGCTGTTCCTGCCCGGCCTGCGCAAGCTCGACATGCTGCGCCGCGCCGGCTTCTTCGGCCGCATGCTCAGCGTGCGCCTGGAGTTCGGCTACTGGGTGTTCGAAGGCGACCTGCAGCCCATCCAGCGCCCGAGCTGGAACTACCGCAAGGAAGACGGCGGCGGAATGATCCTGGACATGATGTGCCACTGGCGCTACGTGCTGGACAACCTCTTCGGGGAAGTGAAGTCCGTGAGCTGCCTGGGCACGACGCACATTCCCAAGCGCTGGGACGAGGCCGGCAAGCCCTACGAAGCGACGGCCGACGACGCCGCCTACGCCACCTGCGAGTTGGTCGGCCACAACGGCGAGCCGGTGATCGCGCAGATCAACATGAGCTGGGTCACGCGCGTGCGACGCGACGACCTGGTGACCTTCCACGTCGACGGCACCGACGGCTCGGCCGTGGCCGGCCTGTCGAGCTGCCGTGCCCAGTCGCGCGTGGCCACGCCGCGCCCGGTGTGGAACCCCGACGAAAAGCAGACGATGAACTTCTTCGACCAATGGCAGGAGATCCCGGACTCGCAGGTCTACGACAACGGCTTCAAGATCCAGTGGGAACACTTCATTCGCCACGTGGTGGAGAACGCACCCTACAAGTGGACGCTGCCCGAGGGCGCCAAGGGCGTGCAGCTGGTCGAGGCCGCGCTCGAGTCGTGGAAGGACCGCCGCTGGATCGACGTTCCGGCGCTACAAGTTTGATAGCTGCTCGCGCCCGCTGGACGGGCGCTTCAGGCACTTTTCTTCTCAATTTCCGGTGGAGCGCCGCATGGCCCTGACCCTCACCCTCCCGACCGCTGGCGGCTCGCTCGCCCCCTACACCCTGCGTGGCAGCGTGCCCGCGAAGCCGCCGGCCAACGTCCAATTCAACCGCATCGCCTACTCGGCCGCGCACGTGGTCGCCGACCCGCTCGCCGCGGTCGATCCCTGGTTGCAGGCGGCCGTCGACTGGGACACCACCATCGCCTACCGCCAGCACCTCTGGTCGCTCGGCCTCGGTGTGGCCGAAGCCATGGACACCGCGCAGCGCGGCATGGGCCTGGACTGGCCGACCTCGCTGGAACTCATCCGCCGCTCGCTCGACGCCGCCAAGGACGCGCCCGGCGCGCTGGTGGCCTCCGGCTGCGGCACCGACCACCTGAACCTGGACGAGGTGAAGAGCGTCGACGACGTGATCCGCGGCTACGAGGAGCAGATGGCCGCCATCGAGAAGCTCGGCGGCAAGCTCATCGTGATGGCGAGCCGCGCGCTGGCCCGCGTCGCGAAGAGCCCGGCCGACTACGAGCGCGTGTACGACCGCGTGCTGAGCCAGGCGAAGCAGCCGGTGGTGCTGCACTGGCTGGGCGACATGTTCGACCCCGCGCTCACAGGCTACTGGGGCACCGCCGACATCGACGCCGCAATGGACACGGCGCTTGGAATCATCGCCGCTCACCCCGAGAAGGTGGACGGCATCAAGATCTCGCTGCTCGACAAGGACAAGGAAATCGCCATGCGCCGCCGCCTGCCTTCGGGCGTGCGCATGTACACAGGCGATGACTTCAACTATGCCGAGCTGATCGCGGGCGACGGCCATGGCAGCGAGCCCACGCACGGCAAGAGCGACGCGCTGCTGGGCATCTTCGACGCCATCGCGCCGGCTGCGAGCTCGGCCCTGGGCGAGCTGGCGCAGGGCCATGTCGACAGCTTCCACGCCATCCTCGGCCCGACGGTGCCGCTGTCGCGTCACATCTTCGCGGCGCCCACGCGCTTCTACAAGACCGGCGTCGTGTTCATGGCGTGGCTCAACGGTCACCAGTCGCACTTCAGCATGGTGGGCGGCCAGCAGAGCTCGCGCTCGCTGCAGCACTTCGCCGAGCTGTTCCGCCTGGCGGATGCGGCCAGCGTGCTGGAGAAGCCGGAGCTGGCCGTGCAGCGCATGAAGACGCTGCTGGCCATGCACGGCGTGGAATGACGATGCGCGACTTCTCGCAGAACCACGACTGGCTGTCCATCAACACCGCCACGGTGCGCAAGCAGCGCGGCACCGAAGTGCCGCTCGACCGCATCATCGACCAGTGCGCCGAGCGCGGCATCCGCGCCATCAGCCCCTGGCGCGACCAGGTGGCGGCGGTGGGCCTCGACAAGGTGGCTCGACAGCTGAAGGCGGACGGCATCGGCCTGTCGGGCTACTGCCGCGGCGGCTTCTTCCCCGCGCCCGACGCGGCAGGCCTGCGCGCCGCCCTGGACGACAACCGCCGCGCCATCGACGAGGCGAAGACGCTCGACGCACCCTGCCTCGTGCTGGTCGTCGGCGCCCTGCCCGGCGCGCTGGAGGGCAAGGCGGCCTACAAGGACATCGCCCGCGCGCGCGGCGAGGTGCGCGACGGCATCGCGGCCTCGCTCGAGTACGCGCGCGAGGTCGGGATGCCGCTGGCCATCGAACCGCTGCACCCCATGCAGGCGGCCGACCGCGCCTGCATCAACACCCTGGAGCACGCGCTGGACCTGTGCGACGAACTCGATGCGACGCGCAGCGGGATGCTGGGCGTGGCGCTCGACATCTATCACGTCTGGTGGGACCCGAAGCTGCAGCAGCAGATCGAACGCGCCGGCAGGGAGCGCCTGCTGGCCTACCACGTGTGCGACTGGCTCACGCCCACGCGCGACCTGCTGTCGGACCGCGGGATGATGGGCGACGGCGTGGTCGAGCTCAAGAAGATCCGCGGCTGGGTCGAGGCCGCCGGCTTCGCGGGCTTCAGCGAGGTCGAGATCTTCTCGCAGCTGGACTGGTGGCAGCGCGACGGCGGCGAAGTGCTCGACACCTGCATCGAACGCCACCGCAGTGCCGTCTGAGCCCCGGCGCATCGGGTACGCTCGCCGCGCCCATGACCGCCTCTCTTCTTTCCGCGCCTGCCAGCGCCACCGCCCGGCGCAGCATCCTGCTCATGATCGGCGCATCGGGCTGCTTCGCGGCCAACGACGCCATCGTCAAGTTCGTCAGCCAGTCGCTGCCGGGGCCGCAGCTGATCTTTCTGCGCAGCCTGATCGCCGCCGGCTTCTTCCTGCTGATGATCCGGCACCAGGGCGTGATGCCCCGCCTTGCCGGCGCGCTGCAGCCGCGCGTGCTGGCGCGCAGCGCCTGCGACGCCTTCGGCACCGTGATGTACCTGCTCTCGCTCTTCCACCTGCCGCTGGCCAACGCGACGGCCATCAATCTCGCGGCGCCTGTGTTCATGACGCTCTTCGCCGTGCTGTTCCTCGGCGAGCGCGCCTCGCCCGCGCGCTGGGTGGCGGTGGCGCTGGGCTTCGCCGGGGTGCTCGCAGTGGTGCAGCCCACGGGCGACGGCTTCAACGCCTGGGCGCTGCTGTGCGTCGGCGGCACGCTGCTGCAGGCGCTGCGCGACCTGCTCACGCGCGGCATCGATCCCACCCTGCCCTCGATGGTGATCGCGCTGTCGACCACCGCGTTCCTCGCGCTGGTGGCCGGCGCCATGACGCTCACGCAGGGCTGGGCGCCCGTGGCGCTGCGGCACCTGCTGCTGCTGGCGCTGGCGGCCGGCTTCCTGGCCACGGCCTACCTCTTTCTCATCGCCAGCCTGCGCACGGGCGACATCTCGCTCACCGCCCCCTTCCGCTACACGGCGCTGCTGTTCGCCGTGCTGCTGGGCTACGCCCTGTGGGGCCAGTGGCCCAACGCGTGGGCCTGGGCCGGCATCGCGCTGCTGGTGGGCTCGGGCGTGTACGCCGCCCACCGCGAGCGCGCACGCCATGCCCCCACGCGCGCGCCGGGCTCGCCGCCTGCGTGACAGCACGCCGCCACCACGCTGCCTAGAATCGCCGCGCGGCAGTGCCCTCGGGCCATGCCGCAAAGCGTTCTCAGGGCGGGGTGAAACTCCCCACCGGCGGTGATGGCGATGCGTGGCGACACGCGGCGCACAAGCCCGCGAGCGCCTTCCGCCCGCAAGGGGCGGAAGGGTCAGCAGACCCGGTGCGATCCCGGGGCCGACGGTTCAGGGGCTGGTTCTCTGCTCCGGGTGCGCGCAGGCCGGTTGATTCGGGATGCAGTGCGAGGCGCCGGGCGCGCCGTGTGGCTGGGCCACACAAGCGACGGGCAACGACGCAATGCGCCCGAATCGGCCGGCATGTGCGTATCCACAGCGGTGAACCAGCCCCCATAGTCCGGATGAAAGAGAGCGCGATCGCCGGGGCCGGCGTGCGTCTTGCTGCAAGGCGCGCGCGGGCCATGCGCTCGTGCGCCCTGATTCATGTCCGTCCTTCTTCTCCTTTGAGGAATCACCATGAGTCAGCTCAATGACCTTCCTGTCTCTTCCCTCGGCGCCGCCGACGACCGGCGCATCGCGCTGGTCGAGGCGCAATGGCACGCCGACATCGTCCACCAGGCACGCGATGCCTTCCTCGCGGAGATGGAACGCCTCGGCGTGCCCGCCTCGCGCATCGACATCCTCGACGTGCCCGGCGCCTTCGAGATCCCGCTACACGCCAAGCGCCTGGCCCAGTCGGGCAAGTACGCGGCAGTGGTGTGCTGCGCGCTGGTGGTCGACGGCGGCATCTACCGCCACGAGTTCGTCGCCGACGCGGTCGTCAGCACGCTGATGAGCCTGCAGCTGGAGACCGGTGTGCCGATGATCTCGGCGGTACTCACGCCGCACCACTTCCACGAGCACATCGAGCACCGCAAGTACTTCCAGCGCCATTTCGCCGTCAAGGGCACGGAGGCGGCCGAAGCCTGCGTGAAGACGATCGAAGGGCTCAAGCGCGTCGACGCGCTGGTCGCCGCATAGCGCCACTGCCAGGGCCGTGCACGCGCCGCAGTCCGACTTGCGGCGCGGCGCCGGTGCACCCACACTGGCTGCATGAAC
The DNA here is from genome assembly GCA_030418545.1 of Xenophilus aerolatus. Taxonomy (GTDB): domain Bacteria; phylum Pseudomonadota; class Gammaproteobacteria; order Burkholderiales; family Burkholderiaceae_C; genus Xenophilus. The sequence goes on along the minus strand of QAIB01000001.1, from coordinate 663,913 downwards.
GATGCAGCCCCCTATGTGCTCCATGGCGCGCCCGGCTCGGGCGCGGTGCCCGTCCATGCCGCGCTGACCCTCATCGGCGCACCGGTGCGGGTGATCGACGTCTCGCCCTGGGAAAGCGAGGACGAGCGCGAACGCCTGCGCGACGTGAACCCGATGCGCCAGGTGCCCGTGCTCCGTCTGCCCGATGGCCAGACGATGACGGAGAGCGCGGCCATGCTGATCTGGCTGGCCGACCGCCATCCGGAGGCCCACCTCGCGCCTGCCCCGGACGCGCCGCTGCGCGCGCAGTTCCTGCGCTGGATGTGCTTCATCCCGGCGTCGATCTATTCGATGTTCTGGGTGCGCGATGTGCCCACGCGCCTGGTGGCGGGCGATGCCGGCATCGCGCTGATGCGGGAGCGCACCGCCGAACGCATCGCCGAATGCTGGCGCACGATGGACGCCCAGGTGCGCGAGCAGCTGCCGCGGGGCACACCCTACCTGCTGGGCGACGACCTCAGCGTCCTCGACCTGTACGTCACCGTCGCCTCGCGCTGGACGCCGCGCCGCCGTCGCTTCTACCGCGAGGCCCCGCGCATGGCCGAGGTGGTGCGCCGGGTCGACGCCGACCCGCGCCTGGCGGCCTTCTGGGCCGCGCGCTTTCCCTTCGAGGACGGCTGGGAAGACACCGGCGCCTGAGCCCGCGTCAGCAACGCACGAAGCGCGTGCCGGCGGGCACGCCGGCGGCGCCGGCGGCAACTGCCAAGGCCTCGCCCTCCCATGTCAGGGCCGGGCGCACGGCCCCACCCACCGGTGCCGGCAGCGCCTTGCCGCGGATGCGGCCCGACCACGCATGGCGCACCGATCCGGTCGCCTCCAGGCGCGCCTCGAAGCGCTGGAAGGTCTGCGCGATCTGCAGCGTCGATGCGCCCGCGCACCATTGGCCATGGACCGGCGCCGGCACCTGCCACAGGTGCAGACGGCTGAGCTTCTCGCGGCCGACGGCCTTGTCCGGCACCTCGACGGTGACGGTGCGGTCCGGTGCCCAGTCGCCCAGGTCCCAGTCGTGCGACACGATGCGCGTGCCCGGCGCAAGCGCCAGCAGGCGCGGCCGCAGCTTCAGGTTCACGTCGGGCAGCAGGTACATCGTGACGACGGTGGCCGGCGACAGGTCGGCTTCGAAGAGATCCTGCACGCGGAACTGCGCGCGCTCCGCCACGCCCGCCTGCCGTGCATGGCGCTCGCTCTTGGCGACCAGGTCGGGCACGATCTCCAGACCGAGGCCGCTGGCGCCGAAGCGCTTGGCGGCCGTGATGACGATGCGCCCGTCGCCCGAGCCGAGGTCGATCAGGTGGTCGTCCGCGCGCACCTGCGCCAGCTCGAGCATTGCCAGCGTCACATGGTCGGGCGTGGTGATGAAGGGGACTTCCTCGACCCAGGTGGGGTCGGACTGTGCGAGAGCGGTGGCGGAAGCGAACGCGACGGCCGCAAGGGCAAGGGATCGACGGGGCATGGCCGGCAGTATGGCGACGCCCGCCCCGCGAGCCAATAATCCCCCATGACTTCCGCCGACCCCTCCATCGTCCTGTACCACAACCCCGGCTGCAGCACCTCGCGCAACGTGCTCGCCATGGTGCGCGAGCGCGGCATCGAGCCCACCATCGTCGAGTACCTCAAGACCCCGCCCGGCAAGGCACGCCTGCGCGAGCTGGTCGATGCCATGGGCGGCTCGGTGCGCGCGCTGCTGCGCACCAAGGCCACGCCCTACGAGGAGCTGGGCCTGGCCGATCCGGCCTGGACCGACGAGCAGTTGCTGGACTTCATGGTCGAACACCCCGTGCTCATGGAGCGGCCGGTGCTGGTCACGCCGCTGGGCACGCGGCTCGGCCGGCCCAAGGAGAAGGTGCTGGAGGTGCTGCCCCGCTAAGATCCGCCGATGGATCTGCGGCAGCTGCGCTACTTCGTCGCCCTCGCCACGCAGCAGCACTACGGCAAGGCGTCGGAGGTGCTGCATGTCACGCAGCCGGCGCTCAGCCGCCAGATCCGGCTGCTCGAGGAGGAGCTGGGCGTCAAGCTCTTCGAGCGCCATGCGCGAGGCGCAGCACCCACCGACGAGGCGCGTCTTCTGCTGGAGCGCGCGCTCTTCCTGCTGCGCTATGCCGAGCAGACGAAGGCCGACCTGCTGGCCATGCAGCGCGAGCCACGCGGGCCCGTGGCCATCGGCATGTCGCCGGGCCTGGCGCAGCAGCTCACGGTGCTGCTCACCCAGGCCGTGCTCCGGCAACTGCCCGAAGTGCGACTGCGTTTCATCGAAGGCTTCGCGCCCTCGCTGCAGTCGATGCTGGCGCAGGGCGAAGTCGACATCGCCCTGCTCATCGAACCCTTCGAGCGCTCCAACCTGCAGGCCGTGCCGCTGCTCAAGGAACAGATCTGCCTGATCGGCCCACCCGGGGACCACCGCTTGCGCGCGGCAGGGGTCGACATCCGCGACCTGGCGGGCGTACCGCTGGTCATGACCGGGCTGGTCAAGTCCGGCGTGCGCCTGGAGCTGGAAGCCGCCGCCGCCAGCGCTCGCATCGCGCTCAACCATGTGGTCGAGGTCGAGACTGCCGAAGTCGCACGCCGGCTCGTGCTCGAGGGCGTCGGGCTCACCGCGCATTTCGCCGCCGCGATCAAGGACGACGTCGATGCCGGCCGGCTGCGCGCCGTGCCCATCCAGGGCCTGTACCTGCACCGCGTGCTGGCGCGCGCCGCCGACCGCCCCGTCTCGCGAGCCACCGAGGGCGTGATGGGGGTGCTGCGCACGGTGGTCGAACGCCATGTGCGCGACGGACACTGGCCCAACGCGCAGCTCGCGTGACGGCCCGGGCCGGCCGCCGATGACCTGCCGTTATCGGATCGGTCAGCAAATTCTCTTGGACCTGCCGGCGAGCGCTCCCTAATCTTGCGGACGTTCGCCCGGCACTGCACCCGCTGCAGCCGGACGACACCCTCAGGGCTGCCAGGACGCAAGGTGCGCCGGCACGCCTCCACGCAGGAGACAAGAAGCATGTTGCATCGAAGAAGCTTTCTCGGCGCCGCCGCGCTGGCCGCCGCCGGGCCGCTCACCGTCCGCGCGCAGGACCCGGTCCTGCGCATCGTCGTGCCCTTCAGTGCCGGCAGCGGCACCGACCTCGGGGGGCGTGTGCTCGGCCAGGCCATCCACAAGACCACCGGCCGCACGGTCATCGTCGACAACAAGCCCGGGGCCGGCAGCGTCATCGGCTCGCTCGAGGTGGTGCGCTCGCGGCCGGACGGCAGCACGCTGCTCTACACCACCGGCGGTCACACGACCAACGCCGCGTTGATGAAGAGCCTGCCCTACGACCCGGTCGCCGACTTCACGCCGATCACCATGGTGCTGCGCTCGTCGGGCTTCGCACTGCTGGTGAGCGAGAAGTCGCCGTACAAGTCGCTCGACCAGTTGATCGCCGCGGCCCGCAGGCAGCCCGGCAAGCTCAGCTTCGGCTCCTCCGGCGTGGGCAACACCACGCACGTGATGGGCGTCTTCTTCGCCAATGGCGTGGGCGTGGACCTGCTGCACGTGCCTTTCAAGGGCACGCCGACGACCGAGCTCATCGGCGGTACCGTCGACCTGGCCTTCCTGTCGCCCTCGGTGGCGGGACCCCAGATCCGCGCGGGCCAGCTCCGCGCCCTGGGCATCTCGGGCCCGACGCGTTCGCCGATGCTGCCCGACGTGCCCACCTTCGCCGAGCTGGGTCTGAAGGTGCAGGACATCCCCGCCTGGTCGGGCATCTTCGGGCCCGCACGGATGAGTCCCGAGGTGGTCCGTGGGCTGTACGACACCCTGGCACGCGCCGCGCAGACGCAGCCGGTGAAGGACTTCGTGCGCGAGAACGGCGGAGAAGTCGCGGTCACGCCGCCCGAACAGTTCGGCCCCTATGTCGTCGGCGAGATCGAGCGCTATCGCAAGGTGCTGCCGCCGCTGGGCATCCAGATGAGCTGAGGGCCGCGCCATGCCCGATTTCATCGACCTGCGCGGCATCCGCACGGCCTACGAGGCCGCCGGGAATGGCCCGCCCCTGCTGATGCTGCACGGTGCCGAAGGCAGCCGGCGGCAGTTCGAGGCCGTGCGGCTACACCTGGCCGACCGCTACACCGTCATCAGCTACGACCAGCGCGATTGCGGCGAGACCACCGGCGCAGTTCAGCCGGCCACGCTGACCGAACTCGCCGACGACGCCGCCGCCCTGCTCGAGGCGCTGGGCCATGGCTCGGCCTTCGTGTTCGGCACCTCGTTCGGCGGACGGGTGGCGCAGGCGCTGGCCGTGCGCCACCCGGCGCGCATCCGCCGGCTGGTGCTGGCCCACACCTGGCCGCTGGCGGTGTCGATCGGCGAGGCCAACCCCGAGGTGGCGGGTCAGATCGCACGCCTGCGCGCCGAGCTGCCCGCCAGCGCCGAGGCGCTGGCCGCGCTGTTCCATCCACCGGCCTTCCTGGAGTCACACCCTGCGGCACGTGCGCACTTCAAGGCCGCGCCGCCGCGTTCGGCTCGCTCCGAGCGGCGCGCCGCGGCCGTGGAGGACCGGCCCGCGCTCGACGTCCGGACGATCGCGCAGCCCACGCTGCTGATCGCCGGCGAGCTGGACCGCGTGGTGCCGATGGCGCTGACGCTCTCGCTGGCCGGACAGCTGCGCGACAGCCGCGCGGTGGTGCTGCCCGGCGTGGGACACCTGAGCCTGGCGCAGGTGCCCGAGGTGGTGGCCGCGCACGTGCGCACCTTCTGCGCCTGAGCCGATGCCCCCGTTCCGTTCTTCCCGTGTGATGCGCCCGAAGGCGCCTGGAGTGTTCCGATGATCGATGTTCCCGTGCTGATCGTGGGCGGTGGCCCGGTCGGCCTCACTGCTTCCATCTTCCTGTCCCGGTTCGGCGTCGAGTCGCTGCTGGTCGAACGCCACCCCGGCACCGCCATCCTGCCCAAGGCACGGGCGCTCAACGCGCGCACCATGGAGATGTACCGGCAGATCGGCCTGGAGGACGAGATCCGCGCGGTCGCGATGCCGGCCCGATTCGGCGAGATGATCCTGTGGTCCGAAAGCCTGGCCGGCGCCGAGATCAAGCGGCTCCATCCGGGCCGTGGCACCGGCGCGAACCTGGGTCTCTCGGTCGCCGGCAACTGCGGCTGCTCGCAGGACCTGCTGGAGCCCGTGCTGCGCAGGGGTGCGGAAGCAGCCGGTGCCGGTCGGGTTGGCTTCCACACCGAGCTGGTCGAACTGGCCTGCACCTCCGAGGGCGTTCACGCGACGATCCAGGATGCCGAGGGCCGGCGCGAAGAGGTGCGAGCGCGCTACCTCATCGCCGCCGACGGCTCGCAAAGCCGCATCCGCACGCAGCTGGGCATCGGCCGGCGCGGCGAGCGCGACGTGTACGACAGCGTCAACATCCACTTCAACGCCGACCTCACGCCCTGGGTGCAGGAGCGGCCGGCGGCGCTCTACCTGATCGAGCAGCCCGAGCTGCGCGGCACCTTCCTCACCATCAACGGCACCGACCGCTGGGGCTTCCTGGTCACCTCGCTGTCGCACTACGGCTTCACCCCCGAGCAGTTCACGCCGGAGTTCTGCACCGAGGTCATCCGCCGCGCGGTGGGAGCGACCGATCTGCAGGTGAAGGTGCTCGGCGTGGGCGCGTGGAAAGCCTCGGCCCTGGTCGCAGACACCTACCGCAGCGGCGCCGTGTTCCTCGCCGGAGATGCCGCGCACGAGATGCCGCCCACCGGCGGCTTCGGTCTGAACACCGGCGTGCAGGACGCGCAGAACCTCGCCTGGAAGCTGGCCGCCGTGCTGCATGGCGAGGCCGGCGACGAACTGCTCGACACCTACGACGCCGAGCGCCGCCCGGTGGGGCAGGCCGTGACCCACAGCAGCCTGCTCAACGCCCTGTCGATGGGCCGGACCGCACGGCAGGACGAACCCGTGCTTCCGCGCAAGGAGTTCCTCAACGAGATCGGCCTGGTCTTCGGCGCCACCTACCGTTCGGCCGCCGTTGTGCCCGAGGACGGCCAGTCGGCGCCACCGGCCGACGCGGTGCAGGACTATGTCCCGAGTGCTCAGCCGGGCTGCCGCGCGCCGCACGCATGGCTCCAGGACGGCGATCGTCGCGTCTCCACGCTCGACCTCTTCGGCCGCGGCTTCGTGCTGTTCACCGGCGCGCGCGGCCAGGCCTGGCACAACGCTGCGCGCCGCGTCTCGGCCCCGGAGGTCGCCGTCACCTCGGTGGGCGATGGCGGCATCGCGCCCGCCGACGATGCCTGGCAGCGCCTCTACGGACTCGAGGATGAAGGGGCGGTGCTCGTGCGCCCCGATGGCCATGTCGCCTGGCGCTCGCGCACCGGCGTCGCCGACGCGGAGAAGGCGCTGCGCGACGCCCTCGCGCTCGTGCTGTGCCGCGGCGCTGCGCGCGCCGGGAGCCGGGCATGAGCATCGATGTCTCCGCCCTGCACCACATCACCATCGGCTGCGCGCAAGACGACCTGCCCGTGCTGCTGGCCTTCTACGCGGGCACGCTGGGCCTGCAGGACGGCTACCGGCCCGCGCTGCGCTATCCCGGTCACTGGCTGTACGCGGGCGGACATGCGGTGCTGCACCTGAACGCACTGCTGCCCCAATCGCCCGCGCCCCAGGGCGGCGCGGTCGACCACATCGCGCTCAAGGCGCACGGCCTGGCTGCGACGCGGCAGGCGCTGGCCGACGCCGAGGTGCCCTTCAGCGAGACGCCGCTCAAGGGCACGCGGCTGCACCAGCTCTTCCTGCAGGACCCGCTGGGCCTCAAGGTCGAACTCAACTTCGACATGGACGCGGAGCGCGTGCCCGGCGCGCTCGCCGCGTGAGCGCGGTCGCAAGCTCAGGCACGCCCCGGCCGCACGGCCACGGCCTCGATCTCCACCTTCACGGGTGCGATCAAGCCGGCGATCACGGTCGAGCGCGCCGGCGCGGCGTCGGCGCCGAAGCGTTCCGCGTAGGCCGCATTGAAGGCCGGGTACTCGGCCGCATCGGTGAGCCACACCGTGGTCTTCACCACGTCGGCCAGCGTGCACCCCGCCTCTGCCAGGGTGGCGGCGATGCCGTCCAGCACGGCATGCGTCTGGCCGGCGATGTCGGGTGCGCTCGGCGCGCCGGCGCGCATGGGCACCTGGCCGGAGACGAACACCAGCCGCTCCCACGCCACCGCGGCCGAGATGGGCTGGCGCTGCCCCGCCCGAACCACCGGGCCGATCCGCTCCAGGTCCGTTCGATGCTGCGCCATCAGTCCGCCTTGGCGCCGGACACCTTGACGATGGCCGACCACTTCTTCACCTCGGCCTCGAGGAAGGTCCTGAACGCCGCCGGGGTCGTGCCTTCGACCAGGAAGCCGCGCGCGGCGAAATAGTCGCGCACGTCGGGCGTCCGCACCGCCTTGTTCACATCGGCGCTCAGGCGTTCGACCAGCTCCGGCGGCGTGCCGGCCGGCGCGAACACGCCTTGCCACGACAGCGCCTCGAAGCCTGGGTAGCCGCTCTCCGCCACCGTGGGCACGTTGGGCAACTGCGGATGGCGCTGCTTCGACGTGACGGCCAGCGGGCGCAGCTTGCCGGCCTCCAGCTGCGGCATCACGACCAGCAGGTCGCCGAAGGTGGCGTCGATCTGTCCGCCCATCAGGTCGGTCAGCATGCCGGCGCTGCCGCGGTAGGGGATGTGCACCATCGAGGTCTTGGTGGCCTGCTTGAACATCTCGCCGGTCAGGTGCATCGAGGTCCCGTTGCCGGCCGACCCATAGCTGATCGATCCGGGCCTGGCCTTGGCAAGCGCGACGAACTCGGCCAGCGTGTTGGCCTTGACGGCCGGGTTGACCGTCACCACCAGCGGCGAGCTCACGACCATGGACACCGGCGCGAAGTCCTTCAGCACGTCGTAGGGCAGGCGCGGATACAGCGCCTGGGCGATCGCATTGCTGCCGGTCACGCCCATCAGCAAGGTGGTGCCGTCGGGTGCCGACTTGGCCACGTAGTCGGCACCCACCGTGCCGCCGGCGCCGGCCCGGTTCTCGACGATCACCGTCTGGCCCCACGCGGCCGACAGCTTCTCGCCGACCCGGCGCGCCAGCAGGTCGGTGCTGCCGCCCGGGGGAAACGGAACCACGATGCGAACGGTCTTCGCTGCGCCCTGGGCATGGGCCGCCAGGGGCGCGAGCCACGACGCGGCCAGCAGGGACGAGGCGCCGATCGCCACGCGGCGGATCGATTGACGACGGGACAGGGAAGTTTTCATGGGGCGGTCGCGAATGGAGGGAGGTGGGAAACGGAGCCGACGCGCACGAGGCGTGCCTGTCGGGGCGTGGTGCGTGCGCTGCGCGGCGTCATGCGGCTGTCTCCAGGTCGGCGGGCTGTCCCCAGCCGCCGCCCCCCGCGGTTTCGATGATGAGTCGGTCGCCGGCCTGCCATTGCGCGCGGGCCTTGGCCGGCAGGATGTCGACGCGGCCGTCGGCGCGCTCGATGCGCGCGGCGGCACATGCGCCCGGGCTTCCGCCGGCGGCGCCCTGCGGTGCCGTCTCGTGGCGCTCGCCCCGATAGGAAATGGTGCCGCTGCCGTGCAGCAGCCGGTAGACGCGCACCAAGCCGTCGCCGCCGCGGTGGCGGCCCGCGCCACCCGAGCCCGTGCGCAGGGCCACGCGCTCCACGCGCAGCGGCGCCTGGGCTTCGATCGCCTCCGCCGGCGTGCTGCGTGCGTTGCCCACGTCGGTGGACACGCCGGAGCCGCCCGGCGCCCACGGCGCGCCGCCGGCGGCCGACGCAATGATCTCGGTCAGCAGCCAGGGCGTGCCGTCGGCGCGCGCGCCGCCCAAAGAGAGCACCACCACTTCACCCGCATTCGGCGCCGGCATCTGCCCCGGCAGAGCGCGCGACCATGCGCCCAGCAGCGCATTGGCCAGCAGCTTCACGAGGTTGGTGCGGGCATTGACCGCCGCCGGGAACGCCGGGTCCACGATGCTGCCGGGCCGCGTGACCACCGTCAGAGGCGCCAGGCTGCCGTCGTTGCAGGCCGCCTGCGGTGCCAGCATGCGGGCGAAGTACGCCACCGCCGCCTGCACCGCGCCGCGCGACGCGTTGACGGGGCCGGTGGTCTGGTCGGCGCAAGCCCTCAGGTCGAGCTCGGCGCCGCTGCCGCGTTTGCGGATGCAGACCGACACCCGTACCGGGTCCGGATGAATGCCGTCGCCGTTCAGTGCATCGTCGAAGACGTAGTCGCCATCGGGGGCGGCCGCCAGGGCGGCGCGAGCCGCCGTTTCGGAGGCGGCCAGCGCAGCGGCGCAGCGCTCGGCCATGCCCGGTGTGGCCCGCCACACCCCGGCCAGTTCGGAGGCACCCTGCGCCAGGCACTGCCATTGCGCGCCCAGGTCGCCTTGCAGGTTGTCGGGCATGCGGCTGTTGGCGCGCAGCAGGCGCAACAGCGCCGCGTCGACCTGGTCGGCGTGGTACAGCTGCGTCGGCGGCAGGCGCAGGCCTTCCTGCTGGATGGAGGTGGCGTGCGTGGGCACCGACCCCGGCGCGATGCCGCCGACGTCCTGGTGGTGCAGCACGCAGGCCACCAGCGCGACCACCTGGGCGTCCACGCACACCGGGCGCAGCACCGTGATGTCGGGCAGGTGCGTGCCGCCGTGCCAGGGGTCGTTGAGCACGTACCCGTCGCCCTCCTTCATCGCGGCCGCCGGATACAGCGCCAGCACCCCGGCCACGGCCGGCGACAGGCTGCCCAGCAGCAGCGGCAGCGTGCGCGCCTGGGCCACCAAGCGTCCGTCGGGAAGGAAGACCGCGGCCGCGCAGTCCATGGCTTCGCGCACCACGCTGGAGACGGCCTCGGCCACCAGGCGCTGCTGCATCCGGTCGCACAGCCGCTCCAGTTCGTACGGCAGCGGGTCGGCGTCGTTTGCTTCGCGCGTCGCCTCGTCCACCGGCGGGGCCCGCAGTCCGAGCGCCTGCACCGTGGCCAGCGTGCGCTCGTACTCGCCGTCCTGCGGCAGCACCTCGTGCGAGCAAAGCACACGCAGGTCCGGCCAGCGCTGGCGGATGGCCTGGGCCAGCGCGCGCTCGTGCGCCGGGTTGCGCTGCGCGAACAGGAGCGCGATGGCGACGCCCTGCGGCAGCCGCGGCAGGGCCGCCAGTGCCCGCAGCACCTCCGGGGCGTCGACCGGCTCGACTTCCACGCCCGCGGCGTCGATGCGTCCGCCGGTCTCGATGCGCCACTGCGCCGGCAGCAACGCCAGCCAGGGCGAGGCCGGCACGTGCAGCGCGTAGGGGTCGGCACGGTTCTGCCGCGCCAGCGTCAGCACATCCGCGAAGCCGCGGGTGCAGATCAGCGCGATGTCGCTCATGGGCACCGGCCCGCTGGCGCGGGCCGCATCTCGGTGACGGGGATGATCAGACAGCGCATCAGAAGCGCGCCGGACTGAAGGGCCCGAGGTCGACCTGCGTGGTGCGCCCGGCCACCAGGTGCGCCACTTCGCGCCCCGTGCTCGCGCCCATGCACATGCCCATGTGCCCGTGCCCGAAGGCGAGCCAGGCGTTGTCGGTAGCGCCCGCACGGCCGATGACCGGCAGGCTGTCGGGCAGGCAGGGCCGGTGGCCCATCCACTGCGTCGTGTCGCTCGTGTCCAGGTGCGGGAAGAGCTGCTGGCCCAGGCGCAGCAGGGCCTGCGCGCGTTCGTAGCGCGGCGGCGCCTTCAGCCCGGCGAACTCCACCGTCCCGGCCAGCCGCAGGCCCATCGCCATGGGGTTGACCATCAGGTTGTTCTCCACCGCCATCACCGTGTGGCGCAGCTTGAGGTTGGAGCTGCGCACCGTGACGTGGTAGCCGCGCTGCGTTTCCAGCGGCACGCGCGAACCCAGTTGCGCCGCGAGCCTGGCAGACCACGCCCCGGCCGCGACCACCACACCGTCCACCGGCGTGCGCTGCCCGTCGGCCGTGCGCACGGCCGTGACCTGCCGCGCGCCGCGGCCTTCGCGCTCGAAGCCGGTGACGGCCTGCCGCACGGAGGCTGCGCCTTGCGCCACGCAATGCGCATGGAGCACCTTGACCAGCGCCGACGGGTCGAGCGTGGAGCCGTTCTCGGGCGCGCGGATGCCGAAGCGAAAGCGTCCCTTCAGGTCGGGCTCCAGCGCCTCGAGTTCGTCCTGGCCCACGTCCACCATCTCGACGCCCAGCGACCGGCGCAGGTTCATGCCCCAGCTCCATTGGGCCGCTTTCTCGCGGGAGGAATACACGTACAGGCAACCCGAGCGGCGCACCAGGTGCTGCGCCCCCGCCTGCTCGAGCAAGGGCTCGTAGCACTCGAAGATGGGTTCCAGCAGGCTGCGCAGCGCCGTCGCGATGCGGGTGACCTCCTCGCGCGTGGAGTGGCGCAGCATGCGCACCAGCCACGGCAGCACGGCGGGCGCATAGCGCCAGCGCACCGTGAGCGGTCCCAGCGGGTCGAGCAGCCACTGCGGCACCCGCTTGACCATGCCCGGCATGCCCACCGGCAGGCAGGCGCTGGGCGACAGGGACCCCGCATTGCCGAACGAACAGGCCTCGCCCGGCGGCAGTGGATCGAAGAAGCTGACCTGCTGACCGTCGCGCTGCAACCATGCTGCGGTGCAGGTGCCGACGATGCCGGTCCCGATGACGGCGACATGCATAGGAAGCGCATTGTGGGCACGCCATGTCCATCAATCCAACGAATTCATTTGATTGATGCATGAGGATTTTTGATTTTTGCTGCCGGCCGGCGCCACAATGGTGCAGACATGAACCTCACCCTCCGCCAGATGCGTGCGTTCTCCGTGGTGGCACGCACCGCGAGCTTCACGCTGGCCGCCAGGCAGCTGAACCTCACCCAGTCGGCCGTCAGCATGCTGGTGCAGCAACTGGAAGAGGAGCTCGGCCTGAAGCTGTTCGACCGCTCGCGCCATGCCGTCACCCTCACCGAAGGCGGGCAGCAGCTGCTGCCGCTGGCGCGCCGCATGCTGGACGACCTGCGCCAGATCGAGGAAGGCGCCACCGACCTTCGCCTGCTCAGGAGCGGCGTGCTGCGCGTGGTGGCGCCGCAGTTGATGGCCTGCACCTGGGTGGCCGGCGTGCTGGCGCGCTTCGAGCAGGCCCACCCCACCGTGGGCCTGCGGATCGTCGACGGCTCGGCCGACGACATCGTGGGCGCCGTGCGCCGCGGCGACGCCGAGCTGGGCATCGGCCCCGAGCGGGTGACGGGCGAGGACGTGACGCGCAGCTTCCTCATGCACGTGCCCATGCGCCTGGTGTGCGCCGCCAGCCACCCGCTCGCGGGGCGGCAGACCGTCTCATGGCGCGATCTGCGCGACCAGCGCTGGGTGGTGTATTCGGGCGACTTCAGCCGCTACGTCGAGCAGCGGCTGCACGAGCACGACGCATCGCTGTCGATGCAGACGGCGACCGAGGTGCGCTACCTGACCACCGCGCTGGCCCTGGTCGGCGCCGGGCTGGGCGTGGCGATGGTGCCGGACTACGCGCGATCCTTCGCAGGCAATTTCGGCATCCGCTTCCTCGCGCTGCGGTCGCCCGCGCTGAACCGGGAGTTCTTCGTGTACCAGCGCCGCAGCCTGGCGCTGTCGCCGGCCGCGCAGGCCTTCGCGGCCCTGCTGCAGGCGCAGTCGCACCGGCACTGAGCGGGCCTGGCGAGGAGCGCCTCAGGCCAGGCGTGTCTTGCGGTAGCTGCCCGGGTCCATGTCGACGACCTCGACGCTCAGGTGGGCCTGCAGGCCCGGAGGCAGACTCGGCAGGTGCTCGAGCATGCCCTCGGTGACCCGATCGCTGAAATCCTTCTTGGCCTGCTCATCGCGGCCGGCCAGGATGCGCACGGTGACGTGGATGAATGCCCGCGCGGACTCGGCCAGCCCGACGCGAAAGGCCTCGACGCAGATCACCCGTGCCTTCAGGTCCGCCTCGTCGGCGACCTCCTCGCTGTCGGCCAGCCGCCGCGTCACGGCCGCCAGCATCGCGTCCAGTGGCAGGCCTTTTAGGTTGGGGGTGTATTCGATGACGATATGGGGCATGCGTTGACCGAAGGTGGGTCCAGGGGATCGCCGTAGCCAGCGGGATGGCGCTCAGGGCGCTGCGCGGTACACCGAGCGGCCGCCGACGATCGTTTCCAGCGCCACGATGTCCTTGATCTTCTCTTCGGGCACGCCCAGATAGTCCGCCGACAGCACCACCATGTCGGCCAGCTTCCCGGCCTCGATGGAGCCCTTGCGCTTTTCCTCGAAGGTCAGGTAGGGGCCCGCGTTCGTGTACAGCCGGAGTGCCTCTTCGCGGGAGATCTTCTGGTCCGCGCCGTACACGACGCCGCGCGGGTCCTTGCGCGTCACCATGAGGTACATGCCGATGAAAGGGTTGAGCAGGTTGACTTCGTTGTCGGTGCCGGCGGACGTGCGCTCCATGCCCAGCACGTCGATCAGGCGCCGCGTGGGAACCGCCCGGTTGGCGAGCAGCGGCCCCATGTAGCGCTCGACGGTTGCCGCCTTGTCCCACAGGAAGGCGTTCTGGGCGTCGATGCGCACGTCGAGGCCGCGTGCGGTCTCGATCTGGTCGGCCGCGACCAGGCTGCCGTGCACGACGCTGAAGCGCCGGCCCGCGATGGAGCTGTCCGCATTGGCGGCGGCGTAGGCCTTCAGCGTGAGGTCCACGGCCGCGTCGCCCACCGCGTGCGTGTGGACCCGCCATCCGTTGCGGTTGGCCACCCGAACCATGCGCACGTAGGACTCCGGATCGACGGCGACCATCCCGTGGTTGTTGGGTTCGTTGGCATAGTTGCCGCGGATGTACGCGGACTTGAGGGTCATGCCGCCATCGGAGACCAGCTTGATGCCGGCCACCCGCGCCCAGTCGTTGCCCTGGCCGTCCTTGAACGGCGCGGCCTTGAGCCTGGCCTCGAAGTCGGGCGCCGCCGCCGCGGGGAAGAGCCAGAACATGCCGGCCCGCACCGTCGACTGCCCGCGCTCGGCCGCGGCGTAGTACGCCTTGATCTGCTCCTCGTTGAGGCCGGCGACCACCGTGCTGGTGATGCCCGAGCGGTTGTACACGCGCTGGCCCGCGATGTTCTGCGCCACGCGCTGCTCGAAGCTGGGTGGCGGAATGATCTTCTCGACCAGCTGCAGCGCGCTCGATTCGACGACGCCGGTCGGCTCGCCGTTCGCGTCGCGATGGATCTTCCCGCCCACCGGGTCGGGCGTGTCGCGCGTGATGCCCGCGGCGGCGAGGGCCTTGCTGTTGGCCATCGCGAAGTGGCCGACGGTCTGCACGTAGACCGGGTGGTTCGGCGCCACGGCATCGAGTTCCTGGCGCGTCAGGTAGCGCTGCTCCTTCAACTGCGACGGCGGGTGCCAGCGGCTCGTCTGCACCCACTGGCCCGCGGGGATGGACTTGGTGCGAATGAAGTCGCCGATGATGGCTTGCGCCTCGGCCACGGTCCGTGCCTTGATCACCTGGGCCGTGGTCTCGACGGTCCCGGCACCGTCCATGTGCGTGTGCGCATCCATCAGGCCGGGGACGACCGTGCGTCCCTGCAGATCGACGACCCGGGTCTGGGGGGCGATCAGTTCACGGATGCGCTCGTCGGTGCCGACCGCCACGAAGGCGCCGTCCTTGATCGCGACGGCCTGTGCGATCGAGAAACTCTTGTCGGCGGTGATGATCCGGCCGTTGACGTAGGCCACGTCGGGCTGAGCGGCGGGGCGATGCGCACAGCCCGCCGCCAGCACGGCGGCGGCGATCGCCAGGGAGCTGATTGCAAGCTGGCGAGCACGGGTGCTCGCGGTGCGGGCCGTGCGATCGGGTGGGGAGGATGCGTGGGTCTTCATGTCGACTGTCTCCTTGTCGTTTCAGGTAGGGGCTGCCTGAGGAGGTCCGGCGAACCGGGACTCTCATGGCGAATGGGGACGCGCGGTGCTGCTCAGGCAGGCATGCCCACGCCGAGCAGCCGGTCCAGGCGCTCCGGATCCGCAGCCAGCGCCGCGCTGGGCCCGGCATGCACCACCGTGCCGCGCTCCAGCACGATCGCCTGATGCGTCATCTCCAGTGCCAGCACCGGGTGCTGCTCGACCACGATGGAGGCCAGCCCCTCGCTCTCGCAGAGGTGGCGGATGGCCCGGGCAAGCTCCTCCACGATGATGGGCGCCAGGCCCTCCATGGGTTCGTCGAGCAGCAGCAGCGTGGGGTTGGTCATCAGCGCGCGGCCGATGGCCAGCATCTGCTGTTCACCGCCCGAGAGCTGGTTGCCGTAGTTGGCGCGGCGCTCGCGCAGTCGGGGGAACAGGCCGTAGACACGGTCGAGGTTCCAGGCCCCCGGCCGGGCGACCACGCCCAGGTTCTCCTCCACGGTCAGCGACGGAAAGACCTCGCGCTCCTGCGGCACCCAGCCCAGGCCGGCGCGCACGCGTTGGTGCGCCGGGAGGCGGGTAATGTCCTGCCCACGCCAGCGGATCTCGCCGCCCGTGATGCGGGTGTTGCCCATCAGCGTCTCGAGCGTGGTGGTCTTGCCCACCCCGTTTCGCCCCAGGACGGCCAGGCTCTGGCCGGCCTGCAGCGCGAAGCCGAGGCGGTGGAGCACGACCGCATTGCCGTACCCGGCAGTGACGGCGTCGAAGGCCAGCAGTTCAGGCATCGGTCGCCTCCTTGCGGATGTTGACGTGGGTCTTGCCCAGGTAGACCTCGCGCACGCGCGGATCGCGGCCGATCTCGGCCGGCGTCCCCTCGGTCAGGATGCGTCCGCCCACCAGCACGGAGATGCGACGCGCGAAGCGGAACACCAGGTTCATGTCGTGCTCGATGAAGAGGACGCTGATGTCCTCGGGCAGTTCGGCGATCGCCTCGAAGAGCTCGCCGCTCTCGTCCACCGGCACGCCGGCGGCCGGCTCGTCCAGCAGCAGGATGCGCGGCCGCGCGGCCAGCGCCAGGGCGATCTCGAGCAGCCGCTGCTTGCCGTAGGCCAGCTCGGCCACCGGCACGTCGGCCAGGGCTCCCAGCCGCAGGCGATCCAGCAGCGCATGGGCCTCGTCGAAGGCCGCTTTGCTGCGCCCGAAGGGGCGCCACCAGGTCGCGCCCTGCCCTTCGCGCTCGTGGATGGCCAGCACGACGGAGAGCAGCGGCGTGAGGCTCGGGAACAGCGTGTTGATCTGGAAGGTCCGCGCCAGACCGCCGCGGGCGCGCCGGTCCGCCGCCCAGCCCGTGATGTCCTCGCCGTTCATGCGGATGCTGCCGGCGCTGGGGCGGTAGATGCCGGTCAGCAGGTTGATCAGCGTGGTCTTGCCCGCGCCGTTGGGGCCGATCAGCGCCTGGCGTGCGCCGGGCTCCAGCGACAGCCCGACCTCGGCCACCGCCTGGAACGCGCCGAAGCTGATGCCCAGGCCCTGTGTCTGCAGTGCGGTCATGCCCCACTCCCCGTCTTGCGCCGTGCGCCGCGGGCACCGCGATGCGAGAGCGCGCTCATCGTGCATGCTCCTTGATGCGGATGCGGCGCGACAGCGCGCCCATGATGCCGCCGCGGCCCAGCATCACGGCCGCGATCAGGAAGATGCCGAGCCAGAACATCCAGTACTCCGGGTTCATGTCGGCGAACCAGTCGTGCACCAGCATGTAGACGATCGCGCCGACCAGGCCGCCGTACAGCCGCCCCGTGCCGCCCAGCACCAGGATGATCAGTATCTCGGCCGAGCGGTTGAAGCCGATGGACTCGATGCCCACGAACTGCGTGGTCTGCGCCAGCAGCGCGCCCGCCACGCCGGCCACTGCGGCCGAGAAGGCGTAGGCCATGCGCAGCCGGGCCTCCACCGGCGAACCGATGGCCAGCATGCGCTTGCGGTTGTCGTGGATGCCACGCAGCGCCAGGCCGAAGGGCGAGCGCAGCACCAGCCGCACGAGCAGGAACATGGCCAGCACGACGGCGAAGGCATAGACGAAGGCGGTCTTGCCGAACAGGTCGAACTCGAACAGGCCCAGGACCGGCTTCACGACCATGCCCTGCAGGCCATCGGTGCCACCGGTGATGCCCGACAGCCGGTTGGCCAGCTCGGCCAGCAGCACGCACACGCCGATGGTGATCATCAGCCGCGTGAGGTCGGCGCCGCGCACGATGAGGTAGCTGAGCAGGTAGCCCAGTACGCCGGCCACGACCAGCGCGGCCAGCAGGCCGCTGAAGGGCTCGCCCCAGCCGTGCTTGGCCAGCAGGCCGGCGGTGTACGCACCCGCACCGAAGAAGGCCGCATGGCCCACGGTGAGGATGCCGGCATAGCCCAGCGCCATGTCCAGCGCCACGGCGAAAAGGCCGAAGATCAGGATCTGGCTCAGCAGCGTGAGATGGTTGGGCGCGATGAAGTAGCTGCAGGCCAGCAGCAGCCAGAACGCGATTTCGGCCGCGCGCGACTGGCCCGGCGACAGGGTGATGGCTTTCATGCGAGCCCCTTCTTGGGAACGATGCCGTTCGGGCGCAGCAGCAGCATCCCGATCATGAAGACGTAGATCAGGAACACGCCGGCCTCGGGCAGGTAGTACTTGCCGGCCACGTCGACCACGCCGACCAGCAGCGCGGCGATGAAGGGCCCGGTGACGGTGCCCGCCCCGCCCACGCAGACCACGATCAGGAAGTACACCAGGTACTTCAGCGGAAACGAGGGCTCCAGGCCGAGCATGCCCAGGCTCAGCGCGCCGCCCAGCCCCGCCAGCCCGCAGCCCAGCGAGAAGGTCAGGAAGAACAGCCGCTGCACATGGATGCCCGTGCCGCCGGCCACGCGCTGGTTGTCGACGGCCGCGCGCACCATCGCGCCGTAGCGCGTGCGGTTCATGAGCTGCAGCAGCAACACCAGGGTCGCCACGCCGCAGACGATGAGGAACAGCCTGTAGCGTCCCAATCCGACGCCGGCGAAGGAGAACTGCCCCTGCAGCGCCGGCGGCAGGTTGAAAGGCAGCATGGTCGGCCCGAAGAAGTAGGTCAGCACGGCGATCGAGACGAACACCACGCCGATCGACAGCAGCACCTGGTCCAGCGGATGCGCGCGATACAGGCGGCGGTAGAACACGAACTCGAGCACGGCACCGAGCAGCGCCGCGGCCACGAAGGCCGCCACCAGCGCCAGCCCGTACGGCAGGCCCAGCCGGTTCATGAGCACCGCGGCCGCGTACCCGCCCACGACCGCGAAGCTGCCGTGCGCGAGGTTGACGAAGTTCATCAAGCCCATGGTGATGGACAGGCCCACCGCCATGAGGAAGAGGAGCATGCCGTAGGCCACCCCGTCGAAAAGGACGATTCCCATTGGATTCCCGATGCGAGGCGCGGGGCGCCCTGGCGTGCGCCCCGTGCCGGAGTCAGCGCCCGGTGGGCGCAAGCGTCACTTGGCTTCCTTGGCCGGGTCCTTCACGCGGTCGAACTTGTCGAACTCCACGTTGACCAGCTTGCCGTTGACCTTCTCGGTCTTGCGGATGTAGACCGTCTGCACGATGTCGCGCGTGGCGGCATCGATCTCGATCGGGCCGCGCGGGCTCTCGAAGGCCAGGCCCTTGAGGGCGTCCATCACCTTGTCGCCATCGGCATTGCCGCCGGTCTTCTTCAGGGCCAGGTCGATGGCGGCCATGGCGTCGTAGGCCGTCACGGCGAAGTAGCTCGGACGCAGGCCGGTGCCGAACTGCGCCTCGAAGTCCTTCACGAACTTCTGGTTCTTGGCCGAGGGATGGGCGTAGGAATAGTGGTGGCTGGTCACCAGGCCCAGGGCCACGTCGCCGGTGGCGTCGAGGTAGCTGTCGTCGGTCGCCTCGCCGGTGGCGTAGAGCTTGATGCCGGCCTCGTCCATGCCGCGCTCCTTCCACACCTTGAGGAAGGCGGGCGGCATCACGCCGGAGGGGAAGAAGAAGAACACCGACTGCGGCTTGGCATCCTTGATGCGCTGCACGTAGGCGGAGAAGTCGGGGTTGTTCATCGGCGTGCGCAGTTCCCCGACCACCTTGCCGCCGCCACCCTCGAAGGCCTTCTTGAAGGCCGTCAGCGAGTCCGTGCCCGAGGCGTAGTCGGCGACCACCACATAGGCTTCCTTGGTGCCGTTGCGCAGCATCCAGCGGGCCATCGGGTCGGACACCTGCTGCACCGTGAACGACAGGCGCGCGACGTAGGGCGAGCTGGTCGTGATCGCCGAGGACGAGGCGTTCATCACCACCGTGGGAATCTTGGCCTGGGTCGCCACGGCCGCGACGGCATACGCGTTGGGGCTGAAGTCCAGGCCCGTCAGGATCTGCACCTTGTCGCGCACCACCAGTTCCTGCGCGATGCGCTTGGAGGCATCGGGCGCAGGGCCGGCCGTGTCCTTCTTGATGATCTCGACCGGGCGGCCGGCGATCTTGTTGCCGTGCTCCTTGAGGTACAGCGCGACGCCCGCGTCGAACTGGCGACCGTAATCGGCATAGGGGCCGGAATAGGTGCCGATCAGGCCGATCTTCAGCGCGTCCTGGGCTTGCACCGCGCCGGCCACGCAGGCCAGTGCCGCGGCGGCGAGCAGGGTACGTTTGGTCATCTTCATCGTGGAACTCCGTGGGAAGAACTCAGCCCGCAGGCCGGGGGATGGAAAAAGGCTTGAGGTCGCTGGCCGGGTCGGCGAGCAGCTCGACGGGGATGTCGGCGCCATGGGCGATCAGCTTGCGGGCGAGCATGTGCTCGGCCGGACGATTCACCGAGTGTGCCGCGGCGACGCGCCCCTCGCGCAGGTAGAAGAGCGTGAAGCGGTGGTCGGCGAGCTCGCCGCGCAGCACCGTGCGGTCGCCCGGCGCTGGCAGCCCGGCCATCTGGAATTTCAGGTCGTGCTGATCGCTCCAGAACCAGGGCACGGCCGTGAGCGGCTGGGGCCGGCCGACCAGCACCGATGCCGCGGCGCGCGCGCCGTCGTTGGCGGCCTGGATGGATTCGAGCCGCATGCGCACCGTGCCCGGCGCTGCGGCGGACGGCAACGCCATGTTGGCGACGTCGCCTGCTGCCAGCACCCGGGGGGCGCTGGTGCGACCCAGCGTGTCGACGAGGATGCCGCCTTCGCATGCGATGCCCGCAGCTTCGGCCAGCTCCACGTTCGGCAGCACGCCGATGCCGAGGACCACCAGGTCGCATTCGAGCTGGCGGCCGTCGTCCAGGAGCACCGCCGCCACATGGCCCTGCGCGTCGCCCACGAGTGCCGCGACGCCCCGGCCCAGTTCCAGCGCGACACCGCGTGCGCGATGCGCATCCGCGACGTAGTCGGACATCAGGGCGGGAAAGCTGCGTGCGAGCAGGCGCGGCTGGCCCTCGACCACGGTGACGCTCGCGCCTGCCGCCGTCAGCGCCGCTGCGACCTCCAGCCCGATGAAGCCGCCGCCGATCACGCAGGCCCGCCGGCTGCGGCCCAGCGCCGCGTGCACGGCGATGGCATCGTCCAGGGTGCGCAGCTGGTGCACGCCCTGCAGATCGGCGCCGGGCACTTGCAGCGGCCTGCAGCGCGCGCCGGTGGCGAAGGCGAGCCAGCCGTAGTCCAGCTGGCCGCCGTCGGCCAGCTCCACGCGCTGCGTCGAGAGATCCACCTTTGTGACACGCGTGCCCAGCCGCAACTCGATCTGCTGCTGGGCGTAGAAGTCCGGGCCGCGCAGCGCGAGCTGGTCGGCGGCGGTCTTGCCGGCGAGCAGCCCCTTGGACAGCGGCGGGCGCTGGTACGGCGCGTGACGCTCGTCCCCGAGCAGCACGATCGGCGCATCGAAGCCGAGCTCCCGAGCCGAAGCAGCGAGTTGCACCCCGGCGTAGGAGGCGCCGACGATGACCAGCGCGTCGGCCATCAGACCTGCGTCTCCGGCACGCGCACCGTGAGGCCGTCGAGTTCGGCCGTCACCGGGATCTGGCAGCTGAGGCGGCTGTTGGGCGCGCGCTCGCTGGCGGTGCCGTCCAGCAGTTCGTCCTCCATCTCGTCCGGCGGCGTGAGCCGGTCGACGAAGGCCTCGTCGACATAGACGTGGCAGGTCGCGCAGGAGCAGCTGCCGCCGCACTCGGCGTCGATGCCGCGAATGTTGTGCTGGATGGCGGTCTCCATCACGCTGGCGCCGAGCTTGGCGTCGACGCTGCGCGTGCTGCCATCCTTGAGGATGTAGTGGATCGTGGGCATTTGAGTTTCGGGATGTCGTCGGCGGTCAGAACATGTCGAAGTACTCGCGGTGCTCCCACTCGGTCACCTCGAGGTTGAAGCGCGCGATCTCGGCCTGCTTGATGTGGCAGTAGTAGTCGACGAAGTCCTTCCCGAGCCCGTCGACGAGCGCGGCGTCCGCCTGCAGGGCGGCCAGTGCGGCCTCCAGGGTGCGGGGCAGTTCCTCGGCAGGCGTCTCGTAGGGTGCGTCGGCGGACGGCCCCGGATCCAGCCCGCGCTCGACGCCGTCCAGGCCCGAGACGATCTGCGACGCGAGGTAGAGGTAGGGGTTGGCCGTGGGCTCGCCGATGCGGTTCTCGATGCGCGAGGCGTTGTCGCCCGGCGCGCCGAGCACGCGCAGCATGGCGCCGCGGTTGTCCTGCGCCCAGATGGCGCGATCGGGCGCGAGCGAGAACGGCCGGTAGCGGCGATAGCCGTTGAGCGTCGGACTCGCCAGCGCCGCGGCACCGCGGGCATGGGTCTTCAGGCCGGCCAGGTACTGCATGCCGAGCGGGCTCAGCGGCATTGCGTCATCGCCGCCAGCGTCGGGCATGAAGGCGTTGTCGCCCCCCTTCGCGTGCCGCAGCGACTGGTGCAGGTGCCAGCCGCTGGACATGACGCTGGGAATGCGCGGCCGGCACATGAAGGTGGCGTGGTAGCCGTGGCGCTGGCAGATCTGCTTGATCGCGCTGCGCAGCAGCACCATGGTGTCGGCGGGCGCCATTCCCACCGTGGGACCGAACACCAGCTCGAACTGGCTGGGGCCGAACTCGATCTCCAGCGAGTGCAGCGGCAGGCCCAGAGCCTGCAGCTGGGTGCGCAGCAGCTCCATGAGCGCATCCACGCGGTCGTAGCGCAGCTCGGTCAGGTACTGGTGGCCGTGCGTGAGCAGCGACACGGCCGGCGGCGTGCCCGGCTGGCCCGCATCGGCGAGGCGCATCTGCGCGTCGTCGAGCTTGAAGACGTGGAATTCGACCTCCAGACCCGCCACGAAGTCCAGACCGCGCGAATCCAGCCGGCCGACCGCGCGCTGCAGGATCTGCCGCGTGTCGAAGGGGCAGCGCCGGCCGTCCTTCATGAACGCATCGCACAGCACCCAGCCCGTGCGCGGCGCCCAGGGCAGCATGCGGAAGGTGGACGGGTCGGCCAGGATCGTGAAGTCGGCACCGCCTTGCAGCCCTTCGAGCGCGAAGCCCCCGCCGGCCGAGAACACGGGGAACACCGAGCGGTGCGAGGTGTCCTTGGCGAGCAGCGTGGTGGTGAGGTTCACGCCCCGCGCCAGCGCGCCCCGGGCAGCTTCGGCGACCAGGGTCTTGCCGCGCAGCACACCGTGCTGGTCGGCCCACGCGAAGCGCAGCACGTCGAGCTCGCCGGCGTCGATGCGCCCGACGATCTCGCTGGCCTGGGCCTGTTGTTCGTCGCTCCAGAGACCGAAGCGTTCGGCGAAGGTGCTCATCTCAGGCCGCCAGGCGGGCCGAGGCCCAGTCCGAAACCTGCCGGCGGGCCAGGTCGGCCTCTTCGCAGTAGCTGGCGGCCTTGTCGGCGGCCGCGACGCCGTCGATCGACGGCGGCCCCGTCAGCGTGCCGGCTTCCTGCGCCGTGGGCCGCATGGGCAGTGCCTCGCCCGCCTGCGCGGCCTCGATGGCCTTCACCAGCATCCGGCGGTAGAGCATGATGCCCTTGTCGGTCGTGCCGAGGTGCTCGCGCGTGCGGTCCTGGATCGGGCCCATGGATTCGCAGGCCCATTGGTCGTGCACGTTGATGTCCTCGCCCATGCCGGTGTAGGTCTGCGTCAGCTGTTCCTCGACGCTGTAGCCGTACTCGTTGCGCTTGTTCTTGCGCGAGGTGTACAGCGGCAGCTCGATGGTCTTGAGGCGCTGCTCGCGCATCTGCGCCTTGTCCACCGGACCGGTGAAGCTGGTGAAGATCGCGTACCAGTAGCAGTGCGTGTCGTCCACCGGCACATGCCACTGCGAGATCGTCATCTCCGAACTCATCGGGATCACGAAGGCCTGCGGAAAGACGACGTTGGTCACCCGCACGTGCGTCTGCTCTTCGGAGAGCTTGCGCAGCGTGGTCAGCTTCATGCCGTAGGGTGCGGGCTCGGCCGCGATGTCGGGCCGGTCGTACTCGCGCAGCACCTGGGTGATGGCCAGGTCGGAGTCGGCCGACGCGCCGCGGAACTGCTTGCCGTAGCTCTCGGCGGTGTCCTCGTCCTCGTAGAAGCGATGCAGGAAGGACGCGTGCGCCGGGTCCATGCCCACCTCGAGCGCCTGCAGCCAATTGCACTCCCACAGGCCCTTGAACGCGAAGGTGTGGCTGTCGGGCGCGACGAAGCAGTCGAACTCGGGGAATGCCGGCGGCTCGCCCTCGCCGATGTACGCGAAGACGATGCCGCTCTTTTCCACCACCGGGTAGGCGCCCTGGCGGATGCGCGTGCACAGCTTGCTGCCCGCCGGCTCGGCCGGGGTCTCCAGGCACTGGCCGTTGGCGTCGAACAGCCAGCCGTGGAAGGCGCAACGCAGGCCACCGTTCTCGAGACGGCCGTAGGCCAGGTCGGCCCCGCGGTGCGGGCAGTCGCGGTCGAGCAGGCCCAGACGGCCCGACTCGTCGCGGAACAGCACGAAGTGCTGGCCCATGAGCTGCACCGGCCGCAGCGGGCGCGGACCGCGCAACTCCTCCGACAGGGCCACCGGCTGCCAGTAACGGCGCAGCAGCGTGCCTGCGGGCGTGCCGCGTCCCACGCGGGTGATGAGGTCGTTTTGTTCGGCGCTGATCATCGTGAAGCTCCAAGCCTTTCAGTCAATGCATTCAGTTGTATGCAATGGGATGCATTGTCGTGAAATGCTCGGCCGGGTTAACTATTTTTTGCGTGAAATCAATGCACCGGTTCGGAGAATGGCGCACTTAATAAGGTAAAAAATGCGCCGTGCCGTGGTTTTCACCTATTGATGCATGCATGATCCGGGCCAACACACGCCCAATGCGTACATCGAACCGCGCGCCTAGAATTTGCTCCGGCTACTGCATACAAGGAGAGCCATGGATTCCCAACAGTCACGTGTCCTGGTTCAACTGCGCGACCTGATCCTCAAGGGCGAGTTCGGCCCCGGCGAGCGGCTGGCCGAGATCCCCCTGGCCGAGAAGCTGGGGGCCTCGCGCACGCCCGTGCGCCTCGCGCTCGCAAGCCTCGAGCACGAAGGCCTCATCGAGCCCTCCCCCGCCGGTGGCTACCAGATGCGGCGCTTCACCTCGCAGGAGATCGCGGATGCGATCCGCGTGCGGGGCGTCATCGAGGGCTTCGCAGCCCGCCTGCTCGCCGAGGACGGCGCGCCCCGGCAGCTGCTGCGCGAACTGCACGACTGCCTCGACGAGGGCGACAAGGTCGTGAACAAGCCGACCATGGAACTGGACGACTACGCCGGCTACGTGGAAATGAACGACCGCTT
Organism: Xenophilus aerolatus; assembly: GCA_030418545.1. GTDB lineage: Bacteria > Pseudomonadota > Gammaproteobacteria > Burkholderiales > Burkholderiaceae_C > Xenophilus. Next base: position 639,268 of record QAIB01000001.1, on the reverse strand, counting down.
CCACGCCCTCATCATCCAGGGCTGCGGCAACGCATCGGTCCGGCGCATCATGGAGATGCTCGACAGCCAGCCCTTCGCGGCGCCCAGCGCCATGCTGCCGATGCAGTCGTCGATGCGCGAGGGCCAGCAGTGGATGCAGCAGGCCCACCGCACCCACCACGCGCTGGTGCAGGCGATCGAACGCGGCCAGGGTTCGCGCGCACAGGCCCTGGGCGAGGAACATGTCGAGATCGCCCGCATGAACCTCGACTACGCGCTCGAACGGCCCGAGCTGGCCGCGGAACTGATGCCCGGCATGAAGCTGGTGGCGGGCCGCGGACGCTGACGCCCCCGCATCGCGCCCAGGCGCTTCAGCGAAGCGCCGCGATCAACGCAGCAGGCCCTCGATCACATCCCATTCCCCGGCCGTCACGGGCGTGATCGACAGCCGGTTGCCCCGCTGAAGCAGCCGCATGTCGGCCAGTGCGGGAACGCTGCGCAACTCGGGCAGCCCCAGCAGGCGCGTCTTGCGCAGGGCCTGCACGTCCAGCAGCAGCCAGCGCGGGTCTTCGGGCTTCGACTTCGGGTCGAAGTAGGGCGAGTCCGGCTCGAACTGCGTCGGATCCGGCTTCACGCCTGAAGCCACGCGCGCGATGCCGGCAATGCCCGGCTCGGGGCAGCTCGAGTGATAGAACAGCACCCCATCGCCCACCCGCATGGCGTCGCGCATGAAGTTGCGCGCCTGGTAGTTGCGCACGCCGGTCCACGGCACGGTGCACTCGGGCGCCGCCAGCGCGTCGTCGATCGAGCACTCGTCGGGCTCGGATTTCATCAACCAGTACTGCTTCGCGGTCATGCGCGGATTGTGCGGCCCGGCCGCCTCGACCGCGCTGCCGCGGCACCGCCCGCGGCGGCGTCGGCGCCGTCGCGCGTCAAGCCGGCACCGCCGGCAAGGCCTCGCGCCGGGCGCGGCGCACGTTGAAGGCGCTGGCGATCAGCACGCCCTGCACCAGCGCCAGGCCGACGATCACGCTGGTGTACTGGCCAGCGTCCATCAGGCGGCCGAAGATCAGCGGCGCCACCGCCTGGCCGATGTCCAGCCCGGCATAGACCACGCCGTACACACGCCCGCTGGCATTGGCCGGCGTGGAGCGCTTGACCAGCAGGTCGCGCGAGGGCCCCGCGATCCCCGAGGCGAAGCCCATGGCACCGAAGAGCACCGGCACCACGACCGGCGGGAAGTCGGCCAGCGCCATCACCAGCGCGAAAAGCGCCGCGATGCCGAAGCCGATGCCCACGATGCGCTCGCAGCGCGAGGGGTCGGACGCCAGGAAGCCGCCCACCACCATGCCCGCCGAACTCGCCACCATGTAGACCGTGAGGCAGATCGCCACCAGCGCCACCGGCACCGCATGCAGCTTGCCGGCCGCGACCGGCGCGAAGGTCTGCACGATGCTGATGACCATCGCGTAGAAGAAGAAGAAACCGAAGCACATCCACACCGCCGGGATGCGCAGGAAGTCGAACTCGCCGCCCGCCGGCGCCGCGGCGCCCTGCCCCGTGGCCTTCTGCACCGCCTTCACGTCCAGGGCCAGCGCGCCGCGGTTGAACCACAGCACCACCAGCACCGCCAGCGCCAGCACACCGGCCGAGGCCAGCGCCACGCGCCAGCCGTAGGCGATGGCGATCGGCACCACGAAGGCCGGCGCCAGCGCCCAGCCCAGGCTGCCGGTGATGCCGTGCACGCTGTAGGCATGGCCCAGCCGCGTGGGCGCCACCTTGCGGTTGAAGAGCGTGTAGTCGACGGGGTGGAAGACCCCGTTGCCGACGCCCGCCAGCACGGCACACGGCAGCAACGCCCAGTAGTTGGGCGCCATTGCATAGCCGAAGGCGGCCAGCCCCAGGCAGCCCAGCCCGACAAAGAGCACCGGGCGCGGACCCATCTTGTCGACGATGAAGCCCGAGGCCGCCTGCACCGCGCACGAGACGACGAAGAACACGGTGAGCACCGCACCGAGCTCGGTGTAGCTGACGTCGAAGGCGTCCTTCAGCCACGGGAAGAGCGGCGCCAGGATCAGCTGGCTGAAATGGCTGATGCCGTGCGCCAGCCCGACCAGCCCGATGAGCGAGGCGTCGGAGCGGAACGTGGAGGTGGAGGCGGAAGTGTCGGAAGAAGCAGACATCGGGGTGGCCGGGAGACTGGACTGCCCGATCCTAGGCGCGTCGTCCGCGGCAGAATAGCGACACCTTGCCAACATTTGCCGAAAACCAGCCACCCCCCTCACAGGCGACCGCTGCGAAGGTCCCGCCGACCCTACAGCGCCGCCCCGGCGCGCCCGGCCGGCTGCAGGCGCCGACCACCAGCGTCGGCCCGCTGACGCCGCACCTGTACGCGCCCGACGCCATGCGGCCGCTGCGCGCCAAGGAGCATTTCCTCACGGCCGACACCTTCGTCGAACTGCACCAGCACCCGTGGCCGCAGCTCACCTTCTCGACGCGCGGCGTGATCCGCCTGAGCACCGCCGACGGCAGCTACATCGTGCCGCCCTCGCGCGCGCTGTGGGTGCCGGCAGACGTGCCGCACAGCATCACGCTGATCGAGGACGCGGAGTTGCGCACCGTCTACCTGCACAGCTGGCTGGGGCCGGCCTGGGAGCGCTGCGAGGTGCTGGAGATCAGCCCCCTGCTGCGTGCGCTGATGCTGGCGCTGGACACCACGCCCGACGGCCTGCCGCCGGCCGACCCCCATGCGGCGCAGCGCGAGCGGTGGATCGCGCCGCTGCTGGTCGACGAACTGGAGCGCGCCACGCAGATTCGCATCGACGTGCCGCTGCCCGCCGACAAGCGCCTGCGTCAGCTGTGCGAGGCGCTGCTGCGCAACCCGGCCGACCGCGCCACCCTGGCCGAGCGCGCGGCCACCATCGGCGCCAGCGAGCGCACGGTGGCGCGCCTGTTCCGCGACCAGCTCGGCATGAGCTGGCAGCAATGGCGCCAGCAGGCCGTGCTGGCCCACGCGCTGCCGCTGCTCGCGCGCGGCATGGCCGTGAGCCAGGTGGCGGCCGCCAGCGGCTATGCGACCGACAGCGCCTTCTGCGCGATGTTCAAGGCCGCGACCGGGCAATCCCCCACGGCGTTCCAGCACAAGAAGCGCCCCTAGCGGCGCAACCGCCGGCGCCTGTCAGCCCGGCGTCTTCGGCCGGTGCAGCGCGCACAGCTTGTTGCCGTCCGGGTCGCGCACGTAGGACAGGTACATGGCGCCGAGCTTGCCCTCGCGCAGGCCCGGCGGCTCCTCGATGGACGTGCCGCCGTGTGCGACCGCCACGTCGTGGAACTCGGTGACCTGCTCGGGCGAACTGCACTTGAAGCCGATGGTGCCGCCGTTGGCACCGCAGGCCGACTCGCCGTTGATCGGCTCGCTGATGCAGAAGCTCGCGCCCTCGTGGCGGTAGAAAAGGCGCGTCTGGCCGGTGAGGTTCTGGTTGCGCACGGGTGCCCCCACCCCGAGCACGGCGAGCACCGCGTCGTAGAAGCGCTTGGAGCGCTCGATGTCGTTGGACCCCAGCATCACGTGGCTGAACATGGTTCTTTTGTCTCCGGTTGTGAATGGGCGATGGTAAGTGCCGACCGCCTGCCCTCCCTCGCCGGACCGGGCCCATCCCGCACAATCGGCGACATCGCGCGGCCGGATCGCCCACGCGCCGCCACATCTTCGCCTTGAGCAAAAAATGCCTGCAGCGCCCGCCCACCGGGCGCAGACAGCTATGAATTCGATAGCAACGACCGCCGCCCGCCGCGAGCGCCTCGCGCGCTGGCTCCCCTTTCTCGGCTGGCCCCGCCCCGACCGCGCACTGCTCCTCAACGAGGCCTCGGCCGGCATCACCGTGGCGCTGATGGTGATCCCGCAGGGCGTGGCCTATGCGGCGCTGGCGGGCATGCCGCTGATCACCGGCATCTATGCGGCGCTGTTCCCGGCCTTGATCGCCGTGCTGTTCAGCTCCTCGGCGCGGCTGTCGGTCGGCCCCACCGCGCTCACCAGCCTGCTGGTCGGCGCGTCGCTGGCGCCGCTGGCGGTGCCGGGCAGCCGCGAGTGGGTGTCGCTGGCGGTGTGGCTCACGCTGCTGTCGGGCGCCATGCAGGTGCTGCTGGGCGCGGCGCGTTTCGGCTGGCTGCTGCGGCTGGTCAACTCGCCGGTGCTGATGGGCTTCACGCAGGGCGCGGCGGTGCTGATCACGCTGTCGCAGCTGCCGGCCCTGCTGGGCTTCACCGGACGCAGCTTCGCGCAGGCGCTGCACGGCCCGCCGCCGGACTTCATCGCCATCGCCTTCGGCCTGGGCAGCATGGCGATGCTGTGGGCGGGCAAGCGCTTCACGCCTCGCTTTCCGACCACCATGGCGCTGGTGGCGCTGAGCGCCGCGCTGAGCTTTGCCGTGAGCTATGCGCTGCGCGGCGGTGCCGTGATCGGCGCCCTGCCCTCGGGCCTGCCCTCTTTCTACCTGCCGATGGGCCTGTCGTGGAACGAACTGGGCGCGCTGCTGCTGCCGGCCTTCCTGGTCACCCTGGTGAGCTTTCTGGAGACCGCGTCGAGCGCCAAGGTGGACAACGCGCGCGCCGGCAAGCTGTGGAACGAGAACCAGGACCTGATCGGCCAGGGCCTGGGCAAGATCGCCTCGGGCCTGAGCGGCTCCTTTCCCACCAGCTCGTCCTTCTCGCGCTCGGCCATCACGCTGTATGCGGGTGCCAAGTCGCAATGGTCGACGCTGTTCAGCGTGGCGGTGGTCGCCGCCGCGCTGCTGTGGGCCATGCCGCTGCTCTACCACGTGCCGCAGGCGGTGCTGGCAGCCATCGTGGCCACGGCCACGCTCGGCCTGCTCAAGCCCTCGGCCTTCGTGGCGCTGTGGCGCATCTCGCGCATCGAGGCGGCCATCGCCTTCGGCACCTTCGTGCTCACGATCGCCACCGCACCCTCGATCTACTGGGGCGTGCTGGGTGGGCTGCTGGCGGCGCTGGCGCACTACATGTACCGGCACCTGCACCCGCGCATCGTCGAGGTCGGTCTGCACCCGGACGGCAGCCTGCGCGACCGGCACCTGCTGAACCTGCCGGCGCTGGCGCCCAATCTGTACGCGCTGCGCATGGACGCCGAACTGGACTTCGCGTCGGCCAGCACGTTGGAGCGCGCGATCACCACGGCCATCGCCGAGCGGCCGGGCCTCACCGACGTGTGCCTCTTCGCCCATCCGATCAACCGCGTGGACCTGACCGGCGCCGAGGTGTTCGGCAGCATCCGCCGCGCGCTCGAAGGCCAGAGCATCCGGCTGCACGTGTCGGGCCTGAAGCTGCCCGCGATGCAGGTGCTGGAGCGCGCCGGGCTGCTGCAGCCCGGGCCGCTGCTGTTCACCTACCGCACCGACTCGGAAGCGCTGGCCGCCCTGCGCCGCCAAGCCGCGGACTGAACGACGATGGGCAGTGCCGACTTCCTGCTGTCCCTCGAGGTCCAGGAACTTCTCAAGACCGCCTACGCCCGGCCCGCCGAGCCCTTCGCGGCGAGCGAGGTGTCGAAGGCTGGCCGCGTCGATCCGGCCGCCTTCGAACTGGCCCTGGAGCACCTGCTCGCGCAGCGGGTCCTGCTGACGGGCCCGGCACCGAAGGACGGCGACGAGGGTGACACCCGGCCGGCCACGTACCAGGCCAACACCGACTTCATCTTCTACCCCGAGCTGCGCCGCATGGCGCTGAAGTCCTTCGCGGCCGCGGAGCCGCTGCGCCAGATGCTGCGCACGAAATTCCGCCGCGCGGTGCGGCAGGCCTGGATCCTGGGCGAGAACGTCGCCGCCGGCACGGTTTCGGTGCTGGTCGTGCACGGCGAGCAGATGCCCGAGCCGGACGAGCTGGACGCTGCCCTGCGCAAGCTGCTCAAGTCGGGCCGCATGCGCATGCACCTGGAGGTGCAGGTGCTGTCGGAGGCCGCCTTCCGCAGGCAGCGCCAGGTCGAGCCGCTCAGGAGCCAGCTGTCGGGCGAGGGCTGCATCGAGCTGGTCGCGCCGGACAAGGCCCAGGCCGATGCGGGCACGGCGCCACGCGGACTGCTGGCGCGCGCGCGGCACCGCCTCGCGGCGCTCTCGGGTCGGCCACGCTGAGCCGCCGCACGGCGTTCAGGCGGCCGGTTGCTGCCGCGTGCGGTAGCGCCCCGGGCTGTCGCCGGTCGATCGCTTGAAGGCCGCACTGAACGCCGTCTCCGACTGGTAGCCCACGCGCTCGGCGATGCGGGCGATGTTCTCGTCGCCGCGCCGCAGCGCATCGCGGGCGACCGCCATCCGCCAGTGCGTGAGGTAGTCGAGGGCCGTCATGCCGACCAGCGCCTTGAAGCGCACGGCAAAGGCCGTTCGGGACATGTGGGCCTGCCCGGCCAGTTCGTCGAGCGTCCAGGGGCGGGCGATGTCGGCATGCGCGGCTGCGAGCGCGGCGCTGATGCGCGGGTCGGCCAGGGCATGAAGCCAGCCTCGGGGCCTGTCGGCCTCCGCCAGGTGGGCGCGCAGCATCTGGATGAGCAGCAGCCCGCCCAGGTGCGTGCGCGCCAGCGCCCCACCGGCATGCGGCGCCTCGAGCTCGAGGCGCAGCAGCTGCAACAGGCCGGCCAATGGGCGCACGGCCGCGGCGTCGGCGCGCAGATGGAGCATCGGCGGCAGGTGGCGAAGCAGCAGCTCCGTCGCCTCGCCCTCGAAGACGAAACGCGCGCTGGCCAGGGCGACATGGGGCACGGCGCCCGCACGGCTCGCCGGGCCATCGCGCCCGGTGAAGCGCACGACGCCGTCGCTGCCGCGGTGCGAGCGGTAGATCTCCGAGCCGCTGTGGCGTGGGCCGCGCAGGTCGGCTGCGGTGGCAAAGGTGGTGAAGGGCGCTCCGTTGAGCAGCAGGTAGAAATCGCCCGCTTCGAGCCGCACGGCCTCGGCGGCGCCGTCCATCTGCAGCAGGAAGCTGCCCGACAGCACGCACCCGAACTTGACGTGCGATTCGTAGGGCCGGAACGACATCGCCCAGCGTCCGCGCCCTTCGAAGCGGGTGGTGGCGGTGCTGCGCACGCGCAGCATCGACAGGACGTCTGACAGCGGGTCCAACTGTACGAATGAATAGGAAATGCGGCCTCCTGATTATTCAGTAATGCAGAAGGCGCGCGCAAGATGCCGCCCATGTCTTCAGCCTCCACCTCGCCACCGTCGCCCCCTCTCTCCACGCCGCGTCCGTCCCCAGGCACCGCACGCCACGCGATGGTGCTGGGGCTGCTCACCGCCATCGGCCCGTTCGCGATCGACATGTACCTGCCGGCGCTGCCCGCGTTGACGCGCGCGCTGCATGCCGACGCGCATGGCGCCCAGGCCAGCCTCATGAGCTTCTTCTTCGCGCTGGGCGCGGGCCAGCTGATCGCCGGGCCGCTGTCCGACCGCTTCGGGCGCAAGCGGCCGCTGTACCTGGGGCTGCTGGTCTTCGGGCTGGCGAGCATCGGCTGCGCGCTGGCGCCGAGCCTTCAGGTGCTGGTCGTGCTGCGCTTCATCCAGGGGCTGGGAGCGTGCACGGCCATGGTCACCCCTCGTGCCGTCGTGCGCGACCTCTATACCGGGCCGGACGCGGCGCGCCTGATGGCCAGCCTGCTCACCGTGTACAGCGTGTCGCCGATCCTGGCGCCGCTGGCCGGCAGCGCGGTGGCATCGGCCTTCGGCTGGCGCGGCGTCTTCGCCGTGCTGTGCGCCCTGGCGGTCGCGGCGCTGGCAATGGTCGCGTGGCTGCTCGAGGAGACCCGCCCCGCCTCTGTGCGGCGCCTGGGTGGCTGGCGCGCCGCGGTGGACGGCTACCGCACGCCGCTGGCCGACCGGCAGTTCCTCGCGCTGGCGCTGATCGCGTCCTGCGCGGTGGGATGCTTCTTCGTCTACGTCGCCAACTCCGCCTTCGTGATGACGGCCCACTACGGCGTCTCGCCGCGCAGCTATGCGCTGCTCTTCGCCCTGAACGCGCTGGCGGTGATCGGCATGTCGCGATTCAACGGGCGGCTGGTCGCCCGCTTCGGCCTGCGGCGCCTGCTGCGGGGTGCCGTGGCGGCGCAGGCGGCTCTGATGCTGGCGCTGTTGCTGATGCAGCTTGCCGGCGGCGACGCGCTGGGGTGGCTCGTGCTGCTGTTGATGGCGGGGTTCGGGCTCAATGCGCTGATTCTTCCCTCCGCCTTCGTGCTCGCGATGGAACGCCATGCCGGGCTGGCGGGTGCCGCATCGGCGCTGATCGGCACCGCGAACTTCGCCGGCGGCGCGATCGTCATGGCGGCCGTGTCGCCCTTCGCCGACGGCACGCCGCTGCCGATGGTCGCCGGCATCGCGGCCTGTTCGGCCGTGGCGCTGGCGATCGCGCTGGGCCGGCTGGGCGTGCCTCGGGCAGCGCCTTAGCCGCTCAATCCTGCACGCGCCCGCGCAGCTTCTTGACTTCGGCGCGCTGCGTCTTGCCTTCGAGCCGCCGCCGCACCGACCCGAGCGTGGGCTTCGTGGCGCGTCGCACGCGCGGCGGCACGGCCACGCTGTCGACCAGCGCCTGCAGCCGCGCCAGGGCATCGGCGCGGTTGAGTTCCTGCGTGCGGTGGCGCTGCGCCTTGATGACGATCACGCCCTCCTGCGTCAGCCGCGCGTCGCTCAGCGCCAGCAGCCGCGCCTTCACGGCTTCCGGCAGCGAACTGGCGGCCACGTCGAAGCGCAGGTGCATGGCGCTCGACACCTTGTTCACGTTCTGCCCGCCCGCGCCCTGGGCACGGATGGCGGTGAACTCGACGTCGCGCTCGTCGACGAGGGTGGAGGTCATGGAATACGGACTACCGGACGCAGAGGAAAAACCAAAGTCACGCAGAGGACGCAGAAGGCTCCAAGAAACTTTTTTGGATGTCTCTTTTGCGACCTTCGCGAAACCTTCGCGCCCTTCGCGTACGGATGTCCGCTCCCTTTCAGACCCGCTCGAAGATCGCCGCGATCCCCTGCCCGCCGCCGATGCACATCGTGACCAGCGCATAGCGGCCCTGCACGCGGTGCAGTTCGGCGATCGCCTTGACGGTGATGATCGCGCCGGTGGCGCCCACCGGATGGCCCAGCGAGATGCCGGAGCCGTTGACGTTGACTTTGGCCGGGTCGAAATCCAGTTCCTTCATCACGGCGCAGGCCTGGGCCGCGAAGGCCTCGTTCGACTCGATCACGTCCAGGTCGCTCACCTTCAGGCCCGTGCGCTCCAGCACCTTGCGCGTGGCGGGCACCGGGCCGATGCCCATGTAGGCCGGCTCGACGCCGGCGTGCGCATATCCCACCAGGCGCGCCAGCGGCTTCAGGCCCAGTGCCTTCGCGCGTGCCCCCTCGGCCAGCACCACGGCGCCGGCGCCGTCGTTGATGCCAGAGGCATTGCCGGCGGTGACGGTGCCGTTCTCCTTCTTGAAGGCGGGCTTCATGCCGGCCAGCACCTCGACAGTGGTCGCGGCCTTCACATGCTCGTCGGTGTCGAAGACGACCACGCCCTTGCGCGTCTTGATCTCGATCGGAACGATCTGCTCCTTGAAGCGGCCCTCGGCAATCGCGGCTGCGGCACGTCGATGGCTTTCGGCGGCCAGCGCGTCCTGCTGTTCGCGCGTGATGCCGTGGCGCGCGGCCACGTTCTCGGCCGTGATGCCCATGTGGATCTTCTGCCAGGGGTCGTGCAGGATGCCCAGCATGTAGTCCACCAGCTGCACGTCGCCCATGCGCGCGCCATAGCGTGCGGCGGTGTCGAAGTACGGGCCGCGGCTCATCGACTCGGAGCCGGCGCCGATGGCCACCTCGCAGTCGCCCAGCGCGATGGCCTGCGCGGCCGACACCACGGCCTGCAGGCCCGAGCCGCACAGGCGGTTGACGTTGAAGGCCGGCGTCTCGATCGGGCAGCCGGCGTCGATGGCCGCCACGCGGCTGAGGTAGGCGTCCTTGGTGTCGGTGGGAATGACGTTGCCCATCACCACATGGCCGACTTCGGCCGGCGCCACGCCGGCGCGTTCGATGGCCGCCTTGACGGCGGTGGTGGCGAGCTGGGTGTTGGGCACGTCCTTGAGCGAGCCGCCGAAGGTGCCGATGGCGGTGCGGGCGGTGCCGACCACGAAGATGTCGCGAGAGGTCATGAGCAAACTCCTGGGATGGAAAGAACAGCGAGGTCAGCGCCGACTATGCCGCGAAATCCGCGAGGCGACTGCCGCCGACCGGACGCGTTGCGCCGCATCAACCGGCCGGCCCGGCGAGTGCACGGCGTTTTTGGCACCGAATCGGCCAGCAGCGCCCGCCCAGCCTGCGCGGCCCGCTATGAAATCAGGAGCAAGTAGAACGACGCCGCTGCAGGCAGGGCCGGCAGCGGCGCAGGAAGTCCCTCGATGCAGAACGCGGGTCAGTCCCGGCCCGTGACCGGGCGGGCGCGCACGTCGGTCACCTCGTCGCTTCCGCGGCCGATGTTCGCCACCGGGCTCTTCACGGACTCGCCGCGCGCACGCGCGCCGGCCACGTCGGCGGCCGTCGGTCCGCTCTGGCGGGCGGCCGCAGCACGGAAGCGCTCGAAGCCGGCCCGCGGGTCGAAGCGGTTGCCGAACATCACGGTCCACGGCGTCAACGGCTTGCCGGTGAGCCGGGCCCAGCCGGCGCGGGCCATCCACACCGCGACCAGCAGCAGGGCGGCCACCGCCAAGCTGGCCGCGACCAGCAGGCCCATGAAGAACAGGATGACGCGGAGCAAAAAGCTGAACATGCCCGATTAGGCCAGCACCGCGGCGTCAGGTTCCGTCGATTTTTCGAAACCGAAGGTACCGGGCGAGCGGATCGGGTCGCTGGTCACCTTGACGGTGTCCTTCGGCCCGAAGGCGCCTTCCAGCAGCAGCTTCGACAGCGGGTTCTCGATGCGCTGCTGGATCGCCCGCTTGAGCGGCCGCGCACCGAAGACCGGGTCGAAGCCGACCTTGGCGATCTCGGCCAGCGCACCGGGCGCCACCTCGAAGCCGATGTCCATCTTGGCCAGGCGCTTCTCCAGCACCTTGAGCTGGATCTTCGCGATCTGCGCGATGTTCTCGGCATCGAGCCCGTGGAACACCACCGTCTCGTCGATGCGGTTCAGGAACTCGGGGCGGAAGTGGTTCTTCAGCTCGTCCCACACCGCGTCCCGGATCTCCTGCTGGTCCCGTCCGGCCATGGCCTGGATGATGGGCGAGCCGCTGTTGCTCGTCATCACGATCACCGTGTTCTTGAAGTCCACGGTGCGGCCCTGGCCATCGGTCAGTCGGCCATCGTCCAGCACCTGCAGCAGGATGTTGAAGACATCGGGGTGCGCCTTCTCTACCTCGTCGAGCAGCACCACGCTGTAGGGCTTGCGGCGCACGGCCTCGGTGAGGTAGCCGCCCTCCTCGTAGCCCACGTAGCCGGGCGGCGCGCCGATGAGGCGCGCGACCGAGTGCTTCTCCATGAACTCGCTCATGTCGATGCGGATGAGGTGGTCCTCGCTGTCGAAGAGGAAGCCCGCCAGTGCCTTGCACAGCTCGGTCTTCCCCACGCCCGTGGGGCCGAGGAACAGGAAGGAACCGGTCGGCCGGTTCGGGTCGGACAGGCCCGAGCGCGAGCGGCGAATGGCGTTGGACACGGCCGCGATGGCCTCGTCCTGCCCCACGACGCGCTCGTGCAGCTTGTCTTCCATCTGCAGCAGCTTTTCCTTCTCGCCCTGCATCATCTTGGCGACCGGGATGCCGGTGGCACGGCTCACCACCTCGGCGATCTCCTCCGCGCCCACCTGGGTGCGCAGCAGTTGGTTGCCGCCCTTCTTCTCGAGGCCTTCTTCCTTGGCCAGCGTTTCCTTCAGGCGCTTCTCCAGCTCGGGCAGCTTGCCGTACTGCAGCTCGGCGACCTTGTTGAAGTCGCCGCTGCGCGTGGCCTGCTGGATCTCGGTCTTCATCTGGTCGATGTCCTTGCGGATCTGCTCGGTGCCCTGGGCACCGGCCTTCTCGGCCTTCCAGATCTCCTCCAGGTCGGCGTACTCGCGCTCGACCTTGGAGAGTTCTTCCTCGATCAGGGCCAGGCGACGCTGCGAGGCTTCGTCCTTCTCCTTCTTCACCGCCTCGCGCTCGATCTTCAGCTGGATCACGCGGCGGTCGAGCCGGTCCATGACCTCGGGCTTGGAGTCGATCTCGATCTTGATCTTGGCCGCCGCCTCGTCGATCAGGTCGATGGCCTTGTCGGGCAGGAAGCGGTCGGTGATGTAGCGGTCGGAGAGTTCCGCCGCGGCCACGATGGCGGGGTCGGTGATCTCCACGCCGTGGTGCACCTCGTACTTCTCCTGCAGACCGCGCAGGATGGCGATCGTTGCCTCCACGCTCGGCTCGCCCACGAGCACCTTCTGGAAGCGGCGCTCCAGCGCGGCGTCCTTCTCGATGTACTTGCGGTATTCGTCCAGCGTGGTCGCGCCCACGCAGTGCAGCTCGCCACGCGCCAGCGCGGGCTTGAGCATGTTGCCGGCGTCCATCGCGCCCTCGGCCTTGCCGGCGCCGACCATGGTATGCAGCTCGTCGATGAAGACGATGACGCGGCCCTCTTCCTTGGCCAGCTCGTTGAGCACGTTCTTCAGGCGTTCCTCGAACTCGCCGCGGAACTTGGCACCCGCCAGCAGCGCCGCCAGGTCGAGCGAGAGCACCCGCTTGTCCTTGAGCGTGTCGGGCACTTCGCCGGCCACGATGCGCTGGGCCAGTCCTTCGACGATCGCCGTCTTGCCCACGCCCGGCTCGCCGATGAGCACGGGGTTGTTCTTCGAGCGGCGCTGCAGGATCTGGATGGCGCGGCGGATCTCCTCGTCGCGGCCGATGACCGGGTCGAGCTTGCCCTGGCGGGCGCGCTCGGTGAGGTCGAGCGTGTACTTCTTGAGGGCTTCGCGCTGGCCCTCGGCGTCGGCGCTGTTCACGCCCTGGCCGCCGCGCACGGCGTCGATGGCCGACTCGAGGCTCTTGCGCGTGAGGCCGTGCTGCTTGGCGAGCTGGCCAACCTCCGACTTGCTGTCGGCCACCGCCAGCAGGAACAGCTCGCCGGCGATGAACTGGTCGTTGCGCTTGATGGCCTCCTTCTCGGTCGCCTGCAGCAGCTTGGCCAGCTCGGGCCCGACCTGGACCACGTCGTGGCCCTGCACTTGCGGCAGCCGCTTGATGGCGCCCTCTGCGGCGATGGCCAGGCCCTGCACGTTGACGCCGGCGCGTTCGAGCAGCGCACGCGGGCCGTCGTCCTGGCGCAGCATGGCCAGCAGCAAGTGCACGGGTTCGATGTAGGCGTTGTCATGGCCCAGGGCGAGCGATTGCGCGTCGCCAAAGGCTTCCTGGAACTTGGTGGTGAGTTTGTCTTGTCGCATGAAAAATAAACCTCCGGACTGCCGCCCATTTGCGGTTTCTACCCGCGAAATCAAGGCGCTTCCATCGGCGGCAGCCGCTTTTTTCGGGCGAAGGCTTGCGCTGGATCAGGCACGGCACGGCGGCGCACTGCGGGCGATCCCTGTGATGGCGCCAGGGGCGAAGGCCCACAATGCGGCCCGGCCGCCCGTTGCGGGCGCAGTTCCTGCATGGCGTTGCGCCTCATTGCAGCTTTCCCACCGGAGTTTCCTCTTCCATGCCTGCTTCTTCCTTCCCGAACACCTTCCTGGCCGGCGGCACGCGCCTGCTGCGCCGGACCTTCACCGTCGGCGCCCTGCTGGCCGCGGCGGGCCTGGCCCAGGCCCAGCCCACCGGTGCGCCGATCCGCCTGCTGGTGGGCTTTCCCGCTGGCGCGGGCACCGACGCCATCGCCCGCACGCTGGCCGAGAAGCTCAAGGACGAACTCGGCACCGCCGTGGTGGTCGAGAACCGCGCTGGTGCGGGCGGACAGATCGCCGCCCAGGCCCTGCGCGCCGCGCCGGCCGACGGCCACACGCTTTTCCTCACCCACGACCACAGCATCTCCATCCTGCCGCTGGTGACGAAGAACCCCGGCTTCAACCCGGCCACCGACTTCACGCCGGTGGCGGGCTTCGCGACCTTCGCCAATGTGCTGGCGGTCTCGGGCGCCACGCCGGCCAAGACCATGAACGAGTACGTCAACTGGGTGAAGACCCAGAAGGCCGGCAAGGACACCATCGGCGTGCCGGCGCCCGGCTCGATCCCGGTCTTCCTCGTGCAGCTGATCGCCAAGAAGTACGGCATCGACGTGCAGGCCGCGCCCTACCGCGGCAGCGCACCCATGACGGCCGACATGCTGGGCAACCAGATCGCCGCCGGCATCGCCTCGGTGCCCGACTTCATCGAATACCAGAAGACCGGCAAGGTGCGCATCGTCGCCACCATCGGCGCCAAGCGCGACCCGCTGCTGCCCAGCGTCCCCACCTTCACCGAGCTGGGTTTCGAGAACCTGACCGACTACCCCTGGTACGGCGTCTTCGCGCCCGTGGGCACCCCGCAGCCGGTGGTCGACAAGTTCGGCGCTGCGCTGCAGAAGGTGCTGGCCATGCCCGACGTGAAGAAGAAGCTCACCGACCTGGGCCTGAACGTGGCCTACGAGCCCCAGGGCCAGTTCGCCGGCCGCGTGCGCAGCTACACCAACACCTGGGCGGGGATCATCAAGGCGAGCGGCTTCCAGCCGCAGTGATCCGCCCTTCGGCCGCATCCGCCTTCCTGAGCAAGGGGTCCTTCGGGACCCCTTCTTTCTTCCAATCCAGGTGAGCCGCCAACCGTCCGCGTGACGAAATTGACCGCTTGTCAATAAATGTTGCCGCGGTCAGGTGGCGCCCAGCCGCGATCGAGACCCTAGGTCCTCCAGCCGACTCCACATGAAGCGGCGACCTGCGAGGACCCCATGCACGACCCCGACCGAACACCGGCGCGCCACAGCGCCCGCCTCCGCCGCCGACCCGCTGGCGGCTTCACGCTCATCGAGGTGATGGTCACGGTGGCCATCGTCGCGATCCTGGCCGCGATCGCCTACCCGTCGTACCGCGACTACGTGCTGCGCGGGCGGCTGGTGGACGCAACCACGGGCCTGGCCACGCTGCGCGCCAACATGGAGCGGTACTTCCAGGACAACCGGACGTACCTGGCAGCAGGGACCTTCACCCCGCCTTGCGCGACGACCACCACCTCCGGCTATTTCCAGCTGAGCTGCCCGAGCGCCACCCTGACGGCGACCGGCTACGTCCTCCAGGCGCAAGGCACCGGGCCCGTCTCCGGGTTCGTCTACACGGTGGACGAGAAGAACACACGCGCCACCACCGTGACCGGCGTGTCCGGCTGGAGCAGTTGCACCAACGACTGGGTGACGAGGGCCGGGGGATGCTGACGCAACCATTGCCCCGTGCACGCTCGCGCGGCTTCTCTCTCATCGAGCTGATGGTGACCGTCACGCTGCTGGGCGTGCTGGTGCTGCTCGCCATGCCGAGCATGGCGGCCTGGATCCGCAACAACAAGGTGCGCACGGTCGCCGATGCGCTCGAGAACGGCCTGCGCGTCGCGCAGGTCGAAGCCACGCGCCGCAGCCGCCAGGTGGTGTTCGTGCTGACCAACAGTCCGACGCCCGCCACCAGCCTGACGGCGGTGGCCAATGGCGGCTACTGGGCCACGAAGACCATCCGGCTGACGACGGGCAGCAGCGACACGGCCGACTTCATCGAAAGCGGCACGCTGAGCGGGACGGCCGCCAACGTGCAGATCACGGGCCCTGCCGCACTGTGCTTCAGTGCACTGGGCCGCGTGGTCGTGAACACGAACACGGGCGTGACGGGGGCCAGCTGCAATGTGACGGCTAGTGCGGCGCAGTACGACATCCAACTGGACGGGCCCGACGCGAGGCCACTGCGCGTGCTGGTCAGCCTGGGCGGCCAGGTGCGCATGTGCGACCCCGCCAAGACCCTGTCGTCCACCCATCCGGACGGATGCCCATGACTGCGGAACGCCCCAACCCCGATGCCGCACGAGGCTTCGCGCTGCTCGAAGTCCTCGTGGCCATCCTGCTGTTGTCCTTCGGCATCCTCGGCATCGTCGGTCTGCAGGCCCGCGCCATCAACTTCTCGGTCGACGCCGAGGACCGCAACCGCGCCGCACTGCTGGCCAACGAGGCGGCCACCGACATGTGGGTCTACCGGTCGGTGACGATTCCCGCCACCCTGCTCTCGGCCTGGCAGGCCAAGGTCGGCAACCCCGCCGCCGGGGGCCTGCCCGGCGCCAGCGGCACCATCACCCCCGTCTCGGCCAACAGCGCCGACATCGTCATCGCCTGGCAGGAGCCGGGCCACGCCGGCGACCCGAACAACACCGGCAGCCGCTTCCAGACCCGGGTGACGCTGCCATGAATTGCCCGGCCGTCCTCCACCCGCATCGCCGATCCATCCGCGGCCTGACGCTGATCGAGCTGCTCGTGGCCATCACCATCGGTCTGGTCCTCACGCTGGCCGTGACCGGCATCGTCGTCGTGAGCGAATCGCATCGCCGCTCGACGACGGCAGTGAACGACGCCAACCAGTCGGGCGCCTACGCCGCCTCGGTGCTGGACCTCGCGGTGCGCAGCGCCGGCTCGGGCTTCGTGCAGGCCGCCGACCAGGGGGCCTTCGGCTGCCAGCTCAGCGCGGGTGCCGTGCTGCCGCGGGCCACCGCCTTTCCGGCGCCGTTCAAGAACAGCTTCCTGGCGGGCAAGACGGCGAGCCTGCGCCTGGCGCCCGTGCTGATCGCGAAGAACCAGTCCGACGCCGGCTCCGACGTGCTGGTGGTCATGAGCGGCAACGGCGCCGCCGGCGACGTGCCGCGCCGCGTCACCAGCGCTGGGGATGCCACCACGCTGAAGCTCGACACCTCGACGGGCTTCAACGCCAACGACCTCGTGCTGGTGAGCCGCTCCGGCACGCCGGACTGCCTGGTTGAGCCGATCAGCTCGGTGGGCACCGGCACGCTGACGCTCGGCGGCGCCGGCTATGCCGCGAGCGGCCCGACCACGGCCATGAGCAGCTTCGCGACCGACCTGAGCACCTACGTGACCCAACTGGGGAGCAGCGGTGCCGGCAACGCACTGTTCCAGCTGTTCGGCGTCGGCGACGACAACACCCTCTTCGCCTACGACCTGCTGAGTTCCGGCGCCACGCCGACGTCGCAGGCACTGGCCAACGACGTCATGGAGCTGCACGCGCTCTACGGGCTGGACAGCAACGGCGACGGCATCCTGGACAGCTGGGCAAGCCCGGACGCGACCGGCAACCCGGCCGAGACCCCCGCGCCCGGCTACGACATCGACACCGTGATGGCCACCCCCGCCAAGATGAAGCGCATCGTCGCGGTCCGACTGGCCCTGGTGCTGCGCGACACCAATTACGAGAAGGACATGGTCGCACCGACGGCGCTCACCTATTTCGCTGACCTGAAGAACTCGGCAGGGGCCTCCCTCGCGGGAACCACCACCCTGGCCGCCAACGCGAGCACCGACGTGGACGCACGGCACTACCGCTACCGCGTGGTCGAAACCACGATCCCCCTGCGCAACACGCTGATCCTCACCGCGCCATGAATGCACGTCCTCTTCGCCTACCGGCTCGCACCCGTCAGCGCGGCGTCGTGCTGCTGCTGTGCCTGGTCGTGCTGGTCATCCTCATGGCCGGCGGCGTGGCGGTGATCCGCTCGATGAACGCGTCGCTCTTCACCGCGGGCAACCTTGCCTTCAAGCGCGACCTGGTGAACCAGGGCGAACAGGCGCTGTCCACGGTGCTCGCGCAGTTCGGCCCCGGCGGTGCGCTGGCGAACGCCACCGGCGCCGACCAGCCGTCGCTGAACTACAAGTCCTCGATGCTGGCGGCCAATGCCCAGGGCATTCCGACGGTGCTGCTGGACGACGCCACCTTCGCATCCGTCGGCACCGCCGCCGACCTGCCCGGCGCCACACCGGGCGTGACGATCCGCTACGTGGTGGACCGCCTGTGCGCGGCCACCGGCGCCGCCGTGAGCACCGGCTGCATCCAGTCGGTGGGTGCGCCGCCCGGCGGCACCGCCGGCACGCTGCGGCCCAGCCCGCCCACGGCCACCGTGTACCGCCTGAGCGCCCGCGTGACCGGCCCGCGCAACACGCAGGTCTTCGTCCAGTCGTCCATCACCAAACCCGATTGAACCCGCAGGGGACACGCACCATGCCGATTCCTTCATGCCTGCGACGGGCGTCGCGCCGGTTCCTCGCGCCCTGCATGGCGCTCCTGCTGGCGGCTGCCGCCGTCGGCACGGCCTCGGCGGTCACGCTGGCCGACCAGCCTGTGTTCGCCTCCTCCGACGTGCCGGGCAACCTCGCGCTGGCACTGTCGGTGGAGTACCCCACCGCCATCAGCGTGGCCAACCTCGGCGACTATGCCGACGCCAGCGAGTACCTGGGCTACTTCGACCCGAGGAAGTGCTACACCTACCAGGCGAACACCGCCGCGCCCGCGCAGGGCTACTTCCAGCCGGCGGGCGCCGCCAGCGGCACCAACAGCCACAGCTGCTCGGGCAAGTGGAGCGGCAACTTCATGAACTGGGCGACGATGCAGACCATCGACCCCTTCCGCTGGGCGCTGACCGGCGGCTACCGCTCGGTCGACACGGCCGGCACCACGGTGCTGGAGAAGGCCTGGGGCTCGGCGCAGGGCTCGCAGTCGAACTTCCCGCTGCGCGGCACCTCCGCCGGCACGGGCCACAAGCTGGCGAGCGGGCTCATCGCGTCGGTGACGCCCTTCGCGTGGAGCGCCTTCAACATGAGCATCTGGAAGCGCGGCAACCGCATGGTGTTCAGCGGCACCAACAGCGCCTACAGCGACACGAGCAAGAACGGCGCCGACTGGGTCGGCACCACCACCCAGAACGACGCCGGCGCGGTCTACCAGGTGTACGTGCGCGTGAAGGTCTGCGACCCGTCGACGGGCACGGGCGGCGTCGAAGCCAACTGCGTGAAGTACGGCGACACCAACTACAAGCCCGAGGGGCTGATGCAGCAGTACGCCAACAAGATCCGCTACAGCGCGTTCTCCTACCTCTACACCAGCGACGGCAATACGCAGGGCGGGGTGATGCGCGCGGCCATGGGCTTCATCGGGCCGACCTACCCCCAGCCGCTGTCGACCACGGTGGTGACGAACCCCAAGGCCGAATGGGACCCGACGACCGGCGTCATGACCGCCAACCCGGACAGCACGCTCGACAGCACCGTGACCAACAGCGGCGCGATGAACTACCTCAACAAGTTCGGCCAGTCGGCGCAGGCGTACATGACCTACGACAACGTGAGCGAGCTCTACTACGCCGTGCTGCGCTACTTCGAGAACCTGGGCAACGTGCCCGAGTGGACGGCCAGCCTCGACGCCACCAAGCGCGATGGCTTCCCGGCGCCCACCAGCTGGGCCGGCAAGGACCCGATCTCCTATTCGTGCCAGAAGAATTTCGTGCTGGGCATCGGCGACGACAACACCCACTTCGACGTCAACACCGGCGGCGGCACGCTCACCAGGTCGGGCCGTACCAAGCCGGCGCTGGTCGCCAGCGACAGCTTCAACCAGTCGCAGACCTGGACCCGCGCGATCGAGACGCTCGAAGGCCTGACGAGCCGCAACGCCGCGTGGGCGGACCAGGGCTCGGAATACATCGCCGGCCTGGCCTACGGCGCGCACGTGCTCGACATCCGCCCGGACCTGACCGGCACGCAGACGCTGTCCACCTACTGGATGGACGTGATGGAGTACCAGTACGCGCTCGACCGCAACCCCTACTGGCTGGCCACCAAGTACGGCGGCTTCAGCGTGCCCTCGGGCTACGACATCGCGACGACCACGCCGCTGGCGCAGAGCGCCTGGAACAGCGCGGGCGACACCATCAACATGAACGGCACGACGCGTCCGCGCCCCGCCAACTACTTCCTGGCCGGCAACGCCGCGCTGATGGTCGCCGGACTGAAGGCCGCCTTCACGAACATCGCCAACGCGATCAAGGCCTTCACCACCTCGTACTCGCTGGCCAGCGCCGCGGTGCAGTCGGGCGACGCGGCCTATGCGTCGCAGTACGACTCCAAGGGGTGGACCGGCGTCGTGACGGCGCGGCGCGTGACCTATGCGACCGACGGCACGCCCTCGTCCACCGATGTCTGGAACACCACCACCACGCTCGAGAGCCAGCTCGCCGGCACCGGCTGGAACACCGGGCGGCAGGTCGTCACCTGGAACGGCACGACCGGCGTGCCCTTCCGCACCACCAACAGCGGCACCGCCACAGGCATGAGCGGCGCGCAGATCGGCGCCCTGAACACCAGCTACCGCAGCGGCGACGACAGCAGCGACTACCTCAACTACCTGCGCGGCGACCGGTCGCAGGAGGCCTCGTCGACCGTGGCCGGCAGCAGCAAGGCCTACCGCACGCGCTCGCTGCTGCTGGCCGACATCGTCGACTCGAAGGTGGTGCCGGTCGGGCCGCCCGCCGCGCCGTATGCCGAATCGTCCAACCTGGGCTACGGCGTCTTCAAGGCCAACAATACGGGGCGCACGACCATGGTCTACGTGGGCGCCAACGACGGCATGCTGCATGCCTTCGACGGCTCGCTCACCGGCAGCACGGCGGGCAAGGAGAAGTTCGCCTACATCCCGGGCGGCATGTACCTGAAGGCCAGCACGACCGACACCGATTCGCTGCTCGGCCAGCTGGGCAATCCCAACTATGTCCACCACTACTACGTCGACGCCACGCCCACCGTGGCCGACGTGGACTTCAACAAGGCCGCCGGCGCCTTCACGACCAGCGGCACGGGGGCCAACGCCGACTGGCGCACGCTGCTGGTCGGCGGGCTCGGCAAGGGCGGCACGGGCTGGTTCGGCATCGACGTGACGAACCCCGCCGCGATGAGTTCCGAGACGGCCACCGCGGGCAAGGTGCTGTGGGAAGTGAACGACCCCACCATGGGCTACAGCTTCGGCAGCCCGATCATCGTGAAGACGCGCAAGTACGGCTGGGTGGTGGTGCTGACCTCGGGCTACAACAATGCCGACGGCTACGGATACCTGTACTTCGTCGACCCGCGCAACGGCACGATCCTCGAGAAGGTGAAGACCGGCAGCGCCTCCCACGGGCTGGCGCAGGCGTCCGCCTTCGTGCAGGACTTCGGCGACTACACGGCCGACGCCGTCTACGCGGGCGACCTGGACGGCAACGTGTGGCGCTTCGACCTGACGGCCGCCACCGGCAGCTACCCGGCGCCGACGCGCATCGCCACGCTCACCGATGCCAGCGGCAACGCGCAGCCGGTGACCACGGCACCGGTGATCGAGGTCCACCCGGTGAGCCGCGCACGCTTCGTGATGGTGGGCACCGGCAAGCTGCTGGACAGCAGCGACGTGAACACGAGCGCCGGCCAGACCTTCTACGCCCTGATCGACGGCACCTCGGGTGCCTTCAACACCGTGTCGACGCCGATCACGCGTGCGCAGCTCACGGCGCTGACCGACCCGACCGCCGGCATCAATCTCGCATCGACGAGCAAGGGCTGGTACATGGACCTGGGCAGCGGCTCCGGCGTGGCCTGGCGCATCATTGCCAGCCCCAGCGCCTACAACGGCATCGTCGCCTTCAGCCCGCTGTTGACCACGGGAGACGCCTGCAGCCCCGCGGGGCAGAGCCGGCTCTATGTGCTGAACTACGGCACCGGCAAGACGGTGCTCAACACCGCTGCGGCCTACGAGAACTTCACGGCTGCACTCACGGACGTGCGCTTCGTCACCGTCAACGGCAAGCCGCAACTGATCGTGGGCGACAACCAGGGCGCCACGAAGAGGATCGACGCGAACCTGGTCAGCGGCACCTCGCTGCGGGTGCTGAACTGGCGCCAGATCGCGATCCCGGAATGAGGCCGTCGCGACATCGAATCTTCAAACAAAAAGTGCTCGTAGCGCGCGCCTAGCGGGCGCGAGCAGCTATCGATTCGATAGCAAATGCGGTTCAGGCGTTGCGCGCCTCGATGCCCCAGCGCGCCAGCGCCTCGTCGTCGGCCACGCGCGCATCGACCCAGCGGCCGCCCCCGGGCGTGTCTTCCTTCTTCCAGAAGGGCGCCTGGGTCTTGAGGTAGTCCATGAGGAACTCGCAGGCCTGAAAGGATTCGCCGCGGTGCGCCGAGGTGACTGCCACCATCATGATCTGGTCCTGCGGCTGCAGCAGGCCCACGCGGTGCACCACGCGGGCGCCGAGGATGTCGAAGCGGCGATGCGCCTCGTCGATCATGGCCTCGATGGCCTTCTCGGTCATACCGGGGTAGTGCTCCAGTTCCATCGCGCGCACGCTGCCCGCGGCGCCGCCCTCGGCGACGTGGCGGTCGCGCACCGTGCCGACGAAGGCGCAGACGGCACCCACGCGCGGGTCGCCGGCGCGCAGCGCCGCCACCTCGGTCGAGAGCTCGAAGTCCTCGGCCTGGACCCGCACGCGGGGGATGGAAGAAGCACTCATGCGGCAAATTGTGGCACCGCCGCACTTACACTCGCCGCCATGGCTGCCCTCCCCCGCACCGCACAGCGCCGGTCTTCGAACGAAGACCGTGCCGCGGCACGTGGAGCGGCAGCCAAAGCCAAAAAACTCCAGCTCGTCTGACCGGAGCTGCGGTTCCGTCGTCGGATGAGCGACGGAGCCTGCAGTCCCACCTCCCCTCTCCCGGTCGGGCTTCCCTGCATCGCGATGCGCGCATCCACCGACGGTTCGTCCTCGGTCGTGTGTCCCTGTCTGCAAGGAAGCTTTTCATGTCCCGTACTGCCTCCACCTCTTCACGCCCCGACTTCTCGGGCCTGTGGATTCCGCTCGTCACGCCCTTTCGCGAAGGCGCCGTCGACCACCCGGCCCTTGCGGCGCTCGCCAGGCGCCTGGCAGGCCAGGGCGTCGCCGGCTTCGTGGTCTGCGGCTCGACCGGCGAAGCCGCTGCCCTGGACGAGGGCGAGCGCCTGGCCGTGCTCGACACGGTGGCCGCCGCGGCGCCGGCCGTGCCGCGCATGATGGGCCTGGGTGGCGAGCACCTGGGCCATGCGCTGGACGCGGTGCGCCGGCTCGCCGGGCGCGGCCTCGCCGCCCTGCTGGTGCCTGCGCCGAGCTACGTGCGTCCCTCGCAGGCGGGGCTGCTGCAGTGGTTCAGGGCGATCGCCGATGCGAGCGACGTGCCGGTGCTGGTCTACGACATCCCGTACCGCACCGGCAGCACGCTCGCCCGCGAGACGCTGCTGGCCCTGGCCGCGCACCCGAACATCGTGGGCGTCAAGGACTGCAGCGGCGACGCGGCCAAGGTGCGCGCGCTCATCGCCGACGGCCGCCTGCAGGTGCTGGCCGGGGAAGATGCCCAGGTGCTGGCGACGCTGGCCGAAGGCGGCACCGGGGCCATCGCAGCCAGTGCGCACCTGCACACGGTGCGCTGGGTGCAACTGGTGGCGGCCCTGCAGGCCGGCCGGCTGGCGCAGGCGCGGGCACTGTGGCAGCCGCTGGCGCCGCTGGTGGAAGCGCTGTTCGCCGAGCCCAACCCGGGCCCGGTCAAGGCGCTGCTCGCAGCGGGCGGCGAGATGGCGGCCGAGTTGCGTGCGCCGATGACCGTCGCCACGCCTGCGCTGCTCGATCGCCTGCGCGCGATCGACGCCGCGATCGCGCCGCTCGAAGCCTGATCAGCCGCCGGTCACGGGCGGGAAGAACGCCACCTCGGCGCCGTCGGCCAGGGCGGCGTCTTCGCCGCTCATGAGCTGGTCGAGGGCCATGCGCACGGCCTTGCCCCGAGCCAGGGCGCCGGCGTAGGGCTCGCCGCGCGCGATGAGCTCGTCACGCAGCGCGCCCAGCGTGCCGGCTTCGGTGAGCACCGGCTCGCTGCCGCGGCCCAGCGCTTCGCGCACGGAGGCGAAGTAGCGCACGGTGACGGACTTGTGGGCCATCACGCGAGCCAGGCCGAGAAGGGGACGAAGCGCACCGTGTCACCACGCGCGATCGCCTGGCCGCCCGAGTTGTCGACCACCCCATCGCCCCACACGGTGGAGGTGAGCACGCCCGAACCCTGGTTGGGGAAGAGCGCCAGGCCACCCTCGGGCGTGGTGCGAACGCGCAGGAACTCGCGCCGCTTGTCGGGGCGCGGCCAGTCGAAATCGGCCCGCATCGCCACCGCTTCCGGTGCGGTGCGCGACGCGCCCTGAAGCGCCAGCAGGAAGGGCCGCACCAGCAGGAGGAAGGTCATGAAGCTGGAGACGGGGTTGCCGGGCAGTCCGGCGATGTGGGCATCGCCGATGCGGCCGTAAGCGAAAGGCTTGCCCGGCTTCATGGCGACGGACCAGAGCTCGAGCCGGCCAAGCGCCTGCACGGCGGCGCGCACGTGGTCTTCCTCGCCCACCGACACGCCGCCGGTGGTGATGATGAGGTCGTTGCGGGCAGCCGCAGCGCGCAGCGCCTCGATGGTCGCGTCGAGCCGGTCATGCACCAGGCCCAGGTCCTGCACCTCGCAGCCCAGGCGCTGCAGCAGCCCGCGCATGAAGAAGCGGTTGGAGTTGTAGATGGCGCCGGGCCGCATCGCCTCGGGCGGCACCTCCCCGGGCATGACCAGTTCGTCGCCGGTGGACAGCAGCGCCACGCGCGGACGCCGCACGACCGGCAGCTTCGCGAAGCCGATGCTGGCCGCCAGGCCCAGTGCCTGCGGCGTCAGGCGTTCGCCGCGCGCCAGCACCGTGGCGCCGGCCTGCACGTCTTCGCCCGCGCGGCGGATGTTCTGGCCCGGGCGCGGCACGGGGCGGACGCGCACCTGGCCCAGCCCGTCGCCGGCGATGGCCTCGGTGTCCTCCTGCATCACGACCGCGTCGGCGCCCTCGGGCACCTGCGCGCCGGTGAAGATGCGCGCCGCGGTGCCCGCTGCGAGCGGCTGGCCCACGGTGCCGGCCGGGATGCGCTGCGACACCGGCAGCACGGCGTCGCCGGTGCAGTCGGCGAGGCGCACCGCGTAGCCGTCCATCGCGCTGTTGTCGCGCGGCGGCACGGTGAGGCCGGCAACGATGTCCTGCGCCAGCACGCGGCCATCAGCCTCGAAGGTGGAGACCTGCTCCACCTCCTGCAGCGGCGCCGCCTCGGCGAGCAGCCGGGCGACGGCGTCGTCCAGCGCCATCAGCGGCGCGCGGGCACGGGGAGCGGCGGAGGCGGCAGGGTCATTCATGGATGTCGGGGTCGTAGTGGAAGCGCTCGCCGTTGGCCATCAACCACTGCGCGACGCCCGCGGCATCGTCGAGGTCGAAGACGGGCAGGCCGGTGGGCTCGGGCAGGTTGGCGGCGCTGTCGGCGGCGATGGCGCAGATGAACGGGTCCTCGGGGTAGAGCGCAGGCCGCGCGGCCTGGCCGGGCTCGACCGTGCGCATGACCTCGATCTTGTGCAGGTCGCTGTGCTTGAAGCCCTCGACCAGCACCCAGTCCACCCCGTCGTACAGCTCGGCGATGAGGTGGTGCACCTTCAGCTCGGCGGGCCGCTCGAACTCGCGCATCAGCGCCAGGCGCTTGTCCGACGCGACGACCACCTCGAAAGCCCCGGCCTCGCGGTGGCGGTAAGTGTCCTTGCCGGGGTGGTCGATGTCGAACTTGTGGTGCGCATGCTTGACCACCGACACGCGCAAGCCGTGGCGCTTGAGTTCCGGGATCAGCCGCTCCACCAGCGTCGTCTTGCCGGCGCCCGAATAGCCTGCGAAGGCGATGACTTTCATGCGTTGCTATGAATTCGAAAGCTGCTCGCGCAGGCGGGACGGGCGCCGGAGGCCGATTCGGCTCGAAAGTTCAGGCGCAGTGCCCGGCGATGTAGCGCTTCACCGCGTCGGCGTCCGCCGGCAGCCTGACCACGCGCTTGGGCAGCGACTCGATGCCTTCGAACTGCTTCGGCCGGTCGGGCTCGTGGCCCAGCGCCTCGACGATGGTGGCGGCGAACTTGATGGGCAGCGCGGTTTCCAGCACCACCATCGGCACGTCCGGCTCGACGTACGCGCGCGCCACCTTCAGGCCGTCGGCCGTGTGGGTGTCGACCAGCACGGCGAAGCGCTTGTCGGTGTCGCGGATGGTCGCGAGCCGGTCGGCATGCGTGCTGCGCCCGCTCACGAAACCGAACTTCGAGGCCGCATCGGCGAAGGCCGGGTCGGCGCTGAGGTCGAAGCGGCCGGTCTTGGCGACCTGGTCGTGGAACAGGCCGCGCGTCTTGGCGCCGTCGCGGCCCAGCAGGTCGAACACGAAGCGCTCGAAATTGCTGGCCTTGCTGATGTCCATCGAGGGGCTCGAGGTCTCGTGCGTGTCGGCCGCCCCGCGCACGCGGTAGACGCCGGTGCGGAAGAACTCGTCGAGCACGTCGTTCTCGTTCGTGGCCACCACGAGCTTGCGGATCGGCAGGCCCATCATGCGCGCCACGTGGCC
This sequence comes from Xenophilus aerolatus, assembly GCA_030418545.1. GTDB lineage: Bacteria > Pseudomonadota > Gammaproteobacteria > Burkholderiales > Burkholderiaceae_C > Xenophilus. The sequence continues at coordinate 612,852 of QAIB01000001.1, read as the reverse complement.
GGCGCAGACGTTGCCGAAGTTGCCGCTGGGCACGGTGAAGCTCACCTCGCCGCCCTCGGGGCTGGTGGCCTGGAACCAGCCGGCGAAGTAGTACACCACCTGCGCCAGAAGCCGCGCCCAGTTGATCGAGTTGACGGTGCCGATGCGGTACTGCCGCTTGAAGGCCAGGTCGTTGCTCACGGCCTTGACGATGTCCTGGCAGTCGTCGAACACGCCGGCGATGGCGATGTTGTGGATGTTGGCGTCCTGCAGGCTGAACATCTGCGCCTGCTGGAAAGGGCTCATGCGGCCGTCGGGCGAGGTCATGAAGACGCGCACGCCCTTCTTGCCGCGCATCGCGTACTCGGCCGCGCTGCCGGTGTCGCCGCTGGTCGCGCCCAGGATGTTGAGCTCTTCGCCACGCCGGGCCAGTTCGTATTCGAACAGGTTGCCCAGCAACTGCATGGCCATGTCCTTGAAGGCCAGCGTGGGGCCGTTGGACAGGCCTTCGAGGTACACGCCGTCTTCCAACTCGCGCAGCGGCACGATGTCCTCGCTGCCGAAGACCTCGGCCGTGTACGTCTTCGCGCACAGCGCGCGCAGGTCCTCGGCCGGGATGTCGTCGATGTAGAGCGAGAGGATCTCGAAGGCGAGCGCGTGGTACGGCAGGCCGCGCCACTTCGAGAGCGTGGCGGCGTCGACCTGGGGGTAGCGCTCGGGCAGGTACAGGCCGCCGTCGGGCGCCAGGCCCTCGAGCAGGATTTCGCAGAAGCGGCGCGGCGTCTGGTCGCCGCGCGTCGAGATGTACCTCATCAGCTCAGTTCCTCCTTGCGGATGCGCACGATCGGCATGAGCACGCTGGGCAGGCCCTGCAGATGCGCCTGCACCTCGTCGAGCGTGCCTTCGCGCGTATCGTGCGTGAGGATGATGAGGTCGGTCTGGGTGGAGCCCTCGCCGCCCACCTCGTCGGCCTCGCGCTGCAGCACGGCGTCGATGCTGATGCCGGCGCCCGCCAGCAGGCCGGTGACCTTGGCCAGCACGCCGGCCTCGTCGGCCACGCGCAGGCGCAGGTAGTAGCTGGTGACGACCTCGCTCATCGGCACGACCTGCAGGTCGCTCATCGCATCGGGATGGAAGGCCAGGTGCGGCACGCGGTGCGCCGCGTCGGCCGTGTGCAGGCGCGTGATGTCGACCAGGTCGGCGATCACGGCGCTGGCGGTGGGCTCGCTGCCCGCGCCCTTGCCGTAGTACAGCGTGGTGCCCACGGCGTCGCCATGCACCACCACCGCGTTCATCGCGCCCTCGACGTTGGCGAGCAGGCGCTTGGCCGGCACCAGTGCGGGGTGCACGCGCAGCTCGATGCCCTTGGCGGTGCGCCTGGTGATGCCCAGCAGCTTGATGCGGTAGCCGAGCTGCTCGGCGTACTTGATGTCCTGCGAGGCCAGCTTGGTGATGCCCTCGACGTGGGCCTTGTCGAACTGCACCGGGATGCCGAAGGCGATGGCGCTCATCAGCGTGGCCTTGTGGGCGGCGTCGACGCCCTCGATGTCGAAGGTCGGGTCGGCCTCGGCATAGCCCAGGCGCTGCGCCTCCTTGAGCACGGTGTCGAAGTCCAGGCCCTTGTCGCGCATCTCCGACAGGATGAAGTTCGTCGTGCCGTTGATGATGCCGGCGATCCACTGGATGCTGTTGGCCGTGAGGCCCTCGCGCAGCGCCTTGATGATCGGGATGCCGCCGGCCACCGCGGCCTCGAAGGCGACCATCACGCCCTTGGCATGGGCGGCCGCGAAGATCTCGGTGCCGTGCACGGCCAGGAGCGCCTTGTTGGCGGTGACGACGTGCTTGCCGGCCGCGATGGCCTCGAGCACCAGCGCCTTGGCGATACCGTAGCCGCCGATGAGCTCGATGACGATGTCGATGTCGGGGTTGGCGATGACCTCGCGTGCATCGCCCACCACCTTCACGCCCTCGCCCACCGCGGCCTTGGCACGGGCGGTGTCCAGGTCGGCGACCATGGTGATCTCGATGCCGCGGCCGGCGCGGCGCTTGATCTCTTCCTGGTTGCGGGCCAGCACCTTGAAGGTGCCGCTGCCGACGGTGCCGATGCCCAGAAGGCCGACCTGGATGGGTTTCATGGATGCAGTCTTTTCAGTCACGGGAAAACACGGGGCGGGCCCATGCGGGCCACCCGGGAGGAATCAGGCGAAGCGGGTGCGGTAGCGCTCGAGGAACTTCGCGATGCGGCCGATGGCTTCGCGCAGGTCGTCCTCGTGCGGCAGGAACACGATGCGGAAGTGCTGGTTGTCGGCGTAGTTGAAGCCCGAGCCCTGCACCAGCATCACGCGCGTCTCGCGCAGCACCTGCATGAAGAACTGGCGGTCGTCCTCGATCGGGTAGACCTTGGGGTCGAGCTTCGGGAACATGTACAGCGCCGCCGAGGGCTTGACGCAGCTCACGCCCGGGATTGCGGTGATGAGCTCGTAGGCCAGGTCGCGCTGGCGGCGTAGGCGGCCGCCCTCCTTCACCAGGTCGTTGATGCTCTGGTAGCCGCCTAGCGCCGTCTGGATCGCCCACTGGCCCGGCACGTTGGAGCCGAGCTTGAGGTTGGCCAGCATGTTCAGGCCCTCGATGTAGTCGCCCGCCGCATGCTTGGGACCCGACACCACCATCCAGCCCGCGCGGTAGCCGCAGGAGCGATACGCCTTGGACAGCGAATTGAAGGTGAGCGTGAGCACGTCGGTCGACAGGCTGCCCATGGCGGTGAACTTCACGCCGTCGTAGAGCACCTTGTCGTAGACCTCGTCGACCAGCAGCACCAGCCCGTGCTCGCGTGCGATCTGCACGATGCCCTTGAGCATCGCATCCGGATAGATCACGCCGGTCGGGTTGTTGGGGTTGATGACCACGATGCCGCGGGTGCGCGGCGTGATCTTGGCGCGCATGTCCTCGAGGTCGGGCAGCCAGCCGTTGTCCTCGTCGCACTTGTAGTGGACCGGTGAGCCGCCCGACAGGGACGTGGCCGCAGTCCACAAGGGGTAGTCGGGCATCGGCACCAGCAGCTCGTCGCCCTCGTTGAGCAGCGCGTTGGTGGCCATCACGATCAGCTCGCTGGCGCCGTTGCCCAGGTAGATGTCGTCCAGCGTCACGCCCTCGATGCCGAGCTGCTGCGTGTAGTGCATGACGGCCTTGCGCGCCGCGAAGATGCCCTTGCTGTCGGAATATCCCGCCGAGTCCGGCAGGTTGCGGATCATGTCCTGCTGGATCTCTTCCGGGGCATCGAAGCCGAACGGCGCCATGTTGCCGATGTTCAGCTTGATGATCTTCTGCCCCTCGTCCTCCATCTGCCGCGCCGCGTCCACGATGGGACCGCGCACGTCGTAGAGCACATTGGCCAGCTTGTCCGATTTCTTGAGCGTTTTCAAAGTCCCTCCGAGGGGCGCCTGTACCAGGGGAAACCTATAATTGGACCACAGTTCACCCCCGTGCACGCCCTTCGCGGGCCGCTCCGCACGCACGCTCCACTCCCCCTTTTCCATGAAGCTCCAACCCGACAGGCCCGACGTGCAGACCGTGACGGCGCACGGCCCCGGCTGGGTGGCCGTGAACGGCGAGCGCATCGAGCGCAGCGTGGTGGTCGGTGCACGCGAAGAACGCTTCGACTGGCCCTGCGGCCGCTTCGAGGAACTGGGCACGGAGCACTTCGCGCAGCTGGCTGCGTTGAATGCCGAGGTCGTCATCTTCGGCAGCGGGGAGCGCATCCGCTTTCCGCGGCCAGCGTGGATCGCGCCGCTGGTCGCTCGCGGGGTGGGCGTCGAGACCATGGACACCGCGGCCGCCTGCCGCACCTACAACATCCTGGCCGGCGAAGGTCGCCACGTGGTCGCGGCGCTGCTCATCGAAGAGCCCGCACGTAGCGGTTAACAATCGATTCGGGGTAAAATCGCGGGTTGCAGACCGGACTGCCCGCCGACTGCGCGATGCCTTGCCGGGCGTTGCGCGCTGGCGGTGGCGGCTCGATGCGTGACCCGCTGGATGGGCGCTTGCAGGCTTGCCAAGGCCTGTTCGGCATCAATGCAGTATGGCATGCGCCGGCCGATCATGGCAGTTCCGCGTTTTTACTCGGGAACCCACAGCGGAGAAAACAATTTTCATGGCGATCGTTGTCAACAAACCCATTCCCGAATTCGAAGCCAACGCCACCGGCGGCATCAAGGTCTCGAACACCTCGCACCTGGGCCACGTGCTGGTGCTGTACTTCTACCCCAAGGACAACACCCCCGGCTGCACCACCGAGGCGATGCAGTTCCGCGACCACTACAAGGACTTCGTGAAGGCGGGCGCCACGGTGTTCGGCGTCTCGCGCGACAACATGAAGTCGCACGACGAGTTCAAGGCCAAGCTCGAACTGCCCTTCGAACTGATCGCCGACACCGAAGAGAAGATGTGCCACATGTTCGGCGTGGTCAAGAACAAGATCATGTACGGCAAGAAGGTCAAGGGCATCGAGCGCAGCACCTTCCTGATCGGTGCCGACGGCGTGCTCAAGGCCGAATGGCGCGGCCTGAAGGTGCCGGGCCACGTCGACGAGGTACTCAAGGAAGTCAAGGCGCTCAAGAAGGCCGCCTGAGCCTCGCGCTCCGCACTTTGCACGCGTTCTGCGCCTACGTTGGCGCAGCGCAACGGGCCGCAGGACCTGCCACGCGCGATGTGCATAATGGCTCCATGCCGTTGAGAGTCACGACTGCATCCCCCGAACAAAGCCGCTCTGGTCTCCAGGCGGCTTTTTCGTTTTTCAGGCCCCACGCGCTGTCGGCGCACCATCCCGCGAGTACCACCGCCCATGCCCCTGCCTCCCGCCCCCACCCGACGTGCCGCCCTGCTCTCGCCGGAGGCGCTCGACGCGCCGGCGCGCGCGGCGCCAAAAAACGGGCGCCGTCCGGCCGCTGAGCGGCATTCGGACGACCCGCGCACGCGGGGAGGCCAGGCACTCGAACTGTTCGACGATCGCCGCGTGGTCGATGCCGGCGGCAGCGAGGACCTGCGCGCGCCGGCCTCCCGCGCCAGGCAGTCCCCGGCCAACGTGCCGGTCGAGGCACCCGTCGCGGCCCCAGCCCCGCGTCCTGCTGCGGAGCCGCCCGCTCGCCCGAAGCGGGCCAGGAGCACCGGCCCGGCCAAGCTTTTCGTGCTCGACACCAACGTGCTGCTGCACGACCCGATGAGCCTGTTCCGCTTCGAGGAACACGACATCTACCTGCCGATGATCGTGCTGGAGGAACTGGACGGCCACAAGAAGGGCACGACCGAGGTCGCGCGCAACGGCCGTCAGGCCAGCCGCACGCTCGACGCGCTTGCGGCCGCCCAGGGCGCCGACATCGCCAAGGGCCTGAAGCTCGACGCGACCGGCCACAAGGAAGCCGGCGGCAAGCTGTTCTTCCAGACCGAGCCGCTGGCCTACACCCTGCCCACCAGCCTGCCGCAGGGCAAGGCCGACAACCAGATCCTCGGCGTGGTGCAGGCGCTGCGCGAGGTGCACGAAAAGAACAAGAGCGGTGCCGACCGGCGCGAGGTCGTGCTGGTGTCCAAGGACATCAACATGCGCGTCAAGGCCCGCGCGCTGGGCCTGGCCGCCGACGACTACCAGAACGACAAGGCGCTGGAAGACGGCGACCTGCTGTACTCCGGCTCCTTCGCGCTGCCGGCCGACTTCTGGACGCGCCAGAGCAAGACCGTCGAGAGCTGGCAGTCGGGCAGCAGCACCTTCTACCGCATCAGCGGGCCGATCGTGCCGAGCCTCTACATCAACCAGTTCGTCTACTTCGAGGCACCCGGTGAGCCGAGCATGTACGCGCGCGTGACCGAGATCCGCGACAAGACCGCGGTGCTCAAGACGCTGAAGGACTATGCCTCGGGCAAGAACGCCGTGTGGGGCGTGACCACGCGCAACCGCGAGCAGAACTTCGCCATGAACCTGCTCATGGACCCGGAGATCGACTTCGTCACGCTCACCGGCACGGCCGGTACCGGCAAGACGCTGATGGCGCTGGCATCGGGCCTCACGCAGGTGCTGGACGATCGCCGCTACACCGAGATCATCATGACCCGCGCCACGGTGAGCGTGGGCGAGGACATCGGCTTCCTGCCCGGCACCGAGGAGGAGAAGATGGGCCCCTGGATGGGCGCGCTGGACGACAACCTCGAGTTCCTGGCCAAGGGCGACGGCTCGGGCGCCGGCGAATGGGGCCGCGCGGCGACCAACGAACTCATCCGCTCGAAGATCAAGATCAAGAGCATGAACTTCATGCGCGGTCGCACCTTCCTCAACAAGTACGTGATCATCGACGAGGCGCAGAACCTCACGCCCAAGCAGATGAAGACGCTGGTCACGCGCGCGGGCCCGGGCACGAAGATCATCTGCATGGGCAACCTGGCGCAGATCGACACGCCCTACCTCACCGAAGGCTCCTCGGGCCTGACCTTCGCGGTCGACCGGTTCAAGGGCTGGCCGCACAGCGGCCACATCACGCTGGCGCGCGGCGAGCGTTCGCGCCTGGCCGACTTCGCGAGCGACGTGCTCTGACCTGAAACGCCACGCTTTTCATAGCAGCCTGCGCACGCCTCATGGGCGCCGCAGGCTCTTTTTTGCCCGAACGACGACCCATCGACGAAAGACGCCTGCCAGTCTCCTGACAACACGCTGTCAGGAGCGCCAGCGCAGCATGCAGCCCTCCTCAACCTCTGGAGAAGTTTCATGCACAGCGCCAACACCTGGTTCGAAATTCCGGTCACCGATCTCGCGAACTCGCAGCGTTTCTACGAAGCCCTGCTCGAGCGCCCGATGCGCGGCACCGAAGACGTCGGCGGCGACACGATGGCCGTCTTCGCGCACGAGAAGCCGGGTGCCGGCGGCTGCATCGTGCATCGTCCGGCCCACGCGGGCGGCAGCGGCGGCACGGTCGTCTACCTCGACTGCGCGCCCAGCGTCGAGGCCGCGCTGGCGCGCGCGCAGGCCGCAGGCGGCAAGGTCGTCGTCGGCAGGACGCTGATCGCGCCCGGCATCGGCTACTTCGCCCAGGTCCAGGACCTGGACGGCAACCTCGTCGGCCTGCACGCTGCCGACTGAGCATGCCGATGCGCCTGCCCCTGCGCCTGTATCTGCAGGCCCAAGACGGCGCCGCGGCTGGCCCACGCGCCGGCCACGCCGACCGTACGCCGCGCAACTGGATCGCCGTCGCGAGCGCGGAACACGCGCGCCGCGGCCGCGACCACGCGCCGACAGGTTTCATGCAGGTCGGCCACGGCAAGGAAGCGCCCCTGCGGCGTATCGCGCCAGGCGACCGCATCGCGTACTACGCGCCTTCCACGGTGCTGGGCGGCAAGGACCGGCTGCAGTCCTTCGTCTCGCTGGGCGTCGTGCTGCCGGGTGTGCCGTACACGGTCGACATGGGCGGCGGCTTCGTCCCCTGGCGGCGCGATGTACGCTACGTGCCCGCGCAGGATGCGCCGATCGGCCCGCTGGTTCCCCGGCTGGCCTTCATCGACGATCCGACGCACTGGGGCTCGAAGTTCCGCTTCGGCCTGGTGGCGATCGGCGATGCCGACATGCAATGCATCGCGCGGGCCATGGGCGCGGACCTGGCCGCGCTGGGCCTGTAGCAGCGCCTCCCACGACCAAGACCCACCGACCGACTGCCATCTCTCGCCATGCGCCGCGCCGACCGCCTGTTCCAGATCGTCCAGCTCATCCGCGGCCGGCGCCTGACCACGGCGGCCTTCCTCGCGCAGCGGTTGGAGGTGTCGGAGCGAACGGTCTACCGCGACGTGGCCGACCTGCAGCACCAGGGCGTGCCGATCGAGGGCGAGGCGGGCGTGGGTTACCGGCTGGGCAACGGCTTCGACCTGCCGCCCCTGATGTTCACGCAGGACGAAGCGGCCGCGCTGACGGCGGCTGCACGGCTGGCGCAGAGCTGGGTCGATCCCGCGCTTGCGGCCGACATCGACAGCGCGCTGGGCAAGATCGTCTCGGTGCTGCCGCCCGCCGCGCGGGTGTCGGCCGAGGCCGTTGCGCTGTACGCGCCGGCGCTGGGCATGGACGCCGCCACGCGCACCCACCTGCAGGCCCTGCGAGAGGCGGTGCAGGCGCGCCGCAAGCTCAGGCTGGCTTACCGCGACGAGGCCGGCGCGCCGAGCGACCGCACCGTGCGGCCGCTGGGCTGCTTCTACTGGGGCAAGGTGTGGACGCTGTCGGCCTGGTGCGAACTGCGGCAGGACTTCCGCGGCTTCCGGGCCGACCGCATCGATGCGCTGCAGGTGCTGGACGAACGTTTTCGCGATGAGCCCGGCAAGACGCTGGCCGATCTGCTGCGCCGGGTGCGCGCCGAATTCGCCGACCGTCCGGCACAACCGCTACAAAAGCCATAGCACCCTGCGCAGGCACGGCGGGCGCTACCGGCTTTTTCTTCAATGAAACTGCCTGCGTGGCAAGCCGCGCACCGAAACTTCAGAAATCGTCGCCGCCACCCATGCCGGGCGCCAGATTCTCGAACTTGGTGAGGGGCTTGAGGAAGGCCAGCTTCACCGTGCCGGTCGGGCCGTTCCGCTGCTTGGCGATGATGACTTCGGCCACGCCGGGCTCCTTGGAGTCCTTGTTGTAGTAGTCGTCGCGGTAGATGAACATGATCACGTCCGCGTCCTGCTCGATGGCGCCGGACTCGCGCAGGTCGCTCATCATGGGACGCTTGTCGGTGCGCGACTCCACGCCGCGCGAGAGCTGCGACAGCGCGATCACCGGGCACTTCAGTTCCTTGGCCAGCATCTTCAGGCCGCGCGAGATTTCGCCGACCGCCGTGGCGCGGTTCTCGTCCGCCATGCCGCCGGACACGCTCATCAGCTGCAGGTAGTCGACTACGATCAGGCCCAGCTGGCCGCACTGGCGAGCCAGACGGCGCGCGTTGGCGCGCAGTTCGCTCGAGGTCAGGCCGGGCGTCTCGTCGATGTGCAGCGAGATGGTGCGCAGCTTCTCGATCGCCTCGGTCAGGCGCGGCCATTCCTCATCGGTGAGCTTGCCGGTGCGCAGGTGGCCCTGGTCGATGCGGCCGATGGAGCCGACGATACGCACCGCGAGCTGCGCGGCGCCCATTTCCATCGAGAACACCGCCACCGGCAGGCCCTCGTTGAGCGCCACGTGCTCGGCGATGTTGATGGCGAGCGAGGTCTTGCCCATCGAGGGGCGCGCGGCCAGCACGATCATGTCGCCGGCCTGCATGCCCGAGGTCATCTTGTCGAAGTCGTAGAAGCCGGTCGGCACGCCCGTGATGTCGTTCGGGTTGTCGGCCATCTCGGTCACGCGGTCCAGCAGTTCGACCACCAGGGAATCCATGCTCTGGAAGCCCTGCTTCATCCGCGAGCCTTCCTCGCCGATGTTGAAGATCTTCTGCTCGGCCTCGTCGAGGATCTTGTCGACCGCCTTGCCCTGCGTGTTGAAGGCGTTGGTCGCGATCTCGTCCGAGGCGGAGATCAGCTTGCGCAGGATCGAGCGCTCGCGAACGATCTCGCCGTAGCGACGGATGTTGCTTGCGCTCGGCACGTACTGCGCGAGCGAGTTGAGGTACTGCAGGCCACCGACCTCCTCGGCCTTGCCGAGGTTCTGCAGCTGCTCGTAGACGGTGATGACGTCGGCCGGCTTGTTGGCGTTGATGAGGCCGCCGATGGCCGCGTAGATGAGCTTGTGCTCGTGGCGGTAGAAGTCGCCGTCGACCAGCAGGTCGCCCACGCGGTCCCAGGCGCCGTTGTCCAGCAGCAGGCCGCCCAGCACGCTGGATTCGGCTTCGAGGGAGTGCGGGGGGATGCGAAGCTGTGCGACCTGGCGATCCGGCGGATCGTTGTCGGCGTAGGAGAAGACGGCGGACATGGAACCTTGCATGCTATGCCTCACACACCCTGCCGTGTGTGGACAACGCTGTGTAAAAACGGTGATCTTCCGGTGCAAGCCCAGGGACAACCCGGGCCACAAAAGCACAAGCCGCCCGTGGGCGGCTTGTGCGTTCGACGCGGGGGACATCGCGGAACCGGCTTGGCCGGGCCGCTGATGTTGCCCCCGGTCGGGGGTTGGCGTAGCGGCATGTGCCGCGCAGCCTGGGGGCGAGCAACAGTTACGCGGTCTCGCCGTACACCGTCACGGTGATCTCGACCACCACGTCGGTGTGCAGTTGCACGGACACGGTGGTGTCGCCGACGGTCTTGATCGGGCCGTTGGGCAGGCGCACCTGCGACTTGGCGACCTCGTAGCCCTGCTTCTTCAGCTCGTCGGCCACGTCGTGGTTGGTGACGGAACCGAACAGGCGGCCGTCGACGCCGGCCTTCTGCGTCAGCTTGACAGTGGTGCCGCCGAGCTTCTCGCCCTGCTTCTGCGCTTCGGCCAGCTTGGCGGCCGCAGCCTTTTCCAGTTCGGCGCGCTTGGCTTCGAATTCCGCCTTGGCGGCTTCGGTGGCGCGGCGTGCGCGGCCCGAAGGGATCAGGAAGTTGCGTGCGTAGCCGTCCTTGACCTTGACGATCTCGCCCAGCGTGCCGAGGTTGACGACCTTGTCCAGAAGAATGACTTGCATGGTGGGTCGCTCCTTAGATGCGGTGCTGGTCGCTGTACGGGACCAGGGCCAGGAAGCGCGCGCGCTTGATGGCGGTGTTGAGCTGACGCTGGTAGATCGCGCGCGTGCCGGTCAGGCGCGCGGGAATGATCTTGCCGTTCTCGCTGATGAAGTCGCGCAGGGTGTCGATGTCCTTGTAGTCGATCTCTTCGACGCCGGCGACGGTGAAGCGGCAGAAACGCTTGCGCTTGAACAGCAGCGACTGGGTGTTGCGCTTCGGACGCTTGTCCTTGTTGAATTTCTTGAACGTGGCCATTTCGGGACCCTCTATCGAAAATTAATCTTGCTGGAAATCCGTGATGTGAAGCACCGGGTGCTTGCCGTTGCGCGGCGTGGCCAGGAAGCCCTGGAAGCGCCATCCGCTGCCCAGCGCCTGCCGGGCCAGCCGCTCGGCCACCGAACCGAAGGCTACGGCCTTCAGTGCCGCCTTCACCTGCCGGGGCTGTCCTGCTTCATCGAGGGTGGACTCGTGCTCGAGCCGCAGATCGATGGCGGGCAGGCCGGCCGGGGTGAAACGCAAGGCGGCGAGTTCGGCGATGCAGGCACTCAGCAGGAGCTGGTTGACCGCACCGGCGGCAGACGTCACACCAATGAGCGAATCAGTTGCTGCTGTTGTTGGCAGCGTACTCGGCCTGCTGGGCCTTGCGGGCCTCTTCGCGCTCGACCGTCTTCATCATCGACGACGGGCCGGTGTCGGCCTTCTTCTTGACCACCGTCAGGTGGCGCAGCACGGCGTCGTTGAACTTGAAGGCATGTTCGAGTTCGGACATCACGGCCTGGTCGGCCTCGATGTTCACGCACAGGTAGTGCGCCTTGTTCAGCTTGTTGATCTGGTAGGCCAGCTGGCGGCGGCCCCAGTCTTCGACACGATGCACCTTGCCGTTGCCGGCGGCGATCATGCCCTTGTAGCGTTCCAGCATGGCCGGAACTTGTTCGCTCTGGTCCGGATGGATGAGCAGAATGATTTCGTAGTGACGCATGGCACTCCTTGTGGGTTGAAGCCCGCGGCCATCCGATGCAAGCATCGTTGGGCCCTCGGGCCTGGAAAGCCACCCGCCGCGTCCAGGCAGTGTGGCAAGGCAAAGCCCACGATTGTAGCAGTCCGGCGAGAGACTGTCAGTTTCCGAGCGCCTGCTCCAGGGGTGCCGCCTTCTCGGGGCCCACAACCGACTTGATCTTCGGCGCCAGCGCGGCGAGTTCCTCGTAGGTGGTGGCGGCCTCGACCGCCAGGTTGAGGCGAAAGCCGCGCAGCCCCAGGCCCGCGGTGAGCCGTGTCGCCACGGGATACGCATCCTGGTAGCGCTGCTGGGCGCTGCGGGCGTCCGCGGTGGCGGCCGGCGATGGCGACGCCGCCACCTCGGCCACAGCTGCGCTGCCAGCCTCGGGTGCCGCGGCAGCGGAGCGGCCGAGAAGGCCCAGGTCCACCAATTGATCCACGTCCTCCTGCACGACGCCCATGCCGGCAGCGAGCACGTCGGCCACCGAGCGCTTGCCGTCGAACAGGATGAATGCAGAGCGCTGGCGTGGCGTCAGCCGCACCGAACGGTCCTTCAGAACCTGCTGGCCCATGTCCGTCTTCACAAGAATCATGTCGTCGTCCCCTTCGTTCGGCCGAGGTGAGTGCTTCCCCGCTCCGGAGTGAGACGAAGTTTGACACCAAAATACACACTTTTTTGCAATTACACGAAACTGACAGGGTCATGCCATGAAAAAAGGCCGGGATCACCCCGGCCTTTTGGTCGTTTTCGAGCCACAGCGGGCCCAGTCTTCGTGCGGCGTGCGCGTCAGCCCTGCGCGAGTCGCTGCCAGGTATCGATCACGCTGTCGGGGTTGAGCGAGATCGACTCAATCCCCTCGGCGGCCAGCCATTGCGCGAAGTCCGGGTGGTCGCTGGGCCCCTGGCCGCAGATGCCGACGTACTTGCCCTGGGCCTTGCAGGCCTTGATGGCGCGGCTGAGCATCGCCTGCACGGCCGGGTCGCGCTCGTCGAAGTCGGCGGCCAGCAGTTCCAGCCCCGAATCGCGGTCCAGGCCGAGCGTCAGCTGGGTAAGGTCGTTGGAGCCGATCGAGAAGCCATCGAAGAACTGCAGGAACTCGTCGGCCAGAATCGCATTGCTCGGCACCTCGCACATCATCACCAGCTTGAGGCTGTTCTCGCCGCGCTTGAGGCCGTGCTGGCCCAGCAGCTGCGTCACACGCTCGGCCTGCTTCAGGGTGCGCACGAAGGGCACCATGATCTGCACGTTGGTCAGGCCCATGTCATTGCGCACGCGCTTGAGCGCTTCGCACTCCATCGCGAAGGCTTCGCCGAACTCGGCGCTGATGTAGCGTGCCGCGCCGCGGAAGCCCAGCATCGGGTTCTCTTCCTCGGGCTCGTAACGGCTGCCGCCGATGAGCTTGCGGTACTCGTTGGACTTGAAGTCCGACAGGCGCACGATCACGGGCTTGGGCCAGAAGGCCGCGGCGATGGTGGCCACGCCCTCTGCGACCTTGTCGACGTAGAAGGCCTTGGGCGAGGCATGGCCGCGCGCCACCGACTCCACCGCCTTCTTCAGGTCGGCATCGACCTGCGGGTAGTCGAGGATGGCCTTCGGGTGCACGCCGATGTTGTTGTTGATGATGAATTCGAGCCGCGCCAGGCCCACGCCTTCGTTCGGCAGCTGCGCGAAGTCGAAGGCGAGCTGCGGGTTGCCCACGTTCATCATGATCTTGGTCTTGATCGGGGGCATCTCGCCGCGCTGCACCTCGGTGACCTCGGTCTCGAGCAGGCCGTCGTAGATGTGGCCGGTGTCGCCCTCGGCGCAGCTCACGGTGACCAGCGTGCCGTCCTTCAGGCGCTCGGTGGCGTCGCCGCAGCCGACCACCGCCGGGATGCCCAGCTCGCGCGCGATGATGGCCGCGTGGCAGGTGCGTCCACCCCGGTTGGTCACGATGGCGGAGGCGCGCTTCATCACCGGCTCCCAGTTCGGATCGGTCATGTCGGTCACGAGGATGTCGCCGGGCTGCACCAAGTCCATCTGGCTGATGTCGTTGACCAGGCGCACGGGGCCGGTGCCGATCTTCTGGCCGATCGCGCGGCCTTCAGCCAGCACGGCGCCCTTGGAGAGCAGCTTGAAGCGCTGCTCGGCCTTGCCGGCCTGCTGGCTCTTCACCGTCTCCGGGCGCGCCTGCAGGATGTAGAGCTGGCCGTCGGTTCCGTCCTTGCCCCACTCGATGTCCATCGGCCGGCCGTAGTGCTTCTCGATGACGATGGCGTACTTCGCGAGCTGCTCGACCTCGTCGTCGGTCAGCGAGTAGCGGTTGCGCAGCTCGGCCTTGACATCGGTGGTCTTGACCAGCTTGCCCGTGGCCTTCTTCTCCTCGGGCGTGGCGAACTCCATCTGGATCAGCTTGGAGCCGAGGTTGCGGCGGATCACGGCCTTGTTGCCCGCCTCGAGCATCGGCTTGTGGACGTAGAACTCGTCGGGGTTCACGGCGCCCTGCACCACCGTCTCGCCCAGGCCGTAGCTGGAGGTGATGAAGACCACCTGGTCAAAGCCCGACTCGGTGTCGATGGTGAACATCACGCCGGCGGCGCCCAGGTCGGAGCGCACCATGCGCTGCACGCCGGCCGACAGCGCGACCACGTCGTGCGCGAAACCCTTGTGCACGCGGTAGCTGATTGCGCGGTCGTTGTAGAGGGAGGCGAAGACCTCCTTCATCTTGTGAAGCACGTCCTCGATGCCGACGACGTTCAGGAAGGTCTCCTGCTGGCCGGCAAAGGAAGCGTCGGGCAGGTCTTCCGCCGTGGCCGACGAGCGCACCGCGAAGCTGGCCTGATCGTTGCCGGCCGACAGCGTGGCGAAGGCGTCGCGCACACCCTTCTCGAGGTCGGCCGGGAAGGGCTGGGCCTCGATCCAGCCGCGGATCTCGGCACCGGCGGCGGCCAGCGCGCGCACATCCTCGATGTCGAGCGTGGCCAGGCGCTGGCTGATGCGCTCGGTGAGCCCTTCGTGCGCCAGGAACTGGCGGAAGGCGTGGGCGGTGGTGGCGAAGCCCGTGGGCACCCGCACGCCCTGCGGCCCCTTCGTCGGAAGTTGCGAGATCATTTCGCCGAGGGAGGCGTTCTTGCCGCCGACCGCCTCGACGTCGGTCATCCTCAGGTTTTCAAACGGTACGACCAGGGCGGTCGCTTCGAAGAGTTGAGACATGGGAAAGCTCCGGAAGTTGAAATCGGCGCGGTCGCATGCAGGCGGGCACGGGGCACGGTCGTTCTTCTTGCTCTGGGTGCGCGGCCGGGCTGCATGGAGGTGTGAGGTGTGTCGGGTCGCGAGCGGTGCGCGATCCCGATAATGGCGCGGATTGTAGGCGTCGCCCCGGGCCGGCGCCGCAGGACTGGAACTACAGCGAAGGCACCCCCGCACCATGCGCACCCGCACCGTTTTCTATGTCTCCGACGGCACCGGCATCACGGCCGAGACCTTCGGCAACGCCGTTCTCAACCAGTTCGAGATCAAGCCGCGGCACGTGCGCCTGCCCTTCACCGACACGGTCGACAAGGCCCACCAGGCGGTGCGGCAGATCAACCATACGGGCGAGGTCGAGGGCCTGCGGCCCATCGTCTTCACCACCCTGGCCGACATGGAAGTGCTGGAGGTGATCGAGACCGGCTGCAAGGGCATGCTGCTGGACATGTTCGGCACCTTCGTGCGGCCGCTGGAGATCGAGCTGGCGATGAAGTCCAACCACCGCATCGGCCGCTTCTCCGACGTCAGCAAGAGCAAGGAATACAACGACCGCATCGCCGCCATCGACTTCAGCCTCCAGCACGACGACGGCCAGAGCAACCGCGACCTGGAAGGCGCCGACGTCATCCTGGTGGGCGTCAGCCGCAGCGGCAAGACGCCGACCTCGCTCTACCTGGCCATGCAGCACGGCCTGAAGGCGGCCAACTACCCGCTGATTCCCGAGGACTTCGACCGCCGCCAGTTGCCGCCCGCGCTGGTGCCGCACCGCAAGAAGATCTTCGGCCTGACCATCGCGCCCGACCGGCTGGCCGAGATCCGCAACGAGCGCCGGCCGAACTCGCGCTACGCCAGCATCGAGAACTGCCGCCACGAGGTGAGCGAAGCCGAGGCCATGATGCGCCGCGCCGGCATCCGCTGGCTGTCGACCACGACCAAGAGCATCGAGGAGATCGCCACGACGATCCTGCAGGAGCTGCGACCGGAGCGGCTGAGCTACTGAGGGCCTCGCGCATCCTGCGGCGCCGGGGCCGCGTTACTACATTTTTCATAGCGCATTGCGCCTGTATGTAGGGCGCTTGGCCCACATTTCCTTTGAAGCATTCGTAAGCCTGATCTTATGATTCAGGCATGACGCGACCTGCCGACGCCCTGCCCACGGCCATCCAGCTGCGCGCCGCCCTGTCCGGCCTGCAGCGCGAACTGCGCAGCCAGGCGCCCGGCGATGGCCCGTCGACGGCGCAGCTCGGTGTGCTCGCCCTGCTCTATCGCCTGGGCCCACTTCCGCCCTCGCAGGTCGCTCGCCACGAGCGAGTCCGGCCCCAGAGCCTCACGCGGCTGATCGCCGACATGGAGGCTGCGGCGCTCGTCGCCCGCGGACCCGATCCGGCCGACGCGCGCCGCATCCTGCTCACCCTGACGCCCGCCGGGGCCCGCGCGCTGACCGACGAGGCGCACCTCCGCGAGGCCTCGCTGGCCGACGCCATCGCCAGCCGGCTCACGTCCGCCGAACGCGCCCGGTTGCGCGCCGCCTGCGGGCTGCTCGACCGGCTGGCCCAGGCGCTGACCGAAGCACCGGCGACCATCCCGAGCTGAGCAGCTCGCCATGCAGGCCCGCGCCGAACGCGCACGAGACGCCGCGGACTGGACGCACGCCGCCCAGCTCGGCGCCGCCGTGGGACTGGCCTGGGGCGCATCCGCGCTGCTGCGCCTGCCCGAGGGCTTCTGGGCGGTGATGAGCGCGCTCATCGTGCTGCGCCCCACAGCGGGCGCCACCCTGGGCGCGGGCTGGGACCGCATCCGCGGCACGCTGGCCGGCACGCTCCTCGGACTGGCCGGCGTGGCGCTGCGCCATCTGCACGGCTTCGATGGCACGGGCACCACGCTGCTGCTCGTGGGCCTGCTCGCGGCGGCCAGCGCGCTGCTGCCCTGGCTGCGCAGCGCGCCGATCACGGCGCTGATCGTGCTCGGCAGCGGCAGCCTGGCGCAGCACCCCGCCCTGCAGGTCGCGGCGCTGCGCGCGGCCGAGATCGGCATCGGTGTCGGCGTTGGGCTGCTGCTGTCCTTCGCCAGCCTGTGGCAGGCGACCGCGCGCCGCTTCGACGCGGCCTGCGCGCAGGTGCTGCGCCGGATCGCCGAGCAGGTGCAACGGGACTTCGCCATCCCGCCGCAGGATGCAAGGGAACGCGAAGGCCGCATGGAGGCGCTTCGCACGGAGCTGCGCGCGCTGGCCGTGCTGGCCGTCGGCGCGCAACGCGAGGCCCGCATCGCCGCCTGGCTGCGCCGCCGCCCGGTGACGGGCGAACCGGTGCGTGCGGCGCGCATCGCGGCGCGCACGCTGCATGACGCGACCGCCTTCACGCGCCACGCGGCGCTGCGGCGGTCCGACGAGCCCGAAGTCGATGGCCCGGCGCTCGCTGCGGCGGTAGCCGGGGCGCTGGAAGCCGCCGCCACGCATCAGGAGGCCGGCACGGTACTCGGCGAGGAGGAGCGGCGCGGGCTGGGTCGCGCGATCGCCGTCAGCGCGCGCGGCGCTGCATGGGTGCTGCCGGCGACGCGATTGCTGCTGCAAGACCTCGGGGCTCTCGCCGGCGCAAGCGGGCGCAAGCGGGCGCGCTGAGATTTGACTCCCTCTCCCTCTGGGAGAGGGAGCAATCCAAACCCGGCGCCGAGGCTGTTCTTCAGGGCCGCGCCCTCAAGCCGCCACGGCTTCCTTCTCTTCCACCGGCGCCGTGGTGCGGATCAGGTGGTCGAAGGCACCCAGCGCCGCCTTCGCACCATCGCCGGCCGCGATGATGATCTGCTTGAAAGGCACCGTCGTCGCGTCACCGGCCGCGAACACGCCCGGCACCGAGGTCTGGCCACGGTCGTCGACCACGATCTCGCCATGCCGGCTCAACTCGAGCGTGCCCTTGAGCCAGTCGGTGTTGGGCACCAGGCCGATCTGCACGAACACGCCCTCGAGCTCGACGCGGTGCGCCTCGCCGCTGCTGCGGTCCTTGTAGTTCAGGCCGTTGACCTTGTCGGTGCCGGTGATCTCGGTCGTCTGCGCGTTGGTCACCACGGTGACGTTGGCCAGGCTGCGCAGCTTGCGCTGCAGCACTTCGTCGGCACGCAGCTTGGTGTCGTACTCGATCAAGGTCACATGGCCGACGATGCCCGCCAGGTCGATGGCCGCCTCGACGCCCGAGTTGCCGCCGCCGATCACCGCCACGCGCTTGCCCTTGAAGAGCGGGCCGTCACAGTGCGGGCAGTAGGCCACGCCCTTGTTCTTGAATTCCTTCTCGCCCGGGACGTTGATGTTGCGCCAGCGGGCGCCGGTGGCCAGGATGACCGTGCGCGCCTTGAGCGTCGCGCCGCTCTCGGTCTGCAGTTCGATGAACCCGTCGCCCGGCACCAGCGCCTTGGCGCGCTGCAGGTTCATGATGTCCACGTCGTAGTGGCGCACGTGCTCTTCCAGCGCCAGGGCGAACTTCGGCCCCTCGGTTTCCTTGACCGAGATGAAGTTCTCGATGCCCAGCGTGTCCAGCACCTGGCCGCCGAAACGCTCGGACGCGATGCCCGTGCGGATGCCCTTGCGTGCCGCATACACGGCCGCCGCCGCGCCGGCCGGGCCGCCGCCGACGATCAGCACGTCGAAGGGTGCCTTGGCGGAAATCTTCTTCGCCTCGCGCTCGACGCCGCTGGTGTCGATCTTGGCGAGGATCTCCTCCAGCGTCATGCGGCCGGAGCCGAACTGCGTGCCGTTGAGGAAGACGGTGGGCACGCCCATGATCTGGCGTTCCTTCACTTCGTCCTGGAAGGTGCCGCCCTCGACCATGGTGGTCTTGATGCGCGGGTTCTGCACGGCCATCAGGTTGAGCGCCTGCACGACGTCGGGGCAGTTGTGGCAGGTGAGCGAAACGTAGACCTCGAACTCGAAGTCGCCGTCGAGCGCCTTGATCTGCTCGAGGATGGCCTGCTCCACCTTGGGCGGGTAGCCGCCGACCTGCAGCAGCGCGAGGATCAGCGAAGTGAACTCATGCCCCATCGGCAGGCCGGCAAAACGCGGGCCGTGGCTCTCGCCGGGGCGGTTGATGGAGAACGAGGGCTTGCGCTGGGTGTCGTCGCGGCTTTCGATCACGGTGATCAGCTTCGACGTCTCGGCGATGTCCTTGAGCAGCGCCTGGGTCTCCTGCGATGCCTGCGAGTCGTCGAGCGAGGCGACGACCTCGATGGGCTGCGAGATGCGTTCGAGGTAGCTGGCGAGTTGGGACTTGGTGGCGGCGTCGAGCATGGTGATCTCTCTCTTTCGATGTCCTGAAAAACAAAAAGCCCGGGTGCATGGCGCCCCCGGGCTCGACTCGGGGCGGCTGGTGAAAGCCGCCGGGCTGATGCGTTCAGGCGAGCGCCGTCCACCTTCCTTGGAAGGTGGGGGCACCGGGCCCGAAAGCCAGCCGGAGGCCGGTCATGGGGATGTTTAGATCTTGCCGACCAGGTCGAAGGAAGGCTTGAGCGTGGCAGCGCCTTCTTCCCACTTGGCGGG
Organism: Xenophilus aerolatus; assembly: GCA_030418545.1. Taxonomy (GTDB): domain Bacteria; phylum Pseudomonadota; class Gammaproteobacteria; order Burkholderiales; family Burkholderiaceae_C; genus Xenophilus. Next base: position 593,485 of record QAIB01000001.1, on the reverse strand, counting down.
GCAGACTTCGCCCGGGTGGGCGGCGACGTACTGGGCAGCCTTGACCTTGCGCAGCAGATCCTTGGCATCGCGGCCGATGCCTTCGGCGGTGATTTCCAGTGCCTGGATCACGCCTTGCGGATCGACGATGTAGGTGCCGCGGTTGGCCAGGCCCTGGTCTTCACGCAGCACTTCGAAGTTGCGGCTGATGGCCAGCGTGGGGTCGCCGATCATCGTGTACTTGATCTTGCCGATGGTCTCGGACGAGTCGTGCCAGGCCTTGTGGGTGAAGTGGGTGTCGGTCGAGACCGAGTAGATCTCGACGCCCAGCTTCTGGAACTCGGCGTAGTGGTCGGCGACGTCGCCCAGTTCGGTCGGGCACACGAAGGTGAAGTCGGCGGGGTAGAAGAAGAAGACGGCCCACTTGCCCTTCACGTCGGCATCGGACACTTCGACGAACTTGCCGTCCTTGTATGCGGTGGCCTTGAAAGGTTTGATTTCGGTGTTGATCACGGACATTTGATTTCCTCTGTCGGTTGGTCAGAAAAATGGGCGAACCATGAGTATATGCATGAATGAGGTGTTTTCAATAGAAATAGACTATTGATGGTCAGCAGCTCGGCTATGAGGCAGCAGGAGCAGAGTCATCGGGCCGTCATGCATGCGATCCATGTTGCCGCATGCGTGTGACCGTCCGCTCAGTGGGGCAATACGAACGCCTATCACGATCAAACGCATGCAGACCGCCATCGCGGGGCCTTCGCTTGAGGCGGCCGCCTCGCGCTCGCAGAATCGCGCCCTGATCCGGATCAATACGAAGGAAAAATCCATGAAGGGCGACCCCCAAGTCATCGACCACCTGCAGGCGCAGCTGAAGAACGAGCTCACCGCCATCAACCAGTACTTCCTGCACTACCGCATGCTCAAGCACTGGGGCCTGGACAAGCTGGCGAAGAAGGAATACGAGGAGTCGATCGGCGAGATGAAGCATGCCGACTGGCTCATGGACCGCATCTTCATGCTCGATGGCCTGCCCAACCTGCAGGACCTGGCCAAGCTCAATGTAGGCGAGGACGTGCCCGAGCTGCTCCAGTGCGACCTGAAGGCCGAATACGGCGCCCAGGCCACCATCAAGGCGGGCATCGCGCATTGCGAATCGGTGCGCGATTACGTCTCGCGCGACCTGCTGCAGAAGATCCTCGACGACACCGAGGAGCACATCGACTTCCTCGAGACCCAGATCGACCTGGTCGACAAGGTCGGCCTGCAGAACTACCTGCAGTCGCAGATGGGCGAGGTGAGCTGACAGCGCCCCCGCCGCCGCCGTCGTGCGGCGCTCCGTCAAGACGAGGCCCTGCGGGGCCTCGTTTGCGTTCAGGCCTGTCCCTCTGCTTTACCGAAACTTCACCGCTCTCAAAACCATAGCTGCCCGCGCCAGCCGGGCGGGCGCCGGCGCCAAATTTCGCTGTGCATTGGCATCGCGACAAATGACATCGATTCTCATTTGTATCGTTAGAATGCGCCGCGCCGATGTCCGCCTCTTCGACCGCCCCCCGCCGCGCCTACTGGCTCAAGACCCTGCACGAATGGCACTGGGTCAGTTCCGCCCTGTGCCTGGTGGGCATGCTGCTGTTCAGCATTACGGGCATCACCCTCAACCACGCGGGCCAGATCGAGGCCAAGCCCGCGGTCACGCAGCGCACCGCCACGCTGGAGCCCGCCCTGCGCACGCTGCTCGAGAAGATGCAGCCGGAGGTGCAGCAGGCGCACAAGGGCAAGGCGCCGCTGCCGCTCGAGTTGCAGCGCTGGGCCAGCCGGCAATGGCAACTCGACACGGCCGAGCGTGACGCGGAGTGGTCCGAGGACGAGGTGTATCTCTCCCTTCCGCGGCCCGGCGGCGACGCCTGGATGCGCATCAACCTCGGCGACGGCGCCGCCGAGTACGAGCTGACCGACCGCGGCTGGATCTCCTACCTCAACGACCTGCACAAGGGCCGCAACACCGGCGCGGCCTGGCGCTGGTTCATCGACATCTTCGCGGCCGCCGCGCTCGTGTTCTCGGCCACCGGCCTGCTGATCCTCAAGATGCATGCCGGCAACCGGCCCTTCACTTGGCCGATGGTCGGCATGGGCCTGCTGGTGCCGCTGCTGCTGGCGCTGCTGCTCATCCACTGACCTCCCCGCTTTCATCTTTTTTTCCATCGCATCCCGCAAAGGACCTCCCGTGCAGCTCCGCTATCCCCTCGCCCCCATCGCGCTGTCGGCCCTGTTCGCCGGCCCGGCCGTCGCCGCCGGCCTGGGCGTCAACATAGAGATCCCGCGGCTGAACGTCTCGGAGTACCACCGGCCTTACGTGGCCGCCTGGATCGAGCGCGCAGACAACTCGATGGCGAGCACGCTGGCTGTCTGGTACGACGTGCGCACCAAGACCAACAATCCCGAGGGCGAAGGCACCAAGTGGCTGAAGGACCTGCGCCAGTGGTGGCGCCGCGGCGGCCGCGAGCTGGCGGTGCCCATCGATGGCGTCACCGGCGCGACCAAGCCCGCCGGCAAGCATGCGCTGAGCTTCACCGAAGGCAGCAAGCCGCTCGCGCAGCTGGCTCCCGGCAGCTACAAGCTGGTCGTGGAAGCCGCACGCGAAGTCGGCGGCCGCGAAGTCGTCACGGTGCCCTTCCAGTGGCCGCCCGCCAAGACCGACAGCGCCACGGCCACCGGAAAAGACGAGCTCGGCGAAGTCAGGGTCGAACTCAAGCCCTGATCGCCTCATCCAGACCCTGTCCCTTTCACTGTCGGAGCCTCTGTCATGAAGCCGATCCTGCGCACCGCCGCCGTCGCTACGACCGCCCTGCTGGCCGCCCTCGCCGCCCAGGCCCACAACGCCTGGCTGCTGCCCTCGACCACCGTGCTGTCCAAGCCCGATCGCGTGACCGTCGACGCCGCAATCTCCAACGACCTGTTCGTGGCCAACCATGCGGCGATGAACCTCGACAACCTGCAGATCACCGCGCCCGACGGCGCCGCGCTGAAGGCCGAGTCGCAGGCCAAGCTCAAGCAGCGCAGCGTGTTCGACGTCGAGCTGGCGCAGCCGGGCACCTACCGCATCGCCGTGGTCAACGCCGGTGTGTTCGCGAGCTGGAAGGACAAGGCCACCGGCCAGCCCAAGCGCGCGCGCGGCACGGCGGAGAGCATCGCCGCCCAGATTCCCGCGGATGCGACCGAGGTCAACGTCACGCAGTCGGTCGGCCGCAACGAGACCTTCGTCACCGTCGGCAAGCCCTCCGCGCTCAAGCCGGTCGGCGTGGGCCTGGAACTGGTGGCCGCCGGCAGCCCGACCGACAACGTGAAGGGCGAGAAGTCAACCTTCACGCTGCTGCTCGACGGCCAGCCCGCGAAGGACATGGAGGTCGGCATCACGGCCGGCGGCACCGTGTACCGCGACAAGCTCGAGGAGCTCAAGCTCAAGACCGACGACAAGGGCCAGTTCAGCGTGACCTGGCCGCACGCCGGCATGTACTGGCTGGAGGCGAGCGCGCGCGACACGAAGACCACGCTGCCGCAGGCCAAGGAGCGGCGCGTGAGCTACTCGGCAACGCTGGAAGTCGCGCCATAAGCCTCTCCGGCGTCCCCTCCTTCGCCACGCGCGTCTCGGGCTACCGACTGCCCGACGCGCCGCGCGCCGCCGATCCGGCCCGCCTGCAACATCTTGCGGGCGAGACGATGGGGACCACCTGGTCGCTGCGCGTCGACAACCCGCGCATGCTGCCGCTCGATGCACTGCGGCAGGCCGTGCAGTCGGCGCTGGACGAGGTGGTGGCACAGATGAGCCACTGGGACGAGGATTCGGCGCTGGGCCTCTTCAACCGCGCGCCGGCTGGCAGCACGCACACGCTGCCCGAGGCGCTGAACAACGTGCTCGCGCGTGCGCTGCATTGGGCCGACCTCAGCGGCGGCGCCCTCGATCCCGGCATCGGCCCGCTGGTGACCCTGTGGGGCTTCGGGCCCGACGCGGTGGACGATGGCCAGCTGCCGCCCAACGCCGCCTCGCTGGCAGAAGCCCGCGCACGCTGCGGTCGGCAACGCATCGCGCACGACGCGGCCAGCCGCCGCCTGGTGCAACCGGGCGGCCTGTCGCTGGACCTGTCGGGCATCGCCAAGGGCTACGGCGTCGATGCCGGCGTGGCCGCGCTGCAGCAGCTCGGGCTGCACGACTTCCTGCTCGAGGTGGGCGGCGAGCTGCGCGGCGTGGGGCGGCGACCGGGTGGCCTGCCCTGGCAGGTGCAGGTCGATCCCGGTGCCGGGCCGGGTCTACGCATCGCACTGGTCGACCGCGCGGTCGCCACCTCGGGCGACCGCTGGCACGTGCAGGAGCAAGGCGGGCGGCGCTGGTCGCACACGATCGATCCGCGCACCGGCGAGCCGGTCGTGCACGCGTTGGCCTCCGTCACCGTCCTGCACGAACACTGCATGGACGCGGACGCGCTGGCGACGGTGCTCACGGTGCTGGGCGTCGAGGATGGACTGGCTTTCGCCGATCGGCACGGCGTGGCCGCCCTGTTCGCGCAACGCGACCCCGACGGCACGCTGGCGCTGCATCCCAGCGCCACCTGGGCGGCACAGGCTGCGGCGTGATGCACCACCAGGAACTTCGAGCCCAATCGGCCTTCAGCGCCCGCGCGACGGGCGCAAGCAGCTATGAAATCGATAGCATTCTGCCAGGTGTCGTGTGCTGAGTGAGCCGCTTCGCTGGGTCGCCGCCGGCGCCTCCGTGGCCGCGTATGGCGCGCTGTGCGCCGGCATCTGGTGGCGCGTACGCGCACGCGCCGGTGCAGCGGCGGCCGACGCCGCCGCACTGGCCGGTGAAGGCGAAGCGGTGCTGATGGTCCATGCCAGCCAGACGGGTCAGGCCGAGTCGATCGCATGGGACAGCGCGCGCTGGCTGCACGCCGGCGGCACTTCGGTGCGCGTGGTGGCGCTCAACGCGCTCGATGCGCAGACGCTCGGTCAGGCGCGGCAGGCTTGCTTCATCGCCAGCACCTACGGCGAGGGCGATGCACCCGACGGCGCCAGCGTGTTCGTCGAACGCCTGATGGAAGGGCCCGAAGCACCGTCGTTGAAGCAACTCTCGTACGCCGTGCTGGCATTGGGCGACCGCGAATACATCCACTTCTGCGGCTTCGGCCGGCGCCTCGACGAGTGGCTGCAGGCCCAGGGCGCGCAGCCCGCATTTCCACGCATCGAGGTCGACAAGGGCGCCCCCGCCGCGCTGGCCGAGTGGCGACGCCGGCTGAGGCCCGACGCCAGCGAGCAGGATCTGGCCATCGCTTCGCCGACTGCCGACTTCGCACCCTGGCGCCTCGTGTCACGCGAGCACCTGAACCCCGGCAGCGACGGCGGCCCGGCGTTCCTGCTCTGCTTCATGCCGCCGCCCGGCCCTGATCCGGAGTGGGAGGCCGGCGACCTCGTACAAGTGGCCGTGGCTGCAGACCCCGGCCGGCCGCGCGACTACTCGATCGCCTCCACCGTCCATGACGGCGAGTTGCAGCTCATCGTGCGCCAGGAGCGCCACCCCGACGGCAGCCTGGGCGAGGCATCGGGCCTGCTCACCTCCACCCTGGCCTTGGGCGACACGGTGGCGATGCGGCTGAAGCCGCACCCCGGCTTCCGCCTCGCGGGCAACGAAGAGCGGCCCCTCATCCTCATCGGCAACGGCACGGGACTGGCGGGGCTGCGTGCCCATCTGCGCGCACGCGCAGTTGCCGGCCAGGGTCCGAACTGGCTGGTCTTCGGCGAACGCCGTGCAGCGAACGATTTCCTGTGCCGGGCCGAACTCGAGGCCTGGCACACGGACGGTACGCTGGCGCGGCTCGACATGGTCTTCTCGCGCGATGCCGAGGCGACGCAGGGCGAGCGCCTCTACGTCCAGCACCGCCTGCTGCAGCGGGCCGAGGAGGTAGCCGCCTGGGTCGAACGCGGGGCGGCCATCTACGTCTGCGGCAGCCTGCAGGGCATGGCCGCGGGTGTGGACGGTGCGCTGCGGCAGGTCCTCGGACCGGAGCGCCTGGCCGCGCTGACCGCCGAGGGTCGCTACCGGCGCGACGTCTATTGACGCCGATCGACCCCCATCGACACCGAAGCCCACGACACTCATTCCCTCGGCGCGCCCCCGGCCCGCCCCGTTGATCTGCAAGGAGCCTCCCCATGATGCTGCATGTGTCCGAAGTGCTGACCCGCGACGAGGTGCGCGCACTGCGCACCGCCCTCGACGAGGCCGAGTGGGTGGACGGCAAGGCCACTGTCGGCGAACAGGGTGCGCGGGTGAAGCAGAACCGGCAGATCGCCGAGCTCTCACCCCTCGGCCGCCAATGGGGCGAGCGGATCCTGCAGGTGCTGCTGAAGAACCCGCTGTTCTTCTCGGCCGCACTGCCCTTTCGCTTCGTGCCGCCGCTGTTCAACCGCTACGAGGGCGGCGAGCACTACGGCCTGCACGTGGACGGCAGCATCCGCAACGTGCCCGGCACCAACTACCAGCTGCGCACCGACCTGTCGTGCACGCTCTTCCTGTGCGACCCGGAGGACTACGACGGCGGCGAGCTGGAGGTGGTCGACACCTACGGCTCGCACGAGGTGAAGCTGCCGGCCGGCGACCTGATCCTCTATCCCTCCAGCAGCCTGCACCGCGTGCATCCGGTGACGCGCGGGGCGCGGGTCTGCTCCTTTTTCTGGGTCCAGAGCATGGTGCGCGACGACGCCCGGCGCTCGATGCTGTATGAGCTCGACCAGGCCCTGCAGCGCCTGCGCAGCCGGCTGGGCGAAACCGAAGAGACCGTGGCGCTGACCGGCCACTACCACAACCTCCTGCGCATGTGGTCCGAGGTGTGAGGCCCTCGATCTTGTGGTCGATAGCGATTGCAAATGCGATAGATTCGTATTTATAATCAGCACATCGTCCAACAGCCAGCCAACTGCTGCCCACCATGATCGTCTGCGTGTGTCGTCGAGTCTCCGATCGCGAAATCGCACGGCACGCGCGCGCGGGCATGACCTTCGACGAAGTTCAGTTCGAACTCGGCGTCGCCACCCAATGTGGCCGCTGCGAAGGTTGTGCGCGCGACGTAGTGGCGCAATGCAGCGCATCGCACCCGGTCGCGGCCCTGAGCTGCGATTTCGAGCCACGAGCGATCCAGCTTGCCACCGCCATCACGGAGAGCAACGCATGGAATTCGTCTCGACCATCGCCGGCAGCCTGATCTTCGTGGCAGGCTCTGCCTGGTGGATATTTCGTAAGTAGCGCGCTGCGGCCTGCGCCGCGCCCCGCGTGCGTGCGCACGCGGCGGCCTGACCTTGGTGGATCGTGTCCAGTCGTTTTTCGTCTTCTCCCCCCTCCTCGCCCCTGGGCCTGTCGCGCACCGCGGTGATCGCGGGCGGCGTCATCCTGTTCCACGCCGCCGCGCTGTGGGCCCTGCAGAGCGGCCTGCTGCGCAAGGCGGCCGAAGTGGTCGTGCCGGTGGAGCTGCTGGCGCAGATCATCGAGCCGCCCAGGCCCGCACCGCCGCCGCCCCCTCCTCCCCCACCGCCGCCCGCGCCGCCGAGGAAGGAGGTGGTCAAGCCGCCGCCCCGGCCGCAGGCCGTGCGCGAGACGCGGCCAACGCCGCCGCCGCCCAACGCACCGACCGGCGTGGTGGAGCCGCCGCCTCCAGCCCCGCCCGCGCCGGAGGCGCCCCCTGCGCCGCCGGCACCCCCGGCCCCGCCGCCGGCTCCTCCTGCTGCCCCGGCGCAGAAGGAACTCACCGGCGCGCAGGCGCAGTGGGTGGTGAAGCCGCCACTCGTGTTCCCGGCCATGAGCAAGCGGCTCGGCGAATCGGGCACGGTGGTCCTTCGCATCATTTTCGATTCCGACGGTAACGCCAAGCGCGCCACGGTGGTCACCTCGAGCGGCTACGAGCGGCTCGACGCCGCCGGCCGCGAAGCCGCGCTGCGTTCGCGCATTGCGATCAACCTGCCCCCCGGCACTCCACGGTCGCCGGAGTACGCGTACACCGCGCCACTGGCCTTCGTCCTGAACTGATTTTTTCCTGGAGCATTTATGGATTCCCAATTCGGCTTGATGCACGTTTGGCAGCAGGGCGACTTCGTCACCAAGGCAGTGGCCATCCTGCTGGTGGGCATGTCGCTCGCCTCCTGGATCGTCATCCTCGTGAAGGCCTTCGACATCGTGCGCTACAAGCGCATGGCCCGGCGCTCGGGCGACTTCTGGCACAGCGAGGACTTCGCCACCGCGCTCGACAAGCTGGGCAAGGACGACACCAACCCCTTCCGCGTGCTGGCACTGGAAGGCCGCGAGGCCGCCGCGCATCACCGCAACACCAAGGCGCACCTGCACGACGCGCTCGACGTGAGCGACTGGATCACGCGCGCGCTGCGCAACACCATCGACGAGTTCACGGCGCGCTTGCAGACCGGCTTGGCGATCCTGGCCTCGGTGGGCTCCACCGCCCCCTTCATCGGCCTCTTCGGGACCGTGTGGGGCATCTATCACGCGCTGATGAGCATCGGCTCGGCCGGCCAGGCGACCATCGACAAGGTGGCCGGCCCCATCGGCGAGGCGCTGATCATGACGGCGCTCGGCCTGGCCGTCGCCATTCCCGCGGTGCTGGGCTACAACGCGCTCGTGCGCGGCAACAAGTTCGTGCTGACCAAGCTCAACAGCTTCGCGCACGACCTCCACGCGTACTTCGTGACCGGCGCCCGGGTGCAGGCCGGTGGGGAGTCGACGGTCGTCGCGCTGAAAAAAGGGTAAACCACCATGGCCTTCGGTACCCAGGACGAACCCGATGACGTGATGAACGAGATCAACATGACGCCGCTGGTCGACGTCATGCTGGTGCTCCTCATCATCTTCATCATCACCGTGCCGGTGATGAAGCACGCCGTGAACATCGACCTGCCGCGCGAGACCACGCAGCGGGAAGAGACCAAGCCCGAGACGATCTCGCTGAGCGTCGACGCCAGCGGCAGCTATTACTGGAACCAGGAAAAGATCGACGACGCCACGCTGGAGTCGCGCCTGGCCGCGGCGGGCGCCCAGCAGCAGCCGCCGGATCTGCACATCCGCGCCGACAAGGACGTGCGCTACGAGCGCGTGGCGGGCGCCATGGCCGCCGCGACGCGCGCCGGCGTGCACAAGATCGGCTTCATCAACGACCCGACGAAGAACTGAGGGCGGCACACAAAAAAATGCATCGCAGCGATTGACTTCTTATTGCGAATCATTATCATTTGATCATCGCCTTCCAGAAGGACTTCCTCCATGCAAGCCACACCGACCGCCTTCAATGTTCTGAGCCATCCTTCGCTGGACCAAGCCGGCGGCGGCGCGGGCACCGCCCTGGCCTCCAGCGTGCACCCGGCCCACTTGGTCCAGAGCAACGAATTGCTCAAGGGGCAGAAGACCATCGGCATCATGCACAACGGCTCGCTCTATCGTCTGCAGGCCACCAAACTCGGCAAGCTGATCCTCACCAAGTAAAGGATCGGCGCCCCTCGCAAGTTTCATCGTGGGGCGACTCGAGGAGATGATTCTCCGAGGGTCGTTTTTGGCTAGCCACGGTTTTCCCAGCCAAGCCCTTTTTTCCACGCTGCGACGCTCCCAGAAAGAACAAAGCCGGCCCTCGAGGCCGGCTTTTTCATGGGCAAAGTGTCCGCGTGCTCAGAGCCCGAGGGCCGCGATGCCCGCCTTGGCGATCTGCGCGTCCTCGTTGGACTTCACGCCGCTCACGCCCACGGCACCGATCACCTGGCCGTCCTTCACGATCGGCACACCGCCCTCGAGCATGCCCTTCACAGCCGGCGCCGTGAGGAAGGCGGTGCGGCCGCCGTTGATGACGTCTTCATAGCCCTTGCTCTCGCGGCGCCCCAAGGCAGCGGTGTGCGCCTTGGCCGGCGCGATGTGCGAGGACAGCGCGGCCGCGCCGTCCAGGCGCTGCAGCCACAGCAGGTGGCCGGCGTCGTCGCTGATGGCGATGGTCACGGCCCAGTTGTTCTTCAGCGCTTCGGCTTCCGCAGCCGCGGCGATGCGCTTGACGTCGTCGAGTTCGAGGTAGTGCTTGGTCTTCATGGTGTCAGCTCTGCGAAGGGCAAAAGGTCGAGCATAGCGCCCGGCGGCCGCTGTCGTGACGGATCGCGCGCGGAGCCAGGGTGGGCTTGCTCGGCGCGCGGTTTCTCCGGGGCGCCTCTTGCAGCCTTCTAGAATCCGCCCCATCTGTTCCCCGTGCGTCCGCACCCGCGTTGCGCAGCCCACCCTTTCCAGGAGTTCCTGCCATGACCGATCGCGCCGACACCTTCGAATCCCCCGTCGCCTACGGCCAGGCGCTGCCGCAGGCCGAACGGCAGCGCGTGCTGCGCAACACCTACTGGCTGCTGGCGCTGAGCCTGATCCCGACCGTGCTTGGCGCATGGCTGGGTGTGGCCACGGGCCTGACCCGTTCGCTGACCGGCGGCCTCGGCCTGGTGGTGTTCATGCTGGGCGCCTTCGGCTTCATGTTCGCGATCGAGAAGACCAAGAATTCCGCCGCCGGCGTGCCGGTGCTGCTGGGCTTCACCTTCTTCATGGGCCTGATGCTGTCGCGGCTGATCGCGATGGTGCTGGGCTTCAAGAACGGCTCCGAGCTGGTGATGACCGCCTTCGGCGGCACGGCCGGCGTGTTCTTCGTCATGGCATCGCTGGCCACGGTCATCAAGCGCGACCTGTCGGGCATGGGCAAGTTCCTGTTCGTCGGCGTGCTCGTGCTCTTCATCGGCTCGATCATCAACGTCTTCGTCGGTTCGACGGCCGGCATGCTCGCGATCTCGGTGGCGGCCATCGGGATCTTCTCGGCCTACATGCTGTACGACCTGAAGCAGATCATCGACGGCGGCGAGACCAACTACATCAGCGCCACGCTGGCGCTGTACCTCGACCTGTTCAACGTGTTCCAGAGCCTGCTGGCGCTGCTGGGCATCTTCGGCGGCGAGCGGGAGTAAGGGACGCATCGAGTCCACGACGCTTCGCTGGAACAACAAGGGGGCCGTTATGGCCCCCTTGTGCTTTCTCGGCTTCGCCCTGTGTGGCGGGCGGTTCAGGCGCTGCGTTCGAACACCGCGATCGACTCCACGTGCGCCGTGTGCGGGAACATGTTGATCGCCCCCGCCAGCGTGCAGCGGTAGCCGGCCTGGTGCACCAGCAGCCCGGCGTCGCGCGCCAGGGTCGACGGGTTGCAGCTCACATAGACGATGCGGCGCGGCGCCGTCCAGCCGCCGGTGCGCAGTTCGGGCTGCTGTTCCAGGTCGGCCAGCGCCTTGGCCAAGGCGAAGGCGCCTTCGCGCGGCGGGTCGACCAGCCAGCGGTCGGCGCGCCCGTCGGCCACCAGCATCGCCGGCGTCATCTCGAAGAGGTTGCGTGCTACAAAATTCGTAGCTGCCAGCGCCCGCCCGGCGGGCGTTTCGGCCCGATTTCTTTCGAAATTCTGCTGCGCGCGCGCCACCAGCACCTCGCTGCCCTCGATGCCCAGCACCTCGCCCGCCTGCGTGGCCAGCGGCAGGGTGAAATTGCCCAGGCCGCAGAACCAGTCGATCACGCGTTCGCCGGCCTGCACGTCCAGCAGCCGCAGCGCACGCGAAACGAGCACGCGGTTGATGTGCGGGTTGACCTGCGTGAAGTCGGTCGGCTTGAAGGGCATCGTGATGCCGAAGTCCGGCAGTTCATAGGCGAGCTGCGGGCCGCCCTCTTCCAGCCGATGCACGGTGTCGGGCCCCTTCGGCTGCAGCCACCATTGCACGCGGTCATGCGCGGCCGCGAAGCTTTTCAGGCGCTGCACGTCGGCACCGCTCAGCGGCTCCAGGTGCCGCAGCACGAGCGCGATCACGCCGAGCTGCGTGGTGCCGGGCGCGTCGCCGCAGGCCACCTCGATCTGCGGACAGGTCTGGCGCGCATCGAGCGAATCGATCAGCCCGCGCAGTGGCACCAGCATGTCGCTCACCGCGCGCGGAAGCACCGGGCAGACCGTCATGTCGGCCACGTAGCGGCTCTTGCGCTCGTGGAAGCCGATCAGCGTCGTTCCCTTCTTCTCCACGTAGCGCACCGACAGCCGCGCGCGGTAGCGGTAGTGCCAGCTCGGACCTTCCAGCGGCCGCAGCAGCGTCTCGGGCTTGACCTTGCCCAGGTGCCACAGGTTGTCTTCCAGCGCGCGCTGCTTCACGGCGACCTGCGCCGCCGGGTCGAGGTGCTGCATCTTGCAGCCGCCGCAGGCCCCGGCGTGCAGGCCGAAATGCGGGCAGCCCGGCCGCACGCGTTGCGAAGACTCGCGGCGCAACGCCGACAGCGTGCCCTGCTCCCAGTTGTTCTTCTTGCGATGCACGTTCACCCGCACCTGCTCGAAGGGCAGCGCGCCGTCGATGAACACCACCTTGCCGTCGGGCCGGTGGGCGACGCCCTGCGCTTCGAGGTCGATCGATTCGACGTGCAGCCAGCCGTCGTCGGAGGGTGGCGTCGTGGTCAGCGCCGGGTTGTTCTGGGTCGAATCCGTCATCGGGTGATTGTCGTTGGCAGGCGGTGCGGCAGAGGCCGGCGGCCCAGTGTCGTGCACGCCGCTCAGCATGCAGAAACCGCTACAAACTCCATAGCTGCCGGCGCAAGCGCGGCAACCGCTGGAGGCCCATCGGGCTCATGAAAAACAAAAGCCGAGCCGGCATGCGCCTGGCTCGGCAGGGGGAAGGCTGCACTTGCAGCCGCCGCCGCTCAGCGCGCCGGCAGGTAGCGCGACGGATCGACCGGCTTGCCCTGGCGGCGGATCTCGAAGTGCAGCTTGACGCGGTCGGCGTCGCTGCTGCCCATCTCGGCGATCTTCTGGCCCTTCTGCACCGACTGGTCTTCCTTCACCAGCAGGGTCTGGTTGTGGGCGTAGGCCGTCAGGTAGGTGTTGTTGTGCTTGAGGATGATGAGGTTGCCGTAGCCGCGCAGCCCTGCGCCGGCGTAGACGACGCGCCCGTCGGCCGCGGCGAGCACGGCGTCGCCGGCCTTGCCGCCGATGTCCAGGCCCTTGTTCTTCACCTCGTCGAAGCCGGCGATCAGGCTGCCATGGGCGGGCCAGATCCAGCCGACGTCCTCGTCGCCCGACGCGGCGGCGGCAGGCGCCACCGAAGAGGTGGTGACCGGCGGCGTCGGCTTCACGGCCGGTGCGCTGGCAGTGGCGGCCGGCGCCGTGGCCGCCGCGGCTGCAGCTGCGGCGCTGGTCGCGGCGGCGGTACCGCTCGTCGCCGACGGCGCGGTGGATGCAGGGGCCGCGGCGACGGCACCCGCAGCCGGGGGAATCACCCGCAGCACCTGGCCGACCTCGATCAGGTCCGGGTTGTCGAGGTTGTTCCAGCGAACGAGGTCGCGCCAGTTCTGGCTGGTTTCCGACGCGATGCGGCGGATGGTGTCGCCGGGCCGCACGGCGTAGTAGCCGGGCTTTCCGAGGTTCTCGACGCCCGGCAGCGGCTTGCCGTTGGCATCGGTGATGGGCAGGCCGTTCGGGCCGATGACCGGCCCGGCGGCTGCGGCCGGCGCCTGGCTCATGGTGCCGCGGTCTTCGACCGGGGCCGGGCCGCGCTTGGCGGTGCTGCAGCCCGCGACAGCCAGCACGAGCGCCAACGACGACCACACCAGCCAGCGCCGGTTACCAAAACCCTGCATGTGTCTTTCCTTCAAGCAATCCCGGATTTTAGAGGGACAAAGTGAACGGCCTCAAGAACACGCCGCTCGATCCCACGGGCATTTTTATCAATGATGACAAGCGTTTGGCCACCATTTGCAGAAACCGTCGGAGCTACGATGCGCCCGCCCACCGCCAGTTGCTCGACCCACTCCGCCGGCACCTCCTCGCCGCCAGCGGCCGCGATGATGCCGGCGTACGGCGCGCCGCGCGCATAGCCGATGCGACCGTCGGCCAGCATCAAGTGCACGTTCGCCAGCCGGAACGGCCGCAGGTTGGAACGGGCGCGCTCGTGCAGCCCGCGCAGCCGTTCGATGCTGTAGACCTCGCTCGCGACGTGGCTCAGCACCGCAGCCTGGTAGCCGCAGCCGGTGCCGATCTCCAGCACGCGGCCGAGGCGCTCCTGCGGCTTGCCGGCCAGGGCCGGCGCGCCGAGCAGCAGCTCGATCATGCGGGCGACGACGTTCGGCTTGGAAATGGTCTGGCCCAGGCCGATCGGCAGGCTGGTGTCCTCGTACGCCTGGTTGACGAGGGCGCTGTCGACGAAACGATGCCGCTCGACCGTGCCCATGGCGCGAAGCACCCGCCCGTCGGCGATGCCCTGCTGGGCCAGCTTTTGCACCATGCGCGCGCGGATGGCTTCGGACGCCATCGAGGGCGTGCTGCTGACCACCGGGCTGGCCGGCACGGACGGCTGGCGCCCGCGCGTGACGGCCGATGCGGTCGGCGTGAGCTTGACCGGGAACGAGGGGCGCTGCTGGGCCATGCGCTCAGTCGGCCGCGTCGAGGCGGGCCACGGCCTCGCCCCACTCGCCCAGGCGCGCGTGGTCGGTCAGGTCGATCTGCAGGGGCGTGAGGGCCACGTGGCCCGCTGCCGTGGCATGGAAATCCGTGCCTTCGCCGCTGTCCTTCGCCCCCCCGGCGCCGGCGATCCAGTACATGGTGTCGCCGCGCGGGCTGTCCTGCGTGATGACCTTCTCGGCCGCGTGCCGCCGGCCGAGGCGGCAGACCTTGATCGGCTTGAGCTCCTCCACCGGCCGGTTGGGCACGTTGACGTTGAGCAGCCAGGCCGAGCCGCCGAGCATGCGCTCGCGTTCGATGCGCTGCACCAGCCGCTGCGCGACCTGCGCAGCCGCGTCCACGTGCGCCCAGCCCTTCTCGATCTGCGAGATGGCGATGGCGGGGATGCCGAACAGGTAGGCCTCCATCGCAGCGCCGACAGTGCCCGAATAGATGGTGTCGTCGCCCATGTTGGCGCCGTTGTTGATACCCGAGACCACCAGGTCCGGCCGATAGTCCAGCAAACCCTTGAGCGCGATGTGCACGCAATCCGCGGGCGTGCCCGTCACGTAGCGGAAGCCGTTGTGCGCCTGGTGGACGTACAGCGGCGCAGACAGGGTCAGTGCGTTGGACTTG
The DNA here is from genome assembly GCA_030418545.1 of Xenophilus aerolatus. Lineage (GTDB taxonomy): Bacteria > Pseudomonadota > Gammaproteobacteria > Burkholderiales > Burkholderiaceae_C > Xenophilus. The sequence continues at coordinate 578,363 of QAIB01000001.1, read as the reverse complement.
GCGCTGTTGTTGTGCTCCGGCGCGATCACCTCGACCTCGGCGATCTCGGCCAGCGCCTTGTGCAGTGCGACGATGCCGGGCGCCTGGTAACCGTCGTCGTTGGAAATGAGGATCTTCATGGCAGAGCGCGCGATTCTAGGCCGCCCCTGTGGCGCTCCGCGCCGCCTGGACCGGCGCGCGATCCCGGTCTCGCCAGGGACATCGCGCCCACGGGGGCGGCCCGTATCATGCGCCGCTTCACAGACGGAGACTTTCGGATGCATGCATGGCTTTGCGAGGATCCGGTGGGCGTCGACGCGCTCACCTGGAAGGAATTGCCCACGCCGGAGCCCGGGCCGGGTCAGGTGCTGGTGGAGATCAAGGCAGCGAGCCTGAACTTCCCCGACCTGCTCATCGTCCAGAACAAGTACCAGATCAAGCCGCCCCTGCCCTTCGTGCCCGGCTCGGAATACGCCGGCATCGTGCGGGCCGTGGGCGAAGGCGTCACGCACCTGAAGGCAGGTCAGAACGTGGCCTGCCTGTCGGGCACCGGCGGCTTCGGCACACACACGCTCGCGCCGGCCGCACTGTGCATGCCGCTGCCCGATGGCTTCTCGTACGTGGACGCGGCGGCCTTCATCATGATCTACGCCACGTCCTGGCACGCGCTGATCGATCGGGCCCAACTGCAGGCCGGCGAGACCGTGCTGGTGCTGGGCGCCGCGGGTGGCGTGGGCACCGCCGCGATCCAGATCGCCAAGGCGGCGGGGGCGCGCGTGATCGCGGCGGCCTCCACCGACGAGAAGTGTGCGCTGTGCACGTCCATCGGCGCCGATGCGACGATCAACTACAGCACCCATGCCCTGCCGGGCGCATTCCGCGAGGCGGTCAAGGCGGCCACCGACGGCAAGGGTCCGGACGTGATCTACGACCCGGTGGGCGGCGATTTCGCCGAGCCGGCATTCCGTTCCATTGCCTGGCGCGGTCGCTATTTGGTGGTGGGATTCGCCTCCGGCCCTATTCCGTCGCTCCCGCTCAATTTGATGCTCCTCAAGGGCGCGTCGCTGGTGGGCGTGTTCTGGGGCGATTTCGCCAAGCGCGAGCCCAAGGCCAATGCGCAGATGATGGCCGAACTCGCCCAATGGTATGCACAGGGCAAGGTCAAGCCCGTCATCGACCGCACCATGCCGATGGGCGAATTGAAGGCGGCCTATGCGCACATGGGATCGCGCGGCGTGATGGGCAAGCTCGTGCTCGTCAACTGAAGCGCAACAGGCGCCCAAAAACAAAGGCCCGCGAATGCGGGCCTTTGTTTTTTGAATCGGCGCGCGACGCGCAGGCAGCTGCTCAGTTCACCTCGAATTCGCTGAGAGATTTGCCGGCGGCGAGCGCCTCCGTCACCCAGCGCGGCTTGCGGCCGCGGCCGCCCGACCAGGTCTCGCCCGTCGGGCTGCGGTATTTCACGGTCGGCTTCGCGGCCGGGGCCGACACGGCCCGCTTGCCAGCGCCCCGCACCGACAGCTTCAGATCGGCGGCGGTGATGCCGTAATCGGCAATCTTCTTGCGAATGTCCTCGATCACGCCGGCACGCTCGTGGGTGCGCAACTCCTCGGCCTGCTTGCGCAATTGCGCAATGAGCTCGTCGTGCTGCTGAATCTGGGAATTGATCTCGGCAAGGGTGATGGCCATTCGAAGGGTCCTTCCAATTGAAACGCCGTGAATTCTAATTCATGTCGAAATGAAGGGAAGACCCAATTCGGCCGGCTTTTTCATTGCACGATGGAAACCGGATGTTTCACGGCGCAGCAGGGGCCGCAAATTGCGTCGGCCACGACGTCGTGCAAGAAAAAACCCCGCATCCTTGCGAATGCGGGGTTTTGCTCTTTAAAGCGACCTTGGTCCGTGCAACCGACAAGATCAAAAGATGGGGTGGCTGATGGGACTCGAACCCACGACAACCAGGATCACAACCTGGGACTCTACCAACTGAGCTACAGCCACCGGAGAACTTCGAATTGTACTGTGAAAAATGCTCAGCTTCGCGCGCTGGCAGCCACACTTTCCGCCGGACGGGGCACCAGGATCTTGACCTTGAGCCGGTCCTTGAGCACCTCGTAGTAAGCCGCCGCCTCGGCCCCGCCCGTGGCCTGGGCAAGCTGCGAGCGCTCCTGCTGCTGGACACCTGCAGGCGACGCGGGGCGCGGCACATCCTTGTTCACGCGCATCACGGCATAGCCGTCGTTGCCCAGGTCGACACCCACCCATGCCGGCAGCTTGGCGCCATCCGCGCGCAGCGCCGCCTCGACCAGTGCGGGAGACTGCGATTGCGCCTGCGCACGCGAAAGCAGGATCGACGTACCCAGCGAGGCGCCGGCCACATTCGCCTGCCAGGCTGCGAGCTTGGCCTCGCCTTCGGCCTTGGCGAGTGCCGCGGCGCGTTGGGCCACGAGCAGCTCACGCACCTTCTCCTTGACCTCCGCGAAGGGCACGGCACGCGCCGGCGAGTACTGTGTCACGCGGCCAGAAGCGAGCTGGTTCGAGCCAATCTCGATCGCTTCGGTGTTGTGCTTGCGATCCAGCGACTCGGGCGCGAACAAGGCCGCCAGAAAGTTGCGGCTTGCCAATGCGCCCTTGGCGTCCGGCGCCGGCGTCCGCGTCACGCCCGACGCCTTCTGGATCGTCAGCTTGAGCTTGTCGGCCGCCGGCTGCAGGCTGTCGCCCTGCTGGTAGACCAGATCGCTCATCGTCTCGGCCGCCTTGGCGAACTCCTGCGTGGCCTGCTGGGTGCGCATGTCGTTCTCGATCTGGGCGCGCACCTGCTCGAAGGGCGGCACCACGGCCGGCTTGACGTCGTCCAGGCGGATGATGTGGTAGCCGAATTCGGACTCGACCACATTGCTGATCTCGCCCTTCTTCATGCCGAACACGGCGTCCTCGAAAGGCTTCACCATCGCCCCGCGCGTCACGAAGTCGAGTTCGCCACCTTTCTCGGCCGAGCCCGGGTCCTGCGAGTTCTTGCGCGCGAGGTCGCCGAAGCTTGCCGGCGACTTGCGCACCTCGGCCAGCAACTGCTCCGCCTTGGCCTTCGCCTTCTCGCGCTCGGCGGCCGGGGCGTCCTTGGCCGCCGTGATGAGGATGTGGCTCGCGCGACGCTCCTCCTTGGTGCCGAAGCGTTCCTTGTTCTGCTCGTAGTAGGCCTTCAGGTCGGCGTCGTTCACGGCGACACTCTTCTTGGCGGCGTCGAGGTCGAGCACGATGTATTCGATGCTGGCCTGCTCCGGCGCCTGGAACTGCGCGGTGTGGGCCTTGTAGTAGGCCTCGAGGTCCGCGTCGCTCACGCTGACCTTGGCGGCGAAGTCCTTCGGCGAGAAGCGGGCCACCTGCACCTCGCGCTGGTCGTAGATGGCATTGAGCGCCACGTCCGCCTGCGCCTGGCTCGCCAGCGCGGTGACGGTCACACCGGCCAGCACCTGCTGGGTCGTGAGTTCGGCGCGCACGGCACGCGCGAACTGATCGGGCGTCATGCCCACGCCCAGACGGAACGCGCCTTCGTCGAGCTCGCCCTTGGCATTGCGGAAGTTCTTCACGCCGCGGTCCTCGGCCGCCAGACGCACCGCCATGTCCGAGACGGTCAGGTTGGCTTTCGATGCCGCAGCGACGAGCACGCGGTCGCGCACCATCCGCTCCAGCGTCGCGTAGCGCGCAGCCTCCGAATCGAGCATCGCGGGATCGACGCCAGGCATCTGCTGGCGCAGGCGGTCGGCCTCGTTGCGATGCTGCGCATCCCACTCCGGCCGCGTGATGGGCTGGCCGTCCACCGTGGCGACGCTGTCGCCACCGCGGTTGAGCTCGGTGTAGCGCTCGACGCCGAACAGCACGAACGACGGGATGATCAGCAAGAACAAGAAGAACATCGCGAACTTGTTGTACTTGCGGAAGAAATCAAACATGCCTGGACACTTTCTCTGGCTGCGCGCCGGAACGCATTCGACGAGACCAACAAAAAAGGCGAACCGATGTTCGCCTTTGCTTCGGGTGGTGGGTGCTGACGGGCTCGAACCGCCGACCTACGCCTTGTAAGGGCGCCGCTCTACCAACTGAGCTAAGCACCCCACCGTCAGTTCCCCATCAGTTCAGCGCGTCCTTGAGCGCCTTGCCGGGGCGGAACTTCGGGATCTTGGCAGCCTTGATTTTAATCGCGGCGCCCGTGCGGGGATTGCGGCCGGTGCGGGCGGCCCGCTTGCCCACGGCGAAGGTGCCGAAACCGACGAGCGACACGGAACCGCCTTTCTTCAACGTGGTGCGGATGGCACCGATGGTCGACTCGAGCGCGCGCGTGGCGGCTGCTTTGGAAATGTCGGCGTTCTTTGCGATGTGCTCAATCAGTTCGGTCTTGTTCACAAGGGCCCCTTGTTCGGAAGAGTTGATCGGGTGACGTCAAGTGCGCGACCGGCCCTGCGGCAAATGCCGGGCATTTCGGGCGAGGGTGGGAGGGCAGTCCTGACGCTTCGGCAGCGCGCTGCCGAAGGCGATTAAAGCCACGCAGCCAGAGGGTGTCAATAAGACGAAGGCCCTCCGCCGCAGTGGGCTGACCGATTTTAGGGGCCTTTTGTGAAGTCCTTTTTCAAAGCGCCTGCTCGATCGCCTTGCCCAGGTCGGCCGTGCCTGCAGTGCCGCCGATGTCGCGCGTACGCGGTGCGCCGCTGCCCGGCGCGAGCACCGCCTCGATGCTGCGCAGGATGGCGTCGTGCGCCTCCTTGTGGCCGAGGAACTCCAGCATCATTGCCCCACACCAGATCTGCCCGATCGGGTTCGCGATGCCCTGCCCCGCGATGTCCGGCGCCGAGCCGTGCACCGGCTCGAAGAGCGATGGTGTCGTGCGGTCGGGGTTGAGGTTCGCGCTCGGCGCGATGCCGATCGTGCCGGTGCACGCCGGGCCCAGGTCCGAGAGGATGTCGCCGAACAGGTTGCTTGCCACGACCACGTCGAAGAAGTCGGGACGCTGCACGAAATGCGCCGTGAGGATGTCGATGTGGAACTTGTCGAGCGTGACGCCTGGGTACTGCCTGGCAATCTCTGCCACACGCTCGTCCCAGTAGGGCATGGTGATCGAGATGCCATTGCTCTTGGTGGCGCTGGTCAGGTGCTTCTTGGGCCGCGACTGCGCGAGCTCGAACGCGAACTTGAGCACCCGGTCGACGCCATGGCGGGACATCACCGTCTCCTGCACCACGATCTCGCGCGGCGTGCCGGCATACATGCGGCCACCGATGCTGGAGTACTCGCCTTCGGTGTTCTCGCGCACGATGTACATGTCGATCTCGCCAGGCTCGCGCGGGCTGCCGTCACGTCGCACGACCGGCGCGGTGATGCCGGGCATCAGGCGCGCGGGGCGCAGGTTGATATACTGGTCGAACTCGCGGCGAAACAGCAGCAGCGAGCCCCACAGCGACACATGGTCGGCGATCTTCTCGGGCCAGCCGACCGCGCCGAAGAAGATCGCGTCGTGCCCGCCGATCTGGTCCTTCCAGTCGTCGGGCAGCATCTTCCCGTGCTTCTCGAAATAGTCCCAGCTGGAGAAGTCGAAGTGGTCGAAGGCGAGGTCGATGCCGAACTTGCGTGCCGCCGCATCGACGACCCGCAGGCCTTCGGGCATGGTCTCCTTGCCGATGCCGTCGCCGGCGATGACGGCGATGCGCTTCTTGCTGCTGCTCATGGTGTGTCTTCCTTGGACTCGGTGAAAAACCGGAGGGCTTCGGCCGCCAGGGCCTCGGGCGCCTCCTCGGGGATGTAGTGGCCGCAGGGCAGCGGCGCGCCGCTCACCTGCATGGCCCGCTCGCGCCACAGCGCGAGCACGTCGAAGCATCGGCCCACGACGCCGTGGGCACCCCACAGCACACGCAGCGGCTGTTCGAGCCGTCGGCCCGCGCCGATGTCCTCGCGGTCGTGCGCCAGGTCGATGCCCGCCGAGGCGCGGTAGTCCTCGCAGATGCCGCGTGCGCTGCCGGGCAGCGCGATGCAGCGCTCGTACTCGGCCATCGCCTCCGGCGCGAAGGGTCCCAGGCCGGCGTAGCGACCACCCATGGTGCTGCGCACGTAGCGCACCGGGTCGGACTCGATCAACGCTTCGGGCAGGGGCGAGGGCTGGATCAGGAAGAACCAGTGCCAGTAGGCGCGTGCGAAGGCCAGGTCGGTGCGCTCGTACATGGCCAGCGTGGGCGCGATGTCGAGCAGCATCATCCGGTCGACCGCCGCCGGATGGTCCGCCGCGAGCCGATGCGCGACGCGCGCGCCGCGATCGTGCGCCAGCACGCCGAAACGCTCGAACCCGTGGTGCCGCATGGCGGCCAGCACGTCCTGCGCCATCTCGCGCTTGCTGTAGGGCCGATGTTCGGCGTCGCTTTGCGGCCGGCCCGAATCGCCGTAGCCGCGCAGGTCGACCATCACGAGCGTGAGCTGCCGCGCCAGCGCCGGCGCCACGCGATGCCAGATCGCATGCGTCTGGGGATGGCCGTGCAGCAGCAGCAGGGGCGCGCCCTGCCCGCCGACGCGGCCATGGATGCGCACGCCGTCGCGTTCGATGTCGAAGGGGGTGAAGTCGTCCAGCACGCGGCGATTGTGCGTTGCGCCGCACCTGCGGATCAAGCAACAATCTGCCAATCGACTCTTTCCGATTTCGAACGAATGGAACGCGCGGACCTCGAGCTGGTGTTGAACGTGCGCGACCGCGGCAGCCTGGCAGGTGCCGCGGCAGCGCTGGGCGTGGTGCCCTCGGTCGTCACCAAGCGCCTGGCCGCGCTCGAGGCGCGGTTGGGCCAGCGCCTGTTCGAACGCACCACGCGCCGGCTGGTACTCACGCGCGAAGGCGAGGCGGTGTGCGGCCATGCGCAGAAGCTACTCGAAGGCTTCGCGGCACTCGAATCGGACCTGCGCGAACGGCAGCAGGCCCTCAGCGGCACCATCCGATTGGCCGCCACGCTGGGCTTCGGCCGTCGCTGGGTCGGCCCGGCCCTCGCCACATTCCAGCAGAAGAACCCGGGGGTGCGGATCGACCTGCGCTTGAGCGAGCAGTTGCCCGAGCTCGGGGCCGAGGGTTATGACGGTGCCGTCTGGCTCTGGTCCGTGCAGGCGCGGCACGCCGCCGACTGGACCACACGGCGCCTGGCCCGAAACCAACGCGTCGTGGTGGCGGCGCCCGGGTATCTCGATGCGCACGGCGCGCCCGTATCGCCCGACGACCTGGCCCACCACGCCTGCCTGTCGGTGCAGGAGAACGAGGACAGCGGCCGCACGGCGAATGTCCGGTCGATATGGACGCTGCGCCACGAGCGCGACGGCACGGTGCACCGTGTGCGCGTGGACGGCCCGCTGTCGAGCAACTCGGGGGAGCTGGTGCGCGACTGGTGCCTCGCCGGCCATGGCCTCATGCTGCGCAGCCTGTGGGACGTCGCACCGCACCTCGCCGCCGGCCGGCTGGTGCGGGTGCTGCCGCAGTACGCGATGACCGACGCCGACGTCCACTGGATCGCACCCTGGCAGCCGAAGACGCCGCGCCGCGTGCGCCTGCTGGTCGACGCGCTGGCGGAGCATTTCCGCGGCGAGCCGTGGAAGCCGTCCACGACCGCCCGCCGGAAGGCGTGACGCTAGGCCACGCGCGGCTCGCGCACCACTAGGCTCACGCCGATGGCGGTGAGCGCGATGCCGGCCACCGTGAGCACGGTGATCGGCTCGGCGAACAGCAGCCACGCCATCACGGCCGTGCAGGGCGGCACGAGGTAGAGCAGGCTGGTCACTGCCGTAGCCGTGCCGCGCTGGATGAGCATGTACAGCAGCGAGCTGCCGCCCAAGGTCAACGCCACCACCGACCAGGCCATGGCGCCGATCGACCCCAGGGTCCATTCGATGGACGAATGCTCCAGCAGCAGCGCGAGCGGCAGCGTGACCGCCAGCGCGGCCAGCTGCTGCACCGCGCTGGCCGAACGCACGTCGCAGGGCGCCACGAAGCGCTTCTGATACAGCGTGCCGGCCGTGATGGACAGCAGTGCCAGCAGAGCCAGCGAAAGAGTGAGCGCACTGACCTCGCCGCCATGCCCCAGCTTGCGGGCCACCACCAGCGCCAGACCGGCGAAACCCAGCACCAGGCCGAGCCACTGCCGCGGCGCGATGCGCCCGCCATGGAAGGACATCCATACCGCCGTGAGCACCGGCTGGATGCCCACCAACAAGGCCACCAGCCCCGAGCCCATGCCGGCCTTCACGGCCGCCCACACGCCGCCCAGGTAGGCCGCCTGCATCAGCACGCCGGTCACCGCAAGGTGCAGCACCTGCGCGCGAGAACGCGGCCAGGCCACGCGCGCCGCCATCACCCAGACCAGGAAGCAGGCGGACGACAGCGCGTAGCGCACGGCCAGGAACTTCAGTGGCGGCGCGTGCGGCATCGCATAGCGCGCCACGATGAAGCCGGTGCTCCAGATCAGCACGAAGACCGCGGGCATGGCGCGCAGCCAGCCGTCGCTGCGCGCCGTGGCGCTCATCGGGCCCGCGCCCGGATCTCGGGGATCGCCTTCTGCAGGTAGTACACCATCGACCAGATGGTGAGCACGGCCGAGATCCAGATCAGCCACTGGCCCCAGGTGCCCGTGTCGATGAAGCCGAACAGGCGCCCGTCGTACAGCAGGAAGGGAATGGCCACCATCTGCACGGTGGTCTTGACCTTGCCGATCATGTGCACGGCCACGCTCTTGCTGGCGCCGATCTGCGCCATCCATTCGCGCAGCGCCGAGATGGCGATCTCGCGGCCGATGATGATCAGCGCGACGAAGACGTCGCAGCGGTTCAGGTGCACCAGCACCAGCAGCGACGCGCAGACCAGGAACTTGTCGGCCACCGGGTCGAGAAAGGCGCCGAAGGCCGAGGTCTGGTTCAGCTTGCGGGCCAGGTAGCCGTCGAGCCAGTCGGTGGCGGCGAAGACGATGAACATCACCGTCGCGATGAGGTTGCGCATCGGCTCGGCGATGGGCAGGTAGAACACCCCCACGATGAGCGGGATCGCGACGATGCGCGTCCAGGTCATGATGGTGGGGAGCGTCCAGAACATGCGGGTGATTGTGTCATGCGCCCGTGAAGCCCCGGCCGGTGCGGGCCATGACTTGCGGCGCATCAGTGCAGGGCGCGGTAGATCTCCTCGGCCAGGTCGAAGGCGATGCCGTCGACCGAGGCGATGTCCTCCACGCTGGCCGCTGCCACGCCGCGGATGCCGCCGAAGCGCTGGAGCAGGCGGGCGCGCCGCTTGGGGCCGATGCCGGGAATCTCCTCCAGCTGGCTGCCCCCCACGCGCACCTTGGCCCGCTTGGCCCGCATGCCGGTGATGGCGAAGCGATGCGCCTCGTCGCGGATCTGGGCCACCAGCATCAGTGCCGCGGAATCGCGGCCGAGGTACACCTTCTCGCGCCCGTCGGCGAAGACCAGCTCTTCCAGGCCCACCTTGCGGCCCTCGCCCTTCTCCACGCCGACGATCAGCGACAGCGGCAGCCCCAGTTCGCTGAAGACCTCGCGCGCCATCGAGACCTGCCCCTTGCCCCCGTCGACCAGCACCAGGTCGGGCATGCGTGCACCGACGGTCCCGGGCGGCGCGTCGGCCCCGGCCGCATCGCCCGGCGGCGGGGCATCGGCCTCGGCGGCGATGGCCTCGGCGATCTTGCCGTAGCGCCGTTGCAGCACCTGGCGCATCGCGGCGTAGTCGTCGCCGGGTGTGATGCCCTCGATGTTGTAGCGGCGGTACTCCCGGTTCTGCATCGCATGGTGCTCGAACACCACGCAGGAGGCCTGCGTCGCTTCGCCCGCCGTGTGCGAGATGTCGAAGCACTCGATGCGGAAGCTGTCCAGGTCGTCCGGCGCCAGTTCGAGCGCGTCGACCAGCGCGCGCGTGCGCGCCTGCTGCGAGCCCTCCTCGGCCAGCAGGCGCGCAAGCTGGATGTCGGCGTTCTTCTGGGCCATCTCCAGCCACAGGCGCCGCTGGGCGCGCGGCTGGAAGACGGCGGTGGTGCGCTGTCCCGCCTGCTGCGCGATGGCCTCGATCAGCTCGCGCCCGACCGCCTCGCCCAGCACCAGGGTCGGTGGCGCGGGCGAATCGATGTAGTGCTGGGCGATGAAGGCCTCGAGCACCTGCTGCTCGACGGTCTCGAGCTCCGTCGCGGCGTCCGTGCCGCCGTCTTCCTGTGCCTCGGCCTGCGCCACCAGCGCGGCGTCCTCGACATGCGCGGGAAAGTAGGCACGGTCGCCCAGGTGCCGCCCGCCGCGCACCATGGCCAGGTTGACGCAGGCCTTGCCGCCCTGCACCTTCACCGCCAGGATGTCGACGTCCTTGTCCGACGCGATCTCCACCGACTGCTGGTGCAGCACCTTCGACAGCGCCGACATGCGGTTGCGCAGCTCGGCCGCCTGCTCGAACTCCAGCTTCTCGGCGTGCTGCATCATCCGGCCCTCGAGCTCGGCCAGCACCTGCTGCGTGTCGCCGCGCAGGAAGGCCTCGGCGTCGGCCACGTCGTCGGCGTAGGCTTGCGGCTCGATGTGGCCGACACAGGGCCCGGTGCAGCGCTTGATCTGGTAGAGCAGGCAGGGCCGGGTGCGGTTGGCGTACACCGTGTCCTCGCAGGTGCGCAGGCGGAACACCTTCTGCAGCTGCTGGATGGTCTCCTTCACGGCCCACGCGCTCGGATAAGGCCCGAAGTAGCGGTGCCGCCGGTCGGTTGCGCCGCGGTAGTAGGCCAGGCGCGGCACGCTGCCGGCGGCCAGCCCGTCGGCGCCGTCGCGTTCGCGGGTGCCGGTGATCTTCAGGTAGGGGTAGCTCTTGTCGTCGCGAAACAGGATGTTGTAGCGCGGCTTGAGTGTCTTGATGAGGTTGTTCTCGAGCAGCAGCGCCTCGGCCTCGGAGCGCACGACCGTGGTCTCCATGCGCGCGATCTTGCCGATCATGTGGCCGATGCGCGTGCCGCCGTGGTTCTTCTGGAAGTAACTCGACACCCGCTTCTTGAGGTTGCGCGCCTTGCCCACGTAGAGCACGCCGCCCGCCGCATCGAAGTAGCGGTAGACGCCGGGCATCGAGGGCAGCGCCGCCACCTCGGCCAGCAGTTGTTCGGAATGCACGTCTGACATGGCGGCTATTGTGGCTTGGCCCTGCGGGCCGGCGATTTCGAGCCGCGAGTGCCCGCAGCGCCCGCGGGGTGGGCGCGGGCAGCTATCAATTCCGTAGCGACGCCAATGCGCCGACATGCCGCGGACAATCGCCGCCATGCCGACGTCCGCCACCGACCGCCTGCGCTGGGACCTGTTCTGCCGCGTCATCGACAACCACGGCGACCTGGGCGTGTGCTGGCGCCTGGCCCGCCAGCTCGCCGACGGCGGCGACGCGGTGCGGCTGTGGATCGACGACGGCCGCGCGCTCGCCTGGATGGCGCCCGCCGGCCACGCGGGCGTCACGGTGGTCGACTGGGGCGACGCGGGCGCCGTGCACCGCGCCGTGGCCGAAGCGCCGGCGCCCGACGTGCTGGTCGAGGCCTTCGGCTGCGACCCGGCGCCCGAACTCGTCGCACACTTCGCCCGCCATGCCGGCACGGCGCGCCGCCGCGCCTGGATCAACCTCGAATACCTCTCGGCCGAACCGTACGTGGAACGCCTGCACCGCCTGCCCTCCCCCGTCTTCCGCGGCCCGGGCGAGGGGCTGACCAAGTGGTTCTTCTACCCCGGCTTCACGCCGGCCACGGGTGGGCTGCTGCGCGAGCCGGACCTGGCGGCGCAACGCGAGGCCTTCGACCGGCGCGCCTGGCTCGCCGACCAGGGCATCGCCTGGCAGGGCGAGCGGCTCGTGTCCCTCTTCTGCTACGAGCCGCCCGCGCTGGCGCCGCTGCTCGGGCAATGGATGGCCGGCGCGGAACCGACCCGGCTGCTGGTCAGCGCCGGCCGCGCCCACGCCGCGGTCGAACAGGCCCTGAAGATGCTGGAAGCCCCGCCGGCCGGGCGCGGGACGCTGTCGATTTCATACCTGCCGCATCTCCCGCAGCCCGCGTTCGACGCGCTGCTGTGGTCCTGCGACCTGAACCTCGTGCGCGGCGAGGACTCCTTCGTGCGCGCCCACTGGGCCAGCGCGCCCTTCGTCTGGCAGATCTACCCGCAGGACGACGACGCCCACCACGTCAAGTTGAACGCCTGGCTGGACTGGCTGGATGCGCCGGCCTCGCTGCGCGCCTTCCACCACGCCTGGAACGGCTTTTCGGACGCTCCGGCGCTGGCGCCCGATGCGGCGATGCTGGCCGACTGGCGCGCTGCCGCGCACGCCGGCCGCGCGCGGCTGCTGGCCCAGGACGACCTCGCCACCCAGTTGCGGCGCTTCGTCACCCAAAAAAGCTAAAATAGCGGGCTTTGCGGAAATCGGGGTTGCGACCTCGGCGGCCTTTTCAGGGGCCTTTCGCACCACCCGCCGCGGGTCCGCAGCGCGCCAGCCACAGCCCGTGAGCCGGCGACCTGCACCGAGCGGCCAACGTCAGAAGTCCCTCGAAAGGACACACACTCATGAAAATCGCTCAAGAAATCCGCGCCGGCAACGTCATCATGCACGGCAAGGACCCGATGGTCGTGCTCAAGACCGAATACAGCCGCGGCGGCCGCAACAGCGCCACCGTGCGCATGAAGATGAAGAGCCTGATCGCCAACTTCAACACCGAAGTGGTCTTCAAGGCCGACGACAAGATCGACCAGATCGTGCTGGACAAGAAGGAGTGCACCTACTCCTATTTCGCCGACCCCATGTACGTCTGCATGGACAGCGAATACAACCAGTACGAAGTCGAAGCCGAGAACATGGGCGATGCCCTGAACTACCTCGAAGACGGCATGCCGCTCGAAGTCGTGTTCTACGACGGCAAGGCCATCTCGGTCGAAGTGCCGACCAGCGTCGAGCGCGAGATCACCTGGACCGAACCCGCCGTCAAGGGCGACACCTCGGGCAAGGTGCTCAAGCCCGCCAAGATCGCCACCGGCTTCGAAGTGCCCGTGCCGCTGTTCGTGTCGCAAGGCGACAAGATCGAAATCGACACCCGCACGGGCGAATACCGCAAGCGCGTCTGAGCGCCGCGCCACGATTCCTGCCAGGGGCTCCTTCGGGAGCCCTTTTCTTTGCGCGCCGCAGCCGCACGACGCCCGCGCGGGGGTCGCCGGCATCGCTAGACTCGCCGCCTTCATCGTCCGCAGCGTCCCATGGCCAAGACACCGCACTCCGAGGCATTCAAGCGAGAACTCGTCGACGAAGCATTGAACCGCACGCCACGCGGCGGTTTCCCCGAGCTCGAGAAACGGCACGGCCTCAAGCCCGGCACGCTCTTCGACTGGGTGGAAACGCTGGGCCCGCCGCCGCCACCGGCCCCCTTCTCGTCGCTGCACTTCTGGATCGGCACCACCTCCCTGTCCGACGCGGACTTCGGCGCCTACTTCGACGCGGCCGACGACTACTGGTCGCACGAGGTCGAGGACATCGAGGCGGCCGACACCGACCTCACGGGCTGCGGCCTGTGCGTCGACCTGGGCATGCGCTTCCTCTACGACGAGGACCTGCTGCTGGTGATCCGCCTGGAGACGCCGGTGCCCGTGCGCGAACTGGCCGAGATGAGCACGATCGAATCCGACGCATCGCTGCAGGCGATCGTGGCCGGCTGCGCCGAACGCGGCATCCACAGCGCGAACGCGATGTTCGTCTATGCCGACCCCGCGGAGCCTGTCAGGGACACGGCCAAGCTGTACAACGGCCTGCCCTACATCGGCCTGTTCCCGAGCAAGACTTCAACGAAGTGAACGGCGGTCGTAAGCTGGCGCCATGCACGCCGACACGCCCCCACCCGCCGTCCGCACCGAAACCGACGGCCCCGTCAGCACCATCGTCCTGAGCCGGCCGCACTGCCGTAACGCGGTGGACGGCCCGACGGCCGCCCTGCTGCGCGAGGCCTTCGAGCGCTTCGAGGCCGACGAAGGCCAGCGCGTGGCCGTGCTGTGGGGCGAACACGGCACGTTCTGCGCCGGCGCCGACCTGGGCGCCGTGAACGACCCCGCCCGCCGCCACGAACTCGACCCTGACGGCGGCGGCACCGGGCCGATGGGTCCGAGCCGCATGGCGCTGAAGAAGCCGCTCGTCGCGGCCATCGCCGGGCACGCCGTGGCCGGCGGGCTGGAGCTGGCCTTGCTGGCCGACCTGCGGGTGGCGGAAGAGAACGCCGTGCTCGGCGTGTTCTGCCGCCGCTGGGGCGTGCCGCTGATCGATGGCGGCACCGTGCGCCTGCCGCGCGTCGTCGGCATGGGCCGCGCACTGGACCTGATCCTCACCGGACGGCCGGTCGCGGCCGACGAGGCCCTGGGCATGGGGCTGGTCAACCGGGTCGTGCCGCCGGGCCAGGCGCGCGCCGCGGCCGAGCAATTGGCGCGCGAGATCGCCGCCTTCCCACAGCAGTGCATGCTGACCGACCGCGCCTCCGCCTACGGCCAGTGGGACCTGCCGCTGGCCGAGGCCCTGCGCGCCGAGGGCCGCCGGGGGGTGCCCATCGTGGCGGCCGAAGGTGCGGCCGGCGCGGCGCGCTTCGTCCAGGGCGAAGGCCGGCACGGGCGCTTCTGACCGCGCCGCCCGCCCGCCTGGCCCGATGCTTGCTGGGCGCACAATCACTGTCACCCGAAGCATCCGCGACCCCGCCCAAGAATGAGCCCCAACGACACGCACGACCTCCACGACAAACGCCTCGCCGACGCCTGGGCCACGCTCCAGGCCCATGCCGACCAGGGGCTGCCGCTCGACCACGATCCTTCCCGCCTGGCTTTTGCCGACCCCGAGTTCCTGCTGCGCCGCGAGACCCGCGGCCTGCGCATGCAGCTGGAGCTGATGAAGCCCGACCTGGAGATGCGCGCCCACGGCATCGAGAACACCATCGTCGTCTTCGGCAGCGCCCGCTTTCGCAGCGAGGAGGAAATGGGCGCCCTGATCGCCCAGGCCGACGCCGCCGGCGACGCCAAGGCCGCCGCCCGCTGGCGCCGGCTTGCGCGTGGCAGCCACTACTACGAGCAGGCACGCGCCTTCGGCAAGCTGGTCGCCCACTACAGCAACGACAAGGACCCGGCCGACCAGCTCTTCGTGTGCACCGGCGGCGGCCCGGGCATCATGCAGGCGGCCAACCGCGGCGCCTACGAGGGCGGCGGCCTGTCGGTCGGCCTGGCCATCGCGCTGCCGATGGAAGAGGCGGCCAACCCCTACGTCACGCCGGCGCTGTCGTTCAAGTTCCACTACTTCGCCATCCGCAAGATGCACTTCATGATGCGGGCGAAGGCGCTGGTGGCCTTCCCGGGCGGCTTCGGCACGCTGGACGAGCTGTTCGAGGTCGTCACGCTCGTGCAGACCCGCAAGTCCAAGCAGGTGCCGATCGTGCTCTTCGGCTCCGAATACTGGAAGCGGCTGATCGACTTCGACTTCCTGGTCGAGGAAGGCGTGATCTCGCCCGAGGACATCGACCTCTTCGAGTACGTCGACACGCCCGAGGACGCCTGGGCGGCGATCAAGCGCTTCTACAAGCTCTGACGGTCGTCACGGGCGCTCGGCAGCCGGCCCCTCGGACAGCGCGGCGTCCGGCGCTTCGTCGGCCGGCGGATGCGAAGCGCCCAGCCCCATGCCCATGCCGGCGCCGGCCATCGCACCACCGCCTCCGCCGGCGCCGCCACCGCCACGGCCACCCGCGGCGCCTCCACCCTGCCCCGTCGCCCCCCCGCGTCCGCCGGTGCCGCCCGCGGCACCCGGGCGTGCCGGCCCCTGCGGCGGCACCGCCAGGTCGGCCGGCACGGCCGCCAGGTCCAGCGCTTCGCGGATGAAGCCGCGCAGCGAGGCGACCAGCGGCCCGACGAGGACGACCCGCCCCGCCACCATGTCCTGCGCCGCCTGCACGGCCAGGCGCACCTGTTCCTCGGTGCCGAGCAGGATGACATCGGACAGCGCGGCCTCCACCGCATCGCGGATGCGGCGCCGCCGCTCGGCGACGCTCGCCGGCAATTCGCGTTCCACCGGCAGCACGGCCTCGACGTCGCCGGCGGGCGTGGGCTGCGCACGGACGCGACGGCTGCCGTGCGAGGGATCCACCTCGAGGTTGCCGGTGAACGAGCCGCCCAGCACCTTGTAGGCGGCGATCAGCGTGCGCAGGCGCTCGTTGATCTGCCGGTTCTCGCGCTCGCGCCGGCGCTGCAGCGTCTGCATGAACACCAGGCGGATGCCCACGGCCACCAGCGACACGAGCACCAGCCCGAACAGGGTGGTCGCGGCCGCGGACCAGGAGGAGAAGTCGAAGGCGTTGCGCATGGCGGCAGTGTCACGCAACGGCCGGTGTGCCCGCGTCGGCGCGCCGCCCGGCCGCGTTCAGGACGGCGGCGCGCGCAGCCCCCACACCGCCCGCGCGCCCGAGGCGACGACGGCGCCCACCACCCAGAACACGCCGCCGATGCCGATCAGCGCACCGAGCGAGCCGAAGAGCATGGGCATGGCGACGCTGGAGGCGTTGATCGTCATGAGCCGCAGCCCCAGCGCCTCGCCGTGGCGGGCATGCGGCGTGATCTGGTGCAGCATGCTCATCACCATCGGCTGCACGGCGCCCAGCGCGAAGCCCAGCACGACCGAGCACAGGCCCATGAGCCAGGGTGATTCCAGCAGCGGGTAGACCGAGAACACCAGGGCCGTAACGATCGTCGACGTCAGGATCACGCTGCGCTCCGACGCCCGCGCCGCCAGCACCGGCAGCAGCACCCGCACCACGGCAGCAGCAATCGCGAAGGCGCCCAGGATCGAGCCGATGACCGAGGCGCTCAGGCCGCGCTCGTGGCCCAGCACCGGCAGCACGAAGGCGTGCACGTCCCAGCTCGATGACTGCAGCCAGTTCACGAACAGCAGGCGGCGGAACATCGGCTCGCGCAGCAGGTCCCAGGCGCGGGTGGGCGCGGCACCCGCGGCGGGCGGCGTGCGCGCGGGTTCCTTGACCTGGCGCACGAGCAGCCAGCACACCAGCGGCAGCAGGGCCATGACGGCGAAGCAGACGCGGAAGGACGGCAGGTCGGCCGGCGCGCCGCCCCACAGCCGGCTGCCGTGGTCGATCAGCAGCCCGGCGACGAAGGGCCCGAGGAAGTTGGCGCCGGCCGGCGCGATCGCCAGCCAGCTGAACACGCGCTTGAGCTGCGTCGGATTGCCCGCCGCCCGGCCCACGTGGCGCTGCAGCGCGATCACCGTGGCGCCGGTGGCGCCGCCGGTCAGCAGCGCCGCCACGCACATGGCCGGGAACACCGGGAAGGCCAGCACCAGTGCCGCACCGAGCGTCGCCGCGACGACCGACAGGGCCAGCGGCCGCTTGAGCCCGTGCCGGTCGGCGAAGCGACCCGCCGGCAGCGCAAGGAACACCTGCGTGAGTGCGAACAGCGCGATCAGCACCCCGACCGCCGCCGGGCTGTAGCCCTGCTGCAGCGCCAGCAGCGGCGTGGCCAGCCGCACGCCGGCCATGGTGGCGTGGAGGCAGACCTGGGCGAGGATCAGGCGCAGCAGTTCGGCGCCGTTCATGGGCGCCCTGCCGTTTCGAACAAGATCGGCCTGCAGCGCCCGTCCTGCCTGCGCAAGCAGCTATGAATTCGATAGCAACCGGACACCGCGGGCACCGTCACGGCGCCCCGTCGTCGTCGAGCGAGCCCGGCTCGGCATCGAGGCCGGGCAGCAGGCCCTGGGCCTGGCCGTCGGGCAGCGCCTCGACGTCGCGCAGCCGGCGGTTGAGCACGTTGGTGCGCGTCTGCGCCTTGTCCAGCGTATTGAGCACGGTCTGCGTCTGCCGCTTCACGTCGGCCAGCACGCCGCCGAACTTCATGAACTCGGACTTCACCGCTCCCAGCACCTGCCAGACCTCGCTGCTGCGCTTCTCCAGCGCCAGCGTGCGGAAGCCCATCTGCAGCGAATTGAGCATGGCCAGCAGCGTGGTCGGGCCGGCCAGCGTCACGCGGTGCTCGCGCTGCAGCGCCTCCATGAGGCCGGGCCGGCGCAGCACCTCGGCATACAGGCCCTCGGTGGGCAGGAACAGGATGGCGAAATCGGTGGTGTATGGCGGCTCCACATACTTCTCGGCGATGCCGCGCGCCTCCAGGCGGATGCGCGCTTCGAGCGCCCGCGCCGCCGCCTCCACGGCCACGGCGTCGGCGCGCTGCTGCGCGTCGAGCAGGCGCTCGTAGTCCTCGTTGGGGAACTTCGCGTCGATCGGCAGCCAGACCGGCTTGCCGTCGTCGCTGCGGCCCGGCAGGCGGATGGCGAAGTCGACCGGGTTGCGCGAATCGGGCCGGGTGCTGATCTGCGCCGCGTACTGCTCGGGCGACAGCACGTGCTCCAGCAGCGCCGCGAGCTGCGCCTCGCCGAACATGCCGCGCGTCTTCACGTTGGTCAGCAGGTGCTTGAGGTCGCCCACCCCCTGCGCAAGCGTCTGCATCTCGCCCAGGCCCTTGTAGACCTGCTCCAGCCGCTCGGCCACCTGCTTGAAGCTCTCGCCCAGGCGCGCCTCCAGCGTGCTCTGCAGCTTCTCGTCGACCACCTGGCGCATCTCGTCGAGCTTGGTCGCGTTGCTCGCCTGCAGCTGCGTGAGCTGCTGCTCCATGGTCGCGCGCACTTCGGCGATGCGGCGGGCGTTGGTCTCGCTGAGCGACTGCAGCTGGGTGTTGAGCGCCTCGGCCAGCGACTGGCGCAGCGTGTCGATCTGGCGCGCGAAGGCGTCCAGCCGCTCGGCCTGCGCCTGCATCGCATGCGTGCCCTGCTGCACCAGCGCCGCCTGGAAGGCCGCCAGCCCCTCGCCCTGCTCGCGCCGCGCGGCCTGGGTCGACAGCGTGACCTCTTCCAGCTTGCCGGCATGGGTCTGTTGCAATTGGCCGAGCAGTTGTTCGGTCGTGGTGCGCACCTCGGCCAGCCGGCGCGCGTTCGATTCGGTCAGCCCGTGCAGCTGGTTGTTGAGCGTTTCCCCTAGCGTGCCCTGCATGCGGGCGAGCTGCTGGGCGAAGGCATCGATCTGCGCGTTCTGCGTGCGCGCCGTCTCGGCCGCCTGCGCCAGCAGCGACTGCTGGAAGGTGGCGAGCTGCTGCGCGCTTTCCTGGCGGGTGGCGCGGGCGGAATCGGCGAGTTCCTGCCGCAGCGAGCGCTCGGCCTTGTCGACGGCACCATCGACCACCGCCGCCAGCACCTCGCGGTCGGGCGGCGCGGGCCGGCGCAGCAGAAGCACCAGCACAAAGATCAGGTTGAGGGCCGCCAGCGCAAGCAGCAGCCAGGTCTCCAGAGGTAAGGCGGGCATCCGGTGGCTTCGTCGCTCAGTTCTTGGCCAGCACGGCCGGGTTCACGGGGGTCAGTGGCTTGCCGTTCACGAGGTAGCCGATGAGGTTGTCGACGGCCAGGTCGGCCATGGCCTTGCGCGTGGGCACGGTGGCGCTGGCGATGTGCGGCGTGAGCACGACGTTCGGCACGGTGAGCAGGTCCGGGTGCACCTTCGGCTCGCCTTCGAACACGTCCAGGCCTGCGGCGGCGATGCGCTTCTCCTTGAGCGCCACGGCCAGCGCCGCGTCGTCGACGATGCCGCCGCGCGCGATGTTGATCAGCGTCGCAGTGGGCTTCATGAGCGCGATCTCGGCCGCGCCGATGGTGTGGTGCGAGGCCGGCGTGTAGGGCACGACGAGCACGACGTGATCGGCTGTCTTCAGCAGCTCGTCCTTGCCCACGTAGCTCGCCTTGCACTCCGCCTCGAGCGCCGCATCGAGTCGCGAGCGGTTGTGGTAGATCACCTTCATGCCGAAGCCGTGCGCGCCGCGCCTGGCGATGCCCTGCCCGATGCGGCCCATGCCGATGATGCCCAGCGTGCTGCCGTGGATGTCGCTGCCCGAGAACATGTCGTAGGCCCACTTCTGCCATTGGCCGGCGCGCAGGAAATGCTCGCTCTCGGCGATGCGGCGCGCCGTGGCCATCAGCAGTGCGAAGCCGAAGTCGGCCGTGGTCTCGGTCAGCACGTCGGGCGCATTGGTGCCCAGCACGCCATGCGCGGTCATGGCGTCGGTGTCGAAGTTGTTGTAGCCGACGGCCATGTTGGCGCAGATCTTCAGCCCGGGGCAGGCGTCCAGCAGCTCGGCGTCGATGCGCTCGCTGCCGGTGGTGAACACGCCCACTTTGCCCTGCAGCCTGGCGATCAGCTGCGCCTTGCTCCACACCTCGTCGGCCTGGTTGGACTCGACCTCGAAGTGCTGCGCGAGGCGCTCGATGGATTCGGGAAAGATCGCACGGGCGACCAGGACCTTGGGCTTGCTCATGAAAGCGTCCTCAGCGGAAGAAGATGAAGGTGACCGCCACGAAGAGCGGCACGAGGATGGCACCGGACCAGGCCATGTAGCCGAAGAAGCTGGGCATCTTCACGCCGCGGTCCTCGGCGATGGCCTTGACCATCAGGTTGGGCGCGTTGCCGATGTAGCTGTTGGCGCCCATGAACACCGCGCCCGCCGAGATGGCGGCCAGGGTGCTGGCGTAGGTCGTCATGAGCGCGGCCGGATCGCCGCCCGCGGTGTTGAAGAACACCAGGTAGGTCGGTGCGTTGTCGAGGAAGGAGCTCAGGATGCCGGTGGCCCAGAAATACATCGCCGGGTCGGGCTGGCCGTCGGGCCGCGTGACGGCCGCGACGATGGCGCCGAAAGGCCCGTTCACGCCGGCCTTGAGCATGGCGATCACCGGCACGATGGTGAGGAAGATGCCGGCGAAGAGCTTGGCCACCTCGGCCATCGGGCCCCAGCCGAACTGGTTGTCGGCGTGCACCTGCGGCGCGGTGAGCTTCAGCGAGAGCAGCGTGACGCCGACGAGGCCGATGTCGCGCACCAGGCCCGGCAGCCCGACCGGCGTGCCGAACACGTCGAAGCTCAGGTCGGACTTCCACACGCCGCTCAGCAGCACCAGCACCACGATGGCGGCCAGCAGGGCGAAGTTGGCGGCGCCCTCGAAGCGGATGCCGCGGGTGTCGGGCGTGGGGTCGACGGGCAGCACGCCCTCCTTGCGGTAGTAGTGGCGATCGACGATGTAGAACAGCGCGAGCAGCACCGCCAGGCTGAAGAGCGTGTCGGGCAGGATGTTCAGCAGCGTCCAGAAGAAGTCCACGCCCTTGAGGAAGCCCAGGAACAGCGGCGGATCGCCCAGCGGCGTGAGCGAGCCGCCGATGTTCGAGACGATGAAGATGAAGAACACGACCACGTGCGCCTTGTGCACGCGGTTGTCGTTGGCGCGGATCAGCGGGCGGATCAGCAGCATCGAGGCGCCGGTGGTGCCCATGACGCTGGCCAGCGCGGCGCCGATGGAGAGGATCGCGGTGTTGAGCCCCGGCGCCCCGTGCAGGTTGCCGCGGATGTGGATGCCGCCCGCGACGGTGAACAGCGCCGTCAGCAGGATGATGAAGGGGATGTACTCCGCCGCCAGCGCGTGCACGAGCTGGCTGCCGGCCATGGGCAGGCCATACACCGCCGCGAACGGGACCAGGAAGGCCAGGGCCCAGGCCGCCGCGACCTTGCCGAAGTGGTGGTGCCAGAAGGAAGGCGCAAGCAGCGGCATGAGCGCGATCGACAGCAGGATGCCGGCGAAGGGCACGCCCCACCAGGGCGAGAGCCGGGCGCCGTCGAACTCGGCGGCATGGGCGACGGCAGGCAACAGCGCGGGCAGCAGCAGGCCCGCCAGGAGGCGAAGGGCGGGTTTCATCGGGTGGGTCGACGCGGTGGGGGGCAAGGTCGGCAGCCGCATCGTCACGCCGCGGGCTGCTCGATCTCGAACACCTGGCGCAGGTAGGCCAGGTATTTCTCGTCGTCGCACATGCCCTTGCCGGGCGTGTCCGACAGCTTGGCCACCGGCTGGTCGTTGCAGCGGACCATCTTGATGACGATCTGCAGCGGCTCGTAACCCAGGTCGTTCGTCAGGTTCGTGCCGATGCCGAAGGCCAGCTGGCAGCGGCCGCGGAACTGCTGGTAGAGCTCGATGGTGCGCGGCACCGTGAGTCCGTCGCTGAAGATCAGCGTCTTGGTCCGCGGGTCGACGCGGTTGGCGATGTAGTGCGCGATCATGCGCTCGCCCCAGTTGAAGGGGTCGCCGCTGTCGTGGCGCGAGCCGTCGAAGAGCTTGCAGAAGTACAGGTCGAAGTCGCGCAGGAAGGCGCTCATGCCGTACACGTCGGACAGCGCGATGCCCAGGTCGCCCCGGTATTCGCGGGCCCACATCTCGAAGCCGAAGATCTGGCTGTCGCGCAGTCTCGGGCCCAGGGCCTGGCAGGCCTGCAGGTACTCGTGCGCCATGGTGCCCAGCGGGATCAGGCCCAGCTTCATCGCGTACAGCACGTTGCTGGTGCCCGCGAGCTGGGGCTGCGCCGCGGCGCCGGGCACCGGCCGCGGCTGCACGGCGCCGAGCTGGCTGGTGAGCGTGCGTAGCACTTCCTCGTGCCATTGCGTGGAAAAGCGGCGGCGCGTGCCGTAGTCGGCGATCTTCAGGTCGGACAGGCCGTCGGCCTGCAGCAGCGCGATCTTCTCGTCGAGCCGGCGGCGGCCCTCGGCGAAGTCGGGCCGGCGCTGGGTGTTGCGGAAATAGACCTCGTTGACGATGGCCAGCACCGGGATCTCGAACAGGATCGTGTGCAGCCAGGGCCCGCGGATGCTGATGTCGAGCTCGCCCGTGTCCTTGGGCGTGATGTCGATGTACTTCTCGTTGAGCTGGAAGAGGCCGAGGAAGTCGACGAAGTCGCTCTTGATGAAGCGCATGGAGCGCAGGTAGGCGAGCTCGGGCTCCTTGAACTTCAGGGAGCACAGCGCCCGCACCTCCTCGCGGATCTCGTTGGCGAACTGCGCCAGGTCGACCCCCACGTTGCGGCACTTGAAGCGGTATTCGACGCGTGCGCCGGGGAAGTGGTGCAGCACCACCTGCATCATCGTGAACTTGTACAGATCGGTGTCGAGAAGGCTCTGGATGATCATGGTGCGCGCGCAGGCCGCTTGTCTCGGCGGCACAGGGGTTCAAGAGAGGGGGACAGGGGCGTGCGCCCGATTATCACGGGGCCCGTCGGCCTCTGCCTACGGGCCGTCCCCGGGGCGTCCTACCGCCTGGGAAAGGGGCGTGCCGGACAGTGCTGGCACGGCGGCGACGAAGACCGCCGGACACCTGTTCAAGCAAAGGAGTTCGACATGAACAAAGACACCATCGAAGGCAACTGGAAGCAGCTCAAGGGCAAGGTCAAGGAACAGTGGGGCAAGCTGACCGACGACGACTTCGACGTCATCGCGGGCAAGCGCGACCAGCTGCTGGGCCGCATCCAGGAACGCCACGGCATCAGCAAGGACGAAGCCGAGAAGCAGGTCAAGCAGTGGGAAAGCGCCGAAGGCCGCACCCCTGCCGCTCTCTGGTTCGAGAAGTACTGAGCACGCCGCCGGTACCGATCACCCCGCTCCATCCATACCCCAACACCCACCAAGAACCTCAGGAGATCCGATCCATGAAAAAGCACCTGTTGATGATGGCCATTGCGTCCACCTGCTTCATCGGCGTTCATGCCAGCGCCATGACCAGCGACGAGTACAAGGCCGGCAAGGACAAGATCGAAGCCGACTACAAGGCCGCCAAGGCCCAGTGCGACACGCTCAAGGACAACGCCAAGGACGTGTGCGAGAAGGAAGCCAAGGGCAAGGAGAACGTTGCCAAGGCCGAGCTCGAGCAGCAGTACAAGCCCAGCGCCTCGCACCAGCGCAAGGTCGCCGAAGAGAAGGTGAAGGCCGACTATGAAGTCGCGAAGGAAAAGTGCGACGACATGAAGGGCGACGCCAAGAACGCTTGCGTCAAGGAAGCCAAGGCCATGGAGGCCAAGGGCAAGGCCGACATCAAGGCGATGAAGATGTGATCAGGCCTGCGGGCTTGACCGACAACGGCGCCTTCGGGCGCCGTTTTTCTTTGCTCAGCCGGCCGCGCCGACCTTGAGCGGGCCGATCACGCGCAGCAGGGCCTCGGGCAGCGGCACCGGCCGCTGGGTGGCGCGGTCGACGTACACGTGGACGAAGTGTCCCTGCGCCGCGGCCGTGGGCGCCCCCTGCGCGAAGAGCCCGATCTCGTAGCGCACGCTCGAACTGCCCACGTGCGCCACGCGGATGCCCGCCTCCACCGTCTGCGGAAAGGCCAGGGGCGCAAAGTAGTTGCACTGCGTCTCGACCACGAAGCCGATGGTGCTGCCCTGGTGGATGTCGAGCGCGCCCTCCTCGATCAGCAGGGCATTCACCGCCGTGTCGAACCAGCTGTAGTACACGACGTTGTTGACGTGGCCGTAGAGGTCGTTGTCCATCCAGCGGGTCGGGATCGCGCGGAAAGCGCGGTAGCTGCTGCGAGGCTGGGGCGAGGGGCGGCTGCTCATGGTGGGGCGGCATTCTGCCAGCCGCCATGGGTGCGGCCTGTCGCGTGCGAATCGGCGGGCCGGACCCCGAGTTAGGTGGCGGCCCCTAAATTTGCTGCATTGCAACAAAAAGAGCTTGAAGTGCCGGGTGCGCGCTGCCATACTTCGTTCCATGCTGCACCGCAACAAAAAGAGCAGCACCCGTTCACCCTCTCTTTTTGACCCCTTCTCTGGAGCTCACCATGGCACTCACCGCTGACCAACTGATCGCTGCCCACAAGGCCAACGTCGAAGCCCTCTTCGGCCTCACCACCAAGGCTTTCGAAGGCGTCGAGAAGATCGTCGAACTGAACGTTCAGGCCTCCAAGGCCGCCCTGAGCGAAGCCGCCGGCACCACGCAAGCGCTGCTGAGCGCCAAGGACGCGCAAGAGCTGCTGACGCTGCAAGCCAGCCTGATGCAGCCGATCGCCGAGAAGACCGCTGCCTACAGCCGTCACCTGTACGAAATCGCCCAGGGCACCAGCGCCGAGTTCACCAAGGCTTTCGAAGCCAAGGCGTCCGAAGCCCAGCAAGCCTTCGTCGGCCTGGTCGACAGCGCTGCCAAGAACGCACCCGCCGGCTCCGAAACCGCCGTCGCCATGATGAAGAGCGCCGTGGCAGCCGCCAACAACGCGTTCGAGTCGGTGCAAAAGGCCGTGAAGCAGGCCAGCGACGTCGCCGAAGCCAACTTCAACGCCGTGTCGGCCCAGGCGGTCAACGCCGCCAAGACCGCCACCGCCAAGGCCAAGCGCTGATCGGGCTGCCGGGCCTGGCGCCCGGCCGCCAATCGATCCGGGTGCGCTCGCTGCGTCACCCCCACAAGTTGTCTCCTTGGGTTCCTCTGGACCCAATTCAGGCCCCGTCATCGCGACGGGGCTTTTTTTTCGCCCGAACGGGCCCGCCTATCATTGGCGGCTTCCCATTCACAGCGAGACATTCACCATGCAGATCGAGGGCAAGGTTTTCATCGTCACGGGCGGCGCTTCGGGCCTGGGTGAGGGCACGGCCCGCATGCTGGCTGAGCAGGGCGGCAAGGTCGTCATCGCCGACATGCAGGCCGACAAGGGCCAGGCGGTCGCCCAGGAGATCGGCGGCGTGTTCGTGAAGTGCGACGTGAGCCAGGAGGCCGACGGCCAGGCCGCCGTCGAGGCGGCGCTCAAGCTGGGCAAGCTGGTCGGCCTGGTGAACTGCGCCGGCATCGCGCCTGCCGAAAAGACCGTGGGCAAGAACGGCCCGCACGCGCTGGCCGTGTTCAGCAAGACCGTGACGGTCAACCTCATCGGCAGCTTCAACATGATCCGCCTGGCGGCCGACGCCATGGCGAAGAACGAGCCCGAGCCCACCGGCGAGCGCGGCGTGCTGATCAGCACCGCCTCGGTCGCGGCCTACGACGGCCAGATCGGCCAGGCCGCGTACAGCGCGAGCAAGGGCGGCGTGGTGGGCATGACGCTGCCCATCGCCCGCGACCTGGCGCGCAGCGGCATCCGGAACATGACCATCGCTCCCGGCATCTTCGGCACGCCGATGCTCTTCGGCATGCCGCAGGAGGTGCAAGACGCACTCGCCGCCAGCGTCCCCTTCCCCTCGCGCCTGGGCACGCCGCAGGACTACGCGAAGCTGGCGAAGCACATCATCGAGAACGACATGCTCAACGGCGAAGTGATCCGCCTGGACGGTGCGATCCGCCTTGCACCGCGCTGAGCGCCGGCCCGGCGTTCTGCTACGGTTTTGATAGCTGCCCGCGCCCGTGCCGCGGGCGCTACAAGCCTTTTTTGCTCAGGAAACTGCGGCGCTCCAGCCGCTCGTGGCGCGCGATCACCTGGGCGCCGAAGAGCACCAGCGTGGCCGCGATCTCCAGGCTCAGCAGCACCACGATGGCGGTCGTCAGCGAGCCATAGACGACGTTGACCTGCGACAGCGTCGAGAAGTACCACACCAGCACCCGGCGCGTGAGCTCCCACAGCAGCGCCGCCGTCACGCCGCCGATCAGCGCATGCCGGAAGGACAGGCGCCCGACCGGCATCACGAGGTACAGCGACGTGAGCATGAAGATCTCGCCCGTGAGCCCGACCAGGTACAGCAGCACGCCCGACACCCCGCTGAGCGACCAACTGCGACCGAACAGGTCGACCTGCTCCTGCCCGATCAGCTGCAGCGCGCCCGACACCAGCGTGACCAGCAGCAGCCCGAAGCACAGGCACAGGATGTAGAGGTAGGGCATGACCACCGACACCAGCACATGCCGCCCGTGCGTCGCCTTGCGGTGGTGGAAGATCACCGCCATGGCGCTCTCCAGCACGGTGAAGGCCAGCGAGCTGAAGAAGATCATGGTCACCAGCAGCACCGGCCCCATCAGGTCGCGGTGGTCGAGGAAATTGGCCAGCTCGCGCACCATCGCGGCCGACTGCCCCGGCAGCAGCCAGCCCAGGTAGCGGCCGATGGTGGACAGCAGGAGGTCCTGCGGCAGCACGTGCGACAGCACGATCACCGACAGGATCAGGAGCGGCACGATCGACAGCAGCGCGTAGTAGGCCACGGCGCCGGCCAGCAGCAGCCCCTGGTTGGCGCGGAACTCCTTGAGCGCCTGCCACATGAAGCCCGGCGGGTTGCGCCAGAGGGTGGCCCCGTCCGCGGCGGCGGGCGGGGGCGCGTCGGTGGGCAGCAGGGGCTCGGCCATGGTGTGGGGCAGTATGCCGTCGGCGGAACGCACGGCAGCGTAGGAGAGGCTTGCGTATCATCGGTCGCTCCCCTGCCCCGCCTGCCTCATCCGCGCCGCCATGGCGATTCCCCCCTCTTTCATCCAGGAGCTCATCGCCCGCGCCGACATCGTCGAGATCGTCGGCCGCTACGTGCAGCTCAAGAAGGGCGGCGCCAACTTCATGGGGCTGTGCCCCTTCCATGGCGAGAAGTCGCCCTCCTTCTCGGTCAGCCCGACCAAGCAGTTCTATCACTGCTTCGGCTGCGGGGCGCACGGCAATGCGATCGGCTTCCTCATGGAGCACGGCGGCATGGGCTTTCGCGAAGCGGTGCAGGACCTGGCCGGCCAGTACGGGCTGGAGGTGCCGGAGGACGATGCCTCGCCGGCCGAGCGCGAACGCGCCGCGGCGCAGCGACAGAAGCAGGCCACGCTGAGCGACGTGCTGGAGAAGGCCGGCGAGGCCTACCGCAAGCTGCTGCGCCAGTCGCCGCGCGCGATCGAATACTTCAAGGGCCGCGGGGTGTCGGGCGAAGTCGCCAAGGCCTTCGGGCTGGGCTACGCGCCCGAGGGCTGGCGCACGCTGGCCAGCGTGTTCCCCGACTACGCCGACCCGCTGCTGGCCGAAAGCGGCCTGGTCATCGTCGGAGAGGACGGGGAAGACAAGCGCTACGACCGCTTCCGCGACCGGGTCATGTTCCCCATCCGCAACGTCAAGGGCGAGTGCATCGGCTTCGGCGGCCGGGTGCTGGGCGACGAGAAGCCCAAGTACCTCAACTCGCCCGAGACCCCGGTCTTCAGCAAGGGGCGCGAACTCTACGGCCTGTTCGAGGCCCGCGCCGCGCTGCGCGACAAGGGTTACGCGCTCGTCACCGAGGGCTACATGGACGTGGTGGCGCTGGCCCAGCTGGGCTTCGCCAACGCCGTGGCCACGCTGGGTACCGCCTGCACGCCGGAGCACGTGCAGAAGCTGTTCCGATTCACCGACGCGGTGGTGTTCAGCTTCGACGGCGACGCCGCCGGCCGCCGTGCCGCGCGCAAGGCGCTGGACGCCGCCCTGCCCTTCGCCACCGACGTGCGCAGCGTCAAGTTCCTGTTCCTGCCGGCCGAGCACGACCCCGACAGCTTCATCCGCGAGCACGGCGCCGAGGCCTTCGCGCGCTTCGTGGCCGAGGCGACGCCGCTGTCGCGCTTCATGGTCGAGGCCGCGCGCGAGGGCTGCGACCTGGGCACGGCCGAGGGGCGCGCTCACATGGCGGCCAACGCGCGGCCGCTGTGGAGCGCGCTGCCCGACGGCACGCTCAAGCGGCAGATGCTGGGTGAGCTGGCCGAACTGATCCAGCTCGACAGCCGCGGGCTGGGCGGGCTGTGGGCCGCGGCACCGGCACCGCGGGCCGCCCCACGGAGCGAAGAGCGCTATCAAAACGAGAGCTGGTCGCGCCCGGATGACGCGCCTTTCGAGCCTTTTTCGCCTCAGGAAGGGCGCCGCGGCGGCCGTTCGTCGCGCCGTGGACCGCCGCCGGCCCGTGGCCGCAGCCAGCCGCTCTCGCGGGCCGACGTCGCCGTGCGGCTGCTGCTGTCGCAGCCGGCCGAGTGGGACGCCTTGTCGCACGAGCTGCATGCGCTGCTGTGCGAGTTGCCCGGGGAACACGGCGAGTTCTTCACCTGGTTCGACAGCCAGGTGCACGAACACGGCATCCTGCCCTGGGCGGCCTTGCGCGAAGGCATGCGCGGCCTCAACTTCGAAGCCCTGGTCGATCGGCTGATGGCGCCGTCGACCGCTGCCGGGCCCGAGGCGGAAGCGGCCGCGCCCGCCGACGTGGCGGCGGAATTGCGCAACGTGCTGGACTTCATGCTGGACGAGCACCTGAAGGCCCAGCAGACGGCCGTGCTCGCCACCGTGGGCAGCGACCCGCAGGCCCTGGAGCGCTACAAGGCGCTGGAGCGCCGCCGGCTGGAGTTGCGCCAGCGCCTGGCGCGCAGCCGCTACACCGGTTGATGGACGCGGCGCGGCGACCAGGTGCTTGAAAAAGCGGCATCGCGGTATAATGTAAGGCTTCGCATCACGCGAATCAGGCAAGAGCGACAGCGGCACCTCCGGGCCGGCCCGGCATCCAAGCACGGATGCAGCATCCCACCAGCAGGATCAGGGCCCCTTCCGTCCCCGGGCGGAAGGACCACCGCAAGGACCGCACACCAAATGTTCGCCCGCACATCTTGCCGCGGAAGACGCCTTGCAGCTTTTTGCCTGCCAGGAGCCTTCCGGCTATCGATTTCCGTCTGCCCCGCGCCGGGCTTTCGCCATTGGCGCCTGTGTTTCCGCTCGTCCGTCGTTCTTGATTCATGAGGTCTTATGCCCAGTTCTAAGAAGCCAGCAGCCACAGCGTCCGCGAAGGCCCCCGCCAAGTCCGCCCCCAAGGCACCTGCCAAGGGGACGGCCAAGGCCGCTGCGGCAGACAAACCCGTGAAGGCCGCCGCTTCGGCGGCCACCAAGCCCAGCGCATCCGCCAAGACCGTGACCAAGAAACCGACCGCCCCCGCCGAAAGCAAGAAGCCCGCTGCCGCCGCAGCCGCCACCGAAGACGCGCCCAAGAAGAAGCCCGGCCGCCCGCCCAAGGCCGCCGCCGCGGGTGCGCCCGCCGCCACCGGCGCCAAGCGCGGCCGCAAGCCGAAGGGCGCCGAGCCGAAGGACATCGAGGAAGACTTCTCCGACGTCGAAGCCGAATTCGCCGAGGAAGAACCGGCGCCGGCCGCCGAGGCCGTGGTCGAGAAGGTCAAGCCGCTGCGCATGAAGATCAGCAAGGCGAAGGAACGCGCCTTGATGAAGGAATTCGGCCTGGACGAGACCGTCCTGTCCGAGGAAGACATGGCCAAGCGCCGCCAGCGCCTGAAGACGCTGATCACGCTGGGCAAGACGCGCGGCTACCTGACGCAGACCGAGATCTCCGACCACCTGCCCGACAAGCTGGTGGACGCCGAGACCATGGAAGTCGTGGTCACCATGCTCAACGACATGGGCGTGGCCGTGTACGAGACGACGCCCGACGCCGAGACGCTGTTCCAGAACAACGTCACGCCCACGGCCGCCACCGTCGAAGAAGCCGAGGAAGAAGCCGAAGCCGCGCTGTCCACCGTGGACAGCGAGTTCGGCCGCACCACCGACCCGGTGCGCATGTACATGCGCGAGATGGGCACGGTGGAGCTGCTCACGCGCGAGGGCGAGATCGAGATCGCCAAGCGCATCGAGGGCGGCCTGCAGGACATGATGGCCGCCATCAGCGCCTCGCCAGCGACCATCGCCGAGATCCTGCGCATGGCGGGCGACATCCGCGAGGGCAAGGTCGTCATCTCGACCATCGTCGACGGCTTCTCCAACCCCAACGAGGCCGACGACTACGTGGCCGAGGAAGACTTCGACGAGTTCGACGCCGAGGACGACGACGACGGCAACGGCGGCTCCAAGGCGCTGACCAAGAAGCTGGAAGAGCTCAAGAACGAGGCGCTGTCGCGCTTCGACCGCATCGCCGAGCTGTTCGAGAAGATCCACAAGATCTATGACAAGGAAGGCTACGGCACGCCCAGCTACACCAAGACGCAGCAGGCCCTGTCCGACGAGCTGATGACCATCCGCTTCACGGCTAAGACCATCGAGAAGCTGTGCGACATGGTGCGCACCCAGGTCGACGACGTCCGCAAGAAGGAACGCGAGCTGCGCCGCATCATCGTGGACAAGTGCGGCTTCCCGCAGGAGCAGTTCATCGCCGAGTTCTCGGGCTTCGACAAGAACGGCAACCGCGTCGCCTCCAACCTGCTGAACCTCAAGTGGATCGAGAAGCAGGCCGCTGCCGGCAAGCCCTGGAGCGCCGTCATGCAGCGCAACATCCCGCCGGTGCAGGAGCTGCAGCAGAAGCTGACCGACATCCAGGCCCAGGTCGTGGTGCCGCTGTTCGAGCTCAAGGAGATCAACAAGCGCATGAACGAGGGCGAGGCCTCGTCGCGCGATGCCAAGAAGGAAATGATCGAGGCCAACCTGCGTCTCGTGATCTCCATCGCCAAGAAGTACACCAACCGCGGCCTGCAGTTCCTGGACCTGATCCAGGAAGGCAACATCGGCCTGATGAAGGCGGTGGACAAGTTCGAATACCGCCGCGGCTACAAGTTCTCGACCTACGCCACGTGGTGGATCCGCCAGGCCATCACCCGCTCGATCGCCGACCAGGCGCGCACCATCCGCATCCCGGTGCACATGATCGAGACGATCAACAAGATGAACCGCATCAGCCGCCAGCATCTGCAGGAGTTCGGCTTCGAGCCCGATGCGTCCATCCTGGCCGAGCGCATGGAGATCCCCGAGGACAAGATCCGCAAGATCATGAAGATCGCCAAGGAGCCGATCTCCATGGAAACGCCGATCGGCGACGACGACGATTCGCACCTGGGCGACTTCATCGAGGACACCAACAACACGGCGCCGATCGAAGCGGCCATGCAGGCCGGCCTGCGCGACGTGGTGAAGGACATCCTCGACTCGCTGACCCCGCGCGAAGCCAAGGTGCTGCGCATGCGCTTTGGCATCGAGATGAGCACAGACCACACGCTGGAGGAAGTCGGCAAGCAGTTCGACGTCACCCGCGAGCGCATCCGCCAGATCGAGGCCAAGGCCCTGCGCAAGCTCAAGCACCCGAGCCGCTCGGACAAGCTGCGCTCGTTCATCGACACGCTCTGACCCGCAGCTGCGTTGCGGCACCCAAAAAAAAGCGCCCCTCGGGGCGCTTTTTCTTTGTCGGGCCGGGTCGACACCTGGCGGCGCGTGGCCGATGAGGGCCGATGCGATTCAAAGGGCCGTGAGCCCCTCGACGAGCTCTTGCCGGCCCAGCGATCGCGTCTGCCCGTTCGCCCAGGCCAGCACGTCGTAGCCATTGCTGTAGAGCACGGTGCCGTCGGCCGCCAGGTCGAAATGCGCGACGTGCGAGGCGATCACGCGCGAGCTCGCGCGGCGACCCTCCTGCGCGATGAGCTGCCACGAACCCGGCACGAGGTTGCCGGCGTACTGCGGATCGGTGCGCACCTTCGACAGCTCGATCATGCGGCCGTGCAGCCAGAGCTTGCCCAGGTCCTGGTCGAGTTCCGGTGCACGGGGTCCGCCCGCCGAGCGCAGCGGTTCCTTGCCGTAGATCATCGAGAAGAAGTTGAGGTACCCGAACACCGCCTTGCCCAGCCGCAGCGGCATGAGCAGCGCGTCCTTCACGGCCGAGCCGGCCTGCTCGTGCGCCGGCCGCTCGACCGGCCGGCGGATGGCATAGAGCGTGCCGTCGGCCGCGATGCGCGGCGCGATGAAGTCGTGCGCCGGGTCGTCGAGCAGGCTGTCCATCTGGCCCGCGCGGTAGTCCAGCCAGTGCACGGTCGAATGCGCCATGGCGACCACGGCGCCGCTCTCCGGATGGCGGGCCACGCCATACGACTGGTAGACGAGCGTCGAAGCTGCGCCGGGCATGGTCGCGGGTGCGGCGTCCAGGCTGTCGCCGCCGGTGATCGCGCCCTTGGCGTTGCCGTCCTCGTCGAAGACCTCGAGCTGCGCCGTGCCGTCGGGTTGCCCCATCGCCAGCACGATGTGGCCGGCCTGCGGCACGTAGGCCATGCCCAGCACCGGCACCTGCTGCCGATGGAACAGGCGCAGCTCCCGCTGCTCGTCGAGCAGGTAGCGGAACAGCCCGACGCTGCGTCCCACGCTCAGCACGTAGTACAGCGTGTTCGCGTCCGCACCACGGCAGGCGTAGTGAAAGCGCGCGGGCGCCAGCGCGCCGCCGGCCCCGCCGCGGCCCCACAGCGACGCACCCGACAGCATGCCGCTGCCGCCGCCCTCGCGCTCGGCATGCTTCCAGGGACGTGGTGCGGCGGCTGTCGGCCTCGCGCTGCAGCATCTCGCGCGCGAAGGTGGATTCGATCTGCCGGTCGCCGCTCGCGCCGCGGCGCAGCCACAGCTCGCCATTCGTGATCGACAGGTGCTCCACGTTCCCCTCCGTTCGTCAAAGCGCGAAAGTGTAAGAGGCCGCCCGGACGACAGGGCGCGACGCAACGCTCTGCTAGGCTCACGACCTTTTCGCCCGGACCTCCCCATGAACCCCGACGCCGCCAAACTCTGGCAGAGCCCGCGCTGGGCCCTCGCCGCCCTGCTCGCGGTGCTGGGCATGCTGGGCCCCTTCTCGATCGACACCTACATCCCGGCCTTCTCGGGCATCCAGGCATCGATCGGCGCGACGCCGGTGGAAATGCAACAGACGCTGTCGGCCTACCTCTTCGGCTTCGCCTTCATGAATCTGTTCCACGGCGCGCTGTCGGACAGCTTCGGGCGCCGCCCGGTCGTGCTGGTGGGCATCGCCGTGTTCACGCTGGCCTCGCTGGGCTGCGCGCTGTCGCAGACCATCGGGCAGCTCGTCTTCTTCCGCGCGCTGCAAGGGCTGTCGACCGGTGCCGGCATCGTGGTGTCGCGCGCGGTGATCCGCGACATGTTCCCGCCGGCCGAGGCGCAGAAGGTGATGAGCCAGGTGACGATCTACTTCGGCATCGCACCGGCCATCGCGCCCATCGTGGGCGGCTTCCTCTTCGTGCACCTGGGCTGGCACAGCATCTTCTGGTTCCTGGTCGGCGTGGGCGTGGTGCTGTTCGTGGCCAACTTCAAGCTGCTGCCCGAGACGCTGCATGCGACCCAGCGCCAGCCTTTTCGCGCGCGCGACCTGATGCGCGGCTACTGGCAGCTGTGCTCGGACCCGCGCTTCCTGCTGCTTGCGCTGGCCAGCGGCGTGCCCTTCAACGGCATGTTCCTGTACGTGCTGTCGGCCCCGGCCTTCCTGGGCGACCACCTCAAGCTCGCGCCCACGCAGTTCTTCTGGTTCTTCCTGCTCACCATCGCCGGCATCATGGGCGGCGCGTGGGCCAGCGGGCGCAAGGCGGGCAAGGTGGCGCCCAAGCGGCAGATCCGCGACGGCTTCTTCATCATGCTGCTGACCTCGCTGGTCAACGTGGCGGCCAACGCGTTCTTCGAGCCGCATCCGCTGTGGGCCTTGTGGCCCATCGCGGTGTTCGCCTTCGGCTGGGCGCTCATGGTCCCGGTGGTCACGCTGCTGGTGCTCGACCTGCACCCCGCGCGACGCGGCATGGCCTCGTCGCTGCAGGCCGTGATCGGCTCGACGGCCAACGGCATCGTGGCCGGCGCCATTGCACCGCTGGTGATGCACTCGCCGCTCGGCCTGGCGCTGACCTCGCTGCTGATGATGGGCGTCGGCCTGGTGGCGTGGGCGTGGCTGCACCGGCGCTGGCCCGAGATCGGGCGCGCCGCCGAGGTGGCCTGAGCTGCACAGCGGCGCGCGTCAAGCGCCCGGCCGAGCGGGCCTGCACCGGGCAGGGCCATGCAAAGTCGCGCCCGCGCAGGCGTGGCTTCACACATTAAATTGCCCTGCAGCGCTCGCCCAGCATGCGCGAGCCGCTATCGTTTCCGTAGCAGATCGGCCAGGGCGATCCCGCAGCGCTGCACATCGTCGATCGACCGGGGGGCGGTCCCCGTCCTGACAGGAGACTGCACATGGCCTGGACCGTCCTTTTCATCGCCGGCCTGCTCGAGACCGGCTGGGCCATCGGCCTGAAATACACCGAAGGCTTCACGCGGCTGTGGCCCTCGGTGGGCACCGTGCTCGCGATGGTGCTCAGCGTCGTGCTGCTGGGCTGGGCCATGAAGACCCTGCCCGTCGGCACCGCCTACGCGGTGTGGACCGGCATCGGCGCCGTCGGCACCGTGGTACTGGGCATCGTGCTCTTCCACGAGCCGGCGACGGCCGCGCGCCTGGGATGCGTCGCGCTGATCGTGGCGGGGATCCTCGGGCTGAAGCTCACCAGCGCGGCCTGAGGCGCCGCAGCGGCGGTTGTCGCGGGCCGACATCCGCAGCGCGCCGGCTGGCCGGTGGCCCGCTGACGCCAGCCATCAATGCCGGCGCACCGGAGGCCCCGCGCTGCGCATCGGAGCCCCAACAGCCGGCATGCGATAACATTGAGTTACATATGTTTATAAATGTGGACGCGTCATCGCGTCCCACCGGCCGCCTGTGCGCGGAGGAGACCTCGTGAACCGCGTCCACCGAACCATCTTCAACCCCGCCCGAGGCCTGCACCAGGTCGTCTCGGAACTCACGCGCGCAACGGCGGCAGGCGCACGCACGGGCAGTGCGCTGCGGCAGGGTGATCCGGGCCAGGCGTCACGGCGCATGTGGGGCGTTGCGCTCGCACCGTGCGCGCTCGCCGCGGCAGCCGCGTGCGCTCCGGCCGTCGGCTGGGCCCAGGCCTATCAGTACGGCAGCAGCGGGGCCAGCCTCGTCACTCCGGGCAGCCCGACCCTGTACGGCGGCGGCGCCGGCGGCATCGGCGGCGGCGGCGGGGGTGCCTCCAGCACCAGCACCTTCGGCTCCGACACCGTCGGCGGCGATGGCGGGGGCACGGGCGCCGGCGGCGGGGGCAGCCTCTTCGGCAACGGCGGCAACGCCATCGCGGCGGACGTGGAGCAGCCGTCCGGCTCGGTCCTGAACGGCGCACTGAGCGCGAGCGCGGTTTACATCGGTGGCAGCGGCAGCGGGGGCGGTGGCGCCTACGGCACCACGCCCGGCGCCACAGGCAATCGGGGCGCCGACGCGACCCTCTCCGTCACCGGCGGCGGTGCCCTCACGGTCACCGGTGAACTGCGGGTGGGCGGCGCGGGCGGCGGTGCCGGCGCGGGGACGACCGGTGTGGCCAGCACCTCGGGGGGCGCCGGCGGGCAAGGCGGCGACGGCATCCTGCAGGTGGGCGGCGGCGCCACCGTGCAGGCGGGCACCCTGGTGATCGGCGGGCCGGTCGGCGGCGCTGCCACCAACGCCACCGGCGGCACGCCGGGTGCCGGCGGCAAGGGTGAGCTGCAGCTCACGGGCAGCGGGTCGATCGCGGCCGCAGGCGGCATCGTCGTCGGCGCCAACGGCAGCATCGTCGGCCAGCAGGGCGCCGGCAACAGCTTCACACTCCAGGGCCCCATCAGCGGCGCCGGCACGCTGTCGCAGATCGGCTTCGGCACCACGGTGCTGACCGGCACGGCGAGTCACACCGGCGGCACCACGGTCACGGCCGGCGCCTTGCAGGTCGGCAATGGCGGCACGAGCGGAGCGATCGCGGGCAACGTGGCCGTCGGGGCCGTCGGGTCGCTGGTCTTCAACCGCAGCGACGCGTCCACCTACAGCGGCGTCGCGAGCGGCAGCGGCACGCTGGTGCAGCGAGGGAGCGGCGTGCTCATGCTGACAGGCGACAACAAGATCAGTGGCGCCACGATCATTACCGCCGGCAGCACGTTGCAGGTCGGCAACGGCGGTGCCACCGGCGCGCTCGGCAGCGGCGCGGTGGTCAACAACGGCACGCTCATCTTCGATCGCACCGGCAGCCTCGCCCAAACGGGGGCCATCGGCGGGGCCGGCAATCTGGTGCAAGGCGGCAGCGGCACGGTGACCTTGTCGGGCGCCAACACCTACACCGGCTCGACCAGCGTGACGGCGGGCACGCTCGCGGCCGGTGCCAAGAATGTGTTCGGCGACCACTCGAACGTCAGCGTTGGGCCGGCCGGGCAGCTCGCGCTCAACGGCTTCGACCAGACCATCGGTGCGCTGACTGGCAGCGGCACCGTCGCGCTCGGCGCGGGAACGCTCACGCTGTCGAGCAAGACCAGTGGCCTCGCCGTCTTCGGCGGCGACATCTCGGGCACGGGGGGCCTGGTCCAGGGGGCCGGCAATGTCCAGGTGCTCGCCGGCACCAACACCTACAGCGGCGCCACGCGCATCGATGCCGGCACCCTGCGCGCCGGCAGCAGGGGCGCCTTGCCGGCGACCACTGCCGTGCGCGTGGCGAGCGGCGCGACGCTGGACCTGAGCAGCTTCAGCCTCGGCATCGGCTCGTTGGGTGGCAACGGGAGCGTGACCCTGGGCAAAGGCACGCTGACCACCGGCCTGGACGGCACCAGCACCACCTTCGCGGGCTCGATCTCGGGCGCGGGCGGTCTCGTCAAGGAAGGCACCGGGACCTTCACGCTGAGCGGGACCGGCAGCTACACCGGCACCACGGCGGTCAATCAGGGCACGCTGGCCGCGGGCGCGAACAATGCGCTCGCCGGCACGTCGGCTTTCACCATTGCCAGCGGTGCCGCGCTGGATCTCGCAGGGTTCGACCAGTCGATCGCGTCGGTCGCCGGCAGCGGCGGCGTCGCCATGGGCGGCGGCGACCTGACGATCGGCGCAGGCAATGCCAGCAGCAGCTTCGACGGCGAGATCTCGGGTGCGGCCGGCCGCCTGATCAAGGAGGGCACGGGCACGCTCACGCTCTCGGGCAAGAACAGCCATGCCGGCGGCACGGTGCTCAACAGCGGCACGCTGGTGGGCAACAGTGCAGGCGCCTTCGGCGCCGGCACGTTGACGATCAACGGCGGCACGCTGGGCAGCAACGTCGACGTCGACAACGCGATGGCCATCAACGCCAGCTTCCGCCTGGCGCCGGGCTTCGACATGCGTGGGCCGGTGAGCTTGAACGCCACGCCAACGGTCACGCTGACAGGCCCTGGCCAATCGGAATGGTCCGGCGCCGTCAGCGGCAACCATGGCCTGACGATCGATGCCAGCACCAAGGCCGGCACCTGGGCCGAGCTGGACCTCGCCGGCACCGCCTCCAACAGCTACACCGGCGTCACGACCGTGCAGGGCAACGCCATCGTGGGCCTGAGAAAGCAGAATGCCGTGGCCATCTCGGGCGACCTGACGATCCTAGGCAACAGTGCCGTGGGCAGCGCGGGGAACGAGCAGATCGCCGACACCGCGACGCTCACCGTCAACAGCCAGGGCCGCACCGACTTGCCCTTCCCCGTCGAAGGCTTCTCGATGCTGGGGTTCATGGCCAGCCTGGCGCAGGTGGAAACCGTCGGCGCACTGCAGGGCCACGGCACGATCGGCCTGGGCAACGGCAAGCTCGTCGTCGGCCAGGGCAGCTTCAGTGGCACCATCGGCGATGGCGCCGCGGCGACCCAGCAGGGCCAGGGGCTAGGCCGGCTGGAGAAGACCGGCCCCGGCACGCTGACCCTCTCGGGCGCCAACACGTACACCGGCGGCACGGCCCTCAAGGGCGGCACCCTGGCCGTGGGCAACAACAGCGCCCTGGGCACCGGTGGCCTGGCGATGGACGACGGCACCACGCTGGCCTTCGCGGCCGACAACCTGACGATCGCCAACCCGATCACGATGACGGGCACTGTCGACCCGACTTTCGACACCGGTGCCAACACGGCCACCCTCACGGGCGGCATCAGCGGCGCGGCCGACCTCACCAAGACGGGCACCGGCACGCTGATCCTGGGCGCTGCCAACAACACCTACACCGGCAGCACCACCGTCGCGCAGGGCACGCTGCGCGCAGGCGTGGCCAACGCCTTCGCACCCGCCAGTGCCACCACCATTGCGGCCGGTGCGACGCTGGACCTGGCCGGCCACTCCCAGACCCTGGCCTCCGTCAACAATGCCGGCACGGTGAGCCTCGCGGGGAGCACGCCCGGCACGGTGCTCACCGTCACCGGCCCGTGGGTGGGCAACAACGGCACGCTGGCGGTGGCCACGGCAGTGGGCAACGACGGCAGCCCGACCGACCGCCTGGTGCTCAGCGGCGCCAGCGCCGTGGCCAGCGGGAGCACGCGCATCGCCGTCACCAACATCGGCGGCCTGGGCGCGCAGACCACGGGCAACGGCATCGCGATCGTGACGGCCGAGAACGGCGGCAGCATCGGCGCTGGCGCCTTCACGCTCGCGACCCCCGTCTCGGCCGGCGCCTACGACTATCGGCTCAACACGACCAGCACCGGCAGCTACCTGACCAACCTCGTACCGGTCGTGCCCACCGATCCCGTCGCACCCACCAACCCGAACACTCCGGCCGCACCGGCCGCGCCGGCCATCCCCACCTACCGCGCCGACGTCCCCCTGTACGCCGCCTTGCCCGAGCAGCTGCGCCAGTCCAACCTGGCCATGCTGGGCAACCTGCACCAGCGCACGGGCGACGACGGCGGCACGGGCAGCAACAGCACCAGCCTCGAGCAGGGCTACCGCCAGGCCTGGGGCCGCGTGATCAGCATCGACCGCGACATCCAGCAATCGGGCACGGTCAGCCCGACCAGCTCCGGGCGCCTCACCGGCTTCCAGGCCGGCACCGACCTGTGGGCCAACGCCAACTGGCGCACGGGCGTCTACGTCGGCCAGCTCGAAGGCGACATGAGCGTCACCGGCTTCGCCCGTGGTGTGGTGAACTACGCCGCCGGCTCCAACGACCTCCGAAGCCAGTACCTGGGTGCCTACGCCACCTGGAAGAACGACTCGGGCCTGTATGTCGACGGCGTGCTGCAGGCCGGGCGCCACCGCTACACGACGAGCCCCACGCTGGCCTTCTCCGGCAGCGGCAAGGGCGACAGCCTGCTGGCCTCCATCGAGGTGGGCCAGGCCTTCGCCATTGCCCCGAACTGGACCATCGAGCCCCAGCTGCAACTGGTGCACCAGCGCCTGAGCCTGGACGACACCTCCATCACCGGCGCCTGGGTGCACCAGAACACCGACGGTGGATGGATGGCCCGTGCCGGCGTGCGCATCAAGGGCGAGTTCCAGACCGGCATGGGCACCCTGCAGCCCTATGCACGTGTGAACGTCTACAAGCGCAGCAGCGGCACGGACACCACGAGCTTCATCGGCCCGGCGGCCAGCACGCCGATCCTGACGAGGACGGGCGGCACGAGCAGCGAGGTGGCGCTGGGCGCGACCTGGCAGCTGAGCCAGAGCACGAGCCTGTACGGCGAGCTGGGCAAGCTGTGGGCCTCGGGCGGCGACGCGCGCACCAAGAGCGGCGTCAACGGCAGCCTGGGCGTGAAGGTGCGTTGGTAAGAAGTGGCTGCGGCGCCCGTGGAATGGGCGCCGCCAGCTATGAATTCAGGAGCAGATGAGGCCCAGCTGGGCGCTCATCAGGGTCGCGCC
Source organism: Xenophilus aerolatus (assembly GCA_030418545.1). Taxonomy (GTDB): domain Bacteria; phylum Pseudomonadota; class Gammaproteobacteria; order Burkholderiales; family Burkholderiaceae_C; genus Xenophilus. Next base: position 538,137 of record QAIB01000001.1, on the reverse strand, counting down.
CTGGCGCCCGGCGAGCCGTAGTCGTAGCGCGGCCCGGGGCCGGCGGCGCGCGGTGGTCCTGGGTCGCCGCCCACGACCGCAGGCACGGCGGGCGCATTCGGGTCCGCTGCCGTGGGAGGCATCGTCTGATAGCGCGGGCCCGGCCCTGCCACCACGGGCGGCCCCGCGTCCGAGTAGTTGGGCGCCGAGGTGTTGGTGGCCTCGCGACGGGCCGGTGCCCAGGGGGCAGCCTCGGTGTCGGGGACCGGCGGCGCGAGTCGACTCGGCGTGGCGGCGCCCTCGCCCGCCGGCGCACGGCGGGGCCGCTCTGGCACGGCGGGGTGGCGTGGTGCCTCCGGCTCGGCGCGCGGCACAGCGGGCGCGGCCGTGGCGACACGACTCGTCGGCACCGGGGCAGATGGACGCGCTGGCGCCGGCGCCGGCGATGGGTCGATGGCCGGCGCAGGAGGCGATGCCGGCGGCGTCTGCGCCACGGGTGCCGGGGGCGTGGCGGCGTCTGCCACCGGTGCGGGCGCGGGCGCCGGCGCGGGCGCGGCAGGCGCCCCCGCTGCCGCATCGCGCACGGGCGTCTGCGTCGGCCCCTGCTCGGTGCTCCACCAGTACGCGCCGGCAGCTGCCAGCACGCCGAAGAAGCTCAGCGCCGCGACGATCCAGCCGGTACGGGCGTCGCTGCCCTCCCCGCGCTCGCGCCGCTCACGGCTGGCCCGCCGATCCGGCGCCTCGCGCGTCGCCCGGTGCAGCGGCGCTGCATCGGGTTCGACCCGCAGGTCGTCCAGCGGCGACACGGGCGCCGTGCGAGCGGCACCGAGCGCGCCGAAGGAGGTGCTGGCCGTCGGCTCGGCACCCAGGCGGGCCGAACAGTGCGAACAGATGAGGGCGCCATCGCGGTTGCGGTGGCCGCATTGCGGACAGGGGGTCGCCATAGACCTCGGGGTTGTGAAACAGCCCCCCGACTGTGCACCAACCGTGCCCGCGGGCTGTCGGCGCGCGGCTTCTTTACACAGGCCCCACTGCCAGCGGCATCACTCCAGCACGACGTTGGCCTTCTTCACCAGTGCCGCATAGCGCGCCGCCTCGCTGCGGAAGTACTTCGCCGCCTCGTCGGGCGTGCTGGGCTTGACGATGTTGCCCTGCCGGGTCATCGCCTCCGCCACGTCGGGCGCTGCGAAGGCCGCGACGATGGCGTCGTGCGCGCGCTTGACCTCGGCGGCCGGCAGCCTGGCCGGACCGACGACGGCGAACCAGCCCTCGACAACGTAGTCGGGCAGACCCTGCTCGGAGATGGTGGGGATCTCGGGCACGGCGGGCGACCGGGCCGGGCCGCAGACACCGATGGCGCGCAGCGCCCCGCTCTTGATGTACTGCTGCGCGGCCGGCAGTGCGACGACGCCGATCTCGACCTGGCCACCGAGCATGTCGGTCACCATCGGCCCGGTGCCCTTGTAGGGGATGTGGCGCGCCTTCACGCCCGCCTGGTCCATGAACATCTCGCCCGCGAGGTGGATGATGGTGCCGTTGCCCGACGAGGCGTAGTTGTAGCCGTCTGGCTTGGCCCTGAGCAGCGCCACCAGCTCCTTGACGTTCTTCGCCGGCACCTTCGGGTGGACCAGCAGCACCAGCGGCGTCGCACCGACCACGCTGATGGGCGTGAAGTCCGCGATCGCGTCGAAGGGCATCTTCCGGTAGACCGCCGGGTTGATGACGTGGTTGTTCGACACCATGCCCAGCGTCAGCCCGTCGGGCGCGGCCTTGGCGACCACGGCCGCGCCGGTGATACCGCCCGCACCCGGCAGGTTCTCGATCACGACCGGCTGTCCGAAGGCCTTGCCCAGCGCCGGCGACGCGGCACGCGCGATGGTGTCGACGCCCGAGCCCGCACTGATGGGCAGCACGATGCGGATCGGCTTTTCGTTCTGTGCTGTGGCGATGCGCGGCAGGGCGGCGGCGCCGAGCGTGGCCGCGCCGAAGCACAACACCTGGCGGCGCGACGGCCCACAGCGGGAGGGGCGGGAAATGGGGTTCATCGTTTGTCTCCGTCTTCGTTGTCGTGGATCGGTTGCCGCTCGGGGCCGAAGCGTCAGGCGGCGGTCGGCAGGCGCAGACTCGACAGCACCTCGTCAGTGTGCTCTCCCACGCGTGGCAGTGGGCGGCGCACGCCGGGGCGGCGGCCGTTCAGCAGCAGGGGCAGCAACACGGCTTCGCTCTGGCCGCCCTCCTCGTTCTGCATCGGCACCAGGCCACCGCTCTGGCGCAGATGCGGGTCGTCCATGAGCTGGTCGGGCCGCACGATGGGGGCGTAGGGGATGCCGGCGGCTTCCAGCCTGAGCGTGAGTTCGGCGACACGGTGCTGCGACAGGATGGCGCCCAGGCGCTGCAGCAGCTGCGGGCGCACGGCCACGCGCTTCGCGTTGTCGGCCAGTTGCGGGTCGGCCGCCAGTTCGGGCGCTTCCAGCACACGGCACAGCGTGAGGAACTGCTTGTCGCTCACGGCTCCGATGAAGAGCTGCTCGCCACCCGCCAGCGTGAACACGTCGTACACGCTCCAGGCCGACACGCGCGAGGGCATGGGCGGCGGCGCCTCGCCGGTCATCGCGAACTGCTGCATGTGCTGCGAACTCAAGAACACGCAGTTCTCGAACAGCGCGCTCTGCACCTCCTGGCCGCGGCCGGTGCGCTCGCGCTCGCGCAGCGCGGCCAGGATGCCGATGGCGCCGAACATGCCGCCCATGATGTCGTTGACCGAGGTGCCCGCGCGCAGCGGCCGGCCTTCGGGGCCGGTCATGTACGACAGGCCCCCCATCATCTGCACCACCTCGTCGAGCGCGAGGCGCTTCTCGTAGGGGCCGGGCAGGAAGCCCTTGTGCGAGGCGTAGACAAGCCCGGGCGCCTCACGGCTGAGCGTTTCGTAGTCCAGGCCGCGTTCGCGCATCAGGCCGGGGCGGAAGTTCTCGATCACCACGTCGCACTGGCGCGCGAGCTCGGCGGCGGTGGCCGCACCCTCGTCGGTCGAGATGTCGATGACGACGCTTTTCTTGTTGCGGTTGAAGCTGCGGAAGAAGCCAATGCCCAGTCCCGGCAGGCGGCGCGTCTTGTCGCCGCCCGGCGGCTCGACCTTGATGACCTCGGCACCGAGGTCGGCCAGGATCATCCCGCAGGTGGGGCCCATCACCATGTGGGTGAACTCGAGCACGCGGACGCCGGATAGCGGCAGAGGGTTGTCTTCGTTCATGGGGTCGGTGCAGGAGCGTGGAAGAAAAGGTTTCGAGACGAATCGGCCCGCAGCGCCCGCGGGGATTCCGCGAGCAGCTATGAAATCTGTAGCAGACGATCAGGCCGCCACCCGCTCCCGGGGCGCTGGGAAGGTCTTCGGCAGCCCCGCGCGCCACAGCGTGCCGTGCAGCGTCTCGCCCGCCAGCCACCCGGCCACGCGCTGGCGCAGCGCCAGCAGTGCGTCGATGTCCAGGCCGGTGGCGATGCCCATGCTGCCCAGCATGTAGGCCAGGTCTTCGGTCGAGACGTTGCCACTGGCGCCCGGTGCATGCGGGCAGCCGCCGATGCCGCCCAGGCAGGCGTCGAAGCGCGTCACGCCCACCTCCAGCGCGGCGTACACGTTCGCCAGGCCCAGCCCGCGCGTGTCGTGGAAGTGGCCGCACCAGAAGCGCTCACCGGCGATCCGCGTCGCCCGCTCGAAGAGGCTGCGCACCATCGCCGGATCGGCATAGCCCACGGTGTCGGCCAGGCTCACGCGGTCGGCGCCGGCATCGAGCAGCGCCTGCATCAGGCGCAGCACCTCGTCGGCATCGACGGCGCCCTGCAGCGTGCAGCCGAAGGCCGTGCCCACGCCCCCCTCGATCAGGGTGTGGCTGCCAGCGGCGTCGCGCGCGGCGCGGATGCGCGCCACCTCGGCCACCACTTCGTCGGGCGTCTTGCGCAGGTTGGCCAGGCTGTGGGCGTGGCTGGCCGACAGCGGCACGATCATCAGGTCGGCTTCGGCGGCGATGGCGGCCTCGGCACCGCGCAGGTTGGGCACCAGCACCGAGACGAGCAGCCCGGGCAGCGTCTTCGCGAAGGCGACCAGCTCGGCCGTGTCCGCCAGCTGCGGCAGCAGCCGTGCCGGCACGAAGGAACCGACCTCGATCTCGCGCTGGCCGGCCGCGTGGGCGGCGCGGATCCATTCGCGCTTGTGCTCGGTGGCCAGAACGGTGGCGATGCTCTGCAGGCCGTCCCGCAGGCCGACTTCCCGCACCACGGCGCTGTGTGGCAGCGCACCTTCGGAGGGCGGTGTGAAGCTGTTCATGGTTCGTTGTCTCCTGGGCCACCGTCGGGTGCCTCGATGGGTGCACTTTAGACATGCCGGCCTGGATGCAAAAGCGCTAATCTGGCAGCTCCAACATTCCAGAACGGAACGCCATGCGCGACCTGGACCTGACCAGCCTGCGGCTCTTCGTGGCCGTGTGCGAAACCCGCAACATCGCCCGCGCAGGCGAGCAGCAGCACATCGTGGCCTCGGCCATCAGCAAGCGGCTGGCGCAGCTCGAGGCCACCGTGGGCGCGCAGCTGTTCGAGCGGCGGCGGCGCGGCGTGGTGCCGACGCCGGCCGGCGAGATCCTGCTGGAACACGCGCGCGGCATGCTCGCCGGCGCCGACCGGGTGGCGCGCGACATGGCCGCCTACGGCCGCGGCGTGAAGGGCCTGGTGCGCATGCTGGCCACGGTGTCGACCATGGCCGAGTTCCTGCCCGACGACATCGCGCGCTTCCTGCAGGTGCCGGAGCACCGCGAGATCCGCGTCGACATCGAAGAGGCGCTGAGCCGCGACCTGGTGCGTGCCATCCGCGAGGGCTCGGCCAGTTTGGGCGTGTGCTGGGACGCGGCCGACCTCGAAGGGCTGCAGACGCGCACCTACCGCCACGATCAGCTGGCGATCATCACGCCCCCCGGCCATCCCCTGGCGCAGCGCCCGCAATGCCGCTTCGAGGACACACTGGACGACGAGCACATCGGCCTGCCCGGCACCACCGCCGTGCACAGTCTGCTGGCCCGCGCCGCGGCCATCGTCGGCCGGCCGCTGCACTACCGCGCGGTGGTGTCGACCTTCGATGCCTCGCTGCGCTGCGTGCGGGCCGGGCTGGGCATCGCCGTGATGCCGCGCGAGGTGGCCGAGCCGCTGGCGCCCAGCTTCCATGTGGAGGTGGTGCCGCTGGCGGACCCGTGGGCGCAGCGGCGGCTCGTGATCTGCTTTCGCGACCAAGCCGCGCTGTCGCCGGCCGCGCGGCTGCTGGTGGAACACCTCGAGGCGGCCGGCCGGGCCGCGCCGCCGCCGCAGCCGGCACCGGACAGCCGCACGGGGAGGCGCGACGGCGCCCAAAGAAAAACCCGCCGAAGCGGGTCGTCATGAGGGTGCCGGCTGGCTCAGCGCACCCAGTGGCACACGCGGTGGTGGTGCCGGTCGATCTTGCAGACCTTGTGGGGCTTGCGATGGTGCGGCGCCGCCGAAGCGATGGACGGGGCGAGCAGCGAGGCGCCGAAGAGGACGCCGAGTGCGAGAGCGAGGTGCCTGGTCTTCATGGTGTTCTTTCAAGCAATGGTGGAACGATGAGCCCTGATGCGCGATGTGCGCCCCCGCTGAACGGGACCGCGCGCGCAGCGGATGACAAGGGCAAACCCGGGCTCACCGCCACCTAAGAAAGAACCGCAAACCGGCCCGCGGCGCCCGTGCACGGGGCGCGGCCCGCTCCTCTGCAAACGATGGCGCTGCTCAGCGCGCCACCCCCAGCAGCCGGTCCAGCACCTCGGGTTGCGCGGCCAGCGCGCCGGCGCGGTCGCGGTGCACCACGGCGCCGTGGTCGAGCACCACCGCCTCGTCGGAGATCGCGAGGATCGCCTGCGGGTGCTGCTCCACGATGATGGCCGCCAGGCCCTCGTCCTGGGTGATGCGGCGGATCGCGCGCAGCAGCTCCTCCACGATGATGGGCGCCAGGCCCTCGAGCGGCTCGTCGAGCAGCAGCAGGCGCGGGTTGACCACCAGCGCGCGCGCCACGGCGAGCATCTGCTGTTCGCCGCCCGACAGCTGCGTGCCCAGGTTGCCCTTGCGTTCGGCCAGGCGCGGGAACATCTCGTAGGCGCGCGCGGGCGTCCAGCGCCCGGCGCGCGCCACGGCCGTGAGGTTCTCGTGCACCGTGAGCGACTTGAAGATGTTGCGCTCCTGCGGCACCCAGCCGATCCCCGCCGCCGCGCGCTGGTGCGGCGCCAGGCGATCGAGCCGCGTGCCGCCCAGCGTGATCGTGCCGCCGTGCTGCCGCGTGGCGCCAGCCAGCGTGTTGATCAGCGTGGTCTTGCCGGTGCCGTTGCGGCCCAGCAGCGCCAGGGTCTGGCCCTCCTCCACCGTGAGCGACACGCCGTCGATCACCACGGCCTCGCCGTAACCGGCACGCAATTGTTCGACGCGCAGCAGATCAGCCATGGCTCGCCTCCGTTCCGTGGCCCAGATACACCTCGCGCACGCGCGGGTCGGCGGCGATGGCCTCGGGATCGCCCTCGGTCAGCAGCGTGCCGTTGACCAGCACCGTCATGCGGTCGGCAAAGGCGAAGACCAGGTCCATGTCGTGTTCGATGAGCAGCACCGAGACGTCGGCCGGCAGCGCGGCCACGGTCTGCAGCAGTTCCTCGCGCTCGCCCGCGGGCACGCCGGCCACCGGCTCGTCGAGCAGGAGCACCTTGGGCTCGCAGGCCAGCGCGATCGCGATCTCAAGCAGGCGGCGCTTGCCGTAGGCCAGGTGCTGTACGCGCTGCTGCGCCACGTCGGCGAGGTGGAACTGCTCGAGCAGCTCCCCGGCACGATCTGCTACGGATTTCGTAGCACCCAGCGCTCGCCACCATTGGGCCGACAGGCCTTTTTGCTGCGAAACCACGAGCGCCAGCGTCTCCAGCGGCGTCATCGAGTCGAAGAGCTGGTTGATCTGGAAGGTGCGCACCAGGCCACGCGCCACGCGCTGGTGCGGCGCGAGCTGGGTGATGTCCTCGCCCAGCAGTGCGATGCGGCCCGCGGTGGGCACGAGCACGCCCGTGAGCAGGTTGATGAGCGTGGTCTTGCCGGCACCGTTGGGGCCGATGAGCGCATGGCGCGCACCGCGGCGCAGTTGCAGCGACACGTCGTTCGTCGCGGTGATGCCGCCGAAGCGCATCACAAGGCCGTCGGCCTGCAGGACGGTGTCTGCCGTGCTCATGCTTTCCTCCCGAACCAGGTCCAGGGCTTGAGCAGCCGGTCGCGGCCCACGAGCACCAGCAGCACGAGGATGAGGCCGATCCAGAACATCCAGTACTGCGGCGTGACGGCCGAGAGCCAGTCCTGCAGCAGCTTGAAGACGATCGCGCCGGCCACGCCGCCGTAGAGCCAGCCCACGCCGCCGATGACCAGCATCAGCAGCACATCGGCCGAACGGTCGAAGGCCAGCACGTCGAGCGAGGCGAAGCCCGTGGTCTGCGCCAGCAGCGCGCCGGCCGCGCCTGCGACGGCCGCCGCGATGGTGTAGACGGTGACCATGCGGGCCGCCACCGGCACGCCGATGGCCATGGCGCGCAGGCGGTTGTCGCGGATCGCCTTGAGCGTGGCGCCGAAAGGCGAATGCACGATGCGCCGCATCAGCAGGAAGAGCACGAGCACCACCGTGAGCGAATACCAGGCCGCGGTGCGCCCGAAGAGGTCGAACTCGAACATCCCCAGCACCGGCCCCATCACCACGCCTTGCAACCCGTCGGCACCGCCGGTGAGCCAGTCGAGCTTGTTGGCCAGTTCCAGCAGCAGCAGTGCCGTGCCCAGCGTGACCATGAGCCGCGTGAGGTCGGTGCCGCGCAGGATGGTGATGCTGGCCACCGCGCCCAGCAGCGCGCACAGCACGATCGCGACCACCAGCCCGACGGTCGGGTCGGGCATGACCAGCTTGGCGAACAGGGCCGCCGTGTAGGCGCCGAAGCCGAAGAAGGCCGCATGGCCCAGCGAGACGATGCCGGTGTAGCCGAGGATCAGGTCCAGCGACATCGCGAACAGCGCGACGATCGCGATCTCGTTGACCATGAGCGAGTGCGAGGGCGTGATCAGCGGCAGCGCGAAGGCGCCGGCCCACAGCACGAACTCCCACCAGCGCCAGCGCGTCTTCCGCAGCAGGGGCGCCTGCCAATCCATGCCGCTCATCGGGCACCTCGCCGCGTGAACAGGCCCTGCGGCCGCCACATGAGGATCAGGATCATCAGCAGGTAGACCGTGAAGGCACCCATCTTGGGGATGTAGTACTTGCCCGCCACGTCGGCGATGCCCAGCAGCAGCGCCGCCAGCAGCGGCCCGGTGATGGACGAGGTGCCCCCCACCGAGACCACGATCAGGAAATAGATCATGTACTTGAGCGGAAAGGTCGGGTCCAGCCCCAGGATCTCGGCGCCCAGCGCACCGCCCAGGCCGGCCAGCCCTGAGCCGACGGCAAAGGTGAGCAGGAACACGACGTTGACGTTGATGCCCAGCCCGGAGGCCACGCGCGGGTCGTCCACGGCCGCGCGCAGCCGGCTGCCGAAGCGCGTGCGCGCCAGTATGAACTGCAGCACCACGGTGAGCACCGCGCACACCGCGATGATGAAGAGGCGGTAGTGCCCCATGCCCAGCAGCAGCGCGCCGTCGCCGACCTCGGTGCGCCCGCGCAGCCACTCGGGCAGCTGGACGTTCTGCTGCGAGGAGCCGACGAAGTAGTCCAGCCCCGCCACCGCCATGAAGGCCAGGCCGATGGAGAACAGCACCTGGTCCAGGTGCGGCTTGCCGTACATGGGCCGGTAGAGCGTGCGCTCCAGCAGCGCGCCGATCAGCGCCACGCCCACGAAGGCCAGCGGCAGGCAGGCCAGGAAGGGCAGCCCGGCCTTCTGCATCGCGAACACGGTGATGTACCCGCCCGCCATGGCGAAGGCCCCGTGCGCCAGGTTGATGAAGTTCATCAGCCCCAGCGTCACGGCCAGGCCGACCGCGAGCACGAAAAGCAGCATGCCGTAGGCGATGCCGTCAAAAAGAATGGTGAGCATCTGAAAGCGGGCTTGACCGAACGCGAAGGACGCGAAGGATTCGCAAAAGGCGCGAAAGATTCAATGTCGAATCGGCTTCTTTCGCGTCTTTCGCGTGATCTTCGCGACCTTCGCGTACGGCTGTCCGACCCCGTATTTACTTCGCCTTGCCGGGATCCTTCACGGCCTTGAGCACGTCGAATTCGACGTTGTAGAGCTTGCCGTCCTTCTTCTCGACCTTGCGCAGGTACACGTCCTGCACGATGTCGCGGGTCTGGGCGTCGATGAGGACCTGGCCGCGCGGGCTCTCGAAGATCTGGCCCTTCATCTTGTCGAGCAGCGCCGGACCGTCGCCCTTGCCGCCGGTGGCCTTCAGCGCCTCGTAGATGATGCGCATGCCGTCGTAGCCGCCGACGGCCATGAAGTTCGGGCGCATGCCCTTGTTGGCCTTCTCGAAGGCCTCGACGAACTTCTTGTTCAGGGCCGAGGGGTGTGCGGCCGAGTAGTGGTGGGTGGTGACCACGCCCAGTGCGCCGTCGCCCATGTCGTTGAGCTGGTCGTCGTCGGTCACGTCGCCGGTGGCGATGAGCTTGATGCCGGCCTTGTCCAGGCCGCGCTCCAGGAACTGCTTCATCACCGCCGCGCCCGCGCCCGAAGGCACGAAGACGAAGAGCGCATCGGGCTTGGCGTCACGCACCTTCTGCAGGAAGGGCGCGAAGTCGGGGTTGCGCAGCGGCACGCGCAGCTTGTCGACCACCTTGCCGCCGTTGAGCGCGAAGCGCTCGGTGAAGAACTTCTCGGCGTCGTTGCCCGGGCCATAGTCGGCCACCAGCGTGACCACCGACTTGATGCCGTTCTTGGGCGCCCAGTCGCCCATCGCGACCGACACCTGCGGCAGCGTGAAGCTGGAACGCACGATGAAGGGCGAGGCCTCGGTGATGCTCGAGGTGGCAGCCGCCATGACGACCTGCGGCACCTTGGCCTGGGTGGCCAGCGGTGCGGCGGCCAGCGCGGCCGGCGTGACGCCGAAGCCGGCGATGACGTTCACCTTGTCGTTGACGATCAGCTCCTGCGCCAGGCGTTTGGTCACGTCGGGCGTGGCCACGTCGTCCTTGACGATCAGCTCGATCTTGCGGCCGGCCACGGTGTCGCCGTTCTGCGCCATGTACAGGCGCGCGGCGGCCTCGATCTGGCGGCCGGTGGACGCCTGCTGGCCCGTCATGGGCAGGATGAGGCCGATCTTGAACGGGCCGCTCGCCTGCGCCATCGCGGGCAGGGATGCGGCCGCACTGGCCAGCGCGATGGCGCCGAGGCCGGCGAATTGGAGAAAGGGGCGACGCTGCATGCGGGTGTCTCCTTGGGACGGGTCGATTCGAAAGCGGAATATTGTGTTCAATCGCAACCGCGCGCCCGCGGGGGCAAACCCGCGCCGCAGCGGCGTGCGAGCAGCCAGTGCGCGATGACTCGAATGCCTGCGCGATCATCGCGCAGCGCTCCGCGGCCGGCCTCAGCCATGGCGGCGGATCAGTTGCACGCCCGGCAGCGCACCGCCGCCTTCGCCGCGCACGGCATCGCGCAGGTTGCGCTGCGCGATGCGGCTGTGCTCGCGCATCAGCGCCTCGGCGCGGGCGCCCTCGCGGGCGGCGATGGCCTCCAGCACGCGACGGTGCTGGTCCTGGGCCACGTAAAACATGTCGCGCGAGCGCGGCGAATGGGCCTGCACCACCACAAAGGCCGAGGGCGACGCGAAGGGCTGCTGCACCGCGCGTTCGAGTTCGCGGGTGAGCACGCGGCTGTCGGCCATGCGGCCCAGCAGCGCATGGAACCTTCCGTTGGCCTGCACGTAGCGCGAGAACTCGGCGTCGTCCAGTTGCGGCCGCGCGAGTGCGGCGTCGATCTCGGCCAGCGCCGCCTCGGCTTCGGCCATGAGCGCCGACGGGACGCCACGCTCCGCGGCCAGGCGCGCCATGAGCCCCTCCAGCGTGCCGCGCAGCTCGATGGCGTCCGCCACTTCGCGTTCGGAGAAGGAACGGACCGCGAAGCCGCCATGCGGCAGCGCTTCCAGCAGGCCCTCCTGCTCCAGCTTGACCAGCGCGGCGCGGATCGGTGTGCGCGAGATGCCGAGCTTCTCGACGATGGCCACTTCGCCGACCCGGTCGCCCGGCGCCAGTTCACCGGCCAGGATGAGCTCGCGCAGCTGGAGCTGGGCGCGCAGGGCCTGCGAGCTGCCTTCGGGCAGGGACGGCGTGTCGGCGGAGGGCATGCGCAAGTCTAAATGTATACAGACATTGCTCAGCCACCACCTTTTATGCTCGTTTACCCTGATATTTGGCCAATTTCCGGGCGACGCTGTATACATTGAACGGGCGCATTTCGATAATGGCGATCCCCCATCAGAGAGCCCACACGATGTTTCCCAAGAACACCTGGTACGTCGCCTGCACCCCCGACGAAATCGACGACAAGCCGCTGGGCCGCACCATCTGCGGCGAGGCGATGGTCTTCTACCGCGGCCGCGACGGCCGGGCCGTGGCGCTGGAAGACTTCTGCCCGCACCGCGGCGCTCCCCTGTCGCTGGGCCAGGTGTGCGAAGGGCAACTGGTCTGCGGCTACCACGGCCTGGTCATGGGCGAGGAAGGCAAGACGGTGGCCATGCCCGGCCAGCGCGTGCAGGCCTTCCCCTGCATCAAGCGCTTCGCCGTGGTCGAACGCCACGGCTTCGTGTGGGTGTGGCCCGGCGACCAGCAGCAGGCCGACCCGGCCAAGATCCATGCGCTGGAATGGGCCGAGAACCCCGAGTGGGCCTACGGCGGCGGGCTGTACCACATCCAGGCCGACTACCGGCTCATGATCGACAACCTGATGGACCTGACGCACGAGACCTACGTGCACAGCACCAGCATCGGCCAGAAGGAGATCGACGAGACCCCCGTCAACACCAAGACCGAGGGCGAGCAGGTGGTGACCAGCCGCTTCATGGACAACGTCATGGCCCCGCCCTTCTGGCGCGCCAACCTGCGCGGCAACGGCCTGCCCGACGACCAGCCGGTGGACCGCTGGCAGGTCTGCCGCTTCACGCCGCCGAGCCACGTGATGATCGAGGTCGGCGTGGCGCTGGCCGGGCACGGCGGCTACCACGCACCCAAGGACAAGAAGGTCTACTCGATCGTGGTGGACTTCATCACGCCCGAGACCGAGACCTCGCACTGGTACTTCTGGGGCATGGCACGCAACTTCAACGTCAAGGACAAGGCGCTCACCGCGCAGATCCGCGAGAACCAGGGCAAGGTCTTCGCCGAGGACACCGCCGTGCTCGAAGCCCAGCAGCGCTCGCTGCTGGCCCACCCGGGCCGTCGCCTGCTGATGCTCAACATCGACGCCGGCGGCGTGCAGTCGCGCCGCGTGATCGACCGCATCCTGGCAGCCGAGCGTGCCACGCAGCCTGCGGCGGAGGCCACGGCATGACGATCGAGGTGCGCGTGCGCCGCAAGCGGGAGGTGGCCGAGGGCATCTGCGCCTTCGAGCTCGAGCGTGCGGACGGCGGCCCCCTGCCCGCCTTCGGTGCCGGCTCGCACATCGACGTGCACGTGCCCGGCGGCCCGGTGCGGCAGTATTCGCTCAGCAACATCCACGGCGCGGACCCGGCCTCGCGCGGGCACTACCGCATCGCCGTGCTGCGCGAGCCGGCTTCGCGCGGCGGCTCGGCCGGCATGCACGAGAAGGTGAACGAGGGCGACCTGCTCGCCATCGGCGAGCCGCGCAACCACTTCCCCCTGCACGACGCACCGCGCAGCCTGCTGCTGGCCGGCGGCATCGGCGTCACCCCCATCCTGTGCATGGCCCAGCGGCTGGCCGCCTGGGGCGCCGAGTTCGAGATGCACTACTGCACCCGCTCGGCCGCGCGCACGGCCTTCCGCGACGAGATCGAAAGCAGCAGCTTCGCCGGCCGCGTGCACTTCCACCACGATGACGGCGACGAGGCGCAGAAGCTGCGCGCGGCCGAGTTGCTGGCGCGCCCCGAGCCCGGCACCCAGGTGTACGTGTGCGGCCCGGGCGGCTTCATCGAACACGTGATGGGTGTCGCCAAGGCCCAGGGCTGGCCTTCGAACCAGTTGCACACCGAGTACTTCACGGCCGCCGCACAGGACACCTCGGGCGACCAGCCGTTCCAGGTCAAGCTCACCAGCACCGGCCAGACCTACGCCGTGCCCAAGGACCGCAGCGTGGTCGAGACTTTGCGCGCCCACGGCGTGGAGGTGATGACCGCCTGCGAGCAGGGCGTGTGCGGCACCTGCCTGACGCGCGTGCTCGAGGGCACGCCCGAACACCGCGACGTCTACCTCACCGACGAGGAGAAGGCCGCGGGTGACCAGTTCCTGCCCTGCTGCTCGCGCGCGAAGACGCCGATGCTGGTGCTGGACCTCTGAGGCTGCGAGGCCTGCCGCAAGCACGGCAATCCAGTTACATTCAAGAATCAGTTTGCGCCGCGGCCCACCGGGCCGAAGGCCTCTTCCCCGCATCCAAGGAGACCCGTTCATGCAGCTCCCCGCCCGCTACGACCACGTCGGCAGCTTCCTGCGTCCCAAGTACCTGCTCGAGGCCCGCGAGCAGAAGGCCCGTGGCGAGATCACGCCCGAGCAACTGCGCACCGTGGAAGACAAGGCCATCACCGAGATCGTGAAGTTCCAGGAGGACATCGGCCTCAAGAGCATCACCGACGGCGAGTTCCGCCGCACGTATTTCCACATCGACTTCCTCGAGCAGCTCGGCGGCGTGAAGACGGACATCCCCGTCACCATCCGCAAGCCCGATGGCACCGAGGAGCTCGCGCCGCCGGTGATGCGCGTGGTCGACAAGGTCACGCACTCGAAGAACATCCAGCTCGCCGACTTAGAGTACCTCAAGAGCCAGGTGTCCGCCGGCCACACGCCCAAGGTGACGATCCCCTCGCCCACCATGCTGCACTTCCGCGGCGGGCGCGCGGGCATCAGCAAGGAGGCGTACCCCGAGCTCGACCCGGCCTTCTACGACGACGTGGCCAAGGCCTATGGCGACGAGCTGCGCTCCCTGGCCGCGGCCGGCTGCACCTACGTGCAGATGGACGACACCAACCTCGCCTACCTGTGCGACGAGAAGATGCGCGAGGCCGCCCGCCAGCGCGGTGACGACCCGAACGAACTGCCGCACCGCTACGCGCAGTTCATCAACAAGGTCGTGGCGCAGAAGCCGCCGGGCATGCTGCTGGCCATGCACCTGTGCCGCGGCAACTTCAAGAGCACGCACGCCGCAGCCGGCAACTACGAGCCGGTGGCCGAGGCGCTGCTCAAGGAAATGAACCTCGACGCGTACTTCATGGAGTACGACGACGCACGCTCGGGCGACTTCAAGCCGCTGCGCTACCTGGCCCCCGGCAAGACCGTGGTGCTGGGCCTGGTGACCACCAAGTTCGGCGAGATGGAAGACAAGGACGAGCTCAAGCGCCGCATCGACGAGGCCGCCAAGTACGCCTCGCTCGACCAGCTGGCCCTGTCGCCGCAGTGCGGCTTCTCGAGCACCGTGCATGGCAACAACATCGCCGTGGAGGCGCAGCGCTCCAAGCTGCGCCTGGTGGTCGAGACGGCGCAGGAGGTGTGGGGCAGCGCCTGACCAGCGTCCTGCACCGCGCCCAGGGCGCCCGAGCTGCAAGGCCGGGCGCCTTTTTTTCCGAGCCCGCGGGAAGGATTCGCGGCAGGAGGCGAACGCGGATGTGCGAAGCTCCGGCCCCGATGCTCCACTCCTTCGCGCCCTGGCTGCCCAGCGTCTCCCAGCACTTCCTGGTGGTGGCCATCGCGCTGCTGGTCTATGTGCTGACCACGCGCGCGCGGCGCGAACAGCGGGCGCCGACCAGCGCCATCGCCTGGGTGCTGGGCATGCTGCTGATGCCCTACCTCGCATTGCCGGCCTATCTGATCTTCGGCCAGCGCAAGCTGCGCCCCGCGGGCGTGCCGCGGCCGCCGCGCGCCGCGCCGGCCGGCCACTGGGCGGCCGAGCTCATCGACAGCTTCGGCCTCGCGGCACCCAGCCGATGCGCGATCCGCCTGCACCCGGACGGCACGGCCGCGCGCGACGCGCTGTGGGCCGTGATCGACGGCGCCCGCCGATCGCTCGACGTGTGCACCTTCATCATCGGCGACGACGACGTCGGGCAGGAGGTGGTGCGCCGCCTGGCCGCACGCGCGCGCCAGGGCGTGCGGGTGCGTGTGCTGCTCGACGGCTTCGGCGCGGTGTCGCTGCCGCGGCGCTACTTCGACACGCTGCGCGAAGCCGGCGGCCACGTGAGCGTGTTCCGGCCGCTGTTCAGCCTGCGGCGCACCGGGCCGCGCAACCTGCGCAACCACCGCAAGTTCACCATCGCCGACGATGCCTGGCTGTGGAGCGGCGGCCGCAACCTGGCCGGCGAGTACTTCACCGGCAATGCCGCCCACCCGGTGCCGTGGCGCGACCTGTCCTTCGACATCCGCGGCGACGTGGCCGCCGCCGCGGCGCGGCAGTTCGAACACGACTGGGCCTCGGTGCGGCGCAGCTCGGCGCGCGTGGTGGCGCCGCAGCCGCCGGTGCACGAAGGCCAGCTCGCGCAGTTCCTGCCCAGTGGCCCCGACCAGACCGAGGACACGGCGCAGGCGCTGCTCGTCGACGCCTGCTTCCGGGCCGAGCACCGCATCCTCGCCATCACGCCCTACTTCGTGCCCGGCGACAGCCTGCGCGATGCCCTGCGCCTGGCGGCCCGCCGCGGCGTGCAGGTGACGATCGCGGTGCCGCAGCAGTCCAACCACCGCCTGGCCGACTTCGTGCGAAGCCGCGCCATGCGCGACCTGGCGCGCGCCGGCGTGGCGTTCCGCATGCTGCCCTTCATGGCCCACGCCAAGGCGGTGGTGGTCGACCACGACCTGGCGATGTGCGGCTCGATCAACCTCGACCTGCGCAGCCTGCTGCTCAACCACGAGGCGGCGGTCGTCTTCTATGGCGCGGAACAGATCGACTGGCTCAGTGGCTGGATCGAGACCACCGCCTCGGCGGGCGACACGTATCGCGCGCGCCAGCCCGGCCTGGCGCGCGACCTGGCCGAAGGCCTGCTGCTCACGCTGGCCTTCCAGCTATGAAGTGAAACACCCCCCAAGCCGCTTCGCGGCTCCCCCCTCCCTGGCGCCTTAGGCTTGGAGGGGGGCGCACCCAGCGGCCTGGCAAAGCCAGTTCCGCGGATGCCCTGGAGGCTTCGCTGCGCTCGCCGGCTGGTCTGTGTTTCCAACCGGCGCCGGTGCTGCAGCTCTTCCGGCGGAAGCCGGTCGCCTGGAGTCACTCCGCCGCGGGCCGGCGCGGCGTGGTGTTGAGGTAGCTCGCGTTGCCCAGCCCGGTGCCGATGGTCAGCACCGCCCAGCGCTTGACGTCGCGCATGAAGGGCAGCTCGCTCAGGCCCTGCACCACGGCGTCGTTGTGCATCAGCACCTGGGTCGCATCCTGGCCGATCACGGGCATCTTCTCGCGCAGCGCCGTGGGCAGGTGGAAGGTGTCGGCCGCCCAGTTGCCGGGGAGGTTCTGCGCGCCGCGGGCGATGGTGCCGTCCTCGCGGATGAGGCCCGGACAGGCGATGCCGACGAAGGGCGCGAGGCGCAGGCCCTCGCGCTCGGCCCACACCACCATGTCGCTCAGCATGGCGACCAGCCCGTCCACCAGCCCGGTGCGGCTGGGCTCGTCGTCGGCATGGCGCCACTTGGTGCGGCGCACGACCTTGGCGCGCGACAGGTCCTCGGCCTTGTCCAGGCGGAACTTCACGATGCCGCAGCGCACGTTGGTGCCGCCGATGTCCAGCGCCAGCAGGGCGTCGTGGTGCTCGATGAAGTGCCGCGGTGCCAGATGCACCCATCCGATCAGGCCGCCGTCGTCCACCTCGTGCCGCAGGCGACCCAGCTCCACGGGCAGCTCGGCGGCGTGGCACAGCGCCGCCGCTTCGAGGATCGCACGCTCGCCGACGTCGCTTTCGGGGAAGCCGCCACCGATCACGATGCGCTGCATGCCGCGCCAGGCCTTCTGCCGCATGAAGCGCTGGATGACCGTCGCGAGTTCGACCGCGAATTCCTCGATGGCGCCGTGCAGGATGTCGCTGGCCTCGCCCCTCATCTTGCCGCGCAGTGCCCGGTCCAGCGTCTTCTTGCTCAGGGCTGCCGAGGGCAGGTTGCCCAGCGGGTCCTTGCGGCCCCGGTCGCGGTGGCGCTTGCGCCAGACATCGAGGAGCCGCCGAAACGCCGTCTGGCTGGCGCGGTCGCCGATGAAGCCGTGGTCGTCCTGGACCTCCAGGTTGTAGCTGGTGATCCGGACCTCGGCGAGCGCGAGCACGCCATGGTGGGCGCCGACGATGCTGGGAACGAGCGGCTTGCGCGGACGCTTCCTGGGTGTCGACGAAGGCGCAGCGGTCTTGGAGGGGGTCTTGCGTGTGGCCATGAAGAAGTGAAGGTCACGGGACGGACGCGCGACGGCGCGCCTTGTGCTCCAGCATGCCGCTGACCGCTCCCTGTCCCTGCGGGGCTGCACGACCGCGCCTCATCGGCGTGGCGCACCTGCGCTTGTAGGAAGGCCGGCTATAAACTGACCCGATGCCCAACCTTCCGCGGCCCTGGCGGCCGGGCGTCCAGCCCCACACGCTGGCGCGCGCGATCATCCGCGCCGTCACCCTGCCGATGCTGCTGGCCGTGCTGCTGTTCACGGCGTCGCGCGGCGCGGGGGCCGCCGACGAGGGCACGCTGCGCATCGGCTCCAAGCGCTTCACCGAGTCGTACATCCTGGCCGAGGTGCTGGCGCAGACGGCCGCGCCGAAGCTCTCGCAAGTGCCCGTGGTGCGCCAGGGCCTGGGCAACACGGCCATCGTCTACGAGGCGCTCAGGAGCGGCGGCATCGACCTCTATGCCGAATACACGGGCACCATCGCGCTGGAGATCCTCAAGAGCCCGCAACCCCTGTCGCGCGAGGCCATGCAGGCGGCGCTGCAGCCGCTGGGCCTGGGCATGGCCATCCCGCTGGGCTTCAACGACGGCTATGCCTTCGCCATGCGCGCCGACGAGGCCAGGCGCCTGGGCGTGCGTTCGCTGAGCGACCTGGCGAGACACCCGGAGCTCAAGCTCGGCCTGTCGAACGAGTTCATCGGCCGCGCCGACGGCTGGCGCGGCGTGGCGGCGCGCTACGGCCTGCCGCAGGCACCCACCGGCCTGGACCATGGCATCGCCTACGACGCCATCGCCGCCAAGCAGGTGGACGTGATCGACATCTACACGACGGACGCCAAGATCGACCACCTGGGCCTCACGGTGCTCGACGACGACCGCGGCTACTTCCCCCGCTACGACGCCGTGGTGCTGTACCGGCTGGACGTGCCGCAGCGCTTTCCGCAGGCCTGGGCGGCGCTCACCAGCCTCCAAGGCCGCATCGACGAGCACGCCATGATCGCCATGAACGCGCGCGCCGAGCTGCAGGGTGCGGGCTTCGCCACCATCGCGCGCGACTTCCTCTCGGGCGGTGGCCAGGGCGCAGGCGGCGCAGTGGCCACCGGCTTCATGGCCAAGCTCTTCGGGCCCGACCTGCCGCGGCTGGCGCGCCAGCATCTCATGCTGGTCGCTGTCTCGGTGGCCGTGGCCACCCTCATCGGTGTGCCCCTGGCGGTGTGGGTGTTTCCGCACCTGCGGCTGCGCGCGCTGGTGCTGGGTGCCACGGGGCTGCTGCAGACCGTGCCCTCGCTCGCGCTGCTCGCGGTGCTGATCTCGCTGATCGGCGCCATCGGCACGCTGCCGGCGCTGATCGCGCTCACGCTGTACTCGCTGCTGCCCATCATGCGCAATGCCGTCACCGGCCTGGCCGAGGTGCCGATGGGCGTGAAGCAGGCCGGCACCGCACTCGGCATGACGGGTTCTCAGAACCTGCGGCTGGTGCAGTTGCCGCTGGCGCTGCCCACGCTGATCGCGGGCGTCCGCACCGCCACCACCATTGCCATCGGCACGGCCACCATCGCGGCCTTCATCGGGGCGGGTGGTTTTGGCGAACGCATCGTGACCGGCCTCGCCCTCAACGACCGTGCGCTGCTGATGGCCGGCGCCCTGCCTGCCGCCGCGCTGGCGCTGGCGAGCGAAGCACTGTTCGAAGCGCTGGAATGGCTGCTGCGACGGCGCCAGCGCGCGCCGGCGGCATGAACGACCGCCCGGCCGTTCCGGCGAGGACAGGCACTGCTGCCGACGGCGAAGGCGCTCTTCCGGGCGCCGCGGATGCCCCAGGGGTCGACGCCCTGACCGAGATCAACCTCGCCGAGCTGCTCGACTCGGTCGGCCTCGCGCGTCTGCAGGCCACGCCGCTGCGCCACCTGTTCCGCCCTGTCGCGCGCCGCTTCGCGCTGACGGCTGCGGAGTTCGACACGCGCGTCGGCCTGTATGGCCTGTCGAAGGGCAGCGAATGGCTGGTGCAGCAGATGACCTCGGGCCTGCAGGTGAGCGGCCAGGCGCAGGTGCCGCCGCATGGCCCGGTCGTGCTGCTGTCGAACCACCCGGGCATGACCGACACGGTGGCCCTGTTCACGGCGCTCGCGTCGCGGCCCGACCTGCGCGTGATGGCGCTCGACCGCCCCTTCCTGCGCGCCCTGCCCCAGGTCGCGCGCCAGCTGATCTTCCTGCCCGATCACGCCGCCGGCCTGGCTGCCGCCCTGCGCGCCGGCGCCCGGCACCTGAAGGACGGCGGCGCGCTGCTGACCTTTCCCGCGGGCGAGATCGAGCCCGACCCGGTCACCTTCGGCACGGCGCGCGCGATCGATTCACTGCGCCATTGGACCGACAGCTACGCGCTCTTCGCGCGGCTGGTGCCGAGCGCCGTGTTCGTGCCCGCGCTGGTGAGCGGCGTCATCTCGCCGCACGCGCAGCGCCACCCGCTCACGCGGCTGCGCCGCACGCCGCGCGACCGCGAGAAGATGGCGGCGGCGCTGCAGATCGCGCTGGCGCGCTACCGCGACCTGCAAGCCCGCGTCTGCTTCGGGCCTGCGCAAACGCCCCACGAGCAAGGCCCGCAAGCCCTGTGCGAAGGCGTCGCCGCGCAGATGCGCCGCATGATCATGGCCTGCGCGGCGTGAGCGACTTGAGCGCCACGGCGCGCTACTTCGCCGCCATGCGCCGCGCCACGCGCCTCGACACCTCGCGGCGGCGCTCCAGCATCGGCGCTGCCGAGGCCCGCACCTTCTCGACCAGTTCCGGTGCCGCCACGCGCGGGTGCCCGCTCTGGAACGGCGGAGCCGGGTCGTATTCCAGCATCAGCTGAAGCGCCTTGGCGGCGTCCGCCCCGCGCAGGATCCCGAGCACGGTGAAGGCGAAGTCCAGCCCGGAGGTGACGCCGCCCCCGGTGATGCGGTCGCCGTCCACCACCACGCGGTCGGGCAGCGCCCGCACGCCGAAGAGTTCGAGCTGGTCGATCGACATCCAGTGGCTGGTGGCGCTGCGGCCTTCGAGCAGGCCCGCCGCGGCCAGCAGCAGCGAGCCGGTGCACACCGAGGTGACCCACTTCGCGCCGGCCGCCTGCTGGCGCAGGAATTGCAGCACCTCCTCGTCCTCCATCAGCGGCGTCTGGCCCGGGCCGCCGGGCACGACCAGCATGTCGTACTGCGGCGCGGTCGCGAAGGCCTGGTCGGGGATGAGCGTGAGGCCGGTGTCGCCTTTGAGCGGCTCGCGGTTCTTCCAGACCAGCTCGGCCTGGCAATCCGGCGCGCGCGCCAGCACTTCGAAGGGGCCGAGGATGTCCAGCGAGGTCATCATCGGGAACACGAGCATGCCGATACGGGTCTTGGGCGTGGAGTTCATCCGCCGCACTGTGCCTGCCCTGGCGCAGATGCACCAGACACAGCGCGCTCATTTGCGGACATGGTGGGGCGGCGGCCGCCGATGTCGCGAAATCGACCGCCTATGTCCGGCGCCGCCACGCGCAGGGCGCAAGACTTTCATCGACGCGGCCCTTCGGCAGCGACAAGGTGAACGATGAGCAGCAACCGACGCGCAACCCTCCAGATGCTCGGTGCCCTGGCGCTGATACGGCCCGGGCTGTCGATGACGCAGACGCAGGCGCCGACGCCCGCCACGACGCGGCTGCTCGTGGGCTTTCCACCGGGCGCCACGGGCGACCGCATCGCGCGCGCCGTGTCGCCGCTGCTGGCCGCGCAGCTGCAGAACAGCGCCATCGTCGACAACAGGCCGGGCGCTGGCGTGCAACTGGCGATCGAGTACGCGAAGTCGGCCCATGCCGATGGCAGCGTGCTGCTGCAGACCATCGGCTCGTCGATGGTGATCTACTCGCACACCTACCGCAGCCTGCGCTACGACCCGCTGCGCGACTTCATCCCGCTGGGCACCGCGGCCACCGCGCCGATCGCCTTCGTCAGCGCGGCGCGGCTGTCGGTGAAGAGCCTGGCCGATGCCGTCTCGCTGATCAGGCAGGACAAGTCGGTCGCCTTCTACGGCTCGCCCGCGTCCGGCAGCGTGTTCCATTTCTCGGGCGTGCTGATGGGCCGGGCGATGGGCAGCGACTTCACCCACGTGCCGTACAAGGGATCAGCACCGGCGCTGGCCGACGTGCTGTCGGGCCAGATGTCTTTCGCCTTCCTGGCGCCGAGCGACATCCTCGAGCACCACCGGGCCGGCAAGCTGCGCATCCTCGCCGTGACCGGAACGATGCGCGCCTCGCAGCTGCCCGACGTGCCCACTTTTCCCGAAGCCGGCTTCAAGGACCTGGTGAACCGCGAGTGGTTCTCGTACTTCCTGAGCAAGGGCACGCCGCCGGAACTCGTCGCGCGCTACGGCGCCGCGCTGCGCAAGGTGGTGGCCGATCCGGACCTGCGCAGCGGGCTGCTCGCCGCGGGCCTGGAGATCGGCGACGGCGACGCGGCGACGCTGACCGCCACAATGCAGAGCGAATTCGGCCAATGGAGGCAGGTTGTCAAAGAGATCGGCTTCATCGCTGACTAGGGCGCCGGCGGGCCCCACCCCGTACCACGGCACGCGCGAAGTCGGCATCGTCGTCTTCGGCGATGCGCTGCTGCTCGACGCCACCGGCCCGGCCGACGTGCTGGGCCGCGCGAACCACCACGCGCGTGCGCCCGGCGAGCCGGACCGCTACCGCATCAACGCCATCTCCACCTTCGGCGGCGAGGTCGCGACCTCGTGCGGCCTGCGCCTGCAGACGGCACCGCTGCCGCCGCCGGAGATCTGCGCCTTCGACACGCTGATCGTCGCGGGCGGACCGGGCGTGCTGGCCGCGCGCCGCGACCCGCACCTGCGCAACTGGCTGCTGGCCGTCGAGCCGCGCGTGCGCCGCATCGGCTCGGTGTGCACCGGCGCCTATGTGCTGGCCGAATGCGGCCTGCTGGCGGGCCGCCCGGTCACCACGCACTGGCGGCACATCGATCGCTTCAGGACGCTCTACCCCGAGGCGCGCGTGATCGACGACACGCTGTTCGCACGCGACGGCAAATTCTTCACCTCCGCCGGCGCCACCGCCGGCATCGACCTCGCCCTGAGCCTGGTGGACGAAGACCATGGCCGCGAACTGGCGCTGGCCATCGCGCGCGAGCTGGTCGTGTTCCGCGTCCGGGCCGCCCACCAGGGCCAGCAGAGCGCAGCGCTGGACGCCTACGGTGGCGCGTCGGACCGGCTCAGCCGCGCCACCGCCTTCATCCTGGCCCAGCTGGAGCAGGGCGTGACCGTCGAGCAGGTGGCCGACCACGTGTGCGTGGGCACGCGGCAGCTGTCGCGCGACTTCAAGCAGGCTTTCGGGCAGTCGCCCAGCGAGTACATCCGCGCGGCGCAGGTGGACCTCGCGCGCGAGCTGCTCTCGCACACCGGCCAGTCCATGGACAAGGTGGCGCTGCGCAGCGGCTTCTCGGGGCGGCAGCAGATGGCGCGCGTGTTCGAGCGCGTGCTGGGCGCACCGCCCGCCGCGTTCAGGGATGCGGGCACGCGCCCGGTGCTGCCCGGGTAGTGCGAACATGGGCCATGCGCCCTGCCGCCCTCCTTGCCTCGCTCCTGCTGGTGCTGTGCGCGCTGCTCGGCGGCTGCGCGATCGTCGACCACGAGCAGCGACGCTGGCTCTTCATGCCCGGCACGCGCACCTGGCCGCCCGGCGAGGCGGCCGCGGTCGGAATGCAGGACGTGTGGATCGAGTATGTCTCGCAGCACCCGGAACAGGCCGGGCAGCCCGTGCGCCTGCATGCGCTGTGGCTGCCGCAGCTTCGATCCGGCGCGCCGGTGATTCTGTTCCTGCACGGGGTGCACTGGGACGTGCGCGCCAGCGCCACGCGCATCCGGCAGTTGCACCGGCTGGGCTTCTCGGTCCTGGGCGTGGACTACCGCGGCTTCGGCCGCAGCAGCGCGGGCATGCCGTCCGAGACGCTGGTGGCCGAAGACGCGCGCGCGGCGTGGCAATTTCTGGCGCGCGAACATCCGCAGGCGCGCCGCTTCGTCTTCGGCCACTCGCTGGGCGCCGCCGTGGCGGTGCGGCTCGCGGCCGACGTGCAGGACGAAGCCGGCCTCATCGTCGAAGGCGCCTTCACCTCCTCGCTGGACGTGCTGCGCAGCACCCGCTGGGGCTGGCTGCCGGTCGCGCCGCTGATGACGCAGCACTTCGATGCCGCCTCGCGCATCGCCGAGGTGGGCTCGCCGCTGCTGGCGATCCACGCCGCGGGCGACACGATGGTGTCGCCGCAACTGGGCCGCGCACTGTACGAGAAGGCCGCACCGCCCAAGCGCTTCGTGCTCGTCGACGGCGCCGTGCACGAAGACGCCGACGTGGTGGGCGAGCAGGCCTATCGCGAGGCGCTGCGCGAGCTGTTCGGGATCGGCGACTGAGGGCCCGAGCCGGGGTCGCACGAACGCCGATTGCTATGCAAACGATAGCTGCCGGCGCCCGCCCCACGGGCGCTGCGGGCACTTTTTTCTTCAAACTCCAGGTCAACCGAAAGTGAAGGCATAGGCCCGCACCCCGGCGTCGAGAAAGCGTATCTCCACCGTGCGCGCATCGGCCGCGCCCTGCTGCCGCACGAGCTGGTACAGGCGCTGCGCGTCGACAGTGCCGCGGCCGTCGGCGTCCACGTCTTCGCCATGGTCGGCGCCGGGCGGCTGGCCGTCGAGCGTGAGGCGGAAGCGCACCGGCCCACGGCCCGGTACCGCGCCCAGCACCAGGTGCGCATCGCGCGCCTGGAAGCGCAGCGCGATGCCCCCGCCGGGTTGGTCGAGCTGCACGTACTCAGGCGCCACCGTCTAGTCGCCGCGCAGGCCCCAGCGATTCAGCCTCAGCGCATCGACCGTGTAGCTGCGCGAGCGTTCCCGCAGCACGCCTTCGGGTGACGCGAAGCCGCTGCCCTGCTGGTAGCCCAGGTAGGTCTCGGGCGTGCGCACGCTGCCGCTGTCGGGCGGCAGGCCCACGCCGCGCGTGTCGACATGCACGGCCTGCACCGCCGCGCCACCGCTCGCCGGCG
Organism: Xenophilus aerolatus; assembly: GCA_030418545.1. GTDB lineage: Bacteria > Pseudomonadota > Gammaproteobacteria > Burkholderiales > Burkholderiaceae_C > Xenophilus. Next base: position 513,579 of record QAIB01000001.1, on the reverse strand, counting down.
CGCGGCCCGCTTCCCGCAGCAGCGCCTGGATCGCCGCTTCGGTGCGCGTCGCACCGCCTTCGCCGAACTGGTGGTGCCGTACGCGGCCCTGCGCGTCGATGAGGTAGAGCGCGGGCCAGTACTGGTTGCGGAAGGCGCGCCAGATGCCGTACTGGTTGTCCTGCACCACGGGGTAGGCGATCTTCAGCTCGCGCAGCGCGCGCTGCACGTTGGCCGTGTCCTTCTCGAATGCGAACTCCGGCGTGTGCACGCCCACCACGACCAGGCCCTGGTCGGCGTACTGCTGCGCCCAGGCGCGCACATGCGGCAGCGTGCGCAGGCAGTTGATGCACGAATAGGTCCAGAAGTTGACCAGCACCACCTTGCCGCGCAGCGCCTCGGCCGTGAGCGGTGACGTGTTGAGCCACGGGCCGCCACCGCCGAAGCTGGGCTGGATCGGCTCGATGGGCAGGCCCGAGGGCACGCCCGCGGGGGCCGTTGTCGACACGCGCTGCAGGCCGTTGCCGGTGCCCGCCATGTCGCCCCCGCCCAGCGCGGACCGCAACAGCCGCTCCTCGAGCTTCGCCGTGCCCGCATCGAGCGACACGCGGGCGAGCAGGCCCGTGTCCAGCCGCGTCGCCACTGCCACCACGCCGCCCAGCATGGCCGCACCGAGCACGCGGCGCGCGCCCACGCCGGTGCCCAGCCGCGCGCGCCACGCAGCCCAGCGCGCGTCGCCGGCCCGCAGCAGCACCGCCAGCGCCAGCGCCGCGCCGCCGGCATAGGCCGCGAGCAGCAGCGTGCCGTGCACCGACGGCCCCGCCAGCGCCGCGCCGCTGAGGATCAGTCCCAGGATCGGCCCCGCGCAGGGAGACCAGACCAGGCCCGTGGCCACGCCGACCAAGAGCGACGCGCCCCAGCCCGTGTCGACCACGCCGCGCGACCGGCGCGCCAGCAGCGCATCGCCCACGCGCGCCAACGGTTGCATCAGCCAGGTGGCGAAGCGGGGCCACAGCAGTGCGAGCGCGAACACGGCCAGCGCCACCAGCGCCAGCACACGGCCCGTCTGGTGCAGGCGCACCGCCCAGGCGCCCGCCACGGCCCCGAGCGAGGCCACGCCGGCGAAGGCGATGGCCATGCCGGCCAGCAGCGGGCCGCTGCCTTGCGCGAGGGGCCGACCCGTGCGAGCGAACACGAAGGGCAGCACCGGCAGGATGCACGGACTCAGCAGCGTGAGAACGCCGCCGAGGAAGGCAAGGAGGTAGAGCGTCATGTGGGGCTCCGGATGAGTTGGGGTGGCGGGTAGACAGGTCGTTTTCAGTTCGCATCCAAGCCCCGACCGTTCACGCTGAGCCTGTCGAGGCGCGGCGCAGGGCTTCGGCCCTTCGACAAGCTCAGGACGGGCCAAGCTCGGCCCGAACGCTGGTTGCAGGCGGCGAACTGATTCAAAGCCGCGTCACATCCAGCACCGCCTGCGCAAAGGCCTGCGGCGCCTCCTGCGGCAGGTTGTGGCCGATGCCACCCGTGAGGTTGCGGTGCTGGTACCTGCCCGTGAACTTGCCCGCATAGGCCGCGGGCGCCGGATGCGGCGCGCCGTTGGCGTCGCCTTCCAGCGTGATGGTGGGCAGCGCGATCGCGGGCGCCGCGGCCAGCCGCGCCTCCAGCGCGTCGAAGCGCGATTCGCCCTCCACCAGGCCGATGCGCCAGCGGTAGTTGTGCGCCACGATGACCACGTGGTCCGGGTTGTCGAAGGCAGCGGCGCTGCGGCGGAAGGTGGCATCGTCGAACTGCCAGCGCGGCGAGGCCTGCTGCCAGATGAAGCGCGCGAATCCCGCCGGGTCGGCCGCATAGCCGTCGCGCCCGCGGTCCGTCGCCAGGTACGACTGGTACCACCACGCGAACTCCACGGCCGGCGCCTGCGCCTTGGCATTGGCCTTGGGGTTGCCGATGAGGTAGCCGCTCACCGACACCAGCCCCATGAAGCGCTCAGGCCACAGCGCCCCGAGGATGCAGGCCGTACGCGCGCCCCAGTCGCAGCCGCCGAGCACCGCGCGCTCGATGCGCAGCGCGTCCATCAGCGCCAGGATGTCGTTCGCCACCACGGCCTGCTGCCCGTTGCGCGGCGTGGCCGCCGAAACGAAGCGCGTGCTGCCGTAGCCACGCAGGTAGGGAACGATCACGCGGTGTCCGGCTGCGGCGAGCAGCGGCGCCACGTCGACGTAGGTGTGGATGTCGTAGGGCCAGCCGTGCAGCAGGATCACCGGCACACCATCGGCCGGGCCGAGTTCGGCATAGCCGACGTTCAGGTCGCCGGCCTGGATGTGGCGCAGCGCACCGAAGCCCGAGGCCGCGCCGCTGCGGCCGGCCGTGGCGTCGGCACCCGCGCCCTGCGCGAAGGTCGGCATCGCGACACCGCCCAGCAGCGCACCCAGGGGCGCGGCGGCGAACGTGGCGGCGGTGGCGCCGAGGAATCGGCGGCGGGGAACAGCAGGGTTCGTCGGGGTCATGGTGCGGTCCTTCGTCGGGTTGTTGGAGCTCGCGGCGAAGGCGGTCTTCATCGCGTGGAGCCAGTGGACCGCGCGGATGTATGCCGCATGTGTCACGGCCCGCTCGAAGTGAACGGCTGTGTATCGCCCGGCCTGCGTATACAGAGCGGTACAAAAGCCCCGGCGACCACCTCCGCACCGCGAAGCACAGAACGCCTGCAGCACCGCTCCCACGCTCCCAGCCACCGACGAGCAACGCACTTTTATTGCTTCTACTAAACCGATTTCGTAATTTTAAAAATGAGATCGACCGACGGGACGACGTCTGATTCGCTTTATGCAACGTATTCGCAACCCTGTTAATCGAAGACCTCCCTACGATTCAAGCCTTCACCCACCACTTCGAAGGACACCGAAATGAACGCCCAGATCCGCAAGCTCATCGTGGCCGCTGCTGCCGCCACCAGCATCGTCGCGCCCGGTGTCGGCGCCCACGCGCAGCCCGCACCGGCGCGGAACGTCGTGCTGGTGCACGGTGCCTTCGCCGACGGGTCGGGATGGCGCGGCGTTTACGACAAGCTCACGGCGCGCGGGTACCGCGTCACGGTGGTGCAGAACCCGCTGACCTCGCTGGCCGACGATGTGGCCGCCACGCAGCGCGCACTCGCACGCCAGGACGGCCCCACCATCCTCGTGGGGCATTCGTGGGGCGGCACGGTCATCACGGAAGCCGGTGTCGACCCGAAGGTGGTCGGCCTCGTGTACGTGTCGGCGCTGTCGCCCGACGCCGGCGAAACGACGGCCGAGCAGTACACGGGTTTCTCGGCGCCAGAGTTCGTGATCGACACGCAGGCCGATGGCTACGGTTACGTCAACCTCGCCAAGTTCAAACCCGGGTTTGCCGCCGACACGAGCGACGCCGATGCGGCCTTCATGCGCGACGCGCAGATCCCCATCAACATGTCCGTCTTCGGCACCAGGCTCAAGCAGGCCGCATGGCGCACCAAGCCCAGCTGGGCCGTCATCGCGACCGACGACAAGGCCTTCGATGTGCGCATGCTGCACAAGATGGCCAAGCGCATCGGCGCCGACATCACGGAGGTGAAGGCCAGCCACGCGGTGTTCATGACGCAGCCGAAGGTGGTGGCGGACGTGATCGACCGGGCGGCGCGCGAAGCCGGGACCAAGAACCGCTGAACAGGTCTTGCAGGCCGGCACCCGCGCGGGACTGCGGAGCGGGCATGCCGCCCCAACCGAGGCGCTACCCCAGCCCGGGCAACACGCGGGCGGTCACGATCCAGAACGGCAGCGACAGCAGCAGCGCGCGCCAGAACGGCCAGCGCCAGCCGCGCCACGCCAGGAAGAGCAGCGCGATCGCGAGCAGCGGGTTGCCGAACATGCCGGCCAGCAGCAGGAAGGTGAGGAAGCCGATCATGGCGATCGCTCCCGCGAGCCAGGCCGGCAGCATGTCCAGGTCCAGCCCCGACGTCGCGAGGACCTCACACACGCCGAGCACGACCAGCACCGTGACGAACACGCGGCGGCCGCGAGAGCTCTTCTCGGGCGGCGACGCCTTCACATCGGCCGTCATCGCTGCGGCCGCCAGAGCGCGCTCATGCGTCACCCCGCAGCGCCGCGGCCGCAGGGGACAGCGGCATGTCCGCCGGCAGGTGGCGCAACACGGCCCGCGCGACGTCGGCATCTCGGACCATGGCCTGCAACCGCTCGCCGGAGCCTACGAAGACCAGCCGCGTGCCATGGAACAGCGACTTGTGCGCCTCGACGCGTTCGTAGTGGTGGAAGCTGCGCTCGGTGAGCTTGAACACCTTGAAGCGCAGGCCGCCGTCGATGACCCACAGCTTGGGCGACAGGCCGTTGCTGGACCCGCTGAAGGTGCGTCGCAGCGCAAGCTGCGACACCGGCACGACCAGGCCGCCGCTCGCATCGGGTTGCAGTCGCACTGTCCGGCGCACAGCGCCCCAGTCCGGCACACGCCGCTGGTTCCAGCGCAGCAGCAGCACCACGCCCACGACGACCAGCAAAGGCAAGATCTGCAGCACGCTCGACAACATCAGCGGATCCGTCCTTCGCGATTGCAGAGGAATGGGGGTCACCGTGCGGGTTGGCGACAGGGCTCATGATAAGCAGAGGCACTGCCTCCTTCGAAGAGGCGGCGACATAGACGGCAGGCATAGAGCCGCAACCGCCGGGGGAATGGCCCACGAGCGAGGGCGGGAGTGGTCCATCTGCGGCGGACAGCTAGAGACTGGTTGCTGCCGGTCACCCAGAATGCGCGAAAGACGCTAACGCCCCCTGAGCCGACATCGAGCCTACTCCGAAGCGGGTATTCGTGAGATGTGCAGGCTAAGCCGCGACTCAGCACCAAGGCCCTGACTCACCCAGAACGCGAACTCATTCGCGCACCGTGAACTCAACAGGGGTGAATCCCGTTGCACTGGCGGACCGCGACGCAAGCAGCTCGTAGCCAAGCCCCCAGCATTGATGCCATCAGAAACCGCCGGAGTGTCGCTGGAAAGAGGAAGGCTCCGGCCGGCGGAGGGCGCGGCAGAGATAGTCTCTTAGCTCGGATCTGAGCTCCTCAGCGCGCGAAGCGTCCGCACTGCCATTGGTCAAGATGGACATGCGGTTGTTCGGTCCAACGTCCGTGATCGCCAGCATGACCGTTCCGGTCATCAAGGTGTAGCGCCACTGCCAGTCCACCCTGCTCAGTTGCTTGTCGGTCTCGCACAGCGCATCGACGAATTCCAAGGCGAAGGGGTTTAAATGTTGCTCGAAGACGCGGTGCGTCATTTCGCTGGGGTCCAGCCGGTGCTGCAGGATGAATCGAGCAAGGAGGGGCCCGTGAACACCAGGCTCGAAGTACGGCTTGATGAAGCAGTCGACAAGATCTTCGAGGCGCAGCGATGTCTTGTGTTGACGTGATGCGTCCATCACCTTCGACAGCTCGGCAAGCCTCAACACCGTGACGCGCTGGGCAAGGCGCATGAAGATCTCTTCAGCAAGCGCTTCCTTGGACCTGAAGTAGTAGTTGACCAACGCGACGTTCACCCCGGCATCGTTGGTGATTTCTCGAGTCGATGTCTTGTCGACCCCTTGACGCGCAAAAAGCAGCTCCGCAGCGACAAGAATGCGCTCGCGTGCCTCGCCCGCGCCTTGAGCGGCTCTCGTGGTGGTTCGGGTCTTCATGGACCGATATTAAATCTGCGTTTTAAACGGCAGATTAGGGTTTGCACCGCATGCCCGATGGCAGAGCGGCGCCTACATTAAATGACCGTTTAATACGTGTGATTAGGAGTGTAGCCATGAAGATTGATTGGGACATCGAGATCGCCACCAGTGATGGATCGGTTCTTCGCGCCGACATCTTTCGTCCCGAAGGCAATGGCCCGTTTCCCGTGCTGATGTCGTGCGGCCCCTACGCCAAGGGCCTGCACTTCAGCGAAGGCTTTCCGATGCAGTGGAAGGGCCTAACCTCCGAGTATCCCGAGGTATTGCGAGGCAGCACAGGTCGATATGCCAACTGGGAGACCGTCGATCCCGAACGCTGGGTGCCCTTCGGCTACGTCTGCATTCGCGTGGATTCTCGTGGCGCCGGTCGTTCGCCCGGCTACATCGATTGCTGGTCGACGCGCGAGATCGAGGATTTCAAGGAGTGCATCGAATGGGCCGGCACCCAACCCTGGAGCAACGGCAAGGTTGGCCTGGCAGGCGTCTCGTACTACGCCAGCACGCAATGGCAGGTGGCCGCCAAACGTCCCAAGCATCTGGCGGCGATCTGCCCCTTCGAGGGCTATACCGACATCTACCGCGATGCCTGCCGGCATGGAGGGGTGCTCAACACCTTCCTGATGAACTGGTACCCGAACCAGATCGCCAATGTGCAGAACGGCTTGGGCTCGCGCGCCCGCATCAATCCGAATACCGGCGTGTCGATCGCCGGGCCTGACGACCTGAGCGACGAAGAGTTGCGCGGAAACCGTCGGGATATCCCGGGGAAGTTGCTGTCGGCGGAACTCATCACCGACAGCTATTACACGGAACGCACGCCGGACCTGGCCGCGATCGAGGTGCCCGTGCTTTCCTGCGGAAACTGGGGTGGCCACGGTGTCCACCTTCGCGGCAACATCCAGGGCTGGCTGGGTGCGGGGTCCAAGCAGAAGTGGATGGAACTCCACGGCCGCGAGCACTGGACCGAGTTCTACACCGACTACGGCGTGGCCCTCCAGAAGCGTTTCTTCGATCATTTCCTGAAAGGCGAAGACAACGGCTGGGAGAACACCGCGCCCATCAGCATGCTGGTGCGGCACGTCGACGGCTTCGTCCAGAGGTCGGAGCAGGAGTGGCCCCTGGCACGCACCCTCTGGACCCGCAGCTACCTGGATGCGTCCTCGCTCCAACTGGCCAGCGAACCGCCTGGCGAAGAGGCACAGGTGCGCTTCGACGGACTGGATGGCAAAGCCAGCTTCAGCACCGCCCCGTTCGAGCAAGAAACGGAAGTGACAGGCCCGGTGGCGGCGACCCTCCACGTGTCGACCACCGCGAAAGACGCCGATCTTTTCCTGACGGTCCGCGCTTACGACCCGGCGGGCAAGGAGCACCTCATCGTCGCGGCGTCCGAACTCAACGCGCCGCTGGCGCAGGGCTGGATCCGCGCCTCCCACCGGAAGCTGGACCCCCGCAATTCGAAGCCATGGCAGCCCGTGCTTGCCCACGACGAATTGCAGTTCCTCGAACCCGGGGCGATCTACGAATTGCAGATCGAGATCTGGCCGATGTCCTTCGTCTTTCCCAAGGGCTGGCGACTGGTGCTCACCGTCGGCAGCACCGACTTCCAGCACGATCTCCCCGGCCCCTGGCCAATGATCTACGGGAAGCCGATGCGCGGCTCCTCCGTCCTCCTGCACGACCACCCCGAGGACCGGACGCCGGAACGCTTCGGCGGGCAGATCACGATCCACACCGGCGGGGCCTACCCCTCGTTCCTGCTACTGCCGGTCGTTCCCGCAAAGCCATAAAGGAGTGTTCATGGCCATCCAACGCCGCGCGATCATCGCCCGTGCTGCCGCTGCCTGCGCGGTGGCGAGCCTCCGACCCTTGCAGGCCGCATCCGCTCAGCAGGGATGGCCGTCGCACGCCATCAAGTTCGTGAACATGGGGCCGCCCGGGACCGCGCCGGACACCTACAACCGGATCTATGCGGAGAGGTTGTCCAAGGTACTGAACGTCCCGATGATCGTCGAGAACCGCCCTGGCGTCGCGGGAAACATCGCGACGGAGTACGTCACCAAGGCACCTGCAGACGGCTACACGTTCCTGTACACAGTCTCGAGCTCTTTCACGGTCAACCCGTGGATCTATTCCAGGCTGAAGTTCGACCCGGAAAAAGAACTGCGGCCCGTCTCGCCGCTGCTGTCGCAGGGCGCCTTCATCGTCGCCAACAACGACATGCCCTTCAAGACGGTGAAGGAACTGGTCGACTACGCCACGGCGCATCCGGACAAGCTCGCTTACGGCACCAACGGCGTGGGGAGCTTCCTGCACCTGATCATGGAGCTGTTCAGCCAGAGCGCGAAGGTGCAGCTGCTCCATGTTCCCTACAAGGGACCACCGCTGATCGACGTGGTGTCGGGCCAGATTCCCCTGTGCGTCGAACCGGCCGCTTCGGCCATCCCGATGATCAACGCAGGAAAGGTGCGTGCGATTGCCTACAGCGGTGGCCACCGCCACGCCCAGTTCCCCAACGTGCCCACGATCGCGGAGACGTATCCCGCCGTGGCTGTGGTGGGCTGGCATGGTGTGTGGGCGCCGGCGGGCGTTCCGACCGAGGTGGTGCAAAAGTTCAACGCAGCGCTCACCCGGATCACTCAGACGCCCGAAGTGCAGAAGCAGATCGCCGAGACCGGCAGCGAGCCGATGAGTGCCAGCATCGATGCCATGGCGAGCCTGTTGAGCCAGGAGAAGCGCACCTGGGGTGAGCTGGTCAAGGCCAAGAAGATTTCCGTGGATTGATATGACCCGCCGCTTTGTCGACCTGTCCATCTATCTGGAAAACGGTGTCCTGAGCGACCCGCCTGCGTTCGCGCCGCACATCGACTACGTGACGCACGAGGACTCACCGGAGCAGATCGCCGCGTTCTTCCCCGGGCTTCGCAAGGGCGATCTGCCCGATGGCGAAGGCTGGGCGGCGGAAACCGTCCGGCTCTCGACGCACAACGGCACGCATCTCGATGCACCGTATCACTTCCACAGCACGATGAACAAGGCGCTGGGCGAGCCGCAGCGCTCCACGACCATCGACGAGGTGCCTCTGGAGTGGTGCTTCCAGCCTGGTGTGAAGCTGGACTTTCGGCATTTGCCGGACGGCCACGTCGTGACCGCGAGGGAGATCGAAGAGGAGCTTGCGCGCATCCAACACACCCTCGCGCCCCTCGAGATCGTGGTGGTCAACACGCGCGCGGGCACGAAGTACGGCGACCCGGACTATGTCTCGTCGGGCTGCGGCATCGGCTATGAGGCGACGATGTACCTGCTGGAGCGCGGCGTCCGGCTCACCGGCACCGATGCCTGGAGCTGGGACGCGCCTTTCGTGCATACGGCCAAGAAGTACGAGGCCACGCGCGACGCGTCTCTAATCTGGGAAGGTCACAAGGCGGGTCGAGATATCGGCTACTGCCACCTCGAGAAGCTTCACAACCTCGAGGCGCTGCCAGCGACCGGGTTCTTCATCAGCTGCTTTCCGCACAAGATCCGCGGCGCGTCGGCCGGCTGGACGCGCGCGGTTGCCATCTTCGACGCTGCCTTGCAGGCCAGCCATTGACCGCTTCCATGCTCAACTTCACCCATGATCCGGCGACGAAGAGCTGGGTGCCCGGCGCCCAGTCGCCTGGGTGCGACTTCACGCTTCAGAATCTTCCGCTCGGCGTATTCGTACCCGAAGGTCGCGACCCGCACCCTCGTGGTGGGATCGCCATCGGGGACCAAGTGATCGACCTGGCTTGTCTGGCGGCGAGCGGGCTGCTGGCTGAACCGGCGGCCGCGGCATGTCGGGTGGCGGCCGACTCGACCCTCAACGCTTTCATGGCGATGGGAAAGGCGAGCTGGCAAGCGCTCCGACATGAGGTCTTCAAGCTTCTGTCATCCGGCGCGGATGGGAAAACGCAGGAGCAGGTGCGCGGCTGCATGTTGCCGCTGAGCCGGGCCACCATGAAGATGCCGGTCGACGTACGCAACTACACCGACTTTTACACATCGCTGCATCATGCGGTCAACGTGGGCCGAGTGATGGGCCGCGAGAACCCGCTCACCCGCAACTTCCAGTGGCTGCCGATCGCCTACCACGGCCGAGCATCGAGCATTGTGGTGAGCGGCACCGGATTTCGCCGACCCAACGGCCAGTCCACAGCGGCAGACCGCGCACCTCCGGCGTTTGGCCCCTGCCAGAAGCTCGACTTTGAACTCGAGATGGGCTTCTTCGTCGGTCCAGGAAGCACTCTGGGAGAGCCGGTACCGCTCTCGCAGGCGCGAGACCGGATCTTCGGCATGTGCCTGCTGAACGACTGGTCGGCACGTGACCACCAGTTCTGGGAGATGGACCCGCTCGGCCCTTTTCTCGGCAAGAACTTCTGCACCAGCATATCGCCCTGGATCGTCTCCATGGAGGCGCTGGAGCCCTATCGGGTTGCCTTCGACCGCCCCGCCGGTGACCCGCAGCCGCTGCCCTATCTGGAGGATGCCGCCGACCGCGCCAGCGGGAGCCTGGACGTGCAGCTGGAGGTCTCTTTGCAGTCTCGGCGGCATCGTGCGCTAAACGTCCCTGGCGACCGGATCACGGCCACCAGCTTCCGTCACCAATACTGGACCGTTGCGCAGATGCTGACGCAGCACACCATCGGCGGTTGCGATCTGCGCAGCGGCGACCTGATGGGAACCGGCACGATCTCCGGCCCCACGCCCGACCAAGCGGGCGCGATGGTGGAACTGAGTCGGGGCGGCGCGCGATCCGTGCCGCTTCCCGGCACCGGCGAGATGCGGACGTTCCTGGAGGATGGCGACAGCGTGACCATCAAGGGTTGGTGCGAACGGCCCGGATTCGCGCGCGTGGGTTTTGGTGAGTGCCGTGGCGAGGTCTTGCCGGCACTCGATCTCGGTGTTTCGTGAGCTAGACCTATGGCATCGATCTTCGACGACGACCTTCCGCAAAACCCTGCTAATCACACGCCACTGACGCCGATCGTATTTCTTGAACGGTCCGCGCAGGTCTATCCGCAGCGACTCGCCATTGTCCATGGTCCCGTGCAGCGCACCTGGGCGCAGACCTACGATCGATGCAGGCGACTCGCCAGCGCGCTGCGGCGACGGGGGATCGGGCGCAACGACACCGTGGCCGTCATGTTGCCCAACACACCTGCGATGGTCGAGGCGCACTTCTTCGTGCCGATGGCCGGCGGCGTCCTCAACACGCTGAACACACGGCTCGACGCGGCAAGCATTGCCTTCATGCTCGATCACGGCGAGGCAAAGGCCGTCATCGTCGACCCGGAGTTCGCAACGGTGATGGGCGAAGCGCTGCGACTGCGCGCCAGCCAGGACCGGCTGCTCGTCATTGACGCGGAGGATCCACTGTTCGAGGGACCTGGCGAGCGCGTCGGCGGCCTGACGTACGAAGCGCTGCTGTGCGAGGGCGATCCGGCCGATGCGTGGCCGCTGCCGCAGGACGAGTGGGACGCGATAGCCCTCAATTACACGAGCGGAACCACCGGAAATCCCAAGGGAGTGGTCTATCACCACCGCGGCGCCGCCGTGAACGCGATCTCCAACGTCCTCGAGTGGGACATGCCCAAGCACCCCGTCTTCCTGTGGACGCTGCCGATGTTCCATTGCAACGGATGGTGCTTTCCTTGGACCGTGGCCGCGCGGGCCGGCGTCAACGTCTGCATGCGCCGTGTCGAAGCCAGGGCGATCGTCGATGCGATCGCGCGCCACGGAGTCACCCACTACTGCGGTGCGCCCGTCGTCCACAACCTGCTTGTGAACGCTCCTCAGGATCTGCTGCAGGGACTGCCGCGCGGCGTTAAGGCCATGGTGGCGGGCGCAGCGCCGCCCGCTTCGATGATCGAAGGCATGGAACGCCTGGGCTTCGACCTGACCCATGTATACGGGCTCACCGAGGTTTACGGTCCGGCGACTGTATGTGCCAAGCACGAAAGCTGGGAAGAGGTCGACATCGCCGAACGAGCGATGCTGAACGGTCGGCAAGGGGTGCGCTACCACCTGCAGCAGGCAGCGACCGTGGTCGACCCGTCGACTATGAAGCCCGTGCCTGCGGACGGGCAGACGATCGGCGAAGTGATGTTCCGAGGAAACATCATGATGAAGGGATACCTGAAGAACCGGACGGCCACGCAGGAGGCATTCGCCGGTGGTTGGTTCCACACCGGCGACCTCGCGGTTCAGTGTCCCGACGGATACATCAGGATCAGGGACCGAAGCAAAGACGTCATCATCTCCGGCGGCGAGAACATTTCATCCATCGAGGTGGAAGACGTGCTCTATCGGCACCCCGATGTCCTGGCGGCCGCAGTGGTTGCCAGACCAGACCAGAAGTGGGGCGAGACGCCCTGCGCGTTCGTTGAAGTCAAACCGGGTGCACGGCCGACGCAGTCCGACATCGTGGAGCATTGTCGCAAGCACCTAGCTGCATTCAAAGTGCCGCGGACTGTGATCTTTGGCGAATTGCCCAAGACGTCGACCGGCAAGATCCAGAAATTCGAGCTGCGTTCCAGGGCAGGTTCGGTTGCGGCAATCACCGCGTCGGAGGCGAAATCATGAAGTACCTTGACCCATCCGCCGGGCGGGCTTGGGCAATTGGCCGTCAGCTGGCAGCAAGCACATGACTCCATCGCTGCCCTTCCAAGCGCTTGACACTTCGATGTTCGAGCGTGCCCAGCGTCTGCTCGACGACGACTGGCTGAGCAAGGATGTCGATCTGGCGCCGGTCCTTCCGATGGTGTTGGCACGTGGCGTCGGCCAGGACTGGCACAAGGCCGGAACCTTTCGCCATCATCTGGTTGGCGTGGCGCGCACGCTTGCCCAATGGCAGCAGCCGCCAGACGTGAGGTTGCTGGGGCTTTTGCACAGCGTGTACGGCAACGCCTTCGTCGACCTGGTCAAGTTCGACGCCGGGACCGAGCGAGGCCGATTGCGCGAGCAGGTCGGCGACTCGGCCGAGCACCTGGTCTACCTCTTCTGCACCGCCAGTCGTGCGCAGTTCACGCAGCGCGTGTTGGATGGCGAGATCGATACGGACGGCGGCGTGACTGTCGAGCGCATCGGCAAGACCCAGGGGACCGTGCGCCTGAGCGCTTACGAGGTGGCAGCGTTCATCGTTGTCACCATGGCCGACTTCATGGAGCAATGGTTCAGCTGGCAGGACGACATTTTCTCGGGCTTCCCGCAGGTGGTCGCTCGGCCGCAGGCCGAGCACTGGATGGCATCGCTATGGCCAGGGCCGATGCGACCAAGCGCGCGCGTCGTCTGCCAGGTCTCCCGGCTCGGCGCGGCATTGATGCATCCGGCGCTTCGTGACCTATTGCCGCTTCCGCCGGTGTTCGGCGGCTGCAAGCAGATATTGACAGCGGCCGACGACGCAGCGGCCACGTCGCTTTATTGGTCGGTGATCCAACAGGACCAGCCGCTGGTACAAACCGACGCGGCTGTCGCAGTGCTGGAGCAGGCCGTGCGCCACAACCCCTGGGTCGGGGAACCTCAGATGGTGCTCGCGCAACTGTATTTGTCAGGCGGCCGGCGCGATGAAGCGCGCATGGCCGCGGAGAGTGCACTGCAGCTGTTGAGCCAGTGGGGCAATGCGTGGGACAAACGCGTGCAATGGGAAGGATGGGTGGCCTGGACGCGCATCTTGCTGCAATCGGCCACCCATGACTCCTGGCCCGAGCGCCTTGACAAGCTGAACAACCTGGCGCTGCGGGGTTGACAGCGACGGCCGCGGGCCGGATCAAGCCGCCACCGATAGGTCGACTTTCAATGACTGATTGCGGCCGAGAGTGGGCGTTCGAGAGGATTTCCCCAACGGCACTTTTCGCTGCAAAGCGGCCTGCTACCCAAACGTCGCGCGGACAGTGCGGGAGCGACTATCTTGGCCGGGCCAGCTGCACATGCGGACCCAACCGATTTGCTTGGCGCGCGGTGCAACGTCGACAACAGGCGCTTGCTGCCTTCACCCTGCCCGGCCCCGCCCCACCGACGCGCGTCATGGCACGTAGCGCTCCACCGAAGCGAGCTCGTTGCCGCCGGCTGAATCTCCAGAGATGACCAGCACGCTGCGGTCATCGAGCAGCACCGCCGTCGCGCGCGACCGCGCGGTCGACATCGGTGCGGCAGCGGTCCAGACGTTGACGTCGGGGTTGTAGATCTCCGCCGTGCCGAGGCCCACCCCACCGGCCACCAAGACCCGTCCGTCCGCCAGGAGCGTGATGGTGGGCAGGGGGCGTGCGACGCTGCTGAAGATCGTGCTCGTGGTGAAAGTCCTTCCGTCGGGCGAGAACCGGAGCGCGGTGGTGCTGACGTCCGACATCGCCAGCGCGCCGCCGTCCGCGAGCGGCGTGGAGATGTAGACGTTGCCCGCGGGAACGGCCCCCACCACCGGTGTCGAGCTTCCGCTGTCGGCCACAGGGAACAGCTCGGCAGAAGTCAACTGCGAGAAGCCGCTTGCGCCGCCCACACCGCCGACCAGCAGCACGGCGTTTCCGCCGTCCACGAGCTGGGCGCCATGCTGGCCGCGTGGCACCGACATCGGGGTGGCCATGAGCGTCCAGGTGCCGTTCAGCGGGTCATACAACTCGCCTGTCTGCAGGAAGGTCACGGGCGATCCCGCCCGGTACCCACCGAGCACCAGCAACCTGCCGTCGGGCAGCAGCGTGGCGGAGTGCCGCGTGCGTGCCGTGCTCATGCTGCCGGTAGCCGACCACGTGTTGGTCGCCGGATCGTAGATCTCTGCGCTCGCCAGCGACGCATTGATCGATCGGTCGCCTCCCACCACCAGCACCCGGCCATCCTTCAACACGGTGGCCGATGGATCGGAGCGGGCCGCCAGCATCGGCGCGCCGGTTGTCCAGCTGTCGGTGGCGGGGTCGTAGAGATCTGCCTGATTGGTGTAGCCGCTTGCAGCCGACACGCCGCCGACCACCAGCACCTTGCCGTCAGCGAGCTTCACCGCGGCGGAATAGTGCCGGGCCAGGGGGATGGACGCAGCGGCCGTCCAGGTGCCTCTGGCGGTCACGGCGATCCTGAGCTGCGTCTGCACGGAGCCGGCCGCGTTGCTCGCGGTGACGGTGTAGGCGGCCTGCGACTGGACCGTGGCCGCAGTCCCGGTGATCGCTCCGGTCGTTTGGTTGATGCTCAGGCCGGCAGGCAGGGCTGGCGCGATCGTGAACGACGACGCGGGGCCCCCCGTCACCTGCGCCACGTTGGGAGTGATGGGCTCCGTGGTGACGTAGAGGGCAGCAAGCGTGGCGTAGCTGATGCTTGCCGGCGCCACGACGGCTGGCGCCACGCTCAACCGCAGCGTCACGGTGGTCGACCCGGCAGCGTTGGTGCCGGTGACCAGGTAGTCGGCCGCCGCGGCTTCCGCGGTGGGCGTGCCGCTGATGACGCCAGTGATTGCGTCGAGCGAAAGTCCCACGGGCAACGCCGGCACGACAGCGTATGCAGTGACCGGGCCGCCGCTGCTGCTGGGCGCATTGGCAACAATGGCCTGCCCGACGGTGTAGATGGGGGCGAGATCCCGGTAGCTCAGGCCTGCGGGCGCCGCCGGCGTCCGCCGGACTTCGATGACCACGCGCGCGGTGGCTGCGCCGCCGGCATTGGTGGCGGTGACCGTGTAGACGGCAGAGGAAGCCAGGGCGGTGGGCGTGCCGCTGATGATGCCGGTGCCAGCGTCGAACAGGAGCCCTGCAGGAAGCGCGGGTTCAACGGCAAAGCGCTCGGCCGCACCACCGCTGGCACTGGGCGTGTTGGGCACGATGGGCTGGCCGAGCTCGTAGACCGCCGTTGTCATGGCGTAGCTGAGGCCCGAGGGCGGCTGCACCGCTGGCGTCTCCGGCGCAGCGACACCCGGGCCGAATCCCACGAAGGAGCCGCCGCCGGAGCCACCGCCCCCGCACGCCGACAGGATCGCGCCCCATAGCAAGATCAGGAAGCAAGCCCGGAAAGGGGCAAGGCGAAGGGCAACTCGACGCGAAAGGGCAGGCCGAAGATGCATGGTGCGAGAAACTCCTCGGTCGTGCTCGGGTGGTCGTATCGGTCCACCAACGAGGCCCGAGACGGGTGGGGCTGCGTCGGGAGGGGGAACGCGCAGAACGCATGCGCGAAGACGCTTACGTCGACGATCCTGTGCGTGCTGCGGAATGTAACACGCATGATACATCTGAGGCCCAGTGGCCCGCGTCGATGGCGGTCATGGTCCACAAGGTTCAAGCCGCATCTCCTTTGCATCTCCTTTGCCGAAGATGGAGGCACTGGTCGGGTAGAGCAGCTACTCGGCATCCGGCGTCTGCACCTGCACCGAAAACACGTACCCCTCGCTGCGCACCGTCTTGATGTAGCGCGGTTCGCGGGCGTCGTCGCGCAGGCACTTGCGCAGGCGGCTCACCATCAAGTCGATGGAACGCTCGAAGAGCTCGGCCTCGCGGCCCTGGGTGATGGTGAGGATCTGGTCGCGGTTGAGCACCTTCTGCGGGTGGTCGAGGAAGACGCGCAACAGCCGGTATTCGGCACCGCTGAGCGACACCACCACACCGTCCGCGTCCAGCAGGTGCCGTTCGACGGTGTCGAGTCGCCAGTCGCCGAAGTGCAGCCAGCGCGCCTCGTCGTCGCTGCTGCGCAGGTTGGGCGGCAGCATGCGCGTGCGCCGCAGCACGGCACGCAGGCGGGCCAGCAGCTCGCGCGCTGCAAAGGGCTTGGGCAGGTAGTCGTCGGCGCCCATTTCCAGGCCCAGGATGCGGTCGGCCTCGTCGCCACGCGCGGTGAGCATCAGGATGGGCAGCGCCTTGTGCTTGCCGGCGCGGAGGTCGCGGCACAGGGTCAGGCCGTCTTCGCCGGGCAGCATCAGGTCGAGGATCACCAGGTCGAAAGGGCCCGACTGCTCCAGCGCGATGCGCATGCGGCGGCCGGTGGGCACGGCCGTGACGCGCAGGCCGTTCTTCACCAGGTAGGCGCTGATGAGCTCGCGGATCTCGCGGTCGTCGTCGACCAGCAGGATGTGATCACCGGCGGGTGCGGCAGACATGGGCGTTCTCTTCCTTTTTTCTTTGGCGTTGCTCAGGCAGCAAGCACGGGCAGGCGCAGGCGTGCTTCGAGCCCGCCCTGCCCTGCGCGGTTGCGCAGGCTCAGCGTGGCACCCATCGACAGCGCGAGCTGCTGCGCGATGGCCAGGCCCAGGCCGGTGCCGCCGGTGTCGCGGCTGCGCGAGTGCTCGACGCGGTAGAAGGGCTGCAGCACGGCGGCCAGTTGGTCATGGGGGATGCCGGGGCCTTCGTCGCGCACGGCGATGACGACGGCGTCGGGCTCGCGCGCCAGCACGACGTCGACCGGTGTGCCCTCTGCGTACTTGAGCGCGTTGTCGATCAGGTTGCCGACGATGCGGCGCAGCGCATTCGGGGCGGCGTCGATGGTGCCCGTTGCCTCGCCGACGAAGCGCACGGGCTGGCCGGTGTCGGCGTAGTCGTTGACCAGGCTTTCGATGAGCGCGCCCAGGTCGATGCGGCGCGCCTCTTCGCCCGTGCCATGCAGCGTGCGCGCGTAGCCCACGCCCTCCTTCACCAGCGTGTGCATGGCGTCGAGGTCGGCGCGGAACTTGTCGCGGTCGGGCAGTTGGTCGTCGTCCAGCAGGTCCAGGCGCAGGCGCAGGCGGGTGATGGGCGTCTGCAGGTCGTGCGAGATGGCGGCGAGGATCTGCACGCGCTCGTCGAGGTAGCCGGCCAGGCGGCGCTGCATGGCGTTGAAGGCGCGGGCCGCGCGCGCCACCTCGGCGGGGCCCTGCTCGTCGACCCGCGTGGGGCGCAGGTCGGGCCCCAGGCCGTCGGCCGCGTCGGCCAGGCGCGCCAGCGGGCGGGTGACCAGGCGCGCGGCCCAGCCCGCGGCCAGCGCCAGCACGATCAGTTGCGCCACCAGGAGCCACAGCACCCAGTCCGACACCGGCATGGGCACGCGACGCGCCAGCACGTAGAGGCTGCTGCCATCGCTCAGGCCCACCTGCAGGCGCGCGGCGTTGGGCAGTTGGGTCGCCTCGCCGATGGCGCGCACGGGGTACGGCTTGAGCGCATCCACGATGACGTCGACGAAACGCCGCATCTGCGGCGCCGAGGGCGGCGCTGTGTCGACGGCGCCGCTGAGGGCAAAGCGGTAGTTGGGCCGCTCCAGCCGATCGAGCCAGGCCGCGCGCTCGGCGGCCGGCAGGCGGTCGAGCACGGCCACCGAGCTGGCGATGTCGCGTTCGATGCCGCTGAGCATCAGCGCCTGCATGGCCTGGCCGCGCTCGTAGCGGATGGCCAGGAAAGTCAGCGTCTGCGCCAGGGCCATCGCCAGCACGACCACCAGCGTGACGCGCGCGGCGAGCGTGCGGGGCAGCAGCCGGCGCCAGCCCCGCGCCCAGGGGACGTCGACAGCGAGGGACGAATGGGCAGGCGCAGCCATGGTGCGGCGGTCAGGCGAGCGAGAGTTCGACCGCGATGTTGCCGCGGGTCGCTTTCGAGTAGGGGCAGATCTGGTGGGCGCCGCCGATGATGCCGCGCGCCTGCGCGGCATCGATGCCCGGCCGGCTCACGCGCAGCCGGGCCTGCAGGCGAAAGCCGTCGTCGCCCGAGGCGAGGTCGGCCTCGATCTGGGCCATGAAAGCATCTCCTTCATCAGTGCAATGGACGGGTCCGAAGGTGGCGATTGTGGGTGGCGCAGGACCCACCACCGCGGCGTTGTCTGTCGCTCTGTAGAAGGAGGCGAAATGGACACAGTACGTTACCGGACGCGTCGGTCGACCAAGCGCCGCCCATGGACACTCCCAAATCGATTGCTATGGAATTGATAGCCGGCAGCCCAAGCGGGACGGGCGCGGCGGGCACTTTTTGTGGGCCTTCGTATTCAAGAGCAAAGGCGTTGTCGACCTCGCCGCTCCCCTTCGGCACGGCGTGCCATGCGTTGCGCGCCAGGGCGCGCTTCAGGCGTCGTCGGCGAAGGCCAGCGGCAGCCCGGGCCGCTGGCGCTTCGCGTCGTACATGGCGCGATCGGCCCGGCGCAGCAGTTGCGCCAGTGTCTCGTCCTGCCGGACATGAACCGCGATCCCCGCACTCGCCCCGACCACCAGGTCCATGCCGTCGAACCTGACCGGAGCGCGGCAAGCGTCGAGCAGGCCCTCGGCCCATTCGGCCAGGGCATCGGCAGGTCGATGGGCCAGCAGCAAGGCGAATTCGTCGCCGCCCAGTCGGGCCACCAGTTCGCCACTTCCCAGTCGTTCGCGCAGCCGCTGGGCGAGTGCAGCCAGCACGGCGTCCCCCGCCGCATGGCCGTGCTTGTCGTTCACGGCCTTGAAGCCGTCCAGGTCGAGCATGGCCACGGCGAAGGCGTTCCCTTCGCGCAGTTGCTTCTCGCCGGCACTGTCGAAGGCGGCGCGACTGGCGGCGCCGGTCAGGGCGTCGGTGCCCAGCGCCTGCACGAGCTGCTCGGTGCGCGCCGCGAGCGCCCGCTCCGAACGGTGCACCAGTTGCAGCCGTGAGCCCATCGCCACCCCGAAGACGATCAGCTCCGCGAGCAAGGCTCCCTGGGAAATGTTCATCTGGTTCGGTGCCCAGGCGATCCAGCCCCAGCTGGCGACGACGATCGCGCCGATGCCGGCCAGCAGCAAAGCGACCCCGAAGAAGTACAGGACGGCCGGCCAGTAGCGCCGGCGCATCGCGATGAGGGCGCCGACCACCATCACGGCCGTGGAGCCGACCACGGACAGCTGGACGAGGCGGAAGGTCATCAGCGGGTACGCGCCCCAGAACGCATAGGGCACCGCCAGCAGGAGCGCCACGGTGATCGCCTGCACCAGAAGGTCCAGGCGAGGCGCGAAATGACGCAGCCTCAGCAGGCGGCGGCCGAACTGCAGCTTGCACACGGCCCACAGCGCCGGGCCCGCGCCGTACGCGAACTCGGCGGCGGCGGGCCAGTTCGGAAAGCCGTATCGCAGCGCATGGCCGTTGATGCTCGACAGCGCGAGGATCCCGGTGGCGCAGGCCAGAACGTAGAAGCCGTAGATGGCCTCGCCGAACACCTTGAAAAGGACCAGCCCGTAGACCATGAGGCCGAGCAGCAGGCCGTAGGTCAGCGCATCGAACATGCGCTTGTCCTGGGTGGACTGCAGGTAGTCGACCGGGTCCCAGATCTTCACGTCATAGATGCGGGCGAACGTGGAATCGACCCGGAAATAGGCGGTGTAGACGCCCGGCCCCGGCAGGCGAAAGCGCCAGGCCATCTGCTCCGACGACGCCGGGCGGCTCGCCCAGCGATGGCGCATGCCCGTCACGACGACCGGTGCCAGCGCCCGGCCGTCGGCATCGAAAGGGCCGTGGAACTGGATCTCGTGGGTCGAGACGGTCGGAACCACCATCAGCCAGTCGCGCGTCGCGTCCGACGGGTCGGCCAGACGCATCTCCAGGCGGAACCAGAGCACACGGTCCGCTTCCTGGCCGCGCAGCGGGTCCTGCGGATAGACGAAGCGCGCTGCGTCGGGCGGGGAGCGCACCTGCTCGATGGTCAGGGCGCGGCTGTCGTCTTCCAGGACCTGCAGGGAATGGACGGCCGACAGGCCGCCGTCCTGGCGCGACAGGCGCAAAGCTTCGCGGGCCGGGGTCGCGTGCGCCGACACCCACGCCAGCAGCAGTAGCACCAGCACGAGGAGCGCCCCGGTGCGCGAGGCAGGGAGGATGCAGGACTTCGAGGCCGGAAGGCGCGCAGCCAGGCACGTCGAGGCACCAGGGCGACCCGCGACGATTCGGGGCCTGGGGTGACACGATTCTTCGATCACGGCGCGAGGGAAGTTGAGGTCGAGGTGGGCGTACGGCCGGGGCAGAGACGTCGGGCGCCCCGCAACGGATGCTGGGGCCGGCGCTGCGCATTGTCGCTGCGGCGCACAAGAGCGGATCTGCTATCGAATTCGTAGCTGTCTGCGCCGCCAGGACGGGCGTTACCGCTACTTTTTGCTTGAAGTCAACGGGTCGACCCGCTCAGTACGGCGGCGCCTGCGTCGCACGCTGCACACGTGCCGCATTCGTCCACCAGGCCAGGTCGTCGGCCCAGCGCGGGAAGGCGCGTTGAAGGCTCGCGCCCGCATCGCCCGTCGGCTCGCCCTGCGCGTCGAGCGTCTGCGAGATGGGGCCCACGGCCAGCGTGCTGGAGACGACGACCATGCCCATTTCCGACAGGATCGAATGCCAGGCCGTGCCCGAGCGCACGCCGGAGAAGCGGCCAGCCGAATAGCTGGCGATGGCGGCGGGCCGCCAGAACCACTCCTCCAGGAAGTGGTCGGTGAGGTTCTTCAGGCCCGGCTGCACGCCCCAGTTGTATTCGCCGGTAACGAAGACGAAGGCATCGGCCGCGCGGATCTTGCCGGCCAGCGTTTCGAGCGCCTCGGGCGCCTGGCCCTTGGGATGCTCCTTGTACATGCGGTCGAGCATCGGCAGGCCGACCGCCTTGGCGTCGATGAAGTCGACGTTCGCGCCGCGGGCCCGCAGCCCCTTGACGATGAAGTCCGCGAGGCGGATGCCCATGCGGTCGGACCGGTACGAACCGTAGAAGACGAGGATGTGGTCGGGCATGCGTCGCTCCAGAAAGTCGAAGCCGCCATCATCCGCGATCAGCGCAGCTGCGCTTCGATCGCGGCCTTGTCGATGACCGACCGGACCTCGCCGATGCGGCCGTCGCGCCAGGTGTAGAAGACGTTCTCGGTGAAGTCGACGCTGCGGCCGTCGACGTCCAGGCCCATGAAGCGCCCCGCCGGCGTGCACCGGAAGCGCAGGCGCGCCGCCAGGTGCGGCGGTTCGCACACCAGCAGTTCGATACGGAACTGCAGGTCGGGGATGTCGCGCACGTCCTGCTTGAGCATGGCACGGTAGCCGGCCAGGCCCAGCGGCCGGCCGTTGTGCGTTGCGTCCTCGGCCACGAACTCGCCGAGCGCCGGCCAGTCCCGCCGGTTCAGGACGTCGATGTAGCGGCGATAGCGGCGCGTGAGGTCGGTGCTGGAGCTCATGGCCCCCAGCATAGGGCCGAAGCTCAGGCCAGTGTGTACGCCGTCTTCACCGTCGTGAAGAACTCCTGCGCGTAGTGGCCCTGCTCGCGCGGGCCGTAGCTGCTGCCCTTGCGGCCGCCGAAGGGCACGTGGTAGTCCACGCCCGCCGTCGGCAGGTTGACCATCACCATGCCGGCCTGGCTGTGGCGCTTGAAGTGGGTGGCGTACTTCAGGCTGGTGGTGGCGATGCCGGCCGAGAGGCCGAACTCGGTGTCGTTGGCGGTGGCCAGCGCCTCCTCGTAGTCCTTCACGCGGATCACGCTCGCCACGGGGCCGAAGATCTCCTCGCGGTTGATGCGCATGGCCTTGCCGCTCTCGCTGAAGAGCGCAGGCGCCATGTAGAAGCCTTCGGTGCCCAGCTTCAGGCGTTCGCCGCCCACCGCCAGCGTGGCGCCCTCGCTTTTGCCGATCTCGATGTAGCTCAGGTCCTGCTCGAGCTGGCTCTGGCTCGACACGGGGCCGACGTCGGTGCCCTGCGCCAGCGCATCGCCCACGGTGATCTTCGCCATGCGGGCCCTCATCGCCTCGATGAACCTGGGGTAGATGCCCTCGGTCACGATGAGCCGGCTCGATGCCGTGCAGCGCTGGCCCGTGGAATAGAAGGCGCTCTGCACCGACAGCTCCACCGCCTGTGCGAGGTCGGCATCGTCCAGCACCACCTGCGGGTTCTTGCCGCCCATCTCCAGCTGCACCTTCTTGCCGCTCTTCACGCATTCGAGGGCAATGCCCCGGCCGACGCCGGTCGAGCCCGTGAAGCTGATGGCGTGGATCCCGGCGTGTTGCACCAACGCGTTGCCGATGACGCTGCCGCGGCCCATCACCAGGTTGAACACGCCCGCGGGGATGCCCGAGCGGCTGATGATCTCGGCCAGCGCCCAGGCGCAGCCGGGCACGAGGTCGGCCGGCTTGAGCACCACGCAGTTGCCGAAGGCCAGCGCGGGCGCAATCTTCCAGGCCGGGATGGCGATGGGGAAGTTCCACGGCGTGATGAGGCCCACCACGCCGACGGGTTCGCGCGTGATCTCGACGCCGATGCCGGGGCGCACCGACGGGAGGGTCTCGCCCGCCAGGCGCAGGCACTCGCCGGCGAAGAACTTGAAGATGTGCCCGGCCCGCGTGGCCTCGCCGATGCCTTCGGCGCGGGTCTTGCCCTCCTCGCGCGCCAGCAGCGTGCCCAGTTCTTCCTTGCGGGCGAGGATCTCGGTGCCGATCTTGTCCAGGGCGTCGGAACGCGCCTGCACGCTGCCGGTGGACCACGCCGGGAAGGCCGCGGTGGCGGCGGCCACGGCCGCCTCGACCTGGGCCGCATCGCCCTGGGTGTACTCGCCCAGCACGTCCGCGAGGTTGCTGGGGTTGACGTTGGGGCTGTAGCTGTTGCCGGCCAGCCATTCGCCGTTGATGAGGTTGTCGAACTGGTTCATGGTGTGCGGAGGATCGAAGAGGAAACGAGGGGCCTTACACCGCGCCGTGGGCTTCCACGTAGAGCGCGTAGAGGGAATGGCTGCTGGCCATGTAGAGGCGGTTGCGCTTGGGTCCGCCGAACTCGAGGTTAGCGCAGCGCTCGGGCAGGCGGATGAAGCCGATGGGCTTGCCGTCCTTGTTGAACACCTTCACGCCGTCCATCTCCTCGGACCTGGCCAGCGGCAGGTAGGCCTTCATGCCGCCGCCGATGTCGGTGGGCTCGCTCGCCAGTGCGCCGGTGTAGCCCCAGCCGCACCAGAGGTTGCCGTCGCGGTCGACGCGAAAGCCGTCGAGCGCACCGGGCCCGGCCGCGTCGATGAGCTTGGTCTTGTTCGTGAGGCTCATGCCGTCGGCCGAGACGTCGTAGCTCCACACGCTGCGGTGGGGTGTGCCCTTCCACTCGACGACGTAGAGCTTCTTCTCGTCCGGTGAGAAGGCCAGGCCGTTGGGATTCACCAGGTCGGTGACGACGGCCGCGATGGCGCCGCTCCGGTCGACCCGATACACATTGGTGGTGGCCTGCTCGGGCGTGGCCCGCGAGCCCTCCCACTCACCGTTGATGCCGAAGAGCGGATCGGTGAACCACACCGAATCGTCGGACTTCACGACCACGTCGTTGGGCGCGTTGAGGCGCTTGCCCTCGAACTTGTCGGCCAGCACGGTGAGGCTGCCGTCCTTCTCGGTGCGCACCACCCGGCGCGTGACCGAGTGCTCGCAGCTGACCAGACGGCCCTGCCGATCCCGCGTGTTGCCGTTGGCGTAGTTCACGCCTTCCTTGTGGACCGAGAACCTGCCCGTGCGCTCCTCGTACTTCATGAGGCGGTTGTTCGGGATGTCCGACAGGATGAGCATGCCGGTCTCGGGAAAGTAGGCCGGGCCCTCGGCCCAGCGCATGCCCGAACCCAGCTGCTCGACCGTGCTGCTGTAGATGCGGTACCTGGCGAAGCTCGGGTCCAGGATGTAGACCGCCGGGTCGGGGTAGCGCTGCGCCGGCTTGAAGTCGAAGGACTGCGCGACTGCCGACACGCCGATGGCGCCGAGCGCGGTGGCGCCGGCGCTGTGCAACAGGCGGCGGCGGTTCATGGGATGGGTCATGGTTGTCTCCTCTTGTTGTCGAGCGACGGTCGCCTGCGCGCAGTGCCTCTCAGCGCACCAGGCAGGGCCTCTTGTTGTCGAACTTCCAGCCGGGGACCAGGTACTGCATCGCCACGGCGTCGTCGCGCGCGCCCAGGCCGTGCTGCAGGTAGAGCTGGTGCGCCTTCTCGACCTCGGCCATGTCGAGCTCGACGCCCAGGCCCGGCTTCTTCGGCACCTGCACATAGCCGCCTTCGATCTTCAGCGGCTCCTTGGTCAGTCGCTGGCCGTCCTGCCAGATCCAGTGGGTGTCGATCGCCGTGACCTTGCCCGGCGCGGCGGCGCCGACATGCGTGAACATGGCCAGCGACACGTCGAAGTGGTTGTTCGAGTGCGACCCCCAGGTGAGGCCGAAGGCCTGGCACAGCTGCGCCACGCGCACCGAGCCGGCCATGGTCCAGAAGTGCGGGTCGGCCAGCGGGATGTCGACCGACTGCAGCGACAGCGCATGCGCCATCTCTCGCCAGTCGGTGGCGATCATGTTGGTGGCGGTGGGCAGGCCCGTGGCGCGGCGGAACTCGGCCATCACCTCGCGTCCGGAGAACACGCCTTCGGCGCCGCAGGGGTCTTCGGCGTACGCGACCACGCCGCGCATGCGCTCGCCCAGCCGGATCGCGTCCTTGAGCAGCCAGCCGCCGTTGGGATCGAGCGTGACGCGCGCCTGCGGAAAGCGCTCGTGCAGCGCAGTCACGGCGTCCACCTCCTCGTCGCCGCGCAGCACGCCGCCCTTGAGCTTGAAGTCCTGGAAGCCGTAGCGGGCCTGGGCGGCCTCGGCGAGCTTCACGATCGCCTCGGGCGTGAGCGCGACCTCGTGGCGCAGGCGGAACCAGTCATTGTCGGCGCCAGCTTCGTCACGGTAGGCCAGGTCGGTCTTGCGGCGGTCGCCGACGTAGAACAGGTAGCCGAGCATCTGCACCGCGTCGCGCTGCTGGCCTTCACCGAGCAATGCCGCCACGGGCACCTTTAGGTGCTGGCCGAGCAGGTCGAGCAGCGCCGACTCGACCGCGGTGACGGCATGGATGGTCACGCGCAGGTCGAAGGTCTGCAGGCCACGCCCGCCGCTGTCGCGCGCCGCGAACTCGGCGCGCATGGCGTTGAGCACCGCGAGGTGCTGGCCGATGGGCCGGCCGACGATGAGCGCCCGCGCGTCCTCCAGGGTCTGGCGGATCTTCTCGCCGCCGGGCACCTCACCGACGCCGGTGCGGCCGGCGCTGTCGGTGAGGATGAGCAGGTTGCGCGTGAAGAAGGGGCCGTGCGCGCCGCTCAGGTTGAGCAGCATGTCGTCGTGGCCGGCCACGGGCACGACGCGCAGTTCGGTGACGACGGGGGTGGACGAAAGGGTCATGGGCGGGTTTCGGAGGGCCGGGGTCAATCGGCCGTGATCTTGCGGGTTTCGATCAGCGTCTTCCAGCGCGTCCATTCGCGCTGCTGGAAGGCGGTGAACTCGGCCGGTGTGCTGGCCACGATCTCCAGGCCCTGCTCCACCATGCGCTGCTTCACCTCGGGCGCGTTGATGGCGGCGATGGCGGCCTTGGCGAGCCTGTCTTTCACCGCGGGCGGCAGGCCCCGGGGCGCGGCCAGGCCCTGCCATGAATAGACCTCGGCGCCCTTCACGCCGCCCTCGGCCAGCGTGGGCACGTCCGGCAGCACCGGCGAGCGCTTGTCGCCCGTCACGGCGATGGCGCGCAGCTTGCCCGAGCGGATGTGCGGCAGCACGGCGTTCACGTTCTGGAAGGAGAAGTCCACCTGGCCGCCGAGCAGGTCGGTGACGGCCGGCGCCCCACCCTTGTAGGGCACGTGCAGGCCCTGGGTGCCGGACTGCTGCCAGAACAGCTCCGCCGAGAGGTGGTCGGACGAGCCGTTGCCCGAGCTCGCGAAGCTGAGCTTGCCGGGGTTGGCCTTGAGCGCCGCGATCACGTCCGCCACCGTCTTCGCCGGCTGCGCCGGGTTGGCCACCAGCACGTTGGGCGCCTGCACGGGCACGGTGATGTAGTCGAAGTCCCGGGTCGCGTCGTAGGGCACGTTCTTCTGCAGGTGCGGCGTGACCACGAAGGCGCCCAGCGAGGACACCAGCAGCGTGTAGCCGTCCGCCGGCGCGCGCTTGACGAGGCCGGCGCCCAGCGTGCCGGTGGCACCGGGCCGATTGTCGACCACGAAGCTCTGGCCGAGCTTGGCACCCATCTCCTGCGCCATGGCGCGCGCGACCATGTCGGTCGAGCCGCCGGCCGGGAAGGGCACGATGATGGTGACGGTCTTCTGCGGCCAGTCGGCCTGCGCCGAAGCCACGACGGGCGCGACCAGGCCCGGAAGGCCCACGGCCAGGGCGGCCGCGAGCGATGCGATGTGTCGTTTCAAGGGTCTGTCTCCGAGGGGGTAGCGCTTATTGCGGCGGGCGCACCGCCTGGCGTGCCAGCAGCTTCCACTGGCCGCCCTGCTTCTGCCACACGCCGAGGATCTTGATGCTCACCTTGCCCGGCTTGCCCGAATCGTTGGTGTCGGCCGTGAGGGTGTGGCGCACGATGGCGGTGTCGCCCACCACCTTCACCGTCTGGTCGGCGATGGCGATGGTGACGAAATCCGACTTGCCGTCGAGCAGGTCGGCGATGAAGCTGGCCTTGGTGTCGACCTTGCCGCCGGAGTGGCCGTAGCTCAGGTCGTCGGCCACCAGCGCGGACAGCTTGCCCTGCGTGGGATCGATCATGGCCAGGCGCAGCTGCTCGGCCGCGGCTGCGACGGCGGCGCCGTCGTCGGCACGCGGGCCGCCGGGCATGCCGGCGCAGCCGGCCAGGACGAGCGCGGCCGCAGCCGCCGCGACGTAGGTGCGGATCATGGTGTCTGTCTCCTGTTGTTGTCGTCGAAAGGGCCGCGCCGGCTGCGCGGCTACTGGGGGCCGAGCGTGGCGATCAGCGCCGCCAGCTCCTCGGACTCGGCGGCCGAGAGGTCCGACAGCGGCGGACGCACCGGGCCGGCGCCGTGCCCGACGATCGCCGCGCCGGCCTTGACGATGCTCACGGCATAGCCTTGCTTCTTGTTGCGGATGTCCAGGTAGGGCATGAAGAAGTCCTTCAGCAGCTGGTGCTGGGTCTTCAGGTCGTCGTCGCGCACCGCCTCGTAGAACTTCATCGCGGTCTTCGGGATGAAGTTGAAGACGGCGGACGAATACACCGGCGTGCCCAGCGCCTTGTAGGCGGCGGCATAGACCTCTGCCGTGGGCAGGCCGCCCAGGTAGCTGAATCGGTCGCCCATCTTCTGGTAGACGGACACCATCGCCTCGATGTCGCCCACGCCGTCCTTGAAGCCGACGAGGTTGGGGCAGGCGTCGGCCAGGCGCGCCAGCGTGTCGGGCTTGTACTTCGCCTGTGCGCGGTTGTAGACGATCACGCCGAAGTCGACGCTGTCGCAGATCGCCTTGACATGATGGAAGAGGCCGTCCTGGCTCGCTTCGGTCAGGTAGTGCGGCATCAGCAGGATGCCGTGCGCGCCGGCCTTCTCGGCCGCCTGCGCGTAGGCGATGGTCTGGCGCGTCGGGCCGCCGGCACCGGCAATGATGGGCACCGTGCCACGGCAAACGTCCACGGCGGTCTGGATGATCTCGGGGTACTCCTCGGGCGTGAGCGAGAAGAACTCGCCCGTGCCGCCCGCCGCGAACAGCGCGCTCGCACCGTAGGGGCCGAGCCATTCGAGCCGCTTGACGTAGCCCGCGCGATCGAAGTTGCCCTGGGCATCGAAGTCCGTCACGGGGAAGGACAGCAGGCCGGAGCCCATGATGGACTTGAGTTCTTGGGGGGTGAAGCTCATGGTGTTGTTGCAGTGAAGGATTGAATGGAAGTCATGGACCGTTCACGCTGAGCCTGTCGAAGCGCCGCGC
Organism: Xenophilus aerolatus; assembly: GCA_030418545.1. GTDB lineage: Bacteria > Pseudomonadota > Gammaproteobacteria > Burkholderiales > Burkholderiaceae_C > Xenophilus. The sequence continues at coordinate 485,297 of QAIB01000001.1, read as the reverse complement.
GAGGCTTCGACAGGCTCAGCTCGAACGGGTGTCTGGTGCTTGAACATTGGGCGCACGAGATCACTCAATGCGGATGTCGGCGTCTTTCACGACCTTGGCCCAGCGCGCGCGTTCCTTGTTGAAGAACTGCTCTTCCTCGGCCGGCGACATGGTCACGACCTCGGCGCCCTGCCCGGCCAGGCGCGAACGGATGTCGGCCGAGCGGATGACGGCGACCAGTTCCTGGTTCAGGCGCTGCACCACGGCATCGGGCGTGCCGCGCGGCGCCTTCACGCCCTGCCAGGTGCCGGACTCGAAGCCGGGCACCCCCTGTTCGGCGATCGTGGGGACGCTGCCGATCAGCGGCATGCGCGTGGCCTTGGAGACGGCCAGCAGCTTGAGCTTGCCCGACTGCACGTGCGGGTAGGTCGCGAGCATGCCGTTCATCAGCACCTGCGTCTGGCCGGCGACGGTGTCCTGCACCGATTGCACGCCGCCCTTGTACGGCACATAGACCCACTTGGCGCCGGTGGACCGCTCGACCGACACGCCGGCCAGGTGCGGGGCGCTGCCGGTGGCGGTGACGGCGAAGTTCAGGTCGGTCGTCTTCGACAGGGCCACCAGTTCCTTGAGGTTGTTGGCCTTGACCGACGGGTGCACCACCAGCAGGTGCGGCGAGTACGCCAGCATCGTCACGCCGCGCAGGTCCTTCGACGGGTCGAAGGGCAGCTTGGTGTAGACCGAGGGACTGATGGCCAGCGCCCCCACGTCGCACAGCAGCAGCGTGTAGCCGTCCGGCGCGGCCTTCGCCACCATGTCGGCGCCCAGGTTGCCGTTGGCGCCGGGTTTGTTGTCGACGATGACCGACACCTTGAGGGCATCCGACAGCGGCTGGCTGATCGAGCGGGCGATGATGTCCGACGAGCCGCCCGGTGGGTACGGCACGACGATGCGGATCGGCTTGGTCGGCTGCCAGGCATCGGCAGCGCGGGCAGGCGCGTGCACCAGGGCGGCAGCGCCCAGAGTGCCGGTGACGAAGGTGCGTCGGTTCAGGCTCATGCGTATGTCTCCAAGGTGTGGAAGGCCGCATCAGTCGAGGTGCGCGCGACAGCACCCGGTTGTCTGATGTCATATGTCATCGTACAACCCTCGGCGGCGCAAAAGCAAGAACAACGTGCAACCCCGCCGAGGCAGGGGGAATGCTCAGGCAGCCCGGGGACCGGGGCCAGGCACCGGCGCGGCGCCCTCTTCCACCGCGCCCCGCTGGGCCGCTTCCTGCGCCAGGCGCAGGCGCTCGCGGCTGTTCGTCAGGTGGATGCGCATGGCGGCGCGCGCCGAGTCGGGATCGCGGCGCGCGATGGCGGCGTAGATCTCCTCGTGCTCGCGGTTCACCCGGCTGAGGTACTCGCCGCGGCGGTCGTGGTTGCGGATGGCGTTGACCCGGGTGCGCGGGATGATCGTCGTGCCCAGGTGGGTCATGATGTCCGCGAAGTAGGGATTGCCGGTGGCCTGCGCGATCTGCAGGTGGAAGCGGAAGTCGGGCGACACCGTGTCGCCGGCCGCCGTCACGTTGCGCTCGAAATCGTCCAGCGCCTGCCGCATGGCCTGCAGGTGCTCCTCCGAGCGGCGCAGGGCGGCCAGGCCGGCCGACTCGGTCTCGAGGCTGATGCGCAGCTCGAGCACGGCCAGCACGTCGACGGTGGTGGCGATGTCGGAGGCCTCGAGCCGGAACATGCCGGCCGCGCGCGGCTGCAGCACGAAGGTGCCGACGCCGTGGTGCGTCTCGACCAGGCCCGCCGCCTGCAGCTTGGACAGCGCCTCGCGCACGACCGTGCGGCTCACGCCGTAGCTCTGCATGATGGCCGACTCGGTCGGCAGCTTGTCGCCCGGGCGCAGCTGCTGGCTGCGGATCTTGTCGCCGAGGTCGTCGACCAGGCCATGGGCCAGTCCGCGGCCACGCCGGCGCACGAACCCGTGCGCCGCGGCCGGGCCGGCGGGGGCCGACGCCTCACCCGCCGCCGCAGCTTCGGGCACTGTCGTTGACCCCGTTGACACGCTAGACATCGGCTGATCATAATCCCGCCGAAAGTTGTACGACAACCGATAACTTATGACCACTGAAAGGTCTGGAGACATGCCCGAGCCTTCCGCCACCGCGCTCGCCCGGCCGCCGCTGGAGCGCCTGCTGCTGACCGGTGCCGCGGGCGGCCTGGGCAAGGTGCTGCGGCAGCGCCTCAAGCCCCTGGCCCGCACGCTGCGGGTGTCCGACATCGCGGCGCTCGGCGATCCGCAGGGGCCGCACGAGGAAGTCGTGCCCTGCGACCTCGCCGACAAGCAGGCCGTGGACGCCCTCCTCGCCGGCTGCAACGCCATCGTGCACCTGGGCGGCGTCTCGGTCGAGCGGCCCTTCGAGGAGATCCTCGAGGCCAACATCAAGGGCATCTTCCATGTGTACGAAGGCGCGCGTCGCCACGGCGTGAAGCGCGTGGTGTTCGCCAGTTCCAACCATGTGATCGGCTTCTACCGGCAGAGCGAGCGCATCGATGCCAGCGCCCCGCGCCGGCCCGACGGCTACTACGGCCTGTCGAAGTCCTTCGGCGAGGACATGGCGCAGTTCTACTTCGACCGCCATGGCATCGAGACGGTGAGCATCCGCATCGGCTCGTCCTTCCCCGAACCGGCCAACCGCCGGATGATGAGCACCTGGCTGAGCTACGACGACCTGACGCAACTGGTCGAAAAGGCGCTGTTCACGCCGGACGTGAAGCACACCGTCGTCTTCGGCGCCTCCGCCAACCGGGACCTGTGGTGGGACAACCGCGCCGCCGCGCACCTGGGCTTCGTGCCCAAGGACAGCTCGGAGCCCTTCCGCGCCAAGGTGGAGGCCCAGCCGCCGGTGGCGCCCACCGACCCGAACGCGGTCTACCAGGGCGGGGCGTTCACGGCGCAGGGCCCCTTCGGCGACTGAACTTCCCACGGCGCCGCGCATGACACAGCCCTCGGTCGAACTGGTCGTCGACGCCCGCTGCGGCACGGGCGAGAGCCCGGTCTGGTCGATCGAAGAGCAGGCCTTGTACTGGGTCGACATTCCCGGCCGTGCGCTGCACCGCTGGTCGGCCGAGGGTCACGTGCAGTGGGCCACGGCGGAGATGCCGGCCTGCATCGCGCCGCGGGCCGGCCGCCCGGGTGAATGGCTGGCGGGCATGGAAAGCGGGCTCTTCACGCTCTCGGGCTTCGGCACCGCAGGCGGAACCCCGCTGCAGGCCGATCGCGTCGCCGGCGTGGCGCACGCGCGCACCGGCATGCGCTTCAACGATGGCCGTTGCGACCGCCAGGGCCGCTTCTGGGCCGGCACCATGCTGATGGACATGGCGGCCGCGGCGCGCGTGGGCGTGCTCTACCGTCACGACGCGCCGAACGCCGAGCCGGCAGCGGTGCTCGACGACCTCATCGTGCCCAACGGCCTGGGCTTCAGCCCCGACGGCCGCACCATGTACCTGTCGGACTCGCACCCCTCGGTGCAGACCATCTGGGCCTTCGACTACGACCCCGAGAGCGGCATCCCATCCAGGCGCCGCGTGTTCGTCGACATGACCCCCCTGCCCGGCCGCCCCGACGGCGCCGCCGTCGACGCCGACGGCTGCTACTGGATCTGCGGCAACGACGCCGGGCTGGTGCATCGCTTCACGCCCGACGGCCGGCTCGACCGTTCGGTGGCCGTGCCGGTGAAGAAGCCGGCCATGTGCGCCTTCGGCGGCCGGCAGCTCGACACGCTCTTCGTGACCTCCATCCGCCCCGGCGGCGACCTGTCGGACCAGCCGCTGGCCGGCGGCGTGTTCGCCTTCCGCGCCGGCACGCAGGGATTGCCGGAGCCGCCCTTCGGCGGCTGAGGTGCACGAGCGGACCCATTTCTTTCGGCGCAATCGATCCACAACACCACCGACCTAGGAAGAAGAGGAAGACACATGACGCGATTCAAGACCACCCTGCTCGCCCTGGCCGCCAGCACCTTGGCGCTGGCGGCGCACGCCACCGAGTTCCGCTCGGCCGACATCCACCCCGACGACTACCCCACCGTGACGGCCGTGAAGTTCATGGGCGAGCGCCTGAAGGCGCTCTCGGGCGGCAAGCACACGATCAAGGTCTTCAACAACAGCGCACTGGGCAACGAGAAGGACACCATCGAACAGACCAAGATCGGCGCGCTGCAGATGGTGCGCGTGAACATCGCGCCCATGAACAACATCTGCCCCGAGACGCAGGTGCCGACCATGCCCTTCCTGTTCCGCTCGGTCGACCACATGCACAAGGTGCTCGACGGCCCGGTGGGCGATGAAATCCTCAAGAGCTGCGAGAAGCAGGGCTTCATCGGCCTGGCCTTCTACGACAGCGGCGCGCGCTCCATGTTCACGGCCAAGAAGCCGGTGCGCAGCTTCGCCGACATGAAGGGCCTGAAGGTGCGGGTGCAGCAGTCCGACCTGTGGGTGTCGATGATCGAGGCCATGGGCGCCAACGCCACGCCCATGCCCATGGGCGAGGTCTACACCGGCCTGAAGACGGGGCTGATCGACGCCGCCGAGAACAACTACCCGACCTACGAAAGCGCCCGCGCATTCGAGGTGGCCAAGTACTACAGCAAGACCGAGCACTCGATGGCGCCGGAGATGCTGCTGTTCTCCAAGCGCGCTTGGGACAAGCTTTCGCCGGAGGAACAGGGCTGGATCCGCCAGGCGGCGAAGGAGTCGGTGCCCTACATGCGCAAGCAGTGGGCCGAGCGCGAGGTGAAGTCGCTGGCCACGGTGAAGGCCGGCGGCGCCGAGATCATCGAGATCGACAAGAAGCCCTTCGAAGCGGCGATGAAGCCGGTGTACGACAAGTTCATCACCGACGCCAAGCTGAAGGACCTGGTCAAGAAGGTGCAGGACACCAAGTGACGCTCGACGGGAGCGCCGTGCCATCGCAGGCCGGCGCCCCGCACGCAGCGCGCCGGACGCCAATTGCTATCGATTCCATAGCTGACGGCGCAGGAAGGACGGGCGCTGCAGCCCTTTTTCTTTCAAGACATCACGTTCCATGTACACCCGCCTCTGCCGCACGCTCGCGCGTGCCTGCATGGTGCTGGGCATCGTCGGCCTGGTCGCGGTCATCGCGGCCGTGAGCTGGCAGGTGTTCGGCCGCTACATCCTCAACAGCACGCCGACCTGGGCCGAGAGCCTGGCGCTGCTGCTGGTGCTCTACGTCACCATGTGCGGCGTGGCCGTCGGCGTGCGCGACGCCGGCCACATCGGCCTCGAATCTTTCCTGGTGCTGGCGCCCGACTGGCTGCGGCTGAAGATGGAGTACCTGATCCATGTGCTGGTGCTGCTCTTCGGCGCCGCCATGGCCTGGAACTGCGCCTACCTCGCCGAATCGGTGTGGGACTACCGACTGCCGACGCTCTTCATCTCCGAGGGCTGGAAGTACGTGCCGCCCGCCTTCGCCGGCGTGCTGATCGTGATGTTCTCGATCGAACACATCATCGCGCTCGCCCAGGGCCGCGAAGTCGAACCCTCCTGGAGCTGAGCCCGTGACCGCGCCCCTCCTCATCCTCTGCCTGTCCTTCACGCTCTTCCTGCTGCTGGGCGTGCCGGTCGCGTTCTCGATCGGCCTGTCGGCCCTGGCGACGCTGCTCTACGAGGGCCTGCCGCTGGCGGTGGGCTTCCAGCAAATGATGTCCGGCATGGGCATCTTCTCCTTCCTCGCGATCCCCTTCTTCATCTTCGCGGGCGAGCTGATGCTCTACGGCGGCATCGCAGACCGCATCGTCAACTTCGCCAACGCGCTGGTGGGCCACGTGCGCGGCGGCCTGGGCATGAGCAACGTCGTGGCCTGCACCCTCTTCGGCGGCGTGTCGGGCTCGCCGGTGGCCGACGTGTCGGCCATGGGCGCCGTGATGATCCCGATGATGAAGAAGGAAGGCTACGCAGCCGACTACGCCGTCAACGTGACGACGCACGCCGCGCTGGTCGGTGCGCTCATGCCCACCAGCCACAACCTCATCATCTATTCGCTCGCGGCCGGCGGCAAGGTGTCGATCGCGGCGCTGATCCTGGCGGCGCTGGTGCCGGCGCTGATCCTCACGCTGTGCAACCTGGCGGCCGCCTACTTCGTGGCCGTCAAGCGCGGCTACCCGGCCGGCACCTTCCCGGGCTGGCACATCGTGGCGCGTTCGTTCGCCGCCTCGCTGCCGGGCCTGTTCATCGTGGTGCTCATCCTGGGCGGCATCCTGTCGGGCGTGTTCACGGCCACCGAATCGGCGGCCGTGGCGGTGCTGTATGCCCTGGCGCTCACCATCCTGGTGTATCGCTCGATGAAGTGGGAACACTTCGTCAAGGCGGCCGCCAAGGCCGTGCGCACCACGGGCGTGATCCTGCTGCTCATCGGCATCTCCAGCACCTTCGGCTACCTCATCAGCCTCTACGGCGTGGCCGAGCTCACGGGCAAGATGCTGTCGGAGGTGTCGACCACGCCGTGGGTGATCTTCCTGCTCATCAACGTGATCCTGTTCGTGCTGGGGACCTTTCTCGACATGGCGGCGACCATCCTGCTGTGCACGCCCATCTTCCTGCCCATCGCGCAGCAGTACGGCATGACCTCGGTGCAGTTCGGCATCCTGATGCTGATCAACTGCGCGCTGGGCCTGAACACGCCGCCCGTGGGCACCACGCAGTTCGTGGGTTGCGCGATCGGCGGCGTGTCGGTGGGCGAGGTGATGCGCACCATCTGGCCCTTCTACGGCGCGCTGATCCTGGCGCTGGGGCTGGTCACCTTCGTGCCGCAGTTCTCGCTCTGGCTGCCCAGCATGTTCATGGTGGTGAGATGACGCGCCAGCCGCACACCATCCGCATGCACGCGGCGGACAACGTCGCCATCGTGGCCAACGATGGCGGCCTGCCCGCCGGCACGGTGCTGGCGGACGGGCTGGTGCTGGTCGACAAGGTGCCGCAGGCCCACAAGGTGGCCCTGGTCGACATCCCCGCAGGTGGCGCGGTGCGGCGCTACGGCGTCCCGATCGGTTACGCGATCCAGGCCATCCCCGCCGGCAGCTGGGTGCACGAGCGCCTGCTGCACATGCCCGACGCGCGCGAACTCGAAGGCCTGCCCATCTCGACGGTGAAGCCGCCCGCGCAGGAGCCGCTCACCGGCTACACCTTCGAGGGCTACCGCAACCCGGACGGCTCGGTGGGCACGCGCAACATCCTGGCCATCACCCAGACCGTGCAGTGCGTGGCCGGCGTGACCGACTTCGCCGTACGGCGCATCAAGGCCGAACTGCTGCCCCGCTACCCGAACGTGGACGACGTGGTGGCGCTGGAACACACCTACGGCTGCGGCGTGGCGATCGACGCGCCCGACGCGGCCATCCCGATCCGTACGCTGCGCAACATCAGCCTGAACCCCAACTTCGGCGGCGAGGTGATGATGGTGAGCCTGGGCTGCGAGAAGCTGCAGCCCGAGCGGCTGCTGCCGCCAGGGTCGATCCCTGTCGTCGACCAGCGGGTGCCCGCCGACACGGCCCTCGACGTGGTCTGCCTGCAGGATGACGCGCACGTGGGCTTCATGTCGATGGTGGATTCGATCCTGCGCCAGGCCGAGCCACACCTCGCGCGCCTGAACGCGCGCCGGCGCGAGACCGTGCCCGCGAGCGAACTGGTCGTGGGCGTGCAGTGCGGCGGCAGCGACGCCTTCAGCGGTGTCACGGCCAACCCTGCGGTGGGCTTCTGCACCGACCTGCTGGTGCGCGCCGGCGCCACGGTGATGTTCAGCGAGGTGACGGAGGTGCGCGACGGCATCGACCAGCTGACCTCGCGCGCGAGCGCGCCCGAGGTGGCGCAGGCCATGATCGACCAGATGGCCTGGTACGACGCCTACCTGGCGCGCGGCCGGGTGGACCGCAGCGCCAACACCACGCCGGGCAACAAGAAGGGCGGGCTGTCCAACATCGTCGAGAAGGCGATGGGATCGATCGTGAAGTCGGGCAGCGCCGCCATCTCGGGCGTCGTGGCACCCGGCGAGAAGGCGACGCAGAAAGGCCTGCTCTATGCCGCCACGCCGGCGTCCGATTTCATCTGCGGCACGCTGCAGCTCGCCGCGGGCATGAACCTGCACGTGTTCACCACCGGCCGCGGCACGCCCTACGGCCTGGCCGAGGTGCCCGTCATCAAGGTGGCCACGCGCAGCGAGCTTGCGCGCCGGTGGCACGACCTGATGGACGTGAACGCCGGCCGCATCGCCGATGGCGAAGCCAGCATCGAGGACATCGGCTGGGAGCTGTTCCACCTGATGCTCGACGTGGCCAGCGGCCGCAGGAAGACCTGGGCCGAGCAATGGAAGCTGCACAACGCGCTGGTGCTGTTCAACCCGGCCCCGGTGACCTGAGCCCTTAGACACCACAACGGAGACAAGCACCATGAACGCCATGAACACCCACCGCCGACTGGCACTGGCCGTCACTGCCGCACTCGCGCTGGGCGCGACCCTGCCGGCCGCCGCGCAATCCGACTTCCCCAACAAGCCCATCGAGCTGGTCGTGCCCTACCAGCCGGGCGGCGGCACCGACGCGCTGGCGCGTGCCTTCGCCGACGCCAGCCGCAAGTTCATCAGCCAGAGCATCGTGGTGGTGAACAAGCCCGGCGCCGGCGGCGCCATCGGCTGGCAGGAGGTCATCAACGCCAGGCCCGACGGCTACAAGCTGGCGGTGCTGACCGTCGAGCTGCTCACGCTGCCGCACCTGGGGCTGGCCAAGTTCAAGTACGACGACTTCCAGCCCATCGCCCAGCTCAATGCCGACCCGGCCGCCATCACCGTGAAGGCCGAGGCGCCGTGGAACACGATCGAGGAGTTCCTGGCCGAGGCGAAGAAGAAGCCCGACAGCATGCGCGTGGGCAACTCGGGCAACGGCTCGATCTGGCACCTGGCCGCCGCGGCGCTGGAAGACAAGACCGGCACCAAGTTCAACCACATCCCCTTCCAGGGCGCGGCGCCGGCGGTGCTGGCGCTGATGGGCGGCCACATCGAGGCCGTGGCGGTGAGCCCGGCCGAGGTCACGACCTACGTGCAGGCCGGCAAGCTCAAGACGCTGATGGTGATGGCCGACAAGCGCGTGAAGGGCTTCGAGAAGGTGCCGACCGCGAAGGAGAAGGGCATCGACCTGTCCATCGGCACCTGGCGCGGCCTGGGCGCGCCGAAGAACACGCCGCCCGAGGTGATGGCCAAGCTGCGCGACCTGGCCGCCAAGACCGCCGCCGAACCGGCCATGCACGAGGTGATGGACAAGCAGAACCTGGGCTACGTCTACACCGACGGCGCCGCCTTCAAGGAGACGCTGGCCAAGGACGACGCCTACTTCAAGGGCCTCATCACCAAGCTGAGCCTCAAGCCCTGAGCAGCTTCCCGATCCCGCAGACGCTACAAAAAACAGAGCGGCCAGCGCCCGCCGCACCTGCGGTGCGGGCACTTTTCATCCAAGAGACCGAGACAGGAGACTTTTCCATGCAACGCCGCCGCCTCTTCCAGCAAGCGCTCGCCGCCGTGGCCGCCAGCGCCCTCCCCGCCCTGCCCGCCTTCGCCCAGGGCCAGTGGCCGACGGGCAAGGCCATCACCTACCTGGTGCCCTTCCCGGCCGGCGGCACGACCGACGTGCTGGGGCGCCTGATCGCGCAGAAGCTCGGCACCGTGCTGGGCACCAGCGTCGTGATCGACAACAAGGGCGGCGCCGGCGGCAGCGTGGGCTCCGAGATCGCCTCGCGCGCGGCGCCCGACGGCTACACGCTGCTGGGCGGCACCGTGAGCTCGCATGCCATCAACGTGAGCCTGTACCCGAAGATCGGCTACGACCCGCTCACCTCCTTCGCACCCGTCACGCTGATCGGCACCAACCCCACGGTGCTGGTGGTGCCGGCCAACAGCCCGTGGAAGACGCTCAAGGACGTGATCGAGGCCAGCAAGGCCAAGGCCGGCGGCCTCTCGTCCGCATCGGCCGGCATCGGCACCTCGCAGCACCTGTCGCTGGAACTGCTGGCCTACAAGTCGGGCGTGAAGTTCAACCATGTGCCGTACAAGGGCAGCGGGCCGGCGATCCAGGACGTGATCGGCGGCCAGGTGGACATGATGTTCGACACCACCGTCGTCGCCGCGCCCCACATCGCCAGCGGCAAGCTGCGCGCCATTGCCGTCACCTCGCCCAAGCGGCTGGAGTCGCTGCCCGAGGTGCCGACCGTGGCCGAATCCGGCGTGCCGGGCCTGGCCGACTACTCGGTGCTGTCGTGGCAGGCGATCTTCGTGCCGGCCGGCACGCCGGCGCCGGTGGTCGACCGCCTGCACAAGGAGATCCGCACCATCCTCGCCCAGGCCGACATGCAGGAGCGGCTCAAGAGCTTCGGCATGCAGCCGGCCGACATGACGACGGCCGAGATCGCCGCGTTCCAGAAGGCCGAAGTGGCGAAGTGGGCGCAGGTGATCAAGGCGGCCAACATCAAGCCCGAATAGGTCGCCTTCGCCGCGGCCGAGGGCGCCGCGCTTCGCCCCGGCGTGGTGCGTTCCGGGCGGCTCTGGGGCCCGGGAGCGGGGTCTTGCACGCCACCAGGCACCGAAGCCGTTCAAGCTCCGGCGCCGGACGCCGATAACTGGGATTGGAGCGCCACCGCCGGCGTCCGGTCCTGCCTCCGTTCCGCGCCCGGAACGGCAGCGGACGGAGCCTGGCCGGGGCGACCGACCATGCACACCGCCCCGCCCTTCCCCCCCGTCTGCCGCACGGCGCCCCCCGCTCTTGGGCGGGCGCACCCGGCTGCGACCCTGCAGGGAGGGCTGCCATGACGGTGCGCCCGTCCAGCCGCCGCGCCCTAACGACGCTCTACGGCGTGGCGACCCTGTTCATGTTGACGGTGGCGCTGGCCGCGGGGGCGCTGTCTGCCGAAATGCGCCATCGCGCCCTCGAGAAAGCCGGCGGCCAGGTGGCGCGACAGGTGTCCGCCGCGCAGGCCGCGATCGATCGCAGCCTGCGCCGCGCCGATTCGCTGCTGGCCGACATGGCGGCCCGGGCCGACGGCGCCAGCCTCGCGCAGGCCCTGGGCGCCACCGACCGCGACGCCGCCAGCGCCCAGTTGCGCCAGCAGGTCGGCCACGACCCGGTCATCCGCCAGTTGGCCTACCTGGACGAGGAGCTGCGCGTCCTCGCCGCCTCGAACCCGCGCGCGCGGGGCCGGCCAGTCGACCTCCCGGCCGGATTCGCGCAGCGGCTGCGCGCGCAGGCCGACGCCAGCCTCGCCGTCGGCATCTCGCCGGGCGCCCCCAACAGCGCCCTCTCGATCCTCCATCTCGGCCGGCGGGCGGTCCTGGCCGATGGCCGCGAACTGTTCGCGGTGGCCGAGGTGCCGCTCGCCGCCCTGGGCAAACTGCTGGAGGAAGGCGCCGACCTGCCGGGGCTGGAAGCCACCCTGGAGTCCGCGGACGGCACGCTGCTGGTGCGCCTGCCCGACGGTGAGCGGACCGGGCGGCCGGCGGCCCCGGCACCCGGGCGACCGGTCGCCGACGGCGTGGCGCACCTCGCGCCTTCGCGCCTGGGCGGCCATGCCGCCGTGGTCGCCGCGCGGCCGGCCTTCCATCGCCAGCTCGTGGTGACGGCCAGCCAGCCGCAGGCGCAGGTCCTGGCCGGCTGGAAACGCGACCGGCTGGCGGTGGCAGCCGGCGCGGCGGGCTTCCTCGCGATGATCCTCGCCGCAGCGCTGTTCTCCCATGTGCAGCTGCGCCGCCAGGGCCGCGACCGCCAGATCATTCTGCAGTCCAAGCTCAACCTGGACCAGGCGCTCGAATCGATGGTGGACGGCCTGGTGCTGCTCGACCCGCGCGACCGCGTGCTGGCCTGGAACCGGCGTTTCGTCGAACTGTTTCCCTGGGTGGAGCGGGCGATCGCACCGCACACGCCCTTCCGGCAGCTGATCGAGATGACGCTCGAGCACTTGCGCGGCCAAGGCCTGGACGTGAGCCAGAACGCGTGGCTGGCCGGCGACCTGCGGCGAACACGCGGCGTCCAGGACGAGCAGGAGCTCGCCATGCCCGGTGGGCGCAGCATCCTTGCCGTGAAGAGCCCGATGCCGGACGGCGGCATCGTCTGCGTGTTCCGCGACACCACCGAGCGGCGCCAGCACATCGCCGACGTCGTGAAGGGCAAGGCCCAGCTGCAGGCCACGCTCGACGCACTGCCCGACCAGCTGCTGGAGGTCGGGCTGGACGGCCGCTGCTTCGACTTCCACTGCCCGCCCGGCGTCGCATCCGGGCTGCTGGTCGACCAGCCCGTCGGGCTCACGCTGGCCGAAGTGCTGCCGCCCGATGGCAACACGGAGGTGATGGCCGCGCTGCGCGAGGCCTACGTGGCCGGCCGCTGCACAGGGCGCCAGTTCGAGCGCCGCGCGTCGCAGGGCACGAGCTGGTTCGAGGCCTCGGTGTCGCGCAAGCCGGTGGGGGAAGGCGCCGACGCCCGATTCATCGTCATCCTTCGCAACATCACCGAGACCAAGGCCGCCACGCAGGAGATCGAGCACCTCGCCTTCTACGACGCACTCACTGGCCTGCCGAACCGGCGCCTGCTGCTGCACCGGCTGCAGGGCTGCGTCGACAACAACGCACGGCACCAGCGGCAGGGCGCCTTGCTCTTCCTGGACATCGACGACTTCAAGCGTCTGAACGACGCCCACGGCCAGGCGGTGGGCGACGACATGCTGCGGCAGGTCGCCGCCCGGCTGCAGGATGTGCTGCGCGACGGCGGCATGCTCGCGCGGCTGGCGGGCGACGAGTTCGTGCTGATGCTCGAGAACCTGAGCCACGACCACGCCCTGGCGATGGTGCAGGCCCGGGCCCTCGCCGACAACGCGATGGCCCGGATGGCCGAGCCCTTCCGGCTCGCCCGCATCGAATACCACAGCACGTGCAGCATCGGCGTGTGCGTGTTCGACGGTGGCCGGCGCTCGATCGAGGACCTGCTCAAGCAGGCGGACATCGCCATGTACTACGCCAAGCTGGACGGCGGCCATGCGGTGCGCGTCTTCGAGCCGGCGATGAAGACCACCGTGACGGCGCGCGCTGCGCTGGACAGCGAGCTGCACGTCGCCCTCAAGAAGCGGCAGTTCGTGCTGCACTACCAGCCGCAGGTGAACCACCTGGGCCGCGTGGTCGGTGCCGAGGCGCTCATCCGCTGGAACCATCCGGTGCGCGGGATGGTGCCGCCGGCCGGTTTCATCGAGCCGGCCGAGCAGACCGGCCTGATCGTCCCGATCGGGTTGTGGGCCCTCGAGGAGGCCTGCGGCCAGCTCGAACGCTGGGGCCACGACGCGCGCTACGCGCACCTGACGCTGTCGGTGAACGTCAGCGCCAGGCAGTTCCGCAAGGAGGACTTCGCGGAGGAGGTGCGGCAGGTGCTGATCCGAACCGGCTGCCAGCCCTCGCGCCTGAAACTAGAATTGACCGAAAGCCTGCTGCACGACCAAGTGACGGAGACCATCAGCAAGATGAAGTCGCTCGCCGCCATCGGCATCCGCTTCTCGATGGACGATTTCGGCATCGGCTTCTCGTCGCTGTCGTACATGGCGCGGTTGCCGCTGCACCAGCTCAAGGTCGACAAGTTCTTCGTGCAGGGCATCGGCCAGAACCCCAAGATCGAGCTGATCGTCCAGACCATCCTGGGCATGGCCGCCAACCTCGACCTCGAGGTGGTCGCCGAGGGCGTGGAAACCGAAGGCCAGCTCGCGTTCCTGCAGGCCCACGGATGCAAGGTCAGCCAGGGCTACTACTTCGGCCGGCCCGAGGCCCTGTCCGATTTCGAGCACCGGCTCAAGGAGCCGACCCCGGGGGTCGCGCGTGGCTGACCCGGCGGACGCCGCGCAGGATGCCCAGGGCGTGATGGCCACGCTGTCGGTCATGGCCCAGATGCTCGACGGCCTGTCGGTGGCCCTGTGCGCCTTCGACACGCAGGACCGCACCCTGCTGTGGAACCGCAGTTTCGTCAGGTACTTTCCCGAGCATGCCCGCCACGTTCACGTGGGCGAGCACTATGGCGACAACCTGCGCCGCTTCTACCGGCACAGGCTCGACGCGAGCGAGCAGCCGGCGCTCGAACGCTATGTGCAGGCCGGCATCGAGCGCCACCGCACCCAGCAGGCGCCGTTCTCTTTCGAGCACCGGGGCCGGCGCCTCAGCGTGTCCTCCCTGGCGCTGCCCGACGGCACGCGGGTGCGCATGTGGCGCGAGGACACGCCGCCCCCTGCCGCCCCCACCCCCACCCCTGCCCCCCGAGCCGCCGCCGCGAGCGTCGCCGCCGCGCCGGAGCCCATGGAAGCGTCGCTGCTGGACCATGTGGCCGACGGCGTCAGCGTCATCGACGCCGGCACGACCATCGTCTGGACCAACGAGGCCTTCCTGGCCATGTACGGCTTCGAGAGCCGCGAGGATGCCCTGGGCCTGAGTTTCTCTGCCGCCTACGAGCACAGCTGGCGGGTAGAAGGTGAACCCTCGCAGGCTTCGCGCATGGCGGACGGCTTGAGCGTGCTGCGCGACCAGCTGCGTTTTCCGGGGGCTGCCTTCGAGCTCGCGCTGCCGGGCGACCGCTGGTGCCGTGTCATCGCCCGGGCCGGCCCGCAGGGTCGGCATGTGCTGGTGCACGTGGACATCACTTTGCTCAAGCGCCAGCAGCACGAGCTGCTCGCCGCCGAGGCGCGGGCCCGGGAGAGCGAGGCCCAGCTGAACCGCAAGTCGAGCATGCTGGAACTCACGCTGGAGCGGATGGACCAGGGCCTGATGATGGTCAACGCCGAGGGCATCGTCGAGCTGTGCAACCGGCGCGCCATGGAGCTGCTCGACCTGCCCGAAGCGCTGATGGCCTCGCGCCCGAGCTTCCAGCGCGTGCTGCAGCACCAGCTCGACCGCCGCGAATTCGACCGCGCCGATCCCTCGGTCATGGGCTTCATCAGCGCCGGCGGCATCCTGAACCGACCACACAGCTACGAACGCGAGCGCCCCGACGGCCGGGTGATCGAGATCCGAAGCGTGCCGCTGGAGGGCGGCGGGCTCGTGCGCACCTACACCGACATCTCGGAGCGCCGCGCACAGGAGCAGCGCATCCGCTTCCTGGCACGCCACGACGGATTGACCGGCCTGATCAACCGCGAGGTCTTCATGGAGCAGCTTGGCGAGGCCATGGGTTCGGCCAGCGCCATCGCCGGCGGACCGAGCGTCTGCTTCCTCGATCTCGACCGCTTCAAGAGCATCAACGACCGGCACGGCCACGCCGTCGGCGATCAGGTGCTGATCGAAGCGGCGTCGCGCATGAGCATGGTGGTCCGCGACCACGGCGTGGTGGCGCGCCTGGGAGGCGACGAATTCGGCGTGCTGCTCGGCGCCGGAGTCAACGCGCGTGCGGTGGCGCAGCAACTGCTGGAGGCCTTCCGTGCCAGCGACTGGTTGACGGTGGGCCCGGTTCACGACGTGGCCATATCGATCGGCGTCGCCACCTTCCCCAGCGGCGGCAGCGACTCCCACTCACTGCTGCGCTCCGCCGACGCGGCGATGTACCTGGCCAAGGCCACCGGCGGCGGCCTCGGGGGCGTCCGGGTGTTCGGCACCAGCGCGGCTGCGGTGCTCACGCCCGAACTGCAGCCCCAACCCATGCCCTGAGCGCCGCGCGGCACGGCCGCACGTGGGCGCAAACCAACATCCGGAAAGCCGGAGCCGGTAAATTTGACATTTGTTAATTATCATTATCCGAAATACACACCCTGTCTTGCAGCGCCGGCCCTGGCCGGCGTGATCCCGGCGAAACCAACGTGCCTTCCCGCCCGCCCAGCCGAGCCTTCCCTGCCCCTCGACCGATTCGGATCTCCCCGCGCCGCAGCGCACCGGCGGGGGATGGCCGATGATCCACGTCATCACCTGCGACGAGCACGGCATCGTGCGCCGCGGCATCCGGGATGTGCTGTCCGAAGCGGTGGACATCCGCGTGACGGGGGAGGCCGGCGACGCGGCCGAACTCAAGGACCTGCTGCGCTCCACCCCCTGCGATGTGTTGATCCTCGAACTGGCGCTGTCCGGACGCGGCGGCCTGGACCTGCTGGCGGGGCTGGCGGACAGCGCCAGCCAGGTGAAGGTGCTGGTCTTTTCGATGCACGCGGAGCGCGACTACGCGATCCGTTGCCTGCGCGCCGGCGCCTACGGCTTCCTGAGCAAGACGAGTGATCCGCGGCGGCTCATCGCTGCCGTGCGCTCGGTGGCGCGGGGCCAGAAGCACGTCACACGAGAGCTGGCGCAGGTGCTGGCCGACAACATCGCCAAGCCGGCATCGGACGAAGCGCCGCATCACGCGCTGTCCGACCGCGAGATGCAGACGCTGGTGCGCATCGCGTCGGGCAAGCGCCTGTCCGAGATCGCCGACGAGTTCATGCTCAGCCCGAAGACGGTGAGCGTGTACCGCACGCGCGTCAGGGAGAAGCTCAATCTCCCGACCAATGCGGCGCTGACCGCCTACGCGATCCGCAACCACCTCGTCTGAGGCCCGGGTCAGCGCGACCCGGTGAACAGCCCGAGCAGTCGCTCCATCAGGGCGAGCAGGGGTTGCTCCATCATGGGCAGAACCAGCGCCATGCCCGCCAGGCCGCTGGTCAGCGTCACCGGAAAGCCGATGGCGTAGATGTTCATCTGCGGCGCCACCCGCGAGATCACGCCCATCACGAGGTTGACGAACAGCAGCAGCGCGATCATCGGCAGCGCCACCCACAGCGCGCTGGCGAACAGCTCCGCGCCCATCTCGTGCAGCCGCAGCCGTGCGAAGGCGTCGAGCACGCCGGTGCCGACCGGGAAGACCTCGAAGCTCTTGATGACGGCCATCAGCACCGTCAGGTGGCCATTGATGACGATGAAGACCAGCATCGCAACGTTGCCGAAGAAGCGGGACACGGCGCTGGCCTGGGCATTGCTGACCGGGTCGAAGAAGGACGCGAAATTCAGCCCCATCTGCAGGCCCACCAGTTCGCCGGCGAACTCGATCGCCGCAAACACCAGGCGCGCCGTGAATCCGAGCGCCAGGCCGATGGCCACCTGTTGCACCAGCGCGCCCAGCGCCAGTGCGTTGTCGAAAGCGATGACAGGCTGGGCGCCGAGCGTGGCCTGCGCGCCGAGCGCGACCACCGCCGCCAGGCCGACGCGCGCGCGCACCGGAATGGCCCGCGACGAGAACACCGGCGCGGCGGTGAACAGCCCGAGCACGCGCAGGAAGGGCCACAGCCAGGGCGTCACCCACGCCGCCAGCTGTGCTTCGTCGAAGGTCAGCACGGTGCGGACGGGTGCACTACGAGACCATCCGCGGGATCGACTCGATCATGCGACGCAGGTAGTCCACCAGCGTGGACAGCATCCAGGGCCCCGCGATGGCGAAGACCACCACGGCCGCGACCAGCTTGGGCACGAAGGCCAGCGTCGCCTCGTTGATCTGGGTGACGGCCTGGAAGATGCTCACGGCCAGGCCCACGACCAGCACCGCCAGCAGCACCGGCAGCGACACCGTGAGCAGCATGACCAGGGCGTCGCGCCCCATGGAAAGAACAGTCTGCGCGTCCATGCGGTCCTCAGGTGACGAAGCTGGCGGCCAGCGAGCCGAGCAGCAGGTTCCAGCCGTCCGCGAGCACGAACAGCATCAGCTTGAACGGCAGCGCGACGAGCACGGGTGACAACATCATCATCCCGAGCGACATGAGCACGCTCGACACCACGATGTCGATCACCAGGAAGGGAATGAAGATCATGAAGCCGATCTGGAAGGCCGACTTCAGCTCGCTGGTGGCGAAGGCCGGGATGAGCACGCGCAGCGGCGCGGTCTCGGCCGTGGTTTCGGTGGGCAACTTGGCCAGCTTGGCGAAGAGGGCGAAATCCGACTGCCGCGTCTGCTTGAGCATGAAGTCTCGCATCGGCGCCTCGGCCCGCTGCGCCGCGGCCTCGAAGCTCAGCGAGCCGTTGCTGTAGGGCACGTAGGCGTCCTGGTAGACGCGGTCGAGCGTCGGGCCCATGACGAACAGCGTGAGAAAGAGCGAGAGCCCCACGATCACCTGGTTGGGCGGCGCCGACTGCGTGCCCATGGCCTGCCGCAGCAGCGACAGCACGATCACGATGCGCGTGAAGCCCGTCATCATCAGCAGGATGGCCGGCAGGAACGACAGCGCGGTGAAGAACAGCAAGGTCTGCACCGGCACCGAGTAGCTCGTGCCGCCGGGCGTGGAGCCGATCACCAGCGGCAGCTGCCCGGGCGCCGACTGGGCCCAGGCCGGCGCGCCGGCCGCCAGGGCTGCACCCGCGGCCGCCAGGGCGAGGAGTCGACGGTCAACCTTGAACATGCTCGCCCGATGGTGCCGCCACGCTGTGCAGCATGCTGATGGACTGCGCGGTCACGCCCACGACCAGCCAGCAGCGCGCGCCTTCGGGGCCGACCTCCACCGTCATGATGCGCTGCTGCGGACCCACCGCCAGTGCGGACACCAGCCGGCACGCCGGGCCGGTGGCGCCCATGGGCAGCGCCCGCTTCTGCTGCAGGCGCCGGATGACCAGCGGCGCCGCCGCGACCAGGCAGATGAAGAGAACGATGGTCAGGAGACTCTGGGTCATGGCAGGCTGTCGACGGTGCCTCAACCCGCGCCGTTCATGCGGCGCAGGCGCTCCGACGGCGTGACCACGTCGGTCAGCCGGATGCCGAAGCGGTTGTTGACCATGACCACCTCGCCGCGCGCGACCAGGTAGCCGTTGACCAGCACGTCCATCGGCTCGCCCGCGAGCGCGTCCAGTTCGATCACCGAGCCCTGCGCGAGCTGCAGCACGTGCTTGATCGGCACCTTCTTGCGGCCCAGTTCCACCGACAGTTGCACCGGGATGTCGAGCACCCGGCCGATGTCCTGCACCGCCGCGGCGGCACCGGCGTCGGCGGCGGCGACGTCTTCCAGGGGTTGCGCCCAGGCGGCCTGCTCTGGCTGCAGTGCGGACGGGTCAATGGACATGCTTTTCTCCAAGCCAATGGGGCTGATCGCTGTGCAGCGGATGCTCCACACGCAGGGCATAGCGGCCCTCGTGGGTGCCGTAGCTGCAGGCGAAGACGGGGGTGCCCTCCACGGTCGCCGCGATCAGCGGCAACCTGTCGAGCTGAATGAAGTCGCCGGGCTTCATGCCCAGCACCTGGGCCACGGTGAGTTCCGGGCGGGCCAGTTCGGCGACGAGCGCCACCTCCACCTGCTGCAATTCGCGCGACAGCAGCGAGACCCAGCGGCGGTCTTCGGCCAGCGCACTGGCCTGCTGCGGGCCATACAGGAGGTCGCGCAGCGGTTCGAGCACGCCATAGGGCTTGCAGATGTGGATCGCGCCGGCGAAGCCGCCCATCACGATGTCCACGCTGGTCACCACCGTCATCTCGGCAGGTGCGGCGATCGACGCGAACTGCGGATGCGTCTCCGAACGCTGGTGCACCAGGCTGAGCGGATAGATCTCGCGCCAGGCCTCGTCGTAGGCCGCGCACACCACCTGCACCAGGCGCTGGATCACGCGCTGCTCGGCCGGGGAGAAATCGCGTCCCTCCATCGAGGCCTGCAGGTTGCCGTTGCCGCCGTACATGAGGTCCACGGTCGCGCCAACCACCGGCGCCTCGAAGGCCACCAGCACGCTGCCGCGCAGCGGCTGCAAGGCCGCGACGTTGAGGCTCGACGGGCCGTCGAGCTTCTGCAGGAATTCGCCGAAGCGCATCACCGCCAGCGGCAGGACGCTCACGTCCGCACTGCGGCGCAGCAGCTGGAACAGGCCCTGCCGCAGGTGACGCTGGAAGCGCTCGTTCACGATGTCCAGCGTCGGCATCGGCCGGCGCACCCAGCGCTGCTCGGTGGACAGGTTGAAGTCGCGCACCGCGGCTTCGGCCATGCGCTCGACCGCGTCGGCGCCGGCCGGGGCATCGGCCGCCATGCCGGTCTCGTGAAGCTCGCTCATCGCTGCGGCCGCCTCGCTCACTGGACGATGAAGGACGAGAACAGCACGGCGTTGACCGGCGAGGCCGGCGCCTTGCGGGCCTTGCGGCGCGGTGGCTCGTCCTCGTCGTCGGCGTCCTTCGCCTTGCGCGATGCCTTGGGCACCTCGTAGCCGAGCGCCTTGGCGACTTCGACCTGCACATCCTGCGCCAGCTTTTCCTTGCCGTCGCGCTTGAGCAGTTCTTCGGAGGTGCGCTGCGTGAGGAGCAGCAGCACGCTGCTGCGCACGGCCGGCATCATCGCCTTCAACTGGTCCGCCGCCTTCGCGTCGACCAGGTCGAGCGTGATGCCCACCTGTGCCACGCGCTCGCCGCCCGGATCGGCCAGGTTGACGACCATGTTCTCCAGCGCGAGGTAGTTGGGCGACGCCGGCTTCTTCGCCGAGGCATGGGCGTCCTCTTCGTCGTCCTCGACATGCGCCTTCCTGGACTGCAGGTAGAAC
This sequence comes from Xenophilus aerolatus, assembly GCA_030418545.1. GTDB lineage: Bacteria > Pseudomonadota > Gammaproteobacteria > Burkholderiales > Burkholderiaceae_C > Xenophilus. Next base: position 464,804 of record QAIB01000001.1, on the reverse strand, counting down.
CAGCCCCCGCCGCCTGCGCCGCCCAGCAGGACGACGAGCGCCAGCACGACGAGGAGGAGCTTGCTCTTGCCCTTGCTCTTGCCGGGCGCGGCGGCGGTGGGATCCGCGGTGGTGGCTGACACGGTGTTTCCTTCAACGAGGCGGGCCCCGCCCGCACGGCATGGCGCCCGAATGGAAGGAATTATTCGTTTCCACGCCTCGCCGGAGACGCGGAAAAGCGCCAGAAAAACCCCGCTTCACCACGCTTGCGGCCGTCTGCCGCAGGCGCCGCTTCAGGCGTAGACGTCGACGCCGCCACGCCGCAGTGCCCGCGGCGTGGCGGGTGCGGCCGCCTCCGGGACGGGCGTGGCTGCCGCGCCGGCGGCGCGCACGGGCCCGTCGGCCTCGCGCGCCGCCCCGCCCTCGCGCCCGGCCGAACCCGCGCCGACGCTCACCTGGCCGAGCACCAGCCCGCTGCCGCCCAACAGTTGCTCGAGCTGCGCCAGCGAATCGCCGATGAGCTGGCGCGCCTGCGCCTGCTCGCTGCGGAACGCCACATGGGCTTCGTTGCCCTGCACCTGGACGCTGACGGACACCGCGGCGCCAGCCGGCCCCTGCACGGTGAGTTCCGCGCCCTGTGTCTTCTGGCCGAGCCACCAGCTGATCTGATCGGCCAGCGCGCCGGCGAACTCTGCCGCCCCCGCGGGAGTCGCCGCCGGCACCGGCTGCGCCGTCGACACGCCCGAGCCCGCAGGCGCCGCCATGCTCGGCGCCAACAGCGCGTCGGACGAGGCCGGTTGGCCTGCGTCGCGCTCGCGAGGACCGCCCAGGGTGCCCGTCGCCGCAGCCATCGGCGCCAGCCCCGCCGCGAAGAGCGACTCGGCGTGCACCGCGTTCGCGAACCGCGCGGCCAGCATGTCGCCGCGCTCGACGCCTTCATGGGCCGCCTGGCGCGAAAGGTCGGCAGCGGTGTTGGCAGCGACCGTGATGCTGCCGCCGTACGGCCCCGGCCGGTCGATGGCCTGGGTCGCGGTGGCGCCACGCGCCGTCACCGCTGGCGGCAGCACGGTGCCGAAGCGCGAACCACCCGCCGCAGCTGCCGCGGCCGCCCCCGGCGTGCCGGTCTGCGCGGCAGACAGGGCGTCCACGGGCTTTGCCGCGCGAGCCGGCGGAGTCGGCCTGCCGTCGGCGTCACCGGCCATGGCGGCCAGGTCGGGCGTCACCGCGGGGGCCGGCCCCTGCGGCATCGCATCTGCGCCCGCACCGGGGCCGGCCACCGGTGCGGCGGGCAGGCCCGCCGAGCCCGCTGTTGCGGCCCCGGCGCGAAGCCGGGCCGCGCGCCCTGCCCCACCGGTGGCTCCCGCCGCGGCGGCAGCATCGGTGCCGCTCTCCGGTGCCACGTCCTGAGGTCGGCCCGACGACAGCGCACTCTGCGTCAGCAGCAAGGCCAGGGCCGGGTCGGGCACCGCCGCCACCGCGCTCGACGGCTGTGTTTCGTCCGGCGACGGCGCGCGCCGATCGGACGCGGCACCGGGGGGCGTCGGCATGCCGGCCGCATCGGCGTCCGCCTCGCCGTCGCGAGACGGCGTGTCGATCTGGCGTGCACTGGTGAGCGCATCGGCGAAGGCCGCGCCGGAGGCGGGTTCGCCGGCACCGGCCGTCGCCGCCGGCATCGCCGCGGCGAGCGGCGCCACCGGTGCGCTGCTGCCGAGCGCCTGCGCGCTCATCCCGCGAACCCGGCCAGGCCGCCGTTCGAGAGCCGCCGGTGCTGCGCGGCAGCCAGCTCGTCGGACTGCTTCTGTTCGCGGCGCTGGCGCAGCAGTTGGTCCTCGCGCTCACGCTGCGCCTGCACCTGGCGCAAGGACTCCAGGCGCGCCTCCGCCGCTCGGACGACCTCGGCCTCCTGCGCCACCCGCGCCGCCTGCTCGGCAACGACCGAGGTCTGCAGCCGCATCGCATGCACGAGGCGCTCCATGAACTGGTAGTGGTGGCGCATGATCTCCGGTGCGCAGCGGCCGGATTGCGCACCCCAGCGCGAGGTCGTTTCCTGCGCGTACGCCTCGAGCTGGTCGAGCTGCAGCTGCGCGCCCACCCATTGCTGGCGTGCCTGGCTCAGCGCCTGCGCCAGCGTGTCCCGCTTGTGCGTCGCCAGCTCGATGGCGAGTTGCATTGCGTCGTTGTTCGTCATGGCCCTCTTATCCTGCCGCCTCAGGCGGCCTTGTCCTCGACCGTGTGCCGCAGTCCCTGGATGCTGCCGGCCAGCGATGCGCCCTCGTGCATGCCTTGCTGAAGAAAACCCACCATGCCCGGCTGGCGGGCGATCGCCTCGTCGAGCTGGGGGTCGCTGCCTGGCGCATACGCGCCCAGCCGGACCAGGTCGCGGCTCTTGCGGTAGCGCGAATACACCGCCCTGAAGCGCCGAGCGGCCTCCAGGTGCGGGCCGTCCACCACGTTGTGCATGACGCGCGAAGCCGACTGTTCGATGTCGATCGCCGGGAAATGCGCCTCTTCGGCCAGCGCACGCGACAGCACGATGTGTCCGTCCAGGATGGCGCGCGCGGCGTCGGCGATCGGGTCCTGCTGGTCGTCGCCTTCGGACAGCACGGTGTAGAAGGCGGTGATCGAACCCACGCCGTTGAGCCCGTTGCCGCTGCGCTCCACCAGCTGCGGCAGCTTGGCGAAGCACGACGGCGGGTAGCCCTTGGTGGCAGGTGGTTCGCCGATCGCCAGCGCGATCTCGCGCTGCGCCATCGCATAGCGGGTCAGCGAGTCCATGAGCAGCAGCACGTGCGCTCCGCGATCACGAAAGTGCTCCGCGATGCCGGTGGCATAGGCCGCGCCCTGCATGCGCAGCAGCGGCGGTGCGTCGGCCGGCGCCGCCACGACGATGGAGCGCGCGCGGCCGTCGGCCCCGAGGATGTCCTCGATGAATTCCTTGACCTCGCGGCCACGTTCCCCGATGAGGCCGACGACGATGACATCGGCGCGCGTGTAGCGGGCCATCATGCCCAGCAGCACGCTCTTGCCCACGCCCGAGCCGGCGAACAGGCCGATGCGCTGGCCACGCCCGACCGTCAGCAGGGCGTTGATCGCGCGCACACCGGTGTCCAGCGGCTCGCGCACCGGGTCGCGCTCCATGGCGTTGATCGGCGCCCGCTCCAGCGGCTCGGCCGAGACCTGCGTGAGCGGGCCCTGGTGGTCCAGCGGCACGCCCTGCGGGTCCACCACCCGCCCGAGCAGGCCCGGGCCGACGGGCAGCCGCAGCACGCCGCTGCGCACCATCACCTGGCTTTCCGGCTCGCCCAGCCGCGGCAGGGGCACGAAGGCGCTGGCCGGCCGAACGCTGGCACCGCTCGACAGGCCGTGCACGTCGCCCGCCGGCATCAGGAAGGCGCGATCACCCGAGAAGCCGACCACCTCGGCCAGCACATCCTTCTGGCCCGGCATGCGCACGAGGCACTGCGATCCGATGGGCGTGCGCAGCCCCGTGGCTTCGAGCACCAACCCGGCGACGCGGGTGAGCGAACCCTGCACCTCCAGCTGCGGCGAACGCCGCACGCGCGCGAGGGCGTCATCCATGAAGCGTTGCCAGACGGCGGCCTCAGGCGGCATGCGAAGGCTCCTCATTCCAGGGAATGTCCAGGCCTAGGCTGCCGACGGCATGCTCCCAGCGAGCGGCCACGCTCGCGTCGACACGGTTGGCTGCGCTCGACAGCAGGCAGTCGCCATCCGAAAGCGAGGCGTCCACCAGCACGCTCACCGACTGTTCCGCCAGTTGCGCCTGCAGGGCTGCGCCGAAACGCTCGTGGTCCGCGGGCGACAGGCTCAGGCTGCCGGGCCGCCCATCCTCGAGCAGCAGCTGCACCGCCTCCTGCGCCACCTCGGCCAGGCCCTGCGTGCCGGCGGCGAGCTCGCGGCGCAGCACCTGGCGCGCAATGGCGCAGGCGATCTCCAGGCTGCCCCGCGCGATGTCCTGCTGGGACTGCGCAAGGCCGATGCGCGCGGCATCGAACAGTGCGGCGAAGCGCTGCGCCTGCTCCGCGAGCACCCGGTCGAAGGCCTCCTGCATCTCGGCACGCACGCGGGCGGTCGCCTCGGCAACGCCGTCGGCATGGCCCTCCGCATAGCCGTGGGAGCGTGCGTCGCGCACGGCTTCGGGGCGGATCACCGGCGCCGGTTCCTTGGCGCTGCCCATGCGGGCAAAGGTCCAGGGCGATGCGACGCCCAGGTCTTCGGCGGCAATGAAACGGGAGGTGCGGGTCATCGCTTCACACCATGCCCGAGCCGCCGCCCAGCACGATCTGCCCGTCGTCGGCGAGCTGGCGAACGGCCTTCAGGATTTCCTTCTGCTGCGCTTCCACCTCGGCCAGGCGCAACGGACCGCGCGACTCCAGGTCTTCGCGCAGCGACTCGGCGGCGCGCGAGGACATGTTGGACAGGAACTTGTCGCGCAGCGCCGGCGGCGCGCCCTTGAGCGCCACCACCAGCGTCTCGGAGGCGATCTCCTTGAGCACCAGCTGGATCGACTTGTCGTCGAGCTTGAGCGTGTCCTCGAACACGAACATCAGGTCCGCGATCTCCTGCGCCAGGTCGGGGTCGTGGCTGCGGATCGCCTCGACTGCCTGCGTGTCGACGCCGGCACCGAGCATGTTGATCATCCCCGCCGCGGCCTTGGCGCCGCCGAGCGTCGGCTTGCGCACCTTGGCGCCGCCGGCCAGCATCCGGCCCATGACCTCGTTGAGGTCCTGCAGCGCGGCGGGGTGCATGCCTTCGAGCGTCGCCACGCGCAGCAGCACTTCGGCACGGCGCTCCTCGGGCAGTTGCACGAGGATCGACGCCGCGTGGTCGGGCTCCAGGTGCACCAGGATCGCGGCCACGATCTGCGGGTGTTCAACCTTGAGCACCTCGGCCACCGACGGCGCGTCCATCCAGCGCAGGTTTTCGATGCCAGTGAGTTGCACCGGCTGCAGGATGCGGTCGACCAGGATCGTCGCCTTCTCCTCGCCGAGCGCACGCTGCAGCACGGCCCGCACGTAGTCGCCGGTGTCGGCGGCGAACAGGCCCTGCCCGGCCGTGGCGGTCACGAAGCGATCCGCCACCTCGCCCAGGCGGTCGCGCGAGACGACACGGGTTTTGGCGATGGTTTCACCGATCTTCTGCACCTCGCGCGGAGACAGGTGCCGCAGCACCTCGCCGGCTTCCTGTTCGCCCAGCGACATCAGCAGAATGGCGGCGTCGTTGAGGCCCTGTTCGTCCATGGTGTGCCCGGGTCCTCGCGATCAGGGGGTGGCCGCGGCGTCGCCGTTGACCCAGGTCTTCACGATGTTGGCCACGGCCACCGGGTTCTGGCGCGCCATCTGGCGCGCTCCTTCGAGCCGTGCCTGCTCGGGCACCTCGCTGCTCGCCGTGCCGGGAAGGCGCTCGACTTGGGGACCTGCCAGGGCCGGGCGCTGCGGTTCGTCGGCGATCAGGGCGCTCAGCTGCGCGCCTTGCGCCGGCGCCACCGGCGCGGGCCGCTGGCTGGCCAGCGCCTTCATGCCGGGCCGCACGAAACCGAAGAGCACCACCACACCCAGCAGTGCGAGGGCGACGGGCCAGGCCAGGCCGCGCACCATGTCCAGCAGCTCCGGCCGCTTCCACAGGGGCAGCTCGGCCGGGGTGCCGACGTCGACCAGGAAGGGTGCGTTCATCAGGTTGACCGAATCGCCGCGCTCCTTGCTGTAGCCGATGCTCTCGCGCACCAGCGCGGTCATCTGCTCGATCTGCTGCGCCGACAGCGCGGTGGGCGTGGCCTTGCCCTGGGCATCGCCCACGCTGGCGTAGTTCACCACCACGGCCGCGCTCAGCCGGCGCACCTGCCCGGTCGCGCCGCGCACGGTCTTGACGGTCTTGTCGACCTCGTAGTTGGTCACCGACTCGCGCCGGCCCGGCGGACGCGCTGCCGCGCCGGCGGTGGCGCCGGCACCGGCCGTCAGCGGCGCCGCCGCGCCGTTGATGGGGGCGGACGCGGGGCCGGGCGGCTGGTTGGAGGTCGCGCCCGGCACGCCGCCCGGCGCGGCCGCGGCAGCAGCGGCACCGGTGGTCTCGACGGTCTGCTGGCTGCGCACCGCGCTCACCTCGGCGGCCAGGTTGGGCTTGTGCTCCTCGGAGGTCGCTTCGGTCTGCGAGAAGTCGACGTCGGCCGTGACCTGCGCCTTGACGTTCTGGCGTCCGACCACCGGCTCCAGGATGTCCAGGATGCGGCGCGTGAGCTGCTGCTCGATCTGCTGGGTGTAGGCCAGCTGCTGTGCATCGGCCGCGCCGCCTGCACCGGCTTCGCCGACCGTCGACAGCAGCTTGCCGGTGTCGTCGACGACGCTTACCGCGGCGGGCGTGAGTTCGGGCACGCTGGACGCCACCAGGTGGACGATGCCGGCCACCTGGTTGCGCTCGAGCGTGCGGCCGGGGTAGAGCGACAGCAGCACCGAAGCGGACGGCTTGAGCTGTTCGCGGAAGAAGCCGTTCTGCTGCGGCAGCGCCAGGTGCACGCGGGCGCTCTGGACCGAGCCCAGCGCCTGGATCGAGCGCGTGAGCTCGCCCTCCAGCGCACGCTGGAAGCTGAGCTTTTCCTGGAACTGCGTCATGCCGAAGCGGGCGTTGTCCGTCAGCTCGTAGCCGGCCACCGACCCCTTGGGCAGGCCCTGCGAGGCCAGGCGCAGGCGCACGTCGTGCACCTTGTCGGCGGGCACCAGCACCGCGCCGCCGCCTTCCGAGTACTTGTAGGGGATGTTCATCTGCGCCAGCTGGGCGACGATGGCGCCACCGTCCTTGTCGGCGAGGTTGGTGTAGAGCACGCGCCAGTCCGGCGTGCGGGCCAGGACCAGGGCGCCGGCCAGAAGAGCGACCATCAGCGCGAGCCCGACGCCCAGTCGCATGCGCTGGGCCGGCGAGAGCGCAGAAAACCTGGAGGACCAGGCGGGCGCGCCGGGCTCGGCGGAAGCGTTGGCAGTGAGAGCGACGGCGGACATGGGCGGCAGGTGGCGTTGAGAGGCGGCATCCGTGCCACCCCGCTGCGTCGGATTATTCGGGGACGCCCCTTGCGCATAAGGCCGATAAAGCAGCCGTTTTTGCCCTATTTCTCGGGGATCGACCGGGCAGCGCCGGCCCTAGCATCCAGGCCATGGACCTCAAGCTCTCTCCCGTTGCCCCCTCCGCCCTCGCGCGGCCCACTGCGGCGCCCCGCACGGTGTCGGCGGGCACGGAAGGCGGCTTCTCCACCGCGCTGTCCGGGGCGCTCCAGTCGCTCAGTGCGTCGCAGGCCGAGGCGACACAGATGCAGCGCGAGGTGCAGATGGAGAACCCCCAGGTGAGCCTGGAGCAGACGATGGTGTCGATGCAGAAGGCGCAGATCGGCTTCCAGGCCGCGCTGCACGTGCGCAACCGCATGGTGCAGGCCTACACCGACATCATGAACATGCAGGTCTGACGAAACCCGCGGCGCGGCGCTCGCCGCGTGCTGCGCGGCACCGGACCGCGCAAGGGCCGGCGCCTCAGTGGATCATCTGCAGGCTGCCCTCGAACAGGTTCGCCACGTCGTTGAGCCAAGGCTCGGCCAGCACCCGGATCTCGGCGTCGTTGCGCAGGATGCGCTGCATGATCCGGGTCTTTTCCAGCCGGTCCTCGCGGGGCAGTTCCTCGGTCTTGCCACGAAAGCGCAGCTGCTCGATCAGCACCGCGCAGGTGCCTTCACAGCGCACCACGCCGTCCCAGTCCTCGCGCCGTGCGGCCTCGAGCATCTGAAGACTGGCCGCCTCGATGGCCTTGTAGTAGTCGAGCAGTCTGTCGTGCATGGGAAGCTCCATCGGGGGCTTTCTTTTCCGTGCGCCTGCAGCTCAGGCCGCCAGCAGGGCCGCCGGCGTGGCCGGCGCCTTGGCCGCTGCCGTCTGCCCGATGTCCTGCCAAGCCTGCGCCACGGGGGCGATCAGCGCGGCCACTTCGGCCACGGCCGTCGCGTCGTTGCGAAGATTGGCGATCGTGAGGCGCGACACGCAGTAGTCGTACAGCGCGCCGAGCCTGTCGGCGAGCTCGCCGCCCTGGGCAGCGTCCAGACCCCCCTTGAGGCCTTCCTCGATGAAACGGACCGCACGGCCGATCTGGGTGCCCTTGGCCGCGATGTCGCCACTGCGCACGGCCGCCTCGGCCTGGGCGAGCGAATGACGCAGGCCATTGAAGATCAGGCTGATGAGCTGGTGCGGGCTCGCGCCGTCGACATTGGTCTCGACACTGACCTTGCGGTAGGCGTTGGCGGCTCGGGCGTACGGGGCGATGTACATGGTCTTCATCCTGATGCTGTATGCACTCTTTATCGGCATCCTGCGCGCGGACTCAAGGCCTGGGCGCGCTTTTCCCGACAAGAGGGCGCAACACGAGGCATCAGCTGGTGGACTTGTTCCACTGGGCGATCTGGTTGGTGATGTAGGTGCTCAGCACGTTGAGGGACGCGACCTTCGTGTCCAGCGCGGTGTACTGCGCGCGGATGCGCGCCTCGGTGGCGGCGAGGCGGCTGTTCATCGCGTCCTGGTCGCTGCTGTTGGCCTTCTTCTGCTTGTCGAGCGAGGCGGTCTTGCTCGCGATCGCGCCGCCGGTGCCTAGAAGGGTGTCCATCAGCCCCTTGAGCTTCAGGCCGAAGCCCTGGGTCGCGTCGTTGCCCGTCGCGTTGGTGAAGAAGGTCTGCACGTCGGCCGGCGACTTGGCCAGCGCCGCGCTGAACTTCGTGCTGTCGAGCGCGATGCTGCCGTCGCCCGCCTTCGAGACGCCGATGCCCAGGTTCGAGAGCATCGGGATGTTGCCGGCCGTCGTGGTGCTCAGCAGCCGCCGCAGCGCGTTCTGCATCGACACCGTCGTCGAGTCGCCCTGCAGCAGCGCCGCGGTCTTGGTCGACGCGTCGTATTTCGTCGCCTGGTTGAGCATGCTGTTGGTGGCGTTGTAGGCCGTCACGAAATCGTTCGCGAGCTTGGTGATGGCGGTGTTGTCGACTGCCACGCTCACCTCCACCGCCGAGGTGGTCTCCTTGGTGAGCGTCATGCTCAGGCCGGGCACGGTGTCCGACAGCGTGTTGGTTTCGGAATCGATGGCGATGCCGTTGAGCGTGGCGTGGGCGTTCTGGCCCATCTGCAGGGCGCTGGCCTGGGCCGCGCCGGCCATGCCGAAGGCGCCCGCGGCCGGGTCGAAGGCGAAGCGCGAGAGGCCGGCGTCGTCGGCGTCGTTGCCGTCACCGTCGACGACCTGCAGGCGAAAGCCCGAGGATTCGCCCGTGGTGCTGGAGCGCAGCAGCAGCCGCTCGCCCGTGGAATCGGTGACGACGGTGGCCGTGACGCCGGCATTCGCAGCGTTGATCCTGGCGGCCACGCCGGAAACGGTGGCGTCGGCGGCCGTGATGTCGATGCTGAGCTCGCTGCTGCCGTCCTTGGCGACGAAGCTGCCCGAACTCCAGTTCCCCAGTTGCAGCTTCAGGGTGCCGGTGCCGGTCGCGGAGCCCGCAGCCACCGCGGCCGAGGCGGCCGACTGTGCCTTGGCCAGCTGCGACACCTGCACGCTGAAACTGGTGGCGGACGCACGCGCGCCGTCGGTGATGGCGGCCTTGACCACGGTGGCGTCGGACGACGTGGCCGTCTTGCTGTTCCAGGCGCTGGCGGTCGCGAGCTTGTTGGCGATGTCCTGCAGCGACGCGAACTGCGACTGCAGGGTGCCGTAGGCCGAAATCTTGCTGTCGATGGCGCTCGCGGTGGTCTGCAGCTTGGTGAGCGGAACCTTCTCGACGTTCATCAGCTTGGTGATGATCGACTCCACGTCCAGGCCGCTGCCGATGCCGGCGGATGAGACGGATGCTGCCATTCGAAGTTCTCCTTGATTGCGTCCACCGCCGCCCGGCAATTGCAGAGGGCAAAAGGGCGGCCGACGGAATTCTCCGTGGGCCGCCTTCTTGTTAAGCGTGCAGGAAGCCCCTGATCCGGCCCCTGCTCCTGCGTTTGCCGACGATTTACTTCAGCAGCGACAGCACCGTCTGCGGGATCTGGTTGGCCTGGGCCACCATGGCGGTGCCGGCCTGCTGCAGGATCTGCGCGCGCGACAGGTTGGCCGTTTCGGAGGCGAAATCCGCGTCCTGGATCCGGCTGCGGGCGGCAGAGGTGTTCTCGGCCGTCGTCTGCAGGTTGGTCACGACGGATTCGAAGCGGTTCTGGATCGCACCCAGCGTGGCGCGGGAGCTGTTGACCGAGGCCAGGGCGCTGTCGAGCTGCGTGATCGCGGCCTGGGCGCCGGTGAACGACGAAACCGTGAGCGAAGCGATGCCGGTCGTGCTGGTCGAGGCACCGAAGGCGCCGGTGGCGATGCTGTCCGTGGCGTTGGCGCCGGCGCCGCCGACGGTGATGGCCGAGGCCGAGGTCAGCGTCAGCTGGCCGGAGACCGAGTCGTACGAAGCGCCGACGCCCGTTTGCGAGGACACGCCGTTGATGGCCGTGGCGAGCTGGGCCGCACGCTCCTGGGCGCTGCCGGCCGAGGCGATGGCGCCGACGGACACGTTGTTGATGGTCAGGCCACCCGCAGCGATGGCGGTGGCGAAGCCGGTCATGCCGCTGGCCGCGACCGAGCCTTCGACGCGGGTCGTCGTGCCGCCGAGGGCTGCGGTGCCGACGTTGGCGATGCTGGTGATCGAGATGGTCTGGCCGGCGTTGGCGCCGACCTGGAATGCGACGCCGTTGAACGAGCCGTCGAGCAGGTTGCGGCCGTTGAAGGAGGTCTGCGCCGAGACGCGGTTGATTTCCGAGGACAGCTGCGAGAACTCGGCCTGCAGGGCGTCGCGGTCGACTTGCGAGTTCGTGCCGTTGGACGCCTGCACCGCCAGTTCACGCATGCGCTGCAGGTTGTTGCCGACCTGGCCGAGGGCGCCTTCGGCCGTCTGTGCCAGCGAAATGCCGTCGTTGGCGTTGCGCACCGCCTGGTTCAGGCCACGCACTTGCGAGGTCATGCGCTCGGAGATGGCGAGGCCGGCAGCGTCGTCCTTGGCGCTGTTGATGCGCAGGCCCGAGGACAGGCGCTGGATGGAGGTGGACAGGGAAGACTGGCTCGCGCCGAGGTTGCGCTGGGCGGTGAGCGAGCTGATGTTGGTGTTGATGGTCGAGGCCATGGTGATTAACTCCTAAACGGTTTGATCCGGCATCGCTGCCAATGTCGCCAGTGGGCCACTGGCTTGCCAGACGGACCCGGTCGGGGCCGCTGAGTGGTTTTCGGGCGCTGCGTCCTTTGTCTTGAGGGCTTTATTTTTCGAGTCGGACCCTAAAGATTGCGCCGTTGCGGCGGACGCCCGGGTTGTAACGACGGCCCGCTGCCCGGCTGCCGACGCGAAACATGCGGTTACATCCGGTTCGTTTTCGCCACACTTTCGTAAGCGGGGTGGACCGACTCTCTCGTCATCCATGCAAGCACACACTCGCTTTTTGCTAATCCTTTAGCATTCGTCGATCGGATAAACCAGGCGAGAAAATGAGCGATTTAGTGCTCTATTCCTCTCGTTTGTAAACCTTCGTTGTAGGCTAATTGCCCGTCGTCGCGTCGGACAGGGAGACAGCGAGTACAGCGAATTGCCTATTAAAGTTTTTGTTACGAAATACACAATTTGCTTATCGCACCGGGCCATGGCGCCCCACGGATGTAACAGAAATGACCAGCGAACAGATCCTTGCCGAAATCAAAGAGGCCAATCTCACCTACCTCATGCTGGCGCAAAGCCTCATCCGGCAGGACAAGCCTCAGGCCCTGTTTCGCCTGGGCATTTCCGAGGAGTCGGCAGACCTTCTCGAAACGTTGTCGCCTGCCCAGGTGATGAAGCTCGCCTCGGGCAACATGCTGCTGTGCCGCTTCAGAGCGGACGACAACATGGTCTGGAGCCTGCTGACCAACCACAACGTGCAAGGGCGTGCCGCCAATGACGCGACCACCCGGCTGCATGCCAACATCGTCATGTCGGGGCGCTTCGCCGACGCTGCGTCCTGAGTCCGGACCGAGGAAGAACGATCGTGGCCACGAACAAGAGCGTCCTGAACGAATCGCGCCAGATCGACCGGGCCATCAGCCTGATCGAAATGGGCGCACGCCTGCAGGTGCTGGAGAGCGAGACGGAGCTTTCCTACGAGCGGTTGCTGCGCCTGTACAAGGAAGTGGCCGGGCGTTCGCCCTCCAAGGGACAGCTCCCGTTCTCGACGGATTGGTTCCTCACGTGGCAGCCCAACATCCACGCCTCGCTGTTCCAGAACATCCACACCTACCTGTCCAAGACCAGTTCGCTCGAAAGCATCGACCTGCTGATCAAGGCCTACCAGCTCTACACCGAGCAGGTCGGCGCGTGCGCGCTGGAGCCCCTGCTGTCGATCACCCGCGCCTGGCGCCTCACCCGCTTCGTCGACAACGACATGCTGCACATGACGACCTGCAGCTGCTGCGGCGGCCACTTCATCACCGAGCCCTACGAGAACGCACGCCACTTCGTCTGCGGCCTGTGCGCACCGCCGGCGCGGGCCGGCAAGGGCGCCGGAGCGGGCGGCATCCTTCTGCAGTGATTCCGTGAGGCGCTCGCCGAGCGGAAAGCGCGAACAGGGGCCTCCGAGGGCCCCTTTTTCATGGACTGCCCACCGGCCGATGCAGGCCCAATAGCGTCAACCGCCACAGCGCCCCCGGGCCTGAAGCGCCTTCCCCGTTCCTCCTCACACGCCATGTTCGTCATCATCGGTTATCTGGTCGCGCTGGGCTGCATCTTCGGCGGCTACATCATCCACGGCGGGAACATCGCCGTGGTGCTGCACGCCCTGCCCATCGAACTGATGGTGATCGGCGGCGGGGCGATCGGCGCCTTCATCGTGAACAACCAGCCCAAGGTGCTCAAGGCCACCGTCAAGATGCTGCCCAAGGCCTTCCAGGGTTCCAAGTACACCAAGGCACGCTACATGGAGCTGATGGCGATGCTCTACGACATCCTGCAGAAGGCGCGCAAGGACGGCCTGATGTCGATCGAGAAGGACGTGGAGGCGCCGGCCGAATCCCCCATCTTCCAGGCCTACCCGACGGTGGGCAAGGACCACCACGTGGTCGAGTTCACGACCGACTACCTGCGCATGATGGTGTCGGGCAACCTCAACTCGCACGAGATCGAGGCCCTCATGGACAGCGAGATCGAAACCCACCACCAGGAATCGCACGCGCCGGTGTCGGCGATCGCGCGCCTGGCGGGCGGCCTGCCGGCCTTCGGCATCGTGGCGGCGGTGCTGGGCGTGGTCAACACCATGGGTTCTGTCGGGCAACCGCCCGCCGTCCTGGGCGCCATGATCGGCTCGGCGCTGGTGGGGACCTTCCTGGGCATCCTGCTGGCCTACGGCATCGTCGAGCCGCTGGGCGGCCTGCTCGAGCAGAAATCCGAGGACGGCACCAAGGAACTGCAGTGCATCAAGACCACGCTGCTGGCCAGCATGCAGGGCTACAACCCGACCACCGCCATCGAGTTCGGTCGCAAGGTGCTGTTCTCCACCGAGCGGCCGACCTTCAACGAGCTCGAGAGCCACGTGAAGAAGAAGTAGGCACAGCGCCCCGCGCGCGTCGACGCCGCTCCACCCCCACCAGGACCTCCCCATGGCCGCAGCACCGGGCGCCAAGAAGCTTCAACCCATCATCATCAAGCGCGTGAAGAAGGCTGCGCACGGCCACCATGGCGGTGCCTGGAAGATCGCGTATGCCGACTTCGTGACGGCCATGATGGCCTTCTTCCTGCTGATGTGGCTGCTCGGCTCCACGGCCAAGGGCGAGCTGCAGGGCATCGCCGCCTACTTCAACTCGCCGCTGAAGGTCGAGATGAGCGGCGGCCCCGGTGCCGGCAGCACCAGCAGCGTGGTGCCCGGCGGCGGCAAGGACCTCACGCGCTCCTTCGGCGAGGTGCGCAAGTCGGACGGCCGCAGCAACGACCCCAGCAAGATCGGCCAGGACGGCCGGCGCGAGGGCGATCGCGAGATCGCGCGCGAAAGCGCACGGCAGCAGGACATCCGCAAGCTGGCCGCCCTGCGCAGCAAGATCGAGAGCCTGATCGAGAACAACCCCAAGCTCAAGGACTTCCGCTCGCAGATCAAGCTCGACGTCACGCCCGAGGGCCTGGAGATCCAGATCCAGGACGCGCAGAACCGGCCCATGTTCGACACCGGCAGCGCGCTGGTGAAGCCCTACATGCGCGAGATCCTGCGCGAGATCGGCAGCGCGCTCAACGGCATCGACAACCGGGTGAGCCTGGCCGGCCACACCGATGCGGCGCCCTACGGCAACGGCGACCGCGGCTACGGCAACTGGGAGCTGTCGGCCGACCGGGCCAACGCCTCGCGGCGCGAACTCGTCAGCTCGGGCATGGCGGACGACAAGCTCGTGCGCGTGATCGGCCTGGCGGCCAGCGACCTGCTGGACAAGTCCAATCCCATGGCCCCGCTCAACCGCCGCATCAGCGTGACGGTGCTCACGCGCGACGCGGAGGCTCGCATGTTCGGCAATCGGCGCCTGGACGCCCCGGATGCGGTGAAGGCCATCACCGACCAGATCGGGCGCGAAGCGAATGGATCTGCCGCCGCCTCCCCCAAGGAGTCGCTGCAGGCGATCGCCAGCCCGCAGGCGCCGCAGGATCCCCCGCAAGCCCAGGCCACGCGCTGACGGCGGCTCGGCAGCGCCAGCGCGCGTCTGCGCGCACGCGAGAGTCCGGCACATGAATTGGCGTCCTTGCAGCCCGCTTATCGGGCTTTAGTCTTGGCTCCGGCTTCGGACAATGAACGCCGCACCCGAAGCCCAGCATGTCATCCAGCCAGGACAAAACGCTCCCCGCCACACAGCGAAAGCTGAAGCAGGCACGCAAGGACGGCCAGGCCGCTCGTTCGCGCGACCTGTCCCACCTCGCAGTCGTCGGCACCGGCGCGGTGGCCTTGCTGCTGCTGGCGCCCACCGGCTTTCGCCACATGCGCGAAGCGCTCGCAGGCGCCCTGCGTTTCGATGCACACGACCTGGCCGCGCCCGCGCAGATGCTGGAGCGTCTGTCGCAGCTCGCGGGCCTGGGCCTGGTGGCCTGCGTGGTGTTCGCCGCCATCGTGGTCGCGGCGGCCATCGCGAGCACCGTGGCCGCGGGGGGATGGATCGCGACGGCCAAACCCATCACGCCCGACTTCTCGAAGCTGAACCCGCTGTCCGGGCTGCGCAACCTGCTGAGCAAGCAGCAGTTCGCCAACGTGGCCAAACTGGTGGTGCTGTCGATCGTGCTCGCCACGCTGGGCTGGCTCTTCGTGCGCAGCAACATCGACGCGGTGGTGCGCCTGGTGCTTCAGCCCTCGCCCGCGGCGCTGGCGATGGTCGCCGACTGGATGGTGGCGGGCATGGCCCTGGTGATGCTCGTCCTGGTCGCGGCTGCGGTCGTGGACGTGCCGCTGCAGGCGTATTTCCACCGCTCCAGGCTGCGCATGTCGCACCAGGAGGTCAAGCAGGAACACAAGGAGTCGGACGGTGACCCGCACCTGAAGGGCCGCATGCGTTCGGCGGCGCGCGAGATCGCGCAGCGCTCCAGCATCACCGCGGTGCCCCGCGCCGACTTCATCCTGATGAACCCGACCCACTACGCCGTGGCGCTGCGCTACGACGAAGCGTCCATGAACGCACCGCACGTGATCTCCAAGGGTGCCGACCTGCTGGCGATGAAGATCCGCGAAGTGGCGACGGAACACCGCATCCCGGTCGTCCAGTCGCCAGTGCTCGCGCGGGCCCTCTACGCGCACGCCGATCTGGACCGGCCGATCCCCGCCGCGCTCTACGCCGCGGTCGCCCAGATCCTGGCCTACGTCTACCGGCTCAAGGCCTCGCTGCGCGGCGAAGGGCCCGCGCCGACCGAGCAGCCCGAGCCGCTGGTGCCGCCCGAACTCGACCCGCATCACCAGCCCGCCACGCCTGAGCCCGGGAGCACCGCATGAACGCCTCCAACCTGCGCGCCTGGCTGGGCACCCAGGGCGCCGTCTTCCATCGGGCTGCCGCGCCGCTGCTCGTCGTCGCCATCCTGGCACTGATGGTGCTGCCGATCCCGGCCTGGCTGCTCGACGGCTTCTTCACGCTCAACATCGCGGTGGCGCTGATGGTGATGATGGTGGCTGCGTACATGGTGCGCCCGCTGGACTTTGCCGCCTTCCCGAGCGTGCTGCTGCTTACCACCCTGATGCGCCTGTCGCTCAACGTGGCCTCGACACGCGTCGTCCTGCTCGAAGGCCACACCGGGCCCGGTGCCGCCGGTGCGGTGATCGAGGCCTTTGGGCACTTCCTCATCGGCGGCAACTTCGCGGTCGGCCTGATCGTCTTCGCCATCCTGGTGGTCATCAACTTCGTGGTGGTGACCAAGGGGTCCGAGCGCATCGCCGAAGTTTCGGCACGGTTCACGCTCGACGCCATGCCCGGCAAGCAGATGGCGGTGGACGCCGACCTGAACGCCGGCGTGATCGACGAGAAGGAAGCCAAGCGCCGCCGCGCCGAGGTGGCCGAGGAGGCGAACTTCTTCGGCTCGATGGATGGCGCGTCGAAGTTCGTGCGGGGCGACGCCATCGCCGGCATCCTGATCCTGGTCATCAGCATCGTCGGCGGCTTCACCATCGGGGTGCTCCAGCACGGGATGGCGGCCGGCAAGGCCGCCGACACCTATGTGTTGCTGGCCGTCGGCGATGCGCTGGTGGCACAGATTCCCGGGCTGTTGATCTCGGTGGCGGCTGCGATGGTCGTCTCGCGCGTGGGCAAGGAGGACGATGTCGGTCGCCAGATCGTGCAGCAGTTGCTGACGTCGCCGCGCGTCCTGGGATTGACCGCAGCCATCCTGGGCCTGCTCGGCATCGTGCCCGGCATGCCGCACGTGGTCTTTCTCGTCATGGCGGCCGTGCTGGGCTACGGCGCGTGGGCTCTGTCGCGGCGCAAGCCGGTGACCGAAGAGACAGCGCC
This sequence comes from Xenophilus aerolatus, assembly GCA_030418545.1. Taxonomy (GTDB): domain Bacteria; phylum Pseudomonadota; class Gammaproteobacteria; order Burkholderiales; family Burkholderiaceae_C; genus Xenophilus. Next base: position 447,809 of record QAIB01000001.1, on the reverse strand, counting down.
GCCGGCCAACGCGGCCGATGCCGACGCCACCTGGGACGACCTGCAGCCCGTGGCACCGCTCGGACTGGAACTGGGCTACCGCCTGATCGCGCTGGTCGACAAGACCCGCCAGGGCGACCTGCTCGGGCGCATCAAGGGCGTGCGTCGCAAGTTCGCGCAGGAGGTCGGCTTCCTGCCACCGGCGGTGCACGTACGCGACAACCTGGAACTCAAGCCCAGCGCCTACCGTGTGACGCTGCGCGGCGTGGTGGTGGCCGAAGGTGAAGCCTTTCCGGGCATGTACCTGGCCATCAACCCGGGCGGCATCTCCACGCCGCTGATCGGTACCGCGACGACGGATCCGGCCTTCGGCCTGCCGGCGCACTGGATCGAGGAGCGTCAACGCGAAAACGCGCAATTGGCCGGATTTACCGTCGTTGATTCGGAAACCGTGATGGCGACCCATCTGTCACATTTGATGCACACGCAGGCCGCCCGCCTGCTCAGCCGCACCGAAACGCAACAACTGGTGGAACATGTGAACAAGCTCGCGCCCAAGCTGATCGAGGAGGTCGTGCCCAAGGTCGTCTCGATCGCCGCCTTCCAGAAGGTGCTGCAGCTGCTGCTCGAGGAATCCGTGCACATCCGAGACATCCGGACCATCGTCGAGACGCTGGCCGAGCATGCCGGCGTGACCGCCGATCCCGCCGAACTGGCGCGCCGCGTGCGCGTGGCGCTGGCGCCCGCGATCGTGCAGCAGATCTATGGCCCGGCACGGGAGCTGGACGTCATCGCCATCGAGCCCGCCTTCGAGCGCCTGCTGATGCAGGCCCTGGCCAACGCCAATGCGCCTGCACTGGACCCGGCCGTCGCCGAGCTGTTCACGCGCAGTGCCGCCGACGTGGCCACGCGGCAGGAGGAACACGGCGTGCCGGCCTGCCTGCTCGTGCCCGACGCCATCCGAACCGCGATCTCCCGCCTGGTCCGTCGCGCCGCACCCCGGCTGCAGGTGCTGGCGCACAGCGAGATTCCCGAGACCCACACCATCCGCATCGGGCCCATCCTCCAGGGCACAGCCGCATGAACATCCAACGCTTCCAGGCCTCCACCGCGCGCGAGGCGCTCGCCCTCGCACGTGCGGTCTTCGGCGACAACGCGCTCATCCTGGCCAACCGCCAGCTCGACACGGGCGAGGTCGAGGTAACGGCGACGTCCGAAGAGGCGTTGGGCGAACTCGACGCGCCGCGCAGCGCCCCGGTGGCCGCGCCGGCGCCGGCCCTGCCCGCTGCCCGCGCACCGGTCCCCGCGGCCGCGGCGGCCTCGCCCGCGAAGGAAAGCTCGATCGCCGCCGACACCGAGCAACTGGCGATGAGCACGCTCTCCTTCCAGGACTACGTGCGCGAGCGCATGGCCCGCCGGCAGGCCGAGGCCGAGCCCGCACCGCAGGCCGCCGTGCGCCGCGCGAACCCGGCGACATCGAATGTTGCAGCGGCGGCTGCGCCCGTGCCGGCTGCCCCCGCTTCCCAGGCCGCCGCGCCCGCACCGGCGCGCGAGGTGCTGGCCGACCGTCGACCCCTGGCCGAAGAGGCCGACGAACGACCGGCCTCGCCGCCGAGCGCGGCCACGCCTGTGCAGGCACAAGCCGCCGCGCCCGACCTGGGCGGCGTGATGGCCGAGCTGCAGGCGATGAAGAGCCTGATGGAAGAGCGCTTCACCACCCTGTCGTGGATGAGCCAGGCCCGCCAGGAGCCGGTGCGGTCCAACCTGCTGCTCAAGCTGATCCGTGCAGGCTTCTCGCCGGCCCTCTCCCGCACGCTGCTCGAGCGCGTGACCCAGGAGATGTCGCCGGCCGAGGCCGTTCGCGACGTCATGGGCACCATCGAGAGAATGCTGCGCGTGGACCACGGCCCAGGCCTGGAGCAGGCCGGCGGCATCTATGCACTCGTGGGCGCCACCGGGGTGGGCAAGACCACCACCATCGCCAAGCTGGCCACGCTGTGTGCGCGCGAACACGGCGCCCAGAGTGTCGGCCTCATCACCCTCGACACCTACCGTGCCGGCGCCCACGAACAGCTGCGCACCTATGGCCGCTCGATCAACGTCGTCGCACACCTGGCGCACGACCGGGCCGCCCTGCTCGAGCTTTTGGGCTTGTTCAGCCGCAAGAAGCTGGTGCTGGTCGACACGACCGGCGTCGCACCGCGCGACCCCCGACGGGTCGACCAGCTCGGCATGCTGGACATCCCTCAGCTGCAACGCGTGCTGGTGCTCAATGCGGGCGCCCACGGCGACACACAGGACGACATCGCCGGTGCATTCGGCGCCACCCGCGCCGTGATCTCGAAGGTCGACGAGGCCGTGAAGCTCGCCCCGGTGATGGACGCCGCCATCCGGCACCAGCTCGTGGTCGCGGGGGTGAGCTGCGGCCAGCGCGTGCCTGAAGACTGGCGTGCTCCGGACGCGGGCCTGCTCGTGCGCGAAGCGCTGCGTAGCAACGGCCGCACCGCCTTCGAGCCGCGCAGTGCGGCGGACATGGACTTCTTCCTGTCCCCCGCCCAGTGCGCCGCCGCCGATTGATCCCGTAGTGCCGACGCCCATGCTTGCCGCTTCTTCCCAGATGTACAACCCCAGAGGCCGACTCGACCGCGAAGCGCTCATCCGTCAGTACGTTCCGCTCGTGCAGCGCCTGGCCCATCACATGATCGCCAAGCTGCCGCCGAACGTGGAGCTGGACGACCTGATCCAGGTGGGCATGATCGGCCTGGTCGATGCGCTGTCGCGCTTCGAGGAAAGCCACGGCGTGCAGTTCGAGACCTTCGCCACGCAGCGCATCCGGGGCGCCATGCTCGACGAGCTGCGTGAAGGCGACTGGATGTCGCGCGGATCGCGCAAGAGCCAGAAGCAGATCGAGCAGGCCATGCATCGCCTCGAGCACCGCCTGGGGCGCGCCCCGCTCGAATCCGAGATCGCGGTCGAACTGAAGATGCCGCTGGCCGAATACCAGGCCCTGCTCGGGCGCGTGCGCGGCACGCAGCTCGTCTACCTGGAAGACATCGGCGCCAGCGCTGAAGACGAAGAAGGCTTCCTGGACCGGCACGTGGCCGACGAGGAAGCCGATCCCATGAGCCTGCTCAAGGACCAGCGCCTGCGCAGTGCGCTGGTGGCCGCCATCGAGTCCCTGCCCGAGCGCGAACGCTACATCATGGGCATGTACTACGAGCAGGACATGAACCTGAAGGAAATCGCTGCCGTGCTGGGCGTGACCGAATCGCGCGTCTGCCAGTTGCACAGCCAGTCGATCGCTCGCCTGCGCGCCAAGATGCGCAGCCACTAGCGCCAGTCCCTGCCCGTCGCTCGTCGTGAGAGCGGCAGGCGACAAGTCTCGCAGCCGGCCCGGCCCGGCGCGCGCGCGCGACCATCCCAACCCAAATGATTTGCGTGGAGCGCTCGAGCACGCCCGCCTCATGCTCGCGTATGCCGATGCCAGCGCATCGGCCGGAACCTCGACGGGGTGACGCCTGCGCTGCCGGGCACCAGGGGCCCGGCGCCGCGCGGCTCAATGGATGCCTGCGAGCGGCATGCCCTGGCCGGGCACCGAGTACGTCGGGGCCTGAGCGGGCCGCAGCAGCGATGCCAGGGCCCGTTCGACCATGGCGTTTCTGCGCGCGAGGTGTTCGCGCTGCTGCGTCAGACGGCCGGCGACGTGCTCGATGCGCCGGCGGAAAGGCATGTCGAACACTTCGGCCGACAGAGCGGCTTCGAGGACGCGGGCAAACGCCAGGCTGACCTGCCTCAATTGCATCGATGCGCCCTGGAGTGCGAGGGCATCGCCCCCCATCAGATGCTGGTCGACGGTCTCCAACTGGGTTTCGACGTCGCCCAGGAGGGCCTCGGTGGACAGACGGGAATCGGGCATACGTCAGTTCCGGATGCGGCTCAGGATTTCCTGGGCGTTGGACAGCATCTTGTCGGCGATGGCGCCGGCGTTCACGGTGAATGTGCCGTCGGCGATGGCGGCGCGCACGGCGGCGACCTTCGCCTCGTCGATCCCGCTGCCGGCCGGCGAGACCTCGAGCGAGCGGGCAGCGGCCGACACCGTCACCGGTACGCCGCCAGCGGGGCCCGCCGCGTCCTCGGGACGCACGGCTGCACGATCGGCCTTGACCGGGCTGTTCGCCGCGGCCAGTGCTGCTTCGTTCAACGGTCCGATCTTCATGGGTGACTCCAGCGCCCTCTTTCGGGCTATGTCACAGGTTTTCGGCCTGTCCGGCTGCGACTTTAGAACTTTTTTTCATCGTCACAGAGCCAGCCGGACGGTGGTGGCGTCGACCACCACCCCCGACGTGATGCGCCCGTTCTCCATGCGCACCCGAACCATCTGGCCGACCACACCGGGCGTGATGGCCTGGGCGTCCGAGGTGACTTCGAAGCCCGATCCCTTGGCGACGACCCGCACGGCAGCGCCTGCGGGAAAGGCCTGCGCGGCCTTGATCATCGATTGCCGCACCGGTTGCCCGGCCGCCAGGGACCGGGCAGCCACCTGCCCGATCCACTGCGCGGCGTCGCCGACCACCGGGGACGGCTCCGCCGCCCAGTCGGCCTCGGACTCGACGGCATCGTTGGGACCGAGAACCGTGCCGGCCACCACGTTGTCGCGCAGCACCCAGGCCGGTCCGAAGGCCTTGACGGTCACCGGCAGGAACACGTTCCATCGTGTCGCCCCGTCCACGCAGCGAAGACCCAGGCGGGAACGACCCCACAGCCGCGTGCCCACGGGAACGTAAGGCTCCACGCGCGCGCAGGGCGCCAGGCGCAGGCGAGCATCAAGCGAGCCGACACTGACTTCCATGCGCAGCGGCAGTGTCTGCCCGACCTGCGACTTCTCGACCGCGGCGTCCAGCCAGTGCTGGGTCGCAGCCACGAACTCAGGGGTCACTTCCTGGCCGACCGGCGGGATGTCCTGCGCGCGAGCGGACAGCGGCAACGCAGAAGCCGCGAGGGCCAGAACGGAAAACATCGACAGGGAAAAGGCTCGAGCAGGCATGGTGGACCGCACTTTCGGTTCTTGAATGCCCGCGGGCGCGCGCGACACCGGCACGAGCTCTGGACACGGCCGCCACTTTATGCGCCGTCGCACGCGGCGAAGCGATGAACAGGCGGCAAAACCCCCCTTTCATCCACGCTTGCCCGGCGGCCGCGGCTCCCACAATTTCCACCACTGCCATAGCGCCGCCCTCCCCATCCATGCTGGACAAGCTCACATCCGCTCTCGACTTCCAGACGAAGGCCCTGGTGCTTCGTGCCGAGCGCCAGCAGTTGATCGCCGGCAACATCGCGAACGCCGATACGCCCGGCTACGCGGCGAAGGACATGAATTTCGCCGATGCACTGCGCCAGGCGGGGCAGGCAGGCGGCTCGCCAGCCGCGCTGCGCCTGAGCAGCGCGGCCCATCTTCCTGCCTTGCCGGGCACGGCCGCGGGCGGCCTGCAGCAGGCGGGCTACGTGGTCCAAACCCAACCGGCGATGGACGGCAACAGCGTGGACCTGGACCGCGAGCGCGCGGCCTTCGCGGACAACGCCGTGCGTTACGAAGCCACGCTGCGTTTCATCAACGGCCAGAGCAAGACCCTGCTGTCGGCCATCACGGGGCAATGAGCATGTCCATGTTCTCGATCTTCGGCATCTCGGGCAGCGCCGTCAGCGCGCAGTCGCAGCGGCTCAACGTGGTGGCGAGCAACCTTGCCAACGCGGACGCCGTGGCCGGGCCCGACGGGCAGGCCTACCGGGCGCGCCAGGTGGTTTTCCAGACGCTGCCCATGGGCGGAGAAGCCGCCGCGGCGGGCGTGCGCGTCGACGCGGTCACCGAGAACCAGACGCCCGGGCGCCGCGTGCACGAACCAGGGCACCCCATGGCGGACGCGCAGGGCTACGTGACCCACTCGAACGTGAATGCCGTCGAGGAGATGGTCAACATGATCTCCGCATCGCGCTCCTACCAGAACAACGTCGAGGTCATGAACACCGCCAAGAACCTGCTGCTCAAGACGCTGCAGCTGGGCCAGTGACCGGATCCACGCCATGACCAGCACCACCGCCACGGCCGGCCTGACCGGCACCACCAAGTCCTACAACATCACCTCGAGTTCGGACTCGTCCTCGTCCTCGCTGTCGACCAGCAGCGCTGGTGAGGCGCAGGACCGCTTCCTGAAGCTGCTGGTGGCCCAGATGAGCAACCAGGACCCGATGAACCCGATGGACAACGCGCAGATGACCTCGCAGATCGCGCAGATCAACACGGTCACCGGCATCTCGCAACTCAACGACACGATGAAGGCGATGGCGAGCCAGGCTTCGGCGATGCAGATGATGCAGGCCAGCGCCATGATCGGCCACGGCGTGTTGACCCGGGGCAACCAGTTGGCCTTCAGCGATGCGGACACCGCCGTCGGCGCCTTCGACCTGCCCACCGGCGCAACCAGCGTCCAGGTCCAGGTGCTCAATGCCAACGGCACGGTCATCGACACCGTGTCGCTCGGCGCGCTCGACGCAGGCCAGCACGGCTTCTCGCTCGACGCCAAGGGCTACCCCTCGGACCAGAAGCTTCGGTTCAACGTCGTGGCGACCAACGGCAGCGCCTCGATCGACGCCACGGCCCTCATGCACGACACCGTCACGTCGGTGGGTACCGCCACCGACGGCACGCTCAACCTCACGCTGCAGCAAAACGGCAACACGCCCTACTCCGGCGTGCGAGCCGTCCTGTGAACCGCATTCCTCCAGGAGCCCTCCCATGAGTTTCCAGCAAGCCCTCTCCGGCCTCAATGCGGCCAGCCGCAGCCTCGACGTGATCGGGCACAACATCGCCAATGCCGGCACCACCGGCATGAAGTCCTCGCGTGCCGAGTTCGCCGAGATCTACGCCAGCTCGGCCGGCGGCATCGGCGGCACGAACGTCGGCCTGGGCGTGGCGGTCGACACCGTGTCGCAGCAGTTCACGCAGGGCAGCCTCACCATCACCGGCAACGACCTAGACGTGGCGGTCAACGGTGCGGGCTTCTTCCAGGTGAAGGCGCCCGACGGCTCGACCGCCTACACCCGTGCCGGCAACTTCAAGCTGGACAAGGACGGCAACATCATCACCACCTCGGGTGCGCAGGTGATGGGCTATCCCACCGACACCAAGGGCACGCGCCTGAGCTTCGACACGCAACCGCTCAAGCTGCCCACGGGGGCGCCGATCCCCGCCAAACAGACCACCAGGATGGCGGCCGAAATCACGCTCGACGCGTCGGCGGTGGTCGCTTCCACGGCCAGCCCGCCCACGCCGCTCACCAAGTACGGCACCTCGCTCACCGCCTTCGACGCGCAGGGCCTGGAGATACCGGTCGGCCTGTACTTCGAGAAGACCGCCAACAACACCTGGAACGTCTACACCAGCGTGAACGGTGCCGATCCGGCCGCCTCGACGCCCTTCACGCTGACCTTCCGCGCCGACGGCAGCCTGGACCCGGCCTCGACGGTTCCGCCGATCACGCTCACCTCGCCCAACGATCCCGCGCAGACCTTCACGGCCAACCTCGACCTGACCAAGATGACGCAGGTCAACGCACGCTTCGCGGTGTCCGACCTGTCGCAGGACGGGTACACCGCGGGCCAGCTCACCGGCATCAAGATCGAGAACAGCGGGATCATCACCGCGACGTATTCAAACGGCCAGACGCAGTCGGCCGGCCAGGTGGCCCTGGTGAACTTCCGCAACGCGCAGGGCCTGGCTCCCACCGGCTCGGGCTATTGGGTCGAGACCGCGGCCTCCGGCCAGCCGGTGCGCGGCGCCCCTGGCGAAGGAACCTTCGGCCAATTGCGCTCGGGCGCACTGGAGGAGTCCAACGTCGACCTCACGGCCGAGCTGGTCAACATGATGACGACCCAGCGCGCCTACCAGGCCAACGCCCAGACCATCAAGACGCAGGACCAGGTCATGTCGACCCTGGTGAACCTGCGCTGACAGACCTGACCCGGCAAGGCCATGGACCGTTTGATCTACACCGCGATGAGCGGCGCCAGCGCCGCCGCACAGCGCCAGGCGGTGCTGGCCAACAACCTCGCGAACGCATCGACGCAGGGCTTTCGCGCCGAGCTGTCGGCTTTTCGCGCGGTGCCGCTGCGCGGCGAAGGGGCCACGACGCGGGTCTTCACCGTCGAAGCGACCACCGGCCATGACACGCGCACCGGATCGGTCGAGCGCACCGGCCGTGACCTGGACCTGGCAGCGCAGGGGCAGGCCTGGTTCGCGGTGCAAGGGCTGGACGGTACCGAGGCCTACACCCGCGGCGGCGCCCTGCAGGTGTCGTCCGAGGGAACGCTGGTCAACAGTTCCGGCCTGGTGGTGCTGTCCGACGGCGGTGCGCCGATCGACGTGCCCCAGGGCGCACAGATCGCCATCGGCACCGACGGCACCGTCACCGCCAAGACCGACGGCCAGCCGGGCGCGACGCTCGGGCGCATCAAGCTCGCCACCGAGGACGCCGAGAACCGGCTGCAGCGCGGCGAGGACGGCCTGTTCCGCACCGCCACGCAGGAGCCGCTGGCCGCCGACGCCACGGCCCGCGTGGAATCCGGCGCGCTCGAGGGCTCCAACGTCAATCCCGTCGAAGCGATGGTCGGCATGATCGCCGCCGCCCGCCAGTTCGACCAGCAGATGCGCCTCCTGCAGAACACCGAGACCGCCGACAAGACCGCTTCGCAATTGCTGAGCGTGCAGGGCTGAACCCCACCACCGGACCCGACATGATCAACTCCCTCTGGATCTCGAAGACCGGGATGGAAGCCCAGCAGACACAGCTGGACGTCATCTCGCACAACCTCGCGAACGTCTCGACCACCGGCTTCAAGCGCGCCAATGCGGTGTTCGAGGACCTGATGTATCAGAACCTGCGCCAGGTCGGCGCCAACAGTACCGAACAGTCCCAGCTGCCCACCGGGCTGCAGCTCGGCCTGGGGGTTCGCACCGTCGCCACGAGCCGCGCCTTCACGCAAGGCAGCATGCAGCAGACCAACAACCAGCTCGACGTCGCGATCAAGGGCAACGGCTTCTTCCAGGTGACGATGCCCGACGGCACGACCGGCTACACGCGCGACGGCTCGTTCCAGGTCGATGCACAGGGCCGCATCGTGACCTCCTCGGGCCTGCCCGTGGCCAACGGCATCACCGTGCCGCCGACGGCAACCAACGTGAGCATCGCCAATGACGGCACGGTCACGGCGACGGTGAGCGGCAATGCCACGCCGCAGAATCTCGGCACCCTGGCGCTGGCCCACTTCATCAATCCGGCCGGCCTGGAGCCCAAGGGCGAGAACCTGTTCGCCGAGACTGCCGCCTCCGGCCAGCCCAACGGTGGCACCGCCGGGACCAACGGTCTGGGCACGATCATGCAGGGCTACCTGGAAACGTCCAACGTCAACGTGGTGCAGGAACTGGTGTCCATGATCCAGACCCAGCGCGCCTACGAGATGAACTCCAAGGCGATCCAGACCAGCGACCAGATGCTGCAGAAGCTCGGGCAGCTGTGATGGTCCATCGCTTCGCCATCGCGCCGCGCCTGGCGCCTGTCGTCGGAGCCGGTGCCCTCGCACTGCTGTGCGCCGGCTGCTCCACACTGGCCAACACGCCGCAGGTGGACATGCCGGACACCAAGACCCCGCAGGTGCTGCGAACCAACCCGGCCGTCGCTCGCCCGAGCAACGGCAGCCTGTTCCAAACCGCCAGCTACCGGCCTCTCTTCGAGGACCGGCGTGCACGCATGGCCGGCGACACGGTGACCATCAACATCATCGAGAACGTGTCGGCGAGCCAGAAGTCGACGTCCACGATCGACAAGAAGAGCGGCATCGACAGCAGCATCAGCGCCGTGCCGTTCCTGTCGGCCAACTCCTTCACGCGCGCCAGCGCGACCGCCGGCTCCACGCACAACTTCGCCGGCAAGGGCGGCACCGAGAGCGCCAACACCTTCCACGGCTCGATCACGGCGACGGTGGTCGACGTGCAGCCCAACGGCCACCTGGTGGTCACCGGCGAGAAGCAGATCGGCGTGAACGAGAACGTCGACGTGCTGCGCTTCTCCGGCACGATCGACCCGCGGGCGATCCAGACCGGCAGCGTCGTGAGCTCGACCCAGGTCGCCAACGTGCGCATCGAGTCCCGCGGGCGCGGTGCGCAGGGAGAGGCGCAGGTGATGCCCTGGCTGGGCCGCTTCTTCATGAGCGTGCTGCCGTTCTGAGTGCTACTTCCATGACAGGCATGTCCCGATTCCTCGCCGCCGTGGCGATCCTCATTTCCTTTGTCGCCGCGCCAGCGCATGCCCTTCGCATCAAGGAAGTGGCGGCCGTGCAGGGCGTGCGCAGCAACCAGCTGACCGGCTACGGCCTGGTCGTCGGCCTGGACGGCACGGGCGACCAGACCACCCAGATGCCCTACACGACGCAGAGCGTCGCGAACTACCTCCAGCAGTTGGGCATCACCCTGCCCGACAACCGCGCCGCGCAGTTGCAGCTCAAGAACGTGGCGGCCGTGATCGTGACCGCCGAACTGCCCGCCTTCGCGCAGCCGGGCCAGCAGCTGGACATCAACGTCGCCTCGATGGGCAACGCCAAGTCGCTCAAGGGCGGCGTGCTGGTGGCCACGCCCTTGCGCGGTGCTGACGGCGAGATCTACGCGCTCGCGCAAGGCAACGTCGTCGTCGGCGGCGCCGGCGCGGCGGCTGGCGGCAGCAAGGTGCAGATCAACCACCTGAGTGCCGGGCGCGTGCCGGGCGGCGCGCAGGTGGAACGTGCGGTCGCCACCGGCCTGAACGACGGCGACACGATCACCCTGGGCCTGAACGCGGCCGACTTCCAGACCGCGCGCCGCGTGGCAGAGGCGGTCAACGGCCGCCTCGGCGGCGGCGCCGCACGCGCGCTCGACGGGCGGACGGTGCAGGTGCGCGCCCCGACCGATCCCAACGCCCGCGTGAGCTTCATCGCCGAACTGGAGGAACTGACGCTCGAACGTTCGGCGCCGGCCGCGAAGGTGGTCATCAATGCACGCACCGGCTCCATCGTCCTGAACCAGGCGGTCACCCTCAACCCCTGCGCGATCGCGCACGGCAACCTCTCGGTGACGATCAGCAGCACCCCGGTCATCAGCCAGCCCGCGCCACTCTCGCGGGGGCAGACCGTGGTGGCCGAGCAGGCCAGCATCCAGATCAAGCAGGAACCCGGGATCATGATCCAGGTGCCCAGTGCGCCGCAGCTGGCGGACGTGGTCCGGGCGCTGAACGCGCTGGGCGCCACGCCGCAAGACCTGCTGGCGATCCTGCAGGCGATCAAGGCCTCGGGCGCGCTCAACGCCGAGCTCGAGGTGATCTGATGCTTCCGGCGGCCCCTTCAGCCTCAACCGGCCAGGGACTGGCGGCCGATGCGCGCTCGCTCGACGCGCTCAAGCTGGCGGCCAAGGGCAGTGACCCGAAGGCCGTGCGCGAAGCAGCCAAGCAGTTCGAGTCGCTCTTCATGCGGGAACTCATCAAGAGCATGCGCGAGGCCACGATGAAATCGGGCCTGATGGACAGCGACGGTGAGAAGCTCGGCACCGATCTGCTGGACCAGCAGTTCGCGGTGCAGTTGGCCGGCATGCCCGGCGGGCTGACCGACGCGATCACGCGGCAGCTCAGCCAGCAGATCCGCGCCGGCGGACCGGGCACTTCGTCGGTCCCGACGCTCTCGCTGGGGGGCGCAACGGGCGCACGCGTGAGGACGAGCGCAACGCAGGAGGGCTTCGTGGCGGAGCACACGTCCGCAGCACAGCGCGTCGCGCAGGACACGGGCATTCCGGCCGAATTCATGATCGGCCAGGCGGGACACGAAACCGGCTGGGGCAGAAGCGAGATCCGGCATGGCGATGGCAGCAACTCGTACAACCTCTTCGGCATCAAGGCCACCGCCGGCTGGACCGGCAAGGTGGCCACCATCACCACGACCGAGTACATCGATGGCGAGCCGCGCAAGGTGAGCGCCAGGTTCCGGGCCTACGACTCCTACGAGGATTCGTTCCGGGACTACGCACGCCTGATCAGCGAGAGCCCCCGTTACGCCCAGGCGCGTGCGAGCACCGGCTCGGCGGCCGCCTATGCGTCGGAACTCCAGCGCGCCGGCTACGCCACCGATCCGCATTACGCGTCCAAGCTCAGCCGCGCCATCAACGCCACCGTCCAGCTCCAGCGGGCCCAGCAAGCATGAGTTCACTGCTCAACCTCGGCACCCGTGCGCTGCTGGCCAACCAGATCGCCCTGAGCACGACGGGCCACAACATCTCGAACGCCAGCACGGTCGGCTACTCGCGCCAGACCGCCGTGATGCAGCAGGTGGAGGGCCAGTTCACCGGCGGCGGCTACGTCGGCAAAGGCGTGCAGGTGGGCACGATCGAGCGGGCACACAACGAATTCCTCACGCGACAGGCGGCGCTGGCGCGCTCGGTGCAGGCGATGGACAGCACCCGCGCCGACCGGCTCGCGTCGCTGGAAGACATCTTCCAGGGCGGCAAGAGCGGCCTCGGCGCATCGGTCAACGACCTGATCAACGCCTTTTCCGACATCGCCAGCACGCCGACCGACGTCACCGCACGCAACGTGGTGCTGGCCCGCGCGCAGGAGATGAGCGCGCGCTTCCAGAACGCGCAATCGCAATTGGACGACCTGCAGCACGGCGTGAACGACCAGCTCGGCGACGCCGTCCGCACGGTCAACAGCCTCGCTTCGCGCATCGCCGAGCTCAACGGGCAGATCCAGCGCGCGCAGGGCGGCGGCCAGCCACCCAACGACCTGCTCGACCAGCGCGACCTGCTCGTGCGGCAGCTCAACGATCAGGTGCAGGCCACCACGGTCGAGGCCGACGACGGCAGCCTGAACATCTTCGTCGGCAGCCAGGCGCTGGTGCTGGGCACGGGCACTGCGGCCATCGGCCTGCAGGGTGCCGCCAACGGCAGCAGCGTACTCACGATCTCGCGCGGCGCGGTGACCGTGGCACTGGACGAGAACACCCTGGGCGGCGGCGCGGTGGCCGGGCTGCTGCGTTTCCAGAACAGCGACCTGGCCGCCGGCCGTGACGGGCTGGGCCGACTGGCGCTCGCCCTCACGACCACGGTCAATGCACAGCACGGCGTCGGGGTGGACCTCGACGGCAACAGCGGCACCGACTTCTTCAAGCCGATCGCCCTTCCCGACGCCCTGGCGGCCACGACCAACACCGGCAACGCCTCGATCGGCGCGAGCGTGGCCGACGCGAGCGCGCTGTCGGCATCGTCGTACCGGATCGCCTTCGGAGCCGGCGGGGCCGTGCAGGTGACGCGGCTGTCGGACGGCAAGCTGAGCAGCTTTGCCGGGCCGCTGCCGATCGTGGTGGACGGGCTGAACATCGCGCTCCAGGCCGGCGGCGCGGCCGCGGGCGACAGCTTCGTGCTCAATCCCTACGCCAGCGCCGCCGGCGGCGTTGCGACGGCGGTGTCGTCGCCGCGCCAGATCGCGGCGGCCAGCCCGGTCGAGGCGCGCGTCGGCTCGACCAACGCGGGCACCCTGGCCGTCGCGGGCCTCGCAGCCTCGCGTGCCGATGTCAACCTGAGCGCACCCGTCACTCTGACCTTCACCTCGTCGGGCACTTTCGACGTGTCGGGCACCGGCACCGGCAATCCCACCGGCGTGGCCTACACCGCCGGCTCGACCATCAGCTACAACGGCTGGACACTCACGCTCAACGGCGCGCCCAAGGCCGGCGACACCATCACGGTGCAGGCCGCCACCCCCGGCTACAGCGCACTCAACGCGGGCAACGCGACGGCGCTGCTGAACCTGCGCGACCTCGCGACCTTCGACGGCGCCAAGCTCTCCGACGGCTACGCCAGCCTGATGGCCGACATCGGCGTGCGCAGCCAGAGTGCGCAGTACGCGGCCAGCGTGTCGTCGTCGATCGCCTCCAGCCTGGAGAGCGAACGCGCCAATAGCGCCGGCGTCAACCTCGACGAGGAGGCGGCCAAGCTGCTCCAGTACCAGCAGGCCTACCAGGCGTCGGCCAAGATGATCCAGATTGCGCAGAACATCTTCGACTCCCTGCTGCAGGGCATGAACTGAGGTCGCCGGACCCCAAAGGCAAAAACACATGGCGGGCTACACCACGCGCATCTCCACCGCGAACACCTACGACAATGCCGTCGGGCAGCTTATGTCGCGGCAGTCCACGCTCTCGCAGCTGCAGGCGCAGCTGAGCGCCAGCAAGCGGGTGCTGCGGCCCAGCGACGACCCCACGGCGGCGGCGCAGGCCGAGCGCGCGACCACCCGGCAGTCGCGCGTGGTCAGCGAGCAGCGCGCGCTGGAGGTGCAGCGCAATGCGATCACCGAAGCCGAGTCCACGCTGGGCAGCGCGGTGTCGGCGGTGCAGGATTTCCGGACGCTGGTGGTGCAGGCGGGCAACGGCGCGCTGTCGGTCACCGACCGCGCCAGCATCGCTCAGCAGCTCGTGACACTGCGCGACCAGATCCTCGGCTACGCCAACACCAGGGACAGCAACGGACTGCCGCTGTTCGCAGGCCTGGGCAGTACCGCCACGCCCTTCGTCGACAGCGGCGGCGTCAGCTTCGATGGCATCTCCGGGCAGGCCGGTGCGTCGGACGTCGGCGTGCCGAGCGCGCTGGACGGCTTCGCCACCTGGATGGACGTGCCCACGGGCAACGGCGTCTTCACCATCGCCCAGACGGGCACGGCCGTGAACGTGTCCACCGACGCCGGCCAGGTGCGGTCCCCGGCAGAGCTGACCGGGCACAGCTATCGCGTCCAGTTCAGCACGAGCGGCGGTGCGACGACCTACGACATCCTCGACCTGACCAGCGGCACCGCAGTGCAGACCGCGCAGCCCTACACGCCCGGGCAATCGATCAGCTTCGACGGCATCTCCTTCACCGCCAACGGCACGCCGGCGGCAGGCGACGTGCTGACCGTCGCACCGAGCAGCCGTACCAGCCTGTTCAACGTGCTCGACCAGGCGATCGCGGCGGTGCGCGAACGCAGCGGCGCGTCGCTGACACAGGGCACGACCCAGGCGTTGGCCCAGATCGACTCTGGAATGGCGCGTCTTTCCGCCTCGCGCGGACGCGCGGGCGACCTGCTCAATCAGGTCGACAACATCGCGAGCCGGCAGGAGTCCCGCGCGGTGCAACTCGAGGCCGACCGCTCGCGTGCGGAGGACCTGGACGTCGTGAAGGCCCTGTCGGACTTCCAGACGCAGCAGACCGCTTATTCCGCGGCGCTCGGCTCGTACGCGCAGATCCAGAAGCTCTCCCTCTTCAACTTCATCACCTGATCGTTCGCGATGGCCCAATCGGTCCTCGGCAGCGTTGCGCTGCATTACCGCGCGCTGTGGTCCAGGAAGCGCCAGCTGGCAGGCGTCCAGCTCTTCGTCGAGGAAGTCTCGCCCGGCGCCGAGGGCAGTCACCTTCTTCGGACGGTCTCGGAGCTGTGGTCGGGCGAGTCGCCGCCGGTGCTGCTGTCGGCGCGGCACCCGCAGTTGATGCAGGAGCTGCTCGCCCATGCGGGCGCGCAGGACCCGGGGATCGAGGTGCCGGCCCGCTGGCTCGCGCTGGGCGCAACGCCCGGTGCGGTGAACGCGGCGCGCGAGCGCGGTGCCCGGCTTGTCGTTTCAGGGTCGCCGTCCGAGTTGCGCGCGCTGGGCGACAAGGCGCGTGCCTTCGACCGCCAGTGCGTGCAGCTCGACACCGAGGACGCGGCGCAGGCCCTGCGGGCGTCGATGCAGGCGCGCGAGGACGCGGCGCGCGGCCGCTTCGGCTCGACCGCCGTCGCGAGCCCCGTGCCGCCCGGCAGCCTGGTGGTCGGGGCCGCCGGCCGCGCACTGGTCGAACACGCGCTGGACCAGCAGGGCGCCTGGGCCGTGGCCGGCTGGCCGGCCGAAGACATCCTGCACCGCTTCAACGGCCACCCGGTGCCCCCCACCCGGCGCGCGATCCTGCGTGTGATGACTGCCCTGGATCAGGAACAGTCGCTCGACAGGATCGAGTACCTGCTGGCCCAGGAGGCCAGCCTCGCCTACCGGCTCCTCGCCTACCTCAACTCCGCCGGGCTTGGCCTGCGCAACGGCGTGGCCTCGCTTCGGCACGGCGTGATGATGCTGGGCTATCGCACGCTCAACGGCTGGCTCGCCGAACAGCTCACGACCGCCAGCGAGGACCGCGACCTCGACCCGGTGAATCTCGGACTGGGCCTGCGCGCAGCGCTGGCGGCGGAGCTCATGGACGCGGGGGTGGAAGACGAGTTGCGGCACGAGGTGTTCCTCACGGGCATGCTGTCGCAGATCGACGCCCTGCAGGGCCAGCCCCTGCGCGCGCTTCTCGCGCGCATCCCCCTGCCCGAACGGGTGCCCGATGCGCTGGTTCGAGGCACGGGCCCCTATGCAGCCGTGCTTCGCCTCGCACAGGCGATGGAGCGCGATCCGTCGCACTCGCTGCTCAACCCGACGGAGGCGGCCGGCCTCACGCTGGAGGAGTCGAATCGAGCGTTGCTGAGGATATTGAGCGCTGCATCGGCCCCCTGAGTCCGCGCGTGCCGCCGCGAGGTCCGCCGGCGGCCACCGGCCCTGCACGTCTATCTGGCCCCCAGGCTTTCGACCTCGTCGGCCCAGACGAGCGCCTGAAGGTGCGCCCAGTTGACCTGGTGGTTGGACAGCTGCAGTTCCCCGGCAGCGCGTGCGAAAGCCCCCTCGTCGCCGCTTTCGCAGGCCTTCGCCAAGTCGAGGAATGGTGCGAACGGCCCGACGTTCTCGAGCAGTGCACGGTTGACGTCCGCCGGCAGGTTCATGGACACCATGGCCTCGGCCATGGGCACGCCAACCAGGGTGTCCAGCATGGAGAACAGGCCGACGAGGAAGGCATCGTCGCAGGCCTCGGGCGGCAGCAGGTCCGTGGCGAGCAATTCCATCAGGCGGGCACGCACCACTGCCGTGCTGCCGGCCGCGGGCGCCGCACCACCTGCGCGCGTGCTGGTCATCAAGAGCGCTGCCCATCGGAACAGGCGGTTGAAGCCCAGGATCATCACGGCGTGGCGGAAGGAGGTGATCTCCGTGCTCAGCCCGAAGCCGCAGGAATTGATGAAGCGCAGCAGCTTGAAGGACAGGGTGGGATCGTGCTTGAGGAAGGCCTCGATCTCGGCAACCTCCGCTTCCGTGCGCACCAGGTTCATGAGTCGGATCACCGAGTGCTGCGAAGCCTGCACGCTGCTGTCGCGCACCACGGTCGGCTGCGCGAACCAATGCCCCTGAAAGTAGCGCACGCCCATCTTGCGCAGCGCTTCATGCTGCTCGCCGTCGCGCACGTTCTGGGCCACGATCTCGGCCTTGGAGCGCTCGCGCGCCGCGCGCACCGTGCGCTCGATCCACTGCGCATCCAACTGCTGGAGGTCCAGCATGATGTAGGACACCAGGGGCAGCCAGCTCGCGTAGGCGGGCTGCAGCACGCGATGGTCCAGCGCCAGCCTGAAGCCGTCCTTGCGGGCCTTCAGAAGAATGTCGCGCCGGATGGCCACGCCCTCCTTGGTGAGGGGTTCGTCCTGCGGAATCTGCAGCACCGCCTTGTGCGGGTCGAGGATGTCGAGGTGACCGTCGGCCATGATCTCGAAGCTGCAATGGACGAACACGGTCTTGCTGCCCGCCAGTGCTTCCGAACCGGTCTCGGACAAGGCCTCGAAGAGCATGGCGTTGTCATTGGCTGCCGCGCGTGGACGCTCGAACAACGCATAGCCGACGATCTTGCGGCTGGCGTCCACGATGGCCTGTCGGGCGATGGCCGCGCTCGGCCGGTCGGTGCGGGTGTCGGCGGCGGTGACAGGGATTGTCATGGTGGTATCGGCAGCGAGGGAAAACCCGTCGGTTCAGTGTTTCTTCGGCCGTGCGACGCCGATCTTGAGCTGTGAGGGGGTGGGCGCGAGCAGCGAGCAGCCGGATGCGGCAATTGTTGGCAGCCGCGCGCACAGCCTGGAGCACATTCCGGCGGGCGGGTTGTCCTCATGCCGGCAGCCCGGTGTCCGCCTCGCGCTGGCGCATCCACCCCTGCAGCGCCTCACCTGGCATCGGCCGCGCGAAATGGAAGCCCTGGAACTCGTCGCAGCCAGCCTCGCGCAGCGCGTGGGCCTGCGCCGCATCCTCCACGCCCTCGGCCACCACGCGCAGGCCGAGTGTGTGGCCCAGGGCCACGATCGCGCGGACGATCGCCAGGTCGCTCGGGTCGTGCAGCAGGCGGCCGACGAAAGAGCGGTCGATCTTGAGCTTGTCGATGGGGAAGCGGTTGAGATAGTTCAGGCTCGAGTAGCCGGTTCCGAAGTCGTCGATCGCCAGCGACACGCCCAGGGCCTTGAGCGAGTGCAACTGCTCCAGGGTCTGGTCGGCATCCTCCATCAGCGTGGACTCGGTGAGTTCGAGCTCGATCTGGCCGGCCAGGACGCCATGGGTGTGCATGCACCGTTCGAGCAGTGCGACCAGGTCGCCGCTGCGCAGCTGGACTGCCGACAGGTTGATCGAGACCGGCCATTCGCCGAAGCCGCCCGCTCGCCACGCCGCGTGCTGGGCACAGGCCTGCCGGATGACCCAGGCACCGATGCCCTCGATGAGGCCGGCCTCCTCGGCGATCGGGATGAACTCCGATGGCGGCACCGGCCCCAGCTGGGCGCTGTTCCAGCGCAGCAGCGCTTCGGCGCCGACCGGACGGCCGGTCGCGGCGTCGACCCGGGGCTGGAAGTTCAGGCTCAGTTCGTCCCGCTCGATCGCGTGGCGAAGGAGGGATTCGATCTGTAGCCGGGCCTGGACACGGTCGTTCATGTCCGCGGTGAAAAAGCGGGCCATGTCGCGGCCTGCCGCCTTGCTCTGGTACATGGCGAGGTCGGCATGGCGCATCAGCTCGTCCAGGTCGCGCCCGTCCTGCGGATAGATCGCGATGCCCACGCTGCACGAGACATGCAATTCCATGTCGTCCACCGCATGCGGCAGGCGCACCAGCGGGATCAGGCGGCGTTCGACGATCCGCTGCACCTCGTCGCTGCCCGAGACGCCGTCCAGGATGATCACGAATTCGTCGCCGCCCAGGCGGCTGACCGTGTCCCCGGGGCGCACCGCTTCGGCGAGCCGCCGCGCCACCGAGCGCAGCAGCGCGTCCCCCACGTGGTGGCCGAGCGAGTCGTTGATGGTCTTGAAGCGGTCCAAGTCGATGAAGAGCACGCCGACCTGGCGGTTCAGCGGCTCGGCCCGCGCCAGCGCCCGGCCCAGCCGCTCCACGCACAACGAACGATTGGGCAGTTCGGTGAGGACGTCGTGCAGCGCCAGGAAGCGGATGCGCTCCTCGCTCTTCTTGCGGTCGCTGATGTCGATGGACGTGAAGATGTAGTGCGAGATCGAGTCCGGGCTGTTGCGCACCACACTGACCACCAGCCAGGCCGGGTACACGCTGCCGTTGCGCCGCCGCACCCGCACCTCGCCCTGCCAGGCGCTGCGCTGCGCCAGCTGCGGCCAGATGCGCGCCAGGGACTCGCCGTCGGGCGCCAGCATGCCCTCGGGGTGCTCGCCCACCAGATCGCGCAGCTCGTGGCCGGTCTGGCGGCACAGTGCGCGGTTCACGGTGAGGATGCGCTGCGACCCGTCGATGATCATGATGCCTTCGGACGACGCCTCGAAGACCTTGGCCCACAGCTCCAGGCGCTGCTCCATGAACTTCAGGTGGTTGATCGGCGTGAAGGTGGTGAGCACCGCATCGCGCCCCTGGTAGGTCAGGCGCCGCGCCGAGAGCACGGCCCACGACGGCTCGGCGCCACCGTGCCAGCGGACCTCGAACTCGTCCACCTCGCGCCGGTCCGCGAGCTGCTGGAAGAAGCGTGCACGCACCGCCGGCTCGAGTCCGCCGGCCCACGGGTCGCCGCTGCGCCCGCCCAGCCACTCCTGCGCGGCGGCGTTGGCGCTGAGCACCTCGTGGCCGGGCACCTGCGTGACCATGAGCGGGATCGGGATCGCCGCCACCAGGTCGCGCTGGGCCTCCGAGGCGCGGGCGCTGGCCGCCAGTTCCTGCTGGATCTGCCGCTCGCGGTCCAGCTGCGCCAGCATGTCGTTGAAGCCGACCACCAGCCGGCCGATCTCGTCGCCGCTGCTCCAGTCGGCGCGCAGGCTGTGGTCGCCGGTGCGCCGCACGGTCTCGACCACCGCGGACAGGCGGCGAAGCGGCAGCGAGATCTGCTGCGCCACGTAGAACACGGCGCTCAGGATGAGCATGAGCAGGAAGAGCGCCGTGCCCAGATGCAGCCACATGCGCGAGAAGAAGGCGCTCTCGCGCGCGCGCAGCATGTCCTGCAGCTCGGCGATCGTGGTGAGCCAGGCGGCGTCGAGCGCGGCGTAAAGGTCCTGGCGCACGGTGCCGAAGGCGGCCAGCGAAGGCGCGTCGGCGCCGCTGTCGAGGGAGCGCCGTGCCGCCTGCCGGAAGTCGTCGATGGCGGCGGCCAGGCGCTTGCGCGTCGGGTCGAAGCGCTCGGGCAGCGGGCGGCGTGCGGCGGCATAGGCTTCGGCGTAGTCGCTCGCCACCGCGGCAGCGACCGCGTCCAGGCGCCCTTCGAGGATGAAGTACTGCGTTCGCGACCGGCTGCGCCCGGCGTCGTCCTCGCCCAGGTCCTGCAGGCGGGCATCCATCGCCGCGCCCAGCTCCACCAGTTCGGGAAAGCGCAGCAGCACCAGCGACATGGTGTAGTAGCTGTCCAGGTCCGGGTCGAGGATCAGGTTGGATTGGTTGCCCACCCGGGTGACGAGTGCACGGCTGCGCTCGAGCGCCTCCTGCCGCGGCGCACGGGCGGCGGCGTCGCTGTCCGCGCGCTGCAACGCCGCGATCGCGGCGCGCAGGGCGGCACTCGGCGCGCTGCTCTCCATGCCGTCGCCGTGGGCCTGCTCGAGCGCCTCGAGCCGGCTCGGCACGGGCGGTGGCGCCGCCTGCCAGCCGCCCAGCGACAGAAGCACCGGGCGGAGGCCGTCGATGTAGGCGGTGCCCGCCATCTCCTTGCGCGCGAAGTCGATCGCGATGAATTTCTCGTTGATCAGGATGCCGCTGATGAAGATGACGGCGCTGAGGTCGAGCAGGTAGATCAACAGGAGCTTGCGGCCGACGCTGAGCCGCCCGAGCCGGTGTGCCACCAGGCTCAGCATGGCAGATGCCCGCGGGGTCGGTGCAGGCCGACGTCGATCGCTCGCATGCCGGATCTCCTCGTTCAGTCGAGCCGCTCGGCCCAATCGAGCGCCCGCACATGCGCTTGCACCATGCGGTCCCGCGGAATGGAATGACGCATCGCCAGGATCTCGATCAGGCCCTCATCGCCGCTCTCGCAGGCCTTGGCCATCGCCAGGTACGGTGCGAACGCGCCCGTGCCCTCCAGGACGGCAGCGCTCACCTCCCCCGGCAGGTTGACCAGCGACATGGCTTCGGGCAGCGGGACGTCGAGCAGCACGTCCAGCATCGAAAACATCCCCGCCACGAAGGCCAGCTCGGCCTCGGCCGGCGCCATGGTCTCGGCCGCCAGGAGCTCCATGACCCGGCCCCGGGTGATCGCCAGCGCTCCCGCCGCGGGGGGCAGGCTGTCCGAAGGCGTGCTGGCCAGCAGGATGGCCGTCCATCGGAACAGTCGCCGCATCCCGACCGTCATGACGGCGTGGCGGAAAGACGAGATTTCCAGATGGCGGCCGAAGCCCGACGTGTTGATGTATCTCAGCAGGCGGTACGAGAGCGTCGGCTCTCGCCGCAGCACGTCCTCGATCTCTTCCAGTTCCGCCTCGATGCGCACGAGGTTCATCAGCCTGAGCAGGGATGCGTGCGACGCCGCGGCGGCACGTGCCGTGCCATCGAGCGCCCGACGGGCGAACCACAAACCCTCGAAGAGCCGCACACCCGCGCTCGCGAGTCGATCGAATTCACGCCCGGTCCGCACGCCCGTCACGACCACCTGCTTCACGCCCTGACCATGCAATGCACGTGCCACCCCGGCGGCACGGTCCAGCTCGACCGCCGCCAGGGGCAGCAGTGCGAATGCAGCAAGCTCGACGAGGCGCGGGTCTTCAAGGAGCCAGCGCACATCGAAGGCCAGCCTGAAGCCTGCGCCACGCGCTGCGCGCAAGGAAGCGAGGTCGAAGGGCGGCCCGCCCGTCGGCCCCGCCGGCGACGGCACCATTTCGAGGACCACCTTGGCCGGGTCGAGCACGGCGGTGGGGCCGTCGGAGCGCGTCAGGTCGCCGCCATGGCAACGCAGGAAATTGGGGTGGCGCGACGGCGCCAGTCCACCGGAAGCATCCGGGAATTCGGGCATGAGCATCGGCGCGTCGCTGGCGACGGCCGGGCCGAAGGGCCCGTTGGCGGCCGGCCCCATCGGGCCGGCGGGCTGAACGAGGCGGTAGCCCGCGACGGCCACCCGCTCGTCCACCAGAAGACGGCGCGCGAACACTGTGCGAGCCGGGCCTGGTTCTTCGCTTGCTGGCCCTGTGGTGCGCGCTGCAACCGACATATCGTTTCCTCGGAGATTCGAAGCGCGATCGCGCCCCGTTCCATCAGTTATCGGCACCGCCTGTCGCCACTTGAGGCAGCACGCGCATCCACGCCGGGGAAACGGCGGCAGCAGCGCCGGAGGCCGGCACTTGCGGGGCCACGACTCCGCGGCGGTGTTCGCCCACCCGGTCGCTGGACAGATGCCGACACAGCCCCGCGGAGGCCGGTCGATAGAATTCGCAGCCCTTTTTCACGCACCGGGGTTGCATTTGTCCAACCGATTCGCCGTCCTCCCCCAGTACATCTACCCCAAGCAGGCGCTGACCTCGTTCGCGGGCTGGGTGGCGGGCAAGGAGCGCGGCTCGGTCACGACCTGGATCGTGCGCCGCTTCGTCGCCAAGTACGACGTCAACATGGCCGAGGCGGTCGAGAGCGACATCTCGCGCTACGCGAGCTTCAACGACTTCTTCACGCGGGCGCTCAAGCCCGGCGCGCGGCCGATCGCCGATGCGCCGCTGGTGTGTCCGGTCGATGGCGCGATCAGCCAGTTCGGCCCCATCGCGGGCGACCAGATCTTCCAGGCCAAGGGTCACGCGTACAGCACCACCGCGCTCGTGGGCGGCGACGCCGCGCTGGCCGCGCAGTTCAAGGACGGCAGCTTCGCCACGCTGTACCTGAGCCCACGCGACTACCACCGCATCCACATGCCCTGCGACGGGCGGCTCACGCGCATGGTCTACGTGCCGGGCGAGCTGTTCTCGGTCAACCCGACCACCGCGCGCGGCGTGCCCGGCCTCTTCGCGCGCAACGAGCGCGTGGTGTGCGTCTTCGAGTCCGAGCGCGGGCCCTTCGTGCTGGTGCTGGTGGGCGCGACCATCGTGGGCAGCATGGCGACGGTGTGGCACGGCGTCGTCAACCCGCCCCGCGGCGGCGAGGTGCGCGAATGGCGCTACGACGACCGCGAGATCGTGCTGAAGAAGGGCGAGGAGATGGGCCGCTTCCTCCTCGGCTCCACCGTGGTGATGCTGTTCCCGCGCCCGGCCCTGGTCTTCAACCCCGAGTGGGCGCCCGGACGGGCGATCCGCCTCGGCGAAGCGATGGCACAGGACGACGCACGCGCGTCAAGCCCGGCTGCTGAATTTTGAGGCTTTGGCGCCACAGACCGCACCGAAGCTGCGCGGACAGCTATGAAAGTTGTAGCATCGACAGGTCTGCGATATAGTCGCCGACCGTTTCGCGGCGCATCGGGTGCGCCTGCGCAACGGCCATAAACGACGTGGGCCGCCAGCAGCGACGCCCCTACGAGGAGAGCCTTCGATGAGTACCAAGGAAAACGCAGCCGTCAGCCAGTTGCTGGCGTTGCTCGAAGCCCGTTACGCACTGCGCGTGCTCTGGGCCTTGCGCGACGGACATGCGCAGACCTTCCGGCTGCTCCAGGACAGCGTCGGCGGCATCACCCCCAACACGCTCAACACCCGCATCAAGGAACTGCGCGAGGCCGGCATCGTGAGCCATGGCAGCGACGGCTACAGCCTCACGCTGAGCGGGCAGGACCTGCTCAAGCGCCTGTCGGACCTGCAGGCCTTCGCCGCCAAGTGGCAGGTCGGCCAGGTCAAGAAGGCGCCGGTGGTGGCGCCGCCCGTCAAGGTCGCCTGACACCTCGGCGGCCTGCCGCCAGCCCCTGATTCCTCTTCGCAACGCCGTGCCGCCCCCGGGCCGCGCGGCGTTCTCGCGTGGGCGCATGGTGCGCCCTCGTTAAACTGCGCGGCCCTCTCCGGCATGCCGCCTTCCGACGGCACCCGGCCCCCCTCCCTTCATTCCCACAAGGAGCTCCCATGCCCACCACCCCGTCCGGCCTGCAGTACGAAGACACCGTCGTCGGCAACGGCGACGAAGCCAAGTCCGGCCACCATGTGCACGTGCACTACACCGGCTGGCTCTACAACGACGGCCAGCAGGGCGCAAAGTTCGACTCCAGCCGCGACCGCGGCCAGCCCTTCGCCTTCTCGCTGGGCGCCGGCCAGGTCATCAAGGGCTGGGACGAAGGCGTCGCCGGCATGAAGATCGGTGGCCAGCGCACCCTGATCATTCCGGCCGCCCTGGGCTACGGCGCGCGCGGCGCCGGTGGCGTGATCCCGCCGAACGCGACCCTGAAGTTCGACGTCGAACTGCTCGACGCCCACTGAACGCTGGGGGCGCAGCAGCCGCCCCGCAACCGCGCAGGGCCGGCGCCCGCCCTGCGCGCCCCTTTTCTTCCCCTGACGTTGACCCTGTCCATCGGCCTGCGCACGGCCATTGGAAATTTCTTGCACCCGAACCGGAAGCCCTGCCTTGAAAAGGGGCTCCCGGGCCTCAGGTGCTGGCCAGCACTTTTTCCAACCCATCCCAAGACATGTCGGAGCCACAGAACAACCAGCCCGGAGCAGATGCGCTGAGCGGCGCGCCCAGCCCCGAAGAACTCGAAGCCGCCCTGGCGGCCAACACCGCCGATTCGCAGGCCGAACTGGCCGCGCTGCAGGCCAAGAACGCCGAACTGGCCGACCAGTACCTGCGGGCCCAGGCCGACGTGCAGAACGCACGCCGCCGCGCCGACGAGGAAGTCGCCAAGGCCCGCAAGTTCGCGCTCGAGTCCTTTGCCGAGAGCCTGCTGCCGGTGCTCGACAGCCTGGAGGCCGGCCTGGCCGTCAAGGACGCCACCCCCGAACAGATCCGCGAAGGCGCCGAAGCCACGCTGCGCCAGCTCAAGCAGGCGCTGGAGCGCAACAAGGTGGTCGAGGTGAACCCCGCCCCCGGCGCGAAGTTCGACCCGCACCAGCACCAGGCCATCTCGGTGGTGCCGGCCGACCAGGAACCGAACACCGTGGTCGGCGTGCTGCAGAAGGGCTACACCATCGCCGAGCGCGTGCTGCGCCCTGCCCTGGTGACCGTCACGGCGCCGAAGTAAGCCACACGCCGCCCACAGGAAATCCCCGCGCGGTCCCTTGAATCGCCCCGGGTTATCCACAAGTTCATCACAACATCATTTCTCGGAATCAGGAGCACAACACACCATGGCCAAGATCATCGGCATCGACCTGGGCACGACCAACTCGTGCGTGGCGATCATGGAGGGCAACAACACCCGCGTGATCGAGAACTCGGAAGGCGCGCGCACCACGCCTTCGATCATTGCGTACCAGGAAGACGGCGAAGTGCTGGTCGGCGCCTCGGCCAAGCGCCAGGCCGTGACCAACCCCAAGAACACGCTGTACGCCGTCAAGCGCCTGATCGGCCGCAAGTTCGAAGAGAAAGAGGTGCAGAAGGACATCGACCTGATGCCCTACAGCATCGTCAAGGCCGACAACGGCGACGCCTGGGTGGAAGTGCGCGGCAAGAAGCTGGCGCCCCCGCAGATCAGCGCCGAAGTGCTGCGCAAGATGAAGAAGACCGCCGAGGACTACCTGGGCGAGCCGGTGACGGAGGCCGTGATCACGGTGCCGGCGTACTTCAACGACAGCCAGCGCCAGGCCACCAAGGACGCCGGCCGCATCGCCGGCCTGGACGTCAAGCGCATCATCAACGAGCCGACCGCGGCCGCGCTGGCCTTCGGCCTGGACAAGCAGGACAAGGGCGACCGCAAGATCGCCGTCTATGACCTGGGCGGCGGCACCTTCGACGTGTCGATCATCGAGATCGCCGACGTCGACGGCGAGAAGCAGTTCGAGGTGCTGTCGACCAACGGCGACACCTTCCTGGGCGGCGAGGACTTCGACCAGCGCGTCATCGACTACATCATCAGCGAGTTCAAGAAGGAACAGGGCGTGGACCTGTCCAAGGACGTGCTCGCGCTGCAGCGCCTCAAGGAAGCGGCCGAGAAGGCCAAGATCGAGCTGTCGAACAGCGCCGCGACCGACATCAACCTGCCCTACATCACCGCCGATGCGAGCGGGCCGAAGCACCTGAACATCAAGCTGACCCGCGCCAAGCTGGAAAGCCTGGTCGAGGACCTGATCGAGCGCACCATCGCCCCCTGCCGCACGGCCATCAAGGACGCCGGCATCAGCGTGAGCGACATCAGCGACGTGATCCTGGTGGGCGGCCAGTCGCGCATGCCCAAGGTGCAGGAGAAGGTCAAGGAGTTCTTCGGCAAGGAGCCGCGCAAGGACGTGAACCCCGACGAGGCCGTGGCCGTTGGCGCCGCCATCCAGGGCCAGGTGCTGTCGGGCGACCGCAAGGACGTGCTGCTGCTGGACGTGACCCCGCTGTCGCTCGGCATCGAGACGATGGGCGGCGTGATGACCAAGATGATCACCAAGAACACCACGATCCCGACGAAGTTCGCACAGACCTTCTCGACGGCCGACGACAACCAGCCGGCGGTGACGATCAAGGTGTTCCAGGGCGAACGCGAGATCGCCTCGGGCAACAAGCTGCTGGGCGAGTTCAACCTCGAGGGCATCCCGCCGGCACCGCGCGGCACGCCGCAGATCGAGGTGAGCTTCGACATCGACGCCAACGGCATCCTGCACGTGGGCGCGAAGGACAAGGCCACCGGCAAGGAGAACAAGATCACCATCAAGGCCAACTCGGGCATCTCCGAGGAGGAGATCCAGAAGATGGTGAAGGACGCCGAGCTCAACGCCGCCGAGGACAAGAAGAAGGTCGAGGTCGCGCAGGCGCGCAACCAGGGCGAGGCCATGGTGCACAGCGTGAAGAAGTCGCTGGGCGAGCATGGCGACAAGCTGGACGCCGGCGAGAAGGACAAGATCGAGGCCGCGATCAAGGACCTGGAAGAAGCCCTCAAGGGCGAGGACAAGGCGGCGATCGAGTCCAAGACCGAGACCCTCATGACCGCGAGCCAGAAGCTGGGCGAGAAAATGTACGCGGACGCCCAGGCCGCCGCGGGAGCGGCAGGCGCGGCGGCCGGTGCGTCGGCAGGCCCGGAAGCTGCGAGCGCCCCGGCGGACGACAACGTCGTCGACGCCGAGGTGAAGGAAGTGAAGAAGGGCTGATTCCCCGGCCCCGATCCGAGGCTGGAGCACCTGAGGGCGCTCCGGCCTTTTTTGCTTCTTTCGCTTCTCCTACCCCGACGGCCCGCACCACGGACATCCGGACACCGCCATGGCAACCAAACGCGACTACTACGAGATCCTCGGCGTCCCCAAGAACGCCAGCGAGGATGAAATCAAGAAGGCCTACCGCAAGCTGGCCATGAAGTACCACCCCGACCGCAACCAGGGCGACGCGGGTGCGGCGGCGGAAGCCAAGTTCAAGGAGGCCAAGGAGGCCTACGAGATGCTGTCGGACGGCCAGAAGCGCGCGGCCTACGACCAGTACGGCCACGCGGGGGTCGACCCCAACATGCGCGGCGGCATGGGGCCGGAAGGCTTCGGCGGTTTCGCCGAGGCCTTCGGCGACATCTTCGGCGACGTCTTCGGCGGCGGCGGTCGGCGCGCGGGCGGCGGCCGCCAGGTCTTCCGCGGCGGCGACCTCAGCTACGCCATGGAGATCACGCTGGAAGAAGCGGCCGAGGGCAAGGACGCGCAGATCCGCATCCCGAGCTGGGACGACTGCGGCACCTGCCACGGCAGCGGCGCCAAGCCCGGCACCAAGCCCATCACCTGCACCACCTGCCACGGCGCCGGCGCGGTGCAGATGCGCCAGGGCTTCTTCAGCGTGCAGCAGACCTGCCCGCAGTGCCGCGGCACCGGCAAGATCATTCCCGAGCCGTGCGCCACCTGCCATGGCCAGGGCAAGATCAAGACCAACAAGACGCTGGAAGTGAAGATCCCGGCCGGCATCGACGACGGCATGCGCATCCGCAGCACCGGCAACGGCGAGCCCGGCACCAATGGCGGCCCGCCGGGCGATCTGTACATCGAGATCCGCATCCAGAAGCACGACACCTTCGAGCGCGATGGCGACGACCTGCACTGCGTGGTGCCGGTGAGCATCACCACGGCGGCGCTCGGCGGCGAGATCGAGGTGCCCACGCTCAAGGGCAGCGCCGCCATCGACATCCCCGACGGCACGCAGAGCGGCAAGCAGTTCCGCCTGCGTGGCAAGGGCATCAAGGGCGTGCGTTCCAGCTACCCGGGCGACCTGTACTGCCACGTGCGCGTCGAGACGCCGGTCAAGCTCACCGAGCATCAGCGCAAGCTGCTCAAGGAACTGGACGAGTCGCTCAAGAAAGGGGGCGACAAGCACAGCCCCAGCGACAAGGGCTGGCTCGACAAGGCCAAGGAGTTCTTCAGCTGAGGCCGGCGCCGGCCAGGACGCCACAGGGGCGCGATGCGAGCCGCATCGCGCCCTTTTTTTCTGGGCGCGCCCCGCCACGGTGGCCCGGCCCGGTTCGCTATCTTTTTTGTAGCATGTCACCCCCGCCGTGCGGGCGCGCCCGGCCCGTTCAACGTGCGAATTGATTTTTCCCCGGATCAATCAATTCGATCCCTGGCGCCGTCCTTTCCAGCCAAATTCGCCCGGGCTTATTTCGCGAGGGCAAATGCCGGACAACCGCGTAGGACGGCCGCACGTTATTAATAGCTTCCGCAAAGATATAAGAATTCAGCCGGGTAATTTCCGGCTGCGCAGCGCGATCGAATTGGCGCTCAATTCGGCAGCACAGTCCGGGTGCCACCGCAAGGCCGCGTGGCCGCCACGCGACAGATCGGGGCCGTCTCCCTGGGCGACGGACGAGCAGCTCAGCGGCTGCTCGAAGCCGCATGCGCGGCGTTTCAAAAATTCCTGCCCCCGAGAACTCACACGCAGCGCGGCTCTTTTGTAACCCGGCACAGCTTTTGCTGCGACATCAGGGTTCCGAACAGGAACTTTTTTGCAGGGTTGTTCTTCTTAATTTAAAAACAGCCCCAGACAGGAATTTCCTTGGTGCGTTCTTTGCTCTATGCTGAACAAACCAAAGTGCAAAAGGGAGTTTTTTCCGGGTCAAGCAAACTGGCATCACGGAGCACCTTCATGCGAACGATGCGGTATGCAGGCCACGGAGACCGGTGCCAGCTTTGTCGACTCGTTGGAGGTTACCCATGGATGTCATCAGCAACTTCACCGCCCGATACGAACGCACGCGTGAAGAGGTCCTGTCGCTGCAGGAGTACCTGGATGTCTGCAAGCGCGACGCCACCGCCTACGCCACGGCGGCGGAGCGGATGCTGAAGGCGATCGGCGAACCCGAACTCGTCGACACGCGCAACGACCCCCGGCTCTCGCGGATCTTCGCCAACAAGGTCATCAAGATCTACCCGGCCTTCCGCGAGTTCTACGGCATGGAGGACGCCATCGAGCAGGTGGTGTCGTACTTCCGTCATGCCGCCCAGGGCCTGGAGGAGAAGAAGCAGATCCTCTACCTGCTGGGCCCCGTGGGTGGCGGCAAGAGCTCCATCGCCGAACGGCTCAAGCAGCTCATGGAGCACGTGCCCTTCTATTCCATCCAGGGCTCGCCCGTGAACGAGTCGCCGCTGGGCCTGTTCAGTGCCGCCGAGGACGGCGAGATCCTCGAGAAGGAATACGGCATCCCGCGCCGCTACCTGCAGCGCATCCTCTCGCCCTGGGCGGTGAAGCGGCTGGAGGAATACGGTGGCGACATCCGCCAGTTCAAGGTGGTCAAGCGCTTCCCCTCGGTGCTGCGGCAGATCGCCGTGGCCAAGACCGAACCGGGCGACGAGAACAACCAGGACATCTCCTCCCTCGTGGGCAAGGTCGACATCCGCAAGCTCGAGACCTACGCGCAGGACGACCCCGACGCGTACGCCTACTCCGGCGGCCTGTGCCTGGCCAACCAGGGGCTGCTGGAGTTCGTGGAGATGTTCAAGGCCCCCATCAAGGTGCTGCACCCGCTGCTCACGGCCACGCAGGAAGGCAACTTCAAGGGCACCGAGGGCTTCGGGGCCATCCCCTTCGACGGCATCGTGCTCGCGCACAGCAACGAGAGCGAGTGGAAGGCCTTCCGCAACAACAAGAACAACGAGGCCTTCCTCGACCGCATCTACATCGTCAAGGTGCCCTACTGCCTGCGCGTGTCGGAAGAGATCAAGATCTACGACAAGCTGGTGCGCAACTCCTCGCTGGCCAAGGCGCCCTGCGCGCCCGGCACGCTGAAGATGATGGCGCAGTTCTCGGTGCTCACCCGCCTGAAGGAGCCGGAGAACTCCAACGTGTTCTCCAAGATGCAGGTGTACGACGGCGAGAACCTCAAGGACACCGACCCCAAGGCCAAGTCGATGCAGGAGTACCGCGACTATGCGGGGGTCGACGAGGGCATGAGCGGCGTCTCGACCCGCTTCGCCTTCAAGATCATCTCCAAGGTCTTCAACTTCGACAGTTCGGAGGTGGCGGCCAATCCGGTGCACCTGATGTATGTGCTGGAGCAGCAGATCGAGCGCGAGCAGTTCCCGGCCGAGACCGAGCAGAAGTTCGTCGGCTACATCAAGGAGCTGCTGGCGCCGCGCTACGCGGAGTTCATCGGCAAGGAGATCCAGACCGCCTACCTCGAGAGCTACTCCGAGTACGGCCAGAACATCTTCGACCGCTACGTGACCTATGCCGACTACTGGATCCAGGACCAGGAGTACCGCGACGTGGACACCGGCGAGGTCTTCGACCGCGCCGCGCTCAACGCCGAGCTCGAGAAGATCGAGAAGCCCGCCGGCATCGCCAACCCCAAGGACTTCCGCAACGAGATCGTGAACTTCGTGCTGCGCGCGCGGGCCGGCAACGCGGGCAACAACCCGGCGTGGACCAGCTACGAGAAGCTGCGCACGGTGATCGAGAAGAAGATGTTCTCGAACACCGAGGAGCTGCTGCCGGTCATCAGCTTCAACGCCAAGAGCAGCGCCGACGAGCAGAAGAAGCACGAGGACTTCGTCACGCGCATGGTCGAAAAGGGCTACACGGCCAAACAGGTGCGCCTGCTGTGCGAGTGGTATCTGCGCGTGCGCAAGTCATCCTGAGCCCCAACACCACGGGAGGTCCGACACCTTGGCCATCCTGCAACAGATCATCGACCGGCGGCTTTCGGGCAAGAACAAGTCCATCGGCAACCGCGAGCGCTTCCTGAGGCGATACCGCGGCCAGATCCGCGACGCGGTGCGCAAGGCCGTGAGCGGCCGCAACATCCGCGAACTGGAACAGGGCGAGGACGTCACGCTGCCCCGGCGCGACGTGTCCGAGCCCACCTTCGGCCATGCGGCCGGCGGCAACCGCGAGTACGTGCACCCGGGCAACCAGGAGTTCGTCAAAGGCGACCGCATCGAGCGGCCCAAGGGCCAGGCCGGCGGCGGCTCCGGCAGCGGCGAGGCCGGCGACGGCGGCGAGGGCGAGGACGATTTCGTCTTCCGCCTCACGCGCGAGGAGTTCATGCAGGTCTTCTTCGAGGACCTGGCACTCCCCCATCTGGTGCGTACGCAGCTCGCCGAGGTGCCCGAGTGGAAGAGCCACCGTGCCGGCTTCACCAGCGACGGCACGCCCAACAACCTGCACGTGGTGCGCTCGATGCGCGGCGCCCTCGCCCGCCGCATCGCCCTGGGCGGCGACGCGCGCAAGGAACTGCGCCGGCTGGAAGCCCACCTGCTGCAGCTGCGCGCGCATCCGCAGGCCGATTCGGCGCTGATCCAGAAGGAGATTCGCGACACCGAGCTGCAGATCGAGGAGCTCAGGCGCACGGCCCGCCATGTGCCCTACATCGACCCCATCGACCTGCGCTACCGCAACCGCGTGCGCACGCCGGTGCCCAGCGCCAAGGCCGTGATGTTCTGCCTCATGGACGTGTCGGGCTCGATGGACGAGGCGCGCAAGGACATGTCCAAGCGCTTCTTCATGCTGCTGTACCTCTTCCTCACGCGCCACTACGAGAAGATCGACCTGGTCTTCCTGCGTCACCACACGCAGGCGCAGGAAGTGAGCGAGGACGAGTTCTTCCACGCCACCGAGACCGGCGGCACCGTGGTGTCGAGCGCGCTGGTGCTGATGCGCGACATCATCCGCGCCCGCTACCCCAGCGGCGAATGGAACATCTACGGCGCCCAGGCCAGCGACGGCGACAACTGGCACCAGGACAGCGGCCGCTGCCGCGAGCTGCTCGACGAGACCATCCTCCCCGCCTGCCGCTACTACGCCTACGTGCAGGTGGCCGAGGCGGAGCAGAACCTGTGGCAGGAATACACGCAGCTGGTCGGCATCCGTCCCAACTTCGCGATGCGCAAGGTCTCGAGCGCGCAGGACATCTACCCGGTCTTTCGCGACCTGTTCAAGAAGGAAGGGGTGCCCGCATGACCGAGCTTGCCGCCCCCGTCTTCGAGCGCGAAGCGCAGCGCCTGCCCAGTCCCTCGGACTGGAGCTTCGAGCTGATCGAGACCTACCACGGCGAGATCGCGAAGACCGCCAAGGCCTACGGCCTGGACACCTACCCCAACCAGCTCGAGATCATCACCGCCGAGCAGATGATGGACGCCTACGCCAGCGTGGGCATGCCGGTCATCTACCGCCACTGGTCCTACGGCAAGCAGTTCATCAGCACCGAGAAGAACTACCGCCGCGGCCACATGGGCCTGGCCTACGAGATCGTCATCAACTCCGACCCCTGCATCAGCTACCTGATGGAGGAGAACACGATGGCGATGCAGGCGCTGGTGATCGCGCATGCGGCCTACGGCCACAACAGCTTCTTCAAGGGCAACTACCTGTTCCGCATGTGGACCGACGCGTCGTCGATCATCGACTACCTCGTCTATGCGCGGAACTACATCGCCGAGTGCGAGGAGCGCCACGGCGTCGACGCGGTCGAGGAGCTGCTGGACTCCTGCCACGCGCTGATGAACTACGGCGTGGACCGGTACCGCCGACCGCAGAAGCGCTCGCTCGCGCAGGAGATCGCGCGGCGCGAGGAGCGCGAGCGGCACCTGCAGCAGCAGGTCAACGACCTCTGGCGCACCGTGCCGCGCGGCAACATGGCGGCGGCCGAGGCCGCCGGGGCCAAGCGCTTCCCGCCCGAGCCGCAGGAGAACCTGCTGT
Organism: Xenophilus aerolatus; assembly: GCA_030418545.1. GTDB lineage: Bacteria > Pseudomonadota > Gammaproteobacteria > Burkholderiales > Burkholderiaceae_C > Xenophilus. The sequence goes on along the minus strand of QAIB01000001.1, from coordinate 414,250 downwards.
ACTTCATCGAGAAGAACGCCGCGCTGCTGGAGCCCTGGCAGCGCGAGGTGGTGCGCATCGTGCGCAAGATCGCCCAGTACTTCTACCCGCAGCGCCAGACGCAGGTCATGAACGAGGGCTGGGCCACCTTCTGGCACTACACCCTGCTCAACACGCTGTACGACCGCGGCCTGCTGGCCGACGGCTTCATGATGGAGTGGCTCGCCTCGCACACCGCGGTGGTGTTCCAGCCGCCGGTGGGCCACCGCGCCTACAGCGGCATCAACCCCTATGCGCTGGGCTTCGCGATGTACACCGACCTGCGCCGCATCTGCGAGAAGCCGACCGAGGAGGACCGCCGCTGGTTCCCCGACATCGCCGGCAGCCCCTGGCTCAAGACGCTCGACTACGCGATGCGGAACTTCAAGGACGAGAGCTTCGTCGGCCAGTTCCTCAGCCCCAAGGTGATGCGCGACTTCCGCATGTTCGCGATCCGCGACGACGAGGACGAGTCCGAGCTCGAGGTGTCGGCCATCCACGACGACGGCGGCTACCGCGCGCTGCGCGAGTCGCTCTCGCGCCAGTACGACATCGGCAACCGCGAGCCCGACATCCAGGTGTGGAACGTGGACCTGCGCGGCGACCGTTCTCTGACCTTGCGCCACACGCAGCGGCACAACCGGCCGCTGCACGACGACACGCCCGAGGTGCTCAAGCACGTGGCCCGCCTGTGGGGATTCGACGTGCACCTCGAAAGCGTCGACGGCCAGGGCCGCACGAGCTATCGCAAGACGGTCAGTCCCAAGCGCGGCTGAACCGCCGCCGGCCCCTCAGGGGCCGGGTCCGCGCGTCGGGTGGAGGTGCCGGGGCGGCAGCAGCGGGCCCTGGGCGGCGGCGATGTGCTTTTCACCGGCCAGGAGGCGCACCATGCGCTGCACGCGCTGGCCGGCCATCTGCGTGTGGGCCACCAGCGTGCGCCACTCCTCCAGCAGCACGGCGGGCGAGGAATCGTGCGAAGTGCGCAGCAAGGTCTGGGAGACGTCGACCAGCGCCGCCGCGGCCGCCAGGCCTGCGGTCAGCGCCTCATGGGCCGGCGCGCCCTGCTGGATGCCCGAGGGCGTGCCGCTCACGGTCCGTGCCAGCACGCTCTCGATGGCGAGCAGTGCGCGTTCGAGCGCGGCACGTTCGGAAGGTGGCAGGGGCATGGATCGGCTGGATGCGCCGGACCACGGCTGGAACCGTGCGACATCGAGCGCTGAATTCCAATTCTGACACCTTTAGAAACAATCATTTCCAAATAAGTCACACTTAGCCCGAGTGCGTTCAGCCCCGCGGGTCGGTCATTCGCGCGCGCTCCTCCAGTGCCCGCTGCCGCACGTGGCAGCCCTCGAGGTGGTCGTTGACCAGCCCCATGGCCTGCATGAAGGCGTAGACGGTGGTGGGCCCGACGAAACTCCATCCGCGCTTCTTCAGGTCCTTGGACATCGCGATGGATTCGGGCGATGTCGTGGCCGCCTGCAGCGCCGCCAGCGTCATGCGTTTCGGGCGGCTCGCCCGGTCGGGCTCGAAGCCCCAGGCGTAACGCGCGAGCGAGCCGAACTCCTCGCGCAGCTTCAGCACCTGTTTCGCGTTGTTGATCGCCGATTCGATCTTGCCCCGGTGGCGCACGATGCCCGCATCGCCCAGCAGCCGCGCCACGTCCTTCTCGCCGAAGCGCGCCATGCGCTCGGCGTCGAAGTTCGCGAAAGCGGCACGAAAGGCCTCGCGCTTGTTGAGGATCGTGAGCCAGCTCAGGCCGGACTGGAAGCCCTCGAGGCAGAGCTTCTCGAACAGCCGCCGCTCGTCGGTGACGGGAAAGCCCCATTCGTGGTCGTGGTAGTGCCGGTAGGCCGGCGAGGCGGCGCACCAGCGGCAGCGCCATGCGCCGTCCTCGCCCGCCAGCAGGCCTTCCGGCGGTGCGGCTTCGGCCCGGCTCATGCAGCGGCCCGGCGGTACTGCGTCCACGCAGCCTCGGTGGGCGTGGTGCCGGCACCGGGCAGTTGCGGCAGGCGGAAGTGGCCGTCGACCACCTCGGCCGGCTCGGTGAAGCAGTCCTTGATCCACGGGATGTACTCCAGCACCTCGCAGGCCGGGTGCGCATAGCTCAGGTGCACGTGCACCTGGCTCATGTCGCCCGCATGCGGCGCCACCGGCAGGCGGAAGGCATGCGCGGCCTCGCAGACCTGGATCACCTCGGTGAGGCCGCCCATGCGCGTGCAGTCGGGCTGCACCCAGTGGATCGCCTGCTGCGCGAAGAACTCGCTGAAGGCGTCGGCCGTGTACAGCTGCTCGCCCAGCGCGACCGGGATGTGCGTGCTGCGCGCCAGCTGCGCATGGCCCTTCACGTCGTCGTGCCACAGGGGCTCCTCGAACCAGAAGACGTCGAAGGGCGCCGCGCCGCGGCAGAAGCGCAGGCAGCTCGCCAGGTCCCATTTGCCGTTGCCGTCGACGGCCAGCGTCACGTCGGGGCCGATGGCCTCGCGCACGGCGGCCAGGCGGCGCAGGTCGCGCTCCACCGTGGAGCCGACCTTGATCTTGATGCCGGTGAAGCCCTGTCCCACCGCCCGACGCGCGCCTTCGACCAGCTTGTCGTCGGCGATGCTGAGCCAGCCGATGTCGGTGTTGTAGGCGCGGACCTTCTCGCGCACCTGGCCGCCCAGCAGCTTCCACAGCGGCACGTCGGCGGCCTTGGCCTTGAGGTCCCACAGCGCGACGTCGATGGCCGCGAGCGACAGCGTCGTGATGCCCGCTCGCCCGATCCACTGCAGTGCCGGATCGCGCGCCAGCTTGCGCCACAGCCGGTGCACGTCGTTCGCGTCCTCGCCCACCAGCAGCGGCGCGTGGCAGGTCTCGATGCAACGCGTGATGAGCTGGTCGCTCGGCAGGTGCGCGTGCGTGCCGGTGAAGCCATAGCCCGACAGGCCGTCCTCGGTGTCGATCTTCGCGCCCACCACGCCCCAGTGCGTGATGGTGTGCGTGCTGTCGGCGATCTGCGAACCCGTGACGGGCACGTGCAGGATGAAGGGGGTGACCGAGCTGATCTTCACAGGCGTCTCCGTTGCTATATTTTTCATAGCTGCTTGCGCCCGTGCCACGGGCGCTGCAGGCCGATTCTCTTCAAGCGCCGTGCGCGGGCTCAGCCCGACACCTGCACCAGCGCCTCGATCGCGAGCGGGTAGCCCTTCACGCCCAGCCCGACGATGATGCCGCGCGCCGCCGGCGAGATGTACGAGTGGTGGCGGAACTCCTCGCGCGCGTGCACGTTGGAGATGTGCAGCTCGATCAGCGGCACGCTCGCGCCCTTGATGGCGTCGTGCAGCGCGATCGAGGTGTGGGTGTAGGCGCCCGGGTTCATCACCACGCCGAGCATCGTGCCCGCCGCCACCTCGCGCCCGGCCTCGTGGATCCAGTCGATGAGCTGGCCTTCCCAGTTGGACTGCCGGCATTCGATCTCGACACCGAGGCGGCCCCCGGCTTCCTGGCACATGCGCTCGACATCGGCCAGCGTTTCGTGCCCGTACTGCGCAGGCTCGCGGGTGCCGAGCAGGTTGAGGTTGGGGCCGTTGAGGACGAGGATCTTTTTCATGCGGAGGACTCGGGATGCGGGTCGGGCATCTTAGAACGCGGCGCGCTTGCCAATACTCCCCCCGGGTATACACTGGCCCGCATGCCGCACTCCCCCGCCGAGAAGAAGAAAGCGTTGCTGCGCGTGCGCCGCATCCGCGGCCAGGCCGACGCGCTGGAGCGCGCGCTGGAAGCGGGTGCCGAATGCGGCGCCGTGCTGCAGCAGCTCGCGGCGATCCGCGGCGCCGTCAACGGGCTGATGTCGGAGGTGCTCGAATCGCACATCCGCGAGGAGTTCGGCCCGCCTTCCGACAGCGACCCGCGCCACGCCGAGCGCGTGCGCGACATGACGTCCCTGGTCCGCACCTACCTCCGCTGACCGTTCACATCCAACACCGAGGAATCCTACCCATGAAATCCCGCGCCGCCGTCGCCTTCAAGGCCGGAGAACCCCTGCAGATCGTCGAGATCGACGTCGCCCCGCCGAAGAAGGGCGAGGTGCTCATCCGGATCACCCACACCGGCGTGTGCCACACCGACGCCTTCACGCTGAGCGGCGACGACCCCGAAGGCCTGTTCCCCGCGGTGCTGGGCCACGAGGGCGCGGGCATCGTCGTCGAGTGCGGAGAGGGCGTGACCAGCGTGAAGCCCGGCGACCACGTCATCCCGCTGTACACCGCCGAGTGCGGCCAGTGCCTGTTCTGCAAGAGCGGCAAGACCAACCTGTGCGTGGCCGTGCGCGCGACGCAGGGCAAGGGCGTGATGCCCGACGGCACCAGCCGCTTCAGCTACAACGGCCAGCCGGTGTACCACTACATGGGCTGCTCCACCTTCAGCGAATACACGGTCGTCGCCGAGGTGTCTCTCGCCAAGATCAACCCCGACGCCAACCCCGAGCAGGTCTGCCTGCTGGGCTGCGGCGTGACCACGGGCCTGGGCGCCGTCAAGAACACGGCCAAGGTGCAGGAAGGCGATTCGGTCGCCGTCTTCGGCCTCGGCGGCATCGGGCTGGCGGTGATCCAGGGCGCCAAGCTGGCCAAGGCGGGCCGCATCATCGCCATCGACACCAACCCCTCGAAGTTCGAGCTGGCCAAGACCTTCGGCGCCACCGACTGCATCAACCCGAAGGACTTCGACAAGCCGATCCAACAGGTCATCGTCGAGATGACGACCTGGGGCGTGGACCATTCCTTCGAATGCATCGGCAACGTCAACGTGATGCGCGCCGCGCTCGAATGCGCGCACCGCGGCTGGGGCCAGTCGGTCATCATCGGCGTGGCCGGCGCGGGCCAGGAAATCTCCACCCGCCCCTTCCAGCTCGTCACGGGCCGCAAGTGGCTGGGCACCGCCTTCGGCGGCGTCAAGGGCCGCTCGCAGCTGCCGGGCATGGTCGAGGACGCCATGAAGGGCGACATCCAGCTCGCGCCCTTCGTCACCCACACCATGCCGCTCACCGGCATCAACGAGGCCTTCGACCTGATGCACGAGGGCAAGTCCATCCGCTCCGTGGTGCATTACTGATGGCGCACACTCGGCGCCCATGACCAGCTCCAGCGCCATCGCCCCCTCCCTCGGCAGCCTGCACCGCGTTCGCGCGGGCGTGCTCGACGTCGCCTTCTGCGAAAGCGGGCCGGCCGACGGCACGCCGGTGCTGCTGATGCACGGCTTTCCGTACGACGTGCATGCGTACGCCGAGGTGGCGCCGCGGCTCGCGGCACAGGGCTGTCGCGTCATCGTGCCCTTCCTGCGCGGCTACGGACCGACCGGCTTCGTCGATGCCGCCACGCCGCGCTCGGGCGAGCAGGCAGCCCTGGGCGCCGACCTGCTCGCGCTGCTCGACGCGCTGGCCATCCCGCGCGCGGTCCTGGCGGGCTACGACTGGGGCGGGCGCGCCTGCTGCGTCGTCGCGGCGCTGTGGCCCGAGCGCTGCATGGGCCTGGTGTCCCTCAACAGCTACAACATCCAGCACATCGCCTCCGCGATGACGCCGGCGGCGCCCGAGAACGAGCTGCGCTACTGGTACCAGTACTACTTCCATGGCGAGCGCGGCCGCGCCGGGCTGCAGGCGAACCGCGCCGAACTGTGCGAGCTGCTGTGGCGCCTGTGGTCACCCACCTGGCGCTTCGACGCGGCCACCTACGCGCGCACCGCCGCGGCCTTCGACAACCCGGACTTCGTCGATGTGGTGATCCACTCGTACCGCCACCGCTTCGGCCTGGTGCCGGGCGATCCGGCCGTCGCGGGCATCGAGTCACGACTCGCGCTGCAGCCCCCCATCACCGTGCCGGCCATCACCCTGGACGGCGCCGACGACGGCGTGATGCCCATCGGCGGCAGCGCGGCGCATGCCCATCACTTCACCGGCCCGCACGTGCACCGCGTGGTGCCCGGCGCCGGCCACAACCTGCCGCAGGAGCAACCCGAGGCCTTCGCCCGGGCCCTGCTCGACCTGCTGCGGCCCGAGACCCTCGACCTGCCATGAGCGACACCGCCGCCCCTTTCCAGACCCTCTCGTCGCACGCCTGCTTCGGCGGCACGCAGCATTTCTTCTCGCACGATTCGCGCGAGATCGGACTGCCGATGCGCTTTTCCGTCTACCTGCCGCCACAGGCCGCGCAGCGCCCGGTGCCGGCCCTGGTGTACCTGGCAGGCCTGACCTGCAACGAGGAGACCTTCGCGATCAAGGCCGGCGCGCAGCGGCTGGCGGCCGAGCACGGCATCGCCCTCGTCGCGCCCGACACGAGCCCGCGCGGCCCCGCGGTCGAGCAACTGCCCGGCGCCACCGAGAGCTGGGACTTCGGCATCGCCGCGGGCTTCTACCTCGACGCCACCGCCGAACCCTGGGCCAGGCACTTCCGCATGGAAAGCTGGATCGTGCAGGAGCTGCTGCCCCTGCTGGCGCAGCAGCTGCCGATCGACGCCCGGCGCATCGGTCTCTTCGGCCATTCGATGGGCGGGCACGGCGCGCTGACGCTGGCGCTGCGGCACCCGGGGCGCTTCGCATCGCTGTCGGCTTTCGCGCCCATCTGCGCGCCCAGCGAGTGCCCGTGGGGCGAGAAGGCCTTCGGCCGCTACTTCGGCACTTCGGAAGAGGCGCGCGCGCTGTGGCTGGCGCACGACGCCACGGCGCTCATGCAGTCGCAGACCGCTGCGCCCTACCCCGACGGCATCCTGGTCGACCAGGGCCTGGCCGACAAATTCCTGGCCGAGCAGCTGCACCCGGAGCGCCTCGAAGCCGCCTGCGCCGCCGCGGGCCAGGCGCTCACGCTGCGCCGCCACGCCGGCTACGACCACGGCTACTACTTCATCCAGAGCTTCATGGCCGACCACTTCGCGCACCACGCGCGCACGCTGTGCCGCTGATTGCTATCGATTTCATAGCTGCTCGCGCTCACCGGCCGGGGGCCGCGGGCATTTTTTGCTTGTGAATCGCATGGCGCTCGCCGACTCCGACCGCTTGCAGCTGCATCCGTGGAGCGGCCACCGGGCGGAGCAGGTCGCACTCGCCGGCATCTGGCGCCGGGCCTGGTGCGCGGCACAGGGCCACGGCGCCCCGCACATCGAGCCCATCGGGCACTGGCTGGCACGGGTACAGGCCGAGTTCGTGGGCCCGGCCGAGGTCCACGTCGCCGAGCGTGGCGGCCAGCTGCTCGCCTTCATGGTGATGCTGCCGGATCGGGCCTATGTGGCGCAGCTGTACGTCGACCCGCATCGGCACGGCCAGGGCCTCGGCCGGCGCCTGCTCGACGCGGCCTGCCGGCGCATGCCGGCCGGCTGGCGCCTGCATGTGGCCACGGCCAACGCGATGGGCCAACGCTTCTACGAGCGCTATGGCCTCGCGCGCGGCGCGGTCGATCGCCACCCGGCCACCGGCCGGGAGCGCGTCGCGTTCAACTGGCACCCCCCTGCCGACGGGGCAGCCGACGCATGAGCGAGAACCCGCCCGCCTCCCCGAAGCCCACCGCGCCTGCCCCGCGCCGTCGTCCCACCGCGCCCGCCGTCCCCACGCGCGACGAGATCGCGCTGCTGCCGCTCTTCGACGGCCTGCCGCTGGACGCGATCACCCTCGTGCGCACCCCGGACGATGCGGCACGCGCGCGCGATGCGTTGCTGGCCGCCGGCGTGTGCGGCTTCGACACCGAATCGAAACCCACCTTCCGCAAGGACGAGGTCAACACCGGCCCGCACGTGCTGCAGTTCGCCACGCGCGAGCAGGCCTGGCTGTTCCAGCTGATGCGCGCCGACTGCCTGCCCGTGGCGGCCGAACTGCTGGCGTCGCCGGCCCTGGTGAAGGTGGGCTTCGGCCTGGACACCGACCGCACGCTCGTTCGCAACCGGCTCGCGGTCGAACCCGCCGCCGTGATCGACCTCGACCACGAATTCCGCCGCCGCGGCCACCGCCAGTCGGTCGGCGTGAAGAGCGCCGTCGCCCTGGTCTTCGGGCAGCGCTTCGTCAAGTCGCGCAAGGCCACCACCTCCAACTGGGCCGCGGCGCGGCTGAGCGAGGCGCAGCTGCGCTACGCGGCCAACGACGCGTACGCGGCGCTGCGGGTGTACGAGGCGCTGGGCCTCACGCCGCCCGCACCGCGTTGAGCTGCGGCGCCACGGTTCGGCGGCGGTCCGTTACCCGAAGCGGTGTCGATGCCAGTCGCCAATCGCGACAGCCGCGCAGGGACGCCGGCAACGGGCACCGACGCGCGCCCGGCACCCTCGGCACAATGGCCCCGTCCCGTTGAAAGGAAAGCAAGACACCATGAGCGACAGCAAGAGCGATTTCGGCCTCATCGGCCTGGCCGTGATGGGCCAGAACCTGGTGTTGAACGTGGAAAGCCGCGGCTTCCAGGTCAGCGTCTACAACCGCACCGCCAGCGTCACCGATGCCTTCGTGGCCAGGAACCCCGGCAAGAAGCTGGTCGGCTGCGACACGCTCGAGGCCTTCGTGCAGAGCCTGGCCAGCCCCCGAAAGATCATGGTGATGGTCAAGGCCGGCGCGCCGGTCGACCAGGTGATCGAACAACTGATTCCGCTCTTGGAGAAGGACGACATCGTCATCGACGGCGGCAACAGCCTCTACACCGACACCGAGCGGCGCGACGCCTACCTGTCGGGCAAGGGCCTGCGCTTCATCGGCGCCGGCGTGTCGGGCGGCGAGGAAGGCGCGCGCAAGGGCCCGGCGATCATGCCCGGCGGTCCCGCGTCCACCTGGGAGGTGATGAAGCCGATCTTCGAGAGCATCGCCGCCAAGGTCGACGGCCAGCCCTGCGTGATCCACATCGGGCCCGGCGGCGCGGGTCACTACGTGAAGATGATCCACAACGGCATCGAGTACGGCGACATGCAGCTCATCTGCGAGGCCTACGCGCTGTTCAAGGCGGCGGGCTTCACGACCGACGAGATGGCGGCCGTCTTCAACCAGTGGAACGAAGGCGACCTGCAGAGCTACCTGATTCAGATCACCGGCAAGGCGCTGGAGCAGAAGGACCCGGAGACCGGCAAGCCGCTGGTCGACGTGATCCTCGACAAGGCGGGCCAGAAGGGCACCGGCCAGTGGACATTGATCAACGCGGCCGAACAGGCCGTGGTGATCAGCACCATCAATGCCGCCGTGGAGGCGCGCGTGCTTTCGTCGCAGAAGAAGCAGCGCGTGGCTGCCAGCAGCGTGCTGCAGGGCCCGACGCCCGCCCTGTCGCTGGAGAAGAAGGCGCTGGTCGACAAGGTGCACGACGCGCTCTATGCCTCCAAGGTCATCAGCTACACCCAGGGCTTCGACCTGATCAAGACGATGGGCGAGAAGCGCCAATGGGGGCTGGACCTGGGTGGCATCGCGTCGATCTGGCGCGGCGGCTGCATCATCCGCGCGCGCTTCCTCAACCGCATCACCGAGGCCTACCGCGGCGACGCGTCGCTCGCCAACCTGATGCTCGCGCCCTTCTTCAAGGAGCTGCTCAACCGCACGCAGCAGAACTGGCGCGAGGTGGTGGCCCTGGCCGTGAGCAACGGCATCCCGGTGCCGGCCTTCAGCGCGTCGCTCGCCTATTACGACAGCTACCGCTCGGCCCGCCTGCCGGCCAACCTGCTGCAGGCGCAGCGCGACTTCTTCGGCGCCCACACCTACGAGCGCCTCGACAAGCCCGAAGGCCAGTTCTTCCACACGGAATGGCCCGAGGTGATCGAGTAAGGCCGCGCAGCGTCAGGCCGATTTGCCGCGGCCACGCCCGGACTTGCGCGCCCCGCCGGCCGTGCCGCGCGGCGCGGGCGCCGGCGCCGCTGCGGCCGCCTGCATCTGCTCCAGGGCCGCGAGCGCGTCCACCCGCGCCATGAAGCGGTGCAGGCAGCCGGGCGCGACCTCGCGCATGAGCGTGAGCGAGCGGTGCAGCAGGTGCTGCGAATTGAGCGGTCCCGGGTTCTCGGGCAATGCATCCACCGACTGCGAGAGGCGCCGCTCGGCGCTCAGGCCGGCCCAGACGCGGCGGACGTGCGCGAGCACCTTCGGCTCGGGCATGGCGGCGAGGCCCGCGCCCGGTGGGCTGGGCAGGGGCGCTTCGCCGCGCGCCGCTGCCTGAGCGGCGAGCCGCGCCGTCAACGCGCCGAGCCCACCGTCCTGAACGTCGACCGCCTGCGGTGCTGCAGCGGCTACGGCCGGCGGCTCGAACTCGGCCACCAAGGCGCGAATCCGGACATCGATGCGCGCTCGTGCCTCGCCCTGGTGAAGCGCCGCGCGCCGCGCCATCGCAGCCACGAGGCCGAAGCGCAGCGGCTGCGCGACGTCGGCGCCGGCCTGGCGCAGGCGTTCGAGCGCGGGTGCGTGCTCCTCAGCCACGGGTCGGCGCACCGGGCTTGGCGGGACGGGGCGTCGGCGCCATCTCGACGCGGCGGTTGCGCGCGCGCCCTTCCGCTTCGGCGTTGGAGGCGACGGCCTGCTCCGAGCCGAAGGCGGCGGCGAACACCGACGAGGACGGCACGCCCTCCTCGATCAGCGCGCGCGTCACGGTGAGGGCGCGCTGCGCCGACAGCTCCCAGTTGTCGGCGAAGGGCTTGTTGCCACCGCGCACCTGGCGGTCGTCGGTGAAGCCGCTCACCATGAGGATGTCGTCGCGCGCCTTCAGGTAGGCAGTCAGCGGCGCCGCCAGGCCCTTGAGCAGTTGCCGGCCCTCGGGCTGCAGCTCGGCCGAGTTGAGCGCGAACAGCACGCTGCCGCTGATGCCGATGCGACCGTCGGTCAGCGTCACGCGCCCGGCGGCGAGCGGGCCGGCCAGGGCTTCTTCGAGCGTCTTGCGGCGCTGCACCTCGGCCTGGCGTTGCTGCGTCTCGGTCTCCAGCTTTGCGGCGAGTTCGAGCTGCACGCCCAGCGCACAGACGAGGATCAGCACGAAGGCGCCAAGCAGCCCGGCCATCAGGTCGCCGAAGACGGCCCAGACCGGCACGTCGGATTCGACGCCGGTCTCGATGTCGATCGCGTCCTGGTGCATCAGGCCTCGCTGTCGGCGGTGGCGTTGGTGGCGGCGGGTTCGACGCGCGCCGGCGGCCGTGCCGCGAGCTGCTGCAGGTCGTCGAGGATCTGCTTTTGCGACAGGATGCTCAGGTCCACCACTTCGCGTGCCTGCGCGACGTAGTAGGCCAGCTGCTCGTCGCTGCGCGCCATGCTCTTGTCCAGCGCACCCTCGATGCGCTGCAGGCTGCCGGTGAGGCGCTCGCTGGCCGAACCGAAGTGCTCGACCGCGGCACCGAAGGCCTCGCCCAGGCTCGCGACCTCGACGGCACTGCCCGTGACCTGCGCCGACACCGCCGCCAGGCGCTCGCCCTGCGCATCGACCGTCGCCGCGAAGCGACTGCCCTGCGCGTCGACGGCTTCGGCAAAGCGCTCGCCGGCGCGCTGCAGCACCTCGGACGAGGCGCTCACCAGCGCGTCGATGGCCGCGCGCTGCTCGGTGGAGGCATGGTTCACGGCATCGAGCAGCGTGGCCAGCGTGTCGAGGATGCGGGTGCGCTCCTCCAGCATGGCGTTGTCGCGCACCATGCTGTCGGACAGCTTCTGGCGCAATTCGGCAATGACTTCGGCGGCCGCGCGGGGCGCCTCGGCCGCCGTTTCGACCAGGCGGCCGATCTCGGCGATGGTGCCTTGCGCATGGGCTTCGGTCTGCGCCGAGATGTCGCGTGCGGTGCGTGCCAGCGTGTCGCAGATCTCGGCCTGCTGCCGCGCGGTCTGCGCACCGGCTTCCTGCCAGCTCGCCTTCAGGCCATCGGCCAGCTGGGCCAGCGACTGCGTCCAGGCGTCCAGGCGCTGCGTGTCGCGCGCGGCCAGCGTGGTCTGCAGTTCGGCGTGCGCGCGGTCGACGGTCTGCAGCAGCGCGGCGGCCTGCTCGCCGAAGCCGCCGGCCGCGGCGGCCAGGGCCTGCTCGTTGCGCGCCGCCAGCTGCTCGCCGGCGACGCGCTGCGCATCGAGCGCCTCGCTCCAGCGCTGCGAAAGCTGGCCGGCGATGCCGTCCAGGCGCGCCGCCACGCCGTCGACCAGCGCTTCGGAGCGCTGCCCGAACTGCTCGGTGGCGGCATCGACTGCCGTGCGGTGCTCTGCGGCGGCGCCGTCGACGCTGCGCAGCAGTGCGGCTGCCTGCTGCTCGAAGCTGGCCGCCGCCTGGCCCAGCGCCTCGCGCGTGTGCAGGGCCAGCGTCTCGCTGGTTTCGCGCTGCTGGTCCAGCGCGCCGCCCCAGGCCTGCGACAGGCGCTCGGCCGTGCCGTCCAGCCGCTGGGCCACGCCGTCGACGAGCGCTGCGGAGCGCTGGTCGAAGCGTTCGGCCACGCCGGCCAGCATGTCGCGCAATTCGGCGGCCAGCGCCTGGCTGCCGCGCTGGTGGGTGTCGAGTGCGCCCTGCCAGGTCTGGGCCACGCCGGCGGTGGTGCGCTCGAAGCCGCTCGTCAGCCCATCGAGCTGGCGCTGGACCGACTGGCCCAGCGTGTCGTGCAGCGCGCCGGTCTCGCGCGCGATCTGCGCCATGGTGGCCTCGACCACGGGCTGGATGGCCGCGGCCGCGGTCTTCGCGCTGTCGGTGAGGCTGCGGGTGAGCGACCGGTCCACCGATTCGGCCAGCGCGGTGTAGGCGCCGGCAGCCTGCGCATGGAACTCGGTCTGACCCGCGGCCAGCCGCTGGGCCAGCGCGTCGTGCTGCTGTTCCATGCGTTCCATCAGCGTCTGCAGGCGCTCTACGATCTGCGGCATGGCCTGCGCCTGCTGCTCCATGAGCCGGAATCCCTGCTCGCGCTGATGCGCGGCCGAGAAGGGCCGCAGCGTGGTCGCGATGTGCGCATCGAGCGCCAGCGCGGCCTGCGCCCGCTCGCGCCGGTACAGCGCCGACACCAGCCCCAGCATGGCGGACGCCGCCACGCCCGCCACCGAGGTGCCGAAGGCCAGGCCCAGCCCCTGCACCGGCTGCGACAGGGCCGAGCGCATGGCCTGCAGGTCGGTCGTGCCGGCAAGCGCGGCGCCGGTGCCGTTGAGCGTGACCACCATGCCGAGGAAGGTGCCCAGCATGCCCAGCAGCACCAGCAGGCCGGCCAGGTAGGGCGTCATGGCCGGACCGGGCAGCGCCGCGCGCTGGCCTTCGATGCGCAGGCGCACCGCCGGCCGCAGCGAGGGGTGCAGCGTCTCGAGCCAGGCGGGCAGGCTGGCCGGCGGCGTGCCGAGCGCGGCCACGGCCTGCCGGAGCGTGGCGGTCGCCTGACGGAAGCGGTGCAGCTCCAGCGCTCCCATGACGTAGAAGGCAGCGATGACCAGCGTCACGGCCAGCGCGAGCAAGTGGCTGCCGAGGTAGCCGGCGCCGACCCAGGCGATCACGGCCAGGCCGGCGAGGAATGCGAGAGGAGAAAGGAATCTAGGCATGCGTGAGGGGGGAGCCCACAGCGGGCTGGCGAAGCGCTTCGAGCAGCGCGTCGACCGGTTGAAATCGGAAGTCCAGTTCGGCCAGCAGCAAGGCCTGCATGTCCTGGCAGAAGGCGTCGAGCCAGGCGGTGGCGGGCGGCGGCGGCTCGGCGCGCGATTCGGCCAGGGCAACGGCCTCGGCCGCGGCGCTGCGCAGCCGCTTGAAGTGCGCCTCCAGCGTGGCGGGCACCGTGGCCAGCAAGGTGCGCTCGCGCGCGTCGAGCACCTGGCTGAGCACCGCCTCGACCGCGGCCAGTCGCGCCGCCTGGGGCGAACGCGCGGCCAGCCGGCCGCGCAGGCGCGCGCACAGCGCGTCGACACCGGCTTCCATCGCCTGCTGCCGCGTGAGGTAGCGCTGGCGGTAGGGCGCGAAATCCGTCGCCGGCGGCGCGGGCGTCTCGCCGGGCAGCAACTGGCGTGGCGCGCGGCCGGGCGCGGCGCTGAGCACGTTGTCGTCGCGGATCGATCGGGCCAGGGCCTGGCGCAGCGCGGCGCACTCGCGCGCGTCCGCATCGGCGGCGGGCCGCAGTCCCTGCGAGGGCGCCTGCGCTGCAGGCGCATTGAGCACCGCCGACAGCGAGATCGCGTCCGTCCAGCCCAGCCAAAGGCTCAGGCGCTCGACGAAGGGCAACGGCGCCGCCGGCATGGCCGCGGCGCGTGTGCCTTCGGCCTCGCGCAGCCGCCCGAGGAGGCGGATCAGCGGCGAGTCGGCAAAAGCTGTGCGCGTGGTCACGTGGACGTCCTGGGGATGCTCTTCACGAATCGAGCGAGCCTGTGGTTGTACGGATCGGGATGGGATGCAAGGCGAAAAACGCAGCAATAGCTGGCTATTGCGAGGCTTTTCAACGCCGCAGACCGCCCGAGTCCGTGCAAGCGCAGGCCGCGGGCATTTGTGAAGAGCATCCCGGCTCCCCAGAAAAAACCGGGCAGTTTAACTGCCGGCCCCTCGTGCGCCCGGGTCCGGCGGCCGTGCGCAGGTGGTGCGGGCGACGACGAATTCGATGCATAGAATCGGGCTCCGACGCCCGCCCCGCCTGTGCAAGCAGCTATCAATTCCGTAGCACCCGAGCCCCTGTCCACCATGCGCATCGACCACATCGCCCTCTGGACCGACGACCTCGCGCGCTGCACCCGCTTCTACGTGGAGTACTTCGGCGCGCAGGCCGGCGCGGGCTACGAGAACAAGGCCAAGGGCTTCCGATCCTGTTTCCTGAGCTTCGACGGCGGCGCGCGCATCGAGGCCATGAGCACCGACACCCTCGCGCCGCAACGCGCGGAGCCGGGCGCCCAGCGCATGGGCTGGACGCACCTGGCCATCGCGCTGGGCTCGGAAGCGGCGGTCGACGCCCTCACGGCCCGGCTGCGCGGCGACGGTTTTCCCGTGCTCGACGGCCCGCGCCGCACCGGCGACGGCTACTACGAGAGCGTGGTGCTCGACCCCGACGGCAACCGCGTCGAGATCACGGCCTGAGCCCTCCCATGCCACGCTGGCTGCTCCCCCTGGGCACGCACGCCGCCACGCTGGCGGTGGGCCTGGGCATCGGCACGGCGCTCGGCATCTACTGGCTGCCGATCCTCACGGCGCCGACGCCGCCTGCGTCGGCGGCGCTGGCGAGCGCCGAGGCCGAGGCGCTGTACCGCGGCCGCTTCCGGCGCGACCTGAAGGACAGCGACTGGCTGCACTGGGGCGAAGGCGAAGTCCTGGTGGGCGCGCGCAGCATCGCCCTGCGCGGAAAGCTCGCGCCCGGGCCGGACTACAAGCTGTACCTCTCGCCGGCCTTCGTCGAGACCGAGGCCGACTTCCTGCGCCACAAGCCCTCGATGCGGCGCGTGGGGGACGTGAAGACCTTCGAGAACTTCCTGGTGGCGGTGCCCGAGGGCCTGGACGTGCGCCGCTTCACCACCGTCGTGGTGTGGTGCGAAACCTTCGGCCAATTCATCACTGCCGCACGCTACCGGAGCGCCGAATGAGCCAGTTCACCGATGCCCTGCCCGAACTCTTCGAGTCGCTCGGCCGCGTGACCATCAAGCGCATGTTCGGCGGCGCCGGCCTGTGGCACGACGGCCTGATGTGCGCCCTGGTCGTGCGCGACACGCTCTACCTCAAGACCGACGAAACGACGCGGCCCTTCTTCGATGCGCTGGAGCTCCCGGCCTTCAGCTACGAGCGCGGCGGCAAGGTGATGGAGACCTCGTACCGCCAGCCGCCCGAGACGGTTTTCGAGGATCGGCAGGAGGCCGCACTGTGGGTGCGCCGCGCCTACGAGGCGGCCCTGCGCGTGGCCAATGCCAGGCCGGTGCGCGCGGCCCCGCGCAGGAAGGCACCGACGAAGAAGAAGCCCGTGGCGCGCAAGACCGCCGGACGCTAGAGCACCGCAGCTCCAGCGCCGAGGCGGCCACCGGCGCCGGGCGCAGCCTCAGAACAGGCTGCCCTGCCCCTGCGCACCCGGCGGCCGGAAGGCCGTGAGGTCGTGCGCGATGCGCTCGCGGTTGAAGCCCAGGCGCTGCACGGTCTTCGCGAACCGCTGGCCGATCAGCTCGGACCACAGGCCGCTGCCCTTCATGCGAGTGGCGAAGTCGGCGTCGTAGTCCTTGCCGCCGCGCATCTCGCGGATGCGGGCCATGATGCGCGGCGCGCGCTGCGGGTAGTGCAGCTCGAGCCATTCCTTGAAGAGCGGCGCCACCTCCCAGGGCAGGCGGATCACCGTGTAGAAGGCCGAGCGCGCACCGGCCTCCCACGCCGCCTCCAGCACCTGCTCCATGTCTTCGGTGACGAAGGGGATCTGCGGCGCCACGCTCACGCCCACGGGCACGCCCGCCTCGGCCAGGGTGCGGATGGTGCGCAGGCGCCGGTGCGGTGCGGCGGCACGAGGCTCGAGCTTGCGGGCCAGCTCGCCGTCGAGCGTGGTCACGGTCACGTACACCGCCGCCAGGCGTTGCGCGGCCATCGGCGCGATGAGGTCCAGGTCGTGTTCGACGGCGCTGGACTTGGTCACCAGCGCGAAGGGGTGCCTCGCCTCCTGCAGCACCTCGATCACGGAACGTGTGAGCCTGAGCTCGCGCTCGATCGGCTGGTAGCAGTCGGTGGCGGTGCCGATGGCGATCTCGGCCGGCCGGTAGGCGCGCTGTCCGATCTCCCGGCGCAGCACCTCGGCGACGTTGCGCTTGGCGATGAGCTTGGTCTCGAAGTCCAGCCCCGGCGACAGGTTGAGGTAGCTGTGCGTGGGCCGCGCGAAGCAGTAGATGCAGCCGTGCTCGCAGCCGCGGTAGGGATTGAGCGAACGCTCGAAAGGGATGTCGGGCGAATCGTTGTGGCTCAGCACCGACTTCACGTCCTCGAAGCGCACCTCGGTCTGCAGCGGTGCGGCCTCCGACGCGCCTTGCACCTCTTCGTCCATCGTGCCCCAGCCGTCGTCGAAGTCGTCGCGCACGTCCTTCTCGAAGCGGTGCGCGAGCCGCGAGGCCGCGCCGCGGCCCTTGATCGCGTGCAGGGGGATGTGGGCGTCGGCCATGAAAACACTGTACATAAAAACAGTATTCGCCGATGAAAACTTTTCTCAGCAAAGGTTCGCCGCCAACAATTTCTTTGTTGACAGAAATTTCGAAAACGATAAGCTCCAAGCCATGGAACTGACCGAACTGCAACGCAAGTTCGTCCTGCACTGGGGCGAAATGGGCTCGATGTGGGGCGTCAACCGCACCGTCTCGCAGATCCACGCCCTGCTCTTCGTGCACGGCAAGCCCCTGCATGCCGAGGAACTGTCGGAGACGCTCAACGTCGCCCGCTCCAACGTGAGCAACAGCCTGAAGGAACTGCAGGCCTGGAACCTGGTGCGCGTGACGCACATGCTGGGCGACCGGCGCGACTACTTCGAGACCAGCGTCGACGTGTGGGAGCTGTTCCGCACCGTCGTGCGCGAGCGCAAGGAGCGCGAGTTCGACCCCACCACCCGCATGCTGCGCGAGATCGTCGCCCACCCCGACTTCGCCCGCGAACCGGCCGACGCCCAGGACCGCATCCGCGCCACGATGGAACTCATGGGCAAGCTGGGCGCGTGGGCCGACGAGATGCTGCGGCTGTCGCCCGGCACGCTCGACAAAGTGCTGAGCCTGGGCGCAAGCGTCCAGCGCTTCGTGCGTGGCGACGCCGCGGGGGCGCCTGCGGAGGCCCGCAAGCCCGGGGAAGATGACCATTTGCAGGGCGGCCTGCCGATGATCTGAAGCGCCGTGTTTTTTTTGCCTCAATATTTCTGTTTTGACTGAAATTTCGAAAGCATCAACCATGCACAGTCGTCACATGCCCGTCTACCCCGTCACTCTCTACTACGACGGCAGCTGCCGCCTGTGCAGCGGCGAAATGCGCAACCTGCGCGTCCGCGACACCGCGGGCCGCCTTGCCTTCGTCGACTGCTCGCCCGAGGACTTCACCGGCGGCCCGGCACCACGTGCCGCGCTGATGACCACGATCCACGCCGTCGACGCGGCGGGCCACGTGTACACCGGCATCGAGAGCTTCCGCGAGGCCCATGCGGCGGTCGGGCTGCCGATCGTCAGCGCCCTGCTGGGCCTGCCCGGCATTTCGCACGCCGCCGCGCGCGCCTACCCGCTGCTCGCACGCCATCGCCGGCGGCTCCCGGCCTGGCTCGTCGAACCCTTCCTCGATCGCGCAGCACGCCGTGCCGCCCGGCACGCCGACTCGTGCCGCGACGGCGCCTGCACCCTGCCCGGCCGCGCGGGCAGCGAGGGAGGCCGGTGATGCGCACGAATTTCATGCCGAATCAGGCCGCAGCGCCCGCCCCGCTTGCGCGAGCAGCTATCGATTCCATAGCAGACAACGCCATCACCCCGCGTGACACGCAGGACTACTTCACCGAGGTGGCGCACGACTACCGCGCCTGGAGCCCGGCCTACAACATGCACTTCGGCTATTGGCGCGCCGGGCTCAACCCGCTGCGGCGCGAGTCGATGCTCGACGCGATGAACCACGTGGTGGGCGACGCGCTGCGCATCGACGGCAGACAGCCTGCCTGCGTGGTCGACCTGGGCTGCGGCGCCGGCGCCACCACGCGCGCGCTGCTGCAGCGCTGGCCGCGGCTGCATGCGGTGACGGTGACCAACGTGCCCGTGCAGAACGGCATCGCCCGCCGGCTCGACGCCGCCGCCGGCGTGGCGGAGCGCGCCGTGCACCTGGAAGCCGACTTCACCCGCACCGGCCTGCCGGCCGCACAGGCCGACGGCGCCTGGGCGGTGGAGAGCGCCTGCTACGCGCCGGGCACCGACAAGCGCGCCTTCTGCCGCGAGGCGGCGCGCCTGCTCAAGCCCGGCGCGCGGCTGGTGGTGCTCGACGGTTTTCTTCTGCGCGAGCGTCCGGGCCGGCTGGCGGGCTGGCTGCACCGCCTGTGGGCCGACAGCTGGGCCGTGCCCACCCTGGCGCAGCGTGACGACTTCCTGGCTGCGCTGCGTGCCGAAGGCTTCGAGGACGTGCGCTTCCGCTCGCTGCGCTGGCGCATCGCGCCCAGCGCGCTGCACGTGCCCTTCCTGGCCACGCGCTTCGCGATCGCCGAGCTGTGGAAGGCACGCGGCCGGCTCACGCCCTGGCGGCGCAAGCACATCGTGGCCAGCTACTGCGCGCTGGCGCTGGGCCTCTTCTGGCGCGACTTCGACTACGGCCTGGTCACGGCCGTGCGGCGCAGCGATGCGAGGGTGCCGGCATGAACGACGAGACCACACGTCCCTCGGCCCTGCCGCCGGCACCGGTCGCGGCCGACACCGCGGTGCCGCCGGCCGCCAACCTGCCCTTCTCGGGCTGGGTCCCGCTGCTGGTGGGCGCGGGCGTGGCCTTCGTGATCCGGCTGCTCTTCTGGGGTGCGCCGGGCCAACGCTTCTCGGCCATGCTCGGTGCGTTCATCTACCTGGCGCCTGCGGTGTGCGGCGCGGTCACCGTGTACGCCGCCGAGCGCATCCGCCGCCGCAGCATCGGCTACTACCTCTGGGCGCCCTGGGTGGCGACGGCACTGTTCGTCGCCGGCACGCTGGTGGTCTTCATCGAAGGGATCATCTGCGCCATCGTCATCGTCCCGCTCTTCGCGGTGATGGGCAGCCTGGGCGGGCTGGCGATGGGCCTGGTGTGCCGCATCACGAACTGGCCGAAGCAGGCGGTCTATTCCTTCGCCTTGCTGCCCCTGGCGCTGGGCGCGCTCGAGCCGATGATGCCCAACCCCGACCGGTTCTCGTCCACCACCCGCAGCGTCTTCATCGCCGCCCCGGCCGACACGGTGTGGCACGAACTGAACAACGCCCGCGACATCCGCCCGGCCGAGATCGGTGGCGCCTGGGCCTGGCGCATCGGCGTGCCAATGCCGGTGGAGGGCGTGACCCGGGAAGGCCCCGAAGGCCGCGTGCGCGAGGTGCGCTGGCAGAAGAACGTGCACTTCGAGGAGGTAGTGGCCGAATGGTCGCCGCCGCATCGCCTGCGCTGGACCTACCGCTTCTCGCCCGACTCCTTCCCGAAGGGCGCGCTGGACGACCACGTGCTGATCGGCGGCCACTACTTCGATCTGCGCGAGACCACCTACACGCTGACGCCGCGCGCAGGCGGCACCGATCTGCGCATCGACGTCGCCTGGCGCGTCAGCACCCGCTTCAACTGGTACGCGGACCGCGTCGCACACTTCCTCCTGGGCGATTTCTCCGAGCACATCCTCGGCCTGTACAAGGCCCGTGCGGAACGGGCGACGATCGCGGGATGACGCACACACCCGTCTTCCAGGACGTGCTCGGCAACGCCGACTGGCAGCGGCTGGGCGCGGTGGTGCGGCGCCACTACGGCCTGCGCCCGTACTCCGACGACCGCATGACCGTGCGCGGCCGCATGGACGAGGTCTGGCGCGCACGCTGGGCCGCGCTGCTGATGCCGGCCGGCGGCCTCTTCGGTACGCTGGTGCCGCATACCGGCCGCGACGTGCCGATCGAAGTGCACTACCGCTGCCAGCCGCAGGACGCCGCCCTGTACTGGGACCGCTGCTTCCACTTCCCGGGCCGGCCGGTGTTCCACTTCCGCTCGCACATGACGGTGGCCGATGCCGCACGCCACGAGGTCGTCGAGTGGGTGCGCTTCGGGCTCGGCCTGCGCCTGCGCGTCACGGCCGAGGACGGCGCGCTGGTCTTCCGCGATCTGGGCACTGTGTGGCGCCTGGGTCGGTGGCACCTGCCGCTGCCGCTGCACCTGCTGCTGGGCCGTGCCCATGTGGAGGAACGCCCCGTGGCAGGCGACGAGGGCGCCTTCACGATGAAGATGGCCATCCGCCATCCGCTGTGGGGCGAGGTGTTCCGCTACAGCGGGCGCTTCCGGCTGGACTGACGGCGGCTCACTTGCCGACTAGCTGCGTGAGCCGGTCGGCCTCGAAGCCGCTCTCGCGCGCGGCCTCGGCCGGCACGCAGTCGCCGCGCGGCACGCGCACGCGCTCGGACAGCGCCTCCAGCGCCTGCCACAGCAGCGCGATCTGCTGCTCCTGATTGGCGGCGTTGTCGATCAGGCCGCGCATCGCCTGGCTCAGCGGGTCGTCGTCGGGCGTGATGCCGTAGGCCGAGAAGCGCGGGGCGGCCATCGCGGCGTCGCCTGCGTGCGCAGCGTCTCCCTTCGGCAGGATGATCCGCGCCGGGATGCCCACCGCGGTCGCGCCCGCGGGCACCGGCTTGAGGACCACCGCGTTGGAGCCGATCTTGGCACCGTCCCCCACGGTGAATCCGCCCAGCACCTTGGCGCCCGCGCTCACCACCACGTCGCGGCCCAACGTGGGGTGCCGCTTGGTGCCCTTGTAGAGCGAGGTGCCGCCCAGGGTCACGCCCTGGTAGATGGTGCAGCCGTCGCCGATCTCGGCGGTCTCGCCCACCACCACGCCCATGGCATGGTCGAAGAAGACCCGCTCGCCCAGCTTGGCGCCGGGGTGGATCTCGATGCCCGTGAGCCAGCGCGAGGCCTGCGAGATCGCGCGTCCCACCCAGCGCAGCCGGTGGGTCCAGCACCAGTGCGCCGCCCGGTGCAGGACCACCGCATGCAGGCCGGGATAGAGCGTGAGCACCTCCCAGGCACTGCGTGCAGCCGGGTCCCGCTCGAGGATGCAGCGGATGTCGGAGCGCAGGCGGCTGAACATGATGGATGTTCTGGCTATGAGCAAATGGGCTGGCGAGTCTAAGGGCGGGTCCGCGCGCCCATCGGCCGCTGCGCGGGAGACCTTGCTCGCGGTGCGCCCGTTCCGCGCTTCAGCGCCGCCGCGTGTCCGCCATCGCCTTGGCGATGCCGCGCAGGATGTGGATCTCCTCCGGCGTAGGCTGCGCGCGGTTGAAGAGCTGCGTGAGCCTCGGCATCAGCTTCTTCGGCGCGGCCGGGTCGAGGAAACCGATCTCGACCAGCGAGCGCTCCCAGTGCTCGAGCATGCCGGCCAGCGCCGCGGCGTCCGCCGCCGGCGGCACCGGCGTCGCGTCCTTCACCTCGAAGCCGCCCAGCGCCTGCCGCCATTCGTAGGCGATCAGCTGGATCGCAGCGCCGAGGTTGAGCGAGCCGAAGGCCGGATCGGTGGGAATCGACAGGGCGACGTGGCACCGGTACACGTCCTCGTTGCGCATGCCGAAGCGCTCCGAGCCGAAGAGCAGCCCCACGTGCTGCGGCGTGCCGGCCGCCACCAGCGATTCGAAATGCGGCCGCGGCGCCCGCGTGGGTGGGCCGAAGTCGCGCGGCACCATCGCGGTGGCGCACAAGTGCGTGAGCCCGTCCAGCGCCTCGTCCAGCGTGTCGACGATGCGCGCCTTCTCCAGCACGTCGAGGGCGCCGCTGGCGCGCTGGATGGTCTCTTCGCGCCGCAGCACGTTGGGCCAGCGCGGCGCCACCAGCACGAGATCGTCGAAGCCCATGGTGCGCATCGCGCGCGCGGCCGCGCCCACGTTGCCGGCATGGCTGGTCTGGATCAGGATGAAGCGGGTGCGCATGGGGGGCTGCGGGGAGCGGAGGGCCGAATCGGTAAAATCGCGGATTCTCGCCGCCCGCATCGCCGGCCCGGCGCGCCCGCTCTTCCAGCCAGTCCACGAACCAGCGCCACCCGCGGCGCGGTTCCGCCCACTCGAAAATCCATGTCGTCCAACCTGCACCCCATGCTCAACGTGGCCATCAAGGCCGCACGCGCCGCCGGCGCCATCATCAACCGCGCGGCGCTCGACGTCGAAGCCGTGCGCGTGTCGCAAAAGCAGGTGAACGACTTCGTGACCGAGGTGGACCACGCGAGCGAGGCCGCGATCATCGACACGCTGCTCACGGCCTACCCCGGCCACGGCATCCTGGCCGAGGAATCGGGCACCGAGCGCGGCGCCAAGGATTCCGAATTCGTCTGGATCATCGATCCGCTGGACGGCACCACCAACTTCATCCACGGCTTTCCCGTCTACTGCGTGTCGATCGCGCTCGCGGTGCGCGGCAAGGTCGAGCAGGCCGTGGTGTACGACCCCACGCGCAACGACCTCTTCACCGCCTCGCGCGGGCGCGGCGCCTTCCTCAACGAGCGGCGCATCCGCGTGTCCAAGCGCACGCGGCTCGAAGAGAGCCTGATCTCCACCGGCTTCCCCTTCCGCGCGGGCGACAACTTCAAGCAGTACTTGGCCATCATGGCCGACCTGATGCCGCGCGCAGCCGGCCTGCGCCGCCCCGGCGCCGCCGCGCTGGACCTGGCCTACGTCGCCGCCGGTTTCGCCGAGGCCTTCTTCGAGAACGGCCTGAACCCCTGGGACGTGGCCGCGGGCTCGCTGCTCGTGACGGAGGCCGGCGGCCTGATCAGCAATTTCACCGGCGAGGGCGAGTACCTCGACCAGCGCGAGGTGCTGGCCGGCGCGCCGCGCATCTATGGCCAGCTGGTGCCCATCTTGTCCAAGTACAGCAAGTTCGCCGGCGTCGATGCCAAGCTCGCCGCCAGCGAACGCATCCGCGCGACCGACCCCACGCGCCAGGCGGCCGGCGGCGGCGACGACGTCTATGCACGGTCCACGGTCGAGTTGAGCCCGGCGGCGCCCGACACCGAATCCGCACCCGCGTCGGCCCCGGCGCCCGCGCGCAAGATGATCCGCGCCAAGCGCCCGACCGACACCCCCGCCGCCGGCGGCGACACCGCACCCGGCACCGCCAGCGAGTGATCGCCAGCGGCCCGCTCAGCCACCTCTCGCAGCGCACGCGCTCGGCGCTGCGCATGCTGCTGAGCGCCGACGTGGCCTGCGGCCTGTCGGTCGCGCTGGGCCTGCTGCTGATCTCGGGCGGCGTGCACCTGTGGCTGGGCGCGCTGGCCGGTGCCGCGGCCGCCACCGGCGTCATCGTCGCCAGCCCGCCCGACCGGCCCGGCCCGCGCCGCGGCAAGCTGCGGCAGATGCTGCCGGCGCCGCTGCTGGGCCTGCCCCTGTTCTTCGCGGTGCAGATGCTGCACCACGCGCCGTGGCGCCTGGGCCTGCTGCTGGTACCCGCGACCTTCCTCGCCTTCCTGGCCATGGCCTGGGGTAAGCGCGGCATCCCGATCGCGATCGCGGTGATGCTCGCCATGGTGTTCTCGCTCGCCACGCCGCCGCCCGAGGGCCTGCACCAGGCGCTGGTGCGCACGCTGCACATGGCGCTGGGCGCGGGCCTGTACGTGGTCTACGCGACGCTGGCCAACCTCGCGCTCAATGCGCGCTACCGCGTGCAGATGATGGCCGACCTGCTGCTGTCGGTGTCGGCGCTGATGCGCACGCAGGCGCGCCAGTTCCGCGCGCCCGACGAGTCGGACGACGTGCGCGAGATCGCCGCCCCGCTGCTGGGCCAGCTGCTGCGCGAGCAGGCCGCGCTGGCCGACCAGCTGCAGTCCACGCGCGACCTGGTGCTGGAGTCGCCGCGCACCGAACGGCGCCAGCGCCTGGCCGGCATGCTGATGACGGTGCTCGAGATGCGCGACCACCTGCTGGCCAGCGAACTCGACCTCGAATCGCTGCGCAGCCACCCGCGCCATGCCTCGGCACTCAAGGCGATCCGCGGCGTGCTCGAGGCGGTGGCCGACGACGTCGAGCACCTGGCCGACGCGCTCTTCCTGTTCCGCCGGCCGGCCGCCATCATCGACCGCCGCCCGGAACTGGCCGCCATCCGCTCGCAGCACGAAGAGGCGCACGAAGAAAGCAACCGTCCCGGCCCCTCGGCCGCCATGCTGGCGCGCGGCCTGGCCAGCCGCCTGGGCCACCTCAACGACGAGGCGGTACGCCTTGCGGGCCTGGCACGCGGCGAGGTGGCGCCCGACCTGGCCGTGGTGCGCGCCAACTGGCAGATGTTCGTCAGCCCCACCGACTGGTCGATCCGGCCCTTCCTGGCGCTGTGGCGCTGGGACGCGCCGCCGCTGCGCCACGCCATCCGCGCCGCGCTGGCGCTGGCCGCGGGCTACCTGATCGCGGTGGCCATGCCTTGGGGCTCGCACGACTACTGGATCCTGCTGACCATCGTGGTCGTGCTGCGCGGCAGCCTGGCGCAGACGCTGGAGCGCCGCAACCAGCGCGTGGCCGGCACGCTGTTCGGCTGCGTGCTGGCGGTGGCGCTGCTGTCCTCGCACCCGGGCCCGCTGGAACTGCTCATCGTCATGACGCTGGCGCAGGCGGTGGCGCACGGCTTCGCGGTGCGCAAGTACACGGTCACTGCCGTCGGCGCCACCGTGCTGGGCCTGGTGCAGGCCCACATGCTCTTCGCCGGGGCGAGCCCGACCTTCGCGCTGCTGGAGCGCATCGGCGACACGCTCATCGGCGCCTCGCTGGCCTGGGCCTTCTGCTACGTGCTGCCCTCGTGGGAGCGCACGCAGATCCCGGCGCTGGTCACGCGCACGCTGGCCGCGCAGGCGCGCCACGCCCGGCTGGCGCTGGCCCTGGGCCAGCTGCAGTCGGTCGACAGCAGCCCCGAACTCGAATGGCGCCTGGCGCGGCGCGAGGCCTTCGACAGCCTGTCGGCGCTGGTGCAGGCCACGCAGCGCTCGCTGTCGGAACCGCGCGCCGTGCGCCCGCCGCTGGAACCCCTGCAGCGCCTGCAGGCGCACAGCTACCAGCTGCTGGCGCAGCTCAGCGCCGTGAAGTCGATGCTGGTGCTGCGGCGCGACCGCCTCACGCTGGCGACGATCGAAGGGCCGCTGGCGCGCGGCGCCGCCCGTATCGAGGCGGTGATCGGCGCGGCCGCCGCCGGCCGCATGTCGGACGTCGACGACACGCTCGCGCCGCCCTCGCTGCCTGCGGGGCCGATCCCCTTGCCCGATCCTTTCGACAACGACGTCAGTCCCTGGCTGCTGCGCCGCCTCGACCTGGCCATCGGCCTGGCGACGCAGCTGCAGGCCGACGCGGCACGCATCGTGCAGACGATGGCGGCCGAGTCGCCGACACCCCAGGCCTCCGCGGCCTGATCCGCTCCGCCAACCGGGCCGCCCGCCTGGTGGCGGCCCTGTCGTTCCGGCCCTTGCGGCCGCATCACCGGAGAACCCATTGAGTTTCGACACGGTCCTCGCCCATCCCTGGTTCCACACCTGGCTGGCCGCCCTGGTCGCCATCGTCGCGGCCTCGGCCGTCCACCGCATCGCGCAGGCGGTCTTTGCCCGCGTCACGCGTCCAATGCCCCTGATCCACGCGATGGTGCTGGCGGTGCGCACGCCCGCCGCCTTCGTGCTGCCGCTGATCGCGCTGCAGGGCGTGTGGCAGGCCGCGCCCGACGACCTGCACTTCATCGGCCGCGTGCGCCACCTCAACGGCCTGCTGCTCATCGCCTGCATGACCTGGCTGGTGGTGCGGCTGATCCGCGGCTTCGCCAACGGCATCATCGCGGCGCATCCGGTGGACGTGGAAGACAACATGAACGCCCGCCGCATCCTCACGCAGACGCGCGTGATCGCGCGCAGCGCCATGAGCGTCGCGGTGGTGATCGGCGCGGCCATGATGCTGATGACCTTCCCCGGCGCCAAGCAGGTCGGGGCCAGCCTGCTGGCCTCGGCCGGGGTGATCGGCATCGTCGGCGGCCTGGCCGCCAAGCCGGTGTTCAGCAACCTCATCGCCGGCCTGCAGATCGCGCTGGCGCAGCCCATCCGCATCGACGACGTGCTGATCGTGGAAGGCGAATGGGGCCGCGTGGAGGAAATTACCGGCAGCTACGTGGTGCTGAAGATCTGGGACGACCGGCGGCTCATCATCCCGCTGCAGTACTTCATCGAGAAGCCGTTCCAGAACTGGACGCGAAACAGCTCGCAGCTGCTGGGCTCGGTGTTCTTCTACGTCGACTTCGGCATGCCGATCGCGCCGCTGCGCGCCGAGGTCGAGCGCATCGTGAACGCGTCGGCCAACTGGGACCGGCGCTTCTTCAACCTGGCGGTGACCGACACCACCGAGCGCACCATGCAGCTGCGGGTGCTGTGCACCGCGGCCTCGTCGGGCCAGGCCTTCGACCTGCGCTGCCAGGTGCGCGAGGGGCTGATCGACTTCATGCAGCGCGAGTACCCGCAGTTCCTGCCGCGCACGCGCATCGAGGCCGACCGGCCGGCCGTCCAGCCGGCGCCGGAGCCGCAGCCGGCCTGACGGCCGCCGGGGGGGCAAGCCCGGGCCGCCCCTGCCCTGCTATTGAATTCATAGCTGCACGCGCCCGCCTCACGGGCGCTGGAGGCCGATTCGGCCCGAAATTCGCGCGTGCAGCCGTGCCGCGCACGGCCCGCCGGCGCGCCGCCGCCCATCCGCCGGCGGTGCATTTCGTCCCCCGTTCCTGCACTTCGTCGCACGCCGCTGGTCCGGTGTCCGGGCGGCGCGCACAGTCACGCCATCGACTTCCGTCACCCCCACACCGCACCAAGGAGCTTCCCATGCTGATCGAGATCCTGACCCACACCCCGACCTGGGTTTTCGTCGTCTTCGGCCTGCTGGCCTGGCTGGGCGGCAAGCAGCTGGCCGCCGGCAGCGCGCACCTGAACCGCGTGATCGCGATGCCGCTGGCCATGGTCGGCTTCGCCGTCTACGGCTTGGCGACCGCCTTCGGCCAGTCGCCCGCCGGCCTGAGCGCGCTGGCCGGCTGGGCCGCCGCTGCGGCCGTGGCGCTGGCCGTGGTCAGCCGCATCCCGCTGAACCCCGCCGTGCGCTACGACACCGCCGCGCGCCGCTTCTTCCAGCCCGGCAGCGCCGTGCCGCTGGCGCTCATGATGGGCATCTTCTTCACCAAGTACGTGGTCGGCGTGACGCTCGCCTTCCACCCCGAGTACGCGCACCAGACCGGCTTCGCCGTCGGCATCAGCGCGCTGTACGGTCTGTTCAGCGGCATCTTCGCCGGCCGCGCCCTGCGCCTGTGGAAGCTGGCCTTCCGCGGCCATGCCGCCACCGCCGCCGCCTGAGCCCCACCACCCGATTACCGAGGAATCCCGCCATGAACACCGCCGCCACCCCCCGCCTCTCGCCCGCCGACGAAGCCCGACTCGACCTCCTCGCCCAGCGCCGCGCCAAGGCCAAGCTGGGCTGGTACCTGCACGCCGCCGTCTACGTGGTGGTGAACCTCGGCCTCGTCGCGCTGTCGGTCGCCAACGGCCGCCACTGGGCCATCTTCCCGCTGCTGGGCTGGGGCCTGGGCCTGTTCTTCCACGGCATGGCCGTGTGGGTCTTCGCGCCGGGCAATCCGATGCTCGGCCGCATGGTGGCGCGCGAACGGGCCCGCTTGCGCACCGCCGGCACCGACCCGTGGTGAGCGGCCGGGTATCCACGCACGGATCGTCCGCTTTTTTGTGAAGAATCGACGGGCTGCAGGCACCACCACGACAACACCATGCCCACGCTCCTCGTCACCATCCTCAAGCTCGCCGTCGTCACGGTGCTGCTGTGCTCGCTGGCCGAGGCGATCGTGCTGTCGCTGCGGCGCGGCGTGAACGCCGCCGCCGGAGGCTACGACTGGAAGGCGGCCGGCATCTCGGTCTTCGACTTCCTGGTGCGCGAATACCCGCTGCGCTGGCTGCTGCCGCTGGGCTTCTGGCTGGGCTGGATGGACTGGCTCTACGCGCACCGCCTGTTCGACATCCGCATGGACCACTGGAGCGGCTGGGCCGCGGCCTTCCTCGCGCAGGAGTTCTGCTACTACTGGTACCACCGCGCGGCGCACCGGGTGCGCTGGTTCTGGTGCACGCACTCGATCCACCACACGCCCAACCAGCTCAATCTGTCGGCCGCCTACCGCTTCGGCTGGACCGGCAAGCTCACCGGCACGCTGGGCTTCTTCCTGCTGCCGCCGCTGCTGGGCCTGCCGCCGCGGGTGGTGCTGGTGCTGTTCACGCTCAACCTGCTCTACCAGTTCTGGATCCACGCGACCTGGATCCCGCGGCTCGGCCCGCTCGAATGGGTGCTCAACACCCCCTCGGCGCACCGCGTGCACCACGCGAGCAACCTGGCCTACCTCGACGGCAACTACGGCGGCGTGCTGATCGTCTTCGACCGCCTCTTCGGCACCTACATCCCCGAGCGCGCCGAGGAGCCGCCGCGCTACGGGCTGGTCCATCCCATCCGCGGCTACAACCTGCTGCAGATCGAGTTCGGCCAGTGGCAGGCGCTGTGGCGCGACCTGCGCGGCGCACGCTCGGTGGGCGAGGCGCTGGGCTACCTGTGGCGCCCGCCCGGCTGGCGGCCCGGCGGCGGCGACACGACCGAGGAACTGCGTGCCCGCGCAGCCGTGCCCGCCGCGGTGGACACGCCGCCCGCCACCGCCGCGCTGCCCCTGGCCACCCCATGAGTCCCCTGTGGCGCGACGCCGCCCGCCACTGGCTGCAGGTGCTGGCGCTGTGCAGCGTGGTGGCGGTGTTCACCACGCTGCTGTGGCCCAACCGCACCTACGTCTCGCAGCTGGTGTATTCGGTGTGCATCGGCAGCCTGTGCTGGGCCACCATGGAGTTCGGCCGCTACCTCATCCCCGCGAAGTACTGCCACGTCGACCCGGAAGGCGGCCGCGGCTGGCCGCAGGGCTGGCGCGGGCTGGTGCTCACGGCGGTCGGGATCGCCGTCGGCTTCTATGTCGGCGACTGGCTGGCCTTCCAGCTCATCGGCCCGGCCTCGCCCGGGCGCACCGCCAGTTCGCGCGACAGCGCCGCCAGCCTCTACGTCACCATCGCCGCCGGCGCGATCGGGGCCTACTACTTCCACAGCCGCGGCAAGGCGGCGGCGCTGGCGGCCGAGATCGCGAAAGCCGAGCGCGACGCCAGCGAGGCCAAGCTCAAGCTGCTGGAGACGCAGCTGGAGCCGCACATGCTGTTCAACACGCTGGCCAACCTGCGCGTGCTCATCACGCTCGACCCACCGCGCGCCGTGGCCATGCTCGACCGCCTCAACGGCTACCTGCGCGCCACGCTGGCCGGCTCGCGCGCCACGCAGCATCCGCTGGCGCAGGAGTTCGCACGCCTGGCCGACTACCTGGAACTGATGGCCGTACGCATGGGCGATCGCCTGCACTTCACGCTCGACCTGCCGGACGGCCTGCGCGAGGTGCCCGTGCCGCCGCTGCTGCTGCAGCCGCTGGTGGAGAACGCCATCCGCCACGGGCTGGAGCCCAAGGTGGACGGCGGCGAAATCCGCGTGAGCGCCCGCCGTGCCTCGGCGGCCGACGGCGCGCGGCTGGTGCTCGAGGTGGCCGACACCGGCGTCGGCCTGCCGCCCGATGCAGTCGCTCCCGCCGCTGCGCGCGAGGACGGCGGCGGATTCGGCGTGCAGCAGGTGCGCGAACGGCTGCACACGCTGTACGGGGAGCGGGCCACTATGGAATTGATAGCTGCTCCCGCCGGCGGGACGCGGGCTACCGTCACTTTTCCCTTGTAAGTTCTGCCATGCCCACCGCCCTCATCGCCGAAGACGAACCCCTGCTGGCCCAGGCCCTGAAGGCCGAGCTCGCCCAAGCCTGGCCCGCGCTGCAGGTCGTCGCCACCGTGGGCGACGGCGCCAGCGCCGCCCGCGAGGCCCTGGCGCGCCGGCCCGACGTGCTCTTCTTCGACATCCGCATGCCGGGCCAGGACGGCCTCGCCGCCGCCGCCGAAGTGGCCGACCGCTGGCCGCACGACGACGCGCCGATGCCGCAGCTGGTCTTCGTCACCGCCTACGACGAGTACGCTGTCCGCGCCTTCGACGCCCAGGCGCTCGACTACGTGCTCAAGCCCGTGCAGCCCGAGCGCCTGCGCCGTACGGTGGCGCGCCTGCAGCAGGCCCTGGTGGCCGACCAGGCGGCGCCCGCCGGCAACGCCGCGACCTCGGACGCCCTGGAACACACGCTCGCCCAATGGCGCCAGCTGCTGGCCGCCGCGGGCGGGGCGCTGCCGGCGGCCGGCCTGCCCGCGCTGGCCGGCGCAGCACCCCTGAAGTTCATCACCGCCAGCGACGCCGTGGGCACCGTGCGCATGGTGCCGATCGACGAGGTCATCTACTTCGAGGCGGCGGACAAGTACATCCGCGTGCTCACCGCCACGCAGGAGCACCTCATCCGCACGCCGCTGAAGCAGCTGCTGCCCCAGCTCGACCCGCAGGTGTTCTGGCAGGTGCACCGCGCGGTGGTGGTGCGCGCCAGTGCGATCGATCGGGTGCAGCGCGACGAGGCCGGCAAGCTGCATCTGAGCCTGCGCGGACGGGCGGGCGAGGACATCGTCGTAAGCCGGCTCTATGCGCACCTCTTCAAGGCGATGTGAGGCGGCAAAAAAAGAAGGCCGTCCCCGCTTGCGCGGGGACGGCCTGTTCAGCCCGGAAGTCGGCGAGAGCCTTGGAATCCCTCGCCCTGGCGCGCCAGTCGGTGGTCGACCCTCGTTGCTCGTGAGTGAGGCGCGCCTGGCTCGGGCTCAACCTTAACGCCAGTGGTGGTGATGGCGGTAGTAGCCGGGGCCGGGGCGGTAGTAGCCGCGCGGGCCGTAGTAGGGACGGGGACCGTAGTACACCGGAGCGGGCGGCGCGTAGTACACCGGGGCCGGGCGGTAGTACACCGGGGGCGGCGGCGCCACGTACACCGGGGCCGGCGCGTAATAACCGGGGTTGCCCACGCCGACCGCGACGCCCGGGGCGCTGATGCCGACCGACCAGCCCACCTGTGCGCTCGCCGTACCGGCGGCGAACAAGGCACCGGCCGCCACGGCACCGGCTGCGGCCCACTTGAACAATGTCGAACGTGTCATGTTGGTTCTCCTTGAACAGAGGCGGCTCGGGTGGGGCACCTGCCCCAGAACGATCTGCCCATGTGCGTATTGAACGCGTCAGTTGTAAATCAGGATCACGCGGCTTGGTGAAGATCGTTACCAAAAGTGAAGCGCGCCACCCGTTTGCGTGAAATTCTGCGCCGGCCCAGCCACTTGCGCCAGCCCGCCTGCGCCCCAGGTGAGAGTAGGCACCGACCCATAGAATTCCCCAATGACCTCCCCGAACGCCAAAACCGGCGGTAACAAAGAACATCCCGATTCGGCCACGCCGGCCGCACCGAGCAACTTCCTGCGCCACGTCATCGAGCACGACATCGCCGAAGGCACCTACGCCACCCGCCGCTGGGGCGGCTCGCCCGGCGACGGCCCGCACCACCTGGCCGGCATGCCCGACCCGGCGAAGATCCGCACCCGCTTCCCGCCCGAGCCCAACGGGTACCTGCACATCGGCCACGCCAAGAGCATCTGGCTGAACTTCGAGCTGGCCAAGGAATACGGCGGCGTGTGCCACCTGCGCTTCGACGACACCAACCCCGAGAAGGAAGAGCAGGAGTACGTCGATTCGATCCGCGAAGCCATCGCCTGGCTGGGCTACGAGACCCTGCTGGCCGACGACCCCACGCACCGCGGCGTGATGCGCGAGCACGAATACTTCGCCAGCAACTACTTCGACTTCATGTACCGCGCGGCCGAGTACCTCGTGACCGCTGGCCACGCGTATGTCGACGAACAGAGCCCCGAGGAAATGCGCGCCAACCGCGGCGACTTCGGCAAGCCCGGCACCGACAGCCCGTACCGCAGCCGCACGCCCGCAGAGAACCTCGCTCGCCTGCGGCAGATGAAGAACGGCGAGCTGCCCGACGGCGCCGCCGTGCTGCGCGCCAAGATCGACATGGCGAGCCCCAACATCAACCTGCGCGACCCCACGCTGTACCGCATCCGCCGCGCCACGCACCACAACACCGGCGACCGGTGGTGCATCTACCCCATGTACACCTTCGCGCACCCCATCGAGGACGCGCTGGAGCAGATCACGCACTCGATCTGCACGCTGGAGTTCGAGGACCAGCGGCCGTTTTACGACTGGCTGATGGATCGTTTGTGCGAAGGCGGTTTGCTCGTCGCCCCGCCGCCGCACCAGTACGAGTTCGCGCGCCTCAACGTCACCCACGTCATCACCAGCAAGCGCAAGCTGCGCCAGCTGGTCGAGGAAGGCCACGTCGACGGCTGGGACGACCCCCGCATGCCCACCCTGGCGGGCCTGCGCCGCCGCGGCTACACGCCCGAGGCGCTGAAACTGTTCTGCGAGCGCAGCGGCACCACCAAGACCGGCGGTGCCTGGACCGAATACGCGGCGCTGGAAGCGGCGCTGCGCGACACGCTGGACCCGGTCGCGCCGCGGGCGATGGCGGTGCTGGACCCGCTGGCGCTGGAGATCACGAACTGGGACGCCACCATGGGCGCCGGCCACCTGGAGCCATGCCACGCCCCGGTGAACCCGCACGACGAATCCGCCGGCCAGCGCCACTTCAGCTTCGGCAAGACGCTGTGGATCGAACGCGAGGACTTTCAGGCCGTGCCCGAGAAGGGCTATCGCCGGCTTTACCCGCCGCACACGAATGCCAGCAACCAGGCCATCGATGGCAACAAGGTGCGGCTGAAGTACGGTTACGTCGTGCAGTGCACGGGCTTCGAGCAGGACGCCGACGGCAAGGTTACCAAGGTCTTCGCCGAAGTGCTGCCCGAGACGAAGAGCGGCACGCCCGGCGCCGACAGTGTGAAGGTCAAGGGCGTGATCGGCTGGGTCGGCGCACACGATGCGGTTTCGGCGGAGTTCAGGCTGTACGAGCGGCTGTTTGCGGCAGAGCAGCCAGGGGCAGCGGAGAACGTGACCGAGGAGTTGAATTCGGGCAGTCTGCACGTCGTGTCGGGCTATACAGAGCCGGGCCTGGGCGGTGCCAAGGCTGGCGCGAGCTACCAGTTCGAGCGCCTGGGGTACTTTGTGGTGGACACGAGATCGGACCGGAGCGGCCACTTGGTGTTCAACCGAACGAGCGGATTGAAGGACAGTTGGGGCAAGTAGGGCTGCGGCTACGCCCCGAGGGATGCTCTTTGCGATGTGCCCGGCCGACTCCCAGCACTAAACTCGCTCGTATGCGTCCTTCCGCAGCCGTCCATCAACACCGCGACGCGATCTATCGCGCCGCAAGCCGCTTTCGCGCCGCCAATCCGCGCGTGTTCGGTTCGGTCTTGCACGGCAATGACGGCGAGGACAGCGACCTCGATCTGCTGGTGGACGCGCTGCCCGGTGCCACGTTGTTCGATCTGGGCGGCCTGCAGGACGAACTGGAGCAGTTGCTCGGTGTGCGCGTCGACGTGGTGACCCCGCGCGACCTGCCTGCGCGCTTTCGCGATGTGGTGTTGGCCGAGGCGCGTCAGGTGTGAACGACCCGCGGCTGTCGGACTACCTCGAGCACATGCGGCAGGCTGCCGCAGACGCTTGCGCGTTTGTTGATGGCATGGAACAGACTGCTTTTCAGCAGGACAGGCGAACGCAGCAGGCGGTGGTCATGAGCCTCATCGTGCTGGGCGAGGCCGCGACCAAGGTGATGGAGCGCCATCCGGCGTTCGCCGAAGCGCACGGCGAGATTCCCTGGCGGAACATGCGCGGCATGCGCAACCGCATTGCGCACGGCTACTTCGACATCGATCTCGATGTGGTGTGGGAGACGGTGCAAACCGCGCTGCCCGTGCTGCGGGCGCACCTCGCGGATTTGACGCCCAGCGACTGATGCACTCCCACTTGCTATCAGATATGTAGCGCCCGGCGTCCGACTGGCGGGTGTTTCCAGCCCATTTGGCCCCAAAGCGCCAATGCTCCTATAGTCGTTTCGCGCTTCGCGCCAACGACAACGACCAGGAGACTTTTATGCACCCGAACACGCCAACCCGCGCGTCCACGCAACGCACGGGCCGCTCGCACGCCCTTGCCGACGCCGCCGCAATCCGCCGCACCGCACTCCTCACAGCAACGGCCGCCCTCATCGCCGGCTGCGCCAGCAACCCACCCCCCGCGCTACCGCCCAACTCACCCCCCATCGGCGCCGCACCCCTCGCCTGCGCCGACATGGCCACCCTCACCGTCCCGGCCTCCGCCATCGGCCTCCCCACCCGCGGCGCCAAGGTCACCTCGGCCACACTGGTTGCCCCGGGCGGCACGGGCGCCGCGGCGCTGCCCGAGTACTGCAAGGTGCTGGCCGACATCGCGCCTGTCGATCCCTCGGCGCCGGCCATCAAGCTGGAGCTGGACCTGCCGACGCAGTGGAACCGCAAGTTCCTGATGTTCGGCGGTGGCGGCTACAACGGCCTGATCCGGCTGCCGCCCAACGGCAACGTGCCGGCCGGCCCGGCCGACCAGCCGTACCCGCTGGGGCGCGGCTATGCCACCGTGGTCAGCGACTCGGGCCACCAGGCCGGGCCGATGGGCGCGCTGGACGGCTCCTTCGGCGTCAACGACGAGGCGGTGCGCAACTTCTCGCGCGACGCGCTGAAGAAGACGCGCGACGTGGCAATCGCCCTGCTGCGCCAGCGCTATGCGGTGGCGGGGCCCGAGCGGGCCTACTTCGCGGGCGGCTCGACCGGCGGGCGCGAGGCGCTGGCCGTGATCCAGAACTGGCCCGATGACTGGAACGGCGCCATCGCGCTCTACCCGGCCGGCGCGGCCGCGAGCCTCGATCTGCAGTTCGGCCGCATCTCGCAGGCGCTGGCGCGCCCGGGCGCGTACCCCAACGCCGCCAAGCGCAAGCGGCTCTTCGACGCGGCGCTGCAGGCCTGCGACGAGCTGGACGGGGTGAAGGACGGGATCATCGGCGCCACGCGCGCCTGCCACGCCCGCTTCGACCCGGCCACGGCGATGGTGGACGGCGCGCCGCTGCGCTGCGCCAACGGCGCGGAGGGCGGCGACCGCTGCCTGTCCGACGCGCAGATCGCCGCGCTCAAGGTGTACGACACGCCCATCCGCTTCGGCTACCCCGTGGCCAGCGGCGAGACCGGGTACCCCGGCTTCAACATCTGGGGCTCCGACCTCGGCATGGACGGCCCGCTGCCCGCCCAGGCGACGGTGACGACCCTGGCACTGGGCAGCGAACAGCCTGCGTCACCCATGCCACCCAAGGCGCCCTTCGGCCCCGCCTTCTGGGACCAGTGGGCGCGCTTCTTCGTCACGCGCGACCCGGCCTTCAACTCGATGACGCTCGATCCCACCCAGCCGGGCCGCTGGCAGGCGCGCATCAGCGAGCTCACCGCGCTGCAGGACATCAACAAGACCGACCTGGGCGCCTTCCAGTCGCGCGGCGGCAAGCTGCTGATGGCGCACGGCACCAACGACGTGCTGGTGAGCACCCGCGCCAGCGAGGACTACTTCCAGCGCCTGCGCAAGACGATGGGCGCCGACCGCGTCGACGCCTTCGTGCGCTACTACGAGATCCCGGGCTACGGGCACGCCGTGAGCACGACCTTCAACGCCGCCTGGGACTCGCTCACCACGCTGGAGAACTGGGTCGAGCGCGGCATCGCCCCGCCGCCGCAGACCGTGGCCGACACCCTGGGCGTGCCCGGCCGCACGCGGCCGCTGTGCCCCTACCCCGGCTACCCGCGCTACAACGGCAGCGGGGACGTGAACCGGGCGGCGAGCTTCAGTTGCGCGCAGCCTTGATCCCTGCCGCCCGTGCGCCTGGCTGGCGCCCTTCGGCGTGCTGTCGCTCGCGCCGTGGGGCCTGTGGGCGATCGCGCCGTGCGCGCCGGTCATCGGCTGGATCAACAAGCGCGAGCTGATGCAGGCGCAGATGGCCGGATGGTCGCCGGCCGTCTGGGCCGCGGTGGTGGGCGCGCCGATGCTGATCCTCGGCGCACGTCTGTCCCTGAGCGCCTGGCTGAGCCGCCGCCGCATCGAAGTGCATGCCGACCGCGTGACCGTGCGCGGCGTGCTGCGCGACGCAGCGCAACCGGCTGTTCGATGCAGCGATGGACGCCGGGTCATTGAATATTTAAGCCTTTGATTTTTAACACTTTTCCGTGTAAATTCGATTTTTCTGATTTTCGACGGAAATGCTTGAATTCCAAGACATCGGCGACGACGCGCGGCGGCAGTACATCGACGCGCGGTCTGCCTTCGAGGCGCTGGAGGCCGCGCGGGCCGAGTCGGCCGCCTTGCGTGGCGGCATGTACTGGAAGGCGGTCAACGGCAGCGATTACCTCGTGCGGACTTCCGCCCGCAACGCGCAGAAGAGCCTGGGCCCGCGCAGTGCCGAGACAGAAGCGATGTACACCAGCTTCACGGCGCGCAAGGAGCAAGCCGATGCACGGCTGAAGGACCTGACCGCGACGGTGCAACGCCATCAGCGCATGAACCGCGCACTCTTCGTCGGGCGGGTGCCCACGGTCGTGGTCGACATCCTGAACATGATGCACAGGCAAAACGTCGCCGAGCACTTCACGGTGGTGGGCACCCACGCCGTCTACGCCTATGAGGCAGCAGCCGGCGTGCGCGTCGAGAGCGCCGCCATCGCCACGCGCGACGTCGACCTGCTGTGGGACACCCGCAAGCGCTTCAAGCTCGCCACGCAGCTGAAGCGCCTGGATTCGTCGATGCTGGCGCTGCTGCGCAAGGTGGACAAGACCTTCAAGCTCCGCGACGGGCAGCTCTACACCGCGGTGAACAGCCAGGGTTTCGAAGTCGACATCCTGCGGCGCGAGGTGCAGGAGCAGGACCCGCATCCCGCGCAACTGAGCGACACGGAAGAAGACTTCTGGGTCGTGCAGGCGCGCAATGCCGAGCAGCTCGTGAGCGCACCACGCTTCTCGTCGGTCGTGGTTGCCGCCAACGGCACCATGGCACGAATGAACACGGTGCATCCGCTGGCCTTCGTGCGTTTCAAGCGCTGGCTCGCGCAGCGACCGGATCGCGACCCGCTCAAGGTCGCGCGGGACAAGCTGCAGGCCGACACCGTCGTGCAACTGGTGGACGAGTACCTGCCGCAACTCTCGTTGCACCCATGAAGCACGACCCATTCACGCAGCTAAGTCTGACGAACGCCCGGCGCGCCGCCTTCCTCCAGCTCGCCGAACACACCCCCGGCATCGACCGCGAGGCCTACGACGCCTTCGGCCGCGACTGGCGCGAGCCGATCATCGGCCTGGGCCCGCGTGACGCGCAGCTGTGCATCTTCGGCCGCGACCCGGGGCGCACGGAGGTCGAACACGCCCTGCCCTTCGTCGGCAAGGGCGGGCAGCTGGTGCGTGCGGCGTTGCATCGGCTTCGGCACGGCGCCGAGGCGGCGGTGCCGGACTTCGCGGCTTCGGTCGCGGCCGGCCGCGAGGTGTTCTGGCTCAACACCGTGCCCTACAAGCCGGTGGGCAACCGCGCCTGGTCGATGGCGGTGAAGCGGCGCTTCCAGCCCTTGATGGCCGAACTGCTGCTGGGGGCTTGGCAGGGCCGCGATGGCGAGCGCACCGTGATCGCGCTGGGGCGCGAGGCCTTCTTCTGGTTCGGCATCGCGCAGCCGGCTGAGGTCGGCGCGGCGCTCGACGCTTTCTGGGCGCAGGGTGATGCGCGTCACCGGCGCACGCTGCGGATCGGCTACCGGGCCGGGGATGCGACGCATGCGATCACGCTGGCGCCTTTGCCGCATCCCTCGCCGGCCAACGCGGTGTGGTTTGCACGCTTTGCGGCGCTGATGGACGAGCGGTTGAAAGCGCTATCGAATTCGTAGCCGCTTGCACAGGCGGGACGGGCGCTACGGACGAAGTTCACCTGAAACTTGTCGCGGGAGAAATGGATGACCTGAGCCGCAATCTTGCCAATTCGAATCATTTTTTGATCCGAATTCTTTAGAATGCGCTGCATGTCCTCCCCACGGCCCCGCTACATCTGGCAATTGCCCAACTGGCCGCGCCTGCACTTCGACTTCACCGCCGCCGGACCGGCACTTCTGCGGGCGCGGGAGCGCAAAGGCATTGCCCAGGGCATGGCGCGGGCCATCGGCCTCGACCGGGTCGACGAGGTGTCGCAGGAGCTGTGGATGCAGGAGGCCATGTCTACGGCGGCCATCGAGGGTGAATCGCTGGACCTCGCGGCCGTGCGCTCGTCGGTGCTGCGGCACCTGGGCGGCGAGAGCGCCGGGCCGGTCGAGCGCCACGTCGACGGGCTGGTCGAGGTGATCCGGGACGCGACGCTCAACCACGCCGAGCCGCTGGATGCGGACCGGCTCTGCCGCTGGCAGTCGGCCCTCTTTCCCGGCGGCACGGCGGGCATCCGCCGCATTGCGGTCGGGCGCTTTCGCGACCACGCCGATCCGATGCAGATCGTCAGCGGCCGGCCGGGCCGCGAGGTGGTGCACTACACGGCGCCGCCCTCGGCCGAGGTGCCGCGCGAAATGGCGGCTTTTCTTGGCTGGTTCGCGGCCACAGCGCCCGCCGAGGGCCGTCCGCCGGTACTCGATGGCATCGCGCGGGCCGCGATCGCGCATCTCTGGTTCGAAACCATCCACCCCTTCGAGGACGGCAACGGCCGCCTCGGTCGCGCGGTGGCCGACATGGCGCTGGCACAGGACAGCGCATCGGTCATCGGTAACGCGACGCGGCTGTACAGCCTCTCGCGCCAATTGCTCACCGGCCGCGCTGGCTACTACGCCGCGCTCGAGCAGGCCCAGACCGGCGGGACCGACGTGACTGCGTTCGTCGAGTGGTTCGCGAACGTGTTCGCACAGGCCTGCGACGCGGCGGGCGAGGTGATCCAGGCCTCGCTCACACGTTCGCGCTTCTGGGCCGCACAGGCGCAGCGCGGGACCATCAACGAGCGGCAACGCAAGCTGCTGCAGCGGCTGCTCCTGGTCGGCGACGGTGGCTTCCTGGGCGGGCTCAACGTCGAGAAGTACCTGAAGATGGTCGATGCGTCCAAGGCCACGGCCACGCGTGACCTGTCCGACCTGGTGCGCCAGGGCCTGCTGCACACGCGCGGGCAGGGCAAGGCGCTGCGCTACTACATCAGCGTGCCAGGATGGACGCACGGAATCGACGCCGATGACTGAGCGCCCCACCCCACCCCGCCTCATCCGCTTCCACAAGCCCTACGGCGTGCTCAGCCAGTTCACACCCGAGGGCCGCTGGCGCGGGCTGAAGGACTTCATCGAGCTGCCGGGTGTGTACGTGGCGGGCCGGCTCGACGCCGACAGCGAGGGCCTGCTGCTGCTCACCGGCGACGGGGCGCTGCAGGCGCGCATCGCCGACCCGCGGCACAAGATGGCCAAGACCTACTGGGTGCAGGTGGAAGGCGAGCCCGACGAGGCGGCGCTGGCGGCGCTGCGCGCGGGCGTCACGCTCAATGACGGCCCCACGCGGCCCGCGCGGGCGCGGCGGCTCGAGCCGGCGCCCAAGGTGCCGCCGCGCGATCCGCCGATCCGCGAGCGCAGGAGCATCCCCACGGCATGGATCGAACTTGTGATCCGCGAAGGCCGCAACCGCCAGGTGCGGCGCATGACGGCCGCGGTGGGCTTTCCCACGCTGCGGCTCATCCGCGTGGCGATCGGGCCCTACACGCTCGACGGGCTGGTGCCCGGGCAGTGGGCGGCGCAGCCGGTGCTGGGGCCGGGCTCAGGCAGCGAGCACGCCGGCTGACGCACTGCTGCGCGCGACACGTGCGGGCCGCGCCGGCGCGATGTAGATGCCGCGGGCCTCGTGCACGCGCTCCTCGCGCAGCGCATCGCGCGCCTCGTCGTCGGCGCAGGCGGCACGCAGCAGCCGATCGACCTCGTGCAGCGGCCGGGTGAAGAGATGCTCCACGGACGCACGCTGCGCGGCCGTCAGCACGCGTTCGCGTGCCAGGCGGTCGAGCTGCCGGCGCGCCTCGTGCGGCGCGAAGTCCAGCAGATCGAGCAGCTCGATCACGTGGCGCATCTGCGCGCCGTCGAAGGTGGGGGTGGCGAATTCGTCGTGTGTCATGGGGTAGCTCCTGCCCGTCGGGGCGATGTGTATGGAGACCAGTCTCGGCACGCCGGCTTAGGCGGAGCTGAAGCCGCGCCCAGGCCACGCGCGACCTTCGCGACACGGACCGCACCACGACCGGGCGGCAGGCTCGCCCGCCGCTTACATCGGTGCAAACCCCGGCGCGCGCTCGCACCAAATTAAGTACCTTCTCCACTTTAGTGAAGTAAACACTCCACAAAACGGCTGGCATGGCTCGTGCTGAAGAGCCTTGCCGCAGGAGCCCCGCAACGATGAACCGCTACGCCCTCAACGCCTGGTACCCGCTCGCATGGTCGCGCGACATTGGCCGCGCCCTCACCACCCGCCGCGTGCTGGAAGAAGACCTCGTCGTCTTCCGCACTGAAGCCGGCGTCGTGGCCGCACTGGAAGACGCCTGTCCACACCGGCTCGCGCCGCTGTCCATCGGCCGGCTGCGCGGCGACGCCGTGGAATGCGGCTACCACGGCCTGACCTTTGACTGCGAGGGCACGTGCACGCACGCCCCAGGCATGCCGCGCCCTCCGGCATCGGCGCGCGTGCGCAGCTACCCGACGGCCGAGAGCATGGGCATGGCGTGGGTGTGGATGGGCGACGCCGCCAGGGCCGACCGGTCGCAAGTCTTCCATCTGCCGCAGTACGACGACCCGACTTACAGCGTGGTCGAAGGCGACGCGCTGCCAGTGCAGGCCAACTACCTGAGCCTGGCCGACAACCTGTGCGACCCGACGCATGTGGTCTTCGTGCACCAGACCACGCTGG
This sequence comes from Xenophilus aerolatus, assembly GCA_030418545.1. Taxonomy (GTDB): domain Bacteria; phylum Pseudomonadota; class Gammaproteobacteria; order Burkholderiales; family Burkholderiaceae_C; genus Xenophilus. The sequence continues at coordinate 372,772 of QAIB01000001.1, read as the reverse complement.
CCAGCTCGGGACGCGAAGAGACGCGCGTGCAGAACGAACGGCAGGGCACCAAGGTCGTGACCTGGCGTTGGGTCATCGACGGCCCGCTGATCCCGGTCTTCGAAGGCCTGAAGGACTTCGGCGGCAACGTGGACCGCTGGCACTACTACCACTACCACGCGCCGAGCATCGCGGTCATCGACTTCGGTTCGGCGAGGACCGGCACCGGCGCCCCCGAAGGCAATCGCGAGGACTGCATCCAGATGTACGCCTGCCACTTCATCACGCCGGTGGACGAACGCACCTGCGTACAGCACTGGCTGGTGCTGAAGAACTCGCCGGCCGACCGTGCAGTGGACGAGCGGCTGCGCGCCAACCTGCGGCACGCCTTCGACGAGGACAAGCGCGTGCTCGAGGCCATCCAGCGCAACGAGGACAAGCCGCGCGAATGGAAGCGCGTGCGCCTGGCGCTCGACGCGTCGTCCATCAAGATGCGCAGCATCGTCGACGAGATGGCGGCGGCCGACAGCCCGCCCGCCGCCTGACCACCGCCCGCCACTCATTCCTTGCCACGGAGCTCCACGATGTCCCACTTTCGACGCCTCGGCCTCTCCACTGTCTCGCTCGGATCGCTGGCCTTCGCGCTGGTGGCGGGCCCTGCGCTCGCGCAGGCGACGATCAAGATCGGCGAGATCAACAGCTACAAGGCCCTGCCGCAGAACCTGGTGCCCTACAAGCAAGGCTGGCTGCTGGCGCAGGAAGAAGTCAACGCAGCCGGCGGCGTGCTCGGCAAGAAGCTGGAGACCGTGTTCCGCGACGACAACGCCAACCCCGGCGACGCGGTGCGCATGGCCGAGGAACTGCTGGCGCGCGAGAACGTCGACCTGCTCTCTGGCGTGACGCTGTCGCACGTCGGGCTGGCGCTCACCGACTTCGCCAAGCAGCGCAAGATGTTCTTCCTCGCCTCCGGGCCACTGAGCGACAAGGTGGTGTGGGAGAACGGCAACCGCTACACGTACCGCCTGCGCTCGGGCACCTACGCGCTGGCCACCTCGGTGGTGGCCGAAGCGGCCAGGCTCAAGAAGAAGCGCTGGGCGCTGATCTACCCCAATTACGAATACGGCCAGGCCGCCGTTGCGGCCTTCAAGGAGAACCTGAAGAAGGTGCAGCCCGACGTGGAGTTCGTGGCCGAGCAGGCACCACCGCTGGGCAAGATCGACGCCGGTGCCGTGTCACAGGCCATCGCCGACGCCAAGCCCGACGCCATCTTCAACGTGATGTTCGGCAGCGACCTGACCAAGCTGGCGCGTGAAGGCAAGACGCGCGGGCTGTTCAACGGCCGCGAAGTGGTGAGCCTGCTGACGGGCGAACCGGAGTACCTCGATCCGCTGAAGGACGATGCGCCCGCGGGCTGGATCGTCACCGGCTACCCCTACGCGAACATCGACACGCCGGAGCACAAGGCCTTCATCGCGGCCTACCAGAAGAAGTACAACGACTATCCGCGGCTGAACTCGGTGGTGGGCTACGCGACGGTCAAGGCGCTGGCCGCGGGCATCCAGAAGGCCGGCTCGACCGACACCGAAAAGCTAATCGCCGCCTTCAAGGGCCTAGAGTTCGGCACGCCCTTCGGCAAGGCCGTCTTCCGCCCGCAGGACAACCAGTCGACGCTGGGCATCTTCGTCGGCCGCACCGAGGTGAAGGACGGCAAGGGCGTCATGCCCGGCGGTACCTACCTCGACGGCGCGAAGCTGCAACCCAGCGACGAGCAGGTGCGCAAGCTGCGCAACCCCTCGTGAACGCGCTGCCGCCGATCGGCTGCAACGGGCGTGGCGCACAGCAATCCTCGCTGGAGTGGCCGGTCTCGCTGACCGAGCCGCCGCTGGAGGAGCAGTTCCGCCTGGTCAAGGAGGCCGACGTGTTCGACGGCTTCGACCGGTTGCCCGGCGCAGGCGAGGTCGAGCGCTACCGCGACTGTATCGCCCGCCACGCCCTGCCCGTGCACACGGCGAGCTGGTTCTACGCCGTGGGCCGCGACGAGGCACAGTTGCCCGCCAAGATCGAACTGGCCGCCGACGTGGGCGCCAAGGCGCACAACATCATGCTGTACTGGCACGATGGCAGCGGCCGCCCGATCACCGACGACGAGGTGGCCGACTTCTACCTGCGCGCCTATGACCTCGGCATGGCGCGCGGCGTGGAACCGATGCTCGAATACCACGTCAACATGTGGAGCGAGGACCCGCGCCGGGTCGCCCGCGTGGCCGAGCGCGTGCGTGCGCGCGGCGTGCACTTCTGGTTCACGCTCGACTACAGCCATGCGATCTTCAAGATCGGGAATGCGCAGGAGCTCGCCATCTGCGGGCTCACCGACGACGTGGCAACCGGGCGTGCGGTGCTCGACCCTCGGTGCGACGACAGCTTCGTCGATCGATGGCTGGCCATGGGCATCGTGCGCTGGCTACAGGTGCGCGCCGTGGCGCCCAACGGGCCGCGCAATGTATGGTCGATCGCCGATCCGACCCTGGCCGTGGCCGCGGTGCCGGAGCACTCGATCTTTCCCTACCGCGCGGGCGAGCCGGGCCGCGGCATTCTCTACCCTTTCACCGAGCCGGCCGAGGGAGAGTGGCATTCGCCCTGGCACGATGCGGCGCTGGACTGCACGCGCGCCGTGGTGCGCAAGGTGCTGCAGCACCACCACGGCCATGCCGATTCGCCGTTGCGCTGGATCACCACGGAAATGATCAACCTGCCCGACTACGCCCACAACGCGCGCTTCTCGCTGATCGGGCAGAACGCAGCCATTGCCGCCTACCTGCGGCGCACCTGGGACGAGATCGCAGCCCCAGCCTGAGACTCAGGCGCGCGGCGCACCGGTCGCCAGGTGGTCCAGCACCACGCGGCAGATGTGCGCGCGCCAAGCCGTGCGGCGCGACTTCTTCATCAGGTCGCCACCGAGCCAGACGGAGCAGGTGTACTGGTTCGACAGGTAGAAGAAGCCCAGCGACATGATCGTCATGAGCGTGTGCTCGGGCGTGGCGTCGGCACGGAAGACGCCGCGCGCCTGGCCCGCCTCCAGGATGCGCGTCACCGTCTGGACGAGCGGGAAGGAGGTCGGTCCGATCTGCTCCGACTGCTCGATGTGCCGCCCCCGCAGCAGGTTCTCGTTCATGAGCAGACGCACCAGCTTCGGGCTGGCCGCATAGTGGTCCCACGAATGTTCGATGAGCTGACGCATCGCTGCCACGGGGTCGTCGGGCTGCACGAAATTGCGCTGCGCGCCGATCATGTCGGCATAGATCTGCTCCAGCACGGCCTGGTAGAGCCGCTCCTTGTTGCCGTAGTAGTAATACAGCATGCGGTCGACCGTGCCCGCCTGGCTGCTGATGCGTTCGATGCGTGCGCCGGCAAAGCCATGCTCGGCAAATTCTTCCATGGCGGCCGCCAGGATGCGGTTCTCGATCTGGTCGCCCGGATCGCGCTGCAACTTGCGCCGGGTCGGGCCGCCGGCGCTGGAAGCCGGGCCCGGGGCGGCGGTCGGGGCGCGGACGGGCTGTCGAGGTTTCGCTGGCACGTGAGGGAGGTCCTTCGGATGGCTCAAGAGGCATTGTCCATGAGCAGCCCGGGTACAGTGCCGCCGCTGCTGGTAGGCTCGCCCCCCGTGAACCTGCGCACCAAGATCGTCGCCCTGGCCGTGGCCCCGCTGCTGGTGGCGCTGCTTCTGGTGGCGCTGGCCGTGCGCCACCAGGAGCGCGACCTGGCGCAGCGTGAACGGGTGCTGATCGAGCAGAGCTACATGGCGCAGCGCCGCAGCGAGTTGCGCAGCTACGTCGACCTCGCAGTGAGCATCGTGCGGCCGCTGTACGAGGCCGGCCAGGACGACGAGGCCACGCGCGCCGAGGCGCTGCGGCGGCTGGCCGCGCTGGACTACGGCAGCGACGGCTATTTCTTCGTCTACGACCTGCAGGGCCGCTCGCTGATGCATTCGCGCCAGCCCGAGCTGGTGGGCCAGAACCTGTGGGACCTGCGCGATTCGCAGGGCCGCTACACCATCCGCGAGCTCATCGCCGGCGCGCAGCGCGGCGGCGGCAGCTACGTCGAATACGAATGGCGCAAGCCCTCGCTGGGCACGGCCGCCCCCAAGCTGGGCTACGTGACGGCCTTCCCGCGCTGGAACTGGATGGTCGGCACCGGCCTGTACCAGGACGACATTCAGTCCACCATGGATTCGCTGGACCGGCAGATCAGCAGCAATGTGACGACCACGCTGCTGTGGATCGCCGGCATCGCCGCGCTGTGCCTGGCGGCCGTGAGCGCGGGCGGACTGGCGCTCAACCTCAGCGAACACCGCGTGGCCGAGGCGAAGTTGCGCCTCCTGGCGCGGCGCGTGGTGCAGTCGCAGGAAGAGGAGCGCGGCCACCTCGCGCGCGAGTTGCACGACGGCACGAGCCAGACGCTGGTGTCGGCCAAGCTGCTGATCGAATCGGCCGTCGATGCGCTGGCGCGCGAGCAGCGGCCGGTACCGCCGGCGCTGCCCAAGGCGCTGCAGCGGCTGGGCGATTCGCTCACCGAGGTGCGTCGCATCTCGCACCGGCTGCGCCCTGCCCTGCTCGACACGTTGGGCCTGCCGGCCGCCATCGAGCGGCTGGTCGACGAGTTCGGCGAGGACGGCACGCTGACGGCCACCCTCGACGTGCAGGGCGAGCCCTTCGAGCTGTCGCCCGACGTGAAGACCGCGCTCTTCCGTGTCGCACAGGAGGCGCTGACCAACGTGCACAAACATGCGCGCGCCCGCCGGGTGCACATCGTGCTGCGCTTCGATGCCGCCACGGGCGTGCGGCTCGACGTGGAGGACGACGGCGCCGGCTTCGACGTCGAGGCCACGCAGGCCGACCCTCGCCGCGGCATCGGCCTGCGCAACATGCGCGAGCGCCTGGGCGCCATCGATGGCCAGCTCCACATGCGCTCGGGCGCGGGCCGCACCACCATCACCGCCGAGGTGCCCGCCGCGAGCGCCCGCGCGGAAGGAGCCAGCGCATGAGCACTGCAGCGCCCGTGCGACTCTTCCTCGTCGACGACCACCCGCTGGTGCGCGACGGCCTGCGCGCGCGCCTGGGCGCGATGCCGGGGCTGGAGATCGTGGGCGAGGCGGGCAGCGCCGCCGAGGCGCTGGCACAGGTCGACGCCTTGCGCCCCGACCTGATGCTGGTCGACGTCGGCATGAAGGACATGAACGGCATCGAGCTGGCCGCGCTGCTGCTGCAGCGTTCCGCGCCGCCGCACGTCGTGATGCTGAGCATGTACGACAACCCCGAGTACGTGCAGCGCGCGCTGCAGGCGGGCGCGCACGGCTACGTGCTCAAGGACGCGCCCGCCTCGGAAATCGTGGCCGCGATCGAGGCGGTGTCGGCCGGCGGCACCTTCCTCAGCCCCGCGGTATCGAAGAAGCTGTTTCGCAACCAGGCGGCACGGCCCTTGCTCACGCCCCGGGAGGCCGAGATCCTCACCGCGCTGGGCCGCGGCGAATCGAGCAAGCAGATCGCCCGCAGCCTGGGCCTGAGCGTGCGCACCGTCGACGCCCACCGCCAGAGCATCAAGCGCCGCCTGGGCATCGACGGCCAGGCCGAGCTCATCAAGTACGCGGTGGAGCACACGCGGCAGTTCGGCGGCGGCTGAACCGCGGGGCGCATCCCTAGGGTTGTCCCTTAGGCAATCCTGCGCAAGCCGCCTGCGCACTGCAACCGATGCGCCGCCGCCTTGCACAAGAAAGACTCCCGGGGTTCCAACCCGAGGAGACATCATCATGCACAGCATCCGCCGCCACCTGGTGTGGCTGGTCGTGGCCGTGGTCGGCGCCTTCGCGCTCGGCACCGTGGCCCTCAGCCGGGGCGAAAGCATCAACGCGTTGTGGGTGGTCACGGCCGCCATCTGCGTCTACCTGATCGCCTACCGCTACTACAGCCTCTTCATCGCCGACAAGGTGCTCGGCCTGGACGGCAGCCGCAAGACGCCGGCGCACCGCCACAACGACGGCCTGGACTACGTGCCGACCGACAAGAACGTGCTGTTCGGCCACCACTTCGCGGCCATCGCGGGCGCGGGCCCGCTGGTGGGCCCGGTGCTGGCGGCGCAGATGGGCTACCTGCCCGGCCTGCTGTGGGTGCTGGCGGGCGTGGTGTTCGCCGGCGCGGTGCAGGACTTCATCATCCTTTTCATCTCCACGCGGCGCGACGGCCGCTCGCTGGGCGACCTGGTCAAGCAGGAGATGGGCGTGGTGCCCGGCATGATCGCCCTCTTCGGCACCTTCATGATCATGATCATCATCCTGGCGGTGCTGGCCCTGATCGTGGTGAAGGCGCTGGCCGAGTCTCCCTGGGGCACCTTCACCGTGGCGGCGACCATTCCGGTGGCGGTGTTCATGGGCCTGTACCTGCGCTACATCCGCCCGGGCCGCATCGGCGAAGTCTCCATCATCGGCTTCGTGCTGCTGATGGCGGCCATCTTCGGCGGCCAGGCCGTGAGCCAGAGCCCGACGTGGGCGCCGCTCTTCACCTTCGACGGCAAGGCGCTCACCTGGATGCTGGTGGGCTACGGCTTCGTGGCCGCCAGCCTGCCGGTGTGGCTGCTGCTGGCGCCGCGCGACTACCTCTCGACCTTCCTGAAGATCGGCACCATCGTCGCGCTGGCCATCGGCATCGTGTTCGTGATGCCCACGCTGCAGATGCCGGCGCTTACGCAGTTCGCGCAGGGCAACGGGCCGGTGTGGTCGGGCAGCCTGTTCCCCTTCCTCTTCATCACCATCGCCTGCGGCGCGGTGTCGGGCTTCCACGCGCTGATCTCCTCGGGGACCACGCCCAAGATGCTGGACAACGAGAAGCACGCCCGCTTCATCGGCTACGGAGGCATGCTGGCCGAGTCCTTCGTCGCGGTGATGGCACTCGTCGCGGCCTCGTGCATCGAGCCGGGCGTGTACTTCGCGATGAACAGCCCCGCCGCGCTGGTCGGCAGCACGCCCGAAGCCGTGGCGAAGGTGATCTCCGGCTGGGGCTTCACCGTCACGCCCGACATGCTGCTGCAGACCGCCAAGGACGTGGGCGAAAGCACCATCCTCGGCCGCGCCGGCGGCGCGCCGACCCTGGCCGTGGGCATGGCCCACATCCTGCACCAGGCCATCGGCGGCCCCGCCATGATGGCCTTCTGGTACCACTTCGCGATCCTGTTCGAGGCGCTGTTCATCCTCACCGCCGTCGACGCCGGCACCCGCGCCGGCCGCTTCATGCTGCAGGACCTGATGGGCAGCTTCGTGCCCGCGCTCAAGCGCACCGACTCGCTGCCCGCCAACCTCTTCGCCACCGCACTCACCGTGGCGGCCTGGGGCTACTTCCTCTACCAGGGCGTGGTCGATCCGCTGGGCGGCATCAACACGCTGTGGCCGCTGTTCGGCATCTCCAACCAGATGCTGGCCGCCGTGGCGCTGATGCTGGGCGTGGTGGTGCTGTTCCGCATGAAGCGCGAGCGCTACGCCTGGGTGGCGGCAGCGCCGGCGGCCTGGCTGCTGGCCTGCACGCTCACGGCCGGCTGGCAGAAGATCTTCTCGGCCGACCCGAAGGTGGGCTTCCTGTCGCACGCCGCGCGCTACACCGAGGGCCTGGCCAACGGCGTGCTGGTGGCGCCGGCCAAGACGCCCGAGGCGATGGCCCGCATCGTCTTCAACGACCGGCTCGACGCCGGGCTGTGCGCCCTGTTCATGTTCGTGGTGCTGAGCGTGCTGGTCTACAGCATCAAGGCCTGCCTGGCCGCGCGCGCCGCCAACCGGCCGACCGTGCACGAGACGCCCTACGAGCCGCTCGCGGCAGCGCCCGCGCGATGATAATGAAGCTTGGCGGCCTCGACCTGCCCGAGGCGGGGCGCTACCTCGCCCGCTCGACGCGCGCGCTGGGCCAGTCGCTCCGGCTGATGGTGGGGCTGCCCGACTACGACACCTACCTGTCGCACATGGCGGCCACCCACCCGGACCGCGCGCCGATGAGCTACGAGGCCTTCTTCCGCGAGCGGCTGGAGGCACGCTACGGCGCGGGCAAGGGACGCTGCTGCTAGCTGCTGCTAGCTGCCGACTTGGGCCCTTGTGCCGCGTCAAGGGTCCGCCGTGTGCACCGGCCCACAATGGCGGCCGATGAACAGGCGAACCCTTCTGGCGGCCGGCGTGGGAACGGCCGCCCTGGCGGCGGCGATTGCGGTGACGTGGCGTCGTGGCATGGGCTCAGCAGCGCGCTACGACACCTGGGCGCGCGGCCTGCGCTCGCCGCTGTCGCCGGCGCTGGGCGCTGCGGAATGGGTGCGCTATGCGACGCTGGCCGCGAACAGCCACAACACGCAGCCCTGGCACTTCGCGCTTGACGGATCGGCCGCGCGGCCTCGCGCCATCACGCTGATGCCGGCCCCCGATCGCCGCACGCCGGTGGTGGATCGGGACGACCACCACCTGCATGTGAGCCTGGGTTGCGCGGCGGAGAACCTCTTGCTGGCCGCCACCCTGTCGGCCCAGGCAGGCACGCTCGAGTCCGCCGGCCCGACCGGCGTGCGCTGCGCCTTCACGGCCTCGGGGACGTCCACGGCCCACGCTCTGGCCGAGGCCATCCCCTGGCGGCAGTCCACCCGCGCCGCCTACGACCCCCAGCCGTTGGCACCCGCCGAGCTGGCGCAGCTCGAGCAGGCCGCCACCCTGCCCGGCGTCGATGTCGTGATCCTCACCGACCGCGCGCGGCGGGCCCGCCTGCGCGACCTGGTGGTGGCCGGCAACACGGCGCAGTGGCGTGACGCCGCTTTCGTCGCCGAGGTGCAGCAATGGCTGCGTTTCAACCCGGCGCAGGCCATGGCGCGGGGCGATGGCCTGTACAGCGCCACGACCGGCAATCCCAGCCTGCCGGCCTGGCTGGGACCGCTGGCTTTCCGGCTGGCGGTGCGGCCCGCGTCGGACAGCGCCCGCCAGGCGGCGCTGCTCGATGCGTCGGCAGGCGCGGTGTTGCTGTTCGCCCAGCAGGACAACGCCGCCGGCTGGGTGCAGGTCGGTCGTGCCAGCCAGCGCCTGCAACTTGCGGCCACGCGCCTGGACGTGCGGACCAGCTTCCTGAACCAGCCGGTGGAGGTGCCTTCCCTGCGCGCCGAACTGGCCGTGCTGGCCGGCCTGCCCGGGCGTCGGCCCGACCTGGTGCTGCGCTTCGGCAGAGGGCCGCGCATGCCCTGGTCGCCCCGGCGGCCGGTGGCACAGGTTCTGGCCTGAGCGCGGGCGGCCAACGATGCCGGCACCGAATCCGATTTGTTATTGATTTCCTAGCTGCTCGCGGCCATGGGACGGGCGCCGCAGCCACTTTTTGCTCGAAACGCCGACGCGGCGCTCAGTCCGCCAGCTTGCGCAGCAGCCAGGCCATCGCCGCCTGCTGCGCCTTGAGGTCGCCACCCGCATCGACCGCCAGCGCCGCGCGGTCGAAGGCCGCCGACAAGAGGTCGGCGAGGACCGGCAGCGCCACGCCGCGCGGCGTGACGCCAGCGGCGGTCAGCCCCTCGGCGAGCGTGGCCGCGGCGGCAGCCCCATCCATCGCCAGCACCTCCGCCAGGCCCAGCACGGCCGGCCCGTCGACCAGCAACAGCCGCGTGCGGCCCGGCGCCGTCATCGCACGCAGGTAGGCGTCGCTGCCGGCGACCAGCGCCTTCAGCGGCGGCAGGCCCTCGCGCGCGGCGGCGCGGATGTCCTCGGCCACGGCCGCCATCTCGCGCGCCAGCACGGCGCGGAACAGGTCGCGCTTGTCGACGAAATGGTGGTACAGCGCGCCGCGCGTGGTGCCCGCCGCGGCCACCACCTCCGGCGTGGAGGTGTCGGCATAGCCCTTCTCGACAAAGAGCCTTCGCGCCGCATCCATCAGCGCACCCCGCGTGGCCTCGGTGCGTTCGCGGTTGCTGCGCGGGGCGGGCGGGTCGACCTCGGCGGTCATGGACTTGCGATCGGCAGGGTCATCCACTGACATACATACAGCCTGTACGTTAATCTTGAATAAAACATGCGGCCTGTATGTTAATTCAACCCTTTCGAGGAGAAGCCATGTCGGCACCCTTCAAGGTCAGCAGCTACTACCCCGTCGTCATGACCCGCGACGTCGCCGGCACCGCCGCGTTCTGGCGCACGCACTTCGGCTTCGTGCCGCTGTTCACGAGCGACTGGTACGTCCACCTGCAGCTCGAAGGCGACGCCGCCGTCAACCTGGCGGTGCTCGACGGCCGCCACGCCACCATCCCCGAGGCCGCGCGCGGGCAGGTCGCGGCCGGCCTGCTGCTGAATTTCGAGGTGGAGGACGTGGACGCCTTCCATGCCCGCGTGCAGGCCGCCGGCCTGCCGGTGCTGCTGCCGCTGCGCGACGAGGCCTTCGGCCAGCGGCACTTCATCACCCGCGACCCCAACGGCGTGCTGATCGACGTGATCACGCCGATTCCGCCGACGGGCGAGTTCGTGCAGCAGTACGAGGCGTCGGCCCTGCCGCAGGGGTGACGCACGGCGGGGGCCGCAGCCGCTATAGACTTCATAGCGTGCCGTGCCCGCCCCGTGGGCGTGAGCGGCCCATTCGCCCCCAAATCCCGCGCCCTGCATGACATCCGCCTCCCCCGCCCCTTCGCTGCCCCGCCGCCATGTGATCGCCGGCCTGGCCGCCAGCCTTGCCACCCCTGCCGTCTGGGCCGCGCGCGCCAAGGCCGCGCCCCCTGCTCCGCCCGCGCCCCCGCTGTGGCCGAAGGCGCTGGCCGTGCCGGGCGGCGTGGCGCGGCTGTCCCTCGGGCCGGCGGCCGACCGGCCCACGGCACACACCCGCGTGGGCGACGCGCAGGTGCCGCTGCTGGTGGTGGGCGATGCGATCGACTGGACTGCGCTGGTCGGCATTCCCCTGGCGGCCACGCCGGGCGAGGCGGCCATCACCAGGGCCGGGCGCAGCATCCCGTACACCGTCGCCCCCAAGCAGTACCGCGAGCAGCACCTGAAGGTGGCGCCGGGCACCGTCGACCTGTCCGCGGAGGACACGGCGCGCTACGAGCGCGAGCGCACCCACCTGGCGGGCGTGATGGCGACCTTCACCGACGCACCGCCTGCGACGCTGCACATGGCAGTGCCCGTGCCCGGCCGGCGCTCCAGCTCCTTCGGCCTGCGCCGCGTCTTCAACGGGCAGTCGCGCAATCCGCACAGCGGCATGGACATCGCGGCCGGCACCGGCACGCCCGTCCGCGCGCCGCTCGCGGGCCGGGTGATCGACACCGGCGACTACTTCTTCAACGGCGGCACCGTGTGGCTCGACCATGGCGCGGGCCTGCTCAGCATGTACTGCCACCTGAGCCGCATCGACTGCAAGGTGGGCGACAGGGTCAAGCCCGGCGACGCCTTCTGCGCGGTGGGCGCCACCGGCCGCGTAACGGGCCCGCACCTGCACTGGTCGGTGATGCTGAATCGCGCCATGGTCGACCCCGCCCTGTTCATCGACGCCTGAGAGACCGGCGCCGCACCGATTGACGAGCGCGCCGGTTGCACCTTAAAAGGGCGTCAAACAGGAGTCGGGCGCGATGGCCGTTGAACCGTTGGAAGAAGCACTCGGGCGTGCGGCTGCATTGCCCGCGGATGCGCCTGCCGAGCGCATCGATCGCGCGGTGCACGAGGTGGTGCGGCTCATGCGCGAGCATATGCAGATGGACGTGGCCTTCGTCTCGCACCTGCACGGCGGGCGGCGCTACTTCATCACCGTCGACACGCGCGCCGGCGCCGAGGTGATCGCCACTGGCGACTCGGACCCGGCGGAAGAAAGCTTCTGCCAGCGTGTGATCGACGGCCGCCTGCCGCAGAGCATCCAGGACGTTCGCCTGCTGCCCGGCGCCGCCGAGCTGCCGGCACCGTCCTTCAGCATCGGTTCGCACCTGAGCACACCCGTCGTGCTGGGTGACGGCAGCATCTACGGCACGATGTGCTGCTTCAGCTTCGAGGCGGCACGGCCGCTTGTCGATCGCGACCTCAAGCGCCTGCGGATGGCGGCCGACCTGACGGCACGCCTGATCGACCAGCGGCACCGCACCTGACAGGGGGGCGCACCGCGGCGCTACGACAATGCGGTCCTCCGACGACCGCCCTGCGGCGTTGAAGACGAGTCCGCGCCATGACTGACCCCTCCTCCGCTCCCGTCCTCCAGATCCACCGCTTGCGGGTGGCCTTCCCCGGAGAAGCGCCGTTGATCTCCTGTGAGTCGCTCGCCCTGCCTGCAGGCCTCACGCTGGTCGAGGGCGACACCGGCTCGGGCAAAAGCACGCTGCTGCGCGTTCTGGCCGGCAAACAACCCGCGCAGGGCACGCTGGTGCTGGGCGCCATCGAGCTCGCGCATGCACCACAGGCCTACCGGCATGCCGTGTTCCATGTCGATGCGCGCGACGCGGCGCTCGATGCGCTCACGCCGCGCGACTGCACCGCCACCTGGCGTGAGCACGACCCGGGCTTCGATGCAGCGCGCTGGTCCTCGATCGTCGAGGGCTTCGCGCTGGGCGAGCACCTCGACAAGCGCATGGACATGCTCTCCACCGGCTCGCGGCGCAAGGTGGCGCTGGCCGCCGCGCTGGCCAGCGGCCGCGCGCTGGTGCTGCTCGACGAGCCCACGGCCGCACTCGACAAGGCCTCGGTGCGCTGGCTGTGGCAGGTGCTGGCCGAGCGCGCGAGCCAGGGCATGCGCCAGGCCGTGGTCCTGGCCAGCAGCTTGCCCGTACAGGGCCTGCCGCTGGCCGCAGTACTCACCCTTCCGCTTCGCTGATGCCGCTGCACGCTCGCACCCCCTCGTCCGACTCCCGCCGCCGCTGGCTCCTGTGGGCCGCCGCCATGGCATGGCTGCCGGTCGCGGCGCCGGCGCAGGTCAAGACGTCCGCCGCGCCCGCCGCCCGGGTGCCATCGCTGCGCGTGCGCTTCTCCCGGCGGGGTGGCCAGCGGCTGCTGCGCGGCCGGCTGCAGGCGCCGGCGCACAGCGTGCGCGACTACCTCATCCAGGGGCGCGCCGGGCAGTCGCTCGAAGTGGAACTGGAGACGCTCGCACCTGGCGCATCGTTCAAGGTGCTGGGCCCGCAACACAAGGACGCGCTCTTCATGAGCGAGTTCTCGGCCCTGCCGCTGTGGCAGGGGCGGCTGGCGGCCGATGGCGACTACCGCGTTCGCGTGTCGCTCAACCCGGTGCAGCGCGCCCGCGGCGAGTCGATGGATTTCATCCTGCGGCTGGCCCTGCGCGCCGCCTGAAGTCCGCCGCCCCTCAGGAGCGCGTGCCGGTGGCGCCGTCGAGTGCCATGCGCACGCGCAACGCCAGGTCCGACAGGCGGTACGGCTTCTTGAGGATGTCGAACTCCGAGGGCGCGACCTGGTCGATGTTGCCCATGTCGCGGTCGTAGCCGGTGGTCAGCAGCACATGGACCGAGGGCAGCAGGCGCCGGACCTCGCGCGCCAGCGTGTAGCCGTTGATGCCGCCGGGCATCACGACGTCGGAGAACAGCAGGTCGGGCATGCGGTCGGGCGGCAGCGAGCGCACCAGCTCCAGCGCGGCGCGGCCCGAGTCGGCGACGTGCACGCGGTAGCCCAGGCCCTCGAGCATGTCGCGCGCCAGTTCCGACACCTCGGGCCGGTCTTCCACCACGAGGATGGTCTCGCTCCCACCCCGCTCGTTGGGACGCAAGCCGCTCTCGCCCTCGATCCGCACGGCATTGCGCACCGCCGGGAAGAACATGCGCACCGTGGTGCCCTGACCCGGCTCGGACGAGACCGTCGCCGTGCCGCCCGACTGCTTCGCGAAGCCGTACACCATCGACAGGCCCAGGCCCGTGCCCTTGCCCTCGTCCTTGGTGGTGAAGAACGGGTCCATCACACGCGCGATGATGTCCGCCGGGATGCCGGTGCCGGTGTCGGTGACGGACAGCGCCGCATAAGCGCCGGGGCGCAGGCCGGCGGGCAGTTCGCCGCTGTCGTCGCCCTCGTTGGCGGCCTCGACCGCACGCGTCTCGATGCGGATGCGGCCACCGTCGGGCATGGCGTCGCGCGCATTCATCAGGACGTTGAGCAGCGCCACCTCGACCTGCGTGGTGTCGAGCTCGCAGTTGGGCAGGTCGGGCGCCAGGTCGAACTCGAGCTGGATCTGCTCGCCCAGCGTGCGCTGCACCAGCGCCGTCATGCCGGTGGCCAGTGTGTTGAGGTTGATGGTGCGCCCGCGCAGCTGCTGCTTGCGCGAAAAGGCCAGCAGCTGCTGCGTGAGGGTCGACGCCTTGGTCACCGCGCTGCGGATGCTGCCGATGCCGCGCGCGAGGTCCTCGGGCCCGAGCTTGTTCAGGCGGGCCCGGGCACTCATGAGGTCGAGGTGCCCCGACATGACCTGCAGCAGGTTGTTGAAGTCGTGCGCGATGCCGCCGGTGAGCTGGCCCAGCGCCTCCATCTTCTGCGCCTGGGCCAGGCCCTCCTCGGCGTCGCGACGGCGGCTGACGTCGAGCTGCGAGGCGAAGAAAAACACCAGTTCATCGTTGCGGTCGTAGACCGGCGAGATGAACAGCGCATTCCAGAAGGAGGAGCCGTCCTTGCGGTAGTTGAGCACCTCCAGCGAGATCTCGCGCCGCTGGTCGATCGCCTGGCGGATGGTCTGCACCGTCTGGCGATCCGTTGCGGGGCCCTGCAGGAAGCGGCAGTTGTGGCCCAGCAACTCGTCGATCGAATAGCCGCTCATCGCCACGAAGGCGCGGTTGGCGAAGACGATGGGATTGTCGGGCTGGCGCGGATCGGTCACGAGCATGGGCATGCGCGTGGTCTCGATGGCGGCGAAGAAGATGTCGTCCCGGTGGGAAACGAACTGGGAGGGCCCGCCGTCCTCGACCTGGACAGGGCTGCGGCCGGGAATTGGCGGTTTTTCGGGTTGGCTCATGGGGCGCGGCCCGCAAGGGCGCCGGATGATGCGCGATAGCGTACCTTCGGTCTAGCGCGCGGCCTGTCGGATAAAGCGCCGCACAGCGGGCACCGCCCGGTCATTCGGGGCGCTTGTAGACCAGGCCCAGCACGGCGCCGTTCTCGTCGGCCGTGCACACGGCGCTGCGCTTTTGCGGGCCGACGGCCAGGTTGACGGCATAGACGCCGTCGCGCGGCGTGCTGCTGCTCATCACCGCCACCCCCGCCGGCGGCACCTTGAACTCGCGCACGGCAGCGGCCACGCAGTTCTTCACGCTGACGTCGGGGGCGCCGCCCGCGCGCACGGCGGTGCTGCTGCAGGCGGACAGGGCCAGGGCGATGCCGGCAGCGGCGGCGAGAGGCGCAGGTCCGAAGCGGTGAAAGGGGGTCATCGGCAACTCCTTGAAAGCGATGGGCCGCAGGCGCGGTGCGCCATCGGTCCGTATTGGAGGCGAGGCGCCCGCGCCGGTTCGCCGGACGCCGCCGGCACGCGGGGCCGTCCGACGCCGCGCCCGCCAGTGCTTCGCGGGCCTCGCAGGCGCCGCGGGGTCAGGCCGTCGGCCTCCACAGCGCGGCGCCCTCGCGCAGCGCATCGGCGGCATCGTGCACGACCTGGCGCAGCGCCGCGTCGTGCAGGACAGCGCCGGCCTGGAGCGCAGCCGCCGCGGCGCCCTCGGGGTCCTCTTCGAAGCCCTGCAGGGCGCGCAGCACGGCTTCGAGCGCGGCGCGCTGGGGGTCGCCCTCGCTGCAGGCGTCGATCGCGTCCTGCAATGTGGTGACGGCATGGCCCAGGTTCAGCGCCGCCAGCAGGCCCTCCGGCGCGTCGCCGGAGCGGCCGGCGCGCTGCAGGTCCAGCAGCAGGCGCAGGATGCGCCGCGCCGTCTGCGCGTGCCACTCGCCCGCCACGGCCGCGGCGCGCGTGCGCGGGTGGTCGAAGAGGCGCGCCACGTCGCGCCGGATGTGGCCGGCCAGCGCCTGCGAGCGCGCCGCCGAACGGTCGGGCGCCAGCAGGAAGGCACTGCCCACCAGCACCGCCCCCGTCATCAGCGCCGCGGCCCCGTTGAGGATCTCCGGGCCGGCGGCCGCCGGCATGCCGGCCTGGCTGCCGAGCATGAAGCACATGTTGGCATCCAGCGCCGGCATGGCGGTGTGGCGGCTCACGCGCGCCAGCGCGCCGACGGCGATGAAGGGCACGATGCTGAGCACCAGCGACACCGGGCCGTCCACCTGAGGCTGCACCACGAAGCGGTAGAAGGTGGCGGCCACCACGCCGGCCGCCACGCCGGCGATGAGCTTCGGTGCCACCGCGCGCGGCGCCGGCAGCGTTCCCAGGACCATCGAGAAGATGCACACACCCAGCGCCGCCAGCTCGGCCGCCGGCCAGCCGGAGGCCAGGCCCACGGCCGCGGCGACGAAGGTGCCCAGTCCGGCGGCCGCGGCGTTGCCCGCGGCGCGCTGCCAGTCGCGCTGCGGCGTCAGGTAGGCGCTCGCGCGCGGTGCGAAACCGCGCTCGTCGGCGGCCGCGTCGACGCGCTGCGCGAACAAGGCCTGTTCGGCCGCCACCAGCCAGGCCATCGCGCGGTGGACGCGATCCTCGGGCGTGGCCGCCCGGCCCGGGAGCTGGGCCGGGTCCAGCGGCGCCGGCTCCCAGGGTGCAGCCTCGCGGAGCCGGGCGGCCTGGCTGGCGAGCTGGCCCGCCAGCGCGTCGGGCACCGGCTCGCCGCGCAGGCGCCGGGCGCGCAGCGCCGCCGCGGCGGCCATCAGCGCGATGGAGGCGGCCACCAGCGCCGTCGTGTAGCGCAGGCGCCGGTAGCCTTCGACCGAACCGGCGGCCACGGTGCGAGCGGCGGTGTCGACCTCGCCCATCTCGGTCAGCACGCGCCGCTCCAGCGCGGCCGTGTCGCGCGCCGGGCGGCCTGCGGCCGCCTCGGCGGCGAAGCCGGCGGCGTCGGCCGCCAGGTGCCGCACGCGCTGGTAGAACTCGCGCCGCCGAGCCGAGGGCGTGAAGAAGCCCGTGACCAGCGTGACCACCACGACGCCGATCAGCGTGCACTCCACGCGCGCCACCGCCAGCGGCAGCAGCCGCTCCGGCGCCAGTACCGAGGGCAGCACGACCACCGCCGCCGTCATGCCGGCCATCAGCGCCGCATACGACACCACGCCGCGCAGCAGCGCCGCGGCCGCGGCGCCGCCTGCCGCCCACAGGCCCAGCAGCGCCAGCGCCGCATAGGGGCCCGGGACGGCGCGCAGGATCGCGAAACCCGCCGCCGCGCCGACCAGCGTGCCGACGATGCGGAAGAAGCCGCGCTCGATGAGCAGGCCGCGCGCGTTCTGCGCGACGACCCACACCGGCATCGCGGCCCAGTAGGCGTTGTGGACGTGGAAGGCGGCGGCGATGGCGAAGCCCAGCGTGGCGGCCAGGGCCATGCGCAGCGCGAGGGCGGCGCCCGCTGCGTCGATGCCGAGGCGCCGGCCGACGGAGGCGAGCGTGTTCATGGCCGCGGATTGTCGGCCGCGCCGACAGCCGGCGGCCGGACACGCCGCGATGGCGCAGTGGCCGGGTGGGGCGCGCGGCCACGGACTTGCACGGCAGCGCGCCATTGACTGCCCACCTTTTGCGCTCCTGAATTCATAGCTGCTCGCGCAGACAGGACGCGCACCGGGGGCTGTTTCATCCTCGACTTCGGTGCAAGTTACATTTTTTCGCTTGCGCCATACCAATCGGTACGTATAGTCCATACCAACCAATCGGTATGGTCATGAACACCCCCACTTCCCCTGCCCTCCCGTCGCGCACCCGGCTGCTCGACGCCGCGCTGCAGGTCATCCGCACCAAGGGCTACACCGCGACCACGGTCGACGAGATCTGCCAGGCCGCCGGCGTGACCAAGGGCAGCTTCTTCCACCACTTCAAGGGCAAGGAAGATCTCGCCATCCAGGCCACGCTGCACTGGAGCGACGTCACCGGTGCCGCCTTCGCCGCCGCCGACTACCACCGACTGCCCGACCCGCGCGAGCGCGTGCTGGGCTACATCGACCTGCGGGCCGTCATGCTGGCCGGCGAGCTGCCCGACTTCACCTGCCTGCTCGGCACCATGGTGCAGGAGACCTTCACCACCCACCCTGCCATCCGCGACGCCTGCAATGCCGGCATCGAGGGGCATGCGCACACGGTGGCGGTGGACATCGCGCAGGCCCAGGCGCTGTACGTGCCCGACGCCACCTGGGACGCGCAGGAGCTCGCGCTCTACACCCAGGCCGCGCTGCAGGGCGCCTTCGTGCTGGCCAAGGCGCAGGGCGGCGCGCACATCGCGTCGGTCTGCGTGGCCCACCTGCGCGCCTATGTGCAGGCGCTGCTCACGCCCGGCGCGGCGGTGCAGCTCGCGCCGCCCGTGCCGGTGGGCGAGCACATTCCGGTTCCCGCATCCCGACACCAAGGAGACACACCATGACCCCCACCCACCGCGTGAGCTGCCACTGCGGCGCCGTGCGCCTCGAAGTCGACGGCACCATCGACTCGGGCATGGCCTGCAACTGCTCGATGTGCCAGCGCAAGGGCTCGCTGCTGTGGTTCGTGCCGCCGCAGCAGGTGCGCTTCGAGTCCGACGAGAGCAAGGTGGGCCGCTACCTCTTCCACAGGCATGTGATCGCGCACCGCTTCTGCACCGTCTGCGGCATCCATCCCTACGCCGACGGGAAGAAGCCCGACGGCTCGCCGATGGTGGCGATCAACCTGCGCTGCGTGGAAGGCATCGACCTCGACGCCATCCCGGTGAAGCACGTGAACGGCCGAGCCTTCTAGGCGCACGTCAGCCCCTTTCCTCGTTCCCGCCGAACTTGCGGCCCGCGCGGCTGCAAGCCCTTCCTCACCCTGCTTTTGCAACCCAGGAGCTCACCATGACCGACACGACGAATCCCGATCCCTGCCGCAACGTCGCCGCGAGCGATGCCCATGCGCTCAGCCTCACGCGCCTGTACGACGCCACGCCGGAGCAGGTCTTCCGCGCCTGGACCGACCCCGAACTGCTCAAGCAGTGGTTCGTCCCGCGCCCGTGGACCATCTCCAGGGTGCAGCACGACCTGCGCCCCGGCGGCCAGTCGCTGGTGGTGATGCGCGACCCCGAGGGCAACGAGTACCCGAACGACGGCGTGTTCCTCGAGATCGTGCCCAACCGCAAGCTGGTGTTCACGAACGCCTTCACGCCCGGCTGGGTGCCGGCCGATCCGCAGCCGATCAAGATGGTCGCGGTGGTGAGCTTCGAACCCGAAGGCGACGGCAAGACGCGCTACACCGCCACCGCCATGCACTGGAGCGCGGCCGACCGCGAGACGCACGAGAAGATGGGCTTCCACGAAGGCTGGGGCCAGTGCGCCGACCAGTTGGCCGAGCTGCTGGCCAAGCGCTGAGGAGCACACCATGCGCAAGATCACACCCTGCCTGTGGTTCGACTTCAACGCCGAGGAGGCGGTGGCGCATTACATGCGCATCTTCCCGAACTCGCGCGTGCTCGAGACCGCGCATTACAACGATGCCTCGCCCGCGCTCAAGGGCAAGGTGCTGACGATCCGCTTCGAGGTCGAGGGCCAGGAGCTGCTGGCCCTCAACGCCGGCCCGCAGTTCCCCTTCACCGAGGCGATCTCGCTGTCGGTGGACTGTGCCGACCAGGCGGAGGTCGACCGCCTGTGGTCGGCGCTGAGCGAGGGCGGCTCCGAGGGCCCCTGCGGCTGGGTGAAGGACCGCTTCGGCCTGTCGTGGCAGATCGTGCCGCGGCCGATGATCGAGATGCTCCAGGGCCCCGACGCCGCCGGCGCCGCGCGCGCCATGGCGGCGATGATGAAGATGGGCAAGCTCGACATCGCCGCCCTGCGCGCGGCCTACGAAGGCCGCTGAGTGCCGGGCGCGCCGCGCTCAGTGCGCGGGGCGCCTATGGCGCTGCACGGACCGCCAGATGTCGACCTTGGCGCGGGCCAGGCGGGCCAGGCGGTTCGCCACGTCCTCCGGCGTCGCCCGGGGGCTGCCGATGGACAGCCGGCCGCGGAATTCCGCGTCCTCGAACAGGTCGGCGCGGCCGAAAGTGCAGTCGGGCGTGCGCTCCACGTCGATGCGGATGTCGACGCCGCGGTAGTGCGATGGCGACGGCGAGGGCGATGCGCCCGAAGAGTGGGTCGTCGGATCGATGGTCATGCTCTTGCCTCCTTTTCTCGATGAACCATGCGTCGTGACGAGAGGCGAAATAGGTGCGGCCGGCGGCAATTCAAGAGGGCCTGCCGCCCCCCCGTGCGGACTGCTGAAATTTCCTACTTGAAGCCCCGGCAAGAGCACCTAGATGGCCCCTCGGAGCCGCCGCGCTTCGGCCGGCGCGCCCCGTATCACCGTTCGACTTCAGGAGGTTTCGCCATGTACCGATCGCCGTTCCCGCGCGACATGTTCGCCGAGATGGATCGCCTGCAGCGCGAGATGCAGCAGACCTTCGATCTGTCTCCCACCATCCGCGGCATCGCCCGCCAGGGCTTCCCGGCCCTCAACGTCGGCCACACGCCGCAGACGCTCGAGATCTACGCCTTCGTGCCCGGCGTCGACCCGGGCTCGATCGACGTGCAGCTCGAACGCGGCCTGCTCACCATCTCGGGCGAGCGCAAGGCCGCCCTGCCCGACGCGCAGAGCAAGGCCGCCGTGCACATCAACGAGCGCTTCGCCGGCAAGTTCCACCGCGCGCTGACGCTGCCCGACGATGCCGACCCCGAGGGGGTCGACGCCCATCTTCAGGACGGCGTGCTGCACATCACCGTGCGCCGCCGCGCCGCGGCCCAACCGCGCCGCATCGAGATCCACTGACCCAGGAGGACCCTGCCATGAACGACATCCAGACCCGCAGCCGGGCCACCCCATCGACCGGCCAGGCCGAAGCGAACCCGCGTTACGCCGAGGACTACCTGACTCCACCGGTGGACGTGGTCGAGGACGCCCAGGGCATCACGCTCTACGCCGACCTGCCGGGCGTGGCCAAGGACAAGTTGCAGCTCGAGGTGGAAGCCGGCACGCTGACCATCGAAGGCCAGCTGCACCTGGCCGTGCCCGAGAACCTTCAGTCCAGCCACAGCGAGGTGGCGGCGCCGCGCTTCCGGCGCGTGTTCACGCTCAGCAAGGAACTGGACACCGAGCAGGTGAGCGCCGAGCTGGCGCAGGGCGTGCTGACGCTGCGCATCCCCAAGGCGACGCACGCGCAGGCGCGGCGCATCGACATCCGCGTGGGCTGAAGCGACGACGCGGCCCGGCGTGCAGCCGGGCCGCGTCGGCATGGTGCCCCTGGATACTCAGCGGGCCTGGGCGGCGCCCGGCCACAGCCGCACGGTCAGCGCGCCCAATGCCGACACGGTGGCCAGCGCGGTCACGCCCATCCAGCCCCATTGCGCCAGGGCCAGCGCACCCAGTGCGGAGCCGGCCGCCATGCCGGTGAAGGTGCCCACGAAGAGCACCGCGTTGAGGCGGCTGCGGGCACCGGGGTCGATGCTGTAGACGATGGTCTGGTGCGCGATCAGCGCCGCCTGCAGGCCGAGGTCGAAGCCGATCGCGCTCACCACCAGCAGGCCCAGCCGTGCATGCGGCATCAGCAGCGGCGTCAGCGCCATCAGCGCGAAGGACACGACCACCAGCCCTGCCCCCAGGCGCGTGACCAGTTCGGGCCCGCGCTTGTCGGCGATGCGGCCGGCGATTGGCGCGGCCAGCGCACCGGCGGCACCGGCCAGCCCGAAGGCCCCGGCCGCGGCGCTGCCGAGGTGGAAAGGCGCGCCGTGCAGCATCACCGCCAGCGTCGACCAGAAGGCGCTGAAACCCACCGACAGGAGGCCCTGCGCCAGGGCGGCGCGACGCAGCGCGCCGTGCTGGCGCCACAGCTTGCCCAGCGAGCCCAGCAATGCGCCGTACGCCAGGTGCGTCGTCGGCTTGAAGCGCGGCAGCCCGCGCCACGCGGCGGCGCCGATCAGCGCGATGCTGGCGGCCGCGGCCACGAACATCGAGCGCCAGCCGAAATGCTCGGCCACGAAACCGCTCACCACGCGCGACAGCAGGATGCCCAGCAGCAGGCCCGTCATCACCGTGCCCACCACCTTGCCGCGGTGCGCCTCGGGCGCCAGCGTGGCGGCGGCGGGCACGATGTCCTGCGCCAGCGTGGCCGAGAGGCCGATCGCCAGGCTGGCCGCCAGCAGCATCGCGATGGAAGGCGCGGCGCCGGCCATCAGCAGCGCGGCGCACAGGGCGGCCGCCTTGATCAGGATGATGCGACGGCGGTCGTAGCGGTCGCCCAGCGGCGCGAGCAGCAGGATGCCCAGCGCGTAGCCCAGTTGCGTGAGCGTGGGCACGAAGCCGACCAGCCGGTCGGAGGCGCCGATGTCGGCGCCCAGCACGCCGAGCATGGGCTGGGCGTAGTAGAGGGCGGCGACGCCGAAGCCGGCGCCGCTGGCCAGCAGCAGCGTGAGGGCCGGCGGCAGGCCCGCCGCGGCCGGGGCCGGCACCGAAGCGCCGGCCGTGGCATGCATGGGTTGAATGTTGGACATGGTGTTAACCCTTGGTTTTGTGGCAACGGGCTGAAGTGTGCAGGCCGGCTCTCGCAGTGGGTAGGCGTGTGCACTGCACAATTGATATACGCTCGACGCATGAGCAAGCCTGAACCCCGTACCCCCGCGCCGGTGGCCGCCGACCGGCTGGAACTGATGCAGACCTTCGTGCGCATCGTCGACGCGGGCAGCCTGTCGGCGGCGGCGGTCCAGATGCTGTCGACCCAACCCACGGTGAGCAGGCGCCTGCAGGCGCTGGAGCGCTCGCTGGGCGTGCGGCTGCTGCAGCGATCCACCCACGCGATGAAGCTCACCGAGGACGGCGAGCGCTGCTACGCCCGGGCCAAGGAACTGCTGGCGAACTGGCACGCCTTCGAGGCCGACCTGCGCGGTGCCGGCGACGCGCCCGAAGGCCTGCTGCGCGTGGTGGCGCCGCACGCCTTCGGGCAGGAGCTGCTGGTGGCGCCGCTGGCCGAGTTCCTGCGTGCCCACCCGCAGGTGAACGTCGAATGGCTGCTCCACGACCGGCGGCCGGACTTCATCGCCCAGGGCGTGGACTGCGCGATCCAGGTCGGCGAGGTGGACGACCCCTCGGTGGTGGCCATCCGCCTGGCCGAAGTGCCACGAATCGTGGTCGCCGCGCCCTCGGTGCTGGCGGGCCGGCCGGCGCCGCAGCACGCGCGCGACCTGGCCGCCCTGCCCTGGCTGGCGCTGCAGATGTACTACCGCCACGAGATCGGCCTGACGCACGCCACCACCGGGGAGCATTGCCGCCTCGCGCTGCAGCCGCGCCTGTCGACCGACAGCCTCAACGCCCTGCGCGGCGCGGCGCTGCTGGGCCTGGGTGTGGGCGTGGGCTCGGCCTGGCTGCTGACGGAGGACATCGCGCAGGGACGCCTCGTGCATCTGGTGCCGCAGTGGCAGGCGGCGCCGCTGCCGGTGTACCTGGTGTACCCCTACGCCCGCTTCTACCCGGCGCGGCTGCGCCGCTTCGTCGAACTGATGCGCCAGGCCATGCCGGCGGCGGTGCACGGCGCGCAAGTCAGGCAGGCAGGAGCCCAATCGCCGCCGCTATCGAATCAATAGCATCCTGCGCAATGCGGACGGGGGCTACAGCCCGATTTGGCTCGTGAAGCCAGGCTCGCCGCCGCACGCGCAGGCTTTCGTCCGACAGCCGGTCACCCTGGATCTGCGCTGCAATGCAGCACCGGCGACGCGCCCCTGCGGCGTCAACGCCCTGCCCCAAAGGAGATGCCATGAAGCGCCAAGCGACCATCCACGGCCACGTCACCTACACGCCCGGCGACGGCGTCCCGATTCCGATCCCCGAGGGCCCGATCGAGATCGAGGAAACCGAGGACAGCGTGATCCTGGGCTGGCAGCAGGCCGATGGCGTGGTCGGCTCCACCGCCATGCCGCGCATCCAGTACGACCAGTACGTCGAGGCCGGAAAGATCCGCCCGGCCGACTGAAGGTCGCCCGCCGCTCAGGCGGGCGGGCGCCGCGCAGGCGACAGCCGCCCGGTCGGCAGGCGGTAGGCCTCCGGCCCGAACAGGTCGATGCCGCAGGCCAGCGACTCCACCCAATCGAAGAAATCCGCGATGGCCGCCGCACCCTCGATCGGCGCGCCGTGCTGCGGCACCAGCATCGAGATCGGCAGGCGGCGCGCCATCTGTGCCCACAGCCGCAGCACCTTGTTCGACACCATGTAGCGGCGGTGGAAGCCTTCCATGCGCGGGATGTGCGGCGCCAGGTCGCGCACCGGCTGCTGCGCGCCGCTGCCGCTGGTCATCGACACGCCCAGGTCGCCGGTGAAGAGGATGCGGCTCACCGGGTCGTAGAAGTGGAAGTTGCCTTCGGCATGCAGGAAGTGCGCAGGCAGCAGGTGCAGTTCGCTGTCGCCCAGGGGCAGGATGCCGCCCGCGTCGGGCACCGCCAGGACCCGCTCCTGCGTCTTGCCGCTCTTGGCGAAGTGCGGCACGAAGCGCTCCCACACGCGCGAGATGACGAGCTGCGCCTGCGTCGAGGTCAGCCAGCGGTCGAGCGACGCGATGATGTCCGGGTCGGCATGCGAGGCCAGCAGCCAAGCCAGCTTCTGCGGCGGGAACTGCCGCCCCATGCCGAGGAAGAGCTCGTTGAAGGCGATGTTGCCGCCCGGGTCGATGAGCGCGCCCACACCGTGGTCGACGACGAGGAACTGGTTGGCCTGCACCGCCTCCTCGGACTCGTGGACCAGGTCGGAGAACATCAGGCAGACATGCTGCGGGTCGCGGTAGAGCTCGAGGGGCATGGCGGCCAAAGCGCCGCACTGTAGGGCGGCGCGCGGGGGGCCACCTTGATCTGCGTCAGCGTCCCGGTCTGCGTCACCCGGCCGCTGCGTGCGCCTGCGCCAGGCACTCGCCGAAGAGCGCCGTCGCCCGCCCCGGCTGCGGGGAGCGGCGCCAGATCGCCGTGAAGCGGCAGTCGTAGCGCAACTGCGCGGGCGACACCGCCGCCATGCGGCCCTCACGCTCGAAAGCCGCGGCGTAGTGGTCGGGCAGGAAGCCCAGGTAGCGGCCCGAGAGGATCAGCAGAGCGATCGCCTCCTGGTCGTAGCCGGTGGCACTGCGCGCCAGGCGCCGGGCATGGCTCAGCTCCATGTTGGGCGAGTGGTAGCCCAGCCCGGCGAAGGCATGGCGGCGCAGTTCGGCCCAGCTCAGCGACGTGCCCGCGCTGGCGAAGAGCGGGTGCGTGCGGCCCGCGTACATCTGCATCGTCTCGCCGAAGAGGTCGGCGTAGGCCAGGCTCTGCGAGGCCCGGTGCGCCGGGATCACGCCGACCTGGAAGCGGCCGTCGATCACGCCGCGCTCGATGGCGTTGATGGACGCCACGTGCACGTTGAGCCGCACGTCGGGCGCGCGCGCCGAGAAGAGCGCGATCGCCTCGCCGATGCGCGCCTGCGGGTTGCTGGCCGTCTTGTCGAACAGGGCCAGGTCGAGCTCGCCGCCCATGCGCCCGTGGATGTCGTCGATGCCGCTGCGAAAACCGTCGACCGAGGCCAGCAGCCGCAGCGTCTCGTCGTACACGCGCTGGCCCTCGGCCGTGAGCGCGAAGCCCGCGCGCCCGCGCCGGCACAGCGTGAGGCCGAGGCGCGTTTCCAGGTCCTTCACGTGGCGGCTCACGGTGGAGGTGCCGATGTTCAGCTCCAGCTCGGCCGCCGTCATGCCGCCGCAGTCGACCACGCTCTTGAACACGCGCAGCAGGCGCAGGTCCATGTCGCTGAGCTGGCCCAGCACGGCGCGCTGACGGGGCTGCGCGGGAGCTGCCTTGGGTGCGACGCGCCTGGCCGGCTTCTTAACTTGCATGGATCGTCAAGTGAACAGTGATGATTGTCCATTTTCGCCAGTAAGCGGCGCGCCAACAATGGCGCCTTCTTCTACCCTCACTGCCCTTCCGCCCATGAGCTCCGTCCTCACGCCCGACACCTCGTCCTCCCATTCGCGCAGCGACGCCGCCTGGCTCGACGCGCACTGGATGCCCTTCACCGCCAACCGCCAGTTCAAGGCCGACCCGCGGCTGATCGTCGAAGGCAAGGGGGCGTACTTCACCGATGCCGACGGCCGCAAGATCTTCGACGGCCTGTCGGGCCTGTGGTGCACGGGCCTGGGCCACTGCCGCAGCGAGATCGCCGAGGCCGTGGGCCGCCAGGCGGCGAAGCTGGACTACTCGCCGGGCTTCCAGTTCGGCCACCCGCTGTCCTTCGAGCTGGCCAACCGCATCAAGGGCCTGATGCCCGCCGGCGCCGGGCTGGACTACGTGTTCTTCACCGACTCGGGCTCCGAATCGGCCGACACCTCGCTGAAGATGGCGCGCGCCTACTGGCGGGCCAAGGGCCAGGGCACCAAGACCCGCCTCATCGGTCGCGAGAAGGGATACCACGGCGTCAACTTCGGCGGCATCTCGGTCGGCGGCATCGTCGGCAACCGCAAGACCTTCGGCCAGGGCGTCGAAGCCGACCACATCCCGCACACGCAGCCGGCCATGGGCTCCTTCCACCAGGGCATGCCGGCCGAAGGCGGCGTGGCGCTGGCCAACCGCCTGCTGGACGTGATCGCCCTGCACGACGCGTCGAACATCGCCGCCGTCATCGTCGAGCCCTTCTCCGGCTCGGCCGGCGTCGTCATCCCGCCCGTGGGCTACCTGCAGCGTCTGCGCGAGATCTGCACGCAGAACAACATCCTGCTGATCTTCGACGAGGTCATCACCGGCTTCGGCCGCTGCGGCGCCATGACGGGCGCCGAGGCCTTCGGCGTCACGCCCGACATCCTCAACTTCGCCAAGCAGGTCACCAACGGCGTGCAGCCGCTGGGCGGCGTGGTCGCCAGCAAGGAGATCTACGACACCTTCATGGCCGCCGGCGGCCCCGACTACATGGTCGAGTTCCCGCATGGGTACACCTACTCGGCCCACCCGGTCGCCTGTGCAGCCGGCCTGGCCGCGCTCGACCTGCTCGAGAAGGAAGACGGCCCGGGCCGCGTCAAGGCGCTCGCGCCGCATTTCGAAGCCGCCGTGCACAGCCTCAAGGGCAGCAAGCACGTGCTCGACATCCGCAACTACGGCCTGGCCGCCGGCATCACCATCGACCCCGTGCCCGGTGAGCCCGCCAAGCGCCCCTACGAGATCGCCATGGCGTGCTGGAAGAAGGGCTTCTACGTGCGCTACGGCGGCGACACCATCCAGCTCGCGCCGCCCTTCATCACCGAGAAGGCGGAGATCGATCGGCTGGTGAATGCGGTGGGGGATGCGCTGGCGGAGACGGTTTGATCGGGCGGTTGGTACGCATGTAGAAGAAGCGCCCTGGGGGGCGCTTTCCACTTGCGTTTCGCCGCGGCTGCACGCGTCTGAAGCAAGACCAAGTCGGCTCGACCGTACTTTCAGCCGG
Organism: Xenophilus aerolatus; assembly: GCA_030418545.1. Classification (GTDB taxonomy): domain Bacteria; phylum Pseudomonadota; class Gammaproteobacteria; order Burkholderiales; family Burkholderiaceae_C; genus Xenophilus. Next base: position 345,344 of record QAIB01000001.1, on the reverse strand, counting down.
CTGCCATGGACAGGTGCTTCAAGTCGCGCGGTCAGTTCAAAAGCGCAGTAGCACCCACGTTGATGAAGAAGCCGCCGCACGTCAACCAAGCAAAAAGTACGGCTGCCAGCGCCAGCGGCTTGATGCCGGCCCTACGGATCGCGGAGACATGCGTCGTGAGACCAAGGCCGGCCATCGCCATCGCCAGCACTCCGGTGTCAATGTCGCTCAGTTGCGCGACCACCGTGGGGGGCAGCAGCGCAAGCGAGTTGACCCCCGCAACCAGTACGAACCCGACGGCGAACCATGGAATCACCATGCCGCCGCACGCCGTGGCATTCTTCCTTCCGCCATCTGCTGCCTCTTCGTCCTTGGCACTGGAGCGGGATAGATAGGCCGACAGCATGATCAGGAACGGCGCCAGCATCATCACCCGGACCATTTTGGCGATGACAGCTGTGTTCGCAGCCTGCTCGCTGACGGCACGCCCGGCGGCCACGACCTGTGCCACTTCGTGGATGGTCGAGCCAACGAACACGCCGTAGGCGTTGGGCGAGAGGTCAAACAACCGGTAATGTGCGACTACGTTGTAGAGAACCGGATACATGAACATCGCCAGCGTGCCGAACACCACCACAGTGGCCACCGCGACCATCACCTGTTCGGCGCCGCCGCGCACGACGGGCTCGGCCGCCATGACAGCCGCTGCGCCGCAGATCGAACTGCCCGCGCCGATCAGCATCGCTGTCTTGCGGTCGAGGCCGAACACCCTGGTGCCGAGGAAGCAGGCAAGCCCGAAAGTGCTGCACAGCACAGTCGCGTCAATCGCGACCCCGGTCCAGCCGACATCGCCGATGTCCTGGAAGGTCAGGCGCAGGCCATAGAGGATGATGCCCAGGCGCAGAAGGTTGGCCTTGGAGAAGTTCACGCCAGGGCCCGCCATCGGGCCGATGCGTGGGTAGACGGTGTTGCCGACCAGCATGCCCAGCACGATGGCCAGGGTCAACGCGCTGATGCCGGTCGATTGCAGCCAGTGGATCTTGCCCATTCGGATCGATGCATATGCCAGCACACTCGTGAGGGCAAGGCCGGGAAGCAGCCGGCACAAGCGCTGCAGTGCAGCGGGCGGGTGCGTCAGGTCAGCTGCTGAAATGGGGTTGTGCACGGCGTTCTCCATCGACGTTTCTAGCAAGTCAGGCATCGACTTTGAACGGTTGCAATCTATTCAACAACCAGATAGTTCCGCTATAACCTACCTATGAAAACGTTAACCGGTCAACTGCCGTGCGACTGACCTTGCGCCAGCTGCAAATCTTCACGGCTGTGGCCGATACCGGCAGCACCACCGCTGCCGCACAGAGGGTCGCGCTTTCGCAATCAGCGACCAGCGGCGCGCTGAACGAACTGGAAAGCTTGCTTGGCGCACAACTGTTCGACCGCATCGGCAAGCGCTTGCTTCTGAACGACTGCGGCCGGACGCTGCTCCCGCAAGCCAGGGCGTTGCTCGATGGCGTCCAGGAGATCGAAAGTCAGTTCAGGGTTGGAAGCGCGAACGCAGCGGCAGCGCCTCTAGTCACACGCCTACGTGTTGGCGCCAGTACGACCATTGGCAACTATGTGCTGCCGGCGCTGATCGCCGGCTACGAAAAAGTATGGCCAGGTGCGGCGGTCGACGTGGTGATCGGCAACACGCGGGATGTCGCCGCATCGGTAACTCGCCTGGAGGTCGACCTGGGTCTGATCGAAGGGCCTTGTCACGAGAGCGAGCTTCAGGTGACGCCGTGGCTCCTGGACGAGCTGGTCATCGTCGCCGCACCGACACATGCGCTCTTGCAGGACGACGTGCAGACGCGGGTCTCGTTGAAAGCCCTTCGACAGGCCCGCTGGTTGCTCCGCGAGCCGGGCTCCGGCACGCGCGAGGCAGTGGAGCGCGCGTTGCTGCCGCATGTGCACCACCTGCAAAGCGACATGCAGCCGGGCAGCACCGAGGCGATCAAACAAGCGGCAGCCGAAGGCCTCGGCCTGGCCTGCCTCTCGCTGTGTGCGGTGGAGGATCTCGTGACACTCGGCCGATTGGTCCTGCTGCGGACCACCTTGCCGAAGCTGACTCGCCGCTTCTACCTGGTCCATCATCGAAAGAAGCGCCTGTCGGCCAACCTGCAACGCTTCGTAGCGCACTGTGAGGGCGTAACCTGAATCCCAGCGGCTGCCCCGCGATTTGCAATGAACCAGCGGCTGCCAGGCCCGGTTGTGCCGTCATGTGACCTGCGTGTGAGCAATACATGAGTAGGCCGGATGACGACCCCGGCGTCAGTTGCGGCAACGCCGCGCCAGCATCTTCACCGTCGCCACTGGATGACGGCATCGAGCGCCACCGCGCCTTTGCCCTCCGGCCGCACCAGAAGTGGATTCAAGTCTACGGACTCGAGCTCGTCGGCGTAATTTTCGCCGAATCGGCCAAGCGCCAAGATGGTCCTCTCAAGCGCCGCGACATCCAGCGGCGCTGCTCCACGGAAGCCCGAAAACACGGCGGAAGACTTCAGGCCCGTCATCATCTCGCGCGCATGCGTGTGAGTGAGTGGCAATCTGCGGACTGTGACGTCCGCCAGAAGTTCGGCTTGCACGCCACCCATGCCGAAGACAGCAACGAGTCCGAACTGAGGGTCGCGGTGCAGACCCAACAGACACTCCACTCCGCCCGAAACCATGGACGCGACAACCACGCCTTCGAAAGGACGTCCCGACATGCTCGCATTCCAGCGCTCGCCCAAGGACGAGAACGCTGACTCGACCGCTGCTTCGTCCGCGACGTCCAGCACGACACCGCCAATTTCCGTCTTGTGTTGCACCTCGGCCGACAACACCTTGAGTACGACCGGAAAACCGATGCGCCTCGCCGCTTCGACCGCTTCGAGGGCCGTCGCGGCGCGTTCGGCCGCGGGGGTCGAGATTCCATAGTCGCGCAGCAGATCCATGGCTTCCAATTCGTTCAGGGCGCTCCGCGCTCGGCCATGGGCGGCACCCGCAACGACGGCGGGCGGCGCGGGCAGGTCCGCAGCGAAGTGGCTGAGCGCAGCGATGGCTCGCACGGCAGCGGACGGATCCTCGAAAGACGCACACCCCCATGCATCCAGCGCACTCGTGCGTTCAGACGAACTCAACGCGGAAAAAACGATCGCCCGATCAGGAAAGTCCCGGCGAAGCGTGGCCGCAAGATCCCGTTGCAATTGCCATCCAGCCTCTGTGCGCACGCCGTTGGCCAAGAACACCAACAGGCTGCCATAGCCACCTTTGTCCAGCATGAGCCGAGCGGTCGAGACGAGCAACTCGGGCCGGTGCATGACCTGGGCGGTGATGTCGACGGGATTGGCCGCAGCGGCAAAAGGCACTTGCTCAAGAATAAGCCGCTGTGCGTCATCCGGCATGGGCGGCATCGCAACGCCCAGCCCGTCCGCATAGTCCGTCACAAGCGCACCGACGCCGCCGGACACAGTCAGCACGCCGAGCGACTGGTTTGACGGCCGTGGCAGCGTTGAAAGGGCATAGCCGGCGTTGAATAGCTCTTCGATCGATCCGACGCGCCAAGCGCCGTATTGCCTCAGCACGGCATCGAAAACCCGGTCGTCGGCCGCTAGCGCCGCGCTGTGCGAGCTGGCCGCGCTCGCGCCTCGTGCCGTGGCACCGACCTTGATGACCACGACGGGCTTGCCCGCCGCGCGCGCTGCCTGCAGCGAGCGAACGAAGCGTTCCCCGTCGCCGCACCCTTCCATATACGCCAGGATGACTCGCGTGCGTTCGTCCCCAGCCAACCACTCGATGCAGTCGGCCACATGCAGGTCCGCCTCGTTTCCCGTGGTGATCCAGTGCGACAAGCCGAGGTCCCGCCGACAGGCCATTGCGTACGCGTAGCCGCCGAAAGCTCCGCTCTGGCTCACGACGGCCACATGGCCAGGACTTGCCCGTGCGGTCATCATGGCCGGGCTGAAGGTGGCGTAAATCGACTGCGCCACGTTCACATAGCCGAGGCAGTTGGGTCCGAGAAGCCGGATGCCCGCCTCCTGCAGCGCTCCGACAACGCGTCGCTGCAATTCGGCGCCGGCGCCGCCGGTCTCGGCAAATCCGGCTGAGAACATCACCACGTTGCGAACCCGAGCGGCGATCGCATCGTCAACGGCCGCCTCGATCTGGTCGGCGGGTACCGCGAGAATGGCCAGATCAAGCTCCTCCTGAGCCACGCGCAGGCTCGGCACGCATGGGATCCCGTCGATGTCGGAGCGGCCAGGATTCACGAGGACAAGGGCGCCGGCGTAGCCGAAATGCCTTTGGTAGTGGAGCGGGTAGGCACCGATCTTGCCGGGTGTACCGGACGCTCCGACGATGGCGATCGATCGCGGGGAGAAGAAAGCCTCGAGTGATTGGGGGACCATCGGGCTTCAGTTGGCAGCAATGTGATTGGACGTGACCACCTGGCTCCAGAACTGGATATCGGACTGGAGGATCTTCTGGAAGTCCGAGGGGCTCGTGGGCGTGGATGAACCGATGTTCAACTGGGTCAGGCGTGCCCGCATGTCCGCGTCCTTGAGAATCGCGTTGATTTCATGGTTGAGCCGCGCAACGATCGGCTCGGGCGTGCGCGCAGCTACGAAGACACCGTGCCATCCGTTGGCGTCGAAGCGGTACCCTTGTTCGTTCATCGTTCGCACCTCGGGCAGCAGCGGGCCTTTGACGGTACCGATGGCACTCACGACCTTGATCGAACCGCTTCGGATGAATGGCAGCGACGACACTGGGTCGACCACCGCGACCTTGACCGTCCCAGCCTGAAGATCCTGAAGCATTTGGGGAATCGACTTGTAGGGAATATGGCGCAATTGGATGCCGGTCTGATTCTCAATGGCGGCCATGGTCAGGTGCCCGGGGGAGCCCACGCCCCACGATGCATAGGCGACCTCTTGGGGCCGTGCCTTGGCATAGCGCACGAACTGGTCCATGTCCGCAATGGGCATGTCCGCGGCTACCACGAGGTAATTTGCGCCCACACCGATCTGGGTGACGGCTTGCAGGTCGCGTTGCACATCGAAAGGCAGGTCGGTGCGCAAGGCCTGGTTGAGCGCGGTGCTCGAAGCGCCGGTATAGAGCAGGGTGTAGCCGTCGGCCGGCGAGCGCGCGACTTCCGACACGGCGAGGATCCCGTTGGCGCCGATCTTGTTTTCCACTATGACCGGCTGGCCGATGGCGCCGGAGAGCTTCTGCGCAATTTGCCGCGCGAGGATATCGGGGCCGCCGCCAGCGGCGCTGCTTACTACGATCTTGAGGGGGCGTTCGGGCCAGGGACCGGCTGCGGCTGCGACTGCCACCAATCCGAAGATCACCGAAGCGAGCACAGTACGCGCGCGCTTCAACGTTTCCATGCAATTCATCGTCGTCTCCGTCATTCTTAATGTCATCAAACGCACAAGGCCGTCCATGCGGGACGGCCTGAGGTTCACGCAGCCATCGTATCCAACGGCTTGCTTACGGATTCGATGGCACCGGAGCGGGCAGAGACCGGCGGGGCGCCAGAGATCGTGACCCGGTGCCCCGTGCGCACCTGCGGAAAGTAGTCGAATATCGCGTAGTGCTGGGTGCAGCGATTGTCCCAAAACGCGATCGAATTCGAACGCCAACGGAAGCGGCAGTTGAACTTAGGCGACTCGATATGGTGGAACAGGAATTCGAGCAGCGCGTCGCTCTCGGCACGGCGCATGCCTTTGATATGCGTGGTGAAGCCCTTGTTGACAAACAGCACCTTCCGGCCAGTCGCCGGATGAACAGTGACGACCGGATGCTCGGACCGCGGGAAGCCACCTTCTGGCACCTTGGCCTTGTAGTGTCCGATATACGGCTTGCCACCATCATGCACAGCGGTCAATGTCTGCAGGTAGGCCTGCATTGATGGAGAGAGCGCCTCGAGCGCGGCATACATGCTGGCCCACATGGTGTCGCCACCGACGGGAGGCACCACCTTCAAATGCAGCATGCTGGCCATGGGCGGCGCAACATCGCAAGTGATGTCGGAATGCCAGTCTTCGCCGGCAACCACCTTGGAGTTCTCATCCGCGTGGACAACCAGCAGTTCTGGGTGGACGGGATGACGGGCGCGTGCGATCGGGTGCTGCTGGAGGTCGCCGAAAAGACGGCCGACGCGCATGTGCTGTTCGAAGGTGATCTCTTGATCGCGGAAGAAGATGACGAGGTTGTCGTGCAGCGCACGGATCAATTCGTCGAGGACTTCGCCCTGCGGCTCCTGGCGCAGGTCGATGCCATGCACTTCGGCTCCGATCGTGGGTGTGAGTTTGCGTACGTCCAAATGGCGGTAGTGGGTCATCAGGTCTCCAGGGTGTAGGTTGCTGCGGCCACCCGGACCGCGATCCGGACAGCTCGAACGCCAGTTTTGAACACAACCTGTCGATCGCCATCATCACTTTTGCGCGTGGGATATAACCATGAGCTCATGCCCTGCCACCAAAGGTCCGATGAACTTTGAACGTTATGCGCGCAGTTCACTGAAAACGCGCCATCTCAAATTGATCGATGCGCTTTCCCGCCACGGCAGCATCGGCGCGGTGGCCAAGGTCATGTTCATCACGCAGCCGGCTGTCTCGAAAGCTCTCGCTGAGTTGGAAGAGGGTATCGGCGCGCGCCTGTTCTGCCGAACGGCCAGCGGTGTCGTGCCGACGCCTGCCGGCGCGTGCCTTGTGTCCTACGCCCGAAGGATTCTGGGCGAGATAGACCGCGCGGGTGACGCGTTGGCAGCGATTTCCGATGGCGTGTCGGAGACGGTTGTCGTTGGCGTCATGCCCGGTCCCGCACGCTCGATGATGGCGCAATGTCTCGCCCGCGTGCACTCATCGGCACCGCACATTCGACTCGTGGTGCGCGAGGCGCCAATGCCTGCCCTGCTCAGCTTGCTGCAGCAGGGCAAGATCGATCTGGCCATCGGGTCCGTGATGGATGGATCGCCGCCGTCTCATATTTGGGTAGAACGGCTCTACGAAGACACGATTGCGGTCTGCGCGTCTACCACCTTCAAGCCCGCGCGAAAGCGGGCTGAGCTCTGGGCCAGACTGTCCGCCACGGATTGGGTCCTTCCACCCCGCCAGAATCTGCTCCGATCGACCTTCGACGACTACCTGGAGCGACGTTCGCTGGGTCCATTCCGGGCCATCGTGGAAACCGCCTCGGTCGACGTGACGACCGGATTGCTGGGCGCTTCCACCGCAGCGACCGTCGTTCCACGGCGCCTCGCCGAGCATTGTCAGCGCGCAGGGCTGTTGCAAATCCTGTTTGAATTAGAGGATGTCGGCATGCCTGTGTCGGTCTGTGCAAGCCGGGAGCCGGGTGCAGCGGCCTCCATTGTCGTGGACGCCGCGAAAAGCGCCACAGGAGGCACGATGCCTGGAATTCGCGCCGGGTCGAAGCGCGGGCGCCAAGCCGACGGGAGCGGGCGGTAGCGCTGCATCGGCGGCGCCGACCATGGGCGCCAAATCCCGTCGGTCGATGCGAAGCTGCCTGGCCCTCAAATCCCCCGCGTCAGATACACCGCCTCCCGCCCCACGATCGGCTCCCGCGTCGGCATGAAGATCGTGCACCCATCGCAAGGCGACACGATCCGTCGATCGCCATCCGTGGCGATGAGCTCGTCCTTCGCAAAGGTCTCGAAGCCGACCAGCGGCCGCTCGAAGCGGAACTCGGTCGTGTGGACCATGTGCGTCTGCAGCAGCTCGTAGCGGCGCTGCGGCTCCTTGGGTGCCGCGGGCTCGGGCGCGTCGATGAGGCCGAAGTGGGCCAGGAAGTCCAGCGTCACGGCGGTGGCCAGCTGCGAGGCGGATGCCTTGAAGTGCTGGCCGCACTCGACCACCATGGCGGTGCCGGGGCCGGGGCCGTCGTTGCCGTGGTGGCCGTACTGGATGAGCGGGATGCCGGAGCCCAGGCCCTGCGGCATGACCAGGTGCACCGCCGGGCGCCCGATGGCCATGGCGACGGCGCCGTTGCGCTCGAAGGCGGGGTACACCCAGAAGGGCACGACGTCCTGGCTGGTCGAATGGATGTCGAGGATGTGGTCGGCCGCGTCGACCACGCCGCGCATGGCGCGGGCGCGCTGCAGCTCGGGGCTGTCTTCGGCGCCGTCGAGCCATTCGCTGGACCAGATGCGGTTCATGTTGTGCACCAGCTGCCGGCTCTCGAAGGGCTTCTCGATGTCGAAGCTCTCGTACGCGGCCACGTTGGCAAAGCTGACGGTGAGCGTGCCGACCTTGGGCCGCACGCCGGTGTCGAGCAGATGGGTGGCGGCCACCATGCCGCAGATCTCGTTGCCGTGCGTCAGTGCGTTGATGAGCACGTGCGGGCCGGGGCGGCCGGATTCGAAGCGGTGGACATACTCGACGCCGGTATTGCCGGCCTTGTAGGCCGACAGGTCGCGGGGCGTGACTTCGAGCGTGGGGAGCGGGGGCGGTGTGTGGGTCATTGCGCCATTCTGGCGCGTCATCCATCCGGCTGCAGGGCGCCGGCGGTGGCGCCGGTCCAGCGCAACACCACGAACTCCGCAGGCCGCAGCAGCGCGACCCCGATCTCGCACACGACGCGGCCCTGGGCCACATCGTCGGCCGTCATGGTGCTGCCCGCGCCGCAGCGCACGTACCAGGCCTCGCGCGCGCCACTGCCCTGCAATGCGCCCTCGCGCCATTGGCCCAGCAGGAAGTGGTCGACCGCCGAGCGCACCTGGGCCCACAAGGCCTCGCCCTGCGGCTCGAACACGACCCAGCGCAGGCCGGCGTCGAGCGAGGCTTCGATGGCGTCGACGTACCGCCGCACGCTGACGTAGCGCCACTGCGGGTCGGACGACAGCGTGCGCGCGCCCCACAGCACCAGGCCGCGGCCGATGAATTCGCGAAAGCAATTCACCCCCAGCGGATTGAGCTGCTCCTGCTCGTGCATGCTCACCGGCTGTTCGGCGCGGACCACGCCTTTCACATCGAGGTTGGCCGGTGCGTGGTGCACGCCGCGATTCAGGTCGGCGCGCGCATACAGCCCCGCAACGGCGCCGCTGGGCGGCACGGTGACCGTCGCGCCGACGACGCCCGGCGGCGGCAAGGGGTCGGGCACCACCAGGCAGGGCCAGTGCAGGGCGGCGTGCGGCGAATCGATTTCGGCGCGCTGGGCCTTCACGCCCGCCACCGCCAGCCCCGGTGCCGGGTCGAGCAAGGCCATGCGCCAGGCCCGAGGCGCGCCGGCATGCGCCACCAGCGTCGCCCGCAGTGCGGCGCCGTCTTCACGCAGGCTGCTGCCCGGTGCGGCGACGATGCGCACATCGCCTTGGCGGGCCAGCGTGGCGAGCGCGGCGGCGTAGCTGCCGGGCTGGTCCGCCGTGCCCACCGGTGGCAGGCCGCCATCGGTGCCACCAGCCAATGCGACCGTCGCCGCGCCGTCGGCGTCGGGCGCCAGCGCGCGGACCGCATCCAGCAGCGCCCAGGCATCGGCCTGCGGCCCCAGTGCCCACCATGCCGACGCGCGCCCCACGGCCGCCGCCTCGCGCGAGAGCACCGTGCCCACCCACCGGGCATGCAGGGCGGACAAAGCCAGCCCCGTCCAGGCGTCCAGGGGCAGGCCCTCGGCGTCGAAGCTGGCTGCCTCCAGCGTGAGCACCCGGCTGGCGCCGACACGCCCGTGCACGACCCGGCGGCCCTGGCGGTCGTGCCAGCGGCCCTCGGCATCGGCGATGCATTCGAAGGTGCCCTCCGCGTTGGTGGTGCGCAGCAGGGTGCCCGGCTCGGCATGGGTCATGGCGCGCAGGGTGACCGGGCTGGCCCGCTCCCGCAGACGCACCGTGCCGTTGCCCAGGCGGCCCGGCGCCGCGGCGTGGATGACGATGGCCTGGTCCTCGGAGATTCCCTCGGGGTGCAGCCGTGCAGCTGCCGCCATCGCCGCCCCGACGGTGCGCTGCACGTACAGCCGCGCGCCGCCGTTGTCGAAGAAGGCGCGCACGGCCAGGGCGACGTGGTTGGTCTGGGGCGCGACCCCGCCCGCGCCGTCGTCGAACCACAGCGCCTGCACGCCGCCGTAGATGCGCTCGAAGTCCGCAACGCTCGTGAGCATCGGCGGCGCGCCCGCCAGCGGTCCACGGCGCGTCGGCCCGACGAAGGCCGCGACGTGCGTGGGCACCAGGGTGATCGCGCGGCCCGGTGGAAGCGACTCTTGCACGTAGACGCCGGGCGAGGTGCGGGCCGGCAAGCTCAGCGCCTCCCGGGTCTGGGGCGGCGGAGCGCGTGGAAGGAGGCGAAGCGGGCAGCCATGGGGCGCGGGACAGGTCCGGAACGAACGGACCATTGTGGGCAAGGCCCTGCGCGCTGCCCATCTGCCGGATGGCCAGTCCGCGCGCCCCCGCGGCGGCCTGCAGGGGTTCAGTCTGCCGCTTCTTCGTCGCCTGCCGCGTCGTCGTCGGCGCGGCGGCCGGTGCCCTTCTTGGCCTTGAGCGCGGCCTCGCGCCGCTTGCGCAACTCGGCCTCGGCCTTGCGGCCGTCGCTCAGCCACTTGGTGAACTGGTTGACCGTCTCGAGCGTGATGCGCCCGAGCACGCCGCTGCGGAAGTCGGTGATCAGTGCCTCGGCCGCCTTCTGCCGGTCGACCCGCCCCCCGCTGACCAGGGCACCGCGCTTGCGGCCGATGGCGTCGAGGATGTCCTCGTCGGGCTGCGTGCACAGCGCCGCCTGGGCCGTGTCGGCCGCCAGCTTGTAGCGGCTGCGCAGCGCCTCGGTGTACTGGGCCTTGAGGTAGGCGATGAGCTCCAGCGCCACCTCCTCGTCGTCGTAGGCGTTGCGGCCCACCGCGCCGCTGATGGCCAGCCGGTAGCCGCTCTCGGGCACGATGATCTTGGGCCACAGCATGCCCGGCGTGTCGTAGAGGTAGAAGTCGTCGGCCAGCAGGATGCGCTGCTCCTGCTTGGTCACGCCCGCCTCGTCGGCCGCCTTGGCCTGGCGCTTGAGGCTCAGCGTGTTGATGAGGGTGGACTTGCCGACGTTGGGCACGCCGCAGATGAGCACGCGCATGGGCTTGGCCAGCCCGCCACGGTTGGGCGACAGGCGGTGGCAGGCGTCGATGATGGCCTGGCGCTGGGCCGGCGCGGTCTGGCTGGCGTCCAGGGCGATGGCGCCGGTGGCGCTCTGCGCCTGGTAGTGGGCCAGCCACTCGACCGTGCGGGCGGGGTCGGCCAGGTCCTGCTTGTTGAGGATCTTCAGCCGCGGCTTGACCGAGGTCATGCCCTCGATGGCCGGGTTGGCGCTCGAGCCGGGCAGGCGCGCGTCGAGCAGCTCGATCACGACGTCGGTGGTCTTCAGCCGCTCCGCGATCGCCTTGCGGGTGGCATTCATGTGACCGGGGAACCACTGGATCGTCATCGGGGCGCTGGCTGCTGGCTGGAAGGAAGGGAGAGCGCGATTGTCCGCGCTTGGCTCCGCGGCCCGTTCTGCTATCGAAATGAGAGCTGCTTGCGCAGGCAGGACGGGCGCCGCAGCCCGATTTGGCTTGAAAGACGACTCCGCCGGCCGCGGCTGTCCGCAGCCGGGTGTCCCCGCCGCTGCAGTGCACGGGCACGGTGACCTAACGGGCGGCTTCTCGGCGGCTGCGCCTACGCCCGGGACAGCGCAGGACCACAGCGCGCCCTGTCGCAACTGCCAAGCTGCAGGCATGCACCCGAACGGCTGCCCCAGGGCGGCCCGGGCGGTGCGTTCGACCTTTCCATCCACCCAGGAACACCCATGACCAACCCTCTCGACAGCGGTGACGGCACCCGTCCCACGACGGACGGCGCCGCCGCGAACATCGGCCCCGCCAAGAAGCTCACGAGCAACGGCAACGTCGCTCCTGCGACGACCGAACGCATGACCCGCAAGCGCCAGGACGCCCAGTCCGCCGACAACGACGACTCGGATGCTTTCCACCTGCACGAGAACCTGAAGCCGGACAGCAACCAGGAACCCTGAGGCCGGCCGGCGCCGCCATCCGCCAGGCTGGGCGCCCGCGGGGCGAATTCCGTCGCCCCCGCGCGCGGCTCAGCCGCGCTTGGCGAGCCAGGCGCCGATGGCTTCGCGCGGCGCTTGGTAGAAGGCCTCGCGCCGGTGGACCTCGTAGCCCATCTGGCGATTGACGGCGAGCATCGGCGCGTTGACCTCGGCGTTGACGGTCACGGCACGGCGCAGCGTCGGATGCAGCTCGCGCGCGCCGATCAGCAGGGCCGCCTTCACCGCCTTGGCCAGGCCGAGCCCGCGCCAGCGCGGGTCGGTGGTGGTGAGCTTCTGCCACAGCACATCCGGCATGCGCGCGTCCCACGACCCGATGCTCAGCGCCGCCACCTCGCCCGCCGCGCCGAGCAGCAGCGCCACGTGGTGGGCGCCGCCGCGCGCGTCCATGTCGGCGTACCAGCTGCGGAAGTCCTCCAGCGCGTGGCGCACCGGCGGGCCTTCGAGCGCGCCCAGCGGCACGTCGCGGAACAGCCGGTCGAACACCGGCAGCAGCTGCGCCAGACGGTCCAGCGGCACCCGGCCAGCGTGCAGTTCCCAGCGCAGGCCGTGCGCGGCGATGGCCGGCGCCTCGCGCCAGCGCTGCAGGAGCGCGGCGTCGAGGCGGTCGAAGTGCAGCCGGTTCTGGACCGTCGACAGCCTGGGCGGAGTGCCCAGCGACGCGAGCCAGGCCCAGGCCGCGGGGTCGTGCGCCTGCACCGTGACCAGCGTGCGCCCCTGCATCTGCAGGAAGTGGTGCAGCGTGCCGAGCATGCAAGCCGCGATGCCGCGCCGCCGCCATGACGGCAGCACGTAGCACCACGCGTCGGCCAGCGCGGCGTGCTCGTGCGCACCGGGCGTGCCAGCGCGGCGGACGCTGGCCAGCAGGTTGCCGACGGGTTCGCCATCGGCCGCCCACGCCGTCCAGCGGTGGTGCTGCACCAGCGGCTCTTCGCGCTGCAGGGTGCGAACGAACTCGTCGTCGCTCATGAGCGGCATGTCGGGCGCGCGGTCGAGGTCGCGCACGCGGCGGTAGCGCTGGTAGGCGGTCCAGGTCGACGCGCTGGCGCCGTGCACGTCGAAGGGCTCGATGCGGACGCCGGGCACGCGCGCCCGGTCCGCGAGGGGATCGTGTGTCATGGAATTCCCACGGGAACGACGACCGCGCCACGCGGGGGCGTGGGCTCGGGCGTCTGGAACTGGAAGGACCGGCGCGGGGGCCGGCGCGATGCGGGGCGCGGCCTCAGCCGCGCGGCATGTGCGGGCAGCGGATGCCCGGCATGGCCACAGGTGCGGATGCGATGGGGAAGAAGCGGTTCGGCATGGGCACCTCCTGTTCGCGTTGTTGTGGGATCGAGCGTGCCACTCTAGCGGCTGATCGCGCCGCCGGCCAGCGCGCTGTGGCGCGCACGCACAGGGGCCGGGATCAGCGCGCCGGCGCCGCGTCCTCCACCGGCACCAGGATCGCGTCCCCGGTGGCGACCAGCTTGCGTGTGGCTGGGTCGCCGGCGCGCGCCTCGGCAAACAGCTCGGCGGTGGTGAAGACCTGCTTGCGCCCCGCGCGCACGACCCGGCCGCGGGCGACGAAGCGCTCACCCACCGCCGGCGCCAGGCAATTGACCGCGAAGTGCGAGGCGAGCACGCGGCCCGACACGGTCGCCGCCGCGAATCCGCACACGGTGTCGATCAGCGCGCCGATCAGCCCCGCGTGCAGGAAGCCGGCGTACTGGCCCATGTCCTCCGCGCGCCAGGCGAGCTGCAGTTCGGCCTGGCCGTCGGCGGCCTGCGTGACCTCGAAGCCGGCCCAGCGGTTGAAGGCGGCGCTGGCGTTGATGGCGGTGATGGTGTCGAGCATCGGACGACTCCTGGTGGAACGGTGCAGGCACTCTAGGAATCACCGGGCCTGCGCGTCGTCCCGCGCGCGACGCTACCGCCCGCCGCGGTTGCGTGGGCGACAGACGCGCGGGCGACATCACGGCGCATTGCTATGGATTCGATAGCTGCGTGCGTCCGCCCGACGGGCGCTGCAGGCTTTTTTTGCTTGAAGCCGCGAATCCGCCAACCCCGAAACGCCGCGTGCGCCGTATGAGCCTTCATCGCCACCTGCGGACGGCGTCTTCATCAACTCCGGAGAAGTCCACCATGTCTTTCCTGTCCTCGCCCCTCCTGCGCCCCGAGCCGCTGCTGGCCGCACTCGCCGCGGTCTTCACCCTGCCGGCCGCCGCACTCGACATGCCGCCGCCCGCCGCAGTCAACTCGCGCATCGCGCAGGTCAAGGTCTACCCGGGCAGCGCGACCGTCGAACGCGTGGCCCGCATCCCGGCCGGCAGCCGCAGCGTCACGCTCGCCTGCCTGCCGGCCGGCCTGGACGTGCAGAGCCTGCAGGTGAGCGCCGACGCTTCGGTGCGCGTGGGCGAGACCTCGGTCATCACCGAGCCACGCGCGCTCTCGGCCGCCTGCGCCACCAGTGCACTCGACGGCCGCATCCGCGCGCTGGAAGACCAGAAGGCCACGCTGCAGGCCGAGCGCGACGCGCTGGGCCTGGTCACCGGATATCTCAAGGGGCTGGGCGGCGGTGGCGACGGGGATGCGAAGCGGCCCGCGGTCGATGCGCGCAACCTGGCCGCGACCGCCGACGCGATGCGCCGCACCGGCCAGGAGTCGCTGCTGCGCCAGCACCAGATCGACCGGCGGCAGGAGGACCTCGACCGCCAATTGCAGCCACTGCTGGCCGAGCGCCAGCGCAGCCAGGGCGGCGAGAACGGCCAGGTCACGGCGGTGACGATCACGCTCGACGCGCCGCGCGAAGCCGAGCTGCGCCTCTCCTACCAGGTGGCCGGGCCGGGCTGGACGCCCAGCTACCGCGCACTGCTGGACACCACCACCCGCAAGCTGCGCATCGAGCGCCAGGCGCTGGTCGCGCAGGCCACGGGCGAGGACTGGCGCGGCGTGAAGCTCGTGCTGTCCACCGGCCAGCCGAGGCGCAACACGGCCGGCCGCACGCCCGCGCCG
Organism: Xenophilus aerolatus; assembly: GCA_030418545.1. GTDB lineage: Bacteria > Pseudomonadota > Gammaproteobacteria > Burkholderiales > Burkholderiaceae_C > Xenophilus. The sequence continues at coordinate 330,321 of QAIB01000001.1, read as the reverse complement.
TGGCGCATCGGCGTCGAGCCGCCACCGCAGCAGCAGGTCGCGCGCGAGGACAGCGTGGCGCGCTTCGCCATGGCGCCGGCACCCGCGGCGCCCATGGCCGCGGCCAAGGCGATGCTGCCGGAGCGGCCGCTCTTCGACGTCAACGTGTTCCAAGGCAGCTTCGCCACCGAGTTCGACGTGACCCAAGCCATCGACGTGCCGTCGAACGGCCAGCGCGTAGCCATGCCGCTGGGCCAGCATGAAGACACGGCGCAGGTGGCGGTGCGCATCAGCCCGAGGCTGGAGCAGGCGGCCTACCTCGTGGCCGACATCGCGCAGCCCGAAGGTGTGTGGCCGGCCGGCGCGCTGCAGCTGTACCGGGACGGCGCCTTCGTCGGCAGCGGCCAGTGGAACGCGCCGGGCAACGTCGACGGGCCGGCACGCGTGACGCTCTCCTTCGGCCGCGACGAACTGGTGCGCGTGAGCGCCGAGCCCGAGCGCGACAACCAGGGCAGCGGCGGCTTCGCCGGCAGCCGTGCCGAGCGCCAGGTGCAGCGCGCCTATGTGGTGGAGAACCGGCACCGCACGCCGATCGCCGTGCAGGTGCTGGAAGCAGCGCCCGTGTCGGTCAACGAGCAGGTGCGCGTGGCGTCGCAGTTCTCGCCGCAACCGGCCGAGCTGGCGTGGAACCGGCAGCCGGGTGTGGCGATGTGGCGCACCGAGCTGGGCGCCGGCCAGCGCGCCCGCTTCACGGCCGACTACACCATCGGCTACCCGAAGGACGCGCGCCTGCAGGAGCGTTGAACGGCGCGGCGCTCAGCGCCAGACATAGTGGCCGCGCACGTAGCGGCCGCGGTGGTCGCGGTGCGCGGGCACCCAGACCTTGTGCTTGCGATGGTGGGGGCGCGCGTGCGGACGCTCCATGTGCGGGCCGGGCGGCGGCGGGGGACGCATCGGTTGAGCAAAGCTGGCCACACACATGGTGGCTGCGGCGAGCGCGATCAGGTATTTCTTCATGTTGGTCTGTCCTGTGAAAAGGCGAAACGATCTTTTGCCCGCGAGGGGCGGCACGACGCTAGCGCGCAGCGGATCGTTGCGGCTGTAGGCAAAGGCCGATGCCGGCCGCCACACCGGGGCGAGCGGGCCGATTGGGCAGGATCGCCGAACGGCGGCTTGGACCTCGGCCTACGCGTTCGGGCCCCTGCATGCCGCACCCTCGCGGACATGTTGAACTGCCCCAGGAGATGGCACGCATGCAAATCCAGCTGAACACGAGCAACGGCGTCGAGAACAAGGAGTCGCTGGACCGCTGGGCCGACGAGGAGCTGCGCCAGCAGCTGCATCGCTATGCGGACGATCTCACCCGCATCGAGGTGCACCTGAGCGACGAGAACGGCCAGCGCGCCAGCGATGCCGACAAGCGCTGCGTGATGGAGGCGCGGCTCGCGCACCATGCACCGCTGGCCGTGACGCACGATGCCGGGACGCTGGATGACGCCTTCCGCGGTGCGCTGGACAAGCTCAAGCGCCAGATCGAACACAAGACCGAACGCAGCGCCAAGCACCGCGACCGCAGCACGATCCGCACCGTCGACGGCACGCTGGAGTGAGGATGGATGGACCGAGCGCGGCAACGCCGCATGCCTGGCAATTCGTCCGCGCGGGCGGCGTGGACCAGGTCATCTTCCGCAGCGGCGAGGACATCGCGCGCCTGCGCGAGCTCGACCCCAAGCTGTGGGTTGCCCTCGCCTGTCCGGTGCAAGGCCTGGAGTTCGATGCCCGCACGCTGGAGCTGATCGACACCAACCACGACGGGCGCATCCGCCCGCCCGAACTGATCGCGGCCTGCGAATGGGTGTGCAGGGAACTGCGCGACCCCGACACGCTGCTCGCGCCGCACGCCACGCTGGCCGTGGCCGATCTTGCCGAGGGCAGCGCATTGGCGCCCGAGGTGGCCCGCATCCTGGAGATCGTGGGCAAGGGCGCGGGCGATGCGCTCACGCTCGAAGATGTCACCGGCCGCAGCGAGCTGCTGGCCGCGATGCGCTTCAACGGCGACGGCATCGTGACGGCGGCGACGGCGCAGGACGCGCCGACGCAGGCGCTCATCCGCCGCATCGTCGCCACCCACGGCAGCGTGCAGGACCGCAACGGCGAAGCCGGCGTGGACCGCGCGCACGCCGACGCCTTCTTCGCCGACGTGCAGGCGCTGCGCGACTGGCATGCGCGGGCCGTGGCCGACGGGCCGGCCATGCCGCTGGGCGGCCGCACGCTCGATGCCGCGCAGGCGGTGGAGGCGGTGCACGACAAGGTCGAGGACTTCTTCGCGCGCTGCCGCGTCGCGGCCTACGACATCCAAGCCGTGCCGGCGCTGAACCCCTCGCCCGCCGAGTACGAGGCGCTGGCCGGCCAGGCCATCGATGCGCACGCCGCGGCCCTCGCCGCGCTGCCGCTCGCGCCCGTCACACCGGGCCGCACCTTGCCGCTGGTCGGGCATGTGAATCCCGCCTGGGCCGACGCGCTGGGGCGCCTGCGCGATGCGGCGGCCGTGCCGCTGCTGGGCGAAGGCACCGAGGCCCTGAGCGAGGCGCAGTGGCGCGATCTGCTCGCCCGCCTGGCACCCTGCCGCGAGTGGCTGCGCACGCGGCCCGACACGAAGCTGGGCGCCGCGGACTCGGCCGCACTCGATGCGTGGCTCGAAGCCCGGCCCGCGCTGCTCGCGCTCATCGCCGAGGATGAGGGCGTGGAGGCGCACAACGCGCGCATCGTCGACCTGGAACGGCTGATCCGCCTGCGCCGCGACCTGGTCGCGCTGCTGCACAACTTCGTGTCCTTCAAGGCCTTCTACCACCGCGAGGGCGCGATCTTCCAGGCCGGCACGCTGTACCTCGACGGCCGCAGCTGCGACCTGACGGTGCGGGTGGACGACGCGAAGAAGCACGCCATGCTCGCCGGCCTGGCCAAGACCTGCCTTGCGTATTGCGACTGCACGCGCGAGGGCCAGAAGATGGGCATCGTGGCCGCCTTCACCGCGGGCGACGTCGACTTTCTTTTCGTCGGACGCAACGGCGTCTTCTACGACCGGCAGGGCCGCGACTGGGACGCCAGCATCACCAAGCTGATCGAGAACCCGACCAGCGTGGCGCAGGCCTTCTTCTCGCCCTACAAGAAATTCGTGCGCGTGATCGAGGAGCAGGTGGCCAAGCGCGCCGCGGCCAGCGAGGCCACGGCACAGAGCTCGCTGACGTCGGTGGCGACCTCGCTCACCACGGCCGACAAGGCGGCCGCCGCGCCGGCCAAGCCCGGCGTGGTGCCCAAGGCGGGCAACGGGCGCATCGACGTCGGGACGGTGGCGGCCATCGGCGTGGCGCTGGGCAGCATCAGCGCGGTGATGGTGGGCATCTTCGCGAAGTTCATCGACCTGGGCGCCTGGATCCCGATCGCCCTCGCAGGCATCGTGCTGGCGATCTCCGGGCCGAGCATGCTGATCGCCTGGCTCAAACTGCGCCAGCGCAGCCTGGGGCCGATCCTGGACGCGAGCGGCTGGGCCATCAACGGGCGCATGAAGGTCAACGTGCGGCTGGGTGCGTCGCTGTCGCAGGTGGCGCATGTGCCGGCCACGGCGCGGCGCATCACGCGCGACCCCTTTGCCGACCGCAACGGCTTCGCCGGCGCGGCCGCCGCGGTGGTGCTGGTCGCCGCGATCGCGGTGCTGGCCTGGCGCATGGACTGGCTGGACCCGCGCCTGCCGGCCGCGCTGCAGCACGCACCGGAGGTGCCGGCTGCCACGGGCGCGCCGGCCTCCTGAAGACGCGCGCGCCTCAGCGGCGCGCCGCCATCGCCTTGCCGACCTCGTTGGCGCCCTGCGCGGCGCCGCTTTGCGGCACCTGCTCGCCGTTGCGGTCGGTCACTTCCTGCAGGCGCGCGGCCAGCTGCTCAGGCGTGTCGGCCGCCAGGCCGATGTAGGCGCCCTGCGTGAGCGTGATGTGCGCGGCCTCGAAGGTGCCGGCGCCGGCACACAGGATGGTGCGGGTGGGCGCGCTCTCAGCGGCCAGAACCAGCATCGCCGGCACCACGGCCTCGGGCTTGAGGGCGTCAAGCACCTCCTGCGGCATCAGGCCCTCGGTCATGCGCGTGGCCGCGGTCGGCGCCAGGCAGTTGACGTGGATGTTGTTCTTGGCGCCCTCGAGGCTCAGCGTCTGCATCAGGCCCACCAGCGCGAGCTTGGCGGCGCCGTAGTTGCTCTGGCCGAAGTTGCCGTACAGGCCCGAGGACGAGGTGGTCATCACGATGCGGCCGTACTTCTGCTCGTTCATCAGCGCCCACACGGCCTTGGTGCAGTGCACCGCGCCCATCAGGTGCACGTCGACCACCAGGCGGAAGTCCGCCAGGTCCATCTTGGCGAAGCTCTTGTCGCGCAGGATGCCGGCGTTGTTGACCAGCACGTCGACCCGGCCCCAGGCGTCCACCGCCTGCTGCACCATGGCCTGCACGGCCGCGAAGTCGGTGACCGAGGCGCCGTTGGCGATGGCCTCGCCGCCGGCCGCGCGGATCTCGTCGACCACCTGCTGCGCCGCCGTGGCCGAGCCGCCCTGCCCGTCCACCGCGCCGCCCAGGTCGTTGACCAGCACCTTGGCGCCCCGCGCCGCCAGCGCCAGCGCATGCTGGCGGCCCAGGCCGCCGCCGGCCCCGGTGACGATGGCCACGCGGCCCTTGAAATCGATGTTCACGCTCGGTTCCTTTCCTTGTCTGGCATTGAATGGCCGCACGCGCCCCGAAGGACCACGGCCGGAGGATGGCAACCGGCGACTGTAGTGCCTGGCGCAGCGGCGGGCCTGTCGCGGGCGCACGCACGCGCTGCGGCGCGCGCTGCGCCGGCCGGGAGGAAGTCGGGGAACGAGGCGCCGTCAGGCCGCAAGGGCCCAGGCGCGCGGGAGGTCGTCGAACCGCGGCGCCGCTGCCGGCACGGGCTGCGGCTGGGCCTCGACGAAAGGCGTGACGGTGGCGCTCTCGCCGGTGGCGCGCGGTGCCGCCACGGGGCGGCTGCGCTCGTCGATGCGGCGCGCGATGAGCTGGCTGGACAGCTCGACCTGGCGCAACAGCTGGGGCTCGCGGCCGGCGTCGGCGGCAAAGCGCGGGGCGTAGATCACGCCCACCACGCTGCCGCTGGCCAGCACCACCGGCACGGTGAAACAGCCGGTGGGCAGCGGTGCGTCGGCCTGGATCCAGTGCGGCATGACCTCGTCGCGGCAGAACGCGCTGTCGAACAGATACCACTGGGCAGCCTCGGAGAGCTCGCGGCTCGGCTCCGGCGCGGCGCCTACCACCACCTCGGAGGCGAACACGAAGTGCATGCCCATCTTGTCGTGGATGACCCGCAGCACATCGCCGATGGTCGTGTCGATGTGGCGGTCGGGCCGGCGCGCCGTGACGACGGCGAACTCGAGCTCCTCGACCTGCACGGAGGCAGGGTTGTGCTGGAAGTCGAAGAAGTTCAAGGTGGCCACCCAATGTCAGTCAGAGGTATTCAGTTTCACACCTTGTGACGATTTTGAAAACCTTTGAATTCAAAAGTTTGATAAGCCAAATGGCCTATATGTGGCAAAAGTCCGGCCTCGGCGGCCCGATGCCCCAAAAAAAGAAGCGGGACCCGAGGGTCCCGCCGTGGTGGAGCGCCCTGGCCGGCGCGGTGAGCTGAGCTCAGGCGGGCGTGAGCACCCGCAGCTCCATGCCCCGCACATAGGGTTTGACGGCCGCCCGGTAGGCCTTCATGTGGGGCGCCGCGCCGTGCGCCTTGAGCGCGTCCAGGCTTTCCCACTGCTCGACGACGACCACGCGGTCGGCGCCGACCTCGAACTGGCCGGGGATGGCCGGCTGGTTGTCGACGGTGGGCGTGTAGGCGATGCAGCCGGCCTCCTCCAGCACGGTGGGCACGACCTTGTGGAACTCGGCCAGGAAGGCGTCGCGCGTGCCCGGGTTGAGCTCGACGGTGGCGATGACGTGGATCATGGGGTCTCCTTGAGGGGTATAGGCGTGGGCGCGACCTGCGCCGCCGGCGGCAGTGTTCCATCCTTGGCGCCGCGACGCTGTCCGGCGCCGGACAGCGCGGCGCCGCCTTCAGATGGCCAGCGCCACGTCGCCGCGCAGCGGCCGCAAGCCCAGGCGTGCCGGCGAGACGTACTGCTCCCGGTACTGCTCGAAGGGCATGGTGTCGGCGGCCTCGATGCGCCGCTGCTCCTCGACCGAGGCGGCCGTGGCCGCCTCGAAGGCCTGCTGGCGTTCGGCGCTCCAGGGCAGCGCCAGGAGCGCGTCGCGGACGGCTTCGGAGCGCGCCCGCGTGAAGGCGGTGAAGGAGTTGTCGTGCTCGGCGGCCATGTGGGCCAGCACGCGGGCCGAGGGCAGCGTGTCGGGCGCTGCCAGGGCCGCCAGCGCGGCATCGAGCGCCTGGGCATGCAGCTCGCCGCCCTGGGCGGCATCGAGTGCGGCGGCGATCGGACGGCACTGGTCCAGGATCTCGGCGCCCCACTCCACCAGCTTCACCGGCCGCCCGCCGCGCTGCAGCGACAGGCCCGGCTCGCGCCCGCGCGCGGCCGTGAGGTGCTGGTTGTGCGCGATCTCGCCGATCTCGTCGCGGCTGTCGGGCGGGCTGTCGGCCAGCAGGCAATGCAGCAGGAAGATGTCGAGGAAGCGCATGGTCTGCGCGCGGATGCCGACCGGCTCGAAAGGGTCGAGGTCCATCAGGCGCACCTCGACGTACTCGACCCCGCGCTCGCGCAGCGCGTGCAGCGGACGCTCGCCGGGGAAGATCACGCGCTTGGGGCGGATGGTGCCGTAGAACTCGTTCTCGATCTGCAGCAGCGTGGTGGCCAGCTGGTTGTACTCGCCGCCCAGGTTGCGGATGCCGATGGCCTCGTAGTCGGGCCAGGGTCGCGTGAGCGCGTCGGCCAGCGAGGCGCCGTAGCCGTCCAGGCTGTTGTAGCTCACGAAGAGCGAGGCCTGCGCCTCGCTCTGGTAGCCCAGCCGGCCCATGCGCAGCGAGGTGCCGTGCGGCATGTGCATGCTGTATTCGCCGATGGGCTGCAGCTCGTGCGGGCGGCCCTCGACGAAGCTCGCGCACACCGCCGGCGAGGCGCCGAAGAGGTACAGCAGCAGGAAGGCATGGCGGCGGAAGTTGCGGATCAGGGCGAAGTACTCGTCGCTCTTCACCTCGGGCAGCGACCAGTTGTAGTGGATGCCCGAGATGGTCTGCATGCGCCGGCCGTAGCGGTGCGCCAGGCCCATGCGATACACGCTCTTGGCACGGCCCACGTTCGATGTGCCGTAGCGCCCGAGCGGGATGTTCTCGTCCGACGGCAGGCCGCAGGGCATGCTCGACACCCACATCATTTCGCCGGGCTCGCCGGCCGCGCCCTGTAGCGCCCGGTAGGTGAACTGGTGCACCTCGGTGAGCTCGGCCAGGCAGGCCTCGACATCGGCGTGCACGCCGGTGATCAGTTCCAGTTGCGACTCGCTGAAGTCGGTCGTGATGTGCGGGTGCGTCAGGGCGCTGCCCAAGGCCGTGGGGTGCGGCGTCAGGGCCAGCTTGCCGTCGGGCTGCGAACGCAGGCTTTCCTTCTCGATGCCCCGGCGAATGCCTTTCAGCCTCGCCGGCGGTATCGCTCCCAGCCGCTGCTGCAGTTTGCTCATGTTCTCGTGTCTCATGAATCTCGGATTGGGCCGGACGGTAACACCGCGCGCGCCTTCGCGCCGGGCGGCCCATGCCGCGCTCTGGCCCGGGCCGATCCGCTATGCTTTTCATAGCTGCCGGCACCCGTCTGGCGGGCGCTGCGGGCCGATTCGACCCCTAAAGACCCTATGGCGATGGCCGCCGCTCAGCCGCCCTCTAGCCCCGCCTGCGCCAGCAGTTGCGACGGCGTCACGGCGTCGGCGACGTACAGCGTCATCTGCGGCGGCTGTGCGCCGAGCGCCGCCAGCGCCTTGGCGAAGCGCCGCGAGGCGTCGAGCTGGAAGTGCGCGGCCAGCGCCGCCGCGTCGCTCCAGCGCTCGGTGAAGCTCAGCTGCAGCGGGCGAAGCGCGTCGATCGCGACCTCGTGCGACACGCAGCCGGGCTCGAGGCGCGAACGCTCCACGTGCTCGATCGACAGGCGGCGCATTTCATCCAGCGTGTCGGGGCGCGCGAACGCAGTACCGAGGACGACGATCATGACGGGTCTCCGTTGAAGGGGTCGCCTGGCGCGCTCAGGCCGCCAGCACGCCGGCCAGGAAGGCGCCAAGCGCCTCGACTTCTTGCATGCACAGGCTGTGCGCCATCGGGTAGCTGTGCCATTGCACCTCGTAGCCGAGCGCGCGCAAGGCGTCGCGCGACGCCTCGGCACGCGCCAGCGGCACGATGTCGTCCTGCGTGCCGTGCGCCAGGAAGATGGGGGTGGCGCGGTTCGCCGGGTGGGCCTCGGCCGCCGTGAGTGCCGGCAGGGGCAGGTAGCCCGACAGGCCCGCGATGCCCGCCAGCCGCTCAGGGTGCCGCAGCCCGGTGAGAAAGGCCATGGCGCAGCCCTGCGAGAAGCCCGCGAGCACGATGCGCGACGCCGGGATGCCACGTGCCGCCTCGGCGGCGATCAGCGACTCGATGGCCGCCTGCGAGCGGCGCAGGCCCGCCTCGTCTTCCGGACCGCCGGGTCCGAGGATGTCGTACCACGCCGGCATGCGGTAGCCGCCATTGATGGTGACCGGCATCTCGGGCGCGTTGGGAAACACGAAGCGCACGTCGCCCGCCGCCTGGAGGGCCGGTGCCAGCTCCTGCACCAGCGGCACGAAGCTGCGACCTTCGTCGCCCAGGCCGTGCATGAGCAGCACGGCGGCGCGCGGCGCGGGGCCGGTCTCGATCTCGATGGGGGGGCGGTGGGTCATGGCGCTGGGCTCGGCAATGCAGGGACGCTCACGTTAACGGACGCGGGGCCCGATCCCCACGCATTCGGCGCCCACGGCCCAATGAAACTTTTGACCGACACGAGCGCTTAGCACCTATTTCTTAGGTGAATTTCTTTGATTCCCAGTCCGTGACTTTTTTGTCCAAATGTGACGTCGCGGACGGGTTACGACTGTAAACAAATGATTCTCCTACAGCCAAACTGGGCTCGGCCAAGCTCGGACAGTGTGTTCGCGAGGCCGCAAGTCGACGGTGCCCCCATGGCTCCGCCCCCAGCATGACAAAGGAAGAGGACAGCGACATGAACGCTTCGAATCAGAAGGACTTTCGCCTCGGCAGGCTGGCTGCCGTGATGGCGGCCGTGGCGGCGTTGTCGACCCTGGGCGCCTGCGCGTCCAAGGGCTCGACCTCGCTGGGCTTCGGCGGGACCAGCAGCAGGGCGCCGTCGGCGATCAGCGGCGGCAGCGGCGAGGGCGGCACAGGCACCGCCGGCGCAGGCGGTGGCACCAATGCGTCGGGCGGCGGCAGCACGGGCGCAGGCGGAGGTGCGGGCTCGGGCGGCGGCACCGGCGTAGCCGGCGGCGGTGGCGGCACGGGCGGCGGGGGCGGAACCCCGGGCGACGGCGGCGGTGGGTCGGGCGGTGGAGGCACCACGCCCGACCGGGCCCTGGCGGCCAGCAACAACATCATCCAGTCCGCCGGGCAGACCGTCGACCGGACTGGCCAGCTCGTCGGCTCCCTGGGCGGCCAGCTCGGCCAGGTGGGCAGCGGCACGCCGCTCGGCGGCACCACGGCCGGCGTGGGTGGTGCGGTCACCGCGACCGGCGGGGCGGTCAGCACCCTGGGCCAGGGCGTGACCAACGGCCTGGGCAAGCTCGGCGAGACCAGCGACCCGGTGGGCACCACGCTCTCGAGCGCCGACCCGGCGGTGCGCCAGGTCGGCACGGCGGTGTCGAGCGTCGGCACCGGGGTCGGGACGCTGGGGGCCGGCACGCCCCTGGCCGCCGTCACGCAGCCCGTGGGTGGCCTGGTCGACCGGGTGGGCGACGGCGTCGGCGAAGTGGGCGGCCGGGTGGGCGACGTGCTCGGCAATGGCGCCGTGCGCCAGGTCACCGGCCGTACGAGCGAAGTGGTGGTGGCGGTCGACCGCCAGCTCGTCGGTGCCACCCAGGGCGTGGGCGAGGCGACCGGCCTCGGCGCGCCGCTGGACGGCCTCACCGATCGCCTGGGGGGTGCGATCAAGCAGGTCGGCAGCGCCCTGCCTGGCGACCAGGCCGATGGCGTGACCAACGCGCTGGGCACGACGGTCGGCAATGCCGGTGACCTGGTGAACGCGCCGAACGGCGGCACGGGCGGCGCAGGCCTCGGCGGACTGCTGGGCGTCACGGCGGGCCTGGGACTCGGCGGCGGCGTGAACACGGGCCCGGGCGGGGTGTCGGCGGGCGTCGGCGCGGGCGCCGGTGTGAGCACGGCAGGCCTGGGCAACACGGTCGGCGGGGTCACCACCGCACTGGCGCCGGTCACCGGCACCGCCGGCAACGCGCTGAGCACCACGACCAGCGTGCTGACCTCCACCACCAGTGCGTTGGGAAGCACCGTGGCCAGCACCACCAACAGCCTCGGCACCGCGCTGTCGACGGCGCCGGTGGTCGGCAACACGCTGTCGTCGGCAACCACCGGCGCGGGCAACACGATCTCCACCACGACCTCCGGGCTCGGCACTACGCTGTCGACCGCGACATCCGGGCTCGGCAACACGCTGTCGACGGCCACTTCTTCGCCCACGGGCACGCTGACCGCAGCGGGCTCGACGTTGAGCAACACGCTGTCGTCCACGACCTCCACGCTGAGCAACACCACCACGTCGGCGGTCAACACGCTCACGGGCACCGTGGGCGGCCTGATCGGAGGTCTTCGCCGGTGAGAAGACGTGCGTCCCACCCCCTTCTGAAAGTCGGCATCGCGGCTGCCCTGAGCGCTGGGGGCTGGGCGACAGCCCACGCCCAGTCAGCCGGCAACCCGCTCGACCAGTTGCCGTTGCCCGCGTCGCAGGCGCCGGTGCCGGCCCAGAGGGCGCAGGTGGACGTGCAGACACCGGCCCAGGCGGCCGGTCGGATGGGCCAGACGATCACGCCCTCGCGCTTCGACATCGAGGGCGTGAACGCCCTGCCCTTTGCCGAGCTCGCGGCCTTCTTCGCGCCGCTGGCCGGCCAGTCGGTGCCGGTGGCCCGGCTGGTGCAGGCCGCGCGCGAAGCGACCGCGCTGTACAAGGAACGCGGCCACCCGCTGGCTTTCGTCTACGTGCCCGAACAGTCCTTCGACGGCGGCATCGTGCGGGTGGTGGCGGTCGAGGGCTACATCGCCAACGTCCGCATCGAGGGCGATGCCGGCCCCTCGGAAGCACGCCTGCGCGCGATGGCCGAGACGCTGCGCGCCGAACGGCCGTTGCGCCAGGCCACCTTCGAGCGCGCGACGCAGCTCATGGCGCGCCTGCCCGGCCTCACCGTGAACGCGACGGCGGCGCTGCCCGGCACCACGGACGGTGCCACCACCCTCGTGCTGGCGGTGAAGCGCCGGCCCTACGACATCTCGCTGGGCGCCGACCTGCGCCAGCCCACGCCGCGGGCGGTGCTCACCGGCGTGATCAACGACCCCTTCATCGCCGGGGGCCAGCTCAGCGCCTCCACCCTGCTGGGCAACCCGCGCAACGAGGCGCTGCTGACCACCAGCTACACGCAACTCGTCGGTGCCGACGGACTGGCATTCAAGGCCGCGTACACCCACTACCGCGGTTACCCCGACGAGGCGATGGACCGCGGCTCGCGCATCGAGCGCCGCAACACCAACCGCCGGGCCGAGCTCTCGGCGAGCTATCCCTTGCTGCTGAGTGCCCAGCGCAGCCTCACGCTCAGCGGCGGCTTCTACGCCGTGAACAACCTCGACGACTACCGCGTGCCGCTGACCGGCACCCGGCTCGACGACGACACCCGCGTGCGGGCGCTGTTCGCGCAGCTGAGCTACCTGGACGCCACCGCCACGCGCAGCCGCAGCGCCAGCGTGATGCTGGCCCAGGGCCTGCGTGCCATGGGTGCCCTGGCCGAGCAGCGCAGCAACGTGGCCGGCGTGGCGGGCACGAACCCCGCCAAGCTCGATTTCACACGCCTGGCGCTCGACCTGAGCCAGCGCGACCGCTTCGACAACCAGTGGGGCACGGCCGTGAGCTTCGGCGCGCAGTACAGCCCGCACACGCTGGCCAGTTCGGAACGCGTCTCCTTCGGCAACCAGCGCTTCGGGCGCGGCTACGCGGCCGGCGATGCGGCCGGCGACTCGGGCTGGGGCCTGGGCCTGGAGGTCAACCGCCTGTTCAAGCTGGAGGGCGGCAACTGGCTCAAGCAGGTGGAGCCCTATGTGCTGGCCGAGGCCGCGCAGGTGTCGTTCAAGCAGGGCGAGCCCTCGCCGCGCAAGCTGCGCTCGCTGGCCCTCGGGGCGCGCTTCACCGACGGCAAGCACTACAACCTGGACGTGGCCGTCGCCAAGCCGACGGGCGACCCCAGCGCCAACAACCCGCTGCGCCGCGCGCGGCTGACCCTGCTGCTGACCTACAACCTCGGCGAACGCTAGCGCTGCGCGCAGCGCTGGATGCATTCGACGAACTGCTGCGCCGCCGGCGTGAGGGCATGGCCGCGGCGCCGGATGACGCACACGCGCAGCGCGGGAAGCGCCTCGTCGAGCGCCACGCGCACCACCCCATGCTGGCGGAAGGCGAGGCTTTCGAGCGGCTCCACGAACATGCCCACCAGGTCCATGTGACCCACCAGGGCCAGCGCCACGGTCACCGACTGGCCCTGCACCACGCGCGCGGGCGGCGACAGTCCCATCGGGGCGAACAAGGGCGCGATCGCGTCGCGCGCCGCCTCGCCGTCGCCGGGAAGCGCCCACTCCGCGCCGTGCAACTCGAGCAGGGAGCGCGCGTGCCGCAGCGGGTGCCGGCGGCGCACGCCGATGACCAGCTGGACCTGGAACAGCTCGGTGCTGTCGAACTCGGGCCCCAGCGTGCCCGGCACGATGTGCGCCACGGCGAAATCGAGCCGCCCGTCGAGCAGTTGGGTGAGCATGGCCGGCAACACCGCCTCGCTGAAATGCACGTCGACCGAGGGCAGGCGCGCATGGAACTCCTTGAACGCCGGCGGCAGCAGCGTCAGAGCGAAGGACGTGCTGACCGCCAGGGCCACGCGGCCGCGCACGCCGTCGCGGATCTGCGCGATCTCGTCGCGCGCGCGGCGCATGTCCTCCAGCAGTTGCCGGGCGCGCGGTGCGAAGGCCTGGCCGTAGGTCGTGAGGCGCACACCCTTGACGCTGCGTTCGACCAGCGGCGCGCCCACTTCCCGCTCCAATTCGCGCACGATCTTCGTCACCGCCGGCTGCGAGATGCCGAGCACGCGCGCCGCGCCTCGGATGCTCAGTTGCGCGGCGACGGCCGCGAAGGCGTGGAGCTGGTTGGGCTTCATGAAGGGTATTCCCGCAGATAACAGCACGTTATCTCCGTGCACGAATTATTGTCTTTTCACCGCACGAGGCTGTGCCTAGCATGCCGCGGCGAATCCGCCGTGAAGCCCCGGCGCCTTGCCGGCATTCCAACCAGGACCCGACCCCTCCCATGACCGCCTCTTCCCCGCGTGCGCCGATCAGTCGCCGCCGCACCATCGTCGCCACCACCATCGGCAACGCGCTCGAGTTCTTCGACTTCACGGTCTACGGGTTTCTCGCGCTGACCATCGGCAAGCTGTTCTTCCCCACCTTCAGCGGCTACGGCCAGCTGTTGCTCACGGTGGCGAGCTTCGGCGTCGGCTTCATCATGCGGCCCCTCGGGGGCATCGTGATCGGTGCGTATGCCGATCGCGCCGGGCGCAAGAAGGCGATGACGCTGACCATCTTCCTGATGGCGCTGGGCTGCGCCCTGATCGCCTTCGCCCCCACCTACGCGCAGATCGGTGTCGCTGCGCCGCTGCTCATCGTGCTGGCGCGCCTCATCCAGGGCTTCTCGGCCGGCGGCGAGGTCGGCGCATCGACCACCTTGCTGGTGGAGCACGCCACGCCCGCGGACCGCGGCTACATGGCCAGCTGGCAGTTCGCCAGCCAGGGGCTGGGCATCCTGCTGGGCGCCGTGGTGGTGGGCGTCCTGTCGGCCACGCTCACGCCCTCGGCGATGGAGAGCTGGGGCTGGCGCCTGCCCTTCGTGCTCGGGCTGGCGATCGCCCCGGTGGGCATGTACATCCGTCGCCACCTGGAGGAATCGCTGGACGAGCGCACCGCCACCGGCTCGCCCGAGAAGAGCCGCCTGGCCGAGGTGTGCGGCGAGCACGGCGGCACGGTGCTGGCGGCCATCCTCACCATCGTCGGCGGCACCGTCGCGGCCTACGTGGTCACCTTCTACATGCCGACCTACGCGATCCGGGAGCTCGGCCTGCCGCCGCCGGTCGCGCTGTTCGGCGCCGTGCTGACGGGGCTGATCTCCTTCGCCCTGGCGCCCCTGGTCGGACGATGGTCGGACCGCGTCGGGCGCAAGCGGCTGATCGTCTGGAGCCGGGTCGCGATGGCCGTGGCGATCTACCCCTGCTTCCTCTGGCTCACGTCGGCGCCTTCGCCGGCGGTGCTGTACGTCGTGGTGGGCCTGCTGAGCGTGGGGCTGGTGGTGCAGACCGTGCCCGGCATCACCATGCTGCCCGAGATGTTTCCCAAGCGCGTGCGGGCCAGCGGCATGTCGCTGGTCTACAGCGTGGGCGTGGCGCTCTTCGGCGGCTTCTCGCCCTTCATCAGCACCTGGCTGGTCAACGCGACGGCGAGCAAGCTCGCACCGGCCTGGTACCTGCTGGTGATGACGCTGGTGTCGCTGCTGGGCCTGCTCTGGCTCAAGGACCACACCGGCCAGGACATCGACGCGGCCGGCGCGCACGGTGCCGCCGCCTGAACCCGTCCCTTCGTTCCACTCCCCTGCCTCACGTCACGCCATGACTCACGCCTCACGACACTTTTCCGGCACCTACGCCGAAGCCCGCGCCAAGTTCCTCGATGCCGCCGCCGATCGCGGCGCACAGGCCCAGTCCTTCGAGATGGATGGCCACCGTGGCGCCGTCGGCGAAACGCTCGCCATGGACGTCGCGCGCCTCGGCCCGGCCGACGCGACCCGGCTGCTGATCGTCACCTCGGGCACGCACGGCCCCGAGGGCTTCTGCGGCTCGGGCTGCCAGGTCGCCACGCTGCGCGACGACGAACTGCTCGCCCGCTTCGAGGCCGCGAAGGTCGCGCTGCTGCTGGTGCACGCCGTCAACCCGCACGGCTTCTCGCACCTGCGGCGCACCAACGAGGACAACATCGACCTCAACCGCAACCACATCGACTTCGGCCAGCCTCTGCCGGTGAACGCGGGCTATGCGGAGGTGGACCCGCTGGCGATTCCTGCCACCTGGCCGCCGAGCGCGGCCGACGAGGCCGCGCTGGCCGCCTACATCGAGAAGAACGGACTGCGCGCCTGGCGCACGGCGGTCAGCAAGGGCCAGTACACCGTGCCCGACGGCCTCTTCTACGGCGGCCAGGCGCCGAGCTGGAGCAACCGCACCATCCGCACCGCGCTGCGCCAGCACGGCGCGGGCATGACGCACATCGGCTGGATCGACGTGCACACCGGCCTGGGCCCGCGCGGCCACGGCGAGAAGATCTACCCGGGCCGCGCAGACGGCCTCGCGCGCGCACGCGCCTGGTGGGGCGCCGACGTGTTCGCGCCCTTCGAGGGCAACTCGGCCTCGCCGGACGTCTCGGGGCCGGTGGTCACGGCGATCTACGACGAATGCCCCGATGCGGCCGTGGCTCTGATGGGCCTGGAGTTCGGCACCCTGCCCGACCTGGAGGTGCTGGACCGCCTGCGCGCCGACCACTGGCTGTACCGCCACCCCGAAGCTACCGACGCGCAGCGGCGCGCCATCCGGCAGGGTGTGCGCGAGGCCTTCTACTGCGACGACGACGTGTGGAAGGGCATGATCCTCGGCCAGGCCCGGGTGGTGCTGCTGCAGACGCTGGAGGGGCTGCGCAAGGCCTGATCAAGGCCGCCGGTGGGCACGTGGCGGGCGCGCGGAACAACCCGCCCGGCGGCGCGGTTTCAGGTGCATTTTTCCGCGGCAGGCGCATCATGCGCAGCCCAGCACGCATCGCGGCCCTTTCACCTTCAGGAGGTGGCCATGCACCCGACCCCCGGTCTTGCGACGAGCCTTGCCATGCAGGCCTACCTGCGGCACCACGGCACCCCGGTGTGCCTGCACGAACTGCTGGTGCAGACGGTGCGCCAGCAGCACCAGCGCGGCGAAGCAGTCAAACCGGTGTTTGCCGCGCCTCATCCTGCCGAGGTGGCCGCTGCCCGCGGCCGCCCCGAGGCACCGGGTTCGCGCTGATCGCGTCTCAGCGTCCTGCGATGTCGCGGCAGGCGCGCAGGTTGCGCTCGAAGCCGCTGGCGAGCATGGGCGTGCAGTCCTCGCCATTGGGCGTCATGCGACACAGGCCGACGACCAGGAAGTCCTGCACGGCGCCGGTGCACATCGGGTAGCGGGCCAGCTCGGGGTTGGCGCGCGACTTGAAACCCCAGGCATCGGCGAAGTCGACCATGCGCGCCATCGCATCGTGGAAGTAGGCGCGATCGGCGTTGCGCACCGCGGCCTCCATGGCCGGCATCTCGCCGTCGAGAAAGCGCGTCGCGGCGGCGGGAAACTGCGAAGCGTCCTGCTGCGCGAAGGCGCAGGGCGCCACTGCGAGCAGTGCCGCGGCCAGCATGCGTGCGGCACCGGCGCCACGCGAAGTCGAGAAAGTCATGCGAACTTTTGTTTGCTATGTTTTTGATAGCTGTCCGCGCCCCTCCGGCGCGCGCTGGAGCCCGATTTGACCCGAAAATCGGCGCGTCGGCCGCCCGCTCGGGGCGCCCGGCCATCCGCCCGTCATGCAACGCGCCCGCCGGCACCCGGCCGCAACTGTGGCCCAATACGGGGTTCCGGATTTTTCATCGCCGGGCCGCCCCCAGGATGAAAAGCGCCCCTCGAGGGGCACCGAACCCCACGACGTGGGGAGCGTGGGGGTCATTTTTTTCATCAGCCAACCGAAGGAGTCCCGACATGGGCAACAAGATCGTCACCGAAGCAGACCGCAAAGCCACCAAGCCCCTGCCGGGCGCCACCGTCGCCAAGCAGGGCGTGGGCCAGAAGCGCAGCCTGGAGCGCGGCTCGGCCACCCGCAGCAAGAAGAACCCCGGCAAGCGCGCCCACCAGGGCTGATCGGCGCCGCCGAGCCTGCAAGCGCCCCAACGGGCGCTTTTTCTTTTTTTGAAGCAAGGTGTTCCCCGAATGAAGAACGACCAGATGCTGCTGCGCGGCGCGATGTGTGCCGTGATCGGCGCGGCCGTGCTGCTCGGCCCTTATGTGCTGCGCTCGCCGGCCTGGCGGGACATGGTGGCCGGCGCCCACGTCGTGGGCTGGTTCGCCCTGGCGCTGGGCGTGGTCATGATGGCCGTCGCGCTGCTGCGCCGCAAGGGCTGACGCCGCAGCGTCGTGTCTCAGTGCGCCGCGGCCTGCCGGCTGCCGCGCAGGCGCTTGAAGCCTTCGACGGCGCCGAGCACGATCGCGCCGGCGATCACGCCCACCACCAGGTTGACGCCCATCGAGCCGAGCGAGCCCACCAGCGCGCCGGCGTCGACGGCCCAGTCCTCCACGGCATGGCCGAGCTGCGGCACGCCATGCACGAGGATGCCGCCGCCGACCAGGAACATCGCCGCGGTGCCCACCACCGAAAGCGCCTTCATGAGCCAGGGTGCCATGCGCAGGATGCCGCGGCCGATGGCCTGGGTGGCGCTGCCCGCCTTGCGGCTGAGGTACAGGCCCAGGTCGTCGAGCTTGACGATGCCCGCCACCAGGCCGTAGACGCCCAGGGTCATCAGCAGCGCGATCGTCACCAGCACCGTCAGCTGCGTGGTGAAGGGCTGGCCGCCAACGGCGCCCAGCGTGATGACGATGATCTCGGCCGAGAGGATGAAATCGGTGCGCACCGCGCCCTTGACCTTGTCCTTCTCCATCGTGGCCGGGTCGGCCCCGCCATCGACCATGGCCTGCGCGTGGCGCTCCACCTCGGCGGCATGGTCTTGCTTGTGCAGGAACTTGTGGACCAGCTTCTCCACGCCCTCGAAGCACAGGAAAGCACCGCCCACCATCAGCAGGGGTGTGATGAGCCAGGGCAGCCAGGTGCCGATGGCCAGCGCCGCCGGCACCAGGATCGCCTTGTTGACCAGCGAACCCTTGGCCACGGCCCAGACCACCGGCAGTTCGCGGTCGGCCTTCACGCCCGTGACTTGCTGCGCATTGAGCGCCAGGTCGTCGCCGAGCACGCCGGCGGTCTTCTTGGCGGCGACCTTGGTGAGGACGGACACGTCGTCCAGCACCGTGGCGATGTCGTCGAGCAGCAGCAGCAGGCTGGAGGCCATGCGGGGTTCTTTCTTGAGTTGGGAGGAGCGGCAGGACGATGCGCTGCCGCGGCAGGCCTTGCAAGGGGAATGCCGGCCCGCGCCGGTGTCAGCCCAGGTCGCGCTTGAGGCGCACTTCCTCGATGCGGATGGCGCCCAGCGCCGTGGTCTTGGCGGTCTTCATGTCGCGCTTGAAGCCGGCCGTGTGTTCGAAGAAGCGCAGCGCGCGCTCGTTCTTCAGCGGCACCCACGCGGTCACGGTGGTGCAGCCCTCGTCCTCGAGGCCCTCTTCGGCGGCCTCCCAAAGTTGCTGGGCCACGCCCTTGCCCCAATGGTCGGGGTGCACGTAGAGCGACCACACCTCGCCGTCCACCGGCTTGGTCTTGGGGTCGCGCGAGCGGTCGAAGCCGACGAAGCCGACCACCGTGTCGCCCTGCACCGCCACATGCACCTGGGGCTCGGCGAATTCGATGGCCTGGCGCCACTTGGCTTCGCGGGTGGAGGGGGCGAGTGCGTCGAGCTGGTCGTCGGGCACGATGCCCTGGTAGGCGGCGCGGGCGGACGCGGCGTGGATGTCGGCGATGGCCTTGGCATCGCGCAGCTCGGCAGGGAGGACTTCGTAGGGAGACATGGGCAGGAAAGCGGACGAATCGGAAAGCGGCCCATTGTCGCCGCTGGGCGCCGGCGCCGGCCCCGACAATCGCGCCCCATGAGCCATCGGATCGACGTCGTGCCGGCAGGCCTCGCCTTCGAGGCGCCCGACACCGGGCGCAGCCTGCTGCTGGCCGCGCAGGACGCCGGCGTCGAGCTGCCCAGTTCCTGCCGCAATGGCACGTGCCGCACCTGCCTCGCCCGGGTCGTGAGCGGGCGCATCGTGCACACCATCGAATGGCCGGGCCTGTCGGCCGACGAGAAGGCCGAGGGCTGCGTGCTGCCCTGCGTGGCCGAGGCACGCAGCGACGTGGTGCTGGACGTGCCGCACGCGCGCTCGCTGTTCGACTGACAACGAAAAGTGGCCGCGGCGCCCGCCGGCCGGCGCGATCAGCTATCTATTTGATAGCAACCGAGGTCTCGATGCGGTCCCGCTGCGCCAGCCCCGGAAAGAGCCGGAACCAGGCCAGCGCCACCAGCACCGTGCCCACGCCGCCCGCGACCACCGAGCCCACCGGCCCGAGCAGTGCCGCGGTGGCGCCCGACTCGAACTCGCCGAGCTGGTTGCTGGCGCCGATGAAGATCGAGTTGACGGCGCTCACCCGGCCGCGCATGGCATCGGGCGTTTCGAGCTGCACCAGCGTCTGGCGGATGACGACGTTGACCATGTCGGCCGCGCCCGACACGGCCAGCGCCACCAGCGAGACGATGAAGCTGGTCGACAACCCGAACACCACCATGCACAGCCCGAAGGCACCCACCGCCAGCAGCAGCGTGCGGCCCACGTGCCGCTCGACCGGCGTGCGCGTGAGCGTGATCGACATGGCCAGCGCCCCCACCGCCGGCGCGCTGCGCAGCAGGCCCAGGCCCCAGGGGCCGGTGTGCAGGATCTCCTTGGCGTAGATGGGCAGCAGCGCCACCGCGCCGCCGAGCAGCACGGCGAACAGGTCGAGCGACACCGCGCCGAGCACCGGCTTGCGCTGCCAGATGAAGCGCACGCCCGCCAGCAGCGTGGCGGCCGTCACCGGCTCGCGCTGTGGCGCGTTGTGCGCGTAGCGCAGGCGCGCCACCAGCACGCAGGCGGCCGCGAAGAGCAGCAGGCTGGCCCCGTAGACCACCCCCATGCCGGCGACGAACAGCAGCCCGCCCAGCGCCGGCCCGCCGATGATCGAGGCCTGCTGCCCCGCCGAGCTGAAGGCCATCGCCCGCGGCAGCATCAGCGGCGGCACCAGCAGCGGCGTGAGCGACTGCTGCGCCGGCATCTGGAAGGCGCGCACCGCCCCGAGCACCAGCGACAGGCCCAGCAGCAGCGCGCGCGAATCGTGGCCGCCCAGGTGCGCGCCAAGCAGCACCGCCGCCACGCCGCCCTGCGCCGCCAGGCACATCGCCAGGATGCGGCCGCGGTGGTGCTGGTCGACCACGTGGCCGGCGTACAGCGCCAGCAGCAGCGCGGGCACGAACTGGAACAGGCCCACCAGCCCCAGGTCCCAGGCGCTGCCGGTGATGTCGTACATGTGCCAGCCCACCGCCACCATCAGCATCTGCTGCGCCGCGGTGCCCAGCATGCGCGCACCCCACAGGCGCATGAAGGCGCGCTCGCGCGTGAGGTCGGAAAAGCTGTAGCGGGGAGGGTCGGCGAGCGCCCCTGCGAGGGGTGCGCCCGCGGCGCCCGGGTCGGGCGCGGGGTCGGCGGCAGGCATCCGTTCGAGGATAGCCGAGGCGCCCCGCCCGGTCTTATCGTCGACTTAGCGGCGCGGCGCGTGCCTGCGCTCCCTACACTGCGCGCCGTGACCGACGACTTCCGCCTCGTCCATGAAGACGCCGACCTGCTCGTGCTCGACAAGCCCGCCGGCCTGCTGTGCGTGCCCGGCCGCGGCGAGGACAAGCAGGACTGCCTGAGCGCGCGCGTGCAGGCGCGCTGGCCCGGGTCGCTGGTCGTCCACCGCCTCGACATGGCGACCAGCGGACTCGTGCTGATGGCACGCAGTGCCGAGGTGCAGCGCGCGCTGGGCGATGCCTTCGCGCAGCGGCAGGTGTGGAAGCGCTACGAGGCGGTGGTGGACGGGTTGGCACAGAGCAAGAGCTGGTCCGTGATCGACGCGCCGATGATGGCCGACTGGCCGCGCCGCCCGCTGCAGAAGATCGACGCCGCCGGCAAGCCGAGCGTCACGCGCTGGCGGACGCTCGAGGCCTGGCCCGAGCGCGGGGAACGCGGCAGCACGCGCCTGCTGCTCGAACCGCAGACCGGGCGCTCGCACCAGTTGCGCCTGCACCTGGCGCACATCGGGCATCCGATCCTGGGCGACGCGCTGTACGGCGACGCGCGCGTGCAGGCTGCGGCCCCGCGCCTGCTGCTGCACGCGACGGTGCTGCAGTTCAGGCACCCGGCGACGGGCGCCGCGGTGCGTTTCGAGAGTCCGGCGCCCTTCTGAGCGCCCCCAGGGCCGGGCTGCGCCCAGCCCCCCGCCCGCGGGGGGCAAGAAAACTTGGAGCGGCCCGGCGTTTTCTTGTGAGCGCGCTGGCGCCCGATCGGATCAGGCTTCGCTCTTGACCACGAGCACCGGCATCGGTGCTTCCTGCAGCACGCGCTGCGTCACGCTGCCCAGCAGCAGCTTCTCGATGCCGCTGCGGCCGTGCGAGCCCATCACGATGAGGTCGGCGCGCAGCGCCACGGCCGTGTCCACGATGCCTTCGTGCACCACATGGCCGTCGATCACGCGCTGGTCGCTGTGCAGGCCCTCTGCGGCCAGGGCGGCCACGCCGCGGGCCAGCGCCGCGTTGGCGCTGGAGGTGGCCGCGGCCAGGTACTCGTTCTGCCCCAGCGCATAGTCGGCGCCGACGCCGATGAAGGGGTAGTTGTCGATCACATGGATCAGCGTGATGCGGCTGCCGAAGGCCAGTGCGAGGCCGCTGGCCTTGCTCACCGCGAGCATGGAGGTCTCGGAGCCGTCGATCGGAACCAGGATGTGATTGAACATGGCGCTGCCCTCGAATCTTGTGCCACGCGACCCGCCGGGGCAGGTCGCCGAAGGAACCATGCGCCCGCAGTCGGCAGGCGATGGATTGCCGTGCGACTGTACCTCGGCGGGCCGGCGCCCCCTGTAGGACGCCGGGCCCCGGGTTTGCGCGCGCTCAAGCGCCCTGGAAACCCTGCGCGCGGCAGGTGATCACCAGGGTGTCGCGCCAGCCCGCGTGGCCCTCGTCGCGCGGCTGGATGGGCGTGGATTCGTGGATCACGCGCGCGTCGTCGAGCAGCAGCAGCGTCCACGGCTCGGTCATGGTGAAGCGCTCGCCGCGGCGGCCCTCGAAGACGCGGGTCTCGCCGCCCTTGATGCCTTCGCGCCCCACCAGCGCCACCGCCACGAGGTCGACGCCGTCGCGGTGCGCGCCCTCGGGCGTCGGACGGCCGATGCCCTCGGCGGTGTCGATGCGGAACTGGTGCGCTTCGATGTACCAGGGTTGCGGGCCGCGCAGCGCGCTCGCCGCCTCGGCCAGGCGCTGCAACAGCCGGTGCCACACCGGGCGCGACACCGTCGCATCCTCCATCGGCGCGAACCAGCGCTGCATGCCGCCGTGCAGCGCGTTGTATTCCACCGGCTGCCAGTGCGCGCGGTGCGGCGCCTGCGTGAGCGCTTCGCCCTCGGCCACGAAGCAGGCATGGCGGCGCGTGCGGTAGCGCCCGCCGTCCTTCAGGTATTCGTCGGGCGGCAGATGGTCCCAGTCGGGGCGCATGGCCTCGAGCTCGGCCAGCGGCATGCCCAGCCAGTCGCCCGTGCCCTTGGGGCTCAGGACGGCATAGCCCTCCTGCCGCAGGGCGGTGGCCACTTCCTCGGGCGGGGTGAAGGGCGGGCTGTAGTCGGTGCCGCTCATCGCACGCAACCCGTCGTCACGCCTCGACCTTCACGCCCTTCCAGAAGGCGACGCGGTCCTTGACCATCTCGGCCTCGGGCTTGGGATCGGGGTAGTACCAGACGGCTTCGGGGTTCAGCTCGCCGTTGACCAGCAGCGAGTAGTAGCTGGCCGTGCCCTTCCATGGGCACACGGTGTGGTTGTTGCTGAAGGTGACGTAGTCGCGGTTGAGCGAACTGGCGGGGAAGTAGTGGTTGCCTTCGACGAGCACGGTGTCGTCGCTCTCGGCGATGGTGACGCCGTTCCAGGTTGCTTTCATTTCGGCTTGCCTTTCACGCCCGCATGCGGCGGGCGGGGCACTTATTGTGCCGTTGGTAGCCAATGCACGCTGAAGAGGCGATCGGGATCGGTCCACACCGGCCCGATGCCGAAGCCCGCGCGCACCGCCAGTGCACGCAGCCCTTCGATGGTGAACTTGTGCGAGTTCTCGGTGTGGATGGCCTCGCCTTCGTCGATCGTGTGGCGCTGCCCGTTCAGCGTGACGGCCTGCGCGCGGCGGCTGACCAAATGCATCTCGATGCGGCGCAGGGGCGCGTTGTAGAAGGCCGCGTGGTCGAAGCCGTCGAGGTCGAAGTCCGTGCCCAGTTCCGCGTTCGCACGCGCCAGCAGGTTGAGGTTGAAGGCCGCCGTCACGCCCTGCGCGTCGTTGTAGGCCGCATGCAGCAATGCGGGCTTCTTGACAAGGTCGACACCCAGCAGCAGCCCGCCGCCGCGCAGCAGCCGCGCCGCCTGCTGCAGGAAGGCCAACGCCTCGTCGGGGTCGAAGTTGCCCAGCGTCGAGCCGGGGAAGAAGCCCACGCGGCGCCCGGCGCCTTCGAGCTTGGGCGGCAGCGCGAAGGGCCGGGTGTAGTCGGCCACGATGGGCTGCACCGCGAGGCCCGGGTAATCGGCACGCAGGGTATCGGCGGCGGCCTCGAGGTGCTCGCCCGAGATGTCGATGGGCAAATAGCGCTGCGGCGACTGCAGCGCATCGAGCAGCAGCCGCACCTTGACCAGCGAGCCCGCGCCGAACTCCACGATCTCGGCCCGCGGGCCGATCTGCGCGGCGATCTCGCCGGCACGCTGCGTGAGGATGCCCAGCTCGGTGCGCGTGGGGTAGTACTCGGGCAGCTCGCAGATGCGGTCGAAGAGCTGCGAGCCGCGCACGTCGTAGAAGTACTTGGGCGAGATGCGGCGCGGCCGCTCGGCCAGCGCGCGCGCGAGGTCGTGGCCGAAGGCGCAGTCGGTGTCGGCGCTGCATTCGCGCTCTGCGGCGCTGGAAGAGTGGGAAGGGGGTGCCATCGTCGGTCTGTCTCGTGAACGGGGTGGGTGGGAGGGCACTCAGCGCGCGAGGCGCAGCCCGGTGAACTGCCAGCGCGCAGCGGGCGGGAAGAAGTTGCGGTAGGTGGGCCGCGTGTGGCCCTCGGGCGTGGCCACGCTGCCGCCGCGCAGCACCAGTTGCCCCACCATGAACTTGCCGTTGTACTCGGCCGCCACGCCCGGCAGCGGGCGAAAGCCCGGGTACGGGTCGTAGGAGGAGCGCGTCCACTGCCACACATGGCCCGTGAGCTGCGTCATGCCCGGCAGCGAACTGGCCGCCTCCCACTCGAACTCGGTCGGCAGGCGAGCACCCGCCCATTCGGCGTATGCAGCGGCCTCGTAGAAGCTCAGCTGCGACACCGGCGCCTCGGGCTCGAGCGGCCGCACGCCGTGCAGCCCGAAGACCTGCCAGCCGCCGCCGTGGCCGCCCTGCAGATGCGCCAGGCGCGGATCGTCCGGGGCCAGCCAGTACGCCGGGTGCTGCCAGCCCTGCGCCTGCACGGCCGCCCAGCCGTCGGACAGCCAGAGTTCCGGCCGGCGATAGCCGCCGTCGGCAATGAACTGCGCGAATTCGCCGCAGTTGACCAGCCGGTCCTGGATCGAGAAAGCCGGCACCAGCGCCGTGTGGCGCGGCCCTTCGTTGTCGAAGGCAAAACCTTCGCCGCCGTGCCCGACCTCGACCGGGCCGCCCGGGTGCGCCAGCCATTGCGCCGCCGGCGCCTGCGTCGCCAGGCGCAGCGCGGGCTGGGCGGCACTGCGATACGCCGGCAGCAGCGGGTTGCACGAGAAGGCATGCAGGATGTCGGTCAGCAGCAGTTCCTGGTGCTGTTGCTCATGGTTCAGGCCCAGGGTGACGATGGGCTCGATGGCCGCGAGGCCGGCCGCATCGGCCGAGGCGAGCAGCGATTCCACCGCCG
This sequence comes from Xenophilus aerolatus, assembly GCA_030418545.1. Taxonomy (GTDB): domain Bacteria; phylum Pseudomonadota; class Gammaproteobacteria; order Burkholderiales; family Burkholderiaceae_C; genus Xenophilus. The sequence continues at coordinate 305,150 of QAIB01000001.1, read as the reverse complement.
CGTCGACATGCTGGCGATAAGCCATCACCTCGTCGAGCGAGGGCCGCGTGAGCAGGCCGCGCTGCGGCCGCGGGTGGCGCGGGCCGAGCGCCTCGTAGTAGGAGTTGAAGAGGTAATGCAGGCGCCGGTCGAAGGCGCGATACCCGGTGGCGTGGCGCTCCAGCAGCACCGTCTCGAAGAACCAGGTGGTGTGCGCGAGGTGCCACTTGGTCGGGCTGGCGTCGGGCATCGACTGGATGCACTGGTCCTCCGCCGAGAGTGGCGCGGCCAGGGCCAGGCTGTGCGCACGCACGGAGCGAAAACGCGCGTGCAGACTGCTGGCGTCGCATGCGACGGCACATGCGACCGGAGTGGGTGTTGTCATAGATCTCCTTTAGCCCGGTTCTTGTACGCGTTGGCGAGGGGCGGACGGCGTAGGACGAGAAGCCGCACTCTGCCCGCAGCGCGTGACGCGTCGCGGGCTCCGGCCTGCCGACCCCGGCGGCGGTGCGGGTTTCCCTCTTTCGGGGCTGCCCATAATGCCGCATGAACGCTTCGTCCTCCACGCCGCCGGGCGAGCCGGCCCCGCGCCCCCGGGTGGTGATCGTCGGCTGCGGTTTCGGCGGCCTGGAAGCCGCGCGCAAGTTCGTCGGCCACGAGGTCGACGTGACGGTCGTCGAGAAGACCAACCACCACCTGTTCCAGCCCCTGCTCTACCAGGTGGCCACCGCCGGCCTGGCGGCGCCGTCGATCGCGGCGCCGGCGCGGCTGCTCTTCCACGGCGACGAGGACGTCACCACGCTGCTGGGCGAGGTCACGGGCATCGACGCCACGGCGCGCCAGGTGCACCTGGCGGACGGCACGGCGCTGCCCTACGACCACCTGATCGTCGCGGCGGGGGCCACGCACAGCTACTTCGGCAACGACCAGTGGGCGCCCCTCGCGCCGGGCCTGAAGACCCTGGCCGACGCCTTCGACATCCGCCGCCGCGTGCTGATGGCCTTCGAGATGGCCGAGCTCGAAGCCGACCCGCTGCGGCGCAAGGCCCTGATGACCTTCGTCGTGATCGGCGCCGGCCCCACCGGCGTGGAGATGGCCGGCACGCTGGCCGAGATCGCGCGCCACACGCTGTCGGGCGAGTTCCGCCACATCGTGCCGGCCGACGCCGAGGTGCTGCTGGTCGAGGGTGGGCCGCGTGTGCTGCAGGCCATGCCCGAATCGCTGAGCCAGCGCGCCAGGGAACAGCTGGAAAAGCTCGGCGTGCAGGTGCGGCTGAACGCCATGGTCACGCACATTGATGCCTCGGGACTGGAGGTCAAATTGGCCTCCGGCCCAGACGGGGCGGGCGCGACCAGCTATCGAATCGATAGCAACTGCATCGTCTGGGCGGCTGGCGTCGCCGCCTCGCCCCTGGGTCGCCTGGTGGCGGCCGCCACCGGTGCCGAGACCGACCGCCCCGGCCGCGTCAAGGTCGAGCCCGACCTGAGCCTGCCCGGCCACCCGGAGATCAGCGTCGTCGGCGACCTCGCGGCCGCCATGAGCCACGTGCCGGGCCAGCCGCCGCGGCCCGTGCCCGGCGTGTCACCCGGCGCCAAGCAGATGGGCCGCACCGCCGCCGAGAACGTGCTGCGCCGCATCGCCGGCCAGCCCACCCTGCCCTTTCGCTACCGGGACTACGGCAACCTCGCCACCATCGGCCGCAACGCCGCCGTGGTCGACCTGCCCACCCCCTTCGGCCCGCTGCGCTTCTCGGGCCGCCTGGCGTGGTGGTTCTGGCTCTTCGTGCACATCTACTTCCTCATCGGCTTTCGCAACCGGCTCATCGTGCTCATGGACTGGGCAAGCGCCTACCTGAGCTTCCGGCGCAACGCGCGGGTGGTGGCGGATGTGAAGGGGGCGGGGGAGTCGTAGCGGGAAACCCGCACTACAGCGAGGCACCCGGCCCCTGGGCCGCCGAGCGCGAGCGCAGGGCCTCGTAAAGGTGAGCCGGGCCCAGCAACGCGTCCTTGAGTCCATCGCGCACCCGCTCGGAATTCAGCGCCTGGGTGCCCATCGACCCATAAGCCTCCAGCGTGTCCATGATGGCGTCCACCAGGGCCGTCTTCAGATCGGGGGAGTTGGCGAACTGCTCCTTGCTATTGCTGGCGGCCTGCTGCACCAGGGTCTCGTTCTCCAGGAGCTTGCCCTTGAGAACACCGTTCACATAGACCAGTTGGTCGCCGTCGCTGAGATCGCCCTCAAACAGGCCGTTTACCTTTTCGATGATTTCCACGAGGTAGGCTCGCTCTTTCTCCTGCACGCTGCCGCTGCCCACCGCATCCATGGGCGGCAGCTTGTAAGTGCCGTCGGCGTTCAGCCCCATCGGCTGCTTGCCACGGCTCTTGAGCGTGTGGTGCGTGAGCACGACCTTGCTCAGATCCACCGTGTCGCGCTCCCGGCCGAAGTCCAGCAAAGGCAGCAGGCGGCGGAAGAACATGAAGCGCTTCTCGATGGCCGTGTTCCCGTAGTCGAATATCTGGCCCAGGAAGGCATAAAGCCGCTGGTACGCGCCCATGTCGCTCTTGAAGAGCAGCAGTGCGTCCATCTCGTCCTTTGCCATCTGCGCCGCCTTCGCGTCGCCGCCCTCCTCGGCCGCCAATTTGTTCGCCTGCGCCGCCTTGTACTTCTTCAGCAAGCGGTCTGCGACCGGCGTGATGGCGGCGTCCAGCGCCTTTTGTGTGCCATTTGGGACGACCTCCACCTGCACCACGCGCTCCACCTCGAACTCGTCGTAATGGCCGGTCGCGTCCAGCTTGGCGCGCAGGTCGTAGACGAGATGCGGGTCCGTCGCGCTCTCCAGCTCCGCCGTCTCATGGTAGGCCTTGAAGGCCTTGAGAATCTCGGCCGGCTCGTTCACGAAATCGAGGATGTAGGTGGTGTCCTTGCCCGGATACGCGCGGTTCAGGCGCGACAACGTCTGCACCGCCTGAATGCCGCCGAGCTGCTTGTCCACGTACATGCCGCACAGCAGCGGCTGGTCGAAGCCGGTCTGGAACTTGTTGGCGACCAACAGCAGGTGGTGCTCCGGCTCCTTGAACACTTCGCGGATGTCACGACCTTTCAGTCCGGGATTGAGCGCCTGACTCGTCTCCGTCACCGCCTCGGGATAAGTCTCCTCGTCCAGCACCTCACCGGAGAACGCCACCAGCACCCCGAGCGCATAGCCCTGCCGCGTGATGTAGCCGCGAATGGCCTTCTGCCAGCGCACCGCCTCCTTGCGGCTGGCGGGCGCCACGTGCTCCTTGAACTCCTTCAGCAGCGTGCCCTGGGGCTTGGCCTTTCGATAGACCATGCGGATGTGGCTGAAGAGATCCCCGAACTCGTCGCGGCCCAGGTCCTCCTCCTCGTCCTCCCACTTCTTTGTATAAGCGTCACGCAGCGCGGGCTCGATGCCGCCGATGACTTCGGCCTTGAGGATGTCGGTGGCGCTCAGGTCAAGGCCGCGGCTGTTGAGGACGCCGAAGATGCGGTACGCCGAATCCAGATCCGGTGTGGCCACCGTGACCAAGTAGCAGCGGGTGATGACGAACTGCACCAGCCGCACGAGGTCAGCCTGCCCCAGCTTGGCAAGTCCGTCCATGAATACCTGGGCGTTGACTCGCAGGCGAGCTTGCGCGTCGGGCAGTACGGTGTTGAGCTGCGCCATCGCCTGCAGGCCGTTCTCGTGCTGCACGTACTGGCGGAAGAAGTCGCGGTCACGCTCGCGCAGCAGCAGCCGGTAGCGCGCCTGCGTCGCCGAGACTACATCTCCGTGCTCATAGATGCGCCTGGTGATGCCCACTTGGACGGCTGAATCCTGCACCGTAGCCCGGATTGCCGACAGCAGAAGCGTCAGCGTCGTCAGTCGCTGCTGGCCATCCACCACCGTGGCTTCTGGCCCTCCCTCGGCCTTAATAAGGACGATGCTGCCGAGGAAGTAAGGCGCCGCCTCGCTGAGCTGTGCAGGCGCCGAGGCCAGTGCGCCCAGCAGGTCGTCCAATAGTTCCTGCGCCTGGTCGCGGCCCCAGGCATAAGGGCGCTGGTAGCCGGGAATCGTGAAGACATAGTCGTCGCTGAAAATTTTGGCGAGCGACTGCTCCTTGGCGGTGAGCGTAGGTGTCATTTTTCTGTCTGATCTTGTTTCTTCATGCGCCGCGCACGTCAATCTTGCCGGTGACGGCCGCGGCTATGAGGGCGGAGCGGCGCTCTTTGAGCAATGCAATGGCGCGTTCCCCTTCGTTACCCAAGGCGTCGAACTTCTTCAGCTCATCGCTGAGAAACGCAGCAATGCGCGATTGCTCATCTTTGGAGGGGAGTGCGACCGCGATCGTCTTGAACTCGTCCCAATACAAGCGGAGACGAAAATCAGTGACACCGCGCGAATGTCGCTTCATCTCCGTCACTGCCCCGGCAGTTCGCAGGAGCAGTTCGAGATGCATGGTTAGAAGGTCTCTAACCGGTCGCGCGACAACATATGCGGGACTCACCATTCCTGCAACTGTGACCGCACCAAAACCACCTTGCCAAGCACGCATCATGTTGTACGTCAGATCTCCCGGCAGAACCGCCTTGTACTTGGATCGGTCCTCACTTCGGGAAACTTTCCGATCCATCTCCTTTTCGTCCAATTCTTTGTCTGACACCCCATCGTGAATGGAGACACTCAGCACGGGGAGTTCGGCACTTCCAGGTTCATCTACTTCGCGAAGTACAGCGCCCAAACGAACGACCTCCCAGTGCGCCGGCACCTCCCCCCAGCCACGCCACGCCGGAATCCTTCGTCGGCGCATCGGGATCGAGGCCGCGGGTGACGGCGTGGGAGATGGTGGCCTGGCGCTTTTCGGCCAGCAGGGCGATGAGCTTTTCCTGCTCGGCAATCAGCGCGTCGATCTTGGCGGTTTCGTGATCGAGGAAGGCGGCGATGAGAGTTTGCTCACCGAATGACGGGAGCACCAATGGCATGTTCCCTAGCGACTCCCAACTGGCTCTTGGCATCTTCGACCCGAAAGTCGATCCATCAACGACATCGATGAATGCTCTGTTCAGGATCTGATACTGCAGGAATTGCGGACTCACCGCTGCGCTGGGCCGGAGGATGTGGAAATCACCAACGGCTTCACCAGAGTCTTCTGCAACGTAGACCTTGGCCAGGTAAGGACGCAGCTTCCCAAACAGGACGTCGCCCGCCAAGAACGCTACGCCTTCGCCTTCGAACTCGCCTTCAGTCGGTACAAATCTCCCGGACCAGCTTTCAATGTGCTCCAACGCCACAGCGCGAGTACGTCGAAAAGCCTTCTCAGTAACCAGCGATACCTTTGACTTGAGGCGGCCAACGTTCCAGTGGACAGGCACTCGCCCCAGCCACGCTACGCCACTGTCCTTGTACTCCCCATACCTCGGCAGCGTCATTCCGCCAACCCTCCCAGCATCCGCATGATGCTGGCCGTCACCGTCTTCAACTCCTCATCGATCACCTGCAAGCTGCGCGGCTGCTCGAACACGTAGAAGTGCCGGTTGAACGGGATCTCGTACCCCACCTTGCTCTTCTCCTCGTCAATCCACGCATCGGGTGCATGCGGCAGCACCTCGCGTGCGAAGTAGGCGCGGATGTCTTCGCCCAGCGGCACGTTCTCGGTGTCGCGCAGCGCGCTGTCGGGCTGGGGCCTGCCTTTTTGCTTGCCCTTGGCGCCCAGCACCGGCTGGCCCGCGGCGTCCTTCAGCGGGCGCTCGACGGTGATGGTGGTGTAGCCGAAGTCCTCGTTGCGGAAGATGCGCGCGATGGGCGCGCGCCTGAGGCGGCCGCCCTCCGGCGCCACGGGCGAGTTGTCGGTGTGCGTCACCAACTGCGGCTCACCCAGCGCCTGGCCGGCGGCGTCGAACACGGTGACGAGCTCGGCCTCGGTGAAGTCACCGAACAGCCGCGTGACGGTGGCGATGTGGGCCTCGCTCATTTCCCGTCGCTTGCTGCCCAGGCTCTTGCGCATCTTCTGCCAGAAGCCGCTGGCGTCGATGAGCTGCACCTGGCCTTTGCGCGCGGCCGGCTTCTTGTTCGACAACACCCACACATAGGTGGCGATGCCGGTGTTGTAGAACATGTCGGTGGGCAGGCCCACGATGGCCTCCACCAGGTCGTTCTCCAGCACGTAGCGGCGGATCTCGCTCTCGCCGCTGCCGGCGCCGCCCGTGAACAGGGGCGAGCCGTTGAGCACGATGCCGAAGCGGCTGCCGCCGTCCTGCGCGGGCCGCATCTTGGCCACCAGGTGCATTAGGAAAAGCATGGAGCCGTCGCTCACCCGCGGCAGTCCGGGGCCGAAGCGCCCGGCAAAGCCTTTCTGCTCATGCTCCTGCCGCACGGCCTTTTCGACCTTCTTCCACTCCACGCCGAAGGGCGGGTTGGAGAGCATGTAGTCGAACTTGCGGCCCGCGTAGCCGTCGTCGCTCAGCGTGTTGCCGGCCACGATGTTGCCCACGTCCTGCCCACGGATGAGCATGTCGGCCTTGCAGATCGCATAGCTCTCGTCGTTGAGTTCCTGGCCGTAAAGCGTGAGCCGGGCCTGCGGGTTGTGGGCCAGCAGGTGCTCGCCTGCCACCGACAGCATGCCCCCGTGCCCGCAGTGGGGTCGTACACGGTACGCACCACGGCGTTGCCCGGTGTGAGCACGTCGTCGTCTTCGATGAAGAGCAGGTTTACCATCAGGCGGATGACTTCGCGTGGGGTGAAGTGCTCCCCAGCCGTCTCGTTGCTGATTTCGGCGAACTTGCGGATCAGCTCTTCAAACACCCCGCCCATGCTGGCGTTGTCGACCGAGCCCGGGTGCAGGTCGATGCCCGCAAATTTCTCGGTGACCAGGTACAGCAGATTGGCCTTGGCCAAGCGCTCGACCTGGGCATGGAAGTCGAAGCGCTCGAAGATGTCGCGCGCCTCGGGTTAGAAGGCCTTGACGTAGGCGTAGAGGTTCTGGCGGATGTGGTCCTGGTCACCCAGCAGCGTGGGCAGGTCCAGCGGCGAATCGTTGTAGAAGCCCAGGTTGCCTGCGGCGCGGTACAGGAAGGGCTCGGGGTTGATGCCCTTCTTCTCGCGCGAGGCCTTTTCTGCCAGCACCTTGGGCTTGGTGGCTTCCAGCACGCAGTCGAGCCGGCGCAGCACGGTAAAGGGCAGGATGACGCGACCGTATTCGGACTGCTTGTAGTCGCCGCGCAGCAGATCGGCGACGGACCAGATGAAGGACGAGAGGGCTTGAGGGGTCATGCGAGCGAGAAGCCGGAAAAGCGCTGGCGCCCGGAAGGCAAAAGGCACGGCGTTGCCGGGCCGATCACGCCGGGCTGCGCGGGCGCGGGCGCGGCAGTCTAGCAAGCCGCTCCGCCACGACTGCAGCACCGCGGCGGCAACCTTCGCTGCAGGCATATGGATATGCCCCGATCTTCGTTGGCCGCACGCGGTGGCGCTTTGACAATGCGCGCCCATGCGCCAACGCCGCCTCTTTCTTTCCGCCCTGCTCTCGTTCACCGGCCTGCTGGCCGCCACGGCGACGCAGGCGCAGCCCCATCCCTTTCCCAACGGCCCCGTGCGGCTGGTCGTGCTCAACGTGGCGGGCAGTCCGCCCGACCTGCTGGCCCGGCGCCTGGGTGCGAAGCTGGCGGCGGAATGGAAGTCACCCGTGGTGGTCGAGAACAAGCCCGGCGCGGGCGGCGCCATCGCGGCGGACACCGTGGCCAAGGCCGCACCGGACGGCCGGACCCTGCTGATCGGCGCCGACGGGCCGATCACCATCCTGCCCGCCCTGGGCGCCACGCTGCCCTACGACGCGCAACGCGACCTGGCACCGGTCGCCGCGCTCGGCGAGACGGAGTTCGTGCTGGTGACGCATCCCGGCACCGGCTGGCGCACGCTGGGCGACTTCGTGCGCACGGCCAAGGCGCGCCCGGGGCAGTTGAATTACGCGTCCGGCGGCAACGGCAGCCCGCAGCAGCTGGCGGCCGAACTGCTCAAGCAGCGCGCGGGCATCTACGTGACGCACATCCCCTACCGCGCCGCGCCCGCCGGCCTGCAGGACGTGCTGGCCGGCCGCATCGACGCCATGTTCATCGCCGTCGGTGCCGCACTGCCGCAGATCCAGGCCGGTCGCCTGGTGGCGCTGGCCAGCGGCGGCGCGCGCCGCCACCCGCTGCTGCCGAACACGCCGGCGCTGGCGGAAAGCTACCCGGACCTGCGAGCCGGCACCTGGTTCGGGCTGTTCGCGCCCGCCGCCACGCCACCCGCCACGCTGCGCCTCATCGAGGCAGCCAGCACCCGGGCCCTGGCCGACCCGGCCCTGCGCGCGGAGTTCGGCGCGCAGGGCGTCGACATCACCGGCGAGCCCGGCGCGGCGCTCCATGCGCGGGTGCAATCCGAATCGGCGCGCTTCGCCGCGCTGGCCAAGGCCACGGGTATCCGGCCCGACTGACCCAGCTACCTGCCGCCCCAGCTCGAGGACGGATCAACCGGCCTTGGGCGCGTCCTCCGCCTCCTGCAGCAGCCGCCACATCACCTTGCCGCTCCCGCTCTTGGGCAGCGCATCGAGGAATTGCACCTGCCGCGGCACCTTGTAGGCCGCCATGTTCTCGCGGCACCAGGCGATGATGTCCTCGGCCTTCGTGTCCTTGTGCGTGGGGCGCAGAACGACCATGGCCTTGACCGATTCGCCGCGGTAGGCGTCCCTGGTCGAGATGACGCACGCCTCCTGGATGGCCGGGTGCTTGAACATCAGCAGCTCGACCTCCGCCGGCCAGACCTTGAAGCCGCTGGCGTTGATCATGCGCTTGAGGCGGTCGGTGATGAAGAAGTAGCCCTCCTCGTCCATGCGGCCCATGTCGCCCGAGCGGAAGAAGCGCTTGCCCTCGAACTCGACGAAGGCGGCCGCGGTGGCGTCGGGCCGCTTCCAGTAGCCCTGGAAGACCTGCGGGCCGTGGATGATGATCTCGCCCGATTCGCCCACGGGCAGTTCCTGCAGGGTCTCGGGGTCGACCACGCGCGCGTCGACGCCCTCGAAGGGCATGCCCAGGCACTGCTGCTTGGCATGGTCGGGCGGGTTGGCGTGCGAGGGCGCGGCGGTCTCGGTCAGGCCATAGCCTTCCTGGTAGCTCAAACCGAACTCTTCGAGCAGGCGCTGGGCGACGGCCTGCGGCATGGCCGCCCCGCCACCGCCGATGTAGATGAGGCTGGACAGGTCGTAGTTCTTGAAGTTCGGGCTGGCCATGAGGTCGATGACCATCGTGGGGATGTTGGTCCAGCTCGTGACCTTCCACTTCGAGATCAGGTGCCCGGCCACGTCACGGTCCCAGCGCGGCATGATGACCAGGCTGGCCGAACTCAGGATGGCCGTGTGCATCATGCTCACGATGCCGGTGATGTGGAACATCGGCACCACGGCCAGCACCACAGTCTCGGCCGAGGCGCAGCCCCACATCTTGCCGGAGATGGCGTTGTGCATGGGGCTCGAGTGGTGGTGGATGCAGCCCTTGGGCAGGCCGGTGGTACCGCTGGTGTAGGGCAGCAGTGCCATGTCGTCGCGGCCCACCACGTGCTCGGGCGGCGGCTCGCCGGCGGCCAGCACCTCGGTCCAGGCGTGGACCTCGCCGCCGTCGAGCGACGGCAGCGGGTGTCGCGTGAGCAGCCAGTCGCGCCAGGCGTTCGCCATCGCGGGCGAGTCGGCGGCGGCCGTGTCGAAGGCATCGGTGAACTGCGTGACGACCAGGTGCTTCAGGCCCTCACCCGCGGGCAGCGCGTTGCTGGCCTTGGCCAGTTCCGGTGCCAGGTCGCCGGTGGTGATGGCGACCTTGGCGTCGGGGTCGGTGATGTAGTGCTTGAGCTCCTCGGCCTTGTTCATCGGGTTGACGGGCACCACGACGGCGTTGGCGCGCAGGATGGCGAAATGCGCGATCACCAGCTGCGGCGTGTTCTGCATGTCGAGCACCACGCGGTCGCCACGCTGCACGCCCATCGCATGCAGGGCGCCGGCCAGCGCATCGACCTGCGCCGCCAGCTCGCGGTACGTCGTCACGCGGTCGAAGAACACCAGCGCCGGCTTGTCGGGGTAGCGCTCGGCCGAGGTCTTGAGGTTGTGCCACAGCGAGGTGGCGGGCAGCAGGATGTCGTGCGGGATGCGCTTGGGCCAGAACTTGAAATGCGGGCGATCGGCGGGTGTGGGCATGCAGGCTGTCTCCGGAAAGACAGCAAGGGTACGACGCGAGGCCGCAGCGCCGAATGGGGGAAGCCCCGCAGGCGTCACGTGCGCGACGGCGCGGCCACCCCGCCCGCGCGGCGTTCAGCCCGCCATGCCGGCCAGGCGCTGGCGAATCAGCTGGTCGGCCTCGCCCATGATGCGGTCGATCAGTTCCTGGCAGCTCGGCACGTCGTGGATTAGGCCCGCCACCATGCCGCAGCTCCAGGCACCCGCGTCCATGTCGCCGTTCTGCATGATGCGCGGGTAGACGCCCGCCACCTCGTCGATGATGTCCTCGAACCTGAGGTTCGCGCCGAGCGACTTCTCCTTTTCGAGCAGGCGCTCGACGGCGGCGTTGTTCAGCACGCGCTCGGTGTTGCGCAGCGAGCGCATCACCAGGCGGGTGTCGAGCTCGCTGGCGGCCACGATGGCCTGCTTGACCTTCTCGTGCACCGGCGCCTCCTTCGTCGCGATGAAGCGCGTGCCCATGTTCATGCCCTCGGCGCCCAGTGCCAGCGCGGCCACCAGGCTGCGCCCGTCGGCCATGCCGCCCGAGGCGACGAAGGGGATCTTCAACTCCTCGGCCGCGCGCGGCAGCAGGATGAAGTTGGGCACGTCGTCCTCGCCCGGGTGGCCGCCGCACTCGAAGCCGTCGACGCTCACGGCGTCGCAGCCGATCGCTTCGGCCTTGAGCGCATGGCGCACCGAGGTGCACTTGTGGATGACCTTGATGCCGTGCTCCTTGAGCAGCGGCATCCACTTCTGCGGGTTGTTGCCGGCCGTCTCCACCGCCTTCACGCCGCCTTCGATGATGGCCTTGATGTAGCCCGGGTAGTCGGGCGAGCTCACCGTCGGCAGGAAGGTGAGGTTGACGCCGAAGGGCTTGTCGGTCATCTCGCGGCAGCGCGCGATCTCGCGGGCCAGCAGCTCGGGCGTCTTTTGCGTCAGGCCGGTGATGATGCCCAGGCCGCCCGCATTGGACACGGCCGCCGCCAGCTCGGCCAGGCCGACGTAGTGCATGCCGCCCTGGATGATCGGGTGCTGGATGCCGAAGAGTTCGGTGATGCGGGTCTTCAAGGGATGCCTCCGGAAGTGATGGTGTGGCGGCCCTGGCGGCCGCGCGTGGATCGGGAACCACCCGGGATCATCGCCAAGCCGGCGGGCCCCGCCTGCCACGCGCGCGACATCGCGGGACCTCGCGCGTGGCGGCCCGCCGCTCCCCGTTCTGGCGCCCGCGAGGCGCGCCGCGCCCGCCCGTGGTGCCGCGCACGCCGCCGTGGTGCGCAAATCTTGCATACCAGTTGGCACGGATGCTGCTGGTATGCAGCCATGGCGATCTCCGCATCGGACATCAGCGCCCGCATCGTCGCGGCCGTGATGGCCCAGAAACTGGCACCCGGCTCGCGCCTGGGCGAGCAGCAGCTCGCGCTGCTCTTCGACTGCAGCCGCACCATCGTGCGGGAGGCGCTCACGCGGCTGGCCGCGCGCGGCATCGTGACGGTGAGCGCGCGCCGCGGCTGGTACCTGATCGAGCCCTCCCAGGACGAGGCGCGCGAGGCCTTCGAGGCGCGCCGCGTGATCGAGGTCGGCCTCATCCGCAGCGCGGGACGCGTCGACAAGGCCGCGCTGCGCAAGCTCAAGACGCACCTGCAGCAGGAGAAGGCCGCCCTCAAGCAGGACGACGTGGGCACGCGCAGCTACCTCTTGGGCGACTTCCACGTGTGCCTGGCCGAATGCCTGGGCAATTCGCTGCTGGCCGACACGCTGCGCGACTTCACGGCGCGCACCACGCTCATCGCCATGCTCTACCAGTCCTCGCATGACGCCGTGCAGTCCTGCGAGGACCACGTGCGCATCGTGCAGGCGCTCGAGCGCGGCGACACCGCGACCGCCGAGACGCTGATGGCCGAACACATCGGCACCGTGCAGTCGGCCCTGCGCGTCACGGCCGACCCCGACCCGCTGGCCCACCTGCGCGACGCGCTGGCGCCGCTGGACAAGCCGGCCGGCGCGTCCGTCGCCAAGGCACGGGATTTGCGTTCCGCCCGTTCACCCGCCACGCGCGGCCGCAAGGCTGCCGGTGCACCACCGTCGCCCGACGACGATTCATCGACCTACCTCGGAGCCCTGCTATGACGCTGATTTCCAAACGCCTCTTCACCACCGGCCTGCTCGCCGCCGCCGCCCTGGCCGCCGCCGGCGCCGCCCAGGCGCAGAGCGCGCTCGACAACATCATGAAGTCGAAGACGCTGAAGGTCGCCGTGCCCACCGACTACCCGCCCTACGGCTTCGTCGGCACCGACATGGCGCCGCAAGGCCTGGACATCGACATGGCCAAGCTGATCGCCGCAAAGATGGGCGTCAAGCTCGAGCTGGTGCCCGTGACCAGCGCCAACCGCATTCCCTATCTGCAGACCAAGAAGGCCGACCTGGTCATCTCCACCCTGGGCAAGAACGCCGAGCGCGAGAAGGTGATCGACTTCTCGTCCGCCTACGCGCCCTTCTTCCAGGGCGTGTTCGCGGCCAAGTCGCTCAAGCTCACCGACTTCAAGGACATGGCCGGCAAGACCGTGGCCGTGACCCGCGGCGCGATGGAAGACCAGGAACTGAACAAGGTGGCGCCGCCCAACGTCGACTACCGCCGCTTCGAGGACAACAACGCCACCGTGGCCGCCTTCGTCGCCGGCCAGACGCAGACCATTGCCATGAGCGGCGCGGTCGCGGCCGAGATGATCCGCAAGAACCCGAAGATCAACGCCGAATACAAGCTGCTGCTCAAGGACAGCCCCTGCTTCGTGGGCATCGCCAAGGGCGAGGACGCGCTCAAGGCCAAGGTCAACGAGATCATCGCGGCTGCCAAGAAGGACGGCACGCTGGACAAGATGTCCAAGCAGTGGCTGGGCAAGGGCATCGGCGACCTTCCGGTGTAAGGCTCACCCCCGTTTGGACGGCCTCACTGCGTGTGGCCGTCCCATACCCCCTCAAGGGGGCGCACCCAGCGGCCCGGCAAAGCCGGTTCCGCGGGTGCTCCCGAACAGGCCTCGCTTCGCTTGCCCTTGAACGGCACCTGCACTCTGCCTCTCACACGCCACTTCCATGACCTTCGATTTCTGGGCCATCCTCGTCGACTGGCGGCTGCTCGCCAAGGGCGTGGCATGGACGCTCGGCCTCACGGCCATCGCCACCGTGATCGGCATGGTCGTCGGCGTGGCCTGCGCCTGGGCCCGGGCCTACGGCGCGCCGTGGCTGCGCTGGATGGTGGGCACGTACGTGGAGCTGATCCGCAACACGCCCTTCATCGTGCAGCTGTTCTTCATCTTCTTCGGGCTGCCGGCCTCGGGCATCAAGCTCACGCCCGAGGTGGCCTCGATCATCGCGATGGTGCTGAACCTCGGAGCCTACGCCACCGAGATCATCCGCGCCGGCATCGAGGCCACGCCCAAGGGGCAGATCGAGGCCGCCGTGAGCCTCGCGCTCACCCGGGCGCAGGTCTTCCTGCGCGTGGTGCTGCCGCCAGCCATGAAGAAGGTCTGGCCCGCGATGGTGAGCCAGATCATCATCGTGATGCTGGGCTCCGCGGTGTGCGGCCAGATCTCGGTCGAGGAACTGAGCTATGCCGCCAACCTCATCCAGAGCCGCAACTTCCGCGCCTTCGAGGCCTTCATCGTCGCCACGCTGATCTACCTGGCGCTGTCGGTTCTCGCGCGCCGCTTCTTCAACTGGGCCGGGCCCAAGTACTTTGGACGTTGAAGATGACTGAATTCACCCTCTGGGACATCCTGCGCAACCTGCTGCTGGCGCTGCGCTGGACAGTGGTGCTGTCGCTGATCGCCTTCGTCGGCGGCGGTATCGTGGGCGGGCTTCTGCTGGCGCTGCGGCTGCGCGCCGGGCCGCTGCTGCAGAAGCTCATCTCCGGCTACGTGCAGCTCTTCCAGGGCACGCCGCTGCTGATGCAGCTCTTCCTGGCCTACTTCGGCATCGCGCTCTTCGGCATCGACGTGTCGGCATGGACCGCCGCGTCCGTCGCGCTCACGCTCTACACCAGCGCCTTCCTCACCGAGATCTGGCGCGGCTGCGTGGCGTCCATCCCCAAGGGCCAATGGGAGGCCTCGGGCAGCCTGGCCCTGTCCTTCGGCGAACAGATGCGCCACGTGATCCTTCCGCAGGCAGTGAAGATCGCCATCGCACCCACGGTGGGCTTCCTGGTGCAGGTCATCAAGGGCACGGCGCTGGCCTCGGTGATCGGCTTCGTCGAGCTCACCAAGGCCGGCAGCATGATTGCCAACGTCACCTTCGCGCCCTTCACCGTGTTCAGCTGCGTCGCGCTGCTGTACTTCGCGCTGTGCTTCCCGGTGAGCCTGTACGCCAGGCACCTCGAACGCCGCACGCGCAGCACGCGTTGAGCCCCTCCCCTCCCCCTCTTCCCACACCGCCATGACCGCCACCCTTGCAGAACCTGCCGCCACCGCGCACGTCGCCCCCGGCGCGCCGATCGTCAAGATCACGGCATTGAAGAAGTCCTACGGCACGAACCAGGTGCTCAAGGGCATCGACCTCGACGTGCTGCGCGGCGAGGTGATCGCCATCATCGGCAAGAGCGGCTCGGGCAAGAGCACGCTGCTGCGTTGCATCAACGGGCTCGAGGTGTTCCAGGAGGGCTCGCTCACCGTCGACAACAAGCCCCTGCTGCACGAGAGCGCGCTGGCCATGCGCGAGCTGCGCCAGCGCGTGGGCATGATCTTCCAGAGCTTCAACCTCTTCCCGCACCTGTCGGTGGGCCGCAACGTGATGCTGGCGCCCACGCTGGTGAAGAAGCGGGCCAGGGGCGAGGCCGAGGCGCAGGCGAAGAAGCTGCTCGCCCGCGTGGGACTGGCCGAGAAGTTCGACGCCATGCCCGACCAGCTCTCGGGCGGCCAGCAGCAGCGCGTGGCCATCGCGCGCGCCCTGGCCATGGAGCCGGCCGTGCTGCTGTGCGACGAGATCACCTCGGCCCTCGACCCCGAGCTGGTGGGCGAGGTGCTGCGCGTGGTCGAGTCGCTGGCCGACGAGGGCATGACCCTGCTCATGGTCACGCACGAAATGAGCTTCGCGCGCAAGGTGAGCGACCGCGTGATCTTCATGCACCAGGGCCGCGTGCACGAGATGGGCCCGCCGGCCGAGCTGTTCGGCAACCCGCAGACGGCCGAGCTCAAGCAGTTCCTGTCGTCGCTGCACGACTGAGCCGGCCGTCCCCCCCGCGGCCGCCACGAGACAACGCCCGCCGGTGCATCGCACTGGCGGGCGTTGTTTGTTGCAGCGAAGCCGCTGTGGCGACTACTTGGCGAGCGCGCCGGTCACCGGACTCAGGAGCCCGCCCAGCAAGCCGCCGCCCGTCCCGGCGCTGGCGGTCGTGGTGCCACCCGTGGTGCCGACCCCGGCACCCAGGCCCAGCCCGCCGGTGATGCCGCCGACGGTGGTGCCCACGCCGTTGACGACGTTGCCCACCACGCCGCCCACGCCCGCGCCGGCCCCGACGCCGGCGCCCGTGCCGGAAGGCGTGGCCGCCACGCCGGCGCCCAGCCCCAGGCCGGCCGTCACGCTTCCGACGGTGCTGCCCAGGCCGCTGACCGTGCTGCCGACCAGGCCCGCCCCGGCACCGGCGCCTGCACCGGCGGCAATGCCACCGCTGCCCGCGCTCACGCCGCCGCCGGCACCGACGCCGAGGCCGGCCGTCAAGCCGCCGTTGCCTCCGGTGAGGCCGCCCGTCAGGCCGCCCAACAGGCTGCCCTGCTGACCGTCGGTGGCATGGACCACGCCGCCGACCGACGCCACGGTGTTGCCCAGGCCGCTGGTGATGCCGTTGCTGCCGTCGCCCTTGATGCCCGTGCCGAGCTGGTTCGTGAGGTTCGCGACCGGCTCGCCGACACCCAGGCCGTCGCCCACGCGCTGCGTCAGCGTGCCGACGTTACGGTCGATGGGCACGATCACGTTGTTGAGCTGGCCCGTCACCTGGCGCACGCTGCCGTTGTCGGTCACGTTGGCCAGTTGGCCCGAGAGACCGCTCACGCCGTCGCCCACCTTGTCCACCAACCCACCGGCCGCGCCCGTCACGGGCCGCAGCGGCGTGTTGCTTCCGACGGCGGTGACCAGTTCGCCGGTGCTCGACACCGTCTTGCCCGCGTTGTCGACCACCGGCGGCAGGCCGCCCAGCGTCCCGCCGACCGCGTCGTCGCTCTTGCCCAGCTGGCCCAGCCCGTTGCTCACGGCCGTGCCGGTGCTGCCGACGGTATTGCCGGCGTTGGTGAGCACGCCGCTGGCGGGGGTGCCCGTGCCCAGGCCCCCCACCGTCGTGCCGACGCCGGTCACCGTCTGGCCGACGCCGTTGATGATGTTGCCGGTGGCCGATGCGTTGCGGGTACCACCGCCGTCGCCGCCGCCCGGGTTGCCACCCCCCGGGTTGCCGCCGCCGGGGTTGCCGCCGCCTGGATTGCCGCCCACGTCGGTGCCGCCGCCCCCGCCCCCGCCCCCGCCGCCACTGCCGCCGCCCGTGCCGCCCCCGACGCCGCCGCCGACGTCACCGCCGCGTCCGCCGCCTCCGAGCCCGAAGCCCACATGGCCGCCGCCCGATGAGCACGCGCCAAGCGTGCCGAGCGCTGCCACCACCGCGGCAACGCCTGCGAGGCGCCGCCATTCCGAACCTTGTCTGACTGCCATGATCCACTCCTCGTGATTGCGTTTGCACATCGGGACGCGACTCACCGGCGACACCCCGTTCGTCTCATGCGCCAAGCGCCAGCTCGGTACATGAAGCGGGTTTTACGGCTTAGTCACATTTGTTTGACGTTTTTTGCTTAAAAAATCAGCAGCGTCCTACCTGCATTTGCGAGACTTTTTTCACGAATTTGCGCTATCAACCGCTTTCTTAGGCCAAAGGTTCCAAAAAACTGTGCTTGTAAATCCCGACCGCCGTCGTGGTGGAAACATCCTCCTTCGCGAGGCCCGCCCGGCGGTTCCCGGACGAAGGCAGTTCGTGCGCCTGCTGGCCGCGGCGAGCATGCTCCCTGCCTGGCCTGCACTGGCAGGCTTCAACTTCTTCACCAGCGAATACACCGCCTCGCGCGAGGAACTGCAGGCCCAGCTGCTGCGCCGCTTTCCCCTTCAGCAGGGCCAGGGCGAGCTCTTCACCGTGACGCTCACGGACCCCGTGCTCGGCCTGGATGCGGCCAACAACCGCGCGGCCATCGCGACGCGGGTGTCCATCGCCAGCCCGTTCCTGCAACCGCCGCGCGTGGGCGGATCGATCACCGTCAGCAGCGCGCTGCGATACGACGCCGGCTCGCTCACGCTGCGGCTGGAACAGCCGCGGGCCGAGCAGATCGCCCTGGACGGCGTGACGGGCCAGGACGCGGTGCGGCTGCAGCGCATCGGTGGTGCCGTGGCACAGGAGGCACTGCAGGGTCAGGCGCTGCGCACCTTCACGCGGGAGGAACTGACCGTGGGCCGCAAGACCTACGAGATCGGCGCCATCACCGTCCTCGCCGACGGCATCAAGGTCGAACTGAAGTAAAAGACCGCCTCGCCGGTGCCTCGAGCGCCGACCGCCGTTCCACACGCACGCCGCCATGACCATCCGCTCCTTTTTCGATAGCACCTCGCGCCCGCTTGGAGGGCGCTGGCGGCCGTTTTTCCTTGCAAGCCTGGTGCTGGCCGGCTGCGCCGGCAGCGCGCCCGGCAGCCGCTCCTTCGACCTGCAGGCCCATCGGGGTGGACGCGGCCTCGCGCCGGAGAACACCCTGGCGGCCTTCTCGCAGGCCGCGGCGCTGGGCGTGGACACGCTGGAGCTGGACATCGGCCTGAGCGCAGACGGCGCCGTCGTCGTCTCGCACGACACGCGCCTCAACCCCGACCACACGCGCGATGCGCAGGGCCAGTGGCTGCCGGCACAGGGCGCGCCGATCCGCAGCCTCACCGTGGCGCAGTTGCAGGCCTACGACGTGGGCCGGCTCAACCCGGCCACCGCCTACGGCCGCCAGTTCGCCACGCAGCAGCCGCGCGACGGCGAGCGCATTCCCACGCTGGCCCAGCTCTTCGCGCGGATGCAGGCGCAGGGCGCCACGCGGGTGCGCTTCAACATCGAGACCAAGATCGACCCCACCAGGCCCGACGAGACCGCCGCCCCCGAGCCCATGGTGCGCGCCCTGCTGGCCGAGATAGAGCGCGCCGGCGTCGGCCCGCGGGTGACGGTGCAGAGCTTCGACTGGCGCACGCTGGCGCTGGTCGGGCGGCTGGCACCGCAGTTGCCGCGCGCCTACCTCACCAGCGCCCGCACCTTGCGCGACAGCCGCTGGACGGCCGGGCTCGCCGCCGCCGACTTCGCCTCGACGCCGCGTCTTGTGAAGGCCGCCGCGGCCGGCGGGCCCGGCCCGGTCATCTGGTCGCCCGCCTTCGCCGACCTCACGCCCGAGGCCCTGCGCGAGGCGCATGCGCTCGGCCTCGCCGTGCTGCCCTGGACGGTGAACCAGCGGGCCGACATGGCCCGCCTGCTCGACTGGGGCGTGGACGGCCTCATCACCGACTACCCCGACGTGCTGCGCAGCGTGATGGCCGAGCGCGGCCTGCCGCTGCCCGCCGGAGTGCCTGCACGATGAGGACGCCGGTCCTGCAGCTCGATGCCATCGCGTCGGCGCTGAACGCCCTGCGCGAGGGCAGCGGTCGCATCGCCGCGCTGTCCGACACCGCGCGCGCCAGCGACGCCCTGCTCGGCGCCCTGCCCGCGCGCTACCACGAGGTGCTGCTCAACCTGCTGGACCGGCTCGAGTCCAGCGCGCTGTTCAGCGAGGAGAGCTGTTCCTTCAGCCAGAAGGATCTGCTGGACAGCCTCCAGATGTGGGTCGACAAGGCGCGGGCGCAGCTCTGAAGCCGGCCCTGTTCGTTCAGCCGCCGCTGAGCGCCACGAACACCCGCCCACCCTCGATGCGGATCGGGTAGGTGCGCAGCGGCTCGGTCACCGGATCGCAGGTCGGCCGGCCGGTGCGCACGTCGAAGCGGCCCTGGTGCAGCGGGCATTCGACTTCCTCGCCGAGCAGGAAGCCGTCGCACAGCCTGGCATGGCCGTGGGTGCAGATGTTGTCGGTGGCATAGAACTGGCCGTCGACGCCGAAGACCGCGATCTCGCGGCCCTCGACCTCGAGGGCCACCACGTCTTCGGGCGCGAGGCTTTCGGCAGCGCCGGCATCGGTCCAGGCCAGGGAGGTGTCGGTCATCGTGGCTCCTTGCGGCTCAATCGGGCTTCAGACCCGCGCGCTCGATCACCGGCTTCCAGCGCTGCAGTTCGTCGCGCATGAAGTCCGCCAGCTGCTTCGGCGAGCTGCCGACGGGATCGAAGTAGGCCGTGAGCAGGCGTTGCTTCGTCTCCGGCTCGGCCAGCACCGCCGCGATCTCGCGGCTCATGCGCTCGACGATGGGCTGCGGCGTGCCCTTGGGCGCCATGTAGGCGAACCAGGGCACGGCCTGGATGTCGGGCAGCCCCGATTCGCGCAGCGTGGGCAGCTCGGGCAGCAGCGCCGAGCGCTGCGCCGAAGTGACGGCCAGCGCCTTGAGCTTGCCCGCCTTGACCTGCGGCATCACGGTGACGGGCGGCAGGCAGGCGAACTGCACATCCCCCTGCACCAGCGCCGTGACGGCCTGCGCCGACGAGGCATAGGGGATGTGCACCGCGAAGGACTGCGTCTTCGCCTTGACGAGCTCGACGCCCAGGTGCGAGATCGAGCCGTTGCCGGTGGACGCGAAGTTGTACTTGCCCGGGCTGCGCTGCAGTGCGTCGAGCCAGCCCTTCACCGAATCGATGCCCAGCTGCGCATTCACTGCGCACACGTTGGGCGTGGTCGCCGCCAGCGACACCGGGACGAGGTCGCGGAAGGGGTCGTAGGGCAGGTTGCGGTAAAGCACCGTGTTGTAGACCAGCGGCGCGTTGACCGACAGCAGGAAGGTCTGCCCGTCGGGCGCCGCCTTGGCCACCCCGTCGGTGCCGGCGTTGCCGCCCGCGCCGGCCTTGTTGTCGACGATCAGCGGCTGGCCCAGGCGCTGCGCCAGGCGGTCGTTGACGATGCGCGCCAGGATGTCGGGCGACGAGCCGGCGGCGAAGGGCACCACGATGCGCACCGGGCGCTGCGGCCAGTCCTGCGCCTGGGCGCCGGTGGCCAGCAGGCCGACGGCGAGCGCGACGAGAACGGGCTTCACCGGCGGCCCTCCCCGACCGGCACCATCTGCGCATGGTCCTGCTGCTCGCGCGCGATGAAGCCGGCCACCATCGCGCGGTAGCAGGCCTCCACCACCTCGGGGTAGGCGCCTTCGGCCTCGGCCAGGCGCCGCACCTTGTCGAAGACCTGCTGCTGCCGCTGGGGCGCCGACACCTGGAAGGCGTCGCGCTTGAAGCGGGCCGCGTCGCGCACGTAGCGGCCGCGCTCGGCCAGCAGCTTCACGATCTGCACGTCCAGCGCGTCGATGCGCTCGCGCACCTCGGCCAGTGAATCGCACAGCGGCACGTAGGCCGGGTCGACGAAGCGGCGCAGCGCCGGGCCATGGGGATCGGGTTCTCTTGACTCTTGTTCGCTCATATCGGGTAGATGATGGAATTCGGGATCATTTCGCTGTCGTACACGACCAGGCGCGCGGCGAACTTCAGGCCCTGGGGCGTGCGCACCACCTCGTCGATGGTGCGGCCGACGTTGAAGACGGTGGTGAGCTGCGAGAGCTTGGTGCGGAACACCGCGTAGTTCGCCTCGCAGTGGATGCGGCCGTCCTCAACGCGCCGCACCAGCGGCGTGCCGACGACGTGGCGCTGGTAGTAGGGGTCGTGGAAGAGCGTCTCGCGGATGCCGTAGACCCGGTCGCGCAGCATGCCCCGGCTCTCGAAGGACAAGGTGGCGAGCGGAAAGCCGCGCTCGTGGTTCTCGCGCGGCTGCAGGCGGTAGCTGCACACCTCGGTGAAGAACTCGGGCCAGCGGTCCCAGTCGGCGGCGTCGAGCGCGGCGGCGTAGTCGGCATAGAGCTGCGTGAGCTCGAACCATTCTTCGGCGTTCAACATGGTCACTCGCTTTCCATGACTTGACGCCAGTAGTGGTACATCCCGCGGATGAGCGTCTCGGTCACCATGTGGTCGGTGTCCTCGACCGTGCGGCCCCCCAGTTCGGCCAGCGTGCGATGCCAGGGCCTGGACTCGAAACCCATCTGCGAGAGCTCGATCACCTCGCCGTCGTCGGCCGAGACGAAGCCCGCCGGTCCGAAGAGGTTGGCCTGGCGCAGGCGGCGCTGCACCATCTCTTCGGTGTCGTCCTCGAAGGCGAAATGCGTCCATTCGAAGAAAAAGGCGCCATGGCCGTCGGGCTGGATGTGGCGCGTCGACACGCTGTTGACCTGCTGCTGCAGGATGACGCTGGGGAACAGGGTGGTCATGACAGCAGTCGGACCGCCCCACCACGGCTCCGGCACGATGTCCAGGAAGCGCGCGTCCTCGAGCTGCATGCTTTCCTTGAAGCTCGACACCTGCGTGACCTGCGCCGCCTTGCCCTGCGCGCCGCGGGTGGAGATCATGGCCGCGTGGCGGTGCCGCTCGTCCATGACCAGCTGCGACTTGTTGTCGGCCCGCCAGAGCCCGAAGGTGACGAACCAGGTGTGCAGCAGGCCCGGGTGGTACGGGTCCTTGATGTTCTCCTGCATCAGCTTCCAGTTGCCCGGAATGCGCTGGCGGTTGTAGCCCAGGATCCTGAGCTGGCGGCCGTCGAACAGGCGGTCGAACCAGCGCAGGATGGCCGGCCCCATGAAGTCCTCGAGCGACTCCACGCCATGGTCGAAGCTCGCGAACACCACGCCGCCACGCACCGCCACCTTGAGCTTGTTGAGGCTGTTGTCCTCGGTCTTGAAGTCCGCCGGCATGCCGCCTTGCACCTTGCCGTCCTGCTTCACGCCGCGGCGGAAGGGGACGCCCTGCAGGTCGCCCTTGAGCGTGTAGTTCCACTGGTGATAGGGGCAGACGAATTCCTTGCGGTTGCCGTGCCGCTCGCGGCAGAAGGCCATGCCGCGGTGCGCGCAGACGTTCTCGACCACGTGCACGCTGCCGTCGACGGCGCGCGTGAGGATCACCGAGCGCTCGCCCACCGCCGTGCGCTTGAAGTCGCCCGGGTTGGGTATCTCCGCCTCCAGGCCCACGTAGCACCAGTGGCCGCGGTAGAAGAAGCGCTCCAGCTCGCGCCGGTGCAGGGCCTCGTCGGTGTAGGCGGCGAAGGGGATGCGGCTGCTGCCGGCGCCTTCCCAGTGCAGGGTCTGCGCCGGCACGTCGGGCCTGGCGGGTCGTGGGGTCTCCATGGCGTCCATGGGCCGTCCTTGTCTCTGTCGTTCTCGGGAGGGCGATGGTCGCGCCCGCAGCGTTATCCATCAATAGAATCTTGTGAATACGCCACATCACCATCATCAATAACGCCGGATGAACCTGCACGAGATCGACCTGAACCTGCTGGTGGTGCTCAACCAGTTGCTGATCGAGCGGCGGGTGTCGGCGGCCGCGCAGACGCTGGGCCTGAGCCAGCCGGCGGTGAGCAACGCCCTCGCCCGCCTGCGCAAGGCCTTCGGCGACGAGCTGTTCCTGCGCACCTCGCAAGGCATGGTGCCGACGCCGCTGGCCGAGCAGCTGGCAGAGCCGGTGGCCAATGCGCTGGGCCTTCTGCACGGCGCGCTGAACCAGCGCGACGGCTTCGACCCCGCCACCAGCGGGCGCGCCTTCACCATCGGCATGACGGACATCGGCGAGATCTACTTCCTGCCCGGGCTCATGGCGGCACTGCGCGAATCGGCGCCCGGCGTGCGCGTGAGCACGGTGCGCAACACGGCCGTGAACCTGAAGGACGAGATGGAGGCCGGCCACGTCGACCTGGCCCTCGGGCTGCTGCCCGACCTGCGCGCCGGCTTCTTCCAGCGGCGCCTGTTCACGCAGCGCTACGTGTGCCTGATGCGCCGCGGCCATGCGCTGGACAAGCGGCGCATCAGCCTGCGCGAGTTCCAGGCGGCCGAACACGTGGTGGTGGTCGCGGCCGGCACCGGCCACGGGCAGGTCGACGAGCTGCTCGCGCGCCAGGGCGTCGTGCGCGACGTGCGGCTGACGGTGCCGCACTTCGTGGCGGTGGGCCACATCCTGCAGGCCAGCGACATGATCGCCACGGTGCCCGAGCGCTTCGCGCAGCGCGTGGGGGCGCCCTTCGACCTGGTGAGCGTGCCGCACCCGGCCGCGCTGCCGCCGATCGCCATCAACATGTTCTGGCACGCCCGCCAGCACCGCACGCCGGCCAGCCAGTGGCTGCGGACGCTGCTGGCCGACCGCTACGCGGATTGAGCGCGGTTCAGGACGCGGGGGGCGGCATGCCCAGCATGCCGGCCAGCACCCGGTGCTTGGACTGCTCGATGTGCGCCATCATCTGCGCCAGCGCCGCCTCGCGTTCGCCGGCAGCGAGCGCGCGCAGAAAGGCCAGGTGCTCGCGCATGGCAGGCACCACCTGCACCGGCCGCATCGAGTCGGCGTCGTAGCGGATCAGCCGCACGTGCAGGCTGTTGACGCGATAGATCTCCGACAGGATCTCGTTGCCGATGCTGTCGACCATCAGGTCGTGCAGGCCCCAGTCGACGGCCTGCGCGTCCTTCTCCAGGGCCGCATCGGGCTTGGGCTGCAGCGCGCGCTCCAGGATGGCCTCGTGGTCGGCAATGAGCCGCTCCAGCGTGGCCGGCGTCGCCACCTCGGCAAAGCGCTGCACGGCCTCGCGCTCGACCATCGCGCGCACCTGCCAGGCGTTGCGGATGAGCTTCATGTCCACCGTCGCCACCTGCAGGCCGCGCTTGGGCACCGCCTTGATCAGCCCCGCCGCCTCCAGCCGCGGCACCAGCTCGCGCACCGCGGCCAGCGGCATCGCCAGCAGTTGCATCAGCTCGCGCTGCGAGACGAACTGGCCCGGCCGGATGCGCGCATCGATGATCTGCTGGCGAAAGCCCTGGTAGGCGAGGTTGCGCTGCGTGACCGGCTCGACGGCCTGCACGGCCGCCGGCGTTGCGCGGCTTGGCCGGTTGGAGGCGCGGGCGGTGGCTGTGGGATTCATGGGGGGCATGGTATCGGGGCCGGACGGGGACGCGCACCCTGAAGGTGTACTAGGGATAGTACTAACATCTATCTGACATGTCAGTGAGCGTATAGTCCGGGCTCAGCGCACGGGCCCTGCCTCCGCGCACTTCACTCCACCCCTCACCGCGTCCCCGCATCCCACCGGAAACCACACGTCCATGGCCCTCGAACTCAACGGCATCATCCCGCCCCTCGTCACCCCCTTCACCGCCGATGGCGAGATCGACGAAGCGGCGTTCCGCAACGTCATCCGCTTCAACCTGTCCAAGGGCGTGCACGGCGTGTGCCCCGGCGGCAGCACCGGCGAGGGCCACACCTTTACGGCCGAGGAATTCGCCCGGGTCATGGAGATCACCGTGGACGAAGTGGCGGGCAAGGTGCCGGTCGTCGCCGGCATCATCTCCAACAGCACCCGCGACGCGATCCGCCGTGCGAAATCGGTCGCGCACCTGCCGATCGCCGGCCTGCAGGTCACGCCCGTGCACTACCTCTTCAAGCCCGACGAGGAAGCGACCTTCAACCACTTCAAGGCGCTGACCGAGGCCGTCGACATCCCGGTCATCATCTACAACGTCGTGCCCTGGAACTACCTGAACCCGGCGCAGATGATCCGCCTGATGCAGGAGCTGCCCGGCGTGCAGGGCATCAAGCAGAGCCAGGGCGACCTCAAGCTGATGGCCGACCTGGTGCTGGGCGTGCCCGAAGGTTGCAAGGTGTTCTCGGCCGTCGACGCGCTCATGTACTCGTCCTTCGCGCTCGGCGCGCACGGCGCCATCGCCGCCACGCCGGCCGCGCTGCCGGGCGTGTGCGTGGCCCTGTGGAACGCCGTGCAGGCCGGCGACCATGCCAAGGGCCTGGAGATCCACCGCGCCATGCTGACCTTCTGGAACGCCGTGGTGGGCGACAACCTGCCGGCCAACCTCAAGACCACCATCGCGCTGCAGGGCTGCCCCACCGGCCTGCCCCGCGCGCCGATGCCCGCGACCAGCGAAGCGCAGACCGCGCGCATCCGCAAGACCCTGGACGCCGTGCTGGCCTTCGAGGCCTGAGCGCAGCGCAACCCGACAACGACGGAGACACCCATGAACATCCAACGACGCAACCTGATGAAAGCCGGCGCGCTGGCCGCCGCCGGCCTCGCCGTGGGGCCGCGCGCCTTCGCGCAGGGCGGCTTCCCGACCAAGCCGGTGACGCTCATCGTGCCCTTCGCGCCCGGCGGCAACACCGACATCGTGGCGCGCAGCGTCGCGGTGTCGCTGGGCAAGGTGCTGGGCCAGTCGGTGGTGGTGGACAACCGCGCCGGCGCGGGCGGCTCCATCGGCGCCTCGCTGGTGTCGCGCGCGCAGCCCGACGGCTACACGCTGCTGCTGTGCGGCGCGGGCGTGATCGTCACGGTGCCCGAGATCGTCAAGACCCAGTACACGCGCGCCAACTTCGCGCCCATCGGCCTGGTGAACAAGAGCTCGATGGTGATCCTGGCGCGCAAGAACGACGCCCGCTTCAAGAACTTCCAGGACTTCGCCACCTACGCCCGCGCGGCCGAGGGCAAGGTCATGGCCGCGCACTCCGGCCCCGGCACGCCCAACCAGCTGGCGCTCATCCAGCTGGAGAACCTGCTCAAGGCGCGCTTCACCAGCGTCAGCTACAAGGGCTCGGCGCCGGCGCTGGTCGACCTGATGGGCGGCCAGGTGGACGTGCACTTCGACCAGGTCACCAGTTCCCTGCCCTACATCAAGTCCGGCCAGCTCGAGCCGCTTGCGGTGCTCGGCCCGGCGCAGGACCCGTCGCTGCCCGGGGTGAAGACCGTGGCCGAGCTGGGCTTCGGCAATCTCGACGGCACCACCTACGTCGGCGTGCTCGGCCCGGCCGGCATGCCCAAGGACCTGCAGGACAAGCTGGCCGCTTCGCTGGCGCAGGCGGTGAAGGACCCGTACACGGTGCAGAACGCCCGCGAGCTGGGCAGCGTCGCCGTCAGCAGCACGCCGCAGGAGTTCGCCCGCATCCTCGACGCCGAGTACGCGCTGGCGAGCCAGTCCGTGAAGGACGGCCGCCTGAAGGCCGACTGATCCCGACGCCTGCGGAAACCGCCACGTGAAGAAAATCCTCAACGACCCCAAGGCCTACGTCGACGAGATGCTCGACGGGCTGGTGCTGTGCCATCCCGAACTCGCCCGTGCCGGTGACGACGGCCGCGTCATCGTGCGCAGCCACGGCCCCGTGGCGGGCAAGGTCGGCATCGTGACCGGCGGCGGCTCGGGACACCTGCCGGTGTTCCTGGGCTACGTCGGCGACGGCCTGCTCGACAGCTGCGCCGTGGGCAACGTGTTCGCCGGCCCGCGCATGGACGACTGCATGACGGCCGCGCGCGCGGCCGACGGCGGCGCCGGCGTGCTGCAGCTGTACGGCAACTACGGCGGCGACCGCATGAACTTCGACATGGCGGCCGAGATGCTGGAGATGGACGGGCTGCAGGTCGCCTCGGTGCGCGTGTCGGACGACGTGGCCAGCGCGCCCGTCGACCAGCGCGAGAAGCGCCGCGGCGTGGCCGGCCTGGTCTTCGTCTACAAGGCGGTGGGCGCCAAGGCGGCGGCCGGGGCGTCGCTCGAGGAGGTCACGGCGCTGGCACGCAAGGCCAACGACGCCGTGCGCTCCATCGGCGTGGCCCTCACGCCCTGCGTCGTGCCCGAATCGGGCAAGGCCTCCTTCGAGATCGCCGACACCGAAGTCGAGTTCGGCATGGGCATCCACGGCGAGCCCGGCATCTGGCGCGGGCCGCTCAAGAGCGCCGACGCGCTGGTCGACGAGATGCTGGGCCACGTGCTGCCCGAACTGCAGCTGGCGCGCGGCGACCGCATCGCCCTGCTGGTCAACAGCCTGGGCGCCACGCCGCTGGAGGAGCTGTACATCCTCTACCGCCGCGCGCGGCAGGTGCTGGACGAACGCGGCATCGCCATCGCCCACCCGCTGGTGGGCCGCTACGCCACCTCGATGGAGATGGCCGGTGCCTCGATCAGCGTGATGAAGCTGGACGACGAACTGGCGCAGCTGCTGGCCGCCCCGGCCGACTGCCCCTTCTGGAGCGTGCGCTGATGCTCGACGCCGACACCCTCGCTGCGGCGCTGCCGAAGTGGTGCGCCGGCGTGCACCACGCGGCGCCCGAGCTCAACGAGCTCGACGGCCGCCTGGGCGACGCCGACCTGGGCGCCACGCTGGACAAGTGCGCCACGCTGGTCGAACAGGCCCTGCCCGAGATGGCCGGCATGCCGCTGGACGCCATGCTGCGACGCTGCGCGCAGGCCTGCGCCAAGGCCTCGGGCTCGAGCTTCGGCACCCTGCTCACGGTGGCGCTGATGACCGCCGCCAAGCGCTGCGCCGGCACCGACGCACTCGACCGCCCCGCCCTGGCCGCCCTGCTCGGCGAGATCGGCGACACGCTGGCCGCCCGCGGCGGCGCGAGCCCGGGCGACAAGACCGTGCTCGACAGCCTGCACGCCGTGCGCCAGGCGCTGGCCGAGGCGCCGGACGGCACGCCCCTGCGCCCCGTGGCGTGCGACGCGGCGCAGGCCGCGCTCGACAGCTTCCGCGACCGCCCCAACCGCATCGGCCGCGCACGCATGTTCGCCGACAAGACCATCGGCATGGACGACCCCGGCATGGTCGCACTGTTGCGCATGGCACAGAGCCTGTAGACCCGCCACCCGACGTCCCTCGCAGAAGGGACGGTTCACGACACCGGAGACAAACGCAATGCTGGGACAAGTGATCATCAGCGGCCTGGCCATGGGCTGCATCTACGCGCTCATCGCGCTGGGCTACGCCTACGTGTGGAACACGATGGCGATCGTGAACTTCGCGGCGGGCGAGTTCCTCACCTTCGCCGCCTTCGTGTTCGTGGCCACCTTCACCACCAGCCTGAATCTGCCCTTCTGGCTGGCGGCGCTGGCCACGGCCGCGGCCATGGCGCTCATGGGCGCCCTCTTCTCGGTGCTGGTCTTCGCGCGGCTGCAGCGGCAGAAGGCGCTGGTGGCCATCATCGCGACGGTGGGCTTCGGCATCTTCCTCAAGGAGATGGCCCGCATCATCTACGGCCCGGAGCCGCTGCTGTACCTCAGCCCCTTCGGCGACGGCGTGCTGGACTTCGGCGCCTTCCGCATCCCTGTGCAGCAGCTGGTGATCATGGCCATCGTGCTCGTGATCATGGTGCTGCAGTACCTCGCGCTGCGCTACACCACCATCGGCAAGATGATGCGCGCCACCGCGCTGGACCGCGAGACCGCACGCCTCATGGGCATCCCGGTCAACCGCGTGCTGGCCGGCACCTTCGCCTTCTCGTCGGTGCTGGCGGCGCTGGCCGGCATCCTGCTCGCGCCGCTCTTCTACGTCACGACGGAGATGGGCACGCTGGTGGGCCTGAAGGGCTTCGTGGCCATGATCATCGGCGGCTTCGGCAGCATGCCGGGCGCCATCCTGGGCGGCGTGCTGCTGGGCATCGCCGAGAACGTGGGCGCCTTCACCATCTCGTCCACCTACAAGGACGCGCTGGCCTTCGTGCTGCTGCTGGTGTTCCTGCTGGTGCGGCCGCAGGGCCTGCTGCCCGAACGCCATGCGGACCGCGCCTGAGGGAGCCGGCACGATGTCGCACCGACTCCTGCGCCCGCTGGCCTGGCTGGTCGTGCTGGCCGCCCTGGCCGCGCCCATCGCCTTCGGCCTGAACGACTACTACCTGCGCGTCCTCAACCTCGCCTGGGTCTTCGCCATCGCGGCGCTGGGCCTGCAGATCGTCACCGGCGTGGCCGGGCAGATCGTGCTCGGCCAGGCTGCGCTGGTGGGTTTCGGCGGCTACGCCACCGCCCTCCTGATGATGCGTGTGCAGCTGCCGTGGTTCGTGGCGCTGCCCGCCGCCGTGCTGCTGACCACCGCCGTCGGCGCCCTGCTCGGGGCCGTGAGCACGCGCATCAAGGGCCACTACCTCGCGATCGTGACGCTGGGCCTGAACGAGATCTTCCGCATGGTCGCCATCAACGAGGAATGGCTCACCGGCGGGCCCATGGGCCTGCGCGACATCCCGACGCTGCAGATCCCGGGCATGGGCGGCAGCATCGACCAGCAGCTGTACGTCCCGCTGCTGGCGGTGTGCGCCGTCGTCTATGCACTGGCCGTGCATGTCCACCGCAGCCGCATCGGCCGCACGCTGCGCGCCGTGCGCGACGACGAGATCGCCGCCGAAGCCATGGGCGTGGACTCGCGCAAGGCCAAGACCATCGCCTTCATGCTGTGCAGCGCCTGCGGCGCGCTGGCCGGCGGCCTGTACGTGCTGCTGGCCGGCTTCGCGGCGCCCAACAACTTCACGGTCTTCGAGAGCATCAAGATGATGCTGATGGTGGTGATGGGCGGGCTGGGCTCGATCGCAGGCACCTTCCTGGGCGCCGTGGTCATCACCGTGCTGCCCGAGGCGCTGCGCGACCTGCAGACCTACTACCTGGCCGCCTTCGGACTGGGCGTGGTGCTGATCCTGCTGGTCGCGCCGCGCGGCCTGGGCGTGATCGGCGACTGGATGCTCGGCCGCTTCCTGACGGGGCCGCAGCCGCCCGTGCCCGAGGCACCGGCCAGCCCGCTCAACCTGCGCGAGGCCGCCGAAGCCGCCAGCGCGGCCCTCGCGGGCCAGGTGCATGCGCCGCAGGCGGCGGCGCTGCTGCGCGTCGAGGGTGTCTCGCGCGCCTTCGGCGGCGTCAAGGCGCTGAACGACGTACGCTTCGAACTGCGCCGCGGCGAGATCCTGGGCCTGATCGGGCCCAACGGGTCCGGCAAGTCGACCATGATCAACGCCTGCTCCGGCGTGGTGGACGTGGATGGCGCCATCGCACTCGAAGACACGCGGCTGGACAACCACCGGCCCTGGGAGATCCATGCCAAGGGCGTGGCCCGCATCTTCCAGAACGTGCGCCTGTGGGAGTCGATGAGCGTGCTGGAGAACGTGATGGTCGCCTGCCCGCGCGCGGCCGACGGCGCCGGACCCGGCGCCCGCGAGGCCCGCCGACGCGAGGCCGCGCTGCAGGCGCTGGTCCACATGGGCGTGGGGCACCTGGCGCACCGGCGTGCCGGCGACCTCTCCTTCGGTCAGAGCCGGCTGGTGGAGATGGCGCGCGCCATCGTGAGCCGGCCCCGCCTGCTGCTGCTGGACGAGCCCGCAGCCGGCCTGCGCGGCGGCCTGATCGAGGAGCTGGCGCTCATCCTCAAGCAGTTGCGTGCGGAGGGCATGTCGATCCTGGTCGTGGAGCACCGCGTGCGGCTGGTCATGGACATGTGCGACCGCGTGGTGGTGCTCAACCTCGGCGACAAGATCGCCGACGGCCGGCCCGTCGAGGTGATGACCTCGCCAGCCGTGGTCGAGGCCTACCTGGGCGAGCGCATCCCGCCCGAGGCACCGCAGGCTGCGGCGCCACCCACCGAACCGCCGGGCGCGGCCGACGCGCCGAAGGCCATTGCGGTGGCCTGACACGCTTTTCTCACTCTCGCTTCAACACAACGTGCCCAGGCACATCAAAACGGAGACCTCTGCCATGCGTGATTCCTTCCCTCGTTCCTCGCGCCGGGCCGTCGCCGGCGCCGTCGCCCTGATGCTGGCCGGCTCGGCCATGGCCGAAGCCGTCATCGGTGTGTCGCTGCCGATGACCGGCCCCAAGGCCCTGGTGGGCCGCAACTACAAGCAGGGCGTGGAGCTGGCCGTGAGCGAGATCAACGCTGCCGGCGGGGTGCTGGGCAAGCCGCTGGAGGTGGTGTTCCAGGACGACCAGGGCGACAACCCCAACGGCGCCATCAACGCCGTGAACAAGCTGATGCAGGTCGACAAGGTGCCCGTGATGATCGGGCCTCACTACTCCGTGACGCAGATGGCCACGCAGAAGACCTACTGCAACGGCAAGGTGGTGTCGCTCACCGGCGGGACCTCGGTGGCGATCACGCACAGCGGCTGCAACTACGTGATCCGCACGCGTTCGGACGACGACGTGCAGGCCAAGGCCCTGATCGACTACGCCCAGAAGGAACTGAAGGCCGGCGAGAAGACGGCCATCTTCTACGCCAACGACGACTTCGGAAAGTCGGGCCAGGCGCGCGTGGTGGCGCAGATGGCCGCGCTGGGACTCAAGCCCGTCGCGGTCGAAAGCCACAACCCCAGCGACAAGGACTATTCCGCCCAGCTCGCCAAGCTGGAGAAGACCGGCGCGCAGCTCGTGATCCTGTGGGCCCACGACACCGACGCGGCCCTGATCCTGCGCCAGGCCAAGCAGTTCGGCCTGAAGTTCAAGTTCGCGGGGGCCGTGCTGTCGGAAGACGCCTTCCTCAAGCTGGCCGGCGGTGCCGCGGAGGGCGCGATGAGCGCCTCCTACTTCGTGCCGACCGACCCCAACCCGGCCGTGCAGGACTTCGTCAAGAAGTACGAGGCGAAGTTCAAGATGGCGCCGGACGTCTGGTCGGCCACCTACTACGACGCCACGATCCTTGCCGCCAAGGCCATCAACGAGGCGAAGAGCACCGACGTCGACAAGGTACGTGCCGCCTTCGGCCAGGTGCAGTACAAGGGCCTGCTGGCCGACTACAAGTGCGACAAGGCCGGCGACTGCAACAAGCAGGTCAACATCGTCGAGATCAAGGGCGGCAAGCCGGTCGTGCTCTCGGCCGTGCGCTACTGACCGGAGCACGGCGCGCACCATGATGCAGGCGGTCCTCACCCCTCCCGACGTGCAGGCCGGCACGGCCGAGCTGGAGCTCTCGCACGTGGACGTGTTCTACGGCAAGGTGCAGATCCTGTTCGACCTGTCGATCCGCGCGATGCCGGGGCAGATCGTGGCGGTGATCGGCGCCAACGGCGCCGGCAAGTCGACCACGCTGAACCTCATCGTCGGGCGCCTGCGCCCCAGCGCGGGCGAGGTGAGCTTTCGCGGCCGCAGCCTGCAGCAGCGCAGCGTGGAGCAGATCGTGGCCAGCGGCATCGCCTGCGTGCCGCAGCGCCGACGCATCTTCTCCACCCTCACGGTGCGCGAGAACCTCGACGTCGGCGCCTACGTGCGGCGGCACGACAAGGGCGCGGTGCAGGCCACGCTGGACGAGGTGTTCGAGCTGTTCCCGGTGCTCGAGCGCAAGGCCGGCGAGATGGGCGGCGTGCTCTCCGGCGGCGAGCAGCAGATGCTGGCCATCGCCCGCGGGCTGATGGCCGGCCCGCGGCTGCTGCTGCTGGACGAGCCGTCGATGGGCCTGTCGCCCAAGCTCACGACCGAGATGTTCCTGGACATCCGGCGCATCGCGCGCGCCGGCCGCACGGTGGTGATCGTGGAGCAGAACGCCTTCGCGGCCCTGAGCGTCGCCGACCATGGCTACGTGCTGGAGGGCGGGCGCGTCGCGCTCGAAGGCCCGGCCGCGCAGCTGATGCGCGACGACCACGTGCGCGCCGCCTACCTGGGCGCCTGAACCGAATCCTCCTTTCCTCCGGCCATGTCCTTCTCCAAGACCCTCGAAGAAACCGCCGCCGACGTCGAACGGCTGCTGCCGGCCCTGCAGGCGATCTTCGGCGAGCGCGCCGTGACCTCGGCCGCGGTGCGGGCCCACCACAGCCACGGCGAGGGCCTGCCCGACCCGGGGCAGCCCGACGTGGTGCTGTTCCCGCTCTCGACGGAGGAAGTCGCGGCGGCGATGAAGCTGTGCCACGCCGCCGAGGTGCCGGTGATCGCCTTCGGCACCGGCACGTCGATGGAGGGTCACGTCGCGGCCATCCACGGTGGCGTGTGCATCGACCTGTCGCGCATGGACCGCATCCTGGAGGTGTCGCCCGAGGCGCTCGACTGCCGGGTGCAGGCCGGCGTCACGCGCGAACAGCTCAACGCCCACCTGCGCAGCATCGGCCTGTTCTTCGCCGTCGACCCGGGTGCCAACGCCTCGCTCGGCGGCATGGCGGCCACCCGTGCGTCGGGAACCGCCGCCGTGCGCTACGGCACCATGCGCGAGGCCGTGATGGGCCTGACGGTCGTCACGCCCGACGGGCGCATCATCCGCACCGGCACGCGGGCCCGCAAGTCATCGTCCGGCCTCGACCTCACGCGGCTGTACGTGGGCAGCGAGGGCCTCCTGGGCATCATCTGCGAGGTACAGCTGCGGCTCTTCGGGCTGCCCGAGCACGTGGTGGCCGCGGTGTGCCAGTTCGACAGCCTGCGCGCGGCCGTCGACACCGTCATCGCCGCGCTGCAGCTGGCCGTGCCGGTGGCGCGCATCGAGCTGCTCGACGACGCGCAGATGGACGCCTGCATCCGCTACTCGCGCCTGGACGAGTTCGAGGCGCGCCCCGCCCTCTTCATCGAGTTCCACGGCAGCGAGGCGGCGGTGGCCGAGCAGGTGGCCACGCTGGAGGCGCTGTCCGCCGACCATGGCGGCAGCGGCTTCCGCTATGCCCACAAGCCCGAGGAGCGCACGCGCCTGTGGAAGGCGCGCCACTCCTGCTACCACGCCAACCTGGCGATGCACCCGGGCTGGAGCTCCATGGGCACCGATGCCTGCGTGCCGATCTCGGCGCTGGCCGAATGCATCACCGAGACCCAGGCCGACATCGCGGCCAGCGGCCTGTACGCGCCCATCGTCGGCCACGTGGGCGACGGCAATTTCCACCTGGGCATCATCTACGAGGACGCCGACGCCGCGGCCCGCGCTGCCGCCGAGGCGCTCGCGGAGCGCGTGGCGCTGCGGGCCATCCGCCTGGGCGGCACCTGCACCGGTGAGCACGGCGTCGGCTTGCACCGCATGGGCCAGATCGAGGTCGAGCACGGCGAGGCGATCGAGGTCATGCGCGAGATCAAGCGCGCGCTGGACCCCAAGGGCATCCTCAACCCCGGCAAGATGCTGAGGATGGACCCCGCCGCGTCAGACGTGCCGCGAGGCCGGTGAGCCGCGCTCGCCGGCGACCGGCTGTGCGTCGGCCCGCGCGTGCAGCGTGCCGATGATGTGGCACTCGGTGTCGCTGCCGTCGCAGCTGTTGCGCAGCGCCAGCAGGTCCTTCTCGAGCGTGCGCAGCTCGCGCAGGCGCTCGCGCACGTGGCCCAGGTGCGCATCCAGCGCGACGCAGGCGGCGTCGCAATCGGCCTTGCGGCGCAGGTCCAGCGCCAGCAGCGTGCGCACTTCGTCCAGCGACATGTCCATGGCCCGGCACAGGCGGATGAAGCGCAGCGCGTGCACGTCGGCGTCGCTGTAGAAGCGGTAGCTGTTGTCGCCGCGGCCCTGCGGCGCGATCAGGCCCTGCTTCTCGTAGTAGCGGATGTTGGCGGCGCTCACGCCGCTGGCGGCGGCGGCTTCGCCGATGCGATAACCCTGCGGGCCGGGCGGGTGGATGGCGGGCATGGCTTGACCTTGAAGTGACTTCAACCTTTCCAATGCTGGCACAGCTTCGAAAACCACACCGAGTTCCATGTCCGCCTCCCCCCGCCAGCCCGCCGCCCTGCTCCCACTCGCCGACCCCGACCGTGCGGCCGCCTCGTCGTGCGGCGACGGTTGCTGCGGCGGACCGGTGACGCTGCGCCCGGCCGCGGCCAAACCCCGGGCGCATGCCCACGACCATGAGGGCGGGCACGACCACGACCATGGCCCCGAAGGCCATGCGGCCGGCGACGGCCACGACCATGGCCCGCTGCCCGGCTGGCCGCGCCTGGCGGCCGCCCTCGTGGTGGCGCTGGCCGCCGAACTGAGCCACCTGCTGCTGCCCGAGACGGCCGTGTGGCGCGGCGTCGGCATGGCCCTGGCCGCGGTGGCGATCGCCCTGGCCGGCATCGGCATCTACCGGAGCGGGTTGAAGTCGCTGCTCAAGGGGCGCCTGGGCATCGACACGCTGATGGCGGTCGCGGTGACCGGCGCCTTCGTGATCGGCCAGTGGCCCGAGGCGGCCATGGTGATGGCGCTCTACGCGCTGGCGGAGCTGATCGAGCACAAGGCCGCCGACCGCGCGCGCAACGCGATCTCGGGCCTGATGGCGCTGGCGCCCGACGAGGCCGAGGTGCGCGGTGCCGATGGTCAGTGGCGCCGCGTGCCGGCGGCCGAGGTGGCGGTCGGCCAGGTGCTGCGGGTGCGCCCCGGCGAACGCGTGCCGCTGGACGGCACCGTCACCGCCGGCAGCAGCAGCATCGACCAGGCCAGCGTCACCGGCGAGAGCATCCCGGTGGACAAGACGGTGGGCGACGCCGTTTTCGCGGCCACCGTCAACCAGGGCGGCGAGCTGGAGGTCCGCGTCAGCGCGGCCGTCGGGCACACCACGCTCGACCGCATCATCGAATCGGTGGAGCGCGCCCAGGCCTCGCGCGCGCCGACGCAGCGCTTCGTCGAGCGTTTCGCGGCCGTGTACACGCCCACGGTGTTCGTGCTGGCGGTGCTGGTCGCCGTCGTGCCGCCGCTCTTCCTGGGCGCGGCCTGGCTGGCGTCGGTCTACAAGGCGCTGGTGCTGCTGGTCATCGCCTGCCCCTGCGCGCTGGTGATCTCGACGCCGGTCACGGTCGTCAGCGGCCTCACCGCGGCGGCGCGGCGCGGCATCCTCGTCAAGGGCGGCGTGCACCTGGAGACCGCGCGCAGGCTGCGTGCCGTGGCGCTCGACAAGACCGGCACCATCACGGCCGGCAAGCCGGTGCTGGTCGACTGGCAGCCCTGGGGCGGTGCCGACCGCGCGGGCACGGCGGCCGATGCCGCGCAACTGGCGGGCCGCTCCGACCACCCGGTGTCGGCCGCGATCGCGAGCGGCCTGCACGACGTGCCGCGCGGCAATGCGGCCATCGAGGGCTTCCGTGCCGTGGTGGGCCGCGGCGTCGAAGGCCGGGTCGACGGCCGCACGCTGGTGCTGGGCAACCACCGGCTGATCGAGGAGCGCGGCCTGTGCACGCCCGAGCTCGAGGCCGCGCTGGCCGCCCACGAACAGCAGGGCCGCACCGTGACGCTGCTCGCCGACGAACACGTCGTGCTCGGCCTCTTCGCGGTGGCCGACACCGTCAAGCCCGGTTCGCTTCAGGCCGTCGCCGCGCTGAAGGCGCTGGGCGTGACACCCGTCATGCTCACCGGCGACAACCCGAGCACTGCCCAGGCCGTGGCGCGCGAGGCCGGCATCGACGACGCCCGCGGCGGCCTGCTGCCCGAGGACAAGCTGCAGGCCGTGCAGGCGCTGCGCCAGCGCTACGGCGCGACCGGCATGACCGGCGACGGCATCAACGACGCACCCGCCCTGGCGCAGGCCGACCTGGGCTTCGCGATGGGCGCGGCGGGCACCGACATCGCGATGGAGGCGGCCGACGTGGTCATCATGAACGACGACCTCGGCCGCATCGCCGAGACGATCCGCCTGTCGCGCCGCACGCATGCGGTGCTGTGGCAGAACATCGCGCTGGCGCTGGGCATCAAGGCCGTCTTCTTCGGCCTGGCAATCTTCGGCCAGGCCACGATGTGGATGGCCGTGTTCGCCGACATGGGGGCCAGCCTGCTGGTGGTGGCGAACGGGCTGCGGCTGCTCAAGGCGCTGGACGCGCCGCCGGCCGCGGCAGGCGTGGCGCCGCTCAGGCCCGCGTGACGACCACCTCCGCATACTGGCTGGGCACCACCAGCGAGGCCTCGCCCGCGCGGTTGCTGCGTTCCAGGAGCGCGAGCAGGTCGGCCTCCAGCGCCGCGGCGCCCTCGGCCGGCAGCGCACCGAAGACCTTGTGCACCGGCCCGTACCAGCGGCGGAACACGTCGACGAAGTGCGCCGGCGAGCGGTAGCGGAACATGAAGTCGCGCAGCGTGACGTCGATGCGCGCCGCGCCCGGACCGAACAGCGCCTGCAGATGCGCGGGCTGCCCCCACAGCGGCGGCGGCTGCAGACCCGCCGGGGGCGGCAGATGCCGGCCCAGGGTCTTGAACAGCTGGCCGATGAAGCCCTCGGGCGTCCAGTTGGCCAGGCCGATGCGCCCGCCCGGCCGGCACACGCGCAGCATCTCGGCCGCCGCCTGCGCATGGTGGGGCGCGAACATCACGCCGAAGGTGGACAGCACCACGTCGAAGCTCGCATCGGCGAAGGGCAGCGCCTCGGCGTCGGCGGTCTGGAACTGCACCTGCAGCCCTTCCGCGCGGGCACGTTCGGCGCCACGCTCGAGCAGCGCGCCGACGTAGTCGGTCGAGGTGACCCGGGCGCCGCGGCGGGCCGCGGCCAGCGTGGCGTTGCCGTTGCCGGCGGCCACGTCCAGCACCTGCTCGTCGCAGTGCAGGTCGCAGGCCTCGGCCAGCTGCTCGCCGACGATCTGCAGCGTGGTGCCGATGACGGCGTAGTCGCCGCTGGCCCAGGCAGCCTGCTGGCGGGTCTTGATGGCGTCGAAATCGATGGCGGGTGCATTCATGGCGCGGGCTCCAGGGTGGATGGGAAAGGCCTGCACTGTCCGCCTCGGCCTGCCACGACGTCCTGCCCGATCGTCGGCGCGGCCTGACCGAGCGTCCGCGCCGCGGCATAGGCCACCTGTCCACTGGCCGGCGCCGGTGCCGCGCCGGACAATGCCCGATCGCACGAACCGAGGAGGCCTGCCCATGCCATCGTCGCCCTCCGTTGCCGACGCGCTCGCGCGCGTCGAGGCCGTGCTGCGCCGCCGGCCCGAAGCCGGCATCGACGCCGACCCGAGCGCCACCGCGCGCTGGGACGGCGGCCTGCGCACCCGCATCGCCCACCCGCACGGCCATGTGCTCGAGAGCGACATGCCCGTCGA
Organism: Xenophilus aerolatus; assembly: GCA_030418545.1. Classification (GTDB taxonomy): domain Bacteria; phylum Pseudomonadota; class Gammaproteobacteria; order Burkholderiales; family Burkholderiaceae_C; genus Xenophilus. The sequence goes on along the minus strand of QAIB01000001.1, from coordinate 267,069 downwards.
GCTCGGCGGTGGCGCGACCCAGCCCACGCCCGGCTGGCTGCTGCGCGCGAGCGTCGCGGCCTGCACCGCCACACGCATCGCCATGGAGGCCGCACGCGCCGGCATCACGCTCGACACGCTGGAGGTGAGCACCGCGAGCCGCTCCGATGCGCGCGGCCTGTTCGACCTGCCCGGCGACGATGGCGGGCCGGTGAGCCCCGCGCCCTTCGACCTGCGCATGGCGGTGCGCATCGCTGCGCAAGGGGTGCCGGCCCGGCGCCTGGAAGAGCTCGCCGCCGCGGGCTGCGAGGGCTCGCCCATGGCCCGCGCCCTGCGCGACGCCCTGCCGCTGGCGGTGCACGTCGAGGTGCTGGAGCAGACCTGATGGACGCGCTGTCGCAGACGCTGCGCGTGGTGCGGCTGATCGGCTCGATCTTCATCCAGGGCCGCTTCACGGCGCCCTGGTGCTATCAGTCGCCCCCGGCCGACAGCGTGGCGCCCGTGCTGGAGCCCGGCGCCGAACGGCTGGTGATCTTCCACCTCATCACCGAGGGCGAGTGCTTCGTCGAGCTGCCGGGCGAAGCGCCGGTGCGGCTGGTGGCCGGCGACGCGTTGCTCTTTCCGCAGGGCCATGCGCACCGCATGGGTTCCGAGCCCGGCTTGCCGCCCGCGCGTGGCGCGCGCCTGAGCGAGGTGCTGGCGCGCCGCCCGCGGCTGCTGTCCTACGGCGGTGGCGGTCCGGCCACGCGCCTGGTGTGCGGCTACCTGGCCTGCGACGCGCGTCTCGGGCAGATGCTGCTGGCCGGCCTGCCGCCGCTGGTGCGCGTGAACGTGCGCGGCTCCGACGCCGGTGCCTGGCTGGAGGCCTCGGTGCGCTACGCGCTGGCGGAGGCGCGCTCGCCGCGGCCGGGCGGTGCCGGCGTGCTGGCCAAGCTGTCGGAAGTCGTCTTCATCGAGGTGCTGCGCCTCTACATGAACGAGCAGGCCGAGGGCCGCACCGGCTGGCTGGCCGGCGTGGGCGACCGGATCGTCGGTGGTGCACTCAAGGCAATGCACCGCGAGCCGGCGCGCAACTGGTCGCTCGAGGAACTGGCGCGCGAGGCGAACACCTCGCGTTCGGTGCTGGCCGAGCGCTTCCAGCAGCTGGTCGGCCAGTCGCCGATGCAGTACCTCACCCAGTGGCGCATGCTGCTGGCGTCGAACCTGCTCGCGCGCAGCAACGCGCCGCTGCTGCGCATCGCCCAGGACGTGGGCTACCAGACCGACACCGCCTTCAGCCGCGCCTTCCGGCGCGAGTTCGGGGCGCCGCCGGCGACGTGGCGGCGGCAGCGTGCGGTGCAGCACGCGATGCCCTCCTGAACGTCCGGCCCCGCCTCGCGGTCTATCATCGGCCCATGCGCCGCCTCCTCGTCGCCCTCATGATCCTCCTGCTGCCCCTGCGCGGCTGGATCGGCGATGCGATGGCGATGGAACTCATGCAGCCGGCGCTGCAGGCCGTGCACACGCAGGCACCGGCCGCGCCCGAGCCCTCGTCGCACGTCCACCACGGCGACGGCCATGCGAAGCACGATGCGCATGCGGGCCATGGGCATGCAGCACACGGTGCCACCGAGGATGCAGCCGAGAGCCAGGCCGGCCACGGCGTCGGCCACCTGGCCTGCACGGCCTGCCAGGTCTGCCATTCGGTCGCGATGGCCGAAACCTTCGCCACGCTGGCTGGCGAGGCCCTGCCGCATGCCGCACCGCAGGCGGCGCTGCCGCACTTCGCAAGTGCGGAGGCACGCCGCCTGCCCGAGCCGCCCATTTCCTGAACTCCCCACCCGTAGTCCGTCCGCCGCAGGCGCCCGAGCGCCTCGGCGCCGATGTCCCGACGCTGGAGAGTTGCCGTGTGTCCCCTTCCTTCGCGCGCCGCCACGGGCCGCGCGCACTATCGAATTCATAGCTGTCCGCCGCCGCGCCACGGGCGTTGGCGGCCGATTTCGTTCACAAGATTCGGGCTGATCGCCCTGGCGGTGGCGCTGGTGGCGGGCTGCGCCAGCGTGTCGCCCCAGGCCGACCGCGCCGCGCTGCACAAGCTCCTCGCGCCATCGATCACGGGCGCGCTGACGGGCGACGCACAGCCCCAGGCGGCGCCCGACGACGCGAGCCGCGCGACCGTCGATGCGCTGCTGCGCGAGCCACTCGACGCGCAGGCCGCGGTGCGCATCGCGCTGCTGCAGAGCCCGCGCGTGCAGCAGGCCTTCGCCACGCTGCAGCTGAGCGACGCCGAGCGCGTGCAGGCGGCCACCCTGCCCAACCCCGTGTTCAGCTTCGGCAGGCTGCGCGAGGGCCGTCGCCTGGAGATCGACCGTGCCCTCGGCTTCGACGTGCTGGGCCTGCTCACCCTGCCCTGGCAGGCGCGCTGGGCGGGACAGCGCCACGAGGTGGCACGGCTGGAAGCGGCGCAGCAGATCGCGCAGGTGGCGGCCGACACGCGCCGCGCCTGGGTGCGCGCCGTGGCGGCGCAGCAGGGCGTGGCCTACCTGAGCGATGCCCGCGACGCCGCGGACACCGGCGCCGCGCTGGCACAGCGCATGGCCAAGGCCGGCAACTGGAGCGCGGTGCGACGCACGCGCGAGGAACTGCTGCAGGCCGACGCGGCGGCGCAACTCGCGCGCGCCGAGCAGGCAGCCATCGCCAGCCGCGAGCAGCTCACGCGCCTGCTCGGCCTGTCGCAGGAACAGGCTGCCTCCTTTCGATTGCCCGACCGCCTGCCGCCGCTGCCCGCGTCGCTGCCCGAGCGCACCAAGGTGCAGGCGACGGCGCTGCGCGAGCGCCTGGACGTGCGCGCAGCGCAGGCGCAGTTGCAGGCCACGGCCGACGCCCAGGGGCTCACGCGGGCCACGCGCTTCGTCGATGCGCTGGAGATCGGCGCCGTGCGCAACAGCAGCTTCGCCAACGACGCCGAGCGCGGACGCAGCACCGAGCGCGGCGTCGAGCTGTCGCTGCCGATCCCCCTCTTCGACTGGGGCCAGGCGCGCAGCGCGCGGGCCGAGGCGCTCTACCTGCAGTCGGCCGCTCGGGTGCGAGCCACCGCCGTGCAGGCCGCGAGCGAGGCACGGGAAGCCCACGCCGCCTGGCAGACCACCTGGCAGGTGGCGCACCGCTACCAGGCCGAGGTGCTGCCGCTGCGCCAGAAGCTCAACGACGAGATGCTGCTGCGCTACAACGGCATGCTGGCCAGCGTCTGGGAACTGCTGGCCGAGGCGCGCGCCAGCGCCCTGGCCGTGAACGCCGCGATGGGCGCGCAGCGCGACTTCTGGCTGGCCGACACCGACCTGCTGCTCGCGCTCACGGGCGCCTCGCCCGCCGGGCTGTCGGCGCTGCAGGGCGGCGACGGCGACGCGGTCGCCACCGCAGGAGGGAGCCACTGATGGACCGCCGACGCTTCTTCTCCGGTGCCGTGGGCGGTGCGGTCGCTGCCGCGGCCGTCAGCCGTGTCGCGCTCGCGGCCGTGCCCGAGGCACCCGCGCAGACTTCCGCCGCCACCGCGCCGCCGCTGCTGCCGCCCGACGGCCGGCCCTACGACCCGGTGGTCACGCTCAACGGCTGGACGCTGCCCTGGCGCATGAACGGCAAGGTCAAGGAATTCCACCTGGTGGCCGAACCCGTGGTGCGCGAGATGGCACCGGGCTTCAAGGTCAACATGTGGGGCTACAACGGCCAGTCGCCGGGCCCGACCATCGAGGTGGTCGAAGGCGACCGGGTGCGCATCTTCGTGACCAACCGGCTGCCCGAGCACACCACGGTGCACTGGCACGGCCAGCGCCTGCCCAACGGCATGGACGGCGTGGGCGGCATCACGCAGCCGCACATCCCGCCGGGCAGGACCTTCGTCTACGAGTTCACGGCAAGGCGCCCCGGCACCTTCATGTACCACCCGCACGCCGACGAGATGGTGCAGATGGCGATGGGCATGATGGGCTTCTGGGTCACGCACCCGCGAGATCGCGCGCATCCGGCCATTGCCCGGGTGCAGCGCGACTTCTGCTTCCTGCTCGGCGCCTTCGATGTCGAGCCGGGCAGCGCCACGCCCAGGGTCAACACCATGACCGACTTCAACACCTGGGCCTTCAACAGCCGCGTGTTTCCCGGCATCGACTCGATGAACGTGCGCCAGGGCGACCGGGTGCGCATCCGCGTGGGCAACCTCACGATGACCAACCACCCGATCCACGTGCACGGCCACGAGTTCGAGGTGACGGGTACCGACGGCGGGCCCGTGCCGCCCTCCGCCCGGTGGCCGGAGGTGACGGCCGACATCGCGGTGGGCCAGATGCGGCAGGTGGAGTTCGTCGCCGACGAGGCCGGCGACTGGGCCTTCCACTGCCACAAGTCGCACCACACCATGGGGCCGATGGGCCACGAGGTGCCGACCATGATCGGCGTCGAGCAGAAGGACCTGGTCGCCAAGATCCAGAAGCTGGTGCCCGACTACATGGTGATGGGCGACAAGGGCATGGCCGACATGGGCGCCATGGAAATGCCGCTGCCCGACAACACGCTGCCCATGATGGCCGGCCAGGGTCCCTTCGGCCCGGCGGAGATGGGCGGCATGTTCACGCTGCTGAAGGTGCGCCGCGATCAGAAGCCGGGCGACTACCGCGACCCGGGCTGGTTCAGGCACCCGGCCGGCACGGTAGCGCGCGAAGTGCCGGACGACCGCGCACCGCCGGCGCCGCGCGCGCCGGGCGCCGGGGCGACGCCTGCAGCCAACGCGGTGCGCAAGCCCACAGGTGGCCACGACCATTGACGCCCGATGTCGTTTGCTATTCTTTTCATAGCTGCCGGCGCCCGTCCTGCGGGCGCTGCAGCCCTTTTATCCCTGGAGAATCCGATCCCATGAACACACCGACTTCGAACCGCCGCCGGCTCGTGCTGCAGGGCGCCGCGGCGCTGCTCGTCCCGCCGCTGCTATCGCGCCAGGCCTTCGCCGCCGCGCCAATGGTCGAGATCTGGAAGGACCCGAACTGCGGCTGCTGCCAGGACTGGGTCAAGCACCTGAACATGAACAAGCTCGCCACCCGCGTGCACGACAGCGGAAACGCCGAGGCGCGTGCGCGCCTGGGCATCCCCGCCAAGCTCGGCTCCTGCCACACCGGAAGCGTCGGCGGCTACGCCATCGAGGGCCATGTGCCCGCCGGTGCCATCCATCGCCTGCTCAAGGAAAAGCCGCAGGCCATCGGCCTCGCCGTCCCCGGCATGCCCATCGGCTCGCCCGGCATGGACGGCCCGGCCTACGGCGGCCGCCGCGACCCGTACGACGTGCTGCTGGTGCTGGCCGACGGCAGCACGCGCGTGTTCCAGCGCGAGGCCTGAGAAGGCGTGAGCGAACACCCATCCAAGGACCGACCATGAAACGACTGACCATCTCCCTCGCCGCCGCCCTCCTCGCTTCCGCCGCATTCGCCCAGGCGGCACTGCCGAAGGTCGAGGCCGAAGTGCGACGGGTCGACACCGCCACGCAGAAGATCACGCTCAAGCACGGCGACATCCCCAACATCGACATGGGCGCCATGACGATGGTGTTCCGCGTCAAGGACCCCGCCCTGCTCGACAAGGTCAAGGCCGGCGACAAGGTGCTGATCACCGCCGACAAGGTCGACGGCAACCTCACCGTGATGTCGATGGAGCCGGCGAAGCCCTGACGCTGGCCGCGCCGTTCAGGCGCCGAAGTCCAGCGCGCCCGTGAGGTCGCCCATCGGTCGGCCGCCGTTCTTCACCAGTGCCGCATCGCGTGCTGCTACGCCGTCGAGCATGGGCAGCGACCAGCGGTGGCTGATGAAGCGCAGGATCGACGCGGTGTCGTACTGCGTCCTGTCGACGAAGCCCTTCTTCGCGAAGGGCGAGATCACCAGTGCGGGAATGCGCGTGCCCGGGCCCCAGCGGTCGCCCTTGGGCACCGTGGCGTGGTCGTAGAAGCCGCCGTTCTCGTCGTAGGTCACGACGACCAGCATGTGCTTCCACTGCGGGCTGGCCTGCAGTTTGGCGATGAGGTCGGCGATGTGCCGGTCGCCGTCGCTCACGTTGGCGTAGCCGTTGTGCTGGTTCAGGTTGCCCTGGGGCTTGTAGAAGCTCACGGCCGGCAGCGTGCCCTTGGCCAGGTCGTTGAGGAAGTCGGCGTCGAAGTCCTTCAGGTGCGCGGCGCGCTCGTCGGCGTGGGTGGCCGGGTCGAAGCGTGCGTAGTAGTTGAAGGGCTGGTGGTGGAACTGGAAGTTGGGCGTCTGCGCCGCGGGCGGCACCGCGGCCGGGAACTTGCGGTCGCCCTCGGCGGTGGCCAGGGTGCTGTTCCACGCGCCGGCGTACCAGGCCCAGCCCAGGCCCCTGGCGCTCAGGCGGTCGCCGATGGTGGCCTGCGTCTGCGCGGGCAGCGTGGTGGCCTTGGACGGGTCGGCATAGGCATGCGAGGCGTCAGTGGTGGCCGGCGCATTGCTGCTCGGCTGGAAGGGCGGCTGCATCGTGTTGACAGCGTAGAAGCGGCCGTCGGCGTCCTTCGGCGTGAGCGTGCTGTCGTTGGCGTAGGTGGGCGCGCCGTCGAGCACCGAGGCCGGCGCGCTGGCCGCGGGCGTGAGGCGCACGAAGTTGCCGGCCGCATCGGTGTCGATGGCCGAGATGGAGGCCTTGGCCGGCGAGCTGGCTGCGTCGGCGTTCGGGTAGATGGGCGCGCAGCCGCAGACCAGGTACTGGTGGTTGAGGAAGGAACCGCCGAAGGCGCCCATGAAGAAGTTGTCGGCCAGCGTGTACTGCTGGGCGATCTTCCACATCTTCATCGCACTGCCGTCGAAGTAGCCCATGCTCAGCGCGCCCGCGTCCGAGTACGCGGCGAACTTGTCGTTCGCGCCGCCGTCGATCTGCATCTGGTTGTTGTAGAAGCGGTGCACCAGGTCGCGCGTGATCACGCCCTGGTCGACCACCGTGCCGGTGTTGAAGAAGCCCTTGGGGTCGTCGATGCGGAACATCGCGTTGGGCATGCCCACCGTCTGCGCCTGCGTCACGGTGGTGGTCTGGCCCGCGGCCGTCACGCCGCCCCACACCGGGGGCAGCACCGGCAGCACGCTGCCGTCGAAGTCCTTCTGCGGTGCGACGCTGCCGATGGCGCTCGGGTTCACGCCCGGAATGCCGTTGGCGCCGGGGAACAGGCCGTAGAGGTTGTCGAAGCCGCGGTTCTCGGCGTAGATGACGACCACGTTCTCGATGCCATCGAGCGCGAAGCGGTTGCGCAGCGCCGCCACGCGGCTGCCGCTGTCGCCGGCCTCGTCCACCGCCTCGGCGATGCGTTCGAGCGACTGGTCGCTCTCGTTCTGCAGCGCGGCCTGGGCCGATGCGTCGGCCAGCGTGTTGAAGTCGCTCAGCAGCTGGGCGGGCGTGACGCCGATGCGCGCCGCCAGCGCGCTGCTTGCCGCATCGAAGTTGCCACCGTTGGTGTCCATCAGCGCGACCAGCTCGGTGCTCACGCCGCTGACCACCGCGTTGGCCTGCGCCGGTGCGCGGAAGACCATCGGCCGCGTCACGGGCGTGACGCTGCCGGTCGCCGGGTCGTAGCGCTGCGCGCCGGTACCGATCTCGGCCACCACCGGGCCCTGGCCCTGCAGGGTGAAGGCGCCGTGGTCGTCGGTGGTGGCGCGGGCCTCGCCGCTGTCGCAACGGCCGTTGCCGTTGGCGTCGATGCACACCGTGGCCTGGCGGTAGTAGCTGCCGGTCACGACGCCGCGGGTCGTCGGGGACGACGTGCCGCCCGTGCCCGTGCCGCCGCCCGAACCGTTGTTCGAGCCGCTGCCGCTGCCGACGATCGGCAGGAAGCCGCCACCCCCACCCCCGCCGCCGCAGGCCACCACGAGGGCGGCCGCGGCCAATGCCGTGGGCCAGGGAGAGAAGCGGCGCAGAGGCCGGCGTGCGCGCGGCGCCGTCGGCGCGGTCGAGGGTGTGGGGTTCATCATCAAGGTGTCGTGAGGGGAGGAAGGCGGTGCGGCAGTCCCAGTGGGCCCTGCCGCCAGCGCGCCGATGCTCGTCGCGGGCGGTGACGAAGACGTGGCAGAAAACTGACCATCCGAGTCAGGAAGTGCGCGCCGCGGGCCTGCCCGTCGCGTTCGTCACGTCCCTGACATGCGCGCGGCGTAGGGTGCGGCCCCTCGTGTTGTCGCTCCACGCCGTGCGCGTTCTTCCCCGCTCCCTCCGCCGCACCTGCCTGGCCGCAGTGGTCTGTGCCGCGCTCCTGGCTTCGCCGCTGCTGGCGGGTTGCCACGGCACGGCCGATGCCCCGACCGCGGGCGCCGCAGCGTCCGACGTCGGTGCCGCGCCCGCCGCCGAGCGCGCGCCTGCGCCGGCCCACCTCGGCGCCACCTACGCGCCGCGCGACGGCCATCCCCTGCCCTCCGCCCGCGTGCTCACCGACCTGGGCCGGCAGATCTTCTTCGACGCCTCGCTCTCGGCCTCGGGCCGTATGTCCTGTGCGAGCTGCCACGACCCGGCCCATGCCTACGGGCCGCCCAACACCCTGTCCGTGCAGCTGGGTGGCCCCGCACTGGACCGGCCCGGCCCGCGTGCGACGCCCGCGCTGCGCTACCTGGAGACGCTCGCGCCCTTCACCGAGCACCACCACGACAACGACGGCGACGACAGCATCGACGCCGGCCCGACCGGCGGCCACATGTGGGACGGGCGCGCCGGCTCCGCGCACGCGCAGGCGGGCATGCCGCTGCTGTCGCCCGACGAGATGGCCAACGCCTCGGTGGACGACGTGGCCCGCAAGCTCGCCGCGAGCGGCTATGCGGCGCAGATGCGCGAGGCCTTCGGCACCGATGTGTTCGACAGGCCCCGGACCGCCTTTGCTGCGGCAGGCCTCGCGCTGGAAACCTTCCAGCAGTCGCCGAAAGACTTCTATCCCTTCAGCAGCAAGTACGACGCCGTGCTGCGCGGGCAGGCGAAGTTGTCGGCCGCCGAAGCGCGCGGCCTCGCGGCCTTCAACGACGAGCGCCGCGGCAACTGCGCGGCCTGCCACATCAGCAGCGTGACGGCCGATGGCGCGTTCCCGCTCTTCACCGACTTCGGGCACGTCGCGCTGGGCGTGCCGCGCAACCGCCAGCTGCCGGCCAACGCCGATCCCGCGCACCATGACCTGGGCCTGTGCGGCCCGCTGCGCACAGACCTCGCCGACCACCCGGAGTACTGCGGCCTATTTCGCACCCCCACGCTGCGCAACGTGGCGCTGCGCGGCGCCTTTTTCCACAACGGTCGCTTCCATTCGCTCGAGGAGGTGGTGCGCTTCTATGCGCAGCGCGACACGCGCTCCGAGCGCTGGTACCCGCGCGACGCCAGGGGCCGGGTGCAGAGGTTCGACGACCTGCCGGCCGCCTACCACGACAACGTCAACGTGGAGCCGCCCTTCGGCGGCGAACCGGGCGGCAAGCCGTCGCTGAGCGATGCCGAGGTGCGTGACATCGTGGCCTTCCTGAAGACGCTGACGGACGCCGACCTGCTGCCCACGTCCGGCGCGCCGCCCCGGCGCCCCTGAGCGGGCCGGTGCTCACGCCCCAAAGCGCCGCGGATCGAAGGGGGCCAGCGCCGGCCAGGCGCGGCCTTCGGTCAGCAGCCGCGCCACCCACAGGCCGGTGCGCGCCGAGGCGCCCAGCCCCACGTGGCCGTGGCCGAAGGCGAGCACGACGTCCTCGCTGGCGCGCGACAGGCCGATGCACGGCAGCCCGTCGGGCAGGCTCGGGCGGTGGCCCAGCCACTGGCGCACCTCGACCGCATCGGCCTGCGCCGCGAGCGCCGGAAACATGCGCAGCAGGTGCCGCCGCAGGATCTCGGCGCGGCGCCAGTCGGGCGCGGCGGCCAGGCCGGCGATCTCGACCTGGCCCGCGGCGCGCAGGCCGTCACGCATGGCGTGCACGATGAGCTTGCCGTCGGCCGCCATCATGGGCGTGCGCGGTCCGGCGGCGGCGCCTTGCAGCATCACGTGGTAGCCGCGCTCGGACTCCAGCGGCACCGGCGTGCCGGCGGCCGCGGCCAGCGCGGCCGAACGCGCGCCCGCCGCGATCACGGCGGCGTCGGCCGCGATCTCGCCGCGCTGGGTCCGCACGGCGCGCAGGCGGCCGGCTTCGATGCGCAAGCCGGTGGCGCGGCCCGCGTGCCACTCGGCACCGAGCACCGACGCATGCCGTGCCAGCGCCGCCACGTAGGCGCCGGGCTGGCGGCAGTGGCCCGCTTCGGGTACGTGGATGCCCAGCGTGTAGCCGGCATCCAGCGCGGGCTCGCGGGCACGCAGCATCGCGGCGTTCCATTCCTCCCACCGCACGCCGGTTCGCGCCCGCACGCGCCAGGCCAGCGCCTCGCCCTCGAATTCCTCGCGCGAGCGGTACACATGCAACAGGCCACGCTGCTCGATCAGCTCGGGCACGCCCGCCGCCGCGGCCAGTCGCGCATGCAGCGCGGGCGCATCGACGAGCAAGGTGCGCAGCGCGTCGGCGGTGGCTTGCACGCGGGCCTCCGTGCGGCCCGAGGCGAGGTAGCGCAGCAGCCAGGGCAAGGCGCGCGGCAGATAGGTCCAGCGCACCGCCAGCGGCCCGAGCGGATCGGCCAGCCAGCCCGGCACCTTGCGCCAGGCGCCGGGCAAGGCGGGTGGCACCACCGAGTGCGAGGACAGCCAGCCGGCGTTGCCATAGCTTGTGGCCTGTTCGCCACCGGGTTCGCCGGGCTCGACCACGGTCACCCGCAGGCCGGCGCGCAGGGCCTCGATCGCGCTCGCGCAGCCGATCGCGCCGGCACCGATCACCACCACGTGGCGACGCGCATTCATCTGTCCATCCACGGTCATGCGGGGATCGTAAGGGCCTCGCCCCTGCCGCGGACACGCCGAGTGCAATCGGACCGCAGCCCCCGTCCGGCGGGCACGGCGGGCAAATTCATCACATTCGTTACCAATTCCACGGCATCTGCCACGAACAGGAAAGGCGGATGCAAAGCGTCACGAGCACCAGGGCTCGGATGGCGGAAGCCGCGCCTATGATGCCGCCCGATGTCCCACGCACCTGCCCGCTCCCCGCGCTCGCTGCACAGCGACGGCGCCATCACCGACATCGCCGGCATCGAGGTCGGCCACTTCACCGACGAGCGGCGGCCCAGCGGCTGCACCGTGGTCCTCGCGCGTGAAGGCGCGGTGGGCGGCGTCGACGTACGCGGCGCGGCGCCCGGCACGCGCGAGACCGACCTGCTCGCCCCCGGCAACTTCGTGCAGCAGGTGCATGCGATCGTGCTCGCGGGCGGCAGCGCCTGGGGCCTGGCCGCGGCGGACGGCGCGGTGCGCTGGCTGGAGGAGCGCGGCGTGGGCCTCGACGTGCGCTACGGCACGCTGCCGATCGTGCCCGCCGCCGTGCTCTTCGACCTGCCGCTGAGCCATGCCGACGGCGCGCGCGTGCGGCCCGATGCGGCCGCCGGTTACGCGGCCTGCGAGGCCGCATCACGCGAGGCGCCGGCCGAAGGCAACGTGGGCGCCGGCGCGGGCGCGCTGGTGGGCAAGCTCTTCGGCGCGCAGCACGCGATGAAGGGCGGCATCGGCACCGCGTCGGTCACGGTGGGCGGCGTCACCGTCGGCGCGCTGATCGCCTGCAACGCGCTGGGCGACGTGGTCGACCCCGACACCGGCGCGGTGCTGGCCGGTGCGCGCACCGACGACGGCCGCGCGCTGCGCGACACGCGGCGCTCGCTGCTGCGCGGCGAGCTGCCGCAGCCGCTGCTGGCCGGCACCAACACCACCATCGGCGTGGTCGCCACCGACGCGGTGCTGACCAAGGTGCAGGCCAACCGCCTGGCCGCGGTGGCGCACGACGGCCTGGCCCGCGCCATCAACCCGGTGCACACCATGAGCGACGGCGACACGCTGTTCGCATTGGCCACCGGCCGCGTGCCGCTGCAGGGCGACGCCCCCGGCATGACGGTGCTCTCGACCATGGCCGCCGAGGTGGTGGCACGCGCGACGGTGCGCGCCGTGCGCGCGGCGCGCACGGTGCAGGTGGGCGACTGGCGCGTGCCGGCGATGAACGACCTCGGGGGCGCGCCATGAAGCTCGGGCTGCCGCGCCCCGTGAAGCTGGTGCTGCTGGCCATCCGCGACCTGATCGCCTCGGCCGGTCCGGTGGTGTTCATCGTCATCGGCGTGCTGGTGGCGGCCTACATCTGGCTCGACCCGCAGCCGCCGAAGAAGGTGTCGCTGGCCACGGGGCCGGCCGGCAGTGCGTATGCCGAGTTCGGCAAGCGCTATGCCGATGCGTTGAAGGCCAACGGCATCGAGGTGGAGCTCAAGCCCACCAGCGGCTCGCTCGACAACCTGCGACTGCTGCGCGAGGGCCAGGCCGACGTGGGATTCGTGCGCGGCGGCGCGGCCGACCCGGCGGCCGACGAGGAGGCCGGCCTCAGCTCGCTGGGCGCCCTGTTCTTCGAGCCGCTGTGGATCTTCTATCGCACCGATGCACTGCCCGTGCCCGCGCCCGATCCGAAGGCGCCGAAGCGGCGCCGCGGCGAGCCGCCGCCCGAACCGCCCACGCCCGCGCCCATCACCTCGCTGGCGCAGTTGGAAGGGCTGCGCGTGAACGTCGACAAGCCCGGCAGCGGCGTGCCGGAGATCATGGAGAAGATGTTCGCCGCCAACCGGCTCGACGCGTCGAAGCTCAAGCTCTCGCAGCTCGAACAGGCGCCCGCGACCGAGGCGCTGGAGGCCGGCCTGCTCGACGCCGTGGTGCTGGCCTCGGCACCGCAGTCGCCGCTGGTGCAGCGCCTGCTGCGCACGCCGGGCATCGCGCTGGTGGACCTGAGCCAGGTCGATGCGTACACGCGCATCTTTCCCTTCTTCTCGTCGGTGAGCCTGCCGCGCGGCATCGTGGACCTGGCCGGCGACGTGCCGACGCACGACGTGGCCATGCTCGCGGCGACCACCTCGCTGGTCACGCGCGAGGCCACGCACCCCGCGCTGCGCCAGCTCTTCGCGCAGGCGGCACAGACCATCCATGGCGGCGCGCACTGGTTCAACCGTGCGCGCGAGTTTCCCAACACCCGCACCAGCGAGCTGCCGGTGAGCGCCGAGGGCGACCGTGCCATCAACGGCACGCCGGCCTTCTGGCAGCGCTATTTGCCCTTCTGGGCCAGCAACCTCATCGAGCGCATGTGGCTGGTGATCGGCGGCCTGATCGTGCTGCTGCTGCCGCTGTCGCGGATCGTGCCGCCGCTCTACACCTTCCGCGTGCGGCGGCGCGTGTTCCGCTGGTACGCGCGGCTGCGCGAGATCGAGGCCAAGGTGGCCTCGGGCGAAGGCGATCGCAACGAGCTGCTCGACGAGCTGGACGAGCTCGACCGCGTCGCCAACCGGGTGACGGTGCCGCTGTCGTACGCCGAGGAGCTCTACGCGCTGCGCAACAACATCCACGCGGTGCGCAAGCGGCTGCTGGCGGCGCGGCCGGCAGGCACAGGCGTCGATGCCCGAGTGGCAACGGCATCCGTGATCGCCCGATCCTAGGCAGGCGCCGCCCCGGCGTGGCGCCCTCACCCGCCGCCCGGAGGGACGCGGATGCCCTCGGTGATGCGCCGCTCGGCGCGCTCCAGTGCGCACGCGGCCCCCTCGGCGATGTGGCGCAGCCGTCCCCCCATCGCCATCACGAGGCGCCGCAGGCCGGTCGCGCAAGTGGGCGCCGTCGTGGGCACCTGCGCGCCGGCGGCGTCGACCGGGAACACGCGGGACACCGGCAAGCGCTCAGTCGGTGAGGCGAGGCGCGCTGCCGCTGGCGATGCGCTGGCAGGCAAGGAGCGAGAAGGAAGGTCTGGTTGCATGGGACAGCCATGCTCTTGCGCGACCAGACTTCTGTAAAGTTGAATTCAATGACTTCCATCGTCACGATTTCTGATGCGTAACCTCAATCTCGACCAAGTCCAGACGCTCGTCGCCATCGCGGACCTGGGCACCTTCGCCGCTGCGGCGCAGGCATTGCATCTCGCCCCGCCCACGGTGAGCCTGCACATCAAGGAACTGGAGTCGCGCATGTCGGCCGCGCTCGTCCTGCGGGGCCGGCGGCATGCCGCGTTGACGCCGGCCGGCGAGGCGCTGGTCGAGGAAGGACGCAAGCTCCTGTCCGCCGGGGACGAGCTCGTGGACCGGGTGCAACGCCGCGCAAGCGGGCGTGAGGCTCGGGTGAGGATCGGGGTGTCGGCGGGCGTCAGCACGCGCCTGCTGCCCTTGATGCTCGAGTCGCTGGCGCAACGGCACGCCGGTGTGGAGGTCAAGCTGGAAGCGGTGGGCTCGGCCGAATCCATGCTGCGGCTGCAGGCCGGCTCGCTGGACATCGCCATCGTGGCCAGCCCCCAGCCTGCCACGGCCCAGGTCCGGGTGGTCCCATGGCGCAACGATCCGATGGTCGCATTGCTCCCGGCCTCATGGGACGCGCCCCAGGACGTCACGCCCGAGTGGCTGGCCAGCCGCCGCTGGGCGTCTTTCGGGCCGGCCACGCAGATGCACGGCCTCGTCGCCGCCTGGTTCGGGCAGGCAGGCTTCCACCCGCGGCCCTTCCTGACGATGAGCTACCCGGGCGCCCTCAAGAGCCTGGCCCTGGCCAGCCAGAGTGCCGCCATCCTGCCGCTCGAAGAGGTGGCCGAGCACCAGGACACGCCCGGCGTGCAGGTCCGCCATCTCTCCCCGCCGCTGATGCGCCCCATGGCCGTGGCCTCCCGCGCATCGCCGGCAGCAGGCTCGGCCGTGTCCAGCGTGTTGGCCGTGCTGGCCGAGTTCGCCGACTGACAACAAGGGGCGAATACGTCTGCAGCGCCCGTCCTGCCTGCGCGCGCCGCTACGAAATCGATAGCAAACGGGAAAAGTACGCGGCTCAGCGCTCCAGCCGCAGCAGCTTGCCGTTGGCGCCATCGGTGAGCAGGTACAGCCAGCCGTCCGGGCCCTGGCGCACGTCGCGGATGCGCTCGCCGCGCCCGGCCAGCAGGCGCTCGCGCGCAACCACCGCGCTGCCGCTGAGCGTGAGGCGCCACAGGGCCGCGCCGGCCAGCGCGCCGCTGAACAGGCTGCCCTGCCACTCCGGCATCTTGTCGCCGGTGTAGAAGGCCAGCCCGCTGGGCGCGATCGACGACTTCTGGGTGCCCGGCGTCCAGGCCGAGCCGTCGATCGTCTCCCAGTAGGTGGCGGGCTGCTCCATGCCCGCCTTGGCCGTGCCCTCGCCGATCTGCGTGGTCGTGCCGTACTCCTGGCCCCAGCTGATGACGGGCCAGCCGTAGTTCAGGCCCGGCAGCGTGCGGTTGACCTCGTCGCCGCCCTGCGGCCCGTGCTCGCTGGTCCACAGTTCGCCGGTGGTCGGATGCAGCGTCGCGCCCTGCGGGTTGCGGTGGCCGTAGCTCCAGAATTCGGGCTGTGCGCCGGCCACGCTCCACGTGGGGTTGCCGGGCGCAGGCGCACCGTCGGTGGTGATGCGCGCCACCTTGCCGTTGCCGCGCGTGAGGTCCTGCGCGAAGCCGCGCTGGCTGTCGATCTGGCGCTCGCCCATCGTCACGAAGAGCGCGCCGCCGCGGTCGAACACCAGGCGCGAGCCATAGTGGCCGCTGCTGCCCGTGACCTTCGGCGTCTGCCGGTAGATGACGGTGACGTTGGACAGGGTGCGCGTGGCCAGGTCGATTTCCGCCCGCCCGACCGCGGTGCCGTTGGCGCCGCTGCCGTCGCGCTCGGAGAAGCTGAAATAGATGCGCCGGTTGCTGGCGAAGGCCGGGTCGAGCGCGACATCGAGCAGGCCGCCCTGCCCGCCCGTGTCGACGGCGGGCACGCAGCACACCGCGTCGGACCCGCCGTTGACCGCGCTGCCGTCTGCATTGCGCAGGCGCAGCTGGCCGCCGCGCTGGGTGACGAGCATGCGGCCATCGGGCAGGAAGGCCAGGCTCCACGGGTTGACCAGATCGGTGGCCAGCTCGACCACCTTGAGGGGACCGGGCGCGGGCGCGGGCGCGGGCGCAGGTGCCGGAGCGGGTGCCGGCGACGGTGCGGGCGCGGGTGAGGGCGCAGGGCTTGGTGCCGGTGCCGGCGCGCCTGGCAGCGCCGCGATCGGAAACCCGCCGCCGCCGCCTCCGCCCCCGCCGCCGCAACCGGCGACCAGCAGGACGAGGCTCCAGCCCCAGGGACGCGCAGCGGCAAGGGTCATGCGGTTCTCCGTCGTAGATCGGCTGCAGTGTGTGCGCGGCGCCCTTCGCTGCCAAGGGCGAGGCCGCAACTCGCGGCGCTGTCCTGCACGGCCGCCAGCACGGGTCGCGGCCAAAGAAAAAAGGCCCGTCGTCGACGGGCCTTGCACGGGCAGCGCGCGGTGCGCGGCTTGCTTACTTCAGTGCCTTGAAGCGCACGCGCTTGGGCTTGGCGCCCTCCTCGCCCAGGCGCTTCTTCTTGTCGGCCTCGTACTCCTGGTAGTTGCCATCGAAGAAGACCCACTGCGAATCGCCTTCGGCCGCCAGGATGTGGGTGGCGATGCGGTCGAGGAACCAGCGGTCGTGGCTGATGACCAGCACGGTGCCGGCGTACTCGAGCAGCGCGTCTTCCAGCGCGCGCAGGGTTTCCACGTCGAGGTCGTTCGACGGTTCGTCCAGCAGCAGCACGTTGCCGCCCTGGATCAGCGTCTTGGCCAGGTGCAGGCGGCCGCGTTCGCCGCCCGAGAGGCTGCCGACCTTCTTCTGCTGGTCCTGGCCGTTGAAGTTGAAGCGGCCGGCGTAGGCGCGGCTGGCCATCTGGAACTTGCCGACGTTGATGATGTCCAGGCCGCCGGAGATGTCTTCCCACACGGTCTTGTCGTCGGACAGCGCATCGCGCGACTGGTCGACGTAGGCCATCTTCACTGTCTGGCCGATGACGACCTCGCCCGAATCGGGCTGCTCGCGGCCCGCGATCAGCTTGAACAGCGTCGACTTGCCGGCGCCGTTCGGGCCGATGATGCCGACGATGGCGCCGGCCGGGATGTTCATCGACAGGTTGTCGATCAGCACGCGGTCGCCGAAGCTCTTGCTGACGCCCTTGAACTCGATGACCTGGCTGCCCAGGCGGTCGGCCACGGGGATGAAGATCTCCTGCGTCTCGTTGCGCTGCTGGTATTCGTAGTCGCTCAGTTCCTCGAAGCGGGCGATGCGCGCCTTGCTCTTGGCCTGGCGGCCCTTGGCGTTCTGGCGCACCCACTCGAGTTCCTTCTTCAGGGCCTTGGCGCGGGCCTCTTCACCCTTCTGCTCGGCCTCCAGGCGGTTCTGCTTCTGCAGCAGCCACTCGGTGTAGTTGCCCTTGTAGGGAATGCCGCGGCCACGGTCCAGTTCCAGGATCCACTCGGCGGCGTTGTCGAGGAAGTAGCGGTCGTGGGTGATGGCCACCACGGTGCCGGTGAAGCGCTGCAGGAAGATTTCCAGCCACTCGACCGATTCGGCGTCCAGGTGGTTGGTGGGTTCGTCGAGCAGCAGCATGTCGGGCTTGGACAGCAGCAGCTTGCAGAGGGCCACGCGGCGCTTCTCGCCGCCCGAGAGCAGGCCGATCTTGGCGTCCCACGGGGGCAGGCGCAGCGCGTCGGCAGCGATCTCGATCTGGTGCTCCGAATCGGTGCCGGCAGCGGCGATCACGGCCTCGAGCTGGCCCTGTTCGGCCGCGAGCGCGTCGAAGTCGGCATCGGGCTCGGCATAGGCGGCGTAGATTTCCTCGAGGCGCTTCTTGGCGTCGTTGACCTCGCCCATCGCCTCGTCGATGGCGTCGCGCACGGTGTGCTCGGGGTCGAGCTTGGGCTCCTGCTCCAGGTAGCCGATCGACAGGCCGGCCATCGGGATGGCCTCGCCCTCGATCTCCTTGTCAACGCCGGCCATGATCTTGAGCAGCGAGGACTTGCCCGAACCGTTGAGGCCGAGCACGCCGATCTTGGCGCCGGGGAAGAAGGACAGCGAGATGTCTTTCAAGATCTGCCGCTTGGGCGGCACGGTCTTGGAGACGCGGTTCATGGTGTAGACGTACTGGGCCATGTGTTTTCCAGGTTTCGAAGGATTCGATACGGCGCGATCTCAGGCGCCGGCGCCGGCCATCAGGTCGACGAAGGGTTTGCGAGCCTTCCAACGGTAGGCGCCGAAGTCGCGCTTGTCGGTGGTGAGGATGCGGCCGTGGTTCAGGTGTTCGGCCAGCAGCAAGAGCGATGCGTCGGCCAGGTCCATCGGCAGTTTGCGGTATTGGGCCATGAGTTGCGCCATGCGCTGGCCGGCCGCCTGCGGGATGTCCCAGACGTGGATGCTACCCTCCCCGACCTCCGCCACGAAAGCGGTGGCGGCATCCTGGCCCAGGCGGGCCTGCAGAAGGTAGGTGGTTTCGGTGACCACGGGCCAGGTGGTGATCCAGCCTTCGGCCACGCTGGGCAGGAAGCCGACGGCACGCGCGTGGTGGGCATCCGAGGCGTCGAGGCAGGCGTAGAAGAAGCCCGAATCCACGATGATCAAGGCGCCACCTTGCGCGCCAGGTGCTCGGCCACGACCTCCTTGACCCGTGCCGAGGTGTCTGCCCGGCCGCTGCGGTAGCGGCCCACCAGGGGCGCGAGGTGGCGCAGCACGGGCGCCTGTTGCGCACGTTGGGCCTGGTAGTAGTGCGCCAGACTGGCGCGCACGACCTCGCTGACACCCAGGCCGGTGGTCGCCGTCAGGTACTCCAGCTGCGCGGTGGCGTGGGCATCGAGCCGCGCATTGATGCGCGATTCGGTGGCCGAAGCGGGGGAGTTCTTCATGTATGCCATTGTATGACAATTGCGTCTGACGAGCTTGCCGCCCCGCCGGTGGCCGATCGTGCGACAATCGCGACGTTGCCGGGCGCAGTTACCCGCAACACCGGCTTCCTGCCGGGGACGACGGAAACCCTTCCTGGCTCCCACTCTCCCTCGATTGCATCAGCCTTTGACTGGCCCGGCCGCTCCCAGCGAGCGCACCGCGGCAGGCCGATACCCAAAGAACACCGCGCCGTGCAAGGCGCTCTTTCATCTCAATGAACTTCGACGAACTGAAGCTGGCTCCGGCCATCCTCAAGGCCGTGCGCGAGCAGGGCTACGAAACCCCCACCCCCATCCAGGCCCAGGCGATTCCCGCCGTGCTCGAGGGCCATGACCTCCTCGCCGGCGCCCAGACCGGCACCGGCAAGACCGCCGCCTTCACCCTGCCCCTGCTGCACAAGCTGTCCAAGGGCGAGGGCAGGACCAACAAGTTCGGCAAGGACGGCATCGCCGCCCTGGTGCTGACGCCCACGCGCGAACTTGCCGCCCAGGTCGAGGAATCCGTGCGCACCTACGGCAAGTACCTGCCCCTGTCGTCCACCGTCATCTTCGGCGGCGTGGGCATGAACCCGCAGATCGACCGCATCAAGAAGGGCGTGGACATCCTGGTGGCCACCCCCGGCCGCCTGCTCGACCTGCAGCAGCAGGGCAACCTGGACCTCTCCACCGTCGAGATCCTGGTGCTGGACGAAGCCGACCGCATGCTGGACATGGGCTTCATCCACGACGTGAAGAAGATCCTGGCCCTGCTGCCCGACGACAAGCAGAGCCTGCTGTTCTCGGCCACCTTCAGCGACGAGATCCGCGACCTGGCCAACGGCCTGTTGCGCAACCCGCAGAGCATCCAGGTCACGCCGCGCAACACCACCGTACAGCGCATCACGCAGGTGGTGCACCCGGTGGGCCGCGCGAAGAAGAAGCAGCTGCTGGCGCACATCATCCAGGAGCACGACTGGAGCCAGGTGCTGGTGTTCACCCGCACCAAGTTCGGCGCCAACCACGTGGCCGAGTTCCTGGCCAAGAACGGCGTCACCGCGATGGCGCTGCACGGCAACAAGAGCCAGAGCGCCCGCACCCAGGCGCTGGCCGGCTTCAAGAGCGGCGAGATCCGCGCCCTGGTGGCGACCGACATCGCCGCCCGCGGCATCGACATCGACGACCTGCCGCACGTGGTGAACTACGAGATCCCCAACGTGCCCGAGGACTACGTCCACCGCATCGGCCGCACGGGCCGTGCCGGCAAGGAAGGCCAGGCGGTGAGCCTGGTCTGCCTGGACGAGGAAGGCTTCATGCAGGAGATCGAGCGCTTCACCAAGCAGCAGATCCCCTCGCAGGTCATCGAGGGCTTCGGCCCCGACGAGGGCGAGATCGCCGAGCCGATCGCCATGGGTCGCCAGACCCTGTGGGGCGGCGCCGGCCGCCCGCCGAGCCGCGACGTCATGGCGGCTGCCGCCAAGGCCGCGCGCCAGGAAATGATGACCCGCATCCGCGAGAACAAGGCCGGCCAGGCGCCTCGTAAGGCCAATGGCGGTGGCAACAACAACGGTGGCGGCAACAACAACGGCGGCAACCGTGGCCAGGGCGGCCAGCGCCCGCCGCGCGACGCCCAGCGTGACGGCCAGCCGCCGCGCCAGCATGCGCCCAAGCGCCACCACCCGAATCCCGCCCAGCCGCATGCGCTGTACGAGGACCGCCCCGAGCGCCAGCCCAAGCACTACGGCAATTCCACCAGCCCCTCGCACGCCGACATGGTGGCGCACCGGCGTGCCGACAGCGTTGGCGGTGCTGCCGGCCAACCCGATCCGCTGCGCACCAGCGTCGACAGCTATGGCGGCGGCAAGCGCCGCGGCGGCGGTGGCTACGGCGGAGGCGGCAGCAACTACGGCGGCGGCGGTGGCAAGCGCCGCGGCGGTGGCGGTGGTGGCGGCAACTACGGCGGCG
This sequence comes from Xenophilus aerolatus, assembly GCA_030418545.1. GTDB lineage: Bacteria > Pseudomonadota > Gammaproteobacteria > Burkholderiales > Burkholderiaceae_C > Xenophilus. Next base: position 246,320 of record QAIB01000001.1, on the reverse strand, counting down.
GTGGCGGCCGCCGCGGCGGCTATTGAGCACGACGCGCACCGCGTCCAGATACGGGCCATGTCCTTCGGGGCATGGCCTTTTTCTTGGCTGCGCTCAGCGGTCCAAGTCGCGCACCAGGCCCTTCATCTGGTCGATTTCCTTGCGCTGCGTGGCGATGATGCCGTCGGCCAGGCGCCGCACGCGCGGGTCGGACAGATGGGCCCGCTCGCTGGTGAGTATGGCGATCGAATGGTGCGGGATCATGCCCTTCATCCACGCCACGTCGGCGATGGTGGCCTGGCTGCGCACCAGCCACAGGGCCAGCGCGAACACCACGGCGCTGCCGGCCAGGATCGCGACGTTGACACCGCGCCTCGGATGCATGTGCCACATGAAGCCCATCATCACGAAGGCCATGGCGGCGCCCATCAGCAGGGCATGTAGGCGCGGGTCTCGCTGAAGAAGACATGGTCGATCGAATAGGTGTTCAGATACATGAGCCCGAACATCAGAACGGTCGAGCAAGCGGTCATGGCGGCAAAGCGGGCATAGGCGGGCATGGCTTCATCCGGGAGAGACAGTGATCCGTGACTTGTAGACCTGTCTGCTGCACCACGACGTAGGACGCCCCTTGCGACGTCGTGGCTTCGACGCCGACACCGAGGTTGGCGACCGGACGATCGCTCCTACAGAACGCGCGCTGCCGGCCTACTGCAATCGCGCGGCGCCTGCCTAGTGTCGATCCAACGCCCTTGGAGCGCATCATGCATCGACACGCCACTCCCATTGCTCGCGGTTGCATAGCGCCGCGCGCGGAGGTCGCGCACGCGATCGTGCGCCGCCCCCGGCCATGAACGTCAGCGAATTCGTCTGGCAGCGCCTGGCGCAGTGGGGCCTGCACCGCGCCTACGGCTATCCGGGCGACGGCGCGGGCGGGCTGGACGTGGCCCTCGAGCGTTCGAAGGCGATGTCCTTCGTGCAGGCGCGGCACGAGGAGATGGCGGCCTTCATGGCCTGTGCGCACGCCAAGTTCACCGGCGAGGTGGGCCTGTGCTTCGCGACCTCGGGCCCGGGTGCGGTGCACCTGCTCAACGGGCTGTACGACGCCCGCATGGACCATGTGCCGGTGGTGGCGCTGGTCGGCCAGCAGCCGCGTTCCGCCATCGGGGCCAGCTTTCAGCAGGAGGTCGACCTGGCCGCCCTCTTCAAGGACGTGGCGTCGGAGTTCGTGGGCACGGCCACTTCGCCCGCCCAGGTGCGCCACCTGATCGACCGCGCCGTGCGCATCGCGGCAGCCCGCCGCACCGTCACCTGCGTGGTGCTGCCGCACGACGTGCAGCAGATGCCCTACGAGGACCCGCCGGTCGCCCACGGCAGCACGCACACCGGCGTCGGCCACGCGCGCAGTGCGGGGCTGCCCGACGAGCAGGCGCTGATCGAGGCGGCCGCCGTGCTCAACGCCGGCCAGCGCGTGGCGATGCTGGTCGGCGCCGGCGCGCTGGGCGCGACCGACCTGCTCATCGACGTGGCCGACACGCTGCAGGCCGGCTGCGCCAAGGCCCTGCTGGGCAAGGCGGCGCTGCCGGACGAGCTGCCCTGGGTGACCGGCTCCATCGGCCTGCTGGGCACCGAGCCGAGCTGGGAGCTGATGCAGTCGTGCGACACGCTGCTGATGGTCGGCACGTCCTTCCCCTACAGCGAATTCCTGCCCAAGCCCGGGTCGGCACGCGCGGTGCAGATCGACGTCGACCCGGCCGCGCTGAGCCTGCGCTACCCGACCGAGGTCAACCTGCTCGGCGCGGCGGTGCCCACGCTGCGTGCCTTGTCGGCGCTGCTGGTGCCGCGTGCGCGCAGTACCTGGCGCGAAGGGATCGAGCGCCAGGTCGCCGCCTGGTGGCGCACCTTGGAGGCCCGCGCGATGCAGCCGGCCGACCCGCTCAATCCGCAGCGCGTGCTGTGGGAGCTCTCGCCGCGCCTGCCCGACCGCAGCATCCTGACGGGCGACGCCGGCACTGTGGCGAACTGGTACGCCCGCGACGTGCGCCTGCGGCGCGGCATGATGGGCTCGCTGTCGGGCACGCTGGCTTCCATGGGCTCGGCCACGCCCTATGCGGTGGCCGCCAAGATGGCCTTCCCGGACCGGCCCGTGATCGCGCTGATCGGCGACGGCGCCATGCAGATGAACGGGCTGGGCGAGCTGATCACCATCGCCAAATACTGGCGCGAATGGGCCAGCCCGACCCTGGTGGTGATGGTGCTCAACAACCAGGACCTGGCGCAGGTGACCTGGGAAGAGCGCATCCAGATGGGCGAAGGCAAGACCCTGAGCACGCAGCAGCTGCCCGACGTGCCCTACCACCGCTTCGCCGAGCTGCTGGGCCTGCGGGGCCTGTACGTGAGTTCGCCGGAGCAGGTCGGCCCGGCCTGGGACGAGGCGCTGCACGCCGACCGGCCGGTGGTGCTGGAATGCCGCACCGACCCGAACGTGCCGCCGCTGCCACCGCACATCACGCCCGAGCAGGCGCGCAACTTCCTGGGCATGGCGCGCACCGAGCTCGAGCTCGGGTCGGTGCTGGTGAACAGCGCGCGGCAGCTCTTCGCCTCCTTCCTGGGACGACGCCGGTAGGCCTGCGCGGCGCGGTAGATTGCGGGCATGCAAGACATCCCGCCGAATTTCGCGACCCTGTTCGTGGCCACCTGCAACGTCCTCAACCTGGCCCGGCCGCAGCGCGTCTTCTATGCCAACCAGGACCCGTACGACCCGCGCGACTATCAGCGCAAGGTGAGCTGGCTGGGCGAGCGCTTCCGCGCGCTCAACGCCGACGTGCTGGCCGTGCAGGAGGTGTGGGACGACACCGCCCTGAAGGACGCGCTGCTCGCCAGCGGCCTGCGCTACGACACCATCGCGGTGCCCGGCGCCGAGAGCACGCCGCCGGCCCAGGGCGCGCAGGGCACGCCGCGCGTGGGCATCGCGACGCGGCTGCGGGTGGACGGCATCGAGTCCTTCGTCGACTTTCCGGACGGCATCGCGGTCGACGTGCCCGGGCTGGGCCCGCACACGCGCTTCGAGCGCCCGCCCCTGCTTGCGCGTCTGCGCATGAAGCACGGCCAGCCGGTGAACGTGCTGACGGTGCACCTCAAGTCCAAACGGCCGAAGTTCCTGCTCGACGCGGCCGGCCAGTCACTGGAGGACCGCGACGACCGCAAGGTGGCGGCGCGCGCCTCGCTGCGCTCGCTGCTCATGCGCGGCGCCGAGGCCGCGGCACTGCGCTGCATCGTGATCGACCTGCTGCGTGGCAGCCAGGTGCCGCTGGTGGTGATGGGCGACTTCAACGACCACCCGCACAGCGTGACCACGCAGCTGGTGGCCGCCACCTCGGACGCCGTCTACGACAAGTCGGCGCGCGACGTGGCCCTGTTCAATGCCTACGAGATGCAGGGCGAGTCGGCGCTGAAGAAGGACGTGGCGTATTCGCACGTGCACCAGGGCTTCCCGGAGATCCTGGACCAGGTCTTCGTGAGCGAGGAGTTCATGGCCGGCTCGCCGAGGAGCCTGGGCGACGTGCGGCGGGTGGACTACTTCAACGACCACCTGCACGAGGGCCGCGACCGAACGCGCTCGGACCACGGCTTCGTGCGTGCGCTGCTGCGGTTGCGGATCGGCTGAGCGGGCAGCTGTCGACCCGAGGGCATCACGCCTCGGACACGCGCACCGTGGCGTCCGCACGCTTGTGCAGGTCGGGCAGCAGTTCGAGCCCCAGGCCCGGCTTGTCGTTGAGCCGGATCATGCCCTTCTCGACGATCGGCAGTTCGGTCACCAGTTCCTTGTACCAGCCGGTGAAGAAGGCGCGCACGCTCTCCTGGATGAGCGCGTTGGGCGCGTGCAGGCTGAGGTGCGTGGAGGCAGCCCATACCACCGGGCCGGTGCAGTCGTGCGGCGCCACCGGCAGTTGCCAGGCGTCGGCCATGGCGGCGATCTTGCGCGCTTCGGTCAGGCCGCCGCACCAGCTCAGGTCGAGCATGGCCACGCCAGCGACACCCGTCTGCAGGTAGTCCTTGAAGCCCCACTTGTAGCTGAGCGTCTCGCTCGCGCAGATCAGCGCCTTGCAGTCGACGGCATACTGACGGAGCAGGTCGAGGCTGTCCATGCGGATCGCGTCCTCGTGCCAGAAAGTGTCGAACTCCTGCAGGGCGCGCGCGATCTTCTGCGCCATCGGCAGCCGCCACAGGCTGTGGAACTCGACCATGATGTCCATCTGCCGCCCCACGGCCGAACGGATCTTGCGGAAAGGCTCCAGCGCCGTGTCGAGATCGGCGTTGCTGATGTACTGGCCGTGGCTCCTCTCGGCCGCCGGGTCGAAGGGCCAGATCTTCATGGCCGTGATGCCTTCGGACAGCAGCGACTCGGCCAGCTCGTCGGCATGGTGCAGGAAGCCCTGCAGGTCCTCGTACGGCCCGGCGTTGTTCCCGAGCCCCCAGTTTGACGTGTTCTGGTTGGCCGTGCTGCGCACGTACTGGTAGCCGGCGCAGGTGTTGTAGATGCGGATGGCGTCGCGGCTCTTGCCGCCCAGCGCGGTGTGCACCGGCATGCTGGCGGCCTTGCCGAACAGGTCCCACAGGGCGATGTCGACGGCCGAGTTGCCGCGCGTCTCGACGCCGGACCCGCGCCAGCCCAGGTAGCCCGTCAGGTCGCGGTTGCGCGCCTCGATCGCCAGCGGGTCGGCGCCCAGCAGCTTGGGCGCGGCCCACTCGTGCAGGTAGGCCTCGACGGCCGCGGCGCCCATGAAGGTCTCGCCCAGCCCCACCAGGCCTTCGTCGGTGTGCAGGCGCACCCACAGGATGTTGGGGAACTCGCCCAGGCGGACGGTTTCGACTTGCGTGATCTTCATGCGTGGCTGCTCCCGCGACGAAACGGAAAAGGCCGCGCCCTGGAGCGCGGCCCGTGGGTGGGCGCGATCAGCCGCCGCGCGCCTTCTTCAGCGCATCCATCACCACGTTGACGGCCTCGGCACCGATGGTCGGGATGTTCTTGTCGTAGACCGGCTTGACCTTGTCGAACATGCGCTTCTGCTCGGCCGGGCTCACCTCGTTCACGGCCATGGTCTTCTTCAGGTTCTCCAGCGACTTGGCGTTGAGCGCACGGTTGGCCTCGCGCTCCACCTTGCGGCCCTCGATCGCGGCCTCGCGCAGCACCGCCTGCTCCTCGGGCTTGAGCTGGTCCCACAGCTTCTTGCTGTAGAGGATCAGGAAGGGCGTGTAGGCGTGGCGCGTCACGCTCAGGTACTTCTGCACCTCGCTGAACTTCGAGGTCTCGATGGTCACGAAGGGGTTCTCCTGGCCGTCGATGGTGCGGGTCTCCAGTGCGGTGAACACCTCGCCGAAGGCCATCGGCACGGCATTCGTGCCCAGCGTCTTGAAGGAGTCCAGGAAGATGTTGTTCTGCATCACGCGGACCTTCACGCCCTCGAAGTCCTCGACCTTGGCGACGGGGCGCTTGCTGTTGGTGAGGTTGCGAAAGCCGTTCTCCCAGTAGGCCAGGTTGACCAGGCCCGCGGCCTCGAGCTTCTTGTTGAAGTACTCGCCGGCGGGGCCGTCGAGCACGGCGTCGGCTTCCTTCTCGTTGTTGAACAGGAAGGGCAGGTCGAACACGCCCAGTTCCTTGACGATGCCCACCAGCGGCGAGCTGGAGGTGCACACCATCTCCTGCGTGCCGGCGCGCAGGGCCTGCGTGGCCTGCAGGTCGCCGCCGGCGGCACCGCCCCAGAAGGCGGCGATCTTCATCTTGCCGCCTGTCTTGGCGGCCAGCACTTCCTGCATCTTCTTGACGCCCTGGCCCACCGGATGGTCCTCGTTCACGCCGTTGGTGAACTTGATGGTGCGCTCTGCGAACTGGGCCGAGGCCGCGAAGGGCGTGGCCAGGGCGATGGCGGCCGCCGCGGCGACCAGGCTTCTGCGGTTGAACATGGAATGTCTCCTTCTCTCGTCTTGGGTGGGGTTGGGAACAGGGGGCGAAACGTCGTCAGCGAACCGTCGGCCGGCGGCCTCATCGGGCCAGCCACCACGACAGCGGCACGGTCACGATCTGCGGGAAGAACACCATCGCGAACAGCACGATCAGTTGCGCGATGAAGAAGGGCATCACGCCCTTGAAGGCGTCGTCCATGCTGATGCGCGCCACGCCGCACACCACGTTGAGCACGGTGCCCACCGGCGGCGTGATGAGCCCGATGGCGTTGTTGATGATGAACAGCACGCCGAAGTACACCGGGTCGATGCCGGCCTTGAGCACCACGGGCATCAGCACGGGGGTGAGGATCAGCACCGTGGGCGTGAAGTCCAGCGCCGTGCCGACGATGACGATCAGCACCATCATCACGAACATCAGCAGCGTCTTGTTGTCCATGAAGGGCTGCAGGATCTTCGTCACCTCGCCGGGGATGTCGGCCACGGTGATGAGCCATGCGCTCACCATCGCGGCGGCGACCAGGAACATGACGACGGCCGTGGTCTTGCCGGCGGCGGCGATCAGCCGGTACATCATGTGCCACTTCAGTTCGCGGTACACGAACATGCCGACCACGAAGGAGTACACGGCCGCCACCACCGCGGCTTCGGTCGGCGTGAAGATGCCGAACTTCATGCCGCCGATGATCACCACCGGCAAGGCGAGGGCCAGGCTGCCGCGGGCCGTGATGCGCAGTCGCTCACCGAAAGGCACGCGCGGGGCGGACTTGACCTTGTCTCGGCGCGCCACGATCCACCAGGCGATGCCGATCGCCAGGCCCATCAGGATGCCGGGCACGATGCCGGCCAGGAAGAGCTTTGTGATCGACACGTTGCCGGCCACACCGAACACGATAAAGCCGATCGAGGGCGGGATGACCGGCGCGATGATGCCGCCGGCGGCGATGAGGCCGGCCGAGCGGTTGGTCTCGTAGCCCGCGCGGTTCATCATCGGGATCAGCAGCGCGGCCAGCGCCGCCGTGTCGGCCACGGCCGAGCCCGAGATCGAGGCCATGATGATGGCCGCCACCACCGCCACGTAGCCCAGGCCGCCGCGGAAGTGACCGACCCAGGCCATGGCCAGGTCGACGATGCGACGCGAGAGCCCGCCGGCCGTCATGAACTCGCCGGCCAGCAGGAAGAAGGGCACCGCCAGCAGCGGGAAGTTGTCGGCACCGTCGACGAAGCGCTGCGCGATGATCTGGCTGTCGAAGGCCGGCAGCACGCCGGTGAAGGCGAGCCAGCCCATGAGCGCCACGCCGCACACCAGCAGCGCGTAGGCGATGGGCATGCCGATGGCCATGGCGGCCAGCAGCGAGACGACGAAGACCGTGACCGTCATGACGCGCTCCTGGCTTCGCCGGCGTGGCCGGGTTCGGGGGCGACGTCCTCGGACTCCATCACCTGCACCAGTTCCTCGTCGCTCATGCGGCCGGTGAAGAGGCGCCACAGCTTCTCGAGGTTGATGAGCCCCATGACCACCGAGACCACGTAGCCGATGCCGTAGATCCAGATCATCGAGATGCCGACCACCGGCGAGATGTTGGTGGTCTGCAGCTCGTGCATCTCGTAGGTGCCCATGAAGAAGAGCACGTTGCAGAGCAGCATCAGCACCTGGTTGATGAAGAAGCAGACCTTCTTGCCCGCGCGCGGCAGGTGCTTGATGAGCGTGTCCACGCCCAGGTGCGCGCCGTCGCGCATCGCGACCATGGCGCCGATGTAGGTGAGCCAGATGAAGCAGTAGCGCGACATCTCGTCCGACACCGTGATGCCCGAGTTGAAGCCGTAGCGCAGCACCACGTTGCCGAAGACCATGACGACCATGGCCACCATGCACACGACGACGAGGAACTCGAGCAGCTTGAAGAATGCGTCGATCACGCCTCTCATGGGAAATGTCTCCTGATGGATTGTTGTTGTCGGTATGGGGTCAGGCCGCGGCCTTGATGCGCCGCGGCGGTGCATGGATCTGCGGGATGCGCTTGCCTGAGGCGAACACCGTTTCGATGTCCTCGCGCGCGCCGTCGATCAGCACGCGGATCGCCTTCTCGGCGCGCTCGGGCTGGCGCGCGATGACGGCATCGAGCACGGCGCGGTGCAGCGGCAGCGAGATGGCCGGGCCGTTCTTGCGGCGCGTTGAGATCTCGAAGCTGGTGCGCAGCAGGGCCGCCAGCGCCCGGCTCATCTGCACCAGCATGCGGTTGTGGCTGGCGGCGATCAGGCCCTGGTGGAAGCGCAGGTCGGGCGTGACGTAGTCGCCGCCGAATTCGATGGCGTGCTTCATCAGCGCGAAGGCGGCCTCCATGTCGGCAATGTCGCTGGCCGTGGCACGTTCGGCGGCCAGCCGCACCGCCGCGGGCTCCACGGCGCGGCGCAGGTCCTGCAGGTCGCGCAGGAACTCGCGCGAGAGGCCCACGCGCGTCTGCCAGACGATGACGTCGGCGTCGAACCAGTTCCACTGGTCCTCGGGCAGCACACGGGTGCCGACCTTCGGGCCGCTGGTGATCAGCCCCTTGGCGATCAGCGACTTGACGGCCTCGCGGATCACGGTGCGGCTCACGCCCAGTTCCTCGCACAGCAAGGGTTCGGGCGGCAGCGAACTGCCGGGCGGATAGCGGCCGGCCACGATGTCGGCGCCGATGCGGTCGACCGTGTTGCCGTGGACGTTCTTGATCGCACTCATGGGCGATGCGCACCTCCGCCGGCACGCGCGCGGCCCGCTGCGCGCACCGCGGCGGCAAGCGCGGTGTCGTCGCGGCAAAGCACGTTCGAGCCGGTGGTCATGGGTGTCGTCTCCTGGGGTGCCACTCGAAAACCCTGAGCAGGGCCTTCGTCTTCGTTCTTATCATATGATGATTGAATCGGCAGGCTCGCAGAGTGGAAACCCTGAGCCGCGGCCGGCACCACGACGGAGACACCATGAGCAACGAGACGCCCAAGAAGAAGAAACCCGCCCACGAACTGCGCAGCCAGCAATGGTGGGGCCGCACCGACCGCGACGGCTTCATCTACCGCAGCTGGGTCAAGGGCAAGGGCGTGCCGCACGACCAGTTCGACGGTCGGCCGGTGATCGGCATCTGCAACACCTTCAGCGAGCTCACGCCCTGCAACTCGCACTTCCGCACGCTGGCGGAGCAGGTGAAGATCGGCGTGTACGAGGCCGGCGGCTTCCCGCTCGAGTTTCCGGTGATGTCGCTCGGCGAGACGCTGTTGCGGCCCACCGCCATGCTGTACCGCAACCTCGCCAGCATGGACGTGGAGGAATCGATCCGCGCCAACCCGCTCGACGGCGTGGTGCTGCTGATGGGCTGCGACAAGACCACGCCGGCACTGATGATGGGCGCGGCCAGCGTGGACCTCCCGACCATCGGTGTGTCGGGCGGTCCAATGCTGTCGGGCAAGTGGCGCGGGCAGGAACTGGGCTCGGGCACCGGCGTGTGGCAGATGAGCGAACAGGTGCGCGCCGGCACGCTCAAGCTGCAGGACTTCTTCGAGGCCGAGAGCTGCATGCACCGCAGCCACGGCCACTGCATGACCATGGGCACGGCCAGCACGATGGCCAGCATGGTCGAGTCGCTGGGCATCGGCCTGCCGGGCAATGCGGCCTACCCGGCGGTGGACGGCCGGCGCAACGTGCTGGCCCGCATGGCCGGGCGGCGCATCGTCGACATGGTTCACGAAGACATGAACATGTCGAAGATCCTCACGCGCGAAGCGATCGAGAACGCCATCAAGGTCAACGCCGCGATCGGCGGCTCCACCAACTTCGTGATCCACCTGCTCGCAATCGCCGGACGCATGGGCATCCCGCTGACGCTGGAGGACTTCGACCGCCTGGCCTCGGAGCTGCCCTGCCTGCTCAACCTGCAGCCCTCCGGCCAGTACCTGATGGAGGACTTCTGCTACGCGGGCGGCCTGCCGGTGGTCATGAAGGAGATCGCCGGGCTGCTGCACAAGGACGTGATCACCGCCAGCGGCAAGACCCTGTGGGAGAACGTCAAGGACGCCGAGAACTACAACACCGCGGTCATCAAGCCGCTGGACCAGCCCTTCAAGGACAAGGCCGGCATCTGCGTGCTGCGCGGCAACCTGGCGCCCAACGGCGCCATCATCAAGCCCAGCGCCGCCACGCCCGAGCTGCTGGTGCACAAGGGCCGCGCCGTGGTGTTCGAGAACGCCGACGACCTGCACAGGCGCATCGACGACGAGAGCCTCGACATCGACGAGACCTGCGTGATGGTGCTGAAGAACTGCGGCCCCAAAGGCTATCCCGGCATGGCCGAGGCCGGCAACATGCCGCTGCCGCCCAAGGTGCTGCGCAAGGGCATCACCGACATGGTCCGCGTGAGCGACGCGCGCATGAGCGGCACCGCCTACGGCACCGTGGTGCTGCACACCGCGCCCGAAGCGGCCGCGGGCGGCCCGCTGGCGCTGGTGCAGGACGGTGACATCGTCGAGCTCGACGTGCCGAACCGCCGCCTGCACCTGCACGTGAGCGACGAAGAGCTCGCGCGCCGCCGCGCCGGATGGACCGCGCCCAAGCCCCCGCTCGACTCTGGCTACTGGAAGCTCTACGTCGACAACGTGCTGCAGGCCGACGAAGGCGCCGACCTGGGCTTCCTGCGCGGCAAGCGCGGCAGTTTCGTGCCGCGCGACAACCACTGAGGACGATGGCCTTCGTCGCTGTCGACTGGGGCACCAGTTCGCTGCGCGGCGCGCTGATCGCCGATGACGGCCGCGTGCTCGACGAGCGCCATGCGCCGCGCGGCATCCTGAGCGTGCCCGCCGGGGGCTTCGCGGCGGTGTTCGACGAGCTCTTCGGCGACTGGATGGCCGTGCCCGAACGGCGCTGCCTCGTGTCCGGCATGGCCGGCAGCCGACAGGGCTGGATCGAGGCGCCCTACTGCCCGTGCCCCGCGGACGCCGCCGACCTGGCACGCCATGTGATTCCGGTCGTCGCGAAGCGCATCGCGATGGTGCCCGGCCTCAGCGACAGCCACGACGGCGTGCCCGACGTGATGCGCGGTGAGGAGGTGCAGATCTTCGGCGCCATGCAGCTCACGGGCCTGGCCGACGGCGTCTTCGTGCTGCCGGGCACGCACAACAAGTGGGTGCGGGTGCAGGGCGGCCGCGTGCTGGGCTTTCGCACCTTCATGACCGGCGAGTTCTACGCCCTGCTCGGCCAGCATTCGATCCTTTCGCGCACCATCGACCCGGACGCGCCGCTCGAAGCGGAGACCTTCGCCCAGGGCGTGTCGCGCTCCACGCAAGGCGGCGGCCTGCTGCACAACGCCTTCGGCGCGCGCACGCTTGGGCTGTTCGAGCGCATGTCGGCGGCGCAACTCGCAAGTTATCTCTCGGGCCTTTTGATCGGCGAGGAACTGCGCAGCCAGACGCTCGACGCGAGCGCCGGCGTGGTGCTCATCGGCGCGCCGGCGCTGACCGCGCGCTATGCCCTCGCCCTCGAGGGCCTGCGCATCACGCCGCGCGTGCTGGGCGCCGAAGCCACCTGGGCCGGCGCGCATGCCCTTCATACCGCCCTGCAAGGCACCGACACTTCCTGCCCATGAGTAGCGCTCTCGACAAGTTCCAGTCCGCCATGCAGGTGCTGCCGCTGGTGGCCATCCTGCGCGGGCTCACGCCGCCCGAAGCCGAACCGGTCGGCGACGCCCTGGTCGGTGCCGGCTTCCGTCTGCTCGAAGTCCCGCTCAACTCGCCCGAGCCGCTGGCCAGCATCGCGCTGCTGCGGCGGCGCTTCCCCGACGCGCTGGTGGGTGCCGGCACGGTGCTCGACGCCGCGCAGGTGCGCGCCGTGCACGACGCGGGCGGCGAACTGATCGTGGCGCCCAACTTCGACGCCGCCGTGGTGGCCGAGGCGCGCCGGCTGGGCATGGTGAGCCTGCCCGGCGTGATGACACCGACCGAGGCTTTCGGGGCGCTGGCCGCCGGTGCCACGGGCCTGAAGCTGTTCCCCGCCGAGCTCGCCTCGCCGGCCGTGGTGAAGGCGCTGCTGGCCGTGCTGCCGCCGGACACGGCGCTGATGCCGGTCGGCGGCATCTCGCCGGACAACATGCAACCCTGGCGCGACGCAGGGGCGGCCGGCTTCGGCATCGGCTCCTCCCTGTACAAACCGGGCAAGAGCGCGGCGGCCGTGGCGGCCGACGCTATCAAATTCGTAGCTGCTTACGCCCGCCCCACGGGCGCCTGAGGCCAAAAATGCTTGAAAAGACCGCGATCCCCCATCTGCACGCCGCCGGATCCGCCGACGCCGAGTACGCCAGCCCCACCGTGCGCCGCCTGCGCGAAGACCTCGCCCTGGCCCTGCGCGCCGCCGCCCACCACAAGCTGGAGGAAGGCGTCTGCAACCACTTCAGCGTGATGCTGCCGGGGACGCAGGACAAGTACCTGATCAACCCCCGCGGCCTGCACTGGAGCGAGGTGGGTCCCGACGACATCGTGCTCATCGACGTGCAGGGCAAGGTGCTCGCCGGCCGCCACCGCGTGGAGCCCACCGCCCTCTTCATCCACGGCGCCGTGCACCGCCTCACCGGCCGCGCCGTGGTCCTGCACTGCCACATGCCGTACGCGACCGCACTCACGCTCACGTCCGACCGCGGCCTGGATCCCACGCTCAGCCAGAACGCCATGCGCTACATGAACCGCATCGCGATCGACGCCGAATACAACGGCCTGGCCCTGGACGACGCCGAAGGCGAGCGCATCGCGCGCACGATGATGGGCGACAACGCCGGCAAGGACATCGCCTTCCTGGCCAACCACGGCGTGATCGTGGCCGGCGCGACCATTGCCCACGCCTACGACGACCTGTACTACCTCGAGCGCGCCTGCCTGCACCAGGTGCTGGCGCAGAGCACCGGCCGGCCGCTGGTGCCCGTGCGACCCGAGCTGGCGGCGCACGTCGCGGCGCAGATCCAGGGCGAACGCGAGCAGTCGGACCTGTTCTTCGAGGCGCTGCGACGCCTGTTGCCGGCGCCCGGGCGCTGAACGCGATCACAACAACTCTTCATGTGCCTTCGTCGCAGCTTTGCACGGCGTTCACATGGCGCGGCGACCATGCAGACATCCCACAACGAGGAGTCACCGTGAAGAAACTCATCGCAGCCGTCGGCGGCGCCGCCCTGATGTCGCTGGCCATGCTCGGCGCCCCGGCCCAGGCCCAGCCCCACGGCCCCATCGTCCAGGCGCAGTACTACGTGGCGCCGCCCCCGCCGCCGCGCTACTACGCGCCGCCTCCGCCGCCGCGCTACGCGCATCCCGGCTATTACCACGACGGCCCGCGCTACCACCCGCGTCACCGCCACTGGGAGCGCCGCCATGGATGGCGCGACAGCGACCGCGATGGCGTGCCCAACCGGTACGACCGCCGGCCGAACAACCCCTACCGCTACTGAGCGGCTGAAATGAAAAACGCCCCGCAAGGGGCGTTTTTCGTTACGCGGTCGTTCAGGCCGCCACGGCGCTCGCCGCGTAGGGCGGATTGGCGCTCGAAAGGCCCTGCTTGAGCTGACGCGACACCTCGTCGGCCAGCGCCTCCGGGCGACCCGCCTGCACGGCGTCGAACGCCTGGCGGGCCACGTCGTCGGGCGAGGTCTTCGGTCCGTCCACGTGGGCCGCCATGTCGGTGTCCATGTAGCCCACGTGCACGCTCACCACCTGCGTGCCCTGCCCCGCCAGCTCGTTGCGCAGGCCGTTGCTGAGCGACCAGGCCGCCGACTTGGTGGCGCTGTAGGTCGCCACGCTCGGGAAGGTGGTCCAGGCCAGCGCCGACAGCACGTTCACGATCGCGCCGCCGCCGTTGCGCGCGAGCACGGGTGCGAAGGCGCGCGCGAGCAGCCAGGGGCCGAAGAAGTTGGTCTCGAGCTCGGCACGGGCGGCATCGACCGAATCGGCGCCCAGAAGGTTCGTGCCGCGCGAAATGCCGGCGTTGTTGACCAGCACGGTGACGTCGCCGCAGGCGCGCGCGGCGGCCTCGATCTGGTCGGGCTTGGTGACGTCGAGCGCGACGGGCGTCACGCCGGCCAAGGTGACCGTGCTCGCATCGCGCGCCGCACCGTAGACCTTGCGTGCACCGGCTGCGAGGGCCGCCTTGGCGAAGGCCAGCCCCAGGCCACGGTTGGCCCCGGTGATGAAGACGACGGAATCCTGAAGGTTCATGACATGCTCCGAATGGAAGGGAGTGGGAGAAGAAAAAAGGGAAACGGATGCGCCCTGCAGCTCAGGCCAGCCGACGCAGCAGCGCACCGGTGCTGCGCGGCCAGCCGGGCCGCCCGAACCAGGCGCCGCCGGAGATGACCGAGGCGATGAAGAGCCCGTAGGCCACCAGGGCCAGCCCCTGGGCGACGAACACGTGCACGAGCTGGCCGCCCCAGCGCAGCGCGAGCCAGCCGCCGATGCCGGCCACGGCCAGGCGGATCAGCGTGCCGAACACCGGCCACATCAGGCGGCCCGCACCCTGCGACGCGAAGTACAGCACCAGGCCCAGCCCGAAGAAGCCGTAAAGCGGCCCCACTGCGCGCAGGTACTGCGTGCCGGCCTCGAGCATCGCGGGGTCGTTGCCGAAGAGCAGCAGCCACTGGCGCGGGAACAACGCCGCCGCAAGGCCGATGCTGCCGGTGAGCACGAAGGCCACCACGGCACCGGTCCAGGCGGCGCGCAGCGCACGTTCGCGCTGGCCCGCACCGATGCAGGTGCCCACCATGGCGACCAGCGGCGCGCCGAGGCCGAAGACCAGGGGTACCAGCAGGTATTCGAGCCGCGACGCGGTGCCGTAGCCCGCGATGGCACCGGCCCCGTAGCGGCCGGCGAAGGCGGTCGCCAGTGCGATGCAAGCGTTGGTGGCCACGGTGGAGATGGCGCCGAAGAGCCCCACGCGCAGGATGTCGCGCAGCAGCGGCCAGCGCAGCCGCGCCTGCGCCCACACGGGCCGCAGCAGGCTGCGCGACGAGCGCAGGTACAGCGCCAGTGCCACGGTGCCGGCCAGGTAGTACACCAGCAGCGCCATGGCACCGCCCGCGATGCCCATGCCCGGCACCGGCCCCCAGCCGAAGATCAGCAGCGGCGACAGCGGAACGAGCAGCACGACGCCCGCCACGGTGACGTTGGCCGGCACGGCCATGTTGCCGGTGCCGCGGATCACCGCCGCCAGCGAATTGAACATCCACACCAGCACCGCACCGGCGAACACCCAGTGCGAATACGTCAACGCCGCCTCCAGCGCCGCGCCGCTGCCGCCCATCGCGGTGTACAGGGCACGGCCGCCCAGCCACAGCGCCAGCGTGAAGGCGATGCCGAAGCCCAGCGCGATGGCCACCGCCTGCCACACCAGGGCCTGCGCATCCTCGCGGCGGCCGGCGCCGAGCGCTCGCGCCACCGCCGAGGCGATGCCGCCGCCCATGGCGCCCGCGGAGGTCATCTGCATCAGCATCACGATCGGGAACACCAGCGCCATGCCGGCCAGGGCGTCGGTGCCGAGCTTGCCGACGAACCAGGTCTCGATGAGGCCGACCGCGGCCTGCGCCACCATCACCAGCACGTTGGGCGCCGCCATGCGCAGCAGCGTCGGCACGATCGGGGCGTGCAGCAGGCGCTGCGTGCGTGGGTCGAGCGGCGCGTTCATGCGCGGGCCTGCGCGGCGGCCATGCCACCCTGCGGTGCCGGTGCGGCGGCCTTGCCCACCGGGCCTGCGGGCTTGCGGATGGTGAGCACCAGCAGGGCGGCCAGCAGGCAGGCGCCGCCCGCCACATAGAGCGCCGGGGTGTAGGTGAGCAGCAGCGTGCGCGACATGCCGGCCCCCCAGGCTGCCGTCGCCGCGCCCAGTTGATGCGCCGCGAACACCCAGCCGAACACCATGCCGGCCTTCTGCGGGCCGAAGGCCGCGCCGGCCAGCTTCACGGTGGGCGGCACCGTGGCGATCCAGTCGAGCCCGTAGAACATGGCGAACACACCCAGCCCGACCAGCGAGAAGCCGGAGTGCGGCAGCCAGAAGAGCGACAGGCCGCGCAGCCCGTAGTACCAGAACAGCAGCTTGCGGTTGTCGTAGCGGTCCGACAGCCAGCCCGACAGCACCGTGCCGACGAAGTCGAAGGCACCCATCGCGGCCAGCACCGAGGCGGCGGGCACCGGGCCCAGCCCGTTGTCGCCGCACAGCGAGATGAAGTGCGTCTGCACCAGGCCGTTGGTGCTGAGGCCGCAGATGAAGAAGGTGCCGGCGAGGATCCAGAAGGTGCGGTGCTGCGCCGCCTCGGCGAGCACGCGGAAGGGCGTGGCAAATCCAATGCGCGTGATCGCGGCCTGGGGCGGCGGCGCCGTCGCGGGCGTCTCACCGTAGGGCAGCAGTCCCACGTCGGCGGGGCGGTCGCGCATGAGCCACAGCGCCAGCACGGCAATCAGGAAGGCGCCGACGACGATGGGCACCACGGCAGAGCGCCACCCCCAGTGCTCGATCATCCACGCGGCCACCGGCAGGAAGGCCAGCTGCCCCGTGGCGGAGCTCGCGGTGAGCAGTCCGATGACCAGCCCGCGCCTGGCGTTGAACCACCGGTTGGCGACCACCGCGCCGAGCACCATCGCGGTCATGCCGGTGCCCAGGCCCAGCATGAGGCTCCAGAGCACGAAGAGCTGCCACAGCTGGTTGGCGGCCGTCACGAGCGCCATCGCGCCGCCGACCAGCGCCAGGCCGCACACCATGACCCGGCGCAGGCCGAAGCGCTCCATCAGCACCGCGGCGAAGGGCCCCATCAGGCCGAAGAGCGCGAAGCGCAGGGCGAGGGACGATGAGATCTGCTCCGTGGTCCACCCGAACTCGTCGCCCAGCGGCTTGAGCATGGCGCCCGGCAGGCCCAGCGCGGCCGCCATGGTGAGCATGGTGAGGAAGGTGACGGCGGCCACCAGCCAGCCGTAGTGGATGCCTCGGGCTTGCAGCCAGGCGGAGACGCGAGTGGCGGACATGGGGATTCCAGGGGGTCGATGAACTTGCGGGGTGACCGGGCGCGACGCTCAACTGGCCAGGTCGTCGGCCTCGCCGGGCGCGAGCACGTCCAGGGCCTCGTCGATCAGGGCATGCAGCTGCGCCACGCGGACCAGCCCGAGCCGATCGTTGAGCGAGCGCTGGGCCTGCTGCCAGAGAGCGCGCGCCTCGTCGCGCTTGGCACGGCCCGCGGCGGTGATGTGGATCAGACGGCTGCGGGCGTCGGCGCCCTCGCCCACTTCGACCCAGCCTTCGGCGATCAGCGGCTTGAGGTTGCGGGTGAGGGTCGACGCGTCGAGGCTCATGCGCGCCGCCAGGTCGACCGGCCGCACCGGGCCTGCAGCCAGGATGTGGGACAGCAGGGAGTACTGCGAGGTCTTCAGGCCGCTGGCCGCCACGTGGGCGTCGTAGTGGCGCGCCACCACCCGGCTGAGCTGGCGCAGCTTGAAACTCGTGCAGCCCTTGGGCTTTGCGATAGCATCCATGCCGATCATTGTAGCTGCAATGATTGCATATGCAACCTTCAGGTCATCCAGAGAGAGGAACGCGACCGTGACGCCGACGAATTCAGAAGACGTATCGAAGACCTGGCTGGCCGAGGAGGCCGAAGTCATGGCCCGGCTCGACGCCGGCCCGGGCCCTGGGCTCGCCCGGCCCGACCAGATCGCCGGCAAGACCGGCCTGCAGGTCATGGAAGGCATGCTGCGCGGCGAACTGCCCTATGCCGAGATCGCGAAGACGCTGGACTTCACCATCGTCGAGGTCGGACCGGGCAAGGCGGTTTTCCAGGGCACGCCCCTGCAGCGCCACCTCAACCCGCTGGGCACCGTGCACGGCGGCTGGTTCGCCACCCTGCTCGACTCGGCGCTGGGCTGCGCCGTCCACACCATGATGCCGCCGGGCCGCGGCTACACCACGGCCGAGCTGGGCGTGAACCTCGTCAAGGCCATCACGCCCAAGGTGCCGCGTGTGCGCGCG
Source organism: Xenophilus aerolatus (assembly GCA_030418545.1). Classification (GTDB taxonomy): domain Bacteria; phylum Pseudomonadota; class Gammaproteobacteria; order Burkholderiales; family Burkholderiaceae_C; genus Xenophilus. Next base: position 228,373 of record QAIB01000001.1, on the reverse strand, counting down.
GAGGGCCGCGTGATCCACTGCGGCCGGCAGCTCGCGACGGCCGAGGCCCGACTGGTGGGCCCCGACGGCACGCTGTACGCCCACGCGACCACCACCTGCCTGGTCTTCGACCTGCCCGCGAAGCGCTGAGGGCGCAGCTTCAACCCCACGGCGCCCGGGTTTTCGGCGTGGAAAGACTCTTTTGTCGTTGACAATGATTCTCAACCAGCAGACGCTGGGCCGGCGCCCGCCGGCACAAGAGATCCCCATAGACGTCCGGAGGAGTTTCCATGTCCTTGTTGTCCCGTCCGCGCCGGAAGGCGTGCGCCTTCGCCCTTGCAGCCGCCGGCCTGGTGGCTGCGGCCCTGCCCGCCCATGCGCAGGGCGAACTCACGCTCTACACCACCCGCGAGCCGGGCCTGATCCAGCCGCTGATCGCGGCCTTCAGCGCGCAGACGCAGATCAAGGTGAACACCGTGTTCGTGAAGGACGGGCTGCTCGAGCGCGTCAAGGCCGAGGGCGCCCGCTCGCCCGCGGACGTGCTGATGACGGTGGACGTGGGCAACCTGCTCGACCTCGTCGAGGGCGGCGTGACGCAGCCGGTGAAGTCGGCGGCGCTCGAATCGGCGATCCCCGCCAACCTGCGCGGCGCCGATGGCCAGTGGTTCTCGCTGTCGATGCGCGCGCGCGTGCTGTACGCCGACAAGAACCTCAAGCTCACGAACATCCGCTACGAGGACCTGGCCGACCCGAAGTACAAGGGCAAGGTCTGCATCCGCGCCGGCCAGCACCCCTACAACACGGCCCTCGTGGCGGCGCTGATCGCGCATGACGGCGAAGCGCAGGCCGAGCAATGGCTGCGCGGCGTGAAGAACAACCTGGCGCGCAAGGCCACCGGCGGCGACCGCGACGTGGCGCGCGACATCCTCGGCGGCATCTGCGACGTGGGGCTGGCCAACTCCTACTACGTGGGCCAGATGAAGGGCTCCAAGGAAGGCAGCGACGCGCGCAAGTGGGGCGACGCGATCAAGGTGGTCCGTCCGACCTTCGCCAAGGGCGGGGGCACCCACGTCAACATCAGCGGCGCGTCCGTCGCCAAGAGCGCGCCGAACCGCGACAACGCGGTCAAGCTGCTCGAGTTCCTGGTGTCGGAGCCGGCGCAACAGCTCTATGCCCAGGCCAACTACGAGTACCCGGTGCGCAAGGGCGTGGCGCTCGACCCGATCATCGGCCAGACCATCGGCGAGCTGAAGGTCGATCCGCTGCCGCTCGTCGAGATCGCCAAGTACCGCAAGCAGGCCAGCGCGCTGGTCGACAAAGTCGGCTTCGATAGGTAGGGGCTTCAAACGCCGAGCCGCTTCGCGGCTTGGCTTCCGCTCCGCGATGACCTGATGTGGATCGCTCGCAGGCCGAGCCTGCGCAACGTGGGCCCGCTGTGGCAGGCCAGCGCCATCCTGGTGGCGCTGGGCGTGCTCGCGCCCGTGCTCTCGCTGGCCTGGCTGGCGGCGGGTGCCGACCTCTCGCACTGGGCGCATCTCGCGCAGCACGTGCTGCCGCAGGCGGCCCTCAACACCGCCCTGCTGCTGGCCGGCGTCGGCACCCTGGTGCTGCTGATCGGCACCGGCTGTGCGTGGCTGGTGTCGAGCTGCGACTTCCCCGGCCGGCGCGTGCTGAACTGGGCGCTGCTGCTGCCGCTGGCCATGCCGACCTACATCGTGGCCTTCGCCTACCTCGACCTGCTGCACCCCATCGGCCCGGTGCAGACCGCGCTGCGCTGGGTGCTGGGCTACGACAGCCCGCGCGAGTTCCGCCTGCCCGACCTGCGATCGATGGGCGGCGCGGTGTGCGTGCTCGGCGTCGTGCTCTACCCCTACGTCTACCTCACGGCGCGCGCCATGTTCATGACGCAGCCCGCGCACCTGCTGGAGGCGGCGCGTTCGCTCGGCGAGGGCCGCTGGGGCGCCTTCCGCCGCGTGGCGCTGCCGCTGGCGCGGCCGGCGCTGGCGGTGGGCCTGAGCCTGGCGCTGCTGGAGACGCTCAACGACATCGGCGCGTCGGAGTTCCTCGGCGTCAACACCCTGACGGTCGCCATCTACACGACCTGGATCACGCGCTCGGACCTGGCCGGCGCGGCGCAGATCGCCTGCGCCATGCTCGCGGTGGTCGTGCTGCTCGTCGTGCTGGAACAGCATGGACGCCGCCGCCAGCGCTTCGGCTCCGCGCAGCGCATGCGTGCCATGGCACCCCGGCGACTGCGGGGCGCGCAGGCCTGGGCGGCCACCGCCGCCGCCAGCCTGCCCGTGCTGCTGGGCTTCGTGGCACCCGCGGCCTACCTGGTGGCCGAGACGGTCAAGCGCCTGCGCCTGGGCCAGGGCATCTCCAGCGGCCTGTGGACCAGCCTGGGCAACACGGTGGCACTGGCCCTGGGCGTGACCACCTGCGCCGTGCTCGCCGGCCTCCTGGTGGCGTGGACGGTCCGCCAGGGCGCCGCGAGCCTGCGGCCCGCCCGCTGGCCGGCGCGCCTGGCCAGCCTGGGCTACGCCCTGCCCGGCACGGTGCTGGCCATCGGCCTGCTGTCGCCCGCGCTGGCGCTGGATGCCGGCGTGGCGTCCGCCCTGGGCCTGCCGGGCCTGCCGCTGATGGGCCTGGGCGTGGTGCTGGTCATGGCCTGCACGATCCGCTTCCTGGCGATGCCGGTGGGCGGCATCGACGCCGGCCTGGCACGCATCCCGCCCGCACTCGAGCAGGCCGCGCGTTCGCTGGGCGAAGGCACGCTCGGCGCCCTGCGCCGCGTGCACCTGCCACTGTTGCGCCCGGCGATCGCCGCCAGCGCCCTGCTCGTCTTCGTCGATGCCATGAAGGAATTGCCCGCCACCCTGCTGCTGCGCCCCGCCAACTTCGACACGCTGGCCACCTGGCTGTACGCCGAGGCCGCGCGCGGCACGTATGAAGAAGGCGCCATCGCCGCGCTCGCCATCGTGCTGGCCGGCCTGTTGCCGGTGGTCTGGCTGGCGCGCACGCAGCTCGACGCCGGCAGCGTCGAATCGACCGTGGGGGTGCCCGCATGAGCCGGGCGCTCGACATCCGGGGCCTGCGCTTGGGCTACGACACGCCACGCGGCCTGCACACCGTGGTCGACGGCTTCGACCTGCACCTGGCGGCCGGGCGCATCGGCTGCCTGCTCGGGCCCTCGGGCTGCGGCAAGACCACAGTGCTGCGGGCCATCGCCGGCTTCGAGCCCGCGCGCGCCGGCGAGATCCATCTCGGCGAGCGGCTGCTCTCCTCCGCCGACATGCACCTGCCGCCGGAGACGCGGCAGATCGGCCTGATGTTCCAGGAATACGCGCTGTTCCCGCACCTGTCGGCGGCCGGCAACGTGGCCTTCGGGCTGCGCCGCTGGACGCGCGCGGACCGCGAGGCCCGCGTGCGTGAGATGCTCACGCTCGTCGGCCTGCCCGAGATGGCGGCGCGCTTTCCGCACGAGCTGTCGGGCGGCCAGCAGCAGCGCGTGGCGCTGGCCCGAGCCCTGGCGCCGGCACCGGCGCTGATCCTGCTGGACGAGCCCTTCTCCAACCTCGACGGCGCCACGCGCGAGCGCCTGACGGTCGAGGTGCGCGACATCCTGCGCGCCGCGGGGCAGACGGCGATCCTCGTCACGCACCATGCGGCCGAGGCCCAGACCATGGCCGACCACACCGGGCTGATGCACGGCGGGCGCCTGGTGCAATGGACCGACGCGGCGCCCCGGTGATCGGGCGCCGCGGCGCATGAGCTCGCGGCGCAGGGCACACTGCGGGCTTTCCGCTTTCCCCACGAGAACGCCATGCGACTCCTCCACACCATGCTGCGCGTCGGCAACCTCCAGCGCTCCATCGACTTCTACACCAAGGTGCTGGGCATGAAGCTGCTGCGCACCAGCGAGAACCCCGAGTACAAGTACAGCCTGGCCTTCGTCGGCTACGGCGAGGGCAACCCCGGGCAGGCCGAGATCGAGCTCACCTACAACTGGGGCACCGAGACCTACGAGATGGGCACCGCCTACGGCCACATCGCGCTGGGCGTGCCCGATGCGTACGCGGCCTGCGAGAAGATCAAGGCCGCCGGTGGCAACGTCACGCGCGAAGCCGGTCCGGTGAAGGGCGGCACCACCGTGATCGCCTTCGTGACCGATCCCGACGGCTACAAGATCGAGCTGATCCAGCGCGCGGACGACGCCGGCAGCGGCCAGGGCTTGCGCTGATCCGGCGAGGCCGGCGATCGATCGGACCCGGCGCCGCGCCTAGCGCCGGCCCGCGGCGCCCGCCGACCACTCCCTCGCCAGCAGGCCGTAGAAGGCGGCATCCGAGATGCGGCCGTTCACGGACCAGCGCTCACGCAGCAGGCCTTCTCGGCGGAATCCGAGGCGCTCCAGCGCGCGGGCTGCGGCCTCGTTGCCCGCGTCGATCTCGGCTTCGATGCGGCGCAGGTGCAGCCTGTCGAAGCCATAGCCGAGCAATGCGCCTGCAGCCTCCTGCAGGTAGCCGTGGCCCCACGCGCCGGGCGCCAGCGCGAATCCCAACTCGGCGCGGCCGGCCTGCCAGTCGACCGCGAACAGCAGGCACTCGCCGATCAGCCGCGGCGGGTCGCCCTCGTAGATGCCCAGGGTGATCGATTCGCCCTCCACGAGCGCGCGCTGCTCGTCGACGATGAAATCGCGCGCATGGGCCACGTCGGGCCATGCCGGCGTGTCCCAATAGCGCAGGACCTCCGGGTCGGTCAGGATGGCGTGCAGCGCCCCGGCGTCGGCCGGCTGCATCGGCCGCAGCTGCAGGCGCGCGGTCCGCAGCACATGCGGCTCGGGGAAAGAAAGCACTGGGGCGGCAGGCGGCACGGCGCCGAGGCTCATGCGGCCGCGAGGGCCGCAGGGTCGCCGCTCACAGGCACACCGTGCCCTGGTGGAAGACGGCCTGCCATCCGTCGGCCGTGCGGCGCCAGACCGTCGAGCGCAGCGTGACGCGCCCCGGCTGCTCCAGGGTGTAAGTCAGCAGGCAGTGGTCGGGGCCCAGTTCGCGCACGTGCCAGTCGCGCGTGACCCACGCCGCCTCCGGAGGCTTGGCGGCGCGCTGCGACAGCACCTCCAGGCAGAACGCGCGGCTGTAGCGCTTGCCGGAAGCGCCGATCTCCCAGAAGTCCGGCGCGACGATGCGGCCGAAGTCCTCGGGCGTGGCCACGTGCGAGGCCGCATGGAAGCGGTCCTCCATCACGCGCAGTTCGGCCAGCAGCGGCTGCAGGTCCTCGGGCATGTCGAGTTCGGGCGACATCGGTCGCGGCCTCAGCAGCCCAGCCGCTCGGCCAGCGCCACGATGTCGCGCACATGCAGCGTGTTCTCGGCCCGCGGCGACACATCCTTGGGCTCGGCGGCGCCGAACTCCAGCGGACGTTCGATGTACCCAGTGGCCAGCCCGCACACGCGCGCGGCCGCCAGGTCGTCGTGGTGGGCCGCGGCCAGCATGACCTCGCTGGGCGCCACGTCGAACACGGTGGCCACGCCGAGGTAGGTGCGCGGGTCGGGCTTGTAGGCCTTGAAGACCTCGGCCGAGAGGATGCAGTCCCAGGGCAGGCCACCGCGCTTGGCCATCTCGGTCAACAGGCCGAGGTTGCCGTTGGACAGCGTGCAGATCGTGTACTTGCGCTTGAGCCGGGTGAGGCCTTCGACCGCGTCGGGCCAGGGCGGCAGCCGGTGCCAGGCGGTGTTGAGGTGATGCAGGGCCGCGGCGTCGAGTCGCCCGTCGACGCCGAAGTCGCGCAGCACGCCGTCGAGGATGCCGCGGTGCAATTCGTCCAGCAGCGTGAAGCCGCCCTCGCCGCTCGCGATGCGCGCCATGACGCTGCGCATCGCGGGCTGGTAGCCGGCGCGCCAGGCCAGTGCGAAGGCGCTGCCGTCGACGCCCGGCAGGGCGCGCTCCACCTCGGCGGCGATGCCGCCGTGCCAGTCGACGACGGTGCCGAAGACGTCGAAGGCAATGACCTTCAGGGATGCGGGATCGAAATCGGGGTTCATTGTCTCGCTATCTTTTTCATAGCTGCTTGCGCCCGCTGGGCGGGCGCTGCAGCCCGATTCAGCTTGAAATTCGCGTCAGCGCGCGAGCTGGCTGGCCTCGCGCGCCAGCGCCTCGATGCGGCCCCAGTCCTTGGCCGCGATGGCCTCGGTGGGCACGATCCAGGAGCCGCCGACGCAGGCCACGTTGGGCAGCGCCAGGAAGTCGGCCGCGTTGCCCGCGTGCACGCCACCGGTGGGGCAGAACTTCACCTCGCCGAAGGGCCCCTGCCAGGCCTTGAGCATGTTGATGCCGCCGGCCTGCACGGCGGGAAAGAACTTCAGCTCGGTGTAGCCGTCCTCCTGGGCCAGCATGATCTCGCTGCCGGTCGCCACGCCCGGCAGCAGCGGCAGGCCGAGGTCGTGGCAGGCCTTGCCCACCGAACGCGTGTAGCCCGGGCTGACGCCGAAGCGCGCACCGGCCAGCGCCGAGGCCTGCGCGTCGGCCGCGCTGCGGATGGTGCCGGCGCCGGCCACGGCCTCGGGCACCTCCTTGGCGATCGCCTCGATGCATTCCAGCGCCTCGCGCGTGCGCAGTGTCACCTCGAGCATGCGGATGCCGCCGGCCACCAGCGCACGCGCCAGCGGCACCGCGTCCTTCACGTCGTGCAGCACGATCACGGGGATCACGGGGGCGTCGCGCATCACGTCCAGCGCGGTGAGGGGTTCGGTCATCGGGAGACTCCAGAGAAATGCGGGAAAGGCCTGCGCAGCGCGGGCGTGCAGCGCCGCGGGCCGAGGCTGGCACGATAAAGCAAAGCGCGGCCCGAAGCGAACCGCGCCGATGTCACAACCAGGTGCAGGCGCCCTCCTCGGCCGCCAGCGCGTTGCGCCGCATGCCGGCGAAGAGTTCGCGGCCCAGGCCATGGCCGTCCTCGGCGCGCTGGGCGTCGGACATGGTGGCCAGCGGGCGCGCCGCCCACTCGTCCTCGGGCACGAGCACGGACAGCGTGCCGGCCACCGCGTCGAGGCGGACGAGGTCGCCATCGCGCACCTTCGCCAGCGGCCCGCCCGCGGCGGCCTCGGGCGAGACGTGGATGGCGGCCGGCACCTTGCCCGAGGCGCCACTCATGCGCCCGTCGGTCACCAGCGCCACTTTGAAGCCCTTGCCCTGCAGCACCGACAGCGGCGGCGTGAGCTTGTGCAGCTCGGGCATGCCGTTGGCCTGCGGGCCCTGCCAGCGCACCACGCAGACCACGCCGCCCGCGGCGTTGTCCTGGCACACGCGCTCCAGCTCGCCGGCCGCGAAGGCCGTCTGCAGCGCGCCCTGCGAATCGAAGACGCGCGCCGGCGCCTCGATCACATGGCGGTCGTCAGGCACCGAGGACACCTTGATCACGCTGCGCCCCAGGTTGCCCTGCAGCAGCTTGAGGCCGCCCGTCGGGCTGAAGGGCTTCGTGGCGGGCCGCGTCACCGTGTCGTTGTTGGACACCGCACGCTGCCAGTGCAAGGCGCCATCCGCGCCCAGCGATGGCACGCCCGACCACTCGGCGATGCCGCCGGCGCGCACCGTGCCCACGTCGGCATGCATGAGGCCGGCGCCGAGCAGCTCGCCGATGACGAAGCCGGGGCCGCCGGCGCTCTGGAACTCGTTCACGTCGGCCGTGCCGTTGGGGTACACGCGGGTGAGCAGCGGCACCACCTCCGACAGCTGCGAGAAATCGTCCCAGTCGATGAGGATGCCCGCGGCGCGAGCCACCGCCACCCAGTGGATCAGGTGGTTGGTGGAGCCGCCGGTGGCCAGCAGCGCGGCCATGGCGTTGACGATGCAGCGCTCGTCGACCATCTCGCCGATGGGGGGAACAGCGTAGGCCCGGCCCGAGGCCTTGCCCAGCACCGTGCGCACCGCCTCGCGCGTCAGCGTCTCGCGCATCGCGTCGCCGGGCTGGATGAAGGCCGTGCCCGGCACGTGCAGGCCCATCGCCTCCAACAGCATCTGGTTGCTGTTGGCCGTGCCGTAGAAGGTGCAGGTGCCCTCGCCGTGGTAGGCGGCCATCTCGGCGTCGAGCAGGCCCTGCCGGCCGACGAGGCCCTGCGCCGCCTGCTCGCGCACCTTGGACTTGGCGCTGTTCGACAGGCCCGAGGGCATCGGCCCCGCGGGCACGAAGACCATCGGCAGGTGGCCGAAATGCAGCGCACCGATGAGGAGGCCCGGCACGATCTTGTCGCACACGCCCAGCATCAAGGCGGCGTCGAACATGTCGTGCGTGAGGGCCACGGCGGTGCCCATCGCGATCACGTCGCGGCTGAAGAGCGACAGCTCCATGCCCGGCGTGCCCTGCGTGACGCCGTCGCACATGGCGGGCACGCCGCCGGCCACCTGCGCCGTGGCGCCGAGGCGCCGCGCCTCGTGCTTGATGATGTCGGGGTAGCCCTGGAAGGGCGCGTGCGCCGACAGCATGTCGTTGAAGGCCGTGACGATGCCGATGTTGGGCGCGCGCTCGGCCACGATGCGCAGCTTGTCGTTGGCGGGCACGCCGGCCACGGCATGCGCCACGTTGGCGCAGCCCATGCGGTCGGAGCCGCGGTCGCGCCGGCGCAACGCCTGCAGGCGCGCGAGGTAGTCGGTGCGCAGGTCACGGCTGCGCGCCCGGATGCGCTCGGTGACGGCGAGCAGCGTGGGATGGATCGTGGTCATGGCAGGGACGGTTGCGTGGGAGTGGAAGCCGGCGCGCAGGGCGCCGCGTCGATCGGAACATCATGGCCGCCGTCGATCGGCCGGCGGTGTGAGACAACGGCACGAAGCATGCCAGCGCCCGCGCCTCAGGCCGATACCTTCTTGCAGCCGGACCGGCCGGCGCGTTCCCGGCGCCCTCAGGTGCCGGGCTCGGCGATGGGTTCGATGCGCCCCATCAGGAACACGAAGGCGCAGATGCCGATCACCAGGATCGCGCCCGCCAGCAGGAAGGCATTCACGAAGGAACCCGTGGCCCCGACGATGAAGCCGGTGGCGATCGGGGCGGCCGCGCCCATCAGGTTGTTGCCGAAGTTCATCAGCCCGCCGACGGTGCCGACGCCGCCCTTGGGCGCGATCAGCGAAGGCAGCGACCAGCTCACCGGCGCCGCCGCGGCCAGGCCACCGAGCGCAATGGAGATCCACACGATGGCCCAGACCGGGTCGGTGGTCTGCGTGGCGCCGAAGACCGCGAGGCCCAGCACCATGCCGCACACCAGCACCGTCTTGCGCACCTTCGACTCCTCGTGCCCCTTGGCGATCAGGTGGTCGATGAGCCAGCCGCCCACGAACAGGTCGCTCAGCGTGGCCACCATCCAGGGGATGGCCGCAAAGCCCGCCGACTTGAGGATGCTCATGTGCATGGCCTGCACCAGGTAGCCCGGCAGCCAGGTGAGGAACAGGTAGAAGGAATAGCCGTAAGCAGCGAAGCCCAGCATCAGCCCCCACACCTTGGGCTGACGCAGCAGGTAGCCGAGCATGCCGCTGGCGCCGCCGGCCGGCGCGCCCTCGGGCGCGGCACCGCCTTCGACGATGTAGCGGCGCTCGGCCGCGCTGAGCTTCTCGTCAGCGCTCGGGTCGCGGTAGATCAACAGGAAGGCGAAGAAGTACAGGAAGCTCAGCGCGGCGCACACGCCGAAGCCCCAGCGCCAGCCGAAGCCCACCACCACGAAGGCGACCAGCGGCACGCCGATCACGTTCGAGAACTTGGCCGCCGCGTCGAAGATGGCCGTGGCCAGCGCCCGCTCGCCGCGCGGGAACCAGTAGCCCGTGGCCTTGGAACTCACCATGAAGCCCGGCGCCTCGGCAATGCCCAGCAGCATGCGCGCCGCGAAGATGCCGGCCCAGCCGCCCGCCAGCGCCGTCAGCGTGGAGGCGATGCCCCAGGCGAAGGCGCCCCAGCGGCCGATGCGCGTCGGGCCGTAGCGGTCCAGCAGCATGCCGGCGGGCACCTGCAGCAGCGCATAGGTCCAGAAGAAGGCCGAGAGGAAGAAGCCGATCTGCTCGGGCGTGAGGTGGAACTCCGCCTGGATCTGCGGCGCCGCGACCGAGAGGCTGAGCCGGTCGAAGTAGTTGACCAGCACGCCCGCACCCAGCAGGCCGCCGATGCGCCAGCGCCGGCCCGGGACGCGGCCCTGCGAGGCCGCCGATGCGGCGTTGGGCGCGGTCGAGGAGGATGTTGTCGTCATGGTGTCTCCGTCGAGGGGATGAAGGGAAGAGAAGGCCGCTCAGGCGGCGCGCGTCGGCGGCTGCGCCAGCCAGTCGCGCACCTGCGCGACGGACTGCGGCAGCGGCGCCGTGGCCTGCACGGTCAGGACGCCCGCCTCGCCCTCGGGCGATTCGAGCGTCTGGAACTGGCTGTCCACCAGGCTGGCGGGAAAGATGTGCACGGCCTCGCGGGCCTGCACACGGGCCACGGCCTCGTCGCGGCCGATCTGCATGAACACGAAGCGCAGGCCCGGCACCGCGGCGCGCAGCCGGTCGCGGTAGGCGCGCTTGAGCGCGGAGCAGGTCAGCACCGCGCCGCCGTGGCGGGCCGCCAGTTCCTCTCCCAGCCGGCCCAGCCAGCCGGCGCGATCCTCGTCCGTCAGCGGCGTGCCGCTCCTCATCTTGAGGATGTTGGCTTCGGGGTGGAAGTCGTCCCCCTCGATCAGCGGCAGGCCCAGGTCGGCCGCAAGGGCCTGGCCCAGGCTGGACTTGCCGCAGCCGGACACGCCCATGGTCACGAGCCAGACGGGCGAGGCATTCGGGGTGTGCATGCGATGTCTCCTTGGATAGCGCTATCTTTTTGAGTCGAAATGAGTCGGCATCTGGAGGACAGCGCAATCCTCCAAGCGTTGCTTGCAGCCAATCCGAAGTCCAGGCGGAATCCGGGCTTACCCCGGGCTTGGACAGCGCTATCCTAAAAGATACTGCAGCCTCGTCGCCCTAGGGTTTTTACCGATCTTCCGATGCACACCGATCCGCCCCGACGTCGCCGCAGCGGCCGCGTGACCCTGGCCGAGGTCGCACGCGAAGCGGGCGTGAGCCCCATCACCGTGTCGCGCGCGCTGCGCGGCGAGCGCGCCGTGGCCCCCGAGCTCGTGGCCCGCGCCCGCGCCGCTGCCGACGCCCTGGGCTACGTGCCCGACCCGGCGGCCCGCGCCCTCGCCTCGCACCGCAGCACGCACGTGGCGGTGCTCATTCCGCTCCTGAGCAACACCCTGTTCGTCGACCTGCTCGAGGCCCTGCAGCGCACCCTGCGCGGCCAGGGATACCAGACACTCATCGGCATCACGCATTACGACCCGCGCGAGGAGGAGCAGTTGCTGCGCGAGCAGATGGCGCATCGCCCGGCGGGCCTGGTCGTCACCGGCTTCGAGCGCAGCGAAGAGACGCGCGCCCTGATCCAGGCCAGCGGCGTGCCCTGCGTGCACGTGATGGAGACGAGCCGCGCGCCGGGCGTGCACTGCGTCGGCTTCTCGCAGCAGGACGCGGGCTACGCGCTGACGCAGCACCTGCTGGCGGGCGGCGCGCGCCGCATCGCCTTCGCCGCCGCGCAGCTCGACGCCCGGGTGATGCAGCGCGCCGAGGGCTACCGGCGCGCCCTGCGCGAAGCCGGCTGCTACGACCCCGCGCTGGAGATGTTGCGGCCCGAGCCCTCCTCCATCGCGCTGGGCGCCCACATGTTCGCGCGACTGATGGACGAGTCGGCGCCCGAAGCCATCTTCTTCTGCAACGACGACCTGGCGCAGGGCGCACTCATGGCGGCGCCACGCCTGGGCATCGCAGTGCCCGGCCGGGTGCGGGTGGCCGGGTTCAACGACCTGCCGGGCAGCGACCAGCTCCTGCCCAGCCTGACCAGTGTGCGCACCCCGCGCGAAGCCATCGGCGAAGAGGCGGCGCGCATGCTGCTGCGACTGATGCGCGGCGAACCGGTGCCGCAGCCCTGCGTGGAGCTCGCGTGGCGCCTGGTCGTGCGAGAAAGCACGGCGACGCCCGCGTCCGGCCCCTGAAAGCACAACGCCCGGCCGGGGCCGGGCGTCGGTGCGACGGGCACGCCGGAGCGTGCCGCGGGTCGGCTCAGTCGACCAGCTTCACCTCGACCCGGCGCGCCTCGGCGTTGTTGCCGCTGCCGGTGGTGACGGCGGGCTTCTCGAGCGCCACCTTGTCGGCCGGCACGCCCAGGCCGGTGAGCACGTCGCGCACGGTCTGCGCGCGCTGCTTGGCGAGTTCCTCGTTCTTCGCGGGGTCGCCCGTCGTGTCGTGGAAGCCGGAGACCAGCGCCTTGCGGCCGTTCTGCACGCCCTGGATCACCAGCGCCAGCGCTTCGGCGGCACCGGGCGCGATGTCGGCGCTGCCGGTGGCGAAGTAGAAGTTCACCACGCCCTGGCCCACGCGGATGCTGGCGCCGTCGGGGATGACCACGGCGACGGTCTCGGTGACCACCGCCACGGTCGGGGCCGGCGCGGCCGCCGCAGGGGGCGCCTTGGGTGCATGCGACAGGCCGTACTTGTAGACGACGACACCCAGCACGGTCATGACGACCAGGGCGATCAGGGCAAAAAGAAAACCGAGCGCAAATCGTTGTTGTTCGTCGTCATCCGCACGCGTGGACATCGGGTGGTCTCCCAGGGAAAGAGGTCGGTAAATAATCGGTTCGTGAACCATGAGGCCGAAATTGTAGGTGGCGCGGGTCTGGGCCCTCCCGGCCTGGACCCGCTGCCCACCCCGCTGCGCGATCCCAAGCCCCTGCTGGACCGGGTCATCCACGAATGGGGCGGGCACGAGGACCTCTGGCTCTTCGGCTACGGCTCGCTCATCTGGAAGCCCGAGTTCGACTTCGTCGAGCGCCGCCCGGCCCGCGTGCACGGCTGGCACCGCGCGCTCAAGATGTGGAGCCGCGTCAACCGCGGCAGCGTGCAGAACCCGGGGCTGGTGTTCGGCCTGCTCACCGGCGGCAGCTGCCAGGGCATGGCCTTCCGCATTCCGGCCGCGGACGTGCTGGAGGTGCTGGGCCGCCTGTGGCTGCGCGAGATGCCCACCGGCGTGTACGACCCGCGCTGGCTCACCTGCATCACGCCCGCCGGGCCGGTGCGGGCCCTGGCCTTCACGCTCTCGCGCAAGAGCCCCAACTTCACCGGCACCCTGCCCGAGGCCCGCTACCGCGAGATCTTCGCCAGCGCCGTGGGCCGCTACGGCAGCTCGCTCGAGTACGCACGGCAGACGCTGCTGGAACTCAAGCGCCACCACATCCACGACGCCGCCCTGGCACGCCTGCTGCGGCTGGCCGAGATCACGGCCTCGGCTGACGCGGCGGCGGCCGCGCCAGCCGCTACCCTGTCACCCGCCGCGCCCGGCGATGGCCGCGCGCCCCCCCGCCCCTCCAACGAAGGAAGAAGCTGACATGAACAAGCACACATTCGCCGTCGCCGGCGCCGTCGTCCTCGCCTGTGCCGCCCTCTCGGCCTGCGGCAGCATGGGCATGGGCCGCGCCACGGCCACCGCCAATCTGGCGCCCACCGGCGCCATCAATCCGAATCCGACGTCCGGCAAGGTCACGTTCACCGCCCTCGACCATGGCGTGCGCGTGGCCGGCGAGGTGCGGGGCCTGACGCCGGGCGAGCACGGCTTCCACATCCACGAGAAGGGCGACTGCGGCGACAACGGCAACGCCTCGGGCGGCCACTTCAACCCGGCCGGCGGCACGCACGGCAAGTTCGGCGCCGCCGGCAGCCATGCGGGTGAACTGCCCAGCCTGGTGGCAGGCGCCGACGGCACCGCACGCTTCAGCGTCGAGGTGCACTCGATCTCGCTCACGGACGGTGCGGCCAACAACGTCGTGGGCCGCGCGCTGGTCGTGCACCGCGACCGCGACGACTACACCACCCAGCCGGCCGGCAACTCCGGCCCGCGCATCGCCTGCGCGCTCATCGCCCGCTGAGCGCACGGCAGGCCCCGGGCCGCGTTCAGGCGGGCTCGCGCAGGTCCTGCGGCACGGTCCCCGTGTCCAGGCAGTACCGCTCGTAGTCGGCGATGCGGTCCGCGGTGGTGATGGTGCGTGCCACCGCACCGCCCGGCTGCAGGTACTCCACGGTGCCGTTCACGACCACGAAGAGGATCAGTTCCTCCTCGCCCACTGCCTCCCACCAGTCGACGTTGCCGTCCGACTCGTGCACGTAGCCGCCGGGGCCGACCCCCTCGCCCGTGCACAGCCGCCGCTGGCCCTGCAGGTTCAGCGCGTGGATCTCGCCCGTGTGGCGGTGCAGGCCGAGCCGTGCACCCGGCGACAGGCGCATCAGTTCCACCCAGCCCCGTTCGCCCGCCAGGAAGCGCAGGGGCCGTGACCACTTGCCCGGCCCCTCGGGAATCCACAGCCCCTCGGCGGACCAGGGGCCGGCGGGCAGGAAGGCGTGGCGTGCATTGATCATGGGAATCTCCGATGCGTCGTTGGGATGTGCTGGCACGATAGGCGCCGCACTGGACCACGAAAAGCGCCACATTCCATGAATTCAGGGGATCCACTTTCGGCGCTGCACCTGCAGCTCCCGCCGACCGGCTCGCGCCAGCGCATGCGCGACCTGCACCGGCAGCTGAAGGACGCGATCCTCTCCGGCCGCATCGCGCCCGGCCTGCGCCTGCCGTCCACGCGCGCGCTGGCGCAGGCGCTGGGCGCGAGCCGCAATGCGGTGGTCGCGGTCTACGGCCTGCTGCTGGGCGAGGGCTACATCGAGGCAGCGGCCGGCGCCGGGCACCACGTCGCGCGCTTGCCGGCCGCCCGGCGGCCGATCGCCCCGCGCGGCGAGCCGGCGTGGCTGAACCCGGCCTACCGCGGCCTGGGCGGCACACCCGATCGCGACGCACAGCCCGCGCCACGCTGGGACTTCCGCGTCGGCGTGCCCGACAAGTCCGAACTGGCCTTCGACATCTGGCGCCGCCTCTCGGCGCGCAGCCTGCGCACGCTGTCGCGGCGCACGGTGGGCTACGGCCCGCCGCAGGGCCAGCCGGCCCTGCGCGCGGCCATTGCCCAGCACGTGTCCTTCGCACGCGCGGTGGCCTGCAGCGCGGACGACGTGCTGGTCAGCGCCGGCGCGCAACAGGCCTTCAGCCTGCTCGCACAGGTGCTGGTCACCCCAGGCCGCACCGTGGTGGCGGTGGAACATCCGGGCTACCCGCCCGCGCGGCTGGCCTTCGAGGCGGCGGGCGCACGCGTCGTGCCGGTGCCAGTCGACGACGAAGGGCTGGTCGTCGAACGCCTGCCGGGCGAGGCGCGCGTGATCGTCACCACGCCCGCGCACCAGTTCCCGCTGGGCATGGTGATGTCGGCCGCGCGCCGGCGCGCACTGCTCGCCTTCGCGCAGCGGCACGGCGCGGTGGTCGTGGAGGACGACTACGACGGCGAATTCCGCTTCGACGGCCGCGCCCTGGACGCGCTGCAGACGCTGGACCGCGCCGCCTCGGTGTTCTTCGTCGGCACCTTCTCCAAGTCGCTGTTTCCCGCCCTGCGGCTCGGCTATGTCGTGGCACCGCCCTGGGCCCGGCTGCCGCTGGTGGCGGCCAAGGAGCGCATGGACTGGCACTGCAACCTGCTGTCGCAGGAGACGCTGGCGGCCTTCATCGCCGAGGGACACCTGGCCCGGCATGTGCGCCGCATGGGCGCGCGCTATGCACGGCGCCGCGCGCTGCTGCTCGAGCGGCTGAACGGCGACCTGGCGCCCTGGCTGCAGCCCCTGCCCGGCAGCGCCGGCCTGCACCTGGCGGCGCAGATGGTGGGCGGACACGATGCGGCCGCCGTGGCCGCGCGGGCGCGTACCGCCGGACTGGGGCTTTCTTGCGTGGCCGACTATGGCCGCGAGGTGCCCAACGCCCTGCTCTTCGGCTACGGCGCGATCGACGAGGCCGCGATGGGCGATGCGCTGGCCCGGCTCGCGCAGCTGCTCGGGAACAACCAGCGCATCGGCTGAGTACCCGCTACCCTGCCGTGCGCGCGCGCCACAGGGCCTCGGCGCGCGCCAGGTCGTCCAGCGTGTCGACGTCGGTGACGGTGCCGGCGTCGTCCGTTTCGAGGTCTGCTACGGAATTCATAGCGCGCTGCGCCCGCAGGACGGGCGCTGCGCCGTGATTTCCCTGCAAGGCCAGCAAGGCATCGCGGCACGCGCTGCCGAAGCCCACGGGATGGCCGCGCTGTCCCGCATGCACGGGCTGCGCGGCGCTCACGCCCGGCCGGGCCAGGGCGGCGGCCACGTGCTGCAAGGTGGCTGGCTGCACCAGCGGCAGGTCGGCCGGCAGCACGAGCCAGCCCGGGGCGTCGGCCGTCGCGCGCACCGCGGCGGCGATGGAGTCGCCCATGCCGGGATGGCCCGCGTCCTCCACATGCCACGGCAGGCCGCTGGCCTGCACGGCGGCGAGCGTGTGGGCCATCACCGGCCGGTCGCCCAGCAGCGCCTGCAGTTTGTGCACCCTGCCGCCCGAGGCGCGAAAGCGCTCGCCCCGGCCGGAGGCCAGCACCAGTACGACGGGACCGTGGGATGTCATGTCGTTTCTCCATGGCGCCGCGCGTCGGGGCACACGAGGAACTGGCTTTGCCAGGCCTCTGGGTGCGCCCCCCTCCAAGCCGAAGGCGCTAGAGAGGGGGGAGCCGCGAAGCGGCATGGGGGGTGTTTCACGTCAGCACGAAGTTCCGCGGCTGCGGCTGCGCCGGCCAGTCGCGGTCGCCGATGCTTTCGCGCAGCGAGGTCTCGATGGTCCAGCAGATGGCGTCGAGCGCGAGGTCGTTGGGCGAGTCGCCGAAAGGTTCCTCGATCTCGTGGCCCAGCGCCTCCAGCGCGAAGAAGGTGTAGGCGACCAGCGTCACGATGACCGGCGTCATCGGCCCGATGGAATCGACCAGGCCGAAGGGCAGCAGCAGGCAGTACAGGTAGATGGTGCGGTGGATGATGACGCTGTAGGTGAAGGGGATCGGCGTGCTGGCGAGCCGCTCGCAACCGCCCACGGCGACGCCGATCTGGTCGAGCGGCCGCTCCAGCGCCGGCACGACGGCCGGGTCGACGCGGCCCTGCCGCCGCTGGTCGCGCAGCCACTCGCCGGCCATCTGCAGAAGCATCGCGGGCCGGTAGCGCGCGGCCATCACGCGGGAGACCTCGGCCGGCGGCAGCAGGCGCGCGAGGTCGGCCGCCGGGTCGCTGCCGCGCAACTGGTGGCGCAGCGCATGCACCAGCGCCATCAGGCGCAGCGCCAGCAGCCGCTCGTCGCCGCCGCCCTCGACCAGCGTGAGCGCGTGCCGCACGGCGGCACGGCACTCGATCAGCAGCGAGCCCCAGAGCATGCGGGCTTCCCACAAGCGGCTGTAGCTGGTGCTGTTGCGAAAGCCCAGGAAGATCGCCAGCGTGAGCCCGATGAGCGAGAAGGGCACGAAGTTCATCGGCACCTTCCAGCGCAGCACCTGGCCGTGCAGCAGCGTCACCGTGATCGCCAGCGCGAGGGTCACGGCCAGCTGCGGCAGGATCTGCGAGAGGATCGAGCCGCGCCAGACGAAGAGCAGGCGCAGCCAGTGCGGGCGGGGGCGGACGATCATGCGGCTCGGATGTTAAGCCGCGGGACAACGCACAATCACCCGATGAGCGATCTGCAGAACTCCCTGGCCGCGCTTCGCAAGAGCTACGAGCGCGCCGAACTCGGCGAGAGCCACAGCGCCGCCGACCCGCTGGACCAGTTCGAGCGCTGGCTCGGCGAGGCCGTGAGCGCCCAGGTGCCCGAACCCAACGCCATGACGCTGGCCACCGTCGGCAGCGACCTGCGGCCGTCGACGCGCATCGTGCTCATCAAGGGCTACGACGCGCGCGGCCTCGTCTGGTACACCAACTACGACAGCCGCAAGGGCCAGGAACTGGCAGGCAACCCCTTCGCGGCGCTGCAGTTCCACTGGGTCGAACTCGAGCGCGTGGTGCGCATCGAGGGCCGCGTCGAGAAGGCCGGCGCGGACGAGAGCGACGCCTATTTCGCCAGCCGCCCGCTGGATTCGCGCATCGGTGCCTGGGCCAGCCCGCAGAGCCAGGTGATCCCGGGGCGCGAAACGCTGGTCAAGAACGCCGCCCTCTACGGCGCGAAATTCCTCCTTGCGCCGCCACGTCCGCCGCACTGGGGCGGATACCGCCTGGTGCCCGACCGCTGGGAGTTCTGGCAGGGCCGCAAGAGCCGGCTGCACGACCGGCTGCGCTACCGGCGCGAGGACGGCATCTGGCTGCGCGAGCGCCTCGCACCGTGAGCGCCGGCACGGCGCTATCGATTTCGTAGCAACCCGCGCCCGTTCGGCGGGCGTTGCAGGCACTTTTCGCTCGAGACTTCAGCCTGCAGCGAGCCGCGCCGCGCCCGCCAGCGCGAGCGACACCGTGGCCAGTGCCAGCACCGTGGACACCACCACGCTGGCCGTGACCAGTTCCTCGGCCACCCGGTAGCGCTGCGCGAACATGAAGACGTTGGCGCCGATGGGCATCGACGCGGCCACGACCATCACCGCCAGCGGCAGGCCGTGCACGCCCAGCAGCGTCCCGATGGCCAGCACGCCCAGCGGATGCGCCACGTTCTTGACCAGCGCCTGCACCGTCGCGCCGCGCAGATGCAGGCCCACCGGCGTCTGGGCGAGCGTGATCCCCACCAGCACCAGCGCGATCGGGCTGAAGGCCTGGCCGAGCAGCGCCAGCGGCTTGTCGATCACCTCGGGCAGCGTCCAGCCGGTCTGGGCGAAAGCCAGGCCCGCGATCACCGGCAGCACCACCGGGTGCAGGATGGCGTTGCGCAGCGCGCGCCCCACGGTGGCCGCGATGCGGCGGTGCCCGGCCCCGCCGCCGGCCTGCGCCTCGCGCGCGGTGGCCAGCTCCAGCACCACGGTGGCGCCGGTCAGCAGGATGAGGGAGTGCAGCGACACCAGCGTCAGCAGCACCACCATGCCGGGCGCGCCGTACGCGAGGCCGATCAGCGGGATGCCGATCATCACGGTGTTGCTGTAGGTGTTGGCCAGCGCCAGCACGGCCGCCTCGCGGTTGAAGCCGCGCAGGGCCAGGGTGGCCGCATAGAGCAGGCCGGCCGTGATGAAGTAGGCCGCCACCGGCCGCAGGCTGAGCTGCTGCACCTGCACCGTGCTCATGGAGCGGAACAGCAGCGCCGGTGCCAGCAGCAGGAAGATCAGGTTCGACAGCTCGCGCACCGCTGCCCCGCCGATCCAGCCGCGTCGCCCCGCCACCCACCCGACGGCGATCAGCAGGACGACGGGCAGCAGCGCGGTGACGACGGGCGAATTCACGGGCGCGAGCATACCGGGCGGTAGCAGGCCCGCCTCGGCCCGTGCTGAGCCTGTCGAAGGATCGAAGCGCTGCGCAGGACTTCGACAAGCTCAGTCCGAACGGGTTCTTGGATTGCGACCCGGTCTCAGAACGTGACGCGCAGCCCCACCTTCACGCTGCGCCCCGGCAGCGGCGCCTTCGGGTACTCGGTGGTGGTGAGGATCGAGGTGGCGCTGTAGGCCAGTGCGTTGCTCAGGTTGTCGACGCGCGCGTACCAGAGCAGGTTGGCGCGCTCCCAGCGCATGCGGTAGCTCAGGGCGGCATTCCACAGCGTGTAGCCCTCGGTTTCGCGCTGGCCCATCGCCGGCACGCGATGCTGCGCGGCATAGCGGTCGAAGCCCAGGCGCGCGGTCCACGGTCCGCTGGCCCACACCAGCGTCGCACCCACGCGCGCCGGCGAGATGCGCGGCAGCGGCTCACCGGTGTCGGTGTTGGTGGCGCGCACCACGTCGCCGCGCCATTCCAGGTCCAGCGTGCCGTTGGGGCCCCACTGGGCAAGCCCGTCGCTGCCGAAGAGGCGCACATTGCCGCTGGCCTCGGCGCCGTTGAAGCGCGCTCGCACGCCGCGGTACACGTACTCCGCCAGCAGGTCCTGCTGCAGATTGCCTTCCTCGTCGACCGGGTTCACCTCGCCCTCGTCGTTGCGCAGGTTGCCGGTGGCCGTCAGCCCGATGTAGTTGCGAAAGCGCGTGGTGTAGACGTTCACGGCCGCGCGGTTCGGGCCGGACTTCCACTGCACGCCCACGTCGGCGCCGTTGGACGATTCCTTCTGCAGGTTGGGGTCGCCCACCTCCCAGGCGGCCGTCGCCACGTGCGGGCCGTTGGCGAAGAGCTCGTAGTCCTTGGGCGCGCGCTCGGTGTGGGCCAGGTTGGCCGTCAGCTGCCACTGCGGGGCCAGGTTGACCAGCACGCCCAGGGCCGCGCTGTGCGGGTTGAAGCGCCGTTCGCCGATGGCGAAGCGGTCCACCGTCGGATCGTCGGGGTAGCCCAGCGAGCGCACGCGGACCTGCTCGGTGCGCGCCCCGAAGCTGAAGCGGCCCCAGGACATCGGCAGTTCCTCGTACAGGAACAGCGCGTTCGAGCGCGTGCGGCTGTGCGGTGCGAAGGCCTCCTCGCCGTCGGCCGCGAAGCGCGTCGATTCGCTCTGCAGGCCGATCACGCCCTGCAGGCCGCCGAGCGCCGCGATGGGCTGGTGGCGCGCCTCGATGCGCAGGTCGTTGCCGGCGTTGGAGAAGGTGGTGCCGGCCTCGGCGCCCTCGTACTCGGTGTGGCGGTACTCGGTGCGGCTGGCCTTGACGTGCACGCTGGTGAAGAAGCCGCCGGGCTTGAACTCGCCTTCCACGGCGTAGCGGCGCGAGCGCATGCCGATGGTCACGTCGTCCTCGGCCACGGTGCCGTAGGTGCTGCGGTATTCACTGACCGAGGCGCCGACCCAGTTGCCGCCGCCGAGGAAGACGGTGCCGCCGAAGGCGCCGCCGTCGCTGCGCGAGGCCGAATTGCAGATGCGCCGCTGGTAGACCGGCGAGCCGGGCTTGGTGCATTCGAGCCAGGTCGGCACCGCGACGTCGTCGGCCTTGCGGCTGAAGGCGTCAGCATGCAGCACGAAGCGGTCGTTGCCGCCCTCCACCACCACGCCGCCGCTCTTTTCCTTGCTGCCGCTCGCGTAGCCGATGTCGGCGCGGCCGCCGAACTCGCCCTTGGCATCCATCGGCTCGGTCGGGATGCGGTTGTCGATGACGTTGACCACGCCGCCGACGGCGCTGCCGCCGTACTGCAGCGCCGAAGGCCCGCGCAGCACCTCGATGCGCTCGGTGACGAGCGAGTCCATCGGCACCGCGTGGTCGTAGCTCAGGGCCGACGCGTCGGGCGCCGCGCCGCCGTTGGCGAGGATGCGGATGCGGTCGCCGTCCTGCCCGCGGATCACGGGCCGGCTGGCGTTGGGGCCGAAGTAGGTGCTGCTCACGCCGGGCAGGCCCTGCAGCGTCTCGCCGAGGGTGGATTGCGAACGAATGAGCAGCGAATCGCCCGCCAGTGCTGCGGTGGGCGCTATCGAATCCGTAGCACCAAGCGGGTTGCCGGTGACCGTGACGGTGCTGAGCATGGGGGCCGCGCCGTCGGTAGCGGGTGCGGAAGGTGCGGTGGACGTGTCCGCCTGCGCGTGCGCGAGGACGGTGAAGGCGAGAAGCATGGCCGCGCCGATGGCGTGGCGGGGGAATTGGGGGTGCATGGAAAGCCCGTTGAATCCAGGGGTGCGCCGCGCGCGCTCCGAGGGAGCGCCGCGCGGTCGCGAAATGGGAGATGCCAGGCAGCGCCGACGGCCCGTGCAGGACGGGCGCCGGACGTGCAGGCGCAGGGATTCAGCGGGCGGCGGGCGGGCCGCGCGCGTCGAAGAGCAGGACCCAGCGCGCCAGCGCCTCGCCCTGCATGTAGTCGAAGACGGCGGTGGGCAGCACGACGGGCAGCACCAGCAGGGCCACCGACGGCAGAGCGCTGCCGTGCGCGAGCTGGTCGTACAGACGGCATTGCAGGTCGCCGTCGTCGTGGCCGCCGAAGAGGGCCAGCAGGCCGTGCAGTGCGCCGCCGTGGGCGTGCGCATGCGTCGCGGCGGCCGGCTCCGCGGCCGCCGTGCCTGCGGCAAGCACCGTGACGTGCGGCACCCCGGGCAGGTGGACCGTGCGGTGCAGCAGCCCCAAGGTCGAGGCCAGGCACAGCGCCGCCACGAGCAGCCACGCCAGCGGCCGCAGCGCCGTGGGGCGGCGCAGGGCTTGCAGCGGTGCGGCGTGCGGCGCGGTCGTCACGGCGGCGTCGGTCCCCTCAGTCCTTCTTCACCCGCGAGGCGAAGGTCTTCTGGAACTTCTCCACCTTCGGGCCGACCACGAAGGCGCAGTAGCCCTGGTTCGGGTGCTTGAGGAAGTAGTCCTGGTGGTAGTCCTCGGCCGGCCAGTAGTTGGACAGCGGCGCCACCTCGGTCACGATCGGCGCGCCGCGGTACACCTGGTTGGCGGCCAGCTCGGCGATCACCTCGCGCGCCGTTTCCTGCTGTGCGTCGGTGGTGGTGTAGATGCCGCTGCGGTACTGCGTGCCGACGTCGTTGCCCTGCCGGTTCAGGGTGGTGGGGTCGTGCACGACGAAGAAGATCTCGAGGATCTCGCGCAGCGAGATGCGCGCGGGGTCGAACTGCAGCTTCACCACCTCGTTGTGGCCGGTCTGGCCGGTGCACACCTGCTCGTAGCTCGGGTTGCGCGCCTGGCCGTTGCTGTAGCCGGACTCGACGTCGACGATGCCGTCCACGCGGTCGAAGACCGCCTCGGTGCACCAGAAGCAGCCACCGCCCAGGACGATGGTTTCGAGGGAGGACGGGGGAGTCGAAGAACCGGGGGAAGAGGACATGGCGTGAAGGCTCCAGCTGCAGCTCCCCACACGGAGCGCATGCAAAGACGCAAGGGCGGTATTGTGGCCGGTTGACGGTGCGCGGGTGGCTGACTACATTACTAACCCGTCAGTCAGTAATTTCGATGTCCCCCTCCAAGTTCCTCGGCAACGCCCTGTGCCCCGTACGCGCCAAGCGCGAACGGCGCAAGGAGGCGCGTCCGGGCGAGCTGCTCGAGGCGGCACTCGACCTGTTCGTGGAGAAGGGCTTCGCGGCCACACGCTCGGAAGAGGTGGCGGCGCGGGCGGGCGTTTCCAAGGGCACGCTGTTCCTGTACTTCCCGAGCAAGGAAGAGCTGTTCAAGGCCGTGGTCACCGAAAACCTCTCGGGCCGCTTTGCCGAGTGGAACCGCGAGTACGAGGAATTCGCCGGCAGCACGCCCGACATGCTGCGCTACTGCATGCACAGCTGGTGGGAGCGCGTGGGCTCGACCAAGGTGGCCGGCATCACCAAGCTGATGATCACCGAGGGCGGCAACTTCCCCGAACTTGCTGCGTTCTACCAGCGCGAGGTGGTGCGGCCGGCGCACGAGCTGGTGCGGCGCGTGCTCCAGCGCGGCATCGACCGCGGCGAGTTCGCGCCGCTGGACCTGGACCAGGCCATCTACGCCGTGATCGCGCCCATGATGTTCCTGATGCTGGCCCGCCACTCGGTGCTGGCCTGTGTCGACGACGCGGCGCAGCTGGACCCGGGCCGCTACCTTGCCGTGCAGGCCGAGATCGTGCTGCAGGGCCTGTGCACCCCGGCCGGGCGGCGCTCGGCCGCCCAGACGGCGGAGGCGCCCTGGCGCCCCGCCCCGCCGCCCGCGTCGCCACCCGCCTCCTAAAATCGAAAGTTTGTCGTCCGCACGACCGTCCCTACCGAGTCCTTTCGCCTGGAGCCCCGCATGACCGCCCCCCTGAACACCGATCCGCTTCGCTACAACATGATCGAGCAGCAGATCCGTCCCTGGAACGTGCTCGAACTGGACATCCTGGAGCAGCTGTCCATCGTGCGCCGTGAGGACTACGTGCCCGCCGCGCACCGCTCGATGGCCTTCTTCGACCTGGAGCTGCCCTTCGAGAACGCGAAGGAACCGGGCCAGTGCATGCTCTCGCCCAAGGTCGAGGCGCGCATGCTGCAGGACCTGCACGTGAAGAAGACCGACACGGTGCTCGAGATCGGCACCGGCTCGGGCTACATGGCCGCGCTGCTGGCGTATCGCGCCGCCAAGGTGCTGAGCCTGGAGATCGACGAGGCCATCGCCGCCCGCGCCGCCGAGACGCTGCGCCGCAACGGCGTGCACAACGTCGAGGTGCGCTGCGCCGACGGGTCCAAGCCGCTGCCCAGCGGCCCGACCTTCGACGTGATCGTGCTCAGCGGCTCGGTCGCCAAGGTGCCGCAGAACCTGCTGGGCTCGCTGAACATCGGCGGCCGGCTGGCGGCGATCGTGGGCGAGGAGCCCATGATGCGCGCGCACTTCGTCACCCGCGTGAGCGAAGGCAAGTGGGAGACGACGCAGCCCTGGGACATGGTGGTCCCGCGCCTGCTGAACTTCCCCGAGCCGACCCGCTTCAGCTTCTGAGCCCCGAACCCAAGTCCTTACCATGATCGACCAGGTCCCTCCCGCCGCTCTGGCCCAATGGTTCGCGCAGGACCCCTCGGCGCCGGCGGTGCTGGTCGACGTGCGCGAGCCGTGGGAACGCGAGACCGCCAGCGTGAAGCCCGAAGGCTTCACCCTCGTCGCCATCCCGATGAACGAGATCCCGGCGCGCATCGCCGAACTCGACCCGGCCCAGCGCATCGCCTGCCTGTGCCACCACGGCGCCCGCAGCCAGCGGGTGGCCATGTTCCTCGAACACCAGGGCTTCGGGCAGGTGGCCAACGTCTCGGGCGGCATCGACGCCTGGTCGGCCACGCACGACCCGGCGGTGCCGCGGTACTGAGCCTCAGTTTTCTCCCCTGACCGAAGGACCCCCATGCGCCGGCTGCGGCTTCCCCTCCTCGCGGCCGCTGGCGGTGTCGCCCTCGCGGCCACGCTGCCGGCCCATGCCCAGAGCCTGGTCGCGCTGTACGAATCGGCGCGCGCCTTCGACGCCACCTACCAGGGCGCGCGGGCCCAGTACGAGGCGACCAACGCACGCGCCGCGCAGGCCAAGGCCGGCCTGCTGCCGCAGGTGGGGCTGCAGGCCTCGGCCTCGCGCACGGAGGCCCGCATCCGCACCGACCAGGGCACCGGCCCGCGCGACTTCAACACGCAGCAGGCGGGCGTGCAGGCCACGCAGCCGATCTACCGGCCGGCCAACTGGGCCACCTACGAGCAGGGCAAGCGCCAGTACGAGATCGCACAGGCGCAGCTCGCGCTCGCCGAGCAGGACCTGATCGTGCGCGTGAGCCAGGCGTACTTCGACGTGCTGGGCAGCCAGGACAGCCTCGCGCTGGTCCGCGCGCAGAAGGCCGCCGTCGCCGAGCAGCGCGCCGCCGCGCAGCGCAATTTCGATGTCGGCAACGCCACCATCACCGACACGCGCGAAGCGCAGGCGCGCTACGACCTGGTGCTGGCACAGGAGATCGCGGCCGAGAACGACCTGCAGGTCAAGAAGATCGCGCTCGACCAGCTCGTCGGCCAGAGCGGCACCACGCCCTGGCCGCTGGCCGCACCGGCGCGCCTGCCGGTGCCCGCGCCGGCCGGTGCGCAGGACTGGGTCGCGCAGGCCGAAGACGGCCATCCCGCCATCGCGCAGGCGCGGCTCGCGCTCGACGTGGCCGGCCTGGAGATCGACAAGGCCAAGGCCGGCCACAAGCCGGTGGTCGACGCCACGGCGAGCTACGGCGTGCAGAACAACCCGCAGGGCGTGATCGACTCGACGCTGCGCACGCGCGTGAAGCAGTCGTACATCGGCGTGCAGATGACGCTGCCGCTCTTCGCCGGCTTCGCGGTGGAGAACCGTGTGCGCGAGACCGTCGCGCTCGAAGACCAGGCCCGTGCCCAGCTCGACGCCACGCGCCGCAACGTCACCCAGGCCACCCGCGCCGCCTACCTCGGCCTGGTGGCCGGTGCCAACCAGGTGAAGGCGCTGGAATCGGCCGAGGCCAGCAGCCAGAGCGCGCTCGACGCCAACCGCCTGGGCTACCAGGTGGGCGTGCGCATCAACATCGACGTGCTCAACGCGCAGAGCCAGCTCTTCCAGACCAAGCGCGACCTGGCGCTGGCACGCTACAACGTGCTGCTGGGCCACCTCAAGCTGCGCCAGGCCAACGGCTCGCTGCGGCCGGAGGACCTGCAGCCGATCGAGGCCACGCTGGCCTCGTCGGCGAGCGCGGGCACGCAGCCCTCGGCGGCGACCGAAAGCCCCGTGCCGGTGCCTCCGGCGCGCTAAAAATCCGAAAGTGCAATCGGCCGCCGGGCCCCGCCGAGCGGGCGTTGCAGCCAAATTCGTCACGAACGTGACGATCCCGCAGCCTCGCCCACCGGCGCGCTGCGCAGGCCCGGCAGCCAGCGCACGGTGGCCAGCAGCGCCGCAAGAACGATCAGCGCACCGCCCGTCCATGCCCTGGGCCCGACCGGCTCCCCCAGCACGGCCACCGCGAAGAGTGCGCCGAAGGCCGGCTCGCTGCCCATGAGCAGCGATACGCGCGTGGGCGAGCTGTGCTGCAGCCCCGCGTTCTGGGCGAAGAAGGCGAAGAGCGTGCAGGCCCCCACCAGCCAGGCCAGGCAGCCCCAGAACAGCGGCTCGCCGGACAGCGGCGGCAGCGCGGGCCACGGCCCCTGCAGCGTGGCGAGCAGCGCGCACCCCACCGCCACCACGCCCGACTGCACCGCGGTGAGCGCCAGCGCCGGCGGCACCGGCGAGGCCCCGCCGGCTGCCAGCACGCGTCGCGTGCAGCAGACCATCAGCGCCCGCAGCAGCGCGGCGCCGAGCACCAGGGCATCGCCCACGCCGAATCCGCTCGCCGCATCACCCGCCAGCAGCGCGGCCCCGAGCAGCGAGAGGCCGACGGCGGCCCATTCGCGCACTGCGGGGCGGCGGCGCAGCAGCGCCCACTCCACCAGCGGCGTGAAGACCACGCACAGGCTGATGAGGAAGGCCGCGCGCGCCGCCTGGGTGTGCAGCACGCCGTAGCTCTCGCACAGGAAGATCGCGAGCAGCAGGCCGCCCAGCCCGGCGATCTGCCAGCGCAGCGCGGCCGGCACGCCGCGCAGTCCGCGCAAGGCCGGCATCAGCAGCACGAAGGTCAGGCCGAAGCGCAAGGCGAGCAGGCCCAGCACGGGGTAGAAGGCCAGCGCCGTTTTCATCACGCCGTAGCTGGTGCCCCAGACGGCGGCGACGGTCAGCAGCAGCGCGTCGGAGAGCCATAGCAGGCGGCGCTCAGGAAGGAAAGAAGCCATGCCGCGACTGTCCACCCGTGCGCTCGATTCGATAATCCGGCCGCCACGCAATCCAGCTGTGCGCCGGAATCAACAATGACGGACCCCGACCTGCTCCCGCTCCTGCCCGACCTGGCCACCTTCGCGCGCGTGGTGGAGGCCGGCAATTTCTCGGTGGCCGCGCGCCAGCTGGGCACGGCACCGTCGACCGTGAGTCGCACGGTGCAGCGGCTCGAAGCCGCGCTGGCCACGCGCCTGCTCGAGCGCACAACCCGCCGGGTGCGCGTGACCGAGGCCGGCGCGCAGGTGGCGCGCCATGCACGCGAGATGCTCGGGGCCGCGGCCGACGCCCTCGATGCCGCCGGCGAAACCCGCCGCGATCCGCAGGGGCTGGTGTCGCTCAGCGCGCCGACCGAGTTCGCGCAGGCCGTCGTGCACCCGCTGCTGCCGTCCTTCCTCGCCGCCTGGCCGCAGGTGCAGGTGCGCCTGGTGGCCAGCGATCTGGTGCTGGACCCGGTGGCGGACGGCCTGGACCTGGTGCTGCGCCTGACCGACCGCCCACCGCCGCACCTGGCCGGCCGGCCCGTCGGCAGCGCGACCTGGCGGCTGTGCGCGTCGCCGGCCTACCTGCAGGCGCACGGCGTACCGCAATCGCCCGACGAGCTCACGGCGCACGATTGCCTCACGCTGGGCGAAACGCCGCAGGACCGGCGCTGGCGGCTGCGCCGGGCGGCCGACGACACCCGCAGCACGGTCGAGGTGCGGGGCCGCTACAGCGTCAACCATGCCGTCGCGCGGCTCGACGCCGCCTTGCAGGGGCTGGGCATCGCCACCCTGCCGGACTTCATCGCCGCCGGCGCCATGCGCAGCAGCGCGCTCGTGCCGGTGCTGCCGGACTGGACCCACGACGACCACGCCTACGCGGGCACGGTCTGGCTGCTCTATCCGCCGAAGCGCTTCCTGCCGCCGAAGGTCCGGGTGCTGGTCGACCACCTCGCGGCGCAGCTCGGCGGCGCACCCGCGGGGAGGCCCGCCTTGTCATGAGCCGGTCACGGTGCCGAGCGCCAATCGCGCGGTCCTGCGCGCGGTGCGCAGGCCTGACCGACACCAGACATGACCAACACGAAGAAAGCGCGACGTACGACGAGGGGCCTGATCGCCATGGCCGGTGCCAGCCTGCTGCTGGCGGCCTGCGGAGGCGGAGGAGGAGGCGGCGGCTGGCCGATCCTCGGCACGGGCGGGGGAACACCGGGCACCGGTACCGGGACCGGCACCGGCTCCGGCGGCAGCACCCCCGGCACCGGCACGGGCGGCGGCAGCACCCCTAACACGCCCACCCGCGTCAGCGGCACCTTCCTGGACGCAGCCGTCGAAGGGCTGGACTACCTCGCCGGCAGCGCGGCCGTGGCGCAGACCGATGCGCAGGGCCGCTTCGACTGCCTGCCCGGCGACACGGTGCGCTTCCGCGCCGGCGCGCTGGAACTGGGCTCGGCGCCGTGCGGCGCCGTGGTGACGCCGCTCACGCTGGCCGGCGCCACCGCCTCCGCCGAAGGCCTGCAGGCCGATGCGGTGGTCAACCGCCTGCTCGCGCTGCAAAGCCTGGACGACGATGGCGACCCGTCCAACGGCATCCGCCTCACGTCAGAGCTGAAGGCACAGCTGAAGGCCGGCACGCTCGACTTCTCGGCCCAGGCCGCGGCCTTCCACACGGCGCTACAGGCCGTGCTTGCCGCACTGCCCGCCCCCTGGTCGGGCCGCACGGTGGACGACAGCCGCCGCCTGCTGGCGCGCGAGCACTTCGAGAACACGCTCGCCGCCACGCTCGACACACCGGTCAGCACCAGCACCAGCCAGACCAACGCGCTGGGCAGCATCGCGGCCAGCGTGACCCGCTACCAGCTGCAGGCCGACGCGAGCTACTACGTGCCCTACGAGGGCAGCCAGGCGGCCGTGAAGGCGGACTTCCCGCTGGGCTTCCTGCCCGCCTACGGCTCGGGCATGGCCTTCAAGGGGAAGGCCGACGACGGCACGCTGGAGTTCTATGCCATCACCGACCGCGGCCCCAACGGCGACGGCCCCACCGTACCGGTGCCGGGCGACAGCAGCGGCGCGACCAGCGTCAGCAAGGTGTTCCCGGCGCCCTCCTTCGCGCCGAGCTTCGGCCTGGTGCGCATCGGCAAGAACGGCGCGGTGCTGAGCTCGAGCACCGCGCTGCGCGTGAGCGCGCAGACGAAGGTCACCGGCCTGCCGCCCCAGGCCGGCGCCGTGGGCTCGACGGGCGAGGTCCCGCTGACCGACACCTACGTCTACGACGCCGCGAAGTCCGGCTTCGACGCCACCGGCCTGGACCCGGAATCGATGGTCTACGACAAGGCGCGCAACGTGCTGTGGACCAGCGACGAGTACGGCCCCTTCGTGGCCCGCATCAACATCGCCACCGGCGTGATCGAGAAGAAGTACGCGCCGGGCACGGGCCTGCCGGCGATCTTCGCCAAGCGCCGCATCAACCGCGGCATGGAAGGCTTGACGCTGGACGTGGCGACCGGCCGCCTGCACGGCTTCCTGCAGAGCCCCATCGACCCGAAGGACAGCGCCGGCAAGTCGATCAAGGCCAAGCCGCCGGGCGGCAGCAACACCGACGTGCGCCACATCGCGAAGTTCGCGCGCTGGGTGGAGTTCGACCCGACGACCGAGAGCTCGAAGTCCTACGCCTACCCGATCGACGGCTCGGCCTACGACAAGGACCGCACCGGCAACGCCAAGCTCGGCGATGTGGTGAGCCTGGGCAACGGCCGCTTCATCGTCATCGAGCAGGGCGCGCGCAAGAGCGACGGCAAGGTGATGAACAAGCTGATGCTGGTCGAGCTGCCCGCCACGGCGACCGACATCGCGGCGATGGACGAGAACCTCGAGATCAGCAGCATCACGCAGGCCGCGTCCAACGGCGTGAGCTACGCCGGCGTGGTCACCATGCGCAAGACCGAGCTGCTCGACCTGAATGCCCTGGGCTGGCTGGCCGAGAAGGCCGAGGGCCTGGCCCTGGTGGACGAGCACACCCTCGCCCTGGTCAACGACAACGACTTCGGCCTGAGCACGAAGCTCTACGACGCCGAGGGCAAGGCCGTGGCCGGCAGCATCGAGGACTGCACGGTGGACGCGGCCGGCGCCATCGTGAGCGGCTGCCCCGCCGGTGTGGTGAAGGCGCGCATCACGCGCGGCAGCGACCTGGAGCGGCCCACGCGCGTGTGGCTGATCCGGCTGGACCGCTCGCTCACGCAGCTGCAGTTGCCGAGCTGAGCGGCGCGAAGGCGTGCGGCGCCCAGACCGCACGCCGCATCCGTCTTTCGCCATCCCGCTACAGTTCCTCGGGGCCCGGCAGGCCGCATCGGCAACGCCGGGCCACTTTTTTTGCAGGAGCACCATGGCTGGGACACTGGAATTCGGACTCGACACCTTCGGCGACGTGACGGCCGGCAACGACGGCGCCTTGCTGTCGCAGGCACAGGTCGTCCGCAACCTCATCGACGAGGCCGTGCTGGCCGACGAACTGGGCGTGGACTTCATCGGCGTCGGCGAGCACCACCGCGCCGACTTCGCCGTCTCGGCGCCGGAGGTGGTGCTGGCCGCCATGGCCGCGCGCACGCGGCGCATCCGGCTGGGCTCGGCGGTGACGGTGCTCAGCTCCGACGACCCGATCCGCGTCTTCCAGCGTTTCTCCACGGTCGACGCCATCTCTCGCGGCCGGGCGGAAGTGATCCTCGGCCGTGGCTCGTTCACCGAGTCCTTCCCGCTCTTCGGCTACGACCTGGGCGATTACGAGAAGCTGTTCGACGACAAGCTGGAACTCTTTGCCGCCATCGCGAGCCAGGAGGTCGTCGACTGGAACGGCGGCTGGCGGCCCGCGCTGAAGAACCAGCGCATCTTCCCGCCCATCGAGCACGGCAGGCTCAAGACCTGGATCGGCGTGGGCGGCAGCCCCGAGTCGGTGGTGCGCGCCGCGCATTACGGCATGAACCTGATGCTCGCCGTCATCGGCGGCTCGCCCGCGCGCTTCAAGCCCTTCGCGGACTACTTCCGCCAGGCCTGCGAGCAACTGAAGCGGCCCGCGCTCGACGTCGGCATCCATTCACCGGGCTTCGTGTGCGAATCGGATGCCGATGTGAAGACGATGCTGTACCCGCACTTCAAGCGCGGACGCGACCGCATCGGCGCCGAGCGCGGCTGGCCGCCCGTGACCGAACGCGACTTCGAGCAGGAGATCGCGCACGGGTCGCTGTACGCCGGCTCGCCGGACACGGTGGCGAAGAAGATCGCGGCCACCGTGCGCACGCTGGGCGTGTCGCGCTTCCAGATGAAGTACTCGGCCGGCCCGCTGCCGCACGAGCTGCTCATGAACAGCATCCGCCTGTACGCGACCGAGGTGATCCCGCGGGTGCGTGCGTTGCTCGCAGCGGACTCCTGAACACGCGCCAGGCAGCCGCTTCGCCCCGAGGGCGCGGCTAATCCAGCCGGGGTTCGCTCCGGCCGTCCGGCGGATCCTGCGGCCCCGATGGGGCCACGGGTTCGAGCACCGGCTCGGCCGGCTCGGCCACAGGCGCGGGCAGCGGCGCCTCGGGCACCTGGCGCGCCAGCGCCAGCAAGGCCGTCACCGTGCGTTCGGCGGCGCCGCGGTGGCTCGCAGCGAAGACCTGAGCCGCCTGCGCCATGCCGGCGCTGCGCTGCTTGTCGGCCACCAGCGCCAGCGCATGCACCACGGCCTGCATCATGTCGTCGACCCGCAGCGCGGCACCCGCGGCGATGGCCAGCTCCGCCGCCTCGGCGAAGTTGAAGGTCGAGGGGCCGAGGATCACCGGGCAGGCGCAGGCCGCGGCCTCGATCAGGTTCTGCCCGCCCAGCGGCTCGAAGCTGCCGCCGAGCAGCGCGACGTCGGCCAGGCCGTAGTACAGCGCCATCTCGCCCAGCGAGTCGCCGAGCCAGATCTCGTTCTCGCGCGGGGTGCCGTCGGCGGTGCTGCGACGCGCACAGGCGAAACCCATCGATTCGATGAGCGTGGCCACCTCGTCGAAGCGCTGCGGATGGCGCGGCACGATCATCCACTGCACGTCGGACGCGCGCAGCTTGGCGATGCCTTTGGTCGCACCCCGCGCGGGCTCCACGGGCGCGGAGACCCAGAAATGCTTGAGGACTTCGAGCAGCTGGCGCTCCTCGCCGTCGCGAGAGCTGGCGAACACGATCACCGGCTTGGGCAGG
Organism: Xenophilus aerolatus; assembly: GCA_030418545.1. Classification (GTDB taxonomy): domain Bacteria; phylum Pseudomonadota; class Gammaproteobacteria; order Burkholderiales; family Burkholderiaceae_C; genus Xenophilus. The sequence goes on along the minus strand of QAIB01000001.1, from coordinate 196,018 downwards.
TGCGCGCGCAGCGCGTCGGCATGGGCGAGCTGGCGCGGGTCGGGCGACGCGTCGAACTTCAGGTTGCCGAACACGCCGGCCACCTTGGCACCCAGCGACACCAGGCGGTGCGCGTCGGCCTCGCTCTGCGCCCAAACGGCCGCCAGCGACGAATAGGCCGGCCGCGACAGCCAGGCCAGCCGCTCGGCCGAGGCCAGGGACTTCTCGTTGAGCCGCGCGTTGGCCAGCGTGAGCGGGATGCCGCGTTCGGCACAGGCCGCCGTGAGTTCGGGCCAGACCTCGGTTTCCATCAGCACGCCGATGCGCGGGCGGAAGCGGTCGAGAAAGCGAGCGACGGCCTCGGGCGTGTCCCAGGGCTGCCAGACCTGCACGTCGCCCTCTTCCAGCAGCTTGGCGCCCTCCTCACGGCCGGTGGCGGTGCCGTGGGTCAGCAGGATCGGCACGCCGGGCAGCTGGCGGCGCAGTTCGGCGATCAGGATGCCGGCGGCGCGCGTCTCGCCCAGCGAGACCGCATGCACCCAGCACCAGTCGGAACCGGCGAAGGCCGTGTCGTACTGGCCGAAGCGCTCCTCCACCGCCACGGCATAGCCGGGCTCGGAGACGGCGCGCTTGCGCAGCTTGCGGCGCAGCAGCGGCTGCGCGAGGCGGGTGACGAGGCCGTAGAGGCGAAGCGAGAGCGAACGACGCACGTGGGTCAGTGGGCTGCTCCGCCGAACACAGCGTCGGGTTTCACGGACTTGAGGAGCTTCGTCATCACGTCCTCGATGCGGTGCAGCGCGTCCTGCGTCTGCCCCTCGAAGCGCAGCACCAGCACCGGCGTGGTGTTGGAGGCGCGGATGAGACCGAAGCCGTCGGGCCAGTCGACGCGCACGCCGTCGATGGTCGAGACCTTGGCGGGTGCGTCGAACTTCGCGCTCTTGACGAGCTGCTCGACCAGGCGGTGCGGCTCGCCTTCTTCGCACTTCACGTTGATCTCGGGCGTGGAGAAGCTGGTCGGCAGCGCGTTGAGCACGGCGCTCGCATTCGGGCTGGCCGACAGGATCTCGAGCAGGCGGCAGCCCGCGTAGGTGCCGTCGTCGAAGCCGAACCAGCGCTCCTTGAAGAAGATGTGGCCGCTCATCTCGCCGCCGAGCGGGGAGTCGACTTCCTTCATCTTGGCCTTGATGAGCGAGTGGCCGGTCTTGTAGATCATGGGCACGCCGCCCGCGGCCTCGATGGCCGGCGCCAGGCGCTGCGAGCACTTCACGTCGTAGACGATGGTGCCGCCCGGCACGCGCGAGAGCACGTCCTTGGCGAACAGCATCATCTGGCGGTCGGGATAGATGTTCTGGCCGTCCTTGGTCACGATGCCCAGGCGGTCGCCGTCGCCGTCGAAGGCCAAACCGAGTTCGGCATCGCCGCTTTGCAAGGCCTGGATGAGGTCCGCCAGGTTCTCGGGCTTGCTCGGGTCGGGGTGATGGTTGGGGAAGTTGCCGTCGACCTCGCTGTACAGCTCGGTCACCTCGCAGCCGATGGCGCGGAAGATGGCGGGTGCCGACGCGCCGGCGATGCCGTTGCCCGAATCGACCACGACCTTCAGCGGGCGCTGCAGCTTGATGTCGCCCACGATGCGTTCGACATACGCGGGCAGCACGTCGACCTTGCGCACGCTGCCGCCGTCGGCCAGCGCGGCGCTGCCGTCTTCCATGACCTTGCGCAGGGCCTGGATCTCGTCGCCGTAGATGGCGCGGCCGGCCAGCACCATCTTGAAGCCGTTGTAGTCCTTGGGGTTGTGGCTGCCCGTGACCTGGATGCCGCTGGTGGCCAGCGTGCTGGCCGCGAAGTACAGCATGGGCGTGGTGACGGCGCCGATGTCGATCACCTCCACGCCCGTGGCCACGAGGCCGCGGATCAGGGCATCGGCCAGGGCCGGGCCCGACAGCCGGCCGTCGCGGCCCACGGCCACGGCGCGCTCGCCGGCGGCGCGCGCCGCGCTGCCGAAGGCGCGGCCCAGCGCCTCGGCCACCTCGGCATCGAGCGTGGTGGGCACGATGCCGCGGATGTCGTATGCCTTGAAGATCGAAGCGCTGAGTTGCATGAGGAGGCCCCTGTGTTCTTTGCTGCGGCGCATTGTAGGCACCGGTCCCGGGCCCTCACATGTCCGAAAATGGCGCGTCCGAGCGGGTTTTGCCTCGTAGGATGCCCGCCATGCCGCCCCCGCCCGCCCCCATCGACGCTACCGAAAGCGACGCCTGTTACCTGGCGATGAAGACGCACGACGCGCGCTTCGACGGGCGCTTCTTCACCGCCGTGACCTCCACCGGCATCTACTGCCGCCCGGTGTGCCGCGTGAAGACGCCGCGGCGGGAGAACTGCCGCTTCTACCGCCACGCGGCGCAGGCCGAGGCCGCGGGCTTTCGGCCCTGCCTGCGCTGCCGGCCCGAACTGGCGCCGCGCGCGAACGATGCCGCGGCCTGGAGCACCACCGACGCCTCGCGCCTGCTCGCCCTGCAGGCCGCGCGCCTGATGGACCAGCCCGAAGCGGGGTGGCCGGCCGGGCCTGCCGACTCGCGCGCCTCGGTGGCGCCCATCGCCGAGCGCCTGGGCGTCAGCGACCGCCACCTGCGGCGAATCTTCGAGGCGCAGTTCGGCGTCTCGCCGCTTCAATACCTGCAGACGCGCCGCCTGCTGGCCGCCAAGCAACTGATCGCCGACACGGCACTGCCGATGACCGAGGTGGCCCTGGCCAGCGGCTTCGCGAGCGTGCGGCGCTTCAACGCGGCCTTCGCCTCGCACTACGGGCTGAACCCCAGCGCCCTGCGCCGCGCCGGCCCCGCACCCGCGGCGCACGGCATCCGCGTGCGGCTGGCCTGGCGCCCGCCCTACGACGTGGCGGCCATGCTGGGCTTCTTCGCACGTCGCGCGATCGCCGGCGTGGAGCAGGTCGAGGGTGACCGCCTCGCCCGCACGGTGCGCATCGGCCACGGCGCGCAGGCCCGTTGCGGCTGGCTGAGTGCGCGCTTCGACACGGCGGCCGGCGAACTCGAGCTGTCCGTCGACGACGCGCTGGCGCCGGTGCTGCCGTCGGTCCTGGCGCGGGTGCGGGCGCTGTTCGACCTCGACGCCGACCCCGCGGCCATCGACGCGGCGCTGCATGCGGCCTTTCCGCTTGGCGACGGGGTGCGGGTGCCGGGCGCGGTGGACGGCTTCGAACTGGCGGTGCGTGCCGTGCTCGGCCAGCAGGTCACGGTGGCGGCAGCGCGCACACTGGGCGCGCGGCTGGTGCAGGCCTTCGGCGAGTCCGTGACCACGCCCGTCCCGGGGCTGGACCGGCTGTTCCCGACCCCCGCGGCGCTGGCGACCGCAAGCGGCGATGCCCTGGGCCGCCTCGGCATCGTGCGCCAGCGCCAGGCGGCGCTGCAGGCACTGGCGCGCGAAACGCTCGAAGGCCGGCTGGACCTGCATCCGGGCGCGGACGTGGCCCGCACCTGCGCCGCCCTGGAGGCGTTGCCCGGCATCGGCGACTGGACCGCGCAGTACATCGCCATGCGCGCGCTGCGCTGGCCCGACGCCTTCCCGGCCGGCGACGTCGCCCTGCAGAAGGCGCTGGGCGTGACGGGTGCGAAGGCCGCCGCGCAGGCCTCCGAGGCCTGGCGCCCCTGGCGCAGCTACGCGGTGCTGCGCGCCTGGCATGCCGCAGCGGCCACGCCGCCGCCCATTGCTATCAATTCAATAGCTACTCGCGCCCGACCGGCGGGCGCTGCAGCCTGATTCGACCATGAAATTCAAGATTCCTTCCGCCTTGCACACCACGCGCATCGACACGCCCCTGGGCGGTGTGCGCCTGGCCGCCACCGACGCCGGACTGGCCGGCATGTGGTTCGACGGCCAGCAGCACAGCCCCGACACGCGCGGCTGGCAGGACAACGAGCTGCACCCCGTGCTGCGGCAGGCCGCCGCGCAGTTGATCGCCTACTTCGACGGCCGGCGCGACGGTTTCGACCTGCCGCTGGACCTGTCGCACGGCACGGCCTTCCAGCAATCGGTGTGGCAGGCCCTGCTGGCCATCCCGCGCGGCGAGACGACCAGCTACGGCGCGCTCAGCCACCGCCTGGGCCGGCCCGCCGCCGTGCGCGCCGTGGGCGCGGCGGTGGGGCGCAACCCGATCAGCGTGATCGTCCCCTGCCACCGCGTGGTGGGCGCCGACGGCAGCCTCACGGGCTATGCCGGCGGGCTGCCGCGCAAGACGGCGCTGCTGGCACTCGAAGGCGCGCGCGGGGCCCGCGCGTGAGCGGCGCCAGCAAGACCGCTGCCGCGCAGGCCGGCACCGCTTCGGCCGACACGGCGGGCGGCGGCTGGGTCGTCGACCTGGTGCTGCTGGCCGCCCTGTGGGGCGCCTCCTTCCTCTTCATGCGCGTGGGCGCGGCGGAGTTCGGCGCGCTGCCGGCGGCCGGGATGCGGGTGGCGGTGGCGGCGCTCTTCCTCCTGCCGCTGCTGCTGTCGCGTGGCCAGTTCGGCGCGCTGCGCCAGCACTGGAAGGCCGCGCTGGGCGTCGGCGTGCTCAATTCCGGGCTGCCCTTCGCGCTCTTCTGCTTCGCGCTGCTGAGCATCAACACCGGCCTGGCGGCGGTGCTCAATGCCACGGTGCCGATGTTCGGCGCGCTCGTGGCCTGGGCCTGGTTCGGCGACCGGCCCGACGGCTCGCGCCTGGCCGGCCTCGTGATCGGCTTCGCCGGCGTGGCCTTGCTGGCCAGCCGCTCGGCGGGCTTCCACGCGGGCGGCGACGGCTCGGCGCTGTGGGCGGTGCTGGCCTGCCTGGGGGCCTGCCTGTGCTACGGCATCTCGGCCAGCGCCACACGGCGCTGGCTGCAGGGCGTGCCGGCGCTGGCCACGGCCACCGGCAGCCAGGTGGGCGCCACGCTCTTCCTGCTGCTGCCGGCCCTCTGGCTGGCGCCCGCGCGCATGCCCAGCCTCAAGGCCTGGCTGTCGCTGGTGGCGCTGGGCGTGGCCTGCACGGGGCTGGCGTACATCCTGTTCTTCCGCCTCATCGCACGGGCCGGGCCGGCCAAGGCGCTGACGGTGACCTTCCTGGTGCCGGTCTTCGCGGTGTTCTACGGCGCCGTGTTCCTGGGCGAGACCGTGACGCCGTGGATGCTCGGCTGCGCCGCGGTGATCGTGTGCGGCGTCGCGCTGTCCAGCGGCCTGGTGCGCCTGGGCCGGCGCGCAGCGGTCAGATGATCCCGGCCACCACGTTGATGGACAGGGCCAGCACCAGCATGTTGAAGCCGAAGGACAGCACGCTGTGGATCAGCGTGGTGCGGCGCATCTCGCGCGAGCTGACCTGCACGTCGGACACCTGCGAGGTCATGCCGACCACGAAGGCGTAGTACATGAAGTCCGCGTAGTCGGGCTCGTCCTTGCCGGGGAACTCGAGACCGCCCTCGTCGGGCGTGTCGTCGTCCTGGTAGTAGCTGTGCGCGTAGTGGAACGCGTACATCGTGTGGATCATGAGCCAGGAGCCGGCCAGCGACACCAGTGCCAAGGCCACGTGCGCCGCCCGCATGGCGCCGTCCATCTGCTTGACCTGCCCCAGCAGCATCGCGATGGCCGCCAGGCTGATGACGACTGCCGCGAGCATCGCACCCAGCAGCACGGCGCCCGGCGGGTCGAGCGAGCGGGCGCGGTGCTTGACCTGGCCGGCATCGAAGCGATGCGCCAGCCACAGCGCCAGCAGCAGGTAGGCCACGACACCGCCGCTCCAGCCGAGCAGCCCCAGCGCCATGCCGCGCGCACCCAGCGCGGCCGCGACGCCCGTGGTGGCGAGCCCGGCCAGCGCGCCGTAGGCCAGGCGCTGCGTGCCGTCCATCCGCATCAGTTGCATCGACATCGGGCGACTGTAGCGTGCGGTTCCGGACGCCCGGCTGATCCGGTCGCGGCGAGCGCCCACCAATCTGCCCGCGCACAGGCCGCCCCGCGACAATGGCACCACCCATGACGACAACCTTCTTCGCCCGATGCCGGGCCCGCTTTCGCGCCCTGCTCGCCCCGGTGGCCCTGGCCACCTGCGCCGCCGTGGCGCACCCCGCCGCACATGCGGCACCGCCCGAGGACATGGCGCGTCGCATGGCGGCCTGCATCACCTGCCACGGCCGCGATGGGCAGGCCACCAACTCGGGCTACTTCCCGCGCCTGGCCGGCAAGCCGGCCGGTTACCTCTACGAGCAGCTGCGCAGCTTCCGCGACGGCCGCCGCCAGCAGGCCGACATGAGCCACCTGCTCGCCAACCTCTCGGACGCCTACCTGCGCGACATGGCCGAGTACTTCGCATCGCTCGACTTCCCCTACCCGCCGCCGGCCGCGTCGGACCTGCCGGCCGCGACGCTGGAGCGCGGGCGTGAACTGGTCTTCGGCGGCGACACCACGCGCGGCCTGCCCGCCTGCGTGCGCTGCCACGGCGAGGCGCTGACCGGCGTGCGGCCCGGCATCCCTTCGCTGTTGGGCCTGCCGCGCCTGTACATCGCCTCGCAGCTGGGCGCCTGGGTCACCGGCGATCGCCGCGCGCTCGCACCGGACTGCATGGCGGAGGTGGGCCGCAAGCTCGACAACCGCGACATCACGGCGATCGCCGGCTGGCTGGCCGCGCAGCCGGTGCCCGCCGGCGCCAAGCCCGCCACGGCGCTTCCCGGCGGCCTGCCGGTGGCCTGCAGCGCCATGGAGGCGCACCGATGAAGGCGCGGCGCGTGATGCTGCGCATCGTGCTGGCGCTGATCGCAGTGTTCGTGCTGCTGGCCGGCGCCGTGGTCGCCCTGAACCTGCGTGGCGAAGACCCGGTGAGCGACGCGCGTCCCGAGGATTTCGTCGCCTCGCCCGGCCAGGTGGAGCGCGGGCGCTACCTGGCGCTGGCAGGCAACTGCGCCGGCTGCCACACGGCCCGCGGCGGCGCGGCGTATGCGGGGGGCCGCGGCATCGAGACGCCCTTCGGCACCCTCTACACCAGCAACCTCACGCCCGAGCCGCTCACCGGCATCGGTCTGTGGAACGCCGACCACTTCTGGCGTGCGATGCACAACGGCCGCTCGCGCGACGGCCGCCTGCTGTATCCGGCCTTCCCGTACACCAGCTTCACGCAGATGACGCGCGAGGACTCGGACGCCATCTACGCCTGGCTGCGCACGCTGCCGCCGGCGGCGCAGGCCAACCGCGCCCACACGCTGGCCTTTCCCTACGACACGCAGGCCGCCCTGGCCGTGTGGCGCGCGATCTTCTTCAGCCCCGGCCGCTTCGAAGCACAGCCGCAGCGCTCGGCCGAGTGGAACCGCGGCGCCTACCTGGTGGGCGGCCTGGGCCATTGCATCGCCTGCCATGGCAGCCGCAATTCGCTGGGCGCGACCGACGCCGCGCGCGGCCTGGTCGGCGGCATGCTGCCGGGCGAGAACTGGTACGCGCCCGCGCTCGATGCGGCGTCTGAAGCGGGCGTCGCGGGATGGGACACCAACGAAGTCGTGGCCCTGCTCAAGACCGGCCGCACTGCGCACGCCTCGGTGCTCGGGCCGATGGCCGAGGTGGTGTATCGCAGCACCCAGTACCTCAGCGACGCCGACCTGCGCGCGATGGCCGTCTACCTGCAGGCGCTGCCGGAGGCGCCGGTCGCGCCACCTGCGCCAGCGGTCCGCCGCAACGACACGGTGCTCCAGCGCGGCGAGAAGATCTATGCGCAGCAATGCGCCTGGTGCCACGGCGAGCGCGGCGAGGGCGTGGCGGGCACCTTCCCGCCGCTGGCCGGCAACCGCGCGGTGAACATGCGCAACGCGAGCAACCTGGTGCAGGTGGTGCGGCGCGGCGGCTTCCTGCCCGCGACCGAAGGCAATCCGCAACCCTACGGCATGCCGCCCTTCGGCCACCTGATCGAGGACGCCGACATCGCCGCCGTGCTGAGCTACGTGCGCGCCAGCTGGGGCAACACCGGCGCCGAGGTCACGCAGCGCGAGGCGATGCAGCGCTGATGGGCCTCACGCGGTCGTGCGCACCGCCGGCTCGGTCGAACACGTCCGCGTCGCGCTCGTAAGGCGTCGCCATCGTTGCCTCCGTGTTCGGCAGCGAAAGGCCAAAGAAAAAGCCCCTGCAGCGAACTGCAAGGGCTTTTGTGATTGGCGGAGTGGACGGGACTCGAACCCGCGACCCCCGGCGTGACAGGCCGGTATTCTAACCGACTGAACTACCACTCCGCGTCGGTGTGACTTTCGCTCTTGCATCCTTCGATGCTCGAGCCAAGTGCCACAAAACTTGGCGACCCTACGGGGATTCGAACCCCGGTACTCACCGTGAAAGGGTGATGTCCTAGGCCTCTAGACGATAGGGTCAAAACCTGGACTGACCAAGACTTTACAGTCTATTCGACACCTTGTTGGTGGAGGTAAGCGGGATCGAACCGCTGACCTCTTGCATGCCATGCAAGCGCTCTCCCAGCTGAGCTATACCCCCGGTGAACCCGCTGGAAGTTGCCTTCCTTTGTTGTTCGTCCCTACTGGGTGTCGAGCCTCGCAGTATATACCGGTTTTCAAGCTTTGCTCAATCTTTCGATCACGATATCGCGAGAAAAAAGCGCGAGCACCGCATCGAGCGACGGCGTCTGCGGCGTGCCCATGACCAGCACGCGAACGGGCATGGCCAGCGCGGGCATCTTCAGGCCGTGTGCCGCGAGCACTTCCTTGATGGCGCCAGCGATGGATGCCTTGTCCCAGGCCACCGTCTTCAGCTTGTCCGCCAGCGCGGCGATGGCCGGCCGCACGGCGTCGGTCAGGTGCTGCGCGCGATCGGCGTCGCTGGGCTGCACGTCGGCATAGAAGGCCTTCGCCCACTGGGCCAGCGCGACGGTGGTGTCGCAGCGGTCCTTGAACAGCGCGCAGATGGCGGGCAGGCGCTCGTCGGCCGTGACGCCCAGGCGGGCCAGTTGTTCGGCCACCAGCGGCGCCAGCGCCTGGTCGTCCATCGCCTTCAGATGCTGCGCGTTGACCCAGCGCAGCTTCGCCTCGTCGAACTGCGCCGCGCTGCGGCCCAGGTGGTCGAGGTCGAACCACTCGAGGAACTCGGCGCGCGAGAAGATCTCGTCGTCGCCGTGGCTCCAGCCCAGGCGTGCGAGGTAGTTGACCATCGCATCGGGCAGGTAGCCCTCGTCGCGGTACTGCGTGACGGGCTTGGCACCGTTGCGCTTGCTCATCTTCTCGCCCTGCTCGTTCAGCACGGTGGGCAGGTGCGCATACACCGGCGGCTCCTTGCCCAGGGCACGGAAGATGTTGATCTGGCGCGGCGTGTTGTTGACGTGGTCGTCGCCGCGGATCACGTGCGTGATCGCCATGTCGATGTCGTCGACCACGACGCAGAAGTTGTACGTCGGCGTGCCATCGGGCCGGGCGATGACGAGGTCGTCGAGCTCGTCGTTGGCGATCTCGATGCGGCCCTTGACCTTGTCGTCCCACGCGACGACGCCGTCCTGCGGGTTGCGAAAGCGCAGCACCGGCTGCACGCCTTCGGGCACGGGCGGCAGCACCTTGCCCGGCGCGGGGCGCCAGGTGCCGTCGTAGCGCGGCTTCTGCTTGGCGGCCATCTGCCGTTCGCGCAACGCGTCGAGTTCGGCCACGCTCATGTAGCAGGGATAGACCTGCCCCGCGGCCTGCAGTTCGGCCAGCACCGCCTTGTAGCGGTCCATGCGCTGCATCTGGTAGAACGGACCTTCGTCATGGTCCAGGCCCAGCCAGGCCATGCCCTCGATGATGACGTCCACGGCCGCCTGCGTGGAGCGTTCGAGGTCGGTGTCCTCGATGCGCAGGATGAAGTCGCCGCCGGTGGAACGGGCGAAGGCCCAGGGGTACAGGGCCGAGCGGATGTTGCCCAGGTGGATGAAGCCGGTGGGCGACGGGGCGAAACGTGTGCGGGTCTTGCTCATTGTTGTTCTGGATCAGGCAGCGAGCGTGGACAGGCCACGCATCAGGTCGTCCTGGATGTCTTCATGGTGCTCGAGGCCGACCGCGACGCGGATCACGCCCTGCGTGATGCCGGCCGCCTGACGCTGCGCCTCGGTCAGGCGCCCGTGGGAGGTGGTGGCGGGGTGACTGATGATGGTCTTGGTGTCGCCCAGGTTGGTGGCGATCGACAGCACGCGACAGCTGTCGATGACGTGGAACGCCTTGGCGCGCGCGGCCTCGGGCGTGTCGCCGGCCAGCACGAAACTGAGCACGCCCCCGCCCAGACCGCTTTGCTGGCGCATGGCGAGTTCATGCTGCGGGTGGGAAGGCAGACCGCAGTAGTAAACGCGCGCCACCTGCGGCTGCGCTTCCAGCCAGCGCGCCACGGCCAGCGCGTTCTCGCAATGGGCCTTCACACGCACAGCCAGCGTTTCCATCCCCTTGAGCACCACCCAGGCGTTGAAAGGCGACAGCACCATGCCGGCGGTGCGCACCACGGGCGCGAACTTCTCGGTGACCAGCTGATGGCTCCCGCACAGCGCGCCGGCCATGACGCGGCCCTGCCCGTCCAGATACTTGGTGCCCGAATGCATGACGATGTCGGCCCCCAGTTCGGTCGGCCGCTGCAGGATGGGCGTGGCGAAGCAGTTGTCCACCGCCAGCAGCGCACCCGCAGCGTGCGCGATCTCGGCCAGCGCCGCGATGTCGCAGACCTCGGTCAGCGGATTGGTCGGTGTCTCGGCAAAGAGCAGCTTCGTGCTGGGGCGCACCGCGGCGCGCCATTCGTCGACGTCGGTCTGCGAGACGAAGGTGGTCTCGACGCCGAACTTGCCGAATTCTTTGGCGAAGAGATTCAGGGTGGAGCCGAACATCGAGCGCGACAGCACGACATGGTCGCCGGCCTTGAGCAGCGCCATGATCATCATCAGGATCGCACCCATGCCGCTGGCCGCGCCGATGGCGGCCTCGGTGCCTTCCATCGCCGCGAGCCGCTGCTCGAAGCTGGTCACCGTGGGATTGGAGGTGCGCGCGTAGGTGTAGCCGTCGCCGCTCGCGAAACGCTGCGCCGAGGTCTCGGAATCCGGCTGCACGAAGCCGGTCGTGAGGTACAGCGCCTCGGAGTTCTCGCCGTACTGGCTGCGCTCGATGGCGGTACGCACCGCCAGCGTCTCCGGACGCAGGCCCTCGGGCAGGGATCGGTCCTTCATGCTCAGCTCAGGTTGGGCAGCACCAGGCGGGAGGAATCCTCCTCCGTCTCCTCGATGCGCGGCCGGTTGCCGTTCATGCGGCTGATGGCGTCGGTGTCGATGTCGCCCGTGACGTACACGCCGTCGAAGCAGGAGGCCTCGAAACCGGCGATGTTCACGGTGTCGGCCTTGGCGGGTGCCGCCTTCATGACGGCGCGCTTCATCGCATCCACGTCCTGGTAGATCAGCGCGTCGCAGCCGATCAGCTGGCGGATCTCCTCGATGCTGCGGTCGTGCGCCACCAGTTCGTCCTTGGTCGGCATGTCGATGCCGTAGACGTTGGGGAAGCGCACCGGCGGCGCGGCGCTAGCCATGTAGACCTTGTTCGCGCCCGCGTCGCGTGCCATCTGCACGATCTCGCGGCTGGTCGTGCCGCGCACGATCGAATCGTCGACCAGCAGCACGTTGCGGCCCTTGAACTCGCTCGCGATCACGTTGAGCTTCTGCCGCACCGACTTCTTGCGCACGCCCTGCCCCGGCATGATGAAGGTGCGGCCGACGTAGCGGTTCTTGACGAAGCCCTCGCGGTACGGCACGCCCAGCAGGTGGGCCAGCTGCGTCGCGCTCGGCCGGCTCGATTCGGGGATCGGGATGATCACGTCGATGTCGCTCGGCGGCACCGTCGACACCACGCGCTGCGCGAGCGTCTCGCCCAGGTTGAGCCGCGCCTGGTAGACCGAGATGCCGTCGAGCGTGGAGTCCGGCCGCGCCAGGTACACGAATTCGAAGATGCAGGGGTTCAGCGTCGGCGATTCGGCGCACTGCTGCGCATGCATGTTGCCCTGCAGGTCGATGAAGACGGCCTCGCCCGGCGCCACGTTGCGCTCGAAGGTGAAGCCCGAGCCCTCGAGCGCCACCGATTCGCTGGCCACCATGAGCGCGCCGTCGGCGTTGCGCCCCAGGCACAGCGGGCGGATGCCGTACGGGTCGCGGAACACCAGCAGGCCGTGGCCGGCGATGAGCGACACCACCGCGTAGGAGCCGCGCAGCCGCTTGTGGACGGCGCGCACGGCCGCGAACACATCGTCGACCTTCAGCGGAATGCCGCGCGTGGAGCGTTCCAGCTCGTGCGCGAGCACGTTGAGCAGCACCTCCGAGTCGCTCTCGGTGTTGGTGTGGCGGTGGTCGGTGGAGAACAGCTCGGCGCGCAGCGCGTGCGCATTGGTGAGGTTGCCGTTGTGCACCAGCACGATGCCGAAGGGGGCGTTGACGTAGAAGGGCTGCGCCTCTTCCTCGCTGTAGGCGTTGCCGGCCGTGGGGTAGCGCACCTGGCCCAGGCCCACGCTGCCCGGCAGCGCGCGCATGTTGCGGGTGCGGAACACGTCGCGCACCATGCCCTTGGCCTTGTGCATGAAGAACTTGCGCTCCAGCATCGTCACGATGCCGGCCGCATCCTGCCCGCGGTGCTGCAGCAGCAGCATCGCGTCATAGAGCAATTGGTTGACGGGAGCGTTGCTGACGACGCCGACGATTCCACACATGGGAGCGATCCTCTTGAACTACGGAAGGTAGCTTGCCAACTTTTCAGGCAATGCAGGCTTCAGGCCCTGCAGTGCCGCATCCAACCACGGCGCGCTGGCCGACTCGCGCCACCAGCCGTCCTGGCCCAGTGCCAGCACGTGGACGACCACGGCCACCACCAGCAGCGCGACCGCTGCGCGCGCGGCGCCGAACAGCGCGCCCAGCATCCGGTCGACGGGCCGCAGGCCCACCGCGGTGACCAGCCTGCGCGTCACCGCCGCCACCAGGCCGCCGGCGAAGGCCACGGCCACGAACACAAGCACGAAACCTGCCGCATAACGCCAAGATGCGCCCGGTTCGCCAAAAGGCAACCAGGCCGCCACGTCCGCCGCAAACCACTGCGCGCACAGGAAGGCGGCGATCCAGCCGACGAGCGAGATCACCTCGAACACCAGCCCGCGCCACAGCCCGGTGAGCATGGACAGCCCGAGCACCCCCACCGCGATCCAGTCGAACAGGGCCACGGCTGCGGCACGCTCAAAGCGTGAGCACGGCGGCCGGCAACGCCAGGCCCTTGATGCGCTCGGCCGCCTTGTCCGCTTCCGCCTTCGAACCGAAGGGCCCCACGCGCACCCGCGTGCGTTCGCCGTCGGCGGTCTTGGCGACGTGGGTGTAGGTCTTGAGGCCTGCCTTTTCCAGCTTCTGCCGGGTTTCCTTGGCCTTGTCGGCGTCGGCGAAGGCGCCCACCTGGACCACGAAGCGGCCGGCCGCATCGGCGGGCTTGTCGGCCGAAGCCTTGTCGGCCGGCTTGGCCTCCGCGGGCCTGGCAGCCGGCTTGCCTTCCAGCAGCGCCAGCGCGCGCGCGCCATCGTCGCGGGCGGCAGGCTTGGCCTGGGCGGGCTTGGCTTCGGGCTTGGATTCGGCCGTGCGTGACGGCTCGGGCTTGGGCTCGTGCCGCACCTCGGGCTTCGGCTCGGGCTTGGGTTCCGGCTTCGGTTCGGGTTTCGGGTCCGGCTTGGGCTCGGGCTTCGGAGCCGGCGGCGCGGCGGCCGGCGCGGGCGCCGGCGATGCGGCAGGCGCCGTCGCCACGATCTCGGTGCCGTCGGCGCGCTCGGTGATCATGCCTCCGGACGAGGGCGTGCGCGGCGCGGTGCCTTCGGCAGCGCTGCCGGCGTTCGACGTGGTCGTGGCCGGCGGCGCGGGCACGGCGAGCGGCTTGGTCTTGTTGCGATCGGGGATCTCGATCGGGATGTCCACCGCCACCGGTCGCGGCTGGGTGTCGAACAGCAGCGGGAATCCGATCACGCCCAGCAGCACCAGCACGGCTGCGCCGAGCAGCCGGTGCCGCGCACGGCGGCGCATGGATTCGACGCTTTCCGCCGGTGCCGCGGCCGCGGCGCCGCGCGCCTCGTTGCCTTGGGGACCCTTCGAGCGGAACTTGAAAAACGCCATGAACGTCGATTCCCTGACTGTGGAGTGCAGCGTGCGCGAAAAAAGAGCGGAGGGGCCGGGCCCGGAGGGCAGTGTCAGGCGCCGGGCTGGAGGTGTTTGGCCTGCAGTCGGGGGATGCCATGCTCGAGCACACCGCCGACCGTGAAGAAGGATCCGAAGACCACGATTCTATCAGCGGGGTCCGCTGCATCGACCGCCGCCTGCAGGGCCGCCATCGGGTCGGCGTGGGTGCTGGCGCTGACCTCCGGGCGCCGGTTGCGCGCCTTCCAGGCCGCCTCGAGATCGGCCGCCCGTGCGGCCCGCGGCGTGGGCAGGTCGGTGAAGTACCAGCGGTCGACCAGCGGGCCGATGCGCTCGAGGATCGGCGCCAGCTCCTTGTCCGCCATGACGCCGAAGACGGCGTGCGTCACCGGGTAGAAGCCCATCGCGTCGAGGTTCTCGGTCAGCGCCGCGACGGCGTGCGGGTTGTGCGCCACGTCCAGCACCAGCGCGGGCTGGCCCGGCACGATCTGGAAGCGGCCGGGCAACTCGACCAGCGACAGCCCGACGCGGATGGCCTGCGCCGTGACCGGCAGGCGCGGGCGCAGCGCCTCGAGCGCGGCCAGCACCCCGGCCGCATTGACGAGCTGGTTGGCGCCGCGCAGCGCCGGATAGGCCAGTCCTGCATAGCGCCGGCCACGGCCGGCCCAGGACCATTGCTGCGGATCGCCCGACACATTGAAGTCGCGGCCCGACAGCCACAGGTCGGCGCCGATGGCCTCGGCATGCGCGACCACGCTGGCCGGCGGCATCGGGTCGCTGACGATGGCGGGCTTGCCCGGCCGCATGATCCCGGCCTTCTCGAAGCCGATGCGCTCGCGATCCGGCCCGAGGAAGTCCATGTGGTCCAGGTCGATGCTGGTGAGGATGGCGCAGTCGGTGTCGACGATGTTCACGGCGTCGAGCCGGCCGCCCAGGCCCACCTCGAGGATGGCGACTTCGACGCCGGCCTCGATCATGCAGGCGAACAGCGCCAGGGTCGTGAACTCGAAGTAGGTCAGCGAGGTGTCGCCCCGCGCGCGCTCGACCGCCTCGAAATGCGCCGGCAGCCGCTCGGCCGCCACGATCTCGCCGCCGATGCGCAGCCGCTCCTCGAAGTGAACCAGGTGCGGCGAGCTGTAGACGCCGGTGCGGTAGCCGGCTTCCGTGAGGATCGATTCCAGCATGGCGCAGGTCGAGCCCTTGCCGTTGGTGCCGGCCACGGTGATCACCGGGCAGGCGAAGGCCAGGCCCATGCGTTCGGCGACCGCGCGCACGCGTTCCAGGCCGAGTTCGATGTTCTTTGCGTGCAGGTGCTCGGCGTGCGCGAGCCAGTCGGCCAGGGTCTTCATGGAGCCCGCGATTGTCGCCCAGCCCTTCCGGCTGCATCATCCGCGCCCATGATCGACCTCTACGGCATCCCGAATTGCGACACCGTCAAGCGCGCCCGCGCCTGGCTGGACACGCAGCAGCTTCCCTACCGTTTCCACGACTTCAAGAAGGAAGGCCTGCCCGAGGCCACCGTGCAGCGCTGGATCGCCGCGGTCGGCTGGGAGGCGCTGGTCAACCGGCGCGGCACCACTTGGCGGCAACTGGATGCGGCCGCGCGCGATGCGGTGGTCGACGCGCCCTCGGCCCAGGCCGTGCTGCAGGCGAATCCCGGCCTGGTCAAGCGGCCGGTCGTCGAATGGGCGCGGCCGGACGTTGTGACGGTCGGCTTCGATGCCGACGCGTGGATCTCGCATCGCGAAAAGCTCGCGTGAACCTTGGCGCGCGGGCGGGCTCCAACCGCCTGTCCGCACAGGCCGGTCCGCCGCCTGCCAGCACATCCGAAGGAGCTATTCCAATGAACTCTCGCCTCCCTCCCACGGCCTCCGTCGACCTGCGCCATCGCGCCCGCCGCGTGCGGCACGGCGCCCTGGCCGCCACCGCGCTCGCACTGGTCCTCGGCGCTGCCCTGCCCGCGTCGGCCCAGGAGGCGCCGGCCGTCGGCCGCGTCATCTCCACCAGCCCGATCCACGAGAACGGCCAGCCCGCCGGCTACAGCGTCACTTACGAGTACGGCGGCCGCCAGTACACGACGCGCACCGAGACGCCACCCGGCCCGACCATCCCGGTGCAGCTGAGCGGCTACGGCGTCGCCACCTACCCGGTCGCGCCGCAGCCGGTCCTGGCCGGCAACCCGGAGCCGGCGGCGCCCCCCGCGCAACCCTACGCCGTCACGCCCGAGCCGGGCGTCGTGGTGTCGGGCAACGGCGTGCCGTACGGCGCGCCTGCCCCCGCGTATCCGGCCGCCTACCCGGCGCCCGTGTACGTGGCGCCGGCCTATGCTTACCCGGCACCCTACGTGTATCCGCCGGTGGGCCTGTCGCTCAACTTCGGCTACTCGCGCGGCTGGCACCACGGCTGGCGCTGAGCCGCGGACCGGGCGCCCTAGAATGCCGGGCGCCGCACCGGATCTTCTTAAGAAAATCGGGCTGCAGCGCCCGCCCCGCCTGCGCGGGGCGCTATTGAAACCGTAGCAAACAGGCCCGGCGCCTCCCCTTTCCGCATGACCACCCAGACCCTCGACGGCGTGTCCGTCGCCACCCAGGCCAACGTGTATTTCGACGGCAAGTGCGTCTCGCACGGCATCACCTTCGCCGACGGGCGCAAGTGCACGGTGGGGGTGATCCTGCCGTCGTCGCTGACCTTCAGCACCGGCGCGCCCGAGGTCATGGAAGGCACGGGCGGCAGCTGCGAGTACAAGCTCGACGGCAGCAGCGAATGGGTGGCCGCCGGCGCGGGCGAGAAGTTCAGCGTGCCCGGCAACTCGAAGTTCGAGATCCGCGTGACCGGCGCGCCCTACAGCTACATCTGCCACTTCGGCTGATCGCCGCCCGCGGCGGGCGACCGGCCTTTCAGCTTTCAGTCGCCGCCGCCCCCTCCGCATCCGCCGCCGCAGCCGCCGCCTCCGTCACTGCTGCTGCCGCCGCTGTCGCCGCCCCCATCGGAGGACGAAGAGGACTCGCTGCCGCCCAGCCCTTGCGCATCGCCGGGGTAGCCGCCCGAGTCGCCGGAGGACGATGCGCCGCCGTCGGCGAAGGCCGTTCCGCAGTACGCATCGGAGCCGCTCGCCCGGTCGATGGCGCTGCAGTCCGGCGTGTAGTGGAAGCCTCCCGCGACCGCGAACTTGGCGTCCAGCGCGAAGAGCAGCGGCAGCCGCGCGGGCTTGCGCGGGTCGATGCTTTCCTCCTTGCAGGCCCAGTACCAGCTGCGGCGCAGCCCGTCGTTGCGCCTCGCATCGCGGCCCAGCACCTCGGCCGGGGTGTGGTGCAGCATCGCGCCGAAGGCCCCCTCGCACCAGCGCTGGTAGCCCTGCGTGTGCAGGATGTATTCGTGCCAGGCCTCGTCGACCACTTTCGAGGGCATGGCCACGAACTTGCGCCCGCTGCGCAGGTGCGCCATGAAGAACTGCCGCAGGCCGCGCAGCACCAGTTCGGCGTCGCGCGACGACAGCTGCGGGAATGCCTGGCGCAGCTTGCCGATCAGGAAGGCCGGCAGCGAGGCCTCGCGGATGAACTGCCGGCGCAGGCTGTCCTCCCAGGCGCGCAGTGCGGCCGTGAGCACCAGCCCCACCACCACCGCGACGGCCAGCGACCAGCCCGTGCGCCAGGCGGCCACCGCGGCGATCGCCAGCACCCACACCAGCCGGCGCGCCCACACCAGGGCGGCGATGCGGCGTCGAAAGTTCAGTTCGGGCCAATGCATGCCAATGCTCCTCCTCGGATCCTTCCTCGCCGCCGCGCATGCCCGCGCGCGTGCAGCGCCCTCTTAAGGCCCAGGCCTCAGACCACGACCGGCTCCGGCTCCAGCCGGATGCCGAAGCGCTCGTACACGCTGGTCTGGATCGCCTTGGCCAGGGTCATCACCTCGCCGCCCGTGGCCGGATGCTCGCTGCCGCCGCGATTGACCAGCACCAGCGCCTGCCGCTCGTACACGCCGGCATTGCCGACCGACTTGCCCTTCCAGCCGCAGGCGTCGATGAGCCAGCCGGCGGCCAGCTTGATGCTGCCGTCGGGCATCGGGTAGTGCACGATCTTGGGGTCGCGCGCGATGATGTCGGCGCACTGCTCGGCCGTGACCGTCGGGTTCTTGAAGAAGCTGCCGGCATTGCCCAGCACGCGCCAGTCGGGCAGCTTGGCGCGCCGGATGGCGACGATCCAGTCGAAGATCTGCATCGGCGTCGGATCGGTCACCCCCGTCTCGGCCATCTTGCGTTCCAGGTCGAGGTAGCCCAGCACCGGCTTCCAGGGCTTGGGCAGCCGGAAGCGCACGCGGGTGATGAGCGCACGCCCGGCCAGCCCGAAGGCGTTGGTGGCCGGGTCGCCCACGTGCTTGAAGACCGAATCGCGGTAGCCGAAGGCGCACTGCGCAGCATCGAGCGTGAAGGGCTGGCCGGTCACGAGGTCGATGCCGTCCAGCGACTCGAAGCGGTCCTGCAGCTCGACGCCGTAGGCACCGATGTTCTGCACCGGCGCGCCACCCACCGTGCCGGGAATGAGCGCCATGTTCTCCAGGCCCGGCCAGCCCTGTTCGAGCAGCCATTGCACCGTGTCGTGCCAGACCTCGCCGGCGCCGACCTCGACGACCCAGGCCTTGGCACCCTCGTCGACCAGCCGCCGGCCCGGAATCTCGACCTTGAGCACCAGCGGCTTCACGTCGCCCGTGAGCACGATGTTGCTGCCGCCGCCGAGCACGAACTTCGGAAGATCGCGCAGCGCGGGGTCGGCCAGCACGGCGGCCACGTCGGCCTCGCTGGTGATGCGTACCAGCAGCTGCGCACGGGCCACGATGCCGAAGCTGTTGTGCGGTTGCAGGGGGACGTTGCGCTGGACGATCATGGGAGAATTGTCGCATCCGACCCCGGCGCATCCCGGCCGGGGCAGTCATCCAAGGAGAACCCCCGCATGCCCTCTTTCGACACCGTTTGCGAGCCGAACCTGGTCGAAGTCCGCAACGCCGTCGACAACGCTGCCAAGGAAATCGGCACGCGCTTCGACTTCAAGGGCACGGCCGCCGCGATCGAGCTCAAGGACAAGGACATCACCCTCACCGGCGACGCCGACTTCCAGCTGCAGCAGGTCGAGGACATCCTGCGCGGCAAGCTCACCAAGCGCAGCGTGGACGTGCGCTTCCTCGACAAGGGCGACGTGCAGAAGGCCGGCGGCGACAAGGTCAAGCAGGTCATCAAGGTCAAGAACGGCATCGACGCCGAGACCGGCAAGAAGATCCAGCGCATCCTCAAGGACAGCAAGCTCAAGGTGCAGGCCGCCATCCAGGGCGATGCGGTGCGCGTGACCGGCGCGAAGCGCGACGACCTGCAGGCCGCCATGGCGCTGATCAAGAAGGACGTGGCCGACCTGCCGCTGTCCTTCAACAACTTCAGGGACTGAGCGACCCATGAAGGCGCCCCTGCTCGCCGCGCTGCTGGGCGTCGGCTGCGCCCTGGCGCACGCCCAGTCCGTGACGCTCACCGGCAGCATCGGCAGCCGCGCCATCCTGATGGTCGACGGCGGCGCGCCGCGCACGGTGGCACCGGGCGAGACGGTGCAGGGCGTCAAACTCATCGCGATGCAGGGCGAGCAGGCCGTGGTCGAATCGGGCGGCAAGCGGCTCACCCTGCGCATGGATTCGCCGGTGAGCATCGGCGGCGCGGCACGCAGCGCGGGCGGCACGCGCATCGTGCTGCCGGTCGACAGCCGCGGCCACTTCATGACGCAGGGCGCCATCAACGGGCGCAGCGTCAACTTCATGCTCGACACCGGCGCGACCGCGGTCGCCCTGTCGCTCGCCGATGCGCAGCGCATCGGCCTGGACTACGCCAAGGGCCAGCCGGTGCAGATCAACACCGCCAACGGCGTGGCCGGCGGCTGGCGCGTCAAGCTGTCGTCGGTGCGCGTGGGCGACGTGGAGGTCTACGACATCGACGCCATCGTCTCGCAGCAGCCCATGCCCTTCGTGCTGCTGGGCAACAGCTTCATCAACCGCTTCTCGATGCGACGCGACGCCGACCAGATGGTGCTCGAGAAGCGCTTCTGATCAGGCCTGCGCGGCGGAAACGACGATCTCGATCTTGTAGGCCGGGTTGGCCAGCTGGGCCTGCACGGTCGCGCGCGGCGGCGTGTGGCCGGCCGGGACCCAGGCGTCCCACACCTCGTTCATCGCCGCGATCTCGCTGATGTCGGTCAGGAAGATCTGCGTCATGAGGATGCGGGTCTTGTCGCTGCCGGCCTCGGCCAGCAGGCGGTCGACCATCGCGAGCACCTGCGCGGTCTGGCCGCGGATGTCCTGCGTGGTGTCGTCGGGCACCTGGCCGGCGAGGTAGACAGTGCCGTTGTGCACGGCCGTCTCGGACAGGCGCGGGCCGACGTGGAAGCGTTGGATGGCAGGCATGGTGTTCGTTCCTTCAGGTGGGCTTGGCCTTGCTGCCAAGCTTCGATTCGGTGCCGGCCAGCAGGCGCCGGATGTTCTCGCGATGGCGCCAGGCCAGCAGCAGGCTCATGACGATGATGGCCGCCAGCACCGTGCGGTGCAGCGGCCAGGCGATCTTGCCGCCCAGCACGTAGTAGGCCGGCGCGAAGAAGGCGGCCACCAGCGAGGCGAGCGAGGAGTAGCGGAAGAAGAAGGCGATGATGAGCCACGACGCGCCCGTGGCCAGGCCCAGCAGCCAGTCGATGCCGAAGAGCACGCCCGCTGCGGTCGCCACGCCCTTGCCGCCCTGGAAGCGGAAGAACACCGGGTACAGGTGGCCCAGGAAGGCCGCCAGGCCGGCCAGCGCCGCGGTGCCGGCACCGAGCCCCCACGCCGCGCCCCACTGGTTGATGACGAACACCGGCAGCCAGCCCTTGAGCGCATCGAGCACCAGCGTGGCCAGCGCCGCCCCCTTGCGGCCGGAACGCAGCACGTTGGTCGCGCCCGGGTTGCCGCTGCCGTAGCTGCGCGGGTCGTCCATGCCGAGCAGCTTGCTCACGATGACGGCGAAGGACAGCGAGCCCAGCAGGTAGCCGACGACGATGGCGATCAGGGAAGGCAGTTCAAGGCTCAAGGCAGGCTCCGGCGCGGGCTCGATGACGCCGCGCGTGGTGGTTGTCTCGTGGGGAAGCCGGTCATTCTGCCAGCGCGCACTGCACCGGCCTGGCGCCCAGCAGCTGCACGCATAGCTGCGGATCGATGCCCACCAGGTAACCGCGCCGCCCGCCGTTGATGAGGATCTTCGGCAGCTCGAGGATGGTCGACTCGATGAACACCGGCATCTCGCGCCGCGTGCCGAAGGGCGAGGTGCCGCCCACCTGGTAGCCCGAATGGCGCTGCGCCACCTCGGGCTTGCACGGCTCGACCGACTTGGCGCCGATCTGGCGCGCGAGGTTCTTGGTCGACACGGTGCGGTTGCCGTGCATCAGGACGATCAGCGGCTTCGCATCCTGGTCCTGCATCACCAGCGTCTTGACGACGGTGAAAGGGTCGAAGCCCAGCACCGCCGCGCTGTGCTGCGCGCCGCCGTGCTCCAGGTACTCGTACGGGTGTTCGGTGAACGCGACCTTCGCCGCGCGCAGCATGGCGGTGGCGGGGGTTTCGCTGACGTGGGTCTTGTCTTTCTTGGCCATGGGAGCGGGCGATTCTGCCGCGCCCGCGCCAGCGGTGCCTGTCGTGGCTTCGGTGGCCTCAGGCCGCGGTGCTCACGGCCGAGGCGCCCATCTGCCTGATCGGGTCCGTGCGGCCGTCCCAGGTGCGGGCCACCTCGGCGATCTGGCGGAAGTACTCGCCCTTGCCGCCCGTCGTCTCCGACAGCTCCACCATGCCGCTGGGCAGATCGGGATGCACGAAGTACGCGAAGCGCCCGCGCGCGCCCATGCGCCCGCCATGCCCCTCGACGTACCCGCTCTCGAGCAGCTGCGCGTGCATGGCGTCGTAACGGTCCTCGGTCCAGTAGGCGATGTGCTGGGCGCATTCGCCGTTCCTGGCCAGTGTGTCGAGGTAGAGCGAGGGCGCGTCGTTGCGCTGCTGGATCAGCTCGATCTGCAGCTCGCCCGAGTTGGCCAGCGCGATCGACAGATCGGGCAGGTGCGTCTGTGCCTGGCCGTAGTAGCGGAACTCGGTGGTGCCCACCGCCGCCTTGTAGAACCACGGCCCCACGCCGAGCGCACGGCTCCAGTGCGCCATCGCGCGCTCGATGTCGCGCACCACGAAACCGACCTGCCGCGCTCCGCCGTAGAAAAGGCTCATGCTTGCTCCTGTGTGCGAAAACGTTTTCTCGATTGTGAGAAAAAACGCCGAGCTCTCGTCACCCGGGTTTGCACCCATTTAAATCAATGACCCACCGCAGCAGACTGACGCCATCGCGTAGAAACGTTTCTACAAATCTGCATCGATTTCTTCATCCATGTCCGTCGTCACTCCCACCGAACTGCCCAGCACCGCCCAGCAACTCGCCGTCTCGCGGCGCATGCCACTGCGCGCCCCGCCCTACGACGAGGCTGCGGCCCGCGCGATCGGCAACACCGCCTTTTCGGGCACGCTGTCACCGCAGAACCTGCGCCTGACGCTGGCGCAGGAACCCAAGCTGGCGGTGGCCTTCCAGCAGATGGCGCACGTGGTGCTGTTCAAGGGCAGCGTGTCGGAGCGCGACCGCGAGATCGCCATCATCCGCACCGGCGCCCTCACCCGCTCCGAGTACGAATGGGGCATGCATGTGAGCATTTATGCCGAGCGCTGCGGCCTGAGCGAGGCGCAGGTGATGGAGCTGACCTGCAACACGGCGTTGAGCGAATCGCTGTGGAGCGAGAAGGAGCGCCTGGTCGTGCGCATGGTCGACGAGCTGCACCACCATTCCACCGTGGGCGACAGCACCTGGGCCGGCCTGCAGGCGCACTGGCCCAAGGACCAGGTGATCGAACTCGTGCTGGCGACGAGCTTCTATCACATGGCCGCCTTCTTCCTGAACAGCATGGCGGTACCGCTGGAACACGGCGCGCGCCGCTTTCCGTCGGGCGTCGTGCAGGCCGCCGTGCCCGGAGACGGCGACGCATGAGCGCCGCTCGGCCGCTCCGGAGGCGCTCGCACCCGAAGTGCGCAGCACGGAGGGTAGTCCAATGAGCCGCCCCACCATCCGCGACGTGGCGCTGCGCGCCGGCGTGTCCATCGGCACCGCGTCGCGCGCCCTCAACCGCGCCGGCCGCGTGAGCCAGGCCGCCATCGCTGCCGTGCAGGCCGCCGCCGAGGCGCTGGGCTACGAGCCGGACGCGATCGCGCAGAGCATGCGCACGCGCAGCACGGGCGTGGTCGGTCTGCTGGTGTCGGACCTGTCCAACCCGCTGTATGCGCGCATCGTGAACGCGGTCGAGGCCCGCCTGCAACGCGACGGCTGCGCCCTGCTGCTGGCCAACACGCACAACGACGCGGCACGCGAGCGCACGATGGTCGACTTCTTCCGCCGCCGGCGGGTCGACGGCATCATCCTCGCGCCCTGCCAGAGCGAGCGTCCCGAGCTGTTCGAAGGCCTCGTGGCGCAGGGCCTGCCGGCCGTCGCGCTGGACCGCGACTTCCATGCCGCCGGCAGCGGCGTGCACGTCGACCACTTCAACGGTGCCCTGCAGGCCACGCGCTACCTGCTTGACCTCGGCCACCGCCGCATCGCGCTCATGACGCCGGGCCAGGCGGTGCGGCCCGGCCGCGAGCGGATCGCGGGCTTTCGCGCGGCCTATGCCGAACGCGGCCTGCAGCCCGAGCCGCGGCTGGTGCGCGCCGAACCCTCGGCGATGCAGTTCGCATTCAGCGAGACGTTGGCGCTGCTCTCCGGCGCCGAGCGCCCCACGGCCTTCGTGTGCCTGGGCACGCGCATCCTCTCGGGCGTGCTCCAGGGGCTTCGCCATGCCGGCCTCACCGCCCCCGAGGACGCCAGCATCATCAGCATCGGCGACACCGACCTGTCGCAGCTCTTCTCGCCCGGCATCACGTCGCTCACCTGGGACTTCGAGGCCGTCGGCACCGCCGTGGCCGAGCTGATGCTCAAGCGCCTGCCCGGCGCCGCGGCGTCGCCTGAGGAAGCCGAACGCATCGTCATCACCACGCAGATGGTGCTGCGCGAATCGTGCGCGCCGCTGGCGCCTGCGCCTGCACGCCTGGCATCGAAGCCGCGCGCCACCCGCAAGGCGACATGAACGCGTCGGAGCGCCTGGCGGGCAAAGTGGCGATCGTCGTCGGCGCCGGCACGCCCGTCGACGGCACCAGCAACGGCGCCGCCTGTGCGATCGCCTTCGCACGGGCCGGCGCCCGCGTGCTGTGCGCCGACCTGTCGCCCGATGCGGCGCAGGAGACCGTGCGACGCATCGTCGCCGAGGGCGGCGAGGCCAGCGCCGTGGTCGCCGACGTGCGCAGTTCGGCGCAGCTCCAGGCCATGGTCGACACCGCCCTGCAGCGCCACGGCCGCATCGACGTCCTGCACAACAACGTCGGCATCGAGGCCTTCGGCGACCTGCTGGAACTGACCGAGGCGTCTTGGGACCGCGTGCATGAGGTCAACCTGCGCGGCGCGATGCTGGCCGCGCGCGCCGCGATGCCGCACATGGTCCGCCAGGGCGGTGGCTCGATCATCAACATGTCCTCGATCGCGAGCCGCAAGTGGAGCCCGATGCAGTTCCTCTCGTACAGCACCTCCAAGGCGGCACTGAACCACATGACGCGCGTTGTGGCACGGCAGTACGCGCCGCAGCAGGTGCGCTGCAATGCCATCGTGGCCGGCCTCATCGACACGCCGCATGCCGCCGCGCTGTACTCCGATGCCGAAGCCGCCGCCCAGGGCCGCGCGCAGCGCGACGCTCGCTGCCCCATGGGCCGCCAGGGCTCGCCCTGGGACATCGCCAACGCCGCCCTCTTCCTCGCCTCCGACGAATCCGCCTACGTCACCGGCGTTGAGCTGGTGGTGGATGGCGGCGTCTCGCTCGGCTGAGACCACAGGCGCACCGATCACGACACAACGAAGGAGACATGACATGTTGAACAGGAAGACGTTCTGGCTGCCGATGGTGGCCGCCGTCGCGCTGGTCGCAGGTGCACCCGCCTCGGCCCAGCCGGCGGCCGACTACCCGAACAAGCCCATCAAGATGGTGCTGCCCTTCGGCGCCGGCGGCGGCGGCGACGTGCTGGGCCGCCTGCTGGCCGACCAGATGAGCCGGCGCCTGAAGCAGCCCATCGTGGTGGAGAACCGCGTCGGCGCCGCTGGCACCATCGGCACGCAGCACGTGGCCGTGTCGGCGCCCGACGGCTACACGATCATGATCGGCGGCATGACCACGCACCTGCTCGCACCGGTGACGTACAGCAAGCTGGCCTACGACCCGGTCAAGGATTTCAGCGTCATCGGCCGCATCGGCACCTCGGCGATCGTGATGCTGGCGACGCCGGACTTCCCGGCCAACAACCTCAGGGAGCTGGTGGCACTCGCCAAGTCGAAGCCCAACCCCACGCAATACGGCAGCTGGGGCATGGGCTCCACCGGCCACTTCTGCGGCGAGGTGCTGGCGCAGAAGGGCGGCCTGCAGTTGCAGCACGTGCCCTTCAACGGCACCAACAAGCTGGTGACCGACATGATGGGCGGCCATATCCAGCTCGGGCTGGTCGACATGGCGACCGGCACGCCCTTCGTCAAGGAGGGCAAGCTCAAGGCGCTCGGCGTGTGCACCCAGCGCTCCCCCAGCCTGCCCGACGTGGCGAGCTACAAGGAACAGGGCATCGACTTCGACCAGCTGCTGTCGTGGGTGATGTATGCACCGGCGAACGTGCCCAAGCCCATCCTCGCCCGGCTGACCGATGCGCTGCAGGCCTCGCTCAAGGACAAGGAGGTGGTCGACAAGATGCTCGCGCTGGGCATCACGGCCGACTTCCTGCCGGGCGATCAGCAGGCCGCCGTCAACGCACGCGACATCCAGATCTGGAAGAAGGTCGCGGCGGACGCCAACATCAAGACGGATTGAAGCAGCGATGGACGCTTCGGCCCTGAACCCGGTGCGCACCGACACCGGTGCATTGCTCGCCGGCCGCGTGGCCGTGATCTCCGGCGCCGGCCGCCCCAAGGGCATCGGCAAGGCAACGGCGCGGCTCTTCCTCGCGCACGGCGCGCG
Organism: Xenophilus aerolatus; assembly: GCA_030418545.1. Lineage (GTDB taxonomy): Bacteria > Pseudomonadota > Gammaproteobacteria > Burkholderiales > Burkholderiaceae_C > Xenophilus. Next base: position 169,741 of record QAIB01000001.1, on the reverse strand, counting down.
CGTGGCGCTGCTCGATGTGAACGGGGAAGAAGCCCGTGCGGCCGCGGCCGACCTCAACAATGCGGCGGACAGCGAGCGCGCCCGCGGCTGGGCCTGCGACGTGGCCGACGCCGCGGCCTGCAGGGCCGCCATCGACGGCGTCCTGGCGTGGTCCGGTGGCGCGCTCGACATCCTCGTCAACAACGCGGGCCTGACGCAGAAGCGCGGTGTGGCCGAGATCACCAAGGCCGATTACGACACCGTGACCGACGTGGTGCTGCGCGGCACGCTGCTGCTGTCGCAGGCGGCGCTGCCGGTCATGCGCGCGCGGCACGGCGGCAGCATCGTCAACGTGTCGTCGATGTCGGCGCAGCAGGGCGGCGGCATCTTCGGCGGCGCGCACTACTGCGCCGCCAAGGCCGGCGTGCTGGGCCTCACGCGCGCGATGGCGCGCGAGCTGGGCGCCGAAGGCATCCGCGTCAACGCCATCGCGCCGGGCCTCATCCTCACCGACTTCTCGCGCACCGGCCGCAGCGACGAGGACAAGCACGCCAGCGGCGGCGGCTGGCCCCTGCCGCGCGCGGGCCACGCGGCCGAGATCGCGGGCGCCTGCCTCTTCCTCGCGTCAGACCTGTCGTCGTACGTGACGGGGACGACGATCGACGTCAATGGCGGCGCGCATATGCGCTGAGGACTGGAGCATGTCCACTGCTGCCCTTCCCACCACCATGCGCGCCGCCGTCCAGGCCGGCGCCGACGGCGTGCGCGTGCAGACCGTGCCACTGCCTCGTCCGGGGCCGACCGAAATCCTGGTGCGCGTGCGCGCCAGCGCGCTCAACCGCGCCGACCTCGGCCTGGCCGAGGGACGCCGGCACGGGCCGCACGGCGGACCAGGGACCGTGCTCGGCCTGGAGTGGGCCGGCGAGGTGGTGTCGGCCGGGTGGCAGGTCGACGGCGTCAGGCCGGGCGATCGGGTCATGTGCTCGGGCATCGGCGCCTTCGCCGAATACGCGGTGACCGACTACCGGCGCAGCTTCCCCCTGCCCCACCCGGCCATGGACACCGCACAGGCCGCCTGCCTTCCGATCGCGCTGCGCACCATGCACGATGCCCTGGTCACGCAGGGCGGATTGCGCGCCGGGCAGTCGGTGTTGATCCAGGGCGCCTCCTCGGGCGTCGGGCTGATGGGACTGCAGTTGGCGCGTCACCTGGGCGCCGGGCTGGTGCTCGGCACGTCGACCACCCCCGAGCGGCGCGGGCGGCTGGCGGACTTCGGCGCCCATCGCGCGCTGGACACCACCGATCCGCGCTGGGTGGAGGCCGTCCTGGCGCACACCGGCGGACGCGGCGTGGACCTCGTCATCGACCAGCTCTCCGGCCCCTACGCCAGCCTCAACCTGCAGGCGACCGCCATCGGCGGCTGCGTGGTGAACGTCGGTCGCATGGCGGGCCAGAGCGCCGTCTTCGACTTCGAGACGCATTCGATGCGCCGCATCCGCTACCAGGGCGTGACCTTCCGCACCCGCAGCGTGGACGAGGTGGCGGCCATTGCCGAGCGGGTGCGTGCCCACCTCTGGCCGGCCCTCGCCGCGGGACAGCTCGGACTGCCGATCGACGTCCGCCTGCCCCTGGAGGCCGTGCCGCAGGCGCTGGCGCGCATGCGCGCCAACGATCACTTCGGCAAGATCGTCATCGAGCAGCCGGCCTGAGCCTCAGGCCGCCGGATCGCGCAGCTCCCAGCGGATCTTGTCGATCTCCGCCAGCAGCTCGGTCGACAGCGTGGTGCCCCAGGCGTCGATGTCCTCGTCCAGCTGCGCCAGCGAGGTCACGCCGATGATGGTGCTGGCCACCTGCCACTTGGTGTAGCAGAAGGCCAGTGCCATCTGCGCCGGCGTCATGCCGTGGTCGCGCGCGAGCTGGTTGTAGCGGCGCGCGGCGGTGAGCGCCTCGGGCCGGCCCCAGCGCTGCTTGCGCACCGACTCGTAACTGGCGATGCGCGCGCCCTTGGGCGCATCGGGGCCGGTGGTGCCGCCCAGGTCGTACTTGCCGGTGAGCAGGCCGAAGGCGAGCGGCGAGTAGGCCAGCAGCGACACGTCCAGCCGATGCATGGTCTCGTCCAGGCCGTTCTCCAGCGCGCGGCTCACGAGGCAGTACACGTTCTGCACCGTGGCCACGCGCGGCAGGCCGTGCTGCTCGGCCAGGCGGACGAACTCGTGCACGCCGTAGGGCGTCTCGTTCGACAGGCCGATGTATCGCACCTTGCCGGCTTTCACCAGGCCACCCAGCGCCTCGAGCTGCTCGTGGATGGAGGTCTGCGTGCGCTCGAGCTTCGGGTCGTAGTAGATGTTGCCGAAGGCCGGCACGTTGCGCTCGGGCCAGTGGATCTGGTAGAGGTCGATGACCTCGGTCTGCAGGCGCCTGAGGCTGCCCTCGCAGGAGGCGACGATGTCGGCCGCCGTCATGCCGCCGCCTTCGCGCACCCAGGGCATGCCGCGCGAGGGGCCGGCGACCTTGGTGGCGAGCGTCAGCTTCTGCCGCGCGCCGGGGTTCTTCGCGAACCAGTTGCCGATGATGGTCTCGGTGGCGCCGTAGGTTTCCTTGCGGGCCGGCACGGCGTACATCTCGGCCGTGTCGATGAAGTCGACGCCGCGCTCCAGCGAGCGGCTCAGGATGGCGTGCGCGGTCGGTTCGTCGACCTGCTCGCCGAAGGTCATGGTGCCGAGGCAGATGGGAGTGACGCGCAACTCGCTGCGGCCGAGGGTGACTTGGGGGAGGTTCATGCCCGGATGCTACCGCCGGGTACGCGCACGTGCGCTTGCGTGGGGCGGAGGCCCCGAAAGCAGGACCGTTGCTATGAAATCGATAGCCGCCGGCGCAGGCGGGGCGCGCGCTGCAGCCCGATTTTCCTCGGGACTTCGGTTCAGGCCGCGAGGAAGCGCACCTGCGCCGGCGCGATGCCCACGCGCACGAAGCTGCCCTCCTCGAGCACCGGATGGCCGGCGTAGTGGGCCTGGTCGGCGACCACCACCGCCTGCCCCACACGCAGCCGGTAACGCGAGAACTCGCCGAGGAATTCGGCACCCTCGACCGTGCCGTCGAGCCAGACGCGGCCCGCGTCGGTGGGCTCGGCCGGCGCCTGCAGCAGCACCTGGTGCGGCCGGAAGCTCAGCGCGGCCGGCCCCGGCGCCGGCGCCGGCGGTGCAGCCGCAAGTGCCGAAGCCGGGAGGCGCAGCGGGCCGATGCCCTGCGCGTCGAAGCGGATCGCGCCGTCCTCGTCCACCGCCTCGATGCGGCCTTCCAGCAGGTTCGCCGTGCCGACGAAGCCGGCCACGAAGCGGTTCACCGGCTCGTCGAACAGCCCCGTGGCCGAGCCCACCTGCTGCAGCACGCCGCCGTCGAGCACGGCCATGCGGTCCGCGGTGGTCATGGCCTCCTCCTGGTCGTGCGTGACGAAAATGGTCGTCAGGCCCAGTTGGCGCTGAAGCCGCTTGAGCTCGTCGCGCATCTGCACCCTGAGGTTCTTGTCGAGGTTGGACAGCGGCTCGTCCAGCAGCAGCAGCCGCGGCTCCACCACCACGGTGCGCGCCAGCGCCACGCGCTGCTGCTGGCCGCCCGAGAGCTGGCCCGGCCGGCGCCTGGCGTAGTCGCTCAGGCCGACGAGCTCCAGCGCCGCGGCCACCTTGCGCCTGATCGCATCGCGCGTCTCGCGCCGCTCCACCAGGCCGAAGGCCACGTTGTCCCAGACGTTCATGTGCGGCCACAGCGCGTAGCTCTGGAACACCAGGCCGATGTTGCGCGCATGCGGCGGCACGCCGGTGATGTCCTGCCCGTCGACCAGCAGCTCGCCGCGCTGGTGCTGGTTGAAGCCGGCGATGAGCCGCAGCAGCGTGGACTTGCCCGAGCCCGAGGGCCCCAGCAGCGCGAAGAACTCGCCCGGCTCGATCTTGAGGTTGATGTCGCGCAGCACCTCGGTGGGGCCGTAGCTGAGGCTGATGTGGCGCGCTTCGAGAGATGCTTTTTTCATGAAGTGGACCTTTCAGGCGTGCGCGTGCGTTCTGCAAAACGGTGCGACGCCCAGGTGCCCAGCGCCACGACCACCACGGCCAGCACCCCCAGCGCCGCGCCCGGCCCGCGCCCCGACACGCTCTGCATGTAGAGGTAGATGCCGTAGCTCATCGGCGCCTGGCTCTCGGCGGAGGTGAGCAGGATGGTGGCCGACAGCTCCACCGCCGCCGTGATGAAGCTGGTGACGAAGCCGGCCAGGATGCCCCCGGCCATGAGCGGCACCATCACGCGGCGCACGGTGCGCCAGCGCGTGGCGCCCAGGCTCTGCGCCACCTCTTCCAGCGACAGGTGCACCTGCTGCAGCGCCGCCATGCAGGCGCGCAGCGCATAGGGCAGCCGGCGTACCGCGTAGGCCAGCATGATCAGCACCCAGCTCGTGACCACCGGCGAATCGGTGAACGGGATGTTCACGCCCTTGAAGAGCCGCAGGTAGCCGATGGCCAGCACCAGGCCCGGAATCGCCAGGGCAATGGAGGCCAGCGAATCGAGCCAGCGCCGCGCCGGCAGCGCCGTGCGCAGGATGAGCCAGGCGATCGCCGTGCCGATGAGCACGTCCAGCCCCGCGGCCAGCAGGCAGTACAGCAGCGTGTTGCCGATCATGTGCTGCGCGTCGCTGAACACCGCCGCATAGTGGTCGAGCGTGTACGCATCGGGCAGGACCGAGAAGCTCCACACCTTGGCAAAGGACATCAGCAGGATCGCCAGGTGCGGCGCCAGCACGATCGCCAGCACCAGGCCGATCCAGCCATAGGCCAGCACCGATTCCCAGCCCGCGAGTCGCCGGCGCTGCAGGCTGCTGCCGCCCTTCTGCAGGGTGGCGTAGTCGCGCCCCTGCGTCATGCGGGCAGCCAGCCACAGCGCGAGGATCGAGAAGCCGATCATCAGCACGCTGATGACGTAGCCCATCGGGTCGTCGATGCCCACCGAGGTGATGCGCAGGTAAGCCTGCGGCGCCAGCATGTTGGTCACGCCCATGACCAGCGGCGTGCCCAGGTCGTCGAACACCTTGACGAAGACCAGCGCCGCGCCGGCCAGGAAGCCCGGCATCGCGAGCGGAAAGATGATGCGGCGAAAGAGCCGGAAGCCCCGCGCGCCGAGGTTCTGCGCGGACTCCTCCATCGCGCCGTCGATGTTGCGCAGCGCGGCCACCAGGTTCAGCAGGATGAACGGAAAGTAATGGATGCTTTCGACGAAGGTGACGCCCACCAGCCCGTCCATGATCGGCACCTTGAAGCCGAACCACTGGTCGAGCAGCAGGTTGACGCTGCCGTTGCGCCCGAAGATGAGCTGCAGCGCCACCGCGCCGACGAAGGGCGGCATCACCAGCGGCAGCACGCCCAGCGTCTGGATCAGCAGCGCGCCGCGGAACTCGAAGCGCACCGTGAGGTAGGCCAGCGGCACGGCGATCAGCGAGGCGAAGAACACGCTCGCGAGCGCCACGACCAGGCTGTTGAGAAAGGCCTCGGTGAACAGGCTCTGGCCGAAGAAGTTGCCGAAGTGGCCCAGCGTGAAGCCGCCTGAGCCGTCGACGAAAGCCGTGTAGACCACCAGCCCCACGGGCACCAGCAGGAACACGAGCAGGAAGGCCAGCACCGCGCCGGCCACCGCCCAGGCTCCCCAGCCCGCGCCTTCGCGGCGGCGCAGCGCCGGCACCGACCCGCCCGGCGCCGGGACCGTCGCGGGCGTCACTTCGCCAGCGCCGCGGCCTGCCTGGCCAGTTCGGTCGCCTTGGCGTAGTTGGCCTTCGCCTTGCCGGCCCAGAGTTCCTCCTGGCCGGTGAGCTGCTTGCTCACGGCGACGTCACGCCGGTTCTTGCGGAAGAGCTCGAGGAACTGCTCGTTCTTCACCGTGTCCGCGCCGACCAGCGAGGCGTACGCGAAGCCCCTTGCCTGCTTGACCAGCTCGCTGCCCTGCGCGTTCGGCCTGGCCTTGAGCTTCTTCTCGGCTTCGTGGATGGCCTGGGTCGCGGCCTGCAATTCCTTGAGGCGGAAGGTCACCATCTGGTCGAACAGGCTCACCACCACCTGGTAGCGCGACTCCGACAGTTCGGAGTCGAACTGCACCTTGGCCTTCTTCGCCACGGCCTGGATGTCGGGGTAGCCGGCGGGCACCTTCAGGTCGGCGTAGGGCAGCACCGGCAGGCGGCTGATCTTGGGTTCGAGCAGCAGCTGCTGGCCGTCCTTGCTCAGCGTGAAGGCGATGAACTTCTTCGCCTCGTCGGCGTTCTTCGCGCCCGTCACCAGGCCGATGTTGGCCGGCACCACGGCCGTCACGCTGGGGTAGGCGAACTCGACCGGGAAGCCCGAGTACTTGCCCGCGAGGCCGAAGAAGTCGATCACCAGGCCGATGCCGAACTGGCCGCTGTTCACGCCGTCGGGCACGCCGAAGCTGCGGTCGGTCACGGCCGCGCAGTTGCCCATGATCTCGAGCAGCTGCGTCCAGCCCTTGTCCCAGCCCTCGCCCTGCAGCAGCGTCTCGACCGTGAGGTGCGTGGTGCCCGAACGCGAGGGCGAGCTGATGGCGACGTGGCCGAAGTACTCGGGCCGCGCGAGGTCGCTCCATTCCTTCGGCGCCGGCAGCTTGTTGGCCTGCAGGTACCGGGTGTTCCACATCATCCCGTAGCCCGCGAGCGCCTGGCCGTAGTACAGGCCCTGCGGGTCGTTGATGGGGTAGTTGCCGATCTTGGCCGGCACGTGCGGGTTCTTCACCTCGGGCGCGGCGGTGAGCAGCTTGTCGCGGGCCAGCACTTCGAAGGCGTCGGGCGCGCTGGCCCACATCACGTCGGGCCGCTGGCCCGCGGGCAACTCCTTGATGTAGGCGATGGAGGCCGTGGTGTTCTTGTTCAGCACCTCCAGCTTGATGCCCGCGTTCGCTGCCTCGAAGGCCTTCTTGTAGGCGTCGGTCAGCTCCTTGGGAAAGGAGGTGATCACGGTCACGGTGCCGGCCGGGGCCAGCGTGCCGAAGGCGGCCAGCAGGCTCGCGGCGAGCAGGCCGCGCGCGGCGCGAAAGGGGGTGGGCATGGGCGTCTCCTGGGTCCGTCGTTCTGTTCGAAGGCGGCGACTCTAGCCCGCACCCGCGCCGGACCGCAGCAGGAATTTCCTTCACAGGGTTGACCCCCAATCCAAGAAGAAATCGGGCTGCAGCGCCCGCCCCGCCTGCGCAGGCAGCTACGTTTTTCATAGCAGACGCCCTGTCCTGCGCCGGACTGGCCCGGGCGCGCGCACTGCCTATGATCGGCCGCCATGTACGTCCCCCGCCGCCCTGCCCGCTCCGAGTTCGTCCCCGTGCGCAATCTGCGCTACCACGTGCTGACCTGGGGCGAGCCCGCCGACGCCCGCCCACCGCTGGTGCTGCTGCACGGCTGGATGGACGTGGGCGCGTCGTGGCAGTTCGTGGTCGACGCGATGCGCGAGGAGCGCTTCATCGTCGCGCCCGACTGGCGCGGCTACGGCCTGACCGAAGGCGGCGGCGTCGACAACTACTGGCTGCCCGACTACCTGGCCGACCTCGACTGGTTGCTCGACCACTATGCGGGCGATCGCGCCGTCGACCTGGTGGGCCACAGCATGGGCGGCAACGTGGCCATGCACTACGCCGGCGTGCGGCCCAAGCGGCTGCGCCGCGTGGTCAATCTCGAAGGCTTCGGCATGCCCGCCTACCGCGCCGACGAAGCGCCGGCGCGCTACGGCCGCTGGATCGACGAACTCAAGCGCCTGCACGCCGGCGGCATGGACCTGGCCAGCTACCCGGCGGCCGAGGGCGTGGCGCGCCGGCTCATGAAAACCAATCCGCGGCTCACGCAGGACAAGGCCGACTGGCTGGCCCGCCAGTGGGCGAGCTGCACGAAGGATGGCGAAGGCGCCGAGCGCTGGAACATCCTCGGCGACCCGGCGCACAAGGTGATCAACGCCAACCTGTTCCGCGTCGACGAGGCGCTGGCGCTGTACGCCGCGATCGAGGCGCCGGTGCTGGCCGTGGAGGCCAGCGACGACAGCCTGCGCGGCTGGTGGGGCAAGCGCTACTCGCTCGAGGAATACCACGAGCGGCTCAAGTCGGTGCGCGACGTGCGCATCGCGCAGGTCGACGACGCGGCCCACATGCTGCACCACGACCAGCCCGAGCGCGTGGCCGGGCTGATCGAGGACTTCCTGGCCGGCTGAAGCCGGCGCCGCGTTCTCAGAGGCGCGGGTCTTCCTCGGCCTCCAGCTCGGGCTGCGACTCGCCCAGGCGCGTGTCGGCGTCGTGCGCGGGCACCTCGGGCGCGGCCTCGTCGGCGCGGCGCTCCTCATGCTCGGCCAATGCCGCTTCGCCCGCGGCGCGCGCGGCATCGGCGGTGTCGAAGCGCTCGCCACCCACGTGCGCGGTGCCGGTGCCGGTCTCGCCCACGGGCACATGCCGCCACTGGTAGCGGTCGTCGTCGGTCGGTTCGATTTCCACGGTCCATCGGCTCATGAAGTGCTCCTTTGCAAGATCTGGATGTGATCGACGCGCGAGCTTCCCGCGCGGCGAGCGCACGCCCTGGCGGCCAAGCCAGCGTCGCGTTGCAGGAGGAGCCCCACACGCGGGCGCGCTTCGTTCGCCGATCGCGCCTTTTTCCGACACGCGTGCGGCCACGCTTCGGGCAGACTGCGTCGGTTTTGCCCCGACGCCCACCCTGCGCGAGCGCCCATGCACCGATTGAACGCCCCCGAACAAAAAGAATTCCGCCGGCTGCTGCGCCGCAACGTGCAACTGCCTTTGCTGCTGGGCCTCACCGGCGCCGTCGTCTTCGTGGCGCTGATCTTCTACCTGCTGGCGGTGATCGGCTGGGTCGAGCACACCGACCGCGTGACGCGCAACGCCACCGAGGCGCAGCGCCTGCAGGCCGAGATGCAGTCCGCCGTGCGCGGCTACCTGCTGACCAGCAACGAAGCATTCCTGGGGCCCTATCAGGCCGCCGAGGACCAGGCCCAGAACCTGTTGACCGAGCTGCGCGTCCTGGTCGCCGACAACCCGCCGCAGGTGGCCCGTGCCACGCGGCTGGCCGAGCTGCAGAAGACCTGGTCGGACTACGCCGAGGACATCGTCGCCCGCAAGCGCCGGGGCGAGAACGTGGACGAACTCATCCAGGGCGGCCGCGGCAAGCGGCTGGCCGACGACGCGCGCACCACCTTCGCCGCCTTCGTCGACACCGAGCGGACCCTGCGCACGCAGCGCAACGCCGACGCCAACCGCACCGCCATCGCGGTGATCGCCGGCTACCTGCTCTTCAGCGCCGTCGTGAGCGTGCTGCTCGCGTACTTCGGCCGCCGGCAGATGGTGCGGCTGTCGGACACCTATGCCCGCACGATCACCGACCTGGCGGCGCAGACCGAGCAGTTGCAGGAACAGGCCTGGCTGCAGAACGCACAGACCGAGCTCGCCAGCCAGACCGTGGGCCAGCTCACGGCGCAGGAGCTGGGAAAGCAGGTGCTGGACTTCTTCGCCCGGCACGCCGGCAGCGTGGTCGGCGCGGCCTATGTGCGCGAGCCGCAGGGTGGGCTGCGCCGGGTGGCGAGCTACGGCTTCTCGCGCGAGGCCGAGGCCGCGCCGCAGACCGTGCTGCCGGGCGAGGGCCTGGTCGGCCAGGCCCTCACCCGCAACGACCCGCAGGTCGTCACGCCGCTGCCGCCCGGCTACCTGCGCGTGACCTCCGGACTCGGCAACGCCGACCCGCAGACGCTGCTGCTGCTGCCGATCCGCCATGAAGGCGAGGTCAACGGCGTGGTGGAGCTGGGCCTGCTCGCGCCGCCCACGCCACGCGTGCTGGCGCTGATGCGCAGCGTGGCCGAGGACGCCGGGGCCTCGATGGCCGCGGCGCGCTACCGCGAGCGTCTGCAGGACGTGCTGGCCGAGACGCAGCAGCTCAACGAGGAGCTGCAGGTGCAGCAGGAAGAGCTGCGCACCGCCAACGAGGAGCTCGAGGAGCAGTCGCGCGCCCTGAAGGAATCGCAGGCGCACCTGGAGAACCAGCAGGCCGAACTGGAGCAGACCAACAACCAGCTGGCCGAGCGCACCGAGCAGCTCGACCTGCGCAACGCCGCGCTGCGCCGGGCCCAGGAAGACCTGGAGCAGCGCGCCGACGACCTGCAGCGGGCGAGCCGCTACAAGTCGGAGTTCCTCGCCAACATGTCGCACGAGCTGCGCACGCCGCTCAACAGTGCACTCATCCTGTCGAAGCTGCTGGCCGACAACGCCAGGGGCAACCTCGACGAGGAACAGGTCAAGTTCGCGCAGTCGATCCATTCCTCGGGCAACGACCTGCTGGTGCTGATCAACGACGTGCTCGACATCGCCAAGGTGGAAGCCGGCCGCATGGAGGTGAACGCCGAGCACGTGCCGGTGGCGCGGCTGGCCGATGCCCTGCGCAACACCTTCACGCCGCTGGCCACCGACAAGCAGCTCGAGTTCCGCCTGGACATCGCGGCCGACGCGCCGCAGAGCATCGTCTCCGACCGCCAGCGGGTGGAGCAGATCCTGAAGAACCTGCTGTCCAACGCGATCAAGTTCACCGACCGCGGCAGCGTGGTGCTGGCCATTGCGCGCGGCGAGGCGGACGGCCTGCGCTTCGAGGTCAGCGATTCGGGCATCGGCATCCCGGCCGACCAGCAGGAGCTGATCTTCGAGGCCTTCCACCAGGCCGACGGCACCACCAGCCGCCGCTACGGCGGCACGGGCCTGGGGCTGTCGATCTCGCGCGACCTCGCCACGCTGCTGGGCGGCACGCTGGGCGTGCGCAGCACGCCGGGCCAGGGCAGCACCTTCACGCTCATGCTGCCGGCCGACCTGTCGCAGCCGCTGCCGGGTGCCGGGCAGGCGCCCGCGCCGGCCGTGACCGCCCAGCCGGCACCGCGGCCCGCGGCGCTGGCGCCCCACGCCGTCGCGCCCCGCGCCGCAGCGGGCGACGCCCCGGCCGCCGCACCGGTGATGCCGGCCTTCGCCGACGACCGCGACCTGCCGCGCGGCGACCGGCGCCGCGTGCTCGTGATCGAGGACGAGCCCCAGTTCGCGCGCATCCTGTTCGACCTGGCGCACGAGTACGGCTGGCACTGCGCCGTGGCCCATGCCGCGCAGGACGGCTTCGCGCTCGCGCTGGAACTGCAGCCGCACGCCATCCTGCTCGACATGCGCCTGCCCGACAGCCCCGGCCTGTCGGTGCTGCAGCAGCTCAAGGACGACGCGCGCACCCGCCACATCCCGGTGCACGTGGTGTCGGCGCAGGACCAGAGCGCGGCCGCGCTGCACCTGGGCGCCGTCGGCTATGCGCTCAAGCCCACCACGCGCGAGCAGTTGCAGGCGGTGTTCGCGCGGCTCGACGCCAAGCTGTCGCAACAGCTCAAGGAGGTGCTGCTGGTCGAGGACGACGACGTGCAGCGCGAGAGCGTGGTGCACCTGATCGGCGACGAGGACGTGCGCATCACCGCGGTGGCGACCGGCGAGGAGGCGCTGGCCCTGCTGCGCGAGCGCGTGTTCGACTGCATGATCACCGACCTGCGCCTGCCCGACATGCAGGGCGGCGAGCTGCTCAAGCGCATGTCGACCGAGGAGATCTGCTCCTTCCCGCCGGTGATCGTCTACACCGGCCGCAACCTCACGCGCAACGAGGAGGCCGAGCTGCTGCGCTACTCGCGCTCCATCATCATCAAGGGCGCGCGTTCGCCGGAGCGCCTGCTCGACGAGGTGACGCTGTTCCTGCACAAGGTGGAGTCGCAGCTCTCGACCGAGCGCCAGAGCATGCTGCGCACCGCGCGCGGGCGCGACCGCGTGTTCGAGGGACGGCGCATCCTGATCGTGGACGACGACGTGCGCAACATCTTCGCGCTCACCAGCGCGCTGGAGCAGCGCGGCGCGGTGATCGAGGTGGCGCGCAACGGGCGCGAGGCGCTGGAGAAGCTCGACGCCGTGCCCGACATCGACCTGGTGCTGATGGACGTGATGATGCCGGAGATGGACGGGCTCGAAGCCACGCGCCGGCTGCGCCAGGACAAGCGCTTCGCCAAGCTGCCTATCATCACCGTCACGGCCAAGGCCATGAAGGACGACCAGGAGCAGTGCCTGGCGGCCGGTGCCAGCGACTACCTGGCCAAGCCGATCGAGCTGGACCGCCTGTTCTCGCTGCTGCGGGTGTGGATGCCCCACATGGAGCGGCTGTGAGCAACGCGGCACGCGGGGCGCCCGCCTCGCCCAAGGCCCCTGCGGCCCCGCCGCCGAGCGCCGGCGACATCGAGCTGCGCCTGCTGATGGAGGCGATCTACCTGCGCTACAACCACGACTTCCGCGACTACACCGGCGCCTCGCAGAAGCGGCGCGTGGCCTACGCGCTGGAGCAGATGCAGTTCCGCAGCATCTCGGCCCTGCAGGAGCAGGTGCTGCGCGACCCCGAGGTGTTCGCGCGGCTGCTGCAGTACCTCACCATCCCGGTGAGCGAGATGTTCCGCGACCCCTCGTACTTTTTGGCGCTGCGCGAGCACGTGGTGCCCGTGCTGCACACCTACCCGTCGATCAAGGTGTGGATCGCGGGCTGCAGCACCGGCGAGGAGGTCTACTCGATGGCCATCCTGCTCAAGGAAGAGGGCCTGCTCGAGCGTGCGCTGATCTACGCCACCGACATCAACCCGCAGTCGCTCGAGAAGGCGCGCCAGGGCATCTTCCCGGCCGAGGCGGTGCGCGACTACACCGCCAACTACCAGCGCAGCGGGGGGCGCCAGGCCTTTTCCGACTACTACACGGCAGCCTACGGCGGCGCGCGCTTCGACCCGGCGCTGCGGGCCAACGTGATCTTTGCCGACCACAGCCTGGCCACCGACAGCGTGTTCGCCGAGACCCAGCTCGTGTCGTGCCGCAACGTGCTCATCTACTTCAACCGCCGCCTGCAGGACCGGGCGCTGGGCCTGTTCCACGACTCGCTGTGCTACCGCGGCTTCCTCGGGCTGGGCAGCAAGGAGAGCATCGATTTCTCTGCCTACGGCGAGCGCTTCGAGGCCGTGAGCCGGCCCGACCGCATCTACCGGAGGGCGACATGAGGGGCGCGTCCCTGCCCGAGGTCGACCTCGTCGCGGTGGGTGCCTCGGCCGGCGGCATCGATGCGCTGATGCGCCTGTTCCAGGCGCTGCCCCAGCCCTGGCACCTGCCGATGGTGGCCGTGCTGCACCTGCCCGAGGGGCGCGAGAGCCGGCTGGTGGAGATCTTCGCGCGTCGGCTGCAGATGCCGGTGTGCGAGGCGCAGGACAAGGCCGACGTGGCCCCCGGCACGTTGCACTTCGCGCCGCCGGGGTACCACCTGTTCGTCGAGCGCGACCGCCGCTTCTCGCTCAGCTGCGAGCCGCCTGTGCTCTACTCCCGCCCTTCGATCGACCTGATGATGAGTTCCGCGGCCGATGCCTACGGGCCGCGCCTGGCCGGGATCGTGCTGACCGGCGCCAACGAGGACGGCGCGCGCGGCCTGGCCGACATCGGCGCGGCGGGCGGCCTGACGGCCGTGCAGTCCCCCCAGGAGGCCGCGACACCCATGATGCCGCAGGCCGCGATCGCGGCCCGTCCCCCCGACCATGTGCTTCCCCTGGCCGACCTTCGCGAACTGCTGATGCAACTGGACGCCCTGCATGCCGCCACCCACTGACATCGAGAGCAAGCTCCTCCTGGTCGACGACCTGAAGGAGAACCTCGTCGCCCTCGACGCGCTGGTGCGCGGGCCTGGCCGGCGGGTGTTCCAGGCCGGCTCCGGCGACGCGGCGCTGGCGCTGATGCTCGAGCACGAATTCGCGCTGGCGCTGGTCGACGTGCAGATGCCCGGGATGAACGGCTTCGAGCTGGCCGAGCTGATGCGCGGCACCGAGCGCACGCGGCACATCCCGATCATCTTCGTGAGCGCGGCGGGCTCGGAACTCAATTACGCCTTCAAAGGCTACGAAAGCGGCGCGGTCGATTTCCTGCAGAAGCCGTTGGACGCCCAGGTGGTGCGCAGCAAGGTGAACGTGTTCGTCGACCTGTTCGCCAGCCGCAAGGCGCTGAAGCAGGAGATGGAGGCGCAGCAGGCGCTGGTGACGGAGCTGCAGGCCGCGCGGCGGGACCTGGAGCGCGCGGTGCGCATGCGCGACGATTTCATGTCGATGGTGTCGCACGAGCTGCGCACGCCGCTGAACACGCTGTTCCTGGAGACGCAGGTGCGCAAGCTGCATCTGGCGCGCGGCAACACGCAGTCGTTCACGCCCGAGAAGCTGAGGGAGATGACCGAGCGCGACCAGCGGCAGATCCAGAGCATGGTGCGGCTGATCGACGACATGCTGGACGTAACGCGCATGCGCAGCGGCCGGCTGTCGATGAAGCCCCAGGCCTTCGACCTGGCCGTGCTGGCGCGGCGCGTGGTGGAAGGCCTGACGCAGCAGGCCGAGGCGGCGGGCGCGAGCTTCCGGCTGGAGGCGGCGCAGGCGGTCGACGGGGTGTGGGACGAATTCCGCATCGAGCAGGTGCTGACGAACCTGCTGACCAACGCGCTGCGCTACGGCGGCGGCCACCCGGTGGACGTGCGGGTGGCCAACGCGGGCGAGGAGGCCGTGCTGAGCGTGCGCGACCGCGGCATCGGCATTGCGCCGGCCGACCAGGCGCGGATCTTCGAGCAGTTCGAGCGCACCGACTCGGGCCGCAGTCAGGCGGCTGGCGGCCTCGGGCTGGGGCTGTTCATTACGCGGCAGATCGTCGAGGCCCATGGCGGGCGGATCGAGGTGAGCAGTTCGCCGGGCGAGGGGTCGACCTTCACGGTGACTCTGCCGCGGGAGCCTGCGCCGGCCTGAGGACTGGTTGGTTCTGCGGGGTTCGGTGCCGTGGGCCTGAACCCGGCCGGCGGCGCCGGTGTGCGTTCTCCGGCTCAGGCTCGCGCTGACCGTCGTGCGGCACGACGGATGTGCTCGCCTGGAATCGACGTGCTTTGGGCACTGCACGGCGCCGCGAATGGCGCCTGCGCCCGCACACCGGCACCACCGGCCTGGACGGTGGGGTGGATCGGCCGGCATGGCGCGGGCGCGTCCGGTTTGCCTGTCCACTCAGGCGCAGCGGTTCAGGGCGGTGGTCGTGGGCCTGCGGGCGCAGGCTCCATTCGCGGCGCCGTGCAGTGCCGCAGGCGCGTCGATGGACAGCGAGCACGCAGGCAGCACGACAAGCCGGTCAGCGCGAGCCTGAGCCGGAGAACGCAGGCCCGCGGCCGCCGCCAGCGACCCCGCCCGTCGTGCCGGCCGATCCGCAGCAACGCCGGAGCAGGCCCCCGTCGAGAGCCTCAATAAGCCAACAGCAAAGAAAGTAACGAACGTGACGATTTCTGCCGGAACGCAAGCACAGCAAGCGCCACAGCCCGATCGCACCTTCCACCCGCCCCTGGAGCCGCCAAGAACTTGCCTCCGGGCAGGGCAAGCCCCACATGAGAAAATCGCGGGTTTTCCCCGGACGCCCTTGCTCGACGGCATGGCTCCTCGCGCTCCGGCACCCCCCGCACCACAGAACAGGACACCACCATGGACGCAGAACGCATCAACCAGATCGGCACCACCCTGAGCGACCTGAGCGCACGCACGGTCGATCTCCGGAGGTATCTTTGACTTCGATGCCAAAGCCGAACGCCTGAGGACCGTCAACGCCTCGCTGGAAGACCCGGCGGTCTGGAACGACCCCAAGAAGGCCCAGGAGCTGGGCAAGGAAAAGAAGGCGCTCGACGGCGTCGTCGTCACCCTCGACAAGCTCACGCGCGACCTGGCCGACAACACCGAGCTCTACGAGATGAGCAAGGAAGAAGGCGACGAGGCCGGCCTGCAGGCCATCGCCGACGAGGTTGCCGCGCTGCAGAAGGACGTCGAGGCGCTCGAGTTCCGCCGCATGTTCAACAACCCGGCCGACCCGCTGAACGCCTTCGTCGACATCCAGGCCGGCGCTGGCGGCACCGAGGCGCAGGACTGGGCCAGCATGCTGCTGCGCCAGTACCTCAAGTACGCCGAGCGCAAGGGCTTCAGCACCACCGTCGAGGACGAATCGCCCGGCGACACGGCCGGCATCAAGAGCGCGACCATCAAGGTCGACGGTGAGTACGCCTACGGCCTGCTGCGCACCGAGACCGGCGTGCACCGCCTGGTGCGCAAGTCGCCCTTCGACTCCTCGGGCGGGCGCCACACCAGCTTCGCGTCGATCTTCGTGTATCCCGAGGTCGACGATTCGATCGAGATCGAGATCAACCCCTCGGACGTGCGCGTGGACACCTACCGCGCCAGCGGTGCCGGCGGCCAGCACATCAACAAGACCGACTCGGCCGTGCGCCTGACGCACATCCCGACCGGCATCGTGGTGCAGTGCCAGGACGGCCGCAGCCAGCACAGCAACCGCGACGTGGCCTGGAAGCGCCTGCGCTCGCGCCTGTACGACCACGAGATGCGCAAGCGCCAGGAAGAGCAGCAGAAGCTCGAGGACAGCAAGACCGACGTCGGCTGGGGCCACCAGATCCGCAGCTACGTGCTGGACAACAGCCGCATCAAGGACCTGCGCACCAACGTCGAGATCTCGGCCACGCAGAAGGTGCTGGACGGCGACCTCGACGCCTTCATCGAGGCCTCGCTCAAGCAGGGGGTCTGAGGCGTGCGAGCCGCCCGTCGCCTGGCTGCGTGCCGGTGGCTGCCCCTGCTGGCAGCCGGCCTGCTGCTGGGCGCGTGCGGCCGCCCGGCCCCCGACGCGGACGAGGCCGGCGACGATGCGCCCCCTGCCGCCGCGGCGGCACCCTCGGTCAACACGGCGCTGTCGCCGCCGGTCCCGGCGCCGGCACTGATCCGGGTGTCCGTCACCGGCCCGGCCGCCACGCAGAAGCTGCGCACCTACATCGACTGCTTCAATGACCTGGACGACCGCACCCGCGGCAGCGTGACCCAGTACTTCCTCAGCTTCGATGCCAATGGCCTGGGCGCCGGCCGGCCCGTGCCCGTGGCGCCGTCGGCCCTCGACGCGGGCGCCCTGGTGGCGTGCAGGAAGCGCTTCGACCAGGTGGCCGCGCAAACGCCGCGCATGGAACGGATCGACGCTGCGGGCGCCGACTACATCGCGCGGCTCACGGCCCTGGCATCGCCACTGAACGACGCCGCCACCTACTACCGCCAGCAGGACTACCGCGACGACGATTTCGCCAAGGGCCGCGTGCTGCATCCGCAGCTGCTCGCGGCTTTCCAGGCCTTCATCCGCGCCAGCCGCACGCTGGCCGACGCCGTCGAGCTCGAGGAGCAGGAGGCCCTGCCCGCCCAGCTCGCGCGCCTCGAGAAGAAGGAAGGCCGCAAGGCGGCCTACTGGAACCTCGCCATCGCCCTGGAAGCCCAGCGCGCGGTGCGGGTGATCGCCGGCGAGCGCTTCGACCCCGAGGCCGCGAAGCAGCAGCTGGACGCCTTCGAGCGCGTGGCCGCCGATGCCATGGCCTACATGGACGCGCACCCGCGCGAGCGGCCGCCGAGCTGGAACATCGTGGCCGAATACACCGATTCGCTACGCCGCGCGGGCAAGGCCCGGGTGCGGCGCGTGCGGGACGCCGCCCCCTACACCGAGGGCGAGCGCGGACTCATCGAGTCCGGCTCGGCCCGCCATGTGGCCGGCACGCCGCACCAGGTCATGCAGGCGTACAACGGGCTCGTTGGCATGGTCAACACCGCCATCTGAAGGGCGCGCATGCCCACCCTCCCCGCCTCTTCTTCCAATCCCTTCCGGAGCACCCGAACCCGATGCGCATTGAAGCCCTGATCTTCGACATGGACGGCACCATGATCGACTCCATGCCCTGGCATGCGAAGTCGTGGGTGGCCTTCGCCCGCCAGCACGGCATCGACATGGACGTGTCGGAAATCCTCGCGCGCACCACCGGCCGCACCGGCGTGGAATGCATGCGCGAGGTCTTCGGCCGGCCGCTCACCGACGCGGAATGCGTCAAGCTCGTGCACCAAAAGGAGGTGCTCTACCGCGACCTTTTCGGCGCCCAGTTCACCGAGGTGGCCGGCTTCACCGCTTTCGCGAAGCGCGCCGCCGCGATGGGCCTGAAGATCGCCGTCGGCACCGCCGGCGACCGGCACAACATCGAATTCGCGATGTCGCGCCTGGCCATGGACCCGCTGCCGCTGGCCATCGTCGGCGGCGACGAAGGCTTCAGCGGCAAGCCGACGCCCGCCATCTTTCTCGAAGCGGCACGCCGCATCGGCGTGGCGCCGGAGCGCTGCATCGTGTTCGAGGATGCGCCCTTCGGCATCGAGGCCGCCCGCCGTGGCGGCATGCGCGCCGTGGCCGTGTGCAGCACGCACACGCCCGAAGAACTCGCCGGCCCCCACGTGATGGCGGCCGTGCGCGACTACAACGAACTCGCCCAATCGAATTTTCTGGAGACCCTCGATGTTGCTATCGCGTGACGCACAAGGCCAGCCGGTCGCCATCCGCCGCGAGGACTATGCCCCGCCGGCCTGGTGGATCGACACGGTGGACCTCACCTTCGACCTCGACCCGGCCAAGACCCGCGTGCTCAACCGCATGCAGATCCGCCGCAACGCCGACCTGGCACCGCAGCCGCTGCGCCTGGACGGCGACGAGCTGAACCTGGCACGCGTGCTGGTCAACGGCCAGGGCGCCTCCTTCCGCATGGAGGGCGAGCAGCTGGTGCTCGACGGCCTGCCCGACAGCTTCGAGCTGGAGATCTTCACCACCTGCTGCCCGGTGAAGAACACCAAGCTCATGGGCCTGTTCGTGAGCCAGGACACCTTCTTCACCCAGTGCGAGGCCGAGGGCTTCCGCCGCATCACGTACTTCCTCGACCGCCCGGACGTGATGGCCAGCTACACCGTGACGCTGCGCGCCGACAAGGCCGCCTACCCGGTGCTGCTGTCCAACGGCAACCTGGTCGAGCAGGGTGACCTGGCCGAAGGCCGGCACTTCGCGCGCTGGGTCGACCCCTTCCGCAAACCCAGTTACCTGTTCGCGCTGGTGGCCGGCAAGCTGGTGGCGCGCGAGCAGCGCGTGAAGGCGCGCAACGGCAAGGAACACCTGCTGCAGGTGTACGTGCGTGCCGGCGACCTGGACAAGACCGAGCATGCGATGAACTCGCTCATCCACTCGGTGGTGTGGGACGAGGCCCGCTTCGGCCTGCCGCTGGACCTGGACCGCTTCATGATCGTCGCCACCAGCGACTTCAACATGGGCGCGATGGAGAACAAGGGCCTGAACATCTTCAACACGAAGTACGTTTTGGCCAGCCAGGCCACCGCCACCGACGCCGACTACGCCAACATCGAGAGCGTGGTGGGCCACGAGTACTTCCACAACTGGACCGGCGACCGCGTGACCTGCCGTGACTGGTTCCAGCTCTCGCTCAAGGAAGGCCTCACCGTCTTTCGCGACCAGGAGTTCAGCCAGGACCTGTGCGCCGAGGCCTCGGCCCGCGCCGTCAAGCGCATCGAGGACGTGCGCGTGCTGCGCAGCGCCCAGTTCCCCGAGGACGCGGGCCCGATGGCGCACCCGGTGCGGCCCGACAGCTACATCGAGATCAGCAACTTCTACACCGTCACCATCTACGAGAAGGGGGCGGAGGTGGTGCGCATGATGCAGACCCTGGTCGGCCGCGACGGCTTCGCCAGGGGCATGACGCTGTACTTCGAGCGCCACGACGGCCAGGCCGTGACCTGCGACGACTTCGCGCAGGCGATCGCCGACGCCAATCCCGACAGCCCGCTCGCGCGCCTGCT
Source organism: Xenophilus aerolatus (assembly GCA_030418545.1). Lineage (GTDB taxonomy): Bacteria > Pseudomonadota > Gammaproteobacteria > Burkholderiales > Burkholderiaceae_C > Xenophilus. The sequence continues at coordinate 149,945 of QAIB01000001.1, read as the reverse complement.
GCCGCAGTTCAAGCGCTGGTACAGCCAGGCCGGCACGCCGCGTCTGGCCGCCCGCGGCCATTACGACGCCGCCGAGCGGCGCTACACGCTGAGCTTCGCCCAGAGCTGCCCGCCCACGCCCGGCCAGGCCGTGAAGGAGCCCTTCGTGCTGCCGGTGAACCTGGGCCTGGTGGCCGCCGACGGCCGCGAGCTGCCCGTGCAGCTGGCCGGCGAACCGGCCGCGGCGCCGGGCACCCGCCTGCTCGTGCTCACGCAGGCCGAGGAAAGCTTCACCTTCGAGAACCTCGACGCCGAGCCCGTGCCCTCGATCCTGCGCGGCTTCAGCGCCCCGGTGGTGCTGGACTTCGACTTTGGCGATACGCAGCTGCTCACGCTGCTGGCGCACGACACCGACCCCTTCAACCGCTGGGAAGCGGCACAGCGCCTGGCCCTGCGCGCCGCCGTCAAGGCCATCACCGACCCCGCCTCCGTGGCCGGCGTGCCCGTGCTGAGCGAGGCCTTCGTGGCCGCCATGCGCGAGGTGCTGCGCCATCCCCAGCTCGACGCCGCCTTCAAGGAACTGGTGCTCACGCTGCCCTCGGAGGGCTACATCGCCGAGCAGCTCGAGGTGGTCGACCCGCAGCGCGTGCACGCCGTGCGCGAAGCCATGCGCACCCAGCTCGCCACCGCCCTGGCCGCCGACTGGGCCTGGGCCTACGAGGAGCACCGCGACACCGGCGCCTACACGCCCGACCCCACGTCGTCGGGCCGCCGCGCGCTCGCCGGCATGGCCCTTCTGCACCTGTGCATCGCGGCCCGCGAGTCGGGCGACACGGTGTGGCCGGGCAAGACGCTGCAGCGCTTCAAGGACGCGGGCAACATGACCGACCGCTTCAACGCGCTCACGGCGCTGGTCGTGTCGGGCCAGGCCCTGGCGGCGCAGGCGCTGGCACGCTTCCACGCCATGTTCAAGGACGAGGCGCTGGTCATCGACAAGTGGTTCGCGCTGCAGGCGAGCGCACCCGACCGCGGCGGCGACGTGCTGCCGCTGGTGCGCCAGCTCATGAAGCACCCGGACTTCTCGATGAAGAACCCGAACCGCGCGCGCTCGGTGATCTTCAGCTACTGCAGCGGCAACCCCGGCGCCTTCCACCGCCTCGATGCAGCCGGCTACGTGTGGTGGAGCGAGCGCGTAATCGAGCTCGACGCCATCAACCCGCAGGTGGCTGCCCGCCTGGCGCGCGCCATGGACCGCTGGAACAAGCTGGCCGAGCCCTACCGCAGCGCCGCGCGCGAGGCCATCGCCCGCGTGGCGGCCAAGCCCGACCTGAGCAAAGACACGCACGAAGTCGTCATGCGAGCCTTATCGAACTAGCAACCCCCAAGCCGCTTGCGAGGAGGCCGCCGCCAGAAGCGTCGACCGTTCGGGCTGTCCAAGCCTGCGCCTGCAGGCTTGGAGCCGCACCCCTCACCCCCCTTCTGCTCCGCGAAGGGGGCGCACCCGGTGGCCCGGCAAAGCCGGTTCCACGGGTGCCCTGAAAGAACATCCAAATTCCTGACCTCCGGAGGCCGCCCATGGCGCAGAAAGTTTCCCTCACCCGCTACCTCGTCGAGCAGCAACGCGTCGACGGGTCCATCCCGGCGCAGCTGCGCCTTCTGCTCGAGGTGGTGGCCCGTGCCTGCAAAAGCATCAGCATGGCCGTCAACAAGGGCGCGCTCGGCGGCGTGCTCGGCAGTGCCGAGAGCGAGAACGTGCAGGGCGAAGTCCAGAAGAAGCTGGACATCATCTCCAACGAAGTGCTGATCGAGGCCAACGAATGGGGTGGCCACCTGGCGGCCATGGCCAGCGAGGAGATGGACAGCATCCACCTGGTGCCCAGCCGCTACCCGCAGGGCGAGTACCTGCTGCTGTTCGACCCGCTCGACGGCTCCAGCAACATCGACGTCAACGTGAGCATCGGCACCATCTTCAGCGTGCTGAAGAAACCCGACGACCACCCCGGCGTGCAGGAGGCCGACTTCCTCCAGGCCGGCGCCAAGCAGGTGGCGGCGGGCTACTGCGTCTACGGCCCGTCGACGACGCTGGTGCTCACCGTGGGCGACGGCGTGGCGATGTTCACGCTCGACCGCGAGCAGGGCAGCTTCGTGCTCACGCAAGAAAACGTGCAGATCCCGGCCGACACCAAGGAATTCGCCATCAACATGAGCAACATGCGGCACTGGGACGCCCCGGTGAAGCGCTATGTGGACGAATGCCTGGCCGGCAAGGAAGGCCCGCGCGGCAAGGACTTCAACATGCGCTGGATCGCCAGCATGGTCGCCGACGTGCACCGCATCCTCACCCGCGGCGGCATCTTCATGTACCCCTGGGACAAGCGCGAGCCCGAGAAGGCCGGCAAGCTGCGCCTGATGTACGAGGCCAATCCCATGGCCTGGCTGGTCGAGCAGGCCGGCGGCGCCGCCACCAACGGCCGGCAGCGCATCCTCGACCTGCAGCCCACCAAGCTGCACGAGCGCGTGGCCGTGTTCCTGGGCTCGAAGAACGAGGTCGAGCGCGTGACCGAGTACCACACCGGCGCCTGACGGATACGCTATACTCGCAGGCTTAGCCGGTGTAGCTCAGTCGGTAGAGCAGCTCATTCGTAATGAGAAGGTCGGGTGTTCGATTCATCTCTCCGGCACCATTTTTGGTAATAAAAACAACGCACTAGCCCTTGCAGGGTAGTGCGTTGTTTTTCTTTGTCGAGCACGGTTTGGCACATCATGTGTGCCAGATTTGTGCCACGAACGATAGCCAGCCGCACGCCAGCCAGCGCACCCATTGCCGCAGTCTGCACTATCATGCAACTGCGCTGGGGAAACGTAAGAAGATCATCGGCAGACCTACTAGCGGATCACGGGCAACTGGCAGGTTGCGCGTGGCCCATCAAGCCGATGGCGCGCGCCGTCCAGCAGCCGCCCTGCGTGAAGCGGATGTAGCAAGGTGGCAAGAAAGGATGCCGAGAGGCAATCGCCCTCGAGAACGAAGCCACCGGTCAGGATGAGGCCGGAGACAAAGTGCAGTGTTCCAGGGAGAGCAAGACGAAATGGGGCACAACCCCGTCATGGTGAGATCGTCATCGCTTGGCAGAGCCGATGACCAGACAACTAGCGCCATGACTGCCGCGGACTCATTCGAGCTGCCCCGACTTGCGTCAGGGCGGTCCGGACATGTCACGCCCCATGAATGCTCTGCTCACAGTTGAACAGCTCTCCGCATACATCCACAAATCGGTCACCAGCATCCGCAGTGACGCATCGCGCAATCCCACCTCACTGCCCCCGATTTGCCGTCTTCCTGGCACGAAACGGCTCCTCTGGCGCATAGAGGACGTCGAGGCATGGCTCGCTCACCACGTTCGTGGAGAGCCCACCTCCGCCCCGACTTCGCAGGCGACTGCGATTCCGAAGCCAAAGCGGGGGAGACCTACCAAAGCTGAACAGACGGCACGGCAGCGTCTCTCAGTAACCTCCGTGCAGGCTTGACAGATGGCAGACGCAACCACCGGCGCGGCCGCGCCTACCGGCTGGCAACGGCGCATGTTCAAGTGCTTCACAGCCAGTTCGGGACCGAGCCGCAGCAGGTGCTGGAGTACGCCCTGACCGTCTTCAAGAATGGCGACCGGGAGCGTGGCCTCCACGCCCGGGAATTTGACCGCCTCATCGTGGTCTTCGACCGCGACGAGCACATGAGCTACCACGCAGCGCTTGCACAGGCTGCCGCGCAGAGCGGCAAGCTTCGCAATGACAACGGGGTAGCGGTGCCAGTCGGACTGGCCGCGACGGCCTTAGCCTCGGCGCTCTTGTCGATGGCCATGCCCGGCGTGCTCGAACACCCCTGCAGAGCCCAAATGGCGGCGACCAGCACAACGAACGTTGCTTGCTTATTCATCATCTTTCTCCTCTGTTCGTTGCGTCAGTTAAAAACCCACTCGGCACCGACCGTCGCGGCTGCCCCCGCACGGCTCAGCCCGACGCCACCGGTCAGGCTCCACCCATTGTTTTCGGCGGTTCTGCGGAAGCTCACACCGACGGCGCTCTCCCCCTTGAACACGCCATATCCGATGCGCATCACCGTCTTTCCGGGCACGTAGGTACCCGGCATCTGCACGGCCATGGCGGCGGCGACGCCGGCATACGCGTTCTTCGCAACGCCATCGATGCGATCGTTCAACTGCGCGGCGCGATAGTCCGTGTACGCGCGGTTGGCCGCGCTGGACTGGTTGAGCTGGTTGACGTTCACCGCATCCGTGCCGTTGACGCCCGGCGCGACATTGGTGATCGTCTGGTTGCCCGCGTTGATGCCGTTGACCGTCATGCTCGGCCCGCCGTTGATCGTGACGCCGTTGTTGGTGACGCTGGTGTTGCCCACCGTGACGCTGGTGAAGTTCGGGTTGTCGTTGACCGCAAAGGTCATGTTGGTGCCGTTCTGCGTGATGACCACGTTGTTACCGGCCGTGTAGGTGGCCGTGCCTCCCGGACCGACCTTGGCCACGCTGGTGCCGACGGCGATGCCGGTGCCCGTCGCCGCGGTGGTCACGTTGATGCCGGCACCTGCGGTGGCCGCGACCTGGCTGATGGCCTGGTTGGTGGCATACAGCTGGCTGCCATTGACCGCATCGGTGCTGGTGGCGCTGAGCTGGCCGGCGGCCACGTTCTGGATCTGCCGCTCGTTGCCCGCGCTGCCCACGCTCACCACGCCCGTCGGATTGCTCCCGGCAAAGCTGTAGCTCGTGCCATTGATGGTCGTACCGCTCACGCCCACCGCGTTGCCGGTGGTCGAGCCGTTGCCCAGCGCCACGCTGTTGGCGGTGGTCGCAGCCGCGCCCGTCCCGACGGCCACGCTGTTGGCCCCGGAGGCCACGGAACCCGAACCCACCGCCGTGCTCTCGACGCCGGTCGCCGAGGGCGCGACGTAGGTTGTCGTCTGCGAGCCCGTCACCCATTTGTTGGCGGCGATGTTGATGCTGGTGTTGACGTTGTTCTGCAGGGCCTGCAGCTGGGCGACGTTGACGGCATCCGTATCCGCAGTGCCGGCAGCAACGCCCGTGATCTGGCGCGTACGGTTGGTGGCCGCGTCACCCACGCTGAACGCGCCCAGGGTGCCCTGCCAGGTGGACGAGGTGTTGGTCGAGGCCAGACCCGTGGTGGGGTCGTAGCCGGCCATCCCCGCGGCCCGGTTGGCCACGGAATAGCTGCCCAGCGCAACACCGTCGGCGACGCTGGCAGATGTGTTTTGGCCGACAGCCACAGCCCCTGCCCCCGCAGCGCCCGCACCCACGCCCGCCGCCAGCGAGTTGGTCCCCGTAGCGCCGTCGTTGTTGTAGTTGGCCTGCTGCGTGCCGCCGTCGTTGACGCTGTAGTAGTGCGTCAGCTTGCCTGCCGTCTCGGTGATGGCCTGATTGGTCGCGTACAGCTGCGAGCCGTTGATCGCATCGGTGCTGGTGGCGCTGATGCGGCCTGCGGCGACGTTGGTGATGGTGCGCTCAGCGCCCACGCTGCCCACACTGACCGTGCTGGTGGGCGTGGTGCCGGCAAAGTTGTAAGTCACGCCATTGATGGTGGTGCTCGTCGTACCCACGGCGGCGGCCGTGACTGAGTTCGAGCCCAACGCAACGTCATTGGCATTGTTCGCGGTTGCATCGATGCCAATGGCGACGGCGTTCTCTTTCCATGCAGCGGCGAAGGCCCCGAGCGCAACGGAATAGTCGCCGAAGGAGGACGCCGTCGTGCCTAGCGCCATCGAACCCGCGCCTCCAGCGATGGTGCCGCTGCCGAAGGCCAGCGATTCGCTGCCTGCGGCCGAAGCAAGATCGCCAATGGCGACGGAGCCACCGCCCGACGCGCGAGAGCCGGAGCCAATCGCGGTATCACCCCCGTTAAGCGCACGTGCGCTTGCGCCAATGGCGGTGGCATTGGCGCCGGTGGCCGAGGCGGCCACGCCTGCGGCCAATGCGTTGCTGCCCGTGGCGCCGTCGTTTTTGTAGTTGGGGCCCTGCACGCCCTTGTCGTTGACGCTGTAGTAGTGCGTCAACTGACCTGCCACATTGGTGATCGCCTGGTTGGTCGCATACAGCTGCGAACCGTTGATCGCATCGGTGCTGCTCGCGCTGATTCGACCAGCTGCCACATTGGTGACAGTGCGCTCTGCACCCGCGCTGCCCACGCTGACGGTACTGCCGGGGTTGATGCCGGCGAAGGCGTAGGTGGTACCCAGAATCGTCGTGCTGGCGGTGCCCACTGCCGCTGCGGTCACGGAGTTTGACCCGAGCGCGACGGCGTTCGCATTGTTCGCCGAGGCGCCTGCACCTACCGCGGTGGACTGGTTGCTCACAGCCTTTGCGTTGGTGCCGACGGCGATGGTGTCGGTCGCTGTCACGCCTTGGCCTGCATATTTGCCGACTGCGACGTTGCCCGTGCCCACGACCTGGATGCCGGCTGAAGTGCCGAGGGCCGTGTTGTCGGTGCCATTCACGGCAGCGCCGGCATTGGCGCCCACGGCCGTGTTGAAGGTGCCGTTCGTTACCGTCCCGTCGGTATAGGTTTCGTTGCGCGCAGCGCCCTGAATTTCGCGGCCGGCCCCCGATCCAATGGCGGTATTAGCGCCCGCCTTCATATTCTGGCCCGAGCGATAGCCGATGGCCGTGTTGTCGTCGAACTTACCGAGCACAGTGCCGGTGAAATTCTGGCCCGCCCGCGAGCCCACTGCTGTGTTGTGGTCGCCCTGCACGTTCTGCAAGGAGAATGCGCCTTGCGCAATGTTGTGGTCGCCCACGATACCTGTTGCCGCGTTGGCTCCAACGCCTACGTTGTAGCTGCCATTGCCACCGAGTCCGGCCTGGTAGCCGAACATCATGTTGTTGTAGCCCACGAGGCTTTGGCCGGCGCGCAGCCCGATCGCGACACCACCACCCTGCGAGGAGAACGCACCTGCGGCGTTGCCCAGGAAGACATTCGGCTCGGCGTTTCGCCGAGATGGCCGTGGCGCCATTTCCAGCCAACGGGCCCAACGCCAGATCGCCCACGTTCACGGTCTGGGCCGCGCGTCCCCAGGCGATGGAACTGGAAGCCGCCGCACTTGCACCGCAGCCGCCAGCGATGGCATCACTCCCGGCGGCGGTGGCGGGCGTCGCGCACGTCGTCGGTGACACCGCCGTGGAGTTTGCGCCAGAAGCCACTCCGCCGCCCACGGACTGCGACCAGGCGGCTGGGGCGGTGGCGATGAGCAGAAGGCCTGCCACCTGCGTCAGCGCCCTGCGACTGCTCGACCGCTTCACCTCGGAGGTGGCAAGTTCGGAGGCGGCAACCCACGCCCCTAGGGCTTCGTTCCAGATTGTTCGATACGACTTATTCATCATTCATCCTTCTTGACTGGGGCGTCGGCGCCCTTAGACCGTGCGACCGGTGATCGCTAGCGGGAGCGGATGGTGCGTCGGCGTGCTACCAAAAAGTAGTAAATGAAAGGATCTGGGAGATTCCGCAGCTCGCCGAGCGTCAATTAATGTCAAAAGTCACACGCGGAACCGAGAACCTTCGATTTAATCGGCGAACCCTCCCAAACCCCTCATTCGTATGCGCATCGCAGTCCTCGACGACGAGCCCGCCCAACTGAGCCACGCCATCCAGGCGATCACGCAGCACTGGGCGCCCGCAGACCAGAAGCTCGAATGCCTGCCCTTCGGCAGCGGCGATGCGCTTCGGCGGCAACTGCGCTACGACACCTTCGATCTGCTCGTGCTGGACTGGAACGTGCCCGACCTCGACGGGGCCGAAATCCTGCGCTGGCTTCGACAGCACCGCGTGGACGAGGTGCCGGTGCTGATGCTGAGTTCACGCTCGTCCGAGAAGGACGTGGCCGACGCACTGGGAATGGGTGCGGACGACTACGTCATCAAACCGTTCCGAGCCGTGGAGCTCGCTGCGCGCGTGCGTCGTCTGCTGATGAGAAAGCTGGCGGGCCAATCCACCGGGCTGGAGAGCTTCGGTGACTGGTTGTTCAACCACCACACGATGGAGGCCACCTACGACAACCCCGGGTGCTCCGACCATGCGCTTCGCTGCACCTTGTCGGAAAGGGAGTTCCGGTTGGCGCTCGGCCTGTTCAGAAACGCGGGCAAACTGATTTCCCGCACGCACCTGCTCGACTCGCTGGGCTACTCGGTCGCCGACATGACGACGCGCCTGCTGGACAACCACATCTACCGGCTGCGCGCGAAGCTGGGACTGAGCCACGAGCGAGGCGTGCAACTGCAGACGGTCTACGGCCACGGATATCGCCTGCAACTGCTCCCCCGGGCAACGCAGGATCCAGACGGTGAGTAGCCCGGCCGCCAAGGCGCTGGCCTTCACGACGGCGGTCCTGTGGTGCGCGGCGGCATCGTGTCAGACCGCGCGCTCACACGCCGTGAAACCCGGGGACACGCTGTGGAACATCGCGCGTGAGCGTCTGCAGTCGCCCGTACGCTGGATCGAGCTTCAGAAGAGAAACGGCATCGCCGTTCCGGAGCAGCTCCAGCCGGGCCAGGTACTGCAGTTGGCGAGTCGGCAGCCGAGGCTGAAGATCTCGGTGGTGGAACTGAACGGCTCCGCGTGGATCACGCCAGCCCAGGGCGAACAGACCGCACTTCAAGTCGGGACGCAAGTCCGCGAAGGCGATTTGATCGTCACCGCGCCCGACTCCTTCCTGTGCCTGGCCTTGTCCGACGGCAGCCGCATGGTGCTTCCTTCGAGCAGTGCGATCCGACTGGTCGAGAGTGCGTCCAGAGGCATCAGATTCGAACTGCTGTCGGGGCGGGTCGAGTCGTACATCACGAAACAGGGCGCCAGGGGCTTCGAGGTACGCACCAGGACCGCAGGCGTCGGCGTGAGGGGGACGCACTTCCGTGTGCGCGACGAATCGGGAATCTCCACCGCGGAGGTGCTGGAAGGCCTCGTCCGGGTTGAGAATGCAGGAACACGGCGGGATGCGGATCGACTCTCCCTGCCGGGTGGCCAGGGCTCGCTTCTGGGTTCCGCCTTCCTGAAGGCAGAAGAGTTGCTGCCGGCCGCCGCTTCGGTCGGCAGCGATGCCGAACACAGGACAGTCACGGCAGAGCCGGTGCCGGGCGGAGTGAGCTATCGGTTGCAGCTGGCGCGCGACGAGAGGCTGCTGCAGCTGCTTTATGAGGCGCGCAGCGACATGCCGACCTTCCAACTGCCGGAGCTGCCTTGGGGCTTCTACCACTCACGGGTGACCGCCATCGATGCGGCGGGCCTCGAAGGTGTTCCCGCGGACGTACCCATCTATGTCCGGCAAACCCCCGAGATCAGACCTCGTGCGAGCGTCCGGGCGGACCGGTCCGTGCTGCTTGACTGGCCTTCGGCCACCGGCCGGGAGTATGTCGCGGAGGTGGCACTGGACAGCGATTTTCGAAACGTGATTGCCGCGTCCACGATGGCAGGAGGCCATGCCGTCGTCGGCCCGTTCCCGGGGGCGGGCCTCTACCAATGGCGCGTCGGATCGCAGGGCTCGGTGATTGCGAGCGGATCATTCCGCGTTCCGGACCAATGACATGCGCAGGAAGCTCATCATCGAGTGCACCATCCTGGCTTTCGCGGTTCCGGTGGCGATCGGGTGGTTGTCAGACCGTCCCGGGCTGAAGAATCTGGACGAGGTCATCTACGACAGGCTGGTGGCCTCCATGCGCCCTGCGCCGTCGAAGGACATTCTCATCGTCTCCATCGACCATCGCAGCCTGGAGGAGCTGGGGCCCTGGCCCTGGCCGAGATCGTGGCATGCCACCCTGTTGCAACAGCTGGAGCCACACGCCCCCAGGTCCGTGTTTCTGGACATCTTCATGGATGCGCCGGGGCCACCCGCCGACAACGCCAAGCTGGCCAGGGCGATGCAGGGCGTGCCGGTCTTCCTGCCCATGCGCCCGCACGAGGATCCGCAGTTCGACTCGACCTTGGTGCCGCCCGAACCGGTCCTGGCCAGGAATGCCGCGGGGATGGGGCACGCCAGTGTCACGGTCGACGACGATCGGGTGGTTCGCAGGATGTACAGGTTCGAAGGGCCGCCGGGCGCTCTCGAGCCGTATGTCGGGCTGGCTTTGCTTGGGAACAAGCAGGACGCCAGGACCGCAGAAAAGTCGGCGAGCAAACTGAGGCATGGTTGGAAGGCCCAGGGCGAGTTCGGTTTTCCGGTGAGCGGGCCCTCGGGCACCTACCGCAGTGTTCCGTACGTCAGCGTTCTCCTTGGCGCAGTATCCGATGAATTCCTGCGGGGCAAGGACATCTTCGTCGGGCCGGAGTCCAATACCGGACTGGATCACAGCTGGGCGGTCGCCGGGTTGAAGGCCGGTGAAAGGCTCGACAGCGTCGAGCTGCATGCCAATGCCATCACTGCCCTGCGCGATGGATCGACCATCGCCGACCTGCCTTCGGTCCACCGCTATGGATGGGTGACCATGCCCATCGTTTTCGTGATTTTTCTTTTCTTCAAACTCGGAAGACACGGCTTTGCAGGTGCGGCTGCCACGATGGTCGGGGTTTCGCTGTTTAGCTATCTGGCGCTGACCCGGTTCAACCTTTGGCTTCCTCCGGCGGCGCCCGTGGTCGGCGTGTTGAGCGCCTACGTTCTGTGGAGCTGGAGGCGCCTGGCCCTCGTCGCCGCCTATTTGCAGGACCGGGTCGCCCGACTCAACGCGATACCGATCGGCCCCTATCCTCCTGCGGCGTTCGTGCCACGTCCCCACGTCGACGCCGTGGGCGATCAGACACGGGATCTGGACATCGCGATCAGCCGGCTCGCATCGCTGCAGTCCTTTCTCAGTGCCGGGCTTCGGGAACTGCCGGTCGCAGCCGTGGTGTGCAATGAGGAAGGGAAGATCCATCGAAGCAATGCGGCCAGCTGGAGTCTCCTGGTCGAGGGCGCAGAACCCGACGGGGGCTCCGAAGCCGAGGACCCTCTGGCGGGAGTGCACCTGCCCGAACTTCTGAAGGGTTTCCAGCGCAATCCACCGGCCGATGCCTTGCAGGGCTGGAACAGCGAAGCGGAATACACGACCAAAACCGGCCGCATCTTCAACCTGCGCGCGGCGGCCTTCACCGACCAGCAAGAGACCAGCGGATGGATCGGGGTGATGCGTGAGCTCACGATGGAGAAAAAATCCGAGCAGGAACGAGCACTCTGGCTGCGCTTTCTGTCGCACGACTTGCGCAGCCCGCAGGTCAACATCCTCAGCCTGCTGGCCCTCCATCAAGGTCGGAACGCGGAGCCGTCGGTGCAGCGGCTGCTCGACTCGATCACCCGTGAAGTCGAGCGCACGCTCGAATTGTCCGAAGGCTTCATGGACCTCAGCCATGCCGAATCGGGCAACTACGTGCTTGCAGAAGTGCACGCCGCATCGGTCGCTCAGGAAGCGGTCGACCAGGTGTGGCCCTACGCCAATGCCAAGAGCATCGCTGTCGACATCAGGATCGGCGATGACGAGGTGTATGTCCACGCGGATGGCGCCTTGCTGACACGCGCGCTTGTCAATCTGTTGAGCAATGCCTTGCGCCACAGCCCGCCCAACAGCACCCTGGGCCTGTGCCTGGCGAGCACGGCGCGAGAGGTGATCTTTTCGGTCCATGACGAAGGCGAGGGCATGGATGTGGACACGCTGGAGACCCTGCGCACCGGTCGGGCGCGATCGGGGCTCGGCAACACCGGCAAGACCGACGAGATCACCGCCAAGGTCAAACCGCGCGGTCTGGGGATGGCGGTGGTGCGAGCCGTGGTTCAGCGCCACCGCGGCTGGCTGGAAGGCTGGAGCGCACCCGGGGCGGGCACCAGCTTCTTCATCGGTTTGCCCCGGCACGAGTTCGGCCCTGCACATGCGGAAGAGCGCTACTCGGCGTCCAGGTACCTCGAACTGTAGAGTTCCTTCCCGGACCCCGACCCGATGACGACTGCCAGCACCCCCACGTTGCCCACCAGCCCAGCCTCCGAGCGCAACAAGGCGCCCATCCTGGCCGAACTGCTGCTGCGCTTGCCGCCGACCGGTCATGCGCTGGAAGTGGCGGCCGGCACGGGCCAGCACGCAGCGCATTTCGCCGCCGCCCTGCCCGGCTGGCAATGGCAGCCCACCGAACCCGAGGCAGCGATGCACGCGGTGATCGCCGCGCGTTGCGCCGGGCTGCCGAACGTGGCCGCCCCGGTGGCCTTGGACGTGCGCGAGGCCGACTGGCGCATGCCCTCGGCCTCCCTGGACCTGGTCTACGTCGCCAACATGGTCCACATCTCGCCCTGGGACGCCACCGAGGGCCTGATGCGGGGCGCCGGGCGGGTGCTGCGACCGGGTGCCCGGCTGGTGGTGTACGGGCCCTTCGTCGTCGACGGCGAAGCGCTGGCGCCGAGCAATGCGGCCTTCGATGCCGACCTGCGCCGGCGCAACGCGGCATGGGGCCTGCGCACGCTGGGCGCCGTGGCGGCCTGCGCCGACGCGGCCGGCCTGTCGCTGGCCGAGCGCATCGCGATGCCGGCCAACAACCTGCTGCTGGTGTTCACGCGGCGCTAGCTGGCGCCGCGCGTTTGGCTCAGGCGGCGCGCGGCGCCACCTTGTCGAGGGCGGTGGCGAGGTGGCCGACGGTGCGGTCGACGTTGTGCCACTTCTCCAGCCCGAAGAGGCCGATGCGGAAGCTCATGAAGTCCGGGCCCTCGTCGCATTGCAGCGGCACGCCGGACGCAGTCTGCAGGCCGGCCTCGATGAACTTCTTCGCGCTCTGGATGCCAGGGTCGGTGGTGTAGCTCACCACCACGCCGGGCGCCTTGAATCCCTCGGCCGCGACGCTGGGAAAGCCGCGCGATTCGAGCAGCGCGCGCACCTTCTGGCCCAATTCGACCTGCGCGGCCTTCACCGGCGCGAAGCCCCACTCGCGCGTCTCGCGCATCACGTCGCGCAGGCGCACGAGTGCGTCGGTCGGCATGGTGGTGTGGTAGGCGTGCTGGCCCTTCTCGTAGCCCTCGGCGATCTGCATCCACTTCTTCAGGTCGCACGAGAAGCTGCTGCTGGTCGTGCCTTCGATGGCCTGCCGTGCGCGTTCGCTCAGCATGACCATGGCGCAGCAAGGCGAGCCGCTCCAGCCCTTCTGCGGCGCGCTGATGAGCACGTCGACGCCGGTGGCCTGCATGTCGACCCACATCGCACCGGAGGCGACGCAGTCGAGCACGAACAGCGCCCCCACCTCGTGCGCCGCGGCGCTCACGGTGCGCAGGTAGTCGTCGGGCAGCAGGATGCCGCTGGCGGTCTCCACATGCGGCGCGAAGACGACCTTGGGCTTCTCGGCGCGGATCGCAGCCGCGACTTCCTCGGCCGGGCACGGTGCCCAGGGGGCCTGTGGCCCCTCGCCCTGCTTGCGGGCCTTGCAGACGACGGCGCCGCCGCCGAGGCCACCGGCGTCGAAGATCTGGCTCCAGCGGTAGCTGAACCAGCCGTTGCGGATGATCAGCACCTTCTCCTTGTTGGCGAACTGGCGCGCGACGGCTTCCATGCCGAAGGTGCCACTGCCCGGCACGAGGACCGCGGTGTGGGCGTGGTAGACCTCCTTGAGCATGGCCAGGATGTCCTGCATGACGCCGGTGAAGCGCTTGGACATGTGGTTGAGCGCGCGGTCGGTGTAGACGACCGAGAACTCGAGCAGGCCATCGGGATCGATGTCGGGAAGCAGACCGGGCATGGGGGGATGTCTCCGTACAGGGGTGAGGTGCAGCCGGGCCGAAGCGAAACGGGCTGCAACCGGGGCCGAAGCGGCGCATTGCGCCGCGATACTCCGGGGCCGCGACGCGCGCGCCCGTGGGCGATCGACGCGCGGCGCCATGGGCGCACGAGTGTAGCCACAGGCATCCCGCACCCCAGAGCCTCCCTTCCATGCCACTGGCCGCCACCCTTCTCCTCTGCACCGTACTGACCGTCCAGGACGGCGACACGCTGCGCGCCCGCTGCGACGCGGGCCGCGGCGCCAAGCAGGAGGTCGTCACCGTGCGGCTGCATGCCGTCGACGCCCCGGAGCACGGGCAGCCCTACGGCCGACGCGCGCGGCAGGTTCTGTCCTCGCTGGTCGCCCGCCGGCCCGTGCGCCTGGCCTGCGTGGACACGGACCGCTTCGAGCGCCGCGTGTGCCAGGTGTGGGTGGCGCCGGCCGAGACGCCCGACGCGCCGCCCGCGGTCGATGCCGGACTGGCGCTGGTCGCTGCGGGTCAGGCATGGTGGTACCGGCATTTCGCATCGGCCCAGACGGCCGACGAGCGCGCGCGCTACGCCGCGGCCGAGGAGGACGCCCGCGAGGCCCGTCGCGGGCTCTGGCGTGACGGTTCGGCCGCCACGCCGCCCTGGCAGTGGCGGCGGACGCATCCGCGCCACGCCGACGTCGCCGCGGCACCCTGATGCGCTCCACGGGCATTCGACAACAAAACCCGTTCAGGCTGAGCCTGTCGAAGCGCGGTGCAGGGCTTCGACAGGCTCAGCCCGAACGGTTCCGAATGATCGAAGGCTGCCTGCTTCAGTCCTGCGTCGACAGCCCGGCCTCGGCCGGCTCCTCCAGCGCCCGCGCCCGCACGCGGTCGATGCGGCGGCCGTCGAGCGCCAGCACCTCGAACTGCCAGCCCGCGCAGTCGATGCGCTCGCCGACCTCGGGCAGGTGGCCCGACACCGACATCAGCAGGCCGGCCACGGTGTTGTAGCGGCCGCGCTCCTCGTCGGGCAGTTCACGAATCGCCAGGCGCGCACGCAACTCCGACACCGGCATGAGCCCGTCGAGTTCCCAGCTGCCGTCTTCTCCCGGCGTGGCCCAGGCGTCGGCCGCCATACCGGGCTGCAGTTCGCCGGTGATGGCTTCGAGCAGGTCGCGCGGCGTCATCAGGCCCTGCACCACGCCATATTCGTCGACCACGAACACCAGCCGCCCGGCACGGGCGCGGAACTGTTCGAGCAGTTCGAGGCCGGTCAGCGTCTCGGGCACGAAGGACGCGGTCTGCACCGCCGATTCGATCGTGCCCTCGTGGCCGCGGCCCAGCTGCAGCAGGCGCGCCACGCTGATCACGCCGACAACGTCGTCCAGCGAGTTGCGGCACACCGGGTACCAGGAATGCACGAGGTTGAGCGCCGCGGCGGCGGCCACCTTGTCGAGCGCGTCGGCCACGGTGAAACTGGCCTGCATCCATTCGATGTCGGCGCGCGGCACCATGAGCGACGACAGGCGCCGCTCGTCGAGGTGGAACACGTTGCGCACCATCTGGTGCTCGTGCAGCTCGATGACGCCGGCGTCCACGCCCTCCTCCAGGCTGGCGGAGATCTCCTCCTCGGTCACGGCCCGCGCCGCCGACGAGTCGATGCGCAGCAGCTTGAGCACCGTGGCCGTGGCGCCCGAGAGCAGCCACACGAAGGGCTTGGCGACCTTGGCCAGCATCCTCATGGGCCGCGCGATCCAGCGCGACACCGGCTCGGGATACAGCTGCCCGATGCGCTTGGGCACCAGCTCGCCGAAGATGATGGTGAAGAAGGTGATGGCCGTGACCACGAGCGCCGTCGACACCACGCTCGCGGTGCCCGCTCCCATCCCGTGCGCCTCCATCCAGACGGCCAGCGGCCCGGCGAAGGCGGCCTCGCCCACGATGCCGCTGAGCATGCCGATGGAGGTGATGCCGATCTGCACCGTCGACAGGAACTGCGTCGGCGACTCCATCAGCTTGAGGGCGGCGACGGCGCCGGCATCGCCGGTTTCGGCCAGGGCGGCAAGGCGGGCGCGCCGGCTGGTGGCCAGCGCCATTTCGGACATCGCGAACAAGGCATTGCACGTCGTCAGCAACGCCAACAGAAGAACGTCCATCGAGGGCGGGAAGAGAATGAGGGAATGTCACTCTATCTCATCGGCGACGTGCAGGGCTGCGATGACGCACTGGGCCGCCTGCTGGGCGAGATCGCCTTCTCCCCCAGCCGCGACCAGCTGGTGCTGCTCGGCGACCTGGTCAACCGCGGCCCCGCTTCGCTGGCCGTGCTGCGCCGCGTGCAGGCGCTGGGTGGTGCCGCGCAGAGCCTGCTTGGCAACCACGACCTGCACCTGCTGGGCGTGGCGCACGGCGTGCGCAAGCCGGGCCGCCGCGACACGCTGGGGCCGATCCTCGACGCGCCCGACCGCGCCGCGCTGCTCGACTGGCTGCGCGCGCAATCCATGGCGCTGCACCGGCGCATCGGCGGGCAGGACCTGCTCATGGTGCACGCCGGCGTGCTGCCGAGCTGGGACGTGGCGACGACGATGGCCTGCGCGGCCGAGCTCGAGGCCGTGCTGCGCGGCCCCGCGCTCGGCAGCTTCCTGCGCGAGATGTACGGCAACGAACCGGCGCGCTGGGACGAGGCCCTCACCGGCAGCGCCCGCCTGCGCGTGATCGTCAATGCCCTCACCCGCCTTCGCTTCTGCAGCGCCGAAGGCGAGATGGAGTTCGAGACCAAGGACGGCGCCGGCGAGGCGCCCGAGGGCTACCTGCCCTGGTTCGACGTGCCGGGCCGCCGCACGGCCGATGCGGTGGTCGCCTTCGGCCACTGGTCGACGCTGGGATGGCTGTCGCGGCCGGACCTGCTGTCTACCGACACGGGCTGCGTCTGGGGCGGTTGCCTCAGCGCGGTGCGCATCGGCGCCACGCTGGCGGAGCGGGAGCTGCTGCAGGTGCACTGCCCGCAGGCACAGGCGCCCGGCTGACGCCGGTTGCTACATTTTCGGTAGCATCCTGCGCCCACCGCACGGGCGCCGCGGCCCGATTTGGCTTGAAATTTCCGAGAGCCGCCGCCTCGCGTGCGACGCTCAGTTGGCCGGCTCGGAGGACTTGAACAGCGCCGCCACCTTGCGCTTGCTCTTGATGTTGGTCGACACGCGCGGTGCGGGCGCCTTGGCAGCGGCCTCCCAGGCCGGGGCCTCCTCGCGCTCGCCGGCCTCGTAGGGCTTGTCGAAGAAGGGGTCGCGCGGCGCCGACGGCGTGCGCTGCGGGCGCGGCGAACGGTAGCCTTCCGAGCGCGAATCGCGCGGGCGGTCGAGCGCGTCGCGCGCATCGCCCGCCTCGCCGGCTTCGCGCCAGTGGCGGCGCCCGTCGTTGATGCGGCCGCGCGGGCGCTCGTCCTCGAACTCGATGGCTTCCAGCTCGATCTTCTTCTTGATCAGCTTCTCGATGTCGGCCACCAGGCGCACGTCGTTGCCGCCGCCCGCGAAGGTCACGGCCAGGCCAGAGGCGCCGGCGCGGCCGGTGCGGCCGATGCGGTGCACGTAGTCCTCGGCATTGAAGGGCACGTCGAAGTTGAAGACCGCGGGCACGTCCTTGATGTCGAGGCCGCGCGCCGCCACGTCGGTGCACACCAGCAGGTCGACTTCGCCGGCCTTGAAGGCGGCCAGCGCCTTCAGGCGCTCGTCCTGGCTCTTGTCGCCGTGCAGGGCGGTGCAGCGCAGGCCCTCGCGCTCCAGCGAACGCGCCAGCCGGGCGCAGCCCAGCTTGCTGTTGACGAAGACGAAGGCCTGGGTGATGCCGCGCTGGCGCACGATCTGCTTGAGCGCGCGGCGCTTGTCGTCGTCGCCCACGCTGTAGAAATGCTGCTCGACGGTGGAGGCCGTCTCGTTGGGCCGCGCCACCTCGATGGTGACCGGGTTCTGCAGGTAGCTGCCGGCCAGGCGCTTGATCTCGGGCGAGAAGGTGGCCGAGAAGAGCAGCGTGGTGCGCTGCTTGGGCAGGTACGACAGGATGCGCTGCAGGTCGGGCAGGAAGCCGATGTCCAGCATGCGGTCGGCCTCGTCGAGCACCACGTACTCGACCTGGTTCAGCACCGCGTTCTTGGCCTCGATGTGGTCGAGCAGCCGGCCGGGCGTGGCGACCAGCACCTCGACGCCCTTTTTCAGTTCGGCCGTCTGCGGCTTCATGTCGATGCCGCCGAAGACCACGGTGCTGCGCAGCTGCGTGTACTTGGCGTACATCTTGACCTGCTGGGCCACCTGGTCGGCCAGCTCGCGCGTGGGCAGCAACACCAGCGCGCGCACCGGGTGCCGCGCGGGCGAGGTGGAGGCGTTCTCGTGCTTGAGCAGGCGCTGCAGCAGGGGCAGCGAGAAGGCGGCCGTCTTGCCGGTGCCCGTCTGGGCGGCGCCCATCACGTCCTGGCCCGACAGCACCACCGGAATGGCCTGCGCCTGGATCGGCGTCATGTTCTCGTAGCCCATGTCGGCCACGGCGCGCTTGAGGGGATCCGCCAGCGCGAGGTCGGAATAGAGAGTACTCATGAAGCCCGCGATTGTCGCACTGCCGCAAAAAGCGGCAGTGACAGTGCGGTTACGGCCCGATGTGCTATCGCATCGATAGCTGTCCGCGCAGGCAGGACGGGCCCTGGAGCCTTGTTCTTCTTCCGGCGCGGGTGGCCTGCCGGTCAGAGGCTGCTGGTGTTGAAGGTGTCGCAGGCCTTGATCGAGCCGGTCTTGAAGCCGGTCGAGAACCAGCGCTGGCGCTGCGCGCTGGTGCCGTGCGTGAAGCTGTCGGGCACCACGGCGCGGCCGGCGGAGCGCTGCAGGGCGTCGTCGCCGATCTTCGCGGCCGCGTTCATGGCCGACTCGATGTCACCCTGCTCGAGGATCTGGCGCGCGTTGTTGGCCTTGTTGGCCCACACGCCGGCGAAGCAGTCGGCCTGCAGCTCGACGCGCACCGACAGCGCGTTCTGCTCGCGCTCGCTGACGCGACCCCGCATCGAATCGACCTTGCCGGTGATGCCCAGCTGGTTCTGCACGTGGTGACCCACCTCGTGCGCGATGACGTAGGCCCGCGCGAATTCGCCGCCGGCACCCAGCTGGCGCTGCAGCGTGTCGAAGAAGCTCAGGTCGATGTAGACCTTCTGGTCGCCGGGGCAGTAGAACGGTCCCATCGCGCTCTGCCCGGTGCCGCAGGCGGTGGGCGTCATGCCGCGGAACAGGACCAGCTTGGGGTCGCGGTACGTCGCGCCGCCGGCCTGGAAGATCGGCTTCCACACGTCCTCGGTGTCGGCCAGGACGGTGGAGACGAAGCGGGCCGCCTCGTCGTTGGCCGGCGGCGGGTGCGCCGGCCCCTGTTGCTGCTGCACCACCGGCGCGCCGTTGCCGGCGAACATGCTCAGCAGCGTGAGCGGGTTGATGCCGAAGATCCAGCCGGCGATCAGGGCCACGGCGATGGTGCCGAGGCCCACACCGCGCCCGCCGATCGGCAGGCCGCCGAAGCCGCCGCCACCGCCGTCCGAGCGGCGATCTTCCACGTTGTCGGATTCACGGTTGCCTTCCCATCTCATGTCGTTCCCCTTGGCGCGACCATCGCCGCGCAACGTGGCGTGATGGTACGCGTTCAGCGCGCCGGCATCTCGCCGCCTGCGACCAGCATGCGCGCAGGAGCGAGTGACGTGTCGGGTGACGGGACGTTGCCCGGCGCCGCGGCGGCGACGTGCGCCTGCGCATCGCGCTGCGCCGCCTGCAGCACCTGGCCGCGCGTCACCATGAACATGGCCGAGATCTGGGCCAGCACGACGGCCAGCAATGCCGCGACAAACAGTGCGCGGTAGGGCGAGAACTCGCCGTCGACGTGGAAGGGAGAGGACATGCCGGCTCCTTGTTGGACTGCCGGCATGGTCGTCGCGCCGCCCCCGCAGCGCGCACCGGCCCGCCGCGCATCGCCGTGTAGGACGCCGCAGGCCGATCGCCTAGGCTTTTTTTTCAGGCCTTGGGCAGCGTCACGCCGCGCTGGCCCTGGTATTTGCCGCCACGGTCCTTGTAGCTGGTCTCGCAGACCTCGTCACTCTCGAAGAACAGCACCTGGGCGCACCCCTCGCCGGCGTAGATGCGCGCGGGCAGCGGCGTGGTGTTGCTGAACTCCAGCGTCACGTAGCCTTCCCACTCGGGCTCGAAGGGCGTGACGTTGACGATGATGCCGCAGCGCGCGTAGGTGCTCTTGCCCAGGCAGATGGTCAGCACGTTGCGCGGGATGCGGAAGTACTCCACCGTGCGCGCCAGCGCGAAGCTGTTGGGCGGGATGATGCAGCTGTCGCCGTGGAAGTCGACAAAACTCTTCTCGTCGAAGTGCTTGGGGTCCACCACCGTGCTGTGGATGTTGGTGAAGACCTTGAATTCCGGCGCGCAGCGGATGTCGTAGCCGTAGCTGCTGGTGCCGTAGCTGATGAGCTTGTGGCCATCGCGCTCGCGCACCTGGCCCGGCTCGAAGGGCTCGATCATGCCGTGCTGCTCGGCCATGCGCCGGATCCATTTGTCGCTCTTGATGGACATGCCGCCCTCGTGTGTGTGTTCAGTGCTGGTGACGAATGCCCCGCGGTGCGGGGGCGCCCCGGCGGCACGTGGCGATGGCTGCGACGGCCGCGCGCGAGGGCGGCCATTTTGGCATGCGGCGCGCGCGTGCGACCTCAGGCGGCGACGGCCTGCGAGATCACCGTGCGCTCGACCAGCCGGTCGTCGCCCAGCACGATCATCGAGAACAGCAGTTCCTCGACGTTCTCGGCGCGCGCCGTCTTGCGCGCCAGCAGCGGCGTGGCCGACGGATCGAGCACCAGGAAGTCCGCCTCGCAGCCGGGCTGCAGGTTGCCCACCACGCCTGCCAGGCCCAGCGCGCGGGCGGCGCCGCCGGTGTGGCGCCACCACAGCTGCGAGGGCGCGAGGCTCAGGCCCGGCTTGGTCTGGCCCTCGCGGCCGACGTAGTACGCGGCCAGCATGGTGTGGAAGGGGCTGAAGCTGGTGCCGCCGCCGACGTCGCTGGCCAGGCCATGGTGGTAGCCGATGCGCTGCGCGCCCTCGAAGTCGAAGAAGCCGCTGCCCAGGAAGAGGTTGCTCGTGGGACTGACCGCCGCCGCCGCGCCGGTCTCGCGCATGAGCGCGCGGTCGGCGTCGTCGAAGTGGATGCAGTGCGCGTACACGGCGCGCTCGCGCATCAGCCTGAAGCCCACGTACACGTCGAGGTACGACCGCGCCCTGGGAAAGAGCTCGCGCACCCACTTCACCTCGTCGAGGTTCTCGGCCACGTGCGAATGGATCCAGGTGTCGCCGTAGGTGGTGGCCAGTTCGCCCGCACCGGCGAGCTGGGCGTCGGTGCAGCTGGGCGCGAAGCGCGGCGTGATCGCGTAGCCCAGGCGGTCGACCATGTGCCAGCGGCGGATGAGCGCCTCGGTGTCGATCAGGCTCTGCTCGGTCTGGTCGCGCACGCCGTCGGGCGAATGGCGGTCCTGCAGCACCTTGCCGCCGATCATGCGCAGTTGCCGCCGCTGCGAGGCCTCGAAGAAGGCGTCGACCGAGGCCGGGTGCGAGGTCGCGAAGGTCAGCGCCGTGGTGACGCCGTTGCGCATCAGCTCGTCGAGGAAGAACTCGGCCACCTCGGCCGAATGCGCCGGGTCGGCGAAGCGGCTTTCGGCCGGGAAGGTGTAGTTCTCGAGCCAGGGCAGCAGCCCTTCCGCGGGCGCGCCAATGATGTCGGTCTGCGGAAAGTGGATGTGCATGTCGATGAAGCCCGGCGCCAGGATGCGGCCCGGCAGGTGCGTCACGGGCGCATCGGGATGGCGCGCCGACACGGCACGGAAGTCGCCGGCATCGAGCACGCGCTGGCGGCCCTGCGCGTCGGCGGCCACGACCAGCAGCCCGTCCTCGTCGTAGAGGGGGCGTCCGGCATCGTCGAAGCGCAGGAGGGCGGCACGGTAGGCAATCATCGGCCCAGCTTAACGAATTGCGCCCCGCTGGGGATATGCCGTGGCGGATAGCCGGCATCCGGCCGGCGTGTATGCCGGCGCAGGCTTCAGGGCCCCTCGATGCGCACCTTGGCCGGCAGGGCCCCGAGCGAGGCCTCCAGCGCCGCACGCAGCGCGCCTGCCTGGGCGCCGGCCGGCACCGCCACGCGTACGCCGGCCTCGCCCTCCGGCTGCGCCGTCGGCCGTTCGGCCGCGGGCACGCCCAGCCGCTCGGCGGCCTGCGCGATCAACGCGTCGGCCACGCGGCAGGTCGCCATCTGCCGCAGCTCGGGCTTGAAGATCTTGCCCACGTTGGTCATGGGCATGTGGTCGACCAGATAGACGGCCTTGGGCCTGGCCGGCGCCTCGTCCACCCGCTCGGCGGCGAAGGCCAGCAGTTCCTCGGGCGTGGCCTGCGCGCCGGGCACCAGCGTCGCGAACACGACCGGCAATTCGCCGGCGTAAGCATCGGGCGCACCCACCGCGGCCGTGAGCTGCACCGCGGGGTGCGCGCCCAGCGCGTCCTCGATGGTCTTGGGGTCGATGTTGTGGCCGCTGCGGATGATCAGGTCCTTGGAACGACCGGTGAGATTGAGCCGCTCGTCGCCGTCCAGCCAGCCCAGGTCGCCGGTGGCCAGCCAGCCGTCGGGCGTGAAGGCCTTGGCCGTGTCCTTTTCGTCCAGGAAGCCAGAGAAGAGGTTGGGCGACTTGAAAAGCACCATGCCCGTCTCGCCCGGCGCCACGTCGCGGTCGCTCGCGCCGCCCTGCGCGTCGAGCGCCACGATGCGCAGCTGCGAATACGGCAGGCGAAAGCCCACGCAGCCCGCTGGCCCCACCACGCCGGGTGGCGTGATGGTCGAGATGCCGGCCATCTCGGTCATGCCCAGGCTCTCGTGCACATGCAGGCCGAACTGCCGCTCGAAGCGCTGCCCCAGTTCGGGCGGCAGCACCGCGGCGCCGGTGCGGCAGTAGCGGATGGAGGAGATGTCGGCGCCATCGAGCGGCACATTCGCCAGCGCGGCCAGCACGGTGGGCACGGCCGAGAGCGAGGTCGGCTTGTATCGGTCGACCAGGCGCCAGTAGCCCGCCAGCACCTCCTTGTTGCGCATCAGCGCGGTGGTGGGGATGATGACCTCGACCCCGGCCGACAGCGACGCGAGCGAGGCCGGCAGCACGCCCGCGACGTGGAAGAGAGGGTAGCCGTTGATGGTGATGTCCTGCGGGCCCAGCCCGGTGAGCTGTACGCCGGCCCAGGCGGTGAAGACCTGCGCGCCATGGCTGTGGCGCGCGAGCTTGGGCGCACCGGTGGTGCCGCCGGTGTGGAAGTAGGCGGCGATGTCGGCCGGCGCGATGTCGCGGCCGCTCACCAGCCGGTCGGCCGGCTGCGCGGCGCGCACGGCCGCGAAATCGGCTACGCCCTCGGGCAGCGGCGGTGGGGCGGCCTCGTCGAGCGGAGACACGCGCAGCACCTGCACCAGCGTCGGCACCTGGCCGCGGATGCGCATCGCCTTCGACCACATGCCCGACTCGTCGTCGTTGCCCCAGGCGATCAGCACCTTGGCGCGGGCGGCGTTCATGAGCGACACCAGCTTCTCGTCGGTGAGCAGCGGGTTGAGCGGCTGCACGATGCCAGCCGCCTCGCCGCCCCACAGGGCCAGGTGGTATTCCAGGCAACCGGGCAGCAGCACGGCGACCGCGTCCTGCGGGCCCACGCCGAGGGCGTGCAGCGCATTGGCGGTCTGGTGGATGCCCGCCAGCAACTGCGCGTAGCTCCAGCGCAGCGGCGCGTCGGCCGGGTTGCCGGTGCGCAGGAAGGTCAGCGCCGGCTTGTCGCCGAAGGCGGCGGCCGAGTTGCGGAAGATCTCGTAGGTGCTGCGCACGGTCAACGCCTCGGCCAGCGGCCTGGCCTCGAGGCGTCGCACGTCGTCGATGCTGCGGATGGGAGCGGCGGCCGAGAAGGCGGCCGACGGGGTGGCGGGGGCAAGGGGCATGGGGCGAATCCTTCGGGCGCCCCGGCCGACGCGCGGGCGGCCTGGCGCCGTGTCATCGTAGCGCCGCGCCGGGCGCCCCTCTCCGCCTGGGAGTCACCCGCGGGTCAGTGCCGATCCTTTCAAGCCGAATCGGCCTGCAGCGCACGTAGATCGGTCGCCAGCAGCTATGAAAACCATAGCATCCGGCTCAGCGGGCGATGCGTCCCTGCACGCCCTCGGCCAGCCAGTTCATCTGCAGGATCTGCGGGTCGGTCAACGCGCTGCCCTTGGCGATGGCCACATGGCCCTCGTTGTCGCGCACGTCCTGCGAGCCGGCGCGGAAGGGCTGCAGCTTGCCATCGGCAATGTCCTGCTGCCGCGCGAGCACCTCCTGGCGCACGGCCTCCGGCACCTTGGGCCCGAAGTCGCCGACGCGCACCATGCCTTCCTTCACGCCGCCCCAGGTGTCCTCGCTCTTCCAAGTGCCGTCGAGCACCGCCTTCGCGCGGCGCGTGTCGTAGTCGCCCCAGCGGTGGGTGACGGCCACCAGCTGCGCGTCGGGCGCCACCTGGCGCATGTCGGAGTGGTAGGCGACGGCCCAACGGCCGCGGTCCTGCGCGGCCTTCATCACGGCCGTGGAGCCAGTGTGGAAGGCGATCACGTCGACGCCCTGGTCGAACAGGCGCATGGCGGCATCGCGCTCCTGCGGCGGATCGAACCAGACGTTGAGCCACACCACCTTGACCTGCGCTTTCGGGTTGACCGAGCGCATCCCCAGCGTGAAGGCATTGAGGCCCTGCAGCACCTCGGGGATCGGGAAGCCCGCGACATAGCCGGCGATGTTCGACTTCGTCATGCGGCCCGCCGCCACGCCCGCGAGGTAGCGGCCCTCGTAGTAGCGCGCGTTGGCCGTCGCCACGTTGGGCGCGCGCTTGTAGCCGGTGATGGACTCGAACTTCACCCCGGGGAAGTCCTTCGCCACCTTCAAGGTCGGCTCCATGTAGCCGAAGCTCGGCGTGAAGATGAGCTGGTGGCCCTGCATCGCGAGGTCGCGGATCACGCGCTCGGCGTCGGCGCCCTCGGCGACGTTCTCGACGTAGGTGGTCTTCACCTGGCCCGGCAGCGCCGCCTCGATGGCCTTGCGGCCCTCGTCGTGCTGGCGCACCCAGCCCGCATCGGACAGCGGCGCCACATAGACGAAGCCGATCTTCAGCGGCTCGGGGGCCGGCTTCTGCGCCAGGGAGGGGAGACAGAAAAGAGACATCGCGGCGCACGCCAGAACGGCGCGGCCGACGAGGTTTTTGTACATGGTGTTCCTCTACATGGCCCCGGTGGAACAAAAAAAACGTTGCAGCCGGGACGCCTGCAACGTTGGGGCGATTTTAGGGCTGCATCGACACCCGCCTTCCTGCACGGCGGCCGCCCGGCGCCGGCAACGGCGCGGGCACGCCCTGCTCCGGCCGCAGCGCCTGCGCCACGGCCTGGCGCAGCAAGGCGGCGAGTCGGTCCACCGGCGCCTGGGCCTCGACCTCGGGGCCGGCGCGGTAGAGCGTCAGCGTCACCGCCTGCAGTGCCGGCAGGCCGGCCGGGCCGGGCTGGATGGCGGACAACTGCGGCGGCACACCGAAGGGCGTGCGCACGGTGAGCCCCAGCCCCGCGCCCGTGGCCGCCCACAGCGCCGACAGGCTGCCGCTGGTGAAGGCGTGGCGCCAGGGCACACCGGCCCGGTCGAGGGCGCCGATGACGATGCTGCGCAGGGGACAGGGCGCGTCCAGCAGCACCAGGGGCAGCGGCTCGCGCGCGGCGCGTGGGCCCGCATTGCGGGGCGCACGGGCCTGCCACCAGGGCGCGTCCTGCGTTTCCGGCGCCGCAGGGCCCAGCCACTGCAAGGGCAGCCGCGCGATGCGCTCGGCGTGCGGCGAGATCGGTTCGTCGCCGACGTCCCAGGCCAGGGCCAGATCGAGCTCGCGCAGCATCAGGCGCTCCCGCAGCACTGCGCTGCGGGCCACGCAGGCCTCGATGCGCACCTGCGGATGGGCCCGCGCGAAGCGGCCCAGCACCGCGGGCAGGACCGCCTCGCCGAAGTCCTCCTGCAGCCCCAGGCGCACGCACCCCTGCAGGCCCGTCCCCTGGATCGCCGTGGCCGCCTCTTCGTTGAGCGCCAGCAGGCGGTGGGCGTACGCCAGCAGCGTCTCGCCGGCGTCCGTGAGCGCCAGGCCCCGGCCCGCCTTGCGGAACAGGGCCGTGCCCGCCTGCGCCTCCAGCTTCTTGAGCTGCGCACTCACGGCGGAGGTGGAGCGCCCCAGCCGGTCGGCGGCGCGCGCGTAGCTGCCGAGCGCGATGCCGGTGGCGAAGCTGCGCAGCACATCCAGGTCGAACATTGTCTGTGCCATGGGCATCGTCCTGATTTTTGGGATGGTTGTGTGATTATTTTCTGATTTTCAGAATTGTTCGAGCGACGCACACTGCGTCGCACCATGAGTTCTTCCTCCTCCATCTCGCCACGCCCGGCACGTCACCGCTGGAAGGTGCTGGCCGCGGGCGTGGCGGCCAACGCCGCCTTCTCCGTCGCCTTCAGCGGCATTCCCATGACCGCGGTGCTGCTGCGCACGGGCTACCGGCTCGACAACGCGTCCCTGGGACTGGCGCTCGGCCTGATGGGCCTGGGCATTGCACTCAGCGAACTGCCCTGGGGCCTGTTGACCGATCGCTGGGGCGATCGCCCGGTGCTGCTCATCGGCCTGGGGAGCACCGCACTCGCGTTGGGCGCAATGGCGCTGTGGGCCGCGCCGCGCGGTGAACACATCCCCGGCCTGGGCGTCCTGGGCGCCGGCCTGCTGGGCGTGGGCCTGCTCGGCGGCAGCGTCAACGGCGCGAGCGGACGGGCGGTGATGCTGTGGTTCGGCGACGGCGAGCGGGGGCTGGCCATGAGCATCCGCCAGACCGCGGTGCCGCTGGGCGGCGCGCTGGGGGCCCTGCTGCTCCCGTGGATTGCACTGCACTTCGGCTTTGCGGCGCTGTACGCGGTGCTGGCGCTGCTGTGCGCCGTGGGCGCGGCCCTCTGCTGGGCCTGGGTGCACGAGCCTTCCTCCAGCGCCCTGGCCGGCAACGCCCCGGCCCATGCGCCGGCGCGGCCGGCCTCGGCCGCCGGCCCGCTGCGCGACGCACGGGTGTGGCGCATCGTGGGCGGCATCGGCATCCTGTGCGCGCCCCAGTTCGCCGTCCTGTCCTTCGGCACCGTGTTCCTGCACGATGCCGGCGGCCTCGGCCTGGCGGTCATCACGGCCGCGATGGTCGGGGTGCAGGCCGGTGCCATGGCGGCACGGGTGTGGAGTGGCGGCTGGACCGACCGGCACCGCAACCGCCCGGCCTATCTCCGTGCCTGCAGCGCCCTGGCCGTGGGACTGTTCGCCGCGCTGGCGCTGCTCGGCAGCGTGGCGTCTGGGCAGGCCGCACACGCCCTGCCCTGGCAGGCCGCGATGGTGGCGCTGCTCGTGGCCAGCGGCATCTGCGTGTCGGCCTGGCATGGGGTGGCCTACACCGAGCTGGCCGTGCTGGCCGGCCCCACCCGCGCCGGCACCGCCCTCGGCATGGCCAACACCTCCGTGTTCCTGGTCTGCTTCGTCACCCCGTTCTCCATCCCCCACCTGATGGCCGCCGGCGCCTGGCCACTGGTGTGGGCGATGGCCGCCCTGTGCGCCCTGGTCGCCCGCCCGCTGCTGGCACCCAGGCCCGCACCGACGGCCCAGGCCGGGTCGCCGAGCCGCGCCTGACACCGACCCGCATCGGCATCCACGAAGCAGGTGCCCGCCAATGGGCACGGGACGCGCCACCGGCGGCACCGCAGAATGGGCCGCATGCCCGTGCTGCCTACACCCAACGATGTTCCCGGCACCCGGGCGCCGCCCGCGCCCGACGAGGGCCCCTGGCGCCGCAACCTCGCGGTGTGCATGTTCGGCTCGTTCACGACCATCGTGGCGATGACCCTGCTGCTGCCCTTCCTGCCGCTGTACGTGGAGCAGCTGGGCGTCAAGGACCACGCAGCCATCGTGCAGTGGTCGGGCGCCGCCTATGGCGCCACCTTCCTCACGGCCGCGCTGGTGGCGCCGGTGTGGGGCCGGCTGGCCGACCTGTATGGCCGCAAGCTGATGCTCATCCGCGCCAGCCTCGGCATGGCGGTGGCGATGGCGCTCATCGGCATCGCGCAGGACGTCTGGCAGCTCGTCGGCCTGCGGCTGCTGGCCGGCCTGCTGGGCGGCTATGCGTCGGGCTCGATGCTGCTGGTCGCCACGCAGACGCCCAAGGCCCGTTCGGGCTGGGCATTGGGCACGATGTCCTCGGCCATCATGGCGGGCAACCTCGTGGGGCCCCTGGTGGGTGGGGCATTGCCGCCGCTGATCGGCATCCGCGCCACCTTCTTCGCCGCGGGCGCGGTGATCTTCGTCGCCTTCCTGGCCACCGCGTTGCTGATCCGCGAGGCGCCGCGCCCGCGCGACGCCAGCGGCAAGCCCGTCGGTGCCGGCTGGGCTGCGATCCCGGACAAGGGGCCGGTCACGGCCATGTTCGTCACCGGCATGCTGCTGATGCTGGCCAACATGTCGATCGAGCCGATCATCACGGTCTATGTCGCGACGCTGGTGCGCGACGCGGCCCAGGTCACGCTCGTCGCCGGCGTGGTGATGTCGGCCGCCGCGCTGGGCAGCATCCTTTCGGCCGCCCGCCTGGGCAAGCTGGCCGACCGCATCGGGCACTGGAACGTGATCGTCGCGTGCCTAGCGGTGTCCGCGCTGCTGCTGGTGCCGCAGGCCTTCGTCACGGCCGGCTGGCAGCTGGTGGCGCTGCGCTTCCTGATGGGCCTGTCGCTGGGCGGGCTGCTGCCGTGCATCGCGGCCGTGATCCGCCACCGTGTGCCCGAGAACGCCGCAGGGCAGATGCTGGGCTGGTCGGTGTCGGCACAGTACGTGGGCCAGGTCGCCGGGCCGCTCCTGGGCGGGTACGTCGGCGGGCACATCGGCATGCGGGCGGTGTTTCTCGGCACCTGCGTGCTGATGGCCCTCGGTGCGCTGGGCAATGCGTGGGTGCAGCGACGCCGCAGGCTGGGCCTCGCCGCGTCGTGACGCCGCTCCGCCCGCCCAGGACTCAGGCTGCCAGGCGCGCGGCCAGCTGGCGCGCGCTGCGCGCGCTGGCGCCCTTGCCCGTGATCGCCAGCGCAGGCGGCTGGGCCAGCATGCGTGCGAAGACGGCGCGCACTTCGTCGGCACCGATGTCCTCGATCATGGCCAGCGTGTCGGCCACGGGCAGCACGGTGCCGGTCGCCAGCAGCTCCTCCACGGCCTGCTCCATCGTGGCGTAGGTCCGTTCGGCGGCGCGCACCCGCGACACGGTCAGCTGGTTCTTCGCGCGCTCCAGGTGCACGGGGTCGATCGCCGTCGCCTGGGCACGCAGCAGCTCGCCCGTGGCGGCGACCAGCGCGTCGAGCTTGTCGGGGGTGGTCACCGCGCTGACGATGAAGTTGGCCCAGACGTCGCCCTTGTCGAGCGTGGCGTCCACCGTGTAGGCCAGGCCGAGCTTTTCCCGAATGGTGTCGGACAGGGGCGAGGACATGCCACTGCCGAACAGGTTGGCGGCCACCGCCGCCGCCAGGCGCCAGCGCTGCGCCGGCATGGCGTCGGGCTGCACCGGCGCAACGGGATAGGCGATGTTCACGAAGACCTGCGACACCTGGGTGAAGCGACGCGCGAGGGCCTGGCCGAGGTACGCGGCCGCTGCCGGCGGGCGGGCCATCGACGGATCGGGTGCCGACCGCATGGCACCGAACAGCTCGCCGGCCAGCGTCATCCAGGCCTCGACGTCGAAATGGCCGGCCGCGGCGACGACCGTCTTGTCGGCCACGTAGTGCGACTGCACGTGGCGCACCAGGTCGCCGCGCGTGAAGCCTTCGATGTTGGCCAGGGTGCCGATCACCGGCATGCCCATGGAGGCGTCGCCCCAGATGGCGCGGTCGAGCAGGTCGTCGGCACTGTCCTGCGGGTCCTCGTCGTACTCGATCGCCTCCTGGCGGATCACCTCCAGTTCACGCTGCAGCTCGTGCGCGGGAAAGCTGCTGTTGAGCACGATGTCGGCCGTCATGCGCAGCAGCGCGTCGGCATGGCGGCCCAGGCCGGTCATGAAGTAGGCCGTGGCGTCCTTGCCGGTGAAGGCGTTCACGTCGGCGCCGAGGCGCTCGGCGTCGAGGTTGATCGCCTGGACCGAACGCGTGGCCGTTCCCTTGAAGGCCATGTGCTCGAGCACGTGGCTGATGCCGTTGTCGGCCGGCGTCTCGTCGCGCGAGCCGACCCGCAGGAAGACGCCCACGCTGACGCTCTGCACCTGCGGCATGGGCACGGCGAGCAGGCGCACGCCGTTGGGCAGCGTGCGCAGAACGGCGGCCGGATGCTCGGCCATGGATCAGGCGAAGGACGCGAAATGCGCGTCCACCTTCTCCAGCCAGCCGCGCTTGGCTGACGCATCGGCGAAGCTGCCCTCGAAGCTGTTGCGGGCGAGCTGCCACGCCTGTTGCGCGCCAAGACCGGTGGCCGCGAAGGTCTGCACGAAGTTGTCGTTCATGTAGCCGCCGAAGTACGCCGGATCGTCCGAATTGACCGTGGCGACCAAGCCTGCATCGAGCAGCGCACCCAGGTTGTGCTGTGCCAGATCGGGAAACACGCACAGCTTCTGATTCGACAGCGGGCACACGGTGAGCGGAATGCGGTCGGCCGCCAGGCGCTTCATGAGGGCCGGATCCTTGGCGCTCTGCACGCCGTGGTCGATGCGCTCCACCTTGAGCACGTCGAGCGCCGACCACACGTAGGCCGGCGGCCCCTCCTCGCCCGCATGCGCGACGAGGTGCAGGCCCAGCTCGCGACAGCGCGCGAACACGCGGGCGAACTTCTCGGGCGGGTGGCCCACCTCGCTCGAATCGAGGCCGACGCCGATGAACTTGTCCCGGTACGGCAACGCCTGCTCCAGCGTGGCGAAGGCAGACTCCTCGCTCAGGTGGCGCAGGAAGCACAGGATGAGCTGCGCATCGACGCCCAGCTTCGCCTTCGCGTCCACGCGGGCGCGGTACAGGCCGTCGATCACCGTTTCCATGGCCACGCCGCGCTCGGTGTGCGTCTGCGGGTCGAAGAACATCTCGGTGCGCAGCACATGGTCGGCCGCCGCCCGCTCCAGGTAGGCCCAGGCCATGTCGTAGAAGTCCTGCGCCTTCAGCAGCACGCTGGCGCCGGCGTAGTAGATGTCCAGGAAGCTCTGCAGGTTGGTGAAGGCGTAGGCCTTGCGCAGCTTTTCCACGCTGGCGTAGGGAATGGCGACGCCGTTGCGCTGCGCCAGCGCGAAGATCAGCTCGGGCTCGAGCGAACCCTCGATGTGCATGTGCAGCTCGGCCTTGGGCATCGTGCGCAGCAGCTCCGGCAGGCGGTCGGCGGGGATGGCGGCGGGGTCGAAAGGGAGGTTCATGACAGGACTCGGGTCGGCGACGGGTGCGCACAAGCATAAGCCGCGCCGCCAAATAAAAAGGCCGCTTGCGCGGCCGTCTTCGATGCCAGGGCACCCGCGGAACCGGCCGTGCCGGGCCGCTGGGTGTGCCCCTTGAGGGGGACTCGGCTACACGAAGTGAGCAAGAAACGGGGTGGTCAGTTCTTTCCAGGCACCTTGCCTTCGACGCCCTTGACATAGAAGTTCACGCCCGAGAGGAACTTGTCGTCGGCCGCGGTGCCGGCGGCAATGAGTTCCTTGCCGTCCTGGCCGACGATCGGGCCCTTCCAGATTTGGAAGCTGCCGTCCTTCAGGCCCTTCTTCACTTCCTCGACCTTGGCCTTGACGTCGGCCGGCACGTCTTCGGCCAGGGACACGATGTCGATCGCGCCTTCCTTCACGCCCCACCAGGTCTGGCCGGTGGTCCAGGTGCCTTCCAGCGCATCCTTGGTGGCCTTCACGTAGTACGGGGTCCAGTTGATGATGGCCGAGGCCAGGTGGGCCTTGGGACCGTAAGCGGTCATGTCCGAGTCCCAGCCGAAGGCGCGCTTGCCCTTTTCCTGCGCGGTCTTGAGCACGGCGGGCGAGTCGGTGTTCTGGAACAGCACGTCGGCGCCGCCGTTGATGAGTGCCGTGGCGGCCTCGGTCTCCTTCGGCGGGCTGAACCACTCGTTGACCCAGACCACGTTGGTGGTGATCTTGGGGTTCACCGACTGGGCGCCCAGGGTGAAGGAGTTGATGTTGCGCAGCACCTCGGGGATCGGCACCGAGCCGACCACGCCCAGCTTGTTCGACTTGGTCATGGCGCCGGCGATGATGCCGGCCATGTACGCGCCTTCGTAGGTGCGGCTGTCGTAGGTGCGCATGTTCTCGGCCGTCTTGTAGCCGGTGGCATGCTCGAACTTCACTTCCTTGTTGTCGTTGGCCACCTTGAGCATCGGCTCCATGTAGCCGAAGGTGGTGCCGAAGACCAGCTTGTTGCCCTGGCCCACGAAGTCGCGGAACACCCGCTCGGCGTCGGCGGACTCGGGCACGCTCTCGACGAAGGTGGTCTTGATCTTGTCGCCGAACTCCTTCTCCAGCGCCTTGCGGGCGGTGTCGTGCGCGAAGGTCCAGCCGCCGTCGCCCACCGGGCCGACGTAGGCAAAGGCGATGTTCAGCGGCGCGGCAGGTGCCGGGGCCGGCGCGGCAGCGGTCGGTGCCGGTGCGGGCGGTGCGGCGGCGGGCGCCGGGGCCTCCTCCTTCTTGCCGCAGCCCATCAGGGCGGCCGACGCGACGGCCGACAGGGCGGCCAGCTTGAGCAGGGAGCGCTTGTTCAGTGCTTGCATGAAAGAGATCCTCGACAGGACAGTTGGCTGGAAGAAAAAGGGACTCGCGATTATGAATGCCCGGGCCGGCCTCAGGACCCCGGGTAGAAGGGCTTGCCGATCGACGCCGGCATGTTCACGCGGATGAAGGCCGGGTTGCGCGAGATCAAGGCCAGCACCACGATCGTGGCCAGGTACGGCATCATGGCCAGGAACTGGCTCGGCACTTCGACGCCGGCGCTCTGCAGGTGGAAGCCCAGCTGCGTCACCCCGCCGAAGAGGTAGGCGCCCAGCAGCACCCGCACCGGGCGCCAGGTGGCGAAGGTGGTCAGTGCCAGCGCGATCCAGCCGCGGCCGGCCACCATGTTCTCGACCCACAGGCCCGTGTACACCACCGACAGGTACGCGCCCGCCAGGCCGCACAGCGCGCCGCCGGCGACCACGGCCAGCAGGCGGATGCGTCGCACCGGGTAGCCCAGCGCATGGGCCGACTCCGGCGACTCGCCCACCGAGCGAAGCACCAGCCCGGCACGGGTGCGATAGAGGAACCACACCAGCGCGAAGGTCAGCACCACCGCGAAGTACACCAGCGGGTGGTGCCGGAACAGCGCGGGCCCGACGAAGGGAATGTCGCCCAGCACGGGGATCGCGAAGCCCATGCCGCCCGGCGCCTTGGCCTGCACGTAGTTGATGCCCACGAAGGCCGAGAAGCCGACACCGAAGAGCGACAGCGCCAGGCCGGTGGCGTACTGGTTGGTGTTGAGCCAGATCACCAGCACGCCGAACACCGCCGCCAGCGCCGCACCGGCCGCCATGCCCGCCAGGAAACCGACCCACGGGTTGTGCGTGTGCACGTAGCCCGCGAAGCCCGCGATGGCGGCGCACAGCATCATGCCCTCGGCGCCCAGGTTGACGATGCCGGCCTTCTCGTTGATGAGCAGGCCCAGCGCCGCGATGGCCAGCACGGTGCCGGCGCTGAGCATGGCGCCCAGGAGGAGTGCGTAGTTTTCCATGTCAGGCCCCCTTTGCCTGGCTGGCGATGTCCGGTGTCGACGCTTGCAAGGACGAGGTGCCCGAGGTAGCGGGCACCGGCCGCGCATTCGCCTTCATGCGGATGCGGTACGCCACCAGCGTGTCGCAGGCCAGCAGCGTGAACAGCAGCAGGCCCTGGAACACCGCGGTGAGCGATTTGGGCAGGCCCAGGCGCGACTGCGCGAGCTCGCCGCCGATGTAGAACATGCTCATCAGGATGGCCGAGAAGACCATGCCCACCGGATGCAGCCGGCCGACGAAGGCCACGATGATGGCCGCGAAGCCGTAGCCCGCCGGCACGTAGGGCGTGAGCTGGCCGATGGGGCCGGCCACTTCGAGCGCGCCGGCCAGGCCTGCCGCCGCGCCCGAGGTCAGCAGCGCGATCCACACCGCGCGCCGCGCCGAGAAGCCGGCGTAGCGCGCCGCCGCCGGCGCGAGCCCGCCGACCTGCTGCGCGAAGCCCAGGCGCGTGCGGAACAGGAACACCCACAGCACCGCCACGCCCACCAGCGCGATCGGCACGCCGATCGACACGCGCGAGCCCTTCATGAGCCGCGGCATCTGCGTCACGGCCTCGAAGGTCTTGGTCTGCGGGAAGTTGTAGCCCATCGGGTCCTTCCAGGGCCCGCCGACCAGCCACAGCAGCAGCAGCGTGGCCACGTAGACCAGCATCAGGCTGGTGAGGATCTCGTTGGCGTTGCACACGTCGCGCAGCCAGGCCACGATGGCGGCCCACAGCATGCCGCCCAGGACGCCGGCCACGAGGATGGCCGGGATGATCCACGGCCCGGTGCCCTTGTCGGCCAGCAGGGCCACCCCGCCGGCGGCGATCGCCCCCAGCACGAACTGCCCTTCGGCGCCGATGTTCCAGACGTTGGAGCGGAAGCACACGGCCAGCCCGAGGGCGATGATGAGCAGCGGCGTCGCCTTCACCAGCAGCTCGCCGATGGCGTAGGGGCTCTTGATCGGCTCCCAGAAGAAGACCTGCAGCCCGCGCACCGGGTCCTTGCCCAGGGCGGCGAAGAGCGCGATGCCGATCACCACCGTGATCGCCAGCGCCAGGATCGGTGAGCCGTAGCTCCAGAAGCGCGACAGCTGCGGCCGCAGTTCAAGCTTGAGCATGGCTGCCCTCCTCCTCGTTGTGCACCGGGCGCGCGGCGGCCGCGCCGTCCCACAGCCCGCTCATCCATTCGCCGATCTGCGGCACGGTGGCCGCCGCGCGGTCGATCGAGGGCGACAGCCGCCCCTTGGCGATCACGTGCAGCCGGTCGCTGATCTCGAAGAGCTCGTCGAGTTCCTCGCTGACCACCAGCACCGCGCAGCCGGCGTCGCGCAGCGCCAGGATCTCGGCGCGGATGAGGGCCGCGGCGCCGACGTCCACGCCCCAGGTCGGCTGCGAGACGATGAAGAGCTTCGGCTTGGCGTCGATCTCGCGGCCGACGATGAACTTCTGCAGGTTGCCGCCCGACAGCGACTTGGCCGCGGCGTTGGGTCCGCCGGCCTTGACCTTGAAGCGCTCGATGATGGCGCGCGCCTGGCGCTCCATCTGGCCGGTGCGCAGCCAGCCGCCCGCGCCCACCGCGTCGTCGCGCGTGAGCAGCAGGTTGTGCGCGAGGCCGAGCGTGGGCACCGCGCCGCGGCCCAGCCGCTCCTCGGGCACGAAATGCAGCCCCAGCCGGCGCCGCGCACGCGGGCGCAGGCGGCCGGCCGGCTGGCCGAAGACCTCGACCATGCCGGGCTCGGCCCGCACGTCCTCGCCCGACAGCGCATAGAGCAGTTCCTTCTGCCCGTTGCCCGACACCCCGGCCACGCCCACCACCTCGCCGCCGCGTACCTGCATCGCGATGGCCTCGAGGTCGACGCCGAACTGGTCCTCGCGCGCCAGGCTGAGGCCGTTCACGCGCAGGGCGACGGTGCCGATGTTCGACGGCCGGTGCTGCAGCGGCGGCGGCTCGGCACCGATCATCAGGCGCGACAGCGACTCGTTGGTCTCCTGCTGCGGGTTGCACACGCCTGTGACCTTGCCGCCGCGCAGCACCGTGCAGGCGGTGCACAGCTCGCGGATCTCGTGCAGCTTGTGGCTGATGTAGAGGATCGAGCAGCCCTCCGACGCGAGCTGCTTGAGCACCACGAAGAGCTTGAGCACGGCCTGCGGTGTCAGCACCGAGGTCGGCTCGTCGAGGATCAGCAGCTTGGGGTCCGTCAGCAGGGCGCGGATGATCTCGACGCGCTGCATCTCGCCCACCGACAGCGTATGGACGGGCCGCTGGGGGTCGATCTCCAGCCCGTACTCGCCGGCCTTGGCGACGATGCGGCGCGTGACCTCGGCGAGCGCCAGGCTCTTGTCCAGCCCCAGCCACACGTTCTCGGCCACCGTGAGCGTGTCGAACAGGCTGAAGTGCTGGAACACCATGCTGATGCCCAGCGCCCGCGCCTCCTGGGGGTTGCGGATGTGGACCGGCTGGCCGTTGAAGTTCACCGTGCCCTCGTCGGGCTTGACGGAGCCGTAGATGATCTTCATCAGCGTGGACTTGCCGGCGCCGTTCTCGCCGAGCACGGCGTGGGTCTCGCCCGGCTGCACCGTCAGCGACACGCCGCTGTTGGCCACCACGGAGGGGTAGCGCTTGGTGATGCCCGCAAGCTGGAGTCTGGGGGTGGACATGGGTGGCCTTCGGTCGTCGCTCTGTTTGTGTGTGAAAAACCCTCGAAACGCCCGCGGGGCGGGCGCCAGCAGCTATGAATTCAATAGCATGCAAAGTCTCCGCATTGTCACCGCTCCAGAGCCGGCTGGCGCCGGCTCAATGGCCTTCGATCCAGATGAACTTGAACAGGAAGATCCCGCCGATTACCCACACCATCCAGTGCACTTCGCGGCCCCGGCCCGTGAATAGCTTGAGCACCGCGTAGGTGATGAAGCCGAAGGCCAGCCCGTTGGCGATGGAATAGGTGAAGGGCATGGCCAGCGCCGTCACGGCGGCCGGCACGACCTCGGTGGTCTCGTCCCAGTTCAGTTCGGTCAGTTCCCTCAGCATCAAACATGCCACGAAGAACAGCGCGGGCGCCGTCGCATAGGCCGGCACCACGCCGGCCAGGGGCGCGATGAACAGGCAGGCCAGGAACAGCACCGACACCGTGAGCGCCGTGAGCCCCGTGCGGCCGCCCGCCTGCACGCCGGCCGCGCTCTCCACGTAGGCCGTGGTGCTCGAGGTGCCCAGCAGCGAGCCGGCGAAGATGGCGGCCGAATCGGCCAGCAGCGACTTGTTGAGCCGGTCCATCTTGCCCGGCACCAGCAGCCCCGCCCGCTTGGCGACGCCCATCAGCGTGCCGGTGGCGTCGAAGAGCTCGACCAGGAAGAACACCAGGATCACGTTCAGGATGCCGCCGGCGAGCGCGGCCTTGATGTCCAGCTGCAGGAAGGTCGGCGCGATCGAGGGCGGCGCCGAGAAGATGCCGCGGTACTCGTTGCCCGCGAAGAAGAAGCTCGCCAGCGTCACGCTCACGATGCCGATGAGGATCGCGCCGGGCACCTTGAGCCGGTCGAGCACCACGATGAGGAAGAAGCCCAGCACCGCCAGCACCGCCTGCGGCGTGTGCAGGTCGCCCAGCGTCACGTAGGTCGCCTTCGAGGGCGCCACGATGCCGGCGCTCTTGAGCGCGATCAGCGCCAGGAAGAGCCCGATGCCCACCGTGATGGCATAGCGCAGCGACAGCGGGATGCCGCGGATGATGAGTTCGCGCAGGCGGAACACCGTGACCAGCAGGAACAGGCAGCCCGACACGAACACCGCGCCCAGCGCCGCCTGCCAGGTGAAGCCCATGTGCAGCACCACCACGTAGGCGAAGTAGGCGTTGAGCCCCATGCCCGGCGCCAGCGCGATCGGGTAGTTGGCGTACAGCGCCATGATGGCCGTGCCCAGCGCCGCGATCAGGCAGGTGGCGACGAAGACCGACTCCTTCGGCATCCCCGCGTCGCCCAGGATCGAGGGGTTGACGAAGATGATGTAGGCCATCGTGAGGAAGGTGGTGATGCCCGCCACCACCTCGGTGCGCACGTTCGTGCCGTGTTCGCGCAGCTTGAAGATGCGCTCGGTCCAGTTCATGGGTTGTCTCCTTTTGTTGTGTGTTCGGGAAGCGCGGGCGCTCAGGATGGCGGCGGCGGTGGGCGCAGCGACGCCGCCACGCCCTTGACCTGCTCGCGCAGCCACTGCGCCGCACTCGACGAATGGGTGCGCTCGTGCCACAGCTGGTAATAGAGCAGCCGCGGCAGGGTGGCGGGGCAATCGAGGATGTGCAGCGGCAGCCGCTCGGCGAAACGCTCGCAGAACTGCCGCCCGGTGGTGAGCACCAGCAGGCTCGATGCGACCATGTCCGGCATCAGGCCGAAGTGCGCGCAGCGGGCCGTGATGTTGCGCTGGCGCCCGATCGCATCGAGCATCTGGTCGATGATCCCGCGCGCGCCGGGGTGCGTGGGCGTTGGGGCGAGGTGCTCCGCTTCCAGCCAGGTGTCGAGCGTCCAGCCGCGGCGCACCGCGGGATGTTCCGCACTCACCATCGAAACCACCTCGTCGCCGAACAGGCGCGACATGTGCAGGTCCTCGGGCGGCTTGAGCCAGTTGCCGATGACCAGGTCGAGCTCGCCCTGCGCGAGATGCGCGTGGTAGTCGCCGTCGGACGAGAGGGGGTGGATCTCGATGCGCGCCATGGGCGCCAGGCGCTTGACCTGGGTGACCACCATCGGCAGGAAGAGCGGGTCGAGCGAATCGTTGGCCGCGATGCGAAAGGTCGTGCCCGCCGTCTGCGGGTCGAAGCCCCGCGCATCGGAGAACAGCATCTCGGCCGCGCGCAGGATGCTGGCCGCCGGCTCGATCATGCGCAGCCCGGCGTCGGTGGGCACCATGCCCGAGCCCGAGCGCACCAGCAGCGGGTCGCCCGCCAGCTCGCGCAGCCGCTTGAGTGCCGCCGACACGGCCGGCTGGTACATGCCCAGGCGGATGGCGGCGCGCGAGACGCTGCGGTCGGTCAGCACGGTGTGCAGCACGCGGATGAGATGAAGATCGATCTTGTCGAACAGCGCCTGGTCTCTCATGGCCACATCCCATTCATCGAAGGAAAGCGGGCGTGGTTATAGCGCGCGCGCGGCCGCAAGGCCCGCGCCACAGGCACGGCGGGACATGGTCAGCCGGCGCGCTGGACGGCGGTGATCGCCGACAGGATGGCCTCGCTGGTGGCCGGCGCACGCAGCGGCGGATCGACCCGGTGCCCGCCCACGGCCGACACGGCGTCGCGGATCGCGAACAGCACCGAAAAGGGCAGCAGCAGCGGCGGCTCGCCCACCGCCTTGCTGCGGTGGATCGAGTCCTCGGCGTTCGGGCCGTCGAACAGGCGCACGTTGAACACGGGCGGGCAGTCGTTGGCCGTGGGGATCTTGTAGGTGCTCGGTGCGTGCGTCGTGAGCTTGCCGCTCGTGGGGTGCCATACCAGCTCTTCGGTGGTGAGCCAGCCCATGCCCTGGATGAAGGCCCCTTCCACCTGGCCGATGTCCACCGCGGGGTTGAGCGAGCGGCCGGCGTCGTGCAGCACGTCGGCACGCAGCAGCTTCCATTCGCCGGTGAGCGTGTCCACCACCACCTCGCTCAGCGCCGCGCCATAGGCGAAGTAGTAGAAGGGGTGGCCCTGCATGGTCTTGGAGTCCCAGTGCACCCCGGGCGTGGCGTAGAAGCCGTCGGACCACAGCTGCACGCGGTCCACGTAGGCTTCGCCGACCACGGTCGCGAAGGGCAGCTCGCGGCCCGCCACATGCACCTTGCCATTGGCGAAGCGCACGTCTTCCGGCTTGCCGCCATGGCGCCTGGCCGCGCAGGCCGCCAGGCGCTCGCGGATCTGGCGCGCCGCGTCCTGGGCCGCCTTGCCGTTCAGGTCGGCGCCCGTCGACGCCGCGGTGGCCGAGGTGTTGGCGACCTTGGTGGTGTCGGTGGCGCTCGAGCGCACCCGCTCGAACTCCACCCCGAGCTCATGCGCGACGACCTGGGCCACCTTGGTGTTCAGGCCCTGGCCCATCTCGGTCCCGCCGTGGTTCACGAGGATGGAGCCGTCGGTGTAGACATGCACCAGCGCACCGGCCTGGTTGAAGTGCGGCACATTGAAGCTGATGCCGAACTTCAGCGGCGTGAGCGCCAGGCCGCGCTTGAGCACCGGGCTGCTGGCGTTGAAGGCGTTGACCGCCTCGCGCCGCTGGGCATAGGCGCCGCTCTCGGCCAGTTGGCCGACCAGTGCGTGGATCACGTTGTCGCTGACCGTCTGCCCGTAGGGCGTGACGTTGCGCTCGGTCGTGCCGTAGAAGTTGGCCTGGCGCACGGCCAGCGCATCGCGGCCGACGGCGCGCGCCACCGAGTCCATGATGTATTCGACCGCGATCGCGCCCTGCGGCCCGCCGAAGCCGCGGAACGCCGTGTTGCTCTGCGTGTTGGTGCGGCCCGAGAAGCCGTGCATAGCCACCTCGGGCAGCCAGTAGGCATTGTCGAAGTGGCACAGGGCGCGCGTCATGACCGGGCCCGACAGGTCGGCCGAGTGGCCGGCGCGCGAGACCATCGTGACTTCCGCGCCGAGGATGCGGCCTTCGTCGTCGTAGCCGACCTCGTACTCGTACCAGAAGCAGTGGCGGCGCCCGGTGATCATGAAGTCGTCGTCGCGGTCCGGCCGCAGCTTCACCGGCCGGCGCAGCTTGTTGGCGGCCACCGCCGCGATGCAGGCGAACAGGCCGGATTGCGACTCCTTGCCGCCGAAGCCGCCGCCCATGCGCCGGCACTCCACATGCACCTCGTTCGAATGCAGGTGCAGCGCATGGGCGATCAGGTGCTGCATTTCGCTCGGATGCTGGGTGGAGCAATGCACATGCATCGTGCCGCCCTCCTTGGGGATGGCGTAGCTGATCTGCCCCTCCAGGTAGAACTGCTCCTGCCCGCCGACGTCGAGCTCGCCCTTGAGCCGGTGCGGCGCGGCGTCGATGGCCGCACGCACCTCGATGCCCTGCGCGCTGCGCTTCAGGTGCATCGGCGGCACCACGTACTGGCCGCGCGCATGCGCCTGCTGGGGCGTGATCACCGGCTCGGCGGCCTCGACCTGCGCCGCCTCCTTGGCGCGTGCCGCGGCGCGGCGGGCCTCGGTCCGGGTGCGGGCGATCACTGCGAAGATCGGCTGGCCCAGGTAGCGGATCTCGCCGTCGCAGAGCAAGGGGTCGTCATGGACGATCGAGCCGCAGTCGTTGGCGCCCGGCACGTCGGCCGCGGTGATGACGTCCACCACGCCCGGCATGGCGCGGATGGCGTCGAGCTTCAGCCCGGTGAGCCGGCCCGCGGCCACCGGCGACAGGCCCAGTGCGCAATGCAGGGTGCCGGCCAGTTCCGGCAGGTCGTCGGTGTAGGTCGCTTCGCCAGCCACGTGCAGGTGGGCGGATTCGTGCGGGCGGCTGATGCCCACGCGCGCGCCGTTGGCGAGCGCCCGGGCCTCGGCATCGGTGTCGATGCGCGCTGCCGTGTTGGCCAGGTAGTCGGCAAAGGCCTCCGCGGATTGCAGCAAGGCGGGGTCGATCGGCTTGTTCATCGTGGGCTCCCGTCGTTCAGGCGGCAACGTCGTGGGGCATGACGCTCCACACGCTGGTGGCGTCGGCCGCCAGGGCATCCTGGGTGCGCGTTTCCAGCCACAGGCGCTGGAGCAGGTTCTGCGCGACCTGCAGGCGGTAGTCGGCGCTGGCGCGCATGTCGGTCAGCGGCTTGAAGTCCTGCGCCAGCGCGGCCTTCGCGGCATCGACGCTGGCCTGGGTCCAGGGCCGGCCGGTGAGTGCCGCCTCGGCCTGCGCGGCGCGTTTCACCGTCGCGGCCATGCCGCCGTAGGCCAGG
This sequence comes from Xenophilus aerolatus, assembly GCA_030418545.1. GTDB lineage: Bacteria > Pseudomonadota > Gammaproteobacteria > Burkholderiales > Burkholderiaceae_C > Xenophilus. The sequence goes on along the minus strand of QAIB01000001.1, from coordinate 108,480 downwards.
CGCACGCTGCGCACCGTCTCGCCATCGAGCTCGACCGCGAAGCCGGCGCACAGGGCCGAGATGTCGCAGTCGAAGCGCTTGCTGATCTTGTAGCCGCGCAGCTGGCGCTCGAAGGCCGCCAGCGGAATCGCCAGGCCCTGCACGAACTCGCCCGGCTCGAGCCGGTTCTTCATGTAGTCGACATAGAACTCGGGCAGCGGCATGCGACGCACGGCATCGCCCTTGCGCAGCACGATCTGCGCATCCAGCGCCATCAGGATCGGTGGCGAATCGCCGATCGGCGAGCCGTTGGCCACGTTGCCGCCCATGGTGCCGGCGTTGCGGATGGGCGGCGAGGCGAAGCGCAGCCATACGTCCTGCAGCGTCGGCGCCCGCCGCACGATGGCGCGCCAGGCATCTTCCAGCGAAGCGCCGGCACCGATGTACAGCACGTCGCCTTCCTCGCCGATGCGCTTGAGCTCGGCCACGTCGCCCACATAAAGGATGTCGCCCAGGTCGCGGAACTGCTTGTTGACCCACAGGCCGACGTCGGTCGAGCCGGCGAGGATGCGTGCCTGGGGGTGGGCTTCGCGCAGCGCCGCGAACGCTTCGAGGGTGACCGGCGCCATGAAGCGGTCGGTGCGCTGGCCCAGCGGCGCGGCGTAGTCGAAGGTGCTCTCGCGCTTCAGGCCCTGCAGCGCCGCCACGATGGGCGCGGTGTCAAGCCGGACCGCGGGCAGGTCGAACATCTTCTGCCCGGCGTCGAGGATCGGCCGGTAGCCGGTGCAGCGGCACAGGTTGCCCGACAGCTCGTCGGCCAGCTGCTGGCGCGTGGGCTCGGTGCCTGCCTCGCTGTGGTGCTCGTACGTCGCCCACAGCGACATCACGAATCCGGGCGTGCAGAAGCCGCATTGCGAACCGTGGCAGTCCACCATCGCCTGCTGCACCGGGTGCAGCTGGTGCACCGGGTGCTTGGTGTGGCGCTCGCCGTCGTGGACGTGGCCGCACTGGGCCTTCAGGTCCTCGACGGTGAAGAGGGCCTTGCCGTGCAAGGTCGGCAGGAACTGGATGCAGGCGTTGACGGTCTGCAGCTGCAGGCCGCCCACGGCGCCGGCCGCGCCCTCGGCCGCCAGCTCGCCGATGACGACGGTGCAGGCGCCGCAGTCACCCTCGTTGCAGCCCTCCTTGGTGCCGGTGCAGTGCGCGTCCTCGCGCAGCCAGTCGAGCACCGATCGGGTGGGGTGGACGTCCCGGACCTCGACCACCTGGCCGCGGTGGAAGAAGCGGATGGGCTGCGCGGGGCGGGCGTTGGGCGTGTCGTTCATGTGGGCATTCGTGGGCAGGCGGCGGGCCGGCGTGGCATTCGGGCCCTCCCCGGGATGTTCGCCCCTGCATCGGCGCCAGGCATACGCCCCGGTTCATAGGGCTTATGTGCGGGCCGGTATGGAGCATACGGGTAAGCCCGCATGAGCGTCGAGCAATTCTCGCGCCACACACCTCCCCGCGCCCCCGCGCCGCCCGGTCTTCTGCACCCGCGCGCCGCGCGCGGGTGCGGCGCCCTGCCCTTTCAGCGGCCGCCGGCCATCTCGCGCCGCGCCGGCAGCAGCGTCGGCAGCCCGCAAGGCAGGAACTGGCCCTGGCCGGCCTGGCCGAGGTAGCGCGTGCCGTCCCACACCACCACGCCGCGCGCGATGGTCGTGCCAGGCCAGGCGGCCAGGCGCATGCCCTCGTAGGGCGTGTAGTCGACGGCATGGTGGAGCATGCCGTTGTCCAGCACGAACTCGCGCTCGTCCCAGATCACCAGGTCGGCGTCGCCGCCCACGGCGATGGTGCCCTTGCGCGGGTGCAGCCCGTAGGCCTTGGCGGGGTTGGTCGCCGTCAGCTCCACGAACTTCTGCGGCGTGATGCGGCCGCCCAGCACGCCCTCGGACCACAGCAGAGCCATGCGGGTCTCGATGCCGGGAATGCCGTTGGGGATGTGGTTGAAGGGCACTTCCTCGCCGGCGGGATGCTTGCCGCCCTCGCCCTCGAAGTTGTAGGGCGCATGGTCGGACGAGATCACGGTGAACAGCCCGTCGGCCAGGCCGTCCCAGATCACCTGCTGGTTGGCCTTGTCGCGTGGCGGCGGGCTGCAGACGCACTTGGCACCTTCGTAGCTGTCGTCGATGCCCAGGTCCTCGGCCGTCAGGAACAAATACTGCGGGCAGGTCTCGGCGAAGACCTGCAGGCCGTGCGCCCGGCCCCAGCGGATCTGCTCGACCGCCTCGCGGCCCGACACGTGGACGATGAGGATGGGCACGTCCACCAGCTCCGACAGCGCGATCGCCCGGTGCGTGGCCTCGCGCTCCACCAGCAGCGGCCGGGCGTGCGCGTGGTAGCGCGGCGCGGTCTTGCCGGCAGCCTGCAGGCGGCCGGTCAGCCAGGCGATGCAATCGGAGTTCTCGGCATGGATCATGGCCATGGCGCCGTGCGAGCGGGCCACGTCCAGCACCTCGAGGATCTGCCGGTCGTCCAGCTTCATGTCGTCGTAGGTCATGTAGATCTTGAACGACGTGTAGCCCTCGGCGATCAGCGCCGGCAGCTCTTCCTTGAGCACCGTCGGCGTGGGGTCGCTGACGATGAGGTGGAAGGCGTAGTCGATGCACGACTTGCCGCTTGCGCGGCGGTGGTAGTCGTCCACCGCATCGCGAAGCGACTGGCCCTTGTGCTGGGCCGCGAAGGGGATCACCGTGGTCGTGCCGCCGCAGGCCGCCGAGCGCGAGCCGGTGAGGAAGTCGTCGGCCGACACCACGGGCGGCGCCTGCGGCTGGTCGAGGTGGCAGTGCGTGTCGACGCCGCCGGGCGTCACGGCGCGGCCGGCCGCATCGATCTCGCGCGTGCCGGCGCCCAGGCCCAGCCCGAGCTGGACCACGCGACCGTCGCGTACGCCGATGTCGCAGTGGAAGATGTCGCTGGCCGTGACGGCCTGCGCGTTGCGGATGACGAGGTCGAAATCGGCCATGGGGTCTGCGTATCGGTATCAGCGCGCCATCGCGACGCGGGGGATCGGAGCCTTCTTGCTGCTTCGGGGCGCATAGCCCTTGCCGTAGTGGCGTTCCAGGCGCACCTGCACCAGGTTCCACAGCGTCGTGAGCACGAGGTAGTAGCAGGCCGCCACGCAGTACAGCTCCAGCACCTCGAACTTCATCTGCATCAGCACCTGGCTGCGGCGCATCAGCTCTTCCATCGAGATCACGGAGGCGAGCGAGGTCGCCTTGAGCAGCCCGTTCACCGAGTTGCCCAGCGGCGGGATGATGATGCGGATCACCTGCGGCAGCGTGACCAGCCGCAGCGTGGCCACGCGCGACAGGCTCAGCGCCTTGGCCGCCTCGACCTGGCCCTTGGCCACCGCCGAGAAGCCGGCACGGATGGTCTCCGACAGGTAGGCCGCCTCGTTGAGGCTGAGCGCCAGCACCGCCGAGGTGAGCACGTCCAGCCGGATGCCCAGCTGCGGCAGGCCGGTGTAGATGATGACCAGCTGCACCAGCAGCGGCGTGCCGCGGAACACCCACACGTAGAAGCGTGCCGGCGCATTGAACAGCCGGTTGCTCGACATGCTGCCCAGCGCCAGCGGCAGCGCCAGCACCAGGCCGATGGCGATGGTGGCGACCGTCAGGCCGATCGTGATGCCGACGCCGCCCAGCAGGTACGGGTTGACCAGGTACGACAGGAATGCGTCGACGTTGAACACGGCCGGTCCCCGGAACGATTACTTGGGTGCCGGGCCGGGGCCGCGGATGGCGAAGTTCTTGACGTCCTTCAGGCGCGTCATCTTGAACTTGTCGAAGAGCTGGTCGTACACACCCTCGGCCTTCAGCTCGTCCAGTGCCTTGGCGGCCGCGTCGGCCGCGCCTTTGGTGCGGAAGGCCAGCGTGATGTCGGTGCCGTTGATGCCGCTCAGCCAGATCTTCGCGATGCCGCGCTCCTCGAAGGCCTTGGCGGTCTCGTCGATGTTGATGCCCGCCTCGAGCTGGCCGGCGCGCAGTGCGGCCGTCGTTTCCGATGCCGTGGCGAAGGTGCGGAAGTCGATAGTCTTCTCGCCCTTGGCGACCATGGCCGCGTTGTACTCGCGCGCCTTGCGCTCCTGGTAGGTGCCGGTCTCGATGCCCACCACGTGGCCCGCGAGGTCTTCGAACTTCGTGATCTTCAGCTTGCTGGTCGGCACGGTGTAGATGCTCATGGCCTGCTGGCCGTAGGGGATCATGAACATGAGCTTGGAACGCTCCTCGGTCCAGAACATGCCGGTGTTGATGAGGTCGAAGCGGCCGGCCTGCATGGCGGGAATCATGGGCGGCATGTCCATGCGGATGAAGACGGGCTCCAGGCACAGCTTCTTGGCCACGGCCTTGCCGAGTTCGACGTTCAGGCCCTGCAACTCGCCCTTCTCGTCGACGAACTGCTGCGGCGGCAGCGTGGGATTGATGGACATCTGCAGCTTGCCGGGCGTGACCAGCTGATCGGCCGCGACCTTGGGCGTGCAGCTCTGCGCGAAGGCCGGAAGGGTGGCGGCGACACCGAGCACGAGGCCGGCGATGAGGTGGGTGTGTTTCATGATGGAGCGATGGAGCGGGGTTGTTGAAGAACAGGAGGCAGTTAGCAAGAAGCGGGCACGCAGGAGCGAAAAGGAAGAAAAAGAATTCGATTCAATGCGCTGCGTCGTTGCGGCACGCGACGAGCGCTGCATGCTGTGCCTCGATGACGCATTCGCCACGTTGATTGACGAGCTGCAGGGCCTCGGTCACCACGCCGCGCCCGCCCTTGGACGACAGGCGCTTGTCGACGAAGCGGAAGCTCACATGCACCTCGTCGCCGGCGACAACGGGCCGCACGAAGCGCACGCCGTCCCAACCCAGCGAGGCGATGGAGCTGGTCTCGTACAGGCCCATCGCGGTCTTCAGGCCTTCCATGAGCGACAGGCCGAAGAGGCCGTGTGCAATCACGCCCGGGAAGCCGCGCGACTTCGCATAGGCCGCATCGGTGTGCAACGGATGGTGGTCCTGCGTGAGGTCGCAGAACTGCGCGATCGCCTCCGCACTGACGGTGTGCGCATCGCTGCGCATTTCGGTGCCGACGACCACGTCCTCGAACCACAGTTCCTTCGACGCGTTCATCGTGCGGCCTCCGCTGTTGCCGCATCGCGGGCGACGTGGCGCGGCGGCTGTGCGACGAAGGCATCGTGCAGGCCCATCGGCCCGGCGCGGAAGATGCGCGCATCCATCGTCCTGAGCGGCTCGCTCACGCGCACCTCGAAGCCGACGTGGTCGAGCACGTCCTCCTTCAGCCGTACGCCCGGTGCGATCTCGGTCAGCACGATGCCGTCGGCCTCGAGCTCAAAGACGGCACGGTCGGTGACGAAGCTCACCTGCTGGCCGCGCTCGCGTGCGAGCTTGCCCGAGAAGCTGATCTGCCCCACGGTGGGCACGAACTTGCGGAACCTGCCGTCGCGATGGATCGCGAGCTGGCCGCCCTCCACCCGCACGTCGGCGTCGCCGCCGGTGAGCGAGCCGCTGAACACCAGCCGCCGCGTGTTCTGCGTGATGTTGATGAAGCCGCCCGCGCCGTCGTAGCGGCGGCCGAAGCGCGTCACGTTGACGTTGCCTTCGGCATCGACCTCGGCGAAGGACAGGAAGGCGCAGCTGAGGCCGCCGCCGTCGTAGAAGTCGAACTGGTAGCCCTGGTCGAGGATGACGCGCGGGTTTACGGCCGTGCCGAACTCGCGGGCATGCCCCGGCACGCCGCCCACCACGCCCGACTCCACGGTGAGCGTGATCAGTTCGTCGATGCCCTCTTCCGCGGCGACGTTGGGGATCATGGCCGAGATGCCGACGCCCAGGTTGACCACGTCGCCGGGGCGCAGTTCGAAGGCGGCGCGGCGCGCGATGACGCGGCGCGCGTCCAGCGGGTCGGGCGCGATGCCCGAGGCCGGCAGGCGCGTCTCGCCGCAGCGGGCCGGGTCGTAGCGCGTGGTGTAGGTCTGCAGCTGTTCGGGCTCGACCACCACGTGATCGATCAGGAAGCCGGGGATCTTCACCATGTGCGGATGGAGCGTGCCGCGGCGCACGCGGCGCTTGACCTGGCAGATCACCAGGCCGCCGGCGTTGTGCACCGCCTGCGCCATCGACAGGTCCTCGCGTGCGGTGGCCTCGTGCTCCATGCTGACATAGCCGTCCTCGTCGACCGAGGTGCCGCGGATGAGCGCGACCGTGGGCACGCCCGGCGCGCGGTAGAAGAGGTAGTCGGCACCGGCCACGTGCACGCGCTCGACCAGCGGCTCGGTGGTGCGCGCGTTCATGCGGCCGCCGTCCTGCTCCGGGTCCATGTAGGTGCCCAGGCCCACGTGCGTGAGGATGCCCGGCTGGCGGCCGGCCATCGCGCGGCACAGGTGCGTCATCACGCCCTGGGGAAAGTTGTACGCCTCGACCTCGTTGTTCACGATCATCTGGATGAACGGAAGCTGCATGCCGAAGTTGCCGCCGATCACTCGCTTGACCAGGCCCGGATGAGCGAAGCGGCACAGTCCCTTCTCGGTCAGCGCGCCCACGCCGGTGATGTGGAAGAGCGTGATGGCCTGCGGCCCATGGCCGGCGAGGAAGCGGCGCTCGACGGCCTCGAAGAGCGCTTCGGGCACGCCGGAGCCGCCGTTGCCGCCGGTGATGACGAAATCACCGTCGCGGATGAGGGCTGCGGCCTCGTCGGCCGTGATGCAACTGATCATGGCGCGCTCCCTCAGGCCAGTTCTTTCTCGACCTGGCGCGCGATGATCACGCGCTGGATCTGGTTGGTGCCTTCGTAGATCTGCGCCAGGCGCACGTCGCGGAACAGACGCTCGATGCGGTAATCGCGCGAGTAGCCGTTGCCGCCGTGGATCTGCAGCGCGTTCGACACGTGCTTCATCGCCATGTCGGTGGTGAAGAGCTTGGCGTGCGCGGCTTCCTTGGCGTAGGGCTGGCCGGCGTCGTACAGGCGCGCCGCGTGGTGGATCAGCAGGCGCGCGGCGGCGATGTCGGTGGACATGTCGGCCACCATGAACTGGATGGCCTGGAAGCCCATGATCGGGCCGCCGAACTGCTTGCGCGTGGTGGCGTAGGCCACGGCGTCTTCCATCGCCGCCTGCGCCATGCCCAGGGCCATGGACGACATCAGCAGCCGGCTGAAGTTGAAGTTGCCCATGGCCGTCTTGAAGGCCGTGTTCTCGGCGCCGATCATGGCGTCCTCGGGCACCCGCACGTCCTCGAGGATGATCTGGCAGTCCTCCAGGCCGTGCATGCCCAGCAGCTCCTCGTTCTTGCCGCGGCTCACGCCCTTCTGGCGCGCGTCGACCATGAAGCAGCTGATGCCCTTGTGGCCCGCGTCCTTGCCGGTGCGCGCGAAGACCATGATGCGGTCGGCCACGCCGCCCAGCGTGACCCAGGCCTTGGTGCCGTTGATGACCCAGCCGTCGGCCGTGCGCCGGGCCGAGGTGGTGATGCTGGCGGTGTCCGAACCGTAGTCGGGCTCGGTCATGGCCGTGGCCATGAGGATGGAGCCGTCGAGGATGCCGGGGATCAGCGCTTTCTGGCTCTCGTTGCCGTGGTGGTGCAGGAAGAGCGCCGCCTCGACCGGGATGGCAAAGGCATTGCCGATCGCGCCCGAGCAGCGGGCCAGCTCTTCCATCACCAGGCAGGTGCCGACGGTGTCGAAGCCCGAGCCACCGGCAGCCTCGGGCAGGCTGGTGCCGAACAGGCCGAGCTCGGCCATGCCGCGGTAGATGGTGCGGTCGAAAACATCTTCGCGGTCGATGGCGGCGGCGCGCGGCAGCACCTCGGCCTCGGCGAAGCGGCGCGCGGTGTCGCGCAGGGAGATCTGGTCTTCGGTGTAGAAGTGGCTCATGTCGGGCTCAGGCGGCGGGGTGGGCGACCGGTTCGTCGCTGGCGAGGTGGCCGTCGTGCGCAACCTCGTCGCGCTCGCGGTCGAGGAAATACACCGCCACGTTGTGGCCGGTGGTGTCGAAGCAGGCGGCCAGGGCCGGCGTGACGGCCTCGGCGACGGCGCGCCGCTGGTCCGCGCTGCGGCGGTAGGCGTGCACCTTCACGAACACGCGCGAGCCGGTGTCGGGCCGGCCCAGCTCGCCTTCGTGCGCATAGTCGGCGGGCGCGATGGATTGAAAGTAGAGGGTGACGGTGGACGGCTCGACGCCGAAGCCGTCGACGATGCCGCGCGTCACGACGCCGGCGAGTTCTCGTTTGCGGGAGCTGTCGGCGCGGGGCGCCAGGATTTCGACGTAAGGCATGCGGTTCAGGGGTTGGAGAGGTTCAGGCAGGACGCGCGCTCGATCAGGCGCGAGCCCACGCGGTATTCGCGGCCGCTGTTGGCGACGCCGCCCAGGCGCTGCATCAGGCGGTCGACGGCGAGGTTGGCCATTTCGGTGGCGCCGCTGTCCACCACGCTGATGGCCGGGCGCTGCCACTCGAACCAGGGCGAGTCCTCGTAGAAGAGCAGCGACAGCTCCTGCGGCACCGAGATGCCGCGCTCGGCGATCACGCGCAGCACGCCCACCGAGGATTCATGGTTGGCAACGAACAGTGCCGTCGGCGGCTCGGGCAGCGACAGCAGGGCGTTGGCCGCGGCGACGCCGGTGGCCGGCAGGTAGCGGCCGGTCTGGACCAGGGCGGGGTCGATGGGCAGGCCCGCTTCCTGCATGGCCCGGCGGTAGCCCGCCAGGCGCTCCTTGCCGGAGGTGGTCTCGCCGGGGCCGACGATCAGCCCGATGCGCCGGTGGCCCAGCCCCAGCAGGTGACGGGTGCCGTTGTAGGCGCCGTCGAGGTCGCCGGCCAGCACCGATTCGAGCGTGGCGCCCTCGACCCGGCGCACCGCGCAAATGACCGGGATCTCGGCGTGCTCCATGGCCAGCAGCTGTGCGCCGTTGGCGCCGGTGGGCACGGCGATCAGGCCATCGACACCGTGGTCGACCAACGTGCGCAGGATCTCCTTTTCCTGCACCGGGTCGTCGCCGCTGATGCTGAGGATGACCTGGTAGCCCGCCGCCTGCACGCGCGCCTGGACCACCGAGGCCAGCACCTGGAAGGAGGCGTTGTCGAGGTTGTGGACCGTGAGGCCGACCAGCCGCGAGCTCTTCGTCTTGAGCGCGCGGGCGAAGGTGTTGGTGCGGTAGCCCAGCGCCGCCGCGACCTGCACCACATGGCGCTGGGTCGCGTGGTTGATGAGGCTGGAGCCCGCGAGGGCCCGGGAGGCCGTGGCCACCGAGACGTCGGCGGCCCGCGCGACGTCGCGCAAGGTCACCGCCATGGTGCATTCCTTCGGGCGCCCCAAAATTGGGCATTGATTGCAATCGATTGCATTGCCAGATCCTAACGCTGCAAAGGCGCAAATTGCAATTCCATGACGCTACAGTCGGACTCATACCGATTTATTTGCAATCGATTGCAATGATGTTTCATACTGACCGTCTTCATCGACCCGTGGATCGACATGGCCTTGCATCTCTCCGGCGGCGGCGTCTGGCCTGCCACCCTCACCCCTTTCACGCCTGAAGGCGGCATCGACGCCGCCGCGCTCCAGGCCCATGTCGCTCAAGTCGCCGGCACGCGCGGCGTGCGCGCCGTGGTCGTCAACGGCCATGCGGGCGAGACGAGCTCGCTCGACTTCGCCGAGCGCAGCGACGTGATCGCGCTGGCGGCCGAGGCGGCCGGCGACGTGCCCGTGGTGGCCGGCGTGGTGGCGGAAGACCCGCGCGACGCCTGCCGGCTGGCCCGCGAGGCCGCAGCCTCCGGCGCGAGCGGCCTGCTGCTCTTCCCGCCCGCGCTCTTCGCCAACGGCGCCGCGCTGCGGCCCGACATGGTCCGCCGCTTCGTCGGCGACGTGGCGGCCGCGAGCGACCTGCCGATCGTGCTGTTCCAGCTCTCGCGCGCCTCGGGCCAGGCCTTCGCGCCGACGCTGATGCAGCGCCTGTGCGAAGAGATGCCGCAGATCGTCGGCGTGAAGGACGGCAGCGATTCGCCCGAGCTCTACGAAGACGTGCTGGCCGTGCTGCGCGGCCTGCCGCGCCCGGTGGCCATGCTCAGCAGCAACAACGGCTGGCTGATGGCCTCGCTGGCCTATGGCGGCGACGGCATCCTGTCGGGGCTGGGCAGCGTGGCGGCGCCGCTGCTGGTCGCGCTCCACGAGGCGATGGCTGCCGGCGACCTGGCCAAGGCGCGCGAGGTGAATGCGCGGCTCGTGCCGCTGTGCCGCGCGTTCTACCGCGCGCCGGGCGTCGACATCCACAACCGCATGAAGACCGCCCTCAAGCTGCTGGGGCGCCTGCCGCACGCAGCGCCCCGCCTGCCGCTGCTGCCGCTGGACGATGCGGAAACGACGCGCATCCACGCCGCGCTGGTCGCCGCAGGCCTGCTGGCCGCGTGAAAGGACACGACGACATGAAGACCTTCCGCGGCACCTACACCATCATGGTCACGCCCTTCGACGCCGAAGGCGCGGTGGACCTCCCCACGCTGGAACGCTATGTGGACTGGCAGATCGAGGCCGGCATCCACGGCCTCATCCCGCTCGGCTCGACCGGCGAGTTCCTGTCGCTGAGCGACGAGGAGTTCGAACAGGTCGCAGCCACCGTGATCCGCCGTGCGGCGGGCCGCGTGCCGGTGCTCATCGGCACCACGGCCGAGGACACGCGCGTGGCCATCCGCCGCAGCCGCCAGGTCGAAGCGCTGGGCGCCGACGGCGTGATGGTGCTGCCGCCCTTCTACTGCACGCCCACCGACGCCGAGGTGCTGGCGCACTACCGCGCCATCTCGGACGCGATCGGCATCCCGATCATGGTCTACAACAACCCGGCCGTGACCAACATCGACCTGCGTCCGTCGCTGGTGGCGCGGTTGTCGGAGATCGACAACTGCCGCTATATCAAGGAATCGACGCTGGAAGTGACGCGCGTGCGCGACATCGTGCGCCTCACAGACGGCCGCATGAACGTCTTCGGCGGAATCATGGGCTACGAGTCGTATGTCGAAGGTGCCGTGGGCTGGGCCGCCGTGCCCTCCAACGGTGCACCGGGCGAGATGGCCCGCATTCACGACCTCGTGCAGGCCGGTCGTTTCGTGGAGGCCCGCGAGATCGCCTTCCGCCACTTCCCCATGATCGACTTCGTGGCCGGCCAGTCCTACGTGGCCGGCACCAAGGCGCTGCTCGGGGCCATGGGCCTGCCGGTGGGCAACCCGCGGCCGCCACGGCTGCCGCTGGGCGCCGACGGCCATGCCGCCGCACGCCGCATCGTGGCCGAACTGGGCCTGAGCGCCACCCTCCCCCCGTCGTCCTGAAGCACAGGAGCCATTGCCATGAACCCCTTGCCATCCTCCACCGCACCGGCGCCCTCGCCCGAGGCGGGCGAACTCGTCATCCGCATGGTCGGCGTGCAGAAGTGGTACGGCGACTTCCAGGTGCTCAAGGACATCGACCTCGAGGTGCGGCGCGGCGAACGCATCGTGATCTGCGGCCCCTCGGGTTCGGGCAAATCGACGCTGCTTCGCTGCATCAACCGGCTCGAGGAGCACCAGGACGGCAACATCGTCGTCAACCGCATCGAGCTGACCAACGACATGCGCCGCATCGACGCCGTGCGGCGCGACGTGGGCATGGTGTTCCAGCACTTCAACCTGTTCCCGCACCTCACCATCCTCGAGAACTGCACGCTGGCGCCGATCTGGAGCAAGAAGTACACGCCCAAGGAAGCAAAGGACGTGGCCATGGCCTACCTGGAGCGCGTGCGCATCCCGGAGCAGGCGAACAAGTACCCGTCGGAACTCTCGGGCGGCCAGCAGCAGCGCGTGGCGATCGCGCGCGCCCTGTGCATGGGCCCCAAGGTGATGCTGTTCGACGAGCCGACCTCGGCGCTCGACCCCGAGATGGTGAAGGAGGTGCTCGACACCATGGTGTCGCTGGCCGAGGACGGCATGACCATGCTGTCGGTCACGCACGAGATGAACTTCGCGCGCCAGGTGGCCAACCGCGTCATCTTCATGGACCGCGGCAGCATCGTCGAGCAGGCCCCGCCCGAGGAATTCTTCAGCAATCCAAAGCACGAACGCACCCGCCTCTTTCTCAGCCAGTTGCTCGACTAAGCCTTCCCATGACCCGCATCCGCATCCAGGCCGCCGGCCACAGCTTCATCGCCGAAACCCATCCCGACGCGCCCAAGACCGTCGAAGCCTTCCTCACGCTGCTGCCCTACCGCCAGAAGATCATCCACGTGCGCTGGAGCGGCGAAGGCTGCTGGGTGCCGCTGGGCGAATGGAAGCTCGAGCTCGGCGGCCAGCCGGTGGGCTTCGAGAACCACACCAGTCACCCCTCGGTGGGCGACATCCTCTTCTACCCCGGCGGCTACAGCGAGACCGAGATCATCATGGCCTACGGCGCCTGCAGCTTTGCCAGCAAGATGGGTCAGCTTGCGGGCAATCACTTCCTCACCATCGTGGAAGGCAAGGAGAACCTGCGCGCCCTGGGCGTGAAGGTGCTGTGGGAAGGCGCGCAGGACATCGTCTTCGAGCGCATCGACTGAGCGCTCCGGCGGGGCACTTCACCCCGCCTCGCCGAACAGCCCCACGATCAGCTGGCGCAGCCAGCGGTTGGCCGCGTCGTCCTCGAAGCGCCGGCTCCAGTGCAGCGAGACGCCGAAATCGCGCAGCGGGAAGTCCGGCTGCACGATGGCGAAGCCCGCGCCTTCGCCGAAGCCACGCGCGATGTTGCGCGGCATGACCACCGCGAGGTCGGTCTCGCGCACGATCGCCGGCAGCACCATGAAGTGCTCGGTCACGAGCCGCACGCGATCGTCCAGCCCCAGCAGTTCGAGGATGCGTAGCGTGTCGGTGTGCGTGCGCACGGCCACGTAGGCGAGCGTGCGCAACGCCTTCAGCAGCGCGGCACCGCGCAAGCGCCGGCGCGCGAAGGGGTGATCGGCGCGCAGCAGCACGATGTAGCGGTCCTGCAGCAGGTGCTGGCGCCGCGTGTCCTTCACCTTCGGCAGGAAGCCGAAGGCGAAGTCGATGCGCCCTTCGTCGAGCGCCACGGCGATCTCGGCCGGGCGCAGCGGCAGCGTCTCGACCCGCACGCCCGGCGCCGTCTCGCGCAGGCGCTGCATCAGCGGCGGCAGGAAGCGGCCTTCGCCGATGTCGCTCATGTGGATGCGGAAGCTATGGCTCGAGGTGGCCGGATCGAAGCGCCCCGGCTCGGCCAGGGCCTGCGCCAGCGTGCCCAGCGCCGCCTGCACCGCGGTGGCCAGCCGCTCGGCGCGCGGCGTGGGCGCCACGCCGCCCGGCGCGCGGGTGAACAGCGCATCGCCCAGCGCCAGCCGCAAGCGTGTCAGGCCATGGCTCGCCGCGGGCTGCGTGATGCCCAGCGCCTCCGCCGCTCGACCGACGTTGCGGCTGCGGTAGACGGCGTCGAACAGGCGCAGCAGATTGAGGTCGAGTTTCTCGATATGCATGGCGTGCATGTCGTATAGCCGCTTCATTGTATTGAGCGCACGATCCGGCAGCAGCACACTGCAGCCCGCTGCGTCGACCGACGCGGCCCACGATCGACACCACACACCGGAGACACGGGCTTGGAAGTTTCCTTCAGCAAGGAGGTGCGCGCGCTGCGCCTGGGCGCCGGCGACACCTTCCACGGCGAGGGCATCCTCGCCATCACCAAGGGCCTGCTGCAGGCCGGCGTGGCCTACGTCGGCGGCTACCAGGGCGCGCCCGTGTCGCACCTGCTGGACGTGATGGTCCAGGGCAAGGACTACATGGACGAGCTCGGCGTGCACGTGGAGGCCTGCTCCAACGAGGCCTCGGCCGCCGCTATGCTGGGCGCCTCGATCCATTACCCGCTGCGCGGCGCCGTGACCTGGAAGTCCATCGTCGGCACCAACGTGGCGGCCGATGCGCTGTCCAACCTGGCCTCGCCCGGCGTGCGCGGCGGCGTGCTGGTGGTGGTGGGCGAGGACTACGGCGAGGGTGCCAGCGTGATCCAGGAACGCACGCACGCCTACGCGCTCAAGTCCAGCCTGTGCCTGCTCGATCCGCGGCCCGACCTGCCGGTGATGGTGCGCATGGTGGAGGAAGGCTTCAACCTGTCCGAAGCCTCGAACATGCCCTGCGTGATGGAGCTGCGCATCCGCACCTGCCACGTGCGTGGCAGCTTCGAATGCAAGGACAACCGGGCGCCCGCCGTCTCGACCCGCGCGCTGATGACCGAGCCGGCCGGCTTCGACTACGACCGCCTCGCGCACCCGCCCGTGACCTTCGGCCACGAGAAGCGCAAGACGGCCGAGCGCATTCCGGCGGCACAGCGCTACATCGCCGAGCACGGCCTGAACGAACTGATGCCCGGCCGGCGCGACGACCTCGGCATCGTGGTGCAGGGCGGGCTGTACAACGCGCTCGTCCGCGCGCTGCAGCAGCAGGGCCTGGCCGATGCCTTCGGTGAGAGCGAGATCCCGATCCTGGTGCTCAACGTCACCTACCCGCTGGTGCCGGAGCAGGTGGCGGACTTCGCCGCCGGCAAGCGAGCGCTGCTGGTGGTCGAGGAAGGCCAGCCCGAGTACATCGAGCAGGACATTGCCACGCTGCTGCGCCGGCGCGACCTGCAGACCGCCCTGCACGGCAAGGACCTGCTGCAGATGGCCGGCGAGTACACCACCGAGGTGATGGCGCGGGGCGTCGGCGCCTTCGCCGCGCGCTACCTGCCGGCCACGGCCCAGACCGAGGCCGCGTCGCAATGGCTGGCCGGCAACGACGAGCGGCGCCGTGCGGTGGCCGCGATGCTGGGCCGGCCGCTGCCCGCGCGGCCGCCAGGCTTCTGCGTCGGCTGCCCGGAGCGGCCGGTGTTCTCGGCGCTGAAGCTCGCGCAGCAGGAGGTCGGGCCGGTGCACGTGGCGGCCGACATCGGCTGCCACGCACTGGGCACCTTCGAGCCCTTCGGCATGGGCCATTCCATCCTGGGCTACGGCATGAGCCTGGCCAGCCGCGCGGGTGTCTCGCCCATGATGCAGAGGCGCGTGCTGTCGATCATGGGCGACGGCGGCTTCTGGCACAACGGCCTGCTGACGGGCGTGCAGTCGGCCCTCTTCAACGGCGACGACGCGGTGCTGCTGATCTTCAAGAATGGCTACACCAGCGCCACCGGCACGCAGGACATCATCTCCACGCCCGACGAGGACGTGAAAGCGCGCGCCGAGGACAAGCAGCAGAGCCTGGCGCACAAGAACCAGACCATCGAGAGCACGCTGAACGGCCTGGGCGTGAAGTGGCTGCGCACGGTGCACACCTACGAGGTGGAGGCGATGCGTGCCACGCTCACCGAAGCCTTCACCAGCCCCTTCGAGGGCCTGAAGGTGATCATTGCCGAGGGCGAATGCCAGCTGGAGCGCCAGCGCCGCATCAAGCCCTGGATCGCCAGCCTGCTCAAGAAGGGAAAGCGCGTGGTGCGCGTCAAGTACGGCGTGGACGAGGACGTGTGCAACGGCGACCACGCCTGCATCCGCCTGTCGGGCTGTCCCACGCTCACGCTCAAGGACAACCCCGACCCGCTCAAGGTCGACCCGGTCGCCACGGTGATCGACGGCTGCGTGGGCTGCGGCCTGTGCGGCGCCAACGCGCACGCGGCCACGCTGTGCCCGAGCTTCTACCGCGCCGAGGTGGTGCAGAACCCCCGCTGGCACGAACGGCTGCTGCATGCCCTGCAGGGCGCGGTGGTGCGCGCATTGCGCCCGGCATGAAGGAAACACCCCCCAAGCCGCTTCGCGGCTCCCCCCTCTCTGTCGCCTTCGGCTTGGAGGGGGGCGCACCCAGAGGCCTGGCGAAGCCAGCTCCTCGGGTGCCCGCGCGTGCCCTGCTCCGGGGCCATTGGATCCTTGTCGCCGCCTCGGTTTGATGCCATGCGGGGTAACGCGCCAGCGCAATAAACAACTGATATGCAGACCTCCACCTACAACGCTGCGAGCTCGATGAACGACGCCAACACCCAACGCCCCATCACCCTGCTGCTGTGCGCCCTGGGCGGCGAAGGCGGCGGAGTGCTCACCGAATGGCTGATCGAGGCCGCCCGCCACGCCGGCCATGCGGCGCAGAGCACGTCCATCCCCGGCGTGGCGCAGCGCACCGGTGCGACGACCTATTACGTCGAAGTGTTCCCGGTGTCGCTCGCGCAGCTGGGCGGCCGCCGCCCGGTGTTCAGCCTGACGCCGGCAGCCGGCACGCTCGATGCCGTGGTCTCGTCCGAGCTGATGGAGACGGTGCGGCAGATCGGCCACGGCATGGCCAGCGCCGAGCGCACCTGCGTCATCACCTCCACCGGCCGCAGCCTCACCACCGCCGAACGCATGGTGCCCGGCGACGGGCGCGTCGACACCGAGCGCCTGCTGGAGGTGGTGCGCCACTTCAGCCGCGAGCACCATCTGCTCGACATGGGGGCGCTGGCACGCAGCCACGGCACCATCGTCAGCAGCGTGATGCTGGGCGCCATCGCGAGCAGCGGCCTGCTGCCCTTCGGCCGCGAAAGCTTCGAGGCCGCGATCCGCGGGCCGGAAGCGACCCCGGGCGGCACCACCCAGGCCAGCCTACGCGGCTTCGCGGCCGCTTTCGACGCCGTCGCGGCGGCGCGCGCACAGGCGGCGATGGTCGAGCGTTTGCTATCGAAAGAAGAGCGCGCCGCGCCCGCCCCACGGGCGCTGCAGGCCGATCTGGCCCGCAAATTTCCGGCCGCCGTGCACGAGATGCTGGCGCTGGGCCACGCCCGCGTCCTCGACTACCAGGACGCCGCCTATGCGCAGTTGTACGTCGACCGGCTGGCGCGCGTGATGCAGGCCGAGCAGGCGGACGACCCGGCCGGCGAGAAGGGCCACGCGATCACGCGCGAGATGGCGCGCTGGCTCGCGCTGTGGATGGCCTTCGACGACATCGTGCGCGTGGCCGCGCTGAAGGCTCGCGCCAGCCGCGCCGAACGCGTGCGCACCGAGGTGAAGGCCGGCGACGAGGACCTGCTGCGCGTGTACGACCACTTCAAGCCCGGCGTGCCCGAGTTCGCCGCCCTGCTCCCACCTGCCCTGGCGCAGCGCCTCAGCGCGTGGGACGCAGGCCGGCAACGCCGCGGCCTGCAGCCGTGGGCCATGCCGCTCAAGGTGGGCAGTCATTCGGTGCTGGGCATGGCGGCGCTGCGCACGCTGGCCTCGCTCAAGGGCCTGCGCCGGCGCGGCAGCCGTTTCGCCGAGGAGCAGGCGTTGATCGAACGGTGGCTCGCTGCGGTGGAATCGGGCACGCGCGAAGGCTGGGCGCTGGGCCACGAGCTCGCGCTGTGCGGCCGGCTGATCAAGGGCTACGGCAGCACCAACGAGCGCGGCAAGACGAACCTGCTGCACATCGTCGACCACCTGGCGCGCAGCCCCGGCCGCACGCCGGACGAGCGGGCAGCCGCCGTCGCCGCCGCGCGCACCGCCGCCCTGGCCGACGAGGCCGGCACCGCGCTCGACGCCACGCTGCGCCAGCACGGCGCGCCGCCGCGCCCGGTGCGCGAGCAGCCGATCCGCTGGATGCGCCGGCCGCCCGCGACGCGGCCGTCCTGAAGCGCTTCCACACAAAAACCCTACGGAGACACAAGACAATGACACGCCCCGCTTCCCCTCTTCTCTCGCGCCGCGGCTTCGCCTGGAGCACCGCCGGGCTGCTCGCCGCCGCGCTCGCGCTGCCGCTGCCCGCTGCGGCCCAGGCCTGGCCCGACAAGCCGATCAAGGTGGTCGTCAACTTCCCGCCGGGCGGCGCGGCCGACCAGCTGGCACGCCTGATCGGCCAGCCCCTGTCGGAGGCGCTGCACCAGCCGGTGGTGATCGAGAACCGCGGTGGCGCCAACGGCAACATCGGCGGCGAAACCGTGGCACGCTCCGCGCCCGACGGCTACACGCTGCTGATGAGCAGCGGCGGCATGGTCTCGGTCAACCCGCACCTCTACCAGAAGATGCCCTTCGACCCCGCCAAGGACCTGGTGCCCGTGGCCGCCGCGGCGCGCGTGCTGGTCTTCCTGGTCGAGCGGCCGGAACTGCCGCCGAAGAACATCCAGGAGTTCATCGCCTACCTCAAGGCGCGGCCTGGCAAGCTCTCGTACGGCTCGCCGGGCGTGGGCAGCTCGCCGCACCTGGCGGGCGAGATGTTCAAGTCGCAGACCGGCACCTTCGCCACGCACGTGCCGTACCGCGGCGCCGCGCCCGCGCTGCAGGACCTGCTGGCCGGGCAGATCGACTTCTACTTCGACCCCGGCATCGCGCTGCAGCAGGTCAAGGCCGGCAAGCTCCGGCTGCTGGCGGTGGGCAGCCCGAAGCGCTCGCCCCTCTTCCCCGACGTGCCGACGCTGGACGAGGCGGGGCTCAAGGGCTTCGACGCCGACACCGTGTTCGGCTTCTATGCGCCGGCCGGCACCCCGCAGCCGGTGATCGCGAAGCTCAACACCGAGATCAACAAGGTGCTGGCGATGCCCGCGGTGCGCGAGCGCATCGCGCAGCTCGGCGGCGAGGCGGCGCCGGGCACGCCGGCGGCCTTCCACGACAAGGCGATGGCCGACTCGCAGCGCTTCGGGGCCGTCATCCGGGAGCGTGGCATTCGGGCGGACTAAGCTCTGCGCATGAGCAAGGAAATCATCTACACCGCCCGTGTCGAATTCGGCGACTGCGACCCGGCCGGCATCGTCTGGTACCCCAACTTCTTCGGCTGGATGGACGCGGCCTCGCGCCACTTCTTCGCCGAATGCGGCGTGCCGCGCTGGGAGGAAACGACCAGGACACTGGGCGTGATCGGCACGCCGCTGGTCGACACGAAGTCGCGCTTCGTCAACACCGCCAGCTACGGCGACACGCTGCACATCGCCGTGACGGTGCGCGAGTGGCGCGACAAGAGCTTCGTGCAGAGCTACCGCGTCACGCGCGACGACCCGCAGGGCCAGACCCTGATCCTCGAGGCGGAGGACGTGCGCATCTTCGGCGGCAAGCGGCCTACGGCCGCCTGCGCGCGCTGCCGATCCCGCCCGAGATCCGCGCGCTCTGCGAGTAAGGCCGGAGCAGCCTAAAGTCGGGTCCCACCGAACACCACAAGAAGACTCCACATGCCTCTCGAACTCTGGCTCGCCTTCGTCGCCGCCTCGGCGGTGATGCTCATCATCCCCGGCCCCACGATCCTCACCGTCATCAGCTACTCGATGGCGCACGGCCGCAAGGCGAACGTGCCGCTGGTCGCGGCCGTGGCGCTGGGCGACTCGACGGCGCTGGTGCTCTCGCTGCTGGGGCTGGGCGCACTGCTGGCCACCTCGGCCTTCTGGTTCACGCTCGTCAAGTGGGTGGGCGGCGCGTACCTGATCTTCCTGGGCATCAAGCTGCTGCGTGCCGGCGCGGCGCCGGCGGCGCAGCTCGCGGCACCGGCCGTGCCGCAGTCGCGCTGGCGCCTGTTCTTCAACACCTGGCTGGTGACGGCGCTGAACCCCAAGGGCATCGTGTTCTTCGTCGCTTTCCTGCCGCAGTTCATTTCGCCCACGGCCGAGGTCACGCGCCAGCTGTGGGTGCTGGCCGTCACCTTCGTGGCGCTGGCGACGCTCAATGCCACGCTGTATGCCGTGTTCGCGGCCTCGGCCCGCAAGCTGCTCAGCTCGCCGCGGGCACAGCGGCGCTTCCATCTCCGGGTGGTTCGCTGCTGTCGGCGGCCGGTCTGTGGGCACTGATGGCGCGGCGGCCCGCCTGAAACCATCGTTTCAAGAAAAAGAGGCTGCAGCGCCCGTCCTTGCTGCGCCGACAGCTATTCAATAAACAGCTCTCATGCCACCGAACGAAGGCGCGCCACCAGCGCGTCGACACCCAGCGCGATAAGGTCGAATGCATGGCGGAAGTCGGCCTCGCCGCCGTACCAGGGGTCGGGCACGTCCTCGCCTTCGTGGCCGGGCACGCCGTCCATCAGCAGCAGCACGCGGTCGGCCGCACCGGGCGGAGCGATGCGGCGCAGGGCGGCGCAGTGCGCACCGGTCATGCCGACGAGCCAGTCGAAGCGCGCGAAGTCCTCGCGCCGCACCTGGCGCGCGCAGTGGGCATGCATCGGCACACCGCGCCGGCGCAGTTCCGCCGCCGCCCGGCGGTCGAAGGGGTTGCCGCGCTCCTCGTCGGAGATGGCGGCGCTGTCGACCTCGACCGTCCAGTCCAGGGCCTGCGCCCGGTGCACGAGCAGCGCGTGCGCGGTCGGCGAACGGCAGATGTTGCCGGTGCAGATGAAAAGGACGGCGGGTGGTCGCATGGGCAGGCGGGCGCGGTGAATGGGGTGACTTCGTGTCCGCCCTGCGGCGGTAGGCCGGCGCAGGAAAGGACCGGTGCGTTTCTACCGCATGTCTCGACCCTTCGGTGCGCACCGGGCCGACCCCGCCACAACGCTACGATCGGCCGATTCGCCACGACCTGCCATGACCGCACGCTCCCCCACGCCGCCGACGAACCTGTCGCTGCGCCCCATCGCCCGGATGCTCCTGCTGACACAGTTCGTGGCCCTGGTGCTGGTGGCGACAGGCGGCGCGCTCCTGGTGCTGGTGGCGGACAGATTCCAGTCGGCGAGCCTGTGGGTGCAGCGCACCGACGAAGTGCTGGACGCGATTGCGGACGTGCGCACCGAGGTGCTGCGCGGCAGCCTGGCGCTGCGCAACTACGCCATTTCGCCCGACACGATGTATCTGGCCCGCGTCCGTGCATCGGCCCAGGCCGCGACCGAAGCCGCCGACCGGCTCGCCGCGCTCGTGCAGAGGAGCGGCAGCCAGGTCGAGAGGGTGGTGGCCATCCGCGCCGAAATAGCGGAGATCGTGGGTTGGATGAACAGCAGCGCCGTCATCGCCGAGCGCGACGGGCAGGCCGCGTACCTGGCGAGCCTCAGGCCGCGGGTGGAGCAGGATTCCGCGAAGGCCCTGCGCGAACGTCTCAGCGACATGGAGAACGAGCAGCGGCTGCTGCTGCAGGCACGAAGCGACGAGCGGGCGACGGAGTACCGCCGGCTGGTCATCGGCGCGTGCCTGGTGGGCGCGGCCTTCGCTGCGTTCCTGATCTGGAGCATCACGTACACCTCGCTCCTGCTTCGGCGCAGCAAGGCCAGCATCCAGGGGCTGAAGGAGTCGGCCGACCTGGACCCGCTCACCGGACTGCTCAACCGCCGGGCGCTCGATGAGAAGTTCGTGAAGTACCGGAAGTCGCCCCTGGCGGTCGTCGCCTTCGATTTCGACGACTTCAAGCCGATCAACGATGCCTACGGGCACGAGGCGGGCGACGAAGTCCTGCGGACCATCGCCGGGCGGCTGCGGCGCGAATGCCGGGACGACGACCTGATCGCCCGCGTCGGCGGCGACGAGTTCGTAATCGTCCTGGTCAACGTGAGCGACGACCACACGGCCCGGCGCGTCTGCCGTCGACTCAAGCAGGTGATCGGCGAGCCCATCGAGCTCAAGGCCGCGCGGGTGCAGATCGGCGCGTCGATGGGCTTCGAGCTTTCGCCGGGCGGGGTGATGCTCAAGGATCTGCTCGCCAGGGCGGACGCCGCCTCGTACGGCGAGAAGTTCAGGCGCAAGTCCAGGCCGCTGTCGCTGGCGCGCCGCTGAGCCTTGGCGCCTCGCTCACGGCCTCACAGTCCGCGCTGCACCATGTCGAGCAGGCGCTGGCCCAGCGCGTCCAGCTGCGCCTCGTCCAGGCCGCGCAGCGGCCCGTCGATGGCCATCATGGCCATGCCGTGCACGGCCGACCAGGCCAGGTATTCGGCACCGGGCCGGCGTTCGGGCGGCATCGCGCCGGCTTCGACCAGGCGGTCCAGCGCGGTGCCGAGCAGCTCGAAGGGGTTGAGCCCGCTGGCGCCGGCCCTGGCGGGATCGCGCGCGCCGGCCGGCGGCGCGGCGGTGGCGAAGGCGGTGCGGAACAGACCGGTCTCGCGACGGGCGAAGCGCAGGTAGCCGGTGCCCACGGCGCGCACCGCCGCCTGCGCGGAGGCCACGGCATCGCCGCTCGACGCGCTGCCGCGCACGCTGGCGCGTGGCAGGTCGGCACCGGCGGCACGCCACGCCTCTTCCATCGCACGCGCGGCCGCGGCCAGCGCCGCCGATCGCACCGCGTCGAGCAGCGCGTCGCGGCTGCCGAAGTGGCGGTACGCGGCATTGGGCACCACGCCCGCGCGGCGCGTGGCCTCGCGCAGCACCACGGCGTCGGGGCCGCCTTCGCGTGCGAGGTCGATGCCCGCCTCCAGCAGCGCGCGGCGCAGGTCGCCGTGGCGGTAGGTGCTGCGCGGCGGGGGGGACGGGCGGGCGGCGTCGAGGCTCACGGCAGGATCGATGTGGACGGCGTCCAATTATGCGTTCGAATCGGCGATCTCGAAGGAAAAAGGCCTCCAGCGCCCGCCGCGCTTGCGTAGGGCGCTACAAGATCAGTAGCGCGCGAAAGTCGTTCACGTTGGTGTGCGTGGGCCCGGTCACGACCAGGTCGCCCAGGGCGTCGAAGTAGCCGTAGGCGTCGTTGCGGTCCATGAAGGCGGCGAGCTTGTGCCCGGCGGCTTCGGCGCGGGCCAGCGTGTCGGGCGTGACGAGGGCGCCCGCGTTGTCCTCCACGCCGTCGATGCCGTCGGTGTCGGCCGCCAGCGCCCACACGCCGGGCTGGCCCATCAGCGCGCCGGCCAGGCCCATGCAGAACTCGCCTGCACGTCCGCCGCGCCCTTTGGGCGTGCCCGGCGGGCGCTGGCGGATGGTGACAGTGGTCTCGCCGCCCGACAGGATCACGCACGGCCGCGCGAAGGGCGCGCCGCGCTGCGCCACGGCGCGGGCCAGCGCGCCGTGCACCTTGCCGACCTCGCGCGACTCGCCTTCCATCTCGTCGCTGAGGATGTGTGCGGCGATGCCCGCCGCGCGCGCCGCTTCGGCCGCCGCCTCGAGCGACTGCTGCGGCGTGGCGATGAGGTGGGTCACGTGGCCGGCGAAGACGGCGTCGCCCGGCTTGGGCGTTTCCAGCGCGCCGCTTTCAAGTGCGGCGCGCACGGTGGGCGGCACCTCGATGCGGTAGCGCGCCAGGATGGCCAGCGCGTCTGCGCAGGTGCTGGCGTCGGGCACGGTGGGGCCACTGGCGATGATGGCCGGGTCGTCGCCCGGCACGTCGCTGATGGTGAGCGTGACCACCTGCGCCGGCGCGCAGGCCGCCGCGAGCCGCCCGCCCTTGATCCGCGAGAGGTGCTTGCGCACGCAGTTCATCTCGCCGATGTGAGCACCCGACTCGAGCAGTTCCCGGTTGATGCGCTGCTTGTCGGCCAACGTGAGACCTTCGGCCGGGAGCGTGAGCAGGGCCGACCCGCCACCGGAGATGAGGCACAGCACCAGGTCGTCGGCCGTGAGGCTTTGGGTCAGCGCGAGCATGCGCTCGGCGGCGCGCTGGCCCGCTTCGTCGGGCACGGGGTGTGCGGCCTCGACGACCTCGATGCGCTGCTTCAGCCCTTCGGGCCGCGGCGGGATGTGCTCGTAGCGCGTTACCACCAGGCCTTCGAGCGGCGCATCGGCCGGCCACAGCGCTTCGAGCGCCTGTGCCATCGATCCGCCCGCCTTGCCCGCGCCCAGCACCAGCGTGCGGCCCTTGGGCGGCCGGGGCAGGAAGGCGCCCATGTTGTCCAGCGGCAGCGCGCGCGTGACGGCGGCGCGGTAGAGGTGTTCGAGGAAGCCGCGCGGGTTCTCACAGGAAAACGCCGGGCCGCTCCGCGCATTTTTGCTCCCCTCAGGGGACGGACTTGGCACGGCCGAGTCCTGGGGGCTCGCGTTTGGCTTGGGAGCGGCAGCGTTCGATGCCATCATGGTCGGGTCTCCGTTTTCGTTCGACAACAAGAAAAGGCTTTGCTCAATGACGACCTTGCTGATCCACAACGCCGACTGCGTGGCCACCTTCGACGACGACCGGCGCGAACTGCGCGGTGCCTCGGTACTGGTGGACGGGCATCGCATCGCGGCCATCGGCCCGGCGGCGGATCTTCCCGCCGAGGCCGACGAGGTGATCGATGCGCGCGGCCACCTGGTCATGCCGGGCATGGTCAACACGCATCATCACATGTATCAATCGCTGACCCGGGCGATCCCCGCCACGCAGGACGCCGAGCTCTTCGGCTGGCTGCGCGGGCTGTACCCGATCTGGGCCGGGCTGACGCCCGAGATGGTGCAGGTGTCGACGCAGGTGGCGATGGCCGAACTGCTGCTCTCGGGCTGCACCACCAGCAGCGACCACCTCTACATCTACCCCAACGGCATCAACCTGGAGGACAGCATCGAGGCCGCGCAGCGCATCGGCATGCGCTTCACCGCATCGCGCGGCAGCATGAGCCTGGGCGAATCGCAGGGCGGCCTGCCGCCCGATCGCGTGGTCGAGAAGGAAGACGCCATCCTGGCCGAGACGCAGCGCCTCATCGAGCGCTGGCACGACCGAGCCCACGGTGCGATGGTGAACGTGGCGGTGGCGCCGTGCTCGCCCTTCTCGGTGAGCCGCGACCTGATGCGCGAATCGGCGCGGCTCGCGCGGGCCTATGGCGTGCGCCTGCACACCCACCTGGCCGAGAACGACCACGACATCGCCTACACGCGCGAGAAGTTCGACTGCACGCCGGCCGAATACGCGCAGGACCTGGGCTGGCTCGGCGAGGACGTGTGGCACGCGCACTGCGTGAAGCTCGACGCGCCGGGCCTCGGCCTTTTTGCGCGCACGCGCACCGGCGTGGCACACTGCCCCTGCAGCAACATGCGGCTGGCCTCGGGCATCGCGCCGCTGCGGCAGATGCTCGACGCCGGCGTGCCCGTGGGCCTGGGCGTGGACGGCAGCGCGAGCAACGACGGCGCGCACATGGTGGGCGAGGCGCGGCAGGCGCTGCTGCTGGCGCGGGTGCGGCGCTCGCTGGACTCCTTCGGGTGCGACCACGGCCCGGCCGAGATGACCGCGCGCAACGTGCTCGAGGTGGCCACCCGCGGCGGTGCCGAGGTGCTGGGCCGCAGCGACATCGGCCACCTTGCCCCCGGCATGTGCGCCGACCTGGCGCTCTTCGACCTGCGCACCCTCGCCTTCGCCGGCGGCGCGGTGCACGACCCGGTGGCCAGCCTGCTGCTGTGCGCGAGTCCGCAGGCCGCCTGCACGGTGGTCAACGGACGGGTGGTGGTGCGCGAGGGGCGCCTGGCCACCGTCGAGCTGGAGCCGCTGGTCGAGCGTCACAACCGGCTCGCGGTGGAACTGGCGGAAGCCGCGCGCTGAATGCCTGATGTCCGGCCGCGGCGGCGGCCGGACATCAGTTCGTCTTGGCGCCGCCGTTGAACCACTTGCCGACCAGCGCGCGCTCGGCATCGGTCATGCCCGTGGCGTTGTTCATCGGCATGATCTTCGTCACGACCACCTGCTGGTAGACGGCCTGTGCGTGCGCGGCCACTTGGTCGGGCGAATCGAGGCGCACGTTCTTCATCTGCACGGCGGCGCCGTGGCACATGTAGCAGCGCTGCTCCAGCACCTTCTGGACTTCGGCATAGGACACCGGTGCGGCAGCGGCCGACGGCGCGGGCGCCGCCACCGGCTCGGGCTTCATCCACACGATGGTCAGGCCCAGCACCGCGATGCCGAAGAGCGCGTAGGGCAGCGGATTGCGCGCATTGCCCAGCTTGAAGCGATGCCGCACCACGAAGAACTGCCGGATCGCCGCGCCGCCGAGCATGATCAGCAGCAGCACGATCCAGTTGTACTTGTGCGTGTAGGTGAAGCTGTAGTGGTTGCTCAGCATCGCGAACAGCACCGGCAGCGTGAAGTAGGTGTTGTGCACGCTGCGCTGCTTGCCGCGCTGGCCGTGCACCGGATCGACCGGCTTGCCCTCGCGCAGCGCCGCCACGTTCTTGCGCTGGCCCGGGATGATCCAG
This sequence comes from Xenophilus aerolatus, assembly GCA_030418545.1. Taxonomy (GTDB): domain Bacteria; phylum Pseudomonadota; class Gammaproteobacteria; order Burkholderiales; family Burkholderiaceae_C; genus Xenophilus. Next base: position 82,530 of record QAIB01000001.1, on the reverse strand, counting down.
AAGAACACGTTGGCGCTCATGGTCGTCGCCATCATGGCGCCCACCAGCAGGAAGGCCGCGCGGCCGGCGAACCACTGGCAGGCCAGCCAGGTGGCGAAGGCGATGAAGAGCGCGACCAGCACGCCGACGATGGTGTCGCCGTTCTTGCGGCGCCCGAAGATCTGGCAGATGCCGTCGTACACCATCCAGAACACGACGAAGAAGGCCAGCGCCACGCCGATGGCGGCCCCGGGCTGCCAGTCCATCTTGGACTTGTCGATCAGGTAGGTGCTCGCGTTCCACAGATAGGACATCGTGAACAGCGTGAAGCCCGAGATCCAGGTGGAGTAGCTCTCCCAGTACGACCAGTGCAGGTGGTCGGGCAGCTTCTTCGGGGCCAGCAGGTACTTCTGCATGTTGTAGAAGCCGCCGCCGTGCACGGCCCACTGCTCGCCGCCCACGCCCTTGTCGAGCGATTCCTGGTCCTGCGGCTTCTCGAGGCTGTTGTCCAGCATCACGAAGTAGAAGGACGCGCCGATCCATGCGATCGCGGTGATGACGTGGACCCAGCGCAGCAGCAGGTTGGCCCAGTCGAGGTAATAGCTTTCCATCGCTCAACCCTCGCGGCGCGCCATGGCGCCGCATTCCGGCCTGCTCACCACCGCGGGCTCTGTGAGCAGAGAAAGGGCCGCGAACGTCGGCATCGTGGGGATGCATCGCGCTCCGCTGCGGCGTGTTGTGGACTGGAGTGTATACAGTTTGGTCGCTTGCATCGTGTTTTTTTCGCTCGGCGCCCTGCTGTGGGAAACCCTAGGTCCGTCCGTGAATTTGCAATAACTGTGCCGCCACCGCGACGGCGATCACCTCGGGCTCCTTGCCGGTGATGCCCGGCACGCCGATGGGGCAGGTGATGCGGCCCATCTCCGCCGCGGTGAAGCCGCGCGCCTCCAGCCGGTGGCGGAAGGTGGCCCACTTGGTCTTGCTGCCGATGAGCCCGACGTAGGGCAGGTCGTCGCGCTCGCGCAGCCGCTTGAGGCAGGCGATGACGATGTCCAGGTCCTCGGCGTGGCTGAAGCTCATGATGAGCACGTGCGAGCCGGCCGGCAGGGCGGCGACCGCATCCTGCACCGGCTCGCTGTGCTCGGTATGGACCTGGGCGGGCAGTGCGGCAGGGAACACGCCGTCGCGGCTGTCGATCCAGCGCACGGCATAGGGCAGCGTGGACAGCAGCCGTGCGATGGCCACGCCCACGTGGCCGCCGCCGAAGAGCGCCACCGGCCGCAGGTGCTCGGTGAGTTCGCGGCGCAGGGCCTCGATGTCGCCGGCGCCGATGCGCCGGAAACCGAGGAACACCACGCCGCCGCAGCACTGGCCCAGGCTTGGGCCGAGGGGATAGCGGCGCACGTCGCCGTGCCGCGGCGCAGGGCCGCGGCCCTCGAGCATGTCGCGCGCCTCCCGGATCGCCTGGAACTCGAGCTGGCCGCCGCCGATGGTGGCCGTGAGCGCATCGGCCCAGACCGCCATCCAGGTGCCGGCCTCGCGCGGCACCGAGCCTTGCGTGGCGGTGACGCGGATCAGCACGCCTTTGTCGCCTCGGGCGAGGCGGTCCAGAAGTTCGTCGACGGCGCCGGTCATGAGGGATGAAACGCCCGGTTGCGGGGCCGGGCAGCACCCACGGTATAACGCCGGCCATGCCTTCGCACACTCTCCCCCGTTCGCCCCTGTCCGGCCCGCCCCGCCGCCTGCTGCTGGCAACCGGCGCCTCGCTGTCCCTGGCCGCGGCCCTGTCGCTGTCCGGCTGCGGCACGCCCAGTCCCAGCGCAGGGGCGGCCAGCAGCTCGGAAGCCCGTGCCTACCGCCCGCAGGCGGCCCGCGTCATCTACGAACGCTACCCCGGCCGCATCTACACCGGCAAGCTGCCGCCGCTGCTCTATGCGGTGGGTACGCTGCAGGTCGACCTCGACGGCAACGGCCGCGTGCTGGCGCTGCGTTGGCTGCGGGCGCCCCGGCATGCGCCGGAGGTGGTGGCCGAGATCGAACGCATGGTGCGCGCGTCCGCGCCCTACCCCGCCCCACCGCGCGGCCAGCGGATCACCTGGACCGACACCTGGCTGTGGGACGAGAGCGGGCGTTTCCAGCTCGATACGCTGACCGAGGGGCAGCTGCAGGGCTGAGCGGCCGCTATCGAAAGAATAGCTGCCCGTGCCCGCACGACGGGCGCCTGAGCCCGATTCCTTCATGCGAACTGCTGCGTGCCGCGGCTCGTCATGACCCGCGGTAGGTGGAATAGCTCCACGGGCTCACCAGCAGGGGCACGTGGTAGTGCTGGTCGGTGTGCGCCACGCCGAAGTCCAACGCCACCCGGTTCAGGAAGTTGGGCTGCGGCAGCTCGACGCCGCGCGCCTTGAAATAACCCGCGACATCGAACACCAGCCGGTAGGTGCCGACCTTGAGCGTGCTGTTGTCGTACAGCGGCGCATCGCTGCGCCCGTCGTGGTTCAGCGTGAAGCGACGCACCAGCGTGGCCGACTCGCCCTCGGTGGTGTAGAGCGCGACGTCCATGCCCGCCGCGGGGCAGCCGTGCATCGTGTCCAGTACGTGGGTGCTCAGGCCCATGGGGCGACTCCTTGGTGGCTGAAGATTCGATGATGAGGTTCGGTCGACAAAAGTGTATACAGATTTGCCGTGCAGCACTATCATGCCCCGCATGGAGCCGACCACGACCCGCGCGATCGTCGATGCCCTGACCAAGGCCATTGTGGAGCACCGGCTGCAGCCGGGGAGCAAGCTCGCCGAGCAGAAGCTGGCCGACCACTTCGGCGTCTCGCGCACGCTGGTGCGCCAGGCGCTGTTCCAGCTGTCGCAGAACCGGCTGATCCGCCTGGAGCCTGCCCGCGGCGCCTTCGTGGCCGCGCCGGCGGTCGACGAGGCGCGCCAGGTCTTCGCGGTGCGCCGCATGCTCGAGGCCGCGATGACGCGCGAATTCGTGCGCACCGTGACGCCCGCCAAGATCAAGGCGCTCAAGGAGCACGTCGCGCTCGAGAAATCCGCCGTGGCCGGCGAGGACGTCTCCGGCCGCACCGAACTGCTCGGCGACTTCCACGTGCGCATGGCCGAACTGATGGGCAACCAGGTGCTGGCGCAGATGCTGGGCGAGCTGATCTCGCGCTGCGCCCTCATCACGCTGATGTACCAGAGCTCCAGCGCCGCCGAGCACTCCAACGACGAGCACGCCGACATCGTCAAGGCCCTGGCTGCCAAGGACGAGGAACGCGCCGTGCGCCTGATGACCGATCACCTGCTGAACGTCGAGGCCAACCTGACCTTCGACCGCAAGGTGCCGACGAGCGACGTATCGCTCGCCCTCTCCTGACCCGACTTCGAGAAAGCCGATCGACATGAGTGAAGACACCCCCAACACGCCCTACCCGCGCGACATGGTCGGCTACGGCCGCGACGTGCCGCATGCCCAGTGGCCCGGCCGCGCGAAGATCGCGGTGAACTTCGTCCTCAACTACGAGGAAGGCGGCGAGAACAGCCCGCTGCACGGCGATGCGGCCACCGAGACCTTCCTGTCGGAAATGGTCACGGCCGCGGCCTACGAGAACCGCCACATGACCATGGAGTCGATGTACGAGTACGGCTCGCGCGCCGGCGTGTGGCGCATCCTGCGCGAGTTCGAGAAGCGCGGCCTGCCGATGACCATCTTCGCGGTGGGCATGGCGGTGCAGCGCTACCCCGAGCTGCTGCAGGTGTTCGTGAAGAACGGCTACGAGATCGCCAACCACGGCCTGCGCTGGATCCACTACCAGAACATCCCCGAGAGCTACGAGCGCCGCCACATGGAGCTGGCGACGCACGTGTTGCGCGACATGACCGGCGGCCAGTGGCCGCAGGGCTGGTACACCGGCCGCGACAGCCCCAACACCCGCCGCCTGGTGGTGGACCGCGGCGACTACGAATACGACAGCGACTACTACGGCGACGACCTGCCCTTCTGGACGGAAGTCACCAAGACCGATGGCAGCGTCGCGCCGCACCTGGTGGTGCCCTACTCGCTCGACTGCAACGACATGCGCTTCGTGCAGGCGCAGGGTTTCAACACCGGCGAGCACTTCTTCACCTACCTGCGCGACAGCTTCGATGCGCTCTACGCCGAAGGCGAGGACGCACCCAAGATGATGAGCATCGGCATGCACTGTCGCCTGCTGGGCAAGCCGGGCCGCATCGGCGCGCTGCAGCGCTTCCTGGACCACATCCAGAAGCACGAGCGCGTGTGGATCTGCCGCCGCATCGACATCGCGCAGCACTGGAAAAAGGTGCACCCGTACCAGCCGAAGGCCTGACATGCCCATCACCATCGAACAACTCAACGCCGCCAGCGCGGCCGAGGCGGTCGCGCTGCTCGACGGCATCTACGAGCACTCGCCGTGGGTGGCCGAGAAGGCGCTCGCCGCGCGCCCCTTCCGCTCGCTGCAGCATCTCAAGCATGCGATGGCGCAGGCCGTGTCCACCGCCACGGCCGAGCAGCAGCTGACGCTGATCCGCATGCACCCCGAACTCGCGGGCAAGCAGATGGAGGCCAACACGCTCACGGCCGAGTCGACCAACGAACAGGGCAAGGCGGGCCTGACGAACTGCACGGCCGAGGAGCTGGCGCACATCCGCGCGCTCAACCAGGCCTACGGCGAGAAGTTCGGCTTCCCCTTCATCCTGGCGGTGCGCGGTCCCCGCGGCACGGGCCTCATGAAGAAGGAGATCATCGCCACCTTCGAGCGCCGGCTGCACCACCATCCCGACTTCGAGCGCGCCGAGTCGCTGCGCAACATCCACCGCATCGCCGAGATCCGGCTGAACGACAAGTTCGGCGTCTCGCCCGACCTGGGCAACGTGGTGTGGGACTGGCAGGAGGCGCTGTCGGTGCACACCGACCCGGGCTACGCCGAACTGGGCCAGCTCACCGTCACCTACCTCACCGACGCGCACCGCGCCGCGGCCGCGCAGATCGCGGCCGACATGCGCGCCTGCGGCTTCGACACGGTGGAGGTCGATGCCGTCGGCAACGTGGTGGGCCGCTATGAAGCGTCCACCCCCAACGCGAAGACCCTTCTGACCGGCAGCCACTACGACACCGTGCGCAACGGCGGCAAGTACGACGGCCGCCTGGGCATCTTCGTGCCGATGGCCTGCGTGCGCGAGCTCAAGCGCCAGAACCGGCGCCTGCCCTTCGCCTTCGAGGTGGTGGGCTTCGCCGAGGAGGAAGGCCAGCGCTACAAGGCGACCTTCCTGGGCTCGGGTGCGCTCATCGGCCACTTCAACCCGGCCTGGCTGGACCAGCAGGACGCCGACGGCGTGACCATGCGCGAAGCGATGGCCCGCGCGGGACTGAAACCGGAAGAGATCGCGAAGATCCAGCGCGATCCGTCGAAGTACCTGGGCTTCGTCGAAGTGCACATCGAGCAGGGCCCGGTGCTCAACGAGCTCGACATCCCGCTGGGCATCGTCACCTCCATCAACGGCAGCGTGCGCTTCGTCGGCGAGGTGATCGGCATGGCGAGCCACGCCGGCACCACGCCCATGGACCGCCGGCGCGACGCCGCCTGCGCCGTGGCCGAGCTGATCCTCTTCGCCGAGGCCCGCGCCGGCAAGGACAGCGACTCGGTCGCTACCGTCGGCATGCTGCAGGTGCCCAACGGCTCGATCAACGTGGTGCCCGGAAACTGCAGGTTCAGCCTGGACATCCGCGCGCCGAACGATGCGCAGCGCGACGCCGTGGTGACCGACGTGCTGGCGGCCCTCGCCGACATCTGCGCACGCCGCGGCGTGCGCTACACGCTCGAGGAGACGATGCGCGCCAGCGCCGCACCGAGCGACCCGGCCTGGCAGCGGCGCTGGGAGCAGGCGGTCGATGCCCTGGGCGTGCCGCTCTTTCGCATGCCCAGCGGCGCCGGCCACGATGCGATGAAACTGCACGAGGTGATGCCGCAGGCCATGCTCTTCGTGCGCGGCATCAACTCCGGCATCAGCCACAACCCGCTCGAGATGAGCACCAACGACGACATGCAGCTCGCCGTGCAAGCCTTCCAGCGCCTGCTGGACAACCTGGCGGAAGAACAGACCCCATGACGGATTACGCCAAGCTCGACGCCTGGATCGACGCCCACTTCGACGAGGAAGTCGCCTTCCTGCAGGAGATGGTGCGCGTGCCCACCGACACGCCGCCCGGCAACAACGCGCCGCACGCCGAGCGCACGGCCGAACTGATCGCCGCCTGGGGTTTCGACGCCGAGAAGCACGCCGTGCCGGCCCAGGAGGTGAAGGACTACGGCCTCAAGTCGATCACCAACCTGATCGTGCGCCGCAAGTACGGTGACGCCGGCCGCACGGTGGCCCTGAACGCCCACGGCGACGTGGTGCCGCCCGGCGAAGGCTGGACGCACGACCCCTACGGTGGCGAGATCGAGAACGGCCAGCTCTTCGGCCGCGCCGCCGCGGTGAGCAAGAGCGACTTCGCGAGCTTCAGCTTCGCGGTGCGCGCGCTCGAGGCCGTGGCCAGGCCGACCCGGGGCAGCGTGGAACTGCACTTCACCTACGACGAGGAATTCGGCGGCCTGCTCGGCCCGGGCTGGCTGCTGAAGCAGGGGCTGACGAAGCCCGACCTGATGATCGCCGCCGGCTTCAGCTACGAGGTGGTGACGGCCCACAACGGCTGCCTGCAGATGGAAGTGACGGTGCACGGCAAGATGGCGCACGCCGCCATCCCGGCCACCGGTGTCGACGCGCTGCAGGGCGCGGTGCACATCCTCAACGCCCTGTACGCGCAGAACGCGCGCTACCAGCAGGTGACGTCGAAGGTCGAGGGCATCACGCACCCCTACCTCAACGTGGGCCGCATCGAGGGCGGCACCAACACCAACGTGGTGCCCGGCAAGGTCATGTTCAAGCTCGATCGCCGCATGATCCCCGAGGAGAACCCGGCCGAGGTCGAGGCCGACATCCGCGACGTGATCGCGAAGGCGGCGGCGGAATTCACCACGCCCGCCGGCGGCATCACGGTCGACGTCAAGCGTCTGCTGCTGGCGAATTCGATGAAGCCCCTGCCCGGCAACCGGCCGCTGGTCGAGGCCATCCAGAAGCACGGCGCCGAGCTCTTCGGCCAGCCCATTGCGGCCATGGGCACGCCGCTGTACACCGACGTGCGGCTGTACGGCGAGGCCGGCATCCCCGGCGTGATCTACGGCGCCGGTCCGCGCACCGTGCTCGAGTCGCACGCCAAGCGCAACGACGAGCGCATCGACCTCGAGGACCTGCGACGCGCCACCAAGGTGATCGCCCGCACGCTGGCCGACCTGCTGGCCTGAGGACTTTTCCGGCCTTCCCGGCCGAAGTGCAATCGGGCTGCAGCGCCCGCCAGCCGGGCGCTGTGACCGAATTCGTCACGTCCGTTACCAATTCGTGGAACAGAGTCGGCGCCGCGCCGCCGTGGTGCGGTGTCGCCGCGTCGGCATGGCGGTGCGGCCGGGCCGGCGCGCCGGCCACGGGCGGGCGCGCCAAACATCCATAGCCGCAGAATTTTCTGCAAGACGCCGCGGCGGCAGGCAAAGACAGTACGGGCCTTCCCGCGCCCCGGCCGGGCGCGCGGCCGGCACGGATCGAGCAGCGCGCACCGGGCAGGCGCTTGTTGTGCCACCGAGGAACCGCCATGCCCTCTTCCACGCCCGAACCCACCGTCATCCTCGTCCACGGCGCCTGGGCCGACGCCTCCAGCTGGGCCCGGGTGATCCCGCTTCTGCAGCGTGCCGGCGTCGCCGTGAAGGCGGTGCAGAACCCCACGACCTCCCTCGCGGCCGACGTCGCGGCCACCCGCCACGCGCTCGAGCAGGTGAGCGGGCCGGTGGTGCTGGCCGGCCACAGCTGGGGCGGCACCGTCATCACCGAGGCGGGCAACGACCCGGAGGTGAAGGCGCTGGTCTACGTCGCGGCGTTCGCGCCGGACGTGGGCGAATCCACGGGCGACCAGGTCGCGGCCCATCCCGCGCCGCCCGGGCTGTCGACCGTGTCGGCCGACACGACGGGCAGCCTGGTCATGAGCGTCGAGGGCTTCCTGCACAACGTGGCGCAGGACCTGCCGGCCGAGGAGGCGCGGGTGCTGGCTGCCGTGTCGCAGCCGCTGGGCGCGAGCACCTTCGGCGACAAGGTGACGCAGGCCGCCTGGCAGACGCGTCCCAACTGGTACGTGCTTTCGACCGAGGACCGGGCCGTGAGCGTCGAGCTGCAGCACGCGCTGGCGGCGCGCCTGAAGGCACGCACCACCGAGCTCGCCGCGAGCCACATGTCGCTGCTCTCGCAGCCGCAGGCGGTGGCGGACGTGATCCTCGACGCGGTGCGCGCCGTCCAGGGCTGAGCGCCGGCCTCGAAAAACATCCGCTTACGCGACAGAACTTGCCAGGAACCGGAAGAATGAACGACAACCAAGCGCCCCGCGAGATCGACGATGGCCGGCGACGCCTGCTCCTGGGCAGCGCGGCCGCTGCCTCGCTGGCCGGCCTACCCGCCCTTGCCCAGGCTGCCGATTCACCCCCCCGCGCGCACCGTGCGCGCAATCACCAAGGAAAGAAAGCCATGAACACGGTCACCACCAAGGACGGCGTCGAGATCTACTTCAAGGACTGGGGGCCGCGCGACGGCCAGCCCATCATGTTCCACCACGGCTGGCCGCTGTCCAGCGACGACTGGGACGCGCAGCTGCTGTACTTCGTGCAGCGCGGCTACCGCGTGATCGCGCACGACCGCCGCGGCCACGGCCGCTCCACGCAGGTGAGCGAGGGCCACGACATGGACCACTATGCCGCCGACGCCTTCGCGGTGGTCGAGGCGCTGGACCTCAAGAAGGTCTTCCACGTCGGCCATTCGACCGGCGGTGGCGAGGTGGCGCGCTACGTGGCCAAGCACGGCCAGCCCAGCGGCCGCGCTGCCAAGGCGGTGCTGGTGAGCGCCGTGCCTCCGCTGATGCTCAAGACCGCCAGCAACCCCGAAGGCCTGCCGATCGAGGTGTTCGACGGCTTCCGCAAGGGCGTGGCCGACAACCGCGCGCAGCTCTTCCTCGACGTCGCCTCGGGCCCCTTCTACGGCTTCAACCGCGAGGGTGCGAAGGTGTCGCAGGGCGTGGTGCAGAACTGGTGGCGCCAGGGCATGATGGGCAGCGCCAAGGCCCATTACGACGGCATCAAGGCCTTCTCGGAAACCGACCAGACGGCGGACCTGCAGGCCATCACCATCCCCACGCTGGTGATGCACGGCGACGACGACCAGATCGTGCCGATCGCCGACGCGGCGCTGAAGTCGGTCAAGCTGCTCAAGAACGGCACGCTTAAGGTCTACAAGGGCTACCCGCACGGCATGCTGACGACGCACGCCGACGTCATCAACCCCGACCTGCTGGCCTTCTTCAAGGGCTGAGCGTCCCCGGGGCGCGCCGCGCAACGTGCCCGCATCGCACGCTTCCTGCCGGACCCTCCGGGCCTCGTGACGCACTACGGCACGCTGCTCGCCGAACTGATGCGCCGCCCGGCGCGCTGACGACCGCCCGCCTGCTTCAGGGAGGGATGTCGATCCGGCCCGGCGCCAGCCCGGCCTGTTGCCGCGCCCAAGCGGCCTCCAGGCCGCGCTCGAAGGTCGCCACGAAGCGCCGCATGTCGAACAGTGGCGACCGCGGTCGCAATGCCGCCAGTCGCTGACGGAGCGCTTGCAGTTCGCCGGGCCGCGCCCCCAGTTCGATGGCGCGCGCCTCGAAGGCCGCGGCCGAATGCGCGACCAGTTCGGGCACGCCGTGCGTGCCCGAACTGGTCGCGTTGCGGGCCGCGATGCATCGCCCCTGGCGCGTGAGCAGAGGCACGTCGCACCACATCGCCTCCATGGCGCCGGTGCCGCTGGTGAAGGGAAAGGTGTCGAGGCACAGGTCGACCTGCGCCAGCCGCTCGAAATGGGCGCCGTGGGGCACGCGCTCGTGCCGGCCGGGCCGCCAGCACGGCAATGCGGGTGTGGCTTGTCAGGCCATCGCATTCGATGAGGATGTCCACCGCGTCGCGCCGCATCTGCGCGGCCAGGGCGCTGTCGGGCAGATGCGCCACCTCGCGGTGGCGGTCGCAGGCCTGGCGCAGCTGCCCAGACGGCGTCGTCGAGGAGTGCCCAGGCGATGTCGTCCGCGTGTGCATCGAAGGCATGCGCCAGCCGCGGGTGCAAGGCCGTCAGGACCAGTTCGCGATGACGGCCCTGGGCCGCCAGCGCGTCGACCAGATGCGTGAACGCGAAGGGGGGACGGGGCTGGCGATCCAGCGCCTGCAGCAGGGCCGCGCTCGCCTCGGGCAGACGCCCTGCCAGCCACAGGGCGCGGCCGAGGTTGTTCAACACATCCGCGTGCCCCGGGTGGATGCGCCGGGCCGCCTGCAGGGCGTCGATGGCCTTCGGCAGCTGCGACTGCAGCAGCAGGCTGGCGCCCAGCAGGTTGAGGGCGACCGCATCGTCCGGCCGGTGGCGCAGGTGCTCGCCGGCGAGCCCGGCCGCGCGGCCCGGGTCGCCGCGACGGAGCGCCGCGAGCGCTTGGGCGAACAGGTCGGCAGAGGGCGGCACGGGATCGGGGGACGGCACGCGGAGACCGGCCGGCGCGGGGCCGGCGAGGCGCGAGGGAATGATCGCATGGCTGCGCACGAAGCGGCACAGCGCGCTCTGTCTCCGACAGCCGGGTCGGCGGGCGCGCACACGTGCACGCGGCGACGGGCGACTGACCCCGGGTCGGCGACGCCTAGGGTGAGGATTCACCTATCCATCCACCCGACATTGATCCAGAGGAGTTTCCACATGTCCACCGACACCGCCGACCACGCCCGCCTGTGGGAGCTGATCAAGGACACGCGCTTCGGCATGTTCACCCACCGCCATGGCGACGACGGCCTGCTGCACAGCCACCCGCTGACGACGCAGAACCGGTCGGTCGACGAAGACGCCACCCTGTATTTCTTCGTGCCGAAAGACGGCGTGATCGCCCAGCACCTGCCGCACGACGACGCGGTGAACGTGGCCTACGCCAACCCGGACGACGACAGCTACGTCTCGGTGGCGGGCCGCGCCGCGCTGGTCGACGACGACGCCATGAAGCGGGCCCTGTTCAACAGCGCCGCCAAGGCCTGGTTCCCGGCCGGGGCGGACGACCCCAACCTCGGGTTGCTGGCGGTGCGCATCGAGAGCGCCGAGTTCTGGGACGTGACCGAGAGCAAGGTGTCGCAGCTGCTCAAGATCGCCCGGGCGGCGCTGACCGGCGACGGCCGGCCGCAGCTGGGCGAACACAAGAAGGTGGACCGGCCTTGAGCCTGCGCGCCCGCCGCCCGACCGGCTCCCGTCGGGGTCTTCCCGGATCGGCGAACCACGGCCGGGCGCGCTCCCTAAGATCGTTCTTCCATTCCAGGAGCATCCCATGAGCCACCATGTCTACAAGATCCTCGAGCTCACCGGCTCCTCGCCCACCGGCAGCGACGACGCCGTGCAGCGCGCCATCGCGAAGGCCAGCGAGACGGTGCGCAACATCCAGTGGTTCGAGGTGATCGAGACGCGCGGCCACGTCAGCGACGGCAAGGTCGCGCACTGGCAGGTCACCCTTAAGGTCGGCTTCACGCTCGAGTGAGGCGCCGGCGCCCGAGGCCGGGATGCTGATCAGTCCGGGGCCTGCAGCACGCGGGCGCTCTCCTCGTCGGCGAGCACGTTGTCCGCGTCCAGCTCGCTGGCCTCGCTGAGGTCCAGGCCGGACTCGGCCAGTTCCTCTTCCGGTGTTTCGTCATCGTCGACCGTGGCAGCGTCGTCGACGGGCAAGTCGTCGTCCTCGGTGTCGAGCGAAGGATCGGGGACGCGGGCGCTGGGCGTGGCGGGCATGTGAGGCTCCTGGACGATCGGGACGAAGGCCGCGGCGCAGTAACCCCGGCGCAGCCCCGATGGTGAACCCGTCGCGCCCGGCCCGCCACGGCAATCGACCGGTCCGTGGGGACATGCCGCCCGTGCTTGACGGGCGGCGGGCGCCTTGTCAGTGCTTGTGGCCCTCGTGCTCCTCGGCCGTCTCGTGCGCGTGCCCGTGCGCGTGGTCGTGGCCCTCGCCCTCGTGGGCGAGGCGGCTCACCGCCGTCACCAGGACGATGCCCGCCACCAGCCAGGCGATCTGCGTCACGGTCTGCCGCGCCGAGAGCCGCCGTTGCAGCTGCGGGATGAGGTCGGCCAGCGCCACGTAGACGAAGCTGCTCCCTGCCACGACCAGGAAGTACGGCAGGAAGCCCGCGAGCCGCTCCACCAGCCACCAGCCCACCAGGCCGCCGAGTGCCGTCATGGTGCCCGCCAGCGAGACCTTGACCAGCGCGGCGCGCGAGTTCGCCGAGCTCTGCCGCAGCACCACCAGGTCGCCGATGTGGTGCGGCACCTCGTGGGCCAGCACCGCCACCGCGGCCAGCACGCCCAGCCGCAGGTCGGCGATGAAGGCCGAGGCGATCAGCACGCCGTCGCCGAAGCAATGCACGCTGTCACCGGTCAGCACCGTCCAGCCGCCAGCGGTGCGCGGCCGCTCGGGGTGCGCGTGGTCATGGTCATGTTCATGCCCGTGCGCGGCGTGGTCGTGGGCGTGGCCGTGCCCACCGTGCTGGTGGTGCTCATGCCCGTGGTGCCAGAGCTCCGCCTTGTCGAGCAGGAAGAAGAACACCAGCCCGAAGAGCAGCACGGCGAAGAGCACGCCCGGCTCGATGCGGCTCTCGAACGCCTCGGGCAGCAGGTGCATGAAGGCCGTGGCCAGCAAGGCGCCGGCCGCCAGGCTCAGGAGGTACTGGGGACCATGCCCGCCGTCGCCCGGCGAGCCACGCACGCCCAGGCGCAGCAAGGCCGCCGCCACCCACACACTGCCGATGCCCGCGAGCAGCGTCGCGGCGAGAATTGCTATCAAAGTCATAGCTGGTTGCGCAATCAGGACGGGCGCTGGCGCCCGATTTCATTCACAAAAAAGAACAGCCGCCCCGAAGGACGGCTGTGCATTCTGACGGCTGGCTTCCCGTTGCGCTGGGGCCGCAGCCTCAGGCGACGCCGTGCTGCTTGAACCAGGCCAGGGCGCGCTTCCAGCCGTCCTCGGCCGCGCTCTGGAGGTAGCTCGGCCGGTAGTCGGCATGGAAGGCGTGGCCCGCTTCGGGGTACACGACGAACTGGGAAGCCTTGGCTGCCGGCGTGCCGGTGGCCAATGCCGCTTTCATCTTATCGACCGTGTCAAGAGGGATGCCCTGGTCCCTGCCGCCGTACAGGCCCAGCACCGGCGCCTGCAGGCCGGCGGCGACGTCGATCGGGTGCCTGGGCGTGTTCTCGCTCGGCTGGCCGACCAGCCGGCCGTACCACGCCACGCCGGCCTTCACCTTGCCGGTGGCGGCATACAGCCACACGATGCGCCCGCCCCAGCAGAAACCAGTGATGCCCGCCTTGGCCGTGTCGCCGCCGTTGGTTTTGGCCCAGGCCAGCGCGCCGTCGAGGTCGCCCATGACCTGGGCGTCGGGCACCTTCGACACGATATCGGCCTGCAGCTTGGGAATATCGGTGTAGCCGCGGGGATCACCCTGGCGCGCGTACAGCTCGGGCGCAATGGCGAGGTAGCCCAGCTGCGCGAAACGGCGGCAGGTGTCGGCGATGTATTCGTGCACGCCGAAGATCTCCTGGATGACCAGGATCACCGGCAGTCCGGTCTTGCCTGCCGGCGCCGCCGCGTAGGCCGGCACCTCGAAGCCGTTCACGGTGTACTTGATCGGGCCGGCCTTGAGGCCTTCGTCGGAGGTCTTGATGGCCGTCTGGGCGGCGATGGGCAGCGTGGCGGCGGCGTACCCCACCCCCAGGGCCGCCTTGATGGCGGTGCGGCGCGTCGCGCCGGCTTCGGTGCTGTCGCCGGGCCGCAGGGAGTCGAAGTCGCGTTTCAGGTCGTCGTCGCGCATGAGGGCAAGCTCCTGGGGGGTATGGAAGGAGCCGGCAGTCTATCGACGCAGCACGAGCGCCCTGCGCGCGCGCACGATGCCACTGCGTTGCCGGAGGGCATGCGTGCATCGCGCCCCGGGAACGACTAGCGCGTGGCCACCTTGCCCTGCGCGATGTCCATCACCATGCGCGTCACGAGGTACAGCCGCGGCTCGATCGAGTCGATCAGCACGTACTCCGCATCGGCCGAGTGCGCGCCGAAGCCCTGCAGGCCGAAGCGCTCGACCACGGCCGCCTTGCCGGACAGGCCCGCGAAGGCCGCGTCGGTGCCGCCGCCGGCCACCTTGTCGTCGGCGCCGAGCTTGCGGCCCATCTCCTCGTAGATCGACTGGGCGTGCTTCGCCATCGCCAGCGAGGCGGGGTTGGACTCGAGCGGCGGGCGACGGCGCTCGAACTTCGCCTCGACCTTGGCCTCGGGAATGAGCTGCTTCTTCACCCGCTCGGCAATGGCGCGCTCCACGCGGTCGTAGTCGGCGACCTTGGTCACGCGCACGTCGGCCATGGCCGTGGCCGTGGCGGGGATCACGTTGCGGTTGTTGCCGGCCTGGCCGACGGTCCAGTTCATCTTCAGGCCCGTGGCCGGGTCCGACAGGTCGCGCATCTGCAGCACCTGGTGCGCCATCTCGTAGAAGGCGTTCACGCCGCGCTCGGGCGCCGATCCGGCATGCGAGGCCTTGCCCTGCACCTTGAGCGACACCGCACCGATGCCCGCCGTGGCCAGCGAGAGCTTGTCCTCCGCCACCGAGGCCCCTTCGTGCGACAGCACCGCGTCGTGCTCGCTCGCCAGCTTCGTGGTGAGCGCGCGCGAGCCCGGCGAGCTGATCTCCTCGTCGCCGTTGATCAGCACCGTGAGCTGGCCGTAGTCCTTGAAGCCCAGCTTCTGCAGCATGGCCACCACATGCAGGATGACGGCGACGCCCTGCTTGTCGTCGGCGATGCCCAGCCCGTAGGCCTTGTCGCCGTCGATGCGGAAGGGCTGCTTGGCGCCCATGCCCACCTGGTACACCGTGTCCATGTGGGCGATGAGCATGATCTTCTTGCTGCCCGTGCCGGTGAAGGTGGCCTTGACCATCTTGCCGATCTTCTCGGGCGTGTCTTCCATGCGGTAGACCTCGGGCGACGCCGGGCTGCCGGGCTCGATCAGTTCCACCTGCCCGCCCAGCGCCTTCAGCCGATCCGCGATCAGGTTGGCGATCTTGTCCAACCCTTCCAGGTCGCGGCTGCCGGATTCGATGCCCACGAGCTGCGACAGGGAGTCGAGCAGCGGCTGCTTCTGTTCGGCCGCCAGGGCGACGATGCGGGCATCGGGGGCTGCCAGCGCGGCGCCGGTGGCTGTTCCCAGTGCGCAAGCCAGTGCCAGGACGCGGAGCGTGGTTCGGAGTCGATTCATCGGTCTTGGATTCCTTGTCATGAGGAGAAAAGCGTTCAATGGGCCTGGTCCCAGTTCGGACCGACGCCGATCTCGGCCAGCAGCGGCACCTTCAGTTCGGCCACGCCCGCCATCAGGCGCGGGATCTCGGCACGCACCCAGTCGACCTCGGCTTCGGGCACCTCGAACACGAGTTCGTCGTGTACCTGCATGATCATCTTCGTGCCGCGTTGCTCGGCGTCGAGCACGGCCTGCACCTTGTTCATGCTGAGCTTGATGAGGTCGGCCGCCGTGCCCTGCATGGGCGCGTTGATGGCCGCGCGCTCGGCGCCGCCGCGGCGCGGGCCGTTGGGCGAGTTGATCTCGGGCAGGTACAGGCGCCGGCCGAACACGGTCTCGACGTAGCCGCGCTCCTTGGCGCTGGCACGGGTCTCGTCCATGTAGTGCTTCACGCCCGGGTAGCGCGCGAAGTAGCGGTCGATGTAGCTCTTGGCCGCCGTGTTGTCGATGCCCAGGTTGCGCGCCAGCCCGAAGCTGCTCATGCCGTAGATGAGCCCGAAGTTGATGACCTTGGCGTAACGCCGCTGCTCGCTGCTCACCTGATCGGGCGGCAGGCCGAAGACCTCGGCGGCGGTGGCGCGGTGCACGTCCATGCCCTCGGTGAAGGCGCGCAGCAGGGCCTCGTCGCCGCTGATGTGGGCCATGATGCGCAGCTCGATCTGCGAGTAGTCGGCGCTGGCGATCACATGGCCCGGCGGCGCGACGAAGGCCTCGCGCACGCGCCGGCCTTCGGCCGTGCGGATCGGGATGTTCTGCAGGTTGGGGTCGTTGCTCGACAGGCGGCCGGTGACGGCCACGGCCTGCGCATAGTGGGTGTGCACGCGACCGGTTCGCGGCAACGCCATCTGCGCCAGCTTGTCGGTGTAGGTGCCCTTGAGCTTCGACAGCCCGCGGTGCTCCAGGATCTTGGCGGGCAACGGGTAGTCCTCGGCCAGCTTCTCGAGCACTTCCTCGTCGGTGCTGGGTGCGCCGCTGGGCGTCTTCTTCACCACCGGCAGGCCCAGCTTGTTGAAGAAGATGTCGCCGATCTGCTTGGGGCTGCCGAGGTTGAAGGGCTGGCCGGCGATCTCGTAGGCCTCCTGCTCCAGCGCCATGATGCGCTTGCCCAGGTCGTGGCTCTGCGCGGCCAGCGTGGGTGCGTCGATCAGCACGCCGTTGCGCTCGATGCGGTAGAGCGATTCGCTGCTCTCCATCTCCAGCTCGTAGATGAAGCGCAGCCGCTCGTCGGCCTGCAGCTGCGGCCACAGGAAGCGGTGCACATCCAGCGTCTGGTCGCTGTCCTCGCACGAGTATTCGGCCGCCTTGTCGATGGCGACCTGGCTGAACGGGATCTGGTGCGCACCCTTGCCGCACAGGTCCTCGTAGTCGATGCCGCTGCGGCCCAGGTGCCGCTCCGCCAGGCTGGCCAGCCCGTGCGGCTTGTGCACCTCGAGCACGTAGCTCTGCAGCATGGTGTCGTGCGCATAGCCCTGCACCTCGATGCCGTGGTTGGCGAACACGTGGCGGTCGTACTTGATGTGCTGGCCCAGCTTCTTCTTCTCGCCGTTCTCCAGCCAGGGCTTGAGGCGCGCCAGCACTTCGTCGCGCGGCAGCTGCTCGGGCGCATCGGGGTAGTTGTGCGTGAGCGGGATGTAGGCCGCCTCGCCGGGCTGGACGCTGAAGCTGATGCCCACGATCTCGGCACGCATCTCGTCCAGCGAAGTGGTCTCGGTGTCGATCGCGGCGAGTTCGGCCGCCTCCAGCCGTGCGAGCCAGGTGTCGAACTGTTCCCAGGTGAAGATCGTGTCGTAGGCCAGGTTGGTCGCGCGCGCGGCGGCGGCCACCTCGAAGCCTTCGAGCAGGCCGGTGCCGCCCTCCGGGCCGCCGCGCGCCTTGTTCTCCTCCACGAGCTCGGGCGGCACCTCGTGCGCCTGCAGCGTCTTGACCAGGCTCTTGAAGCCGTACTGCTCGTAGAAGACCTTGAGCGCCTCGGTGTCCTGCTCGCGGATGGCCAGCGCGTCGAGCGAAGGCAGGCCGGGCACGTGGCCGTCGAGCTCGCAGTCGGTACGGATGGTGACGAGGCGTCGCGACAGCGGCAGCTGGTCGAGCGCCTTGCGCAGGTTCTCGCCGGCCTGGCCCTTGATCTCGCCGGCGGCGGCGATCAGCGCATCGAGCGAGCCGTACTGCGCGAGCCACTTGGCGGCCGTCTTCGGACCGACCTTCTCGACGCCGGGCACGTTGTCGACCGCGTCGCCCACCAGCGTCTGGTAGTCGATCATCAGCGAGGGCGGCACGCCGAACTCGGCCGTCACGCCGGCCACGTCGCGGCGCTTGCCGTTCATGGTGTCGATGATCGTGATGTGCTCGTCCACCAGCTGCGACAGATCCTTGTCGCCGCTGGACACGATCACCTCCACGCCCTGCGCGGCACCGGTGCGCGCCAGGGTGCCGATCACGTCGTCGGCCTCGACGTCCGGCACGCTGAGCACAGGCCAGCCCAGCAGCTGCACCACCTGGTGGATGGGCTCGATCTGCGTGCGCAGGTCGTCCGGCATGGGCGAGCGGTTGGCCTTGTAGGCGGGATACCAGTCGTCGCGGAAGGTCTTGCCGGGCGCGTCGAAGATGCAGGCCACGTAGTCGGCGCGCACCTCGCGTCGCAGGGCCTGCATCATGTTGATCATTCCGCGGATGGCGCCGGTGGCCGGGCTCTTGCTGTCGCCGGGCACCGCGCGCAGGTCGGGCATGGCATGGAACGCGCGGTACAGGTAGCTCGATCCGTCGACGAGCAGCAGCGTTTTCTTGTCGGTCATCGGGGCATTTTGCCGCCTTCGACAGGGCGCCTTCCGACGCATTCGACAGACAGGCGCGAAGCGCACAGGCTGACAGCGGGGGCATCGGCCGGCACCTACAATCCCGCGCATGAGCTCCAACCGATTCGCCCCCCTGCGCACGGCCCTGCTGGCGCTGGGCTGTCTCCTGCCCCTGGCTACCGTCCACGCCCAGGCGGCCGCGCAGCCCGCCCCCGCGGCGCAACCGGCAGCACCGGCAGGCGACCCGGAGGCGCTCGAAGGCCGCCGCAACCAGAAGATCGAGCACCTGCGCACCGAGGATTCGGGCGCCCGTGTCGACGAGACGCGCTACGGCGGCCGTACCCAGCAGATCACCGTGACGCCGAAGAACGGCGGCGCCGCCTACGAGGTGCTGCCCAGCGACGGCCAGCGCCAGGGCCGCAACCAGTCGGAATCCGGACCCAGCGGCAACGGCCCGCGCGTCTGGAACGTCCTCAAGTTCTGACGGTCCGCGGTGGCGGTCTTCACCGAAGTCGGGCCTGAAGCGGCCGGCGCCCTGCTGCGACGCCTCGGGCTGGGCGAGCTGCACAGCCTGCGCGGCATCGAGGGCGGCATCGAGAACACCAATTACTTCGCCAGCACGGACCAGGGCGAGTACGTCCTGACGCTGTTCGAGCGCCTGAGCTTCGCCCAGCTGCCCTACTACCTGTGCCTGATGAAGCACCTGGCCGACGCAGGTCTGCCGGTGCCGGCGCCCGCCGCCGACCCGGCCCAGGCGCCGACCGTGGCGGACGGCACCCATCCCCTCGAAGTCCCGGCCGACGCGCCCTGCGCGCTGCTGCATACCGTGGCCGGCAAGCCGGCGGCCGTGGTGCAGCGCCTGTCGGGCCGCAGCGAACTGGCCCCCGGCGTGGCGCACTGCCGCGAACTGGGCGCCCTGCTGGCCCGCATGCACCTGGCGGCGCGCGACTTCCCGCGCATCCAGCCCAACCTGCGCGGCCTGCCCTGGTGGAACGAGACCGCGCCGGTAGTCATGCCCCACCTCGATGCGGCCCAGGCCGCATTGCTCGCGGGCGAACTGGCCTATCAGAACCATGTGGCGGCCTCGGCCGCCTACGCCGCGTTGCCGCGCGGGCCGGTGCATGCCGACCTGTTCCGCGACAACGCCATGTTCGCGACCGGCGACGGCACCGATGCGCCGCCGCGCCTCACGGGCGTGTTCGACTTCTACTTCGCCGGCACCGACACCTGGCTGTTCGACCTGGCCGTGTGCCTGAACGACTGGGCCATCGACCTGCCGACCGGCGTGCCCGACGCCGAGCGCAGCGCCGCCCTGCTCGCCGCCTACGAAACGGTGAGGCCGCTGACGCGCGCCGAGCGCGAACTGCTGCCCGGCATGCTGCGCGCCGCTGCCTTGCGCTTCTGGATCTCGCGCCTGTGGGATTTCCACCTGCCGCGCGAGGCCAGCATGCTCAAGCCCCACGACCCGGCGCACTTCGAGCGCGTGCTGCGCCAGCGTGCGCATGCCCCGGTGCGCGTCGCGTCCGCCGAGGTGGCCGAGGGCGCCGAAGCCGTCGAACAGGCCGTGGAGCCGGCCTGACGCCATGAAGCTGCTGCTCGTTGCGCCCCGCACCGGCGCCCAATGGGTGCGCGAAGGTCTGCAGACCTTCCGCCGTGCGCCCATGGCCTTCTTCTCGCTCTTCATGCTGTTCATGTCGGCGATCGCGCTGCTGTCGCGCGTGCCGGTCATCGGCGGCGCGCTGGCCGTGGCGCTGGCGCCCGCCAGCACGCTGGCCCTGATGGCCGCCGCCGAGCAGGCGAGCTGCCTGCCGCCCGGCCGCGTCACGCCGGATGGGCGACCCGTCACGGCAGTGCTGTTCATGTCGGCACTGGGCGCCGTGCGCAGCCGGGTGCGGCCTCTGGTGGCGCTGGGCGCGCTGTACGGCATCGCCGTGACGCTGGCCGGCCTGCTCGCCAGCGCGATCGCGGGTGACCCGATGGCCGGCGCCTTCGATGCGCAGGGCGCGCCCAAGCCCGAGGTGATCCAGAGCGGGGCCTTCCAGTTCGCGATGCTGCTGCGCATGGCGCTGTACCTGCCGGTCGCGCTGGCTTTCTGGCACGCACCCGCGCTGGTCCACTGGCACGCGGTGCCGCCGGTCAAGAGCCTGTTCTTCAGCCTGGTGACCTGCGTGCGCAACTTCGGTGCGATGGCGGTCTACGGCCTGGTGTGGTTCGCCGTGGTGCTGGCGGGCAGCATCGTGCTGTCGCTGGTGGCCAGCGTCGCGATGGCCGCCGCGGGCAGCGTGGGCGTGGCGGTGCTGGTCGGCGGCTCCTTCGTGCTCACCGCCATGTTCCTGACCTCGACCTGGTTCAGCTTCCGCGACTGCTTCCAGGCCGACTGAGGCGCCGACCGGCCCCGCTTCAGACGGGCGTGAGCTTGGCCACGCTCAGCGCCAGCCACTTGATGCCGTGGCGGCCGAACTTCACCTGTGCCCGCGCGTCGTCGCCCGTGCCTTCGAGCGCCAGCACCGCGCCCTCGCCGAACTTGTTGTGGAAGACCTGCATGCCGACACGCAGGCCGTGCGAGGGAGCCGCCTTCTGCGGCACGGGCGCTGCAGGCGCGCCGCTGTAATAGGAGCCGAATCCGCCTCCAGCCCCCGCCCCGCCTGCGCGACCAGCTATCGAATTCATAGCGCCTCCGGCGAACTGGCCGAAGCCCGGGTTCTTGGGCGTGAGCCACTTGAGCGCACCCTCGGGCAGCTCGTCGAAGAAGCGGCTCTTGAGGTTGTAGCGGGTCTGGCCGTGCAGCATGCGCGTCTGCGAGTGGCTCAGGTACAGGCGCTGGCGGGCGCGCGTGATCGCCACGTACATCAGGCGGCGCTCCTCCTCCAGGCTCTCGTGGTCGCTCATGGAGTTCTCGTGCGGGAAGAGGCCCTCTTCCAGCCCGGTGATGAACACCACGTCGAACTCCAGGCCCTTGGCGGCGTGCACCGTCATGAGCTGCACCGCGTCCTGCCCGGCCTGGGCCTGGTTGTCGCCGGATTCGAGCGCGGCGTGCGTGAGGAAGGCGGCCAGCGGGCTGAGCGTTTCACCCGTCTCCGCGTCGGGCGCCAGGGGTTCGTCCAGCGAGGGCCGTGACGGGTCCAGGCCCTGGCTGGCCGGCGACTGGCGCAGTTCGTCCACCGGCAGCGCGACGGCATCACGGCCGAAGCCTTCCTGCGTGACGAAGCTCTCGGCCGCGTTGACCAGTTCCTCCAGGTTCTCCAGCCGGTCGGCGCCTTCGCGGTCGGCCTTGTAGTGCTCGATCAGGCCGCTGGCGTCGAGCACCAGTTCGATGATCTCCTTGAGCGACAGGCCCTGCGTCTGTTCGCGCAGCACGTCGATCTTGGCGACGAAGGCGGCCAGGTTGGCGCCGGCCTTGCCGCTCATGCCCTCCACCGCCTTGTAGAGCGAGGCGCCGCGCGCGCGGGCCGTGTCCTGCAGCACCTCGATGCTGCGCGCGCCGATGCCGCGCGGCGGGAAATTGACCACGCGCAGGAAGCTGGTGTCGTCGTCGGGGTTCTCCAGCAGGCGCAGGTAGGCCAGCGCATGCTTGATCTCGGCGCGCTCGAAGAAGCGCAGCCCGCCGTACACGCGGTACGGCACCGCGGCATTGAAGAGCGCCGTCTCGATCACGCGGCTCTGCGCATTGCTGCGGTAGAGCACGGCGATCTCCTTGCGGTCGATCCCGTCGCGCACCAGCTGGCGCATCTCCTCGACCATCCACTGCGCCTCGGCGAAGTCGCTGGTCGACTCGTACACGCGCACCGGCTCGCCAGGGCCCTGGTCCGTGCGCAGGTTCTTGCCCAGGCGCTTGGTGTTGCGGCTGATGAGCTCGTTGGCGGAGTCGAGGATGTTGCTGAAGCTGCGGTAGTTCTGCTCCAGCTTGATCTGGTGGTGCACGTCGAACTCGCGCACGAAGTCGCTCATGTTGCCCACCCGCGCACCGCGGAAGGCGTAGATGCTCTGGTCGTCGTCGCCCACCGCCAGCACGCTGTTGGGCCCGGGCACGAAGCGGCCGTCCACCGTGTGGCCGGCCAGCATCTTGATCCAGGCGTACTGCAGCCGGTTGGTGTCCTGGAACTCGTCGATCAGGATGTGGCGGAAGCGCCGCTGGTAGTGCTCGCGCACCGGGTCGTTGTCGCGCAGCAGCTCGTAGCTGCGCAGCATCAGCTCGCCGAAGTCGACCACGCCCTCGCGCTGGCACTGTTCCTCGTACAGCTGGTAGAGCTCGATCTTCTTGCGGTCGTCCTCGCTGCGGGCCTCGATGTCGCGCGGGCGCAGCCCGTCCTCCTTGGCGCCGGCGATGAACCACTGCGTCTGCTTCGCAGGAAAGCGCTCGTCGTCGACGTTGAACTGCTTCATCAGCCGCTTGATGGCCGACAGCTGGTCCTGCGTGTCCAGGATCTGGAAGCTCTGCGGCAGGCCGGCCAGCTTCCAGTGCGCGCGCAGGAAGCGGTTGCACAGGCCGTGGAAGGTGCCGATCCACATGCCGCGCACGTTCACCGGCAGCAGCGCCGACAGGCGCGTCATCATTTCCTTGGCCGCCTTGTTGGTGAAGGTCACGGCCAGCACGCCGCCCGGCGACACCTGCCCGGTCGACAGCAGCCAGGCGATGCGGGTGGTGAGCACGCGCGTCTTGCCCGAACCGGCCCCCGCCAGGATGAGGGCATTGCCCTCGGGCAGCGTGACGGCAGCGCGCTGCTCGTCGTTCAGGGTGGCAAGGAGGGGGGAATCGGCCGCGGCGGGCCCGGCGTCGTGGCCAGGAAAGGACATCCCGGCATTGTAGGAACGCGGGGGTGACGCCGCCCACCGCCGCGCGCAAGCCCGCGGGCGCTCAGGTGCCGAGCTTGAAGGTGCCCTTCATCACGGCGGCGTGCCCGGGGAAGGAGCAGAAGAAGGTGTAGGACTCGCCGGCCTTGAGCCTGGCGACATCGACCGCCACGGTGTCGCTCTGGCCGGGCCCGACGACCTTGGTGTGGGCCAGCACGCGCGTGTCGCCCGCCTTGACGTACTGGTTGGCTAGGCCCGCGGCCACGCCGTCGGCCGCCACGGCCTGGACGTCGGCCGTCTTCGCCAGCACCCAGTTGTGGCCCATGGCCTGGATCGGCAGCTTGCCGGCATGCCTGATCTGCACGCTGAAGCTCTTGCATTCCTTGGGCACGACGATCTCCTTCTTGTCGAACTGCATGGCGTCGTTGCCTTCGACGGTGATGGCGCAGTCGGCGGCCTGGGCGGCGATGCAGGCCAGGGCGAGGCCGGCGGCGATGAGCGGGGACTTCATGGTGCGGTGTTCCTTGATGACGTTGGCGGCCCGCCACCCTTCGGCGGCGATGGCGCTGCGGCGATTCTGGGCGGGGCGCGCGGTCGCGTTCATGACCTGGGTCAAGGGCAGGCGCCGCGCGCCCGAGGCACCCACGCAGCTTGCGCGCCCTCAAGGACGGCGCCGGGCATGCGTTTCACACTGGCCCGGCAGATTCACCACAACAAACCGATGCCATGACATTGCTTTCCCGCCTCTCTCGCCTCGCCACACCGATCGCGCTCGCCGCCGCCGTGCTCGCCCCGTCCGCCCAGGCACAGACCACCGACACGCAGGGCCCGTGGCTGGTCCGCCTGCGCGCCGTGCGGCTGGACATGGCCAACAAGTCCGACGCCATTCCCTCGCTCGCCGTGCCGCCGAATGCCATCACGGTGAACGACAAGACGATTCCCGAAGTGGACGTGAGCTACTTCTTCACGCCGAACATCGCGGCCGAGCTCGTGCTCACGGTGCCGCAGAAGCAGCGCGTGACGGTGCAGCAGAGCGCGCTGGGCGGGCCGACCGACATCGGCAGCTTCAAGCACCTGCCGCCCACGCTGATGCTCCAGTACCACTTCCGGCCCGACGCGACGGTCCGGCCGTACGTCGGCGCCGGCATCAACTACACGCGGCTGAGCGGCGTGAACCTGGTCGTGCCGACCGTCGGCCGGCTGGACCTCGAGCGCAACAGCTGGGGACTGGCCGTGGGCGGCGGCGTCGACATCGCCCTGGCGAAGAACTGGTTCCTGAACTTCGACGTCAAGAAGGTGCAGATCCGCTCCGACGTCCAGCTCGGCACGCAGAAGGTGTCGCAGGTCAAGGTCGACCCCTGGCTGTTCGGCGTGGGCGTGGGCTACCGCTTCTAGGCCGCGCCGCGGCCGGCGCCATAGCGGCGGCCGTATGACCACCATACAGGCGGGGCCAAAGCGCCCTGCCCTACACTCGGTCACCGGGCCCAAGTTTCTTGCGCCCGGTTTTTTGTGGCCGCCGCACTGCCGGACGGGCCGCGGAACCGGCCAGGCCAAGCGCTCCATCGTTCGCCGTCAACGACCTTCATCAAGGAGAGCTTGGGTCATGGAAATCTTCGACTACGACAACGTCCTGCTGCTGCCGCGCAAGTGCCGCGTGGAGAGCCGGTCCGAATGCGACGCCAGCGTCGAGCTCGGCGGGCGCAGCTTCCGCATCCCCGTCGTGCCCGCCAACATGAAGACGGTGGTCGACGAGAAGATCTGCCTCTGGCTGGCCAGGAACGGCTACTTCTACGTGATGCACCGCTTCGACCTCGACAACGTGAAGTTCGTCGAGCACATGCAGGCGCAGGGCGTGTTCGCCTCCATCTCGCTGGGCGTGAAGAAGCCCGACTACGACACGGTCGACCAGCTCGTGGCCAAGGGCCTCGTGCCCGACTACATCACGATCGACATCGCGCACGGCCATGCCGACAGCGTGAAGAACATGATCGGCTACCTGAAGGAGAAGCTGCCCAAGGCCTTCGTCATCGCCGGCAACGTGGGCACGCCCGAGGCGGTGATCGACCTGGAGAACTGGGGCGCCGACGCGACCAAGGTCGGCATCGGCCCGGGCAAGGTGTGCATCACCAAGCTCAAGACCGGCTTCGGCACGGGCGGCTGGCAGCTGTCGGCGCTCAAGTGGTGCGCGCGCGTGGCCACCAAGCCCATCATTGCCGACGGCGGCATCCGCGAGCACGGCGACATCGCCAAGAGCATCCGCTTCGGCGCCACCATGGTCATGATCGGCTCGCTGCTGGCCGGCCTGGAAGAAAGCCCCGGCGAGACCGTCGTCGTCGACGGCAAGCGCTTCAAGGAGTACTACGGCTCGGCCTCGGACTTCAACAAGGGCGAGTACAAGCATGTCGAAGGCAAGCGCATCCTCGAGCCCGTGAAGGGCACGCTGGAAAACGTGCTGCGCGAGATGCAGGAAGACGTGCAGAGCTCCATCAGCTACGCGGGCGGGCGCAAGCTGATGGATGTGCGCAAGGTCAACTACGTGATCCTGGGCGGCGACAACGCCGGCGAACACCTGCTGATGTGAGTGACACGCGCGGCGCGGCGGTACTAGAATCGCGCCCTGCGTTGGGGGGGTAGCTCAGCTGGGAGAGCGCCGCGTTCGCAATGCGGAGGTCGGGAGTTCGATCCTCCTCCTCTCCACCAACGGTTCTCCAGAAGGCCCCTGTGCATCGCACCGGGGCCTTTCTTTTTGGGGGCGGCTCAGGCGTCCAGGACGAGGTGCTGGCCATGCAGCGCGGCCGCGCCCTCGCCGGCCAGGTACGCGATGGTCTTCGCCGCCACGGCAGTCGACACCCACTCGCTCGGATCGGCGTCGGGCATGGCCTGGCGGTTGGCCGGCGTGTCGAGCACGCTCGGCGCGATGCTGTTGACCTGCACGCCACTGGGCGCGACTTCGGCCGCCAGGCTTTCGACGAGGCGCTGCAGCGCGCTCTTCGATGCGCAATACGCCGCCATCTGCGCCACGCCACGGCTCGCCGACTTGGCCGTCACGGCCACGAGCGCGCCGGCGCCGCGCGCGACCATGGCCGGCACGAAGGCCTGCGACACGGCCACGAAGGACCAGGCATTGAGGTTCAACATCCGGTCCCACGCCGCGCGGTCGAGCTCGTGCACGGCGGGGCCCATCTCGAAGCCGCCGGCGATGTGGACGACGGCATCGACATGCCCGAAGGCGCGCAGGATCTGCTCGCCGGCCGCCTTCACCGAGTCTGCCGAGGTGACATCGGCGGCCAGCAGCAGGTGCTGCGAGTTGTCGAGGCCGGGAAAGGCCTGCGTCAGGTGCTCGGGATGGCGCTCGAGCAGCGCGAGCCGCGCACCGGCGTCCAGGTAGTGCTGCGTGACGGCACGGCCGAGCGCACCGGCCGCGCCGGTGATCACGACGTGCGGGGGAGCCGAGGGAGAGACAGGCGAGATCATGGGAGAACGCAAGGAGTTGGTTGCGCGGTGCGCGATGGCGCCATCCTACTGCCGCCCCCCGCGAAAGCGCGCCTCGTGCACCAAGCCGAAAAAATGCGCTATACTCGCGGTCTTGCCTGAAAACACAGCGCCAAACGCAGTGCAGTCGAGCAAGGGCTCTTAGCTCAGTTGGTAGAGCAGCGGACTCTTAATCCGTAGGTCGAGTGTTCGAGTCACTCAGGGCCCACCAAAACACAAATGCCCCGCATGTCCGCATGCGGGGCATTTTCTTTTTGGCTCGCGGCCCTGCTGCCCGGCCGCAGCGCGCAAGTGCGCGTCGAACTCACCGCCGACCGGGGCACTCTCGCCAGGCCGATCGCCGGCGCTACTTCACCCCGAGATAGTCGCGCACGTCCCCGGGAACCTCGCCCGATGCGGCAACCGCACGGCGGAGGTCGATTTCCGATACGCCCAACGTCGCCATCCAGTAGGCGACTTCCTCGGCGCGGGTGACGTCCACGACCGAGCGCGGGACGACGATGTCTTCAGAGGCAGACGAAGGCAGGTTCACGGCAGGCTCCTTGGATCAGGCGCTCAGGATGGCCGCGCAGCGAATGACCACCTACCGGCCGAATTCGCGTCCTTGCGCAGGGCGTTGGCTGACATCGGCTGGCGTGGCGCATGTCGGCGGGGCACCGACTCAAAGGCTGCGAAACGGGGGCCTCTTGGGCGGCGGCAGGATGCGTCTGCGGGCCTTGCCCGGCTCAGGCAGGTCCGGCGGCAGGGCGTCGAGTTCTTCGTCGCTGAGTTCTGCTGCGGCCGCCCCGGCGTCGGTGCTCGGTTGCGGGCGGGGCAAGGGGGTCAGTTCGAGTTCGGGCGGGCGGGCCGACACGGCTGCCGGGTGGCGTGCCGGCGCGCCGGGCGCAGACACGGGGGGGCGCGACGGATCGAGCGGCGAGGCGGCCGTTCGCGGCGTCCTGGCTGGTGGCTGCGCACTGACGGCCTGGAGCAGCACGGCCAGGTCGGCGGCGCGGCGCTCGTCCTGCGCAGCCTGCCAGCGTTGCTGTTCCGCTGCGCGTGCCGCGTCGCGTTCGGCTTGTTGCCGGGTCTGGAATTCCAGCTCGACCCGGATGGCCTGCTGCACCGCTTGCGGCAGGCGCTGCACGACCTGGTGCAAGGTGTCTTCGGTCTGCTGCCGGACCTGCCGCAACGCCTCGCGCTGCGCTTCGAACGCTGCCGAGAGTTGCGAGCTCAGTGGGTCGGCCGCCAGCGCGGTGTCATCCACCGGAACGTTTGCCGGACGCGAGGCGTCGTGCGCCCGGAGCAATTGCTGCATGTCCGACGCCCATTGAGCGCGCAGCCGCTGCGACAGCCACCACGCCGCGAGCGCTGCACCCAGCACCGCGAGGCCAAGGGCCCCGATCCAGGCCGTGAACTCCGGCATCATGGGCACTCCCCTTCTTGGCTCTCGTCGTCGGCCGCTTCCCACTTGTGCAGCAGATCGAGCGGGATGGCATCGGCCACCTGCGAGAAGCGCTTGCCGACCATGCGCTCTGCCTGCTTGAGCAGCACGGCGACGGGACTGCTCGGCTCGTGCACTTCGAACCAATGGCGGGCGGCACGGAGCGTGTGCCGGACCTCGTCGCGCGAAGCACGTGCGTCGCTGGCCGGCAAGGGGGCGGCGGTGAACGGCGGGGCAGGATCGGCGGCTGGAGCTCCGGCCGCAAGCTCTGCAGTTCCCGCCTGGTCTGCCAGGCCCGACACCGCGGCCGGCGGCTGCGGCGGCAGGAACAGGTCGAGCACACGCAGCAGTGGCTGCAGCGTCGGCGCGTCGTCGTTCAAGTGGTCGCGGCACCAGCGCTCGATGGCATGCGCTTCGCCGGCTGCCAGCGCGAGCTGGTGCACGGGCGCCTGGGCGTCGTCGCCGGCCGTCTCGCGCAGGTCGGCCAGCTGCTGCGCCACGGATTCGGGGCTCGGCGCCTCAGACGCGCGTGGGCTCGCGAAGGCACGTTCGACATCGCGCACGGCCAGGCGCAAGGCGGTATGCGGGGCGACGAGGACATCGCGCACATCACCCAGCAGGCCATCCGGGTCCGCCAGCGCAGCCAGCGCATTGGCGCGCACCGCGGGGTCGAACTCGCCTTCGACCACGAGTTGCGGGTGCACCGCCTCGGGCCAGGCGTGCAGCAAGCCCGCGAGCATGCCCAGCCCCTGCGCCAGGCCGCCCGCCTGGCCGAGCCGGGTGCGGGCACGGGCCAGCAGGATGACGAGATTGATGTCCTTGGTGCGCAGGAGCAGGCGGCGGCAGTCGCGTTCGATCTCGGCCCAGTTGGGCGCTTCGGGCGTGCCGACGAAGTTGCCGTACTGCGCCTCGCCGCGCGGCAGCATGCGTGACAGCAGCACGGCGTACTCGGGGTCGTATTCGAGGCTGGCGCCGCAGGGCTGCTGAGCGCTCAGGGGCTGCAGCCAGTCGGCCACGGCGGCGGGTGCGCGTGATGCGGCAGCGGGGTCGGGGGTGGCGACGCGGGTCATGGCGGAAACAACGAGGCGTTGCGTGAAAGGGGGTCAAGGGACAGCCGCGCGGTAGCGCGACCCGACGTACTGCTCGGGTTCGAAGACCATGCCGACGGCGTAGTCGAGCGCGCGCACAGCGGCTGCGGCACACGGGCGGGTGGCCGCCGCGCCGAGCGCCGCGCCCTCGGAGCCGCCGAGCCAGGTGGACCAGCCGAGCTTCTCCGTGTCCTCGAGCCGGGCCGGCGGGGTGTTGTCGTTGCGCACGCGCAGTTCGACCTCCCACACGAATTCGTAGCCAATGAAGCCGCGCACCCACTCGACGAGCAGCGGCAGGTCCTTGCCCTGCGGCGTGAAACGCAGGTACTGCTCCAGGCTCAAGGGCCCGAGGACCAGGCGGAACTTGTTCTGCCGGTCGGCCACCACCTCGCCGGCGATGGCTCCCACGCCCATGATGCTTGAGGCGCGCGCCTTGCCCAGGTGACTCTGGTCTTCGTCGTCGATGCGGATCCAGTGCATGACGAACTCCTGCAGCTGCACGGGCACGGCGAAGAAGCGCGCCAGCGTGTGGGCCAGGCCGTCGGGATTGCGCGCCTCGCGGCCCAGGTGGGTGGATGCGGCCATGGTGACCGCGTTGACCAGCGCCTGTTCCGCCAATGTGCGCACGGCGGCCTCCACCGCATCGCGGGCCTCGGTGGTCTTGGGCTTGAACTCCTTGTCGAGCAAGGAGGAGAAGTCCGAAACGTCGGCGTATTTCGTTTCGGCTGCTGCGTTCTGCTTGGTGGTCGATTTCATGTGTCTCTCCCTGAGGCGGTGTATTCGTCGACGGCTCAGGCGTCGGCTTGCGCGCCGTCCTCGACCGCGGGCTTGGGCGCCGCGGCCAGCGCCTTCATCAGCGCGGGGTCCTGCATCAGCTTGTTGATGAGGCTCTCGGCGCCGGACTTTCCGTCCATGTAGGTCTGCAGGTTCGACAGCTGGGTGCGCGCCTCGAGCAGCTGCTTGAGCGGCTCGATCTTGCGGGCCACGGCCGCGGGCGAAAAGTCGTCGATGCTCTCGAAGGTGATGTCGACCATGAGCTGGCCTTCACCCGACAACGTGTTGGGCACGGCGAACGCGACGCGCGGCTGGACTGCCTTCATGCGTTCGTCGAAGTTGTCGATGTCGATGTCGAGGAACTTGCGCTCGCCCACGGGGGGCAGCGCCTGCACGGGTTTGCCGGACAGATCCGCCAGCACGCCCATGACGAACGGCAGTTCGATCTTCTTCTCGGAACCATAGATTTCCACGTCGTACTCGATCTGCACGCGCGGCGCCCGATTGCGGGCGATGAACTTCTGACTGTTGTTGTTGAACATAGAACTCCCTGTGTGACAAGATTCAACGGTGGGGAAAAAGGCCGCCCACGCTCCAGCGGCGGCGGACCACGGGGCGGGCACGCACGAAACCCTAGACATAGTCGATGCAGCATGCGATGGCATCTCCTCCTCTGGCAGCGTCGGGGATCTCGCCCCCCGGCGCGACGTCTGCAAGAATCCGGGCGATCCGCCGCTTGTCCTGCAGCGCCCCCAGCCAGTGGCGCGCGAGGACGGGCAAGAGACTGTGTTCGATGAAGCCGATGAGGCGGCGCGCGCCGGTCTCGTGCGTACCGCACCGGTCGATGATGTGCCGGACCAGCGCAGGGCTGTAGCTCAGCCCGATGCCGTGCTGCGCATGCATGCGCTCGACGACGCGGTTCAGGTGCAGCGACACGATCTTGCCGAGGGCCTCCTCGCCAAGCGGCAGGTATGGGATCACTGAGAGACGCCCGATGAACGCAGCCGGAAACACCTGGCGCAGCGCCGGGTGCAGTGCCTCGCGCAGCGCTGCCGTGTCCGGCACCAGCGCGGGGTCTTCGCAGAGGGTGGCGATCAGGTCGGAGCCGGTGTTGCTGGTCAGCAGGATGGTGCTGTTGCGGAAGTCGATGTGCCGCCCCTCGCCGTCTTCCATCCAGCCCTTGTCGAACACCTGATAGAAGATCTCGTGCACATCCGGATGCGCCTTCTCGACCTCGTCGAGCAGGATCACGCTGTAGGGGCGGCGACGCACGGCCTCGGTGAGCACGCCGCCTTCGCCGTAACCCACGTAGCCCGGCGGTGCGCCCTTGAGCGTCGAGACGGTATGCGCCTCCTGGAATTCGCTCATGTTGATGGTGATGAGGTTCTGCTCGCCGCCATACATCGCTTCGGCCAGGGCCAGCGCGGTTTCGGTCTTGCCGACGCCCGAAGGGCCGACCAGCAGGAAGACGCCCACCGGCTTGTCGGGATCGGTCAGGCGGGCGCGCGCGGTCTGCACGCGCTGCGCAATCGCGGCGAGCGCATGGCTCTGGCCGATCACGCGCTGGTCCAGCGTGGCCTGCAGGCTGAACACGGCCGCCACTTCGTCCTTGACCATGCGTCCCACGGGAATGCCGGTCCAGTCCGAGAGGATGGCCGCAACAACGGACTCATCGACCTGCGGAAAGATGAGCGGCGCGTTCTGCTGGCGCTCGACGAGTTCGCGCTCCAGTTGGCGCAGTTCGGCTGGCACCGGGACCACGGCGGAGCGATCTTCGGCACCGGCCTGCTGGCCCTGCCGCAGGGCGTGGATGCGCTGCACCAGCGCCAGTTCGGCCTGCCAGCGCGCCTCCTGGACCTCGAGATCGTCCTTTGCAGCCTGCAGTTGGGCCTGTGCAGCGGCGAGCCGTTCGGCGCGGCCTTCGCTGCCGTGGTCGATGCCCCCTTCTCCGCGAAGCAGGTCGATTTCGGTTTGCCGCGCCGCACAGCGCTGGCGCAGATGCTCGACCGCGGCCGGCGCCGCGTGCAGCGACATCGCCACGCGCGCGCAGGCGGTGTCCAGCAGACTGATGGCCTTGTCGGGGAGTTGCCGCGACGGGATGTAGCGGTGCGACAGCACCACCGCAGCACGCACGGCCTCGTCGAGCACCGTCACGCCGTGGTGCTGCGCAAAGGTGGCGACGAGACCGCGGACCATCTCCATCGCGGAGGCTTCCTGCGGCTCCATGACCTGGAGCACCTGGAAGCGCCGGCTCAGTGCCGGATCCTTTTCGATGTGCCGTTTGTACTCGCTCCAGGTGGTGGCGCCGACGGTGCGAAGGGTGCCGCGGGCCAACGCCGGTTTGAGCAGGTTGGCCGCGTCGCCGGTGCCGGCCTGGCCACCCGCGCCCACCAGCGTGTGGATCTCATCGACGAACAGGATGACAGGCTGCGTGGCCCTGGAGGCCTCTTCCAGCAGCCCCTTCAGGCGCGACTCGAACTCGCCGCGCATGCTGGCACCGGCCAGCAGGGCACCGACGTCGAGGCTGAGCAAGCGCACCTCTTGCAATGCCGGCGGCACGTTCCCGCCTGCGATGGCCAACGCCAGGCCCTCGACCACGGCCGTCTTGCCGACGCCCGCATCGCCGGTCAGCAAGGGGTTGTTCTGGCGTCGGCGCAGAAGGATGTCGACCATGGTGCGTATCTCGTGCTCGCGGCCGATCACGGGGTCGATCTCGCCGGCCCGAGCCCGTTCGGTCAGGTCGGTGCAGTACTTGGCCAGCGCGGACTTGCCATCTCCCCGATCGGCCAGTGCCTGGCTGGCCTCACCGGGTGTGGCCGCCACCAAACCCGATCCGTCGTAGGAACCTTCACGTTCTTCGGGCGAGCCAGCGATCACGGCGGGCAGCACTTGCGTCAATTGTTCGACCGGAATCTTCTGGAAGGCGGGCGAGATGCCCAGCAACAGACGCCGCAGTTCCGGCGCCTGCAGCAACGCGGCCAACAGCCAGCCGCTGCGGATGCACTGGCCGCCGAATTCCAGGCTCGACAGCACCCACGCCTGCTCCACCGCCGGACCGATGTGATGCGAGAAGTCGCTGAGCGAAGTGGCACCCGAGGGCAGACCCGCCAGGGCCGCGACGAGGTCGCGTTCGATGGCTTGTGGATCGATCTGGTAGTGGCGGCAGATGCGGTGGATGTCGGTGTTGCTGAGCTGCCAGAGCTGGTGCAGCCAGTGCGTCAGCTCCACGTACGGGTTGCCGCGCAGCTTGGCAAAAGCGGTGGCGGACTCGATGGACCGGAACAGCGTGAGATTGAGCTTGCCGAAGAGGGCTCGTCTGGAGATGGTCATGCTGGGAACGCGGAATGTCGGCGGTCGGCCCCCAGGCAGCGACGCAGCACCCCCGTCACGGACGCGCCGCGAGGCTGAACAACAAGAAGGAGGGCGCAGCCCGATCCGCCCATCGCTGCGGACGGACGCGCCGAAAGCGCGGGGCTGTGAAAGTGAAAGAGGGGCGCGCGCCTTCGAGGAGTTGCCCGCGCAACCCCATGGCAAGCCCGTAGGCCCGTCACAAGCGCGACGACTTGCTCAGTCCACCCGTGAGGCGGTGCCTCGACCCAATGCTGTCGCGTGACTCGGCGCGGAGCTCGCGCCGACACATCACGTCACCGAAAGATGACATGTGGAACTCCCTGACTGTTTTTGTTACGGAACATTTTCGCCTTGTGGCGAGATAGCTGCGAGTTTCCACGGTAAGTCGAAATTACCCATCCTCAAATGAAAGTAGATGAGGCCGTGACTTTTGCCACAGCTGCTCCGCGAGCATGCGAAATGCTCGTCACGACATGCGCAATTGCCGAGCACAGCGCAGATCGCCATGCTGCCTGCGCGCAAAAAAAAGCGGCCCCGAAGGGCCGCTTTCAGCGTTGTGTTGACCGGCGACGTGCTCAGCGATCGCGCGGCACGAACACGCGCCCACCCTGCGGGCGCCCGGCCAGCTTGCCACCACCCTTGCCGCCGAAACCACCGCGTGCGTCACGATCAGGCGACCAGGTGCGCGTGGCACCAGCGGATTTGCCTTGACCGGCGAACGCGCCGCTGTCCTTCTGATAGCGCTTCCCGCCCGCCCCGTCTGCGTGGTGGGCCGGTTTGCCTTGGAAACCGTCGCGTGCGTGGCTGCGCGGGTGCGACGGCGCGCTTTCGCCCCAGCCCGGCGCACGGCCGCCGTGGAAGCCGCCATTGTCGCGACGCGGGCCGCGGGCACCGCCGCCCTCGCCCGGCCGGCCGCGGCCCTTGCCGCCACCGAAGCCGCGCGGCAGCTGGGCCGTGGGGGCACGGCGGGTGGGTTCCATGCCGGGGATCATCTCGGCGTTGAACTGCTGGCGGGTGAAGGCCTCGATGTCGAACACGCGACGCTGGTCGCGGAACTCGGCGAAGGTGACGGCGATGCCGTCGCGTCCCGCGCGACCCGTGCGGCCGATGCGGTGTGTGTAGTCCTCGGCCTTCATCGGCAGGCCGAAGTTGAAGACATGGCTGATGCTGGGCACGTCGATGCCGCGCGCGGCGACGTCGGTGGCCACGAGGATCTGCACCTGGCCGTTGCGCAGCGCCATGAGGCGGCGGTTGCGCAGGCCCTGGCTCAGCGCGCCGTGCAGCGCCACGGCCGAGAAGCCGGCCTGCTGCAGGTCGTTGGCCAGGCCGTCGCATTCGACCTGCGTGCTGGCGAACACGATCGCCTGCTGGATCGACGAATCGCGCAGCCAGTGGTCGAGCAGTGCGCGCTTGTGGTCGAAGTGGTCGGCCCAGTGCAGGATCTGCTTGATGTTGGCGTGCTTCTCTTGCGGCGAGTCGATCTGCACCTTGCGCGGCTCGCGCATCACGCGGGCAGCCAGTTGCTGGATGCGCGGCGCAAAGGTAGCGCTGAACATCATGGTCTGCTTGCGCTGAATGGTCAGCTGGTTGATCTCGGCCAGGTCGTCGGCAAAGCCCAGGTCGAGCATGCGGTCGGCCTCGTCGACGACGAGGAACTGCACCTGGTCGAGCTTGATCTGCATCGAGCGCTGCAGGTCGAGCAGGCGGCCCGGCGTGGCAACGACGAGGTTGGCGTTCTGCAGGCGCGCGATCTGCAGCTGGTAGGGCATGCCGCCCACCACGTTGGCGATGCGCAGGCCGCGGCAGTGCTGCACCAGGCCGATGGCGTCGTGCGCCACCTGCTGCGCGAGCTCGCGCGTGGGGCACAACACCAGCGCGCCGGGCGTGGCGGCCTTGAACTGGCGCGGGTTGGTCGGGTTCTGGCGGCGCGGGCGCTTGGGCGCGGGCTCGCCGCGCTCGGCGGCTTCGGCGCACTGGCGGGCGAAGTCGGCTTCGGCCTGGGCGTGCGCTGCGTTCTGCTGGGCCAGCAGGGTGTGAAGCACGGGCAGCAGGAAGGCCGCGGTCTTGCCGCTGCCGGTCTGGCTCGAGACCATCAGGTCGACCATGGCGCTGTTGGCGTCGCCCATGGCCAGCGGGATGGCCTTGTGCTGCACGGCGGTGGGCTCGGTGTAGCCGAGGTCGCGCACAGCGGCGACCAGTTCAGGTGCCAGGCCCAATTCGGCGAAGGCTTGCGCGTCGGCCTGGACCGGCGCTTGCGCCGGGGCGACGTCGGGCGTGGCGGCCACGGCCGGCACAAAGGAATCGGTGCGAACTTCGGTGGAGAGGGACGCAGGCGCAGCAGCGCCCTGCACGTCTTGCAGGGAGTCGGTCATTAGAAAACTCAATTTTTCGCACGCAACGCACCCGAGGCGGATGCGCGCGTTGGAGGGTCAAAAAACATCAACCATCCAACGACATGAGACAACGGCAGTGCTGTCTTGGCTTTCCTCTGCCGTTCAGACGACGCCCTGGAAGGGCGCCCGACGGCCAGCCGATGTGCGAGAAGGGAGATGCAGGATCACGCCTGAAAAGCACCGCCAAACGAGTTGGTGCCTTGAGGCAAGCCCACGATTATGGCACGAGTCGGGGTTTTTACCTAATCCTGCAGGCGCAGGAAGGTTGTGCGGTAGTGCGCCAGCTCCTCGATGGACTCGTGCACGTCGGCCAGGGCCGTGTGGGCCTGCTGCTTCTTGAAGGCGCTGTAGGCGGCGGGCTTCCAGCGCTTGGCCAGTTCCTTGAGCGTGCTGACGTCGAGGTTGCGGTAGTGGAAGAAGGCTTCCAGCTTGGGCATGTACTTGACGAGGAAGCGCCGGTCCTGGCCGATGGTGTTGCCGCACATGGGCGAGGCGTTCTTGGGCACGTAGCGCGAGATGAAGTCGATCAGCTGCTGCTCGGCCGTCGCCTCGTCGAGCGTGGAGGCCTTGACCTTGTCGATCAGGCCGCTGCGCCCGTGGGTGCCCTTGTTCCAGGCGTCCATGCCGTCGAGCACCGCGTCGCTCTGGTGGATGACCAGCACCGGCCCGTCGATGCGCGGCGTGAGGTCGGGGCCGGTGACGACGACGGCGATCTCGAGCAGCCGCTCCTTCTCCGGGTCCAGCCCGCTCATCTCGCAGTCGAGCCAGACCAGGTTCTGGTCGCTCTTGCGCAGTTCGGGGATCGGTGCGGGGGCGGTCGGTTCGGAAGCAGAGGTCTCGGACATCGGGCCATTGTCCACGAGGCCTTGCGGGCCGCGGGGCCGGCCGATGCCGCGCCCGGGGGCCGGAACTACACTTCCGCCCTTCCCCGCCGCGCCCCACGCATGTCCGCCTCGCTCGCCTTCACCCTCGCCTTCTCGGCCGCGCTCGTGCTCGGCCTCGTCGTGAAGTTCTGGCTGGCCACGCGCCAGGTGCGCCATGTGGCGCGGCACCGCGACCAGGTGCCGGCGGCCTTCGCGCAGACGATCAGCCTGGCGGCGCACCAGAAGGCCGCCGACTACACCATCGCCAAGGCCCGCTTCGGCCTGCTCGAACTCGCCTGGGGCGCCGCGGTGCTGCTCGGCTGGACGCTGCTCGGCGGCCTCGACCTGCTCAACAAGGCCCTGCTGGCCTGGATGGGCAGCGGCATGGGGCAGCAGCTCGCGCTGCTGGTGGCCTTCAGCCTCATCGGCGGCCTGCTCGACCTGCCCTTCACGCTGTGGCAGACCTTCCGGCTGGAGCAGCGCTTCGGCTTCAACAAGATGACCTGGAAGCTGTGGCTGGCCGATGCCGTGAAGGGCACGCTGCTTGGCGCTGCCATCGGCCTGCCTCTGGCCGCGCTGGTGCTGTGGCTGATGGGCCGGGCCGGCGACAGCTGGTGGCTCTGGGCCTGGGCCGCACTCACGGCCTGGATGCTTCTGCTGCAGTTCATCCTGCCGACCTGGATCGCGCCGCTGTTCAACAAGTTCGAGCCGCTGGACGACCTGACGCTCAAGCAGCGCGTGAACGCGCTCATGGCGCGCTGCGGCTTCAAGGCCAAGGGCCTGTTCGTGATGGACGGCAGCCGCCGCAGCGCGCATGCCAACGCGTATTTCACCGGCTTCGGTGCCTCCAAGCGCGTGGTGTTCTTCGACACGCTGCTCAAGCAGCTCAGCGCCGGCGAGGTGGAGGCCGTGCTCGCCCACGAACTGGGCCACTTCAAGCATCGCCACATCGTCAAGCGCATGGTGATGATGTTCGGGCTGAGCCTCGTGGCCTTCGCCGTGCTCGGCTGGGTGTCACGCCACACCTGGTTCTACACCGGCCTGGGCGTGCAACCGAACATGACGGGGCCGAACGATGCCTTGGCCCTGCTGCTCTTCATGCTGGCCGTGCCGGTGTTCACCGTCTTCGTGTCGCCGCTGCTGGCCCAGCTGTCGCGCCGCGACGAGTTCGAGGCCGACGCCTATGCCGTGGCGCAGACCAGCGGCCAGGACCTGTCGGCCGCGCTGCTCAAGCTGTACCAAGACAACGCGTCGACGCTCACGCCCGACCCGGTGTTCGTCAAGTTCTACTACTCGCACCCCCCCGCGTCCGAACGGCTGGCCCGCATGGGTGCCAGCCCCGCGGCCGCCTGAACGGAGAGCCACCCCATGAGCCACAGCATGCTGACCATCACCGACTGGAAGTCCGCACCGCCGCGCAAGGCGCTGGGGCCGAGCGACATCGTGAGCGGCCTCGCGCGCCTGTCGGGCTGGAAGCTCACGGGCGACGGTGCCGACGTCGCGATCGAGAAGACCTACACCTTCGCGAACTACTTCGAGACCATCGCCTTCGTGAACGCGCTGGCCTTGATCGCCCATCGGCAGGACCACCACCCCGACCTGTCGGTGCACTACAACCGCTGCGTGGTGCGCTTCAACACGCACGACGTGGGCGGCATCTCGGCCACCGACCTCGACTGCGCGCGGCAGGCCGACGCGCTGCTGGCCGAACCCAGCGCGGGCTGAGCTTTTCGTGGCTTCGTCCAGGCAGCGGGGGCGCAGCGCCGGCCCCACCTCCGGCGGTGCGTCCTTGCGGGACGGCCTGGTCGTCGGCAGCCATGGCCGGCACTGCATGGTCGAGACGCCCGAGGGCGAGCGCCGCATCTGCCACCCGCGCGGCAAGAAGAGCCAGGCCGTGGTCGGCGACCGCGTGCAATGGCAGGCCAGCGAGGACGAAGGCACGATCGAGCGCGTGCTGGAGCGGCGCAACCTCTTCTACCGGCAGGACGAGATCCGCACCAAGTCCTTCGCGGCCAACCTCGACCAGGTGCTGATCCTCGTCGCGGCCGAGCCCGAGTTCTCGGAACACCAGTTGGCGCGTGCCTTGATCGCGGCCGAGGCCGAACGCATCCGACCCGTGATCGCGCTCAACAAGAGCGACCTCGTCGAGCCCTTCGCGCGTGCGTGGGCGCGGCTGGCGCCCTACCGGCACATGCACTACGGCGTGCTGCCGCTGTCGCTCACCGCGTCGGGCGACGTCGACCGTGAGGCGCTGATGCACCAGCTCGCCGGCAAGACCACGCTGGTGCTCGGCCCCTCGGGTGCGGGCAAGAGCACGCTCATCAACTTGCTGGTGCCCGGCGCCACCGCGCAGACGGGCGAGATCTCGCAGGCGCTGAACTCGGGCAAGCACACGACGACCACCACGACCTGGTACTGGGTCGATGCCGAGCGCCAGACCGCGCTCATCGACTCGCCCGGGTTCCAGGAATTCGGCCTGCATCACATCGAGCCGATGCAGCTCGCCACGCTGATGCCCGACATCGCCGCCCATGCGGGCGAGTGCAGGTTCTACAACTGCACCCATCTGCACGAGCCGGGCTGCGGCGTGATTTCACACGTCGAATCGGCCGCCAACGCAGCCCCGATCAGCGCGACGCGCTACAAGATCTATAGCGATTTGTTTGCCGAGTTGAGTGTGTCGCGGTACTGAATCGGACAGCCGAACGCAGAGGGCGCAGAGGACTCGCAAAGGGCGCAGAAGAAAACCAGAATTTTGAAGTTCCTCTGCGCCCTCTGCGAAATCTTTGCGCCCTCTGCGTTCGGCTGTCCGTATTCAAGCCAGGATCTCCTGCAGCCGCTGCACCAGCAACCCGCACTGGCCCCGCGTACCGACGCTGATGCGCAGCCACGCGTCGATGCGCGGCTGGCGGAAATGGCGCACCAGCACGGCCCGCGCGCGCAGCGCGGCCGCCAGCTCGGCGGCATCGCGCTGCGGGTGGCGCGCGAACACGAAGTTGGCCTGCGAGGGCAGCACCTCGAAGCCCAGGTCTTCCAGCTGCAGCACCAGGCCTTCGCGGGTGTCCATCACGTCGTGGCGGGTGCGCTCGAAGTACGCCTCGTCCTCCAGCGCGCCGACGGCGCCGGCCTCGGCCAGGCGGTCGAGCGGGTAGGAGTTGAAGCTGTTCTTCACGCGGTCGAGCGCTTCGACCAGCGGCGCCTGCCCCATCGCGTAGCCCACGCGCAAGCCGGCCAGCGAGCGCGACTTGGACAGCGTATGCACCACCAGCAGGTTGGGGTGGCGCGCGATCAGCGGCACGGCGCTCTCGCCGCCGAAGTCGACGTACGCCTCGTCGACGAGCACCACGCGCTGCGGCGCGGCGGCCAGCAGCCGCTCGATGGCGGCGAGCGGCAGGCCGATGCCGGTGGGCGCGTTCGGGTTGGCGACGACGACGCCCGCGCAGCCCTGCGCGGCGCGCGCCACCAGCGCGTCGACGTCGATGCCCAGGCCCTCGCCGACCGGCATCAGCGCGGCCTCGATGCCGTAGAGCTGCGCGTACACCTTGTAGAAGCTGTAGGTGACGTCGGGGAACAGCAGGGCCTGGCCGGGCTGCTGGAAGAAGGCGAAGAAGGCGTGGGCCAGCACCTCGTCGGAGCCGTTGCCGACGAAGACCTCGCCGGGCTGCAGGCCGCGGCGGCGGGCGATGGCCTCGCGCAGCGCGGTGGACGCCGGGTCGGGGTAGCGCTCCAGCCCCTCCTGCGCGGCGCGCGCGATGGCCTGCAGGGCACGCGGCGAGGGCGGGTACGGGTTCTCGTTGGTGTTGAGCTTCACCAGGTCCGGGATGCGCGGCTGCTCGCCCGGCACGTAGGGTTCGAGCGCCGCGATGCGCGGGCTCCAGAACGAAGGGATGGAAGTCGTCATGCTACGAATTCGATAGCTGCTCGCGTCCGCCCCCGCGAACGCTGGCGGCCGATTTGACTTGAACCTCAGCCCAGGAGCCGGGCCAGCGTGAGCAGTGCCAGCAGCACCATCCACATCACGACCGAGCGCCACACCAGCCCCACCACGCTGCGCAGGTGGCCCGGTTCGGGCTCGCGGCCCGGGGTGCTGCCGCTGTCGAGCACCGCCATGCCGCTGACCGGGTCGCCCGCCTGCGCATGCGGCAGCGCGTCGGGCACCGCGATGGCACGCAGCTGCCCGCCGCCCAGGCGCACGTTGAGCGCGCCCGAAGTGGCCGCGAGGATGACGCCGTCGTTCAGGTCGGGAAAGCGCCGTGCGTCATTGCGCCAGCAGTCGATCGCCTCCTCGAAGCTGCCGACGACCGCGAAGCCCAGCGCCGTGATGCGCGCGGGCAGCCAGTCGACGGCGGCCCAGGCGCGGTCGGCGGCCTCCTGCACCCATACGCTCGCGGGCTGGATCGAGGCGTTGTTCTTGTGCGCCCAGTAGCGCGCCACGAACTCGCTCATGCGGTAGAACACCGCGCCCGCGGGCCCCAGGCCCAGGGCCGCGAGCACCGAGAACCAGGCCAGCACGCCGAACACGTGGCGGTGCGCCGCGATCACGGAGTATTCGATGACATGCCGGACGATCTCGCTGCGCGGCAGGTCGGCCGCATCGACGCGCTGCCAGTGCGCGAGCAGCGAGCGTGCAAGCGCCTCGTCGCCCACCTCCAGCGCATCACGGATGCCGGTGAAGTGGTGGCTGAACTGGCGAAAGCCCAGCGTGACGTAGAGCACCGCGATGCTCCACAGCACGGCGAAAGGCAGCGGCAGCGTGAGCAGCAGCAGCCAGTGGATGCCCAGGGCCAGCAGGCTCGGCACGCCAACCGCGAGGAGCCAGGCCACCCAGCCGTGGTGCGGCTTGCCGGCATCGAAGTTGCGGCTGGTCCAGCGCGTCCAGGCCAGCACCGCGCCATACACGGGGTTGTGGAAGCCAAGCGGGCGCACCTGCTCGATCAACAACGCGCACAGGATGGCGAAGAAGCTCATCGTCGAATGATAAGACGCGCCGCCAGACCGACCGACGGCGCCGCGCGAGCGCGACGCCGTCAGTCCGCGATGAGGAAACGATAGAGGTTGCGCAGCATGCCGGCCGTGGCGCCCCACACGAAGCGCTCGTGCGGGCCGTCCTGGTAGGGCATCGAGAACCAGTGCCGCGCCGACGGTCCGCCCGGGTCCGCCAGATGCCGACGGTGGTTGGCCGGGTCCATGAGGAAGGCCAGCGGCACCTCGAAGACATCGGCCACCTCGGCCGGGTTGGGCACCAGCTCGAAGCCCGGCTCCACCAGCGCCACCACCGGCGTCACGATGAAGGAAGTCACCGTGGTGTAGGTGGGCAGCTGCCCGAGCACCTCGATGAAGCGCGCCGACAGGCCCACCTCTTCCCAGGCCTCGCGCAGGGCCGCGGCGGCGATGTTCGCGTCGTCCGGGTCGACCCGCCCGCCGGGAAAGGCGATCTGCCCCGAATGGGTGGACATGCGCGTCGCCCGCTCGGTGAGCAGCACCATGGGCTCGTCGCGCTGCACGATGGGCACCAGCACCGCGGCCTGTGCCGGGGCGCGCTCGGTCATGCGCGGCTCGCGGCGCAGTTCGGGCGTCCACGCCGGCGGCGAGGCGAAGCGGCGGCGCAGGGCCT
The DNA here is from genome assembly GCA_030418545.1 of Xenophilus aerolatus. Classification (GTDB taxonomy): domain Bacteria; phylum Pseudomonadota; class Gammaproteobacteria; order Burkholderiales; family Burkholderiaceae_C; genus Xenophilus. The sequence goes on along the minus strand of QAIB01000001.1, from coordinate 40,510 downwards.
GCGCGCTGAGGCGATCGACCGGCACCGCGGGCAGGTCGCTGTCGACCGCACTCACCGGCACGGCGCGCGGGTCGGTGATCGGCACCATCTGCGGCACGACGTTGATCACTTCTGGGGCGGCATGCATGGCGGGTTCGGAGGACGAGGTATCGGTCAAGGGCGTGGAAGGTTCTTCAAGATAACGAACGAGCGGGCCGGGCGTGCACCGCTGCGACGATGCCGGATGCCATAAGTCACAAAAGCGAACCGGAGCCGCAAGGATGTGGCAGAAAAGCAAAAAGCCGCCCGTTCGGGCGGCTTCTTATCGGCGCCGGATGCCTGGAGGCACCCTGGCAGCAGGCCTTACTGGGCTGCTGCAGCGGCGGCCGACTTGCCCGGCAGCTTTTCCTTGATGCGCGCCGAACGGCCGCTGCGCTCGCGCAGGTAGTACAGCTTGGCACGGCGCACGTCGCCGCGGCGCTTGACTTCGATGCCGGCGATCAGCGGGCTGTAGGTCTGGAAGGTACGCTCGACGCCTTCGCCGCTGGAGATCTTGCGCACGGTGAACGCGCTGTTCAGGCCGCGGTTGCGCTTGGCAATCACGACGCCTTCGTAGGCCTGCACGCGCTTGCGGGTGCCTTCGACGACGTTGACGCTGACGATCACGGTGTCGCCGGGGGCGAACTCGGGGATCTTCTTGCCCAGGCGGGCGATTTCCTCTTGCTCGAGGGTCTGGATGAGGTTCATGGTTTCCTGCGATGGATCGTGCCCGCGCTACACGTGGAAGGCGGCCGCGCTACCGGGGGTAGGCTGCTGGCCGCGGCCGGGCAGAGGATCGAAAAGCCCTCGATTATAGCTTTTTTGCGAGGGCTGTCTCGTCCGCGCGGGTGAGGCGCCCCTGCGAGCGTGCGGCATCGATCAGGTCCGGCCGCCGTTCGGCCGTGATGCGCAGGCGCTGGTCGCGTCGCCAGCGCTCGATCTGGGCGTGGTGGCCCGACAGCAGCGGCGCGGGCACCGCCTCCCCCTGCCACAGTTCGGGGCGCGTGTAGTGCGGGCAGTCGAGCAGCCCGTCCAGGGCCGGGTTGAAGCTGTCCTGCACGTGGCTGCCCTCGTCGCCCAGCACACCCGGCTGCAGCCGGGCGACGGCGTCGAGCAGCGCCATGGCCGGAATCTCGCCGCCCGAGAGAACGAAGTCACCCAGGCTGATCTGGTGCGTGACGCGCCGGTCGATGAAGCGCTGGTCGATGCCCTCGTAACGGCCGCACACCAGCACCGCGCCCTCGCCCGCCGCCCAGCTGGCCACGCCCGCGTGGCGCAGCGCCTCGCCGATGGGCGAGAACAGCACCACCGGCACGTTGTTCGCCGGCTGGCCGCGCGCGGCCAGTGCCGCGTCGAGGCAGGCCGCCAGCGGCTCGGCCATCATCACCATGCCGGGGCCGCCGCCGAAGGGACGGTCGTCGACCCGGCGGTAGTTGCCTTCGGCGAAGTCACGCGGGTTCCACAGCACCACCTCGACCTGGCCCGAGGCGTAGGCACGCCGCGTCACGCCGCTTTCGAGGAAGGGCTTGAACAGTTCGGGGAACAGGGTGATGACGTCGAAACGCATGGGCTCACCCCAGGCTCAGCCGCGGTCGGCGGCCGCCGGGCCGCCCCAAGGCGGCCGGGCCTCCCCCTCGGGGGGTGGAGTTACACGCCGAAGGCGTGAAAAGCCGGGGGGCATCAGTAATCGGCTTGCCAGTCGACCGTGATGAGGCGGCCGGCCAGGTCAACGCTGTCGACGAAGGCCGCCACGAAGGGAATCAGGCGCTCGACGGCCTTGCCGTCCTGCTCGGCCGCCAGCACCAGCGTGGTCTGCGGGCCGTTGGCCATCAGCTCGCGCACGGTGCCCAGGGCCACGCCTTCGCGGTTGACCACCGACAGGCCGATCAGGTCGACCCAGTAGTACTCGTCGTCGCCGGGCGTGGGGAAGCTCGAGCGCGGCACGAAGACGCGGGCACCGCGCAGGGCCTCGGCCGCGGTGCGGTCGGGCACCTCCGCGGACGCGGCCACGATGCAGTCGGAATGTTCCTTGGCCTCGCGCACCGGCAGGCGGAAGACCTTCGAGCTGTCGCCCGGGGCCTGCAGGAACCAGCGCTTGGAAGAAAAAAGCGCCTCGGGACGGGCGCTGTGGGGGAGGACCTTGAACCAGCCCTTGATCCCCCAGGCATCGGCGATGCGGCCCACCTCGATGGCGTCCGCCGGCAGTTCGGCGGTTTCGAGCGTGGGCAGCATCGCGAGGGGATGGCTCAGCCGACGAACGGCCGCCCGAAGGCGGCTGCGCCGCCCTTGGGGGGCAGCGAGGACACGTCAGTGCCGAGCGTGGGGGCCATGTTCAGGCGGCCGCCTTGGGCGCCGCGGCAGCGGCTTGCTTGATCAGGCGAACGACGGTGGGCGAAGCCTGCGCGCCGACGCTCTTCCAGTAGGTCAGGCGATCCTGCGCGATGCGGATGCTTTCCTCGTTTTCCTTGGCGGCGGGGTTGTAGAAACCCAGGCGCTCGATGAAACGGCCGTCGCGGCGGGTGCGCTTGTCGGCCACGACGATGTTGAAGAACGGGCGGTGCTTGGAGCCGCCGCGGGAGAGTCGAATCACGACCATGATTTATCCTTCGGGTGGAACCGGCGCCCCTGCAAGAAGATCAAGAGGCTGCCGAGATTTCTTCCAGCGTTGAGACACGCGACATGGCCACCCGGCCAGCGACACGCTGAAAAGCCTTCCATTATAGCCCGAGCGCGTTCCGCCTCCATTTTTCCAGCCCCATGAGCCTGCACATCCGCCCGAGCCGCGACCAGGACGTCGCGGCCGTCACCGCGATCTACGCCCACCACGTGCTGCACGGCACCGGCACCTTCGAGACGGAACCGCCCACCGAGGCCGACATGGCCGCGCGCCGTGCCGACGTGCTGGCCAAGGGCCTGCCCTACCTGGTGGCGGAGAACGAGGCCGGCGAGCTGCTGGGCTTTGCCTACTGCAACTGGTTCAAGCCGCGACCGGCCTACCGCTACTCGGCCGAGGACTCGATCTACCTGTCCGACGCGGCCCGCGGGCGCGGCGTCGGCACGCAGCTGCTCACCGCCCTGGCCGACGCGGCGCAGGCGGCCGGCGTGCGCAAGCTGATCGCCGTGATCGGCGATTCGGCCAACGCCGGCTCCGTGGGCGTGCACCGCAAGCTGGGCTTCTCGCACGTGGGCGTGCTCAAGGACTGCGGCTGGAAGTTCGGCCAGTGGCGCGACGTGGTGCTGATGGACAAGGTGCTGGGCGAAGGCAGCGGCACCGCCCCCGAATGAAGAACACGTGCCACCCATGACCGCCGACGCCACCACTCCTGCCGCCGCGATGGCCCGCTCCCCGAAGAGCAAGACGCTCGCCGCCTGGCTTGCCTTCCTCGGCGGCCCGCTCGGGCTCCACCGCTTCTACCTGCACGGCCTGGGCGACCTGCTCGGCTGGCTGCTGCCCATCCCGACGGCCCTGGGCCTGTACGGCATAGAGCGGGCCCGCCTCTACGGCCTCGACGACGGCTGGAGCTGGGTGCTGATTCCCTTCGTGGGCTTCACCATCGCCGGCTGTGCGCTGATGGCGATCATCTACGGCCTGGCGACGCCCGAGAAATGGAACGCCCGATACAACCCCGCTTTGGCGCCCGACGCGGCGCCGGGCCGCACCAGCTGGTTCACCATCGGTGCGGTGGTGTTCGCGCTGCTGATCGGCACCACCGTGCTCATGTCGAGCATCGTGTTCAGCTTCCAGCGCTACTTCGAGCACCAGATCGAGGAAGGCCGCAAGATTTCGCAGTGAAATCGGCCTGCAGTGCGCAGCCCGCCTGCGCGAGCAGCTATCGAAAAGATAGCGATCAGAAGATCTGCAGGCTGACCCAGTAGGCGATCGCGGCCACGAAGGCCGCCGCCGGGATCGTGAAGATCCAGGCCCACACGATGTTGCCCGCCACGCCCCAGCGCACTGCGCTCATGCGCTGCGTGGCACCCACGCCGACGATGGCGCCGGTGATGGTGTGCGTGGTCGACACCGGGATGCCCAGCGCCGTGGCGATGAACAGCGTCAGCGCCCCGCCCGTCTCGGCGCAGAAGCCGCCCACGGGCTTGAGCTTGGTGATCTTCTGGCCCATGGTGCGCACGATGCGCCAGCCGCCGAACATGGTGCCCAGAGCGATGGCCGTGTAGCAGGCCACGATGGTCCACAGCGGCGGCTCGGCCGCGCCGGCCGACGCGTAGCCGGTGGCGATCAGCAGCATCCAGATGATGCCGATGGTCTTCTGCGCGTCGTTGCCGCCGTGGCCCAGGCTGTAGGCACCGGCCGAAACGAGCTGCAGCCGCCGGAACCAACGGTCCACGCGCGAGGGCGTCGAGCGGCGGAAGATCCAGGCCACCGCGACCATCATCAGCGAGCCGAGCAGGAAGCCCAGCAGCGGCGACACGAAGATGAAGGCGACCGTCTTCCAGATGCCGGCGGCCACCAGGCCCGAGGCGCCGGTCTTGGCCATCACGGCGCCGACGATGCCGCCGATGAGCGCGTGCGACGAACTGCTGGGAATGCCGTAGTACCAGGTGACCAGGTTCCAGCTGATGGCCCCGACCAGCGCGCCGAAGACCACGTGCACGTCCACCACCCCGGGCTGGGCGATGCCCTTGCCCACCGTCGCGGCCACGCTGAGGTGGAAGACGAAGATCGCGATGAGGTTGAAGAAGGCGGCGAAGAGCACCGCCTGCCCGGGCCGCAGCACCCCGGTGGACACGACGGTGGCGATGGAGTTCGCCGCGTCGTGGAAGCCGTTCATGAAGTCGAAGGCGATCGCGAGCGCGACCAGCAGCACCACCACCCAGAGGGCGACCTGAACCGTTGCCATCGAAGCGCCCTGCTCAGGAGTTCTCGAGGATGATGCCCTCGATCACGTTGGCCACGTCCTCGCACTTGTCGGTGATGGTCTCGAGCAGCTCGTAGATGGCCTTGAGCTTGATCACCTCGCGCACGTCGGGCTCCTCGCGGAACAGCTTGCTCATGGCGCTGCGCATCACGCGGTCGGCGTCCGACTCCAGGCGGTCGATCTCCTCGCAGGTCTTGAGCGTGGCCTCGGCGATCGCCGGGTCGGTGATCTTGCCCAGGTACTTGACCGCGTCCTTGAGGCGGTCACAGCACTTCACGCTCAGCGTGGTCAGGCGCGTGATCTCGTCGGTCATGTGCCGCACGTCGTACAGCGCCATGGTCTCGGCGCAGTCCTGGATCAGGTCGGCCACGTCGTCCATGGTGTTGATGAGCTTGTGGATCTGCTCGCGGTCGATGGGCGTGATGAAGGTCTTGTGCAGCACGCGGTTGACCTCGTGCGTCACCCGGTCGGCGGCACGCTCGGCGTTGTCGACGTCGCGGTTGTACTGCTCGCGCAGGTGCAGGTCGTTGTAGTTGGCGACGAGCTGCTCGAAGGCACGCGCGGCCTCGACGATGCGCTCGGCGTGCTGGTTGAACATCTCGAAAAAATTGCCCTCACGGGGCAGCAGCTTGCCGAGCATGGCGACGGGTTCCTTACACGATGTGTGCGACAGGGTGATGACACCCAGGCAGCCCATGAGTGTAATTGCCAGCCCTCGCGGTGCCGGCCGGGCGGCTTCAGAGCCGCCGGATCGCCTGGTCGGCCACGGCCGCGAGCGCCGCGGCGGGCACGCGCGCCGGCGCGATCTCGGCCAGGGGCTGCAGGACGAAGGCCCGTTGCTGCATGCGCGGGTGCGGCACGACCAGCGCGGGGCTGTCGATGCGGCCGTCGCCGTACAGCAGCAGGTCCAGGTCGAGCGTGCGCGGCGCGTTGCGGTAGGGGCGTTCGCGGCCCTCGGCCTGCTCGATGCGCTGCAGGGCGGCCAGCAGGGCCGGCGCCGTCAGCGTCGTTTCCAGGGCGGCCACGGCGTTGACGTAATCCGGCCCGCCGGCGTCGACCGGCGCGCTGCCGTAGAGCGACGAGCAGGCGACGCGACGTGAGCCGGGCAGCTGCGCGAGCGCCTCGATGGCGCGCTCCACGGTCGCCCGCGCGTCGCCCAGGTTGCCGCCGATCCCCACGTAAGCCAGGACCGGGGCACGCGCAAGGCTCATTCGCCGGTGCCGCCGCCCATGTCGCCGCCGGCTGCCGGTGCTGCGCCGCCAGCCGCACGGGGCTTGCGGCGCCGGCGGCGCTTGCGCGGCGCGCCGGGCGTCGCCTCGCCCGCCGCCTCCGGCTCGGCCACCACGTCGTCCGCGGCGTCGACCGCCGACTCCTGCGCCTCGCGCGGGGCACGCGGCGCGGGCGCGCGCACATGCACGCGCGGGCCCGGCTGGCGCTGGCCCTTGCGCTGCTCGGCGCGCACCTGGTCCATCAGGTCCTGGCGGCGCAGGTCGTCGGCGGTGCTGAACTCCTGCCACCACTCGGCGATGGCCTCGTCGACCTCGCCCACGTCGGCGCGCAGGCGCATGAAGTCGAAAGCGGCACGAAAGCGCGCCTGCTCCACCAGGCTGTAGGGCGTGGAGCCGCTGCGCTTGTCGAAGCGCGGCTGCATCATCCAGATCTCGCGCATGTCGGCGGCGAGCTTGCCGCGGCCCGACACGTCGCCGATGCGGGCGTTGAACACGTCGTCGATGGCGTCCTGCAGGGCCGGGAACGGGGCCTGGCCACGCTGGTTGCCATGGTCGCGCATGCGCGATTGCCAGCCCTCCCGCACATCGTTCCACAGCACGCAGGCCAAGAGGAAGCTGGCCGCCACCGGCTTGCCCTCGCCCACGCGGCGGTCGGTGTCGGCCAGGGCCGCCTTCACGAAGGGCTGGTCGGCGCGCTCGACCACCACGTCCAGCAGCGGATAGATGCCGCTGGCCAGCCCCAGCTTGCGCAACTGCTCGATGGTGGCGATGGCATGCCCGGTCTGCAGCAGCTTGAGCATCTCGTCGAAGAGCCGGCTCTGCGGCACGTCGGCCAGCAGCTTCGCCGATTCGACCAGGGGCGCCGCGGTCTTGGCCTCCATCTTGAAGCCGAGCGCCGCCAGCTTGGCCGAGAAGCGGATCGCGCGGATCACGCGCACCGGGTCTTCGCGGTAGCGCGTGGCCGGGTCGCCGATCATGCGCAGCGTCAGCTTCTTGGCGTCGCGGATGCCGTGGTGGTAGTCGACCACGATCTGGCGCGCCGGGTCGTAGTACATGGCGTTGACGCTGAAGTCGCGCCGGGCCGCATCCTCGTCCTGCGGGCCCCAGACGTTGTCGCGCAGCACCCGGCCGCTGGCGTCCACCGCATGCTTCATCGCCGCCAGCTCGCTCTTGCTGGTGCGCTCGTTGCCGGCGACCTGCTCGGCAGCCGCGTTGTCCATGTAGGCGCGGAAGGTCGAGACCTCGATCACCTCGTGCTCGCGCCCGCGCCCGTACACCACGTGCACGATGCGAAAGCGCCGCCCGATGATGAAGGCGCGTCGGAACAGCCCCTTGACCTCCTCCGGCGTGGCGTTGGTCGCCACGTCGAAATCCTTGGGCCGCAGGCCCAGCAGCAGGTCGCGCACCGCGCCGCCCACGATGTAGGCCTCGAAACCGGCCTGCTGCAGCGTGGTGACGACGTTCTTCGCGCGGTCGTCGACCAGGTCGGGGTTGATGCCGTGCACGCTGGCGTCGACCTCCTCGCGCTTGCCGAAGCGCGACTTGGCGCCGGCCTTGGACTTGCCCAGGATTTTGTCGATGAAGGTCTTGATCATGAATTCAGTGGTTGGGCGCCTCACGGCGCCTCATTCGTTTTCCAGCATGGAGCGGATCAGCGGGATGGTCACCGCCCGCTGGGTGCGCAGTGCGTAGCCGTCCAGGTGCTCCAGCAGTTCCATCAGGCTGCCCAGGTCGCGGCTGAAGCGGTGCAGCACGTAGTCGATCACGTCGTCCGACAGCATCACCCCGCGCGCATCGGCCGCCTGGCGCAGCACCGCGCGGCGCTCGGCCTCGCTCAGCACCTGCAGCTGGAACACGTGGCCCCAGCCCAGGCGCGTGCGCAGGTCCTCGCGCAGCGGCAGATCGGCCGGCGGCAGGCTTCCGGCCGCCACCACGCCGCGCTGCAGCGTCTGCGCGTTGACGAACCAGTTGAAGGCCGCGTGCTGCTGCAAGGCGGTGTACAGGTGCACGTCGTCCATCAGCACGGCGCTCCAGCGCTCGTCGAAGGCCGGCGGATCGAACAGGCCCGGGTGCAGCCAGCCCACCTCGGCGCCCTGCTCGCGCAGCGCGGTGCGCACCGATTCGAGCAGGTGCGTCTTGCCGCTGCCGCCCTCGCCCCACAGGTAGGTGGGCACCGGCGAATGCACCGCCCCGCGGCCGGCGCCCACCCACAGCTGCAGGTGGCGCAGGGCAGCCTCGTTGGGGCCGGCGAAGAAGCTGGCGAGGGTCGGCCCGGCCTGCAGACCGATGTCGAGCGCGAGCTGCTTCATGCCATGGATGGGAACGGAGAAAGGGAGGGGGATCGGCCGGGAACGCCAGGGGACGGCCCTTAAAATCACCCGAAATTCTATCGGCCCGCCCGCATCGAGCGGCGGCGCCTCTTCCATTCCTCCCGCCTGCCGACCATGACCTCGCCCTCCTCCACCCCGCTCAGCTACAAGGACGCCGGCGTCGACATCGATGCCGGCGACGCGCTGGTCGACCGCATCAAGCCGCTGGCGAAGAAGACGATGCGCGAGGGCGTGCTGGCCGGCATCGGCGGTTTCGGCGCCCTGTTCGAGGTGCCCAAGCGCTACAAGGAGCCGGTGCTCGTCTCGGGCACCGACGGCGTGGGCACCAAGCTCAAGCTGGCCTTCGAGTGGCAGATGCACGACACCGTGGGCATCGACCTGGTGGCCATGAGCGTGAACGACGTGCTGGTGCAGGGTGCCGAGCCGCTCTTCTTCCTCGACTACTTCGCCTGCGGCAAGCTCGACGTCGACACCGCTGCCCGCGTGGTCGGCGGCATCGCCCGGGGCTGCGAGCTCTCGGGCTGCGCCCTGATCGGCGGCGAGACGGCCGAGATGCCCGGCATGTACCCGGCCGGCGAGTACGACCTGGCGGGCTTCGCCGTCGGCGCCGTCGAGAAGTCCAAGATCCTCACCGGCCAGAACGTCAAGCCCGGCGACGTGGTGCTGGGCCTGGCCTCGCACGGCGTGCATTCCAACGGCTTCTCGCTGGTGCGCAAGGTGATCGAGCGCGCGGGCGCCGAGCTGCCCGCCACCCTCGACGGCCAACCCTTCCGCGAGGCGGTGATGGCGCCGACGCGCCTGTACGTCAAGCCCGTGCTGGCGGCGCTGGCCAAGCATCCGCACTCGAAGGATGCCGCCTCGCCCGGCGGCATCAAGGCCCTGGCCCACATCACCGGCGGCGGCCTGCTGGAGAACATCCCGCGCGTGCTGCCCGAAGGCACCGCCGCGCACCTGAAGAAGGGCAGCTGGCCGCAGACCGAACTCTTCGCCTGGCTGCAGAAGGTGGCCGGCATCGACGACATCGAGATGAACCGCACCTTCAACAACGGCATCGGCATGGTGGTGGTGATCGACGCCGCCGAAGCCGCCGCCTGCGCCGCCACGCTGCGCGCCGAAGGCGAGACGGTGTACGAGATCGGCGCCATCGCCGAGCGCGGGACCGGCGCCGCTGTGGTCGTGGGCTGACCTGTGAAAAGCGGGCAGCCGAACGCAGAGGGCGCAGAGGGTTCGCAGAGGGCGCAGAAGTATTTCGGGATGAAACCCGCTGGCCTTTGCGCCGCATCCGCGCACGCCGCCCCCTTGCGTCCCCTTTGGACGTCTCGCTCGTCATGAGCCCCACCGAACCCGCCGCAGTGGCAGCCACCCACGAGGCCCCGGCCTCGCGCTGGGTCGTCGGCGCCAGCTACGTGCTGATGGGCGCGGCACTGCTGGGCATGCTGCTCAACCACCTGCTGGTGGGGCTGCTGGCGGTGTGCGTGGGCTTCTTGGCGACGCGTACCTTCGTGCGGGGGGTGATCCGGCTGGCCGAGCGCATGATCGCCCGTTCCCGCCCCGACGCCGCGGGCCGCAGCCTGCCGGCGCGCATCCAGAGCCTGATCCAGGCGCTCACCATCGTCGTCGTCGTGGCGGGACCGCTGGCGCTGCTGGGCGTGGGGCTGTCGCAGGCGCGCGAATTCGTGGTCGACGCGCCGCAGCAGTACCGCGAGCTGCTCGACTACGTGGCCCGCACCATCCTCGACCTGCGCGAGAAGCTGCCGCCCGACCTGGCCGCCTCGCTGCCGGCCGCGGCCGGCGACGTGCAGCACATGGTTGCCAACTACCTGCGCACCCAGGCCGGCTCGCTCGCCCTGGCCGGCCGGGCCTGGCTCACCGCCCTGCTCTTCGCCTACGTGGGCCTGATCGTCGGCGGCCTGGCCGCCGTCGCGCGCCCGCCGGCCCTGCGCCAGCCGCTGGCCGCCCAGATGCACCGGCGCATCAGCGTCTTCGGCCAGGCCTTCCGGCAGATCGTCGCCGCACAGTTCTGGATCGCGACCTTCAACACCGCCCTCACGGCCGTGTTCCTGCTCTTCGTCCTGCCGGTGTGGAACCTCGCCCTGCCCTACACCCCGGCCCTGATCACGCTCACCTTCCTCGCGGGGTTGATCCCGATCGTCGGCAACCTGCTGTGCAACGTGGTGATCACGCTGGTAGGCCTGTCGGTGTCGCCGCTCACCGCCGCTGCCTGCCTGGCCTTCCTGATCCTCATCCACAAGGCCGAGTACGTCATCAACGCCAAGGTGGTGGGCAGCCGCACGCACATCGCGGTGTGGGAACTGCTGGCCGTCATGTTCGCGGCCGAGGCGGTGTTCGGGCCGGCGGGCCTGGTGGCGGCGCCGCTGTTCTACGCCTACCTCAAGAAAGAGCTGCAGGCCGCGCGGCTGGTCTGAGGGGGCCGCCCGAGCATGGACGCCTTCGTGAGCTTCCATCCCCCGGCGACGGCGAGCCACGAGGCCGCACTGCTCGACACCCTGCGCGCCCGCGCACCACGGATCGTCCACCGCGCACCGGAGGCCGGCGACGACGCCCGCTTCCACCCGCTGCTTATCGGCGGGCGCAGCTGGCGCCTGGCGCGGCCGACCACCTTCACGCCCTACGCCTCGAGCCGACCCTGCTCGGCCCGCTGCGCCTTCTGTTCCGAAAACCTGCGCACCGAACGCGGTGGCGTGCCGGCCGCGCGCCTGCGCCCGGACGGCGGCTACTTCGCGGGACTGGGCCGCGCACTGGCCGCGCTGCGCGGGGTGCCGCTCTCATGGTCGCTGTCGGGGCTGGAGAACACCGACGACCCGGCCTGGCTGCTCCGGTTGCTCGACACCCTGCGTGCCGCCGAGCGCGACGGCGTCGTCATCGAAGACCGGGTGCTGTATTCGAACGGCGCCGGCTTCGCGCACGCGCAGGGCGCGGTGCTGCGCGACGCGCTGCTGCGCTTCGGGCTCGGCTGGATCGAGCTGTCGCGCCACCACCACGACGGCGCGACCAACCAGGCGCTGATGCGCTTTCGCGCCGGCGAGCCGATCGCCGTGCAGGCCGTGTTCGAGCGCGTGCTGGCGACGCTGGCCGGGGCATTCCCGGTGCGGCTGGTCTGCCTGTTGCAGCAGGGCGGCGTGCGCACGCCGCACGACGTGGCGGCCTACCTCGCCTGGGCGCGTGCGCACGGTGCGGGCACGGTGATCTTCCGCGAGTTCTCGCAACTCGACGACAGCTACCGCGACAACGCCACCGCACGCCACCTGCAGGCGGCCCGCGTGCCGATGGCGCCGCTGCTGCAGGCATGCCTGGCCGATACGCCGACCAGCGCGGGATGGCTGATCGAATCGCTCACCGAGGGCTATTACTTCTGGAACCTGCGGCTGCGCACGGGCGACGGGCTGCAGGTGGTGTTCGAGCGCTCCGACTACGCCGCGATGCACCGCCGCCACGCGAGCGGGGATGTCTACAAGCTCGTCTACTTCGCCAACGGCGAGTTGTGCGCCGGGTGGGAGCCCGGCCACGAGGTGCTGCTCGACACCCGCTCCCCGGAGCCCGCGCATGGATGACCGCAGCTGGATGCGGCTCGAAGCCGAGCCTGCCGAGCACGCCCTGCCGGCCGACTTCGCCGCGCGCGACCCGCTGGCGGGGCGCGACATCGGTTGGGTCACGCAGATGCGACCCTTCGTGCGCCAGTTCTGCCCGCCGGGCGGGCGCGTGCTCGATCCCTTCGCGGGCCTGGGCAGTACGCTGCTGGCGGCGCGGCTCGAAGGGCGCAAGGCCGTCGGCTGCGAGATCGACGCCGCCCGCGCCGAGCAGATCGGCGAGCGCTTCGCCCGCCTGGGCCTCGCGCCGCCCACGGTGTTCGCGGCCTCCGGCGACACGCTGGCCGATGGCGCGATGCCGCCGGTCGACCTGTGCCTGACCAACGTGCCGTACTTCGGCGCCCGCTGGAGCGGCGAGGCCGTGCCGGGCCACCTCTACGGCAGCGCGACTTACGAAGCCCACCTCGCCGGCCTGCGCGATGTGTTCCACCGCGTGCGCGACACGCTGGCCGACGGCGCCTTCTGCATCGCCATGGCCCAGAACCTGCGCCTGGGCGAGCGCATGCTGCCGCTGGCCTTCGACCTCGCGCGCATCCTCGGCAGCCTCTTCGTGCTGCAGGAGGAGCGCGTGATCGTCTACGACCGCCCTGTCAGCCCGGCGGCGCCGACGGACGCGCGCAGCAACCGCAGCCACGAATACGCGCTCATCGCGCGCAAGCGGCGCGAGACCGTCGACCTCGCCGCCACCGCGGCGCTGCTGGAGACGCTGCGCGCCGAAGGCCACCGCTTCACGGTCTTCGGCAGCTTCGCCCGCTGGCTGCAGGACCCGGCCTCGGTCACGCCGGCGGACGCCGACCTGCAGCTGGCGCCCGACGAGGATGCGCTCGACGCGCTGCTGCAGAGCCTGGCGCGGCGCGGCTTCTCGCTACGGAGCTGGAGCGACCCCGTCGTGCTGCCGCTGCGGCTGGACCTCTACCACGGGCGGCACTACTTCCGGGCCGAGCGCGTCGACCGCACGGGCGCGCTCGTGCGGCTGGACCTGTGCTTCGGGTAGCTGCGCCGAAAGGCATGTCCTAAACTGATCGAATCTCGTCCGTTCCCCATGGGACGGTTGGCCGCTGACGCAGAAGAATCGGGCGCATCCCCACCACCGATGCTACGAGCGCCACCATGAAAACCTGTCTGATTGTGATCGACGCCCAGGAGTCGTTCCGCCACCGCCCCTACTTCCGCGCCGACGACGTGCCCGCCTACCTGGCGGCGCAGAACGCGCTGATCGAGCGTTGCATCGCCGCCGGCGTGCCGGTGGTGCGCGTGTTCCACGTCGACGCGCCGGCAGAGGCATCGAACCCCTTCGCGCAGGAGTCCGGCTTCGTGCGGCCCCTGGCCGGACTGGTCGACTTCGCGGCGGACGCCACCTTCGCCAAGCACCGCCACAGCGCCCTCGTGGGCAGCGGGCTCGAGGTCTGGCTCACGCGGCACGGCATCGGCCGCCTGATCGTGAGCGGTATCCGCACCGAGCAGTGCTGCGAGACCACCACGCGCCACGCGTCGGACCTGGGCTGGGAAGTGGACTACGTGCTCGACGCCACGCTCACCTTCGACATGACGCAGCCCGACGGCCGGCCGCTCGCGGCCGCCGACATCAAGGCCCGCACCGCCACCGTGCTGCAGGGCCGTTTCGCCAACGTGTGCACCGTGGACGAGGCGCTGGCCCGCGCCGGCGCGCTCGTTGCGGCCTGAACGGGGGTACCGCCATGCTCGAACCGGCACGCTCATCGCCCGCCATCGCCGCCACCCGCCGCGTCGCGATCCTCGCCTTCGACGGCATGGAGGTGCTGGACTTCGCCGGCCCCTTCGAGGTCTTCACCACGGCCAGCCGCGTGCACGGGCGGCAGCGCCCCGACGGGGCACCGCCCTTCTCGGTCCACAGCGTGGCGCCGCGCTCGGGCCCTGTGCGCGCCCGCGCCGGCCTGGCGATGCTGCCCGACCACACGCTGGACGACGCCCCGGCGGCCGAGCTGCTGCTGGTGCCCGGCGGCGTGGTCGATGCCTACAGGGACGATGCACGGCTGCTGCACTGGATCGCGCAGGCGCATGCCGGCACCGAGGTCACGGCCTCGGTCTGCACCGGCGCCTTCGTGCTGGCGCAGGCGGGCGTGCTGGCCGCCGGGCCCTGCACCACGCATTGGGAAGACGTGGCGGACCTGCAGGCGGCATTTCCGGCCTTGCAGGTGGACGGCACGCAGCGCTGGGTGGACCAGGGCCGCGTCGTCAGCTCCGCCGGCATCAGCGCCGGGATCGACATGAGCCTGCACCTGGTGGCGCGGCTGGCCGGCCGCGCGCTGGCCGAGGCAACCGCCCGGCAGATGGACTACCGCTGGGCCGACGCATGAGTGCACAGGCTGCCGCTGCAGAAGTACTCCGATGAGCGATGCCCCGATCCGCGTCGTCTTCGTGCTGCTGCCGGACAGCCTGGTGCTGGACTGGGCGGGCCCCGCGGAGGCGCTGCGCATCGCCAACCAGCTGCTGGTGGCGGCCGGCCGGCCGGCGCGCTTTCGGGTCGAGTTCGCGAGCCCGACACCCAGCGCGCGCAGCTCGGTCGGCGTGCAGATCGCCGGCCTCTCGCCGCTACCGACGCAGTGGGGGCCCGAGCCAGCGTGGCTCATCCTCGTCGGCCAGCCGGGCCGGCGCATCGACGTCGGCACGCCCGAGGCGCGCGCGCTGCTGCACTGGCTGCGCGGCCAGCGTTTCGCGGCCGGGCGGCTGGAACTGGTCACCGTGTGCGCCGGCGCCGTGCTGGCCGCGCATGCCGGCGTGCTGGCCGGCCGCCGGGCCACCACGCACCACCACCACCTGCAGGAACTGGCCGAGCTGGAGCCGCAGTGCGACGTGGTGGCGAATCGCGTGTTCGTGCTCGACGCGCCGCTCTACAGCAGCGCCGGCGTCACGACCGGCATCGACCTCGTGCTGCACCGCATCGCCGCGCTGTGCGGCGAGGCGCTGGCCGCGCAGGTGGCGCAGAGCATGGTGGTGGCGCTGCGCCGCGGGCCGCACGACCCGGAGCTGTCGCCCTTCCTGGCGCACCGCAACCACCTGCACGCCGCGCTGCACCGTGTGCAGGACGCGGTGAGCGAACAGCCCCAGGCCGACTGGACCGTGCCGCGCATGGCCGAGGTGGCGCACACCTCGCCGCGGCACCTGACGCGCCTGTTCGTCGAGCACGCCGGCATCGCGCCGCTGGCCTGGCTGCGGCAGCTGCGCCTGGCGACCGCGCAGGCCGCGCTGGCCTCGGGTGCCAGCGTCACGCGCGCCGCGGAGCAGTCGGGCTTCGGCTCGGACACGCAGCTGCGCCGCGCATGGCGGCAGTTCGGGCTGCCGGGCTCGCCGTCGGATGCGGTGCGGGTGCACTGAGCCTGGCACGAACCGCTATCGAAACCATAGCTGCTCGCTCAGGCGGGCGGGCGCTGTAGCAATTTTCTCTTAGGAATCAAGCCACGCGGGCAGCCCGGCTCACGGCGCCTGAACGGCGCCCTCGGCCGGCGCCGCGCCCTCCTCAGGCGCCAGCCAGGCCTGCGCATGCTCCCGCAGCGCATCGAGCTGCAGCCACAGCAGCGACAGCTGCGTGCGCACCAGGCGCAGCGCGGCCTCGGCCTCGTCGTCGGGTGCGCCGTCCGCCTCGCCCAGGGCCGACAACGCCCGGCGGGACTGCGCCGCCTCGGCGCTGTCCGCCACGTCGACGGCGCCCGCTTCCAGCTCCTGCGCCAGCCGCTCCAGCGCCTGCACCAGCTGCCCTGTGGCGTTCTCCAGCACCGCGCGGCGCGGGCCCTCGGGCACCTGCATGCGGTGCGCGCCCAGGGCCGACAGGTAGCTCAGCAGCGTGTGCGCCTGGATCAGGAAGCGCAGCGCCACGCCGGCGCGCGGCCGCACGAAGCCCGGCTCGCGGAACATCTCCGACACGGCCGTGGTCAGCGCCGCGTCGGCGTTGTGGGCGTTGCGGCGCGCCAGGCGGTAGGCCAGCGTGTCGCTCGCACCCTCGCGGTACTGCACGGCGATGGCGCGCAGGTAGCTGGCCGCGTTGCGCAACGCGGCGCCCGCCACCTCGTGGATGCGGCGCGACTGCCAGTGCGGCAGCACAAGCAGCACCGCGAGGCCGGCGATCACGCTGCCGATGGCCGTGTCGACCAGGCGCGGCACGATCAGCACGCCGCTGTCGATGACCTGGTTGAAGCACAGCAGCACCAGCAGCGTCATGCAGGCGGTGGCCACCAGGTAGCGGCTGCCGCGGGTGGCGAAGAACACCACGCCCGCCGCCACGGCGAGTGCCGACTGCACCAGGGGCCGGGGGAACAGCTCGATCAACGCCCAGCCCGCCACCACGCCCACCGCCGTGCCGGCAATGCGCTGGCCCATGCGCGCGATGGTGTCGCCGTAGCCCTGCTGGCAGACGAAGAGCGTGGTCAGCAGGATCCAGTAACCCTGCTTCGCATGGATGCTGCGCATCACCGCGTAGCCCACCGCCAGCGCCACCGCCAGCCGCACCGCGTGCCTGAAGAGCGGCGAGCGCGGCGTGAGCTGGCGCCGCACGCGCGCGGCAGCGTCGCGCCAGGACTGCGGCGAGCGGTCGAACAGGCTCATGTCGGTGCGGCCCAGCCGGGCCGACGGGTGCGCCGTGTGGCTGGCGCCGGCGAGCTGGCCGTCGAGCTGGGCGAGGTTGCGCGCCAGCGCCTCGATGGAGCGCAGCAGCGCGGCGCGCTGCATCGCCGCGCCCTCCGGCACGGCCTGGCTGCGCGCATGGGCGATGGCACTGCGCAGTTCGGCCAGCGCCTGCACGCTCTGGCTGCCGGCGACGAAGGGTTCGCGCCGGCCGATCGACTGCGCCAGGCGGTGGCAGGCCTCGCCCTGCAGCGCCAGCACGCGCTGGCAGCGGTAGAGCAGGTCGCTGTGGAAGAAGGTGTCGGCCAGCGCGCGGTAGTCGTCGTGCGAGGAACTGGCGCGTTCGTGCACGTCCTGCGCGATGAGGTACAGGCCGCGGTAGCGGGCGATGCGGCCGGTCGGCGCGCGCGGGCCGAGGCGGCTGAAGATGGCCTCCTTGGTCGCGTTGAGTTCCGACACGACGGCCGCGTTGAGCTGCGCCAGCGCGAGGCGCTTGCGCTCGATGTCGAGGTCGCGCAGCGGCTCGAAGAGCGAGGCCTTGTACTGCACGTAGTCGCCCAGCACGTGGAACAGCCGCTCGAGCTGCGCCTTCACCGGCTGCGCGGGAAAGAGCGCGGACCACAGCACCGAGACGACGCCGAAGCAGGCCGCGCCGGCGAGCAGCAGCGCCGGCTCGTGCCAGCGCGGCGGCGCGACCGGCATGGCCTGCGCATGGTCGGCCGAGAGCGTGGTGTACATGCCCAGGATCAGCGTGGCATAGGCGATGGCCTTGTAGCGTGCGCCCACCGCGCCCAGCATGGTGAGCGCGAAGGCCGCGAGCGCCAGCGCGACGATGAAGAGCAGCGGCCGGCCGAACAGCGCCTCGACCGAGAAGGCGGCGACGGCGAAGCAGGCCAGCGTGACGAGCTGGGCGCGCAGGCGGCCCTGCCAGCTGTCGTCGGTCTCGGCTAGGGCGCTGGCGATGGTGCCGAGGAAGAGCGGGATCACCGCCTCCTGGTGGCCGGTGGCGCGGCAGGCCGCCATCAGGCCGCCGAGCACCAGCAGCACGCGCAGCGGCTGGGCGCGCGCGGCCAGGGCCTGCCAGTGCAGGCGCAGGGTGTCGAGGGGCAGGAAGTTCATGTCGGCCAGTGCTGCGCAGGATGCGTGCCACCCGGCGGGCGGCCGCCCACGCATCGGTGCAGTGCTCTCATTTCGATAGCTGCTCGCGCCCACCGGGCGGGCGGTGCGGGCCGATTCGGCTCAAGACGATGGCTTCGGCGCGGCGGGCGCGAGGGGCTGGCATTCTTGCATGCGGGCCTCCAGCATGTGGCGGTCCTGGGCGTTGCGCGCCAGCGCGGCAGCCTGCGCGTAGGCCCGTGCCGCCTCGTCGCGGCGGCCGAGGCGGAAGAGCAGGTCGGCGCGCACGGCCGGCAGCAGGTGGTAGGTGCGCAGCAGCGGCTCGTCGGCCAGCGCCTCGACCAGTGGCAGGGCGGCCTGCGCGCCGGAGGCCATCGACACCGCCATCGCGCGATTGAGCTCGACCACCGGGGAGCCGGTGAGAGCGGCCAGCGCGTCGTACAGGGCGACGATGCGCGCCCAGTCGGTCGCTTCCGCCTGCCGCGCGCGCGCATGGCAGCCCGCGATGGCGGCCTGCAGCGCATAGGGCCCGAGGGCCGCACCCGACGCCGCCGCGCAGGCCTGCGCCGTGGCCAGGGCCTCCAGCCCGCGGTGGATCAGCACCTGGTCCCAGCGCGAGCGCCGCTGCGCGAGCAGCAGCACCGGCCGGCCGTCCGGCCCGGTACGGGCGGCCTGGCGGGAGGCCTGCAGTTCCATGAGGGCCAGCAGGCCGTGCACCTCGGACTCGCGCGGCATCAGCCGCGCCAGTACGCGGCCCAGGCGCATCGCTTCCTCGCACAGCGCCGGGCGCATCCAGTCCTCGCCGGCGGTCGCGGCATAGCCCTCGTTGAAGACGAGGTACACCACCTCGAGCACGGGGGCCAGGCGCTCGCGCAGATCGGCGGCGCCAGGCAGCTCGAAGGGCACGCGCGCCTCGGCCAGCGTGCGCTTGGCGCGCACGATGCGCTGGGCCACAGTGGCCTCGGGCACGAGGAAGGAGCGCGCGATCTCGTGCGTCTGCAGCCCGCCGAGCACGCGCAGCGCCAGGGCCACCCGGGCCTCCGGCGAGAGCACCGGGTGGCGGGCCGTGAAGACGAGCCGCAGCAGGTCGTCGCCCACCACGTCGTCGAGCCGGTCGTCCACCGCCTGGGCCTGCGCATCCTGCGCGATGGCGTGGCGCAGGTCGAGCGCATGGCTCAACGCGTCCTGCTGCACGACGCGCACCTGCTGGCGGCGCAGATGGTCGAGCGCCAGATTCCCGGCGGTCGCCATGAGCCAGGCCGCGGGGTTGTCCGGCACGCCGCTGCGCGGCCAGTGCTCGAGCGCGGCAAGCAGCGCGTCCTGCGCGATCTCCTCGGCCACGCCCAGATCGCGCACGCGCCGGGCCACCGCGCCCACGAGCCGGGCCGACTCCATGCGCCACAGCGTGCGCACGATGGCGTGCACGTCGTCGGCGCCCGCCTGGGGCGCGGACGGATCTGCGCGCACGGCGTCAGCGCGGCCTGGCCGCCGCATCCGCGGCCTTGGCCTGGATGCGCTGCTCCTGCTCGCGCAGTTCGGGCGTGAGTTCGGCGCCGAAGTCCTCGGCCTCGAAGACCTGGCGCAGCTCCAGTTCCTCGCCGCCGTCGAAGGGCGCGCGCTTGAGCCACTCCACCGCCTCCTCGCGCGAACGCACCTGCCACAGCCAGTAGCCGGCGATGAGTTCCTTGGTCTCGGCGAAGGGGCCGTCGATCACGGTGCGCTTCGTGCCTTCGTAGCGCACGCGCAGCCCGCGCGAACTGGGGTGCAGGCCTTCGCCGGCGAGCATCACGCCGGCATCGACCAGCGCCTCGTTGTAGTTGCCCATGGCCGTGAGCAGCTGCTCGCTCGGCATCACACCGGCTTCGGAATCCTTGTTGGCCTTGACGATCACCATGAAACGCATGTCCAGCTCCTGTGGAAGTTGAGGGAATGAAGGCGGGCCTTCATGCACACGACGCGCGAGACTGCCCCGGATCGACACCGACGTCGACCGGGATTGCAACAATTTGTGGATGCGCTGCGGCTCAGGTTGCGGCGCAGAAGCGCAGCACATGCCCGTCGGGCTCGCGGATGGCGAAATCGCGCACGCCCCAGGGTTGCGAGGTGGGCGGCTCCAGCACAGTCACGCCGCGCGCGAGGTAGGCCGCATGCAGGCCGTCGATGTCGTGGCCCACGTGCACCACCAGTTCGCCACGCCAGGGCGGCATGCCCTGCGGCGCGCACTGCCACAGGCGGATGTACATCGGCATGCCGCCGTCGCGGGCGCCCTGCCAGCCCCCGCCGTCAGCCGCGGGCAGATGGCGCACCCGCGCGTAGCTGGGCGGTTCGCCGGCGATGAAGTCGAGCTGGAAGCCCAGCACCTCGCAGAACCAGCGCGCCGCCCGCTGGACGTCGGCCACGGGCAGCACAGGCTGCAGGCCATGGAAGGCATGGCCCTCGGCCAGCGGTGCCGCCCGTCCCGGCGCCGGCGTGCCTTGCGGGCGGGTCGGCGCGGTGTCCATGGCGGGAATCCTTCAGCTTCGTTCGCGCCGCAGAGCTGCCACGCGCTCGGCGACGGCGTCGACGTCGAGCGCGTCCTCGGCGTGCGCGAGGTAGGTCTCCAGGTCGCGCACGGCCAGCTCGGTGTGGCCCTGCTCGGCGTGCGCCAGGCCGCGGTCGCGGTACTCGGCCCAGGCCTCGGGCAGCAGCACGACCAGGCGGTCCTGCACCGCGATCAGCCGCACCCAGTCTTCCTGCGTGCGGTGGATCTCCTTGAGGTTGCGCAGCATGCGGCCGACGATCTCGCGCGGCATGGCCGGCTGCAGGTACAGGCCCAGCGGCACGTCGAAGTCGCCGACCAGGCCGCTGCTGCGCTTGTAGGGCTCCAGCCGCTCGCTCAGCTCCTCTCGCGAGAGCGACTTGCCGGTGAAGGGGTCGATCACCACCTGCCCCTTCGGCAGCGTGACCTTGAGCATGAAGTGCCCCGGGAAGCTCACGCCGCGTGCATGCAGCCCGAGCCCCTGCGCCAGTTCCATCCACAGCACCGCCAGCGAGATCGGGATGCCGCGCCGCGTGCGCAGCACGGCGCTCAGGTAGCTGTTGTCGGGGTCGTAGTAGTCGTTGACGTTGCCGCCGAACGAGAGGTCGTGGAAGAAGAACTGGTTGAGGGCCCGCAGCCGTGCCAGCGGCGCCGCGTCGGCGGGCAGGCGGCGCTTCAGGCGCGCCAGCAGCTGGTCGACGTCGCCCAGCACCTGCTGGACGTCCGTGTCGGGGTACTCGTCCTGCGCCAGGCTGGCGGCCGCCTCCAGCAGCGGAAAATGGTCGTCGCTCTGCACCAGCGCGGTGAAGTACGCGAGCGGCGTCGGCGGCTCGAAGCTGAATGGCATGGGTCTTTGTAGTGGAGGTGCCGGCGAGCGTCAAGGCATCGCCGGCTGGGCGGCGTCAGCGGCGGATCAGGGTGCGCAGCTTGACACCGGTGAGCGTGAGCACGCCGAAGTACAGCAGCGCCGCGCCGGCGATGAAGGCAGCCAGCAGGCCGGCGCGCAGCAGGCGCGCATCGCGCAGCGCCACCCAGTCGACGCGGTGCGCGCCCCAGGCCAGCAGTGCGCCGAGCACGGCCGTGGCAATGGCCACCTGCAGGATGAACCGGCCCCAGCCCGGCGCGGCCTGGAAGCCGCCGGTGCGCCGCAAGAGCACGAGCAGGGCAGCGGCGTTGACCAGTTGCGCCAGCCCGATCGACAGCGTGAGCCCGGCGTGCTGCAGGAAGGGCACGAAGGCGATGTTGAGCACCTGCGTGAGCGCCAGCGTGGCCAGGCTCACGCGCATCGGCGTCTTCATGTCGTGGCGGGCATAGAAGCCGGCCGCCAGCACCTTGATCGACACGATGCCCAGCAGGCCGGTGCCGTAGCCCATCAGCGCCGTGGTGGTGCGCTGCACGTCCAGCGCCGTGACCGCGCCGTTGTGGAACAGCACCGCCACCAGCGGCAGCGGGAACACCAGCAGCGCGAGTGCGCAGGGCACCGTCAGCAGCACGATCAGGCGCAGGCCCCAGTCGAGCATGGCCGAGTAGCGGGCCTGGTCCTGCGCGGCGCGCGCCGCGGCCAGCTGCGGCATCAGCACCACGCCCAGCGCCACGCCCAGCATCGCGCTGGGGAACTCCATCAGCCGGTCGGCCATGTTCAGCCAGGTCACGCTGCCGGTGGCCAGGTGCGAGGCGATCTGCGTGTTGATGAGCAGCGACAGCTGCGCGCCGCTCACGCCGATCAGCGCGGGCAGCATGAGCTTCGTGATCTTGCGCGTGGTCGGGTCCTGCCACGCCTGGCGCAGCGCCGCCAGGCGCACGCCGATGCGCGGCAGCATGCCCAGGCGGCGCAGCGCGGGCAGCTGGATCGCCAGTTGCAGCAGGCCGCCGACCATCACGCCCACGCACTGCGCGTAGATGGGCTCGATGCCCCAGCGCCGGAACAGCGGCGCGCCGACGACGATCGAGGTGATCAGCGCGACGTTCAGCAGCACCGGCGAGGCGGCCGGCACCGCGAACTGCTTCCAGGTGTTGAGGATGCCGCCCGCGAAGGCCACCAGCGACATGAAGCCGATGTACGGGAACATCCAGCGCGTCATGACGACGCTGGCGTCGAAGCCGCCCGATTTGGCGAGGCCGCTGGCCATGGCCCACACCATCAGCGGGGCGGCGAGCACGCCCACCACGCACAGCAGCAGCAGCGTCCAGGTCAGCAGGGTGCCCACGTGGTCGATCAGTTCCTTCGCGCCGGCGTCGCCCCGCTCGGTGCGGGTGGCGGCCAGCACCGGGACGAAGGCCTGCGCGAAGGCGCCCTCTCCCAGCACGCGGCGGAAGAGGTTCGGGATGCGGAAGGCGACGTTGAAGGCGTCGGTGAGCGCACTGACCCCGAACACCGAGCTGAACAGCACATCGCGCACCAGTCCCGTGATGCGAGAGCCGAGGGTCAGCAGGGAGACGGTGGAGGCGGACTTGAACAGGGACACGGGGCGGGAGTGTAGGCGGCTGGTCCGGCCTGCCTGACGCCTTTCTTCCGGGCGAAATTGCCTGCCCGGCGCCCTGCCCCTATAATCGAGGGCTTTGCTGCAACATCCACAGACTCCCTAAGGAACACACACATGGCATCCGCCAAGCCCAAGAAGAAGAACCCGCGCCTCGCGTCGGGCCGCAAGCGCGTCCGCCAGGACACCAAGCTGAACGCAGCCAACAGCTCGCTGCGTTCGAAGTACCGCACCGCAGTCAAGAACGTCGAGAAGGCCGTGGCCGCCGGCGACAAGACGAAGGCCGCCGAACTGTTCGCCAAGGCGCAGAGCGTCGTGGACATCGTGGCCGACAAGGGCATCTTCCACAAGAACAAGGCCTCGCGCGACAAGAGCCGCCTGGCCGCCAAGGTGAAAGCCCTGGCCACTGCCGAGAAGGCCGCCGCCTGACGTTTCAGGTCAGCCCGGGTCGCTGAAGAGCGATCCGCCGTTTGATCGGGTGCGCTGCAGCAAGCAAAAAAAGAGAAACCGCCTTCGGGCGGTTTTTTCTTGGGCGCGAGGAAAACGCGAACCGGGAGGGGAACCGGCTCAGGTCGCCGGCCGTGCCTCGGGCATGAGGCAGGCTTCGCCGACCTGCAGGTCGTTGTCCTTGGCGAAGTTCATGACGAAGTCCCAGGCCATGGGCTCGGCCTCGCGCAGGTCTTCGTGCACCACCACGCATTTCACGCCGCCGATCACGGTGGGCACGCACCAGGGCGAATAGCTGAGGTAGCTGTCGCGGGTCGCGCCGCCGGGGCGGAACTGGCACATCACGCCCGCGAGACGTTCGGCCCAGTCGCTCGGCCGGAAGGTGCGGCCGCTGCTCGTGATGCCTTGGATGAAGATCTCTTTGCCGGGGGAAGCCATGCGTGCGAAGCGCCCGCAGCCAGGGTGCTGCGGTGCACAAGGATTCTACCGGCTGGGCCATGCACGCACCGTGCCCGCGGGCATGGCTGTGATGCGGAATCCTCAACGAAGCGGTCATGCCCGGCCCCTAGAATTTCCCTTCCTTTGACGAAGCACCTTCCTGGAGAGCCGATGAGCGCCGTAGCCGAACCCACCTCGCCCCACGTGATGAACACCTATGGCCGGCTGCCGATCGCGCTGTCGCACGGCCAGGGCTGCCGCGTGTGGGACACCAACGGCAAGGCCTACCTCGACGGCCTGGGCGGCATCGCCGTCAACACGCTGGGCCACAACCACCCGCAGCTGGTGCCGGCGCTGCAGGACCAGCTGACGAAGATCATCCACAGCTCCAACTACTACCACGTGCCCGGCCAGGAGATCCTGGCGAAGAAGCTCACCGAGCTGTCGGGCATGACCAATGCCTTCTTCTGCTGCACGGGCCTGGAGGCCAATGAAGCGGCCATCAAGCTGGCGCGCAAGTTCGGCCACGACAAGGGCATCGAGAAGCCGCAGATCGTGGTGTACGAGAAGGCTTTCCACGGCCGCAGCATCGCCACCCTGTCGGCCACCGGCAACCCGAAGATCCAGGCCGGCTTCGGCCCGCTGGTGGAAGGTTTCATCCGCGTGCCCCTCAACGACATCGAGGCGCTGAAGAAGGCCACGGAAGGCAACCCCAACGTGGTGGCCGTGTTCTTCGAAACCATCCAGGGCGAAGGCGGCATCAACCCCATGCGCTGGGATTACCTCAAGCAGGTCCGCGCCCTGTGCGACCAGCAGGACTGGCTGATGATGATCGACGAGGTGCAGTGCGGCATGGGCCGCACGGGCAAGTGGTTCGCGCACCAGTGGGCCGGGATCGTGCCCGACGTGATGCCGCTGGCCAAGGGCCTGGGCTCCGGCGTGCCGATCGGCGCGGTGGTCGCCGGCCCGCGCGCTGCCAACATCTTTCAGCCCGGCAACCACGGCACCACCTTCGGCGGCAACCCGCTGGCCATGCGCGCCGGCATCGAGACCATCCGCATCATGGAAGAGCAGAAGCTGCTGGCCCATGTGGACAAGGTCGGCACGCACCTCAAGTCGGCGCTGCAGGCCGCCTTCGAGGGCGTGGCGGGCGTGAAGGAAGTGCGCGGCCAGGGCCTGATGCTGGGCATCGAGCTCGACCGTCCGGCCGGCGCCATCCTGGCCCGGGCCTGCGACGCCGGGCTGCTGCTGTCGGTGACGGCCGATTCGGTGATCCGCCTGGTGCCGCCGCTGATCCTCTCGGTGGCCGAGGCCGACGAGATCGTCGCCATCCTGGCGCCGATCGTGAAGGCCTTCCTGGCCGAATAAGCCCCGCTCAGACGCCGCCGGGCAAAGGCGCCGCCGGGTCGACCAGGCCCGCCGCCCGCAGCTCGCGCCAGAAATCGGCGGGCACCACTTCCTGCAGCGCGGCGCGGTCCTCCGCGATGCGGCCGGGCTGGCTGGCACCCGGGATCACCGCCGCAACCGCTGGATGCGCCAGCGAGAACTGCAGACCCGCCGCCTTCATGCTCACGCCGTGCCGCTGCGCGATGGCGCGGATGGCATCGATGCGCGCCTGCATGGGCGGCTGGATGGGCGCGTACTCGAAGTTCGGGCCGCCGACCAGGGCGCCCGAGCTGTAGGGCCCGCCCACCACGATGCCCAGCCCGCGCTCGGCCACCTTGGGCATCACGCGCTGCAAGGCGCGGCCGTGGTCGAGCAGCGTGTAGCGGCCGGCCAGCAGGAAGCCATCGGGTCGCGGGCCCTGCAGATCCAGCAGCAGCTCGATCGGCTCCACGCGGTTCACGCCCAGGCCCCACGCGCGGATCACGCCCTCGTCGCGCAAACGGTCCAGCGCCCTGAAAGCGCCCTTGCGCGCGCTCTCGAAGACCGACAGCCACTCGTCGCCATAGAAGTCCTGCGCCACGTCGTGCACCCAGGCGATCTCGATGCGGTCGGTCTTCAGGCGCTTCAGGCTGTCCTCGATGGAACGCAGCGTGGCGTCCTCGGAGTAGTCGTTGACGACGCGGTTGGGGCGCCCGTGCTTGAAGACCTCGCCCTTCTCGCCGTTGTCGCGCGCCGAGGCGTCCTCGACCTCGTCCAGCACCAGCCGGCCGACCTTGGTGCTGATCACGTACGCGTCGCGCGGCCGCTCGGCCAGCGCCTCGCCCATGCGGATCTCGGCCAGGCCGGCGCCGTAGAAGGGTGCGTTGTCGAAGTACCGGATGCCGTCGTTCCAGGCCGCGTCGACCGTGGCGCGCGCCTCGGCTTCGGGGATGTCGCGGAACATGTTGCCCAGCGGGGCGGTGCCGAAGCCGAGCCGGCCGGGCAGGAGGTCCTTCAGTGCCATGGTGTCGTGCTCCTCGTGCGTGTCGATGGCTTCAGGCGGCCTGAGCCACCGTGAATTCGGTGTACCCCTCGGCGCCGCCGCCGAAGTAGCCGCCCGATGCGGGCGCGTTGAAAAGCGGCAGGCGGTGCTACAGCCGCCCGACCAGGTCGGGATTGCCGATGAAGTCGCGGCCGAAGGCCACCATGTCCGCGCGGCCCGAGGCCGTGACGTCGAGGGCTCGCTGGCGGTCGTACCGTTGCTGGCAATGTAGGCGCCACCGAAGGCCTCGCGCAAGACCTTGCTGTCGAAGCGGCCCGTGCCGCCCTCGGCGTGCATCTGGCCCTCCATCACGTGCAGGTAGGCCAGGCGGCTCCGGCGATCAGCAGGCCGGCCGACGCGCGCCGGACGGAGGAGCGGGCCGCCAGCGGAGCGCGAGGGCCTGAAGCGCGAGGTGGCGGTGTCGCCGGCGCCTGGCCGGCGACCCGCGGCTGAAGGTGCTGCCGGCCCCGGTCGACCTGGGCCGCTTTCCGGTCGAGATGGCCTGGCACCTGCGGCGCCGCCACGATCCGGCGCACCGCTGGCTGCGTGCGCTGGTGGCCGAAGTGGCCGCCGAGTTGGCCGCGCACGAAGCCCCCGCGGCCTGAGCCGCACGCGCAACGCCTGCCACAATGCACCTTTGAGCGCACAGGGCATGCCGTGCCCACCCCTTCCGCCATGACCGCACCCGCGATCCGCCATTACCTCCAGTTCAGCGATTTCACGGCCGACGAGTACGCCTACCTGTTCGAGCGCGCCGCCCTCATCAAGGCCAAGTTCAAGGCCTACGAGAAGCACCAGCCCCTGACCGACCGCACCCTGGCGCTCATCTTCGAGAAGGCCAGCACGCGCACCCGCGTGAGCTTCGAGGCCGGCATGTACCAGCTCGGCGGCAGCGTGGTGCACCTGACCACCGGCGACAGCCAGCTCGGCCGGTCCGAGCCGATCGACGACAGCGCCAAGGTCATCAGCCGCATGGTCGACCTGGTGATGATCCGCACCTTCGAGCAGGCCAAGATCGAGGCCTTCGCCGCCGCCTCGCGCGTGCCGGTCATCAACGGCCTGACCAACGAGTTCCATCCCTGCCAGATCCTGGCCGACCTGTTCACCTTCATCGAGCACCGCGGTTCCATCAAGGGCAAGACGGTCGCCTGGGTCGGCGATGGCAACAACATGGCCAACACCTGGCTGCAGGCCGCCGAGATCCTCGACTTCACCGTGCACGTCAGCACCCCCTCGGGCTACGAGGTGGACCAGAACGTCGCCGGCATCCGCTCGGCCGACAGCTACAAGGTCTTCAAGGACCCGATGGACGCCTGCCGAGGCGCCGACCTGGTGACCACCGACGTGTGGACCAGCATGGGCTACGAGGCCGAGAACGAGGCCCGCCGCAAGGCGTTTGCCGACTGGTGCGTCGACGAGGAGATGATGCGCGCCGCGCAGCCCGACGCCCTCTTCATGCACTGCCTGCCGGCGCACCGCGGCGAGGAGGTGCAGGCCGAAGTCATCGACGGCCCGCAGTCGGTGGTGTGGGACGAGGCTGAGAATCGGCTCCATGCGCAGAAGGCGCTGATGGAGTTCCTGCTGCTCGGACGCATCGCCTGAGCCGGGGCGGCTGCGCGGCCGCCCTCCTGTCAGGGATTTCGAGCCGAATCGCCCTCCAGCGGCCGCTGCACCTGCGCAAGGCGCTCTCTTTTCGATAGCATCGCGCTGTCTGCCCGCATGCCGCCACGTTGGATGGACTGCATCTGGCGCTGCGCTGGCGCATTCCGTCGCAGGGCGCTGTCCATCGTCATGCGGATCGCCCACAGTGCGGCCCAGGGACGGCATGTGCCGCCCACCGCCCCAGGAGAACCGCCATGCCCTCGCTCCCGCGCCTCGCCCCTGCCGCCCTGGCCGCGCTCGGCCTTGCACTGACCGCCGCCGCCAGCCATGCCGCCGACCTCACCGTCGAAGTGAGCGGCGCCAAGTCGACGCAGGGCACCGTGAGCGCCGCGCTCTACAACAGCGCCGACACCTGGCTCAAGGAGCCGCAGAAGCTCCAGGGCGCACGCGCCCCGGCCGAGCAGCCCGTCACCGTGCTGGTGTTCAAGAACCTGCCGCCCGGCCGCTATGCCCTGTCGGCCTTCCATGACGAGAACGGCAACGAGAAGGTCGACACCAACGTGGTCGGCGTGCCGACCGAGCGCACCGGCTTCAGCCGTGATGCCCGCGGCCGCATGGGCCCGGCCGCCTTCGACGACGCGGTGATCGACGTCCAGGGCGACATGACCACCGCCATCACGCTGCGCTGAGCGGCCCGCCCGCGAAGGAGCCCACCATGGAACGCCGCGACTTCTTGCGAGGCCTGGCCGGCGCGGCCGGCCTGCCCCTGTTGCCCGTTGGCGCGCATGCGCTCACGCCGACCGCCAGCGCTGCCGCCTTCCGGCCCGACGACTGGCAGGCCGCCTTCGACAGCCGCCGCGCCGAACACTCCTGGCAGAGGGGCTTCGAGGGCCTGCAGGCCGACGTGGCGCCGATGCCGCTCACGCTGCACGGCCGCCTGCCGCCCGAGCTGCGCGGCGCCTTCCTGCGCAACGGGCCGGCCCGCCACACGCTGGGCGGCCAGCGCTACCACCACTGGTTCGACGGCGACGGCATGGTGCAGAAGTACGAGATCGCCGCCGGCGGCATCGTGCACCGCGGCCGCTTCGTGCGCACCGAGAAGTTCGATGCCGACACGGCCGCCGGCCACCCGGTGCGCGCGGCCTTCGGCACCTCCTTGCCGGGCATGGACCCGATCACCTCGCCCGACTCGATCAACGTCGCCAACACCAGCCTGGTGAGCCACGGCGGCGAGTTCCTCGCGCTGTGGGAGGGCGGCTCGGCCACGCGCGTCGACCCGGCGAGTCTCGACACGCTGGGCGTGAAGACACTGAACGCCGAGTACGCCGGCATGCCCTTCTCGGCCCATCCCAAGATCGGACCCGACGGGGTGCTGTGGAACTTCGGCATCAGCAGCCGGCAGGGCGTGCTGTCGATCTACCGCATCTCGCCCGACGGGCGCGATGTGCAGGCCACCAGCATGAAGGTGCCCGACATCGCCATGGTCCACGACTTCGCGGTCACCGAGCGGCACCTCGTGTTCCTCATGCCTTCGCTGGTGTTCGACCTCGCGCGCTCCGAGGCGGGCGCGAGCTTCGTCGACAGCCATGTGTGGCGGCCCGAACTGGGCATGCGCGTGCTGGTGCTGCCCAAGGACCGGCTCGACGCGCCGCGCTGGTTCGAGCTGCCGGCCGGCTTCGTCTTCCACGTCGGCAACGCCTGGGAAGACGCGAAGGGCCAGACGATCCACCTCGACTACGTGCGCTCCGACGACGCCTCGTACGCCACGCACGGCCTGCGCAACGTGATGCGCGGCGAACACGACGTGCCGCCGCCCACCTGGCTCACCGCGCTGACGCTGGACCTGCGCACAGGCCGCGCGCGGCAGGACGCGCTGGCCGCGCGCGTGGAGTTCCCGCGCGTCGACCCGCGCCGCGTCTCGCGGCGCCACCGCGAGGTCTTCGTCGCCCAGCGCGTGGGCGCCGGCAACCAGCCGATGTTCGACGCCGTCGCGCGGGTGGATGTCGCCAGTGGCCGCATCGACCGCTACCGCTACGGGCCGGACGTGATGGCGGAGGAACACGTCTTCGTGCCGCGCACCGCGCGCGGCGCGCGCGAAGGCGAGGGCTGGCTGCTCGGCACCGCCCTCGACCTGCGCCGCCGCGCCATGCTCTTCTCGGTCTTCGACGCGCGAAACCTGGCCGCGGGACCCCTCGCGCAGGGCGTGCTGCCGCGCGTGATGCCGCTCGGGCTGCACGCGGTGTACCTGCCGGCCTGATCGCGGTTCCGGCAGCGCGAGAATCGGCGCCGCCGCGCCGCGCCGACCTGCCCCACCGATGAACCCCTGCCAGACCTGCGGCGCCTGCTGCGCCGCCTTCCGCGTCGATTTCAGCGTCCACGAACTCGACAGCGAGGGCGGCCGCGTGCCCGCGGGCCTGGCGGTGGAACTGAACGACACCCTGTGCCGCCTTCGCGGCACCGACCACACGCCGCCGCGCTGCGCCGCGCTCACGGGCCGCATCGGCGAGCGCGTGGCCTGCGGCATCTACGAATGGCGGCCCGGGCCATGCCACGAGCTCGAAGCCGGCAGCGACGCCTGCCAGCGGGCGCGCAGCCGGCACGGCCTGCCGCCGCTCGCGGCCTCCTGAGTCGAGTCGGGCTCCAGCGCCCGCCTCGCCTGCGCGAGCAGCTACGAATTCGATAGCACCCGACCCCGTGCGCGAGGGTACGCACGGCTCGTTTCGGCATCCGTTGGAAATAACCGACACCACGACCCCGCGCGCGGCGCTAACTTCGCCGCATGCCTTCTTCCGCCAGCCCGATGACAGCGACGCAGCGCACCCTGCGCGTGTGGGACATCTCGCCGCCGGTGCATGCCGGCGCACCGGTGTTCCCCGGTGACACGCCCTACCGCCAGCGCTGGGCCGCCTCGATCGGCCCCGGCTGCCCCGTCAACGTCAGCGAGATCACGCTCTCGCCCCACGTCGGCGCGCATGCCGACGCACCGCTGCACTACGACGCCGATGGCGCCAGCATCGGCGACACCGACCTCGCGCCCTTCCTCGGCCCGTGCCGCGTGATCCACGCCATCGGGCGCGGCCCGCTCGTCACCTGGGCGGACATCGCCCATGCGATCGACGGCACCCTGCCCGCGCGCGTGCTGGTGCGCACCTATGAGCGCATGCCGGTCGACCGCTGGGACCCGCAGCTCGCCGCCTACGCGCCCGAGACCGTCGAACGGTTGGCCGCGCGCGGCGTGCAGCTCATCGGCATCGACACCGCCAGCATCGACCCGGCCGACAGCAAGACTTTGGACAGCCACCAGACCATCCGCCGCCACGGCTTGCGCGTGCTCGAGAACCTCGTGCTCGACGACGTGCCCGAAGGCGACTACGAACTCATCGCCCTGCCCCTCAAGCTCGTGACGGCCGACGCCTCGCCGGTGCGCGCGGTGCTGCGCGAGCTGGCCACGTAGAAGCACAGACGAACATCCGTACGCGAAGGCCGCAAAGGTCACGCAAAGGACGCGAAGGCAGAAATCAAAGTTAACTGTTCCCTTTGCGACCTTCGCGAAGTCTTTGCGCCCTTCGCGTACGGAAGTCCGAATTTCGAAGACCCTCACCATGACCCCTCCCCTCACCCTCGACGACTGCCGGCGCCTCGACGCCCAAGACCCGCTGCGCGCACTGCGCGACCTGTTCATCCTGCCCGAAGGCGTGATCTACCTCGACGGCAACTCGCTCGGCGTGCTGCCGAAGGCCGCGCCCGCACGCATCGCCGAGGCGGTGACGCAGGAATGGGGCACGGGCCTCATCCGTTCCTGGAACGAGGCGCGCTGGTTCGACCTGCCGCAGCGCCTGGGCGACCAGGTGGCGCGGCTCATCGGCGCCGCACCCGGCGAGGTGGTGTGCACCGACAGCACCTCGGTCAACCTGTACAAGGTGCTGTTCGCGGCGCTGTCGGCGCAGAAACAAAGCGGGCGCACCGTGGTGGTGTCGGAGCGCAGCAACTTCCCGACCGACCTCTACATCGCCGAGTCGCTGTGCCGAGAGCGCGGCCTGACGCTCAAGCTGGTCGACGACCCATCGGAGATTCCCGCAGCCCTCACGGCCGAGGTCGCGGTGCTGATGCTCACGCACGTGAACTACCGCACCGGCGCCATGCACGACATGACTGCGCTGACCAAGCTGGCGCACGACGCGGGCGCGCTCGCGGTGTGGGACCTGGCGCACAGCGCCGGCGCCGTGCCGGTGGCGCTCAACGACGCCGATGCCGACTTCGCCATCGGCTGCGGCTACAAGTACCTCAACGGCGGCCCCGGCGCGCCGGCCTTCGCCTGGGTGAACGCGCGCCATGCCGACGCGTGGGAGCAGCCGCTGTCGGGCTGGTGGGGCCATGCGGCGCCCTTTGCCTTCACGCCCGGCTACCGTCCGGCCGCGGGCGTCGGCCGCTACCTGTGCGGCACGCAGCCGATCCTCAGCCTCACTGCCCTGGGCTGCGGGCTCGACGCCATGCTGGCCGCCGAGCCGCTGGGCGGCATGCAGGCGCTGCGCACCAAGTCGCTCGCGCTCACCGACACCTTCATCGCGCTGGTGGAACAGCGCTGCCCCGAGCAGTTCGCGCTGGTCACGCCGCGCGAGCATGCGCAGCGCGGCTCGCAGGTGTGCCTGCGCATGGCCGACCCGGGCCAGCGCATCGGCGGCCCGGCCTATGCGATCGTGCAGGCGCTGATCGCGCGCGGCGTGATCGGGGACTTCAGGGCGGGCGATGAACCCGAGGCCGCGCCGGGCCGCTCCCAAGCGGCCGAGCTCCCCTCGGGGGACGGGCTCGGCACGCCGAGCCCTGGGGGCCGTGGTCTGCCCGACATCCTTCGTTTCGGCTTCACCCCGGCATACATCGGCTTCGAGGACGTGTGGAACGCCGTCGGCAACCTCGCGCAGGTGATGGAGGAAGAGGAATACCGCCGCCCCGAGTTCAACACGCGCAACGCGGTGACCTGAAGAGCGAGCACGCCATGGCTTCCAGCGACACCGAGAAGATCGTCCACGACGAGAAGGCCCAGCTCGACTTCAGCCAGTCGATGAGCTACGGCGACTACTTGCACCTGGACGAGGTGCTGAACGCGCAGCATCCGCTCTCGCCCGCGCACGACGAGATGCTGTTCATCATCCAGCACCAGACCAGCGAGCTGTGGATGAAGCTGATGCTGCACGAGCTGCGCGCCGCCATCGCCGCGATCGCCAACCCGACCGACAACACCAAGCCCGAGGCCTTCAAGATGCTGGCGCGCGTCACGCGCATCATGGAGCAGCTGGTCAACGCCTGGACCGTGCTGTCGACCATGACGCCGCCCGAGTACAGCGCGATGCGGCCCTACCTCGCCAGCTCCAGCGGCTTCCAGAGCGCGCAGTACCGCTGCATCGAGTTCGCGCTGGGCAACAAGAACGCCGCCATGCTCAAGCCGCACGCGCACCGGGCCGAGCTGCTGGCGCAGGTCGAAGCCGCGTGGCGGGCGCCATCGCTCTACGACGAAGCGCTGCGGCTGATGAAGCGCGAAGGCGTCGACATACCGGCCGACCGCCTGGAGCGCGACTGGACGCAGCCCTACGTGCCCAGCCCCGGCGTGGAGGAGGCCTGGCTCACGGTGTACCGCGACCCGCATGCGCACTGGGACCTGTACCAGCTCGGCGAGAAGCTCACCGACATCGAGGACGCCTTCCGCCTCTGGCGCTTCCGGCACGTGACCACGGTGGAGCGCGTGATCGGCTTCAAGCGCGGCACCGGCGGCACCGGCGGCGTGAGCTACCTGCGCAAGATGCTCGACGTGGTGCTGTTCCCGGAGCTGTGGACGCTGCGCACCAACCTGTGACGCGATGGGCCTGCGGGCCATGATGTTTCTCCCGACGCCGGTGCCGAGGGCTTGGCTAGCATGGTTGGCCACTTGATCGCAGGAGGCAGGCCATGGACGCCCAGGATTTCTTCACCGCCGACGAACGCGCCACGCTGCGTGCGCACGGCATCGTGCTCTTCGCGCAGCGCGTCATCTTCGATGCGCAGCCGCCGATGCCGCAGGCGCAGATCGACGCCGTGCAGGCGCTGTGCGCCGGGCCGCTGCCGGCGGGCCTGCTGGCGCTGTGGCGCGAGACGGCCGGCGGCCAGCTCGACTACGACCTGCGCCTGCGCATGGGCGACAACGACGAGGCCATCAGCTGGAGCGAGCTGTTCTGGAACGGCAGCGACGGCTACCACGACCTACAGGGCTGGATCGAGCACGAGCTGGAACTGGCCGGGGAAAGCGCCGCGGACGACGGCGTCGAATGGGACGGCAAGCTGAGCTACCTGCCCATCGGCGGCTTCGAGTACCTCGACCGCATCTACGTCATCGTCGATGCGCTGCACCCCGCCAACGGCGAGGTGCTGGCCTGGAAGAAGGGCCTGCCTGCCGCGTGGCAACACCGCCTGCACGAGGACAGCCTGGCCACCCTCGCCGACAGCGTGGAAGGCGCCTTCGCGGCGCTGCATCTCGACGAGGACCCGCTGTCGCCGACGGGCGATCACTTCTCGGGTCAGGCGTTGCTCGAGTACCTCGACGAGCGCCACGAGTCGCATGGCCTGGCGCTGGAACTGTCAGACAAGCTGGTCACCTTCTACCGGCAGGCCATGCGCGACTGGCGCGGTGCGCTTCAGGCCGGCACGCTGGCGGAGGACGCCGGGCTGGCCCACATCGGGTTGCGCCATGCGATCCACACCGACGATGCGGCCCTGGTGCGCGCACTGGCCGGCGCCGGCATCGGCCTCGACGCGCCGCTGCAGGGCAGCGCCAACGCGGTCGACCTGGCGGTGGGCCACGGCGCGTGGTCGGCCGCCGCGGCGCTGCTCGACGCCGGCGCACCGGTGGCTGCCGACGTACTCGACAGCATCGACCACGCCCTGGCGCCCGAGCTCACGGCCCGCCTGCTCGCGGCCGGTGCGCAGCCCGACGCCGACGCCATGGCCCAGTGCGTGGCCTGCGGCGCGCCGGCCAGTGCGCGCCTGATCGGCGAGGCCCTGCGAGCACGCGGCGAAGACGTCCCGCACGCCTTCGACGCCGCCCGCGCCAGGCTGCTGGAGGACCTCGAAGGCTCGCTCGCCAAGGTGCGCGAAGGCCGGCTCAGCCACTACCTCGGCGCCGAGGGCCTGATGCAGCGCGCCGAGCACCTGCGTGCGTTCGAATGGTGAACTCCGCCTGCACTTTTCAAGCCAAATCGCCCTGCAGCGCCGGCCCCGCCTACGCGAGCAGCTACGAATTCGATCGCAAACGACGGACTCACCCGGCGTAGAGCCAGGGCACGTCGAGCACCTTCGCGCCGCCCAGGCGCAGCGCCAGGTCGCGCCCCACGCGCATCGGCCCGGCGGCATGGAAGATCTCGCCGTTGCGCCGTGCCCGCGCCTGCACGCGCGCGTTGCGCGCCCAGCGCGCCTCGGCGTAGCGCGCGAGGGCGACCGGCACTTCGGCACCAGCCACACCCTTCAGCGCCTCGGCCAGGGCCAGCGCGTCTTCGATGGCCATGCCCGCACCCTGGGCCAGGTACGGCAGCATCGGGTGGGCGGCGTCGCCCAGCAGCGCGATGCGCTCGTTGGCCATCTGCCCCGCACCCGTCAGTGGCGGCCGGTCGTGCAGGCTCCATGCGCGCCAGGCCGGCATGGCCTCCAGCAGCGTCTGCAGCTGCGGGCTGGTGCGGCCCGTGGCCTGCTGCAGGCTGGCCAGGCTGGCGGCCTGGTCCCAGTCCTGCGCGCGCTGCACGTCGCCCGGCGGCGCCGTCTCGGCCAGCACGACGACGTTGAGCCAGTCGCCGCCGCGCACCGGATAGGCGACGGCATGCAGCCGCGCACCCAGCCACACCTCGACGCGCGTGCTGCGCAGCGCCGCCGGCAGATTGGCCTGCGGCACCAGTGCGCGCCAGGCGGTGTGGCCGGTGGCCAGCGGGGGCGGGTCGTTTTCGGCCAGCGCGGTGCGCACATGGCTCCACAGGCCGTCGGCACCGACCAGTGCGTCACCCTCCCAGGCACGCGCCCGCGAACTCTCGGCGCACACCGCCTCGCCGCCGCGGGTGGACACGCGCAGCACGCGCGCGTCCGTGTGCAGGCCCACCTTCGGAGCAACGGCGCCGGTGCGCACGGCATCGAGCAGTAGCGCGTGCAGGTCGGCGCGGTGCACGCACAGATACGGCGCGCCATAGCGGCGACGGAAGGCATCGCCAAAAGGCAGCCGCGCGAGTTCGAACCCGTCGTGCGCGCTGCGCACGCGCAGCATCTCCGGGCGGGCCGTGATGCGCGCCAGGCCCTCGTGCAGGCCCAGCGCCCGCAGGCGCCGCGTCACGTTGGGGCCGAGCTGGATGCCGGCGCCCACCTCGCCGAAGGCCGGGGCCTGCTCCAGCACCTCGGCCCGGTGCCCCTGTTGCGCCACGGCCAGTGCCGCGGCCAGGCCGCCGATGCCGCCACCGGCGATCAGGATCTGCAAAGTCATGGCGCGCGATGATGCCTGCTCGCAGCCGCGTTTTCGCCGGGATCGCGCCCGAAGGCGCGCCGGGTCAACGCCGGGCGGCGTCGCCGGGGCTCTTGGGGGCGCAACTGCCGCAGCTGTCGCAACTGCCGCAGCCAGAAGTTTTGGCCAGCGACGCGGCCAGCTTCTCGGCCTGCTGCGCATCGACCAGGCCCGCGCGCTGCGAGCCGGCCGCCACATGCCGCGCGGCGCCGCGCCGCCAGCCGGCGGGCATCCAGCGCCAGGCGGCATAGAGTGCCGCCGCAGCCACGATCAGGAAGACGACGATGTTCTGCCAGATGGGAGCCATGGGATTCATCCTCCGGTGAGCGCCAGCGTCACGCGGTACGTGACGAAGCAGGCGACGTAGGCCAGCCCGAAGAGGTAGGCGGCCATGATCCAGACGTATTTCCACGAGTTGGTCTCGCGCTTGACGGTGGCCAGCGTCGAGATGCACTGCGGCGCGAAGACGAACCACACCAGCAGCGACAGCGCCGTGGCCAGCGACCAGCTGCCGGCGATGAGCGGCTCCAGCGCGCCCGCGACCTCTTCGCCCGAAGCCGACAGCGCATACACGGTGCCCAGCGCACCCACCGCCACTTCGCGCGCCGCCATGCCGGGCACCAGCGCGATGCTGATCTGCCAGTTGAAGCCGATGGGCGCGAAGATGGTCTGCAGCCCGCGGCCCAGCATGCCTGCCAGGCTGTACTCGATGGCCGGGCCGGTGGCGCCTTCGGGCGGCGACGGAAAGGTGGCCAGGAACCACAGCAGGATCGTCAGCGTGAGGATGATCGTGCCCACGCGGCGCAGGAAGATCCATGCGCGTTCCCACAGGCCCAGCAGCAGGTTGCGCAAGTTGGGCCAGCGGTACGCAGGCAGTTCCATCATGAGCGGCGAGTGCCCCTGCTGCGTGCGGAAGCGCTTCATCACCCAGGCCACGGCCATCGCCGAGACGATGCCGAACACGTAGAGGCCGAAGAGCACCAACCCCTGCAGGTTGAACACGCCGCCGATTTCGCGCTGCGGAATGAAGGCCGCGATGAGCAGCGCATACACCGGCAGCCGCGCCGAACAGGTCATGAGCGGCGCGATCATGATCGTCGTGAGCCGGTCGCGCCAGTTGCCGATGGTGCGCGTGGCCATCACGCCCGGGATGGCGCAGGCGAAGCTCGACAGCAGCGGGATGAAGGAGCGGCCCGACAGCCCCACCGTGCCCATCACGCGGTCGAGCAGGAAGGCCGCGCGCGGCAGGTAGCCCGAATCCTCCAGCGCCAGGATGAAGAGGAAGAGGATCAGGATCTGCGGCAGGAACACGATGACCCCGCCCGCACCGGCGATCACGCCGTCGACCAGCAGGCTCTGCAGCAGCCCCTCGGGCATCACGCCCTTGACGAGGTTGCCCGCCGCCTCGGTGCCGGCCTTGATCGCGTCCATGGGCACGTTGGCCCAGCTGAACACGGCCTGGAACATGAGGAACAGCGTGACCGCCAGCACCACCATGCCCCACAGCGGGTGCAGCACGATGCGATCGACGCGGTCGCTCGCCGCCAGGCTGCCGCGCGGCTCGTTCACGGCCAGCGACAGGATGCGGCGCACCTCGCGCTGGGTGGCCAGCACGTCGTCGAAGCCCGGCGCCTCCCAGGGCAGCGGCGCGGCCGGCAGCACCGGCGCGTCGAGCGCGGCCAACAGCTCCTGCGCGCCATGGCGTTGCACGCCCACCGTGCGGATCACCGGCATGCCCAGCTCGCGCGAGAGCACGTCGACGTCCACCTCGATGCCCTGGCGGCGCGCCATGTCGGTCATGTTCAGCGCCACCACCATCGGCAGGCCGAGCTTCTTGGCCTCCAGCACCAGGCGCAGGTTGAGGCGCAGGTTGGTCGCGTCGGTCACGGCCACGATGAGGTCGGGCAGCTGCTCGCGGCTCTTGCCGGTCACGACGTCGCGCGTCACGGCCTCGTCGGCCGACAGCGCGTTCAGGCTGTAGGCGCCCGGCAGGTCGAGCACGAAGACGCTGCGGCCCGAGGGCGTGCGCAGCTCGCCCTCCTTACGCTCCACGGTCACGCCCGCGTAGTTGGCCACCTTCTGGCGGCTGCCCGTGAGCAGATTGAACAGCGCCGTCTTGCCGCAGTTGGGATTGCCCAGCAGCGCGATGCGCCCTGGCGGCGCGGCGCTGGCGAGCGTCTGGAACTGCATCGTCGCCTCAACCATGGCCGGCGGCTCCGGGCACGACGTGGATCAGCGAGGCCTCGTGGCGGCGCAGCGCAAAGGTCGTGTGGCCCAGTCGCACGGCCAGCGGCTCGCGCCCCGGCACGCCGCTGGCGACGATGCGCACCGCCTCGCCCGGGATGAAGCCGATCTCGGTCAGGCGCAGCGCCAGCTCGCGGTCCTCCGCCACGTCGTTGCGCACCACGTCGAGCACCGTCGCCCACTGGCGGTCGGGCAGCTGATCGAGCCGCAGGGGGACGGACGGCGAAGAGGACGGACGCGGATCGAGGTTGTGCACGGCGGCGATGCAGCCCGGGGGACGGGCGCGCGGAGAAGCGAAGGCCCAATGCTAACAATTCTCAATAACTCATGTACACATATTGGTTGCTCGGGCATGAGACTGCCGCTTGATGGTGCTCGTCGGCCTACGCTCTCAAGAAAACTGTGCGCTCGCCCGCTCCTTGAGCTGGGTCGGGAAGTCGCGGCACCGAATGGCACAAGCGGAGGGCGGCCCCCCAGAGCGGCATTGAAAGAGCGAAGTCTCAGCGCGCGGATCCCGTCATACGGTCTCTAAGACTCGAGCCTCCGCGAGATCGTCTTCACAGGGGGCTTCCCAGTGGGCTTGCGTCATGTCGAACATGACCGAAGACACCAGGCCAGCGGCCGGAACCACACTGCTGCCCTGTCGGAGCTTGGGTTCGCGAGCTTCCGCGCCACAAGCGCCTGTGCAGGGGCCGCGGAGCCAACTCGGCGCGCTGCAATTCGGTCAGATTTATTCATAAACGCAACAAAATGTTGTAACAATCGGGGCGGCGCGGCCGGATTGTTCGCGGCGGGGGTGCGATTGCTGAAAAATCAACCGGCCAGTTGATTCCACAAGGAAATTCGCCAGCAGCAGCACGGAGACAGATGCAACCCGGCGGACGATGGACGAAGCGTTGACGCTCCGGCACCAGTCCGCCGACCCCTCTGTCGTGATCCCGCTGGCCTCCCTTCACCATGCGCGCGCGCACAGGACGCCGCCCCGAACCGGGCCGGACGAACGTGAAGCGCGCGTTGCCGAAGCGCCTGCCAGCGCCAGGCACCATGCTTTTGTATCGATGACCTCCCATACCAAGCTGCCCGAGTTCCTTCGACCGCGTAACCATCAACTTGCCCTGGAAAGCCGCCAGCTCTTCGACGGCGCAGCGTTCATCGAGGCTGCCCATGCACCCGACGCGGGCGCATCGCCCGCGCAGGACCATCCACCGGCTGCGGACCCTGCCGGCGCCGCGGGCACCCACCCGGCCGCCCCCGGGGATGCCGCTCGCGTCACCGTTGCGGAAGGTGCGAGGCCGGCGGACGGCGCGGCTCACGAGGTATACGTCATCGACAGGAGCGTCTCCAACTGGGAGCAGCTCGCCGCAGGGGTTCCGGCCGGCGCCACGACGATCCTGATCGATCCGGGCCGCTCCGGCGTCGCGCAGATCGCCGAGGCACTGCAGGGCATGTCGAACGTCACGGGTCTGCACGTCCTGAGCCATGGCGGGGACGGCGAGATGTTGCTGGGCAACCGCGTCGTGGACACGGCATCCCTCGATGCCGAGGCCTCGGCCTGGCAGGCCATCGGCGCGGCGATGAGCGCGAACGGCGACATCCTCCTGTACGGCTGCGACGTGAGCGCCACGAGCGACCTGCTGGCCCAGCGCCTGAGCGTGCTGACGGGTGCCGACGTGGCGTCCTCCAGCGACGCGACCGGCGCGCTGGCACTGGGCGGTGATTGGACGCTGGAAAGGCAGACCGGTGCCATCGAGTCGCGCATCTTCGTGGCACCGGCCTTCGAGGGGCTGCTCGCGGCACCCACGGTGAATACCAGCGCCACCGAGCTGACCGTCGCGGAGCCAAGCACGATCAACGCGGCCGGCGCTGACCGAGCCACGCTCTCGGGCTGGACCGTCACGGACGATGGCACCGGGACCGTCACCGTGCGTGCCGTCGTGCTGGATCCGGCCGTCGGCACCCTCGGCTCCGCAGCCACGGCCGGCGTGGTCGGCGTGGCGAACGGTTTCGAGTTCACCGGCACGCAGGCCCAGGCGACCGCCTGGCTGAACCAGCTCACATTCAGCGCCAGCAATGCCGAGCTGGGCCTGTCTGCGGCAA
>QAIB01000019.1 GCA_030418545.1 Xenophilus aerolatus | reverse complement strand
GCCTGATAGCCTCAGCCTTGAACTCCTGTGTGTACTGCCTCTTGGGCAGCTTGCCTTCTCTCATTTCGATTCTCCGTACCTCTGAAGTTATCAACTTCCTGCTGTACGTGAAATCGAGGCAGGGTCAGTTCGGGACAACATCTACATGTGCGGGCAAATCGATTGGGACAGCCCCCGCTTCATAGAGGCGGACGTCGGCACCGACTCGCGCAGCGGCAAGCGCACACGCTAGCCCCGCGATCCCGCCGCCAACGACAGCGACAGCCAGACGCCTCACTTCGACTCTCCGCCGCCAAACCTGCTGGTCGGCGCCGCAAACGTTCTCGAATACACCTTGTCTCCTCATCCTCGACTCATGGAGGGTGGCGGGAGAATAGGTAACGGCTCGCCCCTTGAAAAATTGTTTGTATCCATTCGAGGCATCGATCCCCGAAATACTCTTTGGGTAAACCCTAGGTCTCAGCCACGCGCTTACCATCGCGGCGCCAACGCAGGACGGCCCCAATGCGCTTCAACAAACTTGATCTGAACTTGCTCGTCGCACTCGACGCGATGCTGACCGAACTGAGCATCAGCCGCGCGGCGGAACGACTGCACATGAGCCAGTCGGCGATGAGCAATTCGCTGGCTCGCCTACGCGACTATTTCGACGACGAACTGCTCGTGCAGGTTGGCCGAAAGATGGAGCTCACTCCGCGTGCCGAGGTGTTGCGCGACTCTGTGCGCGACGTACTGCTTCGCGTGGACACCTCGATCGCGGCAAAGCCGTTGTTCGTGCGGTCGGAGTCTGATCGAGAGTTCCGCATCTTCATCTCCGACTTCACACTCGCCACGCTGATGCCACACGTACTCGCGAGGGCACATGCGCAGGCACCAAGTGTTCGGTTCGCGCTTCGCCCTCAAGTTGAAGATCCAA
This sequence comes from Xenophilus aerolatus, assembly GCA_030418545.1. Lineage (GTDB taxonomy): Bacteria > Pseudomonadota > Gammaproteobacteria > Burkholderiales > Burkholderiaceae_C > Xenophilus. The sequence continues at coordinate 44,712 of QAIB01000019.1, read as the reverse complement.
CGCGTCCCCTCGAGCGAGGCGAGGTCGATCTCCTTGTCTTGCCCCTGGACTATTGCTCTCCCAACCACCCCACCGAGGTTCTGTTCGTCGAGACATTCAGCTGCGTCGTCTGGAACCGAGGGCGCTACGGCCAAGCACCGCTCACGATAGAGCAGTACGCCGCGGCTGGCCACGTGGCGGTACAGCCGGCCAGCGCACACCCAAGCTCTTTCGAGGGCTGGGTTGTGGCGCGCTACGGTCTTGAACGACGGGACGAAGTCACTACGTACAGCTTCGCGTCGGCGCCCGGCCTTAAGGTCGGCACCGATCGCATCGCGACTGTGCATTCACGCCTCGCCCGCACCGCAGCGAAGAACTTACCCGTGACGTTGCACAAGCCGCCCTTGGTCTTTCCAGAAATGCAGCAGTGCATGCAATGGCACAAGTACCGATCCAACGATCCGGGCCTTTCGTGGCTCCGCGACCTGTTCCATCAGTCCGTGGGGGACATGGATACCGCGATTGAAGCCTTGCCGCGAGGCGCGACAGACACGCTCGATCCGGCGCCAAACTTCCTTCCCCGCGACTGAGCGCAGGCCGCGTGGCTGACGCGGCCAAGCATCGCGCGCAGCTTCTAGAGTTTCTCGCGCACCCAGCGAGACACTCGATCAGCATATTCTTCGGCAATCCAACCGGGCTCGAGGTAATGTGTTGCACCCTCGACCCAGAACAGCTCGCGCGATGCCGCACTGGTCAAGGCGTCGTGAATGTCCTGAGCGTTTGGCGGCAGTGAAACCTCGTCCTTCAATCCGTGAAAGATCGCTGTAGGCAGCTTGATCTTGTGCGCACGCTTGAGCAGGCCGATGTCCGTCACGTCCGGCGATCCGTAGACGTTGACGAATCCTCTCGCAGTCGCGCGCGCCCAGCTGTCCTTGAACAGGTTTTCGTATGCAACCATCTCCATGGGCTTACCCTGCGCAACCAGATCTCTTGCGATGGCAATCGTGCGATCGAGACGACTCAGGCGCTCTTCGTTCATGTAGTGAGTCGCTGCCTCGTAGGGCGATTTGATGGCTCCAATCAGGCCATAGAGTTTGATGGCCGGGTCGGCCGCTTCGGCCAGGTATAGCGCAGAGCGCGGGCCACCCAGACTGGTGCCGAAGAGCGCAATGCGCGTGTACCCGCGGCGCTTCGCTTCCGCTACGGCTGCACCTACATCAAAAACGGCCAGTTCAAGCGTCGGATCGCTGAAGTCACTCGCCGTGCGCATATTGATGGCCATGAATGCGTGCCCGTCAGCGTTGAGCTTGCCGGCCATTGGTCTGTAGTCGTGCGTCCCCGCAAAGCTGCCGAAACGCCCGGGAACCAGAATGACAAGGCTGTCGCCGCGCTGGCGCGGCTCCCAGAGAAGCGCCTGAAGGTGAACACCGTCGGAAGTGGCGTAGCGGAGGTACTCCGCCAGGAAGGTGGAAGTCTCAGTGGTCATGGATAGGTTGCTCAATCGAACTCGATGTTGTTGCGAGAAATCACACTGCGGAATGTGGCAATTTCTGCGTTGACGAAGTCGGCGAACGCCTTTGGCGAAGCCGAGACGGAAATTGGAAGGTTCGCTGCTTTGAACGCCGCCTGAACATCCGGCGAGGCCAGTGCGGCGGCAGCGATTGCAGCCAGCCGCTCAACCACGATGTCGGGTGTTCCGGTCCTCACGAAAAGTCCTTGCCAGTTGCCACCGTATGCGCCCTCAAGATTCAATTCCGCCATGGTCGGGACCGTGGGGAGTTGCTCCAGACGGGAGGGTGCACTTACGGCAATGGCTTTCAGTTTGCCGTCATTGATGAGCGGCACAGCAGACGCCACGTTGAGAAGATTCAGGTGCACCAATCCACTTATGTTGTCGGTCAGGGCGGTCGGACCGCCCTTGTACGGAACGTGAATCAAGTCCAGCTTCTGCTGTTCAGCGAGACCTTGAAAGGACAGGTGGGCCATGCTCCCGTTACCGGCCGAGGCATAACTCACCTTGCCTGGATTTTTCCGGATATAGGCAATGAGTTCGGCGGCATTGTTGGGCGGAAAATCTTTCGCTGTCGTGACCAGAACACCTGGGACGGAGGCTAGTTTGGCTACTGGAACGAAGCTCTTCGCCACGTCAAGCTTCCCCTTCTTGGCGAGCGCCGAAGGCAACACGGCGTTGGTCGCAACATTTCCGACCAAGACCGTGTAGCCATCCGCTGGGGCGCGTGCAACGAACTCCAATGCAATGGCGCCATTGGCGCCGGGGCGGTTATCCACCACGAAGGCTTGGCCGGTCTGCCTTCGCAATGAGTCGGTCAGGAGGCGAGCCACCATGTCGGTGGCGCCGCCTGCGGCATACGGAACAACGAGCGTCACCGGGCGCGACGGATAGGTTTGTGCTGGAGCCGGTTGCGCCAGCACAGGCACGGCGCCGGCACTGAAGAACAGCGGTGACGTGATGGCCATGCGTAAGAGTTGTCGTCTATTTGATTTCATGTGGTCTCCTGTAATTCGTTTGATATGTCCCGAGAATCGGTTGCGCCGAGACGAGCTCTATTCCATCCTCATGTCAAAGGCGTTGAGCGTGAAGGCTACCAGTGCGTAGTACCCGATGATCGCGACAACCTCCACCAGAGACTCTTCACCAAGTTGATCTGTCGCGCGCCGATACGAAGCCTCCGAAAGGTGGCTGGTGGCCATCAGCTCACCGGCAACCTCAGCAAGTAGCCGCAGCCTTTCGGTCGGAAGTTGCGGTACCTCTCGGGCGCGTATTGTGGCCAACGCTCCTTCGCTCAAACCTGCATGCTTCGCGATGGGTTCGTGAATCTCCTGCTCGGCGCCGCACTTGAAGTGCGCCGCCACATGCAGGATGAGCAACTCCGACTCCTGAAGTGAAAGACTGCTGTCGTATCGGCAGAATGCCCCCAGTCGCTGGGCGGGCTCAGCCAGCTTCGGATTCAACAGCCATGCGAGGAACGGGCCATGGGCATTCCCGCGCGTCCTCAGGACGTCGTCGTAAACCCGCCGCTGGGCCACAGACATTTCCCCGGGGCGCGGCAGATGGAGTCTCGACCTCATGCAAACGGTCCTCCAAGCGGGCGCTCCGACGGACAGCGCAGAAAGCGACGCCAAGCCTCGGCGAATTCCCGCGGACATTCGGCGGCAGATTGGTGCGCCGCGGGTAGAGTGATCAGTTCGGCGCCTGCTATGCCGTCGCGCAGAACCTCCGAGTCGACTTGAGGGGTTGCCTCGTCGTACTGGCCAGCGATGATCAGCGTCGGCATCCCGATCCTCTCGAGGACGTCGCGCTGTGCCAGGTCGCGGACGATAGCAGCACATCCTACGAATCCTTGGACGCTAGTCTGAAGGGCCAAGGCCGTCATTCGCTCAATGAGCTTCGGTTCGGACGAGAACGCGCTGTCGGTGAACCAGCGCTTCAGCGTGGCGTCGATGAGGGGTACCAAGCCATGCTGCCTCGCCGTCTCAATGCGTTGCTGCCAAGCCGCGGCTGCGCCTTGGTTAGCACTGGTGTTGGCAAGAGTAAGCGTCGCCACCCGTGCAGGAAAGAGCGCACCCAGTTGCTGGCCAATCATTCCGCCAAGCGATGATCCGATGAAGTGCACCCGTGGCACCTCGAGCTTGTCGAGCAGCCCGATGGCGTCTCTGGCGAGCTGGGCCATGGTGTACGGCTCGGTCGTGCCGCCTGATCCTCCATGTCCGCGCAGGTCGTAGCGCAGAAGCCGCCATTCAGACTGCAGTTGTGCTACGAGACCATCCCAGATGCCGTGAGAGGTCATGAGCCCGTGGGCCAAAAGCACCACTGGGGCACCGGCCGGCCCATCGTACCGATACGCAACGTCGATGTCGTGCACCTTCACGCGTTCGGCGCCGCGCGATCCGCTCACGCGACGGCCCTCCCCGGCATGCGTTCGGCGGCGATGGCCGCGTTGACGCGGGGCATCACTTCTTCTGCCATCAAGGCCATGGAACGCTTGGCGAGACTCGGATCCAGCCAGTCGTGGCAAGCGTAGAGCAACGTTCCAAAATCTCCCACTTGATCACGGAAGTCGAGGATCTGCGCCACCACGCTATCCACTGTGCCGGCTATGACCAACTTGTCTGTCAGATACTCTGGCGTGATTTCGGAGTCGGGCTGTTTCTGATCGAGCTTGAAGAGGTTGGAGCGCCCGCCGCCGACCAGCTTGCGCGCGAGTTGCTTGAAATAGAAGTGGTATGGGCCGTCCGGGCCCCGACCGTAGCGCTGCGCGACCTTGTGGTCGTCGGCGACGAAGATCGACTTCGCGACCCGCCACTCGTCAGGTGATGCGGTTGAGCCCGCGGCCTCGCGGCCTTCGACGTACTTGGGCCAGTGCGTCTTCACCCACTCCGGCAGCAGGAAGTTGGCAGAGATTGCCTGCCACCCTCGTTTTGCCATTTCGGTCACGCCCTGGGAAAACGGCGCGACCGCAGTCCCAACGATGCGGGGGTGCGGGCGCTGATAGGGCTTGAGGATCAGCCCTTGGCCGATCTCCGGGATTGCCGTTAGCGTGGTCGATATGTTGAAGAACTCTCCTCGCAAGTCGAGCGGGCCGTTGGATTCCCAGATCTTCAGCACCATGTTGATGCTCTCGAGAAAGATGGCGTTGCGGTTCTTCTGGTAGTTGCCGAACACCTCGGCATCCGACATGAGGCCCCCTGGGCTGATACCCATGATGAAGCGCCCCTTGAGAATGTGGTCGAGCATGGCCACTTGCGCCGCGATGGCTGCGGGGTGGCCATTTGGCATGTTGATCGTGCCGCTGCCCAGGACGATGTTCTTCGTATCGTGAGCCAAGCTCGCCAGAAACATCAGGCAAGAGGAGACGTTTTCCGCCAGGTCGGTCACATGCTCACCGACGAAGGCTTCGCAGTAGCCCAGTCGGTCGGCCAGCAGGATCGCCTCGCGGTCTTCCGCGAGTGTTTCGGTCGCGCTGCGCCCAGGGGGGTGCAGCGGCATCATGAATGTGCCGAGTTTCATAGTGTTCTCCGTTGTGGTGGACTAGGTTGGAGCAGCGGTTGCCAGGTATCGCGTGATACCGGCGGCACAGCTTCGCAGCCCGGCGATCAATGGGCCGTCCGGACTGGTATCGAGTCGTTCCCGCGCGCCGATCGCGGTGAGGGCCAACACCATGGCCCCGCCGGAGTCGAATACGGGCACGCTCGCCGCGCTGATGCTTCCGCCGTAGAGATCGGCGAAGTCGTCGGTGCCGACCAGGCGCACGTAGCCGTCGCGTCGGATTTGCTGGAGTTGCTGCGGCAGGCGCAACTTGTCCGGATAGAAGTTGCCGCTGGCATCCTGGAGCAATTCGGCGTCGATGAAGGGTGCCATCGCTTCCCTCGGCAGCCAAGCGGCGAATGCCAGACCAGTCGCCGAGGTGAGCACCGGCAACACCAGCCCCGTCCGGAGGTTGTCGCTCACAGGCCGCGTCGATGCCTCCCACCTCACGATGGTCGGCCCCTTGTTGCCCCAGACGCCGAGACCGAGCGTTTCATCGAGTTCGACCGACAGTTCAGCCAGCCGTCGCGTCGCCATGCGAACCGCCTTGAGACGTGCGATATTGCCGCTGCTCTCCGTCCCGACGGGCCCCAAGTCGTGCGGCTGTGCGACCAAATAGCGACCACCGCCGAACACAAGTGGTTGGCGCGAATGGCGCTCGATACGCTCGACCTCTCCGATGAACACCACGTGATCGCCGCCTGGATATGCTTGTACCTTCCTGCATTCCAGGTGCGCCGCGCACCCGGGAATCAGTGGCACGCCACCAAGCCCTGGCGTGAGGTCGAGACCGGCGAACTTGTCAGGTGCTCCTCGAGAGAACCGGTTGGACACGTCTACCTGATCATCAGCCAGGATGTTGACTGCGAAGCGCTCGCATCGGTCGAACACCGCGTGGCTCGGCGCGGTGCGCGCCTGGCTCCACAGGATCAGCGGAGGGTCGAGTGACACCGAGCTGAACGAGTTGGCCGTCAAGCCTTGTCCCCTACCCTCTTGGTCCACGGTTGTGATGACGGTGACGCCTGTCACGAACGAGCCCAGGACCTGACGCAACTCTCGCGCTTCAAACGAGCGAAGCGGGCTGTCCATTCAGCCCTCCACCTTTTCGATATTTCCGCTTCGAGCTGAGCGGAAGATCGCTTCGAGGGCGCTCACGTTCGCGATCATCTCGCCGCACGGCACAGGATATGGCGCGCGGCCGAGTGCGGCGTCGGCAAAAGCTTCCAGGTTGTGCAGCACCGCCGGCGACGGGGGCATGTCAACGGACGTCGTCCGCCCTCCTCGCAAGGATGTGGTCAGCGTCCAACCTTCCGGCGCTTCCGGGTGGGTCTTGTCACGGACCTCTGCCCAGCCTTGAGACCCATAGACTGCGAAGCGACCGGCAAAAGGCGTGGCCAAGATTGCGCTGATCAAGGCGTGGCCGCCACGTTTGAAAGTAACCAGAGATGCCAGCGTGTCCCCATTGGTGAGGGAGCTGCCAAGCTGCTTCACGCTCGTATGCACCGTATCCGCCTCGCCAAACACACCCACCGCAAGATCCAGCAGGTGAATGCCGGTTGCGGTCATCGGTCCGGCAGGCGCGTCCTTGCCAGACAGGCGCCAGTTGTCCTTGGCCAGGGCAAGGAATTTGTCCTGGCTGAAGTTGGCTTCGACTTGAAGCGCAGTCCCGAGAACGCCCTCCCTGAGGAGTCGCATGATCTCCATGACAGGGGGTTCAAAGCGCTTCTCGTGTCCCACGGCGAGCGCCACGCCGGCGGCATCCACTGCGGCGACTGCGCGCAAGACGTCGGCTCGGGTCATGGACAGGGGCTTCTCGCAGAACACGTGCTTGCCCGTTTGCGCGGCGGCCACGATCTGATCGGTGTGTTGGGAATGGGGCGTGCAAAGCACGACACCCTGCACGTTGTCGTCTTTCAGAACGCGCTCGTAGCCAGACGAGAACCGCAGGCCTCGCTCCGACGCAAAGGTCTCGCCTTGCGGGTTGACGTCCACTACGTGCACCACCCTCAGCTTTTCGCTTCGAGCAAGCAGATTTACGATGATCCGGCCCCACCATCCGAGCCCGACGACTGCAACATTCAGCATGAATTGATCCCTGTTCTATCAATTGGCGAGAGTCGCCTTATGAGCCTTGACAATCTGCTCCCATCGTGTGGTCTCAACCGACACAAACGTGGCGAACTCTGCAGAGTTCTGGCTCGGAGCTGGCACGATGGAACGCTTGGTGAGGCTGTCGCGCACCGTCGGCTGCTGCATCACCTTTTTCACGGCCTCTTGCAGTCGGTCGACAACGCTCACCGGCGTCCCCGCAGGCACGAAGATGCCCTGCCACGCATCTGTACCGATGCCCGGGTAGCCAGCCTCTGCCATGGTCGGCACGGTCGGCAGTTCCGGGAGGCGAGCCTGGGACGTCACCGCCAGCGCTTTCAGTCGGCCGGCCTTGACCAATTCGGACACGGAGCTCACGTTGGTGAATGCGAGATCGACGTCGCCGGCCACCAGACCATTGATGAACTGGCCCGCTCCTCCCTTGTAGGGGACGTGAGTCATCGAGAGTCCGGTTGCCTTCTCGAGCTCCAGCATGTCGATCATCGCGTAGGAACCTGCGCCCGCGGACGTGTGGTTCACCTTCCCAGGGTTCTTGCGAACATGCTCGACCAGTTCTTTGACGGTGGAGGCCGGAAATCTCGCAGAGGACACCAGCACGCTCGGGACCGTGGCAACCATCGAGACGGGGATGAGGTCGCGCAGCGGTGAGACCTTCAATTGGTCCGCATAGGTCCATTGGTTGATGGCGTTGGTGGAGATGTTCCCGAGGAAGACCGTGTAGCCGTCCGGTGTCGATTTGGCCGCCATCTCCATACCGATGTTGCCGGCTGCCCCCGCCCTGTTGTCAATCACCACCGCAGTGCCGAGTTCCTCCGCCAGCGGCGCGCTGAGCATGCGTGCAACGTTGTCGCTCGCACCGCCAGGGCCAAACGGGACGATGATTCGCACGGGTTTGTTCGGTGACCACGTGTTAGATCTGGAATCCTGCGCAAAAGCGCCGAACGCGCTTCCGGCGATCAGAACCGCGAGTGCTTGTCTTCTTTTCATCTTTTGTCTCCGGGAGTTTGGATCTCAGGCCGGAATCACCGGCAACAGCAGATGGCCTGTATCGGGTCCAAGGTGCAGGGTCACCGGTGCGCCAAAGACCTCGGGCACCCGGTCTCGTGGGTCATCATGCAGAAACGGTCCGCACCCGAGCAACTCATTCTTGAAATGTCCCAGGCGTTCGCCCGTCTTCGCTGCGAACTCGTAGTCGCGCCCCCGAACGTTGAGGCCGATGCGACAGCCTGCGGGCACGACGATGCTGGTTGGCAGAATCTCGACCTCAAGATCCACGGGCTCGCCTGGGACGAGCGGCTGCAAGGTGTCATGTGTGTGAAACGGCCGCCACGGAAGGGACCGTTCCGGATCCACCTTGCGGTGCGAGGCGCGCAACCAGCCTTGCCCCACAGGCGTGTGTGGATCGATTGCGCCCTGAAATGTCACCTCTCTCATGTCCGGCGTGAACACCCGTAGCACCAGGAACATGTCCGCATCGGTAGACGCAGAGGAAATCCGCAATCCACACGCGGACGGCCCCGTAATCTCGGTCTGGTGCTCAAGGGGAGCAGAGAGAAATGTCACACCATCCGCTTCAGGCCTGTACGTGATCGACGCCTGCTCCGTCGGGGGTTCTGGCCTCAGGCTCAAGTCCGCCGGATGCAGGTAGAACCTGGTCCACGCCGTTCGCTTGCTCGGCCACTGCAGTTCCTCACGTTGAACGAATCCGTCGAGGCCACGCACCTGCAGCAACACGGGAGGACGATCGCTCCATCCATTCTTCTCGTTCTTCAGGAAGTAGCCGAAGAACTGCTTTTGGAGAGCGATGCCGTAGTCAGTGTAGAAGTGCGTCCAATGCTCCAAGCCATGCACCTCCAACCACTTCTGTCTCGACCCTGCCTTCAAGAAGCCTTCGATATTGCCTCGGAGGTGCAGACCCTGCCCGCCCCAGTTCGCCGCTGACAACAAGGGCACCTCGATCTGGTCCCACTGCGGGGTGCGGTCGCGATGCCACTGGTCGATCAGCGGGTGGGCCAGGATCTCATCACCGAAGCTGGATCGGTTCAATTGCAACTGCGCATCGCCCAGGGTTTCGGGGCCGCAAACCAGCTCGCCTGTGGCCCGGCTGCGCGGACCCCGAAGTCCAAGACCATTCTGGACAGACTTCACCTGAATGTCATACCAATGGGCCCAGAAGGTACTGACGATCCCGCCATGATGCGTTGCATCGCGATACCAGTCGGAAGCACCTTCCCACACGCACATCGCTGCGAGTTTCGGCGGGCGCTTCGCCGCCACAAGCCACTGGTTCATCCCGAAGTACGAAACGCCGTTGAGGCCGACCTTCCCGGATGACCATCGCTGTCCGGCCGCCCATTCGATGCACTCGTAGAAGTCCTGCGTCTCGCGGGGGGAGAAGTGATCGACGTAGCCCGGCGAGCATCCGCAGCCGCGCGAGTCGACCCGAACGACTACATATCCGTCCGGCACCCATTTCTCCGGATCGACCACCTCCCAGCTTTGGTACTTGTTGGTTGAGCCATGGGGAACATCCGGGTGGTTGGCCACCATCTTGGTCCAGGCGCTGGGGTACCCATCCTGGAAGGCCAGCCCTTTCGCATACGGCCCATAGCTCAGAAGGACCGGGTACTTGCCGGCGTCGAGCGGGCGAAATACGTCGGCCCGAAGCACGACGCCGTCGCTCGTTTCGATCGGAACATCCCATTCAATTTGCATGCCGTCGATCTGCTGCACAGTGGAGCCTCTCAGATCCGGTGGCCTACGCCGTCCAGCACGCTCTTGGCACTGACGACGTCAGAATCTTCCAGCGCCATCACGCCGTGAGGAACATTCGGCAGCATGTGAGCGGCTTCCCCGGGCCCGAGTTCATAGTCGACGCCGTCGATGGTCATGACCATCCGCCCCTTCAGCACGATGAATATCTGCTCGTGAGGATGTGAATGGGTGTGCGCGCCTTTACCTTGTACATATGAAAACACCCCGACTTCGATCGCCTTGCCGGTGATCAAGCGCCCGAAGGCGGTGGAATGTTTCGGAGTGACGAACTCCGGGGCGATGTCCTTCAGCGAAATTACGGGCATGGTGTCTCCAGGCCAATTTGTGATCGATGGATGCCGGGTCAGGCAGCCAACTTGATGCCATGCAGGCCGTACGAGGCGTCCTTGCACGTGAAGAAGACGCAGTCGGCTTCTGGCGTCGCCCCGCCCTGATGGACCTGGTTCGCTGGCACATAGATCAATCCTTGCGGGCCGACCTTGTGGACCTGACCATCGATGCGGAACTCGAAGTGACCCTCAAGGACGTAGATCCACTGCTCGTTGGGGTGACTATGTGGATCGCCAATCTTTCCTGCCGGCGCGCGCATCAGCGCCACAATCATTCGGTCTCCTTCGACGCACCCGCCAAACACAGGTGAATAGTCGGGGCCGCCCGGGATCTGGTTGACGGCGGCAAAGTCAAAGACGTACTCGCCGGCACCGGCGCGCTTGGCCCCTGGAGTGCGAGCCTCTTCGACGAGGCGGGTAGTGGTAGGGAGGGTCACGTGTGGGTTCCTAGACGTTGATGAAACGAAGTCTAGGAACCGCCCGCCAAAATGAAAAGTTATTAGTTTTTAAGGATGCCAGTAGAAAACATGATGTCATCGCGCCGACGACGGAGGAAGGCGCAGACGCTTGATTGCTTCCTTGTTCAGCGTGTCCGCCTCCTTGCCAAGCGTGGCCAGAAATACCTTTGCCGCGGGTGAAAGCGGGCGCCGCAGTGGCTCGATACAGCTGAAGTCAAACCACAGACTTGGATTCGTCAGCGTATTGATGGTCAACCCACCCGTGCGTATTTCATCGAGCATCATCACGGCCGGCAAGAGCGCCCGCCACTCCGTTTTTTCCACGAGGTCCAAGACCGTGAAGATGACGTCCAGTTCAAGATCCCGTGCAATTCGAATGCCCGCGTCCGAAAAATAGCGCTCAAATGCCTGCCTGCGGATGTTCCGACCACTCGGGAGAATCAACTTCAGGTTTTCGACCGTCGAGAGCTGAACAGCCTTGAGATGGGAAAGGCCCGATTTCGGCCTCGAAACGAGGACCTCAGGCGTGCGCAGGAAGAACGTGCGGCGCAGCCCTGGATGCTCCAGCAATGTCGGCACGATCCCGAAATCCATCTCACCGGAGTGCACATGCTGCGCCAGCAATCGGCTCGGCGCTTCGACGACTCGTACTCGCACATTGGGATGCTGTTGAGTGAAGATCGCAAGCGCAGGAGCGAGTGCGCTACGGGTCACCGTGGCCATTAGGCCGACCGAGACTTCACCATTGAGCTCCCCCTTGTACTGCTGCACGTCGTGGGTGGCGTCTTCGAAACCCCGCAGAAGATCAACGCATGCGCGGTAGTACGTCTCGCCCGCGGGTGTTGGCAGAACGCCGCCCGATTCACGCAGGAACAAGTTCACGCCGAGGGCGTTCTCCAACTTGCGAATGTGCTGCGATACGCCGGACTGCGTCGCATGCTCGCGCACAGCCGCGGCAGTGATTGACCTCTCTTCGTAGACCGCAACGAAGAGAGAGAGGTCCGTAAAGGATGCATTGACGCGCATGCTTCAAGTATGCGTCGAGCGCCACCCGCGAAGGGCCACATGCGCGATCAGGGAATCCCCGGGAGATCGTCGGGGGCTGAGTTGGAGCCGTCATGGACGCACGGCCCTGCAACGGCAAGCGGGCTATCAGCGGCGCATCGGAATGATCGGCATGACGAGGTGACTCGCGTGCGGACCACCGGTGTGGATAGTGGTCGTGCCTCCGAATTCCTCGACAGGCCGGTCGGCGGGATGGTCATGCCGCATGCGTCCTGGCGGGGTGACGATGAAGTCATGGCCCTGCAGAGTCAGCACGAGGCGCCAGCCTTTCGGAAAGACCATCGAAGTAGGCCATATCTCGACGTCCAGCGGGTAGACGTCCCCCGGTGTGAGCTTCTGAACTTCGTCGTGGGTGTGCCACGGTCGCCAAGGCGTGCTTAACGACGGGTCGATCTTGCGGTGCGAAGCACGCAGCCAGCCTAACGCCATGGCGACGCGCTCGTGTGCGCCGACGAAGGTTGCTTCGTCACCCTCGGGGTTGAACACACGCAACACCGCAAAGATGTCGGCGTCGCGGGTGCTCGAACTGATCCACAGTCGCAGCGTCACCGGGCCGGTGAATTCGATGTCCTCATCGAACGGTGGTGTGGAAAAGCTAACACCATCCTTCATGGCCGTGAATGCGGTCTTGGCAGATTGCGCCGGAGCCACACTTCCGAGGGTGAGACTGGTTGCGTCGAGGAAGAACGGCGTCCACCGGGTGCGCTCCAGGGGCCACTCTTGCTCCTGTCGCAGAGTCGCAGTGCCGTCAGTCCGGCGGATTGCTAGGTGTACAGGCGACTCCCGATCCCAGCCGTTGTCGTCGCCGCGAAGGAAGTGATTGAAGAAGCGCTTCTGAATCGCGACGTAGTGCGGTAGATAGAAGCTTTCGTAGTGCGTGCCGATGTGAGCGTAAAGCCACTTATTCTTCGAACCCGCGCGCAAGAAGCCTTCGAAATTGCCCCTCAGGTGCATGCCTGGCCCACCCCAATTCGCCGCCGACAACAAAGGTACATCGATGGCGGTAAGGTTGGCCGCCCGCGCACCGTTCCATGCGTCGTCCAACGGGTGTTCAAGCCGATCGTTGGGATGGTCGGCCCGGCTGCCTTTCAAGATTGCCTCGGAGAAAGCGGGCCCAGTGGTCCGCTCCCCGGTGATGCGGTCGCGGTGCGTGCTCTGACCGCTGCCGTACTGATTGGCGAGCACTTGGCGCGGCCACCATTCAAACGTGAAACTGTTGCTCAGGATGCCGCCATGGTGTCCTCCGTCGCGGTAGAACTCACTCGAGCCTTCCCATGGCACGATGGCCGCCAGATGCGGTGGTCGCAACGATGCCACTTGCCATTGCTTGATAGCGAGGTATGAGACGCCGATGAGTCCAACCTTCCCGTTGCTCCATGATTGGGTTCCGGCCCATTCGATCCACTCGTAAAAATCGCGCGTCTCGACTGGACCGAAAGGATCGAGATAGCCCTCAGAGCGACCGGTGCCGCGCGAGTCGACCTGGATCACGACAAATCCATCGGGTACCCAACGCTCGGGATCGACAACCTCCCAGCGTAGGTAACGGCCGGTGGAACCGTTGTTGTCCAACTCCGGATAGATCCGCTTCAGAACCTGCCACTGGGGGTTGAACGCGTCTTCGAAGTGCACGTCCTTTCCGTAGGCGCCCATCGCCATTACTACCGGGTAGCGGCCCGCGGCTGCGGGTCGAAAGACATTCGCGCGCAATACTGTGCCGTCAGACATGGCCAGCGCCACATCGCGTTCAAACACCAGGCCGTTCTCGGTCGTGATTCTTGTCTCAATCGTCGTCATGTTGCTCTTCTACTTGTGCGCATCATTGCTTCGGAACGTTGGCGATCTTCACGATGCGCGCAAACTTATCCATCTCCTGACGGAAGAACCTACCAAACTCCTCTGGCGTGTACTCCACGGGCGGACTGTCCCAGGAGAGCATTTTTTCGTTGACCTCCGGCGCCTGCATGGCCCGGTTGAACTCAACCGAAATCTTCTGGATCACCGGCGCGGGCGTCTTGGCGGGGGCGAACAGGCCGACCCAGCCCCCGTTGTAGTCCATGTCCGGAACGCCACTTTCCGCCATCGTGGGCACTTCTGGGAAAGCGCCAATTCGCTTGGCACTGGTAACGGCCAGCGGCCGTACCTGACCAGCTTTGACCGCCATGGTCGCCGCAGCCGTGCTGAGGAAACAGGCGGTCACTTCCTTGGCCATGACCGCGTTGAGCGCCGGCGCTGCACCCTTGTACGGTACATGCAGCATCCGCGTCCCCGCCATGGCGTTCAGAAGTTCGCCAGCGAGGTGCAGCGTGTTCCCTGAACCCGGCGAGCCAAACGAGACGTTAGCTTCAGGTTTGCGCGCCAGTTCCAGGAAATCCTTGAATGTCTTTGCGGGTGAATCGGGATGAACGACCAAGGTGAGCGCGGGAGCCACCGTGAAGAGGCTCACCGGAGCGAAGTCAGCCAGCGTGTCATAGGGCAGGCTCTTGTAGATGCTGGGGTTGATGGCGTGCGATCCGGTGGTGACCAATAGCGTGTAGCCATCCGGTGTCGCCCTGGCCACGGCTTCCGCGGCAACAATGCCATTGGCGCCAAGCCTGTTCTCGACCACCACACCCTGGCCCATCTGCTTGCCCACCCGCGTGCCGATCACCCGGGCCAGCAGGTCAGGACTGCCTCCCGCAGAGAACGGCACCAGCAACTTGATCGGACGGTTCGGAAAATCCGATTGACCAAAAGCGGGAAGCAGGAACGAACTGCCGATGGCGCCTAACGCGGCCATGCAATGTCTGCGGTGAATCATGTCCTTGTGTCTCCTTTTCTGGCACTCAAGCGGGCTTGCGCCCGCCTCAAAGCGAAGCGAGCACGTGACGCGCCATTTCCTCTCGCGTGCAAACCCATACGTCCCCGGCCTTCTTCACCCGTGCCATGATTTCGTCGTAGACCCAAGCGCCCGAAGGCCGACCCAGCACGTGTGTATGCGCCGTAACGTCCAGCATGAGCGGCGCCTCCTCGGCACGCATCGCCGCAAGTGTGTCGTCGAAGGTGTCCAGCATGTGGCGAGGGCCCTGCCCGTAGCGGATACAGGTCGGCAGGTCGTTCACATCCATCGTGAGCGGGATGCCGACGATGCGATGACCGCCGAATTCCATCACGTACGGGCGGTCGTCATCGTTGACGTCCCCATGGTGCAGATAGCCGGCCTCGGCAAGCAGGCGCGAGCTGATCGGGCTGCCAGTCCCTCGCGGGCTGATCCAGCCGACGGGCACGACTCCCGCCGTTTTCATCAACAGCGCATGGTTGCGCTCGATGTTGGCGCGCTCCTCGGCCTCTTCGAAATAGACCGGGATGACATCCATGCCCCACGAATGATTGACGATCTCGTGGCCGAGCGCTGCGAGTCGGGCCACGGTGGCTGGGTCGCGCTCGCAAATGACACCGTTGACCATGACGCTGGTCTTGATGCCGTGCTTCTCCGCGATGTCGACCAGCCGATGAATGCCGCGCACGAGACCGAACGATGCCCAGGAGTGCGCGTTGGTGTCGAAGTAGCCCGGCTTGAGCACATTGCCCATTGGCCCGATACCGGGTGCCTGGCCGTCGGACCAAGCCTCGTAGGCGATATTGAAGATGATCGCGAGACGATGGCCGCCGGGCCAGCGAAAGTTGTCAGGAAGCCGCGTCACGATGGGTTCCATGTCAGACCTCCTCCTGCACCACGGGGTTTGAAAGCAGCCCGACGCCTTCGATCTCTATTTCGATACGGTCGCCAGGCCGCATCCATACCGGCGGCTTGCGCGCATAACCCACGCCCGAGGGCGTCCCCATGGCCACCACATCCCCAGGCTCCAACGTCAGGACCTCTGACAACAGCACCAGCGCTTGCGCCACCGAGACGATCATGTGGCGTGTGTTGTCACTCTGCATAACGTTCCCGTTCAGGCGCGATTCGATCTTCAACCCGCTAGCGCCTGGCGGGAGTTGCGCCGCCGGCACGAGCCACGGCCCGAAGGCGCCGGTTCCATCGAAGTTCTTGCCGATGGTCCATTGCGCAGTGCGGCGCTGGTAGTCACGCAGAGTGCCGTCGTTGAAGCAGGCGTAGCCCGCGACCGCCTCCAGCGCATTCGATTCGGTGAGATGCCTCGCGCGGCGGCCGATCACGACGGCCAGTTCGGCCTCAAAGTCGAGCTTGTCCGACGCGCCCGGACGCACCAGCGGTGCGCCGTGCGCAATCAGCGAACTGGCACCGCGCATGAAGAAGCTGGGGTACTCAGGCGGAGCGTTGCCGCCTTCGGCAGCGTGCGCTGCGTAGTTCAGTCCGAGGCAGATCACCTTGCCTGGGCGTGCCACGGGCATGCCCCACCGCACGGCTTGAGGATCGAGTGGCGTGGCGCGAGAAAGCATCGCAGCGCTGGGACCGGATGCTACAAGTTCCAGCCAAGCCGTGTCGTGGATTCCGGCCGGCACGTCGATTCCGAAACCGAGCAACCGACCCTCATGCTCAATCGCCCATTGGATGGGTGTCCGCGGTAGCGCTACGCGTGCAAACCTCGCCATAATTTCGATAAACCTCTCAACAGAATGCTTTGACGATTTTAAGTATTAAAAAATGGTTTTGTCGACAAAATTAGAGCGAGGGTTTACCCGTGACGCCGATAGCGAAGCCGCATCCTCGCCGACGATGGCGCGCGTGACTTACGAGCGCCTGCGCGCAGACGTGCTTGCTGGACACTGGCGACCGGGGCGCAAGCTCCTGATGCACGAACTACGCAATCGCTATCAAGTCGGCGCCAGTCCCCTTCGAGAAGCCTTGAACCGACTCGCCAGCGAGGACTGGGTAGTTCACAACGACCAGCGGGGCTTCATGGTGGCGCAGGCCACGCAGGCGCAGCTGGACGATCTGGTAAATACACGCATTGCCATTGAATCGCTGGCGATGAGCCAGGCATTCGAGCGACGTACCAATGAATGGGAAGAGCAGCTTGTGCTTGCTTTTCATCGGCTCTCCCGTACGCCGCGTTCGGTGTCGCCGGATTCCTATGAAGAGAATCCGGAATGGGAGCGGCTGCATCGGGAGTTTCACAACGCCCTGTTGGCGGGGTGCCAGTCCGAGTTGCTACTGGGCTTCTGCGCGCAGCTATACGACCGGGCGTACCGGTTCAGGCAGTTGGCCGCAAGGGCGGCATACAAGCGGCGCAATGAGTTGGATGAGCATCGGGCGATATTCGATGCCGTCGTGGCTGGACGTCTAGAAGAGACAAAGGAGCTGCTGGCGCAACACTACCGCCGAACAGCCAATATCTTCCAGCGTAGCGAAGTCCCGCAAGATCATTGATCTGAGCTCCTCGATATTTTGCGGGGCGGCCGTGACAGTGCAAGGCGGTCACAGCGCCCTCTTCGCCCGCTTCAAGAAGTACCGAATGCGGCGTTGCAAACTTAGCCGGCGGATCGACATTTGAACTTGGATGAACTATGTCATGTCATCTCTTCCGAATCGACCACAAGGGGCGCCCACTGCTCTGCGCTCCCTTTTCTCGCTCTGTCTCTATCCAGGCATAGAGGGTGGGCATGAAGAACAACACCAGCGGCAACTGAACCACCAAACCCGAAATGATCGCGACGGCCAATGGCTGCTGCATTTCGGACCCCGCCCCGATGGCGAGCGCCAAGGGGAGCAAAGTCAGAATTGCCGCCAAGGTGGTCATGGCGATGGGCCTCGCCCGAAACTGACCAGCCCCTATCAAGCTGCGGATGAGGTTGGGATGCCGCTCCAAGCGATTTTGCTGCTCCGAGAAGTAAAACACCGCAACCTCCGTCACGATGCCAATGATCATCGTCATACCCATCATGGCCGAGATGTTCAGCTCAAGATTCGTCAACCACAGGCCTATGAAGACGGCAGACACCGACAGCAACGAAGTGCAAAGAATCGACAACGGCACCGGGAAGCTCTCGTAGAGAAAGAGCAGCAACAGGAACACCAGGGCAGCGGCCGCGGCGAACACGGCCATCAGGCCCTTGAACGCAAGCTGCTGCTGCTGATACAGGCCGCCAAGCTCAAAATGAACACCCTTGGGCAAGGCCCCGCTTGAATCGAGCACCTTCTTCACATCCTGAATCACGGAACCAAGATCCCTGCCTTCGATGCGCGCCGTCACGGCAACCATGGGATTGAGATTCTCCCGCGTGATCTGTGGCTGGCCGGCCAATGTCTCGAAGGTCGCGACACGTCCCAGCGGCAGCATGTGTCCGTCCGGCGCGCGCAGTGGGAGGTCGGCCAATTGCGATTGCGTTGCCCGGTCAGATGCAGGTGTCCAGACGCGTACGCCTACTGCTTTCGCCTCTTCGGCGTAGGTGGTTGCCACGTTCCCCGTCATCAGTCCTTGCAGCGAGCGAGTGATCTGGTCAGGATCCAGTCCTTCCGCAGCAGCAGCCACTCGATTGACGTGAATGGCAATCGCATCACCGGCGGGATTGATGCCGGAACGCACGCCGACCAAGCCAGAGACCTTGGAGATCTCCTGCGCTACCTGGCCTGCGGTTGCCGCAAGGAGCTTGGGGTCGGTGCCGAACAACTTCACCTCAACGGGTTGGGGCACGGCCGTAAGGTCGCCGATCAGATCCTCCATGAGTTGAGCAAGTTCGATACTCACTCCAGGGACCTGATGCTCCACCCGATTGCGCACGTCCTGCATGACAGCTTGCACCGGGCGGCGTGAACCCGACTTCAGTCTGACAAAGAAGTCACCTTGATTGGCCTCACTGAGGCCCCCGCCCAGGCCGGTGGCCGTACGTCGAGAATAAGTGTCGACCTCCGGCATCTCACGCATGATCTGTTCAATCTGCCTGGCCAGTCGATCCGTTTCGGACAGCGCTGTGCCCGGGGGGGTGCGGTAGTCCAGAATGAATCCACCTTCGTCCATGGCCGGCATGAAACCAGAGCCGACTTGCCGGAATGCGAACACGCCTGTGACCAAGAGGGCGGCGACGCAGACGAGCAGCACCGTCGGATGTGCGATGCAACGAACCAACCAGGCCTTGTAGTGTTGGTGAAACCACCGGGTCAAACGATCCGGCTTCGCCGGACGGTCACCCTTCAACAGATACTGCGCAAGAAGCGGCACCGCAAGCCATGTGACCAGGAACGAGATGCCCAGTGCCGCTGCCATGGTGAGAGAAAGCGCCTTGAAGAATTCTCCCGTGACTCCGGACAGGAAGGCCAACGGCACAAAGATCACAAGCGTTGCCGCGCTGGAGCCCGCCAGCGGCTTGAGAAACTCCATCGCAGCGCCGATCACGCCATGAGCAATAAGCTGCGTGGATGTGACCTCGTTGCGCTCAAGGTCCATGACGTCTGCCACGGCGAGCAAGTCGCCTCGCGCGCTGTCGTCATGCAGCAAAAGACCCAGCGTCCTGTGCAATTCGAGATCACCAGCGCCACACGTAATGCCGTCCAGAAGTGGATCAAGGCAGCAAGTCTGAGGTCGGAGGACTTTTTGTTCCCCAGCAGGGTACACCACTCTCCTCATCTTGGCACCCGCCAGTACGCCAGAATTCTCGACCACTGGGTCGAGCAGCTGGGCCTGGATCCGGCGGACTACGGCACGCACTCGGTGCGTCGCACCAAGGCAACGCTCATCTACCGAAAGACCAAGAATCTCCGCGCCGTGCAATTTCTCCTGGGCCATTCAAAGCTCGAGTCGACCGTTCGATATCTCGGCATCGATGTAGACGACGCGCTTGAGATCTCCGAGCAAACCGAAATCTGACGGATTGTTGGCCAGTAACTGTGAATCCGCCCGCTCGGGATCTGTTGTTGCACTGCCGATGCGGAGCCGGAAGCGCTAGGCTTCGCTCACGTGCCGATCGCCACGCCGAACGGCACAATACGGCCAGAAGCGGTCGCTTGCTGCGTCAACTAGGTTACCTAAGAGCCGCCGTCGTTCGCCAGCTGAACCAGTCGCAGGGTCACCCTCGCAACGCTCTTCAGCACGCTTCCAGCGATATCCTTTAGCGCGGCGGAACGTCGGCCTTGGCGCTGCGCACGCCGGCGATCTGGCCGCGCACCGCCTTCCAGAAGTTCTGGGTCCCGTCCAGCATGCGCCAGGCGTTGCTACGATGCGCTAGCACGCCCACTTCGGGCAGCACGTCGCGCAGGTTCTTGAGGCCCAGGATCTTGAGGTACTTGCGGATCGTCGCCGGGCTGTGAACCAGCAGGATGACCCGCCAGCCATAGTGACGCCCGATCAGCAGCATGCCGATGGCGCTCTCCAGCTCGCTGAGTTCTCCGCGGAACTCGTCGGTGGTCCGATCCACAAGCGACCGGATCTGGTCGTCCGTCATTGGCATGGCAGCTACATTCTTTCAGTGCGGCAATGCGCCGCACCATCAATATTCGATTCAGTGCAAGGCGCTTCTGCATCCAACAACGCATGTTCCAGGCCTTCGTCATCGTCAGCCGTGAAGGATGCGAGCTGTTGCTCGTGAGCCTTGCGCTGTGGGCGGCGCTTCGCGACGCCGGCAGGACTGAGCTTATCCGATGGGCCGCTGCGGGCCTGTGCGTCGGGGCGTCCGGCGCCGCGGCGACCATCCTGCTGTTGCCGGGTTCCGGGCTGAGCGAATGGTTCGACATCGCGCTGACATTCTGCTTCGGCCTCTCGCTCGCCCTGGTGTCAACCGGCACTATGGCTTCCGTCGCGGACGTCGGCACGCAGGCGATGCGCACGCTCGAGCGCTGGCTGGCCCATCGTGGAGCGGGCGTGGCGGTGCTCGTCTTCCTGGCCCTCAGCACGCTGCGGGAAGTGTTGGAAGCCTTCCTGCTGCTGCGCTTCGTGGCCGCCGGCCAGCCGCCGGCCGACATGGCGTGGGGCACCGCCCTCGGGCTGCTCGCCTGCGCGCTGTTGGCCAGCGCGTGGCAGCTGCTGCGCCACCGCCGCGGCGCGCATTGGGCGTTTCGCCTCTCGGCCGTGGCCCTCTTCGTGCTCGGCGCGCAGATGATGCTTGCCGCGGCGGTCGAGGTGCTGCTGCGCGGCGTCGGCGGCCACGCGCCGAGCCGCGTGGCGCGCGCCTTCGTGCCCTACCTCGAGGAGGGTGACCGCTACTGGGTGTCGTGCCTCGTGCTGGCGCTGATTCCGCTCTCGGTGTGGTCACGCAAGTGGTGGCGCAACGTCGGCGACTGACCCTCTGACGCTCCGGGTCAGCGGCCGATGCGCTTGTCGCCGCTGAGCATGGCCGCCACCAGGTTCTCTCGGTGGCGCACGCTGATGGCGATCACCGCGACGACATGCACGACGGCCAGCCCCAGCACGGCCCATGCGGCGGCCCGGTGCAGCCATTCCAGCCAGGCCAGGCCCCACAGCGCATCGGTGGTGTAGAGCACGCCGGTGACGCAGGCTATGCCAGTCGTCGACAACAGCGCCACCACCATCCAGCCGCCCAGGGGGTTGTGGCCCAGGTAGCGCTGTTCACGCCCGGCCAGCATCGCGCGGCCATAGCGCAGCACGGCGGCCGACCCGCGCACGAAGGACGCGAAGCGCGCATGGCGCCCGCCGGCGAAACCCAGCAGCACGCGCAGCCCCACGGCCGCGAGCGCCACGTAGCCGGCCGTGTCGTGGATGCGCTGGCGCGATTCGCCGACGCACCAGGCCACGGCCACGCCGGCGATCAGGGCGATGTGCAGGGTCCGCTGCGCGGTGCTCCAGACGCGTACGCGCGCGGCGGCGGGGGGTGCAGGGCGGGCCTCCATGCCCTCAGGACGGCTGGGCGACCTCGCCGACCTTCTCGAAGGTCTTGGGATTGAAGAACATCTCGACGCGCCGCCCGGTCGCGTCGAAGCCGTACACCTCGTAGCAGCCGTTGAAGTTCTTGATCTGGCGCACCTTCCACCCCTCGGCGGTGAGCTTGCGCTGCAGCTCCATCTGCGGCTTCATCTCTTCCTTGGGCACGGCCTCGCAGCGGACGGTGGCGTGGTCGACCACCTGCGCCATCGGCGCGGCGGCAAGGAGCGACAGGGTCAGCGCTGACAGGCAGTGGCGAAAGGAGGTCATGGTCGAAGGAGGATCGGTGGGCGCGTTCGGACTCAGACGTCGAGCCACATGCGCAGGAGGTTGTGGTACGTGCTCGTGAGGCCGACCACGCCCTGGTCGGTCTCGCCGTAGTGGCTGCGCACATGGCGCAGGTGGTTGTCCATCTCGAACAGGAGGCGCCGCTGCTCGTCGCTGCGCACCATGCTCTGGATCCAGAAGTAGCTGGCGAGCCGGACGCCGCGCGTGACGGGCAGCACGCGGTGTACGCTGGTGCCGGGGTAGAGCACCATGTCGCCCGCCGCGAGTTTCACGCGCTGCTCGCCGAAAGTGTCTTCCACCACCAGCTCGCCGCCGTCGTAGTCGGCCGGATCGGCGAGGAAGACGGTGCAGGACACATCGGTGCGCACGCGGCCCGCGCCGTTGCGCAGGAAGCGCACGGCGCTGTCGACGTGGTTGCCGAAGCTGTTGGATGCGCCGCCATAACGGTTGAACAGCGGCGGCGAGATGTGCTTGGGCAGCGCTGCCGAGAAGAATACGGCGTGGCGCTCCAGACCGCGCAGCAACAGCTGCTGCACGGCCGCGGTCTCGTCGCAGTCCTCGCGCAGCTGCTGGTTGTTCTTGGCGTGGGCGGACTGTTCGCCCGCGGTGAAGCGGCCGTCCTCCCACGGCGCGCCAGCCAGGATGGCCTGGGCCTCGCGCAGTTCGTCTGCCGTGAGAACGCCTTGGATGTGGACCAGCATGCCGCGAGGGTAGCGAAATCAGAAGCGCGCGCCCAGGGTGAAGAGAACCGTGCGCGCCTGCCCGGCGATCGCGAATCCCGGATAGAGCTGGTCGCCGTAGAGCTTGTTGGTCACGTTCGTCACGTTGAGCTGCGCGTACAGGTCCGGCGTGAACTTGTACTCGGCCATCAGGTCGCCCACCACATAGCCCGGCGTGCGCGCGGTGTAGCTCGCCGCGCCGCTGCCGCCCTGCAGCGGCCGGTTCTCCGAGGCGCCGCGCAGGCCGCCGGCGATGCGGAACTTCGGCGTGGCCTGGTAGCTGACCCAGGCCGCCCCGCTGTGCTTGGGGGTGAGGCCCACGCGCGCGCCGAGCGTGCCCGGCGTGGCGGTGCTGCCGACCCGGTCGATGGTCGCGCGCGGGATGAACGAGTAGGAGAAGTACACCTCCCACTGGGGCGTCAGGCGGCCGATGACGTCGATCTCCATGCCCTGCGAGTGGCGCTTGCCCGACAGCAGGTACGAATCGCCGGCGAAGTCGGAGTCGGTGGTGCGCTCGTTGGTCTTCTCTGTCTTGAAAAGCGCGGCGCGGGTCGACAGCTTGCCGTCCAGCCAGTCGAGCTTGGCACCGATCTCGATGTTGCGGCTCTTTTCGGGCGGCGTGTTGGCGGTTTGCGGCGACACGTACTGATAGGTGTCGGCCGAGGCGTTGAACGAGGTGCTGTACGAGATGTGGTAGGACTGCGTCGGCGACGGCTGGTAAAGCACGCCGGTGCGGTAGCTCCAAGCGCCTTGAGACAGGTGGGTGCTGGTGGTTGTCGGCAGGATGGAGCCCGGCCGGTACTGCTGCAGGCCGCCCTGGCAGAAGTTGGTCGGCGAGGCGATCGTGGCGCCGGTGTTGCGGTTCACGCACGAGGGGTTTGTGTACGTGTACTGGTCGAAGTCGCCCTTGAGCTTGTCGTAGCGGATGCCGCCCAGGATCTTCCAGTCGGGCGCCACCTGCACCAGGTCCTGCAGGTACACGCCGTAGGACTTGGCGGAATAGCCGCTCGACGGCCTGTAAGAAGGCGACAGCCCCGAGCCACCGAGTACGGCGCCGTTGTCGGGCGTGCCCAGCCAGGTATTGGGGCGAGTGCCCAGCGTGAGTCCTCGGCCGCTCGCATTGAAGATGTAGCCGTTGTTCTGGAAGCGGTCGGCCGACTCCTTGGAGACATCGACGCCGGCGAGCAGCGAATGCTTGGTGCTGCCCAGGGTGAACTCCTTGCTGTAGTCGCTCTGGAGGTAGGTGCCCTTGTACTGGTCCTTGCGAGGCGTGAGTGCCGCACGCGTCAGCACCGTGAAGTCGCTCAGGTTGGCCGCCGTGGTGGGCTGCCCGAAGGTGGTGCCGAAGCCCGCGACCGAGCCCTCCTGCTGGCGGTCGTAGGTGCCGGTGCGGATCTGCGTCTTCAGTTCGCTGCCATCCAAGAAGCGGTGCAGCCACGAGGCGTTGCCGTAGTCGGCCTTGCCGAGCAGCTTGTCCGCGGTCGTGCCGTAGAAGTTGCCCGGCGTGGTCTTGGCGAGCGTGCTGAGCGCGCCGAAGGTGGGCACGCCGCGGGCGTTGTAGCCGGTCAGCCCCTGGCGGCCGTCCTGGATCCAGCGGATCGCGGACATCGGCACGTTGTTGACCTCCAGGTGGAACAGGCCGACGTTGAATTCGTTGTCGCTGCCGATGCCCCAGCTGTACGAGGGCGCGATGCCGCTCTTGTCGACCTTGGCGCCGCCGTTGTAGGCCTTGTTCCACATGGCATTGAGCCGGAACGCGCTCTCTTCGCCGGTGCGCTTGTTGAAGTCCAGCGTCGAGCGGTAGTAGCTGCCCGAACCCACAGTGCCGACGATGTCGGTCTGGTCCGCGAGCAGGGGCTTCTTGGTGACCTGATTGATGACTCCACCCGTGGAGCCGCGGCCGAAGATCATCGACGCCGCGCCGCGCATGACCTCGATGCGCTCGAGGTTGAAGGTGTCACGGTCGTACTGCGAGGGATCGCGCATGCCGTCGATCAGCAGGTCGCCCGTGCTCGCCACCGGAAAGCCGCGCAGGCGGATGTCCTGGTCGGTGCCGTTCTCGGTCGCCGCGAAGGTGATGCCGGCGGAGTAATGCAGGGCGTCCTTGAGGGTGTCGAGCTTGACGTCGTCGATCAGCTTCTCGGTGATGACGTTGATCGACTGCGGGATGTCGCGGATGTCCTGCGTGCCCTTGCCGATGCTGGTCTTCTTCGTCTGCAGGTCTTCCTTGCCCTGGCGCTCGCGCTCGTCCGTCACGGTGACGGTATTTAGGGTGCCGCCGCTGGGCTCCGATGCCGGCGTTGCGGGCTGCTGCGCCCAGCTACTGACCGACGCGGCCAGCATGAGCGCACCCAAAGGAAACGCGGACCGGTCGCCGGGCGCCTCGTAGGGCGGGGAGACGGGTAGGGACGAGAGCGAATGACTAGCCAAGATGGCCTCCAAGGGAACCAAAAGGTCGGTGGGAGGCTGGCTGTCCGCGCGGGATCTGGCTTGCCGCAGAAGCGTGGAATATAACTTGCTCGTACATATTTCATAGCACACGAGCGCCTACTGTTTCCTTAACACAACATGAAAATCCAGGGAAAGCCACTTGAGTTTTGGCATATTGGGGTAGAACCTGAAGTGCTACTCTTGTTGGATGTCAGTCCCACGCGAATCGGGCTCCCCAACATCGCACACAGCGCCCGGCGCCGCGGCCGGATCAATGCGTGCGTCTACTGCTCAATTGCGCGAACAGGTCCGCGCTCGATTGACGGGGCAGTCGGGCATAAACAAAAAAGCTGTTGATCAGCGCTGCGCCCTTGTGGCGGCAATCGCCCACCACGAGGGCGCAGCAGTCG
Organism: Xenophilus aerolatus; assembly: GCA_030418545.1. GTDB lineage: Bacteria > Pseudomonadota > Gammaproteobacteria > Burkholderiales > Burkholderiaceae_C > Xenophilus. Next base: position 19,330 of record QAIB01000019.1, on the reverse strand, counting down.
ATGTGACGGGCATATACCGTGCCCTGCTCGACATGGGTGAGCCTCTGAGCATGCCGCAGATTTATCGCGGCCTGCACGCGCTCGCGAGCGACGGCCTGCTCGTTGCCCACTGGCTGCTCGAAGACGGGCGGCCTCGACGCGGATACACGCTGCCGCACGGGGGACATTGAGCTCTTTGGCAGCGGAAGCGCTGACCTCTTTTCTCGCTGACGTCTTTTCTGTATGTCCACTCCGGCGCAAGCGGGTCGCCTTTGGCACGTTTCTTCCCAGTTCACGAAGATTCGCCAGTGACCAGCGCCCGCGTTATGCCCGCTTTGGCATAGGAAGTCCACCGCGCGATGCTGCAGAAATGAAGCACCCCAAGTCCTTGCGGCAGGAGGCGAGACCTTTTTGGCGGTTTGCGCGGATGTTAGTTCGTCGTTCCCAAACTCACCGTGCGGGCGCCGGGCTGCTCTGAAGTATTGCAAGGTCCACGAACGTCAGCTCTTGAGCAGGCAAAATTCCGCTATGGGCCCTTTGCGTCAGCACGACGGCGGGCTACGGTCGGCCAAGAGCAGACCTCCTGTCTGCGGCCAGAACCGAGCCGCAGCAGCGTCTGACGCCTTACTGTATTTTGCACGGCCAACAACTAACCAGTTTCAGCAGAGTCCAACTCCCACACTCGCACTCATGAAAAAGCTAGTGATCGCAGTTGGGTTTTGCTTGCTGTGCGCGGTCGGCCATTCGAAGTGGGAAGCACATGTCAGGGCAGACTATGTTGAGAATCGCTTTAAGCCCGGTGAATCTGCTGGAGATGCCATGGCCAAGCTGAAACTCGATGGTTTCCGCGAGATCGCGCACAGCCCTGACAGGATCTACGCTAGCAAAAGCGAAATTGAATATTGGTGGGGCTTCGACGAATTGCGAGTCCTCCTCTCACTGGAGAATGGTCGAGTAACGAAGGTTTGGGTCAAGCGCTTTAGTCATACCTTATAGCTGGAGATCCTCTAACGCACGCGAACCGATGGCTGACCATGGTGGAATTGCTACGAGCAACTTCCGCTTTGGGCCCTAAGCGGAAATTCGCGATTCGCAGGCCACCTTCTACGTCCGCTGCCGAGCAAACGCCAAGAAAGTCCCTAAGCCGATCATCGTTACTCCTGAGATTCGCCTGAGTACGCGGGCGCGCGCCGCCCGTGCAACGCCTGAGCGAAGCAAACGGTGCGCCGCGAGAACAGCGAATACATCGACTAACGTGTTCAAGGCGACGCAAATGCTGCCCAGCGTCACCAATTGCGGAATTAGGGGCGCAGTGGAGGAGACGAATTGCGGCAGGAAGGCGAGGAAGAAAAGCGCCGTCTTCACGTTTAAGATTTCGACCACCACGCCCTCCAACAGGGCTCGCTTTGGGCCCTGCGGTTTCACGTCGGTGCTGGGCTGATCCACAGCATCCCTGCGCATCAGCATCCGAATGCCCAAGTAGATCAGGTACGCTGCCCCGATGTATTTGACGAGGCTGAAGGCTAGCGCCGACTGGGCAATCAACAGCGACAGGCCAAGGGCAGCGGCGAGCACATGGACCATCCCGCCGAAGCCAGTTCCGAAGCAGGACGCCAGCCCCTCGCCGCGCCCTCCCGAGACTGTTCTGGCAATCACATACGCCAATCCGGGACCTGGGGTGACTGCAAGCACTACGGCCGCGACGAAGAAGGTAAGGAGGGACATGGGCCTTTTAGGTGTTGGTGCGGGATGCTTGGATTCGGGTGTCCGGGAACTCAATGCTCCCAGGGTAGCTTAATTGCGTGGGCAGCCCGACGGCGTCGCGGGTGATGTTGGTGGCCTCGTCGAGCGCATCGACGGTCTGCTGGGGCGATGAATGACCGCTGCTGGCGGCGGATTCGACCGGTCGATGCAACACACTAAAAACTGCATGAGCAGAAGGAGTGTTGTAGATGAAGTACCGGACGCGAACCTACTACACGGACGCCCAGAAGGCATTGATGTGGGAGCGATGGAAGCAAGGCTGGACGCTCCATCAGATTGCCCAGTTGTTCAATCGATCCCACACGTCAGTGCAGGGAATCCTTTCCCGAACTGGTGGATTTCGGCCCCCGGCACGTAGCCGCTGTGCCACGGTGCTGACGCTGGCTGAGCGCGAAGAGATCTCGCGCGCTGTGGTGGCTGGCTTCTCGATCCGCTCAATTGCTGCCTTGCTGGGGCGCGCGCCCTCGACGATCAGTCGCGAGATCAAGCGCAATGGTGGGCGGTCGGACTACCGGGCCACAGACGCAGATTGCGCTGCCTGGGACCGTGCGCTGCGTCCCAAGCAATGCAAGCTTGTCGAGAACAGAGCGTTGGCGCGCGTTGTGACCGACAAGCTTCGGGCGCTGTGGTCGCCGGAACAGATCGCCGGGTGGCTCAAGCATACTGAAGAACGCGAGATCCACGACCTGATCCAGCAGATCAACTCCGACCAGATGCAGGGTATTGAGCAGGAGCTTTTCAAGCAGCGCAAGCGCCTGGTAGATGCCGAGCGCGAGTTGCAGACCAAGACGACGAAGAAGGCCCAGGAGAGCCAGCGCATCGCTGGCAACAAGGTGGCCGCGGCGCTGGCCACCCTCGACGGCATGAGGCGCACCGAGCTGCGCGACACGGACGCCAGGCTCTTCCCCCTTTGGTGGGGGCCTGTCCTCATTTTTGAGGAGGGCCAGCCCGTCATCCGGCCGATGCGTTACCACCTGCGGCCTGCCGGCAAACCGGCGTTCTATGACGCCAAGTACCCGGGCCTGTACAACAGCCGACGCGACAACCTGCGCGGCTTCTGGAAGGGCCATTTCGGCCACACGCACGGCCTGGCCCTCGTGCCGGTGTTCTGGGAGAACGTCGTGCGCCACGTCGCCGAGCACCGAGAGCTGCAACCCGGCGAGCGGCCGGAGAACATCGTGCTCGAATTCAGGCCGGTGCCGCAGCGCGACCAACTGGTGGCCTGCCTCTACTCGCACTGGACGCCGCCTGCGGGCGTCGACGAGCCGGACCTGTGGTCCTTTGCGGCCTTCACCGATAACCGCTGCCTGAGGTGGCTGCAGCCGGCCACGACCGCACGATCGTGGCCCTGCAGGAGAAGAACGTCGAGGCCTGGCTGACACCGGAAGGACGCACCCTTGACGAGCTCGATGCGCTGCTCGAAGAGAAGGAGCGGCCTTACTACGAGCACCGGAAGGCAGCATGAGCAGCGCGTTTGGTTCGACGCCGCCGACGGTGAAGGCGCACTGCAACAGCTGCAGTCGCACGACGGCGCACAAAGTCCTCTTTCAAAAGCGTCAAAGAGAGGACTTTGAGGATAGCGAAGGAGAGAGCTATGGCTATTCGGCGGAGGACTAACAACTGATCGAGTGCTGCGGCTGCGAAGAAATCAAGCTGATGGTCACGTCCGATGGCTCCGAGTTCGACACATACGTCACGTATCACCCAGGTGCGATGGCCAGGCAGCGACCGTCTTGGGCCAACGATCTTTTTCTCAACGGCGTCTTCGACCCGCGTCTGGACAACATCCACGAGCTCCTGCGCGAGATCTACACCGGCTTGCAAAGCCGAATGCCGCGCCTGGTCGCGCTCGGCGTTCGCGGGTTGATCGAGTCCGTCATGGTGCACCAGCTGGAAGATCGCGGCTCCTTCAGGTCCAACCTGCAGGCCTTGTTCGACGCCGGCCACCTCTCGGCCAGAGACAAAGATCGAATGCTCAAGATCATCGACGTGGGCAGCGCCGTTACCCATCGCGCGCATACGCCGACGGAAGCGGAAGTCATCGCGATGGTCACTGTCGCGGAGAATTTGGTGATGTCGGTCTACATCACTGATGGGCTGGCCAACACGGCGCACAAACGGGTGCCACCACGCCCAGCAAGAGACCGTCGACCCAAGCAGTGAGGCTGTTCTGCGGCCTTTCAGTCCGCAGCGTCGTCAAAGGGGTACAGCTGCCATCCGTGCGGCGGCAGCCGGCGCCAGCTGGCACACGTGGTGTCCACCGCAACAGTCTGCGCTTGGCCCCAGATTCGGCTGACGCGCTGTGCATCCGCTGACGGCTCCTCGTCCTCCTCGAATCCGCCATCGTCCCAACACTCGTGCGCATACTCTGCGGCCGCGACATCCATCGGCGTGACGCCGTGGATCTCCAGGAAGAGCTTCGCAGCCTCGAGGCCGGCCTGCAGCTCTTCATCGGTCGCGCCAGGCACGATCAGGACCATCCCGCTCATGACGCCGCTCCCGCAGCCCGTGCCCGGGCTGGAGCGATCCACAGCGACCAGATGCCACGCAGCCACGCGGCCGTGAAGACGAGCGAGACCACCAGCATGCCCCACTGTCCTGCGCGCCAGGTGGCGGCCAGCCAGAACGGCTGGCCGACCAGGCCGACGATGCAAGCCCACCGGGCCCAGCGCGGCCGGCCGTCCTGCGACAGCCAAGCCGCCGCGGCGCCGAGGATGGCGATCGCGGCCTGCTCCATGGTCAGGCCTCCGCGCCGATCGGCTGCCGCCAGGTCGCGGCCGCTGCCTCGGGCGGCAGCGCGCGCAGTTTCGGGTCATTGAGCAGCTCGCGCGCCGTGTCCTCCAGCTGTTGCGGTGCCACGGTGGGCCACCGCAGCTGCAGGCGACGAGCACACGCTGCAATCCACAGTTGGGGCGGGATAGAGTCCATGGATGGCAGTCTAGGCCGATACTGGTTATTTGTACAGTATCAGTCGCGACCGCTTGCATGTCGCTGGGCTAGGTAGACTGCGGCCCTTTTTTCAAAGGGATCCATGACAGAAACTCAGAAGAGCGGCTTCGCCCGTCCCATGAAGCCCAGCGCCGAGCTGGCCGCCATCATCGGCGCCGCGCCTCAGCCGCGCACCCAGGTCACTAAGCTGCTCTGGGAATACATCAAGGCCAACAACCTCCAGAACCCGGCGAACAAGCGCAACATCCTGTGCGATGCCAAGCTGAAGGCGGTGATGGGCAAGGACGAGGTGACGATGTTCGAGATGACTGGCCTGGTGGGCAAGCATCTGAGCTAAGATTTTGGCGTCCGGTCTTTGGGTGCCTCCCTGCATCTTTTCTCCTCCTCCCTGAGAGACCGGGCGAGGTATCCAACCCTCTTGAGGACCCGCTTTCGACGGGTCCTTTTTTATGCCTGCTTCTTCTGCGCCAGGTACTGTCGCACCGCGTCGGCCGAGTTGCCTACGGCATTGATCGCCTCTCGCAACTGCGCTTCGGTGCAATGCAGGCTCTCGGTCCAACTACGCTCTTCGTGCGGCTCGTGCATGGCGATGAGCTTGCGGTCCAGGCCGGTTTTCTTCGGATCGTCGGTCATGGGGTCTCCTTTCGTGACGTCGCCGGTTCATCGCGCCTGCGGATCTTGAGGACGTAGGCCGACAACGGGCCCGGGCATCGTCGCTACGCTGGCACGATGCTGAGGCTCACCGATTACCCGCCGATGCTGCTTGAGGAGCGGCCTTTTGCCTTCGGCGCGGCCGGGTGGCTTTACGAGATCAAGTTCGACGGCTACAGGCTGATGGCCGTGGTCGACGGCGGCCGCGTCGAGCTGCGCACGCGCGGGGCCGCCAACGCGTCGGCCTGGTTCCCAGAGGTGGTCGACGGCCTGGCCGGCCTGAAGGGTGGCCCGTCCGTTTTCGACGGCGAGATCTGCGTGCTGGACGACGCCGGTCGCAGCGACTTCGACAGACTGCACGCCCGGGCCCGGCGCCGGCGCTGGTACGACGGTGCAGATCCTGTCGTGTACTGCATCTTCGACGTGCTGGTGGCCGATGAGCACGGTGGCACGGGCGGTGGCTGGCGGCGGCTGCAGTGTGTCGGTGGCGGCAGGGGCGGCCCGAAGCACCGGCTCATCGGGATGGACGACCAAACGTCCGGAGATGTGCTTGAGTTGTGCTTGGCGCGCAGCGATGGCCAGTTCCTTGGCGTGGTGGTCGCCGTAGCGGGAGATGCTGAACGACTTGGACAGCGTCTTGGTTCCGACAATGGTCCGCGCCGTCCACAGGCGGGGGGTGCCATCCGGTGCACGCGCCAGATGGACGCCGGCGACACCGCTGGTGTTAGTGGCCAGCAGTCTTTGCGCGCGCTGGCGGCGAGCGATGGGTGGGTGCTTTTTAACGATGTCGTCCCGCCAAGCCTGCGCCATGGCCAGCGCACTGTCCGCCCCACCGCAGGTGCTGTGCGCGAAGGTTTTTCGCCACGCCTTGCCGTTGCGCTTGATGATGACTTGGAAATGCCGTGCATGGCTGCTGATGCCATACATGTCGGCGGATCGGCGTGGTGACGGCTTGGCGAATCAATCGGGGAGCGTGTTGGCCACCGGACGAGTCACTGTTTGCCGCTGGCGCCCTGCTTGAGCATAACGAATGCTTCGCCGCCATCACGGTCGTGGTGAAAGATGAACGGCTGGCCGTTGAAGACGATGGCCACCGGAAACCGCCCCGGCGCCCTGCCGCCGGTCGCACGCGCGATGGCTTGGCCAAACTGCTGAGCGGCCGCCGGCCCTGGCTGCGTCGGCGTGGTGATCACGCATTCGGTGGCCGGCTTGATCTGGACACCGAGCTTCTGGTCTGGGGTCATGCCCATGCGGCCGATGGGACCGTCGTCCCACTGGCTGATGCCGAAAGACTTCGCGGCGTCGGCTGCGCCAGCGAAACTCGGTGCGGTCTTGAGGCAGACGGTCTCGAACGCCTGGATGCCTGCGACGGCTTCTGTTGGTGCCGCGGAACCTGCTGGTGCGGAAGCGTGTGATGCGCAGCCGGCTAGTGCCAGCAGAGCAGCGGCTAGAGCGGTGGAAGCGAGAAGTTGGCCCATGTTCAGGTTGTCTGTCGAGTCTTACCACACGCCCAGCTTGGCGCCGTCGACTGGCTTGCTCAGCCATTGGGTGATGTCGCCGCCCAGCGCGTAGGTCACTTGTCCGACCATGCTGCAGGTGCTGCGCGGCAAGCCGAAGTAGATGAACATCTGGCGCTGTGCGGTGAACTGGACCGGGTCTGCGTTCAGTCGCTCCAGCACGCCGTGGAGTTGCACGATCTTGGGGCCGCCGTACATGCCGCCGCCGTTGGCTAGCAAGTCGGTGATCTGGATCCGCAAGGTCGGTGCGCCCGCTACGCTGGCCGAAGGCGCTGGCACGGCGAACTCGTAGGGTGCCTGGAGCTGGTCCTGGACGGCCTGTAGCAGCGATGCGGGCACGTCGCACGCGTCATCGGTCTTGGTCAGTTGCACGCCTCTGGGCGTCTTGCAATAGCTGATCGCCGGAAGAATGACGGCGTTGTTGGCGTTGGCCGTGGGTTCTGGCGGCTCGGGCTCCTGCACGGAGGGGCGGCGTGTACCACAGGCGGCCAGGACGAGTGTTGCACTGAGGGCCAGTACGAGCGAAAGGCGGTGATGGGTCATGGTGTCGAGGCGGTCGATGTAGATGGCGATTGATGTCAGTTGAACTCGAAACGCTGGTTGGTCACGATGTCGCGTTTTCTCCAGCGGAAGGTGCAGACGCGCGCAAGAGGTGCACTTTGCTTGTCATGAATTCGGTCTCCCTGGGTGTGCTCATGACGCCGCAGCGGGCGTGCCTTTGAGCGGCTGGTCCTTCGGCGCTGCACGCTCGATGCGTGGACCGAGCTTGTCCAGCACGTCGGCCGTCACGAAAGTCTTGTCGTCCATGCTGTTGATGTCTGGCCGCAGCTCGATGAGGATGGTGCGGTCCGGCAGCGGCACAGGCGCATAGCCGGGCGTGTAGATGTAGACCGGGGGCTGGTACTTCGGCAGTGCAGGCGGCGGCATGCGGAAGACTGGCATGGCGCCGGTGGTGCGGTGCATGTTGCTGGAGGTTGGCTCTTGGCCCACGACGACGTCATCTTGCGGACGCTGTTGACGGGGCACTGCGGACACCGCCACAGCACCGTCCAGGTCCAGCTCGCGACGACCGTAGACATCCTCGCCCTCGAGTACCGCGCTGTCGACGTTGCCCTCGACGATCTTGAATGCCGGCGCGTTGGCTTCCTTGGCAACTTCGGCGGCGCGGTACAACAAGAAGGCGTCGACCCACCGCACCGGGGTACGCCCTGTGTAGAGGAAACGCACGCGGTACAGCTGGTCGCTCAGCTTGGTGCTGCTGTAGCCGAACCGGATGCCGTCGGCATCTGCCGCACGGTAGGGCGTAGGCGAGACACAGGCGGCCAACAGTGCGGCCGCGACCAATGCCACGACGGTCTTGAACATATGTGCTCCCTTTCCTCTCTTGGTCAACTGCAGTGCTGAATAGATGGCGTGTCTCACCCATTTCAGCAATGCAAGTCCAACACCCCAAACTGCGGATTGACTACTTGCTCGCAGCTGGCTTGCCGGAGGGTGCCTTGGTTGGCATCGGCTGAGTGCTGAGCCGTTTGATCTGCTCGTGCCGTACCAAACGGGCCTCGCTGCCGGTCCAGAACGCGCAGTAAGTTGCACCGCAGCCGATCTGAAAAGCCTTGACAGGTGGCTCGCCATCGATCACAACCGTCGATGTTCGAGTCTTTCCCTCCTCCCACTTTTTGATGTCCTGCGCAGCATGCTGAGCCCCTGTGCGTGAAGAAAACACTGCTGTGAGCACGAGGGCAATCGTTACCGTGAAGATCCCAACGACGTAGCCATAGAGGAGTTCACTCTTGTCGGCCAACGCCAACATGGAGGGAGCCGCTTTACCCAGCTTGGGTTTCACGGCAAGACGTGCAGCTAGCTTTGTCTGAAGTTGCTGCACCGTGGGAAGCGACGACAGAACCAGCGCCACCATGACGGCAACGATTAGCGCAATCGCTGCCAGCACACCGTAGATCATCGGGCCGATACCGAAGGAGATGAGCGAGGTGAGCCCCATGAACAGCAAACGGTCAGGCGGCAACACAAACAAGGAGTTTTCTACGCCAAAGCCGGCGAGATAGCCTTCCTGGTACGTGGCGCCGATCACGTAAAGACCACCAGACAAGACCGGGAGCACGGTCAACAAAGTCTGCAGGCCGAACCGCTTGGCCGGCGCACTGACATCAACAGGCGTCGAAGGATTGGCCATCAGAAGCTCACATTGAGGTTGAACCCCGCCGTCACCCGGGCCGTGCGGAATCCCTCGGGCTTCCACACCGGCGCGCCGACGAAGAGGTCGTAGTTCAGGTTCTTCCACGCGCCCCGCACGCCCACCACGGCGCCCGCCAGATGGTTGCCCAGCAGGTACTTGGTGCTGGGGCCTCCCACATGGCCGTAGTCCAGGCCGGTGTACAGCTCCGCACCGCTTTGGCCCCCATTCCAGGGAATCGCCCAGCCGACGTCATTGCGGACCAGCCAGCCGCGCTCGGCCATCAGGCTCGTCTCTCCATCGAAGCCGCGCACGGTGTAGCGGCCACCGATGGCAAAGCGGTCCTGCGGCGTCAGCGGTGTGCGGTTCCACTGCGCGCGGATCAGCCCGCTGTAGCGAAACTTCTCATCGCCGAGCTTGAAGGGCACGTTGGCGCTGAGCTCGGCGGTGTAGAGCTTCATGCGCGAGGTGCCCTCGTCGTACGCCTCTTCCGGCGCAGGCCTGGCGCCCAAACCGCCGGTGCCACGCTTGTAGGCCAGCGTACCCTCCGGGGTCGCGGTGCCGGCGTGGGTCTCGATGAATTCCTTGTGGTTGACGGCCAGTTCCCAGCCGCCGGTGACCCGGTGCTGCACGCCCACTTCGGCGTCGTCCACGAAGTTGCGCGATTCGCGGCGCCAGGCTTTGATGCTCGCGCTGGTCTTGCGGTGCTGGTCGCGCCAGAGCATGCGGGTGAGCTTGAGCTCGGCGTTGTTGGTCTTGCCGGCGTAGATGTAGCTCTGGTTCAGGCCGGCGATGGTCTGGAAGTACTGGCTGTTGGAGGCGGTGAAGCCCAGCAGCCACCAGCCATAGGGCACGGAGTAGTGAAGCGTCTGGCCTTCGGTGCCGCGGTCGGCGTCGCGAATGAAGCGCCGGCCGATGTTGTGGCAGGCGTTGACGTAGAACAGGTCATTCAGGCCCAGGGGGTTGTCCAGCGAGGCGGTGATGCCGCCCTGGTAGCGGCCGGTGGTCTCGGTGCCGCTGTCGTCCAGGTTCATGGACAACCGCCACGTCTTGGACTGGACGTACTTGACGACGAGGTCGCTCTCGCCGGGCTGGGCGTTAGGGGCGGAGGACGGCTCGATCTGGATGTCGGCCTCGGCGGTGGGAGAACGCTTGAGGTTTTCCAGGCCCTGCTCGATGGCGCGCAGGTTCAGCAGGTCGCCCACCGACGCGGGAATGGCGGTGGCGAGCAGGGCGCCCTGCCCCAGCAAGGGCACCGTGGAATCCGCGGACAGGCGGATGGCGGCGATGCGGCCGGGAACGAGGGTGAGGGTCAGCGTGCCGGTGGTGAGGTCCTGCGGGGCGGCGAGGACGCGGGTGGTGGTCCAGCCTCGGGCGATGACTTCGGCCTGGGCGCGGGCGAGGACGACGTTGACGCCGGAGGTGCCGAGGCAGCGGCCCAGGGGGGAGTCGTCACCGGACGACCCAGCGAGCACCGAGGGCGAGACGGCCCACTGAAAGGAGTCGGACGCGTCGCCGACGAGCAGCACGCGGTCGATGCGAAAGCACGGGGTCTCTGCATCGGGGATGCGGGAGACGGGGCGAGCAGCGGGCGCGGGCAGGCGCTCGTCGATCTGGCGTTCGTTCTGCTCGCGCAGGGCGCGTTCGCGCTCTTGTTGGCGTTGCTGTTCGATGAAGGGTTGCGGGGCCGTGGGGGCTTGCTAAGCCCAGACTGTGAAGGGTATGACCGCCAGTGCGGCGCTTACCGCCGTCGTGTGAGTTCAGCAGGACGATTTCATTGGCTTCTGCATCGTTGATCTGGTTGGCATGGCGCAGCCGGATCATGTGCTTGGTGAAGTCGCGGCGGTCTTCGTTGCGCACGCGGGTCTGCGCCACCATGAAGGGCTGGAACCCTTCTTTGCGCAGTTCGGTCAGCACGGCGGCGGTGGGGATATAGCTGTAGCGCTCGGAACGGCTCTCATGCGGAGCGTCCGCGAAGATGGACGGCGCGACCCTGCGGATTTGATCGTCGGACAGCGGGGAATCGCTGCGCAGCGACGGGGAACGGGAAGCGAATCGGGATGCGAGTTGCATGGCATTTCTCCTGACGAAAAGGGTTTGCTGTTCACACCGCACACCGGATTCCTAGATTCGGAGCCCAGCCTTTCGGCTGTTCGATGCGGTCGGCACGAAGAACCCGGTTGGCCCTGTTGCCACCGTCTTTCCTGAGTTCATCGCCCGCGACGGTCAGGAGCGCGCGGACGGGGGCCGTCAAGGAAACAAGCGCAGGGTTGGTGCGGCCCGCAGGCGCAGCCGAGGACACGGCCCTGCGCGCCTTGACGGCACACGGGAGCGGGCTACGGTCGCGGGTAAGGTGATGAAGTCAGGGGAGACGGCTGGACAGGCAACGGCCATCCCTTTGTGCCGACCGCACGCAAGCGAAGCGCGCAGGCCCGGATCGAGGAATCCGGGCCGGAGGCGTCAGCCGAGCGGAGCGAGGGAACGATGGAAGCCCGTCAGGGGCGAGACTCGCGCAGCGAGGCTCGATGTCACGCACGACAGCGCGACCGGCCATGTCACAGATGGCCGGGGACGCCCATGCAGTCGTGAAGATGCAGCGTGGATCTTCTGTAGTGGACAAGCAGCCTTTGCGGCTTCGGTATTGCCGCGCCGGCGCAGTCGGGGCGGCAGGCTTGCAGGGGCGCCAAGCAAAGCGCGGCGGGGATAGCCCACAGGGCTTTCCCCTGGAGTGCAAGCGCCAGCGCGCAGCGCCCCGTCGGGGCGCGAAGGCGTCAATCAGGCCGAGTCATCAGGGCACAGGCAAGATTCCGAAACCGGCATCCAAGGCGATGACGAGTTCAGCAGATAACGCGCACCGAGCGCGTACAGCCCCGAAGGCCTGGCAGGCCGGTAGAACCCGGTGACGCGATTCCGGAACTGCAAGCCGGCCTCGTTCGTGTAGATCACCGCGTCGCCGATATTGAAGCGCAAAGGCTGGCCGTTCTCCGGCGCGAACGGCTTGAGCGCATCGTGTTGCGCCGTGATTTCGATGATCCAATCGTGATGGCTGCTCATGGCATTGATCCCCTGAAAGGTTGCCGGGCGAAATTGCCCGACCCTTGCGGGGCACGGCGCAGCGCAAGCAGTCAGGGGTCAACGACGGCCGCCAGGCCGCAAGCGTGCAGGCACGCGCTGCCCTTGACGGCGAGAACGCCGTGGCACGATAAAGGGAGCAGCAAGACCGCCATACCTTCCACGAACCTTCGATGGACTGAATTTCCCAAACACTGTCTGGGATTTCCTGGCAGCGTTTCGCTGGGCAAGCGAAGCGCGCAGGCCCACAAGGGCCGAAGGCTTCACCGGGCGCAGCAAAAAGGGGCCGAAGCCCCTTGGTCAGATCAGGCCGCGTTCGGCGAAGGATGTTGTGCTGCTGCCCGCGACGATGACGTGATCGAGTACGCGCACGTCTACCAGTCCTAGCGCCTGCTTCAGCCGTTCGGTCAGCGCCCGGTCGGCCGCGCTCGGCTCCGGGTTCCCGCTCGGATGGTTGTGACTGACGATCACCGCTGCCGCATTGCCCCGCAGGGCTTCCTTGACCAGCTCACGCGGATACACCGATGCGCCGTCGATCGTGCCGCGGAACATCTCCCGGTACTCGATCAACCGATGGCGCGTGTCCATGAACAGCACCGCGAAGACTTCATGCTCGAAGCCCGCCAGCTTGGTGCGCAGATACTCCTTGACCGCAGCCGGCGAAGTGAACTCGGCACCGCGCTGCATCTTCTGGTCGATGACCTGGCGTGCGGCTTCCAGAATGTCGTCGGCCGACGCCGGCAGATAGCGCCCGTGGGCATCGCGCACCATCAGCGTGGAATCGAACGAGGGAAAGGACAGTTGCGACATGATCGTGCTCCGGTTGCTCGGGCGGAATTGCCCGGAACCGGGTTCAGCACGGCGCAGCGCAGCAGTCAGGGGGCGCAGCCGGCCGCCAGGACGCCAGCGCGCATGGCGCGTGCAGCCCTTGACGGCGAGAACGACGTGATACGGTGAAGGGAACAGCAAGATCGCCTACACCCCGCCCAACAACCCCGCCTTTCGCAAGCGGAGCGCGCAGGCCCGTCAGGGCCGAAGGCGTCAGGGGTCAAAGCCGGATGGACGCGACTCGGTACGAGGCGCGGGGCGCAGCCCGCGAACCCGACGGCAGAACGCCGGGACGCACAATGCATCCATTTGGGGTAAAACTTGCAATAAGGACTGGAGGGGGCTATGTCGATACTGCAAGAAATACTGGTTTGGACTCAGGGGTTGCCCGCATGGCAAAGCGATGCAGTCGCGCGCCTGCTGGCCAAACAGACATTGACGGCGGATGACCAAGACGATCTGTTCGCGTTGCTCAAGTTGGCACATGGCATCCCCGATCCGAAAGGCCGTAAACCCAAACCGCTCACGGCCGACCAGATTCCGGCGCCGGTCAAGGTGACAACGCACATAGAACTGCTCGCAATGAAGAATATGCGGCACGTCAATGCGATTGCAGAAAATCAGCACTTGTCATTCAGTGCCGCCGGAATGACCGTCATCTACGGCGACAACGGTTCGGGTAAGTCGGGATACTCGCGGGTACTCAAGCGCGCCTGTCGCGCCCGCGACCAAACCGAAGCAATTCATCCGAATGCCCATCTTCCCGCTGGCAAGGCGGGCGCTCCTGAAGCAGCCTTTGAAATTACTGTTGACGGTGTTGCAAAGGATGTGCAATGGACACACGGCAAGGCGGCGCCTCCCGAGTTGTCATCGTTCGCAATCTTCGACTCACGATGCGCGCGGGCTTACCTGGACAGCGAGGATGATTTCTCCTACGTGCCTTATGGGCTTGATGTCTTCGAGGCACTGGCGAAAATTTGCAAACAGTTGAAGACCACGATTGATGCAGAACATGCGCAATCCGCCGCCGACCTCTCCGCGTTTGCGCCGCTGCAAGGCGACACAGCGGTCGGCAAGCTGATCGCATCACTATCCGCGAAGACAACCCAAGCTCAGATTGACGCGCTGGCCACCCTGACGCCGGAAGAGTTGGCTCAGCATGTGGCACTGGACAAGAGCCTGAAGGAGAACAACCCGAAGGAGAAGGCAGCTCAATTGCGCTTGCGAGCCCGCCGCGTCGCGGCCATAGCGACAAATGCCACTGGCAAAGGCGCGCTGGTAGACCAATCCGTCGTCGCCAAGCTCCGTAGCTTGGCGGACAGTTATCGCACCGCACAGGCGGCAGCCGCGCTTGCAGCCAAGGAGTTCAAGGAGAGTGAGAACCTGCTGCCGGGCACCGGGGGAGAAGTCTGGCGCGAATTGTTCGAAGCCTCGCGCAAGTTCGCCGTCGAATCTCACCCGGATAAGGCGTTCCCCGACCTGGGCTCGGATACGCCTTGCCCGCTATGCCAGCAACCTTTAGCAGAAGGCGCCGCTCGTTTGCTGCGTTTCGAGGCCTTCATCCAGCAAGAGGCCGAAAAAACCTCACAGGCACGTCGTACCGCCCTGTACGCAGAATACAAACCATTCATCGCGCAGAGTCTGGCGTTGAATATCGACGATGTGACCCACGGCGAGATTGAAACCCTAGATCTGCAACTGGCCGCCGACACCAAGGCGTTCGAGACGCTGCTGACGACTCGCCAGGAAGCCATCAAAGCGGCGGTGCTCTCACACCAATGGGAGAGCGTTGCTCAAGCCTTGGTGAACCCGGCGGCGCGACTTCAAGCGCTGGCTGACAAATTGAACGCCGAGGCCGAAACCTTGGAGAAGGCATCGGACGAGAAGGCCCGCGCCGCGCTCCAGAAGCAGTTCACGGAACTCGATGCGCGGGTCAGACTGCGCCAAGTCAGGGACGCCGTGGTTACGGCTGTTAGCAAGCTCATCCATCAGGCGAAACTCGCGCAGTGCCTATCCGCCGTCAAGACGAATGCCATCTCGCTGAAAGCATCGGACATGGCCGAGAAGGTTGTGTCCAAGGAACTGGCTGAAGCGCTCAATCGCGAATTCAAGGCGTTGAGTGTCGGTACGTTGAGCGTTTCGCTTCAGAGTCGCGCCGACAGGGGCAAGGCTTTGCACAAGCTGAAATTGGAACTGCCGCAAAGCCGTAGCCCCGGCGACATCCTGAGCGAAGGTGAACAGCGCGCCGTGGCGATCGGTTCCTTTTTGGCCGAAGTCGGATTGAGCGGGGGCAAGGGCGGCATCGTGTTCGATGATCCCGTGTCTTCGCTCGATCATCGCAGGCGAGAGCGTGTGGCAAGGCGTCTGGCCACCGAAGCCGCGCACCGCCAGGTCGTCGTGTTCACTCATGACATCTACTTTCTGTGCCTCCTGGTGGAAGAAGCGAAATCGGCCGGTGTGGCAATTTCTACCCAAAGCCTGGTTCGCCGCGCCGAGGGATTCGGGGTCGCCGATCCAGAGCTGCCGTTTGAAGGAAAGAATGCGAGCAAGCGGATCGGCGCACTAAAGGCTCAACAGCAATCCATCGCCAAGTTGCACAAGGATGGCGAGGATCAGGAGCATCGTCGGAAAACCATCGACGCCTATTTCCGATTGCGCATGGCATGGGAACGCGCGGTTGAAGAAGTCCTGCTGCGCGAGGTCATCCTTCGTTTCCGCAAGGGTGTGGAAACCCAGCGGCTCGCCGGGGTTGTGGTCGATGATGAGGACTATGCCCAGGTCAATGCCGGCATGACGAAGTGCTCGAACTACGCACACGACAAGGCACTTCTGGGCGGCGTTGCAGTCCCCGATCCGGATGAACTGCTTGCCGACATTACGGCGCTGGAGACATGGCGCGCGCAGATCGACAAACGCAGCGTGGAGACGGCCAAGAAGCGCAAAGCAGGACCGACCGCTACTGCGGCGCCTGTAGCGGTCGCAATATCTGGATGACTGGAGCATCACGAAACTCGCACATATGCGAATCGTCATGGACAAAGATCGTGTCGAATACCGAAAAGGCATCCATGTCCGCCAGAAGCGGCGCAAGGTACGGAGCCGCTTTGGCGTAGTCGATCGCTGGCAGCGGCCAATTGTCATAGACGATCAGCCAGTTGACTGGATATCGAACGAAGCCGTCTGCTGTTGCCTTCGGCATCTTCTCCTTGACACAGTGCGCTATCGCTGCAGCCCATTCACGCTCTGGTGAATCGCCACACCAGCCAGAGCCGGACTCATCGGCCTCGATCTCGCGACGGAGTTCGTCGGCCGTTTTCTTGGGCTCCCCTGATTTAACATGGGGAGTGAAGTAGACATCCGGCCCCAACCCTTCCTTTTCGCGAAGAAAATCCGCGTGGGCGATGTTCTCCGGTACGGCTTCGGTGTGCTCGATCCCCACGTCAGCGCCAGGCATTGCCATGAGGAAATCCGGCTTGTCTGAATGGGTCAGAGTCAGCGGGAACGAGAACTGTTCGACCGGCAGTGTCGCAAGCAGGTGCGCGATGCAATAGCGCTCTGCATGATGCTTGCGGCGGCCGTCTGAGCGTAGAGGGACGTCAATATCCAACTCGGCTAGCCTGGCCCTTAGCTCCGCTGGAATGTCTGCCCGCAGGATGATTTCCGGCATGGGACGGTCACGCCTCTTGGCTGGTTGCCACGTGATTGCGATGCAGGTCCGAAACCACCGCGATCAACCTGTTGATCGGTTCGGCCAGTCGCTTTGGCAATACGCGGTGCTGGGTATGAGTTTTCAGGTCGGCGATCCAGCGATGCGCAACCCACACGTCTTCTTCGGGGTGGTTGTTGTCCACGCCGTTGCAATACTTGTAGCCAACGAGCGCATCGGTGTGCGACAGCAGAACGCGCGCCATCGTCATGTGGAAGCGATGAGCCTGGAGATCAGCCGGACCTTTGGGTCGCGGAAGGGTCAGACGCAGGCATCGCTGGTCGTTGAATTCAGCCCAGTCGGGACCAACCACCTGTCCAGCGCGTTCCAACATCTTGCGCGACTGTTCGTTTTTGCCATTGACCAGGGCAACGGCGACCGTACCCTTCGGGTACTCCAGCTTTTCGGCCAGCGCGTTCATCCAGCGCACTAGCTTGTTTAGGGTGTTGTCGTCCGCAAACACAAGGAACTGGTGGCGTTGTTCGTCGTCGAGAAATACCGGTAGCTGCGCGTAGAGGGGGTACAGGAGATCATGCAGGTAGATGTACGTCTGCCGGCGCCCTTGCTCATGACTCCGCGTGGTGGCGGTCAGCACCTTCTGCGCCCATTCCGGTGTGAGTTCTGCCAGCGTCATCTCGGTGATGTCGATGGAGATGAGGGGGAATCCGAGCGATTTTCCGATTAGCGCCTTGCGCCCATCGAAGGCGTGCCCGAGTTCGATTTCAACGCCCCCCAGCACCATCGGCTCGGTCTGGACAGGCGGCCCGAGCACGGCAACGTCGAGTCGGAATTGGCTGCCGAAAGGTGTCTCCAGCAGGTGCTCGATCGCCACCCGATCGGCGCCAAGCAGCAAGTTGCCTTCCAACGGATAGTCAGACGCATCCGCGTCCTTGAACGCCCAGGGCATTGCAAGTCCGGCGTTCAAGCGTCGGGCTAGTTCAGCCGCGACAAGTTCCTTTGCTCGTCGGTGTTCGGCGCTTTCCTGCACGGTGCGCCACCGACTAGCTTCTTCATCATCGAAGTGCGCTTTGGGGCTATAGGTGTGCTGGGCAGGAAGTATCCGGAAATGGGATCGCCGACGCAGCTTCCCATTTTCAAAGGATGGGCTAACCCATGTCACCATCTGCCGTGATGCACTAGAGGACACCAAGGGCCACAACTTGCGTGCGTGCTCCCGGCTGCGAACGTCGCGCGCGGCGATCGCGGTCTGGAAAATCCCTTTCCGGGAGAAGACAGCGATCGCCTCGTCCATTCTTGCTTTTCCTTTATGGCGATGCCGAAGCTACTTTCATGGTGCCATCCAGCTTGCGATGAATCAGCGATACCAGCGTCAGGATGTCCAGTGCATCTTGCTCGGACATGGGCCAATTCGTCTTGGGTGCGTGGGCCAGCGGATTGCGCACGGCCCCGAATAGGCCAATCAGCAAGTTGGCAAAACCTTTTTGCTCGCTCTTTTCGGACTCGGTGGTGAGCGGCCCCAAGGCCAGGACGGGCTGTTGGCCTGCAAATGCCTTGGTCACCAGATCAGCGCCGTCACCGTTCAGGCCCGTCAGCAGGCGAATCCGCTCCGCAACACCCTTCGTCGCCTCGAAGACGGCATGGAAATAATTTTCGTCCAGCAGCTCGGCGCGGCAGTAGTTCAGGACTTCCGCATGCACGGTACGGCTTTCCAGCGCTGCCTTGAGTCGCCCAGCACGCGCGCGGGCGGCGTCGAGTGTCGTTGCCTTGTCGGCATGTCCGACCTTGCCATCCTCGCGCACGTAGAAGCCTGAGAAGGCCAGGACGACATTGAGTTCGTCGCGCCGCCAGGCGAACGTCCCAGGGTCACGGGCGTAGTTCACCGGGTTCATCGCGCGATTGATGAACAGGATGAGATGGTTGCCGACCTGATGCTGGTTCTGTACCCCGGCCAGTGCATTGAACAATCGCTTCCACTTGGTCGTGCCGGGCGACGTGTCGGCAATCTCGATTTCTTGCAGCAATCGCTCAATCTGCGTGCCGCTCAGGCCGCGCTCGGTATCGGCCAGGACACGACAGGCTGCTTCAAGGTGCTGTGAACTGAAAGGGTCAATCCGTGTCGCCACCGCCTGTCTCCATTGTGCCAAGCATCAAATGATGGCCTGCAAACCCTTGTCGGCGATGACGTTGAGCAACTTGAGCGCCGGACCAGCAGGCCGGGTTTCGCCTTGCTCCCACTTGCGCACAGTCGATGCCGAGGTGTGCAGGTGATGCGCGAACACCGGCTGGCTGAATTTCAGTTTCTCCCGTAGGCGCCTGATGTCCTCGGCGCCGAACTCCCGTACCGGCGGCGGGCATATCGCGTCGAACTCGCGCATCGTTACCTTGCTGATCGCGCCCACTTCATGGAGCGCTGCCAGGTCGTCACGCAGGGATTCAATGATCTTGCTCACAATGCACCTCCAATAACACGCCCGACTGCAACGCCTTCGACAACGCTTCCCCGGACAGTTGCAAGAACGCCTTACCGGCGAATTGCAGCGCCTTCTTCTCGTCCTGCGTGATGTTCGCCTTGTCGTTCTTCGGGAACCTGACCCTGCCTCGTTTCCACGTACATCAAGTCATGCAGCCAAGCGGGTGCTCTCCCAGATCACTGGGGGCAGGAAGCCGTTGGCCGAGTGCAAGCGCTGGCGGTTGTACCAGCCTTCGATCCAA
>QAIB01000018.1 GCA_030418545.1 Xenophilus aerolatus | reverse complement strand
GCTGCCCCTGACCCTGCTGTTCCGCGACGTCGAGGCGGCGCCGGGCTACCGGCGCAGCCCGGCGGCGCAGCAGCGCGTGGCGTCGCCCGAATTCCAGGCGCGGCTCGCGGCGCTGCGGGAGGCGGCGCTGGTCGACCAGCGCGGCGTGGCGGCGGCCAAGCTGGAGGTGCTGGCCCTGGTGCATGCCGACTTCGCCGCCGCCACGCCCGCGCCGGGCGATCCGGCGCAGGCCGAACACGAGGCCTTGCGCGCCTTCGTCGCGTCGCGCGGCGAGGCGCTGCAGCGGCACGCGCTCTTCGATGCGCTGCAGACGCATTTCCATGCGCTGGACCCCGAGGCCTGGGGCTGGCCGGTCTGGCCCGAGGGCTTCCAGTCGCCCGACACGCCGCAGGTGCGTGCCTTCGCGGCCGAGCATGCCGCCAGGGTGGACTTCTTCGCCTGGCTGCAGTGGGTCGCCGACGTGCAGCTGCAGGCGGCCGCCGCGCGCTGCCGCGCGGAGGGCCTGGCGATCGGCCTGTACCTTGACCAGGCGGTGTCGGTCGACCGCTACGGCTCGGACGCCTGGGGCGCGCGCGATGTGCTGGCCACGGGCGCCAGCGTCGGCGCGCCGCCCGACGAGTTCAATCCGCTGGGCCAGGACTGGGGCCTGCCGCCGCTCAAGCCCGTGGCACTGCGCGAGACCGGCTACGCGCTCTTCATCGACACGCTGCGCGCCGGCATGCGGGGTGCGGGTGCGCTGCGCATCGACCATGTGATGGGACTCACGCGCCTGTTCTGCATGCCACCGGGCGCGACGCCCGCCGAGGGCGCCTACGTGCATTACCCGGCCGAGGAGATGCTGGCGATCGTCGCGCTGGAGAGCCAGCGCCACCGCTGCATGGTCATCGGCGAGGACCTGGGCACGGTGTCCGACGAAACGCGCCACCTGCTGCAGCGCTACGGCCTGCTCTCGTACCGTCTGCTGTACTTCGAGCGCGACGGCGCGGCCTTCAAGCCGCCGCAGGCCTACCCGCGCGAGGCGCTCGCGGCGGTGAGCACCCACGACCTGGCCACGCTGCAGGGCTGGTGGAGTTCGACCGACCTGCAGGAACGCATCCGCCTGGGCCTGTTCCCGCGCGACGCGATCGCCCTTCAGCAACTGGCCGACCGCGCCGCCGAACGTGCGCAGCTCATGCTCGCGCTGCAGCAGGCCGGCCTGCTCGACGCCGAGGCGGTGGCGCGTGCGCTCGGCTCGGGTGCGCTGGATGCGGACGCCTGTGCGGCGGTGCACCGCTACCTGGCGCAAACGCCGGCCCGGCTGATGATGGTGCAGGCCGAGGACCTGCTGGGCGAGCGCGAGCAGGCCAACATGCCGGGCACGCTCGACACGCATCCCAACTGGCGCCGCCGCCTGCCGCTGGCTGCCGACCGGTGGCCGGACGACGCCCGCGTGAGCGCCGTCGCCGCAGCGGTGGCGCAGGAGCGGCCCGCGCCCGCGGATGCCGCGGGAGCGCCGGCGCACACGCGCATCCCGCGCGCCACCTACCGGCTGCAGTTCCACGAGGAATTCACCTTCGACGACGCAATCGCCGTGCTGCCGTACCTCGCGCGGCTGGGCATCAGCCACGTGTACTGCTCCCCCATTCAGCGCGCGCGGCCGGGCAGCCGGCACGGCTACGACGTGGTGGCGCACGACGAGATCAATCCCGAGCTCGGCGGCTTCGAGGGCTTCGCGCGCTTCACCCGGGCGCTGCAGGACCACGGCATGGGCCAGCTGCTGGACCTCGTGCCCAACCACATGGGCGTGCTGGGCGCCGACAACCCCTGGTGGCTCGACGTGCTCGAGAACGGCGAGGACTCGGCCTATGCCCGCTACTTCGACATCGAGTGGCAGCCGCTGGACGCCGACCTGGCGGGCAAGGTGCTGCTGCCGGTGCTGGGCGACAGCTACGGCGCCATCCTCGACCGCGGCGAGTTGAGGCTGGCGCTGGACGAGACGCGCGGCGCGCTGTCGATCCGCTACCACGAGCACCGCTTCCCGCTCGCGCCGGCCAGCTATGCCGAGGTGCTGCGCTGGGCCGAAGGGCTGGTCGACGACGCGCAGGTGCAGGCGGCATTCGCCAGCATCGGCCATGCCTTCGCCCACCTGCCGCGCGGCGATGCGGCGCGCGAGGTGCGTGCTCGCGAGCAGGCGATGGCGCATGCGCGCCTGGTGGAACTGCTGGACGGCCAGGCTGCCGCAGCGCCGGCGCTGCGCGCCGCGCTCGAGGCCTGGAACCGGCCGCGCGCACGCGATGCACTGCACGCGCTGCTGGAGTCGCAGCACTACCGCCTGGCTTTCTGGCGCGTGGCCTCCGACGAGATCAACTACCGCCGCTTCTTCGACGTCAACGAGCTGGCGGCGCTGCGCATGGAACTGCCCGAGGTCTTCGAGGCCACGCAGGGCCTGGCGCTGGACCTGGCCGCGCGCGGCTGGGTCGACGGCCTGCGCATCGACCACCCCGACGGCATGCGCGACCCGGCCGAATACTTCGAGCGGCTGCAGGACGGCTATGCGCGACGAGTCGGACGCCCGCGCGCCGGCGCGGATGCGCAGGGCCGGCCCGACCGGCCGCTGTACGTCGTGGCCGAGAAGATCGCCGCCGGCCACGAGGACGTGCCCGAGTCCTGGGCCATCCACGGCACCACCGGCTACCGCTTCGCCAACGTGGCCAACGGCGTCCTCATCGACACCACGGCCGAGGCCGCCTTCGGGCGCATCTGGCGCAGCTTCACCGGCATCGACACGCCATATGAAGACGTGGTGCTGCAGTGCAAGCGCGCGGTCACGAGCAACGCCCTGGCCTCGGACATGACGGCGCTGGCCTCGATGCTGCTGCGCATCGCGCGGGCCGACCGGCACACGCGCGACCACACGCTCAACAACCTGCGGCGCGCGCTGGCCGAGGTGGTGGCCTGCATGAGCGTGTACCGCACCTACGTGACCGAGGACGCGAGCCCGCAGGACCGGCGCTTCATCGACGAGGCGGTCGACGCCGCGAAGGCACGCAGCGAGCTGGCCGACGCCTCGGTCTTCGACTTCATCCGCAGCGCGATGCTCGGCCAGGCCGGGAGCGCGGAGCCCGCGCGCGCGCTGGTGCGCCGCTTCGCCGCGCGCTTCCAGCAGTTCAGTGCGCCGGTGGCGGCCAAGGGCGTGGAGGACACGGCCTTCTACCGCCACTTTCCGCTGGTGGCGCTGAACGAGGTGGGCGGTGAGCCGGCGGTGTTCGGCTTCACGCGCGAGGCTTTTCATGCCGCCAGCCGCGACCGCGCCGAACGCTGGCCGCACACGCTGCTGGCCACCTCGACGCACGACAACAAGCGCGCCGAGGACGTGCGCACCCGCATCGACGTGCTGTCGGAGATGCCGGCCACCTGGCGCCTGGCGCTGCGCCGCTGGCGCGCACTGCAGGCGCCGCTGCGCCGGCAACTGCGCGCGGCGCACGGCACCGAGCCCTCGGCCGCCGACGAGTACCTGCTCTACCAGACGCTGCTGGGCACCTGGGAGGCCGATGCCGAGGGCCGCCCGCCGGCCGACTACGCCGACCGCCTCGTCGCCTACCTGCGCAAGGCGGCGCGCGAGGCCAAGGTGCACACCAGCTGGCTGCAGCCCGACGAGGCCTACGAGGCTGCGCAGGAAGCCTTCGTGCGGGCGCTGGTCGACCCGGCCCGCTCGCCGCGCTTCCTGGAGGACTTCCGCCCGCTGGCCGAGCGCCTCGCCTGGTATGGCGGGCTCAACAGCCTGGTGCTGATGGCGCTGAAGTTCACGTCCGCAGGCGTGCCCGACGTGTACCAGGGCAGCGAGTGGATCGACCTCAGCCTGGTCGACCCCGACAACCGGCGGCCGGTCGACTACGCCTTGCGCGCGCAGACGCTCGACGCGCTCGAGGCGATGGCCGCATCCGCGGGCGACGCGCTCCCCGAACGTGTGGGGGCACTGCTCGCGCCCGACCGCTTGCCGCAGGCCAAGCTGTGGTCCGTGTCGCGGCTGCTGCACCTGCGCATGGCGCACTGGTCCGTGCTGCGCGATGCACCGCACGAGGCGCTGGACGTGAGCGGGCCTGCCGCCGAGGCGACCCTGGCCTGGCGGCGCGCCACGCCGCACGGCCAGGTGTGCGTGGTGGCGGGCCGCTTCTTCTCGAAACAGGACGACGCGCACGCGCGCGGCACGGTGCAGCCCCCGCATGCCTGGCGGGCCGCACCGTGGCAGGGCACGCGCGTGGCGGTGCCGGACGGCGCGCCCGCAGGCTGGACCGACGTGCTCACCGGCCGCACATGGTCGTCCGAAGGCGCGTGGGAGGTGGAGGCGCTCCTGCAGGACTGGCCCTGCGCCGTGCTCGTGGCACGCCCTGTCAGCGGCGGCTGACACGCGCGCAGCGCGAACACCTCGTCGCGCCGCGCGGTGCACGCACCATCATGCAGCGCCGCACCACCTTCCGTGGTGCATCCCACGCGCCAGAGGCCTGCCATGAGTCCACCCGTCTTTCCCCACGTCGTCCTTCACCAGCCCGCGTGGATCGACCTGGATTCCCATGACGATGTGAGCGTGTGGATGGGCGAGTTTGGCGTGACGGAGACCGTGCTGCGCCAGGCCGTGCAGCGCGTCGGGCGCTCACCGCATGCGGTCCGCGGGCTGCTGTGCGCCGGCGCTCCGCGGGCGCACTCGGGCCTCACGTCCTGAAACTGCGCCGAAGGCGCCTTCCTTCCTACTGCTTGCCGCCGCGGTCCGGCTCGCCGGCGTCCTGCGAAGGCTCACCGGTCACGGTCAGCGCCGTGTCGTAGGCGCCGTGGGCCACATGCTTGGCCTGGTCGACCAGACGGTCGATGCGGCGCTCGCGTTCGGCGGTGCTGAGCCCGTCGGCGCCCTCCAGCAATCCCTCGCACAGCGTCAGCAGGTCGTTGGCCGACGCCAGGCATTTGCGCAAGGCGGCGTGCTCGGTCGGTTCGAGCGCGGCGACGGGGCCGGTATCCACACGGGCACACAACTGGTCGATGCCGCGTCTCGCGGCGGCTACGGCGCGGTCGTCATCGGGAGGGAGGCTCATGGTGCTGCAAGGCCCAAACGGATGAAAAGGGTCCGACTGGGCGAATGCTAAGGACGCGAAGCGGGCACCGGGCGTAGGACTTCCGCGCGCCACTGGGCGACGGGAAAAAACGGAACCTTTTCACATTTTTAGCCGATGTCGCACAAAACGCGGTCGAATGTCTTACAGCGCCGACGGGGTGCTGCAACGCATCATTTTTTCAGTTCGGTGACCTGAGGGCTTCGCGGTGTACTTGCTGACGGTGTTGTTGCTGGGAGTGGCCGCGGCCGCCTTCATGATGTGGTCGCGATCGCCCATGGAGGACGTCAACGCCGAAATGGCCGAGCGGGTGGAGACCACGCGCGCCACCCTGGAGGAGGTGCCCGAGCCCCACCCCCTGCTTCCGCGCTGGCGGCCGCGCGGTCCCGGCTGATCGCCGACGGCGCCGGCGGCATGCCCCTGCCGCGGCAGGGGCGCTGCGTTGGCGCGATCATCCGCCGATGCATCCCGTCGCCCTCTCCATCCTCGATCTGTCCCCCATCTGCGAAGGCGGTGACGCCGGCCAGTCGTTCCGCAATTCGCTGGCGCTGGCACAGCATGGCGAGCGCCTGGGTTACCGCCGCTACTGGCTCGCCGAGCACCACGGCATGCCGGGCATCGCGAGTGCCGCCACGGCCGTGCTGCTGGCGTACGTCGGCGCAGGCACCTCGACCATCCGCATCGGCTCGGGCGGCGTGATGCTGCCCAACCACTCGCCGCTGGTCATCGCCGAGCAGTTCGGCACGCTGGAGTCGCTCTACCCCGGCCGCATCGACCTCGGCCTGGGCCGCGCACCGGGCTCGGACCAGCGCACGGCGCATGCCCTGCGGCGCGACCTGCAGTCCGACGCCGACCAGTTCCCGCAGGACGTGGTCGAACTCATGGACTACATGAGCAAGACGCCGCGCCAGCCCGTGATGGCCGTGCCCGGTCGCGGCACCGAGGTGCCGGTGTGGATCCTGGGCAGCAGCACCTTCGGCGCGCAGCTCGCCGCGCACCTGGGCCTGCCCTACGCCTTCGCCTCGCACTTCGCGCCGCAGCAGCTCATGCAGGCGATCCGCATCTACCGCGAGACCTTCAAGCCTTCGGCCCAGCTCGACCGGCCCTACGTGATGGCCGGCTTCAACGTCTTCGCCGCCGACAGCGAGGACGAGGCCCACCTGCTGGCCAGCTCCTGGCAGCAGTCCTTCGTCAATCTGCGCAGCGGCCGTCCGGGCCGCCTGCCGCCGCCGGTCGAGAACTACCGCAGCCGCGTGGGCCCGGCCGAGAACGCGCTGCTCGATTCGGTGCTGTCGTGCGCCGCCATCGGCACGCGCGACAGCGTGCGCGCCGGCCTGCAGGCTTTTGCCGACCGCACCGGGGTGGACGAGGTCATCGTGGCCAGCGGCATCTACGACCATGCGGCGCGCCTGCGCTCCTACGCGATCGCCGCGGAGGCGGCCGAGGGACTGCAGACCGCGACGGCCTGAGGAGGGGCTGCGACGCAGGCGCGGGAAGATGATGGACCGCGACGATCCCGAGGAGCGCGCCCGCCTGCAGCGGGCCCGCGCGCAGTGGCGCCACGTGGGCGATGCGCGCCCGCCCTTCGCGCAGGCGCCGGGTCCCGGTCAGGAGTCGGTCTGGGACTATCCCCGCCCGCCGCGCATCGAGCACGACCGGCGCGAGATCGTCGTGCGCAGCGGCGATGTGGAGATCGCGCGGACCGCCAATGCGTTGCGGCTCCTGGAGACCGCGAGCCCGCCGACCTTCTACCTGCCGCGCGCCGACGTGCGGGCCGATGCGCTCATTGCCGCGCCGGGGCGCTCGCATTGCGAATGGAAGGGCGAGGCGCGCTACCTGACGGTCGTGGCGGGCGCGCGCCGCTTCGAGGCCGCCGCCTGGTACTACCCGGACCCGACGCCCACCTATGCCGCGCTGCGCGACCACGTGGCCTTCTATCCGCACGAGCTCGATTGCCGGATCGACGGCGTGCGCGTGCAGCCGCAGCCCGGCCGTTTCTACGCCGGATGGATCACGCCCGAGCTCGTCGGCCCTTTCAAGGGCGAGCCGGGATCGGCCGGGGGGTGAGCTCCCGGCCGTCTCCCGGCGGGGTCGTCAGAAGCGGCCTTTCACGGCCAGCACCGGGCCCTGGAACTTCAGCCGCAGCCGCTGCACGCCGGCATCGCCGCGCTTGAGGTCGACGTCGGTCACGGCGTAGGCCAGCGACACGCCGATGTTGCGCACCGGGAACCACTCGACGCCGGCGGAGGCGTTGTAGATGCTGCCGCGCACGCCGCTGCCGCCGCCCTTGTGGATGCCCGAGCCGTCGAAGAAGAGGCGCAGGTCCGGCGTGATCGCATGCCGCACGCCCACTTCCAGCATCGGCGCCACGGCGTCGTCGCTGTCGCGCCGGCTGAAGGTGCCGTTGTAGCCCGCGAAGCCCAGGCCCGCGAGACCCGCACTGGCGGCGCCGTAGGCGTTCGTGTCCAGGCTCACGCGGTAGTAGCCCAGCCCCGCACCCAGCCCGAAGACCGTGTTGCCGCTGCCGAACCAGTAGCGGTAGCCCAGCCGCGCGACGTCGAGGTCGAAATCCAGGTTCACGCCCGTCGTGATGCCGGCGCTGAAGGGGCCGGTGTTGTAGACGCCGCTGTACGAATTGGCGTAGCCCTGGCTGTAGCGGAAGGCGTCGAAGGAGATGCCGTGGTTGGCCCCCAGAAGGAACTCGCCGCTGATGCGCGGCATGGTCTTGCGCTCGCCGTCGATCTGGCCGGAATCGAGCGAGCCGAAGCGGTTGCCGACGGCGGCATTGATCTCGGGTTTGGCGCTGAAGGCGCCGACGGAAATGCTGAAGCGGTCCAGCGCCGGTGACATGGTGGTGGGCATCGGCGCGTCGGTCGTCGACTGGGCGAGCGAAGACAGGGGGAGTGCGGCGGCGGCCACGACGGCGGCCAGCGGCCAGCCGCGTGCGGCGGGACGGAAGGAAAGGGGAAGCATCGACCGGGATCCTTGGAAAGCGAGGACAGGCACGGCGGCCCGGCGCTCCCGCTCGTGGCGGTGCAGCCGGTGTCGGAATGGATGGCGCCGCTAACTCCCTGAGTCATCGACCCTAGCGGCTGGCAGGCAGTCGCGCAGCCGGACGAAAGCGCACGCCGTGTAGGAGCCGGCTGCCAGGCGAAGGTACTTTCCGCCCTCAGCGGTGAACCGCCGGCGCGTCTGGTGCCGCCTGCAGGGCGCGCCGGAGCACCGCGGCGCTGTAGCGGCGCGCCACCTCGGCCACGAAGCGGGTGAAGTCGGTGTGCGCCGCGTCGTCGGCGCGGTCGGAGATGGTGCGCACCGCCGCGAAGGGCACGCCCCAGTCGTGGCAGACCTGCGCCATGGCGGCGCCTTCCATCTCCACCGCCAGTGCATCGGGCAGGGCGGCGCGCAGGGCATCGCTTTCGGCCGCGGTCGCGACGAAGCGGTCGCCGCTCACGATCAGGCCGCGGTGCACGCGCGGGCGGTGCAGCGCGAACTCGTCCACGGCCGCGCCGCCCACCAGCGCGGCCGGATCGGCCAGGACCTGCGATGCCGCCTCCGCGAGGGCCGCGCCCCAGCCCGCGTCGGCCGGAAAGCGGGCCCGTCCGTACAACGGCACCTCGTGACGCGGGAAGAGCGGCGACGCGTCCATGTCGTGCTGCAGCAGCTCGGTCGCCACCACCACGTCGCCGACCGCCACGCCAGGGGCCAGGCCGCCGGCCACGCCGGTGAACAGCACCGCCTGCACGCCGAAGCGCTCCAGCAGGACCGCAGCGGTCGTCGCCGCGGCCACCTTGCCGATGCGCGAGAGCACCGCCACCACCGGCCGGCCCTCGAGATGGCCCTGCCAGAACTCGCGGCCCGCCACGCGCACCGGCTGCTCGTCGGGCATGGCCTCGAGCACGGCGGCGAGTTCTTCGTGCAGGGCGCCGACGAGGGCGATGGGTGCGGCAGGGAGGGCGGGGGCGTGCATGCGCCCATTGTCCGCAGCAGTGCCGCGCGGCGCCGCGTCAGGCCCGGTCAGGCCCGGTCAGGCCGCGGCGGCGCGCCTCTGCTCTTCCTGCTCGACGAGGTCCTTCTTCGACAGCTTGCCCACCGGCGTCTTGGGCAGCTCGGCGCGGATCTCCAGTTCCTGCACCATCTCGTGCTTGCCGAGCCTGCCCTTGAGGAAGGCCTGCAGCGCGTCGATGCCGAAAGGCTCGGCGCCGGGCTTGAGCACGACGAAGGCCTTGGGCGACTGGCCGCGGTAGGCGTCGGGGATGCCGATGACGCACACCTCGGCCACGGCCGGGTGTTCGTAGATCGCCTCCTCGAGCACGCGCGGGTAGACGTTGAAGCCACCGCACAGCAGCATGTCCTTGGTGCGGTCGACGATGTAGAGGTAGCCGTCGGCGTCGAACTTCGCCACGTCGCCACTCTTGAAGAAGCCGTCTTCGGTGAACGCCTCGGCCGTGGCCTTGGGGTTGTTCCAGTAGCCCTTCATGACGTTCGGGCCCTGGATGCACAGCTCGCCGGGCTCGCCCGGGCCGACCTCGCGGCCGGAGCCGTCGAGGGCCAGCAGCTTGATGTCGACGTTGGGCAAGGGCATGCCGCACGAGCCGGCCCGGCGCTTGGGCTCACGCGCCGGCGTGAAGGTGCCGGAGGGCGAGGTCTCGGTCATGCCCCAGCCCTCGTTGAGGTGGCAGCCCGAGAGCTCGAAGAAGCGCTGCTCGATCTCCACCGGCAGCGGTGCGCCGCCGGAACCGCAGAAGCGCAGCGAGCTCAGGTCGGTCTCGCGCGCCCTGGGGTGCATCAGCATGCCGGTGTACATCGTCGGCACGCCGCAGAAGGCGCTGATGCGGCTGCCGGCGATCTCCTTGAGCACTGCCTCGACGTCGAACTTGGTGTGCAGCACCAGCGTGGCGCCCAGGCGCAGGCCCAGCAGCATCACCGCGCTGAGCGCGTAGATGTGAAAGAGCGGCAGCACGACCAGGAATCGCTCGCTGCCCTCGGCCAGGATGGGCGTGGGTTCGCCGCGGGTCGATTCGAAGTACTGCGCGCTGGCCGCCGCCAGGTTGCGGTGCGTGAGCATCGCGCCCTTGGGCAGGCCGGTGGTGCCGCCGGTGTACTGCAGCACCACGATGTCCTGCAGGTCCTTCACCTCGTGCGGCGTCATGCCGCCGTCGTTGTCGAGCAGTGCCGCAAAGCGCAGGTGCTGCGCGTCGTCGGCCACGGGCGCGACCATCTTCGCGGCCTCGAGCTGCGCGCGCACCGGGCCGGGTGCGCCGCTGAACTCGGCCAGGTCGCCGACGACCAGCGTCTTCAGTCGCGTGCTGCCCAGCATGCGGGCCATCTGCGGATAGAGCGCGGCGAGGTCGAGCGTGACCAGCACGTCGGTGCGGCTGTCCTCGATCTTGTGCGCGAGCACGCGTTCGGCATCGAGCGGCGAGTAGTTGACCACCACGCCGCCGGCCTTGAGCACGCCGAAGAACGCGATCACGTAGTGCGGCGAGTTGGGCAGGAACAGGCCCACGTGCACGCCCGGCTGCACGCCCAGCTTGCGCAGGCCCGCGGCGGCGCGATCGGCCAGCTGGGCCAGCTCGCGGTAGCTGATGGCGCGGTCCATGAACTCGATCGCCGTGCGCTCGGGCCAGCGTGCCACCGCGTCGTCGAGGAAGCGCGTGACGGGCTTCAGTGCCAGCTCGCAGTCCCAGCGCATGCCGGGCGGGTAGTGGTCGGTCCAGGGGTGGGCGCGGACAGCGTCGGCCATGGGTGGGTCTCCGTTCGATCAGGGAAAAGGGCAGGCGGCCCGCCTGCTTGCACGAGGCGGGTCTTGCGCGTGGAGCGCCTCGCGCATTCTGGCGGGCCAGGGCGTGCGCGCGGCTCGGGGCTCACCCGGGCCGTTGACGCGCGGGCGACACCTAGGTCACGGCGTCGCTATCGATTCGATAGCTGCCAGCGCCCGCCGGACGGGCGCTGCAGGCCCATTCAGCTCGGAAGCCGCTCAGGCGGCCTGCAAGGCCTGCCACACGCGCGTGGGCGTGAGCGGCATCTGCAGCTGGGGCGAGACGGCGCCGCGGCCGTTGCGGGCCAGCGCGTCGGCCACCGCGTTGACCACCGAGGGCGTGGCGCCGATGGTGCCCAGCTCGCCCACGCCCTTCACGCCCAGCGGGTTGTTCTTGCAGGGCGTGGACTCGTCCATCTCGGTCTTGAAGTCGGGCGCGGTGCCGGCCACGGGCAGCGCATAGTCCATCAGGCTGCCGGTGACGGGCTGGCCGGTCTCGCGGTCGTACACCACCTGCTCGAGCAGCGCCTGGCCGATGCCCTGCACCGCGCCGCCGTCGAGCTGGCCGCGCACGATCATCGGGTTGACCACGCGGCCCACATCGTTGACCGAGGCGTAGGCCACCACGGCCACATCGCCCGTGAGCGGGTCGAGCTCGACCTCGCTGATGTGGCAGCCGTTGGGCCAGGTCGGGCCGTCCACGGTGCTGGTGGAGTCCACGAAGATGCGTTGCTCGCTCTGCTTGCCGGCCAGCGCGAAGAGGTCGATGCCCAGGTCGGTGCCCTTCACGGTGAAGCGGCCCTGCGCGTAGTCGATGTCGGCGGCGGCGGCCTCGAGTTCCTGCGCGGCGAGTTCCTTGCCCTTGTCGATGGTGCGCTGCGCGCCGATGCGCATGGCCGAGCCGCCGGTGAAGAGTGAACGCGAGCCCGCACTGCCGAAGCCGTCACCGCGGTCGGTGTCGCCCAGCACCACGCGCACCTGCTCGATCGGCACGCCGAAGGCATCGACCACCAGTTGTGCCAGCGTGGTCGCGATGCCCTGGCCCATGGCGTTGACGGCGGAGAAGACCTCGATGATGCCGTCGGCCTTCACGTCCACCGTCACGCGTTCCTCGAACACGTTGCCGCCGGTCCATTCGAGAAAGGTCGCGATGCCCAGGCCACGCCACTTGCCGCGCGCCTGCGACGCCTTCGCCCGCGCCTCGAAGCCCGACCAGTCGGCCAGCTGCAGGCCCTGGTCCATCACCTTCTCGAAGGCGCCGGTGTCGTAGACCTGGCCCATCGGGTTCTTGTAGGGCATCTGCTCCGGGCGGATGAAGTTGCGCCGGCGCAGCGCGAGGCGGTCGATGCCGGTCTGGCGCGCGGCCTCGTCCATCAGCCGCTCCATCGTGTAGATGGCCTCGGGCCGGCCGGCGCCGCGGTAGGCGCCGGTGGGCGCGGTGTTGGTCATCACCGCCTTGAAATGGAAGTC
Source organism: Xenophilus aerolatus (assembly GCA_030418545.1). GTDB lineage: Bacteria > Pseudomonadota > Gammaproteobacteria > Burkholderiales > Burkholderiaceae_C > Xenophilus. The sequence goes on along the minus strand of QAIB01000018.1, from coordinate 34,715 downwards.
GATGACCGGGATGTCGTACACGCTGGTCTGCACCCAGGGGCCGATCAGCAGCTGGATCGCGACGCTGGTGCCCGTGGCGTAGGCGCCCACGTTGGCGTGCGTGCGGATGCGCAGCGCGAGGACCTTGCCATCGGCCGCCAGCGCGAGCTCGGCCTGCGCCTCGATGTCGCGGCCATGCGTGGTGGCGAGGAATTCCTCGCTGCGCTCGGCGATCCACTTCACCGGCCGCTTCAGCGCACGCGCCGCGAAGGCCACGGCCGCGTCCTCGGGGTAGATGCCCGTCTTCATGCCGAAGCCGCCGCCCACGTCGCCCACCACCACGCGCACCTCGTCGCGCGGGATGCCCAGCACCGCGTCGCACAGCGTGTTGCGCACGCCGGAAGGCATCTGCGTGCTCATGCGCAGTGTGAGGCGGCCCTGGCCGCCGCGTGCCGCCGGGTCGAACTCGCCCAGCACCGCGCGCGGCTCGATCGTCACCGCCGCCACCCGCTGGTTGGTGACGGCGAGCTTCACCACGTGGGCCGCCTGCGCGAAGGCCGCCGCAGCCGCTTCGGCGTTGCCGTGGCGCATCTCGGCCGAGATGTTGTCGGGCGCGGCATCGCACAGCACCGGCGCGCCGGGCGCGATGGCATCGGCGATGGCCACCACCATCGGCAGCTCCTCATACTCGACCATCACGGCCTCGGCTGCGTCGCGTGCCTGCTGCAGCGTCTGCGCCACCACGGCCACCACGGGCTCGCCGACGAAGCGCACGCGCTCGTGCGCCAGCACGCGGCGCGGCGCCGTCGCGCCGTCGCTGCCGTCGGCGCGCTTGAAGCCGGCCACGCCGGGGATCGGCTTCACGCCCGCCGCCGCCAGGTCGGCCCCGGTGTAGACCGCCAGCACGCCCGGCATGCCGCGCGCGCCGTCGGCGTCGACCGAGACGATGCGCGCATGCGGATAGGGCGAGCGCTGGAACGCGAGCTGCGCCTGCCCCTCGGGCCGCACGTCGTCGGTGTAGCGGCCGGTGCCCGCGAGCAGGGCGTCGTCTTCGAGCCGGCGCACGGCCTGGCCGCTGCCGAAACGGCCGGCACCGGCCACGGGGGAGCTTGCTGCAGCGTTCATCTCGTGTCTTCTTTCGTGGGCGGGACAACCGGGCGACTGTGCCACGGATCGCCGCTGCTATGAAAAAAAGAGCGCCTCGCGCAAGCTGCGCGGGCGCTCCGGGCCGATTTGGCTCGCAACTGCGAGGCTACTTCTTGTCGCGCAGTTCGCGCCGCAGGATCTTGCCCACGGGCGTCTTGGGCATCTCGGTGCGGAACTCGATCACCTTGGGCTGCTTGTAGCCGGTGAGGTTGGCGCGGCAGAAGGCCTTGACCTGCTCTTCGGTCAGCTCGGGGTTCTTCTTCACGATGACCAGCTTCACGGCCTCGCCGGTCTTCTCGTCGGGCACGCCGACCACCGCGCACTCCAGCACCCCGTCGAGCGTGGCCACCACGTCCTCGACCTCGTTCGGGTAGACGTTGAAGCCGCTGACCAGCACCATGTCCTTCTTGCGGTCGACGATCTTGAAGAAGCCGCGCTCGTCGACGGTGCCGACATCGCCGGTCTTGAACCAGCCGTCGGCGGTCATGACCTTGGCGGTCTCGTCGGGGCGCTGCCAGTAGCCGGCCATGACTTGCGGGCCCTTGATGGCGATCTCGCCACGCTCGCCCAGCGGCACCTCGTGGCCGTCGTCGTCGAGCAGCTTGAAGTACGTGCTGGGCAGCGGCACGCCGATGGTGCCGGTGTATTCCTTGCTCGTGGTCGGGTTGCAGCTCGCCGAGGGCGAGGTTTCCGACAGGCCGTAACCTTCGCACACCGGGCAGCCGGTCTTCTCGAGCCACAGCTTGGCCACGGCGCCCTGCACCGCCATGCCGCCGCCCACCGAGATCTTCAGGTGGCTCCAGTCCACGGTGTTGAAGTCGGGGTGGTTCGCCAGGCCGTTGAACAGCGTGTTGACGGCCGGGAAGCTGTGGATGGTGTGCTTGCTCAGTTCCTTGAGCGTGGCGGCCAGGTCGCGCGGGTTGGGAATGAGGATGAGCTTCCCGCCGGTGCGCATGCACAGCATCATGCCCACCGTGAACGCGAAGATGTGATACAGCGGCAGGGCGCACACGCTGGTGGGCTGCTCGCCCTGCGGCACGCGGTCCATCACGGGCTGGTTCCAGGCCTCGGACTGCAGCACGTTGGCGATCACGTTGCGGTGCAGGAGCACGGCACCCTTGCTCACGCCGGTGGTGCCGCCGGTGTACTGCAGCACGGCCACGTCGTCGGGGCCGATGGCCGGCGCCTTCAGTTCGCGGTTCGCGCCCTGCGACAGCGCGTCGTTGAAGCGCACCGCGCCGGGCAGCGAATAGGCCGGCACCATCTTCTTCACGTTGCGCAGCACGTAGTTGACGATCGCGCCCTTGATGAGGCCGAGCCGGTCGCCCATCGCGGCCAGCACCACGTGCTTGACCTGCAGTCCCGAGTTGTGCCCGATCGCCTGCTGCAGCGTGGTGGCGAAGTTCTCCATGATGACGATCGCCTTGGCGCCGGAGTCCTTGAGCTGGTGCTCCAGTTCGCGCGCCGTGTACAGCGGGTTCACGTTCACCAGGATCAGCCCGGCGCGCAGGATGGCCGCCACGGCCACCGGGTACTGCGGGCAGTTGGGCATCATGACCGCGACGCGGTCGCCCTTCGCGAGGCCCAGGCCCTGCAGGTAGGCGGCGAAGGCGCGGCTCTGGCGATCGGTCTCGCCGAAGCTGATGTCCTTGCCCATGAAGGCGTAGGCCGTGCGGTCGGCGTACTTCCTGAAGCTCTCCTCCATCAGCGCCACCAGCGACGCGTACTGGCCGGCATCGATGTCGGCGGGTACGCCGGGCGGGTAGCTGCTGAGCCAGGGGCGGTCGGTCATCTTCTCTGTCTCCATCTGGAAAAATTGCGCTGCAGCGCCGGTCGAATGGGCGCGTTGAGCTACAGGAACCATAGCAAAGGGCTTGCGCGTGGGGCCCGCGTTCAGCCCGTCAGGGCGCCGAGCACCTCGTCCAGCATCTTCTTGGCATCGCCGAACAGCATCCGGTTGTTCTCCTTGTAGAACAGCGGGTTGTCCACGCCGGCGTAGCCCGAGGCCATGGAGCGCTTCATCACGATCGAGGTCTTGGCCTTCCACACCTCCAGCACCGGCATGCCGGCGATGGGGCTGGCGGGGTCGTCCTGCGCGGCCGGGTTCACGATGTCGTTGGCGCCGATGACCATCGCCACGTCGGTGTCGGGGAAGTCGTCGTTGATCTCGTCCATCTCCATCACGATGTCGTAGGGCACCTTGGCCTCGGCCAGCAGCACGTTCATGTGGCCCGGCATGCGTCCGGCCACCGGGTGGATCGCGAAGCGCACCTCGACACCCTTGTCGCGCAGGGTGCGCACGATCTCGTTGACGGTGTGCTGTGCCTGCGCCACGGCCATGCCGTAGCCCGGCACGATGATCACGCTCTTGGCATCGCGCAGCAGCTCGGCGGTTTCCGCGGCGCTGATAGGGGTGACTTCGCCCTGCGGCTCGGCGGCCGCGGCGTCGCCGCTCTTCTTGGCGGGAGCGCCCGAACCGAAGCCGCCGGCGATCACGCTGATGAAGTTGCGGTTCATCGCCTGGCACATGATGTAGCTCAGGATGGCGCCCGAGGAGCCCACCAGCGCGCCGGTGACGATCAGCAGGTCGTTGCTCAGCATGAAGCCCGTGGCGGCGGCGGCCCAGCCCGAGTAGCTGTTGAGCATCGACACCACCACCGGCATGTCGGCGCCGCCGATGGCCATCACCATGTGCACGCCGAAGAGCAGGGCGATGACGGTCATCACGATCAGCGGCAGCATGCCGGCCTGCACGTCGTGCGCACCGAGGAACATGCGCCCGAGCCAGACCACGACCAGCAGCGCGACCAGGTTCAGCCAGTGGCGCCCGGGCAGCAGCAGCGGCTTGCCGCCGATCCTGCCGTTGAGCTTGCCGAAGGCGACGAGCGAGCCGCTGAAGGTGACGGCGCCGATCAGGATGCCGACGTAGATCTCGACCTCGTGGATGATCTTCTCTGCCCCCTCGAGCCGGATCGAGGTGTCGACGTAGCTCGCAAAGCCCACCAGGCAGGCGGCGAGGCCCACCAGGCTGTGCATCAGCGCGACCAGCTCGGGCATCTGCGTCATCTTCACGACCCTGGCCGCGTACAGGCCGATGCCGCCGCCGATGACCAGCGCGATGACGATCCAGGCGATGCCGCCTGCGCCCACGCGCGGGCCGAAGACCGTGGCCAGCACGGCCAGCGCCATGCCGACCATGCCGAAGAGGTTGCCGCGGCGCGAGGTCTCGGGGTTGGAGAGCCCGCCCAGGCTCAGGATGAACAGGATCGCGGCGCCCAGGTAGGCGACCGTGGCAAGACTTGGGGACATGTGCGTGTGCTCCTCGTTCTTCTTCTTGTTGTCGTTACTTGCGGAACATCGCCAGCATGCGGCGGGTGACCGCGAAGCCACCGAACATGTTCACGGCCGTGAGCACCAGCGCGGCGAAGGCCAGCCACCGGATCAGCCCGTCGGGCCGGCCGTCGACGCCCAGGGCCGGCGGCGCGATCTGCACCAGCGCGCCGATGGCGATGATGCTGGAGATGGCGTTGGTCACGCTCATCAGCGGCGTGTGCAGCGCGGGCGTGACGTTCCACACCACCATGTAGCCGATGAAGCAGGCCAGCACGAAGACCGTGAAGTGGCCGAGGAAGGCGGCCGGCGCGAAGGCGCCGATGAACCAGAAGGCCACGGCCGCGACGGCGAAGAGGATGGCAAGCGTCTTCGCGGGCATCGGGCCGGCGCTGCCATGGCCGTGGCCGCTCTTCTTCTTCTCGACCGGCGCGGCGGCGGCCTTGGGTGCCGGCGCGGGTGCCTGCTTGAGCGGCGGGGCGGGCCAGGTGATGGCGCCGTCCTTGACCACGGTGAGGCCGCGGATCGCGTCGTCCTCCATGTTCACGACCGCGACGCCGTCCTTGGCCTTGCACAGCTCCTCGGTCAGGCGCAGCAGGTTGGTGGCGTAGAGCGTCGACGACTGTTTGGCCAGGCGCGAGGCCAGGTCGGTGTAGCCGACGATGGTCACGCCGTGGCGCACCACGGCCTCGCCGGGGACCGTCAGCTCGCAGTTGCCGCCCTGCTCGGCCGCCATGTCGACGATCACGCTGCCGGGCTTCATCGACTGCACCATCTCGGCCGTGATGAGCTTGGGCGCCGGTTTGCCGGGGATCAGCGCCGTCGTGATGATGATGTCGGCGTCCTTCGCCTGCTCCGCGTACATCTTGCGCTGCGCGGCCTGGAAGCCTTCGCTCATCACCTTGGCGTAGCTGCCGCCGCCGGAACCTTCCTCGTCGTAGTCGACCTTGACGAACTCGCCGCCCAGCGACTTGACCTGGTCGGCCACCTCGGCGCGGGTGTCGTTGGCGCGCACGATGGCGCCCAGGTTGGCCGCGGTGCCGATGGCTGCGAGGCCAGCCACACCGGCGCCGGCGATGAACACCTTCGCAGGCGGCACCTTGCCCGCGGCCGTGATCTGGCCGTTGAAGAAGCGGCCGAAGGCGTTGGCCGCCTCGATCACCGCGCGGTAGCCCGACACGCCGGCGGTGGAGGTCAGCGCGTCCATCTTCTGCGCCCGGCTCAGCGTGCGCGGCAGGCAGTCGATGGCCAGCACCGTGGCGTGGCGCGACGCCAGCTGCTGCATCAGCTCGGGGTTCTGTGCCGGCCAGATGAAGTCGACGAGCGTGCCGCCCTCGCGCATCAGCGCCACTTCATTGATGGTGGGCGGGCGGACCTTGAAGACGATGTCGGCGGTGGCCCAGAGCGTGGCGGCGTCGGGCACGATCTCGGCGCCGGCGGCGCGGTACGCCTCGTCGCTGAAGTTCGCCGCCTCGCCGGCGCCCGTTTCCACGGCGACGCGAAAGCCCAGCTTGATGAGTTTCTCGACCACGTCGGGCACCGTCGCGACGCGCTTCTCGCCGGCGAAGATCTCGCGCGGCACGCCGATGCGTTGCGGGGGGACGGCAACACGGGATTCACCCGCCGTCGTCGCGGCAGGGTTGTCTGTCTGCATGGAAGTCTCCTCGAGGCGACGGGCTGTCGCGAACTCGGCGCGAGCTTACATGAAGATGACAGGGGCTCCCTGTCGCCTGTTTTCTCGATCGAAATCGGGCTGTGGCGCCCGTGGGACGGGCGCAGTCAGCTATCTATTTCATAGCAAATGTGCCATGACGAAGGCCACGGCGGGCGCATCGGCGCCCGCCCGGTGGCGGTAGGTCGCGCCTTCGGGCGCGCGAATGTGAAACGGGGCGTCGTCCGTGGTGTATCGGCCGACGTGGTGGCAAGGGGTGCAACCAGGCTCGCCCGTTGGCCGTGTTGATTGTTTCGCGGCACCTTCAATTCAGGCAGCGGCGCCAGGCGGCACGATCATCTTTGCGGTTTGATCGGGCGCTTGAGGACTGTCTGGAAAAAGCTCATGCAAAGCGTCAGTCAAAGGATGGCAGGACCATTTATTGGAAAAGCCGAATTGTCTTAAAAGCTACCGTCGGGACCGCGCTTGAAAGGCTCTTGCTCGGCTGTCGGGTCGCGACCTGTTTCGTCTAATTGCGCTCCCATCGGTCTTTTTCAGAGGATTGCCGCTCTCTCGAGCAAATGAGTATTTGCGACCGGTTGAATTTGAATGGTTCGACTAAGCACGCATGTTCGAATCGACGCGCCATCGATGATGGTGCAGATTCCATGTGGGCAGGCTCCTAATCTCACAAAATGTTTCAGCCCGCCGAATCGATCTGGGGCTACAACGTCATTCGTGAATATTCAACGCTTTTTTTGAATATCGCCACTTGCCACGCGCTTGCATCAGGAGGTTGCCAGTTACAAAGGTGGGCCGAGGTTTGCATTGGTTGCCAGAACCTCGCGTTCCGAGTTCACAAAGTCAGGGAGATAACGGTATGCGCATCGCCGCGCTCGACGATGAGCCGAGTCAGCTCGAACTGATCCGGCACACGATGGAAGGCCTTGGACACGAGTGCCACGGTTATGTCGAAGGCAAGGCCCTGCTGCGGGCCCTTCGCCAGGAGACCTTCGACCTCCTCATCCTCGACTGGAGCCTGCCCGACGTGGCGGGCCCGGCGGTGGTCCGGTCGATCCGGCAGGAACTGCTCAACCGCATCCCGATCCTCTTCGTGACGAACCGTCGCGAGGAGGCCGACATGGTCGAAGGCCTGGGCGTGGGCGCCGACGACTTCATGCCCAAGCCCATCCGCGTGGGCGAGCTCTCCGCCCGCACGCAGGCGCTGCTGCGGCGCGCCTATCCGGCCCAGCACGAGACCGAGGTGGTATTCGGGCCCTACCACTTCTTCCCGCACTCGCGCACGCTGCATGTCAACGGCGAGCCGCTGGAGTTGAAGCACCGCGAGTACGAACTCGCACTGTTCCTGTTCCAGAACATGGGGCGCCTGCTTTCGCGCGACCACCTGCGCGAAGCGGTGTGGGGCCACGGCCCGGAAGCGCCCTCGCGCTCGCTCGACACCCACATCTCGCGGCTTCGCACCAAGCTGGACCTGCGGCCGAACAACGGCTTCCTGCTGTCCGCTATCTACGGCCTGGGCTACCGCCTCGAAGCCATCGACGGCGACGCACTGAGCACCCGGCCGGACGCCCTCAGCGCCTCGCTATGAGCGGCGCGCGCCTGCGCGGGCTGCTGCGGCGCGTGGTGGCCGGTGGCCTGCTGCTCGCGGCGGCGGCCGGCCCGGCATGCGCGCAGGCCCGCGCGCCCTCGGCCCCGGCCGCCGGCCAGGGCGGCTACACGACGCACCAGGTGAGCCCTGGCGAGACCCTCGCCACCATCGGCGCGCGCTACCTGCGCGAGCCGCGCCAGTGGCGCCAGTTGCAGCGCCTCAACGGCATCGACGACCCGGACGCACTCGCCCCGGGCAGCACGGTGCGCATCCCGGCGCGCCTGCTCAAGCCGTCGGCGCTGGGCGCCCGTGTGGAGTTCGTGCGCGGCCAGGGCGTGGTCAGCCAGGCGGGCGGCGCGCAGCGGCCCGACGCGGCGCCCGCGCCGGTCATTCCCGGCGCCAGCCTGACGGAGGGCACGCGCATCCAGGTGCCGGAGGACGGGTACCTGCGGCTGCGCCTGGCCGACGGGTCGATCGTGCGCGTGCTGGCGGGATCCGACGTCGAGCTCAAACGCCTGCGCCGGCGCAACAACGCCGCCAGCTTCGAGTCCGTCGTCGACGTGAAGAAGGGCAAGGTCGAATCCGAGGTGTCCAAGCAGCCCGCGGGCCGCGTCTTCGAGATCCATGCCCCGGGTGCGGTCGCCAGCGTGCGTGGCACGCGCTTCGATGTTTCCGTGGCGGAAGACGGCCGCGTGGGCACCGCGGTGAGCGAGGGGGAGGTTGCGTTGCGTGCCCAAGCGCCCTCACGACGCGCCAAGGCTCGCACCGCCCGGCTGGGACCGGGCCAGGGCGTTGTGGTGCGAGCGGGGGGCCAGCTCGGCAGCCGGCGTGTCCTGCCGGCCGCCCCCGAGCTCGGTGCCCTGGCCGAGACCTACGAGGACGCCAGCATCATGCGGCTCGACCTCGGCGCGCTCGCCGGCGATCACGAGGTCCGCATCGCGCGCGATCCGGCATTCCAGGAGGTGCTGCGCAACGGCGTGGCGCATGGTGGACGACTGGACCTGCCCACGCTCGAAGATGGCATCTACACCGTGGGCGTGCGGGCGCTCGATGCCGACGGGCTGGCCGGAGCCGAGGCGCAGCGCCGGATCCGCGTGCATGCACGCCCGGTGCCGCCGCTCTATCAATACCCGCCGCCCGGCGGCCGGGTCACGGCCGAGGGCGCGCAGCTGGTCTGTTCCGAAGTCGCGGGCGTGGCGTGGGTGCATGTGCAGGTGGCCAGCCGAGCCGACTTCACCGCGCCGGAGATCGACGAGCCGCGCCTGGCGCGTTGTCGCGTGGGCCTGGGGGCGCTCGCGCCGGGCGAGTACCACTGGCGCGTGGCGTCGGTGCGCGACGACGGCACGGCGGCCGGCGACCACGGCCCCTTCGCGCCCGCGCAGCGCTTCTCCGTCGTCGCGGCGCCGCGGATCGATCAGGTCGAGGTCGTCGACGCGGGCGAGAATCCCACCCTGCACTGGGCAGCGGCGCCCGGCCAGACCTTCCGGGGCCAGGTCGCCAGCGAGCCGACCTTCCAACGCATCGTCCTGGAGGCCGACCTGAAGCAAGCGCAATGGACGCTCAGCGGGCTGCCGCGCGGCCTGTACTACGTGCGCCTGCAGGCCCTCGACGCCGGCGGCCTGGTGGGCCCCTGGGCGCCGGCGCGCCGCGTGCAGGTCGGCGGCATGCTCCAGAGTGGCAGCGGCGGCCGCGTGACCAGCAGCGACGGCGAGCCCGTGCTGCGTCCCTGAAGCGGTGCAGCATCCGCCCGATCCGAGACGTTCCGCGCTGGCGCCCACGGACGCCGGGGGCGCCGCGCCGGGCGCGCCGCGCACGTGGGCCGGGCGCCTGCAGCGCATCGGGCGTCGTGTGTGGCACCAGCGTGGTCCCTGGCTGCTGCTGTCCAGCACCTTGCTGTGCGCCACCACCGTGCTCACGCTGCTGCAGCCCTTCCCGCGCGTGGACCGCATGCTGCAGGACAACGCCCGCGCGGCAATGGGCCAGCCAGGCACGGACGACGTCGTGCTCGTCACCATCGACGACGCCTCGCTCGAGGCCGTCGGGCGCTGGCCGTGGCGCCGCGCGTTGCACGCCGAGGTGCTGCGCCGCATCGCCGCGCAGTCGCCGCGCTGCATCGGCCTGGACCTGCTGCTGACCGAGCAGGATGCCACCGACCGCGAGGACGATCTGGTGCTGGCCGAGGCGATGCGCGACAGCGGCTGCGTGGTGCTGCCGATGGCGCTCCAGTCGGCTGGCGGCCAGCCGCAGAAGGAGCTCGTGCCGGTGCCCGTGCTGGCCGCGGCGGCCGCAGGCATCGGCCATGCCCACATCTCGCTCGACCAGGACGGCGTGGCGCGCAGCATCTACCAGACGGAGGGCTTCGATGGCCGTCCCTGGCCGCACTTCGTCAAGGCGCTGTACGAGGCGGGCGAGGCCTGGGGCCGCGGCGGCAGCTTGCCGGCCCACCCGACGCTGCCGCCGCCACCGGGCCCGCAGGGGCCCTGGTTGCGCAGCGATCACGAGCTGGTCGTGTTCGCGATCGGCGACCGGCCCATGGCCAGCGTGTCGTACATCGACGTGCTGCGCGGCAAGGTGCCGCCCGACCTGTTCCGCGATCGCTACGTGCTGCTGGGCACCACGGCGCTCGGCATGGGCGATGCGTACGCCACCGCGGCGCCCAGCGCCACGGGGCTGATGGCCGGCATCCGGATCTTCGCCAACGTGCTGCAGGGCTTCATCGCCGAACGCAGGGTGGTGGTGGCCTCGCCCTGGCAGGATGTGGCCTTCAATGTGCTGCCGCTCGCGGTGGCCTTGCTCGGGCTGCTGTGGCTGCGGCCCGCGGGCGTGCTGCTGCTGATCCTCGCCATGCTCGGGCTGCGGCTGGGCCTGCATGTGCTGCGGCCCTGGGTGGGGGTGCAGTTCGCGCCGGCCGTCGGCTTCATGGCCCTCCTGGCGGTGTACCCGTTGTGGAGCCTCCTGCGCCTGACGGCAGCGCTTCGCTTCCTGCGCACGGGCTCGGAGCAGCTGAACGCCGAGCTGGAGGGCTTTCCCGCGCCCCGGCCTCCCGACGCGAGCGGCGACTACCTCGACCGCCAGATGGCGGCGACCTCGGCCGCCGCGCTGCGCATGCGCGACCTGCATCGTTTCGTGCGCGACGGCATCAACCACCTGCCCGACGCCACCATGGTGCTCGACACGCAGGGGCGCGTGATGATCGCCAACCTCGCCGCGCTGCGGCACTGGAAGGCCGAGAGCCTCGCCGGCCGCGACGCGCACGAACTGCTGGCCGACGTGACGCGCCGCGGCGAGCGGATGCCCATGATGCCGGCCAGCGCCCTGCGCCAGAGCCTGCAGCCCGTCATCGACGAGGGCGAGGATGCGCAGGGACGCGTGCTGCTGGTGCGCTGCGTGCCCTTCTTCGACACGGCCAATGCACACGCCGGCTGGCTCATCGCGCTGGTGGACATCACGCGCATGCGCCACGCCCAGAGCCAGCGCGACGAAGCGCTGCGTTTCATCTCCCACGACATCCGCGAGCCCAGCGCCTCGATCCTGACCATCCTCGAGCTGGCGCGTTCCCGGCCCGAGCAGTTCACGCAGCGCGAGCTGTTCGCGCGCATCGAGCGCCAGGCACAGACCGGCCTCGAGCTGGCCGACGGCTTCGTGAGCCTGGCGCGCGCCGAGGCGCAGCCCTTCCGGCCCGAGCCGCTCGACCTGGTGGCGCTGCTGCACCAGACGGCCGACGACGCCTGGGCGGTCGCGCGCAAGCGCAAGGTGCGTGTGCTGATCGCCGCCGGACCCGAAGAGGCGCTGTGCGTGGGCGACCGCGCGCTGATCACCCGCGCGCTGGGCAACGTGCTGAGCAACGCGCTGAAATACTCGCTCCCGGGCTGCGATGTGCACTGCGCTGTGGTCGAGCGGCCACGGCACTGGGCGGTGCGCGTGCGCGACCAGGGGCCGGGCATCGCGCCGGAGCTACAGTCGCAACTGTTCCAGCCCTTCCACCGGCTGCACCGCGACACCCATCCGGAGGTGCACGGCGTCGGGCTGGGCCTGCTGCTGGTGCGCACCGTGGTGCAGCGCCACGGCGGCTCGGTCGAGATCGACAGTGCCGTCGACGCGGGCAGCACCGTGACCCTGGTGCTGCCCAAACCCACCCCGGCCGAACTGGCTGCCATGACCGCGGAACTCGAATGAACCTCCCGATGAACTTCGCAACGACCTGGAAACGCATGTGGTGGGCCGCCGGCCTGCTGTTCCTGCTCGCCGGCGCCGCCCGCGCACAGGACGTCGACGCCACCGCCATGATCCGCGGCGGCCTGCAGGTGATCCAGATGATCGACACCGGCAACACCGGCGAACTGTGGGACGGCGCGGCGCCGGGTGCGAAGAAGCGGGTGACGCGGGCCGATTTCATCCGTCAGGTCACGCAGGCACGCACGCCGCTGGGCATTGCGCAACTGCGCACCTGGGTGGCGGTGAACCGGCAGGCCGTGAACAACGAGGACCCCGACCTCGCCGGCCAGTATGTCAGCATCGAGTACGAGACCCGCTTCGCCAACCGGACGAGCGGCAGCGCGCGCGAGCTGATCACCTTCCACCTCGACCCCGACGGCACCTGGCGCTTCAGCGGGTACGTGGTGCGATGAGCGCCGTGCCGCGCTGGCGGCCCAACGTCACCGTCGCCGCCATTATCGAGCAGGGCGGCCGCTACCTGCTGGTGGAAGAACACACGGACCACGGCCTCAAGCTCAACACGCCGGCGGGCCACCTGGACCCTGGCGAATCGCCGGCCGAGGGCTGCGCGCGCGAGGCGCTCGAAGAGACGGCCCACCATTTCACGCCCACGGCGCTGGTCGGCGTGTACATGGCGCGCTTCGAGCGCTCCACGCCCGGCGATGCGGGCGAGACCGACATCACCTACCTGCGCTTCGCCTTCACCGGCGAACTGGGCGATCAGGAGCCGGGCCGCGCGCTCGACGAAGGCATCGTGCGCACGCTGTGGATGACGCCGGACGAGATACGCGCCAGCACCGCGCGCCACCGCAGCCCGCTGCTGCTGCAGTGCGTGGAGGACCACCTGGCGGGGCAGCGCTACCCGCTCGATCTCTTCCACGTCGACGCGTCGGTCGGTCTACTACAAAAAAGATAGCTGGCGGCGGCCATGCTTCGGGCGCCGGAGGCCGGTTCGTCTTGAGGAATCGCTAAGTCCGAGCCGGGTGCTTGGCGGCGTCGAGCGGGGCCGCCGACGCGATGACGCCACCGCCCAGGCACACCTCGCCGTCGTACAGCACGGCCGACTGACCCGGCGTCACGGCCCATTGCGGCTGCGGAAAGTCCAGGCTGAAGGCGTGATCGCCCTCGACCGCCAGCGTGCCCGGCGCGTCGGCCTGGCGGTAGCGGGTCTTCGTGCCGTAGCGGCCGGCGGCGGGCGGCGTGCCGGCGACCCAGCTCGCGTCCTGCGCCGACAGCGCGTTCGACAGCAGCCACGGATGGTCGTGGCCCTGCACCACCCACAGCGTGTTCTTCTCCATGTCCTTGCGGGCCACGAACCAGGGGGCATGTTCGCCGCCGCCGCGCTGGGCGCCTTTGTCCTTCACGCCGCCGATGCCCAGCCCCTGGCGCTGGCCCAGCGTGTAGAACGACAGCCCGTGGTGCTCGCCCAGCACACGGCCACGCTCGTCCTTGATCGGCCCGGGCGCCTTCTGGATGTAGCGGTTGAGGAACTCGCGGAACGGCCGCTCGCCGATGAAGCAGATGCCGGTCGAGTCCTTCTTGGCCGCCACGGGCAGCCCGATCTCGGTGGCGATGCGGCGCACCTCGCTCTTGTGCAGCTCGCCCACCGGGAACAGCGCCTTCGACAGCTGGGCCTGGTTCAGCCGGTGCAGGAAGTAGCTCTGGTCCTTGGAGGGGTCCAGGCCCTTGAGGAGTTCGTGCAGCCCCGTCGCGGGATTGAAACGCACCCGGGCGTAGTGGCCCGTGGCGATCTTCTCGGCGCCCAGCCGCATCGCGTGGTCGAGGAAGGCCTTGAACTTGATCTCGGCGTTGCACAGCACGTCGGGATTCGGCGTGCGGCCGGCCTGGTATTCTCGCAGGAACTCGGCGAAGACCCGGTCCTTGTAGTCGGCCGCGAAGTTGACGTGCTCGATCTCGATGCCGAGCACGTCCGCGACGCTGGCGGCGTCGACGAAGTCGATGTTGGACGAGCAGTACTCGCTGTCGTCGTCATCCTCCCAATTCTTCATGAAGATGCCGACGACCTCGTGGCCCTGTTGTTGGAGCAGGTGCGCCGTCACGGCCGAATCGACGCCGCCCGACAGCCCCACCACCACGCGCTGTTTGGTCATAGGGCGTGGATTGTCGGCGCTCGCGGATGGGTCCGTCGGCCCTGCGGGAATGCACGCCGGCCCCGGGAAAGCACGCGCGCCGCCGGCGTCGCCCGCTTCCACAATGCGCGCCACCCCCCAAACAGACGGACGGACGAGGACCCCCATGACCATCACCCATTCCCCTTCGCGGCGCGATGCGCTCGCCGCCCTGGCCGCCTTCGGTGCGAGCGCCGCCGCACCCGCCTTCGCCCAGGGCGCCCCCTGGCCGCAGAAGGCCGTGCGCCTGGTCGTGCCCTTCGCGCCGGGTGGCTCGAGCGAGGTGGTGGCCCGCGCCGTGGCCGCCGAACTGAGCAAGCAGCTCGGCCAGAGCGTGTTCGTCGAGAACAAGCCCGGCGGCGCCGGCACCGTCGCCATGCAGGAGGTCGCGCGTTCGCCGGGCGACGGCTACAACCTGATCCTCGGCCACGTCGGCACGCTGGCCGTGAACCCCTACATGCTGCCCAACCAGCCCTACGACGTGAACCGCGACTTCGCGCCCGTCACGCTGTTGGCCAAGGTGCCCAACGTGCTCGTGGTGCACCCGGACGTGCCGGCGAAGACCTTCAAGGAATTCATCGCCTACGCCAAGGCCAATCCCGGCAAGCTCAACTACTCGTCGGCCGGCAACGGCAGCGCGGGGCACCTGAGCATGGAATACCTCAAGCTCACGGCCGGCTTCTTCATGACGCACATCCCCTACCGCGGCAGCGGCCCGCAGATGACCGACCTGCTGGCCGGCCGCGTGCAGGTGGCGATGAACGGGTTGCCCAGCGTGTCCTCCTTCATCAAGGCCGGCAAGCTGCGCGCGCTGGCCGTCGGCTCGGCGCAGCGCGTGCCCGTGCTGCCCGACGTGCCCACCATTGCCGAGAGCGGCTACAGGGGCTTCGAGACCTCGCAGTGGTACGGCCTCCTTGCGCCGTCGACCACGCCCAGCGCCATCGTCAAGCGCATCCAGGAGGAAAGCGCCAAGGCCCTGAAGACCAGCGCCGTGACCGAGCGCTTCGCCCACGACTCGGCCCTGGGCGTGGGCGACACGCCCGAGCAGTTCGCCGCCTTCATCGCCGCCCAGCAGAAGATCTGGAAGGAGATCGTGGCCAAGGCGGGGATCAAGGCGGACTGAGGCGCCGCTCCAAGAGAAAAGTGGCTGCAGCGCCCGTGGGCCGGGCCCCGGCAGCTATCAATTCAGGAGCGATTGGGGCAGGGCTTCGACAGGCTCAGCCCGAACGGCTGTGCTACTTCAACCATCCGCGCTTGCGGAAGTACAGCATCGGCCCCACCGCGCTCAGCACCATCAGCGCCAGCACGTAGGGATAGCCCAGGCTCCACTCCAGCTCGGGCATGAACTTGAAGTTCATGCCGTAGATGCTGGCGATCAGCGTCGGCGGCAGCAGGGCGACGCTGGCCACCGAGAAGATCTTGATGATCTTGTTCTGGTTGATGTTGATGAAGCCGACCGTGGCGTCCATCAGGAAGTTGATCTTGTCGAAGAGGAAGGCCGTGTGGCTGTCCAGCGATTCGATGTCGCGCAGGATCTGTCGCGCCTCCTCGAACTGCTCGGCGTTGAGCATGCGGCTGCGCATCATGAAGCTCACCGCGCGGCGCGTGTCCATCACGTTGCGGCGGATGCGGCCGTTCAAGTCCTCCTGGCGTGCGATCAGGCCCAGCACCTCGCCGGCGATCTCGTCGCTGACGTTGCCCTGCAGCACCTTGGCGCCGGCCTGCTCGAGCTCGTCGTAGATGCCCTCGAGCGTGTCCGCCGAGTACTCGGCGTCGGCGTCGAAGAGCTTGAGCAGCACTTCCTTCGCGTCCTCGATCAGGCCCGGCGCGCGGCGGGCGCGCATGCGCAGCAGGCGGAACACCGGCACGTCCTCGTCATGGATCGAGAACAGCACGCCGCGGCTCTTGAGTTCGGCGTTGTGCTGGTTGAGGATGAAGGCCACGCGCACGTTGCGCGGCTCGTCGGCGTCGGCGATCAGGAAGTCGCTGCGCACATGCAGGTCGCCGTTGTCCTCTTCGTAGAAACGGGCCGACTCCTCGATGTCGTCGTCGGTCACGTCCTCGGGAATCGAGAGGCCGTAGTACTGCTTGACCCAGCGCTTCTCGTCCAGCGTGGGCGATTCGAGGTCCACCCAGATGGGCTGGAACTTCGACAGCTCCTCGAGGGCCTCGATCTCTTCCTGGACGAGGCGGCCGTTGGCGAGCGTGAAGATGTTGAGCATGGCGTGCTCCCGGTTGACTGAGCGGTGGGCAAAAGGGGCGGGGAAAGGGGCGCTTTCAAGCTCCGCGCCGACCGCAGGCCGGGCTCAGGCCGGAGTTGAAAGCTGCCAAGACGGGTCGGGTTCCAAGTGAACACTCCGGTGGTTGCAGCGGGGCCGGATTATGGCACTGCAGCATCATCCGACCTCGCATCATCTGGATGGATATCCAGTACATTTCGTGCCCATGTCCGCCCTCGCGTCCGACGTTCTTGCGCCCGCTGCCGGCACGCCCGCCGAGCGCCTGGCGCAGGCCCTGGGCACGCTCAACGAGGCGCAGCGCGCGGCGGTCGACCACGGGGTCGGCCCACAGGCCGCCGACAACGGCCCGCTGCTCGTCATCGCCGGCGCCGGCTCGGGCAAGACCAGCACGCTGGCCCATCGCGTGGCGCACCTCATCGCGCAGGGGGCCGATCCGCAACGCATCCTGCTCTTGACCTTCTCGCGCCGCGCGGCGCAGGAGATGTCGCGCCGCGCCGGGCAGGTGGCCGCGCGCGTGCTGGGCCTGCGCGCCGACGCCGCGCCCGCGCTGCCCTGGGCCGGCACCTTCCACGGCATCGGCGCGCGGCTGCTGCGCGAGTACGCGCCGCAGATCGGGCTGGACCCCGACTTCACCATCCACGACCGTGGCGACGCCGAGGACCTGATGGGCCTGGTGCGCAACGACCTGGGCTATTCGCGCACCGAGAAGCGCTTCCCGATGAAGGGCACCTGCCTGTCCATCTACTCGCGCACCGTGAACACGCGGCTGCCGCTGGCGACGGTGCTGGCGCAGGCCTTCCCCTGGTGTGCCGACTGGGCCGAGCAGCTGCCGCGCCTCTTCGGCGCGTACGTCGAGGCCAAGCAGCAGCAGAACGTGCTCGATTACGACGACCTGCTGCTGGCCTGGTCCGAGATGATGGGCGAGCCGTCGATTGCCGCCCACGTCGGTGCGCGCTTCGACCACGTGCTGGTCGACGAGTACCAGGACACCAACCGCCTGCAGGCCGAGATCCTGCTGCGCCTGAAGCCCGACGGCGCCGGCGTCACGGCGGTGGGCGACGACGCGCAGTCGATCTATTCGTTCCGCGGCGCGACGGTGCGCAACATCCTCGACTTCCCGTCGCAGTTCTCGCAGCCCGCACGCGTGGTCACGCTGGAGCGCAACTACCGTTCGACGCAGCCCATCCTGGATGCCTCCAACGCCGTCATGGCGCATGCGGCCGAGCGCTACGCGAAGCGGCTGTGGACCGACAAGCCCTCGGCGGGCCTCCCGCAGATCGTGCTGGTGCCCGACGAGGCGCAGCAGGCCGTTTGGGTGGCCGACAGCGTGCTGGCGCGGCGCGAGAACGGCCTCGCGCTCAAGCAGCAGGCGGTGTTGTTCCGCACCTCCAGCCACAGCGCCGCGCTCGAGCTGGAGCTCGCGCGGCGCAACATCCCCTTCGTCAAGTACGGCGGCCTCAAGTTCCTCGAGGCCACGCATGTGAAGGACCTGCTCGCGCTGCTGCGCTTCGTGCAGAACCCGCGCAGCCGGCTGGCCGGCTTTCGTGTGGTGCAACTGATCCCGGGCGTCGGCCCTGCCACGGCCGCTCGCCTGCTCGATGCGATGGACGAGGCCGCCGAGCCGTCGGTCGCGTTGCAGGCCTTCGTGCCGCCCGTCGCCGCACGCGAGGAATGGGCGCGCTTCGCCGAAGCCTGGAGCGCGCTGCGTGCCGGCCAGGCCGGGTGGCCCGCCGAGATGGAGGCGGCCACGGCGTGGTACCTGCCGCACCTGGAACGCCTGCACGAGGATGCGATGGTGCGCCGCGGTGACATCGAACAGCTCGCGCAGCTGGCCGCAGGCTATGCATCGCGCGAGCGATTCATCACCGAGCTCACGCTCGACCCGCCCGAGTCCACGAGCGACCGGCCCGGCCCGCCGCTGCTCGACGAGGACTACCTCATCCTTTCGACCATCCACTCCGCCAAGGGCCAGGAGTGGAACGCGGTGCACGTCCTCAACGTCGTCGACGGCTGCCTGCCGGCCGACGTGGCGCAGGGCACGCACGAGCTGGAAGAGGAGCGGCGCCTGCTCTACGTCGCGATGACGCGCGCGCGGGACCACCTGCACCTGCTGGTGCCGCAGCGCTTCTACGTCACGCAGCAGAGCGCACGCGGCGATCGCCACATGTACGCCGGGCGCACGCGCTTCCTGCCCGAGTCGGACCTGCCTGCCTTCGAGTGTGTGACCTGGCCGCCGCCACCGCCGCAACCCGTCTTCGTGCCGCCGCCGGCCGCCGTGATGGACCTGCGGGCGCGGCTGCGCGCCAACTGGCGCTGAGGTCAGTCATTGGGCCTCATGCCTGTGCGAACGCTGGTGCCGCCAGCGGTCGCTGCTATCGATCTGGAAGCATTCGCCGCCTGCTTTGACCCTGGGCAACTGCGGGGATTGCAATTCGATGACGCCCCGGGCATAGTGAATCGACCGTCCTTCCTCGAACAACAACAAAAGCACTCCCAACGTTCCTGTTTCTCCCGCCGGCCAGCGCCATCCGGCGCGTGCCGTTTTCCAACCGTCAATTTCCAGGAGGTCATTCATGAACTTGACGATCAGCGGTCATCACCTCGACGTCACCCCCGCGCTTCGCAGCTATGTCACCAACAAGCTCGACCGGATCACGCGTCATTTCGACCAGGTGGTCGATGTGCGGGTGATCCTCACGGTGGAAAAGCAGAAGGAGAAGGAACGCCGGCAACGCGCCGAGTGCAACATCCACGTCAAGGGCAATGACATGTTCGCCGAGTGCAGCCACGCTGATCTGTACGCCGCGGTGGACGAGCTGGTCGACAAGCTCGACCGCCAGGTGGTGCGCCACAAGGACCGCCTGCAGGACCACCACCACGCCGCGCCCAAGCGCGTGATGTGAGGGCCACCCGCTCCCGGCGCTGAGCACTTTCTTTGTAGAATTTTGTGTAGAGCCCGCCGGGACCCCCGGGCAAATCCTCTTGCAAGCCGTCTTCGGGCGGCTTTGACATTTCTGGTGCAGACAAGGCGGGAGGTGCATAATCGCGCCCCGACCCCACCATGAACCGTCTCGCGTCCATCCTGCCGCCCGCTCAAGTTCTCGTGAGCGTCGACGCCACCAGCAAGAAGCGGGCCTTCGAAGAGGCCGGTCTGCTGTTCGAGAACCTCCATGGCCTGGGCCGTGCCCTGATCACCGACAGCCTGTTCGCCCGCGAGCGGCTCGGCTCCACCGGGCTGGGGCATGGCGTGGCCATCCCGCACGGCCGGATCAAGGGCTTGAAGGCGCCGATGGCGGCCGTCTTCCAGCTGGCCAACCCGATCGGCTTCGACGCCCCGGACGAGCAGCCGGTCATGCTGCTCATCTTCCTGCTGGTGCCCGAGGCGGCCACGCAGAAGCACCTGGAAATCCTCTCCGAGATCGCCGAGATGCTCAGCGACGCGGCCCTGCGGGAAAAGATCAAGACCAGCAGCGACGCCACGGAACTGCACGCGCTGATCGCCGGCTGGCGTTCCACGCAGGTCGCCTGACGCTCCCTCGCGCCCGGCCGCGCGGGGCGCCGGTCGGCGCCGTCACAATGCACCCATGAAACCGACGGTCATCAGCGCGGACGCGATGTTCGAGGAATTCCGCGGCGCCTTGCGCTGGGAATGGCTTGCGGGCCTGGGCGCCTCGGAGCGCCAGTTCGACCCCGACGTCATCAGCCGCGCCCAGTCCGCGGCCGACCTGGTCGGCTACCTGAATTACATCCACCCGTACCGCGTGCAGATCATGGGCGCGCGCGAGATCGCGTACCTCACACGCGGCACGGCCGAGGATTGCGCTCGCCGCATCGCCCGCATCGTGACCCTGGAGCCGCCCATGCTGGTGCTGGCCGACGGCCAAGCCGCGCCGGACGAACTGCTGTCGATCTGCGAACGGGCCCAGCTGCCGCTGTTCGCCACGCGCGAGTCCTCGGCCTTCGTGATCGACGTGCTGCGTGCCTACCTGTCCAAGCACTTCGCCGAGCGCACGTCGATGCACGGCGTGTTCATGGACATCCTGGGCATGGGCGTGATGATCACGGGCGAGTCCGGCCTGGGCAAGAGCGAGCTGGGGCTGGAGCTGATCTCGCGCGGCAACGGCCTGGTGGCCGACGACGCGGTGGACCTGTACCGCATCAACCAGGCGACCATCGTGGGCCGCTGCCCGGACCTGCTGCAGAACCTGCTGGAAGTGCGCGGCATCGGCCTGCTGGACATCAAGGCCATCTTCGGCGAGACGGCCGTGCGCCGGAAGATGCGCCTGAACCTCATCGTTCACCTGGTGCGCCGCGACTCCTTCGAGCGCGACTACGAGCGCCTGCCGGCCGAGCCGCTGACGCAGGACGTGCTGGGCGTGCCGGTGCGCAAGGCCGTCATCCAGGTGGTGGCCGGCCGCAACATCGCCGTGCTGGTGGAAGCGGCCGTGCGCAATTCGATCCTGCAGCTGCGGGGCATCGACACCTACGCCGACTTCGTCGCGCGGCACCACAAGGCCATGGAGCAGGGCGACTGAGCGTCGCCTCCGCCGCCACTCAGTGCTGCTTGGCCTGGCAGTCGGCGCACACGCCGTACAGCGACATGGCGTGGTCCTGCAGATGCCAGCCCTTGTCCTTGGCGATCAGTTGCTGGCGGCGCTCGATCTCGGCGTCGTAGAACTCCTCGACCTTGCCGCAGGACGTGCACACCAGGTGGTCGTGGTGCGTGCCCTCGTTGAGCTCGTACACGGCCTTGCCGCTCTCGAAGTGGCTGCGCGAGAGGATGCCGGCCTGTTCGAACTGCGTCAGCACGCGGTACACGGTGGCCAGGCCGATGTCGGAATGTTCGTTGAGCAGCACCCGGAACACGTCTTCGGCCGTCATGTGCCGCAACCCGCCGGCCTGGAAGATTTCCAGGATCTTGAGGCGGGGAAGGGTGGCCTTCAGGCCGGTGCTCTTGAGGTTGTCGATGTTGCCCATGGTCATCTCGGCAGCAGGACCGCGGCGAAGGCCCGGCAAGGGCCTGCCGCTACAATCTTCGGATCATATCGCTACGCCTTTTTCCCATGCTTGGTTCAACCCAACGCCAGCCGCTGCTGCTGGCTGCCGCCCTGCTCGCAGGCATCGGCGTGGCCGGGTGCAGCAGCACCAGCGATCGCATGCGCAACGCGCTGTACGCCGTCACCCCCTACAAGGTGGAGGTCGTGCAGGGCAACGTGGTCACCAAGGAGCAGGTCGAGGCCCTCAAGCCCGGCATGACGCGCCAGCAGGTGCGTGACATCCTCGGCACCTCGCTGCTGACCGACGTGTTCCATTCCAACCGCTGGGACTACGTCTTCACCATCAAGCGCCAGGGCGTCGATCCCCAGCAGCGCCGTCTGACGTTGATGTTCAACGGCGACACGCTGGCCAGCTTCGAGGGCGACCCCATGCCCAGCGAGCAGGAGTTCGTCTCCACCATCGACACCCGCAAGAAGTCCGGCAAGGTGCCCGTGCTCGAGGCCACCGAAGACCAGCTCAAGAAGTTCGATGCGCCGGCCGACGCGAAATCGACCGAGGCCTCGGCGCGCTCGCTGACGCCGCTGCCGCCGACCTACCCGCCGCTCGAGTCGCCGCGCTGAGCGGCGTCCCTCGCGTCCCGGGGGCGCCACCGGCCGCTGCGGGTGGCGTCCTCCCCCTCCCGATCCGACGCCCCCAGGCCTGCCGCGCGTGACCTCCCCGACCCCCTCATCGTCTTCTTCCCCGCGCCGCGTCGCGATCGCCGGCGCGTCCGGCCGCATGGGCCGCATGCTCGTCGAAGCCGTGCGCCAGGCCGACGACCTGCAACTGGCCGGTGCGCTCGACATCCCCGGCAGTCCGGCACTGGGCAGCGACGCGGCCGCCTTCCTCGGCCAGCCGGCGGGCGTCCTGATCACCGACGACCTGCGCGCCGGCCTCGCCGATGCGCAGGTGCTGATCGACTTCACGCGCCCCGAAGGCACGCTGGCGCACCTCGCCGTGTGCCGCGAACTCGGCGTGCAGGCCGTGATCGGCACCACCGGCTTTTCCGATGCGCAGAAGGCCGAGGTGGCCGCCTTCGCCAAGGACATCGCCATCGTCATGGCGCCCAACATGAGCGTGGGCGTCAACGTCACCTTCAAGCTGCTCGAGATGGCGGCCAAGGCCCTGTCGACCGGCTACGACATCGAGGTCATCGAGGCGCACCACCGCCACAAGGTCGATGCGCCTTCGGGCACCGCGCTCAAGATGGGCGAGGTCATTGCCGACGCGCTGGGCCGGGACCTCAAGGATTGCGCCGTCTACGCCCGTGAAGGCGTGACGGGCGAGCGCGACCCGTCCACCATCGGCTTCGCCACCATTCGCGGCGGGGACATCGTGGGCGACCACACCGTGCTGTTCGCCGGCATCGGCGAGCGCATCGAGATTTCGCACAAGTCGTCCAACCGCGCCGGCTATGCACAGGGCAGCCTGCGCGCCGCGCGCTACCTCGCGACGAAGAAGACCGGCCTGTTCGACATGTTCGACGTGCTGGGCCTGCGCTGAGCACCTCGTCGCGCCCGCCATGTCCGCCCTCGAACTCCTGACCCAGGGCGACGCCGTCAGCCGCGCCGTGGCGGCGCTGCTGCTGGCGATGTCGGTCGCGAGCTGGGTCGTGATCCTCTGGAAGGCCTGGCTGCTGCGCGGCGGCACGCGCGACGTGCTGCGCAGCGTCGCGGCCTTCTGGCAGTCGCCGGGCGTGGACGAGGCGTCGCAGCGCCTGCAGGGTTTCGACCGTGCGGCCCTGGTCCGGCCCGCGGTGCTCGCGTTGCAGCAGGTCGCGCTGGACGCGCAGGCCGGCCGCGGCGACCTGGCCGCGCAAGGCAGCCTGGCCCAGCGCCTGACCCGCGCGCTGCGCGATGCGCTGCACGGTGCGTTGCGTCGCCTGCAGGCAGGCCAGATCCTGCTCGCCACGGTGGGCGCCACGGCCCCCTTCGTCGGCCTGCTGGGCACGGTGTGGGGCATCCACCGCGCGCTGGCCACCATCGCGGCGCAGACCGGCGGTTTCACCATCGACAAGGTGGCCGGCCCGGTCGGCGAGGCGCTGGTGATGACGGCCTTCGGGCTCGCGGTGGCCATTCCGGCCGTGCTGGCCTACAACGTGTTCGGCCGCGTCGTCGGCCGCATCGAGGCCGAACTGGAAGGCTTCGCGCACGACCTGCTCGCCACCTTCGCACCCGAGGCGCCTGCCGTGCCGCCCGCACGGCCGATGCCGGTCACCACGGCCTGAGGCGACCCACGCGATGGCGTTCGGCCGCAGCTCCCTCGGCAGTGCCAGCGGCGCCGGCGGGCGCGCGATGGGCGGCGGCGGTCAGCGCCCGCTGTCGGACATCAACGTCACGCCGCTGGTGGACGTGATGCTGGTGCTGCTGGTGATCTTCATCATCACGGCGCCGCTCATGGCCAGCAGCATCAAGCTCGACCTGCCGCGCACCGACGCCGGCCAGCCCAGCGACACGCCGCGCTTCGTCACGCTCTCGGTCGACGCGGGCGGCCAGGTGTTCCTGGACGAGCAGCGCATCGCCAGCAACGAGGACCTCGCGGCCCGGCTCAAGGCCGCCGCCGAGCGCAGCCGCGACACCGAGGTCCAGCTGCGCGCGGACCACACCGTGCCCTACGGCAAGGTGGTCGAACTCATGGGCATCGCCAACCAGGCGGGGCTGAGCCGGATCGGCTTCGTGACGGAGGCGCCTGAGGCACCGCGCTGACCGCTTGAATTCGGACACCCGTACGCGAAGGGCGCGAAGGTTTCGCGAAGGACGCGAAAAATTCAAGTGAAAAATGGCTGAAACGCCCGCCCCTCGTGCACAAGCAGCTATCAAAAGAGGAGCGGCAGGGCGGCGCGGAACGCGCCCGCCAGCCGCTCAAATTTTTGTCTTCCCCTTTTGCGTCCTTCGCGAAACCTTCGTGCCCTTCGCGTACGGATGCCCGTATTCAGGCCGTCCGAATCTCAGCCCAGCACCACCGGCTTCGTCCGCCAGATCTCGTGCGCGTATTCGGCGATGGTGCGGTCGGACGAGAAGGCGCCCATGCCGGCGACGTTGAGGATCGCCTTGCGGGTCCAGGCGTCGGGGTCGCGGTAGAGCGCGTCGACCTGGCCCTGCATCTCGACGTAGCTCGCGTAGTCCGCGAGCAGCAGGTAGTGGTCGCCCCAGTTCACCAGCGCGTCGAAGATGCCCTGGTAGCGGTTGGGCTCGCCGGGTGAGAAGACGCCGGACTGGATCGCGTCGAGCACGCGCTTGAGCTCCGGATTGCCCTCGTAGTAATCACGCGGCTGGTAGCCGCTGGCGCGGATGTCGGCCACCTGCGGAGTGGTGTTGCCGAAGATGAAGATGTTGTCCTCGCCCACGTTCTCGCGCATCTCGACGTTGGCGCCGTCCAGCGTGCCGATGGTCAGCGCGCCGTTGAGCGCGAACTTCATGTTCCCGGTGCCCGAGGCCTCGGTGCCGGCGGTGGAGATCTGCTCGCTCAGGTCGGCCGCCGGCATGATCACCTCGGCCAGGCTCACCGAGTAGTTGGGCAGGAAGACCACCTTCAGCAGCTTGCCCACGCGCTCGTCGGCGTTGATGACCGCGCCCACGTCGTTGATCAGCCGGATCACCTGCTTGGCCATCGCGTAGGCCGAGGCGGCCTTGCCTGCGAACACCACCACGCGCGGCACGTGGTTGCCGTTCGGGTCGTCCAGGATGCGCTGGTAGCGCGCGATGACGTGCAGTACGTTCAGCAGCTGCCGCTTGTACTCGTGGATGCGCTTGACCTGCACGTCGAACATCGCGTCGGTGTCCAGCAGCAGGCCGTCCATGTGCTGCTCGACCCAGTTGGCCAGGCGCAGCTTGTTCTCGCGCTTGGCATGGCGGAAGGCGCGCACGAAGTTCGCCTGGTCGGCCATCGGGCGCAGGGCTTCGAGCTGCGAGAGGTCGCGCCGCCAGCCGCGGCCGATGCGTTTGTCCAGCAGCGCCGCCAGCGGTGGGTTGGCCTGTGCCAGCCAGCGGCGCGGCGTCACGCCGTTGGTCTTGTTGTTGAAGCGCTCGGGGAAGAGCTTGGCGAAGTCCGCGAAGATGGACTGCTTCATCAGCTCCGAGTGCAGGGCCGACACGCCGTTGACCGAGTGGCTCGCGAGCACGGCCACGTAGGCCATGCGCACGCGCCGCTCGCCCGACTCGTCGACCAGCGACAGCCGCCGCATCAGTTCGTTGTCGTGGCCCACCTTGGACGTCACCTCGGCCAGGAAGCGCGAGTTGATGTCGAAGATGATCTGCAGGTGCCGCGGCAGCACGCGGCCGAGCATCTCCACCGGCCAGGTCTCCAGCGCTTCGTGCATCAGCGTGTGGTTGGTGTAGCTGAAGACCTTCTGCGTCTGCGCCCAGGCCTCGTCCCAGGGCAGGCCGTGCTCGTCGAGCAGCAGGCGCATCAGTTCCGGCACCGCCAGCACCGGGTGCGTGTCGTTCAGGTGGATGCTGACCTTCTCGTGCAGCTGGCTGAAGCCGGTGTGGTTGCGCAGGTAGCGGCGCACCAGGTCCTGCACGCTGGCGCTGCAGAAGAAGTACTCCTGGTGCAGCCGCAGTTCCTTGCCCGAGAGCGTGGAGTCGTCGGGGTAGAGCACGCGCGACACGTTCTCGGAGTGGTTCTTGCTCTCCACCGCCGCCATGTAGTTGCCCTTGTTGAAGGCGCTGAGGTCGATCTCCTCGGTGGCCCGGGCCGACCACAGTCGCAGCGTGTTGGTGGCCTGCGTGCCGTAGCCCGGGATGATGGTGTCGTAGGCGATGGCCAGCACGTCGTGCGTGTCGACCCACTTGGCCGAGCCGTAGGCCTGCCGGCCCTCGACGTGGCCTCCGAAGCGCACGCGGTAGCGCACCTCGGGCCGCTGGAATTCCCAGGGATTGCCGCGCGTGAGCCAGTAGTCGGGCGTCTCCACCTGCTGGCCGTCGATGATGCGCTGGCGGAACATGCCGTACTCGTAGCGGATGCCGTAGCCCATGCCGGGCACGCCCAGCGTGGCCATCGAATCGAGGAAGCAGGCCGCCAGCCGCCCGAGGCCGCCGTTGCCCAGCGCCGCGTCGGGTTCGCGCTCGGCCAGCGCGCTCATGTCGATGTCGAAGTCGGCCAGCGCGGCCTTCACCGTGTCGTACAGGTCCACCGCCAGCAGCGCGTTGGTGAAGGTGCGGCCGATGAGGAACTCCATCGACAGGTAGTACACGCGCTTGGTGTCCTGCGCATAGTTGGCCCGCGTGGTGGCCATCCAGCGCTCCACGAGCTGGTCGCGCACCGCGAGCGCGGTGGCGTTGAGCCAGTCGTCCTGGCTGGCAGCCACCGGGTCCTTGCCGACGGCGTAGATGAGCTTGTTGGCCACGGCCCGCTTGAAGGCGGCGACGTCGCGGTCCGGGTGGTCGTATTCGAACTGGGAGATGGTCATGGCGAAAGCCTGAAGGTCGTGGGTTTCAGGAAAACGAAAGGCGCGCGCCCGGTGCTCAGTGGCCGAGTGCGCGCTGGTAGACGTCGATGTACTGGGCGGCGGCCGCGCGCCAGTCGAAAGGCTGGCGCATGCCCGTCGCGCGCACCCGGCGCCAGTCGGCCGGCCGGTCGTGCAGGGCGAAGGCGCGCCGCACGGCGCGTGCATAGGCGGTGGCGTCGAAGCCGTCGAAGGCGAAGCCGTTGGCCGTGCCGTCGGCCATGTCCTCGAGCGTGCAGTCGACCACCGTGTCGGCCAGGCCGCCCACGCGGTGCACCAGCGGCAGCGCGCCGTACTTGAGCCCGTACATCTGCGTCAGGCCGCAGGGCTCGAACATCGACGGCACGAGCGTCACGTCGCCGGCCGCGAACAGCCGGTGCGCCAGCGCCTCGTCGTAGCCGATGGTGGCGCTCACCCGGCTGGGCGCGGCGGCCGCGCGGGCGCGGAAGGCGTCCTGCAGCCAGGCGTCGCCGCTGCCCAGCAGCGCGAGCTGGCCGCCCTGCGCGAGCAGCGCGTCCAGGCCCTCGAGCACCAGGTGCAGGCCCTTCTGCTCGGTCAGGCGGCTCACCAGCACGAACAGCGGTGCCCTGGCGTCCACGGCGAGGCCCAGCGCATGCTGCACCTCGGCCTTGCTGCGTGCCTTGCCGGCCATGCGGCGGCCCTCGGGCATGCTGAAGGGCTGCGGAATGAGCGTGTCGATGGCGGGGTTCCAAACCGCGTCGTCCACGGCGTTGAGGATGCCGTGCAGTACCCCGGCGCGGGCGCGCAGCAGACCGTCCAGGCCGTGGCCCTGCGCAGGGGTCTGCACCTCGCGTGCATAGCTGGGGCTCACCGTGGTCAGTCGGTCGGCGTAGTGCAGGCCTGCCTTCATGAACGACACCTGCCCGTGGTATTCGAGCCCGTCGATGCTGAAGGCCTCGGCCGGCAGGCCCAGGTCGGCGAAGGCCCAGGCGCCGAACAGGCCCTGGTAGGCCAGGTTGTGGATGGTGAAGACACTGCGCGAGCGCGCGCCGCCGGGCGCATGGGCCAGGTAGGCCGGCGCCAGGGCGGCATGCCAGTCGTGCGCATGCACCACTTCGGGGTGCCAGTGGCCGTCCAGCCCCTGCGCGAGCTGCGCCGCGGCCCAGCCCAGCAGGGCGAAGCGCCGGTGGTTGTCGCCGTAGGGTTGTCGGTTCGCGTCCTCGTAGGGGTTGCCGGGCCGGTCGTACAGCGCGGGCGCGTCGATCAGGTAGGTGCCGATGCGCTGGCGCGCGTTGAGCTCGATGTGGCCGTACAGGAGGCGCGCCGTCTCGCCCCAGGGCGTGCGGAACTCGGCCACCTGCGCGGCGTGGTGCACGCCGGCGCGCAGGGCCGGAAAGCCGGGCAGCAGCACCCGCACATCCTCGCCGGCGGCCGCGAGCGCCAGAGGCAGGGCGCCGGCCACGTCGGCCAGGCCGCCGGTCTTGAGCAGCGGGAACAGCTCGGCGCTGACTTGGAGGATGCGCATCAATCCTTGTTGTCCTCCAGCGCTGCGATCTGCGGCGGCGCGGCGGGCGGCTTGGGCGGTGCCGAGGCGGCCAGCTTGCGCAGCATCTCGCGCGTGATCAGCACCACGCCGCTGTCGGTGCGCTCGAAGCGCTCGGCATCGGCTTGCGGGTCCTCGCCCACGACCATGCCGTCGGGGATGACGCAGCTGCGGTCGATCACCACCTTGCGCAGGCGCGCGCCGCGTCCGATCGTCACGTCGGGCAGGATGACCGCCTCCTGGATGTCGCAGAAGGAGTGCACACGCACGCCCGAGAACAGCACCGACTGTCGCACGCCCGAGCCCGAGACGATGCAGCCGCCCGAGACGATGATGTTCACCGCCTGCCCGGGCTTGCCGTTGCGGTCGGGCACGAACTTCGCCGGCGGCAGCTGTCGCTGGTAGGTCCAGATGGGCCATTCGTCGTCGTAGATGTCGAGTTCGGGCGTCACCGACGCCAGGTCGAGGTTGGCCGACCAGAACGCATCAATCGTGCCCACGTCGCGCCAGTAGGGCACCACGCCCGGCACCCGGCTGACGCAGCTCATGCCGAAGGGGTGCGCCAGCGCCCGGCCCTCGGCCACGGCGCGCGGGATCACGTCCTTGCCGAAGTCGTGGGTCGACGCCGGGTTGTTCACGTCGTCCTCCAGCAGCTGGTAGAGGTAGTCGGCATCGAAGATGTAGATGCCCATGCTGGCCAGCGACACCGCCGGGTTGCCGGGCATGGGCGGCGGGTCCTTCGGCTTCTCGACGAAGGCGGTGATGCGGCGGTCCTCGTCCACGGCCATCACGCCGAAGGCGGTGGCTTCCTCGCGCGGCACCTCGATGCAGCCCACGGTGCAGCCGCCGCCGTTGGCCACGTGGTCGCGCAGCATCAGCGAGTAGTCCATCTTGTAGATGTGGTCGCCGGCCAGGATCACGACGTAGTCGTGCCGGTGCGAGCGCGAACGGATGATGTCGATGTTCTGGAACACCGCATCGGCCGTGCCGCGGTACCAGTGCTCCTCGGACAGGCGCTGCTGGGCGGGCAGCACCTCGACCATCTCGCCGAGCTCGGCGCGCAGGAAATTCCAGCCGCTCTGCAGGTGCCGCATCAGCGAATGCGACTTGTACTGCGTGACCACGGCCACGCGGCGGATGCCGGAGTTGAGGCAGTTCGACAGCGCGAAGTCGATGATGCGGAACTTGCCGCCGAAGTACACGGCCGGCTTGGCCCGGCGGTCGGTCAGCTGCTTCAGGCGCGAGCCGCGGCCGCCTGCAAGCACCAGCGCGATGCTCCTGCGCACGAGCTGGTGGGTTTCGATCGATGGGTCCATGGGAGTCTCCTTGAATCGTTGTGGGCGGGCGGCGGTCAGCCTAGCACCGCCGCCGGGGCCTGTCTTGCCAGCCAGAGGCTGCCGGCCGATACGCTCTCGCGTTGTTCGAGCAGGCGGGGTGGCGCGCCGTCCTCGGCGTCGGTCGCCAGCACCCGGGTCCAGTCACCGAGGGGTAGCACGAAGGGTGCCGGCTCGCGGGCGGGGTTGACCAGCAGCAGCCAGGCGGCGTCCGCCGGCGTCTCGGGTTCGAAGACCACGGCCAGGGCCTGCGCCGCGCCGGTGTCGTCCCAGTCGGCGGCCGCCATCGCGTGCCCGGCGGGGGCGTACCAGCGCACGCCGGGCTCGCCCGCCGCCGGGGCGTCGGGCCACCAGCGGGCGCGGCGCAGCGCCGGGGCCTCGCGGCGCAGCGCGGCCAGCCGGCCGACGAAGGCCGCCAGCGCCCGGTCGGCCTCGACCCAGGCCAGCCAGGTGGTCGGGTTGTCCTGGCAGTAGGCGTTGTTGTTGCCGTACTGCGTCTGCCCCAGCTCGTCGCCGGCCAGCAGCATGGGCGTGCCCTGCGACAGCATCAGCGTGGCCAGCAGGGTGCGCGTCAGGCGCCGGCGGCGGGCGAGCACGGCCGGGTCGTCGGTGTCGCCTTCCACGCCCTGGTTGGCACTGAGGTTGTGGCCGTGGCCGTCCCGGTTGCCCTCGCCGTTGGCCTCGTTGTGGCGCTGGTCGTAGCTCAGCAGGTCGCGCAGGTCGAAGCCGTCGTGTGCGGTGACGAAGTTGACGGTGGCGGTCGGCGCCCGAGCGCTGTGGCGGAACTCGCCGCTGGACGCCAGCAGCCGGTGCGCGAAGGCGCCGCGGCCCTCGGCACCCTCGTGGCCCTGGCGCAGCCAGAAGCCGCGCACGGTGTCGCGGTAGCGGTCGTTCCACTCGAGCCAGCCGGGCGGAAAGTCGCCGAGCCGGTAGCCGCCCGGGCCCATGTCCCAGGGCTCGGCGATCAGCAGCGCCTGCGACAGCACCGGGTCCTGCGCGCAGGCGGCGAAGAAGGGAGCACGGCGGTCGAAGCCGCCGCCCTGGTCGCCGCCCACGCGTCCCACCATCGGCGCGAGATCGAAGCGGAAGCCGTCCACGCCCAGCTCGGTGACCCAGTGGCGCAGGCTGTCGGTGGCCAGCTGCACGACGCGCGGTTCGGAGAAGTCCAGGCAGTTGCCGCAGCCGGTCCAGTTCTCGTAGAAGAAGGGGTCGTCCTCGCGCAGCCGGTAGTACAGGGCGTTGTCGATCCCGCGCAGCGACAGCGTCGGGCCCAGCTCGTCGGTCTCGCCGCTGTGGTTGTAGACGACGTCGATCACCAGCTCCATGCCGCGCGCATGCACGGCGTCGGCCAGCGCGCGGAATTCGGAGCTGGGCGAGCTGCCGGCCCGGCCGCTCCAGTAGCGGGCCTCGGGCGCGAAGAAGGCGATCGGGCTGTAGCCCCAGTAGTTGGACAGGCCCAGCTTCTGCAGCCGCTCCTCGTCGGCGCGGTGCTGCACCGGCATCAGGCTCAGCGTGGTCACGCCCAGGCGCTGCAGGTGGTCAAGCACGGCCGGCTCGGCCAGGCCGGCGTAGGTGCCGCGCAGGGGCTCGGGCACGTAGGGGTGCAGGCGGGTCATGCCGCGCACGTGCAGTTCGTAGAGCACGCGCTCGCCGGGCGCGATGCGCGGCCGGCGCGGGGGCGGCAGGCCCAGCGGCGCGGTGACACGGGCCTTGAGCGCGAGCGGGCCGCTGTCGCGCGGATCGGCCACGTCCGGCTGGCCTGGCGCGTGGCCCAGGAAGATGTCCTGGCCGCCGTACACGCCCACCACCTCGCGCGCATAGGGGTCGAGCAGCAGCTTGGCCGGGTTGAAGCGCAGGCCCTGGCGCGGCGCCCAGGGCCCGTGCACCCGGAAGCCGTAGACCAGCCCCGCGCGCCCGGCCGGCAGCCTGCCGTGCCACACGCCGTCGGTCTGTGCCGGCAGCGGCAGGCGCTGCTGCTCCTGGCGGCCCGTCGCGTCGAAGAGGCACAGCTCCACGGCCGAGGCCGATGGCGCCGCCAGCGCGAAATTGACGCCGCCTTCCGGCAGCAGGGTGGCGCCCAGGGGGTACGCGGAACCGGCGCTCAGCATCGTCGATTGCTATTCTTTTGATAGCCGCTTGCGCCCGGATGGCGGGCGCAGCAGCGGCTTTTTGCTCGAGAAACGGGGCTCTTCATGCGAGCACCCACAGCACGGTCGCCAGCGGCGGCACCGTCATCACGGCCGACTGTGCCTGGCCGTGCCAGGGCACCGGCTGGGTGCCGACCGGCCCGTTGCCCACGCCGTAGCCGCCGTACGCCGTCTGGTCGGTGTTGATGGCCTCGCGCCAGGTGCCCGCCTGCGGCAGGCCCAGGCGATAGCCGTGCCGCACCACCGGCGTGAAGTTGCACACCGCCACCACGCAGGCCCCGTCGGGCGCCCGGCGCACGAAGGCGAAGACGGACTGGTCGGCATCGTCGTGCACCAGCCACTGGAAACCGGCCGCCTCGCAGTCCTGCGCGTGCAGCGCCGGGTAGTGGCGGTAGACGTTGTTGAGGTCGCGCACCAGCCGCCGCACGCCCTCGTGCAGCGGCTGCGCGGCGCCGGGTTCGAGCAGGTGCCAGTCCAGGCTGCGGTCGGCGTTCCATTCGGTGCGCTGCGCGAACTCGCAGCCCATGAAGAGCAGCTTCTTGCCCGGGTAGGCCCACTGGTAGCCGTAGAGGTTGCGCAGGCCCGCGAACTGCTGCCATTCGTCGCCGGGCATCTTGCCGATCATCGAGCCCTTGCCGTGCACCACCTCGTCGTGCGAGAAGGGCAGCACGAAGTTCTCGCTGTGCGCGTACATCAGGCCGAAGGTGACCTGGCGGTGGTGGTGCCGGCGGTAGACGGGGTCGGTGTGCGCATAGGCCAGCGTGTCGTTCATCCAGCCCATGTTCCACTTGAAGTGGAAGCCCAGGCCGCCGTGCTCGGGCGGGCGCGTCACGCCGGGGAAGCTGGTCGACTCCTCGGCGATGGTCATGGCGCCGGGCCGCTCGGTGCCCACCACGTGGTTCATGCGCCGCAGGAAGTCGATGGCCTCGAGGTTCTCGCGCCCGCCGTGTTCGTTGGGCACCCACTGGCCGGCCGCACGGCTGTAGTCGCGGTAGAGCATCGAGGCGACCGCGTCCACGCGCAGCCCGTCGATGCCGTAGCGCTCCAGCCAGTAGAGCGCGTTGCCGACCAGGTAGTTGCGGACCTCGGTGCGCGACCAGTTGAAGATCAGCGTGTTCCAGTCGTTGTGGAAGCCCTCGCGCGGGTCGGCGTACTCGTACAGGGCGGTGCCGTCGAAACGGCCCAGGCCGTGCGCGTCGGTCGGGAAGTGCGCCGGCACCCAGTCGAGGATCACGCCCAGCCCGGCGTCGTGCGCCACCTCGACGAAGTGGCGGAACTCCGAGGGCGTGCCGAAGCGCGAGGTGGGCGCGTACAGCCCGATGGGCTGGTAGCCCCAGGAGCCGTCGAAGGGGTGCTCGGTGACCGGCAGCAGCTCCAGGTGCGTGAAGCCCATGTCGCGCGCGTAGGGCACCAGCGTGTCGGCCAGCTCCGTATACGTCAGCCACTCGTGCCCGCTCTTGCGCCGCCACGAGCCCAGGTGCACCTCGTAGATGCTGATCGGCGCATGGCGCGCATTGGCGGCGGCGCGTTCGGGACGCATCGGCTGCGGCGCGGGCAGCGGCCGCACCACGCAGGCGGTGTCGGGCCGCAGGCGGGCGGCGAAGGCGTAGGGGTCGGCCTTGCGCAGCACCGAGCCGTCGGCCGCGAGCAGCTCGAACTGGTAGGCGTCGCCGGCCGCCAGGTGCGGCACGAAGAGTTCCCACACGCCGCATTCGCGCCGCAGCCGCATCGGGTGGCGGCGCCCGTCCCACTGGTTGAACTCGCCCACCACCGACACGCGCCGCGCATGGGGCGCCCAGACGGCGAAGGCCACCCCCTTGGCGCCCTGCCAGTTCAGCAGGTGCGCGCCCAGCCGCTCCCAGGGCCGCAGGTGCGTGCCTTCGGCCAGCAGCCAGACGTCGGTCTCGCCCAGCACCGGCGGGAAGCGATAGGGGTCGTCGAGCAACTGCAGCTGGTGCTCCCACTGCACGCGCAGCCGGTAGCCCATGCGGGCGGGCGCGGCCGGGACCAGCGCGGCGAAGAGGTCCGAATCGCCCTGGCGCTGCAGCACCGCCAGCGGATCGCCCGAAGTGGCGTGCACCACGCCCACCGCGCGGGCGCCGGGCAGGAAGGCGCGGATGCACAGCCCCTCGGGCGTGTCGTGCGGCCCCAGCACCGAGAAGGGGTCGCCGTGCTCGGCGCGCATCAGGGCGCGCAGGTCGGCGTCGGGCAGGGCAAGGGCTTGCATGGTGGTCAGGGGGTCCGCGGATGTCCGAAGAAGACCCCGTAGGGTGCGAGCGCGAGCGTGCGGCCGTCCTCGGAAGACAGGCCGCCTTCGCAGGGGTGTCCGCCGACAGCCGAGAGCGGCGCAGGCAGCGGCAGCACCTGCGGCTCGGGCGAGAGGTTGAAGACGGCGTGCAGCACGGCGTCGTCCTCGCTGCGCTCGAAGTGCAGCACCCGCTCGGGGGCGTCGTGGAAGCGCATCGCGCCGGTGCGCAGCAGCGGCTGGCCGCGGCGCCATTGGATCAGCGCGCGGCTGTAGGCCAGCATGGAGCGCGCGTCGGCCGACTGACGGTCCACGGCCAGCGGCAGGTGCGCGCCGTACATCGGCAGCCAGGGCGCGCCGGTGGAGAAGCCGCCGTGCACCCCGTCGGTCTGCCAGGGCATCGGCGTGCGGGCGCCGTCGCGGCCCTTGAACTCGGGCCAGAAGGCGCGCCCGTAGGGGTCCTGCAGCAGTTCGAAGGGGACCTCGGCCTCGGGCAGGCCCAGTTCCTCGCCCTGGTAGAGGCTGGCGCTGCCGCGCAGGGACAGCAGCAGGGCGAGCCACAGCCGGTCGCGCGCCGCATCGGCCGCGCGCCCGGCGCTCCAGCGCGGGGCCACGCGCGGCACGGCGGGGGTCGACACCGCCCAGCAGCCCCAGCCGCCGGGCGCGGCGAGGGCCGCCGCCAGCGCCGGCACCGGCCCGCGCA
>QAIB01000017.1 GCA_030418545.1 Xenophilus aerolatus | reverse complement strand
GGGGCTGGTGGTGTAGCGGTGGCGCCCGGCCTGCAGCACGCCGTCGACATACAGGCCCGAGTCGTTCTTCCAGGTGGCGTAGGCACCCAGGTACTGGCTGCGCAGGTCGTTGGAGCCGGCGGCGTAGTTCACCACCCCGCGGGCGAAGCCGGTGACGCTCATGTCGCCCTCGAGCTGGCCGACGTAGACGCCCGTGCGCCAGTTGGCGTTGGCCCACAGGTCGGTGCCGGCCTGGAAGCCGGTGAGGCGCCCGGAGCTGGTGGGGCTGACCGTGCCCGATTGCTGGATGTCGCGGTCGATGCTGATCACGCGGCCCCAGGCCTGGCGGTAGCCCTGCTCGGGGCTGGTGCTGTTGCTGCCCGTGCCGCCATCGTCGCCGATGCGCTGGTGCAGGTTGCCCAGCATGGCGAGGTTGGACTGGCGCAGCTGCTCGGGCAGGGCGGCGTACAGGGGGACGTCGGCGCGGTAGGTGGGGACGCCGGCTGCGGGTGCCGGTGCCGGTGCGGGCACCGGTGCAGGCGCGGGTGCCGGTGCCGGTGCGGGCACCGGTGCAGGCGCCGGTGCCGGTGCGGGGGCCGGCGCGGGCGCCGTGGTCGAGCTCAGGTAAGCACTTCCGCCAGCGGTGTTGAGCTGGTAGTCGAAGGCGCCGGCCGACACGGGCGCGGCCAGGCTGAACGCGCCGCCCGTGATGCCGCCAGCGGCACTGACGACGGCGATGCCGTTGCCCGTGGTCTGTCCGCCCAGGCCGTTCAGGTTGGTCACCTGCACGGCGGTGGTGCCGCTGGCAGTGCCGGAGACGACCAGCTTGTCGGTCACGCTGGTGCTGTCGCCCAGCACCGTGCCGACGCGCAGCAGGCCGTTGTTGCCCACGTAGTTGCCATTGACGGTCAGCGTGCTGCCGGCGGCGGTGCCCAGCAGCGAGACGGTGCCGGCGTTGGTGAGGCTGCCCACGGTCTGGTTGAAGCCGCCCGTGGCGAGCGTGGCGCCTGCGGCGACGCTGGTGGCGGAGGCGGCGCTGAAGGCGTTGGCGGCACCGGCAAGCAGCGTCCCCTGGGCGACGGTGGTGGTGCCGGTGTAGGCGTTCGGGCCCGCAAGGGTCAGCGTGCCGGCCCCGGCCTTGACGAAGTTGCCGGCGCCGGCCAGCGAACCGGCGTAGCTGCCGGCGGTCGCCTGGTTGGCGGTGAGGGTCTGCGCGTTGAGTGCGATCGTGCCGCCCGTGCCCGAGAGGCTGGAGGCCGTCAGGTCCGAGGTGCCCAGGTCGAGCGTGCCGCCATTGACGGTGTAGGCGCTGTTCTGCACCAGGGCGCCGGCGCTGCCGGCCACCAGCGTGCCGGCCTGCACGGTGGTGCCGCCGGTGTAGCTGTTCGTGCCCGTCAGCGTGACCGTGCCGGTGCCGCTTTGCGTCACGCTGCCGCTGCCGCCGATCGCGTTCGCGACCGCGATGCTGTCGCTGCGATTGAACGACAGCGCAGCATTGTTCGTCACGGCGCCCGTGCCCAGCGTGCCGCTGGTGCCGCCGTTGCCCACCTGCAGCGTGCCGGCGCTGATGGTCGTGGTGCCGCTGTAGTTGTTGGTGCCCGTCAGCACGGTGGTGCCCGCGCCGGCCTGCGTCAGCGTGCCCGTGCCGCCGATGGCGTTGGCGACAACGAGGTTGTCGCTGCGATTGAAAGCCAGTGCCGCGTTGTTGGTCACGGCGCCCGTGCCCAGCGTGCCGCTGGTGCCGCCATTGCCCACCTGCAGCGTGCCGGCGCTGATGGTCGTGGTGCCGCTGTAGTTGTTGGTGCCGGTCAGCACGGTGGTGCCCGTGCCGGCCTGCGTCAGCGTGCCCGTGCCGCCGATGGCGTTGGCGACGACGAGGTTGTCGCTGCGATTGAAGGCCAGTGCCGCATTGTTCGTCACGGCGCCCGTGCCCAGCGTGCCGCTGGCGCCGCCGTTGCCCACCTGCAGCGTGCCGGCGCTGATGGTCGTCGTGCCGCTGTAGTTGTTGGTGCCGGTCAGCACGGTGGTGCCCGCCCCGGCCTGCGTCAGCGTGCCCGTGCCGCCGATGGCGTTGGCGACGACGAGGTTGTCGCTGCGATTGAAGGCCAGTGCCGCATTGTTCGTCACGGCACCCGTGCCCAGCGTGCCGCTGGTGCCGCCGTTGCCCACCTGCAGCGTGCCGGCGCTGATGGTCGTCGTGCCGCTGTAGTTGTTGGTGCCGGTCAGCACGGTGGTGCCCGCGCCGGCCTGCGTCAGCGTGCCCGTGCCGCCGATGGCGTTGGCGACGACGAGGTTGTCGCTGCGATTGAAGGCCAGTGCCGCGTTGTTGGTCACGGCGCCCGTGCCCAGCGTGCCGCTGGCGCCGCCGTCGCCCACCTGCAGCGTGCCGGCGCTGATGGTCGTCGTGCCGCTGTAGGTGTTGTCGGCAGTCAGGATCAGCGTGCCAGCGCCCGACTGGGTCAGCGCGCCGGTGCCGGAGACGACGCCGCCCAGCGTCAGCGTAGTGCCGGCAGTCGGTGCCAGGGCCCCACCTGCAGCGCCCAGCAGCACAGCGCGCGTGGTCGTAATGGCAGCCGTCGTCTGCAGCGTGCCGCCGTCGAGCGTCAGGCCGCCGGCCACGGCGCCCAGCGCGCCGTCGCTGGAGATCGACAGCGTGCCGCCGGACACGGTCCACGGCGTGGTCAAGGCGTTGGTGCCCGTGAGCGTCCAGGTGCTGGAGTTGACCTTGCTGAAGCCAGTGAAGCCCTGGTACTGCGCGCCGATGCCCGAAACATCGAAGGTGCCGGTGGCAGCGCCCCCCAGCCGCAGGGCGTTGTTGGCGCCGGTCGCAACGACGTCGCCGCTGAAGCCGTAGCCTGCGTTGAGTTCGAGGGCATTGTTGTTGCCCGTGATGGTCACGGCATTGGCCTGCCCGCCCAGCCCGTTGCCACCCGCGATGCTGCCTGCGTTGACCAGCGTGTTGCCGTCGCCGGTCAGGCGGACACCCACGCCGCCGACGCCGGCCACGCCATTGGCCTCGCTGTTGACGCTGGCCCCGCCTGCGCCACCCGCACCGCCAGCGATCGTGCCGGCGTTGTAGATCGTCTGGTTGCTCACCGTGGCGGCCACGCCGTCGCCGCCGCCGCCGCCGTTGCCGGGCCGGCCGTTGGCGGTGCTGCCGTTGGCGTTGACGCCGCCGGCGCCGCCGGCACCGCCGACGATGGAAGCGCCCAACTCGTTGCGCAGCCCGCCGTTCAGGAGCACGACGCCGTTGCCGCCGCCACCGCCGCCGCCGCCGCTGGGGCCGTTGGGCGAGGCCGCACCCGCGGTACCGGCACTGCCTCCTGCCCCGCCGGCGCCGCCGGCGATGCTTCCCGTGTTGATCACCGTGCCGGTGGTGTTGGCATAGACGCCCGAACCGCCGCCGCCGCCGCCGCCGCCCTGCGAATAGGCATTGCCGCCGGCCCCGCCGGCGCCACCGGTCACGCTGCCACTGTTGGTGAAGTCAGTGGCCAGGCCGTCGAGGACGACTCCGTAGGCACCAGCGCCGCCACCGCCCGCCGCCCACACGGCATTGGCACCCTTGCCGCCGTTGCCGCCGGCGATCGTGCCGGCGTTGGCGGGAATGCCCGAAGCACCGAAGTAACCCGCACCGCCGCCGCCGCCATAGCTTTGGGTGGCATCGCTGTCGATCGCGAAATCGGGCGCCGCGCCGCCATCGAGCGAACCGGCAGTGCCGGCCGCCCCGCCGGCCCCGTTGTTGCCGGCCGCGTAGTTCCCGCGATCGCCGCTGGCGCCTGCCGACGCACCGGTCGGGGTGGCGCTGCCGCCCGTGCCTCCGATGCCGCCGGAGGGCACGTCGTTGATGGCGCCCCCTCCGCCCTGGTTGTCGTTGCCGCCAGTGCCGCCGTTGAGCTGGGTGGCGGTGGCCGGGTCACCGCCGAGCCCACCCTGGCCGGCCATGCCGGGCGCAGCCGCGAGTCCGAGCGCCGCCGCGACGAGGAGCGGACCCGCCATGCGCAACAGCGGGCGATCGGCCGCCGCCGTGCTGGCGCTTCGCGTGCGCCCGCGCGCGGTTTCGCTGACAGCCTGCCAGCTGTTGAGGGACTGGTTGAAGACGACGCGGTGGATACGGTTCATCGGCTGGATCCGGCAAGAAGAAAGTGGAAGAACGGGGGCCCGAATGCAACGAAATAGTTACTCGGGAAACAAATGTGAGCAGGTGAAATGTAGCTATTTTTATTACATCTTGGCAACCGCTTACGCTTTCGGTGCATGTCGGACAAGGCCTATTCCTGTGCGACCGTGGGTGCGTGACGGCGCTGCGGGCTGGGTTTGATGTCTCAATGACCTGCTGACGCGGACCGGCCTGGGAGACCGGGGTTGCTCTGAGTCACCCCGGGAACCACAGAGCCATCAGGCTTGGATTCGCGCGGTGACGCCGCCGGAGTGGAAGGACTTGACCTACAGCCACGTCGGCTCGACCGACAGCCTGGCTCGTGTATTGGGCGACTTCTGCGGGGTGCTGGGCTTGCGGCTTGAGATGCCAGCCACAGAAATGGCGCGTCGACCGTCAGGTGCGCTGGGCGGCGCAACAAATCCGGCGGGTTTTCTGGATCGCCTCGCCTCCCGGCACGGCTTTTCATGGTTCGTGTATGCGGGCACCCTGTATGTGGATGCCGGTCGCCACCTCGCTGCACACCGGCTGGAGCTTCGAGGCGACTCGGCATCGGGCATCAAGCAAGCACTGGTGGGCCTGGGCTTGTTCGAGCCGCGCTTCGGCTGGGGCGAGCCGGATGAGCGAAGCTCCGTTGTTCTCTTGTCCGGGCCGCCGTCGTACGTGGGCCTGGTGCGCGACGTGGTGTCCAAGTTCACCCGCGATCCGCCGCAGCAGGCGCAGGTCATGCTCTTTCGACTCAATCATGCGCCGGTGGCGGACTACGAGGTGATCGTCCGCGACAAGGTGGCCACGCAACCGGGCGTTGCCACTGTCTTGCGTGGGCTACTGGGTGACCCGGCGGGCCGCGACGTCCGTTCGGCGCGTTCGGCTCTTGATGGATTCAAGGCGCCAGTGCAAGACCCCGCGAAGCCAGGCAGCGATGCCGCGGCATTGCTGCGACGCTCAACGGGGAACGGTGCACTTTCTATTGAACCCTTTCCCGCCATCAACGCCGTGCTGATCCGCGACAGCCTGGACCGGCGGCCCCTGTATGAGCAGTTGATCTCGGAACTGGACAAGCCGCTGCAGCAGATCGAAATACTCGCCACCGTCATCGACGCGCAAGCGGGCACGCTGCGTGAATGGGCGCTGGACCTGTCGTTGGGTGGCCGCCGGTGGGGGGCCCAGTCCCGCATGCTGGGTGCCGCGGTTTCGTCTTCCGAACCGACGATTACCTTGTGGGGCGCAAGTGCCTTGGAGTTGCGGTTGCGCGCCCTCGAGTCCGATGGTCGGGCCCAGGTGGTGGCCCGTCCCTCGGTCCTCGCCCTGGACAACCGCGGCGCGATTCTTGACCTGAGCACGACGGCCTACCTGCGCCTGGTCGGCGAAAGAGCCGTAGACGCCAAACCCATTACCGTCGGGAACTTGCTCTACGTCACGCCCCGCGTCGTTCCAGGCGATGGGGAATCCTCCGTCCTGCTCGACATCAACATCGAAGACGGAACCATCAGTGCCAACGAGAGCTTTCCACAAGCAACGCGGAACACCATCACGACGCAGGCAGTACTGGGCCTGGGACAGGCGCTTGTGATCGGAGGCTTCCAGCAGGACCAATCGGACGCTCGCCATGCGCAGGTGCCTGGACTATCGTCGATCCCGCTGGTGGGCGCGCTGTTCAAGGGCACAGCCAATCAGCATTCGCACCGGGAGCGGATCTACATGATCTCCGCCCGCATCGTCGCACCGCAGGGAGTCACGGCGGCCGTCGCGAACTAACTGTCGAGTCGCAGCGGTTGGTTCTCCTAACGCGGCAAGCTGGGGCCTCTTGGCCTAGTGCCGAGTGCGTCTTCGGGCGTTGTCGAAGCTCAAGAAAGGCAGCCAGGCCGTGCGCCCGGCGCTGTTGCGCGCGCCCACAGGCCTCTCGCGCAGGCATGTCTGAATGACTCTCTCGGCCTTGCCACTGTCTGCAGGCGCCGAAGTTGGGTCAGCGTGGCTTGATGCCCAGGCCTGGCGGCTGTTGGCGAACAACTGCGTTCGGCCGATCCGTCGTGGGGGTAAGGCGCTTGATCTTCACGCCCAGTGCGCCGTAGTGCCAGCACGACGCTCACAGCCGAGTTCTGCTTGTCGACCGACCTGTATCTGCACGACGCTCACGCGCGAATGGTTGTCGATCGCAAGGTGTGGGAACCGGGTCAGCACCGCCCAGCAACAGAACGATCGTGCAAAGCCAGCGCGCGCAGGCGCAGAACGCCATGGTCTGCCAAGACCTCACAGGCCGGGGCTCCACCCGGCATGCCTGCTGCCGCGCTCGGCCGCCACGCGAGGCATTTGCTCAAGGGATAACGCCGCAAAGCGAGCGAGGCCCAGCCGGCGGATACGGTAGTGCAGGGTCTGCGGCGCCACGCCCAGCAGCGCGGCTGTTCTTGCGACATTGCCCTGCGAACTGGCCAGCGCGTTGGAGATGAGATCTCGCTCATAGCGCTTGAGGGCATCTCGAAGTTGCACCGGTTTGGCGCCCTCTTGCGGTGCTGGCGCTCGAGCGGGTTCGACTAAGGGCTGCGAAGCCCAGCCGTTCCCCGTGGACAGCATCGAGATCGCGCTTGAACTCGTCGCAGGCCGCACCAGCCTCACGCTGCGCGAACTGCGGGCCCTGGAGGCCGGATCGATCGTGCACCTCACCGCCCCGGCCTCGGCCGTCGTGGAGCTGCGCGCGGCGGGAGTCCGTATCGGCAGCGGCGAGCTGGTGCAAGTCGGTGATTGCCTCGCAGTCGAAATCCTGCAGATCGCCGCGTCATGACAACCGAGTTCGATCCCATCGGCCTGGCCCTCATGCTGGGGGCGCTGTCGCTGCTGCCGGCCGTGCTCCTGTCGACCACCTGCTTTCTCAAGATTTCCATCGTGCTGGTGGTGGTTCGAAACGCGATCGGCGTCCAGCAGGTGCCGCCTTCGGTTGCACTCTACAGCGTGGCCTTGGCGGCCACGCTGGCCGTCATGGCGCCGACCTTCCTGCAGATGTCCGAGGCCTGGCCGGCAGCCAGCGCGGCTTCCGCCGGCGCAACCGGAAAGCCGCCGAAGTTCGGCGTGCCGGAAGCCAAGGCAGCGTTCGAGCCGCTCAGAAAGTTCATGGAAAGAAACACTTCCCCCGACCAGCGCGAGCGCTTTGTGCGCCTGGTGAAACGACAGTGGCCCAAAGACATGGCCGACAAGCTGGAGGAACACAGCTGGGTGGCCCTGGTGCCTGCCTTCATCGTGTCGGAGCTCCAGGTGGCATTCGAAATCGGGTTCTTGCTGTATGTGCCATTCGTGGTCATCGATCTGCTGATCTCCAATCTGCTGCTGGCCTTGGGCATGCAGATGGTCTCGCCCATGACGATCTCGCTGCCGCTCAAGCTCCTGCTGTTCGTCATGCTGGACGGATGGGGCCGCCTGATCGAAGGCTTGGTCCAGTCGTACCTCTAGCTGCGATGAGTGAAACGCTGGCGTTCTTCAAGGAAGGGCTTCTCCTGGTGGTCTGGCTCACCTTGGTTCCGCTGTCGACGGCCGTGGTGGTAGGCGTGCTTGTGTCGTTGATCCAAACCATGCTGTCCCTGCAGGACCAGTCGCTGCCGTTCGCCTTCAAGCTCCTCGCCGTCGGTCTGGTGCTCGCGCTGAGCGGCCGCTGGATGGGGATTGAACTCATCTCGCTCGGCAGCAAAGCGCTCCAGGCAATTGCAACGGTGCGACGAGTGCCGTGATCACAGTTTTGGCTGGCAGGCCGGCGCAGGGGCGCATGCCAGCCGTTTCGCAGGCCGCAAAGCCATTGTTCATCACCATGAAGGAGTACCTATGTTTCCATTAATCGGGGCGCTCGCTGCCTCCGTCATTCCGCAGGCGGTCGGCCAGATCACCGGTCAGCTCGTTGGCGGGCAGTCCAGCCCGGTGGGGGGTGCGGGCGGCTTGCTGTCGTCCCTGCTGGCCGCACCGCAACAGCTGTCCGCGCTCGCGGCGCTCGGGACGACGCTGGCGCAGACGCGCTTCAATGTTGCGTCCAAGGCGCTCAACGAGGGCATGAAAAAGCTCAACCCCGGCCAGAACCTCCGGCAAATCATTTCAGGAAAGAAATTGCTGATGCTCGCGCTGAGCCTGCTCAAGGTGGGGGTGGTCATCGCCGTTTGCTTTGTTCACATTCGAGGCGCGCTGCCCGACATACTGCGCCTGCACCGGCTCGACCTACCTCAGGGATGGGCTTTCAGCGTGGACAGCCTGCACGGACTGATACGCGCGGCACTGATCGCCATGACCGCCTTGGCCGGCCTGGACTTCGTCCTTCAGCGCGTGCTGGTGTGGCGTAGCTTGCGCATGGACCATGAAGAGGCCAAGCGCGACTATAAGGAGACCGAGGGCGATCCGCATGCCAAAGGACATCGCAAGGAACTGAAGAAATCCCTGCTGCGGGAAAGCAAGCCGGCAGCGGCCAGGCCCCCGAACGCTGTGGTGGTCAACCCTCAGCACATCGCCATTGCGTTGTCTTACGACTTCTTGGAGGACGGCTTGCCCCGCATCGTGCAAAAGGCGGCGGGCAGCGCCGCCGCCGAACTGCGCCACTGCGCCATGTGCGCAGGCATTCCCGTGATTCGCTACGTGGCCCTGGCCCGCGTACTCTACGCGGTGGGCCAGGTGGGCGCCTTCGTTCCGAGTTCGACTGTCAAGGCCACCGCTCTCGTGTACGCCGCGTTGCGTGAGCTGATGGAGATGCCGCGAGCGCTCGACGAGGAGTTCGAGATCCAGGCGGAACTGGCCGATGCCATGCTTCCCCTGGACACGTCGGTCGGGCTACATTGACAAGGGCTTGAGCAATTCACGTACCCGATGGGCCCGCGAGCGAATCGTGCCGACGGGCACGCCGAGCTCCTGCGCTGCTTCGACATAAGAACTTTCGCGCACGAAAAGCAGCTCAAAGGTCTGCTGCAAGGACGCGGGCATCGACGCGACATGATGAGACAGGCGCTGCGCCAATTGCGCCGATTGCAGATATCGCGATGGATCCGTCCGGTCACAGGATTGCTGCGTGTAAGACGCGGCATCCGGTGTACGCTCCAGCAGGTCGTCGAGGCTGCAGGTCTGGCGATTGCGTGATGACGCGTTCCCGACATGATGCCGGGCCACGTTCAGCATGATGCCGAACATCCAGGTTTCCAGGGACGACATGCCCTGAAACTTTCCGAGGCAACGCAGCGCTTCGACAAACGCATCCTGAATGATGTCCTGAACATCGGCGTCGTTGCATTCGTATCGTGAGAGAAATCTCCTGATCCGCAAGGGGTTCGATTGCCAGGACTTGGCAATCTGCTCCAGGGCGGCGGCTTCATTTTGTGGCGCATGCTTGTTCACTCTTGTGTCCATGGG
This sequence comes from Xenophilus aerolatus, assembly GCA_030418545.1. Lineage (GTDB taxonomy): Bacteria > Pseudomonadota > Gammaproteobacteria > Burkholderiales > Burkholderiaceae_C > Xenophilus. The sequence continues at coordinate 39,071 of QAIB01000017.1, read as the reverse complement.
GTTGTCTCGTGGGTATGAAGCGGCCTGTGCCTCCTCCGCCTCCAGGCCGCCACCCCGCAACGCACGTGGCGTGCCACTTGCGCGCCAATGCGTAACCCACTGATTTGGAAAGGACATCGACTTGCAGGTGGCGCGTCCTTGCTGAGTTCTCGTGCCTGCGCCACAAGGATTGGGGCCAGAAATTCGCATTTGCAAAGCAAGCCTCGCTTGGCCAGCCCATCCGCACAGAAGCGAACCTTTCCTGCGCACCGGCGCACTCACAGCACATGTCGCGTGCTTCGGATCTTTCGCATATTGCAGGCGGGCTGAGCGAGTCCATCGTGGCGGGGCAACCGTTGTCGCCCCGGGTCTTCGACGGATTTGCCGTGTCCAGCCACGACGGCCAGCAGCTCTGCGTCGCCAGCGCAGAAGCGCGCCAGGACGCCCTGCACCTTGCGCGGACCTGCCTAAAGCGCCAGTGCGCCGAGCTAGAACGGTATGCGATGTTCCAGATCGGCCTGAATGCTTCCTCGCGCGTGTGCGCGCTGTGGCGGCCATCGCCATCGCAACGAGCCGATCGCCTGGCCATGGAAGCGCACCTCGGCCTGATGATGGAACTTCTGAGCGGCGGAAGGTCGCGATGAGCGCAGCGCCCGCCGATACCTCGATGCTCCAGCATCTGTGGAGCAAGGGCAGTCGCGCCGAAGTGGCGACCGCCGGTATCGTGATGGCCATCGTGATCGCAATGATCCTGCCGCTGCCGGTGTGGCTGCTGGACACCCTGCTGGCGATCAACATCAGCGCCTCCGCGCTGCTGATCGTACTGGTGATCCAGGTCAAGGACATCATCGGGCTGAGCACCTTTCCAACGCTGGTGCTGATTACCACGCTGATGCGCCTGGCGCTGGAGGTCGCGAGCACACGGCTCATTCTTCTCGAAGGCTATGCCGGCCACATCATCGAAGCCTTTGCCCAGGTCGTCGTCGGCGGCAACATCGTGGTGGGCTTTGTCGTTTTTCTCATCCTGACCCTCGTGCAGTTCATCGTCATCACCAAGGGGTCGGAGCGCGTCGCCGAAGTCGGCGCGCGCTTCACCCTTGACGCGATGCCAGGCAAGCAGATGGCCATCGACATGGAGCTTCGCGCGAACACGATCACGCCGGAGCAGGCGCGCGAGCAGCGCGCCATGCTTGCACAGGAGAGCCAATTTTTCGGCGCGATGGACGGCGCAATGAAATTCGTCAAGGGCGACGCGATCGCCGGCATCGTGATCATGCTGGTCAACCTCATCGGCGGTCTCGGAGTGGGCATCCTTCAACGGGGCATGTCGGCGTCCGAAGCGATGCACACGTACTCCATGCTGACCATCGGAGACGGCCTGGTCACACAGGTGCCGGCCTTGCTGACTTCGCTCACGGCAGGGCTGCTGGTCACCAAGACAGGCGGTGTGGGCGAGAACGCGTCGAATCTGGGGCACAAGCTGGCCGACCAGCTGGCGGCGCAACCCAAAGCCTGGGTCACAGCCAGTGCGCTCATTGGCACCCTCGGGCTGATTCCCGGCATGCCGCTCATCGTTTTTGCCGCGGTGGCCGCATTTGCGCTGGGTTTTGGGCTGCACCTCATCCAGGGCAAGCGAACCGCCGCACGCGCAGAGTTGTCTGCGCGTCGCGGTTTGCTGCAAGACGTGCGCGAGTTCGAACTGGTGTCGCCGCTCAGCCTTCGGATCTCTGCGCGGCTGCGCGATCACTCCGACAAACTTCGCCTGATCAACGCCACACGCAGCGTGCGAAACGCCATCGTGGTCAGCTATGGAATGATGCTGCCGCAGCTGGATATCGAGCCGATGGCAAGCGATACATCGTTCGATGTCGCACTTTGCCAGAACGACGTTGCACTCGTGCAGCTTCGCGTTCCTCAAGAAGCGTCCATGCCGCCCGAATGGTGGGCCAGCTACGAATTGCAGATGCGCGAGGCACTGCTGCGGGCGGCGCCCCGGACCTTCGGCGTGCAAGAGGCGCAGCACCTTTTTGACTGGATTGCCAAATTGCACCCTCAGCTGCACAAGGAACTCGAGCGCGTGGTTCCGGTGGGCCGGTTCGCCGAGATCGTGCAAAGGCTGATCTCCGAACAGATCAGCGTGCGCAACCTCAAACTCATCGCACAAGCACTGGTCGAAGCGGGGCCGCGCGAGCGCGATCCCGCGCTTCTCGCCGAGCAGGTGCGCCAGGCCTTGAGCCGGGAGATCTGCGCCGCTTACGCCGAGCATGGCGTCTTGTCGGCCTTCATGCTGGAGACGGAACTGGAAGACGCCATTCGCGATGCCATCCGCCCCACGTCGCACGGACAACTGCTCACATTCGACAGCGATCGCGCCGAGCCGATTCTGAACCAGATGGAGGCGCTTCTTCGCAACGCTCGGCTGCCCGCCCCCGTGCTGCTGTGCAGCGAGGACATCAGGCCGTTCGTACGGCGGATTTTTTCCGCCCGGTTCTTCCTCGTGCCGGTGCTCGCCCTCGGCGAAGCGACGGCGCACTGCAGATTCGAGATCAAGGGCGTTCTCGAACTTCACCCACAGCGCCGGGCGCAAGTGTTGACCGCGGAAGAGCCGGCCATGCACGCGACCACTGCCGCCTCGACAAGCCATGGCTGAGCCCGCCGACGAACCACTGGAACTGCGCGTGCTGACCGGCCTGCACCGCGGGGCGGCACTGTTTCTTGTCGACGACGAATTCTTTCTCGGCAGTGATCCCGCCTGCGCCGTGGTGCTGCTTGACGCCGGCATCGCAGAGCGGCACCTGCGCATCAGCCGCCACGGGGAGGCCTGGGTCGTCGAGCCGTGCAACGGCGCGAGCACCTTCTGCCCGGGCGTGGCAACAGCGGGCGGCGCTCTGCCGATCGACAGCACGAGACGCGTGCGGGTGGGCGACGTCTGGATTGGCTTTGCACGGCTCGAGGACCCCTGGCCCGATGCCGCCGAGCTGGCGCTGCTGCAGCAGAGCGCAGAGCAGGTCAACACCGTTGCCGGCAATCCCGCCAGCGGGGATCACGCGCCACGGCAGTCCCGGCGCAGGCGCATCAACAAATGGATCGCCGTGCTGGGGACAGCGGCCGTCCTTTTCTTTGCAACGTGGCTGCTGGGGCGTGGCAAGCATTTTTCCACCGCGCCGACCTCCCCGGGGCAGGCTGCAGGGGCTGCCCCTGCCGCACCGGCTCCCAATGCGTTTGCTTCGCACAGCGAAACTGCCACGCACTCCAATATGACCACCGCGGCGCCTCCCGGGGCGCAAGCCGGGCCGGAGCAGATGCGGGTCGCCGTGGCCGGCGTGCTTGGGCAATACGGACTGGACCACGCCGTGAAAATCGACGCAGAGCCTGGACGATTGAATTTGCATGCCGTCCTATCGCCTCGTGACGTGCCGCGCTTTGAAAAGAGCCTGCTGCTCATCCAGCGGCGTTTCGGAGAAAACACGCGCATCGATGCCACAGTAGCTCCAGTGGAGTCCGCGCTCCCCTTCCGAGTGCGGCAAATCCTGCTGGGTGGCGATTCCCGCATCATCCTGTCCGACGGGCGATCCATGTATGAGGGCGACCAATTGGACGGCGTGAAACTGGTATCGATCCGTGCGGGAACATTGGTATTCACCGGGCGAAGCAAAATCGAGGTGCCGTGGTAGGCCGATCCGCAATTGCAACGGAATTGGGGCGCCCCGCAGAGCTGGAGGTCGCCGCGCAGCGGGTGCAGTCGCTTGCGCTCGACCGGATCGGCCGCCTGACGCCTGTGGCTGTCATTGGCAAGGTGCGCAAGGTGCTGGGCACCCTGATCGAGGGGACTGTACCCAACGCCAGCGTCGGCGAGCAGTGCGAGATCTTCCATCCCGCGCGGCCACAGGAAGGCATCCGTTGCGAAGTCGTTGGGTTCACGGAAGAGTCCGTGCTCTTGTCGCCCCTGGTGGCGATCGAAGGTATCTCAAGCGTCTACCTGATCCGCCCCCTGCGCTGCGCACACTCCGTCGTCGTCGGCCCCGCGCTCCTGGGCCGCATCCTCGACGGCTTTGGACAGCCCTTGGATGGGCGCCCACCGCTGCAGCCGGATGGCAAGTCCGCAAGTGCGCACCTGGTGATGGTGGAGGCGCCGGCGCCCACAGCCCGTCCTCGCATTGTGCAGCCCTTCCCGACGGGCGTCCGCGCGGTAGATACCCTGCTGAGCCTCGGCGTGGGGCAACGTATCGGGATACTGGCAGCGCCTGGATGCGGCAAGACCACCTTGCTGGCAGCCATGGCGCGGGGCAGCGAGGTCGATGCCATCGTGCTCGCACTCATCGGCGAGCGTGGGCGAGAGGTTCGGGAGTTCACCGAACACGAGTTTGAAGCGACCTTGCTGAAAAAGACGGTCATTGTGTGCGCGACGTCGGACCGCACCTCCATCGAGCGCGTGCGCGCGGCATTCACGGCCATGGCAGTGGCCGAGGGCCTGCGTGACCAGGGCCTGCGCGTGCTGCTCATGGTGGATTCGCTCACGCGGCTGGCGCGCGCGCAGCGGGAAATCGGCTTGGCCGCAGGCGAACCCCCAGCGCGCGCGGGCTACCCGCCTTCGGTCTATTCGTTGCTGCCCAGGCTGATCGAACGTGCTGGAAACTTCGAGACGGGGTCCATCACGGCTGCATTCACCATTCTCTCCGATGGCGAAGTCCGCAGCGACCCCATCAGCGAAGAAGCCATCTCGCTGCTGGACGGGCACATTCTGCTGTCGCGCAAGCTCGCCGAGCAGGGGCATTACCCGGCCATCGACATACTGGCCAGCATCAGCCGTGTGATGTCCAACATCGTCGGGCGCAAGCACATCAACGCCGCCATGCACGTGCGCGAGATACTGGCGAAGTACCGGGAAATCGAGCTGCTCCTGCGGCTGGGCGAATACAAAAAGGGATTGGACCTGGCCATGGATCGGGTCATCGAGCGCCACCCGCACGTCGTGCAGCTCGTACGCCAAGACACCCGCCAGCCGATTCCCTCGCGCGACGGAATACAACAGTTGCTGGCGATTGCGGAGGCTGCGTGATATCACCACGCTTCGCAGTCGCGCGGCACGATGTGCCTGCAGAGCCCGGCGCACCCGACGAAGTGGTAGCGCAACTGGTGCAAGTGCAGACACTTCAGCGGCGCCGAAAACTGCTGGCCACCATCGAGCTGGCATGCGCGCGCAGCGTCATGCAGGCGTGCGAGCAGCGCCTGCAACAGGCGCGGGAGGCATTGACCGTGAACGAGGAGAGCGCCGCAATCCAGCGCGCACATCAACTGCGCGAGCTGACCAACACCCAGCGCAGCGCACAAGACGTGGCGCGCTGGCGGCGATCAGACGTGGCCAGGATCAACGGTCTGATGGAGCACCGGCGCGCCCTGGACACGGCGACCGATGCACTGGCCAAGGCCAACGCGGACGTGGCGCAGCGCCGTCGTCACCAGCGGCGGCTCGAAATCATCGACGAGAAATACGCGGCCATGCTCGAACAGCTACTCGACAGCACATGCTGAGGCAGCGCCAGCGCCAGCGCCGTGGACGGCGCGAAGCGCTGCCTATGCCTCCACGGTCCGCCGCGATGAATGACCCTCGAGCGAGCGCACGCGCCTCTTAGTCATCGTGTTCGCCGCAGCACTTCAGCTTGTTGAGAATATCGCGCGTCAGTCCGCGACCAGCTTTTGCTGCGCCACCACCTTCTTGTAGACCTCGTACTCCGCCTTGATCTGTGCCGCGAACTGCTCGGGCGTATTGCCCACGACCAGCGAGCCTGTGTCCTCGATGCGCTTGCGCACGGCCGGGTCTTGCAGAGCCTGTTTGACGCCGGCGCTGATCTTGTCCACCACCTCCTTGGGCAATCCTTTGGGCCCATAGATGCCGTAGTACGCCATGCGGTTCACCGGCTCGAGCCCCACCTCCTTGAAGGTGGGCACGTTGGGCAGTTGCGCCAAGCGCTGCGGCGCGGCGACCACGATAGGCACCAGGCGGCCGTCCTTGATGAAAGGCAGCGCCGAAGGAAGGTTGTCAAAAATCATCGGCACCTGGCCAGCCACCGCGTCGTTCAACGCGGGGCCTGCGCCGCGGTAGGGCACATGCGTGAGGAAGATGCCCGAGAGGCTCTTGTACAGCTCCATTTGCAGGTGGCCGATGCCGCCCGTGCCCGATGTCGCAAATGAATATTTGCCCGGTGCACTCTTCACCAGATCGATGAACGCCTTGTAGTCCTTGGCCGGGAAAGCCGGATGCACCGCCAGCACGTTGGGCGTGGCCGCGATGTTGATGATGGGCGTGAAGTCCGTCACCGGGTTGTAAGGCACCTTGGGGTTGATCGCCGGGTTCGCCGCCGTGGTGGACACCGTGGCCACGCCCAGCGAATAGCCATCGGGCGCGGCACGTGCCGTTTCGGTCGCACCGACCACCCCACCGGCGCCGGCCTTGTTCTCGACCACCACCGGCTGTCCGAGTATTCTGCCCAGTGGCTCGGCAATCACGCGGGCCACGATGTCGGTGGTGCCGCCCGGTGCGAATGGCACCTGGAGCTTGATCGGCCTGTTGGGGAATTCCTGGGCCAGCGCACAGTTGCCGATTGCAAGCAGGCTCAAAGCGAGCACAGCGCGTCGTTTCATTTTCTTGTCTCCCTGGGCTTGTTGACTGTATGGCGCGAAATGGGCAACAGCGTTATTGCTGTTGCCCAGTCGGGCATTAGGCCAGCGGCGTCCGCGGAAAACGTGCGAACAAGTACTCGAAATATTCGTAAATTGGACCAGAGCGCGATCGGTGGACGCCACGAAGCGCCATGAGCGCTGTCCACGTACGGCCGGTTCGGTCGCTTTCGACCAAGCGGCAGGCCCCAGGCAATGAGTAAGACGGTGAGCCGCAAGCGCGAAGTCTGCGCTTTTTTTGTACGCATTCTTCGCGCGTCACGGCCCTTCGGCTTTTGTCGCAGCCGGCTCACCTCTGCCCGCGGCAACGGCTGCGCCGGCGCGGGCTGAGCATCTGGTGGCCCTCGCCGGCACGGCACACCCACGTTGCCCGACAGCTTCAGCGAACGAGCCCCGGCCGCCACTGACTGGCCGCCCTCGATCGCCTGTTCGATCGCCGTGCCTTGAAAGCATGGGTGAGTCAGTCGAGCGTTACCTTGGCCAGCAGGTCTTCGCTGACCCACTGATGAAGCCATCGCCCAAGCTTTGCAATCGCCTGTGCATCGGTGGTCTGTTGGGCCAGTGCTGCACACAGGTCCGAGAAACGGACCCCATCGTCAAGATCGACCAGCGCAGCCGCCTCCTGGGCGTCGACGCTTCGAAAGTGCGGGTTGTGACCACGCCGCCACACCAGCACCTTCTGTGGACTCGCCAAGGACACAGTCTCTGGCGGGGCTTCGTTGCGATCGAGCGCAAGCCACAGCGCCAAGGTGTTGAAGCGCTGCTCCAGCAATCGCCACGTTGGCACCAGCATGAAGCCGGCCCGCGACCAGTCCTCAGACTTCACCTCGGCCAATTGGTCGCTGGACACGACAGCGCTATCGGGACCATCGAATGCCCTGCGCAAGGCCCAGTCCATGCACGCAAGTTCGGCACAGGCTGGATGTTCGATCGCAGTGGCGGCGATCCAATCCGCGAAACCCTCCCCGTACTCGTTGATGCTGCGGTTGACCGAGACATGCGTCGTGATGTAGTTCAAAGCGAGGCTGTCGAATCTGTCCTGGCCGAGCCACTGAACGGTATGTCCATAGCTGTCTCTCAGCGCGGCAAGCAGGCGCAGGACATATCCCTCACGATAGATGGCTAGCCGACGTCTGATGCCGATGCCGCCCTTACGCAGCATGTTGGCAATCTCCATGTCGCCGTGCAGAAGATATTCCTGCAGTGCACTTTGCGTTGAGTGAAGAGAACTCATGCAGCTGCCACTGGCGCACTGGCGGCTATTTGACGCGCAACGTCGAGTTCGGCGACGAGTTCGGCCAGAGGTGGAATGTGGTCGTCGCGCTCGATCATCGTGGCGACGGGGCCGAAGCGCTCTAGCGCCGCAGCATACAGCGCCCAAACCGGATCGCTCACTGCTGCGTCATGGGTGTCGACAAGATGGTCGCCGTGAGACGTGTGCCCGGCGAGATGGAACTGACGCACGCGGTCGTCGGGCACCGCACGCAGATAGTCCATCGGATCATGGCCATGATTGACTGCGCTGACATAGATGTTGTTGAGATCCAGCAAGATCAGGCAATCGGCCGATTCGGAGACTTCTCGAAGGAAGTCCCATTCGTTCATCGTCGAGTCAGTGTACTCGAGGTAACTAGAGACGTTTTCGAGAAGGATGCGCTCACCGAGCGCCTCCTGTGCGCGCAGAACATTCCGGACCACGACGCTCAACGCCTCTTCGGTGTAGGGTAGCGGCAACAGATCGTGTGTATTGCGACCGTGCACGCCCGTAAAGCAAAGGTGGTCGGAAATCCACATCGGATCGACGCGATCAGCGAGCTGGCGCAGGCGCCGGAGGTAAGCGGGGTCCGGCCCGTCGAAGCTGCCAAGGGACATTGACACGCCGTGCATCGCCATGGGGTAGCGCTGGCGTATCGCGTCGAGCATGGCCAGCGGTTTGCCCCCCGGCACCAGGTAATTGTCTGAGATGACCTCGAGCCAGTCGACCCGCTGCGCCTCAGAAAGGAATTCACTGTAGTGCGCGGTTCGCAGACCGAGGCCAAACCCAGCGTTGCATGGTGCCTGCGGGGACACGCGGGCACCTACTTCTTGATCGTCAAGTCGCCAATGGTGCCTCCATTTGACAGGCACTGGCCGGCTTCCATGCCCTTGAAGCTGTGCCCCTTGCAGGCGTTCTGGCCTTTGCAGGCGTTCTCGGTCGTCTTGCAATCGGCCATGCCCTTGCATTCGTGCACGCCATAGCAGTGAACCTTGTCGCTGGCAGCAATGGCTAGGCCGTTGCTGCCTGCCGGCGGCTGGGCGGCAATGGCCGAGAGGGAGAACATGGCGGCCGCAGCAGCCAGGGAAGCAGCAGAAGTCTTGGAAGGATTCATGGTTGTTGCTTTCTCTAAGAACAATGTTGTGTGACAGCAGATTTGCATCCGGACCTTTGGGCCGTCATCGAGTTGCGAGTAGGACCCAACCAATATTCGATATCGGTCCGCTGGGGGTTACAGCTGCGGCCCCCAAAAATCTCCGCGGCACGGTCGACATAAGTGGCTGGGGTACACGATGCGCAGACGCAGCACGTCGTGCAGGTTTGTGCGGATGGTCAATGAATGTGAACTGCTCCAACAAACCCCATTCACCGTGTCCTCGAAGCGCTTGCGCCAGTTGCGTGTCGTGTCTGGGTGGATGCCGGCAGCTCGGCTACAGGCATCAACGCCGCACTGCCATGCGCTGGGGAAGCTTGCACCCTTCAAAGGTCAGTTTGGCATTCTTGTGCCTGTTCGCTCTGTTGCGCCTTCTGGGTGACTGAAGCATGGCAAACCAAGTTGCCCAGCCCTTTCCGGGTGAACGGGCCAATGCGACATTGCATCTAGGATCCCGGCATGTCATCGACCGCCTATGCCATTGCCGCCATCGCGCTGTGGGCCACCCTGGCCAGCCTGGGCACCACCCTGGCGCAGGTGCCGCCCTTCCTGCTGACGGGCGCCGCACTGATCGTGGGCAGCATGCCGAGCTGGCCGCTGGTGCTGCGCGACCGGACCGCCTGGCGCGTGCCGCCGCGCACGCTGGCGCTGGGCGTCTACGGTCTGTTCGGCTTTCACTTCCTGCTGTTCATCGCGCTGCGCCACGCGCCGCCGGTGGAGGCGAACCTGGTCAACTACCTCTGGCCACTCGGGATGGTGGTGATGGCGCCGCTCTTCCTGCCGGGCACGACGCTGCGGCCGCTGCACCTGGCAGCGGCGCTGCTGGGTTTCGCGGGCGCGGCGGTGGCGATCCTCGGGGCCCGCAGCGCCGCAGCCGACGGGGCCGGCAACACCGGGTACTGGGGCTTCGTGCCGGCGCTGGGCTCGGCCTTCATCTGGTCGAGCTATTCGCTGTGGACGCAGCGGGTGCCGCCGTTCCCGACCGCGGCGATCGGCCTGTTCGGGCTGGTGTCGGGCGCGCTGTCGCTGCTGTGCCATGCACTGCTGGAACCGGCCGTGGCGCTGTCGGTCCGCGACTGGGGCCTCATTGCGCTGTGCGGGCTCGGCCCGCTGGGCGCGGCCTTCTTCCTGTGGGACCGCGCGCTCAAGGGCGGCGACGCGCGGCAGATCGGGATCCTGAGCTACATCACGCCGCTGGCGTCCACCGCCCTCCTGCTGCTGGTGACGGGCCGGCCGCTGAGCTGGAGCATCGCGATCGCGGCCGCCATGATCATCGCGGCGGCGGTGATGGGCACCCGGGCGCGCTGACCCGGGTTTTGAGGACCGAATCGGCGTCCGGCGCCCGTCCTGACGGCGCGAACAGCGCCTGATTTCATGGCACCCCGGGCCATTCGCGGCATCGGCCGGCCGGCACCGGGCCCGTGGCACCGAATTCGCTTGCCCGGCCGGCACAACAACTCCGGAGATTGCCGAGATGGCCAAGATCCCCGCCGGCGTCGGGCCGCGCTTTCCGCAGGTGGTGGTGCTCGTGGGCGCCACCGGCGACCTGTCGCGGCGCAAGCTGCTGCCGGGCCTGTTCCACCTGTGCAGCGCAGGCTTCATTCCCGACTGGCGCATCGTCGGCGTCTCGCTCGACGACATCGACGTCGACGGTTTCAAAGCCATCGCCCGCAGCGCCCTGGACGAGTTCGGCAGCCGCAAGACCAGCCCCGCCGCCTGGGAGCGCTTTGCTGCCCAGCTCGACTACGTGCCGCTGGCCGCCGGGGCGCCGGCGCTGAAAGACGCGGTGGCGCGCGCCGAGGCCTCGCTGGGTGTCGAGTGCCGGCGGCTGCACTACCTCAGCGTGCCGCCCTCGGCCGCGCTGCCCGTGGTGCGCATGCTGGGCGATGCGGAACTGGTCGAGCGCTCGCGCATCGTGATGGAAAAGCCCTTCGGCACCGACCTGGCCAGCGCGCGCGTGCTCAACGCCAGGCTGCACGAGGTCTTCGACGAATCGCAGATCTTCCGCATCGACCATTTCCTGGGCAAGGAGCCGGCGCAGAACATCCTGGCCTTCCGCTTCGCCAACGGCCTGTTCGAACCGATCTGGAACCGCAACTTCATCGACCACGTGCAGATCGACGTGCCCGAGACGCTGGGCCTGGGCAAGCGATCGGGCTTCTACGAGCAGACCGGCGCGTACCGCGACATGGTGGTCACGCACCTGTTCCAGATCCTCGGCTTCATGGCGATGGAGCCGCCCACCTCGCTCGACCCCGAGCACATCGGCGAGGAGAAGAACAAGGTCTTCCGCAGCATGCTCCCCATCCTGCCCGGCGACGTGGTGCGCGGCCAGTACAGCGGCTACCGCGGCGAGGAAGGCGTCGACCCCGACTCCGACACCGAGACCTTCATCGCGCTGAAGTGCCACATCGACAACTGGCGCTGGGCCGGCGTGCCCTTCTACCTGCGCACCGGCAAGCGCATGGCCGAGAGGCAGCGCATCATCTCCATCGCTTTTCGCGAGCCGCCCAAGAGCATGTTCCCGCCCGGCAGCGGCGTGGGTGCGCAGGGGCCGGACCACCTCACCTTCGACCTGGCGGACGCGTCGAAGATGAGCCTGTCGTTCTACGGCAAGCGCCCCGGCCCCGGCATGCGGCTGGACAAGCTGAGCCTGCAGTTCGCGATGACCGACACCGGCCTGGCCGGCGAGGTGCTGGAGGCCTACGAGCGCCTGATCCTCGACGCCATGCGCGGCGACCGCACCCTGTTCACCACGGCCGAGGGCATCGAGCGCCTGTGGGAGGTGTCGCAGCCGCTGCTGGACGCACCGCCGCCCGTGCGCCTGTACGAGCCCGGCTCGTGGGGACCCAAGCCCGTACACCAGCTGATCGCGCCGCATGCCTGGCGGCTGCCCTTCGAGCGGGCGTGGCGCAATCCGAACAAGAGCGGCAGCTGAGGCGCACCGGCAAAAAAAAGGGCCCCCAGGGGGACCCGTGCAACGCCGTTACGGTGAACGACGAGGAGACAAACCCCGCTCCGTCAGAGTTTGCAGCCTCAATGTACGGTGGCGCATCCCGATCACCAACGACCGAGTGGTGATATGCGTCTGACGCAAACGTCTATGGCTGCCGGCGCGTCGTGGCAGCCGCTGCACGCCGGGCGGGTGGGGTCGCCATCGGCCGCTGCACGGGCAGCATCACCAGCACCACGCTGCGCTCGCCGTCGAGCCCTTCGGCTTCCACGCGCAGGCCGAACTGCAGGTCACCCGACGCGCGGGCTGCCGCGCCGATCGCGGGCACCGTGCATTGGCGATGGCCCGCGGTGCCGCCGCCGCAGTCGATGCGCACCGGCAGCCCGTGCACCTGCAGCTCGCCCGCCGCGCCGCTGCGCGTGAAGGTGCTCACCTCCACGCGCGACAGCGCATCCACCGCCACGTAGCTCAGCGACACCTGCGACACCCCCCGTGCCGCATCCTCTGCCGACAGGCTGCGCGGGCTGACGTCGAAGACCACGAAGGGCGCCTCGTTGGACAGGTACTCGACCTGCGCCGGCTGCATGCCCAGGGCGGCCATCGACGCGCGCGCGCCCGGTGCCGCAGGTGCGGCCGTCGCAGGCAGCACGCCGGCGAGCAGCCACAGCGCAAGGAAGGAAGGGCGGTGCATCACATCGCCCATTGCAGCGAGCCCCGCACCGCGGCGCAAGCGGGAAAACGCGCCGACTCGAGTCAGCGAGGTGCACGTGCACGGACGGCGGATGGCGCGCGCCGGCCGGGGCTTCGACCGGGCGCCGGCTCAGCGCCCCACCCAGCCGCCGCACACCGGAAACACCTGCCCGACGAAGCAATCCGCCGCCGCGCTGCACAGGTAGGCCGCGAACTGCGCGTCCTCGCGCGCGGCGACCAGCCGGCCCAGCGGCACCTCACGCCGCAGCCGCTCCTGGAAACGCGGGTTGGCCTGCACCTCGGCCGGGAAGTAGGTCGGGTTGTCGACGAAGTTCTGCGCGATCGCATTGACCTGCACGCCCTGCGGCGCGAACTCGACGCCCACCGCCTGCGCATAGGCCAGCTGGGCGCCGCGCGCCGCGCTGTAGGTCGACGCGCGCTTCATGCCGCGCAGCGCCGAGGCGCTGCCCAGGATCAGGATCTTGCCCGCGCCGCGGGCCAGCATCGCCGGCGCCGCCGCGCGCACCAGGCGCGGGAGCGGGTCGACCAGCGCCGCGAAGGCGCTTCGCCACTCGTCCTCGTCCACCTCCTGCGCCAGCGTGGTCGGGGCCGCGAACGCGAGGTTGGCGACCAGCACGTCGATGGGGCCGGCCTCGCGCACGACGCGCTCGGCGGCATCGGGTGCCGAGAGCGCCTCGGCGCTGGCGACCACCGTCGCGCCCTGTTCCTCGAACACCTCGCACAGCACCGGGCCCATGAATTCGGTGGACTGGGTGATGAGCACGCGTCGGCCGGTGAGCAAATCCTTCATGGGCGGCTCCAAAGTTTCGAATCGCAGCGTTGTGAAAGGCTGCGCAGTCAGGCCACGCGGCGTGCGTGCTCGACGAAGGCCTCGCGCGTCTGAACCATGTACAGGGCCGGGCCGTCCGGCGTGTCGATGGTCCGGAGCGCCGCGAAGCCGGCCTTTTCGTAGCAACGGATCGCGCGCAGGTTGTCCGGCGCGGGGTCGGTCTGGATCCTGGTCACCGCCGGGTCTTCGAACAGCCTGGCGACCAGCGCGCGGACCAGCAGCGTGCCCAGGCCTTGACCCAATCGCGATGCGTCCGCGAGCGACTGGTCGATGCCGCGCACGCCGGGGTCGGTCTCGTCCTCCCACCAGCCACCTCCGCTGCCCACGGCGACGTACGACTGCGCATAGCCGATCGGCTCGTCGCCCAGCATCGCGATGTAAGGCGTGACGCCCTCCGCCGCCATGACGCTCGGCCGGTATTGCGCCTGCACGTCGTCCCACGACGGGCGCGCCGCCTCGCCGCCCCACCACTGCACGATGTGCGGGCGGTTCAGCCAGTCGTGGAGCATGGGCAGGTCCTGCTCGGTCATGGGGCGCAGGGTGACGCGACGCGGTACCGGGGTCATGGGATTCTCCGCTTCGTGGGCACCGTCAGTCTTCGTCCTCGAACCAGAGGCAGGCGGTACGCTGCGGCACGAGAACGAGGATGCCGGTGTCGAAGGTGGCGTCGGTGGCCGGCGACAAGGAGGCGCCGCCCGCAACCGACGGGTTCGGCAGGCCCGGCGCGCCGTTGGTGAAATAGCGTGCGCCGAGCCCGCCGGCCGCCTGCACGAAGGCGATGGCCAGCCGTTGCGCCCTGGCTGGAGGCACCAGCTCCACGCCATAGGCCAGGTCGCCATGGATCACACGCTGGAGTACGGAGACGGCCTGCGCCGCATCGATCTCTGCGTAGATGCCCGGCTCACTCGCCAGGCCGAACGACCGTGCCGCAGCTTCCGGCGAATCGAAGCCCTGCGGCAAGGCGCCGCCGCGCACATGCCCGGCCCTGCGCAGGGCACGGACCTCGGCCACGATGTCGTCCGCATCCGCCATGCGGGTCAGCCGGTCACCGAACTCTGGGCGCCTTGCGCCTGCACCCACCGCACCGGCACGCCGGCCCGCAGCGTGTTGTGCACCTCGGCCACGGCATCGGTTTCCGCGAGGAGCCGCTCGATCGCCTCGGGCGGGGCACTCGACTGCACCCGTGCCGTGTAGCGAATGTCGCTGGCGGCCAGACCGACGCCGGGGAACTCGGCACTCGCTTCCACCTCGACCGCATCGAGCACGAGGCCCAGCCGCGCCGCCTCGCGGAACAGGTCGTTGCAGTAGCAGGTGGCCAGCGCCAGCATCAGGAACTCACCGCCGTTGACGGTCGAGCCCCGGCCCGCGGGCTTGGGCGGCACGTTCAGCGACTGGCGCACCTCGCCGGTCTCGACGGTGGTGGCGTGCGATGACGCGGTGTTGCGGACGGTGGCTCGGATGCGCATGGGACCTCCGGGGAGCGCGGGGCTCGGCGGATTCTGCCTCTGCGTTGAAGCCCGGCACCAGCCAGCCGCACGGCAGACCGCCTGTGCGCCATGCCGCCGGTGCTCAGTCCTTCGCGACTTCCAGCACCAGCTTGCCGAAGTTCTCGCCCGAGAACAGCTTGCCCAGCGCCTCGGGGAAGTTCTCGATGCCCTGCACGATGTCCTCGCGGCTCTTCATGCGGCCGTCCTTGAGGTAGCCGGCCATTTCGGCGATGGCGACGTGGTAGCGGTCGGCGTAGTCGAAGACGACCATGCCTTCCATGCGCGCGCGGTTCACGAGCAGGCTCAGGTAGTTCTTGGGGCCCGCGGCGGGCATGCTGTTGGCGTTGTTGTACTGGCTGATGGCGCCGCAGATGACGATGCGGGCCTTGCGTGCGAGCTTGGCCATCACGGTGTCGAGGATCTCGCCGCCGACGTTGTCGAAGTACACGTCGACGCCCTTGGGCGCATGTTCCTTCAGGCCCTCGCGCACGGCGCCCGGGCCGGCCTTGTAGTCGATGCAGGCGTCGAAGCCCAGTTCCTTGACGACCCACTCGCACTTGGCGGCGCCGCCGGCGATGCCGATGGCGCGGCAACCCTTGATCTTCGCGAGCTGGCCCACGGTCTGGCCGACGGCACCGGCCGCGCCGGAGACGACCACCGTGTCGCCCGCCTTGGCCAGGCCGACCTCGAGCAAACCGAAGTAGCCGGTCATGCCCGGCATGCCGAGCACGTTGAGCCACTGGCTGGCGGTGCCGGCCTTCAGGTCGATCTTGGTGAGGCCACTGCGCTTGACTTCGTCGGCCGACACCAGCGCGTATTCCTGCACGCCCAGCGTGCCGTACACCACGTCGCCGACGGCGAAGGCCGGGTTCTTCGACGCGACCACGCGGCCCACGCCACCGGCACGCATCACCTCGCCGATCTGGACCGGCGGGATGTAGCTCCTGCCCTCGTTCATCCAGCCACGCATCGCGGGGTCGAGCGAGAGCATCAGGGTCTTGACCAGCACGCCGCCGTCGGCCGGCTGGGCGACGGGCGCCTCGCCGTAGCTGAAGTTCTCGCGCGTGGCGGCGCCCGTGGGCCGGCTGGCGAGCTTGAACTGGTGGTTGGTGGCGGCGATGGCAGTGCTCATGGCGGATGTCTCCTGCGTGGATGTTGGACAGCGGGCGGCCATCCTAGCCGTGGGCGCGGGCGGCCGCAGGCGCGCAGGCGACATGGCAGCCTCAAGCCGAATCGGGCCCCAGCGCCCACCGGGCTTGCATCGACAGCTATCAATTCAGGAGCGTTTCCAAGCACCGGTGCGTGGCGGTGGGCACACGGCTGTCACAACGCCTGGACGTCCCCCGTCTTGCTGATGAACGGCCGGCGTCCCGCCGCGCCGTCCTCCACGCATCACGAAAGGATCCGCACACCATGCAGCGTGCCAACTGGTTCACCGTTTCGCCCGAGGGCGCCAAGGCCGTGGGAGGCCTGCACCACTACGTCACCACCGGCACCGCGCTGCCCGCGCGCCTGGTGCACCTGGTGTTCCTGCGCGTGTCGCAGATCAACGGCTGCGCGCATTGCATCGACATCCATTCGCGGGACCTGCTCGAGGAAGGCATGGCCGTCGACACGCTGGTGCTGGTGCCGGCGTGGCACGAAGCGCCGTGGCTGTTCTCCGAGCAGGAGCGCGGCGCCCTGGCCTGGGCGGAGGAAGTCACCCGCGTCAGCGAGACCCACGCCTCGGACGCGGCCTATGCCGCCGCGGCGGCCGTCTTCGCCGAGAAGGATCTGGTGGACCTGACCCTGGTGATCGCGACGATGAACGCGCTCAACCGCCTGGGCGTGGGCTTTCGCATGAAGCCGCGCGCCCGGGCCGCGGCCTAGGCCACGCGTTCGATCGCCTGCCCGAGCAGGTGCACACCCAGGTCGATCTCCTCGTCGCTCACCGTCAGCGGCGGCGCGATGCGGAACACGCCGCCCATGCCGGGCAGGTTGACGATGTTCATCGACAGGCCGAGCTTCATGCATTCGCGCGTGATGGCGGCACCCAGCTCGGGCGCGGCCTCCTTGCCGGCGCGGCTCTTGACGATCTCCACGCCCAGCAGCAGGCCGCGGCCGCGCACGTCGCCGATGCAGTCCACGCGCTCCTGAAGCGCGCGCAGGCCGTCCTCCAGACGCTGGCCGGCGACGCGTGCGCGCTCCATCAGGCGATCGCGCCGCACCACCTCCAGCACCTTCAGGCCGACGGCCGCGGGCAGCGGGTCGGAGACGTGCGTGGTGTAGAAGAGGAAGCCGCGCCGGTGGCATTCCTCCTCGATGGCTTCGGAGGTGAGCACCGCGGCCAGCGGCAGGCCGGCGCCCAGCGTCTTGGACAGCGTGAGGATGTCGGGCACGACGCCGTCGCGCTCGCAGGCCAGCATGGTGCCGGTGCGGCCGATGCCGGTCTGTGCCTCGTCGAGGATGAGCAGCATGCCGCGCTCGACGCACTTGGCCTTCAGCGCGGCGAGGTAGCCCAGGGGCAGGTCGATCAGGCCGCCGGAGCTGAGGATGGGCTCGGCGATGAAGGCCGCGAGGTTGCCGCTGGATTGCCGGTCGATGAGGTCGAAGGCGTAGTCCAGCTCGGCCTGCCAGTCGAACTGCCCGTGGCGCTCGAAGCGCGGGCGGTACGGGTACGGCGCGGGGATCGCGAAGGACCCCACGGCCGCCGGCCCGTAGCCCTTGCGGCCCGCGCTGTAGGTGGCCGAGGCGGCGCCGCCCGTCATGCCGTGCCAGCTCTGCGCGAAGCTCACGACCTCGTACTTGCCGGTGTAGAGCTTGGCCATCTTGATCGCGGCCTCGTTGACCTCGGCGCCGGTGGTCAGCAGCAGCGCGCGGTCCAGGCCGGCGGGCGTGATCTCGGCCAGCTGCGTGGCCAGGTCGACCACGGGGCGGCTGAGCATGCCGCTGAAAAGATGGTCCAGGCGCTTCGCATGCTCGGCCACCACGCTGGCGATCTCGGGGTGCCCGTGGCCCAGCAGCGCACTCATCTGGCCCGAGGTGAAGTCGAGGATGGCGCGCCCGTCGGCGTCGTAGACGAAGCTGCCTTCGGCGCGCTCGATGATCAGGGGCTCGAAGCTGCCGCCATAGCGGATCAGGTGGCGGCGGGCGTTGTGCCAGAAGGCGGGGTCGTCGTTGCGGGACATGGGCGTGGAACTCCAGGGGCGGGCGTGTCGGATGGCGCGAGCGTAAGCACGCCGGAGCGCCCGGCCAAGCGAGTATTTCTGAACCCAGCCATCAATCCGCCTGATCGCTCGATCGGCCGCGGCACCCGCCATGCCGCAGCCACCGTAGGCCGCCGCCTGCACACCGTCGAGCTTCCGTCCGCAGCTTGCGGCTGCTGTAGGACAGATCATCGACTCTCAACGAACAAATGGCCTGGGAGCTCACGATGCACTCGATGGAAAAATACTTGGCGCTCGAACCCTTTGCCCTGCGCAGGAGCGAGCACTCGGACGTCAACGTGAACGATCCCTCGGAGGTGCGCCACGTGGCCCAGGAATTCGGCGTGGATGAAAGCCTGCTCGCACGCGCGGCGGAGCGCGCGGCGCTGACGACGCGGGCCATGCAGGCGCAGCTGTCGCGCTGAGTGCCACGCCGCCACCGACCTTGCGGCTCGCGGCGGCTGCCGACTGAAGGACGCGCGATGCAGCGCACTTCTCGGCAGGCCGCAGGCGCCCGATTCCGCTCCCCGCCAGACGCCTGATGTCCGCCATCGCGCCAGCCGACATCGGCTCCACGCTCCCCACCGATGGTCCTGCTGCGCCGCCGAGGCGGCGCGCCGCCCGGCCGCCCACGCTGTCGATGGCCGCGTGGAAGCAGTTCATGGAAGTTGCCCGGCCCTACTGGGTGGGCGGGCAGCGCCGCAGCGCGTGGGCGCTGCTGGGCATGCTGATCGTGGTGATGCTGTGCGAGACGCAGCTCGCGGTGATGCTCGTCTCGCGCACCGGCGACATGACCTCGGCGCTCGCGGCCCGCGACGCCGACCGTTTCTGGACGGCGGTGCGCTGGAGCCTGGTCGTGCTGGCCTTCGCCGCACCGACCTATGCCGGCTACTACTACCTGCGGGACTACCTGGGCAACCACTGGCGCCGCTGGCTCACCCACCACTTCCTCGACGGCTACCTGCACCGCCGGCGGTATTACGAACTGGGCGGGCGCGAGGACCTGGACAACCCCGACCAGCGCATCAGCGAGGACATCAACACCTTCACCGGCCGCTCGATCAACTTCGCCCTGATATTCCTCGGCTCGCTGATGCAGCTGGTCGCGTTCAGCGCGGTGCTGTGGTCCATCTCGAAGACGCTGGTGCTCTTCCTGGCCGTGTACGCCGCCTTCGGCACCTTCGTGGCGCTGTATGTCTTCGGTGCCCCGCTGATCCGTCTCAACTTCTGGCAGCTGCGGCGCGAAGCGGATTTCCGCTTCGGACTGATGCGTTTTCGCGAGAACGCCGAATCGATCGCGTTCTACCGCGGCGAGGCCCAGGAGCGCGCCGAGCTGAACACACGGTTCCAGGCGGCCTTCGCCAACTACGGGCGACTGATCCGCAAGCAGCGCACGCTCAATCTCTTCCAGCGCGCATTCAGTCAGCTGACGCTGGTGGTGCCGAGCATCATCCTCGCGAACGAGGTGCTGTCGGGCCGGATGGAGGTCGGCCGTGCGGTGCAGGCCGGCGGCGCCTTCGCCGCGGTGCTGGGCGCCGTGGGGCTGATCGTCGACAACTTCGAAGGACTGAGCCGCTTCGTCGCGGGCATCGATCGCCTGCACGCGCTGGCGCGCGCGGTGGTCCCGGGTGACGCCGACCCAGAAGCGGCAGCAAGCGCGGGGCAGGAGATCCGCAGCGAATGCGGCGACGACGAGCTGTGCGTCGAGAACGTGACGCTGTATGTTCCGCGCTCGGACCGGCTGCTGATCCGCGACCTGTCGCTGCGCCTGGGCCCCGGCGACGGCCTGATGATCGCCGGGCCCAGCGGCTGCGGAAAGAGTTCGCTCCTGCGCGCCCTGGCCGGCCTGTGGCGCACCGGCAGCGGCACGGTGCGCACCCTGGCGCCCGAGCAGGTGTGCTTCCTGCCGCAACGGCCCTACATGCAGCTGGGCACGCTTCGTCACCAGATCCTCTATCCCGCCGATGGCCGTGCACACACCGACGAAGAGTTGCTGGAGTTGCTCGACGCCGCGCATCTCGGCGGGCTGGCCGAGCGGGTCGGCGGGCTCGACGCGGTGCGGGACTGGGACAAGCTGCTCTCGATGGGCGAGCAGCAGCGCATGGCCTTTGCGCGCGTGCTGTCGCGTCGCCCGCGTGCCGTCATCCTCGACGAGGCCACCAGTGCGCTGGATGCCGCCACCGAGGCCGCGCTCTACCAGCGCCTGCGCGACACGGGGGCCACGCTGATCAGCATCGCGCACCGTCGGGCCGTGCTGCGCTACCACACGCAGGTGCTGGAGCTGCAAGGCGGAGGCAGCTGGCGCCTGGTGCCGGCGCGCGAGTTCTCCTGAGGGCAGGCCCGCGCGCGTGCGCCGGGCACCGCCGCGAAATATCGCGGCCCATGCGCGCGAGCGCATCGACACTCGGCGCTTCCGCCCCCCGCCGGGCGCCCCGCCCCTTTCGCAAGATGAGACCCCTCCTCGACGTCGACCTGCTGCGCACCTTCGTCGCGATCGCCGAGACGCGCACGCTGGGCCGTGCCGCCGCGCGCATCGGCCGCACGCAGGCCGCGGTGAGCATGCAGGTCAAGAAGCTGGAAGACATGCTCGCCCAGCCGCTGCTCCACCGCACCGGCCGCGGCGTGACGCTCACGCTGCACGGCGAACGCCTGCTGGTCCATGCGCGCACGCTGCTGCGGCAACACGACGCGGCGGTAGCCGACCTGTCGGGCACGGGCCTGGCGGGCACGCTGCGCTTCGGCTGCCCCGACGACTACGCGGCCGCCTTTCTGCCGGCGATCCTGCGCAGCTTCGCGGGGCAGCATCCCAACGTGCTGGTCGAGGTGGTGTGCGCGCCGACGCCGCGCTTGCTCACGCAGTTGCAGCAGCACGCCCTGGACCTGGCGCTGGTCTCCACGCCCGACGCCGACGACCCCGTCCCGCCGCTGCGCCGCGAGCCACTGGTGTGGGTGGGCCACCGCCACGACGCCGCTGCCCTGCGCGAGCCGCTGCAGATCGCGCTGTCGGACCCCGACACGCTGGACCACCGCGCGGCCTGCGAACGGCTCGACGCGGCGCAGCGGCCCTACCGCGTGGCCTACGCGAGCGGCAGCATGTCGGGGCTGCTGGCGGTGGTGCGCTCGGGCCAGGCGATCGCGGTGCTCACCCAATCGGCGGTGCCGGCCGACCTGCAGGTGCTGGCGGCCGGCGAGGGCCTACCGCCGCTGCCCACCGTGGGCCTGCATGTGCGCTTCGGCCTGCCGCACCCGCCGGCGCTGGTCGCCGCGTTCGCGGAGCACCTGCAGCGGCTGGTGCCGGATCTGTGAATGAAATCGGCCTCAAACGCCCGTGGTACAGGCGCGTGTAGCTATGAATTCAGGAGCGCCGTGACGGCCAGCCCGGGCCCGGCGTTGCGCAGCGTGAGCCCGCCGCCGTGCGCCTGCGCCACGAGCCGGCACAGGTACATGCCCAGGCCCACGCCGCCGGCGCTGCGGGTGCGCGCGCTGTCGGGGCGGTAGAAGGGCTCGGCCAGGCGCGCGAGCTGCTCGTCGGGCACGCCGGGGCCGAAGTCGCGCACCTCGATCTCGACGCCGCCCCGACCTTCGCTTGCACTCGCGGAGCGCAGCGACACCACCGGCGGCTGCGCGCCGCCGGCGCCGTGGCGCAGCGCGTTGTCGAGGAGGTTGCGCAGCAGCAGGCGCACGCGCGAGCGGTCGAGCGCCGGCGCCGGCAGGCCGGGCGCCACCTCGACTCGCACCGCCTGCGCCATCGGCACGCCGCGCGCGGCCAGTTCGTCCTGCACCTCGCGCACCAGCGCGGGCAGGTCGACAGGCTCGCGCTGCAGGGCGACGTGCGGGCTGGCCAGGCGCTCGCTTTCGAGCAGGTCGCTGATGAGCTCGCGCATCTCGCCGAGGTCGCGCAGCAGCGCTTCGCGTTCGGCCGCGCCCTCGCCGGCTTCGGGCAGCAGTTCGGCATTGAGCCGCGCGCGGGTGAGCGGCGAACGCAGCTCGTGGCTCATGGCCAGCAGCAGCGTGCGCTTGGCGTCGAGCATGGCGCGGATGTCGTGCGCCATGGTGTTGATGCGCTGCGCCAGGTCGCCCAGGTCGTCGCAGTGGCGGATGGGGATGGGCTTTTCGAACTCGCCGCGGCCGAAGCGCTCGGCCCCTTCGCGGATGTCGATCAGCGGGCGCAGCAGGCGGCTGATGCCGGCGTACACGCCCACCACCAGCAGCAGCAGCGCGGCCAGCGTGCCCCAGCCCGCCGCGCGAGGCGCCTGCTCCCACACGCGCGGCGCCCAGCCGAAGACCACGCGGTGGCCGTCGGCGGTCTGGCGCACGTACCAGCGCTCTTCCTCGCCGTTGGCGGGCCGCGCGTCGCGCAGGAAGCCGTGTTCGGGCTGGCCGGGGTGCGAGTCCCAGTTGACCTGCGGGCCGCTGATGCGCAACGTGATCGGCAGGCGCGCGACCAGGGCCTGCGCCTTCGCCACGTCGGGCGGCGTGCCCAGCTCGGCCACGATGCGGTCCTCGTAATCCATCAGCAGGGGCTGCGCGACCGCCCCCCAGCCGTTGGAGAAGGAGCGCTTCATGCCGCCCAGGAAGATGCCCGCCATCACCAGGGCGAGCACCAGGAACCACATCACCAGCCGCACGCGCAGCGAACGGCGCCAGCGCGGGCGGTGCCGCCCATCGACCGGATGCGAATGTGCGCGCCGCCTCACAACGCCGCTGCTTCGGAGCTGCCGGGCGCCACGGCCAGGGTGTAGCCGGCGTTGCGCAGCGTCTTGATGCAGTCCAGCGGCTCGAGCTTGCGGCGCAGGCGGCTCACGACGATGTCGACCGCGCGCGTGTACAGGTCGGCCTCGTGGCCGCGCAGGCGGTTGAGGATGTCGTCGCGGCTGAAGACCTTGCCGGGCTCGGCGGCCAGCAGCGCGAGCAGCTCGAACTCGGTGCCGGTGAGCTCGACACGCTCGCCGGCACGCTGCACCTCGCGCCGGTCGAGGTCGATGGACAGGCCATCGAACACCAGGCGCTGCGCCGATGACGCCGGCACCGGCGCACGCACGCGCTGGCGGCGCAGGATGGTCTGCACCCGCGCCACCAGCTCGCGCGGCTCGAAGGGCTTGGGCAGGTAGTCGTCGGCACCGAGCTCCAGGCCGACCACGCGGTCCATCACCTCGCCGCGGGCGGTGAGCATGACGATGGGAATGTCGCTCTCGGCACGGATCTGCCGGCACAGCGCGAAGCCGTCCATCTCGGGCAGCATGACGTCGAGGATCGCCGCGTCGTAGTCGCCCTGCCTCAGTTTCAGGAGACCTTCGCTCGGCCGCTGCGCGCTGTCGAGCGTGCAGTCGAAACGCGCGAAGTAGGTGGTGAGCGGCGGCGCGAGGTGCGCGTCGTCGTCGATCAGCAGGATGCGCGGCATGGCGGGATTGTGCCCATGAGAGAACAGGGCGGCGAGCGAAGAGCCTGCCTGCGCGGGCCAAGGGGTCGCGTTGGAGCGCAATCGGGATGAGCGCGGTGGCCGGGCGCGCCGCATGGGCCTGCGCCCATGCGAGCGACAGGGCGTCGCGATCGCCCGATTTCGCTCCAACCCGAAGGGCAGCCGTCTTGCCGGGCGGCCTGCGGCGTTGCGCCTCTTGCTCGTAGATGACTACGAGCAGCGCGCCGCGCCTTGCAGGCCACCCGGCAAGATGGCTGCGCGACCCCTTGGCCCGCGCAGGCAGGCTCTCCGGCCGGCGGGCATCCGGGCGTCACCAGGCGTCGCGCGGCCCGAGCCGGCCCAGGTGGGTGAAGCCGAAGCCGCGCGTGTACTTGAGGCCGTAGCCCAGCATCCGGTCGAAGCCGATGTGCGCGGCCCACACCAGGGCGAAGGCCATCGCCACCGGCGCGCCGAAGCCCAGGCCCGCGCCGCCCAGCAGTGCCGGCCCCACGAGACTGTGCGTCGTGTTGTAGAGCGCGGCGCCGACGCGCGGTCCGGCCAGGTAGCCGAACATCGCGATGTCGGGTGCGAGGAAGAGCAGCGCGAAGCCACCCCAGCCCGCGCCCAGCTGCGCATAGCCCGCAACGGCGAGCACGAGCAGCGCCAGCCCTTCGAGGCGCAGCAGCGCGCGCACGCCGCCCTGTGCCGCGCCGTCGGCGGATGGGGCGGCCGCAGCGCGCTGCCAGGCGCTGCGTGCCGGCCAGGACGCGGCGGCTGCGGTGGCGAGTTGCTCAGCCATGGCGCGACCAGCGGCGGCCGCCGCGGTCCATGAACTCGCGCACCTTCTGCTGCTGCGCGGGGCTCAGGTGGTCGAAGAAATCGGCCGCTGCGGCGATGACCTCGGGGCTGCCGTTGCGCACGGCGGCGGTCTTTTCCTCGACCAGCTTCGCGGCCGCCGCCTGGTCGAGCCGGTCGCCGGCGAACAGGGCCTTGAACTGTGCGCGCGGGTCGCCCGTGCCGCGCATGGCCTGGCGCTGCGCTTGCAGCTTCTGCGCCAGCACGTCGAGCTTCTGCTTCTGCGTGGCGTCGAGGTCGAGCTTGCTGCCCACGCGCTCGACCATCTTCGCGCGGAACTCGGTGCTGTCGGCCGCGCCCCAGCCGTGGCGGTGGCCGGCACAGCCGGCGATGCTGCCGGCAACGAGGGCGCCGCCGAAGAGGCCGAAGAGGGCGCGTCGGATCCAGGGTTTCATGGTGCGTGTGTCCTTGAGGATGAGGGAATGCGAGGTCGCAAGCGCGTCACTGCGCCGCGTTGGTGCCGCGGGCCTGCGCCTCGGCGCGCACGTCGACCGGGTTGCGCATCGTCGAAACGACGCGGCTGTTCACGCGGGAGCCCGAGCTGACGTTCTGGTCGGGCGCGGCAGCGGTGCGCACGGCTTCGGCCTGCACACCAGCGCGTGCCTGCGAGACGGCGACGGTCTCGGCACCGCGCGAGCCGCGCACCACGTTCTGATCGCGGGCTGCGGCGGCACGGACGGCTTCGGCCTGCACCGCGCTGCGGCCCAGGGCGCCGGCGGGCGCGTGCACGCCCTCGTAGCTTTCGGCCTGCGCGGCGGTGGTGCCCAGCAGAGCCAGGGCGGAAACGGCGAGAAAGGTGGCGCGGATGCTGTTCATGTCGAGGCCTTTCGAGTGAAAGTGGTGAAGGAGCCTCGATGGTGCGCACGCGGGCCGGCGCGGTCTTTTCAGTGCCGTCGCGCTATGTTTCGTTTGATTTCAACGCTACGGGTTCCATAGCTGTCTGCGCAATTGGGACGGGCGCTTGGGCCCCACATCATTCGCGAAGTGCGCCGAAGGCAGCGCGGCCGGCTCACTCGGCCAGCATCTGCGCCGGGTCGTCGGACTCGAGCACGCGCTGCGCCCAGGGCGCGAGCTTGGTGGTGTCGGCGCGCAGCACTTCCTGCTTGACGGCCAGGATCTGAGAGGGATGCATCGAGAAGCTGCGCAGGCCCAGGCCCAGCAGCAGCCGCGTGAAGTGCACGTCGCCCGCCATCTCGCCGCACACGCTCACGCCCTTGCCCTGGCGGCGGCACTCGGCGATGGTGTCGGCCACCAAACGCAGCACCGCCGGGTGCGCGGGGTCGTACAGGTGGGCCACGGCCTCATCGGCGCGATCGATCGCCAGCGTGTACTGGATCAGGTCGTTGGTGCCGATCGAGAGAAAGTCGAAGTGCCGCAGGAAGAGCTTGACGGTGAGCGCTGCCGCGGGCACCTCGATCATGGCGCCGAGCTTCACGGCGCCGTGCGCCAGGCCGCGCGCGTCGAGCTCGGCGCGCGCCTGCTCGATGAGCGCCAGCGTCTGCCGGATCTCGGAGGCATGCGCGAGCATCGGGATCAGCAGGTGCACCGACCCGTGCGCCGCGGCGCGCAGGATGGCGCGCAGCTGCGTGAGGAACATCGCCGGCTCGGCCAGGCTCCAGCGGATGGCGCGCAGGCCCAGCGCGGGGTTGAGGTACTCCTGCTTGCCGCTCTTGCCATCGAGCGGCTTGTCGGCGCCGATGTCGATGGTGCGGATGGTGACCGGCATGCCCTGCATGCCGTCGATGGCGCGGCGGTAGGCCTCGTACTGCTCCTCTTCGTCGGGCAGCTTCTCGCCGCGCTCCGTGCGGCCCATGAAGAGGAACTCGCTGCGAAACAGACCCACGCCCACGGCGCCGGCTTTCACGGCGCCGGCGGTGTCGTCAGGCAATTCGATGTTGGCGAGCAGCTCGACGCGCTGGTTGTCGAGCGTGACGGCCGGCTTGTGGCGCAGGCGCCAGAGGCGTTCGCGCTCGAGCTCGCCCTGGCGCTGCTTGAAGCCGTACTCGGCCAGGATGATGGGCGAGGGGTCGACGATGACCACGCCCGCATCGCCGTCGATGATGACCCAGTCGTCCTGCCGCACCAGCTGGCTGGCGCCGCGCGCGCCGACCACCGCCGGGATGTCCATGCTGCGCGCCACGATGGCGGTGTGCGAGGTGCGCCCGCCCACGTCGGTGACGAAGCCGGCGAACACGCTTTTCTTGAACTGCAGCATGTCGGCCGGCGCCAGGTCGTGCGCGATGAGCACGAGCGGCGCGTCGAAGCCGTCGTCCGTGCCGTCGTCGCCCTCCTCGCCGGTGCGCGCCTTGCGCTTGGGCGGCGGCGGCGCCAGCACCGCGGCCGTGCCCTTCATCTGGTGCAGCAGGCGCTCGACGACCTGTTCGAGGTCGGACTTGCGCTCACGCAGGTACTCGTCCTCCATCTCGTCGAACTGGCGCGCGACGATCTCCAGCTGCGTGGTCAGCGCCCATTCGGCGTTGTAGAGGCGCTCGGTGATCCAGTGCTTGACGCCGTCGGTCAGGGCCTCGTCCTGCAGCAGCATCTGGTGCACCTCGAGCAGGGCCGACAGCTCGTGCGGTGCCTCCTGCGGCGTCATCTGTGCCACGCTGGCCTGCAGGCGCTGCAGCTCCTCGGCCACCGCGTTGCGCGCCGTGCGCACCCGGCCGATCTCGGCCTCGACCTCGTGCGGCTGCACGAAGTAGTGCGCCACGTCGACCCGGCTGGACACGACCAGCACCGCACGCCCGATCGCGATGCCGCGGGCGACGGGGAGGCCGTGAAGGGCGAAGGTCATGGGGCGTCTTGAATGCGGGCTTCCCTACGCGAAGGGCGCGAAGGTTTCGCGAAGGTCGCGAAAGAACTTTCAGAGAAATCTGAATGGACTTTTTCGCGACCTTCGCGCGCTTTCGCTTCCTTCGCGTACGGGAGTCCGTATCCCATCACTCGCCCTCGCCGAACTTGTCGTTCATCAAGGCGAGCAGCGCATCCATGGCTTCCTGCTCGCGCTCGCCGTTCGTCTCGAGTTCGACGGTGGCGCCCAGGCCCGCGGCCAGCATCATCACGCCCATGATGCTCTTGGCGTTGACGCGCCGGTCGCCGCGCGCGATCCACACCTCGCAGGGGTAGCTGCCGGCCAGCTTGGTGAGCTTGGCCGACGCGCGGGCGTGCAGGCCCAGCTTATTGCTGATGGTCACGGATGTCTTGATCACTGTATTTTCTTCTCACCTGGTTCTGGGGGGCGGCCACGGCCACCTGCATGACACCCGCCGTGCCACCGGCGATCGCGCGCTGCACCTGGGCATCGAGCGGCTCGTGCCGGTAGGTGACGGCACGCAGCAGCATCGGCAGGTTGACGCCGGCGACGAGGCGCGAGCGCACCCCGTCGACCAGCTGCTGCGCGACGTTGCAGGGCGTGGCGCCGAACACGTCGGTCAGCACCAGCACCTGGGCACGCGGCGCGCGCCCGAGTTGCTGCGCGAGGATGATGCGGGCCGCGCCCAGCGTCTCTTCGGGCGACACGTTGGGCAGCACGTCCAGGGCGCCGACGCAGTCCTCGGCCTCGGGAAAGACATGCAGCGCGCATTGCCGCAGGGCATGGGCCAGCGGCGAGTGGGCGATGAGGAGGATGCTGTTCATGCGGGCGGCGTGGGCTCGCAAGCATTATGCGGGCGCGCCTGTCGCCGACCGGGCCCGCGGCAAGGCGTGCTCATCGCAGGCGCAGCCCGTCGAAGAAGGTCTCGGCCGCGTCCGCGGCGGACGGGCGGCCGAGCACCATGGCCTGGTACAGCATGATGCCGCCCTGCCCGTCGGGGCCGGCGAACCAGCGCAGGTGCGCCTCGGCCGGGCGGCCGTCGGCAGCCGCGTTCGTGACGTCGAGCGCCCACGGGGCCGGCGCGGTGGCGGCGCGCGGCAGCGTCCAGGGCGCCTCGGCGAGCTGCGCGCCGGCCCACGGGCTTTTTGCCGCCTGGCGCCAGGCGGCGAGCCGCGCCTCGGCCTGCGACGCATCGCCGCCCGGCAGGCGCGCAACGGCGAAGGTGGCACCGCCGGCCTCGCAGCCGGCCATGTCGATGGGCACGGTGGCGGGCCCTATCGGCAGGCTGCGTTCGGCGCGGTCGGGCTTGCAGGGCAGCATGGCCACCAGCGACTCGCCCACCGGCACCTCGCGCCAGTTGAATACCGGGCTGCAGGCCATGGCCAGCGTAGCCAGGGCCATCAGCGCACCCGCCGGCTTCGCGCTCGCCAGCGCTTTGGCCCTTGCGGAACTAAAATCGCGCCACTTCATCGATCCGCTCCATGCATCTCCACCTTCACGCTTGCCCTGCCCCACGGTCGATGCCCCTTGCAGGAGCGCTCGGTCTTCATGCCCGGGGAGTTCAGCGATGAAGAATGCCCCCCACGCTCCCCACTTCGTGTGGTTCGCTGCCCCCCGAGGGGGCGCTTTTCATCTTGGGGCGGCCCGGCGATGAAAAAAGCCCTCTATGGTGCCGCAATCGCGGTCGCGCTGGCCGTCGGCGTAGGCGTGTACGTGAGCACCGGCAGCTCGCCGGCCCCCGCCTCCACCTTCGTGCTGCTCGACGGCAGCAAGAAGAGCACCGAGGACCTCAAGGGCAAGGTGACGCTGGTCAACTTCTGGGCCACGAGTTGCGTGACCTGCGTGGGCGAGATGCCCAAGGTCATCGCGACCTACGACAAGTACAAGGCGAAGGGGTACGACACCCTGGCGGTGGCCATGAGCTACGACCCGCCGAGCTACGTCATCAACTACGCCGAGACGCGCAAGCTGCCCTTCAAGGTCGCCATCGACAACACCGGCGCCGTCGCCAAGGCCTGGGGCGACGTGCAGCTGACGCCGACCACCTACGTGGTCAACAAGAAGGGCGAGATCGTCAAGCGCTACGTCGGCGAGCCCGACTTCGACGAACTGCATCGCCTGATCGAGAAGTTGCTGGCCGAAGCCTGAGCGGCCGGGCTTTCAAGCCTTTTTGGCCTGCGGCGCCCGTCGGACGGGCGCCAATAGCTACCAATTTCATAGCACTCGACCGTCAGTCGGCGAGCGCAGCGAAGCCCCCAGGGCACCCGAGGAACTGGCTTTGCCAGGCCTCTGGGAAGGCCTTGCAGGCCGCGCGAGGCCAGTGGCCTCGCCCTTCGCCAGTCACAGAATGTCCACCGGACATTCTGTGTACGGGCTCAGCCCCCTTCCAAGCCGAAGGCGCCAGGGAGGGGGGAGCCGCGAAGCGGCTTGGGGGGTGTCACTCCCGGTACATGTCGTGGCACGCCTTGCAGCTTGCACCGGCGGCGCCGATCGAGGCCTTGATGGCGGCCAGGTCGCCGGTCTTGGCGGCGGCGGCCACCTTGGCCACTTCCTCCTCGCTACGCGCGGCGGCAGCCTTGAACTTGTCCTGCTCCTTCCAGATGGCGGGCTTGGCCTTGCCGCCCTCGGTGCCCGGACCGAAGCCCACCCAAGGCATCTTGATCAGTTCGGCCGCGCGCGCGGCGCTCGTCTCGGCCACCTTGGCATCGAAGTCCGCCCGGCCGCTGGCCATGTCGGCCACGCGCTTGAAGTTCTGCTGCATCTCCTTGAGGGTCTGCTGGCGGTACTTGATCGCGTCCTGGGGCGTGGCGAAGGTGGGCTGCGCCGACGCTGGCATGGCCGCCAGGGCGGCGACGGCCGCGACAAGGCCGAAGGCAGCAGCAGCGGTACGGGAACGAGGCATCGTGGGTTCTTCCTTCTCATGCATGAATGCGCCGGGGATACGGCGCGCGGCAGTGTAGGGGCCGGGCGTCCAGCCCCGTGCCAAAAGGCCCATGCAAGCACCCGCTCACGGCCTTGCCGCGCAGTTTTGTTAATCTGGCGGGCCGCCCACAGCCGCCGGATGCCGCGCCGCACCTGCCCGCCCGCCGATGCCCGCCTCTTCTTCCTCGCCCTCCCCTGCCACCGCAGCCGCGCGCACCGTGCGCGTGTGGGACCTGCCCACCCGCCTCTTCCACTGGGGCCTGGCGGCCGCCGTGGTCGGCCTGGTGGTCACGGCCAAGACGGGCGCGATGGACTGGCACTTCCGGCTCGGCTACGCGGTGATGGCACTGCTGGTCTTCCGACTGGTGTGGGGCTTCGTGGGTGGCCGTTGGTCGCGCTTCTCGAGCTTCGTCTATGCGCCGGGCAGCATGCTGGCCTACCTTCGCGGGCGCGCCCACCCCGACCACCTCGTCGGCCACAACCCGCTGGGCGCCGCGTCGGTGTTCGCGCTGCTGGCCGTGCTGCTGCTGCAGGTGGCGACCGGGCTGGTGTCGGACGACGCGATCACCTTCACCGGCCCGCTGGCCGCCCTGGTGCCCGGCAGCTGGTCCAGCGCCGCGACCAGCTGGCACAAGGGCCCCGGCCAGTGGCTGCTGATTGCGCTGACGGCGCTGCACGTGGCGGCCGTGCTGTTCTACGCGTCGGTCAAGCGGGTGCGGATGGTGCGGCCGATGCTGTCGGGCGATCGCATCGTCGAACGCCGCCACGCACCCGAATCCAGCCGCGACGATGGGCAGTCGCGGCTGCTCGCACTGGTGCTGTTCGCGCTCAGCGCCGGGCTGGCGGCCTGGGTGTCGACGCTGCAGTCATGACGAAGTCGGCGTCCTCGATGCGGCCCTGCCGCGCCTGGCAGGCGCTGCGGCCATGAGCGTCCTCGGCTCCCGCCCGCTGCCCCTGGCCGACACGCCCGCGATCGTGCTGGCGGTGCCGGACGACGCCCATGAGCTGGCCGAGGCCCGGGCGATCTTCCGCGAGTACGCCGCGTCGCTGAAGATCGACCTGTGTTTCCAGAATTTCGACGACGAGCTGGCAGGCCTGCCGGGCGATTACGCCGAGCCGCGCGGCACCCTGCTGCTGGCCCTGGTGGAAAGCGCTTCGACGAGCGCGCCATCCGCCACGCCGGCGCTGGTGCGCCCCGATGGACGCACCCTGCAGGTGGCGGGCTGCTGCGCGCTGCGGCCGCTGGACACGGTGGACTATGCGAACGCGGCCGAGATGAAGCGCCTGTACGTGCGACCCGGTTTCCGCGGCCTGGGCCTGGGACGGCAGCTGGTCGAAGCCGTGCTGGATGCCGCCCGCGGTGCCGGCTATGCCTGCGTGCTGCTCGACACGTTGGACGACATGGAATCGGCCCGCGCGCTGTACGAGGACCTGGGCTTCGTCGAGGTGCCGCCCTACTACCACAACCCCATCGCCGGCTCGCACTACCTGAAGGTCGAGCTCTGAGTTCGCGCGCCCGAAGGCGCCGCAGCGCCCGGCCAGCGGACGCGGATCAACCCGGCGCGTTCGACTTCAGGTGTTCGCGGCCGTGCAGGGCCAGCGGCATGCCTGGGGGCCCGCCCACCGCGTGGGGCAGCGCGTTGACCAGCGAGTTGGCGAAGTCGCCGCGGTACATCTTCGAGCCCTGGTGGCTCAGATTGGAGTTGGCGTCGACGTACACGTGTTCGCCCAACCCGGTCCAGAGGCGGCAGAAGCCGTAGTCCTCCGAAAGGTAGCGGCGCGACACGGGGTCGACCATCACGTCGAAGAAGCGGTAGTGCAGGCCCTGGTCGGGCATGCCGCTGTCGGGCACATAGCGCAGGTCCGGGTAGGCCGCCATGATGCGCTCGAAGACGCGGCGCTTGATCACCATGAAGCCGGTCGGCGCCTCTTGCATGCGCATGAAGCCGTCGGGCCGCACCTCCAGGTCGATCCGGCCGGTGTCCGGCGCCGGCGATGCATTCACGGTGTAGCGTGTGTAGGTCGCCTCGAAGCTGGCCTGGGTGGTGCCGGCCGGCACGCCCCCGTCGGGCCAGCCTTCGCGCTTGAGCGGGTAGACGCCCGCCGCCACGTCGTGGTCCGACAGCAGCAGCCGGAAGGCCGCCTCGGGCGAGAAGCCGATGTCGGCATCGATCCAAAACAGGTGCGTCCACTGCGGGTTGGCCAGGAAGTTGGCCACGCAGTCGTTACGGGCGCGCGTGACCAGGCTCTCGCCCTTGTGGAAGTAGGCCTGGATGCGCATGCCGCCCCGTTCGCATTCCACCACCAGCGACAGCAGCGAGGTGACGTAGTTCTGGAAGAACTTGCCGTCGTGGCTGGGCGTCATCACGACGGGGAAGAAGCCCTGGAGAGCGGAGGGATCGAGCATGGGTGTGGTGGTCGGGGCCTGCGCGGCCGGCATGCGCCGTCGCGAAGGCCGGGTGGGCTGGTCGGTCGCGTCGGTCCGGCGGGGCCTCAGGCCTTGGCCTGCGCCAGCAGCGTGTCGGCGTCGCTGACCTCGAACTTGCCGGGCGCCTCGACGTTGAGCGTCGCGACCTTGCCGTCCTTGACCAGCATCGAGTAGCGGTTGCTGCGCAGGCCCATGCCGCGCGCCGTCAGGTCGAGCGTCAGCCCGGTGGCCTTGGCGAAGTCGGCGCTGCCGTCGCCCAGCATGCGCACCTTGCCGTTGGTCTGCTGGTCGCGCGCCCAGGCGCCCATCACGAAGGCGTCGTTCACGCTCAGGCACCAGATCTCGTCGACACCGGCGGCCTTGAAGTCCTCGAAGTGCTGCACGTAGCCCGGCACATGCTTGGCCGAGCAGGTGGGGGTGAAAGCGCCGGGGAGTGCGAAGAGCGCGATGGTCTTGCCGGCCGAGGCCTTGGCCACGTCCACCGGGTTCGGGCCGATGCTGCAGCCTTCGCCCTCCACTTCGGAATATTCCTGCAGGGTCACGGAAGGAAGGGTGTCGCCGATCTTGATCATGGGGAATGCTCCTGAAGGAAATGGGAGAGTGGAAAAACAAAAACGGCCCACATTGTGGGCCGTTTTCGGGACAGGCGCCGCGCAGGGCAGGCGCCGGGGATCAGACCGCTGCGGCCTTTTCCACGAGACGCGTGGCGATCCAGTTCTTCGACTTCGAGATCGGGCGCGACTCGGTGATCTCGATGAGATCGCCCAGGTGGAACTCGCCCTGTTCGTCGTGCGCGTGGTACTTGCTCGAGCGAATCATGATCTTGTTGTAGATCGGGTGCTTGACGCGGCGCTCGACGAGCACGGTCACGGTCTTTTCGCGCTTGTCGCTGACGACCTTGCCGACCAGAGTGCGCTTGAGGGATTGCTTGGCTTCCGTCATGTTCACTCCTTACTTGGCGGCAGCAGCCGAAGCTTGCTTCTGCGCCAGGATGGTCTTCGCGCGGGCGATGTCGCGACGGGTCACGCTCAGCGTGCCGGTGTTGCTCAGCTGTTGCGTCGCCTTCTGCATGCGCAGGCCGAAATGGGCCTTCTGCAGGTCCTTGATTTCGGCCTGCAGGCCTGCGACGTCTTTTTCACGCAGCGCGGCGGCCTTGGAGACCTTCGCGGTTTGCTTTTTCTTCGTTGCCATGAGAGTTCTCCTCGATCAGGCGCCGAGCTGGCGTGCGACGAAGGTCGTACGCAGGGGCAGCTTGGCGGCAGCCAGGCGGAACGCTTCACGAGCGAGTTCTTCGGGCACGCCGACGATCTCGTAGATGACCTTGCCCGGCTGGATCTCGGCCACGTAGTACTCGGGGTTGCCCTTGCCGTTACCCATCCGGACTTCGGCGGGCTTGGTCGAGATCGGCTTGTCGGGGAACACGCGGATCCAGATACGGCCACCGCGCTTCACATGGCGCGAGATGGCACGGCGGGCGGCTTCGATCTGGCGCGCCGTGAGGCGACCGCGATCCACCGACTTCAGGCCGAAGTCACCGAAGGCGACCGAGTTGCCTCGGGTCGCGACGCCGGTGTTGCGGCCTTTCTGTTCCTTGCGGAACTTTCTGCGTGCAGGTTGCAGCATTTGATTTCTCCGTCTTTCTCAAAGACTGGGTTTATTCAGTCTTGGCGCCGTCCGCTGCTGCAGCGGGCGCGGCTTTGCGGACGCGCTTAACGGCGGGCTTGTCACCGGCGGCGCCGGTGGCTTCTGCGGGCTTGTCGCTGCCGTCGGCCGGGGCGGCATTGCCACCCAGCGGGCCACGGGCACCGGGGCCGCCCGAGCGCGGACCGCCACGGCGGTCGTTGCCACCGGGACGGCCGTCACGGCGCGGACCGCGCGGACCACGGCGCTCTTCGCCTTCGGGACGCGGGGTGCTGTCCAGCGAGGGAGCGTCGTTGCGGCCCAGCGTGTCGCCCTTGTAGACCCACACCTTGACGCCGATGACGCCGTAGGTGGTCTTGGCTTCGGACGTGCCGTAGTCGATGTCGGCGCGCAGGGTGTGCAGCGGCACGCGGCCTTCGCGGTACCACTCGGTGCGCGCGATCTCGATGCCGTTCAGGCGGCCGGCCGACATGATCTTGATGCCCTGGGCACCCAGACGCATGGCGTTCTGCATCGCACGCTTCATGGCGCGGCGGAACATGATCCGCTTCTCGAGCTGCTGCGTGATGCTGTCGGCGATCAGCTGTGCATCGACTTCGGGCTTGCGCACTTCCTCGATGTTCACGGCGACGGGCACGCCGAGCTGCTTGCCGAGTTCCTTCTTCAGGTTCTCGATGTCCTCGCCCTTCTTGCCGATCACGACGCCCGGACGTGCCGAGTAGATCGTGATGCGGGCGTTCTTGGCGGGGCGCTCGATCAGCACGCGCGACACCGACGCGTTCTTCAGCTTCTTCTTCAGGTACTCGCGCACCTTGATGTCTTCGGCCAGCATGCCTGCGAAGTCGCGGTTGTTGGCGTACCAGCGGCTGGCCCAGTTGCGGCTGACCGCGAGGCGGAAGCCGGTCGGGTGGATTTTCTGTCCCATGTTTCTTCCAGACCTTAGTTGCCGACCGTCACGTACACATGGCACGTGGGCTTGCTGATGCGGTTGCCGCGGCCCTTGGCGCGCGCGGTGAAACGCTTGAGCGTCGCACCTTGCTCGACATAGATGGTCTTGACGCGGAGGTCGTCGATGTCGGCGCCGTCGTTGTGCTCGGCGTTGGCGATGGCCGACTCGAGCACCTTCTTGACGATGACGGCGGCCTTCTTCTGCGTGAATTGCAGAATGTTCAGCGCCTGGTCGACCTTCTTGCCGCGGATCAGATCGGCAACGAGGCGGCCCTTGTCCACCGACAGGCGGACGCCGCGGAGAACTGCACGTGTTTCAGACATGTTCTCTGCTCCTTACTTCTTCTGGACTTTCTTGTCCGCGGGGTGGCCCTTGAACGTGCGGGTGAGCGCAAATTCGCCGAGCTTGTGGCCGACCATCTGGTCGGTGACGTACACGGGCACGTGTTGCTTGCCGTTGTGCACGGCGATGGTCAGGCCGATGAACTCGGGCAGCACCATCGAACGGCGCGACCAGGTCTTGATCGGCTTCTTGTCCTTGTTCGTCACGGCCTTGTCGACCTTGGCGACGAGGTGGTGGTCGACGAAGGGACCTTTTTTGAGAGAGCGAGTCATGGCTGTCCCTTACTTCTTGCGACGCGACACGATGAAGACCTGCGTGCGCTTGTTGTTGCGGGTGCGATAACCCTTGGTCAGGTTGCCCCACGGATCGACCGGGTGGCGGCCTTCGCCGGTCTTGCCTTCGCCACCACCGTGCGGGTGGTCCACCGGGTTCATCACCACGCCGCGAACGGTCGGGCGGATGCCGCGGTGGCGCGTGGCGCCGGCCTTGCCGTACTGGCGCAGGCTGTGTTCTTCGTTGGCCACTTCGCCGATGGTGGCGCGGCACTCGATGTGGATCTTGCGCACTTCACCCGAGCGCATGCGCACCTGGGCGTAGACGCCTTCGCGGGCCAGCAGCGTCGCCGAGGCACCGGCCGAACGCGCGACCTGCGCGCCCTTGCCGGGCTGCAGTTCGATCGCGTGGATGGTCGAACCCACGGGGATGTTGCGGATCGGCAGCGTGTTGCCGGCGCGGATCGGGGCTTCCGAACCGCTCAGCAGCGTTGCACCGGCTTCGACACCGCGCGGGGCGATGATGTAGCGGCGCTCGCCGTCGGCGTAGCACACCAGCGCGATGTGGGCGGAACGGTTCGGGTCGTACTCGATGCGTTCGACCTTGGCCGGGATGCCGTCCTTGTTGCGCTTGAAGTCCACCACACGATAGTGGTGCTTGTGGCCACCGCCCTTGTGGCGGGTGGTGATGTGGCCGTTGTTGTTGCGGCCGGCCTTCTGGAACTGGGGTTCCAGCAGCGGCGCGTAACCTTCACCCTTGTGCAGGTGATCGCGCGAGATCTTGACGGTACCGCGCTGACCCGGGGTGGTCGGCTTGAGCTTGATGACGGCCATGATTTAAGCGGCCTCCGAAACGAGATTGAGCTCCTGACCGGGCTTGAGCGTCACGTAGGCCTTGCGAACGTTGTCGCGGCGGCCCACCGAGCGGCCGAAGCGCTTGGTCTTGCCCTTGATGTTGGCCACGGACACGCCCTTGACCTCGACCTTGAACATCAGTTCAACGGCCGCCTTGATCTCGGGCTTGGTGGCGTCCTGCAGCACCTTGAAAGTCACGGCATTCGACTTCTCGCCGACCATCGTGGCCTTTTCGGACACGATCGGGGCGACCAGCACGCTCATGAGGCGGCCTTCGTCGAATTCACGCTGAGCGGGGGTGGGGTTCACGCGGCTCATGCGAACATCTCCTTGAGCTTGTCGACGGCACCCTTGGTCACCAGCACCTTCTTGTAGTGCACCAGCGAGACGGGGTCGGCGTAACGCGGCTCGACAACCAGCACGTTGGCCAGGTTGCGCGAGGCGAGGTACAGGTTCTCGTCGACTTCTTCGGCGATCACGAGCACGGACTCGAGATTCATCGCCTTGAACTTGGCAGCCAGCGCCTTGGTCTTGGGCGAGTCGACCTTGATCGAATCGACCACGGCCAGGCGGCCTTCGCGTGCCAGCTGCGAGAAGATGGACGCCATGCCGGCGCGGTACATCTTCTTGTTGATCTTCTGGGTGAAGTTCTCGTCCGGCATGTTCGGGAAGATCCGGCCGCCCCCACGCCACAGGGGCGAGGACGTCATACCGGCACGGGCGCGGCCCGTTCCCTTTTGCTTGAACGGCTTCTTGGTCGAGTGCTTGACCTGCTCGCGGTCCTTCTGGGCACGGGTGCCCTGGCGCGCGTTGGCCTGGTAGGCGACGACGATCTGGTGGACCAGGTCTTCGTTGTAGTCACGACCGAACACGGTCTCGGGCGCGTCGTACTTCGACGCGGCCTGGCCCTGCTCATTCAGGAGTTCGAGTTGCATTACTTCGCTCCTTCGGCCGCTTGCGGCTTGGCCTTGACGGCGGGACGCACGGTGACGAAGCCACCCTTGGAGCCCGGGATCGCGCCACGGATCATCAACAGCTGACGGGCCTCGTCGACGCGGATCACGTCGAGGTTCTGGGTCGTGACGGTTTCGTCGCCCATGTGGCCGGTCATCTTCTTGCCGGGGAAGATCCGGCCGGGGTCCTGCGCCATGCCGATCGAGCCCGGCACGTTGTGCGAACGGCTGTTGCCGTGCGACGCGCGCTGCGAGCTGAAGTTGTGGCGCTTGATGGTGCCCGCGAAGCCCTTGCCGATCGAGGTGCCCTGCACGTCGACCTTCTGGCCCACGGCGAACAAGCCCTGCGCGGCGATCACGGCGCCAGCCTTGTGCTGGGCAGCCGTTTCGGCGGTGACGCGGAATTCACGGATGATTTCGCCGGCTTCGACGCCGGCCTTGGCCAGGTGACCCGCCTGCGGCTTGGTCACGCGCGATGCCTTTCGTGCACCGAACGTCACCTGCAGGGCGACGTAGCCGTCGGTCTCTTGGGTCTTGACCTGGGTCACGCGGTTGTTGGACACGTCCACCACCGTGACGGGCACTGCGTCCCCGTCGTCGGTGAAGAGGCGCATCATGCCCACCTTGCGGCCCAGCAACCCGAGGGAGTTGCTTTGACTCATGTTGTTTCTCCAAAACTCTCGCCGCTGCCACTTCAATTGGCGACAGCGTTCGGGTTTCGCGGCCTGCGCCGTGAGAACCCAGCGAAAGAAGGTTGATAAGGACTCCGTCGACTGCGCCGCTCGCCATAGGCGTACGGCCGCAAAAACGGCAGAGCCCAGGATTCTACTGCGTTGCCGTCTTTTTGTGCAAGCGCGGTCCGTGGAACTGGCGGTGCCCGCTCGCAAACGCCACAAAAAAAGCCCGGCCGCGCGAGCAACCGGGCTTGCATTCGGCCCGCAGGCCGACTCGCAGTGATTACTGGAGCTTGATCTCGACGTCCACGCCGGCCGGCAGGTCGAGCTTCATCAGCGCGTCCACGGTCTTGTCGGTGGGGTCGACGATGTCCATCAGGCGCTGGTGCGTACGGATCTCGAACTGGTCGCGGCTGGTCTTGTTGACGTGCGGCGAACGCAGGATGTCGAAACGCTTCATGCGCGTCGGCAGGGGCACGGGGCCCTTGACGATGGCGCCGGTGCGCTTGGCGGTGTCCACGATCTCGGCGGCCGACTGGTCGATGAGCTTGTAGTCGAACGCCTTCAGGCGGATGCGGATCTTCTGCTTGGTGGCCATGGTGCCCGTCCTTATTCGATGATCTTGGCCACGACGCCGGCGCCGACGGTGCGGCCGCCTTCGCGGATGGCAAAGCGCAGGCCTTCTTCCATGGCGATCGGCGCGATCAGCTTGACGGTGATCGACACGTTGTCACCCGGCA
>QAIB01000016.1 GCA_030418545.1 Xenophilus aerolatus | reverse complement strand
TGGCCCGCCAGGTGGGCGTGCCCTACATCATCGTGTTCCTGAACAAGTGCGACATGGTCGACGACGCCGAGCTGCTCGAGCTGGTCGAGATGGAAGTGCGCGAGCTGCTGGACAAGTACGAATTCCCCGGCGACGACACCCCCATCATCCACGGCAGCGCCAAGCTGGCCCTGGAAGGCGACAAGGGCAAGCTGGGCGAAGAAGCCATCATGAAGCTGGCCGACGCGTTGGACACCTACATCCCCACGCCCGAGCGCGCGGTGGACGGTGCCTTCCTGATGCCGGTGGAAGACGTGTTCTCCATCTCGGGCCGCGGCACGGTGGTGACCGGCCGCGTTGAGCGTGGTGTGGTCAAGGTCGGCGAGGAAATCGAGATCGTGGGCATCCGCCCGACCGTCAAGACCACCTGCACCGGCGTGGAAATGTTCCGCAAGCTGCTGGACCAGGGCCAGGCCGGTGACAACGTGGGCATTCTGCTGCGCGGCACGAAGCGTGAAGAAGTCGAGCGCGGCCAGGTGCTGTGCAAGCCCGGCTCGATCAAGCCGCACACGCACTTCACCGCCGAGGTGTACGTGCTGAGCAAGGACGAAGGTGGCCGTCACACGCCGTTCTTCAACAACTACCGTCCGCAGTTCTACTTCCGCACGACCGACGTCACGGGCGCCATCGAGCTGCCCAAGGACAAGGAAATGGTCATGCCGGGTGACAACGTGTCGATCACCGTCAAGCTGATCGCGCCGATCGCCATGGAAGAAGGCCTGCGCTTTGCCATCCGCGAAGGCGGCCGCACCGTCGGCGCCGGCGTCGTGGCCAAGATCATCGAGTGATGCTGTTTGCAGCACCGTGTCGCGCGACGGCGTGACGCGGCGTTGCAGATCGATGGATGCCGTAGGGGTATAGCTCAATTGGCAGAGCGTCGGTCTCCAAAACCGAAGGTTGTAGGTTCGATTCCTACTGCCCCTGCCACCTGAAAGGTGGCGA
Organism: Xenophilus aerolatus; assembly: GCA_030418545.1. Classification (GTDB taxonomy): domain Bacteria; phylum Pseudomonadota; class Gammaproteobacteria; order Burkholderiales; family Burkholderiaceae_C; genus Xenophilus. The sequence goes on along the minus strand of QAIB01000016.1, from coordinate 50,014 downwards.
AGAAGAAAAAGCAAAGCCCGCCGTAACCCGGCGAAGAATGCAGAAAGCCCGCCGTAACCCGGCGAAGAATGCAAAAGCCCGCCGTAACCCGGCGGGCTTCGGCGTCTCCAGCAGGCGCCCGCAGTGAAGGCCGCGAGGCCGCAGGAAAACCGCCCAAGATGGCCACCTCTCAAATCGAAACCGTCAGTACCGGCGCCGACAAGGCCAAGCTGGCTGCAGCCGTCGTTCTGGCGGTGGCGGCCATCGCGGCTTTCTATGCGCTGAGCCGGCAGGGCGCGCTCGTCCAGTGGGGCGCGCTGCTGATCGGTCTGGCTGCGGCCGTGGGCGCCTTCGCCAGTTCCGAGAACGGGCGTCGGCTGTGGAGTTTCGGCCGCGACTCCTGGCGCGAGGTGAAGAAGGTCGTCTGGCCGACCCGCAAGGAGTCGATCCAGATGACGGCCTACGTGTTCGGCTTCGTGGTGATCATGGCCATCTTCCTGTGGTTGACCGACAAGACCGTCGAGTGGGTGTTCTACGACCTGCTGCTGGGTTGGAGAAAGTGATGAACGACACCGTGGACAACACGACGACGACGCTGGCGGCTCCCGCCAATCCCGACCTGCGCTGGTACGTGGTGCACGCGTACTCGGGCATGGAAAAGGCCGTCGAGCGCAACATCACCGAGCGCATCAACCGCGCCGGCATGCAGAGCAAGTTCGGCCGCATCCTGGTGCCGAGCGAAGAGGTGGTTGACGTCAAGAACGGCCAGAAGCGCACCACCGAGCGTCGCCTCTTCCCCGGCTACGTGCTGGTCGAGATGGTGATGGACGACGAGAGCTGGCATCTGGTCAAGCACACCAACAAAGTCACGGGCTTTGTCGGCGGTGCGAAGAACCGGCCGGCGCCGATCTCCCAGAAGGAGGTCGAGGACATCGTGAACCAGATGCAGCAGGGCACCGAGAAGCCCCGCCACAAGGTCGAGTTCATGGTGGGTGAACTGGTGCGTGTGAAGGAAGGCCCGTTCACGGACTTCAACGGCACCGTCGAGGAAGTGAACTACGAGAAGAACAAGGTGCGCGTGTCCGTGATGATCTTCGGCCGCGCGACGCCGGTCGAACTGGGCTTCGCCGAAGTCGAGAAGACCTGAACAGAGGGCACACGGCGTGAGGCCGTGTCCTTGAAGAGCCTGCTTTCCCGACTCGGCAGGTGCATGGAAGCAAAGAGTCGATAACCCCGGGGAGCTGCGGCCTGTGTGCCCAGCGTCAATACCCGCAAGGAGAAAAGCATGGCGAAGAAAATCGTCGGCTTCATCAAGCTGCAAGTGCCGGCTGGTAAAGCCAATCCGTCGCCGCCGATCGGTCCCGCTCTGGGCCAGCGCGGTCTGAACATCATGGAGTTCTGCAAGGCGTTCAACGCCCAGACCCAGGGCGTCGAGCCCGGTCTGCCGCTGCCGGTGGTGATCACCGCCTTCGCGGACAAGAGCTTCACCTTCATCATCAAGACGCCCCCGGCGACGACGCTGATCAAGAAGGCCATCAAGCTCGACAAGGGCTCGGCCAAGCCGCACACCGACAAGGTCGGCAAGATCACCCGCGCCCAGCTCGAGGACATCGCCAAGGCCAAGATGAAGGACCTGACCGCTGCCGATCTGGACGCAGCGGTTCGCACCATCGCCGGCTCGGCCCGTTCGATGGGTGTCAACGTGGAGGGCGTGTGAGATGGCCAAGCTGACCAAGAAAGCCAAGTCGCTGCAGGGCAAGGTCGACACGACCAAGCTGTACCCGCTGAACGATGCCATCGCGCTCGTCAAGGAAGCCGCCACCGCCAAGTTCGATGAGTCCATCGACGTGGCCGTGCAGCTCGGCATCGACGCCAAGAAGTCCGACCAGGTGGTGCGTGGCGCCGTCGTGATGCCGAACGGCACCGGCAAGACCAAGCGCGTGGCCGTGTTCGCCCAGGGTGCCAAGGCCGAGGAAGCCAAGGCCGCCGGCGCCGACATCGTCGGCATGGACGACCTGGCTGCCCAGGTGAAGGCGGGCGACATGCCCTTCGACGTGGTGATCGCCGCCCCCGACGCGATGCGCGTCGTCGGTACGCTGGGCCAGATCCTCGGCCCGCGCGGCCTGATGCCGAACCCCAAGGTCGGCACGGTGACGCCCGACGTCGCCCAGGCCGTGAAGAACGCCAAGGCCGGCCAGGTGCAGTTCCGCGTCGACAAGGCCGGGATCATCCACGGCACGATCGGCCGTCGTTCGTTCGACACCGACAAGCTGCAGGGCAACCTCGCCGCGCTGATCGATGCACTGGTCAAGGCCAAGCCGGCCTCGAGCAAGGGCGTCTACCTGCGCAAGGTGGCCGTGTCCTCGACGATGGGTGTGGGCGTCCGCGTGGACACCCAGTCCATCGCCCAGTCCTGATCCAGGGCTGAAAGTGATTTGCCGCCGGCCTCGCCTCGCGCGAGGGTGGCGGCAGATGTGGTGGGTCGGTGCGGTTCTCCGCACCGGGCCATCCAAGACCGCTGGTGGACGGCCTGCCGTCCTTAATGGGTCCGGAGTCTCTCGACGAAGGGCCGGCCAGCGCAGATGGCGACCCCACTGCAAGGAATCTCGTTTCCGAAACAGTTGGTCGCTGCATGAAGGCGCTGCCGGGCGCACCCCGCACCCGGCGGCATTGAAAAGGAGTAGACCTTGAGTCTGAATCGCAGTGAGAAAGAAGCGGTCATTTCCGAAGTGACCGGCCTCGCCGCTAAAGCTCAAACGCTCGTGATGGCGGAATACCGTGGCATCACGGTCGCCGACATGACCCGTCTGCGCAACGAAGCCCGTGCGAAGGGTGTGAGCCTGAGTGTTCTGAAGAACACGCTGGCCCGCCGCGCCGTGGCAGGCAGCGCATTCGAAGTCGTCGGTGACCAGATGACCGGCCCGCTGATCTATGGCTTCTCCGAAGACGCCGTGGCCGCCGCGAAGGTGGTGGCCGATTTCGCGAAGACCAACGACAAGTTGGTCATCCGCGGTGGCGCTTTCGGTGGCAAGGCCCTGGATGTCGAGGGCGTGAAGCAACTGGCGAACATCCCTTCGAAGGAAGTCCTGCTGGCCCAACTGTGCGGCCTGCTGATGTCCCCGATCTCGCGCACGGCCGTGGTGCTGGGCGCGCTGGCCGCCAAGAAGGGCGAAGGCGCTGCAGAACCTGCAGCCGAAGCCGAAGCCGCCGCGGCCTGATCCATCGCTGGATTTCGCGGCAACCAACCCAATCTGTTTTAGGAAATCAAAATGGCATTCGATAAAGACGCATTCCTGACCGCGCTCGACAGCATGACGGTCCTCGAGCTCAACGACCTGGTCAAGGCCATCGAAGAGAAGTTCGGCGTGAGCGCCGCTGCAATGGCCGCTCCGGCCGCCGGTGGTGGCGCTGGCGCCGCCGCTGCGGTCGAAGAGAAGACCGAATTCAACGTCGTGCTGGCCGAAGCCGGTTCGAACAAGGTGTCGGTCATCAAGGCCGTGCGCGAAATCACCGGCCTGGGCCTCAAGGAAGCCAAGGATCTGGTGGAAGCCGCTCCCAAGGCCGTCAAGGAAGGCCTGCCGAAGGCAGACGCCGAAGCCGCCAAGAAGAAGCTGGAAGAAGCCGGCGCCAAGGTGGAACTGAAGTAATTCAGCCCTCTTGCGAGGCTGGAAGTGCCCGAAAGGGCCTTCCAGCCTTTGCCGCTTTCAGAGCGCACCCGAAAACCGGCTTTTCGCCGATTTCCCCGCGACCCGCAGGTCGATGGGAAGCCCAGGAAAATACGGCTTTCGAGTGTCTTCTGACCCCGACTACAGAAGACCCCTTGGTTCGGGCGATGTGCAATGCATCGCCGTCCGCCATCGCTGGTAGTGGCCAGCCGCCAAGCAGGAACGCCGCCCCGCGCGCCTGACCCCAGTCGCTGATGACCTCAAGCCCCGGAGCTCTCATGGCCCAAGCATCGACCTACAGTTACACCGAACGCAAGCGCATCCGCAAAAGCTTCGGCAACCGCGACAGCGTCGTCGAAATTCCCTACCTGCTGCAGATGCAGAAGGACGCGTACACCGCCTTCCTGCAAGCCGGCACCGCCCCCCAGAAACGCACCGACGAAGGCCTGCAAGCCGCCTTCAACGCGGCCTTCCCGATCGTCTCCCACAACGGTTTCGTGGAGATGAAGTTCCTCGAGTACAACCTGGCCAAGCCGGCCTTCGATGTGCGCGAGTGCCAGACCCGTGGCCTGACCTTCGCCTCGGCCGTGCGCGCCAAGGTGCAGCTGATCATCTACGACCGCGAGTCGTCGACTTCGCAGTCCAAGGTGGTCAAGGAAGTGAAGGAGCAGGAGGTCTACATGGGCGAAGTGCCGCTCATGACCGACAAGGGCTCGTTCATCATCAACGGCACCGAGCGCGTGATCGTCTCGCAGCTGCACCGTTCGCCGGGCGTGTTCTTCGAGCACGACAAGGGCAAGACGCACAGCTCGGGCAAGCTGCTGTTCTCGGCCCGCGTGATCCCCTACCGCGGCTCGTGGCTCGACTTCGAGTTCGACCCCAAGGACATGCTGTACTTCCGCGTCGATCGCCGCCGGAAGATGCCGGTCACGATCCTGCTCAAGGCCATCGGCCTGAACCCGGAATCGATCCTGGCGAACTTCTTCGTCAACGACAACTTCCGCCTCATGGACAGTGGCGCGCAGATGGAGTTCGTCTCCGAGCGCCTGCGCGGCGAAGTCGCGCGCTTCGACATCACCGACAAGTCGGGCAAGGTCATCGTCGCCAAGGACAAGCGCATCACGGCGCGCCACACCCGCGAGCTGGAGCAGTCGGGCACCACGCACGTGAGCGTGCCTGAGGACTTCCTGGTCGGTCGCGTGCTCGCCCGCAACATCGTCGATGCCGATTCCGGCGAGATCCTGGCCAAGGCCAACGACGAGCTGACCGAAGCGCTGCTCAAGAAGCTGCGCGCCGCCGGCGTGCAGGACATCCAGTGCATCTACACGAACGAACTGGACCAGGGCGCGTACATCTCGCAGACCCTGCGCATCGACGAGACGGCCGATGAATTCGCCGCCCGCGTGGCCATCTACCGCATGATGCGCCCCGGCGAGCCGCCGACCGAGGACGCGGTGCAGGCCCTGTTCCAGCGCCTGTTCTACAACCCCGACACCTACGACCTGTCGCGCGTCGGGCGCATGAAGTTCAACGCCAAGATCGGCCGCGAAGAATCGACCGGTCCGATGGTGCTGACCAACGAGGACATCCTGGCCGTGGTCAAGATCCTCGTGGACCTGCGCAACGGCCGCGGCGAAGTCGACGACATCGATCACCTGGGCAATCGCCGCGTGCGTTGCGTCGGCGAGCTGGCCGAGAACCAGTACCGCACCGGCCTCGCCCGCATCGAGAAGGCCGTCAAGGAACGTCTGGGCCAGGCCGAGCAAGAGCCGCTCATGCCCCACGACCTGATCAACAGCAAGCCGATCTCGGCCGCCCTGAAGGAATTCTTCGGCGCCTCGCAGCTGTCGCAGTTCATGGACCAGACCAACCCTCTGTCCGAGATCACGCACAAGCGTCGCGTCTCGGCCCTCGGCCCGGGCGGTCTCACGCGCGAACGCGCCGGCTTCGAAGTGCGCGACGTGCACGTCACCCACTACGGCCGCGTCTGCCCGATCGAAACGCCGGAAGGCCCGAACATCGGCCTGATCAACTCGCTGGCCCTGTACGCCCGCCTGAACGAGTACGGCTTCATCGAGACGCCGTACCGCCGCGTGGTGGACGGCAAGGTCACGATGGACATCGACTACCTGTCGGCCATCGAGGAGGGCAAGTACGTCATCGCCCAGGCCAACGCGGTGCTGGACAAGGACGGCAAGCTGATCGGTGACCTGGTGTCGGCGCGCGAGAAGGGCGAATCGATCCTGGTGGGTGCCGAGCGCATCCAGTACATGGACGTGTCGCCCGCACAGATCGTGTCGGTGGCTGCCTCGCTCGTGCCCTTCCTGGAGCACGACGATGCGAACCGCGCACTGATGGGCGCCAACATGCAGCGCCAGGCCGTGCCCGTGCTGCGCCCGGAAAAGCCCTTCGTCGGCACCGGCATCGAGCGCGTCTCGGCCGTCGACTCGGGCACCGTCGTCACCGCCACCCGCGGCGGCGTGGTCGACTACGTCGACGCGACCCGCATCGTGGTGCGCGTGAACGACGCCGAAGCGCAGGCCGGCGAGGTGGGTGTGGACATCTACAACCTCATCAAGTACCAGCGTTCGAACCAGAACACGAACATCCACCAGCGTCCGATCGTCAAGCGCGGCGACAAGATCGCCAAGGGTGACGTGGTGGCCGACGGCGCCTCGACCGACCTCGGCGAACTGGCCCTGGGCCAGAACATGCTGATCGGCTTCATGCCCTGGAACGGCTACAACTTCGAAGACTCGATCCTGATCTCCGAACGCGTGGTGGCCGACGACCGCTACACCTCGATCCACATCGAGGAACTGGTGGTCATGGCCCGCGACACCAAGCTGGGCGCCGAGGAAATCACCCGCGACATCCCGAACCTGGCCGAGCAGCAGCTCAACCGCCTGGACGAGTCCGGCATCATCTACGTCGGCGCGGAAGTCATGCCCGGCGACGTGCTGGTGGGCAAGGTCACGCCCAAGGGCGAGACCACGTTGACGCCGGAAGAAAAGCTGCTGCGCGCGATCTTCGGCGAGAAGGCCTCCGACGTGAAGGACACCTCGCTACGCGTGGACCAGGGCTCGCAAGGCACCGTCATCGACGTGCAGGTGTTCACCCGCGAGGGCATCACCCGCGACAAGCGCGCCCAGCAGATCATCGACGACGAGCTCAAGCGTTTCCGCCTGGACCTGAACGACCAGCTGCGCATCGTCGAGGCCGACGCCTTCGACCGGATCGAGAAGCTGCTGACCGGCAAGGTCGCCAACGGCGGCCCGAACAAGCTGGCCAAGGGCAGCAAGCTCGACAAGGCCTACCTGTCGTCGGTCGAGAAGTTCCACTGGTTCGACATCCGCCCCGCGGAAGACGAAGTCGCGGCGCAGCTCGAGTCGATCAAGAACTCGCTCGAACAGACGCGCCACAGCTTCGACCTGGCCTTCGAAGAGAAGCGCAAGAAGCTCACGCAGGGCGACGAGCTGCCCGCGGGCGTGCTCAAGATGGTCAAGGTCTACCTGGCCGTCAAGCGCCGCCTGCAGCCCGGCGACAAGATGGCCGGCCGCCACGGCAACAAGGGCGTGGTGTCCAAGATCGTTCCGGTCGAGGACATGCCCCACATGGCCGACGGCACGCCGTGCGACATCTGCCTGAACCCCCTGGGCGTGCCTTCGCGCATGAACGTGGGCCAGGTGCTCGAGGTGCACCTGGGCTGGGCCGGCAAGGGCATCGGCCAGCGCATCGGCGACCTGCTCCAGCAGGAAGCCAAGGTGGCTGAACTGCGCAAGTTCCTGGAACAGTTCTACAACGGCTCCGGCCGCAAGGAAGACCTGAGCCAGCTGAGCGACGGCGACGTGCTCGAGATGGCGCACAACCTGCAAAGCGGCGTGCCCTTCGCGACTCCGGTGTTCGACGGCGCCTCGGAAGAGGAAATCCGCGCCATGCTGAAGCTGGCCTTCCCGGACGACATCGCCAAGGCCAAGGGCCTGACCGAGACGCGCACGCAGGCCTACCTGATCGACGGGCGCACCGGCGAGCCGTTCGAGCGCCCGACCACCGTCGGCTACATGCACTTCCTGAAGCTGCATCACCTGGTGGACGACAAGATGCACGCCCGTTCGACCGGCCCGTACTCGCTCGTCACCCAGCAGCCGCTGGGCGGCAAGGCGCAGTTCGGCGGCCAGCGCTTCGGGGAAATGGAAGTGTGGGCGCTGGAAGCCTACGGCGCCTCGTACGTCCTGCAGGAAATGCTCACCGTCAAGTCCGACGACGTGCAGGGCCGCACCAAGGTGTACGAGAACATCGTCAAGGGCGAGCACGCGATCGAGGCCGGCATGCCGGAGTCGTTCAACGTGCTGGTCAAGGAAATCCGTTCGCTGGGTCTCGACATCGAGCTCGAGCGTTCGTAATCAGGAAGAAGAGGAAAGAGTCTTATGAAGTCGCTACTCGACCTGTTCAAGCAATTCACGCCGGATGAGCATTTCGATGCCATCAAGATCGGCATGGCCTCGCCCGAGAAGATCCGTTCGTGGTCCTTCGGCGAGGTGAAGAAGCCCGAGACGATCAACTACCGCACCTTCAAGCCCGAGCGTGACGGCCTGTTCTGCGCCAAGATCTTCGGCCCCATCAAGGACTACGAGTGCCTGTGCGGCAAGTACAAGCGCCTGAAGCACCGCGGTGTCATCTGCGAGAAGTGCGGCGTCGAAGTCACGCAGACCAAGGTGCGTCGCGAGCGCATGGGTCACATCGACCTGGCCGCGCCCTGCGCCCACATCTGGTTCCTGAAGTCGCTGCCGTCGCGCCTGGGCCTGGTGCTCGACATGACGCTGCGCGACATCGAACGCGTGCTGTACTTCGAAGCCTACGTGGTGACCGACCCCGGCATGACCCCGCTGAAGAAGTTCAGCATCATGTCCGAGGACGACTACGACGCGAAGCGCAAGGAATACGGTGACGAGTTCATCGCCAAGATGGGCGCCGAGGGCATCAAGGACCTGCTGCAGGGCATCGAGCTCGAGACCGAGATCGAGAAGCTGCGCGGCGACCTGACCGGCTCCGAAGTCAAGGTCAAGAAGAACTCCAAGCGCCTGAAGGTGCTGGAAGCCTTCCGCAAGTCGGGCATCAAGCCCGAGTGGATGGTGCTGGACGTGCTGCCCGTGCTTCCGCCAGACCTGCGTCCGCTGGTGCCGCTGGACGGCGGCCGCTTCGCCACGTCGGACCTGAACGACCTGTACCGCCGCGTCATCAACCGCAACTCGCGCCTGCGCCGCCTGCTGGAACTCAAGGCCCCGGAAATCATCGCGCGCAACGAGAAGCGGATGCTGCAGGAAGCGGTGGATTCGCTGCTGGACAACGGCCGCCGTGGCAAGGCCATGACGGGCGCGAACAAGCGCGCCCTGAAGTCGCTGGCCGACATGATCAAGGGCAAGAGCGGCCGCTTCCGCCAGAACCTGCTGGGCAAGCGCGTCGACTACTCGGGCCGTTCGGTCATCGTGGTGGGCCCGACCCTCAAGCTGCACCAGTGCGGCCTGCCGAAGCTGATGGCGCTCGAACTGTTCAAGCCCTTCATCTTCTCGCGCCTGGAAGCCATGGGCATCGCCACCACCATCAAGGCGGCGAAGAAGGAAGTCGAAAGCGGCACGCCCGTCGTGTGGGACATCCTGGAAGAGGTCATCAAGGAGCACCCGGTGCTGCTGAACCGCGCACCGACGCTGCACCGCCTGGGCATCCAGGCCTTCGAGCCGATCCTGATCGAAGGCAAGGCCATCCAGCTGCACCCGCTCGTCTGCGCGGCCTTCAACGCCGACTTCGACGGTGACCAGATGGCCGTCCACGTGCCGCTGTCGGTCGAAGCGCAGATGGAAGCCCGCACGCTGATGCTGGCCTCCAACAACGTGCTGTTCCCCGCCTCGGGCGAACCGTCGATCGTGCCGTCGCAGGACGTGGTGCTGGGCCTGTACTACACCACCCGCGACCGCATCAACGGCAAGGGCGAAGGCCTGATCTTCTCCGACATCGGCGAAGTGCAGCGCGCGCTCGACGCCGGCGTGGTCGAGCTCACGGCCAAGATCAGCGTGCGCATCACCGAGTGGAACAAGAACAAGGACACGGGCGAATTCGAGCCCTCGACCTCGCTCGTGGACACCACCGTCGGTCGCGCCCTGCTGTCGGAGATCCTGCCCAAGGGCCTGGCCTTCTCCAACATGAATAAGGCCCTGAAGAAGAAGGAGATCAGCAAGCTGATCAACGCCTCCTTCCGCAAGTGCGGCCTGAAGGAGACCGTGGTCTTCGCCGACAAGCTGCTGCAGAACGGCTTCCGCCTGGCGACCAAGGCCGGCATCTCGATCGCCATCGACGACATGCTGGTGCCGCCGGAGAAGCACAAGATCATCGAGGACGCCTCCAAGGAGGTGAAGGAGATCGAGCAGCAGTACGTCTCGGGCCTGGTCACCGCCGGCGAGCGCTACAACAAGGTCGTGGACATCTGGGGCCGCGCAGGCGACGCCGTGTCCAAGGTCATGATGGCGCAGCTGTCCAAGCAGAAGGTCACCGACCGCAACGGCAAGGAAGTCGACCAGGAGTCCTTCAACTCCATCTACATGATGGCCGACTCGGGCGCGCGCGGTTCCGCCGCGCAGATCCGCCAGGTGGCCGGCATGCGGGGCCTGATGGCCAAGCCGGACGGCTCGATCATCGAGACGCCGATCACGGCGAACTTCCGCGAAGGCCTGAACGTGCTGGAGTACTTCATCTCCACCCACGGCGCGCGCAAGGGCCTGGCCGACACGGCGCTGAAGACGGCGAACTCGGGCTACCTGACCCGCCGCCTGGTCGACGTGACGCAGGATCTGGTCGTGACCGAGCAGGACTGCGGCACCCACGACGGCACCGCCATGCGCGCCATCGTCGAGGGCGGTGAAGTCATCGAATCGCTGCGCGACCGCATCCTGGGTCGTTCCGCGGCCGACGATGTGCTGCACCCCGAGAACCGCAGCGTGCTGGTCAAGGCCGGCGACATGCTGGACGAAGACGTCATCGAGGTGCTGGAAACGGCCGGCGTCGACGAGGTCAAGGTCCGCACGGCGCTGACCTGCGCCACGCGCTTCGGCCTGTGCGCCAAGTGCTACGGCCGCGACCTCGGCCGCGGCGGCCTGGTCAACATCGGCGAAGCGGTCGGCGTGATCGCCGCCCAGTCGATCGGCGAACCCGGCACCCAGCTGACGATGCGGACCTTCCACATCGGCGGTGCGGCGTCGCGTGCGGCCGTGGCCTCGAGCGTCGAAGCCAAGTCCAACGGCGTGATCGGCTTCAACGCCACGATGCGCTACGTGACCAACAGCAAGGGCGAACTCGTGGTGATCGCGCGTTCGGGCGAGATCGTCATCCATGACGAGCACGGCCGCGAGCGTGAACGCCACAAGGTGCCGTACGGCGCGACGCTGACCGTCAAGGCGGACCAGCAGATCAAGGCCGGCACCATCCTCGCCAACTGGGATCCGCTGACCCGCCCGATCATCACGGAGTTCGCCGGCCAGGTGCGCTTCGAGAACGTCGAGGAAGGCGTCACCGTGGCCAAGCAGGTCGACGAAGTGACCGGCCTGTCCACGCTGGTGGTGATCGATCCGAAGCGCCGCGGCGCGACCAAGGTCGTGCGTCCGCAGGTCAAGCTGCTCGACGCCTCGGGCTCGGAAGTGAAGATCCCCGGCACCGACCACTCGGTGACGATCGGCTTCCAGGTCGGCGCCCTGATCCAGGTGCGCGACGGCCAGGACGTGGGCCCCGGCGAAGTGCTGGCGCGTATTCCGGTCGAAGGCCAGAAGACCCGCGATATCACCGGCGGTCTGCCGCGCGTGGCCGAACTGTTCGAGGCGCGTTCGCCCAAGGACAAGGGCCTGCTGGCCGAGATGACCGGCACCGTGTCCTTCGGCAAGGAGACCAAGGGCAAGATCCGCCTGCAGATCACTGACCCCGAAGGCAAGGTCTGGGAAGAACTCGTGCCCAAGGAAAAGAACATCCTGGTGCACGAAGGCCAGGTGGTGAACAAGGGCGAATCCGTGGTCGACGGCCCGGCCGATCCGCAGGACATCCTGCGCCTGCTGGGCTCCGAGGAACTGGCGCGCTACATCGTCGACGAAGTGCAGGACGTGTACCGTCTGCAGGGCGTGAAGATCAACGACAAGCACATCGAGGTGATCGTTCGCCAGATGCTGCGTCGCGTCGTGGTCGAGAACGCCGGCGATTCGGGCTACATCCAGGGCGAGCAGGTCGAGCGTTCCGAGATGCTCGACACCAACGACCGTCTGCGCTCGGAAGACAAGCTGCCGGCGACGTACACCAACCTGCTGCTGGGCATCACGAAGGCTTCGCTCTCGACCGACAGCTTCATCAGCGCCGCATCGTTCCAGGAAACGACGCGCGTGCTGACCGAGGCGGCGATCATGGGCAAGCGCGACGAGCTGCGCGGCCTGAAGGAGAACGTCATCGTCGGTCGCCTGATCCCCGCCGGCACGGGCCTGGCCTACCACCAGGCACGCAAGGTGAAGGACGCCATGGACGAGGCCGAGCGCCGCGCCATCGCCGACGCCGAAGCGGCCGAGCTGGCGGCGTCCTCGTCGACGCCCGAGGCGGCCACCGCGGAGGCCGGCGAAGGCACGGCGGACAGCGCCGAGTGATCGTCCTGCGTCGTCGTTGACGCCCGCATGGCCATGACCGGCCCCCAGCGCCCCCCTTCCCGCCCGGGAAGGGGGGCGTTTTTCGTCGTGGCTGCCACCCGGTGCAGCCGCGGGAGCCCTCCATGAGCTGGCTCAGCCATTCACTGCTGAACTGGGCGGCGGCGGCCGTGGCGCTGTTCTGGTTCGTCGGGGCGCACAACCGGCTGGTGCGGCTGCGCTCGGCAGCGCTGCAGGCCTACGGCGCGCTCGACGCGCTGCTGATCCGGCAACTGGACTTCGTCCAGGCATCGCTCGAGGCCCCAGCCGAAAGGGGCGAGCCCCCGCGGGCGGCCGATACCGCCTTGCAGGCGGCGGCCGGCCAGGCCCTCACCGTGCTCGGCGCCACGCGCGCCAGACCCCTCGATCCGGCGGCCATGGGCGCACTGGCCACCGCGCTGCGCGTGCTTCTGGCGGCCTGGGAACGCGTGCACCCCGACGAACTGGTGAGCTTCGAGGCGGACGGCACGCTGTCGCGGCCGGCCAGCCTGCTCGGTCCGCGCGAGAGCAGTACCGGCGCATCGCCGGCACCCTCCGTGCCCATGGCCTGGCCCGAACCTTCGGCGCTGGTCGAGATCACACGGGCGCAATTCAATGCCGCCGTGCTCCAGTACAACGCGGCGATTCGCCAGTTTCCCGCCGTCTTCGTGGCCTGGGCCTTCCGGCTCAGGGCGGCGGCGCCGCTGGTCTGAATGCCCCGGCACGACCCCTTACCATCCCCTGACCTTGCCCGACCCTTTCCTCTCCGGCAGCGACGCGCCGCCTTCCCATTCCCCGATGGCGCCGGCGCTGTGGCGCCAGCTGCAGCAGGTGGCCGGCGCCCTCGCGGCCATCCGCGCCGGCACCTCCGGCAGTGTGGCGCTCGACGCCGTCGACCCCGAGCTGCGCCCCGGCGTGCAGGCCCTGCTCTTTCACGCCCTGCGCTGGCTCGGCCGTGGCGAGGCCCTGCGCCGGCACCTGGCCAAGCGCACCCCGCCGCCGGCCGCCGACGCGCTGCTGTGCACCGCCCTGGCCCTGGGCTGGGATGCGGCGCGCGCCCCCTACGAACCCTTCACGCTGGTCGACCAGACCGTGGAGGCCGCCAAGCGCCAGCCCGGCACCCGCGCCCAGGCCAGCTTCATCAATGCCTGCCTGCGCCGCTTCCTGCGCGAGCGCGACGAGCTGGTGGAGGCCACCGACCGCGAGCCCGTGGCGCAGTGGAACCACCCCCGCTGGTGGATCGAGCGCTTGCGCCGAGCTCATCCGCAGGCGTGGCAGCGGGTGCTGGAAGCCGACAACACCGCCGCGCCGCTGACGCTGCGGATCAATGCATCAAAAACATCGGTGGCCCAATACCTGCCTGCGCTTGCAGCTATCAATTTGGGAGCGAGGAAGGTGGCCCGGACGGGGCTCGAGCTGGACCGGGCCCGGCCGGTGCAGCAGCTGCCCGGCTTCGAAGCGGGGGAGTTCTCCGTCCAGGATGCGGCGGCCCAGCTGGCCGCCCCGCTGCTTCTGGAGCGCCTGGCGGCGCCCGGCGCCGGTCCGCTGCGGGTGCTCGACGCCTGCGCGGCCCCAGGTGGAAAGACGGCCCACCTGCTCGAGTGCGGCGGCGATCGCATCGCCGTGACGGCGCTCGAGGTCGACGCCGTACGCAGCCGCCGCATCGACGACACCCTGGCCCGGCTGGGCCTGTCCGCCGACGTGCGGGTGGCCGACGCCTCGCGCCCCGCCGAATGGTGGGACGGGCAGCCCTACGACGGCATCCTGCTCGATGCGCCCTGCACGGCCTCCGGCATCGTGCGCCGCCATCCCGACGTGCGCTGGCTGCGACGGGAGAGCGACATCGAGCAGCTGGCCCTGCAGCAGGCCATGCTGCTGGCCGCGCTGTGGCCGCTCGTGCGGCCCGGCGGCCGCCTTCTGTACTGCACCTGTTCTGTCTTCCGCGAGGAAGGCAGCGGGCAGATCGATGCGTTTCTTGCACACAACACCGATGCTCGATTGCTCCCGTCGCCCGGCCATTTGCTGCCCCAAAGCGGGGCGGGCCCCCGCGGGCTCCTGGAGAATGACCTGGGTGAGCACGACGGCTTCTTCTACGCCCTGCTGGAAAAGCGGCCCCGCTGAGCGGCGGCCGGGCCGCCTGTGGCTGGCCGCCCTGTGGATGCTGGCGCTGGTGCTCGTGCTGCTGCCGCTGCGGGCACAGGCCCAGGCGCGCGCCGCCGAAGTCACGCAACTGCGCCTGGAGCGCGGTGACGACGGCGTGTTCCTCAGTGCCGCGGTGAAGTTCGAACTGCCGCCCTCGGTGCTCGAGGTGCTCGACAAGGGCATCGCCATCCACTTCGTCGCCGAGGCCGAGCTCTACCGCGAGCGCTGGTACTGGACCGATCAGAAGATCGCCCAGGTGGCACGGCACATGCGCCTCACGTACCAGCCGCTCACGCGGCGCTGGCGGCTCGCCGTCTCGCCCTTCCCGATCACCACCGCCGTGGCCGGCATCACGCTCAACCAGAACTTCGACACGCTGGACGAAGCCCTGGACGCCGTGCGTCGCATCGGCCGCCTGCGCATGGGCGATGCATCGGAGATTCCCGACGACAGCCCGCAGACGGTGGTCTTCCGCTTCCGCCTCGACACCTCGCAACTGCCCCGACCCTTCCAGATCGGGCTGGTCGGCCAGTCCGACTGGAACGTCTCGGTCGAACGCACGGCCAAGCTGCCGGTGGAGAAGCTGCGTTGAACGAGCCGCCGGTGTCGGCGGTGGCGCCACCGCGGCGCTCGCGCGGCGTGCGCTGGGCGATCGGCGTCGGTGCCGCCGCCGTCACGGCGATCGGCCTGGTGCTGATGTTCCTGCTGGCCCAGGCGACCAACAACCGCGCCCTCTACGAACGAAACTACGCGCGCCTGTTCACCATCAACGTCGTGGTGGCCGTGCTGCTGGTGCTGGTCATCGGCTGGGTGGCGTTCCGCCTCGTCCGCCGCCTGCGGCAGGGCAAGTTCGGCAGCCGCCTGCTGATCAAGCTGGCGGCCATCTTCGCGCTGGTCGGCGTGGTGCCGGGCATCCTGGTCTACACCGTGTCCTACCAGTTCGTGGCCCGCTCCATCGAGAGCTGGTTCGACGTCAAGGTCGAGGGAGCACTCGACGCCGGCCTGAACCTGGGGCGCGCCACGCTCGACTCGCTGTCCGACGACCTCGCGGCCAAGACGCGGGCGGCGGGGGCGCAGCTGTCGCAGGTGCCGGACACCAGTGCCGGCCTGGCGCTCGACCGCCTGCGCGAGCAGCTCGGTGCGAGCAACGTCATGCTGTGGAGCTCCTCCGGCCAGCTCATCGCCAGCGCCGGCAGCTCGCGCTTCGAACTGAATCCCGAGCGGCCCTCGCCGCAGCTGCTGCGGCAGGTCCGCGCCGAGCGTGTGGTGTCCCACATCGAAGGTCTGGACGAGACCGCGGAGGCCAGTGCCGCCGCGGGCGCGGCGCCGGCGCCCGCGCTGGTCAAGGCGGTGGCCGTGGTGCCGCGGCCGGGCTTCGACCTGAGCAGCGAGCCGCGCTTCCTGCAGATCACGCAGGCGCTGCCGCCGGCCGTGGTGGCCAACGCGCTGGCCGTGCAGGAAGCCAACCGCGAGTACCAGGAGCGCGCCCTGGCCCGCGAAGGGCTGCGGCGCATGTACATCGGCACGCTCACGCTCAGCCTGTTCCTCGCGGTCTTCGGCGCGGTGCTGCTGGCGGTGCTGTTCGGCAACCAGCTCGCGCGGCCGCTGCTCGTGCTGGCCGACGGCGTGCGCCAGGTGGCGGCCGGCGACCTGCGTCCCACGCAGGTGTCGCAGGGGCGTGACGAACTCGGCGGCCTCACACGCTCGTTCGCGGTGATGACGCAGCAGCTCGCCGATGCGCGTGCGGCCGTCGAGCAGAGCATGGGGCAGGTCGATGCGGCCCGTGCCAACCTGCAGACCATCCTGGACAACCTCACCTCCGGCGTCATCGTGCTCGATGCGGGCGGCGTCATCCGCTCCACCAACCCGGGCGCGACACGCGTGCTGCGTGCGCCGCTGGCCGCCTACGAGGGCCGGCCGCTGGCCGAGGTGCCCGGGCTCGCGGAATTCGCGCTGGGCGTGCAGCAGCAGTTCGACGAGTTCGAGGTCGATGCCGCGCAGCACGGCCTCGACCATTGGCAGCATGCCTACGAGCTGCATGCGAGCGGCACCGGCGTCGAGCGCAACGCCGTGAACATCGTCGCGCGCGGCGCCAGCCTGCCGGGCGCCGGGCGCCTGCTGGTGTTCGACGACATTTCGGAGATCGTCTCGGCCCAGCGCGCGCAGGCCTGGGGCGAGGTGGCGCGCCGCCTCGCGCACGAGATCAAGAACCCGCTCACGCCCATCCAGCTCTCGGCCGAGCGCCTGGAGATGAAGCTCAGCGGCAAGGTCGCCCCGCCCGAGGAGGCGGTGCTGACGAAGTCGGTGAAGACCATCGTCGACCAGGTCGATGCGATGAAGCGGCTGGTCAACGAATTCCGCGACTATGCGCGGCTGCCCACCGCGCAGCTGCATCCGGTCGACCTCAACGCCCTCGTCACCGACGTGCTGCATCTCTACGGCACCGAGAACGCCAAGGTGCCTGTGCAGGCCGAACTGGACCCGCGCTGTCCGCCCATTCGCGGCGACGAGCAACAACTTCGACAGGTAATTCACAACCTGTTGCAAAACGCCCAGGACGCCACCGAAGCGGCCGCCGCGGGCGCCGAGACGGTGCACCCGGTGATCATCCGCACCCGCCTCGCCGACTCGGGCCAGCGCGTGCGTCTCACCGTGCTGGACAGTGGTTCCGGCTTTGCGCCGCATATCCTGCAGCGCGCTTTCGAGCCCTACGTGACCACCAAGAGCAAGGGCACCGGCTTGGGGCTCGCGGTCGTCAAGAAGATCGCCGACGAGCACGGCGCACGGGTCGAACTGTCCAACCGCAGCGCCGACGGGGCTGTGGCCGGTGCGCAAGTGTCGCTATCATTTGCGATAGCAGTCGAGCGGGCTGTCAACTCCTCCAAGAACGAACCCAAGACGTCCGCCCCGACCACCTGATCGTCTGGTGTGCGGGCGACCGATCACTCAACGCGAGCAAGCACACAAACATTCATGGCAAACATCCTGGTGGTCGACGACGAATTGGGGATCCGAGACCTGCTCTTCGAAATCCTCAATGACGAAGGCCACAACGTCGAGCTCGCGGAGAACGCCTCCGAGGCCCGTGCCGCGCGGCAGCGGGCCCGCCCCGACCTCGTGCTGCTCGACATCTGGATGCCCGACACGGACGGCGTCACGCTGCTCAAGGAATGGTCCACGGCCAACCTGCTGAGCATGCCCGTCATCATGATGAGCGGCCACGCGACGATCGACACGGCCGTGGAAGCGACGCGCATCGGCGCCTTCGCCTTCCTCGAGAAGCCCATCACCATGCAGAAGCTGCTCAAGGCGGTGGAGCAGGGCCTCGCGCGCGAGGACGCACGACGCGCCGCAGCCAGCGTGGTGCCGCCGGCCGCCGGCTTTGCGCCCACCGTCACCAGCGGCAGCGTGCCGGGTGCGATGGCCGCAGCGCTGGCCCCCGTGCCGGTGGTCGACCCGGGCCCGCAGGCGCTGCAGAGCTTCGACCTCGACCGCCCCCTGCGCGATGCGCGCGATGGTTTCGAGAAGGCCTACTTCGAGTTCCACCTCGCGATGGAAAACGGCTCGATGACGCGCGTGGCCGAGAAGACCGGCCTCGAACGCACCCACCTCTACAGAAAACTCAAGCAACTCGGCGTCGACCTGTCGAGGGGCCGCAGAAGCGCTGTATAATCTGAGGCTCCCTCGGTTCCACCCGGAAGCGAGACGGCCCGGTAGCTCAGTTGGTAGAGCAGCGGATTGAAAATCCGCGTGTCGGTGGTTCGATTCCGCCCCAGGCCACCAAACAGCAAGGCCCTTGATTCGTCACCGGATCAAGGGCCTTTTCTCTTGCCTCGCCCACGCGAGGAGGCGGAGCACGCAACCAACGGGCCGCGTGCGCCCGCCCTTAGAAGTCCACCAGGCTCACCCCCACGCTGAACACCGTCCGCTTGCGGTTGTAGTCGACCAGCGTGTCCCCGTACCCGTGGAAGAGCTGAGTGTGGAAGCGCAGGTTGCTCTTGGCCGGATCGCCGATGGCGCGCATCCATTCCAGCTTGACCGACCCGCGGCCGGTGCCGCCGATGGCACCGCGCACGGTGGCGGCCAGCGTGTTGTCCTTGTTCACGTACCAGCTGCCGGTGATCTCGCTGTGGCCGAGGTAGTTGGTGATGTCGGGGTTGTCGTCGTCGGCCGCGCTCTCTTGGATGCGCTTCCAGATCTTGGCGGTGATGGCGAACTGGTTGTCCAGTTCCATGCCGCCCATCAGGTACACGCGGTTCCAGCTGCGCGACAGCGGCAGGCTCTGCCCGTTCGACTGGTGCACGATGCCCAGACCCGCATAGCGCCAGCGCCAGCCGCCCGGCAGCTTCACGTCGGTGGGGTAGACGTACATCAGCTCCGGCTCGTGGTCGGTTGTGCGGAAGGGCCGCGAGATGTCGCCGTTGAAGAGCTGCCAGGTCGACTGCTGCGAGTAGGCGAACCACAGCGAATCCTTCTTCACCGGGTCGCCTTGCGTCAGCATGCCCTGCGCCAGCTTGGTCCGCACCGACAGGCCGATGCGCATCTCGTTGGCCTGGTAGTTCACCGACTCGGCGGTGTGGCCGGGCGAGGGCGAGGTGGGCGTCTCGGGCTTGTGGTTGGCGGTGGACACCGACAGGTTCAGCGGCCGGTAGCCGCGGAAGGTGAAGGTGCCGCAGTCGGTGCCGTTCTCCAGTTCCCAGAAGCGCGACAGCGTGGAGTACTGGCGGTTGCGGCAGCCTTCGTCGTCGACCGTCACCACGCGCGTCGCAGGCACGTTCGCATCGACCGGCTGCCCGGCCGCCGGAGCGCCCTGCGGCTGCGCACTGGCCAGCGCGGCGGGCGCTGCGGGCACGGCGGCGGCGGGCAGCGTCTGCTGCTGCGCCCAGCGGTCGAAGCAGGCCAGGCGCGCGTCCTTGTCGGCGCCCAGCCGCGTGCACTGCTGCCAGGTGAGCTGCGCGTCGGCCAGCGGGCTCGCAGGCTCGCCCGAGGGGGCGGTTTGCGCCTGGGCACCGGCGGCGCACAGGGCCGCCGCGGCGGCCACGGTCCAGGGCTGCAGGGAAGAAAGACGCCCTATCAGGGCGCCGGCGAAATTCGGGTCATCACGACGGGCCGTTTGGCCTCGTCGCCTGCGTGTTGCCATGTTCCTTTGAACTCCTTGCCGCAGGAGTCGGGCTGCACCGCCAGCGCCCAGGTGGCGCTGATCGACCGGCCGTCCTCCGATTCATCGAGGGCGAGCATGCCCTCGTCGTCGATGTCGCCCGCGAGCTGGGCCACGCCGGCGGGGCGGGTCAGTCGACCGCGCACACCCGCGTATTCGGGATGCGGGCCCAGTTCCGCCGTGGCGTCGGGCTGTCCTTCGATGCGGACCTGCCAACGCCCGTAGAAAGTGTCCACCGGCTGGGCCTCGGGGCCGCGTGCGCAGTCGGCGCTCGTGTGCGTAGGCGCAGCGCCTCTGTCCGTCTGCATGCCATTTTGGCCCGCAGCGCCCGCACAGCCTGCGCAGGCAGCTATCAGAAATGTAGCGACAAGTGTCTTCATGAGGTCCCGGCCGCGGCGGCCGCGGCGGCCGCGGCGGCGGCGCTGGCCTGCGCCTTGCGTGCGAATTCCTCGCGCAGGGCCTTGAGCTTGGCGCGCGGATCTTCCTTGGCGGTGGTCTTGTCCAGCGCCATCTCGGCGATGAAGCGGCTGGGCAGGGCCTGCACCATCTCGCGGCCCTTCTTGCGGCGCTTGGTCCAGCTCACGGCCAGGCTGCGCTGCGCGCGGGTGATGCCCACGTACATGAGGCGGCGCTCTTCCTGCAGGCGCTCGAGCACGCTCTCGTTGACCTTCTCCTGCCGGCCCTCGTCGTCGTCGAGCTTGAAGGGCAGCAGGCCCTCGTTGACGCCGATCAGCAGCACGTGCGGCCACTCCAGCCCCTTGGAGGCATGCAGCGTCGACAGCGTGAGCACGTTCTGGTCCTGCTCGCGCTCGCTGATGGTCGACAGCAGCGAGATCGTCTGGGCCACCTCCAGCAGGCTCTTGGGCTCTTCGCCGACCGCGTCGGCGCCGCTCGCATCGGCGATCTTGCCGCCGCAGCGCTGGGCCATCCAGTCGCAGAACTCCATGACGTTGGTCCAGCGCGCGGCCGCGGCCTGCTCGCTGTCCTCACCGTCGTAGAGGTGCTGCTCGTAGCCGATCTCCTTGAGCCAGGTGTCGAGGAAGGCGCGCGCGTCCTCGGCGCCCTTGGTGTGGCGTGCGCGGTACTCCAGGTCGTTGATGTAGCGGCCGAACTCGTGCAGGCCCTCGATGCCGCGCTTGCCGACGGCACTGGGCAGCGAGTTGGAGAACAGCGCCTCGAACAGGCTCTGCTTGTACTGCGTGGCGAACACGCCCAGTTGCTGCAGCGTGGTGTGGCCGATGCCGCGCTTGGGCGTGGTCACGGCGCGCAGGAAGGCCGGGTCGTCGTCGTTGTTGACCCACAGGCGAAACCACCCGCACAGGTCCTTGATCTCGGCGCGGTCGAAGAAGCTCTGGCCGCCCGACACCTTGTACGGAATCTGCGCCCGGCGCAGGGCCTGCTCGAACACGCGCGCCTGGTGGTTGGCTCGGTAGAGGATGGCGAAGTCGCGCCACTCCTTGTGCTGCGAGGTCTCGCGCAGGCCGAGGATGCGCGCCACCGCGCGTTCGGCCTCGTGCTGCTCGTTGTCGCAGTCGACCACGCGCACCGGCTCGCCCTCGCCCAGTTCGCTGAACAGCGTCTTGGGAAAGAGCTTGGGGTTCGGCCCGATCACGTTGTTGGCCGCGCGCAGGATGGCGCTGGTGGAGCGGTAGTTCTGCTCCAGCTTGATGACCTTGAGCTGCGGGTAGTCCACCGGCAGCTTCTTGAGGTTGTCCAGCGTCGCGCCGCGCCAGCCGTAGATGGACTGGTCGTCGTCGCCCACCGCGGTGAAGCTGCCGCGCGTGCCGGCCAGCGCCTTGAGCACCTCGTACTGCGTGGCGTTGGTGTCCTGGTACTCGTCCACCAGGATGTGGCCCAGCTGCTTCTGCCACTTCTCGCGCACCTCGGGGTACTTCTGCAGCAGCGCCAGCGGCATGCCGATCAGGTCGTCGAAGTCCACGCTCTGGTAGGCCGCCAGCCGTTCCTCGTAGCGGGCCATGATGCGGGCGGTGACGCGCTCGTTGTCGTCCTGCGCCTGGGCCTCGGCCTCGGCGGCGTTCAGGCCCATGTTCTTCCACTTGCTGATGGTCCACTGCCAGGTGCGCGCGGTGGCCGCATCGGTGGTGCCGCCGGCGTCCTTGAGGATCTTCGTCACGTCGTCGGCATCGAGGATGCTGAACTGGGGCTTGAGGCCCAGTACGCCGCCGTCCTCGCGCATCATGCGCACCCCCAGCGCGTGGAAGGTGCAGACGATCACGTGCTTCGCGTCGCGGCCGATCAGCCCCTTGGCCCGCTCGCGCATCTCCGCCGCGGCCTTGTTCGTGAAGGTGATGGCCGCGATGCGCTTGGGCTCCAGCCCGGCCTGGATCAGCCGCGCGATCTTGTGCGTGATCACGCGCGTCTTGCCCGACCCCGCACCCGCGAGCACGAGGCATGGGCCGTGCAGGTAGTTGACGGCGTCCTGCTGGGCGAGGTTGAGACCGGACATGGAGGCGGGAGCGTGGGAGGGCGGCGCGAAGGGCCGGGCGGCGCCGCGAAAAGCGAAGCGCCGAATCATACGGAAGGCGCTTTCCGCGATGCGGGGTGGCGCTGTGCGGCCGCATCGCACGGCGCAGGGGCCATTGGGCGCGCCGGGCACAATCGCCCGCGCCGTGCTTGCCATCTTCCTCGTCACCTTTCCCTTCTTCGCGCTGATCGCGGCCGGCTACGCCGCGGCGCGCGGGCGCATCCTGCCGCTGGAGGCGATCCCGGGGCTCAACGCCTTCGTCCTGTACTTCGCGCTGCCGTGCATGCTGTACCGCTTCGGCGCCAACACGCCGATCGCGCAACTGCTCGATGGCCCCGTGGCCCTGGTGTGGGGCGTCGCGGCCTTCATCGTCGTCGGCCTGGCGGTGGGGCTGGCGCGGCGCGGCGGGCTGGGCTGGAACGATGCGGCCTTCGGCGCGCTGGTCGCGGCCTTTCCCAACACGGGCTTCATGGGCGTGCCGTTGCTGGCCGCCATCCTCGGCCCCTCGGCCGCGGGGCCGGTCATGATCACCATCGCCTTCGACATGGTGGTCACCTCGTCGCTGTGCATCGCGCTGTCGCGCCTGGACGCCGGCACCGGCGCGGCCGGCGAGCGCGCCGCCGCGCAGGCGGTGCGCAAGGCGCTGGCGGGCATCCTGCGCAACCCGATGCCGTGGTCCATCCTGCTGGGCGCCCTGGCCTCGGCGCTGCAGTGGCGCCTGCCCGGGCCGATCGACAGGACGGTGGCCATGCTGGCCGAGGCCGCTTCGCCGGCGGCGCTCTTCACCATCGGCGCGGTCCTGGCGCGTTCGGCCCTGCTCGCGCAGGCCGGCGGGGCGCGGCCGCCGCGCCGGGCGGCGTTGGGGGACGTGCTGTCGGTGGTGCTCGTGAAGCTGCTGCTGCACCCGCTGCTGGTGGCGGGGCTGTGCTGGGCCGTGCGGGCGGTGGGCCTGCCGCTCTCGGCGCCGGCCGTTGCAGCACTGGTGCTGGTGGCCGCGCTGTCGAGCGCAAGCAACGTGTCGATGCTGGCCGAGCGCTACGGCGCCGACAACGGGCGCATCGCCCGCATCATCCTGTGGACCACGGTGGCCGCCTTCTTCAGCTTCCCGATCGCGGTGGACTGGGTGCGCTGAACGGCTGCTCGCTGCGGGTTGCTATTGTTTTCATAGCTGCTGGCGACCGCCCCACGGGCGCTGCGGCCCGATTCGATGCCCCGGGTGCTCAGGGCGTCAGCACGCCCAGCTTGTACGGGTCGGCGTCGCTGAGCAGCGCGCACTTCGACGGATCGCGCCCCTGCGTGCCGTCGCACCAGTAGCTGTTGTAGATGCGGCCGAAGAGCGTGGGCGTGGCGGTGAAGAGCAGGCCCTGCGCAGGCAGCCAGGGCTCGCGTGCCGGCGGGGTGGCGCTGCCGGCGACCGGTACGGCGGGCGGGGTGCGGAACTCCACCAGCGTCTTCTCGATGTCGGCCGCCGTGGTGCGGGTGCGCAGCGGCACCAGCAGGCTGTTGACGTGAAGGCCGCGGCCGAAGCGGTGTTCCTTGCCGGCGAGGAAGGCGTAGGCGCAGGCGTCGTGGCACATGCCGCGCACCTCGGTGCTGGCGCCCGCGCGGCGGATCGCCTGGGCGTAGCCTTCGGCCACGTCGAAGGAGCCGCCGGTCGAATCCTCGAAGACGACGGTGCGCACCTGGCCGCCGGCCAACTGCTCGGCGAAGGCGACGGCGCTTTCGCCGTCGAGCGTGCCCGTGACGTGCAGCCGTGCGCCCTCGGTCTCCAGTTCGGCCGCCCGCGCGGGCATCGCGGCGATGCCTGCGACGCACAGTCCCCACACCACCATCGTCTTGACCACGGCCGACCTCCAGCTTGTCGCCCAAGGGGGCGCAGACCATTGTTGAGCGTATTTCCTACCGATCACTGACCGCAATAGAGTGATAGTGTTACTTCGTGCGTCGCCGTCCCCTGCCCAGGGGAGCCGCGACGAACCTTGTTCTGGAGGCATCGATGGCTGCGCTGATCCATCTCGTTCTCTGGTGCGCCGTGTTGGTGACGGGCGCACTGCTGTGGCGCACCGGCGCCAGTGGTCTGATGGGCACGGCGGTGCTGGCCGCCCTGGCCATGGCCGCCCTGTGGGCCGCCTGGCGTATGCGCCGCGCCGCGCGTCGCCGACGCAGTTCGCTGCAGTACGTGCAGATGGCCAAGCAGCCCATCGCGCTGGGCTGACGCCAACCCGCCCCTCTTCGCTCGACGCCCGAGGCTCAGATCGCCTGCGGGTCC
This sequence comes from Xenophilus aerolatus, assembly GCA_030418545.1. Taxonomy (GTDB): domain Bacteria; phylum Pseudomonadota; class Gammaproteobacteria; order Burkholderiales; family Burkholderiaceae_C; genus Xenophilus. The sequence goes on along the minus strand of QAIB01000016.1, from coordinate 25,635 downwards.
ACGTCGACCAGCCAGCGGATCACGCCCTTGCCCTCGGGCGTGCGACGCAGCCCGTGCAGCAGCGGCTGCCAGGCCGCCAGCAGGCGTTGCAAGGCCGCGCGTGAACTGCTCTCGACCAGCATCTGCGCCCGCTCCACGTTCGCCACGCGCTGGATCGCCAGCGGCACCGGGGGGTAGCGCGTGACGGCGTCGGCATCGGGCAATGCATCGGCAGCCGCGCTCGCGGCATGCAGGAAGGCCTGCGCCGCCTCCTGCGTGCGGGCGTCGGCGCGCAGCAGTGCCTGGAACGCAAAGGGCGGCATGGCGGCCATGCGCCGCTCCTCGAGCTGCTGCTGCGCGAAGCTGGCGTAGTCGTGCCGGCGCAGTGCGGTGAACAGCGGGTGCTGCGGGTGGTGGGTCTGGATCCACATCTCGGCCGTGCTGCCCTGCGCCTGCAGCCAGGCGCCGTCGCGGCCGGCCCGTCCGGCGGATTGCATCAGCAGGCTGAAGAGCCGCTCCGGCGCGCGGAAGTCGCTGGAGAAGAGCGCGCCGTCGGGGTTCACCGCCGCCACCAGCGTGATGCGCCGGAAGTCGTGCCCCTTGGCGATCATCTGGGTGCCCACCAGCACGTCGACCTCGCCGCCGTGCACCTGCGCGAGCTGCTGCTCGAGCGCGCCCTCGTGGCGCGTGCTGTCGGCGTCGATGCGCGCGATGCGCACCGGGCCGCCGTCGGGCCGCGTCACCGGGGCCAGCAGCTGCGCGAGCTGTTCCTCCAGCCGCTCGGTGCCGCGTCCCACCGGCGCGATGTCGGGGTTGCCGCAGGACGGGCAGGCGCGCGGCACCCGCTCGGTGAAGCCGCAGTGGTGGCAGCGCAGCGTGCGATCGATCTTGTGGAAGACGCGGTAGGCGCTGCAGTGCGGGCACTCGCTCTTCCAGTCGCAGTCGCCGCAGGCCAGCACCGGCGCATAGCCGCGCCGGTTGAGGAAGACCATGCTCTGTTCGCCGCGCGCCACGCGCTGGCCCAGCGCCTCGAGCAGCGCCGACGACAGCACCGTCTTCGGCGGCTGGAGATTCATGTCGACCAGTCGCACCTTGGGCAGGGCGCTCTCGCCCACGCGCGAGGGCATCGCCAGGCGCTGGTAGCGGCCGCCCGTGTCCTCGGGCCCCGGCGGCCGGCTCTGGTGCCAGCTCTCCAGCGAGGGCGTGGCCGAGCCGAGCAGCACCTGCGCGCCCTCGCGCCGTGCGCGCCACACGGCCAGGTCGCGCGCCGAGTAGCGCGCGCCTTCCTGCTGCTTGTAGCTCGGGTCGTGCTCCTCGTCGACCACCACCAGCGCCAGCTGCGGCAGCGAGGCGAACACCGCCATGCGCGTGCCCAGCACGATGCGCGCGTGGCCGCCGTGGGCCGCCAGCCAGCTCGCCAGGCGCTGCGGCGGCGTCATGCCGCTGTGCATCGACACCACCGCGCCGGCACCGAAGCGCGGCGCGAAGCGGGCGATGAAGCGCGCCTCCAGCTGCGGCGTGAGGTTGATCTCCGGCACCATCACCAGCGCCTGGGCCTGCGGATCGCGTGCCAGCCTCGCCTCGACGGCGCGCAGGTAGACCTCCGTCTTGCCGCTGCCCGTGCTGCCGAAGAGCAGGAAAGGCCCGGGCCCGGCCGCCAGCGCATCGAGCGCGGCCTGCTGTTCGGCGGTGGGCGCGGGCGGCGCCTGCGCGGCGTCGGTCTGCGCCGGGGCGGTGCTGCCGCGCGCCCGGCGCTTGAGCCGCCGCGCCAGTTGGTCGACGTCGAGTCCCCGCAGCTGCGGCGGCAGGGCGGCCAGCGCCACCTCGCCGAGCGAGCGCTGGTAGTAGCGGGCGGCGAAGGCCACCAGGTCGCGCCAGGCCTGCGGCAGCGGGGGCAGGGCGTCGAGCGCGGCCGCCACCGGCTTGAGGACCACGCCGTCCTCGTCGGCGCCCGCCACCGCCGGCGCGCATGCCCACACGACGCCCAGCACCTCGCGCCGGCCCAGCGGCACCCGCACCAGCGTGCCGGGGGGCAGCGCAGCGGGGAACGCATAGCTGAGCAGGTCGGCGACCTGGCTGTGGGCCGGAGTCTGCACCGCCACGTCGACGCGGAAGGCGGGGGCGCTCATGCAGGACAAGGCTTGCGAATCATTCTTGAAGTGCGCTGGAGCAAGGACTGCTAAGTTGTTGATTTCACAGCGCTTTGGAGACCATCCAGAGATACTGTGGATAACTTTGTTGATATCGCCGCTGGAAGCGCGCGGAAGGCCCGCAAATCAAGGCTTCCACTGATTTGCCCGCAAAAAGGGCAAAACCGAAAATCCTTTGAAATCAACGACTTGCAGCCGCTATCGCTTTCGTAGCAACAGAGCGCGGCATTCAGATCTTTTTGCGCACCGCAGCACGTGTTTTGTGCATAAGTCAACCGGCATGTGACCGCAGGTCTTGACAAACGCGCGAGGACGGGAATCGCTCTTACAAATGGTCACGTAGGTGAGCAACGACTCATGCCGCGGCCCGCAGCACGCGGGAGTGCCGGTGCACGGCGTCGACCAGCACTGCCACATGCTCGGGCGGCGTGAACTGGCTGATGCCGTGGCCGAGGTTGAAGATGTGCGTCGCGCCGCGCGTGGCCGGGTCGGTGTGCGGGCGCCCGAAGCTGTCGAGCACCTTCGTCACCTCCGCCTCGATGCGCGCCGGCGGCGCGAACAGCACGTTGGGGTCGATGTTGCCCTGCAGCGCCTTGCCTCCCGGGCCTTCGCCCACCTGGGCGCGCGCCGCGCCGAGGTTGGCGGTCCAGTCCAGGCCGAGCACCTCGCACTCCAGCGCCCGCATCGCGTCCAGCCAGAGCGCGCCGCCCTTGGTGAACACGATGCGCGGCACCGGCTGGCCGTCGGCCCCGTCGCGCCTGAGCTGGCGCAGCACGCGGGCCGTGTAGGCCAGGCTGAAGTCCTGGAAGGCGCCGTCGGCGAGCACCCCGCCCCAGCTGTCGAAGATCATCACGGCCTGGGCGCCGGCGTCGATCTGGGCGTTCAGGTAGGCCGCCACGGCGTCGGCGTTCACGGCCAGCAGCCGGTGCATCAGGTCGGGCCGGCCGTAGAGCATCGACTTGACCAGGCGGTAGTCGCTCGAGCCGGCGCCCTCGACCATGTAGCAGGCCAGCGTCCAGGGGCTGCCCGAGAAGCCGATCAGCGGCACCCGGCCATCGAGCGCGCGGCGGATCGAGGTCACGGCATCGAACACGTAGCGCAGCTTCTCCATGTCGGGCACCTCGAGCGCGGCGACCGCCACCTCGTCGCGCACCGGCCGCGCGAAACGCGGGCCTTCGCCGGCCTCGAAGGACAGGCCCAGGCCCATCGCATCGGGCACGGTGAGGATGTCGGAGAACAGGATCGCCGCGTCGAGCGGGTAGCGCGCCAGCGGCTGCAGCGTGACCTCGGTGGCGTAGTCCACGTTCGTCGCCAGGCCCATGAAGCTGCCCGCCTTCGCACGCGTGGCCACGTATTCCGGGAGGTAGCGCCCGGCCTGGCGCATCAGCCAGACGGGGGTGTGGTCGGTGGCTTCGCGCCAGCAGGCGCGCAGGAAGGTGTCGTTCTTCAGGGGGGCGAAAGGCATCCGGCGATTGTCGCCGTCCGCGCGCAGCGCGTCCGTCTCAGGCCGCCGGCACGCGCACGGGCTCGGGCGCGGCGATCCGACGCTGGCGCCGGTACAGCGTCAGCGTCGCGACGAGCCCGAACACCGCCGCCAGGGTCATCCACAGGCCGGGGGCAGCCTTGTCGCCCGTCATCTCGATGAGCCCGGTGGCGACCGCCGGCGTGAAGCCGCCGAACAGCGCGGTCGCCAGGCTGTAGGCCAGCGAGAAGCCGGCGGTGCGCACGCTCACGGGCATCACTTCGGTCAGTGCGACGACCATCGCGCCGTTGTAGCTGGCATAGAGGAAGGACAGCCAGAGCTCCACCTCGAGCATGTGCGCGAAGCTGGGCGCCGCCACCAGCCACTTCATCGCCGGGTAGGCGGTGAAGATCGTCAGCACGGTGAACGCGACGAGCAGCGGCTTGCGCCCGACGCGGTCCGACAACGCGCCCATGATCGGCAGCCAGATGAAGTTGGAGATGGCGACGCACAGCGTGACGATCAGCGCATCGGTGGTGCTCAGGCGCAGCACCGCCTTGCCGAAGGTGGGCGTGTACACGGTGATCAGGTAGAAGGACACGGTGGTCATCGACACCAGCAGCATGCCGGCGATGACCAGCCCCCAGTTGCTCAGCATCGAGCGGAAGATCTCGCGCGCATCCGGCCGGTGCTTGCGGGCCATGAACTCCTCCGTCTCCTGCAGCGAGCGCCGGATGACGAACAGCGCCGGGACGATCAGGCAGCCGACGAAGAAGGGCACACGCCAGTAGAAATCGCCGATCTCCTGCGGCGTGAAGGTCACGTTGAGCCAGTAGCCCAGCGCCGCGGCGGCCACGATCGCGACCTGCTGGCTCGCGGACTGCCAGCTCACGTAGAAGCCCTTGTGCCCGGGCGTCGCCATTTCCGACAGGTAGACCGACACCCCGCCGAGCTCGACGCCGGCCGAGAAGCCCTGCAGCAGCCGCCCGATGAGCACCAGCAGCGGCGCCAGCGCGCCGATGGTCGCGTACGAGGGCACGCAGGCGATCAGCAGCGTGCCCGCGGCCATCAGCGCCAGCGTGACGATCAGCCCCCTGCGGCGCCCGACGCGGTCGACATACGCCCCCAGGAAGATGGCGCCCAGCGGCCGCATCAGGAAGCCGGCGCCGAAGGTCATGAAGGTCAGCATGAGCGAGGCGAACTCGTTGCCGGCCGGAAAGAACGCCTTCGAGATCTGCGTGGCGTAGAAGCCGAACAGGAAGAAATCGAACATCTCCATGAAGTTGCCACCCGTGACGCGCAGCACGGTGGCGAACTTCGAAGATGAATGGCTGGCGGGGGCGTGCATCGACCTGTCTCCTGATCCGGTTCACTCCGGAGTGGCGGATCGTAGGGACGGGACCTGCCCCCGACCTGACCGAGCAGTCAGGTCCTGCTGTGCGCAGGGTCTTGCGTCAGGTCTTGTACTTGATCGAGCAGCCGTAGGCCCGCGTGCTCGCCGCCGAGATCGGCTTGCCGCCGAAGGCTTCGCCCAGGGCCTGGTTCACGTAGTTGGTGGCCTGCTGGATGTCGTCGGGTCGCGCGGAGGCGATGCTGTCGATGCCGCCGGCGTACACCAGCATGCCCTTGGGGTCGATGATGAAGATGTGGGGCGTGGTGCGCGCGCCGTAGGCCTGGCCGATCACGCCGTCTTCGTCCATCAGCACGGCGGTGGCGGCGGCCGAATGCGACTTCATCCAGGCCGACATCTTGTCGGGCGCCAGGTAGTCGCTCGCGGCACGTTCGGTCGAGTTCACGGCCAGCCAGACCACGCCCTTCGCGGTGGCAGCCTTCTGGGTCGCGGGCATGTTGCCGCTGCCGTAGTGCTTGCGCACGAAGGGGCAGCCGGGGTTGGTCCATTCGAGCACCACGTACTTGCCGGCGAAGTCGGACAGCTTGTGGCGCTGGCCGGCGGTGTCGACGGCCACGAAATCCGGGGCGGGCTGGCCCACGGCCGGCGCGGCATGCGCGGGCGTGCTGATCAGCATGCTGGCGCCCAGCGCCATCGCAGCGGCCATGACGGCGCGGCGCGAGGCGCGGGACAGTGCGGCGCGCGCGGCCCGCACGTTGTTCTGGGCGGCGCGCAGCGATCGCGCACCGGCGTTGGACGACGACGTCTCGGTCGACATGTTGGCTGGAGCTCCTGTGGCTGGAAGAGCGCGCCCGCTGCCGCCGTTCAAGGCGGGGCGTGGGCGTCGGCTCCGTTGAAATTCGAGCAACGGCCAGAGCTTAGAACGCTTTCTTGAAGCCCCTGCGACAACCCGTATCCGGCGGGGGTCTTCGCGGGGCCGAGCCCGCGGCGGCGCTCAGAGCCCGCCGAGCGCGGCCTTTACGTCGGCGGGCGACAGCAGCTCGCTCAACACCACCGGCGGCTTGCCGGGGGCCGCCAGCACGTACAGCGGCACCCCGCTGCGGCCCAGCGCGCCGAGCGCGGCGGTGATGGCCGGGTCGCGCCGCGTCCAGTCGGCGCGCAGCAGCGCGACGCCACGGCGGTCGAAGTCGGCCAGCACCGCGCTGTCGGTCAGCGTGGTGCGCTTGTTGACCTGGCAGGTCACGCACCAGGCGGCGGTGAAGTCGATGAACACCGGCCGGCCCTCGCCGTGCAGCTGGGCCACGCGCTCTGTCGACCAGGGCTGCCAGCGCTCGCCGGCCCGAGCCGCCACCGGCGACGCGGCGGCCACCTGCACCACGTTCGGCCCGAGGATGGCGATCAGCGCGGCAAAGCCGGCCAGCGACAGCGCCGCCAGCACGACGCGTGTGCGCCCGCGCAGCGTGAAGGCCCAGACCACGGCCGCACCGGCGACCAGCAGGCCCAGCAGCGCGGCGGCGCCGTCGATGCCGCTCTGCTGGCCCAGCACCCAGACCAGCCAGGCCACGACGGCGAACATCGGGAAGGCCAGCACGCGGCGCAGCGTGTCCATCCACGGGCCGGGTTTGGGCAGCAGGCGCGCCACGGCGGGCACGAAGCCGGCCACCAGGTAGGGCAGCGCCAGCCCGAGGCCCAGCGCTGCGAACAGCAGCAGCGCCTGCACGGCCGGCAGGCCGATCGCCAGGCCCATCGAGGCGCCCATGAAGGGCGCGGTGCAGGGCGAGGCGACGACCACCGCCAGCACGCCGGAGAGGAAGTCGTTGGCGATCGGGTGCTTCACCTGCGCCGAACACACCGACGCCGGCGCGAGCATGCGCACTTCGAACATGCCCGCGAGGTTCAGGCCGATGGCGGTGAAGAGGGCCGCCAGCACCGCGACCACCACCGGCGACTGCAGCTGGAAGCCCCAGCCCAGCTGCGCGCCCATCGCCCGCAGGGCCAGCATGGCGCCGCCGAGCGCAAGGAAGGAAGCCAGCACGCCGGCCGTGTACGCGAGCGCCGCGCTGCGGTGGCCCTTGCAGTCGTCGCCTTGCCGCGCGAAGCCCAGCACCTTGATCGCCAGCACCGGGAACACGCAGGGCATGAGGTTGAGCAGCAGGCCGCCTACCAGCGCACCCAGCAAGGCGGCCCAGAAGGCGGCGCTCGTCACCTGGGCCGGGACCGCGGCCGCCGCGGCGGCGTTGCTGTCGAGCGCGGCCTGCAGCTCGGGCGAGACGGTGGCACGCGGCGCCGTGCTGGGCCAGGCGCCGGACACGGGCGCCTCGGCGCGCCAGCCCACCGAACGGCCTTCGGCTTCGGCCGCACGGCGGTCGTCGCCGTCGAGCGCCAGCACGATCGGCATCGTGGTCGGGCTGGCGGCACGCTGCTCGGCCAGCGGCAGCGTGGCGGTCCACACGCCGTCGGACCAGCGTTGCGTCCAGTCCTGGCCCGCCACGGCGCCGTTGCGGATCACCTCGCCGGTCTCGGGAAAGAAGGCCAGCGTCTTGCCGACGGCCGCCGCGGGCAGGCCGGTCACGCGCACCTGCAGCTGCTGGCCTTCGACCGCGACCGAGGCCGAGCCCTTGTCGCCCAGCGCCGCAGGGCGGGCGGCGAGTGCACGGTCGAACTCGGCGGCATGCATCGCCGTGGAGCCCTGCGCCGGCAGCTGCAGCGTGAACTCGCCCTCTTCGGGGATGCATTCCTTGCGGCAGACCAGCCAGGACGCCGACAGCTTGACCGGCACGGTGGCCGCGCCGGCCAGCGGCACCGGCGGCTTGAAGTTCTCGGCCACCTGCACCGGCACCGGCAGCAGCACGGTGTTCTCGTAGCCGTAGTTGGCCAGGTTGCCGATCGGGATCTTGTGCGGCGTGGGCCAGTCGATGTCGCCGGCCACCAGGCCCGCCGGCAGGGTCCAGCGGAATTCGGTCGGCAGGCCGGAGTCGCCGGCGTTCTTCCAGTAGGTGTGCCACTCGGGTTGGTGGGCGATCTGCAGGCCCAGCCACACGGTGGCGCCGGGCGTCAGCCCCTGTGGCGCCTGGGCCAGCAGTTCGGCCCGCACATGCGGCGTCGTCACGACCGCGCCGCCCGCCGCATTCTGCGAGCCCAACTGGGCTGCAGCCGGCATGGATGCTGCGGCGGCAGCTATCAAAAAAGGAGCGGCCAGCCAGGCGCTCAGGGACGGGGTGCGGGGGCGCATGCGGCGGGTCGGAGCAGGGGCAGGGCGCAAAGTTCCGGTTGGGGGCTCAGGATGCCCACCCCAGGACCACCCTGCGGGTGGTCGCGCTCTTCTTCTCAATCTTGGTCACCAGCACGGCGCCGATCTCCTGCGTATTGGCCACGTGCGTGCCGCCGCAGGGCTGCAGGTCGATGGGCGTTTCGCCCTCGCCGATGCGGATGGTGCGCACGGTGCCGCTGCCCCGGGGCGGCTGCACGCTCATGCTCTTGACCAAGGCCGGGTTGGCGTCGAGTTCGGCGTCGGTGATGGCGCCCACGATCAGCGCGTGCGCCTCGCCGACCAGCCGCGCCAGGCCCTGGGTGAGCAGGTCCTTGTCCAGCGGGTCGGTCATGTGGAAATCGAGCCGCGCGTAGTCGGGCGTGATCGAGCAGCCGTTGACCGGTTGCGCGACCAGGTGGCACAGCAGGTGGGTGGCGGTGTGGAAGCGCATCAGCCGATGGCGGCGCGCCCAGTCGATCTGCGCCGTGACGGTGTCGCCAACGGCCAACCGCCCGAGCAGCGCCTCCTGGCCCGGCGCCGGCACATGGACGATCTCGGCGGTGGGCCGGCCCTCGGCATCCTTGCCCTTGCGGGTGTCGGCGATCGCGAGTTGGGTGCCGTCGGCCAGCCGCAGCACGCCCGCGTCACCCGCCTGCCCGCCGCCGAGCGGGTAGAAGACCGTGCGGTCCAGCACCACGCCGTCGGCATCGGCGCGCAGCACGCGCGCTTCGCAATCGCGCAGGTAGGCATCGGTGCGGAACAGGTCGAGCGTCATCGGGGGGGCTGAAGAGGGGAGCCAGCCGGCATGGTAGTCGCGCACGGCCGGACGGGCCGGCGGACGACAGGACAACCCGCCGCGGCGCAGGATGATCGCCGGCGTGATTCCTGTCGCCCGGAGACCCCCGATGCCCCTCGCCGCTGCCCTCCCTCGATCCCCGCTCGCCGTCCTCGCGCTCGGCGCGGGCCTGCTGCTCGCCGGCTGCGGCGAGACCGCGCGGCTGCCCTTCGAGGCCGGCACCGGCCCCAATCCGCAGCTGCCACCTCCCAACAAGACGCTGATCCCCACCGTCCACATCGCCAAGGCGGTGGGCTGGACCGACACCGCCGGCCCCACGGCGCCACCCGGCTTCAAGGTCACGGCCCTGGCCCGCGGGCTGGACCATCCGCGCTGGGTCTACACCCTGCCCAACGGCGACGTGCTGGTGGCCGAGAGCAACAAGCCCGCCGCCCAGGCCGAGCCCACGCCGGGCCTGTGGGACCGGGTTCGCCGCAAGGCCATGAACGCGGTGATGAAGCGCGCCGGCGCCGGCGTGCCCAGCGCCGACCGCATCACCCTGCTGCGCGACACCAACGGTGACGGCGTGGCCGACGTGCGCACCGTGTTCGCCAGCGGCCTCACCTCGCCCTACGGCATGGCGCTGGTGGGCAACGAACTCTTCGTCGCCAATGCCGATGCGCTGGTCAAGCTGCCCTACGCCGAGGGCCAGACGCAGGCGGGCGGCGCGCCGGCGAAGGTGACCGACCTGCCGGCCGGCATCAACCACCACTGGACCAAGAACGTGATCGCCAGCGGCGACGGCAGCAAGCTGTACGTCACCGTCGGATCCAACAGCAACGTGGGCGAGAACGGCCTGCCGGCCGAGGAAGGGCGTGCGGCCATCTGGGAGGTCGACCCGAAGACCGGCGCCAAGCGCCTCTTCGCCACCGGCCTGCGCAACCCCAACGGGCTGGGCTGGGAACCCGACACGCAGGCGCTGTGGACGGTGGTGAACGAGCGCGACGAGATCGGCAGCGACCTGGTGCCCGACTACCTCACCTCGGTCAAGGACGGCGCCTTCTACGGCTGGCCCTGGAGCTACTGGGGCGGGGTGGTCGACGTGCGCGTGCAGCCGCAGCGGCCCGACCTGGTGGCCAAGGCGATCGCGCCCGACTACGCCCTGGGGACGCACGTCGCGCCGCTGGGCCTGGCGTTCTCGAACGCGCGGGGCATGCCGCCGGAATTCGCCAACGGCGCCTTCATCGGCGAGCACGGCTCCTGGAACCGCAAGCCGGCCTCGGGCTACAAGGTGGTGTTTGTGCCCTTCATCGGCGGGCGGCCGAGCGGCGCGCCGGTGGATTTCCTCACCGGCTTCCTGAATGCCGACGGGCAGGCGCAGGGGCGGCCGGTGGGCGTGGCGCTGGACAAGGCCGGCGCGCTGCTGGTGGCCGACGATGTGGGCAACACCGTGTGGCGCGTGGCGCGGGCGCGATGACCACGTAGCGAAGGTCCGCACGCGCGAAACCGCCCGCCAGGGGGCTGGGCCGAGCGGCCGCGGCCTAAGATGCCGCCATGGCTGCCGCAGCACCCCACGCCCTTCCCCTTCGCCGCTTCTGGGCCGAGCTCGGCACGCGCGACTTCGCCGCCCTCGACCCGGCCGCCACCGTAGCGGTGCTGCCGCTGGGCGCGACCGAACAGCACGGACCGCACCTTCCGCTGGGCGTGGACACGCTGCTGGCCGACGGCATCGTGCGCGCCACGCTGCCGCTGCTGCCGGCCGAACTGCCGGTGCTCTTCCTGCCGACCCAGCCGGTGGGCCTGAGCCCGGAGCACGCGCGATTTGCCGGCACGCTCACGCTCTCGTCCGAAACGGTGATGCGCCTGTGGAAGGAGATCGGTGCCGGCGTGGCCCGTGCCGGGCTGCGCAAGCTGCTGCTGTTCAACGCGCATGGCGGCCATGTCGGGGCGATGGACATCGTCGCGCGCGAGCTGCGCGAGTCGCACGATCTGCTGGTCTACAGCGTGAGCTGGTTCCACCTGCCGCTGGCCGATGCCCAGGGCCAGCCGCTCGCCACGGAGCGCTTCGACGTGCATGCGGGCGAGTCCGAGACCGCGCTGATGCTGGCCCTGGCACCCGAGTTGGTGCGTTCGGAGGCGGCGCAGGACTTCCGGCCCAGCTCGGAGCAGCGGGCGCGCGAGTACCCGATCCTCGGCAACGGCCGCAGCGCCAAGCTGGGCTGGGCGATGCAGGACTACCACCCGGCCGGTGCCGCCGGCAATGCCGCCGCGGCGACGGCGGCGCAGGGCCAGGTGTGGCTCGATGCCGCGGCGCGCGCTTTTGCGGCGCTGCTGGCAGAGGTGTCGCGGCTGCCGTTGTCGACGCTGGCGGACGACCCGCCGCGCTGAGGCCGGTGTCCTTGCTATGTTTTTGATAGCTGCTCGCGCCCGGTGGGCGGGCGCTTCAGCCATTTCTTCTTCGAAAACGCGCTAGCCGGCCACGGCCGGCGCGCCGCCCGCGAGCGGGATTTTTCCGTCGGGCCGTTCGTAGGTGCCGATCAGCAGCCCGCTGGCCAGCGCGCGTTCGCGCACCGCGTCGAGCACCTCGTCGCGGCCGGGGGTGTCGGAGAACGGTGGCCCCTCGGCCAGGGCATAGAGCTGGAAGGCATAGCGGTGCACGCCGTGGCCGGGCGGCGGGTCCGGCGGCAGCCAGGCGGTCTGCAGGTAGGAATTGCGGCCCACGTGCATCGCATCGGGACCGCCGTCGTCATCTTCCGCCAGCGCGCCCTCGGCCAGGGCGCCGTCGCCGGGCGGCAGGTCGACGGCGATCGCGTGCACGAGGGGGCTGGGCGTCGGCGAGTCGGCGTCTTCCACGATCAGAACCAGCGAGCGCGCCTGCGCCGGCACGCCCGTCCACGACAGCGGCGGCGACAGCCCCTCGCCATCGGCGGTGTAGCGCGCCGGAATCGGTGCGTGGTCGGCGAAGGCCAGGCTGGCCAGCTGCAACGTGCCGTGGCCGGCGCGCAGGCCCAGCGTGTTGAAGGCGATCTCGTCCAGCCCGGCGCGCACGCCGGACAGGACATGGCCCACCACTTCGGGTAGTTTTTCGAGCATGGACCGGACATTAGCCGCTCGCCGCCCACGCGTTTGTAGGACGTTCGGCGACACGCCGTGCTGCGCGCGGCCTCCAAAATGTCATCAACTCAGGAGATGCCAGGAGAAGCCATGCCCCTCTCTTCCGCGCCGGCTCGCCCCCAGCCGCGTGCGACCACCGGAATCGCCGGGCTGGACAACGTGTTGGGCGGCGGTTTGCCGCGCGGTCACCTGTACCTGGTGGAGGGATCGCCCGGGGCCGGCAAGACGACGCTGGGGCTGCAGTTCCTGCTCGAGGGTCGGAACCGCGGCGAATCCGGCCTGTACATCACGCTGTCGGAGACCCGCACAGAACTGGCGTTGGTGGCCGACTCGCACGGATGGGCGCTCGACGGGCTGGAGATCTTCGAACTGGTCAGCGAGGAGGGCCTGTCGCCCGACGCCGAGCAGTCGATCCTCTACCCCTCCGAGGTCGAGCTTGGCGAAACCACGCGCGCCGTCATGGACACCGTGCGCCGCCAGAAGCCCGACCGGGTGGTGTTCGACAGCCTTTCCGAGATGCGCCTCTTGGCGCAGGACCCGCTGCGCTACCGGCGCCAGATCCTGGCCCTGAAGCACTTCTTTGCCACCCAGGGCGCCACGGTGCTGATGCTCGACGACATGAGTGGCAGCAAGGGCGAGGGCGACCTGCAGTTGCACAGCATCGCGCACGGGGTGGTGGCGCTGGACCAATCCATGGCCGACTACGGCCCGGTGCGCCGCCATCTGCGGGTCGTGAAGATGCGAGGCGTGCGCTACCGCGGCGGCGAGCACGACCTGAGCCTGGACACCGGCGGCCTGAGCGTGTTCCCGCGCCTCATCGCCGCCGAGCACCGCAGCGACGTCGAATCCTCCTTCGTCTCGACCGGCACGGCGGCGCTGGACACCCTGCTGGGCGGCGGTCTCTCGCGCGGCAGCAACACCCTCTTCATCGGCCCGTCGGGCGTGGGCAAGACCACCACCGCGGCGTCGGCCGTCACGGCGGCGCTGCAGCGGGGCGAATACGTCGTCTACTACATCTTCGACGAGGGGCTGGGCACGCTGCTGCACCGCTGCCGCGCGCTCAACCTGCCGCTGGAACGCTATGTCTCTGCAGGCCAGCTCAAGCTGCTGCCCCTGGACCCGGGCGAGATGTCGCCGGGCCAGTTCTCGAACATGGTGCGCGATGCCGTGGAGGACGGCGGCGCCGGCATGGTGGTCATCGACAGCCTCAACGCCTACATGCAGGCAATGCCGGGCGCGAAGTTCCTCCTGCTGCAGATGCACGAGCTGCTGAGCTACCTCAACCAGAAGGGCATCGTCACCATCCTCGTCATGGGCCAGCACGGACTGATCGGCGAGGGACGCAGCGACCTGGACCTGAGCTACCTGTCCGACGCCATCGTACTGTTCCGCTTCTTCGAGGCGCGGGGAAATCTGCTCAAGGCCGTGTCGGTGGTCAAGAGCCGCACCAGCCGTCACGAGCAGACCATCCGCGAGTTCAGGTTGACGCAGGAGAACGGCGTCGAGGTCGGCGCTGCCCTCACCGACTTCCGCGGCGTGCTCAGCGGCGTGCCGTCGTATGACGGAGAGGTCGAACTCATGGGCGAGGCCGACTCACGCCGCGACGGCGGTGCGAAAGCCTGAGGCATGGAGCGGCGCGTCCTGGTTCACGCCCCCCGCGGGCGCGACGCCCTGGTGGTGCAGCGCGTGGTCGAGCAGATGGGGCTCACGGCCGTGGTGTGCGGCTCGCACGACGAGCTGCTGGCACGCATGAGCGAAGGCGCGGCCGCCGCGCTGCTGACCGAAGAAGCCCTGTTGGGCCTGCCGGAAGAGCCGCTGCACGCCTGGCTCACGGCGCAGCCGAGCTGGTCCGACTTCCCCTTCATCGTGCTGGCCACGCGCGAGGCGCGCTCGATGCGCGCGCTGGCGATGATGCAGACGCTGGGCAACGTCGTGGTGCTGGAGCGGCCGGTGCACACGCAGACCCTGGCCCGGGCCACCGACGCCGCCGTGCGCCAGCGCCGGCGCCAGTACGCGACGCGCATGCACCTGCAGCAGCTGGAGGACGCGCGCGCCGAGGTCGAACGGCTCAACGCCCAGCTCGAGGAGCGCATCACCGCGCGCACCCACGAGCTGGCCAGCGCCAACGACCGGCTGATGGCCGAAATCGCCGAACGGGAGCGGGCGCAGGCGGCCCTGCTGCAGGTGCAGAAGATGGAGGCCATCGGCCGCCTGACGGGCGGCATCGCGCACGACTTCAACAACCTGCTGCACGTGGTCAACATGAATCTCGACCTGCTCGGGCGCGTGTCGAAGGAGGCGAAGGTGGGCGAGATCGTGGGCCGCGCCAAGGGTGCGGTGGGCAAGGGTTCGCGCCTGACGGGGCAGCTGCTGAGCTTCGCGCGCAACCAGTCGCTGCTGCCCCGGCTGACCGACGTCAACGCCCTGATCGAGGGCGTGCGCGACCTGGTCAGCGTGTCCGTCGGGCCACAGGTCCAGGTGCTGCTGGTGCTGGCCGACACGCCCTGCTGGGCGGTGCTCGACGCCAACCAGCTCGAGATGGCGGTGCTCAACATGGCCGTGAATGCGCGCGACGCCATGCCCTCGGGCGGCACGCTGCGCATCGAGACCGCGCTGCGCCGCGACCCGGGCAGCGAACTGCCGCCGGGCGAGTACGTCAGCGTGTCGGTCAACGACACCGGCACCGGCATCGCGCCCCACGTGCTGGCGAAAGTCTTCGACCCCTTCTTCACCACCAAGCCGGTGGGCAGCGGCACGGGCCTGGGCCTGAGCCAGGTGTACGGCTTCGCCAAGCAGTCCGGCGGGTTGGCCTTCGTGCGCAGCCAGGAAGGCGAGGGGACCTGCGTCGAGATGCTGTTCCCGGCCTCGGCCGAGCGCGCCGTGGCCGAAACGATGCCCGCCACCGCCGAGGCGGCAGCCGCCGAGCAGGGCCACCACCGCGTGCTGGTGGTGGAGGACGACGCCGAGGTGCGTCGTGCCATCGTCGAGAGCCTGGGGCTGCTGGGCTATGCCGTCACCGAGGCGGCCGACGGCGATTCCGGGCTCGCGGCGCTGGCCCGTGCCACCCCAGACCTGATGCTGGTGGACTACGCCATGCCCGGCATGAACGGCGCCGAGTTCATCGGCCGCGCCCGCGAGGCCGTCGGTCGCATCCCCGTGGTGCTGGCCACCGGCTACGCCGACATGGCCGAAGTGGGGCGCGTGCTGGGCACGCAACGCATCCTCATCAAGCCCTTCGACATATCCACCCTGGCGACCACCGTGCGCCAGGCCTTGGTGAGTGGCGCGCCGGTATCATGAAACCGGCAGCCTCTCGCCCGACAACAACGTATTTCAACCACCGCTGCCACTTCAAGGGAATCTCATGAGCATCATCTGGACCATCCTGATCGGTTTCGTCGTCGGCCTCATCGCGCGTGCCATCAAGCCGGGCAACGACTCGGCCGGCTTCATCGTCACCACGGTCATCGGCATCGTCGGCTCGCTGGTCGCCACCTACCTCGGCCAGGCCATGGGCTGGTACGCGGCGGGCCAGGCGGCCGGCTTCATCGCCTCGGTGGTCGGCGCGATCGTCCTGCTGTTCATCTGGGGCTTCATCAAGAGCAAGACCTGAGCGCGGGGCCGGGACGGCGCGCCCGGCTTTTCGGCTTGCTATTGTTTCGATAGCGTTGCCCGCCCGGTCCTCGGGCGCTGCGGGCCGATTTCCTTCGAATGTTCAGCACTCGACCACGTTGACGGCGAGCCCGCCCAGCGACGTCTCCTTGTACGTGGACTTCATGTCCTCGCCCGTCTGCTTCATGGTGCGGATCACGGTGTCGAGCGACACGTAATGGCTGCCGTCGCCGCGCAGCGCCATGCGTGCGGCGTTGATCGCCTTGACGGCGCCCATCGCGTTGCGCTCCACGCAGGGAATCTGCACCATGCCGCCCACCGGGTCGCAGGTGAGGCCGAGGTTGTGTTCCATGCCGATCTCGGCGGCGTTCTCGACCTGCTTCGGCGTGCCGCCCTGCGCTGCGGCCAGCGCGCCGGCCGCCATCGAGCAGGCCACGCCCACCTCGCCCTGGCAGCCCACCTCGGCGCCTGAGATCGAGGCGTTGGTCTTGTAGAGCATGCCGATGGCGGCGGCGGTGAGCAGGAAGTCGACCACGCCGGCCTCGCTCGCGCCGGGCACGAACTTCACGTAGTAGTGCAGCACCGCGGGCACCACGCCGGCGGCGCCGTTGGTGGGCGCGGTGACCACGCGGCCGCCGGCGGCGTTCTCCTCGTTCACCGCCATCGCGAAGGCGTTGACCCAGTCCATGGCCGCCAGCGGGTCGGCGCTCGCCTCGCCGGTCGACAGGCTGCGGTACAGCTCCGGCGCGCGCCGCCGCATGTGGAGCGCGCCGGGCAGGGGCTCGGCCGCCTGCGGGTTGCCGATGCCGAAGCCGCGCTGCACGCAGGCCTGCATGACCTGCCAGATGCGCAGCAGCCCGGTGCGCACCTCGGCCTCGGGCCGCCAGGCGCATTCGTTGGCCATCACCAGCGCGGCGATCGAGCGCTGCTGCGCGGCGGCGTGGGCCATCAGTTCGTCGCCGGTGCGAAAGGGGAAGGGCAGCGTCACCGCATGCTCGGTGGACGTGGGCGCCTCGGCCCCGCCCTCGACCACGAAGCCGCCGCCGACCGAGAAGTAATGCGCCTCGCGCAACGTCGCCCCGCCGGCGTCGAAGGCGGCCAGGCGCATCGCGTTGGGGTGCTCGGGCATCGAGCGTTCGCCGAGGAAGGCGATGTCGTGCCGCGGGTCGAAGGCGATCGGATGCGTGCCCAGCAGTGCCAGCATGTGCTCGCGGCGCACGGCAGCCACGCGGCCGGCGACGCTCTCGGGCTCGACGGTGTCGGGCGCTTCGCCCATCAGGCCCAGCAGCACGCCCAGGTCGGTCGCATGACCGCGGCCGGTGGCGCCCAGCGATCCGAAGAGCTGCACCTCGACGCGCGCCACGCGCGCCAGCAGGCCCGCCGCCGCCAGCGAGCACGCGAACATCAGCGCGGCCCGCATCGGCCCCACCGTGTGCGAGCTCGAGGGGCCGATGCCGATCTTGAAGATGTCGAAGGCCGAAAGCATCACAGGGGCCTGCCATGGCCATGCAAGGGGATCGCGTTGCCCCGCCAAGGGGCTGGATGCAAGGCGCGCGTGCGCAGCAAGGCTGGCGCCTTGCAAGCGCGTGCAACGCCGCAGACGGCCCCTTGGCGGGGCAACCCGCAGGGAAGCTCAGCCCAGCCCGCCCCTCGGCGTTGCGCTCCTGGTGCGTGCCGACGCACGCACGGCGTCGCGCGCCTTGATGGGCGGGCTGGGCTGAGCTTCGCGACCCCTTGCATGGCCATGGCAGGCCCCATCATGCAATGGGGAGCTGCTGCCTGACCAGCGCCACCCAGTAGGCCGCGCCCAGCGGCAGGATGTTGTCGTTGAAGTCGTAGTACGGGTTGTGCACGGGCGGGTCGTTCGCACCTTCGCCGGCACCGATGCCGATGTAGGCGCCGGGGCGCTTCAGCAGCATGAAGGCGAAGTCCTCCGAGCCCATCGCCGGCGGGATGTCGGTGTGCACCTGCGCCTCGCCCACCAGGCTGGCGGCGGCGGCCACGGCGGCGGCGGTCTCGGCGGGCGTGTTCACCACGCCCGGGTAGCCGCGCATGTACTTGAGCGCGACCTTCGCGCCGTGCGTCTGCGCCACGCCCTCGCACACCTGCCGCATCGCCGCTTCGGTGCGGTCCTGCACGGCCGGGTCCAGCGTGCGCACCGTGCCGCGCAGCACGGTGGTCTCGGGAATCACGTTCCAGGTGTCGCCGCCATGGATCTGCGTCACGCTCACCACCGCCGACTCGGTGGCGCCGGTGCGGCGGCTCACGATGGTCTGCAGCGCGTTGACCAGCTGCGAGGCGACCACGACCGAGTCGATGCCGGTCTCGGGCATGGCGCCATGGCTGCCCTTGCCGGTGACGGTGACCTCGAAGGTGTCGAGGAAGGCGGTCATGGTGCCGGTGCGAATGGCGAAGTGGCCGCGCGGCATCTGCGGGAAGTTGTGCATGCCGTACACCGCGTCGGCCGGGAACTGGTCGAACAGGCCCTCGTCGACCATTACGCGGCCACCGCCCTCGTTCTCCTCGCCGGGCTGGAATACGAAGTGCACCGTGCCCCTGAAGGGCTTGTGGCGCGCCAGGTGCGCGGCGGCGCCGAGCAGCATGGCGGTGTGGCCGTCGTGGCCGCAGGCGTGCATCTTGCCCACGCACTTCGAGGCATGCGCCTGCGAACCCAGCTCCTGCATGTTCAGCGCGTCGAGGTCGGCCCGCAGCGCGATGCTCGGGCCCTCGCCGTTCTTCAGCGTCGCCACCACGCCCGTCACCGCCAGGCCGCGGTGCACCGGCAGGCCCATCAGCATCAGGGCCTGGGCCACCACGTTGGCGGTGCGGTGTTCCTCGAAGGCGGTCTCGGGGTTGGCGTGGATGTCGCGGCGCCAGGCGACCATGCTCTGGCGGATGTCTTCGGAGATCTCGGGGTCGCGGTACATCGTGTGTCTTTCTCTTGCGGTCAGTGGAAGAACTCGGCGATCAGGGTAGCGCCGAGGAAGGTGCCGGCGGTGGCCGTCAGGGAAACCACCACGATGCGCCAGCCGAGCCGGCGAAAGAGCGGCAGGTCCTTGGCGACCGAGAAGCCCGCCAGCGCCAGCACCGGCGTGGTGAAGGCCAGGAAGTTGAGCTGGCCGGTGAGGGCGAGCACGGCGTCGGTGAAGGGGAACAGGCCCGGGACGCCGACCACCGTGGCCAGCACCGACAGCACCAGCACCAGAGGCAGCTTCGGCAGCAGGCGCTTGATCGCCTCGACCACCGCCACGATGGCCACCACCACCCCCATGCCTTCGAGCGACACCAGCGCCGGCACCTTGTACGACAGTGCGTTGGCGATCACCACGCCGCCCGTCATCACCAGCCAGGCCAGCACCGTGTCGGCCAGGGAGCTCGCATGCGCGGTGGCCGGCCGGTCCGGCGCCGCCGCGGGCGCTGCTTCTGCGACCGGGGCGCGGCCGCGCTTCGTCAGGCGCCCCAGCACGGGCTCAAGCCGGCCATAGAGCCACAAGCAGGCCGGCAGCGACAGGAAGAGCGTGAAGTAGAAGCCGACCACCGAGGTCAGCAGGTTCGAGGCGGCGGCAATGGCGGTGAGCTGCGGCACCATCTCGGGCGGCTGCTGCGCCGTGATGGCACCCAGCGCCGCCGCCATGAGGCTGCCCGAGCCGACGCCCGCGCCCATGGCCAGCGAGCGCGGGTCGAAGATGTGCAGGCTGGCGACGAAGCCCGCCAGCACAGCGATGAACAGGGCGCCCAGCACCGTGCCGGTGATGTACTCGGCCAGCACGCCGCGGCCCTCGGGCGAGGCCATGCCGTACCTCTCGCCGATGATGACGAGGTTCCCTTCGCGGCCCACCGAGAAGGTGGCGCCCACGGCCTCGCGCTTGATGCCCAGCAGAAGCGCCAGCGGCAGGCCCAGCGCCAGCGTGCCGAAGGCATGGCCGAATTCCTGGAAGAACAGCGCCCAGCCGGCCTGCCGGACCATCGGCAGCGCCGCGCCCACCGTGAGGCCGAGCTTCACCACGAAGAGCAGCAGCCCGGCGTTGAGCAGCCCGCCGGCCAGCGCCTGCAGGCCGGTGTCGATGCGCACCGCGGCCGGCACGCGCCGCTGGGCGATGCCCCACGCGGCCGCGATCAGCAGCGCCCACAGCATGGGCAGCAGCACCACCTTGCCGGGGCCGAGCTTGAACTGGGTCGCCCCGATGGATTCGGCCAGCGCGACGACGGCCAGGGTGACGAGCAGCAGCTTGAGCTTGCCGCCGGCGGAGATGGAGAAGGCGGGGGCGCCCGGCAGGGCGGCGGACGCGGGCACGGCAGGGTTCATGAGACGGTGGCGTGTGTTGGAGTGGTGCTTTCGCCGACAGCTGCACCGCGGCAGACCGAAAGTCTCGCCAACGGCGGCTGTTGCATCAATGACCGGAAGTTGGGATATTTGTTGCATGCAATGCAACGCTCCCCCAGCTCGCCCGCCATGCTGAACCCGATGGACGACCGGCTCGACACCCGCCGGGTGCGCTACTTCATGCAGGTGATCGACAGTGGCTCGGTGCGCGGCGCCGCCGAGGTGCTCGGCATGGACCCCTCGGCCGTCAGCCGCGCCATCGGCGTGCTGGAGGACGACTGCGGCACGCGCCTGCTCGAGCGGCGCGGCCGCGGCGTGGTGCCCACCGATGCGGGCGAACTGCTCGCTGGCTACGTGCGCCGCCAGCACAGCCAGAAGCAGCACCTGCTGGCCCAGCTCGACAGCATCCAGAAGGTGGAGCGGGGCCACATCGACATCGTGGCGGGCGAGGGCTTCGTCGAATGGCTGATGCGTCACAGCCTGCGCGACTTCATGGCCTCGCACCCCGGCATCACGGTGGACCTGTCGGTGGGCAGCACCGACGGCATCGTGCAGCACATCGTCGACGAGCGCGCCCACATCGGCATGCTCTTCCAGCCGCCCAGGGACGAGCGCCTGCGCTCGCACCATTCGCATTCGCAGCCGATCCAGACGCTGGTGCTCGACACCCATCCGCTGGCGCGCATCGATCGCCCCCTGCGCCTGGCGGACCTCGCGCCGTACCCCGGTGCCACGCTGCACCGCAGCTTCGGCGTGCGCCAGCACATCGAGGCGGCCGAGGTGAGCGAAGGCGTGCGCCTGCAGACGCTGCTGACCACCACCTCCTTCAGCGCCGTGGGGCACTTCGTGGTGGCGGGGCTGGGCTATGCGCTGTCCACGCGCATGTCGCTGCCGCCGCATCTGGACACCTCGCGCGTGGTGGCCCTGCCCATGAAGAACCCGCTGCTGTCGCAGGGCCGGGTGCACGTGGTGTCGCGCCACGGCCGCGTGCTGTCGCCGGCGGCGGCGACGCTGCTGCGGCAGATCGTGGCCGACATCGGCGCGCCGGCACCGCGCGAGGGCTGATGGGCCGCCCGCATCACCACGTCTATGTCGTCGAGCTGGACGACCGCGTCTGGAACAGCGCGCGCTTCCGGCGTGCCAACCCGGGCTGGCAGCTGGGCAAGCCCTTCGTCTACGTCGGCATGACGGGGCTGGACCCGGACGTGCGCTTCGACAAGCACAAGGCCGGCATCCAGGCCAACGCCTTCGTGCAGCAGCACGGCCTGCGCCTGCTGCCCGCGCTCTACGAGCGATACAACCCGATGACCTACAAGGAAGCGCAGTCGATGGAGGTGGAATTGGGCATCCACCTGCGGGCGCTCGGCTACGGCGTCTGGCAGGGCTGATTGCTACGTTTTCCGTAGCTGCTCGCGTAGATGACGCGAGCGCTGCGGCCACTTTTCATTTGGAATCCAGGAGCCCTGCATGACCGACACCGCCTGCATCGTCATGACCACCGCCGGCACCGAGGACGAGGCCGACCAGCTCGCCGATGCCATCGTCGAAGCGCGCCTCGCGGCCTGCGTGCAGATCCAGCGGGTGCGCAGCGTCTACGCTTGGCAGGGCGAAACCAAGCGCGAGCCCGAGTGGCTGCTGATGGCCAAGACGCGCACCGGCCGTTTCGCCGAGCTCGAGGCCTTCATCCGCGAACGGCACAGCTACGAGCTGCCCGAGGTCGTGCAGCTGCCCATCACCGCGGGCTCGGCCGCGTACCTGCGGTGGCTGGGCGAGGCGACGACCTGAGGGGTTGCGTGCTCAAGAAAACGCCGGGCCGCCCCAAGTTTTCTTGTCCCCCTCGGGGGGCGGGCCGGGCGCAGCCCGGATCTGGGGGCGCTCATGAGTAGGTGACCCAGTCCTCGTAGGCCGGGCCGTCCAGGTGCGGCAGCGTGTTGTAGGTCACCAGCATGTGCCGCTTGGGCGTGAAGGCGAACTCGGTCACCGAGGTGTTGCGGATGCGCAGGTTCAGCTCGATCGTGGTCTCGGCGCTGGTGCCCAGCACGTGGCCGACCGCCGTCGAGATCGGCCCGCCGCTGCTGACCACCAGCACCTTGGCGCCGTGGTGGCGGTCGCGCACGTGGTCCAGGGCCGTGGTCACGCCGGCCAGGAAGTCGATGTAGCTGGGCATGCCGACGGGCTCGGTGCGGCCCTGCATCCAGGCCGACAGGCCGTCGCGCAGCAAGCGGAAATGCTTGCGGTAGAGCTCGGGCGTGTCGGGCTTCTCGAGCTTGCCGGGGTGGATGGTCGCGACGATGGCTTCGCTGTCGTACTCGTTCAGGCCGGGCCACGGCAGGACGTCCTGCTCGCCCAATCCCAGCCCTTTCGCGATGCCTTCCCAGGTCTCGCGGTGGCGGCGCAGCGTGCCGGTGAGCACGGCGTCGAAGCGCATGCCGCGCTCGCGCCAGTACTCGCCCAGCCGAACGGCCTGGCGATGGCCGAGCTCGCTGAGCTTGTCGTAATCGTCTGCGCCGAAGGAGGCCTGGCCGTGGCGCACGAGGTAGAGCGTTCCCATGGTGCCGATTCTCGCGAGCGTGGCGCCCGGATTTGTCCCGGCGGCGACCGCTGCGCCGCCCTCAGTCGCGCGGGAGACGCGGGCCGGCTCGTCCCGTGATCGTGACTTATTTCCGCGCTTCGGGGCTTTCTCGGGAGATGGCGTCCAGCCCGATAAACTCCGGAAATTAGTACTTCGGTTTTATTTTGTTGAAGCCGTCGCGCGGGTGCCGACTCCGGCCTGCCGACGGTTTCGCCTTTGGAAGGGTCGTCACGTGAACAAATCTCATAGGACTCAATGGAATGCGGCGCTCGGGGCGTGGGTGGCCACACCTGAGACCAGCCGGCGGCGTGGGCGCGCCGGCGGGGCGGCCCTGCCGCTCGCGGCACTGGCGCTGGCGCTGCCGGCGCTCGGTCTGGCGCAGACGACCCTCAACCCGGGCGACACGCTCTACGTGACGAACCCGTCGGCGCAGGTCACGGGCGACCTCATCATCAACGGCGGCACGCTGCGCGGCGGCGTCACGCTGCCCAACAACGTCCAGCTCAACGGCAACTTCGTCATCGACCCGCTCGATCCGAACGGCACGCCGTCCTCGCCCGAATACGGCATGACCTGGGCGGGCAACGTCTCGCTGGCCAACACGCCGACGATCAGCTTCCAGATGCCGCCGAGCTCGGTCACCTACCTGCTGAGAATCTCGGGCGCCGTCTCGGGCAATTCGGGTCTGACCATCGAATCGAACGAGCCCGCGCCGGAGTGGGGCGACGTCGACTTCGTCGGTACGGCGTCCAACACCTACACCGGCCTCACCACGGTGCGCGGAAACGCGGTGCTGGCGCTGCGCCGCACCGGCGGCGCCACCTCCATCGCCGGTGACCTGCTGGTCGAGGGCACGGCGACGGTCGGGGTGGAGCAGAGCGAGCAGATCGCCGACACGTCCACTGTCACCGTCAACAGCGCGGGCGGCATCAAGCAGGGCTTCGCCGCGCCGCTGCCGGGGCTGCTGTTCTATGCGCCGGGCCTCACCGAGACGATCGGCACGCTCAACGGCAACGGCACCATCGGCCTGGGCTCGAGCACCCTGGCGGTGGGCGCCGGCGACTTCGGCGGCGTGATCTCCGACCCGTCGGTGACGCACCCCACCACCGGCATCGCCTCGGGCAGCGGCGGCAAGCTCGTGAAGTACGGTCCCGGCACGCTCACGCTCGGCGGTGCCAACACCTACTCGGGCGGCACCACGCTCAACGCCGGCACGCTGATGGCCAACAACGACAGCGCGCTGGGCACCGGCGCGCTGACGGTAAACGGGGGAACGCTCGGGACCGGGCTTGCGGCGACCACGCTCGCCAACGCCGTGGTGGCGAACGGCAGCTTCGACCTGCTCACGACCGCGCCGGGCAGCGCCAGTCTCACGCTCAACGGCAACGTGGCACTGAACGGGCCGGTGCGCATCAACGGCGCGTCCTTGGGCCAGAGCACCTTCGGTTTCGGCGGCGCGATCAGCGGCGGGCAGGGCCTCACCTTCGATGCCACCGGCGGCGGCGCCAACACCTTCAACCTCTTCGGCAGCGCGAGCAACAGCTACGCCGGCCCGACGACGGTGCAAGGCCGTGCGACCCTGATGCTGTCCAAGAGCGGCGGCGCCACGGCCATCCCCGGCGACCTGACCGTCAGCGGCACGGCGTCGACCCTGGTCGCGGGCAGCGAGCAGATCGCCGACGGCGCCACGGTCACCGTCAACAGCACCGGCCAGGCGGCGCCGCTCGCCGGGACGGTGGTGCCCGTCGAAGGCTTCGCGCTGTACAGCAGCGCGGCACCCGTCACCGAAACCATCGGCGCGCTGCAGGGCAGCGGCTCCGTCGGGCTGGGTGCAGGCACGCTGCGTGTCGGCGCCGGCGATTTCACCGGATCGATCTCCGACGGCGCCTCGGCCGCTGCGCTGAGCGGCGCGAACCTCGTCGGCGGCAAGCTCGAGAAATACGGCCCCGGCACCCTGAAGCTCAGCGGCGCCAACCGCTACACCGGTGCCACCACCGTCAGCGGCGGCACGCTGCAGGCCGGCGCCGCCAACACCTTCGCGCCCGCGAGCGCCTATGCCGTCGCGAGCGGCGCCACGCTCGACCTGGCAGGCCACAGCCAGACCATCGCCTCGATGGCCAACAGCGGCACCGTGTCGCTGCTGGGCAGCGCGCCGGGCACCACGCTCACCGTCAACGGCCCGTGGGTCGGCAACGGCGGCCTGCTGTCGCTGGGCACGGCCCTGGGCGACAGCGCGAGCGTGAGCGACCGGCTCGTCCTCAACGGCCCGAGCGCCGTCGCCAGCGGCACCACCAACGTCCAGGTCACCAACCTGGGCGGGCTGGGCGCGCTGACCACCGGCAACGGCATCGAGGTCATCAGCGCCACCAACGGCGCCACCACCACCGCGCAGACCACCAAGAGCGCGTTCAGCCTCGTGGGCGGCCACGTGGACGCCGGCGCCTTCGAATACCGTCTGCATGCGGCCGATGCCAGTGGCGCGGGAGAAAACTGGTACCTGCGTTCCAGCACCACCGCGACGCCGCCCGTCGACGGCGGCGGCACGCCTTCCACGCCCGCCGTGACCGTGCCGACCTACCGCGCCGAGGTGCCGCTGTACGCCGCCCTGCCCGAGCAGTTCCGCCAGGCCAACTGGGCCATGCTGGGCAACATGCACCAGCGCATCGGCGACGAGAGCGGCGGCGTCGTGGGCGCCGCAGGCCCCAACAAGGGCAACGAGCGCCAGGCCTGGGGCCGCGTGATCAGCATGGACCGCGACATCCAGCAATCCGGCACCGTCTCGCCGACGAGCAAGGGCCGCCTCACCGGCTTCCAGGCCGGCACCGACCTGTGGGCCAACGCCAACTGGCGCACGGGCGTCTACGTCGGCCAGCTCGAGGGCGACATGAGCGTCACCGGCTTCGCCCGCGGGGTGGTGAGCTACGCCGCCGGCTCCAACGACCTGCGCAGCCAGTACCTGGGTGCCTACGCCACCTGGAAGAACGACTCGGGCCTGTATGTCGACGGCGTGCTGCAGGCCGGGCGCCACCGCTACACCACCAGCCCC
>QAIB01000015.1 GCA_030418545.1 Xenophilus aerolatus | reverse complement strand
GCGGGGTCTCGCTCGAACTCGCTTCGCTCAAACAATCGCGAGCCCTGATCCGCCAGCCGCTGCGCTCCTCGGCGCATACAGAGGGGACCCAGGGTCAACAAGGCTGCTGCGCAGCCTTGTCCTTCTTTGGTGTTTTTCCGGGGGCCGAGCGAAGCGATGGCCCGTTCTGGTGGGTCCCTTCTGGATGCGCCTGCGACGCGGCGATGGCGGGGTGGCAGCTGTGCCGCGTGCGGCAACAGCTGCTTCGTGAACTGACTCGCTGCAGCTGTCCGAGCGAAGTGAACGCAGTGAACGCAGCGAGTTCTGCAGCGCACCCCGCCAGCGTCGCGTCGCAGGTCGCCCGTAGCGAAGCGAAGGGTCGCAGCCAGCAGGGTCGCCTTTTCTTTGCCTACTTTCTTTTGGCGAAGCAAAAGAAAGTAGGTGCGCCGCCGGGCGCACATCCCGGCTCCTGCGCATCAACCCCAAGCAGCGCCAAAAAAGAAAGCTAGCGCTTCCACCCCCTCATCACCCCCCACTGCACCGTCCCACACACCACCACCAACACCGCATAGGTCCCGATCCGCCCATCCCTCCCCGCGACCACCAACCCGCCCATCAGCACCACCACCCCAGCTACGAAATTGATAGCTACCTGCGCCCACAGCCCGGGCGCCCCCGCGCCTTTCTTCATCAGAACCCGCGCACCGAGCGCAAGCACGACCGCCAGCGCCAGCGCAGGCAGCACGAAATTGAAGAGGTGGTTGAGGAGTTGGAAGGCGGACATGGCGCAAGCGAGAGGTCCGCGCGCCGCCTGCCGCAGCGACGGCCCAGGGGCATGCTGCAGCGCACAGACCCATCGCGGCGGCGAATTTTATAATCGCAGGCTATGGCAGTCTGGGCCCTCGGCTTGAACCACACGACCGCGCCGCTCGATCTGCGCGGTCGTTTCGCGTTCGCCCTCGACCAGATCGCCCCCACGCTGCAAAGCCTGCGCCGCTCGGTCGGCGCCGCGCACCACCCCGAGGTGGAAGCGGCCATCCTCTCGACCTGCAACCGCACCGAGATCTACTGCGCCGCCGAGCACGCCGCGCTGGACCACACCGTGGGCTGGCTGGCCGAGAGCGGCGGCGTGTCGCCCGCGCTGTTGCGCTCGCATGCCTACACGCTGACGGGCGATCAGGCGGCGCGCCACGCCTTCCGCGTCGCCAGCGGGCTCGACTCGATGGTGCTGGGCGAGGCGCAGATCCTCGGCCAGATGAAGGACGCGGTGCGCGCCGCCGAGACCGCCGGGGCACTGGGCAGCACGCTCAACCAGCTGTTCCAGCGCTCCTTCTCGGTGGCCAAGGAAGTGCGCACCGCCACCGAGATCGGGGCGCACTCCATCAGCATGGCGGCCGCGGCGGTGCGCCTGGCCGGCCAGCTCTTCGAAGACCTCAAGGCCACGCGCGTCCTCTTCGTCGGTGCCGGCGAGATGATCGACCTGGCCGCCACCCACTTCGCAGCGCGGCAACCCGCCAAGATCGTCATCGCCAACCGCACGCTGGAGCGCGGCGAGAAGCTGGCCACGCGCTTCGGCGCCGAGGCGATGCGCCTCGCGGACCTGCCCGCGCGCCTGGCCGAGTTCGACATCGTCGTCAGCTGCACCGCCAGCACGCTGCCGCTGATCGGCCTGGGCGCGGTGGAACGCGCCCTCAAGACCCGCAAGCACCGCCCGATGTTCATGGTCGACCTGGCCGTGCCGCGCGACATCGAGCCCGAGGTCAAGGCGCTCGAAGACGTGTACCTCTACACCGTCGACGACCTGGCCCACGTGGTGCGCCAGGGCGAGGCCAGCCGCCAGGCGGCCGTGGCCCAGGCCGAGACGATCATCGACGCCGGCGTGCAGAGCTTCATGCACTGGCTGGACCAGCGTGGCACCGTGCCGCTGATCCAGCAGCTCAACGCCCAGGCCGAGGACTGGCGCAACGCCGAACTGGCGCGCGCCCGCAAGCTGCTGGCCAAAGGCGAATCCGTCGACGCCGTGCTCGAAGCCCTGGCGCGCGGCCTCACGCAGAAGATGCTGCACGGCACCCTGGCCGAGCTGCATGCCGGCGACGCCGAAGCGCGCCAGCAGACGGCGCAGGCCGTCTCGCGCCTCTTCCTGCGCAAAGAGCGTTAGCGACGCGGGCACGAAGCCGGCACGAAGCCGGACTTTCGTACGCGAAGGGCGCGAAGGTTTCGCGAAAGTCGCGAAAGGAAGACCTGAAATCCGTATTGCAAGGCTTTCTTTTTCGCGTCCTTCGCGAAACCTTCGCGCACTTCGCGTGCTGTTCCCGATCCCGATACCGATCCCGATGAAACCCTTCCTCCGCCACCAGCTCGCCCGCCACGCCCAGCGCCTCGAGGAACTCGACTTCCTGCTGTCGCGCGAGGACGTGATGGGCGACATGGCCAAGTACCGGCCGCTGGCCAAGGAGCATGCGGAAGTCACGGCCGTGGCCGGCCGCTGGGCCCGTTATCAGCAGCGCGAGGCCGACCTGGCCGGCGCGCGCGAGATGCTGGAAGACGCCGACATGGCCGAGATGGCGCGCGAGGAGATCGCCGCCGCCGAGGCCGAGCTGCTGCAACTCGAAGACGAACTGCAACGCCTGCTGCTGCCCAAGGACCCGGACGACGCACGCAACGCCTTCGTCGAGATCCGCGCCGGCACGGGCGGCGACGAATCCGCCCTGTTCGCGGGCGACCTCACGCGCATGTACACGCGCCACGCCGCCAACCGGGGCTGGAAGGTGGAGGTGATGAGCGAGTCGCCCAACGAGATCGGCGGCTACAAGGAGATCGTGCTGCGCGTCGAGGGCGAGGACGTGTACGGCGCGCTGCGTTTCGAATCGGGCGGCCACCGTGTGCAGCGCGTGCCGGCCACCGAGACGCAGGGCCGCATCCACACCAGCGCCTGCACCGTGGCCGTGATGCCCGAGCCCGACGAGGCGCAGGCCATCACGCTGAACCCGGCCGACCTGCGCATCGACACCTTCCGCGCCAGCGGCGCCGGCGGCCAGCACATCAACAAGACCGACTCGGCCGTGCGCGTGGTGCACCTGCCCACCGGCATCGTGGCCGAATGCCAGGACGGGCGCAGCCAGCACGCCAACAAGGCCCAGGCGCTGCGCGTGCTGCAGGCCCGGCTGCAGGACAAGGAGCGCAGCGAGCGCGCCGCCAAGGAGGCGGCCACCCGCAAGGGCCTGATCGGCAGCGGCGACCGCAGCGACCGCATCCGCACCTACAACTTCCCGCAGGGGCGGCTCACCGACCACCGCATCAACCTCACGCTCTACAAGCTGGCCGCCATCATGGAAGGCGACCTGACGGAGGTGCTGGCCGCCCTGCGCGCCGCGCGCGAGGCCGAGCAGCTGGCGGAACTGGAAGAGGCGACGGCCTGATGGCGGATTCGGCAGACTTCCAAGCCCAATCGGCCTCCGGCGCCCACGGGACGGGCGCAAGCAGCTATGAAAACAATAGCAACGGCGTGATGTTGGCACAGGCCCTGCGCGGCGCTGCGTCACGCGGCCTGGACCGGCTCGACGCCCAGATCCTGCTGCTGCACGCCCTGGGCCGCCCGGCCCACGAACGCGCTTGGCTGCTGGCGCACGACACGGACCCCCTGCCCGAGGGCGCCGCGGCGACGTTCGCAGCGCTGTGCCAACGCCGCGCGGCCGGCGAGCCGGTCGCGTACCTGCTGGGCGAGAAAGAGTTCCACGGCCTGCCGCTGACCGTCGATGCCCGCGTGCTGGTGCCGCGGCCCGACACCGAAACCCTGGTCGACTGGGCGCTCCAGTGTCTGAAGGACGTGGCGGCGCCCGCCGTGCTCGACCTGGGCACCGGCAGCGGTGCCATCGCCCTGGCGCTGCAGCAGGCGCGGCCCGACGCACAGGTCGACGCCGTGGACGCCAGCGCCGACGCGCTGGCCGTGGCGCGCGCCAACGCTGAACGCCTGGGCCTGCCGGTGCGCTTCCGGCAGGCCGACTGGCTGGACGGCGCCGGCACTGCCCGGCCCGACGGCTACGCGCTCATCGCCACCAACCCGCCCTACATCGCCGAGGGCGACCCCCACCTGGCCGCCCTGCGCCACGAGCCGGCCGGTGCGCTGGTGAGCGGCCCCGACGGGCTGCGCGACATCCGCCGCATCGTGGCCGACGCGCCCGCTCACCTGGCCCACGGTGGCTGGCTGCTGCTGGAACACGGGCACGACCAGGCGTCGGCGGTGCGTGCGCTGCTGGCCGATCGGGGCTTCACCGAGGTGCAAAGCCGCGACGACCTGGCCGGCATCGCCCGTTGCTCCGGCGGGGTCTGGCGCACGGTGAAATAATCCGCTCCAGTCTTTCAACCCGCCATTCCAGCCCCACTTCCACGACGAAGGAACCCACCATGAGCGACGTTCAGCAACGCATCGACGACCTCGTCAAGACCAACGAAGTCCTGCTCTTCATGAAGGGCACGGCCAGCTTCCCGATGTGCGGCTTCTCCGGCCGCGCGATCCAGATCCTCAAGGCCTGCGGCGTCGACCCCAAGGCCGTGAAGACCGTCAACGTGCTGGAAGACCCCGAGATCCGCGCCGGCATCAAGGACTACAGCCAGTGGCCCACGATCCCGCAGCTGTACGTCAAGGGCGAGTTCATCGGCGGCTCGGACATCATGATGGAGATGTACGAGTCGGGCGAGCTGCAGCAGGTGCTCGCGCAACCCGCCTAAGGCCGCCGCAGGCATGGCGCACGATCACCCCCACGATCACGACGACCATGCCGAGCCGGCGTGGAAGCGCGACGGCGTCCGGGTCATCCCCGGCAACCAGCTCGACACGAACACGGCCCAGACGCCAGGCATGAACAGGGCCGCGGCGATCAACTTCGCCCGCGTGGGCGCCCAGAAGCTCTGGGCCGGCACCGTGACCATCCATGCCAACGCCAAGACCGGCGCCCACCACCACGGGCACCTGGAGTCGGTCATCTACGTGGTGCGCGGCAAGGCGCGCATGCGCTGGGGCGAGCAGCTCGAGTTCACGGCCGAGGCCGGCCCGGGCGACTTCATCTACGTGCCGCCCTACGTGCCGCACCAGGAGATCAACGCCAGCGCCACCGAGCCGCTCGAGTGCGTGCTGTGCCGCAGCGACGGCGAGGCGGTGGCGGTGAACATCGACATCGAACCGGTCGAGAAGCCCGAGACGGTGCTGTGGGTCGACCCCACGCACCCGACCGGCGGCGTCTGAAGCGCTGGGCGGTTCTCCCCGCCACGCCCCCTGGCGGCTCCCGCCGATTGACCACCCGGCACGGCTTATGCTGTGATCGTCCGGTGTTCGATTCGGAGGTGTCCATGGATTCCCGCAGTCTCGTCCCGGCCGATGTTGCCTTCCAGCTGCCCGTCGCGCAGCTGCGCAGCGTCTACCAGACCCACGAGGTGGAGCGCAAGCTGGCCAAGCTGCCCGAGCGCGAACACGAGCACCTGCGCACCACCTACGAGCGCATGCTCGAACGCGGGCCCGAGCGCTTCCAGGTCAAGCCCAGCGGCGTGCCGGACATGGCCTCGCTGTACGACGAACTGCCCAATTTCACCGATGCGCTGGACGACGTGCGCCGCCACGTCGCCCTGGCCCAGGACTGCCGCGACGGCCTCGAGGTGACGCCCATGCTTCTGCTGGGCCCGCCGGGCATCGGCAAGACGCACTTCGCGCGCCGGCTGGCGGAGTTGCTGGGCACCGGCATGTCGCTGGTGCCGATGAGTTCGATGACGGCCGGTTGGCTGCTCTCGGGCGCGTCCTCGCAATGGAAGGGGTCGCGGCCGGGCAAGGTCTTCGAGGCGCTGGTGGACGGCCAGTACGCCAACCCGGTGATCGTGGTGGACGAGATCGACAAGGCCAGCGCCGACGCGCAGTACGACCCGCTGGGCGCGCTCTATTCGCTGCTGGAACACGACACGGCGCACAGCTTCGTGGACGAGTTCGCCGAGGTGGCCATCGACGCCAGCCAGGTGATCTGGGTGAGCACGGCCAACGACGAGCGCTCGGTGCCCGAGCCGATCCTCAACCGCATGAACGTGTTCGAGGTGGAGGCGCCTTCCCTCGAGCAGGCGCGGCGGATCGCAGGCAAGCTGTACCGCTCGATCCGCGGCGAGCACGACTGGGGCCGCCATCTGTCGCCCGAGCCGACCGACGACGTGCTCGACGCCCTGGCGGCCCTGGCCCCGCGCGAGATGCGGCGTGCGCTGATGACCGGCTTCGGCAACGCCCGGCTGGCCAAGCGCGACACGGTCCGCATCGAGGACCTGCCGCGCAGCACGGCAAGCGCGCGCAGCCGCATCGGCTTCGTGCAGTAGAGGGCGCTATCCTTCCGGGCATGCGCGGCCGATCGGGCCGCGCCGCCCGTACCGATGCCCCTGACCCAAAGCCTGCTGATCATCGTCGTCCTCATCGCGACCAGCGCCTTCTTCTCGCTGGCCGAGATTTCGCTCGCGGCCTCGCGCCGCCTGCGGCTGCGCCAGATGGCGGACGAGGGCGAGGCGCGCGCCGAGAAGGTGCTGCGTTTCCAGGAACAGCCGGGGCGCTACTTCACCGTCGTGCAGATCGGCCTCAACGCCGTCGCCATCCTGGGCGGCGTGGTCGGCGAAGGCGCGCTCACGCCGTACTTCGCGCAGGCCTTCGAACTCGCCTTCAGCGTCGACACGGCACAGCGCCTGGCCTTCGCGGCGTCCTTCGTGAGCATCATCGCGATCTTCCTGGTGTTCGCCGACCTCTTCCCCAAGCGCCTGGGCATGAACGAGCCCGAGCGCCTGGCGATCCGGCTGGCGCCGGCGATGCAGTTCTTCATCACGCTGCTGGGGCCCGTGGTGTGGCTCTTCATGCGCTGTACCGACCTGCTCTTCAAGCTGCTGGGCCTGCCCAGCCAGCGCGACGACAAGATCACCTCGGCCGACATCCTGGCCATGACCGAGGCCGGCGCACAGGCCGGCGTGCTGGCGGTGCGCGAGCAGCAGGTGATCGCCAACGTGTTCGAGCTCGACACCCGCCTGGTCAGCAGCGTGATGACCAGCCGCGACCGCATCGTCTGGCTGCACAAGGACGACACCGAGACCGTGCTGCGCGCGCGCATCGTGGCCGAGCCCTTTTCGGCCTACCCGGTGTGCGAAGGCGACATCGACCACGTGCTGGGCTATGTCGATGCCAAGGACATGTTCCACCGCGTTCTGTCGGGCGAACCCTTGCATTTCGACAAGGGCCTGCCGCTGCACAAGGCGCTGGTGATCCCCGACCGCCTGACGCTGACCGAGGTGCTGGAGCAGTTCCGCCAGGCCGGCGAGGACTTCGCGATCGTGGTCAACGAGTACAGCCTGGTGGTCGGCGTGATCACGCTCAACGACGTGATGAGCACGGTGATGGGCGACCTGGTGCCGCCATCGGACGAGGAGCCGCAGATCGTGCGGCGCGACGACAACTCCTGGCTGATCGACGGCGTGACGCCGATCCAGGACGTGCAGCGCGCGCTCGACATCGACGAGCTGCCGCATGCCGACGAGTACGAGACGCTGGCCGGCTTCCTGATGGTGATGCTGCGCCGCGTGCCCAAGCGCACCGACTGCGTCAGCTGGGGCGGCTTCACCTTCGAGGTGATGGACGTGGACAGCCACCGCATCGACCAGGTGATGGTCACGCGCGGCGGCCCCGCGACGGCCAAGGCGGCGGCCTGAGTTCTTGTCAGGGATTTGGGTCTGCAACGCCCACGGGACGGGCGCCGGCAGCTATCGATTCAGGAGCAGATCAGGCCGGCGCCACCGCGGTCGGTGCACGGTCGTCGAAGACGTAGTTGCGCTGGTTGGCGAACACCGCATTGGGGTACGGCGCGCGGCCGCGGCTGCCGTTGTAGCGGCCCAGCGTCATGAACAGGTCGCCACGCTCGCGGTCGAGGTAGTGGCGCAGGATCACGCAGCCGAAGCGCAGGTTGGTCTGCATGTGGAACAGCTTGCCCGCGTCGCCGTCGCCGATCACGCGCGTCCAGAAGGGCATCACCTGCATCAGCCCGCGCGCGCCGGCACTGGAGACGGCGAACTTGCGGAAGTTGCTCTCGACCTGGATCAGGCCGAGCACCATGCTCACTTCCAGCCCGGAGCGACGCGCCTCGTACCAGATGGTCTGCAGCAGCTCGATCCGCTCCTGCCGGTCGGGCACCTTGCGGCGGATCCGGTCGCCCATGGCGCCCAGCCAGCGCAGGTAGCGCAGGCGCGACTCCGTGTCGTTGAACTCCGGCACCGGCGGCGCCGTGTTGTGGATCGCGGCCGAGAGCGCGGTGCGCGCCGAGTCGATCAGCGGCTCCTCGATCTGCGCGCCGGCCCAGGCGGCGCCGGGCCAGGCCACTGCAGCGGGCGCGCCGGCCGCGGCCAGCAGCAGGCCCCGGCGCGACAGGCCCGGCGTCACGCCCATCGGAGTACCTTCGGCTTTGCCTGCGGTGCGAGCCCCTTCGGAGCGGCCGGGCGGGGGCTCATGCCGCCAGACGGCCTTTCAGGAAGGCGAAGGCCTCGGCCACGGGCACCTTCGTCGCTGCGGCGTCGCGGCGGTGCTGGTACTCGACCATGCCGTCCTTCAGGCCCTTGTCGCCGATCGTGAGGCGGTGCGGCACGCCGATCAGTTCCCAGTCGGCGAACATGGCACCGGGGCGCTCGTTGCGGTCGTCGAGGACCACGTCCACGCCGGCGGCCAGCAACTCGGCATACAGGCGTTCGGCCTCGGCCTTGACGGCCTCGCTGCGGTCCATGCCGATCGGGCACAGCACGACGGTGAAGGGCGCGATGGCGTCGGGCCAGATGATGCCGCGCTCGTCATGGTTCTGCTCGATGGCGGCAGCCGGCAGGCGCGTGATGCCTATGCCGTAGCAGCCCATCTCCAGGAAGCGCGGCTTGCCGTCCTCCTCCAGGAAGGTGGCGTTCATGGCCTGGCTGTACTTGGTGCCGAGCACGAAGACGTGGCCCACCTCGATGCCGCGCTCGATGGCCAGGGCGCCCTTGCCGTCGGGCGAGGGATCGCCGGCGACGACGTTGCGCAGGTCGGCCACGAGTTCGGGTTCGGGCAGGTCGCGGCCCCAGTTGACGCCGGTCATGTGGAAGTCGATCTCGTTCGCGCCGCAGATCCAGTCGGCCATGACGGCCACCTCGCGGTCGGCCACCACCTTGACGGGCTGCTTCAGGTTCAGCGGACCGAGGTAGCCAGGCTTGCAGCCGAAGTGGGCCTCGATCTCGGCCAGCGTCGCGAAGCGGAAGCCAGCGTTCAGGCCCGGCAGCTTGCTGACCTTGATCTCGTTCATGTCGTGGTCGCCGCGCAGCAGCAGCAGCCAGACCTGGGCGCCCTTCACCTGGCCGGCCTCGTCAAGCACGT
The DNA here is from genome assembly GCA_030418545.1 of Xenophilus aerolatus. Taxonomy (GTDB): domain Bacteria; phylum Pseudomonadota; class Gammaproteobacteria; order Burkholderiales; family Burkholderiaceae_C; genus Xenophilus. The sequence continues at coordinate 90,962 of QAIB01000015.1, read as the reverse complement.
CGGTGGCCAGCACCAGCGACTTGACGGTGGTGGACAGGGGCACGCCCAGCAGTTCGGCGACCTCGGCGCAGGTGGCCTTTCCGGGCGTGGGCGTCTTCGTCAACGGCTTGGCGGCGGCCGGGCGCGGGCCGGCGGGCGCGAGCGCCTCGGCCTTCTCCATGTTGGCGGCGTAGTCGCTCTCGGGGCAGTAGACGATGGCGTCCTCGCCGGTGGCGGCGATGACCTGGAACTCTTCCGACAGGTCGCCGCCGATGGCGCCGCTGTCGGCCGCCACGGCCCGGTAGCGCAGGCCGAAGCGGTCGAAGATGCGGCGGTAGGCGTCGGCCATTGCGCGGTAGCTGGCCTTGGCGCCGTCGAGGTTGCGGTCGAAGCTGTAGGCGTCCTTCATGATGAACTCGCGGCCGCGCATGAGGCCGAAGCGCGGGCGCCGCTCGTCGCGGAACTTGGTCTGGATCTGGTAGAAGTTGCGCGGCAGCTGCTTGTAGCTGCGGATCTCCTGGCGGGCGATGTCGGTCACCACCTCTTCGCTGGTAGGCTGCACGACGAAGTCGCGCTCGTGGCGGTCCTGGATGCGCAGCAGCTCGGGGCCCATCTTGTCGAAGCGGCCGCTCTCCTGCCACAGCTCGGCGGGCTGCACGACGGGCATGGTCAGCTCCACGGCACCGGCCCGGTCCATCTCCTCGCGCACGATGGCCTCGACCTTGCGGATCACGCGCAGGCCCATGGGCATGTAGGTGTAGATGCCCGCGCCGAGCTTCTTGATCATGCCGGCCCGGGTCATCAGCCGGTGGCTGGCCACCTCGGCATCGGCCGGGGCTTCCTTGAGGGTGGAGACGAGGAATCGGGAGGCTTTCATCGGTGCGGCGGAGTCCGGAGCAAGGCGCAAATACAAAGGGCCGCATGCACGGCCCTGGCTGGTCGACGCGGGGTGCGCCCCCTCATGCATCTATGCATAATCGAACCAGTTCAAAAATTGGGGTTTGATTATGCTTGACCGGGACGGCTTCAGGCCCAACGTCGGCATCGTCCTGCTCAACCAGAAGAACCAGGTTTTTTGGGGCAAGCGCATCCGCACCCATTCCTGGCAATTTCCGCAGGGCGGGATCGATCGGGGCGAGACACCCGAACAGGCCATGTTCAGGGAACTGCACGAGGAGGTCGGCCTCCTGCCCGAGCATGTCCGCATCGTCGCCCGCACGCGCGACTGGCTGCGCTACGAGGTGCCTGACCGCTTCATCCGCCGCGACGCCCGCGGCCACTACAAGGGCCAGAAACAGATCTGGTACCTGCTCCAGCTGGTGGGCCACGACTGGGACCTGAACCTGCGTGCCACCGACCATCCCGAGTTCGACGCCTGGCGCTGGCACGACTACTGGGTCCCCCTGGACGTGGTGGTCGAGTTCAAGCGCGGCGTCTACGAGATGGCCCTGACCGAGCTGGCGCGCTTCCTGCCGCGACTGGACACGCGCAACCGCTTCCTGCGCAATGGCATGCGCGGCCGCGAGGCCGATCGCCACACCGCACCCATCGCCGGCGCCGAGCCGGCCTTCGAACTTCCGCCGGGGGCGACCTTCGACCCCGACCCCAACGCCCCGCCCTCTTCACATGCCGCATCGCCTTCCTCTTCTTCCCCGCCTTCCGCACCCGACGGGGTGCATGCGCCTCGCTAGCCTGGCGCTCGCGCTGGCCGCCGGGCTGGCGGCCGGGCCGGCCCTTGCCGAAGACCCGGTGCGCATCATCGAGCGCGGTGGCGATCTGCATCACCGGGACTACGAGCCCGAGCAATGGAAGGAAACCGAGGCGCCGCCGCCACCGGCCTTCGACATGAAGCGGCTGGTGCCCCTGGCCATGCCGCCGTACATGAGCCTCAAGTTCGGCGTCGATCCGCAGACCATGACCGTCACGCCGGATGGCGTGGTGCGCTACGTGGTCGTTGCGTACCGCGAGGCCGGCAACGCGACCAATGCCTTCTACGAGGCCGTGCGCTGCTCCACCGACGAGTACAAGACTTACGCGCGCTACGCCGGCGACGGGTGGTCGCAGGTGGCGACCGCGGAGTGGAAGAAGATCGACGACCGCAACTCGATCTACACCTCGGAGCTCGCCAAGCAGTCGCTGTGCCGCGGACGGGCGCCCCGCGCCTCGGTATCGGACATGATCCGCGAGCTCAAGCGGCCCGAGGACTACCTGCGCTAGCCGGCGGCGCTCAGCCTGCGGTGCGCGTGAGCACCAGGTTGTCGCGGTGGACCATCTCGGGCTCTGCCGCATAGCCCAGCAGGCGCTCGAACTCGGACGAGGGCTTGCGGCACAGCAGCCGCGCCTCGGCGCTCGAGTAGTTGGCCAGGCCGCGGGCCAGCTCGAGGCCCTGCGGATCGCGGATGGCGATCACGTCGCCGCGCGAGAAGTCGCCCTCCACCGCGGTCATGCCGATCGGCAGCAGGCTCTTGCCCTCGCCACGCACCTTGGCGGCCGCGCCCGCATCGACCGTGACCGAGCCGCGCATCTGCAGGTGGTCGGCCATCCAGCGCTTGCGGGCCTGGTGCTTGGCGGTCTGCGCGACCAGCAGCGTGCCGATGGATTCGCCCGCCGCCAGGCGCAGCAGCGCATCCGGCTCGCGGCCCCAGGCGATGACCGTCGACGCGCCCGAAGCGGCGGCGCGCTTGGCGGCGAGGATCTTGGTGATCATGCCGCCGCGGCCGATGCTCGAACCCGCACCGCCGGCCATGGCCTCGAGCGCCGGGTCGCCGGCCTGGGCCTCGTGCACGAAGGTGGCCGCCGGGTCCTTGCGCGGGTCGGCGGTGTACAGGCCCTTCTGGTCCGTGAGGATCACCAGCGCATCGGCCTCGACGAGGTTGGCCACCAGGGCACCCAGCGTGTCGTTGTCGCCGAACTTGATCTCGTCGTTGACGACCGTGTCGTTCTCGTTGATCACGGGCAGCACGCCCAGGCCCAGCAGGGTGAGCAGGGTCGAGCGGCCGTTGAGGTAGCGCTCGCGGTCCGCCAGGTCGGCGTGGGTGAGCAGCACCTGGGCGCTGCCCAGGCCGTTCTCGCGCAGCTTGGTCTCGTAGATCTGTGCCAGGCCCATCTGGCCCACGGCGGCGGCGGCCTGCAGCTCGTTGACTTCCTTGGGGCGGCTCGTCCAGCCCAGGCGCTTCATGCCCTCGGCGATGGCGCCGCTGGACACCATCACCACCTCGCGGCCGTCGCGCACCAGCGCCGCCAGCTGCCGGCACCATTCACCGATGGCCTGCTCGTCGAGCCCGCGGCCTTCGTTGGTGACCAGGCTGGAGCCCACCTTGACCACGATGCGACGCGCATCGCGCAGGACGGTGGAGGTGAAGGAGTTCGAAGTCATACGGGCCGAAAACGGGCGTGGATGGGGCGCGGATAGCTATCGATTCGATAGCAAACGAATCGGCTACTCGGCCGAGGGCGTGAAGCGGGGATCGACCTCGGCGGGCGGCTGCTCGGCCTGCTGCTGCGTGCGCACCTGCTGGTAGACGGCCTGCACCAGCGGCTCGCAGCCCTCGCGCGTGAGGGCCGAGATCTCGAACACCGGTCCCTTGAAGCGCAGACGCTTCACGAAATCCTGGACGCGCGCCTCGCGCTCGTCGGCCGGCACCATGTCCAGCTTGTTGAGCACCAGCCAGCGCGGCTTCTTGTACAGCCCTTCGTCGTATTTCTTCAGTTCGCCCACGATCGCCTTGGCCTGCGCCACGGGATCGACGCTGTCGTCGAAGGGCGCCATGTCGATCACATGCAGCAGCAGGCGCGTGCGCTGCAGATGCCGCAGGAAGAGGTGGCCCAGGCCCGCACCTTCGGAGGCGCCTTCGATCAGCCCCGGCAGGTCGGCAACGACGAAGCTCTGCTCCGGCCCGACGCGCACCACGCCCAGGTTGGGGTGCAGGGTGGTGAAGGGATAGTCGGCGATGCGCGGCCGCGCGTTGGAGATCGCACTGATCAGCGTCGACTTGCCGGCGTTGGGCATGCCCAGCAGGCCGACGTCGGCCAGCACCTTGAGTTCGAGCTTGAGGCTCTTGCGTTCGCCGGGCCAGCCGGGCGTCTTCTGGCGCGGTGCCCGGTTGATGGAGGACTTGAAGCGCAGGTTGCCGAAGCCGCCGTCGCCGCCCTTGGCGATGGTGATCACCTCCCCGGGCGTCAGCAGTTCGTACAACACCTCGCCGGTCTCGGCGTCGCTGATGATCGTGCCGACCGGCATGCGCAGGGTCACGTCCTGGCCGGCGGCACCGAACATGTCGGAGCCCATGCCGTGCTGGCCGCGCTTGGCCTCGTGGCGGCGCGAGAAGCGGAAGTCGACCAGCGTGTTCAGGTTGACGTCGGCCACGGCCAGCACGTGGCCGCCGCGCCCGCCGTCGCCGCCGTCGGGACCGCCGAACTCCTTGTACTTCTCATGCCGGAACGACACGCAGCCGTTGCCGCCGTCGCCGGCGGCGACATCGATGAAGGCTTCGTCGACGAACTTCATGGGAGTGGGAGTTTACAAACGCGGCACCGTCGGCGCGGCTCGAGCAGGAAGAAGGTCACGCGTGCGTGACCCGGAAATGACGAAGCCCCGACAGGGCGGGGCTTCGGAGGTGGGCTGGACTTCCGAGGAAGTTCAGACCGGGGTGACGCTGACCGTGTGCTTGTTCAGCGCACCCTTGGTGCCGAAGGAGATGCGGCCATCGACCAGTGCGAACAGCGTGTGGTCCTTGCCGACGCCGACGTTCACGCCGGCGTGCATGCGGGTGCCGCGCTGGCGCACGATGATCGAACCGGCGCTGACGACCTGGCCGCCGAAGGCCTTCACGCCGAGCATCTTGGGCTTGGAATCGCGCCCGTTTCGCGTAGAGCCGCCGCCTTTTTTCTGTGCCATGGTGTCTGCTCCAGTTAGCCGGCGATCGCGCCGATCTGCAGTTCGGTGAACTGCTGGCGATGGCCTTGACGTTTCTGATAGTGCTTGCGACGGCGCATCTTGAAGATGCGAACCTTGTCGTGCTTGCCGTGCGCCACGACCGTGGCCGTGACGGTTGCGCCGGACACCAGGGGGGTGCCGACCTTGATTTCAGCGCCGTTGCCGACGGCCAGAACCTGGTCGATCACGATTTCCTGGCCAACGTCCGCAGCAATCTGTTCTACTTTAATTTTTTCGCCGGAAGCAACGCGATACTGCTTGCCACCGGTTTTTATGACCGCGTACATAGGGACCCTTCTTGGTATTCCAGGAACAGGTTCCCGGAAGATGGCTCCGCAGCGAATTCTGCGAAGCCTTCCACTATACCATGCGAACGGCCTGCGCGCCAGACATGCGCCCACGCCGGCGGCTCACCGGAGGCGGCTCCCTATAATCCGCGCCTTTCCTCGAACCCCTCGCGCCCCGGCGCCGCTGCCCTTGTCCGCCCCTACCCCCTCCGCCAGTTCTGCCGCCCTGGACCTCATCGCCGGCGACATGGCCGAGGTGGACAAGGTCATCTCCGCCCGGCTGGACACCGGCGTGCCGCTGGTCAGCCAAGTCTCGAGGTACATCATCGCCGCCGGCGGCAAGCGCCTTCGCCCTGCCTTGTTGCTGCTGATGTGCGGCGCCCTGGGGTACACCGGCAGCCAGCGCTTCAACCTGGCAGCCGTGGTCGAGTTCATCCACACCGCCACCCTGCTGCACGACGACGTCGTCGACGAGTCGACGATGCGGCGCGGACGGCCCACGGCCAACGAGTCCTTCGGCAATGCCGCCAGCGTTCTGGTCGGCGACTTCCTGTACTCGCGCGCCTTCCAGATGATGCTGGACTCGCGCGACATGCGCGTGATGGAGATCCTGGCCGATGCGACCAACGTGATCGCCGAAGGCGAAGTGCTCCAGCTGATGAACATGGGGGACGCCTCGCTGGACGAAGCGGCGTACCTGCATGTCATCCGGTCCAAGACCGCCAAGCTGTTCGAGGCCAGCACCCAGCTCGCCGCGGTGCTGGCGGGCGCATCGCCCGATGTCGAGGCGGCCTGCGCCCGTTACGGGCAGGCACTCGGGACGGCGTTCCAGGTGGTCGACGACGTGCTCGACTACGCGGGCGATGCCGCCGAAACGGGCAAGAACGTGGGCGACGACCTGCGTGAAGGCAAGACCACCCTGCCCCTGATCTTCGCCATGCAGCGCGGCCGCCCCGAGCAGGCCGAATTGGTCCGCAGCGCGATCCAGCAGGGCGACGTGAGTCGGTTGCCCCAGCTCATCGCGGTGGTGAAGGAGACCGGTGCCCTCGACGCCACGCGCGCCGCGGCGGCGGCCGAGGCACAACGCGCGATCGACGCGTTGGCGATGCTGCCGCCCAATTCCTTCACAGAAGGTTTGCTACAATTGGCGGCTCAGTTGCTTGAACGCCGAGCCTAAGTCACCAACGAAGGTCGAGTTTCAAATCTGGCACATCGGGGTGTAGCTTAGCCTGGTAGAGCGCTACGTTCGGGACGTAGAGGCCGGAGGTTCGAATCCTCTCACCCCGACCAGTCTTGGTCATGTAATGCGAAATGCTGCGCACAACTGTTGCGGGCTTGCGATTTACAGTACCAGGTCGATCAGCGATGATCGTGAATCAAATTTTCACGTCTGTTACATCTGCTGAATGGCTGCCGCCGATCCCCTTGCCAAAGAAAGTGCCTCCGTCGCCCTGCCGGGGCTGGCCCGCGCACTGATCTCGGCCGGCAAGCTGCAGGCCAAGGCGGCCGAAGAGATCTACCAGAAGTCGCGCACCTCGCGCAGCAGCTTCATTGCCGAACTGACCGGTAGCGGCGCGGTTTCGGCCTCCGATCTCGCCCACACCCTCTCCAGCGCCTTCGGCGCCCCGCTGCTCGATCTGGACGCGATCGACCCGCAGCGCCTGCCCAAGGACCTGCTGGACGCCAAGCTCTGCCAGTCCTACCGCATCGTCGTCCTCGGCAAGCGCAACAACCGCCTCATCGTCGCCACGGCCGATCCGTCCGACCAGCAGGCGGTGGAGAAGATCAAGTTCGCCTCCCAGATGGGCGTGGACTGGGTCATCGCCGAGTACGACAAGCTGTCGCGCATGGTCGAGGCGGCGGCGGTCAGTGCAGCCGAGACCATCGACAACATCATCGGTGGCGAGTTCGAGTTCGACGAAGCGGCGAGCGAATCTTCTGACGCGCCGGACCAGGCCGCTGCGGAGGTCGAGGATGCGCCCGTCGTGCGCTTCCTGCACAAGATGCTGCTGGACGCATTCAGCATGCGCGCCTCGGACATCCACTTCGAGCCCTACGAGCACAACTACCGGGTGCGCTTCCGCGTCGACGGGGAACTGCGGGAGGTCGCGAGCCCGCCGGTGGTGATTAAGGACAAGCTGTCCTCCCGCATCAAGGTCATCTCGAAGCTGGACATCTCCGAGAAGCGCGTGCCGCAGGACGGCCGCATGAAGCTCAAGGTCGGCCCTGACCGGGTCATCGACTTCCGCGTGAGCACCTTGCCGACCCTGTTCGGCGAGAAGATCGTGATCCGTATCCTCGACCCCAGCAGTGCCCGCCTGGGCATCGACGCGCTGGGCTACGACCCCGAGGAGAAGCAGCGCCTGATGGACGCCATCAGCCGCCCGTACGGCATGATCCTGGTGACCGGCCCCACCGGTTCGGGCAAGACGGTGTCGCTGTACACCTGCCTGAACCTGCTCAACAAGCCGGGCGTCAACATCGCGACGGCCGAAGACCCGTCGGAAATCAACCTGCCCGGCGTCAACCAGGTCAACGTCAACGAACGCGCCGGCCTCACCTTCGCCGCGGCGCTGCGTGCCTTTCTGCGCCAGGATCCCGACATCATCATGGTCGGCGAAATCCGCGACCTCGAAACCGCCGACATCTCCATCAAGGCGGCGCAGACGGGCCACCTGGTGCTGTCGACGCTGCACACCAACGACGCGCCGACCACGCTCACGCGCATGCGCAACATGGGCATCGCGCCCTTCAACATCGCGTCCAGCGTGATCCTGATCACCGCGCAGCGCCTGGCACGACGCCTGTGCGCCAACTGCAAGGCGCCGGCGCCGGAGATCCCCCGCCAGGCGCTGCTCGACGCGGGCTTCAAGGAAGCCGAACTCGACGGCTCCTGGAAGCCCTACAAGCCGGTCGGCTGTTCAGCGTGCAACGGCGGCTACAAGGGCCGGGTCGGCATCTACCAGGTGATGCCGATCAGCGAGGAGATCCAGAAGATCATCCTGCGCGACGGCAGCGCGCTGGACATCGCCGCCCAGGCGGAACGCGAAGGCGTGCGCTCCCTGCGCCGTTCTGGCCTGCAGAAGGTCATGCAGGGGCTGACCTCGCTCGAGGAAGTGGTCGGCGTCACCAACGAGTGACGCGACATTGGAGATTCGCATGGCAACCGCCGTCCAAACCAGCAGAAACGCCAAGGAAACCGTCTACGAATGGGAGGGACGGGACCGCAACGGCAAGGTCGTGCGCGGCGAGATGCGTGCCGCAGGCGAGAACCAGGTGCAGGCCAGCCTGCGCCGCCAGGGCGTGCTGGCATCGAAGATCAAGAAGCGCCGCATGCGCTCCGGCAAGGCCATCAAGCCGAAGGACATCGCGATCTTCACCCGACAGCTCGCCACCATGATGAAGGCCGGCGTGCCGCTGCTTCAGGCCTTCGACATCGTCGGGCGCGGCAATGCCAACGCCAACGTCACCCGGCTGCTCAACGACATCCGGACCGACGTGGAGACCGGCACCTCGCTGTCGTCGGCCTTCCGCAAGTTCCCGAAGTACTTCGACAACCTGTACTGCAACCTGGTCGAGGCCGGCGAAGCGGCCGGTATCCTGGAAGACTTGCTGGACCGTCTCGCCACGTACATGGAGAAGACGGAAGCCATCAAGTCGAAGATCAAGTCGGCCCTGATGTACCCCACCGCCGTGATCGTGGTGGCCTTCGTGGTGGTCGCGATCATCATGATCTTCGTGATCCCGGCCTTCAAGCAGGTGTTCACGTCCTTCGGTGCCGACCTGCCCGCGCCGACGCTGTTCGTGATGGCGGTCAGCGAGTTCTTCGTCGCCTACTGGTGGCTGATCTTCGGCGTGATCGGCGGCGGGCTGTACTTCTTCATCCAGGCCTGGAAGCGCAACGAGCGGGTGCAGCGCTTCATGGACCGGCTGCTGCTCAAGCTGCCGATCTTCGGCGCGCTGATCGACAAGTCCTGCGTGGCGCGCTGGACGCGCACGCTGGCCACCATGTTCGCGGCCGGCGTGCCGCTGGTCGAGGCCCTCGATTCCGTCGGCGGCGCCTCGGGCAACACGGTGTATGGCGACGCGACGGTCAAGATCCAGCAGGAGGTGTCGACCGGCACCAGCCTGACCACGGCCATGACGAACGCCAACCTCTTTCCCTCGATGGTGCTGCAGATGACGGCCATCGGCGAGGAGTCCGGCTCCATCGACCACATGCTGGGCAAGGCCGCCGATTTCTACGAATCCGAAGTCGACGACATGGTGGCCGGCCTGTCGAGCCTGATGGAACCCATCATCATCGTGATCCTCGGCACCATCATCGGCGGCATCGTGGTGTCGATGTACCTGCCCATCTTCAAGCTCGGCCAAGTCGTCTGATGCGGGAGATGGTGCTTGTCGACGCCGTCGTCGGCGGCGTCCTGGGCCTGCTCATCGGCAGCTTCCTCAACGTCGTCATCCACCGCCTGCCGAAGATGCTCTACCGGGGCTGGCTGACGGATGCGGTGGCCAACCTCTCGTCGAGCCAGCAGGCGCCCAGCCTGTGGCAACTGGTGTTCGGCACGGCGTCCGCGGCGCCTGCGCCTCTGGTGGCGCATGCCGACGAGGCGCTCCAGCAGATCGACGCATTGCCACCGCTGGGGCTGGCGCGGCCGGCATCGCGCTGCGGGCACTGCGGCCATCGCATCCGCTGGTACGAGAACATCCCGGTCCTGAGCTTCCTGGTGCTGCGCGCCCGATGCTCGGCCTGCGGCACCTCGATCGGCTGGCGCTACCCGGCAGTCGAACTGGCGACGGGTGCCCTCTTCGCTCTCTGCGCCTGGCGCTTCGGCCTCACGTTCACCGGCGCCGCGTGGGCCGCGTTCTGTGCCCTGCTCGTGTGCCAGTTCATGATCGATCTCGACACGCAGCTGCTGCCCGATTCGCTCAATTACCTGCTGCTCTGGCTTGGCCTCATCGCCTCGGCCTGTGGGCTCACCGGCGTTCCGCTGCCCAGCGCCGTCTGGGGCGCCGTCGCGGGCTACCTCAGCCTGTGGCTGATCTTTCACCTCTACCGACTGGCGACGGGCAAGGAAGGCATGGGCTTCGGCGACTTCAAGCTCCTGGCGGCCCTGGGCGCATGGCTCGGCGCCGACTACCTGATCGCCATCGTCCTGGTCTCCTCGCTGGTGGGCGCCGTGCTCGGTGGGCTGCTGCTCGTGGCCGGCCGGCTGGCGCACAAGGACATCCCGATCTCCTTCGGCCCCTTCCTGGCCGGTGCCGGCCTGGTCTGCCTGGCCATCGGCCCCGAGACGGTGCGGGCCTGGGTGCCCTTCGCCTTCCCGTTCAAGGCGCTGATCGCCTGACGGAACCCGACATGCGGCGCATCGGCCTCACGGGGGGCATCGGGAGCGGCAAGAGCACCGTCTCTGCCCTGTGGCAGGCGCTGGGCGCCGCCATCGTCGACACCGACGCCATTGCCCGCTCCCTGACCGTGGCCGGTGGGCCTGCCATGCCCGCACTCGTCCGGGCCTTCGGTGCGGACATCGCCGACGCGACCGGCGCCCTGGATCGCGCCCGCATGCGGGAGCGGGTCTTCGCCGACACGGGAGCCAAGCGGGTGCTCGAGGGCATCCTGCACCCGCTCATCGGGGCCGAGTGCGAGCGTCAGGCCGGGCTGGCCAAGGCCCCGGCAGTCATCTTCGACGTCCCGCTGCTGGTCGAATCGGGGCGCTGGCGCGGCCTGGTCGACAAGGTGCTGGTCGTCGACACCAGCACGCAGACACAGCGCGAACGGGTGATGGCCCGCTCCGGCTGGAGCGACGACACGGTACGGACCGTGATCGCGCAGCAGGCGACGCGCGCCGCGCGCCGGGCCGCGGCCGATGCGGTGCTCTTCAACGACGGCGTCACGGTCCAGGAACTCGCTGGCCAGGTGCAGAGTCTGTGGAACCGGTGGCTGGGCGCCGCCTTGCGATAATCGCGCGTTCGCCGCACGCGCACCGCCACCTCCGGCGGCCCCCGCCAACAAGAAGACAGCGCAGGCACGCCGACCCCGCGACTCGCGCTTCCCAAGATGCTGTTCAACTCCTACGCGTTCATCTTCGTCTACTTTCCGATCGTCGTGATCGGCTTCTTCCTGATCGGATGGCGCAACACGCGGGCAGCGGCCGGCTTCCTCGCACTGGCATCGCTCTTCTTCTACGGCTGGTGGAGCGTCAAGGCGCTGCCCCTGCTCATCGGCTCGATCTGCATCAACTACTGGTTCGGCCTGCGGCTCACGCCCCAGCCCGAACGCTCCGACGCTGGCCGCAAGCGGATGCTGGTGATCGCGCTGACGGTCAACCTCGTCGTGCTGGGGATCTTCAAGTACGCCGACTTCTTCGTGGCGAACGTCAACGACGGGCTGGTCGCGGCGGGCATCGCGCCCCTGCCCCTGCTGCACGTCGCCCTGCCCATCGGCATCTCGTTCTACACCTTCACCCAGATCGCCTTCCTGGTCGACTGCTGGCAGGGCAAGGTGCGCGAGCGCAGCTTCGTGCACTACGTGCTCTTCGTCACCTACTTCCCGCACCTGATCGCGGGGCCGGTGCTGCACCACGCGCAGATGATGCCGCAGTTCGCCAACCCGGCGACCTACCGCATCGACGGCAACAAGTTCGCGCTCGGCCTGGCGATCTTCACCTTCGGCCTGGCCAAGAAGCTGCTGATCGCCGACAAGATGGGCCAGTACGCCGACATGGTGTTCCACGGCGTGCAGGGCGGCACCGTGCCCGGCCTCGGCAGCTCCTGGTTCGGCGTGCTTGCTTACACGCTGCAGATCTACTTCGACTTCTCGGGCTATTCCGACATGGCCGTGGGCCTGTCGCTGTGCCTGGGGGTGCACCTGCCGCTGAACTTCAATTCACCGTACAAGTCGACCAGCATCATCGACTTCTGGCGGCGCTGGCACATCTCGCTGTCGACCTTCCTGCGTGACTACCTCTACATCCCGCTGGGCGGCAACCGGCTGGGCGAGGCGCGCCGCTACCTCAACCTCTTCCTCACCATGCTGCTGGGCGGCCTGTGGCACGGCGCGGCCTGGACCTTCGTGATCTGGGGCGCGCTGCACGGCGCCTTCCTCGTCGTCAACCACCTGTGGAACGCCAAGGTGCGCAAGGGCCGTCCCCCGAGCCGATGGAGCATGCCGCTGCGCTGGCTGCTCACCTTCCTGTGCGTGATGGTGGCATGGGTGGTGTTCCGCGCCGACAGCATGACCACCGCCATGCACCTCTACAAGGGCATGCTGGGCCTCAACGGCACGGAGCTGACGGCGTTCACTGAATTCAACATCCCCTACCGCAAGCCCGAGTTCTTCCAGACGCTGCTGGTGGGCCTCTTCATCTGCCTGGCGCTTCCGCCCACGATCACGCTGCAGCGCTGGGTGCCGCAAGTCCAGCGCCTGGTGCAACGGCCACAGCTGTCCCGCGTCGCCACCGTGGCCATCGCCTTGTTCTGCGTGGTGCTCCTGGGCCTCTCGATTTCCAAACTGGGGACGTACAGCCCCTTCCTGTACTTCCAGTTTTGAGATGAAGCACCCCCCAAGCCGCTTCGCGACTCCCCCCTCACTGGCGCCTTCGGCTTGGAGGGGGGCGCACCCAGAGGCGTGGCGAAGCCAGTTCCTCGGGTGCCTTGAGGGCGTCGCTTCGCTCGCCGGCTGCAGCCGGCGCGTTTCCGTGCGGCAGCCAAGGTGCTGCCTCTGACCTCCGACATGCGTCCTGCAAGGCTTTGGTTGAGCATATTTGCGGCGGGCTTCGCCGTGATCGTGGCGATGATGATCGTCACGCTCTTCACGCGCATCCCCGCGGGCGCGCTGACGCGCATCGGCCAGGTCTCGGAGTACCACTTCGAGCCGCTGCGCGTGCCGCCTCCGATCGACTTCTCGCTGATCCGGCAGGCGCCCGTCGATCAGGCCGACGTGTTTGTCATCGGCGACAGCTTCAGCCACTACTTCGCCTGGCAGAGCGTCCTGGTCGCCGCCGGCTACAAGGTCGCGACCGTCCACTGGGACAAGGTGCCGACGCCCTGCGGCGACATCGGTGCCTGGCTCCAGAGCGCCGGTTTTCGCGGGCGGCTGGTGCTCATCGAGAGCATCGAGTTCCTGCTGCCCGAGCGCCTGGAGGCCATGCGCAGCTGCAAGCCCATGGGCCGCCAGCCCTTTGCGCCCAGCCCGACGCCGACCACCAACCCTTCGCACCCGCCGGCGGGCTTCGCGCTCAACACCGCTGCCAAGCTGACCAGCGGACTGGTCACCTACCTGCACACCCGCGAGGTGCTGAAGACCAACGACCTGGTGACCTTCGAGGCCGGACGCTGGGGCAGCACCGTGTTCGCCAGTCCGGTCCAGGACGGCTGCCGGCAGTTCAGCAGCCGCGTCTGCGACAAGAGCCTGTTCCTGGAGATCGAGCGCACCACGCCCGAACTGACCACGGCCGACGCTGACTTCATGGCGCGCTTTGCCGACCAGGCCCGTCCGCTGACGGTGCGGTGGATGGTGATCCCCAACAAGACCACGGTCTACCTCGACACCCAGCGCAACGCGGCCTTCAGCGCGCGCGCACAGGCGCTGGGCATCGGGCCGGACCTCTTCGCCCCGGCGCAGCTTGCGCGCCGGGACATCCAGGACCTCTACTGGCCCAACGACAACCACTGGTCGATGGCAGGTCAGCTCTACTTCGGTCGCCGCATGCTGGACGATGTGCGCGCAGCGATCGGGGAGCCGCACACGGATGCGCCGAAATGACACAACCCCCACGCTCCCCCGCTTCGCGCGGTCCGCTGCCCCCCGAGGGGGCGCATCAGTCGCTTCGGGCGGCCGGGCGCGACTGATATGACACAGCCCCCACGCTCCCCCGCTTCGCGCGGTCCGCTGCCCCCCGAGGGGGCGCATCAGTCGCTTCGGGCGGCCGGGCGCGACTGATATGAAGAAAGTCGCCTCGCTCTGGCTCGCCACCTTCGGGGTGGGCTTCGCCATCATCTCGGCGCTCCTGGTCTGGACGCTGTTCACACCGGCGCCCTATGGCGACCTCACCCGCATCGGCAGGCTGTCCGAAACGCAGTTCGGCTGGCGGCACGACCCGCCGGTCCTCGATCCCGCCCACCTGCGCGCCGTGCCGCTCGACCAGGCCGACATCCTGGTGCTGGGCGACAGCTTCTCGATGACCTACCGCTGGCAGGCGTCTCTGGTGCAGGCTGGCTACAAGGTGAGCACCACCTACTGGGGCCAGGTCGGCTACATGTGCGGCGACTTCACCGACTGGGTCCGCCGGCAGGGCTTCAAGGGCCGGATGGTGATCGCGGAAAGCGTGGAACGCGCCTTCGACGAACGCATGCGACGCAGCGAACAGTGCAGCCACATGGTCGAGCGCCGGCTCGAGCTGAAGACCGAGCCCTTTCTCGGCCCGCTGACGCAGAAGCCGCCGCCGGGCCTGAACTGGGCCGCCAAGCTCACGACCGGCCCCATCACCTGGCTCAACACCCGTAAGGCGATGCGCGCGCAGGGCGACACCCAGCACGGGGATGAGACCCTGGTGCGGCTGGTCCCGGACGGCTGCAAGCAGTTTTCCCACCTCGCCTGCGACCGCGTGCCCTTCTTCAAGGAAGACATCGACAACGGCCCACTGACGGCGCAGACCTTCGAGCGCATGCAGCGTCTCACCGCCGCCAACCCATCGCTGGACCTGCTGTGGATGATCATCCCCAACAAGACCACGGTGTACCTCGACCCGCAGCACTCTTCGCCCTTCGTCGACCTGTTGAAGGCGCACCCGGCGCTGGGCCCCGATCTCTTCACGTGGGCCCAGCAGGCCCGCTTCGCGACGCAGGACTTCTACTTCCCCAACGACACGCACCTGTCCATGCTGGGACAGGTCTCGCTGGGAAAAGCCATGCTGCAAGAGGTCAGGAAGCGCCTGGACTGACACGACCGGACGGGCTCATGAGGCTATCATGGCCCGTCGAAGCGGTTGTTCCAACCTCGCCAGCGACGTGATCCTTTACGAATACCCCTTCAACGAGCGCATTCGCACTTACCTGCGGCTGGAGCACCTCTTTCGCCGCCTCGGCGAGCTGGTCGCGGCCGACTCGGCGCTGAGCCACCACTACGCGGTGGTCACCATCTTCGAGATCATGGACGTCGCGGCGCGTGCCGACCTCAAGGCCGACGTGCTGCGCGACCTCGACAAGCACAAGGCCGCGTTCAACGGCTACCGCGGCAACCCGGCGATCCAGGAGTCGGTGCTCGACCAGGTCATCGGCCAGCTCGAACGCAACTTCGCGGCCCTCAACGCGATGCCGGGCAAGGCCGGGCAGGCGCTGACCGAGAACGAATGGCTCATGGGCGTGCGCAGCCGCGTCGGCATTCCCGCCGGCACCTGCGAATTCGACCTGCCCGCCTACTACGCCTGGCAGCACCGCAGCAGCGCCAGCCGCCGCCAGGACCTGGAACGTTGGGCCTCCACGCTGGCGCCGCTGGCCGAGGCGGTCTTCCTGCTGCTCAAGCTGCTGCGCGACGCCGACGTGCCCTACAAGGTCATGGCCGCAGGGGGCCAGTTCCAGCAGACCCTGCCGCAGGGCCGCAGCTTCCAGCTGCTGCGCCTGCGCATCGACCCGGCCCTGGGCCTGGTGCCCGAGATCAGCGGCAACCGCCTCATGGTGTCGGTGCGCCTGATGCGCCACGAGGCCGACGACAAGCTGCATCCGAGCACCAAGGATGCGCCCTTCGAGCTGACGCTGTGCGCATGAGCAGCGGCCGCAAGAGCCCGACGCCCGGTGCCGTGCGCACCGTCCCCTGCCCGGCCTGCGGCGAGGACGCCCGCTACGCCGCCGACAACCCCTACCGCCCCTTCTGCAGCGCGCGCTGCAAGGGCATCGACCTGGGCGCCTGGGCCAGCGAACAGTTCCGCATGCCGACCGAGGCACCGCCGGAAGACAGCCCGTTCGGCGACCCCAAGGCGCAGTAGGCCGGCCGCCCAGGCCCAGAGCAAGATCGGCCGCCAGCGCCCGCCCAATCTGCGCGAGGCGCTACCAATTCGATAGCACCTCGCATGCCCTGGCTCAGGGCGAGCGACGGACTAGCAACTCGTCGTAGCCGGTGGCGGCATCGGGGCCGCGCCCCAGCACCCAGCCGGCCGGCCGGCACAGCAGCACCTCGGCCGTGGTGCGCACCCGGTTGCCGTGCACCAGATGGCCGCCCACCACCTGGCCCTGCGCACCCGAGAGCGCGATGTGCAGGTGTGCGCCGTCGCGCGTGAGCGTGCCGGCCAGGCTGAGGATCTCCCACGGGCCGCCGAATCGCCTCGTGGCATCGAGGCCGGCCGGGCGCAGCTGGGCATCCTGCAGGCTGCCGATGCCGCTCACGACGAAGCAGCCCTCGGGCGCGAAGCCGGCCGCCGCCTCCTCCAGCGCGCGGCGCAGGTCGGCACCCGGCGGCAGGCGCAGCGGCAGGAAGGCGGTGTCGGGCGTCATGGACGACCCGGTGGGCGGTGGGTGCATCGATGGTTCTTTCGCGATATCAGAACTGCATCGTCACCGCATCGCACACCCGGTAGGCCTCGTCGACGACCGGCATCCAGTGCCACTTGTCGAAGGTGGTGCAGGGGTGCGAGATGCCCAGGCCGATGCGCTCGCCCGCCACCGGTGCCTGCGCCGCGAGCGCCGCATCGCCGGCCTCCCAGCGCAGGTACGCATGCTGGTCGTTGAGCGCATCGATGCGCCAGCCGGCCGGCACGGGCTGCGCGCTGGATTGCCCGGCCGCCGCGCGTGCGATGGGCACCGGCATCCCCATGTCGAAGGACAGGTCGCGCTTGCCGGCACCGACGATGGCCAGGCCCGGCTCGGGGCAGGACTGCACCAGCGCCCACACCTCGAGCGCGGGCCGCAGCATGTCGGCGACATCGCAACCGGTTGGGCAGCCCAGGCGCGGCGCCATCGCCTCCATCATGCGGGTGTAGGTGCCGTGGTCGTGCGTGACGTAGCAGCCCGAACGCAGCAGTCCGCGCACCGGGCGGCCCAGCGCCGGCCTGAGCCGCGCCGCCACGAGGTCGAACACGGCCGAGCCGCCGGCCGAGACGATGAACTCCTCGCCCTCGAACAGGCCCGCGCGCACGCACTCGGCCGCCACCGCGTCGACCCGGTCCATCAGCGTGTCGACCCAGGCGCGGTCGGCGCCGCTCTCGCCCTTGGCCCACAGGCCCTCGTAGCACTCGATGCCGGCGAAGCGCACCGCCGGGCTGGCGTGCAGCGCCTGCGCCAGGGCCAGCGCCTCGGCCTCGCTGCGCACGCCGGTGCGCCCGCCACCGAAGCCGATCTCAAGCAGCACCTCGAAGGGGGGCACCGCCTCTTCCTGCCGCGCCTGCCAGGCCTCGATCAGCGCGAGCTGGGCCTTCGAATCGACGAGGAAGATCACGCGCAGGTCCGCATGCCGGCGACGCAGCGCGGCCAGGTGCGCCAGGTCGGACGCGTCCATCACCTCGTTGGCGATCAGCGCGCGTCGCACGCCCGCCGCCACGCCCACGGCCACCTGCATCACGGTGGCGAAGGTGATGCCCCAGGCGCCCGCCTCCAGCTGGCGACGGAAGAGTTGCGGCGACATGGTGGTCTTGCCGTGCGGCACCAGCTCCACGCCCCAGGCACGCGTGCGCTCGGCCATCCAGGCGATGTTGTGGGCCAGCGCTTCGCGCTTGAGCACGGCAACCGGCAGCGGCAGGTCGCCGGCCAGCAGGTTCCAGCCCTGGTCACCGACCCGGGAGGCGGCGAGCGCAGGGCCGTCGTGCGGCCAGCCCTTGAGTGGCGGGGCGAGGACGGGGTCGTGGACCGCAGAGGCGGGAATCGCGATCGAGGGAGCAGAAGGCTTCGAAGACATCGGCCCATCGTAGTGCGCCAGCGCCGGTCGGCCCTCGGTGCCACGTTCGACCGGCGCTCAGCCGGCCAGCCGCCCCTCGACCAGCCGCAGTTGCCGGTCGCAGCGCGCCGCCAGCGCATCGTCGTGCGTGACCATGACGAAGGCGGTGCCGCGCTCGCGGGCCAGCTGCAGCATCAGCGCGAAGACGCCGTCGGCCGTCGCGCGGTCCAGGTTGCCGGTCGGCTCGTCGGCCAGCACGCAGGCCGGCTGCGTGACCAGCGCGCGTGCGATGGCCACCCGCTGGCGCTCGCCGCCCGACAGTTCGGCCGGGCGGTGCTGCACGCGCTGGCCCAGGCCCACGGCGGTCAGGATCGCCCGGGCCGCCTCGTGCGCCTCGTGCGCGGTCTGGCGGCGGATGCGCAGCGGCATGGCGACGTTGTCCAGCGCACTGAACTCCGGCAGCAGGTGATGGAACTGGTAGACGAAGCCCAGATGCTGGTTGCGCAGCCGGCCCTGCGCGGCCGGGTCGAGCCGCGCGAAGGCCTGGCCCATGAGCGTCAGGCTGCCGGCGCTGGGCGCATCCAGCCCGCCCATGAGGTGCAGCAGCGTGCTCTTGCCCGAGCCCGAGGCGCCGACGATGGCCAGCGTCTCGCCCGCCCGCACGTCCAGGTCGACGCCGTGCAACACCGTGAGGTCGATGCGGCCTTCGTGGAAGCGCTTGGTGAGGCCCCTCGCCTCCAGAACCACCTGACGTGCGGGATCACTCATAACGGAGTGCCTCAGCGGGATTCACCCGGCTGGCGCGCCAGCTCGGGTACAGCGTGGCCGCGAAAGCGAGCACGAGCGAAATGACGGTGATGGGCATGATGTCGCCGCGCTGCGGGTCGCTGGGCATGCGGCTGATGAGATAGATGTCCTGGGGCAGGAAGCTGGTGTGCAGCAGCCGCTCGATGAAGGGCACGATCACGTCGATGTTGTAGGCGATGAGCAGCCCCAGGCCGAGCCCGCCCAGCGTGCCGATCACGCCCACCATCGCGCCCTGCACCACGAACACGCCCATGATGCTTTTCGGGCTGGCGCCCAGGGTGCGCAGGATGGCGATGTCGGCGCGCTTGTCGGTCACCGTCATCACCAGCGTCGACACCAGGTTGAAGGCCGCCACCGCGACGATGAGCGTGAGGATGATGAACATCATCCGCTTCTCGACCTGCACGGCCGCGAACCAGGTCTTGTTCTGGCGTGTCCAGTCGCGGATGAGGAACTGGCCCGGCAGCGTCGTCGCCAGCTGGTCGGCCACCTCGCGCGCGATGTTCAAATCCTTGAGCTTCAGGCGGATGCCGGTCGGTCCCTCCAGGCGGAACACCTTGGCCGCGTCCTGCTCGTGGATCATCGCCAGCGCCGAGTCGTACTCGTAGTGGCCCGATTCGAAGGTGCCCACCACCGTGAACTGCTTCAGCCGCGGCACGACGCCGGCCGGCGTGACCTGCCCGCCCGGCGCGATCAGCGTCACCTGGTCGCCCGGCCGCACGAAGAGCGAGCGCGCCAGCTCGCCGCCCAGCACGATGCCGAACTCGCCCGGCACCAGCTTGTCGAGCGCGCCGTTGGTGGCCGAGTTGCTGAACTCGGTGACCTCGGGCTCCAGCTTCGGCTCGATGCCGCGCACCAGCACGCCCTTCATGTCCTCGCCGCGCGCCACCAGGGCCTGCGAGGCGATGTAGGGCGCCGCGCCCACCACCTCGGGGTTCTTGCGCGCGGCGGCCATGATCGCGTCCAGGTCCTGCAAGGCCTGGCCGTCGCGCGAGAAGATCTCGATGTGCGAGACCACGCCCAGCATGCGGTCGCGCACTTCCTTCTGGAAGCCGTTCATGACCGACAGCACGATGATCAGCGCCGCCACCCCGAGCGCGATGCCCAGCATCGACACGCCCGAGATGAAGGAGATGAAGCCGTTGCGCCGCGTCGCCCGGCCGGCCCGGGTGTAGCGCCAGCCGAGCTGGAGTTCGTAGGGGAGTTGCATGTCGTTGGGATCCGGGCGGGCCGCAACGCCCGCCGGCCACCGCAGTGGAGGTGGCGGGGATTGTGGCATCGCCCCCTGGTGTCCCCATGGCGGGCGCGACAATAGGGGCATGTCCCTTGCCCCCGGTGACGCGAGCCCGCCCCACGCCCTGATCGTTCCCTTCGCCGGCCGCCTGACGCTGGCCTGCCGCGCCACGCTGCCCACGCTGCAGCTGCCGCAGCTCGAAGCCCTGCTGGCCCGCCTGGCGGTGCAGGACCAGGACGCGCAGGACGACGAGACCCTCTCCCCCCCGCACGAGCGCGCGCTGGCGCGCGCATGGGGCCTGCAGGCCGGCGACGGCATGCTGCCCTGGGCCGCGCTGGAGGCGCAGCGCGCCGACCTGCCCGGGGCGCGGGACGCGGCCTGGGGCCAGGTGACGCTGTGCCACTGGCAGGTCGGCATGAGCGAGGTGGTGCTGGGCGACCCTGCGCGCATGGCCATCGAAGCGGCCGAATCCGACGCCCTGCTGGCCGCCGCGCGCCCCTTCTTCGAGGAGGACGGCATCGCGCTCTTCGCCACCGCGCGGCCCGGCCACTGGCTGGCGCGCAGCGCGCTGTTCGACGGCCTGGCCACCGCCTCGCCGGACCGCGCCATCGGCCAGCCCCTCGCGCAGTGGCTGCCCATGTCCGACGCGGCACGGCCGCTGCGGCGGCTGCAGAACGAGATGCAGATGCTGCTGTACACCACGCGGGTGAACGACGAGCGCACCGCGCGCGGCCTGCTGCCGATCAATTCCTTCTGGCTGAGCGGCACCGGCCGGCTGCCCTCTGCCCCGCCGGCCCTCGCCGTGGCTTCGACCATCGACGGATCGCTGCGCGATGCCGCCCTGCAGGACGACGGCGAAGCCTGGGCGCGCGCCTGGCAGGCCCTGGACGCCGGCCCCATCGCCGAGCTGCTGGCCCGCAGCCGGCGCGGTGAGGCCGTCGTCCTCACGCTCTGCGGCGACCGCGTCGCGCAGCGCTGGGCCCCCGTGCAACGCGGCCTGGTGCAGCGTTTTCTGAGCCGTTTCGGCCGCCAGCGCCCGTCCAGCGTGCTCGAGCAGCTATGAAAATCGTAGCAAGAGAGATCCCGCCCCGCAGCGCCTGGGCGCTGGAGCAGGCCGGCGTGCACCCGCTGCTGGCGCGCCTGTATGCGGCGCGCGGCGTGCTGTCGGCTGCCGACCTCGACGACGGCTTGGCACGCCTGCTGCCGCCCGCCACCATGAAGGGCACGCGCGAGGCTGCCGTGCTGCTGGCCGATGCGATTCGCGCCGGCCGGCGCCTGTGCGTGGTGGCCGATTACGACTGCGACGGCGCCACTGCCTGCGCGGTCGCCGTGCGCGGCCTGCGCCTGCTGGGCGCGCGCCATGTGAACTACCTGGTGCCCGATCGCGTGGTCGACGGCTACGGCCTCACGCCGCCGATCGCCGAGCGCGTGGCCGCCACCGGCGCCGAGGTGCTCATCACCGTGGACAACGGCATCGCCAGCGTGGACGGCGTGGCCAGGGCCAAGGCGCTCGGGCTCACGGTGCTCGTCACCGACCATCACCTGCCCGGGCCCGTGCTTCCAGAGGCGGACGTGCTGGTGAACCCCAACCAGCCCGGCTGCGAGTTCGAGAGCAAGAGCATCGCCGGCGTGGGCGTGATGTTCTATGTGCTGATGGCGCTGCGGGCAGAGCTGCGGGCGCGTGGGGCGTTTCCGGACGGCGCGCAGCCCAAGCTCGACACCCTGCTCCCCCTCGTCGCCCTGGGCACCGTCGCCGACGTGGTGAAGCTCGACGCCAACAACCGTCGCCTGGTCGCCCAGGGCCTCAAGCGCATCCGCGCCGGGGCGCTGCCGCACGGCGTGGCGGCCCTCTTCCAGGCGGCGGGCCGCAAGGCCGAGGCGGCGACCACCTTCGACTTCGGCTTCGCCCTCGGCCCGCGCATCAATGCCGCCGGCCGCCTGGCCGACATGACTTTGGGCATCGAGTGCCTGCTCAGCGACGACCCCGGTCGCTGCGCCGAACTGGCGCGCATGCTCGACGGCATCAACCGCGAGCGGCGCGACATCGAGGGCGGCATGCGCGAGCAGGCGCTGCTGCTGGCCGAGTCGCTGTTCGATGACAACGAGACACCACCCTCCGCGATCAGCGTGTTCGACGTGGACTTCCACGAAGGCGTGGTCGGCATCGTCGCCTCGCGCATCAAGGACCTGCACCATCGCCCGACCTTCGTCTTCGCCGCCAGTGCGGCCGACGGCAAGTCGCACGAGCTGAAGGGCTCGGGCCGCTCCATCCCCGGCTTCCACCTGCGCGATGCGCTCGACCTGGTGGCCAAGCGCCACCCCGGCGTGCTGCTGCGCTTCGGCGGCCACGCGATGGCGGCCGGCTGCACCGTGGCACGCGACCAGTTCGAGACCTTCGAGCGCGCCTTCGCCCAGGTGGCGCACGAATGGCTGGACGCCGCCACGCTCACCCGCCGGCTCGACACCGACGGCCCGCTGGCGCGCGAGTACCTGCGCATCGACCTGGTCGACACGCTGCACCGCGAGGTCTGGGGCCAGGGCTTCGCGCCGCCGACCTTCAGCGACGAGGTCGAGGTCGTCTCGCAGCGCCTGGTCGGCGAAAAGCATCTGGCGCTCAAGCTGCGTCTGCAGGGCCAGCCCATCGACGGCATCTGGTTCGGCCACACCGAGCCGCTGCCCGCACGCGTGAAGCTGGCTTTCCGGCTCGATGCCGACGAGTGGCAAGGCACACGGCGATTGCGGCTCATGGTGGAAGGCATGGAAATGGAGCCCCCACGCTCCCCCGCTGCGCGTGGTCCGCTGGACGAGACGTCGCCTGAGGCGCCGTCCCTTCGCGCTGTCCCGCGTCGCGCAGGCGACGCAAGAGCCGCAGCGCTCAGCCCCGACGGGGCGCTCGCCGCCTTGGGGCGGCCCGGCGGCGGCGAGGACGACCGATGAGCGCACCGCCCAGCGCCATGTGGCGCTGCCTGGTGATCGAGGACGACGAGGCCAACGCCCGCTACATCGCCGACGGCTTCCGTGGCATGGGGCACGTGGCGGTCGTGTGCCGCGACGGGGCCGATGCGCTGGCGCGCGCCACGGGCGAGGCCTGGGACCTGGTCATCCTCGACCGCATGCTGCCCAACGGCGTGGACGGCCTGTCGATCCTCTCGACGCTGCGCAACCTGGGCCTGCGCACCCCCGTGCTGGTGCTCAGCGCGCTGAGCGCGCTCGACGAGCGCGTGCGCGGCCTCAAGGCCGGCGGCGACGACTACCTCGCCAAGCCCTTCGCCTTTTCCGAGCTGGCCGCGCGCGCCGAGGCGCTGGTGCGCCGCTCGCGCACCGGCCCCGAGCTGCGCGTGCTGCAGGTGGCCGACCTGCGGCTGGATCTGGGCAGCCGCAAGGTCGAGCGCGCGGGCCGCGCCATCGCGCTGCAGCCGCGCGAGTTCCGCCTGCTGGCCTGCCTGATGCTCAACGCCGGGCAGGTGATGACGCGCACCATGCTGCTCGAGGCCGTGTGGGACTACCAGTTCGACCCGCAGACCAACGTGATCGACGTGCAGATCAGCCGCCTGCGCACCAAGCTCGATGCAGCGGGCGGGCCCTCGCTCATCCACACCGAGCGGGGCGTGGGCTACCGCCTGGCCGCGCCCGACGCGCCCGACCCGCCGCCGGCCTGATGGGCACTCTGCGCCGCCTGTGGGCCTCGGCGGGCTTCCGGCTCGCTTTCCAGTACGCCGTGCTGGTGGCCATCACCATGATGGCGGCGCTGGCCATCGTCTACCTGCAGACGGTGGGCGTGCTGCACCAGCGCATCGCGCGCCAGGTGGGGGTCACCGTGCAGCAGCTGGTCGCGCGCTTCGACGGTGAAGGCGCCGCCGGCGTCGTGCAGGCGATCGATGCGGCGCTGGCCGACGGCCGACAGTCCGACGAGGAGATGTACCTGCTGGCCGCACCCGACGGCCGGCGCCTGGCCGGCAACCTCGACGCGCTGCCCGAGGGCATGGGCGACAGCGACGGCCAGCGCCGCGCCCTGCGCCGCGGCGAGCCCGTCACCGGCTACCTGGCGCAGCGGCGGCTGGCCGACGGCCATGTGCTGGTGGTGGGCCACGACCTGCGCGACCAGGAGACGCTGGAGTCGCTGGTCGTCAGCGCCAGCGCCGCGGCCGGCGTGGTCGCGCTGCTGCTGCTGGTGGGCGGCGTCTTCGTGTTCCGCCAGGAGCTGGACCGGGCCGTGGGTGCGGTGCGCCACACCGCCACGCGCATCGCCGACGGCGACCTGCGCGAGCGCGTGGTGGTGGAGGCGCAGGACGACGAGTTCGCCCGCCTTGGGCAGGACATCAACGCGATGCTCGACCGCATCGAGTCGCTGATGGCCGGCGTGCGGCACGTGTCCGACACCATCGCCCACAACCTGCGCACCCCCCTCACGCGCGTGCTGCTGGGCCTGCGCGCGGCCCAGGCCGAGGGCGTGCCGCCGAGCGAGCGCGAGCAGGCCGTCGCCACCGCCATCGCCGAACTCGAGGCGCTCGGCCTGGTGTTCGAGAAGCTGCTGCAGATCGCCGAAGCCGAGGCCGGCGCGCGCCGCCGCGACTTCGCGCCCGTGGCGCTGCACACCATCGTGGACGACGTGCTGGAGCTATACGACGCGGTGGCCGAGGCCCAGGGCGCCACGCTGCAGCGGGAGGCGGCCGACGAGGAGGTCGTGGTGCCCGGCGACCGCGACCTGCTGGCCGGCGTGGTGGCCAACCTGGTGGACAACGCGCTCAAGTACGGCGGCACGGGCTGCACCGTGACGGCCGGCGCGCACTGGGACGACGGCCGCGCGGTGCTCACGGTGCGCGACGACGGCCCCGGCGTGCCGCCGGCCGAGCGCGAGCGCATCGGCACGCGCTTCGTGCGCCTCAGGCCCGAGCTGCCCGGCCAGGGCCTGGGCCTGGCCAGCGTGCATGCGGTGGTCGCACTGCACGGCGGGCAGGTGCACTACGCCGACGCCGCGCCGGGCCTGCAGGTGCGCATCGAGCTGCCGCGCCACGGCTGACCGCCCCCTCACCGCAGCGCCCACATTGCCGAATGGCAATGTTTCCGTCATCCACGGCGGCAGCGGCTCTTCCTACGATCGCCCTCGCACTTCCCGTGCCCTTCACGGCGGGCGTCTGCGCCCGTGCGATCCGCAAACGATACGAGGAGACTTCCAGGGTGAAGATCAAGAGTCAGAGAGACTTCTTTTCCGGCGCGCTGTTCTGCGCCTTCGGCGTGGCCTTCGCCTGGGGCGCCACCACCTACAACGTCGGCACCGGCGCCCGCATGGGGCCGGGCTACTTCCCGCTGATTGTCGGAATCCTGATCGCGGTCATGGGCGTGCTCATCACGGCCAAATCGATGATCGTCGAGACCTCGGACGGCGAGCCCGTGGGCCGCATCGCCTGGAAGCCGCTGGTCTTCATCATCGGCGCCAACATCATGTTCGGCGTGCTGCTGGGCGGCCTGCCGAGCATCGGGCTGCCGCCGATGGGGCTGATCGTCGCCATCTACGCCCTGACCTTCATCGCCGGCCTGGCCGGCGACAAGTTCAGCCTCAAGGGCTCGGCCGTGCTGGCGACCATCCTCGCCATCGGCAGCTACCTGGCCTTCGTCGTCGCGCTCAAGCTGCAGTTCCCCGTGTGGCCCACCTTCGTCGCCTGACACCCACCTACAACGAGACATCCGCTCCGGCCCCATGGAACTCTTCGACAACCTGGCGATTGGCTTCGGCGTCGCCTTCACTTTCCAGAACCTCGTCTACGCCTTCGTCGGCTGCCTGCTGGGCACGCTGATCGGCGTGCTGCCGGGCATCGGCCCGGTCGCGACGATCGCGATGCTGCTGCCGGCCACCTACGCGCTGCCGCCGGTGTCGGCGCTCATCATGCTGGCCGGCATCTACTACGGCGCGCAGTACGGCGGGTCGACCACCGCCATCCTGGTCAACCTGCCGGGCGAGTCCTCCTCGGTGGTCACCGTGATCGACGGCTACCAGATGGCGCGCAAGGGCCGCGCCGGGCCAGCGCTCGCCGCGGCCGGCCTGGGTTCCTTCTTCGCCGGCTGCGTGGGCACCATCATCCTGGCCGCCTTCGCACCGCCGCTGACTGAACTGGCCTTCAAGTTCGGCCCGGCCGAGTACTTCTCGCTGATGATCCTGGGCCTGATCGGTGCCGTGGTGCTGGCCTCGGGCTCGCTGCTCAAGGCGATCACGATGATCCTGCTGGGCCTCGCGCTCGGCCTGGTCGGCACCGACGTGAACTCCGGCGTCGCACGCTACTCCTTCGACATTCCCGAACTGACCGACGGCATCGGCTTCATCGCCATCGCCATGGGCGTGTTCGGCTACGGCGAGATCATCGGCAACCTGTCGCAGCCCGAGGAGAGCCGCGAGGTCTTCACCTCGAAGGTCAAAGGCCTGTGGCCGACCAAGGAGGACTTCAAGCGCATGACACCCGCGGTGCTGCGCGGCACGGCCCTGGGCTCCGCCCTGGGCATCCTGCCCGGCGGTGGCGCGCTGCTGTCGTCCTTCGCGTCGTACACGATCGAGAAGAAGATCAAGCGCAAGCCCGGCGAGGAAGCCTTCGGCAAGGGCAACATCCGCGGCGTGGCGGGCCCCGAGTCGGCCAACAACGCCGGCGCCCAGACCTCCTTCATCCCGCTGCTGACGCTGGGCATTCCGCCCAACCCGGTGATGGCGCTGATGGTGGGCGCGATGACCATCCACAACATCCAGCCCGGCCCGCAGGTGATGACCAGCAACCCCGAACTCTTCTGGGGCCTGATCGCCTCGATGTGGATCGGCAACCTGATGCTCATCATCCTGAACCTGCCGATGATCGGCATCTGGATCAAGCTGCTGACCATTCCCTACAAGTGGCTCTTCCCCGCGATCGTGCTGTTCTGCGCCGTGGGCGTCTATTCGGAGAACAACAACACCTTCGACGTGTGGATGGTGGCGATCTTCGGCATCGTCGGCTACGCCTTCCTCAAGCTCAAGTGCGAGCCCGCGCCGCTGCTGCTGGGCTTCATCCTGGGGCCGATGATGGAAGAGAACCTGCGCCGCGCCCTGCTGCTCTCGCGCGGCGACTGGTCGGTGCTGGTCACGCGGCCGATCTCGGCCGGCCTGCTGATCGTGGCGGCGGCGCTGCTGGTGATTGTGCTGCTGCCGGCCGTGAAGGCCAAGCGCGAAGAGGCCTTCGTCGAGGAGTGACGGGCCTGTCGGGCCCCAGCTGCGTCGGCGCCTTCGGGCGCCGTTCTTTTTTGTCCCGCAGGAGACCGGCGCGGCGGAACCGGCGCGTGCGGGTCCTATCCTTGCTCCATCGCACCCGGCCCGTTGCCGCCCTCTCATGCCCACGCCCAAGCTCCTCTTTCCCACCGTCGACGGCCCGGTGACGCGCGAGCGCCTGCACGACGGCAGCCTGCTGGCCGCGCTGCGCGCCAGCGCGCCGCCGGGCATGGTGCTGCGCAGCGACGAGGAACTGGCCGCCTCGCTGGACGAGACGCTGGCCACGCATCCGGCCGACGAGCCGCTGTGGCTCTTCGGCTACGGCTCGCTGATGTGGAACCCGGCCTTCCACTACCTCGACGCCCTGCCCGCCACCGTGCGCGGCTGGTCGCGCCGCTTATGCCTGTGGCTCTACACCGCCCGCGGCACGCCCGAGGAGCCCGGCCTGATGCTGGCGCTGGACCGGGGCGGCGGCTGCCGCGGCATCGGCTTTCGCATCGCGCCCGAGCAGGTGCGCACCGAGCTGACGCTGCTGTGGCGCCGCGAGATGCTCGGCGGCACCTACGACGCGCGCTGGGTGCAGGCCGACATCGGCGGCCAGCGCAGCCGCGCCCTCACCTTCGTGGCCAACCGGCGCCACCCGCGTTACGCCGGCGCCCTGCGACCCGAGGAGGCGGTGCGCCACATCGCCACCGCCGCCGGCAGCCTGGGCTCCTGCCGTGCGTATTTCGAACAGACCGTCGAGACCCTGACGCGCCTGGGCATCCGCGACGCCGCGATCGAGCGGCTGCGCGCAGCGCTGGCGCAACTGCCCCCGGCGCCACCGGCTGCCATTGCCACGCGCGAGGGCGTGCAGGCCATGCCGGGCGCGGCGGCCTCCACGCCTTCCGTGCTATCGAATCCATAGCTGCTTGCGCAGGCGGGACGGGCGCGGGAGCCCGATCGGGCTTGAGAAGCGAGGCCGGGCCAGCTCAGCGCCCGAACTCGTGGCTCAGTCCCACCGTGTAGACCGCGCCGCCGGGCCGCACCTTGGCGGCGCTGAGGTCCAGCGTCAGCAGCGGCGTGAGGCCGAAGCGCAGGCCACCTCGCGTGGTCCATGCGCCCTGGGCGCGGTTGCGTTCAAGGATGAACGACACCTTCTCGTCCACGGCCCACTCGGCGGCCGCGCCGACGCGACGCGTGCGGACGCCGGTGCCCGCGGCCCAGTCGGCGCCGAGGTTGGCATGCAGTTGCAGGCTCGGCAGCGGCTGCCAGGTCACGGGCAGCAGCCACTGGCGGCTGGGGCTGCCGTGGTTGCGCAGGTCCCAGGAGGCGGCGAACTCGAGCGCGGCGCGCAGCGGCTCGTCGGGCCCGCCGTACCAGGTCCACTTGACGGCCGGGCCCACGCTGCGGCTGCGGGCGTCCGGCGACGCCGAGCGGTCGAGGTTCAAGCCCAGTTCGACCGGCCCGACGCGGCAGGCCGGGCCGATGTGCTGGAAGCCGGTCGCCGTGGCGTCGGCGCGCCCGGCCCAGAGCTCGACCTGGCAGCGACCGGGGGCCAGCGTGTCGGCATCGTCGACGTCGAAGTGGCCGCCCGCGCCGGCGCCGCCCGCCGCGAGTGCCAGGGCGGCGTACGACAGGAAGCGCGGGATGCGAACGCGAGGCGTCATGGGCGCGCAGCATAGCCGCCCCGCATGGCGCCTTCGCTACACCTCGAAATGCGGCTGGATCATGCGGATGCGCTTGAGGGCCACACCCGCCGCCGCGGTGCGCGTCTCCACGCCGAGCTTGACGAACACGCGCTCGAGGTGCTTCTTGGCGGTGGCCGGGCTGCTGCCGAGGATGTCGCCGATGTCCTTGTTGGTCTTGCCCTTGACCACCCAGTACAGCACCTCGGCCTCGCGCGCCGTGAGCTTGAGTGCCAGGCTCATGGCCTCGATCACGCTGGCGTCGGACACCTCGCGGATGATGAGCAGCCAGTCGCCGGCCCAGCCCGGCAGGTTCTGCCCGGGCTCGTCCCGGTCTCCCGTCTGCTGGTGCACGCGCAGCTGCAGGTGGCGCGCGCCCTGCTCGATGGTCAGCGGCGGCGGCTCCACACCGCCTGCCGTGGTAGGCAGGTGCTGGTGCAGCCAGTCGAGCACGGCTGCGGGCGTCTGCGGCGCGGTGGTGCCGCAATAGCGCAGCAGCAGGTCGCGCGCCAGCGATGTCTGCCAGATGAGTCGCCCCTCGGGCATGCGCACCGTGATGCTGGCATAGCCGAAGGCATCGAGCGCATTGCGCGCCTGGCCGGCCTGCTGGGCCTGCTGGCGCGCGGCGCGGGCGCCCTGCAGGTGCACGTTCATGCGCGCCAGCACTTCCTTGGGCTTGATCGGCTTGGTCACGTAGTCCACGCCGCCGGCGTCCAGCGCGGCCACCAGGTGCTCGGTCTCGGTCAGCCCGGTCATGAACACGATGGGAATGTGCGCCGTGGCCACATCGGCCTTGAGCCGGCGCGCGACCTCGAAGCCGTCCATCCCCGGCATCATGGCGTCGAGCAGCACGATGTCGGGCTGCGCCTGGGCGGCGCGGACCAGTGCGGCCTCGCCGCTGGTCGCCACCAGCACCGTGTAGCCCGACTCGTCCAGCGCGTCGTGCAGCACGGCGAGGTTGTCGGGCACGTCGTCGACGATGAGCACCAGGTCGCCGCGCGCGGTCTCCTCGCGCAGGCTGGCGGCCAGGGGCGACGGCGGCGGCTTCATGCCACGGACTCCGGCGCCGCGCCGGCGCGGCGGATGGCCTCGGCCATCGCTTCGAACTGGAACTGCCGCGCGCGCGTGCGCTGCTGCGCGGTCCAGGCGGCACAGGCCGGCTGCGCCGCGTCGATCTCGTCGAGCTGCTTCATGATGCCGCGAAGGTAACCGAGCTGGACGGCCTCTTCCAGGGCACGCAGGCGTTCGGGCGACGGGGCCACGGGCGCCTCGGCTGCGGGCGGCTGCGCCGCCGTCGCGGGCGTGTCGGTCCAGCGCAGTTGCAGCCGGCGCTCCAACCAGTCCAGCAGCTCGCTGTGGCGCACCGGCTTGACGAAGAAGTCCTCGGGCGTGATGCCGACGTCGTTCTCCAGCCGCTTGTCGAAGGCATTGGCCGAGACGATGGCGGTTGCTGGCCCCCACGCTCGGCACTGCGTGTCCTCGCTGCCCCCCGAGGGGGCCGCGTCCGGCTTGGGGCGGCCCGGCGCCGGCCGGCCCCCGCCGTCGCCTGCCTCCCAGAAGGCCCGCGCCCGGCGCAGCGTTTCCCACCCGTCGATGCCCGGCATCGCAAGGTCGACGAACATGGCGTGGGGACGGAAGCCGGCGGCCAGCAGGTCGAGCGCGTCGTGGCCGCTGGCGGCGGTGCGCAGCTCGAAGCCCAGCGGCGCCAGCAGATGCACGAGCAGTTCGCGGTCGGTCTCCTCGTTGTCGACCACCAGCAGGCGGCGGCGCTCGCCTTCGTAGCCACGGCGGGGGCGTGCCGCCACGGCAGGCGACGGGGCCGTGTTCGCCGCCCGCGCCGGCGCGTCGTGCACCCGCGGCAGGAAAAGACGCACCCGGAACACCGAGCCCTGCCCGGGCGTGCTCTGCACCTTCATCTCGCCGCCCATGAGGTCGGTGAGCATCTTGGCCATGGTCAGGCCCAGGCCGGCGCCCGGTGTGGCCGCCGTGCCGGGCGACTCGACGCGCACGAAGGGCTCGAAGATGCGCGCCAGCGCCTGCGCGTCCATGCCGGGGCCGGTGTCCTCGATCTCGAGGGTGGCGAACTCGCGCGCATAGGCCACGCGCAGGCCCACCTCGCCGCGGGCGGTGAACTTGATGGCATTGCCCAGCAGGTTGATGAGGATCTGGCGCACGCGCTTCTCGTCGGCGCGCACCACCTCGGGCAGGGCGCCCGTGGGCTCGAAGCGAAAGCGCAGGCCCTTGTCGGCGGCCTGCGGCTCGAACATCTCGGCCAGCTCGCGCAGCATGTCGACGAAGCGCAGCGGCCGCGCCTGCAACGTCAGCTTGCCCGACTCGATGTGGGCCAGGTCCAGCGTGCCCTCGATGAGCGACAGCAGGTGCTCGCCGCCGCGCTTGATGACCGCCACGGCCTGCTGGCGGTGCGGCGGCACGGAGGCGTCCTCGCCCATGAGCTGGGCGTAGCCGAGGATCGAGTTGAGCGGCGTGCGCAGTTCGTGGCTGATGGCGCTGATGTAGCGGCTCTTGGCCTGGTTGGCGGCATCGGCCGTCTGCTTGGCCTCCTGCAGGGCGCGGTCGGTCTCGCGGTGCAGTTCGATCTCGCGCATGAGCAGGTGGGTCTGGCGGTTCGACTCCTCCTGCGCCACCTTGCGGCTCTGGTGCGCCAGCACCAGCCACCAGGCGACGATGCCCGCGATGAGCAGCAGCGCCATGTAGGCCTTGAAGAAGCCGCCGCGCAGTGCGCTGCCCACCTCGGCGCCCACCGCCTTGCCCACGCCCGGGGCCGCGGCGGTGCCCGCCTGCACCCATTCGCCGACGCCGCGCAGCTCCTGCTGGTAGAGCACGCCGAACACCGCCGCCAGCAGCGGCACGACGATCAGCATGAGCATGATGAAGTGGCCCAGGCCGGTGTCGAGGTAGGGCCACACGCGCCGCGGCAGCAGCCAGCGCAGGGTGGCCGACCACTGCGCCGAAAGCGAGGCCTGCGGCTTGCACAGGTCGCCGCAGCGGGCGTCGAGGGTGCAGCACAGCGAACAGATGGCGCCCTGGTACGCGGGGCAATGCGCCATGTCGGGGCCTTCGTACTCCCGTTCGCAGATCACGCAGCGCTGGGTGACCAGCGCTGCCGACGCGGCTTGCTCGACCTTTGCCCAACGGATTTTTCTCCCCTTCTCCCGTTGGCGGACGGGAGCGGAGTCACGCGCAAGGTAATAGCGCCCCTTCGTCGCCCACGCGATCAGCGGCGCCGTCACGAAGGCCGTGCCCAGCGCGATCACGGCCGAGAAGGACTGCGCCAGCGGCCCGAACACGCCCAGGTGCGCCGTGATCGACAGGGCCGAGGCCAGCACCATCGCGCCGACGCCGACCGGGTTGATGTCCCACAGGTGGGCGCGCTTGAACTCGATGCCCGGCGGCGACAGGCCCAGCGGCTTGTTGACCACCAGGTCGGCGACCACCGCCATCATCCAGGCGATGGCGATGTTGGCGTACAGGCCCAGCACGTCGCCCAGGGCCTCGAACACGTTCATCTCCATCAGCATGAAGGCGATGAGCGCGTTGAACACCACCCACACCACGCGCCCCGGGTGGCTGTGCGTGACGCGCGAGAAGAAGTTGCTCCAGGCCAGCGAGCCCGCGTAGGCGTTGGTCACGTTGATCTTGAGCTGCGAGATCACGACGAAGAGCGCCGTCGCCGCCACCGCCCAGCCGTAGTGCGGGAAGACGTACTCGTAGGCCGCGAGGTACATCTGGTTCGGGTCCACGGCGCGTTCGGTCGGCACCATGTGGGTGATCGCCAGGTAGGCCAGCAGCGCGCCGCCCAGCATCTTGACCACGCCCAGCACCACCCAGCCCGGCCCGCCCGCCATCACGCCCAGCCACCAGCGGCCACGGTTGGCGCGGGTGCGCGCGGGCATGAAACGCAGGTAGTCGGCCTGCTCGCCCATCTGGGTGATGAGGGCGATGCCCACCGTCAACGCGGCACCGAAAAGGTGCAGACTGAAGCCCGCCGAACCTCTGCGATCCCCGGCGTAGTGCGTGATGCCGGCAAACGCACCAGGATCGCGCATCAGCACGAAGCCGAAGGGCACCACCAGCATGAGCAGCCAGATCGGCTGCGTCCACAGCTGCAGGCGGCTGATGGCCGAGACGCCGTGCGTGACCAGCGGGATGACGACCAGCGCACACACCAGGTAGCCCCAGGCCGGCGGGACGCCCAGGGCCAGTTCCAGCGCGTAGGCCATCACGGCCGCCTCGAGCGCGAAGAAGATGAAGGTGAAGCTGGCGTAGATCAGCGAAGTGATGGTCGAGCCGATGTAGCCGAAGCCCGCGCCACGCGTGAGCAGGTCCATGTCGACGCCGTAGCGCGCCGCGTAGACGCTGATCGGCCAGCCGGCCAGGAAGATGATGAGTCCCGTCGCCAGGATGGCCCAGAAGGCGTTCGCGAAGCCGTACTGCACCAGCAGCGTGGCGCCCACGGCTTCCAGGATCAGGAAGGACGCCGCCCCGAAGGCGGTGTTGGCCACGCGCCATTCCGACCACTTGCGAAAGCGCTGCGGCGTGAAGCGCAGCGCGTAGTCCTCCAGCGTCTCGCTGCCGACCCAGCTGTTGTAGTCGCGCCGGACCTTGACGATGCGCTGGGGCGCGTCCTCGCGGTCGGCGTCGGACGGTTCGATGGCGGAGGCGGAGTCAGGGGGCACACCATTGCGGTGCACATTCCATGCCGAAGCCGGCCCGCGGCACGACTGTTGCAAGGATGCGTCGTTGCCCATAATGCTTCGCGACCACAGCGAAGCAACATCGAGCCCAGCGATATGGAATTGACTCCCAGAGAGAAAGACAAGCTCCTGATCTTCACCGCCGCCCTGCTGGCGGAGCGGCGCAAGGCCCGCGGGCTGAAGCTGAACTATCCCGAGGCGGTGGCCCTGATCTCAGCCGCCGTCATGGAAGGTGCGCGCGACGGCAAGACGGTCGCCGCGCTGATGAGCGAGGGCCGTTCCGTCCTGACGCGCGACGACGTGATGGAAGGGGTGCCGGAGATGATTCCCGACATCCAGGTCGAAGCAACCTTTCCCGACGGCACGAAGCTCGTGACCGTGCACCAGCCGATTGCCTGATTTCCCCGGAGACCGCCCCCATGTCCTTCACCCGCCCTGCCCGCGTCGCCGCCGTTGCGCTCGCCAGCCTGACCGCCCTGCCCGCCCTCGCCCACACGGGCGCCGATGCCGGCCTGCACCACGGCCTGGCCGCGGGCTTCATGCACCCGCTGACCGGTCTGGACCACCTGGCCGCCATGGTGGCGGTGGGCCTGTGGAGCGCCCTGGTGGCGCGCCGCGGTACCGACCTGCTGTGGGCGCCGCTGGGCTTCGTCGCCATGCTGCTGGTGGGTGCACTGATGGGCCTGGCCGGCCTGCACCTGCCCGCGGTGGAACCGATGATCGCGGCCTCGCTGCTGGTGCTGGGCCTGCTGGTGCTCACGCAGAAGCGTCTCCCGGCAATGGCCGCCGCGGCGCTGGTCGGTGTGTTCGCGATCTTCCATGGCATCGCGCATGGCCACGAACTGGCCGGCGAGCCGGATGCGGCGCTCACCCTGGCCGGCATGGTCGCGGCCACCGCGCTGCTGCACGTGGCCGGCATCGGCCTGGGTTACGCGCTGCGCCATGCCAACCGCTGGATGCCGCGCATCGCCGGCGCGGCCGTGGCGCTGCTGGGCGCCGCGCTGCTCGGCGGACTCGCCTGAACGGAGCGCGGCGATGACGATCCCTGGTGAACTGCTGATCGACGCGGGCGACCACGACCTGAATCCGGGCCGCCGCACGCTGACGGTGGTGGTGAAGAACACCGCCGACCGGCCCATCCAGGTCGGCTCGCACTACCACTTCGCCGAAACCAACGGCGCGCTCGACTTCGACCGCAACGCCGCGCGCGGCATGCGGCTGAACATCGCCTCGGGCACGGCCGTGCGCTTCGAGCCGGGGCAGCAGCGCACGGTGGAGCTGGTCGACTATGCGGGCGCCCGCACCGTGTACGGCTTTCGCGGGCTGGTGCAAGGGCCGCTCTGAAAACCGAACGCGGACAGCCGAACGCAAGAGGGCGCAGAGATTTCGCAGAACACGCAGGAAAGACAAAGCAAATTGCGGTATTTCTTCTGCGCCCTTCGCGTCACCTCTGCGCCCGCCGCGTTCGGCTGTCCGACTTTTTGAACCTCCCACCCAGGACAACGCTGTGGCCACCATCTCTCGCCGCGCCTATGCAGAAATTTTCGGCCCCACCGTGGGCGACCGCGTCCGCCTGGCCGACACGGGCCTGGTGATCGAGGTCGAGGAGGACTACACCCTGCGCGCCGGCGGCTACGGCGAAGAAGTCAAGTTCGGCGGCGGCAAGACGATCCGCGACGGCATGGCGCAGAGCCAGCGCACGCGCGCGCAGGGCAGCGTCGACACGGTGCTGACCAATGCGCTCATCCTCGATCACTGGGGCATCGTCAAGGCCGACATCGGCCTCAAGGACGGCCGCATCGCCGCCATCGGCAAGGCCGGCAACCCCGACACGCAGCCCGGCGTGGACATCGTCATCGGCCCCGGCACCGAAGTCATCAGCTGCGAGGGCAATATCGTCACGGCCGGCGGCATCGACAGCCACATCCACTTCATCTGCCCGCAGCAGATCGAGGAGGCGCTGGCCAGCGGCGTGACCACCATGCTTGGCGGAGGCACCGGGCCGGCCACCGGCACCTTCGCCACCACCTGCACGCCCGGCCCCTGGCACATCGAGCGCATGCTGCAGGCGGCCGATGCCTTCCCGATGAACCTCGGCTTCCTGGGCAAGGGCAACGCGAGCCGGCCGGAGGCCCTGCACGAGCAGATCGAGGCCGGCGTGATCGGCCTGAAGCTGCACGAGGACTGGGGCACCACGCCCTCGGCCATCGACCACTGCCTGGACGTGGCCGAGGCCACCGACACGCAGGTGGCGATCCATTCCGACACGCTGAACGAGTCGGGCTTCGTCGAGGACACCATCGCGGCCACCAAGGGCCGGTCGCTGTGTGCGTTCCATACCGAGGGCGCGGGCGGCGGCCACGCGCCGGACATCCTGCGCGTGGTGGGCGAGGCGAACTTCCTGCCCTCCTCCACCAACCCCACGATGCCCTACACCGTGAACACGCTCGACGAACACGTCGACATGCTCATGGTGTGCCACCACCTCGACGCCGCCATCGCCGAAGACCTCGCCTTCGCCGAGTCGCGCATCCGCAAGGAGACCATCGCGGCCGAGGACATCCTGCACGACCTGGGCGCCATCAGCATGATGAGCAGCGATTCGCAGGCCATGGGCCGCGTGGGCGAGGTCATCATCCGCACCTGGCAGACGGCGAGCAAGATGAAGGCACAGCGTGGCGCGCTGCCCGAGGACAGCGAGCGCGCCGACAACTTCCGCGCCAGGCGCTACATCGCCAAGTACACGATCAACCCCGCCATCTCGCACGGCATCGCGCACGAGGTGGGCAGCCTCGAAGTGGGCAAGTGGGCCGACATCGTCGTGTGGAAGCCGGCCTTCTTCGGCGTCAAGCCTTTCTGCATCCTCAAGGGCGGGAGCATCGCCATGGCAGCGATGGGCGACCCCAACGCCAGCATCCCCACGCCGCAGCCGGTGCACTACCGGCCGATGTTCGGCGCCTTCGGCGGTTCGCTGGCGAAGAGCTCGCTGACCTTCGTGTCGCAGGCCGGCCTGGCGGCAGGCGTGAAGGAACGCTACGGCCTCGCCAAGAACGTGAGCGCGGTGAAGAACATCCGCGGCGTGCGCAAGGAGCACCTGATCCACAACGGCTATGCGCCGAAGATGGAGATCGACCACCAGACCTACGCCGTGCGTGCCGACGGCGTGCTGCTGACCTGCGAGCCGGCCAAAGTGCTGCCGATGACGCAGCGCTATTTCCTCTTCTGACCGATGGCGGTGGCGCTGCACATTCGCCTGGACGACCTGCGCGACCCTCGCATCGCCGCCTTCCTGGAAGAGCATCTGGCGGACATGCGCCGCGTGTCGCCGCCCGAAAGCGTGCATGCGCTGGACCTGGAGGGCCTGCGCCGACCCGGGATCCGGTTCTGGAGCGCCTGGACGGCCGATGCGACCGGCGAGGCGCTGGCGGGCACCGTGGCATTGAAACGGCTGGACGACGGCCATTCGGAACTCAAGTCCATGCGCACCGCCGCGCACTTGCGCGGCCAGGGCATCGCGGCGCAGTTGCTGACCCACGCACTGGCCGAGGCCCGCGCCGCAGGACACACCCGCATGAGCCTGGAGACGGGAAGCCAACCCTTCTTCGCGCCGGCACGGGCGCTCTACGCCCGGCACGGCTTCGAAGCCTGTGCGCCGTTCTCGGACTACACGAACGACCCGGCGAGCCACTTCATGACGCGGATGCTCTAGGGCGCCGCACCCACAGGGCCATGGTGTCGCGGGACAATGGCGCCCTGCCCTGCCTCACTGCCTGCCAACAGACGCCACACACCATGCTCACCGCCAACAAAATCATGCCCCAGGGCCGCGGTCTCGCGCCCGTGCTGCTCAAGCGCGCCGCCACGGTCGAACTCGACTGGGACGTGCGCCAGAAGAGCCGCTTCGACGCCACCGATTCACAGGGCCGGCAGGTCGGCGTCTTCCTGCCGCGCGGCACGGCCGTGCGCGGCGGCGACGTGCTGGTGCTGGAAGACGGGTCGCTGCTGCGCGTGGTCGCCGCGAAGCAGCCGGTGCTGCGCATCACGCACTGCCCGGCCCACGGCACGCCCTTCGACCTCACGCGCGCCGCCTATCACCTGGGCAACCGCCACGTGCCGATCGAGCTGCAGCCCGACCACCTGAAGATCGAACCCGACCATGTGCTGGCCGACATGCTGCGCGCCATGCACCTGATCGTGGTGGCGGTGGACGACGCCTTCGAGCCCGAAGGGGGCGCGTATGGCGGACACGGTGGACACAGCCATGGCCACGACCACGACGCGCATGGCCACCCGCACGAACACGCCCATGGGCAGCCTCCGCTGGTCCTCGCACCCGAGCATGTGCACGGCGATCATCACGGACATGGGCATGTCCACGGCCCCGGCTGCAATCACTCGCACTGAAGCCCATCGAGCCCATGCACGCGCCCGCGACCGCGCCACGCGACACCATCGACGCCAGCAGCCTGCTGCAGCTGATCTGGCTCGCCTCGCCTGCACTTCCGGTGGGCGGCTTCTCGTACTCCGAGGGGCTCGAGGCGGCGGTGGAATGGGCCGGCGTGAAGGATGAGGCCACGGCAGCCGACTGGCTGGTCGACCAACTACACCTCGCCCTCGCGCGCGGCGACCTGGCCGTGGTCGCGTCGGCGATCGAGGCATGGCGCCGCGCCGACAGCGCGCGCGTGCAGGCGCTGAACGCCTGGGTGCTGGCCACCCGCGAGTCCGCCGAGTTCCTGCTGCAGACCGAACAGATGGGCCGCTCCTTCCTCGAATGGCTCAAGCTGCACCACGAGGACGCGGCCGAGGCCTTCGCCGGCCTGCCCGTCACCTACCCGGTGGCCTTCGCCTTCGCCGCTGCCCGCAGCGGTGCCGCGGTGCGCGACGGCTGCCTGGCCTTCGCCTTCGGCTGGGCCGAGAACATGACCGCCGCGGCAGTCAAGGCCGTGCCGCTGGGCCAGAGCGCGGGCCAGCGCATGCTGGCGCGCCTCGCGCGCGAAATGCCCACCGCCGTCGAGGCGGCCATGCGTCTCGACGACGACAGCCGCCAGGCTTTTTCACCCATGCTCGCGGTGCTGTCCGCCCGGCATGAAACCCAGTACTCCAGACTCTTCCGAAGCTGAGCCAAGCCCATGAGCGCCCTGCACCACATCCCCAATCGCACCAAGAAGCTGCCGCCCCTGCGCGTGGGCATCGGCGGGCCCGTCGGCTCCGGCAAGACCACGCTGCTGGAGATGCTGTGCAAGACGATGCGCGCGCAGTACGACCTCGTCGCCATCACCAACGACATCTACACGAAGGAAGACCAGCGCCTGCTCACCGTCGCCGGCGCCCTGCCGGCCGAGCGCATCATGGGCGTGGAGACGGGCGGCTGCCCGCACACCGCTATCCGCGAGGACGCGTCGATCAACCTCGAGGCCATCGACCGCATGCTGGAAGACTTTCCGGACGCCGACGTGGTCTTCGTCGAAAGCGGTGGCGACAACCTGGCCGCCACCTTCAGCCCCGAGCTGTCGGACCTCACGATCTACGTGATCGACGTCGCCGCCGGCGAGAAGATTCCGCGCAAGGGTGGCCCCGGCATCACGAAGAGCGACCTCTTCGTCATCAACAAGACCGACCTGGCGCCCTACGTGGGCGCGGACCTGGGCGTGATGGAGCAGGACACGCAGCGCATGCGCAAGGCCAAGCCTTATGTGATGACCAACCTGAAGACGCAGGACGGCGTGGCGCAGGTGGTGCGCTTCATCGAGGAGCGCGGCATGCTGCGCGCCGCCTGAGCACGCGGCGCAACGCCGTCAACGTCCGCCGCCTGCGCGGTGTGCCAGCAAGGCCTTGGCGGCTTCGACTCGCAAGGCGAGCGGCACGCGCTCGTCGCTCATCACCTGTCGAAGAAAAAGAAGCGGATCGTCGGTCGGGATCATGCGCGGCGTGGGAGCCGCCGCGGGCGCGGGCGCTTCGCTGTCCGGCCGATCCGCAGCGATGGGGTCGGAAGTCAAGGATGCCTCGTCGCCCAGAAGTGCTGCCGCCGCATCGAATACCGCCCGCGGGATGGATTCGAGCGCGGCCAGCAGCGCCGCCTGGCCGTCGTCGCTGGGCGGAATGTCCAGCCAGGGCGTGTCGCCGAACACCGGCGCCAGGTCGGGCGCCACGAACGCTGACCAATCGCCACTCGGCGCCTGCCTTTGTGGCACGGGGCGCACGTGTTCGGATGCAGCGCTCGGCCACAACCGCAGCCGGCGGATCGGCACGTCGGGAAGAAAACGCCGGCGCAGCGCGTGGAGGAAGGCATGGCCTTCCTGCGCCGTCACGGCATTCGCTAGCGAGAACCAGAGCTGGAGTCCGTCGACGCCCGACACGGCGATGGCGGGAGCAGGAAAGCCCAGTTCGGTCTGCACGCCCTGCCAGACCGGTCGCAGGCTGTCCCAGGACGGTGGCGCGGTGAGCTCCATCACCAGCGCCCGCACCTCGCCACCGGGCCCGACCAGCGCCGTGTCGGACGTGTCGCCGCCGGGGAGAGGCGCATAGAGACGGTGGAATTCGGGGGCCAGGCGTGTCATCGAGGCGAAAGGATAGCAACGCCCACGGCGCGCGTCGGACTACCGCCACCGACCGGGTCGATCCCGCGCCCGCCGGCACCTCAGGAGCGCTTGCTCGCGGCCGCGTCCCAGATGCCCATGGCGTCGATCACGGTCTTCTCGATCACGCTCTGGCGCAACTTGTCGCGCGCGAGGACGGACATCCCGTGGAAGAAGCTGTCGAACGCCAGTGCGAGCGAGGCCGGATCGGTGGACCGTCGCAACTCTCCGCTCTTGATTCCACGCTCCACGCACGAGCGAAAGCCATCCCGGGTGCGTGTACGCGAGTCGCGCAGCAATTGGGTGACCGCCTCGCTCGCACTCGGCTGAAAGGTCATGCTGCCCAAGGTGACCATGCAGCCCTTCGGGTGACCAGTCCCGGCTTGCATCCTCGCAGACCGGTCCAGCGCCAGGAACACGGCCTCCCGCGGCGCAAGCGACGGATCATGAAGACTCCGCGTCAGGTCGTAGGTCTTCAGGTACAGCTCCAGGGCTTCCCTGTAGAGCGCCTCCTTGGACTCGAAGGCCGCGTAGAAGCTCGGCGCGGAGATGCCGGTGCCCATCGCCGCTTTCAGCTGCGACAGAGAGGTGGATTCGAAGCCGTGCTCCCAGAACAGGTGCATGGCTGAAGTAAGCGCCACGTCGCGGTCGAAGGTGCGTGGCCGTCCTCGCTGACTCATGAGCCGTTCCTGTCGATGAAATTTAAATACTACTCGATACAGAATTCTCGCACGCCAGGGGCGGCAGCTCGCGTCTGTCTGAAAGGCTCCGTTGACAGGACCGCCGTGCGCACATATATTTGTACCGACCGATACGTAATTCGTTAGCCAAGTTCCCTGGGACGCACACAGGCAACTCGGCGCCGGCGGCCCGCTCGAATCGAACAGGGCCTGTTCCATGACGACACCAAGTCGTTTTTCTTCGACTATTTTTGTACCGGTCGATACATTTTCCACGCAAACATCTCGCTGCGAGTCACGCCCGACAAAAGAAGGCATCCCATGTCCACCCGTCTCGAATCCCCTATCGAAGCGATCGAAGTTCGCTCTGCCACCGCAAGACCCGGCCGCTTCGGGCGTCCCGCGTGATGGCGCCGCGGCAGCGCCTCGCCACGCAGACGACGACGCCAGCGATGCGCCGGTGGTGGGCATTCGCGGTGTTGCTCGTGGGGGCCTTCCTGCCTCCGCTGGACTTCTTCATCGTCAATGTCGCGATCCCGTCGATCAGGGGGAGCCTGCACACGACCGCCGCCGAACTGCAGTTGGTGATCTCCGGCTATGCGGCCGCGTACGCCGTGTTCCTCATCACCGGTGGCCGGCTCGGCGACCTGTTCGGCCGCAAGCGGATATTCCTGATCGGCATGTGCGGCTTCGGCCTGACGTCGCTGCTCTGCGGGCTCGCACCGACGCCTGCGGTCCTGGTCGTCGGCCGCATCCTGCAGGGCCTGAGCGCTGCAGCGATGGCGCCCCAAGGCCTCGCCTCGGTCCAGGCGCTGTTCTCCGTCGAAGAGCGCTCGCGGGCACTCGGTCTCTACGGCGCGACGGTGGGGCTGGCGGCGGTCGTCGCGCAGGCGCTCGGGGGTGCACTGATCGCCGCCAACATCCTGCACCTCGAATGGCGCGTCATCTTTCTCATCAACCTGCCCATCGTGGCCGCGGTCCTGATCGGCGGCGCGAAGCTGCTGCCCGATGTCCGTGCTGAGACCCCGGCGCCCCTCGACAAGGCCGGCGTCGCGCTGTGCGCGATCACGCTCGCACTGCTGATCGTGCCGCTGGTCGAAGGACGCGAAGCGGGCTGGCCCGGGTGGGCGGTGGGCATGCTGATCCTCTGCCCCGCCGCCGCCTTCTGCTTCTGGCGCTTCGAGACCTCGCTCGCGCGGCGCGGTGGCGTTCCCCTGGTGAGGGCGGACCTGCTGCGCACGCCCGGGCTGGCGAGCGGCCTGGCCGCGATCCTGTTCTTCTACGTGGTCTCCGCTTTCTTCCT
Organism: Xenophilus aerolatus; assembly: GCA_030418545.1. Classification (GTDB taxonomy): domain Bacteria; phylum Pseudomonadota; class Gammaproteobacteria; order Burkholderiales; family Burkholderiaceae_C; genus Xenophilus. Next base: position 48,692 of record QAIB01000015.1, on the reverse strand, counting down.
GACCTTCTCGGTCTATCTGCAGTCCGGCCTGGGCCTGGATCCATTGGCGACGGGGCTGGTGTTCCTGCCTTTCGGGGTCGGATTCTTCGTCGGGCCTTTGACCACCCCATGGGCCGTGCGGGTGTTCGGCCGCTGGGTGCCCGCGATCGGCATGCTCCTGGAAGTGGCGGGCTGCGTGTATCTCGCCGCGATCGTCGCCCGGGCGCCGGCACGCATGCCTGAAGCGTTCCCCCTGATCGTTGCCATCGGCCTGCTGGGTTTCGGCCAAGGCTGGGCACTGCCGACGCTGGTGCGCTCGGTCATCGACCGTGCGCCGGCCAACGGCTCCGGCATGATCGCCGGCGTCGCGAACTCGGCTCTGCAGATCAGCGCGTCGCTGGGCGTCGCCGTCTTCGGTGGCGTCTTCTTCGGCATCGCAGGGTCCAGCCCGCACGCCGAATCGATGGCCCACGCACTGGTCGTCACCATGCTGTGCATCGGAGCGAGCCTCGGCGTGGCGGTCCTGCTCTCGGTCATCGGCTTCGGCGCCCTCGCCTCACCCACCCGCTTGAACCTGAAGGAACCGACATGAAGAAGACATGGCTCATCACCGGCTGCTCGAGCGGCCTGGGAAGGCAGCTCGCGGAGGCGGTCGCTGCGCGTGGCGACAAGCTGGTCGCGACGGCGCGCTCGGTTCAGACGCTGAACGACCTGCAGGCACGGTACCCCCGCACGGTCCGCGTCGCGACGCTCGACGTCACGGCGCCAGGCGACGCGGCCCGTGCAGTGGCCGTGGCCGAAGACGCGTTCGGCGGCTTGAACGTGCTGGTCAACAACGCGGGATTCGGATTCATCGGTGCGATCGAAGAGGCCGAGCCGCACGAATATCGACCCATGTTCGAGACCAACGTCTTCGGGCTCATCGAAACCACCCGCGCCGCCCTCCCCCTGCTTCGCCGCACCGCAGGGGCGTGCGTGGTCAACCTGTCATCCGGAGCGGGTATCGCCGGATCGGCGGGGTCGGGCTACTACAACGCGACGAAGTTCGCCGTCGAGGGGCTCTCCGAGGCATTGGCACAAGAGCTTCGCCCGCTCGGGCTGAACGTGATCATCGTGGAGCCGGGACCGTTTCGCACCGACTTCCTGGGCCGCTCCATCGCGAGCGCCGGTCGTCGAATCGAGGCCTATGCGCAAAGCGCGCACGCACGCCGCCTGTATCGAGAAAGCAACGACGGCAAACAGGCTGGCGATCCGATGAAGGCGGTCGCCGTCATGCTCCAGGCGATCGATGCCGAGCATCCACCGCTGCATCTGCCGCTGGGGCCGGCGGCCCACCGCATCGCGGAGCAGAAGCTGGCGGCATTGCGCGCCGACATCGATGCGTGGCGCGACCGGTCGATCGCGACCGATTTCGACGCCTAGAGCGTCGGCGCACCGGACAGCGCCCGGGTCAGGCCGGATCGCGCTGGGCGAACTCAGGCCGTCGCAGGCGCCCGGAACGCGTCGAGCATGGCGCGCCAGTTGGCCGTCGACATGGAGGCCATGTACTCGGCCTGCATCTCGGGCGTCATGAACTCCATCATCTGCCGTCCCTCGATCCACATTTCAACGACGCCGAACATCCCGCCGCGCATGCGGTACTTCGCCGGCCAGCCTTCGCGGGCCGCGATGGCCATCACCTGATCTTGCGTCAAAGGCGTGCCGATCGCACCGTGCGTGGCGGTGTAGCCCACGTGTCCCGTGGACTCGCCGTACGCGTCCGCATCGCCGTCGGCTTCGCGCAGCACGGTATCGATGGGGTAGACCTCGATCGCGCTGCGCCGCTCGTCGCCGGCCAGGACGATCCAGCCGTCGTCGGACACGGGCGGGAACAGCAGGGCATCGCCACCCCACAGTTCGGCGATGACTCCCGCGACATGGCGGGGACGGTGGGCGGCGATGGAGAAGTGGTAGATCACGGGGTGCTCACAGGTCGTGGTGCCAATGGGAAGCCCGAATCGTCGGTTGTGACACAATAAGTGTCAATATCTTTTGGCACTTCTTGTGCCATATTGACAACCAGAGAGGTTTCAGCATGGAAGAGGTGGCGGGCCAACGCGAGCGCAACAAGGAAGCGGCACGGACCCGCATCCTGGATGCGGTCATCGAGCTGATGACCGAGGGCCGGGCTGACCTGAGCCACGACGCGGTGGCAGAACGCACCGGAATCAGCCGCCGAACGATCTACCGGTACTTCGTCGATCGCGAGGCCCTGCTCGGTGCGGCGAGCGCCCGGGTCCGGGAACTGGCAGGCGCACGCGTTTCCTTTCCGAAGAGCGAGAGCGACCTGCTGGACACGCAGTCCATCTACCAGGGCCTGGATCGCATCGCACCGATCGTCACCCTGGTTCGCTCCACGCCTCAAGGCCGCGCCATGCGTCTCGCCCAGAAGAAGGAACGACAGGAGAGCTACACCCGGGTGACGGCCGATGCGGTGAAGGACCTGCCCAAGGACGACCAGTTGCTCGCCACGGCGATGCTGCAGGTGCTGCACACGACGCCCTGGCTCGAGATGCGCGATCACTGGGACCTCAGCGGCGAGCAGATCGCGAAGGCCACCGGCTGGGCGATCCGCACCTTGCTTGCCGATCTGCGCGCGCGCAAAGGCGCGCCGCTCTGAGGCAGGCCGACCCGCGGCTGCCGCCGGGGCTAGGCCGGGTCCTCGGTCTGCTCTTCCGTCTTGAAGAGGCCCCTGATGTTGAGAATGGCCAGTCCGACCTGCAGCGCGATCAGCGCCCAGGCCGAGGTGCTGATCCCCCAGACGATCCACAGCACGTTGGACGCCAGGAAGACCCAGAAGCCGTAATTGCGGCGCCGGCTGCTCTTCGACCCGACCAGCCAGGCCGCGACAAGCGAAGCGGCGAACGCCGGCCATTGGATCAATCCGATGAGATCACTCATGGTCGCGGCACGAGATGGATGGCATGGGGCCTCTGCTGGGGTTGAATGAGCAGCCAACTTAGGTCGCGCCCCGCGACCGCCGCGCCGGCGAACCCAGCTTGCGCTTGTCGGACAGGAAGCGAGCGACCCGCTCCGTCTCATCCGCCACGCCCGGGCCGTGCGGTCCGACCGAGTCGATGACAATGGCCCGATGAGCCAGACCGCACAGGGCGCGAGCATCGCCACACTCACTCTGGGCCAGCGCGAGGAGCAGCTGCGGCTTGCCATCGACGCTGCAGAGGTCGGGCTCTGGGACGTCGATGTGGCCACCAACACGCTGTACTGGCCGGCGCGGGTGAAGGCCATGTTCGGCATTTCGCCCGACGCCACCGCCACGCTCGACGACTTCGAGGCCTGCCTCCACCCGCAGGACGCCGGGCACGTGCTGCGTGCCTTCGCGGACTGCCAGAACCCGGACCTGCGAACGGTCTACGACGTCGAGTACCGAACCATCGGCAAGGAAGACGGGGTCATGCGGTGGGTCGCTGCCAAGGGACGCGGTCTTTTCAACGACCAGGGCGAATGCGTGCGGGCGATCGGCACCGTGATCGACATCACCGCAAGAAAGCATGCCGAGGCCTCGGCGGAGCGCGGCCGCCGACGGCTGGAGCTGCTCAATCGCATCGAACGCGCCACGCGGCCCTTGAACAGTGCCCAGGACGTGATGGAGGTGACGACCCGGCTCCTGGGCGAGCACCTGGAGGCGACGCGCTGCGCCTACGCGGACGTCGAGGCCGACAACAACCGATTCACCATCCGTGCCGATTGGTCGCCCAGCGTGCCTTCCAGCGTCGACGTCTATTCGCTGGAACTCTTCGGACCGCGGGCGACGTCCAACCTTCGCATGGGGCGCCACCTGGTGGTGGACGATGTCGACCGCGATCTCGGCGACGAGGGCGGGGCGAAGATGTTCAACGCGATCGGCATCAAGGCCATCGTCTGCGCCGGCCTGGTCAAGCGCGGGCTGCTGGTGGCGATGATGGCGGTTCATCAAGCCGAACCACGCCAGTGGAACGCCGAGGATCTGGAAGTCATCACCGAAGTGGTGGACCGGTGCTGGGCGCACATCGAACGCGTGCGCGATGCGGCGGCACTGCGCCTGCAGGACCGGCGCAAGGACGAGTTTCTCGCCACGCTGGCGCATGAACTGCGCAACCCGATCGCGCCGATGCTCTACGCGATCGCGTTGATGAAGCGCGAGAAGGACCCCGCGCGGCTGCTGAGCCGCACGGAAGTCATCGAACGCCAGACGAGCCACCTCGTGCGGCTCGTCGACGATCTGCTCGACGTGTCGCGCATCAGCCGCGGCGTGGTCGAGCTCAAGCGCGAGGTCCTGGATCTGTCTGCCTTGCTGGTGCAGGCCGTCGAAGCGGCGCAGCCAGGGGTGAACGCCGCGCGCCACCGCCTGACGCTCAGCCTGCCCGATACGCCGGCGCCCATCCTCGCGGACCCATCGCGCATCGTGCAGATCGTCACCAACCTGCTGAACAACGCGGTCAAGTACACCCCCGACGGCGGCGAGCTTTCGCTGTCATGCACGGTCGAGGCGAACCGCGCGCTGATCGAGGTCTCGGACAACGGGCTGGGCATACCGGCAGCGGACCAGTCCAGGCTCTTCGATCTCTTCACCCAGTTGCCCCACACGGGCGCCAAGGCGCACGGTGGACTCGGCATCGGCTTGTCGATCGTCAAGAGCCTGGTGGAGATGCACGGCGGTGCGGTGGAGGTCCAGAGCGCCGGCCTGAATCAGGGCAGCACCTTCCGAGTCTCGTTGCCACTCGAGACGGCTCCCGTGGAACCGGCGGCGCGCGCCGTGCCGCCGGCGACGCCCGCACGGCGGGGACGCGTCCTCGTCGTCGAGGACAACCCGGACGGACGAAGCACGCTGGTGGAACTGCTCAGGGCGCAAGGGCACGAGGTGATCGGCGCGGCCGATGGCCCGTCCGCGCTGGAGACCGCACGGCACATGCATCCCGAGGTCGTGCTGCTCGATCTGGGATTGCCGGCCATGGACGGCTTCGAGATCGCCGAGCGCCTTCGCTCGGAAGCCGGCGTTCCGCAGCCACGGATCGTGGCCTTGACCGGCTGGGGTTCTGCGCGAGACCGGGAGCGCACGGCGGCCGCCGGCTTCGACGCCCACGTGACCAAACCGGTGTCGCCCGAGGACCTGTTGAAGACCGTCGATCACTGGATCGGCAACCCGCGCTGAGCCTGCGGCGCATTCACCCCCAAGGCCGCGCTCCTGCCGACGGATGTCGCCCGCGGTCAGCCTGCGTCAGGGCCGATCTGCTGCGCCCGCGCGAGGCGGCCGAGGTCGCCCTGCTCGAGAATGCGCAGGCTGCGCCCCTCCCGGGCGATCAGCCGCTGCGACACCAGTTGCGACAGCACGCGCGACACGGTTTCCATTTGCAGCCCCAGGTGGCTGCCCATCTCTTCCAGGGTGAGGGCCAGGACGAAATCGGATGGGCTGCCGCTGCCGTGCGACTGCGCGGCTGCGAAGCGCAGCAGGAAGTCGGCGACCCGCTGGGCGGCCGTGAGACGGGCCAAGGGCAGCAGGGCCATGCAGCTGCGACCGATCTCCTTCGACAGCAATCGATGCAGATGACGCTGTGCCTGCGAGGACCGCGCGGCCCAGGCCTCCAGGCGTCCGAACGGGATGACGCAGACTTCGGCGTCGGTGACCGACAGCAGGCCGGTCGGATGCCGATCCATCGCGATGCCGTCCAGTCCCGCCACGTCCCCTGGAAAGAAGAACCCGGTGACCACGCCGCTGGACGCGCCGGTCCCGAGCACGCCCTTGAGCAGGCCGCGGCGCACGCCGTACACCGCAACAAATCGGTCTCCCTGAGCGAGCAGCGGCTCGCGGCGCTGCAGCAGCAGGCGGTTCGATATCAGCCGCACGGGCTTGCCCTCGCTCGGCACGGCCAGCGCCGGCATGCACACGCCCAGGTGGGGGCAGCCGCGGCAGGACAACGCCTCCTGCGTCGCCACCGCCGCGGCGCTCACAGGTGCGCCGCCCGGTCCCATGCTGCTTGGCACACAGCGCACCGGGCCGTCGCGGGCACAACGCCGAGGTCGATCTCCCGCGGCCGACTGCATGCGCGCCGCGCTTGCACCCGTCTCGACGAATCAGATATAGGCATCCCACCCTTTCATGCCGCCACGATGCGGGCGACACCGTTCGAGCATAGGAACCCCGCGCTCGCCCGGGCTTGCGGCACGTCAAGGCGACCGCACCAAGCCGGCCGGGTTGCGTGGCAGACGGCTTGGACCCGTTCAGCGCAATTGCACGGACACGTACGCCATGCGTCGCTGACGGACCACCAGCAGCGCGACGGCGGGGCGTCCGGCTGCCTTGGCCAGGGCTCGCTGGAACTCGTCGATGCCCGATACCTTCTCGGCATTCACGCCGACGATCACGTCCCCGCGTTGGACACCATCGCGCCGCGCGGCGCCCTCGACCTCTCGCACAAGCACGCCGGTCTCCGTTCCGGTCTGCGCGCGCAGCCGAGTCGACAGCTCGGCCAGGCTCAGACCGATGCCGTCGCGCCAGGGCGTGTCGGCTGGCTTGAACTCGAGAGGCGCATCCGCCAGCCTGGGCCCCGGCACGACGCGCAGGGCAAGCGCTCGACCTGCACGAAATACCTGCAGTTGCAGCGGCGCTCGTTCCGGCTGCCCGTTGACGATGTTCACGAGATCCATCGGCTGGTGAATCGCTGCGCCATTCGCGGCGACGACCACGTCTCCCGGCATCAGTCCGCCGCGCTGGGCCGCGCTGCCCGCACTCACCCGCACCACCAGAGCACCTTCGGGACGTGGAAGCTGGAAGGCATCGGCCAGCGCGGGCGTCAGGGTCTGCGTCGCCAGACCCAACTGCGGACGCCGCACCATGCCCTCGCGTTCCAGCTGTCCGGCGACACGCATCGCCAGATCGATCGGCACCGCGAACGACAGGCCCATGTAGCCCCCGTTCGCGCTGTAGATCAGGGAATTGATGCCCACGACTTCGCCTCGCACGTTGAACAGCGGGCTGCCCGAGCTGCCAGGGTTGATGGCGACGTCGGTCTGGATGAACGGGATCTCGCCCGCCCCGTTGAGGAAGCGACCCACGGCACTGACGACGCCGGCGGTCACGCTCGAATGGAATCCGAACGGCGAACTGATCGCTGCCACCCAGTCCCCCGCCCGGGTGGTGGCCGGATCGCCCAGGGCCGCCACTGGCAGGCCCTTCGTCTCGATCTTCAGCAGACCGACATCCGAGCGCCGGTCCGCCCCGAGCACGCGCGCGGTGAACCGGCGCCCGTCGTCGAGCTGGACCTGGACGTCGTCGACGCCCGCCACCACGTGCGCACTCGTGAGGATGAGTCCATCCTCGCGTATCACGAGCCCCGATGCGAGATCCCGGACCTGGCTCACCTGCACCTGCGTGGCCAGCGGCTGCGCCAGCCGATCCGCGAAGTCGAAGTCGGGCGAGAGATCGGGGTTCTGGTCGTCGGCGGCTTCGTCGCGGCCGATGCGCAAGGTGCGGATATCGACCACCGAATGCGCGAGCTGCCCGACGAGCGCCGAAAAGCCGGGCGCATCCGACCGGATGGCGACCGGGGACCCGGCCGCCCCGACCTCCGCCCGGCCGACCGCCGCGCAGCCCGCGAGCATCGCGCCCGCGAGGACGGCGCCGGCGAGGCGCGTCCCGCGTGCTGCGCGACGTGCTTGCACCATCGCGCCCGTCGACCTAGACGGCCTGCGTGGAGAGCTCGGCAGCGCGCACCGGCGCTGCCGGGCCCAGCGCGCCCTGGATCGCGGTGCCGAAGGACTGCAACAGGCCCGCACAACTGCCGTCGTCCGCCTCGCGCTGGGTCACGGCGGCGGCGAGCAGCGGCGTCGATCCGCAGAGCGCGGCGATCTCGGCGGCGGCATTGGGCGCGCCCTGCCCGCCCATGACCGACAGGACGGCCACGCGGCGCAGCGCCCGCCCGGAACGCCCGACGAAGCTGCGCATGGGGCCAGCCATGCGCAGCAGCCAGATCGGAGCGACGAGAACCACGAGGTCGAAGTCCTCGGGCGGCGGCCCGTCGTAGCGCACCGGCGGCCTGCGCCGCAGCAGCGAATCGAGGACGCAGCGCAAATTGCCCTCGACGCCCCGGCGCGGTCGGATCTCGGCCACTGTGCCCAGCGGCCAGCCCTGCTGACTGGACAGCAGTTCGGCCACGCGCCGCGACGTACCGGTGTACGAATACACAACGACCAACACCTTGCTCATAGGCCATCTCCAACGGACATCCCAATGTAGGCGGCCCCTGGCACGCGGCCTTGCGCCAGATCAAGCGATGCGCTCCCCTGACCGGGGCATTGGCACGGCTGTCCGACGGATGTTTAATCATCAGGAAGGACACGTACGCCATGAAAACCGGCTTCCACGTTGCGATCCTGGACGACGAGGCGGAAATCACCGTGCTGTTGGAGCAGTACCTGCGCAGCCACGGCTTCCGGGTGTCGAGCCACCAGGACGGCGGTTCGCTGCTGAGCACCATGAAGGCCGATCCGGCGGACCTGGTGCTGCTGGACCTCGGCCTGCCGGGCGAGGACGGTTTCTCCATCGCACGCAGCCTGCGGGAACACCACAGCTGCGGGCTGATCATCGTCACGGGTCGGGGCGACGCGGTGGACCGGGTGGTGGGCCTGGAGGTCGGCGCCGACGACTACGTCACCAAGCCGTTCGACCTGCGCGAACTCGTGGCCCGAATCAAGGCCGTGCTGCGACGAACCGTCCCGCGCGCGGACGCCGCGGCACCTGCCCCGACGCAGCATGCCGGCCTGCTGCGGTTCGCCGGCTGGACGCTCGACATGGCGGCGCGCAGCCTGCGCAGCCCGGCGAGCGAGGACGTGGCACTGACGCGGGGCGAATTCGAGCTGCTGCAGGCCTTCGCCCGCCACCCGGGACGCGTGCTGTCGCGCGACTTCCTGCTCGGCTGTACCCGAGGGCGCGACGCGGCGCCCTTCGACCGCACGATCGACGTGCAGGTCGGACGCCTGCGCCGCAAGATCGAGGCGAACCCGGACGACCCGCAGCTGATCAAGTCGGTTCGCGGTGCCGGATACATCTTCATCGGGCCGGTGACGGATGGCTGAATCCGGTGCGCGCACCCCGCCCCCCGAGGACTCGGCGTCGACCGGCCCTCTGGCCGCTCCGGGCGTGGACGTGCAGGTCCTCCAGTCCATCTTCGAGGCCCATCCCGACGCCCTGCTGGTGGTCGGGCCCGACGGGTCGATCGCGGCCGCGAACCCGGCGGCTGCCGCGCTCCTGCAATACACCACCGGCGAGCTTGCGGGGATGCCGATCGAGCACCTGGTCCCCGAGGCAAGCCGCGCACGCCACGCCGGTTACCGGGCGGCCTATGCGCGGGCCCCGCAGCGAAGGCCCATGGGCACCCGCACGGAGCTGGCCGCGTGTCGCAAGGACGGCTCCGAGGTCATCGTCGAGATCGCACTCAGTCCACTGGAGCGGCCCGGGTCGCACTTCGTCCTGGCCGCCATCCGCGACATCGCGGACTATCCACGCGTCAAGCAGGCCCTGAAGCGTGCACGGTACAGCGAGCACCTCGCCCAGCTGGCTCGACTGACCGTCGAAAGTCGCGACCTGGCGCAGATCGTCCAGCGGGTGCCGGAGATCGTCGCCTCGGCGCAGGAGGTGGAGGTGGCGATTGCCTGGCTGCTCGACCGCCCGGGCAACGTCTTTCGCCTGGTCGGGGGGATCGGCATGCCGACGGGCGAATATGTCGGGCTGCAGGTGGGAAGCCGGCCGGACTCCCTGCCCAGCCTCGTCGCCCGGCAGCTGTCCGCGGTGCGGGTGGGCGACCTGCGCGAAGAGACGCGCTTCGCGGTGCCGCAGGCCTGGCACGACGCCGGTCTGCGGAGCGCTCTTGCCGTGCCCCTGGCCGACCGGGGGCAGATCATCGGCATCCTGTCGGTCAGGAGCCGGCTGCCCCATCGCTTCGGCGAAGACGAACTGCACTTCCTCGAGTCGGCCGCCAATCTGCTCGCGACCACCCACCAGCGTCTGCGATCCGAGGAACAGCTCGACCACGCCCGGCGGCTGGAGAGCATCGGCCAGCTCACCGGCGGCGTGGCCCACGACTTCAACAACCTGCTGACCATCGTGCAGGGCAACCTGCAGGTCCTGGAGGACCTGCCCGCCGTCGCGCACGACCCCGAGGCCGTGCGACTTCTGCAAGCCGCGTTGCGCGCCGCAGGCGGCGGCGCCGCGCTGACGCGCAAACTGCTGGCGTTCTCGCGCCGCCAGCGCCTCCAGACGGAACGTGTCGACCTGGGGGCGCTGCTGGAGTCGCTGTGCGACATGCTGGGCCGGACCCTGGACCGGCGCATCCGCGTGGACCTGCATGTCGCCCCGGGTTGCCCGACCGCCTGGGTCGACGCCGGCCAGCTGGAGTCCGCCCTCCTGAACCTGGCCATCAACGCCCGTGACGCGATGCCCGGCGGCGGGACGCTGAGCTTCAGAGCCTACCCCTTGCCCGAAGCGGCCGGGCCGGACGCCGGGCGCCATCCGATGGTGGCGATTTCCGTTGCCGACACCGGGGCTGGCATGGACGAACAGACGAAAAAGCGCGCGTTCGAGCCTTTCTTCACCACCAAGCCACCGGGAAAAGGAACCGGCCTGGGACTGAGCACGGTCTACGGGTTCGCTTCGCAGTCGCGCGGCCATGTCGAGGTGGAGTCCCAGCCCGGCGCAGGCACCACCGTGACGCTGTCCCTCCCGGTCCGTGACGAGCATGCCGTCCCGCGCGAGGCACATGCGGCGCCGGCCGCACTCGCGCGCCGTGCCGGTGGGCAAGCCTTGCTGGTCGAGGACGATGCCGAGGTGCGCAAGGTCGCCAGCCGCCTCCTGCGCTCACTGGACTACAAGGTCGAGGAAGCGGCCAGCGGCGAGGAGGCACTGGCGCTGCTGCAGACCGGGTCGCCCCGCTTCGACCTGCTCCTGAGCGACGTCTCCTTGGGCCCGGGCATGCAGGGCACGACACTGGCCGTGCAGGCCCTGCAGGCGACACCCGGCATTTCCATCGTCCTCATGTCGGGCTACTCCGCCGAGCTGATGGAGGCGGACCGCCAGCTCCCCGCCGGTTGCGAGCTGCTGCAGAAGCCGTTTTCGCGGACCGAGCTGATCGACGTACTGGCCCGGGTGGCCCCCCGCGGCTGAACCGCACGCCGTGGAGGATGCGCGCCGGCTACTGCAACGTCGCCGGAGCAGGCACCAGGTAGCGCTGAACGAAACGTCCGAGTGCGTCGACGTCCGGAATCTGCAGGTCGCGGCGCCCCTTGCTGCAGAAGTCGATGACGCCGGCGCGCACCAGCTTCGACAGCGCTCGGCTGACGCTCTCCAGCGTCATGCCGAGGTAGTTGCCGATCTCGGCCCGGGTCAGCCGCAAGGCGATCTCATCCGTGCGCATGCCGCGGATCGCCAGGCTTTCCGCCCAGTAACGCAGGAAATCCGCCACGCGCGCGTCGGCCGGCAGGGTGCACAGCGCCATCATCGAGTCGCGGTCGTGGACGATCTCCCGGCTCATGGCAGCGTGAAGTTCGCCCAGCAAGCCCGGTTGCTCCGCCGAGCGGACCATCAGTTGTTCGTAGGGCAGGACCCAGACCTCGCTGGTGTCCATGGCCACCGCATCGCTCTTGTGACGGGCCTCGGCAATGCCGTCGAAGCCGATCCAGTCACCCCGGAACTTGAAGCCGACGACCTGCTCCCTGCCGTCGGCGGAGATGTTGATCATCTTGAACAGGCCGGCATGGACGACGTAGAGACTTGCAAAGCGCTCGCCTGCCTGGAAGATCGCCTCCCCCGCGTGCACGACCCGGCGCACGGGATTCATCTGCTCACGCAAGCTGCGCAGACGCGCGCCGATCGGATCGATGGCGACCGCAGCTGACGCGGCACCCGTGGACTTCAGGAAAGAGGCGGCGCGCGCAAGAGGCGCTTCGGCGTGGGCTGGGTTCATGATGGGTGTGGGAAGGATGGCTTGCTGGAAGGCATTGATCCTGCGCCGTGCAAGCAACACCCACGACAACGTTGGATGTCATCGAGTAACGCTCGGTGAACGAACGATGTCGAACGCGTCAGCGGCCGAGATCGTGCAATAGTTGGCAGAGCGGGACGGCCGGCATTGACATTCCTCAAGCGGGCATCAGGTGGCCGCGGTCTAGGCTTGAACATCCACGCATCGTGCAAGCCATGAGTCCCGAGCCATCATTCGCACGTGTCATCGACGATCCCCTGGCCACGGAGCACGCCACCGGGGACATCCTCGTCCGCGCGCGGCAGCTGTGGGATGCGCGGCAGGAAGGGCGCTCACCGCAGCCGCTGCAGGCGCGGCACCTGGGGCTGGTCTATGGCATCGCATCCCAACGCGCCCAATCCCTGTTCTGCGATGCTGCCCGCGCGCTGGGCGCGCAGGTGGCCGTCATGCCGCTGCGCAGGCGACCCGACGATCCGACCGACCGGATGTCGAGCCTGGCGCGCATGCTCGGACAGCTCTACGAAGCGATCGAGTGCCAGGGCGTCGAGCCGGGACTCGTGCAGCGCATCGCGCACCACGCCGCCATCCCCGTCCTCAGCAACGCGGCGGTGCGCGTCGCGGCGCTGGACCTGCTGGCTCGGCGCATGCAGCTCGACCTTCCTGCACGCGAGGGCCGGCGACTGGTCCTGCAGGGATTGATCCTTCACGCGCTGGCCTGAGGAGCCGCCCGGCTTGACGGCGCGCAAGGTCCCACATCTGGAGCGTGCCTACAGTGGGCGTTCCACAGGCCATCGAATCCGCCATGCAACCCAGGCTGCCGTCCATGCGATCCACTTGCATCACCCCGCCCGTCCCAAACGCGCAGGTGTCGGCCATCCTGCCAGGTCCTGGCTCACGACCGCGGTCCGAATGGACTCGGGGCTTGGCTTGCGCCTTCCTGCTCGCACTTGCGCCCCTCGGTGCCGCCCGGGCGGCCGATCCGCCAGGGCTCCTCAGCCCGCCGCCGGACCCGGCCGTCGAGGCAGCGAGAGACGCCGCCAGGGAAGCCAGGACAGCGGCAGCAGCCACCGCCCGCTCTGCCCGGGAGGCGGCGGCCGCCGCCGATGTCGAGGCAGGCCGGCTGTCGCGCGCGATGGTCGAAGCGATTCGAAAAGCCAGCCGGGAGGCCGCACAGTCCGCCACGCGCCTGCGCGAAGCGGCCGAGCGATCGGCCGCCCTGGCGCGCGAAGAAGGCCGCGATGCCGCACGCGCGGCTGCAGACGCCAGCACGGAAGCAGCCCAAGCCTCCCGCGACGCCATGGAGCGGGCTGAATCGCTCGCAACCCGCTACCGCGACCTCGGCACGGCGCAGGCCCGCGAGGCCCTCGCGGCCACCCAGCGGTCCTTGCGGCGCGCCGAGCAGGCCGCGGCCGCCGCCGCGCGCGCCCTGGACCGGGCGGCCGCGCGAGCAGGCAGGCGGCAGGACGAGACCCGCCCGCCCGAGCCCCAGGACGCACCGAAGTAGGCATCCACGGGCTCGATCCGCGCTGCCGTCGACCGGACTTCGTATGACTCAGCGCCGCACCTCACGCCTGTCCCCGCCATACGCCGGCGCTGATGCTGCGCCCACCGGGCGCAGCAGAGGCGGCCGTCAGGCGAAGAAAACCTCCGCGGCCCAACCCTCGACGAGCCTGTGGCGTGCGCAGGCCCCTCGGGAAACCGATGTTCTCGCCCAGGTGTCGCGGTTGCCGCTGATCGCCCCGTCGCCGCAACCCGGCTCGAGGAGATGAGCGTGCATTGATCAACCGCAAGTGCCGGGCGGCCTTCCACGCCGACGATGGCCGCCGGTGGGTTGCAAGCCGTGACTCCCGAGGATCCATTGCATGGAAAGGAAGAAGAGATGAAGACAGATGCACAGCTCAAAGCCGACGTGGAAGCCGAACTGGCATGGGACCCGTCCATCAACGCCAACCATGTGGGCATCACGGTCACGGAGGGCGTGGTCACGCTGTCCGGCCACCTGGGCACCTATGCGGAGAAGTTCGCCATCGAGCGGGCGGTCCAGCATGTGCGCGGCGTGCGGGCCATCGCCATCGAACTCGACGTCCGGCTCGCGCCGGGCCACAAGCGCAGCGACACGGAGATCGCGGAGGCGGCCGACCGGGCGCTGGCCTGGCAATCCGAGCTGCCCGCAGACACCGTGAAGGTGCGCGTCGAGAGCGGCTGGATCACACTCAGCGGCCAGGTGGACTGGGACTTCCAGCGCCGCGTGGCCTTGCGCGCCGTTCGCTCGCTGACCGGCGTCCTGGGCGTGTCGAACAACCTGACGCTCAAGCCCGCGGCGACGCCGGCGGAGGTGTCGGGCCTGATCCGCAAGGCTCTGGAGCGCCAGGCGCTCGACGAGGCCAACAAGATCCGCGTGGCGGTGACCGGCAACAAGGCCACCTTGTCCGGGTCGGTGCATTCCTGGGCGCAGCGGGCGGTGGCCGAGCGTGCGGCCTGGTCCGCTCCTGGCGTGACCAGCGTCCAGGACGACCTGAATGTGGCGCCGCTGTGAGCGAGCAAGATTCCTCCTCGCCACCCGGGCGGCGCTCCGGCTCGCCGCCTGCCGTCCAGTGGCCACCGGGCGACATGGCGCCCCTGCTCGCCACGGCGGCCATGCCGGCGCTGACCTTCGTGCATCAGTGGGTGGCGTTCTGGGCCGCATGGCACCGCGGCTGCACACAGGCACAACGCGAGTTGCTGGACCAGTGGATCGCCCGCTTCGGCGGCGGTGTCCCGCTGGACGGGTGACCGCCATTTGCCGTCATGCGTCACGACACCCCCGCGATCGCCGGCGTCGGCAGCGACATGGACCTGTCCAGTGCCCAGTCGCTGGCCACGCTGTCGCACGAATTCAGGAATGCGATCTCTCCGGTACTTTCGGCCCTTCGACTGGCCGAAACCTGCGGGCCCGGGTCCCAGCGCGACAAGGCCATCGCCGTCGCATCACGGGCCGCACGGCACCTTTCGCGGCTGATTGCGGACCTGGCGGACATCGACGGCATCCGGCGCTGCCAGTTGAGCGTGGTGCGCAAGGACTTCGATCTGCGTGAAGCGATCGAAAGCGCCATCGACCTGGCTCGTCCCGACCTGGAGGGGCGCCAACACCGCTTCGAATGCCGTCTTCCCGCCGCGCCGGTGCCCGTGTCGGGTGACTCCATCCGCCTTGCGCAGGCTGTCGACAACCTGTTGCTGAACGCCGCGAAGTTCACGCCGCCGGGCGGCCTCGTCGCTCTGACGGTGGAGCAGCCGTGCCCCGACCGCGTCTGCGTCAGAGTTCGCGACAACGGACGCGGCCTCGACGCCTGCGATTCCGACCGGATCTTCGGGATGTTCCAGCGCGTACAGCCCGACCCGGAAGTGCCAGGACAGGGAATCGGGCTGGCGCTCGTGCGCCGGATCGTGAACGAACACGGTGGCAGCATCCATGCCGAAAGCCCCGGCCCTGGCCCCGGCAGCACTTTCGTGGTGACCTTGCCGGTGGCACGAGCGATGGCGTCGCCGACGACGCACTAGCTTGCCTGCCTGTGCACGTTGCGCTGGCGGTCACAGCGGCACGGGGCCACGCTCGGGGCAGCGCACGGCGCCATGCATGCCTCGGCGGGAGCGATGTCAGCTCGCCATGAGCAAGGGCACGGTGGTGGACGCAAGCAGGGTGCGCGTCACACCGCCGAACATCCACTCCCGGGCCCTGCTGTGGCCATAGCAGCCCATCGCGAGCAGGCCCGCATCCACGTCCGCCGCCAGCGAGAGAAGACGTTCGCCCGCGTCGGTCTCGTCGACGCCGCCGTCGTGGACCGTGGCCGACACGCCATGGGCCGACATGAGCGCCTGCAAACGGCCGAGCGCCTGTGCCGCACCGTCTCCATAGCTCACGGCATGGACCGACGCGGCCCGGGTCAGCCAAGGCCAGGCGGCGGCCAGGGCACGGGCGGCCTCGGCCGTCTCTTTCCATGCCACGAGCACGGTCCGTCCGATGTCGGGGCGCGGGCCGGCGACGTAGGGAAGGACGAGCGCCGGCCTGCCGCTGTCCATCAGCACACTGCTCAGGAAATCCGCGGGCAGCCGGCCATCCAGGGGTTCGTCGGGATCGGGTTGCCCGAGGACCAGGAGGTCGGCGTAGAACGCCCGCCGGATGAACCCCCAGGGGCCCTGCCCCACCAGGTGCTCCCATGCCATGCACGCGGCGCCGGCCGCCGCCTTCTCGAAGGTCCTGCGCGCCCTGTCCGCCGTCTCCCGATCGACATCCTCAAGCACCGACAAGGTGTCGCCCAGGGCCACCAGCGAATAGGGATACTGCATCAGCGCCGTCGTCATGCAGGGCACGCCGACCGCCGTGGCGCCGAAGCGCTCGGCGATCGCGCGGGCCGTTTGCACGCGGGCAGCACATGGTGCCGAGTTGTCGGCTTGGACAAGGATGCGACGCAGCGTCATGACTTGCCCCTCCTCAAGCCTTGTCCGCACGTTTTTCCTTCACGCGCTCGCGGTCCGGTTTGTGCAGCAGGTGCTTCTTGACCTTCTTGGCATTGCGGTCGCGGGCGTAGCTGACCACGCGGTAGGCGTCGTTCGCGGCGTTGCTGCGGCCCAGGCTGCAGATCACCTCGTCGGAGTCACCGTCGAAATCCGGGATCCTCTCGCTGAAGCGATCGTGGTTCTCGATCAGGGTCTCGATGCGGCAGGCCGGGTCCAATTCAACGCCGATGCCGCGGAGGAACTCGCGCGGACGCCCCAGGAAGGCCTTGTATTCGCTCGGTGTGCATTCCCAGAAATGCGCACTGAACGGTTCGTTCCGAAGTACCTCGGAGCGTGCCGACAGATCGACGATGTGGGTGGCCATCTGGAAGCTTCCTTTCTTCTCGCGGATTGCGATTGCAGCGTGGGCAGTCTCCGCGCACGCGCGATGAACCCGCTTGACAAATCGCAAGCTTCCTGCGGGGCCTGCCCGCAGCCGTGAAATCTGACGCTACGCTTTTCGCCAACAAGGGGCGAACGCCGGAAAAACGAAAGGTCTGCCATGCTGTCAAATGGATATCTGGCCTATGGCGCGCTCGTGATCGTCGGCCTGCTGGTCTGGACGGTCGCGCGCGACGACGACGACATCTCGATGCAATGGGAATGGGCGCTGATGTGCGTCGTGTGCGCCTTCCTGTCGTTCGACCTCGTGTCCGCCCGAGTTTCCTCTGCCGTCCCCGTTCCGACGGGGCCCGAATCGGCTGCACAGGGTTCTTCTTCGCCCGGCGCCGTGCACGTGGCGCAGCGCTGAACGCACGCATGGCCCGCGGCCCCGCCCGACGAGTGACCACCGATCCGGCCGCAAGCCGGACCGAGCCGCCGCTTCCGAAGGGAGACCTGCGCGCCCTGAGCATCTTCGCCGCGCTGTACAGCGAGCTGCAGGTGACACGCGCTGCGCAGAAGCTCGGCGTCACCCAGTCGGCCGTGAGCCACTCGCTGAAGGCGCTGCGTCAGCGCTTCATCGATCCGCTGTTCGAGCGGGGCGCGGCCCGGCTTCGTCCCACCCGGCTGGCGAGGTCGCTCGCTCCGCGGATCCTTCCCGCCGTCCAGGCCGCGGAAGCGGTCTTCGAGCACTTTGCGGACGGCCCCTCGGCGCTGTCGCGCAGCCTCGCGATAGGCATGACGCCCAGCAGCCGGGCCGCGCTTCTGCCTGGCTTCTGCCGGGCAATGACGGCCGAAGCGAGCCAGGCGATGCTACGCATCACATCGATTCGCGGCGATGCCGAAGCCAT
Organism: Xenophilus aerolatus; assembly: GCA_030418545.1. Classification (GTDB taxonomy): domain Bacteria; phylum Pseudomonadota; class Gammaproteobacteria; order Burkholderiales; family Burkholderiaceae_C; genus Xenophilus. The sequence goes on along the minus strand of QAIB01000015.1, from coordinate 30,940 downwards.
CCGGGCCGTCGACGGCCGGGCGCTCGACCTGGCAGTGGGTGACTTCGGCGCCACCGCCTCGTCACGGATGAAGCGCACCCCGCTCTATCAAGACCCGTTCGTCACCGTGGCGTGGCTCGGGAACACGCAGCTGCCGACCCGCACGCTGGCGCTGGACGCCTTTCTCGATCTTCCGCACCTGCGTGTGGGGGAGGACGACGACAGGGACGACGCCGTCGACGAGCAACTGGCTGCGCGCGGCCTGCATCGGCGCGTCGAGGTGATCGAGCCCTCTTTCATGCAAGCTGCGGAACTGCTAGTCGGCACGCGATTGCTCCTCACGGTGCCTTCGAGCGTCGCGCACGCACGCGAGGATCTCGTCGGGCACCTTCGCTTCTTCAAGCCCCCGCTGCCCTTGCGCAAGTCCGAGGTCGTCGCCGTCACGCCTGCGCGGCCCACGGGCGATCCGCTCCTGCAGGCGGCTTGTCAGGCGTTGGTGCGCCTCGGTCGGCAGGTCGCCGCAGCGTCACGCGCTCCGGAACGGGGCCAAGCCCACCCCTCCTAGCCCGGGTGCGGCCGCTCGTCGCTAGCGATGCGCCAGGCGCTCTGCTGCAGCACGACCCTGTAGCCATCCGGATCCTCGAAGGTCTGTCCGTGCTCATCCCAGAACGGCAAGGCGGACTTCACCGCCGCAGCGCCCGACGCGCGCATGCTGTCGACCGCCGCCTGCCAGTCCTCGCGCTCGGGGAGATAGAAGACGAGCAGGTGCTCCTGTTGCGCGGAGATCGCCAGCCTGCGGTGGCGCTGGCGAACGAACTCGAGGTGGTAGGGCGTGTCCTTTCGTCCCAGGACCATGCCGTCGAAGCCGCCGTGATCGTCGAACACACCAAGGATCTGCATGCCCAGCCCGTCACGGTAGAAGGGAAGCAGGGCACGAAGGTCGTTGGTCGGCCGGACGATGCGGAGCTTGGAGAAGGGCATGGACACGAAGATCGGTGGGACGGGTGAGCCGGCCAGGGCCGGGCGTGGGGCGAGACCATAGGCGCGGGCGCACCAAATTGGAAGTTCTATGAGCCATGCTCAACATGAAAGCTGCGGTGCTCATGCCGCGCCGGCACCGCAGGCCTGATCGCACCTGCGATGGCTTGCGCTTTCTCAACGCCGCCCGGTGCGAGCGGGCGCACGATGAAGGCCTTTGCAGGAGCCCCCGCGATGCCATTCCTCCAAATCAACGTCGGACACCTGGACCGCGCCTTGCGGATCGTGGTGGGCCTCCTGCTCGTCGCGCTCGCGGTGAAGGGCACGGTGGGCCTCTGGGGCTACCTGGGCGCCGTGCCCCTGCTCACCGGTGTCGTGGGCACATGTCCCCTGTACTCGCTCTTCGGACTGAGCACGCGAACGAAGCCGGCTCAGGCACCGGCATCGCGCTCGTCGACCTGAAAGGCAGGCGCGGCGATGCAACGGCTGCTGGTGATCGCCCTGTGCACGGCGCTGGCACTCGGGAGCGGCTGGCTCCTGTTGCTCATGTTCGTGCGGTGGGTCACGCTCGACTGAGCCACGGACGGCCGCTGCAAGGCGGCTCCGACGCACGACCGCCGGCGCATCAGGCCAGGGCCGACGCGCAGCGCGCCGCCACCCATTCCTCGTTGGTCGGTTCGACCCCGACATCGACGCGGCCCTCCGCCGTGCCGATGCACACGGCATCGGCACGGTTGGCGGCCTCGTCGACCTCCACGCCCAGCCAGCCGAGCGCAGCGCACACGCGCGCGCGGATCGCCGCGTTGTGCTCGCCCACCCCTGCGGTAAACACCAGCCGGTCGAGACCGCCCAGCACCGCCGCCATGGCGCCGATCTCGCGCACGATGCGCCGGACGTACAGCTCGAGGGCCGCCCGGCAGCGCTCGCCGATCTCGCCGTCCTCGCCCTCGCGGGCCAGCAGCACGCGCGGGTCGCTCGACAGGCCCGAGATGCCGAGCAGGCCGGACCCGTGGTACAGCGCATGGCCCACCTGTTCCAGGCTCAGCTTCTCGATCTCCATCAGGTACAGCACGGCGCCGGGGTCCATAGCGCCGGTGCGCGTGCCCATCATCAGGCCGTCCAGTGCCGAGAAGCCCATGGTGGTCGCCACGCTCTCGAGGCTCTGCATCGCGCACAGGCTGGCGCCGCTGCCCAGGTGGGCGACGACGGTACGGGCGCGTTCGGCCTGCTCGCGGCCGTGGCGCTCGGCCAGCGCGGTGGCGATGTACGCGTAGCTCAGGCCATGGAAGCCGTAGCGCCGCAACCCGCGCTCCCAGGCCGACCACGACAGCGGCAGCATCTGCTCGACCCGTGGCAGGGTGTGGTGGAAGGCGGTGTCGAAGCAGGCCACCTGCGGCAGGTCGGGCCGCTCGGCCAGCAGGATCTCGATCGCCTCCAGCGCGAAGGGCTGGTGCAGCGGCGCCAGCGGGATGTAGCCCTTCAGGTCGGCCAGCACGCGCCCGTCGACCCGTACCGGCTCGAAGTACTTGCTGCCGCCGTGCACCACGCGGTGCGCGACCGCTGCCAGCGGCCGGCCGTCCAGCCAGCGCAGCGTGTGCCGGCGGATGAGCTCGAGCGCGTCGCGGTACGGCTGCGCCGGGTCCAGCGTCACCGGCCTCACGGCCACGTCGCGCGCACCGAAGTCGGCGTCCGGGCCCCCGATGCCCTGCACCTTGCCGTTCCATGCCGGCTGGCGCGCGGGCTCGGCGGCGCCGGCCTCGAAGAGCGCGAACTTGATGCTCGACGAGCCGCAGTTGAGGACGAGGATGAAGGATTCGCTCATGGCGTCCGAGCCCGCTTCCCCGCTCACGGCGGGCTGGTGCGCCAGCGATGCGCGAGCAGCACGGCGATGGCGCAGGAGGCCATGCGCGTGTCGCGCGCGTCGGCGCGGCTGGTCAGCACGATCGGCACCCGCGCGCCCAGCACGATGCCGGCAGTGGCGGCGTCGCCCATGTACTCGAGCTGCTTGGCCAGCATGTTGCCGCTTTCCAGGTCGGGCACCACCAGCACATCGGCCTGCCCCGCCACGGGCGACTCGATGCCCTTGACGCGCGCGGCCGCAGCCGACACGGCGTTGTCGAAGGCCAGCGGGCCGTCGAGCACGCCCCCGGAGATCTGGCCGCGCTCGGCCATCTTGCACAGCGCGGCGGCATCCAGCGTGGCAGGCATGCGGGGGTTCACGGTTTCCACCGCCGCCAGGATCGCAACGCGCGGCTGCGCCACGCCGATCGCATGCGCGAGTTCGATCGCGTTGCGCACGATGTCGGCCTTCTCCTCCAGCGTGGGCGCGATGTTGATGGCTGCGTCGGTGATGATGAAGGAGCGCGGATAGGCCGGCGTCTGCATCAGGAAGCAATGCGACAGGCGCCGCTTGGTCCGCAGATTGGCACCGGCCTGCAGCACGGCACTCATCAGTTCGTCGGTGTGCAGGCTGCCCTTCATCAACGCCTCCACCCGGCCCTGGCCGGCCAGCTCGGCCGCGCGGGCCGCGGCGGCATGGCTGTGCGGCACGTCCTCCAGGGCGACACCGGCCAGGTCCAGCCCGGCCGCCGCCGCAGCGGACTCGACCCTGGCGCGCGGGCCGACCAGCACCGGTTCGATCAGGCCGGCGGCGCGCGCGTCCAGCGCACCGCCCAGGCTGAGCGCATCGCAGGGGTGCACCACCGCGACACGGATCGCTCCCATGGGCTGCACGTGCGCCAGCAAGCGCGGCAGGCCGTCGCCGTCCGCATTCATGCGCACTTCGGGCAGCGTGGCGGCGGGCCGTTCGATCCGTTCGGTGGGTGCCAGCACGCTGGCCTCGCCCTCGATCACCGCTTCTGCGGCCTGGTTGACGCATGCACAGGCAAGGGTCAGGCGCTTCTTGGTTTCGTCGCGCGCGACCACGGTGACGGTGACGGTGAGCGTGTCGCCCACCCGCACGGGGCGCAGGAACTTCAGCGACTGACCCAGGTACACGGTGCCAGGCCCCGGCAGGCGGGTGCCCAGCACCGCGGAGATGAGCGCACCGCCCCACATGCCGTGCGCGATGACGCCATGGAAGCGCGTGGACGCGGCGAACTCCGCATCCAGGTGCTGCGGATTGACGTCGCCCGAAAGCACCGCGAAGAGCTGGATGTCCTGCGCGGTGAGCGTGCGCTGGATGCTCGCGCTGTCGCCGACGGCGATCTCGTCGAAGGTGCGGTTGCGGATCAGGCCGAGGCTGGTCGGCGCCGGGCCATCGTGGGGACTCATCGGCTGGATCTCCTGGGTCGGATGGTGAGGGGAGTGTCGCAGGGCTGCGGCGGTTCAGGCCATCTGGCCGATGGTCCTGCGAAAGCGCGCCAGCGATACCGCGAAGAGCACGCTGCCGATCGCCAGCAGCCAGACGAAGGGCTTCCAGACCACCTCCAGGCCGGCACCGCGATAGAGGATGGCCTGGCCCAGCTCCACGAAGTGGGTGGTGGGCGCCGCGAGCATGACGGTCTGCACCAGGGCGGGCATGCTTTCCCGGGGCGTCAGCGCGCCCGAGAGCATCTGCAGCGGCAGGATGGTCAGCACCATCAGCATGCCGAATTGCGGCATGTCGCGCGCCACGGTCGCCAGGAAGATGCCCATGGCCGTGGTGGCGAACAGCGCCAGCGCGGCACCGGCGAGGAACAGCGGCACCGAGCCGCCGATGGGCACGCCCATGACGCCCTGCACCACCAGCGCGAGCGAGGTGCCGGCCGCCAGCAGCACCACCATGCCCATCGACCAGACCTTGGCCAGCATGATCTCGGTGGGGGTCACGGGCATCACCAGCAGGTGCTCCAGCGTCCCGTGCTCGCGCTCGCGGATGAGCGCGGCACCCGTGAGGATGAGCGAGAGCAGCGTCACGTTGTTGATGATCTGCATCAGCGCGCCGAACCAGGCCTTCTCCAGGGCGGGGTTGAAGCGAGCCCGCAAGGCCAGTTCCACCGGCTGCGGGGCGCTGCCGCGGTAGCGCTGCACGAACTCGTTGACCTCGGCCAGCACGATCTGCTGCACGTAGCCGCTTCCCGAGAAGGCCTGGTTCATGCGCGTGGCATCCACGTTCAGCTGCATTGCGGGTGCGCGGCCGGCGAGCACGTCGCGCTGGAAGCCCGGCGGCACGACCAGCACGAAGGTGGTGCGGCCGGCGTCCATCGCCGGGTCCACCTCCGGCAGCGAGACCATCGCCGGGCGCGTGAAGTGCGGCGGGTAGAAGGCCGAGGCGATGCGCGCGGACAGCGGCGAAGCGTCTTCGTCGACGATGGCGATGGGTGCGTTGTGCAGCGTCTCGGGCAAGGCGCGGGCCGCGGTGTAGACCGAGGCCGTGAAGGTGTAGACGATCAGCACCAGCATCACCGGGTCGCGCCAGAGGCTCCACAGCTCCTTGACGCCCAGGCGCAGGACGTTGGCGAGATGTCGGCGCCAGACGTGCCTCATCGGTCCTGCTTCCTCAGCAGCAGGATGGCGATGCCCAGGATCACCGGCACCGAGGCGGCCAGCGGCAGCAGCGCCCGGTGCAGCTCGGCCAGGCCCAGCGCCTTGCTGAAGACACCGCGGCTGATGACGAACATGTGGGTGGCCGGATAGATCTCCCCGATCCAGCGGCCGGCGCCCTCCAGCGAGGAGACCGGGTCGGTCAGCCCGGCGAACTGCTGGGCCGGGATGATGGTGCCGATCATGGCGAAGAACATGGCCGCGATCTGGCTGCGCGTGACCGCCGAGGCCAGCAGCCCCATGCCGGTGGAAGCCATGCATAACAGCAGCGCCGCCAGCGCCAGGGCGGCGAAGCTGCCCGTCATCGGCACGCCGAAGGCGGTGACGGCCAGCGCGCACATCAACGCGAAGTTGAACATCGCCAGCAACACGTAGGGCAGTTGCTTGCCCAGCAGGAACTCGGTGCGCGTGACCGGCGTGACATACAGGTTGACGATGGAACCCAGCTCCTTCTCCCGCACCACCGCCAGCGCCGTGAGCATGGCCGGCAGCATCAGCAGCAGCATCGGGATCACGGCCGGCACCATGGCGGGCAGGCTCCGCACGTCGGGGTTGTACCGAAAGCGCGTCTCCACCGTGACGGCGGCGGCACCGGCCAGGCCGCGCTCACCGGCCTGCCCGGACAGCCACTGCTGGTGGATGCCCTGCACGTAGCCCTGCACGGTTTCCGCGCGCTGCGGCATCGCGCCGTCGATCCAGGCGCCGACCTGCACCTGCCGCCCGCGCAGCAGGTCGCGGCCGAAGCCCGGAGGAATCTCGAGCGCCAGCGCCAGCTCGCCGCTGCGCATGCGGCGGTCCAGGTCGTCGTAGCCGGCGATCGGCGGCCGCTGCGCGAAGTACCGGGAGCCCGCGAGGTTGAGCGCGTAGTTCTGGCTGAGCGTGCTCTGGTCGCGATCCAGCACGGCGTAGCGCAGGCTTTCCACGTCCATGCTGAGGCCGAAGCCCATCACGAACATGAGCACCATCGAGCCGGCCAGCGCGAGCGTGGCGCGCACCGGGTCGCGCTGCAGCTCCAGCGCCTCGCGCCACAGGTAGCTCGACAGGCGCTGCAGGCTGAACGGACGGTGCCGCGTCGGCGCAGGAGGGAGCTCGTGCGCCGGAGCGGGCCCCGCCGAGGCCGGCGCATCGGCATCGCGGGTCGTGCCTGCGCCTGCCTCCACCAGGTAGCCGATGAAGGCCTCCTCCAGCGAAGCGGCCCCGCGCTTTTGCACCAGCGCCGCCGGGCGGTCGCTGTCGAGCACGCGACCGGCATGCATCATCGACATGCGGTCGCAGCGCTCGGCCTCGTTCATGAAGTGGGTGGAGACGAAGATGGTCACGCGGTCGCGCCGCGACAGTTCCGCCAGAAGCCGCCAGAAGCCGTCGCGCGCGATCGGGTCGACGCCCGAGGTCGGCTCGTCCAGGATCAGCAGCTCGGGCCGATGCACCATGGCCACGGCCAGCGACAGGCGCTGGCGCATGCCCAGCGGCAGGTTCTCCGGCAGCCGGTGCTGCGCTTCGGCCAGGCCGAAGCGCTCCAGCATCTCGCGCACGCGCGCCGGCTGCTCCGCCACCGGCAGATGGAACAGTCGTGCATGCAGTTGCAGGTTCTGCAGCACGGTCAGCTCGCCGTAGAGCGAGAAGGCCTGCGACATGTAGCCCACGCGGCGGCGGGTGTCGAGGTCGCGGGGGTCCACCGGGCGGCCGAAGAGCCAGGCCTGGCCTTCGGTCGCGGGCAGCAGTCCGGTGAGCATCTTCATCGTGGTGGACTTCCCGCAGCCGTTGCTGCCCAGGAAGCCGAAGATCTCGCCGCGCCGGATGCGGAAGCTGACGTGATCCACCGCGGTGAAGTCGCCGAAGCGCACGGTCAGGTCGCGGGCCTCGATGGCGATGTCCTGGTCCGCCGTCGCCAGCGGCGCGATCTCGACCGGTGCCCAGCCGCGCCGCTTGGCCTCGGGCAGCAGGTGGATGAAAGCCTGCTCCAGCTGCGCACTGCCGGTGCGCGCCAGGAGCTCGGCGGGCGTACCGGTGGCCAGCACCTGGCCCTCGTCCATCGCCACCAGCCATTCGAAGCGCCGGGCCTCGTCCATGTACGCGGTGGACACCATCACGCTCATCGAGGGACGCTGCGCGCGGATGCGGTCGATCAGGTCCCAGAACTGGGCCCGCGCCAGGGGGTCCACGCCGGTGGTGGGCTCGTCGAGGATCAGCAGGTCGGGGTCGTGGACGAGCGCGCAGCACAGGCCCAGCTTCTGCTTCATGCCGCCCGACAGCTTGCCCGCCGGCCGCGCCAGGAAGGGCGACAGCCCGGTGCTGCGGGTGAGCGCGTCGATGCGCCGGCGCCGCTCGGCCGCGCCGTGGCCGAACAGGCGGGCGAAGAACTGCAGGTTCTCTTCCACCGACAAGGTGGGGTAGAGATTCCTGCCCAGGCCCTGCGGCATGTAGGCGATGCGCGGGCACACGGCCTGCCGGTGGCGCCGGTCCGCCATGTCGCCGCCGAGCACCTCGACCCGCCCCTGCTGGACGCGGCGTGCCCCCGCCACCAACGACAGCAGGCTCGACTTGCCCACGCCGTCGGGCCCGATCAGCCCGACCATCCGACCGGCGGGCACCTCCAGTGCGACGCCGCGCAGGGCCTCGGTGCGGCCATAGCGCAGCTGCAGCGACTGCAGGCGCACGACGGGCGAGGCGGCGGCGTTCATGCGAGGGAGGCGCTACTGCGGCAACTTCACGGCCAGCTGCGACGGCCACGGCGCCTGGGGATCGACGCGCACCCAGGCCACGCCCGGCAGGCCGGTCTTGACCTGTGCCAGGTGCCTGTGCAACAGCTCGCGGTCGATCTGCGCCTTGACACGGAACATGAGCTTCTGCCGCTCGCTGGCGGTCTCCACGGTCTTGGGCGTGAACTGCGCGGTGGCGGCCACGAAGGAGATGCGGGCCGGGACGACGAACTGCGGCGCGGCGTCCAGCACGATGCGCGCCTCGCTGCCCAAGGCCACCCGCCCGGCCACCGTCTCGGGCAGGAAGAAGGTCATGTAGACGTCCGACAGGTCCACCAGGTTGAGCACCCGGCCCCCAGCCGCCAGCACCTCACCCGGCTGCGCCACGCGAAACTGCACGCGGCCGTCGCGCGGCGCCGTCAGCTGGCTGTCGGCGATGTCGGCCTCCACCCGGGCCAACGTGGCCTGCGCCGCCGTGACCGCCGATCGCGCGCCCACCAGCTGCGCCCGGGCCGCTTCCACGGCCGCCTGGGCGGCCGCCACCTGCGCCCGTGCGGCACCGGCGGCCGCCTGCATGTTGCGCACCCGCGCGCGGTCGTCGTCGGTTTCCTGCACAGAGGCCGCGCCTTCGGTCGACAGCAGCTCCGAGCGGCGCAGGCGGCGCTGGGCGGCATCGACATCGCTGTCGCGCTGCACCACGACCGCCTGCGCGGCCTGGCGGTCGCTCTCGCGCATCGCCACCTGCGCGGCGCTGGCGGCCACGTTGGTGTGCGCCTGCTGCAGCCGGGCCTGCGCTTCCGCGCGCTGGGCCTCGAGCGCATCGACCTGCATGGTCGCGAGCAGTTCACCCGCCTGGACGAAAGCCCCCTCTTCGGCCCGGATGTCCTGCACGCGGCCGCCCAGCTTGGTGGCCACGTCGACCTCGGTGGCCTCGATGCGGCCGTTGCCGCTGGCCAGGCCCTCGCCCGGCTCCTGCGGCTGCAGCCGCTGCCACATCGCCGTGCCCCCGGCGGCCAGCGCCAGCAGCGCCAGCACGGCCAGCCATCTCTTCTTCGGGTTCATCGCAACGGCCTCGTGGATCGATCAGGGATGTGGAAGCGCTGCCGACACGGACTGCACGCGCGATCCGCCGCCCAGTGCGATGTACAGCGCCACCTGCGACGACAGCAGCGCACGCTGCGTCTGCACGCGCTGCTGCTCGGCCGCCAGCAGGTCGCGCTGCGCGTCCAGCACCTCCAGGAAGGTGGCCGAGCCGGCGTCGTAGCGCAGCCGCGCCAGCCGCGCGCGCTCGGCCTGCGCGGCCAGGGCCGCGCGCTGCACCACCAGCTGGTCGGCCAGCCAGCGTCGGGCGCCCAGCGCATCGGCCACGTCCCGGAAGGCGGACTGGATGGCTTTCTCGTAGGCGGCCACTGCCATGTCGCGGCGCAGCTCGGCCACGTCCAGGCTGCCGCGCAGGCGGCCCGCGGTGAAGAGGGGCAGCGACACGCTCGGGGCGAAAGACAAGGCACGGCTGCCGGCGTGGAACAGGTGGTCCAGCTCGGCGCTGGCCGTGCCCAGGCTGCCGGTCAGCGTGATGCGCGGGAAGAAGGCGGCGCGTGCGGCACCGATGCTGGCATTGGCCGCCCGCAGCTGGTGCTCGGCCGCGGCGATGTCCGGCCGGTCGGCCAGCAGGCTCGAAGGCAGGCCGGTGGCGACCGGCAACACCACCCGCTCGGGCAGACGGGGCGCCGGTGGAGCCTCGGCGATCCCGGTCGGCACCGGCGCGCCCGCCAGCAGCGCCAGCACATTCGCCTGCTGAGCCCGCTGCTGGGCCAGCTGTGTGCCCAGCGCACGCGCCTGCTCTGCCAGCACGCGCACCTGGGCCAGATCCAGACGGGAGGTGGCCCCCACCTCGACACGGCGCGTGAAGATACGCAGCGACTCGTCGCGGCTGTCGATGGCCGCGCGCGCGAGCAGCAGACGCTCGTCCAGCTCCCGCAGGGCCAGCCACCCCTGCGCCACCTGGCCGACGAGCGACAGCGAGGCCGCGCGCCATGCGTCGGCACTGGCCATCTCGCTCTGCAGGGCAGCGTCATCCAGGCTGCGCACGCGACCCCAGAAGTCCAGCTCCCAGTCGGCCAGGCCCACGCCGAAACGGTATTGGCTGCTCACGATCGGCTCGCCGCTCACGTTCAGGTCGCCGGGCACGCGCGCGCGCTGCGCGTCCATCGACGCGCCCACCGTGGGCCAGGCCTCCGCGCCCTGGATGCGGCGCTGCGCCTGCGCCTCCTGCACCCGCAGGGCCGCGGCACGCAGGTCCCGGTTGTTGGCCAGCGACAGCGCGATCAGTGCCTGCAGCTGCGGGTCGGGGAAGGCATCGCTCCAGGCGAGCCCGGCCGCCGCCGCCGCGGGCTCCGTCGCCGCATCGGCGAGCGGAAACTGCGCCGCCACCGGCGGCTCGGGCAGCGCCAGCGGCGGCGCCATCGATGCGCAGCCGGCGAGCATCAGCACCGGCCCCAGCAGGCCGACCGCTCGCGAGGACGTGCGGGGCCGCACGGGCTCATCCCAGGATATGGAAGCCCGCATCCACATACAGGGTGTTGCCCGTGATGGCGCGCGACGCATCGCTGGCCAGGAAGGCGCACAGGGCACCGACCTCGTCGATGTCCACCAGCCGCCGCAGGGGTGCGCGCTGGCGTGCGCCCTCGAGCAGCGCGTCGAAGTTCGGGATGCCCGAAGCTGCGCGCGTGGCCAGCGGGCCGGGCGACACCGCGTTGACGCGGATGCCGCGGGGGCCCAGTTCCGCCGCCAGGTACCGCGTGCTGGCCTCCAGTGCAGCCTTCACCGGGCCCATGAGCCCGTAGTCGGGAATGACTTCCTCCGCGCCCACGTAGCTCATGGTCATCAGGCTGCCGCCAGCGTTCATCAGCGGTTCGGCCAGGTGTGCCATGCGCGCGAAGGAATGGCAGGAGATGTCCATGGCCCGCGCGAAGCCCTCGCGCGAGGAATCGACCACGCGGCCGTGCAGGTCGCTCCTGGGCGCGAAAGCGATGGAGTGCAGCGCGAAGTCCAGCCGGCCCCATTGCGCGGTGATGGCGTCGAACAGTGCCTCCAGCTGGCCGGGTTGCTCCACGTCCAGCGGCAGGGTGATCGGACAGTCCAGCTGCCGTGCCAGCGGTTCGACGTAGGGGCGCGCCTTGTCGTTGAACCAGGTGACGGCGAGCTCGGCGCCCGCAGCATGAAAGGCGCGCGCGCAGCCCCAGGCGATGCTGTGTTCGTTGGCGATGCCGATCACCAGGCCCTTGCGGCCGGACAGGGAATACGGGTCCACGTCACTTCTCCAGCACATACTGGCCCGGCGCATCGGCGAGGGCCGGACCCATGCGCGGCGGCTTCACCCGCGCGCCGGAGTGCGCCGCCAGCCACTGCTGCCAGGCCGGCCACCATGAACCCGCATGTTCGGGCGCCTGTGCGAGCCATTCGTCGGGCGCCAGGTACGGACCGTCGGCGGGACGCGTGAGCAGGCGATAGCGGCGGTGCGATTCGGGCCCCGGCGGGTTGACGATCCCGGCGTTGTGCCCGCCGCTGGTCAGCGCGAAGGTGATCTCGGCCGGGCTCAGGAAGTGCAGCTTGTGCACCGAGCGCCAGGGCGCCACGTGGTCCGTCAGCGTGCCCACCATGAAGGTCGGCAGGCGCAGGCTGCCCAGCGTGACGGGACGGCCGCCGACCGGAAAGCGGCCCTCGCTCAGATCGTCGTCGAGGAACAGGCGGCGCAGGTACTCCGAGTGCATGCGCGCCGGCATGCGGGTGGCGTCGGCGTTCCAGGCCATCAGGTCGTTCAGCGGCGCACGCTCACCCAGCAGGTATTCGCCGACCATGCGCGACCACAGCAGGTCGTAGCTGCGCAGCATGCTGAAGGCGCCGGCCATCTGCTGCGCGGTGAGGTAGCCGGTCTCGTGCATCTGCGCTTCCAGCAGGCTGAGCTGGCTCTCGTCGATGAACAGGCCCAGTTCGCCCGGCTCTGAGAAGTCGGTCTGCGCCGCGAAGTAGGTGGTGGTCGCCAGCCGGGCGTCGCCGTCGCGCGCCATGGCCGCCGCGCCGATCGCCAGCAGCGTGCCGCCCAGGCAGTAGCCCGCGGCGTGCACCTTGCGGCTGGGGCACAGGGCGTTCACCGCGTCGAGCGCCGCGTGCAGACCAAGCGTGAGGTAGTCCTCCATGCCCATGTTGCGTTCGGCGCCGCCCGGGTTCTTCCACGAGATGCAGAACACGGTGTGGCCCTGCTCGACGAGGTACCTCACCAGCGAGTTCCGCGCGGACAGGTCGAGGATGTAGTACTTCATGATCCAGGCCGGAACGATGAGCACCGGCTCCGGGTACACGGTGGCCGTGGCCGGCGCGTACTGGATCAGTTCGACGAGCGCATTGCGCAGCACCACCTTGCCCGGGGTGACGGCCAGCGTCTGGCCGACGCGGTAGGCCTCGCTGCCCACAGGCGCCGCCTCGCTGGCCAGGTGATGCAGGTCCTCGGCCCAATGCCACAGGCCACGCCACAGGTTGGCGCCGCCCTCCTGCGCCGTGCGTGCCACCACCCGGGGGTTGGTCCAGGGCAGGTTGCCGGGCGAGAACATGTCGAGCCACTGGCGGGCGCCGAAGGCCACCAGGTCCTGATGGTGCTTCTCCACGCCGAACACGTCGTGGGTGGCGGCGTCCCACCAGCGCTCGGTCGCCAGGAAGCTTCGCTGCCAAAGGCAGAAGGGCCACCGCTGCCACTCGGGCGCCGCGAAGCGCCGGTCATCCGGCGGCGGGGGCGCGGCGCTGCCGGGCGCAAACAGCCGCGCCGCGGCGTCGTACGCCAGCTGCCGCTGCAGGCGCAGCGCCAGTTGCGCCAGCTGCAGGCGCTTGCCCGGCGACACGGCCAGGTGCACCGCCCAGTCGACCGCGGCCAGCAGCGCGGCCGCTGGCGACAGCCCGCCGGTGGCCCGGGCCAGCGCGGCACGCACCTCCAGGTCGTAGGGCGTGGTATGCGACAGGTCCGGTGGGCAGGCGCCGTGCGTCATGGCTGGATCGACGAAAGAACAGGGATGAGCGACCAGCGGCAACGATAGGTGGTGATCGGGCAGGTCGCGACGTCGGGCCCGGACCAACCATTGATCTGCGTCAAGGGCGGTCCACTGCGCCAGTTGCCTCGCAGGCGCAGGCATCTGCGGCGCACGGCGCCAGGATCAGGCGTCCTGCGCCATCCGCATCACGACGCGGCCGTCGATGTTTCCTGTGCGCATCCGGTCGAAGATGCCGTTGATGTCCTCCAGACGGCCTTCGGAGCAAGTCGCGCGAACCTTGCCTTCGCCTGCGAAATCGAGTGCCTCGCGCAGGTCCTGGCGCGTCCCGACGATGGAGCCGCGCACGGTCTTCGCATTGAGGACGACGTCGAAGATCGGAAGGTCGAAATCACCGGGAGGCAGGCCGACCATGGACATGATGCCGCGCTTGCGAAGCATGCCCAGCGCCTGTGAGAAGGCTTGGCGCGACACGGCGGTCACCAGCACGCCATGGGCCCCGCCCACGGTCCTGTGCAGCTCAGCTGCCGGGTCCTGTCGGCCGTCGATGACCAGGTCGGCGCCCATCTCCCTGGCCAGGCGCAGCTTGGCCTGATCGACATCGATCGCCGCGACGTGGTATCCCATGGCCTTCGCGTACTGGATCGCCAGATGGCCCAGGCCGCCGATGCCCGAGATCGCGACCCAGTCGCCGGCCTTGCGCTCCAGGACCTTGAGCCCCTTGTACACGGTCACGCCGGCACAGAGGATAGGAGCGATGTCGACGAACCCGATCTGTGCGGGCAGCAGGCCCACGTAGCGGGGGTCGGCCAGCACGTATTCGGCATAGCTGCCGTTGACCGTGTAGCCGGTCATCTGCTGGTGGTCGCACAGCGTCTCCCAGCCCGTCAGGCAATGTTCGCAGCCTCCGCAGGCCGTGTGCAGCCATGGCACGCCGACGCGGTCGCCTTCGCGGACGCCCTCGACCCCGGCCCCGACGGCTGCGACGTGCCCCACACCTTCGTGGCCGGGAACGAAGGGGAGCTGTGGTTTCACCGGCCAGTCGCCGTTCGCGGCGTGAAGGTCGGTGTGGCAGACGCCGCAGGCGGCGACCTTGACCAGGATCTGCCCGCGGCCGACGTCCGGCACAGGCATTTCCTCGATGCTCAGAGGGTGTCCGAACTGGCGGACGACAGCGGCTTTCATGGTGGGCATGGTGTGCTCCTCGGAAGGGAATCAGGCAGGGGGACCGACCCGGCGCGAGCTCCGAAGAGGCGCTGGACCGTCACAGTATTTGCCCGTGCCCCCGGCTGCCGATTGACGCAGCGCAAGTTCGGGGGGCGCGCGCGCGGGTGGGGGCGGCTCGCCGCGTCGAGTGCTCATTTGCGCCAGCGCAAGCGCGCCACCATCCGCCGGGCGTGCAATCGCCACATGCCCTGGACGCCCGAACGCTACCCGGCCTCGATGCGCAACCTGCCCGAACCCGTGCTTCGGAAGGCGATCGAGATCGCGAACGCGTTGCTGCGCCAGGGGATCGAAGAAGGCAAGGCCATCCGCATCGCGACTGCGGGCGCTCGCCGCTGGTCTCGCGCCGCCAAGGCCCGGAGGCTTGACGGCCAACGCAGCGATGTCCTCTTCGCGTCGATACAAGGGCCAACCCCGCCGGCCGCCGCAGGGGCGACGGCCAGCCGCCGACGGCCATGACGGAGACAAGGAGCCGACCATGCAGATGAGCAGTGAGCAACTCGGGAGTGCGTATCGAGCGATGTCCACGATCCGCGAGTTCGAGGAGCGCGTTCACCAGGAGTTCGCGACCGGCCAGATCCCGGGCTTCGTACACCTGTATGCGGGCGAAGAAGCCTCGGCGGTCGGCGTCTGCCTGCAATTGACGGAGCGCGACTTCATTGCCAGCACGCACCGCGGGCACGGGCATGCCATCGCCAAGGGATGCGATGTGACGGGAATGATGAAAGAGATCTTCGGGCGCCAGGGCGGCCTGTGCAAGGGCAAGGGTGGCTCGATGCACATTGCCGATATTTCCAAGGGCATGCTCGGCGCCAACGGCATCGTCGGCGGCGGGCCGCCACTGGTCTGCGGCGCGGCGCTCGCTGCGAAGGTCAGGCGTACCCATGACGTCGCGGTGGCGTTCTTCGGCGACGGCGGCTTCAACCAGGGCACGACGCTCGAGTCCATGAACCTTGCGGCCGTCTATTCGCTGCCGGTGTTCTTCGTGCTCGAGGACAACGGCTATGCCGAAAGCACTGCCAGCGCATGGTCGATCGGGGGACACAACCCGGTCCGACGGGCAGAAGGCTTCGGAATCCCTGGCAACCGCGTCGACGGACACGACTTCTTTGCCGTCTACCGCGCGGCCAAGGAAGCCGTGGACCGCATGCGCGCCGGCGGCGGCCCGCAGTTCCTGCATGTCGAGTTCACGCGCTACTACGGGCACTTCGAAGGCGATCAGATGACCTACCGCCCGCCCGGTGAGGTCGCCGAGGAGCGCAACTTCCTGGACTGCCTGAAGTTCATGCGCGCCCGGCTGATCAGTTCGGGGCTCGTGCCCGCAGCCGACCTCGACGAAATCGAGGCCGAGGTGCACGGCGCGATCGAGACGGCGCTGCGCGACGCCAAGAGCGCGCCTTCGCCAGACGCCGCGGACCTGCTGACCGACGTGTACAAGACCTACTGAAGGAGACGGCCATGAGCAAGAAGTCCTTCCGCACGGCGCTCAATGAGGCGATGCGCCAGGAGATGGAACGCGACCCCACGGTCATTGCGCTCGGTGAAGACATCGCCGGCGGCATGGGCGCCAAGGGACAACAGGACGCCTGGGGCGACGTACTGGGCGCCAGCAAGGGCCTGCTGGGCGAGTTCGGTCGCGAACGCATCTTCGACACGCCGATCAGCGAGAGCGCCTTCATCGGGGCGGCAGCCGGCGCGGCAGTGGCCGGCCTGAGGCCGATCGCCCAGTTGATGTTCGTCGACTTCTTCGGTGTCTGCGGCGACCAGATCATCAACCAGATGGCCAAGTTCCGCTACATGTTCGGTGGCAAGGCGACGACGCCGGTGACGATACGGACGCTGTACGGCGCGGGGCTGCGCGCGGCCAGCCAGCACAGCCAGTGCCTGTACCCGGTCTTCACGCACGTGCCGGGGCTGAAGGTCGTCATCCCCTCCTCGCCCTACGAGGCCAAGGGCCTCATGATCCAGTCGATCCGCGACGACGACCCGGTGATCTTCTTCGAACACAAGGCGCTGTACGAGGACACCGAGGAGGTGCCGGACGAGCCCTATGCGATCCCGCTCGGCCAGGCGCGGGTGGCGCGCGAGGGCCGCGACGCCAGCATCGTCGCCTGCGGGCGCATGGTGAAGCACGCGCTGCATGCAGCCCAGGCCCTGGCGGGCCGCGGCGTGGACTGTGAGGTGCTCGATCTGCGGACGACGTCGCCCTTGGACACCGGCGCCATCCTCGCCAGCGTGGAGAAGACCGGCAGACTGGTCCTGGTCGATGAGGCCAACCCACGCTGCAACATCGCCACCGACATCTCGGCACTGGTCGCCGAGGCGGCATTCGGTCGGCTGAAGGCGCCGATCAGAATGGTCTGCCCGCCGCATACACCCGTGCCCTTCTCGCCGGGCCTGGAAGACGCCTACATCCCGAGCCCGGCGCGCATCGAGGAGACCGTGCGCAACACCGTGGGCTGGACGCCATGAGCGATCGCGTCGTGGCACTCACCATGCCCCAGCTCGGCCTGACGATGAAGGAAGGCACGGTGGCCGCCTGGCATGCAGCGCCAGGCGTGGCGTTGCGCGCCGGCGACCCGGTGTTCGACGTCGAGACCGAGAAGGTGACCAGCGAATGCGCCGCACCGTGCCCAGGCGTCCTGCGCAGACAGGTGGTTCCCGTCGGCACCACCCTGGCCGTGGGCGAGCTGGTCGGCGTCATAGCGCCGCCCGACGCGGACGACGCCCAGATCGACCGCTTCGTGGCCGATTTCAAGCCGGAGCTGCGCGTCTGAAGCGGCTCCTTCCACCCGTTCGGAGTTCATCATGACCCTCAAGGCCGCATTCATCTTCCTGGCACCGGGTGCCGACCCGGACGCCCATCGCGCCGTGCTGCACACCCCGGAGGTCGAGCTCACCGTCCTGGGCGCACCGGACTACGCCCGGGCCGAGGCGTGCGCAAAGGCACTGGCGGACGCCGGCGTCTCGGCAATCGAGCTGTGCGGCGGCTTCGGCATCGATGGCACGGCGCGCGTCGCGCGCGCCGCAGGCGGACGTGCCACCGTGGGCGTGGTCCGCTTTGACGCCCATCCCGGCCTGGGCGGCAAGAGCGGGGACCAGGTCTTCGCAGGCCGGTCCTGACGCCATGGCTGCCGCCACCGACGGGTCGCCCGCGCGACCGGGCGTCGAGACCTACGACTACGCGCTGTTCGGTCCCGTCGAGGTCCGTCCGATGGGGCGCATCCGCGAGGTCATCGCGCGCCGCTTGCAGGCCAGCTGGAGCGACGTGCCGCACGTCGCGCAGTTCGACGAGGTCGACGTCACCGCGCTGCTGGCGCTGCGCGGGCAAGCTTCGCAGGGCGAAACGTCCCGCAGGAAGCCAACGCTGCTGAGCTTCGTGATGCGCGCCTGTGCGCGTGCGCTCGGGGAGTTTCCCGAAGTCAACGCCTCGCTGGACGCGAGCGGCAGGAACCTGGTGCTCAAGCGCTATTGCCATATCGCCTTCGCCGCCGAGACGCCCATCGGCCTGCTCGCACCCGTGCTGCGCGATGTCGATCGCAAAGGACTTCAGGAGATCGCGCAGGACATCGATGCACTGGCGGCCAAGGCCAGGGCCGGCAAGCTGGAGCTGAGCGACGCGGAGGGCGCCTGCTTCACGGTCTCGAACCTCGGCAGCCTCGGGGGAACCGGCTTCATTCCGATCATCAATGCGCCGGAATTGGCGATCCTCGGCATGGCACGTGCGGCCCCCAAGGTGGTCGACGTCGAAGGTCGCCTGATTGCGCGACCCATGCTGCCCCTGACCTTGGTATACGACCACCGCGTGATCGATGGGGCGGTCGGTGCGCGCTTCCTGGCTTCGGTCAAGCGGCAGCTCGAGACGCCGGGCGGATTGCTCGCCTGAATCCGCGCTGCAGCGGCCGGGCGGCGCGCTGGCCGGGCCCTAGGACGCGCTGCGGACCAGAAGAACCGGGATGGAACTGCTGCGCAACACGTTCTCCGCGTCGCTTCCCAGGGCAACGCGGCTGACGCCGCGACGCCCGTGCGTTCCCATGACGATCAGTTCACAGCCTGCCTTGGCGGCCTCGTCGACGATCACGTCGGACACGCGCTCGCCCACGACTTCGCGCACACTGCTGCCGCTCGACACGCCCGACTCCGCGGCTCGCTTGACGGCATCCGCGAGCACCTTCTCGCCGTAGCTTCTCATCTCCCTCAAGGCCGCCTCGAAACTTGTCAGCGCCGACATTTCCATCATCGAAGGAAAGTCGTCGATGACATGCAGGAGGTGCAGGTCGCTCTTGAGCTCGCGTGCCAGGCGAACGGCTTCTTCGAAGCCACGCTGCGCCGTCTTGCTGCCGTCGATCGGAACCAGAATTCTCGAGTACATGGTTTTCTCCTTGGGTCGGATCAAGTCGTCCGTCTGCAGTCCGCCGACAACGGGGGCGGCGATACGGGCCCGAGGCTTCGAAGCGACGCCTTGCCGTCGGCGGGGTCGAAGCCGTAGTAGCGATGGTTCAGGTAGCGAGCAACTGCCACGATGTCGTCGTCCCGCCAGCCGAGCGATGCAACGTCCTGCCAGCGCCGCACCTGCTCGGTGAGGGAGTTCCAGTCGCGCACGAGCTTTCGATCGCGCCAATGCACCTGCTCGGTGTGACAGGCGATGCAGTTGGTCGTGTACAGCAGCTCCCCGCGCGACTGCGCCCAGGCGGGTGCCAGGTTCAAGCTCGCCATCGCGATGGCCAGTGATGCCGCGAAGCGGCTCGGCAGGCGGGCACCGCGGCAGCGGGTCCTTCCTTCGAGCGCTGGACGCATGACGACTGCATGTCGGACACCTGCGGCCGCCTCCTGCTCGTGCCGGCTCGTGCCGGCGGAGGTCGCGTTCCGCTGCAAACACCACGGCCGTGCCGGGGCGTCGATTTCATGCATGCACGAGGGGATGGCATCGACAGTCATGGCTCTCTCCGCAATGCCTCCATTAGCTCCCGATCCGCCGGCGGGACCCTTGCGCTCGCGCAAGGTTGCCGCAAGGTGCCCATGGACCCCGAAGCCCTGGCCCGAGCACGTCGCGGCAGTGCTTCTTCGCAGGGGCGACGCGAGGACGAACAGCAGGTTCGCACCCCCGGCCGACCCGAGCGCCACCGGCTTGACACAGCGCAACCGAACTGCCGATCCGAGTCCCTAGATTGGAGGGCCCTTCAACTCATTCGAGGAGCAATGACCATGACCACCGCCCTGTCTCGCCTGGACCGAGTCGAGAACTTCCTGCCGGAGATGCTTCGACGCTGGGCCCGACCATTGCAACTGCTCGACGAGACCGAGTTGCCGGCCGACATCCGCGTGGACATCTCGGAGAACGACAAGGAATATCTCGTCACGGCCGAGATTCCCGGCGCCAAGAAGGAGGATGTCCGCGTGTCGATCGACGGCAGCTACGTGTCGATCGCAGCGGAGATCAACAAGGACGAAGAGCGCAAGTCCGGCCGGTCGATCGTCAGGGAGACCTTCCGCGGCAGCGTCTCGAGGGGATTCTCACTGGCCAGCGAGGTCGATGACAAGAACGCCGTAGCGAAGCTGGAGGACGGCATCCTGCGGCTGACGCTGCCCAAGCGGGAAGGCGCCAGCCAGAAGCTGCTGAAGATCCAGTGAGCGCTGCGGCATACGGTGCGCTGCGTGCAGATCCGGAAACCCATGCCCGAAGCCCTGGTCTGCCACGCATCGGCCATGCGCGCCATGGTCCTGAACGCGCCGCGGACGCCACTGGAACTGCAATGGCGCACGGTCCCCAGCCCCGGGCCTGGAGAGTTGCGACTTCGCGTGCTCGCGTGCGCCGTGTGCCGCACCGACCTTCACATCGTCGACGGAGAACTCCCCTTGCCGGTGCTGCCGATCGTGCCGGGGCACGAGATCGTGGGCATCGTGGAAGAAGCCGGCTCCGTCGGCACCGGATTCGCGGTGGGTGATCTGGTCGGCGTTCCGTGGCTGGGCCACACCTGCAAGGTCTGCGAGTTCTGCAAGAACGGGCGAGAGAACCTCTGCGATGCGCCGCGATTCACCGGCTACCACCGGGATGGCGGCTTTGCGAGCCACGTCATTGCCGAGGCCGCCTTCTGCCTGCCGCTGTCGATGCTCGGCGCCGATGCCGTCCATCTCGCGCCGTTGCTGTGTGCGGGCCTGATCGGCTGGCGGTGCCTGAGGGCGGCCGGCGACGGCGCGCAGCGGCTGGGGCTGTATGGCTTCGGCGCGGCGGCGCATCTTGTGGCGCAGGTCGCCACGGCGCAGAGGCGCCAGGTATTCGCGTTCACCCGGCCCGGCGACCTTGCCACACAGGACTTTGCGCGGCGCCTGGGCGCGGCCTGGGCCGGCGGATCGGACGAGCGCCCACCCGCGTCACTGGACGCCGCCATTGTGTTCGCGCCCGTGGGCGAACTGGTGCCGGCCGCGCTTCGTGCGGTGCGAAAGGGCGGCCGCGTGGTATGCGGCGGCATCCACATGAGCGACATACCGGCCTTTCCCTATCGGCTGCTGTGGGAAGAACGCAGCCTGAGCTCGGTCGCCAACCTCACGCGCGGCGACGCCCGGGATTTCCTGGCTTTCGCGCAGGCCCATCCTCCCCAGGTCCACGCGGCGACCTATCCGCTCGAACAGGCAGACCAGGCACTGGCCGACCTGCGCAACGGCCGCATCGAAGGTGCAGCGGTGCTGGTGCCCTGAGCAAGACTCACTCATGCACACCGGCCGGCGGCGCACCAGGCCGCTTCGATCGACGGAATGTCCACCGGCCCTTGCGTGTCCACTTCGATGGCGCAGGCGCGCTCGTCGGCCAGCAGAGCTTCGTGATGTGCCAACTGGTGCTCCAGCACCGTCGGGCCGGCTTCGGAAGGGTCCAGCCCTGCGGCCGCGCGTGCCACGACCCGCCGGCGCAGGGTTTGCGGGTCGGCCCGGCAATCCAGAATGGTGAAGGGCACCCGCAGTTCGCTGGCCAAGGCACGGAACTGCAGGCGCTCGGCACGACGAAGGAAGCTCGCGTCCACGATCACCGGGTAGCCCGCGAGCAGCGCCTCTCGCGCGCAGACGCGCAGGCGCTCGAAGGTCCGGGCCGTCACTTGTTCACCATAGATGTCGAGCCCGTGTTCGGCCGACCGGGCGAGCGGGCCAAGGCCGTGAAGGCGCTTGCGTTCAGCGTCGGACCGAACCCGGACCGCTCCCAGGGCACCGAGCAATCGAGAGGCGACGCTCGACTTGCCCGCACCGGAGAAGCCGTGCGTGATCATCAGCCGCGCCCCGACGCGGTGCTGCCGGCTCAGTTGCCAGGCACAGGCCACGTAATCGGGGGTCGCCCGCCCCTGTGCACTCTTTGGCGCCAGTTGCGCGGCCATGGCGCGTATCAGCGCCCGGTACACCTCGTAGAAGCGCCATACCCTGAGCCCCTCATAGTCGCCGCTGTGCTGCAGCCAGACATCCCGGAAGCGGAATGCAAGATCCTCGTAGCCCCGGGCCTGCAGGTCCATCGTGAGGAAGGCGACATCGCTGATCACGTCGATCCATCGCAGCGCCGGGTCGAACTCGATGCAGTCGAAGGGCACAAGCTCCCCATCCAGCAGGACGACATTGCCGGCATGCAGGTCGCCATGGCATTCACGCACCGCTGCGCTTTGCTGGCGTGTGATCCAAGCCATGCGCAGTGCGCGTTCCTGGTCGCGCATCCAGGCACCGAGGGTGGCCAGCCGCTCGTCGTGGTGCGTCGGCAACCCCGCCAGCACCTTCGCCACCGCGCCGGCGATTCGTTCCGGACTGCCGAATCCGGAATCCGGGGCGGCGCGCTCCGCGCCGGCGTGCAGGGCATGCAGCCGCTGTGCCAGGCCATCGATCCGGGCAGGATCGAGTCGACCGGTTCCCAGCAGATCGGACAACAGGGATGACGGCGGAAACCGCCTCATGTGCACAAGATGGTCGATCGGCGCACCCGCACCGCCGATCCGCGGCGACGCCGGGCTGCCGCACACCGGCAAGACGTCAAGGTACAGCGCAGGAGCGACGCGCCGATTGAGCCGAAGTTCCTCGTCGCAGAAGTGCTTGCGCGCCGCGACGCTGCTGAAGTCGACGAAGGGCAGGCGCACCGGCTTCTTGAGCTTGAACGCGTCGGTGCTGGTCAGAAGCACCCAGGAAATGTGTGTCTCCACCTGCTCGACCGGCTCGCCATGCTCCTGCCGGAGCGCTTCGCGCAATGCCTCGACCAGCGTGGTGTCCATGGATTCGGGCTCCCTGGTCAAGGCTGCCGCGCGCCGGCGACGAGGTGCCGCAGGGCCCAGGCTGCCGGCAGCACCACCCACAGCGCCCACGGCGAAGGACGGCCCGGCAGCCCGAACACACTGCCGACGCCCGGCACCGCCGTGAGCAGGATCCAGACCACGCACACACCGATGAGCAGCGCATAGAAGGTCGTGTTGCCATGCGTCGGCCGCCGGCCGGTGCCTCGGAAGCTCTGCAACAGCAGCAGGTTGCCCAGCACGATCGAACCCAGGCTGGCCATGCGGAGTTCCTCGTGCGAGGCCCCTGCGGTTCTGCATGCCCACTGCACGGCGGCCACGCCGGCGAACACAAGCGCACCCATCGCGAACGCACGAGCAGCCGAAGCGAGCGAAAAGAGCGCATCGTCACGCCGGCGCGGCGGCACCGACATGCTGTCGTCGTCCGCCGGCTCGGCCTCGAACACGAGCGAACAGGCCGGGTCGATCAGCAATTCGAGCAACACGACGTGCAAGGGCAAGAGCAGCACGGGCCCGCCCATTGCCACCGGGATCAGCGCCACACCGACGATCGGCACATGCACGGCGAAGAGGTATCCCAGCGCCTTGCGCAGGTTGGTGAAGATGCGCCGGCCCGCTCGCACGGCCTCCACCAGCGAGGCGAAGTTGTCGTCCAGCAGCACCAGCGACGCCGCCTCGCGAGCGACGTCGGTGCCGCGCTGGCCCATGGCCACGCCGATGTCGGCCGCCTTGAGCGCGGGCGCGTCGTTCACACCGTCACCCGTCATCGCCACCACGTCTCCCTGCCGCTGCAGGGCGCGCACGATGCGCAGCTTCTGAGCGGCGTCGACTCGCGCGAAGACGTGCACATCCCGGGCGCGCCGACGCAATGCCTCATCGTCCATCCCGGCCAGCGCCCTGCCGGTCAGCACCTTCGCTTCGCCGCCATCGACCAGGCCGGCCTGCCGGGCGATCGATTGCGCCGTAAGAGCTGCGTCACCAGTGATCATGACCACGCGGACTCCAGCGCGACGGCAGGCTTCAATGGCGCCGGGTACCTGTTCGCGCAAGGGATCCAGGAAGCCCAGCAGGCCCAGCGCCGAGAGCTTCATCCCCGGCGGCAGCCCGGCGTCCATCTCCGCTCGGCCGCCCGGCGGAACCTGGCCCTCGGCCACGGCGAGCACGCGAAGGCCGGCGGCGCCCCACCGCTCGGCGGCTTCGCGCAGGCGCTGGATGCGTTCCGTATCGCCGTCGCACAGCGCGAGCACGGCCTCTGCAGCCCCCTTCACCGCCACGGTGGAGCCGGCCGCATCCGCCGCCTGCCACCAATGCACCACGTAGGGCGCACCATCGCGGATGCCGCGATGCGGTCCGGGAACCCAGCCCGACGCTTCTGCGCCGTCCCATCCTGCCGCCTGTGCGGCAGCTCGCACCGCGCGGTCCATGGGCTCGGCCCCGCGCGTGCCGCTCGCGCGCAAGGCACAGGACATCAGGGCATGAAAGCGCGACGCCGGACGCCCCGCATCGAGCCGGCACTGCGCGTCACCGTCGTGCAGCGCCGTCAACGTCATGCGGTTGTGCGTCAGCGTTCCTGTCTTGTCGACGCACAGGACCGTCGTGGTGCCCAGTGCCTCGATGGCCTGCGGCTGACGGGTCAGGACGTTCGACCTGGCGAGCCGCCAGCTACCCAGCGCCAGCATCACGCTCCAGACGACCGCAAACTCTTCGGGAATCAGCGACATCGCGAGTGTCAGCCCCACCAGCAGGCCCTGCGTCCACGACCCCTCCCGCAGCGCGAATACCGCAGCCGCGACGAGGCAGGTGCCCGCCGCGAGCAAGGCGACACGGCGCACCAGCCGGTGCAGCTCTGCCTGCAACCGGCTCGGGCGCGGGGCAAGCTGGACGATGACGCGGTGGATGTCGCCAAGCGCCGTGTGTGCCCCTGTGGCGGTGACCTCGGCCACGCCATCGCCGCGCACGACCAGGCTGCCGGCGAACAGTCGTCCGCTGTCGCCGTCTCCCGCGGCACGCTTGTCCTGCGGAATCGACTCTCCGGTGCGAAGCGACTCGTCGACCTGCAGACCGACCGCTTCGAGCAGCTGTGCATCGGCGGACAATCGGTCGCCCTCGCTCACCATCAGCCGGTCGCCGCGCACCAGTTCGCGACTCGCGATGTGCAAGGTCCTGCCGGAACGCACGACCGTGCAGCGTGGGCTGGACAGATCCTTCAATGCCTCGAGCACGCGCTCCGTGCGCTGCTCCTGGTAGATCGACAGCCCTCCGACGACCAGGACGGAAGCGGCGAGCATGCCGGCGTCGCCAAGGTCGCCGAGCATCGCGTACACACTGGCAGTGGCCAGCAGCAGCAGGAACATCGGTTGCGTCAGCGCATTGAGGGCGATGCGAAGAACACCTCTGTGCGAACCGGAGGGCAGAACGTTCGGCCCGTCGCGGTCCAGGCGCCGAGCGGCCTCCTCGTCGGTCAGGCCGGTGGGTGGGCGCTCCGGCATGTTCGATCCTCCGGGACGCAGGTCATTGCCTTGGCTCATGGCCGCCGAGACCGTGCGGCGCGCAGCCGTCGCGCTGGACGGGCTCGCGACCGGGAAGGCTGCCCGCGACACGGCGACGCCCTACCTGCCTTGAATCCGCCAGCTGCCGTCGGCCTGCCGGCATGCGCTTGCGTCGATGCTGTCCGGGCGGCCGCCGACCGTCACTTCGATCCTGAAAGCCCGACATCTCGCGCCACCCCGGGTGAAACTGCTCACCGGCATGAACATGAAGCGATCTCCGGTTTCACGATTGCGCCAGATCGAAGGCGCGCCGTCCGGTGAGCCTTCCAGGGACGCCGCCGCGTGGCGTCGGTCACTGTCGTCCATGGCCCTGGCCGCCACACTGCCCAACGCGACGCTGGCCAGTGAGCCAGTCAACTTCCTTTCGGCCGGTGCCGATGTGCCGAACTGGCCGCAGCCCAAGACCGGCAGCCACAGCAGCGCCGCGAGAACAAGCGACATCTGCCTCGTCGGCCTCGCCGTAGTGGCCTCTTGAACCATGTGCGTCATTCTGCGCAGCACGCCCCGCCGGACCTTGATTGCGGTCAACGCGCGCGCTCAGGCACCTTCGGCGCAGGCGATCACGCGCCGCGTCTTTCCGCTCCGGCCGCAAGCCGCGGCAGTTCCGCTCCGGCAATGAATCGCGACGTTCGCAACACCCTGGGCCTTGAGAAAGGCCGCCAGCACGATGCGCGCCCTGTGCAGCGTGCGCGCCGCCGCGGGGCCATGCTCGCCCGTGCGCAGCAGCAGCTCTCGCGGCCCGCGCTGGAGCAGCTGGAAGTCGAACAATCCCGCCTCCTCCTCCAGGACCGTGCTCACCGCCAACGGCACGATGTAGACCGGGCGCCTGTCCGTCACTCCCGCAAGGCACAGCATGTCGTCGTCGCGCCCGTTCACCTCGACGACCGGATGGGGTGAGCCGCATCGGCACGGCACCTCGTGCATGACGACCCGATCTCCCAGGTCGTAGCGAATCAGTGGCTGCACGTGGTTGGCCAGGTTGGTGAGCAGCGTCGTTGCACCCGCCCGCCCCGGTGGCACAGCCCTTCCCTGCGCGTCGACCGGCTCCAGGATCGCCCAGTCGCTGTTGAGATGCATGGCGCCCTCGGTGCATTCGAAAGCCAGCGACAGGAATTCGGACGCGCCGTAGCTGTTGGCCAACGGGCAACCGAAGGCCTCGCGCACGAAGTTCCGGCTCGCCATCGACAGGTTCTCGCCCCCGGTCCAGATCTCGCGCGGGAAGGCCTTCAACCGGCCTGCACGCCTCTCCTGCGCGAGCAGCACGGCTGCACTGGGGTAGGTCGCAATCACCGTGGGCTGGAATGCATCAAGTTCTGCGCAGAGCCTCGGGAGCGGCTGCAGGAACGACATGCCGACCAGGCGCGTCGCAAGCCCCGGTTGAAGGCGCCGCAGGCGCTCGACCGAGACGGTACTCGCGAAGTGCCCGTCGATCGCGCCCACGAATGCCATGCGTTCCGTCAGGCTCCACGGGTCCAGAAGTCGCTCGAGCGGTCGCAGCTGTGGGCGGCGCAGCGCCTCCAACGCGTCGTACACCGCCATGGCCTGCGCGTCCTGCACGAAGACTGCGGGTTCGCCGGTGCTGCCCGAGCTCTCCCACACCGTGTAGCGGCCGAGGAAGTCCTTCCCGATGTTTGCGCTATCGGCAACGAAGCGGCGCAGCATCGACAGCGAGATGGCCGGGTCGGCCAGCCAGCCGTCGAAGTCGCGCATGAGTTCGGCCTTGCGCGCGATGGGCAGGTCCTGGAGCTTCTGCGTCGCGGGATTGCAGCCGGCCAGGACATGCCGGTAGCGCGGAGAGTTTGCGCGGGCCGCTGCGAGCAACGCCGCAAGGCGCTGCGCCCGGCAGGCAGCGAGCACCGCCGCGCTGGCTCGCGTGGCCGTCGCCACCTCGGCCGCCGCCAGGAATGCGCGCCATGGCTCGAAGGACGGCGGCATCGCGACGACCATGGACCGCCGATGCTCGTGAATCAGGCCTCGACCAGGATGTCGTTGACGACGCGGGTCACCCCCGGTGCCGACCAGGCAGCGCCCTGCGCGGCTTGGCGCTCGGCCAGCGTGTGCACCTTGCCGCGGAGGGTCACTGCAGTTCCGGCCACGCCCACCTCGATCCTTCTCGCCTCCCGGTCCGCCCGGCGCTCCAGCGCCTCGCGAATCCTTCCCTCGATGGCGTCGGCCTTGACGCGCGGCTTCAGGGTGATGAGGTTGGTGACGCCGGTGACGCCCAGGAGGTTGCGTACGGCGCCCTCGGCTGCGCGCCTCACCCCGACCACGCGCTGCACCGTAAGCTCGGCGGCATACTCTTCCGCGAAGCTGGACAGGTGGCCTGTCAGGGTCACGTTTCCGGCCTTCACGATGACGCCGACATCGGTCTCGTTGACGGCCGGATCCCACCGCAACTCGGCGAGGACATCATCTCGGATCTGGGTACCGGACTTCATGGGCTTTCCTCTCGTGCTTGGGTTGACAGCCGTGGAGCTACGCGACGCCAGCGCATGGGTGGCGGCCATTCACTCTAAGCGCGTCCCGCACACCGCCTTTGCGCCGCATCAACTCCGGCGGCTGCGCATCCGGGTCGAGATGCTTCAGGCACGCAAAGGCGATCGCGTATGTCCTGTTTCGAGCAGCGCTTTTCCCGCGGCAGCCTAGAGAAATGGGGTCAAGGGTGCCCAGATGCCTGCGGCGATCTCCAGGCATTGCGCCGACAGACCGTTGATCACTTCGGGCGCAGATGCCAGCCGGCCTTGCGCGTAGGATTCGCCAAAGGCCGCGTTACACAGAGCTCATGAACCCGTTTTCCGGGCGGTGGATCATCCCGACCTTGAGGCGGCGGAAAGCGATCAATGCCCTCGAGGTCTTGGAGCGGGCTGACTTCCTTTCGCCGGACCGAAGCTGTGAGTCGGCACTGCGCGAACGCTGAAGTGGCGGAGAGTGTGGCCGCATCATCCTAACTGCAACAACGCCCAACAGCAATCATCCACGTCAAAAAGTTGTGTTCCATCAACCACTTAGCGCCAGACACCGGTGCAGCACGGTGCAACCAACGCCAACGCAGCACAAAATAAATGGTGGGCAAAAGGTGGGGTAAAATGCGGCGTCACAGCCACTGCTGCATCGAACTGTGACCCGCCACAACTTGCTCAATGACGCCAAGGCGCGTGCCAAAAACATGGCGCCTAACTACTACCTCGACGGGCGGGGCCTGTACTTACAGGTGGCGGCCGGGGGCAGTAAGTCTTGGGTGCTGCGTTACTCGGTCGACGGGCGCAAGCGCGAAATGGGGCTGGGGTCCCTCGAGGACTTTGGCGTGGCGGACGCGCGGGAGCGTGCCAAGAAGGTGCGGCTCCTTCTGGCAGATGGCATCGACCCCATCGAGCACCGACGTCAGCAACGCATAGAGCGCTTGGCCGAAACGAAGGCGGCAGCGGTCCAGGCACGTACGTTCGAGGAATGCGCCAGGGAATTTCATAAGTCTCAGGACAATGAGTGGCGCAATGCCAAGCACGCAGCGCAGTGGATCAACACCCTCCAGAGCTACGTGTTCCCGAAATACGGCGATCTACCGCTAGCGGAGTTCGACAAGGCAGCAGTCGTGCAGGCGCTAAGCCCGATCTGGAAGTCCAAAGCAGAAACGGCCAGCCGTGTGCTGCAGCGCATCCGTAAGGTGCTGAACTACGCGGCGGCCAAGGACTACTGCCCTGGCAAGGATGCCGAATTTTGGGCGCAGGTGAAGCTGGCACTTGGCAAAAACGACCGGGCGCGCAAGGTGGAACACCATCCATCCTGCCCGCATGCGGAAGTAGGTGTGCTGCTCCGGACGATCGATGCCAGCACGGCTACGCCGATGGTGAAGTTGGCGTTCAAATTCACTGTGCTGACGGCGGCGCGCTCGGGAGAGGTGCGCGGGGCGACCTGGTCAGAACTCGACGACGCGCTGACCACGTGGACGGTGCCAGAGGAGCGGATGAAAGCCGGGCGGGAACATCGGGTGCCGCTCAGCGAACGAGCTCAGCAGATCCTAAGGGATGCCAAAGCGCTGCAGGTCCAACACTGCTGGACCGGCGAACACAATCCTCTGGGACTGGTGTTTCCTACGCCTCGAGGCAAGGAGCACAGCGATATGACTTTCACACAGCTGTTGAGGCGGCTGAAATTGCCGTTCACTATGCACGGCTTCCGTTCGAGCTTCAGAACCTGGGGCCAGGAAGAAACGGACTACCCACACGAGATGCTCGAGATGGCGCTTGCCCATTCCGTGGGCGACCAGACTGTGCGCGCGTATGCCCGCAGCGACATGGCTGCCAAGCGGCGGCAGCTGATGGTGGATTGGGCACGGTACATCGACGACGAATTCTGAGGACATTCTGGATGAACGAACCGGACAGTATTGCGGGTGTGCATTACCAGCGGCAAGCTATGCACGACCATCCTGACTCCAGCGGCGAGCCAAGCATCGCCTAGCTTTGATAGCGAGCTATTGCCGCCAGCTTAGATTTAGCCTTGGCCAAGACAGGCACCGACTCGCGCGGCCTCTGACTGCCGCCTGCAGTCCGCATCTGTCGCCGTGGCACTCGGCCAGTTGGAAATTTGAACGGAACACAACCGCCACCAGCGCTACGCATGGTTCGAGCGAGTAAGGCGGAATACCTGGCACTTCGCTGTGACGCTGCCTGGTCCGACAGCTGAGAGCTATCCCACGCCGGTCGACCCACACGACGCGCGTTTGGTTGGACGCTGTCGCACGTGCCTAATTTTATATAAGTGTGCGCTTGCACACTTCAATGCGACCCCTGCATTCCGTACGCAAGGATGTGAGACGCGTTGCCCTGCAAGTGAATTCATGGCGACTTCGGTTGTTCAGGAACCTGGCCTGTCGGAGAGTCTCTAGGCCAGCGATTGGCTGGCGACTAAATGACCGACCATGAACAAAACATCTCCGATCCAAGCGTCCCCCACGATTGGCCGCGTGCAGCCTGTCCTCGCCGCGGCCACTCCAACTGCAGAATTGCCTGCGCGACTTAAAGCCGCACAAGACAAGCGATGGAAGTACTTCATGGGCCGCCGCGTCCTCCGACTTTACGAAGTGGCGCAGATCAGTCTCGGCATCCCACCCAGCAGCAAGCTGCCGACAGCCCAAATCAACGAAGAACTTGCAGAGCGCATCACTGACCTCTGCGCATGGATGGCGCCAGCGTTTAGCGTCGACGGCAATGTTCTCGTAGTCGAACATCCCAACAACGATCTTGAAGACAGCATGCGCGACCAGTACGTCGACGCCTGGGTCGGCTTGCAACTAATCAAAGAGAAATATGGGAGCCTGACCGCATCGACTGAGGCCTTCGAGGCATCCATCACATCAAGCCCTTTAGGCAGCGATTCGGGAGTCGCAAACCCGGCTGCAGGACTTGACAAAGGCGGCGACGATCAGAGCCCGACCATGCAGCAAAAGATGCTTGCCACCGCGGCCAAGCTGCTGGTAGTCCTTGTCGACCAACAGATCGGCCAGGTGCGTTCAAAAAGCGTCCAGCGACTCGCCGATGCGCTGGTTGAACAAGTCGACAGCAGCCGCTACGCAGTGAGCGTCCAGTCCACCCATCTTGAAAGCCTGCCCGGGGCATAGGAGTCTCGTGTCCACCTCAATTCTTGG
This sequence comes from Xenophilus aerolatus, assembly GCA_030418545.1. GTDB lineage: Bacteria > Pseudomonadota > Gammaproteobacteria > Burkholderiales > Burkholderiaceae_C > Xenophilus. The sequence continues at coordinate 55 of QAIB01000015.1, read as the reverse complement.
TGGACTCGTGAACACTATCTCCGATCAACAAGCCGGTCCGCGTCGTCGGCGTCGC
>QAIB01000014.1 GCA_030418545.1 Xenophilus aerolatus | reverse complement strand
AATGCCTGCAAAACCCTCACACACACGAAACAAGACCGTCGGAACGCTTGACACGCCGTCAGAGCTCTGCAGCCGCGATGCTTCGGCATACTGGATGCATCGCCGACGTTTCCACACAGCCTCGGCCATTAGCGGACCTAGCGCTATGTCGGCTTCCGATTGCCAGTTTGTAACCTGCAGAGTTCAGATGTCGCAGGGCCCTGCTATCCTGCCCCTATGCGTGTCCTTCTTGGCGTCGTCCTTGCTCTGCTATTCGCTGTTCATACAGCGAACGCGGCAAGCCCGCGCCCGCTCGACTGCTGTGAAGAGATGTGCGTCGACGTTTACTGCGTTGCCACCAGCTGCGCTGCTTGTCCGCCTCTAGCCTTGCCTGCAACGCCGCGCAAGCACCTGTTCTCGGCGCTCGACCATGTCGCGCCTGCACCTTCTTTGATGGTCCTGCCCAGAAGGATCGAGGACATCTGGCGGCCTCCATGGCAACTCGTCTGACTCCTCTTCTTCGTCAATTCAATCAAGGATCAATATGAAAAAGCTACTTGCCATTTTTGCCTTCGTGCTCGCCTCAGGCGCAGCCGTCGCCGCAGCGCCCTGCTGCGATGGCGACGACTGCTGCGACGAGGTGACGATGCCTTGCTGCGAGTAAGCAGCAGGCGAGCCAGCTAGGCTGGTTCACCAAAAGGCTGGCACGGGTGCCAGCCTTTTTTTCGCCATCCGGGAAGTGGAACGGAGCCAGCGTCGCGTGCAGTTTGTAGTGACTTCAGGCTCAGCGGCTACCAATCGGCAAGCCTGCCCCTTTACAATTTCAGCCATGGTCAGCTTTCGCGCGATCCTGCTGTGGCTCATGATGCTTGCGGTGCCCTTTCAGGCATACGCGGCGGCAGCCATGGTGATCTGCGGGCCGGCCCCGAGTGGAGCAGCGGAGGTCAGTGCAACGACTGCCGACGTGGGCCACAGTCACGCCGCTGTGGCTGACGACCATCATCACGATGGTCACTCTGTGTCGAACGCCGACGTTGGGGCAGGTGACCACCATGATGCCGACCACAAATGTGGGAACTGCGCGCCTTGTCATGCCGTCGGCCTCACGCCTTCGATTGCTCTGCTCGATGCACCTGGCCTGCCTCAGGCCGATCTTGTAGAGCCCCTCTACCCGCTGGCGTCCGTCTCGCCCAGCGTTCCTCACAAACCTCCTCGTGCGTAATCGCGCCTGACGCACGACAGCTTGGCTGTCGGCGTGTGGACGCGCATGTTTCGCTTTTGTCTTCGCTCGCCCGAAAGGGCCACGCGGAGGCACTTCGTTCATGAACATCGTGAGGATCCCATGTTCACTTTATCGCCAGTCCATCGGCTGGCAAGCTTGACCGCCTTCGTGGCATTAACAGCTGGCGCGCAAACCGCGCCCGCGCCTGCGTCGACGCCTGTGCCGAACCAACCGGCACCTCCCTACCACTCGGCCATGGAGGGCTATAAAGCGTTTGCTGACGAGAAGCCCGTGCCCTGGGCAGCCGCCAATGCGACCGTCGACCAGCGCGGTGGCTGGCGCGCCTATGCCAAGGAGGCCAGCGGCGACGGCCAGGACGACAGGTCCGTCCCCGCGCATGGCGCAACGCACACGATGCCAGCTGCGTCGGAGAAAAAACCATGAGCGCGTCGCTTCGCATGTCCTTTGTGGCAGCAGCGGCGGCCGTCCTGACGGGCTGCGCTTCGCTGGGAATTGACGACGCGGTCAAGGAGACCAACACCGCCGCCGCCGAATTCACCGGCGGAAAACTCGAGCTCAGCAGGACCAAGGATCAGCGCGATGCACGTGCGGCCGTGTCCGAAGAACTGCTCAGCAAGCCGTTGTCCCAGGATGGCGCCGTCCGCCTAGCCCTGGCCAATAGCCCGGCGCTTCAAGCCCTGATTGCCCAGAGCTGGTCGGAAATCTCTGTAGCCAACCAGGTTGGCAGCATCCCGAACCCGATTTTCAGTTTCGAGCGTCTGCGCCTCGGCGACGAGGTCGAGATCGGGCGGCTGCTGTCTTTCGGTCTGGTCGACGTGCTGCTCCTTCCCAAGCGGGTCTCGATGGCGCGCAGCCAAGCCGCCCAGGCCCAGGTCCAGCTCACCGGCACCGTGGTCGACCAGGTGACCCAGGTTCGCCAGGCCTGGGTGCGTGCTGTTGCGGCCCAGCAATCGGTTCAATACGCAGAGCAGGTTAAGCAGTCCGCCGAGGCGAGCGCCGAACTCGCACGCCGGATGCAGCTGGTGGGCAACTTCAGCAAGCTGCAGCGCGCCCGCCAGCAGGTGTTCTATGCGGATGCGACAACCCAGCTGGCTTCTGCCCGCCATGCCGTTGTCGCCTCACGCGAAGAGCTTGTCCGCGCCCTTGGCCTGGACGACGCCCAGGCCGGCAAGCTCAAGCTGCCCGAGCGCCTTCCCGATCTGCCGAAGACCCCGCGCGACGCCCAGGCGATCGCCCAGGCGGCTGTCTCGCAGCGCCTGGACGTCCAGCAGGCACGCGCCCAGCTGGATCTGGCCGGGAAATCGCAAGGCATCAACCTCGTATCCACGTTCATCGATGTCGAGGCTGGGGTTCGCCGCGACACCGTCTTCGACCGGGCCGAGGGCACGCGCAGCACAGGGCGCGGCTTCGAGCTGGACATCCGCTTGCCGCTCTTCGATTGGGGCACTTCGCAGCGCGAGGCGCTCAACGCCCAGTCGCTGGCTGCGGCCAACCGCTACGACGCCGCCGTGCGGGGCGCGACATCGCAGCTGCGCGAAGGCTACTCGGCTTACCGGACCGCCTACGACATCGCCCGGCACTACCGAGACGAGATCGTTCCTCTGCGCCAGGCGATGGCCGACGAGAACGTGCTTCGCTACAACGGGATGCTGATCGGCGTGTTCGAGCTGCTGGCTGAAGCGCGCGACCAGGTCGCAGGCGTGACCAACGCGATCAACGCTCAGCAGCAGTTCTGGCTGGCCGACGCCGCCTTGGTGTCCACCCTGATGGGCCGTCCCCTCGCCACCACCTCTCCTGTCGCCAGCGCGGGCTCGCAGCCAGCTGCCGACGCAGGCCATTGAGCCTCGGAAAAAACACATGACCAACAGACGCAACTTTCTAAGCGGTGCGGGCGCCATCACCGGCGCCATTGCGGCCGCCACCGTGAGCAAGGTAGCCATGGCCGCCCTGCCGGAGCCGGTGCTTCACACCAAGGCCGACACGATGCCCCCGCTTATGCCTTCCACCGGCCGGCCCTACAACCCCGTCGTCACCCTCAACGGCTGGACCTTGCCCTGGCGCATGAACGCCGGCGTCAAGGAATTCCACCTGGTCGCCGAGCCGGTGGTGCGCGAGATGGCGCCTGGCTTCAAGGCGCATCTATGGGGCTACAACGGCCAGTCGCCCGGCCCGACCATCGAGGTGGTGGAAGGCGATCGGGTGCGCATCTTCGTCACCAACAAGCTGCCCGAGCACACCAGCATCCACTGGCACGGCCAGCGCCTGCCCAACGGCATGGATGGCGTTTCGGGGCTGACGCAGCCCTCGATCAAGCCCGGCAAGACCTTCGTCTACGAGTTCGTCGCCCGCCGCCCGGGCACGTTCATGTACCACCCGCATGCCGACGAAATGACCCAGATGGCGATGGGCATGATGGGCTTTTGGGTTACCCACCCGAAGGGCAAGCACCCGCTCATCGAGGAGGTCGATCGGGACTTCGTGTTCCTGCTCAACGCCTACGACATCGAGCCCGGCAGCGCGACGCCCAAGATCATGACCATGCTGGACTTCAACCTGTGGTCGTGGAACAGCCGAGTTTTCCCGGGCATCGACTCGCTCAACGTCCGGTTGAACGACAAGGTTCGGATCCGCTTTGGCAATCTCACGATGACCAACCACCCCATCCACCTGCATGGGCACGAGTTTTTGGTCACCGGGACCGACGGCGGACCCACTCCAAAGAGCACTCGGTGGCATGAAGTGACCACGGATGTGGCGGTCGGCCAGATGCGCCAGGTGGAATTTCTGGCTGACGAGGAAGGCGACTGGGCCTTCCACTGCCACAAGAGCCACCACACCATGAATGCCATGGGCCACGACGTGCCCACCATGATCGGCGTCGACCACAAGGACGTGGTCAAGCAGATCACCCAGCTCGTGCCCGACTACATGGTCATGGGCGAGCGCGGCATGGCCGACATGGGCGAGATGGAGATGCCGCTGCCGGACAACACCGCCCGGATGATGTCCGGCGAAGGTCCGTTCGGCTCCGTCGAGATGGGCGGCATGTTCAGCGTCGTGAAGGTGCGCAAGGAGCAGAAGCGGGGGGACTATTCCAACCCGGGATGGTTCAAGCATCCCCCGGGTGCCGTGGCTTACGAGTTCGACGGCGCGGCAGCCGAGCCGCCGCGCGCTCGGGGTGCCGGTGCCGCCGCCATGCCGGCGCAGAACATGCCTGCCAAGAACATCGAAGTTCAGGTGCGCAAGCCCGCCGGCGGGCATGCTGGCCACTGACCTAACCCTTTGATCCAACCAGTTTTTCAACAGAGGACAACCATGAAGACTTTTATCATTCGTTCCACGGCCATCGCTGCGCTGACGGCTTTCTCTGCGTTTGCCGCGATGGCGTCCGGCTCTCACGCAGGCGGGCACGGCCACGCGAACGAAGCCATTGGCAAGCCAGGCGTGGCAGCAAAGGTAACGCGCACGATCGACGTCGACATGACGGATGCGATGCGGTTCACCCCGGCCAGCATCGAGGTCAAGCGAAACGAGACAGTTCGCTTTCGCATCACCAACTCCGGAAAGATCAAGCACGAGATGGTCCTAGGCACGGAGAAAGAGCTTAAGGAGCACTACGAGCTCATGAAGAAGAACCCGGAGATGGAGCACGACGATCCCAACATGGTGACGCTGGGCCCGGGCAAGAGCGGCGAGATCGTCTGGCAGTTCACCAAGGCCGGGAAAGTGGACTTCGGCTGCCTGCAGCCGGGCCATTACGACGCCGGCATGAAGGGAGCCGTCAAGGTCGCGGCTGGCAATGCCAAGGGCGCGAGCAAGTAAGACCGCTACCGGGTGGCGCGCCCGTCGCGACCGCTCGACAACACCGTACACACCATCTTTTGGAGCTATAGATGAACCCGTTCAAGAACACTTTGGCAGCCCTGATCGCGACCGCTGCCTTCCTTACTGCTTCCTCCTTCGCTCAGGCACAGCCCGCCTCCAGCGCGACTGCACCTGCCTCTGCCTCTGCGAGCGCAGGCACGGAGCTTGCCGAGGGAGAGATCCGAAAGATCGACAAGGACAACCAGAAGCTAACCATCAAGCACGGCCCCCTCAAGAACCTCGACATGCCAAGCATGACGATGGTGTTCCAGGTCCAGGAGCCGGCAATGCTGGAGAAGGTACAGGTCGGCGACAAGGTGCAGTTCATTGCTGACAAGGTGGACGGCAAGTTCACCGTCATGCGGCTTGAAGCATCGCGCTGACCATGTGTCAGAGCATTTTTTGAGGACGGCAACCCCGTCCAATTCCGCCGGCTAGCCGGCCTTTAGCCTAGGAGACTGCTGATGTCACACGAGAAGTACACCGACTGCATCGAGGCGTGCAACGCCTGCGCCGTGGCCTGCAACCACTGCGCGGCGTCTTGCCTGGCGGAGGAAGACGTGAAGATGATGGCCAAGTGCATTGCCTTGGATATGGACTGCGCGGGGCTTTGCCAACTGGCCGCGGCTGCAATGGCACGAGATAGCGCTCACGCAGGAGCGATTTGCCGCCTGTGCGCCGAGGTTTGCAAGTCCTGCGGCGACGAATGCTCAGGCCATGACGCTCAGCACTGCAGGGACTGCGCCCAGGCGTGCTACCGCTGCGCCGAAGCCTGCCTCGCCATGGCCGACTGAGCATCCCCGCCCAAGCCCCAACCCGCGTCAAATTCAAAGGAAAACATCATGAAGACATCCACCTTGAAGTTCTCTGGCATGGCTTTCGCCCTGGGCGCTGCCCTGTTCCAGCCGGCAGCCTTCGCGCAACCATCGGCACCTCCGCATGCTCACCGCGCAGCTGGTCAGTCGTCCGCCCCGTCATCGATGGGCAGCATGGACATGAAGACGATGATGAAGGACATGAACGAGAAGATGTCCTCGATGCCAATGAGTGGGGATGCGGACGTCGACTTCGCCATGATGATGCGCATTCATCACCAAGGTGCCATCGACATGGCGCAGGCGGAGCTTCGGGACGGCAAAAATCCCCAGATGCGAAAGATGGCCAACGCGATCATCGTTGCGCAAAAAAAGGAGATCGCACAGCTCGACAGGTTCCTGGAAAAGCACCATGGCAGTGCTCCGATGAAGAAGTAGGTCGGCAGCGCAGGGCACCTTTCGGCGAATGCAAGCCGAGGGTGTTCAGCCCGCTTGAGCTTTACCTTCTCATCGTGAGAACGTCTATCTTGTTTGCTTGAAGGGCTTTCCATGACGCAGCCGCGCTCGCAACACGATCACCAGCGCTCCATAGAAACCAAGGGCATGGACGGCATGCTCAATCAAGGGCACGGAGGGCCGCATGCGCCTGCGGCCCATGGGGGCCATGGGGGCCATGAAGGTCACGTTCATGGGGAAGGCGGCCACTCGAATGCTCACAAGCATGTGGCTTCAGGTCGGCTGGTTCCCGCTGGCGCGGAGTACACCTGCCCCATGCATCCCCAGATTCGGCAGGTCGGGCCCGGCGCCTGCCCGATTTGCGGGATGGCGCTCGAACCCGTGGTGATGACCGCCGAGGGCGGTGAAAGCCCCGAGCTTCGTGACATGACCAGGCGTTTCTGGTTCGGCCTGGCGCTGACTCTTCCAGTGTTCATCCTGGAGATGGGCGGGCACCTGGTCAACCTCCACGCGTTCATCGCTCCTCAGGCCTCCAACTGGGTGCAATTGATCCTTGCAACGCCGGTGGCCCTCTGGAGCGGCTGGCCGTTTTTTGTACGGGCGGCGGATTCGATCAAGAACCGCAGCCTCAACATGTTCTCGCTCATCGCGCTCGGGACCGGTATCGCCTGGCTCTACAGCATCGTCGGCACTGTTGCACCGTCCATCTTCCCGGAAGAGTTCCGCGGAATGGACGGATCTGTGGCGGTCTACTTCGAAGCCGCTGCGGTAATCACCGTCCTGGTCCTGCTGGGGCAAGTGCTCGAATTGCGTGCCAGGGAGAAGACATCCGGTGCCATCAAGGCGCTCCTCGGGCTGGCCCCAAAGTCGGCCGTGAAGGTCGGGTCGGGCGGCGCCGATGAGAACGTCGAAGTCGAGGCTATCCAAGTCGGAGATCTGCTGCGCGTGCGCCCTGGCGAAAAAGTCCCCGTCGACGGCGAACTGACTGAGGGCAAAGGGAACGTGGACGAATCCATGGTGACGGGCGAGCCCATCCCTGCCGCCAAGCTCGTGGGCTCCAAGGTCACTGCAGGCACCCTCAACCAGACGGGAGGCTTCGTCATGCGCGCGGAGAAGGTGGGCGCGGACACGCTGCTTTCCCAGATCGTCCACATGGTGGCGTCTGCACAACGTAGCCGCGCACCCATCCAGCGCATGGCCGACCAGGTCGCAGGCTGGTTTGTCCCGGTAGTGATTGCCGTCGCTCTTCTGACCTTCGTTGCGTGGTTGGTATGGGGGCCGAGCCCGGCGTTCTCCTATGCGTTGATCGCCGCAGTTGCGGTGCTCATCATTGCCTGTCCATGCGCGCTGGGCCTGGCAACACCGATGTCCATCATGGTGGGCGTCGGACGTGGTGCCCAGAGTGGCGTCCTTATTCGCGACGCCGAGGCGCTGGAGCGCATGGAGAAGGTCGACACCCTCGTGGTCGACAAGACAGGCACTTTGACGGAGGGGCGGCCCAAGGTGGTCAAGGTGCAGCCGGCGGAAGGATTTGAAGCGGAGGAGGTGCTTCAAAAGCTCGCGAGCGTGGAGCGATCCAGCGAGCATCCGCTCGCCACGGCCATCGTGGCGGACGCGCTCGAGCTCAAGCTGCCGCTGCTTCCCGTGACCGATTTCGACTCCCCCGTGGGGAAGGGCGTGGTTGGGGTAGTCAACGGCGCGCAGGTGGTCTGTGGCAGCGCGAAATTTCTCGCCGAGCACGGCGTTGATGTTGGCGCTGCAGACCAAGAGGCCGAAGCGATGCGCCTGAAGGCTGCCACGGTCATCTTTGTAAGCATTGACGGGCGCCTTGCGGGATTCGTGGGGATCGCCGACCCGATCAAAGCCAGCACCGCGCAGGCGATCGCCACCTTGCGCAAAAACCGCATACGGGTGGTGATGCTGACCGGCGATGGCAACACGACCGCCCAGGCGGTCGGCCGGGAGCTGGGCATCGATGAGGTGGTCGCAGAGGTGCTCCCCGAGGACAAGGCCTCCGTCGTACAGCGTCTCAAGAGCGAGGGGCGCATTGTTGCGATGGCTGGCGACGGCGTGAACGATGCGCCGGCCCTGGCCGCTGCAGACGTGGGCATCGCCATGGGGACGGGTACCGATGTCGCCATGGAAAGCTCCGGCGTCACCCTTTTGCATGGCGACTTGATGGGCATCGTGAAGGCCCGTCAGCTCTCCCAGGCTACCATGGGCAACATCCGGCTGAACCTGTGGTTTGCGTTTGGCTACAACACGCTGGGCATCCCTCTGGCCGCCGGCGTCCTGTATCCCTTCTTCGGCATCCTGCTTTCTCCGGTCGTCGCAGCGGCGGCGATGGCGCTGTCATCGGTGAGCGTGATCGCAAACTCGCTGCGTTTGCGCAGGAGCAAGCTGGGGGACTGAGATGGACGTTGCCATCGGTGTTCCTACTGCTCCTCCCAGCTAGGTTCGCCCTTGCTTTAGGGGATCAAATCAGAATTCGCTCGACCTCATCGAGCGACACCTAGTCCTGCCGCCGATCGTAGAGGCCCGTGGTGCGCGCACCCTCGTAGTTCGCCATTTGCTGGGCCACTTCCAGCTTGCCGCCGTTGCGCAGGTACGTTCGAACGACGGCCCGCTGTATGACCGCGAATGGCTGCTATCGGGTATCTCAGCAAAAGTCTGACTTCCGCTTTGGGCCCGTTGCTGCCTTTTGGACTTTAGAGGCCAACGCCCGGTTGAACTCAAAGCAGACTCTGAAGCGTCCTTAGCATCAGTCGTCGAGGCAGGGGTAGTCGGTGTATCCCACCGCATATCCCTCTGGACTGCTGCCGAAGTAGGTCGCCCGGTCGGCTTGGTTGAACTCGGCGTTGGACCGGAGGCGCTCAATGAAGTCGGGGTTGGCCAGCGTCATCTGGCCATACGACTCCAGGTCGGCCAGCCCGCTGGCCACATCCCTTCCGAAATCCTCGCGCGGTCGTTCGGGCCGGTTCAGGATCAGTGTCCGGCGCCATAGCTTGCGCAGGTCGTGAAGCAAGGGTTCACCGCCGTAGTGCACGATGTGCAGGTACGCGAGTCCGAGACGGTCGAGTTGGCCCACGAGGTACTGGTAGAGATCAGGCCCTTCATGCCCGTGGTCCAGCCCCATGCCAGCAAAGCCGGGCGAGATCCGGATGCCCGTGCGGTCGGCCCCGATTTCGGCGATCACGGCCTGCGCCACTTCGATGGCAAAGCGCGCACGGTTCTGCAGGCTCCCACCATAGCGGTCCGTGCGCCGGTTGGCGCTCAGGGCGAGGAACTGGTGAACGAGGTAGGCCACGCCGTGAATCTCCACGCCGTCGCCGCCGGCCTCAACCACTCGGCGTGCGGCATGACGGTACTCGTCGATCACGGCGGGGATCTCTTCGGTGGCCAGCGCGCGGGGCACAGGGATGTCCTGCATGCCGGCCAACGTGAAGATCTGCTCGCCGGGCGCAATGGCCGACGGCGCCACGCCCTGACGGTGATGCGGCGTGTTGTCCGGGTGGGACATTCGCCCCGCGTGCATGAGCTGGAAGAAGACCTTGGCCCCGCCCGCGTGGATGGCGTCGGTGACCTCCCGCCAGCCCGCGACATGGTCGTCGGTGTAGATGCCCGGGGTCGCCGGGTAGCCCTGCCCGTCATCGGACGGTTGGGTGCCCTCGGTGATGACCAGGCCGACGCTCGCCCGCTGCCCGTAGTACTGCGCTGTCAGCGGCCCCGGCGTGCCGTCGGCGTTGGCGCGCGCCCGGGTCATCGGTGCCATCACGACCCGGTTCTGCAGGCGCAGGCCGCCGAGCGTCGCGGGCGCAAGAAGCTCCGTCATGCGCCCAACTCCATCTTCACGAGGTTGTGCCCGGCCAACGGCCCGCCGGGTGGCTGGAACAGCCGGCTGCCGGTCTCGATATTGCCCGTGTCCACACCGAAGAATCCCAGGCGTTCGATCAGCGCTGCGATCTGCGCCTTGGCCCAGGCATCGTCGCTCGCGTAGAACAGGATGCGCTGGCCGCCCTCCTTCGCAGGCTCGGCGGCAAGGTTCCAGAACGCGTGGTGGTTGAAGGCCTTGACCACGCGCGCGCCAGGGGCCATCTCGGCCACCACCGCTGTCGACGCGCGTCCGCAGATGTCGATGGGCGGCAGTGGCTGCTTCTGCAAGGGGTTGTTCGTGTCCACCACGATGCGCCCACCGAAATCCGGTAGGCCCGAGAGCGCCTCGGTCAGCCGCGTCCAGGGGACTGCGACGAACACGATGTCTTTTGCGGCCGCGTCTTCGCGGGTACCCGCCGTGATCGATGGGCCGAGCTGCGTGACAAGCTCGCCCAGGCTATGCGGCCCGCGGCTGTTGGAGATGGTGGCTTCGATGCCGTGGCGGGCGAGTTGCCGGGCGATGGCGGCGCCGATCTGCCCGGCGCCGATGATGCCGATACTGGTCATGTGAATGGTCTATCCTTCGATCACGCCAGCCGGCAGGCTTCGTCGAAGCTCAGGCGCGGGTCGCGTGGGTAGAGCCTGGCGTCGTCGCCGTGGCCGATGGTGCAGATGAAGTTCGCCTTCCACGAGGTGCCCTCGAAGAAAGCGGTATCCAGAATCTCGTTGTGGAAGCCCGACATGGGGCACACGTCCAGGCCCAGGCCGCGCGCCGCCAGCATGAGGTAGGCGCCGGTGAGCGAGCTGCTGCGAAACGCGATGGACTCGGCAAAGGCCGCATCCGCCTCGAACATCGGCTTGAAGTTAGTGCGCGGAAACAGCCGCGGCGCCTCGTCGAAGAAGCGCGCATCCTGCGCGATGATGGCCGTCACCGGCGCCGCTTTCACCTGCTCGGGGTTGCTGCCCATGCCTTCCAGGGCCGGGTAGAGCTTGCGCCTGCCGTCCTCGGAGCGCACGAAGACGATGCGTGCCGGCTGCAGGTTGCCGCTGGTCGGCCCCCATTTCACAAGCTCGTACAGGGTCCGAAGCTGCTCGTCGGAGACCGCGCGCTCGGTCCAGTGGTGGTGCGATCGCGCGTCGGTGAACAGCTGGGAGAGCGCCGCTGGCGCGAGGGTTCGACGTTCGGGCATGGCGGTGGCCTTCCTGTCACTCTCAGAGCGCACGCGGGCTGAGGCGCCCCTGTGCGACCAGGCGCCGGCCAACCGCCTGGATGTGTGCCTCGCCATCCGCCAGCGCCTGGGGCGAGGTGTGGACCGAGTAGTAGCCCAGCGCCAGGTCGTGCGGATGCGGCACGGCGGAGCCGAGGATGAATTGCGCGTCCGTCAGCGCCTCGAACACGATGGGCGCCTCCGATTCTTCGAAGGCCACCAGTTCTTCGGGATACAGGCGCAGGCCATCCGCGTGCAGACTGCCTTCCACTGGTGACGACCAGAGCACGGTGTGCCCTGGCGGCGGTGTGTACGTCCAGCGCTCGCCCGCCTGAAGCTTCACTGCCAGGAAGTTCATCGGCGAGGGTGCCGGGATCGTGCTGCTGACGCCCCCGTAGCTACCCAGCAGCACGCGTGCTGGCCCGGCGCTGACGATCTGCTCGGTCGACTGGAAGGCAGCGACCGTAGGGCCGAGTTCCAGTGCGGGCGGCAACGCCACCCAGAGCTGGAAGCCGCGCACCCGCCCGTGGTCGCTGTCGCCCACGCTTCCGCCATGCCACATGCCGCGCCCGGCCTGCATCCACTCCACCCCGCCGCTGGGCAGCACCACGGTGTGGCCGTCCGGATCGATCAGATCCATGCGGCCATCGATCAGGTAGGACAGCGTGGCAATGCCCGAGTGCGGATGCAGCGCGCCCACGAACGGCGGCCCCTGGTTGTCGAAGAAGTCCAGGAACACGAAGGGCTTGAGGAGCTGGCCGAAGTCCGACGGACTCATCAGGCGGACGGCCGGTCCGTTGCGACGACCCTTGGTGCGGGCGACGATCTTGCGCGGTGTGACCGCATGGCGTTGCGCGATTGCTTGCATGTGCGTCTACCCCGGTCAGGCGTTTGCGTCGCGTGCGGTCTTGAGCGCATTCGCCCACCACAGCAGGTCATCGATCAGCTTGCCAGCCTGGTCGTCCTGGGCCCTCAGCGCTGCCTCGATCTCGTCGGTCTTGCCCTGGAAGTGCGCAAAGATCGCCCCCACCGGGATGTGCACGGCGTTGCGGATGGGCGCCATCTGCAGTTCGATGGAGGTCTCGCGCAGTTGCTGCACTGCCCGGGCACCGCCCACGCTGCCCCAGCTCACGAAGCCGATCGGCTTGCGCTGCCACTCGGGATAGACCCAGTCCAGGGCATTCTTGAGCACGGCCGGGGCGCCGTGGTTGTATTCGGGCGTGGCGACGATGAAGGCGTCGGAACCGCCGATCTGCTCGGTCCAGCGGCGCACGGCCTCGTTCTCGTACGGCGGGCGTCCCGGAATGCCCGGGAGCATGGCGCTGTCGAAGAACGGCAGGTCGTAGTCGCGCAGGTCCAGAACGCGCGTCGTCAGGCCGGGGCGTTGGTCCAGATGGTTCTTGATCCAGCGCGCGGGCGCTTCGGAGAAGCGGCCTTGGCGGGTGCTGCCGATGATGATGGAAACGGTGGTCATGGTGGGCTCCTGGGTGGGTGACGACGCGAACCTGCGCCGTTGAAGCCAACTTTAGAAATACATCGATGAAAGATAAATGTGGTGCAGTGAGATGCACTCGTTCAATAATCTTCGTAATCAACACTGCATTTCCACTGCCTGGCTTCGATGCATGGCAGTCACCTCATGGACCTGAACGACATCGCACTGTTCGTCAACGTGGTGCGCGCAGGCAGCTTTGCCGAGGCGGGCCGCCGCCTGGGCATGCCTCCCAGCACGGCAAGCCGGCGTGTGCAGACGCTAGAAGCTGCCCTGGGCGCGCGATGCAGCGCACCACCCGGCGCCTGGTGCTGACGGATGCGGGACGCAACTTCTTCGCGCGGTCTGCCGACCAAGTCGATGCACTCCTGCGCGCCGCGGACCAGATCGCCAGCGATGCCGACGAGGTGGCCGGCCGGGTCCGCGTTGGCGCGCTGGCTGACTTTTTCAACTGGTTCCCGGCCGACGCTGTGGCGCGTTTCACCGAAGCGCATCCGAAGGTGCGCCTGGAGTTCGAGCTGAACGACGCGCGCGTGGACCTCCTTGGCGAGGGCATCGATGTCGCCATGCGAGGGGCAGACCACGGCCCGTCGCTGATCGCGCGCAAGCTGGGAACCAGCCGCGCGACTTTGGTGGCCAGTCCTGTCTACCTGGCAGCGCGCGGCCAGCCGGCACTCCCGCGCGACCTCGCGGCGCACGACTGCATCACCGCGCCCGCCCGCGGCGGTCCCAAAACGGTCTGGCGCCTGGCTGGACCGAGGGGCGCCGCGGCTCCGGTCGAGGTGGACGGCCCGTTTCAAGTAAATACAGCATCAGCGCAGCTGGCGGGGGCCCTCGCCGGGCTTGGCATTGCTTTGCTGCCTGCCGGGATGAGTGCGTCCCATCTGGCGGCTGGACGGTTGAAGAAGGTGCTGCCGGACTTCGCGACCGGAGCGATCGGAGTTCGACGCTGCGCCGGGCCCTTGAGATGCTCGCTGAGCAGGCCGCCCGCACACCGCAGGGCCACTGGGTCAAGGCGATTGGTGGCTGGCCTCCGGCGGCCGTTTGTAAGCTGCCTGAAAAATCTCGTTTGGTGGGTCGGGCGCCGGCGACAGCGGCTTCGCGGCGGCCCAGCAGCGCTTCAACCAAGGCGGCACGACCCTGCAACACGGCAGGGAGGCGATGGGGTCGCCAACTTCGCCGACTCGAAAGCCGCGGCGGCAAAACAGATCTTTGCAGAATTCAGCCCGTTCTTGCGCTGAACTCCACATCGATTAGCGCAGCACTCAGCGAAGTCTAAGGATGCGCCGGGCGCCGTTCAGCACCACCAGGGCGATGATGGTCCCAATCACAAGGTCTGGGTACGACGAGCCGGTCCAGGCGACCAGAACACCAGCAGCAATCACGCCGGCATTCGCAATGACATCGTTTGCCGAGAAGATGTAGCTCGCAGTCATGTGAGCGCCGCGGTCTCGCTTCTTTGCAATGAGCACCAGGCACGCAACGTTTGCGACCAGGGCAATCAGGCCCATGCCCATCATGAGAGCTGATTGCGGTTCACTGCCGAAAAGTGTTCGCCGCAGAACTTCGGAAAGTGCAAGGACCGCAAGTACGACCTGAAGCCAACCGGCGACGTGCGCAGCCTTGACCTTGAGCGCGGCAGTTCGTCCGACCGCATAGAGAGCAAGGCCGTACACGGCGGCGTCCGCGAACATGTCAAGCGAATCCGCGATAAGACCTGTCGATTGAGCAATTAAGCCCACCACCAGCTCGAGCAAGAACATCGCGCCATTGATACCCAGCAGTAGCTTGAGGGTCCGAGCTTCCGCTGCGTCACCTTCCACATCCTGGGTGAATGCCTCGACCCGCGCCCCTTTCGTAGTTTCTAGTACGCGTGCGCCTAGGTTCAGTGGGACCAAGCGCGCCAACACCTGCTCGCTGGAGCCCGTGTGAACAACAGTCAGTTCTCGGGCTTTCAGGTCAAACCCGAGACTGTTGATTTCCGAAGCGTCCGCAAAGGCCATTCGGATGAGGTTCTCCTCCGAGGGACAGTCCATCTTGGGCACCGAGAAGCGTGTTTTCGACGCTCCGGCGGAGGGAGCGGACGAACTCCCGAGAAATGATGCCCCTAAATTCAGCGGCTCAAGTTTGGCAGTGATGGGACCTGGCTCCCCAGCATGCGCCACTTCTAGTCGCCGGTTAGCCAGGTCGAAGTTCAGCGCACCGATACCGGGCACGCCGCTCAAGGCCATGCGGATGAGGTTCTCCTCGGAAGGGCAGTCCATCTTAGGGATGGAGTACGTACTCGTGCGTGCGGCCACGTTCGAGGGTGGCGTGTCCGACGAGAGCTGCGACGCGCACGCGCCTGCGCAGCTGTTGCTTTGACATGTGCTCATGGCAGCATTTGAAACCCTCCAGCAGGTGTAGAGTCAAGTGGCAGGAGGTCGATCCGGATGAAGATTGGTGAACTCGCGCTGACAACTGGTTGTTCGGTGCCTACTATTCGGTATTACGAGGCCGAGGGATTGCTACAGGCGCCGGCCCGCACCGCGAGCAACTACCGTGAGTACGGGGCCCAACACGCCGATAGGCTTGCCTTTATTCTTCGATGCCGCTCGCTCGACATGTCACACGAGGAGATTCGAGTGCTGTTGTCCCTCCAGGACGAGCCCGGCAAGCCATGCGACGAGGTCAACGCCCTGCTCGATGCACACGTCCGGCTGGTGGAGCAGCGCATAGTGCAGTTGACAGCTCTGCGTAAGCAGCTCCAAGCCATCCGCAGCACCTGCGCGGGTGGCGTATGCATTGGGGACTGCGGTGCTCTCGAGTCCCTCCGCTCGGCGACGGGAACCAGCCTCCCCGTTTAGACACGAGGAAAGGGGGCTACACCCTCAAGCAGGGTGAGGGTCAAGAAACTTCCTTAGGGCTGCCCAGGCACTGCGACGCGCCGACGAAACTAGAATTGGTCGCATTCTCATTTGCGCAGCTCCTATGTTTTGTCGCCTTCGCGCCCTGCTCGGCGGGCTATTCGCACTAGCTTTCCTTATTGCAACAACCGCCCATGCTGCAGAAGCGGACGTCCGGCGCGTCTGGCAGCTCCTCGACTACTTGGCTGTGGACTATGGGGGAGCGGTCAAAGACGGTGCAGTCGTCAGCGAATCCGAGTACGGGGAGATGCAGGAGTTTGCAAAGACGAGCCAAGAAAAACTGGCAGCACTCGAGCCGCACCCAGAGCGAGCAGCGCTCGTAAGTGAAGCGCAGGCGCTCTCTGGCGCCATCAACGCGAAGAAGAGCCCAGAGGAGGTCGCAGGCTTGGCCAAGTCGCTGGCGAATCATCTGCTTGCGGTTTACCCAGTTCCATCGGCGCCCGCCACGCCGCCGAAGATGGGCGAGGTCGCATCGCTCTACCAAGCACAGTGCGCCGCATGCCACGGAGCAACGGGGAACGGCGATGGACCGGCTGGCCTCCGACTCCAGCCGCGGCCTGTCGCATTCACGGACAAGGAGCGTGCCCGCGAACGAAGCATTTTCGCACTCTATCAGGTGTTGAGCCAGGGCATTGAAGGTACGGCTATGCCCAGCTTCGCGGCCCTTGCTGAAGCCGACCGCTGGGCTCTGGCGTTCTACCTCGGACAGTTTGCCCATGACAAATCGGATGTTGTCTCTGGCGAGAAGGTCTGGCGCGACAATCCTGAGGTTCGGGCCCAACTGACCGGTCTGGATGTTCTCTCGCGTACGGCCGAGGCAGATTTGGCGAAGACCGTGGGCGAAAAGCCAGCACGGCTGGCGATGGCCTACCTCCAGGCTCACCCAGAAGCCGTAGTCGAAAGCCGCGCACTGAGCTTCGAGGTGGCCCGCCAAAAACTCGCCCAAAGCCTCGAAGCCGCGCGCAGTGGAGATGTTGGCCGGGCGAAGGACCTCGCTCTGTCCTCCTATCTGGACGGCGTTGAACCAATCGAGCCGACGCTCGCTGCAAGAGACCGAGACCTTCTTGCCCGCATCGAAACGGCCATGGGCAAGTACCGCTCCTTGATAGCGGCCAAGGCGGCCCAGCCAGAGCTGCAGGCCCAAGCTGAACACATCAACGGGCTCTTTAAAGAGGGTGACACGCTCCTGGGCTCTAGTGCGGATTCGACAGCAGCCTTTGTCGGTAGCTTCACTATTCTGCTTCGGGAGGGCCTGGAATCTTTGCTGGTGGTGGTGGCCATGGTCGCCTTTCTACGCAAAGCGGAGCGGCAGGACATGCTGCGGTATGTCCACACTGGCTGGGTGGGCGCCTTGGCGCTAGGCGTTGTGACCTGGGCAGTTGCGACTTACCTGGTCAGCATCAGCGGAGCCAATCGCGAAGTCACTGAAGGCCTTTCATCCTTGTTCGCTGCCCTTGTACTTCTGAGTGTTGGCATGTGGATGCATCAGAAGAGCATGGCCGGGATGTGGCAGAAGTACATTCACGACAAGCTGTCGGCCGCGCTCAACAAGAAATCGGCCTGGTTCATGTTTGGCCTGTCGTTCATCGCGGTTTACCGTGAAGTGTTTGAAACCATCCTCTTCTACGCCGCGCTCTGGGAGCAAGGAAACCACGGGGCCGTGCTTGGCGGCTTGGTGGTCGGCCTGGTGGTGTTGGTTGCGGTGGCATTCGCACTCCTGAGATTCAGTGCTCGTCTTCCCATCGGCAAGTTCTTCTCGTGGAGCTCCATGTTGGTTGCTGTGCTGGCGGTGGTGTTGACCGGCAAGGGGGTGGCCGCACTCCAAGAGGCAGGTTGGATTGGCGCGCACGCCCTCAATACGCCGCGCATCGACATCCTGGGCGTGTCCCCATCCGCGCAGGCTCTGGGCGCGCAAGTTATGGTCGCCACCATCATCGTTCTTGGATTCGCCATGAACGCGCGAGCGGCCAGACGGACGTCTTAGCGCTTGCTGGCTGGGGCCTGAGACCACTGCCGCCGCCCGCGCGGGAATTGTGTAGGCGGCCGCGAAGTCTTGACATGGCCCGACCTTGACCTTCATCAAGTCCCGACGTCGTTTCCGGCGTATGTTTGGCTTTGCACGTGGCTCGCCCAAACGCGCGCAGATGAACAGCCGCATATTGGGGCCGGAATGCCGCACGTCCGAGTCTTGACGGCGCTCTCAAGCCGACTACGAAGGGAATTGCTATGCGGAGTACAACGGTCCTCGCCACCCCGAATCGACCGGGTACGGCTTCCCTAACTCAACGACAATATTTCGATAGGCCCAGTAACCGAGAACGCAAGAAGTAGTCCGGAAGCGTCTGAGTTGCGCTCGTTTGGATCCTAGAGGGATCACCGTCGTGCGCCGAGCAAGTCCTCCCCGAACCTTTTCTTCACGTGTCGTTGAAATCGGTGGCGTCCCACCGGTGGGATGCCTCCCCCTGCACCGGCTCCTCCAGCGTGCTCTTCCAGTCGCTCACCGTGACGTCCACCGGCCGCACCACCACGCCGTGCTCTCTGACATCGCGCGCGAGCTGCGCCGGCGCATAGAAGCCCATCGGCTGGCTGTTCAGCAGGCCCGCAAGAAGTGCGTCCGGGTGGTGGCGCTTGATCCAGCAGCTCACGTAGGCCAGCAGCCCGAAGCTCGCGGCGTGGCTTTCCGGAAACCCGTAGCTGCCTAAGCCTTCCACCAGCTTGGCGATACGATCCGCGAAGTCCTGCGTGTAGCCCTTGGCCAGCATGCGTTTCACCAGTTTCTGCTGGTGCGGCTCTAGCCCGCCCCGACGCCGCCAGGCGCCCATGGCCCGGCGCAGTTGATCGGCTTCCCCGGCCGTGAAATCCGCCGCTAGCATGGCGATCTGCATCACCTGTTCCTGGAAGAGCGGCACACCCAGGGTGCGCTCGGTGGCGGTCTTGATGTCCTCGCTGGGGTACTCGATCGCTTCTTCGCCGGCGCGCCGGCGTAGCTAGGGGTGGACCATGCGTAGGGAGGCGCATGGCGATCAAGCAACTACCGCAAGGGGTTGCCCCGCCCGGAACTGCACAAACGCAGCGCGGAAGCGAGGGCGATGCTGGAAGCATTGGCCCGTTGAGGACCTTGCGCCCCCTGCATAAACCGGAGCGTGCAGAGCGATCCATTCCAGAAAGGGGGTGCGGTCGACCGAGGCAAAATGTCGAGCCTCAAGCGCTGGCGGGAGGGCTGCCATCTGCGCTTTTGTGGTTGCCGCGCCGCAGGCGCTTCGCTAGAACGATGAGATGACCAACATCACTGACCCGAAGCCGGCGATCCATGCCGAGCTGCAGCGCATCGAGGAAGACTGCATCCACTCCGGCAAGGCGCATTTCAACGCTGGTATTCGCTGGGCGAAGTATCACTACGGCCTTGGCATTCCATCGGTGGTCCTGAGTGCACTAGCCGGCCTTGCGTTCTTCAAGGACTTTCCTGAGGTGGCAGGTGTCATGTCCGGCATTGTTGCGATCCTTACGGCACTGATCACCTTTTTAAAGCCCTCCGAGCGTTCGGCCTCACACAAAAATAGCGGCGACCAATACCTCTCGCTGCGCAATGACGCGCGGGTGTTCCGCGAAATCAAGCTGCCCGCCGCGCTGGATGAGCAGGCAGCTATCGACGGGCTTGATGAGTTCACCAAACGCCGCAACGAGCTGAACCAGGCAAGCGCCCAGTTCTCGCAGGGCGATTTCGAAAAGGCGCGGAAAGGTATTGATGCCGGAGAAGCTGAGCATCGCGTCGACCGGAGCATTCCCTAATGTCCGTCATTTCGTATCTGGACGCTCGTGCTAGCGGTGCAGTCCTGTCAACAGATGAACAGAGCTCGATCAATACATCGATCGCCACGATCAACACGCGCCTGACCAGTTACTTCGGGACGGCACTCAGCGCGCAGCTGAGGTTTGGCTCTTCAACACGCGGAACCATCCTGCCACGGCGGATGGACGCGCACTCCGACATCGACTACATGGTCGTATTCGCGCAAGGCGGCGCGACGCCCCAGACCTATCTTGATCGCCTGCGACGGTTTGCAGAGCAGTATTACTCCACCTCTGATATCAAGCAGTCGTCACCAAGCCTGGTCCTGCAGCTCAACCACATCAAGTTCGATCTGGTCCCGGCCCTGAGCGTCTGGGGAACGACGTACCAGATCCCGAACGGCCCCATCGCCTGGAAGAACACCGATCCGAACGACTTCAACGGTCAGTTGGACGCGCTGAACCAGAAGGAGATGTACAAGATCAAGCCGATGATCCGACTCCTCAAGTACTGGAACGCGGAAGCCGGCTACGTCTACGATGCCTACAGTCTCGAGAAGTACGTCGTCAGCCTCTCGTATTACGGCGTCATCAACATCCGCGACTACCTCTTCACGGCGTTCGACACCCTGTATCTTGGCAGCGAGCAGGCGCAATGGCGCAAGGACAAGTTGCAGCGCGCGAAAGACATCATTGCGGAAGTCCGCTCGCTGGAGCGCGACGGCTACCCCAACCTTGCTGAAGCCGAAGTGAAGAAGCTGATACCAGCCGGCTAGGCCTAAGCTTTGGGTCGTTTGAGTCGACCGCCCTGCGTGTCCATTCGGCGAAGATCTTCGCGAATGCGCAGTACCTCGCCCGCGATTGCCGGTACGTTGAAGCGTTTGCCAAGCAGCTCGAACTCGCCGGTGTCGACAAAGTAGCCGCGAAAAAGATGGAGTGGCACACCGCTTAGTGGCGGCATCGGCCCGACATACTCCGGGATGATCTGACCGACGAGTCCTTCCTCGATGTAGAAGTCGAGTTTCTCGTCGAAGTGTTGGATCGCGTTGCGAAGTTCACGCGGCTTGAGCGCGCTGTCATCACCGATCTCGAACGCGTCTCGCAATTGAGCTCCCCGCCAGTGGTGCTTCTTGTCGACCGGCCAGAAATAGCGCGATAGCCCGCAGCGTGGATGACAAGATTCTGCAGGTGGCCGAGCAGATAGTGCACCGGCAGAGCGCCGGCCGGGTCATCGGGCGAGTTGTCGACGACGACACGCATCACGGCATTGATCTGCTCGATCGAAGCAGCAGCGGCATTGGCGTTGAAGAGCATGCTCTGGATGTAGAACGCCTCATATGGCGGCCATATTTTTTGGTGTTCTGCATTCGATGTCTTCCGTGCTTCGATCCTGACCTCAGCTCAGCTTGCTCGTGGCGCAAGCATCATCCGCTAGCGAGTCTGACCGGCCAATCCCGAAGATTACAAACATGTAATCTGGCCGTTATCTCGGCAGCGGCCTGAGTGCCTACGATGGCGATCGGCAGCCCGTAGGGGTCAGCAGCTCTTCGGCGTTGATCGCCTGTGCCGTGCCAACAGTCCGCCTCACCAAAAAATCTACACACCAACCCATCGTGTCCAGCGGCCATTCACACTCTCACGCTCCGGCAGCCATCCAGCCAGGCAAGGAACGGCCGCTCTGGATCGCGCTGATCCTCACCAGCACCTTTCTAGTTGCCGAAGTAATCGGAGGCGTCGTTACGGGCAGCCTGGCCCTGATCTCTGACGCCGCCCACATGTTCACGGACGCGGCAGCGCTGGCGATCGCGCTGGCAGCGATCCGCGTAGGCAAGCGTCAGGCCGACGCCAAGCGTACGTTTGGATATTACCGCTTCGAGATCATCGCGGCCGCGTTCAACGCGTTGCTCCTCTTTGGTGTCGCAATCTATATCCTGTTCGAGGCGTACCAGCGGATCAAGTCACCGCCGTCCATTGAGTCGACGGGGATGTTGGTGATTGCCACCCTGGGGCTGGTCATCAATCTGATCAGCATGAGGTTGTTGGCAGCCGGTAAGGACGAAAGCCTGAATGTCAAAGGAGCCTACCTAGAAGTCTGGAGCGACATGCTCGGCTCCATCGGCGTCATCGTTGGGGCGATCGTCATTCGCTTCACTGGCTGGACCTGGGTCGACTCCGCGATCGCGGTGCTGATTGGTCTGTGGGTGCTTCCGCGAACGTGGATCCTTCTGCGTGACAGCGTCAACATCCTCCTGGAAGGCGTGCCGGCCGATCTCGACATCGCCGCCATCCGGCGTGCGCTCGGTGGTGTCCCAGGCGTCAGCTCCGTCCATGAATTGCACGTCTGGGCCATGACGAGTGGCAAGGCCAGTCTGAGCGTTCACCTCGTGAGCCCGAGAGGGGACGCGGACAAGCTCACGCGCGCTTGCGCGCATCTGCTCGAGGAAAAGTTCGCGCTGCACCACACGACGATCCAGGTCGAGAAGGTGCCTTGCGAAATGGCAAGCGGCGACCACCGCTACTGAACAGGCTCAGCAGGAACTTCGAAGGATCCCATGCGCCGCATCGTCGCCACGCTACTGCTCGCGCTGCTTTCAATGCAGTGGGGTCTGGCCTTTGCGATGGACTCCGACGGCCGCCAACATACATCCGCAGGCCTCGAGTACCTCGAGCCCGTCACAAGTCCTGACGTCGTGCAGGAACATCGCCAGCCGGGCACGGCCAGTATGGCCGAGCACTGCGCAGACGAAGATGTCCATTGCGCGCATTGCCACGTGCAGGCTGCGCCAACTGGCGTCGTTTCATCGATGCATTCTCACTTGCATGCCACTGCTTGTTACCCGCGCACCAGCGACGCCGTCGCGCTGATCAGCACCCCCTCGCTGATCGAGCGGCCCAAATGGACGCCGATGCGCTGATCCACATGCTCACGCGCTGCGCGTCGTAGCGCTGCTCGCCTTCGGGACGCTCGTTCCGCCCGGCATCTTTCCGACTGGAGTTCTTCAATGTGCAGGTTTCCTGCGCCGATCGCGTTCGCGATCATGGCGCTAGCCGGCGGCGCGTCGCTGGCACAGATATCACAGCCGGCGGCCCCCGTGGTTTTGCCGCAACCGTCGGCGCAGGCTGCCGTGCCGCTGACTTTGTCGGCGGCATTGCGGCAAGCGGAGGAGGGCAACCCTGACTTCGCCGCCGCGCGCAACGAAGTGCTGGCAGCTCAGGGCGGGCGCATCCAGGCAGGCGCGTTTCCCAATCCGACCTTGGACGCTCAGATCGAGGATGAACGCAAGGAAACTCGGACTTCCACAATCACTCTCTCCCAGCCCATCGAGCTCGGTGGAAAGCGATCGGCACGCATTGCCGCAGCCGACCGTGCAGTAGAGATCGCGGAGGTCCAGCGGGAGGCAAGGCGTATCGACATGCGCGCCAATGTGACCTCGGCCTTTTTTGCCGCGCTGGTGGCACAGGAGCGGGTCACGTTGGCACAGGCATCCTTGGATCTGGCGCGGCGAGGCTCCGACGCGGCCAACAAGCGTGTCACCGCGGGCAAGGTTTCGCCAGTCGAAGAGACGAAAGCCAAGGTGGCGGAAGCCGGTGTTCGCCTGGAACTGCTGCAGGCGCAGGGCGAGCAACGCACGAGTCTGGCGCAGCTGCGAGGCGTCATTGGTCCAGGACCCGCCATCGCATTCTTGGACGGCGATGCCTTGCGCACGCCAAGCCTTGTCGCGGTGGATGACATCGCTGCTCACGTGGACAACGCACCAGCGGTGCGGGAGTCGCGACTGGATGTCCGGCGCTTCGAGGCGCTGGCTGACCTCGAGCGCGCGAAGCGCATTCCTGATGTGACAGTCACGATTGGCGCGACCCGCCCCAACGAGCTCGCTCGCAACCAAGCCGTGGTGGGCATCTCCATCCCGCTCCCCATCTTCGACACCAACCGAGGGAATCTGCAGGAAGCCTTGCGCCGCCAGGACAAGGCGCAGGACGTGGCGCAGGCCACGGAACTGCGCGTGCGCACCGAGGCACTGGCTGCCCGACAGCGTATCGAGACCTCGCTGGCCGAAGTGACCACCTTGCGCGACGAAGTCCTGCCTGGTGCCCAAAGCGCCTTTGAGGCGGCCACCAAGGGCTTCGAGCTCGGCAAGTTCAGCTATCTCGAGGCCCTCGACGCCCAACGAACCCTGCTCCAGTCCCGCGCCCAGTACCTGCGTGCCCTCGCCGACGCGCACCGCGCGTCGGCGGACCTGCATCGCCTGCTCGGCCAGGACAACGGCCGCCCCGCCTCGAGCTCCACCTCCCAGATCCAGGATCGCCCATGAACTCCCCCCAACAGTCCCAGCCGCGGCGTGGCCAGAAGCTGCTTATCGCCCTGCTCTTCGCCGCAGGCGTCATCAGTGGCGTGCTCATCATGACGAAATCGGACGGAAAGAAGTCCACAGCGACGGAGAGCCACGCCGGCCACGCCGAAGAGTCCGGCAAGAAGGAGGACGACGGCCACGGGCACGGCGCCGAGGGTGCGGGCGGTCACGCCGAAGAAGCGGCGGCCAAGGGCCCGAACGGTGGGCAGCTATTCGCGGATGGTGACTTTTCGGTCGAGATGCTGCTGTCGGAAGAAGGTGGCGAGCCGCGCTTCAAGGCCTGGACGCTGCTCAAGAACCAGCCCGTCAGCACTCCAGGGACCCGGATGACGGTGTCGCTCACGCGGCCCAACGGCGCCAAGCAGACCGTGAACTTCGCTCTTGCCAACGGCGTCTGGACCAGCGACCAGCCTGTGGCCGAGCCGCACATCTTCGAGGCGACCATCGAAGTGCAGACCCCCCAAGAGGCCTACCTCTTCGCCTTCAGCAAGGACGAGGGCCGGGTGTCCATGACCGATGCACAGGTCCAGTCCGCGGGCATCACGCTGGACGCCAGCGCGCCCGCCAGCATCCGCAGCGGGCTTCAATTCCCCGGCGAGATTCGGTTCAACGAGGACCGGACGGCCCACATCGTGCCGCGTGTCACCGGCGTCGTCGACAGCGTGAGCGCCAATCTCGGGCAACAGGTGAAGAAGGGTCAGGTGCTCGCTGTCATCTCCAGTACGGCGGTGTCAGAAACGCGGTCCGAGCTGCAGTCCGCCCTTCAGCGGCGCCAACTCGCCAAGACCACTTACGACCGGGAGAAAAAGCTCTTCGAGGAGCGAATCTCGCCAGAACAGGACGTGCTTCAGGCTCAGCAAGCGCTTCGCGAAGCAGAGATCGCCGCAGCCAATGCAAATCAGAAGTTGCTGGCACTCGGCGCCACGCCCAGTGCGGGGACGCTGGGCCGGTTCGAGCTGCGTGCGCCGTTCGATGGCATCGTCGTGGAAAAGCACATCGCACTCGGCGAGGCCGTTCGCGAGGACACGCAGGTTTTCATCATTTCCGACCTCTCGTCTGTCTGGGCCGAGATGAGCGTGCCTGCGCGGGATCTGCCGCGTGTGCGGGTCGGCGAGAAGGTGCTCGTGCGCTCGGGCGCCTTCGACGCCACCGCCAACGGCACGGTGGCCTATGTCGGATCGCTCATCGGAGAGCAGACGCGTACAGCGCGTGCGCGGGTGACGCTGCCGAACCCGCAAGGCGCGTGGCGACCAGGCCTTTTTGTGAACGTCGAGGTGGTCGCCGAAGAGGTTGCCGTTCCCGTCACGGTCGCGTCGTCAGCCATCCAGACGATCGATGAAAAGCCGGTGGTGTTCCTCAAGGTGCCGGGAGGCTTCGTGCCGCAACCGGTGCAGCTCGGCCGCACCGACGGCAAGCGGGTGGAGATCGTCGAGGGCCTGAAGACCGGGAGCAGCTATGCCGCCGCCGGAAGCTTTGTCGTCAAGTCCGAGCAAGGCAAGGGCTCTGCCACTCACACCCACTGAGGCGGACCGCACGACCATGTTCGAAAGAATCATCCGTTTTGCCATCGAACAGCGATGGCTGGTCCTGCTCGCCGTGCTCGCCATGGCGGGCCTGGGCGTCTACAACTACCAGAAGCTGCCGATCGATGCTGTTCCGGACATAACGAACGTCCAGGTGCAGATCAACACCGCCGCGCCCGGCTACTCCCCGCTGGAGACCGAGCAGCGCGTCACCTTTCCGATCGAAACCGTGATGGCCGGCCTGCCGGGCCTGCAGGAAACGCGCTCTCTGTCGCGCTACGGCCTGTCGCAGGTCACTGTGATCTTCCGGGACGGCACCGACATCTACTTCGCGCGCCAGCTCGTGAACGAGCGACTCCAGTCCACCACGGGCCAGCTCCCCGACGGAATCCACCCCGTCTCGGGGCCGATTTCGACCGGGCTCGGCGAGATCTACCTATGGACGGTGGAAGCGAAGGACGGCGCCAAGAAGTCGGACGGATCTCCCTACAAGTCCACCGATCTGCGCGAGATCCAGGACTGGATCATCAAGCCGCAGCTGCGCAACGTGCCGGGCGTGACCGAGATAAACACCATCGGCGGGTACGCCAAGCAGTACCAGATCGCGCCGCTGCCTGAGAAGCTCGCTGCCTACGGGCTGTCGCTACCCGACGTCGTGCGCGCACTCGAGCGCAACAACACCAACGTGGGTGCGGGGTACATCGAGCGACGTGGCGAGCAGTACTTGATCCGCGCACCGGGACAGGTCGGGTCAATCGACGACATCAACAATGTGATCCTGAGCAGCGCCGGCAGCACGCCGGTGCGGGTGCGAGACGTGGCGCAGGTCGAGATCGGGCAAGAGTTGCGCACCGGCGCAGCCACCGACAACGGACGTGAGGTCGTCCTCGGCACTGTGTTCATGCTCATCGGAGAGAACAGCCGGACCGTTTCGCAAGCCGTCGCCAAAAAGATGGAGGAGATCAACAAGAACCTCCCGCCCGGAATCGAAGCCGTGACGGTCTATGACCGAACGGTCCTTGTCGACAAAGCCATCGCGACGGTCAAGAAGAACCTTCTGGAGGGCGCGATCCTAGTGATCGCGGTGCTCTTCGCGTTCCTGGGCAACCTGCGCGCGGCGATCATCACGGCGATGGTGATTCCGCTGTCCATGCTGTTCACGTTCACAGGCATGGTCAACCAGAAGGTGAGTGCCAACCTGATGAGCCTGGGCGCCCTCGACTTTGGAATCATCATCGACGGTGCGGTGGTGATCGTTGAGAACTGCGTGCGACGCTTGGCGCACGCGCAGCAGCACCATGGCCGGCCACTCACTCGCAGCGAGCGTTTCCATGAGGTGTTTGCGGCTTCCAAGGAAGCACGTCGTGCGCTGCTCTTCGGGCAACTGATCATCATGATCGTCTATCTGCCCATCTTCGCCCTGACCGGGGTCGAGGGGAAGATGTTCCACCCGATGGCGCTGACCGTGGTCATCGCGCTGCTAGGAGCCATGATCCTGTCCGTGACTTTCATTCCGGCGGCCGTGGCCCTTTTCATCGGCACGAAGGTCACGGAGAAGGAGAACCGATTGATGCAGTGGGCCAAGCGCGGCTACGAGCCGCTGCTGACCCGTGCGCTCAACGCCAAGGCCGTCGTCCTGACCGCAGCCGGCATCGCCATCGTGCTCTGCGGCCTTCTGGCGACTCGCCTGGGCAGCGAGTTCATCCCGAGCCTGAACGAAGGCGACTTCGCGATCCAGGCGCTGCGCATCCCGGGCACGAGTCTCTCGCAGTCGGTCCAGATGCAGCAACGTCTGGAGTCACGGCTGAAAGAAAAATTCCCAGAGATCGAGCGGATCTTCGCTCGCACGGGAACGGCAGAGATCGCCTCTGATGCGATGCCGCCCAACATCTCCGACGGCTACGTCATGCTGAAGCCGGAGAAAGACTGGCCGGCGCCCAGGCGCAGTCGCGCAGAACTGCTCGAGGCGGTGCAGCAAGAGGCCGCAAAGATCCCCGGGAACAGCTACGAGTTCTCTCAGCCCATCCAACTGCGTTTCAATGAGCTGGTTTCCGGCGTGCGCAGCGACGTTGCGGTCAAGGTCTTCGGCGATGACATGGACGTCCTGAACAAGACGGCAGCGGAAATCGAGAAGGTCCTCAACTCGATTTCGGGTGCAGCAGAGGTCAAGGTCGAACAGACAACGGGCCTCCCCATGCTGACGGTGGCCATCGACCGCGACAAGGTCACTCGATACGGACTGAACATTGCCGATGTGCAGGACACGTTGGCGACCGCCGTCGGCGGCCGCGAAGCCGGCACCATGTTCGAAGGCGATCGGCGCTTCGACATCATCGTTCGGCTGCCGGAGAGCGTGCGAGGGAATATCGACGCCATCCGCCGACTCCCGATACCACTACCAGCATCAGCCAATGCTGCCGGCACGCCCCGGGTAAGCTTCATCCCGTTGGCCGAGGTGGCCACCTTGGAGCTCGCGCCTGGCCCGAACCAGGTCAGCCGTGAGAACGGAAAACGCCGGATCGTGGTCAGCGCGAACGTGCGCGGCCGCGATCTGGGCGGCTTCGTCTCCGAAGCGTCCGCCACGCTGCAGGAGCAGGTCAAGATCCCGACCGGCTACTGGACTACTTGGGGCGGTCAGTTCGAGAACCTCCAGTCGGCTACTCAACGCCTCCAGATCGTCGTGCCGGTCGCATTGCTGCTAGTGTTCACCCTGCTGTTTGCCATGTTTGGCAATCTCAAGGATGGGCTGATCGTGTTCACCGGCATCCCCTTTGCCCTGACCGGCGGGATTCTGGCTTTGTGGCTGCGCGACATTCCGCTGTCGATCACTGCGGCCGTCGGGTTCATCGCACTTTCTGGGGTTGCCGTTCTCAACGGCCTCGTGATGATCTCGTTCATCCGCAACCTGCGAGAGCAGGGGGCATCACTGGACAGCGCGATCCACGAAGGTGCCATCACGCGGCTTCGACCGGTCCTCATGACCGCCCTGGTGGCGTCACTCGGCTTTGTGCCCATGGCGATCGCCACGGGTACCGGCGCCGAGGTGCAGCGCCCTCTGGCCACGGTGGTTATCGGGGGAATCCTGTCGTCCACCGCCTTGACCCTGCTCGTCCTTCCCGTGCTCTATCGCCTAGCACATGCAAGAGACGATGAGGAGGAGGTCTTCGATGGGCCGGAGGAGCGAGCGAATCCTGCCGGCGATCCCAGACCTGCATGAGGCAAGTGCCGTGAACCCCTCGCACGGCTGATCAGTCGAGGGGGCCTTCTCCTGCCACTCCATGAACATCAAGCAATTTCTTTCTGTATCCGCACTGGCCTTGGGCACGACCGCCTTTGCAGCAGGTAGCCATGGCGATGAAGCCAAGCCACGCCATGGCGGTGTTGTGACCGTTGTCAAAGACGTGAGCTACGAACTGGTTGCTTCTAAGCAGTCGATGAGCCTTCATGTGAGCGACCACGGCAAGGTCCAGGATCTCAATGGCGCGACGGCCAAGCTCACATTGCTCTCCGGGAGCAGCAAGCAGGAGGTCGACCTGCTTCCGAACGGTTCCGCATTGGCGGCGACAGGCACGTTCTCGGCAGACGCAGGAACCAAGGCGGTCGCCCAGGTCACCCTGAAGGGCAAGCCTGTCCAGTCCGTGCGCTTCACACTGAAGTAATGGCTGCCGAACTGCAAAGCGGCCGGATGCCAGTGGCCACCGAACTGGATGTCAATCTCGAGAGCCCGTAGGAGCCCATCATGAGCTTTCTGGAGCGTATCTTTGGCGGTGATCACAAGGTCGGCCACGGTGAGCGATAGCGGCACGATCGCCATGACACCGACCGTCGTTCGCATGGGAGGCCGACGCCCATTAACAGCGGCATCCTCACATGCCGCAGGTGTGGCACGGCAGCGTCCATTGACTCGCGTTTCTGCCCGCAATGTGGCAGCACCCTCGCGCCAACAACATGCGCTCGATGCGGCGGACAGCTGCAAAGCGGCGCTCGCTTTTGTGGGCAATGTGGCAACGCGGTGACCTGACGACTGCAAAGGCAAGGCCTGACTGCATTACGCTGGGATGACTCAGATGTAATTGAGTTGTGGGCGAACTGGTGGGCTGGGTTTCTAAAGTTGATTGCACGGTCAGGTGACCGGGCAGATCCCACAGGAGACCACCATGTACTTCTCAATTCGCCGCAGCCTCGCAGTCGCGCTTGGCACCGCCGCTGTGCTTTTTGCGCCGGCAGCGTTCGCTGCTGGCGCGTACCACCCGGCGAACGGCGAAGCCGGCGCCACCTTCCACCCTGAACATGCAGCCAGCAAGAGCCGCGACCATGTAGGCAACGAGCTCGCGGCAGCCACTCAGCACCCGGCTTGGCAGACTGCGATAAGCCGTGGCGCGCCCTGGCCGGTTGCCAAGTCTGGCCCTGGCTTGACACGCGAACAGGTCAGCGCCGAACTCCAAGCGGCGATGAAGCATCCCGCATGGGATCGGGTGAGCCGTGGTGGCGCGCCGTGGCCGACCCCAGCACTGGCAGCTGTTCAGTCCTCCGCCAAGTGATCGTCGGCAATGCCCCCGCACGGGCTGCTCGGCGAGACAGACAAAAAAAAAGGGGCATCGAGCCCCTTTTTGTTTGCCTCGCTGTTGCCGGCTGGATCCTTGCGTTCGACAACTTCGCGTTCTGGAGGACGTTCGCGCAAGCACAGCCGGGAACAGCGCTTGACCAGTTCCTTGCAGGTGTCGGCCTGGCCGGCCTTCTGACCCTTGTCCTGGCCGGGCTCGTACGCTCGCTGATCGGCAACGTCGCAGGGCGCGCCATCGTCGGTCTGCTGTTGGTGCTCTCTGCGGCTGTCGCGCATCACATCGACGCCTGGGGGATCGTGGTGGACCGCAACCTGATCCGGAACATCGCCGAAACGGACACGCGCGAGGTGCGGGAGCTCTTCACCTGGCTCGGCCTGGCAGACATCATGCTCCGGGGCATTCTCCCTGCAGTCTTGCTCTTTCTGGTGCCGATCCGGCCCACGTCAGTTCTGCGCGGGGCCGCGCATGTGGGCGTTCTCTTCATCGCTTCCGCTGCGATTGCAGCCGTCCTCGTGACGTGCCTGTATGGCACTCTGGCGACGACTTTCAGGAACCACAGGGAACTGCGGTTCCAACTGATCCCCAGCAACTACATCAACGCTGTCTACGGACACTGGAAGGGCGCGTCGCCAGCGATCGCACTACCCGCGACTGTTGCGCCAGACGCGGCTCGAGCAACGCCGCTCTCAACGCGGCCGAGGGTGCTGGTATTGATGGTGGGGGAGACGGCTCGCGCAGCCAACTTTTCCCTGGGTGGCTACCGTCGACCGACAAATCGCCGCCTGAACGGATCGGAGGCCATCTACTTCCCGCGCGTCAGCTCCTGTGGGACGGACACGGCCACCTCGCTTCCGTGCATGTTCTCGAATCTTGGCGCCGACGGCTTCAGCGTCGCGGCCGCGGCCCAGAGGGAGAACGCACTGGACGTTCTCATGCGGGTAGGTGTACAGGTGACGTGGTTGGAAAACAACTCAGGATGCAAAGGCGTTTGCGCCCGAGTGCCGACGGAGGTCATGCCGGTCGTCGGGCCCTCGGGTCTTTGCAACGACAGCGGATGCCAGGACGAGGTGCTCATCGGCGCGCTACAACGCAAGCTGTCCTCCATCGACACGGATGCGCTTGTTGTACTGCATCTCATGGGCAGCCATGGCCCTTCCTACTTCAAGCGATACCCCGCACCGGGCCCGTTTCAGCCAACTTGCGACACCAACCGGATCCAGACATGTGATCGCGAGGCCCTGATCAACACCTACGACAACACGATCGACTACACGAGCAAGGTCGTCGCCGATGCGATCAGAGTGGCCGCGGATCAAGCTGACAGGCTAGAGACCGCCGTCATCTATCTTTCTGATCATGGCGAAAGCCTTGGCGAGCGCAACATCTACCTTCACGGACTGCCGAAGTCGCTGGCGCCTCGTGAGCAGAGTGAGGTGCCGATGATTGGATGGGTGTCATCCGGCGCAGCTGCGGCATTGGAGGTGAAGCCGACGTGTCTGAGAGACGTGTCGGTCAAGCCTTACTCGCATGACAATCTGTTCCACACGTTGTTGGGCTTCCACGGTGTGAAGACAGCCGCCTATACGCCAAGCCTGGACATCTTCGCGATTGCTCGCGAAGGCCCCGGTTGCGGCACGCGGCCGTGATCAGATCGTGGTGCTCACGCCACTCGCATCGACAGGCCGATCTGCGTGACGCCAGCTTCGCTGCGCGCAAACGTCTGGCCGTCGTGCATCCGTGCGATCGCCGCGACAATCGCCAGTCCGAGTCCGTGGTGGTTTGCAGATCCCGCCCGCGAGGGCTCAGCGCGATAGAAGCGCTCGAAGAGGCGCGGCAACGATTCCTGTGCGATTGCTGGGCCGCGGTTGTGGACGGTCAAGATCACCTGCTCGCCCGCACGTTCAATCGTGACAAGGATTTCCGTGCTCGCATCCGCGTAACGCTTGGCATTGCTGACCAGATTGGACACGGCCCTACGAACCAAGCCCGTATCCATCGCGAGTAGCTCCTCTCCGTAAACTCTGAGGGTCAGGCCGACATCCTCCAGCGCAGCCTCCTGGAACTCGGCAACGGCCCGTACCTGATCAGCCAAGCTCTCCGGGACGCCGCGGCGAGCCTTAGCACCGCGGTCCGCCTTGGAAAGAAAGAGCATGTCGGACACGATGGTGGTCAGCCGTCTTGCCTCCTCGAGTTGGGAGGCAAGGGCATCTTTCAGCTCCTCTTCAGAGCGGTCTTGACCGAGCTCGACCTCGACCTGTGCAATCATGTTTGACAGCGGGGTCCTCAGTTCATGGGCCACGTCGGCATTGAACGCCTCCAATTGGGCGTACGCGGCCTCGACACGTTCAAGCAGTCCATTGAACTGAAGGATCCACGGGCGTACCTCGCTGGCATAGCCGGCTGGATCGATTCGGTGACCAGGCTGGTCTGGGCCTGCGGCCCCGGTTTCCTCGGCCAAGCGCTTCAGGGGACGCAAACCACGACGTACCAGAAGCATCCCTGTCGAGGCCACCACTGCAGTCCCTAGCCCGGCAGCGCCTACGAGAGTCCAAGCGAGGCGCCACAGGAGGACTTTGTCGCTGCCGATGTCAAGGCTCATCTCCAACTCGACCTGCGCTCCATCGACTGAAGCGCCAGAGAGCAACGAGGTGCGGGTCTGCCAGGTTTCCCCAGTTGGGCGGGCACTGGAAACATAGAGCGTTTCCGCACCCGCGCGCAACGTTACGCCGGCGTCAGAGTGAGACTGAAAGTAGTCGTCCAGTTTGTGACGCAGTGCGTTGCGATTGAGCGGTTCGATGGTCTCCTTTGCCACGCGCTGCACGATATCCACGTGGCGTGCAAACTCCTCTTGCTGCTTGAGCTGAAAGCTCCAGCGTGTCGCGGCATAGACGCCAGCGCATACCAAGCTCAGGCCAATGAACGTCTGTACGGCAAACCAGCGTGAGAGGGTCGTCTGGATCGACATGCGTCAGGCGTCGCTGGCTCGGTGTTCGAGCACATAGCCCATCCCGCGAACCGTGTGCAGCAGCTTGTCGTCGAAGGGGTCATCGATCTTGCTGCGCAAACGCCTGACGGCGACTTCCACGACATTGGTTTCGCTGTCGAAATTCATGCCCCAGACTTGGTCGGCGAGGACGGCGCGGGAAAGCACCTGTCCTTGTCGGCGCAGCAGTAATGAGAGGAGCGCAAACTCTTTGGCGGTTAGGTCCAGGCGCTTTCCTGCGCGCGTGGCGCGTCGAGTTGTCAGGTCGAGTTGCAGGTCTGACAGCGCGTATCGGGTGGCCTCCTGCATCGGGCTGCGCCGCAAAAGCGCTCGCACGCGCGCCAGAAGCTCCGTGAAAGCGAACGGTTTGGCGAGGTAGTCGTCGGCACCCCCTTCCAAGCCTCGTACGCGGTCGGCGACATCGTCCCGCGCAGTGAGCATCAGCACGGGTACCTTGCTGGACTTGCGCAGTTCCTGAAGGACGGCAAAGCCATCCATGCCGGGCAGCATGATGTCCAGCACGATGGCGTCATAGTTCCCGGTCTGGGCGAGAGCCAGCCCGTGAGGCCCCTCTCGGGCCAGTTCTACGTTGAATCCGCTCTCGACAAGGCCCTTGCGAAGGTAGTCACCGAGCTTCTCTTCGTCTTCGACCACTAACAGATGCATGTGTCAATCGTATCGCTCGTCGGGCAAGGGGCCAGATTACATTCCTGTCATCCGGGAGCAAGCGGCGCAACGGCCGCTCGCGAGCATCCTCATTGCGCACGCGGCACGCTCACTTGAGCGGCTTGGCTGGCGCGGATACTGTTGAAGGCCTGCATGGCGCTCTTGTACGCGGGCCCCATGCTGTCCATGCCAACCTCGCCGTAGGCAATTTGCGACATGCCCGAGGCGACCCAAGCCACGGCTTCGGCACTGACCTGTGCGCGGGACTTTTGACCGACCTGAACGCTGGCGCGCGGGTTGCCTTCGGGATATCCCACCGTGAGTGCGGTGGCCATCCACTGACGCGTTTGAGTGGCCACGTCACCAGCGGATGCTTGTGCGGTCAGCGGCTGCGGGCGGGGATCGCCCTCGGCGTAGTTGCCAGCGAACGCAGGCGCGCATGCAAGGGTCGCGGTGGAAGCAAAAATGGCAATGGCCTTGGCGGTGATTTGCATTTGGGGAGTCCTTTCAGTTGGTTGCAAGCGCTATGGATCTAAGCGCCATGACTGAACTTTAGGAAGTTGGACAGCCAAAACTCCGACCGTCGGATTACGAATGCGTCATCTGCGAGGGCATTGGCTGAAAGAGCTGATGCCACGCTGAAGTCGGGGCCGGCGGGCTCGGAACACCGAGCTTTGCAGGTAGGTCGGCTCGTCTTGCCCAGTGGCCAGATCCTCCTTGAGTTCCTGGTAAATGCAGCTGCACACCGACTTCGAAGCGCCCGAATTCATGCATCCCGCCATGAAGTCCTTCTCGGCCTTGCCGCCGCAGCCGCCGAGCAGTAAGAGCGCGCAAGCGCCTAGGACGCCAAGGGCGGTCACTGTCGACCGTGGCGCGCTCATCGCGAGCCTCCGCGAGTGAAAAGCACGATGGCGATCACCACCACGACCATGATCAGCCCGCCGACCGCGACGCCGGCGCTTGGAAAGAGCACGAAAGGCCAGAAGATCGCCCGTCCCAGGTTGTAGGCGAACCCGCGGTAGGCCAGGGCGCCCCAGTTGGCCAGGTAGATCGCGAAGCCCAGGGCGATCACGAAGTACCCGGCGATGAGTCTAGATTTGAGAGTCATGAGTGAATGCAAGTGAAAATGAAGAAAATGGAAGGCGCGAAGCCGGTCCTTCGATCAGGCGCGCTGCGTTCGGCGTTCAGGAGCCTGGCGTCTTCGGGCAGGCCACCTGCTTGACCGAGCGCGCACCGCTCTTGTCCAGAGCGGCGTTGAACACCACATTGGCTTCCGTCTCGGTCTCCAGGGCCACGCAAGCGCCGGCCTTGAGGTCGTGGTCCACGAAGAACTGGTAGACGGCTTCTTCGTCGCCCTGAGCGCCGACCACCAGTCGCCCGCGATGGGTAGCCAGCACCATTTCGGTGCCCTCATTGCGAAAAGCCGGTGCGGCGGTGAGTCGCACCGTCGTCGGCCAGGCGCCGGCGGCGCCAGCGGTGCAGAGAAGCAGCAGCGCTGCCATAGCCCGAAGGCGCTGTCGAATTGAAGTTCGCATGATTCGATGCGCCCAGGCAGGCGCCCTCAAGTTGATGAACAGTGGATCAACAACGGCGCCGTTCAGAACGCCCGGCACATCGTGGCCTTGCGTCCTGCGGGAATGGCTTGCGCCGCGCCCGTGGCCGAGAAAGCCACCGTCTTGCCCGCGAAGCTCACCGTCGCCGGCCCCTTGCGCAGTGCCTCCAGCAGGCTGAAGTAGTTGTCAGCGCCCACACGCGAGCCGCCCTGGACCGGGCCATCCCAGGTCTGTTGCCCTACTTTGACCTTGAACTGCGTCACTTCCCGGCCAGTCGGGATGTCCAACAGGGTGATGGAGGACG
Source organism: Xenophilus aerolatus (assembly GCA_030418545.1). Taxonomy (GTDB): domain Bacteria; phylum Pseudomonadota; class Gammaproteobacteria; order Burkholderiales; family Burkholderiaceae_C; genus Xenophilus. The sequence continues at coordinate 80,280 of QAIB01000014.1, read as the reverse complement.
CAGCGTCCTCGCTGGTGAGGCACGACACATAGAGCCGTAGATTCCCCTGATCCACGAAGAACTCGTGGTTGCCCTGGCCGAAGCCGTGCGTCCAGCGGCCCTCGGCCGCCTGGACAGGACTCGACGCAAGCCCGGTCAGTGCACACAGCGCGATAAGAAGTGATTTCATGACTCCCTCCTTGGAGTGGTTGGTAAAAGTGAGTGCGCCCACGGGCGGTCAGCAAGACGCTCCGTGCCGTGGAAAACCGCGCCGACACCTCAGCGCGGGATCGGAACGCTCAAAACAAGGATCAGCAGCACCAGGCCCAAGAGCCATCGGCCGGTCGTGGTCTGGGTGACCAGCCAGCCGCCGGCGGCGTAAAAGAGAACGGTCGCCAGGACCCTCATGGAAACTCCTCCTCGAACCAGTGCGCCAGCCGGACTGGGGTGGCGCTACGTCCTGTTCGCAAATGTTAACGGTACTTAAACACCGTGTATTCAAACACGTTGTAAAAAGAGCATGCGCGGATGCCTCGCTCCTCCGCCAAGTCGCTCACCTTGCGTCAGGTCTTCGCGCGCAACGTGCGTCTGGTGCGCGTGAACGCCGGCCGATCCCAGGAGGACGTGGCCGATCAGGCGCAGCTGGACCGCACTTTCATCGGCTCGCTGGAGCGCGGCGAGCGCAACATCTCCATCGACAACATCGAGCGCATTGCCGGGGTGATTGGCGTGCCCGCTTATGAACTGCTGCACCCGGACCTGCCCAAGGCGCGCGGCTTGGATGAGACCCTCACGCGCGCTCCCCGGACGCAGAGGCTGTACACCGCCGCGCCCAAGAAGCGGCTCGGCAAGGGCGGCTAGGCGGGAGCCGGGCGGCGCAGGGCGAAGAAGCCCGTGAGCTGCACGGTTGCGATCTGGCCATCCAAGCCCCGGTAGGTGAGGGCCGAGGTCGAAGCCCCTGTGCGGTGCCTGAGCTGCAGCCGTGCGTTGTGCCCCGTGCCCCAGGGCTCGGGCCATAGGGCGTCCAGCAGGAGCAGGGCGCTCGGCCTGCCATGGCGCTGCGCATCGACGCTCTCGAACTCCCAGCCCACCACCAGGGGCCAGCGCACCGTGCCGAGCCATTGGAGGCCTGCCAGGAAAACCGTGGGCGTCGCCGGAGCGGTTGGAACGATGCCTGCACCGTCCAACCAGATCGCTTCCAGCGACGGTGCCATGGAGCGGACAAGGTTCGACATGGCTGCCGCGTCGACGTGGGAGCCGCCTTGGTCTCGCCATTGGGCAACTGGCGTCGCCGAAGCGCCCAAGAGCGCCGCCGCCGTGGTCAATGCCATCCTGACGGCTGCCAGCTCTCCACGCACCTGCCGAAACCCCAGCCTGCGCCAGCGCGCCCGCGTTCCTTCAGGCGCCCGGACCATCAGCTCCCGCTCGAACCGCAGTCCAGGAATGAACTGGTGCACGAGCCCCTCTGGCGAATCAACCGGTCGGCGCATGGCTGTCCTTCGAGGTGGTGCCGACGAGTCGGTCCATCTTCTCGCGCAGCGACGGTGCCGGCCTGGGGCTTGTCGACGAGTGCGCTGCCTGTGGCGAAGCGGCACCGTCTGTAGATTCTTCCGGATAGAACTCTTCCACCACAGTGGTGCCTTCTTCAGCCGATTCCTCGAAAGCACCGGCCGCAAAGCCCTGCCGCGCCGCTTCATCCAGCGCCGCCTGGTCCAATCCCGCCTCCTTTCGGCTGAGTAGCTCCGCTCGCGCCGCTTCCAAGGCCTGCGCCAGTGTTTGTCTCGCGCGTACCGTCAGGTCCACGTAGTAGATCGGCGCCCGGTGCGATTGGGCCGTGGACTTCCCGCGCAGCCGGAGTTCCAGCGGCAGCGCCGACAGATGCCCGCCTGCGACAGCCTGGAAGTACCGCAGCCGCGCAGCCAGCGTCCGAATGCTGTTGAACCCCGTGGTCCGGAAGATGAACGTCGCCAGCGGATCTCCCGGATCGTCTCCAGCGTCCACCCTCACGTTCAGTCGCCCAAAGGGCTTGCACCCCGCCTTGGCGCCCAGCTCGCACCCTTCGGGCGAAGGGCAGGGCAGGGCCTGCACGCCCGAGGTGGTGGAGCGCTTGCAGGTCTCCCCGTTGCCCACGCACAGCGGCCGGCCCGTCACCCGGTCGAAAACGCTGTAGCTCGCCCGGAGGTTGAGGTCGGGATCGTCGAAGAGCAGGCGCACCGGGATGGCGCGCAGCTTCCTGGCGCCGGCATCGCCGGAGAGCTTCTTGCGCAGCAGATCGTCAACTGGGTGAACGATCCATTGCCCTTGAATCTGCACCTGCGTCGTGAGCGTGAACTCATCGTCCTTCTCGGGGAGGCGCTTGCCGTCCTTGACGACGGTCTTGCCGATGGCGATTCGCCCGAGGATGGGCGGCGTCAGGGCTAATCCTTTGAGCATGGAAATCCTTGATTAGAAAATGACCACGCCCGGAGAGCCAGGCGAAGTCGTGAAGGGATCGAGACTGGCCGACGTGCAGTCGTCTGGCCGGCCCACTCCCTTCAAGCCGCACGGGAGCGGGTGCTGGTGAACCCCGGCGGCACGGGGTAGGGCGCCTCAGCGCCCAGCGGCGATGTCAGACCACGATGCGCCCGGCCGCCAGCGCCGCGCGCGTGTAGGCGCTGAGCGGCCGGTCGGCCGCGAACGCGATGTCGCGCTCGATGCGCAGGCCCCAGGGCCCGCGCAGCCCTTCCAGCTCGCCCAGCGCCACGTACCCCAACTCCGGAAAACCCAGCCCCAGGTCGCACAGCCCGAATGCAATCCGGGTATTGGGGTCGAGTTCGGTGAGCAGCCACACTGCGTGGGCGTCCGGCGTGAACAGCCGCACCACCGGTCGGGGATCGGTGTCGACCGGCTCGTCCTGGGGCCGCTCGGGGAGGGTGGCGCGCCAGTTGGCCACCAGCGCCGCGTGGTCCTCGGCCGTCAAGAGCGGCGAGGGCGATGGCCCGACGGCGCTTATGCCAGTACCCCGTCCAGAGTGGTGTCGTCGCCCAGGATCGAGGCATTGGCCTTGACCGTGAAGCGCCGGGAGCCTGATCGCTGCAGCCCGTACTGGCTGGCGATCTGGGGTTGCTCCCGGCGCAGGCGATCGACGTTGACGCCTTCGCCGTCCCGGGTGCGCTTCCACTTGACCTCCCCGCCATCGAACAGCGCCACAGTGGCTTCGCCCATGCGCTGCTGGATGTGCTGGCGCAAGGACTCTTCCTGTCGGCTGGTCGCCGCCAGCAGTTCACGCACCGCCACCAGGTCCGAGAAACTCCCGGACATCTCCAGGTCGCCCCGGAAATCCACCACCTGCCCGCTGTCATGCGGCCAGAGCGCTTGAAGCGCTAAAGCCGACGACTCCGAGCCGTCCGCGGCCGGGGCCGTGTCCGTCTCGACATGGCGCCAGAAGCGGCCCTCGAGTTCAATCAACTGGGCGATGAGCGCTTCGTCGCGCTCGATGCGGTGGATGCGAAGTTCCTGGCCACAGACGAGCACCGCCACATCCGCCGCCTGCTTGCCGGTGACGGCGAGCTGGTGTTGCACCTGCAGTTGCACGTATTCCGGCACGCCGTCTTCCCACAGTCGAGCGCCGTGGTAGCCGGCCGTCTTGCACTCCAGGATCTGGACCTCGGGCGCGCCGACGACTTCCCGGTCGATGTTGGCCAGCATCCAGGGCACCTGCGGGTGCTGTAGGACGGCGTTGATCCGACGCACACGGTGGCCCGCACGGCGGGTGTAGTGGGCGGCCACGATGGGTTCCAGGAGCGTGCCCCAGTACATGGGGCTGGTCTCGTCGTTAGGGTCGATCTTGGGGAGATCGGCATCCCGGCCGGTCTTCTCCAGCCAGAGCTGCAGGGGAGACTTGTAAGGGTTCAGGCCGATGGCCGCGGCGGAGTCGGAGCTGCCGAGGCCCTGGCGGCGCACGTCGAGCCACTGCTCGCGGCTTAGCGTCTGGGTCTTGACCAGTTTCAAGGCCGGTCGGGATCGTCGCGGCGAGGCCGCGGGATGAGGTTCTGCCATGGGGCGTCCTTGATGTCGGTGTGTTCGGTGTGTCGTCGGGTGTTGAACCCCCGCCCCAAAAAGCAAAGAGCCCGGTCCTGTGAAGGAGCCGGGCTCTATGCCGTCGGGGTGGGGGTATTGGTCTCATGGGCGATTCATAGGGACCTCATGACGCCAACTGCAAGGCGGCATCCAGAGCCCGTTGCTTGAGGGCAGCGCCCCGGCCGAACCAGGCGCTGTCCAGGCGGTACTCCTGGCTGCGGGCCCGGCGCTCGTGGTCGACGAACTCCGTGACGGCGTTCAGGAGGCCCCATGCCGTGCCCTGGGTCGAAGCCAGCTCCGCCCCGCGGCCCTGGCCGTCGTAGAGCGCCTGCACCTTCTTGAGGGCGCGCTCGTTGACTAACCGCACCGAGGGATCGGCCAGCGCGTCGCCCTGGCAGACCACCTTGAGGAAGAAGTTCAATGCCTCATGGGTCCTGACCTTGCGCTCCGACAGGGTCTTCATGCGGTACATGAAACTGTCCCAGCCGGAGACGGCCACGCCGAGCTGCTTCTTGACGGCCTCGGCCTCGAAGGTGGTGCTGTGCGGCACCTTAATGGCGTCGACGGCACCCCGGATCGCCATGGAGAGGGTGTTCTGGCAGACCACCCGGATGGTGGTGGGCGTGGCGGTCGTGGCCAGGGTGCCATCGCTGGAAGTGGCCAGGAGCAGATAGCCGCGCACCAGGTCGCCGCCCTTGAGAGAAGCTTCCTTACCGATGCGAGCGAGCGCCCAGAACTTGCGGCCTGCCTTGAGGACACCGGCCGTCTCCAGCTCATACCCGGAAATCTCCGTCAAGTCCCGGTAGAACTCCAGGACCTCCTTGGGTTGGACGACCTGGTAGCGGTGGCTGACTACGGATAGGGGGGCCTGGGTGTCGGAGCGGTACAGGACCTTCTGGTCTTCGAAAGTGCGGATGGAGCCCAAGGCACCGGCTGTGTCGGTCATGAACCGCACCGGGGCTTCGCGGATAGACCAGTCCATGCCGGCCTCGCGGGCCCAGGTGTCGATGGATTGGCGGGGCGGCAAGGGGTTGCCGAGTTGGTGCCAGGGTGTCTGGCCCTGGTAGGCCAAGGATTGAGCGGCGGCAGGCATGAGAAATCCTCCTGGGATAGAAGAGAAAGAGGGAAGGGGAACGCGAGCTGGAACAAGAGGGAAGAGGGGCTCAGTGCCTAGGCACCGAGTAGGTGTGGCCGCAGCTGAGGCAGCGACGGTTGCGCAGGACGGACTCGTCGACGGCTTCGCCAAGCGCCGCGCCGACCGCGCAGCCGGCGATGCCGCCGGACAGGGCGCCGATGACGGCGCCGGTGACGGTGCCCACTGGCACGCCGGCCGGGCCGGCGAGGGCGCCCATCACAAAGCCGACTTCGGCGCCGGAAGTGGCGCCGGCCAGGACACCTGACGCACCCCCCGCGGCGCCGGCGATTGTTCCGATGGCTGCACCGGTCTTCTTGCCCAGGTCGCGCGGGACGACCTGGGGGGAGTGGCACAGAGGGCACAGGAAGCGGGAGGTGTGGGGGGTAAAGCTGGCGGCCGAGGCCGCACTGGTAGAGGTGCCGCCCGCAGTAGCTGAAGGGTTGAAGCCGCCTTGGCGGCTGTAGCCTGCAGTTGGGTCGTCATCAACATCGTCCGGGTCACGGTCGTGATCACGGTAGGGGTAGGAGGAGCGGGAGGGGTGAAGGGGCATCTGGTTCGAAAGAGGGAAAAGAGGGATGAAAGGAGCTTGGACATGCGTAGGTGCGCTCCAGACGGCATAAAGCCCAGCGAGGCACGGGGCCTGGCTGGGCTTCATGGGACGACTCTTCAGCTATGTCCGAATCAGTGATATAGGGTTGAAAAAATCTGGCATCCGACCACGTCCCCAGCAGCCCGATATCCGGCAGAGGTTGAACCGACCGGCTATGCCGCCGCAAGATCCGAAGACGGCTCGAGACTGGTTGCAGTCGTTCGTTGCAGCGTGGCTGAAGGCTGCCGTTGGGCCGAAACCGTGAGTTCAACCGCGTTCCGGGAACCTGACCCCCGACCGTCGCAGCGGGCGCGATCCGGAGGACCCTCAACTTGATGTGAGACCATCACGGGTATCCTTGGATCATGTCTCGGCGGAACGGGCAATGGCGATAACAACGAAGAAGTCCGCGGCGACGCGCAGGACGGTAACCCCGTGGAAGGCCATGCCGAAGCCCAAGGCGTCGCCCAGACCCAAGAGGAAGGCCAACCCTCGAACGCGGCCGGCGGTAGACACCGTCCGCGCCTCCCGCGACGGCCACGAGTTCCACGAAGCCTGGGTCGCGCGAAAGTGCCTTGGCTTGCTCCTGCCCGGGGCTGAGTTGGTCGGCATCGCCGTAGAAGGTTTCGCCAACGAGGACCAGCGCGGCGTCTCGAATGCAGGCAATGAGATAGCCGACGCGGTCCTGTACTTCGGAGGACGGGCCAACCTGCAGCACGCTAAGCGTGTGGTGGTGGTCCAGGTGAAGTATTCCAAGGCGGCCGAGCACAAGCCGTTTCGGGCGGCGGATGCGAAGAAGACGATCGACAAGTTTGCGCGCGCGTATCGCGCCTGCAAGACGTCGCTTGGGACCGACGAGGCGCGGGCAAAGTTGCGGTTCGAGCTGGTCACCAACCGGCCCATCGAGCCCGTGCTGCTCGAGGCCATCGAAGGCTTGGCGGCGCAAAGCCCGCTCAAGGGCGACGCGAAAACTCAGGCGAAGCAGGTGGCGGACGCCAGCAAGCTGACGGGCAAAGACCTCGCCGAGTTCGCCGCGCGACTAGACATGATCGGCCTGACCGGCGACCTGCGCGAGAACAAGCAGCTGCTCGCACTCACCCTGGTGGACTGGTCAGACGCGCGGGACCACATGGCCCGCCGCCGTCTCGCGGATATCCGGGAGATGGCACGCGACAAGGCCGGTTTGATCAAGCAGCACCGCAACGTCATCGTGCGCACGGACGTGCTGGCTGCGTTGGGCCTGTCCGACGACAAGGATCTGCTCCCGGCGCCAGCGAGCTTTCCGCCGATCGGAAAAGTGGTTGATCGCGTGCAGTTGGACGACACCGTCCACCGCATCCCGCGGCTCACCCGGCCACTGGTCGTGCATGCCGAAGGTGGGTTCGGAAAGACGGTCTTCATGAACTCGCTGGCCGCCCGCTTGGGCCACGAGCACGAGACGATCCTGTTCGACTGCTTCGGCATGGGCCAATACCGTGCCTCCGACGACAGCAGGCACCTACCAAGCCGCGGTCTGGTGCATATCGCCAATGAGCTCGCCTGTCGGGGCTTGTGCGACCCCATGCTTCCCTCGACCAGCAACAGCGAAGACATCCTTCGCGCCTTCCGCGTGCGCCTGGAACAAGCCGTCGCGACTTTGCGTCGCGGCTCGGCGGACCGGCAACTGATCCTGCTGCTCGACGCGATCGACAACGCCAGCGAGATCGCTCGCGATCGCAACCAGGATTCGTTCCCGCGCCTGTTGCTGCAGAGCCTGGAGCATGGCGCAGCGATCCCCGGGCTGCAGGTGGTCGTCAGTGCCCGAACGCACCGGCGGCTCGCCGCAACCGGCGAGATCTCCGCCGAGGAACTCGAACTGGCGCCGTTCGTCGAGCGAGAGACACGTGCGTTCCTGCGCACCCGCGTGAGCAAGGTGACCGAGACGATGGTCCAGGTGGGCCAGGCGCGGTCCAAGGGCAATGCTCGTGTGCTGGAACACTTGGCCGCGGAACCTGGCCTGCTGGCGCCGAGCGAGATCGACAAGCCGATCGCGCTGGACGATCTGATCCAGCACCGCATTGACCAGGCCTTGGTGGAGGCACGCAAGCTCGGCAATGCCGATCGCAGCATCCGCGCTTTCCTGGCGGGTCTGGCCACCTTGCCGCCGCCCGTGCCGCTCAAGGAGTTCGCGCAAGTCAATGGCCTGGCCCAAGGCGCGGTCGTCAGCTTCGCGGCAGACCTGTCGCCGCTGCTGGAGCAGACCAAGCATGGTCTGATGTTCCGCGACGAGCCCACCGAAACCCTCATCCGGCGCAACTACGCCGGCCACGCAGCGCCGCTACGTGAGCTGGCGAAGAACCTGTTCGCCATGCAGGGCGAGTCGGTCTATGCCGCCACAACGCTTCCCGACCTGCTGCTGCAGCTGGAAGATGGCGAGAAGCTCTTCCAGCTGGCCTTCGACGAGCGGCTGCCTGCGAGCATCACCGGCACCGTGGGCCAGCAGACAATTCGCCATGCGCGACTTCGCGCCGCCGTGGCGCACGCCGTTCGAGTCAACGACCTCGACCACCTCGTGCCGTTGCTGGTCGAATTGTCGACCCTCGCCGCGATGGACCAGCGGGGAACAACGTATCTGCTGGACTACCCCGATCTCGTGGTCGCCTCGGCCGATCCGGATTCGCTTCGGCGCATCTTCGAGGCACGAACCCCATGGCCCGGCTCCCGCCACGCCCGCCTGGCGATTGCGCATGGGCTGATGGGCGAGATCGCCGAGGCAATCTGGCACGCCCGGTGGGTCGCTGAGTGGCTGCAGCACTACTTCGACCAGAAGAGCGACGCGCATGACCGCGCGCATCCAACGGTGCTGGACTTGGCGGCGCTCCCGTTCTGCTACCTGCTCAAGGGCGACGGCAAGGCGGCGGCTCGAGACCTGTCGGGTTGGGTCAGCGCCGAGTACGGGTACGACACCGCCAAGGCGATGTTCCAGCTGGCGCGCCGTCCCGAGGCCGCGCCCTTGCTCCCACCCGAGGTGATCCGGGCCTGCGTCGATGCGCTGGCGTCGATCGGAGCGATCGCCGCGGCAATTCGTTACACCGCCGGCAGCCCGGAGCAGCAACGCGCCCAGATCGAGTCGCTCGCGGCCGCATGCGCGGCGAACGGCCCGGTGAAGCTTCGGGATCACTACCGACCCGACGAACGCCCGTTGGTACAGGGCATGGTGGAGGCCGCGGCGAAGGCGGTGCGGTTGGGGATGCCCGCCCAGGCCACCGCGATCCTCGCGGCGCTGCCCTCGGTGCCGCCGGGCCTGCACGTTTTCATGGATTCCTCGTACTGGATCGGCGAGGTCGCCACGTACATCGCGCGGCAGGTCATCACCTGCTGCGCGACCGGCACCCTGATTGGTCCCCGCGACCTGCTGCCACGCGAACTGGCCGAACACGCCGCAGCGTTGCCTCCGCATTTGCTGGACACGGAGTTCGTCACCGCGCTCAAGGAGGCACTCGACGCGGACTACCAGGCGAAAGCCAAGGCCGCCCGAGACGCCAACGAAGATACGTGCCACTACTACAGCCACAATGCGTCGGCCGCGCAGTTCCTCAAGGAGCGATTGCCGCGCTGGCTTGATATCGCGCGTGACTTCGCACAGGCTGTTGTCGATTCCGGTTCCGCGGCACCTACCTTGGCCCCGCTGACGGCCCGATGGATCACGCTTCGCAACACCTCGGATTACCACTCGGGCGGTCGCTCGGCGCAACAGCAGTACAACGCAGTCGGCGAGCGTTTGTTGGCGTTGGCTCTTGCGGCGAACGACGGATTTCCAGCCGGCGAAGTCGCGGCCTACATCGAAGCTGCCAGCGAACCGGAAACCACGTCCGTGTCCCACCTGATCGGGCTCGTCGCCTTACTGGCGTCCCGGCCAGCGTTACATGCAATGGCCGGCGCGCTCGCAATCAAGGCGAGCGCCGCCACCGAAAAGGAACACGATGTCACCGACCGCGCTGCACACTTCGCGCGACTCGGGCAGGCGATTGCTATGGCCAGCCCCGTCGAAGCGGTCGTGTACTTCCGCAAGGGACTCGAGCAAATGGACGCGATCGGCTCGGGCGACTATCGCTTCGTCGAAGGGTTGATGCACTTCGCCGGCGAGTTGACCGGCGAGGGTCTCGGCCAGCGCGAGAGCCACACCTTGTCCAACATCTGCGAGCTCAACTTCGGCGAGGAGCAGAAGTTCGACTGGGGGTCCTACGGCGCCGCGATGAGCCGGGTATCCGGTGTGGCCGGGCTCGCCAGGTTGGCGCGGTGGCAGGACCGCGGGCGAATCTCGTTGGACTACACGCTGTTGCCGTACGTGCGGGCTTTGGTGGAGGACGACAAGCTCGATGCCGAGCTCGCCCTGACGCTCTTGCGACTGTCGAACCCAGCAGAGCTCTACGTGTGCGGGACCAAGCAGCTGGTTGCCACTCTCGAATCCAAGCCACCCGCGCGCGTACCCGGCGTGGCCACCGAGCTCGTCGCGCAATACCTGCAAAACAACCCCGGTTCACTGGGCTCGGAAACGCCGCGGGCACTCGCCCGCTTCGCCGGCGCGGTGCTGGGCCAGGACGCATGGCAGCGCCAGTACTTGGACGCGGCGGCGGATCGGATCGACGTCAAGCGCGATGACCACAACACGCGCGCCAACTGGCGCGCGCCCGGTGCCGATGCGGCGCCTCGAACCTGGGAAGACGAGCAGGCCGCGGCGAAGGCGCATTTCCTGCAGCTCGCAGCGGACACCGATTCGCTCGATGAGGTCGCGGTGGAGCGCGTCCTCGATGCGGCGCGTACGCATCAACGGAACATGCGCTTCACGAGCGATGTCCTCGATACGCTGCGAACGAAGGTGGCTCTCAAGCAATGGCCTGACTATCTCGCGCTGATCGCGCGGCTCGAGATGTTGGATCTGTACGAGAAAGAACGGGAGCTGCGCACCTGCAAGGAGCAATGGGCCGGCTCTTCGCTCGCCGTAGCCGACGCGCTCAAAGCATGCGCACCGGTCATCGCACGGGTAAACGCGCGCGAGTACATTTCCTTCGACTACCTGTCGAGCTCGCACGTCCGTGCCCTCGAGGAGATCTGTGGTCTGGCGCGCCGCGACGTGCTGATGCTGCTCATCCATGAGTTCACCCGTCCCAAGATGGCGGTGCCGGCCTCGGTGTGGCTCAACTTCGCTGCGGAGTTCAACGGGAAGACGACGCATGGCGTAGGCGAGGCAGCACTGACGCGCCTGCTGCAGAGCGGGCCGGCGAAGCTCGCGTCCAACACGGATGACGGCGCGTGGCAGGAAGCGATGACCTTTACCGGTGATGCGGTCGAGGCCATCGCCGGATTGACCTGGTTCCAGCTCGGTTCGCCCATCACCCGGCAGCGGTGGCTCGCCGCCCATAGCCTGCGCACGGCAGTTCACCTGGGACGCGCCGATGTGCTGGACGGGGTCGTTGCGAAGTATCGGCGCCGTGACGCGGTCCCCTTCCAGGCGGTGGAGCTGCCGTTCTTCTACCAGCATGCCCAGCTCTGGTTGCTGATCACGATGGCGCGCATCGCACTGGAGGCGCCCAAGGTCGTCGCTCGGCATGCTGCCTTCCTCGAAGCGATCGCGTTGGACGCTGACGGGCTAGCAATGCGTGGCGCTGGGCGCGTTTGGTGGAAAGAGGGTCGATCCCTTGGCGCACGAGCTTGTGTATCTCCCGCGCTTTGTCGCGAGCCTCGGCCACGCTCGTCTCAGGATAGGGGCCCAGGCCGAGGTCCCGGCGCTGGTCGCCCACCATGATGCGCAGAACCCACCCTCTATGACCGCTGGTGATTCGTAAGTGCAGTCCTGGCGCGCCACCAACAGCATGGCGGCCTTCGCCTTTGAGCGCAGCCACTGCGCGTGCAGATAATTCTGGTGCAACCTTAGGCAAGATGAGGAACTCCGAAGCAGGTCAGTCCCACATTGTGCCCACAAAAAGAATCGGATGTCACCGGACTGAGCCGGAGTCTGCCGGAGTAGAATAAATAAAAAAGTGTAGTGAAATCAATAAGTTACAGCGCGATTCGGACCGCGTCGAAGATTGTCGGACTTGGATTGTGGGGACACCCTCTCCGCCACAAAGTGAAGCGCCATGCGGTTTCGACCCCATGGCGCTTTTTTTCGCCCTTTTGCTACGCCTGGTCTTCGGTCGTGCTGCTTCGACGACCTGGACGTCAGGCCACGAAACAGGGCGCGCGGCAGCGGTCGGGAGCACGTGAGAGAGCCGCAATGTCTTTGCGCGTGTCGCAGGAAGCACTGCCAAGTGTGCGCAAGTGCTCATCATTTCCCAATTTCGACCCGGGCCGCTTTGGATGCGTTATTCGCCCTGTCCCTGACAATCAGCGATGACATGAAATCAGGGGAGCGCTTGAAACCATGAACTCTGAAATGAGGCTGGCGCAGCGCCCAAGCGTCGCCGTACTTTTCGCACTTCTCTTCGTCGCCGTATTGGCAGGGTGTTCTACTTACCGCAGCCGCGGAATCGACGACACCGGGAACGCCACTGAAGTGGTTTTTCCCGACCTTTCGCGCGACGCAACGTTGAACGAGGGCACCTTTCCGAATATCGAAAATTTGCGCTTGGTCGACAGGGGAGCCACCAAGGACCAGCTCTACGGCCTGATCGGTCGACCGCATTTCCGCGAAGGGCTCTTTGGAGTTCGGGAATGGGACTACATCTTCAACTTCCGAAGCGGGGGCGGCATCACGCGCTGCCAATACAAGGTGATATTCGACATCAATCACCAGGCGCAAATTTTTTTGTGGAAGCCGGCTCAATGTCGAGATTTATTGGAGCCAAAAATGATGGAGCAGTTTGCAAGGATGTCTTATTCCAAGTTGCGCGAGCTCGTGCCCAATAATTGCGCTTCACTATGGACGGACAACGGTAAATTGCATATGCCGATTTTGGTGAGGCCTTCGCATGCTGGCCTCACAGATGCATAGCGCGTGAATATTTCTCACTTCCAGTCGATAAGACAATAATTAACTTTTCCGATTCTCTAGAATGGGCCGGTTAAGCCGTGAACGTCGTGAGTCAGGATCAAAAGTTAAAAATCGTTGATGTGCAGCGCACGCACCAGCGCAAGTGGGTGGCTGTATTGCTGACCCACGGCCTTGTCGCCGCAGCGGTGCTCGCCGCTGCACCGTCGTGCTGGGCGCAAGCACAGCCATTCGGTCTGGACGAGGCGCAGCTGCAGCGTGAGGCGGACTACCGGGTGGTGGCAGCGCGCTGCGGCACGCCAGCTTTCGAGACGAAGTTCTTCACGCAGTCACGAAACTTCGTCGCAGCGAGCAACGGCAATCGCCAAGACAGCACGGCGCGCCAGGAAAGAGCGATCGAGTCGCTGCGGCGCAATCCCATCACTTTGATCAGTGCGCAGGCGGACTGCAAGGCTCAGAGTGACGAGCTCAAGCGGCTGCTCAACGAGCGGAGCCGGAGCCACAACGCACATCGCAAGCCTGGCGGGTAGCCATCGCTGCGCTGCCGAAGGCGGATGGCGTCGCGCGCGCCAGCGATGGCCTTCGCCCTGGGCTCAGTCGCTTCCCGACGCGCGGTACTTGGGCAGACCGAAGCCGAAACCGAAGGACGCGGTCGGCTTGCGCCCACCGGCCTGTTCGGCTGGGCCTGTGTCCTTTCTCGGCCCGTCGTCCAGATCCGGCACCATCGCCTGCAGGCGCCGCAGCCCCTCGGCCATGGCCTCGTGGTAGCTGCGGTGACGGCTGCGCCCTTCCTGGACGACCGTCCAGGTGTCATCGGGCGACAACTCCGCCACGGCCCAGCGGAAGGCCGCGTTGTCGTCTTCCATCACGGTGACTGCGAGCTGGCGAAGCGGACCTTTCATGGGGCGTGGGGCCCGTGCGTTGGGCGGCGGGCATCTGGTGACGGATCCTGCGCGCGGCGCAGCGCTGCCGCGTCGGCGATGACTGCCGCTTGCTGTGGGAGACCGGCTCGGGGCGCGGCTGGCGGCTTTATCCGCAGCCCGGCGGACGCGGCGTAGGTCCAGGCCAGCACCCCGACGGCGAAGCGGACAAGGGCTCGGGCGTTTGTCCCGCGACGGCGCGCCGGGGCGCGCAGCAGGCTGAGCGCGGCTGTTGTTGTTCTTCTTCGCTTGCCGCCTTTTTTGTCCGTCTTCCGGTCGCCGCGTCCCATGCGCTCGGCGGCCGTCTCCAGGAGCAAATCCATGTTGGCCATGAACTATCGGGGGCCGTACCGCGTGCGGGCTGCCCACAAAGCCGAACCGGAGATCGAGCATCCCGGCGACGCCATCGTCCGCGTCTCCCGCGCCTGCATCTGCGGGTCGGACCTCCATCTGTACCACGGCCTGGTGCCCGACACCCGGGTGGGCACCACCTTCGGCCACGAATTCACCGGGGTGGTCGAGGCGGTGGGCGAGGACGTGCGGCATCTGAAGCCCGGCGACCACGTCCTCGTGCCTTTCAACATCTTCTGCGGCACCTGCTATTTCTGCCAGAAGGAGCTGTACAGCAACTGCCATTACACCAACCCCGAGGCCACTGCGGTCGGCGGCATTTACGGCTATTCGCATACCACCGGCGGTTACGACGGCGGCCAGGCGGAGTATGTGCGCGTGCCCATGGCCGACGTGGGGCCGACCGTGATCCCGGCCGACATGGACCTGGACGATGCGGTGCTGCTGACCGACGCCCTCCCGACCGGCTACCAGGCGGCCGAGATGGGCGACATCGCCGAGGGCGACACAGTGGTCATCTTCGGCGCGGGGCCGATCGGCATCTTTGCTGCCAAGTCGGCGTGGCTGCTGGGCGCCGGGCGCGTCATCGTGGTCGACCATGTGGAATACCGGCTCGATTTCGTGCGCCGTTATGCGCAGTGCGAGACCCTCGACTTCAAGACCGTGGCCGACATGGCGATCCAGATCAAGAAGATGACCGACGGCCTCGGCGCCGACGTGTGCATCGACTGCGTTGGCTGCGAGGCGGCGGGCAGCTTCGCGCAGACGCTGCTGGGCGTGAAGCTCAAGCTGCAGGGCGGGGCCGCGACAGTGCTGCACTGGTGCATCAATTCCGTCCGCAAGGGCGGCACGGTGTCGATCGTCGGCGTCTACGGGCCCACCTTCAACGCCGTTCCGATCGGCAACGCGGTCAACAAGGGGCTCACCCTGCGGATGAACCAGGCCAGCGTCAAGCGCCACCTGCCGCGGCTGATCGAACACATCCAGGCCGGGCGCATCCGGCCGCGGGACGTGATCACGCACCGCGTTCCGCTGATCGACGTGGGTGACGCCTATCACCTCTTCTCGAGCAAGCTGGACGGCTGCATCAAGACCGTGCTCGTGCCGCCGGGTGCGCCCGGCCTGGCCGCACGTCATCCGGAGGTGTCCCATGTCTGAACACGTCGATCCCGCTGCTGTGCTGTCGGGTGCAGCTCACGCCCACATTCCTGGCTGGGGCGCAGACCTGGACCCGGCCGACCGGCCGGCGTACCCCAAGGAGCGCACGCCGCCACGCCTGGACCCTGCGCCCCGCGCGGCGACGCCGCAGCACGCCACCGTCGAAGTTCTGCACTCCACCGAGCGGCCCGGACTCACCCCCGTGTTCGGGACCACGCTGCCGCCCAAGGGGCTGAGCGGGCACCTGCGCCGCGCCGCGTTTCGCCATTCGGAGAACGACCTGCGTCACTGGATGACCTTGCTGCTCGCCGACCGGGTGGACGTGGTGGAAGGCCTGGTCGACGATCTGCGCCGGGGCCACCTGCCCAACCTTTTCACGGAGATGGGCGGCCGGGCCGAGCTCGCCCACAACCCGGCCGGCGCCGCGCGCAAGGCGGTCGCCGTGCTTGCGGTGGTGGGTCTTGTCGTCGTGGCCCGCCGATGGCGGCATCGCCGCGCTCGGTGAGGCAAGCCTGGGTGCGTCCGGCGGCACAGCCGTGCGGCGTGGGTGACTGCGGCTCTTGCCGCCGGTGGGGCAGGTGCCGGACGCCCGGTTCGGGTGCATTTAGTCCAGCGCTTTCCTCGGCACCGCACTAGGATGTGCGCCCATGAGAGGGAACACGTCGTTCGGAGGGCTCGGCAACTCGTCCTTCGCCAGTCTGGCGCCTGCGCCGGCCTCGGCGGACGAGGCGGAGCCATGGGTCCGCGGGGAGCTCATTCGCAGCCTGATGCGGGCGTCGCGGGGAAGCTACATCTTTTCGGCCGCGCTGATGCCCGCCATGGCGGCCCTCAGCTGGGGCTACCTGCCGACCTGGCAGCTGGTCATCTGGCTGCTGCTGGGCGCCGGGTCGACGCTGGGGCGCATGTGGTTCGAGCGCGTCTACACGCGCCGCTACGCCGGTCGCGACGCGGGGGCGCAGGAGCGCTTCATCCACCGCTACCGCTACCTCTGGAGCGCCAGCGCGCTGACCTGGGGCCTGTCGATCCTCATCTATTTCGAGCGCGCGCCGCTGGTCAACCAGTTCATGAGCTGGCTGATCGTGGCGGGCGCCGCGACCTTCCCGCTGAACAGCCTGGCGCTGCATCCGCCGCTGCTCAAGCGCTACGTCAACACGCTGTTCGGCACCATGGTGGTGTCGGTGCTCTTTCGCATCGTCGAGCTGAACTTCGCGCAACTGCACTTCAACTACGGCTTTCTGCTGCTGCCCCTGTTCCATTGGTGGCTGCTGCTGCGGGCGGGCCGGCGCATCCACGAGACGGCGCGCAACAGCTTCGAGCTGCTCTTCCACAACCACATCCTGATCAACTCGCTCACCCAGCAGCGACAGGCGGCGGTGTCCGCGGTGGCGATGAAGAACCGCTTTCTGGCCAGCGCGGCGCACGACATGCGCCAGCCGGTGCTGGCGCTGTCGCTGTACGCCGACTGGCTGCGCAACGAGCCCGAGCTCGTCCAGGAGATCGCCCCCAAGATCGTGCGCGCCACGCATGCGGTCAACGCGCTCTTCGATTCGCTGTTCGACCTGGCGCGCATCGACTCCGGCCAGGTGCGCCTGCACATCGAGCGGGTCGACGTGGGCCAGCTGCTGCATGACCTCGAGCTGCAATATCGCCCGGTGGCCGAGGCCAAGGGGCTGCGCTTCAAGGTGCGGGTGACGCCGGGCACGGTGCTCACCGACCCGATCCGCGTGCGCCGCATGCTGGGCAACCTGCTGTCCAACGCCATCAAGTACACGGCCGAGGGCGGCGTGCTGCTCACCTCGCGCCAGACCCGCGACGGCCTGCGCGTGGAAGTGTGGGACACCGGCATCGGCATCGCCCGCGAGCATCTGCGCGACGTGTTCCTGGAGTTCTACAAGGTGGCCGACCACGCCGGCACCTCCGACGGCTTCGGCCTCGGCCTGGCCATCGTCGCGCGCCTGTCGCACGCGCTGGGCCACCCGGTCAGCGTGCGATCGCGGCTGGGCAAGGGCAGCGTGTTCCGCGTCGCGCTGCACGACGCCGACGAGGCCCAGGCGCAGACCCGCATCTCCGGCGCGGTCGGCTGAACCCACGCAAAAGAAAAAGCCGGTCCGAGGACCGGCTTTCGTCGTGGGCGAGGGGCTTGCTCAGTTCGGCCCGGTGGACAGCAGCCCGTGGCTGCGCGCATGGTGCAGGGCCTGCGTGCGGCTCTTCACGCCCAGGCGGCGGAACAGGCGCCACAGGTGCACCTTCACCGTGTGCTCGCTGATGTCGAGCTGGGCGGCGATGTCGCGGTTGCTCATGCCCTGGTCGAGCATGGCGATGAGCTGCGTCTGGCGCTTGGAGAGCTTGCCGGGGCTGGCCGGCGCGGCCGTGTCCTCGGTTTCGGCGTCGGCCTGCAGCAGGCCCTTGAGCGCCGCTGCCAGTTCGCCGGAGCCGGCCGACTTCTCGATATAGATGTCGGCGCCGGCCTCGATGCAGGCTTCTTCCATGTCGGCGGCGGGCGAAGCCGAGTACACGGCGATCGGCACATCCGGGTAGCCCTGCTTGAGCGCGATCACGCCGGACACGCCGGTCACGTCGGGCAGCTTCAGGTCCAGGCAGAACAGCTTGGGTTCACCATGCTGCTTGACGCCGCCGGGCAGCTTGTCGAGGCGCTCGAGTTCCACGATGTTCTCGGCTGGGCGCAGACGGCGCAGCACCATGACGATGGCGTCGCGCATCAGGGGATGGTCGTCGATGACGTAGATGCTCATGTTGTAGCTCTGTGCTTTGACTTACATGCGAGCCGGCTGCAGCCTGAGGCTGCCTTGTGATGGTCGATGCCACCGGCCACGCGAAACAATCCCTTATTCTCCACTCGGCTGGGCGAGGTTCTCCAGTGCTTCGATGGCGGCTTGCAAGCCCGCATTGTCGAGCGCTTCGAGCTGCGAGACCAGCGATTCCAGCGCGGCCGCCGGCTGCTGCTGCAGCGCTGCGATGGCGCGACCCGCGTCCTTCGGCGATGCGAAGCCGCGGCTTTGCAGCAGCACTGCGCCCCTGGCGTCCTGCAACTTGAAGTAGAACTGGCCGTCCTTCTCGCGGTACTGCTTGAAGCTCGGCCTTGCGGCCGCCTTCGCGGCCTTGTGCGCCCCCTGGGCCGCCGGCTGGTCGGCCAGGTTGCGCAGGCCCACGGCGTGGCGCAGGCGGCCCATGAAGGGCTGCGACAGGGCGCGTGCCTTCTCGGCACCGGCCCGCAGAATGCGCTCGATCTGCGCCGGGTCGGCCATCAGCGCCTCGTAGCGTTCGCGCAAGGGTGCGATCTCGCGGTCGATGCGTTCGAAGAGCAACTGCTTGGCGTCGCCCCAGCCGATGCCTTCGGCAAATGCCTTGCGCAGCGCGTCGGTCTCGGCCGCATCGGCGAAGGCCTGGTAGATTTGGAACAGGGCCGAGCCCTCGGTGTCCTTGGGCTCGCCGGGCGCGCGCGAATCGGTGGTGATGCTGCCGATGAGTTTCTGCAACTGCGCGCGCGGCGTGAACAGCGGGATCGTGTTGCCGTAGCTCTTGCTCATCTTGCGGCCGTCCAGGCCGGGCAGCAGCGCGACGGCCTCGTCGATCTCGGCCTCGGGGAGCGTGAAGTGCTCGCCGTAGAGGTGGTTGAAGCTGTTGCCCATGTCCCGCGCCATCTCGATGTGCTGGACCTGGTCGCGGCCCACCGGCACCTTGTGCGCGTTGAACATCAGGATGTCCGCGGCCATCAGCGCCGGGTACATGAACAGGCCCACGCTCACGTCGGCATCGGGGTCGTGGCCGGCCGCGCTGTTGCGATCGACCGCGGCCTTGTACGCATGCGCGCGGTTGAGCACGCCCTTGCCGGTCACGCAGCTCAGGAACCAGGTGAGTTCGGGGATCTCGGGGATGTCGGACTGGCGGTAGAAGGTCACGCGCTCCGGGTCGAGCCCGCAGGCCAGCCAGGTGGCGGCGATCTCCAGCGTCGAGCGCTGGATGCGCGCCGGCTCGTCGCACTTGATGAGCGCGTGGTAGTCGGCCAGGAAGTAGTAGCTCTGCACGTCCGGGCGCTGGCTGAAGCGCACCGAATGGCGCACCGAACCGACGTAGTTGCCCAGATGCGGCGTGCCGGTGGTGGTGATGCCGGTGAGGAAGCGGGTGACCGTGGCGGGGGAGGGCATGGGAAGGGACGACCCGGCTCAGCGCAGCAGCGCCGCCAGGGGAGACATCATCAGATTAAGAACAAAGTAGCCAGCGTTCATCAGCGGCCGCAGCCACCAGGTGCCGACGATACCCGCGATCACGAGGCCCATGACGATGAAGAAGCCGAAGGGCTCGATGCGCGCCATGAACTGCTGCGCGCCGCCGCGCGGGAGAAGGCCCGCCAGCACGCGCCCGCCGTCCAGCGGCGGCAGTGGAAAGAGGTTGAAGGCCCACATCACCAGGTTGACCAGCACGCCGGCCTGCGCCATCTCGATGAAGAAGCGTTCCTGCACGCCGAAGCCATGCAGCATGACGAACACCGCGGCCCAGCCGATCGCCTGGACGAAGTTGGACGCCGGCCCCGCCAGCGCCACCCAGATCATGTCGCGCTTGGGATGGCGCAGCTGGCCGAAGTTGACGGGCACCGGCTTCGCATAGCCGAAGAGGAAGGCGCCCGAGGTGGCGAAGTACAGCAGCAGCGGCATCGCGATGGTGCCGATGGGGTCGATGTGCTTGAGCGGGTTGAGCGTGAGGCGGCCCATCATGTAGGCCGTGTCGTCGCCGAAGCGCCGGGCGACGTAGCCGTGTGCTGCCTCGTGCACGGTGATCGCGAAGAGCACCGGCAGCGCATAGATCAGAACCGTCTGGATCAGGTTGGAGAAGTCCACCGCGGGATTGTCTCAGACGGCCGGCGCTCGCCCGGCGCGCAAACGGCGCCCGACGGGTCCGTGCGCGCGTGCGGCGGATGCGGTCAGAGGCCCAGCGGGGCCAGCGGGCCTCGGCCCTTGCGCACCAGCACCGGGTCGTCGCCGCTGCCCATGGGCGTGAGGTCGACCACGGTGGTCGGTTCCGACGGGCAGGCGCCCGAGTCGACGACGCCGCCGATCTGCTTCTCGAAGCGTTCGCGGATCTCGGCCGCGTCGTTCAGCGGCTCGGTCTCGCCGGGCGGAATGAGCGTGGTCGCGAGCAGCGGCTCGCCGTGCAGCATCAGCAGTTCGCCCAAGGCCTTGTGCTCGGGCACGCGCAGGCCGATGGTCTTGCGCTGCGGGTGGCTCGCGCGCCGCGGCACTTCCTTGGTCGCTTCGAGCAGAAAGGTGTAGGGCCCCGGCGTGGCGGCCTTGAGCA
Source organism: Xenophilus aerolatus (assembly GCA_030418545.1). GTDB lineage: Bacteria > Pseudomonadota > Gammaproteobacteria > Burkholderiales > Burkholderiaceae_C > Xenophilus. The sequence goes on along the minus strand of QAIB01000014.1, from coordinate 59,806 downwards.
GCCGGTACTGGCGGTTGTCGACGCGCGCGTAGTTGGCGAGTTCGCTCAGGTCGCGGCACAGCAGGGTGAGGTGGTGCTTCTCGTCCACCTGCCGGATGCGCCGCAATTGGTCGACCGCGTCCTTGTCGTCGAGGTGGCACACCAGCGCATAGCTCGAGTCGGTCGGAACGGCCAGGATCTCACCCTTGGCCAGCAGCGCGGCCGCCTGCTTGAGCAGCCGGGGTTGCGGGTTGTCAGGATGCACTTCGAAGAACTGGGCCATGAGGGGATTGTCCCGAATGCGGCGTGCGCCTGCTGTAGGAGGCGTGAGGTGATGTTGACGGTGTAAGTGCAATCGGGCTGCAGCCCTTGCTGCTTCTGGGCTGCGAGCGGAATCGTCACGTTCGTTACTTTCTTTGCTGGGCTTGTTTTGGGCTTTTCATGGTGGCTTGTTCTGGCGCTGCGTGTGGATCGGCCGGCACGACGGGCGGGGGCGCTGGCGGCGGCCGCGGGCCTGCGTTCTCCTGCTCAGGCTCGCGCTGACCGGCTTGTCGTGCTGCCTGTGTGCTCGCTGTCCATCGACGTGCTTGAGAGACTGCACGGCGCCGCGAATGGCGCCTGCGCCCGCAGGCCCACGACCACCGCCCTGAGGCGCTGTGCTGCACTGCGCTTTTTTTGTCCGTTCTTGATGGCCCATCACCGTTCGCGCTGAGCCTGTCGAAGCGCTGCGCAGGGTTTCGACAAGCTCAACCCGAACGGGTGGGGGAGGATCAAGGGCAGCGGCAGCAAGGCGCTGCGACTACACCAACGCGCCCGCCTCATGCCGGCCGATCCACCCCACCGTCCAGGCCGGTGGTGCCGGTGTGCGGGCGCAGGCGCCATTCGCGGCGCCGTGCAGTCTCTCAGGCACGTCGATTCCAGGCGAGCACCACCGTCGTGCCGCACGCCAGTCAGCGCGAGCCTGAGCCGGAGAACGCACACCGGCGCCGCCGGCCGGGTTCAGCCCCACAGCGCCCGAACACCCACAACCAAGAAGCAAAAAACCAAGAAGCGCAATCGCCCGCCAGCCCAACCCAGCCGGCCGCTCAAGCCAGACTCGCCACGAACGTGACGATCGTGCGCATGAATGCATCAGGATTCGGTCGGCGCAATCGGCACCCGCCGTTCCCTCACCGTGAGCCACGCCCCCGCCGCACCGCACACCGCGATGAGCCCGATGCCCGCGAGCGACACCGCATCGGGCGTCTGCCCGAACACCAATTGCCCGCCCACGATCGCGAAGGCGATCTGCGCGTAGAGGTAGGGCGTGAGCGTCGAAGCCGGCGCCCGCTGGTACGCCAGGATCAGCATGAAGTGGCCCACGGTCCCCATCAGCCCCATGAGGCACAGCAGCGCCCACCACTGCCAGCCCGGCAGCGCCTGCCAGAAGAAGGGCAGGGCGCAGGCCGCGATCAAGGCGCCCACCCAGCCGGTGTAGAAATGCATCGTCAGCGGGTTCTCGGTCTGCGCCAGCTTGCTCGTCAGCACCTGGAACCACGCATTGCTGATCACCAGCCCGAGCGGCAGCAGCATCACCCAACCGAAGGCCTCGCCACCCGGCCGCAGGATGATCAGCGTGCCCACGAAGCCGCCCGCCACCAGCGACCAGCGCAGCACCGACACGCGCTCCTTCAGCGCGAGCGAGGCGATCAGCGTCACGGCCAGTGGCGTCACCATCACCGTGGCGGTGAACTCGGCCATCGGCATGTAGCGCAGGCTCAGAAAGGAGAACACGCTGCTCGACAGCAGCAGCGCCCCGCGCAGCACGTGGTAGCGCGGGTGCCGCGTGCGCAGCAGCTGGGTGCCATACACCGGCAACAGCAGCGCCGACGTGGCCACCGCCTGGAAGGCATAACGGAACCAGATGCCCATCACCACCGGCACCACCGCCGTCGACACCTTGGTGGCCGTGTCGAGCACCGCGAAGAACGCGGTCGCCAGGATGGTGAGGCCGATGCCGGCCAGGATGCGCTCGGCCTGCCGGTCGCGCACGGGCGTGCCGGGCGGCTTCGAGGGATCGGGCGAGCGCTGGGAGTGCGCGGCGGCGGCCGGGCCGCTCACTGCGCGGGCGCCACGTGCTGGATGCGGTCGGCCAGCAGCTCCCAGACCGGCGTCAGCTGGCCCGGCAGCACCGGCAGCTTGCCCAGGTCGCAGTGGCTTTCGTCGGGGCTGTGGAAGTCGCTGCCGCGGGAGGCGGCCAGGCCGAACTCCAGCGCCTTGTCGGCGTACTCGACGTACTCGGCCGGCGTGTGGCTGCCGGTCACCACCTCCACCGCGCGGCCCCCGTGGGCCTTGAACTCGGTGAAGAGCGCGTATTCCTCGTTGGCGGTGAACTTGTAGCGCCCGGGATGGGCGATCACGGCCATGCCGCCGGCGTCGTTGATCCAGCGGATCGCGTCCTTCAGGCTGGCCCAGCGGTGCGGTACGTAGCCGGGCTTGCCTTCGGTCAGGTACTTGCGGAACACCTCCGAGGTGTCCTTGCAGTAGCCCTGCTCGACCAGGAAGCGGGCGAAGTGCGTGCGCGAGATCAGCTCGGGGTTGCCCACGAACTTCAGCGCCCCTTCGTAGGCACCGCGGATGCCCACCTGCGCCAGCTGCTCGGACATCTCCTGCGCGCGCTTGCCGCGGCCACCGCGCGTGTCGTACAGGCCCTGCGTGATCTCGGCGTTGTCGGCGTCGAAGCCCAGGCCCACGATGTGGACCGTCTCGTTGCAGAAGGTGACCGAGATCTCGGTGCCGGTGAGGTAGGCCATGCCCGCGGCGCGGGCCGCGGCGGCGGCACGGTGCTGGCCGCCGACCTCGTCGTGGTCGGTGAGCGCCCACAGCTCGACGCCGTTGGCCTGGGCGCGGATTGCCAGTTCCTCCGGGGTCATCGTCCCGTCCGACACCACGGAATGGCAATGCAGGTCGGCGTTGAGGAAGGCAGTCACGCCGCGATTTTAAGGACCATGCGATGGCCCTGCTGGCGTCCCCGACTGCCCGCCCCCGCCGCTATGCAATCGATAGCAACCCCGCACCCGACTCGGCGTTGTCACATTTTTTCGGGGGGTGGCTCGCAAGAATCCTGCGGTCCAAAGACTACGTCGGCCGCCGTGCCGACACGAAAGAGAACCGAAAGTGAATGCCATCAAGGAAGCGCGCCGCTTCATCGAGCGCCAGCCCGACCATCCCACCGCACGCGTGCTCTCGCGCCTGGTGCTGGCGCTGGAATCCAGCCACAGCTTCGAGCTGGTGACCCTCTACGAACTCGATTACGACGGCTTCCAGCTCGCGCTGGACATCCTGCGCGAATGGCGCCTGGACCGCTACTACGCCGGCAAGGCCAAGCTCTTCGACCTCTCGATGCAGGTCAACGAACTGGCCCAGGCCCCGGCCGAGGCGACCAGCCCGCCGGCGTCCTGAGCGCGGGCCCTCACGGCTTCTTGCGAAAGGCGAGCCACGCAGCCGCCGCGGTGAAGCTGGCGACGATCGCCACCACGATCCAGAAGCCGTGGCGGCTGTCCGCCAGCGGGATGCCGCCCACGTTCATGCCGAACAGGCCGGCCAGGATGTTGATCGGCAGTGCCAGCACCGTCACCACCGTCAGCACGAACAGGCTGCGGTTGTTGTCCTCCTGCACGTTGGCGGCGATCTCTTCCTGCAGCAGCTTGATGCGTTCCTGCAGGCCGCCCATGTCGCGCAGCACCACCGAGAACTCTTCCGAGGCATCGCGCAGGCCCTGCGCATCGGCCTCGGCCATCCAGCCGGGTGGCTTCTGCAGCAGACGGAACAGGGCGGCCGGCTCCGGCGCCAGCAGCCGCTGCAGCCGCACCAGCACGCGCCGCAGCTCGCCCAGGCGGGTGCGCTGCTGATCGATCCGGCCCGCCAGCAGGTCGTCCTCCACCGCGTCGATGCGGGTCGTGACGCTGCGCACGATGTGCACCAGCACGTCGGCCTGTGCGCGCATGAGGTGCTCGAGCAGCTCGGTGCTGGACTTGGGTGCGTCGCCCGCGCGCACCGCCGTGCGCAGCGCATCGACCGATCGCAGCGGCTTCGCGCGCGCCGTGACCACCAGCCGCGGGCCGACGGCGATCCACAGCGTGGAGATGTCCGAGGGCTCGAAGCTGAAGTCGAAGTGCACGTCGTTGATCACCGCCACCAGCGCGTCGTCGGCACGCTCGACGCGGGTGGAGTGCAGGCCGTCCCGCAGCGCCTCGTAGAAGCTGTCGGGCAGGCCCGCGTGGCGTTCCAGCCAGCGCTGCGCCGGCGCGTGGCTCAGGTTGAAGTGCAGCCAGGCGAATTCGCCGGGCGCGGGTGCGGCCGCCAGCCAGGCCTCGGCCTCCTCGGTCCCCAGTGCGCGGGCGCCGCCGCCGTCCGGCGCGAACAGGTAGCCGCAGATCAGCCCCGTCGCGTCGCCGCCGTAGGCCGGGGTGGGGGAGAAGGAGGGCAGGGGCGTGGACACGGCAGCCGCCGATCTTGTGTCGGCTTCGTGTCGGTGGCGTGACAGCGGCGCCGTCTGTCATGCGCATGTCATGCCCGCCCATGACCATGGCCCGTTCATCGACGCCAAGCCTTGCCATGACGCTGACCCGCGGCCTCCAGGACTCCTTCCAGAATCACGACCAGGACGAGCTGATGCAGCGCATCGCGCGCGACCTCGTCGACAGCTACGACGAGGAGATCGAACTCGAGCTCGAGGACCGCAACCTCGACGAGATCGAGGGCCGCCAGCCCGAGGGCAAGGCCGCGCGCCAGGCGTATTTCCAGACCCTCTTCCGCCTCCAGGGCGAGCTGGTCAAGCTGCAGGACTGGGTGCAGCACACCGGGCAGAAGGTGGTGATCCTCTTCGAGGGCCGCGACGCGGCCGGCAAGGGCGGCGTGATCAAGCGCATCACCCAGCGCCTGAACCCGCGCGTGGCGCGCGTGGCCGCCCTGCCGGCGCCCAACGACCGCGAGCGCACGCAGTGGTACTTCCAGCGCTACGTCTCGCACCTGCCGGCGGCCGGCGAAATGGTCCTGTTCGACCGCAGCTGGTACAACCGCGCCGGCGTCGAGAAGGTGATGGGCTTCTGCTCCGACGAGGACGTGGAGGAGTTCTTCCGCACCGTGCCCGAGTTCGAGAAGATGCTCGTGCGCTCGGGCATCCGCCTCATCAAGTACTGGTTCTCCATCACCGACGACGAGCAGCACCTGCGCTTCCTGGGCCGCATCCACGACCCGCTCAAGCAGTGGAAGCTCAGCCCGATGGACCTGGAGAGCCGCCGCCGCTGGGAGGACTACACCCGCGCCAAGGAGGCGATGCTGGAGCGCACTCACATCCCCGAGGCCCCCTGGTGGGTGGTGCAGGCGGTCGACAAGAAGAAGGCGCGCCTGAACTGCATCGCGCACCTGCTCAGCCAGCTGCCCTACGAAGAGGTGCCGCGCGACACCGTCGTGCTGCCCGCACGCGAGCGCCATGCCGACTACCTGCGCCATCCCGTGCCTGCCGAGATGATGGTGCCCGAGATCTACTGACCATCGGCTTGGCCCGGCCGAATCCGGCTGCGGCGCCCGCATAGCCTGCTCGGGCAGCTATTGTTTTCATAGCATCCGAGGGTGACCGGCCCGAAGCTGCTACCGTGGGCGGCCGCCCATGCCCCGCAAGCTCTCCGCCTCCACCATCCTCACGCGCGCCTACCAGCGGCAGATGAAGGCCTTCACGCGCCAGGTGACGCGGCAGGCCACGAAAGCCGGCAAGCGCGTCGCCAGCCAGGTGCAGCGGGCGGCCGAGGAGCGCACCCGCCCGCCGCCCGGGCCGGGCGACTGGCTCGCCGGCATGGCGCTCGGCCCGGCCGGCGCGCGGGGCTACCACCTGTACCGCCCGCCCGGCCCGCGCCTGACGGGCGAGCGCCTGCCGCTGCTGGTGATGCTGCACGGCTGCGGCCAGACCGGGCGCGACTTCGCCGTCGCCACGCGCATGAACCGCCTGGCCGATAAACACCGCTTCCTCGTGCTTTACCCGGAGCAGGACCGCCTGGCCAATGCGCAGGGCTGCTGGAACTGGTTCGACGCCCGCACCGGCCGTGCCGCCGCCGAGGCCGCCACGGTGCTGGCGGCCGTCGACCAGGTCTGCACGCTCTATGGCGCCGACCCCGCGCGCGTGGCCGTGGCGGGCCTGTCGGCGGGTGCCAGCCTGGCGGCGCTGCTCGCGGCCACGCATCCCTCGCGCTTCGTCGCCGTCGCCATGGCCGCGGGCGTCGGGCCGGGCGCCGCCCACTCCACCGCCACGGGCCTGAGCGCCATGCGCGGCCGCCGACCACCGCACCTGGACCCCGCCGGCCCGCTGCCGCCGCTGCTGGTGCTGCACGGCACGGCCGACACGGTCGTGTCGCTCGCTTGCGGCGAGGCGATCGCGCAAGCCTGGGCCACCGCCTCGCAGGCCATGCCGGGGCCGTTGCAGACCCGGCAGCTCGGCCAGCGGCTGCCGATGGAGCTCGTCGAGTACCGCCGCCGCGGCGCACTGCAGGTGCTGCTGGTGCGCGTGCGGGGCATGGGGCATGCCTGGAGCGGCGGCGCGGCGCGTGCGTACTCCGACCCCAAGGGGCCGGATGCCTCGGCCATGGTCTGGCGCTTCGTGGCGCGCGCCCTGCGCGGCACCGCCTCCGCCTGAAGCCGCACGTGCCCCGGGCACGGCGCGCCGTGTACGCCACCCGGCGTATTTGCGCCATACGTCGTTCAACTGAGACTCCTCTCCACCGTTTCAACACCACCACCCGGAGAAGAGCCCTTATGCAACGTCGATTCACCCTCAAGGCGATCACCGCCAGCGTCGCCCTCGCGGCGATGGGCGCCGCACCTGCCTTCGCGCAGGACACCATCAAGGTCGGCGTGCTGCACTCGCTGTCCGGCACCATGGCCATCTCGGAAACCGTGCTCAAGGACACGGTGCTGATGGCCATCGACGAGATCAACGCCAAGGGCGGCGTGCTCGGCAAGAAGCTCGAGCCCGTGGTGGTCGACCCGGCCTCCAACTGGCCCCTGTTCGCCGAGAAGACCAAGCAGCTGCTGGGCCAGGACAAGGTCTCGGTCATCTTCGGCTGCTGGACCTCGGTGTCGCGCAAGTCGGTGCTGCCGGTCGTCGAGGAAATGAACGGCCTGCTGTTCTACCCCGTGCAGTACGAAGGCGAAGAGCTGTCCAAGAACGTCTTCTACACCGGCGCCGCGCCCAACCAGCAGGCGATTCCCGCCGTCGACTACCTGATGAGCAAGGAAGGCGGCGCCGCCAAGCGCTGGGTGCTGCTGGGCACCGACTACGTGTACCCCCGCACCACCAACAAGATCCTGCGCGCCTACCTCAAGAGCAAGGGCGTGAAGGACTCCGACATCGACGAGAAGTACACCCCCTTCGGCCACAGCGACTACCAGACCATCGTCGCCGACATCAAGAAGTTCAGCCAGGGCGGCAAGACGGCCGTCGTGTCGACCATCAACGGCGACTCCAACGTGCCCTTTTACAAGGAACTGGGCAACGCCGGCCTCAAGGCCAAGGACGTGCCGGTCGTCGCCTTCTCGGTGGGCGAGGAAGAACTGCGCGGCGTCGACACCAAGCCGCTGGTCGGCCACCTGGCCGCCTGGAACTACTTCATGAGCATCAAGAGCCCGGCCAACACCGAGTTCATCAAGAAGTGGTCGGCCTATGCCAAGGCCAAGAACATCGCCGGCCACAAGGACAAGCCGCTGACCAACGACCCGATGGAAGCGACCTACATCGGCATCAACATGTGGAAGCAGGCGGTCGAGAAGGCCAAGAGCACCGACGTCGACAAGGTCATCGCCGCCATGGCCGGCCAGACCTTCAACGCACCCTCGGGCATCGTGAGCAAGATGGACGAGAAGAACCACCACCTGCACAAGTCGGTGTTCATCGGCGAGATCCAGGCCGACGGCCAGTTCAAGGTGGTGTGGAAGACCAAGGAGCCGGTCAAGGCCAAGCCCTGGAGCCCGTACATCGAAGGCAACGACAAGAAGAAGGACGAGCCGGACGGTAAGAGCAAGGTCTGAGCCTTGCATCGGCCCCGCGGCATCCGTTGCGGGGCTGCAGACGACCCGGGGCCCGATCCTCTTGTGGCGGATCGGGCCTTTTTTCTCTCATCGAGGATGCCGTGATTCCAATCCTGCGCCGAACCCTGCGCGCCGCCTGCCTGTTCGCAGTGCTGGCCATGGCGCAAGCCCATGCGCTCACCGCCGACGAGGCCAAGGCCATGGCCTCGGGCGACGCCGACGAGCGCATCGCCGCCATGAACAAGGCCGTGGCCAACGCCGACGCCAAGACCGAGGCCTTCATCCAGGCGCTGGCCGACGAAGCGGTGAAGTACACCGACACGCAGGTCTTCGTCATCAGGGACGACAAGGCTTACGACCCGGTGACCGGCGCCGAGCTGAAGGTGCCCGACAACGCCGAGGACGTGGTCAACAACAACTACATGCGCAGCGCCATCGACGCCGCGCAGGCCGGGCTGCGCCTGTCGAGCAAGGACGAGGCTGTGAGGCTGGCGGCTGCCGACGCCCTGTTCAAGGAGCCCGACGAATCGCGCGTGCCGCTGATCGACAAGGCGCTGGCCGCCGAGACCAGCGCTGCCGTCAAGGCGAAGCTGCAGCTGGTGCAGGCCGCCTCGCTGCTGAGCAGCCAGGACAAGGCCAAGCGCCTGGCCGCCGCCAAGGCCCTGGGCGACAACAAGAACCCCGACACCAAGCTGCTGCTCAACCAGCGCCTGGCCGACGAGACCGATGCCGATGTCAAGGCCGCCATCCAGGCCAGCATCGCCAGCATCGACGGCGCGCTGGTCTGGGGCGACCGGCTGGGCGCCATCTTCAGCGGCATCAGCCTCGGCTCGGTGCTGCTGCTGGCCGCGCTGGGCCTGGCCATCACCTATGGCCTGATGGGCGTCATCAACATGGCGCACGGCGAGCTGATGATGATCGGCGCCTACGCCACCTACGTCATGCAGGGCGTGTTCCAGCGCTTCCTGCCCGAGTCGATGTTCGGCTGGTACCTGGTGGCCGCCATCCCGGTGTCCTTCCTCGCGTCTGCGCTGGTGGGCGCGGTGCTCGAGCGCGGCGTGATCCGCTTCCTCTACGGCCGGCCGCTGGAGACGCTGCTGGCCACCTGGGGCATCAGCCTGATGCTGCAGCAGCTGGTGCGCTCGCTCTTCGGCGCGCAGAACGTGGGCGTCGAGAACCCCTCGTGGATGAGCGGCGGCGTGCAGCTGCTGTCCAACCTCACGCTGCCCTGGAACCGCATCGGCATCATCGTGTTCGCGGCCCTGGTGCTGCTGGCCATGGGCTGGCTCATCGGCCGCACGCGGCTGGGCCTGTTCGTGCGAGGCGTGACGCAGAACCGCCCCATCGCTTCCTGCATGGGCGTGAACACCGCACGCATCGACACCTACGCCTTCGCGCTGGGCTCGGGCATCGCCGGGCTGGCCGGCTGCGCGCTGAGCCAGATCGGCAATGTCGGCCCCGACCTTGGCCAGAGCTACATCGTCGACAGCTTCATGGTCGTGGTGATGGGCGGCGTGGGCCAGCTCGCGGGCACCGTGTACGCGGCGCTGGGCCTGGGCATCCTGAACAAGTTCATCGAAGGCTGGGCCGGCGCGGTGCTGGCCAAGATCGCGGTGCTGGTCTTCATCATCATCTTCATCCAGAAGCGGCCGCAGGGCATCTTCGCGATCAAGGGCCGGAGCGCCGAAGCATGAATGAAGCCGCCCGCAAAGCTACTGCGCGTCCCGATCTGGGGCCTGCGGTGCTCGCCGTACGGGTGTACGGCTCCGCTCCTCAACCCCACCTCGGGCCGCTCGCTACGCTTTTCGGACGACTTCATGGCACGCGTTGAACTCCCCTCCAAGGCGCCGCTGCTCAGCGGCAAGGGCTGGACGGCCTTCTTCGTCGCGCTGATCGTGGTGTGCGCGCTGGCGCCGGTGCTCAACCTCATGGTGCCGGCCGACAGCGCCTTCCACATGAGCGACTACGCGGTGGCGCTGGTCGGCAAGATCATGTGCTACGCCATCTGCGCGCTGGCGATGGACCTGATCTGGGGCTACACCGGCATCCTGTCGCTGGGCCACGGGCTGTTCTTCGCGCTGGGCGGCTACATGATGGGCATGTACCTCATGCGCCAGATCGGCCGCGACGGCAACTACAAGAGCGACCTGCCGGACTTCATGGTCTTCCTCGACTGGAAGACGCTGCCCTGGCACTGGACGCTCAGCGACTCCTTCATCGCCACGCTCTTCCTCATCGTCGCGGTGCCGGGCCTCATCGCCTTCGTGTTCGGCTACTTCGCCTTCCGCTCGCGCATCAAGGGCGTGTACTTCTCGATCATCACGCAGGCCATGACCTTCGCGGCCATGCTGCTGTTCTTCCGCAACGAGACGGGTTTCGGCGGCAACAACGGCTTCACCGACTTCAAGCGCATCCTGGGCATTCCCATCGCCACGCAGGAGATGCGCATGACGCTCTTCGCGCTCACGGGCATCACGCTGCTGGCCTTCTTCCTCTTCGCCAAGTGGCTCATCGGCAGCAAGTTCGGCCGCGTGCTGCAGGCCATTCGCGACGCCGAGTCGCGCACCATGTTCTGCGGCTACAACCCGCTGCCGTACAAGCTCACGATCTGGGTCATCTCCGCCGTCATGTGCGGCGTGGCCGGCGCGCTGTACGTGCCGCAGGTGGGCATCATCAATCCGGGCGAGATGAGCGCCGCCAACTCGATCGAGATCGCGATCTGGGCCGCGGTCGGCGGGCGTGCCACGCTGCTGGGGCCGATCATCGGCGCCTTCATCGTCAACGGCGCCAAGAGCTGGCTCACGGTGGTCGCGCCCGAGTACTGGCTGTACTTCCTCGGCGCGCTCTTCATTGCCGTCACGCTGTTCCTGCCCGACGGCATCGTGGGCCTGGTGCGCAAGTGGCTGCGGCGCGAGAAGGCTGCGCCGACGATCACCGAGGGCCGCCGCGAGGCGCAGCGCTCGCTGGCGGCGGAAGAGGGCGTGGAGCCCGCTGCGCTGCCGCCGCTGGCGGTGGACGTGAAGGGGGCGAAGGCATGAGTCGCCGGGCCGCTCCCAAGACGAATACCGCAGCGCGCAGCGCGGAGGTGACCGAATGACACCCGATCTGATGGAATCCGGCGCCCAGCGCTTTGCGAAGAGCCAGGGCATCGTCCTGGCCGAGCAGACCGAATCGGGCGGCCGCGCGGCGGGCTACGGCCGGCCGAAGGTGGAGGGCGAGGTCGACCTTGCCCACGGCCGCATCCTCTACCTCGAGGACGTGAGCGTCAGCTTCGACGGCTTCAAGGCCATCAACAAGCTGAGCCTGGACATCGCGCCCGGCGAGCTGCGCTGCATCATCGGCCCCAACGGCGCGGGCAAGACCACGATGATGGACATCATCACCGGCAAGACGCGGCCCGACAGCGGCACCGTGTACTTCGGCAGCACCATCGACCTGCTGCGCCACAAGGAAGCCGAGATCGCGCAGCTGGGCATCGGCCGCAAGTTCCAGAAGCCCACGGTCTTCGAGCAGCTCACGGTGTTCGAGAACCTGGAGCTGGCGCTCAAGACCGACAAGGGCGTCAGGCCGTCGATGTTCTTCCAGCTCGACTCGGCCCAGAGCGACCGCCTGGCCGAGGTGCTGCAGACCATCCACCTGGCCGCCAGCGTGAACCGCATGGCGGGCCTGCTGAGCCACGGCCAGAAGCAGTGGCTGGAGATCGGCATGCTGCTCATGCAGGACCCCAAGCTGCTGCTGCTCGACGAGCCCGTCGCCGGCATGACCGACGAGGAGACCGCGCGCACCGCCGAGCTGTTCCTCACCCTCAAGGGCAAGCATTCGCTCATGGTGGTGGAGCACGACATGAGCTTCATCAAGACCATTTCCGAGATCGTCACCGTGCTGTGCGACGGCTCGGTGCTCGCGCAGGGCACGCTCGACGAGGTGCAGGCGGACGAGCGGGTGATCGAGGTGTATCTGGGCCGCTGAGAGGCGGATGCCCGTATTCAGGAGCCTCTCATGCTCACCGTCAAGAACATCCACCAGTACTACGGCGGCTCGCACATCCTGCGGGACGTCAGCTTCGAGGCGCAGCTCGGCAAGGTCACCGTGCTGCTGGGCCGCAACGGCGTGGGCAAGACCACGCTGCTCAAGTCGCTCATGGGCCTGGTGCCCATCAAGAGCGGCAGCATCGAGTTCGACGGCCAGCCCGTGCACAAAAAGACCCCTTACGAGCGCGCGCGCGCCGGCATGGGCTTCGTGCCGCAGGGCCGCGAGATCTTCGCGCGGCTCACCGTCGAGGAGAACCTGCGCATGGGCCTGGCCTATCGCAGCGGCAGCACGCCGATCCCGGCGGAGCTGTTCGAGCTCTTTCCGATCCTCAAGCAGTTCATGCACCGCCGTGGCGGCGACCTCTCGGGCGGGCAGCAGCAGCAGCTGGCCATCGCGCGGGCCCTCGCGCCCGGCCCCAAGCTGCTGATCCTGGACGAGCCCACCGAGGGCATTCAGCCGTCGATCATCAAGGACATCGGCCGCGTGATCCGCATGCTGGCCGACCGCGGCAACATGGCCATCGTGCTGTGCGAGCAGTACTACGACTTCGCGCAGGAGCTGGCCGACAACTACCTCGTGATGGAGCGCGGCGAGGTCATCGCCCGCGGCCTGGGCAAGGACATGGAGGCGCAGGGAGTGCGGCAGCTCGTCGCCATCTGAACGCCAAACGGGCGAACAGGCCGCGGGTGTCCCGGCCTCTTCGCCCGTGTTCTCCTCGGCCTCCCGGCCGCTCAGTCCAGCTGAACGCCCGAGGTCCGGATGACCTTGCCCCAGTGCGCGCTGAGGGCACGTGCCGTGCTGCGGAACTCTTCCGGCGTACCGGGCGCGGGCTCCAGGCCGAGGGTGTCGAAGGCCTTGAGCAGCTCCGGGGACTGCAGGGCCTTGCGCAGTTCGGCATTGAGCCGGTCCACGACCGCCGGTGGCATGTTGGCCGGGCCGATCAAGCCCTGGTAGGCGAAGGCATTCACGTCGGGATACCCGAGCTCGGCGAAGGTCGGCAGGTTGGGCAGGGCCTTGCTGCGCTGGGGGAGCGCGACCGCGAGGGCCCGCACCTTGCCCGAATCCAGGTACGGCCGGCCGGCCGTGAGGTCGAGCATCATCATCGGCACCTGCCCGCCCAGCAGGTCCTGGATGGCCGGGGCGGCGCCCTTGTAGGCGACGTGCGCGATGTCCAGGCCGGCCTTCTGCTTGAAGAGCTCCATCGCCATATGGTGGGGCGAGCCCACGCCTGCGGACCCATAGCTGGCCTTGCCCGGGTTCGCCTTCACGCTGGCAATCAGTTCGGCCAGCGTGCGGGCCGGGTGGTCCTGGCGCACCACCAGCAGGATCGGGATGCGGCCGATGGCGCCGATGTAGCTGAAGTCCGTGGCGGGCTTGTAGGGCAGCTTGGCGAACATGTGCTCGTTGAACAGCAGCGCGGCGTTCTCGGCCTGCATGACGGTGTAGCCGTCGGGCTTGGCCTGCATCAGCGCCGCGACGCCGATGTTGGTCGACGCGCCCGGGCGGTTGTCCACCACGAGCGGCTGGCCCAGCGAGGCCTGCATCGCATTCGTCAATTGCCGTGCGACGGCGTCGGTGCCGCCGCCGGCGGCGTAGGGCACGATCCACTTGATGGGCTGGCTCGGGTAGGCACCTTGTGCCAGTGCGGCGCCGCAGGCGGCGAAGGCGAGGGCAGCGCCGATGCGCTTGAGTCGGTCGAACATGTTGTCTCCTTGGATTGAATTCGGAACAGGGCCGGTTGCCGGCCTCAGTGGCGGTAGCTCGGGTCGTGCTGGTCCAGCATGCGCCGCAGCGCCTGCCAGTCCCGGTTGCGGATGTAGCTGTTGGAGTTTGCGAACTGCTGCGCCGCGTGTTCGCACACCGCTTCGGGCGGGCGCACCAGCGGCGTGCCGGCGGCGGTCGCGTCCAGCTGGATCTGGCAAGCCAGCTCGAGGTAGTACATCTCCTCGAAGGCATCGCGCACGGTCGCCCCGGCGGTGAGCAGGCCGTGGTTGCGCAGGATCAGCACCTTGTGCGGCCCCAGGTCCGCGACGAGCCGGCGCTGCTCGTCGGTGTCGAGCGCGATGCCCTCGTAGTCGTGGTAGCCGACCCGGTTGTGGAAGCGCATCGCATGCTGCGAGATCGGCAGCAGGCCGTCGCGCTGCGCCGACACCGCCACGCCTGCGCGGGTGTGGGTGTGGAACACGCAGTCCACGTCGGGCCGCGCCTTGTGCACGGCCGCATGGATGACGAAACCGGCCGGATTGGCCTCGAGGGTCGTGTCCTCCACCACGCGTCCCTCGATGTCGACTTTGATCAGGTTGGAGGCGCTGACCTCGGAATACAGGAGGCCGAAGGCGTTGATCAGGAACTGGTCATGTCGCCCCGGCACGCGCAGCGAGATGTGGTTGTAGATCATGTCCGTCATGCGGTAGTGCACGCACAGCCGGTAGCAGGCCGCGAGGTCCTCGCGGGCCGCCCACTCCTCGGCGCTGACCTGTTGACGTACGGTGTGGCGACGCTGCTCCAGCGCCTGGGCCCATTCGTGGTCCTGCATGGTGATCGACTCGCTTCCGTGTGGGGTTTGCAACGCAGGCGAGTCTAGGAACGGCAGCCGCGCCGCACCCATGACTTTTGGCGGCCAAGGCATGACCGCCCGGCATGAGGGTTAACCCGCTGCCGTGCGCGGCAGGGCGCGGATTCGCTGCAGCAGGTCGTCGCGCAGCCGCACGGTGGCCGCCGACAGCGTGCCGTGGCGGCGCTGGTAGAGCGCGAAAGTGCGGGCGCCACGCACCCCCTCCACGTCCAGCACATGCAGCCTGGACATGGCGCCCAGGCCGTCTCCGAGCAGCAGGCGCGGCATCCAGCTCAGGAAGCCGCAACGCAGCACCAGGGCGCGGATCGCGTTGATCGACCCCGTCTCGACGGCCACCGGCGGGGCCGTCAGCCCGCGGCTCCAGAACATCTGCTGCCATTCCTCGTGCGGGCCGGTGCGGCGGGGCGGCAGGGCCCAGCGCTGGCCGTCGAGCTGCGCCAGCGTCAGCCGTCCGCGTTCGCGCAGCGGGTGGTCGGCCGCGCACACGATGTGGCAGCCCTCCTGCCACTCGCTTTCCGACACCAGGCTCACCCCTTCGGTCTGCGGCATCGCGAAGCCGATCACCAAGTCGACGTCGCCCTTGGCGAGTTGCACGGCGAGCGTGTCGGCCAGCCCTTCGACGATGTGGACCTGCAGGCCCGGGCGCTCCGCCGTCAGGCGGGCGATGGCCTCGGGCAGGAAGTTCTCGACCGCGCTGGCCACCGTGCCCACGCGCACCACGCCGCGCTCGTGGCCCAGCATCTCGCGCAGTTCACGCGTGGCGTTGAGTGATTCGGCCAGCATCAGGCTCGCGTGGGGTTCGAGTGCGCGGCCGTATTCCGTCAGCGTGGTGCCATGCGCGTGGCGCTCGAACAGGGAGACGCCCAGCTGATGCTCCAGGCGCTTGAGCGTTCGCGTCAGCGCGGGCTGCGTGAGGTTCAGGGCGTCCGCGGCCTTGCCCAGCGAGCCGAGTTCGGCGATCGCCTTGAAGGCTTGGAGTTCTCGCAGGTTGAGGATCATGGGCAGGCAGGGCCATGGAGATGCCTGCCCATTATCCGAGGCGGCCAGTGAGCCAAAGGCTCAGTTCGTCTGCGCCAACTGCTCCAGGATGGCCGGATTCTCCAATGTCGACGTGTCCTGCGTGATCGCCTCGCCCTTGGCGATCGAACGCAGCAGGCGCCGCATGATCTTGCCGCTGCGGGTCTTGGGCAGGTTGTCGCCGAAGCGGATGTCCTTGGGCTTGGCGATGGGGCCGATCTCCTTGGCCACCCAGTTGCGCAGCTCGTTGGCGATGGCCTTGGCTTCCTCGCCGGTGGGGCGCGGGCGCTTCAGCACGACGAAGGCGCAGATGGCCTCGCCGGTGGTGTCGTCGGGGCGGCCCACCACCGCCGCCTCGGCCACGAGGTCCGTCTTGGCGACCAGGGCCGACTCGATCTCCATCGTGCCCATGCGGTGGCCGCTCACGTTGAGCACGTCGTCGATGCGGCCGGTGATGGTGAAGTAGCCGGTCTTCGCGTCGCGGATCGCGCCGTCGCCGGCCAGGTAGTAGCGGCCCTGGAACTCCTCGGGGTAGTAGCCCTTGCGGAAGCGCTCGGGGTTGCCCCAGATGGTGCGGATCATCGAGGGCCACGGCCGCTTGACCACCAGGATGCCGCCCTGGCCCCAGGGCAGCTCGTTGCCCGTCTCGTCGACCACCGCCGCGGCGATGCCCGGGAAGGGCAGGGTGCACGAGCCCGGCACCAGCGCCGTCGCGCCGGGCAGCGGCGTGATCATGTGGCCGCCGGTCTCGGTCTGCCAGAAGGTGTCGACGATCGGGCAGCGGCCGCCGCCCACGTGGCGGTGGTACCACTCCCAGGCGGCGGGGTTGATGGGTTCGCCCACCGAGCCGAGGATGCGCAGGCTCGTGAGGTCGTAGCGCGCGGGGTGCACCGCCTCGTTGCCCTCGGCCGCCTTGATGAGCGAGCGGATCGCGGTGGGCGCGGTGTAGAACACCGTCACGCCGTGGTCCTGGATCATCTGCCAGAAGCGGCCGGCGTCCGGGTAGGTGGGCACGCCCTCGAACACGACCTGCGTCGCGCCCAGCGCCAGCGGGCCGTAGGCGATGTAGGTGTGGCCGGTCACCCAGCCGATGTCGGCGGTGCACCAGAACACGTCCTCGGGTTGGAGGTCGAAGGTCCAGGCGCAGGTCAGGGCTGCGTGCAGCAGGTAGCCGCCGGTGGCGTGCTGCACGCCCTTCGGCGTGCCGGTGGAGCCCGAGGTGTAGAGCAGGAAGAGCGGGTGCTCCGCCTCCACCCACTCGGGTTCGCACTGCTCGCTCTGGGCCTCGGTCAGCTCGTGCAGCCACAGGTCGCGCGGCACCTGGAAGGGCACGGCCGCGCCGGTGCGCCGCGCCACCAGCACCTGCCGCACGCTGGCGCATCCGCCCTGGGCCAGCGCCTCGTCGACGATGGCCTTCAGCGGCAGCTGCTTGCCGCCGCGCACCTGCTGGTCGGCGGTGATGACGACACTGGCGCCGGTGTCGGCGATGCGGTCGCGCAGGGCGTGGGCCGAGAAGCCGCCGAACACCACCGAGTGGATGGCGCCGATGCGCGCGCACGCCTGCATGGCGGCCACGCCCTCGATGCCCATGGCCATGTAGATCACCACGCGATCGCCCTTCTTCACGCCCAGCGACTTCAGCGCGTTGGCGATGCGGTTGGTGCGTGCGAGCAGTTCGCGGTAGCTGACGCGGGTCACGGCGCCGTCGTCGGCTTCGAAGACGATGGCGGTCTTCTCGCCCAGACCGCGCTCGATGTTGCGCTCCAGGCAGTTCCAGCTCGCGTTGAGCGTGCCGTCGTTGAACCATTCGTAGAAGGGCGCCTTGCTTTCGTCGAGCACGCGGGTGAAGGGCCTCTTCCAACCCACGAACTCGCGGGCCAGGCGGCCCCAGTAGGCCTCGGGGTCGGCCTCGGCCTCGGCCACCAGCGCGTCGTAGGCGGCGCGGCCCGCCACGCGGGCATGGCGGGCCAGCTCGGCCGGCGGCTCGTACAGGGCGGTGGCGTGGGGGGTGTCGCTCATGGTCGGTCTCCTGGCAGGGGGAAGAAGAGGCAAAAGAGGGGTGGGGCGGTGCTCACTCGATGGCGCGGGCCGACTGCACGCGCTCGCGCAGAACGAACTTCTGGATCTTTCCGGTCGAGGTCTTGGGAAGCTCGCCGAAGACGATGCGCTTGGGCAGCTTGAAGCGCGCCAGCAGCGGCTTGCAGAAGTCGAGCAGCTCGGCCTCGCCCACCTGCACGCCGGGCTTGAGCTCGACGAAGGCGCAGGGCACCTCGCCCCATTTCGCGTCGGGCAGCGCGACCACGGCGGCGGTCATCACGCCGGGGTGGTGGTGGAGCGCGTCCTCCACCTCGATGGAGGAGATGTTCTCGCCTCCCGAGATGATCACGTCCTTGCTGCGGTCGGTGATCTTCACGTAGCCGTCGGGGTGGCACACG
This sequence comes from Xenophilus aerolatus, assembly GCA_030418545.1. Taxonomy (GTDB): domain Bacteria; phylum Pseudomonadota; class Gammaproteobacteria; order Burkholderiales; family Burkholderiaceae_C; genus Xenophilus. The sequence continues at coordinate 41,710 of QAIB01000014.1, read as the reverse complement.
CCCAGGTCGCCGGTGTGGAACCAGCCGCCGGCAAAGGCCTCCGCGGTGGCCGAGGGGTTCTTGAGGTAGCCCTTCATCACCGCGTTGCCGCGGAAGAAGATCTCGCCGATGGTCTCGCCGTCGGCCGGCACGGGCTGCAGCGTCTGCGGGTCGAGCACCGTCACGGCCTCCTGCAGCGGGTAGGGCACGCCCTGGCGGCCGTTCATGCGGGCGCGCTCGACGGGCGGCAGGTCCTGCCACTCGGGCTTCTTGGCGCACACGGCCGAGGGGCCGTACACCTCCGTCAGGCCGTAGACGTGGGTGATGGCGATGCCGGCCGCCTCGCAGCCTTCGATGACGGCCGCAGGCGGCGCGGCGCCGGCCACCAGGCCCTGCACCGGGTGACCGATGCCCTCCCTGAGCGCTGGTGGCGCGGCAATCAGCAGGCTGTACACGATCGGTGCGCCGCACAGGTGCGTGACGCGGTGCTCGCGGATCAGTGGAAAGATCACCGCCGGATCGACCCGCCGCAGGCACACGCTGGTGCAGGCCATCAGCGCCGTGGTCCACGGGAAGCACCAGCCGTTGCAGTGGAACATCGGCAGCGTCCACAGGTAGACCGCGCCGTCGGGCAGGTTCCAGGCCAGCGCGTTGCTGGCGGCGTTGAGGTAGGCGCCGCGGTGGTGCGTCACCACGCCCTTGGGGTTGCCGGTGGTGCCGCTGGTGTAGTTGAGCGCGATGGCGTTCCACTCGTCCGACGGCGGCTGCCCCTCGAAGGCCGGGTCGCCTGTGGCCAGAAAGTCCTCGTAGCCGATCTCGCCCAGCCGCGCGCCCTCGGGCGCCGCGTCGTCCTCCACCTCGATCACCAGCGGCCGTTGGCTGCCCAGTGCCGTCAGCGCCTGGCCGACCACGGTGGCGAACTCGCGGTCGGTCAGCAGCACCTTGGCCTCGCCGTGCTGCAGCATGAAGGCGATGGCCTGCGCGTCGAGCCGGGTGTTGAGCGTGTTGAGCACGGCGCCGGTCATCGGCACGCCGAAATGCGCCTCGTACATGGCCGGCACGTTGGGCAGCATGCAGGCGACCGTGTCGCCCGGGCCGACGCCGCGCGCGGCCAGCGCAGCGGCCAGGCGCCGGCAGCGCGCATGCGTCTGGGCCCAGCTCTGGCGCCGCTTGCCGTAGACCAGCGCAGTGCGCTGCGGGTGCACGTGCGCCGCCCGCGCCAGGAAGGACAGCGGGGTCAGCGCCACGAAATTGGCCGGGTTGCGGTCCAGGCCCAGCTCGTACGGGTTGATGTGCGTCAATGTCGTCTCCTGCACCCTTGGGATCACAATGCCTGCGGCCCGGGGGCGGCATCCGCCAGGCTTCCCGGCCGTGCTGGTGCAAGGATGACCCACGAAGATTGCAGGAGACGCGCCGGAATATGACGAATGTTTGCAGGCCCGCCGAAGCGGCGCCCGGCGACGAGGCCGGCGCCCCGGCGCCGCTGGAGCGCTACCTCACCCTGCAGACCGGCCTGGACATGCTGGAGCAGGGCCTGTCGATCTTCGACGCCGACCTGCGCCTGGTGGCCTGGAACCGCGCCTACGTCACGCTGCTGGACTTCCCGCCCGACATGGCACGGCTCGGTGCGCCCTTTCGCAGCTTCATCGAGTACAACGCCCGCCGCGGCGACTACGGCCCCGGCGACCCCGAGCAGCAGGTGGCCGAGCGCATCGCCGCGGCGCGCCTCTTCACGCCGCACGACATCGAGCGCGTGCGGCCCGACGGCACCGTGCTGCGCATCCGCGGCCAGCCGGTGCCGGGGCACGGCTTCGTCACCCTGTATTCCGACGTGACCGAGCGGCGCCGCGCCGAGGCCACCATCCGCCGCCAGAACGCCGAGCTCGAGAGCCGCGTGGCCGCGCGCACCGCCGAGCTGCAGCAGAGCGAGGAGCGCATGCGGCTGGTCATGGACTCCATCCCGGCGCTGGTCGCGTACTTCGATGCGCAACGCGTGTACCGCTACCTCAACCGCGGGTACGCCGACTGGTTCGGCGTCGACACCTCGCGGCCCGAGTCGGTGAGCGCGCGCCGCTTCCTGGGCGAGGCGGTCTACGCCATCGTGCGCCCCCACGTGCGCCGCGCCATGGCCGGCGAGGCGCAGAGCTTCACCTACGAGCTGACGACGCAGCATGGCGAGCGCCGCATCGTGCGCACCTCCTTCGCGCCCGAGATCGCCGAGGACGGCCGCGTCGCCGGCTGCTTCGAACTGACCTTCGACATCACCGAGCAGCGCCGCGCGCAGGCGCTGGTGGCGCGGGCGCAGAAGCTCGAGTCGCTGGGCCACCTGACCGGCGGCCTGGCGCACGACTTCAACAACATCCTCACGGTGGTCATCGGCAACCTCGACGCGCTGGCGCACGCCCGCCCGCAGGACGAGGCCGTGCCCGAGTACGTGCAGCCCGCGCTGGACGCCGCGCGCCGCGGCGCCGAGCTGGTGCGCGCGCTGCTGAGCTTCGCGCGGCGCCAGCCCCTGCAGGCCGCGTCGGTGCACGTCGGCGCGCTCGTCGACACGGTGGCGCGGCTGATGCGCCATTCGCTGCCCGAGACGCTCAAGCTCACGGTCGACCCCGGGCCCGTGCCGCTGTGGACCTGGATCGACGCCACGCTGCTGGAGCAGGCGCTCATCAACCTGGTGCTCAACGCACGCGACGCCACCGGCCCGCTGGGGCGCATCACGCTGCGTGCCCGTGCCGCGCGGCTCGATGCGGCGCACGCCACGCCGCTGCAGATGTCGCCCGGCGCCTGCGTGTGCATCGAGGTGGAGGACGATGGCGCCGGCATGGACGCCGACACCGTGGCGCGCGTGTTCGAGCCCTTCTTCACCACCAAGCAGCCCGGCAGCGGCACCGGGCTGGGCATGGCGGTGGTGTACGGCTTCATCCGCCAGTCCGGCGGCGCCATCGACCTGCGCAGCGCGCCGGGGCAGGGCACCACCGTCACCCTGTGGCTGCCCGCCACCGAGCCGCCGGACGACGAGACGCCGCCCGCGGGCGAGGCGGCGGCGCCCGGCGCACAGCAGGGCTTGGCGCTGCTGGTCGACGACGACGCGCAGGTGCGTCGGGTCATCCGCCGCAGCCTGCTCGAGCTGGGCTACGCCGTGCTGGAGGCCGACGGCGGCGCCGAGGCGCTCACGCTGCTGCGGCACACGCCCGGCATCGCACTGGTGCTGTCCGACGTCGCCATGCCCGGCGCCGTCGACGGCGTGGCCGTGGCCCGTGCGGCGCGCGCTGCGTCGAAGCCGCCGGTGGTGGTGCTGATGAGCGGCAACGCGCCCGACGACATCGCGCGGCCGGCCGGCGTGCCGCTGTTGACCAAGCCCTTCACCGCCGAGCAGCTGGCGCGCGCCATCGAAGAAGGAAGAAGTCCCCGATGAACAGCCATCACCCCCACGCCGCCGTGTCCGGCGGCACCCGGCACCGCGTGGCCGGCGCCGACGACAGCAGCCCGCCGGCGCTGGTCTACGTGGTCGAGGACGACCCGGCGGTGGCGAAGCTGGTGCTCTCGGCGCTGAAGGAGTTCGGCTTTGCCTGCCAGGCCTTCGGCAACGGCGCCGCCGTGCTGCGCCAGCTGCAGCTGGAAAAGCCCGACCTGTGCATCATCGACCTGGGCCTGCCCGACATGGACGGGCTGGACCTCATGCGCCGCATCACCGCCGCCAGCAGCGCGGGCGTGCTCATCCTCACCGGCCGCGGCCACCCCGCCGACCGCGTGATGGGCCTGGAGCTGGGCGGCGACGACTACGTGACCAAGCCCTTCGAGTCGCGCGAACTGGTGGCGCGGGTGCGCAGCATCCTGCGCCGCCGTTCGCTGGCGTCGGGTCAGGCACCGGGCCACCGGCGCTACGCCAGCTTCAACGGATGGCGCATCGACTGCGCCGCCAACCTGCTGCGTGCGCCCGACGGCACCGAGCACCTGCTGGGCACCGCCGAGACGCAGGTGCTGCGCTGCTTCGTCGAGCGTCCGCACCAGATCCTCACGCGCGAGCAGCTCATGGGCGCGCGCGACCTGCTGCCCACCGACCGCAGCATCGACGTGCGCATCTCGCGCCTGCGCAAGAAGATCGAGGCCGACCCGCACGAGCCGGCCGTGATCAAGACGGTGTACGGGGCGGGCTACCTGTTCGCGGCGGACGTGCGCTGGGAGTAGCGCCCGGGCCGAAAACCCCAAAGTGCAACCGGCCTGCAGCCCGCGCCCGGAAAGGGCTGCAGCCGAATTCGTCACATCCGTTACTTTCCCGATGCGTCAGCTTCGCGCAAGCCTTGTTGCGCGTCTGTGAGCGCCTTGTGACGAATGATTGCGCCGCGCCCACGCCCGCGGCGGCGCCCCCAAGAATGCACTCCAGGCTCAATCCAGATGCCAGGAGACAACCCTCATGAGCGACCCTGCCGCAGACACCATCACGCAGCGCATCGGCTCCCACCCGAGGTACATCGCGCTCAAGCGCAAGCGCAACCGTTTCGGCATCGTGCTCACGGTGCTGATGCTGCTCGTGTACTACGGCTACATCGCGCTCATCGCCTTCGACAAGCCCTTCCTCGCGCAACCCATCGGCGCCGGCGTGACCACCCTGGGCATCCCGATCGGGCTGGGCGTGATCGTCTTCACCATCGCCATCACGCTGCTGTACATCCGCCGCGCGAACGGCGAGTTCGACCGCGAGACCGCCGAGATCCTGAAGGAGGCCACGAAATGAACCGCGCCACCTTCGCACGCCTTGCCGTCACCCTGTCGACCCTCGCCGCCGGCCTGGCCCATGCCGCCGGCGGCGACGTCGGCCAGGCCGCCAAGCAGCCGACGAACTGGATCGCCATCGGCATGTTCACCGTCTTCGTGCTGGGCACGCTCTACATCACCAAGTGGGCGGCGGCCCGGACCAAGTCGGCGGCCGACTTCTACACCGCCGGGGGCGGCATCACCGGCTTCCAGAACGGGCTGGCCATCGCGGGCGACTACATGTCGGCCGCTTCGTTCCTCGGCATCTCGGCCGCGGTGATGGCCACCGGCTACGACGGGCTGATCTACTCCATCGGCTTCCTGGTCGGCTGGCCCATCATCACCTTCCTCATGGCCGAGCGGCTGCGCAACCTGGGCAAGTTCACCTTTGCCGACGTGGCCGGCTACCGCTTCAAGCCCGGGCCCATCCGTGCCTTCGCGGCCAGCGGCACCCTGGTGGTGGTGGCCTTCTACCTCATCGCCCAGATGGTCGGCGCGGGCCAGCTCATCAAGCTGCTCTTCGGGCTGGACTACTGGGTGGCGGTGGTCATCGTCGGCGCGCTGATGATGATCTACGTGCTCTTCGGCGGCATGACCGCCACCACCTGGGTGCAGATCATCAAGGCCTGCCTGCTGCTGGCCGGCGTCACCTTCATGGCCATCATGGTGCTCGCGGCCTTCCACTTCAGCCCCGAGGCGCTGTTCGCCAAGTCCGTCGAGGTGCGCACCCAGATCGCGGCCAACGCCGGCAAGAGCCCGGCCGAGGCGCAGGCCGTCGGCCTGTCGATCATGGGCCCCGGCGGCTTCGTGAAGGACCCGATCTCGGCCATCAGCTTCGGCATGGCGCTGATGTTCGGCACGGCAGGCCTGCCGCACATCCTGATGCGCTTCTTCACCGTGCCCGACGCCAAGGAGGCGCGCAAGTCGGTGGGCTGGGCCACGGTGTGGATCGGGTACTTCTATTTGCTCATCTTCATCATCGGCTTCGGCGCCATCACCCTCGTGCTGACGAATCCGGAATTTGCCAACACGGTGACCGGTGTCATCCACGGCGGCGCCGGCGCCACCAACATGGCGGCCGTGCTGGTGGCCAAGTCGGTGGGCGGCAACGTGTTCTACGGCTTCATCTCGGCCGTGGCCTTCGCGACCATCCTCGCGGTGGTGGCCGGCCTGACGCTGTCGGGTGCGTCGGCCGTGTCGCACGACCTGTACGCCACCCTGGTCAAGAAGGGCCAGGCCGACAGCAAGGCCGAGCTCAAGGTCTCACGCATCACCACCATCGCGCTGGGCATCGTCGCCGTGCTGCTGGGCATCGCCTTCGAGAAGCAGAACATCGCCTTCATGGTCAGCCTGGCTTTTGCCGTGGCCGCGTCGGCCAACTTCCCGGTCCTGTTCATGAGCGTGCTGTGGAAGGACTGCACCACCAAGGGCGCCGTCATCGGCGGCGCGCTGGGCCTCATCGCCTCGGTCGGCCTGACCATCGTCTCGCCCTCGGTGTGGGAAGCCACGCTGGGCAATCCCAAGGGCACCGCGCTCTTCCCGTACGCGTCGCCGGCCCTGTTCTCCATGACCATCGGTTTTGTCGGCATCTGGCTGTTCAGCCTGATGGACCGCAGCCGGCAGGCGGCCGCTGAGCGCGCCGCATTCCCGGCGCAGCAGGTGCGGTCGGAGACGGGGTTGGGGGCGGCGGGGGCGTCGGGGCATTGAGGGATTAGAGGCCGCCCATCTTTCGCATGGGATGCGGCGTTCTTCGGAGCCCGATTTTTCCTGAGGGCCGCGGCCGTCATTAAGGCGGCTTGAGACTGGGTGGAGTTGCATCCGCTTTCAATCTACGAGAGCATGCATGACTGCGGGGTGTGCGAGAAAGAGGGTGCCGAATGAGCGTGGCGAGCGTGATCTCAACGGGGGGGGCTGGGGGCGACTTCGAACGGCGGGTTGGCGCCTATTTTCTGGCGCTGCTGCTCACGAAGTCGTTCATGCCAATCTTCTCCGATGCTGCCCCGCAACGGGTGCATTTCCAAGCTCGGCGGCTTGGCTGGCGCATCGACGACTTGGTGGTGGAGGCGCAGTCGGAAGCCGGCCTAACCCACAGGGTGGCCGCGCAGATCAAACGAACCTTCACGCTTAGCCTCAACGACGAGGAATGCAGGGAGACGCTGGCGGCCGCCTGGGCGGACTTCAACAACGCGACGCTATTCCAGCAGGGCCGCGACGCGATCGTCTTGGTCACCTTCTTGGGCACGAATCGGATTCAGCGCGACGTGCGCTGGCTGATTGGTCAAGCCAGAGCCGCGGGCGACGCGGCCGACTTCTTGGCGCGCCGCCAAGGACAAGGAACCCTGAACAAACAGGCCAAGGCCGACTACGAGACGATCAAAGCAATCATCGATCAGGCGAACGGCTCACCGGTGGCCGATGAGAACGTATGGAGGTTCTTGCAGGCCTTCCACGTTCTCAGCTTCGATTTCCAAGATGCAGCGGCGAAGGACGCAGCCGCGATCTTGACGCTCCTCGCCTCGCTGCAGGCCGCTGGCGGGGAAGCTGACGCCGCGTCGAGCACTTGGAGCGAACTGATCGACTTTGCTGGATTGGCTGCTGCTGAGGGCCGCAGCGTCGATTTCGCTTCGCTGCCGGAACGCGCCAAGACCAGGCACAGCCAAGTCCCGTCCTCCAAGCATGGCGAATTGTCAAGACTTCGACAGCACTCCGCGACGACGTTGCGGCGGCTCGCGGCGGCCGGCCCGCAGGAGATCGTGTTCGACCGAATCGAGCTGCGCGCCCAGCTAGAAGCTGCGGTCGCGGAGCAGCAGGTGGTGCTCGTGGTCGGTCCCGCTGGCAGCGGCAAGTCCGTGTTGGGAATCAACTACTTGTCGGGCGCGGCGAGCGCTGACACGAACTTCGCTTTTTCCGCAGAGGAGTTCAAAGCCGCGCACATCGATCAGGTCCTGACCAATGCGAGCCTCAATCTCACGTGGAAAGAGTTAGAGAGCCAGCTGCCCCTCCACCGCAAGACGTTTTTTGTTGATGGCCTCGAGCGATTGCTCGAGGCGAGCGAACGAGCAGCGTTCAAGGACTTGTTGCTGAGCGTCAAGTACGACAGCTCGATTTCGCTCGTAATCACGTGTCGCGACTACTACGCGGAGGTCGTGGAGCGCAGCTTGCTGATGGCGAGCAATGTCACCTTTGCGAAAATCGTGGTCGGCGGCCTCTCCGACGCGGAGCTTTCGCAGGCCGAAGCGGCGGCGCCGACTTTGCAACCCTTACTCGCGAATCAGAGTCTGAGGTCGATCCTCAGGAATCCATTTCTTCTGACGCGCGCATCCCAACTGCGCCTGGCGCAGGACGAATCCATCCCGCAGACTGAGCGCGCATTGCGGCGCAGGATGTGGAGCGAGCTTGTCCGCGACGACGCCTATGTCGCGGATGGCATGCCATCTAAGCGCGAGAAGGTCTTTTTTGACGTCTGCATTGCGAGGGCTCGGGCGCTTCGCCCGTACGTTGAAGTCGCTGACGTTGACGGCGCCCTGCAACGGCTCGGAAACGCCAATCTCGTGGCGAACGATCAGTTTCATCGGTTCGCGGCCGCTCACGACGTGTTCGAGGACTGGGGGCTCATCGAGTGGTTTACGCGCCGATTCGAAGCGCACTCCGGCAGCTCGACGGCAATGGCTGGGGAAGTTGGGGGCCATCCCGCGTTGCGGCGCGCCTATCGCAAGTGGCTAACAGAGCAACTGGACGTCGACAGGACGATAGTAGACCAGTTCATCTCCGAGGTGAGCTCCGAGAAGTCGCTCCCGCCCCACTTCGTCGACGACACCTGGCTCGCTGTCTTTCAGTCGAGCGCAGCGGGCTCGTTCATGACAGCCTTCGCCGGCAAGCTGTTTGCTGATGAAGGCGCGTTGCTCCAACGAGTGCTGCACTTGGTCCGCGTCGGCTGCAAGACCGTTTCGCCTAAAGCGCAGGGGATTCATATTTGGCTTCGATGGCACGTTCCGACGGGAAACGCTTGGCCGATACTGCTCGCGTTCATGGACGAGAACTGGGAGGCGGTGCCCAGGCGAATGGATTCCCTGCTCGTCGCCTTCATGGAGGATTGGTCCGCAAACATTTCTGGCAGCGAACAGCTACCCGAAGGCGCCGATAGCGTTGGCTCTCTTATCGAAAAGTTGCTTGCGCTACCAACGAACGCGCCCGGACGAGTGGTCCCCAGAGAGCGACTCGTCGAAATCTTGATGAAGGCGCCCCGCGCGAACGAGGCGCTCTTTAAGAGCATTGCTAGCAGGGCATCCGCGCCCGGGTCGATCCGTCTCGACGAAGATGCCAGGCACTTCGCCAAGCTCACTTTCGAGCCCTTCAAGGCCATCGCATTTGCCAGCGCATTCCCCCGCGAACTTCAGGCGGTCTGCCTGGGTCGGTGGTTCGCCAGTGATAAAGACGATCGGTGGAGTTCCTCGCGTGAATTGGAGGCGGTGTTTGGGCTGACGCACAGTTACGAGCATCGCTTCTTCCCTCGGTCGTCGATGCAAGGGCCCATGTTGTTCTTGTTGCGCGCCCATCCCTCCGAGGGCGTGCGGTTCATCGTCAATTTCATCAATCAATGCTGCTCCAACTACAAGGCGAACTCGCAGCAGCAGCGGCGCCTGATCGAGCCACCGCACGAAAGTGAGCTAACGCTATCCGACGGCAGGGCGCGGTCCATTCTGGAGAATCAACGGCTGTGGCAGACGTATAGAGGAACCCACGTCATGCCCGCCGTGATGGAGTGCGCCCTGATGGCTCTGGAAGCATGGTTTCTCGACATCGCGGAGGGCGCGACAACGCCCGAGGTTTTCCAGAGTTTTCTGAACTACATCTTGAATAACTCGAACAATGCAGCGTCGTTGGGGGTCGTGGCCAGCGCCTGCCTGGCGCACCCGGATCTAGCCGGCGATTGCTGCGTAAGCATCCTCGGATCTACCGAGCTAATCCGAATGGACGTGGCGCGCATGATGGCGGACAAGACCGCGCTCGCTCCCGGTGGCTTCGACGTCTTCTCTCAAATGTTCCAGCGCGAGCGGCTCGACTCGAAGGCGCTTCCGCATCGAAAACACCATCTCGAAGAACTTGCCATTCAGCTCCAGCTTGGCCCGCAGCGAGCGTCAATGGAAGCGTTGCTAGATCGCTATCTTGCTGCGTTGCCACCCGAGCATGAGCGGACCACAGAACAATCCCAGTGGATGTTGGCGCTGCGGCGAATGGATCTCAGAACATACGATCGCAGGGATGTCGGCGACCGGGTCGAATTCACCATGGGTGAGCTTCCATCAGATGTCCAAGCCATGGTGCAGGATTCGGAGGCCTTCCAAGTCGAGTTCATGAAGCGCATTGAGCTTCAAAACTGGGCTCACCGACACAAAGATGATGGAGTCGCTGCTGGCGATGAGTCGTGGCGTGACAAATTGGCGTTGGCGAAAGAGGTGGAGGGCCAGATCGCAGTTCGTGGCACCCGCGACATCCTCGAAGGAGGGGGGCGGATGGTGGCGGCGGTGATTGCGCGAGATCGCTGGGCCGTCCTCGACCCTGTGGATCGCCAGTGGTGTCTGGAAACCATTGTGGGTTGCCTTGGGGAGATCCCCTCCGAAGACGTCTTCGGAGGCAGCATTCCCGTCGACGGGAAGATGGAGTGCGCGGCAGCGATCGGCGCTCTTGCGCCGCTGGTGAGTCAAGCCGACGCCGAACTGCTGCTCGAAGTTTCGTTGACTCACTGGAACCAGCATGTCCAGCAAGCCGCCGTCCAGAGCTTGGCGCATCAGCGGCTGTGGGATGCTCCGTCTTTGTTGAACTTCGCTTTACACGTGCTGGTTGCCGCCGCGCGTGCGACCCTCGAACAGGACGCCGAGCTGGAAAAACTTCCATGGAATCAACACCCCTCCGCGTCCGAGTTGCGACAACAGCGTCAGGCCCAGTTTGCCGCCATTGACAGGTCGATGTGGGGCAGCGCGCCGCCGCTGCTTGATCCGCACTTGCTGCGGCACGACCATACCCTTGCCCTCTACCTGTTGCTTGTCTTCCGCTCCCGAACCGGGAGTCCGCTTGCCCTTCAGCTTTTTGAATGGATCGGCGACCAGTTCGAGCGGTGGTGGGATCGGATGCATGAAGACCGCGACCAGAACTTCGAGTTGCACATCGCCGCGCAGGAGGCCTTCGCGAACTTCTTGATCGAGTCGGAGGCGTCCGTCGGGGTCGCTCTGCTGCAACGCGTGCTGCCCCAAGTCGCCGGCGAGCCCAACGAATTCGCCAAGTTGCTCGACGACTTGATACGCGCGGCGGATGCCCGTGGGGACGGAACGACCTTTTGGACGCTCTGGGCACTGATTGCCGCAGAAGCGCAAAAGGCTAAGTGGTTTGCAGAACTTCGCGACGACCGGTCGTGGGGCGGTTCGCTGATCCGGTCGTTGTTGCTCAGCAAGGGGTGGAAGGCTGGTGTTCGGGAGTGGAGGTTGCTCGGAGCGGCCAGCCAACGCGTCGACGCCCTCTTCGTGGCTTTGCCTGTCGGCGGCTTGGCCCTGGAGGCTTACGGTGATTACCTGCTCTCGATTGGAAATCCGTCTTTGCCAGCCGCGGTGAGGATTATTCAGTCGCGCATGGGCGAAATGCTCGAAGATGCACTCAAAAGGTCGAGTTCTGCGAGGACTGCGATGGACCAACTCGTGTCTCGCTTGATGTTCGAGGACTTGCCAGGATTGCAGTCGGCGACGCTACGCGCGCCGACGCTCGCGCTGCTGGATGCTCTCGTTCAAGCGGGATCATCGAACGCGTTCCTGCTGCGAGAAGACTTCTTGACGCCTTCCGGCGGCGTCGGGCGATGAGCCCGCTGACCAGTCGTGGGCGGGGCGTTGTTCCCCGGTGCCCACAGTGCGCGCTGACCGCCGGGCGCATCCTCATCTGATCGAGAACGCAGCGCACAACTCTCGATGAAAGGTGGGCACTGATGCGCGCTCGGCCGCGCAACAGACGATCAGACGTGGGTCATCGGCATGGCCTTCTGGTTGAACAGGACGTCCGCTTCCGCTCTCTTTTCGTCGGCCACGCTTCCATAGGGCACGTTGGCTCAGTAGTTGCACTGGAACAGAAGCCGTGAGCTTGGTTTCAGCAGCGACCGATAGCAATCGCTGCGTAGCAGTCGCCTCCGAGCCTCGATCTCCCCGATTGCACGGTGTTTGGATCGACGCGCCAGCTCACGCCTCAAGATTCATTCCACCAATCCCCTCAATTTCAAGAACGCCACCCCCGCCATCACCGCATCATTCAACGCATCGTGCGCCGGCCGCATCGGCAGGCCCAGGTCCTTCATCAGCGTGTCGAAGCGCAGATCGATGGCGGCCTCGCGCTCGTAGCCGGTGCGCTGCCGGTTCTTGAAGTCGTAGTACAGCGCCGAGACCTCGATCTTCGGCTGCGGCAGGCCCATGCCGAGCATGGGAAACAGCACGCGGTCGATCATGGCGACGTCGAATTCCAGGTAGTAGCCGACCAGCGGGCGGCTGCCGATGAAGTGCAGCAGGCGCCGCACGGCCTCTTCCGCCGCGATGCCCTGGGCGACGTCGCGCTCGCGCAGCTGGTGCACGCGCACGGCCTCGGGCGAGACGGCGCGCTTGTCGGGGCGCACCAGCAGCTCCAGTCGATCGCTGGTGAACAGGCGATGGCCCTGGATGCGCACGGCGGCGATGGCAACGATCTCGTCGCGGCGGGTGTCGAGGCCGGTGGTCTCGCAGTCCAGCGCCACCCATTCGTCCTCGGGCGGCGGGTCCCACATGAAGGCATAGCGCGGGTCGCCCAGGTGGTAGAGCATCCACCGGCGCTTCAGGGCCGCGGTCCAGTCGGCAACGGGGGTGCTCATGAGGTGCTGCCGCGCGCGCTCACCGCTCACAGTTCACAGCTGGTCGAGGTGAAAGCGCGACTGGATCAGCCGGCGGAAGCGCTTGACGATGTCGAGCGTGTCCTTGAGCAGGTCGCGTTCCAGGCTGGTGAGGCGCGCGATGTCGACGTTGCCGCTCACCGGCCGGCCGGCGTCGAGTTCGTCCAGGCCGGCCTTCAGGCGCAGCGCCATGAAGAAGTGCAGGCTCTCGATGACGTCGGTGGCCATGGCGCGCTCGAACAGGCCGGCGGCCACCAGGGCGTCGAGCCGGGCGGCGGTCGATGTGGCGTCCAGGTGCGCGCGCAGCGCCAGCGCACGCACGCCGTGCACCAGCGGGAAGAGGCCTTGCTTCTTGATGTCGAGGCCGTGGTCGCCGTGGCCGCGCGCGCTGCCGCCCCCGCCGAACCAGCGCTGCAGCCAGCCGCCGTCGTCGGCCGCGAAGGCGTCGATGGCGGCGGCAAAGCGCGCGAGCATCGCCTCGTTGTCGGTGGCAAAGCGGAACACGCGCTCGCGCACGGCGGCCAGCAGCGCGGCGTCGCCGGCCACCGGGTGCGCGTCGAGAAAGATGGCCAGCGCCATGAGTTTGTCGCCGTCGGGCCGCAGCAGCCAGTCGCTGGCGCGGCCCGCGAATTCGCTCACGCTGCCGCGCCAGGCCGGGTTGCGCAGCATGATGCCGCCGCGGCAGTCCGGATACCCGAAGGCCGCGAGCGCGGCGCCGAAGCGCTCGCACACGGTCTGCAGATCGTCGGGCGGCAGGTAGCCGTCGGCCAGCAGCAGGGCGTTGTCCTGGTCGGTCTTGAGCAACTGTTCGCCGCGGCCTTCGCTGCCCATCACGAGCAGGCAGCTGTGCGCCACCAGTTCGGGCGGGGCGACGAGCTGCCAGGCGCGCTCGAACAGCCGCGCGTTCAAGGCCTGCACCAGCGCGGCGATCTGGGCCACGCGGGTGCCGCCGCGCTGCAGCAGCGCCACCAGCCGGGTGATGTGCGCGCTGGCCGTGGCCAGGTCGTCCAGCGTGTGCGCCTCGGCGATGCGGCGGCTGATCAGGTACGAGTGGTTCGACAGGAAGCTGAACAGGTCCAGCGCCTCGACCAGGCCCAGCACGTCGGCCGCGGCGACCGGGCCGCCGGCCGCCTCGTCGCGCAGCACCACGGCGCGGTGGATGCGGTGGCGCGTCATGACGGTGAGCGCGTCGCCCACCGGGTCGCCGGCCTTCACGGTGTGCAGGCCGAAGCTGGCCACCTCGCGCACCGGCAGGCGCTCCAGCGGCGTGCCATGCAGCACGGCGCGCTGCAGCGCGTTGGCGGTGAAGATGCCCAGGCGCGGCGGCGTTCCTGCCGGCGCGTCGGCCGCGTCGTCGCGCACCAGCACGGCGGTGCTGCGCTCGGCCTGGAACAGGCGGACGACGGCGAGCACGTCCAGCGCGCCGTTGACGATGTGCGCGGCCCGCAGGCCCACCGCATCCACGCGCGCCATGGCCAGCGACTGCATCTCGTGCGCGCCGCCGCGGCCGGCGATGGCGCCCAGCTTGTCGGACAGCTCGGCGAAGAGCAGGGCGCCGAAGGTCGCGTTGTGGGCGATCAGGCGGTTGACCACCTCGCGCGGCAGCTCGTAGGCGATGCTCTCCTCGGCCGCCACGAAACGGCCGCTCACCTCGCCGGCCACCAGGCTGCGGCCGTCGAAGGTGTCGTCGGGCCCGTAGCCGGCCACCGGCTCGGTGCCGCCGCTGGCGTACTGCTGCACGAAGCCCTTGATGAGCACGAAGAGGTGCGTCGGCGCGATGCCGGGCTCCAGCAAGGTGTCGCCCTCGCGGAAGTAGGCGATGTCCACGCCCTGCTGCACCCACTGGCGCTCCTCGGCGTCGAGGCAGTCGAAGGGCGAGGCGGCGAAGTTGAAGGCGTGGGGCATGGCCCCCCAATCTAGGCCGCGATCGAGGCGGCTGCGATGCGGTGCGTCAAACCCCGTGCGGGCGCCTTTGCGGGTGAACCCTGGCTTTCGACGCCTCGCGCCGGCGCTCGTCGGCGTCCCGCTACTTCTTTCGTTCGGCTGCAGGGCCGGCGGGCGGCGAAGCCGGGCTTGCCTGCGCCGGGTCCTCGGCGCTGATGTGGTCGAGCAGATCGTCGAGCGTGTCGAAGGACACCGTCTGCACATCCGGATCCCGTGCGTCGACGGCGAGATCCTCGAAGGCGAGCGCCTCGTCGAGCTGGACATGGATCCAGCTGTCGGGGAACTGGCGCGGCGCCTCGAAGCGCAACAGGGTCGCGCTGGCGAACACGACGACGGACTTCAAGCTCAGGTCGGCTCGCAGGGGGGTGCTTTCATTCACCGGCTCGTCGCCGACGGCGGCCTCGATCTCGTCCACCACCTCGTCGACGATCGCGCGCCACTGCCCGGGCGACACATCGAGGATGCGTCGGATGCCGCGCACCAGCACTGCGGGGTCCGGTGCCTCTTCGTCCTCGAGCTCTGGGTCGACATTGACCCAGACATCGGCTTCGGCGGCCCTGACCCGGCCCCGGCCGATCACGATGCCATCGCCCACCTCGATGTCCGAGAGCAAGCCGCTGTTGGCGATCTCGTTGGAAAGTCTGTCGATCATCCTGCCTGCACGCGGTCCTGAGAGCGTCGGATTCTAGGCACGCAGGCCTGGCGCGGCCGGTGCAGCAACTCGTCGCGCCCGAGAGTTCTGTTCAATGGTGATGACAAGCGTCCGCTTGCCCGGCGAATCCGCCGCTGAAAGACTGCGCAGAACGGTTTTCAACAGCGCCCGGACCATCGCCCCATGCCCTCCAATCCCTTTTCCACCCAGCCCCAGGCCACACGCCGCGAACTGATCCTTCGGGCCGCCGCAACAGGTCTGGCCCTGCCGCTGCGTAGCCTCGCCGCCACGCCGCCTGTGGACACCACGTCGCTGGTCTGCGGATTCGCGGCGGGCGGGACGGCGGACATCATGTGCCGCTGGGTGGCTCGCAAGCTCGCGCCGGGCTTCGCGCGGGTGGCGGTCACCGACAACCGCACGGGTGCCGGGGGACAGATCGCCATCAGCTACGTCAAGGGCCGGCCCGCCGACGGCGCCGCGGTCCTGCTGACGCCGACGTCGATGCTCACGATCTATCCCCACATCTACAGGAAGCTTCCCTACGATCCGATCGCCGACTTCACGCCGGTGTCGCTCGCCTGCGTGTTCGAGTACGGCCTCGCGGTCGGGCCGGCCGTGCCCGGCGAGATACGGAACGTGCAGGATTTCATGACCTGGGCCAAGGCGCACCCGGACCGGGCGAACTACGGCAGCCCCGGCGCAGGCACGACCGCCCATTTCGTCGGCACCCTGCTGGGCGACAGTGCCGGCGTACGCTTGCAGCACCTGGCCTACCGTGGCGGCCAGCCAGCGATGCTGGACCTCATCAGCGGGAACATCTCCAGCGTCATTGCGCCGGTCGGGACGCTCAATCTTCACGTTCCCGGCGCCAAGGCGCGCATCCTCGCCGTGGCCTCGGGCACGCGCAGCTCGTTCGCGCCGCAGGTGCCGACCTTCAAGGAGCAGGGCTTCGCAGACCTCGCGCACGACGAATGGTTCGGCTTCTTCCTCCCGGCCAAGGCTCCGAAGGAACTGGTCGCTCGGCTCCATGCCGAGCTGAAATCGGCGCTGGCCGCGCAGGACGTCATCGACGGCGTCGCGGAGCAGGGCCTGAGAGCCATGTCTTCGCCGCCGGAAGAACTGGGCCGCCTGATCGCGGACGACATGGCCAAGTGGGCGCCGATCGTCAGGAAGATCGGTTTCAGCGCGGACAGTTGATTCAGCCGAGGCCGTTGGGCGGGACGGTCATGCCGATGCCTTCGACCTGCATCGCCCGCTTCACGGCGGGCATGGCGGCCAGTTGCTGGGTGAAGGACCACAGTCGCGGGTACTGCATCGTCGGTCGCGGAAGGCTCGCGCCCCAACGGGCGGTGACGAACAGCATGAGGTCTGCCACCGACACATGCTCGCCGATCAAGTAGCCGCCAACGCCGAGCTCGGCCTGCAGCAGGTTCAGGTACCTGTCGATTCGCTGCAGCGCCAATCCCTGGACAGCCGCCTGCGCGGCTTCGTCACCTCCTGCGAAGCGCTCGGTCCGCCTGTAGAGCTGGAAGGCCGCATGCACCGAACTGACCATCATGGAAAGAAGCATGTGCAGCCGATCGCGCTGGGGCGAGTTCGGCGCTGGCGCCAGCCGGCTCTGCGGCGCTTTGTCGGCGACATGCAACAGCGTGGCAAGGCTTTCGGTCAGGACGACGCCTTCTTCCGTCACCAGAGCGGGCACGGTGCCGAGGGGATTGATGCGACGAAAGGGCGGCTCATCGTTCTGTCCTCTCTGGAGCACCACGACCTCGAACCGGCAGAAGTCCGGCCCCGCCGCTTCGGCTGCCATCTCGAGCGCGATGTGGGTGGCCAACGACGTGGCGCCGGGCAACGCGTAGAGTTTCATTCGAAAAATTCTACGGACCCACCTTGCGTTCGAGCATGGCCAGAACCCCAGCAGAATTCATCGACGATGACCGGCAGTCCCGAAGCATCGGGACAACGGACACCACGCCCGATCCACTCCCCGCACTTCGACGACCATGTCAGCACCCAAAGCAGTGACCAAGCGAAGGAGGCTCCTTCTCGATGCGTTGCACACCTTCGAATCGGCGGCACGCAACAGCAGCTTTGCAGGCGCGGCCGCCGAGATGAGCGTGACATCGAGCGCGATCAGCCACCAGATCCGCCGCCTCGAGAAGCACCTCGATGTGGACCTGTTCGACCGATCGGGCAAGTACCCCGTGCTCACCAAGGAAGGCGAACGCCTCGCGTCCAGCCTCGAGCCGCTTTTCGGGCAGATGCACAGCGCGATCGACGAGCTGAAAACGTCGAGCCAGACCGTGCTGACGGTCAGCGTGATGGGGGCATTCGGTGCCACGTGGCTCGCACGCGGCGCGATGCAGTTCGCGAACGCGCATCCGGAGCTGCACCTGCGGGTCCTGACCTCGGACGACCTCGTCGATCTCTATGCCGAGAACGTGGATCTGGGCATTCGCTTCGGCGCGGGCGCCTATCCCGGACTGGTCGTCGAGCTGCTGTCGGCGGTGGACATGGTCCCGGTCTGCAGTCCCGAGTTCCTCGCGCACCATCGCGACGCGCTGCGCGACCCCGGTGATCTGCAGCACACCGTGTTGATCAGGGACGAGAGTGCCTCGCGCGACCCGCGCCTGCCGACGTGGACGGATTGGCTGGAACAGGTCGGCGTCGCGGCGCCACAGGTTCGCTGTGCGCTCACCTTCCAGGATCCGTCCTTCGCGCAGCAGGCTGCATTGGCCGGCCAGGGCGTTGCCCTGGGCATGTCCTGCCTGGTCGACGCGGACATCGCCGCCGGTCGGCTCGTGACTCCCTTCGCACACCGGATCCGCTCCCCTTTCTCGTTCTGGCTGGTGTGCTCGGAAGCGAGGGCGGCGACGCGCAAGGTCGCGAGCTTCAAGGCTTGGCTGCACGCCTTGATGCGCACGCCCGACGGAGCGTGAACGGCTGTCATCGGGCTCGAGAACCATTCAATTGTCCCGCCGGCGGCTCGTTCTTACGATGGCTGCCAACCTGATGACGAGAGACCTCGAGACGACGATGAATGATGAACTGGTGACTGCGATCGACCACGTCGGTCTGCGCGTAACAGACAAGGCGCGTGCGCTGGACTTCTACGAACGACTGGGCTTCCGCGTCGATCCGGACGAGGACGCGCCCGACGCCCGTGCGCTCGGTCTGGTCAACGAGGCGGGCGCGCGGATCCACCTGATCTACAACGCGGTCGATGTCCATCCAGAGGGCAACCTCCTGCTCGACCATGCGACCAAGTGGCCCGGCTACACGCACGCAGCCTTCATCGTGAGCGACATGGATGCGCTGCTGCGCAAGTTCGTGGAATGGGACGTCAACGTGACCGAAGGCCCGCTGGTCGTCGGCAACGGCCGGCGCAGGCTCTGCTTCATCCGCGACCCCGACCTCAACGTGCTCGAGTTCAACGAAATCCTGAGAGCGCACTAGCCCTGTCAGGGCTTTTGCGCTCTCAACAAGGACGATGAGGTGATCACCTGTACTGCCGTCGAGGCGCTGGAGGACAACTACATCTGGATGCTCGACGACGGCGTGCGCGCCGTCGCGGTCGACCCCGGAGACGCGGCTCCGGTGCACGCCTTCCTGTCGCGACGACGGCTGCGTCTGTCGGCGATCCTGCTGACCCATCATCATGCGGACCATGTGGGCGGCGTTGCGCAACTGCTGCAGCGGCGCACCGGCACCATCGAGCCCGTCGCCGTGTACGGGCCGACCGGCAGCGGGATTCCTGGCGTGACTCGACGCGTGTTTGACGGCACTCGCATCGCGCTTGCGCAGCCGGCGCTGAGCTTTCGGGTGGTGGCGACGCCGGGCCATACGCTCGATCATGTCGTCTACGTGCTGGAGCCGCAGTCCGGGGAGAGCGCGCTGCGCATGTTCTGCGGCGACACCCTGTTTTCGTGCGGCTGCGGCCGCGTCTTCGAAGGCACGCCGCACCAGATGGTGGAAGCGATCGACCGCCTCAATCGGCTGCCCGAATCGACGCTGGTGCACTGCGCGCACGAATACACGCTGCGCAACATCGCCTTCGCGCAGAGCGTCGATCCGGACAACCCGATTCTTGCGGCCTGGAGCCGGCGCGCGACCGAGTTGCGTCGCGAGCGCGTTCCGACGGTGCCGACCACGCTCAAGCTCGAGCGGGAGGTCAATCCGTTCCTGAGGATCGACAACTTCGAATTCGCGGACCGGGTGCGTCGGCAATTCCGGCTGCCGGACGGCGACCGCGTCGGTGTGTTCTCCGCCCTGAGGGCGGCGCGAAACACGTTTCGAACGCGGGATGAATAGAGGCAGCCCATGATCGAACTCGAAGAGTCGGCCACCATCGCCGGCGCGTGGTCCGAGGCCGAGCGGATGTTTTTCGATCGGCCCTTCCTGGTGTCTCCGGCCCACGCGGAGCGCGCCTACGACCCGGAAGGCCGCAGCCTGAGCTATGCGGAGGTCGGCGCGGCCGTGCGCGAGCTCGCGATGATCTATCGCAGCAAGGGTTATGGCGTCGGGCATCGCGTCGGCTTGCTGCTCGACAACCGCCTGGACCACCTTCTGCACAAGCTGGCGCTGAACACGATCGGCGCCTGCTGTGTGCCAATCAATCCCGACTATCGAGCGCGCGAGCTCGCTTACCTGATCGACCATTCCGGCATCGACCTGTGCGTGCTGCTGGACGGGCACCTTCCGTTGTGGGCGCGCGGCCAGGCCGACGCAGCCCGGCGCACGCCGCATGTGACGCTGCAGGATGTCCACCACGACCTGCCCGCCGCGAACATCGCCGCCACCGGCGTGTTGCCGACCGCTGAATCGCCGGCGAGCATCCTCTACACCTCGGGCACGACCGGCCAGCCCAAGGGCTGCGTGCTGTCGCATCGTTACGAGCTCGCCGCGGGATTGCGCTACGCGTCGTGTGGCGGTCGGACGACATTCCGTGCGTCTGGCGAACGGATCTACAACCCGCTGCCGCTCTTTCACGTCAACGCTTCGGTGCTGTCGTTCCATGCCGCCATGCTGACCGGCAGTGCGCAGGTGCAGCCGGACCGATTCCAGTCATCGCGATGGTGGTCCGAAGTCCGGCAGAGTGCAGCGACCATCGTCCACTACCTGGGCGTGATCGTCCAGATGCTGAGCGCCCAGACGCGAACCGAGGCCGAGCGCGACCATGCCGTTCGCTTCGGCATGGGCGCGGGCATCGAACCGCAGCTGCACGCTGCCGCGGAGCGACGCTTCGGCTTCCCGTTGCTGGAACTGTGGGGCATGACGGAGAACGTGCGCATCCTGGTCGACAACATCGAGCCGAGGCAAGTCGGCACGCGCGCCTTCGGACGCGCGGTGCCGGGCATCGAAGTGACGATCGTGGATGCCGACGGCCGCGAGGTCCCCGACGGCGTGCCCGGCGAGATGTGCATCCGCCATTCCGCGGAAACACCGCGCAAGGACTTCTTCTCGGGGTACCTGAACGACGCAGCGGCCACCGAGGCCGCGTGGCGCGGCGGGTGGTTCCATACGGGCGACGTCGTGACACGGGATTCCGGCGGAATGCTCCACTTCGTCGAAAGACAGAAGAACATCATCCGCCGCGCTGGAGAAAACATCGCCGCGGCCGAGGTGGAGGCTTGGCTGCAGGCCCATCCCGACGTGCAGGTGGCGGCGGTCATGGCGGTGCCAGACGAATTGCGCGAAGAGGAGGTGCTGGCCTGCGTGGTGCTGAAGTCCGCGCACGCGGGCGCGGCGGGCCCGGCCGATGTCGGGGCTTCCGTGCATTCGCTGTTCGAGCATTGCCGCGCGGGCCTGGCGTATCACAAGCTCCCCGGATGGCTCTGGATCACGCCGCACATTCCGACGACGGGCACACAGAAGATCCAGAAGCACCAGATCTTCGCGCCTGGCGTGGATCCACGCGGCTTGCCGGGGATGCATGACCTGCGAGCGTGGAAAAGGCGTGGCAAGTAGGGTGCGCGCCAGCCCGCCCCGGGCCAGGGCTCGGCTGCTGTTGGCTGGACCTGCGGGCGCGCGCAACCCCGCACGCACATGGGACGAGGGACTGCCGGGATAATCAGGGTTAACCCCCAACTCTCTTCCTGGCGTGGCCTCCTCCCCCCTTCCTTCTCCTGCATCGGCAGCGCCCGATTCGGCTGCCGGCGAGTCCTCCATGCTGCGCGCCATCCTGGCCCTCGGCGTCGGCGGCTTCGCCATCGGTACCGGCGAATTCGTCATCATGGGCCTGCTGCCCGAGGTGGCGAAGGACATCGGTGTCAGCATCCCGCAGGCCGGCCACGTGATCAGCGCCTATGCGCTGGGCGTGGTGATCGGTGCGCCGGTGCTGGCGGTGCTATCGGCCAACTGGGGCCGGCGGGCACTGCTGATGGCACTGATGGCGGTGTTCGCGGCCGGCAACTTCGCCAGCGCGGCGGCGCCGGGCTACGTGTCGCTCAACCTGCTGCGCTTCGCGTCGGGGTTGCCGCATGGCACGTACTTCGGCGTGGCGGCACTGGTGGCGGCCGCGCTGGCGCCGCCGGGGCGGCGGGCGCGGGCGGTGGGGCTGGTGATGCTGGGGCTCACCGGCGCGACGCTGGTGGGCGTGCCCATCGCGGCCTGGCTGGGCCAGCACTTCGGCTGGCGCGCGGCTTTTGTCTTCGTCGGCGTGATCGCGCTCGCGGCGGTGGTGCTGATCCGCCGCGACGTGCCCGACCTGCGGCCCGCGGCCGGCGCCAGCCCGCTGCGCGAACTGGGCGCGCTCGGGCGCAAGCAGGTGTGGCTCACGCTGGGCATCGCGGCGATCGGCTTCGGCGGCATGTTCTCGGTGTTCAGCTACGTGAAGCCGACCCTGACCGAGGTGGCCGGCCTGCGCGTCGAGCACGTGCCCTTCGTGCTGGCGCTGTTCGGCGTGGGCATGGTGGCGGGCAACATCGTGGGCTCGCGCCTGGCCGACAAGGCGCTGATGCGCACCATCGGCGGCGTGATGGTCTACGCGGCCCTGGTGCTTCTGGCCTTCACCTTCACCGCGCACCACTGGCTGCTGGCCTCGCTCAACGTGCTGCTGGTGGGCACCATCGTCGCCATCGGCCCGGCGCTGCAGATCCGGCTGATGGACGTGGCGGGCGACGCGCAGTCGCTGGCGGCGGCGCTCAACCATTCGGCCTTCAACATGGCCAACGCGCTGGGCGCGTGGCTGGGCGGCGTGGCCATCAGCGCCGGCTTGGGCTGGACCTCGACCGGCTGGGTGGGTGCGCTGCTGGCGGTGGCCGGCATGGCCATCTTCGCCTGGGCGCTGGCGGATGCGCGGCGCGGCCGACCGACGCCGGCCGCCGCGGCCTGAGCGCTTTCAGCCCTCGCTGTCGAGCACCTCGCGCACCCGCGCGGCCAGCGCCTCGACGGTGAAGGGCTTGCCCAGGAGCTGCACGCCGGGGTCGAGCACGCCGTTGTGGACCACCGCGTTGCGCGTGTAGCCGGTGGTGAACAGCACCTTCAGCGCGGGCCGGCGCCGCCGCGCTTCGTCGGCGAGCTTGCGGCCGTTGACCTCGGGCATCACCACGTCGGTGAACAGCAGGGCGATTTCGGGGTGCGCGTCGATGAGCCTGAGCGCAGCCGCGGCGCCGTCGGCTTCGAGCACGCAGTAGCCCAGCTCGGTCAGCGCCTCGACCGAGAATTGCCGCACCGCCGCCTCGTCCTCGACCACCAGCACCACCTCCTGCGCGTCGCCCAGCGGCAGGCTGGCCGCCGCTTCCGCCGCGGGGGGCTCTTCGGCGTCGCCGACCAGCCGCGGCAGGTAGACCTTCACGGTGGTGCCCTGGCCGTGCTCGGAGTAGATCTTGACGTGCCCGCCCGACTGCTTGACGAAGCCGTAGACCTGGCTGAGCCCGAGGCCGGTGCCGCGGCCCACCTCCTTGGTGGTGAAGAAGGGGTCGAAGGCCTTGGCCAGCACCTCGGGCGTCATGCCGGCCCCGGTGTCGGTGACGGCGATCATCACGTACTGCCCGGGCGCCAGGCCCAGGTGGGCCGCGGTGTAGTGTTCGTCGAGGTGGCAGTTGGCGGTCTCGATGGTGAGCCGGCCGCCGTCGGGCATGGCGTCGCGCGCGTTGACGGCCAGGTTGAGGATCACGTTCTCCAGCTGGTTCGGGTCGGCGTGGCTGCGCCACAGGCCGCCGGCCTGCACCGTCTCCAGGCGGACCGACGCGCCCAGCGAGTGGCGCAGCAGGTCCGACATGCCCGCCACCAGGCGGTTGGCGTCCACGGCCTCGGGCTTGAGCGGCTGCTGGCGCGAGAAGGCGAGCAGCCGCTGCGTCAGCTGCGCGGCGCGGCGGGCGCCGTCGCGGGCCGACTCGATGTAGCGCACCGCCCGCGGCTCGCTGGCGGCGAAGCGGCGCCCGAGCAGGTCGAGCGAGCCGATCACCACGGCCAGCATGTTGTTGAAGTCGTGCGCGATGCCGCCGGTGAGCTGGCCCACGGCTTCCATCTTCTGCGCCTGGCGCAGCGCCTCCTCGGTACGGCTGCGCTCCGCCACCTCGTCGGCCACGCGGCGCTCCAGCGTCTCGTTGAGCTCGCGTAGTGCCTGCTCGGCGCGGTGGCGCTTCGTCACGTCCTGGAACAGCACGGCCACCTGCCGGCGCTCGGGCGGCTCGACGCGAAAGGCCGCCAGTTCCAGGTAGCGGCCGGTGCGCACCAGCTCGCGCTCGAAGCGCACCGGCTCGCCGGTGAGCAGCACGCGGCGGTAGGTCTCGACCCAGCCGTCGGCCTCCTGCGGCACCATGTCGCGCACCCGCTGGCCGACCACGTCGGCAATGCCGGCGTTGGCGGTGTAGGCGGGGTTGGCGGCCACGTGCACGTAGTCGCTCAGCGGCCCGTGCGGCCCGTCGAGGAACTCGATGACGCAGAAGCCCTCGTCGATGGTCTCGAACAGCGTGCGGAACTGGCGCTCGCTCTCGCGCAGCGCGGCCTCGGCGCGCTGGCGTTCGCTCAGGTCGAGCATGGCGCCGATCATGCGCAGGGGCTGCCCGGCCTCGTCGCGCAGCACCGTGCCGCGGTCGAACACCTCGGCATAGCTGCCGTTGGCACGGCGGAAGCGGTAGCCGTCGGACCAGCTGTTGCCGCCGCCGTCGATCACCGCATGGATGCCGCGCTTGATGCGGCCGCGGTCCTCGGGATGGATGTGGTCGAGCCACCAGGCGGCGTCGGTCTCGGTGTCGGTGTGTCCGAAGAGGGCGCCCAGCGCGCGGTTCCACACCACGTGGCCGTCGGCCAGCTGCCAATCCCACACGGCGTCGTTGGTGGCCAGCACCGCGAGGCGGTAGCGCTCCTCGGTCTCGCGCTTCTGCGCCTCGCGCAGTTCGACCTCGGCCACGCGTCGCTCGAGCGCGCGGTTGGCCTCCTCCAGCGCCTGCTGGGCGCGGACCTTGGCGGTGGTCTCCCACACGGTGCAGGCCAGGCCGAGCACCGCGCCCGCGCCGTCGCGCAGCGGCACGTACGAGAAGGTGAACCAGGTCTGTTCGTCGGTGCCGTTGCGGTTGGCCACCAGGGGCAGGTCCTCCCGGTAGATCGAACGGCCGCCCAGGGTGGTGGCGATCAGCTCGTCCACGTCGGGCCAGACCTCGGCCCACACCCGCTGCAGCGGCGCGCCGAGCGCCTGCGGGTGCTTGCCGCCCAGCAGGGGGATGTAGGCTTCGTTGTAGATCAGGGTCAGCGCGTCGCCCCAGGCCAGCCAGGCAGGCACCGGCGAGTCCAGCATCGCCGACACCGCCGACCGCAGCGGCGCCGGCCAGGTGTCCGGCGTGCCGAGGGCGGAGGCCGCCCAGTCGTGGGCCGCGAGGTGCGGGGCTGGCAGCGGTGCGCCCGCCAGGAAATGCGGGTCGCGGGGCGCCGCCGCGCCGACGTTGTGGTGCATGCCGCTGTCTTTCATGAGCTTGCGGCGCAGCCCCCAGGCCGGTGGCGCACGATGGCCGCGGCGGAGTATCCCACGCGCTTCACGCGCTCTGTGGTGCGGCCAATGGCGCGTGCAGGCGTTCGCCCAGCATCACGTGCAGGGCCTGCCAGCCGTGGCGCAGCGCGTCGGCGTAGGTCGGGTCGCCCTGCGCGGCGCGCGCCAGTTCGGCATAACCGCCAGCGCCACCGCGGTCCTCCAGCAGCACCCAGACGAAGAAGCGGCCGTCCCATTCGACGGCGGCGCCCAGCGCCCGGAAGGCGTTGGAAGGCTGAGGCGCACCCGCCTGCACCATCTGCAGGAAGTGGGCAGGCGTGGGTTGCCAGCGGCGTTCGGCCGCGGACAGCGACTGGATGGCGGCGATGCGTTCTGCGCGGCGGGTCATGGCGTGGCTCGGGCGTCGAAGAGCAGGCGTGACGCGCAGGTGGCGTCATCCCGGTATTGCACTGTGCGATGGCCTCGCGTCGGCCTCGGTCGGCCTGCCTGCTGAGCGCAGGCGCGCCTGCACCTACATGCGGGCGGGCCGGCGCGCGGCCGGCTCGGGCACGCCGCCAAGCAGAGCGGGGTGGAAATGCGAAAGTGCAATCGGCCTGCAGCCCACGACGGGCGGTCGTTGCAGCCGAATTCGTCACGTTCGTGACGATTTGCCTGCCGAGGCCTCGCTGCCCAGCGGCGGCGCGATGTCCTCGAGCGAGCGCCGCTCCGCATTGACCGCGAAGCGCAGCGCCAGCAGCCCGGCCACGACGACCAGCGTGGCGCCGATGGCGTAGCCCACCGTCACGGCGCCGCGGCTGCCGGTCTCGATCAGGCGGCCGAAGAGCCAGGGCGCCACGAAGCCGCCGGCGCCGGTGCCCACGGCGTAGAAGAGCGAAATCGCCAGCGCCCGCATCTCCAACGGGAACACCTCGCTCACCGTGAGGTAGGCGGAGCTGGCCGCCGCCGAGGCGAGAAAGAACACGGCCGACCAGGCCAGCGCCTGCGTGCGCGCGTCGAGCCAGCCGGCCATGAAGGCCCAGCCGGTGAGCGCGAGGCCGATGCCGGCGCCGACGTAGGTCAGCGCGATCATGCGGCGCCGTCCCACGCGGTCGAACAGCGGGCCGAGCAGCAGCGGCCCCAGCACGTTGCCCAGCGCGAACGGGAAGATGTACAGCGCGACGCGGCCTTCGGGCACGCCGTAGTAGCGCGTGAGCACCAGCGCGTAGGTGAAGAAGATCGCGTTGTAGAAGAAGGCCTGCGACAGCATCAGCGCCAGGGCCACGCCGCTGCGCGAGCGGTACCGCGCGAACAGCACCTGCGCCACCTCGCGCATCGACGGGCTCGCGCGGTGCGTGATGCGCAGTTCGCCCACCGCCGGCGGCAGCGCGCCGTGCTGGCCGCGCACCTCGTTCTCGATGTCGCGCACGATGCGCTCGGCCTCGTCGGCGCGGCCGTGCGAGATCAGCCAGCGCGGGCTCTCGGGCACGTGGCGCCGGATCAGCAGGATGGCCACCGCCAGCAGCGCGCCGAGCGCGAAGCCGCCACGCCAGCCCCACACCGGGCCGAGCACACGCGGATCGAGCAGCACCAGGCTCAGCCCCGCACCCAGCGCGGCGCCCAGCCAGAAGCTGCCGTTGATCGCGAGGTTGACGCGGCCGCGCACGCGCGCCGGGATCAGCTCGTCGATCGCCGAGTTGATGGCCGCGTATTCCCCGCCGATGCCCAGGCCGGTGACGAAGCGGCACACCGCGAAGAAGGCGAAGTTCGGCGAGAAGGCCGTGGCGAAGGTGGCCACCGCGTACACCGCCAGCGTGACGAGGAACAGCTTCTTGCGCCCCAGCCGGTCGGTCATGCGCCCGAAGACCAGCGCGCCGATGACCGCCCCGGCCACGTACACCGAGCCGGCCAGGCCGACCTGCGTGGCCGTGAGCGCGAGCGTGTCGCCGCGCTCCAGCACGCCGCCGATGGAGCCGACCAGCGTCACTTCCAGGCCGTCCAGCACCCAGGCGATGCCCAGCGCGATCACCACCCGCCAGTGCCAGCGCGACCAGGGCAGGCGGTCCAGGCGTGCGGGGATGTCGGTGCGAAGCTCGGCGGAGGAAAGCGGGGAGGGTGTGGACATGCGGGCGGCTCGAGCGCACCAGCGTAGGCGCAGACACGCACGCCGCGCCGTCGGTCTGCACCGACACCTGCTGTCGCGCTCTGCCGAGGCTGTGGCTGCGGGACGCGCGCGAAGGTGAGCCATCGACGAACGACGAGAGGTCATCACCCATGAGCACCGACAAGCCCGAATCAGAGCAGAACCCCAAGCCCGCTCCGGCGCACCCGCCGGACGAACCCGAGATCACGCAGGAGGAGTCCGTGCCGGTCGACCGCCGCGACACCGAGGGCGAGCGCCTGATGGACCAACTGGGCCGCGAGCGGCGGCAGAAAGAGGCGGAGGACTGAGCATGCCGCCCCTGTCCGTTCCCCTGCCGCGTCCCGCTGCGGGACCGCCGGCACCAGAGCCGGCGCCGGGCACCGAACCCGCACCGCCGGTGCCGCCGTCGCCGCCGCCGGAACCGCTGCCGGAACAGTTTCCGGTGAGCTGAAGCTCGCTCGCGTCAGGTGGACCAGATGCGCGGCGGCGTGGCCGCGAGGCTCCACAGCTCGCGCCGCCAACCGGCCCACACCGTGCGCAGCAGCTGCATGGCCGGCTCGACCAGCGGCGCCAGCACGCGCAATACCACCACCTGCGCATTGGGCGCGGTCGCACCGGCGCTGTCGGCCAGCGCATGGCCGTCGAGCGCGTCGCGTGCGATCTCGAGCAGGCGTTCGCGGCGCGCGCGCGGCATCGCTTCGCCGACCACGTGGAAGAGCGAGGCCAGGCACTGACGGCCGGCCAGCCCGAGCGGGGAGTCGAGCAGGCGCCTGTCCTCGGCATCGATGCGCCCGCGCTCCAGCCACACGCCCGGCAGCTCGATGTGCTGCTGGTAGCGCCCGGCCACGAAGGGTTGGCCCGCCAGTGGCAGGCCCAGGGCCGTGATGTCCCAGCCGATCAGCTCGCCGCCGGGCGCCACCTGCATCTGCAGCCGGTTCTCGGCCCGGCAGCCGCTGTAGCACAGCGCCTCCAGCGGCAGCCACTCGAGTCGCGCGCCGGCAGCGATGTTCAGGCGCGTGCGCTGCAGGGCCAGCTCGCCGTCGGAGCGGTAGAAGCGCGACGCGCCGGGCGTGGTGATCAGGCCGTGGCTGCCCGCTGCCGCATCGACCGCGATGTCGAGCGTGTCGCCACCCACCAGCCCGCCGGGCGGGTGCACCAGCACGTTGTGGCAGATCGCATCGCCCTCGGGGTAGAGGCTTTGCAGGATGCGCAGCGGACCTTCGTGGCGAAAGCGCGCCAGGCTGCGGCCATGGTCGTGGTGGTAGGCGATGTCGAGTCGGGCGTGCCAGGGCATCGCGGGAGTCTACGTGGGCGACGCGGGCGGTCCTGCACCGGGCTTTGATCCGGCGCAAGGCCGGCAACCCCGGCGGATGGGACAGTCGGCAGCCACACCGGAGATGCCCATGATCCACCGCGCCGCCCAGGTCATCCGCGAGGAGCACGCCGCCATCGCAGCCATGCTGCGCACGCTGTCGC
This sequence comes from Xenophilus aerolatus, assembly GCA_030418545.1. Taxonomy (GTDB): domain Bacteria; phylum Pseudomonadota; class Gammaproteobacteria; order Burkholderiales; family Burkholderiaceae_C; genus Xenophilus. The sequence goes on along the minus strand of QAIB01000014.1, from coordinate 12,963 downwards.
TGCTGCTCGCGCAGCACCGCCGCGACGGGACGCTGCCGCGCTTCGACGCGCTGCGCGCGATGCTCTTCTACGCCGACGAGTTTCCTGCGCGCGAGCACCATCGCAAGGAGACGGAGCTGCTCTTCACCCGACTGCGGGCGCGCACGCCGTTGTCGCGCGAGCAGCTCGACCAGCTCGACAGCGAGCATGGCCGGGGCGAACGCATGATCCGCCAGGTGCAGCACGAGTTGACGGCCTTCGAGATGCTGGGCGAGCCGCGCCGCCAGGGCTTCGAGCAGGCGGCCGAGCGCTACGTGGATTTCTACCTGCAGCACATGGCGATGGAGGAGTGCGACATCCTGCCGCTGGCCGAGCGCGTGCTGACGGCCGAGGACTGGGCCGACCTCGACGCCGCCTTCGCCGACCCCGCGCCTGCGGGCCAGGTGCCCGATGCGGCCTACCGGGCGCTGTTCACGCAGATCGTCAACAAGGTCCCGGCGCCGCTGGGGCTGGGTACGCCCGGGCCATGAGTCCAGGGGCGGGCCGGATGTTATTGAATCGATAGCTGTGTGCGCCCGCTGCACGGGTGCTGCAGGCACTTCTGGCTTGGAGCGCGAGTGCGCGGGCTCAGGGTGGTGTGCGGCGTACCGGGCGGCGCGCAGCGGCTGTGACCGACGCCGGCACCGGCATCGCGGCCTGCAGGAAGTCGCACAGCTGCAGCGCCGCCGCGCCGAGGCCCTCGGTGGGCCGCAGGATGCCGATGGGCGCGAGGCCCGGCGTCGGTCCGGGCAAGGTCAGCGGGACCAGCTGCCCGGTCGACAGCATCGGCCGCGCGAGGTTCAGGGGCAGCAGGGCGAGCAGGTCCTGCCGAAGCAGCAGCCACCACAGCATGGGCGGTGAGCGGGTGACCACCGGGTGCGTGCGCGGCGGCGCGGGAAAGCGGGCAGCCAGGTCGTCGAAGGCGCGGCGCGCGGCCAGTCCGGCCGGCAGCAGCAGCCACACCTGCGCCGCGAGGTCCGCCCAGTTCGGTCGCCGGGCCCTGGCCAGCGGATGGCCGGACCGGCCCACGACGACCAGGCCGTCCGCGCGCAAGGGCTCGAAGCGCCAGCCCTGCGGCACCACGGCCGGCTGGCGGCACACGGCCAGGTCGACCGCGCCGCGCGACACGGCGAGCAACTGGTCCTCGCCCTCCATCTCCTCCAGATGCACCTGGATGGCGGGATGCGCCTGTGCGAAGCCAGGCAGCGCCTCCATCAGCAGGCCGTGGATGGCCGCTGCCGAGCCGATCATGCGCACCGAGCCGGCGCCCTGGTTCTGCCGCGCGGCCAGCACCTCCGCGCCGCTGTGCAGGCCCAGCATGAGCTGGCGCGCCACGGGCAGCAGGTCTGTGCAAGCGGGCGTGGGCCGCACGCCGCGCGCGTGGCGGTCGAACAGGCGGATGTCCAGCAACTGCTCGAGGTAGGCCAGCGTCTGCGTCACCGAAGACTGCGTCATCCCTATGGCCTCGGCCGTGCGCTGCACGCTGCCCAGTTCGGCCAGCTGCAGCAGCACCTGCAGGTGCCGGAACTTGCCGCGTGCGAGCAGGCGGTTGAGGAGGCCGGAGGAGGTGGTCATGAGCTATCGCTAAGTCTAATGTCAGGACAGCACTATTAATTTGTCCGCGATGGCCGCGCGCCCGAAGATCGATGCACGAACAGACCGCCGGCGCCGACGCGCCGGCCACAACAGGAGACACCGTGAACGCTCTTTTCCTACGCCTCGCGGCCGGCGCGGCGCTGGCCGCTGCCGCGGCGGCCCCGGCCGCCGCGCAGACTGCCGACTGGCCCGCCCGCCCCATCCGCATCGTGGTGCCGGCACCGGCGGGCGGCCCCTACGACCGCACGATCCGCCCGGTGGCGCAGCAGATGTCCCAGTTGCTCAAGCAGCCGGTGGTGGTCGACAACCGACCCAGCGCGGGCAACGTGGTGGGCACGCAGGTCGGCGCCAGTGCGGCACCCGACGGCTACACGCTCACCATGACCGGCATGCTCAACACCATCGCGCAGAGCATGTACGACCACCTGCCCTTCGACATCGTCGGCAGCTTCGAGCACATCGGCGCCATCGGCGAAGGCGCGCAGTGGCTGGTGGTGCGCAGCGATGCCGGCATCGGCAGCCTGCAGGCGCTGATCGAGCAGGCGCGCCGCGAGCCGGGAAGGATCAACTACGCCAGCTCGGGCGCGGGCAGCACCGGGCACCTGGTGATGGAGCAGCTGCAGCGCGCGGCGAAGGTCCAGCTCACGCACGTGCCGTACAAGGGGGCCGCGCCCGCGCTGCAGGACGTGCTGGCCGGCGTGGTGCCGGTGATCGTGGTGCCGCCGACCTCGGTGCTGGCGTCCGTGCAGGCCGGCAAGCTCAAGGTGCTGGCCACCTCCAGCGCCGCGCGCAGCGCCAGCGCGCCCGAGGTGCCGACCTTCGCCGAGCTGGGCTACAAGGGGCTCACGGTCACCTCGTGGGTCGGCCTCTCGGCGCCCAAGGGCACGCCGCCCGCCATCGTCGACAAGCTGAACGCGGCCATGAGCACCGCGCTCAAGGACCCGGCGCTGCGCAAGCAGCTCGAGGCCGACGGCATGAGCCCCCTGAGCGCCACGCCGGCCCAGTACGCCCAGCTCGTCAAGTCCGACACCGAGCGCTGGGGCCAGCTCGTGCGCAGCCTGCAGCTCAAGGCCAACTAGGAGCCGACACACCATGCCTTTCGCGGAATCCCGAGGTCGCCGGATCTACTACGAGCGCCATGGCGAAGGCCCGGCCGTGCTGTTCTGCCACGGTGCCGGTTCCAACGCCGCCACGTGGTGGCAGCAGCTGCCGGTGTTCGCGCCGCGGCACACCTGCCTCACGATGGACATCCGCTGCTTCGGCCGCTCGGTCGCGCCGCTCGAGGAGTTCTCGCTCGCGAACTTCGTCGACGACGCCCTGGCCGTGCTGGACCGCGAGGGCATCGGCCAGGCCCGCATCGTCGGCCAGTCGCTGGGCGGGATGATCGGCCTGCAGATGGCGCTGAAGCATCCGCAGCGCGTGGCCGCGCTGGTGGCCTGCGACAGCTCGCTGGCGCTCGACCACCCGGTGCTGCTCGACATCCTGGCGACGCGGCAGATCTCGCAGCGCGCCGCCTCGGTCGAGCAGCGCTCGCTCGGCCGCTGGTTTCTCGAGCACCATCCCGACAAGGCGGCGCTGTACGCGCAGATCAACCACTTCAACCCCAGCACCCACTCCGTACCGCCCGATCGGTGGGGCGCCACGCTGATGGGCCTCATGCAGCCGGGCCGCATGGTGCCCATGGACGCGCTGGACGAGGTCGCGGTGCCGATGCTCATGCTGGTCGGCAGCGAAGACCCGATCGTGCCGGTGGCCGTGGCGCGCGAGGTGGCCGACCGCGTGCCGGGCTGCGAGCTGGCGGTGGTCGAGGCGGCGGGGCACTCGAGCTACTTCGAGAAGCCGGCGGAGTTCAACGCGCAGGTGCTGGACTTCATCGCGCGGCGGGCGCGCGGCTGAGCGCGGCCCTGCACGGCACCGGCGCGATTCGCCCGCCCCGCAGTTGCTATCGAAAAGAGAGCTGCTCGCGCCCGCTGGACGGGCGCTGCCGGCACTTTTTGCCTTGAAACCCCGTCAGGCCTTCCACGCGCCGTCATGCGCGGCGCCGGCCTCGCCGAGCAGCGCGGGGCCGATGCATTCGATCGGGTGCGGCGAGGCGCGGAACACGTCGCGGCAGGACAGCTCGGCATCGCGCTGGTCGCCGCGCTCGCCGCGGAAGGCGCGCAGCCGCTCGGCGTCGATGCCGAAGACCACCCGGCCGATGTTGGCCCAGAAGATGGCACCGGCGCACATCACGCAGGGCTCGGCCGACGAGTAGATCGTCGCCTCGGCCAGTTGCTCGCGTGTGAAGCCGCGGCCGGCCAGCTTGCGCACGGCGTTGGTCTCGGCGTGGCCGGTGACGTCGCCGGTCTCGGTGCTGTTGCAGTAGTCCTCGGCCAGCACCTGGCCGTCGGCCGAGACGATCACGGCGCCGAACGGGCGGTTGCCGCGCCGGCGGCCGGCATGCGACCACGCGATGGCCTTGCGCAGGTAGCGGCCGTCGCGCTCGTCGAGCGGGGTTTCGGGGGGAAGGGAGGGAGAGAAAAGCATGGTGCGCGGCACCGCCGGCGGGCGGCGACCGGAAAGAAAGCGACGGATGCGCAGGATGGTGCCATCCGATGCACGACGCATGCCAGACGGCGCGCCGAGCACGCGCGGGCAGCCGGCACGGGCAGGGCCCGCGTCAGTCGTCGTCCAGCCGAGGGCGCCCGCGGCGCAGCGGCGCCTCGGGCGGCAAGCGCGACTGCCGCAGCACCCGCTCGCCCAGCTCGGTCAGCCCGAACACCACCGCTTCGCCTTCGTCGCTGAAGGCCAAGTTCAGGGTGCCGCGCGGGACCGAGGCGGTGATGAGTTCCGCCGCCTTGAGCAGCCTGACGCTGTCCACCTCGTGCGAATGCCGCACCACCAGCGGGAAGCGGGCCTTTTCGATGCGGGCGAGGTAGTCGAGTGACATGGAAGCTCTCCGGTCGGTGCGGGCCATTGTGCAGATCGAAGCTGAGCGTGGCATGAGGGAGCTGTAACACCCCTGCACGCCATGTGAGAACGAAGGTGGGCCTGGCTGCGCGCGCACGCCGCGCTGCAGCAGGCGGCGCTACCATCGTGCCGCTTCACAGGAGCGACGACATGGCCACCACACGCGGCTTCACCGGCCGGCGCATCGGCACCGAGAGTGCCCGGCGCCTGCCCCCGGGGCAGTACCTCACGCACGACTTCCCGGTGCTCAGCAAGGGGCCGGCGCCGGCCATCGACCTGGCGCACTGGAGCTTCACGATCAGCCATGGGCCGCGCCCGCTGGCCCGCTGGAGCTGGGACGAGTTCCAGGCCCTGCCGCACAGCCGATGGGCCGGCGACATCCATTGCGTGACGCAGTGGAGCAAGCTCGACACCCAGTGGCAGGGCGTTTGGATCGACGACCTGCTCGCCGCTGCCGGCCTCACCCCGCCCACCGGCTTCGCGCTCGCGCTTTCCTACGACGACTACGACACCAACGTGCCGGTGCCCGACCTGCTGGGCGGCCGCGCGATGGTCGCCACGCACTTCGACGGCGCGCCGCTGGCGCCCGAGCACGGCGGGCCGGCACGGCTGCTGGTGCCGCACCTGTACTTCTGGAAAAGCGCCAAGTGGTTGCGCGGCCTGCGCTTCACCGAGCGCGACGAGGCCGGCTTCTGGGAACTGCGCGGCTACCACATGTACGGCGATCCGTGGCGGCAGCAGCGCTACTCGGACGACCCGTGAGCGCGCCGCCGGACACGCTGGCGCCCACGGCGTGGCAGGAGGCCACCCTCGTGCGCATCGACCCGGTCACGCCGCACATGCGCGCCTTCGCCTTCGATGCGCCGCGCATGGCGCCGCACCGCGCCGGTCAGCATGTGGACGTGCGGCTCACCGCGCCCGACGGCTACCAGGCGCAGCGCAGCTACTCGATCACTTCGGCGCCCGGCACCGGCCTGCAGCTGCTGATCGACCGCATCGAGGACGGCGAGGTCTCGCCCTTCTTCCACGACGTGGCCGCCGTGGGCGACCGCATCGAGCTGCGCGGGCCGCTGGGCGGCCACTTCGTGTGGCAGCCGCCCGACGGCGGGCCGCTGCTGCTGGTCGGCGGCGGTTCGGGCCTCGCGCCGCTGGTGGCGATGGCGCGTGCGTGGGCCTTGGCGCCCGAGGTGCCGGTGCTGATGCTGGCCTCGGCCCGCACTTGGGCCGATGTGCCATGGGCCGACGAACTGGCGGAGCTGGAGGCACGCCATGCCGGGCGCTTTCGCTTCGTGGCCGCCATCACCCGCGCGCAGCCCGCGCGCACGCAGGACATCGGCCAGCGATGGGATGCGGCGCTGGTCGGCGCCGAGCTGCAGCGCTGGGGCACGCTGCCGCGCCATGCCTTCGTCTGCGGCGCCAACCCCTTCGTGGAGGCGGTGGCACAGGCGCTGCTCGCCGCCGGCGTGCCGGCACCGGCCGTCCGCACCGAGCGCTACGGCGGCTGAGCCGAGCCCTTCCTTCCCCACCCCCCCCAATCCAGGAGATCCGAATGACCGTCACCGTCCGCCGCAACGGCAGCACCGGCACCGCCCACACGCTGCAGATCCGCGGCCATGCCATCACCGTCGACGCCTCGATCGCCGGCGGCGGCACCGACGCCGGCCCCGAGCCGCACGACCTCTACGACGCCGCGCTGGCCGCCTGCAAGGCGATCACGATGCTGCTGTACGCCCAGCGGCGCGGCATTCCGGTCGAGGACATCCAGGTCGACGTCGACCGCGACGCCAGCCAGGAGCGGCAGGGCAGCTACCGCCTGTCGGCCAGGCTGCAGGTGGGCGGCGCGCTCAGCGATGCCCAGCGCGACGAACTGCTGCGGGTGGCCGGCAAGTGCCCGGTGCACAAGCTCATGACCGAGGTGAAGACCGAGATCGAGACGGGCTGGGCCGGATAGGGGCGCTTCCTAGTCGCGCCCGGCCGCCTCGATGGCGCGCGCCAGCACCGCCGGGTTGCTGAACCACATCTCGTGGCTGCCGTCGCATTCGACGAGGCGGAACAGCCCGAGCCGCTCCGACAGGCGCGGGTGCCAGGGCAGGCCGTGGGGCATGGCCGTGTCCTGGCGGCAGTTGACGTAGGACTTGCCGACCGGCAGCTCGGCCAAGGGGCGCTGCAGGCGGATCGGCTCGGTAAAGGTGCGGTACGGGTGCGGATTCAGCTGCTCGTAGCTGCTGCGGGCGAGCGCGATGTCGGCGTCGTTGATGAAGGCCTCGCGCCAGATCTCGAAGGGCAGCACCACGGCCTGGTTGGAGGCCGCGGCCACGGCGTCGAACAGCGCCACGTAGTGCGGCGGTACGAGGTCGTTGAGGCACTGGCCGTCCAGGGGCACGAAGGCGTTGACGTACACCAGGCGACGGATGCGCGAGGCCGCACGATCGGCGGCGCCCGAGATGACCATGCCGCCGTAGCTGTGGCCCACGAGGCGCACTTCGGTGAGCGACTGCGACTCGAGGAAGCCGACCAATGAATCGATGGCATCCGACAGGCCGATGCGGCTGCGGTCGTCGCCCGGGCGGTTGCCGGCCAATGTGGGGCAGTGCACGGTGTGGCCGGCCGCGCGCAGGTGCGCGGCGGTGGCTTCGAGTTCGGCGCCGGTGTGCCAGGCGCCGTGGACGAGGACGTAGGTGTCGGACATTGCGGGTTCTCCTGTCGATGGGACGACCGCACTCTAGGAAGCCGCGGCGCACGCGGATGGCCGCAGCGCGCCAGCCGGGTGGCCGCGGCCTGCCAGGCGCTTCAGCGGCGGCGGCGCAGTTCGGCCGGCGTGGCGCCCAGCCGTGCGCGGCAGCTGCGCACGAAATGCGAGGCGTCGGCCAGGCCCACGCGGCGCCCGATCTCGGCCACCGTCAGGCGGTCGAAGCGCGGGTCGGCCAGCAGGCGCGCCGCCGCTTCCATTCGGCAGGCCATGAGCTGCTGCGCGAAGGTGTGGCCGCCGCCGGCCAGGGCGCGGTGCAACGTGCGCTCGGACACCTCGAGCGCCGCAGCGATGTCGGCGGCCGTGAGGCCGGCTTCGGCATGTCGCTCGCGCACGAGCGCACCGACGCGTTCGCGCAGCGACGGTGCAACGGGCGCTGCAGGCGCGGCCTGTTGCAGCGCCAGGGCCATCAGCGCGCCCAGCTGGTCTGTGAGCAGTTGCGCGGGCAGCGGCGGCCTGGCCGCCAGTTCGGGCGTGAGCTGGCGCGCGAAGGCCGAGAGCGCGGCTCCCCAGCCGCTTTGCCCATCGATGCGCCGGCCCAGCAGCGCCTGTGCATCCGGCAGCCAGCCTTCGATCCAGCTCGGATGCAGCTGCAGCGACACCGTGTCGGCGCTGTGCGCGAAGTGGAATTCATAGCGCCGACGCGAGTCCACCAGCACCAGGTCCCCGGGCAGCAGGCGGGCGCTGCAATCTTCCTGTCCGGCCGTCCATGTGCTGTCGGACTTGCACAGCAGGTAGTAGAAATTTTCGCGGCTGCGCGCGATGGCGCTGCGCGTGCGGAACACGTCCTGCGCGCTGCCCCGCACGCGGTTGATCGCCACGGGCCCCCATGGCACCGACTCCAGCGTGGAGCGGAAGCCCGGGCCACAGCCGCTGGTGGCGGCCATTTCCAGAAAACCCTCGCAGATCGCGCCGACCCAGTAGTCCAGGCGCTGCGCGGGCGCCACGGCGTCGGTCGACCAGCGCCGCACCGGCGGCGGGACGACATGGGTTGCGGCGGTGGGCATGCCGCGAGTGTGGGCGAGGCGCGTGCGGCCGCGCAAGCGGCGCAACCCCAGGCTCAGTCCTGCGGCAGCGCAGGCGCTTGTATGCCCGCCGGCAAGCCGATGGACGAGACGCGGAAGATGTTGTCCTCGGGGTCGGCCAGCACGGCCTGCCATTGGCCGTAGTAGGTGGCGTAGGGCGCTTTCACGACGCGACCCCCCGCATGCTGCGCGGCCTGCACCGCCGCATCCACCGCGCCGGGGCCATCGAGCATGAGCGTGGCGTAGGCGACGACGGGCACGCGTTCATCGGCTGCGGGCTGCCGATCGGCCAGGCCCAGCAGGCCGTAGGCCGGCGCGGCGTTGAAGCCGAACTGGAAGTCGGGCGTTTCCAGCGCACGGTAGATGGGCGAACGGCTGGCCTTGGCCTCGGGCAGGCCCAGCACGGCGCGGTAGAAGTCGAACTGCGCCTGCATGTCGCGGCACAGCAGGTTGAACCAGAGCTTCATGCCGTCGCCGTCGCCTTCTTCGGCAGGCCATAGGTCTTGCGGTACATCTCCTGCAGGTGCTCGCCGGCCGTGCAGGGCGCGAAGCGCGGCGCCTCGCCGGGCGGCACGGTGCCGGGCACGGCCTCGATGCGGGCGAAGTAGTCGGGCTCGTAGAAGAAGGGGATCGAGTAGCGCGGCGCGCCGCCCGAGTGCAGGTTGCGCACGCGGTGCGGGTTGGAGTGGTAGAGACCGTTGGTCCAGCGCGGGATCATGTCGCCGAGGTTGACGACGAAGCAGCCGGGCATCGGCGTCGCCGCCACCCAGCTGCCGTCGGGCATCTGCACCTCCAGGCCGCCGTGCCCGTCCTGCGCCAGCAACGTGAGCGCGCCCCAGTCGGTGTGCGCGCCGGCACCGAAGGTGCGTTCGTCGGCGCCCTCGGGATGGGGCGGGTAGCGCACCATGCGCAGCGTGACCATGGGGTTGTCGCTGGTGGCGTCGAAGTAGTCCTCGGGCAGGTTCAGCGAGAGTGCCAGCAGCTGCATCAGCTGGCGCGAGAGCGTGAGCAGGGTGCGGATGTAGGCCTCGCACTGCGCCGGCGCCTCGGGCAGCTCGGCGGGCCACTGGTTGTGGCCGTAGGTCTGGTAGCCGGCGAGCACGTACGGGTGGTCGTCGGGCCAGGCCATGCCGCAGTAGAAGCTTTCCTTCAGGTCGGGCCGGGCATCGGCGTCCAGGGTCTGCGCGCCCAGGTTCTCGAAGCCGCGCATGGTGGGCGAGCGGCGCATGTCGAGCGCCTCGCGCGTGGCGACTGGCAGGTCGAGCAGCCGGCGCGCGAGGGCGAACTGCTGCGCCACCTGCTCGGCCGGCACGCCGTGGTGCGCCGCGTAGAAGAAGCCCGAGGCCATCGCGGCCTCGCGCAGTTGCGCGGCGACTTCGGCGCGGCGCGCGCCGCCGGGCGCGAGCGCGTCGCGCAGGTCGATGACGGGGATCGACATGGACGCTCCGACGTTCAGGCCTTGAGCTTGCGGTCGGCCGCCGTGGGCAGGAAGCGGTCGGTCCAGATGTCGGCCACGGCGGGCGTGCTCTTCAGCCCGAAGGCGTCGACGGTTTCGGCGATGGTGGCCTGCAGGCGCTCGGGCGTGGCCGCGCCCCAGCCGTGGCTGCGCGTGCCGGTGGTCTTCATGCTGCCGTCGACGATGAGCTTGAGGCGCTCGAACTCGATCTCCTCGTTGGCCAGCGGCTCGCGTGCCTTGACGGCCGCGGCGCCCGCCTTGGGGTCGGCGATGGCGTCGACCCAGCCGCGCGTGGTGGCCTTGACGAAGGCCTTCATCGCCTCGACCTGCTCCATGCTCTTCGCGTTGGCGACCAGGCCGTTGCCGTAAGACTTCATGCCGTAGTCGGAGAAGCGGAACATGGTGATCTGCTCCGGCCCCATGCCGCGGGCCTTGAGGTTGAGCAGGCCGGTGAAGTAGAAGTAGGCCGAGGCGTCGAAGTCGCCCTTGACGAAGCGCGTGTCGCCGATGTCCGGCGCGACGTTCTCCCACTTGACGCCGGACGCATCGAAGCCCTGCGCCTTGGCAAACACGGGGAAGAGCTTGCGCGAGGCATTGAAGGGCTGGCCGAGGATGGTCTTGCCGGCGAGGTCGGCGGGCTTCTTGATGGGGCCGTCCTTGCGCACCAGGATCGAGTTGGGGTTGAGGTCGTACTGGATCGCGACCGCCGCCAGCTTCGCCTGCGGGTTGTTGACGTTGAACTCGATCATGGTCGCGAGGTCGGCCGAGGCGCAGTCGTAGGCGCCGCTGCCCACCAGGCTGATGGCGGCGGCCGATCCGTTGCCGGTGTCGATGGTGACGTCGACGCCGGCGTCCTTGTAGTAGCCGCGCTGCTGCGCGAGCAGGAAGCCCGCGGCCGTGGCCTCGACCTTCCAGCCGAGGTTGAACTTGAACTTCTGCAGGCTGCCCTGCGCACGGACGAAGGGGGTGGCGGCCAGCAGGGTGGCGGCGCCGGTGGCGCGCAGGAAGGCGCGGCGGGGAAGGGCGGAACGGGACATGGCGAAAGCTCTCCGGGTGGGCAGACTTCGTGCGCCAGCTCGGAGATCTCGAAACACGAAAGCGCGTCTTCGACCCGATGGCGGCGTTGCAAATCCTCGCGATAGCTTCGGCTATCGCTGCGGTTTGCGCCTTGCCCTCGGGCCGAATCCATCACTTTCGTCATGTTTCGAGATCTCCGAGCTGGCGCACTGGGACAACGGGCACGCACCGCGCGGGCGCCGTTGGCGGACGCGTCGGCGCGTCCAAGAGCAATTTCCGGGCGGCTGTGGGGCCGCTGAACGCTTCTACTCCGTGCAGCAAGGCGTGCAGCTTCCGTGCCAATCGCGAACCGCGGACCGCGCGTGCTTGGGCACCGCTGTTGTGCCTCGCTGCGCCGTCGCGGTGCGGCGCGTTCCATGCCGGGGCGGATGCCCCCGCGCTCGCATCGGGCTTGGCAAAAAGCTGGCGCAATGCTCGGCGACAAGGTGAAAATGCACGCAAGAGTAGAAGCGTTCAACCGCTGCATGCATCCCCTAGCTCGCGATGCATCACTGGCCGGGAATTGCTCTTGAGGTCTTCTTTCCCCACGACTTTCAGGAGCATTCACACATGACCGAGGCCACCTACGCCCTCCACGAACTGAGCAAGGAATCGCGCATGGGCGCGATGGGCTCTGAAACGAACGCGCGCGAAGTCCGCCGCATCAGCCTGGCCGACTTCGACAGCCGCAAGGCCGAGATCGCCGACCAGCTCTGGGACGCAGCCATCGACGTCGGCTTCTTCCAGCTGGCCGACCATGGCGTGCCGCTGGCCGATATCCGCGCGGCCTTTGCCGAGGCCGAACGCTTCTTCGCACTGCCGGACACGGTGAAGGCGCAGTACCCGCTGGCCAACAACGCCGGTTGGGAAAGCAAGGCCCAGGTGCGGCCCTCCACCGGCACGGCCGATCAGAAGGAGAGCTACCAGATCACGCTGCCGCTGATGGGCCAGCTCTTCCCGACGGAAGAAGAGCTGCCCGGCTTCAAGGCGGCGATGCTGGCCTTCGAGCAGAAGAGCTGGGAGATCGGCATGAAGGTGCTGTCGTGCTTTGCGCTGAAGATGGGCTTGCCCGAGAGCTTCTTCACCCATGCGCACGACAAGTCCAGCCCCGAGTACCAGAGCACGCTGCGGCTGCTGCACTACTACGCGATTCCCGCGGAGGTGCAGGACAAGCTGGACCTGTGGCGTGCCGGCGCGCACACGGACTTCGACTGCCTGACGCTGCTGTACCAGCGCCAGGGCCAGGGAGGGCTGCAGGTGTGCCCGGGCAAGGAGTTCGAGGCACAGGAGTGGACCTCGATCCCGCCCGAGGAGGACCTGATCACCTGCAACATCGGCGACATGCTGATGCGCTGGAGCGACGACGTGCTGCCTAGCAACTTCCACCGCGTGCGCAACCCGCAGCCCGGAGAGTACATGGGGCCGCGCTACAGCATCGCCTTCTTCTGCCAGGCGAACCGCGACACGCTGATCGAATCGCCCTCGGGCAAGTACCCGTCGATCACGGCGGGCGACTACCTGAAGCAGCGTATTGCGGCGAACTTCGCCAAGAAGTATTGAAAGTGCGATCGGGCTGCGGCGCCTGCTGTACCTGGGCTGCGGCCTGAATCGTCACGGTCGTTACCTTCTTTGCTGTTAGCTTTTTTTGGGGGCTCTTGATGGGGGCCTGTTCCGTCGTTGCTGTGGATCGGCCGGCACGACGGCCTGGGGCGCTGGCGGCGGCCGCGGGCCTGCGTTCTCCGGCTCAGGCTCGCGCTGACCGGCTTGTCGTGCTGCCTGTGTGCTCGCTGTCCATCGACGTGCTTGAGAGACTGCACGGCGCCGCGAATGGCGCCTGCGCCCGCAGGCCCACGACCACCGCCCCGAGGCGCTGTGCTGCACTGCGCTCCTTCCGTCCGCTCTTGATGCCCCATCCCCGTTCGCGCTGAGCCTGTCGAAGCGCTGCGCAGGGTTTCGACAAGCTCAACCCGAACGGGTGGGGGAGGACCAAGGGCAGCGGCAGCAAGGCGCTGCGACTACACCAACGCGCCCGCCTCATGCCGGCCGATCCACCCCACCGTCCAGGCCGGTGGTGCCGGTGTGCGGGCGCAGGCGCCATTCGCGGCGCCGTGCAG
>QAIB01000013.1 GCA_030418545.1 Xenophilus aerolatus | reverse complement strand
CGCAGCGGCTGGCGGATCAGGGCTCGCGATTGTTTGAGCGAAGCGAGTTCGAGCGAGACCCCGCCAGCCGCGAGCACCGCAGGTTGCCCGCAGCGAAGCGGAGGGACGCAGACAGTGGGGTCGCCTTCTCTTTGGTTACTTTCTCTTGGCGAGACAAGAGAAAGTGACTGCGCCGCCGGGCGCACATCCCGGCCCCTGCATCTAAACCCTGAGCAAGCTCAGAAGCAGCCCCGAATCTTCAGACGCCCGCCGCAGGCGAAGAAGGCGAAGAAGGCGCCGCCATCACCATCGTCGGCACCGCCAGCGCCAGTCCAGCCTTCCTGAACTCCTCCAGCATCGTGAACAGCAGATCACTCTTCACCCCACCCGCCAGCCGCGGACTCGGCACATACGCGATCGCCTGAAAGATCAGTTGCCCGTTCTCGATGCCTTCCAGCGTGAGCGACGGCGCCGGCGTCGCCAGCACGCCGGGGTGCGCGGAGCAGGCCGCCAGCATCAGCTCGCGCACCTTGTTCGCATCGGTGTTCAGCGGCATGGGCATGCGGATCAGCACGCGGCCCTCGGCATTGGCCAGGGTCATGTTGCGCACGGTCTTGGTGATGAACTCCGAGTTCGGCACGATCACCGTGGAGCGGTCGCCCAGCGCGATCTCGGTCGCGCGCACGTTGATGCGCCGCACGTCGCCCTCGGTCGTGCCCAGCACCACCCAGTCGCCCACCTTCACCGGCCGCTCGGCCAGCAGGATCAGGCCAGAGATGAAGTTCTGCACGATGGCCTGCAGGCCGAAGCCGATGCCCACCGACAGCGCGCTCGCGATCCACGCGATGCGGTTGATGCCGATGCCCAGCGCCGACAGCGCGATCGCCACCACCAGGATGCCGCCCGCATAGCCCAGCAGCGTGGTGAGCGAGCTCTGCATGCCCGCTTCCAGCGTGGTGGTGGGCAGATAGCGCTCCTGCAGCCAGTGGCGCGCCACGCGCAGCGCGATGAAGCCGGCCACCAGCACGCCGATGGCGCTGAAGATGGCCGAGGGCACCAACTGGAACTCGCCGATCTTCACGCCGGCGCCGAACTTGCCGCTGCGCTGGAACACCTCGCCGGGGTCGGTGCCCAGCGGCGCGACCAGCGCGATCACCATGTAGAAGAACAGCGCCACACGCGCGAGCGCCGACAGCACCACGGCCGCCTGGTCGAGCGTGGCCGGCGCGAAGCCGAAGCTCTTCTGCAGCCGCCCGCCGAAGCCGCTCTTGGCCGACACGGTGGCCATGAACAGGTCGTCGGCGAACTTGAACAGCACGTAGAAGGCGCAGGCCACGATGCCGGTCCACATCAGCTGGCCGGCCAGCAGGCTCGCCAGGGCCACGTAGCCCATGCCCACCAGCACCCAGATCGCGATCAGCACCAGCGTGATGGCGCCCAGGAGCATCGCCACCCACAACGGGCGCTCGTAGGGCTTGGGCGCGGCGGGCGGCGCATCGGAGGAGCCCTCCAGCGGCACCGGTCCGCTGGTGTCGCTGCCATCGGCGGCACCCTGGGGCTTGGGCCCGCGCAGGCGCAGCAGCATGGCGGCGATGAGGCCGGTCAGCGCCAGCGCGGTGATCACGTGCGTGGCCACCACCGCCGCCAGGCTGGCGTCGATCAACGCATTGATCTGCGCCGGCACCCACACCAGCACCATCGTCAGCGCGGCCAGCAGGGGGAAGGCGCGCAGGCGCTTGGCCATCGGGTCCGGAATGGGCGGCAGCCGCCACGAGGGCCGGGCGTTGGCCAGCAGGGCGCGGCCCAGGCTCACGACGAAGGTCATGAACAGCAGCGAGCTGCTGAGCACCTTGGCCAGCTCGCGCGTCTGCGCGCCCAGCAGGCCGTGCGCGTCGAAGGTCGACACCGAGGTGCGCAGGGCCAGCGCCACGATCAGCATGTTGGCGCCGACGATGGCGATCACCAGCAGCGAACGTCGCAGCCGCCCGCCCGGCAGCAGGCGCTGCGCCAGCAGCACCAGGCCGCGCTCGGCCAGCAGGTTGCCCACGGTGATGAGCAGCAGGGCCAGCGCCAGCGTCAGCAGCACCGGGCCGCGGTGCGCTTCCTGGCGGGCCCGCGCGGCGCCGGCCTCGATCCCGGCGCCCAGCACCTGCAGGCGATCGATGTCGTCGGGCCAGGCCTCGGCGAGGTCGTGCCAGAAGGTGCGGCCCAGCGGCGAGGCGGAGCGTTCGCTGATCTGCGCCTCGAACAGCTCGCGCCGCTTGTTCAGCAGGTCGTTGCCGCGCTGCTGCGCATCGACCACCACCAGCCGCGCCAGGCGCACGTCGGCATCGACGGCGTTGCGCTCCTTGGTGAGCAGGGCGCGCTGGCGGGTGATGTCCGGGTCTTCGCTGGTGCCGGGCGGCGGCGGGTTGCCCAGCTCGCCCAGGCGGGCGTTGAGGTCGTTGAGCTGCCCGGTGCGGGCGGCGATGAACTTGTCCGCCTGCGCACCGATGGCGGCGATCTGGCCCATCAGCCCGCGCATGTCGCCCGAGGTGTCGGCCGCGGTGGGCAGCTTGGCCAGCTGGTCGCGCAGGTCGGCGATGTCGGGCAGGGGGGCGGCGTCCTGCGCGGCCTGCGAGGGGGCTTGGGCTTGGGCCTGCGGCTGCGACTGCGTCTGGGCCTGTGCCCAGCCGAGGCCCGGCAGGGTGGCGAGCACCCAGGCCAGCAGCAGCGCCCGCAGCGGCAGGGCGATCGAGGAGGCAATCATTCCGCGCATGCCCGGCATCATAGGCAGCGCCATTTCATGTGCCAAAAGTGCCCGCCACGCCCGTGGGACGGGCGCGGGCAGCTATGAAAAATGCAGCGCAGGTGCCAGGCGTGCGCGGGTTCAGGCGGGCACCGGCCCGCAGGACTCGCCCACCACCAGTTCGGATTCCAGCTCGATGCGCTCCGGCACGAAGCCCAGGGGATCTTCCAGGCGCCGCAGCATCAGGCGCGCGGCGGCCCGCCCGGTGCTCATCAGGTCCACGCGCAGGCAGGTCAGCGGCGGGTTGGCGAACTCCATCATCTCGGTCGAGCCGATGGAGACCACCGACAGGTCGCGCGGCACCTGCAGGCCCCGCTTGCGCACGGTGCGCAGCGCCCCCGACAGCAGCCGCGTGGCCAGGCACACGAGCGCCGTGGGCGGCTCGGGCAGGTCGAGCAGGGCGGCCATGGCCTCGCCGCCGTCCTGCAGCGGGGAGTTCATGCGCGGGATGTAGCGGCGCTCGGCCGGCAGGCCGGCCTGGCGGTAGGCGTCGTCGTAGCCGGCGATGCGTTCGCCGCCGGGCACGCGGTCGAGCGCGGGCGTGATGAGCGCGATGCGCCGGTGGCCGAGGTTCAACAGGTGCCGCGTGGCCACGCGCAGGGCGTTGCGCCGCTCCAGGCAGACCCGGTCCATGCCCTCGACGTCGCGATCGATCAGCACCAGCGGCAGGCGGTTGCCCGCGTAGTGCGCGGCCTGCATCACGTCCGGGTGATAGGAGGCGCCGATGATCGCGCCGTCGAGCGCACAGCGCTGGAAGGTGTCGAAGACGGCCTGCTCGCGCGCCTCCTCGCCGTGCGCGTCGGCCAGCAGGAGCATGCGCCCGTGCAGCGACAGCTCGTGCTCCACGCCCGCGATGATGCTGGCGTACATGGGGTGGCGCATGTCGTTGACCAGCATGCCGATGATGTTGCTGCGCCCCAGCCGCAGGCCGGGCGCCTGCGCGTTTGGCTGGTACCCCAGGCGGCGCGCCGCCTCGGCCACGCGGGCGCGCAGCGCGGGGCTCACGTGCTTGCTGCCGTTGAGTGCGCGCGACACCGAGCCGGCGGCCACGCCCGCCTCCCGCGCCACGTCGAGCACCAAGACGCTCTTGGCCATGCTCTGAAAAGTTTGCAGGTTTTCGGAAAACGATTGTAGGGATGCCGCCATTTATCGCCTGGACGGCATGCACGAGCATTCCGCAAACGATTTCTGAACGATTGGAGACTCGATGGCCCGCCTTCCCCTGTTCGACCTGAGCCAGGTCCCCGGCCCGCTGGGCGAATTGCTGCGTTCGCGACCCCCGCTCGACCTGTACCGCGTGCTGCCCCATGCGCCCGAGGTGGCCGAAGGCTTCCTCGGCCTGGGCGGCGCGATCCTGCGCCGTTCGTCGCTCGCGCCCGAGCTGCGCGAACTGGTGATCCTGCGCGTCGGTGCCCTGAGCGAGGCCCACTACGAAGTGCATCAGCACCGCCGCGTGGCGCGCGGCCTGGGCATGGCCGAAGACAAGATCGAGGCCGCGCTTGCCGACCCGGCGAGCCCGCTGTTCGACGAACGCGAGAAGGCCGTGCTGGCCTTCACCGACGCCGTGGTGCGCCAGGTCAAGGCACCGGAGCCGCTCTACCGCGCCCTGGCCGCGCATTGCTCGGCGCAGGAGCAGATGGAGGTGATCGTCACCATCGGCTTCTACATGCTGGTCAGCCGGCTGCTGGAGAACCTGGAGCTGGAGGTGGAGGACGCGCACGCCGCGCCGCTCACCATCGAGCGGGCCGCCGCGGCAACCCCGGCACCGCAGGCGCCCGAAGCCGACCCGTCGCGCCAGCTCTTCGCCCCCGCGCTGGGCCGTGCCCGCCCCGCGGGTCGGCTGGCCGGGCGGCGTGTGCTCGTCGTCGGCGGCGGCCAGCGCCGCACCGTCGATGCCGATCCGCCGGTGGGCAACGGCCGCGCGATGACCGTGCTGTTCGCCCGGGAGGGCGCCACGGTGGCCTGCGCCGACCTGGACCTCGCCAGCGCACAGGAAAGCGTGGATTGGGCCGGGCGCGAAGGCGGCCGTGCCCACGCGCTGCAGGCCGACGTGTCGAAGCCCGAAGAGATCACGCGCCTGGTGCGCGAGGCGACCGAAGCCATGGGCGGACTGGACGGGCTGGTGCTCAACGTCGGCATCGGCAACAGCAGCCGCTTCGGCAACGAGACGGCCGAGGCCTGGGACGCGGTGATGGACGTGAACCTGCGCGCCCACATGCTGTGCGCCCAGGCGGCGGCCGCGGTGATGGCGCCCGGTGGCTCGATGGTCTTCGTCTCGTCCACCGCCTCCATCTCGCCGCTCAGCGGCCTGCCGGTGTACGAGTGCTCCAAGGCGGCCCTGGCGGCGCTGTGCCGCTCCACGGCCTACGCCACCCACGGCCAGGGGCTGCGGGCCAACGTGATCGCGCCGGGCCTGATCGACACGCCCCTGGGCCGCGACGCCACGCGCAACCGGCCGAACCGTGCCGCGCGGCCCCTGCCTTTCGGCCGCCAGGGCACGGGCTGGGAGGTGGCGCACGGCACGCTGTTCCTGCTCTCGTCCGAGTCCTCGTACGTGAACGGGCAGGTGCTGATCGCCGACGGCGGGTTGTCGATCAGCACCGTGCGCCAGCCCGAAGCGGCCTGAGCGCGGCCGGCCATCCCGGCGATGGAACCCGACGACAACCACCAGGAGACACCCATGCCATTTCCCTCCCAGCCCCTTCATCGCCGCCAGCTGCTTGCCATGCTCGGCGCCGCGGGCCTCGCCGGCGCCACCGGCGTCCGCGCCGAGGACACCTGGCCGTCGCGGCCGATTCGCATGATCGTGCCCAGCGGGGCCGGCAGCGGCGCCGACCTGCTGTGCCGCCTGTTCAGCGACGCGCTGGCGCAGGCCGTCAAGCAGCCCGTCGTGGTGGACAACAAACCCGGCGCCAATGGCGTGCTGGCCGCCGAGCAACTCGTGCGGGCGGCTCCCGACGGCTACACGCTGGCTTGGCTCAGCTCGTCCTCCACCGTCATCAACCAGGCCGTGCAGCCGAACCTGAGCTTCGATGTCGTCCGCGACACCGTGCCGATCGTCCAGGTCGGCGTCGGCGGCATCGCCCTGGTCGCGACGCCGGACTTCCCGGCGCGCAACCTGCAGGAGTTCATCGCCGCCGTGAAGGCGCGGCCCCCCGGCGCGCTCAACTACGCGAGCTGGGGCGTGGGCTCGACCGGGCACCTGGTGATGGAATGGGTCAAGGCCAAGGCCGGGCTCGACCTGCGCCACGTGCCCTACAAGACCATGCCGCAGATCTACCAGGACATGCAGGGCGGCAACATCCAGATCGCCTGGGTGGACGTCAGCAGCCTGGTGCCGCTCGTCAAGTCCGGCAAGCTGCGCTGCCTGGCGCTCAGCGGCACGCAGCGCAGCCCGCAGATGTCCGAGGTGCAGACGCTGACGCAGCAGGGCTACCGCTTCGACGCCGACGCGTGGTACGGCGTCTTCGCGTCCAGGGGCGCACCGGCGGCCGTGGTCGAGACGGTGAACCGCCATGTGCGCGCCGCACTGCTCGCCCCCGAACTGAAGGACCGCCGCATGGCCCTGAACCTCGACGACAACACGCCGCAGCGCTCGCCCGAGGAGTTCGGGCGCCTCGTGCGCGAGGACCTCAGGCTGTGGCAGGGCATCGCGCGCGACGCCGGCATCAAGCTCGACGCTTGAGCCGTGCCGCGGCCGCGGTGCTCAGGCCGGCGCGAACAGGTCGACCCGGTCGGTGATGATGCCGTCGGTGCCCAGGTCGATGAGCCGTTGCGCCGCCCACTCGTCGTTGACGGTGTAGCTCAGCGTGCGCAGGCCGGCGGCCTTGGCGACGGCCACGGTGGTGGCATCCCACAAGGCATGGTTGCAGACGACGGCCTGGCAGCCCAGCGTGCGGGCGGTGTCGAGCCAGCCGTCCGGCAGCGTGTCGAGCAGCAGGCCGCGCGGCAGGGCCGGGGCGGTTTCGCGTGCGGCGGCCAGCGCGTGCGGCTTGAAGGAGGTGAGCAGCGGCGGCACGGCCGCACCCGACCACAACGCCGCCGCCTCGCGCGCCACGGCCGCGCCGGTGGCGTCGTCGGTGCCCGGCGTCGGCTTGATCTCGATGTTCAGCAAATGCCCGTTGGCGAGGCAGAAGCGCGCCAGCGCCGCCAGCGTGGGCAGCGGCTCGCCGGCGTAGCGGCGCGAATGCCAGCCGCCCGCGTCGCGCTGCGAGAGCGCGTGCCAGGGCTGCTCGCCGCCGATGCCGTGGCCATCGGTGGTGCGGTCCAGCGTGGCGTCGTGCATGAGGAACACCACGCCGTCGCTGCTGAGCTTGGCGTCGCACTCGAACATGCGATAGCCGTGTTCCGCGCCCAGGCGGAAGGCGGCCAGCGTGTTCTCGGGCGCCAGCTTGCCGGCACCGCGGTGGGCGATCCAGCGGGGGTAGGGCCAGGCGGGCAGGGTGCCAGCGGTCATCAGTTGGCGGCTCTTTTTCCGGAGCCGGCGTCGAACCAGTGCAGCTTGTCGGGCCGCGCCGCCATGCGCACCGTCTCGCCGACCTTCGGCGCGCGCTGCGATTCGTCGGCGCGCATGATGATCTGCTCATCGCCGATGCGGCCGTAGATCAGGCGCTCGGCGCCCAGCAGCTCGACCTGCTCGATGTTCACCGTCCAGCCGCTGTCGTCCAGCACGATGTGCTCGGGACGGATGCCCAGGATCTGGCCCGTGCGCACGCCCGGTGCCTGCTTGAGCAGATTCATCGGCGGCGAGCCGATGAAGCTGGCCACGAAGGTGGTGGCCGGCGTGTTGTAGACCTCCTCGGGCGTGCCGAACTGGTCCATGACGCCGGCGTTCATCACGATGATGCGCTGCGCCAGCGTCATGGCCTCGACCTGGTCGTGGGTGACGAAGAGGGACGTGATGCCCAGCTCGCGGTGCAGCTTCTGGATCTCGAGCCGGGTCTGCGCGCGCAGCTTGGCGTCCAGGTTGGACAGCGGCTCGTCGAACAGGAAGACCTGCGGCTGACGCACGATGGCGCGGCCCATGGCCACGCGCTGGCGCTGTCCGCCCGACAGCTCGCGCGGCTTGCGCTGGAGCAGGTGGCCCAGCTCGAGGATCTTCGCGGCCTTGTCGACGCGGGCCTTGATCTCGTCCTTGGGCACGCCCTGGATGCGCAGGCCGTAGGCCATGTTGTCGAAGTTCGACATGTGCGGGTACAGCGCGTAGTTCTGGAACACCATCGCGATGTCGCGCTGCGCCGGCTCGATGTCGTTGACCACGCGGCTGCCGATGGCGATCTCGCCGGCCGAGACTTCTTCCAGACCCGCCACCATACGCAGCAGCGTGGACTTGCCGCAGCCCGACGGCCCGACGATGACGACGAACTCGCCGTCCTTGATGTCGGCGCTCACGCCGTGGATGACCTGGTTGGCCTTGGCGCCCTTGCCGTAGCGCTTGATGACGTTGCGAAGGGAAATACCGGACATGCTTTTCTCGTGTTCTCGCGTTCTTACTTTTCGGTGTCGACCAGGCCCTTGACGAACCAGCGCTGCATGAGGACCACGACGATGGCCGGTGGGATGAGAGCCAGCATGGCGGTGGCCATGACCAGGTTCCAGTCCACCGCGGCGTCGCCGCTGGCGATCATCCGCTTGATGCCGATCACCACCGGGTACATGTCCTCGGTGGTGGTGGCCAGCAGCGGCCAGAGGTACTGGTTCCAGCCGTAGATGAACTGGATCACGAACAGGGCGGCGATGGAGGTCTGCGACAGCGGCACCAGCACGTCCTTGAAGAAGCGCATCGGCCCGGCGCCGTCGATGCGCGCCGCCTCCACCAGTTCGTCGGGCACGGACAGGAAGAACTGCCGGAACAGGAAGGTCGCCGTGGCCGAGGCAATCAGCGGCACCGTCAGGCCCGCGTAGGTGTTGAGCATGTTGAGGTCCGCCAGCACCTTGTAGGTGGGCAGGATGCGCACCTCCACCGGCAGCATCAGCGTCACGAAGATCATCCAGAAGACGATCTTCTTGAACGGGAAGCGGAAGTACACGATGGCGAAGGCCGACAGCAGCGAGATGGCGATCTTGCCCAGCGCGATGACCATGGCCGTCACGAAGCTGATCCACATCATGCGGCCCACCACCACGCGGGCGCCCTGGGTGTCGGCGCCGGTGA
This sequence comes from Xenophilus aerolatus, assembly GCA_030418545.1. GTDB lineage: Bacteria > Pseudomonadota > Gammaproteobacteria > Burkholderiales > Burkholderiaceae_C > Xenophilus. The sequence goes on along the minus strand of QAIB01000013.1, from coordinate 115,042 downwards.
GCGCGGCGGTGTAGTTCTCCACCAGGTGCGAGCCGGGGGTGATCGGCATCGGCACCTTCAGGATCTCGTCGCGCGTGTGGGTGGACGCGACGAAGGCCAGGTAGATCGGGAAGACGACAATCACGATGCCCAGGATCAGCACCAGGTGCGACAGCAGCGTGAGGCCGGGGCGGCGTTCAACCATGAGTGGAGCTCCGGGCGAAAGGAAGGGCAGGGGAGCGCATCAGTATTGGACTTTCTTCTCGACGTAGCGGAACTGGATCACCGTCAAGGCGACGACGATGACCATCAGCACCACCGACTGCGCGGCCGAGCCGCCCAGGTCCAGCGCCTTGAAGCCGTCGTGCCAGACCTTGTAAACCAGGATCGAGGTGTCGCGGCCCGGGCCGCCTTCGGTCGTGGCGTGCACGATCGCGAAGGTGTCGAAGAAGGCGTAGACCACGTTGATGACCAGCAGGAAGAAGGTGGTGGGCGACAGCAGCGGCAGCTGGATGCTCCAGAAGCGCCGCCACGGACCGGCGCCATCGATCGAGGCCGCCTCGATCAGCGCCTTGGGAATCGACTGCAGCCCGGCGAGGAAGAACAGGAAGTTGTACGAGATCTGCTTCCACACGGCAGCCACCACGATCAGCGTGAGCGCCTGGTTGGAGTTGAGCAGGTGGTTCCAGTCGACGCCGATCTTGCGCAGCCCGTAGGCCACCACGCCGATGCTGGGCGAGAACATGAACACCCACAGCACGCCCGCGATGGCCGGCGCCACCGCGTAGGGAATGATCAGGAAGGTCTTGTAGAACAGGCTGCCGCGCAGGATGCGGTCGGCGAAGATCGCCAGCACCAGCGACAGCGCGATGCCGCTGCCCGCCACGAGCACCGAGAACAGCGCCGTGACCTTGAAGGAGTCGATGTAGGCCGGGTCTGCGAACAGCGTCTTGAAGTTCTCCAGCCCGACGAAGGCGACCGAGGTGCCGAAGGCGTCTTCCGACTGCATCGACTGCAGGATGGCCTGGCTGGCCGGCCAGAAGAAGAAGACCAGGATCACCGCCATCTGCGGTGCGATGAGCAGCCAGGGCAGCCAGCCGGATCGAAAGAGGACGCGTTTTTCCATGAAGCCTCTGAAACAGAAACGCCCGGCTGGGACCCAGCGCGGGCGTGCGAGTCTACTGTGCCTTTACATCACCGGCAGGCACCCTCCCCGCTCGGCGGGGAGGGCAGGGTGGGGTGCCACAAGAGCCGCGAAGCGAACAAAGGCGTCAGCCTTTGTTTGCCTTCTGGAATCGCTCCAGTTGCTCGTCGCCGCGCTTGACGGCCGCGTCCAGCGCTTCCTTGGCGGTCTTCTTGCCGCTCCAGATCTGTTCGGTTTCCTCGTCGACGATGGTGCGGATCTGCACGAAGTTGCCCAGGCGGATGCCGCGCGACTTGTCGGTGGTCTTGCGGATCATCTGCGTCACGGCCACGTCGGTCCCGGGGTTCTTCTGGTAGAAGCCCGAGGCGTCGGTCAGCTTGTAGGCGGCGGTGGTGATCGGCAGGTAGCCGGTGCGCTTGTGGCTTTCGGACTGCACCTTGGTGTCGGACAGGAAGGTGAAGAAGCTGGCCACGCCCTTGTACTTCTCGGGCGACTTGCCGGCCATCACCCACAGGCTGGCACCGCCGATGACGGTGTTCTGGGGTGCGCCCTTCACGTCGGGGTAGTAGGGCAGGGTGGAGATGCCGTACTTGAACTTCGCGTCCTTGGCCACGCGCGCGTACAGGCCCGAGGAGCCGGTCATCATGGCGCACTCGCCCGAGGGGAAGGCGGCGTCGGGCGTGTTGTTGCGGCCCTTGTAGACGAAGGTGCCGTCCTTGGCCATCTTGGCCAGGTTCTCGAAGTGCTTGACCTGCAGCGGCGAGTTGAAGGCCAGGCGCGCCTTGGTGCCGCCGAAGCCGTTGTTCTCGGTCGCGTACAGGGTGTTGTGCCAGGCCGAGAAGCTCTCGAGCTGGGTCCAGCTCATCCAGCTGGTGGTGAAGGGGCACTTGTGGCCGCTGGCCTTGAGCTTGTCGGCCGCCGCGAACACTTCGGGCCAGGTGGTGGGCGCCTTCTCGGGGTCGAGGCCGGCCGCCTTGAAGGCGTCCTTGTTGTAGTAGAAGATGGTCGTCGAGCTGTTGAAGGGGAAGCTCAGCATCTGGCCGTTGGGCGCGGTGTAGTAGCCGGCCACGGCGGAGATGTAGACCGTCGGATCGAACTTGGCGCCGCCGGAGGTCATGACCTCGCCCACGGGCTTGATGGCGTTCTTCGAGGCCATCATGGTCGCGGTGCCCACCTCGAACACCTGCAGGATGTCCGGCGCGTTGCCGGCGCGGAAGGCGGCGATGGCGGCGGTCATCGACTCGTCGTACTGGCCCTTGTAAGTGGGCACCACCTTGTAGTCCTTCTGGCTCTCGTTGTACTGCTTGGCGAGGTCGTTGACCCATTCGCCGAGCGGACCGCTCATGGAGTGCCACCACTGGATCTCGGTCTGGGCGTGCGCCGGGAGGGCGAACGCGACGGCCAGTGCGGCGGCCGAGGTGAGCGTGTTGAATCGCATGCAAAGACTCCTGCTGAAAATGACAAAGCCGCGCATGCTATTCGCTTTGTGTGACAGCGCGGCGGCGGGTGTTTGTCGCACGGGCGGCCCCCGGCTGCGAAGGGGGGAAACCCTTTTTCGGTGCACGCCTGTCGCTCACGCGGCAGCACGCGGCGCCGACCTTGCCCAATAGCCGCACCGGGAGTGTGCTGCGGCGCACCATGCTAGGCTGGCTGGCTCCTTCATTCCTTCACTGGCTTCGTACCGGCCGCCTGTGTCATGACCAAGACCTCCCTGGACAAGAACAAGATCAAGTTCCTGCTGCTGGAGGGCATCCACCCCTCCGGCGTGGAGCTGATCCGTTCGGCGGGCTACTCGCAGATCGAGACGCTCACTGGCGCGCTCGAAGGCGAGGAGCTGAAGGCCAAGGTGGCCGACGTGCATTTCCTCGGTATCCGTTCGCGCACGCAGCTCACGGCCGACGTGTTCGCGGCCGCGCCCAAGCTGGTGGCGGTGGGCGCCTTCTGCATCGGCACCAACCAGATCGACCTCGGCTCGGCGCGCGAGCACGGCGTGGCGGTGTTCAATGCGCCGTACTCCAATACCCGCTCGGTGGCCGAGCTGGTGCTGGCCGAGGCGATCCTGCTGCTGCGCGGCGTGCCCGAGAAGAGCGCCGTCGCGCACCGCGGCGGCTGGCTCAAGAGCGCCGAGAACGCCTTCGAGATCCGCGGCAAGACGCTGGGCATCGTGGGCTACGGCTCCATCGGCGCGCAGCTGTCGGTGCTGGCCGAGGCGCTGGGCATGCACGTGGCCTTCTACGACGTGGTGACCAAGCTGCCGCTGGGCAACGCGCGGCAGGTGCGCAGCCTGCATGATTTGCTGGGCCAGAGCGACATCGTGACCCTGCACGTGCCCGAGCTGCCGTCCACGCAGTGGATGATCGGCGCGGCCGAGATCGCGGCGATGAAGCCGGGTGCGATCCTGATCAACGCCTCCCGCGGGACGGTGGTCGAGATCGAGCCGCTGGCCGAGGCGATCAAGGCGAAGAAGCTATTGGGCGCGGCGATCGACGTGTTCCCGACCGAGCCCAAGAGCAACAAGGACGAGTTCCAGTCGCCGCTGCGTGGGCTGGACAACGTGATCCTCACGCCGCACATCGGCGGCTCGACGATGGAGGCGCAGGCCAACATCGGCGTGGAGGTGGCCGAGAAGCTGGTGAAGTACAGCGACAACGGCACCACCACGAGCAGCGTGAACTTCCCGGAGGTGGCGCTGCCGGCGCACCCGGGCAAGCACCGGCTGCTGCACGTGCACCACAACGTGCCGGGCGTGCTGTCGGCGATCAACCAGGTGTTCGCGGACCACCGCATCAACATCTCGGCGCAGTACCTGCAGACGAACGAGAAGGTGGGCTACGTGGTGACCGACATCGACGCCGCGTCGTCCGACGTGGCGCTCGAGGCGCTGGCCAAGGTGCCGGGGACGATTCGCAGCCGGGTGCTGTTCTAGGCGCGGCTTTGGATCGTCACGTTTGTGACGAGTTTGGTCGCGGCGTCCGGGGGGCTTGGGCTGGCGGGCGATTGCGCTTTTGGCTTTTTTGGCTGCTTTGTTCTTCGGCGTTCGGGCGCTGTGGGGCTGAACCCGGCCGGCGGCGCCGGTGTGCGTTCTCCGGCTCAGGCTCGCGCTGACCGGCGTGCGGTGCTGTCGATGTGCTCGCCTGGAATCGACGTGCTTGGGGCACTGCACGGCGCCGCGAATGGAGCCTGCGCCCGCACACCGGCACCACCGGCCTGGACCGCGCGCGCGGTCGGCCGGCATGACTCGGGCGCGTCCGGTTTTTACCCCTCTCCCCGCTGGGGAGAGGCAGGGTGAGGGGCACCCCGGCGCTGGACAAGGCGCAGCGCTTCAGGGCGGTGGTCGTGGGCCTGCGGGCGCAGGCTCCATTCGCGGCGCCGTGCAGTGCCGCAAGCGCGTCGATGGACAGCGAGCACACAGGCAGCACGACAAGCCGGTCAGCGCGAGCCTGAGGCGGAGAACGCAGGCCCGCGGCCGCCGCCAGCGCCCCAGCCCGTCGTGCCGGCCGATCCACACCCGGCCGAAACTCAGCGCACACCCCCACAGAGCCACACCCCAGCCTGCAGCGCCACCGCAAACTCCGGCCCACCATAAGCGGCCAAGGTCCCCAGCGCCGCGCCACCCAGCACGAGCGCGCAGATGACGCGACGAAAGCTCCTCATGCCGGCTGCCCCAGCGGCACGGCCGCTCGCCGCTCCCGCACCGGCAGGTTGGCCGCCGCCGACACCAGCCCCAGTACGCAGGCCAGCGCCCACACCAGCGTGTAGCTGCCCGTCGCGTCGAACACCAGGCCGCCCAGCCACACGCCCAGGAAGCTGCCGATCTGGTGCCACAGGAACACGAAGCCGAACAGCGTCGTGATGTAGCGCATGCCGAACAGCTGGCTCAGCAGCCCGTTCGTCAGGGGCAGGGTGCCCAGCCAGAGGAAGCCCATCACGGCCGCGAACAGGTACACCGACAGCGCCGTCGTCGGCAGCGTGACGAAGAGCGCGATCGCCAGCGTGCGCGCCGTGTACAGCGCCGCCAGCAGGTGCTTGCGCTGCCAGCGCGCCGCCCACGCGCCGAAGAGGTAGGTGCCCGCGATGTTCGTCAGCGCGACCAGCCCCAGCGCCGTGGCCGCGACCTGCGGCCCCAGCCCGCACCCCGCCAGGTAGGCCGGCAGGTGCGTCGCGATGAAGGCCAGGTGGAAGCCGCAGGACAGAAAGCCCAGCCCGATCAGCCAGAAGTCCCGGTCGCCGAAGGCCTGGCGCAGCGCGGCGCCCAACGGGGGCGGCAGTGTTGCCGCGGCGCTTGCCGGGGGCGCCACCGGCCGGCCCGCGCCCAACGCCAGTGGCAGCATCGCGGCCAGCAGCGTCGCCGTGATCAGTACTGCGCTCGACCAGCCCAGCGAATCGATCAGCTTCTGGTTCAGCGGCAGCATCACGAACTGCCCGGCGCCGCCGAAGGCACCCACGATGCCCAGGGCGCGCGGCCGCTGCGCATCGCTCACGGCCTTGCCCGCCGCGCCGTACACGATGCCGAAGCCCGTGCCGCTCAGGCCCAGGCCCACCAGCACCCCCGCCACCGTCGCGAAGGCCCAGCCGCTGGACGCGAAGGGCATCGCCGCCAAGCCGGCCACGTAGAGCACCGCGCCGCCCAGCATCACCCGGTGCGGACCATGCTGGTCGGCCAGCATGCCGCTGAAGGGCTGCGCCAGGCCCCACACCAGGTTCTGCAGCGCGATGGCGAAAGAAAAGGTGGTGCGGTCCCAGTCGAAGCTGCCCGTGACCGGCAGCACGTACAGCCCGAAGGCGTGGCGCTGGCCCAGGCTGAGGAAGAGGACCAGCCCGGCGCAGGCGATGACCCAGGCGGCGCGGCGGTCGAGGCCTGGCGTGAGCGATGCCGGCGCAAGCGGCGCGGGCGCGGAGGAGGGATGATGTGCGGCTGTCATGGTGCGTGGACCATTCTGGGAACGGCCGACGCACCGTGGCGCGAAACATTCTCAGAGCTGCCATTCCTGTACCGCATGTCGTCTCAAGAAAACGCCGGGCCGCCCCAAGTTTTCTGGCCCCCCTCGGGGGGCGGGCGGGGCGCAGCCCGGCCCTGGGGGCCCTCGTTGCCCAGCGCCCTGTTGCGAAGCCTTTCGCTCGATGCCCTGCGCGGCTTCGAGAGCGCGGCGCGCCTGCTGAGCTTCACCGCCGCGGCCGAGGAGCTGAGCCTGACCCAGTCGGCCGTCAGCAAGCAGGTCAAGGCGCTGGAGGACGCGTTGGGCGCGCCGCTCTTCGTGCGCGGCGCGCGCGGCCTGGTGCTGACGGGCGAGGGCGCCGTGCTCTTCGACGGCGTGGGCGATGCGCTGGGGCGCCTGGCCCTCGCGGTGGAGCGCGTGCAGCGCGGCACCAGCCCGGCGCGGGCGCGGGTCGCGGTCACGACCTCGCCGTCCTTCGCCAGCCTGTGGCTGGTGCCGCGACTGCCGGACTTCCAGGCGCGGCACCCGGGCGTCGACATCGACGTCGACAGCTCGACGCAGAACCTGCAGCTCGAGCGCACCGGCGTCGACGTCGCGATCCGGCTCACGCGTTCGGAAGACCTGCCGGCCGGCGAGGTGCCGCTGCTGCGCCAGCGCGCCATGCTGGTCGCCACGCCCGAGCTGGCCGCGCGCATCGCCGCGCCGGCCGACCTGGCGCGCGAGGCGCTGCTGGTCTTCAGCCAGGCCGGCGAGCGCTTCGCGCAGCTGTCGTGGGCGCGCTGGCACCAGCGCCTGGGCATCGCGGCTCCGCCGGACCAGGCGCGTTCGCACTTCTCGCAGTACGAGGACCTGCTGCGCGCCTGTGCCCAGGGCATGGGCGTCGCCATCGGCCTCACGCCGCTGGTGGCGCCGCGCCTGGCCAGCGGCGAGCTGGCCGTGGTGCTGCCGCAGCACGCGGTCGACGGGCCCTTCTACCGGCTGCTCGCCGCGCCCGCGAGCGCGCAACGGCCCGAGGTGCAGGCCTTCTGCGACTGGCTGCGCCAGGCGATGGCGACCGAGCCGGTCGACGGCGCAGCGACCGACCGGACGCATTCTTCTTGATCGTTTCGGGCGCCAGCGCCCGTCCTGCCTGCGTGCCACGCTATGGTTTCGATAGCATTTCGGGCCCATGCACGGCGCGCGGGCATCTCGGCGGCTCGCCCGGGCCCGGCCCGATGACCCGCATCGCGCCCCGCGCGGGGTGCGGGACCTAAAATCCGCGGCCCGGTTCATGGGCGCGCGGCGCCTTGCCGTGGCCCTGCTGCCTTCCCCCCGATGAATGCCCCGACCGCGTTGAACGCGCTGCTGTCGCAGGCCGCCGAGCCGGCCCGCCTGCGCGAGATTCCGTACAACTACACCAGCTTCTCCGACCGCGAGATCGTCATCCGCCTGCTCGGCAGTCGCGGCTGGCAACTGCTGCAGAGCCTGCGCGAGGAGCGCCGCACCGGCCGCTCGGCCCGCATGCTCTACGAGGTGCTGGGCGACATCTGGGTGGTGCAGCGCAACCCCTACCTGATCGACGACCTGCTGGACAACCCGCGCCGCCGCGGCCAGCTGGTCGATGCCCTGAAGCACCGCCTGGCCGAGGTGCAGAAGCGCCGCACGCCGCAGGACGATGCCCAGCGCGACGCGCTGGTCGGCGAGCTCTGCACGCTGGCGCAGCAGGCCATCGCGCAGTTCGACCGCTCCTTCGACGAGATCGCCGGCCTGCGCCGCCAGGCGCGCAAGGTGCTGGGCCGCCTCACGGCCAAGGACAACATCAAGTTCGACGGCCTCTCGCGCGTGGCCCACGTGACCGACGCCACCGACTGGCGCGTCGAGTACCCCTTCGTCGTGCTCACCCCCGACACCGAGGCCGAGATGGCGCGCCTGGTGGCCGGCTGCTTCGAGCTGGGCCTGACCATCATCCCGCGCGGCGGCGGCACCGGCTACACCGGCGGCGCCATTCCGCTGACCTGGAAGAGCGCGGTCATCAACACCGAGAAGCTCGAGGCGATGACCGAGGTCGAACTGCGTGCATTGCCCGGCGTCGAGGGCAAGGTGCCCACCATCTGGACCGAGGCCGGCGTCGTCACCCAGCGCGTGGCCGACGCGGCCGAGCGCGCGGGCTACGTCTTTGCGGTCGACCCCACCTCGGCCGAGGCCTCCTGCGTGGGCGGTAACGTCGCCATGAACGCGGGCGGCAAGAAGGCCGTGCTGTGGGGCACGGCGCTGGACAACCTCGCTTCGTGGCGCATGGTGACGCCGCAGGCCGAGTGGCTCGAGGTCACGCGCATCGGCCACAACCTGGGCAAGATCCACGACGCCGAGAGCGCCGTCTTCGAGCTGCAGTACTTCGCCGCCGACGGCAAGACGCCGCTGCGCACCGAGCGCCTGGAGATCGCCGGCAAGACCTTCCGCAAGGAGGGCCTGGGCAAGGACGTGACCGACAAGTTCCTCTCGGGCCTGCCGGGCATCCAGAAGGAAGGCTGCGACGGCCTCATCACCAGCTGCCGCTGGGTGGTGCACCGCATGCCGGCGCACACGCGCACCGTGTGCCTGGAATTCTTCGGCAACGCCAAGGACGCCGTGCCCTCGATCGTCGAGATCAAGGACTTCATGTTCGCCGAGCAGAAGCGTTCAGGCGTGCTGCTGGCCGGCCTGGAGCATCTGGACGACCGCTACCTCAAGGCCGTCGGGTACGCCACCAAGAGCAAGAAGCACGGCGGCGGCCTGCCCAAGATGGTGCTCTTCGGCGACATCGCCGGCGACGACGCCGACGCGGTGGCGCGCGTGACCAGCGAGGTGGTGCGCATCGCCAACTCGCGCTCGGGCGAAGGCTTCATCGCCATCAGCCCCGAGGCGCGCAAGAAGTTCTGGCTGGACCGCAAGCGCACGGCCGCCATCAGCCGCCACACCAACGCGTTCAAGATCAACGAGGACGTGGTGATCCCGCTGCCGCGCATGGCCGAGTACACCGACGGCATCGAGCGCATCAACATCGAGCTGAGCCTGCGCAACAAGATCGCGCTGGCCGGCGAGCTGGAAGCCTTCCTGGCACGCGGCAACCTGCCGCTGGGCAAGACCGACGACGCGCACGAGATCCCCACGGCCGAGCTGCTCGAAGGCCGCGTGCAGCAGGCCATCGCGCTGGTGCGCGAGGTGCGCGCGCGCTGGATGAGCTGGCTGGGCGACGTCGAGGCGCTGTTCCCGCAGCTGCAGGACCATTCGCTGCGCGCGAGCTGGAAGACCGAGCTCAAGGCGCCGCTGGCGCAGATCTTCTCGGGCGCCGAGTTCGCGCCCATCCTGGCCGAATGCAATGCCATCCACCAGCGCGTGCTCAAGGGCCGCGTGTGGGTCGCCCTGCACATGCACGCTGGCGACGGCAACGTGCACACCAACATCCCCGTCAACAGCGACAACTACGAGATGCTGCAGACCGCGCACGAGGCGGTCGAGCGCATCATGAAGCTGGCGCGCAGCCTCGACGGCGTGATCTCGGGCGAGCACGGCATCGGCATCACGAAGCTGGAGTTCCTGACGGACGAGGAACTGGCGCCCTTCGCGCAGTACAAGCGGCAGGTCGACCCCGAGGGCCGCTTCAACCGCGGCAAGCTGCTGCGCGACGGCTCGCATGCGCTGGAGGCCGACCTCACCAGCGCCTACACGCCCAGCTTCGGCCTGATGGGCCACGAGTCGCTCATCATGCAGCAGAGCGACATCGGCGCCATTGCCGATTCGGTCAAGGATTGCCTGCGCTGCGGCAAGTGCAAGCCGGTGTGCGCCACGCACGTGCCGCGCGCCAACCTGCTCTACAGCCCGCGCAACAAGATCCTCGCCACCTCGCTGCTGGTCGAGGCCTTCCTGTACGAGGAGCAGACGCGCCGCGGCGTGTCGATCAAGCACTGGGAGGAGTTCGAGGACGTGGCCGACCACTGCACGGTGTGCCACAAGTGCCTCACGCCCTGCCCGGTGAAGATCGACTTCGGCGACGTGTCGATGAACATGCGCAACCTGCTGCGCAAGATGGGGCAGAAGAGCTTCCGGCCGGGCAACGCGGCGGCGATGTTCTTCCTCAACGCCACCAACCCGACCACGATCAAGGCCGTGCGCACCGGCATGGTGGAAGTGGGCTTCAAGGCCCAGCGCCTGGCCAACGACTTCTTCCGCCTGCCGGCGAAGAAGCAGACGGCGCACCCGCCCGCCACCCTGGGCCCGGCGCCGATCAACGAACAGGTCATCCACTTCGTCAACAAGAAGATGCCCGGCGGCCTGCCCAAGAAGACGGCGCGTGCGCTGCTGGACATCGAGGATGCGGAGTACGTGCCGATCATCCGCAACCCGACGGCGACCACCTCCGAGACCGAGGCGGTCTTCTACTTCCCGGGATGCGGGTCGGAACGCCTGTTCTCGCAGGTCGGCCTGGCGACGCAGGCGATGCTGTGGCACGCCGGCGTGCAGACCGTGCTGCCGCCCGGCTACCTGTGCTGCGGCTACCCGCAGCGCGGCTCGGGCCAGTTCGACAAGGCCGAGAAGATGATCACCGACAACCGGGTGCTCTTCCACCGCGTTGCCAACACGCTGAACTACCTCGACATCAAGACGGTGGTGGTGAGCTGCGGCACCTGCTACGACCAGCTGCAGGGCTACCAGTTCGACAAGATCTTCCCCGGCTGCCGGATCATCGACATCCACGAGTACCTGCTGGAAAAGGGCGTGAAGCTCGAGGCCAACGCCTCGGCCTACCTGTACCACGACCCCTGCCACACGCCGATGAAACTGCAGGACCCGATGAAGACCGTGAAGTCGCTGGTCGGCGAGCAGGTGCTCAAGAGCGACCGCTGCTGCGGTGAATCCGGCACGCTGGGCGTCTCGCGGCCCGACATCTCGACGCAGATCCGCTTCCGCAAGGAAGAGGAACTGAAGAAGGGCGAGGCCGCCCTGCGCGCGAAGGCGGGCCTGGGCGAGAAGGAGAACGTGAAGATCCTCACCAGCTGCCCGAGCTGCCTGCAGGGCCTCTCCCGTTACGGCAACGACCTCAACAACGGCCTGCTCGAGGCCGACTACATCGTGGTCGAGATGGCACGGCAGATCCTCGGCGAGGACTGGATGCCGAAGTACGTCGCAGCCGCCAACCAGGGCGGCATCGAGCGGGTGCTGGTATGAGCCCTCGCCCGGCCGTTCCGAAGAGGGCTCGCACCGCAGGCGAAGCCGAAGGTTCCCAATGAGCAACGCCGCGTTCACCCCACCCGCGGGGCCAGTGGCCGGCTGTGCGCTGTGCGAGGCGGCCGGTGGCCGGGTGCTGTTCGAGAACGCCTCGCTGCGCGTGATCCACGCCCAGGAGGCCGGCTTTCCGGCCTTCTACCGCGTCGTCTGGCGTGCGCATGCGCGCGAGTTCACCGACCTGTCGCGCGCCGAGCGCGTGCATTGCCTGGACGCCGTGGCGGCGGTCGAGTCGGCGCTGCGGGCCCACCTCGCGCCTACCAAGGTCAATGTCGCGACCCTGGGCAACGCGGTGCCGCACCTGCACTGGCACGTGATCGCGCGCTTCGACTGGGACAGCCACTTCCCGTCGCCCGTGTGGGCCGGCGCATCGCGCGAGGCGCCGGCCGACCGGCTCTCGGCCGTCGAAGCCCGGCTGCCGGCGCTGGAGCGCGAACTGCTCGCGCAACTCGGCGCGCTGCCCTCCACCTGATCCATCCTTCAAGGCACCGACTTCCACCATGGCAGGCCTCCAAGCCGGCGCACCGACGCCCACCGCACTCACCCTCCACGGCCAGTCGCGCGTGCTGGAGATCGCGTTCTCCGACGGCGCGAGCTTCCGCCTCCCCTTCGAGCTGATGCGCGTGTGCTCGCCCTCGGCCGAGGTGCAGGGCCACGGGCCCGGCCAGGAGACCCTGCAGACCGGCAAGCGCGAGGTCGACGTGGTCGACCTGCAGCCGGTGGGCCACTACGCGGTGCAGCCCACCTTCAGCGACGGCCATGCGAGCGGCATCTACTCGTGGGCGCTGCTGTACGAGCTGGGCAGCCGGCAGGACGAACTCTGGGCCGACTACCTGCGCCGCCTGGCCGAAGCGGGCGTGGACCGCGACGCGCCCATGCCGGCACGCAGCGGCCATGGCTGCAGCCACTGAGCGCCGTCCGGGCGTGCCAGCCGACTGCTATGAAATCGATAGCTGCTGGTGCCCGTCTAGCGGGCGCCGCAGGCCGATTCGGCTCGAAGAACAACACTCGTGCAATGACCGCCGCGTCGGCAAGGTCGTCCACCTTGCAGTCCCGGCTTCCGACCTAACATTCCCATCGCCATGAGCACCACCCACTTCGGTTTCGAATCCGTCGACGAGAACGACAAGGCGCGCCGCGTGCGCGGTGTGTTCGACTCCGTCGCCTCGCGCTACGACGTGATGAACGACCTCATGTCGATGGGCCTGCACCGCGCGTGGAAGGCCTACACCGTCATGGTCGCCAATGTGCGCGAAGGCTCGAAGGTGCTCGACATCGCGGGCGGCACCGGCGACCTGGCGCTGGCCTTCGCGAAGAAGGTCGGCGCCACCGGCGAGGTGGTGCACACCGACATCAACGAGGCGATGCTGCGCACCGGGCGCGACCGGCTGCTCGACGCCGGCGTGGTGCTGCCCACGATGGTGTGCGACGCCGAGAAGCTGCCCTTTCCCGACAACCATTTCGACGTCGTGGCGGTGGCCTTCGGCCTGCGCAACATGACGCACAAGGACGCGGCGATCAGGGAGATGAACCGCGTGCTCAAGCCGCGCGGCAAGCTGCTGGTGCTGGAGTTCTCGCAGGTGGCGCAGCCGCTGCGCAAGGCCTACGACTGGTATTCGTTCAAGGTGCTGCCGCGCCTGGGCAAGATGGTGGCGGGCGATGCCGACAGCTACCGCTATCTGGCCGAATCGATCCGGATGCATCCCGGCCAGGACGAGCTCAAGACCCTCATGAAGGAGGGCGGTTTTGGACATGTGGACTATCACAACATGACTGGCGGTGTCGTGGCCCTGCATGTTGGAATCAAGTGCTGAACAGGACCACCCCAGTCTGCGCGCACTGCGTGTCGCTCCGCCAACCCCTCAAGGGGCGCCGGCTGCGGCCTGGCAAAGCCAGTTCCGCGCGGGCCCCGCATGGCCTGCTCCGCGGCCTTGCGAATCGTGCGATGCAGGCATCGCTGTACGGTGGTGAAGAGTTTGAATTGAAGACGTTCGAGGAGACGTGACGATGAAAAGAAATCTTTGGGCCGTGTTGCTCGTGTGTGCCTCGGTGGCATTCGTGAGCCTGGATGCCGATGCCAAGCGCATGGGCGGTGGCAAGTCCTTCGGCCGCCAGTCGAACAACGTGACGCAGCGCGAGGCGACGCCGCCGGCCGCACCCGGCGCGCCGACGCAGAACGCGACCAACAGCGCCGCCGCGGCCAAGCCCGCGACGGCCGCGCCCGGTGCTCAGGCGCCGCGCCGGCCCTGGGCCGGCATCCTCGGCGGCCTGGCCGCCGGTCTCGGCCTGGCCTGGCTCGCCAACTCGCTGGGCCTGGGCGCCGGCTTCGCCAACATCCTGCTGATCGGCCTGCTGGTGCTGGCCGCCGTCATGGTCTGGCGCATGCTGAGCAACCGCGGCCGTCAGTCGCAGTCTGGCAACCTGGCCTTCCAGGGCGTGGGCGGCGCAGCGGATGCGCGCGCACCGGCCCAGTACAGCCCCAACAACGTCGGCAACGACGCGTCGGCCCGTCCGTGGGAGCGCAACACCGCCGCCTTCGACGGCAGCGCGCCGGCGGCCACCGGCCACTCCGCACTGGGTGGCACGGGCGTGTCGATCGGCTCCGCGCTGTCGGGTGCGCAGGGCTGGGGCGTGCCCCAGGGCTTCGACGTCGACGGCTTCCTCACCGCCGCCAAGCGCAACTTCGTGACGCTGCAGGACGCCTGGGACCGCGCCGACATCGGCACCCTGCGTTCGATGATGACCGACGGCATGGTCGAAGAGATCCGCTCGCAGCTGGGCGAGCGCGAACGCTCCTCCGGCGGCCAGCCCAACAAGACCGAGGTGGTCATGCTCGACGCCAAGCTGCTGGGCATCGAGGAGCTGCCCGACGCCTACCTGGCGAGCGTGGAGTTCTCCGGCATGATCCGCGAGGACGCCTCGGCCGGCCCGGCGCCCTTCCGCGAGGTGTGGAACATGAGCAAGCCGACCCATGGCGGCGGCTGGCTGGTGGCGGGCGTCCAGGCACTGCAATAAGCCTGGCGCGTCGCTGAACGGGTGCCGCCTCGGCGGTGCCAAGCCGGATAATGGGGACATGGCCACACCATCGTCCCCATTCGCTTTTCTGGAAGAGTTCGCCGCCCGCATCGGCGAGCGCCTGCAGCCGCCGGCCTGGGCCATCCACGAGGTGCAGCACCGCGCGGTGCTGTTCATCAACCATGTGCTGCAGCAGGAGCCCGAGGCGCAGGACCGCCTGGCCCGCCAGCAGGGCCGCGTGGTGCTGGTGCAGTGGCGCAAGATCCAGGTGCGCGTGGTCGCCACGCCGGCCGGGCTGCTCGACCTGGCGCCCGAGACCGCCCTTCCCGACCTCACCCTGACCGTCACCGAAGCCTCGCCGCTGGCGCTTGCCGGCGCCACGCTGCGCGGCGACAAGCCCGCCGTGCAGATCGAAGGCGACGTGCAGCTCGCGGCCGAGATCAACTGGCTGGTCGACCACGTCCGCTGGGACGTCGAGGACGACCTGGCGCGGCTCATCGGCGATGCGCCGGCGCATGCCATCGGCACCGCGGCGCGCCGCGTGACCGGCGCGCTGCGCGAGTTCATCGACAAGGCGGCGAAGCCGCGGTCGGACCGCCCGAAGAGCAGCGCCGAATGACGCGCTTCACGCGCGGCATCTTCATCGTCTGGGTCGCGCTGCGCTACGGCCTGGACGAGCTCGTCCTCACCAGCTTCCAGAAGCCCTGGCTGCGCGTGCTGGCGAGCGTGGTCTCGGTCGGCCGCAACCTCGATGCGCCGCGCGGCCAGCGGCTGCGCGAGGCCCTCGAGCGGCTCGGGCCGATCTTCGTCAAGTTCGGCCAGGTGCTCTCCACGCGCCGCGACCTGCTGCCGCCCGACATCGCCGACGAACTGGCGTGGCTGCAGGACCGGGTGCCGCCCTTCGATTCGGCGATCGCCATCGCCACCATCGAGCGCGCCTTCAAGCGGCCGGTGGGCGAGCTCTTCGAGCAGTTCGATGCCACGCCGGTGGCGAGCGCCTCGATCGCGCAGGTGCACTTCGCCACGCTGCGCGACCCGCACGGCGGCGTCCGCGAGGTGGCCGTCAAGGTGCTGCGCCCCGGCATGCGCGGCGTGATCGACAAGGACCTGGCGCTCATGGCCATGATGGCCGGCTGGGTCGAGCGCGCATCGGCCGACGGCAAGCGCCTCAAGCCCCGGCAGGTGGTGGCCGAGTTCGACAAGTACCTGCACGACGAGCTCGACCTGGTGCGCGAGGCCGCCAACGCCGCCCAGCTGCGCCGCAACATGGCCTCGCTGGACATGCTGCTGATCCCCGAGATGTTCTGGGACCTCTGCCACGAGGAGGTCATCGTGATGGAGCGCATGCACGGCGTGCCCATCGCCCAGCTGGACCGCCTGCGGGCGGCCGGCGTCGACATCCCCAAGCTGGCGCGCGACGGCGTCACCATCTTCTTCACCCAGGTGTTCCGCGACGGCTTCTTCCATGCCGACATGCACCCCGGGAACATCCAGGTGAGCCTGGCGCCCGAGACCTTCGGGCGCTACATCTCGCTGGACTTCGGCATCGTCGGCACGCTGACCGAGTCCGACAAGGAATACCTGGCGCAGAACTTCGCCGCCTTCTTCCGCCGCGACTACAAGCGCGTGGCCGAGCTCCACCTGGAAAGCGGCTGGGTGCCCGAGGGCACCCGCGTGGACGAGCTGGAGGCGGCCATCCGCACCGTGTGCGAGCCGTACTTCGACCGGCCGCTGAAGGAAATCTCGCTGGGGATGGTGCTGATGCGCCTGTTCCAGACCTCGCGCCGCTTCCACGTCGAGATCCAGCCCCAGCTGGTGCTGCTGCAGAAGACGCTGCTGAACATCGAGGGCCTGGGCCGCCAGCTCGACCCGGAGCTGGACCTGTGGCACACGGCCAAGCCCTTCCTGGAGAAGTGGATGGCCGACCAGATCGGCCCGCGCAAGCTGTGGGAGCAGCTGCGCGCCGAGGCGCCGCGCTACGCCAAGCTGCTGCCCCAGCTGCCGCGTCTGCTGCACGACTACCTGGAGCACCGGCCCGCCGACCACCGCCGCGAACTGCTCGAACTGCTGGCGGCGCAGAAGCGCACCAACCGCCTGCTGCAGGGCATCATCTACGCTGGCATAGGTTTTGTATTGGGCTTGATCCTGATCCAGGTGCTGCTGCGCGTGGCCCTGTTCTGAGCCTTCTTCTTCCGTCTTTCGTCCCGTCCCCGCACGTCCCGAGGAGAACACTGCCGTGCTGCTGACCCTGGTCATCGTCTACCTGCTCGTCACGATCGCCATC
Source organism: Xenophilus aerolatus (assembly GCA_030418545.1). Classification (GTDB taxonomy): domain Bacteria; phylum Pseudomonadota; class Gammaproteobacteria; order Burkholderiales; family Burkholderiaceae_C; genus Xenophilus. Next base: position 98,442 of record QAIB01000013.1, on the reverse strand, counting down.
GGCCTGTGGGCCGCCAAGCGGGTCAAGAACACGACGGACTTCGCGATCGCCGGCCGCCACCTGCCGCTGTACATGATCGTCACCACCACCTTCGCGACCTGGTTCGGGTCCGAAACGGTGCTGGGCATCCCGGCCAAGTTCATCGAGGGCGGCCTGAACGGCGTGGTCGAAGACCCCTTCGGCGCCGGCACCTGCCTGATCCTGGTGGGCCTGTTCTTCGCCGGCAAGCTCTACCGCATGACGCTGCTGACCATCAGCGACTACTACCGCGAGCGCTACGGCCGCGCCGTGGAAGTCATGTGCTCGCTGATCATCATGCTCAGCTACCTGGGCTGGGTGTCGGCGCAGGTCACGGCGCTGGGGCTGGTGTTCAACCTGCTCTCGGGCGGGGTGGTGAGCATCCCGGTGGGCATGGTGATCGGCGTGGTCTCTATCCTGGCCTACACGCTCTTCGGCGGCATGTGGTCGGTGGCGGTGACCGACTTCATCCAGATGATCATCCTGGTGCTGGGCCTGGCGGTGATCGCCATGTTCGCCGGCAACATGGCCGGCGGCGCCGACAAGGTGATCGACCTGGCCATGAGCAAGGATCTCTTCAAGTTCTGGCCCGAGCCCACCTGGCACGACATCGTCTTCTTCTTCGCCGCCGCCATCACGATGATGCTGGGCTCCATCCCGCAGCAGGACGTGTTCCAGCGTGTGATGTCGGCCAACAGCGTCAAGGCGGCCACGCGCGGCCCGGTCATCGGCGGCGCCGCCTACATCCTCTTCGCTGCGGTGCCCATGTTCCTGGTGGCCAGCGCGCTGATCATCATGCCGGAGCAGACGGCCACGCTGCTCAAGGAAGATCCGCAGAAGGTGCTGCCCACCCTGGTGCTGGAGAAGATGCCCTTCGTCATGCAGGTGCTGTTCTTCGGTGCGCTGCTGTCGGCCATCAAGTCCACCGCCTCGGCCACGCTGCTGGCGCCCAGCGTGACCTTCACCGAGAACATCTGGCGCCAGTTCCGGCCCGCCGGCAGCGACCGCGAGAACCTGCGCACCATGCGCATCACGGTGCTGCTCTTCAGCGCCGCGGTGCTGGCCTACGCCATCCGCATGCAGGGCACCTCGATCTACGAGCTGGTGTCGGGGGCCTACCAGGTGCCGCTGGTCGGCGCCTTCGTGCCGCTGGTCTTCGGCCTGTACTGGAACCGGGGCACCACCCAGGGGGCGATCGCGGCCGTGGTGCTGGGCATCGGCGTGTGGCTGCTGGGCCTGGCCATGCCCTGGGGCGCCGTGTTCCCGGCCCAGCTCGCCGGTGTGCTGGCCTCGATGGCCGGCATGGTGGTGGGCTCGCTGGCGCCGCAGTGGCTGGCCAACGTGCGCACGCCGCACCGCCCTCTGGCCACGGAGCCCGCCTGAGCGGGCAGGCCGGCCCGCTCGAGCGGGCATCGGCAGAGGGGCGCCAGCCTATAATCGAGGGCTTTGCAAGCGGCCGCCGGCGGCTTGCGCGTTTGCGTTTCAAACCCCTCCCATTCCCGGATCCGATGCCCATCTACGCCTACAAGTGCAGCGCCTGCGGCTTTGCCAAGGACGTGCTGCAGAAGATCTCCGACGCGCCGCTCACGGTCTGCCCGCACTGCGGCGCCGAATCGTTCAGCAAGCAGGTCACCGCCGCCGGCTTCCAGCTCAAGGGCTCGGGCTGGTACGTGACCGACTTCCGCGACAACGGTGCCAAGAAAGGCGGTGGCGACGGCAAGCCCGCCGACAGCGGCGCCAGCGCTCCTGCGGCCGCCCCCGCGCCGGCCGCCGCGTCGCCCGCACCCGCGGCGCCCGCGCCCGCGCCGGCGGCATCCCCCGCTGCCAAGAGCGACTGAACGGTCCCGCCTCCCATGCTCGCGCTGCGCAAATGGCTGCTGTCCGGCCTCCTGGTCATCGTGCCCCTGGTGGTCACGCTGGCCGTGCTCAACTGGATCGTGGGCACGCTGGACCAGACGCTGTGGCTGCTGCCCGAGCAGTGGCAGGCCTGGCTGTCCGACCACAAGATCCGTGGCCTGGGCGTGCTGTTCACGCTGGCCATCCTGCTGGTGGTCGGCGCGGTGGCCAGCAACTTCGTCGGCAAGCGCCTGCTGAGCTGGGGCGATGCCCTGGTGCGCCGCATCCCCGTGGTGCGCTCCATCTACTCCAGCGTCAAGCAGGTCTCCGACACGCTGTTCTCGGAAAGCGGCAATGCCTTCCGCACCGCGGTGCTGATCCAGTGGCCGCATGAGGGCATGTGGACCATCGCCTTCGTCACCGGCGCGCCCGGCGGCGACGTGGTCAACCACCTGCAGGGCGACTACCTCGGGGTCTACGTGCCGACCACGCCCAACCCGACGGGCGGCTACTTCGTGATGCTCAAGCGCAGCGACTGCATCGAGCTGAAGATGAGCGTGGACGAGGCGCTCAAGTACATCGTGTCGATGGGCGTCGTCGTGCCCGGCGGCCCGGGCAGCCTGCCCACGCGGCCGGCACCGCTCGCCAACTCCTAACTCCCAGCAATGCGCCCCGTGGTGGGCGCCGGAACCTTCAACCATGGCCATGCGTTCTCACTACTGCGGTCTCGTGACCGAAGCCCTGATGGGCGAAACCGTCACCCTGTGCGGCTGGGTCAACCGCCGCCGCGACCATGGCGGCGTGATCTTCGTCGACCTGCGCGACCGCGAAGGCTACGTGCAGGTCGTGTGCGACCCCGACCGCGCCACCACCTTCGCCACCGCGGAGGGCCTGCGCAACGAGTTCTGCGTGCAGGTCAAGGGCGTCGTGCGCGCACGCCCCGAGGGCACCGTGAACGACCAGCTCAAGAGCGGCAAGATCGAGGTGCTGGCGCACGAGCTGAAGGTGCTCAACCCCTCGGTGACGCCGCCTTTCCTGCTCGACGACGACAACCTGAGCGAGACCACGCGCCTCACGCACCGCGTGCTCGACCTGCGCCGCCCCGTCATGCAGAAGAACCTGATGACGCGCTACAAGGTGACGATGGAGGTGCGCAAGTTCCTCGACGCCAACGGCTTCATCGACATCGAGACGCCGATGCTGGGCAAGTCGACGCCCGAAGGCGCACGCGACTACCTGGTGCCCAGCCGCGTGCACGACGGCAGCTTCTTCGCACTGCCGCAGTCGCCGCAGCTGTTCAAGCAGCTCTTGATGGTGTCGGGCTTCGACCGCTACTACCAGATCGTCAAGTGCTTCCGTGACGAGGACCTGCGGGCCGACCGCCAGCCCGAGTTCACGCAGATCGACATCGAGACCTCCTTCCTGTCGGAAGAGGAGATCCGCACGATGTTCGAGGGCATGATCCGCAAGGTCTTCCGCGCCGCGGCCGACATCGACCTGGGCGTGTTCCCGGTCATGACCTACGGCGACGCGATGTTCAAGTACGGCTCCGACAAGCCGGACCTGCGCGTCAAGCTCGAGTTCACCGAGCTGACCGAGCTCATGAAGCGCGTGGAGTTCAAGGTCTTCTCGGGCGCTGCCAACATGGCCGGCGGCCGCGTCGTGGCGCTGCGTGTGCCGGGCGGCGGTGGCGAGGGTGGCCTCTCGCGCGGCGACATCGACGGCTACACCGAGTTCGTCAAGATCTACGGCGCCAAGGGCCTGGCCTACATCAAGGTCAACGACTGGTCGCAGGGCCGCGAGGGGCTGCAGAGCCCGATCGTGAAGAACCTGGACGACAACGCCCTGGGCGAGATCATCGCCCGCACCGGCGCGCGCAACGGCGACATCATCTTCTTCGGCGCCGACAAGGCCAAGGTGGTCAACGACGCCATCGGCGCGCTGCGCATCAAGATCGGCCACAGCGCCTTCGGCAAGAAGAACGGCCTGTTCGAGGACCGCTGGGCGCCCCTGTGGGTCATCGACTTCCCGATGTTCGAGTTCGACGAGGAAGGCCAGCGCTGGAGCGCCGTGCACCACCCGTTCACGAGCCCGAAGGACGGCCACGAGGACCTGATGGACACGGCACCCGAGAAGTGCCTGGCCAAGGCCTACGACATGGTGCTCAACGGCATCGAGATGGGCGGCGGCTCGGTGCGTATCCATCGCGAGGAAGTGCAGAGCAAGGTGTTCCGCGCCCTGAAGATCAACGCCGAGGACGCGCAGGCCAAGTTCGGCTTCCTGCTCGACGCGCTGCAGTACGGCGCGCCCCCCCACGGCGGCATCGCCATCGGCCTGGACCGCCTGGTCATGCTGATGACGGGTGCCGAGTCGATCCGCGACGTCATTGCCTTCCCCAAGACCCAGCGCGCGCAGGATCTGCTGACGCAGGCGCCGAGCCCGGTCGACGAGAAGCAACTGCGCGAGCTGCACATCAAGCTGCGCAACGTGCAGACGGCCTGAGCGGCTGCACTCGGCATGAGAAAGGCGCCTGCGGGCGCCTTTTGTTTTTGGTGCACGGCAGTGCGACGGGGGTGGGGTAGTGGATGGCTAAAATAGCCATTCATCCCGCAGGAGCCACCATGCAGATCACCGCCACCGAAGCCAAGAACCGTCTGGGCTACTACCTCGCGCAGGCCGAGCGCGAGCCCGTCCATGTGCTGAAGAACGACCGCGTTGCCGCCGTCCTCATTTCCGCGGCGCGCTATGCAGAGTTGGAGTCGCTGGCCCAGCAGAAGTCCATGGCCGAGCGGCGCCAGGCGTTCGACGAGCGCCATGGGGCGTGGATCGAAGCGCAGAACGCGCTGGTCGACAAGATCGGTGTGTTCGGCGAATCGCTGCGGCCTTGGTGATGCAGCGATGGCGCAGTTCGAGGTCCATGCGAATCCGGTCAAGGCGCAGCGAGATGAGATCCCATGGTGCGTCGATATCCAGACCGACATGCTGGCCGGCTTGGCAACGCGGCTCGTCATCCCTCTTGCCTTGCGCCGGCACGCGCCGCCAGGCTCGCCGCACCGGCTGTGTCCCGTCGTGCCGTGGGAAGGCGATTCCTTTGTCGCCTTGCCACATTTGACAACGCCGTTCCGCGTCAAGGACCTGGGCCCAGCGCTGGGTAGCGTGCGTACGCACGCCGGTGATCTTGTGGCCGCCAGCGACGCGCTGATGAGCGGCGTGTAGTGGCGGACCGCCCCTTCAAGATCCCCGAATCGGTGCTGGTGGTCATCCACACGCCCGCGCTCGAGGTGCTGCTGATCGAGCGTGCCGACACACCCGGCTTCTGGCAGTCCGTGACCGGCAGCAAGGACAGCGAGGACGAGCCCCTGGCGCTCACGGCCGCGCGCGAGGTGTTCGAGGAGACCGGCTTCGACTGCCGCATCGGCACAACGCTGGCCACGGGCCTGCGCGACTGGGGCCTCGTCAACCTCTACGACATCTACCCGCGTTACCTGCACCGTTACGCGCCCGGCGTGACGCGCAACACCGAGCACTTGTTCGGCCTGCAGGTGCCCGAGGCGGCTGCCCCCCGCCTGAGCCCGCGCGAGCACACGGCCTGGCGCTGGCTGCCCTGGCGCGAGGCGGCCGACGCCTGCTTTTCTCCCTCCAACGCCGAAGCCATCCTCTTGCTGCCACAATTTTCGGCATGAGCGCCGAGCGCATCCACCGCACACCAACCGCGCGCGCGATCGACGGAGCCTGCCCATGAGCGCCGGGCGCGAAGAGTTGATCGTGCCCGCCGGGGGCGATGCGGATTCCGGTTTCGCGTCGCTGGACACCCTGCGCGTGGCCACCTACAACATCCACAAGGGCGTGCAGGGCGTCGGCCCGGTACGCCGGCTGGAGATCCACAACCTCGGCCATGCCATCGAGCAGCTCGATGCCGACATCGTCTGTCTGCAGGAAGTGCGCAAGATGAACCGCCTGGGCGAGCGCCGCTTCGCGCGCTGGCCCGATCAGCCGCAGGCCGACTTCCTGTGCCCCGAGGGCTACCACGCGGTCTACGAGACCAATGCCTACACGCGCCACGGCGAGCACGGCAATGCGCTGCTCACGCGCTGGCCGATCGTGCGCCACCGGCACGAGGACATGTCGGACCACCGCTTCGAACAGCGCGGCCTGCTGCATGTGGAACTGATGCTCGCAGGCCAGCGGGTGCACGCCATCGTCGTGCACCTGGGCCTGATCAAGGGCAGCCGCGTGCGGCAGATCGCGCAGCTGGGCGAATTCATCCGGCGCGAAGTGCCGAACGACGAGCCGGTGGTGGTGGCCGGGGATTTCAACGACTGGGGTGCGCGCATGCGCGTGGCGATGAACGCTATGGGCCTGGTCGACATGCCCGGCGCCCGCGCCTTGACCTACCCGTCGCGCCTGCCGCTCACGCAGCTCGATTTCGTCTATGCCCGCCACCTGCGGCCCGTCTCGCTGCACGTGCCGCGCGGGCGCATCTGGGGCCGCATGTCCGACCACCTGCCGCTGGTGGCCGAATTCGGCCTGAGCTGATTGCTATCGATTTGATAGCTGCTGGCGCCCGATCCATGGGCGCCGGCGGCCCGAAACGCTCATCAACCGTTCGCTGATACGATGCCCGCCATGTTGAGGAAAGCCGACGCCGCCCCGCCGCACGATGCGCCCGGGAACCCCGGAAACGCCGACGAGGGCACGCCCGTGTCCGTCAAGATCCGCGAGCGGATCCATGCGGCGCGCCAGCGCTACAACGCGAACGACAACATCGCCGAGTTCATCCAGCCGGGCGAGCTCGAGGCGCTGCTCGACGAGGTCGAGGTCAAGATGCGCGGCGTGCTCGACAGCCTGGTGATCGACCTCGAGAACGACCACAACACCGGCAACACGGCGCGGCGCGTGGCCAAGATGTACGTCAACGAGGTGTTCCGCGGACGCTACGTGCCCGCGCCCAGCCTGACCGAATTCCCCAACGCCGAGCGGCTCAACGAGCTGATGATCGTCGGCCCGATCACCGTGCGCAGCGCCTGCTCGCACCACTTCTGCCCCATCATGGGCAAGCTGTGGATCGGCGTGATGCCCAACGAGCACACCAACGTCATCGGCCTGTCGAAGTACGCGCGCCTGGCCGAATGGGTCATGGGCCGTCCGCAGATCCAGGAAGAGGCGATCGTGCAGCTGGCCGACCTGATCCAGGAGAAGACGCGGCCCGACGGCCTGGCGCTGGTGATGGAGGCCGAGCACTTCTGCATGCAATGGCGCGGCGTGAAGGAGACCGACAGCAAGATGATCAACTCGGTCATGCGCGGCGTCTTCCTCAAGGACCCGAGCCTGCGCCGCGAATTCCTGTCGCTGCTGCCCCGCAAGTCCTGACCGTCCGTCCGTTTCCCCGAAGGTTCCGCCATGCTCGTCCGCCTGCTCTACGCCAGCCGTGCCACCGACACCAGTCCCGCGACCATCGAGGCGATCCTCACCCAGGCACGAGCGCACAACACGGCCAACGGCATCACCGGCATCCTGTGCTACGGCGCCGGCACCTTCCTGCAGGCCATCGAGGGTGGGCGCATGGCCGTCAACGACCTGTACGGCCACATCCAGCGCGACGCCCGCCACAAGGACGTGGTGCTGCTGCACTACGAGGAGATCATGGAGCGCCGCTTCGGCGGCTGGACCATGGGCCAGGTCAACCTCGGCAAGCTCAATGCGTCGACGCTGCTGAAGTATTCGGAGAAGGCCACGCTCGACCCCCATGCGGTGTCGGGCAAGGTGTCGCTCGCGCTGCTCGAGGAGCTGATGGCGACCGCGGCGATCGTCGGCCGGACGTGACGGCCGCTCGCGGCGCTGCGCGGCACTAGCGCATGCCGCTGTCCGCCTTCGGTCTCATCGTCCTCGCCGGACTCATCCACGCCAGCTGGAACATCGCGGCCAAGAAGGCCGACGGCGATGCGCGTTTCGCCTTCCAGAGCAGCGCTTTCATGGCGCTGGTGTGGGCACCGGTGGGCCTGTGGCTGGGGTGGTCGGAGCTGCCCCGCTGGGGCATGCGCGAATGGGGCTTCGTGGCGGCCAGCGGCGTGCTGCACGTCGTGTATTACATCGTGCTGCTACGAGGCTACCGCCGGTCGGACCTGACGGTGGTGTACCCGCTCGCACGCGGCAGCGGGCCGCTGCTGTCCTCGCTGGTTGCCGTGGTGTTCCTGGGCGAGCGCCTCACCTGGGTCGGGCTGGCCGGCATCGTGGGCGTGGTGGGCGGCGTGTTCCTCGTGGCCGGCGGACCGCGCCTGTGGCGCCGCACGCACGACGCGCTGCAGCGCGAGCGGGTGCGCAAGGGCATTCGCTACGGCGTGCTGACAGGCACCTTCATCGCCGGCTACACGGTGGTCGACAGCTATGCGGTGAAGATGCTCGCCATGTCGCCGATCCTGCTGGATTACATGGGCAACTTCGTGCGCCTGGGCCTGCTCGCGCCAGCGGTGCTGCGCGACCGGCCGACGGCGGCGCGGCTGTGGCGGGCGCAATGGAAGTACGCGCTGCTGGTCGCGGCCATCAGCCCGGTGTCCTATGTGCTGGTGCTGTACGCGGTGCAGCAGGCGCCGATCTCGCACGTGGCGCCGGCGCGCGAGGTGTCGATGCTCTTCGCGGCCCTGATCGGTGGTCACCTGCTGCGCGAGGGCGACCGGCTGCTGCGCGTCGTCGGTGCGCTCTTCATCGCCGCGGGCGTCGCGGCACTCGCGCTCGGATGACGGCCGTGCCCGCCGGGCCGCTGCTGGGCTGCGACTTCTCGAGTGCGCCGAGCGTGCGCAAACCGATCGTCGTTGCCGTGGGGCGTCTGCGTGGCGACGACGTGCACCTGGACCGCCTGGAGACCTTCGCCACGCTCGACGCCTGGCAACACTGGCTGGCCGCGCAGCCGGCCTGGGTCGGCGCGTTCGACTTTCCCTTCGGCCTGCCGCGCGAGCTGGTGGAAACGCTGGGCTGGCCGCTAGCCTGGGAGGCGTGCATGCTGCACTACGCGTCGCTGCCCCGCGCCGAAGTTCGCCAGACCTTCGCCGGCTTCTGTGCCGGCCGCCCCGTCGGCGGAAAGTTCGCTCACCGGCGCACCGACGGGCCGGCGGGCGCCAGCACCTCGATGAAGTGGGTCAACCCGCCCGTGGCCTACATGCTGCATGCCGGCGTGCCGCGGCTGCTCGCTGCCGGTGCGCGGCTGCCGGGCCTCGGCGGCGCGGCAGGGTCGCATCGCATCGCGCTCGAAGGCTACCCGGGCCTGCTGGCCCGCGAGCTGATCGGGCGCAGGAGCTACAAGAGCGACGACCGCGCGCGGCAGACGCCCGAGCGTGTCGAGGCCCGCCATGCATTGCTGGAGGCACTGGAGTCCGGCCGGTCGCGTCTGGGCCTGCGCCTGGCGTGCTCCCGCGTGCAGGCGCGGGCGCTGCGGGCCGACCCCAGCGGCGACCTGCTCGATGCGGCCCTGTGCCTCGTCGAGGCCGCATGGGGCGCCCTGCGGGCGGACAGTCCGGGGCCCGGTTTCGGCCTGCCGCCGGACCTCGATCCGCTCGAGGGCTGGATCGTCTGCGCCTGACGACGCCGGTACGGTTGTCCTACGTTGGCACGCGTCGCACGCGTGCTGGCGGTGGAATGCTGCTTTCCTAGATTGATGGCAGGTGGTCGACCGGCCGCCCGACACCCTCTCATGGAAAGGAATCCATCATGAACAAGGACCAGGTTTCAGGACGCGTGGAAGAAGCCAAGGGCAAGCTCAAGGAAGTCGCCGGCAAGGTCACCGGCAACGAGCGGCTCGAGGCCGAGGGCGTGACCGACCAGGCCGCCGGCAAGGTGCAGAGCACCTACGGCGACGCGAAGAGCAAGGTCAAGGACACGGCGCAGAAGGCCGTCGACAAGCTCTGAAGACCCACGACAGACAGGGAGTGCTTCCAATGACCACCAGGACCCATCCATCGCTCGAACGTCTGGCCCTTCTGGCCGGCGGTGCCGCGCTGGCACTGGCGCTGGCCGGCTGCGACCGCGCGGACAACAAGACCGCCGGCCAGCAGCTGGACACCGCCATTGCCAAGACCGAGCAGGCCGCGCGCAATGCCAAGGCGACCACCGAGTCGCTGGCCGCCGACGCCAAGGCCAAGCTCGACGAGAAGGCCCCGGCGGCCGAATCGGCCGTCAAGGACGGTGCTGCCCGGGCCAGCGAGGCCACCCGTGAGGCAGGTGCCGCGATCGCCGGCGCGGTGGACGACGCCACCATCACGGCCAGCGTGTCGGCCGGCCTGGCCAAGGACAGCGAGCTCAGCGCCTTGCGCATCGACGTCGACACCAAGGCGGGCGTCGTCACCCTCAAGGGCCCGGCGCCCAACCTGGCGGCCAAGGCGCGCGCCGAAGAGATCGCACGGGCCGTCAAGGGCGTCAGCCGCGTGGACAACGCGCTGGAGGTCAGGTCTTCGTGAACGGCATGCCGCATCAGCGGCGCCAAAGAGAAAGCCCGGCACAGCCGGGCTTTTTTCTGGCGGGAGGGCGACCGGCCTACTTGGCCAGCCAGTCCTTCAATTCGTCCGCGTGCTCTTCCTCGTCGGTCAGGATCTCCTCGAGCATGCGGCGCGTCGTCGGGTCCTTGTCGCCGATCAGCGCGATCATCTGGCGGTAGCTCTCCACCGCGATGCGTTCGGCCTTGAGGTTGGCACGCACCATGGCCTGCAGGTCCGAGGACTCGTCGTAATCGGCATGGCTGCGCTCGAGCAGGTGGTTGGGTGCGAAGTCCGGGTCGCCGCCGAGCTGGACGATGCGCTCGGCGATCTTGTCCGCGTGGGCCGACTCTTCGTTGGCATGGACCAGGAATTCGTCCGCGATGGCCGGCGACGACACGCCACTGGCGGTGAAGTAGTGGCGCTTGTAGCGCAGCACGCACACCAGCTCGGTGGCCAGGGCGTCGTTGAGCAGCTTGACGATGTCGTCGCGCCAGGGTCCGTAGCTGGGCGTCACTGCGCCCTCGTCCAGTTCCTTGCCGGCGGCTTCGATGGCACGCTCGTCGAGCTGCAGGCGCTGGGCGCCTTCGGGTTTGTTGCCGTTCATGGTTCTCGATCCTTTCGTGGGGTGGGTTTCTTGTTGTGCATCAACGTCGTCACCACATCGGCGACGTCGGAGGTCTTGAGCACCATCGCCAGCAGCGCCGTGGCCGACAGCAGGCGCCACGGCCTCACCAGCGCCAGCACGGCGCCCGTGGCTGCCGCCGCGAGCATCAGCTGGGCGGGCTGCTCGCGCGCGCGCCGCTCCAGCGCCGGGCGCGCCAGTTGCAGCACGGCGTTGGCGGGGTGTCGCCGCCACCAGCGTTCGGCGACGCGCCGCCCGAGCGGCAGCCATGGCACCGCCGCCAGCCAGCCAGTGGCCTGGGAGGTGCCTGGCTCGCCGTCAACCGGCGAGTGCGGATCGGGCGCCGGCGTGTCGCCGGACAACTGCGCCAGCAACGCCGCACGGGAAGCTGCCAGACGTTGCTTCGGACTGGCAGATGGGCGCGGATCAGCCATGGGGACGCTCCTGCAGCGCGCGCAAGGCGCGCACGTCGGCCTGGAACTGCGTGCCCAGGTCGTCGAATCCATGGAAGGACGTCGGCCGCAGGGCGATCCACGCGCCGATCGCCGCCAGCGCCACGGCGACGCCTGGCACCACCACCAGCACCCAGGAGAACTGGCCGTGCAGCACGCCGAGCATGACGGCAGTCCCCATGAGGCACAGCGCGGTCAGTGCACTGACGGCGGCCACCACACCGGCGATGAGGCGAGCCACCACGCCATGGGTGGCGATCGCCAGTTCGTCACGGACCAGGGCGCCGTAGTTGGCAAGGTGGTCTGCGAGGAGATGCGGATGTCGCAGTGCCGCCGAGAAGAGGGGATGCCACATGGCGGCGCTGCGACGGATGGGCGCTCGATCAGTAGTCGTCGCGGCTGCGGCGGGTGGCCAGCACCAGCAGCGCCGTGATGGCTGCGCCGGCGGCAGCGGCAACCAGCACCGAGCGCACGGGCTGGTCGGCGATGTAGCGGGTGGTCACCTGGGCGGCTTCGCCGAAGCGTTCCTGCGCGCGCACTCCGGTCTTGGACGCGGCTTCGAGGCCACGCTGGACCGCCTGCTGCACGCGCGAGGCGATCTGCTCGACCGCCGGCTCCATGTCGCTGCGCAGGCTGCGCACCTTCTGACCGGCCGCATCGACGGCGTTCTGGGCATAGGCACGCGTGCTGTCCACAGCGTCCTGTGCGGTGCTGCGCAGATCGTCGGCCAGTTGCGAGGGGGTCTTGGCGGTCGAGTTCATGAAACTTCCTTTGCGATGAACAACAGAGATGAAAGGGGTGTTTGCGCTTTGATGCTAGCGCGCCTGGCCGCGGCGCATGAGGCCTGCGATGAAGCTCGCGATCGTCAGGATGGCGAAGATCACGAAAAGAAGTTTCGCGATGCCGACGGCCCCTGCGGCGATGCCCCCGAAGCCGAACAGTGCAGCCACCAGGGCGATGACAAGAAAAACGACGGTGTAGTGCAGCATGCGGCGCGCCTCTGATGAGTGGATGGCCCTGGTGCCGAACGCTGTCAGGGATGAAAGCGGGTGGCTACCGAAGCGATGCACCGAGCTTAGAAGCGGGGCCTCGGGACCCCTGTCAGCAGCCGAGGGGACGGGCCGTAGGAAAGCACCGAATCGCCCGTCGAAGGCAGGGTCAGTGCGCGCGCGTGGGCAACATGGCCTGCAGGCGCGTGCCCTCGCCGGGCGCGGAATTCACCGTGAGCTTTCCGCCTGCCGCTTCGACGCGGTGTCGCATGCCGGCCAGCCCGTGGGTCGAAGGACGGGTCTGCTGCGCATCGAAGCCGCGGCCGTTGTCGGTGACTTCGACGATGAGGTGGTTGTCGTAGTTCTTCAGCACGATCGTCGCCTCGGTGGCCTCGGCGTACTTGCCGATGTTGGTCAGGCCCTCCTGGATCATGCGGTAGACGGTGAGCTGTCGGGCCTCGTCGATGACGACCGGCTCCAGCACCATCTCGACCTGGATCCCTGAGCGGTCGGCGAACTCGCGGCCCAGGATCTCCAGCGAGGCCACGAGGCCGAGGTTGGACAGCGACGAAGGCCGCAGGTCCTCGATGATCCGACGCTTGAGCGCGATGCCGGAATTGAGCAGCTCGGTCAGGTGCTGAAGGCGCTGGGTGGCCTCGGGCGAATCGGCCAGCCGCGACTTCAGCCGCGCGACGTCGAGCTTGGCCGCAGTGAGCAGCGCGCCCAGCTCGTCGTGCAGTTCGCGCGCCAGGAAGCCCCGCTCGGTTTCGCGCACCTCCTGCAGGTGCGTGGCCAGTTCCGCGAGCGAGGCAGTGCGCTCGCGAACCTCCGCCTCGAGGGTGTTGCGCTCGCGCTGCAGCGCCAATTGCTGGCGCTCGCCGGCCGACTGCAGGGCATGGGTCTGCCGCAGGTACAGGAAGAAGGCGAGCAGCCCTGCCAGCGCGATGATGCCGATGCCGCCGCGCGCCAGGTTCAGCGCACGCGCGACCTGTTCCTGCCCGGCCCTGAGCGACTGGTCGCTCAAGGCCGCCAGTGCTGCGGCCTGCTCCCGTATGCGGCTCATTTCCTCGCGGCCCACGTCGGTGGTCAGCACGAAGCGGGAGGCGTCGGCGTTGCCGTCGCGCGTGAGCCTCAGGCTCATGTCCATCTCGGCGAGCTTGCGCGACAGGTGGTCGGCCAGATTCGCCAGTTGCGCCTGCTCTGCCGGGCGGTTCGCATAGAGGATGCGCAAGCGGGCGAGATGCACCCCGATGTCCTTGATCGCGCTGTCGTAGGGTTCGCGGTAGCGTGCCTCTCCGGTCAGGAGGTAGCCGCGTTGGCCGGTCTCGGCATCGAGCACGTCCTGCAGCAGCGTGTTGACCGCAAGGCGCGCCTCCTGCGCCCGTCTGATCTCGGCCAGGGCCTTGCTCGACTGGCGATAGCCGACCTCGTTGATGCCCACGAGCACCAGCGTGGCCAGCAGGGCCAAACCCAGGCTCCAGACCAGCTTCGAGAACAACAACCGGCGCATCAACATGCCATCGAATCCGTCACGCGAACAATTTCATGAATAATGGTTAACAACTTATTCGCGGCATGGGCTGGCGCAGCGATGTGCCACCCGATGGAGAGAGCGACAGATGATCAAGATCGGCATTGTGGACGACCACGCGATCGTGCGGTCCGGGTTGAAGCAGTTTTTCTCCGAGCACGTGGACCTGCGCGTGGTGGGTGAGGCATCCACCGGGCGCGAGGCCATCGAGCTCGTTCGGACCACCGAGCTCGACGTACTGGTCATGGACCTGTCGATGCCCGGCCAGAGCGGCATCGACGCACTGGCGATGATTCGGGCCAAGGCGCCGGATGTGGGCATCCTCATCCTCAGTGGTTACCCCGAGGAGCACTACGCGATGAACCTCATCCGCCAGGGCGCCTCGGGCTACCTGAACAAGGACTGTGAGCCGCTGGAGATCGTCAACGCGATCCGCACCATCGCGATGGGGCGGCGCTACATCACTCCGGCGGTGGCGGAACTGCTGGCGCGGCAACTCGACCGCAAGGACGACGCGGCGCCGCACGAGCAGCTGTCGGAGCGCGAATTCCAGGTCTTCCTCAAGCTGGCCAAGGGCGAGACGGCCGGCGAGATCGCCAAGACTTTGTCGCTGTCGGTGAAGACGGTGAGCACCTACCGCACGCGTCTGATGGAAAAGATGAACCTGTCGTCCAACAGCGACCTGACCTACTACGCGTTGAAGAACAAGCTCATCGACTGAGCAGCGGCGCGGCAACGCGGCCGGCGCCCGCCGCGCCTCAAGGCCCGGCGTTGCTCGCCGTCGCAGTCTGTTGGCTGTGTGCAATGCAGAAGTCGACCAGGGCGTCGATCTCGTTGGACTTGTCGAACACGGCATCCACGCCCAGTTGGGCGCAGCGCTTGCGGATGTCCGGCGTCGCATAGTTGCTCAGGACCACCACCTTCTGCTGCGGCCCACGCGCCGAGCAGGCCTGCAGCACGCCCAGGCCGCTGCCCTGCTTGAGGAAGAGGTCCACGATCGCCAATTGCCAGTCGCCGGCATGATCGCGCAGCCACCGGCGGGCGTCGTTCTCCGTCTCCGCGAAGCCGACGGCGTTGACGTCCGTCAACTCCTCGAGCGTGCCGACCAGGTTCTCGCGGATGGTGAGGTTGTCCTCCACGATGTAGGTGTTCAGGCGCTGGCTCATGGCGCCGAGCGCCAGGGCAGGGCCCGCGCCACTCCGTGCAACTGAACTGCCTCAACCTGTAAAACCATGGTCCGCATGCTACGGCTTCGCGCCCGGTCTGGTATGCAAGGTTCGGCGGCTTGAAGTCGTAGGAGCAGTCCCACATGCCGCCGGGGCTGACGCGAGTAGGTCGCGACGCACAGACGCTGCGGGGTCGTGCTGACCTGCGGTGGGCCAGGGTCTTCATACGCTCGTCGCGTCGCCGGCAGGATCCGGTTTCGATCGACCGGCCCCTGTCTGGCCCTGCACAACACGACGCAACACGACGAGAAGGACCCATGCCATGAAGGCCGTTGCCACCTATGTGATCGCGGGCGTTCTTGCGCTGGCCGCAGCGCTTGCGACGGTGCATGGCGAGGCCGGCATGGCGGAGGTGCACGTGGCCGATGCGGCGCGTGGCGACGCCATGCAGTCCGTGGATTGGCTGTGGCCTTCGGGTCGCTGAGGCCCGGCCGATGGCAGGCTCTTCGATCAACGCTCCGTCCCGTTCGGCCCGCTCCGCCAAGCGCGGCCTGCTGGCGTTGGGGGTGCTGCTGGTCGCGCTGGTCCTGTTGCTCATGTTCTTCCCCTGGGACGTGCTGCGTGGGCCCATCAACCGTTATGTGAGCGACAAGACCGGCCGCCACTTCGAGATCACCCGCAGGCTCGATGTCACCCTGGGGCTGCGACAGGCGACCGTTCACCTGGACGGCATCGAGTTCGCCAACCCCTCGTGGGCGCGGGCGCCCTATCTGGTCAAGGCCGAACGGGCGGACATCGACCTGCGTCTGTGGCCGCTGTTGCGAGGCGCCGTGGTGCTGCCCGGCGTGCGCCTGGCCGGCCCGCAACTGGGCTTGCAGATGGAAGCCGACGGCCGACGCACCTGGGCGCTCGGCAAGAGCGATGCGGGCGAGGGCGGCAAGGGCACGGTGCCCACCATCGGGCTGCTCCAGGTCGACAACGGCGCCCTCGACTTCCTGGCGCCGGCCTATGGCGTCGATCTGCAGGCGCAGTTCAGTTTCGATCCGGCTCGCGGCGACCTGCCCCTGAGCTACAGCATGAAGGGTCGCTACAAGCAGCAGCCGCTCTCGGCGGAGGGCCGCACGGGCAACGTGCTGCAGATCGACCACGTCGGCCAGCCGCCGTTCCCGATCGAGATCAAGGCCGCGGCCGGACGCACTCGGCTCAACGCCAGCGGCACGGTGGGCTCGCTGACCGAACTGGACGAGATCGATGCCAAGTTCGACCTCAAGGGCCAGACGCTGGGCGATCTGTACGGCCTGCTGGGGGTGGCGCTGCCGCAGACCTCACCCTACGCGGTGCGCGGCCAGGTCCGCAAGCGCGCCAAGCTGTGGGAGGTGTCGTCGATGGCCGGCCGGCTGGGCCTGTCGGACATCGGCGGGCAGCTCAGCTTCGACCAGGGCGCGGCCACACCGAAGCTCAGCGGCACGCTCAGTTCCAAGGTGATGGACATGGACGACCTCGGGCCGCTCATCGGTCTGCCGCCCACCGAGCGCAGCGCCAAGGCGGTGGAGGGCGTGGCCCCGCCACCCACCGTCGAGCAGGTGCAGCGCCGGCGCGGCGACGGCAAGGTGCTGCCCACGGCGCCGCTGGACTTCGAGCGCCTGCGCGCCATGAACGCCGACGTGCGCTACACCGCGGAACGCATCCGCAACGTGCGCGACATTCCGCTGGACCGCGGCAGCGTGCACGTGGCGCTGCAGGATGCGGTGCTGACCCTCGATCCGCTCGACCTCGGCGTTGCGGGCGGCAAGATCGCGGGCGCGATCCGCATCGGTGCCGCGAGCCAGCCGGCCGACATCCGCGCGGCGCTCGACCTGCGCGCGCTTCAGCTGGCGCGGCTGGTGCCGAAGCTCGAGGCCTCGGGCAACAGCGTGGGGCGCATCGACGGGCGCATCAACATCTCCGGTGCAGGCAGTTCCGTCGCCACCTGGCTGGGCGGTGCCTCGGGCGACGTGGCGCTGCTGATGGGTGCCGGCCAGTTCGGCAACCTGCTGCCGGTGTTCGCGACGCTGGTCGGTGGCGACATCCTCAAGTTCCTGGCGCGCGGCGACAAGGACGTGCAACTGCGCTGCGCGGCGGTGGCCTTCGACGTCAACAAGGGCGTGATGGACAGCCGCACGATGGTCCTGGACACCAGCAACGCCGTCTTCATCGCCACCGGGCAGGCCAACCTCGCCAAGGAGACGCTGGACTTCACGATCCGTCCCGAGCCCAAGAGCAAGAGCATCCTGTCGATCCGCACGCCGTTGACCGTCGGCGGCACCTTCGCGAACCCCCGCCCGGGCGTGGAGGTGGCGCCGCTGCTGGCTCGCGCTGCGGGTGTGGTGGCGGGTGCCACGATCAATCCGCTGCTGGCGCTGGCTGCCACCCTCGAAACCGGGCCGGGCAAGGACGCGGACTGCGGCGCCGTGCTGCAGGACGCCCGCACCCCCGACAGCCGCACCGCGACCCAGGGCGCGGCGCGTGCCAAGGCCATCCGGCCCTGAGCGCTGCACGCGCCGTTTGATGGGCAAATCGGGCTGGAGCCTGCATCTAGCCTGCGCACACAGCTATCGTTTCAGGAGCAGACGGCGGGCGCTCCATCGTGGCGGCCGCCGCACACGGGGCACGCCGGGTCGCGGCGCACGCGCATCGTCTCGAAGCTGCTGCTGCGCCCGTCGAACATCAGCAGCCGCCCCACCAGGCCGCCGCCCACGCCAGCCAGCAGCTTGAGCGCCTCATGCGCCTGCAGCGTGCCGATGGTGCCCACCACCGGGCCGAACACGCCGAGCACCGCGCAGCGGGTTTCCTCGAACTGCGCGTCGGGCGGGAACAGGCAGGCGTAGCAGGGCGACTGGGAATCGCGCGGGTCGTACACGCCCAGCTGGCCGTCGAAGCGAATGGCCGCGCCGGCCACCAGGGGCTTGCCGTGCGCCACGCAGGCGGCGTTCACCGCCTGGCGCGTCGCGAAGTTGTCCGAGCAGTCCAGCACCACGTCGGCCTGGGGCACGCGGCGTGCGAGCAGGGCGGCATCGGCACGCGCGGCCTCGACCTCCACCGCCACCTCGGGGTTCAGCGCCCGGATGGCCTGCTGCGCCGACGCGACCTTGGCCTGACCCACGCGGGCCGTCGTGTGGGCGATCTGGCGCTGCAGGTTGGTCAGGTCGACCGTGTCGTCGTCCACCAGGGTGATGTGCCCCACGCCGGCGGCGGCCAGGTACAGCGCCACCGGCGAGCCCAGCCCGCCGGCCCCGATGACCAGCGCGTGCGCGGCCGACACGCGGGCCTGGCCGTCGATGCCGAACTCCTCCAGCAGGATGTGGCGCGAGTAGCGCAGCAGGTCGTCGTCTTCCATGGCGGCCGATGATCGCAGAGCCCCCCAAAGAGATCGGCCTCCGCGAGGGAGGCCGATGCAGCGGGGAGCGCGGACTGCGCTCAGTTGTCCTTTTTCTCGTCCTTGTTCTCGACGATCACCTGCGTCTTGCTGACCACCACGGGCTGGCCCTTGAGCTGGTTGATCGCCTGCACGAGCGGGAAGTCCTTGTCGGTCCCGAACTCGGGCGTCTTGCGGTCCTGCGGCGGCTTCTTGGCCTCTTCCTCTAGGCGCTTGCGGGCCTCGTCGCGAGCCTTCTCGCGCTCCGGGTCCTTCACCTCGGGGCCCTGGCCGCTGGACAGGTGCTTCTCCAGGTCGGCCTCGCGCATGCGCAGGGCCGCGTAGGGGCTGCCCTCGGCGCTCTCGTCGACCAGCACGTTCGGCACGATGCCGCGCGCCTGGATCGAGGTGCCGCTGGGCGTGTAGTAGCGCGCGGTGGTGATCTTCAGGCCGGTGTCGGGGCCGAGCGGGCGCACCGTCTGCACCGAGCCCTTGCCGAAGGTCTGGCTGCCCATGATGGTCGCGCGCTTGTGGTCCTGCAGCGCGCCGGCCACGATCTCGCTGGCCGAGGCCGAGCCTTCGTTCACCAGCACGATCAACGGCACGGTCTTGAGCGCCGCCGGCAGGCTGCGCAGCGGGTCGGAACCGGAGCGGCGCTGGTAGTCCTCGGGGATGGCCTTGTAGACCTGCTTGCTCTCGGCGAGCTGGCCGTCGGTCGTCACCACCGTCGAATTGGCCGGCAGGAAGGCGGCCGACACGGCCACCGCCGCGTCGAGCAGGCCGCCCGGGTCGTTGCGCAGGTCGAGCACCAGGCCCTTGAGGTTGGGGTCCTGCTTGTAGATCTCGTCGACCTTCTTCACGAAGTCGTCAACGGTGCGCTCCTGGAACTGCGACAGGCGGATCCAGGCGTAGCCCGGCTCGATCACCTTGCCGCGGACCGACTGCGTGCGGATCTCCTCGCGCGTGATGGTCACGGGGAAGGTGCGGCTCTCGTCCTTGCGGAAGATGGTCAGCAGCACCTTGGTGCCGGCCTCGCCGCGCATGCGCTTGACGGCGTCGTTCAGCGAGAGGCCCTTGACGGCCGTGTCGTCGATCTTGGTGATCAGGTCGTTGGGCTTGAGGCCGGCGCGGAAGGCGGGCGAGCCCTCGATCGGCGAGACGATCTTGACCAGGCCGTCCTCCTGCGAGATCTCGATGCCCACGCCCACGAAGCGGCCCGAAGTGCCCTCGCGGAATTCCTTGAAGGACTTCTTGTCGAAGTACTGCGAGTGCGGGTCCAGCCCGGACACCATGCCCGAGATGGCGTCGGAGATCAGCTTCTTGTCGTCGACCGGCTCGACGTAGTCGCTCTTGACCATGCCGAACACGGCGGCGAGCTGCTGCAGCTCTTCCAGCGGCAGGGGCGCCATCGCGCCCCGCGCCACCGTCTGCAGCGAGACGGTCGTCAGCACGCCGGCAACGACGCCTGCGCTCACCCAGCCGGTGATCTTGAGTTTCTGGCCCATGGAATTCCCTTCGGCGAACCGGATCGATTCAATATACACAGCTTGGAAGCAATTTCCTCGCCGCGGTTCCGTGACCGTTGAGCCGCGTCAGGCTTTGCCCTGCGAGGCCACGGCCGCCGCCGCCTTGGCCGCGGCCTCGGCATCGCCGAGGTAGTAGTGGCGCAGCGGCTTGAGGTCGTCGTCGAGCTCGTAGACCAGCGGGATGCCGTTCGGGATGTTCAGGCCGACGATGTCGCTGTCCGAGATGCCGTCCAGGTACTTGACCAGCGCCCGGATCGAATTGCCGTGCGCCGCCACCACGATCCGCCGGCCGGCGCGGATGGCCGGGGCCATCGATTCGTTCCAGAAGGGCAGCACCCGCGCCACGGTGTCCTTCAGGCATTCCGTGAGAGGGATCTGCTCCGGCGACAGCTTGGCGTAGCGCACGTCGCTGCGCTCGGAGCGCGGGTCGGTGGGCTCGAGCGCCGGCGGCGGGGTGTCGTAGCTGCGGCGCCAGATCAGCACCTGCTCGTCGCCGTATTGCTTGGCCATGTCGGCCTTGTTCAGGCCCTGCAGCGCACCGTAGTGGCGCTCGTTGAGGCGCCACGAATGGATGACCGGCAGCCAGGTGCGGTCCAACTCGTCGAGGGTGTGCCACAGGGTGCGCGTGGCGCGCTTGAGCACGCTGGTGTAGGCGACGTCGAAATCGTAGCCCTCGGCCTTGAGCAGGCGCCCGGCCTGCTTGGCCTGCTCCACGCCGGTCTCGGTCAGGTCGACGTCGGTCCAGCCGGTGAAGCGGTTCTCGAGATTCCAGGTCGATTCGCCATGACGGATCAGCACCAGTTTGTGCATGGAGGCCTTTTGGATGTATTCGGTGGGAAAGCGCTGATTCTAAAATCCCGGGTTTGCCCACCCGGAACGCCCTGTGAAATTCTTTGTCGACAACTGGCTCCTGATCCTCATCGCCCTCAGTTCCGGCGGCATGCTCGCCTGGCCCAGGCTGCGCGGCGCCGGGCAGGGCTCGCTCACGGTCCAGGGCGCGGTCCACATCATCAACCGCGAACGCGGCGTGCTGGTCGACGTGCGCGAGCCCGAGGAATTCGCGGCCGGCCACCCGGTGGGTGCCCGCAACGTGCCGCTGGACCAGCTGGAGGCCAAGCTGCCCGGCGCCGTCAAGAACAAGACCGTGCCGCTGCTGCTGATCTGCGCCAGCGGCAGCCGTGCCCAACGCGCCGTGGCCACGGCCAAGAAACTCGGCTATGAGCAGGCCCAAGCGGTGAGCGGCGGGCTGAAAGCCTGGAAAGACGCTAACCTGCCTGTCGAGAAGGCCTGACGCGTCCCTCCATTCGTGCGTCGCGGCCTCCAAGGAGCCCCATGCAACCCGTCAAGATGTACACCACCGCGGTCTGCCCCTACTGCATCCGCGCCAAGCAGATCCTCAAGGCCAAGGGCGTCGAGCAGATCGAGGAGATCCGCATCGACACCAACCCCGAGGAACGCGCCCGCATGATGGAGATCACCCAGCGCCGCACCGTGCCGCAGATCTTCGTCGGCGACACCCACGTCGGCGGCTGCGACGACCTGATCGCGCTCGACAGCCGCGGCGGCCTGGTGCCGTTGCTGCAGGGCGCCTGAGCCGCGCCGCCTTGCCCTCCCGTCGCCCCGTAGCGGCGCGGCGGGCAGGCGATAATCCCCGACCTCTCGCACGCCCGCCGTGGGAATCCTCCCTCGCGGGCGTTGTTTTGACCTGAAAGCAAAGCCATGGCCGACCAACAAGCCGCAGAACCCGTCTTCCAGATCCAGCGCGTCTACCTCAAGGACCTGTCGCTGGAGCAGCCCAATTCGCCGGCCATCCTGCTCGAGCAGCAGCAGCCCACGGTCGACATCCAGCTGGGCGTCGAAGCGCAGAACGTGACCGAAGGCATCTTCGAGATCACCGTGTCGGCCACCGTGCAGACCAAGATCGACGACCGCACCGTCTTCCTGGTCGAGGCCAAGCAGGCCGGCATCTTCGAGATCCGCAACCTGCCCGAAGACCAGATGGGCCCGATCCTGGGCATCGCCTGCCCGCAGATCGTGTACCCCTATCTGCGCGGCAACGTCGCCGACGTGATCCAGCGCGGCGGCTTCCCGCCCGTGCATCTGGCCGAGATCAACTTCCAGGCCATGTACGAGCAGCAGCAGGCCCAGGCCGCCGGCGAAGGCATCCCCGCCAACGCCCAATAAGCCGGCGACGCACGCCGATGCGCATCTGCGTGCTCGGCGCCGGCGCCTGGGGCACGGCGCTGGCCATCAGCGCGGCCGGCCACCCGGCCGGCGGCCGCAGCGTGACCTTGTGGGCGCGTGATGCGCTGCAGGCGGCCGCGATGGCGCAGGCGCGCAGCAATGCGCGCTACCTGTCCGGCATTCCCTTCCCGTCGGCGCTTGCCGTGCATGCGGGCGATCCGCGCGCTGCCTGCGCTGGCGCCGACCTCGTCATCGTCGCGACGCCCATGGCGGCGCTGCGCGAACATCTCGCCCTGCTGCAATCCGCGCAGGCGCCGGTCGCCTGGCTTTGCAAGGGCGTCGAGACCTCCGCCGGCGACGGCCCCGGCCTGCTGGCCCACGAGATCCAGATGCAGGTCGCGCCCCAGCTGCAGGCCGGCGTCCTGAGCGGTCCCAGCTTCGCCCAGGAAGTGGCACGCGGGCAGCCGACGGCGCTGGTCGCGGCCAGCACGCACGCCGGCGTGCGCGACATGCTGGTCGCGGCCTTCCACGGGCCCACGCTGCGCGTCTACGCCAACGACGACCTGGTGGGCGTCGAAGTCGGCGGCGCGGTGAAGAACGTGCTGGCCATCGCCACCGGCCTGGCCGACGGCCTGGCGCTGGGCCTGAACGCCCGTGCGGCGCTCATCACGCGCGGCCTGGCCGAGATGACCCGCTTTGGCGTCGCCCTGGGTGCCCGGCCCGAGACCTTCATGGGCCTGTCGGGCCTGGGCGACCTGGTGCTCACCGCCACCGGCGACCTCTCGCGCAACCGGCGCGTGGGCCTGCTGCTGGCCGAGGGCCGCACGCTGGCGCAGGCGGTCGACTCGCTGGGCCACGTGGCCGAAGGCGTGTACTGCGCGCGCACCGTGGTGCAGCGCGCGCGGCACCTGGGCGTCGACATGCCGATCGCCGAGGGCGTGGTGGCGCTGCTCGACGGCCGTCTGGCGCCGGCCGATGCGGTACGTGCACTCATGGAGCGCGAGCCGGGCGCCGAGCACGGCTGATCGGCCTGCGGCGCCTGCGGGTTGCCGCTGATTCCGGGTGCGCATGGCAGGCGTAGCCTCGCCGGCTCCAATCACTGCATCAGGAGTCGACATGCCCCGTCCCTTCGTTCTGCCGCTGGGCGCCGCCGTGGCGGCGCTCGCCCTCGTCGCCGGCTGCGGCGCCATGCGATCGTCCAGCCCGGGCGGCAACCCGATGGGGTTCTTCATCACCAGCACGAACCCCGGCAAGGGCGGTGACCTCGGTGGCCTCGCCGGCGCCGACCGCTTCTGCCAGTCGCTGGCCGCCAGCGCCGGTGCGGGCAACAAGACCTGGCGCGCCTACCTGAGCACCGCGGCGATGAACGGCCAGCCGGCCGTCAACGCGCGCGACCGCATCGGCAGCGGCCCATGGGCCAATGCGAAGGGGGTGGTCGTCGCCACCAGCGTCGCGGACCTGCACAGCGCCAACGCCAAGGTCGGCAAGGAGACGTCCCTCACCGAGAAGGGCGAGGTCGTGTCCGGCTTCGGCGACCCGGTCAACCGCCACGACATCCTCACCGGCTCGCGTCCCGACGGCACCGTCGCCGTGCCGGAGCCCGGCAAGGACACGACCTGCGGCAACTGGACGCGCAGCGAGGGCGGTTCGGCCATCGTCGGCCACCACGACCACAAGGGCACCAACCCCGACCCGGTGGCGAACGCCTCCTGGAATTCATCCCACGGCACGCGCGGCTGCAGCCTCGATCAGCTCAAGATGAGCGGCAGCGCCGGCCTCATGTACTGCTTCGCCACGAACTGAAGCCTCCCGGCTTTGCACTTCGCTTCGCTGCGTGTCATTCGCCACCTCCCGAGGAGGGGCCCCGCCTGCGGCCCGGCAAAGCCGGTTCCGCGGCGGGTTGCTGAAGCTCCAGTGGCGGACTACGCGGCCGTGTAAGCGAGGCGCACGTAGATCGGCGCGAAGGCCTCGGCCTGGGTGATCTCGACCAGGGTTTCCTTGGCGAGTTCGAGCATGGCGATGAAGGTGACGACCATCACCGGCGCGCCGCGCGAGGGGTCGAACAGTTCCTCGAACTCGACGAAGCGGCGGCCCTGCAGCGTGCGCAGCACGATGCTCATGTGCTCGCGCACCGACAGCTCCTCGCGCGAGATCTTGTGGTGCTGCACGAGCTTGGCCCGCTTGAGGATGTCGGCCCAGGCCTCGCGCAGGTCGACCACCGTGACCTCTGGGAAGCGCGGCTTGAGCGACTGCTCGATGTAGACCTGTGCCTTCCAGAAGTCGCGGCCGTAGGTGGGCATCGCCGAGAGCGCGGCGGCCTGCATCTTGGCCTGCTCGTACTCCAGCAGGCGGCGCACCAGCTCGGCCCGCGGGTCCTCCGCCTCTTCGCCCTCGGCCGTCTTCTTGGGCGGCAGCAGCATGCGCGACTTGATCTCGATGAGCATGGCCGCCATCAGCAGGTACTCGGCCGCCAGTTCGAGATTGCGCGTGCGGATCTCCTCGACGTAGGCCAGGTACTGGCGCGTGAGTCCCGCCATCGGGATGTCGAGGATGTTGAAGTTCTGCTTGCGGATCAGGTAGAGCAGCAGGTCCAGCGGTCCCTCGAAGGCCTCGAGAAAGACCTCCAGCGCATCGGGCGGGATGTAGAGGTCGTTGGGCAGCGAGAACAGCGGCTCGCCGTACAGCCGCGCCAGCGCCACCTGGTCGACGACCTCGGGCATCGGCGTCACCACGGTGGCGCCGTCCTCGTCATCGTCGTGCGCAGGATGCGCCTCGGGGCCGTTCATGGGCGGTGGATGCTATGAAAAAAATAGCGCCCCGCGCAGGCGGGGCGGGCGTTCCAGGCCGATTCGGCTTGGAAAAGGCGGGTTCAGCCCTTGGTCTGGTAGACGTAGGGCTGCTGCGACACCGTGCCGGCGTCGATCTCGGCCTGCGCGTCGCGGTCGATCGCCTTGTCCCACAGCAGGGCGCGGCCGGCGCGCTGCTCGGCTTCCAGGTCGGGCTTCTGGCGGCGCATCTGCTCGATGAACTGGGTGGCGTCGGAGGTGTAGTGGGGGCGGGCGAAGATCGACATAGACTGGAACCTGAAGTGGCGCGGATTTTAACGATCGGGGAGTGATTGGCATGAGAACACGACGCAGCATCGGGCGCCCGCTGGGCCTGCTTGCGGGTCTGGCGATGGTCCTGGCACTGGCCGCCTGCGACCCGCAGCGCATCGACAAGCTGGAGGAAGGCGTGTCGACCGAAGCCGACGTGCGCGCCCAGTTCGGCGAACCCGAGAACATCTGGGACGCACCGGGCGGGCGGGTGCTGGAATACAACCGCCAGCCCCAGGGCCAAAAAAACTACATGATCACCATCGGCGCGGACGGCAGGATGAGTGCGCTGCGCCAGGTGCTCACGCCCGAGAACTTCGCCAGGGTGCGGCCCGGCATGCCCATGGAAGAGCTGCGCAAGCTGCTGGGCAAGCCGGCCAGGGTCACGCCCTATGCGCTGAAGCGCGAGACCGAATGGGAGTGGCGCTGGGTCCAGCCGCCCAATTCGCCCATGGTCTTCACCGCCGTGCTCGACGACCACCAGTACGTGGTGCGCAGCGGCTCCTCGCCCGATCGGGGCACCGAAGCCAACTGAGGTGAGCGCAGGCGACCGCGCGCCGCTGCTTCATGGGCGCGGCGCCTGCCCCGCGCCCCGCGAAAGCCCCAGGTCCGTCCTCAGGCATAACCGCCTTGCGCTCGTGCCCTCGCTCCCTAGAATGGCCTCGCTTCAGGAACGAAACAAAGAGTAAGGGCACCACGATGCAACTCTCCCGCCGCCAGTTCATGAAAGTGACTGGCTCCACCCTGGCGGGCTCGAGTCTGGCACTGATGGGCTTCTCGCCGGCAACCGCGCTGGCCGAAGTGCGTCAGTACAAGCTCGCAGCCACCACCGTGACACGCCAGACCTGCACCTACTGTTCGGTGGGTTGCGGCATCCTCATGTACTCGCTGGGCGACGGCGCCAAGAACGCCAAGGCCTCGGTGATCCACGTCGAGGGCGACCCCGACCACCCGGTCAACCGCGGCACGCTGTGCCCCAAGGGCGCCAGCCTCCTCGACATCGTGAACAGCCCGAACCGGCTGCTGTACCCCGAGTACCGCGCACCCGGCTCCAACGAGTGGAAGCGCATGTCCTGGGGCGAGGCCCTGGACCGCATCGCCAAGCTCATGAAGGCCGACCGCGACGCGAACTTCATCGAGACCACGGCCGACGGCAAGCGCGTCAACCGCTGGACCTCCACCGGCATGCTGGCCGCCTCGGCCTCCAGCAACGAAGCCGGCTACATCACCCACAAGGTCGCCCGCAGCTGGGGCCTTCTTCCTTTCGACAATCAAGCACGTGTCTGACACGGCCCGACGGTGGCAGGTCTTGCCCCGACGTTTGGCCGTGGAGCGATGACGAACCATTGGGTCGACATCAAGAACGCGGATGTGATTCTGATCATGGGCGGCAATGCCGCCGAGGCGCACCCCTGCGGATTCAAGTGGGTGACGGAGGCGAAGGCGCACAACAAGGCGCACTTCATGGTGGTCGACCCGCGCTTCAACCGCTCGGCGTCGGTGGCCGACTTCTATGCGCCGATCCGCTCGGGGAGCGACATCGTCTTCCTCGGCGGGATCATCAATTACCTGCTGACCAACGACAAGATCCACCACGACTACGTGAAGGCGTACACCGACTTCACCTTCCTCGTGCGTGAGGACTTCAACTTCGACGAGGGCTATTTCTCCGGCTACAACGAGGAAAAGCGCCTCTACGACAAGACCAGCTGGGACTACCAGCTGGGCGAGGACGGCTTCGTCAAGACCGACCCCACCCTGCAGGACCCGCGCTGCGTCTTCCAGCTGCTCAAGAAGCACTACGCCAGCTACACGCCCGAGAAGGTCGAGAGCGCCTGCGGCACGCCCAAGGCCAAGTTTCTGCACGTGTGCGAGAAGTTCGCGTCCACGGCCGTCGCCGGCCGGGCCGCGACCATCATGTACGCGCTGGGCTGGACGCAGCACTCCATCGGCGCGCAGATCCTGCGCTGCGCGGCCATGGTGCAGCTGCTGTGCGGCAACATCGGCGTGGCGGGCGGCGGCATGAACGCGCTGCGCGGCCACTCGAACATCCAGGGCCTCACCGACCTGGGGCTGCTGTCGGCCAGCCTGCCGGGCTACCTCACGCTGCCGCGCGAGGCCGAGCAGGACTACCAGGCCTACATCACGGCCCGCACGCAGAAGCCCCTGCGCGCCAACCAGATGAGCTACTGGCAGAACTACCCCAAGTTCCACGTCAGCCTCATGAAGGCCTGGTACGGCCCGGCCGCCACGGCCGAGAACAACTGGGCCTACGACTGGCTGCCCAAGCTCGACAAGGAGTACGACATGCTCCAGATCTTCGAGCTCATGAACGAGGGCAAGGTCAACGGCTACCTCGCACAGGGCTTCAACCCGCTGGCCGCGCTGTCGAACAAGTCGCGCGTGCGCGACGGGCTGTCCAAGCTCAAGTTCCTGGTCGTCATGGACCCGCTGGCCACCGAGACCTCGGAGTTCTGGAAGAACTACGGCGAGCACAACGACGTTGACTCTTCCAAGATCCAGACCGAGGTCTTCCGCCTGCCCACCACCTGCTTCGCCGAGGAAGAGGGCGCCGTCGTCAGCTCCTCGCGCGTGCTGCAGTGGCACTGGAAGGCTGCCGAGCCTCCGGGCGAGGCCTGGACCGACATCCGCATCATGTCGGGCCTGCACCTTCGCCTGAAGGAGCTCTACAACAAGCAGGGCGGCCGGTTCGGCGACCCGATCCAGAAGCTCTGGTGGCCCTACGCGCACGCGGCCGAGCCCACGCCGGCCGAGGTCGCCAAGGAATACAACGGCCGCGCGCTGGTCGACCTGAAGGACCCGACCGACCCGACCAAGGTCACGCGCAAGGCCGGCGAGCAGCTCGCCGGCTTCGGCGAACTCAAGGACGACGGCAGCACCCTGTGCGGCTGCTGGATCTTCGCGGGCGCCTGGACGCAGGCCGGCAACCAGATGGGCCGGCGCGACAACTCCGACCCCACCGGCATCGGCAACACGATCAACTGGGCCTGGGCCTGGCCGGCCAACCGGCGCGTGCTCTATAACCGGGCCTCGTGCGATCCGGCGGGCAACCCCTGGAACCCGAAGCGCCAGCTGGTCAAGTGGAACGGCAGCGCCTGGGGCGGGGCCGACGTGCCCGACTTCGGCGCCACCCTGGCGCCCGAGACCGGCGCCGGCCCGTTCATCATGAACCCCGAAGGCGTGGCCCGCTTCTTCTCCCGCAAGGGGCTGAACGAAGGGCCGTTCCCGACCCACTACGAACCGTTCGACACGCCCCTGGGCTACAACCCCATGTACCCCAAGAACGCCAAGGCGACCAGCTCGCCCGCGGCGCGCGTGTTCAAGTCGGTGTGGGACACCTTCGGCAAGGCCGACGAGTTCCCGCACGTGGGCACCACCTACCGCCTGACGGAGCACTTCCACTACTGGACCAAGCACGCGCTGCTCAATGCGATCACGCAGCCCGAGCAGTTCGTCGAGATCGGCGAGGCGCTGGCGCAGAGCCTGGGCATCGCCAACGGCACCATGGTGAAGGTCAGCTCCAAGCGCGGCTACATCAAGGCGGTGGCCCTGGTCACCAAGCGGATCAAGCCCATGACCATCGAGGGCAAGACCGTGCACCACGTGGGCATCCCCATCCACTGGGGCTTCAAGGGCCTGACCAAGCCGGGCTTCCTGGCCAACACGCTCACGCCCTTCGTGGGCGACGGCAACACCAACACGCCCGAGTTCAAGACCTTCCTTGTGAAAGTGGAGAAGGTGTAGCGCCATGTCCATGCAATCCCTCGACATCAAGCGCCGCTCCGCCACCACCACGCCCGCGCCCAGCCAGCGCGAGGCCTACGCGGGCGAGGTCGCCAAGCTCATCGACGTCTCCAAGTGCATCGGCTGCAAGGCCTGCCAGACGGCGTGCATGGAATGGAACGACCTGCGCGACGACGTCGGCGTCACCGCCGGCGTCTACGACAACCCGATGGACCTCACCGAGAACTCCTGGACCGTCATGCGGTTCACCGAGTACGAGAACGAGGAATCGGGCAACCTCGAGTGGCTGATCCGCAAGGACGGCTGCATGCACTGCGAGGACCCGGGCTGCCTCAAGGCCTGCCCCTCGCCGGGCGCCATCGTCCAGTACGCCAACGGCATCGTCGACTTCCATGAAGAGGCGTGCATCGGCTGCGGCTACTGCGTCACCGGCTGCCCCTTCAACGTGCCGCGCATCTCAAAGAAGGACAAGAAGGCCTACAAGTGCACCCTGTGCTCCGACCGCGTCGCGGTCGGCCAGGAGCCGGCCTGCGTCAAGACCTGCCCCACCGGCGCCATCATGTTCGGCACCAAGAAGGCGATGAAGGACCAGGCCGAGGAACGCATCGAGGACCTGAAGGAGCGCGGCTACAAGCAGGCCGGCCTGTACGACCCGGCCGGCGTGGGCGGCACGCACGTCATGTACGTGCTGCACCATGCCGACAAGCCGGGCCTGTACCACGGCCTGCCCGCCGAGCCCACCATCAGCCCGATGGTCAGCCTCTGGAAGGGCGTCACCAAGCCGCTGGCACTCGCGGGCATCGCGCTCACCGCGCTGGCCGGCTTCTTCCACTACACGCGCACCGGCCCCAACGAGGTGACGGAAGAGGAAGACATCGACGCCGAGGCCCATGCCCTCGCGCGCCGCGACGATGCCGGCGTGGACGCCACGGGCCATCAGAAGGAGGTGCGCCATGAGCAGCAAGGCTGACCGCCCCGTGCGGGACGACTTCGTCGTCGACAACCAGGGCCGCCCGGCCATCGAGCGCTACACGCCCAACGACCGCAGCAACCACTGGCTCACCGCGATCTGCTTCGTGCTGCTGGCGCTGTCGGGCCTGGCGCTGTTCCATCCGGCCATGTTCTGGCTCACGGCGCTCTTCGGCGGCGGGCCGTGGACGCGCATCCTGCACCCCTTCATCGGGGTGGTGATGTTCCTGTCCTTCATGGTCCTGGTGATCCGCTTCTGGCACCACAACTTCCTTCATGCCAACGACCGGCAGTGGATGAAGCAGATGGGCGACGTGCTCAACAACCGCGAGGAGCGCCTGCCCAAGGTGGGCCGCTACAACGCGGGCCAGAAGCTGCTGTTCTGGGTGCTGCTGGTCAGCATGGTGTGCCTGCTGCTCACCGGGCTGGTGATGTGGCGCGCGTACTTCAGCCACCTGTTCCCCATCGGCATCATCCGGCTGGCCTCGTTGCTGCACGCCTTCTTCGGCTTCGTCATCATCTGCTCCATCATCGTCCACATCTACGCGGCGATCTGGGTCAAGGGCTCCATCAAGGCCATGACGCAGGGCACCGTGAGCTACGCCTGGGCGCGCAAGCACCACACGGCCTGGTACGAGGAAGTGGTCGACCGCGAACAGGCGCTGGCACGCCGCGCCGCCGAACGCCGAGACCCCGACGCGCCGGTGGCCTGACGCACCTCCCGATGCGTTCCGACGAGGCGCTGGCATAGACTTGCCGCGTCGACTGCACCGCGAAGCGCCGGCCCGTCCGGCGCTTCTTTTTTTCTGTTTCTTCTTTCGGCCGACCCCCGTGCAACGCATCCTCCAACCCGGTGAAATCGAAGCCCTCGACAAGGTGAGCTTTCCGCGCGTGCGGCTGCCGCAGCCGGCCGCGCTGTTCCAGGAACGGGCCGCGCGCCTGCGCCAGTTGGCCGACGGCAACCCCATCGCCGACTACCTGAACTTTGCCGCCCGCATCGTCGACGCCCAGCAGCGCCTCGCGGCGAAGGCGCCCGCGGCCGAGCCCGTGGCCGACGAGATCGTGCAGCGCGCGAATGCCAACGGCATGCCGCTGCTGCCCGCGTCCGACGCGCTCGAGCCGGCCTGGCGTGACGTGCTGCGCGCGCTGGTCGCCGACGTGCGCGCCGATGCCACCACGCCCGCCCCGCTGCACCCCGTGCTCGACCGCCTGGCCGCCACCGACGACGACGCGCTCGACGCCCTGGCCCGCCAGGCCCTGGCCGACAACCTGGGCCGCGAGGACATCGCCGCCGCGCCCTTCGTCATGGCCGCCTTGCAGGTCGCCTTCTCGGCCCGCGCCGCCGTCGTCGACGAGCGCACCGTGCCCTACGCCGAGCCCGCCACCATCTGCCCCGTGTGCGGCAGCGCCCCGGTCGCCAGCGTGCTGCGCATCGGCGGCGAGGCCGGCGGCCACCGCTATCTGCACTGCGGCGTGTGCGAAACCGAATGGCACATGGTGCGCGTCAAGTGCAGCCACTGCGAATCGACCGAGGGCGTGCGCTACCAGGGCCTCGAAGGCGAGGGCATCACCGCCAAGGCCAAGGACCAGGTCGTGCTCGCCGAGACGTGCAGCGTGTGCCACACCTACCGCAAGCTCGTGAACCAGGAGAAAAGCCCCTTCGCCGAGCCCCTGGCCGACGACCTGGCCAGCCTCACGCTCGACCTGCTGATGGGCGACACCGAGTTCTCGCGCGCGAGCAGCAACCCGCTGCTGGCGATCGAGAAGCCGTTGGCGGTCTGAGGACGGACCTCCGTACGCGAAGGTCGCGAAGATTTCGCGAAAGTCGCAAAAGGGAAAGATGAAAGTTTTCTGATGTTTCTTTCGCGTTCTTCGCGCAGCCTTTGCGTCCTTCGCGTGTGGAGGTCCGAGTTCCGATGACCCTCCGCCTCCCCTCCGTCGACCGCACCCTCGCCACGCCCGCCATGCAGGCGCTGGCCGATCGCTACGGGCACAGTGCCGTCGCCACCGCGCTGCGCGCCGAGTTCGACGTCCTGCGCCCGCAGGCCCTGGCGGGCCAGTTGAGTGCCGAGGCGATTGCCGACGATGCGCTCGCCACCGCCTGCGAGCGTCGCCTGGCGGCCCGCTTCGCGCCGCGCCTGAAGGCCGTGTTCAACCTCACGGGCACGGTGCTGCACACCAACCTGGGCCGCGCGCTGCTTCCAGATGAAGCCGTGCAGTCGGTGTTGCGCGCGCTCACCGCGCCGGCCAACCTGGAGTTCGACCTGGCGACCGGCGGCCGCGGCGACCGCGACGACATCGTGGACGAAGTGCTGTGCGAACTCACCGGCGCCGAGGCCGCCACGGTCGTCAACAACAACGCCGCCGCCGTGCTGCTCACGCTGAGCGCGCTCGCCTCGCGCAAGGACGTCATCGTCTCGCGCGGCGAGCTGGTCGAGATCGGCGGCGCCTTCCGCATCCCCGACATCATGGCGCGCGCCGGCGCGCGCCTGGTCGAGGTCGGCACCACCAACCGCACCCACGCCAAGGACTACGCCGAGGCCATCACCGAGCGCACCGCCATGCTGATGAAGGTGCACGCCAGCAACTACGCCGTCACCGGCTTCACCAAGAGCGTGCCCGAGGCCGAGGTGGCTGCCATCGCCCACGCGCGCGGCCTGCCGCTGGCCGTCGACCTGGGCAGCGGCACGCTGGTCGACATGGCGCAGTGGGGCCTGCCCAAGGAACCCACCGTGCGCGACACCATCGCCGCCGGTGCCAACCTCGTCACCTTCAGCGGCGACAAGCTGCTGGGCGGCCCGCAGGCCGGCCTCATCGTCGGCCGCAAGGACCTGATCGCGAAGATCAAGAAGAACCCGCTCAAGCGCGCGCTTCGCGTGGGCAAGCTCACGCTGGCCGCGCTCGAACCCGTGCTGCGCCTGTACCTCGCGCCCGAGCACCTGGCCGAGCGCCTCACCACGCTGCGCCTGTTCACCCGCACACGCGCGCAGATGCAGGCCCAGGCCGAGCGCCTGCTGCCAGCGGTGCAACAGGCCGTGGCGCCCGACTTCGACGTCGTGGCCGCGCCCATGGCCAGCCAGATCGGCAGCGGCGCGCTGCCCGTCGACACCCTGCCCAGCGCCGGCCTGCGCCTCACGCCGCGCGAGGCGAAGCGCGCCGGCCGCCAGCTCGCCCGGCTCGAAGCCGCGCTGCGCGGCCTGCCGCGGCCCGTGATCGGCCGCATCGCCGACCAGTCGCTGTGGCTGGACCTGCGCTGCCTCGAGGCGGGCGACGAGGCGGCGTTCGGCGATCAGCTGCCGGCGCTGCGGGCAAGCCTCGCTGGCCATCGCGAAGGGGCATGAATATACGCAACTTGCGTATAATTTCGCCGTGAAAGCCGTCTTCGTCGAACTCCCTCCCTTCGAGCGGTACCGAGCCGACTACCTCGACGACGAGGGCTTTCGGGGCTTGCAGGCCGCATTGATGAAAGCCCCGGAAGCCGGCGACCTCATCCCGGACGCCGGCGGCCTGCGCAAGTTGCGCCATGCCGATGCGCGGCGCGGAAAAGGCAAGCGTGGCGGCTTGCGGGTGATTTACTACTGGTGGGATGGTGGCGGACAGTTCTGGTTGTTCACCCTTTACGACAAGGACGAGGCTGCCGATCTGAGCCGCGACGAGCGCAAGCTGCTCAAGGCCATGTTGAAGTCCGAACTGGAGTCCAGACGATGACGAAGCGCAATCTGTTTGCGGAGATCGCCGAAGGTTTCGACGCCTTGGCGGAAGCGCGCGCCGGCAAGCGCACCCTGCGAACCCACGAAGTCGAATCCAAGCCTGCGCCCGAGGTGGCGGCCGAGGAACTGGTCGCACTGCGGGAGCGGCTCCATCTGTCGCGCCCCGTGTTCGCACGCTACCTGCGCACCAACCCTCGCACGCTGGAGAACTGGGAGCAGGGCAGGGCCCGGCCCAACGCTCAAGCCGCGTTGCTCATTCGATTGGTCCAGCGTTACCCGGACACGGTCGAGCGTCTGGCTTCCGTTTAGGCGCTCACGGCGGTTGGGGCGGTCAGCACTGCAGTGCCGCCCACGCGTGCAGAGAAAAACTATTTGCCCGCCTCGCCACCCGCAGCGGGCGCTGCCGCTGCCGGCGCCGCCTGCTGCTGCTGCGCCTTCTCCTTCTTCGCCGCCTCGTGGTGCCCGATCGCGCAGCCGGCCGCTGCCCCCAGCACGCCGTGCTTGCCGGCCACGTGGCCGGCCACGCCGCCCACGGCGGCGCCCTTGATGCAGCCCTTGGCCTGCGCCGCCGGCGCGAAGGCCAGCAGGCCGCCCAGCGCCATGCCGGCCGCGGCCAGCTTCCAGCCCTTCGATGCTGCGGAACGTGTGACGAATGCCAATGCCATGTGTGTGACTCCTTGAATGCCATGCCGGCCGCCCGGTGCGGCCGTGTGCCGCCAAGGTAGGCGGCCCCACCTTCGGCGAAGCTGACCACGCGCTGGCGTCGACAGCCCTTCGCGGCGCCTGCCTACAGGGGCGGCATGCACGGGCCATCGCCGCCGCCCCACGCACAATCCCGCCATGCGCCGCGCCCCTTCGACCTCGCCCCTGTGCACACCCGCCCCCATGCATCGCCCGCGGAGCGCCGCATGATCCTCGGCACCGCCGGCCACATCGACCATGGCAAGACCACGCTGGTGCGCGCCCTCACCGGCGTCGACACCGACCGGCTGAAGGAAGAAAAGGCGCGCGGCATCTCCATCGAGCTGGGCTACGCCTACACCCCGGTGCCGGCCGGGCCGGGCGACGCATCGGCCGCCATGCCCGGCGACGACCCGGCCCAGGTGCTCGGCATCATCGACGTGCCCGGCCATGAACGCTTCGTCCACACCATGGCGGCCGGCGCCTCGGGCATCGACCATGCGCTGCTGGTCGTGGCCGCCGACGACGGCGTCATGCCGCAGACGCGCGAGCACCTCGCCATCGTCGAGCTCTTCGGCATCGGCGAAGGCACCGTGGCCCTCACGAAATGCGACCGCGTCGACGCCGCCCGCATTGCCGCCGTCAAGGCCGACATCGCCGCGCTGCTCGCCGGCACGCCCCTGGCCGGCGCGCCGATCTTCGAGACCGCCGTGCCTCCGGGCGCGACGCCCTTGCCGCTCCAGGGAGAGGGCGGGGGTGAGGGGCAGCCCGCCGCGGCCGACCCCACCGGCATCACCGCGCTGCGCACCCACCTCTTCGCCATCGCCCGCCGCCAGCACGCCCGCCGCAAGGACGGCCTCTTCCGCCTCGCGGTCGACCGCGTCTTCACCCTCCCGGGCCACGGCACCGTCGTCACCGGCACCGTCTTCGGCGGCGCCGTGCTGGCCGGCGACACCATCGCGCACTTCGGCGCCGGCTCGGGCGACGGGCACGCGCCCCCGCGCGCCGTGCGCGTGCGCAGCCTGCATGCGCAGAACCGCGCGGCCGAGCAGGGCGCGGCCGGGCAGCGCGTGGCCCTCAACCTGGCCGGCGTCGACAAGAGCGACATCGCGCGGGGCGACTGGATCGCCGACGCACGCGTGCTGCAGGCCACCCAGCGCATCGACGTGCGCGTGCGCCTGCTGGGCGGTGCGCCGCCCATCGCCGCCTGGACGCCGCTGCACGTGCACCTGGGCGCCATGCACCGCCTGGCCCATGCCGTGCCGCTGGAAGCCGACACCGTGTCGGCGGCCGCAGACGGCGCCGGTGCCGCGGCCGCCCGTGCCGGCGCCCGCGTGCAGCTCGTCTTCGACCAGCCCGTCTTCGTCGTGCCCGGCGACCGCTTCATCCTGCGCAACGCGCAGGGCACGCGCACCGTGGGCGGCGGCGTCGTGCTCGACCAGCAGGCGCCCGAGCGCCGCCGCCGCAGCGCCGAGCGCATGCAGTGGCTCGACGCGATGGAAGCCCTCGTCGGCGCCGGCGGCGGCGCAGGTGGCGACGCGCGCCCGCTGCTCGCCGTCGCGCCCGCCGGCCTCACGCGCAGTCTGTTGACGCGCCTGCTGGGCCGCCTGCCCGACCCCGGCTGGGCCGGTGCCGACGCGCCCGCCTTTGCCCTCGGCCAGGCCGGCCCGCTCGCGGGTTCGGCGCTGGGCGCCCCGGGCATGGGCGGCAATGCCGACCTGCTGTGGCTGTCGCCCGCCGTGTGGGCGCAGGTGCAGGCCCGGATCGTCGGCGCGCTGGAGCGCCACCACGCCCGCGCGCCCGACGAGCCCGGCCTCAACAGCGCGCGCCTGCAGCGCATGGCCTTCCCGGCCCAGTCGGCCTTCCGTGCGGCGCTGCCCGGCTGGTCGTCGTGGCTCGACAAGCTGGTGGCCGAAGGCACCGTCGCCCGCAGCGGCCAGTGGCTGCACCTGCCCGGCCACAGCGTCCGCCTGAGCGACGACGAAAGCGCCATGGCCGCGCAGCTCATGCCCCTGCTGCTCGCGGGCGGCAACGACCCGCCCTGGGTGCGCGACCTCGCCAAGGCCATCGGCACGCGCGAAGACACCGTGCGCGAGCTGCTGCGCAAGCAGGCCCGGCTGGGCGCCCTGTACCAAGTGGTGAAGGACCTGTTCTACCCCGCAGAGCGCATCGCCGAACTGGCCGCCACCTTCGCCGCGCTCAGCGCGGCGTCGCTCACCGAGCCTCAGGCCCAAGGCGAAGCGTCCGAGCCCACACCCACGCCCGCTCCCACACCCGCTTCAGCCCCCGACCACCCCCCACCGTCCGGGCTGAGCCTGTCGAAGCCGCCCCCCAAGGCCGCGCCGCGCACCGCCCGTCTTCCCCCAGGCGCCGTCGAAGCCCGCGCCTTCCGCGACGCCGTGCAGCTCGGCCGCAAGCGCGCCATCCAGATCCTCGAGTTCTTCGACCGCGTCGGCTACACCCGCCGCGTCGGCGACGCACACCTGCCGCGCCCGAATACCCGCTGGGGCGCGGAGGGACCCGAGAGCGAGGACATGAGCCACGCCCCCTAGAATCGCGCCGCCTCGGCCGATCGGGGCACGATTCAAACTCAGGGCACCCGCGGAACTGGCTCTGCCAGGCCGCTGGGTGCGCCCCCTTCGCGCAGAAGGGGGGTGAAGGCTGCGGCTCCAAGCCTGCCTGCGCAGGCTTGGACAGCCTGAACGGCCGGCGCCTCAGGCGCCGGCCTTCTCGCGAAGCGGCATGGGGATTGAGTTTTCTATTCGGAAGGCAAACGCACCCGGTGGTGCGCCCGGGCTTCAAACCCGGTAGGGGGCGCCAGCCGCTTCCTGGTCGGTTCGACTCCGGCTGCTTTCCGCCCATAGAGAGGTGGCCACGCTGAGGCTCGGCATGTGTGTGCTGCTTCCAGCACTAATCGGCACCTTCCGGCGCTTCAAAGTCACTCTCCGCAGCCCAACGCATTCTTGCGACTGCGTTGTAAACCGGCTACAGGTGCGCCCTTCGCCGGTGATCTCTTCGCGCTCAGCGCGGCCGAAAACATTATCACACAGAATAAACGGGGCGAAGCTGCCTGCGCTTCAGCGCGTGCTCGATTGACACACCCGACCAATCGACAAATCCTAGCGATTTGACGGCGTTCTCGAACGAGATTGTGGACGGGTTACCGCCGAATAGCTTTTTATACAGCTTGAGCTTATCGCTCATTGAAATATCGGGTGCGCTCCAATAGTCGCACGCCAAGTGATAGCACTCGCTTTCTGTCATAAATCGCTCTTTGTCTTCTATAAATGTCTCTGCTTTTCCATTCAATGAGTTTAGTTCTTTGGCGAAAAATGTCTTATCTCGGAGCATGCAGTATTTAGTACATACATACTTAAAGTAGGTTAGTTTTTCTTGGCCCAAACGACCTATGGCAAATGCGATATCTCGATTGCGCACAAACTCGTCACCATACAGATGAGCACCACATATAAGTAAATTGTACAATTCGATGCAATCTGAAGTATCGGATCTCTGCCTTTGGTTAATCGTTGATTTGATAATCGACGATAATTCCTTCTGAATTTTCCAAGCACAGTGGTCGGCGATGGACTCGTCGGCACTAGAGGTTTTCTCTTTCACTCGAATCAGCAATTGGCATAGGCTGTACGATGTTCTTACTCGCAGGTCGATTGCAACAATGTAGAACGCGATGTCAAGAATAGTATTAATTGCGAGGTCCAATTTTTCTCGACTTGAGGCACCGAGCGCGGGGACATCGCGAAGCGCCTTAGCAAGAATTACTTTAAGCTCTCCAAGAATCTGACCGCTTATGCCCGCGACATCCGTCGAGCGAGAACTAAGGATACCTCTTAGATCTGCTAACAGCGATGTGAACTCATGACGTTGCAATATGGTGAGCGAATCATTGGAAGCGAAGGCCGCACTGTCAGCCACAGATCTGATTCTGTGAAGACGAACATTCAGGTCGCTTCGCGCCTGAGTCAGATTTGTCACAAACGGGCGTGCCAAAGTTTTAACCTTAGCTTCGTTTATATGTAACTTGAACTCCTCCAGGCCCTCGCGGAGTGCCACTTCCACTTGATCAAGAATATCATTCGAATGGGCAAATATAGAGTAGTCATCTACGTAACGTCGGATCGCATAGTGGACGCCATTGATAGCCCCATTCTGCCTTAGAGCTTCTTCAAGCTTTAAGTCAATGGCTTGCATGATTATCTCTGCGAACACTCTCGAAAATTCAGGCCCGACAATGATTCCGTTCGTTTCGTTGTGATTGGCTCTTTGCATTAGGCCGTCAAAAATTGTGTCGAACGAAGGTGTGTTCAAGTTTGCTTTCGCAAAACTTTTGCTCCGCATGGCCCAACTGATTGAGTGTGTGTAAATGTTATAAAAGCATTTCGACACATCCACTTGCCGGAGTTGTCTAAATTGCTTTTCCAATGCAATGAATTCACGCGAGGTATAGAATTTGCTTAGTAGTGAAAATTTGCGATAGGTGAAGTAGGAAACAATTCGGCTCAGTTCGGGTTGGCCGGCCGCCGGCTCCATGTGAGGCTGCCCAATTTTGAGCGGCGCATGGGCGGGCGCTTCCATCTCCTCGACGTATACTGCAGCAATGCCTGCAGGGTGCCGCAGCGAAAAATCGCTTCTTCCGCAAGCCGTTAATATTGACGACTCGTAGCGGTCGTAGAAATTGCAAATATCTAATTGAGCAAAGGGATGCGGGAGTCCCAGCAAGGTCTTCTTCGTACTGTCTTTTTTTATTCGATAGGAATATGGGATGGTCGGGGTCGATTTCGATCTTTCCAAGATATTCTTAACTATGGGCGCTTGATCCGCTGCAGCGGCGGGTTGACATAGTCGAAGATAATACGCGTCGTTGCTGAAAACGATCGGTACTTCGTACGGCAGCGTATCAGTAAGCAGCGGCCGATAGACCCAGAATTTTCTGTCAATTTTCTTAGGCATTTCGCCACACCGATTTAATGCTGACGATGCGCATGGCGTCAAAGTCGTGGTGGAATTTGTGGGTAAATCCCTTGGCGAACGAAATCTTTGATAGCTCCTGGCGCTGGGCCGCGGTCAACTTCGAGCCGAATGGCGTGTGGATCTTGATCAGCGACTGGAAAAATCCGTCAATATGCTTGAGCTCTGCGCAGTCGTACTCGCCTTTCCTGCCTTCCTTATATTCACCGCACAACTTATAATTGTAGTAAATTCCGGACTTTACTTCTTTTGATGATTTTATTGAATTCGCTCCTTTCCGCTGAACACTATAGTTGCCGGAGATAAATTTCATCCGATCCCTGCAAAGTTGGAAATCAGCATTGCTCGCGAAAGACTTAAGCGTTAATACAATTCTAGTTTTGATTTTCTGTATCTTCTTCTTAGATATTGCCAGATTCACTGTTCGAAGATGGGGGCCACCGCCAAGATCGGACATTCGATATTCGTAGCCTAAATATTCAAAGCTTTTCGTTGACGCAGAGCCTTTTTTAGCGCAGAGGGCGATTTCAGAAGACTTCTCAGCATTGAATTTCATTCCATTGGGGAGAAGCAGCTCGATCGTTTTTGCAAGTGCCTCCGGCTCGATATACGAAAAAATTAGTATGTCGTCAGCATATCTGAAATATCGGTATACGCCCGGAAGTCGGCGAACTTGCTTATCGAAATCATTTAAAGCAAACTCTGCTAGAACTGGGCTTAGCGGAGTGCCGCGCGGGATTCCGGTGCTTCCGCTGAATGTTTTAAAGAACGAGACGATGTGTCGCCTCACTGTGCCCGGCAAATAGGTTGTCGATAGGAGCCGGTCCATAAGCGGATCAGTGGGAACCGTTTCGTAGAACGACTTTATATCGCGCCGCACTACATACATCGGCAATGCGTCCGTCAAGGACTCTATCGCATTCACTACGATTCTGTCTCGGGTGGGCCGCTCCTTCCGGAGCTTATAGTGCAAATGCTTCGCAACTAGTGGAAGAACGAGAGTTTGACTATAGTCTTTGATGGAATGGCAATCTCTGCCTTTAATTGAGGTTCGATATATTGGAGCGAAAGACGCTATGCCTGAGACTCCAAGTTTTATCGCCGCATCTATAAGAGTTTTCCGATCACTCTTGATGTCGACGCCATAGCGACGCGAGTCGCCTGCGCGGAGCACGCCCCCGAACCGCCGGTCTGTCCAAAAATCTGATGTCATTCTTTATTCGTCTTCCACTGTTAGTGGTTCAAATTTGCGCGGAAGTCCCGACCTGAGCGGCCTTCAAGATGCTGCGGCACCTGGTTTTCGCAAAGTTGCTGCACCCCCAAAACCACTCGCTGCCCTTGCCCTCCCGCAGCACCATCTTCACCCCGCACTTCACGCACGTCGGCTTCCAGTACTCGCCCTCATAGGCCGTGTCGAGCAGCGCCTGCTGCTGTTCCGCCGAGCGCCCGGCGATCAGCCGCAGCAATCCCTCCCGGTCCTGCGCATTGATCCGGTTGCTCTTCGCAAACGCCAGCGCGTCGCTGCTGAAGGTGGAACTTGTGGCGAAGGTTCCGTACGTGAGGTCATGCGACTTCAGCACGCCATAGAACTCGCGCAGTTCCTTCACGCCCACGACTCGCTTCTTCCAGTGCTTGCACTGCACGATCACGGGCTCGTCGCTGTGTTGCGAATACAGCCAGATGTCGACGCCGCCGTCGGCACCGTGCGACTGCGACGCGCTGCGCATGCCGCTCTGGGCGAAGAGGGCTTCGCAGACCGCCTCGAAGCGGCGCCATTCGATGTGGTCGAAGACGGCGGCGCTCCATGCACGTTCTGGCGCCGGGCGCTCGGGCTCGGGCGGCGCGGGCCGGGCTGGCCGTGGCCGCGCAAGGCTCGCCCTGGCGTCGGAAGCCGGTGCCGCCGCCTTGTGGCTTTCTGCTGTTGTTCTGCGCGCCTGCGGTGCAGGCGCGGCCGCCGTCGCATCCAGCACGGCGCCGATGACGTCTCGCCAACCCATCGCTCTTCTCTCCTCGCCCGCTCTGCGGGCCCTTTTTTGACAAATGTAAATCGATAGTTACATGAGCGGTACCTATCGTTTGTCGCAGGTCATCAGAACGTTGAGGTGACGCAAGGCGGACGCGGTGCGGCGGCGCGCGCAGGGCGCGGGCATCCCGCCGGAGCTTCAAGGAAAAAGGGTCCGCGGCGCCCGTCCAGCGTGCGCGAGCAGCTCCTGATTCGATAGCAAAGCGTCGGCACGCGGCTGGACGCCAAAGCACGGCGCCGCGCCCCACACGCTGCCCGCGCCGCCCTGCGCCCCGCTGGCACCCCGACGCGCAAGCCGGGTCGTCGCACACCTACACCCGCGTGCCGCCACCGACGACGCAGCGCGCGGCGGGCGTCGTCCATCGTTGCTCTCAACTTCTCCGGAAGTGATCTTTCTCTTCAAACCCATCCACCCGGCGCCGACGCGGTGCCGATCAACCTAGGAAGGAATTCGACATGATGGACAACAAGGACGTGGTGAGCGTGCTCAACGACCTGCTGGAAAACGCCCGCGACGGCGAGTACGGCTTTCGCACCTGCGCCGAAGAGGTCGAGGCCTCGAACCTGAAGACGCTGTTCGCGGACCGCGCCGCGGGCTGCGCACAGGCCGCCTCGGAACTCGAAGCGCTGATCGTGCAATACGGCGGCAAGCCGGCCGACGGCGGCACGGCCGCCGGTGCGCTGCACCGCGGCTGGGTGAAGGTCAAGGGCGCCGTGGGTGCCGACAGCGAGCTGTCGATCCTCGAGTCCTGCGAGCGCGGCGAGGACTCGGGCATCGCCCGCTACCGCAAGGCGCTGAAGGAAGAGCTGCCGCCCGATGTGCGCGCGGTGGTGGAGCGCCAGGCCCAGGGCGCGCAGAAGAACCACGACCAGATCCGCGACCTGCGCGACGCAGCCAAGGCGCGCGCCTGAGCTGGACGACCGGCGGTTGCCGGGCCAGCGCCCGGTGGATCGCTGCCGGCCGGTCCGCCCGGCACGACAGGCAGCAAAGAAGGCCCTTCGGGGCCTTTTTTCATGGGCGCTGCAGTCGCGTGCGCCCGTTTCCGCCCACTCGATCTCGAAAAAAGCCGCGCCCAAGGCCGCATGGCTGTGCTACGCTGCGTCCCGATTGTCGATTGTCGAACAATCCAACAGCTCCGAACCCTGCCGAGGCTTCATGTCCGATCCCATCGTTCGCATCCGTGGCCTGCACAAGTCCTTCGGCGAGCACCGTGTGCTCGACGGCATCGACCTCGACGTGCAGCCGGGCGACCGCATCGCCGTGCTGGGTTCCAGCGGTTCGGGCAAGAGCACGCTGCTGCGCTGCCTCAACTTCATGGAAATGCCGACGGCGGGCCGCATCGAGCTCAAGGGCAAGCCGATCGGCCGGCCGGCCGGCAAGGGCGCCGGGGGCGCCGACGGCGAGCGCATGCGCTATTCGCCCGGCGAGCTGGCGGCGGTGCGCCAGCAGGTGGGCATGGTGTTCCAGCAGTTCAATCTGTTCCCGCACATGACGGTGGCGGGCAACGTGATGGAGGGCCTGACCACCGTGCTGGGCGTGCCGCGCGCCCAGGCGCGCGAGCGGGCCATGGCGCAGCTCGACAAGGTGGGCATGGCGCACAAGGCCGACGCCTACCCGGCGCGCCTGTCGGGCGGGCAGCAGCAGCGCGTGGCCATCGCCCGCGCCCTGGCCATGGAGCCCGAGGTGCTGCTGTTCGACGAGCCCACGTCCTCGCTCGACCCGGAACTGGTGGGCGAGGTGCTCAACGTCATCAAGGACCTCGCCCAGGAGGGCCGCACGATGCTGCTCGTCACGCACGAGCTGGGCTTCGCCTACCACTACGCCAACAAGGTCCTGTTCCTGGCCGACGGCAAGTTCTACGAGACGGGCACGCCCGAGCAGGTGCTCAAGCACCCGACGCGCGAGCGCACCCAGCGATTCCTCGAACGCTTCACCGCGTTCAGCCTGTGAGGCCGCCGGCCTCCGCACCTTTGCGCACACCATGCAGCTTTCTCCGCAAGCCTCCACCACCAGTTCCCAGGCCTACCAGGCCGACGCACGCAACGAGCGCGTGCTCGTGTACGTCAACGGCCGCTTCGTGCCGCGCCAGGAGGCCGTGGTGTCGGTGTTCGACGCCGGCTACGTGTGCGGCGACGGCGTGTGGGAGGGCGTGCGCCTGGTCAAGGGCCGGGTGATCTCCTTCGACGCCCACATCGACCGCCTGTTCGAGGGCGCCGCGGCGATCGCCATGGACATCGGGCTGAGCAAGCAGCAGGCGCGCGACGTGATCACCCGGACTTTCGAGCGCAACGGCATGCACGACGGTGCGCATGCGCGGCTGATGGTCACGCGCGGCGTCAAGAAGACGCCCAACCAGGACCCGCGCTTCATTCTCGGCAGCGCCACGGTGGTGTGCGTGGCCGAGCACAAGGTGGTCGACGCCGCGGCCAAGCAGCGCGGCCTGGCGCTGCACACGTCCACCATCCGCTGCAGCACGCCCGACGTGTTCGACCTGCGGCTGAACTCGCACAGCCGGCTGAACTTCATCCAGGCGCTCATCCAGGCCATCAACGCCGGTGCCGACGAGG
This sequence comes from Xenophilus aerolatus, assembly GCA_030418545.1. Lineage (GTDB taxonomy): Bacteria > Pseudomonadota > Gammaproteobacteria > Burkholderiales > Burkholderiaceae_C > Xenophilus. Next base: position 54,459 of record QAIB01000013.1, on the reverse strand, counting down.
CGCTGATGCTCGACCCCAACGGCTTCGTCTCCAGCTGCAACTCGACCAATTTCTTCATCGTGCGCAACGGCGCGCTGTGGACCTCGTCGGGGCGCTACTGCTTCAACGGCATCACGCGCGCCACGGTGCTGCGGCTCGCGCGCGAGGCGGGCATCCCGGTGCACGAGGGCGACTACACGCTGGCCGAGGTCTACAACGCCGACGAGGCCTTCGTCACCGGCACGCTGGGCGGCCTTTCGCCGGTGTCGCGCATCGACGGCCGTGCACTGCCCACGCAGGGCATGGGGCCGCTGACGACGCAGCTGAACGCGCTGTACCAGCGCTACATCGGCGCCTGAGGCGACGGCCGCCGCCGCCTCCTGCACACCGCCTGCAGTTCGTTTTTTTTCCCTCCGCTCAGTCTCTTCCTCCAATCCACCCACTCTCCAGGAGCTTCGAATGGCCTTCCCATCGATCCGCGCCGGCTGGCGCCGCACCTTCCTCCTCGGCCTGGCCTGTCTGGGCCTGCTGGCCGGCACCGCCGCGCAGGCGCAGACGCTGCAGAAGATCAAGCAGTCCGGCGAGCTGAAGATCGGCGTGGCCGCCGGCGACCCGTGGTACTTCCGCGACCCGGTGTCGGGCCAGTGGACCGGCGTGGGCGTGCTGGTGGGCGAGCAGATCGGCAAGGCCATGGGCGTGAAGACCGTGCCGGTCGAGACCACCTGGGGCAACAGCGTGGCGGCGCTGCAGTCGGGCCAGATCGACGTGATGTTCGTGCTCGACGCGACCGAGGAGCGCAAGCGCGCCATCGACTTCCCGGCCACGCCGCTGCTCTGGTATGCGCAGGGCGTCCTGGCCAAGGACGGCCTGGCGGCCAAGAACTGGGACGACCTCAACAAGCCCGAGGTGCGCATCGGCGTGGCGCTGGGCACCGCGACCGATCGCGACCTGAGCAAGCGCCTGCCCAACGCGAAGATCGAGCGCTTCACCAACACCGACGAGACGGTGGCGGCCTTCAACGCGGGCCGCGTCGACGCCATTGCCTTCTACCACTCGGTGCTGGCCATCGCCTACTCGAAGATCAAGAAGGGCAGCGTGCAGGTGCCCAAGCCGGTGGTGGCCATCGCCACCAGCGCCGGCGTGCGCAAGGAGCAGGACCCGGCCTTCCGTGAGCTGCTCGACCAGCAGTTCAAGAAGATGTACGACTCCGGCCAGACGCAGGCGCTGTATGGCCAGTACCTCAAGACCAAGGGGCTCGACCCGGCGAAGCAGCCCGGCGTGACCAAGGAATCGCTCGAGAACTTCTGACGCGCGGCGCCATCGCCGCCGCAGGCACCGCCATCGCACGATGAACTACGACTGGGACTTCGGCGCCGTCTGGGAATACCGCCAGATGCTCTTCGAGGGCGCGCTGGGCACGCTGCGCATCGCCGCGGTGGCGATCGCCTTCGGCGTGGCCATCGGCGCGCTGCTGGCCACGATGCGGCTGTCGGGCAGGCGCTGGCTGGCCTGGCCGGCGCTGTGGTTCACCGAGTTCTATCGCAACACGCCGCCGCTGATCCACTTCTTCTGGGCCTTCTACGCCTTGCCGGTGCTGCTGGGCGTGAGCCTGGACCCGTACGTCGCGGCCATCATCGCGCTGTCGACGCAGTCGGGCGCCTTCTATGCCGAGGTGATGCGCGGCGGCGTGGTGTCCATCGAGCGCGGCCAGTGGGAGGCGGCGCGCGCGCTGGGCATGACGCCCGGGCGGGTGCTGCGACGCGTGGTGCTGCCGCAGGCCGCGCAGCGCATGCTGCCGCCCTTCATGGAACGCTCCTTCGAGCTCATCAAGACCACGGCGCTGGCCTCCACGCTGGCCTATTCCGACCTGCTGTACCGCGCCATGCAGGTCAACTCGATCACCTTCCGCCCGCTCGAGGTCTACACCTGCGTGGCGCTGATCTTCTTCTTCACGCTGCTCACGCTGAGCGCGCTGGCCCACCTGGCCGAGGCGCGGCTGGCGCGTGGCACCGAGCGGGCCGCCGCATGAACGCCGCCTTCACCTGGGACTTCAGCGCCGTGGTGCAGAACTACCCGGTGCTGCTCAAGGGCGTGGGCATGACCGCGCTGCTGTGGGCGATCGCCTTCCCGGCGTCGATGCTGCTGGGCTTCTTCATCTCGCTGGCCACCGGCGCGCGCGCACCGGTGGCGGTGGCGGTGGGCCGCAGCTATGTCGAGGTGTTCCGCAACACGCCGGTGATGATCCAGCTGATCTGGTTCTTCTATGCCTTCCCGATCCTCACAGGGCAGCAGCTGACGCCGATGGTCGCCGCGCTGTGCGGGCTGATCCTCAACGCCTCGGCCTACTGCTCCGAGATCTTCCGCGGCGGCATGGCGTCGATCCCGCGCAGGCAGTGGGAGGGCGGCCGCGCGCTGGGCATGAGCCGGGCGCAGCTGATGCGCCGGGTGATCGTGCCGCAGGTCATGGCGCGCATGCTGCCGGCCTTCACCAACCGGGGCATCGAGCTGGCCAAGAACACCTCGATCGCCTCGGTCATCGCTGTGCAGGAACTGATGTACCAGGGCCGCGCGCTGTCCTCGGCCTTCTATCGCCCGCTGGAGATCCTCACGGCGGTGGGGCTCATCTACTTCCTGCTGATCTATCCGGGCGCCTGGCTGGCGTCGCGGCTGGAGAAGCGCTTCGCGGCGCGGGCCTGATCGCGGCCACGGCGCCCGTTTGCGGCGAAGATCGAACCTCACGACCATGAGCAGCCTTCACAAATTCGCGCCGGTGCCCACGCTGACGCGCCGCGACCAGGTGGCCGAGACCTTGCGCCGCGCCATCGTCTCGGGCCAGATGCCGCCCGGCACCCAACTCATCGAGAGCCGCCTGGCCAGCGAGCTGGAGGTCAGCCGCGGGCTGCTGCGCGAGGCGATGCGCGAGCTGATCGAGAGCGGCCTGGTGCACAACCGGCCCTATGCGGGCACCTTCGTCACCGAGGTGAATGCGCAGGTGCTGCGCGACGTGTACGAAGTGCGCCGCGTGATGGAGGCCCAGGCGTATACGCGGCTGTGGCCGCGGCGCGACGAGGCCTTCCGCGCCGAGCTGCAGCAGCGCTTCGACCGCATGATCGACGCCGTGCAGCAGGACGACCTGGGCGCGGAGATCCGGGCCGAGGCGCATTTCCACGGCCTGGTGTACGAGCGCTGCGGCAACCACCTGATGCCCGCCTTGTGGCAGCAGATGACGCAGAAGATCCAGCTCGGCTTTGCGATCTGCCAGATCGCGCATGCGCCGAAGGTCGACTTCGAGCAGAACCACCGGCGCTTCCTGGACTGCGCCCTGGGCGACAGCCTGGACGAGATGCTGGCCGAACTCAACGTGCACCTGGACCGCGGGCTGGCCACGATCCAGTTCGAGGCCACGCTCAACGCCCCGGCGGGTGCATCGGCCGAGGCGGCGTCGCTCGCTTCGCCCTGAGCGTCGGCGCTGGCGTGGCGATCACGCCCGGGCTGCTCAGGTGCCGGCGGGCAGCACCTGCCCCACGGTGGCGGACGGCTTGGCTTCCGGCGCCGTCGGCGCAGCGCCTGGCGCCACCTCGGGTTGTTCGGCGCGTTCGGCCACCTCGTGCATGAGGTCGTCGGCCATGGCCTGCAGCAGCTTGGTGTCGCGCTCGCCGAACTCGCGCGGCTGGGTGTCCAGCAGGCACAGCGAGCCGATGGCGGCGCCCTTCTTGGGCCGCAGCGGCGCGCCGGCGTAGAAGCGCAGGCCCTTGGCGGCGAGCACAGGGTTGGTGGCAAAGCGCGGGTCGCGGGCGACGACGGGCACCACCAGGGGCAGGTTGTCGGCCACCACGTGGCCGCAGATGGAGTGGCTGCGCGGCATGTCGAGCTGGTCGGCGTAGCGCACCGGCGCCTCTGCGCTGCCCTCGGGCGCGGGCAGTTCGCCATGGAAGCCCCGCACCTGCTGCACCTCCTCGTCGATGAAGCTGACCATGGCGGCCGGCATGTCGAAGATGGCCGCGGCGCGCTTGGCGGTCTGCTCGAAGAGCTGCTGCAGCTGCGGGTCGGTGAGCACGCCGCTGGCCCGCAGCAGGGCGACGCGGGCGGCGTCGTCTTCGGGTACCGGGGCGGGCAGCCATTCGTGCGAGACGGTCTGCAGCAGCTTCTGCATGTGCGTGACGGCCTCGACCACCGACGGCGCGATCGCATCGGCGCCCAGCGATTCGGCGGTGGCGGCATCGGCCGCGTCGACGTTCCACAGGCCGAGCACGATGCGCACCTCCGGCCAGTGGCGGCGCAGGCGCCGGCACAGTCGCCGGGCCGCCATCTGCGGCTCGGGCGAGAACCAGCCGACGAAGACGGCTTCGACCCCGCGCAGGTCGAGCCGGGCCAGCGCCTGCGGGTCGGCGGCCAGCGCGGCATCGTGCGTGGCGGGCGTGCCGGCCAGGCCGAGCGCGTGCGCCACCATCTGGGCGGCGATGGCATCCATCTCCCACTTGCCGCCCAGGCACAGCACGGCAGGGCGGGCGCCGGTGGCCGCGGGGGGCACGGGGTGCTGGTCGCGCATCTCGTCGAGCAGCGATTCCATGCCCGTCACGATGCGCAGGCGGTGCTGCGAGGTGGAGGCGGTCTGGTAGTCGCTCACGGCCATGCGCAGCACGGGCAGCGCGACCTCGTCGTAGAACTGCGGCACCGAGCCGGCTTCCTCGGTCAGCTCATGGCTCAGTTCGACAGCCTCGTCCACGTCGCCGCCGAGCAGGCGCTGGTAGACGCGCGTGGGCGCGTCCAGCGCCGGCTGGCTGCCCAGCAGCACGTCGAGGAACTGCAGCGCCGGCAGGTTGCGCCCCAGCACCAGCAGGCACACGGTGAGCGGGGTCGACATGATCAGGCCCACGGGGCCCCACATCAGCGTCCAGAAGGTGGCCGCGACGATCAGCGAGATGGCCGACAGGCCGGTGCTGGAGCCGTACAGCCACGGCTCGACCACGTTGTTGCTGATGAGCTCCAGCACGGCGATGAGGCCCAGCGTCCACAGCACCAGGCTCCAGCCGGGGTCGACCGCGAAGGCCAGCGTGAGCGGGAAGATCGCCGAGATCATCGGCCCCACGTACGGCACGTAGCGCATCACGGCCGCCAGCATGCCCCACAGGAACGCGCCGGGCACGCCGATGAGCCACAGGCCCAGCGCCATCGGGATGCCGTAGCAGAGGTTGACCCACAGCTGCATGATCAGGTAGCGCGAGATGCGCTCGCCCGCCTCGTCCATGGCGTCGGTGGTGCGCTGCAGGCTGCCGCCCATCAGGCGCACCAGGCGGTCGCGCAGGTCGAGCCGGTCCAGCAGCACCAGGAAGACGAACACCAGCACGATGCCGGCATCGACCAGCGGCCCGGCGATGCGGCCGACGATGGCCACGGCCTGCTGCACCGGCGAGGCGGCCCGTTCCTTGACTTCCACCAGCTGCGCCGGGCGCTCGCCCGCGTTGGGGTGCGCGGCGCTGGCGAGCTTCTCGGTCTCGCGCTGGACGATGTCCACGGTCTTGGTCAGGCCGTCGAACATGCCCGGGCCGCGCAGGGTTTCGCGCAGTCCCGCGAGCTTGCCGCGGATGGTGCTCTGGTAGGTGGGCAGCTCGGCGCTGAGGGCACGCACCTCCCAGGTCATGAAGGCGGCCGAGCCGCCGATGACGCCCAGCGCCACCAGCACCACGCCGATGACGGCCAGCACCCGCGGCACGCCCCAGCGCCGAAGGCGCGAGACGGCGGGGTCGAGCACGAAGCCCAGCAGCACGGCCAGCGCCAGGGGCACGAGGATGTCGCGGCCCAGGTAGAGGCCGGCAATGACGAGCGCGGCAATGAGCATGCCGGCCGCGATGCGCACCACGCTCGGGCCGCGTTCGGGCGCGAGCGTGGGCAGATCGGCGAGGGGGCCGCTGGCGTCCGGGGCAGGGCGCGCGGGCGGCAGGGCGGGAATCGGCATCGATGGCCTCTTGTGCGTGTGACAGCGAACTTTTCTATCGATCGCTTATATGCCAAAGCACGGGCCCGGGGTGTCGGCTGCGGGCGCGATGCGTTGCGCGCCGCCGACGGCTGGGGCGGGGTGTGCCGCCCGCGTGGCGAGCGCCTCAGCGACCCCAGCGCAGGGCCAGCGCGTCCAGCCGCTTCGCCGTCTCGATCAGCAGTTCGCGGCTGAAGGGGTTCATGGCCGGCAGCGGGTGGCGGGGCGCCTCGCAGTCGATGATGCCGCCTTCCTTCATCAGCGCCTTGGCGGCGAGCAGGCCGCACTGGCGGTTCTCGATGTTGATGAGCGGCAGCCAGCGCTCGTAGCCGGCGATGGCCTCGTCGCGCCGGCCGTCGCGGTACGCGTCGAGGATGGGGCGCAGCCCGTCGGGAAAGCCGCCGCCGGTCATGGCGCCGGTGGCGCCGGCCTCCAGGTCGGGCAGCAGGGTGATGGCCTCTTCGCCGTCCCACGGGCCCTCGATGGCGTCGCCGCCCAGGCGGATCAGCTCGCGCAGCTTGGCAGCGGCGAAGGCGGTCTCGATCTTGAAGTACGAGACCTGCTCGATCTCGGTCGCCATGCGCGCCAGGAACGCGGCCGACAGCGGCGTGCCGGCGGCCGGCGCGTCCTGGATCATGATGGGGATGCGCACCGCGTCCGACAGCCGCGCGTAGAAGTCAAAGATCTGCGGCTCGGGCACGCGGAAGGTGGCGCCGTGGTAGGGGGGCATCACCATCAGCATGGCGGCGCCCATGTCCTGCGCGCGGCGGCTGCGCTCGGCGCACACGGTGGTGCTGAAGTGCGTGGTGGTGACGATCACCGGCACGCGGCCGGCCACGTGGTCGAGGATGGTGCGGGTGAGCACCTCGCGCTCCTCGTCCGACAGCAGGAACTGCTCGGAGAAGTTGGCCAGGATGCACAGGCCGTTCGAGCCGGCCTCGATCATGAAGTCGACCGCACGCTTCTGGCTGGGGAGGTCGAGTGCGCCGTCTTCGGTGAAGGTGGTGGGCACGACGGGGAAGAGGCCGCGATAGCGGGGCGAGGGGCGAGAGGTCATTGGAAGGTCGTCCGGATCGTTGGGTTCTCAATGCGAATGGCGCGGCACCTCGGCCCCGCGGCAGCCGACGAGGAAGTCGAAGTCGCAGCCCTCGTCGGCCTGCAGCACGTGCTGCACGTACAGGCCCGCATAACCGCCGCGCGGCCTGGTGTCGGCGGGCGCGGCGCGGTCGGCCAGGCGGCGCTGCAGTTCCTCGTCGGGGATGTCCAGGTGCAGGCGGCCGCCATCGCAGTCCAGCTCGATCCAGTCGCCGTCGCGCACCGCAGCCAGGGGGCCGCCGGCGGCGGCCTCGGGCGAGACGTGCAGCACGACGGTGCCGTAGGCCGTGCCGCTCATGCGGGCGTCGGAGATGCGCACCATGTCCTTCACGCCCTGGCGCAGCAGCTTGGGCGGCAGGCCCATGTTGCCGACCTCGGCCATGCCGGGGTAGCCGCGCGGGCCGCAGTTCTTCATCACCAGCACCGAGTCCGCATCGACGTCGAGCGACTCGTCGACGATGCGCGCCTTGTAGTGCTCGAAGTCCTCGAACACCACGGCGCGGCCGCGGTGCTGCAGCAGCGCGGGCGTGGCGGCCGAGGGCTTGAGCACGGCGCCGCGCGGTGCCAGGTTGCCGCGCAGGATGCGCATGCCGCCATCGGCCACCAGGGGCCTGTCGAGCGGGCGAATCACCTCGTCGTCGTAGTTGGGCGCGTCCTTGACGTTGTCCCACAGCGTGCGGCCATTGACGGTGAGCGCCTGCGGGTGCGGCAGCAGGCCGTGCTCGCCCAGGCGGCGCAGCACGGCGGGCAGGCCGCCCGCGTAATAGAACTCCTCCATCAGGAAGCGGCCCGAGGGCATGAGGTCGACCAGCGTGGGCGTGCCGGCGCCGATGCGGGTCCAGTCCTCCAGCTCCAGCGGCACGCCGATGCGCCCAGCGATGGCCTTGAGGTGGATCACCGCGTTGGTCGACCCGCCGATGGCCGCGTTGACGCGGATCGCGTTCTCGAAGGCCTCGCGCGTGAGCACCTTCGACAGCGTGAGCCCTTCGCGCGCCATCTCCACCGCGCGTGCGCCCGACAGCTGCGCCAGCACGTAGCGCCGCGAATCGACGGCCGGGATGGCCGCGTTGTGCGGCAGCGAGGTGCCCAGCGCCTCGGCCATGCAGGCCATGGTCGATGCGGTGCCCATGGTGTTGCAGGTGCCGGCCGAGCGGCTCATGCCGGCCTCGGCGGCCAGGAACTGGTGCAGCTGGATTTCGCCGGCCTTGAGCGATTCGTGCAGCTGCCACACGGCCGTGCCCGAGCCGATGTTGCGGCCCTCGAGCTTGCCGTTGAGCATCGGCCCGCCGGTGACGACGATGGCCGGGATGTCGCAGCTGGCCGCGCCCATCAGCAGCGCGGGCGTGGTCTTGTCGCAGCCGGTGAGCAGCACCACCGCGTCGATGGGGTTGCCGCGGATGGCCTCTTCCACGTCCATGCTGGCCAGGTTGCGCGTGAGCATGGCGGTGGGGCGCAGGTTCGATTCGCCGTTGCTGAACACCGGGAACTCGACCGGGAAGCCGCCCGCCTCGGAGATGCCGCGCTTGACGTGCTCGGCGATCTTGCGAAAGTGCGCGTTGCAGGGCGTCAGCTCCGACCAGGTGTTGCAGATGCCGATGATCGGCCGGCCGTCGAACTCGTGGTCGGGGATGCCCTGGTTCTTCATCCAGCTGCGGTACATGAAGCCGTTCTTGTCGGCCGTGCCGAACCATTCGGCGGAGCGCAGCTTCTTCTTGGGTGTGGGGGTGTCGGACATGGCGATGGCCTTCGGAGGCGGGGACAGGGAGAACAGCGTCAGCGCCGCGGCGCGCGCGTGGCGATGAAGCGCTGCAGCAGGCAGAACACGAAGAGCAGCACGCCCACCACGATGCGCGTCCACCACGAGCTGAGCGTGCCGTCGAAGGCGATGAGGGTCTGGATGATCCCGAGCATGAGCACGCCGAAGAGCGTGCCCGCCACGTAGCCCACGCCGCCCGAGAGCAGCGTGCCGCCGATCACCACGGCCGCGATGGCGTCGAGCTCCATGCCCACCGCATGCAGCCCGTAGCCCGAGAGCATGTAGAAGGTGAAGATCACACCCGCCAGGCTGGCGCAGAAGCCCGACAGCGCATAGGCGCCCACGACGGTGCGGCGCACCGGCAGGCCCATGAGCCGCGCCGCCGCCTCGTTGCCGCCGATGGCGTACACCGTGCGGCCGAAGGGCGTGTAGTGGGCCACGAAGATGCCCGCGAGCAGCACCACGATGGCGATCACCGCGCCCACCGACAGCGACGCGCTCTCGCCCAGCGGCAAGCGCCACTGCGCGAGCTCGGTGTAGCCCTCCTGCGTGATGGCGATCGAATCGATGCTGATGAGATAGCACAGCCCGCGCGCCAGGAACATGCCCGCCAGCGTGACGATGAAGGGCTGCAGGCGGAAGCGTTCGATCAGCCAGCCCATCACCGTGCCGAAACCCGTGCCCATCACCAGCACCAGCGCGATGGCCGCGGCCGGCGGCCAGCCGCGGTGCTCGACCAGCGTCGCTGCCACCATGGTCGACAGCGCGATGACCGAGCCCACCGACAGGTCGATGCCGCCGGTGAGGATCACGAAGGTCATGCCCACCGCGACCACGATGAGGAAGGCGTTGTCGATCAGCAGGTTGAGGAACACCTGCGGCGAGAAGAAGCCGTCGTAGCGCAGCGACCCCGCGGTGGCCACGCAGACGAAGAGCGCGATGGTGGCCGCCAGCGGCAGGTACTTGGGGTCGAGCCCGCGGCGGCGCGTGGCCGGGGCGGCGGCACCGGCGGGCGTGGGCCGCGGGGCCGCGGGCAGGTGAGTGGTGGGCGTGCTCATCGCAGCGCTCCCGGCGCGGGCCGCACGGCGATGGCGCGCAGCGTGGCGCGGAACTCGGCCGACTGCAGCAGCATCACGGCGAACACCACGGCGGCCTTCACCACCAGGTTGATCTCGGGCGGCACGCCCAGCGAGTAGATGGCGTAGGTCAGCGTCTGGATGATCAGCGCGCCGATCACGCTGCCGACCAGGCTGAAGCGCCCGCCGGTGAGCAGCGTGCCGCCCAGCGTCACGGCGAGGATGGCGTCGAGCTCCAGCAGCTGGCCGGCGTTGTTGCCGTCGGCGCTCTTCACGTTCGAACTGATCAGCAAGCCCGCCAGCCCCGCGCACAGCCCGCATACGGCGTACACCGCCAGCGTGAGCCGGCGCGCGCGCACGCCCGCCACCCGCGCCGCCACCGGGTTGATGCCGATCGCCTGGATGAACAGGCCCAGGGCAGTGCGCGTGCACAGCACGAAGAGCAGCGCGAACACCGCACCGGCGACGAAGAGCGAGAACGGGAGGCCGAGCAGGTAGCCGCCGCCGATGAAGAAGAAGGGCTTGTGGTAGATCGTGAGGATCTGCCCGTCGGTGACGAGCTGCGCCACGCCGCGGCCGGCCACCATGAGGATCAGCGTGGCGATGATGGGCTGCATGCCCGCGCCGGCCACCAGTACGCCGTTCCACACGCCGCACAGCAGTGCCACGGCCAGCGCCGCGGCCACCGCCGCGGCCAGGCCGAAGCGCGCGCTGCCGTCCACCGCGCCGCCGATCATCCAGGCCGCCACGGCCGCGCTGATGGCGACCACCGCGCCCACCGAGATGTCGATGCCGCGCGTGGCGATCACCAGCGTCATGCCCAGGGCCACCACCATCAGCGGCGCCGCGCGGTTGAGGATGTCGACCAGGCTGCCGTAGAGGTGCCCGTCGCGCCATTCCAGGTGCAAGAAGCCGGGATTGAAGGCCGCGTTGGCCGCCAGCAGCAGCGCCAGCGTGACCAGCGGCCAGGTCAGGCGGTGCTGCATCGCCCGCGCGAGCAGGCCGGAGCCGGAGGAGGTTGGGGTGTCACGCATGTTCTGCCGCGATGAGTTCGTAGACCTCGTCCTCGGTCGACCCGCCGGGCAACTCGCCGACCTTGCGGCGGTCGTGCAGCACCACGATGCGATGCGCCACGCGCACGACTTCCGAGATCTCGGAGGAGATGAAGAGCACGGCCATGCCGGCGTCGGCCAGGCGCAGGATCTGCGCCATGATTTCCTGCTTGGCGGCGACGTCGATGCCGCGCGTGGGCTCGTCGAGGATCAACAGGCGCGGCTCGATGGCCAGCCAGCGCGCGATCACGGCCTTCTGCTGGTTGCCGCCGGAGAGCAGGGCGATCGGCTTGTCGGCGCTGTCGGTGCGAATGCCCAGCGCGGCGATGAAGCGCTCGGCCAGACGGTCCTGCTCGGCGCGCGGCAAAAAGCGGCCCAGCCCCATCCGCGCCTGCAAGGCCAGCACGATGTTCTCGCGCACCGACAGCTCGCCCACGATGCCGTCGGTCTTGCGCTCCTCGGGGCACAGCGCCAGGCCGTGCGCGATGGCATCGGCCGGGTCGGCGAAGCGCACGGTGCGCCCGTCGATGGCCAGCGTGCCGCGGTCGGCCGGCTCCAGCCCGAAGAGCAGGCGGGCCAGCTCGGTGCGGCCGGCGCCCAGCAGGCCGGCCAGGCCGACCACCTCGCCGGGGCGAATCTGCAGGTCCAGCGGCTCGAGCAGGCCGCTTTGGCCGAAGCCCTGGGCGGACACCAGCGGCGGCGTGCCGTCGGTGGTCTGTGCGGGCGGTGGGCGGCGCGCCGCCTCGGCGGCCAGCTCGCGGCCCAGCATGGCGGCGATCAGGGCGGGCGCCGGCAGTTGCGCCACCGGCCATTCGCCCACCCAGCCGCCGTTGCGCAGCACGGTGATGCGGTCCGATACCGCGTACACCTGGTTCATGAAGTGGGTGACGAAGAGGATCGCCAGGCCCTGCGCACGCAGGCGGCGCAGCACCTCGAACAGGCGCTGCACCTCGTCCTCGTCGAGGCTGGAGGTCGGCTCGTCGAGGATCAGCACGCGCGCGTCCACGCCCAGCGCGCGGGCGATGGCCACCATCTGCTGCACGGCCACCGGGTAGCTCGAGAGCAGCCGCGTGACGTCGATGTCCAACCCGATGCGCGCCAGCAGCGCGCGGGCGCCTTCGTTCACCGCCGCCCAGTCGATGCGGCCGGCGCCCAGCAGGCCCTTGCGCGGCTCGCGCCCGGCGAAGATGTTCTCGGCCACCGAGAGGTTGGGGCAGAGGTTCACCTCCTGGTAGACGGTGCTGATGCCCAGGCGCTGCGCCGCCAGCGGCGAGTCGGGCCGCACGGCGCGGCCGGCCAGGCGGACCTCGCCCGCATCGGCGCCGAACACGCCGGTCACGATCTTGATAAGGGTCGACTTGCCGGCGCCGTTCTGGCCCATGAGCGCATGGATCTCGCCCGGGCGAAGGCTGAGCCGCACGTCGTTGAGCACCTGCACCGTGCCGAAGCGCTTGCCCAGGCCTTCGACCTCGAGCACCGGCGCCTGGGCAGCAGGAGTGGGGGCGCTGTCGGCCATCATGCTCAGCGGTTCTTGTGATAAACGTCGATGAACACCGCAGCCAGCAGCACCAGGCCCTTGATGACCTGCTGGTAGTCGATGCCGATGCCCATGATCGACATGCCGTTGTTCATCACGCCCATGACGAAGGCGCCGATGACGGCCCCCGTCACCTTGCCCACGCCGCCCGAGGCCGAGGCGCCGCCGATGAAGCAGGCGGCGATCACGTCCAGCTCGAAGCCCAGGCCGGCCTTGGGCGTGGCGGTGTTCAGGCGCGCCGCGAACACCAGCCCGGCCAGCCCGGCCAGCGCGCCCATGTTCATGAAGGCGTAGAAGCTCAGGCGCCGCGTGTCGATGCCCGACAGGCGCGCCGCCTTCTCGTTGCCGCCCAGCGCGTAGATGCGCCGGCCCAGCGTGGTGCGGCGGGTGACGAAGTCGAACAGCAGGATCAGCACCGCCATGACCACCAGCACGTTGGGCAGGCCCTTGTACGACGCCATGAGCCAGGCGAAGCCGACCATCAGCAGCGCGAAGATCGCGTTGCGGGCGACGAAGATGACCAGCGGCTCGGCGCCGATGCCGTGCGCGAGCTGGCGCTGCCGCGTGCGCCAGCCAGCGATGGCGAAGGCCGCACCCGCTGCCACGCCCAGCAGCAGCGAGGTGAGGCGCAGGCCGCCGGTGCTGGCCAGTGCCTCCGGAATGAAGCCGCTGCTCAGGCGCTGGAACACCTCGGGGAAGGGCCCGACCGATTGCCCCTGCAGCACCGCCAGCGCCAGGCCCTTGAAGACCAGCATGCCCGCCAGCGTGACGATGAAGGAGGGGATGCGCGCATAGGCGACGAACCAGCCCTGCACGGCGCCCACCAGGGCGCCGGCGGCGATGCACAGCAGCACGGCGGGCAGCACCGGCCAGTCGTGTTCGACCATCAGCACCGCGGCCACGGCGCCGACGAAGCCGCACACCGAGCCTACCGACAGGTCGATGTGCCCCGCCACGATCACCAGCAGCATGCCCAGCGCCATGATGACGATGTAGCTGTTCTGCAGCACCAGGTTGGTGAGGTTGAGCGGCTGCATCAGCGTGCCGTCGGTCACGACCTGGAAGAAGACCATGATCGCGATCAGGCAGATCAGCATGCCGTACTCGCGCAGGTGGTGCTTCAGGAAGGATGCGGCGGAGCTTTGCGCCGCGGTGCGTGCCGGCGCGGCCGGCAGCGCGGCGGTGGCCGTCTTCTCGTTCATGCGGGGACTCCCTCGGTGTGGTGCGCGCCGCGCGCCTGCGCACGCAGGATGGCGGCCATGATGCGTTCCTGCGTCGCCTCGGCCGTGGGCATCTCGGCGACGAAGCGGCCCTCGTTCATGACGTAGAGCCGGTCGGTGATGCCCAGCAGCTCGGGCATCTCGGAGGAGATGACGACCACGCAGCGGCCCTGCGCGGCCAGCTCGGCGATCAATGTGTAGATCTCGTACTTGGCGCCGACGTCGATGCCGCGCGTGGGCTCGTCCAGGATCAGCACCTGCGGGTCGGTGAAGAGCCACTTGGCGATCACCACCTTCTGCTGGTTGCCGCCCGAGAGGTTGACCGTCTTCTGTTCCACGCCCGAGCAGCGGATGCGCAGGGCCTGGCGGTAGCGTTCGGCCACGGCGTGTTCGCGGCCGCGGTCGATCACGCCGGTGCGCGACGACACGCCGGCCATGTGCGCCAGCGGCGTGTTGAATCGGATGCTCTCTTCCAGCACCAGGCCGGCGCCCTTGCGGTCCTCGGTCACGTAGGCCAGGCCGGCGGCGATGGCCCGGTCCACGGTGCCGACATCCAGCGGCCGGCCGTCGAGCAGCGCCTCGCCGCGGATCGCGCGGCCCCAGCTGCGGCCGAAGACGCTCATGGCGAACTCGGTGCGGCCCGCGCCCATGAGGCCCGCGATGCCGACCACTTCGCCACGGCGCACCTTCAGGGCCAGCCCGTCGAGGAAGGGGCGGCCGGGCCGCTCGGGGTGCTCGGCCGACCAGCCGCGCACCTCGAAGCCCAGCTCGCCGATGGCCGGCGTGCGCGGCGGGTAGCGGTCGGTCAGCGCGCGGCCGACCATGCCGCGGATGATGCGGTCCTCGTCCACCGGCGCCGCGCGGCAGTCGATGGTCTCGACCGTGCGGCCGTCGCGCAGCACCGTCACGGCGTCGGCCACGCGTGCGATCTCGTTGAGCTTGTGCGAGATGAGGATGCAGGTGATGCCCTGCGCGCGCAATTCGAGCAGCAGGTCGAGCAGCGCCTGGCTGTCGTTCTCGTTCAGGCTCGCGGTGGGCTCGTCGAGGATCAGCAGCCGCACGCGCTTGGACAGCGCCTTGGCGATCTCGATGAGCTGCTGCTTGCCCACGCCCAGCGGGCCGACCAGCGCGTCGGGCCGCTCGGCCAGGCCCACCTTGGCCAGCAGCTCCTGCGTCTGGCGGTAGGTGGCGATCCAGTCGATCACGCCCGCCGAGGCCTGCTCGTTGCCCAGGAAGATGTTCTCGGCGATCGAGAGCATCGGCACCAGCGCCAGCTCCTGGTGGATGATGATGATGCCGGCGCGCTCGCTGTCGTGGATGCCGCCGAAGTGCTGCACCTGGCCGTCTAGGACGATGTCGCCTTCGTGGTCGCCGTGCGGGTACACGCCGCTGAGCACCTTCATCAGCGTGGACTTGCCGGCGCCGTTCTCGCCCACCAGCGCATGGATCGAGCCGGCGCGCACGCGCAGGTCGACGCGGTCGAGCGCGACCACGCCCGGGAAGGTCTTGCGGATGCCCCGCATCTCCAGCAGCGTGTCGTCGGTGCGCGCGTCGTCTCCTGCCTGCATCGTGCTCCTGCCCCTGTGCCGCCGCGCGACCTTACTTGATCTGCGAGGCCTTGTAGTAGCCGCTGTCGACCAGCACCTTCTCGTAGTTGCTCTTGTCCACCAGCACCGGCTTGAGCAGGTAGGAGGGCACGACCTTCACGCCGTTGTTGTAGGTCTTGGTGTCGTTGACCTCGGGCGTCTTGCCGCTGAGCACCGCGTCCACCATGTCGGCCGACACGCGGGCCAGCTCGCGGGTGTCCTTGAACACGGTGGAGTACTGCTCGCCGCGCAGGATCGACTTGACCGAGGGCACCTCCGCGTCCTGGCCCGACACCACCGGGCAGGGCTGCTGCGCGGTGCAGTAGCCCACGCCCTTGAGCGAGGACAGGATGCCGATCGACAGCCCGTCGTAGGGCGAGAGCACCGCATCGACGCGCGCCTTGCCGTAGAAGGCCGACAGCAGGTTGTCCATTCGGGCCTGCGCCACGGCGCCGTCCCAGCGCAGGGTGCCGACCTTGTCCATGCCCATCTGCTTGCTGCGCACGACCAGCTTGCCGCTGTCGAGGTAGGGCTTGAGCACCGACATCGCGCCGTCGTAGAAGAAGAAGGCGTTGTTGTCGTCGGGCGATCCGCCGAAGAGCTCGATGTTGAAGGGGCCCTTGCCTTCCTTGAGGCCGAGCTTGTCGACGATGGACGTGGCCTGCAGCACGCCGACCTGGAAGTTGTCGAAGGTGGCGTAGTAGTCGACGTTCTTCGAGCCCTTGATGAGCCTGTCGTAGGCAATGATCTTCACGCCCTTGTCGGCCGCGTTCTGCAGCGCCTTGGTGAGCGTGGTGCCGTCGATCGAGGCGATCACCAGCACCTTGGCGCCCTTGGTCACCATGTTCTCGATCTGCGCGAGCTGGTTGGGGATGTCGTCGTCGGCGTACTGCAGGTCGGTCTGGTAGCCGCGGCCCTTGAGCACCTTGACCATGTTGTCGCCGTCGGCGATCCAGCGGGCCGAGGACTTGGTGGGCATGGCGATGCCGACCAGGGCCTTGCCCTGGGCCAGCGCGGAGAGGGGGCTGAACACCGCGAGGGCGGCGGCCAGGGCGAGGGTGTGGCGCAGGAATTGGCGCTTCATGGTGTTCGTGTCCTCGGCCGTGCTCAGTACTTGCGCTTCGGGAATTCGGCTGCCGCGGTTTCCATGGGGAAGATGCTCTCTTCCGTCACGATGCGCTTGGGCACCGGCTTGCCGGCCAGGATGTCTTTCACGGCCGCCATCAGCTGCGGGCCGAGCAGCGGGCTGCATTCGACCGACACGTTGAGCTTGCCGGCCATCATGGCCTCGAAGGCGCCCTTGACGCCGTCGATGGAGATGATGGTGATGTCCTTGGCCGGCTTCAGGCCCGCTTCCTCGATGGCCTGGATGGCGCCGATGGCCATGTCGTCGTTGTGCGCGTACAGCACATTGATGCCGTTCTTGCCCTCGGCCTTGAGGAAGGCTTCCATCACCTCCTTGCCCTTGGCACGGGTGAAGTCGCCGGTCTGGCTGCGCACGATCTTGAACTTCGGGTCGGCCTTGATGATTTCCTCGAAGCCCTTCTTGCGGTCGATGGCCGGTGCCGAGCCCACGGTGCCCTGCAGTTCGACGATGCGGACCTCGCCCTTGCTGTCCTTCATCTTCTCGACCAGCCAGCGGCCCGCCTTGCGGCCTTCCTCGACGAAGTCCGAGCCCATGAAGGTGACGTACAGCGAGGTGTCCTTGGAGTTGACCGAGCGGTCGGTCAGCACGACGGGGATCTTGGCGGCCTTGGCTTCCTTCAGCACGTTGTCCCAGCCCGATTCGACCACCGGCGAGAAGGCGATCACGTCGACCTTCTGCGCGATGAAGGCGCGAATGGCCTTGATCTGGTTCTCCTGCTTCTGCTGGGCGTCGGAGAACTTGAGGTCGATGCCGGCGTCCTTGGCCGCCGACTTGATCGACTCGGTGTTGGCGGTGCGCCATTCGCTCTCGGCGCCGACCTGGCTGAAGCCCAGCACGATCTTCTTCTGTGCGAAGGCCGTGAGCGGGATCAGGGTGGAGGCCGACAGGGCGACGGCGGTGGCAATGACGTGTCTGCGGTTCGTTGGCATCGGTTTGTCTCCTTGTGCCGTTGTGTCCGCCTCCAGGCGATACCGTTTGCCCGGGGCTGGGCGGCAGTGTAAGAACGGAATTGCTATCAATCCAATAGATTTTTGGCCAGAATCGATATTGATCCGAGCATTCGCGCAAACCCTCATGACCGCCTATTCCGACTACACCCACTGGTTCCTGCGCGCCCGCCTGAAGACGCGCCAGCTGCTGCTGCTCACGGCGCTGGAGGAGGAGGGCAACATCCACGCGGCGGCCCGTGCGCTCAACATGACCCAGCCGGCGGCCTCGAAGCTGCTGAAGGACCTGGAGGACATGCTGGAGGTGCCGCTGTTCGAGCGGCTGCCGCGCGGGATGCGGCCGACCTGGTATGGCGAGACCATGATCCGCCACGCGCGCCAGGCGCTCGGCAGCCTGAGCCAGGCGCACGAGGAACTCACGGCGCTCAAGGCCGGCCGTTTCGGCCAGGTGGGTGTCGGCGCGATCACCTCGCCGGCCCTGGCGCTGCTGCCGCCCGCCATCGCGATGGTCAAGCGTGAGCAGCCCAGCCTGCGCGTGGTGCTGGAGATCGAGACGAGCCCCGTGCTGCTCGAGCACCTGCGCCAGGGGCGGCTGGACATCCTGCTGGCGCGCTTCTTCGCCGGCGAGGACCAGAGCGACCTGCGCTACGAGGCCATCACCAGCGAGCCGGTGTGCACGGTGGCGCGGCCCGGCCATCCGCTGGCCAACAAGCACGACCTGCAGCTGGCCGACGTGAAGGACGCCGCCTGGATCGTGCCGCCGGCCGGCAGCGTGCTGCGGCACCGCTTCGAACTCATGTTCCAGGAGGCCGGCCTCAAGCCGCCCTTCGACATCATCGAGACGGCGGCCCTGCTGTTCATCACCCGCATGCTGCAGCAGAGCGACATGCTGTGCGTGATGGGGACCGAGGTGGCGCGCTACTACGCGTCGCACGGCATCCTCACCGTGCTGCCGCTGGAGATGGCCTGCCACATGGACGACTTCGGCCTCATCACGCGGGCCGACCGGGCGCTGTCGCCGGGGGCGCAGCTGCTGGTCAAGGCACTGAGAACCTCCTGCTTCCCGATCTACGGGCGCAAGATGGATTGAGCGCCGCGACGCCCGGGTCAGACCCAGCCGGCGTCGACCTTGAACTCCTGCGCCGTGCACATGGCCGCCGCGTCGGACGCGAGGAACAGCACCATGGCCGCGATGTCGTGCGGCAGCAGCTTGCCGGGGAGGCACTGGTTGCGCGCCAGTTCCTTCTCGCCCTCCTCGTCGAGCCAGAGCGCGACCTGGCGCTCGGTCATCACCCAGCCGGGCGACACGGTGTTGATGCGGATGCGGTCCTGCCCCAGCGGCTTGGCCAGGCCGCGCGTGAGGCCGTTGACCGAGGACTTGGCGATCGCGTAGCAGGGATAGCCGCCGCCCTTGCCCTGCCAGCCGGTGGAACCGAGGTTGACGATCGAGCCGCCGCCCAGGCGCTTCATGCCCGGCACGACGGACTGGATCGCGAAGAGGGCCGGGCGCTCGTTGATCGCCATGCGCTCCTCGTAGTAGGCCGGCGTGACCGACTCGAGCGTGTGGCGGTCGTCGCTCGCCACGTTGTTGACCAGCACGGCGAAGGGGCCGAGCTCGGCCTCGGCCTGCGCGATCGCGCCCTGCAGCGCGCCGATGTCGCGCACGTCGCAGCGCCGCCACCAGGGCGCCGGCAGGCCCGCCGCCGCGATGCGCTGCGCCAGCGCCTCGCTCGGCGCCTCGGCGATGTCGATGAAGGCGACGCGCGCGCCCTGTTCGGCGAAGGCCTGCACGATGCCGGCGCCGATGCCGCTGCCGCCCCCGGTGACGAAGACGTTCTTGCCGCGCAGGTCGGGGTAGGAGGCGAGGGGAGTGCTCATGAGGATGTCTCGTAGTGGGATATTGAAATTGCAATCGATAGATTGCGAAAAGATATTTTTAAGCATCAATATGCCTTGATAGCATTTGTGCCGTCAAGCGCGTTCGACGCTTCAGGAGACAACAAGGATGAGCGCAACCGCAGCCCTGGCGCCGCGGCCCGTGTCGGGCACGTGGCGATGCCTCTGGGAGGCCGGTGCCGAACTGGGCGAGGGCGCACTGTGGTCGCCCCGGCTGCAGGCGCTGTGGTGGGTTGACATCCTGGGGCGGCGCCTGCACCAGTGCGACGCGCACGGCGAGGCGCGGCGCAGCTGGCAATTCGACGAGGAGGTCTCGGCGGTGGCGGAGGGCCGCGGCGAACGCCTGCTGCTGGCCCTGCGGCGCGGCTTCGCGCGCTTCGCCCCCTTTGAGGCCGATGCCATCCCGCGCTACCTGCACTGCCCGCGCCAGGAACTGCCGGGCAACCGCTTCAACGACGGCAAGTGCGACCCGCAGGGTCGCTTCTGGGCCGGCAGCATGGACTTCGATGCCGTGGCGCCCACGGGCACGCTGTACCGCTTCGACGCCGACGCGCGCTGCACGCCGCAGGACAGCGGCTTTCCCGTCTGCAACGGCCCGGCCTGGTCGCTCGACGGACGCACGCTGTACTTCAACGACACCGTCGGCGCGCGCACGCTGGCCTACGACTTCGACCCGGCCTCGGGCGGCGTCTCCGGCCGCCGCGTGTGGCGCGAATGGGACCGCGACGCCGACGGCCTGCCCGACGGCATGACCACCGACGCCGAGGGCTGCCTGTGGATCGCGCACTGGGGCGGCAGCAGCGTGACGCGGCACGATCCCGTCAGCGGCGAAGAGCTCGCGCGCATCGAGCTGCCGGTGACGCAGGTGACGAGCTGCGCCTTCGGCGGGCCGACGCTGCGCACGCTCTTCATCACCAGCGCGGCGGTCGGGCTCGATGCCGCGCAGCGTGCGGCGCAACCGCTGGCCGGCGGGCTGTTTGCGGTCGACCTCGACGTGGCCGGCCTCCCGGCCGCGGTGTACGGCGGGGCGCCATGAGCGGGCGTCACACGCTGTCCGACATCCGGTGGCTGGCGCATGCGGGCCAGCGGCTGGGCCTGCTGCCTTCGCTCGGCGGCGGCGTGGCCGCATGGCAATTGGCACGGCCCGGGGGCGGCTGGCTGGACCTCTGGCGGCCCTGGGACGGGCAGACGCCGGACATGTACCGCCTCGCATCCTTCGCGATGGTGCCGTGGTCCAACCGCATCAGCGGCGGCGGCTTCACGCAGGGCCAGCGCCACCATGCGATGCAGCCCAACCGCGAGGGCGAACCGTACCCCATCCATGGCGACGGCTGGCTGCAGCCGTGGGAGGGGGCGGTGGTCGCGCCCGGCGTGTTCGAGATGCACCTGCGCTCGGATAACCACGGCGGCAACCCGTACCGCTACCGTGCCACGCAGCGCTTCGCCCTCGTCGATGGCGGGCTCGACCAGTCGGTGGAAGTCGTCAATACCGGCGACGAGGCGCTGCCCTTCGGCCTTGGCCTGCACCCGTGGTTCCCGCGCACGCCCCGTGCGCGCGTGCAGGCGTCTGTGGGCGGCGTGTGGCTCTCGGGGGCGGACCCGCTGCCGGTGGACCACAGCACCGACTTCGCATCCGATTGGGACCTGCGCGGCGGCATCGGCGCCGAGGGCAGCTTCATCGACAACGGCTTCACCGGCTGGAACGGCGAAGCGGCCATCGAGTGGCCCGAGCATGGCTTGCGCGTGACGCTGTCGGCGCGCGACGGCGCGCCCGGTGCCGAGTCGCCGACGGCCTTCTGCCTCGTGTACCGCCCGCCGGTGGGCGAGGCCTTCTGCTTCGAGCCGATCACGCACCCGATCGACGCCTTCCACCTGGACGGGCGGCCCGGCCTGCGCGTGCTGGCGCCGGGCGAATCGATGGTGCTGCACGCCGCCTGGCGCGTGCAGGCGACCCCGCGGCCTGGCTGAACCCGTCAGGCGCGGCGCGCGGCAGGCAGGGCGCGCAGGGCCTCGACCATCGCGGGCGCAGCCCAGTCCCGTTCGCCTTGCGCCCATGCAAGCGGACGCCCGGCACGGTCGAACACGAAGGTCGCGGGCAGGGCCTGGCCACCCCAGGCCTTGAACACCGACTGGCTGCGGTCGAGCAGCACGGTGCCGTGGATCGGCACCTCGGCCAGGAAACGGCGCACGCGTTCGGGCATCTCGCCGTGGTTGAGCGCCACGAACTGCCAGCCCTGCGGCACGAGCTGCTGTGCCAGTGCATTGAGCGAGGGCATCTCGATGCGGCAGGGGCCGCACCAGGTGGCCCACACGTTCACCAGCAGGGGCCGGCCGGCGAAATCGGCCAGTGTGCGCGCCTCTTCGCTCTGCAGCTCGGTGGCCGCGAGGCGCGGGGGACGCGCGGGCCGCCAGCGGTCCAGGCCGGTGGCGGCCGCGGGCTGCGCATGCAGGGGCGGACACACCGCGCCCGCAAGCCCCGCGGCGGCGCCGGCCAGCAGCCGCCGCCGCGTGCGCTGCAGGTTCAGGCGCTCACCCGCTTGGACTGGATCACGTACTTGAAGCTGGCCGGGTCCAGGCTGTCCAGGCGGCCCTTGGCGGTCTCGCCGTTGGGGTACATCAGGAAGGCGATCGGCGTGCCCTGGCGGCTGCCGGGCAGGCGCACGTCCTCGGCGTTGTTGTAGCCCAGCCAGTTCGATTCCCAGGCGCCGAAGAGCATCGCGTTGGCGGCACGCACGCGGGCGTCGGTGGCGGCCAGGCCACCCTTCTCCTCCTCGAGCATGACCTTGCGCACGTCGGCCGGATCGACCGGCACCCAGCCGTAGCCCTGGGCGTAGAACTCGGCGCGGCAGTGCTGGGCGCGGCTGATGTCGCCGCTCTTGCCCATGCTCTTGTAGCCGCGGGCCGAGTCGTCCACGCGCACCCCGTACACGTCGCGCGCCGGCACGCCGCTGGCGCGGGACAGGGCGACGAACAGGCCGTTGAGGTCGGCGCACTTGCCGCCCAGGTTGCCGCTGGTCAGCACGTACTTGACGTCGCCGGTGCCGCAGCCGCGCACGCTGCCTTCGCGGTGGCAGTTGGCCACGATCCAGTCGTAGACCGCCTTGGCCTTCTCGATGTCGGTGCGGGCGCCGGCGTCCGCCACGATCTTGCGGGCCGTCTCGCCGACGATGCCGTCGGTGGGCTTGAATTCGGTCGGGCGCAGCCAGGCGCGCAACTGCTCGGGCGTGGCGTTGCCGCCGCGCGGCGCGGCGCCGAGGTCGGTCGCGCGGTCGCGCAGCGCGACGCGGTTGACCAGGGTGACTTGCTGCGGCGCGTTGGCGTCGGCCCATTCGACCATCAGCATGCGGGCGCCGCCCGTGCCCTCGACGATGCGGGCCTGCCTGGCGCCGGGCGCGTCGAAGCGGGTGTCGACCAGGCGCTGGTAGACGCCCTCGGTGCCGGCCAGCTGCTGCGCCGGCAGCGGCACCCACACGCGGCCCAGGCCGGTGCGCTCGGCCAGGTCGACCTGGGTCGTGATGTCGTAGCTGCGCCAGCCCTCGGCGGCCGGCGTGGTGGGTGCGGTGCGCGCGCTGGCCAGCGCGGGCAGGGCGGCGGCGCCTGCGCCCAGCAGGGGGGCGGCAGCGGAGAGGCTGAGGAAGTGGCGGCGTTGCATGGTGGGCGGTTCCTTGGAGCGGGGTGATCGTGGTCGCCGGAGATCGGCAAGTGGCCGATTATTCACGCTGCCCCGCCTCGCGGGGCCGAGCGAAGCGATGGCCCGACCGAAGTCCCTTCTGGATGCGCCTGCGACGCGGCGCAGGTTGCCCCGCAGCGAAGCGAAGGGGTCGCAGCCAGCAGGGTCGCCTTTCTTTTGCCTACTTTTCTTTGGCGAAGCAAAGAAAAGCAGGTCGCCCGCCGGGGCGAAATCCCGGCCCCTGCGCAAAACCAACTACACCCCTCTCAAGCCGAGGCCGTCCCGCCCCCCGCCGTCGCAGCCGCCACGGCCACCTGCGCGCGCCCATAGGCAGGCGCCGGCCCGATGCCCAGCCGCGCGCGCGCCGCCTCCAGCGGCTCGTGCAGCAGCACCTCGTAGTCCTCGCTCAGCAGCCAGGCGGCTGCGCGGCCTCGCCGGTAGCCTTCGAGGATGGCCCGCGCCACCACCAGGCTGTGCATTTCCTTGAGCCCCTTGAGCGCCGACGCGATGCCCAGCACCGCCCAGCCCTTGCCGCGCGTCTGCGCGAAGCTGAAGCCGACCAGGCAGGCTTCGCCCAGCGGCTCGTTGGCCTGGTAGCCCGTCAGCACATGCCAGAGGTCGTGCACGTCGCGGATGCGGCGCCCGAGCCAGGCATGCGGATGCTCGACCAGCGCGCGGCCTTCGGGATTCGAGGCCTCGGCCAAGCCTGCGGCCGAGTAGCCAGTCCTCTGGAGGAAATCCCGATATGCCGCGCCCACCGTACCGGGCGCGAAGCTCGCGACGAAGGCCGGGTCGGACAGTCGCTCGACCAGCTCGGTGCGGCGGTACACCTGCCGCGCACCTGCCTCGGTGGCGATGAGCCGCGCCAGGTTGACGGGCAGCACCGGCCCGTTGAGCGACTGCATGATGATGAAGACCTGCTCGGTGGCGTTGGCGTTGCGCATGAGCGCGCGCACGGCGCGCAGGGCAGCCGGCACATCGCGCTTGTAGGCGCCCGAGACGGTGGTGCTGTACTTCATGGCTGGATCTCCTGTGGCACAGACGCCATCATCCCAGAGACCCTGCGCTTGCGGTGGCATCGCAAAAGCCCCGGCACCCCGGCGGCGCAATGGGCAACCGACGCGATGCATGGCCATAATGGCCTGGGCCGCCCCCCCGGGTGGCCGATGCTTCGCCGTTCGTGAGTCGCCGTTGCAGGTCTGCACCGATGTCGCGCCGGAGCGGGCCTGCGTGCACCCGGTGCACCGCGCCCGGCCCGCCGCCGCCGGACGCGCGCCCTGCAGCCCGCCCACGGACGCCCCCGTGTCCCTGCAGGAACCCGCCATGCCGTATCTCCAAGACCTCGAATCCATCGTCCGCGACACCATCGCGCCCGCCGCTGCCGACACCGACCGCGAGGCGCGCTTTCCGCGCCGTGCGCTCGATGCGCTGGGCGCCGCAGGCCTGCTGGGGCTGATCAGCAGCCAGGAGGTGGGCGGCCTGGGGCTGGGCCTGGCCGAAGCGGCACAGGTGGTGCAGCGCATCGCGCAGGACTGCCCGTCGACCGCCATGGTGCTGACCATGCACTACGCCGGCACCGCCCTGGTCGAGAAGTACGGCTCGCCCGAGGTGCGCCGGGCCATCGCGGCCGGCAAGCACATCACGACGCTGGCCTGGTCCGAGGTGGGCACGCGCAGCCACTTCTGGGCGCCCGTGGGCACGGCGCGCCGCGAGGGTGAGCAGGTGGTGCTCGACGGATTCAAGAGCATGGTCACGTCGGCGGGCGAGGCCAACTCGTACGTGTGGTCGTCGCGCCCCACCGAAGGCGAGGGACCGTCCAGCATCTGGCTGGTCGACGCCAGGGCGCCGGGCCTCGCGCGCACCGCGGCCTTCGACGGCCTGGGCCTGCGCGGCAACGCGTCGGCCCCGGTGAAGGCCGAGGGCGTGCGCATCCCGGCCAGCGCGCTGCTGGGCGAGGACGGCAAGGGCGACGTGCTGATGAACAACGACGAACTGCCGGTCTTCGTCACGCTGATCGCGTCGTGCTCGGTGGGCATGATGGACGGCGTGCTCGCACGCGCCACCGCCCACATCACGAAGAACCGCTTCGCCGAGAGCGGCGGCAGCATCTCGGACCTGCCGACCGTACGCGCCTACCTGGCACGCGCGCAGATCCGCGCCGACCAGGCCCGCGTGCTGCGCGACGATGCGCTGGCGGCCATGGCCGCCGGCCGCGCCGACACCATGCTGCGCGTGCTGGAAGTGAAGGCCAGTGCCGCCGAGGCCGCGCTCGAGGTGACGGACACCGCCATGCGCATCTGCGGCGGCGCCGCCTTCCGCAAGGACGTCGGCATCGAGCGCCTGTTCCGCGATGCGCGCGCCGCGTCGATCATGGCGCCCACCTCGGACGTGCTGTACGACTTCATCGGCAACGCCTTGTGCGATGCCGCCGCCAAAGCCGAGTGAAACCCTTTCAGGACCGACCCATGCCCCAACCCTTCATGCTCGGCGCCGTCGCCTACGCGCCCAAGGTCGTCACCATCTGGGAAGGCTTCAAGACCTACCTGGCGGAGCGCGGCTTCGCGATGGACTACATCCTCTACTCCAACTACGAGACGCAGGTCGAGGCCCAGTTCACCGGCGACATCGCCTTCGCCTGGAACTCGCCGCTGGCCTGGGTGCGCGCCGACCGCATGGCACGTGCGCGCGGCCAGGCCGTGCAGTCCCTGGTGATGCGCGACACCGACCAGGACCTGCAGTCCGTGCTGGTCGTCAAGGCCGACAGCCCGGTGCAGTCGCTGGCCGACCTCCAGGGCCGGACGGTGGGCTTCGGCGCCATCGATTCGCCGCAGGCCACGCTGATCCCGCTGGACCACCTGCAGCACGAGGGCGGCCTCGCGCCCGGCAGGGACTACCAGGTGCGCCGCTTCGACGTGCTGGGCGGCAAGCACGGCGACCACATCGGCGGCGAGCGCGATGCGGCCGTCGCGATGCTGGCCGGCGAGGTGGACGCCAGCTGGATGATCGCCGGCAACCACCGCGCCTTCGCCAAGGAAGGCACCTTGCCCGCGGGCGGCACGCGCGTGCTGGCCACCACCGGCCGGTACGACCACTGCACGATGACCGTGAGCCCCGGCGTGGATGCAGCGGCATCGCAGCGTTTCGCGCAGCTGCTGCTGGCGATGGACTGGAACGACGCCAAGGTGCGCCCGCTGCTGGAGCTGGAAGGCCTGAAGCAGTGGCGCGAGGGCCGAGCCAGCGGCTTCAGCCTGCTGGAGCGCGCCGCCACCGAACAGGGCTTCTATGACGAGCGTGGAAACATCGTCGCCGCCGACTATCGATATTGAGGCGCTGGGCTTCGACGCGGGCGCGCACCTGCTGGTGCGGCACGCGCTGGCGGCCTTGCCCGAGGGCGAGTCGCTGCGCGTGACCGGGCGTGCGCCCGGCTGGCAGGCGCAGCTGGCCGACTGGTGCCGCGTGCAGGGCCACACCTTGTCGTGGACTTCACTTCCTCTCCCCCTCGAAGAGGGTGGGGGTGAGGGCACGGTCGCGACAAGTGAGGCGCCGCTGCCCGTCGCCCTCGTCACCCCCGGCACCGCAGAGGCCGGCCGCTGGCGCGACGCCGCGCACACCGGCCATGCCGACCCGCGCGCCGAGGGCGCGGTGCTGCCGCATGCGCCCGCGCATTGGGGCCTGGCGGCGCGCGGTGCGCGCGTGGAGGCCGGCTCGCCCGACATCGCCTTTCGCCTCGACCGCAAGGACGAACTCTGGGCCGAGAACGCCGCCGAGCTCTATGCGCAGGCCGTGGGCGCGCAGTGGGACCCGGACACCGCGCTGGACTGGAGCGTGACTTTCACGCACCCGCCCGAAGTCGAGGCCGCGATCCGCCAGGTCATGACCTACATGGTCGAGAACGAGAACGCGGCGCTGCTGGTGCCCGCGCGCTTCCTCGGCCAGGTCCATCCGCACTACCGCGAGCTGCAGGCGGCGCTGGCGATCCAGGTGGCCGACGAGGCGCGGCACATCGAGGTGTTCACCCGGCGCATTCGCCTGGGCGGCGGCGAGCCGGCGCTCTCGACCGCGGGCGGGCAGGCTTCTCTCAAGAGCCTGCTCGACGAGCCGGACTTCTCCGTCGCCGGCTTCCTGCTGTCGGTGCTGGGCGAGGGCACCTTCGTCAACCTGCTGCAGTTCCTGGCCGCGCACGCCCCCGACCCGCTCACGCGGCAGATCGCGAAGCTCGCCGCGCGCGACGAGGCGCGCCACGTGGCCCTGGGCATGTCGCACCTGCTGTACCGCCTGCAGCAGGAGCCCGCGATGCGCGGGCGCCTCGCGCAGGCCGTGGAGGCGCGGCACGACAGCCTGGCCGGCACCGCTGGCCTCAACGAGGAAGTGTTCGACGCCATGGTGCTCATCGGCGCCGGCGAGCTGACGCCGCCGGCCGTCGCCTCGGGCTTCGCCAAGGTGCAGCAGCTCATGCGCGACATGGCCGACGGCCGCCTCACCCGCCTGCTGCGCCTGGGCTTCGGCCGCCCCGAGGCCGAGCGCCTGTCGGCGCTGCATACGCGAAACTTCATGTGAATCCCTTTCTCTTTCTCTTCGACCCGACGCCATGACCGCAGCCATCGATTCCTCCCCACGCCTCACCTCGCTCTCTCACGGCGGCGGCTGCGGCTGCAAGATCGCGCCGGGCGTGCTGAGCGCATTGCTGGCCAAGAGCAGCCTGCCGCCCATGGTCTTTCCCGACCTGCTGGTGGGCACCGAGACGGCCGACGACGCCGCCGTCTACCGCATCAACGACCGCCAGGCCATCGTCGCGACCACCGACTTCTTCATGCCCATCGTGGACGACCCGCGCGACTTCGGCCGCATCGCGGCGACCAACGCGCTGTCGGACCTGTACGCCATGGGCGCGCAGCCGCTGATGGCGCTGGCCATCGTGGGCATGCCGATCAACGTGCTGCCGCACGAGGTCATCGCGAAGATCCTCGAGGGCGGCGAGTCGGTGTGCCGCGAGGCCGGCATTCCGCTGGCGGGCGGGCACTCCATCGATTCGGTCGAGCCCATCTACGGCCTGGTGGGCATCGGCATCGTCGAGATCGAGCACCTCAAGCGCAACGCCACCGCGCAGGCGGGCGACGTGCTGATCCTCGGCAAGCCTCTTGGGGTGGGCATCCTGTCGGCAGCGCTGAAGAAGGGCGAACTCGACGCCGAGGGCTACGCCGCCATGATCGAGGCGACGACCAAGCTCAACCGCCCCGGCACCGAACTCGCGCGCCTGCCCGGCGTGCATGCGCTGACCGACGTCACCGGTTTCGGCCTGCTGGGCCACACGCTGGAACTCGCGCGCGGTGCCGGCCTGACGGCGCACGTCGACGGCAAGGCCCTGCGCTGGCTGCCCGGCGTGCAGGCGCTGGCCGGGCGCGGCACCGTCACCGGCGCTTCGGGCCGCAACTGGGCGTCGTACGGGGCGGACGTGAAGGGGCTGGAGCACGATGCGGTGCTGCGTGCGCTGCTGACCGATCCGCAGACCTCGGGCGGCCTGCTCGTGGCCTGTGCGCCCGACGCCGCGGAGCGGGTGCTGGCGACCTTCGCGCAGCAAGGCTTCGGCGACGCGGCGGTGGTCGGGCGCATGGCGGCCGGTGCGCCGCAGGTCGTGGTCGACTGAAGGCGCTGAAAGCCGATTTGCTATCTTTTTCGATAGCTGGCGGCGCCCGTCCCGCGGGCGTCGTGGCCACTTTTTTCTATGAAACGCCAGGGCTCGCAGCCGCCAGCACCCGCTGCGCCAGGCCGTCGAGCGCGGCCTCCGACAGGTCGTCGGCCGGCACCGCGAGCCGCTGTTCCCAGCGCCTGAAGTGCCTGGCCTGCGAGCGTTCGTAATGCGGGTCGTAGTGCAGCCGCATCAGCTCGTCGAAGAGGGCGCGCAGGTCGCCGGCCCGCGCCCAGTCCTGCCAGCGCTGCACGCTCGCCTTGCCCTGCGACTCCTTGAAATGCGCCATCAGCTGCGCCAGCGCCTCGCGGTCCTCGCCCAGGTCGGCGTAGTCGCGCAGCAGGTAGGCCAGGCGCGCCTCGGGCGTGGCCTGCACCTCGATGCACGGCGCCTCGCGCATGCGGTCGACCAGCTGCTGCGGCAGCGCGATGCGGCCGATGCGCGGGCTCTCGCCTTCGGTGAACACGGGGCGGTCGAGGTCGAAGCGCTCCAACTGCTGCGCGAGCAGCGTCTCGAAATGCTTCTGCGAGGGCTGCGGCACGCCGCGCAGCGCGCCCAGCAGCGAGCCGCGGTGCCGCGCCAGGCCCTCCAGGTCCAGCACCTGCGCGCCGCCCTCGGCCATGCGGTGCAGGAGCCGCGTCTTGGCGCTGCCGGTGGCGCCGCACAGCACCACCAGCGGCAAGGCCGGGCAGGCGTCGGCGATGCGTTCGATGACGTGGCGGCGCCAGCTCTTGTAGCCGCCGGCGAGCTGCTGCGCGTCCCAGCCGACCAGGCGCAGCCAGTTCACCATCGAGCCGCTGCGCAGGCCGCCGCGCCAGCAGTAGACCAGCGGCTTCCAGTGCGCGGGTCGGTCGGCGAAGCGCTCGCGCAGGTGGCGCGCGAGGTTGGCGGCCACCATCGCGCCGCCCACGCGCCGGGCCTCGAAGGCGCCGGTCTGCTTGTAGATCGTGCCGACGATGCGGCGCTCGTCGTCGTCGAGCACCGGGCAGTTGATGGCGCCCGGGATGTGGTCGAGCGCGAACTCCGACGGCGAGCGGGCGTCGATCAGGGTGTCGAAGGCCCCGATGTCGGCGACGCGGATCGGCTGGCGGTGGGTCATCGCGGTGCGGGGAAGAGAGCGGCACGCGCCGCGTCGGACGGCAGCACGCAGCCCACGTCGTGCGCGCAGCCCGGCACCACCGTGACCTGGCGTGCCTGCGCCGGCGCGAGCAGCGCGCGGTCGTAGGCCGCATAGGCCACGCCGCGCTGCAGGCGGTAGGGGCCCTGCAGCATGGCCGCGCAGGATTTGTCGAGGATGGGGTAGTAGGTGCCCTTGTCGGCGCTGCTGTCGAGCGCACCCTCGAGGTAGTGCACCTCGGCGGCGGCATAACGGGCGCGCGCCGGCGCCGCGTCGCGGCCGAGCGCCGCGGGCAGGCTGCCGGTGCCGTACTTCCATCGGTCGTGGCCGGGGCAGGCCGCGGCGTCGGGCGGCTGCAGCGCGAACTCGCAGCCGCCGGGGAACGCTGCGCCGCTGCCGCAGGCCGACCAGTCCACGGCCTGGCCGTCGCGCTGCGGCACCGGTCGCACCGGGTCGAAGTACAGCCAGCTGCCGGGGTCGGCGATCACGTAGCGCAGGCGCAGTCCGGCGGGCGGATCGGCCGCGAAGCCGACGCCGTGCTGCAGCATCTGCGCGCCGGCCGAGAAGCCCGCCAGCGTCACGGTCTTCAGGCTGGGCCAGCGGCGATGCAGCTCGGCGACCAGCGCATCGAGCGCGGCGAAGGCGCCGATCGGCCGGCCGCCGAGCGAGGGCGCCCCTTCCAGCCAGCCGCCGCAGGTCCACAGCGCGTCGCCGGGCTCGGCCACCGGCACGCCGCGCGTGCGGCAGCGGGCCGCGTCCGCTTCGCCGACCTGGAACAGCGGTGCGACGACCAGCGTGTCGCCAAGCCGGCCGGCCGCGCGCGCGGCGCGCAGACCGGCGTCGAAGCTGCGGTTGGCATCGCGCGGGTGGCCGTGCATCACGACCAGCGCCGTGGTCGGTGCCATGCCTGCTTCAGGGCTGCCCGTATCGCTGCGTGAAGCGTAGTAGTGCAGCCGGCCTGCGGCGCCGGGCAGGTCGAAGCCGATGAGGCAGGCGTCGGACGCGGCCGCTTCGCAGGGCTGTTCTGCGGCTGCGACCGTGTTTTGCGCGCCCGCGGCGGGGGCATGCAGCGCACCCAGCACGAGCGTCAGCGCAAGGGCCGCGCCGGCCAGCGGGCGCAGGTTCACGCGAGCTTTTCCTTCACGTAGCTGTCGCGGTCCATGTCGACGATCTCGACGCTCAGCTGCACCTCCAGCCCCGCCGGCCGCGGCACGGCGCCGCGCAGCACGGCCGCGATGCGCTGGGCCAGGTCGCGCTTGGCCTCGGGCGTGCGTCCGGCCATCAGGCGCAGCTGCGCATGCACGAAGGCGCGGCCCTCGGCCTGGTTGCCGATGCGGAAGGTGTCCTGCGCGAGCACGCGCGTCTTCAGGTCTGCCTCGTCGGTGATCGAGGGGCTGTCCGTCACGCTCCGGTTGAGGGCCGGCAGCAGCTCGGCCACGGGCAGCGGGCCCAGGTTGGCGGAATGTTCGATGACGAGATGGGGCATGGTGGGATGTTCCGGATGAGTGGGTGGGGCGGACCGGCGCGCTCAGGGCGCATCGCCGCGCGGCGGCAGCTGGCCGGCGGCGCGCCGGTCTTCCTCCTGCGCCTGCTGCTCGGCCAGGCGCCGCTTCTCGCGGTCGGCGGCCGTGGGCTCGCGGAAGCGGATGTTGACGCCGCTGTGGTCGTCGCCGCCGCCGGCCGCGTCCACCGCCGCGCCGACGGCCTTGCCGGTCAGGCGCGCGGTGCCGATGGCGGCATCGGCGGCCAGGCCGACCGCGCCGGCGCCCACGCTCACGGCGGTGGCGCCCACGCTCACCGCAGCGCCCGCGACACTGGCGACGGCGCAGCCGTCGAGCAGCGGCACGGCTGCGAGCGTCAGCGTCAGGGCCAGCCCGGCACGTCGGTGCGGCCGGCCGGCGTTCATGGCGTGGCCTTGCGGGTGTCGGTGCCGGCGTCGGAAGCCGAGGGGTCGACCAGCCGGGGCGGCGGCAGCGCCTGCCAAGTGGCGCGCGGCGCGTTGACCGTGGGCAGCCCGATGCCGGTGCTCAGGCCCACCGCGGCGCCCTGGTTGTTGGCGGCCAGGCCCACGCCCAGCGACCCGCAGCCCGCCAGCGCCAGGGGCCATGCTGCCAGCGCAGCCAGACGTGCCGCCGTGCGCCGCATCAGCGCACCCGCATCCCCGGCTGCGCGCCGGCAAAGGGTTCGAGCACGAAGATGCCCGGGTTCGCCTTCTCGTCGGCGTGGCTGGCGGCCAGCACCATGCCTTCACTGAGGCCGAACTTCATCTTGCGCGGCGCGAGGTTGGCGACCATCACGGTGAGCTTGCCCACGAGCTGCTCGGGGCGGTAGGCCGAGGCGATGCCGCTGAAGACGTTGCGCGTCTTCGGCTGGCCGTCGTCGCTCTTCTCGCCGACGTCGAGCGTCAGGCGCAGCAGCTTGGTGGAGCCTTCGACGGCTTCGCAGGCGAGGATCTTCGCGATGCGCAGGTCGACCTTGGCGAAGTCGTCGATGCCGATGGTCTCGGCCAGCGCCTCGCCGCCCGGTGCGTCGGGGTCGACCGGCTTTGCTACGCTTTTTGTAGCTGCCTTCGCAGGCGTGGCGGGCGCTGCGGCTGTCTTTTCTTCTGAAGCTGCCGCCGGCGGCAGTTCGAAGAGCTGGTCCAGCAGCTTCGCGTCGACGCGCTGCATCAGGTGCTTGTACTCGCCGATGGCGTGGCCGGCAGGCAGGGCGGCCTCGGCGTCGGCCCACTGCAGCGGCGCGATCTTGAGGAAGGCCTCGACGTTCTGCGCCAGGGCCGGCATCACCGGCTTGAGGTAGAGCGTGAGCAGGCGGAAGGCCTCGATGCACACGGTGCACACGTCGTGCAGGCGCGCCTCGGCGCCTTCCTTCTTGGCCAGTTCCCAGGGCTTGTTGGCGTCGACGTACTCGTTCACCTTGTCGGCCAGGGCCATGGTCTCGCGCACGGCACGCGCGGTGTCGCGGGCGTCGTAGTGCTCGCGCAGCGCGGGCGCGGCGGCGCGCAGGGCCTCGAGCAGCGCCGCGCCGTCGGCGCCCGGCGTGCCGAGCTGGCCGCCGAAGCGCTTGCCGATGAAGCCGGCCGCGCGGCTCGCGATGTTGATGTACTTGCCCACCAGGTCGCTGTTGACGCGGGCGACGAAGTCCTCGGGGTTGAAGTCGATGTCCTCGTTCTTGCCGTTGAGCTTGGCCGCCAGGTAGTAGCGCAGCCACTCGGCGTTCAGGCCCAGGCTGAGGTACTTGAGCGGGTCCAGGCCGGTGCCGCGGCTCTTGCTCATCTTCTCGCCGTTGTTCACGGTGAGGAAGCCGTGCACGCAGATCCTGTCGGGCGTCTTGCGGCCGCTGAACTTCAGCATCGCGGGCCAGAACAGCGTGTGGAAGGTGATGATGTCCTTGCCGATGAAGTGCACCTGCTCCAGCTCGGGCTGCGCCATGTAGCGCTCCAGGCTCATGCCGCTGGGCTCCGAGGTGTTGTCGTCGATGTCGACCTCGATGCAGGCCTTGTCGAGCAGGTTCTTGAGCGAGGCGAGGTAGCCCACCGGCGCATCGAGCCAGACATAGAAGTACTTGCCCGGCGCGTCGGGGATCTCGATGCCGAAGTAGGGTGCGTCGCGGCTGATGTCCCAGTCGCCCAGGCCTTCGCTGGTCGTGCCGTCGGGGTTCGTGCGAACGCTGAACCATTCCTTCACCTTGCGCGCCACCTCGGGCTGCACGTGCTGGCCGTTCTGCGTCCACTCCTCGAGGAAGGCCACGCAGCGCGGGTCCGAGAGCTTGAAGAAGAAGTGCTCCGAGTTCTTCAGCACCGGCTTGGCGCCCGACAGGGCCGAATAGGGGTTGATCAGGTCGGTCGGCGCGTAGACCTTGCCGCACACCTCGCAGTTGTCGCCGTACTGGTCCTTGGCGTGGCAGTTGGGGCACTCGCCCTTGATGTAGCGGTCGGGCAGGAACATGTTCTTCTCGGGGTCGAAGAACTGCTCGATGGTGCGCGTCTCGATCAGGCCGGCGGCCCTGAGGTCGAGGTAGATCTGCTTTGCGAGCTCGTGGTTCTCGGGCGAATCCGTCGAGCTCCAGTTGTCGAAGGCGATGTGGAAGCCGTCGAGATACGGCTTGCGGCCCGCGGCGATGTCGGCCACGAACTGCTGCGGCGTCTTGCCGGCCTTCTCGGCCGCGATCATGATCGGCGCGCCGTGCGCGTCGTCGGCGCCCACGAAGTTCACCTCGGCCCCGTTCATTCGCTGGAACCGCACCCAGATGTCGGCCTGGATGTACTCCATGATGTGGCCGATGTGGAAGTTGCCGTTGGCGTACGGCAGGGCGGTGGTGACGAAGAGCTTGCGCGGTGCGGGCATCGGGGGAGGCGCTGGATAGGCTGAGAGGGCGACGGCAGGCGCGCCGCGGGGAGGCCGACATTTTAGGTGGGGGCCGACGTGCGCACCGTCGTGGGGCGATGGTCCAGGTGGGCGGCCCGGGATTTGACGGCTGCCTGAAAGGTCCGCGGCGTATGCTGCGGGCCTCGTTCCCAGCCTCATTCCAGAGAGAACCGCAGATGACCACCCGCATCCCTGCCACCCTGATCCCCGGCGACGGCATCGGCCCCGAGATCATGGACGCCACCCTGGCCGCGCTCGACGCCCTGGGCGCGCCCTTCGAGTGGGATTCCCAGATCGCCGGCCTCGGCGGCGTGAAGGCCGCCGGCGACCCGCTGCCCAAGGCCACGCTCGATTCGATCCGCAAGACGCGCCTGGCGCTCAAGGGCCCGCTGGAGACGCCCTCGGGAGGCGGCTACCGCAGCTCCAACGTGCGCCTGCGCGAGGAGTTCCAGCTCTTCGCCAACGTGCGCCCGGCGCGCACCATCATTCCCGGCGGCCGCTTCGACAACATCGACCTGCTGGTGGTGCGCGAGAACCTCGAGGGCCTGTACATCGGCCACGAGCACTACGTGCGCATCGACGGCGACCCGCACGCCGTGGCCATGGCCACCGGCATCAACACCCGCCAGGGCTGCCACCGCATCCTCGACTACGCCTTCCAGGCCGCCATCTCGCAGGGCCGCAAGAAGGTCACGGTGGTGCACAAGGCGAACATCATGAAGGCGCTCACGGGCATCTTCCTGGAGACGGCCGAGCAGCTCTACGCCGAGAAGTACCAGGGCAAGTTCCAGTTCGAGACCATGATCGTCGACGCCTGCGCGATGAAGCTGGTGCTCAACCCCTGGCAGTTCGACACCGTGGTCACGACCAACCTGTTCGGCGACATCCTGTCCGACCTGGTGGCCGGCCTGGTGGGCGGCCTGGGCATGGCGCCGGGCGCCAACATAGGCGCGGACGCGGCCATCTTCGAGGCCGTGCATGGCTCGGCGCCCGACATCGCGGGCAAGGGCATCGCCAACCCGATCGCGCTGATGCTGGCCGCGGCGCAGATGCTCGACCACGTGCAGCGCACCGACCTCGCGCAGCGCCTGCGCACCGGCATCGACCAGACGCTGAACGTCGACAAGGTGCGCACCGGCGACCTGGGCGGCACGGCCAACACGGCGGCCTTCACGCAGGCGCTGGTCGCTCGGCTGAAGGGCTGACGGCGTTGAGCGAGACGCCCGACGCAACGGCGCCCGCGGCCGCATCCGGCCCGGGCTGGACGCTCGATGCCGCCGAGACGCGCGTGCTCGGCGTGCTGATCGAAAAACAGCGCACGGTGCCCGACACCTATCCGCTGACGCTCAACAGCCTGGTGGCCGGCTGCAACCAGAAGACCAGCCGCCACCCGGTGCTCGAGCTGTCCGACGCGCAGGTGCAGGCCGCGCTCGAGGGGCTGCGCGCCCACGCGCTGGTGACCGAGTCGAGCGGCGGCCGCGCGATGCGTTACGGCCACAACGCCGACCGCGTGCTCAAGCTGCCTTCGCAATCGGTCATCCTGCTGGCGGTGCTGATGCTGCGCGGCCCGCAGACCGCGGGCGAGCTGCGCATCGCCAGCGACCGCATGCACAACTTCGCCGACATCTCCTCGGTGGAGGCCTTCCTCGACGAGCTGGCCGAGCGGCCGGCCGGCGCCCTGGTGGCCAAGCTGCCGCGGCTGCCCGGCGCGCGCGAGAGCCGCTGGATGCACCTGCTGGCCGGCCCGCCGTCCGAGGAACTGCTCGCCGCGGCGCCTGCCGCCACCGCGCGCCCCGAGCCCGCCGGCAGTGCGCTGCAGGAGCGGGTCACGCAGCTCGAAGCCGAGGTGGCCACGCTGCGCGCCACGCTCGAACGGGTGTGTACCGAACTGGGCATCGCGCCTGTCGATCCCGCATAGGCGCGACGGCCGAACGTGCTAGCGCGGCCGGCGCATTGGCAGCCGGGCGCCGCGGTGGCCCAATCCCGGCCATGACCAAGCCCGCTGCCGTCTGTTTCTCGCTCGCCTGCGGCCATGCCGCCGAGGTGCCGACCGCCACCTGTTCGCGCTGCGGCAAGCCCATGCGCTCGGCCCGCCAGGTGGCCGTGCTCGGCGCGATCAGCCTCGTCATCGGGCTGCTGCTGGCTGTGGGCATGGCAGTGATCGCCTGGCGGCTCGCGCCCGGCATGCTGAACCCCGGCGTGCCCGACGCGGACGGCAGCCGCTTCACCGGCACCGCGGCGCAGGGCCGGCAGGCGCTGGTGCTCTTCGCATGCGTGGCGGCGGTCGGCGTCTTCAGCGCGCTCGGCGGGGGCTGGCAGCTGGCCACCGGCCGCCGCAGCCGGGCGCTGCTGGTGCTGATGCTGCTGGCGTTGGCGGTGCTGGCGTTGAACGTGTGGTGGACGTTGAAGCTCTTCCCGTCCTGAAGGGTTGCGCGATCGGCGGTAGATTCGGCCGATGAGTTCGACCCCTCCCGCATCGCCCACCCTCGCCGACTGGCGCCAGCCGCCCCACCAACGCCTCGCCTTCCGGCAGGTGCCGGCGATCCTGTCCACCGCCGTGGTGGCGCACGACCCGGCGCAGGCCGCGCCGCTGCCCGAGGCGCCCATCGACTGGTCGGCCTTCCGCGTCGATGCGCGCGGCACGCCGCTGGACCTGGAGACCTTTCTGCGCCGCACCCACAGCGACGGCCTGCTCGTGCTGCGGCACGGGCGCGTCGTGGGCGAGTGGTGGGACGAAGGCATGACGCCCTCGACCGTGCACATCCTGATGTCGGCCACCAAGTCCGCGGTCGGCCTGCTGTGCGGCGTGCTGGCCGGCGAGGGCCGGCTCGACATGGAGGCGCCGGCCACGCTGTACGTGCCCGAAGCGGCCCATACCGGCTACGCGGGCGCCACCGTGCGCCAGCTGCTCGACATGCGCGCCGATGCGCGGCTGGACACCGAGGACCTGCGCCGCTATGCCGCCGCCACCGGCTGGGACCCGGTGCCCGAGGGCACGCCGCGCGAGGGGCTGCACCGCTTCCTGGCCGGCCTGCCGGCGCGCGAGCCGGCGCACGGCGGGCCCTTTCGCTACGTGTCGGCCAACACCGACCTGCTGGGCTGGGTGCTGGAGCGTGCGGGCGGCGCGCCGCTGGCCGACTTGCTGTCGGATCGGCTCTGGCGCCCGCTCGGCGCCGAGCACGATGCGGCCCTGACGCTCGACTGGGAAGGCGCACCGCGCGCCACCGGCGGCCTGTGCAGCACCTTGCACGACTTCGCGCGCATCGGGCAGCTGATGCTCGACGGCGGCCGTCGTGGCGGCACGCAGGTCGTGCCCGAGGAATGGATCGCCGACATCGCCGTCGAGGGCGACCGCGAGGCCTGGGCCGCGGGCGAATTCGCCCAGGCCTTCGGCCGCCTGCCCATGCACTACCGCAGCGGCTGGTACGTGCTCGACGGCGAGCAGCCGCTGGTCTTCGCCATGGGCATCCACGGCCAGCACGTGTTCGTGGATGCGGCGCGCGACCTGGTCATCGCCAAGCTCTCGGCCTACCCGCAGGCGCTGGACGGCGACGCCACGGCGCTCACGCTGCGGGCGGTGCAGGCGATGCGCCGCTTCGTGGAGGCGGGTTAGTCGCGCAGCGGACCGGCGTCCGGCACTGCCTGCGCTACCGTGCCGCCTGCTTCCAACACGCAAGGAGACGATTCATGAGCACCCCCGCCGCCCTGGCCACCTGGCACCGCCTGGTGCGCGAACGCGACATGGCCGGCCTCGACACGCTGCTGGCGGACGAGGCCGTGTTCCATTCGCCCGTCGTCCACACGCCGCAGGTGGGCACGCGCATCACGGCCGCGTACCTGCGCGCCGCCTTCGACGTGTTCTTCAACGACAGCTTCCGCTACGTGCGCGAGACGGTCGCCGAGGACCACGCGGTGCTCGAGTTCGAGGTCGTCATCGACGGCATCAGCGTCAACGGCATCGACATGATCACGTGGAACGCCGAGGGCCGCGTCACTGCCTTCAAGGTCATGATCCGCCCGCTCAAGGCGATCCAGTTGATCCACCAGAAGATGGCCGCGATGCTCGAGGCGCAGGCGGCCAGGGCCGCCAAGAAGGCCTGAAAAAGAGAAAGTGCAATCGGCCTGCAGCCCTCGCCAGCCGGGCGTTGCGGCCGAATTCGTCACGTTCGTGACGATCGGGCGGCCGGCGCCTCGTCCCAGCCGAAGAAGCGCCGCACCGCCTCGCGCCGGGCCAGCGTGTCGGCCCGCCCCAGCGCCATCAGCTCGCGCGTGAAGCCGGTGTCGAACAGCAGGTAGCTGGCCAGCGCCGACGACTGGGCGGCCTTCGCGCCGTCGCCGTTGGCGGGGCCGCGGTGGCCGAAGGCGCGCCGCACCACGCCGGGCAGGGCGTTCACATGCCGCGCGGCGATCACGTCGATGCGCTCCGACGGCGCGATCACCAGCAGCTCGACGGGCCGCAGGTGCGTGTCGCGGCGCGCCTCGGGCGGAATCAGCGCCAGCGTCTGGTTGATGCGCTGCAGGCGTTCCACGTCCACCGCCAGCGCGTCGAGGAAGATGCTCGACATCGCATGCCCCGCGATCTGCGCCAGCGTGGGATAGCCGGCCAGCGTGTTGGGCCCGTGCGAGGCCTGCGGCTCGTGCAGCCGGCCCGCGCCCACCACCAGCACGCGCCGCGCGCCCAGGTGGATCGCCGCCGCGATGGGCGCCGACTGGCGCATCGACCCGTCGCCGAAATACTCCGTGTGGCCCGCATGCGCGATGGCCGTGGCCGGGAAGACGAAGGGAATGGCCGAGGACGCGAGCAGGTGCGCATGCGTGATCGGCCCCGGCACCGCCTGCCGCTGCGAGCGCACCCAGGGCTGCATCGGCACGGCCGACTGGTAGAAGGTGAAGTGTTCGCCCGAGCTGTAGCTCGAGGCCGTGACGGCCAGCGCGCGCAGGTGGCCGTCCTGCATCAGGCGCGGCAGGCGGTCGAGCGGCACCAGCTGCTGCAGCAGGTCCGCCAGCGGCGTGTTGTCGAGCAGCGAGCGCGGCTGCTCGCGCCGCCAGCGCGCCAGCAGCCGCGCCAGCCCGTAGAGCATGCGCCAGCGGCCCGCCACGTCGAGCAGGTGCAGGCCGTCGGCACGGTACACCTGCTCGGGCCGGAACTGCTGCCACACGTCGGCGATATGGCGCACCGCGTGGTCGAAGTCCGCCGCGCCGCAGGCCAGCGCCGCCGCATTGATGGCGCCGGCCGAGGTGCCGGTGATGATGGGAAAAGGGTTGCCGGCCTGCTGCCGCCCGGCCTCGCGCCGCAGGTCGGCCAGCGCCTCCAGCACGCCCACCTGGTAGGCGGCGCGGGCACCGCCGCCGGTGAGCAGCAGCCCCGCGGGCGAAGCGGCATCGGGCGCGTGGGAGGGGCTTGCGGAGGCGGGCGGATGCGGCATGGAGGCAGCCCGTAGACTACGCGCCACTTCGGAGCTTTCCCCATGGCAGTTACCCCAGAGGTCCTTCAGAACGCGCTCCAGGCCGTCGTGGACCCGAACACCGGCAAGCCCCTCGCGGCCGGCAAATCCCTCCAGAACCTGCA
Organism: Xenophilus aerolatus; assembly: GCA_030418545.1. GTDB lineage: Bacteria > Pseudomonadota > Gammaproteobacteria > Burkholderiales > Burkholderiaceae_C > Xenophilus. The sequence continues at coordinate 14,785 of QAIB01000013.1, read as the reverse complement.
GATCGACGGCGCGGACGTCGCCTTCGACATCGAACTCGGCTACCCCGCGAAGAGCCAGCATGCCGCCCTGCGCAAGGCGCTGGTCGAGGCCGCGCGCACCGTGCCGGGCGTGGGCAACGTCTCGGTGAACTTCAAGCTGAACGTCGTGAGCCACTCCGTGCAGCGCGGCGTGCAGCTGATGCCCAACGTGAAGAACATCGTCGCCGTCGCCTCGGGCAAGGGCGGCGTGGGCAAGAGCACCACTGCCGCCAACCTGGCGCTGGCGCTCGCGGCCGAAGGCGCCACGGTGGGTCTGCTCGATGCCGACATCTACGGCCCCAGCCAGTCGCTGATGATGGGCCTGCAGGGCCGCAAGCCCGAGAGCACCGACGGCAAGAGCATGGAGCCGATCGTCAACCACGGCGTGCAGGTCATGTCGATCGGCTTCCTCGTCGATGCCGACCAGGCCATGATCTGGCGCGGCCCCATGGCCACGCAGGCGCTGGAGCAGATGCTGCGCCAGACCAACTGGAAGGACCTGGACTACCTCGTCGTCGACATGCCGCCCGGCACCGGCGACATCCAGCTCACGCTGAGTCAGCGCGTGCCGATCACCGGCGCGGTGATCGTCACCACGCCGCAGGACATTGCGCTGCTCGACGCCCGCAAGGGCATCAAGATGTTCGAGAAGGTGGGCGTGCCCATCCTCGGCATCGTCGAGAACATGGCGGTGCACGTGTGCACGAACTGCGGCCACGTCGAGCACATCTTCGGCGCCGAGGGCGGCAAGAAGATGGCCGCCGAGTACGGCATGCCCTACCTGGGCGCGCTGCCCCTGGCGCTGGCCATCCGCGAGCAGGCCGACAGCGGTACGCCCACGGTGGTGGCGGCGCCCGAGAGCGAGGCGGCAGGCCTGTACCGCGAAGTGGCGCGCCAGGTGGCGGTGAGCGTGGCGCAGAAGGCCAAGGACTTCAGCGCCAAGTTCCCGACCATTACCGTCAGCAAGACCACCTGACACTGCCACTGTTCGCATGAACCTGCTTGCCTCGCTGCGCTACCTGGCCGCGCTGAGCGAGCACCGCCACTTCGGCCGCGCGGCCGCGGCCTGCCACATCACGCAGCCCGCGTTGTCGAACGCGCTGCGGGCGCTGGAAGAGGAATTCGGCGTCGTCATCGTGCGCCGGGGCCGCAGCTTCGCCGGCCTCACGCCGGAAGGCGAGACCGTGCTGGCCAGTGCGCACCGCATGCTGCACGAGCACGAGCGGCTGCAGCAGCAGCTGCGCAGCGAAGTCGACCATCCGCGCGGCCACCTGCGCATGGCGGCCGTGCCCACGGCCATGCCGCTGCTCACGCGCTTTGCCGCCCGGCTGCGCGCGCGGCACCCGGGCATCGTGCCCACGGTGCTGTCGATGAGCTCGGTGGAACTGGAGGCGGGCCTCGATGCGCTCGCGCTGGACCTGGCGCTCGGCTACATCGAACGCATGGACGCGCGCGGCAAGAAGGGCCAGGCAGCGCGGCTGCAGGCCTGGCCGCAGACGGTGGAGCACTACTTTCTGTTGCGGCGACGGAAGGGGCCGGGCAAGGGCAAGGCTGGCGACGGCCTGCGCCTTGCCGCGCCCATCGGCTGGGCCGAGGCGGCGACGCTGCCGCTGGTGCTGCTCACGCCCGAGATGCACAACCGCGCCATCGTCGACGCGGCCTTCGCCACCGCCGGCGCCGGGCGCGTGCGGCCCGCCATCGAGACCAACTCGGTGCTCACCCTCGCGCTGGCGGTGCAGGACGGCGAGGTCTGCGCCATCCTGCCCGGCGCCATGGTCGATACCGTGCGCCGCCATGCCGACCTGGAGGCCCTGCCGCTGGTCGGCCCCGAGGTGCGCACGCCGCTGGGCTTCATGGCGCCCGCGGCGGTGCGGCCGTCGCGCACGCTGGAGGCGGCGCTGGCGCTGGTGCAGGATTCCGACTGGCGTGCCGAGGTGGAGGCCCACAGCGGTACCTTGCGCACCGAGGGCTGAGGGCGCGGGGGTCGAGCCGCCCTTGATCTCGCGCGCTAGAAGCTCCAGCGAGCCGACATCCGCACGCTCCGTGGCTCCATCGGATGCACATGGCGGTCGTTGATGCCCGACCTACATGCGCCGCTGACCACCTCGCGTGCCGAGCACGAGGCATACCAGTACTCGATGTCGTTGCCCTTCTTGCCGGTCAGATTGAACATCTGCAACCCGAGCGTCAGTCGCCGGTTGACCGCATAGGTCGCGCCGAAGTTCAACACCGTCAGCGAGCGTGAGCGCACGGTGTCCAGCGTGTCCAGTGCGCGCGGGCCCATGTAGCGCAGCCGCAAGGAACTGGTCCATGGACCGTGCTGCCACACCACACCGGCCGCGATCACGCGCTCGACCGCGTTGTCGATGTAGTTGCCTTCGCCATCGGGTGCCAGGCCGCGGAACCGGGCGCGCGACAGGGCCGCATCGGCTTCGAGGCGCCAGTTCGGATCGACCTGCCAGCGCAACGTGGCCTCGATGCCCCGTCGCTTGCTCGCGCGCCCGGGCTCCGTCGTGCCGGCATCGCCGACGTACACCAGTTCGGAATCGAGCTGCAGTTGCCACAGTGCGGCGGTCACGGTGAGTCCGTCCCACGGCTGGTAGCGCCAGCCGACTTCAGCGCCCTTGCCCTTGACCAGCGCAGGCACGCGCTGCGCGGCGTCGCCGCTCTGCGGATCAACCGCGATGGTCGCGCCGCGCACGTCGTTGCTGTGGAAGCCGACGCCGGCGTTGAGGTACAGCTCGTGCGCGGGCCCCACGGTCCAGGCCAGACCGGCCTTGGGGCTGAGCTGCGAATCGTGGCCGCGTCCGCTGTTGGCGGCGCCGAACACCGGCTCACGGCCCTGCACCTCGTAGCGCAGCCAGTCGCCGCGCAGTCCCACATAGCCGCGGAAGCTGTCCGTGAAATTGACAAGCTGCTGACCGTACACAGAAACGAGATCCTGCGACACCTGGTCGTCACGCACCGTGCCGATGCGCCCGCGGACCACGGTCGGGTACAGGCCCACTTCGCCGATGCGGTCGCCACGCCACTGGGCGCCGAAGCTCAGGATGCCGTCCAGGCCGCCGAGCTTCACGGGGCGCATGTGCGAACCCTGCGCGCCGAACACGCGGCGCCGGTCGGTCTGCTCGAATTGGTCGCCCAGCTCGGGGTTGTTCAGGAAGTAGGTGAAATCCGAGAACAGGTCGAAGCGGTAGTCGATCGCATAGGCGCTGAACTTCGTCTCGCCCTCCGGTCCCTTGTCGAACCACTGGCCCGACAGCGAAAGCCTGCGCGTGCGGCCACCATCGGTGGGGTTCAAGCTGCCGAAGCGCGAGAGCTCGCCGCTGTCGATCAGCCGCTCTGGCACCTGATCGGTCGAGTTCCAGCGGCTCTGGTAGGCCATGCCGGTGAGGCTGAAGCCACGAGAGGGCGTGCCTTGTGAATAGCGCAGCACTGCATTGGCCTTGCGCAACCGCTCGGGCACGTCCCAAGGGCCGTTGTTGCCTTCGAGCTCGATGGCGCCGAGCCAGGTCTGGTCTTGCACCGTGCGCGAGCCGGCCGCGAGAACGCGGCGGAAATTGTGCGAGCCCAGCGTCACTTCGGCGAAGGGGTTGTCGAGCGCGCTCACATAGTCGAGCGACGCGCTGCCCGCGAGCGAGAAGTCGCCGCTGTCGGCGAAGTACGGCCCCTTGCGATAGCGCACCCCGGAGACCAGCTCCGGGATGAGGAAGTTGAGGTCGGCGAAGCCCTGTCCGTGGCCGTGCGTCGGCATGTTGACGGGCATGCCGTCGACAGTGACGGCGAAGTCGGTGCCGTGGTCGAGGTTGAACCCTCGAAGGAAATACTGGTTGGCCTTGCCGTCGCCCGAGTGCTGCGTGGCGACGACGCCCGGCACGGCCTCGACGATGTCACCGGGCCGAAGCTTGGGGCGGGACTGGAAGGACGCTTTCTCGGCCGCGCCTTCGCTGGCGCTGTCGGCGGAGCCGATCGTCGCGTCGCGCGGTCCCTGGACCTGCACCTGCGGCAGGTGCGTCTGTGGCGTCGCGCTTGCCGGTGCCTGTGCCGGCGCCAGCCCGGCGAAGCCCGCCAGGGTCGCGCAGCAGGCCACGCCGGACGCACGTTTCCATCTCTTCATCTTCTCGTTGCCTGCGTATGAATATTCGTGAATTGTTCATACATTTCGATGAAGCGGGATACGCCATTTGGCCCCGGTGAGGCGAGGTGGGCCGTCGGGACGCTCCTTCCGGTCCCTAGTTCAGAGGCCTGTAATGCGTGTGCGGCGCGCCGCCGTGCGTGTGTCGATGGCCGTGCGCATCCAGCGGCACGAGGTGGATGTTGCCGTGGCGCACGCCGCGCAGCGCGACCAGTTGCTGCGCACAGGCCTGCACTGCCGCGGTGGGGCCTCGCAGAACCACGGTTTCGAGGCAGTGGTCGTGGTCCAGGTGCGTGTGCAGGCTGGTGATGACCAGGTCGTGGTGGTCGTGCTGCAGGCCCAGCACGCGCGAGGTCACCGTCTGTTCGTGGTGGTCGTAGACGTAGCTCACGCTTGCCACGCACCAGGTCTCCAGGGGCGCCTTCTTTCCTCCTCGACCGGCGCCCGGGTCGGCCTGCCCCAGGGTATCGCTTCCCAACCTCGAACGGATGAGGTCGCGAACGGCCTCCGATCGGTTCACGTACCCCTTGTCGGCGATCAGGCGGTCGAATTGATCGGCGAGTGCGTCGTCCAGCGAAATGGTGAAGCGTTGCATGGCTCGATTGTGCGATGGCTGCCGCACGCGGCAACGTGAGGTCCGGCTTGAAACTTGAACGACCGCGATCGAGCACGCGACTGCCCGGGTCCACGACTCGCGCTTATGCTGTACCCATGGGTCTGTGGGATGCGCTGCGTGCGCTGTGGGCGTTCTTCGTGCTGATCGGCCACTTCTTCCTGTGGCTGTTCAACCTCGGGCGCTAGGCGCCGGCGCCGCACGGCCGGCGCCGCCTCATTGCCTTCGTGAATGGGGCGATGCGTCGAATCCATTTGACCGTGGCGCGCCGGCCGGCCCACACTGCTCCGATGTCCGAACAGAAGATCGCGTTCTACAACGGCCCTGCGGGCGGATGGGGCGCCCTGCGCAGCGTGACGAACGCGCTGCTCAAGCAGGACATCCCGGTCAAGGGCGCGAAGACATTGCTTTCGGCCAACCAGCCCGGCGGCTTCGATTGCCCCGGCTGTGCCTGGCCCGACCGCAACCACCACTCCAGCTTCGAGTTCTGCGAGAACGGTGCCAAGGCGGTGGCGGCCGAGGCCACGGCCCGGCGCGCGGGCCCCGAGCTGTTCGCCAGGCACACGGTGGCCGAGCTGATGCAGCAGAGCGACTTCTGGCTCGAGGACCAGGGCCGCCTGACGCACCCCATGGTCTACGACGCGGCCACCGACCGCTACGTGCCCATCGACTGGGACGAGGCCTTCGCGCTCGTCGCGCGGCACCTCAACGCGCTGCCCGACCCGAACCAGGCGATCTTCTACACCTCGGGGCGGGCGAGCAACGAGGCGGCGTTTCTCTACCAGCTCTTCGTGCGCGAGTACGGCACCAACAATTTCCCCGACTGCTCGAACATGTGCCACGAGCCCAGCGGCTCGGCCATGAAGCCGCAGATCGGCGTGGGCAAGGGCACGGTGACGCTGCAGGACTTCGAGCTCGCCGACGCGATCTTCATCTTCGGCCAGAACCCGGGCACCAACCATCCGCGCATGCTGGGCGAGCTGCGTGCGGCCCACAAGCGCGGCGCGCGCATCGTGAGCTTCAATCCGCTGCGCGAGCGGGGGCTCGAGCGCTTCCAGGACCCGCAGAACAAGCTGGAGATGGCCACGCTGGGCGCGACGCCCATCAGCACGCACTACTTCCAGCTGCGCATCGGAGGCGACCTGGCGGCCATCAAGGGCGTGATGAAGCACGTGCTCGAGCAGGAAGACGCGCGCGGCGGCGTGCTCGACCACGCCTTCATCGCCGAACACACCACGGGCTTCGAGGCGCTCGCCGCCGACCTGCGTGCCGAAGCGTGGCCGCTGCTCGAAGCCGAGTCGGGCCTGACCGAGGCGCAGATGCGCGCCGCGGGCGATGTCTACATCGGCGCGAAGAGCGTCATCGTCTGCTGGGGCATGGGCATCACGCAGCACCGCGATTCGGTGGCGACCATCCAGCTGCTGGTCGACCTGCTGATGCTGCGCGGCAACCTGGGCCGCCCGGGCGCTGGCGCCTGCCCGGTGCGCGGCCACAGCAACGTGCAGGGCGACCGCACCATGGGCATCTGGGAGAAGCCGCCGGCCGCGCTGCTGGACCGGCTGCAGCAGGTCTTCGGCTTCGCGCCGCCGCGCGACCATGGCGTCGACACGGTGGAGGCGATCCGACTCATGCAGTCGGGCGGCGGCAAGGTCTTCTTCGCGCTGGGCGGCAACTTCGCCGCCGCCACGCCCGACACCTTCGCCACCTGGGACGCGCTGCGCCGCTGCGAGCTCACGGTGCACGTGGCCACCAAGCTCAACCGCAGCCACCTCGTGCACGGCCGAGAGGCGCTGATCCTGCCCTGCCTGGGCCGCACCGAGATCGACATGCAGGCTGGCGGCCCGCAGGGCGTGACGGTCGAGGACTCGATGAGCATGGTGCACCTGTCGGCCGGCATCAATCCGCCCGCGTCGGAGCACCTGCTGAGCGAGCCCGCGATCGTCGCGCGGCTCGCAGCGGCAACGCTCGGCGACAACGAGCCCCCACGCTCCCCCGTTTCGTGCGGTCCGCTGCCCCCCGAGGGGGGCGCCTTTCGCCTCGGGGCGGCCCGGCGGCGAAACAGCCGCACGCCCTGGCTCTGGCTGGTGGAGGACTACGCGCGCATCCGCGACCTGATCGAGAAAGTCTTCGACGACTTCGCGGGCTTCAACGCCCGCGTGGCGGCGCCGGGCGGCTTTCGCCTGCGCAACACGGCCAGCGAGCGCGTGTGGGCCACCGCCTCGGGCAAGGCGGCCTTCGTGCCGCACGCGGTGCCGCGCGACACGCCCTCGCACCGCGCGCGCCAGCGGGTGCGCGACACGCTCGTCTTCACGCTGCTCACCACGCGTTCGCACGACCAGTACAACACCACCATCTACGGCATGGACGACCGCTACCGCGGCGTCTTCGGCCAGCGCCGCGTGGTGTTCATCCACCCCGAGGACATCCGCGCGCTGGGCCTGCGGGACGGCGATTGGGTGGACCTGAAGACCGTGTGGGACGACGGCCAGCAACGTCGTGCCGACGGGTTCAAGCTGGTGGCCTACGACATACCGCGCGGCAATTTGGCGGCCTACTACCCGGAGACCAACCCGCTGGTGCCGCTGTCGGCCACGGCGATCGTGGCGGGCACGCCGACCTCGAAGGCCATTCCGGTGGTGCTGGTGCCGCATGCGTCCGCTGCTGAGCAAGCGCCGGCGGCCGAGTCCGCCGCGGCCTGAAGGGCGCGCTCGCCGTCGCGATGGACGAGCTCAGCGCCGCGATCCTGCAGGCCCTGGCGGAAGCGCCCGGGCCGGACGGCATGTCGCTGCCGCGCCTGGGCAAGCGCCTGGGGCAGGGCGCGAGCGTGCTGCTCCGGCACCTGGCGCTGATGGGCGACGCATCGGTCGGCGGCGTGGCCGGCCCCGGCTGGGTGCGCGTGGTGCGCGAAGACGATCGCTGGGTCGTGCACCTGACCGACGCCGGCCGTCAGGCGGCGCGGGCGGTCTGAGGCCTTCGCGCCACTCGCCCGGCGGCCTGGGCGGATCCAGGCTAAAAATGCCTCCAGTGTCCGCCAGACCTGCGCCAGCAGCTATCGATTTCGTAGCAAACGGCGCTTCTTTCCGACAGCCGCTGTCTGCGTCGGCCGTCCGCCCGTAATCGGCGCACACCCGAACATGCGATCGGGCGCCGTCGCGCCCGGGAGATTTCGAATGACCCTCGCGTCCCGGATCGGCCATCGCGCCATGAAGCCCTTCGCCAAGGCCCTGCCGCCCCTGGGCGAGACCGAGCGCGCGGCGCTGGAGGCCGGCACCGTCGGCTTCGAAGGCCAGCTCTTCGCCGGGCGGCCCGACTTCGACGCGCTCGTGCGCATGGGACCCAACCGGCTCACGCCCGCGGAGCAGTCCTTCCTCGACCACGAGGTGCGGCAGCTGTGCCGCATGCTCGACGACCACGCCATCGACGAGGCGCAGGACCTGCCGGCCGAGGTCTGGCAGTTCCTGCGCGAGAAGCGCTTCTTCGGGATGATCATCCCGCAGGCCTTCGGCGGCCTGGGCTTCAGCCACCACGCGCATGCCACGGTGGTGGCGCGCATCGCCACCGTCAACGTGGCCACCGCGGTGACGGTCATGGTGCCCAACTCGCTCGGCCCGGCCGAGCTGCTGCTGCGCTACGGCACCGAGGCCCAGCAGCAGCACTATTTGCCGCGCCTGGCCGACGGGCGCGAGTTGCCGTGCTTCGGGCTCACCTCGCCCTACGCGGGCTCCGATGCGGCGGCGATCCCGGACCGCGGCGTCCTGGTGGAGCGTGAGTTCGAGGGCCGCATGACGCGCGGCTTCCTGGTCGACTTCGACAAGCGCTACATCACGCTCGCGCCGGTCGCCACCGTGGTGGGCCTGGCCTTCCATGCGCACGACCCGTCGCAGGCCGAATGGGCGCGCGACCTGGGCATCACCTGCGCGCTGATCCCCGTGCCGCAGGCCGGCATGGAGATCGGCCGGCGCCACCGGCCGATGGACTCGGCCTTCATGAACGGCCCGATCCGTGGTGAGCAGGTGTTCGTGCCCATGGACTGGGTCATCGGCGGCGAGGCGCAGGTGGGCCAGGGCTGGCGCATGCTGATGGAATGCCTGGCGGCGGGCCGCGCGATCTCGCTGCCGGCCCTGGGCTCGGCGATGCAGCAGACCGCGCTCTTCGTGGCCAACGGCTACGGGCAGGTGCGCGAGCAGTTCGGCCTGCCGATCGGCCGCTTCGACGCGGTGGCCGGTCTGGTGGCCGGCATGGCGGCCGAGCTCTACGCCACCGATGCGGCGCGGCGCTACACGGCGGCCGCGCTCGATGCGGGCGAGCGGCCGTCGGTGGCCAGCGCCATCCTCAAGGTGCAGCTCACCGAGGCCGGCCGCCGCGCCGTCAACCACGGCATGGACATCCTGGGCGGCAAGGGCATCATCGCCGGGCCGTCGAACCTGCTGGGCATCGCCTACCGGCAGGCGCCCATCGCGATCACCGTGGAAGGCGCCAACCTGCTGACGCGGGCGCTGATCGTGTTCGGCCAGGGGGCCGTGCGCTGCCACCCGCACGTGCAGGCCGAGATGGCGGCCGTGCAGGCCCGCGACGAGGAAGCGCTGGGCCGTGCGCTGCTGGCGCACGGGCGACACGTGCTGCGCAACTTCTTCGCCGGCCTGTTCGGCGTCGGCGTGCGCGGCAACCCGCCCGAGGCGCTCGCGCGCGAGGCGCGCCTGATCGCGCGCATGAGCGCCAAGTACGCCTTCACCGCCGACCTGGCCATGGGGCTGCTGGGCGGCAAGCTCAAGCGCATGGAGCTGCTGTCGGCGCGCCTGGGCGACGTGCTGGCCCACCTGTACCTGGCCAGCGCCTGCGTGTGGCGCTTCCAGGTGATGGACCAGGCCTCGCCCACGATGCTGCCCGTGGCCCGTGCCGCCATCCGCCTGCAGCTCGACGCGGCGGCGGGCATCCTGCGCGAGCTGTACGCCAACCTGCCCACGCCCGGCCGGCGCGCCCTGGGCGCTCTGGTCATGGCCGGCACCGGCCGCCTGGCGCCGATGCGCGACGTGCCGCTGCTGCAGCTGGCCGAGCAACTGCGCACCGAGCCGGCCCTGGTCGCGGCCCTGGTGCCCGACCTGGCCCGTCCCGCCGCCGGCGGCCTGCGCGACCTGATGGAAGCGCTTGAATTGGCGCAGCGCCTGGGCCCGGAAACGGCGACGCTCAACCGCGCCCTGCGCCGCACCCGTTCGCTGGACGAGGCCGCCCGCTTGGCCCGCGACCCGGCGCTGGCGCGTGCCTACCTGGAAGCGGCCGACCGCGTGATCCAGGTCGACGACGTGCCCGGCCCGGCCAGCCGCCGCCAGTCGCAGCCGGCCAACGAGGCGCCGGCCGGCTTCACTTTGGAGCGAGCGAGCGCAGGGCCTGCGCCGTCGGCGCATCCGCCGGAAAGAAGGACTCCACGGCCAGTTCCTGCAAGGTGACGTCGACCGGCGTGCCGAAGATGGTGGTGGTGCTGATGAAGCTCAGCAGGCCGGCGTCGGTGCGCAGCCGGAAGGGCACCACCACGCTCGAGAGTTCGCCGCCGCCTGCCGCGGCCTCGGTGCCGGGGTCGGCCACCGGGTAGGCGGCCAGCTCGTCGTGCAGGGCCTGCAGTTGCGCGTCGCCCGTGGCGGCGACCTGCTGCTGCAGCCGCTCCAGCAGGTGCGAACGCCACTGCGCCAGGTTGGCGATGCGCGGCGCCAGGCCCTCGGGGTGCAGGCTCAGGCGCAGCACGTTGATCGGGCCTTCGAGCAGCTGCGGCGCTGCGCCCGCCATCAGCAGTGGCACCAGCGCGTTGTGCGCCACCAGCTGCCAATGGCGGTCGACGGCGAGGGCCGGGTAGGGCTCGTGGCCCTTGAGCACCAGCTGCACGGCCTCGCGCGCCGCCGCCATCGAGGGGTCGTCCAGCGAGCGCTGCCGGTACATCGGCGCGTAGCCGGCCGCCACCAGCAGCGCATTGCGTTCGCGCAGCGGCACGGCCAGGCGCTCGGCCAGGCGCAGCACCATCTCGCGGCTAGGGGCGGCGCGGCCGGTTTCCACATAGCTCAGGTGGCGGGTGGAGATCTCGGCTTCCTGCGCCAAGTCGAGCTGGCTCATGCGGCGGTGCTGGCGCCAGTGGCGCAGGTGCAGGCCGAAGGGGTCGCGGGCGCCGGGGCGGCCGGCGTGGGCATGGGCGGTCGTCATGCGGCGGATTCTGGCGCGGCCCGCCGCCGCGCGGCCATGACCTGCGAGGTCATCGACCGTGGATGGGCCGGGCGGAATCATTGCGTCCAACGCCGAGGGAGTCGCCCGAGGCGGAGCCACCCAACGCAAGGAGCCAGCCATGTCCTCGATCTTCGCTTCGCCTCGTTTCCTGTCCCGCGTGATGTGGGCCGACGCTGCGTCCTGCGCCGCCACCGGCGCGCTGCAGGTCGGCCTCACCGATGCGCTGGCGCGCCTGACCGGGCTGCCGGCCGGGCTGCTGCTGGGCACGGGCGTGTTCCTGCTCGGCTACGGCGCGCTGGCCGCCGCCATGGCGATGCGCGCGACGCCGCCCCGCACGCTGATCGGCCTGGTCGTGGTCGGCAACTTCGGCTGGGCCGCGGCCTGCGCCGCGCTGCTGGCGAGCGGCGTCTTCCCCGTCACCCCGCTGGGCATGGCCTGGGTCATCGCGCAGGCCGCCACGGTGGTGCTGCTGGCCGAGGCGCAGTGGATGGGCCTGCGCGCCACGCGGGCCGGCCGCGCCCGCGCCGCGCTCGCCTGAGACACAAGGAAAAGGGGCTGCAGCGCCCGCGGGGCGGGCGCGAGCAGCTATCAAATCAGGAGCAATGCCAAGCCGCCACGCCCCGAATGGACGGGGGCTTGGCCGACCACGCCGGTCACTGAAGCCTGCTATCTTTGTGGAGAACCACGAACCACAAGGAGTGCCCCCATGGCCGTTGCCGCCAAACATGCCTTCGCCCCCGCCCTCAAGACCTTCAAGACCGCTTCGGGCAAGGCGGGCCGCTACTGGTCGCTGAAGGAACTGGCGAAGCAGTACCCCAACGTGAACAAGCTGCCGGTGTCGATCCGCATTGTGCTGGAGTCGGTGCTGCGCAACTGCGACGGGCAGAAGGTGGCACCGGAACACGTGGAGCAGCTGGCCAACTGGGCGCCCAACGCCGAGCGCACCGAGGAGATCCCCTTCGTCGTCACCCGCGTCGTGCTGCAGGACTTCACCGGCGTGCCGCTGCTGGCCGACCTGGCCGCCATGCGCAGCGTGGCCGCGCGCCAGGGCCAGGCGCCCAAGGCGATCGAGCCGCTGGTGCCGGTCGACCTGGTGGTCGACCACTCCGTGATGGTCGACCACTACGGCACGCCCAAGGCGCTGGACCTGAACATGAAGCTGGAGTTCTCGCGCAACAACGAGCGCTACCAGTTCATGAAGTGGGGCATGCAGGCCTTCGACACCTTCCGCGTCGTGCCGCCGGGCTTCGGCATCGTGCACCAGGTCAACCTCGAGTACCTGGCGCGCGGCGTGTACAAGGCCGCCGACGACAACGCCGACGTGCCCACCTGGTACCCCGACTCGCTGGTGGGCACCGACAGCCACACCACCATGATCAACGGCGTGGGCGTCGTCGGCTGGGGCGTGGGCGGCATCGAGGCCGAGGCCGCCATGCTCGGCCAGCCGGTGTACTTCCTCACGCCCGACGTGGTGGGCTTCGAGCTCACCGGCAAGCTGCGCGAAGGCGTGACGGCGACCGACCTGGTGCTGTACGTCACGGCCATCCTGCGCGGCGAGAAGGTGGTGGGCAAGTTCGTCGAGTTCTACGGCCCGGGCGCCGCGTCCATCCCCGTGCCCGACCGCGCCACCATCGGCAACATGGCGCCCGAGTACGGCGCCACCATGGGCTTCTTCCCGGTCGACGAGAAGACCATCGACTACTTCCGCGGCACCGGCCGCACCGAGGCCGAGATCGAGCGCTTCGAGGCCTACTACAAGGCGCAGGGCCTGTTCGGCATGCCGGCCGTGGGCGAACTGCACTACACCAAGATCGTCAAGCTCGACCTGTCCACCGTCACGCCCAGCCTGGCCGGCCCCAAGCGTCCGCAGGACCGCATCAACCTGGGCGACCTGGCCACGCGCTTCTCGGAGCTGTACAGCAAGCCGGTGGAAGCCAACGGCTTCAACCAGCCGGCCGACAAGCTGAGCAAGCGCTATGCGCTCAGCCCGTCCCGGAAGGAGCACGAGCCCGAGGCGCCGCCCACGCGCGCCGGCGCCCCGCGCGACGTGGTCGAGATGACGGCCAACCGCCCGACGCAGGCGGCCGCCCACGTGACGGCGCCGCGCGCGCCGGCCGGCGGCGTCACCATCGGCAACGGCGACGTGCTCATCGCCGCCATCACCTCGTGCACCAACACGTCCAACCCCAGCGTGCTGCTGGCCGCGGGCCTGCTGGCCAAGAAGGCGGTGGAGGCGGGCCTCACGGTCAAGCCGCACGTCAAGACCTCGCTGGCCCCCGGCTCGCGCATCGTCACCGAATACCTCGAGAAGACGGGCCTGCTGCCCTACCTGGAGAAGCTCGGCTTCTACCTGGCCGGGTATGGCTGCACCACCTGCATCGGCAATGCCGGCGACCTGGCGCCCGAGATCAACGAGGTCATCACCAAGAACGACCTCGTGGCCGCGGCCGTGCTGTCGGGCAACCGCAACTTCGAGGCGCGCATCCACCCGAACCTGAAGGCCAACTTCCTCGCGTCGCCGCCGCTGGTGGTGGCCTTTGCCATCGCGGGCAACGTCACCGTCGACCTGATGACGCAGCCGGTGGGCAAGGGCACGGGTGGCAAGGACGTGTACCTGGGCGACATCTGGCCCAGCGCGCAGGAGATCGACTCGCTGCTGCAGTACGCGATGAACGCCAAGGCCTTCCGCCAGAACTACGAACAGATCGCCGACAACCCCGGCAAGCTGTGGAGCGCCATTCGCGGCGTGACGGGCGACGTCTACAACTGGCCCACCTCGACCTACATCGCCGAGCCTCCCTTCTTCGAGGGCTTCAAGATGAAGCCGCACGCGGCCACCCCGGGCTTCACCGGCGCGCGCGTGATGGCCCTGTTCGGCGACTCGATCACCACCGACCACATCTCGCCGGCCGGTGCCATCAAGGAGAGCTCGCCCGCCGGCCAGTGGCTCAAGGCGCACGGCGTGCGCAAGGAAGACTTCAACAGCTACGGCTCGCGCCGTGGCAACCACGAAGTCATGATGCGCGGCACCTTTGCCAACGTGCGCATCAAGAACCTGATGATCCCGCCCGGCCCCGACGGCTCGCGCGAGGAGGGCGGCGTGACGCGCTTCCAGCCCGGCAACGAGAAGATGTTCATCTACGACGCCGCGATGAAGTACATCGAGCAGGAGGTGCCCACCGTCATCTTCGCCGGCGAGGAATACGGCACCGGCTCGAGCCGCGACTGGGCGGCCAAGGGCACGCAGCTGCTGGGCATCAAGGCCGTGGTGGCGCGCAGTTTCGAGCGCATCCACCGCGCCAACCTGGTCGGCATGGGCGTGCTGCCCCTGCAGTTCCGCGGCGCCGATTCATGGCAGAGCCTGGGCCTGACCGGCGACGAGAAGATCGACGTCGTCATCCAGGGCGAACTCAAGCCCCAGATGGACGACGTGAAGCTGGTCGTGCACCGGCCCGACGGCAGCCACCAGGAAGTGACCGTGCGCCTGCGCATCGATACCCCGATCGAAGTCGAGTACTACAAGCACGGGGGCATCCTGCCGTTCGTGTTGAGGCAGTTGTTGGCGGGGTGAGGGTGCCGCCTGTACGATGAGGAGCCCGCCTTGGCGGGCTTTTTCTTTTTGGCGGGAAGGTCTGTGAAGCGGGGGGAGCCGACCTTCGAGCCATGGGCGCGACCGGCCGCCGTCGGCCGAGGCTGTGTGGAAACGTCGGCGATGCATCCAGTATGCCGAAGCATCGCGGCTGCAGAGCTCTGACGGCGTGTCAAGCGTTCCGACGGTCTTGTTTCGTGTGTGTGAGGGTTTTGCAGGCATT
>QAIB01000012.1 GCA_030418545.1 Xenophilus aerolatus | reverse complement strand
AAGGACAAGGCTGCGCAGCAGCCTTGTTGACCCTGGTCCCCTCTGTGTGCGCCGAGGAGCGCAGCGGCTGGCGGATCAGGGCTCGCGATTGTTTGAGCGAAGCGAGTTCGAGCGAGACCCCGCCAGCTGCGAGCACCGCAGGTTGCCCGCAGCGAAGCGGAGGGACGCAGACAGTGGGGTCGCCTTTTCTTTGCCTACTTTCTTTTGGCGAAGCAAAAGAAAGTAGGTCGCCCGCCGGGGCGAAATCCCGGCCCCTGCATCTCAACCCTGAGCAAGGCCAAGCCCAGCCATAAAAAAAGGCCGCTGCCCCCAACAGGAGCAACGGCCCGCGCAACAGAAACCGAGCGAAAGAATCAGTCGGCGTACACCCCCGCCGCCTTGATCACCGGCCCGAAGCGCGCCACCTCCGCCTGCACGAACTTCTTGTGTTCCGCCGGCTCGACACGCTTGTCGTTGATCACCACCGCACCCAGCGCCTCTTCGCGCTTGATGAAGTCCGGGTCCTTCAACGCGACCTTGAGCGCGTCGTTGATCTTCTTGAGCACCGGCGCCGGCGTGCCCTTGGGCGCGTACAGGCCGTGCCAGATCGTGACCTGGAAGTTCTTCAGGCCCGACTCGTCCAGGGTCGGGATGTTCTTCAGCGCGGGCGTGGTCAGGCGCTTGGCCGTGGTCACGCCGTAGGCCTTCACCTTGCCGGCCTCGATCTGGCTGGTGGTGTTCGTGGTCTGGTCGCACAGCAGGTCGATCTGGCCGCCCATCAGGTCGGCGATGGCCGGTGCGGTGCCCTTGTACGGCACCGTGGTCATCTCGGCCTTGAGCTCGCTCTGGAAGAGCAGGCCGCACAGGTGCGACGCGGAGCCGATGCCGGCGTTGCCCAGGTTCACCTTGCCGCCGGCCTTGCTGATCCAGTCGCGCAGTTCCTTGAAGTTCTTCGCTTCCAGCTGCGGCTTGCCGATGAGCGTCATCGGCACGTCGTTGATCATGCCCAGGTACTCGAAGTCGGTTTCCCAGTTGTAGGGCAGCTTGCGGTACAGCACCGGCGTGGTGGCCATGCCCACGTGGGTGAGCAGCAGGGTGTAGCCGTCGTTCTTCGCGCGGGCCACCTTGGCGTTGCCGATCGTGCTGCCGGCACCGGCGGTGTTGTCGACGATCACCGTCGTGCCCAGGGGCTTCTGCAGGGCCTCGGCCAGATCGCGCGCGACCTTGTCGGTCGGGCCGCCGGCGGCGAAGGGCACCACCAGGGTGACGGGTTTGCCCGCCGGGAAATCCTGGGCTTGGACGCCGGTGGCGGCAACGGCGATCGCCGCGAGGGCGAACAGTTTCTTCATGGTCTCTCCGCTAGTGCAGGTCGTGGTGAAAGGCCCCCGGCCAGCCGCCGGATGGGGCCCGGCCTCGAGGGGTGGCCTCTGGCACCGGAACAGCCCGGCGGCCAAAAAGGGTGCGCGATCTTATCGGCTGACCGACTGCCGACCCATAGCGGATTGCCCTGAGAGGCTTGTGCGAGTGGAGAAAGGCCGTCGATCGTCGGTCTGCCCGTCGCCCGCCATGCGGCGCCGGACGACAGTCCCCGCTCACTCGGGAAAGCACAGTACGTGCACACGGCGCAGTCCAGGCCGCCCCGCCTGTTGCAACTGCGCTGCATTCCCTCACGCAAGACCAGGATTTGACATGGCCAAGACCCCCGCTTCCGCCCCCCGCAAGACGCGCACCGACTCCCTCCCCGAGCGCCACCGCGCCGCCCAGCGCCGCCAGAAGTCGCGCGAGGCGCAGGCTCCGAAGACGCCCGCCTCGGGCGGTGCGGTGCAGGTGTCGGGACGGCGCCAGCCCGAAACGCTGCCGGGCGAGCAGCTCGCCAAGCCCGGGCGCGAAAAGGACATGGGCCTGCGACCGCGCTTCACCGCGCCCGGCTACGTCGGCAGCGGCAAGCTCGCCGGCATGGCGGCCATCGTCACCGGGGGCGACTCCGGCATCGGCCGCGCCGTGGCCGTGCTGTTCGCGCGCGAAGGCGCCGACGTGGCCATCGTCTACCTCAGCGAGACGGCCGACGCGGAAGAAACGCGGGCGCACGTCGAGGCCGAGGGCCGGCGCTGCCTGCTCATCAAGGGCGACGTGCGCAAGCGCGCCTTCTGCGAGAAGGCGGTGCAGCAGACGGTGAAGGCCTTCGGCCGGCTCGACATCCTGGTGAACAACGCCGCCTTCCAGCTGCATGCCGACCGGCTGGAGGACATCGACGACGAGCGCATCGATCTCACGCTGCAGACCAACATCGGCGGCTACCTGCGCATGGCGCGCGCGGCACTGCCGCACATGCAGGCCGGCGCCTCGATCATCAACACGGGCTCGCGCACCGGGCTGCAGGGGAGCAAGAACCTGATCGATTACTCGGCCACCAAGGGCGCGATCCACGCCTTCACCAAGGCGCTGGCGCTGAACGTGATCGACCGCGGCATCCGCGTCAACGCGGTGGCGCCCGGACCGGTGTGGACGCCGCTGAACCCGGCCGACAAGAAGCCGGCCGACGTGCGCAAGTTCGGCAAGGAAACCGACTTCAAGCGGGTGGCGCAGCCCGAGGAGCTGTCGCCCGCCTACGTGTTCCTGGCCTCGCCGGTGTGCGCCGGCTACATCACCGGCATCGTGCTGCCGGTAACGGGGAGCGTGGCGGCGATCTGACCGGCATGACGGGTGCGCCGGGGCTGGCACGGCTCGCGCTACAGTGCCGCCGCCAACATTCCCCACGCACCACCATGAGCCCCAGCCCCGCCCCCGCACGCGACATCTACACCGAACCCCAGGACGTCGACTACAACACGCTTGCCAACCTCGGCCCGCTCACCGGCATGGCGGGCATCTGGCAGGGCGAGCGCGGGCTGGACGTGAAGCCCAAGGCGCAGGGGCCGAAGAAGCAGGCCTACGTGGAACGCATCGAGCTGCAGCCGATAGACCCGACGACCAACGGCCCGCAGCTGCTCTACGGCCTGCGCTACCACACGCACATCACCAAGCCCGACCAGGTCAAGACCTACCACGAGCAGGTCGGCTTCTGGCTCTGGGAGCCGGCCACGTCCACGGTGATCCACACCCTCACCATCCCGCGCGCGCAGATCGCGATGGCGGCCGGTGTGGTCGCGCCGGATGCGAAACGCTTCGAGCTGGTCGCCACCCAGGGCGCAGACACCTACGGCATCTGCTCGGCCGCTTTCCTGCACGAGGCCTTCCGCACCACTGAATTCCGCATCACCGTGACCATCAACGACGACGGCACCTGGGGCTACGAGGAGGACACGGTGATGCAGATCCTGGGGCAGGCCGAGCCCTTCCACCACACCGACCGCAACCTGCTGCGCAAGGTGGCCGAGCCGACGCCCAACCCGCTGGCCCGCGGCTGAGTCGAATTGCTACTGAATCGATAGCTGCTTGCGCCCGTCCCGCGGGCGCTGCAGGCCGATTCGGCTCGAAACCCCAAGGCGCTCAGCGCCCCATCACCAGGTCGTCCAGCTCGCGGTAGTCGGGCAGCGTGGTGTCGATGGCACGGCCGGCGCGCAGCACGGTGCGGTCGAACTGGTGGCGCGCCAGCATCTCCGAGTAACTGCGCGCGCGCAGCACCATCAGGTCGGCCGGCGTGCCCACGCGCAACACGCCGCGTTCGGGCAGGCCCATGATGGCGGCGGGCGTCGCGCTCGCCGCGCGGATCCAGTCGCCGAAGGGATGGTCCAGGTGCAGGATCTTCACGGCCTGGGTGTAGGTGTCCAGCATGTCGTGGTCGCCATAGGCGTAGAAGGGGTCGCGGCAGTTGTCGCCCGCCACGGCCACCTGCACGCCGCGCGCCTTCAACTCGTGCAGCACCGTCACGCCGCGCCAGCGTGGCGTGCGCGTGGCGTCGGTGCTGCGGTCCTGCAGGTACATGTTGACCGTGGGCAGGCTCACGATCGCGATGCCGGCCTCGCGGCAGGCGGCGATCGTTTCCTCGATGAACTCGTCGGTCTGCAGCGCCAGCGAGGTGCAGTGGCCGCAGAGGATGCGCCCCTTGAATCCCTGCGCGATGGCGGTGCGGGCCACGCGGATCAGCGAGCGCGCCCGCGGGTCGGTCGACTCGTCCACGTGCAGGTCGACGTCCAGCCCGCGCTCGGTGGCGAGCTGGAACACCCGCGCCAGCGCATCGTCCAGGTCGGGTGGCATCGGGTCGCCGGGGAAGCGCTGCGACTTGGTCACGCAGCCGAGCTTGCCGCCGCTTTCCGCCACGATGTCGGCCAGCTGCACGCCCTCGTCGCCCAGGAAGATGTCCAGCGGCGCGATGGAGGACACCTGCAGGTCGATGCGTCCGGCCCAGTGCGCGCGCATCTCGCGGAAGACGGGGAAGGAGATCGACGCCTGTGGCGCCAGTGAGTCCAGGTGCGTCCGGATCGCCACCACGCCCTTGGCGTACGCGGTGCGCAGCGCGAAGTCCATGCGGCGGCGCACGTCCTCGGCGTGCCAGTTCGCGGTGCGGTCGCGCTGCGTGGCGGCCGCAGCGCCCGCGCCGTCGCCGGTGGCATTGGCCTGCCGCGGCCAGATGTGGCCCTTGTCGAGGTGCGTGTGCACGTCGACGAAGCCGGGCAGCACCAGCGAGGCGTCGAGGTCGGGGCCGCTGTCGGTCGCGAAACGGCCGCCCGGCGCGATGGCCTCGACGCGGCCGTCGGAGATCTGCAGGTCGACGGCCACCAGGTCGCCGTCGCCCGCGGGCACCAGCGCGCCGGCGTCGGGGCTGTCGATCAGGCAGCGCGGCGCACGGGCGTTGCGCAGGACGTAGCGGCCGCTGTCGGGCGGGGCGAAGAAGGCGTGGGTCATCGGCGGTGTGCTTCGGGGAACTCAGGCCGTCTTGCGGCCGAGGAACTGCAGGGTGTAGACCTGCTTCACGTCCAGGCCGGGCGCCTGTGCGCCGGCGGCCACCATCGCATCGTAGAAGTTCTTCCAGCGCGCCTCGCTCATGGTGCCGATGCCCTTGGCCTTGGTCTCCGCGGTCTCGACGATGTTGTACTTCTTCATCGCGTCGATCGCGTACGCGATGGTGTCGCTGGCCATCTGCGGGTTGTGCTTCTGGATCATGGCGTTGGCCGCCGAGGCGTCGCCGTTGAGGTAGCTCGACCAGCCCTTGGCCGTGGCGTCGACGAAATGCTGCACCAACTCGGGCTTGTCCTTGACCAGCTTGGGGCTCGCGATGGTCACGTTGGCGTAGTTGTCGAAGCCCTGGTCGGCCAGCAGGTGCACCACCGGCTCGACGCCCGACTTGCGGGCGTTGAAGGGCTCGCTGGTGAGGTAGCCCTGCACCGTGACCTGCTTGTCGACCAGCCACGGCGCGAGGCTGAAGGCGTAGGGGCGCAGTTGGTCGTCGGTCATGCCGTACTTGGCCTTGAGCCACAGCCAGTAGGTCTGGCGCCCGGTGGTCGCGACCATCAGCGGCTTGCCCTTGAGCGCGGCCAAGGTGTCGTTGCCGGTGCCGGGGTGCGACATCAGCACGCGCGGGTCCTTCTGGAAGAAGGACGCCACGGCGATCGCGGGCAGCTTGTCCTGCGCGAAGGCGAAGGCGCGGAAGCTGTCGGCATCGGCGAAATCGCAGGTGCCGGCCAGGAAGAGCTGCACCACGTTGACCTGCGGGCCACCGGGGCGGATCTCGACGTCCAGGCCGTGCTCCTTGTAGATGCCGGTGGCCAGCGCCTGGTACAGGCCGCCGTGCTCGGCCTGGGCCAGCCAGCCGGTCTGCACGCTGACCTTGGTGAGGCCCTGTGCCGTGGCACGCGGCAGGAAGGCGGGCAGGTGCGAGACGACGGCGGCACCGCCGAGGGCGGCGAGGGCCTTGCGGCGGTTGAGGGCGGGGCGGCGGGGTGCGGAGACGTCGGTCATGGCGGGGTCCTTTCGGTGGCGGGTCAGGCGGTGGCTTCGGTCGTGTCGCGGGTGCCGGCGTCGCGGAAGCGCCAGCCGGCGCTGGGCAGGTCGCCGCCGGTGCTTTCCTTCGGCGCCGCGGCGTCGAAGCGCAGCTTGCCGGGGTTCATCAGGCCGTGCGGGTCCATCGCGTGCTTGAAGGCGGCGTCCTCGCCATCGACGGACTTCATGCCGCCTTCCTTGACCAGAAAGGTGTGGTTGTTCGCGACCATGGCGCCGTCCTCGGCCATGCCGCGCATGACCTCGGCCAGGTGCGCGTCGCCCTCGTAGCGGAAGAAGGGCGAGCCCTGGAAGCTCAGCCGCCCGTCGAAGCGCTTGGCTTCGAAATGCATGCCGGGAAGATGCGCGAAGCGGCGGTGGCTGCGGCGGATGGCGCCCACCAGGTCGGGGTCGAGGTACAGGCCGACGTTGCTGACGATCTCGGGATGCTCCCGGTTCACGTGCATGCGCGTGTGGCCCCAGGACATCTCGTACAGCGGGATGCGGTAGGGACCTCGGCCCTCGGGCGCCTCGGAGGTCACGGTGCCGCCGAACTCGCGCACCAGCGCGTGGAAGGACGCGAGGAAGGGCTCGGCCACCATCGCCAGCACCATGCCCTCGGTGCCCTCGGTGCCTTCGCGCCCGTAGGGGCGCAGCACGCGCATCATGCGCCAGATGGGCCCGCCGATCACCGACACCAGCTTCTTCTCGATGCCGTCGGCAGTCGCCAGCGCATGCGCGAACTCGACCGAGGTCATGAACCCGGGAAAGACGACGATCGCTTCGCGCCAGTCCCAGGCCGGCGCCAGCGGCATCTCCAGCTCGGTGATGATGCCGTTGCTGCCGTAGGCGTGGTGCACCAGGTTCACGCGGTCGCCGGTGAGCTGCACGGTGCGCGGCGTTTCCTCCACGCTCACCACCTCCAGGCCGAGGATGTTGCCGCGGTCGCGCAGGATGCCCCAGGCGCAACTGCCCACGCCCGCATGCCCGCCGCCGACGAAGCCGCCCAGCGTGGCGACCTTCTTGGTGGACGAGTGGATGCGCAGCTCCCAGCCGGTGGGCCGCGTGGCCTCGTCGATGGCCGCTAGCCGGGCGCCGGCCTCGGCGCGCACCCGGCCGGCGCCGGTGTGCAGCACCCGGTCCAGCCCGGTCATGTCGACCATCGCGCCGCCGGCCAGTGGAATGCCCTGGCCGAAGTTGCAGGTGCCGGCGCCGCGCATCACCAGCGGCATGCGGGTGCGTGCCGCGGCCGAGGCGATGCGCAACACGTCGGCCTTGTCGCGCGGCTGCACGATCAGGTCGGCGACGTGGCCGAGCGCGTCGTCCTTCATCACGGGGCTGAAGTTGGCCGTCATGTCGCGGCTCTTGCGACGGACGATGTCGGGGTCGGCGATGGCCGGGACGTCGCCCAGCGCGGCGAGAAAGGCAGCGGTGTCGTTCATGCGCAGGTTCTCCACAAGAGGGTTGTGGCGCCGTCGCTGCGGGGCGGTCGTCGTGCGCGGGGCGGCCCGGGAAGGCACCGCCGTGCACGAACCCTGGGCTCGTCACGTCGTCGGAGAGCGCGTTGCAAGGAGCATGCCTGTGCGTGAAAATGCACGCATCGGGGCGCTGTGTGCATTGGCATGGTGCTTGCGGCGCAGGCGACACTCGGGCGCATTCGGAGGCAGGAGGGGCCGCGATGGAGCTGGAAGACCACATCTTTTTCCTGTGCACCCAGGTGGTGTACCGGCGCGACCGCGCGATCGGCGACGCGCTCAAGCCGCTGGGACTGCTCAACACCGAGTGGCGCACGCTCGGCACGCTGCTGCGCAAGGGGCCGCTCACGATGCAGGAACTCGCGCAGTGGACGGCCTACGAGCGCACCCGCCTCACCCGCATGCTGCACAGCATGGAGGAGCGCGGCTGGGTCGAGCGCACCGGCTCCGACCAGGACGGGCGCTCCGTGGTGGTGCGTCTGGCCACCAAGGGGCGCAGGGTCTACGAGAAGGCCGAGGCGGCGGTGGATGCGCTCACCGAGGACATCCTGTCGGTGTGCTCGCCCACCGAGATCGCGCGTGTGCGCAAGTCGCTGCAGGCGCTGCGCGGACGCCTGATCGAGAACGGCTACTGACGCGCCCCCTCAGCCGACCCGCAGGAAGTGCCCGCGCGCCGCGCGCGTGATGGCCGCCACGCAGGGGTGGGTGATGCGCCGCTCGACCGAGATGGCGAAGAACTCCTCCTCGAGCTCCGGCGCGCGGCCGATCACCTCGACGCCGTATTGCGAGCAGGTTTCGTCTTCCAGCACCGCCGGCGACATGAACACGCCGCGGCCTTCGCCGCCGAAGGCCTTGAGCAGCGCCGCGTCGTCGAACTCGCCGATCAGCTGCGGCCGCAGGCTCTGCTCGGCCAGCCACACGTCCAGGCGCTGGCGCATGGCCGAGGCCGAGCCCTGCATCAGCATCGGCATGCCGTCCAGGCAGGCGGGAAATCCGCCCTGCAGCTCCCGCTTGAGCACGGGGGCCGCGAAGAAGGCCATGCCGGTGGTGCCCAGGGGGTGGTTGAAGGCCTTGACACTGGTCTGCCGGCCCATCGGTTCGTTGGCGATCACCAGGTCGAGCCGGTGGACCGACAGCTGGCCCAGCAGGTCGCGGAAATGCCCCTCGTGGCAGATCAGGTGCACCTGCTCGGCGATGCCGAGGGCAGGCTCCAGCAGACGGTAGGCGATGGCCTTGGGCACGGCATCGGCGATGCCGACGCGGAAGTTCAGGGTGCGGGCCTCGCCGCGCTTGCTGCCCACGGCCGCCTCCAGTTCGGCGCCCAGCGCGAAGATCTGGTCGGCGTAGACCAGCGCGGTCCGGCCCTCGGCCGTGAGTTCGACGTTGCGGCCGGTCTTGCGAAAGAGCTGGCAACCCAGCGATTCCTCCAGCAGCTTGATCTGGGCCGAGAGGGTCTGCGGGGTGATGTGCAACTGCTCGCCGGCGCGCACGATGCCGCCGGCCTTGGCGGCCGCCCAGAAATAGTGCAGATGCTTGTAGTTCATGGTGCTGCCAGCCTGTAGGCGAGGACCTCGCTCGCCGGCCAATCAGGGAAAACCCGCGAGGTCTCCACAGGGGAAAACGGGCCGAAGATCAATAAAAGCCGAATGGATGATGCCAAAAAAACGACTTTTATCGAAACATCACCGTCCCTACATTCCAACCCGAGGCTTTCTCTTTTGTCCGGCCCATTCGGCCGGAACTCGGACCGGTCCACGGTCTCTCAAGGACTTCCATGAACCAGATACTGCCCACCTTCAACCCGTCCGGCACGCTTTCCAGCGGCGCCGAGCGCAACCGCGTGCTGCGCAACACCTACTGGCTGCTCGCGCTGTCCATGATCCCGACCGTTCTGGGCGCGTGGATCGGCGTGGAGACAGGCATCGCACGTGCCATGTCGCCGGGCATCGGCCTGGTGGTCTTCCTGGCGGGCGCCTTCGGCTTCATGTTCGCGATCGAGAAGACGAAGAACTCCGCCGCCGGCGTGCCGGTGCTGCTGGCCTTCACCTTCTTCATGGGCGTGATGCTCTCGCGCCTGGTCGGCACCGTGCTCGGCATGGCCAACGGCGCCAGCCTGGTGATGACCGCCTTCGCCGGCACCGGCGCGGTGTTCCTCGGCATGGCGACGCTGTCCTCGGTGATCAAGCGCGACCTCTCGGCCATGGGCAAGTGGCTCTTCATCGGCGCCATCCTGCTGCTGGTGGCCGGCATCGCCAACTTCTTCATCCAGTCGGGCGCGCTCATGATCACCCTGTCGGTGATGGCCATCGGCATCTTCT
Source organism: Xenophilus aerolatus (assembly GCA_030418545.1). Lineage (GTDB taxonomy): Bacteria > Pseudomonadota > Gammaproteobacteria > Burkholderiales > Burkholderiaceae_C > Xenophilus. Next base: position 127,194 of record QAIB01000012.1, on the reverse strand, counting down.
CGGCCTTCATCCTGCACGACCTCAAGCGCGTGAAGGACGGCTACGAGGACAACTACATCAGCGCCACGCTCGGCGTGTACCTGAGCCTGTACAACGTCTTCCAGTCCATCCTCATGCTACTGGGCCTGGGTGGCGGTCGCGACGAATAACGGCTTGCTTCCACACTTCCCCTCCATCCACACGCAGACAACGACACAGGAGAACCCATGCGACTGAGTACCAAGGGCCGCCAGGCCGTCGTGGCCATGATCGACGTGGCGCTGCACCGCAAGTCGGGGCCGCTGTCGCTGGCGGTGCTGAGCCGCCGGCAGCGCATCTCGCTGTCGTACCTGGAGCAGATGTTCACCAACCTGCGCCGGCATGGCCTGGTCGCCTCGACCCGTGGGCCGGGCGGCGGCTACTCGCTGGCCCGTGCCGCCAAGGACATCACGGTGGCCGACATCCTGTACGCCGTCGATGCGCTCGAAACCACTGGCGTGCCGCCGCTGCCCGCGGGGCACCAGAGCGACGACCCCATGCGCTGCGCGGCGCCCGAGCTGTGGGCCTCGCTGAGCCAGAAGGTGGTGGAGTTCCTCGACTCGGTCAGTCTTCAGAAGCTGGTGGAAGACCAGGTGGCCGCCGGCGTGCAGCTGCATGCCGAAGCCGCCAAGCCGGTGAAGAAGCCGCTGCCGGGCCCCGTCAAACCGCTGCTGCCCAACGCCCCGAACTCGGTGTTCCAGCTCGGCCGCATGGTGTCGGCGGGCTGAGCGCCCTTGGCCCTGCGGCCGCGACAATCGGCCGCATGGACCCCGCCCAAGCGACCGACCACCGCCTCACCGAACTCGAGATCAAGGCCAGCTACACCGAGGACCTGCTCGAGCAGCTGAACCTCACCGTCTTCCGGCAACAGCAGCAGATCGATGGGTTGCTGCGCCAGTTGGCTGAACTGAAACAGCAATTGCCCGAAGCTGGGCCAGGCGGGCCGCGCAACTTGCGCGACGAACTCCCACCGCACTATTGAGAACGGCTGAGACGCGCTGGTGGCTACTTGTAGCTGCGCGCGTCCTCGATCACCTTGCCGTCGTTGGGCAGGCTGCCGACGGCGCCGACCGACACCTCGCCGCGCAACTTGGTCACCTCGCGGATGGCCTCGGCCACGCGCGCGGCCAGGCCTTCCGGCGCGTTCCCGTCGCATTCGAGCCGCAGCGTCATGCGGTCCTCCCCCGTCTCGCCCTCGACCACCAGGCGCGCCTTGCGCACTTCGGGGAAGCGCCGTGCGATCTCGGCCACCTGCGATGGGTGGACGAACATGCCGCGCACCTTGGCGGTCTGGTCGGCGCGACCCATCCAGCCCTTGATACGCGTGTTGGTGCGCCCCGTGGGGCAGGCGCCCGGCAGCACGGCCGAAAGGTCGCCGGTGCCGAAGCGGATCAGCGGGTAGTCGGGGTTGAGCGTCGTGACCACGATCTCGCCGACCTCGCCCTCGGGCACCGGGTCGCCCGTGCCGGGACGCACGATCTCGACGATCACGCCCTCGTCGAGCACCAGGCCCTCGCGCGCCGCCGTCTCGTAGGCGATCAGCCCCAGGTCGGCCGTGGCATAGCACTGCGTGCCCTGCACGCCCAGGCCGGCGATGGCATCGCGCAGGCTGGGCGGGAAGGCCTCGCCCGAGACCAGCGCCTTGGTCATCGATCGCAAGGGCGTGCCGCGCTCGGCCGCCTTCTCCAACAGGATCTTCAGGAAGCTCGGCGTGCCGGCATAGCCCTCGGGCCGCAGGTCGGCGATGGCATCGATCTGCTGCTCGGTCTGCCCCGTGCCGCCGGCGAAGACGGTGCAGCCGAGCGCATGCGCGCCCGTCTCCATGATCGAGCCGGCGGGCGTCATGTGGTAGCTGAAGCTGTTGTGGATCAGCTCGCCGGCGCGAAAGCCGGCCGCGAACAGGGCACGCGCGGTGCGCCAGTAGTCGCGCGCCGTGCCTTCGGGTTCGTAGATGGGGCCGGGGCTGGCGAACACGCGAGGCATGCGCGCGCCGCGCGCGATGGCCGCGAAGCCGCCGAAGGCATCGCTCGCGCGCCGCGCCTGCTGCAAGGCCAGCAGCTCGGACTTGCGCGTGACCGGCAGCGCCGCCAGCGCGGCGCGGCTGGAGACCTCCGCCGGCTTCACGTCGGCGAGGAGGGTGGCGAAGGCCGGGGCCGCCGTCTGTGCCTGCAGGACCTGCCGGGGCAATGCCGCGAGCAGGTCGCGTTCACGCTCGGCGGGGTCGCGGGTCTCGAGTGCGTCGTAGAAATCCGTCATGCCAGCCACCTCTTGCGCCGCTTGTAGCTCTTCACGTCCCTGAAACTCTTGCGGTCCGCGCCGCCGACGCCGAGGTAGAACTCCTTGACATCCTCGTTCTCGCGCAGGCTGGCCGCCGGTCCGTCCATCACGATGCGGCCACTCTCGAGGATGTAGCCGTAGTCGGCGAAGCGCAGCGCCATGTTGGTGTTCTGCTCGGCCAGCAGGAAGGTCACGCGTTCCTTGGCGTTGAGGTCCTTCACGATCGCGAAGACCTCCTCGACGATCTGCGGCGCCAGGCCCATCGAGGGCTCGTCGAGCAGCACCATGTTGGGGTTCGCCATCAGCGCGCGCCCGATGGCACACATCTGCTGCTCGCCGCCCGAGGTGTAGGCCGCCTGGCTGGTGCGGCGCGTCTTCAGGCGCGGGAAGTACGCGTAGACCTTCTCCAGCGTCTCGGCCACTGCGGCCTTGCCGTCGGTGCGCGTGTAGGCGCCGGTCATGAGGTTCTCTTCGATGGTGAGGTGGGCGAAGCAGTGACGCCCTTCCATCACCTGCACCAGCCCGCGCTTGACCAGTTCGGCTGGCGTCAGCGCCTCGATGCGCTCGCCACGCAGCGTGATGCTGCCCTTGGTCACCGCGCCGCGCTCGCCGGCCAGCAGGTTCGACACCGCGCGCAGCGTGGTGGTCTTGCCCGCGCCGTTGCCGCCCAGCAGCGCCACGATGCCGCCCTCCGGCACCGTGAGCGACACGCCCTTGAGCACCAGGATCACGTGGTTGTAGATGACCTCGATGCCGTTGACGTCGAGAAGAATGTTGCCTTGGCTCATCGTTGTCCTTCGAGCATGTGGAAGCACACAGCGTCTGCTTCCACATGCCGCCTCGTCTGGAGGCAGGCCCCCCTCCCGCTCGGCGGGAGGGGCAGGGGAGGGTGCCAATGGGGGCGCCCCGCGCCTGCAGCCGCGCCGTTCAGGCGCGTCTGTCAGGCGCCGCAGTCAGCGGTGTCCCGACGGGTCAGCTTCTTCTCGGCCGCGTACTTGTCGCCTGCCGCCTTCACCATCGGCTTCATGATCGATTCGTCGGCCTGGTACCAGTCCGACATGCCGCCCCACTTGGCGCCGTCCCACGTGTGCACGCGCGCCCAGCTCGAGCCCATGTGGTCCTGACACGAGGTCGACAGCGGCCGCATCACGCCGGCGAAGCCCAGCGCGTCCAGCTTCTTCTGGTCGAGCGCCAGGTTCTCGAAGCCCCAGCGCACCTGCTCGCCGGTCATGACCTTGCCCTTGCCGAAGCGCTCCTGGGCACGCTTCACGGCTTCCACGCTCAGCATCTGGATGATCACGCCGCGGGTGTAGAGCACCGAGCCGACCTCGTCCTTCGGTCCCGTGCCCTGGCCCTTGTCGTGCACCTGCTTGAGGATGTCCTGGATCACCTTGGGCTCGGTGCCCGAGGTGTTGAGCGCCAGCGCGTTGTAGCCCTTGGCGTTGGCGCCCACGTCCTTCACGTCGGGCTCGGCGCCGGCCCACCACACGCCGTACATCTTCTCGCGGGGGTAGCCGGTGGCGACGGCTTCCTTGAGAGCGGTGGAGTTCATCACGCCCCAGCCCCACAGCAGCACGAAGTCGGGCCGCTGCTGGCGCACCTGCAGCCAAGCCGACTTCTGCTCCACCCCGGGTGCGGTGACGGGGATGAGCGACAGCTCGAAGCCGTGCAGCTTGGCGCGCTCCTGCAGCAGCGGGATCGGCTCCTTGCCGAAGGGCGAGTCGTGGTAGACGAGCGCGATCTTCTTGCCCTTGAGCTTGTCCAGCCCGCCTTCCTTCTTGCCGATGTGCTGGATCAGGATGTCGGCCGCGGTCCAGTAGCTGCCCATGAGCGGGAAGTTCCACTTGAACACGTTGCCGTCCTGCGAGGCCGCCAGGCCGTAGCCCAGCGTGATCAGCGGGATCTTGTCGGTGGGCACCTTGTCGGTCAGCGCGAAGGTGATGCCGGTGGCCTGCGGGTCGAACAGCGCGACGCCGGGGCGGCCCTTCAGGCGCTCGTAGCACTCCACGCCCTTGTCGGTGGCGTAGCCGGTCTCGCATTCCTCGAATGCAATCTTCACGCCGTTGATGCCGCCCTGGGAATTCACCAGCTTGATGTAGTCCTGCTTGCCGTTGGCCCAGGGCGTGCCGTTGGGCGCGTAGGGTCCGGTGCGGTACACCAGCAGCGGGAAGAACTGCTCCTTGGCCTGCGCGAAGGCCGTGCCGGCGGTGCCCGCCAGGGCCGCGACCGCGGCGACGGCCAGTGTGAGGGTTTTCAGCTTCAACATGGTTGTCTCCTAGTGGGTTGGCAAGAACACGGCGAAAGGACTGGATGGTGCGCGCAGCGCGCCGGATTCAGTAACACCGCGGAACCGGCTTTGCCGGGCCGCTGGTGTTGCCCCCTTGAGGGGGGATGCGAGCGACACGCAGTGCGCGAGAGTCGGGGGTGGGCATATCAATGTGGGAAGGGCCACAGGCGCAGCTTTTCCTTGGCCGTCGACCACAGCCGCGCGAGGCCGTGCGGTTCGACGATCAGGAAGAACACGATCAGCGCGCCGAAGATCATGAATTCGAGGTGCGAGGCCAGGGCGGTCGACATCGACACGCCGAACCAGCCCGGCAGCTGGTTGAGCAGGATCGGCAGCAGCACGATGAAGGCGGCGCCGAAGAAGCTGCCCATGATCGAGCCCAGCCCGCCGATGATCACCATGAAGAGCAGCTGGAAGGAGCGGTCGATGCTGAAGGCCGCCGGCTCCCACGCACCCAGGTGGACGAAACCCCACAGCGCGCCGGCCACGCCGACGATGAAGCTGCTCACCGCGAAGGCCGTGAGCTTGGCGTACACGGGACGGATGCCGATCACCGCCGCCGCCACGTCCATGTCGCGCATCGCCATCCACTCGCGGCCGATGGCGCTGCGCACCAGGTTCTTGGCCAGCAGCGCGAACACCACCACCAGCGTGAGGCACAGCAGGTACTTCTGCGCCGGCGACTCGACCGGCAGGCCGAACACGTTCAGGCCCGCCACGCTCACCGAGCCAGAGGTCGAGTTGTTGGTGAAGAACGGGATGCGCAGAAAGGCCCAGTCGACGAAGAACTGCGCCGCCAGCGTCGCCACCGCCAGGTACAGCCCCTTGATGCGCAGGCTGGGGATGCCGAAGAACACGCCCACCACGGTGGCGCACAGCCCGCCCAACAGCAACGAGAGGACGAGCGGCATGCCCTCGATGCGCACGTGGAAGTTGTAGGCCGCGTAGGCGCCCACCGCCATGAAGGCGCCGGTGCCCAGCGAGATCTGCCCGCAGTAGCCCACCAGGATGTTGAGCCCCAGCGCAGCGAGCGACAGGATCAGGAAGGGCACGAGGATGGCGCGCAGCCAGTATTCCGACGCGAAGGCCGGTACCACGGCGAAGGCCACCACCAGCAACGCGAGGATCGCGACCCGGTCCTGCACGATCGGAAAGATCTGCTGGTCGGCGCGGTAGGTGGACTTGAACTGCCCGTTTTCTCTGTAGAGCATGAAGAACGCCTAGAGGTTCGAATAAGAAGGCGGACCGCCGTACGCGAAGGGCGCGAAGACTTCGCGAAGGTCGCGAAAAATGCAGGCAAGAAACTTCAAGGTTTTCTTTCGCGCCTTTCGCGCCTTTCGCGCAACCTTCGCGTCCTTCGCGTACGGTTGTTCGCATTCCTTGCCGCGCATGCTCATACCCGGTCGATGATCTTTTCGCCGAAGAGGCCCTGCGGCCGCACCAGCAGGAACACCAGCGCCAGCACGTAGGCGAACCAGATCTCGATGCCGCCGCCGAGCATGGGGCCGAGGTAGATCTCCGACAGCTTCTCGCCCACGCCGATCAGCAGGCCGCCGATGATGGCGCCTGGCACCGAGGTGAGGCCGCCCAGGATCACCACGGGCAAGGCTTTCAGCGCCACCAGCGACAGGGAGAACTGCACGCCCAGCTTGGAGCCCCAGATGATCCCGGCCACCAGCGCCGCGAAGCCCGCCACCGACCACACGATGACCCAGATGCGGTTGAGCGGAATGCCGATGGACTGCGCGGCCTGGTGGTCGTCGGCCACTGCGCGCAGCGCCCGGCCCGTCGCCGTTTTCTGGAAGAAGAGCGCCAGCACCACCACCAGCGCGGCCGCGACCGCGGCAGCGATCAGGTCTTCCTTCGACACCAGCAGGCCGCCCTGGAAGGTGCCTTCCATGACCATCATCGGGTCCTTGGGCATGCCGACGTCGATCTTGTAGATGTCGTTGCCGAAGATCGTCTGGCCCAGCCCGTCCAGGAAGTACGCGATGCCCAGCGTGGCCATCAGCAGGGTGATGCCTTCCTGGTTCACCAACCTGGACAGGGCCAGCCGTTCGATGAGCCACGCCACCACCACCATCACCGCCATCGCCGCGACGAAGGCCAGCACGTTGGCCAGCAGCAGGCTCTCGAAGCCGAACCATTTCGGGAACCATTCCGAGAAGCGCGCCATCGCCAGCGCCGCGAACAGCACCATCGCGCCCTGCGCGAAGTTGAACACGCCGCTGGCCTTGTAGATGAGCACGAAGCCCAGCGCGATCAGCGAATACAGCATGCCCACCATCAGGCCGCCGAAGAGTGTCTCGAGAAAGAAGCCCATGGTCAGGAACACCCAACTTCCGTACGCGAAAGACGCGAAGGACGCGAAGATTGCGCGAAGGTCGCGAAAGGGAAAGATAAAAATTTCAAAGGAGTTCTTTCGCGTCCTTCGCGAAACCTTGGCGTCATTCGCGTACGGATGTCCGTCTTCATCTCAGTGCTCCGTCCCCAGGTAAGCCCGGATCACGTCCTCGTTGCTGCGCACCTCGTCGGGCGTGCCGTCGCCGATCTTCTTGCCGTAGTCGAGCACCACCACGCGGTCGCTGATGTCCATCACCACGCCCATGTCGTGCTCGATCAGCACGATGGTGGTGCCGAACTCGTCGTTCACGTCGAGGATGAAGCGGCTCATGTCCTGCTTCTCCTCCACGTTCATGCCGGCCATCGGTTCGTCCAGCAGCAGCACCTGCGGCTCCATGGCGAGTGCGCGGCCCAGGTCCACGCGCTTCTGCAGGCCATAGGGCAGGCGGCCGACGGGCGTCTTGCGGTACGCCTGGATCTCGAGGAAGTCGATGATGTGCTCGACGAACTCGCGCTGCTGCAGTTCCTCGCGCTCGGCCGGACCCCATCGGAAGGCCTGCGCCAGGATGCCGCTCTTCATCTTGAGGTTGCGCCCCGTCATGATGTTGTCGAGCACGCTCATGCCCTTGAACAAGGCGAGGTTCTGGAAGGTGCGGGCCACGCCCATCTCGGCCACCTGGCGCGAGTTCATGTGCTTGAAGGTCTGGCCGCGGAAGGTGATCTGGCCCTGCTGCGGCCAGTACACGCCGTTGATGCAGTTGAGCATCGAGCTCTTGCCTGCGCCGTTGGGCCCGATGATGGCGCGCACCTCGTGCTCGCGCACGTTGAAGCTGATGTCCGTGAGCGCCTTCACGCCGCCGAAGGACAGCGAGATGTTCTGCACGTCCAGGATGACGTCGCCGGTCTTTCTAGACATGGAGGTGTTCCAGAACTCGGACATCCGTGCGCGAAGGACGCAAAGGTTTCGCGAAGGTCGCGAAAGAACAGCCAGAAATTTCGATTTCCCTTTTTTGCGTCCTTCGCGTGACCTTCGCGTCCTTCGCGTATGGAGCTCCGTATTTCATGCCGCCGCCCTCACCGCCGGAAAGCGCTTGGCTTCCACGATCCTGAGGGTGGCGCTGACCTTGCCGGTGCGTCCGTCCTCGAACTTGACCTGCGTCTCGATGAACTGCTCGGCCTTGCCGCCATAGAGCGCATCGACCAGCACCGCATACTTGTCGGCGATGAAGCCGCGCCGCACCTTGCGCGTGCGGGTCAGCTCGTCGTCGTCGGGGTCGAGCTCCTTGTGCAGCACCAGGAAGCGCGCGATCTGCGTCTGGGCCATGCCTTCCTCGGCCGCGAGGTCGGCATTCACCTTCTCGATGCAGTCCTTGACCAGCTGCAGCACGTCCGGCTTGCCGGCCAGGTCGACGTAGCCGCCATAGGCCAGCCCGCGGCGCTCGGCCCAGTTGCCCACGGCTTCGTAGTCGATGTTGACGAAGGCGCAGACCTCGTCGCGGCCATGGCCGAAGCACACGGCCTCCTTGATCTGCGGGAAGAATTTGAGCTTGTTCTCGATGTAGTTGGGCGCGAACATCGCACCGCCCGCCAGGCGCCCGACGTCCTTGGCGCGGTCGATGATGCGCAGGTGGCCTTCCGCGTCGAGCACGCCCGCGTCGCCGGTGTGGAAGTAGCCTTCGGCATCGAGCACCTCGGCCGTGGCATCGGGGCGCTTGTAGTACTCCTTGAGCACCGACACGCCGCGCACCAGCACCTCGCCGTTGTCGGCGATCTTCAGTTCCATGCCCGGCGCCGCGGTGCCCACGCTCGTGAGCTTGACCTTGCCGTCCTGCTGCAGACACACGTAGGCGCAGGTCTCGGTCTGCCCATAGAACTGCTTGAGGTTGACGCCGATGGAGCGGTAGAAGCGGAACAGGTCGGGCCCGATGGCCGCGCCCGCCGTGTAGGCCACGCGGATGCGGCTCATGCCCAGCACGTTGCGCAGCGGCCCGTACACCAGCAGGTTGCCCAGCGCGTACATCGCCCGGTCGCCGAAGGACACGGGCACGCCGTTGAGGATGTCGGCGCCCACGCGCTGCGCCAGGGCCATGAACTTCGCGTACATCCAGCGCTTGGGCGCCGCGGCGTCCTCCATGCGGATCGAAACCGCCGTGAGCAATCCTTCGAAGGTGCGCGGCGGGCCGAAGTAGTAGCTCGGCCCGATCTCGCGCATGTCGTTCATCACCGTCTCGGCCGACTCGGGGCAGTTGAGCGTGAAGCCGCCCACCAGCCATTGCGCGACCGAGAAGAGGTGGTCGCCCACCCAGGCCATGGGCAGGTAGCTCATGATGTTGTCGCCCGGCCCGAGCCGGTCGGTCACCACGCCGCCGTGGCCCGCCGCGATGAAGCTCGCATGCGTCTGGCACACGCCCTTGGGGCGGCCGGTGGTGCCCGAGGTGTAGAGGATCACGCCCACGTCGCCGGGCTGGCCGGCGGCCACGCTGGCGTCGAAGACACCGGGATTCGAAGCGTCCCAGGCGCGGCCGAGCTCGCGCAACTGCTCGTAGCTCATCAGGCCGGGCTGGTCGTAGTTGCGCAGCCCGCGCGGGTCGTCGTACACGATGTGGCGGATGCGCGCCTGCCCGGCCTGGGCCTGCAGGTCGCGGCATTCGAGCAGCTTGTCGACCTGCTCCTGGTCCTCGACCACCACGAACTCCACCGCGGCATCGTCGAGCATGAACACCATCTCGGACGCGACCGCGTCCTGGTACAGCGGCACGGGCACGCCGCGCAGGCACTGCGCAGCGATCACGGCGAAGTACAGGTGCGGGCGGTTGGCGCCCACGATCGCCAGGTTGTGACCGACCGTGAAGCCCAGGCTCGCGAGCCCGCAGGCGATCTCGCGCACCTCGGTGGCGGCCTGCGCCCAGCGCCAGGTCTGCCAGATGCCCAGGTCCTTCTCGCGCACGGCCGGCGCGTCGGGCTGCTGCTTCGCATGGGCGAGCAGCAGGCGGGGAAAGGTGTCGGCGGCGATGTCCACGCGGCGAAATGTACGGGTGCGCTTTGACGTCAAGTTGTCGTTGTGACGACAATCCTAGGGACACCACTCTCCGGACTTTCCCGATGGCTGCACCGACTTCGCCTGCCGTGCGCGGCTCGATTCGCGACCGTGTGCGGGCGCCGACCGCGGAAGAGCTGGAGGCCATCCCCTGGCTGCCGCTGCTCACCGCCACCGAGCGGCGCAGGGCCGAGGCGGCGATCGTGGTGGGCGAGGCCGAGGTGGGCGACGTGGTGTGCCGCATCGGCCGCGCGCCGACCTACTGGTTCGGCGTGATCGAAGGCCTGCTCAAGATGAGCAACGACAACGCCGACGGCAGCTCGGTCACGCACAGCGGGCTGTCGGCCGGCGGCTGGTTCGGCGAGGGCACGGCCATGAAGCGCGAGCCCTACCGCTACAGCATCACCGCGCTGCGGCGCAGCGTGGTCGCGGGCCTGCCGCTCGACTCGTTTCACTGGCTGCTCGACCATTCGATCGGCTTCAACCGCTTCGTGATGAACCAGCTCAACGAACGCCTGGGGCAGTTCATCGCCGCGCTGGAGATCGACCGCCTCAACAACCCCGATGCGCGCGTGGCCCGCAGTCTGGCGGCGCTGTTCAACCCGGTGCTGTTCCCGCGCGTGGGCGAGGTGCTGCGCATCACGCAGCAGGAACTGGCCTACCTCGTGGGCCTGTCGCGCCAGCGGGTGAACGAAGCGCTGTCGCGCCTGCAGGCCGAAGGCGTGATCCGCATCGAGTACGGCGGCCTGCGGGTGCTCGACCTGCAGGCGCTGCGCCAGGGTGGCTTTCGCCCGCGCTCGCGCGCCTGAACACGGCACCGGGCGCACTGCCACATGCGCTCGGGATAATCCGCCGCGCTGTCACTCCACCTTTTCGAATGAGTTCCTCCCGCATCCTCGTCCTCAGCGTCAGCGCCGGCAACGGCCACGTGCGCGCTGCCCAGGCGCTCGTCGCCACCGCCGAACAGCAATGGCCCGACTGCAGCGCGGTGCATGTCGACGCCATGGCCCATGTGGCGCCGGGCTTTCGCAAGGTCTACACCGACTGGTACATCCAGCTCGTGAACCGGGCGCCGGAGGTGTGGTCCTACCTGCACCAGAAGAGCGACAGCACGCCGCACACCGCGACCTCGCAGCGCCTGCGCCGCGGCATCGAACGCCTGAGCACCACGGCGCTGCTGCGCGAGATCCACCGGCAGAGGCCCGACGCCATCGTCTGCACGCACTTCCTGCCGGCCGAACTGCTCATGCGGGAGCAGAACCGCGGCCGCATCGGCTGCCCGGTGTGGCTGCAGGTGACCGACTTCGACCTGCACAACATGTGGATCGTCCCCGGCATGGCGGGCTACTTCGCCGCCACCGAGGAGGTGGCCTTCCGCATGCGCGCGCGCGGATTGCCGGCCGACAGGGTGCACGTGACCGGCATCCCGGTGATGCCGGCCTTCTCGCAGCCCGATGCGCCGGCGCTGGCGCGCGATGCCTGCGTGTCGGCCCTCGGCCTGGACCCGGCGCGGCGCGTGCTGCTCATGGTCTCGGGCGGTGCCGGCGTGGGCGACCTGCCGAGCATGGTGCGCCGCGTGCTGGCGCTGCAGGGCGCCGACTTCCAGGTGATCGCCGTCGCCGGCCGCAATGCGGCGGCCCATGCGGCCTTGCAGGAGCTGGAGCGTGCGCACCCCGGGCGGCTGCGCGCCATCGGCTTCACCGGCGAGATGGAGAAGCTCATGGCCGCCGCCGACCTGGTCGTCACCAAGCCCGGCGGCCTCACGATCTCGGAATGCCTGGCGCTGGGCCGGCCGATGCTGCTCGCCTCGCCCATCCCCGGCCAGGAGGAACACAACGCCGGCTACCTGATGGAGGAGGGCGCCGCCTGGCTGGCCTACGACGCCATCGGGCTCGAGTACAAGGTCGCGCGCCTGATGGCGGCGCCCACCAGGGTCGAGGCCATGGCGGCGCGCAGCCGGGCCCTCGGGCGGCCCCAGGCGGCCCGCGACGTGCTCGGCCGCGTGCGGGGCGCGACCGGCGAGGCGGGCGCATGAGCGGCCGCAGCCCGGGCACCGCCGACTGGCCACGCACGGTGATGTACTTCGCCTGGGTCCTGCTCATGGCCTTCTTCTTCGCCAACGCCGAGATCCAGATCGAAGGCGGCGCCGGCTGGGCCAGCTCGCTGCCCACCTGGCGCATTGAGAAGCACTGGGCACTCGACATCTTCTGGGGCGGCCGGGCGATGACCGGTTACCACGCCTGGGTCTTCAGCTTCATGGCGCTGGTGTTCTTCGCGCCCCTGGCCTTCAACGGCCGCTGGCGCTGGAGCGACGTGGCACTGGCGCTGGGCGGCTTGTCGGCCTTCTGGGTAGTCGAGGACTTCCTCTGGTTCGTCATCAACCCGGCCTACGGCGTCGCCCGCTTCGATCCCGTGCACGTGCCCTGGCATCCGCGCTGGGTGATGGGATTGCCGCTGGATTACTGGTGGGGCGGCATCGGCGCGGTGGCGCTGGGCTGGCTGCATCACCGATTGAGGGCGCGCGAACGGCCCTGAAGCTGGCAAATTGGTTGCCTGACAGGGGGTTACATGCCCCTTCTCAGGCAACTTCCGCCAAGAGCCCTTGCTCACGTCGGAGTTTGTAACGAATTCAGACAAACTTAATACAAAGGTGAACAATTGTGGCCATTGGAACCCGCCCCATGGACTACGTTGAATTCGCCCTGACCGTGATCGAAGCCGAGGAAGGCCAGTTCCACTGGGTCCTGATGGAGCCGGTGGACGCCGAAATCGACGACGAACTGCGCTACCGCCCGGTGGACAGTTCCCCCCAGCCCTACCCGACCTACGCCGAGGCGCTGCTCTACGGGAGCGCGGCGATGCGCACGCGCCAGGGCCACCTGCGCGAGGTGCTGCTCCAGCGCCAGCAGCAGCAGCAGACCGCCTTCCGGCCGTCGGCAATGGCGGCCTGATCGGCTTCAGTCTGCGAGCCCGAGCGCCCGGCGCAGCAGCGTCAGCCGCTCGTTGGCAGGGCTTGCGCGGTAGATCAGACCGACTGGGCCGGCCGGGATCGGCGGCTGCACACGCACCCTGCGCACGCCCGGCACCGCCGCCGCGTCCAGCGTCGCGCGTGGTACCGCGCTGAAGCCCAGCCCTGCCGAGACCAGCCGGAGGTTCGTGACCGGGCTGGTCGATTCGATCACCGGCGCCGGCGGCATGACGCCCTCGCGCCGGAACACCTCTTCCATCATCCGCTGCACCATCGAGACGCGGGCCGGCATGATCCAGCGTTCCCGGGCCAATTGCGCCCAGCCCACGCGGCGCGCGCGTGCCAGTGGGTGCTCGGCCGGTGCGATCACGTCGAACTCGGCGTCGAACAGTTTGTCGTGCCGCAGGTCGCGCGCGGCGACGCCGGCCGGCAGGTCTGCGGGAAAGCTGGTCAGCAGCGCGTCCAGCCGGCCGTCCATCAGCGCCTGCAGCAGCATCGGCACGCGCTCCTCCATGAGCTGCACACGCAACCGGGGCTCCAGGCGTGCGAGCCGCGCCATCGTCTGCGGAAAGTAGCCCTGCGCGACGAAGGGCGGCGCGCCGATGCGCAGCAGCGTGAACGCCGGTTCGACCGAGGCCTCGGCTTGCAGGTGGGCCAGCTCGGCCATCAGGCGTGCCGCGCCCTGCACCACGAGCGCGCCCTGCGGTGTTGGCGTCAACCCCCGTGCGCCGCGCGTGAAAAGCTTGAAGCCGAAGGCCGACTCCACCTCGCCGAGCGCCTTGCTCAGCGCCGGCTGGGTGAGGTGCAGGACGGCAGCGGCCGCACGCAGGCTGCCACCGCGATCCAGCGCGACGAGCAACTGCAGGTGCCTGAAGCGCAGCCGGCCCAGAAGGCGACGCAAGGCTGCCGGCGCGGAGTCCTCCGATGCCGACGGGCGATCACTGAAGGTTTTCATAGCTTGAAAACATATCACTCGTGGATATCGCCCGTCTTTCCTATGCTGGCGCGACAACAACCACCGCGACTGGAGACATGCCCATGGATCGGCGTTCCTTCTGCCTGGCCACCGTGGCATCAGCCACGCTGCCCGCCCGCGCAGCCGCCTACCCCGACAAGCCGGTGCGCGTGATCTCGGCCTATGCGGCCGGTGGCGGGCCCGATGTGCAGCTGCGCCAGGCCGGCCCTGCGCTCGGCGCAGCGCTCGGCCAGCCGATCGTCGTGGAGAACAAGGTCGGCGCCGCCGGCGTGCTGGCCGCGCAATACGTCGCGCAGCAACCGCCCGACGGCTACACGCTGCTCATGGGCTCCAACACGCACCTCATCCAGAAGGTCCTCCAGCCCTCGTTGAAGTTCGACCCCATCGCCGACTTCGCACCCATCGGCAACCTGGCCGCGTCGCCCACGGTGCTGGTGGTCAGCGCCGAGTCGCCCTGGAGGAGCGTGGCCGAACTGGTGGCCGCGATGAAAGCCCGTCCCGGGGCGGCCAACTACAGCTCGGGCGGCCTCGGCACGTCGGCGCACTTGGCCGGCGCGACGCTGGTGTCACTGGCCGGGCTCAAGGTCACGCACATCCCGCTGAAGGGGTCTGTGGAAATCCCGCTGTCGCTCCTGCGTGGCGACACCCAGTTCGCCTTCCCGGTCGCCGGCACCGGGGTGCCGCAGGTGACGGCCGGGAAGCTGCGTGCACTGGCCGTCACCAGCCGCAGGCGCCTGCCGCAACTGCCCGAGGTACCGACCCTGCAGGAGGCGCTGGGCGGCAACGAACTGGCGGTGCAGGAATCGTGGTTCGGCCTCTGGGCGCCGGCGGGCACGCCCTCGTCGGTGCGAGACAGCGTGTTCTCCGCCCTGCGCAAGGCCGTCGCCGACCCGGGCGTGAGGAGCGCCTTCGAAGCCGCAGGCAACGAGGCGACCACGCTGGGCGACTCGCCCCAGGCGTTCTCCGACTTCGTCAGAAGCGAGCAGCGCAAGTGGGCCGAGATCATCCGGCTCACCGGCGTGACCATCAACACCTGACCCCCCCTGTCCACCGAACCGAACAAGGAACTGCTGCCCATGTCCAGACCGCTGGAAGGTATTCGCGTCATCGACTTCTCGCATGTGATCGCGGGGCCCATGGCATCCCTCTACCTGGCGCAATTGGGCGCCACGGTTGTGAAGGTCGAGCCGCCCGGCGCCGGCGAAGTGATGCGCGCCAGCCGCACCCGAGGCGACGGCCCGGCGTGCGGCGACACGCCGGCCGGCTTCGCGGCGCTCAATGCCGGCAAGCAATCGCTGGCCGTCGACATCCGGACCCCCGAGGGCGCCGCGATCGTGCGCGATCTGGCGCGCGAGGCCGACGTCTTCATCGAGAACTTCCGTCCAGGGGTGGTGGCGCGCCACGGACTGGACCGCGCGGCGATCCAGTCCGTGCGGCCGGACATCGTCTACTGTTCCATCTCCGGCTACGGTCAGTCGGGCGAGTGGGCCACCCGTGGTGCCTACGACCATGTGGTGCAGGCGCTGACCGGCATGATGCTGATGTCCGGCGAGAGCGCCGACGCGCCCCCGCTGAAGGTCGGCTTTCCGGTCATCGACGTGGCGGTGGGCATGCTGGCGGCCCTGGCCGTGACGGCGGCGCTGAGGCGGCGCGATCAGACCGGCGAGGGCCAATACGTGGACGCGTCGATGGTCCAGGCCTCGTTGATGCTCATGTACCCCAACGCGAGCACCTACCTCACGCACGGCATCGAGCCGCAGCGCGTCGGCAACCGCGGTTACACCGGCAGCCCCACGGCCGACACCTACCGCTGCGCAGACGGCTGGCTGGCCACAGCCGCGAACACCCCCGCCCAGTTCCGCGCGCTGGCACGCGTCCTTGGGCTCGAGGCGCTGTGCGAGGACGCGCAAGCCATCGACCTCGATGCCTTCCGCGCCCCCGGCGGCGGCTTCGTGATTGCGCGCGACCTGCCGCGGCTACAGCAGACTTTCCGTGATGCCTTCGCGCGGCGCTCCGCCACCGAAATGGAGGCGCAACTCAACGCCGTCGGCGTGCCGGCTGCGAGGGTGCGCCGTCTGGGCGAGTTCCTGGACGAGGCGCAGGCCACGGGCACGCTCGTTCCTGCCGCCTATGCGCAGGGCGACGCCCATGTGCGCACGCCGGGCCTGGGCTTTCGCTACAGTGAGGACGGTGCCTGGCCGAGCCGCGGCGCGCCGTCGGTGGGCCACCACACGCAGGCCGTTCTGACCGAACTCGGAATGCAGGCATCGCAGATCGAGGCGCTGCGTGCGGCCGGCGCCGTCGGCTATCCCATCCCTTGAATCCTGGAGGCGAACCCATGTCCCGTGCCCTGCTGCTGACCCAGTCCGACGATCGCGCGACGCACGCGCAGGTCGTTGACCTCGAGCCGTCGCAATGGCCCGAAGCGGAGGTTCGCGTGGCCATCGCGCATTCGACGGTCAACTACAAGGATGCGCTCGCGGTCACCGGCAAGTCGCCGGTGGTGCGCAAGTTCCCCATGGTGCCCGGCATCGACTTTGCCGGCACGGTGGTCGACAGCGCGGATGAGCGTTTCAAGTCCGGCGACCGTGTACTGCTCAACGGCTGGGGCGTGGGCGAGACGCACTGGGGCGGCCTCGCGCAGCAGGCCCGCGTGAAAGCCGACTGGCTGGTGCCGCTGCCTGATGCCTTCGACACCCACGACGCCATGGCCATCGGCACCGCGGGCTACACCGCGATGCTGTGCGTCATGGCGCTGCAGGCGCACGGCGTGGTGCCGGACCGCGGACCGGTGCTGGTGACCGGCGCCAACGGCGGCGTGGGCACCATCGCGATCGCGCTGCTGTCGCGCCTGGGCTTCGAGGTGCACGCATCCACTGGCCGCCTGAACGAGTCGGCGCATCTGCAAGCGCTGGGCGCGACCGAGGTCATCGATCGCGCGACGCTGTCGGCGCCGGGCAAGCCGCTGCAGAAGGAACGCTGGGCCGCGGCGGTCGACAGCGTGGGCAGCCATACGCTGGCCAACGTGTGCGCCAGCCTGAAATACGGTGGCGCCGTCGCCGCCTGCGGTCTGGCGCAGGGCCTGGATCTTCCTGCCAGCGTGGCGCCCTTCATCCTGCGCGGCGTGACGCTCGCGGGCGTCGACAGCGTCATGGCGCCGTACGCGCGCCGCATCGAGGCATGGGGCCGGCTCGCCCAGGAACTCCCGCGCGAAGTGCTGACAGCCAACACCGAGACCGTGGGCCTGGCCGATGTGCCGCTGCTGGCGCAGCGGCTGCTGGCCGGCGAGGTGCGCGGCCGCGTGGTGGTCGACCTCGCGCGCTGACGACCGCTACAGCGCGAAGCTGTCCGCCAGCCGCTGCACCCCGCCCGCCGCACGCGCCCGCACCTCGTCGAAGGACTGCGTGCGCACGATCTCGCCGTTCTCGAACACCGTCTGCAGCGCGTCGTCGGCCGGCGCACCCTCGGCCCCGTCGATGCGCACCGTGCGCCAGCCCTCGGCCTGGCTGCCGGCCAGCGTGAGCCGGCCCTTCTTCGACGCCTTCGACGCATCGCCCACGGGCTGCTTGTAGACCTCGCGCCACCGGCCGTCGACCTGCATCGCCGAGCACTTCATGGCCCACTGCATGGTGTCGCGGTTGCAGTGCTGCAGCAGGCCGCCGCCCATGCCGAAGGCGATGTTCTCGGCCGCAAAGCCGTTGTGGTGCAGGTTCGACAGGCACAGCCGCAGCGAGCGCAGGTCGATGCCGTCGCCCTGGATGATGCGCACCGTCTTGAGCACGCGGTAGCCCTTGGCGTTGGTCGTGGTGCCGAAGCGGGCCGCCAGGATCTGCGCCACCTTCAGCACCGTCTGCGCCGGGTCGCCCGAGTCGGGGCGCACCACCAGCGTGGCGCCGCTGCGCTCGACCAGTTCCTTCAGTTCCGTGCCCCAGATGCGGTCGCAGGCATTGAAGATGTCGTAGCTGTCGCTCACCACCGCGAAGGTGGCACCGGGCGTGCCGAACTGCCGCACCATGTTGCGGTACGCATCGGCCTCGTGCGCGGCGCCCCAGCCGGTGATGGTGCTGTGCTCCGCCGCGGGAATGGAGAAGCCCGCCATTTCGCAGTCGTAGTACCGTCGCGCCGCCACCACGGCCATCACCGTGTCCGTGCCCAGGAAGTTGACCAGGTGCGCCATGCCGCCGAGCGCAGCGGATTCGTTGCTCGACACGCCGCGTGCGCCGAAGTCGTGCAGCTTGAAGCCGATCTGTCCGGCGGGGTCGTCGCTGTTGGCCTCCAGGTAGCGCAGCAGCGTGGCCTTGGCGGCGGCCGACACGGTCGCGACCGTGGTGGGGTACCAGATGGCGCGCAGCAACTCGGTCTCGAGGTAGCTGGTGAGCCAGAAGAACTCGGGGTCGGTGTTCTCGACCGTGGCCAGCACGTTGTGCGCGGGCACCACGCTGCCCTCCGGCACGGCCCGGATGCGCAGCGGCAGCCGTCCGCCGTGGGTGTCGACCAGGCGCAGCCAGCCCTCGCGGTTGAAGGGCTCGCCGTGCAGCCTGAAGATCGCGTCGGCCTCGTCGATGTCGGCACGCGTGACCGGCGCCGACAGATATTCGCGCAGCCAGGCCTGCAGTCCGAAGAATACGCCGTGCCCGAACACGCCGCCGCGCGACTCGATGTAGCTGAACACCGTCTGCGTGCCGGGCGGGTACTGCTTCCAGTGCGACACCTTGTACGAGTCGGTGCGCAGCAGCAGGTTGCGACCGAGGGGGGAGGGGAGTGCGGTCATGTGAAAGCTCCTTTCACGGTGGCGCCGTCAGCCGGCGCCGTTGCTTGCCAAGGGCCCGGTCAGCGAGGACCGAGCCCGCCCAGGAAATGGTTCGCGATGAAGAAGTGGTCCTCGTACATCTGTGCCTGCATGCCGAGGAATTCCGAGATCGGCACCCAGCGCGCCTGCGCCGCGTCGTCGTTCGCGCGCACCGCCGACAGGCCGGTCCACTGGTTGTGGGCCAGCTCGAAGAAGAAGCCGTGCGTGAGGGTGCGGCCGCGTTGCGAGCGCTCGGGGGCGTCGAACACATGGCTGCCCTTGACACTGCCCATCAGCACGGGCGCGGGAACCTTCAGCCGCGTCTCTTCCTTCAGTTCGCGGACGGCCGCGTCGAGCAGGCGCTCCTGCTGTCCGACGAAGCCGCCGGGCAGCGCCCAGGTGCCGCGGCCCGGATGGAACTTGCGCTGCACCAGCAGGATGTGGCCAGCCTCGACGACCACCGCATCGACCGTGGTGAAGATGGGCGGGAAGTCGCTGCCCGCATAGCGGTACTTTTGGCGATAGTCCGCAAGAAAGCTGCGCTCCTCGCACAGCGCCGCATAGTCTGCCGTGCTGGCGAATTGCGCCAGGAAGCCGGCGGTGCCGTCGGGCAGCGCCTCGGCTGGAATCTGGCCGCGGCGCTCGGGGTCGAAGTAGAGCTGCCGCACGTCGGTGGCATGGATGCTGTCGACGGCCTCGTGCGCCACGAACTCCCACTTGGGGAAGAGCCGCAGGTAGTAGCTGCTCGAGTCCTTCAAGTGGCCGACGAGCGCGATGCGCGCGCTCGCGGGGTCTGCCCCGTCCTGCGCGACCAGGCGGTCGACCGCGGACTGGATGGACGCGATCCAGAGCTGGTCGTTGTAGGGCGAGTCGCTCACGCCCACCACGCTGACGCGCATCTGTTCGCTGCCGCGCAGGCAGGCGCGCACCATGCGCTCGCGCTCATCGAGGGTGAAGGGGTTGCGGACGCTGCGCGGTTGCCGGTCGGAGCCGACCACCACGACGACGCGCTGGGCGGCGCGCAAGGCCTCCTCGATGAGGCGCTGGTGGCCGAAGTGGACGGGCTGGAAGCGGCCGATGACGACCGCGTAAGCGAACTTGCGCTGGGTGGTGGCTTGCATCTGGGAATCCCCCAAAAAGAGCGCCCTTCGTGGGTGCCGTGGGGTGGACGATAGCGGGTCTTGGCGGGTTTGTCCAATTAAGTTGTTGTGTGCAACTTAAAGGGGTCCGGCGCTCGTTTGACGACTGTGGCTGATCGGCCGGCACGACGGGCGGGGCGCTGGCGGCGGCCGCGGGCCTGCGTTCTCCGGCTCAGGCTCGCGCTGACCGGCTTGTTGCGCTGCCTGTGTTCTCGCTGTCCATCGATGTGCTTGAGAGACTGCACGGCGCCGCGAATGGCGCCTGCGCCCGCAGGCCCACGACCACCGCCCTGAGGCGCTGTGCTGCACTTTCCTGCTCTTGCGTACCCCATCACCGTTTGCGCTGAGCCTGTCGAAGCGCTGCGCAGGGCTTCGACAAGCTCAGCCCGAACGGGTGGGGGAGGACCAAGGGTGGGGGGGCAGGGGCAGGGGCAGCGGCAGCGGCAGAAAAGTGCTGCCCAAACCATACGCGCCCGTCCCATGCCGGCCGATCCACCCCACCGTCCAGGCCGGTGGTGCCGGTGTGCGGGCGCAGGCGCCATTCGCGGCGCCGTGCAGTGCCCAAAGCGCGTCGATTCCAGGCGAGCACCTCCGTCGTGCCGCACGACGGTCAGCGCGAGCCTGAGCCGGAGAACGCACACCGGCGCCGCCGGCCGGGTTCAAGCCCACGACGCGCCAACACCACGAAACCAAGAAGCAAAAACCAACAAGCGCAATCGCCCGCCAGCCCAAGCCAGCCGCCCGCTACAGCCAAATTCGTCACAAACGTGACGATCACAAAAAACAGCAACGACTCCCGCCGCGTTTTGACAGCTTTTTGATACCGCGCCCACGACTCTCTACCCCGTTTTGACGCCCCGGCTCCGAGACTGCCCGCATCGTTTTGCAGGAGTGATGCATGGACATCGTCTGGATCGGCGGCCTGGCCGTCTTGTGGATCGTCGTGGCGGAACTGGTGGTCGGACTCAACCGCCTCGACCGCCAGGCGCGTCCTTCGGGAGAGCGCCCGTGATCGCGCTCGAAGCCCTCTACGGCCTCGGCGGCCTGCTTGCCGTGCTGCTGCTCGCGTATCTCGTCTTCGCGCTCATCTGCGCCGAGGAGTTCTGAGCCGTGGATGGATCTGCATGGGGCCTGCTGGCCCTCTTCCTCGCCGTGCTGGGCGTCTTGGCCTGGCCGCTCGGCCGCATGCTCGCGGCGATGTGCGACGGCAACCTGCCGCGCTGGATGCAGCGCGTCGAGGCACCGCTGTACCGCCTTGCCGGTGTGCAGCCCGAGCGCTCCATGGGCTGGCGCGGCTACGCGCTGTCCCTGCTGGCCTTCAACGCCATCGGCGCGCTGGCCCTCTATGCGCTGCAGCGCCTGCAGGGCCTGCTGCCGCTCAACCCGGCCGTGCTGCCCGGCGTCTCGCCCGATTCGGCCTTCAACACCGCCGTCAGCTTCGTCACCAACACCAACTGGCAGGGCTACGCCGGCGAAAGCACCATGAGCTATCTCACCCAGATGCTCGGCCTGACGGTGCAGAACTTCGTCTCCGCCGCCACCGGCATCGCCGTCGCCTTCGCGCTCATCCGCGGCTTCGCATCGCGCGGGCAGGCCAAGGCCGAGAAGGGCGCGCCGGCCGCCGAGGGCCTGCTCGGCAACTTCTGGGCCGACCTGGTGCGCATCACGCTGTGGGTGCTGCTGCCGCTGTCCTTCGTCTTCGCGATCTTCCTGGTCGGGCAGGGCGTCATCCAGAACTTCGACCGCTATGCCGAAGTGCGGACCGTCGAGGCCATCACCTACTCGCAGCCCAAGGCGGGCGCCGACGGCCAGCCCGTGCTGGACACCAAGGGCCAGCCGGTCACCGAGGAGGCCCGCACGCAGACCCAGACACTCGCCATGGGCCCCGTCGCTTCGCAGGAGGCCATCAAGATGCTGGGCACCAATGGCGGCGGCTTCTTCAACGCCAACTCGGCGCACCCCTACGAGAACCCCACGCCCTGGAGCAACTTCGCGCAGATGCTGTCGATCTTCCTCATCCCGGCCGCGCTGTGCTTCGCCTTCGGGCGCGTGGTCGGCGACGTGCGCCAGGGCTGGGCCATCCTGGCAGCCATGACGGTGCTCTTCGTCGCCGCCGTGGCCGTCACCACCTGGGCCGAGCAGGCCGGCAACCCGCTGCTCACGGCGCTCGGCGTCGACCCCTCGGCCGGCAACCTCGAAGGCAAGGACCTGCGCTTCGGCATCGCTGCCTCGTCCCTCTTCGCCGTCGTCACCACCGCCGCGTCGTGCGGCGCCGTGATCGCCATGCACGACTCGCTCACGCCGGTCGGCGGCCTGGTCACGCTGGTCATGATGCAGCTGGGCGAGGTCGTCTTCGGCGGCGTCGGCTCGGGCCTGTACGGCATGCTGGTGTTCGCGGTGCTGGCCGTCTTCATCGCCGGGCTGATGATCGGCCGCACGCCCGAGTACCTGGGCAAGAAGATCGAGGTGCACGAGATGAAGCTCACCTCGATCGCCATCCTCGTCACGCCGCTGCTGGTGTTGCTGGGCACCGCGGTGGCCGTGAGCGCCGCCGCGGGCAAGGCCGGCATCGCCAACCCGGGCGCGCACGGCTTCTCCGAGATCCTCTACGCCTTCAGTTCGGCCGCCAACAACAACGGCAGCGCCTTCGCCGGCCTGTCGGCCAACACGCCCTTCTACAACGCCATGCTGGGCCTCGCAATGTGGCTGGGCCGCTTCGGCGTGATCGTGCCGGTCCTGGCCATCGCCGGGTCGCTGGCACGCAAGCCACGGCTGGCCGTGACCAGCGGCACGCTGCCCACGCACGGCCCGCTCTTCGTCGTGCTGCTCATCGGTACGGTGCTGCTGGTGGGCCTGCTCAACTACGTGCCGGCGCTGGCCCTCGGGCCCGTCGTCGAGCACCTCATGCTCTGGAAGTGAGGCCACGATGACCTCGATGAAAAGCTCTCTTTCCCTCTTCGACTCGGCGCTGCTCAAGCCCGCGCTGTGGGGCGCCTTCGCCAAGCTCAGCCCGCGCGTGCAGTGGCGCAACCCGGTGATGTTCGTCGTCTACATCGGCAGCATCCTCACCACTGTGCTTTGGGCGCACACGCTGAGCTTCCCCGGTGACACGGGCATGCGCTCCGGATTCGTGCTCGCCATTGCGATCTGGCTGTGGTTCACCGTGCTCTTCGCCAACTTCGCCGAAGCGCTGGCCGAGGGCCGCAGCAAGGCGCAGGCGGCGTCGCTGCGCGGCTTGCGCAAGGACACCTGGGCCAAGAAGCTCAAGGGTGAACACCGGGAAGACGGCTTCCTTCCGGTGCAGGCGCCCGACCTGCGCAAGGGCGACGTCGTGCTGGTCGACGCCGGCGACATGATCCCGCTCGACGGCGAAGTGATCGAGGGCGTCGCCTCGGTCGACGAAAGCGCCATCACCGGCGAATCGGCGCCCGTGGTGCGCGAGTCCGGCGGCGACTTCTCGTCCGTCACCGGCGGAACGCGCGTGCTGTCCGACTGGCTGGTGGTGCGCATCGGCGTCAACCCCGGCGAGTCCTTCCTCGACCGCATGATCGGCATGGTCGAGGCCGCGCGCCGCAGCCGCACGCCGAACGAGATCGCGCTCACCATCCTGCTGGTGGCGCTGACGATCGTGTTCCTGGTCGTCACCGTCACGCTGCTGCCCTTCTCCATCTTCAGCGTGCAGGCCTCGGGCGCGGGCACGGTGGTGTCGCTCACGGCGCTGATCGCGCTGCTGGTGTGCCTCATTCCCACCACCATCGGCGGCCTGCTGTCGGCGGTGGGCGTGGCCGGCATGAGCCGCATGATGCAGGCCAACGTCATCGCCACCTCGGGCCGCGCGGTGGAGGCGGCGGGCGACGTCGACGTGCTGCTGCTGGACAAGACCGGCACCATCACGCACGGCAACCGCCAGGCCAGCGCCTTCCTCCCGGCGCCCGGCGTCAACAAGGCCCGGCTCGCGCACGCGGCGCAGCTCGCGTCGCTGGCCGACGAGACGCCCGAGGGCCGCAGCATCGTCGTGCTGGCGCAGCGCGAAGGCATCGAGTCCAAGCCCGTTGACGGGGCCGTGTTCGTCGCCTTCACCGCGCAGACGCGCATGAGCGGCGCCGACCTGCCGGCCGCCGCGCTCGACCTCGCGGGCCAGCCCGTGCCGTTGCGCAAGGGCGCCGTCGAAGCCGTGCGCCGCCATGTCGAAGCCCTGGGCGGCCGCCTGCCGCCCGAGGTCGGCCAGGCCGCCGACGAGGTCGCGCGCCGCGGCAGCACGCCGCTGGCAGTGGCCGAAGGTGCGCGGGTGCTGGGCATCGTTGAGCTCAAGGACATCGTCAAGACCGGCATCCGCGAACGCTTCGCCGAGCTGCGCCGCATGGGCATCCGCACCGTGATGATCACCGGCGACAACCGGCTCACGGCCGCGGCGATCGCGGCCGAGGCGGGCGTCGACGACTTCCTGGCCGAGGCCACGCCCGAGGACAAGCTGCGGCTCATCCGCCAGCACCAAGCCGACGGCCACCTCGTCGCCATGACCGGCGACGGCACCAACGACGCGCCGGCGCTCGCGCAGGCCGACGTGGCGGTGGCCATGGGCAGCGGCACGCAGGCCGCCAAGGAGGCCGGCAACATGGTCGACCTCGACTCCAACCCGACCAAGCTGCTCGAGGTGGTCGAGACCGGCAAGGCGCTGCTGATGACGCGCGGCTCGCTCACCACCTTCAGCATCGCCAACGACGTGGCGAAGTACTTCGCGATCATTCCCGCGATCTTCGTCAGCACCTACCCGCAACTGGCGGCGCTCAACGTCATGCGCCTGGCCAGCCCCTCGTCGGCCATCCTCAGCGCGGTGGTCTTCAATGCGCTGGTGATCGTGTTCCTGATTCCGCTGGCGCTGAAGGGCGTGCGCTACCGCCCCGTGGGCGCGGCCGCGCTGCTGCGGCGCAACCTGCTTGTCTACGGGCTCGGCGGCCTCGTCGTGCCCTTCGTTGGCATCAAGCTCATCGACCTGCTGCTGGCCGCGGCCGGGTGGGTCTGAACCGGAAGGAGTCACCATGAACGACAAGCACCCCATCCTGCGCCCCGCGCTCACCGTCTTCGTGCTGCTCAGCGCGCTCACGGGCATCGTCTACCCGCTGGCCGTGACCGGCGTCGCCCGCACCGCGTTCCCCGAGCAGGCCGCCGGCAGCCTCGTGCTGCGCGACGGGCAGCCCGTCGGCTCGACGCTGATCGGCCAGAACTTCAGCGACCCCATGCACTTCTGGGGCCGCCCGTCGGCCACCGCGCCGATGCCCTACAACGGCGCCGGCTCCGGCGGCAGCAACCAGGGCCCGCTCAACCCGGCGCTCGCCGACGCGGTCAAGGCCCGCATCGAGGTGCTGCGCGCGGCCGACCCCGGCAACACCGCGCCCGTCCCGGCCGACCTGGCGACCACCTCGGCCAGCGGACTCGATCCGCACATCAGCCCCGAGGCCGCCCGCTGGCAGGCGCCGCGCATCGCGCGCCTGCGCGGCCTGCCGCCGGCGCAGGTCGAGCAGCTGATCGATCAGCACACCGAAGGCGCAAGCCTGTTCGGCCTCATCGGCGAGCCGCGGGTCAACGTGCTGGCGCTCAACCTCGCGCTCGACGCGCTGCGCGATGGCCGCTGAACTGCTGCAGGCCCTCTGTGCCCTGGCCGCATTCGCGGTGCCGCTGGGCTTCGCCTGGGCGGCGCTGCGCTTCGGCGCCTGGCGCCACCGGCGGCCGCGCGCACCGACGCACGCCAGACGCCAACACCGGTGAGTGCTATGAAAAGCATAGCTGCTCGCGCGCGTCCCTCGGGCGCTGCAGGCACTTTTCATTCGGAACTGCGGCTGCGTTAAGCTGCCCGCGCCATGGCCGAACCCGCCCGCCCCGACCCCGATGCGCTGCTGGCCCAGCTGCGTGCCGACGAGGCCCGCACCGCGCGCGGCCGGCTGCGCATTTACTTCGGCGCCAATGCGGGCGTGGGCAAGACCTGGGCCATGCTCAGTGCGGCGCAGCGGGAGCGGACGGCGGGGCGTGACGTGCTGGTCGGCGTGGTCGAGACGCACGGCCGCGCCGAGACGGCGGCGCTGCTCGCGGGCCTGCCCGTGCTGCCGCAGCGCGACGTGCCGCACCGCGATCGCACGCTGCACGAGTTCGACCTCGACGCCGCGCTCGCGCGCCGGCCCGAGGTGCTGCTGGTGGACGAGCTGGCGCACAGCAATGCGCCGGGCTCGCGCCACGCCAAGCGCTGGCAGGACGTGGAGGAACTGCTGGCCGCCGGCATCGAGGTCTGGTCGGCGCTCAATGTGCAGCACCTCGAGAGCCTCAACGGCACGGTGGGCGCCATCACCGGCATCCGCGTGCACGAGACCGTGCCCGACCGCGTGCTGGACGAGGCCGACGAGGTGGTGCTGGTCGACGCCACGCCCGACGAACTCGCCGCGCGCCTGGCCGCCGGCAAGGTGTATCTGCCCCAGCAGGCGGAGCGCGCGGCGCAGAACTTCTTCCGCAAGGGCAACCTCATCGCGCTGCGCGAGATCGCCCTGCGGCGCACCGCCGAGCACGTGGAGGACGACGTGCGCGACTGGCGCGTCGAACAGTCCGGCACGCCGGGCGCGCCCGCGGGTGACGCGCCGCCCGCGTGGCACACCTCGGGCGCGGTGCTGGCCGCCATCGGCCCGGGCGAGGAGGCGGCGCAGACCGTGCGCGCCGCCGCGCGCCTGGCCGGCCAGCTCAACGTGCGCTGGCATGCCGCCTACGTCGAGACGCCGCGCCTCGCGCGGTTGCCCGCGGCGCAGCGCGACCGCATCCTCGCGGTGTTGCGGCTGGCGCAGGAACTCGGTGCCGAGACGGCGGTGCTCACCGGCGCCGACGTGGCGCAGGCCCTGGCCGACCAAGCGCAGCAGCTCAACTGCGCGACGCTGATGCTCGGCCGCGCGGCCGACGCGGGCGCGGCGCCGTGGCGCGCTTGGCTGCGCCGCCTCGGGCGGCCGGTGCTCGCGCGCCGCATCGCCCGCGCCGCGCCGGGGCTGGACCTGATCTCCGTGGCGCCCGCCGACAGCATGCGGCGCCTGCCGCGCGCCGCGCTGGGCGCAGTGCGCGCAGGCGCCGAGGACGATGCCGAGCGCGCCCCGGCGCATTGGCCCGGCTTCGCCTGGGCCGCGGCGAGCAGCGTCGCCATCACTTTGCTCGCGGCACCGCTGTCGGGCGTGCTGGAGCTGACCAACATCGTCATGCTCTACCTGCTCGGCGTCGTCGGCGCGGCCTGGGGCTTCGGGCGCGGGCCGGCGGCGCTGGCGGCGGCGCTGAACGTGGTGGCCTTCGACTTCTTCTTCGTGCAGCCCACCTTCTCCTTCGCGGTGAGCGACGTGCAGTACCTGCTGACCTTCGCCGTCATGCTGGGCGTGGGGCTGCTGGTGGGTCAGCTCACGGCCGGGCTGCGCTTCTCGGCCGGCGTGTCGGCCAGCCGCGAGCGGCGCGCGCAGTCGCTGTTCGAGCTCACGCGCGAGCTGTCGGCCGCGCTCGAGCGCGAGCAGGTCGCGGCGCTGGGCGCCGCTGCCGTGCAGCGCCACTTCGGCGGCGAGGCGCGCGTGCTGCTCGCCGACGTGGCGCCGGGCGCGGCAGGCGCCGCGTCGCAGGACCGCCTGGTGCCGCCGGCCGATGCGCCCGAGGGCTTCGACTTCAGCGTGGCCGACTGGGCCTTCCGGCACGGCCAGCCCGCCGGCCTGGGCACGGCCACGCTGGCCGCGCAGCCATGGCACTACGTGCCGCTGTCGGCGCCGATGCGCGTGCGCGGCGTGCTGGCGCTGCGGCCCGCACGCCCGCGCTGGCTGCTGATCCCGGAGCAGGCGCAGCAGCTGGACACGCTGGCGCGGCAGATCGCCATCGCCGTGGAGCGCGTGCACTACGTCGAGGTGGCCCAGCAGGCGGTGGTCGACATCGAGTCCGAGCGTCTGCGCAATGCGCTGCTGGGCGCGCTCTCGCACGACGTGCGCACGCCGCTCACCGCGCTCATCGGGCTGGCCGAATCGCTGCGCACGCTGCCGCCGCCCCTGGCGGGCGAGCAGGCGCAGGCGGTGCAGGCCATCGTGGCGCAGGCGCGTGCGCTCAATGCGCTGGTGAGCAACCTGCTGGACATGGCGCGGCTCGAGAGCGGGGTGGCCGGCGGCGCCGTGAACCTGCGGCGCGACTGGCAGTCGGTGGAGGAGGTGGTGGGCGCCGCGCTGCGCGCCGCCGCGCCGGCCCTGGGCACGCGCGAGGTGCAGGCGCGCATCCCGCCCGATCTGCCGCTGGTCGAGTTCGACGCCGTGCTCATCGAGCGCGTGCTGGTCAACCTGCTGGAGAACGCGGCGCGCTACGGTGCGCCGCCCATCGTCGTCTCGGCGCGCGCGCTGCCGCAGTCGCTGGAGATCGCCGTGCGCGACCACGGCCCGGGCCTGCCGGCGCCATGGCGCGGCCGGGAGCAGGGGCTGTTCGAGAAGTTCACGCGCGGTGAGGCCGAGTCCGCCACGCCCGGCGTGGGCCTCGGCCTGGCGATCTGCAAGGCCATCGTGCAGGCGCACGGCGGCGAGATCGTGGCCGGCGATGCCGAGCCCGGCGCACAGGGCGGCGGCGCGGTGTTCACGCTCACGCTGCCGCGGCGCGAAGCGCCAGCCGTGCCGGAGACTGTTTAGGCCGCAGCAGCGACGACGCCGACCGGCGCCGCCAGCGCCTGCAGCAGCGCATCGGCAAAGCCGCCCACGGCGCGCGCCTGGCGCCGTGCACTGGTCACCACGCGTGGCCGGGCGCTCCACGCGATGCGGGCGCCGGCCAGCTCGATCGCGCGCACCAGGTCGACGTCTTCGCTGCACGCCAGGTGCTTGAAGCCGCCCACCTGCAGGTACAGCGCGGTGGACACGCCAAGGTTGGCGCCGTGGATGTGGCGATGGTCGTCGCGGTCGTTGTACGTGGCCAGGAAGTGGGCGTGCAGACGCTCCGCATCGACGCCATGGCAGGACCAGTCGTCCACCCCCACGCAGCCGCAGACCGCGTCGGCCTCCAGCGCCAGCTGGTCGGCCAGCCAGTCGGGGGCAACGCGCGTGTCGGCATCGGTGAAGGCGAGCCAGCGCGCGCCGGCCTGCACCAGCGCCTGCGCGGCCAGCGCGCGGGCCACGCCGACGTTGCGCGCATCGACCTCCACCGTGCGTGCGCCGGCGGCACGCGCCAGCACGCCGGTCGCGTCGGTGCAGGCGTCCAGCGCAACGACGACCTCGAAGGGCTCGCCGGCCAGCGCCGCGTGCCGGCCGGCCGCCATCGCCGCCGCCACGGCGGCGGCGATGTGCTCCTCCTCGTTGTGGGCGGGAATCGCGATGCCTAGCATGCGGCGCCTCCGCGAACGGGGCGCTGGGGCGTGGTGCGGCCCACGGTCAGGCGCGCGGCGGGTCGTTCTCGCGCGCGAAATGGCGCGGCATGCCGACCGTGGTGATGAAGTCAGCGATCGCCTGGTCGGCGTCCTGGGCATCGGCGAGGATCAGCCCGGGGTCGGGCGAGCCGTCGGGCAGGGTCATCGGGATCTGCGCCTCGGCCAGCAGCGCCTGCGAGGCGCCGAAAGCCAGGATGGTCTTGCAGTGCCAGTACTGGTCGCGCACGAACTCCAGCGTGTGGGCGTCGGCGTCGAGCGCGGCCACGGCGTCGGCCCCGTCGGGCAGCACCATCGCATCGAAGAGGAAGCCGGGCGAGTTCTCCAGCGTGGCGTCGGCGTCGAAGGCGCTGCCGTCGGTCGCGTCGCAGCGGCCCAGGCGTGCAGCCACCAGACGCGGCACGGCGCCCTCGGCCATCAGCGCGGCGACCAGTTTCGCGATCGAGCTGCCCTCGACACCGGGCGCCACCAGCACCGCGATCTTGCGCGTGCGGATGCCGCCGTCTCCCGGGCGCGCCATCAGCGACAGCGCCGGCGACTGCTCCACCTCCGGCGCGGCCGGGTTCTCGAGCGCACGCGGCATCGGCGCGGGCGGCGTCATGCCCAGGTCGACCGCGATGCGTTCGGCCAGGTCGGGCGCGGCGTTCATCAGCATCGATACCACGCGCTCACGGATCGCCGGCACCGTGACCTTCGACAGCTCGAAGCGGAAAGCGTTGCCGATGTGCGCCTTCTCCACCTCGGTCTGGCTTTCGTAGAAGAGCCGGGCCTGCGTGTAGTGGTCGGCGAACTTCTCCGGCTTGATGCGCACCTTGTCGCTGCTCTCCTTGGCGTCGAGCCGGCGCGCCACGCTGGCGAAGCCCTGCGCCGCGCCGGCCTGGAAGGGGCAGCCGCCGGCCAGCGAGTTGGGCTCGTAGGCCACGCGGCCGCGGTGGATCGCCTGGCGGTGCATGCCGTCGCGCTGGTTGTTGGCCACGGGCGCGATGGGCGCGTTGATGGGCAGCTCGTGGAAGTTCGGTCCGCCCAGGCGGCTGATCTGCGTGTCCACGTACGAGTGGATGCGGCCGGCCAGCAGCGGGTCGTTGGTGAAGTCCAGCCCGGGGACGATGTGCGCGGTGCAGAAGGCCACCTGCTCCGTCTCGGCGAAGAAGTTGTCGGGGTTGCGGTTGAGCACCAGGCGGCCCACCACCTGCACCGGCACCAGTTCCTCCGGCACGATCTTGGTCGCGTCGAGGATGTCGAAGCTGAACTGCGCCGCCTGCTCCTCGGTGAAGATCTGCAGGCCCAGTTCCCATTCCGGGTACTCGCCGGCCTCGATCGCCTCCCACAGGTCGCGGCGGTGGAAGTCGGGGTCGGCGCCGGAGATCTTGACGGCCTCTTCCCACACCAGCGAATGCGTGCCCAGCTTGGGTTGCCAGTGGAACTTGACCAGCACCGATTCGCCGGCCTCGTTGACCATGCGGAAGGTGTGCACGCCGAAGCCCTGCATCATCCGGTAGCTGCGCGGGATGGCGCGGTCCGACATCTGCCACATCAGCATGTGGGTCGATTCGGGCATCAGCGACACGAAGTCCCAGAAGGTGTCGTGCGCGCTCGCGGCCTGCGGCATCTGGTGATGCGGCTCGGGCTTGACGGCGTGGACCAGGTCCGGGAACTTCATCGCGTCCTGGATGAAGAAGACGGGCATGTTGTTGCCCACCAAGTCCCAGTTGCCTTCGTCGGTGTAGAACTTCACGGCAAAGCCGCGCACGTCGCGTGCCGTGTCCTTGGAGCCGCGCTCGCCGGCGACGGTGGAGAAGCGCACGAAGGTCGGCGTGATCTTGCCGGCTTCCCTGAAGGGCGCCGCCTTGGTGTACTGCGTGAGCGGCGCATAGCATTCGAAGAAGCCGTGCGCGCCCGAGCCGCGCGCATGCACGATGCGCTCGGGAATGCGCTCGTGGTCGAAGTGGGTGATCTTCTCGCGCAGGATGAAGTCTTCGAGCAGCACCGGGCCGCGCGCGCCGGCCTTGAGCGAGTTCTGGTTGTCGGCGATGGGCACGCCCTGGTTGGTCGTCAGGCGCTGGCCGGTCGCGTCCGCACGCACGCGGTCGAGCGTGCCGATGGTGGCGTTGACGCCGTCGGTCCCGCCGCTGCCGACCTTGTCCGAGGTGTTGGCTTCGCTCAGCGTGCTCGCGCCGGGCAGCCGCGAGGCGGGCTGTGCACTCAGGCCGACGGGCGCGTCGAGCGCGTTCGTCTCGCCGTGCTCGAGCGGCTTGTTCGTGTTGGCCGGCATGGCGGCAGCCAATGCCTGCGTGTCGATGGCCTTGCGGGCCGGCGCATCGTCGCGGCCGGCAGTCGGTGGTGCCGGATTGGCGGGCGCGCTATCGGTGTTGCGTGCGGCGGCCTGGGCGGCGATGTCGGCCGCCGTCTTCGTTCGGTTCGTCTTGGGCATGGGTTCCTCGTGGATGGAGCGGTAGCGCTGACACGAGGTTAGGTAAGCCGCCGGCAACAAAAACGTAGGACACGACCCATCTGTGGCCGAGCCATCTGCTTTAAGTTCAAAGTTAATCCACGTTAATGCGCCATCGCTGCGGAAGGCGCACCCTCTGCCGCCCCCAGGCCCGACCCATGCTCACACGCCAGCTGCTTCGCAACCGCCTCACCGAACTCTCCGACGACGAGCGTGCCCTGCTCGAGGGCGCCGTTTCGCAGACGCGCCAGTACCCGGCCGGCCAGGTGGTGGTGCGACAGGGGACGCCGATCGAGGTCAGCACGCTCCTGGTGGAAGGCATGATGACCCGCCACGTCGACGCGCCCGACGGCCGCCGCCACCTCGTCGCGGTGCATGTGCCGGGCGACTTCGTCGACCTGCATGCCTATGCACTGAAGAAGCTGGACCACGATGTGGGCGCGCTCACCGACGTGACGGTGGCCGTGGTGCCGCACGCCGCGCTCGAAGGCCTGCAGCTGCAGCATCCTGGACTCACGCGAGCGCTGTGGTTCCAGACGCTGCTCGACGCCGCGATGCACCGGCAGTGGATCTATCGTTTGGCCAGCCTCAACGCCATGCAGCGCGTGGCGCACTTCCTGTGCGAGACGAACGCACGCCTGCTGGCCATCGGCGCCTCGGACGGCCAGCACTTCGCGCTGCCGATGACGCAGTCCGACATCGGCGAGGTGTGCAGCCTGACCAACGTGCACGTGAGCCGCGTGCTGCGCGAGTTGCGCGAACGCGGCCTGTGCCAGGTGCGTTCGTCGCATGTCCACATCACCGACCTTCGGAGCCTCACGCAGATGGCCCTCTTCGACCCCCAGTACCTGTACCTGCAGCCCACCATCGAGCGGCGCGCGACCGGCCGCGAGGAGCCTCCCCATGGCTGACCGGCGAGCGATGCTCGCGCCCCGCAGCGACGCCGGACGCGCCACCGCCGAGAACGGCGTCGTGCTGCTCGACGGGCCCGACGGCGTGGCCGTGACCATGACGCCCGACGCAGCGGCGCGCACCGCCGACAGCCTGCTCGAGGCCGCACGGCAGGCGCGCGAGCAGCTGGCCGCGCGCGGGCCCGGCGCGAGCGATTCGGCCGACGACCTGGGCTAGCGGGCCACCTGTGCACCGCAGGTCGGCGGCCCCGCTGCAAGGCGTGGCAGACTGCGCCACCGTGCGCCACCCGGTCTGCAGCCCCGCCCGCCATGCCTGTCCCCACCGCCATCGTCATCGAGGACGAACCCCAGATCCGCCGCTTCGTGCGCAGCGCGCTGGAGGCCGAGGGCTGGCAGGTGCACGAGGCCGCCACGCAGCGTGAAGGCCTGGCGGCGGCCGGCACCCGGCGGCCCGACCTGCTGGTGCTGGACCTGGGCCTGCCGGACGGCGATGGCCTGGACCTGATCCGCGACGTGCGCGGCTGGTCGGCGGTGCCGATCATCGTGCTGTCGGCACGCGTGGACGAAGAAGACAAGATCGCGGCGCTGGACGCGGGCGCCGACGACTACCTCACCAAGCCCTTCGGCACCGGCGAACTGCTCGCGCGCGTGCGGGCCAACCTGCGACGCCCGCGCGCGGCGGCCGCCGAAGGCGCGGCGCCGGCGGCCGACGAGGCGCTGTTCCGCTTCGGCGAAGGGGAGGGCGCCATCGAGGTCGACCGCGCGGCGCGCCTCGTGCGCCGCGCCGGTGCCGAGGTGCATCTCACGCCCACCGAGTACCGCCTGCTCACCGTGCTGGTGGCCAACGCCGGGCGCGTGCTGACGCAGCGCCAGCTGCTGCGCGAGGTGTGGGGGCCGGCGCACAGCGAGCAGAGCCACTACCTGCGCGTCTACATGGGGCACCTGCGCGGCAAGCTGGAAGTCGATCCCGCCCAGCCCAGGCATCTGCTGACCGAAACGGCAGTGGGCTATCGGCTCGTGGTCTGAAGCGGCTGCGAGCCCAAGTGCAATCGGGCTGCAGCCCGCGCCAGCCGGGTGTTGGCGGCAAATTCGTCACGAACGTGACGATCTGACTGGGGTGGCGAATCTGGCCGGTGTCAGGCGTCGCGCTGGGGCGGCGGCTGACACGTCGCCCTGCCGCGGCGCGTCAACATGCGGGGGCGCCGACGTGGCGCGGATGGAGAAGCTTCCCATGCAAAAAGCATTGATCGCCCTGGCCACCACGGTCGCCCTTCTGGCCGCCGGCACCGCCTCTGCCCAGGTGGGCAAGGCCGCGTCCGAAGCGACCGACGCCGTGCAGCACAAGATCGACCAGAAGCGTGCCGACAGCGACGCGAAGAAGAGCGGCCCGATCGGCAAGGCCGTGAACAACGTCAAGTCGGGCTATCACAAGAACCGCTCGAAGAACTCGGCCCAGAAGGCCAAGCAGTCGCTCAAGAACGCAGGCTGAACGCGCGCCGGCGCGCCGCGGGCTCAGGAAAAGCTCGCCTTGTCCAGCCCATAGGCCTTGTCGGCCGAGCCCGGCGCGGTGCGGAAGGCGACGTTGAGCCGGTTCCAGGCATTGATGGCCATCACGGCGTGCGTGAGCTGCACCAGCTCCTGTTCGGAGAAGGTGGCCCGGGCGGCGTCGTAGTCGGCGTTGTCCACGCCGTGCGGCGGCAGCGTCGTCAAAAGCTCGGTCCAGGCCAGCGCTGCGCGTTCGCGCGCGCTGAACAGCGGCGATTCGCGCCAGATCGCGAGATGGTGCAGGCGAAGTTCGCCCTCGCCATGCAGCTTGGCCTGCTTGATGTGCATGTCCAGGCACAGGGCGCAGCCGTTGATCTGAGAGGCACGGATCTCGACCAGGTGCCGCAGCGTCGTGTCGAGGCCGCCCTTGGCAATGGCGAGGCTGTACTCGACCATCTTCTTGAACAGCTCGGGCGATTGCTGCATGGCGTCGAGGCGTTGTTGGGTCATGGTGTGTCCTTCTTGAAGGTGGGTTGACTGGGTCTGTCCCTTCAAGACGGGCGAGCCCCCGGCCTTGTGACGGCCGCACTCGAAAATCGAAGTCCCGGCGTGGACGCGCGCTCAGCCGAGCACACGCCGCAGCGCGCGTATGCGCTGCCAGACCTGAGCCTGCGTCGCTGTCATGCCCATGAGCTGCATGCAGCGCTCCAGCCAGCCGGTGCGCTGCCGCATGCGGTCGATGGCGCGGCCGAGGTCGCGACGGATGGCGTCGCCGTACGCAGCCTCGGCCTTGGTCACTGCCTCACGCAGCAGAGGCAGGCGCGGGGCCATCATGGCGAGGTCGATGAGGTCGCGGCTGAACACCCCGTCGTCGAGCGAGCGGTCGGCATTGGCGAGCAGCTTGCTTGCCGCGAGGTCCAGGGGTGTGAGGCTGGGCACGCCGCACACCGTGTCGTCGGCACCGGGCGCCTCAAGGGCAATACGCGCCTCGAAAACGATCTCGAACTTGATGGGCTGGTCGTCCACCCGCACCCGCGTTCGGATGCCGTACTGGTCCGCGCGCAGCTCGCCAATGGGGTTCAGCGGCTCGGCGCCGGGTCGCGTCACGCTGGCCAGACCCTCGCGACCCGTGAGCGCCTGCCGCAGCTGGCGATAGGCCGGCAGGTCGGACACGAGGAAGTCGATGTCCACCGACTCGCGGTACTCGCCGTAGCGAAGCGCGATGGCGGTGCCGCCGCCGAAGAGGCAGCGGCGCTCGCGCAGCAGTTCGCCGTCGAGCGCCCGCAGCACGCGCGCCACGCGTTGGTGATGCGGCTGCTCAAACAACCGGCGGGCTCCGCGACGCTTCGGTGCTGAAGGCCAGGCGCAGGGCTTCGACCAGGTCGCGCTCTTCGGCGGTCAAGGCCGCGGCGTCGAGGTGGCGCGCGTTGCGCTCGTAGATGTCCAGGGCTTCGCGCGGCGTGAGCTCGGCGCCCGCGTGCACCTGCCAGGCGAGCTCCCGCAGCCGGGGATAGTCGTCGACGTGCACGCGCGCGGGCAGCCAGCCGGGGCGCTCAGGCCTCCCGCCCTGCGGGCGGGCTTCGCGCGGCGCGACGGCCACCTCGAGGCCGAGGACGGTCAGCACCTGCAGGCAGGCGCCGAGCGTGACCGACGCCTCGCCCTGTTCGATGCGGTGCAGCGTGGGCCGCGAGATGCCGGCCGCCTCGGCGGCGGCCACGGCCGAGATGCCCAGGGCCTTGCGGCGTCGGCGCACGGCCACGCCGAGGGCGGTCAGCGCGTCGGTCGTCTGGGGCGTGGGCAGGGGGGCGGCAGCAGGCATGTGTTTCTCATTTTTTCCATTCCAGCAAAAATGTCAAGAATGAGAAACGATTTCGGTGCGTGCCTGTCAATCCGCAGCCGGACGCACCAGCACCTTCTCGCCCGTCGCCATCTTCCCGTAGCCCGCGATCGCGTCCAGCGACAGCGCCTGCGCCATCGTCAGTTTGCTGGTGTAGTGGCTGGCGAAGGTGGTGGTCAGCTCGTCGGCCACGCGCTGCTTGAGCTGCTGCACGCGCGCCGGGCCGACCTTCTGCATGAAGGGGAACAGCAGCCAGCCGCCCACGCCCCAGGCCATGCCGAAACCGCGCGCCAGCTCGATCGGGCCGCGGTCGAGGCTGCCATAGATGTAGACCTGCTTGTGCACGGTGCTGCCGTAGCGGCTGTACTCCTGGCCCGGCTGGCGCAGCGCGGCCGCTTCCATCGCGACGAGGATCTGCCCGGCGAGCTTGCCGCCGCCGATGGCATCGA
This sequence comes from Xenophilus aerolatus, assembly GCA_030418545.1. Classification (GTDB taxonomy): domain Bacteria; phylum Pseudomonadota; class Gammaproteobacteria; order Burkholderiales; family Burkholderiaceae_C; genus Xenophilus. Next base: position 90,841 of record QAIB01000012.1, on the reverse strand, counting down.
AGGCGAGCGTGGCACCGGTGGCGGCGATGGCTTCGGTCAGCTCGGCCTGGAAGTCCGCCGAGCTGGTGTCGACGACATGCTTGGCACCCTGGGCGCGCAGCAGCGCGGCCTGCTCGGGCTTGCGCACGAGGTTGACCAGGCCCACGCCGTCCTTCAGGCAGATGCGGTTGAGCATCTGGCCCAGGTTGGATGCGCCCACGGTGTGGACCAGCGCGCGGTGCCCTTCGTTGCGCATGGTGTCGACCATGCCCAGCGCGGTGAGCGGGTTGACGAAGCAGGAGGCGCCGTCCGCGGCCGTGGTGCCCTCGGGCAGCGGCAGGCACTGCGCCACCGGCACGGCGCGGTACTCGGAATACATCGCACCGCCGAGCGCCGCGACCTTCTTGCCCAGCAGGGCCTGCGCAGCCGGTGAGCTGCCGGCGGCCACCACGGTGCCCGCGCCCTCGTTGCCTACGGGCATCGACTGGCCCACGCGCGCGGCCATCGCCGCCATCACCGGCGCGGCAATGGGCGCGGTGACGACGGGGCGCTCGGCGCTGCCGGCGGCCTGCGCCTTCGTCATGTCGGCACCGCCGAAGAGCAGGCCCAGGTCCGAGGGGTTGAGCGGCGCCGCCTCCACGCGCACCACCACCTCGTCGGGCGAGGCGGGCTCGGGCATCGGCACCTCGGCGAGCGAGAGCTCCAGCGTGGCGTCGGGGCGGATCAGGGAGCGCAGTTGCAGCGGCATGGCGGGTCTCCAGCGGGGGGAAGGATTCGGGGTTCGCGCCGCCTGCGGGCGGCAGTGCCGCGGCAGTATAGGAACGGGTCCGCACCCCTGCTGCCACGAGGGCGACCACCCGCCGCAGCCCGTCGCTTCATGCCGAAAGTGCCTGCAGCGCCCGTGCAGCGGGCGCGAGCCGCTATGAAATCAGGAGCAAGCTGCCCATCTGCGGGCTCAGGCCGGGCAGCTTCCCGCCTTGGGCACGCGCAGCAGCGGCTGGCCCGCCGCCACGTTGGTGAGCTGCCCGTTGTCCACCGCGAGCTGACCATTGACCAGCACCGTGCGCACCCCCTCGGACAGCAGCGCCGGCTGCGTGTAGGTGGCCCTGGCAGCGTAGCGCGCGGGGTCGAAGGCGACGATGTCGGCGTGCCAGCCCGGCCGCAGGTGGCCGCGCTTGACCAGGCCCAGCGTGTCGGCCGTGAGCGCGCTGCTGCTGCGGATGAACTGCGGCAGCGTGATGAGCTTCTCCTTCAGCACGTACTGCTCGTACTTGCGCGCGAAGGTGGCGTACATGCGCGGGTGGCCGTGCACCGAGTCGGACGAGGTCATGACCCAGGGCCGCTTCATGAAGGCACGGATGTCGTCGTCGCTCTGGGTGAATGACGCGATGTGGATGTCGCCATCGCGCAGCACCGCGAAGGTGGCGCCGATGGCGTCGGTGCCGGTGCCCTGCATCACCTGCGTCAGGGTCTTGCCGACGTATTTGGTGTTGCCGGCCGAGAACAGGATCGCGTCGGGGCCGCCGCGCAGGCGCAGGTTCTCGGTGATGTCCTTGTGCAGGCGCTCCTGCTGGGCCGGGTCGGCCATGCGCTGCAGCAAGGCCTCGCGACCGCCCTCCAGCGCCCAGGGCGGCATCAGCGCGGCGGAAAAACGCGTGCTCGAGGCCGTCCACGGGTACTGGTCGGCCGTGATGGCGAGGCCTTTGGCGCGTTCGGCCTCGATGCGGCGGATGACCTCGCCGCTCTGGCCCTGCACGGCCACGCCCAGCGCCTTGATGTGGGCCACGTGCACCGGCAGCTTCGCCTCGCGGCCGATGCGGATCACTTCCTCGATCGAGCCCTGCAGGCCGATGTTGTACATGCTCTCGTCGCGGATGTGGCTGTCGTACAGGCCGCCGTGCTGCGCGGCGACCTTGGCCAGCTCGATCACTTCTTCGGTCTTCGCGAAGTTCTGCGGCGAATAGAACAGGCCCGTCGACAGGCCCAGCGCGCCCTCGCACATGGCCTGCGACACATGGCGCTTCATCACCGCCATCTGCTCGGGCGTGGGCACGACGTTCTTCGTGCCCAGCTGGTCGGTGCGCACGGGGCCGAAGCCGACGTACATCGCGGCGTTGGTGCCGGCCGGGTTCGCGCGCAGCTTCGCGGCCTGGGCCGCGATGTCGAAGCCGCCGAAGCCGTCGTTGCCGACCACCGCCGTGGTCACGCCCTGCATCAGGAAAGGCGCGTTCAGGCGCTGCTTCGCGTCGGTGTTGAAGAGCTCGGTGTCGGCGTGCGTGTGGGCGTCGATGAAGCCCGGCGCCACGACAAGGCCAGTGGCATCGATGGTGCGCCTGGCGACGACGCGCCGGCCCTGCGCGGGCTGGCCGACGAAGACGATGCGGTCGCCGGCGACGCCGACGTCGCCGGTGATGGGGCGGTCGTCGTCGCCGGTGTAGATCGTGCCGCCGCGCAGCACGAGGTCGACCTCGAGCGGGGCGTCCTGCGCGTGCAGCGCGGGCGCGGCGAGGGCGAGCGTGGCGAGTGCGGCGATGGCGATGCCGGTGCGGCGCAGGCGGGTGGGTCGGGTGAGGGGCATGGCGTGCGGATCGAGAGGAGGGTGTCGGGGAAGGACTCGCGGCGCAGTCTAGGAGCGGCCCGCGCTGCCCGCGTATGGCAATAGCGCCATCGCCCATGACCGCAAGTCATGGCTGCGGCGGCGCGCGGCGCGGCAGACGCGCCGCACGGAACTTGTCAACGAAAATGCCCGGCTGCGCCCGCCATTCCTGCGCGAGACGCTATGAATTCAGTAGCATTGCAATCCATGACCGACGCCGCCGAGCCGATCCGCCTCAACAAACGCATGGCCGACCTCGGCCTGTGTTCGCGCCGCGAGGCCGACGCGTGGATCGAGCAGGGCTGGGTCAAGGTCAACGGCACCGTCGCGCCCATGGGCCTGAAGGTCGGCCCGCAGGACCGCATCGAGGTCGACCCGCGCGCCCGCGGCCAGCAGGCGCAGCAGGTCACCATCCTGCTGCACAAGCCGGTGGGCTACGTCAGCGGCCAGGCGGAGGACGGGCACCAGCCCGCCGTCACGCTCGTGCAGCAGCGCAACCACTGGCGCGGCGACGGCTCGCGCATGCGCTTCTCGCCGCAGCAACTGCGCGGCCTGGCGCCCGCGGGCCGGCTCGACATCGATTCGGTCGGCCTGCTGGTGCTCACGCAGGACGGCCGCGTCGCGCGCCAGCTCATCGGCGAGGACTCCGGCATGGAGAAGGAGTACCTCGTGCGCGTGAGCTACCCGGTGGGCGGCGCCGAACGCACGACCGACGTGCAGTCGGTCTTCCCGCGCGAGCAGCTGGCGCGCCTGCGGCACGGTCTGTCGCTCGACGGCCAGCCGCTCAAGCGGGCGCGCGTCGACTGGCAGAACCCCGAGCAGCTGCGCTTCATCCTCACCGAGGGCAAGAAGCGCCAGATCCGCCGCATGTGCGAACTGGTCGGGCTCAAGGTGGTCGGTCTCAAGCGCATCCGCATCGGCAACGTCGTGCTCGGCCAACTGCCGCAGGGGCAGTGGCGCTACCTGGGGGCCGACGAGCGTTTCTGAACTCGCGGTCCCACCTTCGTCTTCTTCCGTGTTCATGCATTTCTTCGCCGAGCTCTATCACTTCTTCGGCCTCAACGAGGCGCTCTTCCTGGCCATCAACCAGCACCACGCGGCGGTCTTCGACCTGCTCGCGCGTCTGGGCTCGGCCATCGGCAACTTCTGGAACCTGCCGCTGCTCGTGGCGGCGCTGGCCGCGGTGGCGATGGCGCCTTCGTGGCGGCATGCACGCCGCCTGCCCGCCGACTGGCCGCGGCCCGAGGCCGTGCTGCGCCTGCTGCTCGTGCTGGTGATCGGCTGGGCCGTGGCCATGGCCGTCGTCGGCACGCTGAAGGTCGGCCTGCACCTGCCGCGGCCGCCCATGGCGCTCGGCGAAGACATGGTGCGCGTGCTGGGCAGCGCCGAGACCTCGGGCAGCTTTCCCAGTGGCCACGCGACCTTCGCCGCGCTGGTGGCGGCCACTTTCTGGCGGTCCGCCGGCGTGCCCGGGCGCATCGCGCTGACGGGCTGGGTGCTCTGGGTCTGCGTGTCGCGCATCGTGCTGGGCGCGCACTTCCCGGCCGACCTCGTCGCCGGCTGCGCCTGCGGCGTGCTCAGCGCCTGGGCGGCACGCGCGCTGCTGGCGCGCTATGCGCGCAGCCAGCGCGGCGCGCTGGCGCGCGGGCGCTGAGAAAGCCGGAATTTCCTCAAGGTGGCGGCGGCAGGGCGCCGAACCAGTCGCGGATGAAGGCGTGGTCCGCCGGCCGCAAGTTGCTCAGATCGCTCGCCGGGTTGCGCTGGCTGTAGCGCCCGTCGTTGATCCAGCCCAGGACGGGGTCCTCCCACCAGCGCGGCGTCGGCGAGGTCTGCCGCTCCACCAGCGCGTCGGCCACCCGCTGCGGCGGCACGCGCAGGCCGGGCAGGGCGGCCGCGGCGCGTGCCACCAGTGCATGCAGCACGGGCACTTCGTCCGGGCGGGCATGGACGAAGGTGAACCACAGCAGGTTGAGCACCGAATCCTGCGCCGCAGCCGCCACCGCGGCCGCTTCGGCCACCCGCAGGGCAGGCAGCGAGAAATGGCCGCCGTGGTAGCCCAGCAGCAGGCTTGCATCGGCATGGCCGAGCCAGTGCTGGTCCTGAAAGGCCATGCCGGCCGTCATGCGCAGCGCAAGGGTTCGCCCCGCGTTGCCGACGGGTTGCCGCAGCTCCAGGCCCTCGTGGGCCGCCAGCCCCGGCTCGATATGTGCCGCATGCCATTCGCTCGCCTGGTCGGTGTCGACGCCGAGCCAATCCAGCGCAGGGTCCTCCTCGTGCTCGGTGGTGCCATGCTGTGCGACGACGCATGCCCAGAACGCCGGCTGCGTGGCGTACGGCGTGATATCGCGCAGGCGGACTGGCGCATTGACGGCGCCCAGCCCCTGCACCTCGACCACCTCGAAGTCGGGCGGCAACGGGTCGACCGTCAGCCGAAGCCGGGTCTGGGCATGCTCTGGACGCACCGGCCATCCCTCCGGCGACACCAGGCCGTGGCCCAGCACCCGGGTCTCGATCTGCCGGCCGGAGGCATCGCGGGCGCACGCCCGCTCAGGACCGAAAAAGGCCCCGACGGTGATCCGGCCGTGGAGTTGAGTCGCGCCGTCGTCGTCGCGGCGCGATTGAACCTGGAGAACAAAAGGCATGCGGCGATCGGCGCTCCATGTGCAAGAGCGCCAAGCGTAGCCGCAGGCGCGCGGCGCCCGATCAGGCTGGCTTAAGGAAGCCGGCCTAGCCTGCTGCGGGTCTGGCGGGCGCAGCGAAGCGCGCCGGACGAACCCGGAGACTGCCCATGCGAGCCCTGCTCGTGGAAGACGACGACATGATCGGCCGCAGCCTGCAGCAAGCGCTCGAGGGCGCCGGCTGGTCGGTCGACTGGGTGCGCGACGGCCTGCTGGGGGAGAGCGCGCTGGCCGATGGCGGCTACACCTGCGTGCTGCTCGACCTCGGCCTGCCCAAGCAGGACGGCACCGCGCTGCTGCGCCATGCGCGCGAGCGCGGCGACCGCACGCCCGTGGTGGTGCTGAGCGCGCGCGACAGCCTGGGCGAGCGCGTGCAGGGCCTGGACCTGGGCGCCGACGACTACTTGCCCAAGCCCTTCGAGCTGCCCGAGCTGCTGGCGCGCATGCGCGCCGTGGTGCGCCGCCGTGACGGCGCCGCGCATTCGCTGGTCGGCACCGGCGCGCTGCAGCTCGACCTGACGACGCGCGAGGTGCTGGTCGACGGCCGGCGCGAGGCACTCACCGCGCGCGAATTCGCCCTGCTGCATGCGCTGCTGGAGCGGCCCGGCGCCATCCTCTCGCGCGACCAGCTCGAGCACCGCATCTACGGCTGGGGCGAAGAGGTCACGAGCAACGCGGTCGACGTGCTCATCCACGGCATGCGCCGCAAGATCGGCCAGGAGGCGATCCGCAACGTGCGCGGCCTGGGCTGGCGGGTGAGCGCCGAGCCGTGAACCGGGTGCCGCGGCGCGCGCCTTCGCTGCGTCGTCGGCTGCTGGTGTGGCTGGTGCTGCTGCACCTGCTGGCCATCGTGGCGACGGCCTGGGCCTCGTACGCGATCTACGACCGCGTGATCGAGGGGCTGCGCGACGACCAGATGCGCACCCTGGCCGAGTCCTATGCCGGCCACCGCGAGGCGCCGTCGCTGCCGACCCTGCCCGCCGGCGCGCTGCGCGAGCACGGGGCGCTGGCGGTGCAGCTGTGGCAGGCCGACGGCCGCGCGCTGGTGGCCGCTTCTGCCGCCGTGGCGGTGCCGCTGCAGGCCGTCGCGGGCTTTGCCGACGTGCCGGCCGGCCCCGGCCGGGCCGAGCGCTGGCGCGTCTACACCGCGCCGCCCGGCTTCGCGGCCGATGGCCTGCGCGTGCAGGTGCTGCAGAGCGAGGCCTGGCGGCATCAGCGCTCGGTGCAGCGCGCACTGATCGAGGGCCTGCCCATCGCACTGCTGCTGCCGGCCGCGCTGGCGCTGCTGTGGGTCATCGTGTGGTCGGCCTCGCGTGCGCTGCGCGCGGTGGCGGCCGAGGTGGCGGCGCAGGACGAAGCCAGCGTCGACGGCCTGCCGCCCGAGCGCGTGCCCGAGGAGATCGCGCCGCTGGTGGGGGCCTTCAATTCGCTGCTCGGCCGGCTGCGCGACGCGCTGGCCACGCAGCGCCGCTTCGTGCAGGACGCGGCGCACGAACTGCGCACGCCCGTCACCGCCATCGCGCTGCAGGTGGAGAACCTGCGCGCCCACATGCCGCCGGGCGAGGCGCAGGAGCGCTTCGCACTGCTGGAGGCCGGCGTCGCGCGCACGCGGCACCTGCTGGAGCAGCTGCTGCGCCTGTCGCGCCAGGAAGCCGCCGGCCACGGCGCGGCGCCGCCTGCCCAGCGCGTGCCGCTGGCGCCGCTGCTCGCCGAGGCGATCGCGCAGTTCGCCGACCGCGCCGACCGGCGCCGCATCGACCTGGGCTTCGTCGCCGATCCGGCACTGGCCGACTTCGCGCTCGAGGGCGAGGCGCAGGAACTGCGCAGCGTGTTCGACAACCTGATCGACAACGCGCTGCGCCACACGGCGCCGGGCAGCACCGTCGACGTGCGCCTGCACCGCGTCGACGGCGCAGCCGTCGTCGACGTGGTGGACGATGGCCCCGGCATCGACGAGGCCGTGATCGAGCGCGTATTCGACCGCTTCTTCCGGGCGCCCGGCGCGGCGGCGGGCGGCAGTGGGCTGGGACTGGCGATCGCGCGGGCGGCCGCGTCGCGCCACGGCCTGTGCATCGAGCTGCGCAACCGCGGGCCACAGGACGGCGGCCGCGGCCTCGTCGCGCGCGTGCGGCGCGCCGGCTGAGGGAAGGTGGGCGCCGCGTCTGGCGCTGCTCACACCCGCCTCATTCGTTGCTCACGCAGGCCTCAGACACGGCGCCTAGAGTCGTTGGCGGGAGGTCCACCCCAGCGCATGTCGTGCTGCGGCGAGCGACCCCGTCCAACGCCTGAAGAGGAGACTCCATGTCCACACGCACCCAACGCATCGCCGCCATCCTGGCGCTCGGCAGCCTGGCCGCCCTCGGCTCGATGGCCGCTTCGGCCCAGGCGCGCTGGGACGGCGGCGGCAGCGAGGCCGTCGGCCAGTCGACCAGCGCGCCGCTGCTCAATTCCACGATGTCGAGCACCGAGGTCTACAACGGCGCCGTGGCCGCGGCCCACGCGAGCGGCACGGAGGCCATCGGCCAGTCCACCGGCGCCCCGGCGATGGTGTCCCGGGTGTCCGACACCGAGGTCTACAACGGCGCCGTGGCCGCTGCGCACCCGACCGGCACCGAAGCCATCGGCCAGTCGACCGCGATGCCGATGCCGGGCACCACACACTGAGCGCCCGCCGGGCGCAGGCGCCGCTTGCACGCCGCAGCGGCGCTGGCGCGAAAGCGGGTGTTCGCATCGAGGGCGGTGAACCAGGCAGCGCTGGGGCTGCCGCGCAACGAAAGTACTGCCTTTTGCAGCGAGGTTCCGAAGGCTTGGGGCCTTAGTTCACATGCAGCGACGTCAGTGCGACGTGTGGCCCCGAAAAGTGCGGCAGTTCGACCTCCTCGAACCGGATTTCTACTGGCGGGTAGGTGTTGCTCCTACTCTGCTTTTCTTAAACAACTACCCTCTTGTTGCGGCATCGTTGCGTCCCTAGCCTCGGTGTGTCCGTGCCCATGGGCACCACACCGAGGAGACGCACTTCATGCCCACGACGGATGGCTCGCGGCCTGGCCCGGCTCGCATCGGCAAGCTTGTCTGGCCCACGGTGGCGATCGCGATCGCCGTGCCCTGGGCGGCGCAGCCCGCCTGGGCCGTGTGCACCACAGCAGGTTCCACGGTCACCTGTTCCGGAGCGGCCAACCCGTTCGCACCGAGCTTCTCCACGGCAGCGGACGACACGACGGTGAACGTCGAACCCGGCGCGGGCGTTGGCGTGCTGCTGGGGGACACGGCGCTCACCATGACGGGCAACAACGCCCAGCTGAACAACAGCGGAACGATCGATCCGTCGCTGCTGGGCCTGCTCTCCGTGCTGTCGTCCGGCGCAGTCATCGGCAACGCATCGGCGAGCAACGTCAGCGTCACCAACAACGTCGGCGGTGTCATTCGCGGCACCACCGGCGTGCTCGGGCTGAACCTGCTCGGCCTGACGGGCATGGCGCTGGCCACGCAGAACGGAACCGGCGGCGTGACCACCATCCGCAACGAAGGCACCATCGGCAGCAATGCGCTGCTCGGCGTCACGCTGCTGGGCGCCGATGCGCCGGTGGTCGCCAGCTATGGCGGCGCGCGGACGAACTTCGTCAACACGGGTCTCATCACGGGGCGCGTGGCCTTCCAGGCATCGGGCACGGCAGGCACCGGCAACACCTTCGCCAACGCCGGCACCATCAACGGCGGCGTGTCCATGGGCGCCAACAGCAGCAACACCTTCACGGCGGTGTCGGGGTCCTCGGTCAATTCCGGTGGCGGGCTGGGCCTGGACCTGAACGTGCTCGGGCTGGCTGGGGTGACGCTGGGCTTTGCGCCCACGGGCGTCGTCGACGGCGGGGCGGGCGGGAACAACACGCTGGTGCTGCAGAACGTGCTTCCGGAGGCAGGCACCGGCAGCGGCGTTGCGGGCGGGGTGAGCTCCGTGTCGGGTGCCACTTACCGCAACTTCCAGCACCTCACCGTCAACAGCGGCACCTGGAACATCCAGGGCGCGCTGGTGTCGGGCGATGCGACGCTCAATGGCGGCCTGGCCAACATCAACAGCGGTGCCGCCTTCGGTGCGGGCACGGTCACGGCCAACGGGGGTGCGCTCTCCGCGGCGGTGCCCGGCGTCACGCTGGGCAACGCCTTCACGCTGAACGCCGGCGGCCTGGCCGTGGAGGGTGCGAACGCCTTCAACCTCTCGGGCGTGCTCTCCGGCGGCGGCGGCCTGTCGAAGGGCGGCGCTGGCACGCTCACGCTGTCGGGCACCAACACCTACACCGGCGGCACGGCCATCAACGGCGGCGTACTGGCGCTCGCCGGCAGCGGCAGCCTCGCGCCGACAGCCGCCGTGACGCTCGGTGCCGGTGCGGCCTTCGATCTGAGTGCGGCGGCAGGCAGCCGGACGGTGGGCAGCCTGTCGGGCGCCGCCGGCTCGACGGTCTCGCTGGGCGCGAACACACTGGCATTCGGCGACGTGCAGAACACGAGCTTTGCGGGCGCCATCACCGGCACGGGCGGCATCGTCAAGCAGGGCACCGGTACGCAGACGCTGACGGGCGTCAACACCTACACCGGCACGACCACCATCGCCGGCGGCACGCTCGCGCTGTCGGGCGCCGGCAGCCTGGCCGCAGGCAGCAGCGTGAACCTCGCGGGGGCGGGCACCGGCTTCGACATCGCAACGGCCGACGGCAACCGCACAGTGGCTGCGCTGTCGGGCGCGTCGGGGTCGACCGTCACGCTGGGCGCGAACACGCTGGGCTTCGGCAACGGAACCAGCCAGACCTTCGCCGGCACGATCACGGGCAGCGGCGGCATCGTGAAGCAGGGGGCGGGCACGCAGACGTTCACCGGCGTGAACGCCTTCGCCGGCGGTACCACGGTGAACGCCGGCACGCTGGCGCTGGCAGGCGCCGGCAGTCTGGCGCCGACCGGCGTCCTGGCCCTGGCCAATCCCGGGGCCGTCTTCGACATCGCCGCGGCCGACGGCAACCGCACGGTGGGCGGCCTTGCCGGAACCGCAGGCACGACGGTGGCCCTGGGCGCCAACAGCCTGGCCTTCGGGGATGGCAGCAACCAGACCTTCGCCGGCAGCATCAGCGGCAGCGGCGGCATCGTGAAGCAGGGCAGCGGCACGCAGACGCTGACGGGAGCCAACGTCTACGCCGGGCCCACGACCGTCACCGCCGGCACGCTGGCGCTGGCCGGCGGAGGAAGCATCGCACCCTCGACCGCACTGAGCCTCACCGCCAGCGGCGCGGCCTTCGACCTGAGCGCGGCGGGCGGAGCGCGGACCGTCGGGTCGCTCTCGGGCGTCGCCGGCACCACCGTCCAGCTCGGCGCCGGCGGCCTGGGCTTCGGCGATGCCAGCAGCCAGACCTTCGCCGGCGCCATCACGGGCGGCGGCGGTATCGTGAAGCAGGGAGCCGGCACGCAGACGCTGAGCGGCGCGAACACCTTCGCCGGCGGCACGACGATCACCGGCGGAACACTGGCACTGGGCGGCGGGGGCAGCCTGCTGTCGACCGGCGCGCTCGACCTGGCGAACGCGGGCACGGTGTTCGACATCGGCGGCGCCTCGGGCGCCCGGAGCGTCGGGGCGCTGTCGGGCGCGGCAGGTTCCACCGTCCAGCTGGGCGGCAACACACTGGCCTTCGGCGATGCGAGCAACCAGGTGTTCGCGGGCAGCATCGCCGGCAGCGGCGCCGTCGTGAAGCAGGGCAGCGGCACGCAGACGCTCACGGGGGCCAGCACCTACGGCGGCGGAACCACCATCAACGCCGGCACGCTGGCACTCGGCGCCGGCGGCAGCCTGCTCGCCACCGGCGCGATCGATCTGGCGCAGCCGGGCACCGTGTTCGACATCGCGGCCTCGGGGGCAGCGCAGACGATCGGCGCGCTGGCGGGTGCGGGTGGCACCACGGTGCAGCTCGGCGCCAACGATCTTGCCTTCGGCGATGCGAGCGACCAGGTGTTCGGCGGCACGTTCGCCGGTGCGGGCGGCATCCTGAAGCAGGGCAGCGGCATCCAGACGCTCACGGCCGCACAGGGCCACACGGGCGGCACCACCGTCGATGCCGGTGTGCTGGCGCTCGCGGGCGCTGGCAGCCTGGCGCCCGGCGGTGCGGTCACGGTCAATGCGGGCGGCCGCTTCGACATCGCGGCCGCCTCGGCACCGCAGACGATCGGCTCGCTCGCGGGAACGGGCGGTGCCGTGCAGCTCGGCGGCAACACGCTGAGCTTCGGGGACGCCAGCAGCCAGAGCTACGCCGGCGTCATCGAAGGCACCGGCAGCATCGTGAAGCAGGGTCCGGGCACGCAGACGCTCACCGGTGCGAACACCTTCACGGGGGGCACCGCCATCGACGGCGGTACGCTGGCGCTGTCGGGCGCGGGCAGCCTGTCGGCGCAGGGCGCGGTCGACGTGGCGGGCGGCGCGAGCTTCGACATTTCAGGTGCGGACGGGGACCGCACGATCGGTGCCCTGAGTGGCGCGGCGGGCAGCGCGGTGCGGCTGGGCGGCAACGACCTGCGCTTCGGCGATGCATCCGGTTCCGTGTTCGCGGGCGACATCACCGGCCTGGGCGGCATCGTCAAGCTGGGCACCGGCACGCACACCCTGACTGGCACCAACAGCTACGCCGGTGGCACCACCGTCGAGGCCGGCACATTGGCGGCCGGCAGCGCCGGTGCCTTCGTGCAGGGCACTGGCTACACCGTGAACGGCGGCACGCTCGACCTCGGCAGTTGGGACCTCACCGCCTCGAGCCTGGCGGGCACGGGCGGCAACGTCGCTCTGCAAGGCCAGACCCTCACGGTCGACCAGGCGATCGACACGAGCTACGCCGGCGGGCTCTCCGGCAGCGGCAGCCTGGTCAAGGCCGGACCCGGCACGCTGACCTTGAGCGGCAGCAGCAGCTACGGCGGCGGCACGATGCTGGATGCCGGGCGTCTGAACGTCGGCACTGCCACGTCGCTCGGGACCGGCCCGCTGACAGCGGCGGCGGGCACAACCCTCGGCTTCTCGGCCGACGGCATCGCACTTCCGAACCCGATCACCACAGCGGGTGTCGGCGCGTTCACCGTCGACACCGCCGGCCACTCGGCGGTGCTGTCCGGGGGCATCGGCGGCACGGCCGATCTGGTCAAGGACGGGCTCGGCACGCTGCAGCTCGCCGTGGCCAACAACAACTACACCGGAAGCACCACGGTCGCCGCCGGCACCCTGCAGGCCGGCGCGGCCGGCGCCTTCGGTGGAGGCGGCGCCTATGCAATCGCGCCGGGTGCGACGCTGGACCAGGCGGGCCACAACCAGACGCTGCCGTCGGTGGCGAACGCCGGCACCGTCAGCCTGGCCGGCACGGCGCCCGGCACCGTGCTCACGGTCACCGGCACGTGGGCAAGCAGCGGCGGTGTGCTGCAGCAGGGCGCCGGCGCCACGGCGGACCGGCTGGTGCTCAGCGGGTCGGGGGCCAGCGCCACCGGCACCACCAACCTGCGCATCGTCGACCAGGGGCTCGGCGCGCCGACCACGGGCAACGGGCTCGAGCTGGTGGGCACCGCGAACGGCGGCGCCCTCGGCAGCGGTGTGTTCCAACTGGCGGCGCCGGTCTCGGCCGGCGCCTACGACTACCGACTCGCGCGGACCGACAGCGCGGTGTACCTCACCAACAACATCGGAGGCGGCGGCGGCGGAGGAGGAGATGGGGGTGGCTCAGGCGGGGGCGACGGGGGAGGCAATGGGGGCGGTGGCGGTGGCGGCGGCATCCCCGGCGCGGCCATTCCCACCTATCGGGCGGAGGCGCCGATCTACACCGCCATCGGTGCGCAGCTGCGGCAGGCCGACCTGGCCATGCTCGGCGGCTCACGCCAGCGCACCGGCGATGACCCGGTGGGCGGCGATGCCGACGGGCGGACCGGCCGACGTGCCTGGGCGCGCTTCATCACGTTGGACAAGGACATCCGCCAGGGCGGAGAGCTGGCGCCGACCAGCCGCGGCCGCTTGAAGGGGCTGCAGGCCGGCACCGACCTGTGGGTCGATGGGCCGTGGCGCGCCGGCGTGTACGTGGGTCAACTGGAAGGCGACCTGCGCGTGCGCGGCTTCGCGCGAGGCATGGTGGGCTACGACGCAGGCTCGACCGACGTGCGGAGCCAATTCCTGGGCGGCTATGTCACCTGGCAGGGCGAATCCGGCCTGTATGTCGACGGCGTGCTGCAGGCATCGCGCCACCGCTACACCGTGATGCCCACGCTGGGCCCGCGCAGCGGCGGCAAGGGCAACGGCCTGCTGGCTTCGGTCGAGGTCGGCAAGAGCTTCGCCATCGCGCCGGGCTGGAGTCTGGAGCCGCAGGTGCAACTGGTGCACCAGCGATTGAGCCTGGACGATGCAGTGCTCTCGGGCGCGACGGTCCAGCAGGACCTGCACAGCGGCTGGATCGCGCGCGCGGGCCTGCGGATCAAGGGCGACCTGAGCACGGCTGCAGGCCCGGTGCAGCCCTACGCCCAGATCAACTGGTCCCGGCGCTCGTCGGGCACCGACACGACGCGCTTCATCGGGCTGGGCGGCGCCACCGGCTTCGGCACCGCGACGGGTGGCAGCAGCGCCGAGCTGGTGGCGGGTGCGAGCTGGCAGTTCAGGCCCGGCGCGAGCCTCTATGGAGAGGTCGGCAAGAGCTGGGCCACCGGGGGCGACACCCGCGTGCGCGGGGGCCTGAATGCGAGCCTGGGGGTGAAAGTCCGCTGGTAGGTCGAGCGCTCGCGGGGCAACGCGTCAGTCGTCGCGGCTGGCCAGCAGCCCACGCCACACCAGCGCCCCCAGCACCGCCCCGACGATCGGCGCCACCCAGAACAGCCACAGCTCGCCCATCGCATAGCCGGGGCCGAAGAGCGCCACGCCGGTGCTGCGCGCCGGGTTGACCGAGGTGTTGGTCACCGGGATCGACACCAGGTGGATGAGCGTGAGGCACAGGCCGATCGCGAGGCCGCCGAAGCCCGCGGCGGCCCGCTTGGCCGTGGCGCCGAGGATGACGACCAGGAAGACCGCCGTCAGCACCACCTCGCACACCAGCGCCGCCCGCATCGAGTAGCCGCCGGGCGAGTGCTCGCCGTAGCCGTTGGTGGCGAAGCCGCCCAGCTGTGCGCCGGCCTTGCCGCTGGCGATCAGCCACAGCACGCCGGCCGCCGCGATCCCGCCGAGCACCTGCGAGACGATGTAGCCCGGCAGGCGCGCGGCCGGAAAGCGCCCGCCGACCGTCAGGCCGATGGACACCGCTGGGTTGAAGTGGCCGCCCGAGATGGGCCCCAGCGCGTAGGCGCCCGTGAGCACGGTGAGGCCGAAGGCCAGCGCCACGCCGGCGAAGCCGATGCCCAGTTGCGGAAAGCCGGCGGCGAGCACAGCGCTGCCGCAGCCGCCGAGTACGAGCCAGAAGGTGCCGACGAATTCGGCCGCCCACGCCTTGACGGTGTGTTGTGTGTCCATTCCCTGAAGTCCTTGTGTGGTTGCGAGAAAGAAAGAGAAAGACGGCCGCAGGGCCGTCGTTTCGGGGGCGGATTCTAGGAACGGGCGCGGCCTTGCCAACTGCTTTGCAGACGCTTTGCGCGCAGCTCTTCACGCTGCCTGCGGTTTTCGATTGCGCCGCCAGGGCGCCGGCCCGCGCTATGCTGCTCGCCCCGGCTGCCGGCCGATGCTGGAGTGCGTTGCGATGCCACGGATTGCCATCCAAACGATCGCTGCCTGCGCGGCACTGGCGGGCGCTGCAGCCCTTTTTTCCTCGAACGTTCGGGCGCAGGGCGTGGTCAACGCGCTGTGCAGCACCGACGCCGGCTGGTGCGAGGCCGCGGCCGCCGAGTTCACGCGCACCACGGGCATCAAGGTGAACCAGGCCCACAAGGGCACGGGCGAGATCGCGGCCCAACTGCGCGCCGAAGCCCAGAACCCCAAGACCGACCTGTGGTGGGGCGGCACCGGCGACCCCTTCCTGCAGGCGGCCGAGCAGGGCCTGCTCGACGCCTACCGCCCGGCCTACATCAACGACCTGTACGACTGGGCTGTGCGCCAGTACGCGATGAGCGGGAACATGGTCGGCGGCTTCTACACCAGCGCCATCGGCTTCGGCTTCAACACCGACACGCTCAGGAAGAAGCGGCTGCACGAGCCGAAGTGCTGGGCCGACCTGGTCAAGCCCGAATACAAGGGCGAGATCGAGATCTCCCACCCAGCGACCAGCGGCACGGCCTACACCGTGATCGCGGGCCTGGTGCAGCTGATGGGCGAGGACGTGGCCTTCGACTACCTCAAGAAGCTGCACGCCAACGTGAGCAACTACACGCGCAGCGGCCAGGCCCAGGCGCCCAACGTGGCCAAGGGCGAGGTCGGCATCGGCGTGAGCTTCATCTTCGGCTTCGAGAAGTGGCGCTACGACAAATTCCCGGTCAAGACGGCGGCGCCCTGCGAGGGCACAGGCTACGAGGTGGGCGGCATCGCGCTGGTGAAGGGCGCGCGCAACAAGGCCAATGCCATCAAGTACTACGACTTCCTCATGAGCCCTGCCGGCCAGGCCCTGGGCGCGAAGAACGGCAGCCTGCAGTCGCCGGCCAATCGAAGCTTCAAGCCCGACCCGCGCATCCCGTCGATGGCCGACGTGAAGCTCATCAAGTACGACTTCGAGAAGTACGGCAAGGCGGCCGAGCGCAAGCGGCTGATCGAGCGCTGGACCCGAGAGGTCGAGTCGCTGCCGCGCTGAGCCCCGCGGCCGTCATCGCTTGCTCAGGGCGCGCTGGCGGTGAAGCCGACCTGGCCGCTGTACTGGCCGGCGGGGGGATTGGCGGCTGCGAAGGCGAAGCTCCAGTTCGCGCTTTGCTGCGTGACCAGGTTGCCGAAGGCGGTGCCGGCCACGTTGACCGCGGTGCCCGAACCGCTCGCCGGCAGCGGTGGTGCGGGCAGACCGGCGTTGTCCGAACTGATGGTGACGGCGGTCATCGGCAAGGTCGCCGATCCGTTGCTCAGGGGCGCCGCCACGCTGGCACGCAGGGTGACGGTGCCCGCATTGCTGCGCACCTCGACCGGCAGCACCGCGTTGCTGGCCGCCACCGTCCACCCCGGCGCCCCGCCGTTCCAGGGCACGGCAATGCCGGCGCCATTGGCGGGGGTGGTCGGCGCGGAGGGGATCGACGGTGTCAGCGTGAAGCCCACCGTCGGCACGGTGGCACCCGTCGGGCCGATGCGCAGGTAGATGAACTTGTCGATGCGGATCGTGAAGTCCAGCCGCGCGGTGGCGGCGTAGGGGCTGGTGTTGTCCGTCGTTTCTTCCGCCCGTGCGGGCAGGGCCAGCGCCGAGGCCGCCAGCCCCAGGACGAATGCCCGGCGGCTCATCGGAACTCGGCCTCCACCTGGAAGCTGCCGTCCTCCCAGTCGACGGTGCCGCGCGCCCGCACCGGGTAGGTCGGCCGTGCCGGCGGGCCACCGTCCTCGGCCGCCCGCGGGGTGAGCGTGAGTGCGCGCGTTTGCCCCGGCAGCACCGGCGTGCTGTCCGGCAGCCAGTCGTGCCGCTGGCCGTGTGCATCGACGCCCTCGAGGCTGCCGCCGAGCCGGCCGTGCGCATCGCCGTCGTTGCGCACCGTCACCACCGGCGTGCGTCCCTGCGGGCCCTCGCGCATGCCGACGCCGAGCATGGACAGCCGCGGCGCTGCTCCTTCGACGGCGAGGTACACCGCCACCGCGATGCGTCCGGTGACGGGCAGCGCCAGGCTCAGGCCGCGACCCTGCACCGCCGCATGGTAGGCCGGTTCCACGCCTTCGATGGCCAGCATGAATCGGCATTCGCGCCGCGGTGCGTCGGGCGGCAGGTCGATCTGGAAGCGGAAGCTGCGGCGCTCGCGCGGCGCCAGCCGCACCCGTGGACGCTCCAGCAGCACCCAGGGGCGGCAACTGTCGGAGAGCAGGGCGTCGTGGTAGCTGACGCTGCCGTCCTCGCCGAGGCGCCAGTCGATGGTGCGGACCGCGACCTCGGTCGACTGGTTGCCGACGTTCTGCAGTTCCAGCGTCTGGCCGATCCGTCCGCCTCGCGCGCCCGAGAGTTCGAAGCGCGACGGCGCCACGGCCATCTCGAAGGGCGCGGCCGGGGCCGCACCGGGCGCCATGCCGCCGGCCAGCAGCAGCGCTGCGACACGAAGGCCTGTCATGGCAACACCTCCATCTCGAAGTAGGCCTCGTAGTCCAGCGCACCGCCGGGCACGGGCCGCAGCTCGCGGCGGTCGAACTGCACGCGCAGGTCGAAGCGCTCGCTCATCCAGGGGCCGGGGACGGTGCCGCTCCAGACCAGCCGACGCTCGCCCGGCCTGGCCATGCCCGGCGCGAAGAGCCCGCCCGTGCGCCACTCGACCCGCATGCCCGCCGGCGAGCGCAGCCCGGGAATGAAGGGCGGCACCACGTAGAAGATGCGGGCCCTGCGGCCGACGAAGGGCGCGGTGGCCAGGCGGTATTCGATGCCGTCGAAGCGCACCGTGAGGTGGGGCGATACGGCGGAGGACGCCGCATCGCCGTCCTCGTCCGGGCGCGCCTGGACCCGGCTGCGCGGCGAGGTCGAATCGTCCAGCCGGTGCACCTGCGACACGGCTGCGCCGCCGGCAGCCAGCAGCAGCCCGGCGAGTGCGCCCGCACACGTGCGCCGGTGGAGGGACAAGGGCAGGGCCATGGCTCAGAACATGGTGGCGGTGAAGGTCACGCGGCCGGTGTAGGTGCCGGAGAGATAGAGCGTGCTGTTGGCATAGCTGAAGCGCAGCGCGTTGTTCATCTCGGTGCGGGCCGACAGCACCGAGAGCAGGGGCAGCGGGAATTGCGCCAGTTGCTGCGGGCTGCCGGAGGCATTGAAACTGCCGCTCTGGATGTCCTGTCCTGTCGCGTCGGGGTTCGTCGACACCCAGCCGATGGTCGAGAACGGGATGCTGGTGCTGCCGCAGCTGGTCGGTGTGGTGCAGTCCAGGCCCGGTGCGGCCGTCACCGTCAGGCGCACGGTGTTGACGGCCAGGGCCAGCAGCGCCTTGTCGGCAGTCAGCAGCACGGTCACGGTGTCCGGCTGCGTCACCGGCGCCGGGCTGGGTTGCAGGTTGGCGCCGCTGACCGTGAAGGCGACGTTGTCGATGGTGCCGCCCGCGGAGCCCACGCGCAGCGTCAGACGGTTGCCCGACAGGCTCAGCAGGGTGGTCGTGATGACCGCCTGCGCCGTCCCGGCCGGTACCAGCACGAGGGCGAGCGCGACCGCGCCGGCAAGGGTGCTGCCCTGACCGGGCGAGCCGATGCGGTGGAGCACGCTCAGATGCCGGTGGCGGTGTAGGTCAGCGTGGCCGTGTGGTTGCCTGCGGCCCACGCGGTCGGCGTGCCGGTCAGGGTGTACGCCCAGGTGCCGGTCGCCACGACATTGGAGGGGAAGGCGGTGGACGTGCACGCGCCCAGGTTGGCGCCCGGGTGCGGCAGCGTGCCGCTCGCGGTCACGCTGAAGTCGGCACCCGTCGGGCCGGGCCCGGTGCCGGGCAGCCAGGCGCTCAAAGCGCAGTTGATGGTGGCGGTGCCGGCGTTGGTCCAGGCGTAGACCGCCAGCGCGCCCGGCTGTGTGCCGAAGGCGAAGCTCGGTGCGGTGCCGTCCCAGTTGACGGGGGTGCTGCTGCCGTTGGCGGCCACGGTGGGCACCGGCGGAATGCTGGCGGTGGCGGTCCACGTCAGGGTGTCGACCGTCGTGTCGGTGCTGCCCACCCGCAGCAGGATGAGCTTGGGCACGCGCACCGACAGATTGACGCGAGCGGTCGCGGTGACGGTGCCGGTGCCCGCATCGTTGTAGCCGTAGGTGGCTTCGGCGCGGGCCGGTGCGCTGACACCGGCAAGGAGCAGGCCGCAGACAGCGGCGAACGTGCAATGGCGCAGGATGGGTGCGTTCATGGTGGGTCTTTCAGGTGGAGGCGGTGGAGAGCCGGTCGGTGGCAGAGCGGTGGCGCGGTGCAGGCACCGGCCGGGCGTGTGCTGCAGTCATGGCGCCACCCTGATCACGGGGATCGTGGCGTACGCGCTGCCCCGCAGCGGCACGTCGACGCTCATGCCCGAGTCGGTGCCGCCCCAGGGCAGCGGCACGCTCTCGGGCGTGAGGCTCAGCTGGTGGCGTCCGGTCGTCACCAGCGGGAATTCGAACCGGCCCTCGCGGTCCGTGGTCGTGCGGTGGCGCCCGTCGAGCACGACTTCGACGCCGGCTGCGCTGCCCTCGCCGACCTGCGCGAGGCCGTCGCGGTTGGCATCGAGGAAAACGCGACCCTCGATGCGACCATTGCCGGCGCCTGCACGCACGCCCAGCGGCGCATAGGGCACGCCGCTCGTGCCCTCCCAGCGCAGGAAGACGTAGACGCCCTTGTCGCTGCCGCGGTACACCTGCGGCCCGAAGGAAGACGTGGGCACGGCGGCCGCGCGCGTCTGGTTCAGGCTGGCGGCCAGTCCCAGACGCCAGCCGCCGCCCAGTTCCTTCTCGGCCGACACCTGGCCCGACAGGCCCCGGCTGGTCCACAGGTCGCCGCTCTGCGAGGTGTAGCGCAGGCTGCCCACCAGGCTCAACGTGGGTTGCGGCCAGTAGCGGAATTGCAATCCCACGGTCGGGTAGCGGCGGGTCCTTCCGCCACTGCGGTCGCGCGCGTAGCCGAGCGTGGTGACGAGTTCCGTGCGCTGGGTCTCCTGGCGGCTGCCGAGCCATTCCTGCTCCCATTGCAACTCCTCGCCGGTGGCCGCGGCACCGTCAAGCACGACCAGTTCGTTGCGGTGCAGCGTCAGGCTCAGCCGGCTGCGCGGCAGGCCGAACAGGCGGGTCTGGTAGTAGGCGTTGGCGTAGAGGCTGCGCGAACGGGTGGGCCCCTGCGCGAGTTCGCCGTCGCCGGCAAAGCGCGTGTCGTACACGTTGAAGCTGCCCCCCAGCGAGGTGTGGCGGTCCAGCGTCCATTGCAGGTAGCCGCTCGCGCCGGACCGGTCGTAGCCGACGCGGGTGAAGTTGCTCCCCGGTCCGGCGTGCTCCAGGTCCAGGCCCAGGCCCCAGCTCAGGCGGCTGTCGGCGCGGTCCATGCGCCAGTAGGCGCCGCGCGTGCCGATGGGCAGCGGCAGGTCGCCGAAGTGCAGGTTGGGCGATGCGGCATAGGCGCCTGCTTCATGCCGGAAGCTGCCCAGCCGCAGGCTGGCCTCCACGAAGAGCCCGCTCGCGCTGCCGGTCGCGACGCCGGGGGTGTCCGAGCGCACGCGGCTGCCGATGGCGGTGGCGCGCCAGCGCAGCGTGCCCTCGTCAAACGATTGCGGTCCGCGCCCCACCGAAAGCGCCCAGCTGGAGACATCCTTGGCGCCCGCGCCCAGGCCGCTCAGCGGGTCGAGGTAGAAGGCCGGAACGCCGCGCGCCTCGTCGAGCTGGCCGGCCACGTACCACTGGTCGTCCAGGCGCTGCGTGCCACCCAGCCAGCTGAGCCGGCCGCCGCTGCTCTCGAACCCGGCGAAGGGGCCGCCGGTGAGCATGCCGCGCTGGCCGGTGCCGGCGCGCAGGTCGAAGTCCGGCCCGTAGATGCGCGTGGACAGGCCCCGTACGACGGTCGTGCCGAGCGACAGCCGGTCGTGGCGCGCGAGCCCGTCCGTCACCGCGCTGTAGCCGTCGCCCAGCGTGGTGTCGGCGAAGACCGAGGGGGACAGCGGCAGGCCCAGGCTGCGCAGGGTGGCGCGAGCGCTGCTGCGCTCGCGCGCATAGCCCAGCCCGCCGATGCCGCTCCAGCCGGCCTGCAGGTCGCCTTGCAGCGTACGGCCGTCGATCTGGAGCAGCAGGTCGCCCCAGTCGCGCGTCTCCTGGCGGTATTCGCTGCGCAGGCCGTACTCCGCAGCGCTGCGTCGCCCGAGCCCGGTGCCGCTGGCGCTGCCGGCACCGGCACGGGTCTCGAACAACCAGGACCGCAGGCCCTCGGGTTGGGCGGCGTCAGCGGCGGGGGCCTCGGCTTCGGCCTGCGCGGCGTCCATGAAGCGATCCTCGTAGGCCGGCGGTTCGGCCTCGACGCGGGCGCGTCGCCGCGCCTCTTCAGCCGCTCCCCGGGTCAACGGCTGGATGCGGGCATCAGTCAAGGGCGTGCCCTCTTCGGCCGCCGAGGGGGCCGCGAACAGCGAAAGAAGCAGCCAGGGCCCGAGGCGTCCCAACCGCGGTCTGTCCATTGATGCCGTGCATGCGTCACCCCGCACTGACCCCTCGGATAAAACAGTCTTGCAATGGTGCAGATTGACCGCATCTGGCCCGCGCGTCGACCTGCTTTTTCCTTAGAACCAAAGGCCTATGCGGCGTCGCGTGGGCTGGCGGGCCGAGGGCGGCGGCGCACGCAGGGCGGCTGCGTACAATTTTTCGCCCCGACTCGCGCCGCACTGGCGAGGGGGCCTCCGGCCCGCGCGCGGGCACCCATTCCTTGATCAGAACGATGGCATCCAACACTTCCAACGCATCCACCCGACATGCCTTCCAGGCCGAGGTCGCACAGCTTCTGCACCTGGTCACGCACTCGCTGTACTCCAACAAGGAGATCTTTGTCAGAGAGCTGATCTCCAACGCGTCTGACGCCTGCGACAAGCTGCGCTTCGAGGCCCTGGACCATCCCGAGCTGTACGAGGACGCGGCCAGCCTGGAGGTGCGCGTGTCCTTCGACAGGAAGGCCCGTACCCTCACCATCACCGACAACGGCATCGGCATGAGCCAGCAGGAGGCGATCGACCACCTGGGCACCATCGCCAAGAGCGGTACCAAGGACTTCATGAGCCGCCTGACGGGCGACCAGAAGGCCGACGCCCAGCTGATCGGCCAGTTCGGCGTGGGCTTCTATTCGGGCTTCATCGTGGCCGACAGGATCACCGTCGAGTCGCGCCGCGCGGGCCTCAAGCCCGAAGAGGGCGTGCGCTGGGTGAGCGGCGGCGCCGGCGACTTCGAGGTCGAGACCCTCACGCGCGCGCAGCGCGGCACCAGCGTCACGCTGCACCTGCGCGAGGATGCCGAGGAGTACCTCAACGCCTGGAAGCTCAAGCAGATCATCGCCAAGTACTCCGACCACATCTCCCTGCCCATCCTCATGGAGAAGGAAGAGTGGAAGGAGGGAGAGGACAACAAGGGCGGCGAGATGGTGCCCACGGGCGAGTGGGAGCCGGTCAACAAGGCCAGCGCCCTGTGGACGCGGCCCAAGAAGGACATCACCGACGAGCAGTACGTCGACTTCTACAAGTCGATCACCCACGACCAGGACGCGCCGCTGGCCTGGAGCCACAACCGCGTCGAGGGCAGCACCGAGTACACGCAGCTGCTGTACATCCCCGCCAAGGCGCCCTACGACCTGTGGAACCGCGACCACAAGGGCGGCGTCAAGCTCTACGTCAAGCGCGTCTTCATCATGGACGACGCCGAGGCGCTGCTGCCGGGCTACCTGCGCTTCGTGCGCGGCGTGGTCGACTCCGCCGACCTGCCGCTGAACGTGAGCCGCGAGCTCCTGCAGGAAAGCCGCGACGTGAAGGCGATCCGCGAGGGCAGCACCAAGCGCGTGCTGTCGATGCTGGAGGACCTGGCGAAGAAGGCCGCGCCCACCCCGGCGGCCGATGCCGACGGCGTGACCGACGTCACCGACAAGAAGGACGGCGAAGCCGAGGCCTCGAAGGCCGACGACAGCGGCAAGTACGCCACCTTCTACGCCGAGTTCGGATCGGTGCTCAAGGAAGGCCTGGGCGAGGACTTCGGCAACCGTGAGCGCATCGCCAAGCTGCTGCGCTTCGCCTCCACCACCAGCGATGCCGTCACGGTGAGCTTCGCCGACTACAAGGCGCGCATGAAGGACGGCCAGGAGGCCATCTACTACATCACCGCCGACACGCTGGCCGCCGCCAAGAACAGCCCGCAGCTCGAAGTCTTCAAGAAGAAGGGCATCGAGGTGCTGCTGATGACCGACCGCGTGGACGAGTGGGCGCTCAACTACCTGCACGACTTCGACGGCACGCCGCTGCAGAGCGTGGCCAAGGGCGCGGTCGACCTGGGCAAGCTGCAGGACGAGGAAGAGAAGAAGGCGGCCGAGCAGGCGGCCGAAAGCTTCAAGCCCGTGCTCGACAAGCTCAAGGAAGCGCTCAAGGACAAGGCCGAGGACGTGCGCATCACCACGCGCCTGGTCGACTCGCCGGCCTGCCTGGTGGTGCAGGACCACGGCATGAGCATGCAGCTCGCCCGCATGCTCAAGCAGGCCGGCCAGCAGGCGCCCGAGGTCAAGCCCGTGCTGGAAGTGAACGCCGAACATCCGCTCGTGAAGAAGCTGGAGAGCGACACGGCCCACTTCGACGACCTGGCGAACATCCTGTTCGACCAGGCGCTGCTCGCCGAAGGCGGCCTGCCCGCCGACCCGGCGGCCTACGTGCGGCGCGTGAACGCGCTGCTGGTGTGACCTTCGAGGAACCCACATGCCCACCATTCGAGTCGAACTGCTGGAAGGCCGCACGCCCGAGCAGAAGCGCGCCCTGGCCGAGGCCCTGACCGAGGCCACCGTCCGCACGCTGGGCAGTTCGCCCGGCGCGGTGGACGTGCTGTTCTTCGACGTGCCGCGCCACAACTGGGCGACCGGCGGCGTGTTGTGGAGCGACAAGGCTGCGGCGTCGCCGCCGCCCGCTGCGGGCGGCTGAGGCGAAGGCCTCGCGATCTTTCGACGGGCGCTGCGGCGCCCGTTGTCGTCGCTGGCGCCCTGTCAGGCGTACAGCGGCTCGTCGGCCATCGCTTCGCACTGGTCCTGCAGCATCTGGATCTGGCCCTTCCAGTAGTCGCTGCTCCCGAACCAGGGGAAGGTGATCGGGAAGATCGGGTCCTGCCAGCGGCGCGCCAGCCAGGCCGAGTAGTGCAGCAGCCGCAAGGTGCGCAGCGGCTCGATCAGCGCCAGCTCGCGCCGGTCGAAGTCGCGGAACTGCTCGTAGCCGTCGAGCAGGCCGCTCAGCTGACCGGTGCGCTGCGCGCGATCGCCCGAGAGCAGCATCCACAGGTCCTGCACCGCGAAGCCGGTGCGCGCATCGTCCAGGTCGACGAAATGCGGGCCGCCGCCTTCGCGGTCGGTCGGTGTCCAGAGGATGTTGCCGGGGTGGCAGTCGCCGTGCAGGCGCAGGCTCCGCAGTTCCGAGTCGAATCGGCCTCCCGCGGCCGTGGACAGGGCGGTGGCCGCGATCAGATCGAGAGCATCGTTGCAGGCGCGCTCCCAGTCCTTCTGCACGTCCAGCGGCACCATCTCGTGGCCCAGCAGCCAGTCGCGCGAGTCGGTCCCGAAGCTCTTCAGGTCGAGCGCCGGCCGGTGCACGAAGGGCCGCTTCGCACCCACGGTGTGGATGCGCGCAAGGAAGCGGCCGATCCATTCGAGCACCTCGAAGTCGTCGAGCTCCGGTGCGCGTCCGCCGCGCGAGGGGCTGACGCTGAAGGCGAAGCCGGCATGGTGGTGCAGCGTCCGGCCGTCGATCACGCGCGGCGCCACCATCGGCACCTCGGCCGCGGCCAGTTCGAGGGCGAAGTCGTGCTCCTCCTGGATCTGCGCGTCGCTCCAGCGCCCGGGCCGGTAGAACTTGACCACCACCGGCTTCTCGTCCTCGATGCCGACCTGGTAGACGCGGTTCTCGTAGGAGCTCAGCGGGACCAGCCGGCCGTCGCCGTACAGGCCGACGCCGGCCAGGGCGTCGAGCACCGCGTCGGGCGTGAGCGATTCGTAGGGGTGGGGCGTGGCGGGCGCGGTGTCGGGCATCGCGCCATTGTCCGCCTCGCGTCCCGTGTGTTCAGCCGGCCAGCGAGAGGATGCGGCCGTCGCGCGGATCGCCGCGCCCGGCCAGCACGGTCTGCCAGGCCTGCGCCACCGCCTCGGGGCCGCGGTGCTGCTGCACGCGCAGCCAGGGTGCCTCGCCCTGCGTCGTCCGGGCGGTGAAGGCGTGCCAGGCCTGCGCCAGCTTCTGGTTGAAGACGTCGGCGCCCCATTCGCCGGTGCGCTTCTTGATCTGCGCCGGCGCGAAGAAGAAGGTCGCGCGCGGGCCGGGCAGCGTCTTGGCGCTGCCTTCGGGCGCGCGCTGGTCGACGTGCGTGTTGCCGATGACCATGCTGTAGCGCAGCTTCGCGAAGCGCTCGTGGATCGCGCGGCGCAGCTCGCCGTTGCCCGCGAAGTCCACGTACACGCAGGGCGTGCCGGCGTCCAGCCGGTCGAGTTCGTCGTAACCCAGCACCTGCGTGTAGCAGCCCAGGCCCTCGCAGAAGGCGCGGTTCGCGGCGGAGGTGAGGCCGACCACGCGCACGCCCGGTCGCTGGGCCAGCTGGAAGGCGGTGCCGTAGGCGGTCTTGCTGGAGGCGCTCGACAGGATCACCGTCGGGGCACCCTCGGCCCCGGCGTCGAAGAAGTCGTTGTCGCCCAGGAAGTCGTCGATCAGCCACGAGGTGATGAACAGCGGGCGCAGCAGGGCCTGCACGTCCTCGGTGTCGGGGGTGTAGAGCGGGTCGCGGTTGCAGCGGAAGTACACGTTGTAGACAGCCGGCAGCTCGGCCCGGTGCGCGGCCGCATCGGTGAAGCGCTCGGGCGAAAGCCGGTCCGGCGTCAGCACCAGCTGCGAAGCCATCGGGAAGTAGCCGTAGAGCCGTTCGCCCACCGCCACGCCCGGGTGCAGCGACTGCAACACGCGGCCGAAGCCCCACACCGGCACCTGGCCCCAGCCTTCTTCCGCGGTCGGAAAGAACTGCCAGTAGTTCATCGCGTCGCCGAAGGCGGCGTAGGTGATGTTGTTGGAGGTGAGGGCGAAGGTATCGATGCCGACCCGCACCTGGCCGGGCGCGAGGGACGTGTCCTCGCGGGTGTGCAGGCGGGCCTCGGGCAGCGAGGCCTTGCGGACGATGAATTCGGTGGTGGACATGGGCGCGTTCCCCGTGTGGCTGCAAGGCCTCGCACCTTATCGCCGCCGCATGACCGCCGCCAGCGCGGCCGGCTCCGAGCCGTCGCGTGGGCGACCCGCGTCCGGACCTTCTCAGCCCGGCGGCTCGAAGCGCTCGCCCGGCGTCAGCGGCGCATGCCGGTAGGTGGCCGGCGTGCGGCCTAGCTTGACCGGCGCGCCCAGGCCGCGGTAGCCGCCTTCCATCTCGACCACCATGCCGCGATGCAGCGTGTGCGGGTGCTGCAGCGCGGCGTCGACCGGCAGCACCGGCGCGGCAGGCACGCCGGCCGCCATCAGGTCGTCGACCAGCGTGCGGCCGTCGAAGGCCGCGAGCTGCGCCTCCAGCGTCTGCTTGAGGCCGTCGCGGTGGACGGAGCGGGCGCCGGCGCTGGCGTAGTTCGGGTCCTGCGCGAGCTCCGGCAGGCCGATCACGCGGCAGAAGGCGGCGAACTGGCGGTCGTTGCCCACCGCGACGAAGACCGGGTCGGTGCCGGTGCGCAGCGCGTCGTACGGATAGATGTTGGGGTGCGCGTTGCCGGTGCGCTTCGGGTGGCGGCCGTCCATGAACCAGTTGGCCGCGTGCGGATGCAGCAGCGACAGGCCACTGTCGTACAGCGCGGCCTCCACCAGCTGGCCGCGGCCGCTGCGCTGCCGCTCCTGCAGCGCGAGCAGCACGCCGATCACGGCGTTGAGGCCCGTCACCATGTCCACCACCGGCAGTCCCACCCGCAACGGGCCGCCCTCGGCCTCGCCGTTGATGCTCATGATGCCGGTCATCGCCTGCACCGCGGCGTCGTAGCCGGGCAGGGCGCCCAGCGGGCCGTCGCTGCCGAAGCCCGACACGCGGCACCACACCAGCCGCGGGAAGCGCTGCGAGAGCGTGTCGTGGCCGATGCCCCAGCGCTCCATGGTGCCGGCCTTGAAGTTCTCGATCAGCACGTCGGCCTCGGCGACCCGGGCGAGCAGCGTCTCGCGGTCGGCCGGCAGCGTCAGGTCCAGGTGCTGGATGCGCTTGTTGCGGTTCAGGCCGTGGTAGTACGAGGCCACGCCGTCGCGGAAGGGCGGTCCCCAGGTGCGGGTGTCGTCACCCCCGGGCGGCTCGACCTTGAGCACGTCGGCACCGTGGTCGCCGAGGATCTGCCCGCAGTAGGGGCCGCCCAGGATGCGCGACAGGTCGAGCACGCGGATGCCGGCGAGTGCGCCGGCGCTGGGGGAAGGCATGGAAGAGGTCATGGCGGGAGGCCGGCGGGATCGATAGGCGGGCGCGGCGTGCTCAGTCCAGCCGGGCACCGGATTGCGCGACCACGCCCTTCCATTTGGCCGTTTCCGAAGTGATGAAGCGCGCCAGCTGTGCCGGCGAGCTGTCGGGTGCGGGTTCCAGGCCCTGGGCGGCGAACAGGGCCTTCACCTTGGGCGAGGCCAGCACCTCGACGAAGGCACCGTTCAGCTTCGCGATGCGGTCGGCCGGCATGCCCGCGGGCGCGACGATGCCGAAGAACACGCTCACGTCGTAGCCCTTGTAGCCCTGCTCGGCGATGGTGGGCACGTCGGGCAAGGCCTGCGAGCGCGTGGCGGTGGCCACGCCCAGCGCGCGCAGCTTGCCGGCCTTGACGTAGGGCAGCGCGGTGAGGATGTCGGTGAAGGTCATGCCCACCTGCCCGCCGAGCAGGTCGTTGAGCGCGGGGCCCGTGCCCTTGTAGGGCACATGCTGGATGTCGGTGCCCGCCACCGAATTGAACAGCACGCCCGCGAGGTGCGAGGACGCGCCGTTGCCCGAGGAGGCGTAGCTCAGCTTGCCCGGGTTGGCCTTGGCGTAGGCGACCAGTTCCTTCACGTTCTTCACCGGCAGCGAGGGGTTCACCACCAGGATGTTGGGCAGGTGACCCACCTGGATCACCGGCGCGAAGCTCTTGCCGGGGTCGTAGGTGATCTTGCTGTAGAGGCTGCTGTTGATGGCCAGGGGCCCCGAGGTGCCGAAGAGCAGCGTGTGGCCGTCGGCCTCGGCACGCGCGACGTAGTCGGCGCCGATGTTGCCGCCCGCGCCGGCGCGGTTCTCCACCACCATGGGCTGGCCCAGGCGCGTCGTCATCTCGGCGGCCAGGGTGCGCGCCATGGCGTCCGTGGGGCCGCCGGGCGGGAAGGGCACGACCAGCATGACCGGCTTGGACGGAAAGGCATCGGCGGCGAAGGCGGCGGACACGCAGGTTGCCGACGCCAGCAGTGCGGTGCCGGCCGCCACGAGCGCGCGGCGCGAGAGCGAGAAGAGGGGGGTGTGCATGGTGTGTCTCCTTGGGTTCGTTGTGATCGGGGCTGCCGCGGCCCGCGCGGCGCGAAGCGCTCAGGCGGCGACGGCCGCCGGTGCGTCCTGCCATGCGGCCGGCAGCACGTCGGGGCTCAGCGGGTCGCGCGGCAGCGCGCGGTGCAGCAGCGCCAGCTGGGCCCAGCGCATGCGATCGGCCGAGTCGGTGCGCGCGGCCTCCCAGGCCATGGCGGCGGCGCTGGTGCAGTGGTACAGGGCCGAGGCGGCCTGGCGGGCCAGCACCTCACCGCCTGCTTGCGCGGCGGTCTCGGCCAGCGCGGCGGCGCGATCGAAGGTCTCGCGCAGCGCCCGGGCGAAGGCCGCCGGCACCGCGGTGACGGCCGGGTCGGCGAGCAGGGCTTCGAGGTGGGCGCGCAGCACCGGCAGCGAGCCTTCGCGCTGGATGGCACGGACCACGTCCAGCGCCACGATGTTGCTGGTGCCTTCCCAGATCGAGCCGAGGTGCGCGTCGCGCACCAGGCGCGGGTCGCTCCATTCCTCGATGTAGCCGCAGCCGCCCCGCACTTCCATCGCGTCGCCGGTCACCTTGCGCGCGTCGCGGCAGGCGCGGAACTTGATAAGTGGCGTGAGGATGCGCAGCAGGGCGTAGGCGCCGTCTTCGCCCGCATCGGCGCGCTGCAGCGCCCGTGCGGTCTGGAACACCATCGTGCGGGCCTGCTCGGCCGGCACGCGCAGCTTGTCGAGCTGGCGCTGCATCAGCGGCATGTCGATCAGCCGCTTGCCGAAGGCTAGGCGTTCGGCGGCGATGTATTCGGCCTCGGCCACCGCGCGGCGCATGAGGCCGGCCGCACGCACGCCGTTCGACAGGCGCGAGTTGTTCACCATGTCGGCCATCTGGACGAAGCCGCGGCCCTGCTCGCCGACGAGGTACGCCACCGCGCCCTCGAGCCGGATCTCGCCGCTGGCCATGGAGCGCGTGCCCATCTTGTCCTTCAGGTGCACGATGCGGTAGTGGTTGAGGCTGCCATCGTCGAGCCGCCGCGGCAGCAGGAACAGCGACACGCCCTTGAGCCCCGGCGGGCCGCCCTCGACGCGCGCCAGCACCATCGCGAAGTCGGCGTCGGGGTTGGAACAGAACCACTTGTCGCCCGTGAGCAGCCAGTGGTCGCCGGTGCCGCGGCGTGCGAGCGTGGTGGTGGCCGCGATGTCGGAGCCGGCAGCCTGCTCGGTCATGAACATCGCCCCCTGGGCGAGCTCGTCGAAATCCAGCGACACCAGCCGCGGCAGGTAGCGCGCCACCAGCGCCGGGTCGCCGAACTTCTTGAGCGTGCGGGTGAGCGAGTCGGTCATCGAGACCGGGCAGCACAGGCCGAACTCGGCCTGCACGAAGAGGTAGAACAGCACGTACTTGACGGCCGGCGGCATCTTGCCGCGCCAGCCGAAGGTCTCGTCGCGGTGCGAGATCGAACCCATCGCGAACTCGGACAGCGCGAGGCGCTCCATCTCCACATAGGCCGGGTGCTTGACGATGCGCTGCACGTCGAGCCCCGTGCGGGTGCGGCTCTCGAGCTCAGGCGGGTGGTGGTCGGCGATGCCCGCCAGCTCGTCGAGCAGGCCGCCGGCCAGCCCGCCGAGCCGCTCGAAGTGCGGCGCCATGTGGCGGCGCAGATCGTCCGCCAGGTACAGCTGCAACAGGCGCTGCAGTTCGGCGTCGGCGGTGTAGAGGTTCTGGCCGTGGCGGTCCGGGATGGGGTGTGTCACCGCAGTCGATTCGGTCATGGCGGGTGTTTCGTGTTCGCACCATTGTTCGAATCGCATCGATCCGTGTCCAATATCGTTTGGGTCTTCTTCGATAGGTGATTCGAATGATGGAATTGCGCCACCTGCGCTACTTCTCGGTGCTGGCCGACGAACTGCACTTCGGGCGCGCCGCGCAGCGCCTGGCGATCTCGCAGCCGCCGCTCTCGGTGGCCATCCGGCAACTGGAGGAGTCGATCGGCGCGCGCCTGTTCGAGCGCAACAGCAAGGAGGTGCGGCTCACGGCCGCGGGGGCGACGCTGCGCGAGTCGGCGCGCCAGCTGCTGCATCGCAGCGAGGAGATCGTGCGCGAGGCCCGGGACGTCGCGTCGGGCTCGGCCGGGCACCTGCGCATCGGCTTCGTGGGCGCCATGCTCTACCGCGGGCTGCCGCAGGCGCTGCGCGCCTTTCGCCGCCGCCACGCGGGGGTGCGCATTTCGCTCACCGAGATGAACTCGGCCGAGCAGATGGCGGAGTTGCTGCACGACCGGCTGGACCTGGGCTTCGTCCACACGCACCGCATGCCGCAGGGCCTGCAGCAGCGGCTGCTGCTCACCGAGCCCTTCGTGTGTTGCCTGCCTGCGCGCCACGCGCTCGCGCGGCGGCGCGTGGTGGCGCTCGCCGATCTGCAGGAGCAGCCCTTCATCCTGTTCGCGCGTTCGGCGTCGCCCGACTACCACGAGCGCATCCTGTCGATCTGCGGCGGCGCCGGCTACCAGCCCGAGGTGCGCCACGAGGTGCGGCACTGGCTGGCCGTGGTGTCGCTGGTCTCGCAGGACATGGGCGTGGCGCTGGTGCCCGAGGCGCTGAAGCGCAGCGCGCTCAAGGGGGCGGTCTTCCGCCCGCTGCAGGAGGCCGTCGCACAGTCCGAGGCCTACGGCGTCTGGCGTTCGGCGCCGCGCAGCCTGCTGGTCGAAAGGCTGCTCGAAGAAATGCCCCGCGCGTTGCCGCCGGGGCATTGAGAGGCCTGCACGCAGGTGCGGCCTGGAAGGACGGCCCCGCCCGGGGCCGATGCCGGTCAGGCGATGACGAGCTCGACCGGGATGTTGCCGCGCGTCGCGTTCGAGTACGGGCACACCTGGTGGGCGGTGTCGACCAGCTTCTTCTTGGCGTCGGCGTCCAGGCCGGGCAGCGTGATGTTCAGCACGACGGCGATGCCGTAGGCGGCGCCACCGTTGGTCGGGCCGAGGGAGACCTTGGCGTCGACGGCCACGTCTTCCGGCACCTTCACGCCGACCTTGGGTGCGACGGCCTTCATGGCGCCGATGAAGCAGGCCGAGTAGCCGACGGCGAAGAGCTGTTCCGGATTGGTGCCGGCCTTGCCCGAGCCGGGCGGGTTGAGCTTGACGTCGAGCGCGCTGTCGCTGGACTTGCCGGCGCCGCCGTCGCGGCCGCCCGTGGTGTGGGCTTCGGCGGTGTAGAGAACCTTGTCGAGTTGCGTGGTCATGGTCGTTCCTTCGGTGGTGGTTGAGAGATGCCGGTTGGCGGGGAGAAATGAGGTCAGGCCGCTGCCGCGCGCACCCGGTCGCGCAGCGACTGGAGCTGGCGCGTCAGCGTCACCAGCTCGTCGATGGAGCATTCGCTGGCGGCGAGCAGGCAGGCCGGCACGCCGGCTGCACGGCCCTTGAGCCGGCGGCCCGCGGCCGTCAGCGTGATGTGGACGCAGCGCTCGTCGGCCACGTCGCGCACCCGGGCCACCAGGCCGTTGGCCTCCAGCCGCTTGAGCAGCGGGGTGAGCGTGCCCGAGTCGAGCGAGAGGCGCTCGCCCAGGGCCGAGACCATGAGCCCGTCTTCCTCCCACAGCGCCAGCATGACGAGGTACTGCGGGTAGGTGAGGCCCAGCTTGTCCAGCTGCGGCTTGTAGAGCCGGGTCATGGCCAGCGATGCGGAATACACCGCGAAGCACAGCTGGTTGTCCAGCTTGAGCAGTTCGGCGGTGTCCGGAGTGGAGTGCATGGGCTAAATTCTATCGAGCAATTAAATTGTGCGCAATCTAATTGACCTGTGCGCTTGAAAGCGTTCGTAACGACCGACGGGCTGGAGACGAGCCGGCCCGCGCCGGTCCACGGTGCTCAGCGTGCCATCAATGCGCTGGCCATGGCGTGAAAGGCCGGCAGCGTGAGCGGGTCATTGCCGGCGTTCGCGGCGATCGGGTGCGCGGCGTAGCGCACGATCACCGTCTCGGCCTTCGGGTCGATGTAGATGCTCTGGCCATGGATGCCGCGCGCCATGTAGGCGCCATGGTCGTTGTGCGTGACCCACCACATGTCCTTGTACGACCAGCCGGGCAGCAGCGCGTAGCCCGCCTTGGCGAAGGCGGCGCGCTCGCCGCCGCGCGCGATCTCGGCCACGGCCGCCGCCGGGATCGCCTGCTGCCCGTTCACGCGGCCGCCGTTGCGCATGGCCTCGCCGAAGCGCGCCAGGTCGCGCAGCGTGGTGTTGAGCCCGCCGCCGCCGGATTCGGTGCCCACGCGGTCGACCATGAAGTACGCATCCTGCTCGGCACCGATGCGCTGCCAGATCTTCTGGCTCAGCAGTTCGGCCAGGGACTGGTTGCTGGCGCGGCGCAGGATCCACGCCAGCACCTCGGCGTTGACCGTCTTGTAGGCGAAGGCATCGCCATGCGCGCCGTCCTTCTGCAGGGTCTTGAGGAAGTCGTAGAAGGTCTTCGGGCCCGCGTAGTCGGGGCCCTGCGGCAGCATGCCCCCGGCGCGGGCGTAGTCCCAGACCTCGGCCTTGGGATTGGCATAGTCCTCCGAGTACTTCACGCCGATGGTCATGTCCATCACCTGGCGCACCGTGGCGTCGCCATAGGCGGTGCCGGCCATCTCGGGCAGGTAGCGCGTCACGGGCGCGGCGGGGTCGAGCTGGCCTTCGGCCACGAGGATGGCCGCCAGCGTGCCGACGAAGGACTTGGTGACCGACATCGCGAGGTGAGGCCGCTGCGGCGTCAGCGCGCCGGCATAGCGTTCGAGCACCACCTGCCCGCGGTGCAGCACGAGGATGCCGTCGGTGTAGGTGCGTGCGAGCATCTGCTCGAAGTCCAGGTCCTCGCCGCTGCCGAGCGCCTTGAAGCGCACCTGCCGGGGATCGACCGGCGTGGCGGCCGCGGGCAGGGCCTGCGCGGCGCCGGGGCCGCGCCACACGTTGGCGGTGGGCACCAGCTCGCGGATGTGCGAGAAGGTCCAGCGCGTGCGCGGGTACACGTTGCCGCGCGGGTCGTCGAAGGTGATGAGCCTGTCCGGCGGCGGCGGGAAGCCCTGCATCCAGCCCAGTGCCTGGACCGAGGTGGCGGCAGGGTCGGGCAGCGGCGCCGGCGTGACGCCGGAGGACTGGGCGGTGGTGGTGTTCATGAAAGCGGCGCAGAGCGCGGCCACCGCGGTGGCCGCGAGACGAAAGGCGGGCATGGGAGCGATTCCTGATGATTGTGAAGGCGCCCCCGACGGCCGGCCGCCGGGGCGCGGGAGCGGGCCGTGCCTGGCGCGGACGCCCGGCGCTCAGCGACCGGTGAAGCGCGGCGGCCGCTTCTCGATGAAGGCGCGCACGCCCTCGGCCGCATCCTCGCTGAAGATCAGCTTCTGCTTGACCGGCTCGAAGTCCTCCGTCGCGGCCACCGGCCCCTGCTCGATCGCCTTGACGACGTTCAGGCGCGTGGCCACCACGGCAAGCGGCGCCTGGGCCGCAATGCGCTCGGCGATCGCGAAGGCGGCGTCGAGCTGCTGGCCGGCCGGCACCACCTTCTGCACGAAGTTCAGGCGATAGGCCTCGGCGCTGTCGAACTCGTCCGCGGTGAGCAGGTGCAGCATCGCATTGCCCATGCCGGCGCGCTCGGCCATGCGCAGTGTGGCGCCGCCCGAGGCCATGATGTTGCGCGCCACTTCCAGCTGCGAGAAGCGGCAGTTGTCGGCCGCCACCGTGATGTCGGCCGCCAGCATGAGCTCGATGCCCACCGTGAAGCAGATGCCCTGCACGGCCGCCACCATCGGCTTGGTGCGGCGGCGGTAGCCCGGCTGGCCCATGTTGTGCGGCTCCACCAGCGTGCCGTCGGCCGGGATGGCCACGCCGCCGGCCTTCATGAACTCGGAGATCACCGGCAGGTCCAACCCGGCGGTGAAATGGTCGCCGAAGGCGTGCAGCACGCCCACGCGCAAGGCGTCGTCGTCGTCCAGCCGGGTGTACGCCTCGGCCAGCTGACGGAACATGGCCGGCGTCCAGCCGTTGCGCTTGGCCGGGCGGTTGATGCCGATGAGCAGCACGTGGCCGCGCACCTCGGTGCTGATGCAGCCTTCGGCCGGTGGGGTGGGGGTCTGGATGTCCATGGGTGTCGAGTCTCCTGGCCCGAACCATAGTGGAACGCGGCGCGGCGGCCAGTCGCGTAGAGGACGACCGGGCGGCCGTCAGGCGGGCCGGTGCTTCATGCGGCGGGCGGTGGCGACCACCACCTCGCGCAAGGCCCGCACCGTCGGGTGGCCATCGAGTTCCTTGAGCGTGAAGAAGCTGACCGGCGGCAGGTTCCAGTTGAGCCGGTAGGGCAGGGCGGCCCAGCCGCTGGCGCGTTCCATTTCCTCCATGACGTCGCGGGCGAAGATCGTGATGGCATTGGGCTCCTGGCGCAGCACCATCTCGATGCCGCGCAGCGAGGTGGTCTCCAGGATGGGCATCGGCGGCTGCACGCCCGCGCCGACGAAGACCGCGTTGTAGGTCCGGCGCATCGGCGTGTTGGGCGGCGGCAGGATCCAGTCGAGCTGTGCGAGCCGGGCCCAGTCCAGCGGGCCGCGCGACAGGCGCTTCACGTTGCGCGCGCCGACGATCAGGCAAGGCTCCTGCTCGTAGATCGCCTGCTGCACCAGCCCGCTCGCGTCGCCATCGTAGGAGCGGCCGATGGCGCAGTCGATCTC
This sequence comes from Xenophilus aerolatus, assembly GCA_030418545.1. Classification (GTDB taxonomy): domain Bacteria; phylum Pseudomonadota; class Gammaproteobacteria; order Burkholderiales; family Burkholderiaceae_C; genus Xenophilus. Next base: position 55,674 of record QAIB01000012.1, on the reverse strand, counting down.
GCGCGCCAGCAGGTTCGCCACCAGCTCGTCCGTCGTGCCTTCGCGCACCATCACCGAGATGCGCGGCGAGCGGTCGAGCAGGTGGGTGAGCGCGGCCGACATCAGCTGCTGCGGCACCTGCTGCGTCAGGCCCAGCCGCAGGCGGCCGCTGCGGCCCGCCTCGATCGAGGTCAGCACCCGCGTCGTGGCCTCCAGTTCCGCAAGCCACCGGCGCGCATAGTCGAGCACCGCATCGCCGGCCGGCGTGGGCAACAGCCCGCGACTGCTGCGCGTGAACAGGGTGCTGCCGAAGATGTCTTCCACCTCGTGCAGCGCCTTCGTGATCGCGGGCTGGCTCAGATGCATCTCGGCCGCGACGCGGCCCAGCGAGCGGTGGCGGTCGATGGTCTGCAGCAGCGCCAGCTGCCGCAGCTTCAAGCGTGACAGCAGTGCGTGCTGCAGCTCGCTGGCGGGATCTTTCGCGTTCGGCATGCCCATAACTCTCCAGTTATCGGTCCATCAGAAATTATTTCATTTTGGTGAATCGACGGTCCTAGACTTTTTGCATGGACACCCAAGAACCGAGCGCACGCTCCCCTGTCACGGCAGAGTTCCTCGACACGCTGGCGGGTGCCGCCGACGCGGCGCAGGCGCTGTCGCAGATCGACGCCCGCCGCGCCCGGATCGCCGGCGGCGGCATCTTCAGCATCCAGCAGAACGTGACGTGCGTCGACGACGCGCCGGGCCAGGTGCTGCTGCGCCGCTTCTATTCGTCGGCCGCCGGCACATTTCCGGTCAACGGCGCCAAGCGCAAGACCCTGACGCGCTGGACGCAGCGCCTGTTCGTCGAAGGCCGCCCCTTCATCGGCGAGGGCGAGGCGACGCTGGCCAAGTACTTCGACGATTTCGACCAGATGCGCGCCTTCGGCCTGCGCAGCGTGGTCAACGTGCCGCTGATGCAGGGGCCGCTGTGCTACGCGACCTTCAACGTCTTCGGCACGGCCGCGCGGTGGCAGCCGGAACAGGTCTTGGCGTTCCGGCTGCTGGCGCTGGCGGCGGCGCGGTGGGTGCCGGTCGCGCCCGGCCTGAGCTATCGCTTCGACGCCACCGAGCCGGCAGACGCCGGTGCCGCCGCCTGAGCGCGGCAGGTACGAGAGGAGCCGCGCCATGCCCGTCCACGCACTGCATCACTTCACCATCCGCTGCACCCCCGGGGAGCTGCCGCCGCTGCTCGACTTCTATACCCGCGTGATGCGGCTGACCGTCGGGGCGCGACCGGACATCCCGGGGCCGGGTGCGTGGCTGTACGCCGACGGGCAGCCCATCGTGCACCTCTACGCCCACCTCGCGGGCGCCGACATGCCGGTGGAGCCGCCGACCGGCCATGTCGACCACATCTCGTTCCGCGCGCACGGCCTCGAGGAGATGCGCACCCATCTGCGCGCATCGGGCATCGCCTTCACCGAGGCGCCGATCCCCGGCTGGGCGATCCACCAGCTCTTCCTGCACGACCCGCGCGGCCTGCGCATCGAGATGACTTTCTGGATGGACCAGGAAGAGGGAGTCGCGGCATGACGCGCTTCGTGCAGGCCGGCGAGGTGCGGGTCGCCTTCGACATCGAGGGCCAGGGCGATCCGCTGCTCCTGATGCACGGGGCCGAGGCCTCGCGGCAGATGTTCGCCGCGCTGGTGCCGCTGCTCGCGCCCCACTTCACCGTGATCGCCTACGACCAGCGCGATTGCGGCGAGACCGAGGCACCGGAGCGTCCCTCCACCCTCGCCGATCTGGCCCGCGACGCGCAGCAGCTCATCCTGGCCCTGGGCTTCCGGCGTGCCCACGTGTTCGGCTCGTCCTTCGGCGGCCGTGTGGCGCAGGCGCTGGCCTTGCTGCATCCGCGTGCGGTCGACCAACTCGTGCTCGGCAGCACCTGGCCATTGCCGCGGCCCTACGAGGAGCTGTGCCCGGACGCGCGCCACCTGGCCGAACTGCGTGCGGGGTTGCCGGCCACGGCCGAGGAACTGGCGACCTGGTTCTTTCCCGAGGACTTCCTGCGCACGCGGCCCGAACTGAGGCGCCTCTTCGCCGGCGCGCGGCCGGCCTCGGCACGCTCGCTGCGGCGCGGCGAGACGGTGCGCACCACGCTCGAGCGCGGCGTCGCCGACATCGTCGCGCCCACGCTGGTGCTGGCCGGGGAACTCGACCGCGTGGTGCCGCCGAGCGTCACCCTGTCGATGGCCGGCCGCATCCGCAGTTCCGATGCGGTGCTGCTGCCCGGCGTCGGCCATGTCACCGCACTGCAGGCGCCGCAGGTGCTGGCGCAGCACATCCTCCGATTCCTCCGTCCCGAAGGAGCCAAGCCATGAGCACGAACCCCGAGCGCGCGCGCGGGCGCCCCGACTACATCCGCATCGACGGCCTGTCCAAGCACTTCGGCGACGGTGGCGAGGGCGTGCTGGCGCTCAAGGACATCGACTGCAGCATCGAGCAGGGCAGCTTCGTGACCATCGTGGGCCCCAGCGGCTGCGGCAAGAGCACGCTGCTGCGCATCCTGGCCGGGCTGCTCGACTACGACATCGGCCGCGTGACGCTCGACGGCCAGCCCATCCGGGGCACCCGGCGCGACGTCGGCGTGGTGTTCCAGAGTTCGATCCTGCTGCCCTGGCGCACCATCCTCGAGAACGTCATGCTGCCCGCCGAGGTGCTGGGCATCCCGGCGAAGCAGGCGCGCGAGCGGGCGATGCAGCTGCTGGCCATGGTGCGGCTGGAAGGCTTCGAGCACAAGCTGCCGCGCCAGCTGAGCGGCGGCATGCAGCAGCGTGCCTCGATCGCGCGCGCGCTGCTGCACGACCCCAAGATCCTGCTCATGGACGAGCCCTTCGGCGCGCTCGACGCCATGACGCGCGAGCGCATGAACCTCGAGCTGCAGCGCATCTGGATGGAGAGCGGCAAGACGGTCGTGCTCATCACCCACTCCATTCCAGAAGCGGTGTTCCTCGGTGACCGCGTGTTCGTGATGTCGCCGCGGCCCGGCACGCTGGAGCGCGTGCTGGCCATCGACCTGCCGCGCCCGCGCGCGATGGACGTGATGTCGCATCCCGAGTTCGCCGCCGCGTCCGCCTCGATCCGCGAACGCTTCTCCCACGCCGCTTCGTTCGACTGACTGGGGCTTCCATGACCACCGCCATGCTCGCCAACAACGCTTCCGTCCCCGAGGCCGCCGCGCCCGCCGACGCCACCGCCGCCGTCCCGCGCCCCGCCACCCGGCCCCGGCGCCGCGCCAACCCTTTCGCCTCGACGCGGGTGCAGTCGCTGTTGCTGCTCGTCGTGCTGCTGGGCGCGTGGGAAGGCGCCGTGCGCCTGTTCAAGGTGTCCGCGAACCTGATGCCGCCGGTCAGCGACATCGCCGTTGCACTCTGGCGCGGCCTGGCCACCGGCCCGATGGCGAAGGACGGCTTCTGGTACCACGGCGGCGTGACCGTGGCCGAGATCCTGCTGGGCTTTCTCATCGGCAGCGGCGTGGGCCTGGCCATCGGCATCGTGGTGTCGCAGATGCCGAGGGTGGAGGCCCTGCTGGAGCCCTACGTGGCGGCACTGCAGAGCGTGCCCAAGGTGGCCATCGCGCCGATCATCGTGGTGTGGCTGGGCTTCGGCATCGGCTCCAAGGTGATGATCATCTGCCTGCTCACCTTCTTCCCGGTGCTGGTGACCAGCATCGCCGGCTTCAAGGCCGTGGACGCCGACCGCATCGACCTGCTGCGCTCCCTGTCGGCCACGCGCTGGCAGATCTTCCGCAAGGCCAAGTTCCCCAGCGCGCTGCCCTACATCTTCGCGGGGCTCAACATGGCGGCCGCCTTCAGCGTGGTGGGGGCGGTGGTTGGCGAATTCGTCGGCGCGCAGGCCGGGCTGGGCGTGCTCATCCTGCAGATGGAAGCCCAGGCGGACACCGGCGGCAGCTTCGCGGTGTGCGTGGTGCTGTCGGTCATCGGCATCGTGATGACCGACGTGCTGCGCCGCATCCAGCGCCGCGTGCTGCACTGGATGCCCGCCGACACCTCCCAGCGCACGGTCAGCGTGTGACCGCCGCACCCCCCGCTTTCCATTCGTGAAGGAGTGAGCCATGTTGAATCGTCGTGATTTCGGTCTGGGCCTGGGCGCCCTCGGCCTGGGCGCCGGCCTGCCGGCCTTGGCGCAGAACGTGCGGCTGATGAGGCTGGCGAACACCGCCGCCGTCAACGACCCGCAGCAGAGCTTCGTCACCGCGGGGCAGCATCCGCGGCTGAACTTCTACAAGCCGAACGGCGTCGATCCGGAGTACGTCAACATGTCCAGCATGACCCAGGCCCTGCAGAGCCTGCGCGCCGGGCACGTCGAATTCGGGCCGGCGGTGCCGGGCATCCTGCTGCCTGCCATGGCGAAGGACCCGTCGCTCGATCTGGTGAGCGTCTACAAATGGCTGCCCGGCAACGCGAACACCGTGGTGGTCAAGCCCTCCAGCCCGATCCAATCGGTGGCCGACCTGGCCGGCAAGCGCATCGGCGTGCGCAGCCAGGGCGATGCTGGCGTGGTCGTGCTCAAGGCCATGCTGGCCGAGCTGGGCCTGAAGGACGACCGATGCGAATACATCGCCATCGGCGACGGCGCGCCGGCCGGTGCCGCGATCGACGGCGACCGCGTGGACGCGATGGTGGCTTTCGACACCGCCACCGCACGTATCGAGCTGGTCGGCACCCCGCTGCGATACGTGCCGCTGACCCCGAAATTCGCCCAGCTGGGCTCGGGCTGGCTGTGCGTGCCGCGCAAGCTGCTCAAGGAGGACCGGAAGGCCGTGGTGGCGCTGTTCCAGGGCATCGCCAAGTCGACCATCTTCTCGAACGCCAACCTCGACGCGGCGATCGACCTGCACTGGGCCGTGTACCCCGAGAGCAAGCCCAAGGGCCGCAGCCTGGAAGAGGCGCGCAAGGAGCTGAACTTCATCCTCAAGGACCGCAAGAACAGCTGGATGCGCCGCCCCGACGACCCGGACCAGCGCATGGGCGCCTCGTCGCTCGCCGAGTGGAAGGCCAACATCGAGCTGGCAGCCGAGAGCAGCAAGAACCCGAAGCTGGCCGCCGAGCTGGGCGACCCCAACCGCCTGTTCACCAACGAGCTCATCGACGACATCAACGCCTTCGACAAGAAAGCGGTGATCGACATGGCCCGCTCGTTCAAGCTCTAGTCACCCGAGGAGCCTCCCCATGGACGTTCTCGTTTCCGGCGCCAGCATGGCGGGCCTCTCGGCCGCGTACTGGTTCGCACGGCTGGGCCATCGCGTGTGCGTGGTCGAGCGCGCCGAGGGCCTGCGACCTGGCGGCGCACCCATCGACGTGCGCGGCAGGGCGCTGGGCACGGCGCAGCGCATGGGCATCCTCGGCGCCATCGAGGCGCAGAAGGTGAGCCTCATCGAACCCGCCCCCGTGCTCGACGGCCACGGGCAGCAGGTCGCCACGCTCGACCTGCGCTGGTTCGCCAACGAGACCGACGAGGACGTCGAGATCACCCGCGACCGGCTCAACCGCATCCTGCGCGAAGCCATTCCCGAGGGCGTCGAATTCCGCTTCAAGCTGTCGATCGCGTCGCTGGTCGACGGGCCCGGGGGCGTGGAGGTCGCGTTCAGCGATGGCGGGCGCGGTCGCTACGACCTGGTGGTGGGCGCCGACGGCCTGCATTCCAACGTGCGCAGGCTCGCCTTCGGCCCGGAGAAGGACTATGTGCGGCACTTCGGCCACTACGTCGCACTGGTCGACCTGCCCGCCGAGCGCGACTGGCAGCGTGCGATGCTCAACGTGCCGGGCCTCACGATCGCGGTGCGCAATGCGGGCGACGGCCCGCAGGCCATGATGCTCGCGGCCAGCCCGCCGATCGACTACGACTGGCGCGACCTCGACGCGCAACGGCGGTTGATCGCGCAGTTCCTGTCGCGCGTCGATGCCTGGCAGGTGCCCGCCCTGCGTGCGGCCTTCGCCGACCCCGCGGCGCGCGGCTTCTACTTCGATTCGGTGAGCCAGACCCACATGCCGAGCTGGACGCGCGGAAGGGTCGCGGTGATCGGCGATGCGGGACATTGCGCGGCTCTGCTCTCGGGCATGGGCACCACGCTGGCCATGGTGTCGGCCGAACTGCTGGCGAGCACGTGGACCGCGCACGGTGGCGACATGGACGCCGCATCGCCCGACTACCACGCGCAGCTGCGCCCCTACGTGGCGCAGTGCCAGGCCTTCGCCCACGAGGGCGCGCCGATCATGGTGCCGCCCACGCAGGACGCGCTGGACCGGCGCAATGCGCAGTTCCGGGCCTATGCGGCGCAGCACGCCGCCGCGGCCTAGCGGATGCTCACGAGCTCGAGCGTCTCGCTGATCACGAAGGCGCCGCCGCTGGTCCCGCCACGGGTCATCATCTCGAAGCGGACCGGGCGGCCCAGCTCGGGCGCGTACCAGACCTCGGCGCGGTAGCGACCCGCCTGCGACCCGCCGCTGCCGAGGGTGCTGGCGATGCGGTCGGTATAGCCCTCGTACTCGATGCGGACCGTGTCGATCTCCCGCCCGCCGACGCTCAGCCGGGCGTGGCCCTTCACGGCCGCGTTGAGCTCCATGCCGATGCGCGCCGCGCCGCCGCGGCTGGCGGTGTACTTCGTGTACCACGACAGCTGCTGCGCCGGGTTGCGCGGCACCCAGCCGCCGGGCGGCATCACCAGGTCGAACTCGCCGGCGGCCGAGCTGGTCACGCTGACCACCTCGCCGCCGGGCTTCTCGATCCAGCTGCCGCCGTTGAAGCTCAGCAGGTCGCCCGACGGCCCGTCGGAGCGATAGACGACCTTGCGGCGCGCGCCGGTCAGGCGGTCCTGCAGTTCGTACTCGATCACGCTGGGCCGCAGCACGCGCGCGCCAGCGAAGGGCCGGTTCAACGCGGGTGCCGTGGCCGGCGCCGCGGCGAGGCCGGCGAGCGCGCTGCGTCCGCGCTCGGGCAGCTGCGCCAGCCATGCCGCCGGCATCGCCAAGGTGGGCGTGGGCGTCGCACCTGCAGCCGCCGAAGCCCCCAGCAGGCCCGCCAGCCGTCCTTGTGCGTCGAAGACGGCTGCGCCATCGAGGCCCGCCTCGGCCGGCGCTGCCAGCTGGAGCGATTCGACGGCGCCTTCGGCCGTACGCCGGATGCCCGCCAGCAGGTTGGTGCCGAGCGTGAGTTCACGGCCCCGCGGCGCGCCGATGACGTACAGCGTCGAGCCCACCGCCAGGCCGTCGAGTTCGCGCATCACCAGGGCCTCGGCCGGCAGGTTCGCGACGCGCAGCTGGCACAGGCCACGCTCGACGTCGGGCCACTCCAGCGAGGCGCCGTAGCTGACGTTGTCGCGCCGCAGGCTCACGGACTGCGCCTGCGCCAGCAGATGGCAGCTGGTCACCGCGGTGCCGCGGCTGGTCGCGACGGCCGTGCCGGTGCCGAGCGGCTGGCCCTGCGCGTCGGTGGTCTGCAGCACCCAGACGTTGGGCGACACCCGCGCGAAGAGCGCGTCGGGCTGCAGCGTGGCGCCGGTCGCGGCCGGCTGCGCCGCCACGTGGACGAGGGGGAGCGCGGCGGCCAGCAGCGCGGCGGCGCGAAGGGCGATCGTGCTCATCGGTTCACCGGCAGCAGCTGGCGCAGGTCTTCGATGCGCGTCGTGGCAAAGGGGCTGGCCGGCGTGGGAGCGGCCAGCGTGGGCGCCGCGGCGGCCGGGGTGGGCTGCACCGGCGCCGGCACGGCGGCGACCGGGGCGACCGGCGCCGCTGCCGCGACCGCGATGGCGGCGGTGGGCGCTGCGGGTGCGGCGGGAGGTACACCGGCGGGCTCGGGCGCCGGCGCGGCGGCGAGCGCAGCGCGGCGGGTGTCGCCGGTCTTCAGGCCGACCACCACCTCGTCGCCCACCTGCCGGTTGCGGTCGTAGTCGCGCATTTCGCCGAACACGAGGCGCATCCAGGTCGGGTAGTTGTAGCCCGCGCCGGTGCCCGAATCGATGGCCGCGCCGATGAGGCCGCCCACCACGATGTTGCCGACCATCCCTGCGTTGACGCGCGAGGTCGCCTGGCCGCCGGCCGGCGCCTGGCCCTCGGCCGTGCACTGGATCATCAGGTTGCCGCCCGAGCGCCGGACCACCGTGGCCTGCCCCGAGCGCGTGAGGGCGCTGCCCTTGTCGTTGGTGAGCTGGCATTCGGCGTCGGCCACCGGCTCGCCCGCGGCCGTCACGGCGTCCACCTTCACCGTCTGGGTCGTGCCATGCGTGACGGACGCACATCCGCCCGCCAGCAGCAGGACGCCCAGCACCGCGCCCCATGCGCACCAACGAAGTCCCATCACGCACTTCTCCTCGATGTATTGATTCAAAGTGTAACCATGGGCTGTGCCGTCGATGGTGCCCGGCGCAGCGCGGGCCGCGCCGGTGCCGGCTCGTCACAATGCCCGGATGACCGAAGCCCCGCTGCTGACCGCCGTGGAAGGCGGCGTGATGACGATCACGCTGCACCGCCCCCACAAGCTCAACGCCATCGATAACCCGCTGGCCGAGGCGCTGCTGGCGGCGATCGAAGCGGCCGGGCGCGACGACGCGGTGCGGGCCGTGCGGGTGCGCGGCGAGGGGCGGGCCTTCTGCGCCGGCCGGGACGTGGGCGCGCCGCCCACCGACCGCGACCTGGAACTGGTGCAGGCGGTGGCGTCCGCCCTGGTGCACCTGGACAAGCCGGTGCTCTTCGCCGTCCATGGCTGGACGCTGGGGGCCGGGCTGGAGTGGATGCTCGACGCCGACATCGTCATCGCGGCGAGCAATGCGCGCTTCCGGCTGCCCGAGGCCTCGCTTGGCGTGTTCGTGACCGGCGGACTCAGCGCCACGCTGGCCGCCTGTGCAGGTGTGGCGCGCGCGAAGGCCCTGGTGATGCTGGGCGAGGCCTTCGGCGCCGAGGAGGCGCGGGCCTGGGGGCTGGTCTGGCGCGTGGTGCCGCCCGAGGAGCTGGACGACGCATCGATGCAGATGGCGCGGCAGCTGGCGGCGCTGGCGCCGGAGGTCGCGCGCCAGTTCAAGCGCGTCTTCCACGAGGTCGGGCTGGCGAACTTCGATGCCGCCATCGCGCGCGAAAACGCCGCGCATGCGGCGCTCGCCGGCACCGCGAATGCGGCGGGGGAAGGCAGCCGCTGAGCGTGCCGCCTCCCGCAGGGCCGGTCAGTAGGTGTACACGCCCCGGCCGGTCTTGCGGCCGAGCTGGCCGGCGGCCACCATCTCCTTGAGCAGCGGGCAGGGGCGGTACTTGGAGTCGCCGAATTCCTCCAGGTACACCTCCATCACCGCCAGGCAGACGTCCAGCCCGATCATGTCGGCCAGCGCCAGCGGGCCGATCGGCTGGTTGCAGCCCAGCTTCATGCCGGCGTCGATGTCCTCGGCCGTGGCCAGGCCCTCGGCCAGCACGAAGAAGGCCTCGTTGATCATCGGCACCAGGATGCGGTTGACCACGAAGCCCGGCGCGTTCTTCACCGTGATGGGCGACTTGCCCAGCTTGAGCGCCAGCGCCTTCACGGCATCGTGCGTGGAGTCGCTGGTGAGGTATCCGCGGATCAGCTCCACCAGCGCCATCATCGGCACCGGGTTGAAGAAGTGCATGCCGATGAAGCGGTCGGGGCGCTTGGTGTCGGCGGCCAGTTGCGTGATGGAGATCGACGAGGTGTTCGACGCGATGATCACCTCGGGCGCCAGCATCGCATCGACCTGCTGCAGGATCCTGGTCTTCAGGCCGTGGTTCTCGGTCGCGGCCTCGATGACGAGCTGCGCGGCCTTCAGGTCCTCGTAGTTCGTCGAGCCCTGGATCAGCTTCAGCGCATCGGCCTTCTGGGCCTCGGTGAGCTTCTCCTTCTTGATCAGGCGGTCGAGGCTGCCCGAGATGGTGGCGATGCCCTTGTCGACGGCCGCCTGCGCGATGTCGACCATCACCACGCGGATGCCCGAGACGGCGCAGGCCTGCGCGATGCCGTTGCCCATGGTGCCGGCGCCGATGATGCCGACGGTCTGGATGTCCATTGAAATGCTCCTTCGAACAGTGGAAATGCTGCGATGGAGCGATGCTAACGGCCCGCCTCGCAGCGGACCGTCGCCAGGTCAACAATTCAGCGCGCGGGCCGGATGCGGTAGATCGCGTTGTTCAGGTCGGCCGACACGTACACGCTGCCGTCGGCCCCGACGGCCACGCCGGTGGGCACGTAGGGCGGCGGCAAGCCGGGGCCTGCGGCCAGGCCGATGGGCAGGTTCTCGGCCACGGTGCGCTTGCTGCCGTCGGCGGGGTCGATCTCCACCAGCCGCCGGGCCGCCGACTCCGCCACGATGAAGCTGCCCCAGGGCGTCTGCGCCAGGCCCTCGGGCATCGCCAGGCCCTGCGCCACGGCCACCGGTGCACCCCCCGCGGCCCCCGCCAGCGGCACGCGCAGCAGCCGGCCGGCCGCCTCGGTGACGTACACGGCGCCGTCGGCGCCCAGCACCATCTGCACCGGCCCCTGGATGCCGCTGGCCAGCACCTGCCGGGTGGCGTACTTGTCGCCACTGGCGCGGGTGATGCTGCCGGTGCCGATCTCGGCCACGAGCACGCTGCCGTCCTCCAGCGGAATGGCGTCGTAGGGCGCCTTCAGGCCGTGGATCACCGCGGTGGTCTTGCGCGTGGCACGGTCCACCAGCTGCACCGTGCCGGTGAACCACGACGAGAGCGCGAAGCGGGTCTTCGACAGCCCGACCGCGAAGGGGTACTCCAGCTCCGGCTCGCGCTGCATGCGGAAGATGTCGCTCACCGCGCCGTTCTTCAGGTCGACCTCGCGAAACCCGAAGACGTCGGCCACCCAGAGCCTGTCGCCTTCGGCCTTCATGCCCGCCGGCACGGCAACGGCGCCGCCGGTGAGGCGCCGCAGCTCGCCGGTGGCGGGATTGAAGGCGTCGACGGCGTTGTTGGCCATGTTCGACACGTAGATCGTGCCGTCGGGCGCGATCGCGAGGTTGTCCAGCGAGGGCGTGAGCTGCTTGGCGACGGTCTTGCGGCCCGTGGCGAGGTCCACGCGCACCAGCTCGCCCGTGCGGGTGTCGACCACCCAGAGGTTGCCCTTGCCGTCGAGGTTGGCGGCCGCGGGGATCTGGAAGCCGCCGGCGATCACCGTCATGTCGCCGTTGGCCGGGTTGATCTTCACCACCTGGCCCTTGAACCAGAGCGGCCCGTACAGCCAGCCGTCGGGGCCGACCTCGAAGCCGTTGAAGCCGCCCATGTCCTTCTTGATCAGCCGCGGCGGCTGCTGGCCGTTGCGGTCGATCTCCCACAGCGCGTCGCCCAGGAAGACCTGCGAGGCGTAGAGCTTGCCGTTGCGGCGATCGAAGTCCACCGAGTTCAGGCCGGGCAGGTCCTTGGCCAGCACGCGCATCGGTGCCGTGTCGCTGTCGCGGTAGCGCAGCATGCCCATGAGGTAGTTGGTCCAGGCCAGCTCGCCGCGCGGGCCCACGGCGATGTCGTCGGCCTGACCCTCGGGGGCGGGGATGAACACGCGCGCCTGGCCGGTGCGGCGGTCGACCTCCCACATGCTGTTGCCGACGACCGAGCCCGCCAGCAGGCGACCTTGTCGGTCCACCGCCAGGCCGTGCACGCCGGCGAAGGCGGACGGCTGCACCAGGGCCTCGGGCGCGGACCAGGCGGCGGGCCGCGACGGCGGCGCCGTGCTGCAGCCGGCGAGTGCGGCGAAGAGGGCAGGAACGGCAAGCGCGAACGCGGCCGTGCGGCGGCGAATCGAGAGGGGCATGAGGACTGTCTCCGGTGTTGTGGGTATGCACGCGCAGTCTTTGCAGCGATCGCCTGCCACGCAGTCACACAGGGGACAAATCCCCGAATCGAATCGGCAGGCAGCGCCCGGTCCGCCTGCGCCGGCAGCTATGGAAAACATAGCGACGGCCCGGTCGCCGGGCAGCCAGTTGGCGCAAGCGGCTGCGGTGGGCGCTGCGTAAGCTGCAGCGCCCGGCACGCCCGCACCCACCGCGGCGGTGCAGCCGGCGCAAGATGCCGGCCCTGCCCAACCCTTGACGCAACGCCATGCTGCACCCCCAAGCCCGAGCCCTGATCGACCTCATCGAATCGCGCGGCCTGCCGCCCACCCACACGCTTGCGCCCGTCGAGGCCCGCGCCTTCTACCGCGAGCGGCGGGGCTTCACGCAGCCCGATGCGCCCGAGGTCGGCGAGGTGCGCGAGCTGCGCGCGCCGGGGCCGCTGGGCGACATCCCGCTGCGCGCCTACCGCCCGCTCGGCACCGCGCCCGACGCCGTGCTGCCCGTGCTGGTGTACTACCACGGCGGCGGCTGGGTCATCGGCGACCTGGACACGCACGACGTGCTGTGCCGCGAGTTGTGCAACGCCGCCGGCTGCGCCGTGGTGGCGGTCGACTACCGCATGGGCCCCGAGGTGCGCTTTCCCGGCGCCGTGAACGACGTGCTGGCAGCCACACGCTGGGTCGCGTCGCAGGCGAAGGACCTGCGCATCGACCCGGCGCGACTGGCGGTGGGCGGCGACAGCGCAGGCGGCAACCTGGCGGCCGTGGTGTCGATCGCCGCGCGCGACGACGCCGACGGCCGGGGCCCCTTGCCCATCGCCTTCCAGCTGCTCATCTACCCCGGCACCGACATGCGGCGCGGCCACGCCTCGCACACCAGCAACGGCCAGGGCTACGTGCTGACGGCCGACACCATCACCTACTTCCACGACCATTACATCGACGACGCCAGGCACGACCTGGACTGGCGCGCCTCGCCGCTGCTGGCCGCGAGCCACGCCGGCCTGCCGCCCGCACTGGTGATCACGGCCGGCTACGATCCGTTGCGGGACGAAGGGCTGGACTATGCGCGCGCGCTCAGTGCCGACGGCACGCGGGTGAGTTATGTCTGCTTCGAGCGCCAGATCCACGGCTTCATCACCATGGGCCGCGTGCTCGACGAGGCGCACACGGCGGTGGCGCTGTGTGCCGCCGAACTGCGCCGTGCACTGGCGGCACCGGCGCGAGGCTGAGGCGCATGCGGCGTCGCGGGCCCGCCAAAAAATCGTCCATTTCGACGACGCCGTGCAAAGCCTGCGCTTGAACAATCGCGGCGCCCCCGAAGCCGGCGGCCCGGCCGATCCTAGGGAAAGCACCGGCGCGCCGACGCCCCACGCCGCGAGGCCCGTCGATACGATCCGCCGGACTGCGCGGGCGTGACGGCGCGGGGTGCGGTGGGCCGAATGTCTTGAGTGTCTTGAGAAGAAGCCAAGGAGACCGAGCAGCATGCAGACGACCAGGGTGGTGCACGCCGATGGCGGCGAGCGCCTGATGTGGCTGACGCCGACGCGTGTGTTCTACGCCGGGCTGCTGGGCGCGGCGAGCGAGCGCAACTTCGGCGGCTACGGCATCTACGTGTCGCCGCGGGGCCTGCCCAACCGCATCCGCATCGGCGGGGGCGCGTGGCAGTCGGGCGAGCTGTTCGTCGTGCCGCCGCAGGTGCCGCACCGGGTGGAGAGCGCCGAGCCGCTGATCCTCAACCTGCTGGTCGAGGCCGACTCGGCCGAGCCCGACGTGCTGCCCGCCGTGCTGCGCCACTGCGGACCGGTGGACGATGCGCGCTTCGTGCGCCGCGTGCGCGCGGCCCATGCGCACCTGCTGCATGCGTCGGGCCGCGAGTGCTTCGACGGCATCGATTTCGACCACCTGTTCTTCGGCCAGGCGCTGGCGCCGCGGCCCCTGGACGCCCGCATCCGCCACATCGTCGAGCGCGTGAACGCCGATCCGGCCGCGGCCCGCTCGGCCGAGCAGTGCGCCGAGGACGTGCACCTGTCCTTCTCGCGCTTCCTGCATCTGTTCAAGGCGCAGACCGGCATGACCTACCGGGCCTTCCGCGCCTGGAAGCGTGCGCGCAGCCTGCTGCGCTACGTGCGCGAGTCGGCCAGCCTCACCGACATCGCCCTCGACGCGGGGTACCCCGACTCCACCCACTTCAGCCACTCGATCCGGCAGATCTACGGCCTTCGGCCCAGCGACATCGTGGCCGGCTCGCGGCGCCTCGCGCTGCACGACGCGGCGGGTGGGGTGCTATGCAATTGATAGCTGTCTGCGCCCGGCCCACGGGCGCTGCAGGCCGATTTGGCTTGAAATCCTGAGTGGAGGGCCGGCTGCCGTGCAAGTCCTCCAGCTCCTCCTCTCGGGCATCGCGCAAGGCTGCATCTACGGCCTGATCGCGCTGGGCTTCGTGCTGATCTACAAGGCCACCGAGACGGTGAGCTTCGCGCAGGGCGACCTGATGATGCTGGGCGCCTTCACGGCCTTCGCGGGCATGACGCTCTTCGGCCTGCCCTTCTGGCTGGCGGCGATCCTGGCGGTGGTGGCGATGGCGGCCTTCGGCATGCTGGTCGAGCTGGCGGTGATCCGGCCCATCCTCGGACAGCCGCAGTTCTCGATCGTGATGCTCACCATCGGCATCGGCTATGTGCTGCGCGGGCTGATCACCATGGTGCCCGGCATCGGCACCGAGACGCACACGCTGCCCGTGCCCTACAAGGACCAGGTCTGGAAGCTCGGCGGCCTGGTGGTGAATGTCGAGCAGGCCGTGGTGATCGGCGCCACCGCGGTGCTGTGCGTGCTGCTGTTCGCGATGTTCCGCTACAGCAAGCTGGGCATCGCGATGCAGGCCAGCTCGCAGAACCAGCTGGCGGCCTACTACATGGGCATTCCGGTCAAGCGGCTCAACGGGCTGGTGTGGGGACTGGCCGCCGCGGTGGCGACGGTGGCCGGCATGCTGCTGGCGCCGATCACCTTCGTGCACGCCAACATGGGGCTCATCGGGCTCAAGGCCTTCCCGGCCGCCGTGGTCGGCGGCTTCGGCAGCCTGCCGGGCGCCATCGTCGGCGGGCTGGTGATCGGCGTGGTGGAGTCCTTCGCCGGCTTCTACCTGCCCGATGGCTTCAAGGACACGGCGCCCTACATCGTGGTGCTGGCGATGCTGATGCTCAAGCCGAACGGGCTGTTCGGCGAGAAGCTGCGCAAGAAGGTGTGAGCATGCGAAGGACATCCGTACGCGAAGGACGCGAAAGTCACGCGAAAAGCGCGAAAGAGTTCATTCGAAAAGCTCTTCGTCTTTTTCGCGACCTTCTCGCAACTTCTGCGTCCTTCGCGTTCGGCAGTCCGCTTTTCTGACCGACTTCCATGCGCTACATCTTCAAGACCAGCTACGCGCAGGACATCGCGCTCGCCAAGCACGGTGGCCACCGCTTCTGGTACGCGATGCTCGGCGTGGTGCTGCTGGCCGCGCCCTGGCTGCTCGACGAGTACTGGCTCGCGCAGCTGAACTTCGTGCTGATCTACTCGGTGGTCGGCCTGGGGCTGATGCTGCTGGCGGGCTTCACGGGCCAGTTCTCCATCGGCCATGCGGCCTTCCTGGGCACGGGCGCCTACGCGCAGGGGGTGTTGACCAACCTGGGCGTTCCCTTTCCGGTGGCGATGGTGGCGGCGGCCCTGCTGTCGGCGGCGGTGGGCGTGGTGGTCGCCATGCCGGCGCTGCGCGTCAAGGGCATCTACCTGGGCATCGCCACGCTGGCCTTCGGCTTCATCGTGGAAGAGGTGTTCGCGCGCTGGGAGAGCGTCACCGGCGGCAATGCCGGGCTGCACGTGAAGTCGCCCAGGCTCTTCGGGCTGGACTTCGGCAGCGGCGAGGCCTTCTACTTCGTGTGCCTGGTCACGACGGTGCTGTGCACGCTGGGCGTGCTCAACCTGCTGCGTGCGCCCACAGGCCGCGCCTTCGTCGCCATTCGCGATTCGGAGATCTCGGCGCAGAGCATGGGCATCCACCTGGCGCGCTACAAGACGCTGTCGTTCGCGATCTCGGCGGCGCTGGCGGGCCTCGGCGGCGCGCTGTATGCGCACAAGATCAGCTTTCTCTCGCCCGACCAGTTCAGCATCCTGCAGTCGATCGACCTGCTGCTGCTGGTGGTGATCGGCGGCCTCGGCTCGGTGCACGGCGTGTTCCTCGGCGCGATCTTCCTGATCTCGATGCCGCAGCTGATCGCCATGAGCAAGGACTTCCTGCCCGCCGCCATCGGCCAGGCGCCGGGGCTGCAGGGGCTGGTGTACGGGCTGGTGCTGATCGCTTTTGTCCTCTTCGAGCCGATGGGGTTGTACGGCCGCTGGCTCAAGGTCCGCACCTACCTGCAGCTGTTTCCGTTCTACCGCCGGGGCATGTTCAAGCGGCAGAAGTCGTTCACCAAGTCGGATCGGCTCAGATGAAAAGCGGACATCCGTACGCGAACGGCGCGAAGGTTTCGCGAAGGTCGCGAAAGAACGCGAAAAAAGTATCCAGTCGGTATTTCTTTCGCGCTCTTCGCGCGACTTTTGCGCTTATCGCGTACGGCTGCCCGCTCCCGCACCAGGACGTCTCATGAACCACGACGTGCTC
The DNA here is from genome assembly GCA_030418545.1 of Xenophilus aerolatus. GTDB lineage: Bacteria > Pseudomonadota > Gammaproteobacteria > Burkholderiales > Burkholderiaceae_C > Xenophilus. The sequence continues at coordinate 39,218 of QAIB01000012.1, read as the reverse complement.
CTCTCGGCCCAGGACCTGAGCGTGCGCTTCGGGGGGGTGCTGGCCGTGAACAAGGTGAGCTTCGACGTGCGGCGCGGCGAGGTGTTCACGCTGATCGGGCCCAACGGCGCGGGCAAGACGACGGTGTTCAACCTGATCAGCCGCATCTACCAGCCGACCACGGGGCAGATCACCTGGCATGGCGGGGAGGCGCCGCTGCGGCTCACCGATCAGCCGCCGCACGCCATCGCCGCGCTGGGCATCGCACGCACCTTCCAGAACATCGAGCTGTTCGAGCACGCGACGGTGCTGCACAACCTGCTGATCGGTCGCCACACGCACCGTGCGACGGGCTTCTTCAGCGAACTGTTCTTCACCGCCGCCACGCGGCGTGCCGAGATCGCCGCGCGCGAGAAGGCGGAGCAGGTGATCGATTTGTTGGACCTGCAGCACCACCGCGACTCGCTGGTGGCAGGCTTGCCGTATGGCGTGCGCAAGGTGGTGGAGCTGGCTCGGGCGCTGTGTACCGAGCCCAAGCTGCTGTTGCTGGACGAGCCGTCGTCGGGCCTGAACGTGGAGGAGACGGCCGACATGGCCTTCTGGATCCAGGACATCCAGCACGAGCTGGGCATTTCGGTGCTGATGGTGGAGCACGACATGACGCTGGTGTCCAAGGTGTCGGATCGGGTGCTGGCGATGAACCAGGGCGAGGTGCTGGCGATGGGATCGTCGCGCGAGGTGCAGTCGGACCCGAAGGTGGTCGAGGCGTACCTGGGGACGATCGAGGACGTGAGCAGTTTGCGGAGGGTGGCATGAGAACGGGCTTGCCGCCGAACGTCGGAAGGACCGCCCGGTACGCGGTGCGGGCTGGGCTCGCCCCGGTGCGTCGGCCCCCTTCGGGGGCTTCCCTGCGATGCTCGGGCGGGGCTCGCGTCGCAGAACTCGCTGCGTTCACTGCGTTCACTCCGCTCAGACAGCTGCGACGAGTCAGTGCACGAAGCACGCCTGTCCTTCGGCAGGCGTGCCTCGCCCCGCCCTGCGCTTCTCGGCGACGCACAGGGGCGTGCCCAGCCCGCACCGCGCACCGGGCTCCGCCTGCGGTCGAACCACGTCCTCGGAATGCACGGCGTGAAAGCGAGGGGATGCGGCACCCGGCTTCCACGATGGCGAGGGGCGGGCGCCGGATCGCGAATCGGCGCGGCCGAGCAGCGCAGCGGCAGGCGGGAAGAGGGCCGCGCATGTTTGAGCGAAGCGAGTTTGCGCGGACCCCGCCTGTCGCGAGCAGCGCAGGGGAGTCGCGCAGCGACCCGCGGCGTCTGAGCGAGCCGGCGCCTGCCCCTCGCCATCGGCGCGCCCGGTCGCATGCCGACTCCCCATCGTCCGGCCTCCCAGCGCTGGCGCACCCGTCGGGCGACTTGTCGGAAGGCGCCCAAGCATGACCACCGAAGTCCTCCAACTCCTCAACGTCGAGAGCGCCTACGGCCCCATCAAGGCGATCCGCGGCGTGAGCCTGAAGGTGCGTCAGGGGGAGATCGCCACCGTGCTGGGCAGCAACGGCGCGGGCAAGACGACGATCCTCAAGACCATCTCCGGCATCATCGACCCGCGCAAGGGGTCGATCCACTTCAAGGGCCAGGACATCACCGCCAAGGACCCGGCCTTCATCGTGCAGCAGGGCCTGTCGCACGTGCCCGAGGGGCGCGAGGTGTTCCCGCTGCTGTCGGTGAAGGACAACCTGCTCATGGGCGCCTACACGCGCCGCGACCGCGACGGCGTCGCATGTGACATCGAGACCGTGTTCGGCTACTTCCCCATCCTGCGCGAGCGCGCCGCGCAGGACGCGGGCCTGCTCTCGGGCGGACAGCAGCAGATGCTGGCCATCTCGCGCGCCATCATGGCCGCGCCGCAGCTCATCCTGCTCGACGAGCCCTCGCTGGGCCTCTCGCCCAAGCTCACCAAGGAGATCTTCGAGATCGTCGTGCGCATCAACCGCGAGCGCGGCACCACCATCCTGCTGGTGGAACAGAACGCCAACATGGCCCTCAATGCGGCCGATTACGGCTACGTGCTCGAGAACGGGCGCATCGTCATGGAAGACAGCTGCGAGCGCCTGCGCGAGAAGGACGACATCAAGGAGTTCTACCTCGGCCTGCAGGACGACGGTGTGCGCGGCGAACGCCGCTGGAAGAAAAAGAAGACCTGGCGATGAGCGCAGCCCCTTCCTCCCTCCGCGCACCGGCCGGGCTCTGGGACCTTGGCCACCTGCAGCCGCGCACCGACATCGCCGTGCCGGGCGACACCATTCCCGCCGTGTTCTGGAACGCCGTGGATCTGCGCGGCGACGCCGTGTGGATGCGCCAGAAGGAACTGGGCATCTGGCGCAGCTGGAGCTGGCGCCAGACGGCCGAAGCGGTGCGGGAGATCGCCGCCGGCCTGCTGGTGCTGGGCTTCGCGCGCGGCGAATGTGCCTCCATCCTGTCGAACACCGTCGTCGAATGGGTGCTGTGCGACCTCGCGGTGCTCAGCTGCAACGGCGTGGCCAACGGCATCTACCCGACCGATGCGGCCTCGCAGGTGCACTACCTGTGCGAGGACTCGCGCACCACACTGCTTTTCGTGGAAGACGACGAGCAGCTCGACAAGGCGCTGGAGGTGCGCGATCGCCTGCCGCTGCTGCGCAAGATCGTCGTGTTCGACATGGAGGGCCTGCGTGAGCTCGACGACCCGGGCGTCATCAGCCTGGATGCCCTGCGCGCCCTCGGCCGCGAGCACCTGCAGTCGCATCCGCAAGCCGTGCGCGAGCGCGTCGCCGGCTGCCGGCCGGAGGACCTGGCCATCCTGATCTACACCTCGGGCACCACCGGCAAGCCCAAGGGCGCGATGCACTCGCACCATGGACTGGTCTACACCATGCGGGGCTACAACACGCTGGTGGCGCAGGACGAGCGCGACGAGCGCATGTGCTTCCTGCCCCTGTGCCACGTGGCCGAGCGCATGGGCGGCGAGTACTTCGCGATGTACACGGGCTCGGTGCTCAACTTCGTCGAGAACCCCGAGACGGTGCCCGAGAACGTGCGGGAGATTGCGCCGACCGTCTTCACCGCCGTGCCGCGGGTGTGGGAGAAGTTCTACTCCGGCGTGATGATCGCGCTGAAGGAGGCCAGCAGCGTGCAGCAGGCCGCCTACGCCTGGGCCATCGGCGTGGGCCGGCAGATCGCCGACAAGGTGCTGGCGGGCGAAGCGGTCGACGCCGGGCTGAAGCTCCGCTTCCGGCTCGCGCGCTGGCTGGTGCTGGACAACGTGCGCAAGCTCATCGGCATCCACCGCGCGCGCTTTCTCGTCACGGGGGCGGCGCCGATCTCGCCCGAGCTGGTCAAGTGGTACCTCTCGCTGGGCGTGCCCATGCTGGAGGTGTGGGGCATGACCGAGAGCTGCGGCGCGTCCACCGGCGTGCCGGCGGCGCGCATCAAGCCGGGTTCGATCGGGCCCGCCGCGGGCTACAACGAGGTGCGCATCGATCCCGCCACGGGCGAGATCCTGGTGCGCGGCCCCAACGTCTTCATGGGCTACCTCAACCAGCCCGAAAAGACGGCGGAGACCATCGACGCCGAGGGCTGGCTGCACACGGGCGACGTCGGGCAGATGGAGGAGGACGGGTATTTCCGCATCACCGACCGAATGAAGGACATCATCATCACGGCGGGCGGCAAGAACATCACGCCGAGCGAGTGGGAGAACGAACTCAAGTTCAGCCCCTACGTGACCGATGCGGTGGTCATCGGCGATGCGAAGCCCTACCTGACGGTGATCATCATGATCGACCAGGAGAACGTGGAGAAGTTTGCGCAGGACCACGACGTGCCCTTCAGCAACTACGCCAGCCTCACGCGCGCGCAGGAGGTGCAGGACCTGATCCAGGGCGAGATCGATCGGGTGAACGCGAAGTTCGCGCGGGTCGAGCAGATCAAGAAGTTCTTCTTGCTCGACACGCAGCTGTCGGCCGAGGACGAGGAGCTCACGCCGACGATGAAGCTCAAGCGCAAGCTGGTGCAGGCCAAGTACGCGCCGCAGATCGAAGCCATGTATCGCGCCTAGCGGTTCCCATCAACGACAGGAGACAGCCACCATGAAGACCTTCCGCCCCGCCACCCTGGCCATCGCCGTCCTGGCGCTGGGGGCCTCCTTCGCGCACGCCCAGCAGGGCGTGAGCAAGGACGAGATCCGCATCGGCACCATCCAGGACCTGTCGGGCCCGCTCGCGGGCTTCGGCAAGCAGTCGCGCAACGGCATGCAGCTGCGCGTGGACGAGATCAACGAGCAGGGCGGCATCAACGGCCGCAAGCTCAAGCTGTACGTGGAGGATTCGGGCTACGACCCGAAGAAGGCCGTGCTGGCGGCGCAGAAGCTGGTCAACCAGGACAAGATCTTCATCATGGCCGGCCACATCGGTACGGCGCAGAACATGGCGGCGATGCCGGTGCAGTTCGACAAGAACGTCATCAACTTCCTGCCGATCACCGCAGCGCGGGAGATGTACGAGCCGCTGAACCGGCTCAAGTACTCGTTCGCGGCCACCTACTACGACCAGATCCGCATGGCGCTGCCCAAGATGGTGAAGGACAAGGGCGCCAAGAAGGTCTGCACCATCTACCAGGACGACGAGTTCGGGCTCGAGGTGCAGCGCGGCGCCGAGGCGGGCCTGAAAACGGTGGGCATGGAGCTCGCGGAGAAGACCTCGTTCAAGCGCGGCGCGACCGACTTCAGCTCGCAGGTCGCGAAGATGAAGGCGGCCGGCTGCGACCTGGTGGTGCTGGGCACCATCATCCGCGAGACCATCGGCACCATCGGCGAGTCGCGCAAGACGGGCTTCAACCCGACCTTCCTCGGTTCCAGCGCGGCCTACACCGACCTCATCCACAAGCTCGGCGGCAAGGCCATGGATGGCATGTACGCCACCATGACGGTGCAGAACCCCTACACCGACGAGGCCGATCCGAAGATCCGCTTCTGGGCCAACAAGTACAAGACCAAGTTCAACGAGGACCCGACGGTGTTCTCGGTCTACGGCTACATGATCATCGACACCTTCGCGCAGGTGGCGCAGAAGGCCGGTGCCAACCTGAGCACCGACTCCTTCATCAAGGTCATGGACGCCAGCACCTTCCCGCCCGACATGTTCGGCTCGCCCAAGATGACCTTCACCGCAAGCCAGCGGCTGGGCAACAACGCGTCGCGGCTGTCGCAGATCGTGGATGGGAAGTGGAAGGTGGTGTCGGACTACGTGGCGCAGTGAGGCCGGCGCGGCTGGTTTGAGGCGGGCATTGGATCGTCCGCCGTGTTGGTATCGGCTGGGGCGCGCGCCGGCGCCGGGCCCAGGGCGCGCGGGCTCATACGGGGCCGGCCGGCCCAGCGGGCCGGCTCCGCTGCGGTGCTCGGGCAGGCGGGCCGCGGCAGAACTCGCTACGCGCTTCGCGCTACGCTCAAACAGCTGCCGCGAGTCAGTTTACGAGCAGGCCTGTCCTTCGGCAGGCCTGCAGCCCGCCCGCCCTGCGCGCCTCGCCGGCCCCGAAATCGCCCTCGCACCCTCGGCCCGGCGCCGACGCGTGGAAGCAGCCGTGGTGGAGAACAACCCCTAACGCAGGCCCTGGTGCCGGTGAGGGCGTGTCGGCGCGCCTGTGGGGTGCCGAGGAGCGCAGCGCGGGCGGGCTGCGGGCCTGCCGAAGGACAGGCCCGCTTCGTGATCTGACTCGCGGCAGCTGTCCGAGCGCAGTGAACGCAGTGAACGAAGCGAGTTCTGCCGCGGCCCGTTCGCGCGAGCACCGCAGGGCAGTCGGCGAAGCCGACCACCCCACCGAAGCGCCGGCGCGCCCTCACCGGCACCAGGGCCGGCCCATCGCCCCAGCAGCGACCCCGAACGCGCAAGACAAAGAAAAGGGCCCCAGACGGGCCCCACGCGACGAACAGGCGGGCCCCAGGGCCCCCAACGTCACTCTTCGACGAAAGCCTCTTCGCGCTTGGACTTCACCGACGGCAGCAGCACGATCACCAGCAGCGCCAGCGCAGCGACCAGCAGGCCGGCCGAGATCGGCCGCGTGACCAGCACGCTCCAGCTGCCGCGCGAGAGCAGCAGGGCGCGGCGCAGGTTCTCTTCCATCATCGGCCCCAGGATGAAGCCCAGCAGCAGCGGCGCCGGTTCCACCCGCAGCTTGATGAACACGTAGCCGATGAAGCCGAAGATCGCGACCATCCACACGTCAAAGGTGTTGTTGTTGGTCGAGTACACGCCGATCGCGCAGAACAGCACGATGGCCGGGAACAGCAGGCGGTAAGGCACCTTCAGCAGCTTGATCCACATGCCGATCAGCGGCAGGTTCAGCACGATCAGCATCAGGTTGCCCAGCCACATCGAGGCGATCAGGCCCCAGAACAGCTCGGGGTTGCTGGTCATCACCTGCGGGCCGGGCTGGATGTTGTGGATGGTCATCGCACCGACCATCAGCGCCATCACCGGGTTGGGCGGGATGCCCAGCGTCAGCAGCGGGATGAAGGAGGTCTGGGCGCCGGCGTTGTTGGCCGACTCGGGGCCCGCCACACCGCGGATGTTGCCGCGGCCGAAGGCGACTTCGTTCGGGCTCATCTTGAGCTTCTTCTCCAGCGCGTAGGACGCGAAGGAGGCCAGCAGCGCACCGCCGCCGGGCAGGATGCCCAGGGCCGAGCCCAGCGTCGTGCCGCGCAGCACGGCCGGCGCCATCTTCTTGAAGTCGTCGCCGGTGGGCCACAGGCCCGTCACCTTGCTGGTGAAGACCTCGCGGTCCTCGTCCGGCTGCGACAGGTTGCCGATGATCTCGCCGTAGCCGAAGACGCCCATCGAGATCACGATGAAGCCGATGCCGTCGGTCAGTTCGGGGATATCGAAGGAGAAACGCGCCACCCCCGAGTTCACGTCGGTGCCCACCAGGCCGAGCAGCAGGCCCAGCACCACCATCGCGATCGCCTTGAGCAGCGAACCCGAGGCCAGCACCACCGCGCCGATCAGGCCCAGCACCATCAGGCTGAAGTACTCGGCCGGGCCGAACTTGAAGGCCAGTTCGGTGAGCGGCGGCGCGAAGGCGGCCAGGATGATGGTGCCCACGCAGCCGGCGAAGAAAGAACCGAGGCCGGCCGCCGCGAGCGCCGGACCCGCTCGCCCCTGCCGCGCCATCTGGTAGCCGTCGATGCACGTCACCACCGAGGACGACTCGCCCGGCAGGTTGACCAGGATGGCGGTGGTCGACCCACCGTACTGCGCGCCGTAGTAGATGCCGGCCAGCATGATCAGCGCCGACACCGGCGGCAACGCGTAGGTCGCGGGCAGCAGCATCGCGATGGTCGCGACGGGGCCGATGCCCGGCAGCACGCCGATCAGCGTGCCCAGGATGCAGCCGATCAGGCAGTACAGCAGGTTGGTCCAGGTGACCGCGACGCCGAAGCCCGTGGCCAGGTTGGCGAAAAGATTGAAGTCCATGGTCGCTCGTCCTCGCTCAACCCGAAATGAAGGTCGGCCAGACCTGGATCTGGAGCTTGAGCGCCAGGATGAAGGCGACGTAGCTGCCCGCGGCCAGCACGATGGCCAGGATCAGCGTGTCCTTGAAGCGGAACTGGGTGCCCGCCAGGCTGGCGATGAAGGTCAGCGCGAAGATCGCGATGATCAGCCCCATCGCCGGCAGCCCGATGCTGGGCAGCCCCCCGAGCAGCACGCCGAAGGCCAGGTTGGCCCCGAGCACGAAGGCCAGGGGCTTCCAGGCCCAGCGGCCGATCCTGCCGCCGTCGGTCGTCTCTACCACCAGCGACTGGAAGATGATGGCCGCCCCGAGCAGGGCCAGCAGGATGCCCAGCATCAACGGGAAGTAGCCCGGGCCCATGCGGGCACCGTCGCCGACGTTGTAGTTGGTCGCGCCGATGGCGAACACGCCACCCACGATGACGAACATCGCACCTGAAAAAAAGTCTGCCTGGCTCTTGATTGCCATATGTCTCCACCTCTGACTAGGAACTGACGAGCGTCGTCGCCGGCGCCTGACGCCCGGCTGACCGGTCGCTACGGACTAATGCGTAGAGCCCTTCGAAAGACATCGGCAAAATCGGGCGCAGGCTGCCGCCTCGCTTGGGCATTCAGCTATCGAATTCATAGCAACGAAGCCCGGCCCGCCTGACGCGTGCGCCCATCGGCGCGCGGCAGCAGGGTCATCGCGAAGCGGCACCGGCCCGACCCGCGCTGCTGCGGCACACTCCGGCCCTCGCGCGCGTGCACGCGCGGCGCTCGCCAACCCGACCACGAGACAAACGGATTCCTCCCATGACCATCACCCGACGCTCCCTCCTCGCCCGCCTCGCCGCCAGCGGCGGCGGCCTGGCCCTGGCCGCCACGGCCGGCCCCGTGCTGGCGCAGGCCGCCTGGCCCGCTAAGCCGATCCGGCTGATCGTTCCCTTCCCCCCGGGCGGCGGCACCGACATCCTGTCGCGCCTGATCGCGACGAAGCTGACCGAGGTCAGCCACTGGACCGTCGTGCCCGACAACCGCGGCGGTGCCGGCGGCACCATCGGCATCGCCGAGGCGGCGCGTGCGCAGCCCACCGGTTACGACATCGTGATGGGCCAGAAGGACAACATGGTCGTCGCGCCCTGGCTGTACAAGAACCTGAGCTACGACCCGGTCAAGGACCTCACGGCAGTGGCCCATGTGGCTTACACGCCGGTGGTCATCGTCACCCGCGCCGAGTCGAAGTTCAAGACGCTCAAGGACGTGGTCGACGCGGCGCGCGCCCAGCCCGATGCCGTGACCTTCGGCTCGCCGGGCAACGGCACCACCATCCACCTGGCCGGCGAGATCTTCAAGAGCGCCGCCAACATCAAGATCCGCCACGTGCCCTACAAGGGCAGCAATGCGGCCATGATGGACGTGCTGGCCGGCAACGTGGACCTGATGGTGTCCTCGCTGCCCTCGGCCATCGGCCAGCTCAAGTCGGGCAAGCTGCGGCCGCTGGCCGTGACCTCGGCGAAGCGCAGCAGCTCGATGCCCGACATCCCCACCGTGGCCGAGCTGGGCTACGGCAAGGACTTCGACGTCAGCACCTGGTACGGCCTCTTCGCGCCCGCGGGCACGCCCAAGGATGTGGTTGCGAAGCTGAACGCCGAGGTGAACAAGCTGCTGGCCCGCCCCGACGTGCAGGCCGCCATCCACGAGCAGGGCGCCGAGTACCAGGCCATGACGCCCGAGCAGTTCGGCACGCTGCTCAAGACCGACTACCAGAAGTGGAAGGGCATCGTGCAGGCCTCGGGTGCCACCATCGAGTGAGCGACCGCAGCGGCCATGGCCGGCATGCCGCTCAGCGCGGCGGCCCGCCGTGGCGCAGCGGCGCCAGCAGCGGCTTGAGCCCGTTGTGGTCGATCTCCAGCATCAGCGCCAGCAGGCGGCCGATCTCGCCTTTCGGAAAGCCTTCGCGCGCGAACCACGCCAGGTAGTTGCCCGGCAGGTCGGCGATGACGGTGCCCTTGTGCTTGCCGAAGGGCATCGGCAGGGTCACCAGGCGTTGCAGGTCGTCGGGGTTCATCGTGTCTTCGTCCAGGTCGCGCCATCGCGCGAACGCCAGCTGCCGCCCGTGGCACAGCAGCCGCCGGCGCCGAAGGCCATGCGGCCGAGCGTCGCCGTCACGCCGCCGTCCGCGTCGGCGACGAGCGACTGGCGAGCGCAACTGGTGAAAAAGGGGTAGGGGTCCGGCGCCAGCACGCGCTCCCAGTCGACCTGCGTGCCGCGCACGGCGCGGACGAGGAACACCTCGCAGTCGTGCGCCACCAGGTGCACCGGCCGGCCCGCCAGCGTGCCCCGGAACACGTGCTCCGGCGCGGCGTCGCGCACCGCGACGAAGGCCTCGTTCGGGGGCTCGGCGACGGGTCCGTCGCATCCCGTGACCAGCAAGGCCGCCAGCACGGCCGCAGTGGCGCGCATGCGTTGTTGCAGACCGGAACATGCCGGCCGTGGTGGAAGGGGGTGCACCGCCGCACTGTACCCAAGGCGGCCGCGGCCCTCGACGCGCCCGGCGCATGGCTACCATCGGCCTTTCGTCCCTCACCCGCCCCCTTCTTTTTCCACGCAGCGAGCCCGCCACCATGACCCGCCTCGGCACCCCCCTGTCTCCCAACGCCACCCGTGTGATGCTCCTGGGCTCCGGCGAGCTCGGCAAGGAGGTGCTGATCGCGCTGCAGCGCCTGGGCGTGGAAACCATCGCTGTCGACCGCTACGAGAACGCACCCGGCCAGCAGGTGGCGCACCATGCGCGCACCATCACCATGAGCGATCCGGCGCAGCTCAGGGCTTTGATCGAAGCCGAGAAGCCGGACCTGGTGGTGCCCGAGATCGAGGCCATCGCCACGCCCCTGCTCGAGGAACTGGAGGCGGCCGGCGTGGTGCGCGTCATCCCCACCGCGCGCGCCGCGCGCCTGACCATGGACCGCGAAGGCATTCGCCGCCTGGCGGCCGAGACGCTGGGCCTGCCGACCAGCCCCTACAAGTTCTGCGATTCGCTGGACGAGTTGCAGGCCGCGATCGATGCAGGCATCGGCTACCCCTGCATCGTCAAGCCGGTGATGAGCAGCTCCGGCAAGGGCCAGAGCAAGATCGACGGCCCGGCCGACGTGAAGAAGTCCTGGGACTACGCCATGGCCGGCGGCCGCGTGAGCCATGGCCGCGTGATCGTCGAGGGCTTCATCGACTTTGACTACGAGATCACGCTGCTCACCGTGCGTGCCCGGGCCGCGGATGGCAGCATCCAGACCCAGTTCTGCCAGCCCGTGGGCCACATCCAGGTCAGCGGCGACTATGTCGAGAGCTGGCAGCCGCACCCCATGCACCCGGCGGCGCTGGAGAAGGCGCAGGACATCGCGCGCAAGGTGACGGCCGACCTCGGCGGCCAGGGCCTCTTCGGCGTCGAGCTCTTCGTCAAGGGCGAGCAGGTGTGGTTCAGCGAGGTGAGCCCGCGCCCGCACGACACCGGCCTGGTGACGCTCGCCACCCAGTGGCAGAGCGAATTCGAGCTGCATGCACGCGCCATCCTCGGCCTGCCGGTGGACACGACGCTCAAGAGCGCGGGCGCCAGCGCCGTGATCTATGGCGGCGCGGACGCGCTCGGCATCGTGTTCGACGGGGTGGACGAGGCGCTGGCCGTGCCCGGCACCGACCTGCGCCTGTTCGGCAAGCCCGAGAGCTTCGTCAAGCGCCGCATGGGCGTGGCGCTGGCACACGCCGACGACGTGGAGACTGCACGACGCCATGCCAAGGAGGCGGCGTCGCGGGTGAAGCCGCGCCGGGTCGACTGAGCGACGGTTGGGGCCTGCGGCGGCCTGGAGACGCTGCTCGCGCTATTGCACGGGCACGATCTTCCGTGCTTTCACCACGTCGCCCCACAGCCTGGACTCCGAGCGTGTGAGTTCGTCCAGGGCCTGCGCCGTGCTGCCCACCGGCACGGCCGACACCGCCGCCAGACGGCTCCTGACCTCGGGCGTGTCGGCCACCTTCTGCCAGGCCCTGGTGAGGCTGTCGAGCACGTCCCGAGGCGTTCCTGCCGGCGCCCAGACCCCGTACCACGCATCGATCACATAGCCTGGGACGGTCTCGCCGACCGTCGGCAGATCGGGCAGGGAGGCCGCGCGCTGCGCCCCCGTCTGCGCCAGGGGCCGGACCTTGCCGCTAGCCACCAGCGAGGGCACCTGGGCGGCCGGGCTCATGGACACCTGCACCACGTTCGACTGCAGGTCCGCGCTGAAGTTGCTGGCGTAGTTGACGGCCAGCGTTTCGGCCCCGGTCTGCAAGGCCAGCAGCTGCGAGCCCAGGTAGGCCGCGGACGCGAAGCCCGTGACGCCCATGGCCAGCTTTCCGGGGTGGGCCTTGGCGTAGGCGACGAATTCCGGAAAGGTCGTGACCGGCACCTGCGTGTTGACCATCCAGACGAATGGCGACGCGGCGAAGCGCGAGACCGGCGCGAAGTCCTTCAGCGGGTCGTAGCTCAGGTTGGCGACGACATGCGGATTCATCGTCATCGTCTGGTTGAAGGTGAAAAGCAGCGTGTATCCGTCGGGCTTGGCGCGCGCCGCCCGCTGCACGCCGATGACCCCGCTGGCGCCGACGACGTTCTCCACGACGACGGGCTGGCCCAGCACCTCCGACAGCCGCTGGGCGCCGATGCGGGCGACGATGTCGACCCCCGTGCCCGCCGCCGCGGGAAGCACCAGGTTGACAGGCCGGGAAGGAAAGCGTCCCTGCGCCGCCGCGAGGAGGGGCAGGGTCCACGCGCACAGGGCCGCCGACAGCAAAAGCGCCCGCCGGCCGTCGCTCCTTGTCATGTTCACCTCCGTCTCGTGCATGTGCTGGACGACGCGCGGTTCATGCTGCCGGCAAAGCCGTGGCCTGCCAGTGGAGCAACTGCAGCGTCGCATCCGATTCGACCCAGACGGTGACGAAGGCATTGCGCATCACCTTCGTCTCGCCGCCGACGTCGAGGGTGGTCCGCGTCGTCCCGCTCAGGACGATCGCCGGACCCACGGCGCGAACGCGCTGGTCCGTGCGGACAGCCTCGACGAAGCGGTAGCGGCCTGCCGAGATGGTCGAGAGGAACGTCGCCCTGTCGTCCGTCTTGCCGTTCGCATGGGTGTGGACATAGTCCGGCGCCAGCATGTGCTCGAGCGTGGCGGTGTCCTGCGCGTACAGCGCCTGGTACCGCGCCTCGTCGGCCGCGAGCACCTTCGACGCCTGGCCGTCCGCGGTGTGCTTCATGCGCATGCCTCCTCGGCGACCACGGCGTTGGTGAGCGTGCCGACGCCATCGATCTCCACCTCGAAGACGTCGCCGGGCCGCAGCGGGCCCACGCCGCCCGGCGTGCCCGTCATGATCAGGTCGCCGGGCAGCAGGGTGATGGCCTGGCTCAGGTAGGCCACCAGGGCGTCCACGCCGAAGAGCAGGTCCGAGGTGTCGCAGTCCTGGACCACCTCGCCATTGAGCCGGCCGCGCAGCCGCAGCGCCGACGGGTCGACGGCGGTCTCGATGAAGGGGCCTACCGGTGCGAAGCTGTCGAAAGCCTTGCCCACCGTCATCAGGCCCATGGCCATTTCCTGGCGCTGGATCGTGCGCTCGCTGACGTCGTTGCCGCAGGTGTAGCCCAGCACATGGTCGAGCGCGTGCTCGCGTGGGACATGCCGGGCACGGCGGCCGATCACCGCGACGAGTTCCGCCTCGTAGTGGACCACCGTGCTTTCGCGCGGAAAGACGATGCGCCCGCCGGGCGCCAGCAGGCTGGTGTCAGGCTTCATGAACACGGACGGGATCTGCGGCAGGGACCGCCCCGTCTCGAGGATGTGGGCACGGTAGTTCAAGCCGATGCCGAAGATGCGCGGCCGTTCCACCGACGGCACCATGAGCGCCAGGCTGTCGAGCGGCCAGCGCTCGTCGCCGGGCGTCATGTCCCCCTCGAACGGCGACCCCCGCAGGGCCCGTACGGTCCGTGCGTCCTCGAGCACGCCGAAGCGCGGGCGCCCTTGGTGCAGGAACTTGCAGATCTTCATGCTTCTTCTCCTGAAGGATGGATGGGCAGAGTCAGGCGGCGCACCGCTGTCAGCACGGCGCTGGCCAGCAGCACCAGCACGGTCGCCAGCACGATGCCCCGGTACACGCCGACCGAGTCGCCGAGCTGCCGCGCCTCCTCGATGCCGTGCCCGATGCCGGCCTTGGCCGCCAGGTATTCGCCCACCAGTGCCGCGCTCAAGGCCCAGGGCAGCGCCACCTGCAGCCCGGTGAAGACGAAGGGCAGCACGCTGGGCACGACGATGTGCCGGGTCAGCTGGGCCCGCCCGGCACCGAATACCCGCGCGGCCATCAGCAGGCGCGTGTCGACCGTCGCCAGGCCTGCGTAGGCGAGCGAGAAGACGATGAACAGCACCGTCAGCGCGACCAGCAGCAGCTTGGGCGTCCAGCCGGTGCCGAACCACAGGACGAGCAGGGGCACCAGGCCGAGCTTCGGGATGCTCATCAGGGCCGTGACGAAGGGTTGCGCCATCGCATCGATCCGTGGCGAGAGGCGCAGCAGGACGGCCAGGCCGCTGCCCGCGAGCAGGCCCGGCACCGTGCCGGCCACCAGCAGGGCCGTGGTGGCCCCCATGTCGGCCAGCAGGCGTCCGGTCTTCGCCTCGCTCCACAGTCGACCGGCCACCTGCCCGATGCCCGGCACCCAGTACGGGTCCAGCCACCGGCTGGCCAGCTGCCATGCCAGCGCGACAGCGGCCAGGCCCAGCGACTGCGCCAGCAGAGCTCGGCGCCTGCTCACGGTTGGCCTCCGCTTCGCAGGCAGGCGCGGATGGCGTCGTAGTGCCCGGCGAAGCTGGGCGCCTTGAAGATCGTTTCGGGGTCGCGCGGCCGCGGGATGTCCAGATGCCGTTCGAGCGCGACGCGACCCGGCGATCCGCAGAGCACCACCACCCGGTCGCCCAGCGCGATGGCTTCGTTGATGTCGTGCGTGACGAAGAGGATGGTCTTGCGCTCCGACGCCCACAGGGCCAGGAGGTCCGCCTGCAGTTGCGCACGCGTTTCCGCATCGAGTGCGCCGAAGGGCTCGTCCATCAGTACCACGGGCGGGTCGTAGGCCAGCGTGCGCGCCAGCGAGGCGCGCTTGCGCATGCCGCCCGACAGCTGGTGCGGGTAGTGCCCGGTCCATTGCGTCAGGCCCACCTGCTCGACCAGCCGTTGTGCGCGCTCCACGTCCGATGCGCTCGGTTTGCCGGCCAGGGTCAGCGGAAACATGACGTTGTCCCACACCGTGCGCCACGGCAGCAGGTTGTCGTCCTGCGTGACGTAGCCGATCCGCCGTCCGCTGCCGGGTTGGAGCGGCATGCCCTCGCCGCCGACCGTGTGACCACCGAAGACGATGCGGCCGGCCGAGGGTGCCAGGGTCTGGGCCACCACGTTCAGCAGCGTCGACTTGCCGGCGCCGGACGAGCCCATGATGGTCACGAACTCGCCGTCGTGTACTGTCAGATCGACGTCGCGCAGGATCCAGCGCGCGGTCGCAAGCTGGCCTTGGTCGTAGCAGACCCCGAGTTTCTGCAACTGCAGCAGGGCCACGGAGGGTGCGACGGCGTGTACTTCAGGTTTCACGGCTCAGGCTCCCAGGGGGCGCGAGCCGGTGGGCTGCCCGCTCTGCCACCGCAGCCACCGCGCCTGCAGGCTTGCCAGGACTGCACTCAGGGCCAGCACGATGCACATCACCGTGACCAGCGCGACGAAGACCAGCGTGGTGTCGAAGTCCGACGCGCCGTACTGGGCCAGATAGCCGAGGCCCCGGTTGGACGAGATGATCTCGCCGACGATGGCGCCCGCGATCGCGTAGGGCACCGCCACACGCAGTCCGCCGAAGAGGTAGGGCACGACCGCCGGCCAGACGACGTGTCGCAGCAGCTGCAGCTCCGTGGCGCCGAAGACCCGCACCGTGCGCAGCAGCCTGGCATCGACCGCCCGAACCCCATCCAGCGTGCTGTAGAAGACGATGAAGAAGATGGCGGTGGCCACCAGCGCCACCTTGGCGCCCGGCCCCACGCCCAGCCACAGGATGAACAGCGGCACCAGCGCCGTCTTGGGAATGCCGTAGCCGATGCCCGCGACGCCGAGCACGGCTTCGCGGAGGAAGGGATGGCGCCGCAACGCCATGGCCAGGACGCAGCCCGGCACGGCGCCGAGCACGAAGCCGCCGAAGGCCTCGGCGAGCGTGAAACGGCCGTGGAACCAGAGCTCGCCGTTCTCGAGCATGGAGCCCATCCGCTGCGCGACCAGCAATGGCGAGCTGATCCAGTAGGCGCCGAGCAGCCGGGACGCGGCTTCCCACGCGCCCAGCAATGCGGCGCCCAACAGCAGCCGGTCGATCCAGGATCGATGCACCATGGCTGCGGCGCCCTGCTACCTGGAGGCACCGACGAATTCGTCGGTGTAGAGCGTTCTGGCAAGCGCCGTCAGCGCGGCCTTGTCGTCCTGCGGGCCGAACATGGTCGCCACCGTGTGCTCGAAGGCCTTGCCCATCGGCATGGAGCGCGCGGGTGTGTTGCGCTGGAAGCTCTCGAAGGCCTGCTTCAACAGCTCGGGATCCATCTTGTCGAAGCGCCTGGCCAGAAGGGCGAATGCCTTCTGGGGCTCGGCCGCGATGAGTGCCAGGCTGCGGTCCAGCGCCGCCACCAGCTTCCTGCAGGTGGCCGCGGCATTCGTGCAGTACCCGTCGCGCGCGACCAGCACGTTGTAGGTCGTGGGGTTCAGGTCCGGGAAGTCGCCGCGCGGACCGCTGATCCACAACTGGGCGCCGCGGCGGACCGCCTCGAGCGTGAAGGGGCTCGAGAAGACGAAGCCGTCCACCTCCTTCTTCTGGAGCGCGGCATCCATCCCGGGCGGTGCGACGAAGACCAGCCGGATGTCCCGGTCCGCGTCGATGCCGGCCTGGCGCGCCACATAGCGCAGGAAGGCGTGGGGCAGGCCGTTCGCGGCGTCCACGGCGAGTGTCAGACCCTTGAGCGCGCGGGCCCGCTCCACGGGGGTGCGCGCCGCGGCCACGCGCTGTGCCGCCTCCGCCGACAGCACGACCTCGGTCGTTGCATTCTCCTGAAGGCCGGCGATGGCCAGGGTCTTCTGGCCGCGCTGTGCCGCCCGCAGCTGCAGCAGCCCTGCGATGCTGGTGAGGTCGGCGCTGCCGCCGATCAGGGCGTTCAGCGCCGCAGGGCCGGCGAGCTGGCTCACGTCCGTCTCCACGCCGGCTTCCATGAAGTAGCCCGCATCCTGGGCGATGTACACCGGCGCGAACAGGATCGATACGGCCGGCAGGACCAAGCGGACCTTCGCGGGCTGGGCCCCTGCAGTCAGCGCGGCCGCAGCCAGCATGGCGCCGACCAAGAGGCGCCTGGCAATGGGGTTCGACATGCGTGTCTCCTTGTATTCGGCCGGTTCAGGCCATCGAGTCGGGGCGGCGCAGCAGTTCGGCCTCCGGCACGCCGGCCTGCAGCCTCTTCACCATGTCCTCCGGGTCGAACTCGATGCCGATCGGGTTGCGGCGGAAGGCCTCGCTGCCCATCCATGCGTTGGTGGCCTGCGGATCGGGAAAGCTGTCGACCTGGAGCTCGATCTGGTTGCCTTCGGGGTCGGCGTAGTAGAAGGACACGGTAGGCCCGTGGTTGATGGAGCGGTAAGGCACGATGCCCAGGCCGAGCAGGCGTTGATAGGTCCCGAGCAGGTCGGCCAGCGAGTCGTAGGCGAAGGCCGTGTGGTAGTGGCCGGCCCGGACCATGTCGTCCCGCGGCGGGTAGTCCTCCAGGCCGATCAGCGCGATTCGGTGGTGCTCGTCGTCATAGGTCAGGAACGCCACCTTGTCGGACGCATGAGCGACGTGTGCCCCGAGCACCTTGCAGTACCAGTCGACAAGCTCCGTGAGGCGATTGGTCCGCAAGGCGATGTGCGCAAGGCGGCTGGGCGCCAGGGCAGGCGTGTTCGTGGTTTGACTCATGAGGACTCCTCTTCGACGGCGAGTGGCTCGGTTCGGCGTTCCGGTGCAATCGCCCGGCCGGTGAGCGCGTCCAGCACCTGCCGCATGGTTTCGGCCGCGTCCTGGCCTGCATCGCGGGCACGCCACGCCACATGGCCGTCGGGACGCACGAGGACTGCCCCTTCCGCACCGATTTCATAGAGGTCGTGGAACGCTCCGCCGTGATCGATCAGGTCGCCCTGCGGCCCGACGGCGAAGGCCTGCGCAGCCAGTCCTGCCTGCACGGCAGCCTTCATGAATGCCGCCATCCAGCGCTGTCCGCGCCGGCCAGCCAGCAGCGTGAAGACCTGATCCTTGAACAGGTCGACGGTCGACACGGTGATGCCCCCCTTGCCCCGCTGCAGCCAGCAGTGCGGCGCGCGGCCGCCCGGCGCTGCCGACGCCACATAGGTGTTGACCTCCGGCGCCCCGGCGGTTCCGCCTTCGTCCAGCACCAGCGGCGAGCGATAGGTGTAGCCGAAGGTCTGGCCGTGATAGTCGAAATGCTCGCGCTGGCCCGGGATGGCGTCGCGCATGCGGGCGATGTCCTCCTCGCGGAAGTCCTCATGCGTCTTCATGATCCCGCCCAGGCCTGCGCTTTCCATGCGACGGGCATTGCGCACGCTCTGCTCGACGTTGAAGCGGATGACGGGGAGGCGCTCGGTCTCGTACGAATCCAGGATCGCCTCCTCCGCGCGACCCTGCAGCACCAGCGCCAGCTTCCAGCACAGGTTGTGCACATCGCCCACGGCCGTGTTCATGCCCTGGCCGCCCGTCGGCGGCAGCGGATGGGCCGCGTCGCCCGCGAGAAACACGCGGCCGCTGCGCAGGCGGCGCGCAATGCGTGCCTGCATTCGCCATGCCCGCACGTCGCGGATGCGCAGCGACAGATCGTCTGCACCGACCGCTGCGCGCACGATGCGCTCGCAGCGCTCGGACGTGAACTGCTCGGGGGCATCGCGAGATGCGTCGTAGCCGAAGTTGTAGGTCCACCTGCGGCGGCCATCCAGGGCAATCATCACGCCCACGGTCTGGCGGTTGTAGATCCACCAGAGCAGGTTCGGGCGCCTCTCCACCCAAGGCCAGAGGTCGGCCTCGAAGTAGATGCCGATCTGATTGCCGAGCCCCTGGTCGCCTTCGAGCGGAATGCCGAGCTTCTCCCGAAGCTCGCCGCGGGCACCGTCGGCGGCGATCGCGTAGCGCGCCCGCACGGTGCGTGACAGGCCATCGGGCCCCAGGATCCTCGCGTTGACCCAGCCGTGGTCCTGTTCGAGGTCCAGCAGCCGGGTGCCGAACATGAGGTCGACGCAGGTGTGGTCTTCGGCCGCGCGCCGCAGCACGGGCTCGAGCACGTCCTGCGGGCAAGACGTCTTCGCGCTGGGACCGTGGGTCTCCGCCAGGCGGTTGCGCTGGCGGTCCGCGTAGGTGCGGATCTCACCGATGGTCTCGCCCGCGACCGAGCGCACGAAGATCACGCCCTGGTTGCGGTCCTGCGGTATGCCGCGCGCCCGCACTGCATCTTCCACGCCCCAGGCCCTGAAGATCTCCATCGTGCGCGCACTCACCACATGGCCGCGCGGATGGAAGCTGGTCGACGCGTGCTTCTCGACCAGCAGGGTGCGCACGCCGCAGCGACCGAGCGCGATGGCCGCCGCCAGCCCGCAGGGGCCGCCACCCACGATCAGGACGTCATGAACCGTGGCTTCGTCGGCTGCAGGAAGTGTTGGCATGGATGCGATCGCCGATGACTGATTGATTGACTGTCAGTCAGTTTATGGCGGTGTGCCGGTCGGTCACTGCTGGTTTTCCCTGAACGCTCGGGCGCACGTGCCGGGAGCCCGACCTATCATCAAGCGCATGAGTGATACCGCCAGTCGTCCGGAGCGCCGCAGGAAGGACGCTGCCGAAAAAGCGCCTTCCGGCAAGCAACGCATCCTGGAGGCTGCCGAGCGGCTCTTCGCCAGCCGCGGCTTCCTGAACGTCGCGGCTGCCGAGATCGCGCGCGAGGCCGGCGTGGCGCACGGCCTGCTGTTTCATCACTTCGGTTCGATGGAGGACCTCTATGCCGAGGTCAGCAAGGTGGCGGCGCAGCGGATGGACGAAGTCCAGCTCGCTTCGTTTCGCGGCAGGACGGCGCGCGAGCAGGTGGCCTCGTTCCTTCGCGCCCACCTGCGGGCGGTCAAGCAGCGCGAGGGCGACGCCCTTTTCCGGGCACGCTCGCACAACGTGGCGATCAACACCAGGATTGCCGAGATCTGGGAGGCGTCGCGGCTGGAAGCCATCGCGCGGCTGTGCGAGGTGCTGGGACTGCCTGCGCCAAGCAAGGCCGTGCGCGCATGCCTTCGCGCATGGATCGGGTTCCACGACCAACTGGTGCTGGCCTGGCTCGCCGAACGCTCGATCAGCGAGCGGGACGTGCTGGAGTGGTCACTGAGGCAGTTGGAGCACCTCGCCGAGGACGTGCTGGATGCCGACCTCGGGCGGGTGGTGGCGACGCCGGGCGCTGGCGTACGCTGACGTCGGCACCCGGGCGGGGCCGGGTCCCTGCCCTCAGGCCCAGCGCGTGCGCGGGCCGCGCGTGGACGGGGCGTCCTGCGTGTGCGCGGCGTCGTCGATGCTGCGCTCCGAGATGATCCAGCCGATGCCGATGAGCACCAGGCCCGCTACACCGAAGACCACCAGGCCGATCAGGCGTCCGCTGATGGTGAAGGCGTTGTCGGGCGCGGCGGCCGTGCACACCATGGTCGCGGCGGCCATGCCGACGTAGTGCATCGAGCACACGGCCAGGCCCATGACCGCGGCCGCGGCGATCTGGTGCGACAGGCGCCGCAGGTTGAAGGCCAGCCACAGGGCTGCTGCCGCGGCCGTCACGGCGATGGCGACCGACAGCGCCACGATGGTCGGGTCGAAGTCCATCGAGGCGCGCATGTTCATCGCGAACATGCCCATGTAGTGCATCACGCACACGCCCAGGCCGGCCAGGACGCTGCCTGCAAGCCAGCCCACCTTGTTGAACTGCCGCCGCCCGCTGCCCGCGAGGTAGAGCGCGAGGCCAGAGATGACGATGGCCGCCAGCAGCGAGATGGCGGTGAGCGGGATGTCGTAGGCGATGCGCACCGGCAGGCTGTACGCGACCATGCCGATGAAGTGCATCGACCAGATGCCGATGCCGCCCAGCGCCACCGCCGCGCCGACCGCCAAGGCGATGTCCAGCGTGCCGTCGCGGCGGAACATCCGCTGTGCGCACAGCAGCGCCACGAGCGAGCCGGCACAGGCGATGAGGAAAGAGAGGAGCACCATGCCCCAGCCGTAGCTGGGTTGGAGGATCTGTCCGATCTGGAGGTCCATGTCTGCGCCCTTTCTGGAGCGGGCCGGCCGGAAGCGGCGGCACCACGCTGGACACAATTCGATACGCTAGTTGCAGATCCGGCAATTACGCGAAAAGTCCGCAAACGCAGCGGATGTGAAGACCAAAGACCACTTGTGGTGCGATCTTCGCAGGAACTATTTCACGGGATGGGCGTTTGCGTGGATCGCCTTATGCGCGGAAGCGCCGGCGCGTGAACGCCAGGGCGACCCAGAACGCCGCCACCGCATAGATCGCCAGCACCGCCAGGTGCCGCCAGGGCGTCGCCGGCCACTGGTCCATGAACAGCGGGCGCACCAGCGCCACGGCGTTGGCCAACGGCAGCCAGCGCGCGATCGCTTGCACCACGCCGGGCAACTGCTCCAGTGGAAAGAACACGCCCGACAGGAACATCATGGGCGTCATGAACAGCGTGAAGTAGTAGGTGAAGAAGTCGTAGCTCTTCGCCAGCGCGTTGAAGATCAGCGCGATGCTCGAGAAGACGAGGCCGCAGCCGGCCAGTACGCACCAGGCGACGACGAGCTTGGGGCTGTGGCTGATGCCCAGCGCCAGCATCACCACCATGATCGCCGTCACGGTGAACAGCGACTTGAAGGCCGCCCACAGCATCTCGGCGAAGACCACGTCGTCCAGGCCCACGGGCGCGTTCATGATGCCGTCCCAGGTCTTCTGCACGTGCATGCGCGAGAAGGCCGAATACAGGGCCTCGAAGCTGGCCGCGTTCATCGCGCTCATGCAGATCGAGCCGCTGGCCAGGAAGAGGATGTAGGGAACGGCAGTGCCGTTCACCTGCACGCTGCCCACCAGCGCGCCCATGCCGTAGCCGAAGGCGACCAGCCAGATCAGCGGCTCGGCGATGTTGCCGATCAGGCTGGGCACGGCCAGCTTGCGCCACACGAGCAGGTTGCGCAGGAACACCGGCCACCAGCGTGCCGAGAGCTGCGGCGCTCGCCAGACCGAGGGCGCGTCGTCAGCCGTCTTCACGAATCTGTCTCCCGGTGAGCTTGAGAAAGAGGTCTTCCAGGTTCGCGGGCCGGTGGAAGGTGCGCAGGCCGCCGTGTGCGGCCATCAGGGCATCGAGCAGCCGGCGCGCGTCCTGCGTGTAGAAGAAGACGGTTTCGCCGCTGACTTCCACCCGCGCCGCGAGGCCGCGCAGCGCGCCATCGTCGGCCAGCGCCAGCGCCCCGGCACCGTACACCTCGACCACGTCGGGCTCCAGGTGCTGCGCGATCAGCTCGCGCGGCTTGCCTTCGGCGATCTTGCGGCCGTGGTCGATCACCAGCAGGCGCGAGCACAGGCGCTCCGCCTCGTCCATGAAGTGCGTCGTCAGCAGGATCGACTTGCCCTGCTGCAGCAGGGTCTGGAGGCGCTCCCACATCAGGTGGCGCGCCTGCGGGTCCAGGCCGGTGGTGGGCTCGTCGAGGATCAGCAGGTCGGGGTCGTTCACCAGCGCGCGTGCCAGCGACAGGCGCCGGCGCATGCCGCCGGAGAGCTCGCCGGGCTTGGCGTCGGCCTTGTGCGACAGCGCCGCGAACTCCAGCAGCTTCGGCACACGCTGCGCGAAGGCCCGGCCGCCGAGGCCGAAGTAGCGCGCGTACACGACCAGGTTCTCGGCGCAGGTGAAGTCGGGGTCGAGCGAATCGAACTGCGACACCACGCCCAGCCGCGCCTTGATGGCGCGCGCATCGCGCGGCATGCGCAGGCCGCCCAGCGCCTCGATCTCGCCCTCGTCCGGCGCGGTGAGGCCCAGGCACATGCGGATGGTGGTGGTCTTGCCTGCACCGTTGGGGCCGATCACGCCGAGGCACTCGCCGGCGGCGATCTCGAACGAGAGGTCGTTGACGACCGTGTGGTCGCCGTAGCGCTTGCGCAGGTGTCGCGCCTGGAAGAGGGGGGCTTGCACGCGGCGATTGTGGCAAAGCGGCCGGGGCCGCTCCGTCGGACGGTGGCTCACAGCCGCAGGCCGGCGAACTCGCGCCGCATCCAGTCGACGAAGGCCCGCGTGCGTGCCGGCAGCAGCCGGGCATGCGGGTAGATCACGCTCACCGGCCGCGGGGGCGGCTCGAAGTCCTCCAGCATCGTGTGCAGCCGCCCGTCGGCGACATGCCCCTGCACCTGGTACGAGAAGAACATGCCCGGGCCCATGCCGGCGGCACAGGCCTCGATGGCCGGTGCGAGGTGGTTGAACGCGAGGCGGCTGGTCACGGGCACGTTGAAGGCCCTGCCGCGCTCGTGAAAAGTCCAGTGCGCGGGGCCGTCCACCCGGCCGTGCACCACGGCTTCGTGCGCCAGCTCGCGCGGGTGTGCGGGTGGGCCGCCGCGCGCGCGCAGCCAGACGGGGCTGGCCACCACCACGCGCCGGATCGTGCCCAGGCCCTGCGCCACCAGCGACGAGTCCTCCAGCGGGCTGATGCGGATGCCCACGTCGATGCCTTCCTCCAGCAGGTTGACGGTGCGGTCGTGCAGCAGCACGGTGCAGCGGATCTGCGGGTGCTGCTGCATGAAGCGCACGATGGCCGGCGCGACGTACATGTGGCCGAAGAGCACCGGCGCCGTGACCGTGAGATGGCCCGCCAGTTCGCGCGCCTCGTCGCTCAGCGCGCGGTCGGCCGCATCGGCCGCGAGCAGCACCTCGCGCGCGCTGGCCAGGTAGCGCCGTCCTTCGTCGGTCAGCGCGATGCGCCGCGTGGTGCGCTGGAAGAGGCGGGCACCCAGATGCGCCTCCAGCGCGGCGAGCGAGCGCACCACCGCGGGCAGCGAACTGCCCATGGCGTCGGCCGCACGCGTGAGGCTGCCCTGCTCGGCGATCTGCACGAAGGTGTGCATGGCTTTGAGTCGGTCCATGCGCCATTAAACCGAAAAGCGGAGCAGTGTTGTGCATGCTGACCCATTCATCCATCGATCGAATCAAAGAACAATTCACGCATCGCCACCCCCCACAGCCGAGAGCCGCCATGACCCACACCGCTGCACCCCAGGAAGCCTTCCACGCCGGCGAGCGCGCGCTGCAGGCCGAGGACGGCGTGCGCGAGCAGTTCGCGATGGTGGGCACACGGGTGATCCGCGACCACATGCCGCAGCAGCACCGCGACTTCTTCGCGCAGTTGCCATTCCTCGTGTTGGGCAGCGTCGATGCGCAAGGGCAACCCTGGGCCAGCGTGCTTGCCGGCGCGCCGGGCTTCGTGCAGGCGCCCGATGCACACGCCCTGCGCGTCGATGCGCTGCCCGCGGCCGACGACCCGCTGGCAGCGGCCCTGTCGCCCGGCGCAGCGCTGGGCGTGCTCGGCATCGAGCTGCCCACGCGCCGCCGCAACCGCATGAACGGCACGGTGTCGGCGCTGGACGCGGCGGGCTTCACCATCGCCGTGCAGCAGAGCTTCGGCAACTGCCCGCGCTACATCCAGACGCGCACGCCGGTGGCCGTACCGGTTGCCGCGCATCCTGCGCCCGAGCGGCTGGCGCGGCTCGACGCCGAGGCGCTGCGCCTCATTGCCGCCGCCGACACCTTCTTCATCGCCACCGCGCATCCGGCCGCGGGCCACGGCACCGCACGCGACGAGGGCGTCGACGTGTCGCACCGCGGCGGCGCACCGGGTTTCGTCCTTTCGCTGGGCGAAAACGAACTGGCGGTGCCCGACTTCGACGGCAACCGCTTCTTCAACACCCTGGGCAACCTGCTGCTGCAGCCAGCGGCCGGGCTGCTGTTCGTCGACTTCGACCGCGGCGACCTGCTGCACGTGCAGGTGCGCGGCCACATCGAAACCGAGGGCGCCGTGATGGCGCGCATGCCGCCCGTCGAGCGCTGGCTGCGCTTCGAGGTCACCGGTGCCCTGCGTCGACGTGCCGCCCTGCCGCTGCGCTGGGGCCCGGCGACGCTCTCGCCCTACCTGCCCTGACCGTGACCCGCCTGCGGTCGCACCTTTTCAGGTCTCCCATATCGGAACGCGGGCATTGACGGACGCGCGGTAGCGGCCCGTGTGGCGTGCCACCGCCTCGCGGTCGAGTCCGTGCTCGCGCAGCGCCTGCACCGCAGCGCCGGCGAGCATGGTCGCGAGCGCTTGGCCGGGGCAGGCATGCGGCCCGTGCCCGAAGCCCAGCAGGCGCCGCGCCGGGCGCTCGGGGTCGAAGCGATCGGGCGCGGGGTTCAGCACCGGATCGCGCTGGGCGGCTGCCAGCACCAGCAGCACGGCATCGCCCGCCCGCAGGGGCTGGCCTTCGAGCACCGTGTCCTCGGCCACGAAGCGACGGGTGTTCTGCACCGCGGCGTCGTGGCGCGCCACTTCCTCGATCCAGGTGGCGGGCGTGCGGTCCGGCGCTGGCGCACCGTGGCGTGCCCAGGCGAGGAGGCTGTTGCCCACCAGGCCTGCGGTCGCGTCGCAGGTCTGCGAGAGCAGGCCGACGAGGTTGGCGACCAGCGGCCGGGCGCTGTGCGCCTGCACACCCACGGCCGCTTGCACGGCCTGCAGCAGCGAGGCATCGCGCGGCGCCGAATCGGCCACCAGGCGTGTCATGCTTGCCATCAGCGATTCGGCCGCGCGGTGGGCCCGGTCCAATTCGTCCGTGCCGGCCAGGGGCGACAGGCAGGCGACGAACTCGCGCACCCAGGCAGCCACCCGCGGCAGCTCGGCGGCGGCGAAGCCCAGGGCTTGCGCGACCGCCTGCACCGGCAGCTCGAACAGGGCATCGTCCAGCGAGCCGCGGCCTGCCTGGGCGCGGGCCAGCGCGAGGGCCTGCGCGCGGACCTGCGGGAGGGGCAGGCCGGCGAGCGCCTGTCCGATCGCCGGGCGGTGCGCATCGTGCACCGGCCCGTCGTTCATGCGGATCAGCAGGCCGAAGAGTTCGCCCGCGGGTCGACCCAGCAGCGCGGCGGGCACGGGTTCGGTCACCGGCCGCACGCGCAGCGCCGGGGTCGACAGCAGCCGCCGGACCACCTCGGCGCGCGTGGCCACCCACAGGCGGCGCTGCGGCGCCCGGGCCAGGGCCGGGCCGTCGCGCCAGCGGGCATAGTGCGGGTAGGGGTCGGGGTGGGTGACGGCGGCGATCGGGTCCAGGAGGCCGTCGTTGGAAAGCAGTGCGTCCATATCCATACGGCCACTGTGCGCGGCCGGCGCCCGCGATGCTTCGGCCGCCGCCGAAACGTCGCGGGCCGCACGCGCCTACGATGGGCGCATGCCCGATGCCGACCCCGCCGACTTGCAACTCGCCCGGCTTGCCGGCGCCATTGCCGAGCCCGCGCGCGCCCGCATGCTGTGCAGCCTGCTCGACGGCCATGCGCGCACCGCGACCGAGCTCGCCGCCGTGGCGCAAGTGGCGGCGTCCACCGCGAGCGGCCACCTGTCGCGGCTGCGCGAGGAAGGCCTGGTGCGCGTGTTCGCGCAGGGCCGGCATCG
The DNA here is from genome assembly GCA_030418545.1 of Xenophilus aerolatus. GTDB lineage: Bacteria > Pseudomonadota > Gammaproteobacteria > Burkholderiales > Burkholderiaceae_C > Xenophilus. The sequence continues at coordinate 12,909 of QAIB01000012.1, read as the reverse complement.
CTACTTCGCGCTGGCGGGCGACGAGGTGGCCGCCACGCTCGAAGGCCTGCTGGTGCTGGCCGGCACCCGAACGGCGGTGGCGCCCTTCCGCCCGAACACGCCGAGCCGCCTGCGCGCCGCGCGCACCTGCTACGACCACCTCGCGGGCGCTGCGGGCGTGGCGCTGCACGACCGCCTGCATGCGCAGGGCTGGCTCACGGGCCTGGCCAGCGGCGCCTACGAGCTCAGCGCGGCGGGCAACGCGGCGCTCGAGGGCCTGGGCCTGGACGTGCAGGCCGCGCGGCGCACTCGTCGGCGCTTCGCCTGCGCCTGCCTCGACTGGAGTGAGCGCCGCCCGCACCTGGGCGGCGCGCTGGGCGCGGCCTTGCTGCAACTCGCCCTGCGCCGCGGCTGGCTGCGGCAGGACCTTGATGGCCGGGCGCTGGCCCTGACCGCACGCGCGCAGCGCGAGGCCGCCGCGCTGTTCGGCGACGCCGCAGCGCTGCCGTGCGTCGAGGCCTCCGCCACCGAGCGCGGGTGCGACGACCGCACGCCGGCCTTGCAGGCGATCGACGCGAAGACGCTGGCCGGCCGGTTCGGCAAGGGCACGCCGGTCACGCGGCGCTGAATGTCGGCTTCGATGCAAATCGGCCAGCGGCGCCCGCCCGTCCTGCGCATGCAGCTATCGAATCGATAGCAACCCAACGGCCGACAGCACCACGCCGACAATCGGCCGATGCCTTTCGCCTCCCTGGGCCTCGTGCCCGCCCTGGCCCGCGCGGCCGCCGACCACGGCTATGCCGCGCCCACCCCGATCCAGCAGGCCGCCATTCCCGCGCTCCTGGCAGGCCGCGACCTGCGCGGGCAGGCCCATACCGGCTCCGGAAAGACCGCCGCCTTCGTGCTGCCGCTGCTGCAGCGCTGGGCGCAGTCGCCGCACCGCGGTGGCCATGGCCGCGCGCTGCACACCCTGGTGGTGGTGCCCACGCGCGAACTCGCCACGCAGGTGGCCGAGGCCTTCGCGCGCTTCGGCGCGGCACTGGACGTGCGGCCCAGGATCGTGCGCGGCATCGGCGGCGTGTCGATCAACCCGCAGTTGATGGCGCTGCGCGGCGGCGCCGACATCGTGGTCGGCACGCCGGGCCGGCTGCTCGACCTGGTGCAGCACAACGCGCTGCGGCTTGCAGCCGTGCAGGCGCTGGTGCTCGACGAGGCGGACCGCCTGCTGGACCTGGGCTTCGCCGACGAACTGGCGCGGCTGCTCGATCTGCTGCCGGCACAGCGGCAGATGGTGCTGCTGTCCGCCACCTTTCCCGCGGGCACGGCGGCCCTGGCCGACCGGCTGCTGCGCGAGCCGCTCACCGTGGAAGGTGCCGCCTTGCCGACCGACGCGCCCGACATCGCGCAGCGCGCCATCGCCGTCGACGCCGGGCGGCGCACGCAGCTGCTGCGCCACCTGCTGAGCACCGAGGGCTGGCCGCGTGCGCTGGTCTTCGTCGCCACCAAGCACGCCTGCGAGACGGTGGCCGACAAGCTGCGCAAGGCCGGCATCGCGGCCGAGCCCCTGCACGGCGTGCTGGGCCAGGGCAAGCGCGAGCAGGTGCTGGCGGACTTCAAGGCTGCCCGCGTGCGGGTGGTGGTGGCGACCGACCTGGCTGCGCGCGGCATCGACATCGCCGAGCTGCCGGTGGTGGTGAACTACGACCTGGCGCGCGCCGCGGCCGACCATGTTCATCGCATCGGCCGCACCGGCCGGGCGGGCGCGAGCGGCGTGGCCGTGAGCTTCGTGCCCGCCGCGGCCGAGGCGCATTTCCGCCTCATCGAGAAGCGCCAGGGCAGGCGCGTGCCACGCGAGCAGGTGACCGGCTTCGAACCCGTGGAGCAGGCGCCCGAGGCGGCGCCGGGCGGAGGCGGGGTCAAGGGCCGGCGGCCGAACAAGAAGGACAAGCTGCGCGCCGCGGCCGCGGCCGCGGCGAAGGGCCCGCAATGACGCTCGACTACCTCGTCTTCGACTACAGCGAGGGCGATGACGACACCGGCCTGTTCGATGCGCTGGCCAGCGTGGCCCCCGAGCGCGCCACTGCGGTGCAGGCCGAGATCGACGCGGTGCTCGACTGGGCGGCGCGTTTTCCCGGCCCGCGCGGACCGGTGGAGGAGGGTGGCGCCTGGGATGCCGACCTGCAGCTGGGCGACGAGCCGGGCCCGCCGCGCAGGCGCAGCTTCACGTTCTCGATCGGCGGGGTGAGTGCCTTCTGCGAGGCTTTCAGGGAGCGCTTCGGAGAGGCGGTGGTCTGAGGGGGCAGGCTGACGGGGATTTGCTATCCCTAGGCTAGGTCTCGGCTGCGAAAGGGGCCTGCTCCGTCGTTGCTGTGGATCGGCCGGCACGACGGCCTGGGGCGCTGGCGGCGGCCGCGGGCCTGCGTTCTCCGGCTCAGGCTCGCGCTGACCGGCTTGTTGTGGATGCTGTGTGCTCGCTGTCCATCGACGTGCCTGAGGGACTGCACGGCGCCGCGAATGGCGCCTGCGCCCGCAGGCCCACGACCACCGCCCTGAACCGCTGCGCTGCACTTCCCTGCTCTTGCGCACCCCATCACCGTTCGGGCTGAGCCTGTCGAAGCGCTGCGCAGGGCTTTGACTAGCTCAGCCCGAACGGGTGGGGGAGGACCAAGGTGGGGCCAGGGCCAGGGACAGGGGCAGCGGCAGAAAGGAGCTGCCTAGACCAGACGCGCCCGCCCAATGCCGGCCGATCGCCCGCCCGGTCCAGGCCGGTGGTGCCGGTGTGCGGGCGCAGGCGCCATTCGCGGCGCCGTGCAGTGCCCAAAGCACGTCGATTCCAGGCGAGCACATCGACAGCACCGCACGCCAGTCAGCGCGAGCCTGAGCCGGAGAACGCACACCGGCGCCGCCGGCCGGGTTCAGGACCGCAGCCTCCGCGCACTCCCATGAAGGGCCAAGGCAAAGGGCCCGAAGCCAGCCCAGCCGAGCCCAGCTCAGCGCGGCACCGCCCGCTGCTGCGCAATCACCAGCAGCCCATCCATGATGAGCGACTCGACCAGCTCGAACTCGACCGACATCGATGGCGCCATCTTCCAGCCCGCGCCGCCCGTCATGTAGCAGGCCGGCTCGGCGCCGCAGTGCTTGCGCACGTGCTGCACCATGCGCTCGACGGCGCCGGCGATGGCGTACGTGCCACCGCTGGTCAGCGCATCGCTGGTGTTGGTGGGGAACTCGCGCACCTCGCCGGTGGGCACGTGCAGGCCCGCGGTGCCCGACTCGAGCGCGCGCAGCATGATGCCGTGTCCCGGCAGGATCAGCCCGCCCAGGAAGGTGCCTGCGGCGTCGATGGCTTCCACCGTCACGGCCGTGCCCACCATCACCACCACCATCGGGCGCGGCGCCGCGCCCCGGGCGGCCTGCGCGGCCAGCATGCGGTGGCGGGCGCCGATCATCGCGACCCAGCGGTCGGCGCCCAGGCGCGTGGGGTGGTCGTAACCGTTGGTCATGCCCGCCTCGGCGGCGCTGGAGACGACCCAGCGCGGCGAGAAGTCGAAGGCCTCGCCCATCTGTTCCTCGGCGCGCCGGCGCACCGCGTCGCCCGCCACCACGCAGCCGAGCATGGCGGTGGGCGTGGCCGGCAGTTCGGCCCACGGGCCCTCGCTCAGCCGCTCGATGTGGTCGAGGAACTCGGCCCCCTGCGCCAGCACGGCGGCCCCGGGTTCGCCCTGGGCGTAGAGCGCCCACTTCAGGCGCGTGTTGCCGATGTCGATGGCGAGGAAGGCGGGCTGCATGGGCGGCATTATTCCTGTGGAGCGGCGGTGCGATGCGCGCCGCTCAGTTCTGTTTCCACGGCAGCCCGCGCCGGCGCCAGCCGCCCTTGTTGCCGCGGTGGCCGTCGGCGTCGGCATCGCCCTCGAAGCCTTCGAGGATGTTGTAGGCCGTCACGCCCAGCTCGGCGGCGCGTTTCGCGGCCGCGACCGAGCGCACGCCGCTGCGGCACAGCAGCACGGCCTTGCCGCCCGCGGGCACGGCGGCGCGCAGGCCGGCGTCGAAGTCCGGGTTCAGTGCCATGCCCGGCCACTGCTTCCAGGCCAGCGGCACGGCGCCGGGCACGAAACCGACCCATTCGCGCTCGGCGTCGGTGCGCACGTCGACCAGCACCGCCTCGCCGCTGGCGAGCCAGCGGGCGGCGGTCTCCGGCGTGACGTCGCCGGCGTAGCCCTCGGCGGGGCGGATGTCGTCGGGGGAGTTCGGTTGGCTCATGGTGTCGATTCGTCCTTCGAGTCCGTGCGGTCTTTGCCGCGATGTTGCGCTGCAACCCACAGGGTAGCGCGCCGCCGCGCGGCGGTGCTCTTCACCAGGCAGTGAAAACCCTGTTGGATCGCGTCGCGCGCGACCCAACAGTGTGCGCGCCGGCCCGCCGGCCACGGAAGAGAAAGACGCAACCAACCAGACGGAGACAAGACGGATGACAGACAGCAAGACCTCGACCCGCCGCCGCGGGTTGCTCAAGGGCGCGGCGGTGGCCGCCGGCGCCATGTCGGCGCCCATGGTCAGCATGGCGCAGACCACCAACCTGCGCTTCCAGAGCACCTGGCCGGCCAAGGACATCTTCCACGAGTACGCGCAGGACTTCGCCAAGAAGGTCAACGACATGGCCGGCAACCGGCTGAAGATCGAGGTGCTGCCGGCCGGCTCGGTGGTGCCCGCGTTCCAGCTGCTCGACGCGGTGGCCAAGGGCACGCTCGATGGCGGCCACGGCGTGATCGCGTACTGGTACGGCAAGAACTCGGCGCTGGCGCTCTGGGGCTCGGGTCCGGCCTTCGGCATGGACGCCAACATGATCCTCTCGTGGCACAAGTACGGCGGTGGCAAGGCGCTGCTGGAAGAGGTCTACAAGAGCCTCAACCTCGACGTGGTGTCGTACCTCTACGGGCCCATGCCCACGCAGCCGCTGGGCTGGTTCAAGAAGCCGGTCGCCAAGGCCGACGACATGAAGGGCCTGAAATTCCGCACCGTGGGCCTGGCGGTGGACGTGTTCACCGACATGGGCGCGGCCGTGAACCCCCTGCCCGGCGGCGAGATCGTGCCTGCGCTGGACCGCGGCCTGATCGACGCGGCCGAGTTCAACAACGCCTCCAGCGACAAGGTGCTGGGCTTTCCCGACGTGGCCAAGAACTGCATGCTGCAGAGCTTCCACCAGAGCGGCGAGCAGTTCGAGGTGCTGTTCAACGGCCCGAAGGTGAAGGCGCTGCCGGCCGAACTGCGCGCGGTGATCGAGTACGCGACCGAGGCCTCGAGCGCGGACATGAGCTGGAAGGCGATCGACCGCAATTCGAAGGACTACGAGGACCTGAAGAAGTCCGGCATCAAGTTCTACAAGACGCCCGACGCCATCCTGCGCGCGCAGCTCGCGTCCTGGGACAAGACGATCGCCAAGAAGTCGGCCGAGAACCCGATGTTCAAGAAAGTGCTCGACTCGCAGCGCGCTTTCGCCGAGCGTGCGGGCCAGTGGCAGAACGACTACTCGGTCGACTTCAAGATGGCCTACAACCACTACTTCTCGCGGCAGGCGAAGAAGACCTGAGGCCCCGAGGCCCTCAGGCGCGGCGCCCAGCGCCGATCGGGGGAGGGCCCGCGCCCGTGGTGCGGCCCTCCTGGTCGTGTCCTTCACCGGCCGCGCGTGCGGCCTGCCTGCCATGCAGTCCTTTCTCCTCGGGGTCGACCGGCTCTCGACCTGGATCGGCAAGACCTTCGCCTGGTGCGCCCTGCTGCTCACGCTGCTGATCAGCTGGGAGGTGTTCTCGCGCTACGTGCTCAACCGGCCCCATGCCTGGGTGCTCGACGCGCAGATCATGCTCTACGGCACCCTGTTCATGACCGCCGGGGCCTACACGCTCGCCAAGAACGGCCACGTGCGCGGCGACGTGCTGTACGGCTTCTTCCAGCCGCGCACGCAGGCCATCGTCGACCTCGTGCTCTACATCGTGTTCTTCCTTCCCGGCATCGTCGCGCTGACGTGGGCAGGGTGGATCTACGCGGGCGAGTCGCTGGCGATCCGCGAAACCACCTTCTCGGCCGACCCGCTGCCGCTCTACCCCTTCAAGTACGTGATCCCGCTGGCCGGCGTCACGCTGCTGCTGCAGGGCATCGTCGAGATCATCCGCTGCGTGCAGTGCATCCAGCGCGGCGCCTGGCCCTCGCGCGAGGACGACGTGCAGGAGGTCGACGTCGACAAGCTCAAGGAGATGGTGCACGTGAAGGACGCCGACATCGCCGCACTCGACGCGGTGGTCGTGGCCCAGGAGAGGCGCGCACCATGAACATCCGAAAGGAACTCTGGTTCGGCCTGTCCTTCATGGCGCTGATCGTGGTGCTGGCCGCCACCGTGCTGCTGCGCGCCGACACCATCACCAACGGGCACCTGGGCCTCCTGATGCTCTCGCTGGTGGTGGTGGCGATCATGCTGGGCTTTCCCACCGCCTTCACGCTCATGGGCATGGGCATGCTCTTCACCTGGCTGGCCTACGAGCGCGACACCACGCGCACGCTCGACCTCATGGTGCAGTCGGCCTACAAGACGATGGCCAACGACGTGCTCATCGCCATCCCGCTGTTCGTCTTCATGGGCTACCTGGTGGAGCGGGCCAATCTCATCGAGTCGCTGTTCCGCAGCCTGCACCTGGCGATGGCGCGCTTGCCCGGCGCGCTGGCCGTGGCCACGCTGGTCACCTGCACGATCTTCGCGACCGCCACCGGCATCGTCGGCGCCGTGGTCACGCTGATGGGGCTGCTGGCGCTGCCGGCGATGCTGCGCGGCGGCTACAGCGTGCCGCTGGCCGCCGGCGCCATCACCGCGGGTGGCTGCCTGGGCATCCTGATCCCGCCGTCGGTGCTGCTGATCGTGTACGGCGCGACGGCCGGCGTCTCGGTGGTGCAGCTGTATGCGGGCGCCTTCTTCCCAGGGCTGATGCTGGCCACGCTCTACATCCTGTACGTGATCCTCATCGCCTGGCTCAAGCCGCAGTGGGCGCCGCCCCTGTCCGCCGAGGCGCGGCGCGTGCCGCTGCCGCCGCTGACCGAACGCCTGGCCGACAGCCCGCAGGCCAACGCACTGCTGCGGCTGATGAAGGGCCGGCGCAACGCCGAGGTGCCGATCGGCTACATCGCGCGCCAGAGTTTCATCCTGGCGCTGCCGGCACTGGTGTTCGTGCTGCTGGCTGCGGGCAGCTGGCGCGCGGTGACCACGGCGCCGGCGCAGGAGCGCTACGAGATCCAGGAGATCGGTGCCGAGCGCGCCGGCAGTGCCGCCGACGGCAGCGGTGGCCTCGCGGAGCCGCCCCGGTCCGGCGGGTTGCAGGAGCCGTCGGCCGAGGGCGGCCTTCAGGAGCCTCCGCAGGACGGCGGCCTGGCCGAGCCACCGCAGGAGGGCGGGCTGCAGCCGCCGCCGGCGTCGTCTGCGGGCGGCAGCGCCCTGGCCGAGCCGCCTGGGGCCGAGCGCGCCGCCCCGGCGCCTGCGGCGGCCGCAGCGGACGAGGCCGCACCCGTGGCGGAAGCAGGCACGCGCCCCGCCCCCACCTGGTGGTGGGTGGTGTTCTCGGTGCTGGGTTGCCTGACGGTGCTGTTCTACCTGTTCGCCAGCTTCGCGCGGCTCGAGATCTTCAAGATGCTGCTGGCGTCCTTCTTCCCGTTGATGCTGCTCATCCTCGCGGTGCTGGGCTCCATCGTGCTGGGGCTGGCCACCCCCACCGAGGCGGCGGCCATGGGCGCGCTGGGCGGCATGCTGCTGGCGGCGGCGTACCGGCGGCTCAACCTCGCGGTGCTCAAGGAATCGGTCTTCCTCACGGCCAAGACCTCGGCCATGGTGTGCTGGCTCTTCGTCGGCTCGGCCATCTTCTCGGCCGCCTTCGCGCTGCTGGGCGGCCAGCAGCTGGTGGAGGAGTGGGTGATGTCGATGAACCTGAGCCAGGTGCAGTTCCTGCTGCTGAGCCAGGTCATCATCTTCCTCCTGGGCTGGCCGCTGGAGTGGACCGAGATCATCGTGATCTTCATGCCCATCTTCATCCCTTTGCTGGACAACTTCGGCGTCGACCCGCTCTTCTTCGGACTGCTGGTCGCGCTCAACCTGCAGACCGCCTTCCTCTCGCCGCCGGTCGCGATGGCGGCCTTCTACCTCAAGGGCGTGAGCCCGCCGCACGTCACCCTCAACCAGATCTTCCTGGGCATGCTGCCCTTCATGGGCATCCAGATCCTCGCGATCGTGTTGCTCTACATCTGGCCGCAGATCGGCTTGTGGCTACCGCAGCTGCTCTACAAATGAATGGGTAACGGATGTGACGAATTCGGCCGCGGCGCCCGTCCGTCGGGCGGCGCAGGCCGATCGCACTTCGGCTTTTCAGGGCCTGGACGGCGCGGTGACGAAAGGTCGCGCCTGCAGGATCACGAGCCGTTCGCCCCGCACCGCCCATTCGATGTCCTGGTCGCGGCCGCCGAAGGCGCGCTTTGCACCCACTGGCCGTCCCAGCGCGCCAGGGCCTGCGCGGCATCGCGCACGTAGGCGTTGGGAATGCCCCAGCCCTTGGCCAGCAGGTTGACGTGCGAGAGCACCGTCGAGGGCCGCTCGGTCAGCACGCCCGCGACCGGCGGCAGGCTGATCGGCACCTCGCGCAGCACCACGATGTCGGTCGGCGCCAGGTCGCGCGCCGCGTCGACCGACGGGACGATGCGCAGCCGCCCGACGGCCCGGCCGCGGTTCATCGGCAGGTAGGGCTGGTCCTGGATCAGCGCCGCCTGCGTCAGCGCCTCGATGCCGGCCGCCTGCGCCACGGCCTCCTGCTGCGTCGAGTTGGCCTTGAAGCGCACCGGCGCGTAGAAGGTCGCGGCCAGCGTGCGCTGCGTCAGCGCGAGCAGCTCGGGCGTCAGCCGGTCGCCTTCCCAGAATTCGTAGCTGAAGGTGTTGGCGGCCGCCTGCCAGCCCGGGGTGCCGAAGACGAAGCGCCGGTCGGGGGCGCGGTAGTTGCGGTTGAGCGCGGCGCGGCCGGCCTCGCGCAGCAGGCGGGTGTCGCGAACGAAGCGTTCGTGCAGGGCGTAGCGCGGCGTGTTGACGAAGTGCATGCGCGCCGGCGCGGCGCGGCGGTCGATTACGAAGAGCGCATGCGGCAGTTCCAGCGGCGTGCCGGCGTCGTAGACGCGCGCCAGCCGGTCGAAGTCGGCCCGGCTGGCCAGCGCGGGCAGTTCGCCCACGCCCGGCGTGCCCTGCGGCGCGGCGGCGGTACCGGCCTGCCGATCGTAGAACGAGGGCTTGCGCGCGAGCTGGGCCGAGGTGCCCAAGGGGGCGAATGCCAGCAGGGCCAGGGCGGCGAGAAGGGCAGGGCGGAGCAGCATGGCGGCGACTGTAGCGGCGCCGCGGCCGGGCGCGCGGGCGGCTACAGTGCGCCGGCGGGCCGACCCGCGGAGACCCTGGACATGCCTCAGTACGACTTCGACCTTTTCGTCATCGGCGGCGGCAGCGGCGGCGTGCGCGCGGCCCGCATGGCGGCCCAGCGCGGCGCCCGCGTCGCGCTGGCCGAGTGCGCCGAACTGGGCGGCACCTGCGTCAACGTGGGCTGCATCCCGAAGAAGCTCTACAGCTATGCGGCCGGCTATGCCGAGTCCTTTGCCGAAGCGCCCGGCTACGGCTGGACGCTGCCCGAGGCGCCGCGCTTCGACTGGCAACGCCTGAAGGCGCAGCGCGCGCAGGAGATCCGCCGGCTCAACGGCGTCTACCAGGGCCTGCTCGACGGCGCGGGCGTGCGGCTCATCCCGTCCTGGGCCGAGCTGGTCGACGGCCACACGGTGCAGGTCGACGGCCAGCGCCACACGGCGCAGCACATCCTGGTGGCCACCGGCGGCATGCCCTTCGTGCCCGAGGTGGGCGGGCGCGAGCACGGGGTGGTGTCGGACGCCATGTTCGACCTGCCCGAGTTCCCGCGCCGCCTGGTGGTGGTGGGCGGCGGCTACATCGCGTGCGAGTTCGCCTCCATCTTCCGCGGCCTGGGGGCCGAAGTGACGCTGCTGCAGCGCAAGGCGCACGTGCTCGACACCTTCGACGAGGACGTGCGCCACTTCCTCGCGCAGGAGATGGGCAAGACCGGCATCGACCTGCGGCTGAACGTGCAGGTCGAGATGCTGCGCCGCACCGGCGAGGGTGTGCTGGTCACGCTCTCGCGCGGCCAGCAGCTGGCGGCCGACACGGTGCTCTTCGCCACCGGCCGGCGGCCCAACACCGCCGGCATGGGGCTGGAGGCCGCAGGCGTCGCGCTCGACGAGGGCGGCGCCATCGTGGTCGACGACCAGTACCGCAGCTCGGTGCCCTCGGTGCTGGCGGTGGGCGACGTGTCCACGCGCCTGCCGCTCACGCCGGTGGCGCTGGCCGAGGCGATGGTGGTGGTCGACCGGCTGTTCGCGCAAGGGCGCCGCCGCATGGACTACGAGTACGTGCCGACGGCGGTCTTCACCCACCCCAACGTCGGCACCTGCGGCTATACCGAGGCCGCGGCGCGGGCGCGCTTCGGCAAGGTCCGCATCTTCTGCAGCGAGTTCAAGACGCTGCGCCACACCTTGTCGGGGCGAAGCGAACGCACCTTCATGAAGCTGGTGGTGGACGTCAAGACCGACCGCGTGGTGGGCCTGCACATGGTCGGCGCCGAAGCGGGCGAGATCGTGCAGGGCTTTGCCGTGGCCATGCGTGCGGGCGCGACCAAGGCCGACTTCGACGGCACCATCGGCATCCACCCCACGTCGGCCGAGGAGTTCGTGACCATGCGCGAGCCGATGCCGGGCTGAGCCGCCGCCCGGCCGTCACGGGCGGGTGGCATGCCCATTGCACAATGCCGCCATGCCCTACATGCCGCCCTTCGTCGCCCCCGTCCGCTACACCGACGCCGCTGCCGCCCTCGCGCAGGTCCAGCGCATCTACGACGGCGGCCTGGCGCACCTGCGCGACTCGATGCAGCGCTTCGTGGCCGGCGAGACGCTGCCGGGCCGGGTGCGGGCCTGCTACCCCTTCGTGCGGGTGCACACGCACACGGTGTCGCGCCACACCACGCCGGCCAATTCGGGGCTGAGCTACGGCTTCGTGGCCGGGCCGGGCCGCTACGAGACCACGCTCACGCGGCCGGACCTCTTCGCGCGCTACTACCTCGACCAGTTCCGCCTGCTGCTCGAGAACCACCAGATCGAGCTCGAGGTGGGCACCAGCACGCAGCCGATCCCGGTGCATTTCTCCTTCGCCGAGAACGACCACATCGAAGGCACCATGTCGCCGCAGCGCCGCGCGCTGATGCGCGACGTGTTCGACCTGCCCGACCTCGGCGCCATGGACGACGGCATCGCCAACGGCACGCACCGCACCCAGCCCGGCGAAGCCGAGCCGCTGGCGCTGTTCACGGCCGCGCGGGTGGACTATTCGCTGCAGCGCCTGCGCCACTACACCGGCACCGCGCCCGACTGGTACCAGAACTTCGTGCTTTTCACGAATTACCAGTTCTACATCGACGAGTTCGTGCGGCTGGGCCACGAGGCGATGGCCGACGAGTCGAGCGAATACATCGCCTTCATCGAGCCCGGCAACGTGGTGACGCGGCGCCACAACCTGCAGCCCGAGGCGATGGGCAGCTTCGCCGCCGCGCTCAATGCCATGCAGGGCACGCCGCCGGGTCGCCTGCCGCAGATGCCGGCCTACCACCTGGTGCGGGCCGACTGCAGCGGCATCACCATGGTCAACATCGGCGTCGGGCCGGCCAACGCCAAGACGATCACCGACCACATCGCCGTGCTGCGCCCGCATGCCTGGATGATGCTGGGCCACTGCGCGGGCCTGCGCAACACGCAGCAGCTGGGCGACTACGTGCTGGCGCATGCCTACGTGCGCGAGGACCATGTGCTGGACGAGGAGCTGCCGCTGTGGGTGCCGATCCCGGCCCTGTCGGAGATCCAGCTGGCGCTGGAGGCGGCGGTGGCCGAGGTCACGCAGTGCCAGGGCGCCGAGTTGAAGACCATCATGCGCACCGGCACCGTGGCCAGCACCGACAACCGCAACTGGGAACTGCTGCCCAACAACGAGCCGCAGCGCCGCTTCAGCCAGAGCCGCGCCGTGGCGCTCGACATGGAAAGCGCCACCATCGCCGCCAACGGCTTCCGCTTCCGCGTGCCGTACGGCACCTTGCTGTGCGTGAGCGACAAGCCGCTGCACGGCGAGATCAAGCTGCCCGGGATGGCGAACCACTTCTACCGGGAGCGGGTGGAGCAGCATCTGCGGATCGGGATCAAGGCGGTGGAGGTGTTGCGGTCGCAGGGGTCGGGGCGACTGCACAGTCGGAAGTTGAGGAGTTTTGCGGAGGTGGCGTTTCAGTAGTGTTTGCTATTGAAACCATAGCGGGTGGTGGTTGCCGGGCGGGCGCTTGGGGCACTTTTTCTTTATGAATTTGGGCCTTGCTCAGGGGTGAGACGCAGGAGCCGGGATGTGCGCCCGGCGGCGCACCTACTTTCTTTTGCTTCGCCAAAAGAAAGTAGGCAAAGAAAAGGCGACCCTGCTGGCTGCGACCCTCCGCTTCGCTGCGGGCGACCTGCGCCGCGACGCTGTCGGGGTGCGCTGCAGAACTCGCTACGCGCTTCGCGCTGCGCTCGAACAGCTGCAGCGAGTCAGTTCACGAAGCAGCTGTTGCCGCACGCGGCACAGCTGCCACCCCGCCAGCGCCACGTCGCAGGCGCATCCAGAAGGGACTTCGGGCGGGCCATCGCTTCGCTCGGCCCTGGCAAGAACACCGAAGAAGGACAAGGCTGCGCAGCAGCCTTGTTGACCCTGGGTCCCCTCTGTATGCGCCGAGGAGCGCAGCGGCTGGCGGATCAGGGCTCGCGATTGTTTGAGCGAAGCGAGTTCGAGCGAGACCCCGC
>QAIB01000011.1 GCA_030418545.1 Xenophilus aerolatus | reverse complement strand
CCGCCGAACTTGGCCGACAGCACCGTGGCGATCGCCGCCGTCAGCGTCGTCTTGCCATGGTCCACGTGACCGATCGTGCCCACGTTCACGTGCGGCTTGGTGCGCTCGAACTTGCCTTTTGCCATTTTTTCGACTCCGAAAAATAACTGGATCACACGACAAGGAGGGCAGCGGTGCTGCGCTCTCCCTGAATCACTGGTGCCCTTGGCGGGAATCGGACCCGCGACCTCTCCCTTACCAAGGGAGTGCTCTACCACTGAGCCACAAGGGCGACACGAAAACCATTGCCTGGACCATCGACAACGGACTTGCCTGGAGCGGGAGACGGGAATCGAACCCGCGTCATCAGCTTGGAAGGCTGGGGTTCTACCATTGAACTACTCCCGCATCGTGACGCCCCGGCACGTGCCGGACCGTCGCGTGCGCTCGTTTTTCAAAGCGCCTGACAAATCCATTCAATCGCTGGTGGAGAGGGCTGGATTCGAACCAGCGTACTCGTAAGAGGGCAGATTTACAGTCTGCTGCCATTAACCACTCGGCCACCTCTCCGGCGAACCTCGAACTATAGCACGAGTGGAACGCCTCGTCACTGGCCCGCGCACCGATGCGATGCAAAGTCGCCAATGCGGTCTCCGGCCCCCGGGCAACCCTTTCCATCCAAGGGTTAACCCGCAGATCAATGCTGCAGTGCACAATTACCCGGATGAAACCGATTTCCTTGCCTCTTCCTGCGCCGGCCCAGCGCACCCGCCGCCGGGTGAACCTCGCCCTGCAGGGCGGCGGCTCGCACGGTGCCTTCACCTGGGGAGTGCTGGACGCCCTCCTCGAAGACGGCCGCCTCGACTTCGAGGGCATCAGCGGCGCCAGCGCCGGCGCGGTCAACGCAGTGGCGCTGGCCCATGGCTTCGCGACCGCGCGCGCCGCCGGTGGCGATCGGGCCGCGGCTCAGGCGGCGGCGCGCGCGACGCTGGAGCGCGTCTGGCGCCGCGTCGCAGGCGCCGGGGCGCCGGGCGCGATCGCCCAGCAGTTCGCGCGCCTGCTCTTCGGTGACGGCTCGGCCCTGCGCTCGACGCTGGGCATGGACCCCTGGGCCTCGCCGTACCACTTCAACCCGCTCGACATCAACCCGCTGCGCCAGTTGCTGGACCAGGAGATCGACTTCGACGCCCTGGCCGAACTGGAGGCGCCCCGCGTCTTCGTCTCGGCCACGCAGGTGCGCACCGGCCGTGCCGAGATCTTCCATGGCGAGCGGCTGACGCTCGCGGCCGTGATGGCCTCGGCCTGCCTGCCCACGATGTTCCAGGCGGTGGACATCGACGGCGAGCCCTACTGGGATGGCGGCTACTCGGCCAACCCCGCCCTGCTGCCGCTGATCGACCGCTGCGAGAGCGCCGACATCGTGCTGGTGCAGCTCAACCCGCTGGCGCGCGTGGAGACGCCGCGCACGCCTTTCGAGATCGAGCAGCGCATGACCGAGCTGGCCTTCAACGCCAGCCTGCTGTCGCAAATGCGCAGCATCGACTTCATCAACCAGCTGCTGGCCGACGGCCGGCTGCAGGAGGGCAGCCAGTACCGCAAGCTGCTGCTGCACCGCATCGACGTCGACAGCGCCAGTCACGCACCGCTGTCGGCGGCCAGCAAGATGTCGGCCGACATCCGCATGATCGAGGCCCTGTTCGAAAGCGGCCGCGCCGCCGCCGGCGACTGGCTGGCGCAGAACTTCGACGCCCTGGGCCGCCACAGCACGATCGACATCCAGCAGGACTACGTGGCCGGAAGCGTCACCACGCCACTGTCCCCGCCGGTGAGCGACAAGCCGTCGAAGCGGGCGTAGGACCCGCGCACCGCTGTCGACCCGGGCAGCGACCGAATCCGTCAGGCCGCCGGGTCGGACGGCGCCAGCGCCTGCTGCGCCTCGCGCCACGCGCGCGCCTGCCCGAAATGCCCGCAGCCGATGAAAGGCACCGGCGGCTTCAGCGCCGACAGCGGCGAGGGATGGTTCGACATCAGCAGCTTGTGGCGCTTGGCGTCGATGAAGCCGCGCTTGCTCTGCGCATGCGCGCCCCAGAGCATGAAGACCACCGGCCGCGGGCCCTGGGCCACATGGCGGATCACCGCGTCGGTCAGCACCTCCCAGCCCTTGCCGGAATGGCTGGCCGCCTGGCCCTCCTCCACGGTGAGGCAGGTGTTGAGCAGCAGCACGCCGTTCTTCGCCCACTTCACCAGGCTGCCGCCCGGTTCGGGAAAGGTGGGCGGCGGCGTGCCCAGATCGCGCGCCAGCTCCTTGAAGATGTTGCGCAACGACGGCGGCAGCGCCACGCCCGGCGCCACCGAGAAGGCCAGCCCCTCGGCCTGGCCGCGGCCGTGGTACGGGTCCTGTCCGAGGATCACGACGCGCACCGCCTCGGGCGGCGTCAGTTCCAGCGCCCGCAGCGGCTGCGGCGGGAAGATGCTGGCGCCGGCCGCCAGCCGATCGCCCAGGAAACCGAGCAGCTTCTGCCCCACCGCCGAGCCGAAGAAGTCGTCGACCAGCGGCCGCCAGCCGGGCGCTACGGGCCAGTCGGCCGGGTCGGCGGACTGCAATTGGGTGACGCGAATTTCAGGCATGAAATCGGCCTCCGGCGCCCACCCCATCTGCGCAGGCAGCTACCAAATCCATAGCGCCGCCCTTCTTCAGGCGAAGAGCTTCGCCAAGGCCTCGCCCGGTTCAGGCGCCCGCATGAAGCTTTCGCCCACCAGGAAGGCGTCGACGCCGGCGTCGCGCAGCGTCTTCACGTCCACGCGCGTGGCGATGCCCGATTCGGTCACCAGCAGCCGGTCGGGTGGCACGGCCGCCTTCAGGTCGATCGTGGTCTGGATCGAGACCTCGAAGTTGCGCAGGTTGCGGTTGTTGACGCCGACCAGCGGCGTCTTGAGCTTCAGCGCGCGCTCCATCTCGGCGGCGTCGTGCACCTCCACCAGCACCGCCATGCCCAGGCCCATCGCGATGGCCTCGAAGTCCTTCATCTGCGCGTCGTCCAGGCAGGCGGCGATGAGCAGCACGCAGTCCGCGCCGATCGCGCGCGACTCGTAGATCTGCCAGGCGTCGACCATGAAGTCCTTGCGCAGCACCGGCAGCTCGCACGAGGCGCGCGCCTGCTTGAGGTAGTCGACGCTGCCCTGGAAGAACTGCCGGTCGGTCAGCACCGACAGGCAGGCCGCGCTGATGCCGCCATCGCCCTCGGCATAGCTCTGTGCCAGGTCGGCCGGGATGAACTCGCCCTCGCGGATCACGCCCTTGCTGGGGCTGGCCTTCTTGATCTCGGCGATCACGGCGGCCTGGCCGGCGCCGATCTTGGCGCGCATCGCGCCCACGAAGTCGCGTGTCAGCACACGGCTCTCGGCGTCGAAGCGGATCGCCTCCAGCGAAGTGCGCTTCTTCGCCGCGGCCACTTCCTCGTGCTTGACGGCAACGATCTTGTTCAGGATGTCGGACATGGGTCGATTCTCCGTGCGCCGCTCAGGCCGCGGTGGTCGCGGCCACCAGCTGCCCCAGCTTGGCCTTGGCCGCGCCCGAGTCGATGGCCTCGCGCGCCTTCTCGATGCCGATGCCGATCGAGTCGGCCACATTGGCCGCGTACAGCGTCGCACCGGCGTTGAGCAGCACGATGTCGCGCGGCGCGCCGGGCTCGCCGTCGAGCACGCCGACCAGCATCGCCTTCGACTGCTCGGGCGTCTCCACGCGCAGGCTGCGGTTGCTCACCATCTGCAGGCCGAAGTCCTCGGGATGGATCTCGTACTCGCGGATCTCGCCGTTCTTCAACTCACCGACCAGCGTGGCCGCGCCGAGCGAGACCTCGTCCATGCCGTCGCGGCCATAGACCACGACCGCATGCTCGGCGCCCAGGCGCTGCAGCGCGCGCACCTGGATGCCGACCAGGTCGGGGTGGAACACGCCCATCAGGATGTTGGGCGCATCGGCCGGGTTGGTGAGCGGCCCGAGGATGTTGAAGAAGGTCTTGACGCCCATCTCCTTGCGCACCGGCGCCACGTTCTTCATGGCCGGGTGGTGGTTGGGCGCGAACATGAAGCCGATGCCCACGCGCGCGATGGTGTCGGCGATCTGCTCGGGCGTGCGCTGCAGGCTCACGCCCAGGGCCTCGAGCACGTCCGCGCTGCCCGACTTGCTCGACACGCTGCGCCCGCCGTGCTTGGCGACGCGCGCGCCGGCCGCGGCGGCCACGAACATCGAGCAGGTGCTGATGTTGAAGGTGTGCGAGCCGTCGCCGCCCGTGCCCACCACGTCGACCAGGTGCGTCTTGTCGGCCACGTGCACGCGGGCGGAGAGTTCGCGCATCACCTGCGCGGCGGCGGTGATCTCGCCGATGGTCTCCTTCTTCACGCGCAGGCCGGTCGTGATGGCGGCCACCATGAGCGGCGAGATCTCGCCCTTCATGATCAGCCGCATCAGATGCAGCATCTCGTCGTGGAAGATCTCGCGGTGCTCGATGGTGCGCTGGAGCGCTTCCTGGGGGGTGATCATGGGTCTCTCTCCTTGAATCTGATGTGGGGCCCGCCGCTCAGCGCACCGCAGGACTGTCGGTGAAGGCCAGGCGCACGCCGAAGGCGATGAACACGGCGCCCGCGACGCGCTCCATGACCTGCATGCCGCGCCGCATGAAGCCCGCGCGCCGGGCCGCCCACGCCGCGGCCAGCGCCCAGCCGGCACACACGGCGAGGCCGTTGAAGGTGAACAGCAGCCCCAGTGCCAGGAACACGGCCCACGCGTGCGGCGTGCCGGCCACGATGAACTGCGGCACGAAGGCGAGGAAGAACAGCGCCACCTTGGGGTTCAGCACGTTGGTGAGGAAGCCGCGGCGGAACACGACGGCCGCCGGCGATTCAACGCCGGATGGGCCTGCAGCGCCCGCCGCATCTGCGGAAGCAGCTATCAAATCAGGCGCATCGGTCGGCTTGCGGGCGAACAGCATCGTGATGCCCACGTAGACCAGGTAGGCCGCGCCCACCCACTTGAGGACGGAAAAGGCCGTGGCCGATGCCGCGACCAGCGCGCTCACGCCGACGGCCGCCGCCACCACGTGCACGCAGCAGCCCGCCGCGATGCCCAGCGCCGCGACCAGGCCGCGCCGCGCGCCGCCGCGCAGCGCGTGGCTCACGATGAAGAACACGTCCGGCCCCGGCGTCAGGTTGAGCAGCAGGCCGGCGCCGATGAAGAGCAGCAGGTGCTGGGCGTCGGGCATGGCGCTGTCCTGCGGCGCTCAGGGCTGGGCGAAGAACGCGCGCACGGCGGCGACGGCTCGGTCCACGCCCGCGGCATCGACGTCCAGGTGCGTGACGAAGCGCAGGCGGTACAGGCCGGTGGCCAGCACGCCCTGCGTCTTCAGGTGCTCGATCAGGCCGGTGCCGCGCGCAGCGGCGTCGCCTTCGAGGTCGACGAAGACGATGTTGCTCTGCGGCGCTTCCACGCGCAGGCCCGGGATGGCGGCCAGCCCCTCGGCCAGCCGGCTCGCGAGCGCATGGTCCTCGGCCAGGCGCTCGACGTGGTGGTCCAGCGCATGCAGCGCGGCGGCCGCCAGCAGGCCGGCCTGGCGCATGCCGCCGCCGGCCATCTTGCGGATGCGGTGTGCGCGCGCGATGAACTCGCGGCTGCCCACCAGCGCCGAGCCCACTGGTGCGCCCAAGCCCTTGCTGAAGCAGACGGAGACACTGTCGAAGTGGCTGGCGATCTCGCGCGCACGCGTGTACGGATCTGCGCCGCCCGAGGCCACCGCCGCATTGAACAGCCGCGCGCCGTCCAGGTGCGTCGCCAGGCCGTGCCTGCGCGCGAGCGCCGTCGCGTCGCGCAGGTAATCCATGGGCAGCACCTTGCCGCCCAGCGTGTTCTCCAGCGCCAGCAGGCGGGTGCGCGCGAAGTGCGCGTCGTCGGGCTTGATGGCCGCTTCGATCTGCGCCAGGGGCAGCGTGCCGTCGGGCGCGTGGTCCAGCGGCTGCGGCTGCACGCTGCCGAAGACCGCCGCGCCGCCGCCTTCCCAGCGGTAGCAGTGCTGCTGCTGGCCAACGATGTACTCGTCGCCGCGGCCGCAGTGCGCCAGGATGCCGCACAGGTTGCTCTGGGTGCCGGTGGGCACGAAGAGCGCGGCCTCGAAGCCGAGCAGTGCGGCGATGCGCTCCTGCAGCGCGTTGACCGTCGGGTCGGCGCCGAAGACGTCGTCGCCCAGCGGCGCGGCCAGCATGGCGGCGCGCATCGCGGGCGTGGGCTGCGTCACGGTGTCGCTGCGCAGGTCGATCGGGGTTTCATGCATCAAATCGACCTCCAGCGTGCATCCAGTGGGCGCAAGCAGCTGCAAAATTCATAGCAAATAACAAGCTCAATCCCAGGCGCCCGAGGAACTGGCTTTGCCAGGCCTCTGGGTGCGCCCCCTTCCCGCGAAGCGAGAGAAGGGGGAGCCGCGAAGCGGCATGGGGGATGTTTCATTGCAGGAAATTCCTGAGCATGGCATGGCCGTGCTCGGTCAGGATCGATTCGGGGTGGAACTGCACGCCCTCGACGCGCACCTCCTGCGCGAAGCCGGTGTGGCGCACGCCCATGATCTCGCCGTCGTCGGTCCAGGCCGTGAGCGCGAGTTCCTTCGGGCAGGTGGCGCGCTCGATGGCCAGCGAGTGGTAGCGGTTGACGGTGAAGCGCTCGGGCAGACCCGCGAACACCCCCTCGCGCGTGGTCGTGATCTCGCTGACCTTGCCGTGCATGAGCTGCTGTGCCCGCACGATGGTGCCGCCGAAGGCCGCGCCGATGGCCTGGTGCCCCAGGCACACGCCCAGGATCGGCAGCTTGCCCGCGAAGGCGCGGATCGCCGGCACCGACACGCCCGCCTCGGCCGGCGAGCAGGGCCCGGGCGACACCACCAGCCGCGTCACGCCGGCATCGATGCGCGCCCCGATGTCCTCCAGCGTGAGCTCGTCATTGCGCACCGTCTCCACCTCGGCCCCCAGCTCGCCCAGGTATTGGACGATGTTGAAGGTGAAGGAGTCGTAGTTGTCGATCATGAGGACCTTGGTCATTTCTGAGCTCCTGGGATCGGACATCCGTACGCGAAGGGCGCGAAGGTTTCGCGAAGGACGCGAAAGGAATACAGAAAGGATCTCATGCCTTGTTCACCATTCTGTGGATGCCTTTCACGACGGGGAAGGCATGAAAGTTGATCAGCAGGCCAACCCGCATGTTCGCCAGACGCAGATACGACAGCAGTTGCGCGCGGTGGACGTCCGAAAGTGCTTCGGCCACCTTCAGTTCGACGATCAGCGACTCCTCGACGACGAAGTCCGCGCGGTAGGCCACGCCCACGTTGCGCCCTTTGTAGAACGCCGAGATCGGCACCTCCCGCTCGAACCGAAGCCCACGTTCGCCCAACTCGATGGCAAGCGCCGCCGCGTACGCGCTCTCCAGAAGCCCCGTGCCCAACACGCGCTGAACCTCCACCGCCGCACCGATCACGTCGTGCGAGAAGTCCCCATCGAAATTTTGGTCTTCCTTTAGCGTCCTTCGCGAAACCTTCGCGTCCTTCGCGTACGGTTGTCCGGATTCGAGCTCGCTCATTCCAGCCCCTCCTCTACCAACTCGGCCGCCCGTAGCAGCGCGCGCGCCTTGGCTTCGGTTTCCTTCCATTCCATCTCGGGCACCGAATCGGCCACCACGCCCGCCGCGGCCTGCACGTGCAGCATCTGGTCCTTGACGATGCCGGTGCGGATGGCGATGGCGACGTCCATGTCGCCGGCATAGCTGATGTAGCCGCAGGCGCCGCCGTACAGGCCGCGCTTGGTGGGCTCCAGCTGGTCGATGAGTTCCATCGCGTGCACCTTCGGCGCGCCCGTCAGCGTGCCGGCCGGGAAGGTGGCCTTGAGCACGTCGATGGCGGTCATGCCGTCCTTCAGGATGCCCTCGACGTTGCTCACGATGTGCATCACGTGGCTGTAGCGCTCCACCGCGAAGGCCTCGGTCACCTTCACGGTGCCGATCTTGGCGATGCGGCCGATGTCGTTGCGCGCCAGGTCGATCAGCATCACGTGCTCGGCGCGCTCCTTGGGGTCGTTCACCAGCTCGACCTCGGCCGCCTTGTCCAGCTCGATCGAGGCGCCGCGCGGCCGCGTGCCGGCCAGCGGGCGAATGGTGATCTTCTGTTCGCCCTCGGGGGTGTGTTCCTGCCGCACCAGGATCTCCGGCGACGCGCCGACGACATGGTGGTCACCCATGTCGTAGTAGTACATGTACGGCGACGGGTTGAGCGAGCGCAAGGCGCGGTACAGCGACAGCGGCGACTCGGTGTAGCGCTTGCTGATGCGCTGACCCACCTGCACCTGCATGAAGTCGCCGGCGGCGATCAGCTCCTTGGCGCGCTCGACGGCCGCCAGGTAGTCGGCCTTCGCGAAAGGCCGCTCGGGTGGGTGCGCCTGCGTGGGCTTCACGACCGGCGCGCTCACCGAGTACCTCAGCTTGTCCTTGAGTTCACGCAGCCGGCGCTTCGCGTTCGGGTACGCCTCGGGCTGCTTCGGGTCGGCGTACACGATGAGGTACAGCTTGCCCGAGAGGTTGTCGATGACCGCCAGTTCCTCGCACTGCAGCAGCAGGATGTCGGGGCAGCCCAGGGTGTCGGGCGGGCAGCTGGCCTCGAGCTTCTTCTCGATGTAGCGCACCGCGTCGTAGCCGAAGTAGCCGGCCAGCCCGCCGCAGAAGCGCGGCAACCCGGGCGACAGGGCCACCTTGAAGCGCCGCTGGTAGGCCTCGATGAAGTCAAGCGGGTTGCCCTCGGCCGTCTCGACGACCTGGCCGTCGGTCACGACCTCGGTGCGCGCCTCGGCACCGAAGCCGCGGGCGCGCAGCAGCGTGCGCGCCGGCAGGCCGATGAAGGAGTAACGGCCGAAACGCTCGCCGCCGACGACCGATTCCAGCAGGAAGGAATGCCTGCCGCCGCCCTGGGTGTGCGCCAGCTTGAGGTAGAGGGACAGGGGCGTCTCGAGGTCGGCGAAGGCCTCGAGCATCAGCGGAATGCGGTTGTAGCCCTGGGCGCTGAGGCTCTTGAATTCGAGTTCGGTGATCACGGCATCTCCATGGGCCGGCGCCGCTGGGTGTTCGGGCGCAGGCGTTCATTCACGGGCGGTTCGCGGCGGCGGCGAACCTCGGGTGCACGGCGAGGGGCCGTGCCATCAGTCAGCGCACGGCAGAAGCCGTGCTTCAGGCAATCAGAGTCGCTGGCGTACGCCAGGGCCAGGCTCCCCGGCTCCCGCGACCTGTCTGGATGACGTGATGAACAAACATGGAACGGCGAGTGTAGCCCAGCGCGTCGCCCGTTCGCCAGGCACGCCGCTCGGGATTTGCCCCCAGCAGCCCGGTCAGCGTGGCTCGGCACAATCCGCGCCACCACAAATCACACCTTCATCCGGAGCTCTCCCATGGCATACCTGCGGTCCATTCGTGTCGCCCTGGGCGGCCTCCTCCTCCTGAGCGGCCTGGCCGCCGCGGCGGCGAGCGTCGACGTCGCGGGCGTCAAGTACGACGACGCCCTCGACCTGCGCGGGCAGAAGCTCGAACTCAACGGCGCGGGCGTGCGCTACAAGGCCGTCTTCAAGGTCTATGCCGCCGGGCTCTACCTCGGCAAGAAGGTGTCGACCGTCGAGGAGGTGCTGGCCCAACCCGGCCCCAAGCGCATCTCGATCACGATGCTGCGCGACATCGACGCCAACGAGCTCGGCAAGCTCTTCACCAAGGGCGTGGAGGAGAACTCGCCGCGCGGCGAGCTGGCGCAGCTGATCCCCGGCCTCGTGCGCATGGGCCAGATGTTCGCGGACCAGAAGCAGCTCAAGACCGGCGACACCTTCTACGTCGACTGGCTGCCCGGTGCCGGCAGCCAGGTGGTGGTCAAAGGCGTGCCGCAGGGCGAGCCGATCAGGGAACCGGCCTTCTTCAATGCGCTGCTGCGCATCTGGCTGGGGCCGGCGCCGGCCGACTGGAAGCTCAAGGACGCGCTGCTGGGCAAGAGCTAGGGCGCCGGCCTCAGGACAGCAGGTCGCTGATGGCGTCGACGAAGCCGTCGGCGTCCACGCCGCGCACCGGCTCGCCGTGGTTGTAGCCGTAGGTGACCAGCACCACGGGGCAGCCTGCCGCACGCGCCGCGCGCGCGTCGTTGCTCGAGTCGCCGATCATCAACGTGCGCGCGGGCACGGTGCCCAGCGCCTCGCAGGTCTTGAGCAAGGGCAGTGGATCGGGCTTCTTGCGCTCGAAATCGTCGCCGCCGAAGACGTGGTCGAAGTAGCCCGCCAGGCCCTTGGCCTCCAGCAGCGGCCGGGCGAAGTCACGCGGCTTGTTGGTCAGGCAGGCCAGCCGCAGGCCGCGCGCCGACAGGCCCTGCAGGCCTTCGGCCACGCCGGCATAGAGCAGCGAATGCCGGCCGTTGATGGCGAGGTAGTGGTGCTGGTAGCGCGTCCAGGCGCGGTCGTACAGCGCGTCGTCGGGCGGTGCCTGCACATGCTGCAGCACGGCGCGGATCAGGTGTTCGGACCCCTTGCCGACGCGCGTCTCGACCACCGAGGGCGTGACCTGCGGCAGGCCCAGGTCGTCCAGCATGCCATTGAGCGCGGCGACGAAGTCGCCCAGGGTATCGACCATGGTGCCGTCGAGGTCGACGATGGCGGCATCGAAGGCGTCGAGGCCCGGATGCGTGGGGGCGGAGGAAGTCATGCCGCGATTCTCGCGCGGCGGCAGGCCCTCTCAGGCTTCGGTGAGCGACTGCGCGGCGACCACCGCCTCGGTGCGGTTGCGCACGTTGAGCGCGCGGAAGATGGCCGCGAGGTGGATCTTCACGGTCCCTTCGCTGATGCCGAGGCTGCGGCCGATGAGCTTGTTGGGCTTGCCCTGCGAAAGCAGTTGCAGCACCTCGACCTGGCGCTCCGTCAGCACCTTGCGCAGGTGCTCCAGGGTGGGCGATCCCATGCCTGCGATGCGGGGGACGGCCCCCTCCGCCGTCGCGGGTACCGCGCTGCCGGCCGCAACGCCGGCCACCACGCCCGGAGGCAGCGCCGACAGCAGCATGGGCGGCACATAGACCCCTCCCGCCAGCACCAGGCGCACGGCCGAGAGCATGACGTCGGGCGAATAGGCCTTGGGAATGAAGCCCAGCACGCCGCGCTCGAGCACGGCGCGCATGATCGCCGGGTCTTCGTAGCCCGAGAGCACGATCACCGGCACGGCCGGATGGCGACGGCGCAGCTCGTCGATGTGGGAATGGCCTTCGGCCCCGGGGATGTTCAGGTCGACCAGCGCCAGATCGACGTCGTCGGCCGCGCCCGCGAACAGCTCGTCCACGCTCATCGCGAGAACGAATTCGATGTCGCTCTGCAGTTCGGAGAGCTTGGTCTTGACTGCCTCGATGACGAGCCGGTGGTCATCGGCGATCAGGATTTTCATGGCTGGATGGGCGTGGGCACGCGCGCTGACTGGCGTTGACGATAACGGCGAACGCGCCTCGCAGCAAGGCAGCGGCGCTGCACGAACGGCATAGCTCCCCCGCGGTATGGCGCGCCCGCGCACCGGCTTCAAGAATGACCTCCACTTGATTTGGGGGTGGACATGGTCGGGAGCCGACGGGGTGGGTGCGCGCACGGATCGCCCGGCAGCGCCCCGGCCGCCCGCTAGGGCCGGGTCGTCATGCCGCGGCTCTTCGACTTCTACGCGCCCGTCTTCACCTTCGGGTTGGCGCTGGACGCCCCCGCGACGGCGCACGCGGCGCCGCTCACCGGCGGCGAGGCACAGCAACGTGCGCGCCGGCTGCTCGATCGGGCGCGCAGCAATGCGCTGGGCGCCGGCAAGCCGCTGCGCCACGTCGAGTCCGCCGGCTTCGCGCTCGTGGCCTGGTTCGACGAGCTGATGGCGCGCCATGCGCGCTGGGCCGACAGCGCGGCGCCGCTGCAGATGCAGCTCTTCAACTCGACCAATGCACAAACGGAGTTCTTCCATCACCTCTCGGCCCTCAAGGGCGAGGACGCCGAGCTGCGCGAGATCTACTGGTACGCCCTGGCCCTGGGCTTCAAGGGACAGTATTACTTCGAACGGGAGCACGGCGACGGCGAGATCGCCAAGCTCATCGCCCTGCACGCCGCGCAGTTGCCGCTGGCGCCGATCGATGTGCGGGCCCTGCGCGACGTGCCGCTGGTGCCGCAACAGCCGCCCCCCATCGAGCCCGCCCGCTCCCGCGACCCGCAGCACCGGCAACGCGCGATGCTGCGCACCGCGGCGGCTCTGCTCGCGCTCGTCCCGCTCGGCCTGCTGCTGTCGGCACTGCTGGGTCGGGGCGCCGAAGCGCCGTCGAGCCTGGGCGAGCGTCTCGAAAGCCAGTTCCAGGCGTACGCCTGTGCCGACCTGGCCGCCACCGTCGACGCCCACGGCAACGCGCGTGTGCGCGGCTTCGTCCCGCAGCGCGAGGACATCGATCGCGTGCAACGCGATGTGGGCCGGATGCCGGGCGTCACGACGGCCGACGTGGACCTGCAGATTCGCCCGTGGCCGTACTGCGAAGTCGTGACCATGCTCAAGCCCTACCTGGCGCGCAACCGCCAGGGCCGCGCCGGCCTGCAGGTGGGCACCCCCACTGCGCGCGATGGCCAGCTGCGCGAAGGCGATCCGGTGCGGGTGGCGGTGAAAGCGCCGGCGCACGACGCGCAACTCTGGGTGGACTACTACACCGCCGACGGCGCCGTCCTGCACTTCCGGTCGGAGGGCGCCCAGATGGTCGACACGGCGCCGGGCCAGACGCTCAGCTTCGGCACCGATGTTCCGGCAAGCTGGCTCGTGAGTCCCCCTTTCGGCACGGTGCTGGTGACGGCCGTGGCGGTCCCGCGGGGCCAGCTCGGGGCCGAGCCCGGCCCGCCGCCCTTCGAGCTCGCATCGGCCTACCTGCTGCGCCTGCGCGAGCGCCTGGGCGCGGACCGATCGGGCGAGAAGACCGTCGCCGACTACGTGTTTCTCGAGACCGTGGAGCGCTGACCCGCGATGCGATGGCTCCCGAGCTTCTGGCTGGCCCTGGCCCTTTGTTTCGCCGCCTGGGGACTCTTGTGGTGGACCCTGCTCGGTGCCGGACGGGCCGCACGACGGCGCGCCCTCGAAGCACGCATCCGCCTCTGGGAGCGCACCCATCCGCCGCCCTTGCCCGCGACGCTGGGCGCCCTGCGCAGCGCGGCACGGGAAGCGCGCCGCGCCCTGTGCCGCGCGAGTGACCGGCACTCGCCGCCGCGCCGGCGACCCTGGGTGCTGTTCGCGGGCGACCCGGCGGCCGATCTGCCGGGCCTGCTCGCAGCGGCGCACCCCGCCGGGCCGCTGGCGCCGCCGGATGCGGGGCAAGGCGACATCTTCTGGCGCTGGTGGCTCATGGACTCTGTGGCGGCGATCGAGGTGTGCCCGCCTCCCCTCGCACCGGCCCTGCCCCAGGATTCGTTGTGGCTGCGCGCGCTGCGCGAGCTGGTTCGACTGCGGCCCCGCCTGCCGCTCGACGGCGTCGCCGTGTGCGTGTCGACCGCCGCACTGCAGGCCGATGCGTCCGTGGCACGCCCCACCCTGGAGCTGCTGTGCCGCCGCGTGCAGGACACTGTGCACGGGCTGCGGGTGCACCTGCCGGTGTACGTGATCGTCACCGGCCTGCAGCGCCTGCCAGGCTACGCGACCGTGCGTGCCGCCCTGCCGCCGGAAGTGCTCGCGCGCACGCTCGGCCTGCGCGCGGGCCCCCGGGCACCGGGTCCCGACTCGCCGCCGGCCCTCGACCTGCTGTTCGATCCCTTGATGCTGCGCCTGCAGGCCTTGCGCCTGGGCCTCTTGCCCCAGATGCGCGAGGCATCGGCGCGTGCCGACGTGCACGCCTTCGTCGAAGCGATGCAGGGCCTGGGCCCCGGCCTGAAGCGTCTGTCCGAGCAGATGGCCCAGCTGGAGGACGCGCCTGGTCTGCTGGCGTGGCAGGTGCTGTGTTTCACCGCCTCGGGGCCGGACGGCGCATTCGTCAGCGAACTGTTCGGCCGCTGGATTCCCGAGGACCAGGGACTGGCGAGGCCGCAGCCTTGAGAAGGAGTCGTCCGCGCCGCGGCGCGCTCACTTCGCGGGCGCGGGCGGCGGGGGCGCTGGCTCGAGGCGGATCTGCCGCGCGCCGAACACGACATTGAGTCCGATGGGCTTGCCCGGCTCCACGGCGCGCACCTCGCGCCAGCGCGCACGGTCCAGGTCGCGGTACGCCGCCATGAAGGCCAGGGCCTTGGCATCGGCCGGCAGCGTCATCTCGAGCTTGCGGGTCTCGCCGGGGCGCAACAGCATCTCCTCGCGCTGCACCAGCTCCGCACCGAGCGTGGCCTGGTCCTTCTCGTACAGCGAGAAAAAGTCGGCGCCATCGAAGGGACCAGAGGTCTTGAGTGCGTAGACGCGGACGGTGACCGGCGATGCACGTCCGCGGGCGTCGGGGTTCACATCGGCGGCGCCGACCAGCGAGAGCGCCACCGGCGTCACGACCGGCTTCGGCGGTGCGGCGCATCCGGCGAGCAGGACCGCCGCACCGGCCATCGCCGCACCCATCCACCCCATCAGGGAACGGCGGCCATAGGACGAATGGCAGGTACCGATCTCGCTCATGCTATTTCCTTCGTTGCATTGACCCTGTGGTGGGCATCTTTGATTATCACCAGCGAATTCGAACAGGCAACATGCTCACTCCCGATCTCGTCGACGCATTGCAGGCGCCCATCAGCGAGGCTTCGCCCTGTGGCGACGACCTGGAGTACGACCCGGCTTTCACAGCCGCGGAAACCGCAGCACTGGGCAAGCCCGAACAGCAGTTCGGCGACACCGTGATCCCCGCCGTCGACCCGGACTGGAACCAGGTCGGCGATCTCGCCACGGAGCTGCTGCGCCGTACCAAGGACGTGCGCCCCGCGGTGCTGCTGCTGCGCACCTCCACACGCCGCCAGGGCGTCGCGGGCTTCGGGCTGGGCATGCAGTTGCTCACGGGCCTGCTCGAACGCCACTGGGACGGCATCCATCCCCAGCTCGACGCCGACGACGACAACGACCCGACGATGCGGCTCAACGCCCTGGCGCCGCTGTCGGACGAATCGCTCGTGCCGCGCGACCTCTACGACGCACTGATCGGCAACGCACGCAGCGTCGGCCCGCTGCGCGTGCGCGACGTGGCGGTGGCACGCAACGCACTGGCACCGGTGGGCGATGCAGGCTACTCGCCGGCGCAGGTGCAGGGCGCGCTGGAAGAGATCCTGGCCAGCGACCCCGACACCGCGGCCGCGTTGCGCGCGGTGGCCCCGGCGGTGGCGGGCCTGCAGAACCTGCTGGTGGAACGCAGCGGCCGCTCCGACGCCGTCGACTTCTCGCGTCTGCGCAGCATCGGCCAGGTGCTGCAGCAGGCGGTGCAGGCCGCCACCGGCACCGCCGATCCGCAAGCCGACGGCGCCGTGGAACCCTCGCCGGAGGGCCGCACCGGCCCCGGCGCGGCGCCGGCGATGCGCGGCGAGATCGCGACGCGGCAGGACGCGCTGTTGATGCTCGACCGCGTCATCGACTACCTCAAGCGCGCCGAGCCCGGCAACCCCGCACCGCTGCTGATCGAGCGCGCCAAGAAGCTCATCGGCGTGAGCTTCCTCGACATCATCGCCAACCTCGCTCCCGACGCGATGAACACCATCGAGCACGTCACGGGCGCTCGCGCGGCCTCCGAATCCGATTAGCGCGGCCTCCCGCGCCCCTTTCCCCCTCCACCTTCACCCGTCCGCCAGGAGCCGTCATGTCCAAGAGCAGTCAGAAATTCATCGCCCGGAATCGTGCGCCCCGCGTGCAGATCGAGTACGACGTCGAGTTGTACGGCGCCGAGAAGAAGGTGCAGCTGCCCTTCGTCATGGGCGTGCTGGCCGACCTGTCCGGCAAGCCGGCCGATCCGCTGGCGCCGGTGGCCGACCGCAAGTTCCTCGAGTTCGACGTCGACAACTTCGATGCCCGCATGAAGGCGATGAAGCCGCGCGCGGCCTTCGCGGTCGAGAACACGCTCACCGGCGAAGGCGACCTGAAGGTCGAACTCACCTTCGAGAGCATGGACGACTTCTCGCCCGCCGCCGTGGCGCGCAAGGTGGACTCGCTCAACAAGCTGCTCGAGGCGCGCAACCAGCTGAGCAACCTGGTCACCTACATGGATGGCAAGGGCGGCGCGGAAGAGCTGCTTGCCAAGGTGCTCGACGACCCCGCCCTGCTGCAGTCGCTCGCCGCCGCCAAGAAGCCCGAAGACGGCAGCGCCGCCTGATCACCCGCCACCGAGGAGAGAACACCATGGCAGAAGCACTCCAGCAGAGTCCTCTGAAAGACGTCGAGTACGCCGGCAGCGATTTCGCGTCGCTGCTGCAGAAGGAATTCAAGCCCCGCAGCGACGAGGCCAAGAGCGCCGTCGAACAGGCCGTGCAGACGCTCGCGCAGCAGGCGCTGAGCCAGACACAGCTCATCGGCAAGGACGTCACCAAGTCCATCGGGGCCATGATCGCCGCGATCGACGCCAAGCTCACCGAGCAGATCAACAAGATCATCCACCACCCCGAGTACCAGAAGCTCGAGAGCGCGTGGCGCGGCCTGCACTACATGGTGAACAACACCGAGACGGACGAGCACCTGAAGATCCGGGTGATGGACATCTCCAAGCAGGAACTGGCCAAGAACCTCAAGAAGTTCAAGGGCGCGGCCTGGGACCAGAGCCCGATGTTCAAGAAGATCTACGAGCAGGAATACGGCCAGTTCGGCGGCGAGCCCTTCGGCGCCATCGTCGGCGACTACCACTTCGACCAGAGCCCGCCGGACGTGGAGATGCTGGGCGAGATGGCCAAGATCGCGGCCTCGGCGCACGCGCCCTTCATTACCGGCGCCAGCCCCTCGCTGATGCAGATGGAGAGCTGGCAGGAGCTGGCCAACCCGCGCGACCTCACCAAGATCTTCCTCACGCCCGAGTACGCCGGCTGGCGCTCGCTGCGCGAGTCGGACGACTCCAAGTACCTCGGCCTGTGCATGCCGCGCTTCCTGGCGCGCACGCCCTACGGCGCGAACACCAACCCGGTCGAGGAGTTCGACTTCGAGGAAGACACGGCGGGCGCCGACCACGGCAAGTACGCCTGGGCCAATGCGGCCTACGCGATGGCCACCAACATCAACCGTTCGTACAAGCTCTACGGCTGGGGTTCGCGCATCCGCGGCATCGAGTCGGGCGGCGCGGTGGAGAACCTGCCGCTGCACACCTTCCCGAGCGACGACGGCGGCGTCGACCAGAAGTGCCCGACCGAGATCGCCATCAGCGACCGCCGCGAGGCCGAGCTGTCCAAGGCGGGCCTGCTGTCGCTGATCCATCGCAAGAACTCCGACTTCGCGGCCTTCATCGGCGCCCAGTCGCTGCACAAGCCGGCCGAGTACGACGACCCCGACGCCACGGCCAACGCCAACCTGGCGGCGCGCCTGCCCTATCTGTTCGCCTGCAACCGCTTCGCGCACTACCTCAAGTGCATCGTGCGCGACAAGGTGGGCAGCTTCAAGGAGCGCGCAGAGATGGAGCGCTGGCTCAACAAGTGGATCACCAACTATGTCGACGGCGATCCCGCCAACTCGTCCGAGGAAACCAAGGCACGCAAGCCGCTGGCTGCCGCGGAGGTGGTGGTGGAGGAAGTCGAAGGCAATCCGGGCTACTACACCTCGAAGTTCTTCCTGCGCCCGCACTACCAGCTCGAAGGCCTGACCGTGTCGCTGCGCCTTGTTTCCAAGCTGCCCTCGGCCAAGGGCGGCAAGTAGGTGGCGCGCGGCGCGGCGAGTTTGAATTGCGCCGCCCGCATTCGTTCTATGGACAGCTCACAGCCGAGGCCCTGCGCCTGACAGCCGGGAGCCGAGAGTTTTCAACACCCCACCAGCCTGCCCAGCGGGCTTATTGAAGGAGCACGAAGATGAGTTCAGACTTTTTCGCCAAGCTGACCAACAGCATCGAGGGCGAGTCCAAGAAGAAGGGCCACGAGAAGGAGATCGACATCCTCAGCTGGTCCTGGGGCGTGACCAATGCGTCCGGCTCCGGCGTGGGCGGCGGTGCCGGCCGCGGCAAGGCCACCCCGCACGACCTCAGCTTCACCCACATCTTCGACAAGGCCTCGCCGAACCTGTCCAAGTCGTGCATCAAGGGCTCGCACATCGACGAGCTCAAGCTCACGGGTCGCAAGTCCGGCGACGGCCAGCAGGACTACATCATCATCACGCTGACGACGGCCTTCATCACCAGCGTGTCGGTGGGCGGCTCGGCCAGCGGCGATGTGGTCGAGACCGTGAACTGCTCCTGCAAGAAGGTCAAGATCGAATACAAGACGCAGGACGAAAAGGGCGCCCTGAAGGCCGGCCCCGAGGTCACCTGGACCATCGACGAGGACAACGTCACCTGAGAAGCCGCGGTGCGCGGTGCCCAGCGGCACCGCGCGCCGTCGCTTCAGCACCCCGCCTGGAACAACGCCATGGCTTTCACCATCGAGAACCCTGAAGCCAAGGGCAAGTACTCGATCGACTACACGGTCGGGCACGGCGCCGTGAACCTCCGGGAGGACGTGATGCTCGCGCAGATCTGCCTGAACATCACCTACTTCGAGCGCAAGGACGGCTATGCGGACCGCTACGTGACGTCGCGCGAGCAGAACAAGCTGGAGCCGCTGGTCGAGGACGGCTACTGCGGCCCGCTCACGATCGCCCGCATCTACCAGTTCCAGAACGACCTGGCCAAGAAGGGCGGCGCGATGGGGCCGATCCCGGTCAGCATCGACGGCAAGTTCGACGTGAGCCCGGAGCCCGGCGTCGTCCACATGGGCACGCGCAAGCGCGTCTACAGCTTCGACAACATGCAGTACGTGCTGGCCGAACACGCCGAGGACGACGCCAAGGCCCACTACGACAGCCTGCGGATCACGGCCCCTGCCCCGCTCGCGGGCGCTCTTGCGCACCGGCGGCGCTACGCCAGGCGCTTCAAGTAGGCGGGCTCCGGTGCCTCGGGCCCACCGGCCGCAGCCATGAGCGAGTTCAGACTGCCCCGCGCGCGCGCCGCCGTGCTGCGCGCAGCCGCCGTTGCGCTCGCGCTCGGCGCAGCCGTGGCGCTGCCTTCTCTTGCGGCAGCGCCGGCCGGCAAGGACCACCCGCTGGTCGGCCGCTATGAAGGCGCCGTGCTGGACGGCTACCAGGCCCCGGCATTCGACGAAGTGGGGCTGATCCAGGGGCCGCTGCAGAACTGGGGCGGCGCCAGGCCCGAGCTTCTCAAGCTGGAAGGGAAGGTCTCGCTCTACTACTACCAGCTGCCCGCCGGCCGCTCCACGCTGGAGGTATTGCGCAATTACGAGGCCAGCCTCAAGGCCAGGGGCTTCGAGCTGCTGTTCAGCTGCGGCACGGCCAATGCCTCGTGCTACAGGCCTCGCCCCGGGTCCGTGGACACCACCACGCCCTACGATTTCGCACTCGCGCTGGACGACCCCGAATGGCCGCGCCTGGGCCAGCGCGGCGACTACGTCCGCAACTACTTCGGCGTGAGCGGCCGCTACCTGCTCGCACGGCGCAGCACGCCCGAGGGCACGGTGCACGCCAGCATCGCACTGGCCGAACACAGGCCCGAGGTGGGCAACTACGCCTTCGTGCGGGTGGTCGAGAGCCAGGCGATGGAGACGAACAAGATCGTGTTCGTGGACGCCGGCGCGATGCAGAAGGGTCTGGCCGAGCAAGGGCGCATCAACCTCTACGGCCTGCACTTCGACATCGACAAGGACGTGCTGCGCGCCGAGTCGCAGCCGACGCTGGACGAGATGGCCAAGCTGCTGCGGGCCAATCCGCAGTTGCGGCTGCAGGTCGTCGGCCATACCGACGCCCAGGGCAACGAGGCTCACAACAAGGACCTGTCGCAACGGCGCAGCGTGGCGGTGATCGCGGCGCTGGTGAAGGCCGGCATCGACCCTCGGCGCCTGGGCACGCGCGGCGCCGGCGCGGCGGAACCGATCGCGCCCAACGACTCGGAGGCAGGGCGCGCGAAGAACCGGCGGGTGGAACTGGTCCGCCTTTGAGCCAGGGTCGGCTGCTATTCCTTTCGTAGCTGCTTGCGCCCGCCGGACGGGCGCTGCAGGCACTTTTCATTCCGGATCGGCCGGCCCGGGGTCGGCCATCAGCCGGGTCGACTCCTCGTCCTCGCGCAGCACCCACAGCACCACCGCGGTGTAGTTGTCGTGCCCCGGCTTGGCCTGGGCCTGGATCTGCGCGTCGAGCTCCTCGGTCCACTGCGCCGCCGTGCGCGCGGCATGCAGCGTGTCGACGAGCCACTCGTCGCCCAGCGGCTCCCACACGCCGTCGGAGCACAGCAGCAGCACGTCGCCCACCTCGAGGCGCATGCGGCCGGACACCGTGATGTCGGGCGGCTCCTGCACCGAGCCCAGCGCCGACAGCAGCATGTTGCGCTGGGGGTGCAGCCGGGCGCCCTCGTCGTCGAGCATGCCGCTGGCCACCATCTGCTGCACCAGGCTGTGGTCGGTCGTGCGCGCGACGATGGCGCCGCCGCGGAACAGGTAGGCCCGGCTGTCGCCGGTGTGGGCCCACACCAGCGCGTGCTGTTCCAGGTCCACCGCCGCCAGCACCACGGTCGAGCGCATGCTGGCCAGCTTGCCGCCCTCGGCCTGTCGGGCCACCACGTCCAGGTTGGCCCGGTCGAGCAAGGCGCGCAGGGCGTCCGCGTCCAGGGTGGGGCCGGCCGCGAAGCCGGCCAGGATGCTGCTGCGCGCCGTGGCGGCCGCGACGTCGCCGCCGCCATGGCCGCCGGCACCATCGGCCACCAGGCAGGCGACGAAGTGCCCGTTGTGCCAATGGCCGTGCACGTCCTCGTTGTACTCGCGCCCCCCCTGCTTGGAGAGCGAGACGATCTCGATTTCCACGCCCTGCTCCTTCTCCGCTCAGCGGGACGCCGGCGCGCCGGCATCCTTCAGGCGCGCCATCTGTTCCTCGTAGGCCTCGAGGAAGGCCTTGCCGAAGAGCGTGTGGAAGTCGTCCTCCGCCTCGGCGGCGATGGTGCCGTAGAGCGCCACGAACTGGTCCCACAGCCGGGCCTTGCGCCCCGAGGCGAACAGGCTGTCCAGCGCGGACTTGGCGGCGATCTTCTTCTCCAGCTCGTCGGGGCCGAAGCGCTCGATCAGCTTGGCCAGGGCCGCGCGCATGCCGACCATGACGCCGAACTGGTGCGAGCGCAGGTCGTCGTAGGCATCGCGCATCGCCGCCTCGGCGGGCATGAAGCCGCGCACGCCGGGCCCCAGCAGGTGGGCCAGCGCCACGTCGACCGTGGGCGAGAACTTCAGCGGGTTGTTGGCCTGCGCCGCGATCATGGTCACCTCGGCCCGCACCTCGCGCTTGAGCTCCTGGCGGGTGAGCAGCAGTTGCAGCGTGCCCTCGGTCGCGCCGCGCAGCAGCACACCGATGCGCTCCATCAGCGCTGGCGTCAGGGTGGTGGGTGCCTGGTGGACCGGGCCCAGGCCGCGCAGGAAGGCGGCCAGCAACTCGGCGTCGCCCGCGGCGACGCCACCCGTCGTGGGCGACACCGGCACGGCGGGTGCCGCGCGCGGCACCGGGGCAGCGGCCGGAACAGGCACCGGCGCCGCGGCCCCCACCGCGTCGCCCGGCCCCAGCAGGTCGGCAAAGGCCGCATCGTCCATCGGCAGGGCAGCGGCAGGAGCGGGCGCCGGCGGTGTCGGGGCCCGCGGTGGAGCTGGTGGAACGACCGCAGGCGCCGGCGCCATGACCGGCGCCGCGTGCGTGGGCTCGCGCAAGGCTGGAGCAGGTGCGCGTGCGATGCGGATCGGCTGGCCCGTCTGGTCGTCGAACATCGGCGCGTCCTCGGTCGCCGGCGGCAGCGGCGCCGGGGCCGGCACCGCCTTCGGCGGCGTGTAGCCGAACTGTCCGATCGGCACATGGTCCGGCCGGGGCGCCTGCCGCGGCGCCTGTGCCTGACCCAAGGCCGCGAACGGGTCGTCGGTCGCTGAGGTGTTGGGCTGCAGCAGCGGATCGGCCAGCGGCGACAGCGCGAGCGGATCGCCGCCGATCCCCGCGACGCCGCCGAACAGGTCGTCGATGCGCTGGCCGCTGGCCGTGGGCGCGGACGCCGCCGGCAGGCCGAGGTCGGAGAAGTCGTCGAAGGGCGCCATCGACGCCGGTGCGGGAGCGCCGCCAAGGCCCGGGCCGAGCAGGTCGGCAAAGGGATCTGCGGCGCCGCCCGGCGGCGGCGCGGCCGCCAGACCCATGGGATCGGCGAAAGGACCGGGCTCAGGCAGCGGGGGCGGAGCCGGCGCACGCGCGCGGGCGCTGGGCACGGGAGCCGGAGCGCCGAGGCCGTCGAGCAGATCGGCGAAGGGATCGTCCGATGCGACGGGCGCTGCGCCGGCCCCGAACTGCGTGGCGAACGGGTCGGGCGCCACCGCCGGCGCGGGCGCCGGGACTGCGGCCTGCTGCACCGACACCGTCAGCTGGAAGCTGCCGATCACCAGGCGGTCGCCATCGCTCAGCACGGCCTCCTGGCCGGCACCGAGCGAGCGCCCGTTGTGCAGCATCGGGTTGCTGCCGCGATCGATGACGACGAACTGCCCCGCGCGGCACAGCACCTGCGCATGCACGCGCGAGACGGTGCGGTCCGGATCGCTGAGCACCAGCGTGTTGGTGTCGGCGCGGCCGATGGTGCCGCCGGCCGGCCCGAACTCGGCCGACGCACCGCCCAGGCCCTCGGCGCTGATGCGGATCATGCGGTCCCCCGCGGGCAGGCACGGGAAGAAAGAGGGGCCTCGACGACCACGCGGCAAGGAAGTGGGATCGGCATGGCTGGACTCCGCGACATCGGGATGGCCTGCATCATGGTGCGAGCAGCAGCACCAGGGGCTGGCTGGGCACGGCACGCATGCCAGGGCAGTTGGTGCTGTTCTGCAGGCTCATGCTGGTCAGGCGCGAGGCCGGCATGCCGTTGAACAGCACGGTGAAGGCGCCGGTGACGTGCCGCGAGGGCCCCATCACCGTGCCCGAGGCCACGCCCATGTTGACGCCCGAGTTGTCGCCGTTGGTCATTGGAATGGTGGTGCCCAGGTTGTGGGCCGGCGTGCACATGATGAGGATGTTGGGGCAGTTGGGGATCGCCATCGGGCCCATGGCGATGTTGGGGTACGGAATCGGCACCGGCCCCGCGGGCGTCGGCGTCAGGCAGACATCGGGAAAGCCCATGTCGGTGCCCATCATCTGGCAGTTGGCGAACATTGCGCGCTCCCGGGCTGTGCGGTCAACCGAAATGGATCTGCGCACCGCGCGCCTTGACGAGCTTTTCGCCGTCGATCAGCGTGTGCTCGCTGCGCACCTGCAGCAGCTGTTCGGCCTGCAGTTCCATGTGCTGCGCCTGCGTGCGGTCCAGGCCTTCGGTGGTGCGCTGGTGCTGCTTGCTGAAATGCTGCACGCGGTCGAACACCGTGCTCAGCGCGCTGCCGACGGCCTTGATGCCGGCCGCCACCAGGTGCAGCCGCTGGCCCGTGAACTGCGCCTGCATGCAGCCCAGGTGCACCTGGGGCGCCTGCAAGCGCAGGCTTTCCTCGGCCTCCACGGTGACGTGCGGCCCGCGAAGCGACAGCCCGTGCGGACTGCCGATCCGCAGGGGTTGTGCCACCGGCCGCTCGAGCAGGGCCGTGACCCAGCAGCGTTCGCCCTGGACGAAGGCCGCCACCTCGTCGCCGGTCTGCAGTTCCACGAGGCAGCCGAGTGCCTGCACCGCGTCGCGCTCGTGGCCGTCGACCGACAGCCGCAGGCTGGGCAAGGTGGCCGACACCACGACGGCGGTGTGCCATCGGCTCTCTGCGGGCGGAGCCGTTGCAGCGCAGGAGGATGCAGGCGGCGCGGCGTGCCCGTGGGCGGCGCGCGGGCGGGACAAGGTGGTCGTCATGGAGGTTCTCCGTCGCGGGCTCATGGGAGTGGCGGCGCTCATGCGGCGATGGCCCAGTCTTCGGCCCGCGCACGTTGCGGGTCGGTGCCCAATGCGCGTGCCTGGTCGGTGAGTTGCGCGTCGCGCAGCGACGCACGGTGCAGCACGCTGCGCGCCATCACGGCCTGGCGGAAGTCGGCACGGTCCAGCAGCGCGTGGCTGAAATCGGCATAGGTGCAGTCGGCGCCCTGGAAGCGCGCCTGCGGCAGCTGCGCCTGGGCGAAATGGCACTGGTGCAGTCGGGCGCCGCTGAAGTTGGCCGCCGGCAGCCGTGCCTTGCTGAACAGCGCCTGCGTGAGATCGGCACCTTCGAAACCGACCCCCTGCCCCTGCGCTTCGCAGAAGAGGGCGTGGGCCGCCTGCACACGCGCAAAGTTGCAGCCCTCCAGCGCCGCCCCCATGAAGTTGCACTGCGCCAGCTTCGCCTCCACGAAGCTGCTGCCGACGAGGTCGCAACCGGCGAACTGGCAGGACTGGAAGGCCGCACCGTCGAAGCGCCTGGCCTGCAGCGGCGTCTTGAAGAAGCTCACCCGCGTCATCGAGGCACCGGCCCAGGTCGCCTGGCTCAGGTCGCATTCGTTCACGGTGGTGTGGATCCAGTGCGAGCCGTCTGCATTCACGTCGAGCATCCTGCAGCCCGAGAAGGTGGCCGCGTCCAGCTGGGCCTGTTGCAGCCCGGCATGTTCCAGCGTGCAACCGTGCAGCCTGGCCATGCCCATCCACGCCTGCGCGAACTGGCTGTCGGGCAGCGCGCAGTCGTTGAAGGTCGTGGCGTGCAGATGGGCGCCGCGGAAATCGGCATGCGACAGCTTGCAGCCGTTGAACACGGCATGCCGCAGGTTGGCGCCGGCGAAGCACACGCCGCGCAGGTCGCACTGGTCGAACACCGCCTCGCGCGCGTCGCATTGGCGCAAGTCGGCCGCGCTCCAGGTGCAACGGGTGAACACCCCGCCGCCCAGGAAGGCCGAGGCGTAGTGGCCGCCGCTGAAGTCGCGGCCCTCGAAGGTCTCGCCCAGCGAGGCGCCCAGGGTCAGGACGGCTGCGCTGATGGTCATCGGATCACCTCCGTGCTTCGCACCACGGTGCGAGCCCCCGTGTAGCCGAAGGCTGCGCTTCGCTTGCCGGGCGCGGCGCGGCGGCGGCTCATGAAGCCACCCCCTCGGCATCCAGCGCGGCATCCCGCGCGGCCCACTGCGCCTGCTGGGCCGCGCTCAGGCGCGGCCAGGTGCGGCAGCGCTCGAGGTTGGCGCCCTCGAACAGCGTGTCGCCATCGAGCACGACGCGCGTGAGGTCGGCGCCGAACAGGCTGGCCTGCCGGAAATCGACGGCCCGCAGATTGGCGTGCGCGAACACCGCGTCCTGTGCATTGAGCCCGGCCATGCGTGCCTGGTTGCAGCGTGCCTTGCGCAGCAGGGCACCGCGCGCCGAGGCCTGGCGAAGGTCGGCACGGCGCAGGTCGGCCATGCCGAAGTTGGCGCCGTCGAACACGGCCCGGGGCGCCCGCACGCCAACGGCGCTGCATTCACCCCAGTTCGACTGGCTGAAGTCGGCGCCCGCGGCGTCCAGCCCGTCCAGCACGGTGTTGCGGGTGAAGACTGCGCCGGCCGCGCGTGCGCCGTGCAGCCGCGCCTTCTGCAGCCGGCAGTCCACGAAGGTCGCGCTGCCGAGCAGCGCGCCCGACGCGTCGATGCCGCGCAGGTCGCATTCCACGAAGGTCGCGCCCGTGAGGTCGGCCTCGGCGAGAACCAGGCCGCGCAGGTCCAGCTTGTAGAAGGTCAGCCCGCCCAGGCGCGCGCCGCTCCAGTCGGCGGGGCCCCATTGGCTCTCGAGCAGGTTGACGCCCGCCAGCGTGGCGCCCACGAGTCGGCTGTGGGCGAGGCTGGCACGCATCAGCACGGCACCGGAGAGGTCCGCGCGGTCGAGCACGGCGCCGGCCAGTTGCGCGCACCCGAGGTTGGCACCCGTGAAGTCGGCGCCGATGGCGACGCAGCCATCGAGCACCGCGTGCGCGAGCACCGCGCCCTTGAAGCTGCAGCCTGAGATGTTGGCGCCGCGCAGATTGACACTCTCCAGCCAGGCGGCCGAGAAGTCGAAGCCGCGCAGGTCGAGGTCGGACAGGTCCACGCCCGTCAGGTCGATCCAGGGCAGCACCCGGTGCTGCCGCTCGATCAGCAGCATGATCTCGCGACGGCGGGCCGTCCCCTGCTCGCCCGCCAGCGGACGGGCCGGCGGCTGCAGGTGGGCCGACTGCCAGTAGCCCAGGCGCTCCGCCGCCTCGCGCTGGCGCAGTTTCGTGAGCAGTTCGGCCTCGGGCATCGGCAGCGCGGGCATATCGGCCTTGAGCTGCGCCAGGTGCCGCTCGGCGTTGTAGAGGGGCGGACCGCGGTGCACCAGGTCGGCCAGCTTCACCTGCTGCTCGTCCTCGAAGGCCAGCGCCTTTTCCAGCAGCCTGGCCAGATCGTCGACCATGGCCCAGCGCTGGGCGTCCATTTCCTTGCGGCGGGCCTTGAGGTAGCCCGGCAGCTGGGCCGGCGTGGGCGCCGGCTCCGGCGTGGGCAGGCGGATGCCCATGGCGTCGGGGTCGCGGCCTTCGGCCATCAGCCGCTCGCGCGCGAGCGCGACGTCGATGTCGGCACGGCGGCGTTGCGCCTGACCCTGCAGGCCCTCCATCCGGAAGGGCGCGGCCGCCTGTTCGAAGTCGGGGTCGGTGGTGTCCACTCCCAGGGGCAGCAGGCTGCTGTCGTCCAGGCTCTCGATCCCGCCGTGGACGGGGTCGAGCCGCTTCTCCAGGACTTCGACGTAGTGCGCGTCGGGCCGCGGCTCGCTCGGCCGTTCCAGCGCCACGAGCAGGTGGGCGATGTCGGCCCCATCGGCCTCGCCCACCTCGGCCAGGCCGTGCCATACCAGCACCATGCGCTCCGCCTCGGGGAAGAACCACACCGTGGTCAGGCGCAGGGGCACCTCCTTCAGCTTGTGCGTCGCGCCGCCCGTCGCCCGTGCCTCGGGGGCGACGGTGTAGTTGCTGAACGCGCGGGCGCGCAAGCCGGGGAGGTGGCCCTCGATCAGCGGCCGCGTGGGGTGCATGTTCTCCAGCGCGTAGGCTTCGTCGCCGGCCAGCGGCGCGCCGAGCCACTGGTCACGCGGTGCCATGTTGAAGTGCGACCAGTCCAGGTCGGGTGGAAAGCCGGGTGCGTGCTGCTGCAGGTAGTCGCCGTCGTAGGTGCCGCGCAGCGCCGCGCGCTGCGGGTGCAGCAGGTCCAGCGCGCCGAAGCCCGCGGGCTGCACGGCGGCGTCGGGCGTGGTCACGCGGGCGTGCGGCAGTTCCAGCTGCGGCAGCCAGCGCACGCCCTCGACGGCGGCACGTCCCATGCCCAGCGGGTTGGCGGGATAGTCCGGCCCGCCGTAGCCGTACTCCCAGCGCAGCGGAACCGGCTCGTAAGGCCGGGCCCAGCGGAATTCGGCGCCATCCCAGTGGCGGGGCGCGAAGGCGAGGACTTCCTTGGTCGTGCCGCCCAGCGTGGCCCGTACGCGCGCGCCGCGTGCGGTGGGCTCTGGCGCATGGGCCCGGCCCAGGACCAGGAACTCGGGCGTGAGCTTGGCCATGCCTTCGTCAACCATCGCCAGCCCCGGCTGTGCGGCCAGGAACTTCCACATCGACTGCTCGCCCCAGAGGCTGCCGCGCTCACCCTGTGCCATCGGCACATGCGCAAGAACGCTCAGGCACAGGCCGAAGCGCTTGCGGTATTCGATGGGGCGGCTGAGAAAGCCCAGCGCCCCGGGCTTGACCAGTTGCATCAGCCGCCCTTGCCTCCCGGCCCCATGGATCCGCCGCCCTTGCCCCCGGCGCCCGCGGGTCCGCCGCCCTTGCCGTCGGCGCCTCCTGCAGCCGGACCACCGGCCTTGCCGCCATCGCTGACGACGCTGCCGCTCTTCCCGCCGGCGCCGGGTGCGCCGCCCGCGCCCGAGGGTGGCTGATTCGACTGCGCCACGCCCGGCCCGCCTGCACCGCCGCCAGGCGCGGTGCCGCTGCCCACCGGCACCGAGCCGGCCTTGTTGTCCGCAGGGGGCGAGGGCATCGCCGCGTCCCAGGCCTTGTCGACCACGCCGCCGACCGCTTCGCCCGCCTTGTCGGCGGCGCGCGCCGCCGAATCCGCCGCGCCCGGCAGGTACTTGCCCCCGAGCTGCGAGCCGGCCGCGGCGCCCGCGGCGGCCCCGAGCGGCCCACCGAGTGCCCCACCGACCACCGCCCCCACCACCGAACCGGCCGCCGTGCCCACCTGGGTGCGCCGGCGGTCGGCCGCAGCCGCCAGACTGAGCAGCCGGTTCTGCAAGTCCGGCAGCAGACCCTCGTCGGCCAGTTCTTTCGCGGTGTCGCGCAGCGCCTGGGCGGCATCCGCGTATTGCTTCAGCGTCGCAGCCGAATCCATGAGCCCCATCACGCCGCCGACCAGGCCCCCCAGCGCACCCACCACCGATGCACCCGCCGCCATGCCCGCTCCGGCACCGGGATTGATGATCTTGACCCCTTGGTTCTCGATGTTGACGGCGGTGTCCGTCAGGTCCAGCGCCGCCACATTGTGCATCTGGATGGCGGCGCAGTTCTCCATCTGGATGGCGGCGGCGTTGGCGATGCTCATGCCGAGAAAGTTGTCCATCTGCAGCCCCATGAAGGTGCTGCGGTTCATGCCCATGTTGGCTTCGCTGTTGATGCCGATGTAGCCGCTCGAGTTCGAGCCCATCACCGTGGTGTTCGAGCCGACCGAGGTCGCGTTGATGTTGGCCATGCCCATCAACTCGATGTCGGTGCCCGCCACCACCTTGACCCCCGCGCTGGAGGCCACCAGGTGCGCGCCGGTCGTCACGTCCTTGCGCGAGCCCTGTGCGGTGAAGGACATGTTGCCCGTGGTGCCCACCGCCACCGATGCCGCGCTGATGGTCATGGCGCCGGTGGTGAGCCCGACCGAGGCGGAGTACTGCGTCAGCGCCCCCGTCACGTTCAGGTTGTAGGTCTGGCCGACGATCATGTCGACCTTGCCGCCGATTTGGTTGAACTGGCCCTTGATGCCGATGATGTTCTGCTGGTGCTGGCCGATGTGGTTGTACTGGTTCCAGGTGACGTCGGTGTGCTGGTGCTGGTGGATGATGTTGCGCTGGTCCTTGTCGACCTCGCGCTTCTCGTTGCCGATGA
Organism: Xenophilus aerolatus; assembly: GCA_030418545.1. Lineage (GTDB taxonomy): Bacteria > Pseudomonadota > Gammaproteobacteria > Burkholderiales > Burkholderiaceae_C > Xenophilus. The sequence goes on along the minus strand of QAIB01000011.1, from coordinate 138,019 downwards.
TGTGCACCGTGCGATCGTTCTCGACGGTGATGGACTGGTCGTGGCCCACGGTGGTCGAGTCGTCGTTCTCGACCGAGGTGCTCATGTTCTTCTCGGCATGGACGTTCAGGGCTTCCTCGCCCTTCTTGTCCTCGAACATGATCTCGTTGTAGTTGGTCGAGTCACCCCCGGGCGTTGAGCGCGTCTTGAAGCCGCTCTGGGTGGGCGACTTGTACGGGATCGGCTGGTCGTCGTTGTACATGCGCCCGATCACGATCGGCCGGTCCGGGTCGCCATTGAGGAAGTCGACGATCACCTCCTGCCCGATGCGCGGCATGAAGTAGCCACCCCACCCCTTGCCGGCCCAGGGCTGCGACACGCGCACCCAGCAGGTGGACTTCTCGTTGCTCTCGTCGTAGCGATCCCAGTGGAAGTGCACCTTGACGCGGCCGAACTCGTCCACATGCAGCTCGTCGCCCTTCGGCCCGACCACGATCGCCGACTGCGGCCCCGGCATGGGCTTGCGCGGCGTCAGGCGCGGTGGCCTGAAAGGCATCGCGACGGGGTGCAGCGTGAGCAGGAACGCGCAGGCACCACGACCTGGCCGGACGAGGTTCGGATGCGCCTCCACCAGCTCCTGCGCCATGTCCAGCGAGACGGCATTGACCGCGTCCTCGGCCAGCAGTCGCTGCAGCAGCGGCACCACCGACGCCGCCGCGTCGGCGAGCCCCATGCCCTCGTACCCGGGGTGCGCCACCACCATCGTGCAGCCCGACACGATGTACTCGCCGTCGTGCACGCCGTCCGGGTCGCCCTCGAACTTGAAGGTCCGCCCCGCCGCCACGTCGGGCCACGAAGTGAAGGCCCAGTGCCGGTCGCGCCGCGCCATCAGTTCGTCGCCCCGCACCTTGGCGGCCGTCTCGGCACCGTCGGGGGTGAAGTAGTCGCCAGGGAATTCGAATACTTCCAGGTCGGCCAGCTCGTGGTCGTCCGAGGCGTCGATGGTGGCGCCCACCTTCTTGCGGATGGCCTTGAAGTTGCTGTCCGCCGCCGCATGCTTGCCGGTGTCGAAACGGCGGGCGCTGACCCAGCGCGTGATTTCGGCCTGACGGGGCGCCTGGCTGGCCGATTGGCTGATGTAGCGCAGCGTGCCCACGGCCGGCAGCGCCTCGTGCGCCACCGCACTGTTGTCCGACAGGTGCATGGTGCCCGGCGCGTCGTGCGCATCGAACCAGTAGTAGATGCCTTCTTCTTCCAGCAGGCGCGAAAGGAAGTCGTAGTCGCTCTCTTGGAACTGCACGCAATAGCGGTGCGGCTCGTGCCGGCCCGCGACCTGGTCAGTCTTGAGCTTCTTCAGGCGCTTGACCGGGCTGTCCTCGATCACCGCGTCCAGCACCTCGAGCACCGGCTTGTCCTGCAGGATGCGGGCGTTGGCGCGCTTGCTCAGCAGCCAGAACCAGGAGCGCAGTTCGATGCGGTACTCGAAATACCGGCCCGCCTGGGCGAGGCGAGTGAAGCGCACCGCATGGCCCTGGAAATGGCGTTGATGCTTGCCGCCGTCGGCGTCCTCGAAACCGATCACCACGTCGAAGGCGTGACCCAGGATGTCCTTGGCGTCGATGTTCCGGTTCTTCGACAGCACGACCAGCTCGTAGGCCGCCGGACGCGACAGACCCTCGTGCCCGGCCAGGCGCCAGAACATCAGTTCGGAGACGACAGGCGAATCGCTCTTGATCTCGTAGTCGGTGGCGGCCATGGCTGGGTGTGTTTCTGCGCGAGCGAACGCGTTCAGTCGAAGGCGTAGGTGAAATCGCTGTCCTTCACGTCCAGCGCCACCTTGCGGATCTCGCCGCCGGTGGCCAGGCGCTGCAGGTACTCGACCGAGATGGTCGGCAGCACGGTGTTGGTGAGGATGGCGTCGATGACGCGGCCGCCGGACTCCGGGTCCTGGCAGCGCGCCACCACCTGGTCGACCACCGCGTCGCTGTACTCGAAGGGCACGCCGTGGTTGGCCTCGACGCGCTTCTTGATGCGGCCCAGCTGCAGCCGCACGATCTTCTTCATCATGTCGGGCGACAGCGGGTAGTAGGGAATGGTGACGATGCGGCCCAGCAGCGCGGGCGGGAACACCTTCATCAGCGGCGCCTTCAGGGCGTCGGCCAAGGCATGAGGATCGGGCAGCAGTTCGGGGTCGCGGCACATGCTCATCACCAGCTCGCTGCCGGCGTTGGTGGTCAGCAGGATGATGGTGTTCTTGAAGTCGATCATCCGGCCCTCGCCGTCTTCCATCCAGCCCTTGTCGAAGACCTGGAAGAAGATCTCGTGCACATCGGGGTGGGCCTTCTCCACCTCGTCGAGCAGCACCACGCTGTAGGGCCGGCGGCGTACGGCTTCGGTCAGGATGCCGCCCTCGCCGTAGCCCACGTAGCCGGGCGGCGCGCCCTTGAGCGTGGAGACGGTGTGTGCCTCCTGGAACTCGCTCATGTTGATGGTGATGATGTTCTGCTCGCCGCCGTAGAGCGCCTCGGCCAGTGCGAGTGCCGTCTCGGTCTTGCCGACGCCGGAGGTGCCGCAGAGCATGAACACGCCGATGGGCTTTTGCGGGTTGTCCAGCCGCGCACGGCTCGTCTGGATGCGCCGCGCGATCATCTCCAGCCCGTGCTTCTGGCCGATGACGCGCTGGTTCAGCGTGTCGGCCAGCTTGAGCACCGCCTCGACCTCGTTCTTCACCATGCGGCCGACGGGGATGCCGGTCCAGTCGGCGACGACCGACGCCACCGCCTGCTCGTCGACCGAGGGCAGGATCAGCGGCGACTCGCCCTGCACGGCATGGATCTTCGCCTGCAGCTCGTGCAATTCGGCCAGCAGGGCCGCGCGATCAAGGCCGGCGCGTGTTTCGGTGCCATTCGGGGCTGCAGCGCCCGTCCCGTCTGCGGCAGGCGCTATCGTCTCTGTCGCATCGGCAGGCACGTCCACCGGCTTGTTGCCGGCGCGCAGCTGGCCGCGCAACTCCAGCAGACGGTCGACCAGGCCCTTCTCCTCTTGCCATCGCGCGTTGAGCTTCTCCAGCTCGCCCTTCGACTCGCCCAGCATCGCCGTGACCTGCGCCGCGCGCTTGGTGACGTCGATGCCGATCGCCTCCTCGCGGCCGATGATCTCCTGCTCCACCGTCAGCGCCTCGATGCGGCGCATGCAGTCCTCCACCTCGGGCGGGGTCGCATGCTGGCTCACGGCGACGCGCGCGCAGGCGGTGTCCAGCAGGCTCACGGCCTTGTCGGGCAGTTGGCGTGCGGGGATGTAGCGGTGGCTGAGCTTGACGGCCGCCTCGATGGCCTCGTCGAGCAATTGAACGCGGTGGTGCTTCTCCAGCACGCTGGCCACGCCGCGCAGCATGAGGATGGCCTTCTGCTCGTCGGGCTCGGGCACCTGCACGACCTGGAAGCGCCGGGTCAGTGCCGGGTCCTTCTCAATGTACTTCTTGTATTCGGCCCAGGTGGTGGCGCCGATGGTGCGCAGGTTGCCCCGTGCCAGCGCCGGCTTGAGCAGGTTGGCCGCGTCGCCGGTGCCGGCCGCGCCGCCCGCGCCCACCAGCGTGTGGATCTCGTCGATGAACAGGATGATGGGCGTGGGCGAGGACTGCACCTCGTCGATCACCTGCCGCAGGCGCTGCTCGAACTCGCCCTTCATGCTGGCACCGGCCTGCAGCAGGCCGATGTCCAGCGTGAGCAGCTTCACGTCCTTCAGTTGCGGCGGCACGTCGCCGCGGGCCAGGCGCTGCGCGAAGCCTTCGACCACCGCCGTCTTGCCCACGCCGGCCTCGCCGGTGAGCAGCGGGTTGTTCTGGCGCCGGCGCATCAGGATGTCGACGATCTGGCGGATCTCCTCGTCTCGGCCCGTGACCGGGTCCATCTTGCCCTTCTTCGCCTTCTCGGTGAGGTCGACGGCGAACTTCTTCAGCGCATCGCCCTTGCCCATCGCGGCCGGGGCCATGGCGCCGGTCTCGTCGCCCACGTCGCCGCTGCCCATGCCGGTGCCGTCCTGCGCGCGCATCCTCGACTCGGCCGAGGCATCGCAGATCTTGGCGAAGTGGTCGCCCAGGTCCTCGACCTTCACCTTCTCGAACTGCTTGGACAGCGCCAGCAGCGGGTTGCGCAGGCTGGGTGACTTGAGCATGCCGAAGACCAGGTAGCCGGTGCGCACCTGCGCCTCGCCGAACTGCAGCGTGGCGTAGGTCCAGGCGCGTTCGATCGCGTTCTCGATGTGCGGCGAGAAGTCGCTGATCGCGGTGGCGCCGCGCGGCAGGCGGTCCAGCGCCGCCGTCATGTCCTTGGCCAGCACCGAGATGTCGAGCCCGTAGTGCTGCACGATGCGGTGCAGGTCGGACTCCTGGTTCTGCAGCAGCTGCGCGAACCAGTGCTCGAGCTCAACGTACGGGTTGCCGCGCATCTTGCAGAAGACGGTCGCGCCCTCGATGGCCTTGTAGGCCAGCGGGTTGAGCTTGCCGAATAGGGCGGTGCGGCTGATCTCACTCATTGGAATCTCCAGTCGGAAGAACGAACGAAGCGCGCGGCATTTCAAGCCGCGCCGCTGGAAAGGGCGAACCGCTGCGCCGCGGCGGGGCGCGGCGACGACATCGAGCCTGCATCGGCGGCGGCGCCCCTTGCAGGGCTGTCGCCGGCAATACGCACGTCGGCCGCGTCGCGTCCACGCGGCCGCGCGCCGAGCCACGACACCCACCCCAGCCGCGGACCGTTGCCGGCCTGCTCGCCGAGGCGGGTGGCGGGCACCTCCTCCTTGCGCAGCGCGAGCTGCGCGTCCCATTCCAGTTCGTCGCCGAGCAGCTGCTGCATCCAGCGCGCCAGCACCGGGCGCGCCGAGCCGATGGGCAGGAAGCGCGTGTACTGCTCGAGCGACAGCGGTCCCAGGTGCAGGCGCACCTTGTGCTGCCGGTCCCAGACCTGGCGCCCCATGACGGCGCCCAGCCCCAGCGTGCGCGATGCATCGTTGGTGTTGCTGGCGCCCAGCCGCGTGAGTTCGTCGCCCGGCAGACGCATCCAGTGCCCGGCCCAGCGCTCCAGCCGCGCGGGCACGCCGAAGTACGCCGACACCACCGACTCGACGCCCTCCACGTTGTGCACGCGGCGCGCGAGCCAGCCCGAGAAGTGCAGGCGCGCGTCGTCGTGCACCTCGTCGCGCTCCTGCCGCGCCGGGCCGCCGATGCCGGCGAAGGCACCGACGTGGCGGCGGAACGGGTCTTCGTGCGGGCGGTCCAAGCCCGTGACCGGCCGGGCCTTCGCCCAGGCGCGGTAGATCTGCAGCGCGAAGCGGTGCGAGAAGGTGTCGAGGAAGGCCAGCCAGGTCGGGTCGCCGTGGTTGAGGGCCCGCTCGCGGATGAAGTCCGACAGGTGCACGGGCAGCGGCCCGTTGGGCCCGAGGTAGCCGAAGAAGTGCTGGCGCAGGCGCGGCGGCGCGTCGGCCGTGGCGGGCTCGAAGCGGCTGAAGGGCGCCGGCGCGAAGGACAGCGAGGGCTCCTGCCCCACGCGCACGGTCTCGGCGGAGGGCCGCAGGGCCTGGCCCCAGCGCGGCGCCCGCGGGTCCATGCACTCCAGCCGGCGCAGGGTGGCGAAGTAGTCGTAGGCCCAGGCGCGGTCGGCCCGCGCGGCCAGCCATGCGGCGGGCGTGATGGCCGGCGCGGCGCCGCCGCCCGGTGCGCTCACAGGATCGGCCGGGTCCCGCACTGCGGCCTCCATCGCATCCATTCGCCCTTGCCCGCGCCGCGCAGCACGGTCTCGACGAAGTGGTTCACCTCGACATGGCGCGTGAGCCAGCGCGACATCACGGCACCGAAGAGAAAGGCGCTGTGCCCGTGGAAGGCGGGCGGGTCGACCTCCAGCGTCACTTCCAGCCCGCGGCCGAAGGCGATCGGGCCGGGCAGCGGCAGGCGCCGCACCAGCGGCTTGCAGCGCACCGACAGCAGGCCGCGCACCTGGCCCTGGCGTGCCTCGTCGGCGTGCACGGCGTAGAGCATGAGCATCTCGCGCAGGGCCGCGGCACCCTCGGCGGGCGAGCTGTCGGCCAGCGACAGGTAGTTGAGCGCCAGGTGGTCGACCACCTTCCAGCCCAGCCCCTGCTGCACCACCGGCGACACCGGCCGCGAAGGGCCGCGCACCATGCGCACGCTGTGCACCGGGAAGGCGTCGACGCAGTCGAAGTCGTTCTCGCGCCCGACCGGCAGCAGCAGTGCGAGGTCGCGGTTGGTCACCAGCCCGCTGACGGCGAGCTGGCGAAGCGCGCCCGAGAAGGGCGCCTGCTGCGGGTCGACCACCTGCAGGTACAGCTCCGAGCCGATGTGGCTGCTGCGATGCCCCTCGCCGCGCTGGCGCGCCGACATCACGCGCGGCTCTCGCGTGACCGTGTAGTAGGCGGGATGCGCTTCGCGGCTGCCGTGGAAGGCGGCGTAGAAGGGTCGGAACAGCTGCTCGCGCGCGCCCTCGCCGCCCGCAGCGGCCGCGCCATGGCCGACCACCTCGGTGAGCGAATGCACCTCGAAGTCCTGCGGCCGCGTGCGGTCGGCCAGCAGGTGGAACTGGCTCACGCCCTCGCTCACGCTCACGCGGTCGAGCCGCTTGGGAAAGAGGTTCACGACCGGCACGCAGTGCAGCTGCACGTTGTCGGCGCCGACCAGCTTCTCCAGCACCGCGTCGCCGCGCGAGAACAGCAGTACCAGCTCGATCTCGTCGCCGCCGCACGCCGCCAGCGCGGCGCGCAGCCCCTCGATGCGTGCGAAGCGGAAGCGCTCGGGAAAGGCGAAGTACTCCTGCACCAGGCGAAAGCCCGAAAAGCCGGTGGCCGTGACCGGCAGCAGCGCCTCGTCGTCGCCGAAGCCGACCTCGGTGATCGCGCTGCCGGGCAGCGTGGCGACCGGGCCGGTGGCCCCGGCCCGCCGCACCAGCACGCCGATCGGCTGCGCCAGCGCGCATTCGTGCAGCTGCCAGGCCACGTCGTCGGCGCCGCCGAAATACAGCGTGAGCGCGTCCAGCGCGATCTGGTCGAAGCTCAGGCCGGCCGTGGCCTTCAGCCCGATGCGCAGGCCGCCGCGGATGTCGCGGGCCCGCGGGTGCTGCGCCAGCGGCAGGTCGGCCGCGTAGGTGAAGTACTGGGCGCGCGTGAGCTCGATCGGCCACACGCGCAGGTCGTGCGCGGTGCGGAATTCGCAGTGCGTGTTCTGGCCGACCGCCTGGCGCGCGCGCAGGGCACTGCCGCGCGGCAGCGTGGGGCCGGCGGCGAGCACGGCGTCGCCCAGTTCGGGCTGGAAGGCGCACACGCCGCAGGCCGGCGTGGGGGCGAGGAAGTGCGGGTAGACGATGTCGAGCAGGTGCCCGGTGAAGCGCGGGTACTCGGCATCGACCTTGAGGTGCACGCGTGCCGCGAGGAAGGCCGTCGCCTCGATGAGCCGCTCCACGTAGGGGTCGGCGACCTCCTGCCCGTCCACGCCGAGTCGGGCGGCGATCTTGGGGAAGGCGCGCGCGAACTCGCCCGTGCTCTCGCGGAAGTAGCGCAGTTCCTGTTCGTAGAGCGTGAGCAGCCGCGGGTCCATGCCTCAGCCCCTCCCCAATCGGCCGGAAACGGCAAAGTGCAATCGGCCCGCAGCGCCCGCCAGGCGGGCGCAGGCGCGAAATTCGTAACGACCGGGACGATCGCGTTTCGCGAGTTCGGCACGTGACCGCGCCGGTGCCTGCACGCACCGGCAGCGGAGGCGGTCTCGCGGATCGGCGTCAGCGCGCTGGATTGGACAGGTCATCGATGGCGATGCGCCCTTCCTCCAGGTCGACGCGGCTGCGCATCAGGAACTCCAGCGGCACCGGCTGCGCCCACAAGCTTCCGCGCACCAGCAGGCTGATGCAGTTGTGGGAATCCAGGGACGAGCCTTCCATGACGATTTCGACTTCGAGCGTTCGGGGCAGGATGCGCGGCTCGAACTGCAGGATGGCGTTCTTCAGAGCCTGTTCCATGCTGACACGCTGGATGGAGGACGTGAACTGGCCGGACAGCATAGGCAATCCGTAGTTGAGGACCGAGCGCGCCGCCTGCGGATAGCGCCGGTCGTCGACCGCATCGCCCGTGGCGTTGAGCAGCCAGGCCAGGTCGCGCAGCACGGCCTGGCGCAGGGCCTGCCGCGTGAGGGTGCGCTTGTCGTCGCCCTCGCGCTTCTGGTCGGGCGCATGGTCGACGAGGCGGTCGAGCAGCGAGGGCTGCAGCCGCTCCTGGACGGTGAGCTCAGCCATGGCCGGCGGCGGCATCGCCCTCGGCCGGGGCCGCGGCACCGAAGTCGATCTGGCGCACGTCCATCAGCGCATGCTCGCCCACATCGCTGCCCAGCAGCCGCTGCCCGAGGCCGCACCACAGCTCAAGCGCGAGTTCGCGCCAGTCGGTGCGGCGCGCCAGCAGCAGCGCGCCGTCGTCGCTCTTCTCGGTGCCCTCGTAGCGGGTGGGCACCAGCGCCAGCGTCTCGCCGCCGTTCTCGAACAGCAGGTGCACGGGCGTCCATACGCAATCGCGCAGGTCTTCCGGCGGCTCGACCTTGACCTGCGACAGGCGCGCGAAAGGCACCCAGTAGTAGCGGCCGTTGATGTAGGCCTCGAGCACCGGGCCGAGGCGCATGTCGGCGTCGGCCAGCCACTCGAAGGGCGTGCCGTCGATGCGGCCGGCCACGGCAGGCGCCTCCTCGAAGGCGCGCGCGCGCAGCTGCTCGGCCGCGTCCGCGTCGCCGGTGCCGCGCCGCAGCAGCGACTCGACCAGCAGCGCCAGCCAGGGGTCGGGCTGGCCGAAGACCATGGGCGTGCGCTTGCCCGCGAAGACCTCGGCGCGCAGACCTTCGCAGCGGATCGCCTCGCCGTAGACCTGCTTCATGGGCACGGCCAGGGCGTCGAGCTCGGCCGCGACGCTGAGCTGGTTGAGCGCGCGCTCCCACTGCCCGAGCACGCACAGCAGCTGGGCCATGAAGACGCGCAGACGGCTGTCGCCGGGCTTGGCGCGGACCTCCTCGGTGAGGGCACGGAGCGCGCCGACGGGGTCGGCGCTGCGGATGAGTTCGGCGGCGGTGCTCATGGTGCGGCTCTGCTGTCAGTGGGGCTCGGCCACGGTGATCTGGCATTCGCGCGTGGCGCCGCGCGAGCCGGTGGCCTGTTGCGGCGCCGTCTTGATCTCGATCCTTCGATAGCTGAAGACCAGCAGCTCCGTGAGGACGGCGTCGCCCGGGGTGGTGATGAAGTACTGCGCCGTGATCTGCGCCTGCTCGAGCCCCAGATCGAACATCGGCAGCGTGTCGGTGGCGACGTTCTTGTCGCCTCCGGCGCGGTAGGCGGCGACGTTCACGCGCAGATTGCCGGCGCGGTTGTTGGCCAACTGCGTGAGGATCGCGCTGGCCGAGTCGACCTCGCGCACCACCGTGAGCGGCGCGTAGCTGCGCGGGCCCAGCGCCGTGCCGCCCGAGGTGGCCGACGCCAGGCCCCAGCTCAGGCCGAGGACGCTGAGGCGTGGCTTGCCGTCGGGAAAGCGGCGGGTGTTGTCTCCAGACACCGGCGTGCCGCCGTTCTCCAGGGACATCACCAGGTCGGCCCCCATCTGTTTGCCGTGCGCGAGCCGGGTGAGCTGCAGGAGGTTGTCGATGCTGTAGAGCGACATGGGTGCTTCCTTTCTCGAAACGTTGAAGGTCGGGGCGCTCAGCGCACGCTGGCGGGCGGGCTGCCCCCGGTCTGGATGCGGACGGCGTACACGGCACGGCGCCGCTCGGGCTGCAACTGGCCGCGCACGCGCAGGTCGGCCACCGGTTCGGGCGGCCCGGCGCCGAAGAGCCGCGGCCCGCTGTAGGGTGCCGCGGGCGCCGCCACCACCAGCAGCTGCGCGCCGGGCTGCGCCAGCCACGGCAGCTCGAAGCGCTTGGCCGCCGGCTGCTCGCGCGTGCCGCGCTCGAAGCGATTGCTCTCGGCCCCGTCGGGCGGGTAGACGGCGCGCAGCGTGCCCTGGGCATCGATGCCGATCACCGCCAGGTCGATCGACTGGCCGCTGCTGTTGTGCACGTTCAATGCGATGCGCTGGCCTTCGGCCGGGGCCGGCAGCGCGGCCTGGCCCAGCGCGTCGTCGCTGCGCAGCAGCTCGCTGCCCCGCCAGCGCTCGATCTGCACGTCCAGCCCGTCGACCCGGCCGCCCTGCGCCAGTGCCGGAAGGCGCGCCAGCCACTTCAGGCGCGCAAGGGTCTCCAGCCGCTGGCGCAGCGCCTGGGCGTCGCGCAAGGTTTCCGCTGCGCCTGGCGCGCCGAGCGCGGGCGACAGCGCCTCGAGGCGCCAGGCGCCGGCACTTCCGGCGACCACGCGCACGTCGGCCGGCCCGTCGCCGGCGGAAGCGATCGATGCCGGGTACGCCAGCGACAGGCCCGCCGGCAAGGGCCGCTCGGCGCGCACCTGCAAGGCCAGCACGGCCGGCTCGGCCACGGGCTGCACGCGCCACAGCGCGGAGCCGGCGACGCCCTGCAGCGCATCGGGCACGCGCAGGCTGGACTGGTCCAGCCCGACCTCGTCCAGCTCCGTCTCGGCCTCGCGCTGGGCGCCGTCGTCGAGCACGGCCGTCACGTGCACCCGCTGGCCCGGCACCAGGCCATCGATCTGGCCGGCGGCCAGCGCCAGCATGGCGCCGCCGCGCCGCGCAGGCCACAGCGGCCGCGTGCTGACGGCCCCGGCAGGATTGGTGAACAGTGGCAGGTCGAGGTTGCCCTCGGCCACCGGCGAGGGCAGCTCGCGCGCCGGAAAGCGCTGCGCGAGTTCGTCGATCACCGGCGGATACAGCGACAGCACGCCGTCGAAGAGCGCGCGCCATGTCTGCGGCCGGCGCTGCAGCGACTGCGCCACCGCCCAGGTCAGCAGGCCCTGCGGTCGCGCCTGGCGGTCGCCGCGGGGCAGGCGCAGCTCGGGCGTCACCTGGTGGCTCTCGGAGGCGAAGAAGGCCACGTAGCGGGCGCGCGCCACGGCTTCGGCCGCGGGCGCCGCGGGCACGGCGTCGTCGGCCGGTGCCGCGGCGGCGACCAGCTGGTCCACCCGCACGCCGCGCCAGCGCACCTCGTCCTCGACCGGCTGCGCGGGCTCGGTACGCAGGCTGCGCGTCATCGACGCGGCCGAGCAGGTGTCGAAGACCGACCACACGAACACGTTCTTCGCCAGGAAGGCCTGCACCCAGCCGTCGAAGTCCACGTCGCGCATCCCGCCGCCCAGCGGGCCCGTGCCGCCCCCATTGCCGCCGATCGCGCCACGCACGTCGCGCGCAAGAAAGTTCTCGGCCAGCCCGTCGGGCTCCTGGTAGCGCTTGGTGGTGTCGCGCACGCGGGTGCCGTGGCCCGAGAAGTACAGCACCACGAGGTCGCCGCTGCGCGACTGCGCGAGCAGGCGCTGCAGCGCGTCGCGAATCGCCTGCGCATCGGGCAGCGCGGCGCCGGGCACGCCGTCGGCCAGCAGCGTGATGTCGGCCGGCGCGAAGCCCTGGCGCGCGAGCGCATCGCGCATCAGCAGCACGTCGTTGCGCGGCGCCTGCAGCCACAGCGAAGCGGGCTGGTTGGCCAGCTCGGACACGCCGACCAGCAGGGCCCGCTGCGCCGCACCGGCCCACGCGCCGGCGAGCAACAGTCCGACCACGGACAGCGCTTGCAGCGAACGGCGCAGGACGGCGTGCATGGCGTCACAGCTCCTAGGGCGGACCCACGGCCTCGACCAGCGGTGATGACTCGAGCACGCGCCGGCCCTCCGCCGGCTGCAGCAGGTGCAGCGACCACGTGCCCGCTGCATCGGGGCCGCCGACCACGCTGGCGCCGGCACTGCGCAGCAGCTGCGCGGCGGCGGCCATGTCGGTGCCGGCCTTCCAGCGCAGCGTGAGGTCGACCTGCGGCGCGGCAGCCGCGGGCGGCGCGCCGCGAAAGCGCACGTCCTCCGCCTGCGGCAGCAGCAGGCCGGCGTTCTGCACAACGACGACCAGCGCCAGCACGGCGAGCGCGGGGCGCCACACGCCGTCTCCCAGCAGCCAGCCGCGCAGACGCGTGCCCCAGTCCGCGGGCCGGCCCGCCGCGTCGACGCGCGGCATGCCGGCCGCGGGACGCAGCGCGCCGCTCGATGCGTTCGACAGGGCATTCAGGCGCGCCGCCGCCTCGGCGTAGAGCGCCTGGTAGTCCGTGCGCGGATCGCCCTCGGGCGCGAGGGGCGTGCCCGACAGCACGGTGAAGGTGTCGGCGACGGTGCGCAGCGCGATGCGGCCGGGCGCCGGCGCGATGCCGGTCACGGCCTTCGACGCGCATTCGTCGGCCACGGCGCGCAGGGCCGCCAGGCGCGTCGCCGACACCTCGCCGAGCACCCGCGCGCACAGCTGCGGCGCCGGCACCAGCGTGACGGGGTTCCAGGTCTGGACCATGCCGAACAGCGGCTCGAAGGGCTCGTCGGCGGGCTCGAGCAGCACGTCGCAGGCGCCCGCCCAGTCGGCCTCGCTCGCGGCCATCCAGCCGTGCCAGCGCTCGCCTTGGGCACCCTGCGTGCAGCGATCCAGCAGCACGCCGAGCAGGCGTCCTTCATGCAGCACGCTGACCAGCCTTCCCGGCGCCCAGCGCGCCGGGAAGGCCCGTGCCGCCACGGCCTCGCGGCGGCGCGCCAGCTCGGTCAGCGGCAGCAGCAGGTCCTCCAGCGGATGGCCCGCGGCCGCGGCCGCCTCGGCCCGCGGGTGCATGGCCACGGGCGCCCCTGCGCCGCCCACAGCCGCCGGCGGCCCAGGCGGCTCGAAGGCGCTGCGGATGACGTTCAACGGGGGCCAGAGTTCGGTCGGCATGGCGTGTGTCCTATGACTTCAGGCATAAGACGCTTCAGCGCCGAGGATTTTGAAAACCTGCAGGATCGCGGCGCCGTTGTCGGGCCGGATGGCGATGCCCAGCGTGTCCTGGATCCAGCTGCCGATCGCCGTGCGCGCGTAGTCGGCCGGCAGCGCCTCGCGCTTGTGCACCAGGCCGAGCCGGCCCGCGCGATAGTGGTAGGAGGCGATGGCATGGCGCGCCGCCACGCCCGACAGCCCGCCCGCCGCCTCCTGGCCGAAGCCTTCGCACAGCAGCAGGCGCTCGGGCTGCGCCAGGCCGGCGATGAAGGCGCGCGCCGCGGCCTGCACGGCGGCACCGCTCAGGCCATGCTCGAGCAGGCAGTCCTCGGCTTCGTCGCTGGCGCCGAACTGCGCCTCGAGCTGGTTCTCGGTGACCTCGTCGCCGATCGACAACTTGCGGCGGAAGCTGCTGGCCCGCGTGCAGTCGATGAGGTAGCGGCGGAAGTACGCGCACAGGGCGAAGGCGCTCGACGGCGCACTGTGGCCGCTGCGCTCGCGCGGATCGGGCTCCTCGCCCTCGTCGGGCTCGGCGTCCAGCCGCAGCACCTTGACGTAGATGAACTGCGCGACCAGTTCCTGCCGCCCCTCGCCCAGCGCATGCAGCTCCGGCGGGGTGCAGCCACGCAGCGCGCCCCCCACGATGCCGTACATGCGCCCCATCTCGTCGGGCGACAGCGTCTGCCGGCGCCGCCACAGGCGGACCAGTTCGGCGCTGTCCTCGGACGAGAGGGTGTCCTGCATGGGGCGGCGTCAGCGTGGTGGCCGCAGCAGGCCGCGATGGCGCAGGGCGTCAGTCATCGGCGCAGTTCTGGTCGTCGGGCACGAGGCAGTTCGCGAGCGAGCCGCCGACGCCGCGAGTGCGCGTGCCGCCGGGGCCGCGCGCCAGGGTGGTGGTGGCGGCGGCCACGGCCTGGCCGCGCGGCAGCAGGATCCACAGCTGGCCGCGCTCCTTCATGCGGCGCGCCTGGTTGGCGGCGAGCTGGCCGTTGCCGAAGAAGTAGTCGGCCCGCACCGCGCCGCGAATGGCGCCGCCCGTGTCCTGCGCGATGGTCAGACGCTGCATCGGCGTGCCGGAGCCGGGCTGGCGCGTCGACACGAACACCGGGTAGCCCAGCGGCGTGCTGCGCGGATCGACCGCGATCGAGCGGCCCGGCTGCAGCGGCACGCCCATGGCGCCCACCGGGCCCGCGGTGTTGGTCTGCACTTCCTTGAAGAAGACATAGCTCGGGTCCTTGATGCCCGACCCCGTGACCGGGCCCGACGTGCGCTGCCCCGGCACCAGCACCGCGCCGCTGGCCACCGGCCGCGCGAGCGTGAAGCCGCGCGTGCGCACCGCGCCGATGTCGCCGACGTCGTCCTCGTCATCCAGCTCCAGCTCGATGCTCGCGCCGCGCGTGCGCACCTGGCTCTTGCCCCCGGGCCCCTGCGCCAGCGTGGGCCGGAAGGGCTGGCCGTTCTGCTCGGCATAGCCGATGCGGATCACCTCGCCGTTGGGCAGCCGGATGCGGCCCGAACCCTGGATCTGCATCTCGTACAGCGCGGTGGCGCTGCTCACGAAGGCCAGCACCTTGGCATTGGGCGCGCCGCGGGTCTCGATCTCCTCGCGCGTGAAGTACGGCAGCAGGCGCTGTCCGTCGATGCGCACGCGGGCCTTGCGGTCGATGGTGTCGCGCACGATCTGCGACAGGTCCAGCGCATACAGCCCGGGCGCGCCCATGTCGCGCGTCGACAGCCCCGTCTGCACCACCACCTGGTTGCCCTGCACGCGCGCGGCCACCGTGCCGTTGCCCGGCGGCAGCTTGCGGGTGTCGAGGAAGAGCATGTCCTGCGGCTGGCCGTACACCGGGTAGATGAAGGGCGGCGCGTAGGTGCGGCTGCCCTCGATCTCGGGTTCGAAGTAGCCGGTCACCACGCCGTCGGGTCGGCGGTCGTCGTCACGGATCTGGTAGGCCGCGAACTCGCGCTCGAAGAAGGATCGGATCGCCGGGTTGCTCTTGCCGTCCACGCTGCTCGCGCGGCCGCACACCTCCTGCCACTGCGCGCCGCGCCCGTTGAGCACGCGGCAGCTGGTGAGGAAGGCGGGCCAGCTCTCGGCGAAGTCGTCGCGGCTCCAGCCGGGCACGCTGTCGAAATTGACGGCGGTGTAGGTGGCGATCTGGGTCGAGAAGGTGCGCGCCTGGCCGGCCACGCTGGCGTTGGCCGGTGCGGGCGCCGCAGCCGGCGCGGGGGCGGGCGCGACGGCCACCGGGGCCGGCGGCGGCGCGGCCGGCGCGGGCGCGGGTGCAGGCCCGGTCGCACAGCCGGCCAGGCCCAGCGCCAGGGCGCCGGCCCACAGCGCATGCACCGGTCGCGGTGCCTGGGAATGCGGGGCTGGGTTCATGATTCACTCCTTGGGATCGAGGCGGCCCGGAAGGGCCGATGTCCACAGACGATCACTTCTCGACGATTTTGAAAGTGCCGACGCCATAGACGTCCTGGCAGGGCGCCGACGACGGGCACACCGGCTTGCCCAGCAGCGGCGTCGGCCCGCCCGGCCGCGCGCTCTCGAGGGCCGACAGCACCGTGAGGGGGAATTGCGGAAACACGCCGTCGTTCTGCACGCCGGATTCGCTGAAGTCCCGCTCGTTCTGGCTCACGAGCACCGCGAAGTGGTTGGTGCCCGGCGGCCCGCCGGCATTCATGGGCCAGGAGGCGCGCGGCAGCGACAGCGTGCTGCCCGCGGTGATCTTGTTGTACTTGTCGAGCAGGTTGGGGAAGAGCAGGAACATCTCGCCGCCGCTGGACAGCAGGTAGACGTAGACGAAGCCGTCGCGCTGGCTGCGCACCTCGAAGTCGAGCTTGTCGCGGCCCACCGACACCTCGGCCTTGCGCGGCGTCGCCGTCACGCCGAAGCCGGCCGTGGCGCCCGCGCCCAGCGCTTCCAGCGACTGCAGCGGCGTGCGGCGCGCCGCAGGCGCGGGCGGCGGTGCGGGGGGCGCGGGCGGCGGTGGCTCGGGCGCTGCTGCGGGCGCCGCGGGGGCCGCGACCGTCGGCGGCGCGCTCGCCACCACGGCGTCGGCCTTGCGGCCCTGCATCCACCACCAGGTGCCGCCACCGATCACCGCCAGCGCCAGCACACCGCCGGCGGCCAGCAGCCTGCCGTTGCCGCCGGGGCCGGGTGCGGGGGCCGGCATGGGATGCGGCGTCGTCTTCGGGCCGCGCGCCGCCGTCGGTGCCGTGCCGCTGCGCGCCCCGCTGGAGCGCAGCGGCGCGATGGTGGTCGTCTCTTCCAGGCCCAGCTCGGCGCGCAGCTCGCCCATGGACTGGGGACGCGCCTCGGGCCGCACCTGCAGGCCGTGGTCGATGGCCTCGAGCAGGCGCACGCTGTAGCGCTGGCGCAGCACCTCGTTGCCGGCCAGGGGCACGTAGCTGTCGGAGATGAGCCGCGCCACCGAGGGCGGCGGCGCGCGCCCGCACACCGCCACGTGCATGACGGCGGCGAGCGCATAGACGTCGGTCCACGCGCCCTGCGACATGTCGGGCATCTCGGCGTACTGCTCCACCGGCGCATAGCCGGGCTTGAGGATGACGGTGATGGCCTGCGTCTTGTCGGTGATGACGCGCCGCGCCGCGCCGAAGTCCAGCACCACCGGCCGGCCGGAGCCCTCCAGCAGCATGATGTTGTCGGGCGCGATGTCGCGGTGGTAGCAGTTGGCGTTGTGCATCACCGCCAGCGCCTGGGTGACGCCGTCCATGATGCGCATGAGCCAGCCCTCGTCCACGCCCGCGGGCGTGGACGCCAGTGCCTGGCGCATGGTCTGGCCGCGGTACAGCGGCATCACCATGTAGGTGGTGCCGCGTTCCTGCCAGAAGCGGTAGACCTTCAGCAGCGACGGGTGGTCGAACTGGGCCAGCAGCCGCGCCTCGTTGATGAAGCTGCGCATGCCCAGGTCGAAGGTTTCCTTGTGCTTCTCCGACAGGGGCGAGACCGTGCCGTCGTGCGCGCGCGTGGACAGCGAGGTCGGCAGGTACTCCTTGATGGCCACCGTGCGTTCGAGCGTGTGGTCCCAGGCCTCGTACACGGCGCCGAAGCCGCCCTGGCCGATGAGGTGCGTGATCTCGAACTCGGCCATGCGGCTGCCGGCCGGCAGCGTGCCGGTGTCCGCGCCGCTGCCGGCGGCAGGCGGCGGTGCCGGCGGCCGCGCGCCGGGCGACGACACCACGGTGGCGGCATCGGCCTCGCGGGCCGGGCCGCGCCCGGTCATCACCTGCGTGCGGTCGTCGCCGCCCTCGGGGGGCAGGGGTGTGGAGGGCTCGTTCACGTCGGGTCCACCTTGTCCACCGCCTCGGCATCGCCTGGCGCCGCGGGCGCCTGGGCGCTGGCGAAGAGCAGGTCGAAGCGCTCCTCGCGCGGCAGCCCCGCACTCAGCAGGCGCTGACCCTCGCCGCCGGGGTGCGTGAGCCACAGCGACTGGCCGCCCGTGGGCCAGGCGGGTGCCGGGCCGGGCGCGTCCGGCCGGACGGCGTCTTCGGCGTCGGCGAACAGGCGTGCCAGCGTGTCGTCGAAGCGCGCCGCGTCCTGGTCCTGGTCCAGGCCTTCCAGGGCCGCCTGCGCCGCACGCTGCCACCAGCGGTGCAGGGCTGGCCAGGCTGCAGCCGGCAGGGCCTGCCAAGGCCGGCGCAGCTCGCAGGCCACGGCGAAGGGAAAGTAGCGGCCCACGCCGTCGACCGAGGGCATGACGACGCCCACCCAGCATGCCGGGCCGGCCACGTCCTGCGCCAGCGCGAAGAACCACACCGGCCCTTCCAGGTAGCGCGCCGTCCAGTCCTCGTGACGAAGGCGCAGCTGCATCATCCCGTGCTGCAGCCACTGATCCCAGCGCGCACGGAAGGCCTCGGGCAGGCGGCGGTGCGCGAAGTCGCCCATGCCGGGCAGCTTGCCGAACCAGCCCGGCAGCGCGGCCGGGTCCGAGAGGATGCCGTCCAGCCCCGTCACAAGCCCTCCGGGCAGGAGAACTCGCGCAGCTCCTTCAGGCGGATCGGGTGCTGCACGCTGTTGGTCGTGACCTCGAACTTGGCGCGGCGCGCGTCGAGCTGGAAGGTGATGAGGAATTTCTCCGGCCCGTCGCCCGAGGCGAGCTGGCCGCGGTCGAGCATCTTGAACAGCGCCCACGGCCCTTCGGTGACCTGGCCCGAGGTGCCGCCGGCCGTCGGCGGCTGCACGGTGATGCGCACCTGGTTGGTGTTGCGCGGGCCGGGCCACTGCACGGTCATGGGCACGATCGGGCCGTGCGCGTACTTCACGAGCTGGCCGTCGACGTCGAGCGTGAACTGGGTGATGCCCGCATCGAGCTCGACCGGCTTGAAGTCCAGGCGCATCGCCGGGCCGCGGCCACCGCCGCGGAAGAAGACCTGCTTGATCAGGTCGGCGCGCTCGAACTGCTGCAGCGCCGAGGTGGAAATCGCGCCCTGCTCCGCCACCGGCTTGTAGCGCCAGGGGCGGCGGCTGGTGTCGACCAGTTGCGCGAGGCGCTTCTGGAAGAAGTCGTCCATCATGCCGCCGGGGCCGAACATCTGGCCGAAGTCCTCGGGCAGTACGTCGCGGCTGCTCGACTCGACGAAGGGGTAGCGGCCCGTGATGGCGCGCTGGCAGAACTCGGTGACCGGCCGCAGGTCCTGGCTCAGGTTGCCGCGCTCGGCCACGCGGGCCTGCGCGGCGCCGCTGGTGCTGAGGTTCTCGACCATCGAGCGCACCGGCTCGGGCAGCCGGCCCGCATCGGACTTGAGCTTGCCTGCCACGTCGCCGGGCGGCGGCGAGGTGCGGCTCTTGACGGCGGTGTCGACCGCGGTGAGGTAGACGTAGACCTCGTTGAAGAGCTTGAGCGCATCGTCCAGCGGCGCCGGGCCACCCGGCGTGGGCGACACCACCAGCCGGCGCAGCGATTCGAAGCGGTCGTCGACGATGCTTTCGATGCGCTTGCCCGGGGCCAGCTGCTGCCGGTTCGCGTCGCCGCCGCCGAAGAGCTCTTCCAGGCCCTTGCGCGTGTTGCGCACCGTTTCGGCCGCCTTGCCCACGGCCGACTTGTCGCCGTCCTTCGGCGTGAGCGTGGTTTCCTTGACCACGGCGCGCAGGAAGTTGGCCAGCGGCGAATCGGCGCCCGAGAGAATGCGCGCGATCTCGATGTTCTTCTCCAGGCCCGACACGCGGATCAGCCGCACGTCGGCAAGCATCGCCTCCCACACCTTGACGTACTCCTGCAGGTACAGGCGGCGCACGCGGTCGGTGAGCTCGCCCAGCGCCGCCGCATCGCGCAGGCGGTCGGCCGCGCCGGTGCCCTGCCCCAGCACCCACGGGTCCTCGGCGGCGATGAGGCCGGTGACCACGACCACCTCGTTCTGGAAGCGCTTGTGGTAGCCGTCGTAGGTGAACATGCCCGGCACGCCTTCGGTCAGCGGCTTGCCGCTGGGCCGCTCGAACACCAGGGGCCCCGAGGGCCCGGTGGCGGCGGCGATGCTGAAGTTGGGCACGTCCTTGCCCAGGCGCTGGCGCTTGAGGCGGCTGAAGATGCGCTGCTCGGTCGGGTAGCTGGCCAGCAGCGCGCGCACGCTGCGCACCAGGTTCTCGTCCATCTTGAGCGGTGCGCGCGGCGGGCCCTGCGCGATCAGGATGTCGAGCTGGTCCTCCAGCAGCCTGCGCTGGTCCTCGGGGATGCCGCGGTCCAGGCTGCGCGCCCAGTCCAGCGTGATCCAGGCCTTGAGCGCCTCGGCGTCGAAGTGCTCCGGCTGATGGATCATGAGGTAGCTCTTGAGCGCCTCGTAGGTGAACTCCAGGTTGTCCTTCTGCGCGGTGCGCAGCTGGTCCTCGATGCGCTTGGCCAGCTGCGGCAGGAAGGCCTCGTTGAGCGCGCGCTGATGCGCGGTCTGCGCGGCGGCGTCGAGCTTGTCGCCCTGGTACAGGCCCAGCGTCATCGAGAAGGGTTCGTCGCCCTGCCGGTTGAGCGGCGTCTTCCAGATGTCGCGCAGGCCCTGCAGCACGGGCGCGACCTGCACCAGGTTCTGCGTCTGTGCCGGCAAGGCCGCAAGCTGTTGGCGCGCGGGTTCGACCCTGGCCTCGACCGACTTCACGTACGCGAGGTTCTGCCAGGCGCTGTAGCCCCAGCCGGCGAGCAGGCCGGCGGTGACGAGCAGCATCGCCGTCATCCCCGCCAGGCGCAGCGCGTGGCGGCGGCGCTCCAGCTTCACGTCGGCACCCGCGAGCCGCTGTTCGGGGAACACCACGTCCTTGAGCAGCGTGGTGAGGAAGTAGCTGCGGCCGCTGCTCTTCTGCGGCGCGAGGATGGCGCGTTCGAGCCCGAAGCTGCGCGCCAGGCTGCCCATCACGCGGTCGATCGGGCTGCCTTCCTGCGTGCCGCTGGTGAAGTACACGCCCCGCACCCACGGCGGCTGCGCGAAGCGCGAGCCGGTGAAGACCTGGTCGAGCAGGTCCTGCAGCACGGGGCCGATGGACGCGAACTGTGCCGGGAAGCCGAAGATGGCCGCGCGCCGCGTGCCGTCGGTCTCCTGCTGCATGCGCTCGATCAGCCCGTTGTTGACGCGGTCGTGCAGCAGCGCGAACTCGCGCTGGAAAGGCGCGTTGAGGCCGTGCTCGGAAAGCTGCGTGCCCTCCTCCGGTGGCAATGTGAAGCCGAAGACCTGCGCGCGCTGCTCCTTGCCCAGGTCGGCGAAGTAGTCGGTGAAGCCGTACAGCAGGTCGCTCTTGGTCACGAGCACATAGACCGGCAGGCGGGTGGTGAGACGCTCGTCGAGTTCGAGCAGGCGCGCGCGGATCGATGCGGCCAGTGCGCTGCGCGCCTCCACGCCCTGGCTCAGCAGGTCGGCCACGCTGACGGTGAGAAACACGCCGTTGAGCGGCCTGCGCGGGCGCGCCTTCTTGAGCAGGCCCAGGAAGCCGTCCCAGGCGCTCTTGTCCTCGCTCTGGTGGCTGTCCTGCGTGGTGTAGCGGCCGGCCGTGTCGATGAGCACCGCCTCGTCGGTGAACCACCAGTCGCAGTTGCGCGTGCCCCCGACGCCGCGGATCGCGCCGGGGCCGAACTTCTCGGCCAGCGGGAAGGACAGGCCCGAGTTGACCAGCGCCGTCGTCTTGCCCGAGCCCGGCGCGCCGATGAAGACATACCAGGGCAGGTCGTACAGGTAGCTGCCGCCCGAGAGCGAGAGCCAGTCGCGCAGGCCCGGCTTCTTGCCAGCGGCATGCAGGCGCATCTTCTTGAGCGTGGCGATGGCCTCGGAGAAGCGGTCGCCGAGGATCTTCTGCTCGCCGTTCTCCGGGGCCGCGGTCTTCACCGTCGGCGCCTTCATCAGGCCGTCGGTCAGGTGCTGGCTCGCGCGCCGCACACGCCAGCGTCGCAGCAGCGCGCGCAGCACCACCAGCAGCACGATCGCGCCGATGAGGATGGCGCGCGCGAGCTCGCTCTCCAGCGGTGCCTTCTCGCCGATCCTGACCAGCGGGCCGATCCACCAGATCAGCAGACCCAGGACGAGCAGCGCCAGCACCGTGAGCAGCAGGGGGTGGAACAGGAAACGAAACACCTTCTTCATCGCCGGGCCGTCCCAAGATGAAAAGCCGCCCCCTCGGGGGGCAGCGACCACACGGAGTGGGGAGCGTGGGGGCACTGTTTCATCGCGGAGCTCCCGGAGTGGGGGCAGCCGGTGCCGCGGGCGGTGGTGACGACGCGATGCGTTCCGGCTCGGTCAGCAGCACGATGTCCACCCGGCGGTTGCGCGCGCGGTTGGCCGGCGTGTCGTTGGCGGCCACCGGCTCGGCGTCGGCCTTGCCCTCGGCCTTCATGCGGGCCGGGTCGACCAGGCTCGTGAGGGCCGTCTTCACCGCGTCGGCGCGCGCCGTGGACAGGTGCCAGTTCGACGGGTAGCGCAGCGAGCGGATCGGCTGGTTGTCGGAGTGGCCGGTGATGAGCACGTCGCCCTTGACCTCGGCCAGCGCCTGGCCGATGCGCACCAGCACCGGCATCGAGGCGGCCATCGGCTCGGCGCTGCCCGAGGCGAAGAACGCGTCGCCGCGCAGGCGCACCACCGAGCGGTCGGCCTCGTCGGTGACGGTGACCAGGCCCTGGCGCACCTCGGGTTCGAGGAAGCGCGCGAGGCGCGGCACCTTGGCCGGCGGCGCGGGCGGCGCGATCTGCACGTTGGGCATGCGCAGCCCCGCGAGCTGCGACCAGGTGGTGTCGGAGCGGTTGTTGAGCCAGATGCGAAGCGCGAACCAGCTCAGGGCCAGCAGCAGCAACAGGCCCGCGCCGATGACCCACAGCGGGACCGACTCGCGCAGGCGCGCCGTGCCGCCGCCCTGCCCGCGCCAGTGCGGCGAGAGCGCCGGCTCGACCGCGGGCCGCTCCTTGCGGATCAGGTCGCCCAGGCGCTGGCGCACCGTGTCGAGCTGCGCCTTGCCGTTGTCGAGCACGCGGTAGCGGCCCTCGAAACCGAGGGCCAGCACGCAGTAGATGAGTTCGAGCAGGTCGCGGTGCCTGGGCACGTCCTGCGCCAGCTTGGCCAGCAGCTGGAAGACCTTCTCGCCGCCCCAGGTCTCGTTGTGGAACTGCACCAGCAGGCTCTGCTTGTTCCAGCCGGCCTGCACGCCCCAGGGCGTGTTGGCGACGGCCTCGTCGAGGGCGGTGCACAGGATGTAGCGCGCGGCGAGCACCGACTCGTTCGACGCGCCCGCGCGCCGCGCGGCGGCGTCGAACTGCTGCACCGCTTCTGCCGTCGATGCGCGCAGGGCGGACACGTTGGGCTGCTGCACCAGGTTGCGCAGCTTGCCCATCAGCACCAGCAGCCGGCCGGCGGCCGACACCAGCGGGTTGAGCAGGCCGAGGTCGCCCAGCTCGGCGGGCAGCGGCTCGGCGGCGGCCGCCGGGATGGGCATCGGTGGCGGTGCCGAGCCGCCGGGCGAGCGCGGCTTGGGCTTGATGACCGTGCGCTCGGATTCGAAGGCGGCGAAGGGATCGGGGGTGCTCATGATCCGGTGGCCTCGGTGAGGGGTTGGACCTTCTGCGCGTTGCAAAGAAGGGGCTCTGCATTGGCCTTGCTGGGCGTGCCGCGGCAGGAGCCGGGATGTCGCCCCGGCGGGCGACCTACTTTTCTTTGTCTCGCCAAAGAAAAGTAGGCAAAAGAAAGGCGACCCCACTGTCTGCGTCCCTTCGCTTCGCTACGGGCAACCTGCGGTGCTCGCGGCTGGCGGGGTCCGCGCAAACTCGCTTCGCTCAAACATGCGCGGCCCTCTTTCCGCCAGCCGCTGCGCTCCTCGGCGCATACAGAGGGGACCAGGGTCAACAAGGCTGCTGCGCAGCCTTGTCCTTGTTCTTTGTTTTTCCGAGGGCCGAGCGAAGCGATGGCCCGTTCTGGTGGGTCCCTTCTGGATGCGCCTGCGACGTGGCGCTGGCGGGGTGGCAGCTGTGCCGCGCGCGGCAACAGCTGCTTCGTCATCTGACTCGCTGCAGCTGTTCGAGCGCAGCGCGAAGCGCGTAGCGAGTTCTGCAGCGCACCCCGACAGCGTCGCGGCGCAGGTTGCCCGCAGCGAAGCGGAGGGTCGCAGCCAGCAGGGTCGCCTTTTCTTTGCCTACTTTCTTTTGGCGAAGCAAAAGAAAGTAGGTGCGCCGCCGGGCGCACATCCCGGCTCCTGCTCGAAAACAGACCGCGAGGCCAAGGCGAATACCTGCAAGCCCTCACACCACCTCTCTCCAAGAGGGAGAGGGAGCAAGACAGAAGCCGCCCCGCCTTCATGACCGAATCGCCCAGAACGCCAGGTCCAGCCCCGGGAAGTCCCCCGCGATATGCATCGCCATCCCCCCCGACTGCTCCAGCTGCCGCCACAACTCGCTGTTGCGCGTCTCCAGCTCGAAGTAGTTGGCACCCGTGTGGAAAGGGATCTGCCGCGGCGCCACCGGCATGGGCGTGAGCGTGACGCCCGGCAGCTGCAGGTTGACCAGGTCGCGGATGCGCTCTACCGGGCCGATCTTGACCTGCGTGGGAAAGCGCGCGCGCAGCGCCTCGGCCGCCATCTGCGACTGCACGGCCAAGACGAAAGTGGCGTTGCGCTGCAGGTCGACGTCGGGAATCAGTGCCACGCGCACGCCGTGCTTGCGGTCGTGCAGTTCGATGCGGATGGCCGATTGCTCCAGCACCATCGACAGGCTGCGGCGCAGGTCGTCCATCACCGGACGGAAGGTGGCCTCCAGGTCGTCGTGCACGTAGGGGCCGAAGCGCGCCGAGCGCCGCGCATCGCGAAAGGTGCCGAGGTCGCCCGCGAGCTGCAGCGCCTCTTCGTAGAAGTGCAGCGGGTGCAGGGCGGCGCTGCGGGTGAAGTGCGCGAACAGCGGCTCGTAGCGGTTCACGGTCTGCAGCAGCAGGAAATCCGCGATCTCGGCGACGCCGCCGGTGCCGCCCTGCGTCATGCGGCCGGCAAGCGCTTCGGCGCGCTGACGCAGCAGGCCCAGCAGTTCGTCGACCCAGCCGCGCACCACCGCATGGCCCGCCACGTGCAGCAGCGGCGGTACCAGGCCGCGGTGCAGCTGCACCTGGTTGTCGACGCGGCGCTCCACCACGCGCGCGACGCTGAGCGTGGTCCAGGCGTCGGTGGCCTCGCCGGCGCGCAGCAGGCGCGTGTGCAGGGCGCCCAGCTGCAGCATCGCGGTGCGCTCGCCGGTGGTGTTGGAATCGGGCACCTCGGCTTCGAGCACGCGGTGGCGCACCAGCTCGTCGTAGCCTTCGGCGTCGGCCTCGCGCGCGCCCGCGCGGCGCACGGGCAGGGCCAGCACCACGGCCTCGTCGCGCATGTTGGCGGGGATGTCGATGGGCTCGGGCAGCGGATCGACGGCCGGCATGTCGAACACCGTGCCGTCGCCGAACACGCCGACGGCACGCACCAGCGCCAGCTTGCCCAGGCTCAGCGCCGCGGCGTCGATCTCGAGTTCGGCAAAACCCCAGGCGTAAGGCGTGGTGGCGCGCAGCAGCACGTGGCGGGCGTGGTCGGCATGGCGCTCGGCTTGCTGCAGGTGCTGGGGCTGCAAGAGCATCCCCTCGCTCCAAACCACTTTTGTTCGCCAACTCATCCGCGCGCGCTCCGTCAAAGGCAAGGGTTGCCAAGGAGCGTCGAGTTTCCAGGCGTAACCGGGAGCGGCAAATCCGCCGGACGGCCTAGCCGCCGGCGCGCGGCCTAATGCGAAGGGGCTAGTCCACCGCCCGAGGCCGGCGGCTACTTCCCGGCCCGCAGCGGATCGCGCTGGAGCGCGGCGACCTGACGCGCGTAGTCGGCGTCGAGGCGCGCCAGCCGCTGCTGGCGCGCGGCCTCGCTGGTCCACTGCCCCGAGAGGGCCTGCTGGCGGGCGAGCTCGTGCTGCTGACGCGCGGCCTGCACCAGGACGCTGTTGTCGGCCAGCGCATAGCCCTGGATGGCGTTGGCATGCGCGCCCTTGAGCACCGCCCGCTGAGCGGCACTGCGCGCATCGCTGCCGCGCCCGTAGGCTGTGAGGAAATCCTGCAGCCTGCGCGTCTGCGCGGCGCTCCAATCGGTGCGCACGAGGATCTGCGCGGGCGGCGTGGGCTCGGAGCGCCAGACGACCTGCAGGCGCGCCGCCTCGACCGGGAACTGCTGGCGGAAGCGCTCCAGGTCCGTGCTGTTGTTGGTTGCGACGTCGGCATCGCCGTTGGCCACCGCGAGCGCGTTCTCCTGGTGGGTGCCGACCCGTTCACCGGCGAAGCGGGTCTCGATGTCGATGCCGCGCGGCAGGAAGAGCTGCAGCTGCGGCACGATGTAGCCCGACACCGAGCGGGGGCCGCCGCGCGCGATGCGCCAGCGCTCGGGGGCCGCCAGCAGCGCTTCGAGCGAATTGAGCGGCGGCGCCTTGCGCATCAGCAGCAGGGCCTGATGGGCATTGGCCTGCTCCGCGTCGCGCTCGACGGTGGCCACCACCTGCATGCGCCCGCGCAGCACGGCGTTGAGCGCCAGCCTGCCCGACAGGTAGGCGATGTCGACCTGGTCGGCCTCGATGGCGCGCTCCATCGCCTCGTAGCTGGGCACCGACAGCGCACTGACGCGCCGGCCCAGCGCGCTGCCCAGGTCCTGCAGCAAGGGCTCCCACTTGGTGCGCGAATCCACCGCGCCGCCCACCGGCAGCACGCCGAAGGACAGCGGCAGCGCATCGGACGCCGGCCGGGGGCGTGTTTGCGCCGGCGCGCCGGCCGCGCCCAGGCAGGCCAGCGCCGCGGCCCCCTGGAGCCAGGTGCGCCGGGTCGCCAGAACGCTCGTCATGGTGCGCCGTCGCGCAACACGGCCAGTTGATCGGCGTAGGTGCTTTCGATGCGCTGCAACCGCGCCTGGCGCGCCGACTCGTTGACGAACTGGCCCGTCACCGCGTTCTGGCGCGCCAGCTGGTAGGCCAGCTTGGCGGCCGGCACCAGCGAGCTGTTGTCCGCCGGCAGGAAGCCCGCCAGATCGTGCAGCGACCTGAGCACCGCCCGTTCGGCATCGCCCTTGGGGCCCCTGGCCTTGGCGTAGCCCGTCAGGAAGCCCTGCACGCGCTGCTGGAAGTCCGCCGGGTAGTCGCGGCGCATGACGATCTGCGCGTGCGGAATGAGCTCCGACTCCCAGATCACCTGCAGCCGCTCGGCCTCGGACGGGAACTGGAGCCTGAAGCGCTCGAAATCGGCGGTGTTGTTGGTGGCGACGTCGGCCTCGCCGTTGGCCACCGCGAGCGCGGTCATCTGGTGCGTGCCGATCACCTCGCTGCGAAAGCGCGTCTCCATGACGATGCGGTTGGGCAGGAACAGCTGCAGCTGCGGCACGATGAAGCCCGACACCGAGCGCGATTCGCCGCGCGCCAGGCGCCAGCGGTCGGGGTCGCTCAACACCGCATCGATCGACGTCACGGGGCCGCCCTTGCGCGCCAGCAGCAGCGCCCGGTAGCCCGGCAGCCCGTCGTGCCGCGTGACCTGGGCCACCACCTTCATCTGGCGCAAGGTGACGGCGTCCAGCGCCATCTTCCCCGACAGGAAGGCCATGTCGACCTCGTTGCGCTGGATGGCCTGCTCGAGCGCGTCGTAGGAGGTGACGGAAAGCACCGCCACGGGCCGGCCGATCGCCTTGCTCAGGTCGGCCAGCAGCGGGTCCCAGTCGTTGCGCGACTCGAAGGCGCCGCCCAGGGGCAGAATGCCGAAGCGCACCGGCATGCCGGCCTGCTGGCCGATGGCCGCCAGGGGCAGGGCCAGCGCCCATGCCGCCAACACGCAGTGCCGGAAGAAGGCCCAGGGCCGCAGCCAGCGGCCGGCGGGCGGGTTCGGCCGGCGGGCGGACGATGCGGGGGCGAAGGGGGTTCGGGGCATGGTCAGGGGCGGCCCCGGCGTCGGCCAAGCGGCTGACTGGTCAATGCAGGAAGCCGGGACACACAATTAGAAACCAAAAAAGGCTGCGATTTTGTGAAGTTTTCCCCATGAGCAATCCGCTGCAAGCCGCGCCGCCCGCGCCCGCCGTCCCCACGCGGGCGCGCCGCGCCGCGCGCAGCGTGGGCGGCCGCCTGGGCCAGCTGTCGCTGGTCCAGCAGCTGGTGCTGCTGGCGGTGCTGCCGGCGGCGCTGGCGATGCTCGGCACCATCGCCGTGCTGACGCGGCAGTACCTGGCCGGCGTCAACGACCTGATGCGTGCCAACGCCCAGACGGTGGCCCTGCAGATCGCCACGGCGGCCCAGTCGCCCCTGGCCCACATGGACCGCCGCGCGCTGCTGCGCATCGCGCAGTCGGGCACCTTCCAGCCCCATGTGCAGCAGGTGCAGGTGTGGTCGGAGGACGGCGAGATCGTCGCCAACGCCGAGACCGTCGACCGGCAACGCAGCGAGGGGGTGCAGGTGGTGGTGCCCGTCGCGTCCGACGATGGCCAGCCCAGCGGCAAGGTGATGGTGGAGATGAGCCTGGCCGCGGTGCGCAGCGCCCGCAACACCGTCTGGTTCAACGTGCTGCTGGTGCTGGGCGCCAGCCTGCTGGGCGTGGTGCTGGCAGGTGCCTGGGCCGCGCGCCGCATCAGCGCACCGATCCGCCGCCTGGGCGAGGCCGTGGACCGCCTGGGCGCCGGCGAGGAGGCGCAGGTGCCGGTGGAAGGCACGGCCGAGGTGCGCCACCTGCAGGCCGGCTTCAACCACGCAGCCAGCGCCCTGGCCGAGAGCCAGCGCCTGCTGCAAAGTCGCATCGAGGTGGCGACGGCCGAACTGGCGCGCAAGAACCAGCAGCTGGAGGTGGCGAGCCAGGCCAAGACCCGCCTGCTGGCCGCTGCCAGCCACGACCTGCGCCAGCCGCTGCATGCGCTGACGCTGTTCTCCGACGGGCTGGCCAACGGCGAGCACGACCCGGTGCGGCTGCAGCGCATCGCGCACATCCGCGAGTGCGTCGATTCGCTCGACCGGCTGTTCTCGGAGCTGCTCAACCTCTCGCAGCTCGATGCCGGCGTGCTGCAGCCGCAGTGGGTGGACTTCCCGCTCGACGGACTGCTCGACGAGATCAGCCGCAACTTCCGCCCGGTGGCCGAGCAGCAGGACCTGCGCCTCGTGGTGCGCAAGACCGACCTGTGGGTGCGCAGCGACTACGTGATGCTCTCGCGCGTGCTGTCCAACCTGGTGTCGAACTCGCTGCGCCACACCGTCGAAGGCGGCGTGCTGGTGGGCGCGCGCCGGCGCGGGCGCTCGGTGCGCATCGACGTGTGGGACACCGGCGTGGGCATCGCGCCGCAGCACCAGGCGAAGGTGTTCGAGGAGTTCTACCAGGTCGACCCGCAGCGCACGCAGGCCACCCGCGGCACCCGCGGCATGGGCCTGGGCCTGGCCACCGTGCAGCGCCTGGCGGGCCTGCTCAACACGCGCGTCGAGCTGCGCTCGCGGCCGGGGCGCGGCACCTGCGTGAGCATCACGGTGCGCACCGTGCCCGCACCCGACACCCCGGTGCCCGTGCCCTCGACGGCGGCCGCCGAGGAGGACATCCGCTTCGACGGCCTGCGGGTGATGGTCATCGACGACGAGCGCACCATCCTCGAGGGCCTGCAGGTGGTGCTGGGC
This sequence comes from Xenophilus aerolatus, assembly GCA_030418545.1. GTDB lineage: Bacteria > Pseudomonadota > Gammaproteobacteria > Burkholderiales > Burkholderiaceae_C > Xenophilus. The sequence goes on along the minus strand of QAIB01000011.1, from coordinate 109,061 downwards.
CAGTGGGGCGCGCAGGTGCTGGCCGCGCAGACCCGGGCCGAGGCCTTGTCGCTGGCCGACCAGTGGGCCACGCCGCCCGACGTGGTGGTGAGCGACCTGCTGCTGCAGGGCGGCGACAACGGCCTGGACGTGCTGGCCGCGCTCGAGCGGCATCCGCACGGGATCGGCCCGCACACGGCGCGCCTGCTGGTCACCGGCGAGACCAAGCCCGACCGGCTGCGCGAGGTCGCGGCCGCCGGCGTGACGGTGCTTTACAAGCCGGTGTCGCCCCGCGCGCTGAGGCAGGCCATCGCGGCGCAGCTCGCGGGCCTGCGGGCCGTGGCGACGCACTGAGCTGCAACACCCGGTCCTAGGCCATCCGGCATAGGCCGCGCGCGCCCCGCGGTGCGGCCGCACGCGCTTCGGTGCGCCGCGCCGGCGACGGCCTAAGCCCTCTGCGTTATCGCGCGCCGGCACGCCGCTCCGTACATTGGTGCGCACGGACCCCGTGCCGGCGAATCGCCGTCGGCCGGCCCGTCCCCGTCCGCATCCGATCCCATCGCTTCCATGCGCTTCCAGTTCTTGTCCGCAGCCCGCCGCGCGCTGCCCTGCCGCTGGCAGCTCGCCGCCGGCGCGCTGTTCGCCTGCGCGCCGGCGCTGCCTGCGGGCGCGGCCGGCTGGACCGTGCTGACGGCCGACGACGCACCGGCGCATGCCGAGTTCGTGCGCGAGCTGCAGGGTGGCGCCGACGCCGACCCGCGCATCGAGTGGGTGCGCATCGCGCCCGGCAGCGGCGCGCCGGCTCCGACGCCCGAGGCCGTCGCACAGGCCGACGAGGACCGCGTCACGGCCGGCGTGCGCACCCGCGGCATCCGCCGCAGCGCACCGGCCACCGACGCGGTCACCGTGGCCGTCGGGCCCTCGGCGGCGCGCGCGGCCCTCGACCGGCCGGGCCAGGAGCCGCTGCTGCTGGCGATGCTCAGCCGACTGGACTACGAGGGCCTCAAGCCGCTGCCCGCGCTGCGCCGCGGCGAGCGCCCGATCGGCGTGCTGCTGCGCGAGCCCGCGATGGGCGACCAGCTGGCGCTGATCGACGCGGTGCTGCCGGGCAAGCGCCGGCTGGGCCTGGTGGTGACCGGCGAATCCGAGCCCGTGCTGCGCGAGCTGCAGCGCGCAGCACAGGACTGGCAGCTGCAGGTCGAATACGCGCCCGATGCCCGCTCGCTCGCCGCCGCGCTGCGGGCGGTGGTGCCGCGCAGCGACGCGCTCATCGTGCTGCCCGACCTGATCGGCGAGAACCAGGCCGCGACGCTGGCGGTGCTGCGCGCGGGCGCGGGTGCCGGCCTGCCGGTGTTCGGCAGCAATGAAGGCATGGTGCGCTCGGGCGGCCTCGCCGCCGCGGTGTCGACGCCGGCACAGCTCGCACGCCAGGCCCGCGCGATGGGGGCGCGCCTCGCCGGCGGCAGCGCCGCGGCGCCCCTGGTCGAAAGCGCCACTCCCGCCAGCGTGCGCGTGAACGCCACGGTGGCACGGGGGCTGAACCTGCGCCTGCCGTCCGAAACCGAGCTGGCCCAGCGCGTCACTGCCCCACGATGAGCGAAGCGTCCGCGCCGCCCACCAGGGCCACGCGCCCCCTGGAGCCGGCCGACCTGGCCAGCACGCCGATGCCGTTGAGCGGCCAGCCGCAGCCCCGCCCGCTGCTGGTGCGCGGCAGCCTGCAACGCGACCTGGTGCGCCTGGGCGTGCTGCCCTGCGCCGCACTCGCACTCGCGCTCACGGCCTGGTTCACGCACAGCCGGCTGAGCACGCTGGACGCGATGTTCACCGCCGAAGGCCAGGCCATCGCCAGGCAGGTGGCCGCAATGTCGGACCTCAGCCTGTTCGCCGGCGACCTGCCCGCGTTGCAGAACGTGGCCAACGCGGCGCTGCGCAGCGGCCAAGCCACGCGCGTGGAGATCAGCAACAGCGCCGGCATCTTCGTCGCCGCCGGGGCCGCCCCCGCCGCCGGCGGCGCGCTTCGCACCTTCTCGGCACCGGTCACGCTGCGCGAGGCCTCGCGCGCAGCGGCCTTTGCGCCCGCAGGGACGACGGCCGCGGGCGACGCACCCATCGGCCTGGTGCAGGCCTTTCGCGACACCACCGCCTACACGCAGGAGCGCACGCGCTCGCTCATGGCCGGCATCGGGCTCGCGCTGCTCGCGCTGCTCGCGGCCTGGGTCGCGGTGCGGCACATGGCGCGCAACATCTCGCGTCCGCTGCGCCGCGTGTCGCGCACGGTGGCCGCCCTGCAGGCCGGACAGTTCGATGCGCGCTGCGACGTCGTCGGCCGGCCGTCGCGACCCGGCCGCGACGGCCGCGCGCCGCACCACGAGTTCGCCACCCTGGCCGGCGACGTCAACCGCCTGGCCGAGCGCCTGCAGCAGCACCGGCAGGCGAGCGAGGAGCGCGTGCGCGAAGCCACCGCGGTGGCGCTGATGCGCATGGCCGAGGCCGAGCAGGCCGCGCTGTCGCGTGCACGCTTCCTCGCCGCCGCCAGCCACGACCTGCGCCAGCCGCTGCACGCCATGGGCCTGTTCATCGACGGCCTGCTGCCCACCGCCACCGACGCGCAGCGCCCCGCGGTGCTGCGCCTGCAGGAGAGCGCGGCCTTCATGGGCGTGCTGCTGGACGACCTGCTGGAGATCTCGCGCCTGGATGCGCAGGTGCTCGCGCCCGAGATGGAGGACCTGCGCCTGTCGGCCCTCTTCGATGCGCTGGCTGCGCAGCATGCCGCGCAGGCCGCCGAAGCGCGCGTGCGCGTGGTGTGGCGCGACCGCGGCCTGGCGGTGCGCAGCGACGCCGCCATGCTCCAGCGCGTGCTGGGCAACCTGGTGGGCAACGCGATCCGCCATGCGCCGCTGGACGGCACGGTGCTGGTCGTCGCGCGGCGTCGCGGCGACGGCGTCCGCATCGAGGTGCGCGACAACGGCGTGGGCATCGCGCCCATCCACCACGCGCGCATCTTCGAGGAGTTCTACCAGGTGGCGAACACCGAGCGCGACCGCCGGCACGGCTTCGGCCTGGGCCTGGCCATCTGCGCGCGCATCGCGGCGCTGCTCGACACGCGCATCGCCCTGCGCTCGGCGCTGACGCAGGGCAGCACCTTCTCGATCCAGCTGCCGGCCGCGCGGGCCGAGGCGCCCCGGGCCGTTGCGGCAGTGCCGGCGCCCGCCGCCGCGCTGGCCGGGCTGCGCTGCCTGGTGGTCGACGACGACCGGCCGGTGCTCGAAGCCACCGCCGCCCTGCTGCGCCAGTGGGACTGCCACGCCGAATGCGCCGCCACGGGCCGCGACGCCGTCGCGCGCCTGGGCGCGCCCGGGGCGCACTTCGACGCCGTGCTGTGCGACCTGCAGCTCACAGGTGACGACGACGGCATGTCGGTGATCGAGGCCGCGCGCCGCCTGCAACCCGGCGCGCTGGCGGTGGTCGTGTCGGGTGCCACCGGGCCCGAGATGCTGCAGCGCCTGCGCCACAGCGGCGTGCTGCTGCTCACCAAGCCGGTCGCACCGGCCAAGCTGCGTGCCCTGCTCTCGGCCCGGCAAGGCGTGGCCGCATGAACGCATGCCTTCACCCCATTTGCTATCGAAACGAGAGCTGCCGGCACAAGCAGGACGGGCACTGCAGCCCCATTTTTCTTGAAGCCCGCCCCTGCCTGAGGCTGCCATGCTCGACCCTGCCGCGCTGAGCGCGATCCGCCCCTTCGTCGCCACGCCGAGCCACAGCGGCGCGCTCAGCTCGCTCTACGTGCGCAGCCTGCTGGGCCTGGTCAACCTGGCGTGGACGCAGGGCTTCGCGATGCAGACGCGCTTCCTCGACGGCGACAGCCTGGTGCCGCGCGCGCGCAACCGCCTGGTCGCCGAGTTCATGGCCGACGCGCGCTGGACCCACCTGTTCTGGATCGACGCCGACATCGGCTTCGAGCCCGAGGCCGCGCTGCGGCTGCTGCTGGCCGGGCGCGAGGTGGTGGCCGGCGTCTACCCGCACAAGACCGAGGGCTGGCCCGCCGAGGGCCTGGCGCAGGCGCTGCCGGCCGGCAGCACGCGCGAGGACTTCGCGGCGCGCCACGCGCGCTACGCCTTCAACCCCCTGCCGGGCGCCCAGCGGGCGGACGAGGACGGCTTCGTCGAGGTGCTCGATGCGCCGACCGGCTTCATGCTCATCGCGCGCACGGTGTTCGAGCGCCTGTCCGCCGCGATGCCGGAGCTGCGCTACACGCCCGATGCCGGCGCCCACGCCAACGCGCACCTGCCGCACTGGCGCTTCTTCGACACCCTGGCCGAGCCCGGCAACGGCCGCTACCTCAGCGAGGACTACGCCTTCTGCCGTCGCTGGCAGCAGCTCGGCGGGCGCGTGTTCGTGGACGTGCAGTCGCGCCTGGTGCACCAGGGAACGCAGGACTTCCGCGGCGATCTTGCGCGTGCATTGACGGTGGGCCAGGGCCCGGCGGACAAGGGCCGCGCCGCCTGACAGCCCCGCCCGTCCGGCTACGTTCTAGAAGTCGGCGCAGCCGTTCTTGCGCTCGGTGTCGATGCAGCTCGTGAGGATGGGCCGCGAGCGCACGCGCGACCACTCGCGCGCCAGCAGGTCGTCGCCCTGCTGCGCGCGGTCGCCACCCAGCGGACCGGTCGCGAAGCAGATCGGCGGCGCGCCGATGTTGCGGTCGAAGGTGTAGGTGTTGGGCACCTCGCGCAGCACGTCGGGCAGCGGCAGGCTGGGCTGCAGATTCACGCGCAGGCTGCCCGGCACGACGTTGACGAGGTAGCCCTCGGCCGACGTGAAACTGCCGGTAATCGGGTAGAAGCCAGGCGGACTGAAGGCGTTGGCCGTCGTGCTCAGCGCACCCGAGAAGCCGAGCCCGCGGTCGCCGAGGATCAGGCCGGTGATGCTGTAGGTGAACAGCGGATTCGGCGCGCCGTAGAAGCGGTTCGCATCGTTGATCACCACCGTCGCCACCGGCTGCTGCGCGTAGATGAAGTGGTTGTCCCCCGGCGAGATGCTCACCGTGCACAGCCCCAGGTAGGCGCAGTGGTACAGGTTCGGCGTGAGGCCCGAGCCGGCCAGTCCGCCGCGCGTCTCGCCCACCCAGGTGTCGGCCCACACGCGCCACGGCGCGCCGGCGATGGTGAAGGCGCCGGCGTTCTGGAAGCGCGACGCGGCGATGAGGTCGGCGCCCGAGCTGCTGCTGACGTTCGTGGCCAGCGTCAGGTCGCCCGACAGCGTGCGCACGTAGACCGTGTCGGCCGCCATGGAGCCGGTCGCCACCACCTGCGGCAGGTTGCCCGCGGCGTCGTAGCCGATGACGGACACGTTGCCGACGCGCAGCGCATCGACGTCCTGGTAGCGGAAGGCCCCGGCCGCGCTGCCGCCCAGCGTGGCGGCGCTCACGTTGTTGGCCGCCTGGTCGAGCAGCACGCTGCCCGCGCTCGACTGCGCCAGCAGCGTGCCGGCCGTGATCGGCGCCGCCGCCGTCTGCGTGATGTTGCCCGCCGACACCAGGCCCAGCGTGGGTGCGGTGATCGGGGCGTTCAGCGCGATGTTGCCGCCTCCCCCGTTCTGCAGCGTGAGCGCCGAGGCGGTGTTGAGCGCGCCCACCACCGTGATGTCCGCGGCATGGCTGTTGCTGCCGAAGACCAGCGTCGGTGCGGCGATGCGGGTGAGTTCGGCCGCCGACACGGCGAAGCCCGTGGCGGCCGTGCCACCGACCGTGATGGCGTTGGCCGTGCGGTCCGCCGCGGTGGCGACGTAGGCCTCGGGCGTGCCCGTCAGGTTCAGCCCGCCGGGACGCAGGTTCACCACCCCGCCGGCGCTCGCCTGGCTGCCCGCGCCCAGGGCCAGCGCGTCGGCACTGCCGTCGTTGGCGGCGCGCAGGACCACATTGCGCGCGCCCGAGACGATGCCGCCCTGCTGCGTGCCGAAGGTGTCGCTGAAGGTCGGCGCGAACTCCACGCCGGCACCGCGGCCCTGCATCTCGCCCGTGATCTCGATGTCGCCGCGGCCCGTGGTCGTGATCTGCGCGTTGCCGCCCACCCGCACGCCGGCGCCGGGGCCCGAGCCGAAGCCCGTGCCCTCGCCGGCCTGGCGCAGCCCGCGCACGGTGATGTTGCCGTCCACGCTGCTGATGCGCGGCTGCCCGGCTGCGTTGAAGGGCGGCGCGCCGATCACCACGCCGTAGCCCGGCGCGTAGGCGCTGCTGGCCGAGTACCCGCCCACGCCCGTGACGTTGATGTTGCCGGTGGTGCTGAAGAGCCCGCCCACACCCTGGTCGGCCCGGATGACCACGCCGCTGCCGTTCACCGCCGTGCCGAGGATGTCGATGCCGCCCGTGCTGGTGTTGATGCGGGTGCCGTCGATGAACACGCCGTCGTAGCCGTTGAACGGGCTCACGACATTGGTGCGGCCGGTGATCCGCACGTCGCCCCCGGCCAGCGCGTCGCTGCCGCCGGTGTAGCCCAGTCCGGCCACCTGGTTGCCGGCGCGCGTGTCGATCGCCACCCCGTCGATGCTCACGCTCGCCAGGTTGGAGGCGTTGGCCCAGGCGGCGTTCATCGTCACATCGCCGCCGTTGGTGTAGATGCTGCCGCTGTAGCTGATCTGACCGCCGCCGGTCGTGGCGGCGCTGTTGTTCGCGTCGGCGTTGAACACCACGTTCAGCGGCCCGCCCGTTCCCGACGAGGCGATGTTCGTGCCCGCGTTCGAGCGGATGCTGCGGTGGGCGTCGAGCCGGAAGGTGCGTTCGCCTCTGCCCGTGTAGCTGATCTGCGCGTTGTTCAGGAAGATGTCGCCATCGGTCGGGTTGCCGCCCGCTCCGGTGGTGATGGTCACATCGGTGCCGCCGTTGAGCGCGTTGTTGATCGCGCTGTCGCGTATCACCGAGTTGGTGAGCGGCACGAAGGGGTTGCCCGGCAGCGACGTGTCGCCCGCCGTGCTGCTGATCTCGACGTTGTACGGGTCGATCAGCCACTGCCCGGCCTTGCCGGCCGGCGCGCCGGCGTCGACGCTGATGGCGCCGAGGTCGAAGGCACCGCCGGAGGTCTCGACGAAGCCGCCGTCGCCCCCGGCGCTGCCGCCGCGCGCCTCGATGCGGCCGTAGGCGCGCAAGGTGTTGTCGCCGATAACACGGATGCTGCCGCCGGCGCCGCTGCCCGTCGCGTTGGCGGCCAGCACCACGTTCGCGTCCACGCCCGCGATGCCGTTGGGCGCGGCGCCCCCGTCGCCCACGGCGCGGATGTCGATCGTGCCGCCGCCGGTGGCGCCGCTGGCGTCCAGCCGCGTGTAGCCATAGCCCTCGTTGCTGTAGCCGGTGATGTTCACGTTGCGGGCGCTGATGTCGATCGCGCCGCCGCGTCCCTGTGCGCTGGCGGTGCTGATGAGCAGGCCCGGGTCGTCCGGCGTCGAATCGCTGTTGTTGGACTCGATGCTGATGGCGCCCGCGCCGCCGCGCAGCATGATGCGGCCGCCTTCGGCCGTCCAGCGGCCGCCCTGCACGAGGATGCTCGATGCCGGGTCGAAGGGCGTCACCTCCGCCACCCCGGCCGCGTTCTTGCCCACATTGAAGGCCGGGCTGCCCGCAGTGCCGGTGATGGCGATCGACCGGCCCGCACCCGCCGCGATCTCGCTGTAGCCGAGATCGACGCCGACGCCTTCGGAATGGAAGGTGGTGCCGATCTGGCCCGACGCCAGCGCGAGGAAGCCCGGGTCGGTCATCGCGTCGGCCAGGCTGCCGCCCGTGCCGTCGATCGTCACATGGCCACCCGTCGAGATGCGTGCGGACGAGAGCGTGACGCCATTGCCCGCGTCCATGAAGGTGCCGACCGCGTCGCCCGCTCGCCAGGCGCGGCCGCTGCCCACCAGGACCACGTCGCCGCCGGCGGACTCGATGCGCGAGCTGGTGAACTCGCTGCCGTCGTAGGAACTGCCGATGTCGACGCCGGAGGAGAAGATGCCGAAACCGCCCCGGCCCTCGAGCCGGACCGCGCCGCTCCCGGTGCGCAGGGTGCCGCCCTGCACCGACACACCGCTCGCGCCCGTGACGTCTAGGTCGCCGCCGAACGGGGTCAGGTACGACCAGCTCGAACCTTCCCCGCGCAGCGTGATGGCGCCGCCGTTGCTGCAGCTGGCCACGCCCGCGGCGCAGGTCGACAGCAGGCTGTCGTTGACCTCGATGCCGGCGGTCTGCCGCACGGCTGGCGCGCCATCGGGCACCGGCGTGGTCTGCTGGCCGCCCACCGCGCGCCCGCGCGTGGGGTCGCTCTGGCCGTAGAAGCGGATGTCGCCGCCGGCGGTCTCGATGGCCGCATGGTCCAGCAGGATGGCGCCGCGCGCCGGCAGTTCCCCCACAGGGCCCACGCCATCGGCGGCCAGGCTGCCGTTGGCATCGGCATTGAAGGCCACATTCAGCGCACCGGCCTTAGACCGGATGGCCGAGTTGGCGGCCATCTCGATGTTGCGGTCCGAGTTGACCGTGAAGGTGGCGCTGCCTCCCTCGGTCTTGAGCACCTGCGCGTCCGGCTGGAAGGCGACGCCGAAGGTGCTGGCGCTCCGGTTGGTCAGGGTCAGGTCGGCGCCGCTGTTGAGCGCGCTCGCGAGGCTCTGCGCATCCACGGTGGTGGTCGCGCCGGGGTCCGCCGGCGCGGCGCCGGGCGCATGCACCCACACGTCGTTGGTGCTGGTGAGTTGCACGCTGCCGTTGGTTGCACCGCCGGCCCGCAGGCTGGCGCCCGCCACGCGCAGGGTGTCGGCCTCCACGGTGATGCCGCCGCCCGCCGCGCCACTGCCCGCCGCCGCACCCGCGTCGAGCGTGCCTCCCACCGCCACGATCGCCGGCGCGGCGGCCCCGCCGCCGCCGCTGAGCACGATCTCGCCGTTGCGCGACTCCAGCGAGCGGGCCTGGATCAGGCCCTGCTGGTTGACGACCAGCGCGCCGGGATCGGTCGACAGCGCTGCGATGTTGACGCGGCCGCCGTCGGCCGTGATCTGGCCGACGTTGGTCACCAGCGCCTTGGCCGCGACGTTGCCCGTGAGGTTGCTGACCTTGAAGGTCGTGAGGCCGTCGCCTGCGTAGTCGAGCGTCGCGCTGAGGCCCGACAGCAGGCCGACGCTGCCCTGGGCGACGTTGATCTGGCCGGCGTTGCTCACCTCCTGGCCCATCAGCGCGACGGTGCCCCCCGGCGTGGTCGTGATGCTGGCGCCGCTTTCGACGCTGACCTTGCCCGTGACGGCGTCGGTGCGCGTGAAGGTGAGCGTGCCGCCGCCGGCCAGCGGCGTGTTGACGCGGTCGCCGCCGGCGATGGCATCGTCGGCGACGTCGAGCGTCGACGCCACCAGCCCGCCCACGTTGACCTGCGAGCCGGCGCCGAAGAGCACCCCCGCCGGGTTGATGATGAACACGTGCCCCGGCGCGGTGATGGTGCCGAAGATCTGCGACGGGTTGCCGACCGTGGTGACCCGGTTGAGCGTGACGCTGCCCGCGCCCATCGCCTGGTTGAAGGCGATGCTGTTGCCCCCGGCGAGCGAGAAACCGTTCCAGTTGATGACGGCGCGCCAGCTGGCCTGGTTGATGTTCATCGCCGTGCCGTTGATCCCCCAGCCGGAGATCGTCCCCGCGGCCACGTTGCCGACGGCGGGAAAACCGGCGGTCGAGCCCGGATTGATGACCTGGGCCCACACCGGCGGCGCCGCAGCCCCGATGCAGGCCAGGGACAGGGCCAGCGGGCGCATCCGCCACGGCCGCCGCGTCGCGCGGGAAGAAAGGCGTGAACTCATGTCGATGCCCCTGGACGCCCGTGCACGGACGTTCCTTTAGCTATCAATTCAATAGCGGCCTGGGCCCGTCGGACGGGCGTTGCAGCCACTTTTTTCTCGAAGGTGCGGGCCATGCTCAGAAACTCTTCTGCGCCTGGATGTACAGGCGTGCACCGCGCTTGCCGCCGTCGGTGCGCGCGGGCTCGGTGCCGGCGCGCCAGGCCAGCGTGGCATTGATGGCGAAGTTGCCGGGCCGCACCCACGACAGGCCGACACCCCCGCCGCGCAGGCTGCGCCAGGGCGAGCCGATGTCGAAGGCCGACGGCTCCTTGACGGTCTTGCCGCGCGCCGCGTCGTAGAACACGAAGGGCGTGAACTCGGCGTTGTACGTCCATCGCCACTCCACGGTGGCGATCAGGCCCTGGTCCACCAGCGCCTCGCTCGAGGGGTAGGCGCGCACCGCGCGCGCGCCGCCCAGCGCCAGCTTCTCCGAGGCATCGAGGTTCTTGCTGGCCCACTGGCCGCCCAGTGACAGGTACAGCGAATGCTGCGGCAGCACCGCCTGCAAGCGCGAGACCTGGAAGGTGGTCTTGGAGAAGCTGCCTTCGGTGCGGTGGCCCCCCAGGCCCTGGTCGGACTGGAAGCTATCGGCGTCGCGCAGCGACAGCTTGCCGCGGTAGAAGGTGCCGGCGCTGGCCCAGTAGCCGCCGCCGAACAGGTCGTCGCGGCGCTCCCAGGTCCACCCCAGGCCCAGGCCGTTCACGCGCTTGCGAGCCGAGAAATTCACGGCCGTGAAGTCGTCCGTCAGGCGCTTGCTGTCGGCCGACAGGCGCAGGAAGAGGTTGTGCTGGCGCTGGCGGATCAGCGGGTAGTTGAGCGACACGTCGACCACGTCGGCCTTGCCCTGCGCGCCCAGCTCCTCGAACTCGCCGCCGAGTTCGTAGTTGACGCGCGAGATGCCGACGCCCACGCGCAGGCCGTCGGTGCCGATGGGTGCCTCGTACGACACGCGGCCGAACTGCAGCGCGTTGCTGTTCGACACCATGGCGCGCACGTCCAGGTTGTCGCCGATGCCGAAGGGGCTGTTCCAGCGCATCGTGCCGCCGATGCGGTAGCGGCCCGACTCCTTGGTGCCGTGGTTGTCGGCCTCGGCGGCGAAATTCCAGCGCTGTCCGGCGTTGACCTCCACCGCCAGGTCGGTGGTGCCGGTCTGCGTGCCCTCCTGCAGCGAGGAGCCGACGCGCAGGCCCGGCTGGTCGGACAGCAGCAGCATGGCCCGCTCGTAGGCCGGCCCGCTCACCGCCTGGCCGACCGCCAGCGGCGCAAGGAAGCTGCGCACACGCGCCTCGCTGATGGGTGCCTCGGGCGCGACCGTCACGTCCACCCTGCCGATGCGGCCTTCGACGATGCTGATCTCGACCACGCCGTCCTGCACCGTCTGCACCGGCACGATGGCCTGCGCCAGGAAGTAGCCGCGCTCGCGGTAGCGCGCCGTGATGTCGCGCGCCAGCGCTTCCAGGTCGGCCAGCGTCACGTCGCGGCCGATGTAGGGGGCCGTGACGCCGCGCAGGTCCTCGGCGCTCAGCGCCTGCGCGCCGTTGAGCCGCAGGTCGTTGAGGCGGAAGGCGGCCGACGCCGGTGCGGGGCCCTGCGGCGCGGTGGCGGCCGGGCTGACCGGCGCGGCGCAGGCCGCGCACGGATCGCCCGTGGGCAGCAGGGTGGTGGTGCCGGGCAGCGACTGCGAGGGCGCCTGCGCCAGCGCGCCGCAGGACGCGGCGGCGCCGAGGGCGGCAGCGGCCCAGCCGACCGGGCCGCGCCTCATGCCCCGCTCCCGACGGTGAGGCGCCAGTTGCCGATCAGGTTGAACGGCGCCCAGAAGAAGGGATGCGACATCTTGGGGTCCTTCAGCACGGCCAGCTGGCCGGCCTGCATGGCGCGCTGCAGGTCGCGCCCCTTGGCGAGCTCGCCGTACAGCGTGCCCATGAGCACCTCGGTGGCGTCGTCCGACACCGGCCACAGCGAGGCGATGAGGCTGGAGCTGCCCGCCGACAGGAAGGAGCGCGTGAAGCCCAGCACCTCGTCGCCCTGCGCGATGCGGCCCAGGCCGGACTCGCAGGCCGACAGGGTGACCAGCGCGGTGCCCTGCATCGGCAGCTCGAGGATCTCGTGCGCCTCGAGGAAGTTCTGTCGCCCGCCTTCGTTGGCCAGCAGGATGCGCGAATAGAGCGGGTCGACCTGGTCGGCCTCGGCGTGCGCGGCCACATGCATCAGCGGCGCGCGCGAGGCCACCTCGCGGAACTGCGTCTTGGTGGCGGCCGCGCCCATGAAGACGCTGTTGCGCGGGAACAGCCGCGCGAGCTGCTTCACCTCGGCCTCGGAACCGGGCAGGTCGTACTTGTCATCGATGCGCGGGTTGCCGAAGGCGGTGAGCGTCGGGTCGATGCGCGGCGAGCGCTGGGCCAGCTGCACCGCGATGCTCATCGACGGCGACACCGCCACCGGGTGCGTCTCGATCACGTAGCGGCCATCGAGCCGCAGCGCCTGGAAGGGCAGGTAGTGCAGCGGGCCGTGCGGCACGATCACCAGGCGCTGGCCGGGCGTGAGGCCCAGCGGACCGAGCAGCGCGGCGCCCAGCTTGTCGGCATTGCCCACGGCCGTGCGGCGGCCGCGCACGACCGAGTTGCGGAAGGTGTCGACCAGGTCGGTGAGTTCGTCGCGCTTCACGGCGATGCTGTGCGCCCTGATGCCGTCGGGCGCGATCACCCAGACCTGCAGCCGCTCGGGCAGCGAATGGAACTCCACCACGCGCTCGTCGGCCTTGAGCGAGCGCTGCAGCGTCGCCAGGTCGATGGTGGTCGCGGCCTGCTCGCTCACCTTGGCGCGGCCGCGCACGGCGTCGAGCAGCGCGCGCGAGCGGCTGCGCTCGCTGATCTCGAAGGCGCGCTGCGCGTCGCCCACGTCGCTGTACAGCCCCACGGCCCGCTCGAACACCGACTGCAGGTCGGAGAACAGGCCCATCTTGAATTCCTCGCTGCGAAAGCGCGAGCGCACCTGGTCCACGCTGCCGATGGCGCGGCCCAGTGCCTCCGCGGCCGACTGCTTCTGGCCCAGCGCGATGTCGCTGCGCGCCACGCCGTCCCAGGCCCAGAGGCGGTAGTACTCGGTGTCGGTGCCCATCTGCCGTGTGGTGAGCGCGGTGTACAGCGCCTTGGCCTCGGCCGGCTTCTTCTCGGCCAGCAGCAGGTTGGCGCGCGTGCGCTCCAGCTGGGCGGCGAGGGGCGCCTCGCGCGGCGTGCCCATCGCATCGAGCACCTGGCGCGCGCGGCCGGTGTCGCCGGATTCGATCAGCGCGTTGGCCAGCGAGGCGCGCACCAGCGGCGCATAGCGATCGGAACTGCCGGCCAGCGCGTCGTCGTAGCTGCGCACCGCGCCGGCGTAATCGCCGCGGCGGGCGGCCACGTCGCCCAGCACCTTGTGGGCCGGGCCGACCACCAGCTTGGGGTCGCGCGCCGGCTGCTTGAGCGCCTCGCGCGCGAACTGCTCGGCCTTCTCGAGCTGGCCCGAGTAGCTGTAGACGATGGCCAGGTCGCGGTTGGCCATGGCCAGCAGGTTGGGGTCGCGCGTGGTGTTGGCCAGGTGCAGCGCCTTGCTCGCGGCACGCACGCTCTGGCGGAACTCGCCCGCCTCGGCCAGCGCCACGGCCTGGCTGCAGTACTGGTAGCCGCTGAGCTTGACCTTGTCCTGCGAATAGAGGATGGCGCCGTCGTTGGTGAGGGCCAGCAGCGTGTCGGTGTCGGCCAGCCGGGCCTGCTCCTGCCTGTTGGCCGCCGCCTCGGCGTCGGGTGCAGGCTGCGCATGCGCCGTGAGCGCCATCGCCAGCCAGGACGCGGCGACCCCCGCCCACATGAGCTGCGTGAAGCGCGCGCGCCGGAAGGGCCCGCCCTGTGTGTTCGTCAACCGTTCCATTCGACCCCCACGCTCTGTCTGCAGTCCGTGAGCGTGGACCGTCGACGCCATGAACGTGTGCGCCTCTCAGACATCGTCGCCGGAGTCTAGGAAGCACCCCCTGGCGGGCCAATTCACAAGATGGCCTAACGCTTATGGTCTAGGGCAAGCAACGGCGGGCCCAAAAGAAAGCGCCGGCCCACGGGCCGGCGCTTGCGTCCTGCTTGCGTCGAAGCGTTCAGGCCGGCACCGCCTCCACCCCCGCGCGGTCCCAGTGCCGATGCTTGCCGACGGCGGCGAGGAAGGCCTGCGCGATCGCCTGCGCGGCCTCGGTGTCGCCCGTCTGCACGGGCGGCGTGTCTGCCACGACCACGCCGGCCGGCGCGTGGCCGCCCGGCTCGACGCCCACCGAGGCGAGCAGCTGCGCGCCCTCGCCCACCAGGCACAGCGCCTTGCAATGCTTGAAGGCTTCGAGCACGAAGTGCTGCGCATCGCCGTTCTGCCGCATCGCCTGCACGCCTTCGGCACCGGCCGGCACGAGCACGGCGTCGAACATGACCGAGGGCATGTTGACGTAGGTGGCATCGACGGTGACCTGGCGCTTGGAGGCGCTGGTCACGGCGCCCAGGCGGGGCCCGACCACCTTGCACTGCGCGCCCGCGGCCTCGATGGCTTCGCGGATCGGCTTGAGCGACGCCGAGTCGATGCCGTCGGCCACGAGGATGGCGACCTGACGTGTCTTGGCCGACCCGTCGCCGGTGCCGAGCATGCTGAGCGAGGGCGCCTCCTCGATCGGCAGCTGGATGCGCGCCTCGCGGTAGCCGGCCTGGCCGGCGGCGGCCTTGGCGTCGGGCGGCTCGATGCCCAGCGGCTCGGCCACGCGGCGCGCGAGCTTCTCGTCGACCTGCGCGAGGTTGTCGACCATGCGCTGGCGCACGGCCGGCACCTGCACCTTCGACAGCTCGAAGCGGAAGGCCGCGACGATGTGCTCCTTCTCGGCCACGCTCTGGCTGTTGAAGAACAGGCGGGCCTGCGTGAAGTGGTCGTCGAAGCTGGGGCTGCGGCGGCGCACCTTGGGCGACTCGATGGCCTCGGGGTAGCTCACGAAGCCGTCGCTGTCGCCGTCGACGCGGAACTGCGCGCCGTTGGCCAGGGAGTTCGGTTCGTAGGCCACCTGCCCGCGGCCGATGGTCTGGCGATGCATGCCGTCGCGCTGGAAGTTGTGGAAGGGGCACACGCCGCGGTTGATGGGCAGCTCGTGGAAGTTGGGGCCGCCCAGGCGCGACAGCTGCGTGTCGGTGTAGCTGAACAGCCGCCCCTGCAGCAGCGGGTCGTTGCTGAAGTCGATGCCCGGCACCACGTGGCCGGGGTGGAAGGCCACCTGCTCGGTCTCGGCGAAGAAGTTGTCCGGGTTGCGGTTGAGCACCATCTTGCCGACCGGCGTGATGGGCACCATTTCCTCGGGGATCAGCTTGGTGGGGTCGAGCAGGTCGAAGCCTAGCGAATGCTCCTTGTCTTGCGGGATGAGCTGCACGCCCAGCTCCCACTCCGGGAAGTCGCCGTTCTCGATCGCGTTCCAGAGGTCGCGGCGGTGGAAGTCGGCGTCCTTGCCCGCGATCTTCTGCGCCTCGTCCCAGGCCAGGCCGTGGACGCCGAGCTTGGGCTTCCAGTGGAACTTGACGAAGTGCGCGTCGCCATGCGCGTTGACCCAGCGGAAGGTGTGCACCCCGAAGCCCTGCATCATGCGGTAGCTGCGCGGGATGGCGCGGTCGCTCATGGCCCACATCAGCATGTGGGTGGTCTCGGGCATCAGCGAGGCGAAATCCCAGAAGGTGTCGTGCGCGCTCGCGGCCTGCGGCATGCCGTGGTGCGGCTCGGGCTTGACGGCGTGGACCAGGTCCGGGAACTTCATCGCGTCCTGGACGAAGAAGACCGGGATGTTGTTGCCCACCAGGTCGTAGTTGCCTTCCTGGGTGTAGAACTTCACCGCGAAGCCGCGCACGTCGCGCACCGTGTCGGCCGAGCCCGCACCACCGGCCACGGTGGAGAAGCGCACGAAGACCGGCGTCTCGACCTGCGGGTCCTGCAGGAAGGCCGCCCGCGTGAACTGCGACATCGACTTGTAGACCCGGAAGACGCCATGTGCGGCACTGCCGCGGGCATGCACGACGCGCTCGGGGATGCGCTCGTGGTCGAAGTGCGTGATCTTCTCGCGCAGGATGAAATCTTCGAGCAGCGAAGGACCACGCACGCCGGCACGCAACGAGTTGTGGTTGTCGGCGATGCGCGTGCCCTGGTTGGTCGTGAGGTACGGCAGCGGCAGTTCCGTGCTGGAGGCCGCGAGCTGTTCCTGCTTGGCCAGCGACGGGTCGCCCGCCTTGGCGCGTCGCGCCGCGGGCGTCTTGCTGTTCCTGGATGTCATCGAAGAGAGAAGAGAAGGAAAGATGTGAGAACGGGTGGGGAGGCCGGATCAGCCGGCCTCGGCGTCGAGGAACATGTCCACCGCGTTGACGAGGGCCACGAGGCCGATCACGCCTGTCAGTGCCGCCACGCCCCAGACGAGCGCGTCGTCCACCCAGGGGCCGTTGATCGCACCGAGCAGCGATGCCAGTTCCATGATTCGCTCCAGAAAAGGGGGTTGAACAGATCGGGGAAGAACCTGCGCCGCAGCCTTTCTGCGAGCGAGCACCGAGCGTAGGACCGGCGGGACCGGTTTCACGTAGTGGCCGCGCGTCGTGGACTGTGGGAGCGCCAAGCTGCCCACGGTAGGACCGCACCGACGCCGCGCCCGTGCGCTGGCGGACTACAGCCGCATGCGCCTTGGCACCCCCCGCGTCGGCGCCGGCACGCTTCTAGCATCGATGCTTTCGTGTTCGTCCGACCATTCACCCCGATCCGCGCCTGAAGGGAGGCACCGTGCTCATCCGCATCGGCTATGACATCGAGCTGGGGCTCAGCGGCCCCACCGCGCTCATCTTCCTGCTGCAGGTGCACCCCGACCGGGCACGCGACCTGGTGGCCCCCGAGCACCCGGTGGTCGACCCGCCGCTGTGGACCGACCACTACACCGACAGCTTCGGCAACCGCTGCGCCCGCGTGCGCGTGCCGGCCGGCGTTCAGCGCGTGCGGCTGCACAACGAGGCCTTGATCCACGACACCGGCTGGACCGACCCGGTCGACTACGGTGCGTGGCAGCACCCGGTCGACGAACTGCCGGTCGAGACCCTGCCCTTCCTGCTGGGCAGCCGCTATTGCGAGGTCGACAGCGAACTGCTTCCCTTCGCCTGGCAGACCTTCGGCCACACGCCGCTGGGCTGGGCGCGCGTGCAGGCCGTGTGCGACTTCGTGCACCAGCACATCCGCTTCGACTACCAGCGCGCGTTCGCGGGGCGCACCGCGCTGGGGGGTTTTCGCGAACGCGTGGGCGTGTGCCGCGACTTCGCGCACCTGGCCGTCACGCTGTGCCGCTGCCTGAACATCCCGGCGCGCTACGTGACCGGCTACCTGGGCGACATCGGCGTGCCGCCGGTGCCCTACCCGATGGACTTCAGCGCCTGGTTCGAGGTCTTCCTCGGCGGCCGCTGGCACACCTTCGACGCCCGCCACAACGTGCCGCGCATCGGCCGCGTGGTGATCGCCCGTGGTCGCGACGCGGCCGACGTGCCGATCACCATGGTTTTCGGCGAGCACACGCTGGAGCGCTTCCACGTGGTGACGGACGAGGTGCGCGGCTGAGCGCGCGCCCGCAGCTTCGATAGCACACTGGCCGGCAGCGCCCGCCAGGCGGGCGCAAACCGCTATCGTTTCAGGAGCGTTTCGCGTCCTGGGGCACGTAGCCCAGCACCTTCATCGGCCCGGCCAGCGCCTTGCGCGCTCGCTCCATGCCGTCCCACGCCGCGTTGCCCGGCTCGAAACGGGTGCGCGCGTCGGCCAGCGTCCACTGCGCACCGCTGGTGAGTTCGGGCAACTCGTCCCAGCTCACCGGCACCGACACGCCGAGCCCCGGCCGCGCACGCACCGACCAGGCGCTCACGGTGGTGGCGCCGAAGCCGTTGCGCAGGTAGTCGACGAAGATCTTGCCGACCCGGTTCCTGGGCCCGCTTTTGACCACGAAGCGCTCCGGAATGGTCTGCGCCAGGTGCGCCACGACAGCACGCGAGAAGTCCTTGACCGTGTCCCACCCGTGCTGCCGGCGGATCGGCACGACCACGTGCAGGCCCTTGCCGCCGCTGGTCTTGAGGAAGCCCACGAGGCCGAGCTCATCGAGCAGCGTGCGCACCAGCATCGCCGCCTCCTGCATGTGCGGCCAGCCGACGCCCTCGCCGGGGTCGAGGTCGAAGGTCATGCGGTCGGGCGTGTCCAGCTTGTTGGAGGTGCCGTTCCAGGTGTGGAACTCGAGGGTGTTCATCTGCGCGGCCGACAACAGGCCGCGCGCGGTGTCGATCTGCAGCAGCGGATCGTGGTCGCGGTCGAGTTCCGGGTCGAGCAGCTTCACGCCCGGCAGCTCGGTGTGCTGCGCGTGCTTCTGGAAGAAGAGTTCGCCGCCCACGCCCTCGGGCGCGCGCACGAGCGACACCGGCCGGCCCTTGAGGTGCGGCAGCATCAGCGGCGCCACGTCGGCGTAGTAGCGCACGAGATCGCCCTTGGTGGTGCCGCTGGCCTTGTCGATCACGCGGTCGGCATTCGTGATGCGCAGGCCACCCGGCTTGGCTGCGGCCTTGGCGGGCGGGGAGGAGGAACTTGAAGCGGGCATGGCAGGGGCATCCACGGGCTGGGCATGTTCGCGCACGATCTGGCGCGGCGGCTTGTCGGTGCGCAGGCCATGGAACACGGCCTGGCGCACGCGGTCGTCACGGGTCCATTCGCCGAACTCCACCTCGGCGACCAGGCGCGGCCGCACCCACTGCACCGTGCCCGCGCGCAGGCCGGTGGGCGGTGGGTCGAAGGGGCAGGCATCGCTGTCCAGGCGCTGCAGCCGGGCATGCACGTCGGCGAGCCGCTGCGCATCGAAGCCCGTACCGACGTTGCCCGCGTAGCGCAGGCGACCCTGCGCGTCGTGCACGCCCAGCAGCAGCGCGCCGAAGCCCTGGCGCGTGCCCTTGGGCGCGGTGTATCCGCCGATGACGAACTCCTGCCGGCGGTGGTTCTTGAGCTTGATCCAGTCGGGCGAGCGGCGCGAGACGTAAGGCGCGTCGCGGCGCTTGCCGATGATGCCCTCGAAGCCGATGCGCGCCGAGGAGGCCAGCAGGTCGGCGGGCGAGGCGTCGAAGGCCTCGCTGAAGCGCACGGCGGGCGGCGCGCGGCCCTCGAGCTTCTGCGCCAGCGCCTCGCGTCGCGCCTGCACCGGCAGGTCGCGCAGGTCGCGTCCGTCGAGGAAGGGCGCGTCGAAGAGCCAGCACACGATGTCGCGGGTGGCATGTCGATCGAAGGCGTTCTGCAGCGCCTGGAAGTCGGGGGCGCCCTGCGCGTTCTCGACGCCGATCTCGCCGTCCAGCCAGGACGAGCGCAGCTTCAGCGTCTCCAGGTCGCTGGCCAGTTCGGGCACGCGCGAGGTCCAGTCCAGGCCGTTGCGGGTGAAGCAACGCACGCGGCCCTGGGCGTCGAAGCGCACGAGCAGCCGGTAGCCGTCGAACTTGAGCTCCCACAGCCATTCCTCGGGATGGGCCGGCGGGGCGGTCGCCAGCGTGGCCAGTTGCGGGGCCAGTTCGGCGGGGAGGGTCGCCTTGGGCGCGCGCGCCGGCGTCGCCGCCCTGGCCTTGGCTTTCGCCTTCGCCGGTGCGGCGGGGCTCGACTTGCGGGCCGCCGCCGCCGGCGCGGGGCGCGCCAGCACACTGTCGGGCGCCTCGGCCTCGACGTCGTATTCGTCCAGCGGGCGGGCCTGCGCGTCCTTCTCCTTGATGAGCAGCCAGGTCGGCTTGCTGTCGCTGGCACGCGGCTTCATGCGCACCAGCGTCCAGTGGCCCTTGAGCTTCTCGCCGCGCAGTTCGAATTTGAGCTTGCCCTCCTTGAGCCCCCGGCGCGCGTCGCCCTCGGGCCACCAGGTGCCACGGTCCCACACGATGACGGTGCCGGCGCCGTAGTGCCCTTCGGGGATGGTGCCCTCGAAGCCGCCGTAGGCGAGTGGGTGGTCCTCCACCTCCACCGCCATGCGCTTGACGGTGGGGTCGAGGCAGGGGCCCTTGGGCACGGCCCAGCTCTTGAGCGTGCCATCGAGCTCGAGCCGGAAGTCGTAGTGCAGGCGCGAGGCGTCGTGCTTCTGGACGACGAAGGCCAGCGCGTCGGCGGCCGACTGCCCGCCCTCGGCCGGCTCGGGCGTCGCCGCGAAATCGCGCTTGCGGCGGTAGTCGGCCAGCGCGCGGTGGGCAATGCTGTCCCCGGCATCGGGCTGCGCGGAGGTTTTCTTCCTTGTCGCCATCGGCCGCTGCAAGCAGGGAGATCAGGCGGCGCGCCGCTTCTGCGCTGCGGTGCGGGTGGAACTGCCGCGCTTGGCGGCCGTGGCGCCGCGCTTGCGGGCCGCTGGCTTGGCCGGCGCCTCGTCCTCCGCATCATCGTCGTCGTCATCGGCCTCCTGCGCCGCACCGCCGCCGCGCCCGCCGCGGCCCTTGTTGCGCAGGCTGCGCTGCAGCAGTTCGGTGAGGTCGAGGATCTTCGCGCCCTGGCCCTCGGTGCGCTCCACCGGGTCGGGCTGGGTCACGGCCTCGGTCTGGCCGGCCGCGACCTTGCGGTCGACCAGCGCCATGATCTGGTTCTTGAACTCGTCCTGGTAGTCCTCGGGGTCCCACTCGGCCCCCATGTCGGCCACCAACTGCTCCGCCATCTTGAGTTCGCGCGGGGTGAGGCCGGCCTTCTTCGCGTCCTCGGCCGGCAGCGGCAGGTCTTCCCACGGGCGGATGTCGGCGCCCCATCGCAGCAGGTTCAGCACCAGGCCCGGCCCGGCCGGGATCATGGCCGCCAGGTGCTGCTTGGTCTGGATGACGACGCGGGCGATGCCGATGCGGCCGCTGCGCTGCAGCGCCTCGCGCAGCAACGCATACACCTTCGCACCGCGGTTGATCGGCGCCACGTAGTAGGGCCGCTCCAGGTAGACGAAGGGGATCGAGTCGGCCGGCACGAAGCTCTCGATCTCGATGGTCTGGGTGGTCTTGGGATAGGCATCGGCGATCTCCTTGTCGCTCAGGATCACGTACTGCCCGTCCTCGTAGGCCACGCCCTTGACGATGTTCTCCTTCGTGATCTCCTTGCCGGTCTTCTTGTTGATGCGCTTGTAGCCCACCGGGTCCATGCTGCGCTTGTCGAGCCAGTCGAAGTCGACGCCGCTGTCGCGCGTGGCCGAGTACAGCGCGACCGGGATGTGCACGAGGCCGAAGCTGATGGCGCCCTTCCACAGCACGCGCGGTGCCGGCGCGTGGCGGGCGGCGTCCTCGGCCTGCCCCGCAGGCTTGCGTGATGCGGCGGCGGTCTTGCGGCCGGTGGTGGTCTTCTTCGAGGCGGGCATGGGCGGCTCTCCTTGGCTCCGGGAGCCGCAGGCTACGCCCGCCGCGCCCCCGGCGCTGTAGGAAGGGAGCCGAAGCCCGCCGCCGGTGCGGCGACGGCCGGTGTCTCAGCCGAGCCGACGCTCGCTCAGCGTGGCGAAGTAGAACCACTCGCTGCCGGGCAGCGCGCGCGCATTCGGGAAGACGATGAAACCGTCGCCCGGCGCCGCCAGCAGCGTGCCGTCATGGCGGTGGCCGATGGGCTCGCCGGCGGACACGGCGTCGAAGGTGGCCCACTCGCGCACGAAGCGGTCGCCCTCGTGCAGGCGGTCGGTCACGCTGGCCAAGCGCAGCAGCCGCGGATGGGGCGCGAGGGCTTCATCGGCCAGCTCGGGCGGCAGCTCGGCCATGCCCAGCAGCGCAAGGGTGCGGCGGATCGCGCGCCAGGCCACCTGCGGCGCGGCCGGGTCGCGGTGCTGCCCGCATTCGAGGGTGACGCCGTAGCCGCCGCGGCTGCGGATGTACTCGTTGGTGCCGCAGCCATAGGCGATCTCGTCCGCCGTGGGGGCGGCGCCGCCGGCCCGCTGCGCGAGGCCCGCCGCGTAGATGTCGAGCCAGCCCTCCACCACCGTGGGCGTGCCCAGGGCACGTGCCAGCCGGCCCTCCTCGTCGGCGCGCGCGAAGGGCTCGAGCGTGCCGGTGTTGTTGCGCGGGCCGATCATGGCAAAGGCCTCGCCCTGGCTCTCGAAGGAATGCAGGTCCAGCAGCACCTCGTGCCGGTCGATGATGGGGCACAGCAGGTTGGTGAGGTGGTCCTCGTAGTCGACCGGCGCGGTGCGGGGCTGGAAGGAGCGGTTCAGGTTGCGCTCGCCCTCGCGCTGCAGGCGCCGCCGGGCGAGCGGGTTGGCCACCGGCACCATCGTCAGCTGGCCGCGCCGCAGCGTCAGCGTGCCGCCGTCGAGCTCGGCGCGCACGCGCTCGATGCCGGCGGTGCCGCAGGTTTCGTCGCCATGCACGCCGCCGATCACGAGCAGGCGCGGGCCGGGCTGGAGGGCCGCATAGCCGAGCGTGCGCAGGGTGTCGTCGTGGGGAGTCGCAGGCATCCGGGGATTATGGGCCGGCGCCGATTGCTATGAAATCAGTAGCTACTCACGCCCGCCGGACGGGCGCTGCGGGCCGGTCCGGCTCCGAACACCCCTGGCCTACGCCGGTCGCCCGGCATGTCCTACCGGCATCTCCGGGAGCGGGCGCCACCATCGTGTTCAACGAGTCGCAGGAGACCTGACATGCCCCATTCATCACCCGCCAGCCCCAAGCCCGACGATCCCTTGCGCGACGCCGAGGGCGGCCAGACCAAGGTCGAACAGGGCGGCGAGTCGGCCCCGCGCCTGCCGCACGAGCGCGACCAGTCCGCCGACAGCCAGGCCACCCAGGACGGCCGCCCGCCCGAGGTGGGCCGGCGGGCCCATGACGACGTCGAGGACGGCAAAGTCGACACCGACCGCGGGCCGGTGACCGAACGCACCTACGAAAAGCTCAAGCGCTGAGGCCGCGCGGCGTGGCGCTCAGCGGGCCGCAGCGAGCCGCTCGCGCATGGCGCCGATCACGCCCGCATAGTCCGGCGCGTTGAAGATCGCACTGCCGGCGACGAAGGTGTCGGCACCGGCTGCGGCCACGCGGGCGATGTTCTCGGTCTTGATGCCGCCGTCCACCTCGAGGCGGATGTCGCGGCCGCTGGCGTCGATGCGCTTGCGCGCCTGCTCGATCTTGCGCAGCGCCGAGTCGATGAAGCTCTGGCCGCCGAAGCCCGGGTTCACGCTCATGATGAGGATGAGGTCGATCTCGTCGATCATCCAGTCCAGGATCTCCAGCCCGCGCGCCGGGTTGAAGACCAGCCCCGCCTTGCAGCCCGCGGCCTGGATGGCCTGCACGCTGCGGTGCGTGTGCGGCGATGCGTCGGGGTGGAAGCTGATGTAGTCGGCCCCCGCCTTGGCGAAGGCCGCGGCCAGGGCGTCGACGGGTTCGATCATGAGGTGCACGTCGACCGGCACCGGCGTGCCGTCGGCCTTCTTCGCGTGCGGCTTGAGCGCCTCGCACACCATCGGGCCGAAGGTCAGGTTGGGCACGTAATGGTTGTCCATCACGTCGAAATGGATCCAGTCGGCGCCGGCGGCGATCACGTCGCTCACCTCGGCGCCCAGGCGCGCGAAGTCGGCCGAGAGGATGGAGGGCGCGATGCGGAAAGTGGGGCTCGGGGTCATCCCGGCATTTTCGCAGCAGGGCCGCGGTGGCGCGGAACAATGTCACGCCACTAAGATCGCAGGATGTCCAACCCGCCGATGACCGTCGAAGTGGCGCCGCAGTACCTGGCGGACCAGTCCTCTCCCGCGGAGAAGATCTACACCTTCGCCTACACGATCACCGTCACCAACGTGGCCGATGTCGCGATCCAGTTGATCGCGCGGCACTGGCTCATCCACGACGAATCGGGCCACGCGCAGGAGGTCAAGGGCCTGGGGGTGATCGGGCAGCAGCCGCTGCTCGCGCCCGGCGAGTCATTCCGCTACCCCAGCGGCTGCCGCTTGCATGCGCCCAGCGGCACCATGCACGGCAGCTACTTCGTGGTGAGCGAGACGGGCGAGCGCTTCGACGTGCCGATCCCGATGTTCGCGCTCGAGGCCGATGCGGGCACCGGCCCGCTCGCCGGCGCCTCGCGCGTGCTGCATTGACGCGCAGCGCCGGCTGCCTCCCTGTCGTTCTTCCCGGCGTCGCGCCTGTCGCTTCGCCACGATTCACGCCTGTTCACTGATGTCCTTCTTCTCTTCCGATCTGCTGGGCTTCTGGTCCGAATGGATCCGCCCCTCGGCCGGACTGCCCACCGTGTGGTGGGCGCTGCTCGTCGCCGCCGCCGCCGCGGTGGGCCACCTCGTGCAACGCTACATGGGCCTGCCCAAGGTGGTGGGCTACTCGCTGGTCGGTACCGTCGTCGGCCTGGCCGGCTTCGAGGGCGCCGTGTGGCCGCTGCAGGGCACCGCGCTCTTCCTGCTCGAGCTGGGCGTGGCCATCGTGCTCTTCGAGGCCGGCGGCCGCCTGCCGCTGGGCTGGTTCCGCCACAACCCGATGGTGCTGGTGCAGTCGCTGGTCGAATCCACGCTGACCTACTTCGCCGTCTTCTGGACCATGCACTGGCTGGACGTGCCCGACCCGGTCGCGGTGCCGCTGGCGCTGATCGCGGTGGCCGCCTCGCCCGCCGTGCTGTCGCGCGTGGCCATCGACACGCGCGCCTCCGGCCCCGTGACCGAGCGTGCCATGACGCTGGCCACGCTCAACACCTTCTATGCGCTGATGCTGGGCTATGCGCAGGCCGGCCTGATCGAGCGCGCGCCGCTGGGCCTGTTCCAGAAGGTGTACCCGATCATGGTGGTGGTCGGCCTGTCCTTCGTGGTCGGCGCGCTGATGGCGCTGGCGCTGCGCTCGGCGCTGCGCGTGATGAGCCCCACGAGCGAGAACACCTCGATCCTGCTGCTGGCGATCATCGCGGCCGGTGCCGCCGTGTCGACCTACTTCGGCGGCGCGGCGCCGCTGGCGGCACTGATCGGCGGCGTGCTGCTCAAGCTGCTCAACCCGCGGCCCTGGGTCTGGCCACGGCAGCTGGGCACGGCTTCTTCGTTGGTCACGATGCTGATGTTCGTGCTGGTGTCGATGGTCGCGGCCCAGGGCGAATGGAGCCTGCCGGTGGCCACCACGGTGCTGGCGCTGATCGGCGTGCGCAGCTTCGCCAAGATCGCCGGCGTCGCGATCGCCAACCCCGGCAGCGGCGCGAGCTGGCGGCAGGCGATCTGGATGGGCTGCGCGATGTCGCCACTGTCCTCGATCGCGCTGCTGATCGCGTCGACCTTCGTCACGGCCTCGCCCCTGCTGGGCCACATGATCACGCAGGTCGCGCTGCCTGCCATTCTCGTGATGGAGGTGGTCGGTGCGGTGCTGGCCACGGTGGCCATTTACGGCGCGGGCGAGAGTTCGCGCGCCTGGCGGCCCGAAGCCTTCGCGGCCCTGGAGGATACGCAACGATGAGCACGCCACCGCCTTCCTCGCCGTTCTCGTCGTCGCCGGTGGCGCCCGCGCTCGTGGCGCCCGCGCTCAAGAGCCAGGCCGACAGCCGCATGGTGCCGCTGGAGCCCTTCAGCAGTTCCAAGGCGCTGTCGCTGGGCGTGGAGCTCGAGCTGCAGCTGGTGAACACCCACGACTACGACCTCGCGCCCTACGCCGAGGACATGCTGCGCGGCATGGCGCAGTTCGAGCTTCCCGGCAG
This sequence comes from Xenophilus aerolatus, assembly GCA_030418545.1. GTDB lineage: Bacteria > Pseudomonadota > Gammaproteobacteria > Burkholderiales > Burkholderiaceae_C > Xenophilus. Next base: position 83,573 of record QAIB01000011.1, on the reverse strand, counting down.
CGTGGTGCCCGAGATGACCTCGAGCATGATCGAGATCTCGACCGACGTGTGCCATTCGGCCGAGGAGGTGCTGGCGCAGCTCTCGCCGATCCGCGACGCGCTGGTGAAGACGGCCGACAAGCTCAACATCGCCATCGTCGGCGGCGGCACGCATGCCTTCCAGCAGTGGCACGAGCGGCGCATCTACGACAAGCCGCGCTTTCGCGAGCTGTCGGAGCTGTACGGCTACCTGAGCAAGCAGTTCACCATCTTCGGCCAGCACGTACACGTGGGCTGCCCCGACGCCGACGCGGCGCTGCTCATGCTGCACCGCATGAGCCGCTACATCCCGCATTTCATCGCGCTGTCGGCGTCGTCGCCCTTCGTGCAGGGGCAGGACACGGCCTTCGACTCGGCGCGGCTGAACTCGGTGTTCGCCTTTCCGCTGTCGGGCCGCGCGCCCTTCACGCTGAGCTGGAAGGAGTTCGAGAACTACTTCGGCCGCATGACGCGCACCGGCGTCGTCAAGAGCATGAAGGACTTCTACTGGGACATCCGGCCCAAGCCCGAGTACGGCACCATCGAGATCCGCGTGTTCGACACGCCGCTGACGGTGGAGCGCGCAGCGGCGCTGGCCGGCTACGTGCAGTCGCTGGCCTCCTGGTTCCTGCAGGAGCAGCCCTTCATGCCCAGCGAGGACGACTACCTCGTCTACACCTACAACCGATTCCAGGCCTGCCGCTTCGGCCTCGACGCGGTGTACGTCGACCCGGCCACCGGCGACCACCTGCCGCTGCGCGAGCACATCCTGCGCACCATGACCCAGCTCGAGTCGCACGCCGCCACGCTGGACGCCACCCGCGCCTTCGCCCGCCTGCGCACCGACGTCGAGGCGAGCCAGAACGACGCCCGCTGGCTGCGCGAGCGCCAGGGGCGCGAGAAGCTGCTGGCGGAGGTGGTGCGGCAGGGGGCGCTGCGCTTTCGCACGCCTGCGGCTTGAAAAGCCGTGGACACGCACCATGGGTGAATTCGACCTCATCGCACACTACTTCGCGCGCCCCGCGCGGCCCGGCACGGGCCTCGCGCTGGGCGTGGGCGACGACTGCGCGCTGCTGGCGCCGGCGCCGGGCATGCAGTTGGCCGTGTCCACCGACATGCTGGTCGAGGGGCGGCACTTCCTCTCGACCGTCGACCCGGCGCGGCTCGGGCACAAGGCGCTGGCGGTGAACCTGAGCGACCTCGCGGCCGCCGGCGCGAAGCCGCTGGCCTTCACGCTCGCGCTGTCGCTGCCCGCGGTCGACGAGGCCTGGCTGGCCGGCTTCGCGCGCGGCCTGTTCGCATTGGCCGACGCGCACGGCTGCCAGGTGGCGGGCGGCGACACGACCAAGGGGCCGCTCAACATCTGCATCACCGTTTTCGGCGAAGTGCCGGCGGGCGCGGCGCTGCTGCGCTCGGGCGCACGGCCGGGCGACGACGTGTGGGTGAGCGGCACGCTCGGCGACGCGCGCCTGGCGCTGGAAATCTTCCGCGGCACGCTCGACGCGCCGGCCGAGGTCTTCGCGGCGGCGCGTGCGCGCATGGAACAGCCGACGCCGCGCGTGGCGCTGGGCCAGGCGCTGCGCGGCGTCGCGACCAGCGCGGTCGACATCAGCGACGGGCTGGTGGGCGACCTCGGCCACATCCTGCGCGCCAGCGGCGTGGGCGCCACGCTGGATGCCGACGCCGCTACCGATTTGATAGCGGCTCGCGCAGGAGGGACGGGCGCCGCAGCCCTTTTCGACCCGCAAACCTGGCGCACGCTGGCGCTGGCCGGCGGCGACGACTACGAACTGGCCTTCACCGCGCCCGCCGACCGGCGTGCGGCGGTCGAGGCCGCGGGCCGCGCCAGCGCCACGCCGGTGGCCCGCATCGGCCGCATCGAGGCCGAGGCGGGACTGCGCATCGTCGACCGCGCCGGCCGGCCGGTGGACCAGCGCTTCGCCAGCTTCGACCACTTCGGCTGAGCCCCAACCGGCGGCCGCAGCGCGATGGAGCCGATACCATCGCACGACGGTGCGTCGCCCCGCGACGCCCTCTCTTCCTGTTCTCCCGCATGACCGACCCTGCGCCGAGCGCGCTGCCCCCCACTTCTTCTTCCTCCTCCTCGTCGACCGCCGCGCCGCGCCGGCCCGACGGGCGCTTCTGCTGGTCGCACCCCGCGCACGCTATCGCGCTGGGCTTCGGTTCCGGCCTGTCGCGCATCGCGCCCGGCACCGTGGGCACGCTGTGGGCCTGGGTGGCCTTCCTGGTGCTGCAGCGCTGGCTGAGCGAATCCGCCATGGGCTGGCTGATCCTCGTGTCGCTGCCGGTGGGCTGGTGGGCCTGCACGCGTGCCGCGCGCGACCTGGGCATCGCCGACCCTGGCGCGGTGGTGTGGGACGAGGTCGTCGCCTTCTGGATCGTGCTGTGGCTGGTCACGCCCGCGGGGCTGTGGCTGCAGTGCGTCGCCTTCGTGCTGTTCCGTGTGTTCGATGCGGCCAAGCCCGGCCCGGTGGGCTGGGCCGACGCGCTCTACAAGCCCGCGCCGGGCGCCGCGCCGAACTGGCCCCGTGCCGGCTTCGGCATCCTCTTCGACGACCTCGTGGCGGCCTTCTGCACGCTGATCGTCATGGCCCTCCTGCGTGCCTGGTGAACCGATGAACGACGACGACTTCGACATCCCCGCCCTGGTGGCACAGCTGGCGGCGCTGCTGATCGCGCAGCGGCGCCTGCTCGCCACGGCCGAGAGCTGCACCGGCGGCCTGATCGCCGGCGCCTGCACCGAGTTGGCCGGCTCCAGCGCCTGGTTCGAGCGCGGCTTCGTCACCTACTCGAACGAGGCCAAGGCCGAATCGCTGGGCGTGGACGCAGCGCTGATCGCCGCGCACGGTGCCGTGAGCGAGCCGGTCGCGCGCGCCATGGCCGAAGGCGCCATCGCGCGTTCGCGGGCGAACGTGTCGGTGGCGGTGACCGGCGTCGCCGGCCCCACCGGCGGCTCGCCCGAGAAGCCCGTGGGCACGGTGTGGTTCGGCTGGTCGGTCGACGGCGTGACGCGCACGGAGCGGCGCCGCTTCGACGGCGACCGGCGCACCGTGCGCCTGGCGACGGTGCAGCATGCGCTGCAGACGCTGGTCACCCTGCTGCAGCCGCCGCGCTGACCCGGCACCGCGAACTATCATCGCGCCGCCCCAAGGAGCAGCCCCATGCCCGCCGACAACGCCCTGACGATCCGCCGCTTCTACGACGCCTTCGCGGCCCTCGACGGCGACACCATGGCCGCCTGCTACGCCGAGGACGCCACCTTCGACGACGAGGCATTCTCGCTGCGCGGCCGGCGCGAGGTCGGCAGCATGTGGAAGATGCTGTGCGGCGCCACGCGCGACAAGGGCGCCGACGTGTGGAAGCTCAGCTACCGCGACGTGCAGGCCGACGCCACGCGCGGCAGCGCGCACTGGGACGCGCACTACCGCTTCAGCAGCACCGGCCGCATCGTCGACAACCACATCGACGCCGCCTTCACCTTCACGCCCGAGGGCCTGATCGCCACGCACCGCGACCGCTTCGACTTCTGGGCCTGGTCGCGCCAGGCGCTGGGCACGCCCGGCCTCCTGCTGGGCTGGACGCCGATGCTGCGCAAGAAGGTGCGCACCACGGCCGCCACCAACCTGGCCCGCTGGATGACCAGCAAGGCCTGAACCGCACCACGGAGCCTTTTCCCATGACCGCCGCACCCAAACTCCGCTTCACCCGCGACACCGAGCGCAACCGCTTCGAGGCCTGGCAGGGCGACCAGCTTGCGGCCTATGTCGAGTACAGCCCGCTGGCCAACGGCATCCTGTTCTCGCACACCGAGGTCATCCCGGCTTTCGAAGGCCAGGGCGTGGGCTCGGCCATCGCGCGCCACGTGCTCGACACGGCGCGCGCCGAGGGGCAGCAGGTGATCCCGGTGTGCCAGTTCATCGCAGGCTACCTGCGGCGCCACCACGAGTACCTGGACCTGGTGTCCGAGGCTTCGCGGCGCGCCTTCAAGATCTGAGGGACTTCGGGCCGAATCGGCCTGCAGCGCACGCCCAGCGGGCGCGAGCAGCTATCGAATCGATAGCAGCCGCGATCAGAGCACGCTCGGAAACTTGGCCCCGTCCATCGCGATCACGGCACCGGTGATGTAGCTCGCGCGCGCCGAGGCCAGGAACAGCACCGCGTCGGCGATCTCGCGCGGCTCGGCCACGCGCCCCAAGGGCTGCTGCCGGTTGGCGCGGGCGATCGCCTCGTCGGCGGAGATGCCCAGCAACTGCGCCTCGGCCCTGGCGCCTTCGTGCAGGCGCTCGGTGGCCACCGGCCCCGGGTTCACGACGTTCACCCGCACGCCGCGCGCCGCATACGCGTTGGCCAGGCCGCTGCTGGCCAGCATCAGCGCCGCGTTGGCCGCGCCGCCGGCCAGGTGCGTGGGGCTGGCGACCTTGCCGCCCGCACCCACCACGTTGACGATGGCGCCCGCCCCGCGCGCGGCCATGCGCTTGACCAGCGGGTCCATGATGTGGACGTAGGTGAAGTACTTCGCCTCCATCGCCGCGTGCCACTTGCCCGCATCGAGTTCGTCGGGCGGCGTGCGCCGCGCGGCGCCGGCCGAGTTGACCAGCACGTCGACCGGTCCGTGCGCCTGCTCGATGCGCTCGACCAGCGCCAGCGTGGCCTGCGCGTCGCTCAGGTCGGCCGGGAAGGTGGCGATGCGCCGTTCGGCGTCGGCATGCGCGTCGGCCAGGCCGAGCGCCGCCTGCGCCAGCGTGTCGGCATTGCGCGCCACGAGGCTCACACGGGCCCCCTCCTGCAGGAAGGCGCGCGCACAGGCCAGGCCGATGCCCTTGCTGCCGCCGGTGATGAGAACGTGCTTGCCTGCGAGTTCGAGGTCCATGGGGCAATTGGGGCGGAAGGAGGACACGGTGTCAAACGATGGCGTCCAATGCCCTTCCAGGACGCGGGCGGGGCATGGCGCCCCGTCCCGGTCAGCGTGCCTCTTGCGCCGGTCCCGTCAGCCGGTGAAGGGCTTGGTCAGCGCCGCGGGCGCAACCTGGCGGCCGACCAGGCCTCCGACCGCCAGCAGCGCGAGCACGTAGGGCAACGCGATCAGCAGCGCGCTCGGCACTTCGAGTCCCATGGCGGGCAGCTGGAACTGCAGCGCCGTTGCGGCACCGAACAGGCAGCAGGCCATCACGGTGCGGCCCAGGCGCCAGTTGCCGAAGATCACTGCGGCAATGGCGAGGTAGCCGGCGCCGCTGGTCATGCCTTCCGTGAAGGTGTGGATGTCGCCGATCGACAGGAAGCAGCCGGCCAGGGCCGACATGAAGCCGGTGAACAGCACCGCGCAGTAGCGGATGCGCCTGACCTTCAGTCCGGAATGGCTGGCCGCCTGCGGCGCGGTGCCGGCAGCGTGAAGGGCCAGGCCGAGCGCGGTGGAGCGCATGACCCAGCCCACGAGCAGCACCAGCACCACGGCGGCATAGAGCAGCCAGGTCTGCCGGAAGACCTGCTCGCCGAGGTAAGGGATCTGCGACAGGCCCGGCGGTGCCCACTGGCCCAGGCCGGGAATCTCGGCGCGCGAGCGGCTGCCGAACAGCGCCCGGTAGCCGAGCGTGGTCGCGCCGAGCACCAGGATGTTGATGCCGATGCCGGTCACGATCTGGTTGGCGCGCAGCGTGATGCTGAGGAAGGCCTGCAGCCAGGCGATGGGAAGCACGCAGAGCACGCCGCAGAGCAGCCCCGCGAGCGGCGAGCCGGTGGCCCACGAGGCCGCGGCGCCGCCGAAGGCGCCGGCCAGCATGAGGCCCTCCACGCTCATGTTGAGCACGCCGGCCCGCTCGCTGACGAGCTCGCCGGTGGCGGCCAACAGCAGCGGCGCGGCGAGGCGGATGCTCGAGCCGACGAAGACGGCGGCCAGTTCGGGATCGATCATGCTTTTCGCGCCTCCATGCGCTGAACGCCGAGCGCGGCACCGGCGAGCATCACGATGATCAGGCCCTGGATGACGACGACGAGCGCCGTGGGGACCTGCGCCACCATTTCCATGTTGATGCCGCCGGAACGCAGGAAGCCGAACAGCAGCGCACCGGCGATCACGCCGGGCACCGACCCGCGCGCCAGCAGGCCGACGACCAGCCCGTCGAAGCCGTAGCCCGACGAGAAGCCGGCCTTGAGCGTGTACTGCTCGCCCTGCAGCATGAACGCGCCCGCCAGCCCGCCGAAGGCGCCCGCCGCGCAGAGCGCGCCGATGGCGAGCCGGTCGATGGCCATGCCGGCGCGCCGCGCAGCGCGCGGATTGAGGCCCGCCGCGCGCAGCTGCAGGCCCGTCACGGTGCGGTTCAGCACCAGGGCGACCACCACCGCCAGCACCACGCCGATCAGCAGGCCGATGTGCAGCGGCGTGCCGGCATCGCCGGTGAGCAGCGGTAGTTGCGTCGACGCCGGAATCTCCAGCGACTCAGGCAGCGTCGCGCTGCTCGTCATCGGCCGGCGCAGCAGGTGCTCGGATTGCACACTGCCGTACACCATCCAGATCGCGATGAAGGACAGCAGCAAGGTGGCGATGACCTCGTTGGTCCCCATCTTGACGCGCAGGACGCCGGCAATGCCACCCCACAGCGCACCGGCCACACACGCGCCCAGCATCGGAACGACGAAGGCCAGTCCCCAGGGCAGCTGCGCCACGGGCGCCCAGAGCGCGAGTGCCGTGGCGGTGATGCCACCGACGGCAATCTGCCCTTCCCCGCCCACGTTCGTGAGGCTGGCGCGCTCCGCCACGATGAAGCCCAGCCCCACCAGCATGAGGACGAGCGCACGGTTGATCGAGGCAGCCATTGCGTAGGCCGAACCCCATGCGCCCTCGGCAAAGGCGGCCACGGCATCGGCAACGGGCACGCCGAGCGCCGCGATCAGCAGTGCGCCGACGCCGAAGGCCGCCAGCACGGCGGCCACCGAGACCTGCAGCGCGGGACCGGGCCGCAGCCGCGGCCAGAGGCGGGCCAGGGCGTTCATGCGGCCACCTCCGCGTCCTCGTGTTCCTTGTCGTCGCGATGCCCGGCCATCCAAGCACCGATGCGCGCCCGGTCCGCTCCGGTCGTCGGGCAGGTGCCCATCACGCGGCCGCGGTACAGCACCAGCACGCGGTCGGCGACGCTCAGCAGTTCGTCGAGCTCCGACGAGATGAGCAGCACGCCCACCCCGCGGTCCGCCGCTGCGCGGATGTGGCCGTAGACGGCCTCGACCGCGCCGACATCGAGGCCGCGGGTGGGTTGCGCTGCCAGCAGGAAGCGCAGGCGCTCGAGCGTGAGTTCGCGCGCCAGCACCGCCTTCTGCTGGTTGCCCCCCGAGAGGCCGCCGAACGCCACGTCGGGACTGGCCGCACGCACGTCGTAACGCTGCATGAGGGCGAGCGCCTCGCGGCGCATCGCGGCACGATCGAACAGCCCCCAGCGCCGGAACCGGCCCAGGCGGTCGAGCAGGATGTTCTCCGCGACGCTCATGCCGGTCACGCAGCCCAGGGCGTGCCGGTCTTCCGGCACCACGCCGCAGCCGGCCGCGCTCAGCTCGCGCGGCGTGGCACGCGTCATGTCCTCGCCGCAGACGAAGTACCGGCCCTGGGTGGGACGCAGCATGCCCGAGAGCACGGCCCCCAGTTCGCTCTGGCCGTTGCCCTCGACACCCGCGATGGCGACGATCTCGCCGGGCTCGAGCAGCAGGGTGAAGTTGTCCAGGCGCACCACGCCGTCGGCATCGCGCACCGTGAGGCCGTCGGCCAGCAGCGCCGCCTCGCGCGCAGGGCCGCCCGGCACCGCTGCCAGCCGCGGCGCCCGAGCCGGGGCCGCCGAAGGCGCCAGCAGGTCGCGCTGGATCATCGCGCGCACCAGCGCCTCGATGTCCTGCGCCGGAGCGTCCGAACGCGCCACCACGCGGCCGCCGCGAAGCACGGTGGCCCGGCGCGCTACGCGCTGGATCTCGGCCAGCTTGTGGGTGACCAGCACCACGCCGCAACCCTGCTGCGCCACGCGCGTACACACCGCGAGCAGCGCCTCGATCTCCTCGGGGAGGAGCACCGCAGTCGGTTCGTCGAGTACCAGCAGGCGCGGCTCGCGCATCAGGCACTTCACGATCTCCACGCGCTGGCGTTCGCCCACCGAGAGGTCCTGCACCCGGGCCATCGGATCGAGCGCGAGCCCGTAGCGCTCGCGCATGGCGGCGATGCGCGCCGCGCCCGACTTGCGGTCGAGCACGCCGCGCGCCTGGCCGAGCAGCAGGTTGTCGAGGACGGTCATGTCGGGCACCAGGCTGAAATGCTGGTGGACCATCGCGATGCCGTGCGACAGCGCATCTGCGGGAGAACGCGGACTGAACGCCGCGCCGGCCAGCGTCATCTGGCCCGTGTCCGGCGCGTGCACGCCGAAGACGAGGTTGCACAGCGTCGATTTGCCGGCGCCGTTCTCGCCCAGCAGGCAGTGGATCTCGCCGGGATGGAGTTCGAGCGACACGTCCTGCAGCGCCTGCAGCGTGCCGAAGCGCTTGGACAGGCCGTCCAGCCTCAGCAGCGGTGGCGCGGCCGGGGCAGGCGCTTCGTGCTGACCGCCGTTGCCGAAGCCGGGGGCGTCGCGCCCGCGCATCAGCCCTCCAGCACCTTGATCTTGCCGGACAGGATGTCCTTCTTGATCTGCTCGAGTTTCGCCTTCTGTTCCTCGGTGGCATTGCAGATGACCATGTCCGAGGCGCTCGGTCCCATGGCCAGTCCGAAAGGCTTGTAGCCGGCCTTCCACGTGCCGCCGACGGCTTCCTTGATGGCGTACTGCACCTGGTAGCCGACGCCCGTGATGCTGTAGGCGGGATAGAGCGGATCGGAGCCGCAGCGGTTGGTGTAGCTGCCGACGATCTTCGTGCCCTTCTCCTTGGCCGCCTGTTCCATGCCGCGCAGGCCGAGGTTCAGGATGTGGTAGTGCACGTCGGCGCCCTGGGCGATCGCCGCCAGCGTGGCTTCCTTGGCCTTGGCCACGTTGTCGAAGTCGCCGGTGTAGTTCTCGAAGTACTTGATGTTGGGCTTGACGTACTTGGCGCCGTTGCCGAACTCCTTGCCCGCGTTCACGATGGAAGGGATCTCCATGCCGCCGACATAGCTCACGGCCCCGTTCTTCGACAGCATCGCGGCCGCGGCGCCCGCGACGAAAGCGATCTCGGCCTGCTTGACGTCGTAGCCGGCCACATTGGCGGACTCCTCGGCCTTGTTGCCGCCGACGATGGAGAAGCGCGTCTTGGGAAAGCGCCTGGCCACCTTGAGCACCGCGGCCTGCGTCTGGCCGCCGACGCCGATGACCAGCGCATTCTTGGTGGCCAGGTTGGTCAGGGCCTGCTCCATGTCGGCGTAGTTGATGTTCTCGATCATCTGCACCTTGATCCTGGGCCCGTACTCCTTCTGTGCGGCCACCAGGCCGTCGTAGCCGGACTCCATCCATCCCTTGTCCGACTTGGAGCCGGGGATGAGGATGCCGACGGTCAACGGATCGGCCGCCGCGGCCGGGAGGCTCAGCACGAGGGCGGTGAGAGCGCTCACGCCCGCAAGGACGGCGGCGCGGCGGGAGGAGGACGGGAGCTTCATGGCATGCCTTTCGCTAGATGGAGGGTTAAGTAACTAATCAATTACTTACCGACAGAGCGTCGCAATAACAGTGCCAGTGATTTCGCCGCTTTTCTGCCGCATATCGGTGCGGCGGCCGCGCCGGATGCACCAGCCTGTGGCGACGTGACCTTCGACCGCACACCACCGGAGCCTTCCATGAAACGCCATCCCTACCTTCCCGATGCACGGCCCGAAGGCGCCCTGGGCCTGGGGCAGCAGTACTACTGGGTCGCCAGCGAGCACGAGGTCGACATGTCCGTGGCGCCGCCCGCGCCGCTGCGCGCCCGTGTGCAGGCGCAGCCGCAGAACGTCGTGCTGGACCTGCGTCGCACGGCCATCGTCATCATCGACCTGCAGAACGACTTCTGTACCGAGGGCGGATGGGTCGACCACATCGGCGGCAACTACGCGGCGGACCGCACGCCGATCGCGCTCTTGCAGAAACTGCTGCCGGGGCTGCGCCGCGCCGGCGTGCCGGTCGTGTGGGTCAACTGGGGCAACCGGCCGGACCTGGCCAACATGCCGCCCAACCAGATCCACCTCTACAAGAACAGCGGTGCCGGCGTCGGCCTGGGCGACCCGCTGCCCAACGGCAAGGGCCACGTGCTGCAGAAGGACTCGTGGCCCGCGGCCATCGTGGACGAGCTGGCGCCGCACGAGGGCGACTTCCTGGTCGACAAGCACCGCATCAGCGGCTTCTGGGACACGCCGCTGGACAGCATCCTGCGCAACCTCGGGGTGCGCAGCATCCTCTTCGCCGGCTGCAACACCGACCAGTGCGTGCTGCACACGCTCACCGACGCCAACTTCCTGGGCTACGGCTGCGTGATGCTGAGCGACTGCTGCGCCACGAGCTCGCCCGACTTCTGTACCGAGGCGACGATCTGGAACGTCAAGAAGTGCTTCGGCTTCGTGACCGACTCGGCCGCCGTGCTCGCGTCGCTGCCCGCCTGATGCGCGAGGCGATCACGCGCGGCTCGGGCGGCTGGATGCCCGGCCCCTCGTGCGAACGGCCGACCACCGGCACCGGCGTGCTGGACGGCGCCCGTCTGGGCGTGAAGGACCTGATCGATATCGAAGGCGCCATCACGGGCGGCGGCAATCCGGACTGGGCGGCCAGCCATGCACCGGCGGCCCGCGACGCGCCCTGCGTGGCCGCCCTGCGCCACGCGGGCGCCCGGGTCGTGGGCAAGACGATCAGCGACGAACTCGCCTTCAGCCTGGAGGGCGAGAACGTCCACTACGGGACGCCGCGCCATCCGCACGACCCCGACCGCCTGCCGGGCGGCTCGTCCAGTGGCAGCGCGGCGGTGGTGGCCTGGGGAGAAGCCGATCTGGCCCTGGGCACGGACACGGGCGGTTCGGTCCGCGTGCCGGCGGCCTTCTGCGGCGTGGCGGCCATGCGGCCCACCCACGGTCGGATTCCGCTGGACGGCGTCCTGCCCTTTGCACCGAGCTACGACACGGTGGGGTGGTTCGCGCGCGACGCTGCGCTGCTGCAGCACGCCGGACAGGTGCTGCTCGGCAGCCGCAGCGACCCGCACCGGCCGCCGCTGCGCCTGTGCCTGGCCACCGACGCGCTGGCCCTGGCCGAGCCCTCGGTGCACGAGCCCCTGTGGGCATGGGCCCGTCGCATGCGCATCGACGCCGAGCGCAGCGCTTTCGAGGACAGCGACTGGCGCGACTGGCTCGAAGCGTACGCCGTGCTTCAGGGCCTGGAGATCCAGGCCCACGTCGGTCCGTGGTTCCGCCGGCAGCACCCTCGATTCGGGGCCGCGATCGCGCCGCGCTTCGAGGCCGCGCTGGCGCTGGATCCAAGGCAGGGCCTGCGCTGGGCCGACTGGCGTGCGCAGGCCGTCGCACGCCTGGCGCAGCGCATGGCACCCGACGAGGCATGGCTCATTCCCGCAGCGCCTTGCCCGGCGCTGTCGCGCGAGGCCGATGCGGGCGAGCGCGGCGCCTTCTACGAACGCGCTCTGGCATTGGGCGCCGTGGCCGGCCATGCGGGACTGCCGCAGGTCGTGTTTCCGCTGCCCACCGGCAAGGGGCTGCCGATCTGCGTGTCCTTCATCTCGGCCAGGGGAAACGACGAACGGCTGCTTGCGCTTGCCGCGACACTATCGTGCGCATTCCCAATGACACCATGAGCACACCTTCCACGCGGCAGGCACCGGCCCAGGACACGACCCCGCGGCGCGATGCCGCGCTCACACGCGCGAAGCTGCTGGAATCCGCGATCGACGAGTTCTCGAGCGAGGGTTACAGCGGCGCACGCACCGAACGCATCGCACGGCAGGCCGGCACCAACATCCGGATGCTGTACCACTACTTCGGCAGCAAGGACGACCTGTACGTCGCCGTGCTCGAAGCGGTGATGGCCGACCTGCGGCACGACGAACTCCGGCTCGACGCCGAAGAGGAGGAGCCGCTGGCCGGCCTGCTGCACATCGCCGATTTCGTCGACCACCACTTCGCGACGCACCCGCGGCTGCGCAAGCTGCTGGCCTTCGAGAACCTCAACGAAGCCAGGCATCTCGCCCGCTCGAACCGCATCCCCGAGATGTCGTCGCCGGTGATCGCGCTGATCCGCCGGCTGCTGGTGCGCGGGGTGGCGGCAGGCGACATCCGGCCGGGCATCGACGCGCTGCACCTGTACGTGGCGATGGTGAGCCTGTCTTACTACGGCCGCGCCCACGCGTTCACGCTGTCCCGCATCTTCAACAAGGACCTGCAGGCCGCGGGCTGGCAGAAGGCGCACCAGAAGATGACGCGTCAGATGGTGGCCGCCTTTCTGACGCACGCCCCCGACTGATGCCTGCCGTGCCTGCAAGAACGAACCCTCCCCTGCATGTCTTTTCCAAGCGCTCCTGAACCGCCGCGCCCGCCCTCCGCCACTTCGCGGCGAGGCATGGTGACGAGCCCCCACCCACTGGCGAGCGAGGCAGGCCTGGAGGTGCTGGCCCAGGGCGGCAACGCCATCGAAGCGGCCATCGCCATTGCAGCCGTGCTGTGCGTCGTGTGCCCGCATTTCACCGGGCTTGGCGGCGACGGCTTCTGGCTCCTGGCGCAGCCGGGCGCCCCGGCCCGCGGGATCTCGGGCATCGGGCAGGCGGCTGCAGCGGCGCCTGCGCACCCGGGTCCGATCCCGCTGCGCGGTGGCCCGTCGGCGCTCACCACCGCCGCGGCCGTGGAGAGTTGGGCACGGGCCTTCGACATCTCCGCACGCGACTGGCACGGGAGCCAGCGATGGGAGTCGCTGTTCTCCCGCGCCATCGAGCATGCCCAGGAGGGTGTCCCCGTCTCGGCCTCGCAGCGCTTCTGGCGTGAGATGCGGGCAGCGGAGGTGGGGCGCTGGCACGGCTTCGACGCGGCATTTCCAGGGCAGTTTTCCGAGCAGCGACAACCCGGGCTCGCGCGTACGCTGTCGCTTCTCGCGGCAAACGGCCCGCGAGAGTTCTACGAGGGCGAGCTGGCGCGCCGCATGGCGGCAGGGCTGCAGGCCGCGGGCTCCCCGCTGACGCTGGACGACATGCGCCGGACGCAGGCCCGCGAGGTGACGCCTCTGGCCGTGCCGTACCGCGGCGGCACGCTGCTGAGCCTGCCGCCACCCACGCAGGGCTTCGCCACGCTGGAGGCCATGGGCATCCTGGGCGAGCAGGATTTCTCGGGCATCGCCGAGGGCAGTGCGGAGCATATCCACCGCATGGTCGAGGCGATCAAGCTGGCCTTCATCGACCGGGACCGTTTCCTGGCCGACCCGGACTTCGCCGAGGTGCCGGTGGAACGCCTGCTTGGCGCGGCGCACATCCGCCAGCAGGCGGCCCGGGCCCAGGCCGATGCACGGGCCATGCGCTGGCCTCACACGTTCCGCCAGGGCGATACCGTGTTCTTCGCCGCGGCGGATGCCTCGGGCCGAGGTGCGAGCGTGCTGCAGAGCATCTATTACGACTGGGGCAGCGGCGTGGTCGCCGGCGACACCGGGGTGCTGTGGCACAACCGCGGCGCGGCCTTCCACCCCGACCCGGCCCACCCCAACGGCCTCGCGGGCGGCAAGCGGCCCTTCCACACCCTCAACCCGGTCGTCTACCTGCGCGACGGACGGCCGGCACTCCTGCTGGGCACCCAGGGGGCCGACGGGCAGCCGCAGACGCTGGTCGCGCTGCTCACGCGCCTGATCGATTTCGGCCTCGACCCGGCGCAGGCGCTGGCACGGCCCCGCTTCCTGCTCGGGCGGACCTTCTCGGACAGCCGCGACAGCCTGAAGCTGGAAGAGGACGCGGGCGCCGACGTGTTCGCATCACTGGCCGCGCGCGGCCACGAGGTGGCGGCCATCCCGGCGCAGAGCCCGCTGGCGGGCCTGCCCGGCGTCATCCGGCTGGACCGGAACGGCCAACTGACCGGGGCACACGATCCGCGGGGCGACGGCGTGGCCCTCGGCCTTTAGTCAGCGGGGCCAATGGCCCTGGCACGAATGCCTCCGCCAGGGCGGGGCGGACGCAGGGCGTTCAAGACGGGCGCGCGCAAGGTCACTGCCGGGCGTCGTCCACCGGTGCATCGGGCTCGGCTTCGGGACCGCGCAGTTCCTCCACCGCCCGCAGCCGGTGCACCACCAGCTCGTCGATCTCGAGCCGCCGGATGCGCGCGCGGCCGACGGCCAGCCGGCCGATCGCCAGGGCGCCGATGGCCAATGCGCCGAGGGCGATCGCGCCCACCGCGACGCTGCCCACGCCGACGGCGCCGATGGCCTGCGCGCCGGTGGCCCGTGCACCGGTCGCCACGGCGAGCTTCATGCGCAGGGGGTGCAGGTGCTTCATTGCGGCTCCTATTTGCAGTGGCACGCGGGCCTCAGAAGCTGGGAATGAATTCGACGTGGCCGAGCGGGCTGCGAAAACGCGTCCAATCAAGGCGCAAAGCGCAGCCATGGCTCGCGCTATGGCGAGCATTTGCAACGCAGAGTGGGCGTGTTTTGGCAGGTCGAGCGGGCATGGCTGATTCGTTCACAGCTTCTCAGGCCCCGTGGCACTTCTTGTACTTCTTTCCGCTGCCGCAGGGGCAGGGGTCGTTACGCCCCGGCTCGTCGGCCTTGCGCAGGGCCTCCACGCGCGGGCCCAGGCTGCGCCACAGCTGGCGCAGGTCGTACACGGCCCAGATGGCCTCGCCGAAGTCGTCCAGGCGCTCCTGGCTGACGGTGGGCGGGCCGTCCTCGCTGTACATCGACAGCGCCGGCGGCGCGGTGTCGTCGCTGGCCAGCACCTCGATGGCCTCGAGGGCGTCGGCCAGCATGGCGGCGACGTCCTTGTCGCGCGGCGGCGCCCAGTCGTCGGACCATTGCTCGACGGCCGCGAGGAAGCCCAGCGCCCAGACCTGCCCGAAGGACGGGATCTCGGCTTCGGGCGCTTCGGCGCGCTCCTCGGGCGGCAGGGCGGCGATGGCGCCGCGCAAATCGAGGCATTCGGGCTGGAAGGCGCGCTCGTCGTCCAGCGCCTCGATGTTGGGCGCATCGAGGGCGGCCTGGATCTCGTGCCAGCGCCGCTTCCAGCGCCAGACGAATTCCATGTGCTGCGCCGGGGAGAAGCCGGCGCCGAAGAGGGCCGGCCAGTACTCGGTCGGCTCGATCGGGCGGCGGGTGCAGACCAGCGCCGTCATGAAACCGTCGCAGAACTCCCACTGCGGCACGTCCTCGTCGTGCTCGCGCATGGCGTCGAGGGCGTCGTCGAGGGCATCGAAATCCTCGGGCTTGAGCGGTGGCAGGGCCGCCTCGGCGGCGGTGGGAAGGGGGGCGGAGGATTCGGTCATGGGATGGGCGGGTGGACGACCCTATGATGCCCCACCCGCGGGAGAGACACGAGAGGACGAGCCCATGACGACGCTTTTTCCGGCACGCTACACCGCCTTCGCCCTGTGCGTCGCCGGGCTGGTGGCGAGCGTGGCCGCCGCGCTGCTGATGCCGCACGCCTGGGCGGCCTGGGTCGCCACCGGCCTGTTCGCGGTGCTCACGGCCACCGGCGTGCACGACGTGCGCCAGCAGCGCCACGCCATCCTGCGCAACTACCCGGTCATCGGCCACCTGCGCTTCCTGCTCGAATACATCCGCCCGGAGATGCGGCAGTACTTCATCGAGAGCGACACCGAGGCCTCGCCCTTCTCGCGCGCCCAGCGCTCGCTGGTGTACCAGCGCGCCAAGGGCGACCCCGACAACCGGCCCTTCGGCACGCAGCTGAACGTGAGCCTGGCCGGCTACGAGTGGATCAACCACTCCATGCAGCCGACGCAGATCGGCAGCCACGACTTCCGCATCACCATCGGCGAAGGCTGCGCGCAGCCCTACAGCGCGAGCGTGTTCAACATCTCGGCGATGAGTTTCGGCTCGCTCTCGGCCAACGCGATCATGGCGCTGAACCTGGGCGCCAAGCTGGGCCACTTCGCGCACGACACGGGCGAGGGCTCGATCAGCCGCCACCACCGCGTGCACGGCGGCGACCTGATCTGGGAGATCGGCTCGGGCTACTTCGGCTGCCGCGACGAGCGCGGCCGCTTCAGCGAGGAGCGCTTCATCGAGAACGCGCGCGACCCGCAGGTGAAGATGGTCGAGATCAAGCTCAGCCAGGGCGCCAAGCCGGGCCACGGCGGCGTGCTGCCGGGCCCGAAGGTCACGCCCGAGATCGCCGCCGCGCGCGGCGTGCCGGTGGGGGTGGACTGCATCTCGCCCTCGTCGCACAGCGCGTTCTCCACGCCCGTCGAGATGATGCACTTCGTCGCCCGGCTGCGCGAGCTCTCGGGCGGCAAGCCCACCGGCTTCAAGCTGTGCATCGGCCACCCGTGGGAATGGTTCGCCATCGTCAAGGCGATGCTGGCAACGGGCATCACGCCGGACTTCATCGTCGTCGACGGCGCCGAGGGCGGCACGGGGGCCGCTCCGGTGGAGTTCTCCGACCACGTGGGTGCGCCGCTGCAGGACGGCTTGCTGCTGGTGCACAACACGCTGATCGGCACCGGCCTGCGCGGGCGCATCAAGCTGGGCTGCGCCGGCAAGGTGATCACCGCCTTCGACGTCGCGCGCATGATGGCGCTGGGCGCCGACTGGTGCAACGCGGCACGCGGATTCATGATGGCGCTGGGCTGCATCCAGGCCCAGACCTGCCACACCGGCCACTGCCCCACCGGCGTGACCACGCAGGACCCGAAGCGCCAGCAGGCGCTGGTGGTGCCCAACAAGGCCGACCGCGTGCACAACCTGCACCGCAGCACGCTGCACGCGCTGGCCGAGCTGGTGCAGGCCGCCGGGCTGGACCATCCGCAGCAGATCACGGCCCACCACATCGTGCGGCGCATCTCCGACACCGAGGTGCGGCAGCTGTCCAACCTCATCATGCAGGTGCAGCCCGGTGCGTTGCTGGGGCCGCTGGACGCGCAGCACAATGTGTTCCGCATGTACTGGCCGATCGCCAGCGCCGACAGTTTCCAGCCCACCGCCGTGGCATGACGCCGACCGACGCTTCTTCCCTTTCCCGCCAGCCGCTCGAAGGCATCGCACGCGCACCATGAATCCGCTGAAGAACCGGTCGTCGCGCATGCAGGCCCGCCGCAGCGCCGCCTCCGCGCCCAGCCCGCTCACGGCGGCCGGCGACATTCCTGCCGCGCCTGCGCCGGGCGACTACGCGGCCTTCCTGCGCAGCGCGCTGCCGCAGCAGACGCGCGGCGTGGCCAGCCACCGGCTGGGCGGCGAGCGGGTGTGGCTCAAGCGCGCCGGCCCGCGGCACAGCCTGTTTCGCTACCGGCTGCTGGCCTTGCTCTCGCGCGCGTTCCGGCTCGACGTGCTGACGCCCGTGCCCAACCTGGGCGGCGAGGCGGCCATCGCCACCGAGGCGCAGCGCCTGCGCTCGCTGGCCGAGGCGGGCGTGCGCGTGCCGCGGGTGCTGGCGCAGCAGGCCGACGGCCTCCTGATCTCCGACATGGGCCAGGGCGGGCGCGCCGCGGTGGTGCTCAACGAGCGGCTCGATCACGCCGCGGCGAGCGGCCCGGCCGCGCTGCTGGCCGTCTGGCGCGAGGGGCTGGACGCCATCGCCGCCGTGCATGCGCGCGATGCCTACCTGAGCCAGGCCTTCTCGCGCAACCTGATGCACTGCCCCGACGGCGGGATCGGCTTCATCGATTTCGAGGACGACCCGGGCGCCACCCTGACGCTGGCCGAATGCCAGACGCGCGACTGGCTGAGCTACCTGCATTCGACGGCGCTGCTGGTGCATGCCTCTGCACCGCGCGCCGGCGCCGAGCACTGGCATGCGGCACTGGCGGGCGCCGACGCGTCGGTGCGCGAGCGCATCGCCCATGCGGCCCAGCGCATGCGCTGGCTGCGCCACCTGCCCAAGGGCCGCCGCTGGGGGCGCGACACGCAGCGCGTGCGCGCCGTGGCGCGGCTGCTGGCCCAGTGGCACCTGGCAAACTGAACGCCAGGGCGGCTCAGCGCGCCGTGGGCTGCAGGTCGGAACTGCGCGTCAGCTCCACGCCGTCGACCACCATGGTCCAGCGCCCGTTCGCCTCGCGGGGCGGACGCGTGACGACGAAGGTGCTCTTCATGGGCCCGAGGCCGACGTCGAAGTTGTCGCCGGCAAAGCCTTGCAGCGGGCCGTTGACCGAGGTCGTCACCCCGCCCTTGATCCGCTCGTAGCGCACCGAGCCGTCCTGCGTGATGAGCAGGTACATCGCCGGTTGCGTCCACTCGCCGACGTAGGCGACCTTGTCGGGCGGCACCGGCTTGCCGCAGGCGGCGAGCGCGGCGGCCAGGGCCAGGACGGCGAATCCACGAAGACAGCGTGCGGGCATGCGATAACCTCCGCGGCGCATCCTAGCCACCGCCTTGGGCCGGGCGAAGTGGCCGGAAGCTCTAGGCCGCGCGTCGCAGGGCGCGGCTGCGCGCCTCCAGCCCGCGCAGCAGCACGTCGATCCAGGCCTCGAAGCCGCCGTCGAGCGGCTGCGTCCGCCCGTCGGTCCAGCGCAGCAGGAAGGCCCGGTTGCGCAGCGCGTCGAGCCGGCCGGCCAGGTGCGGGTGCCGCCCTGCGTCCACCGCATCGATCTGCGCACGGCAGGCCTCGGCCCAGGCCTCGCCCGCCCCGGCGGGCGCGGTCGACAGCTCCAGCGTCGCGAAGCCGCACAGCGCGGCCACCACGACGTTGAAGGCATCGACCAGCGCCTCGCCCTCGAAGCGCGCCTGCTCGAGCGCGACGACGATGTGCTCGAGCAGCGGTGCGTCGAAGGCCGCGTTGTAGGCCAGTTCGCTCGCCACCACCGGCGCCAGGTGCGGATGGGCGCGCAGCGCAGCCCGAAAGGCCACCAGCAGCGCGCGCAGGCGTGCCTGCCAGGTCAACGGCTCCTGCGAAGGCACCGCGGCGGCGACGCCCTCCAGCGCCAGCGCGATGACGCCCGACACCAACGCGTCGCGGTTGGGCACGTGCCAGTACAACGCGGCCGGCGCCACCTTCAGCGTGGCGGCCAGCGCGCGGATGTTGAAGGCCGCCAGGCCCTGGTCGTCGATGAGGGCCAGCGCCGCCTGCAGGATGCGGTCACGGCCCAGCGCGGTGTCGGCCGCCGCGCGCGCCTCGCCCTTGCGCGGGCGCCCCGGGCCGGGTCGGACGGGGACGAAACGGCGGGCAGCAGGACGCGAGGAGGCCATGCGCGATTCTAGGCACGCCTGATCAACGTTCAATATTTATTGAACAACGATCAATTAAAAGGCATGATCGGGCCCATCGTTCTGTCTGGAGATGATCGCCATGGCCCTGCCTCCCCTTCCCACCGCCGGCCAGTTCGAAGGCGGCTGCGCCTTCGCCGAAGGCGCCTTCGTGCCCCTGTCCGAAGCGAAGATCTCGCTCTTCGACTGGGGCTTCACGCGCTCCGATGCCACCTACGACGTGGCCAGCACTTGGCAAGGCGCGTTCTTCCGGCTCGACACCCACATGGACCGCTTCTTCTCCAGCCTGGAGAAGATGCGCATGTCGATCCCCTACAGCCGCGAGGAGCTGCGTGCCATCCTGCACGGCTGCGTACGCGGCGCGGGCCTGCAGGACGCCTACGTGGCGATGGTGTGCACGCGCGGCGTGCCGCCCAAGGGCGCCCGCGACCCGCGCCTGGCGAGCAACCGCTTCTACGCCTACGCCCTGCCCTACGTGTGGATCGCACCGCCCGAGAAGCAGCGCGAGGGCATCGACCTGCACATCAGCGAACGCGTGCGCATTGCGCCCGAGTCGGTCGACCCGACGGTCAAGAACTACCACTGGATGGACCTGGTGCAGTCCCTCTTCGACGCCTACGACCGCGGCCGCGACACCAGCTGCGTGGTCGATGCACAAGGCAACCTGGCCGAGGGACCGGGCTTCAATGTCTTCATCGTCAAGAACGGCGAGGTGCGCACCGCGGACCGCGGCGTGCTCGAGGGTGTGTCGCGACGCACCGCACTCGAGCTGTGCAAGCGCCTGGGCATCCCGGTGCGCGTCGCGCCGCTGCCCGTGGCGGACGTGCGCGCGGCCGACGAGGTTTTTCTCACCTCCACCGGCGGCGGCATCCTGCCGATCGCCAAGCTGGACGGCGTGCCGCTGCCGCAGTTCCCGGGGCCGGTCAGCGAGCGGCTGCATGCCGCCTACTGGGCGATGCGCGACGAAGCGGCGTACCGCGACGTGGTGGACTACGGGCGCTGAGCGCCGGGGGTGTCGTCGGTCAGCAGCAGGCCCATCACCCACTCGTCCACGTAGTGCGCCTGATCGGCGCGCTTGTAGAACTGCCGCAGGGTGCCCTCGTGCACGAAGCCCAGCTTGGCGTAGAAGCGCAGGGCACGCGGGTTGTCGGCCTCGGCATACAGCTCGACACGGCGCACGCCCTCGGCGCGCAGGCGGGCGATGGCATCGGCCAGCATGGCGCCGGCGATGCCCTGGCCGTGGCGGCGCGGATCGACGGCCAGCGTGCCGAGCAGCACGACGTGGCTCACGCGGCCGGGGTAGCGCGTGGTGCGGTAGAAGCCCGCGACCTCGCCGCCATCCAACGTCCACACATGGAAGCTGCGGCTCGCGAGCAGCTCGTCGTACACCGGGACGAAGGCCTCGGGCGGCATCGGCTCGTAGGTGAGGTAGGGCGTGACCTCGGGATGGCTGTAGATCGCGAAGACGGCATCGCGGTCGGCGGAGTGGCCAGGCGTCGCAGGGCGGTCTCCTTCAAGCGGGCTGTGCCGCGGGCGCGTAGCAGGAGGCGGCCACGACACCGAGGCGCTCCAGCCGCCGCTTCATGGTGAGCACCGCCCGGTCCTTGCTCAGCAACGGCACGCGGTGTGCCACCGCCAGGTCGATGAAGCCCTGGTCGTCGGGGTCGGTGCAGGTCACAGGCGCCTTGGGCGCGGCCTCGACGAGTCGGGCATGGCGGTCGAACTGCGCCAGCACGTCGGCGTCCGCGAGGCCGTAGAAGGCCAGGCGCGGCGCGATCTGCGGATAGCCCAGCACGCGTGCCAGCTCGATGCGCATGGCGGCGGTGGCGAGCCACTCCGCCTCGCCCGCCTCCAGCGCGGCACGCAGAGGCTTGGCGGCGGCGTCGTCGAAGACGAAGAGGTCGAGGACGATGTTGGTGTCGATGACGAGGCGTGGAGGCATGGAACTCGGTTTGTCTCGAGAACGCGTGGATGGGGCCGGCTGCCGCACGAGCATCCCCTATGCGGAAACCGGTGAACGGATTCCGCCCACGACGAAGTCCACCAGTGCACGCGCCATGGCCTGCCTGTCCGAGCTTCCGGCCTTGGAGCCCGACAGCCGCTGCAGACGATTCGGCCGCCCTCTGTCGGTCAGGAAAAGCACCACGGTGCTCACCATCAGCATGTAGCGCAGGTACATGAGGTTCAGCGGGACCTCCGGCACCGCATCGTGCAGCGCCGCGACGAACTGCTTCGCCATGGGGTCGAAGTGCTTCTTGATCACCCGCTCCGTCATCGGCGACGGGGACAGGCGATGCTTCAGGATCAACTGGGCTAGCAGTTGCCCTTCGGTTTCGGCACCGTCGCCCACGTATGGCGCGACGAAGGCTTCGACGACGTCCACGACCTCGGGCGGCGTGCCCGCGGCAAGGGCGGCCGAAGTGATCTCTTTGAGGGCGAGCGTGCGGCGCTTGTTGACGCGCGCCGAAAGTTCGTCGAAGACCGCCTCGGCCAGGGCATCGACGCCGCCGAAGTGATAGTGGATCGCCGCGACGTTGACGCCGGCGTGCCCGGTCAGGGTGCGCACGGGAACGCCGTCGATGCCTCTCTCGGCATACAGCGTCAGTGCGGAGCCCATGATCTTGTCCCGGGTCAGGCGGTCAGTGGAACGGGAAGGTCGACCTGGCATACGAGGGCATGAGGGTTGGGCCGAGGCAGGCCGGCGGACAGCCGACCGGCACGGAGCGGTGCATTGTGCCGCAGCGTGTCAAGCGCCTGTTTGAATCGTCACGACGCATCTGCAGGCCAGAAACAAACATTGGATTGAAACGCCTGTTTTATTTTTCTAGAATGCGGCCGTGCCGGGTTGCGACGCATCGAGCGCCCACCGGCAACACGAGGAGACAAGCCCATGATGATGAATCGAAGAGATGCGCTCGCCGGCGCCGTGGCGGCGCTCGCTGCGCCGCTGGCCCCGGCCGCCACCGACCTGCCGGAGATGCTCCGGATCGTGATGCCCTTCCCCGCCGGGGGTGCGCTCGACGGCATGACACGCATCTTTGCCGACACCTACCCGAGGGTGACGGGCAGACCGTGCATCGTCGACAACAAGCCGGGAGCGGCGACCACGATCGGCGCGTCGGAGGTGTCGCGCGCGAAGCCCGACGGCTCGGTGGTGCTGTGGACCACTGGCGGACACCTGACGAACGGCGTGCTGATGAAGAAGCTGCCTTACCACCCGATCGAAGGCTTCACCCCCTTGACGATGGTGTACACGACCGCCGGCTTTGCGCTGCTGCACAGGGCGAACGGGCCCTTCAACAGCATGGCCGAATTCGTCGCTGCGGCGAAGAAGCAGCCCGGCAAGTTCAGCTATGCGTCGGCCGGCAACGGCAACACGACGCACGTGGTCGGCGCCCTGTTCGCCAAACAGGCCGGGATCGAATTGATCCATGTGCCCTACAAGGGAACGCCGCTCACCGACCTGATCAGCGGCGTGGTGGACATCGCTTTCATCGCGCCATCCTCGGTGATGCAATACATCGAAGCCGGCAAGATCAAGGCCCTCGCGATCACCGGCGCACAGCGGGCGGACACATTGCCCAAAGTGCCCACCTTCGCCGAACTGGGCATGCCCGACATCGACATTCCTGCATGGATCGGCATGCTTGCCCCGCCCCGGATGCCGCCCCAGGTCCTGGCGGCCCTCTACGACGGGGTGTCGAAGACGCTGGCCGACCCGGGCTTCAAGGAAAAGATGGTCACGTTCGGCAACCAGGTCTCGGGCGTGCCACCGGACCGGTTCAAGGCCTACCTCGAGAAGGAACTGGCCCGCTACCAGCGGATCCTTCCTCCCCTTGGCATCGAAATGGACGCGTGATGTTCAAGAAGATCGTCGACCTTTCCATCTTCCTCGAGAACGATGTCATCTCGGACCCTCCGGCGTTCGCGCCCAGGATCCACTACATGAACCACTCCGAGAGCTTCAGCCGCCTGGCGCAGTTCTTCCCCGGGCTCCAGGCGCAGGACCTGCCCGACGGCGAAGCATGGGCCGTGGAGAAGGTGGAGCTCAGCACGCACAACGGCACGCACCTCGACGCGCCCTGGCATTTCGCGTCGACGATGAATCACGGGGAGCCGGCGATCACCATCGACGAGGTGCCCCTGGAATGGTGTCTGCAGCCGGGGGTCAAGCTCGACTTCCGGCATTTCGACGACGGCTACGTGGTGCAGGCATCGGATGTGCAGGCGGAGTTGCAGCGCATCGGCCACACGCTCAAGCCCCTGGAGATCGTTGTCATCAACACGCGCGCGGGCAGCCGTTACGGCAAGCCGGACTTCGTGCAGGCCGGGTGCGGCATGGGCTATGGCGCGACGATGTACCTGCTCGAGCGCGGCGTGCGTGTCACGGGTACGGATGCCTGGAGCTGGGACGCGCCCTTCCAGTACACCGCCGAGCGCTACCGGCAGGACAAGGACCCGTCCGTGATCTGGGAGGGCCACAAGGCAGGCCGCGACATCGGCTACTGCCATCTGGAAAAGCTGCACAACCTGGAAGCGCTGCCGCCCGACGGGTTCTTCGTGTCGTGCTTTCCGGCCAAGATCCGTGGCGGCTCGGCGGGCTGGACGCGCGCCGTGGCGCTGTTTCAGTAGACGCCAGATCGGAAGACGCGATGATCTTCGAGAAGAACGTTCCCATCCGTTTGCGCGATGGCGCCGTCCTCAAGGCGAATGTGTTCCGCCCGGATGGAGAGGCACCGGTCCCCGTCCTCATGACGCACGGCCCCTATGGCAAGGACGCGCACTTCGAGGACGCCTTCAGGCCGCAGTGGGATGAACTGAAGCGGCTGTACCCGGGCATCGACACCGAAGGCAGCTCCGGGCGGTACCTGCGCTGGGAGGTGGCCGATCCGGAGCGCTGGATTCCCTGGGGCTATGCACTGGTCGTGGTCGACAGCCGGGGCGCCGGCGAATCGCCCGGCACGCTGTGGGTGTGGTCGCCGCAGGAAACGGACGACTACGCCGACTGCATCGAATGGGCGGGAACGCAGTCATGGTCCACCGGCAGGGTGGGCCTGCTGGGCATCTCGTACTACGCGATGAACCAGTGGCAGGTCGCCGCGCGCCGTCCTCGCCACCTCGCAGCGATCTGTCCGTGGGAAGGCGCCAGCGACATGTACCGCGACGCAAGCCATCACGGCGGCATCTTCGGCAACTTCTTCTTCGAGTTCTGGTATCCGAAGCAGATCCTCTCGGTGCAGAACGGCAACGCCGACAGCCCGTACATCGACCGGGACACCGGCGCGACGAGCACGGGCGAGGCCCTCGACGCCGAGGTCCGACGCGGAAACAGGATCGACGTGATCGACGAGTTCCGGTCGCACCCCCTCATCGACGAGTGGTACGCGGCCCGGACCGCCAGGCTGACGGACATCGAGGTGCCCGTGCTCTCGGCAGGGAACTGGGGCGGCATGGGGCTGCATCTGCGCGGCAACGTGCAGGGTTTCCTGGGCGCGGGTTCGCAGCACAAGTGGCTGCAGATGCATGGCGGCACGCACTGGGAATCCTTCTATCTGCCGGAGTACGTGCAGATGCAGAAGCGCTTCTTCGACAGGTTCCTGAAGGACGAGCGCAACGGATGGGACGAGCAACCGCCCGTCATCCTGGAGGTGCGCCACCCGGACCGCTTCGAGCAGCGCTTCGAACACGAGTGGCCGATCGCACGAACGCAATGGACGCGGCTGTACCTGGATGCGCAGGCGATGGCGCTGGCCGCCGAACCCATCGACGCCGTCGCGACGGCCACGTACCGTGCGCCCGGCCGCGGCGTCGAATTCCTCAGCGCGCCGATGGAGGCAGCGACGGAGTTCACCGGGCCGCTGTCGCTGGTGGTCTGGATCCGCTCGAGCACCCGGGACATGGATCTCTTCGTCACTGTCCGGGCCTATGGTCCCGACGGCCGCGAAGTGCTGTTCCGCGGCGCGACGGATCCGCAGGTGCCCATCGCACAAGGATGGTTGCGTGCCTCGCACCGCAAGACGGATGCGCAGCGGTCCCGGCCGGGGCAGCCATTCCACACGCACGACGAGCTGCAGCCGCTGACGCCCGGCGAAGACTATCGGGTGGAAGTCGAGATCTGGCCCACGTCGATCGTGCTTGCGCGGGGGTACCGGCTGGCGGTGAGGGTCGACGCGCAGGACTACGAACGCGAGGGCGCCACGGGGCCACGCAAGGGGTCGGGGCCATTCCTGCACACCGATCCGACGGACCGCAGACCGGAGCTGTTCGAAGGCGACAACACCATCCTCACCGGTGGACGCCACGACTCGCATCTGCTGCTGCCGATGATCCCTCCCCGGGACCGCTGAGTGGTTTCGCAGCCGATCCCTTCACCCCGCTCGGTGACCGGGGCATTCCTGTGACCGATCCCGTCGATACCCACTCGCCCGGCCTGCTCAGCTGGGTCGAGAGCGCCAACGCACCGCAGACCCCGTTCCCGATCCAGAACCTGCCCTATGGCCGATTCAGGCGGGACGCTTCGGAGCCATGGTCGGTCGGCGTGGCCATCGGCGAGCAGGTGCTCGATGTGCACGGTGCCGGGCTCTGCGACAGCCCGGAGATGGTGCGCTGGCTGACGCTGCCGCGCGCGCAGCGACAGGCACAGCGGCAGGCGATCTCGCGGGCACTGCAACACGGCAGCGAAGAGCGGGCGCGAATCGAACCGTGGCTCATGCCGATGGATGCGGTCGAGCTGGGCCTGCCCTGCGAGATCCGCAACTACAGCGACTTCTTCATCGGCATCCACCACGCGGCGAACACGGGCCGCCTCTATCGGCCCGACACGCCGCTGCTGCCGAACTATCGCTGGGTGCCGATCGGCTACCACGGGCGCGCGTCGTCGATACAGGTCAGCGGCAGGGACTTCGCTCGGCCGAAAGGCCAAGTCAAGCCCCCAGGTGCCGGGGCGCCGGCGATGCAGCCCAGCGAGCAACTCGATTTCGAGCTGGAGATGGGCATCGTCATGGGCCAGGGCAACGCCCATGGCGATGCGATTCCCATCGATGCGGCCCAGGAGCACATCGCGGGCCTGACGCTGCTGAACGACTGGAGCGCGCGCGATCTCCAGCGCTGGGAATCGCAGCCCCTCGGCCCCTTCCTCGCGAAGAGTTTCGCCACCACGCTGTCGCCCTGGATCGTGACGCTGGAAGCGCTGGCGCCGTTTCGCAGGCCGCTCATTCGGCCGCCCGGGGATCCGCAGCCGCTGCCCTACCTCGACAGCCCGGCCGACCGCGCGTCCGGCGCGATCGACGTGACGCTCGAGGTCTGGCTTCAGACGGCCGGGATGCGGGCTCGGGGGACGGTCGGCGATTGCATCGTCCGCACCGGTTTCGCGCAGGCCGCGTACTGGACGATGGCCCAGCTGGTGGCGCACCACACGGTCAACGGCTGCAACCTGATGCCTGGCGACCTGCTCGGCACGGGAACGCTGTCCGGCGAAGGCCCCGGCCAGGCAGCCTGTCTGCTCGAGATCACGGAGGGCGGCAAGCGCCCGCTGCGCCTGTCGAATGGAGAGGAGCGCCTGTTCCTGCACGATGGGGACACTGTGACCCTGCGAGGCTCTTGCGAACGCCCCGGGCGTCGTCGCATCGGCTTCGGGGACTGCACGGCCGCCATCCGCCACGCGAGGCCTTGACCTGGCCAAGGCAGTTCCTGCACGGGTTGAAGGGGCCCCGCGCTGGACGCAGGCGGCTCAGCCCGCCGCCTTCCCCCGCGCCGACCCCGCCACCATGTCGAAGCGGAACAGCCGGCACTCGATCGGCCCGTTCCACATCGGCACGCGGCGCGATTCCTTCAGCCGCATGTGCTGCGGCAGCTTCATGTCGGGCGTGAGCACCCAGGCGGTCCAGCCGGCGTAGTGCTTCTTCCAGTGCGTGGCCAGGCGCGGGAAGAAGTCGCCCGCGTCGTCGCCGCCCTCGTCCTGCGCCACCTCGCGCGCGCCGGTGCGACCGGGCGAGCCGGCGAAGCCGCCGACGGCGATGCGCTCGCCGTACGGCGGGTTGAGCACGATGACGCCCGACTCGGCCGGCGGCATGCGCTGCAGGGCATCGCCACCGCGCAACTGCACGCGCTCGGCCACGCCGGCGCGCTCGGCGTTGCGCTGCGCGAAGTCGACCATGCGGTGCGACACGTCACTGCCAAAAACGGCCACAGCGCTCGCCCCGCCAGCGGGTCGCGCTTCGTTTTTGATAGCAGACCAGAGTTCGGCCCGGTGCGGCAGCAGCTGCTCGAAGCCGAAGCGGCGCTGGCCGCCGGCGGGCATGCCGGCAGCGATCTGCGCGGCCTCGATGGCGATGGTGCCGCTGCCGCAGCAGGGGTCGTACAGCGGCGCGTCGGCGACGCGGCCGGTCTCCGGGTCCCACCAGCCGCTAGCGGCCAGCATGGCGGCGGCCAGGGTTTCCTTGAGCGGGGCGTCGCCCTTGTCGACGCGCCAGCCGCGCTTGAAGAGCGGCTCGCCGCTGGTGTCGATGTAGAGCGTGACGTGCTCGGCCGTGAGGTGGGCGAACACGCGCACGTCGGGGCGTTGGGTCTCGATGCTGGGGCGCACGCCGTTCGCCTTGGCGCGAAAGCGGTCGGCGATCGCGTCCTTGATGCGCAAGGTGGCGAAGTTCAGGCTCTTGAGCGGGCTGCCGGTGGCGGTGGTCTCGATCTTGAAGGTCTGGCGCGGGGTGAACCAGATCTCCCACGCGACGCCGCTGGCGGCCTCGTACAGGTCCTGCTCGGCGCGGTAGGGCCGGTGCGCCAGCTCGACCAGCACACGCTGCGCCAGGCGGCTCTTGAGGTTGAGCGCGAGCACGTCGCGCCAGCCCGCCCGCACGCGCACACCCGCACGCAGCACGCGCAGGTCGTCGCCGGCGCGGCCGGTGATGGCGTGGACCTCCTGGGCGAGGAAGTCTTCGACGCCGGCGGCGCAGGGCAGGAAAAGGGAGAGATCGTTCACGGGCGGCGGCCAAAGGGAGCAGCCGCCATTGTCGCCCCGCACGCGCCGCGCAGGCCGCTCCCCTATAGTGCGACAGCCCTCGCCATGCGCACCGCCGAGCCCTCCTCCTCGCCCACCGACGCCGCCGCGGACCGCTTCCTGGTCGAGTGCGAGGTGCTGCGGCTGAGCACCCGGCCGCTGGGGCCCATCCTGGCGGTGCAGTTCCTGCTCAACGCCGGCGTGGCGGTGATCTTCGGCTGGCTGTACTCGCCCGTGCGGGCGGCGCTGTGGCTGACCGGCATCGCGGCGGTGACGGTGATGCGCGGCTATTTCCCGCAGCGCGTGCCGGAGACGCTCACGCCCGACACCCTGCGCCGCGCGCAGCGCATCCACACGCTGCGCACCGGCGTCTGGGAGGCGGCGCACGGCCTGGCGGGCGTGCTGCTCTTCAATGCCGCCGACCCCATGCAGCAGCTGCTGCTGGGCCTGATCGTGATGGGCATGACGCTGTCGTCGGCCTTCTCGGTGTCCTTCCACACGCCGGCGGTGCGGCTGGCCATCACGCTGCTGATGGCGCCGGTGATCGCCATGGGCCTGGCCTTCGGCGCGCCGCCGATGGTGGCGGTGGCCCTGCTGGGCGTGCTGCTGCTGGCGCTGATGCTCAAGCAGGTGGGCAGCCACAACCGCCAGCTCGAGGAGAACATCGGCCTGCGCCTGAACGCCCATGCGCTGCGCGAGCAGGCCCTGGCCGGCCTGCGCGATTCGCAGCAGGCGCAGGCCGAGCGGCTGCGCTTCTTCTCTGCCGCCAACCACGACCTGCGCCAGCCGGTCATGGCGATCGGCCTGCAGACGGCGGTGCTGCGCGAACAGCTGGACCAGGGCGCGCCCACCGCGGCGGTGCAGGGCACGGTCGCCGCGCTGGCCGACGCCCAGGCCGCGCTGGAAACACTGACCCACCAGTTGCTGGAGATCGGCCGCATCGAGGCCGGCGTCGAGGCGCTGGTGCGTGCCGCGGTGCCGCTCGCTCCACTGCTGGCCGAAGTCGCGCGGCAGGCCGGCGGCACGCGCATCCACGTGCGCTGCCCGGCGGACGCCACGGCCTGGAGCGACGCCGTCGCGCTGCGCCGTATCCTGGCCAACCTGGTCGACAACGCCGTCAAGTTCGCGCCGCGCGGGCGCATCCTGCTGGCGGCGCGTCGCCGTGCGGGCGCGTGGCGCGTGGAGGTGCGCGACGGCGGCATCGGCATCGCGCCCGAGGCGCAGGCGCGCGTCTTCGGCGATTTCGAGCAGGTGGGCAATGCCGAGCGCAACCTGCAGCGCGGCCATGGGTTGGGCCTGGGCGTGGTGCGACGCCTGGCCGATCGGCTCCATCTCGTGATCACGCTGCGCTCCGCGGCCGGGCGGGGTGCGGTGTTCGGCTTCACCGTGCCCGCGGCGCCGGCCGATGCGCCCGTGGCCGACCGGCCCGCGCTGCGGCAGAGCCCGACGGTCGCCGCCACGCCGCCGCAGGCACTGCGTCCCGGCATCGAAGTGCTGGTGGTGGAGGACAACGCCGTGGTCGCGGCCAGCCTCGTCGCACTGCTGCGGCAGTGGTCGGCGCAGCCCCAGGTCTACGCCAGCGCGGCCGAAGCGCTGGCGCTGGCCGACCTGCGCCGCATCCAGGTCGCGCTGTGCGACATCCGGCTGCCAGGCGAGCTCGACGGCGTGGCACTGGCCGAGCGGCTGCAGGCGCACCGGCCGGGCCTGGTCATCGCGCTGGTCTCGGCCGACATCGACGAGGCCACGCAGTCACACGCCCTCGCGCGCGGCTGGCACGCCCTGCGCAAGCCGGTGCAGCCCGCAGCGCTGCGCGCGGTGCTGGCGCGGGCGGGCTGAGCAGCGTCGCCATCAAATCGATGGCCAACGCGTCAGCGGGGCGGTCGTTGCGCGGCGATTTGGACCCGGTCCATCGGATGTATCCGTACGCGAAAGGCGCAAAGCTTCCACAACGAACGCGAAAGAAGCCGAAGATTTTTTGGGCTGTTCTTTTGCGACTTTCGCGAAGTTTTCGCGTCCTTCGCGTACGGAAGTCCGATCCCGTACCCCCCGCCCTACAGGGCCTTGCGCAGGTTCGCCGGCGCGATGCGCAGGGCCTCGCGGTACTTGGCCACCGTGCGGCGCGCGCACTCGATGCCCTGCTCCTTGAGCATCTCGGAGATCTGGCTGTCCGACAGCGGCTTCTTCGTGTTCTCGGAGCCGACGAACTGCTTGATGAGCGCGCGCACTGCCGTGCTCGACGCGTTGCCGCCGGTCTCGGTGCCCAGCGCGGAGCCGAAGAAGTACTTGAGCTCCACCGTGCCGAAAGGCGTGGCCATGTACTTCGCGGTGGTCACGCGGCTGATGGTGGACTCGTGCAGGCCCAGCTCGTCGGCGATCTCGCGCAGCACCAGCGGCCGCATGGCCAGCTCGCCGTGCACGAAGAAGTTCTTCTGCCGTTCGACGATGGCGTTGGACACGCGCAGGATGGTGTCGAAGCGCTGCTGGATGTTCTTGATGAACCAGCGCGCCTCCTGCAGCCGCTGGCTCAGCGCCTGGCTGCCTTCGCCCTTGTGCGACTTGAGCGCGCCGGCGTAGATGTCGTGCACCCGCAGCCGCGGCATCACGTCGGGGTTGAGCTGCACCCGGAACTTGATGTTCGTGCCGCGCCCGGTCTTGGTGACGATCACGTCGGGCACGACGATGTTGCGCTCGACGTCGACGAAGCGCCGGCCCGGCTTGGGCTCGAGCCGCGCAATGAGCTGCATGGCCTGGCGCACCTCGTCCTCGGTGCTGCGCGTCAGCGTGGCCAGGCGCCGGAAGTCGCGCTTGGCCAGCAGCTCCATCGGCTGCTTGCAGATGGCCAGGGCCACCTTGCGCACGTCGGCGGCTTCGGGGTCGCCCTCGTCGTCCTCGGCGCCGGCGCGCAGCTGGATCGCCAGGCACTCGCCCAGGTCGCGCGCGCCCACGCCCACCGGCTCCAGGCTCTGCAGCAGGCCCAGCGCGACCTGGAAGTGGTGCACCAGGTCGTCGAACTGGTCGTTGTCGTCGCCGGCCAGGCCCGAGGCCAGCGCGGGCAGCGAGTCCTCGAGGTAGCCATCGTCGTTGAGCGATTCGATCAGGAAGCGCAGCGCGGCCGAGTCCTCGGGCGACAGGCGCAGCGACAGGGCCTGGCGGTGCAGGAAGGCCTGCAGCGACTCCTGGCTGCGCGCCAGCTCGGTCGCATCGGCGCGCTCGTCGTCGCCGGCGTTGTTGTTGCGGGCCGGCGCGTCGCCGCCCCACTCGGAATCGTCGGGCGCGAGGTCGACGGTGCCGTCGCCGTCCCAGTCGGGCTCGGAGGGTTCGCCCTCGACCGCGTCGGACACCGTGGACTCGGTGTCATTCTGGCCTGCAGCGCCCGTCCCGTCCGCGGAAGTAGCCATGGAACTGGTAGCCAACTCGCCGGCATCCTCGCGCTCTTCGCGCGGCGCGGGCGTGTCGGCCGCCTCGACGCCGAACTCCTCGCGCGGCGCCTCCTCGTTCAGGCGTTCGAGAAAAGGGTTGTCGTCGAGCATCTGCTCGACTTCCTGGCTGAGTTCGAGCGTGGACAGCTGCAGCAGCCGGATCGACTGCTGCAATTGCGGCGTGAGCGCGAGGTGCTGCGAGACGCGCAGCGACAGGCCTTGCTTCACGAAGCAACGCCTCCCACCGGGTCCAAAGGCCAGTCGGTCACGAGCGAAATCGGCATGCCGACCCCGGTCACATTCGGAAGTGCTCGCCTAGGTACACGCGGCGTACCTCGGCGTTGTCGACGATCTCCGATGGCGTGCCTTGTGCCAGCACTTGCCCGTCGCTGATGATGAAGGCGTGGTCGCAGATGCCCAGCGTCTCACGCACGTTGTGGTCGGTGATGAGCACGCCGATGCCGCGCTCCTTGAGGAAGCTGATGATCCGCTGGATCTCGATCACCGCGATCGGGTCGATGCCGGCAAAGGGCTCGTCCAGCAGGATGAAGCGCGGCTGCGTGGCCAGCGCGCGTGCGATCTCGACGCGGCGGCGTTCGCCGCCCGACAGCGCCAGCGCCGGCGAATCGCGCAGGTGGTCCACCCGCAGGTCGGCCAGCAGTTCCGACAGGCGCTCCTCGATGCGCGCCTTGGGCAAGGGCACCGCGCGGCCGCGCTCGTCGGTCTCGGTCTGCAGTTCCAGCACGGCGCGCACGTTCTCCTCGACGCTGAGCTTGCGGAAGATCGAGGCCTCCTGCGGCAGGTACGACAGGCCCATGCGCGCGCGGCGGTGGATGGGCATGTGGGCGATCGGTTCGCCGTCGATGGTGATCTCGCCGGCGTCGGCCCGCACCAGGCCCACGATCATGTAGAACGAGGTGGTCTTGCCCGCGCCGTTGGGGCCCAGCAGCCCGACCACTTCGCCCTTCTGCACGTCGAGCGAGACGTCCTTGACGACCTTGCGGCTGCCGTAGGTCTTCTGCAGGCCGCGCGCCTCCAGGCGGCTGCCGGCCACCCCCTTGTCGGCCCCGGGAATCACCGCCTCGATCACGGGCGCGATCCCTGGCTGTCCAGCGTGGTGCTGGGCCGCAGGCCCTTGCCGGCCGGTGTGGCGGGCGCCGGCGCGGGTGCGGCGGCGGGCGCCGGGCTGCGTCCGGCTGCCGCGGCGCCGGCCCCGGCGGCCTTGGGCGTGAGGATGGCGCGCACGCGGCTGCCGGGCTGGCCGGTCGACACGCTGGCGTCGGGCGGCAGCGGTGCGCCGTTGACGGTGAAGGTGTCGTTGCTCTGGTCGTAGACGATCAGCGGGCCGGTGGTCTCGTCGTTCACCGTCGCGCCGATCAGGCGGCGCATCACGGCGCGGCGGATGAACTTCACGTTGTCGGCGCGGCCGTCGTATTCGATGACCTCCGACTCGCCCTCGATCCACTCGTCCGGGCCGGCGTCGCGCTTCTGCTTGTAGTAGGCGCGCTGGCCGGGCGCGGCGGTGACCACGCCGTACTGGTAGCCGTCCGGGTCCTGGCGCACGTCGATGCGCGCGCCCCGGATGATGATCGTGCCCTTGGTGACCACCACGCGGCCGGTGAAGACGCTGGTCTGCTTGAGGTCGTCGTAGCGCATCGAGTCGGCCTCGATGTTCATCGGCTTGGTCCGGTCGGCCTTCTCGGCGTGGGCGCCGACGGCGGCAGCCAGGGCGAGCACGCACAGGGCGGTGCGGGTGAGGCGACGAAGGGAAAGGGGGGAGGACGGAACGCGGTGTGTCATAGAGGCACGAAACTTGCTGGCATTGTATGCCGGCCTGCGGACATCGCTATGCCCAAGAACGAAAGCCCGCCGGAGCGGGCTTGCGGGCGACGGCAGCGCGCCAACGCGCCCACCGGAGGCCGGATCAGCCCTTCTTCGCCTGGGCGATCAGGGCGTCGGTCACCTGCAGCGCACGGCTCAGCGAGCCCGCGGTCTCGCCATCGACGTACCAGCGGCCCGCCACGCCCAGCGCGGGCACCCCGCCCACCTTGTAGGCGTCGGTCATCTGCGTCGCGCGCTTGGCCTTGCCGGCCACGCCGAAGGACTTGTAAGTGTCGGCGAACTTCTTCGCATCCAGGCCGGGCTGCTTCTCGGCCCAGGCCAGGATGGCGTCGTCGCCGAACAGGCGCTGGCGCTCCTGGTGGATGGCCTGGAAGATCTTCATCTGGAACTCGTCGACCTTGCCCAGCGCTTCCAGCGTGTAGTACATCTTCTGCTTGGCCTCGACGTCGTTGCCCACGAAGGGCACCGGGATGCGGCGGAAGCTGACGTTGGCGGGCAGGGTCTTGACCCAGGCCTCGAGCTGCGGCTCGAAGGCCGCGCAGTGCGGGCAGTTGTACGAGAAGAACTCCACCACCTCGACCTTGCCGGCCGGGGCGTCGACCGGCGCGGGCTTGCCGAGCACGATGTAGTCCTTGCCGGCGGCGAAGCCGCCCTGCGCATGGACGGTGCCGGCCAGCGGCAGCAGCGACACCGCGGCGGCGGTGGCGATCGAAAAGTCACGACGTTTCATTTGGAATGCTTTCTAGAGGGCTGCTGACAGAGCGCGGGCGCGGCGGGGAGTTCCCGCCCGCCTTCATCAACGGGGCCGCGCCCGCAGCAGAGCACGGGCGCCGCATAAAGAACGGTAAAGCTCAGCGCTGGACACGGACCAGCGCCGCATCGAAGCCGCCGCCGTCCAGGCGGTCCTTCAGGCGGTCGGCGTCGTCCTTCTTGTTGAACGGGCCGGCGCGCACGCGGAAGACCGTGCGACCGGCCTGCTCGCGCTCGGTGACCTTGGCCTCGACGCCCATCAGCGACAGCTTGGCGCGCTGCGCCTCGGCGTCGTCGTTGGTGCGGAAGGCGCCGGCCTGCACGAAGTACACGAAGGGATCGGGCCCGGTGGTCGGCGGCGCCGACGCGACCGTCGTCGACGGCGGGTTGCCGCCGGCGCGCGAGCGCGCGAAGTCGCCCAGCGGATCGGTCGAGGTGGACGGCGCCGTGGCCGGCTTGGGTGCCACCACGACCGGCGCCGGGGCCGGCGCATTGAGCGTGCCGGTGCTCGCGGGCGCGCCCGCGACGGCCGGGGCCGTGGGGGCCGGTGCCGGTGCGATCGGCTGCGGCGGGGTGCGCGGGGCCTGCGGCTTGCCGGCCAGCGGGGAGTTCGGGTCCCAGTCGCGGTTCTTGCGGGCCTCGGCCTCGTCCTGGTCGGCGCCGCGCGGCTGGTTCTTGGTGACGAACGGGATCGGCACCTTGGTCACGTAGACCGCCACGCCGAGGGCCACGCCGAGCCCCAGCACGACGCCCACGATCAGGCCGATGACGAAATTCCCTCTTTGTCTGCTTCTCATGGGTGGTAATGGCTCACATCTTGCGCGGTGCGCTCACGCCGAGCACCGCCAGGCCATTGTGCAGCACCTGTGCGGTGGCGGCGACCAGGGCCAGCCGGGCCTTCTTCACGGCTTCGTCCTCGACCAGGATGCGCTCGGCGTCGTAGTAGCTGTGGTAGGCCGCGGCCAGTTCGCGCAGGTAGAAGGTGACGTCGTGCGGCGCGAAGTCGCGCGCGGCGGCCGCCAGCATGTCGGGGTACCTGGCCAGCAGCAGCATGAGCGGCTGCGCCGCCTCGGTCGCCAGGGGCGCGAGGTCGACGTCCTTCAGCACGGCCGGGTCGGTGCCTTCCTTGTCGAGCACCGAGCAGATGCGCGCATGCGCGTACTGCACGTAGTACACCGGGTTGTCGTTGTTCTTCTGCACCGCCAGGTCGACGTCGAAGGTGTACTCGGTGTCGGGCTTGCGGCTGAGCAGGAAGAAGCGCACCGCGTCGGTGCTGGTCCACTCGATCAGGTCGCGCAGGGTGACGTAGCTGCCGGCGCGCTTGGAGATCTTGACCTCCTCGCTGCCGCGCATCACCCGCACCATGGTGTGCAGCACGTAGTCGGGGTAACCCTCGGGGATGCCTTCGCCGACCGCCTGCAGGCCGGCGCGCACGCGCGCGATGGTGCCGTGGTGGTCGGTGCCCTGGATGTTGACCACGCGGTGGAAGCCGCGCTCCCACTTGGCCAGGTGGTAGGCGACGTCGGGAACGAAGTACGTGTACGTGCCGTCGCCCTTGCGCATCACGCGGTCCTTGTCGTCGCCGTACTCGGTCGACTTCAGCCACAGGGCGCCATCCTGCTCGTAGGTCTTGCCGGCGGCGATGAGCTTGTTCACGGTGGCCTCGACGCGGCCGCTGGTGTACAGGCTGGACTCGAGGTAGTAGTTGTCGAAGCGCACCTGGAAGGCCTGCAGGTCCAGGTCCTGCTCGTGGCGCAGATAGGCGACCGCGAACTGGCGGATCGAATCGAGGTCGTTCACGTCGCCGCTGGCCGTGTACTCCCGGTCGTCGGACTTGACGGTCTTCTTCGCCAGGAAGTCGGCCGCGATGTCGGCGATGTAGTCGCCGTTGTAGGCCTGCTCGGGCCATTCGGGGTCGCCGGGCTTGAAGCCGCGCGCGCGCAGCTGCGTGCTGTTGGCCAGGGTATGGATCTGGACGCCGGCGTCGTTGTAATAGAACTCGCGCCACACCTGCGCGCCCTGTGCGTCGAGCAGGTTGCAGATCGCATCGCCCAGCGCGGCCTGGCGGCCGTGGCCCACGTGCAGCGGGCCGGTCGGGTTGGCCGAGACGAATTCGACCAGCACCTTGCCGCCCGAGGCGGCCGGCTTGCGGCCGAAGCCGGCACCGGCCTCGAGCACCTCGCGCACCACCTGCTGCTTGGCGGCGGGCTTGAGGCGGATGTTGAGGAAGCCGGGCCCGGCGATCTCGATCGCATCGACCCAGCGCTGGAAGGCCGGGCGGGCGAGCAGGTCCTCGCGCAGGGCCTCGCCGAGCTGGCGGGGGTTCTTCTTGAGCGGCTTGGCGAGCTGCATCGCCGCGGTGCAGGCGAAGTCGCCGTGCGCGGCGACCTTGGGCGATTCGAAGGCGGCGCGGCTGCCGGCGCCCGGCTCGAGGGCCTCGAGCGCCTGGCCCAGGTCGGCCAGCAGCTCCTGTTTGACTGTAAGCATCGACGGATTTTATCGGGGGCAAACCCGCAGGCGCCGCGCGGGGAGGATGTCAGCCGGGCGCGCCTGCGGTACGTTAGAGGCCGAGGTCCGACTCCGGGCCCGGCGCCGGCCAGCGGCAGGTGCCTGAAGGGAACCGTCACTTTTTTCACCACCCTGCTCAGGAAACACACACCATGAAAAAGCTCCTCTCCCTGATCGCACTGGGCGCCGCCCTGTCCTTCAACGCCATGGCGCAGACCACGGCACCTGCCGCCGCAGCGCCGGCGGCCGCGCCTGCAGCGGCAGCACCGGCCAAGGCGCCCACCGCCCAGCAAGGCAAGATGGCCACCTGCAATGCCGACCCCAAGGCCAAGGAACTCAAGGGCGACGAGCGCAAGGCCTTCATGAAGGAGTGCCTGTCGGCCAGCAAGCAGGAAAAGCAGCAGACCAAGATGAAGACCTGCAACGCCGATCCCAAGGCCAAGGAACTCAAGGGCGACGCCCGCAAGGCCTTCATGAAGGAGTGCCTGAGCAACAAGGCGGCGTAACGGCTTCGCCAAGGAGAAAACAAAGCCCCGCACCTGCGGGGCTTTGTCCTTCAGGCCGCTTCGCGGAGGGGCCGAGCTACTTTCCGAAGCCGCGCGCGAGGAAGACGGCGAACAGCGGGATCACCGCGATCAGGTGCGCCTGCACCATCACCAGCTTGCGCGTCTTCTTCACCTCGGCCTCGGCGGGCAGCGCGCCCGTGGCGCGCAGCTGCTTGCGCCAGCGCAGGTAGGTGAGCGTCGGGAAGATCGAGATCACGCCGACGATGACGAAGAGCGTGAACTTCACGTGCAGCAAGGGGTTGGTCCAGTACCAGGCCGTGCCCTTCACGCCCCACACGGTTCGCACGATGCCGGTGGCCAGCACGGCCATGGCGGCGATGCCGTAGACCATGTCCACCCGCGCGAGGCGCTCGACCACCTTCGCATTGAGCCACTCCACGCGGCACAGCGCCGCCTCGCTGGCGATGAAGACGACCATCGTCAGGATGGCCAGCAGGTGCAGGTAGGCGAGGATGGCTTCGAGGGTCATCGCGGCGGCTTTCGTCGTGGGTGGCAAAGGTCGACGGATTGTGCCGCGCAGCCGCGTCCTGGCCGGCCCGAGCGACGAAGTGCCGCCTTGCGGCGCGAAACGCACGCACGCAGGCGCGGACGGCGTGTCGCTCAGCCCGCCGCGCGGCCCCAGTAGTCCGGCCGCGCGTAATGCGCCTTGAGGAAATCCAGCCACAGCCGCACCCGAAGCGGCAGATGCTTGCGCTGCGGGAACACGGCGTAGATGCCGTTGGGCGGCGCGGCGAAGCGGTCGAGCACCGGCACCAGCAGACCGGCGTCGATCTCGGCCTCCACCTCCCAGGTGCTGCGCCAGGCGATGCCGTGGCCCGCCAGGCACCAGTCGTGCAGCACCTGCCCGTCGGAGCAATCGAGCGGGCCACTGGGCTTGAGGTGGATCACTTCCTCGGCGTCGCCATCCGTCGCGCTGGCCCCGCTGCGCGGCACGCGGAATGCCCATCCACGCGTCTGCGACGCATCGCTGCTGAGCGTCAGGCAGGCGAAGCGCACCAGGTCCGTGGGATGCTGCGGCACGCCGTGGCGGCGCAGGAATTCCGGCGTGGCGACGCAGCGGCGCCGGTTGTCGGCCAGCCGCATGCTCACGAGCGACGAATCCGGCAGGTCGCCCACGCGAACGGCGCAATCGAAGTTCTCGCCCGCCATGTCGATCACCCGGTCGCTGAGGTTCAGTGAGATGGTCACCTCCGGGTGCAGCTCGTGGAAGCGCGGCACCAGGGGCGCCACGTGGCGACGCCCGAATCCCGCCGGGGCGGTGACGCGCAGGTGCCCGCTGGCCTTGACGCCCCCGGCGCTGACGCTGGCCTCGGCATTGGCGAGCTCGGTCAGCAGGCGCTGGCAGTCCTCCAGGAAGGCGCTGCCCTCGTGCGTGAGCGTGAGGCGGCGCGTGGTGCGCAGCAGCAGCTTGACACCCAGGCGCTCCTCCAGCGCGTCGATGCGCCGCCCGACGATGGCCGGCGCCACGCCCTCGGCCTTCGCCGCGGCGGTGAGGCTGCCCCGCGTGGCGACGGCGACGAAAGTTTCGAGCTGGGTGAGGCGGTCCATCGGGCGCCGATTATGCGAGCCGGCCCGGCCGCGCTGCCCCGACCTTCAAGCAAAAAGGGGCCACCGCGCCCGCCACACGGGCGCTGTCAGCTATGGTTTCGATAGCAAGCGCTCATTCGATCTCGCGCGCGCAGTCGGCCATCACCTCGCGCAGCCAGGCGTGGGCGGGCGAGTGGTCGGTGCGCGGGTGCCAGAGCATGCGGACGTCGAAGGTGGGCAAGTCCAGCGGGATGTCGAAGGGCTCGACCTCGGCCATGCGCATCATGCGGCGTGCGAGGCGGGCCGGGATGCTGGCCACCATGTCCGAGGTCTCCAGCACGAAGGGCAGCGCCAGGAAGTTGGGCTTGGTCATGCGCACCTGGCGACGCAGGCCGTGCGGTTCCAGCGCGGCGTCGATCTGCACGTTGTAGATCTGCGCCGACACCAGCTCGATGGTGACGTGCGGCAGCGCGCAGAAGGCCGCCACGTGCAGCGTCGTGCGATGCACCGGGTGCGCGCGCGCCGCCAGGCCGAGGAAGCGGTCCGAGAAGAGGCGCCGGCCCTTGAGGTGCTCGGGCGCGTTGGGGAAGTAGGTCAGCGCCAGGTCCAGCTCGCCGGCGGCCATCATATCGGCGAAATGGTGCGGGTTGGTCTGCAGCACGTGCAGGCGCACGCCCGGCGCCTCGCGGCGGACGCGGCGCATCACGGCCGGCATCATCAGCAGGTCGATGTAGTCGATGACGATCAGCCGGAAAGTCTGCGAGGCCGCCGCGGGGTCGAAGCGGGCCGGCTCCAGCACGCGCTCGAGCGCGACGATCGCCTCCTGCACACGGGGCCACAGCAGCAGGGCCAGTTCCGTGGGCATCCAGCCCGTGCCGCTTCGCATCAGCAGCTCGTCGCCCGTGAGGTCGCGCAGCTTGGCCAGCGACACACTCATCGACGACTGGCTGATCTCCAGCCGCTCCGCCGCGCGCGTGATGTGGCGCTCGCGCAGCAGCGCATCGAAGGCGCGCAGCAGTTGCAGATCGAGGTCGTGCATCTTCATGCGCCGATCTTGCCTGCCCGAGCGGCGGGTGCACCGGCCCATCGGTGGAAACCCGCAGGCGCCATCGACCGCCGCGATGGCGGGCATCGCATCGCGCAATTGCGGCGCGGCCGGCGCGCCGGCCACACTGCGCCCCGTCCGGCCCCCCCCATTCCTGTTCCACGCTTCCTTCCAGAGAGACACCCACGATGGCACTTCCCCAGATCCGTCTGACGCGCGAGGAGATGCGCAAGCGCGTCGCCTTCTTCCAGGACCTCAAGGGCTTCGACGGCGGCCTGCCCGACAGCCGCTACCCGAGCGCGGTGCGCAAGCTCTACAACGCGATCGGCTTCCAGCCGCCCAAGGGCAAGGGCGGCACCGAGGTGGTCTCGCCGGTGGGCGCGCAGGCCGCCGCCAACTCGGCGATCCCGATCAGCGAGGGCTTCAACCTCGGCTTCTGCGAGGCCAAGCCGGGCAACGGGCCGATGATGCACAACCACGACACCAACGAGACCTTCATGCCGCTGACCGGCCGCTGGCGCTGCTCGTGGGAAGTCGACGGGCAGGTCGAGTACTTCGACGTCGGGCCGTGGGACGTGTGCTCGTTCCCGCCCGGCGTGAACCGCCGCTTCGAGAACATCACGCACGAGGAGGCCGACCGCACCCACTTCCTGATGTTCGTGATCAGCGGCAACGCGCCCGAGGCCGACTTCACCGACGAGGCCAAGAAGACGCTGCGCGAGGAGGGCTACCTTGCCGCATGAGCCCCCGCCCGCGCTGGCGGCCTGGTCGCGCGAGCGCGAATGGCAGCGCTTCACCGACGGGTCGCCCGCGGTCTGGCGCTTCGCCGACAACCGCCGTGAGGCGCCGCCGCTGGTGCTGCTGCCCGGCGCGCTTGGCGATGCCAGCAGCGCCTGGCGGATCGCCGAAGCCTTCGATGCCGAGCGCCGCGTCATCGCCGTCAGCTACCCGGGCGGCTGCGACGCGGTGGCGCTGGCCGATGGTTTGGCCGCGCTGCTGCAGGCGCTGGAGATCGGGCCCGCCGCGGTCTGGGGCTCCTCGTACGGCGCCTGGTGGGCGCAGGCCTTCGCGCAGCGGCACCCGTCGCGGGTCGCGGCGCTCTGGCTGGGCAACACCTTCGTCGACGGCGCCGACGTGGCGGCCTCGCCGCTCTTCGATGCGGCCTGGCTCGCCGGCGCGACCAGCGAGGAGGTGCTCGCCCGCTGGGACGCCGCGCTCTCGGCGCGCCCCGACGATCCCCTGCGCGCGGTGCAACTGCACCTGCTGCACCACACGCTGCCGGCGGCGCAACTGCACGGGCGGCTGCGCCAGGTCGCGCAGGCACCGGCCCTGCCACCGGCCGCGACGGCGCGACTGGTCGTCAGCGACTGCGCCGACGACCCGACGCTCGGGCCTGCGGTGCGCGAGCGCGTGCGCGCGCGCTACCCCGAGGCCCGTGCCGTGCACCTGCCCAACGGCGGCCACTACCCGCACATCGTGGCCCCCGGGCCGCTGGTCGACGCCATGCGCGCCTGGCTGACGCACTGACCGACCCCTCGAAGAACACCCTCACGGAGACACCACCATGCCCCCCATCCATCGCCGCCAGGCCCTCGCTCGTCTGGGCCTCGCAGCACTCGCGCCCGGCGCCCTGGCCCCGGCCCGCGCACAAGGCAAATGGCCCGACAAGCCCATCAAGCTGGTGGTGCCCTTCGCCGCCGGCGTATCGCCCGACGTCGTGGCGCGCATCGTCAGCGAGCCGCTGGGCCGCGCGCTCGGCCAGCCGCTGCTGGTGGACAACCGCGCTGGCGCGGCCGGCATCATCGGTGCCGAGGTCGCGGCCAAGAGCCCGGGCGACGGCTACACGCTGTTCATGACGGTGAACTCGATCATGGGCATCAACCCCAACGTCTAAACACGGCTGCCCTACGACACCTTTCGCGACTTCGCGCCGGTGACGCAGGTGGCGCTGGTGCCCTACGTGCTGGTGACCGGCCCGCAGCAGCCCGACCGCAGCCTGAAGGACCTGCTCGCGCGCGCCAAGGCCAACCCCGGCGCGGTCGAGTACGGCTCGCTGGGCGTG
Source organism: Xenophilus aerolatus (assembly GCA_030418545.1). Lineage (GTDB taxonomy): Bacteria > Pseudomonadota > Gammaproteobacteria > Burkholderiales > Burkholderiaceae_C > Xenophilus. The sequence goes on along the minus strand of QAIB01000011.1, from coordinate 41,522 downwards.
GGCTCGGGCCCGCACGTGGTGATGGAGATGATGAACAACATGGCGGGCGTGAAGATGGTGCACATCCCGTACAAGGGCAGCCCGCTCACCGACGTGATGGCGGGGCAGGTGCCGCTGCGCTTCGAGCCCGCGACCACGGCGATCCCGCTGGTCAAGAGCGGCAAGCTGCGCGCACTGGCCATCACCAGCCCCAAGCGCAGCGCCACCCTCCCCGACACGCCGGCCGTGGCCGAGCTGCTGCCCGGCTACGACGGCGATGGCTGGCAGGGCTTCTACGTGCCGGCGGCCACGCCCAGGGAGATCGTGGCGCGCTACAACGCCGAGATCGTCAAGGTGCTGCAGCTGCCCGAGGTGCGCAACAAGCTGGTCGAGCTCGGCCTGCAGCCGGTGGGCAACTCGGTCGAGGAATTCGCGCGCATCTCGCGCAGCGAATACGACAAGTGGAGCCGCATCGCCAAGGCGAACAACATCCGCATCGACACCTGATGCTCAGGTGCTGGCGGCTCCCGCCGCTGCGCCCGCGGCCAGCATCGCCTCGACCTGCGCGTCGCTGTAGCCGGCCGCGCGCAGCAGCTCCGCTGTGTGCTCGCCCAGCAGCGGGGGCTGGTGGCGGATGCCCAGGCGCTCGCCGCCGATCGTGAAGGGCAGCAGCGGCACCTTCGATTCGCTGCCGTCGTTCATGCGCACCGGCGCGAGGCCGCCGCTGGCGTTGAGGTGCGGGTCGTCGAACAGTTCCTGCGGCTTGGTGATGGGGGCGAAGGGCAGCTCGTGGCGTTCGAACACGTCCGCCAGCTCGGCCGCCGCGTGGCCGGCCAGGTGGGAGCGCAGCATCGGCATCATCCATTCGCGGGCGCGCACGCGGTCGTTGTTGGTAGCAAGGCGCGGGTCGGCCAGCATCTCCTGCAGGCCGAAGGCCTTGCAGAAGACCTGCCACTGCCGATCGCTCACCACCGCGAGGAAGATCTGCTCGCCGTCCTTCACCGTGAAGACGTCGTAGATGCCCCAGGCCGAGATGCGGCTGGGCATCGGGTCGGCGGCCTTGCCGGTCGCGGCGAACTGCATCATGTGCTGCGCCACCAGGAAGATGTTGTTCTCGAACAGGGCCGACTGCACCTCGCAGCCTTCGCCGGTGAGCTCGCGCTGGCGCAGGGCGGCCATGGCGCCGATGGCGCCGAACATGCCGCCCATGATGTCGTTGACGCTGGTGCCCGCGCGCAGCGGGTCGCCGGCGCGCCCGGTCATGTAGGCCAGGCCGCCCATCATCTGCACGACTTCATCGAGGGCCGTGCGGTGGTCGTAGGGCCCGGGCAGGAAGCCCTTGTGGCTCACGTAGATGAGCCGTGGGTTGATGGCCTTGAGCGCGGCGTAGTCCAGGCCCAGCTTCTTCATCGTGCCCGGCTTGAAGTTCTCGCTCACGATGTCGGCGGTGGCGACCAGCCTGCGCGCGGCCTCCAGGCCCTCGGGCCGTTTCAGGTCGAGCGCGATGCTCTTCTTGTTGCGGTTGAAGGTGGGAAAGAAGCCGGCGCCCGAGCCGAGCAGGCGCCGTGTCGCGTCGCCTTCCACGGGCTCGACCTTGATGACTTCCGCCCCCAGGTCGCCCAGCAGCAGGCCGCAGGTCGGGCCCATGACCATGTGGGTGAATTCGACGACGCGGATGCCGGTGTAGGGAAGGTTGGGGGTCATGGGGCGATGGGGCGATGGGGTTGATGGGGGATCGGGATCGGACAGCCGAACGCAGAGGGCGCGAAGGTTTCGCAAAGGGCGCAGAAAAGAAACTCAAAAAAGGTTTTCTGGTTTCTTTTGCGACTTCTGCGAGATCTTTGCGCTCTCTGCGTTCGGCTGCCCGCATGTGCCGCGGCTCAATGGGCCGACGGCGCGAAGCCCTTGGGCAGGCCCGCCTCGGGCGTCATGCCGTAGACCGGCTCGCCCGGCAGGCCCTGCATCAGCGGGCCCCGCGCGGCGATGAGTGCTTCCAGATCCACGCCAGTCGCCACGCCCATGGACTCGAACATGAAAACGAGGTCTTCGGTCACCACGTTGCCCGAGGCGCCGGGCGCGTAGGGGCAGCCGCCCAGGCCGCCGAGCGAGGCGTCGAAGGTGGTCACGCCTTCCTCGTAGGCGGCCAGGCAGTTGGCCAGCCCCAGGCCGCGCGTGTTGTGCATGTGGGCCGCGCCGGCTCGCTCGCCCAGTTCGCTGCGCAGGCGGCGGAAAAGGCGGCGCACCTGTGCCGGGTTGGCATAGCCGACCGTGTCGGACAGCCCCACTTCCTGCGCGCCCGCCTCGGCGCACTGCACGGCCAGGCGGATCACCTCGTCTTCGTCGACACGGCCCTGCAGCGTGCAGCCGAAGGCGGTGGAGATGCCGGCCTCCAGGCGGACCTGGGGAGCCTGCTCGTCGCGCAGCGTGGCAATGGCGCGCACCTCCTCGACCATGTCCTCGGGCGTCTTGCGCACGTTGGCCAGCGAGTGGGCACGGCTGGCCGACACCGGCATCGTGAGCTTGTGCGCGCCGGCCGCCAGCGCGGCCTCGGCGCCGCGCCGGTTGGGCACCAGCGCCATCACCGTGAGGCCGGGCAGCGTGGCCGCGTGGCGCACGACCTCGGCCGCGTCGGCCATCTGCGGCAGCAGTTTGGCCGGGACGAAGGAGGCGACCTCGATCTCGCGCAGGCCGGCGGCATGCAGCGCGTCGATCCAGCGCAGCTTGTCGGCCGTGGGCATGGTGGCCTTCACCGATTGCAGGCCGTCGCGCGGGCCGACTTCGCTGATCAGGACCTGGGCGAGCGGCATGCGGGCTCCGAAGAATTCATCGTTCTATCTTGCAGAATTTTATTTTGAAAGACAGAATTACAACCCGCGACCCTTCTTCCTGTCAATCCGCCCCCGCCCATGCCCCGCAAAGCCCGCACCGAATCCCTGGCCGCCGCCGCGGCAGCGCCCGGCGGTGCCGCGGCCGTGGACCGCGCGCTGAGCCTGCTGGCGGTGTTCCGCGAAGGCGACGACGCGCTGAGCCTGGCCGAGCTGGCGCTGCGCACGCAGCTCTACAAGAGCACCGCGCTGCGCCTGCTGGCCTCGCTGGAACACGCCGGCCTGCTGCAGCGCCGGCCGGACGGGCGCTATGCGCTCGGCGCCGAGATCGCACGCCTGCATGGCGTCTATGCCGCGGCGTTCTCGCTCGGCGACGTGGTGCTGCCGGTGCTGCAGGCGCTGGTGCAGGCCACCGGCGAGAGCGCGGCCTACCACGTCAAGCAGGGCCGCGGCGCAGAGGCGGTGCGCGTGTGCCTGTACCGCGTCGATTCGCCGCACCCGGTGCGCGACCACATCCAGGCCGGCGACGTGCTGCCGCTGTCGTCCGGCACAGGCGGGCGCGTGCTGTCGGCCTGGGACCCGGAGTGCCAGGCGGGCGCCACACCGCGCGACAAGGCGCTGTATGCCGCCATCCGCAAGGCGGGTGCGTACAGCGCCGTGGGCGACCGCTTGGCCGATGTGGCGGGCATCTCGGCCCCGGTGTTCGATGCCCAGGGCGCCATCGCGGGTGCGGTCACGCTGACGATGCCGGCGCACCGTTACGACGCGGCCTACCTCGCCGCCGTGCAGCGCGCCGCCGAGCAACTGCGTGGCAAGGTGAGCTGAAGGGCAGCTTCGCAATCGGCCGGCAGCGCCCGTCCCATGGGCGTTGCGGCCGAATTCGTCACGGACGTGACGATCTGCTGCGTCCGGCCCTGCCGGTTCAGGCGCGTTCGCGCGCCGTCACCCAGGCCAGCAGCGCCAGCGCCAGCAGCACGAGGCCGTAGCCCAGCGTGGTCGCGTGCAGGCCGAAGGCGCCCACGGCCAGGCCCGCCAGGATGGCCGGCACGCTGAAGGCCAGGTAGCTCAGCACGAAGAAGCTGGACATGAGGCCGGCACGCTCGTGCGGCGTCGCTGCCGGCACCAGGGTGCGCACGGCCGCGTTGAAGCCGCCGCCGAAGCCCATGCCCGCGACCACCGTGCCGCCGAAGAAGAGCACGGCCTGCTGCGCGTGCACGCCGAGCAGCGTGATCGCCAGGCCCGCGCCCAGCAGCGCCGCGCTGGCGCGCAGCACGCGCCGCGCGGGGCGCTGGCGCACCACGTACATCGCGACGGCGCCGGTCAGCACCAGCGTGGCGATCAGGGCGCCGCCCGCGATCGGCGTGACCCGGCCGGTGACGAGCCGCGCCAGCGTGGGGCCGAGCGACAGGTAGAAGCCGCCCAGCGCCCAGCCCGCGGTGTTGAGCGGCATGAGCCGCAGCACGAGCCCGCGGGCGGCCGGCGGCACGTGCGCGCGCGGCACCATCGATGCCCAGGCACCGGGGCGGCGCGTCACGGTCTCGGGCAGGCGCAGCGCCAGCAGCGCCTGGAGCACCAGCGCGACGAGCAGGACCTCGTAGACGAGGTGCATCGGCTGCGGCGCGAACTGCACCAGCACGCTGGCCCCCAGTGCGCCCAGCGCCATGCCGATCATGGGCGACAGGCCGTTGAAGAGCGCGCCGCGCGCCGGGTTCAGGTCGAGCAGCGTGGCGCTCAGCACGCTGGTCGCCATGCCGGTGGCGATGCCCTGGAGCACGCGGGCCGCGATGAGCCAGGCCACCGAGCCGGCCCGCCAGAAGAGCACGATCGCGCCGATCTCCAGCACCAGCGCCGCCAGGATCACCGCGCGGCGGCCGAGGTGGTCGGACAGCGCGCCGAAGACCAGGAGCGCCGCGAGCAGCGCAAAGGCGTAGCTGGAGAAGATCACCGTGAGCACCAGCGCCGAGAAGCCCCAGGCCTCGCGGTACAGCGCGTACAGCGGCGAGGGCGCGCTCGAAGCCGCCAGGAAGCTGATCACCAGCGTCACGACCAGCATGAAGGCGGCACGTGGCGGCAGGCGGCCCGGGGTGGCGGCGGCCGGCGTGGCCAGGGCGGGGGCAGACATCGGGGATTCCTTTAACGCAAAGACTTTGCGTTTGTGCATTGTGCGCCCCTTTGCACCCTAAAGCAAATTCTTTGCGTTAGCATCGACGCCATGGCGACCACGGCCCCTTCTCCCTCCACGTCCCGCACCGCACCGCGCCCCGGCGGCCGGAGCGCGCGCGTGCAGGAAGCGGTGCACCGGGCCACGCGGGAACTGGCCGCCGAGCATGGGCGCGACGCCCTCACCGTGCCGATGGTCGCCGCACGCGCGGGCGTCACGCCCTCGACCATCTACCGCCGCTGGGGCGACCTGTCCGAGCTGCTGGCCGACGTGTCGGTCGAGCGCATGCGGCCCGAGGGCGAACCGGCCGACACCGGCTCGCTGCGCGGCGACCTGCTGGCCTGGGCCGAGCAGTACAACGAGGAGATGTCCTCGCAGCCCGGCCGCGGGATGATGCGCGACGTGCTGGGTGCGCAGTCGCCCGACGACCGCCCCTCGTGCCGCTGCGCGAATTACGTCGCGGCGCAGATCGGCGTGCTGCTCGAGCGCGCACGGGCGCGCGGCGAGGCCGCACCGCCGGTCGAGCGCCTCATGGACACGCTGGTGGCACCGCTGCTCTTTCGCCTGCTCTTCATGCCGGCGCCGGCCACCGCCGACGACATCGCCGGCTGGATCGACGCCAGCCTGGCCGGCGCCGATCAACCCGCCTGAACGGCACGCCGCAGCGCCGCACGCGCCAGCAGTCGCGTCGAGTCCAGCGTGGGCAGCGGCGAGTTGGCGTCGCTCATCACCAGCGGGATCTCGGTGCAGCCCAGCACCACCGCGTCGCAGCCTTCGTCCTTCATGCGCGCGAACACGCGCTGGAAGCAGGCCACCGCCTCGGCGCTGCGGATGCCCGGCACCAGTTCGTCCATGATGAAGTGCTGGATCTCGTCGCGCTCGGCCTCGCTCGGGCGCATGTAGCCCAGCTCGCGCTCGGCGAAGGCCGCGGGGTACACCTCGCTGTCGGTCAGCCAGCGCGTGCCCGTGATGCCGATGCGCGTGAAGCCGCGCCGCACCGCCTCGTCGGCCACCACCTCGGCGATGTGCAGCCATGGGCGCGGCGAGCGCGCGGCGACGAAGTCGAAGGCCTGGTGGATGGTGTTGTCGGGGCAGACGAGGAAGTCCGCGCCGATGTCGGCGAGCTTGCGGGCCGAGCCGAGCATCAGTTCGCCCACGCCCTCGAGGTCGCCGCGCTCCAGGCAGTCGACGTACTCGGCCAGCGAGGGCGTGTGCATGGACACCTCCGGGTGCGCGTGCGGGCCCAGCACGTCGGCGCCCTCGGTACAGATCGTGCGATAGCACAGGGCCGCGCCCTCGGCGGAGCAGCCCACGATGCCGATGTGCAAATTCATCGCACCATCGTACGCAGGCTGCGTGACGGTGCCGTCAGCCGGGAGGCATTGCGCGGCCTTCGTCTTCAATTACATTCATTTTTGTCACGAATCACCGGCTGATGCGGAGATTAATCTTCTGCCCCGTCTCTAATACAGTGTGGGTCGAGCGTGGGCCGCATGCTTGCACCCTCGCGCCGACCGCCCACCCCGTGCAACCCTTTCGCGGCCCCGCCGCACGCCGAGAACACGCATGACGACCGAACGCACCACGACCCAGCGCCTCCAGGTGGCCACCGAGCTGTACAGCTTCATCGAAGACCAGGTGCTGCCCGGCGCCGGCATTTCGAGCGAGGCCTTCTGGAAGGGCTTCGACGCCATCGTCCACGACCTCGCGCCCAAGAACGCCGCCCTGCTGGCCGAGCGCGACCGCATCCAGTCGGAGATGGACGCCTGGCACAAGGCCCACCCCGGTCCGATCGCCGACATGCCCGCGTATCGCGCGCACCTCGAAAAGATCGGCTACCTGCTGCCGCAGCCCAAGGGCGTGAAGGCCACCACGGCCAACGTCGATGCCGAGCTCGCGCTGCAGGCCGGCCCGCAGCTGGTGGTGCCCATCCTCAATGCCCGCTACGCGCTGAACGCTGCCAATGCGCGCTGGGGCTCGCTGTACGACGCGCTGTACGGCACCGACGCGATCCCCGAAGACGGCGGGGCGGAGAAGGGCAAGGGCTACAACCCGATCCGCGGCGCCAAGGTCATCGCCTTCGCACGCGAGGTGCTCGACCAGGCCGCGCCGCTGGCCAACGGCTCGCACAAGGACGCGACCGGCTACAGCGTGAAGGACGGCCAGCTGGTGGTGCAACTGCACAGCAGCAGCACGCACCTGCAGGACCGCGCGGCCTTCGTCGGCTACCAGGGCGATGCGGCGGCGCCTTCTTCGGTGCTGCTCGTGCACAACGGCATTCACCTCGACATCCAGATCGACCGCAGCACGCCCATCGGCAAGACCGACCCGGCCGGCGTGAGCGACGTGATCCTCGAATCGGCCCTGTCCACCATCCTCGACCTGGAAGACTCGGTGGCGGTGGTCGACGCGCAGGACAAGGTGCTCGCATACAGCAACTGGCTCGGCATCCAGCTCGGCACGCTGACCGAGGAAGTGGCCAAGGGCGGCAAGACCTTCACGCGCCGCCTGAACGCCGACCGCGTCTACACCGCGCCGGACGGCAAGGGTGAAGTCAAGCTGCACGGCCGCTCGCTCATGTTCGTGCGCAACGTGGGCCACCTGATGACCAACCCGGCGATCCTGTGGGAAGGCGGCAAGGAGATCCCCGAAGGCATCATGGACGCGGTCATCACCACGGCCATCGCGACCTACGACCTCGCGGGCAAGGGCAAGCATTCGGATGGAAGTGGGCTGCGCAACTCGCGCACCGGCAGCATCTACATCGTCAAGCCCAAGATGCACGGCCCGGCCGAAGTGGCCTTCGCCAACGAGCTCTTCGGCCGCGTCGAACAGCTGCTCGGCCTGCCGGCCAACACCGTCAAGCTGGGCATCATGGACGAGGAGCGCCGCACCAGCGTGAACCTGCAGGCCTGCATTGCCGCCGCACCGGCGCGCGTGGCCTTCATCAACACCGGCTTCCTGGACCGCACCGGCGACGAGATGCACACCGCCATGCAGGGCGGCCCGATGCTGCGCAAGGGCGACATCAAGGGCACCAAGTGGATCGCCGCCTACGAGCGCAACAACGTGCTCACCGGCCTGAACTGCGGCCTGCGCGGCAAGGCGCAGATCGGCAAGGGCATGTGGGCCATGCCCGACCTGATGGCCGACATGCTCAAGCAGAAGATCGCCCACCCCAAGGCCGGCGCCAACACCGCCTGGGTGCCGTCGCCCACCGCGGCCACGCTGCATGCGCTGCACTACCACCAGGTGAACGTGGCCCATGTGCAGCAGGAGCTGGAGAAGATCGACGCCGAAGCCGAGCGCGACGCGATCCTCAACGACCTGCTGCAGGTGCCGATCACCGCGACGCCCAACTGGACCGACGCCGAGAAGCAGCAGGAACTCGACAACAACGTGCAGGGCATCCTGGGCTACGTGGTGCGCTGGATCGACCAGGGCGTGGGCTGCTCCAAGGTGCCCGACATCCACGACGTCGGCCTGATGGAAGACCGCGCCACGCTGCGCATCAGCAGCCAGCACATCGCCAACTGGCTGCTGCACGGCGTGGTCACCAAGGAACAGGTCAACGCCACCTTCGAGCGCATGGCCGCGGTGGTCGACCAGCAGAACGCCGGCGACCCGCTGTACCACAAGATGGTCGGCAACTTCGCGACCAGCGCCGCCTACCAGGCCGCGCAGGACCTGGTGTTCAAGGGCGTCGAGCAGCCCAGCGGCTACACCGAGCCGCTGCTGCATGCATGGCGGCTGAAGGTGAAGGGCGCTGCGGCCTGAACGGCCCCAGGCCTGCAAGACGACGGCACCTGCGGGTGCCGTTTTTTTGCCTCGAACGCTATCGAATCGATAGCTCTCGACGGCCGCCGCACGGCGCTGCGGCCACTTTTCGCTCGAATTTCCGCGCGCTCAGGCTCCGCAGGCGGCCCGCACGATGCGCTGCGTGGGGTTGGGCTGGGCGTCCTTGAACAGCATCGGCCGCGGCTTGTCGGCGTAGTCGACCGTGAGGTGCGGGTCGCCGCGCCACAGCGGCGCCATGTAGTAGGTGACGACGCGGTACTCGGCCCGTCGTTCGGCGCAGCGGAACACCACCTGCGCGTCGTAGGAGCGGTAAGGCACGCCGTCCCAGTTGTGGCGCAGTTCGGCGCGGTTCACGCGGATGTTCATGGTCTTGCCGTCGGCGTCGCGGGCGACCGCCACCGGGTCCACCTGCACGGTGTCGACGTCGGGCCGCTCCGGGTGGCCGGTGACCGTGAACCAGTTGGATGGGGACTGCGCGAGGGCCGCGGTGCCGAACAGCACGGCGGCCGGAAGAAGCGCTGCGAATCGCATGGTGGGCTCCTCCTCGTCGCGTTCGATGTGCCGGGATTGTAGGGATGGGCCCCACGCCCTGCCGGGCCAGGCCGTCCCGCCGCGGCGCCCCGCTCCTACAGGCGTGGGGGCGCGGTGCCGACCCGGGCGATTCGCACGGCCGTTAGCTTGAGGGCTCGCGCTGGCGTGCTGCCGCGCTCTCCACAGGCCAGGGCCTGGCAGGGCGCGAACGACGGCAGGGCGCCGGGGCCGGACCGCCGGCCGTCATTCCATCCATAGTCCCAAGGAGTCTCGTCATGAAGAAGCACATCGCCACCCTGAGCGCCGCACTCGCCCTTGGCGCCGCAGCCAGCATCGCCATGGCCCAGGGCACGCCGCCCAACACCACCTCGCCGAACCCCGCCACCGCGGCCGGCCAGCAGAACCCCGCCGGCGGCCCCATGGGCACCACCGGCGTGCAGCCCCAGAACCAGGGCGGCCAGATGAACAACAGCGGCAGCACCGCGCCCGCGGCCACCATGAGCCCGCAACCTGCCGCACCTGCCGCCGAGCCGATGCGCCCGGCCCGCGCCGACCGCAACTGATGCGCGCCACGGCCCGCCGCCGCCGGTGGCGGGCCCGCAGAAGCAGGGGCATCGCGGTGCCCCTCCTCCTGCGTCGTCGCTGCCGATCGAACCCTTGCGCCCCATGACCGCGTCCATCTTTTCCTCCCTGCCTTCGCTGTGCTGCCTGCGTACGCGCGCCGGCGTCGTGGTGGCCGCGGGCGTGCTTGGTACGGCCGCCTGGGCAGCGCCGCCTGCAGCGGCGCGTCCGCCCGGCCCGGTTGCGCCCGAGGTGGCACAACTGGCGAAGCTGGCGGTGGCCTCGCGGGACAACGGCGGCCAGGCCTTCTCCGTGGTCGACAAGAAGAACGCCCGCGTGCATGTGTTCGCGCCGGATGGAACGCTGCGCGGCACCTCGCCCGTGCTGCTGGGCCTGGCCAAGGGCGACGACTCGGTGCCCGGCATCGGTGAACGGCCGATGGCCCAGATCCGCCCGCACGAGCGCACCACGCCCGCGGGCCGTTTCGCCTCCGAGCCCGGCGTGAATGCAAACGGCGAAGACATCGTGTGGGTCGACTACGACGCTGCCGTGTCGATGCACCGCGTGCGCACCACCAACAAGGCCGACCGCCGGCTCGAGCGCCTGGCCACGCCCACCATCGCCGACAACCGCATCTCCTATGGATGCATCAACGTGCCGGCCGCGTTCTACGACGGCTACGTCAAGCCGGCGCTGGGCAGCACCCGCGGCGTGGTCTACGTGATGCCCGAGACCGAACCAGCCGAGCGCCGCTTCTCCTTCATGCGCACGTCGCCCGCACACTGAGCGGGCCTCCGAGGCGTCTCGCGAGTTTTTTCTGCGCACCCTGAATCCACTTCACGTCAGCGGCCGTATCGGCATCAAGCGCCCGACGGCGCCTCCGAACTGACGGCGGATTCCGCAGGTTGAACTCACGCAAAAGGAGAACTCCATGAAGAAGAAACTCGCGCTCGCACTGAGCCTGTCGGTGCTGCTGGGCGCCTGTGCCGGCGGCATGGGCATGCAGGGCAGCGGCATGAGCAACCCGATGGTCGGCGGCGCGCCGATGTACCCGACCAAGGACATCATCGACAACGCGGTCAACTCCAAGGACCACACCACGCTGGTGGCCGCGGTGAAGGCCGCAGGCTTGGTCGACACGCTCAAGGGCCCGGGCCCGTTCACCGTCTTCGCGCCCACCAACGCGGCCTTCGCCGCGCTGCCGCCCGGCACGGTCGACACCCTGCTCAAGCCCGAGAACAAGGGCACCCTCACCACCGTGCTGACCTACCACGTGGTGCCCGGCAAGCTCGACGCGAAGGCGCTGATGGGCCTCATCGCCCAGGGCGGCGGCCGCGCGATGCTCAAGACCGCCAGCGGCGGCACGCTCACCGCGACCACGAACGGTTCGATGGTGATGATCACCGACGCCAAGGGCGGCACCGCCACGGTGACCACGGCCGACGTCTACCAGTCCAACGGCGTGATCCACGTCGTCAACAAGGTGCTGCTGCCGGGCTGATCTGCAGTACTTCCGGTTCGCTAGCGCGCCCGCTCGGCTTCGGCGCGCAGCCAGCGCACGAAGTCGAGCGCGTCGGGGTTGCGCTCGCCGCGGCGCGACAGTTCGACGAACTGTCCGCGCTGCGACGAGGCGCCGTCGCCGAAGGGTGACACCAGCCGGCCATCGCGCACCAGGTCCTGCAGCAGCGGCAGCCGGCCGATGACGACGCCCTGCCCCGCCACCGCGGCGGCCACGGCGTCGGTGTAGTGCGAGAAGCGCAGCGTGCTCTTCATGTGCAACTCACCCAACCCCATGAGCCGCAGCCAGGGCTCCCAGTCCATGGTCGCGGCTTCGCCGTGCTTGTGGTTCTCGATGGTCAGCAGTGCCTGGCCGGCGAGGTCGGCCGGCGCGCGCAGCGCCTGCGCCACCGCGGGCGCGCACAGTGGCATCACCGCCTCTTCGAACAGTGCCGGTCCGCTGCCCAGCGCCAGGCCCTGCTCGATGCGCACGAAGCGCACCGCCAGGTCGAGGCGCGCGCGCTCGAGGTCCAGCACGTCGAGCGTGGCCGACACGCGCACATCCACCTGCGGGTGCGCGGCCGTGAAACGGGTGAGGCGCGGGATGAGCCACAGCGACGCGAAACCGGGCGTGCAGGTCAGCGCCACCTGACGCACTGCGGGTGCGCTGCGCACGCGTGCCGTGGCATCGCGCAGGCGCTCCAGGCTGTCGCTCACGGCCCGCTGCATCACCAGGCCCGCGTCCGTCAGCGCGAGGGCGCGATGGAGGCGCTCGAACAGCAGCACGCCCAGGCTGGCTTCGAGCTGCTGGATTTGGCGGCTGACGGCGGATTGGGTGAGGGCCAGCTCGTCGGCCGCGCGGGTGAAGCTCAGCGTGCGCGCCGCGGCCTCGAACGTACGCAGCAGGTCCAGCGGCGGCAGTTCGACGGCCGGGTGCGAAGCGGCTTTGGCATTCTCTGAACGCATGCGACGAGTTCCTAACGACCGCCCCACGGGGAGGGGCGCGTCACTATATTCATTCCATCGATGAATACCAAGGAGCCTCTCATGGCCCGCGCCGCCTCCGACACCGGCTTTCAGATGGACCTGCCGGCCCGCACCGTCCTGACCCTGCCCGACGCCGCCGGCATCGGCATCGAATGCCGCAGCGGCACGCTGTGGGTGACGCTGGACCACGACCCGCGCGACATCGTGCTGGAGCGCGGCCAGCACTATGTGGGCGACGTGCACCGGCGCGCGCTGGTGTCGGCGCTGGGGCCGTCGTCGATCTCCGTCACGCATGCCCGGCCCGCCGCCTGGCCGCCGGGCAGCGCCGATGCGCCCTTGGCGAGCCGGTCGCCTGGGCGACTCGCGCCGCACGGGTTGTCCCCGGCTTGACCCTGGGGCCGGTGGCGGCGAACGATCGACGCTTTGCCCCGCTGCCGGAACGCCCCATGGACCACGTGCTCTACGAGGTGGACGACGCCGTCGCCACCCTCACGCTCAACCTGCCCGCCAAGCTCAACCCGATCGCCAAGCCGCTGCAGGAAGACCTGCGCGACGCGCTGGCGCGAGCCGCCGAGGACCGCGCCGTGCGCGCCGTGGTGATCACCGGTGCGGGCAAGGCCTTCTGCGTGGGCGCCGACCTGAGCGCGATGCGCGAGCCGGCATCGGGCAAGACGCTGGGCGACGACACCGCCGAGTGGATGCAGTCGCTGAGCAACCCGTTGATCACGACGATCCGCGCCATGCCGGTGCCGGTGGTCAGCGCCGTCAACGGGCCGGCGGCCGGCGCCGGCGTGGGCCTCGCCCTGGCGGCCGACGTGGTGGTGGCCGCGCGCAGCGCCTACTTCTACCTGCCCTTCCTGCCCAAGCTGGGCATCGTGCCCGACCTGGGCTGCACCTGGTTCGTGCCGCGCCTGGTGGGGCCCGCCCGTGCGATGGGGCTGGCGCTGCTGGACGAGAAGCTCGATGCCGAGCGCGCCGCGCAGTGGGGCCTGATCTGGGCCGCGGTGCCCGACGACATGCTGACGCTCGAGGCACACCGCATCGCCCGCAAGGTGGCCGCGCTGCCGGCCCATGCGGTGGCCGAGGCGCGCGCCGCCTTCGCGCAATCCGAGCGCCACACGCTGGCCGAGCAGTTGCACTACGAAAGCGAACGCCAGCGCCAGCTTGTCGGCGGGCCGGCCTTTAACGAGGGCGTGGCGGCCTTCCTGGGCAAGCGCGCACCGGTGTTCCCGGGCCGCTGAGCCACAGCATCTGCTCCTGATTTCATAGCTGCTTGCACCCGTGTGGCGGGCGCCGCAGCCCGATTTGGCTTGAAAGCCGGCGGGCCGCAGAATGGCACCATGCCCGCCCCGCTTCGTGCCGCCGCTTCCGCCGTCGACCCCACACGCTGCCCGCTGTGCGGCCAAGTCAACGGATGCGCCGAAGAGCTGGCACGCGAAACAGGCCAGCCGCAGCCGCCCTGCTGGTGCATGACGGCCGAGTTCCCGCCCACGCTGCGCGACGCGGTGCCCGCCGCCGCGCGCGGGCGCGCCTGCATCTGCGCCCGCTGCGCTGCCGCCGCGGCGCCGGCCGCTTCCACCCCCGCCCTGCCATGACCGCTTCCAAGACCAATGCCTTCTATGCCCAGTCCGGCGGCGTGACCTCCGTCATCAACGCGTCGGCCTGCGGCGTGATCGAGACGGCGCGGCGCCACCCGGGGCGCATCGGCACCGTGTACGCGGGACGCAACGGCATCCTGGGCGCGCTGACCGAGGACCTGATCGACACCGCCGCCGAGCCGGCCGAGGCGATCGCCGCGCTGCGCTTCACGCCCGCGGGCGCCTTCGGCTCCTGCCGCTACAAGCTCAAGTCGCTGGAGAAGAACCGGCGCGAGTACGAGCGCCTGATCGAGGTGTTCCGCGCGCACGGCATCGGCTACTTCTTCTACAACGGCGGCGGCGACTCGGCCGACACCTGCTTCAAGATCAGCCAGCTGTCCGAGTCGATGGGCTACCCGCTCTCGGCCATCCACGTGCCCAAGACCATCGACAACGACCTGCCGCTGACGGACTGCTGCCCGGGCTTCGGCTCGGTGGCCAAGTACATCGCGGTGTCGACGCTGGAGGCTTCGTTCGACGTGCGTTCGATGGCCGCTACCTCGACCAAGGTCTTCGTGCTCGAGGTGATGGGCCGGCATGCGGGCTGGATCGCGGCCGCGGGCGGCCTCGTGGCCGACCACGGCATCCCCGTCGTGCTGCTGTTCCCGGAGATCGACTTCGACCGCGAACGCTTCCTCGCGCGCGTCGATGCGCTGGTGAAGGCGCATGGCTACTGCACGGTGGTGGTCTCCGAAGGCTGCCACCATCCCGACGGCAGCTTCCTGGCCGAGCAGGGCGTGCGCGATGCCTTCGGCCACGCACAGCTCGGCGGCGCCGCACCGGTGGTGGCGCAGATGGTGAAGGAGGCGCTGGGCCACAAGTTCCACTGGGCCGTGGCCGACTACCTGCAGCGCGCGGCGCGGCACATCGCTTCGCGCACCGACGTCGAGCAGGCCTACGCCGTGGGCCGGCGCGCCGTCGAACTGGCGCTGGACGGCGAGAACGCGGTGATGCCCACCATCGAACGCACTGCCGACGCACCCTATGCCTGGCGCATCGGCACCGCGCCGCTGGCGCAGGTGGCGAACACCGAACGCAAGATGCCGCGCGACTTCATCACCGAGGACGGTTACGGCATCACCGAGGCGGCCAGGCGCTACCTGCGCCCGCTGATCGAGGGCGAGGACTACCCCGCCTACCAGGGCGGGTTGCCGGTGTACGCCACGCTGCGCAACACACCGGTGCCCCGGCGCCTGGCCGAGTTCACGCCCGGCTGAAGCGCGCGCCGCCGGGGCTCAGGCCGTGATCGGCGACAGCGCGCCTTCCTGCGGCTGTGCCGCTGCGTCGTCGGTCGATGCGACCGGGGTCGGCGCGTCGGGCGAGCCTTCATCTGCCTTGGGCGGCTCCGCGGGGGCCGGGGGCGTTTCCTGCGGGCCTTCGCGCTGCTGCGTGACCACCTGGTGGATGAACTGCAGCTTGCCCACCGCCGCGCGCGGCAGCACGAAGGGGTAGAAGTCGGGCTGGCCCATGCTGCGCGAGAGCTCGTTCAGCACATTGGTCAGGCGTACCCAGCCGTTGAGGAAGTCCAGGAATTTCGTCGCGTCGGGGTGATCGGGCTGCCACAGGTCGCCGGGCTCGAAGAGGTCGCTGGTGAGTTCGACGTTCGCCGCATCGATGCCGAAGCTCAGCGCCGTGTCGGCCGTGTCGGCCATGTGCAGGTAGTGGGCCCAGGTCTCGGCCCAGTCCTCCCACGGGTGGGTGCTGGCGTAGCTGGTGACATAGCGCAGGGCCCAGTCGGGCGGCGGGCCGTTCTCGTAGTGGGCCTGCAGCGCGCCGGCGTAGTCGATCGTCTCGTCGCCGAAGAGCTGGCGGAAGCCCTCGAGCCAGGGCGAGCCCTGGATGAGGATGTCCCAGTAGAAGTGGCCGATCTCGTGGCGGAAGTGGCCCACCAGCGTGCGATAGGGCTCGCGCATCTCGGCGCGGATGCGCTCGCGCACCGCGTCCTCGGCCTCCTCGGCATTGAGCGTCACCACGCCGTTCTGATGGCCCGTCATCACATGGTGCTGCCCGGGCACGCTGCTCAGGAAGTCGAAGGTCATGCCGTGCACCGGATCGGAGAAGCGCGTGTGCACCGGCAGACCCAGGGCCAGCAGCTGCGAGACGAGGCGCCGCTTGGCCACTTCGAGCTTGCGCCACAGCACGTCGTTGCCCTCGACCGAGAGGTCGGGGATGGTGCGCGTGGTGCTGCAGGCCAGGCAGAAGCCTTCGGCCAGGTCGGCCGCATGGTCGCCCGTGCCACCGGCCTCGGGCAGCAGCGGCACCATCCAGTTGCAACCGGCCGCGGTCGTGAAGTTGGCACAGCGCCGGTAGCGCGGGCCTTGCTCGTCGCCGAAGACGGTCCAGGTCTCTTCGACCGGTGCGTCGGCGGGTGCGTCGGCCGGGGCGTCTGCCGCCGCGGGCGCTGGCGAAGGAGCGGGCGCCGGTGCGAGCGGCATCACGCCCAGGCGCTCGATCACGTAGCCCAGCGGCGTGCCGCATGCCAGGCACTGGCTGTTGCCCAGATAGATGGGACGGCCGCACTGGCAGACATAGGCACGGGTGACCGTCGGCGCGTGCAGTTCTTCGGCGAGCGTGGGCGCCGCCGCGGCAACAGGCGTGCCGGCGGTCGGTTCGGAGGAGGCGTTCATGGAATCCCTAGATGTTGTGTCGACGTTGTCCGAGGCGGTCGGGCGGCATGGACCCCACGCGCCGCCGCCGTGTGCAGGGCATTGTGGAGGGCACCGCCCTTCAGCCCGCCGCGGTGAAGCCCGATATCCTTGTAGGACCGCCGCCCCCGCCACGATGACCGATCCGCACCACGCCCAGGCCCCCCTTCAATCCCTGCGCGAGCGCTACGGCGAACGCTACCGCTGGCTGCTGCTGATCTCGGTGATGGTGGGCGTGATGGCGTCCATCATGTCCTCGACCATCGTGAACGTGGCCATCCCGGGCATGAGCCAGCACTTCCACCTCGGCCAGGAACGCGCGCAGTGGGTGAGCTCCGGCTTCATGGTGGCGATGACGGTGTCGATGCTCACCACGCCCTGGCTGCTGTCGCGCTTCGGCTATCGGCGCACCTACTCGAGCACGATGGTGCTGCTGCCGGCCGGCGGGCTGCTGGGTGGCCTGGCCGACCACTTCTCGCTGGTGCTGGTGGCCCGCGTCGCGGAAGGGCTGGCCGCGGGCGTGGTGCAGCCGATCCCGGCCATCATCATCCTGCGTGCCTTCGAGCCCCACGAGCAGGGACGTGCGAGCGGGATCTTCGGCATGGGCGTGGTGCTGGCGCCGGCCATCGGGCCAAGCATCGGCGGCGTGCTGGTCGACCTGTTCGGCTGGCGCTCGATCTTCTTCATGGTGGTGCCCTTCTGCCTCGCGTCGCTGTGGCTGTCGTGGAAGTTCGTGCCCGTCACAGCGCCCGGCGGCGCGACCGCCGCGCGTGGGCAGCAGCTGGACTGGCGCGGCATGCTGATCGCCACCGTGGGCACGCTGTGCCTGCTCAATGGCCTGGTGGAGCTGCGCGGCGACGCGCCGCTGCAGGCCGCCGTGCTGCTGGTGCTGGCGGCGACGGCGCTGGTGGCTTTCATCGCCTGGCAGCGCCGCATGGCCGCGGCGGGCGGTGCGCCCCTCATGAACATGGCGCTCTTCGGCTACCGCCAATTCGCGATGGGCAGCGTGGTGGCCTTCATCTACGGCACCGCGCTCTTCGGCTCGACCTACCTGCTGCCGGTGTACATGCAGGTGGCCCTGCACCTATCGGCCTCGCACGTGGGCACCATCATGCTGCCGGCCGGCATCGTGCTGGCCTTCACCATCGCCGGCGTGGGCCGGCTGGCCGACCGGCAGCCGACCTGGCTGCTGGTGAGCATCGGGCTGGCGCTGCTGGCCGCCTCCTTCGCGCTGATGCTGCTGCTGGACCTGAGGAGCACGCTGTGGCTTCTGGTGGCCTTCGCCATCGTGGGGCGCATCGGGCTGGGCTTCATCCTGCCCTCGCTCAACCTCGGCTCGATGCGGCCCCTGGCCAAGCCGCTGATCCCGCAGGGCGCCAGCGCCATCAGCTTCCTGCGCCAGCTCGGCGGCGCCGCGGGCGTGAGCCTGTGCGCCGTGGTGCTCGAATGGCGCCTGGCTGCGCACGGCGACTCGCTGGCCAACGTGGCCAGCAGCCCCGCCCGGCTGGCGGCCTTCAACGAGGTGTTCCTGATCCTCGCGGCGCTGTGCGGGCTGGCCCTGTGTGCCGCCTGGCAGCTGCGCACGCCCGCCGACGCCGCCCCGCCCACCCCTGGGTAATCCCGAAGCCCAAGCCCGCGCCTTCTCGCGTCCAATTGTTATGAATTGTAAATATACGAAAGAGAAGGTATGCAGCGCAGAAGTTTCCTGGCCGCCGGCATGGCCGGTGCGGGCCTGGCCTGGACCGGTGGGGCGCAGGCCCAGCCGGCCGGCGACGGCGACATCGTGCTGGGCCAGACCGGCATCCTGAACGGCCCCCTCGGTGCGCCGATCCGGGTCGTTCTGGCCGGCGCCCAGCTGGCCTTCGACGCGGTGAATGCCCAGGGCGGCGTGAACGGCCGCAAGGTGAAGATGGTGTCGCTGGACGACGATCTCTCGCCCGAGAAGGCGGTGGCCAACTACGAGCGGCTGCTCGGCGAGCACCGTGCCTTCGCGTTCTTCTGCTGCGTGGGCTCGGCCACCACGGCCGCGGCGGCCAAGCTGCTGACGCAGAGCGGCGCCCCCATGGTGGCGGGCTACGCCGTCTCGGACTCGGCGCGCGACAAGGCGGGCGGCGCGGCGTACTTCGTGCGCGCCACCTTCGCGCGCGAGGCCCAGGCGCTGGTGCAGCACCTGATCACCATCGGCGTGAACCGCATCGCGGTGGCTGCGCTCGACAACCCGGGCGGCGCCGAGGTGGTCAAGCTGGTCGAGGCCGCGCTGGCCACGCACCAGCTGCAGGCCGTGACCTCGGTGGCCGTGAAGGGCGATGCATCGACCGCGGCCGCCGCCGGCAAGGCGCTGGCCGACAGCAAGGCCCAGGCCGTGATCATGTACCTGGGCGGCACCGTGGGCGGCGAGGTCATGAAGGCCACGGCCGCCGCCGGCGGGCGCAGCACCATGTTCTACGGCATGTCGATCGTGCCTGGCGACCTCACGGCCAAGCTGGTGGGCAACCAGACCAGCGGCCTGGCCATTTCGCAGGTGGTCCCGTACCCGTGGAGCGATGCCGACGCACAGACGCGCGACTACCGCCAGCTGGCCGAGCGCTCGCAGGTGCCGGTGGGCTACCTGAGCTTCGAGGGTTACGTCAACGCGCTGGTGATGGTCGAGGCACTCAAGCGCACCGGCCGAGAGCTGACGCGGCCACGCCTGCACGCCACGCTCAAGGCGATGCGCATGCGCGTGGCCGGCATGGACGTGGACTTCACCGGCGCCGGCAACACCGGCTCGCGCTTCATCGAGATGGTGCGGGTGACGCCGGAAGGCAAGTTCCTGCGCTGAGGCGGGGCGGCGACGGGCTGCCGGCGCCACGCGGCAGCGTGTCTAATCGGCCCATGTGCCAATTGCTAGGGATGAACTGCAACACGCCGACGGACGTGCAGTTCAGTTTCACGGGCTTCGCGCAGCGCGGTGGCCGCACCGACCACCACGCCGACGGCTGGGGCATCGCCTTCTTCGAGGACCGCGGGCTGCGCCACTTCGTCGACCACCTGCCGGCCTGCGAGTCGCCCGTGGCCGAGCTGATCCGCCGCTACCCGATCAAGAGCCGCAACGTCATCGCCCACATCCGCAAGGCGACGCAGGGCGAAGTCAACCTGCAGAACTGCCACCCCTTCGTGCGCGAGCTGTGGGGGCGCTACTGGGTCTTCGCGCACAACGGCGACCTGAAGACTTTCCGCCCGCGCCTGCACGGCAACTTCCACCCGGTAGGCAACACCGACAGCGAGCACGCCTTCTGCTGGATCATGCAGGAGCTGGCCAAGTCGCACGCCGGCGTGCCGACGGTGGAGGAGCTCACGCTCACGCTGCGCGAGCTGGCGCCGCAACTCGCCCGCCACGGCACCTTCAACTTCATGCTGAGCAACGGCCAGGCGCTATGGGCGCACGCGTCGACCCACCTGTGGTCCGTCGAGCGCCAGCATCCCTTCGACCTGGCGCAGCTGGCCGATGAGGACCTGAGCATCGACTTCGCCCAGCACACCACGCCCGACGATCGCGTGGCCGTGGTGGTGACCGCGCCGCTGACCACCAACGAGACCTGGTCGCCCTTCGCGCCGGGGGAGCTGCGCGTGTTTCGCGAGGGACGGCAGGTCGGCTGAGGTTCGCGGTTCGCGCGGGGGCTTCCGGCGGGGATGCCGGACCGCTCAGCCCCGTGGCCCCCGTGTTGTCTGCACGCCGCACATCGGTCCGCATCGGCGACCGCCCGTCGGTTGCCACCGGAAAGTGCCGGGCCGCGCGCCCATTCGCGGTAACAATAATGTTTCTCATTTGGATTGTTACCCGAGCTGCGCCATGTCACCGATTTCCCCTTTCGCACGCCGCCCTTTGGCCGCGGCTGTCTTCTTCGCCCTTCAGGCACTCGCCGCCAGCGCGCAGACGCCCGCAGAAGTGACCGCGCCGGCGCCGTCCGGCACGCTGTCCACCGTGACCGTCGAAGCCAGCGCCGACGCCTCGGCCGAGGGCCTGGCCAAGCCCTACGCAGGCGGGCAGGTGGCGCGCGGCGGCCGCGTCGGCATCCTGGGCACCCAGGACGTGATGGAATCGCCGTTCTCCAGCACCAGCTACACCAACGAGCTGATCCAGGACCAGCAGGCGCGCAGCGTCGCCGACGTGCTGCTCAACGACCCCTCGGTGCGCCAGGCCCGCGGCTTCGGCAACTTCCAGGAGCTCTACGTGGTGCGCGGCTTCCCGGTGTATTCCGACGACGTGGCGTACAACGGCCTGTACGGCATGCTGCCGCGCCAGTACATCGCGTCGGAGTTCTTCGAACGCGTGGAGGTCTTCCGCGGCGCCAACAGTTTCCTCAACGGCGCGGCGCCCTTCGGCAGCGGCATCGGCGGCGCCATCAACCTGCTGCCCAAGCGCGCGCCCAACGAGCCGCTCACGCGCATCGGCTTCGGCGTGCAGACCGGCGGTCAGGGATACGTCAGCGCGGACATCGCACGGCGCTTCGGCCCGGACCAGAGCACCGGCATCCGCATCAACGCCGTGCGGCGCGACGGCGGCACCGGCATCGGTGACGAGAGCCAGAAGCTCAGCGCGCTGGGCGTGGGCTTCGACTGGCGCAGCCGCAACGTGCGCCTGTCGGCCGACATCGGCTACCAGGACTACAGCCTGGCCCAGGGCCGGCCGAGCGTCACGCCGTCGGCCACCCTGCCCATCCCGCAGGTGCCCGACGCGCGCACGAACTTCGCGCAGCCCTGGACCTACGCCAAGGAGACCGACAAGTTCGCCACCGTGCGCGGCGAGGTCGACATCACCGACCACGTGACGGCCTGGGCCGCGGGCGGGGTGCGCAGCAGCGACGAGGACAACGTGCTGTCCAACCCCACCCTCACCAACGCCTTCGGTGCCACCAGCAACACGCGCTTCAGCAACACGCGCGAAGACCGGGTGCGGACGGGCGAAGTGGGCGTGCGCGCCAAGTTCGCGACCGGGCCGGTGAGCCACAGCGTGGTGGCGTCGGCCGCCGCCTTCGACAACGACCGCGACAACGCCTACGCCATCTCCTCGGGCAGCGTGCGCAACAACATCTACATGCCCTACGCGTCGTTCTACCCCGTGGCCAACGGCGCCTTCACCGGCAACTGGCTCACGGGCCCGCGGCTGACCGACACCATCAAGACCTCCAGCGTCGCCGTCGCCGACACCATGGGCTTCCTGGACGAGCGGCTGCTGGTCACGGTGGGTGCGCGGCGCCAGAAGATCGACCAGAAGAACTACGCCTACAACACGGGCGCGCTCAACAGCAGCTACGACAAGAGCCGCACCACGCCCGTGCTGGGCGCGGTGTTCCGCGTGACGCCGAGCGTGTCGGTCTACGCCAGCTACATCGAGGCGCTGGTCAAGGGCAACGTCGCCCCCACCACCGCCAACAACCGCCCGGTCACCAATGGTGGCGAGATCTTCGCGCCGTACCGCTCCAAGCAGAAGGAAGTCGGCGTCAAGTACGACGGCGGCAACATCGGCGGCAGCATCGCCTTCTTCTCGACGGCACAGCCCAACTTCTACGTCGTCAACCAGACCTACGGCCCCAACGGCGAGCAACGCAACCGCGGCCTGGAGTTCTCGGTGTACGGCGAGCCGGTGAAGGGCCTGCGCGTGCTCGGCGGCCTGACGCTGCTGGACGCGGAGCAGCGCCGCACGCTGGGCGGCGCCACCGACGGCTACGACGTCATCGGCGTGCCGAAGCAGCAGCTCAACATCGGCGCCGAATGGGACGTCCCGGGCGTGCGCGGCCTGGCGGTCAATGCACGCCTGGTGCACACGTCCAAGCAGTACGCCAATGCGACCAACACCCAGGTCGTGCCGGCCTGGAACCGCGTCGACGTCGGCGCCCGCTATCTGATGGACATCGGCAACGGCCGCACGCTGACGCTGCGCGCCCGCGTCGACAACCTGTTCGACAAGTCCTACTGGGCCTCGGTGGGCGGCACGCAGGGCTCGAACTACCTGATGATGGGCCAGCCGCGCACCTTCGCGGTGAGCGGCACGATCGACTTCTGACGCGATGGACACGCTCGTTCGCCCCGTCGCGGCGCCTGCCCGCTGATGCGTGCCTTCTTCACCCGGGTGCACCGGTGGCTGGGGTTGGCGGTGGCCCTGTTCCTGATCGTTTCCGGCCTGACCGGCGCGGTGATCTCGTGGGACCACGAGATCGACGGCTGGCTCAACCGCGATCTCTACGACACCCCGGCGCGCGGCCCGTTCAAGGACCCCTTCGACCTGGCCGCTCGCGTCGAGGCCCACGACCCGCGCGTGCGCGTCGCCTACCTTCCGCTGGGCTTCGAGGAAGGGCACGCGTCCCGCTACTTCGTGCAGCCCCGCACCGACCCGGCCACCGGACGTCCCTTCCGGCTCGACTTCAATCAGGTCTTCGTCGACCCGGTGAGCGGCGAGATCCGGGGCCAGCGCGACTCGACCGCGATCTCGCTGCGGCCCGAGACGCTGATGCCCTTCATCCGGCGGCTGCACTACATGCTGCACGTGCCCACCCTTTGGGGCGAGGACCGCATCGGCTGGTGGATCATGGGCACGGTGGCGCTGGTGTGGCTGCTCGACAGCTTCGTGGCACTCGGCCTCACGATGCCCCGGCGGCTCAAGACGCCACCCGGCGCGCCGGTGCGGCACCGGCCACCCGGCACCTGGTGGTCGCGCTGGATGCCGGCCTGGTCGGTGCGCTGGCGCGCCGGCGGCTACAAGCTCAACTTCGACCTGCACCGCGCGGGCGGCCTGTGGGCCTGGGGGCTGATCGTGGTGATCGCCTTCACGTCGTTCTCGCTCAACCTGTACCGCGAGGTGTTCTACCCGCTGATGTCGCTCGTCTCGCAGACCACGCCCACGCCGACCGTGCTGCGCCCCATGGGGCCGCCGGGCACGCGCATCGAGCCGAAGATCGGCTTTCGCGAGGCCGTGTCGCTGGCCGAAGCCGAAGCGCGTCGCCGCGGCTGGGACACGCCGCTGGGCGGGGTGTTCTACAACGCGCGGGCCGGCTTCTACAACGTGTCCTTCTTCGACCATGCCTCGCACGACAGCAGCGACGGCATGGAACTGTCCAACCTCTACATGGACGGACTGGACGGCAGCGTGGTGAGCAGCAACCGGCCCTGGCACGGCACGGCGGCGGACGTGTTCCTGCAACTGCAGCTGCCGCTGCACGGCGGGCGCATCCTCGGCCTGCCGGGACGCATCCTCATGTCCTGCATGGGCCTGCTGGTGGTGATGCTGTCGGTGACCGGCATCGTGATCTGGTGGCGCAAGCGGCGGTCGCGCCAGCTTCAGGCGCAGCGCACACCGGCACGGACGCTATTGATTCAATAGCAAACTGCGCAAGAACAGCGGGCGCTAGCGGCCTTCTTGGCTCAACAGCCGCTCCAGCGCATCGACGAACATCGCCCGCACGTCGAAGCCGGTCTGGTCGGTGATCTCCTGGAAGCAGGTCGGGCTGGTGACGTTGATCTCGGTGAGGCAGCCGCCGATCACGTCCAGGCCGATCAGCAGCAGCCCACGCGGCGCCAGCACGGGGCCGATGGCACGCGCGATGGTCCAGTCCTCCTCGGTCAGCGGCTGGGCCACGCCCTTGCCGCCGGCCGCGAGGTTGCCGCGCACCTCGGTGCCCTGCGGGATGCGTGCCAGGCTGAAAGGCACCGGTTCGCCGCCGATGACCAGCACGCGCTTGTCGCCCTTGACGATGTCGGGCACGAAGCGCTGCACCATGATGGTCTCGGCGCCGTTCTTGTTGAGCGTCTCGGTGATGGAGCCGAGGTTCAGGCCGTCCTCGCGCACGCGGAAGATGCCCATGCCACCCATGCCGTCCAGCGGCTTGAGGATGATGTCGCCGTGCTCGGCGTGGAAGTCCTTCACCGCCTCGGCGCTGCGCGTGACCAGCGTGGGCGTGGTGAACTGCGGGAACTCCATGATCGCCAGCTTCTCGGGGTGGTCGCGCAGCGAACGCGGCTTGTTGACCACCTGCGCGCCCTCGCGCTCGGCCTGCTCCAGCAGGTGTGTGGCGTAGATGTACTCGGCGTCGAAGGGCGGGTCCTTGCGCATGAGCACCGCGTCGAAGTCCTTCAGCGCTTTCGTCTCGATGCGGTCCTCGGTGAACCAGGCGTGCTTGTCGCCGGTAAGCGTGATCTGGCGCACGGTGGCCTTGACCACGTCGCCCGACTTCCACTGCAGGTCCTGCGGCAGGCAGGCGGCGATACGGTGGCCGCGACGCTGGGCCTCGCGCATCATCGAGAAGGTGGTGTCCTTGTAGATCTTGAAGTGCTCGAGCGGGTCGGCGACGAAGAGGAGGTTCATTTCGCGGCAGCCTTGGAGGCTTCGGTTTTCTTGTCGAGCGCCATCTTGCACGCAGGCGCGATGTCCTTGCCGGCGGCGGCCTTTCGGCCGATCTGCTGGACGGCCAGGGCGATGGCGCCGGCCACCACGCCCCAGAAGGCCGAGCCGATGCCGGCGATGGTCACGCCCGAGAGCGTCACCAGGAAGGTGATGAGCGCCGCCTCGCGGTGCGACTCGTCGCGCACGGCCGCCGCCAGCCCGTTGCCGATGGTGCCCAGCAGCGCCAGACCCGCGATCGCGGCCACCAGCTCCTTCGGGAAGGCCGTGAGCAGCCCGGTGACGGCCGCGCCGAAGAGGCCGATGACAACGTAGATCGCCCCGCAGCTCACGGCCGCCGTGTAGCGCCGGGCCGGGTCCTCGTGCGCCTCGCGGCCCATGACGATGGCCGCGGTGATGGCGCTGAGATTGAGCGCGAAGGCGCCGAAGGGCGCCAGCACCAGCGTGGCCAGGCCGCTGAGCGTGATGAGCTTGCTGACCGGCAGCTCGTAGCCCGAGGCGCGGATGGCCGCGACGCCGGGCAGGTTCTGCGAGGCCATGGTGACGATGAAGAGCGGCAGCGCCAC
Source organism: Xenophilus aerolatus (assembly GCA_030418545.1). GTDB lineage: Bacteria > Pseudomonadota > Gammaproteobacteria > Burkholderiales > Burkholderiaceae_C > Xenophilus. Next base: position 15,958 of record QAIB01000011.1, on the reverse strand, counting down.
GCTGAAGGCCGCCTGCCAGTTGAACACCGGCGTGGTGAACACCGGCCAGGTGAGGTCGGCGTGCACCGCGCCCCACGCGAGCTGGCCCTGCCAGGCCGCGTGGACGACGGCGACCAGGAGCGTCAGCGGCACCGCGTAGCGCGGCAGCAGGCGCCGGGCCACGAGGTAGGTGGCCAGCATGAGCAGCACCAGCGGCAGCGCCGTCTGCGCGGCGGTGAAGGCGGCCAGGCCGAAGCGCGCCAGCACGCCCGCCAGCAGCGCCGAGGCGATGGCCATCGGGATGCGGTTCATCACCCGCTCGAACCAGCCGGTGGCGCCGGCCAGCGTGATGAGCAGCGCGCACACGATGAAGGCGCCGACCGCCTCGCCCAGGCTGTGGCCCGCGCCTGCCGTGGCCAGCACCGCTGCGCCGGGCGTGCTCCAGGCGATCATCACCGGCTTGCGCAGCCAGAGAGACGGCACCAGCGTGGTCAGCCCCATGCCCAGGCCCAGCGCCCACATCCACGAGGCGGTCACCTCCGGCGTGGCACCGAAGGCCTGGGCCGCCTGGAACACGATGGCCACCGAACTGGTGAAGCCCACCAGCACGGCGACGAAGCCCGCGGTGAAGGCCGACAGGCTCAGGTCCTTGAAGAAACGCATCACGGGATTGTGCCGGGGGCCCGGGGCGCGCCTCGCAGCGGCACGCCGCTTGCGTGACACTTGGCCGCCTGCCCGCCCTGCGGCGCGGCTTCCCAGGAGACCCCATGCCCCCCACCGACCTCGCGCCCGGACCGCTCGTCGACGAGTACCTGCGCCGCCACATGATCCCCGACCCCGAGAGCGCCGCCGAACTGGTGGCGCCCGACATGCAGATCCGTTTCACCGGCAACCGGCCCATGAAGCACCCGGCCGAGGCCACGGCCTTCAATGCCGGCCGCTATGCGTGGGTGAAGAAGAGGATCGACGCCACGGAGGTGGTGGCAGGCGGCACCGACGAATGCACCATCGTCTACAGCCGCGGCACGCTGTACGGCGCCTGGCCCGACGGCACGCCCTTCGAGGGCAACCGCTACGTGGACCGCTACGTGGTGCGGCACGGCCGCATCGCCGAGATGGACGTGTGGAACGACAGCGCGGAGTGGCTGCTGGTGCGCGCGGGACTGGTGAAGCCATGACGATGCGCAGCGCGCGCTGGCCCGAGCGGCTGCCGCACCACGAGCGCTTCGACTACGCGCCGATCACGCAGCGGCCCGACTACGCCTGGCCCAACGGCGCGCGGCTGGCGGTGTACCTGGGTTTCAACCTGGAGCATTTCGCCTTCGGCGACGGACTGGGCGCGCGCATCGGCCCGGCGTCGCCCGAGCCCGACGTGCTGAACCACGGCTGGCGCGAGTACGGCAACCGCGTGGGCGCCTGGCGCTGCCTCGAACTCTTCGACCAGCTGGGCCTGCCGACCGGTGCGCTGCTCAACACCGCGTTGTACGACCATTGCCCCGAGCTGCTGTCGGCGGTGCAGGCGCGCGGCGACGAGCTGATCGGCCATGGCCACAGCAATGCAGAGCGGCAGGGCGACTACGACGAGGCCGGCGAGCGTGCGCTGCTCGAGCGCTGCAGGGCACGCATCGAGCGCGAGAGCGGCACCGCGCCCGCGGGCTGGCTGTCGCCGTGGATTTCCGAATCGCGGCTCACGCCCGACCTGCTGGCCGAGACGGGTTACCGCTACACGCTGAACTGGTGCCACGACGACCAGCCGACGCGCATGCGGGTGCGTGGCGGCGGCCTGCTCTGGGCCGTGCCCTATCCGCAGGAGCTCAACGACATCCCGATGATCGTGGCGCGGCAGATGGACGCGAAGGACTTCGCCACGATGGTGATCGACAACTTCGACGAGATGCGCGAGCAATCGCGCCAGCAGCCGCTGGTGATGGGTGTCGCGCTGCACCCGTACATCGTGGGCCAGCCCTACCGGCTGCGGCATCTGCGGCGTGCGCTGCAGCACCTGGCGCAGGCCCGCGACGCCGGGGAGATCTGGTTCACCACACCGGGCGCCATCTGTGGACACATGGAGGCGTTGGCGGCGGAGCGGGCATCGGAATTCGGCTGACTTCAGGTGAAGTGCAATCGGGCTGCGGCGCTTGCTGCGCTTACGTGACGGCCGAAATCGTCACGTTCGTTACTTTCTTGCTGTTGGCTTTTTGGGCCTGCTCCGTCGTTGCTGTGGATCGGCCGGCACGACGGCCGGGGGCGCTGGCGGCGCCGCGGGCCTGCGTTCTCCGGCTCAGGCTCGCGCTGACCGGCTTGCTGTGGATGCTGTGTGCTCGCTGTCCATCGACGTGCTTGAGGGACTGCACGGCGCCGCGAATGGCGCCTGCGCCCGCAGGCCCGCGACCACCGCCCTGAGGCGCTGTGCTGCACTGCGCTTTTTCCGTCCGTTCTTGATGGCCCATCCCCGTTCGCGCTGAGCCTGTCGAAGCGCTGTGCAGGGTTTCGACAAGCTCAACCCGAACGGATGGGGAAGACCGAGGGAGGGGGAGGAAGGCAGGGGTCGGAGGAAGGGTGAGGGCAGCGGCAGAAAGGAGCTGCCTCAACCAGACGCGCCCGTCCCATGCCGGCCGATCGCCCGCCCGGTCCAGGCCGGTGGTGCCGGTGTGCGGGCGCAGGCGCCATTCGCGGCGCCGTGCAGTGCCCCAAGCACGTCGATTCCAGGCGAGCACCTCCGTCGTGCCGCACGACGGTCAGCGCGAGCCTGAGCCGGAGAACGCACACCGGCGCCGCCGGCCGGGTTCAGGCCCACAGCGCCCGATCGCAGCAGACGACCGCAGCAGACGCACGCGGCAGACGCACGCAGCAGACCAAGGCAAGCCGCTAGATCTCGACCTTCGACCCCAGCTCCACCACCGCATTCGTCGGCAACCCCAGGAAGTTCGCCGCCCCGCTCGCGTTGTGGTGCATCTGCGCGAAGAGCTTCTCGCGCCACGGGGCCATGCCGCTTCCCAGCGTCGGCGTGACGACGTCGCGCGAGAGGAAATAACTCGTCGTCATCGGCTCCAGCTGGCAGCCGCGCAGCTTGGCATGCTCCAGCGCGCGCGGCAGGTCGATGTCGTTCTTGAAGCCGTAGTGCACGATGATCTGCCAGCAGTGGTGGCCCAGCGGCTCCATCTCGATGCGCTTGTTCATCGGGATCCACGGCACCTCGTGGCTGCGCACCGTCACGAACAGGTTCTGCTCGTGCAGCACCTTGTTGTGCTTGAGGTTGTGCAGCAGCGCGTTGGGCACCACGCCCGGCTCGGCCGTGAGGAACACCGCCGTGCCCTCCACCCGCACCGGCGGGCTCACGAACACCGAATCGAGGAAATCGCGCAGGTCGATCGCCTCGGCGCGCTGTACCTCGCCCATCAGGCGGCGGCCCTCCTTCCAGGTCAGCATCATCATGAAGATGGCGCCGCCGATCAGCAGCGGGAACCAGCCGCCCTCGGGCAGCTTGAGCAGGTTCGACGCAAAGAAGGCGAAGTCGACGATGAAGAACAGCGAGGTCGACGCGATGCACACCGCCAGCGGCAGCTTCCACGCGTAGCGGATCACGAAGAAGGTCAGCACCGTGGTGATCAGCATGTCCGTCGTCACCGCGATCCCATAGGCGGCCGCCAGGCTGCTGGAGTTGCGGAACATCACCACCGCCAGCACGATCGCCACGAACAGGCCCCAGTTCACGAACGGGATGTAGATCTGCCCGGCCGTCTTCACGCTCGTGTGCTCGATGTTCAGGCGCGGCAGGTAGCCCAGCTGGATCACCTGGCGCGTCACGCTGAAAGCGCCGGTGATCAGCGCCTGCGACGCGATCACCGTGGCGGCCGTCGCCAGCAGCACCAGCGGGATCAGCGCCCACTCGGGTGCCATCATGAAGAAGGGGTTCTTCACCGCCGCCGGGTTCTCCAGCAGCAGCGCGCCCTGGCCGAAGTAGTTGAGGATCAGCGCCGGCATCACGACCGAGAACCACGCGATGCGGATCGGCCCCTTGCCGAAGTGGCCCATGTCGGCATACAGCGCCTCGGCACCGGTCACGCACAGCACCGTCGCGCCCAGGATGATGAAGCTGGTGCCCGGGTTGTCCCAGATGAACTTGAGCGCGTAGTGCGGGCTGATGGCCTTGAGGATCTCGGGGTGCGTGAGCACCTGGTGCACGCCCAGCACCGCGATGGCGAGGAACCACGCCAGCGTGATCGGCCCGAAGAAGCGGCCGATGCCCGCGGTGCCGCGCTTCTGCACGGCGAACAGCCCGAACAGCACCACCAGCGTGATCGGGATGACGTAGTGGCGGAACTGCGGCGACACCACCTCCAGGCCCTCGACCGCCGACAGCACCGAGATGGCCGGCGTGATCACGCCGTCGCCGTAGAAAAGCGAGGTGCCGAAGATGCCCACCACCAGCAGCACGTTGCGCAGCCGCGGCCGGTCGTGCACCGCGCGCGAGGCCAGTGCCAGCATGGCCACCAGGCCGCCCTCGCCCTCGTTGTCGGCCCGCAACACGAGCACCACGTACTTGATGGACACGATCACCGTCAGCGTCCACACGAACATCGACAGGATGCCGTAGACGTTCTCGATCGTGAAAGGGACGTGGCCGTGGCCGAAGACTTCCTTGACGGCATACAGCACGCTGGTGCCGATGTCGCCGTAGACGACGCCGATGGCACCGAGGATCAGTGCCGGCAGGGGCGATTTGGGGGCAGACACGAGGTCGGGGAACAGGCGAAGCCGCGTGCCGCTGGCACGCCCGGTCACGGGGGCCGCGCTGGCCGCCGTTCACCCTCCGCCCTGGGAATTCCGTTGCTGTGGGGGTCGCTATTGTGCGCTCGCAGCATGGCGCCGCAAGGCTTGACGCCCGCCGGCAGCCGCGCTACCAGCGCTGCTTATTCGTAGACCTCGGCCTCGGGATTCGTGGCTTCCAGCTCGTACGAGGCGGCCACCATGGCGAGCCGGCCGATCACGCCGTACATGTAGAAGCGGTTGGGCGCGCTGGCGCCCAGTTTGGCACCCGGCTGCGGCAGCTGCGCGCTCTCCGAGAAGGCCAGGGGCACGAAGCTCGCGCCGGGCATGGCGAGGTTCTCGTCGGTCCCGCGGTCGGGGTGCACGCGGTAGAAGCCGCCCACCACGTAGCGGTCCATCATGTAGACCACCGGCTCGGCCACGCCGTCGTGCACGCGCTCGTGCGTCAGCACGCCTTCCTGCACCACCACGTCGGTGCTGCCCACGGCCAGGCCCTCGGCCATGGGCGCCTTGTCGGCGCCCTTCTTCTGGCGCGTGCGGGCGACCAGCGGCTCGATCTCCTTGGCGTCGCGCACGGTGGTGATCGACAGGCCCGAGGCGCCGTTGTCCGCCTTGACGATGACGAAGGGCTTCTCGTTGATGCCGTATTCCTTATACTTGCGACGCACCTTGGCCAGCACCGCATCGACCTGGGCCGTGAGCGCGTCGGTGTTCTCGGCACGCGCGAAGTCCACGTCGTCGACCTTGCCCCAGATCGGCTGGATCAGCCACGGATCGATGCCCAGCAGCTTGCCGAAGCGCTTGGACACCTCTTCGTAGCTGTGGAAGTGGTTGCTCTTGCGCCGCACCGACCAGCCCGCGTGCAGCGGCGGCAGCAGGTACTGCTCGTGCAGGTCTTCCAGGATGCCGGGCGTGCCGGCGGCAAGGTCGTTGTTGAGCAGGATGGTGCAGGGGTCGAAATTCTTCAGGCCGAGGCGCCGCTTGCTGCGCACCACCGGCTCCAGGCACACGGTGTCGCCGTTGGGCAGCTCGACCTTCTTCGGCGACTTGATCGCCGGATCGATGGAGCCGATCTTCACGTTCAACCCCGCCATCTGGAAGATGCGCGTGAGTTGGGCGACGTTCGCGAGATAAAAGGTGCTCTTGGACTGGTTTTCCGGAATGATGAGCAGGTTGCGCGCTTCCGGGCAGATCTTCTCGACCGCGGCCTGTGCGGCCTGCACCGCCAGCGGCAGCATCTCGGGCGTCAGGAAATTCCAGCCGCGCGGGAAGAAGTTGGTGTCCACCGGCGCCAGCTTGAAGCCGGCATTGCGAACGTCCACCGAGGTGTAGAAGGGCGGCGTGTGCTCCATCCATTCGAGGCGGAACCAGCGCTCGATGGCCGGCATGCCGTCGAGCACGCGCTGCTCGAGTTCGTTGATCGGGCCGGTCAGGGCGGTGACGAGATGGGGGACCATGCGACGGCCTTGTGGTGTGGGAGGCGGAGCGGGGCGGGAAAGCCGGAGAGGAATTGTAGGATTTGGGGATGGCGCGCCCGATGACAAGGCGCGATGCACGCGCCTCGGCCGCCCTGCGCTCGCAGGGCGTTCACTGCAGGGGCGCGCTCACTGGCGGATTTCGCCCTGCCCCAGCACCACGTACTTGAGCGAGGTCAGCCCCTCGATGCCGACGGGCCCGCGCGCGTGGAACTTGTCGGTGCTGATGCCGATTTCGGCGCCCAGCCCGAACTCGAAGCCGTCGGCGAAGCGCGTACTGGCATTGACCATCACGCTGGCCGAGTCGACTTCGCGCAGGAAGCGCTGCGCGTTGACGTGGTCGCGCGTCAGGATGGCGTCGGTGTGGTGGCTCGAATAGCGGTTGATGTGGGCGATCGCCTCGTCCACGCCCTCGACCACCTTGATGCTGATGACCGCGGCCAGGTACTCCTCGTACCAGTCCTGCTCGGTGGCCGCGACGACGCCCGCCACGCGGGCCAGCAGCGCCGCGGCCTCGGGATCGCAGCGCATCTCGACGCCCTTGGCCGCGAACACCGCGCCGATGCGCGGCAGGAACTGCGGCGCGATCGCGCGCGCCACCAGCAGGCCCTCGGCGGCGTTGCAGGGGCTGTACTTCTGCGTCTTGGCGTTGTCGACCACGGTGACGGCCATGTCCAGCTCGGCGGTGGCGTCGACGAAGACGTGGCAGTTGCCGTCCAGGTGCTTGATGACCGGCACCTTGGCGCCGCGGCTGATGCGCTCGATCAGGCCCTTGCCGCCGCGCGGGATGATGACGTCGACGAACTCGGGCATGGCGATGAGCTGGCCCACCGCCTCGCGGTCGGTGGTCTGCACGAGCTGCACCGCGTCCTCGGGCAGGCCGGCCTCGGCCAGCGAGGCGCGCACCAGCGCGGCCAGCGCCTTGTTCGACTCGATGGCCTCCGAACCGCCGCGCAGGATGGCGGCGTTGCCGCTCTTGATCGCCAGGCTCGCGGCCTCGATCGTCACGTTAGGCCGGCTCTCGTAGATCATGCCGAAGACGCCGATGGGCACCCGCATCTGGCCCACCCGGATTCCGCTGGGCTGCTGCTTCATGCCGATGATCTCGCCGATGACGTCGGGCATGGCGGCCAGCTGTTCGCAGCCTTCGGCCACCGTCTCGATGACCTTGGGCGTGAGCTTGAGCCGATCCACCATCGGCGCCGACAGCCCGGCGGCCGTGGCGCGGGCCAGGTCCTGGGCGTTGGCCTCGGCCAGCGGCGCCCCGGCGTCGCGCAGGCGCCGGGCCAGCGCCTTGAGCGCTCTCATTTTGGTAGCTGCATCCGCCCGTGCCATCTGGGCTGCGGCCGTTTTGGCCTGCAGACCCAGGGCGTGCATGTGTTCGGCGACGTTGAAGGCGTTCATGGTGGGCATTTTCCCATGGGGAGCGAAATCGGGCAGCCGTACGCGAAGGGCGCGAAAGTCACGCGCAAGGCGCCAAGAGAAAGACGGATCCTTAAGATTTCTTCTTTGCGACCTTCGCGAAATCTTCGCGTCCTTCGCGTACGGATGTCCGCATTCCTCAGCGCACCGCGCAGGCCCGGCACAGCATCAGCGCCAGCCGCTGCAGCGACTGCCAGCCGCTGGCGGGCCAGTCGGGCTGCTTCAGGCCCTTGACGATGCCGTCGACGGTGTGGGCGGCGCGCAACAGGCGGGTCAGCAGGCGGGCATCGAGGCGCGGCAGCACGCGCTCGAAGGCGCGCTCGCGCGGGCCCCAGATGCGGTTTTCGCGCAGCGCCATCGGCAGCGGGCGGCCGGCGTCCATCGCGTCCTTCACGCGCTTCAAGGCGCGGATGTCCTCGGCCAGCGTGTAGTGCACCAGCACCTCGGCCTCGCCCTCGGCCTGCAGGCCCTCGAGCATGCGCGCCACGCGCGGCGCGTTGCCGGCCAGCACGGCTTCGGAGAGCTTGAAGACGTCGTAGCGCGCCACGTTGTTGACGGCCGCCTCGACCTGCTCCCAGCCGAGTTCGCCGGGCGGGTGCAGCAGCGCGAGCTTCTGGATCTCCTGGTGCGCGGCGAGCAGGTTGCCCTCGACGCGGTCGGCGAAGAACTGCAGCGTGCGCTGCCCCTCCTCGCCGGCCTTCACGCGCTGGCCCTGCTGCGCCAGGCGCTGCGCGATCCACTGCGGCAGGGCGGCGCGCTCGACGGGGTCGACCTGGATGGTGACGCCATGCCCCTCGAGCGCGGCGAACCAGGCGCCGCTCTTGGTCATCTTGTCCAGCCGCGGCAGGAAGACCAGCGTGAGCGTGCTGTCGTTGCCATCGGCCGACTCGGCGATCTGCTGCAGCGCGACGCTGCCGTCCTTGCCGGGCTTGCCCGAGGGGATGCGGATCTCGACGATCTGCCGGTCGGCGAAGAGGCTCAGCGAACCGCCGGCCGCGAGCACCGCGCTCCAGTCGAAATGGGCGCCGGCCACGGTGTGGCTGCTGCGCTCGGTGTAGCCGGCCGCGCGTGCCGCGGCGCGGATGGCGTCGGCGGCCTCCTGCGCCAGCAGCGGCTCGTCGCCGTGCACGGTGTAGAGCGAGCGCAGGCCCTTGCCCAGGTGGGCACCGAGCTGCGCGGCGGCCAGTTGCATGCGCGGAGGGACTCAGAGTGACTTGACGGACCCGATGCGGCGCACGATCTGGTGCCCGATGTCGGAGCTCATGTCGCGGTAGAGCAGGCTCTGCTCGTTCTCCTTGGCCAGCGCCGCAGTCTCGTTGTAGCTGATGTCGCGCGACTGCGTGACCGTGGTCGGCGCGATCAGCTCCTTCCCGCCCGCGGTGCGCAGGCGAAAGCGCACGGCCAGCGAGAGCGTCAGTTCGCGAATCGTGCCGCCCGAGGTGCTGGCCGCGATGGCGGTGCCGCGGTCCTGGGCGAGGATCTCGCACACCACCTGGGCGTCGTCGGGCTTGGCCGAGGCGTCGAGCACCTCCAGGCCCTGGCCCTTGAGGTCGCGCCGCACCTGCGCGGCCAGCGGATTGCCGCCGGTCACGGCGATGGTCTTGAACGGATAGTCCGGCGCGCGCCGCAGTTCGAAACCGCAGCCGGCCAGCAGCAAGACGGGGGCGGCCAGCAGCAGGGCGCGGCGCGGAAGGCGGGGAGAAGAGGCCATGCGCGGGCTCCGGTTCAGATGACGATGTTCACGAGGCGGCCCGGCACCACGATCACGCGCTTCGGCTTGGCGCCCTCGGCGTGCTTCACGAAGTCCTCGCAGGCGATGGCGAGCTGCTCGATCGCCGCCTTGTCCGCACCCGCCGGCACGCGCAGCGACCCGCGCAGCTTGCCGTTGACCTGGAGCATGAGCTCGATCTCGTCCTGCTCCAGGGCCGCCGGGTCGACCTGCGGCCAGGGCGCGTCGAGCAGCTCGCCGCCCTCGGCCGCATAGCCCAGCGCATGCCAGAGCTGGTGCGTGAGGTGCGGCGTGGCCGGGTACAGCACGCGCAGCAGGATGCCGAAGCCCTCGCGCGCGGCCAGCACGTCGCCGGCATCCCCGGCCTGCGGCTTGAATCCCTCCAGCGCGTTGAGCAGCTTCATCGCGCCCGAGACGACGGTGTTGTACTGCATGCGCTGGTAGTCGTAGTCGACCTGGCGCAGCACGGTGTGCACCTCGTGGCGCAGTGCCTTGGCATTCTTGCCAAAAACGGCTGCAGCGCCCGCTCCGTGTGCGGGGACAGCTACGCTTTTCATAGCGGACCCGTAGTTCCAGACGCGCCGCAGGAAACGGAAGCTGCCCTCCACGGCGGCGTCGTTCCACTCCAGCGTGGCCTCGGGCGGTGCCGTGAACATGGTGTACAGGCGCGCGGTGTCGGCACCGTACTTCTCGATCAGGTCCTGCGGGTCGACACCATTGCGCTCGCTCTTGCCCATCTTGCCCACGCCGCCGTACTCGACCTGGCGGCCGTCGGCGGTGATGCCGCCGACGATGCGGCCCTGCGCGTCGAGCGTGGGCGTAACCTCCAGCGGCGGGTGGTAGTGCTTGCCGCCCTTCTCGTCGCGATGGAAGTAGATGTGGTTGAGCACCATGCCCTGCGTCAGCAGCTTGGTGAAGGGCTCGTCGATGCTGACCAGGCCCAGGTCGCGCATCACCTTGGTCCAGAAGCGCGCGTACAAGAGGTGCAGGATCGCGTGCTCGATGCCGCCGATGTACTGGTCCATGCCGCTGCCGCCCGGCGCGTCGCCCTGCGCGCGCATCCAGTAGGCCGCGTCCTCGCCCACCATCGCGGTGTCGAGCTTGGGGTCGCAATAGCGCATGAAGTACCACGAGCTGTCCACGAAGGTGTCCATCGTGTCGGTCTCGCGGCGCGAGGCCTTGCCGCAGATCGGGCACTCGCAGGCCAGGAAGTCCTCGCGCTTGTTCAGCGGGTTGCCGCTGCCGTCGGGCACGCAGTCGGTGGGCAGCACCACCGGCAGGTCCTTCTCGGGCACCGGCACGGCGCCGTGTTCGGGGCAATGGATGATCGGGATCGGCGTGCCCCAGTAGCGCTGGCGCGAGACGCCCCAGTCGCGCAGGCGCCAGGTGGTCTTCTTCTCGCCCAGGCCCTTCTGCTGCAGCGCGTGGGCCACGGCGTCGACCGCCTCCTGGTAGCGCATGCCGCTGAAGTTGTCGGAGTTGATGGTGATGCCGCGTTCCTTGTCGGCGTACCAGTCCTGCCAGCGGTGGTAGTCGAAGTGCGGCTCGTCGTCGACCAGCACCACCTGGATGATGTCGATGCCGTACTTGTTGGCGAAGGCGAAGTCGCGCTCGTCGTGCGCCGGCACGCCCATCACGGCGCCGTCGCCGTAGCTCATCAGCACGTAGTTGCCGACCCACACGGGCACCGGCTCGTCGGTGATCGGGTGCGTGACCGTGAGGCCGGTGGGCACGCCCTTCTTCTCCTGCGTGGCCAGTTCGGCCTCGGTCACCCCGCCGGACTTGGCCTCTTCGATGAAGGCGGCGACCTTCGGGTCGGTCTTCGCAGCATGCGCAGCCAGCGGATGCTCCGGCGCTACGGCGCAGAAGGTCACGCCCATGATGGTGTCGGCGCGCGTGGTGAAGACGTACATGCGCCCGCCCTGGATCGGCTGGCCGTCGTCGCCGCGGATGTCGTGCGTGAAGGCGAAGCGCACGCCCTCGCTGCGGCCGATCCAGTTCTCCTGCATCAGCTTGACGCGCTCGGGCCAGCCGGGCAGCTTGTGCTGGGTGTGCTCGAGCAGCTCGGCGGCGTAGTCGCTGATCTTCAGGTAGTAGCCGGGGATCTCGCGCTTCTCGACGAGCGCGCCGGTGCGCCAGCCGCGGCCGTCGACCACCTGCTCGTTGGCCAGCACGGTCTGGTCGACCGGGTCCCAGTTCACGACCTGGGTCTTGCGGTAGGCGATGCCCTTCTCGAGCATCTTCAGGAACAGCCACTGGTTCCACTTGTAGTAGGCCGGGTCGCAGGTCGCGATCTCGCGGCTCCAGTCGATGGCCAGCCCCATGGCCTGGAGCTGACCCTTCATGTAGGCGATGTTCTCGTAGGTCCACTTGGCCGGCGGCACGCCGTTCTTCAGCGCTGCGTTCTCGGCCGGCAGGCCGAAGGCATCCCAGCCCATGGGCATCAACACGTTGTAGCCGTTCATGCGCAGGTAGCGCGTGAGCATGTCGTTGATGGTGTAGTTGCGCACATGGCCCATGTGCAGCTTGCCGCTGGGATAGGGCAGCATGGAGCAGGCGTAGTACTTCTTCTTGCCGGCTTGTTCGGTGACGCGGTAGGCGTCGGCGGCCGTCCAGTGGGCCTGGGCGGCGGACTCGACCTCGCTGGGTTGGTAGGTGGGATTCATGGCTGGGAAAACGGGCAGTCCCGGCGCGGGCCGGCCGGGGAAGGCGGATTATCGCGGCTGGGCGCGGGCGGGCACATCCACCTCGGCAGCCAGCCTGAAACAATGCCGGGCTGAATCTGCCAGGGAATCAGTTCGTCTGAAGGGAGATGCGCCGCAGACTGCGACCTGCGACACCGCGGGCACACGTCCGAAGTGCACGATGAGCACTACATCTGATCGGCTCGGTCATACCCTCACAGAGCCGCTCCTTTGGTCGAATCGCGAAAGCGCGCTGAATCCGGTGCGTTGCTGGGATTCGGGACGACACCACGGCAGTCCGGCGTCCGTGTCGCCCGCGTGCGTGCGTCGCTCAGGCAGCTTCACGGTAAATGAGGGCAACGAGCGCGGCGAGCCGGATGGCGCAACGCACGAGGACGCTTCGAAGCATGGGAAGTGCGGGCTGATCCATCAGACGCCTTCTGGCCATGGCAGCTTGGCGCGCAGGCGATCAAGGAGCGTTGGCGGAAGCGGAATAGCCCCGCCATCTGGATAGGCGTCGTAGCCAAGCTCGTGGGGTCGCCAAAAGTGCCGCCCATCAGGGTGCCATCAGAACACTGCCGTCCGCCACGGATCCGCTCGTCGTCATGGCAAAAGGGCACGCAATCGGTCAAGCCACGTGGGCGGAAGCTGGATCGATTCACCCGTCGACGTCTCGTAACTCAACGCATCGGGACTCCAGTACAACCTCGGCAAGTCGAGGTTGAAGTACATCCGTTCTGCGAGCAGCTTCTTCCCTTTCCCGTCATACAGTCGTAGAAGTCCTGTGTCTTTTGTGAGGTAGCAATAGCGCGCCATGTAGGGCATGTTGTCGGGGTTGGGAACAGTCTCCCAGACGCAGGCCGGACCCCTGGTGTGACGCTTGTGCGCGTCGATCACGTAACCGATGAAAGATATGCACAAACCGGACGCGACCGCCCACACGCCGATGCGAGCAGCAACGCGCAGCGACCTCATTGCTTTCGTTGGAATCTTCAAAACGGTACCTAAATGGGTAGGTCGAGCCGCGTCGTCAAGACACCCGTTCAAAGAGCGGCACAAGTGCCAAGACCCAGCACGCGCAACTCACAAGCAACCACCGCGACTCAGAAAGGCGATGGGCCATCACAGCGTCACCCGGATAGGCGAATCGAGCTTCACGTTGACCCGATCCGTGTAGATCATGAAGTCGCCGCCTTGGTTGTGCCTGGCACGCCAGTCGCGATAGTCCTTGTTGGTCACCGGGTACAGCACGCTGTCCTTGTCGTAGACGCTGTCGTCCACCACTGGGTACTCCAACCAGCCTTTGGCCCCGGCGGCCTGATGCGCCGGAACTACCGCTACATGGCTGGGGCTCCAATGCCCAAGATACTGGTCGTCGGAAAACTCGTAAGGATCGCGTACGTAGACAGACACTTCGGTAACCACGGCGACCCGGCCCGTGGACGACCATTCAAAACGGGCGTAGCGCACTGCTACGTAAAAGTTGAACGAGCCCAGAGCGCCTGTTAGGTCGTCCGGGACGCCACCTGCACTGATTGAGCGATCGAGGAACTGGCCTATGCGTTGGCTCCAACTCGCGTTTACCTTCTTCAACTGGAACTGAAACTTCTTGTGAAACTCGAGAAATTCCGAATTGGCGACGTTCCAGCCGAGGATGTCATGGCGATTCTTGAAAGGTGAAAGGATCTTCTGCAATGCCAGCAGTGCTACTGGGTGTCGCAAGTCGTCCTGGATAAGTTCATCGAAAGCTCGTTTTGCTCTAGCAAATGACAGCACCCATTCCATTTTCACGGTCGTTGAGTCAATCATGGAAGGCAGGTAACGCGCCCCGTTTTGGTCGAGTTCTGCGTGCAAGTCGCCAGGCGACCGCGAATAGTTCGCCGCCCCCGCGAACCACCGCTCCTGCAACTTGGCGGCCATCGGCATGCCGAGCTTGCGCATCGCCTTGGGCACGTCCTGAATGTCGAAGGGTGGCACCTTCTTGGCCGGGGGCGTCGCCGGCATTGACTTCGGTGCGGGCGGTGGCGCCGGGCTGCGCAGCCAGGACGAAAAAGCCGAAGCCACATCGACGACCTTGAAAACAGCGTGGAGCGTGTTCAGGTACGGATCTTCCTCCTTCTTCGGGCGTGGAGAAACGTCCTTGTGGACCCTGCCGGGCACCGCCTTGGTCGGGCCGTGCGCAACCGGCGGCGCCGGCCGGGCGAACGAGAGGCGCACCTCCTCGACCTCGCAGATCTCGCACTGGCGCTCGGACCAGGTGCGCAGGAAGTTGTGCGACTTCAGGAACGGAATCCGCGCCTGGATGACGTCCTGTTTCATATGGCCGCCGCCCGCAGGGCACCGATCTTGCGGTGCGGTGCATGCCCGACCAGGCTGTCGATGCCCTCGCGGCCGGACCGGCGCACCGGCTCGGGGTTGGGGGCGCCGAGGTGAACGAGGATCGCATCGTGGCGGATGCGGACCGTGCGCGAAGTCGCGCCGCGAAGTGCGGGCATGGCAAGCCTCCCGGGCTCGAGTTGTTGTGATAGGCGCCGCCGCCCGCGGGCCGGCACTGCCAGGCATCCTATGGCAATGCGCCAATGCGCCAGGCCGGCATCGGCTGCAACATGTGACGCAATTCACCGATCGGTTTGCCCTGCGCCGCTCACTCGTTGCGCCTTGGCCCGTTTCTCGCGTGCCACAATGAATCGGACATGCGAGAAAGCCAAGCGATGAGGAACGACTGGTGGCGCGGCGCGGTGATCTACCAGATCTACCCGCGCAGCTTCATGGACAGCAATGGCGACGGCATCGGCGACCTGCCCGGGATCACGTCCCGGCTGGGGCACGTGGCGGCCCTGGGCGCGGATGCGATCTGGATCTCGCCCTTCTTCCGTTCGCCGATGAAGGACTTCGGCTACGACGTCGCCGACTACCGCGACGTGGACCCGATCTTCGGCACGCTGGCCGACTTCGACGCCCTGCTGGCCGAGGCCCACCGGCTGGGCCTGAAGATCAATCATCGACCAGGTGCTCTCGCACACCTCCGACCAGCACGCGTGGTTCAAGGAAAGCCGCGCGAGCCGCGACAACCCGAAGGCTGACTGGTATGTGTGGGCCGACCCGAAGCCCGACGGCACGCCGCCGACCAACTGGCTGTCGGTCTTCGGCGGCAGCGCCTGGCAGTGGGATTCGCGCCGGCGCCAGTACTACCTGCACAGCTTCCTGGCCGAACAGCCCGACCTGAACTTCCACTGCCCCGCCGTGCAGGACGCGTTGCTGGGCGAGGTGCGCTTCTGGTGCGAGCGCGGCGTGGACGGCTTCCGCTTCGACGCCTGCAACCACCAGTTCCACGATGCGCGGCTGCGCGACAACCCGCCCGCCGCCCTGGCGGACATCGCGGGCGTGAGCACGGTGCGGGCCGAGAACCCCTACGCCATGCAGCGCCACCTCTACGACAAGAGCCAGCCCGAGAACCTGGCCTTCCTGGAGCGGCTGCGCGCCCTGCTCGACAGCCACGGCGCGGTGGCGCTGGGCGAGGTCGGCGACGAGAACGCGCCGCCCGTGATGGCGCAGTACACCGAGGCCGGCAAGCGCCTGCACATGGCCTACAGCTTCGCGCTGCTGACCAGCGAGCACAGCGCCACCCACCTGCGCGGGCAGGTGCAGGCGCTGGAGGAGGCCCTCGACGCGACCGGCGGCTGGGGCTGCTGGGCGGTGTCGAACCACGACGTGCCGCGCGTGGCCACGCGCGGGAGCGCCGGGCGCGCGGCCGATGCGGCGCGCGACCGGCTGTGGCTCGCCCTGCTGCTGTCCCTGCGCGGCAGCGCCAGCCTCTACCAGGGCGAGGAACTGGGCCTGCCCGAGGCCGAGGTCCCCTTCGAACTGCTGCAGGACCCCTACGGGCGCGCCTTCTGGCC
>QAIB01000010.1 GCA_030418545.1 Xenophilus aerolatus | reverse complement strand
GTGGCAGCTGTGCCGCGTGCGGCAACAGCTGCTTCGTGATCTGACTCGCTGCAGCTGTTCGAGCGCAGCGCGAAGCGCGTAGCGAGTTCTGCAGCGCACCCCGACAGCGTCGCGGCGCAGGTCGCCCCGTAGCGAAGCGAAGGGGTCGCAGCCAGCAGGGTCGCCTTTTCTTTGCCTACTTTCTTTTGGCGAAGCAAAAGAAAGTAGGTGCGCCGCCGGGCGCACATCCCGGCCCCTGCCTCCCCCCACCTGCAAGGTCCAAAAAAACCTACTTCGGCCTGACGGCATCCGCCGTCCCCTGAATGAACGCCTTGATCGCCTCGATGTCCTCCATCGACAACTTCCCCGTGAAGTCCGGCATCCCCCGCGCCATCGCCGGCCCCTTGAGCACGAACTTGTCCAGGTTCTCGATGAAGGCCGAGTTCATGTAGCCCAGGTTCGGGATGTTCCCGCCCCGGTCCACGCCCGGCACGCCGTGGCAGAACACGCAGTTCGCCACATACAGCCCGGTGCCCTTCTCCACCTTGGCCGGGTCGTACTTCACGCCCTGCACCAGCTTGTCCATGCGGTACTGGACGAAGTCGGGCATCTTGGCCGTGCCGCCGACGGCGAAGGTGTAGACGGTGCCGGGGCCCTGGCGCTCGGTGGCGCGCTGGGCCAGGCCGTAGACACCGCCCCAGCCCACGGCCACCGACACGTACTGCTTGCCATCCACCATGTAGGTCGCGGGCGCGGCGACCACGCCGGTGCCGGTGGGCGTCTCCCACAGCTTCTCGCCGGTCCTGGCGTTGTAGGCCACCATGCGCCCGTCGGCGGTGCCCTGGAAGACCAGGTTGCCCGCGGTGGTCAAGGTTCCGCCGTTCCATGGCGAGAAGTGCTCCACGCCCCAGGCCTCTTTCTGCGCGATCGGGTCCCAGGCCACGAGGCGGCCCATGGGCTTGCTCTTGGGGGGCTCGGCGTTGACGAACTTGGCGGTGTTCCAGCCCATGTCCGAGTGCGGGCGCAGCGGCGCGCTCTCGTTGAACTTCCAATCCTTGTCGTCCATCAGGTTCAGCGGCACGTGCTGCGCGGGCAGGTAGACCAGCCCGGTCTGTGGATTGAAGGACATGGGGTGCCAGTTGTGCGCGCCGAAGGGCCCGGGAATCGAGTCGCCCGGCTTGGTGCCGTCGCGCGCCGCCGCGATCTCGATCGGCCGGCCCTTGCTGTCATAGCCGCTCGCCCAGTTGACCTCGACGAAGTTCTTCGCCGAGATGAACTGGCCGTTGGTGCGGTCGATGACGAAGAAGAAGCCGTTCTTCGGTGCGTGCAGGATCACCTTGCGCGCCTTGCCGCCGATCTTCACATCGGCCAGGATCATCGGCTGCGTCGAGGTGTAGTCCCAGTTGTCGCCCGGCGTCTCCTGGTAGTGCCACTTGTACTTGCCGGTGTCGGGGTCGAGCGCGACGATGGACGCCAGGTACAGGTTGTCGCCGCCCTTGGGGCTGCGCTTGCGGTGCGACCAGGGCGAGCCGTTGCCGGTGCCGATGTACATGGTGTTGAGTTCGGGGTCGAAGGCCATGGTGTCCCACACCGTGCCGCCGCCGCCGGCCTGCCACCACTTGCCATCGGGGTCCCAGGTCTTGGCGGCCTTTTCCATCGACGCGTCCTCGAAGGGCCTGGACGGATCGCCCGGCACGGTGAACCAGCGCCACTTCTGCTCGCCCGTGGCCGCGTCGTAGGCCGTGATGTAGCCGCGCACGCCGTACTCGGCACCGCCGTTGCCGATGATGACCTTGCCCTTGAACACGCGCGGCGCACCCGTGATGGTGTAGCTGCCGCTCTGGCCTTCGATGGTGTTCTTCTCCCAGACCTTCTGGCCGGTCGCGGCGTCGAGCGCGATCAGGCGGCCGTCGTACGCGCCCACGTACACCTTGCCCTGCCACAGCGCCACGCCGCGGTTGACGACGTCGCAGCAGCCGCGAAAGCCCTTGGCCTTGTCCACCTGCGGGTCGAAGGTCCAGATCTTCTGCCCGGTGCGCGCGTCGATCGCGTGCACCACGCTCCACGAGGCGGTGACGTACATCACGCCGTCCACCACCAGCGGCGTGGCCTCCACGCCGCGCGTCGACTCGAGGTTGTACGACCAGACCAGCCCGAGCTGCTTCACGTTGCCGGTGTCGATCTGGTTCAGGCGGCTGTAGCGCGTCTCGGCGTAGTCCAGGCCGACGCTGGGCCAGTCCGGCGTCTTCGCGGCGTTGCTGCGGATGAAGTTGCCGTCCACCTTCTTCACGGCTGCCGCCGCACGGGCGGCGGCATCGCCCTGGGCATGCGCATCGAATGCGCTGCCGCCCACACCGAGGACCATCCCCACGCCGAGCGCGAGGCCGGCGAGCCATTGAGCTTTCATCGCGATGTCTCCTGTCGTTGTGGTCCGAAGGATCGGCCGGAGGGCGCCGCCGATCACCCTCGGGATTTCCCCAGTGGGGGCCTGTTCCATTGCGGAACACATTCGGCCCTCCCCCTTCCGGCGCCCGGAGCTCCCCGATGACCCACGCCCTGCGCAGCGGTGCCCACGCGCCGCGTCAACTGTTCAGCACCACGCCGGCCCAGCGCGTGGCGATGGCGCGCCAGCAGTTCTTCGAGGAGGGGCTGCGCCCCTCGGGCCTCGTGGGCGAAGCGGTGATCCAGTCGTGGATGCGCTGCCGCCGCACGCATGCCGACACGCGACACCCCGTGGCCTTCGATGCCGTCACGCCGAGCCGCCTGCACGCGACGCTCGGCCGCAACCGCGAACTGCTGGCCGCGGCACAGGCCGACCTGCAGGCGATGGAGGCCGCACTGGCGGGCACCGACTGCCGCGTGCTGCTGACCGATGGCGACGGGGTGATGCTGCACGTGACCCACCACCCCATGGCGCCGCGGCAGCCGGTGCTGCACCGCACGGCACGCGTGGGCGTGAACATCGCCGAACACGTGGTGGGAACGACCGCGCCGGGCATCGTCGCCAGCACCGGGCAGGCCTGCACGGTCAGTGGCGCCGAGCATTACTTCGAGGTGCTGCACGAGGTGCACTGCGCGGCGGCGCCGATCCGGGACGTGCACGGGCGCCTGGCCGGCGTGCTGGACCTGTCGGTGGAGGGCCAGCGCTTCGGCTTCGATGCCGGGTCGATGGTGGGCCTGTACGCCACGACGATCGAGAACCGCCTGCTGCAGGCCCAGTCCGGCGCGCACCTCGTCCTGCGCTTCCAGGCCAGCCCCGCGCTGCTGGGCACGCCGCTGGAGGCGCTGGCCGGCATCGCGGCGGACGGCACGGTGGCCTGGCTCAACGATGCCGGTGCGCGCCTGATCGGACGGCTGCCTGCGCAGGCCGGCGAACGCCGCGTGGACGAACTGCTCGGCCACGACCTGCCCAGCCTGCTGCGCCTGGGCCGTCGCGAGGCCGCACAGCCGATTCGGCTGGCCAGCGGACTGGGCGTGTGGATGCAGGCCCGCCTGCGTGCGGCCGACGGCATCGATTTCCGGCATGCGGTGGCCGCGGCGCCGACGTCCTGCGCACCGGCCGCGGCTCACGACCCGGCTCAGTCGAACACCGACGATGAGCCCATGAACCCACCCTGCAGCGCCGAGACGCTGCGCGAGCACAGCCGCAAGCTGGTCGCCGAAACGCTCGATGCGCACGGCGGCAATGTTTCGCGCGCCGCGCGGCAGCTTGGAATCTCTCGCGGCACGCTGTACCGGCGTCTGCGCGGCATGGAAAGCTGAGCGCTCGCGGCTTTCCGCGTCACACAGGCGACGTGCCCCTGGGTTAGCCCCCTCGCCCCGAATTAGTCACGTTCGTTACGATTTTGGCTGCAACGCACGCTGCACGTGCGCTGGAGACAAGATGCATTCCGCGCTTTCCGGGCTCGAGGCCCTGGATCTTTACCGCACGATGGTGCGCATCCGCGCCTTCGAGAACGCCGCCGAGGCGGCCAGCCAGGGCGGCGTCAGCGCCTATGGGCAGCAGGCGGCCGGCACCGCCAAGGTGCGCGGGCCGCTGCACCTGTCAACCGGGCAGGAGGCCGTGCCCGCCGGCGTGTGCGCGCACCTGCATGCCCGGGACTACCTCACCTCGACCCACCGCGGCCACGGCCACACGCTGGCCAAGGGCGCCGACCTCGGGCGCATGATGGCCGAGCTGTTCGGCAAGGCGACGGGCTTCAACGGCGGCAAGGGCGGCTCGATGCACATCGCCGACTTCTCCGTCGGCATGCTGGGTGCCAACGGCGTGGTGGCGGCGGGCTTGCCGATCGCCGTCGGCGCAGCGCATGCGCAGAAGATCCAGAAGCGCAGCGCCATCACCGTCTGCTTCTTCGGCGACGGGGCCATCAACCGCGGGCCCTTCCTCGAGTCGCTGAATTGGGCGCGCGTCTACGCGTTGCCGGTGCTCTTCGTGTGCGAGGACAACCGCTGGAGCGCCACCACGGCCAGTGGCCCGATGACGGCAGGCGATGGCGCGTCCGCGCGCGCCGTGTCGCTGGACATTCGGGCCACGCAGGTCGACGGCAACGACGTCTTCGCCGTGCACGAAGCCGCGCAGCGCCTGGTGGCCGAAGTGCGTGCCGGCGAGGGCCCGCGCCTGCTGCATGCGCTCACCTACCGCGTCAAGGGCCATGTCTCGGTCGACCCCGCGGCCTACCGCGACCCGGCCGAGCTGCAGGCCGCGCTGCAGACCGACCCGATCGCACGCGCGCGCAACCGCCTGCTGGCCGGCGGTGTCGATGCGGCGGCGCTGGCCGCGGTCGAGAACGAGGCGCATGCGGAAGTCAACGCCGCGCTGGCCGCCGCGGACGCCGCGCCCTGGCCGGAGGCCGCCGCCGCCTTCACCGACGTGCAGACCCTCGGCGAGGGCCAGTGGAAATGACCGAAAAGCAAGCAACGACGTATGCCGATGCCGCCGTGCGCGCCGTCGCGCACGAGATGGACGCCGACCCGCGCGTGGTGGTGCTGGGCGAGGACGTGGGCCGCGGCGGCATCTTCGGGCAGTACAAGGGCCTGCAGCCGCGCTTCGGCAGCGACCGCATCATCGACACGCCGATCAGCGAGGCCGCGATCATGGGGGCCGGCGTGGGCATGGCGCTCGCGGGCCTGAAGCCGGTGGTGGAGATGCGCGTGGTCGACTTCGCGCTGTGCGGCATGGACGAGCTGGTCAACCAGGCCGCGAAGAACCGCTTCATGTTCGGCGGCCAGGGCCGCGTGCCGCTGGTGGCGCGCATGCCCGGCGGCATCTGGGACGCCTCGGCCGCGCAGCACTCGCAGTCGCTCGAGGCCTGGTTCGCGCACCTGCCGGGCGTGGTGGTGGTGTGCCCGTCGACGCCGCAGGACAACTACGGCCTGCTGCGCGCAGCCATCGCCTGCGAGGACCCGGTGGTCTACATCGAGCACAAGGCGCTCTGGGGCACCACGGGGCCGCTCGACGAATCGCTGGCCGTGCCGCTGGGGCGTGCGGCCCGGCTGCGCAGCGGCGACGCGCTCACGATGGTGAGCTGGAGCCGGCAGGTGCAGGTGTGCGCCGCCGCCTGCGAAGCACTGGCGAAGGAAGGCATCGCGGTCGACCTGATCGACCTGCGCACGCTCTGGCCCTGGGACCGCGAGGCCGTGCTCGACAGTTGTGGCCGCACGGGCCGGCTGCTGGTGGTGCACGAGGCGGTGCAGGCCGCGGGCTTCGGTGCCGAGGTGGCGGCCACTGCGGCCGAGGCCACGGGCTGCCGCATCGCGCGCCTGGGTGCGCCGCGCATCCCGGTCGGCTACGCGCCGGTGCTGGAGGCGCAATCGCGCGTCACGGCCGAGGCGGTCGCCACGGCGGCGCGCCGCCTCGTCGGATGAACGTGCCTCAGCTCGCTCGAAGGCCGTCGCAGCCGCGCTGCAGCTGCTGCAGATGGGAGCGGAAGGCGACGGCCGACACCCAGTTGGCGACCTCGAAGGGGCGGCCCTCCAGGCCGTCGCCGCGCACGAAGACGAGGTAGCGGCCGGTCGCCGGGTCGGTGGAGAAGCGCACCTGCAGGTCGTCCAGTGGCAGCGGCGTGCGGGGGGCTTGGCGCGGCGCCCCCGCATCGCGCACGGCCAGGCGACACGGGCCGTCGAGCGCGATGCGCAGCTCGGCGCCGCGCGCCGTGTCGCCGAGGTAGGAATTGAGCATGCGCACGTGCTCGGCCGGGGTCATCGCACCGACGCTCACGGCGTCCTGCGTGGGGTAGCCGTCGGTGCAGGCCAGCGAGGCCAGGCAGACGCCGAGGAGTGAGAGAAGAGGCTTCAAGGCAGCGTTTCAGGGAGGCGTGCAGGCGGGCGGCACACGCGGCGGGCGGCATTGTGCGGCGCGTGATGCGGGTGCCTCGGATTGACCCTGCGCCCCGACGGCGTTTCGGTCGCGGGCACGACACGGCCCACCGCTAGACTGGGCGGCGATGTCCTCCCCTTCCTGCGAGCCTCCCAGTCGGATGCTGGCCTGCGCCAGCCTCCCCGCCGGTCCCTCCACCCACCGGTGCGATCCCGGGCCCTGCGGCCCCACCCCCTCCCCATCAGCGATCACCGCCGTCCGCCGAGCCGGTGCGAGGGCGCGCGCATGATCGAACTGCTGACGGACCCGGCCGCCTGGGCCGGGCTGCTGACGCTGGTCGTGCTCGAGATCGTGCTGGGCATCGACAACCTGATCTTCATCGCCATCCTGGCCGAGAAGCTGCCGCCGCACCAGCGCGACCGGGCGCGCGTCATCGGCCTCGGCCTCGCGCTGCTGATGCGGCTGGCGCTGCTGTCGGTGATCTCGTGGCTGGTGACGCTCACCACGCCGCTCTTCACCGTGGCCGGCTTCGGCTTCTCGGGGCGCGACCTGATCCTGCTCTTCGGCGGCCTGTTCCTGCTCTACAAGGCGACCTCGGAGCTGCACGAGCGGCTGGAGGGCGTGCCGACGGCCGGCCCGGTGAACACCGCGTACGCGAGCTTCTCGCTGGTGGTCGCGCAGATCGTGGTGCTGGACGCCGTGTTCTCGCTCGACGCCGTGATCACGGCCGTCGGCATGGTCGACCAGCTGCCCGTGATGATGGCCGCCGTCGTCATCTCCATCGGCATCATGCTGCTGGCGTCCAAGCCGCTCACGCGCTTCGTGAATGCGCATCCCACGGTCGTGATGCTGTGCCTTAGCTTCCTGCTCATGATCGGCCTGAGCCTGGTGGCCGAGGGGCTGGGCTTCCACCTGCCCAAGGGCTACCTTTACGCCGCCATCGGCTTCTCGATCCTGATCGAGTTCTTCAACCAGTGGGCGCGGCGCAACCAGGTCAGGCAGCAGGCCCTGCGCCCGCTGCGCGAACGCACCGCCGAGACGGTGCTGCGCCTGCTGGGCGGCCGCCGCCATGGCGGATCGGCCGCGCCGCACGAGGCCGTCGACACGCCGGCCGAGGCGCCGGCCTTCGCGCCCGAGGAGCGGCACATGGTCAGCGGCGTGCTCTCGCTGGCCGAACGCAGCGTGCGCTCGATCATGACGCCGCGCACCGACATCTCGTGGATCGACATCGAGGCCGACGCCGACGCCCTGCGGGCGCAGTTGCTCGACACGCCGCACAGCCTGCTGCCGGTCTGCCGCGGCTCGCTGGACGCGGTGCTCGGCGTCGGCCGCGGCACCGACCTGCTCGCGGCGCTGATGACCGACGGCCGCATCGCCGACAGCGGCGCGCACCTGCGCGCGCCGATCCACCTGCCCGAGGCGACGCCGGTGATGCGCGCGATCGATGTGCTGCGCCATGCACGCGGGCAGCTCGCGCTGGTCAACGACGAGTACGGCGTGCTCAAGGGCGTGGTCACGCCCATCGATGTGCTGGAAGCCATCGCCGGCGAGTTCCCGGACGAGGACGAGGGGCTGGAGATCCAGGCGCTGGCACCCGGCCGCTGGGCGGTCGCCGGCAGCGCCGACCTGCACCAGCTCGAACGCACGCTGGAGACCACCGGCCTGGTCAGCGAGGACGACCGCTACAGCTCGGTGGCCGGCCTGCTGCTGGCGCACTTCGGCCGGCTGCCGCGGCCCGACGAGGTGCTGCGCCACGAGGACATCGAGCTGCGCGTGCAGGCCGTGGACGGGCAGCGCATCCGGAGCGTGCTGGTGTCGCGGCTCGCGCCCGAGGCGGCCGCCGGGCCTGCGGATTAGCGGCTGCGTGAATTCGTCACGGATGTGACGAATTCGGCGCCAGCGCCCGCCCGGCGGGCGCTGGCGGCCGATTGCACTTGGGCGATTTCGCTTCCCTTCGGCCGGTGGCATGCCCACAATGGCGCATGGACCCGCTCTTCTTCAAGCTCGCACGTGTGGTCAACCTGACGGCCCGTCCGTTCCAGGAATCGATCGGCCGCAAGCACCAGCTGACGCTCAACGAGTGGCGCGTGCTGTCGCTGCTCGGCGCGGAGCCGGGCCTCACGGCGACGCAGGTGGCCGAGCTGACGGGCATGGACAAGATGAGCGCCAGCCGCGCCATCGCGGGCCTGTCGCGGCGGCGCCGGCTGCAGCGCCACGACGACCCCGCCGACCAGCGCCGCAGCCGCCTCTACCTCACGGCCACCGGCAAGACGCTGTGCAACACCGTGGGTGCGCTGGCGCAGGCGCGCGAGGCGGCGCTGTTCGCCAAGGTCAAGCCGGCCGACCTGAGCCGGCTCGACGGCATCCTCGACACCCTGCTGGCCAGCGTGGCGGCCGACGGCCGGGCCGGCGACTGACCCTCTCTCAACGGCCCGGTGCGCCCGCGGCGATCTGCGCACGCCGCGCATCACCCTGGCGCGACAGCATCCAGCCCGGGTACTCGGGCGGCAGCGCGCTCACGGCATCGAGCGTCTGGAGCTCCTCGGCACTCAGGCGCACCTGCGTGGCGGCGATGTTGTCGTCGAGCTGGTCGACGCGCTTGGCGCCCACGATCACCGACGTGACCACCGGCTGGTGCAGCAGCCAGGCCAGGGCGATCTGCGCGACCGACACGCCCTTGGCTTCGGCGATGCCGCGCATGGCGTCGACGCAGTCCCAGGCGCGGTCCTTGTTCACGGGCGGGAAGTCGAAGGCGGTGCGACGGCTGCCAGCCTCGGCCTGCTGCGCGCGGCCGTACTTGCCGCTGAGCAGGCCACCGGCCAGCGGGCTCCACACCATCAGGCCCACGCCTTCGCTGCGCATCATCGGCACCAGCTCGCGCTCGAGGTCGCGGCCGGCGATCGTGTAGTAGGCCTGCAGCGACTGGAAGCGCGCAAGGCCCAGCCGCTCCGAGGTGCCCAGCGCTTTCGCGATCTGCCAGGCCGCCCAGTTCGACACGCCGATGTAGCGCACGTGGCCGTGACGCACCAGCGTGTCGAGCGCCTCCAGCGTCTCCTCGATCGGCGTCGCCGGATCGAATCCGTGCACCTGGTAGAGGTCGATGTGGTCCAGCTGCAGCCGCTTCAGGCTGGCCTTGCAGGCTTCGAGGATGTGATAGCGCGAGAGGCCGCGCGAGTTGGGCCCCTTGGTGCCCGTCTCGCCCAGCACCTTGGTGGCGACGACGACGTTCTCGCGCGGCACCTTCAGGTTCTTCAGCGCCTGGCCGGTGATGACTTCCGAATTGCCGTCGGCGTACACGTTGGCCGTGTCGATGAAGTTGATGCCGGCCTCGAGCGCGCGGCCGACCAGGCCGTCGGCCTCGGCCTGGTCGAGCCGGCCGATCTGGCCCCAGATGCCGGCGTCGCCGCCGCCGAAGGTCATGGTGCCGAGGCACAGCTCGGAAACGAAGAGGCCGGTGCGGCCCAGGGGGATGTAGCGCATGCGATGGAGCTCCTTGCTGCCGTCGAAAACGACGACGGGCATGCAGGGTGCATCAGCCGCGCATTCCGAGTCGCGCGCGCGGGTATGGCCGCAGCTGGAGCTGGCTCCAGCTGCAGGACGACATGTACTCAGGCCGCGAAGCCGCCGTCGATGTTCAGGCTCGCGCCCGTCACGAAGCCGCCCTCGGGGCCGACGAGGTAGGCGACCATGCCCGCGATGTCGTCGGTGTGGCCGTAGTGCGGCAGCGCCATGAACGAGCGCACCCCTTCGGCCATCTCGCCGTCGGCCGGGTTCATCTCGGTGTCGATGGGGCCGGGCTGCACGTTGTTGATGGTGATGCTGCGCGGGCCGAGGTCGCGCGCCATGCCCTGCACCAGCCCCTTGAGCGCGGACTTGCTCATCGCATACGCGCTGCCGCCGGCGAAGGGCATGCGCTCGGCATTCGTGCTGCCGATGTTGACGATGCGCCCGCCCGTGCCCATGTGGCGGGCCGCGGCCTGCGCGCCCACGTACACGGCGCGCACGTTCACGGCCAGGGTGCGGTCCAGGTCCTCGAGCGAGAAGGTATCGACGCTGCCCAGGCGCAGCACGCCGGCGTTGTTGACGAGGATGTCGAGGCGGCCGAACTCGCGCGCGGCCTCGTCGATGCCTGCCTGCAGCGCGGCCGCGTCGGCGCTGTCGATGCGCAGGGCGCGCGCGCGGCCGCCTTCGGCCTGGATGGCGCGCACCAGTTCGTCGGCCTGCGCCTGCGCAGCGCTGTAGCTGAAGGCGACGGCGGCACCGTCGCGTGCGAGGCGGCGCACGATGGCGGCGCCGATGCCGCGCGAGCCGCCGGTGACGAAGGCGGCCTGGCCGGCCAGGGGCCGGGTCGACGAAGAAGCGGAAGCGGTGGTCATGGTGGAGTCCTTGGCTGTGGGGATGTCGATGCGATGTGCATCGGCTGGGCTCCAGTTTGGGCACGGGCAGCGCCGGCCGGTAGCCACCGAAGGGCGCCATCAATTTCAACCACGGGTTGAAAATCAGCCGCCATGGAGCCGCTCAGCCACCTCGAATCCTTCGTCCGCAGCGCCGAGGGCGGAAGCTTCTCGGAAGCCGCACGCCGCCTGGGCCTCACGCCAGCCGCGGTGAGCAAGAACGTGGCGCGCCTGGAAGCGGGGCTGGGCGTGCGGCTGTTCCAGCGCAGCACGCGGCGCCTCACGCTGACCGAGACGGGCGAGCGCTTCCTGCAGCAGGTGTCGGGCGGCCTCGCGGCCTTGCAGGACGCGGTGGACGACGTGGCCCGGCACGACGGCCAGCCCGCGGGCACGCTCAAGCTCAGCCTCGGCCTGGGCTTCGGCCGCGAACATGTGCTGCCGCTGCTGGCCGACTTCCTCGCGCGCTACCCGGCCATCGTGCCCGACTGGCATTTCGACAACCGCGCCGTGGACCTGGTGGGCGAAGGCTTCGACGCGGCGATCGGCGGCGGCTTCGAACTCTCGCCCGGCCTGGTGGCGCGCGAGCTGGCGCCGATCCACGTGGTCGCGGTCGCGTCGCCGCGCTACCTGGCCGGGCGTGCGCTGCCCCGCCAACCCGCCGAGCTCGCGCCGCTCGATGGCCTGATGCGCCGCTCCACGCCCACCGGACGCGTGCGCGGCTGGACCCTGCGCCACGCCGCGCAGGGCGAGGTCACCATGGAGGGCCCGCGCCCGCGCGCCGTCTTCAACGACCCGGAAGCCATTGCCGAGGCGGCGCGCCTGGGGCTGGGCGTGGCGCTGCTGCCCATGCCCTTCGTCGCTGCTTCGATCGCCCGCGGAGAGCTCGTGCGCCTGCTTCCGGACTGGTACCAGGAGGTGGGCAGCGTGTACCTCTACTACCCGAGCCGCAGGCTGCTGCCCGCGAAGACGCGTGTGTTCGTGGACTTCGTGCTGGCGCGCTTCGAGGCCGAGGGTTTCGCGCGGCGCATGCGCGCGGACTGATCCATGGCCCTTGCGCATGATGGTCGCGTCGCCGGCCTCCACCGGCACGGCCCTGTCCTTCAAGGTGCTGTGCCCGGGACGATGACGGCCGCCTGCCCCGGGGTTTTCACCCGCGGCGGATCGACGGCCTGCCGCTACAAACGACGCCCGTGATTCCCGAGGAGACCTCCTGATGACTTTCAAGCCGAATCGGCGCGCAGCGCTCGCCGCATCTGCGGCGGCAGCTCTTTTTTTGATAGCAAACCCGGCGAATGCCGAGACCTGGCCGAGCAAGACGGTGAAGATCGTCGTGCCCTTCGCGCCCGGCGGCACCACCGACATCCTGGCGCGCGCGGTGGCGCCCGAGCTGTCGAAGGCCTTCGGCCAGCAGTTCATCGTCGACAACCGCGCCGGCGCCGGCGGCAACATCGGCGCCGAGCTGGTGGCCAAGTCGCCCAACGACGGCTACACGCTGCTCATGGGCACGGTGGGCACGCACGGCATCAACCGCGCGCTGTACAAGTCGCTGCCCTTCGACCCGATCAAGGACTTCGTGCCCATCACGCTGGTGGCGGCCGTGCCGAACGTGATGGAGATGAACGCCGACAAGGCGAAGCAGCTGGGCATCGCCAATGTGCAGGACTTCGTGAAGTACCTCAAGGCGAACCCGAACAAGCTGAACATGGCCTCCAGCGGCAGCGGCACCTCGATCCACCTCGCCGGCGAGCTGTTCAAGAGCATGACCGGCACGCAGATGACGCACGTGCCCTACAAGGGCTCCGGCCCGGCCCTCATGGACATGGTGGCGGGCAACGCCGACGTGATGTTCGACAACCTGCCCTCGTCCATGCAGCAGATCAAGGGCGGCAAGCTGGTCGCGCTGGCGGTGACGAGTTCGCAGCGATCGGCCGCGCTGCCCGACGTCCCGACCGTCGAAGAGGCCGGCGGCCCTGCCCTCAAGGGCTACGAGGCGAGCTCGTGGTTCGGCCTGCTGGCACCGGCCGGCACCTCGCCCGAGATCGTGAACAGGATCCAGCAGGCGGTGGCCAAGTCGCTGGGCACGCCGGAGGTGAAGGAGAAGATGCAGGCGCAGGGCGCCATCCCCAGCGGCAACACGCCGGCGCAGTTCACCAGGCTCATCGCCGACG
This sequence comes from Xenophilus aerolatus, assembly GCA_030418545.1. Taxonomy (GTDB): domain Bacteria; phylum Pseudomonadota; class Gammaproteobacteria; order Burkholderiales; family Burkholderiaceae_C; genus Xenophilus. The sequence goes on along the minus strand of QAIB01000010.1, from coordinate 182,885 downwards.
AGCACGTGAAATGGGCCAAGGTGGTGAAGGACTCGGGCGCCACGGTCGACTGAACCCGCGCTCACAAAGACAAAGGCCGCGCCCGGTCGGCGCGGCCTTTGTCTTGGCGGCTCGCGGGGCCGTTCAGGTGCCCCAGACGATGTCCTTCTGTTCCCCCAGGGATTCCTTGAGCATGTGCAGCAGCGGCGTGGCGCGCTGGTGCAGGCCCACGTGCTGCGCCTCGGCCCCGGCGTCGTGGTCCTCGGCGGCATGCGCGTCGTGGTTGTGCTTGGCGCTGCGCGCCTCGAGCGCCACAGCGGCCTCGAGTGCAGAAATCGCACCAGGCATCTGGTCGACGGTGATGACGCCGGAGGTGCCAGAGGTCTTGCCGATGATGTCGAGCAGTTGCCGCGCGTTGGTTTCCAGCATGACGACGTCGGCGCTGGCCTGGGACTTGAAGCGATAGAGCATGGGCGATCCCCTTTCTTACTTGTAGATGTAATCGCGGACGAAAGGGTACACCGACTGGGCCCCGCGTATCGAGTGGGACGACACCGCACCGTCGGGTCGGGCCGAGAGCATCTGGTGCAGCGCGATCCAGCCCTGCTCGAAGCTCATGGCCGAGCCGGCGAGATAGAGCCGGTAGGCGCGCAGGATGCGCTCGCCCTTCTCGGGGCCCGCGGTGCGCTCCAGCACGGCTCGCGCCTCGTCCAGCCGGGCCTCCAGCGCATCGGACCAGGCCCACAGCGTGCGGGCGTAGTGCGGCCGCAGGTTCTCGGTGTCGACCATCTCCAGGCCGGCCGCCGCCGTGTCCGTGAGGATGCGCGTGACGTGAAGGATCTCGCCGCCCGGGAAGATGTACTTCTCGATGAAGTCCCCCATGCCGGCGCCCATCTGCTTGTGGTCGAGGTGGCCCGAGGTGATGCCGTGCTGCAGCGTGAGTCCGCCCGGGCGCAGCAGCGCATGCACGTCGCGGAAGTACTCGCCCATGTTCGCGCTGCCCACGTGCTCGAACATGCCGACCGACGAGATCTTGTCGAAGGGCTGGTCGGCCTTGAGCTCGCGGTAATCCATCAACCTGACGCGCACCCGACCGGTGAGGCCTTTTTCTTCGATCAGCCGCGTCACGTGCGCGTGCTGGTTCTTCGACAGTGTGATGCCGGTCGCATCCACGCCGTAGTGCTCCGCCGCCCACAGCAGCAGGCCGCCCCAGCCGGAGCCGATGTCGAGGTAGCGCTCGCCCGGCTGCAGCATGAGCTTCCTGCAGATGTGGTCGAGCTTGGCTTCCTGCGCGGCGGTCAGGTCGAGCTCGGGCGTGCGGAAGTAGGCGCAGGAGTAGACGCGCCGCGGGTCGAGCCACAGGGCGTAGAAGTCGTCCGAAACGTCGTAGTGGAACTGGATCTGCTCCGCGTCCTTGCGCTGCGTGTGCGTGCCGCGCGACTTGGCGTTGTGCAGGAGGCGCGTCCACCAGCCGCTGTTGCTCTCGATGGGTTTGCCCGGCACCAGCGCGGCGGCCAGCGCCATCAGGTCGCGCATGGTGCCCTCGATGCCGACGCGGCCCTCGACGTAGTCCTCGCCGATGCCACCCACCTGCTGGGACGCCAGCTTGGCGAGCGAGGTCCACGACGAGAAGCTCAGCCGCACGCGCGCACCGGGCTGGTCGATGCGCGCGCCGTCGGGCAGCTGGAGGGAGACGGGAACCGGAAGCGAGGCGAGTTGGGATTCGATCTTGGGGACCAGGCTCAACATGGCAATGAATTTTCACAACGGCATCGGCACGTTGCGAATGGTGGCACAAGCAGCGTGACTTTGCAGGGCCCGGCCGCCGGGCCGGCCGACGGCCCGGGCGCGACGCATCGCGGGTCGGGCCCATTGACAGCCGATACTTCAAGCCTAAACTATTGAGCCATGAACAGCCCGACCTCTGCCATGAAACGCGTGCTCTGCATCGGCGGGGGACCCGCCGGCCTGTATTTCGCCCTGTTGATGAAGGCGCGCCAGCCCGCGCTGGAGATCACGGTGGTGGAGCGCAACCGCCCCTTCGACACCTTCGGCTGGGGCGTGGTGCTTTCGGACCAGACGCTGGACAACCTGCGCGAGGCCGACCCGCCGAGCGCCGCCGAGATCGGCCGCGACTTCCACCACTGGGACGACATCGAGGTCTTCTTCAAGGGCCGCAGCGTGCGCTCGGGCGGCCACGGCTTCTCCGGCATCGGCCGCAAGCGCCTGCTCAACATCCTGCAGGAGCGCTGCCTGGCGCTGGGCGTCAAGCTCGTCTTCGAGTGCGACGTGACCGACGACCAGGCACTGGCGCGCGAGTACGGCGCCGACCTGGTCATTGCCAGCGACGGGCTGAACAGCCGCATCCGCCAGCGCTACGCCGAGGCCTTCCAGCCCGACATCGACACGCGCCTGTGCCGCTTCGTGTGGCTGGGCACGAAGAAGCGCTTCGACGCTTTCACCTTCGCCTTCGAAAAGACCGAGCACGGCTGGTTCCAGGCGCATGCCTACCAGTTCGATGCCGACACCTCGACCTTCATCGTCGAGACGCCGGAGGATGTGTGGCGCGCCCATGGCCTGGACCGCATGGAACAGCCCGAGGCGGTCGCCTTCTGCGAGAAGCTGTTCGCGAAGTACCTCGACGGCAACGCGCTGATCAGCAATGCGGCCCACCTGCGCGGCTCGGCCATCTGGATCCGCTTCCCGCGCGTGGTGTGCGGCCGCTGGACGCACCGCATCGACATCGACGGCCGGGCCGTGCCGTTGGTGCTGATGGGCGACGCGGCCCACACCGCGCACTTCTCGATCGGCTCGGGCACCAAGCTGGCGCTGGAGGATGCGATCGACCTGGCCCGCGAATTCGAGCGCGACGAATCGGTCGACGAGGTGCTGCAGGCCTACGAGGCGCGCCGCAGCGTCGAGGTGCTCAAGATTCAGAACGCCGCGCGCAACAGCACCGAGTGGTTCGAGAACGTGCACCGCTACAGCGGCATGGAGATCGAGCAGTTCGCATACTCGCTGCTCACCCGCAGCCAGCGCATCAGCCACGAGAACCTGCGCCTGCGCGACGCGGCTTGGCTCGGCGGCTACGAGCGGTGGCTCGCCGGTGGCCAGGCGCGCATGCCCATGCTGATGCCCCTGAAGGTGCGCGAGCTCACGCTGAAGAACCGCATCGTCGTCTCGCCCATGGCCACCTACAGCGCCGTCGACGGCGTGCCGCAGGACTTCCACCTCGTGCACCTGGGTGCACGCGCGCTGGGCGGCGCCGCGCTGGTCTTCGTCGAGATGACGAGCCCGACGCCCGAAGGCCGCATCACGCCCGGCTGCCCGGGGCTCTACAACGATGCGCAGGCGGCGGCCTTCCGGCGCATAGTCGACTTCGTCCACACGCAGACCAGCGCGCGCATCGGCCTGCAGCTGGGCCACAGCGGCCCCAAGGGCTCGACGCGGGTGGGCTGGGAGGGCACGGACGAGCCGCTGCCCGACGGCAACTGGCCGCTGCTGGCCGCCAGCGCCCTGGCGTATGGCGAACAGAACCAGGTGCCCGCGGCCATCACCCGCACGCAGATGGACGAATTGCGCGAGCAGTTCGTCGCCTCCACGCGCCGTGCGGCCGAGCTCGGCTTCGACTGGCTCGAACTGCACTGCGCGCACGGCTACCTGCTGGCGTCCTTCCTGAGCCCGCTGACCAACCGGCGCAACGACGAGTTCGGCGGCAGCCTGGAGAACCGGTGCCGCTACCCGCTCGAGGTGTTCGCCGCCATGCGCGCGGCCTGGCCGGCCGAACGGCCGATGAGCGTGCGCATCTCGGCGCACGACTGGGCACCGGGCGGCAACACGCCCGACGACGCGGTGGCCATGGCGCGCCTGTTCAGGGACGCGGGCTGCGACTTCATCGACGTCTCCTCGGGCCAGACCACGCGCGACGCGCGGCCGGTGTACGGCCGCATGTACCAGACGCCCTTTGCCGACCGCATCCGCAACGAGGTCGCCATCGGGGCCATCGCGGTGGGCGCGATCACCGACGCCGACCAGGCCAACAGCATCATCGCCGCGGGCCGCGCCGACCTGTGCGCGGTGGCGCGCCCGCACCTGGCCGACCCGGCCTGGACGCTGCACCAGGCGGCGCAACTGGAGAGCCGCGACGTCGACTGGCCGGTGCAGTACCTCGCGGGGCGCGACCAGATGTACCGCGAGATTTCCAAACAAAAGGTGGCTGCAGCGCCCGTCGGTACTTCGCAAGCAGCTACCAAAAGGATAGCAAACGAGGAGTAACACCCACCATGCAATCCCTGTTCCTTTTTCGTGGAGCGCGCCGCTGATGGACCTCGAAGCCCGCGCCCACAGCGAACACCCCGAGGCGCTGCGCCTCTGGCTGCGCCTGCTGACCTGCACGCAGCTGATCGAGAAGCAGGTGCGCGGCGCCCTGCGTGAACGCTTCGACACCACGCTGCCGCGCTTCGACCTGATGTCGCAGCTCGAGCGCGCGCCCGAGGGCATGAAGATGAGCGAGCTCTCGCGCCGCATGATGGTGACCGGCGGCAACGTCACCGGCATCACCGACCAGCTCGTGACCGAGGGACTGGTCGAGCGCGTCGACGTCGAGGGCGACCGCCGCGCCTGGCGCGTGCGTCTCACCGTGCGCGGCCGCAAGGCCTTCCAGGAGATGGCGCAACAGCACGAAGGCTGGATCGTCGATGCCTTCGCCGCATTGAGCGAACGCGAGATCGCCCAGCTCCACAAGCTGCTCGGCAAGGTGAAGGCCGATGTCCAGAGCCGCCAGCAGCCCGCATCCACCCCCGGCCAGCAGGCCACCCCGGAGACCGCATGAAGCACTACATCGGCGCAGGCAACCCCATGCGCGCGCAGTTCGAGGCCAAGGCGCCTTACGTGGCGAAGCACTTCGCCTGGCATTTCGAGGACGGCGTGGGCACCGTCACGCTCAACCGGCCCGAGCGGAAGAACCCGCTGACCTTCGACTCCTACGGCGAGCTGCGCGACCTGTTCCGCGCGCTGGTCTATGCCACCGACGTCAAGGCGATCGTGGTCACCGGCGCCGGCGGCAACTTCTGCTCGGGCGGCGACGTGCACGAGATCATCGGCCCGCTCACGCAGATGCGCATGCCCGAGCTGCTGGAGTTCACCCGCATGACGGGCGACCTCGTGAAGGCGATCCGCCAGTGCCCGCAGCCGATCGTCGGCGCGATCGACGGCGTGTGCGCCGGTGCCGGCGCGATGATCGCGCTGGCCTGCGACCTGCGCTACGGCACGCCGGCGACCAAGACGGCCTTCCTCTTCACCCGCGTGGGCCTGGCGGGCGCCGACATGGGCGCGTGCGCCCTGCTGCCGCGCGTGATCGGCCAGGGCCGCGCGTCCGAGCTGCTCTTCACCGGGCGCGCGATGAAGGCCGACGAAGGCCTGGCCTGGGGCTTCTTCAATGCGCTGCACGAAAGCGGCGCGCTGCTCGAGGCCGCCACCGCGGTGGCCCGCGACCTGGCCCGCGGCCCGACCTTCGCGCACGGCATGACCAAGACCATGCTGTCGCAGGAGTGGGCGATGACCATCGAACAGGCCATCGAGGCCGAAGCGCAGGCGCAGGCCATCTGCATGCAGACCGAGGATTTCCGCCGCGCCTACGAGGCCTTCTCGGCCAAGCGGCAGCCCGAGTTCGGCGGCGACTGAGCCATGCAGGCCGGCCGCCACGCTTCCCGCTTCCCCCTGCGCCATCCGGAGGTTGATCGATGAGCTTCGTTCCCACGACGCTGGTGCCGCCCACGGCGCACCTGACGCTGCCCTTCTTCGGCGACGAGCACGAGGCGCTCGCACGCGACCTGCTGCCCTGGGCCGCCGCGCAGGTGGTCGACGAGCACGACGACCGCGCCGCCTGCCGCGACTGGGTGCAACGCCTGGGCGCGGGCGGGTGGCTGCGCTACTGCGTGCCGGCGGCCGCAGGCGGCGCGCTGGAGCGGCTCGATTCGCGCGCCCTGGTGCTGCTGCGCGAGACGCTGGCCTTTCACTCCCCACTGGCCGACTTCGCCTTCGCCATGCAGGGCCTGGGCAGCGGGGCGATCACGCTGGCCGGTACGGCCGAGCAGCAGTCGCGCTACCTGCGCGCCGTGGCGAGCGGCGAGAAGATCGCCGCCTTCGCCTTGAGCGAACCGCAGGCCGGTTCCGACGTGGCGGCGATGGCGCTGCGCGCACAGCCCGCAGCCAACGGCTGGCGGCTCGACGGCGAAAAGACCTGGATCAGCAACGGCGGCCTCGCCGACTTCTATTGCGTCTTTGCCAAGACCGAGCCCGACGCCGGTGCGCGTGGCATCACGGCCTTCATCGTCGACGCAGGGGCACCGGGCCTCGACACCTCGGAACACATCGCGCTGATGGCGCCGCACCCGCTCGCCACCCTGCGCTTCGAGGGCTGCACGCTGCCGGCCGACGCACAGCTGGGCGAGCGCAATGGTGGCTTCAAGCTGGCGATGCGCACGCTGGACATCTTCCGCGCGTCGGTGGCGGGCGCGGCGCTGGGCATGGCGCGCCGGGCGCTGGCCGAGGCGGTGGCGCATGCGCAATCGCGACGCATGTTCGGCCAGACGCTCGCGGACTTCCAGCTCACGCAGGCCAAGCTGGGCGAGATGGCGGCGCTGGTGGACGCCGGCGCCTTGCTGACCTACCGCGCCGCATGGCTGCGCGACGACGCAGAGGCGCGGGGCGATGCATCGGCAGCGCCTACGATTTCCGCCGCCGCCGCGATGGCGAAGATGACCGCCACGGAAAACGCCCAGCGCGTGATCGACATGGCGCTGCAGTTGCACGGCGGGCTGGGCGTGAAGGTCGGCACCAAGGTCGAGTCGCTCTACCGCGACATCCGCTCGCTGCGCATCTACGAAGGTGCCACGGAGGTGCAGCAGCTCATCATCGGCAAGGCCGTCTTGAAAGGGACCGTCGGATGACCCACCCGAGCGCCCAGACCGACCGCTTCGTGCACGACCGGCTGCCGCCGCCGGAGCAGTTGCCCATCTTCCGCTACGACCTGCCCGAACTGCAGTTGCCCGACCAGCTCAACCTGGTGGAGGAACTGCTGGACAAGGCGGTGAGCGACAAGGGCTGGGCCGACCGGCCGATGCTGCGCGAGGCCGGCCGCACCTGGACCTACCGCGAGGCCGCGGCCGAAGTCAGCCGCATCGCCCAGGTGCTCACCGGCGACCTGGGCCTGGTGCCCGGCAACCGCGTGCTGCTGCGCGGCGGCAACTCGGCGTCGATGGCGCTGGCCTGGCTGGCCGTGGTGAAGGCCGGGCTGATCGCGGTGGCGACGATGCCGCTGCTACGTGCCAAGGAGCTGGGCGACATCATCGAGAAATCGCAGCCCACGGTCGGGCTGTGCGATGCGCGCCTGCTGGACGAACTGCTGGCCGCGCAGAAGGTCCAGCCCGTGCTGGCGCGCGTGATCGCGTTCCATGCGCCCGAGGCCCCCGATTCGCTGGAGGCGATGGCACGCGGCAAGCCCGACCATGTGCCGGCCTGCCCCACCGCGGCCGACGACATCGCGCTGCTGGCCTTCACGTCCGGCACGACCGGCAAGCCCAAGGCGCCGGTGACGACGCACCGCGACGTGCTCGCCATGTGCGAGACCTGGCCGCGACACATCCTGAAGGCGACGCCCGACGACATCGTCATCGGCTCGCCGCCGCTGGCCTTCACCTTCGGGCTGGGCGGGCTGCTGATCTTCCCGATGTGGGCCGGTGCCTCGGTGTACTTCCACGACCGCGGCTACACGCCCGAATCGATGGTGCAGGCCATTCGCGAGGTGGGCGCCACGATCAGCTACACGGCGCCGACCTTCTACCGCCAGATGGCGCCCATCGCGCAGCGCCTGGGCGTGCCCAGCCTGCGCATCAGCGTGAGCGCCGGCGAGGCGCTGCCCGACGCGACGCGGCAACTGTGGAAGGAGGCGACGGGCATCGAAATGCTGGACGGCATCGGCGGCACCGAGGTGTTCCACATCTACATCTCCGCCGCCGGCCACGAGGTCCGCCGCGGCGCGGTGGGCAAGGCCGTGCCGGGATTCACCGCGCGCGTGGTCGACGACGAGGGCCGCGAAGTGCCACGCGGCACGGTCGGCAAGCTCGCGATCATCGGGCCGGTCGGCTGCCGCTACCTCGACGACGCGCGCCAGGCGAACTACGTGAAGAACGGCTGGAACTACCCCGGCGACGCCTTCGTGCAGGACGCCGACGGCTACTTCTTCTACCAGTCGCGCGCGGACGACATGATCATCAGCGCGGGCTACAACATCGGCGGCCCCGAGGTCGAGGATGCACTGCTGCAGCACCCCGCGGTGGCCGAATGCGCCGTCGTCGGCAAGCCCGACGAGGAACGCGGCATGGTCGTGAAGGCGTTCTGCGTGCTCAAACCGGGCCATGCGGGCGACGACACGCTGGTCAAGGCGCTGCAGGACCACGTCAAGGCCACCATCGCCCCCTACAAGTACCCGCGTGAGATCGCCTTCGTGGCGGCACTCCCGCGCACCGAAACCGGCAAGCTGCAGCGCTTCAAGCTGCGCCAGATCACCGATACACCGACGACAACACCATGAACCGACTCATCCAACCGCCCGGCTGGGCGACACCCAAGGGCTATGCCAACGGCGTGGCCGCCCGCGGCACGCTGATCTTCGTCGGCGGCCAGATCGGCTGGAACGCCGAACAGCAGTTCGAGAGCGACGACTTCATCGCGCAGACGGCCCAGGCCCTGCGCAACATCGCGGCGGTGCTGAAGGAAGGTGGCGCGGCGCCGGAGCACATGGTGCGCATGACCTGGTACGTGACGGACCGCGACGAGTACGTGCGGCGCCTGTCGGAGCTGGGGCCGGTCTACCGCGAGGTGATGGGGCGCAACTTCCCGGCCATGACCTGCGTGCAGGTGGCTGCACTGGTCGAGGCCCGCGCCAAGATCGAGATCGAGGTCACGGCGGTGGTGCCGGACTGAGCTGCTTGCCGCACGACGCGGCGGCAGCGATGCGCGCGTCGTGCCGTGTGGCCTGTCACCGAATCGGCCAAAGCGTCGTCACCGCACGGTGCAAACGCACAAAAGAAAAGGCCCTCTTTCGAGGGCCTTTGAACTTCTGGAATTTGGTTGCGCGAGGGGGATTTGGACACGAGAGACTTGTCGCAATCCCGTGGAAGAGCGCTCGCCGACGCTGATCCGGCTCGCTGACGCGAGGCGTCATGCAAAAACGGGCATATGAGCCCGACAAATCCGTAAAAACGGGTAATAAACCACAGACATCAATCCCAGCCTCGCGCCAGCACGGGCGCGGCCCGGCGGCTTGCCGACCACCTCGTAAAAACAATCACCCGAAGCGTGCGGGCTCGGTGGGGGCTAGACCGCGCGCCGGCGGGCGAGGGCAGGCTGTCGGGGGTGGGCTGGCGCCTGAGGCAGGCGTGCAGCCACGGCGAGGCCCCCAGCGGGGCGCAGGTGAGCCTTTAGCGGGGCGGCGATGGGTTGCGGAGTGGCGGGGCAGGAAAAACGCCCCAGAGGCTGCGTATGGGCTGGACTTAGCGGTTGCCGGACGCACGGGCCTCGCGCTCAGTCCGGATTAGGGTGGCGACTTGAAGGGGGAACCCTTCGCTTGCTAGCGCGCAGCGGTCGGTCAAGCCGCCTGCGCTCGCGTGGCTGCGGCCTGGTGATAGGGCTGAGCGCGCGGGCTGCTCGGGCGGCTGGCGCCGCCCCCAGCACGCCCCGTGCACATGTGGCGTACGTTGAGTCAGTTCGTCGAACGTGAGTTATGTCACACTTTGCGCCGCCAAGGAGCAGCTATGAACATCCACAGTTCGCGCCCGCTCGAAAGTGATGAGCCGCTTGCATCCTCCGAGTGGACAATGACCGTCGACAAGAACGAGTCGGGGTACTACTTTGCGTCAGTGGCGCGGGGTGGACAGGTGCTTTGCCGCCTGTCTCTCAACAGCCATTTCGACACGAGAGAGGCCGCAGAGCGCGCGCTCGCGAGCCGTGCACGCGAGTGGATCGCCGACTTTTGTGGCAGGCCGACGAGTCGGGGCAACACGAGAGATGAAGACCGAAAAAGAGCTGAGGGATTTGGTGGAGGCTCTGAGCAGTGAACTTGCAGACGCGCGAGTGGCCGCGCGGGCATCAGGTGGGGACCCCGCCCACGATGCTGCCTGTGTCGAGTTGAGCATCGAGCTGGCGAAGGTTCACACGGAACTTGCATGGCTGCGGTTGACCGGCGGGCGGTGACAGCTCTGCGCCAGCATCACTTCTTCGCCAAGTAGGCGCGCACGGCGTCAGCAGAGTTGCCCACAGCCTTCACTGCCTCATGCAGTTCATCGGCGGTCACGCAGAGGCTTTCAGTCCAGCTGCTGACTTCGTGCGGTTCGTCTATGGCGATGAGCTTGCGATCGAGGCCGGTCTTTTTTGGATCGTCTGACATAGGTGGTCTCCGCGCTGTATCGGCAGACCGAGGTTATGCCCTCGCCTGCCTGCCTTGTAAGTAGGCGAACATTTAAGGCGACGCACTAGCTCAAGAGCGAAGGGCGCCTGGCAGCTCTTCCCGGCGGGCTTCGTACAGGCACGTGACGTGAAATTCCCATGCGTCGCACTGGTGGATGTGCGCCGCAAGCAAGATGGGGGAGTCAAGGGCGCCGGCGTCTTTCAGCGGGCGCGGGTACGGCGGAGTTTCCACGCCCGCCTTGATGAGAACGATCGCCATCTCGAAAGGAGTCAAGTTCGCGGTAGGGAGCATCTTGGCCCTGATGCGCTCGGGAAGGTAGCGAACACGGGCTAGTGTGCGGAAAGACCGTTCGCGTCCGACCCGCCTGCTGCGCGACCAAGGCCGCGAACCAGCCGAGCGAGTCGGGCCAGGCGGCCGCGGTTGGGCACGTTTTCAGGCGTTGCGCACGCCAGATGCGTTCGATAGTTGTCCGTCATCTCCACCCAGCGCGCGAACTCTGGGCCGAGTGGGTGGCGTACATACATGGCGTCTCTGGCTATCACGACACTCTCCTAGTCTTGGATGCATTGCCGAACCTCTCGCAGGCGGGCTGTGTAGGAATGCTTTGGCATTGAATGCCAGCTAGTTCAACGGGCTGCGGAGGCGGCGCACCACGCGGCCTAAACTCTCCGTCCCAGCTACAAAGCCATGCGGTGGGATCAAGCTATGCAGCACAATGCATCACGGTATAGCCCAGGACGTCCGGTGCCGGTCTGCCCAATGCCGGTTGACTCGCGCATCCCTTCGTTGGCGGACACCTTCGGGTGGATCGCGGCGGCCTACTACCCAAGTCGAGGTCGGGCGTATCCAGCGCTCTGGGGAAAGTTTTCGCAGCACGTGCACATCTTGCAAAAGCACGGCGGGCGCTTCGACACACGCGGACGCTCGATGCGGTTTCGCGATTGGGAGCAAGTGGAAGCGGCGCTGCTGGCCGTTCACGCCGTTATCGCAGCCGAGGCCGGTCTTCCGACCTAAAGCCCAACTACCAGCTACCGTGTTCAGCCTGCAGGACTACCGCCCCATGCTGCTAGATGGGCGGCCGTTCGACTATGCTCCCTAACGTAGGCGACTGTGCCGTCTTCGATAACCCGCTCTTCCCCGGCCCGGCTTTGGGGCCGCGTCAACCAGTTGGCGTTCGAGGCCGAATCGCTGTTGGTCAGGACTGCAAGAGATCATGCATTCGGGCAAGGGCCTGAGCCCAGCGAAGACCTACGCAAGCTGGCCAGCGGCCTGCGACAGCTGGCATCTGAGCTTCAAGACGCCGCCTGGAGACACAGCAAGAACAGCCCAGCCGAGTGACATACTCCGCTGCTCAACAGGCCTAAACCTTCACGGGCACTAGCCCTGCCGCTCCCAAAACCGCACCAGCTCTTCCCCCGCCCACTCGTTGAGCTCGCGGAAGCGGTTCATTAGTGGCCGAATCTCGTTCTCGATGAAGACCGCCAGCGCCTCGGGCGCGTTGCCGAAGCCGCCAGCGTTCGTCGGCAGGATACCCAGCAGGCCCGGCGGCACGCGATGGGCCGCGAGCACGTCCTCCTTGCTCACGTTCTTGATCGCGGCGAAATCGTCCTTCGCCGCCACCTCGCTGACCGGGATGAGCTTGAGGCCGTCGGATTTCCCGCCCGGCATGTGCAGGAACAGATTGCGGAAGTTGCCCGGCCCCTTCGCCCCTTTCAACGCCGTCCGAAGCGCGTCGGCGTCGCCGTTGTCGATCTGCCCATCGGTCAGATAGAGGATGAACCCCGCGTGCGACCCGTTGGCGTAGTACTTGCGCCGGAACAGCGTCGCCGCCTCGTTCAGCCAGGCCGACTGCAGCGCGCTGATGTACTCTGGCAGGCCATACACCTCCTGATTGACGTCATCCTCCCGGAGGTGGAACACTGAGCCCGGCTCGAACTCGTGCTCCTGCATCCAGCCGCGCACGAAGAAGTAATGCCCCGGCTCTTCGCCGCGTCGCACGAACTTGGCCAGCGCGTGCTGCATCGCCAGCGGCCGCCCGGTGAAAGCCCGCGGCTGCTCCAGATACGCATTGCCGAAGACCAGAAAGTCCAACGCCCACGCCCCAAAGGCGGCACTCGACAGCCGCGGGTGAGGCTTGAACAGCGACTTGAGGATGTTGCGCTTCAGGAAGATCGCCGATCCGTGGTGCGGCGACGCCCGGAACGCGCTGGCCAGTCCTTCCCACGGCAGCGGCGTCTCGTACCAGCGCCCATTGAACATGCACTCGACGTAGTCGAGCAGCTGCACGCGGCTGATCGGCTCCGGGTCGCCGAAGGTGAAAGCCTCCACCACGCTGCCATCGCTCTGCGTCATCAGCGCCGTCGACGTGGCCGCCGGCAGTGCGCGGGTCACCTGGCCAGCAGGCCCGCCCCGGTGCTTCTTCATCAACTTGCTCATCCGAAAATCTCCATGCGAGAGCTGCCGCCGAGCACGTCGCCGGCGAGCGTTTCGTTGTCCAGCGCGTGCATCGTTGCCCACGCCAGGTCTGCATGGCCCGTCTCTTCCGACCGGCCAGAGTCATAGGTCACGTTCCGCCCGCTGGCCGTCAGCACCCGCTTGATGGCCATGAACGACGCGGCGATATCGGTCCACCCCGCATCGAACTCGAGGCGGCCCTTGTGGATGACCTGCTGGGCCTTGAGGACGAGCCGCTGCTTCACCTCGATCGAGTACTGGTAGCCCTTCACCTGGGGGAAGAACTTTTCGACGATCTGGAACACGCCGGCGCCGAGGCCGGTCTTGTCGATGCCGATGTGCACGACGTTGTATTGCTCCGTGATTCGCTTGATCGCCGCGGCCTGGGCCTCGAAGTCGGAGCCCTTGAACTGCTCGCGGTGCAAGATGCGGAACTTGCCGCCGGCTTCCCGCGGCGGCGCCACCACCACCAGCGCGGCCGCGTCGCCCTTGTCCGACGGGTCGTAGCCCACCCACACCGGGTGATGGGCGTAGGGGCGTAGCCACAGCGGCTTCACGTCGCCCCACACCTCCCAGCTGTCGACCATGCAGGCCTGCATCTGCGCCAGCGAGAACAGCGACAGGCTGTCATCGATGAACTGGCACATGAAGAGGTTCGCGAACTCTTCGAGCGAGTACTCCTCCCGCAGCTCGTCGATGTCGAACAGGTCGAAGCCCACGCTCACCGCATCCTCGACCGTGACGATGTCGCGCCACTTCCGATCGAGCCCGAGCCGGCCACCGCGCAGCGCCTTGTGGCTCGTGTCGATGTGGATGTGGTCCTTCTTCGCCCGCCCCTTGTTCCGGTCGTCGCCAGTCCAGAAGCCATAGGCCTCGTGCGACATCGCCGACGGCGTCGAGAAATACGTCTTGCGCCAGTGCTTGTGCGACGCCATCGCACTGGCCAGCTTGTTGATCGTGCGGAACCGCGGAACCCAGAAGAATTCGTCGAAGTAGAAGTCGCCGTGATAGCTCTGGGCCGTCATGGCGTTGGTGCCGAGGAAGATCAGTTCCGCGCTATTCCACAGCTTGATGTTCTCGCCCTTGAGCTCGACGTCGACCTCCTTGGCGAAGTCGACGATGTAGCTGCGGAACTGGTGCGCCTGGGCCTTCGACGCCGAGAGGAAGAGCTTGTTGCGCCCCTCCTTCGCCGCCGACAGCAGCGCCTCGCGCGCGAAGTAGAACGTCGCCCCGATCTGCCGCGACTTCAGCAGCATGCGCGTGCGCTGCAGCTGCTGGTCGAACCAGTTCTGATGGAACGGGAAGTTCGACTCGCGCAGCTTCGACTCCAGCATCTCGATCTGCTCTTCGCTGAACTCGTTGCGCTTGGCCTTGCGCTTCGGCCCGGCGTTGCGCGCCGCGATGTTCGGATTGAGATCGCCCTCCTTCCCGGTCTGCTGGTACTTTTCCACCCGCGCCGTGCGCTCCAGCTGCCGGCCGAGCAGGTCGATCTCCTTGAAGTCGCCGCCGGTCTTCTCGTCCTTCAGGACCAGCTGGATCATGCGCACTTCGATCGCGCCGTTCACGCGGTCCAGCGGCTGCGCGTCGTCCCACTTCTCGGCGTCTTTCCAGCCATAGACCGTCGATGCGGGCACGCCCAGCTTTTCGGCAATGAGCTTGCATCGCCAGCCCTGCCAGTACAGGAAGCGCGCCGCGGTGCGGGGTTGCGCCTCCGGCGTCAACGTGGCAATCTGGCTTGCCTCAGTGCTCGGCGCGGTGCCGATCACTGCCGCCGCAGCCACTGCGGCAACCGCGCGTTTCGCCCTCGACCGCTTGCGCGCAGCGGCTTTCGGGGCAGCAGAGACAGCCCGGCCAGCACGGCCGGGCGCAGCGGTTTTCACGGGCATGCCGCCGAGGTTGCCCGCGCGCGCGAAGCGTCGCCACCACGTCTAACCGTGCCCGCCACTGCCACATGCGCGGCGGCTTGAGCGTGCGCGGCCGCGTGGACACCATAGGCCGTCATCGAAACACGCTTCGCTGCTCACCCCGAGAGGCAAGCGCGAACCCTCATCAACCTGCAGCGAGAGCGCCCATGTCCACCACCGCCAAGAAGCCGGTTTCCAAGTTCTTCCGCGTCGCCGTCGAAGGCGCCACCAGCGACGGTCGCGTGATCGACCGCGCCATGCTCGAACAGATCGCCGCCAGCTACGACCCCAAGGTCTACGGCGCGCGAATCAACGTCGAGCACATTCGTGGCCTGAGTCCGAACAGCGAGTTCGGCGCGTATGGCGACGTCCTTGCGGTCAAGACCGAAGAGGTGGAAATCGGCGGGGCGAAAAAGCTGGCTCTGTTCGCCCAGATTTCCCCGACCGATGAGCTGATCGCCATCAACAAGAAGCGCAAAAAGGTCTACTCGTCGCTCGAAGTGCGGCCGAAGTTCGCCGACACCGACAAGGCCTATCTGATCGGCTTGGCGGTCACCGACAACCCGGCCAGCCTGGGCACGGAGATGCTGGAGTTCGCCGCCAAGAACCCCGAGGCCAACCCGTTCACGGCGCGAAAAGAGCAGCCCGACGATCTGTTCACCGCCGCCGAAGAACTGTCCCTCGAATTCGAGGACGAGGCCGAAGACGGCATCGCCACGAAGTTCAAGACCATGCTCGCCGGTGCCCTGGCCAAGTTCGGCGCGAAGTCGGGCACCGACGACGCGCGCTTCGCCGCCGTGGCCGAGGGCTTCCAGCAGATCGGCGAGGCCTTCGAGAAGCACGCGGCCGACACCGCCACCAAGCTCAGCGCGGCCCACCAGACCATCGGCGAGCTCAAGACCCAACTCGCCGACCTGCAGGCCAAGTACTCGGCCCTCGACAACACGCCCGCGGGCCGGCAGCGCCCGGCCGCCACCGGCGGCAACGGCGCCGTCAAGACCGATTGCTGAGCCGCCAGCACGACCAGTCCGCACCTCATCGCAACACCACGCAACGCAAAGGCAGCACCACCATGCGCAAAGACACCCGCCTCGCTTTCACCGGCTACCTCTCGCAGCTGGCCCTGCTCAACGACGTGCCGAGCGTCACCGAGCGATTCAACGTCGCGCCGCGCGTGCAGCAGACGCTCGAAACGAAGATGCAGGAGTCGAGCGCCTTCCTGCAGGCGATCAACGTCATCGGCGTGGTCGAGCAGGTCGGCGACAAGGTCGGCGTCGGCGTCTCGGGCCCGATCGCCAGCCGCACCGACACGACGGGCAACGGCACCCGCCAGCCGCGCAACGTGCTGGCGCTCGACGACACCCGCTACGAGTGCAAGCAGACCAACTTCGACACGTTCATCCGCTACGCCACGCTCGACGCCTGGGCCGGCTTCCCCGACTTCCAGGCCCGCGTGCGTGACGTGATCCTGCGCCGTCAGGCGCTGGACCGCATCACGATCGGCTTCAACGGCATCAGCGCGGCCGCGACGACCGACCCCGACGCGAATCCGCTGCTGCAGGACGTGAACAAGGGCTGGCTGCAGCAGATGCGCGAGCACGCGCCGGCGAACGTGATGAAGCAGGGCGACAAGGTGGCCAACAAGGTCATCATCGGCTCCGACCCGGCAACCAGCGACTACGCGAACCTCGACGCCGCAGTGTTCGACGCCATCACGCTGCTCGATCCGTGGTACCAGCAGGCGCCAGACCTCGTCGCCATCGTCGGCCGCAAGCTGATGCACGACAAGTACTTCCCGCTGGTGAACCAGGACCACAAGCCCACGGACACGCTGGCGGCCGACATCATCATCAGCCAGAAGCGGGTGGGCGGCCTGCAGGGCGTGACGGTGCCCTTCTTCCCCGACAACAAGGTGCTGGTCACCTCGCTGAAGAACCTGTCGCTCTACTGGCAGCGCGACGCCCGCCGGCGCAACCTCAAGGATGTGCCCGAGCGCGACCGCGTCGAGAACTACGAGTCGAGCAACGACGCGTATGTCGTCGAGGACTACGGCTTCGCCGCCCTGATCGAGAACATCGAAATTCAAGCGTAAGGCGCCCGGCCATTTGTCTGCCCACTGGCAGACGAATGGCGGCCGCACGTTGCCGTCGATCCCCACTGCACCGGAGCCCACCATGCGCCCACTCAGCCCAGCCCAGCGCCACCGCGCGCGCATCCTGCAGGAACAGGTCCAAGCCGCCAGCCCGTACGGCGTCGAACTCGCCGGCAACGCCTACGACCTGATGCGCATCAAGCTGTCGCAGGACAAGAACCGCCTCTCGGCAATCCAGTCGCACGAGCGCCGCGCCGAGCTGAAGGCGAAGCTGCTGCCCGAGTACTTCGACTGGATCGAGACGGCCACCACCAAGGGCGCCGGCGCGCAGGACAACGTGCTGACCACCATCATGGTCTGGTGCTTCGACGCCGGCGCCTACCAGCTCGGCCTGTGCATCGCCAAGTACGTCATCGAGCACAGGATGCCGATGGCCGACGACTACAAGCGCAGTCCGGCCGCCATCGTGATCGACGAGCTGGCCAATGCCTACCTGCGCGGAAACTGGGCCCCGCTGATCGTCGGTGAAGCCGACGGTGCACGCTCGCTGGTCCCCTGGCAGAAGGATGCGCGCGAATACGCGACGCTCGCGCTCGCCCGGGCGCAGGCCATCACCGCCGAGCAGGATGCGCCCGACCAGGCCCGCGCCAAGCTGCACAAGGCCATCGCGTACGCCACCATCGGCAAGGTGCAGACCGCCGAGGAACCAGACCTCGGCGGCATCGGCCCCGACGTGTTGCGAGACGCGCTCACCAATCTGCAGCGCGCCCTCGAACTCGACAGCGCCTCCGGCGTGAAAAAGGACATCGAGCGGGTCGAACGCGCACTTGCCAAGGCCGGCAAGCCCGACGCGCCCGCCCCGGCGCCTGCGCCCGCAGCGCCCCCCGACAGCAAGGCGCCGGCGAAGGCCTGCAAGCCGACCGCCGCAGCCAAGAAGCCACCGGCCGCGCCGCGCAAGACCGCGGCCCGCCGGTAGCGCAACCGAGCACCCCCGCGTGCCGGGCGGCCCGTGGCGCGACGTGAAAGGCTGAGCCCTCACCACAACGCGCCACGGCCACCGCCCACCTATCCCTGCCACCGAGCCACGCCATGACCCTCATCGCTGCAGCGCCGCCCCTCGTGCGCACCACGCCGCCCGCCGACCCGGCCCCGCTGGGGAAGGTGTCGGCCGGCGAATGGTGGCCCGAGATCGATCTCGCGGCCCTGCGCGATGCCATGCGCCTCGATGGCACCATCACCCCGGCCCGGCTGCTGCACGCCACGCAGGAGGCCGTCGCCTCGTCCATCGCCGCGCTGGGCGAATGGCCCCAGGCGCGCATGCTCGAAGGCCGCGCAAAGCTCGAAGACGTGCCGGCCCCGAAGATCGACGACGAGTCCATCCTCGTGCAGCGCTTCCGGCGCGCCGTCTACTGCCACGCCAAGGCCAACCTCATCGAGCGGTACAGCGACTACGACACCACCGGCCGCGAGCGCCGCAAGGACCAAGACGACGCGCGCACCGACCAGGCCGAACAGCACCGGCGCGATGCCACCTGGGCCATCCGCGACATCCTGGGCGTGCCGCGCCTCAACGTCGAGCTCATCTGACCATGCCCCGCACCGTCATCGCCGAGCAAAATGACACGGTCGACCTGCTGTGCCTGCGCCACCTCGGGGCGACCGCCGGCGTCACCGAAGGCGCCTACCGCATGAATCCAGGCCTCGCCGAGCTCGGGCCCATCCTTCCGCTGGGGCGCAAGGTCATCCTCCCCGACCTGCCGGCCACGGCCACGCGCGTCGAAACCGTGCAGCTCTGGGACTGAGGCCATGGACGCCACGACAGCCATCGCCGTCGCCGAGGCCGCCGGCTCGAAGTTCGGTCCCCTCGGCTACCTCATCGTGCTGCTCATCCTGGGTGTCGGCACGGGCATCTACTGGCTGCTCGCTCGCAACCAGCAGCGCCTGTCCGGCGCCGACACCGAGGGGCAGATTCAGGCGCTCGCGGTCTACAAGGAAATGCTCAAGGCCGAGCGGGACGCACGCGTCACCGCCGAGGCACGCGCCGACCAGTTCGCACGCGAGCTGCGCGACGCGTTGCAGCAGCTCGGCGAACTCAAGGGCCAACTGCAGGCCATGACCGCAGAGCTGACGCGCGTGCGGCAGGAGCTCGAACAGGTGAAAGGGCAGATCAATGGCAACGCTCACGGATAGCCAGCTCGGCGCCCTTGCTGCCCTCGAAAAGCAGGCGCGCCGTGCGCACTGGATCGATCGAAACAAGAACGTCCTCATGCTCGCGGCCATCGCGTGCTTCACGCTCGCCGGCCTCGTGGTCGGGCTGGGTGTCGGCCACTGGATGGGTGCGCAGCAGGAGCGAGCCGAGCGCAGCGCCGAGATCGCCCGCATGCAGGACCTGCTCAGCCAGGCCATCACGAAGCTCGGCACCATCGCGCCGAAGGTCGAGCAGGCTGCGGCCACGGTGGCGCAGACGGCCGACCAGGTGTCCGACCGCATGGATGGCGCCGCATCACGCCTTGATGAAGCGGCGAGCAAGGCCGATGCCGTCGCGGCCAAGGCCACCAGCGCGGCCGCCAAGGCCAGCGTCGCCGCGGCCCGGGCCGGTACCGCAGCCGCCACGGCGCGAGAGGCCGCAGAGCCCATTGCCGCCCCAGCGCCAGCGGTCACACGCGCGGTGCGAGAAACCAATCAGCGCATGAAAGACGCCCGCCCATGAAGCGCGCCGCAGCCCTCCTGCTTGCCGTTCTGGCCCTCTCCGGCTGCGCCGCGCCGGCGTCGCGCTGCCAGCTGCTGCCCGACCCGCCCCAACGCGCCACGCGGCAGCAGCTGGAGAACTACACCGCCCAGGTGATCCGGCTATACGGCGAGTGCGCCGGCGGCCCTGCCGCGTCGGTGCCCAACCCGCCCACCTCGCCGAGCACGCCGCAATGACCCTCACCCTCACCCAGCTCATCGCCGCGGGCATCACGCCCACCGTCGCCCGCGTCTTCCTGCCGCACCTGCTCACGGCCGCCGATCGCTTCGGCATCAACACGCCGCGGCGCATGGCCGCCTTCATCGGCGAGTGCAGCCACGAGTCGAGCGCTTTCACCCGGCTCGAAGAAAACCTCTACTACTCCGACCCCACCCGCATCGCGAAGATGTTCAGCGCCCTGCGCCAGGTCGAGAAGGCACGGGCGTACGTGGGCCAGCCGAAGGCCATGGCCAACATCGTCTATGCGAATCGCAACGGCAATGGCGGTATCGAGTCCGGCGACGGCTGGACCTACCGCGGCCGCGGGCTCATCCAGCTCACCGGTCGCGGCAACTACCGCGCCGCGGAGAAAGGCACCGGCCTGCCCTTCGAGGCGAAGCCGGACATCGCCGCCCAGGCCGAAGGCGGTACCGTCGCCTCGGGCTGGTACTGGCAGACCAACGGCCTCAACGCCCTCGCCGACGGCTGGCAGATCGACACCATCACCAGCCGCATCAACCCGGCGATGGTCGGCCGCGCCGATCGCGTGGAGCGCTGCAACCGCGCGCTCGACGCACTGCTCACCGTCGCCTGACCATGCAGCAGATCCTGATCACCGCTGCCGCCGGCGTGCTGGTCGCCGCCGCCTCGGCCGCCTCCGGCTTCTGGGCCGGCGACACCTACGGCGCCGGCCGCGTGCAGCAGGCGTGGGACAAGGACAAGACCACCCGCGCCCAGGCCACCACCACCCAGGTCATCACCAACAGCGAAAAGGCATCCGCCCATGCGAGCCAGTCCACCACCGCCGTCGATCGCTTCGTCACCGCTCAGGCCCCTGCTGCTGCTGACGCTGCTGCTCGCATCGCTGATGCTCGGCGCCTGCAGCGTGACGCCGACCGCCGGGCCGATCGATACCGCGCCATGTCCAAGGCCAGCGAAGCTGAGCGCGATCGTCTCGCAAGCTATGCGGCCGGACTCGACGCCAGTCTTGCAGAGGGTCGACTCCTGGCTGAAGAGCTCCGGGCGACTCTTGTCGACCGAGACAACCGCATCCGGCTTCTCGCCGACACCATCCGCGCCGACCGCATCCTCTGCGGCGCCACCGACCCCGGCGCCGAGCCCTGAGCCATGAAGAAGCCGCAGCTGCTGCGCGACCACCTGGCCAACGCCTGCCCCGACCTGGCCACCAACCCCGAGAAGCTGACCATCTTCATCGAGCGTGGGAACATCGTGCACACCGGCACGCCGGCGCTGTCCTTCGACTACCACTACACGCTGAACATCGTCGTCACCGACTGGGCCGACAGCACCGACGTGCTGATGCTCCCGGTCGTCGCGTGGCTCAAGCGCCATCAGCCCGACCTGTTCGACAACCCCGAGCGTCGGGCCAAAGGCTTCCGCTTCGAGGCCGAAATCATCGACCACCAGACCGTCGACGTAGCGATCGAGCTCGACCTCACCGAGACCGTCGCGGTGCAGGGCGGCACCGTCGGCGGCGTCAACCGCCTGACCACACGCCACATCGGCGAGCCGCTGCTCGCCGGCTTCGAGTCGCCCGAGTCCGTCGTCGACCTCGCGGCCGAGTGGCGCATCGAGCCGATCGACGGCACCTGAGCATGGCCGACGCGCTCGACCGACTGTCCACCTGGGCCGCGCCCCTGCTCGCCGGCCTGTCGCTGCCGCGCCGTCGGGCCGCCATGACCCAGGTGGTCACGTACCTGCGCCGCAGCCAGGCCGAGCGAATTGCCGCCCAGCGCAACCCCGACGGCACGCCCTACGCGCCCCGCAAGCCGCGGCTGCGCGCCAAGAAGGGCAGCATCCGCCGGACCATGTTCGAGAAGCTGCGACAGGCCAAGTACATGCGCAAGGCCTCGACCGCCGAGACGGCCACCATCACCATCGGCGGGCGCACCGCGCGCATCGCCCGCGTGCATCAGTACGGCCTGCGCGACAAGGTCGATTGGCGCAAGCCCAACAGCCCGACCACCCAGTACGCCCGGCGCGAGTTGCTGGGCTTCACGGCGGCCGACGAAGACGCCATCACCGACATCCTGCTGCACCACATCACCGCCGCGGGCTGACGCGCCACAGTCCCGGCCCGGGTATCAGTCCCCGCCACCCATACATGCGCCGCTGCTCGCCTTCGCGCGACCCCGCCGGCACAGTGAGCGCATGCCGGGACCATCCGAAGCGCCAGAACAATTCGACGACCTGAAACGCCAGGTCGCGAACATCCTGCGCGTCGGAACCATCGCGGCGGTCGACCACGCCCGCACGCCCCCACTGGTGCGGGTGCAGCTCACCGACTCGGCCACCACCGACTGGCGCCCCTACTTCGAGCTGCGCGCCGGCGACACCGGCACATGGAACCCGCCCACCGTCGGCGAGTGCGTCATGCTGCTGTCGCCCAACGGCCTCACCGAAGGCGGCTTCGCCCTCGCCGGCCTGCCCACCACCAGCCGGCCGACGCCCAGCTCCGACCGGAACAAGACCGTCACCAAGTACCCCGACGGCGCCGTCTTCGAATACGACCACGAAGCCCACGCCCTCAAGGTCACGCTGCCCGAGGGCGGCACGGCCGATGTCGACGTGCCCGACTCCATCAAGGTCACCTGCAAGACCGCCGACGTGACGGCGAGCGAAAGCGCGACCGTGCATTCCGCGCAGATCACGCTCGACGCTCCTATGACCACCGCCACCGGCCAGCTGGTCGTGCAGGGCCTTCTGACCTTCCAGCAGGGAATGATGGGCAGCGGCATCGGTCCGGGCGGCAAGGGCGTGCAGATCGACACCGACGTGGAGTTCATCAACGGACACGGCATCACCACCGACGGCGGCGACATCGTCGCGGGCGACATCAGCCTGCAGAGCCATCGCACCTCAGGCGTCGAGTCGGGCAGCGACATCAGCGACGGGCCAGTGCCATGACGGGCATCTCCAACACCACCGGCACCATGCTCGCGCGTCGCGAGCACATTCGCCAGTCGATCGCCGACATCCTCGGCACGCCGATCGGCACCCGCCTCATGCGTCGCAACTACGGCAGCTATTTGCCGCAGCTGGTCGACCATCCCGCCACCGGCGCCAACCGCCTGCGCCTGATCGCCGCCACCGCCCAGGCCATCATGAAGTGGGAGCCGCGCACACGGCTGCTCAGCGCCACGGTGGCCTTCAATGCACAGGGCAAGTGCCAGCTGCATTTGCGCCGACGCGACATTGGCAGTGTCGACACCGTCGCATCCAGCGTCACCGTGGGGGCCTCGGCATGAGCCTCGACATGACGCTGCTGCCGCCGCCAGCGGTCATCGAGGTGCTGGATTTCGAGGCCATCCTGCAGGACCACAAGGCGCAGTTCCAGACCCTGTGCGCTGAGGCGGGGCTTGACTACTCGCTGCTGCTGGAATCCGACCCCATCACCAAGCTGCTGGAGCTCGGCGCCTACCGTGAAATGCTGATGCGCCAGCGCATCAACGACGCGGCCAAGGCCTGCATGCTGGCCTACGCCGTCGGCACTGACCTCGACCACCAGGCGGCCAACCTCGGCGTGCAGCGTCTGCTCATCACTCCGGCAGACCTGAACGCCAATCCGCCCGTGCCAGCGGTGTACGAAAGCGACGATCGCCTGCGCGAGCGCGCGCAGCTCGCGCTCGAAGGCATCACGACCGCCGGCCCGCGCGAGAGCTATCGCTTCCATGCGCTCAGCGCCAGCGCGCTGGTGGCCGATGTCGGCGTCGACAGCCCGGCGCCCGGCACCGTGCGCGTCACCGTGCTGGCTACAGACCCCAGCGGAGTGCCCACCGACCAGCTGCTCGACTCCGTGCGCGCCGCGCTCAGCGAAGAGGACGTGCGACCGCTGTGCGACCTTGTCACGGTCCAGGGCCCCGAGATCATCGAGTCGGCCATCACCGCCACGCTCCACCTCAAGCCCGGTCCGGCCGGGCAGGTCGGCGCCGCAGCCGCATCGGCCGCGCTCGAAAAGTGGCTTGCGGACATCCGACGCCTCGGCGCCGGCCTGCCCCGGTCTGGTATCGATGCGGCCCTGCACCAGGCTGGGATGAACCGCGTGGACCTCACCGTCCCGGCGGCGGACATCCTCTGCGATCGCACGCAGTGGGTGCGCGTCACCTCCATCAACCTCACGACCGTGGTGGATGGCGAAGATGACTAGCCTTACAGCCTCCCAGCGCCTGCTGCCGCCCAACCGCACGCCGCTCGAGTCCGCGCTCGCCGGCATTGAGGCCTACGCGCTGTCCACCGACAGCCTGCGCCATCTGTGGACCGCCCTGCTCTGCATGGCCGACGCCTTGCCGTGGCTGTCGTGGACGCTGTCCGTCGAAGCCTGGCAGGAAGCCAAGTCCGACGACGCCCGCCGGCAGCTGATCCTCACCAGCATCGAGGTGCACCGCCGCAAGGGCACACCTTGGGCCATCAAGCTCCTCGTCCGTGCCCTCGGCTTCGGCGAAGTCACCATCATCGAGCGCGTCGGGGGCCGCACCCACAACGGCGAAATCCGCCGCGACGGTGAGTTTCCGCACGCCTCGCTGGGCGCCTCCTGGGCCACCTACAAGGTCGTGTTCAACGATCGACCCATCACCAACGCCCAGGCCGAGCGCCTGCGCAAGCTGCTGCCGGCCGTCGCGCCGGCCCGGTGCCATCTCGTCGGCCTTCGCTATGTCGCCGTGGCCAACAGCCACAACGGCGCGACGCGTCGCGATGGCGCCTTCAACCATGGGAGCGCCTGATGGCGAATCTGAACGAAACCGACGAATGGTTCGACGGTATCTACCAGCTCGAAGAGGACGACCCGGTCCTCGGCGGGCCGGCTGGCATTGACAACCTAGCGCCGCGCCAGCTCGCAAGCCGCGGCCGGTACCAGCGCATCCGCAACGTGTCGCCCTGGCGCGCGGACTTCATCTATCCGGCGGGCGAGTCCTATGTCAGCTATGGCGGTCAGACGTGGAAGAGCGTCGGCACCAGTGCTGGCACACAGCCCGGCACCGACCCTGCCAAGTGGGTGCGCTGGGGGTACACCGAGGCCGAGCTCGGCGCCCTGCTGGGCGATGCCGTCACGGTGCACGAGGCGAAGGCCGATCCGCACCCGGTGTACTGGAACGACCCTCGGGGCAACGCCAAGATTGCCGCGGCCATCGCGGCGTTGGTGAACAGCTCGCCAGCCGCGCTGGACACCCTCGCCGAGCTGGCAGCCGCACTGGGCAATGACGCGAACTTCGCGGCCACCGTCACGGCCGCACTGGCGACCAAGGCGCCGCTGGCCTCGCCAGCACTGACGGGCAATCCCACGGCACCGACGCAAGCCGCGACGGACAACAGCCAGCGGCTCGCGAATACTGCCTTCGTGCGCTCGCTGTTCCCGCTGTCCCTCGGCACGAGCGGGTACATCAAGCTCCCCGGCGGGCTGATCCTCCAGTGGGTCCGGAACATCACGGGCACCGCCAACTCGTCCGGCGACGCGACGATCGGCATCACGTATCCGACCACCTTCCCCAACCTGTGCTGCGGGACGGCCTTCTATCCGGTCAACGAAGCGACCTCGAATTTCGGCCAGCGGATCACGGGCACCGCCCCGGGCCCGTCGTTCGTCGCAATCAACATCGGCAACGCACCGGCCTTTGGGGCGGTCGCAGTGTCCGGAATCATCCTGGGGTTCTGACATGGCTCTGTTCTTCGCCTCGTCTTCGGGCGGCTTCTACGACGACGCGATCCATGGCGAGCACATGCCTGCCGACGCCGTCGAGATCACGCGGGCGCGCTACGAATCGCTGCTCAGCGAGCAGGCTGCGGGCAAGCTCATCACTGCCGACGCTGCAGGGCACCCGATCGCGACAGTCCGTCCGGCGCTCGCGCCGCAGGTTCCCAGCCAGGTGAGCCAGCGTCAAGCCCACCTGGCACTGCTGGAAGTTGGGCTACTCGACGATGCCGAGGCGCTAATCGCCGGTATTTCGGACCCGATTGAGCGCCGGCGCGCCGAGATCGAGTGGAAGGCGCCAACGTACGAACGCGGCTCCCCGTTCCTGCAGCAGCTCGCGGCACAGCTCGGCCTCACGCCGGGCCGGCTCGACGAGCTCTTCATCCAGGCGGGCCAACTGTGACCGCGCCGATCATCGCCGTCCTCGTGCTGGCGCTTCTCACCCACAGCACTCTGTCGCTGTGGACGCACTTCGTCGCCGTCATGCGCCTCAAGATGCTGCGGGACGAGGGCACCCTCACGCGCTGGCAGCGTGTCTTCGGCACCTACGTGCTCGCCAAGGGCCTGCTCATCGACCTCGTCTACCACCTGATCCTGGGCACTCTCGTGCTCATGGAGTGGCCGCGCGAATGGACGCTATCGGGCCGCCTCTGGCGGCTCAGCACCACCGGCACCGGCTGGCGTCAGCGCTGGGCCCTCGCCCTGCGCGTGCAGCTGCTCGACAGCGCCGACCCCTCTGGCCTCCACCGAGGCTGACCCCTTCGTCTCACACAGGAGCAATCCACCATGTCCACCGAATACCACCACGGCGTACGCGTCTTCGAAGTCGACGAAGGCGGCGCCACCATTCGCGTCGTCAGCACGGCCATCATCGGCATCGTGGCCACGGGCCCAGCGGCCGACGTTGACGCTTTCCCGCTGAACACGCCGGTGCTGCTGACCAACCCCGGCGGCAGCATCGGCAAGGCCGGCGCCACCGGCACGCTGGCGCAGGCGCTCAAGGCGATCAGCCAGCAGGCCCAGGCACTCACCATCGTCGTGCGCGTCGAGCCGGGCGTCGACGACGCGGCCACCACCAGCAACGTCATCGGCACCACCACCGCGGGAGGCCTCAAGACCGGCCTGCAGGCGCTGCTGGCTGCACAGGGCCAGCTCGGCGTGAAGCCGCGCATCATCGGCGCGCCGGGCCTCGACACCGAGGCCGTCGCCGTCGAGATCGGTGTCGTCGCCGAGCAGCTGCGCGGCTTCGCCTACATCGCCGCCCGCAAGGCCGACGGCCTGGCCTTGGCCACGACCAAGGAAGAGGCCACGACGTACCGCGCCAAGTTCGGCAAGCGCGAGCTCATGGTCATCTGGCCGAACTTCCTGGCTTGGAACGTCGCCACCAGCGAGGCCGATCCGGTGCCCGCTACCGCCTACGCCCTGGGCCTGCGCGCCAAGCTCGACCAGCAGATCGGCTGGCACAAGACCCTGTCGAACATCGTCGTCAACGGCCCGCAGGGCATGACGGCCGACGTGTTCTTCGACCTGCAGAGCCCGAGCAGCGACACGACCTACCTCAACAGCCTCGAAGTCACGACGATCATCAACCGCAGCGGCTACCGCTTCTGGGGCAACCGCACGACCGAAGCGCAGGGCGGCAAGTTCTTTTTCGAGAACTACACCCGCACCGCCCAGGTGCTGGCCGACACGATGGCCGAGGCGCACTTCACCTTCGTCGACAAACCGATGCACCCGAGCCTCGTCAAGGACATGCTCGCCAGCATCAACGCCAAGGGCCGCGAGCTCGTGCTCGGCGGCTACCTGATCGGCTTCGAGGCCTTCCTCAATCCCGACCTGAACCCCAAGGAAGAGCTCGCGCAGGGCCGCCTGCGCATCAGCTACCGCTACACGCCGGTACCGCCGCTGGAAGACCTGGGCTTCATGCAGACGATCACCGACGACTTCCTCGCCAACTTCGCCGCGGCCGTGCAGGCCGCCTGAGCGGACGGCGATCGAGCGACAGCACCCCGCACCACCGCATAGGACCACAGGAGAACGACCATGGGCCTGCCCAAGAAACTCAAGAACTTCGCGATGTTCGGCGACGGCGAAAGCTGGCTCGGCGAAATCCCGAGCGTCACCCTGCCGACCGTCACCAAGAAGACCGAGGAATATCGCGCCGGCGGAATGCACGGCCCGGTGCAGGTCGAGCTCGGCCTCGAAAAGCTGGAGCTCGCGCTCAAGGCCGGCGGCCTGAAAACGCAGCTCATCGCCATGCTCGGCGCGCAGACCGTCGGCGCCAGCCAGTTCCGCTTCGCCGGCGCCTATCAGGAAGACAGCACCGGCCTCGTGACGGCCGTCGAAGTCATCTGCCGCGGCCGCCTGCTGGAGTGGAACCCCAACGAAGCCAAGTCCGGCGACGACAACGAGCACGAATTCAAGATCGGGCTCAGCTACTACAAGGTCACCGTCGCGAACGAGGACCTGCTCGAGATCGACCTGCCCGGCATGGTCTTCAAGGTCGGCGGCGTCGACGTGTACAGCGACATCCGCTTCGCCATCGGCCTGGGCGTCAGCCTCTGACGCCAGCGCCCGCCGCGCCGCCCGCAGCCCATCCCTCCATCACCTGAGCACAGACCATGGACCACGCCCAACAGCCCGACACCGCCCCCGCGCCGAGCCTGCCGAATACCATCACTCTCGACACGCCCATCCAGCGCGGCACCACGGCCATCGCCGAGATCACGCTGCGCAAACCCAACGCCGGCGAGCTGCGCGGCCTGTCGCTGCAACGCCTGCACTCGGCCGACACCGACGAACTGCTCAAGCTGCTGCCGCGCATCAGCCAGCCGAGCCTGACGCCCCACGAGTGCGCCCAGCTCGACCCGGCCGACCTGTCGGAAGCGGGGGGCATCGTCATCAGTTTTTTGCTCAAGAAGTCCATTCGGGACGCGGTCTTGCAGAGCACGTAGAAGACGCGATGGCGGACTGCGCCTTCGTCTTCCACTGGCGCCCGGCCGACATGGACCCCATGCCGCTGGGCGAGCTGATGGACTGGCGCGAGGCGGCCCGCAAGCGCTACGCCCCGAAGAAGGACGAAGACTGACCCACCGACTGCCATGACCAACCCCCTCACCCTCAAGCTGATCCTCGCCGGGGCCACCAAGGCGGTCAACGAACTCAAGCCGCTCGACGCCCAGAGCAAGGCCACCGCCGAGAGCCTGAAGAAGGCGCGCGACGCCCTCAAGCTGCTCAACGGCCAGGCCGCGCAGGTCGAGGGAATCCGCAAGCTGCAGGGCGAGCTCGGGCGCCAGAGCACCAGCCTGCAGGTGCTGCGGGCCAACCTGGCCAGCACCGCACGTTCCTACGGCGCCAGCAGTGAGCAGGCCCGCGCCATGCAGGCGCAGGTCGACCGCGCCACAGCCGCCTACGAAAAGCAGCGCGCCGCTCTCGCGCAGCTTCGCACCGCCGCCACCGCCAGCGGCATCGGCAAGCTGTCGAGCGATCAGGCCCGCCTGAAGGCCGAGATCGAATCGACCAACGGCGCCATCGCCCAGCAGAAAGCCCGCCTCGGCGCCCTGGCCGACATGAACGCCCGCCGCGCGCAGCTCGGGCAGGCCTACGGCCGCACCCGCGCCACGGCCGGCCACCTGGCGATGGGCGGGGCGGCAGGCCTGGGCACCGCCTACGGCATCCGCCGCGCCGTCACCGAGCCGCTGCACCAGGTGCGCGAGTACGAGACCACGACGGCGCGCATCGAGTCGCTGGGCCTGGGCAAAGCCGAGTCCGACAAGGCGATCGAGTACGCGAAGCGGATGAAGACCTTCGGCACCAGCGTGAACGACAACCTCGGGCTGATGCTGGACGCGACCACCGCCTTTGCCGACGTGCACCACGCCGAGATGGTGATGCCCACGCTGGCCAAGATGAAGTTCGCCAACAAGGCGATGTTCGGTGAAGAGCAGGGCACCGAGAACGAACGCAAGTTCATGGACATGCTCAAGGTCATCGAGGCGCGCAACGGGCTCAACAGCAAGGAAGACTTCACTAAGCAGGCCGACATGGTGCAGCGAGTCATCACGGCCACCGGCGGCCGCGTCGACTCGACGCAATGGCTCGACTTCATCAAGCGCGGCGGCATTGCCGCGAAGTCGCTGTCGAGCGAGGCCATGTACTACCAGCTTGAGCCCATCGTGCAGATCATGGGCGGCGCGAGCGCCGGCGTCGCGACCATGTCCGCCTACCAGAACCTGTATCAGGGCCGCACGACGAAGCGCGCCGCAGCGAACCTGCAGAAGTTCGGGCTCATCGGCGACGAGTCGAAGGTCAAGCACGACAAGGCGGGACAGGTGTCGTTCCTCGACCCGGGCGCCTTGAAGGGCGCGGATCTCTTTCGCACCAACCAATTCGAGTGGATGGAGAAGATCCTGTTGCCGGCGCTCGCCGCGAAGGGCCTCACCACTACCGACCAGGTGAACGACGCGATCGGGAGCATCTTCAGCAACCGCACCGCGTCGAGCCTGTTCTCGCAGATGTTCATGATGCGAGACCAGATTCGAAAGAACGCTGGGCTGAATGCAGGCGCCTTCGGAATCGACGAACTCGACTCCCGTGCGCGCAGCACCGTAAGCGGCCAGGAAGTCGAGGCGATGGCCCGCTTCCACGACACCATGCGCGAAGCCGGGAAGGCACTGCTGCCCACGTACATCAGCCTGATGAACACCGCTTCCAGCGCGCTGCAGCGCGTCACCGAGTTTGCACGTGAGAACCCCGCCCTCGCTGCCTTCCTCGGCAAGGCCGTCCTGTGGGTCGGCCTGCTCGCCGTCGGCTTCGGAGCGCTCAGCCTGGGCGCCGCCGCTCTGCTCGGCCCCTTCGCCGTCGTGCGGTACGGCCTGGGCCTGTTCGGCCTGCAGATGATCCGCTTCGGCCCGCTGCTGTCGGGTGGCATCGGCCTGCTCGGCCGGCTCGGCTCGGCCTTCCTGAGCGTGGGGATGGCCGTGGGCCGCATGGGCCTCATGCTGCTGGCCAACCCGCTGGGCATCGCCATCGCGCTGCTGGCCGGCGCGGCCTTCCTCATCTATCGCAACTGGGAAGGCATCGTCGGCGGCCTCAAGACCATCTGGGACCAGCTCGGCGGCTCGTTCATGGGCGTGGTGTCGACCATCTCGCAGGCCATCATCAACTGGTCCCCGCTGGGCCTGTTCTACCAGGCCTTCGCCGGCGTCCTCAGCTGGTTCGGCATCGAGCTGCCGAGCAAGTTCACCACCTTCGGCATGGCCATCATCCAAGGCGTGGCCAGCGGCATCATGAGCGGGCTGAGCTTCGTGCAGACCGCCATCGAGGGCGCCGCCAACGCCACCATCGGCTGGTTCAAGGAAAAGCTCGGCATCAAGTCCCCGTCGCGCGTGTTCATGGAAGCCGGCGGCTTCATCGTCGAGGGCGCCGCGCTCGGCATCGATCGCACCCGCCCCATGCTGCGCGCCGCAGCGCTCGGCATGGCCGGCGCCACAGCCGTCGGCATGCCCGCCATGGCTGCCAGCTTCGACACCCGCCCGCCACTGTCGTCACCGGCCGGCGGCGCCGGTGCCGGCGTGGTGATACAGGGCGACACCATCACCATCCACATCAACGCACCGGCCGGTGCCGATGCGCAGGACTTCGCCCGCGCCGTGGGCGCCGAGCTCGACCGCCGCGACGCCGCCAAGCGCGCCCGGGCCCGCGGCGCGTTCATGGACTACGACAACTGACCCGCCATGCTCTGCCTCGGCCTCTTCGTCTTCCAGCTCGACACCCTGAGTTATCAGGAACTCCAGCGCCGCAGCAGCTGGCGCCACGCCGATCAGCAGCTCGTCGGCGCCCGGCCGGCCTCGCAGTACTTGGGGCCGGGCGACGACATCATCACGCTCACGGGCGTGGTGCTCCCCGAGTTCGCGGGCCAGCCTGTCAGCCTGTCGGTGCTGCGCCTCATGGCCGACCAGGGCGCGGCCTGGGTGCTGGTGGAGGGCACCGGCACCATCTACGGCGCCTTCGTCATCACCGAGCTGCAGGAGACGCGCAGCCTCTTCTACCCCAACGGCGAGGCGCGGCGGATCGAGTTCACGGTCACGCTCAAGCGCGTCGATCAGGACGCGCAGGAAGCCGCCGACCAGATGCTCGCCGACAGCATGGGCGACCTCGGGGCGCTGCTGCAGGACGCCGCCAACAGCCTGGGCGAATCGCTCGGCGTGTCCGGGGTGTAGGCCCGCATGTCCGACACCGACACCATCGCCGGCAGCCTGCCCAAGGTCGAAGAGCGCGCCGGCGTCATCGGCCGCGGCCGCGTGGCGGCGCACCTCACGCCCATCTGGCGAATCACCGTCAACGGCGCGAACGTGTCCAATCGCATCCGCCCGCGCTTCGTCAGCCTGCACATCACCGAAGACCGGGCGAACGACTCCGATGAGCTGGAGCTCGTGGTCAGCGACCACGACGGCGCCGTGCAGCTGCCCGACACCGGCGACACGATCGAGGTGGCCATCGGCTGGCGCGCCGAGCCCATGGCCGCGCCCTACCGCCAGATCGGCAGCGAGGAACTAGGCTTCCCCGTCGGGATGATCGACAAGGGCAAGTACACCGTGCAGGCCGTGGAGCACTCCGGAACGCCCGACCAGATCACCATTCGCGCGCGGGCGGCCGACCTCATCGACAGCCTGCGCGGCCTGCGCGACGAGTCCTGGCACGACACCACTGTCGGCGCCATCGTCACCAGCGTGGCCAAGCGCAACGACCTCGAAGCGACGGTGGCCAAGGAAGTGGCCGGCCGCAAGGTCAAGCACGCCGACCAGCTGAGCGAGTCCGACGCGTCCTTCCTGCGCCGCCTGGCCAAGACCTTCGACTGCCTGTGCACCGTGAAGAACGGCAAGCTCCTGTTCAGCCAGGCCCGCGCTGCGCGCACCGCCAGTGGCAAGGCCCTGCCGGTGCTGCTGATCACCCGCACCGATGGCGACCAGCACCGCTGGAGCCGCGCCGACCGCGATGCGTATTCGGGCGTGAAGGCGTGGTTCAACAACATCAAGACCGGGCACCGCTCGTCGGTCCTCGCCGGCATCAGCGGCCGCGCGAAGGAACTGCGCACCACCTACGCCAGCGAGGCCGACGCCCTGGCCGCCGCGCGCGCCGAGTGGATGCGCATCCAGCGCGGCATCTTCGACTTCGAGATCATCCTCGCCTACGGCCGGCAGGACGCCATGCCCCAGCGCCCCGCGCGCGTAGCGGGCTTCAAGGACCGCATCGATGAGACGCGGTGGATTGTCGCCCGCGTGCGGCACTCCCTCGACGCGAGCGGCGGGTACACCAGTCAGCTCACGCTCGAGACTGAACAGGCCGAGGGCGTCGAAGGGCAAGAGGGCGCGGGCAGCGACGAGTAGCTTGCCAATCGCGCATGAAAAAAGCCCGGCGATGCGGGCTTTGGACTCAGGAAAAGGATCGTCCGACGCGATCTAGCCGTCCAAGTCTTCCGGGACACTCGCCAGCTCGAAAAGGTTGATGAGCACCTCCGCGATGCGAACCAGCGCCGCTGCGGCGAACGCAGAAAGGAAAATGATGGTCGTGGACACCATCCTCGGGAGCGCCCCGGACTCCGGCACAAAAAAGAATGCAACCACGCACGCTCCGGAGAGTGCCAAGCAGCTGTACAACGCCCAACGCAGATAGCTGAACAGGTGCGGCAAATACCCGCTTCGTTTGAGCCGCTTACCTAGAGGCGCAGCCGCAAGTGGCAGCAGAATCGAAAGTGCGGTCGTGAGGAACCCAGCAGAAATCGCAGCTGCGGAGAGAAGCGCTGCCATCAGCTCCTTGGCATAGTGCTGCCCGATGTTCCCATCGGCAAACCACCAGCCGACAGCGACCGCAGCGCCCACGAAGGTGGGCGCCCATCGTTCGATCTGCAGGCGCGTGGGCATAAGAGCTAAAGATTGGCGAGCCAGTGACGATGCGTGCGGAGCAGTAGATTCCATCTTGACTCCAAGGTGTATCGATGATGAACCACAACCAACTCGTTTGCAGAGTACTTCCTTCTGACCTTATGCTCAATCAGGTCGATCAGCTGGTCTCGCCCATCGACTTCGCCTTTCACTTCTAGATGTGTGACCTCCGCGGGGTCTTGTCGCAAGAGGCCTCGAATGAAATTCCGCGTAGGACCGTTGGCCAGTCTGTCGCCGCGCCCGTAGGCTTCATTGGCCAGAAGCTCGACCTTGACACGCTTCGCGCCAACAGAGCGGGTCGCCTCAGCCAGCGATGTTCCCGTACCTGCCTGAGCAGCTGCCAGTGCATCTAGCGTAGCCGTCACCGAAACTGTAGAAATCGCTCGCATCCCGCCAAAGCGTTGCTGCGCGCCGGGGTCCAGTCGTGGGCGGGCTGCATAGTCGAAGTGCCGATTGGCGACGCCAGGGTCTAGGGCGTTGAAGTAGGACATCATTCGACTGGGCCCAACGCCAGACTGGTTGTGCAACACAAGCAGCCAACGGCGCGCAGGCACATACATCGCCGCCGTCTCTTCTCCGAAGTCTTCGTCTTGGGCAAGGCGAATCGCGGCGATCGGCGCGACGTGGCCGAGCCTGCCGGGGCCCACGTCCCGCCGCTTGCTGAAATCGAGCAGGTAGACGTTCTGGCCCTGGGACTGATGGAGCTCAACCCGCTCTAGCCGGATGTCGTCGCGCCACCGCTCGTTCAGGGGGAGCGCCGCGTACTCGTCTAACGTGACGCTGAGCTGCTGGAAGCGGTCCTCGCTCCACTCAACGTCAAACAGATTGACCGAAACCTCTTTGCTCATCTCAACTCTTCTCCTTCACTCCGATGTTGTTGCCCTGCTGGCGCGTCGCCACTCCCACGGCGCCTGCGCATCAGCCTCCGCCCACAGCCCGCGCTTCGCGCCGCTGGCCTGGGCCTCAGCGCGCTCGTACAGCCCCCGCGCAGCCGCCGTCTGCTCGCGCGCATAGTCCCTGTACCACCACGCCAACCCCACCCGCACCATCGCAAGGCCAACATCGCCATCGGCGGCCGTGCTCACAGTGCAGACATGCCGCCCATACCGATCGAGCTTGGAGCATTCCAGCTTGACCGACTTCATGTAGACCAGGTCCGACATCGCCTCCTTGGCGCGCTGACCGAACGGCTGTCGCTTCTCGGGCGCATCGATGCCACCGATGCGCACCTTCACCTCTTCATACGCGCCTGGGTCGCCGCAGCGGGCCTTGATCGTGTCGCCATCCGACACGCCTACCGTGAGGCACACGGCCACAAACACAGCACCGAGCATGTACGCACTCAGAGCAGCAATGCCAGACCAAGCGCAGCCGGGAATACGGGCGCAATCCATGCGGTGAGCAGGAGTTTCCAACGAGGGGGAACTTTCCCCGTCTTCGGATCGCGAAACCACGGCGGATGAACGAAGGCCGCCATTGCGGTCACGAACAGGAGCCCGCTGGCCACCACCAGCGCCCAACCGATCACAGTCCCAAACATCGACCCCTCCTAGAGTCTCCCCATCACACTCGCCGCCACTTTGGCGACTTTGGCCAGCAGCTGCGGCCCCTCATCCCGTTGACTCGCGCGCCAAGCTTTCAGCGCAGTCCATGCCGTACTGAGCCACGGCCACCAGATCCCGAAGCTACGCGGCTTTCTGTTTCGCGAGCGCATCAAGAACGCTTCGCGCTGCGGCGCGCCCCTGTTCGTCGGCCGCCTTGTAGTTGTCGAGCAAGGCCGCCTCTTCGGGCGTGACCTCGCGTTGCACAGTTCCCTTTCCGACGCTCCGCGCCTTGTCGGCAACGTGCGCCGCTGCCCTCGGCTTCGGCCGGTAGTGGTCTGTCGCAACCGGAGCAGCATGCTCGACGACGACAGATCCAGGCGGCATCAGCATGCGGTGCCCGGTGAGCACGTAAGCCACATCGACGCCGTGCATCGCGATCGCCTCAAGGTACTCAGCGTCGGGAGATCGCTTGCCAGTTTCGTAGTTCGACTGCGCATTCAGCTGCACGCCGCCGGCGGCCGCGAGCTCGCCTTGCGACAAGCCGAGCCGCTTGCGTTCTTCACGAAGCCGCGCCGCAAAATCACTCATTCGGATAAAACTTCTTGCGCATTCACTCAATTGAGTGATAAATTGCGCCGCACACACAGTAAATAGCACGGCGATGGTACAGACCAACTCCCCAGAGGCGCATTTCGGCGCTCGACTCCGCGAGGAGAGAAAGCGTCTGCGGATGAACCAAACCGAGTTCGCTGGACTCGCGGCACTCACGAACTACGCCCAACTGAGCTACGAGAAGGGCACGCGCTCGCCTGACGCCAAGTACCTGCAGGCGATAGCAACCCACGGCGTCGACGTGCTGTACCTGCTCACCGGCGCCCGCCAGACACCCACCAGCAACTGTTCTTGCCAGGCCGCTTCGGCCGGGCCGGACGCAGAAGCGGTCTACGTCTTGAAGGGCCACTTGCAACGCGTCTTTGGCCCGGCGACCAATCCCCAGGAAGCCGCGCGCACTGTCTTCCTGGCCGCTGCCGCAACCGCCTGAACTCATCCCACCCTCCTTTGCCCGAAGGACTTTCGACGATGTACCCCGATCCCAAGCGCATCCGCAACAAGCGTCTCACCGTGCGGTTCGACGGATACGAAGAGAAGCTGCTCAAGGCCATGGCCGAGTACCTGGGTGAGCAGCCCACCACGCTCATCCGCGACCTGGCGCTGCGCCAAGCCGAAGAGCTGCTGGGCGTGAGCCGCGAGTCGCTGCAGGACGGCAGTCTGCCCCGCGCAGCGGCGTAAAGCGAGCCGCCAAACAAGCGGCCCGGAGCCAGTCAACACCCCGCCGAACGTCTGCCGAAAAGATGCCGGATCACCACATCACCCTCACCGACGCCGAGCACGCCATGCTCGACCGGGTGCGTCGCGCGCAGGGCCTGACCAGCATCGCCCAGGCGGTCACATGGCTGACGAAAGTTCGACTGCGCAAGGACATGGACATGGTCACCGGCCGCCGCCGCGGCCCGCGCCTCGCCACCTCGGGAGGCAAGCAGCAATGAACGCCGCCCCCGAAGCGCTGGCCGAGCAGGCCGACGCGAACAACCGCTACATGCGCATCACCATCGAGTGCCCGCACTGCGGCACCCGGTGTGTGGCCTGCGACAGCCGCGCCCTGAGCAAGACCATGCGCGAAATCACCTACCGCTGCCGCAATTGGAAGTGCGGCTTCGTGGGCGTCGCGACGCTGGAATTCGCGCGCGTGCTGGTGCTGTCGAGCATCCCCGCGGCAGACGTTTCGCTGCCGCTGTCGCGCCACATCCGTCGCGGCCAGCTCGCGCTTCAGCTGAGCGACGACAACAACCTAGCGGACGAAGAAGCCGCCCACCTGGCCAGCCTGCACGTGCCCACCAACGACTGGGGCGCGAGCAGCAGCCGACACACCAGCGCCACGCCCGCCGCCCCGCCGGGCTGACGCCCACCGCGCCCTCCGGCGCCCCCCTGCCCAACCCACTGCCACGCGCCCTTTTCAGGGCGTGCGGCCCGACTCACGCCTACGCCTTTGGAAACCGCCGTCATGTCCCACACCGCCCGCCGCTACACCGAGAAGCTCCCGCGCCGAATCGACGTGCCCAAGGTGCCGCAGATCACGCGCGAACAGGCCCAGCGCCTGCCGCTGCTCGACCGGGTGCTGCTTGAAGAGCACCAACGCCACGCGGCCCGGCTGGCCGACATCCGGCGCGTCGCTGACAAGCTCGCCGCACTCGACCCCATCGTGCAGGCGGCTCAGGCCGAAGGCGCGTACATCGACATCCAGTACGTGCGCCAGAGCTACGCGAGCCATCGCTACAGCGCGGAAGGCCGCAGCGTCCACGCCGTGCAGCTCGCGCCATCGGACACCTTTTCCGACTGGCGGACCCCGAAGACCCAAAACGCCGTGGCGGCGGCGTTGCTCGCGGCCGGCTGGCGGGTGGTCCACGTCGACGCCGACGGCTCGCAGATCGTGCGCGACCGCATCGTCTTCATGCACGGCCACCGCGCCGTCGAAACGACCTGCATGCGCCAGTGGGTGCTCGACGCGATCGAGGCCGGCCACATCACCGCCGCCACTGCCGGCCGCCACCCGGCCACGGACACCGGCACGCCGCTGAGCAGGGGCACGGCCACGACCGCCCCAGCCGCGCGCGCCTCGCAGCCGCATGAAGGCTGAGCCCGAGCACGAAGAGCACCACGGCCCACCTCGACCGCCCCCGCGCATCCCCGATGGACAGCCCAATCCGTTCTACGCCGGCCACAAGGTTCGCCTCGCCGAGTTGCGCGACGAGTTCTCGAGCGCTGCCGGCAGGCCGCGCGGCGAGCTTCACGAAGAAGTCGAGTGGAGTGGCCTGCCGCTCATGTTGCGCTTCTACCTGCTCACGCAGGCAGGGCTCGACGACCCCGACGGCGCGCTGCAGCGCCGGTGGCGCGAATACCCCGACGGCGACCGCGTCGCCGTGCGCGCCATCTTGCGGGCGTGGCTGCGCGCCCTCGACGCGCTCGACGCGCTGACCTTGTAGGCGCCGCCACCATGCGTTTCGTCACCGCACAGCACAGCAAGCCCGATCCGGTCTTCTGGATGCGGCAGCGTTCCAACCTGCCAATGGCACAGCACGTCGCCCAGGTGGCTCGGCTGATGGACGCACGGCTGCGCGGCACGGTACCGCCGCAGTGGGTGCCGGCCCTCGACATCATCATGCCGCCCAAGCCCACCGTGCGGGCCGTCGGCGGCGACTGGCTGAGCTGGAATCTGGCCCGCGTGGACGCGATGCGCGACTTCGAGCACGCGCACAAGGACATCCTGCACTGGGCGGTGGACGATCACGAGGTCTGCGCGCGCGCCAAGCGCTGCGCGGACACGGTCGACGACCTGCTCAACGGCCACTCGATGCCGATGAGCCGGCAGGATCGCCTCGACACCGTGCTCGACTACTGCGAGCGCATCGGCGTCGAGGTGCCCAACGCCCTCACGTCGGATGGCCTGGTCGCCCGCGCCGTCACCGAACAATGGTGGCGCCGGGCCCTGCGCCG
The DNA here is from genome assembly GCA_030418545.1 of Xenophilus aerolatus. Lineage (GTDB taxonomy): Bacteria > Pseudomonadota > Gammaproteobacteria > Burkholderiales > Burkholderiaceae_C > Xenophilus. The sequence goes on along the minus strand of QAIB01000010.1, from coordinate 144,295 downwards.
CAAGGTGGCGCGCACCGTGGAGCATGCGGCCATCAAGCTGGGCGTGGTGCACCACCGCAATGGCGGCTACGCCAGCGACGAAGCCTGCCGCCGCCGCGTCGACCAGAACCAGCGCAACGCCGCGCTGCTCAAGAAGACGAAGATGCGCAACGAAGCCGGCCAGGTCTACAGCCTGGCCGAGCTGGCCGCGGTGTCGCCCAGCAACCGCGACATCCGCCGCGGCGAGCTGATGACGCGCATCCGAGGTTGCGAGGAGTACGCCGACGCGCAGGGCCACCACGGCGTGTTCCTGACGCTGACCTGCCCGAGCCGCTACCACGCGGTGCTGTCGGGCGGCCGGTCGCGCTGGGCCAGGCCCACGAAGAACAACAAGTTCGAGGGCGACTCGCCGCGCGACGCGCAGAAGTGGCTGTGCGGCATGTGGGCCAAGGCCCGCGCCAAGATGGCCCGCAAGGGCGTGCAGGGCTACGGCTTCCGCGTGGCCGAGCCGCACCACGACGGATGCCCGCACTGGCATGCGCTGCTGTGGTTCACCTCCGCCGAGCAGGCCAAGCTGGCACAGCAGATCATCAGCGGGTACTGGCTGAGCGACGCCGGCGACGAACCCGGTGCCGTGCGCAACCGCTGCAAGTTCATCGCCATGACTCGCGGCGGCGCCGCGGGCTATGTGGCCAAGTACGTGGCCAAGAACATCGGCGCCGAGGACGGCGGCGACGCAGGCGTCGGCCAGCACACCGACACCGTCGACGGCTTCGAGCACGTCATGGACACGCGCGAGTTCAAGGGCTGGCAACGCGTCGATGCCTGGGCCAGCACCTGGGGCATCCGCCAGTTCCAGGCGATCGGCCAGCCGAGCGTGACGGTGTGGCGCGAGATGCGCCGCGTCACGCAGGACCAGATCGACGCCATCCGTCGCACCCTCGACGGCAGCACCGAGACGCTGCGCCAGCGCTTCCGGCACAAGACGTCCGAAGAGTTCGAGCAGATCCGGCTGCAGTTCGGCGAGCGGCCCGCCGTCGCCGCGTGGTTCGCGGTGCACAAGGTCGGTGGTATCCAGGCCTCGTGGGAGCGCTACGTGCGCGCGCAGGGCGGGATGTGCAAGAAGCGCCGCGAGTGGGCGCTGCGCACCGCCGTGCGTGCCACCGAGTGCAGCAAAAACGGCTTCGGCGAAACCATCACCAAGAAAGTCACCGTCGGCGTCGAGACACGCAGCGGGAAATGGCTCATCAGCCGCCGCCAGGCATGGAAGCCCTGCGCAGGCGAAGCCGAGCAGGACAAGGCGCAGCGCGCAGCGCTGGGCCGCCCTTGGACTCGTTTCAATAACTGTACGGCCCGGCTCACCCGTGAGCCGCTGCGCCAGCTCATGCACGGCGACAACCCCTGGCCGAATGACCACGATTCCGCCCTCATCCTGCCGCCGGAGCCCTTCAAGACCACGAAACGGCACCTCGGATGGGATGACGACACCGACCGAGACGATGACGAAGGCCCGCTGCGGCACCGCCGCGCCCCCGCTCCGAACGCCGGCACCTTCGATCCGGGCATCGCCGTGGCCGCGCAGCAGATCCGCGAGGCCGACGCGCGCTGGCAGCGCGAGCGCGAAGCCCTCGCACGCCTGAACCCGGGCGCCTTCGCACCCGCCGCAGCACCGGTGCCGGCCGACGTGCCCGGCCGCGTGCCCACCGACCCCCGACCCCCCGAGTTCGCCGCCTTCGCAGCCCGCGTCAAAGCCGGCGCGGCGCGGCTGCGCGCGGCGGGCCACTGAACCACCACCACCGGAGCAACAGCGCATGTCACGCAACGCCCCTCGTCCCCTCGCGCTCGTGCAACAGCACGCGCCCTTCCAGCCGCCGATGGCGCACAAGGTGCGCATCCCGGCGCCCTACCTGCCCGCCTGCGCGACCGACGTGCGGGCCACGATCGAGCGCGTGCAGGCGCAGCTCGCCGCCCAGGCCGCCCGGTCCGCCAGCTCGCGCCGCAAAGTCCGCGCCGTGGCCACGGCGCCCGCCCAGCAGCCCGACCTCTTCGTCGGCCCCACCGTCGTCTGCATCGACGCAGTGCAGCGGAGGGCCGCATGACCGCCCACCGGCTCAACCACCACGACATCCTGGCGATCGAGGCCGTGCGTGCCCGCCGTCAGGCCAAGGCCGATGCCAACACCCGCGCCGACGTTCTCACCCTGGCCGGATGCGCTGCTGGCCTGATCGCGTTGGTCGTGCTGAACGTCATCGGAGCTCTGTCGTGAGCGCCCCACCTTCGCCGCCTCGGCCGCCGGGGCGGGCGTTGCCCACCATCGACGACGCTTGCACGCGACTGGCGACCGCGTGCTCCGCGAAGGAACGTCTCTACGCATGCGGGGAGCTCATCAGTGCCACGCTGCGGGAGGCCGCGCGGCTCCGCGAAGAGCTCAGCAAGTCCGAAGGTGCACCGTCGTGAGCCGCCCCGACCTCTACCCGCACGAGCGCGACGAGTGGGTCAGCACCAGCTACGCGCCCCTGCGAGCCGACCCGGAACTGCCGCGCGAGAGCGTCCTCGGGCGCCTGCGCGCAAACCACGACACGCTGGCGCAGCGCACGCGCGCCACGGTCGGCGCGCAGGGCACCACGCCCCGCCGCGGCTTGGTGGTCTTCGTCGCCATCGTCGCCGCGGTGCTGCTGCTGGCCGGCTTGCGCGCGCAGTCCCCCCACTTCGCCGAACCCACGGCACCCGCCGCGCCCACGGCGGCCAGCAAGGGCTGACATATGGCAGACCGAGCCCACGCTCCCCGCTGGTTGTCCGCCGCCGCGCCCGCCGCTGCCGCCGTCGTCCAGCGCTTCCGCGCGTGCGACCTGTGCGAGCACGGCGCCACGCGCGCCGGGCAGCGGCAGTGCGCACGCCCTGCCGCAGCACCCGAGCCGATCGAGCGCGCCCGGTCGTCGCTCGGAAGCTGCGGCCCGGAAGCGCGATTCCTCGACGTGCCGGCCTGGCACGCCTGACCCGAGACGCTGCATGCCCCGTCCGACTGAGCCCACCGAGCAGCAGCTGCGCGAGGCCTGCGCCCGCATGGCGCGGCGCTTCCGCTGGCTGGACGCGTTCGAGACGGTCATGCAAGACCCCGTGCGCAGGCGCCTCGTGCGCGTAGCGGCGATGCACCCCACGGCCGCCGGCACGCCAGCTCGGCGCCCCGCGGCCGCGCCCGGCTGGCAAGCACCCCGGCGCCAGCGCCGCCCGCTGCCCTTTCTCGACCTCAAGCGCGCCGCCGCAGGCGAGCGCGACGACGACTGACCACCCACCGAGAGCCCATGACCCTCACCCACATCACCATGAACGCGCGTCGGTTCGGCAAGACCGAGACGCTGCGCAGTGCGTTCGCCGAGCAGTTCCTGACCCGGCCCGGTCCGCGCCCCCTCATCCTCGCCCTCACCGGCCACACCGACGTAGGCAAGGACACCATCGCCGGCATCCTCGCGCCGGAGCACGGCTTCGGCGCGATCGCGTTCGCTGATGCGCTGCGCCGCGAGGTGTCGGAGGCTTGGCGCGTCGACGTGCGCAACCTCACCGATCGGGCCACGAAAGAACTGGCCCGCCCAAGCTTGGCAGCAGGCATGTGCAACGTGCCCGGCTTCCTGCATTGGTGCGTCGACTGCGGCGACAGCCTGCACGAGCCTCGCAGCCCGCGATGGGTGCTGCAGCGCTGGGCCACGTATCAACGCCGCTTCGATCCCGACTACTACGCCCGCATCGTCGACCGCTGGATCGTCCGCCAGGTCGGCACCGGCTGGAGTCGCATCGTCGTCTCGGACCTGCGCGACCCGGTGGAAGAGACGGTGCTGCGCCGGATGGGCGCGAAGGTCGTGCGCGTGCACCGCCCCGATCGCGCGCCGCTGGCGGCCGACACCGCCGGCCACACCAGCGAGCAGCACCACCGCATCACGGCCGACGCGGACATCGTCAACGACGGAAGCCTGCAGCAGCTGGTCGAGTCGACGCTCGAATGCGTCGCTGCACTGGAGCGCACGCTTTGAAGGCCACCACCGCCCCGAAGCGGGCGCGCCAGCACGCGCGCCGCACCCAGCTCGCGCATGCCCACCCCGTGGCGACTGCCATCGCCAAGAAGCGCATGGCCGAGCACATGACCACCATCAGCATCGCCATCTACATGGCGGCCGACGGCGAGCCCGAGCGCGAGCTGCTGGCGCACCTGGGATGGATGCTGGGCATCGGTGCCGAGATCGCCGCGCAGCTCGGCATGGTCGGCCCGCTGGTGCAGCTCAAGCGGCAGCACGCCGCCCTGCGCACCGTGCTGCAGATGAGCGAGCAAGGCGCGTGGCAAGCCGCCCAGGCGCCCGTGCTGTGCGGCGCCGCGACCGAGGCCAAAGACCTTCTCATCGCCCACCCCGCCATCGGCGCCACGCTCATCGAGAGCGCCGACTGGCTGGCTTCGCGCATCCGCAACGGCGACGCGCGTCTCTCCGACGTGTCCGGTGCCGAGCTCTATTCCAACCCGCCCCAAGGACTGCCCCAATGAGCACCCTCTCCCCCGAACGGCTGCGCGAGCTCGCGCAACAGATGCGCGACGCCGCGCTCGGCACCACCGGCCGCGACATGCACGTCTGCGTGAACAGCGGCGACTTGGCCGACCTGCTTGAAGAGTTGGAGGTGCCTGGGTTCGACTTCGCCGCTCACCTGGCCCGGCAAGCGGCGTTCAGCGCACGCACCTTCGGCCCAGGCCGCCGCACCAAGGGCGTCTGCGATCACATCCGCAAAGAGCTGATCGAGGTAGAGGCCGCGCCGGCGGACCTCTCCGAATGGATCGATGTCGTCATCCTCGCACTCGACGGCGCGTGGCGCACGGGCGCGCGGCCGAACCAGATCATCGAGGCCATAGTCGCCAAGCAGGCCAAGAACGAACGCCGCGTTTGGCCGGACTGGCGCACTGCTGACCCTGACAAGGCCATCGAACACGACCGGAGCGTGGAGGGCAAGGCAGCATGCTGATGCCCACCACCATCGAGATCCGGCACGGCCATCTGTTCTGCGGGCTGGGCGGCGGCGCCAAGGGCTTCAACGCCGCACGGCCCGCCCTCGGTACGCAGCGCGCGCGCTTCCGCTGCGTCGGCGGCGTCGACAGCGACGCGGCAGCGATCCGCGACTTCACCCGCGCGGCAGGCGTCGCCGGCACCGTGCTCGACATGTTCGACCGCAGCCAGTACACGTCGTTTCACGGCGCCGAGCCGCCGGCCACGTGGGCCGAGGCCACACCGGCGGACATCCATGCCGCGTTCCACCACGAGCGGCCGCACATCGTGTTCCTGTCGGCGCCGTGCAAGGGCTTCAGCGGCCTGCTGTCCGAAGGCAAGAGCAAGACCGACAAGTACCAGGCGCTCAACCGCCTCACGCTGCGCGGCATCTGGCTGCTGCTCGAAGCCTACAAAGACGACCCGGTCGAGATGCTGCTCTTCGAGAACGTGCCGCGTATCGCCACCCGCGGCCGGCACCTGCTCGACCAGATCGGCGACCTGCTGCGCGCCTACGGCTACGCCGTGGCCGAAACGACCCACGACTGCGGAGAGCTCGCCGGCCTGGCGCAGAGCCGCAAACGCTTCCTGCTGGTGGCGCGCCACATCGCCAAGGTGCCGCCCTTCCTCTACGAGCCGGCCAAGCGCCAGCTGCGCGCCGTGGGTGACGTGCTCGACCGCATGCTGCTTCCCGGCGACCTGCGTGCCGGCCCCATGCACCGCGTGCCCGCCCTGCAGTGGAAGACCTGGGTTCGCCTCGCCTTCGTCGAGGCCGGCAGCGACTGGCGCAGCTTGAACCGGCTCGAAGTCGAGGACGGCGTCCTGCGCGACTACCTCATCGTGCCCGACATGCACAACGGCGCGCTCGGCGTGCGCGACTGGAACGAGGCTTCCGGCGTCGTCGCCGGCGCCAGCCGCCCGCAGAACGGCTCCTTCTCGATCGCCGACCCGCGCTTCGACCAGTCGAGCAAGTGGAACGACGGGCAGGCCGCCGGCGTGCGGCGTTGGACCGACACGACCGGCGCCATTGCCGGCCAGCAGAGTCCGATGCAGGGCGCGTACAGCGTGGCCGATCCTCGCCACGCCGGTCCTGCGAAGCACTCGAACGAGTTCCGCATCGTCGAGTGGGCCAAAGCCTCGATGGCCGTCACCAGCGCGCACGGCACCGGCCAGGCCGTCGCCGATCCGCGCGGCCCGCAGGCCGACCGCCTCTTCGGGAAGTACCACTGCGCCGCGTGGGACACGCCCGGCCGCACGGTCATCGGCGGCAGCACCTCGGGCGAAGGTTCGTACGCGGTCGCGGACCCACGCCCCGGCATGCAGCGCAACGCCGGCGACGCCTACCTCACCGGCGGCCACTACGGCGTGGTGGCGTGGGACGGCCAGAGCGGCGCCGTGAGCGGCTCCGCGGCCCACGACAACGGCCGCTGGAGCGTCGCCGACCCTCGCCCGATGCCCGCGCCGGCGGACAAGCTGGTCTGCCGCATCCGCGCACTCGACGGCACCTGGCATCGGCCCTTCACCACGCTGGAGCTCGCCGCCCTGCAGTCGCTGGTCGACCCCGAGGAACAGCTCGAACTCGACGGTCTGAGCGATCAGGCATGGCGCGAGCGCATCGGCAACGCGGTGCCGCCCGCAGCCGCCACCGCCATTGCCGAGGAAATGGCGCGCACGCTGATGCTGGCGTGGAGCGGCGAGACCTTCACCCTCGGCAGCACGCCCATCTGGGTGCGCAATGTGGCTGTGGCCATGACGGTGGCGGGTGCTGCATGACCGACTACACCGAGTTCCTGCAGTCCAAGGTGCAGCTCGCGCCGTCGATCGGCTTCGAGATCGCAGACGACGACATCAACCCGCTGCTCGCGCCTTTCCAGCGCTGCACCGTGCGCTGGGCTGTCGCCGGCGGCCGGCGCGCGATCTTCAAGGCCTTCGGCCTGGGCAAGACCTTCGACCAGATCGAGTTCGTCCGCATCGTGTGCAACCTCGCCGGCGGGATGGGCCTCATCGTGCTGCCGCTGGGCGTGCGCATGGAGTTCATGCAGGACGCGCACAAACTGGCCACGGGCGACGACCCGGCCTTCACCGACGCCCAGCGCGAGCAGCTGCGCGAATGGCAGGCCGATCACCCCGAGCGCGTGCCACGCCTGAAATTCATCCGCTCGATGGCCGAGTGCGACGACCCCGCGGGCATCTACCTCACCAACTACGAAACGGTGCGCGAGGGCAAGCTCGATCCGAATGCCTTCATCGTGGTGAGCCTCGATGAGGCCGACTGCCTGCGCGGCTTCGGCGGCAGCAAGACCTTCCGGGAGTTCATGGCTATGTTCGCCGGCGACGATCGGCGCAGCATGCACCAGCGGGTGCGCAGCGGCGGCGTGCCCTACCGGCTGGCCGCCACGGCCACGCCCAGCCCGAATGAGTACATCGAGCTGCTGGCCTACGCGGCCTTCCTCGACATCATCGACGTCGGCCAGGCGAAAACCCGGTTCTTCAAGCGCAACAGCGAGAAGGCCGACCAGCTGACCATTCACCCGCACAAGGAACGCGAGTTCTGGCTGTGGATGGCGAGCTGGGCCCTCTTCGTGCAGCGGCCGTCGGACCTCGACCCGTCCTTCTCGGACGCGGGCTACGAGCTGCCGCCGCTCGACGTGCGATGGCACGAGATCCCGAGCGACCACAGCGACGCCGGCGCCGACGCGTCAGGGCAGGCCCGCATGTTCCGGCACCAGGCGATCGGCGTCGTCGACGCGGCGCGCGAGAAGCGCGATAGCTTGCACCAGCGCGTCGCCAAGCTGCTGGAGATTCGGGCCGAAGACCCCGAGGCGCACCGGATCATCTGGCACGACCTCGAAGACGAACGCCGGGCGATCGAGCAGGCCGCGCCGGGCGTCGTGTCGGTCTACGGCTCGCAAGACCTCGAAGAGCGCGAGGCCGCCGTGATGGCCTTCGCGCGCGGCGAGGTGGCCGAGCTCGCCGGTAAGCCCGTGATGCTGGGCTCGGGCTGCAACTTCCAGCGGCATTGCCGCTGGGAGGTGTTCCTCGGCATCGGGCACAAGTTCAAGGACTTCATCCAGGCCATCCACCGCGTGCATCGCTTCCTGCAAAAGCACCAGGTGCGCATCGACCTGATCTACACCGAGGCCGAGCGCGAGGTGCGCCGGAACCTCGAACGCAAGTGGCAACAAGACAAAGAGCTGAGGGCAAAAATGGCCGAGATCATCCGGGAATACGGGCTGTCGCGCATCGCGATGGCGCAGACGCTGACCCGCGCGCTGGGCGTGCAGCGCGTCGAGGTGATGGGCGAGGGCTACACGCTCATCAATGAGGACTGCGTTCTCGAGACCCGGCGCATGGCCAGCGACAGCGTCGGCCTGATCCTCACTTCGATTCCGTTCTCCACCCAGTACGAGTACTCGCCCAACTACGCCGACTTCGGCCACACCGACAACAACGACCACTTCTTCCAGCAGATGGACTTCCTGATTCCCGAGCTGCTGCGCGTGCTGCAGCCGGGACGGGTCGCCGCCATCCATGTCAAGAATCGCGTGGTGCCCGGCGGCATGACCGGCCTGGGCTTTCAGACCGAGTACCCCTTCGACCTCGACACCGTCGCGCGCTTTCGCCGACACGGCTTCCACTTCATCGGCCGCAAGACCATCGCCACCGACGTGGTGCGCGAGAACGCACAGACCTACCGCCTGGGCTGGAGCGAGCAGTGCAAGGACGGGTCGCGTCAGGGCGTCGGCATGAGCGAGTACCTGCTGCTCTTCCGCAAGGCGCCGACCGACCCGACCCGCGGCTATGCCGATGTGCCCGTCGTCAAGTCGAAGGCCAAGTACTCCCGCGCGCGCTGGCAGCTCGATGCCCACGGCTTCATGCGCTCCAGCGGCAATCGGCTGCTGACGCCGGCAGAGCTCGAAGGCCTGCCGCACGATGTCATCTTCAAGTTGTTCCGCGAGCACTCGCTGACGCAGGTCTACGACTTCGAGCATGACGTGAAGATCGGCGAGGCGCTGTCGGAGCGCGGCATGCTCCCCACCAGCTTCATGCTGCTGCAGCCGCAGTCGTGGAGCGACGACGTGTGGACCGACATCACGCGCATGCGCACCCTCAACGGCGCCCAGTCAGCCGCCGGCCGCGAGATGCACCTGTGCCCGATGCAGTTCGACATCGCCGAGCGGGCCATCACGCAGTTCACCATGGAAGGTGAAGAGGTCTACGACCCCTTCGGCGGCCTGATGACCGTGCCGTACATCGCCCTGAAGCTCAAGCGCCGCGGCCGCGGCTGTGAACTCAGCCCGACCTACTTTGCCGACGGCGCGATGTACTGCGAAGCCGCGGCGCGCGAGCTGAGCATGCCGAGTCTGTTCGACCTGGAAGAGGTGACGGCATGACACCACGCGCAGCCCTCACCGACCTCAAGGCCAGCGCGCCGGCCGAAACCGTCGCCGCCATCGAGCGAGCATCTGACGCGTACGACGCGGGCGACACCGACACTGCCGCAATCACGCTCTTCGCCGCCTCTCGTGCTGGGCTGACCACCTGGCACCAACGCGCCGCCGAGCTGGCCGATGCGATCGAGCTGCAAGCCGACGCTGATGGCCTGGCCATGCACGCCGAATCGGCCGGCGACGCACAGGGGGAACTTCAATGAAAGCCCGTCCCGTGTTCAGCGTCGACCGTCGGTGCAGCGCGGCGCAGCGCCGCCTGGGCGCCTTCATCAACGAGCAAGCCGAGAGCGCGCGCACCGCCATCGCGGCCGACTTCCAACGCCTGCGCCGCGCGCACGGCCTGCCGCCCGTGCTGCTGATCGGCTGGAAGCACTATCGCCTGCCCGAACCATTCGCCTGCCCCGAGTGCGGCGGCAGCGTGTGCTTCGAGGTAGACGAATGGAGCAGCGCCACCGGCATGCCGTCGGCGGGCGGCGTGCGCGTCATGTGTGTGGACGAGGAAGAAGAGCTCGACCGCTCCATGCAGGCGGGGGAAGACCCGGCATGGACGCACCGGCACTGGCAGGACGAAGGCTGGATGAGCCTGATCCGTCGCGTCGAGCGCTTCTGCGCATCGAACGTGCGCATCCTTGCGCGGGAGTTGGACTGATGGGCTACATCAACCCTCTGCTCGATCTTCCCGCTGGCCGTGCCCTCACCTCTCTGCCGGCCGAAGACCGCCGGCGCATCGAGCGTGTCATGCGCGACCTGCGTGACCAGGCCAACATCGAAGCCGAAAAGGCATGGCGCAAACGCAAAGGACCGATGGCGGCTTACTGGCGCGCGGTGGCAACCTACGCTCGACACACGGCACACGCGCTTTCCACTTCGCGAGCGGAAGACGGCACCCTATGAGCCGCCGGAACGCCGACGAGGAGCCGCCAGCGGCAAGCACCGGCCGCTACGCGCCTACGATCCACCCTTCGCCCGACCGCGCCGCCTCGCGCGCGCGCCTCATCGAGCTCATCGCCCGCCAGCTCGTTCATCAGACCCTTCAGGAGCGCAATGCGAGTCTGCCTGTACGCCCGATACAGCACTGACCACCAGTCCCAGAACAGCGTGGCCGACCAGCTGCGCGCCGGCCGCGAGCGCGCCGCACGCGAGGGCTGGGCCATCGCGATGGTTCATGCCGACGAAGGCATCAGCGGCGCCACGCCCGTGGCGCTGCGCCAAGGCGGCAAGGCGCTGCTCGCCGACGCACTGGCCGATCGCTTCGATGTGCTGATCTGCGAAGGCCTCGACCGGATCACCCGCGACCTAGCCGAGCAGGAGCGCACCGTGAAGCGCCTGGAGCACCGCGGCATCCGGATCATCGGCACCGCAGACGGCTACGACACGCAGGCCGCCGGCCGCAAGGTGATGCGCATCGCTCGAGGCCTGGTGAACGAGCTCTATCTCGACGACCTGCGCAAGAAGACGCACCGCGGCCTGCAGGGCCAGTTCGAGCGCGGCATGGCCGCCGGCGGTCGCACCTACGGCTACACCAGCGTGCCGGTGGAAGGCGGGAGCCGGGTCGAGATCGACGAAGAGCAGGCGCAGCACGTGCGCTGGATTTACGAGCAGGTAGCTGCCGGCGCCACGCTGCGCAGCATCGTGCACACCCTCAACGCCCGCGGCGTGCCGAGCCCGCGCGGCAATGGCTGGGCCGCGAGCGCGCTGGTGGGCAACGCCACCATGGGCGACGGCCTGCTCAACAATGAGCTCTACATCGGCCGCGTCGTGTGGAACCGCCGCCAGTGGATGAAAGACCCCGACACCGGCAAGCGCCTGCCGGTGGCCCGCCCGCGCGAAGAGTGGATGGTGCGCGAGCAGCCCGAGCTGCGCATCATCGAACAGGCGCTGTGGGAGCAGACGCGCCCCGCAAGGCGCCAGCAGCATCGCCACGCGGGCTATCGCACCCACGGCACCCTGTTCGGCGGCCTGCTGCGCTGTGACGCGTGCGGCGGCCCGATCATCGCGATCAACGGCACCCGCTACGGATGCAGCGCCCACAAGGACAAGGGCCCGACGGCCTGCCCCAACGCCGTCACCTGGCGCCGCACCGATGTGGACCAGCGCCTGCTGGCCGAGCTGAGAGAGGATCTGCTGAGCCCGTCCGCTCTGGCCGAGCTGCAGACCGTCGTGCGCACACTGTTGGCAGAGCTTGACGGCGACCATGACCGCGCGCAAGCAGCGGCCCGGCGCCGCTCCGCTGAGCTGGACCGAGAGATACAGCGCATCGTCGACGCCATCGTCACCATCGGCGCCAGCGAGGCCCTGGCCACGCGCCTGCGCGCCGCCGAGCTGGAGCGCAAGGCTCTGCACGAGACGATGGAAGTCAAGCCGCCGGTGGGCACCACCGTGGCAGACGTGACGGCGCGCTACCGCCAGTCGATCATGAACCTGAAGGAGACGCTGACCGGCGACGCCATCGAGGTTCGCGAGGCCCGCAAGGTCATCGCCGACCTGCTGGGCTCCATCACGCTGCTGCGTGACGCTGACACCGGCCAGAGCTGGGCCAGAATGAAGAATCCCGCCGAGCAACTGCTGATTGCAGCCGCTGGCGGGAGTTCTATGGGAGTGGTTGCGCGAGCAAGATTTGAACTTGCGACCTTTGGGTTATGAGCCCAACGAGCTACCAGGCTGCTCCATCGCGCGTCAGAAGGGAAAGTATAGCTTATTCTGCGTCGCTCTGCTCGTCGGCGGCGTCAGAAATTTCGGGGCGATCCACCAGTTCGACCAGGGCCATGGGCGCGTTGTCGCCGACGCGGAAGCCCATCTTCAGAATGCGGGTGTAGCCGCCCGGACGCGTCTGGTAACGCGGGCCGAGTTCGTTGAAGAGCTTCACGACGCTGTCGCGGTCGCGCAGGCGGTCGAAGGCCAGGCGCTTGTTGGCGACGGTGGGGTTCTTGGCCAGCGTGATCATCGGTTCGACGACGCGGCGCAGTTCCTTGGCCTTGGGGACCGTGGTCTTGATGGCCTCATGCTCGATGAGCGAGTTCATCATGTTGCGCAGCATCGCGAGGCGGTGCGAGCTGGTGCGGTTGAGTTTGCGGAGTCCGAGTCCGTGACGCATGGTGGTTCCTTTGACTTTGTTGTCAGGGCAGCCGTATCAGGTACTGCCCCGTGCGGTTTAACGCTTGTCGAGGCCGGCCGGCGGCCAGCTTTCGAGCTTCATGCCCAAGGTCAGGCCGCGCGAGGCGAGCACTTCCTTGATTTCGTTGAGCGACTTGCGACCCAGGTTCGGGGTCTTGAGCAGCTCGTTCTCGGTGCGCTGGATCAGGTCACCGATGTAGTAGATGTTCTCGGCCTTCAGGCAGTTCGCCGAACGCACGGTGAGCTCGAGCTCGTCCACGGGGCGCAGCAGGATCGGGTCGAACTGCTGGGCGCTGCGCGGCGCGGGCGCATCGAACGCGGCGAGTTCGCCACCCTCGAGCTGCGCGAACACGGCGAGCTGTTCCACCAGGATCTTGGCCGACGCACGCACCGCGTCTTCGGCGGTGATGGCACCGTTGGTCTCGATCTCGACCAGCAGCTTGTCCAGGTCGGTGCGCTGTTCGACGCGGGCGCTCTCGACGGTGTAGCTCACGCGCTTGACGGGCGAGAACGAGGCGTCGAGGACGATGCGGCCGATCGACTTGGTCGGCTCGTCGGCGTAGCGACGCATCGTGCCGGGCACGTAACCGCGGCCCTTCTCGACCTTGATCTGCATGTCGAGCTTGCCGCCTTGCGACAGGTGGGCGATGACATGCTCGGGGTTGATGATCTCGACGTCGTGCGGCGTCTGGATGTCGGCGGCCGTGACCGGGCCTTCACCGTCCTTGCGCAGCGACAGCGTGACCTCGTCGCGGTTGTGCAGCTTGAACACCACGCCCTTGAGGTTGAGCAGGATGTTGACGACGTCTTCCTGAACGCCGTCGATCGAGGAGTACTCATGGAGCACCCCGGCGATCGTCACTTCGGTCGCCGCATAGCCGACCATCGACGACAGCAGAACGCGGCGCAGCGCGTTGCCGAGCGTGTGGCCATAGCCGCGCTCGAAAGGTTCGAGCGTCACCTTGGCCTTGTTGGTGGCCAGTTGCTCGACCTGGATGGTCTTGGGTTTCAGCAGGGTGGTTTGCATGCAGGCTTCCTCTCAATACCCCCGGCTCGTTACACCGGTAAGGCTGAATGCCCTCGTCGAATGCCTTCGACGGGGGCGCAAAACACTAGAGGACGAGGCTGCGCAGCAGCCTCGTGGATCCTCTGTTTATCGCGAGTACAGCTCGACGATCAGCGATTCGTTGATGTCCGCGCCGAACTCGTCGCGGTCCGGCACCTTCTTGAAGGTGCCTTCGGCCTTGTCGATGTTGACCTCGACCCAGGCGGGGATGCCGACTTGCTGCGCCAGTTGCAGCGCTTCGACGATGCGGTTCTGCTTCTTCGACTTGTCGCGCACGGCCACCACGTCGCCGGTCTTGACCATGTACGAGGGGATGTTCACCGACTGGCCGTTCACCGTGATCGCCTTGTGCGACACCAGCTGACGCGCTTCGGCACGGGTCGAGCCGAAGCCCATGCGGTAGACGACGTTGTCCAGGCGCGATTCGAGGATGAACAGCAGGTTGGCGCCGGTGTTGCCGCGGCGGCGGTCGGCTTCCTCGAAGTAGCGGCGGAACTGCTTCTCGAGCACGCCGTACATGCGCTTGACCTTCTGCTTCTCGCGCAGCTGCAGGCCGAAATCGGAGGTGCGCTGGCCCGAAGTGCGGCCGTGCTGGCCGGGCTTCGAGTCGAACTTGGCCTTGTCCGCGATCGAGCGGCGGGCGCTCTTCAGGAACAGGTCGGTGCCTTCACGGCGGGAAAGTTTGGCCTTGGGGCCGAGGTAACGTGCCACGGTGTTTTCCTTGGTGTCATCTGCCGCAGTCGCCTGCGGGAGCCATCAGTCGTTCGGTCGATGGCGGTGGGCTTGGATAAAAGCAAAATGCGCAGCCGCCCGGAGGCGGACTGCGCCAGTCGCCGACGCCTTTAGATGCGGCGGCGCTTCTGCGGACGGCAGCCGTTGTGCGGCACGGGCGTCACGTCGGAGATCGACGTGATGCGGATGCCCAGCGCGGCCAGCGCGCGCACCGACGACTCGCGACCCGGGCCGGGGCCCTTGATCTCGACGTCGAGGTTCTTGATGCCTTGTTCCACCGCGGCACGGCCGGCGACTTCCGACGCCACCTGGGCGGCGAAGGGGGTCGACTTGCGCGAGCCCTTGAAGCCCTGGCCGCCCGACGACGCCCACGACAGGGCGTTGCCCTGGCGGTCGGTGATCGTGATGATGGTGTTATTGAACGAGGCGTGCACGTGCGCGATGCCGTCCGCAACGTTCTTGCGGACCTTCTTGCGAACGCGTTGTGCAGCGTTGTTGGCAGGAGCTTTGGCCATGCGGTTCTCTCTTTACTTCTTCAGGGCCTGAGCGGCCTTGCGCGGACCCTTGCGGGTGCGGGCGTTGGTGCGCGTGCGCTGGCCGCGCATCGGCAGGCCGCGGCGATGACGGAAGCCGCGGTAGCAGCCGATGTCCATCAGGCGCTTGATGTTCATCGTCGTCTCGCGACGCAGGTCGCCTTCGATCGTGAACTGCGCGATCTGGTCGCGGATCTTCTCGAGGTCGGCGTCGGTCAGGTCCTTGACCTTCTTCGCGTAGTCGATGCCGCAGGCTTCGCAGATCTTGCGAGCGCGGGTGCGGCCGATGCCAAAGATCGCCGTCAGGCCGATCTCGGCGTGCTTGTGCGGCGGAATGTTGATGCCAGCGATACGTGCCATGTGCGTCCTCTAGAACTCTCGATCAACCCTGGCGCTGCTTGTGGCGCGGGTCGGTGCAGATCACGCGCACAACACCCTTGCGGCGGATGATCTTGCAATTGCGGCAGATGGTTTTGACCGAAGCCGAAACTCTCATTTGATTTCTCCTGAAACTCTCTCTTGGCGACCTACTTCGCCCGAAACACATGTTGCGCCCGGGCCGAACCGCAGGGCGTCGATTCAATGCTGACTTCTCGCTCCGCGGTCCGCGGAGCTCAGCCGTTCAAAGAAGTCTTGAAATTCGCCTTCTTGAGCAACGACTCGTACTGCTGCGACATCAGGTAGTTCTGCACCTGGGCCATGAAGTCCATGGTCACCACCACGATGATCATCAGCGACGTACCACCGAAATAGAACGGCACGTTGTATTTCAGGATCAGGAATTCGGGCAGCAGGCAGACGAAGGTGATGTACACCGCGCCGGCCAGCGTGAGCCGAACCAGGATCTTGTCGATGTAGCGGGCCGTCTGGTCGCCGGGACGAATCCCGGGGATGAACGCACCGCTCTTCTTCAGGTTGTCGGCAGTCTCGCGGCTGTTGAACACGAGCGCCGTGTAGAAGAAGCAGAAGAACACGATCGCACCTGCATACAGCAGGGTGTAGATCGGCTGGCCTGGCGCCAGCGCACCGGCGATGTCCTTGAGCCAGCGCATGCTGTCGCCCGAGCTGAACCAGCCCACGATCGTGGCCGGCAGCAGGATGATCGACGACGCGAAGATCGGCGGAATCACCCCGGCCATGTTCAGCTTGAGCGGCAGGTGCGAAGCCTGGCCGCCGTACACCTTGTTGCCCACCTGGCGCCGCGCATAGTTCACGAGGATCTTGCGCTGGCCGCGTTCGACGAACACGACGAACCAGGTCACCAGGGCCACCACCACCACGATGAACAGCGCCACGATCACGTTCATCGCACCGGTACGCACCAGTTCGAGCAGGCCACCGATGGCGGTGGGCAGGCCCGCGGCGATGCCCGCGAAGATGATGATCGAGATGCCGTTGCCCAGACCGCGTTCGGTGATCTGCTCACCGAGCCACATCAGGAACATCGAGCCGGCCGTGAGGCTGATCATGGCCGTGATGCGGAAGCCGAAGCCCGGCGACACCACCAGCCCCGGCGACGACTCGAGCGCCACCGCGATGCTGAAGGACTGGAACAGCGCCAGGCCCAGCGCGCCGTAGCGCGTGTACTGGGTGATCTTGCGACGTCCGGCTTCGCCTTCCTTCTTCAGCTGCTCGAACTGCGGCAGCACGTAGGTCATGAGCTGGATGATGATCGACGCCGAGATGTACGGCATGATCCCCAACGCGAACACGGTGAAGCGCGACAGCGCCCCGCCCGAGAACATGTTGAACAGGCTCAGGATCCCGCCCTGCTGGCCCTGGAACAGCTGCGCGAGCTGGTCCGGGTTGATGCCGGGCACGGGAATGTGCGCGCCGATGCGGTAGACCACGAGCGCGAGCAGCAAGAAGACGAGCCGGCGACGCAGGTCGCCGAACTTGCCGGTCTTGGCCAGCCCTTGCTGCTTGGTCAGCGCGTTGGTTGCCACGTTCAGGTGCTTCCTGTGAGGTTGCCGTCAGCCGCTCAGGCCACGCTGCCGCCGGCCGCCTCGATGGCAGCCTTGGCACCTGCGGTGGCACCGATGCCGGTGAGCTTGACCGACTTGGTCAGTTCGCCCGACTTCACGACCTTCACGACCTTGGCCAGCTGGCCCACCAGGCCGGCTTGCTTGAGCGCGAGCACATCGACTTCGGCCAGGCCGAGCTTTTCCAGCGCGGCCAGCGTCACTTCGGCGTTGTACTTCAGCGATTGCGACTTGAAGCCACGCTTGGGCAGGCGCCGCTGCAGCGGCATCTGGCCGCCTTCGAAGCCCACCTTGTGGAAACCGCCGGCGCGCGACTTCTGGCCCTTGTGACCGCGACCCGCGGTCTTGCCCAGGCCGGAGCCGATGCCACGGCCGACGCGACGCTTGGCGTGCTTGGCGCCCGCTGCGGGCTTGATGCCATTGAGTTCCATGTCAGAGCACCTTCACCAGATAGGCGATCTTGTTGATCATGCCGCGCACGGCGGGCGTGTCCTGCAGCTCGCTCACGCTGTTGAGCTTGCGCAGGCCCAGGCCACGCACGGTGGCGCGGTGCGACTGCTTCGTGCCGATCGGGCTGCGAACCAGTTGGACCTTGACGGTCTGTTGTTGGGTGGTCATAGCGTTTCTCGCAATCAGGCGAAGATTTCTTCGACCGTGAGACCGCGCTTGGCCGCCACTTCGGCGGGCGTGGTCGAGTTCTTGAGCGCGTCGAGCGTGGCGCGAACCATGTTGTACGGGTTCGACGAACCATGGCTCTTGGCCACGATGTCGGTGATGCCCATCACTTCGAACACGGCACGCATCGGGCCGCCGGCGATGATGCCGGTGCCCTTGGGGGCCGGCGACATCATCACGGTGGAGGCGCCGTGGTGGCCCGTCACCTGGTGGTGCAGGGTCCCATTCTTGATCGACACCTTCATGAGGTTGCGACGCGCTTCTTCCATGGCCTTCTGCACGGCGGCGGGCACTTCCTTGGACTTGCCCTTGCCCATTCCGACGCGGCCATCGCCGTCACCGACCACGGTCAGTGCTGCGAAACCCAGGATCCGACCACCCTTCACCACCTTGGTGACGCGGTTGATCGAGATCATCTTCTCGCGCAGACCGTCCTCGGGACCTTCGTTCTGCGTTCTTGCCTGAATCTTTGCCATCTTGAATTCCTGAACTCAGCGTGCGCTTAGAACTGCAGACCGGCTTCGCGGGCCGCTTCGGCGAGGGCCTTCACGCGGCCGTGGTAGGCGAAGCCCGCACGGTCGAAAGCCACCTTCTCGACACCGGCCGCCTTGGCCTTCTCGGCGATGCGCTTGCCGATGATCTGCGCGGCAGCGGCATTGCCGCCCTTGCCGGCGCCACCGAGCGAGCTGCGCACTTCGGCTTCGGCGGTGGAGGCCGAAGCCAGCACCTTGGTGCCGTCGCCGGAGACGACTGCAGCGTAGATGTGCAGATTGGTGCGGTTCACCATCAGACGCGCGACGCCCTGCGTGGCAATGCGGATGCGGGTCTGGCGGGCACGGCGCAGGCGCTGTTCCTTCTTGGTCAACATCATGCTGCCCCTTACTTCTTCTTGGTCTCTTTGATCACGATCTTCTCGTCCGAATAACGGATCCCCTTGCCCTTGTAGGGCTCGGGCGGACGAATCGCTCGGATCTCGGCGGCCACCTGGCCGACGCGCTGGCGGTCGGCACCCTTGATGACGATTTCGGTCGGGGCCGGCGTGGCCACCGTGATGCCCGCAGGCATGTCCTTGTTGACCGGGTGCGAGAAGCCGACCGACAGGTTCAGCTTGGCGCCCTGGGCCTGGGCCTTGAAGCCCACGCCGACGAGGTTGAGCTTCTTCTCGAAACCCTTGCTCACGCCGACGACCATGTTGTTGACCAGCTGGCGCACCGTGCCGCTCATCGCGTTGGCTTCACGCGATTCATCGGCCGGCTCGAAGCTCAGCTTGCCATCCTTGTTCGACACCTTGACCAACGCGTTGGCAGGGATCGACAGCTGACCACCCGCGCCCTTGACGCTGATCTGGTCTTCCTTGATCGCCACATCCACGCCTTGCGGGATGGCGACCGGCATTTTTCCGACTCGGGACATTGTTCAGTTACCTCCGGTCAGGCGACGTAGCACAGCACTTCGCCGCCAACGCCATCGGCGCGCGCCTTGCGGTCGGTCATCACGCCCTTTGGGGTGGTGACGATCGCCACGCCCAGGCCGTTCTGGACCTGGGGGATCGCGCTCGAACCCTTGTAGACGCGCAGGCCGGGACGGCTCACGCGTTCGATGCGCTCGATCACCGGGCGGCCGGCGTAGTACTTCAGCGAGATCTCGAGGTTGCTCTTGCCGGCTTCGGTCTTGACCTGGAAGCCGTCGATGTAGCCCTCGTCCTTCAGCACCTGGGCGATCGCGACCTTCACCTTGGAAGACGGGACCGACACGGTGGGCTTCGCGACCATCTGCGCATTGCGGATGCGCGTCAGCAGGTCGGCGATGGGATCACTCATGCTCATGTTTCTTGCTCCTGCCTGCGCTTACCAGCTGGCCTTGGTGACACCGGGGATGTCACCGGCGAAGGCCAGTTCACGGATCTTGGCGCGGGCCAGACCGAACTGACGGAAGGTGCCGCGCGGACGGCCGGTGATTTCGCAGCGGTTGCGCTGGCGGGTCGGGTTCGCGTTGCGCGGCAGCTTCTGCAGCGCCAGGCGTGCAGCGGCACGCTCTTCGTCGCTCTTCTTCGCGTCGCCGGCGATCGCCTTCAGCTCTTCGTGCTTCTTGGCGTACTTGGCGACCAGTTTTTCTCGCTTGAGCTCGCGCTCGATCAAAGCTACTTTAGCCACAAGTCCACCTCAGTTCTTGAACGGGAAACGGAAACCGGCGAGAAGCGCCTTGGCTTCTTCGTCCGACTTGGCCGTCGTCGTGATGCTGATATTGAGGCCGCGCAGGGCATCAACCTTGTCGTACTCGATCTCGGGGAAGATGATCTGTTCCTTGACCCCGATGTTGTAGTTGCCACGGCCGTCGAACGCGCGACCGGAGATACCACGGAAGTCACGCACGCGCGGCAGGGCCACGGTGACGAAGCGGTCCAGGAATTCGTACATCTTCACGCCACGCAGCGTGACCATGCAGCCGATGGCCTGGCCTTCGCGGATCTTGAAGCCGGCGATGGCCTTCTTGGCCTTCGTCACGACGGGCTTCTGGCCGGCGATCTTGGTCAGGTCGGCGACGGCGTTGTCCATCACCTTCTTGTCGGCCACGGCCTCGCTCACGCCCATGTTCAGCGTGATCTTGGTCAGGCGCGGGACCTGCATCGGCGACTTGTAGCCGAACTTTTCGGTCAGGTCCTTCGCGATCTTCTCGCGGTAGTGTTGTTGCAGTCGTGCCATGGTCATGCCACCTTGATTTCTTCGCCGCTGGACTTGAAGACGCGCACGCGCTTGCCGTCCACGAGCTTGATGCCCACGCGGTCGGCCTTGCCGGTCGCCGCATTGAAGATCGCCACGTTGGATTGGTGGATCGGCATGGCCTTCTCGACGATGCCGCCGGTCGTGCCCTTCATCGGGTTCGGCTTGGTGTGCTTCTTGACCAGATTGATGCCGTCGATGACGACATGCGAGTCGTCGGCGCGCAGCGACACGGTGCCGCGCTTGCCCTTGTCGCGGCCGGCCAACACGATGACCTGGTCGCCCTTGCGAATCTTGTTCATGGCGTTGTCCTTAGAGAACTTCGGGAGCCAGCGAGACGATCTTCATGAACTTCTCGGTACGCAGTTCACGCGTCACGGGTCCGAAGATGCGGGTGCCGATCGGCTCCAGCTTGGCGTTGAGCAGCACGGCGGCATTGCCGTCGAACTTGACGAGCGAACCGTCGCCACGACGGATGCCCTTGGCGGTGCGCACGACCACGGCGTTGTAGATCTCGCCCTTCTTGACGCGACCACGCGGTGCGGCTTCCTTGACGCTGACCTTGATCACGTCGCCGACGCTGGCGTAGCGACGCTTGGAGCCACCGAGCACCTTGATGCACAGGACGGATTTCGCGCCCGTGTTGTCGGCCACTTCGAGCCGGGATTCAGTCTGGATCATTGCTAGTAGTTCCCAACTTGTACCGTTGCGCCCTGCAGAAACTGCGAAAGCGGCACCGGTCAGTCTTGGGCCCGTCGTCGGAGCGCCGAAACCACATCGGCACGCCTTCGTCTGGGCGGAAGTCCTCGCTTTTTGAAAGCGAAGCCCGCGATTGTGGCATCCGGCGGGTCTGTTGTCAAACACCTTCTGCCCAGTTTTTCGCCAGCGCAGCAAATCGGCGACGTGCGAGGCGGCCGCGCCGCCGATGCGCCGGCCAGCCGGCAGACCCGGTCAGCCCGCCTAGACTCCGCGCCATGCGCCCCTCCGCAGCCCCGTCTCCCGATGCCACCCGCCGCGCCCTGCTGCAGGGCCTGGGCGCGCTCGCCCTCGTCGGATGCGGCCCGCGCCGTCCGGCGGCCGCACCGGGCGGCGGCGCTCTGGACCGTATTGCCGAGGCGCGCTGGGCGCACGGGCTGGACGTGGGCGGCACCCCGGCCGGCGGGCTCTCGGGCGTCGATTACGACAGCCGGCGGGGTGAATACCTGCTGCTGAGCGACGACCGCTCGGACAAGGCGCCGGCCCGCTATTACGCCGCACGCTGGGACCGCCCGGCGGACGGTTCGGCGCCAGTGCCGCTGCGCGCGCAGACGCTGCTGCAGGCCGACGGCCAGCCCTGGCCGCCGCGCGCGCGTGCGCTCGCCGGCGTGCCCGTGCCCGACCCCGAGGCGCTGCGCCTGCGGCCCGACACCGACACCCTGCTGTGGACCAGCGAGGGCGACGTGCCGCGCGGCTTCGGCCCCGCGCTGTATGAAAGCAGCCGCGACGGCCGCCTGCTGCGAGCCTTCCGGTTGCCGGCGATGTTCGACGCCGACGCGGCCGGGCGCCGCGGCCCGCGCGACAACCTCAGCTTCGAGGGCCTGGCGCTCACGCCCGACGCCCGCCAGGCCTGGGTCGCGATGGAGAACGCCCTGATCGAGGACGGCCCCAGCCCCACGCTCGAGGCGCCCGGCGGCCCCTGCCGCTTCACCTGCGTCGACCTCGCCCGCGGCACCGCCGTGCGGCAGATCGCCTACGTGCCCGACGCCATCCCGCTGCGGCCGCTGGTGCCCGGCACCTATGCCGACAACGGGGTGAGCGAGATCCTCATGCTCGACGCCCATCGGATGCTGGTGCTCGAGCGAGCCTACGCGGCCGGCCGCGGCAACTCGCTGCGTCTGTACGCGATCGACACGCGCGAGGCGAGCGACACGCTGGCCGTCCCCGCGCTGCGCCTCGGCAACCACCGCCCCGCCCCCAAGACCCTGGTCGCCGACTTCGCCACGCTGGGTCTCGCGCGCCTGGACAACAGCGAGGGCATGTGCTGGGGCCCGTCCTTGCCTGACGGCCGCCGCCTGCTGGCGGTGGTGAGCGACGACAACTTCAATCCGCTGCAGATCACCCAGTTTGCCGCCTTTGCCTTCAAGGACCTGAGCACATGACCGCTTCCTTCGACTCCCTCCCGCCCGTCGCCTTCGTTGGCGGCGGCAACATGGCCAGCGCCATCCTCGGCGGCCTGCGCAAGGCGGGCCTGCCGGCCGCGCACTTCGAGGTGGTCGAGCCCTGGGCCGAGGCCCGCGAGCGGCTGGCGCGCGACTTCGGCATCGCGGCCGCGGCCGAAGCCGGCCCGGCGCTGGCGCGCTGCGGGCTCGTCGTATGGGCGGTAAAGCCGCAGGCCTTCGCCGAGGCGACGGCGCCCGTGCGCCCCTTCACCGGCGAGGCGCTGCACCTGAGCGTGGCGGCCGGTATTCCCTCGCAGAGCATCGCCGCCTGGCTGGGCACCGAGCGTGTCGTGCGCGCCATGCCCAACACGCCGGCGCTGGTCGGCCAGGGCATGACGGGCCTGTTCGCGCGCGCCGCGGTCGATGCGGCGGGCCGCGCCCAGGTGGAGCAGCTGCTCGCGCCCACCGGCCAGCTGCTGTGGGTGGAGCCCGAGAGCGCGCTCGACGCCGTGACGGCCCTGTCGGGATCGGGGCCGGCCTATGTGTTCTTCTTCCTCGAAGCGATGGCCGCGGCCGGCGTGGAGATGGGCCTGACGCCCGAGCAGGCCCACCGGCTGGCCGTGGGGACCTTCACCGGCGCCTCGGCGCTGGCGGCGGCCTCGACCGAGTCGCCGACCGTGCTGCGCGAACGCGTCACCTCCAAGGGCGGCACCACGCACGCGGCGATCACCTCGATGCAGGCGGCCGGCGTGCAGGACAGCATCCGCGCCGCGATCCACGCCGCGCAGCGCCGCGCGGGCGAGCTGGCGGCCGAATTCGGCCGCACGGCCTGATCCGGTTTGCTCTCATTTCAGGAGCATCCAACGCCCGCCGGACGGGCGTCACAGGCACTTTTCTCTTGAGAATCGCCGAGCCTGGGGTTGGCAGATGGCGCGCGCCTCAACGCAGCAGCGCGTCGGCCACCACCCCTGCGAACACCGCAAAGCCCACCCAGTGGTTGAGCCGGAAGGCGGTGAAGCAGCCCTCGCGCGTGCGCCGGCGGATCAAGGTCCAGTGCCACAGCGCCTGCGCCGCCGCCGCCGCGAGCCCGGCGTAAAACAGCGGCCCGAGGCCCAGCCGCGCGCCCGCCCAGCCCCACATCGCGATGAACAGCGCGTAGCTCGTCATCACGGCGGCGACGTCGAAGCGGCCGAAGGTGATGGCCGAGGTCTTCATGCCGATCCTCAGGTCGTCGTCGCGGTCGACCATGGCGTACTCGGTGTCGTAGGCCAGGACCCAGAACAGGTTGCCGGCCAGCAGCCACCACGCCAGCCAGGGCACCTCGCCCGTCACGGCCGAGAAGGCCATCGGGATGCCGAAGCTGAAGGCCACGCCCAGCACCGCCTGCGGCACCGAGACGATGCGCTTGGCATAGGGATACACCAGGGCCACGGCCAGCGCCGCGAAGGACCACAGGATGGTCGGGCCGTTGGTCGTGAGCACCAGGCCGAAGGCGGCCAGCGCCAGCACGGCGCCGAGGGCCAGTGCCTCCTTCACCGACACCTCGCCGGTGGTCACGGGGCGCCTGGCCGTGCGCTTGACGTGGCGGTCGAAGTCGCGGTCGGCCACGTCGTTGACGCAGCAGCCCGCGCTGCGCATGAGGATGGTGCCCAGCACGAACACCACCACCAGATGCCAGCCCGGGAAGCCCCGGGCCGCGAACCACAGCGCACTCAGCGAGGGCCACAGCAGCAGCAGCCAGCCGGCGGGCCGGTTCCATCGGATCAGGTCCAGGTAGATGGCAAACCGCCCGCGCGGGGCGGGCGGCTGGAGCGCGTCGGTGCTCACCGGAGCGTCATTCCTCGAGCAGCGAGCGCAGCATCCAGGCGGTCTGGTCATGCACCGTGCAGCGCGCCGTCAGCATGTCGGCCGTCGGGTCGTCGCCGGCTTCCTCGGCCACCGGGATGAATTCGCGTGCGATGCGCGACACGGTCTCGTGGCCCTTGACCAGGATGCGCACCATCTCCATGGCCTTGGGCGGCTGCTGCGGCACGTCGGGCACGGTGGCGATCTTGCTGAACTCGGCGTACGAGCCCGGCGCGTAGTGGCCCAGGGCGCGGATGCGCTCGGCGATCACATCGGTCGCGTTCCACAGCTCGGTGTACTGCGCCATGAACATGGCGTGCAGCGAGTTGAAGTGCGGGCCGGTGACGTTCCAGTGGAAGTTGTGCGTGGTGAGATAAAGCGTGTACGTGTCGGCCAGCACGCGCGACAGGCCCTCGGCGATGGCGGCGCGGTCCTGGCGGTCGATGCCGATGTTGATGATCGGCGCGCTGCGGCTGCCCGATTCGGGCGCCACGCGCTCACCGCCCTTGGCGGGCACGGTGCCCTTGGCTGCGGCCGGCGCTTCGGCGATCGCGGCCTTGTTGTTCTTCTTGATGTCCTTGGGGTTCTTCGCCATGTCGGCTCCTCTTGCGGTTCGATCGGAAAGTCTTGACTCTATGAGCGGGGCTGACGCTTCGCAACAGCCGGACTCTATCGCGGCGATGCGCCCTGCCGATGACGCGGCGCGTAGGTGCGTGCCGCAAGTTGGCAGCGCGTCATGACAGCCGCTTCACACCCGGCAGCTCGCAGGCATAGATCGCGTTGCGCAGCGCCGCGATCGCCTCGTAGCGGGTGAAGCTGCGGCGCCACGCCAGCACCACGCGGCGCGTGGGCGGCTCGCCGCCCTGGCCGTCGCGAATGGGGATGTATCGCACGATGGGCTCGAGCTCCCTGGCGCGCCCCTTGCCCTTGCCCTCGCGCGGCTTGAGCGCATCGGCCGGCACCGACAGGCGCGGCACCAGCGTCACGCCCATGCCCGCGGCCACCATGTGCTTGATGGTCTCGAGCGACGAACCCTCGAAGCTCTTGCGGATGCCTTCGGCGTTGCTCGAGAAACGTGCGAACTCGGGGCACACCTCGAGCACGTGGTCGCGGAAGCAGTGGCCCGTGCCCAGCAGCAGCATGGTCTCGTTCTTGAGCTCGTCGGAGGTGAGCGATTCGCGCTCGGCCAGCGGGTGCGAGGCCGGCACCGCCGCTAAAAAGGGCTCGTCGTACAGCGCCGCGATCGCGAGGCCCGTGTCGGGGAAGGGCTCGGCCATGATGGCGCAGTCGATCTCGCCCGAGCGCAGCATCTCCAGCAGGCGGGCGGTGAAGTTCTCCTGCAGCATCAGCGGCATCTGCGGCGTGCGCGCGATGTTCTGGCGCACCAGGTCGGGCAGCAGGTAGGGGCCGATGGTGTAGATCACGCCCAGATTCAGCGGGCCGGCCAGCGGATCCTTGCCGCGCTTGGCGATCTCCTTGATGCTGGCCGCCTGGTCGAGCACCGTCTGCGCCTGCTGCACGATCTGCTCGCCCAGCGGCGTGACGGCGACCTCGCCGGCGCTGCGCTCGAAGAGCTTGACCTCCAGCTCGTCCTCGAGCTTCTTGATCGCCACCGACAGCGTGGGCTGAGAGACGTAGCAGGCCTCGGCCGCCTTGCCGAAATGGCGCTCGCGCGCGACCGCCACGATGTATTTGAGTTCGGTCAGGGTCATAGCTTGCGACTATTATGCGCGCCATTCCCAGATCAACCGCTCGATCGCCACACTGCAGGCCGCCAGGGCCAGCGCGGCCCATCCGGTTCGCCACGCCCACCGCTGCGTGGCTTCCGGCCAGCCGTTGAGCGCGGCCACGTAGAGCCCGCCCAGCAGCATCCAGGCGCCGCCGACGAGCGCGAGGCCGCCGGCCCAGCCCAGGACCGACACGGCAAGTCCGCCTTGCAGGACGACCAGCCCAGCCACCCGGCCCCAGGCGCTGCGGCGCCCGAAACGCGGCACGCCCAGGGCGCGCGTGTCGCTGGCCCACGCCCAGCTCGCGCAGCCCGCCAGGCTGGCCCAGGCGATGAGCAGCGCCACCAGCCCATTCATTGCCCAACGCCCCGTGCAGGCCGCCCACGCCAGGCGTGCACGCCCAACGCCACGGACAGCAGCATGCCGGCCAGGGGCAGTGCAGCGCCGCTGCGCAGGGCCAACCAACCCAGCAGGGCCGCGGCCACCGACGCCAGGCCGACCGAGGTGCGATGCAGCCAGGGCGCCAGCGTGGCGGCCGGCAGCAGCAGGAAGAAGGCCACCAGCATCCCCCACATGCCCAGGCCGCGCTGCGGCTCGCGTGCCAGCACGTGCGCGCAGTAGAACGAGACCAGCCAAAACACCCCGGTTGTCCAGAACGGCCAGGCGGCGCCGAAACGGCGCCAACCGTGCGACGGCACGCGCCTGGCCCCATCACCGCGCTGGCGCGGATGGGCGCGCACCCGGTGGGCACCGACGTTCGCGGCCAGCCACAGGCAGGCCGCGGCCAGCGCACCCAGGGCCAGCGCGAACGCGATGCCCTGCGCCGTGCGCAAGGCCACGCCCGCCGCACCGGCCAGGCCACACGCGACCGCCGTGCCGCGCAATGCCGCCCGCCACAGGCCCATCCGCCGGTGCAGCCCGGCGATCAGCATCGACAGGCCCAGCCACACGGCGAGCGTCATCCAGGTCGACCAGGCGGGCCGCAGGGCCAGCGGCGCCAGCCCCGGCGGCGGCAGCAGGTGCACCACCCCCATGCACAGCAGCGTCGCCGGCAAGGCCGCGTGCAGGGCCAGCAGCAGGCGCTCGGCCGAAGATGCGGAGGTCTCAGGCGACATCGGCGTTTCGCCCGGTGCCGTGATGCGCGCGCCGGCTCCCGCACGCTGGCGCCGGCCGTCCAGCCAGATCAGCGTGCCCGACAGCGACAGGAAGGCGGGCGTGAGTCCCAGCAGGAAGTACAGCCACTTGAGCGGCAGGCCGCCGAAGTCGCCGAAGTGCAGGGGCTCCATCAAGGCGTCGATCTGCGTCAGCAGGCCGGCCCGGCGCGGATCGAGCGCCTGGCGCACCTGGCCGGTGGCCCCATCGAGCGTCACGCGCGCGGTGCTTGCCAGGTGCCCGGCCAGTTCGCCGCCGAAGATCACCTGCGCGTCGGCACGGCCCCAACGCTGCAGAGCCAGGCGTCGCGGCTCGAAGCCCGGCACTGCGGCGACCGCCGTGGCGCGCAACTCGTCCAGCGAACGCATCGTAGCCGCGCCGGCCGGCGCTTTCCTGGTGCCCTGGGCCGGCCGCGCCTGGATCGATTGCGCGGCCCGTTCGAACACCGGCGCCAGCCCCAGCCAGGCCCCCGTCGCCGCGATGAGGATGTGAAAGCCAAGCCCCCAGATCCCTGCCGCCTTGTGCAGGTCGGACATCACCACCCGCAGGCTGCGCCCCCAGCGCAGGGTGAAGAGTTCGGCCAGGATCTTCCGATGGATGACGAAGCCGGTGGCGATCAGCACCAGCATGGCGACGCCGAGGAAGCCCACGATCCAGCGCGGCCCGACGAACAGGAACACGTGCAGCATGCGCAGGAACTGTCCGAACTGGCTGTCGACGGGGCCGACCACGCGGCCGTCGTCCGAACGCACCGCCACCTTGAAGCGCTCCGGCGGCGCCCCTGCGGCGCCCGACTCGCGCAGGTAGACGAAGTGGCTGGGTGTGACCGCGTCGGGCAACGCGATGGCTTCCACCTGGGCGCGTGGGTACGCGTCCTGCACGGTGTGCAGCAGGGTGTCGAGCGACAGCGGCACCTGCGCGCGCGGCAACGCGGCCAGGCTGGGATTGGCCCAACGGTCGATCTCGTTCTTGAACACCACGACGGCGCCGGAGAAGCACACCACGAAGAGCAGCAGCCCCGTCACGACCCCTGCCCAGGAGTGGATGGTGAACAACATGTTCAGCGTGCGCTGCGAACTCATGGCCGTGCAGTCCCGCCCGCGTCAGAAGTAGTAGCTGGCACTGACCATGAAGTTGCGCGGCAGCGCCGGCGACACCACGTTCGCATTGACCGCGCCGTCGTAGTACTTCCTGTCGAAGATGTTCTTCACGCCCGCCGTCAGGCGCCAGCGGTCGGCCTGGTACGACACCGACGCGTCCATGACGGCGTACCCGGGCAGCGAGAAGGGCAGCGAGCCGACCTGGCGGCTCACGAAGCGCCCGCCCACCCCCACCGTGACGCGCTTGTACGCAGGCAGACGCCAGGTGGCCCACAGCGAGGCCGTGTGCCGCGGCGTGAGGTTCAGCGCCTTGCCGACCAGGCTCTGGTCGTTGTCGCGCGTGACCTCGGTGTCGATGTAGGTGTAGGCCGCGGTGAGCTTGACGCCGCTGGACAGGTCCGCGGCGGCTTCCAGTTCCAGCCCGCGCGCACGCTGCTCGCCCGTCTGCACCGAGTAGCCGGCATTGACCGGGTCGGAGGTGGTGACGTTGCGGCGCTTGAGGTCGTACAGCGCCGCCGAGGCGGTGAGTCCGCCGCCGGGGCGCTCGTACTTGAGTCCCGCTTCCCACTGCTTGCCGGTCTCGGGCCTGAAGAGTTCGCCCGCAAAGGTCTGTCCGCTCACGGGCAGGAAGGACTCGCTGTAGCTGCCGTACGCCGCCCAGCCCGGGAGGAACTCGTACACCAGCCCGGCGGCACCGGTGGTGGCATCGTCCTTCTGCCGCGTACGCCGGTTGCGCACCTCGTCGTGGGTGTCAGTGCGCGAGTACTCGCGGCGCAGGCCGAGCAGGGCCGTCCAGCCGTTGCCGAACCTGACCTGGTCCTGCAGGTAGAGCCCGGCCACCGTCAGCTTGGTCGGTGCGAAGGTGGTCGGCCGAAGCGGGCAACTCACCGGCATGCCGTACACCGGCGCGTACAGGTTCAGCGCGCCGATGCGGCAGGTGTAATTCGCCTGGCGCGCATTGCTGCGCCGCGCATCGACGCCGGCGACCAGGCGGTGCGAGACGCCCAGCGCGTCGAACTCGCTGAGCACCGAGGTGTCGGTCATCAGCGCTTCGTAGTCGAACTGCTGCAGCGTGGCCTGCCGGTTCTGCAGGCGCTGGTTGGCCTGCAAGGCCTGCAGCGAGACGATCCGGCCTTCACCCTCCTGCGACTCGTAGCGCAGGTTCTGCCGCAGCGTGAGCCTGGGGTTGAAGCGATGCTCGAAGGCATAGCCCACGGTGGTGTTGCTCACGTCGTAGGGGCCGAAGGTCGGGTCGCCCGTGAAGAGCGAGCGCCGCACCGGCCCGTTGCGATTGGGCAGCAGCGTGCCGTAGGGGCTGGTGCCCTGCATGCGGATCCAGCGCGCCTTGCCGTAGGTCGCGAACAGCACGAGGTCGGTGTCCGGGCCGAGGTCGAGCGACAGCGAGGGCGCGATCCATTGCTGCTTGCGCCACACCTCGTCCACCGGGTCGTCGGTGTCGGACACCAGGGCATTCAGGCGCACGGCGCTGCGGCCGGTCTCGGACAGCGGCCGGCTGATGTCGATGGCCAGGCTCTTCATGCCGAAGCTGCCGGCGGCGGCATTGACTTCGCCGAAGGCATCCGCCCTCGGCCGCTTGCTGATGGCGTTGACCAGGCCGCCCGGCTGCACCTGGCCGTAGAGGATGGACGAGGCGCCCTTGAGCACCTCGAAGCGCTCGTAGCCCCAGGGCACCAGCCGCGTCCACATGCCGGGCGCCTGGACGAGCCCGTCGACCAGGATCGACTCCGTGGAGCGGAAGCCCCGGATGTTGATGTCGTCGAAGCCGCGCCGCCCGAAGTTCACCGGGCTCACGCCGGCCACCGTCTGCAGGGCCTGCTGCAAGTCCGTGATCTGGCGCGATTCCATCTGCTCGCGCGTGACCACGCTGACGGCCTGGGGAGTCTCCAGCAGGCGCATCGACGCCTTGCCCGCGCTCTGCGACGCGGCGGGCGCGAAGCCTGCGCCCGCATCGGCCTGAGCCTCGACGCGCACTTCGTTGAGCGTGTCTTGCGCGGGCGGCGACCCGGCCTTCTCGGCATCGTCCGCCCAGGCGGGCAGGCCGAAGGCCAGCGGCGCAGCGGCGATCAGGGGGAGGGTTCGACGGCGGGGGCGAGCGGTCGAGCGTGCAGCGCGAAGCGACTGCGCCAGCAGAGGAAGAGCCATGGAACGGGGCGCCCGGTGGGCGGAACACGGTTGGACAACTGCTGGCTGCTACCGCGCCCGTGGCTGGATTGGCTGGCGGCCGGGAGTGTACGCGGCCCTGCGCTTTCCCCGCGGCAGGCAGGGGTACCCCGCCAGCGATGCGTGGCGCCGGTGACTCGCGCCCGCCACAATCCGCAGGCCGCCGCACACACGAGACAGCCATGACCCTCGCCGCCTACCTGCTCTTCCTGCCCGCCTGCTTCGCCATCAACATGGCCTTCGGGCCCAACAACCTGCTGTCGGTCACCAACGGCGCGCGCTACGGCATCGGCCCGGCCGTCGCCGCCGCGGGCGGGCGGCTGGTGGCCTTCGCGATCATGATCGTCATTGCCGGTGTCGGCATGGGCGCGCTGCTGGCCGCGTCGGCGCTGGCCTTCAGCGTCGTCAAGTGGGCCGGTGTGGCCTACCTGGTGTGGCTGGGCATCAAGCTGCTGCGTGCCCCGGCACCGCCGATGGCCGCCGACGAGGCGGGCGCCGCGCACGAAGTGCCCGCCCTGCGCACCCTCGCGCGGCAGGAGTTCGGCGTCGCCATCGGCAACCCGAAGGCGATCCTGGTGTTCACCGCCTTCTTCCCGCAGTTCGTGGTGGCCGAGGCCTATGCCCTGAGCTACCTGCAGCTGGGCATCACCTTCCTCGTGCTGGAGGTCGTGGCCATCGCGCTCTACGCGTTGTTGGGTGCGCGCGTGCGGCGGCTGGCGCGCGGCGGGCCGGCGATGCGCTGGTTCAACCGCGCGAGCGGCGCCATGATGATCGGCTTCGGGCTGTTGCTGGCGACGGTGCGGCGCCCCAGCTGAGCCGCCGCTCCGACCGCGCTGCTATCGAATTCATAGCTGTACGCGCCCGACCGGCGGGCGCTGCGGGCCGATTCGGCTTGGAGAGTCCTCAGGCCTTGAGGTACTCGGCCTTCGTACCCAGCCAGCGGTCCACATGCTGGCGCGCGAGCTCGGGGTGCCGATCCAGCAGGCGCGGCGCGAGCTCGCGCGCCCAGTCGAGCAGCAGCAGGTCCGTGCTCAGGTCGGCAAAGCGCAGCAGCGGCGCGCCCGACTGCCGCGCGCCGAGGAACTCGCCCGGCCCGCGGATCTCCAGGTCGCGCCGCGCGATCTCGAAGCCGTCGCCCGTCTCCACCATCGCCTTGAGCCGCGCGCGCGCCGCCTCGCCCACGCGGCCGCTGTCGCCGGTGGCGTAGAGCAGCACGCAGGCCGAGGCCGCCGCGCCACGGCCCACGCGGCCGCGCAGCTGGTGCAACTGCGACAGGCCGAATCGCTCGGCGTGCTCGATCACCATGAGCGACGCATTGGGCACGTCGACGCCCACCTCGATCACGGTGGTGCTGACCAGCACGTGCAGCGTGCCGGCGGTGAAGTCGGCCATCACCGACTGCTTCTCGGCCGTCGGCATTCGCGAGTGCAGCAGGCCGACGCGGACCGCGTCGCCCAGGTGCTCGGCGAGTTCGTCGCGCGTGGCGGTGGCATTGCGCAGATCGACCGCCTCGCTCTCCTCGATCAGCGGGCACACCCAGTACACCTGCCGCCCCTGCGCGAGCTGGCCGCGGATGCGCTCGATCACCTCGTCGCGCCGGTGCTCGGCCACCAGCTTGGTGACCACCGGCGTGCGGCCCGGCGGCAGCTCGTCGAGGGTGGAGACGTCGAGGTCGGCGTAGTAGCTCATCGCCAGGGTGCGCGGGATGGGGGTGGCGCTCATCATCAGCAGGTGCGGCTCGAGCGCCATGGACCCCCACGCTCCGCCGCTCTGCGGGTCGCTGCCCCCCGAGGGGGCTGCATCGCCTAGGGGCGGCCCGGCGGCGATGCCGCCCGCCTTGCCGCGCAGCGCGAGCCGCTGTGCGACGCCGAAGCGGTGCTGCTCGTCCACGATCGCCAGCGCGAGCCGCCTGAAGCGGACCTTCTCCGAGATCACGGCATGCGTGCCGACGACCAGCGCCGCTTCGCCACTCTCGACGATGGCCTCCATCGCATCGCGCTCCTTCTTCTTCTGGCTGCCGGTGAGCCAGGCCACGCGCAGCCCGCGCGCGGCCAGCAGCGGATCGAGCCAGCCGACCAGCTTGCCGAAGTGCTGCGAGGCCAGGATCTCGGTCGGCGCCATGAGCGCGCACTGGAAGCCCGCGTCGATGCAGCGCGCCGCGGCCAGTGCCGCGACCAGCGTCTTGCCCGAACCCACGTCGCCCTGCAGCAGGCGATGCATGGGCTGGATGCGCGCCAGGTCGAGGGCGATCTCGCGGTCGGCGCGCTGCTGGGCGCCCGTGGGCTGGAAGGGCAGCACGCCCAGCAACTGCGCGTGCAGCGAACCGGCGTCGACCGCGGCCTGCAGCGCCGGCGCCCGCTGCGCCGCCCGCTCGCGCCGCGCCTGCAGCTGCGACAGCTGCTGCGCCAGCAGCTCCTCGGCCTTGAGCCGCTGCCAGGCGGGGTGGCTGTGGTCCTCCAGCGTGGCGACCGCCACGTCGGGTGCCGGGTAGTGCAGAAAAGAGAGCGCCTCGCGCAGGCCCCATGCGCCTTCCGGCATCATCGGGTTCGGAACGATGGCGTGCAGCGGCGCCCGCGCCAGGCCCGCCTGCACGGCGCGGCGCAATACCGGTTGCGCAAGGCCTGCGATGGTCGAGTAGATCGGTGTCAGCGCCAACGGCAGGGGCGTGCCGGCAGCCTTCACCGTCGGGTGCATGATCGTCCGCCCCACGAATCCGCCCTTGATTTCGCCCCGCACGCGCACCCTGGCGCCGGGCGCGAGCTGCTTCTGCTGCGAGGGGTAGAAGTTGAAGAAGCGCAGCTGCACCGTGTCGCTGCCATCGTCCAGCGTGGCGATGAGCTGTCGCCGTGGGCGGAACACGACCTCGCAGTCGGTGACGACGCCTTCAACCTGCACCGTCTCGCCGTCGCGGGTGTCGACCAGGCGCACCACGCGCGTCTCGTCCTCGTAGCGCATGGGCAGGTACAGCGCGAAATCGATGTCTCGCACCAGCCCCAGTTTTTTCAGCGCGCGCTGCACCTGGCTCTCGCCGCTGCCGGGCGCGCGCGGGGGCGCGTCGGCGGCAGGGGCAGCGGCGGGTTTGGCGGGCATGGGAGAATTCTGCCCTTTGCTTCGGCGCCCCCGCCCGTGCGAGGCGGCGCGGCCACTCACCTCCTTGGAACGGGTCCGTCCGGCCCTCAAGCGCATGCGCTCCTTCACGCTTTCCGACTTCGATTTCGAGCTGCCCCCCGAGCTGGTGGCGCAGCATCCCGCCGCCGAACGCAGCGCCTCGCGGCTGCTGGACGGTAGGGGAGACATTCCGACTGACCGCATTTTTCGAGACCTCCCCGGCTTGCTGCAGGCAGGTGATCTGCTGGTGTTCAACGACACGCAAGTGGTCAAGGCGCGCCTGTTCGGCGAGAAGCCGACCGGCGGCAAGCTCGAACTGCTGGTCGAGCGCGTGCTGCGAGGTGCCGAGGTCGTCGCCCACATGAAGGTGAGCAAGAAGCCGCCGGTCGGCACGGTGCTGCAGATGGCGGGCGGCTTCACCGCCACGCTGCTGGGCCGCTGGCCCGAGGAGAACGGCGCCCTCTTCCGCTTCGCCTTCGAGAGCCCGGCCGGTGAGGACCCCTACGCGCTGATGGCCCGCTGCGGCCACGTGCCGCTTCCTCCTTACATCGAGCATGGCGATTCGGAAGACGACGAGCGCCGCTACCAGACGGTGTTCGCCCGCGTGCCCGGCGCCGTGGCCGCGCCGACTGCCGCCCTGCACTTCGACGAGGCGCTGCTGGCCGCGCTCGACGCGCGCGGCGTGCGGCGCGCCAACGTCACGCTGCACGTGGGCGCCGGCACCTTCCAGCCCGTCAAGACCGAGAACATCGCCGAGCACACGATGCATGCCGAGCGCTACGACGTGCCGCCCGCCACGCAGCAGGCCATTGCCGACTGCCATGCGCGCGGCGGCCGCGTCGTGGCCGTGGGGACGACCACCGTGCGCACGCTCGAATCCTGGGCCGCGAGCGGCCAGGCCCAGGGTGACACGCAGATCTTCATCACGCCGGGCTTCGAGTTCCGGCATGTCGACCTGCTCATCACCAACTTCCACCTGCCCAAGAGCACGCTGATGATGCTGGTCTCCGCCCTTGCCGGCTACGAACGCGTGATGGCGCTGTACGCCCACGCCATCCGCAAGCGCTACCGCTTCTTCAGCTATGGCGATGCGATGCTGCTGGAACGGGCTGCGTCATGAGCCCCCGCCCGGCCGCTCGGAAGGCCGCCCGCGCCGCCGTGCTGGCGGCCCTGCTGCTGCCCGCACTTGCCGCGGCGCGGGGCTACATGCCCGAGGGCCGCTGCGGCGACTTCGCCCGGCTGCCGATCCCCAGTCCCGCCGGCACCTGCGTCGCGCTGTTGGCCGACGAGGCCGAGGGCCTGCGCGCGCCGCGCCGCATCCTCGAGGTGGCGCCGGGGCGCTACTGGATCGCCGACATGGGCTCGTGGGAACCCAAGCGCGGGCGCCTGCTGGAAATGACGCTGCCCGCTGACGGCCCGGCCCCGCGCCGGGCCCGCATCGCCGTGCTGGCCAGCGGGCTGGACCGGCCCTCGGGGCTGACGCTGGGGCCGGACGGCAAGGTCTACATCGGCGAGTCCGGCGTCGTGTGGCGCACGCCGGTGGGCGCAGCAGGCACCGCGCCGCAGCGCGAGCTCGTACTCGACCAGCTGCCCGACGACGGCACGCACCCGCTCAAGGAAATCACCTTCGGGCCGGGCAACCGCCTGTACGTGAACGTCGGCTCCAGCAGCGACAACTGCCGCAGCGGCAAGGACGCGCCTGCCCTGCCCTGCCCCGACGGCGAGGGCGCGAAGCCGCGCGGCGCCGTGTACGAGGCGCAGCTCGGTGGCCCGCAACTCACCGTGCAGCGTTTTGCGCCCTTTGCCACGGGCCTGCGCAACAGCATGGCCCTGGCCGTGCTGCCCGCCACGTCCGACGCCAAGGAAGGCCGCGTGCTGCAGGGCGAGAACTCGATCGACTACCGCGATCCGAACGGCCCGCCGGAAGAGCTCAACCTGCTGCAGCGCGGCCGGCACTACGGCTGGCCCTACTGCGTCGGCAAGCGCCAGGCGGCACAAGGCTACGACGGGCGCTACGACTGCGCCAAGACCGAGGCGCCGCTGGCGCTGTGGCCAGCGCATGCGGCGCCGCTGCAGATGATCCTAGGGCCTGCCGGGACGCCTTTCGCCGGGCAGCTGCTCGTCGCGTGGCGCGGCCCGCAGGCCAGCGGCCACCGCGTCGTCGGCTTCGCGCTCGGCAAGGACGGCCTGCCG
Source organism: Xenophilus aerolatus (assembly GCA_030418545.1). Taxonomy (GTDB): domain Bacteria; phylum Pseudomonadota; class Gammaproteobacteria; order Burkholderiales; family Burkholderiaceae_C; genus Xenophilus. Next base: position 108,581 of record QAIB01000010.1, on the reverse strand, counting down.
GGCGGCAAGCCGATCGACTGGCTGGCCGGCTGGCACGCGCAAGACGGCGTGCGCCCGATGGGCCGCCCCACCGGCCTGGCCGTCGACCGCGCCGGCCGCCTGCTGGTGGTCGAGGACTTCAACCGCACCGTGCTCATGCTGCTGCCCACGCCAGCGCCCGCCGCCAACCCAACGACGCCCCCGAAGAAATGACCGCCCTGCAATTCGACCTGCTGGCCACCGACCCCGACAGCCACGCCCGCCGCGGCACGCTCACGCTCAACCACGGCGTGGTGCAGACGCCGATCTTCATGCCCGTGGGCACCTACGGCACCGTCAAGGGCGTGATGCCGCGCAGCCTGGAGGAGATGGGCGCCCAGATCATCCTGGGCAACACCTTCCACCTCTGGATGCGGCCGGGCCTGGACGTGATGCAGTCCTTCGGCGGACTGCATGACTTCGAGCAGTGGACCAAGCCCATCCTCACCGACTCCGGCGGCTTCCAGGTGTGGAGCCTGGGCGCGATGCGCAAGATCAGCGAGGAAGGGGTGAAGTTCGCGTCGCCCGTCAACGGCGACAAGCTGTTCCTCACGCCCGAGGTGTCGATGCAGATCCAGACGGTGCTCAACAGCGACATCGTCATGCAGTTCGACGAGTGCACCCCCTACGACACGAATGGCCACATCACCACCGAAGCGGAGGCCCGCCACTCGATGGAACTGAGCCTGCGCTGGGCCCGGCGCTGCCAGGCCGAGTTCGCGCGGCTCGCGAACCCCAACGCCCTCTTCGGCATCGTGCAGGGCGGGATGTTCGAGCACCTGCGCGAGGAATCGCTGGCGCAGCTGGTCGAACTGGACTTTCCCGGCTACGCCATCGGCGGGGTGAGCGTGGGCGAGCCCAAGGACGAGATGCTGCGCATCATGGCCCACACGCCCCACCGCCTGCCGGCCCACAAGCCGCGCTACCTGATGGGCGTGGGCACGCCCGAGGACCTGGTGCAGGGCGTGGCCGACGGCGTCGACATGTTCGACTGCGTCATGCCCACGCGCAACGCGCGCAACGGCACCATCTTCACGCGCTACGGCGACCTGAAGGTGCGCAACGCGCGCCACAAGACCGACCACCAGCCGCTGGACCCGAGCTGCACCTGCCACGCCTGCGCCGGCACGAGCGGCGTGAGCTGGGAACAGGGCGGCCGCGGCGGCTTCAGCCGCGCCTACCTGCACCACCTGGAGCGTTGCGGCGAGATGCTCGGCCCGATGCTCGCCACGGTGCACAACCTGCACTATTACCTGAACCTGATGCGCGAGATCCGAGAGGCGCTGGAAGCCGGCGCCTACACCGCATTCCGCGAGAAGTTCCGCACCGAGCGCGCCCGCGGCATCTGAGCCCGGCGGCGCTCCTGGCGGCGCGCTCAGCGGGCGGTGCCTGGCGCCTTCACGGGCAGCGGCGTGCTGTACGGTTCGATGCGCAGCAGCTCGCTCTTGAAGACGGCCACCTGGCGCAGCGGCGCCTGCACCAGCGCACCGGTCACGTCCTTCTGCGAGGCGTATTGCCACAGCGTGAGCTGGCCCTTGTCGGCCAGCGCGGCCGCCAGGCGCTGCACGTCGGGCGTGCCGCCGCCGAGCTGGTCGGCATCGACGCCGACAACGATCTCGTCGCGGGGAGAAACGATCTTGAAGAGCTTCACGCTGGGAACGCCCTGCGCCGGCGCCGCGAGCGCCCAGGCGCCGGCAGACACCAGCAGCAGCTGCGACACGACTCGGCGGGAGAAGGCAGACATGGCGGAGGTCCTGTTCAAAGAGCGTCGAGCGTAGCCGGGGCGCGCCTGCTCGCCCAGAGGCCGGAAGTCATACGCCATGACGATCGGCCGACGTGCGGCACCGGGCGAAAGAAAAAGGCGCCGGCCTGCGCGATGCAGGGCCGGCGCCTCGGGCGCACGGTGCGGACGGTCAGTCGCGCAGTTCGGGGGGCAGGGTGCCGCCGTTGGCGGCGATGCGGCTCATCACCTGCTTGTGCAGGCCGATGTTCCATTCGGCCGAGCCCGGCTCGCCGTTGCTGTAGAGGATCTCGTTGGCCAGTTCCTTGCGCGCGGCGAGGCTGCTGTCCAGGCCCAGCAGCTTGAGCAGGTCGACGATCGAGGTGCGCCAGTTCAGGCTGGCGGCGCCGGGCATGGCGTCCAGGATGGCGGGCACGTCACCCAGCGGAATGGAGGGCGGCGGCGCAGCGACGGCCGGGGCGCCCGCGGGTGCCGGCGCGGGCGGTGCGGCTTGCACCTCGGCGGCATTGGCCGACGGAAAAATCTTGGAAAAAATCTTGCCGAAAAAGCTCATGGATGGATCCTCGACTGGGTTGGTTCTGCGGGGCCGGCCAAGACGTAAGTGATCGCCGGCTGCGCGCCGGATGCAGCGCAGACCGAGGTTCTAACACTTTGCGGCGACGCTTCGACCAAAGATCGGGGTCGAGCGTGCGGAATGCCCCGCACGACACGCAAAATGCGCTCGGCGCCTACGTGGCCGGCGTCATGCCCGCCTGCGCCGAGGTGCCGCAGCCGTGGCAGAAGCGCGAGAAGGCACTCTTGCGCGTCTCGCAGACGCGGCAGTGGTCGAACAGGCCGATGCCGCAGTGCGGGCAGAAGTCGATCGTCGTGTTTTTCAGGTCGACCGGCCGCTCGCAGCCCGGGCACACTCCCTTGGCCAGCCGTGCGAGCGCCGTGTCGTAGCTCAACTCCTCACGCCGCACCTGGTCGGGCTGGGCCTCGGCCAGCTTCTGCTTCGCGAGGTACCGGTTGAGCGCAACGATGGCGTAGCGCCCCACGAGCACGGTGACGACGATGCCCACCACGTAGCGCACGTAGCCGCCGTAGCTCGGCAGGTAGGGCACCAGCTCGACGAAGAAGGCGAAGAGTGCGAAGAAGATGAAGCCCCAGACGAAGGGCCACCAGGTGCTCCTGCGCTTCTTCGCGAAGAGCCAGCCCGCCACCAGCAGCAGCGGCAGCGTGAGGGCGAGGCGGTAGCCGAACACGCGCAGCTCCACGCGCCGCTGCTCGGCGACCAGGCTTTGCGTCGCAGCCTCCTCCAGCAGGTCCAGCTTGTGCTGCTCGCTCTCCTGCGCCTGCTGCGCATCGAGCAGCTGCTGACGCTGCTGGCCCAGCGCTTTCTGAGCCGCGTCTTCGGCGGCCTTCAGGGCGTCGAGCTGGCGTGTGCGGGCGATGAGCTCGGTGTCCTGGTCGGGCGCCTGCGTGGCGCGCCGGGTGGCGACCCAGTTCGAGAAGGTCTCGCGCGCATTGCGGCTGGCCTGCTCGGCGGCGTCGAGCCGCAACTGTGCCTGCTCGAGCGCACGGCGGGCGGCGACCTCCTTGTCGCCCGCCTCGCGCACCGCAGCGCGAAGCGGCTCGGCACTGCCGGGCGGCATGAAGTCGTCGAGCTGCAGCGGGCGCTCGACACGCGGCAGGTCGCCGACCACCGTGCCGCCGAGGCCGATCAGGAAGCTCGCGAACACCACCGCCACCAGCCACAGGCCGCGACGGAACCATTTCTCGGACAGACGCAAAGATTTGCTCATGGCGACCCACTCCTCGCTATTGCTGATTTTTCTATAGCAACTCGCGCCCACCTGGCGCGGGCTGCATGCCGATTAAGTTCAGATCTTCAGGCGCACCGCCGGGGCGCCCAGGCCGGCACGCGGCAGCCATTCGAAGACCGAATCGACCGTCACGGTCTCGATGCGATCCGAGAAGCGCTTCTCGTTCGGGTGGTCGTCGAAGGCGACGTTGGCCGAGCCCACGCGGCCGCCCAGCCGCGTCAGCGGGCCCAGCCGCAGGGTGGTCGGCTCGTAGCCCTTGAACTGCAGCCAGGCCTGCGCCTGCGGGCGGGTGCGGATCGTCGCCGGCTCCATGGCGGCGGCCAGCGTCTCGATGGCCCACTGGTTCGACTGCTGGTACTTCTGGCCCCAGGCGTAGCTCACCAGGCTGTACGCGGGCGTGTGCAGCCGGACCAGTGCCTCGCCCAGGCGTGGCGCCGGTTCGGACAGCAAGGCTAGCAAGTGCTGCTGCACCTGCGGCGCAGGCACCTCCCACGCCGCCTCGTAGCGCCACAGGTCGTCGAGGAAGAACTCGCCCAACCCCTGCCGGTAGATGGCGGCCTCGGCCGTGCCGCAGCGGTTGAGCTTGTGGACCACGCGCCAGGGCCCCTCGGCGCTCTTGTAGGCCAGGCCCAGGTGCGAATAGCGCAGGCCGTACTTGCTCAGGTCCTGCCCCGCGCGGGCCAGCACGACCACGCGGGCCCCACTAGCGTCCAGCGCCTGCGCGGTGCGTTCGGCCAGTTGCATGCCCCTGGTGATCACGGAGGGCGTCGGCTTCACGGACTCACAGGAGCGGCCGGCATGCGCATGCACGGGGAAGAGGAACAGCCCCGCCAGCACCACCAGCACGACGAGCACGGCCGCCTGGAGCAGCCCGCGCACGAAGCGGTGCAGGCGCGGCTCGCTGGCTTGCGCTTCCTCGTCGTAGGGGCCGAAGTTGGTGCGGGGTTCGTCTTTCACAGCACCCTCTCGTTGTATAGCAGCGCCTGGCCGATGGCGTTGGGAATGAAGGCCAGCACCTCGCCCGCCGCCGACAGCACGATGCCGCTGCCGATCACGCCGACCTCGACCGAGCTGCCCACCGCCATCGAGGCGCGCCGGCTGCCGCGGTCCAGCACCTTGACGCTGGCACGGGCGCCGTCCGATGCGCGCTCGAGCAGGTAGACGGTGCCGTCGGCCAGCACCTCGACGGCCACCACGCTGAGTGCCGCGCCGCCGACGGAGAGCGCGGCGGGCACGGCCACCACGGCGGTGGACGCCGCCCCCGCCACCGAGGCGGTGCCGACGACCGAGGCCACCGGCAGCAGCGACAGGGCCGCCGACGCCTCGCTCTGGGCACGGGCGGGCGTTGCGGCCCCGAGGCCGGCCAGTGCGGCGCAGGCCGCAAGGCCCAGGGCGGCGAAGGAAGAACGCAGGGATGTCATGGTCGAGTCTCCTGAAGAAGGTGTCGGGTCGGCGTCACTCGGCGGCCGCAACGGCGTCGGCACGCGCTTCGCGTCGGCCTTGCAGCCGGGCCTCGGTCAGGTCGGCCTCGTGGCGGTCGCGCAGCGTCTTGGCCAGCGTGAAGGCCGAGCTGATCAGGAACAGCCAGCTCACACCCAGATAGGCCTTGTAGGCGTCGTTGATCTCCATGCGCACCAGGCCCCAGCCGGTCAGGCCCATGGCGGTGAAGAAGCCGCCCCAGACGACCAGCTTCCACATCGGGGTGTCGCCGGCCAGCGCCGGACGCTGGCTGTCGCGCACGAACTTGGCCAGCACGAAGGCGGCGGACAGGCAGAACACGTACCCCATCACCATGAAGGCGCGCTCCAGGTTCTGGCCCGGCAGCCAGCTCAGGCCGGTGGCGCACAGGAACACCGCGAGGCCGAAGGACACCCAGACCTGGACGGTCCAGGCCCGGGTGTCGCGCGGAATCGGGAAGTTCGAGGGAGTGGGATGCATGGTGTGCCTCGCGGCGGTAGTGAAGGTGCGCGGATCATGGATCGCGCTGCCGCCGCCCAGCCTCTGCAGACTGCACCGGTCTGCCGAATCGAGGCGCCGAGTATCTTCAGAAGATACTTTTTACGGCCCGCACGCGGGGTAGCGGGTGCGTTCCGGCGTGCAGGTCCACGCGGTTGTAGGGCCGCTCGAGCCCGGCGACGCGCGCCGCCGCGCGCTCCAGCAAGCCATGCGTGGGCGCACGGTGCCCGGGAGGCAGCAGCACCATGGGCACGGCGAGGCTGGCGGCGACCCACCACGCCGGCAAGAGCGGATGGGGCCGGCTGTGCTGCAGCTTCAGGAACACCCCGCTCGCGGCGACGCCGAGCAGGAAGCCGGCGACCACTTCCGACACGCTGTGCGCATCGATCGCCAGGCGCGAGACGCCGATGGCCGCGCCGAGCAGCCAGCCCGCGCACGCAGCAGCAACGCGCAGGCGATGGCCGCCGCGCGAGGTCAAGAGCCACAGCGCCACCGGCCAGAAGCAGGACGACAACGCGGTGTGGCCGCTGAAGCCGGTGAAGTCGAGCTGCCTGTCGCCCCAGCCCCAGCCCATGAAGGCGAGCTTGGACAGCGTGACGATGCCGCCGCAGGCGCCGAAGCACAACGCCCACAGGCCGGCCGAGCACCAGGTGCGTCGCGAGGAGGCCAGCCAGAGAAAGACGAAGGCGGCAGCCGGCAGCAGCAGGCCGCTGTCGCCCAGCCAGGTGAAGGTGTGCCAGTCAAGCATGCGCGACGCTCCGGCGCTCCGGAGGGCGTGCGTGGCGGCAAGGACGAAGTCGAGGCGTCAAGGCGCGGTCAGGCGGCCAGCAGGCCACTCACGCGCTGGCGCAGGGCTTCGGGCTGCACCTCCACAGGCGGCACGGCCGCACCCACGTTGAGGCCGACCCGGCTGAACATGCCCCGGCGGAACGGACGCACCATGGCGACGCTCTCGCCGCGCCGCTGCTCGATGCGGCTGAAAAAGGAGCCCCAGAGGTTGGTCAGTGCCATCGGAATCACGGGCGCTTCGATGCCCTCGGCACGGGCGAGTTCCATGATCTTCATCACCCCGCCCTTGAAGGGCTGCAGCTGGCCGTCGCGGGTGATGGCGCCTTCGGGAAAGATGGCCAGCAGGTCGCCCTCGCGCAGCACCTTCACGGCCTCGGCGAAGGCGCGCTCGTAGGCGGCCGCGTCTTCCTTCTGCGGTGCGATGGGGATGGCCTTGGCGAGGCGGAACATCCAGCCCAGCACCGGCACCTTGAAGATGCGGTGGTCCATGATGAAGCGGATCGGGCGCGGGCTCGCGGCCATCAGCAGCACCGCGTCGATGAAGCTCACGTGGTTGCACACGAGCACTGCCGCGCCGTCGGTCGGAATGTGCTCGTCGCCCTTGATGTCGAAGCGGTAGACGAAGCGCGACAGCACCCAGGCCACGAAGCGCAGCAGGTACTCCGGCACCAGCATGAAGATGTAGAACGCCACCACCGCATTGGCGATGCCGGTGAACAGGAAGATCTGCGGGATGCTGAAGCCCGCACCCAGCAGTGCGCCGGCGATGACCGAGCTGCCGATCATGAACAGCGCGTTGAGGATGTTGTTGGCCGCGATGATGCGTGCGCGGTGCGTGGGCTGGCTGCGCAGCTGGATCAGCGCGTACATCGGCACGCTGTACAGCCCGGCGAAGAGCGAGAGCAGCGCCAGGTCGGCCATCACGCGCCAGTGCGCGGGCTGCGAGATGAAGGCCGCGGCGCCCATCTCGACCGACGGCGGCAGGCCGCGCGAGGCGAAGTACAGGTCGATCGCGAACACGCTCATGCCGATGGCGCCCAGCGGCACCAGGCCGATCTCGACCTGCCGGCGCGACAGCGTCTCGCACAGCAGCGAGCCGACGCCGATGCCCACCGAGAACACCACCAGCAGCAGCGATGCCACCTGCTCGTTGCCGTGCAGCACCTCCTTGGCGAAGGCCGGGAAGTTGCTGAGGAACACGGCACCGAAGAACCACATCCACGAGATGCCCAGCAGCGAGCGGAAGACGACGATGTTGCCGTGCGCGAGCTTCAGGTTGCGCCAGGTCTCGCTGACGGGGTTCCAGTTGATCTTCAATGCCGGGTCGGTGGCGGCCGTGTCGGGAATCGCCTGCGCCACCGCGCGACCGACCAGTGCCAGCAGGACGCAACCGACCGCCACGGTGGCATGCCCGACGCCCGGCAGCGCCACGAGCAGCCCGCCCGCCACCTGCCCGAGCAGGATGGCGACGAAGGTGCCCATCTCGACCATGCCGTTGCCGCCGGTGAGCTCGCGTGCATCGAGCACCTGCGGCAGGTAGGCGAACTTCACCGGGCCGAAGAGCGTGGAATGCAGCCCCATCAGGAACACGCAGGCCAGCAGCAAGGGGACGTTGGCAGCGACGAAGCCCCAGGCCGCGAGCGCCATGATCGCGATCTCCAGGTTCTTCACCAGCCGGATGATCTGCGTCTTGTTGTACTTGTCGGTCAGCTGCCCGGCCGTGGCCGAGAAGAGCAGGAAGGGCAGGATGAACAGGGCGCCGATCACCAGCCCCGCCATCGCGGGCTTCATCCAGGCCACCTGCAGCTGGTAGGTGACCATGACGGTGAACGCGAACTTGAAGAGGTTGTCGTTGGCGGCGCCCGCGAACTGCGTCCAGAAGAAGGGCGCGAAGCGGCGCTGGCCCAGCAGCGCGAACTGGTTGGCGTGCGCGTTCGCACCCGGATGCGTGGGGTTGCTGGCGGTGGTGCTCATCGGTGGATCCCTCGGCGTCGACCGGCGGCACCTGCGTGCCGCGTCTTCTCTTCTTGGATGGCCTCAGGCAGTTGCCGCAGCCGCGCCCGGATTGTGCCGCAGCCCCCTCGCGCCGCCCTGCTGCAGCGCGGCCAGCACCGGCAGTGCCGCGAGCGCCGCCACGCCATGCTTGAGCGTGTGCCCGGACACCAGGTGGCCGGTGGCTTCGAACACCCACGCATCGCCGGCCTCGAGCAGCTTGGCCGCCGCGTAGAGGGCGATGACCCAGCCCAGGCGCAGGCCGATGGCGCCCTCCACCTTCGACGTGCAGGCCAGTGCCAGCACGACCGCCATGCCGCCGAACTGCACCGCGCCCCAGGGCAGCAGGTTGTCGGCCTCGGCCGCGCAGGCCACGGCCGCGAGGCCGCCCACCAGCGTGCACCAGGCGGCCACCCACCCGGCACGCTGCGACACCCGTTCGCAGGCCGCCAGCCCGACCACGCCGGCGAAGGCCACGGTCATGCCGGCACGGTCCGCCGCGAGGCGCACCCCGTCGGGCTGCAGGTGATAGAAGGCCGAGCCCGCCGCGGTGACCAGCAGGCCGGCGAAGAACAGCCAGGCGCAGTCGAGCGTGCTGCCGGGCGGTTCGGTAGGCGCGCCGGAAGCGGCCGCGGCGTCGAAACGCCGCAGTTGCCACAGGCCCCAGAGCCCGAAGGCGGCGAAAGGCAGGTTGCTCAGCACGTCCATGGCATTGGCCACGCCCTGCCAGGGCCGCTGGTCGGCGAAGGCGCCGAGGGCCAGCGCCTGGGCGGGCAAGGTCGGCGCCGCCACGGCGATCAGCAGCAGCAGGAGCGCGGTCGCGAGCAGCAGGCATTCACGGCGGTTCGGGGGAGCGGAAGCGGTCATGGGCAGAACTCCGGAGGGCGAAACGAGGAGGGGGAGAAGGCTTCGGCCGCAATGTAGGTAGACCGGTCGCGATGCAGCATCGAAAATCGATACGGCAGCCGTTCGCGGCATTTTTGGTATCGAATTCCTGTACCCATCCATGAGCACCACCATCGACCTCGTCCAGGCCCTGAAGAACGAACTCAAGACCGCCCGCATGACCTACGCGGACCTGGCGCGTGCGCTGGGCATGGCGGAATCGAGCGTCAAGCGCATGCTGGCCAAGGGCGACATGCCGCTGTCGCGCGTGGATGCGATCTGCCGCGCCCTGAAGATCGACTTCGCCGAGCTCGCACGCCGCGTGGCCGACGCGCAGCCGCTGCTCAAGGAGCTGTCGCACGAGCAGGAGAAGGCGGTCGTCAAGGACAAGAAGCTGCTGCTGGTGGCGATCAGCGTGCTGAGCCAGTGGACGCTGGAGCAGATCGTCGGCGCCTACCGCATCAGCGAAGCCGAGTGCATCGGCTTCCTGGCCCAGCTCGACCGCATCGGCATCATCGAGTTGCGGCCGATGAACCGCTACCGCCTCAAGCTCGCCAAGACTTTTCGCTGGCGCGCCAACGGGCCGGTGATGGAATTCTTCCGCGACCACGTGGTGCTCGACTACTACCGCGGCGGCTTCGACGGCCCGGCCGAAGGCCTGCTGCTGGTGCACGGCACGATCAGCAAGGCGCTGGCGCCGGCTTTCCTGGAGCGGCTGCAGCGGGTGGCGGCCGACTTCGCGCAGCAGCACCAGACGGACCAGAAGCTGCCGCCGGAGCACCTGGAGGGCTACACCCTGCTGCTGGGCATGCGCAACTGGGAGTTCGAGGCCTTCACGCAGTTGCGGCGTGGCGAGATCACGGCGCGCGGTTCGCGCACGCCAGTGCAGCCGCGCTGAGACACGGCGTCGATTCGATCGCACGCCGGGCTTGGCGATCCGCAACGGCCTTCCTACAATCGCGGCCTTGCAGGAGAACGGGCGACGCCACCGGCGGCGCCCTACCGAAGGCGCAAACTCCCATAAACGCTCAGGTCTGCCCGGCGCACGCGATGCACGGGCCCGTACTGCAAGCCATCGTCAGAGCCGTCTGGAGAGCCACCGCGCACTGCGGTGCACCGAAGGAGCAAGCCCGCTGCGGGTGCAGCGGGTGAATCTCTCAGGTACCGAGGACAGGGGGAGCGGCAACTTGAACCGTCGGTTCGGGTTGCTATCTTTTCCATAGCTGCTCCCGCCCGCCGTTCAAGCGCTGCAACCTCAAAAGGTTCTTCAAATGCGCGTGATCGTCCTTGGCGCCGGCCTGCTCGGCACCACCTCCGCCTTCTTCCTTTCCCAGCTCGGCCACGACGTGACCGTGGTCGACCGCCAGGCCACGCCGGGCGCCGAGACCAGCTTCGCCAACGGCGGGCAGATCTCGGTGAGCCATGCCGAGCCCTGGGCCAACCCGAGCGCGCCGCTGAAGGTGCTGCAGTGGCTGGGCAAGGAGGACGCGCCCCTGCTCTTTCGCCTGCGGCCCGACCTGCGCCAGTGGCTGTGGGGCCTGCAATTCCTGCGCGAATGCACGCCGGCGCGCACGCGCCACAACATCGAGCAGATCGTGCGCCTGGGCACCTACAGCCGCGACACGCTGCAGCAACTGCGCCGCGACACCGGCATCGACTACGACCAGCGCACGCAGGGCATCCTGCACTTCTACACGACGCAGAAGGAGTTCGACGCCGCACTCGCGCCCGCCGAGCAGATGCGCCAGCTCGGCTGCGAGCGGCGCGTGATCTCGGCCGATGAAGCCGTGGCGCTGGAGCCCGCCCTCGCGCACATCCGCCCGCAACTCGCCGGTGCGACCTACACCGCGGAAGACGAATCAGGCGACGCCAACCGCTTCACGCGCGAGTTGGCGAAGCGCGCCGAGGCCGCGGGCGTGCAGTTCCGGATGGGCCACACCATCACCGCGCTGCGCGAGGTAGGCGGCCGCATCGACCACGTGGAGGTGACCGACACCGAGGGCCGCTTCCAGCGTCTGTCGGCCGACGCCTTCGTGCTGGCGATGGGGTCGTTCAGCCCCATGCTCGCTGCGCCGCTGGGCGTGCGGCTGCCGATCTACCCGGCCAAGGGCTACTCGGTGACGATGCCGGTGAAGGACGCGTCGAAGGCGCACCAGGTCTCGCTGACCGACGACGAGTTCAAGCTGGTGTTCTCGCGCCTCACCGGGCCGAACGGTGACCGGCTTCGCATCGCAGGCACGGCCGAGCTCAACGGTTACGACCGCGACCTGAACGCAGTGCGTTGCGAGGCGATCGTGCGTCGCGTGGAGCAGCTCTTTCCCGGCGCAGGCGACACCACGCAGGCGCAGTTCTGGACCGGCCTGCGTCCGGCGACGCCGAGCAACGTGCCGATCATCGGCCGCAGCAAGGTGCCGAACCTCTTCCTCAACACGGGCCACGGCACGCTGGGCTGGACGCACGCCTGCGGTTCGGGCAAGTCGATCGCGCGCATCGTGACGGGGCTGGCACCGGAGGTGGATTTCGCGTTCCACGGGGTGGACAAGGGGTCGTCAGGGGTCGTGCGGCCTGTGGCGGCCTGATCGTCACGTTTGTGACGAATTTGGCTCGAGCGGCCGGCTGGCTTGGGCTGGCGGGCGATTGCGCTTTGGCGTTTCTGGTTCTTTTGGTGCTTTGGTCCTGGGCGTTCGAGCGCTGTGGGCCTGAACCCGGCCGGCGGCGCCGGTGTGCGTTCTCCGGCTCAGGCTCGCGCTGACTGTCGTGCGGCACGACGGATGTGCTCGCCTGGAATCGACGCGCTTTCGGCACTGCACGGCGCCGCGAATGGCGCCTGCGCCCGCACACCGGCACCACCGGCCTGGGCGCTCGGGTGGATCGGCCCGCATTGGGCGGGTGCGTCCGGTTTTGCTCCTCTCCCCGCTGGGAAGAGGCAGGGTGAGGGGCACCCCGGCGTTGGATCAGGCACGCCCTCTCAGTCGCTGCAGTTCAGGGCGCTGGTCGTGGGCCTGCGGGCGCAGGGGCCATTCGCGGCGCCGTGCAGTGCCGCAAGCACGTCGATGGACAGCGAGCACACAGCACGCACGACAAGCCGGTCAGCGCGAGCCTGAGCCGGAGAACGCAGGCCCGCGGCCGCCGCCAGCGCCCCAGGCCGTCGCGCCGGCCGATCAACAGCAGCGCCAAAATCAGCCCGCATTCAAAGCCCCAAAAAGCAGGCCCAGTCGCAAGCCCCTATCGTCGGCATGTCGCCCGCTCCATCCCTCCCGACACCATGACGTCTCCCCGTGAACCCGTCGACCTCGCCAAGGCCTACCGCCTGCTCAACCACGGCCCCACCGTGCTGGTGAGCGCCTTCGCGAATGGCCGCCGCAATCTCATGGCCGCGGCCTGGGCGATGCCGCTGGACTTCGCGCCACCCAAGGTGGCCGTGGTGCTCGACAAGGCCACCTACACGCGCCGCCTCATCGAGGCCAGCGGCGAGTTCGCGCTGCAGGTGCCGGTGCGCGCGCAGGTCGACCTGGTCGATGCCCTGGGCAACGTCTCGGGCACCGATGAAGAAGCGCTGGGCGGGCGCGACAAGTTCGACGCCTTCGGCCTTTCGACCTTCTCCGGCAGCGCGACCGGCGCTCCGCTGCTCGAAGGCTGCGCCGCCTGGCTCGAATGCCGGCTGTTGCCGGAGCCGCCGATCCAGCAGCGCTACGACCTGTTCCTCGGCGAGGTGATCGCCGCGCAGGCCGACCCGCGCGTCTTCAGCGCCGGGCGCTGGCACTTCGAGGGACACGACGAGCTGCGCACGCTGCACCACGTGGCGGGCGGGCACTTCATCGTCGACGGCGAGGCCATCGACGCCCGGCCGCTGGCGCCACGACCGCGCTGACGCGCTTCAGGCTGCAGCCAGCTCGCCACTGCGGCGCCGCCACAGCGCCAGCACCATCACGGCCACCACGGCCAGGTTGGCCACCAGCAGCACGGCATGCAGCGCATCGGCATGGCGCAGCAGGCCGGCCAGTTCGAAGGGCACGTAGATCGCGCCGCTGGCCGCGCTGAGCCATTCGGCCCACGCCCGGCTTCGCAACAGGCCATACGCCTCTACCAGCCGCAGGGCGCCGTAGGCGAAGGCGCCCAGCGCCAGCAGCCCGAGCCGCGAATCCTGCAGATGCTGCGCGAAGTCGAGGAACACGTGCGGGTAGTGCGCTGCGGGGTTCAGGTGCAGGTGATGCACCAGTCGCACGGCCAGGCCATGCAGGTCGCCGTGCAGCAGAGTCAGCAGGCCCGAGGCCGCCGCCAGAGCCAGTACGCCCTTGAAGGCCTCGAACAGGGCAACGGTGCGGAGGGCGGCGGTGGAGGTGCGCATGGGCGCGATCTTCGCAGGACGCGGCCGTCGCGCCGGCCGGCCATCGGCCACTGCGCGCGTCGGCGCGCTGGAGCATCGACCGTGACGCCCCCGAGGCGCTTCAAGCGTGCGGCCAGGCGGTGAACGCCGGCAGCGCCTCGGCCTGCGCCGAATGCGCGGCCTGCAGCGGGAAGTCGCCGGGCACCACCACGCCCGGCAGCAGCACCTGCGTGAAGTGCCAGACCACGGCGATCGTCAGCCCGGCCTGGCCGATCGGCTGGCCGCCGGCAGCAGCGGGCAGCGCCGCGCGGCGCATCTCGGCCTCGATCGCCTCCCACGCGGCCAGCACCTGGCCGTGCACGCGCTCGGTCCAGGGCGCATGGCGCTTGTCGGCGGGGCGCAGTTCGCGCTCGTAGACGAGCTGCACCGCCTTCTCGCAGGCCGCGAGCGCCAGGCCGGTGAGCCGCAGCGCCCGCACCCGTTCGGCCGGCGCCGCCGGCCACAGGCTGCGCGCCGGCCCGGCGATCTCCTCGGCATGCTGCAGGATCAGGCTGGAATCCATCAGCGCCGTGCCGTCGTCCAGCATCAGCGTGGGCGCCTTGACGACCGGGTTGAAGCGGCGGAATTCGTCGATCTGCCGAAAGACCGACACGGGCCGCGACGCGAAGTCCAGCCCCAGCAATTGCAGCGAGATCGCCGTGCGCCGCACGTAGGGCGAATCGAGCATGCCGATGAGTTGCATCATTTCAGTTCTTCTTTCATTTCATGGGGCGCTTCACGCCACGCCCCCCTGGAAATTTATCTGCCATGGGACGCGAGGACCATCGACATGTTCTGCACGGATGCGTTAGAAATCCTGACATGACATCGCCGCAGCCCGACGCCCTCACGCCTACCGACATGCCGCCCTTGCAGGCGCTGCGCTGCTTCGAGGCGGTGGCGCGGCTCGGCAGCGTCACGCGCGCCGCCGAGGCGCTGCACGTCACGCACTCCGCGGTCAGCCAGCAGGTGAGGCAACTGGAGGAACTGCTGGGCCTCTCGCTCTTCGAGCGCGCAGGGCGCGGGCTGCGCCTCTCGGAGAACGGGCGCCTCTACGCACTGCAGGTGCGCGCCGCGCTGCAGGGCATCGGCGAAGCCACGCGCGCGCTGCGCATACGCCCGCGCGCCGGGGAGCTGGTGGTCGCGGTCGTGCCCTCGTTCGGACTGCACTGGCTGCTGCCGCGCCTGCCGCGCTTCCTCGCGCTGCACCCCGAACATCGTGTGCGCCTGCAGGCCAGCCTGGAGGTGCAGGACCTGCGCCAGGGCGCGGCGCACGTGGCCATCCGCATGGGCCAGGGCCCATGGGACGGGCTGGCGCAGCGACACCTCTTCGACGACGAGCTGCTCATGGTCGCGTCGCCGCACCTGAATGGCGGCGCCCTGCCCCGCACGCCGGCCGAGGTGCTGGCGTGCACGCGCATCCGCTCGGCCGAACCGTGGGCCCCGTGGTGCCAGGCCGCGGAACTGCCGGAGCCACCGCCCGCGGGCCGCCTGTGGATCAACGACTCCAACCTCTCGCTGGAGGCTGCGCGCCTCGGCCAGGGCGTGGCGCTGGAGCGGCGCAGCGTGGCCGATGCACTGCTGCGCCGCGGCGAGCTGGTGGCACTGACCGACATCCGCGTGCCCTACACCTACCCCTACTGGCTGGTGTGGCCCGAAAGCAGCGCTTCGGCGCAGCGCGAGGACTTCGCGCGCTGGCTGGAGGCCGAGGTCGCGGCGTACCAGCAGGCCTAACCGTCGTCGCCCAGGCGCACCTCGATGCGCACCGGCGCCGCCGAGGAGGCGCCGAGCTGTTCGCGCATCCACTTGTGCGCGAACTCGCGGATCGTCTGCTCGGCCATCGGCGCCTGGGCACGCAGGTACTCGGTGCGCCCGGCGCGGCGTTCGAGCTCGGGGCCAAGGTTGCGCATCAGCAGCGCCTGGTTGGCGGCACCGTCGGGCGCCAGCAGGCCGCCCTTCTCGCTGCGGAATTCGGCCTTGGCGAGCTCGACGGCCGGTGGCAGCAGCGGCTGCGGCGCCGGCACGCTGAGCACATAGCCGCTGCCGTCCGGCCGCAGCGTCCAGGTGTCCGCCAGCGGGATGCGGTAGGTGTAGTGCACCGGTGCGCGGATCGTTCCGAGGCGCTCGCCCAGCAGCCAGCCACAGTCGCGCCACAGGCAGGTGCGCGAGGAGCGCCAGCCGAATTCCTCCACCTTCACCAGCGTCGACACCTCCAGGTGGCCGCCCGGCGTGCGCAGCACCAGCACCTGCGTGGGGTCGAGCACCGGCACGGCCTGCTCCGAGCGCCCGAGCGGCGCGCGCAGGGGACCGAGCCAGGCGAAGGCCGCAGCGACCAGCGCCAGCACCGCGAGCAGCGCCGCCGCGGCCCAGGCGGTGCGCGCGCCGGTCCGCGGAGCCGATGACGGCGACGGCGCTTCAGGCCCCGGCATGGCGTCGGCCCCGTGCGGTCAATCGGTGGTGAACACCGTCAGCACGCCCGTATAGCCGTAGAGGTGATGCCGCGCGATCTCGCCGCCGGCGAAGAAGCCGGCCAGCGGCACGTCGCCCAGTGCGTGGCGCAGGATCTGCAACTCGGCGTGGGGCGCGCCGAAATGCGCGCCGCCGCGGCCCACGCAGCTGACGTACACGGCGCCGGCAATGCGCCGCGCGGGGTGCGGCGCGGCCTCGGCCTCGCCGGCGGCCACGGCCTGGGCCACGGCCAGGGTCTGCTCCTCGGGCTCGAGCTCCTCGCGGATCTCGGCACAGATGCGCATCAGGTCGGCGCGCGCCGCCACCGCATTGCGGCGGCACAGGCTCATGCGCATGCCGACCTCCACCTGGTCGGCGATGGCGATGCCGCGCCGGTTGGGGTCCAGGCCGATGATGTGGCGCACCAGCACGTCGGCGCCGAGGTCACCGGTGCGGCGGCGGCCGTCGGCCCCCGCAGCCACCAGGCCGACCAGCGTGGCGCGCACGGCGTCGATCGCCTCCTGCGGCTCCTCCAGCGACACCTTCAGCGTGTCGAGCAGCCAGTCCAGCGCCATCTGCTGGCCGACGCGCAGGATGAGGTTGCCGTCGGCCTCGGTGATCTCGCGCTCGGGCGAGATGGGCTGGCAGCCCTGCGTCACGCGCGACACCAGTCGCACCTGCGGCCCGAAGGCCACACCCGACAGGCCGCCGCGGAACACGCCGCTCGCCGCGCCCTGGCCGCGAATGGTGCCGTTGCCGCCGATGGCGAACTGCAGGCCCCCGCGGCGGCCCGAGGACAGGCCGCCGAAGAGGTAGCCGGTGTCGGTGCGGCCCGCCACCTCGGCGATCAGCTCGGGCAGCTCGGGCGTCTCGCCGTCGGCATGCACCAGCGCCGTGTGAGCGCGGAAGTGCTGGTTGGGGCCGTTGGCGCCGTCGCTGTCCGCCACCGCCAGCGGCGCCACGCCGGAGAACACGCGGTACTGGTCGGCCGGCAACGCGCACAGCAGCACGCTGATCGCCGGCTCGTCGACATACTCGACGTTGTTGGCGACGATGCCCAGGCCCACGGTGCCGGCCCAGTCGGTGACCTCGGGCAGTTCGGCACCGAAGTGCTCGAGGATGTCCTTGGCCTCGGCGGCGTAGTGATCGGTGATGTAGAGCAGGCCCAGCGTGGGCGCCGCCTCGTGGTCGGGCAGTGCCATCTGCGCGCGCAATTGCGCGAGCACCAGGCCGGCGGCCATGCGCCATTGCGGATGGGTGGCGTGGCCGGAGGGGAAGAGCTTCATGCGGACTTTCTCGGGCCGGCGACGACCGTCGCCGGCGATCGTGTGAGGGCTAGCCGCGCGTTCGCGACGCGGGGCGCTTCGCGGCCGCGGCCTTCTTCGCCGGGGCCTTGCGGGCCGGCGCTTTGGCGGCAGCGGCCTTCTTCTTGGGCGCCGCCTTGCGGGCGGCGACCTTGGGCTTGCCGGTCGAGGGCACGGCAGGCATCTTCAACTGCGATGCATCCTGCAACGCATTGCTCGCGATCTGCTGGAACTGCTGCGTGAGCGCGTTCCACCACTGCAGCGGATCGATCACGCCCGGCGCGTCGCCGGCGGGCTTGTCCGCAGCGGCACCGGCGGATTGGCCCTTGGGCGCGCGGGCGGCCGCGGGGGGCGGGCCGACCGGCGGCGCGTCCTCGTCCTCCACCGGCTCCTCGTCGACCTGCGGCTCGGGCGCCGGCGCCGGCGCGGCCGCCGGGGGCGCGCTGCCCGCCGCATCGCGCACCGCAGCGGCGGCGCTGGCGGTGGAACGGGTGAAGGCGTTGGCCAGGTCCTCCATGCGCACGTTCATGCCGCGCAGGGTCGACAGCGTCATCTTCTGCACCTCCAGCGCCTGGATGGTGGCCTTGAGCGCGTGCACGTTCTGCTCCAGCCAGTACTGCACGGTCTTGAGTTCGTTGATGCGCTTGTCGAGTTCTTCGACGCTCAGCGTGGGCGCGACCCAGTTCGACAGGCTCGGCAGTCCTGGCACCGTGCCGCTGGCCGCCGCGCCGGTGAGGCTCTTCAGGAAATCGAAACCCGGCACGAGCTGGCTGAAGGCGAAGGGTTTGGCGGCTTCGGTCATCGGAGGTCTCCTGAGCTGTGGTTCTGGGGTCGGGACAGGTCTCGCCAGCTTAACCCGAGTGCGCGTGTCCCAGACCGTCCATCCTCGGCGTCCGCCCGCGAGGACGCGGGCACTCGCTCAGTGTTTGTGCCCCGCCATCGCGCCCGGCGCGCCGGCCTGCACGGGCACCTGCAACGCCAGCGTGCTCTTCACGCCCTTGGCGTCCTCGAAGGTGAGGGTGAGCGGGACGCTCCCGCCGACGCGGATGGGCTGCTGCAGGTCCATCAGCATGACGTGGTAGCCGCCCGGCTTGAGCTCGACGGCTTGGCGTGCAGGCAGGTCGAGCGCGGGCACGCCGCGCATCTTCATGGTGTCGCCTTCCAGCTTCATCTCGTGCACCTCGGCCACGCCGGCCACGGGCGTGGCCACACCGACCAGCTTGAGCGGCGCCTGCGCCGTGAGCTTCATGAAGGCGCCGGTGCCGCTCTGGCCCGGCACGGCGGCACGCACCCAGGCGCCGCTGGTCTCGACGGGCGCTGCATTCTGGGCAAAAGCGGCCACGGCGCCCGCATACACGGCGCAGGCAGCTACGAATTTGGTAGCAAACGAAGGGGTCATGCGTGTTCCAGGGAAACAGAAGGATCAATCCTTGGTCGGCGGCGGACGGCCGACGGCCACGCTGATGAGATAACTGCCGGTCTGCGTGCAGACCTCGACCCAGCGCGTGAGCGCGCGATCGGTGGAGCCGTCGGTCTCGGTCACGAAGCGCAGCGCCGCCAGGCCGAGCGCGGTGCCGACCACAGACACCACGGCGAGAACGGCGATGGCGCGCACCGCACGCCACCGGCGCGGGCGCGGGCGCGAGCGCGAGCGCGCGCGGGGTGCGGGCGAGGCGTCGGGAGGCGGGCTCATTCGGCCACTGTCCATGCCAGCGCGGGGCACGTCAATGCTTATGGGCCCCGCCGGCTGCGGCGCCGGTCGGCGCGGCCTGCACCGGCGCCCGCACGAGCAGCGTGCTCTTCGCGCCCGTCGCATCCTCGAAGGTCAGCGTGAGCGGGATGACGTTGCCGGCGGCGATGGGCTGCTTGAGGTCCATCAGCATCAGGTGATAACCGCCCGGCTTGAGTTCCACGATCTGCCGCGCGGGCAGCTCGAGCGCGGGGACGGCGCGCATCTTCATGGTGTCGCCCTCCATCTTCATCTCGTGCACTTCGGCCACACCGGCCGCGGGCGTGGCGACGCCGACGAGCTTGAGCGGCACGCCGGCGGCCAGCTTCATGAAGCCGCCGGTGCCACTCTGGCCCGGTACCGCGGCGCGCACCCAGGCGCCGCTGGCATCGACCGGCGCGCCGCCGGGCGCCACCACGTTCAGGCGCGCGGCCGGGAAGGACAAGGTCTCGCCCGCCACGCCGGTGGGCAGCTGCGCCCAGTCGGCGCTGCCCACGTCGCAGGTCTGCAGCACGGCGAAGTACAGCGGGCCGGGCGCGGCGGGCAGCGTGCCGCGCATCAGGAACTCGCTCTTCCGGTCGCCGGGCAGGGCCTGCGCGGGGCTGTCGGCAGTCCAGCGGACAGTGCCCGTGCCGCTGCGGTCGATGTCGACCTTCCAGCCGGCGCGGGCCGGCACGTCCTGCAGCACGAAGCCGCGCGGCAGGCGCACCGTGAGGCCGGTGGTGCTGCGCGCGTCCTTGCAGGCATGGCCGACCTTGAGGGCGGCGTCGTAGGTGCTGCCGGCCACGGCGGGGCCGGGCTGCAGGACCACATGAGCAAGAGAGGCTGCAGCGCCCGTCAGCATTGCGGAAGCAGCGATGGTTTTAAGCGCAAATTTCATTGCGGTGGCTCCTGAGGTTCGGGTCAGAGGTCCCATTTCAGCGAGGCGGTGTACGTCCGCTGCGGATAGGGATGGAAGTTCCAGTACTGGTCGTTGTTGGCGTTGTCGATGCCGAAGGACGCCGACCACTGGCGGGTGATCTGGTAGCGCACGCGCAGGTCGACGGTGAAGTACTTGCTGGCGCCGAAGTAGGCGTCGGCGTTGACGTCGCTGTTGTCCAGGTTGGAGTACTGCCGGCCGCTGTAGCGCGCCGCCACGGTGAAGGCCCAGCGATCGTCGGGCTTGTAGGTGGCGTAGACGGTGGAGCGCCAGCGCGGCACGCGCGGCTGCCACTTGCCGACGCTGGCCGGGTTGTTGGCGTTGGCCACGGTCTTCGAATCGGCATACGTGAGGCTCGCGCCCAGGTCCACGCCCTTGAAGCCCCAGGCCGCGAACACATCCGTGCCGGTGTAGGCCAGTTCGACGCCGGTGGTGCGCACCTTGTCGACGTTCTGCACGCGCGAGACCGTGCTGTTGGGGATCAGCTGGCTGTAGAGCGCGTCCTTCGTCGTCTCGTGGAAGAGCGTGGCGCGGGCCAGGCCATTGCCGACATCCTTCTCCAGGCTGAGCTCGCCCGTCCACGACTTCTCGGGCTTGAGCGTCGGGTCGTTGATGAAGGACAGCGCGCCGCCCGAGGTGGCGCCGTAGAGCTCGCCCACGGTGGGGAAGCGCACCGCGCGGCCGACCGAGGCCTTGAGCACCGTATCGGCGGCCAACTGCCAGGCCAGTGCGGCCTTGGGCGAGAGATGCGACTCGCTGCGCTCGCCGTAGCGCTGCAGGCTGCTGGCCGTGGCGGTGAAACCGCTCGAGGCCTTCCAGTCTTCCCAGCGCAGGCCGAGCACGGCCTTCCAGTCCGGGGCGAAGCGCCAGGCGTCCTGCACCCAGGCACTGGTGGTCTGCGTGCGGCCACCCACGTCGCTCACGACCGACAACGGGTTGGCCGGCCCGGTGCGCCAGCTGCCGACCACGTTGTTCTTGTCGATCGCGAGCTTGTAGCTGTCGCGCCCAATGCCGAAGTCGACGATGTGCGCGCCCTGCGGGCCGCCCGGCCGCCAGGTGCCCTTGAGTGCCAGCGTGTTCCAGCCGGTGCCGTTCTGGTCCTGCAGCGTGCCGGCACCGCCGAAGGCCGCGAGCGGCAGCGCCACGGTGGGTGCGCGCTGCTGGTCCTTGTGGAAGTCGTAGAGGCTGGCGGCGACTTCCCAGTCGAACACGCCATTCGTGCGGCTCTTCACCGACAGACCATGCATCACGTGCGTCTGGTCGTCGTTGGTGAGCGGGAAGGCCGTGGGCGCCAGCTGGTAGCTGCGCCCGAGGATGTTGACGTTGCCGCTGTAGACCGGCAGGCCGTTGGCGGCCGTGAGGTAGCTCGCAGGACGGCCCTCGCCGGTGTTCTGCCACCAGCCGAGCGTGTAGGTCGCGCGCACGGTGGGCGAGATGTCGTAGGCCAGCTTGAGCTTGGCCTGGTCCTGCACCGTGTGGTACTGCGTGCCGGTGCCCAGGATGTACCAGGGCGTGTTGGTGGTGTTGAGCCCGCCCACGTAGCCCGCCACCGGCGTGCCGGCCGAGCCCACGCGGCCCGAGGCGGCCGTCGCGGTGGCGAAGGTCAGCGGCTGGCCCTCGCTGTCGGTGCGCGAAAGGTGCAGCCACCACGACCAGTCGCCGACCTTGCTGCCCAGCGAGGCGCTGGTCTGCCAGCTGTTGAAGGTCTGGCGGGTGTTGTACAGGTCGTTGGGCTGCGAGGAATAGCCGGCGCTCACGTGCGCCTCGAACTGCGTCGGCATGCGCGTCACGTAGTCGACCACCGCGCCCGCCGAGTTGCCGGGGTAGGCGGCCGAGAAGGGGCCGTACATCACGTCGACGCGCTCGATCTCCTCGGGCGACACCAGCCCCCAGCGCGGCGCGTAGTTGGTGCCGTTGGCGATGCCGTTGCCCAGGTAGTTGGACAGCAGGATGCCGTCGGCATACACGGCCGAGCGCGCGCTGTTGCCGGTGCCCGAGGCGCGCGTGGACAGGATGGCGTGGTTGTAGTCGCCGATGTAGCGCTTGCGCACCAGGAGGCTGGGCAGGTACTTGAGCGCGTCCTCGCTGTCGGTGGCGTTGATGCGCGTGTCGATCTCCTCGCGCGTCACGCCTTCGATGGTGGTGGGGATCTGCGTCGGCAGCGAGGTCGGCTGGCCGCCGGTGACGGTGACGATGCCCAGCGACTTGGTGCGCTCGGGCGCGTCGTCGGCGGGCGCGGCCTGCTGGGCGATGGCTGCGCTCCAGCCGCAGGCGACGATGGGAACTGCAGCAGCGCCAATGGCGCGCGACAGCACGGATCTCTTCATGGATGAACCCTCTGCGGCCCGAAGCATGCGGGGCCGCGCTTGCGAATGAAATCGCGCCGCAGCGCCCGTGGGACGGGCGCAGGACGCTACGAAATCAATAGCAAATCAGAGGACCGGAGGCCCGCGCGCCGGCAGCGGCGCGGCTGTGGCCGCCGCGATGCGCGCGGCGGGGATGGACTGCAGCGCATGCCCGAGCGGCTGCGGCTGGGGCAGTTGCACAACGGGCGGTGCCGGCGGCGGCGCGCCGGTCAACACGCACAGCGGGCAGTCGAGGTGCGAGGCGCCCATCTCCTGCGCGCCGTCGTCGGTCTTGACGACCACCTTCACCGCGCCGGCGCTGGAGCACACCACTTCCATCGCCTGCGGGTTGATCACCGGCGAGGCGATCGCGGCACCCAGCGACAGCACGAACCACAGCAGCACGAGGCGGCCGAGCAGGCGGACGCTGTGCAGACGGAAGCGGTGGTTCGGGGACATGGGCAGCGCGATTATGAGGGCGTGAAGGGCTGGGCCGTGCGCCGCCCCCGGCGGAACGCGATGACGCGCCGGCCGATCGGCCGGCAGAATCGCCTCCCACCCACAGCAGCGCCCTGCCCATGACGCTTTCCTGCCCCATCCCCACGCGCGGTGCTGCCTGCCTCCTGGGAGCTGCCCTGCTGCTGGCGGGCTGCGACAACAGCAGCAGCTGGTCAAGATCCTTCAACAGCTCCTTCCGCGAGAAGTACATCGAGACCTGCGTGGCCGAGGCCAGCCAGCGCGGCAAGGCGCGCGGGCTGCAAACGACGGACTGGACCGGGGTGTGCACCTGCATGGCGGACCAGATGCTGGCCGCCTCGCCCAACCCGGTGCGGCTGCTGCTCAACGCCAACGACGACGCGCAGATCGACGCGGCGGCGAAGAAGTGCGTGTGAGGCGGGGCGGCGGCGCTTTCAGCCGACCGGGGCCCCGCCGTGGCGCATGTCCCAGCTGACCGCGTCCTCGCCCGTCACGACGAAACCGAGCCGGTCGTAGAGGCGGCGCGCCGGGTTCGTCTTGATGACCTTGAGCGTCAGGGCCTTGCCCTCGCCCCGGGCCCGCGCGAGCAGGCCGGCGATCAGCTGGCTGCCCAGGCCTCGGCGCTGGAACGCGGGGCGCAACAGCAGCAGGTGCAGGTGGTGGGCGGTGGCGTCCTGCGCGACGTGCAGGGCCCCGGCGTCGTGGCCGGACAGCAGCACGATGCGCCAGCCTGCCAGCGGCAGGGCGGCGGCCATGTTGCGCCGCTGCCATTCCTCGTCCCAGCCCCAGGCCCATTCGACGTGCGCGCGCAGGGTGTCAGCGTAGAGATCGAAGAGGAAGGACCGGTCGGCATCGCGGGCCGGGCGCAGCGTGAAAGCAAGCTCCGTCATGCCGATCCGCTGCCCGGTCCGTCACTCGGAGCCCGCTCAGTGGCTCGAAGGGATCGCGCAGCCGCCTTTGGAGACACTGAACAGGCCCTCATCGTGCGGGCGGTACTACTCGCGTGACCGTGAAGCCGCGCTGCGTCAGCAAGGTGACCAGCCCGGCCGGCCCGACCATGTGCAACGCGCCCACGGCGGCGAAGACGCGCTGGCCGCGCTCGTGAAGGACCGCGATGCCGTCGGCCAGGTGCGGGTTGCGGTCGTCGAGCAGCCTTTTCATCATCGCGCGCTCGGCCGGGGTCTGCATGCATTCGCACCAGCGTTCGTAATCCGCCAGGCGCGGCAGGTCGCCGCGCGACCACATGTCGGCCAGCTCGAGCATGCGCTGGCGCAGCTTGCCGTTCTCGAGTTCGGCGAGCGCGTCGTCGACCTGCTCGGCTTCTTCGCGGGCGCTGTCGGCGGTGAAGAGCGCAAGCTGCGCCTGGACGCTTTCGAGCGCCACCAGCGGCAGCTTCGCGCGGCGCGCGTAGCCGGCCAGCACGGTGTCGATGGCGAAGTCGGTGTAGAGGCCGTCGGCGCGCGCCACGTAGCCCGCCAGGGCGGTGGTCTGCAGGATGGGCTGGAGCGTCAGGTGCGGGTCGCCGGGCTCGCGCGCGCAAGCGGCGGCCCACTGGCGGTTGAGGCGTTCGACGCGTGCCGGCGTCATCACCTCGGCGCGCCGCACCGGGTCGCCGGGCGCGAAGAGGGGCTGCATGGCGTCGGTATCCAGCGGGTCGAGCTCGAGCGCGACGGCGTCGCTCTGCCTAAGCGCCTGCGCGATGCGCGGCCCCGGCACCACCCAGGCGGCGCGGCCCAGGTGCAGCGTGCCGTAGAGCCAGGACGTGCGTCCATCCTTCACGATGCGCCACAGGTAGCCGCGGTCGACCGGCCGGCGGCGCGCCTGCTCGAGCAGCTGCGGCGTGAGGCGCGCTTCGGCCGTGGGCGGGCAGGCCGGCGCGGCGGGCTGCGCTGCGGCCGCGGTGCCGGCGAGGGCTAGCCCGCAAAAGGCTGCGCACACGGCGCGTGCAGCGAAGGTCCTCAGGATCGACAAGGGGAGCGGCATGGGTCGGGGTGGCGCGCGAGAGGCGGGGTGCCGCGATTCTCCTGCGGCGAGGCGCTGCCTATGATCGCGCCATGCACAGCATCTTCCACCTGGCCTTCAATGTGCGCGACCTCGACGCGGCGCGCCGCTTCTACGGCGACGTGCTCGGCTGCGCCGAGGGGCGCAGCACCGACACATGGGTCGACTTCGACTTCTTCGGCCACCAGATCTCGCTGCACCTGGGCGAGCCTTTCGCCACCGCGCGCACCGGCCACGTGGGCGACGTGCTGGTGCCGATGCCGCACTTCGGCCTGATCCTGCAGTTGGACGACTGGCAGGCGCTGGCGCAGCGGCTGGAGGCCGCCGGCACCGACTTCGTGCTGAAGCCGCAGGTGCGCTTCGAGGGACAGCCGGGGGAGCAATGGACGATGTTCTTCTGCGACCCCTTCGGCAATCCGATTGAGGTCAAGGGTTTTCGCTCGCTGGCGACGGTCTACGACAAATGAAGACCCGCGTCGGCTTGCGCTCTCGCCTCGGGTCGGCGATCGCTGTGCTGTGCCTTGCAGCGGGCACTGCCCACGCGGTACAGGACTGCGAGCTCAACGGCCAGAGCGTGAACCCCGCCAACGGCAACACCACGGCCGGCAAGACCGGTCTGATGCGCTGCAAGGACCGCGACAGCGCCGTGATTCAGCGCGAGCAGGAGCTCAGGAACGGCGTCTTCATGGGGCTGGTGCGCTTCTACGAGCAGGGCAAGCTCGCCAAGGAGCACAGCGTCAACGCCAAGGGGAACATGGACGGCCGCGCGCGGGAGTTCGCGCCGTCGGGGCAGGTCGTGCGCGAGGCGAGCTACGACGACGGGCACGCCGTCGGGCTCGTGCGCAGCTTCTACCCGTCCGGGCCGTTGCGGCGCGCGTCCTTCCACGAGGAGCCCGGCGGTGAGCGCGCATCGGCCGAGTTCACCGAGCGCGGCCAGCTGTCCGCATTGCGCTGCGCCGACAAGCCGCTGCTGGCACCTGCCTTCGACGACGCGCGGCCCTGCGGCCATGCGGGCCCCACGCCGTCGACGGTCGAACTCTTCGACGGCAAGGGCATGCTGCGCTCGCGCCTGGGCTTCACGGCCGGCAAGCGCGTGCGGGCCGAGGAGTTCTACGACAACGGGCAACCGTCGGCGCAGATGGAGCAGTCGGGCAACCAGCGCATCGAGCGCCGCTTCTCGAGCGAGGGCGTGAAGCGCCGCGAGGTGGTGTCGCTGCTGGTGGAGCGCGGCGCCGTGCGCCAGCGCGAGGCGGAGTTCTCCGAGCGCGGCACGCTGGTGCGCGAGCAGCGCTGGACGCCCGAAGGCGAAGCGGTGGGCGACGACAGCTACTACCTGAACGGCCAGCCGCGCAGCAAGGCCGTCTACAGCGGCAGCGGCGACACGCGCGTGCGCGAGGTGACGGAGTACTTCGACAACGGCCAGCGCGCCGCGCAGGGCCGCTACACCGCCGCGGGCCGCGGCCGGCAGTTGCCCACCGGCACGCACCAGCGCTTCAACGAACAGGGCCGGCTCGTGGCGGAATCGACTTTCGATGCCAGGGGGCGCGTGACGCGCGAGCGCACCTGGGGCGACGACGGGCAGTTGCAGCGCGACGACGAGGTGTTCGAGGACGGGTCGCGCAAGGCGTACGCGAGGTAGGCCCTCGTCAAACGATCGCCATGTGCTCGGTGCCGGCCGCCAGGTCGGTCGAGCGCGCACGCTGGCTGCCCAGCTTGATCTGCAGACGCAGGTCGTTCGCCGAGTCGGCGTTGCGCAGCGCGTCCTCGAAGGAGATGGTGTGCTGCTCGAACAGGTCGAACAGCGCCTGGTCGAAGGTCTGCATGCCGAGGTTGCGGCTCTTCTTCATGATCTCCTTGATCTCGCCCACCTCGCCCTTGAAGATGAGGTCGGAGATCAGCGGCGTGTTCAGCAGGATCTCGACCGCGGCGGCACGGCCACGGCCGTCCTCGGTCGGCACCAGGCGCTGCGAGATCAGGCTGCGCAGGTTGAGCGACAGGTCCATCAGCAACTGGGCGCGGCGCTCTTCGGGGAAGAAGTTGATGATGCGGTCCAGCGCCTGGTTGGCGCTGTTGGCGTGCAAGGTGGCCATGCACAGGTGGCCGGTCTCGGCGAAGGCGACGGCGTGCTCCATCGTCTCGCGGTCGCGGATCTCGCCCATCAGGATCACGTCGGGCGCTTGGCGCAGCGTGTTCTTCAGCGCCGCTTCCCACGAATCGGTGTCGATGCCTACTTCGCGTTGCGTCACCACGCAGTTCTTGTGCGGGTGCACGAATTCCACCGGGTCTTCCACGGTGACGATGTGGCCCTGCGAGTTCTCGTTGCGCCAATCGATCATGGCGGCCAGCGTGGTCGACTTGCCCGAGCCCGTGGCGCCCACCAGGATCACCAGTCCACGCTTGGTCATGGCCACGTCTTTCAGCACCTGCGGCATGTTCAGGCCGTCGATGGTCGGCAGCTTGGCCGGAATGGTCCGCAGCACCATGCCCACCTTGCCCTGCTGCACGAAGGCGTTGACCCGGAAGCGACCCACGCCCGAGGGCGAGATGGCGAAGTTGCATTCCTTGGTGCGCTCGAACTCGGCCGTCTGCCGGTCATTCATCACCGAGCGCGTGAGCGCCAGCGTATGCTGGCCCGACAACGCCTGCTGCGACACCTTGGTCACCTTGCCGTCGATCTTGATGGCAGGCGGGAAGTCGGCCGTGATGAACAGGTCGGACCCGTTGCGGCTGACCATGAGCTTGAGCAGGTCGGTGATGAACTGGCTGGCTTGATCGCGTTCCATGGAAGCTCCGATATTCAAATAAGACAAGGCGGCCGAGCGCCGGGCCGCCCCAAGCCGGCCGCGCCTCCCCCTCGGGGGGTGGAGTTACACGAAGCGCAGCGGAGTGAAAAGCCGGGGGGCTTCATGACTAGCCGGGGAAGTTTTCGGGGATCTTGGCTTTGCCGCGGGCTTCGGCGGCGGAAATCACGCCACGGCGAACCAGGTCCGTCAAGTTCTGGTCCAACGTCTGCATGCCGGCGCCCTGCCCCGTCTGGATGGACGAGTACATCTGCGCCACCTTGGCCTCGCGAATCAGGTTCCGGATCGCGGGGGTGCCCAACATGATCTCGTGCGCCGCCACGCGGCCCGAGCCGTCCTTGGTCTTGCACAGCGTCTGCGAGATCACGGCCTGCAGCGACTCGGACAGCATGGCGCGGATCATTTCTTTCTCTTCACCCGGGAACACGTCGATGATCCGGTCGATGGTCTTGGCGGCTGAAGAAGTGTGCAGCGTGCCGAAGACCAGGTGGCCCGTCTCGGCGGCGGTCATCGCCAGGCGGATGGTTTCGAGGTCGCGCATTTCGCCCACCAGGATCGCGTCCGGATCCTCGCGCAGCGCCGAACGCAGCGCGTTGGCGAAGGACAACGTCATCGGTCCCACCTCGCGCTGGTTGATCAGGCACTTCTTCGACTCGTGCACGAACTCGATCGGGTCTTCCACCGTGAGGATGTGGCCGTATTCCGTCTCGTTGAGGTAGTTGATCATCGCGGCCAGCGTGGTCGACTTGCCCGAGCCCGTGGGGCCCGTGACCAGCACCAGCCCGCGCGGCTTGAGCGCCAGTTCGCCGAAAATCTTGGGCGCGTTGAGCTGCTCCAGCGTGAGGATCTTGGACGGGATGGTCCGGAACACGGCCGCCGCGCCGCGGTTCTGGTTGAAGGCGTTGACGCGGAAGCGCGCGAGGCCCTCGATCTCGAAGGAGAAGTCGACCTCCAGGAACTCTTCGTAGTGCTTGCGCTGGCCGTCGCTCATGATGTCGTACACCATGGCGTGCACCGCCTTGTGGTCGAGTGCGTCGACGTTGATGCGCCGCACGTCGCCGTGCACCCGGATCATGGGCGGCAGGCCTGCAGACAGGTGCAAGTCCGACGCCTTGTTCTTGACGCTGAAGGCCAGCAGTTGGGTGATGTCCACGCGCGGTTCCTCGGTTGGCTAGACGTCCGAATCGGCTGAAATCCAGCTTCGTGACGTTTTGATACGCTTTTGAAAGATTATGACGACGATCCGCGACAACCTCCAACAAGTACGTGCTCGCGTCGTGAAAGCGTGCACAGCCGCGGGCCGGGATGCAGCCGGCGTGCAACTGTTGGCCGTTTCCAAGACCTTCGGCCCCGAGGCCGTCCGCGAAGCCCGCGCCGCCGGCCAGCGCGCCTTCGGCGAGAACTACGTGCAGGAAGGGCTCAGCAAGATCGAGGCCCTGGCCGACCTGCGCGCCGAACTGGAATGGCATTGCATCGGCCCCCTGCAGAGCAACAAGACGCGCTCGGTGGCCGAGCACTTCGACTGGGTGCACAGCGTGGACCGGCTCAAGATCGCGCAGCGCCTGTCGGAGCAGCGCCCGGCCGGGCTGCCGCCGCTGCAGGTGTGCCTGCAGGTGAATGTCGACGGCGGCGCCAACAAGTCTGGTGTGCCGCCCGAGGAGGCCCTGGCGCTGGCCCGCGTGGTGGCCGAGCTGCCCCGTTTGCGGCTGCGCGGGATCATGGCGATTCCCGAGCCTGCTCCTGATTTCGTAGCGCAGCGCGCCCTGTTCATGCGCGCTGCAGCCGTTTTCGACCAGATTCGCGAGGCGGGTGTCCCGCTCGACACCCTCTCCCTGGGCATGAGCGCCGACCTGGAGGCAGCGATCGCCGCGGGCAGCACGATGGTGCGGGTAGGAACGGCGATCTTTGGCGGGCGGCCCCAGCCCATCACCCGTTCGGGCTGAGCCTGTCGAAGCCCGCCCCGATAGTCACGCCGCCCGCAATCCCCCCAGCTGCTCCCGCGCAATCGCGTGCCCCAACTGCGCCGCCCGCCGCAGCCAGCGCAGGCTCTCCCCATCATCCTTGGCGATGCCGACGCCCCGGGCTGACAACACCGCCAGCCACTGCATCGCGTCCGCACTTCCCCGCTCGGCCGCCTGCTGCAGCCAATACGCCCCCAGATCGTTGCGGTCGGCCAAGCAGAACATCTGGCCCAACTCCGCCTGCGCCTCGGCGTGGCCCATGCTGGCCTGCATCAGGAGCGGCTCCATGTCCGACGTGAAAGCAATGGCCGCAGCGGGCAGTACATCTTGCAGCACCAGCCGCGTCTGCAACCCGGCGTCCGGCCCTACCTGCCGCACCGCGCCTTCTTCCAGCCGGCG
This sequence comes from Xenophilus aerolatus, assembly GCA_030418545.1. Lineage (GTDB taxonomy): Bacteria > Pseudomonadota > Gammaproteobacteria > Burkholderiales > Burkholderiaceae_C > Xenophilus. Next base: position 78,645 of record QAIB01000010.1, on the reverse strand, counting down.
CATCCACGTGCGCTTGCTCCGCCGGTCCGTGATGGCCATGGCTGTTTCGATGGTGATGGTGGGGAGTTCTGTCATGCGCGCTGGACGTCGAATGACGCGATTCTGGCACGCGCTGTCACGCCAAACGTGACACGCTGGCGCGGCAAAGGCGCCATCGCCGTTACAGATGAATACAAAATCACACTTTCACCGGCGCATTGCGGCTGGCACGCGGACTGCAAAGAGATGGCACCGAGGCGGTGACCCGTCACGGATCACCCACCCCAAGGGCTTGTCGTTTCTTCAAGGAGTTAGTTCAAATGAACCGTCGTTCCATCGCACGTAATGTGCAAAAGGGTTTCACCCTGATTGAATTGATGATCGTTGTGGCGATCATCGGTATTTTGGCTGCCGTTGCGCTGCCAGCCTATCAAGACTACACAACGCGCGCCAAGGTTAGCGAAGTCGTTGCAATGTCGGCTCCTGCGAAGCTCGCGGTTGCGGAAACCGCTTCTTCGTTCGGTGCATTGGCATCGGTGACCGCCGCCAATTCCGGGTACTCCTTCCCTGGCGCCACTAAGTATGTCAGCAATGTGGCGATCACCAACGCAACCGGTGTTGTCACTGTCACCTCTACCGTTCCCGGCGCGACTGGCAACATCGTTCTGACGCCGACCGTTGTTGGCACCTCGGGTCAGTTGACTTGGGTCTGCACCACAACCATCGCCAAGAAGTCGCTAGTCCCCGCCGAGTGCCGCGGCTGATGCAAATAAATTAAAGGCGAAAACGGACCCATATTTTCAAGGCGGCCATCTGGCCGCCTTTTGCGTCCAAAGTAAGAAAGTCCTAGAAGCATGACTGCTGAACGCGGCGCTATGATTCAGCGGAATAGCTTTTATACGCTAAGTCTTATTGCCGTATTTGCGTGGGTTTGGTTTGCTGGCAAGGATCTGCCATGGGATACGGTGCACTATCACCTTTATGCTGGCTATAGCGTATTCAATGATCGCTTAGGCGTTGACTATTTCGCCGCCGGCGGCCAAGCGTATCTCACTCCCTACTCATATGTGCCTCTATATTTGATGGCGCAAGCAGCTTGGCCATCTCTTGCTGTAGCTGCAGTATTCGCATGCATGCATGTCGTCATCCTGTGGATGACGTGGGAGCTAGCCCGTGCAGTGAGCCGTCGATCCGACGGGAGCACTTCTGCGCTTGCGGCTTGGGGAGCCGCAGCATTCGCCTTTGCGAACCCTGTCTTGTTGCAAGAGCTCGGATCCTCATTCAACGACGTGACCACGGGAGCGTTGGCCATGGGAGGATATGTTGCATTGGCCAGCGCGTTTTTCGGACAGGCGCCATGGAAGGTGGCTGCAGCAGGCTGCCTTCTCGGTGCAGCTGCCGCACTCAAGCTGACCAACCTCATTTTCGCGCTTGTCCCGGCCCTTCCTATGGTGGTCGGCTGCGTGGCCGGTGTGCGTAACCGCGCAAAAATTCTGTTGATTTTCGCGACATCGGTTATCGCAGCCATGTTGTTGATTGGGGGTCCATGGGCGTGGGCCCTTTGGAAGGAGTTTAGAAACCCGTTTTTCCCTATGTTCGACGGATTTTTTAACCCGCAACCAAACCTTGGCGCTGCCGCGACCGCTCAGCGGGATATGTCTTTTGCTGCCAGACTCATAAACACCCTCAACTCGATACGTGACCCCAGGTTTCTTCCCTCATCTCTTACTGAAGCGCTGCTCAAGCCTGTCGACATCGCCACTGCCGGCCGCAAAATCCATACGGAAACAATGGCCGCCGACGCCCGTTATTTGGCAATTCTTATAGTTCCATTCTTATGCCTGATCCACGCATTGAGATCGCGTAAGTACCCGATCCCACAGCCTCAGAATTCAAACACGAGCGTGAGAGCTCTGACCTATTTGGCGCTTTCACTATCGGTGTCGTGGACCTTATGGATTTGGATCAGCGGTAACAGCCGGTACGCCTTGCCCCTAGCGTGCATAACCTCGGTCGTGTTTGCCGCCGGCGTGCAGTTTTCACTTTCCTTCAAGCCTATTGCAGTCAGGTGGGTGCTGGGCGCCGCACTTGCAGTTCAAGTGCTATTTTTGGCGACCGCCGCGGACTTTAGGTGGGGCGCTCAGCCCTGGGATGGCCCATGGATTCAAACGAAAGTTCCGATCGAGCTACAGAAAAAGCCATTTCTTTATTTATTATTAGATTCACAGTCGCAATCCCTTTTGTTTCCTCATCTTGCGGCAGGATCGGCATTTGCCGGGCTAGCTCCCGACGTCGACCCTAAAAGTCAGTACGGACAACGTCTAAGCCACTTGATTGCCGAACACTCCCCCAATGTGCGCATGTTGACGCTGGTAAAAGCATTGGCGCCCGATGGACAGCCTGTTGCTCCAGCAGTATCCACTTTCGACTTCCCATTAAGGCGATTCGGCTTGCAAGTGGACACAAGCGATTGTGCCTATTTGCAATATCGAGGTGACCCCGGCGTCATCAACTACTCGAAGTCTCAGGACGGCGCCCGAGATCAAGTACACGTCTACACTTGCCGGGTCATACGCGGGAGCGGTATTGATGGCGGCGAACTTGCTGGCAAGCGTTTGGCCGACGAGGTCCTAAATCGCGTCGAAGACGCCTGTGACGGGCTACTGCCTTCTCAATCAAATTCGAGCGTGCGCAGCGGTTCCATATGGCGCCGCAACTACGCGGACACCGCGGCGTGGGTCAACGACGACGGGTGGGTGCGTTTCACCGATTTGTTCCGGGGCGGAGGTGATATCGCCGGGCTGGGCAGTGCCGAGGAATGGTTGACTTCGCCGCCCAAACTGAGGTGTTGGCGATCGAAAGGGCGCTACTATGTGGAAAGAGTGGACCACTAATCCTAGAAGCTTGATGAATTCGGAGTCTGCCGAAATCGAGTTGACCATCCTGATGCCCTGCCTCAACGAGGTGCGGACTCTACCGTCATGTATTGCGAAAGCGCGGGAATTTCTCGTGCAAAACCATATATGCGGCGAAATACTGATAGCTGATAATGGTTCGGTTGACGGATCGCGGTCAGTTGCGTTTGCTCAAGGCGCTCGAGTTATCGATGTGGCCGTCCGCGGCTACGGCGCCGCACTCATGGCAGGGATAGCCGAGGCGCGAGGCCGCTACATCGTCATGGGTGATGCCGATAGCAGCTACGACTTCAGCGCGCTTTCAACGTTCGTTACCGAGTTGCGCTGCGGACACCACCTTGTAATGGGTAATCGCTTTCGCGGAGGCATCAAGCCTGGTGCAATGCCACCTCTGCATCGCTATCTGGGCAACCCTGTACTCAGCTTTCTTGGGCGCCTATTCTTCAAGTCTCGTATTCGCGACTTTCATTGCGGGCTGCGAGGCTTTGATCGGCAAGCGATCCTTAACTTGAGGCTTCAATGCGAGGGGATGGAGTTCGCTAGCGAAATGGTAGTGAAGGCAGCCTTGAGTGAATTGCGTGTCACCGAGGTACCTACAACCCTTTCGCCGGACGGTCGTGATCGCCCGCCCCATTTGCGCACTTGGAGGGACGGCTGGCGACATCTCCGGTTTCTACTTCTGTTTACGCCGCGCTGGCTGTTTTTATACCCAGGCGCGGCATTGGCGCTCCTTGGTGTGATGCAACTCGCGCTTGCCCAGCTTCACCCGAGCACTTGGGGCCGATGGCCCATAGGCATCCACACGCAGTTGTTTGCTGCCGCCGGCATGGTGCTAGGCTATCAAACGATGCTGTTCTCCATGGGCGCAGTGCTTGCCCGCCAATTCGCGCAACTCAACACCCCACATCCGCGCGAGCGATGGGCCCTGCGCGTGGCTCGGAGCGCTTGGCTGCCGTTAGGAGGAGCGGTGGCAGCGCTCATCGGATTCGCGCTGTGCGCCAGCCTCACTTGGCAATGGGGCTACTCGGGCTTCGGAGCACTCGACCCTGAAACCGCGATGCGACAGATCATCCCCGGCGTGGCGCTACTACTGATCGGCACCCAATCAGTGTTGGCTTCGGTGTTTTTCGCGGCGTTGCGTGGCGCCTTTGAATCGCGCCCGCGCTCTTAGCGCCTCTCCACCATATGAAAGGCGAGAGCGCAGTGCGAAGCGAGGGTGCTACGCCCCAAGTCGTCGTCCTGATGTCGACCTACCAGGGCGAACGTTATGTGCGCCAACAACTCGAGTCCATCCTCGCACAATTGCCCCAGGCTGGCCGAATCATCGTCCGTGACGACGGGTCGCACGATCGGACCGCAGATGAAGTGGCCGCAGTCGAAGACCACCGCGTTACTTTGCATCGCGGAAGCAATCTCGGTTTTGGGCCGAGCTTCCTGACATTGCTGATGCTCGTCCCTCCACACACTGACATGGTGATGTTTTCGGACCAGGACGACGTCTGGCTACCCGGCAAGATCGAACGAGCCTGGCTCCATTTGAGAAACCTCAGGGATCGGGCAGCCCTCTATGCCAGCGCCCAGATGCTGGCAGACGCAGATTTGCGACCGCTGCACCCAACACCGCCGTGGCCGCGCCCTCCAACGCTCGCCAACGCGCTGATGGAAAACATCGTCACGGGTTGTACAGCAGCAATCAACCGACCCGCGATTGACCTATTGCAGCAAGCGGGCGTCCCGGCCGGGGTGCACTTTCACGATTGGTGGATGTATCTTGTTCTGAGCGCGTTTGGGACGGTGGTGTACGACGACAAGCCGACGCTGTTATATCGGCAACATAGCGGCAACGTCATTGGACATGGCGCCGGGTGGATCGGCCGGCAATTGCGCATGGCGTCATTTCTGCTGCGCCATGACTGGATTGGCATTCTTCTTGGCCAAGTGCAGGCACTACTGCGGTGTTACGAAGAGTCGCTGCCCACGTCCACACGCGATGTCGTGCTTGCACAGTTTGGCATCGAAAACCGAGGGGTCACTCCACGTTGGCGCGTGATCTTCAGCATACGGCGCTCGCGGCAAAAGGTGGTACACGAGCTGCCTCTGCGCCTGCTGCTCACACTGCACAAACTTGGGGTGCGGCGGCAGAGCGGCCGCACGCTCTGAAAAAGCATGATGGATCCGCATGCGATTGATGCCACTTCTGCTGCCGGTTACCGATGCACCCGCCGCCATGCAAGAAATGCTCGATACCGAGCCCAAGCCACCCACCCAGCCCAAGCGCCCCCGTGGCGTTGCGCCACACGTCTAACCTCGTCAAGATCAGGGCGCGCACTGACGCCATCAGGTTCAGCAAACGATCGAAATCTCTCGACCCGCTTGGCCCGCATCCCCGCGTGGAGCAGCCGCAGATTAAAGTCCCAGTCGGCGAATATTTTCAAAGTTTCGTCGAATGGCGGATACCGGTATGACGACTTATGGATCAACAGTGATTGATGGTGTGCCGTATTGCGAAAGCGCATACCTGAGTCCCACCGCGAAACAAATAATTTGTTGCCCACCATGCAATCACCGATGATGACGGGTATGGGGCGGCCGCGATTATCAATCATATCAGCTGTCGTGGGAAGTGAGAGAACCCTGTCGCCAGCACCCAAAAAAAGGATGTATGAATTCTCTGGAGCTGCTTGCCACCCCTTGTTCATTGCATCGTATATGCCTTTGTCTGGCTCACTGGCGCAGTGAAATAGCGCATCGCGCCAGCAATCAAGCACCATAAAAGTACCGTCGCTAGAGTCTCCATCAATGACAATTATCTGAACACGGGGATCACCGAGCGCTTGAATGTCTGACAACGTCCTCTCAAGAAGAGTGCGCGCATTTCGACAGACAATCACAATCATGATTGTGCAGCAATACTGTTCGTCGTCGTCATTGCCATCAAGTGTGAGCATATATCAAATCGCTATTTTTAACTTCGATTATCTACGAATTTCTACAGGCACGTCAAAAGTGCAATATAAAAGGTGTCCGCTTCGCAATGAGCCAAGGGCTTGGGGATCTGCGCTATCTTATTTAACCGGAACATAGGCATGGGAATGTTGAGAGCTATCCAATCAATGACGCGGCGATTCGGCGTCGACGTCGTTCCATATAATGCTGGCGAACATCCGGTAGCACGTCGGCAACGCCTAATGGAGATCAGTTCTATTGATACAGTTTTAGACATCGGCGCAAATAGGGGGCAGTTCGGTGTCGAACTCCGCCGGATGTTTGGATACCGCGGCCGGATCATCTCGTTTGAGCCACTAAGTACAGCATTTCGGCAATTAGAAATAACATCTCGGCACGATCAAAATTGGAAAATCTTTAATTGGGCGCTTGGCGAGCAGCGCGGCATCCATAGGATTAATATTGCATCAAATTCGGAGAGTAGCTCACTCTTGGAGATGCTGGGTTCACACTTGGAAGCCGCACCACAATCCAAGTATATTGGATCAGAGACGGTTCACGTAGAAACATTGGACGACATTTTTGAACAGCTATGCGTGGAAGCACAAAGCATATATATGAAAATAGATACTCAAGGGTACGAAACCCAAGTATTGCGCGGCGCCAAAAAAAGCCTGAGCCTGATTGACACAATCCAATTGGAGATGTCATTGACCCCTCTATATAACGGACAACCATTATTCAATGAAATATGCACAAACCTTATTGAACAAGGATACTGTTTGGTCGGTTTGGAGAACAATTTTGGCAATGCTCAAACCGGCAGGTTACTACAGGTCGACGGAATATTCCGCCGCTACCCGCCCTCTTAGATGGCAGAGCCACACCGGTGTCTATCTTTCGTTGGCGAGAGTTGTGATTACATTGAATCGCTTTAATTATGCTGCGCGCTTGCCGCCGTCCATTCGTACGAGTCCGGCGCGGACTACTTTGGCTTCGTGTGAATGAGTGTCTTGGCGGATCGGGTGTTTCGGATGAGCCCACACTTTCACCGCGCACTTTGGTCAGTTCTGGAACTGATCTGCACAATCGGCGGCCAAGCCGCAATCACTCCCTTACTGTTAAGGCGTTTGGACCCTCAAGAGTTCAGCTTATGGGTGATCGCGCAGACCGCATTGGTTGCTTCGGCAGCGATGTCGTGGGGTATGGGCCAAGCGCTGTTTCCTGTGCTAGCTAGAGCTGAGGCCGCCGGCGAACGTAGCGCCACGAGGAAAGCCCTGTTACTGTTTGTAAGACAGACAATCTTGACCATCACTTGCCTAATACCCGTGGCTCTCGCGGCCATAGCTTCAGGTTGGAGACCTCATTCGTTAGACAACGAACTTCCGCTTGATCTGTTTACGGTCGCGATCGCAATGTTCATTTGGTCTGGTGTGACCGAAATCGACAATGGATTATCTTTAGCGCTAAAGGCTAGAGGCCGCTTTGACCTGCCCGCGTTGCTCGAGGGATCGACTCGAGCTGCCTTCTTTGGGCTAACGTATGCGGTCGTCCCTGCGGGCGGCGCTGCTGCATTGCCTATCGCTTTGGCGATTTCAATGACGCTTGCGAAAGGCGTTTTCAAATGGATTGCATTGAATCCGTCTGGTCATTCTAAACCCATTGATTCCGCGCATACAACCGCAATCGCTGACAGGGTTCGCGGAGAATTACGAACGTCAGGGCATTGGATTTGGCTAAGCCTTGTCGGCGCACTAATGTTCAATGCAATTGACCGGTGGCTGGTGGGCGCTTATCTTGGAGCGCAATTATTGGTGGTTTACGCGACTTGCCTGCAAATTGCGCAAGCGCCTCACTCAATCGTGGCGGCTATAGGACAGCCATTGATAGGGTGGGCCGCTGCATTCAGGGAAAAGGGTCAGGATCTCACGCTGTGGGCGCCACTTGGGATCGCGACACTACTAGCCGGGATTCCTTCAGCAATATTGCTGATCTTCTTGGAGCCTTTAATGGCGGCGTGGATTTCCAGCGACTTTGCGACAAATAACCTGAGCACCGCACGGTACCTAACACTTGCATTTCTTGTGTTGTCGATGAATGTGCCTGCTTATTACTGCCTTCTGGGACTCGGCCGCACGCGCACTGCCACATTGCCCATTCTTTTCGCTAGTGCCGTCTATACCGCCGGGTGCGTAGCGCTCCCACCGACCTTGATAATGTTTATCGGAATGAAGTTTGTGTATCCAGTCATTACGCTAGGCCTTATACTCAGCTTAATGAACGTTGTGAAAGACACCAAAAGGTGACTTCCGAAAGTCCGTGTTGCCGGGCATGCGGCGAAGTGCGCGCATGTAATCTCGGACGCTTGCCGGATGGCGCAGTATTCGCCGGCGTCAAATTGGACCACCCTTTGCCCGGAGGCGAATTATATAGATGTAGCAATTGCGGACTATTGTTTCGTCACCCAATTCTATCTGACGACAAATATGCCACCATGTATGCCGCGGGACGTGCCGATGCGTGGGATTCGCAGGCGGCGCGTACCGATTTTAAATTGATCAAGCAGCGGATTCATGGTGATTCACTCGATGTGCTGGACGTAGGTTGTTATTCCGGCGAATTGCTTTCGTTGCTGCCTGCACCGTGCCGTCTATATGGCGTCGAACCGAACGAAACCGCTGCGTCAAAGGCGCGTGCCAGAGGCGTCCAAATAGTTGCATCGCACTGGGGTGACCTTGATGTCACCCGCCAGTATGACGTTGTAATTACTTGCGACGTAATCGAGCACGTCGACGATCCACTACGTTTTCTATTGATACTTGCCGCCGCCCTCAAGCCGAGAGGCCGTTTAATTATCACCACTGGCAATGCTGACGCATGGCTCTGGAAAAAAATGCGATCCAATTTCTGGTATTGCCAGTACCCGGAGCACATCAGCTTTATCGGCCCAAAATGGTTAGCTATGATGGCTCCTCGATGTGGCCTCGGCATTGCGAGAGTAACGCGATTTCGGCACACTGCCTCCCCGGTAATCCCGCAGATTCTCGCGGCATTTGTCCGCAATTGCATTTATGCTGTTTCGCCGAAAATGTATAGGAAGCTGCGGGCTTGGGCGTTGGCTGCAGACGAGCACATAGACGCGCGCCCCTCACTTGGCAGCCATTTAACCAAAGATCATTTCCTGTGTGAACTACGCAAGTTATGAATTTCCCGTTGCAACTCGTGCATAACATTGCAATGGAAAAGCATAGTCGTGGCGGTAGCCTACATTACTAGATTAAGGTTCGCTCCACGACAACTAACGATCCAATTGCATGGGCCAACCAGACCTCTCCTACGTCCACCCATCCCCCACCAGCCCCTGGGGCACCTACCTCTCCCAAGTCGACCGCGTCATCCCCTACCTCGGCCATCTGGCCCGCTGGTCGGAGACGCTCAAGCGGCCGAAGCGGGCGCTGATCGTGGACGTGCCGATCGAGATGGACAACGGGACGATCGCCCATTACGAGGGCTACCGGGTGCAGCACAACATGAGCCGCGGCCCGGGCAAGGGGGGCGTGCGCTTCCACCCGGACGTGACGCTCGAAGAGGTGATGGCGCTGTCGGCGTGGATGACGGTGAAATGCGCGGCGGTGAACCTGCCGTACGGCGGCGCCAAGGGCGGCATCCGGGTCGATCCGAAAAAACTGTCGCGCAACGAGCTGGAAAAGGTCACGCGCCGCTACACCAGCGAGATCGGGCTGATCATCGGCCCGCACTCCGACATTCCTGCGCCCGACGTGAACACCAACGGCCAGATCATGGCGTGGATGATGGACACGTACTCGATGAACACCGGCGCCACGGCCACCGGCGTGGTCACGGGCAAGCCGATTCACCTGGGCGGTTCGCTGGGCCGGGTGAAGGCGACCGGCCGCGGCGTGTTCGTGACCGGGCGCGAGGCGGCCCGCCGCATGGGCCTGGACCTGCGCGGAGCGCGCGTGGCGGTGCAGGGCTTCGGCAACGTGGGTTCGGTGGCGGCCGAGCTCTTCGCCGAGGCGGGCGCCAAGGTGGTGGCGGTGCAGGACCACACGGGCACGCTGGTCAACGACAAGGGCTTCGACATGCCGGCGCTGATGGCCTTCTCGAAGGACCAGGGCGGCATCATCGGCTTCAAGGACGGCGAGAAGGTCGACAACGACGCCTTCTGGGACGTGAAGTGCGACATCCTGATCCCGGCGGCGCTGGAAGGCCAGATCACGGCCGAGCGGGCACGCAAGATCAGCGCACGCCTGGTGCTGGAAGGCGCCAACGGCCCCACGGTGCCCGAGGCGGACGACATCCTGGCCGAACGCGGGGTGCTGGTGGTGCCCGACGTGATCTGCAACGCCGGTGGCGTGACGGTGTCGTACTTCGAGTGGGTGCAGGATTTCTCGTCCTTCTTCTGGACCGAAGACGAGATCAACCAGCGGCTGGACCGCATCATGGTGGGCGCCTTCGACCACATCTGGGCCAAGGGCGAGCAGCACAAGATCTCGCTGCGCACCGCCACCTATGCGGTGGCTTGCGAACGGATCCTGATCGCGCGGGAAGAGCGCGGGTTGTATCCCTGAGTTTGCGTACCGAGGCGGCGGCGGGCCAGCGCCACAATCGCCGGCATGCCGCTGCCGCAGATCCCTCCCGACGCCCTCGCCCGCATCGATGCCCTGCTCGCCCCCGGCCGGCGGGTGCTGCTGGGGTTGACGGGGCCGCCCGGCGCGGGCAAGTCCACACTGGCCGAGGCACTGGGGGCGCACTACGGACCGCGGGCGCAGATCGTGCCGATGGACGGCTTCCACCTGGCCAACGCCGAGCTGCGGCGGCTCGGCCGTGCCGACCGCAAGGGCGCGCCCGACACCTTCGACGCCGCGGGCTACGTGGCCCTGCTCGCGCGGGTGCGCGCCCAGCGGCCGGGCGATGGGCCCGTCTATGCCCCGGCCTTCCATCGCGAGATCGAGGAGGCGGTGGCCGGAAGCATCCCGATCGACGCCGCAGCCACCCTGTTGATCGCCGAAGGCAACTACTTGCTGCTGGACGAAGGCGACTGGGCCGGCGTGCGCCCGCTGCTGGATGCCTGCTGGTACGTGGGCGGCGACGACGACCTGCGCCTGCAACGCCTGGTCGCCCGGCACGAGGCCTTCGGCCGCAGCCCGGCCGATGCGCGGGCCTGGGTGGCCGGCACCGACGAGCCCAACGCCCGCCGCATCGCGGCGACTCGCGCGCGGGCCGACCATGTCTTTTGCTGGCCCGACTGACAGTACGGGCGTATGGGGCGCCCGTATGATCAACAACTGTCACCAGGTCGTCCCGATTTGGGCACGATCCTTTCCTACCCCGCCCCCCCCCTGATGGCCCTGCCTGCCACCGATGCCCGCCGAACCCCGGCGAGCGCGCCCGACCCCCGCGACGCACTGCGGCGGGCCACGGCGCACCTGCACGCGGAGGTGGATGCGAGCATGCCGCTGGCGCGCCCGAACCCTTCGCTGGCCGATTACCAGTGCCACCTCGCCCTGCTGGCCGACTGGGTGAATGCCCTGCGCGCGCTGCCCGTGGACGCTGCGCGGCTGGACGACGAGGCCCGACGGGTCGACGCCGATCTGGCCGAATGTGATCGCCTGCTGCACGTGCCGCATCACGACCGGCCGATGCCCTCGCCTTCGCACGGGATGGCGCCTGGCCCCTTCGGCTGGGGCGTGGCCTATGTGATCGAGGGCTCGCGCCTGGGCGGCCAGGTGATGCACCGCCGCCTGGCCGACGCGCTGGCCCCGCATTCCCTGGCCTACCTGCAGGGCGCGGGCCGCGACACCGGCGCCCGCTGGACCGCCTTTCTGGCCGAGCTGCGTCAGCAGTTGCATACCGACGACGACGTGCACGCCGCCTGCGATGGTGCCGTGCAGGCGTTCGAACTGTTGCTGGCCTGCAGCCGCGCGCAGGAGTGCGCCGCATGACGCCGGCCGCCGCACCCGCCATGGCCGCACCCGTCACGCTGGACAACTGCGACCGCGAGCCGATCCACATTCCTGGCCTGGTGCAGCCGCACGGGGCGTTGCTGGCCTTCGATGCCCAGCGCCGCGCCACGCACGTCAGCGCGAACGCGTCCGCCCTGCTGGGCGTGGCCGTCCCCCTGCCGGGCGCCACGCTGGCACCGGCCGATTTCGGCGCTGATGCCGAGGTGCACGGCCTGATCGCCGCCGCCCTGGCCGATGCAGACGAAGGCCAGCCGCAGGCGACCGAGGTGACGCTGGGCGGCCGCGTTTTCGATTTCGTCGCCCACCGCGTGGGCACCGAGGCCGTCGCCGAGTTCGAGCTGCGGCCCATGGCCAACGACGCCGTGGCCGACTTCGCGCTCAAGGCGCACCGGGCGATGGACCGGCTCAAGCGCCAGACCAGCACCGACGCCCTGCTGGCGCTGGCCGTGGGCGCGGTGCGCGCGCTCACCGGCTTCGACCGCGTGATGGCCTACCGCTTTCGCCACGACGACAGCGGCGAGGTGGTGGCCGAGGAGAAGGTCGACGCCCTCGAACCCTTCGCCGGCCGCCGCTACCCGGCCAGCGACATCCCCGCGCAGGCGCGGCGCCTGTACGTGGTCAACACCTTGCGGCTGATCGCCGACGTGCAGGCCGCGCCGGTGGCGGTGACGGCCGCCAGCGCCGCGCTGCCGCCGCTGGACATGAGCCACTGCCTGCTGCGCAGCGTGTCGCCGATCCACATCGAGTACCTGCGCAACATGGGCGTGGGTGCGTCGATGAGCATCTCGATCGTGGTGCAGGGCAAGCTGTGGGGCATGCTGGCCTGCCACCACCGCACGGCCCTGCAGGTGCCCTACTCGGTGCGCATGGCCTGCGACGTGCTGGCCCAGGTGCTGGCCGCCAACGTGCAGAGCCTGCTCGCGCGCGAGGACGCCCGGCGCGCGGACGAGGGCGCCCGGCTGCGCGCCGGCTTGATCGAGGCCGTGTTGCATGCCGAAGACCCGCTGGGCGCACTGGCCTCCATGACCGGCGAGCTCGGCGAGGCCTTCGACGCCCATGGCGTGGTGGTCGCCGAAGACGCCAAGCTGGTGGTGCACGGCGACCTGCCGCGCGACACGGCCACCCGCCTGGTGCAGTGGCTCACAGGCCCCGACGCGCCCGCCGGCAACATGATCGAAAGCCACCGCCTCGCCGAGCTGTCGCCTGCGCTGGCTCAAGATGCCGGCGTATGGGCCGGCATGCTTGCGCTGCGCTTCGACGAGCTGTCCGGCGGCTGGCTGGTGCTGCTGCGCAAGGAGCAGATCGAGACCATCCACTGGGGCGGCCGGCCGGAGAAGGAATACGTGAGCGGCCCGCTCGGCCCGCGCCTCACGCCGCGTGGATCCTTCGATGTCTGGAAGCAGGAGGTGCGCGGCACCAGCGTGCCCTGGACCGAGAGCGAGCGCACCCTCGGCCGCCAGCTGCTCGACGAGATGGCGCGCGCCAACGCGGCGCGCATGACCGAGATCAACCGCGCCCGCACCCAGCTGCTGGCCATGCTGGGCCACGACCTGCGCGACCCGCTGCAGTCGATCGCGATGGCCGCGCGCGTGCTGGAACGCAGCCCGGCCGACTCGCCCGACGCCGCCGCGGGCAACCGCATCGGCCAGCGCATCCAGTCGTCGAGCAGCCGCATGGCGCGGCTGATCGGGCAGGTGCTCGATGCCTCGCGGCTGCAGACCGGGCTGGGCCTGCAGATGCAGTTCGCCGAGGTCGACCTGTCGCGCGTGCTCGAGGACCTGCTCGACGAGGCCCACACCGCCCACCCGGGCGTGAGCCTCATCAAGGAGGTGCCCGAGCAGTTGATCGCACACGCCGATGCCGACCGCATCGCGCAGCTGTTCGCCAACCTGGTCAGCAATGCGCGCCACCACGGCACGCCGGGCGAGCCGGTGATCGTGCAACTGTCGATACAGGGCGACGAGGTGCACTTCGACGTCAGCAACAGCGCACCGCCGATCGCGCCCGAGCTGGTGCCGCACCTGTTCACGGCCTTCAAGCGGCAGACGCAGCCCAACGCACGCAATAAGGGCGGCCTGGGCCTGGGGCTGCACATCGCCCGCGCCATCGCGGTGGCGCACGGCGGCACCATCGACTACACCTACGCCGACCCCTACGTGGTGTTCTCCGCCCGCTTTCCGCTGCGGCCGCCGGTGGCCTGAAGTTCTGAACGAAAAGCGGCTGCAGCGCCCGTGTAGCGGGCGCAAGCAGCTATGATTTTGGTAGCAATCGGGCGATCGCGGCGCCGTGCGGGAACATCCGCCGCGCCGCTGGCTCGAACGCGGCGCCTGCCTTCCGGGCGGCACCCACCACCACCCTCGCAGATCCGAAATCCATGCCTGCCGCCACACCTGCGTCACTCCCCGCACCCGCCCGGGCCGGTTCCGGCCGGCGGCCGGCATGGCGCTGGCCGGCTGCGGCGCTCGGCGCCTTGCTGCTGGCGGCGTGCGGCTCGTCCGGCCCGCGGCCCGTCAAGCACTACGACCCCGAAGCCTTCGACTCCACGACCACCCACACCCGCACCTACGGCGTCGAGCAGGACCGCACCTGCGAAGCGGCGCGGCGCGCGCTGCTGAGCCAGGGCTACCTTATCACCACCGCCACGGCGGAGCAGGTCACCGGCCGCAAGAACTTCCAGCCCGAGGGCGAGGTGCACCTCGAGGTGGAATTCCGCGTCGTCTGCGCCAACGAGCAGCTCGGCGCGCGCGGCTCGATCGCCTTCGCCACCGCGGTGCAGGAGCGCTACGAACTCAAGAAGGTCAACAGCTCGGCCAGCGTGGGCGTGGGCGCGCTCGGCTCGGTGTCGCTGCCCTTCAATGCGAGCAACGACGCGATGGTGAAGGTGGCGAGCCAGACGCTCACCGACGAGGCCTTCTACGAGCGCTTCTTCGCCCTGATCGAGCGCTACCTCGGCTCGCCCTACCCGCCCGAATCGCGGCGCGGTCCGCCGCCGCCGCCACCGCTCACCGAGCCGGTGGCCACGCCGGTCGTGCCGGCGTCGACGCTGGCCGCCGAGCCGCTGGCGGCGCATCCCTTGCCGCCCGAAGCCCCGACGCCGCCTGCGGCGAGCGCCAAGGACGAGCCGGCCACCTCGCCTACGAGTGCACCGGTGCCGTTGACGGCGAATCGCGGTTAGGACAGCCGCCGTCCCTGCGCAATGCCTCGAGCGCCTCGGCCAGGGCGTCGATGCCGAAGGGCTTCTGCAGCCAGCGCGCGCCGGGCAGGGGCTTGGCCGGCGCCGGCCGGCCGGTAGCAAAGAGGATACGGATCGGGTGCTTCGCACGCAGCGACGCGGCCAGGTCCAGGCCCGAGAGGGCCGGCAGGCCGACATCGGTCATCACCACGTCGAAGGCGCCGTCGAAATAGCGCGACTGCGCCGACTCGGCCGTGCCCACGCCCGTGGCCCAATGGCCCAGGGCCTGCAGCATCTCAACGGTGGTGGCGAGCGTGGCGGGATCGTCCTCGACCACCAGCACGCGCAAGGGGCCTTCGGGGTCGGAGTGGGGGGCGGGACTCATGGCGGTGAGCCAATGTAAAGCCGCACGGCGGCGCCGGGGGTCTCCTGCACGACCGACACGCGTGTAGGAGCACAGCCATTGGCGGGTCTGCGCCCCCGCCGTCAGCGCACCAGCGTCGACTTGCCGAACAGGCTTTCGATGAACTCCACTGCCAGTTCGGCCGTGCGGTTGCGCACGTCCAGCGCCGGGTTGATCTCGACCACGTCGAGCGAGCCCAGGCGCCCGGTGTCCGCGATCATCTCCATGCACAGCTGCATCTCGCGGTAGGTGGGCCCGCCGCGCACGCCGGTGCCCACGCCGGGCGCCACGTCGGGGTCGAGGCAGTCGAGGTCGAAGCTCACGTGCAGGTGCGTGTCCTCGTCGACGTCCTGCAGCGCCTCGACCATGGTGGTGCGCATGCCGTGCTCGTCGATGTGGCGCATGTCGTAGACCTGCAGGCCCAGCGTGCGGATGGCTTCGCGCTCGTCGGCGTCGACGCTGCGGATGCCGATGAAGCGCAGCGCGTCGTGCGCCACGGCGGCGCGCTCGCCGCTCCAGCCGGTGAGGGCAGCCGGCCCATGTCCCAGCAGGCAGGCCACAGGCATGCCGTGGATGTTGCCGCTGGGGCTGGTGGCCTCGGTGTTGACGTCGGAATGCGCGTCGAGCCAGATCACGCGCAGCTTCTTGTTGCGTCTGCGTGCGTGCCAGGACACCGCGCTGATGGAGCCGATCGCCAGGCAGTGGTCGCCGCCCATCAGCAAAGGCACCTCGTGCGCGCCCAGCGCGGTGTCGACGGCGTCGTAGACGCTGCGGTTCCAGGCCACCACCTCGTCGAGGTGGCGCAGCCCATCTTCCAGCGGCTCGCCCCAGGGCGTGGCCGGCCCGGCGAGGTTGCCGCCGTCGACCACCGTCAGGCCCTGGCGCGAGAGCGTCTCCGCCAGGCCGGCCACGCGCAGGGCGTCCGGCCCCATGCCGGCGCCGCGGACGCTGGCGCCCACGTCGGTGGGGGCGCCGATGAGGCGGATGGTGGTCATGTGGAACTCCGTGGGATGGTGGCCGTTCGAGTGTACGGAGCGCCCGGAGTTTCAAGCCGAATCAGCCTCCGGCGCCCGCGGGACGGGCATCGGCAGCTACATTTTCTATAGCGCTGCTGGCCGTACCGTGTCAGCCGGCGAGCGCAGCGAAGCCCCCAGAGCACCCGCGGAACTGGCTTGGCCAGGCCGCTGGGTGCGCTCCCCTCCAAGCCGAAGGCGCCAGAGAGGGGGGAGCCGCGAAGCGGCTTGGGGGGTGCATCCTCATCTTGGGCAGTTGCCCTAAGTTTCTGGAACTTCTGGTTTTCCTGGCCTAGGCCTTTGGCGGGAAGATTCATCCATCGCGGCACCGTCCGCCTCACCTCCTCTCCCCACCTCCAAGGACTGCACCATGACCACCCTGCGCACCGTTGCCATCGACGTCGTCGGCCAATACAACGCCGCCGGCAAGCACCTCCTGAACGCCTGGCGCACGGGCGCCGGCCGCGTGATCGGCGGCGCGAGCACCCGCTACGCCGACGCCGTCGGCACCAGCCAGCTGCCCTTCGTCAGCGAAGACGTCAAGGCGCGCCTGCTCGGCGCCCAGGAGAAGGTCGCCGGCTTCCTGGCCACCCGCCTGGCAAGCGACACCGCCTTCACCGAGAAGCTGATGGACACCGTGGCCGAGCGCACCGCCGGTGGCATTCAGTACGTGGCCGACGCCAGCCAGCGCGTGAATTCGGAGATCGGCACCTCGGTGCTGAACACCCTGCAGGCCGTGCACCTGCCCTTCGCGCAGATCTCGCTGAAGGTCGCCGAGAAGCTCGCCGAAGGCGCCGGCAAGATCGAAGCCCGCGTCGCGGGCGACAAGGCAGA
Source organism: Xenophilus aerolatus (assembly GCA_030418545.1). Taxonomy (GTDB): domain Bacteria; phylum Pseudomonadota; class Gammaproteobacteria; order Burkholderiales; family Burkholderiaceae_C; genus Xenophilus. The sequence continues at coordinate 61,396 of QAIB01000010.1, read as the reverse complement.
ATCGGCCGAAGCCACCACGGTGCGCGCAAAGCCGGCCCGCCGCGCTGCACGCAGCACCCGCCGCGCCTGAGCCCCGCGCGCACCGGCCGCCGAGCCTTTCGCACGGCGGCCGCGCTGAGGCCCTGATCGCATCGACGGAGACACCATGGCCACCCGACGCACCCGCCCCGAACCGGGCACCGGCACCGACAAAGAAGCCGCCAAGGCCCCGGGCCCGGCGCCACGCAGGAAGAAGGCCTCGACGCCTCCGGCCGCCGCGGCCCCGAAGCCGGTACGCAAGCGCGCGGCGCCGCGGGCCGATGCGACGGCGCCCGGCGACCAGGACGCGCCCGCTCCCACGGGGCTGTGGCGAGCCGGGCTGAAGGCGCTCGACACCGTGCGCCAGGACGTCACCCGCCGTCACACCAACGTGATCGAGACGCTGCTGGGCATCGCCCCGCCACGCACCGACGCCGAAGGCAAGCAGGCCACGCGCGGCTTCCCCGGCCTCGAGACCCTGGGCCTGCGCAAGTTCGAGGACGTGTTCGACCAGCGCGTGGCAGCGGCCCTCGAGCGGCTGGGCGTGCCCACCCGCGACGAGGTGGCGGCGTTGCGCGCGCAACTCGACGAGGCGCTGGCGCAGATCGAACGGCTCCAGAGCGGCACACCGGCCCCGCGCAAGCGCGGCGGCAGCAAGCCACGCTGACGGCCTGCGGCGCAGCCTGCAGTCTTCGTTCCTCCTCCTGTGGCCGGCTCCCCCACGCGCGACCGCATCCTGCTGGCCAGCCTGGCGCTGTTCAACACGCACGGGCTGGCGGCGGTGTCGACGCACCGCATCGCCGCAGAGGCCGAGATCAGCCCCGGCAACCTGCACTACCACTTCAAGACCAAGCAATCGATCGTGGAGTGGCTGTTCCGGCGCTTCGAGGAGCGGCTGATGTCGCTCAACGGCTCGGCCTCGGGCATCCGCGCCATCGATGACCTCTGGCTGGCGCTGCACCTGCGCTTCGAGGCGATCGACGGCTACCGGTTCATCTACCGCGATATGGGCCACCTGGCCGCCGAATACCCGGCGCTGGGCGAGCGCGCCCAGGCGCTGACGGCGCAGAACCTGCTGGCCGCGCAGGCGCTGTGCGAGGCTCTCGCCGCCCAGGGCGTGATCGAGGCCACGCCCGAGCAGACGCAGATGCTGGCACTGCAGATCGTCTTCACCACCACCTGCTGGCTGTCCTTCGAACGCCTGGTGCCGGGGCGCCACGAGATGGCACAGGCCGACCCGGGGATGGCGGCGTACTACACGCTGACGCTCGTTTCTCCCTATGTTTCGAGCGAATCCAGGGCGTACCTTGACTACCTGCGGTCGAAATACCTCGGCTGACGACGCACAACAACCATGTCGAGCCAACGACGCACCAAGGAGAACCAACGAATGAGCACGACCACCTTCGACGCCGTCCACGAGGACCGCATCGCCCCGCCTTCCCGGCTGCTGATGCTGGCCGAGGGCCGCGCCTTCTGGGAGACCGGCGCGACGCTGATGATGTGGCCCTGGCTCCAGTTCGCGCCGCGCGGTGACGGGCACCCCGTGCTGGTGCTGCCGGGCCTGGTGGCCAGCGACATCTCCACCCGCCTGCTGCGCCGCTACCTGCGCGGCCGTGGCCACGACGTGCACGGCTGGGGCCTGGGCAACAACTTCGGCCCGCGCCCCGGCGTGGAGGCGGCCATGGTCGCCCGCCTGCAGGCCCTGCACGACAAGGAAGGCCGCAAGGTCAGCCTGGTGGGCTGGAGCCTGGGCGGCGTGTTCGCCCGCCTGCTGGCCAGCCGCCATCCGCACCTGGTGCGTGACGTGGTCACGCTGGGCAGCCCCTTCGCGGGCAGCCCGCGCGCGACCAATGCCTGGCGCGTGTACGAGATGGTCAGCGGCCAGAGCGCGCGCGATCCCGAACGCATGCAGCACATCAGCCCCGTGCCGCCGGTGCCCACCACCTCGATCTTCAGCCGCACCGACGGCGTGGTGGCCTGGCAGTGCAGCGTCGACCGGCCCGGCCCGCAGAACGAGAACATCGAGGTGATCGCGAGCCACGTGGGCATGGGCACGCACCCGGCCGTGCTGTATGCGCTGGCGGATCGGCTGGCGCAGCCCGAGGACGACTGGAAGCCCTTCGACGGCAGCCGCCTGGGGCCGTTGGTCTATCCGGATCCGTCACGCAAGTGAAGTCGCGGAGGGCACAGCCCTCGACGTCGACGCCGAAGCAAAAGGGGCGCAACGAGCGCCCCTTTTTTTCATCCCCGCACTAACGAGCGAGCCGGTCGGCGCGCCCGTTGGCAGGATCATCGATGAAGCCGGCGGTGCCGGCCCTCATCAATAACGGTTGCCGCCGCCGTAGCCGCCGCCGTTGCCACCACCGTAGCCGCCGCCGCCACGACGGTCACCACCGCCGAACCCGCCGCCACGCGGCTCCATCGGACGGGCCAGGTTCACGGTGAGGGCACGGCCGTCGACTTCCTTGCCGCTCAGGCCCTGGATGGCGGCCTGGGCTTCCGCGGGCGAGCCCATCTCGACGAAGCCGAAGCCCTTCGAACGGCCGCTGTCGCGCTCCATCATGACCTTGGCGGACACGACGTTGCCGAAGGCCGCGAAGCTCTGCTGCAGCGAGTCGTCGCGCGTCGAATAAGAAAGATTGCCAACGTAGAGTCTGTTTTCCATGGTGTTTCCTTGATCGGTATGTCGGGCCACCGCGGCCCGGTTCATGGTCTGTGAATGCGCCATCAGCGCGCCGGACGGCGCATGGCGGAGGAGCCGCCACCGGAGCGCTGCTCCAGGTGACGGAAGGTCAGGCGACCCTTGTTGAGGTCGTAGGGCGACATCTCGAGCGACACCTTGTCGCCGGCCAGCACGCGGATGCGGTGCTTCTTCATCTTGCCGCCGGCATAGCACACGAGGCTGTGGCCGTTGTCGAGCGTGACGCGGAATCGCGAATCGGGCAGCACTTCATCCACCCGGCCTTGCATTTCGATGAGTTCTTCCTTGGCCACGAAGCTCCTTGGTTGATGGACCCGAGCCGCGCTCAGGCCAGTTGGTTGTTGAGGACGAACGCGCGGCCCTGGGCCAGCGCGTAGACCGCGGCACGCGCGGCCGTGTCGAAACGCGGGATCAGCCGGAAGACCCGGTCGTGCATGCCGCGGCGAATGGAGACCGAGGCGGCGTACTGGCCGGTCTCGGTGAGCTTGGTCATCGGGGTGACCAGGTATCGGCCCACTTCGTGGGTCAGGGATGTCTGCATGGAATCGAATGGCGGCTTCTGGGTGCCGCACGACCCGTGCGCGCCGGACAAGGCCGAAGCTGCACGCGAATGGATCGGGGGGAGCAGTCCGATGCGTGTTCTTGTTGAACGGACCGCGAATGAAGCTCGCCGAGGAGGAGTGACGCCGGGGCGGGAGACAGAAACGAGGCTTGCCTGGGGAGCGAAGCCTGCTTGGCCGGGGCCTGTGCGGCCAGCGATGCCGCGAGGAGTCAATCAAGGGCTGCAGCAACGAGCACGCTGCAGTCGATTCGACGAGTGTAGGCGATTTGGCATCACCGCGTTTTTTATTTCCCCGGCGATGCATGCGCAGGTGTTACTCTGACCGCTTCAACGGTTCGAAAGGTCAGCATGGAAAGCGCAACCTTCACCTCGCTCCGCAGGGACGCGCTGCGCGCGCAGCTCCCGCAGGTGGCCGACCTGCTGCGGCTGCGGCGTGCCGGCGAGATCGAGGAGGCCGTGATCGACGACCTCGTGAGCCTCTCCTGGCTCGAATGGACCGGTGGCTCGCTCAAGCTGACCGCAACTGGCTCGAACATCTGCCGCCAGCAGCGCTGATCTCCTCGCCGCGGCGGCGCGCACGCCGGCAGCCTCACCGAGCGGGCTGCTCCGGATCGCAGCCGAAGTGGTGCAGCACATTGCGCAGCAGGCCCTCAAAGACCGGATCGCTGCCCACCACCCAGGCCGCACCGACGGCCCCGGCGTGGAAGACCCGCCCGCCCTGCGGACGCTCCCAATAGATCATTTCGGCCGAGACGCCGTCGATGGGTTCGCACACCCGCGAATGCCAGTCGAGGTAGGTGTCCATCCGTCCCGGCGCACGCCGGCCCTGCGCGATGACGGTGAGGCCAGCGGGCAGCTCCGGCAGGGCCGCCGTCTCGTGGGAACCCATGGTCATGCGCATCAGGGTTGCCGCGCTCAGGTCCCACTCGTGCCCGACGGCGCGCGGCAGACCGCCGCCGGGCGCATGGCCGAAGGTCTGGCCCTGCGCCAGTCCCAGCGCGTGAGGCCGGTTGAACAAGAGGTGCGCCGGTTCGCACACGTGATAGACGCCGAAGTCCTCCGCATCCGCAAAGCCCCAGCCGGCCGTCTCCAGCCCGATGATGCTGGCGGCCGAGCGGCCGAGCGCGCGCAGCTGGCCGCCGCGCAGGCCGTCCTGCACATGACGCTCCTCGCCGAAGGGGCCGGCTGGCGGACGCAGCGCGGCGTTGGCCGGATCGGCGCCGCGCTCGTCGTTCTTGCGCTGCTCCATGACCGCCATGTTGGCATCGAAGCTCACGCGCAGGTACATGGTGTTGCCGGACAGCACGATCGCATTCCCGCCCCGGCGCAGCCAGGCGTCGAAGGCATCGACCACCGGCAGCGACCAGTACTCGCTGTGACCGTTGACGACCACCGTGCGGTAGCGGGCGAGAACCGCCGGGTCGGCATGCAGGTCGAGATCCGCCAGCACGTCGAAGGCCTGGCCCTCGCGTTCGAGCCAGGCATGCAGCCGGCGTTCGAGCCGGGTCCACTGCGAGAACCCGCTGCCTGCCGGGTCGTACAGCGCCGCCGGGCTGGCATTCGGCCAGGGCATGCGCAGGCCAGTGAAGTAGCTGGGCTGTCCGGCGCGGTGGTAGGTGTAGCTGCAGAAGGCCGGCGCCTCCGGATGGCTGTTGTCCAGGCCGGTGGAGCGGCGCGGCCACACCGGGTCCTCCACCTGGTTGCGCGCGAAGGGCGTGGCCGCATACGCAAGCCAGCTGCTCATGGCGCACAGCACCAGCAGGGGCGCCGGGCGCGCGCCCGCGTGAGGCTTGACCAGGAAGGTGATGTCGTACACCGCCTCGCGCCCTTCCCACTCGAAACGCAGGCGCGCCACATGCAGGCCAGGCCGTGCATCGGCCGGCAGGTCCAGGTGCGCCGTGGCAGGCCATCGGCAGTCGTACAGATCGTCGCTTGCCAGCCGCAGGCCCTGCAGGCTCGCAGGCATCGCATCGTCGTTGCGGGACGACGCGGCGCCGGCCGCATCGACGGCCGGCCCGAGGATGGACCAGGTGCCGTGGTTCACGACGCGGCCATGCCGGCCCTGGCGGCCGACGTCGACGACCCGGTCCCCGCTGCCGTCCCGCAGCGGCCAGCAGGCCAGCAGCCTGTCGGCCGCGGGCAACCCGGCGGCACGCCCCTGCCAGCGCGCCGCCAGCGTCTCGGCCGTCAATGCGTGGCCATGGATCGCCACCATGGCCAGGTCCACATCCGCAAAGGCCTCGGCGCCCTCGGCACCGCCGGCCGCGCCCAGCCGCAGCGGCGCGTCCGCAGGCCGCGGTGCGCCATCGGATCGGACGCGCGCCAGGCATTCCCCATCGATCCACAGCGCCGCTTCGCGGCCGTCCCAGGTGGCCGCCACATGCTGCCAGCGGCGCGATGCCATCGGCCGGCCCGATCGCAGCGGTGATGCGCCCGGCAACGCGCCCTCTCCCAGCGCCCAGGCCAGTTGGCCGTCGGGCTCGATGAACAGGCCGAAACTCTGCGCACCGCCGGCATCGCCCTGTGTAATGAGCGCCTGCCGCGGGACGTCGCAGCGCCAGGGCATGACCCACGCTTCCAGCGTCAGCCCGGCCAGGGGCTGCCCCGCAGGCAGGCCCGCCTCCACATGCACGTAGGAGCCGGGGTGGATGGGCTGCATGCACGCATCGTGCAGGCCCAGGTCGGCCACCCGCGGATCGCTGGCGCGGCGGTCCGGGTCGGGGCCCAGGCGGCACACCTCGAGCGAGTAGGAGCGATCGCTGCTGATGTGGAAGGCGATGCGCTCGCCGGCATGGACGGTCTTGGCGCTCGCGTAGCCGTGCACGCCCGGCACCCAAACCGGGCGATGCGGAGGAATCGAAAGACTCATTCGCTGCTGAAACCAGACGCCTTGACCACTGGCCCCCAACGCTTGAGGTCGTCGGCGATCAGCGCCGACAGGGCCTGCGGCGTGCTCGGATTCGCATCGCTGCTCAGGCGCGCAAGTCGGTCCTGCACCTCGGGCAGGGCCAGGGCCTTGCCGAGCGCAATATTGAGCTGCTGCACGGTGGCCGCGGGCGTGGCGGCAGGCACGAACAGCCCGGTCCACTCCAGGTTGTCGAAGTGGGGCTGGCCCAGTTCCTTGAGCGTCGGGACGTCGGGCAGCAGCGAGGCGCGCCGGTCGCCGTTGACCGCCAGCACCTTGAGCTTGCCCGACTGCTGGTAGGGCACCAGGTCCGCAATGGGCGTGATGCCCGACGCCACCTGGTTGCCCACCAGGTCCTGCACCAGCGGCGCCGCGCCGCGGTAAGGCACGGCGGTGAGTTCGACCTTCGCATCGCTGCCCAGGCGGAAGCCCATGAATTGCGACACGCTGCCGGCCGCGGGCACGCCGTAGCTGGCGCGCGACTTGTCGGAACGGGCCAGCGCCAGCCATTCGCGCACGTCGCGCACGGGCAGCGCGGCCGGCACCGCGATGCCTTCGTAGAAGGTCGCGATGCGGCCCACGGCCTGGAAGTCCTTCACCGGGTCGTAGTGCACCGACTTCGAGGTCAGTGGCAGCATCACCATCATGTGCATGTTGGCCAGCAGTACGGTGAGGCCGTCGGCCGGCGCGGCGCGCACGTAGTCGGCCGCGATCTGTCCACCGGCGCCGGTGCGGTTTTCGACCACCACGGCCGTGCCCAGTTCCGCAGCCAGCTTGTCGGCCAGCGTGCGGGCCTGCACGTCGGCCGAGCCGCCCGCGGGGTAGCCGACGATCAGGCGCAGGGCGCCCCTCTGGGTGGGCACCTGGGCGCCTGCGGCGCAGGCGAAGGCGAGGCTGGTACAGACAAGCAGGAAGCGAAGCAGTGCAGGCGGGCGCATGACGGTCCTTGAGGTGGTGGTGAGGGTCGGAAAGATGCGGAAGGCCGGGCTTACCGGAACGGGGTGGGGGCGGCCTGCAGGCTTCAGGCCAGCTTCGCGCGGGCGACTTCGGCTGCCAGGTCCTCGAGCGAGCGCTCCAGGCGCTCGACCAGCTCGTCGAGCTCGGACTCGCTGATCGTCAGGGGCGGCGTGATCATCTGGAAGTCGCCGAAGGCGCCCAGGTTGGCGCGCCGGTTGTAGAGCGCGATGCCGTGCCGCAGCCCATGCACCGTGAGCCGGGCCGGCGCATTGAAGGCGGCCGGCAATGCGCGCCGCGTGCCCTTGTCGGCCACGAGTTCGATCGCGGCCAGCAGGCCGAGGCCGCGCACGTCGCCGACCAGCGGCGAGCGCTGCGCCAGCGCATCGAGCCGGCGCCGCAGGCTTTCGCCGCGCTCCCGTGCACGCGCGACCAGGTCGAGCCGTTCCACCTCGTCCATCACCGCATGGGCCACGGCGCAGGACAGCGGGTTGGTGAAGTACGTGTGGCCGTGCACGAAGCCGCCGCTGCCGGCCACGGCGTCCACGATGCGCTCGGGCACCAGCACGCAGCCCAGCGGGGTGTAGCCCGCCGCCAGGCCCTTGGCCAGCGTGACGATGTCCGGCCGCGCCGCCGGCCAGTGGTGCGCGGCCAGGAATCGGCCGGTGCGCCCGGCGCCGCTCATGATCTCGTCGTAGATCAGGAGCACGCCGTGGCGGTCGCAGATGCGGCGCACCCGCTCGAAGTAGGCGGGCGGCGAGACCACCGTCCCGGTCGAGAGCCCGCCGATCGGCTCCAGGATGAAGGCCAGCACCGACTCGGGACCCTCCTGCTCGATGGCGCGCTCCAGCGCATCGGCGCATGCCATCGCATGGCTGTCCACGCTTTCGCCCTTCGGCAGGCGGTAGGACAGCGGTGCCGGCACCTTCGGCATGGTGCGGACCATCGGGCCGTAGATCGACGAGGTGTGCTCGTCGCCCGTCACCGCCAGGGCGCCCAGCGTCGAGCCGTGGTAGCTCGGGTTGCGCGAGATCACCTTCCAGCGGCTGCCCTGCCCCGTCACGACGGCGTACTGGCGCGCGAGCTTGAGGGCTGCCTCGTTGGCCTCCGAGCCGCCCGACACGAAGAAGGCGCGATCGAAGCCCGGGCTCGCCAGCGCGCAGACGCGGTCGGCCAGCGCGACGTTGTGCTCGCTCTCGAAGAACCTCGGGTAGGCGAAGCTCACGCGCGCCGCCTGCGCCTGCATGGCGGCGAGCACGTGCGGGTTGCCGTGGCCGATGTTCGCCACCACGGCGCCGGCCGTCGCGTCCAGATAGCGTCGGCCGTCGGCGTCCCACAGGTACACGCCCTCGGCACGTCCGATCCGCGGCGGCCGGGGCGAGCCCTTGGGGCTGTAGAAGGACAGCACCGAGCCGCCCTGGGGCGTGTCGCCCAGCAGGCGCGGCGCGGACGGAAATGCAAAGGGCGAGACAGCGGAAGGGCTCATTTGCGCGGCACGATAGGCCGATCGCGGGCCGGAAAGAAGACGCATGGAACGATGAAGTCCTATACGCTCGGCGCATGAAGCTCGTCCATGACCGCATCGATCTGCTCACCACCTTCCTGCGCATCGCCGAGACCGGCTCGCTGAGCAAGGCCGCGCGGCTGATCGGAATCACGCAGCCCACCGCGAGCCGGCGCCTGCTCGAGCTGGAACGCCTGCTGGGCTGCAAGCTGGCCCTGCGGACCACCGCCAGCTTCTCGCTGACCGACGAGGGCCGCTCGCTGATGGTCGAGGCGCGCGCCGTCTCCGACCGCTGGGCCAGCCTGGCCGAGCGGATCTCCGGCGGTCGCAGCCGGCCCGAAGGCACCCTGCGCGTGATCGGCCCGTCCGGCTACGGCACCGGCTTCCTGACCGACACCGTCACCGACCTGCGCGCGGCATGGCCGCAGTTGCGCGTGGAGCTGACGCTCACGGACCGCGTGATCGACATGGTCGCCACCGGCGCCGAGTGCTGGGTGTGCGTGGGCGAGGTGCGCGACCCCGGGCTGGTGTCGCGCCACCTGGGCGACATGGAACGCATCCTGGTGGCGCACCCTGCGCTGCTGCGCCGCCTCGGCCCGGTCACGGTGGCCAACCTGCCGCGCATGCCCTGCGTCGGCCTCGTGCCCTACTTCGCCGGAACGGTGCGGCTGATCGACCGCGAAGGCCGATCGCAGACCGTGTCCATCGACACGCCGCTGCGCACCGACAGCCTGCTCTCCAGCTACCGCGCCATCCTCAACGGCGGCGGCATCGGCGCCGCCGCGCCCTGGATCTGCGAAGCCGACCTGAAGGCCGGGCGGCTCAAACGCGTGCTGCCGAAGCTGGCGCTGGAGCCCGTCGGCATCCACGTGGCGCTGCCGCCGGACATCCACCGCCCTGCCCGCGTGACGGCCTTCATCGATGCCCTGAAGCGCCGCATCACAGACATGCGCGGCTTCCGTGCCAGCGAATGAGCCCGCGCGGACCGGTGCCGATCAATGGCCGGCCCACACGTCCAGCACGTAGCGCTGGCCGGCGATCATCTTCTCCATCCAGGCCTCGCCGTCCTCGCCGTGCGCACGGGCGATGTCGACCAGGGTGCGGCGCACGTCGGGTTCCATGCGCGAGCCGTCGCCGCAGATGTAGACATGGCCGCCGGCCTGCAGCAGGCGCCACACCGTGTCGGCCTGCTCGCGCAGGCGGTCCTGCACGTAGGCCTTCTTCCCGTCGGCACGCGAAAAGGCCGTGTGCAGTTCGACCACGCCGTCCTTCGCCCAGGCCTGCAGTTCGTCGGCGTAGATGAAGTCCTGCTGCGGGTGGCGGCAGCCGACGAAGAGCAGCGCCTCGCCCAGCGGCTGGCCCTGCGCCTTGCGCAGCGCGCGTTCCTGCAGGAAGCCGCGAAAGGGCGCGAGGCCGGTGCCCGGGCCCACCATGATGAGCGGCTTGGCGGCATCCTCCGGCAGGCCGAAGCCCTCGGCCGTGGTGCCGCGCACGAAGCCGTGCACCGTGTCACCGACCTGCGCGCGCGCGAGGAAGTTCGAGCACACGCCCTCGAATCGGCCGCGCCCGGAGCGCGCCGGCCCTGCGACCACGCCCACCGTGACGCTTGCGCGCGCCGGATCGACAGCCGGCGACGACGAGATCGAGTAGTAGCGTGGCGTGAGCGGCGAGAGCATTTCCAGGTATGCCGCGAAAGGCAGTTCGACGGCCGGAAATTCCTCCAGCAGATCCAGCAGCGACTTGCGCTTGCCCAGCACCTCGGCCTTGTAGTGCGCCGCGACCGGCTCGTCGCTGCCGACGAATGCCCCCAGGGACTTCTGCGTGAAGGGGCAGCGCGTGGCGGCGGCCAGCACGCCGATCTGCTTGCGGGTGGCCACGTCCTGCAGTTCGACATAGTCGGACAGCAAACGCTCCACCGGCACCACCTCGTCCACCGGCAGGAAGGTCTTGCGGCCCGCAGCGGCGGTGAGCCGCAGGTGCGCGTCGCGCGCGAAGCCGAAGCGCTGCATCGCACGCTCGACCACCGCGGCGCCGTTGCGCGGCACCACGCTCAGGTGGTCGCCCGCGGTGTAGCGCACGCCCTCGGGCAGCGCGAGTTCGACATGGCGCGTGGAGCGCTCCGGGGCCGCATCGCCCGCGCCGCGCTGCAGTTCGCGGTTGACCAGCACGCGCAGTGGCACGGCGCCCAGCGATTCGACGAGGCCGCTGGTCTGCGGCGGCGGCATCTCCTCGACGGTGTAGAGGGGCGCTGCCGCCTCGGGCGCGCCGGCCTCCGCCTTCACGCCTAAGCGCTCGCCCAGCGCCGGCCACAGCGCGTCGGCCCAGGCCTGGAAGGCGCCGTCCATGTCCTCGCGTGCGTCGCCCTCGCCGCGCGGGTGCACGCGCTCGGCGCCCAGTTCGGCCAGGCGTTCGTCGATGCGCCGCGGCACCGCCTGGTAGGTGGAGGCCCAGTCCGTGTTGCCGCAACCGAAGACGCTGTACGACACCCCCTTGAGCGAGTCATTGGCGCCCTCCATCCAGCGCCAGAACTCCACCGCGTTGTCGGGCGCGGCGCCGTTGTACGAGGCACTGACGATGGCCACGGCACCGGACGCGGGCAGGCGCTCGGCGTAGTCGTCCAGCGACGCGAGCTGCGTCGAATAGCCGCGCAGCGTGCCGGCCTCGGCCAACTGGCGCGCGAAGTCCTCGGCGCTGCCGAGGTTGGAGCCGTGCAGCACCAGCAGCGAGGTGCCATGGCGTGCCCGCTCCCCGGCGGCCGAGGAATGCGGCACCTCGGGCGCCGAGCCGGCGCCACCGGTCGCGGCCGTGCTGCCGGGCGTCGGGTGCGTGGCACGCAGCGCGGCCGGATCGCGCGGCTCGACCTTGATGCGGAAGCCCTCGGGCTTGATGGTCAGGGCCTCCTTGACCTTGAGCTGGTAGTTCGCGTGGTCGATGAGCTTGAAGCGCTGGATCACCATCGCCAAGGTGAGCGTCGCCTCCTGCAGCGCGAACTGGCGGCCGATGCAGGCGCGCTGGCCGGTGCCGAAGGGCTTGAAGGCATTGGGCGGCAGCGCCCGCTCGGCCTCGCGGCTGAAATGCTCGGGGTTGAACTCGTCGGCGTCCTCGCCCCACACGCGCTTGTCGCGGTGCATGGCCAGCGCGTGCAGGATCACCATGTTGCGCTTGTGGATGGTGTACTTGCCGCCTTCACCGATGGTGGTGTTGGCCAGCGCACGCTTGGCCACGGCGGGGGCCGTCGGATACATGCGCAGCGCTTCCTTGAGGACCTGGCCGATGTACTGCAACCGGTTGACCTGCGCGTAGGTGGGCCGCTGCGTGAGGTCGGTGCCGAACACGCTGTCGACCTCGGCCTGCGCCCTGGCCAGGATGGCAGGGTCCTTGAGCAGGTAGTAGATGGCGAAGGACAGCAGGCCGCTGGTCGTCTCGTGGCCGGCGATGAGGAATTCGATGCACTCGTCGCGGATCTGCTTGTCGTCGAGCTTCTCGCCGCTCTTCTTGTCGACGCCGGCGATCATGTAGCTCAGCAGGTCGGGCTTGGTGGCGATGTCGGCGCCGCTGGCCCGGCGCTCGCGGATGATGTCCTCCACCATCGTGTGCATGAACTTGATGTCCTTGCGCTGCTGGGCGAGCTGCTTCTTCATCATCAGCTCTTCCAGCGGCAGGCCGCGCCGGTCCTGCACTGTCTCGAGCGTACGCACCATCGCGTCGACGAAGGGGTGGAAGCCCTCGCGGTAGAAGGAGTTGAAGCGGTAGCCGAAGCCGCACAGGCCGATGGTGTCGAGCGTGAGCGCGGTCATGTCGCGCGTCACGTCCACCTCGTCGTCGAAGTTCAGGCGCTCCCACTTAGCGACCAGCTGCTCGGCGATGTCGAGCATCATCGGGTGGTAGGCCTGCATGGCCCGCTGACTGAAGTTGGCCAGCAGGATGTTGTGCGGCTTGCTCCAGGTCGACTCGTGCGTGTCTGAGGTGAAGAGGCCGTGCGACGCGGCGCGCAGCCGGCGCAGCGCGCCGTTGGTGCTCTTGTCGAAGCGCTTCTCGTCGACCAGCTCGTTCACCAGCTCGTGGTCGGAGATCACGACCACCGGCATGCCCGGCATGTCCAGCCAGTAGATGCCGCCCAGCTCCCGGGCGATCTTCCACATGTCGAGCACCGGGGAGTCGGAGCCGATCGACAGCAGGTTGCCGACGATCGGCTTGCGCGCCGGGTGGGGAATGGGGTGCAGCGGGTTCTTGCCGGCCATCGGGGCGCCTCGTCTCTTGTTGGAGGATGTGACGCCGGGAGTATCCCGAGCGCCCCCCGCACCCCCGGGCCGGGATATTCCCTTAGAGCGGCCGCACCTTCATGCAAAAAAGGTCTGCAGCGCCCGCCGGCCGGGCGCTGGCAGCTATCTTTTCGATAGTGCCATCAGGGCCGCTGCATCTTGCAGTCGGTGCCCTGCGCGATCTCGTTGCCGCTGTAGATGGCGTCGGTGCGGAAGCCGTAGTTCGTGCCTTCGTAGCCCACCTTCACCGCCTTGCCGTCGACCGGCGCGATGGTGTTGACCACCTGCGGAATGAGCAGCTGGTGGTCCTCGGCGCGCATGCGCACCGGGCCCACGACCGAGTCGTACGTCATGTCTTCCAGCGCCTTGGCGACCTTGGCGCCGTCGGTGCTGCCGGCCTTGGTGATCGCCGCGGCCAGCAGGCGCGGGACCATGTCGATGCGCGGCGCGAGGAAGTCCTTGCCCATCTTGGCCTTGTAGGCCTTGGCGAGCGCGTCGACCTTCGGTGAATCGGCCTGGCCCGGGTGCCATTCGGCCACCCAGGTCAGCTCGCCCAGCTTGGCCTGCGACACGGCCGTGACCGTGCCCGGCACGGCGCCGGCACTGTGGTTGAAGTAGCGCAGGTTGTAGCCGGCGTCGCCCGCGGCCTTGAGCAGCAGCGTCATGTCCTGCCCCCAGTTGCCGGTGATGACCGAGTCGGCCCCCGCCGCCTTGATGTTGGCCACATAGGGCGCGAAGTCCTTCACCCGGCCGATGGGGTGGAAGGCCTCGCCGACGAACTGCACGTCCGGCCGCGCCAGGCCGACCATCTGCTTGCCATAGCTCGCCCACTGGCGGCCGTGCGCATAGTCCTGGTTCAGCAGGTAGACCTTCTTCACCTCGGGCGTCTTCTTGATGTAGTTGGCGATGGCCTTCATCTTCATCGCCGTGTTCGCGTCGGTCTGGAAGTGCCAGAAGCTGCACTGCTTGCCGGTGAGCTCGGGGTCGATCGACGAATGGTTCATCACGATCAGCTCCTTGCCCGGGTTGCGCTGGTTCCAGCGGTTCACCGCCAGCACCAGCGCCGACACCACCGAGGAGCCCGAGCCGCCCGTCACGATCGCCTTGGCACCCTGGTCGATGGCGGCCTGCAGCGCGCTCTGGCTCTCCTGCGCCGAGAGCTTGCTGTCGAACTGCAGCAGCTGCAGCTTGGTGCCCTTGATGCCGCCCTTGGCGTTCACGTCGTCGACGGCGTACTGCACGTGCGCCAGCATCAGCTCGCCCACGTTGGCAAAGGGACCCGACAGCGGGTCGATGTAGGCGATCTTGTAGGTGTCCTGGGCGTGGGCCGCAGTGGCGAACAAGGCCGCCGCCAGGGCGACGGGTGTGAGCAGGCGAGGCAAGGTCATGGGATGTCTCCGGTGATGTAGGAAGAGAAGGCGAAAAGGGCCGGGCGCCGGGCTCAGCCCGCGCCGCGCCGCTGCAGCCCGATCACGCGCGAGGCCAGCTGCGCCAGCTCGGCCGCCAGCGCATCGGGCGTGAGGCGCCCGTCGGGGCGGTACCAGGTGTAGAGGAAGCCCGGCAGACTGCAGGCCGCGAGCGCGGTGATGCGGGTGTCGCGGAAGTCGAGGTCGCCGTCGCGCCGCGCTTCCTCGAGCAGCGGGCACAGCCGGTCGTAGAAGTGGTTGGCGAGCTTGCGCACGGCGGCCAGGTACTCCGGCCGGTAGACCTGCGGTTCGCGGTAGGGGAAGAAGGCGGCCGGGTGGTGCGCGATGGTGGCGCGGATCAGGCGCTCCAGCCCCTCCATGACCTTCTCGCTCGCGCGCCGCGGGTCGTGCTCGGCGAAGTCGAGCGAGGTGAAGCACTCCACGGCCGGGCGCCAGGACAGCGTCTCGAAGATCTCCTGCTTGTCGCGGAAGTAGTAGTAGACGAAGGGCTTGGTGACGCCGAGCTCGCGCACGATCTGCGCGAGCGTGGTGTTGGCGTAGCCCTGCGCCGCGAACAGGCGCGTGGCCACCTGCAGGATGCGCTCGCGCTGCACGTCGGTGCCGGCGGTGCTGGCCCGCTGCCGTCCCGTGCCCTGGGGCATGTGCGCCGCCTGTGCGGCGGGCGCGGCGTGCAGGGGTTTGTGCGGTGTCTCCGATGTTCTACCCATCGGTAGGATTGTTGGTGCACCATCTTGCGATGACAAGCGGCGGCACCTGCCGCGCGGCTATCGATAACCCTGAGAGCCTGACGCCATGGAGACAAGCCAAGCCCCATCCCCCACCCTGCCCGTACGCCCGCAGCAGCCGCTGCACGAGTACCTGCGCACCCACGCGCGCGAGCGTCCGCAGCACCCCGCCTGCATCTGGTACGGCGCCGCGATGAGCTGGGCCGAACTCGACCGCGCGAGCGACGCCTTCGGCGCCTGCCTGCAGGCGCTGGGCGTGAAGAAGGGCGAGCCGGTGGTGCTCTTCCTCAACAACTGCCCGCAGTACATCGTCGCGCACTACGGCATCCAGAAGATCGGCGCCATCGTCTGTCCCAGCGGCCCGCTCAACAAGGAGCACGAGCTCGCCTACCAGGTGAACGACCTGAAGGCGCGCGTGATCGTCGCGGCGTCCAGCCTGCTGCCGGTGGTCGACAAGGTCAGGCCCGACAGCGCGCTGGAGCACGTGTTCGCCGTGCACTACGCCGACCTGCTGCCGCCTTCGCCCACGCTGGACCTTCCGGCCGAGCTGGCAGCGGCGCAGCAGGAAGCGCGTGTCGTGCCGGCCGGCTGCGAAGACTTCCTCGCCGCCATGCAGGGCGACGCCAAGCCCGCGCCGGTGGACATCGCGCTCGACGACGTGGCGCTCATGACCTACACCTCGGGCACCACCGGCCTGCCCAAGGGCGCCATGCTCAGCTACGGCAACGCGCTCTTCAAGACCACGATGTGCGCCGACTGCAACGGCGTCACGGGCGACGACGTGCTGCTGTCCATCGCGCCGCTGTACCACATCGCCGGCATGCTGATGGGCGTGAACGTGCCGGTGGCCACGGGCGCGACCAGCGTGCTGCTGCACCGCTTTGACCCGCGCACCACGCTGCAGGCCATCGAGCGCTACCGCGTGACCTGGTGGTACAGCATCGCGCCCATGAACGTGGCGTGCATGCAGGTGCCGGGCGCGGCGGACTTCGACCTGTCCAGCCTGAAGATGAACCCGGTGACCAGCTTCGGCATCGCCTTCACCGAGCCGCTGGCGAAGCAGTGGCAGGCGATCGCCACGCACTGCACCTCGCAGGAGGCGGCGTACGGCCTGTCGGAAACGCACACCTGCGACACCTACACGCCGGCCGGCAAGGCGAAGTGGGGCACGCAGGGCATTCCGGTGCCGGGCGTGACCATCCGCATCCTCGACCCCGACACCGGCAAGGAGCTGCCCGCGGGCGAAGTCGGCGAGATCGTGCTGCGTAGCCCCGGCACCTTCAAGGGCTACTGGAACAAGCCCGAGGCCACGGCCGCCACGCTGCGCGACGGCTGGGTGCACACGGGCGACATGGGCAGCTTCGATGCCGACGGTTATCTGCGCTTCATCGGCCGCTTCAAGGAGATGATCAAGGTCTCGGGCTACAGCGTGTTCCCGGAAGAGGTCGAGACCATCCTCATCAAGCACCCCGCCGTGGCCCAGGCCGCGGTGATCGCCCAGCCCGACGCCGAGAAGGGCGAGGTGGTGAAGGCCTTCATCGTGAAGAAGCCGGGCGCGGACGTCACCGCCGAGCAGCTCGTCGCCTGGTCGCGCGAGAACATGGCGCCCTACAAGACGCCCAGGCACGTGCGCTTCATCGACGCCCTCCCCGCGACCGGGGCGGGCAAGGTGCTGCGGCGCATGCTCAAGGACCTGGACTGACAGAACCCGGATACGGGCAGCCGAACGCAGAGGACGCAAAGATCACGCAGAGGGCGCAGAAGCAATTCAAAAAGGTTCTGTCTTCTTTCTGCGCCCTCTGCGAAACCTCTGCGCCCTCTGCGTTCGGCTGTCCGATTTTCTAGATTGCCCCATGCTCAAAAAAATACTGATCGCCAATCGCGGCGAAATCGCCGTGCGCCTGGTGCGCGCCCTGCAGGACGCCGGCATCGCCAGCGTGGCCGTGCATTCGCGCGACGACGCGCAGGCATTGCATGTGCAGCTGGCCGACACGGCCGTCGCGCTCGACGCGACCGGCCCCTCGGCGTATCTCGACATTCCGGCACTCATCGCCGTGGCGAAGGCGCAGGCCTGCGATGCGGTGCACCCGGGCTACGGCTTCCTCTCGGAACGCGCCGACTTCGCACAGGCCTGCGCCGACGCGGGACTGGTATTCATCGGCCCCACGCCCGAGCAGTTGGCGCTCTTCGGCGACAAGGCGCGTGCACGCGCGCTGGCGCAGCAATGCGACGTGCCCGTGATGCCCGGCAGCGCCGGCGCCGTCACGCTGGCCGAGGCGCAGGCCTTCTTCGCCGAGCAGGCGAAGGACGGTGCCGGCGTCATGGTCAAGGCGATCGGCGGCGGCGGTGGGCGCGGCATGCGCGCCGTGCTGCGCGCCGAGGGCCTGCCCGAGGCGCACGCGCGCTGCGTGTCGGAGGCGAAGGCGGCCTTCGGCGTCGACGGCGTGTACGTCGAGCGCCTGATGCGCCACGCGCGCCACATCGAGATCCAGGTGCTGGGCGATGGCAGCGCCGTGGCCAGTCTGGGCGAGCGCGAGTGCACCTTGCAGCGGCGCTTCCAGAAACTGGTGGAGATCGCGCCCAGCCCGTCGCTGAGCAGCGCGCTTCGCGACCGCATCACGCATGCCGCGCTGCGCATGGCGCAGCAGGTGGGCTACCGCGGCCTGGGCACTTTCGAGTTCCTGGTGGACGAACACTCCACGGCTTTGCCCTTCGTCTTCATCGAGGCCAACCCGCGCCTGCAGGTCGAGCACACGGTCACCGAGGCCGTCACCGGCCTGGACCTGGTGCAGTTGCAGCTGGGCGTGGCGGCCGGCCGCTCGCTGGCCGAGCTCGGCGTCACACCCCAGGCGACCGCCGCTCAAAAGGGCTTCGCCATCCAGTGGCGCATCAACGCCGAGACGCTCGACCCGCAGGGCAACGCACGACCCGCCAGCGGCACGCTGGCGCGCTTCGACCTGCCCAGCGGCCCGGGCGTGCGCGTGGACACACAGGGCTATGCGGGCCTGGCGCCCTCCCCGCACTACGACACGCTGCTGGCCAAGCTCATCGTGGCCAGCCCGTCGGCGCAGTTTGCCGATGTGCAGCGCCGCTCGCTGCGCGCGCTCGCGGAGTGCCGCATCGAGGGCCTGGCGACCAACCTCGCCCTGCTGCGCGCGCTGGGCGAACGCCCGGAGTTCGCCACGCAGGCGGTGCACACGCGCTTCGTGGAGGAGCACTTGGCCGACCTGCTGGGCGCAGCCGAGCGCATTGCCCACGCTACGAAATCGATAGCCCCTCCCGCAGTCGCGACGGGCGCTGCAGCCACTTTTTCCTCTGAAGCCGCCGAGGACGGCGCGCCCGTCATCCGCGCCCCGATGCCCGCCAAGCTGGTGCAGTTCGAAGTCGCCGTGGGCGACGTGCTGCCCGCGGGCGCGCAGGTGGGCGTGCTCGAGGCCATGAAGATGGAGCACCTGCTGCATGCACCCACCGCCGGCCGCGTGGTGGCGCTGCTGGCGCAGCCGGGCGACTACCTCGTCGAAGGCCAGTCGCTGGTGAAGCTGGAACCGGTGGATGCCGACAGCGTTCAGGCACGCGCCAGCGAGGCCGTGGACCTCGCCACCATTCGCCCCGACCTGCAGCGCGTCATCGACCGCCACGCCTTCACCCTCGACGCCAATCGCGAGAAGGCCGTCGCCAAGCGCCATGCCCAGGGCGGGCGCACCGCGCGCGAGAACATCGCCGACCTGTGCGATCTCGAGCGCGACCCGGGCAACTTCATCGAGTACGGCCAGCTCGCGATCGCCGCGCAGACGCGCCGCCGCAGCCTGGAAGACCTGATCGCCAACACGCCGGCCGACGGCATGGTGACCGGCATCGGCAGCGTCAACGCCGCGCTCTTCGGTGCCGAGGCCTCGCGCTGCGTGGTGATGGCCTACGACTACACGGTGCTCGCCGGCACGCAGGGCATGCGCAACCACCACAAGAAGGACCGCATGCTGGCGCTGGCGCACCAGTTGAAGATCCCGCTGGTGCTCTTCGCCGAGGGCGGCGGCGGCCGGCCGGGCGACACCGACATGCCGATCGTGGCCGGCCTGAACAACCACACCTTCAGCCAGTACGCGGCGCTGTCGGGCAAGGTGCCGGTGGTGGGCATCGTGCACGCGCGCTGCTTCGCGGGCAACGCGGCGCTGCTGGGCTGCAGCGACGTGATCATCGCCACGCGCGCCAGCAACATCGGCATGAGCGGGCCCGCCATGATCGAGGGCGGCGGGCTGGGCACCTTCACGCCCGAGCAGATCGGCCCGAGCCCGGTGCAGTCGCGCAACGGCGTGATCGACATCCTGGTCGAGGACGAGGCCGAGGCGGTGCGCGTGGCCAGGCAGTACCTGTCGTACTTCCAGGGCCGCACGAGCGGTGGCCGCTGCCCCGACCAGCGCGCGCTGCGCCACGCGGTGCCGGAGAACCGGCTGCGCGTGTATGACGTGCGCGCCGTGATGCGCGGCCTGTTCGACGAGGACTCGGTGCTCGAACTGCGCGCGGGCTTCGGCGCCGGCATGGTCACGGCACTCGCACGCATCGATGGCCAGCCGGTCGGCGTGATGGCCAACAACCCGCATCACCTGGGCGGCGCGATCGACGCCGACGCGGCCGACAAGGCGGCGCGCTTCATGCAGCTGTGCAACGCGCATGCGATCCCGCTGGTGTCGCTGTGCGACACGCCGGGCTTCATGGTCGGTCCCGACATCGAGGCCCAGGCGCAGGTGCGCCACGTCTGCCGCATGTTCATGATCGAGGCCCACCTGCGCGTGCCCTACTTCACCGTGGTGCTGCGCAAGGGCTACGGCCTGGGTGCGCAGGCGATGGCCGCCGGCGGCTTCGACGCACCGGTGTTCACCGTCGCCTGGCCCACGGGCGAATTCGGCGCCATGGGCCTCGAAGGCGCGGTGCGCCTGGGCTACCGCAAGGAACTGGAGGCCGTGCCCGCCGGGCCCGAGCGCGACGCCCTCTTCAAGGAGCTGGTGGCCCG
Organism: Xenophilus aerolatus; assembly: GCA_030418545.1. Classification (GTDB taxonomy): domain Bacteria; phylum Pseudomonadota; class Gammaproteobacteria; order Burkholderiales; family Burkholderiaceae_C; genus Xenophilus. The sequence goes on along the minus strand of QAIB01000010.1, from coordinate 41,327 downwards.
GCAGTACGCCGACGGCGAGGCCATGCACATGGCGCAGACGCTCGAGATCGACGCCGTGATCGACCCCGCCGAGACGCGGGCCTGGCTGCTGCGCGGCCTGGCCTCGGCCAGCCGCGCGGTGGAGGCGCCCAAGGCTTACGTCGACACCTGGTGACCCCTGACGGGGGCGGGGCCAGGGCGCTGCCTACACTGCAGCGCTTTGCCCCTGCGCATGCCCGATTTCGCACGCCCGCCCGGTTTCATCCTGCGCCCGAGGCTGCCCCGCCTCGCGGCGACGCTGCTGCTCGGCTTGGTTCTGCCGTTGCACGCGCTGGCCGCATGGGTCGCCGCCTGGGGTGCGGCGCCGCAGAACTTCGCGGAGTTCGCCGCATCGCCCGGCGTGAATGCGGCGGGGCTGGAGATCGAAGGCACGGTGCGCCAGCGCGTCGTGCCCACCCTCGACGGGCCGCGCGTGCGGGTGCGCTTCTCCAACGTCTTCGGCAAGCGGCCGCTGGTCCTGAGCAGCGCGTCGGTTGCGATCAGTGCCGGCGCCGACGGCGTCGTGCCCGCCACGCTGCAACCGCTGCGCTTCGGCGGACGGCCCGAGGTCACAGTGCCTCCAGGACGCGAGGTGTGGAGCGACGGCGCCGCCCTGCGGGTGCAGGCCGGCCAGGCCGTGGCGGTGAGCTTCGAGCTGCCGCGCGAGACCGCCGTGAGCACCGTGCACCGGCTGCCGCTGAACGGCAGCTGGATGGCGCCGGGCCGCTGGGCCTCCGCGGCAAAGCTCGATGGCGCGCAGCCTTCGCCCTACAACTACTTCGTCACCGGGCTGGACGTCGACGCGGCGCTGGACAGCCGTGCAGTGGTCGCTTTCGGCGACTCGATCACCGAGGGCTCGGGCGCCGACGCCGACGCGGCACCCGCACGCTATCCGCACTGGCTGGCCGAGCGCGTGCGCACCTCCGCCGTCGCCGGGCAGGGCACGCTGGCCGTGGTCAACGCCGGCATCGGCGGCAACCGGCTGCTGGCCGACAAGACCGGGCCCAGCGGCCTCGAACGCTTCGACCGCGACGTGCTCGGGCAAAGCGGCGTGTCGCACGTGCTGATCCTCATCGGCGTCAACGACATCGGCTACGGCAGCTTCGCGGGCATCCTGCCCAACGTGATGGCACCGAGCGCCGAGCAACTGGCCACCGGCCTGCAGAGCCTGGTCAATCGCGCCCATGCGCGCGGCGTGAAGGTGCTGCTGGGCACGCTGCTGCCCTTCAAGGGCGCGGGCTACTGGAACGAGGGCAACGAGGCCAAGCGGCAGACGCTCAACACCTGGATCCGCACGCAGCGCTCGGCCGACGGCGTGGTGGACTTCGACGCGGCGCTGCGCGATGCCGCCGACCCGCAGGTGCTGAATCCGGCCTACGACAGCGGCGACCATCTGCATCCCAATTCCGCCGGCGCGGCTGCCATGGGGCGGGCGGTGGACCTCAAGCTTCTGGGGCGTCCGTGAGCACCGGGCGGCGCGATACAGCTTTACACAAGATTTCGCGCGCCGCTTACAGCGCATTCACATGGGCCGATGACCATGAAGGCTCCACAGAACGCATGAGGAGCCATCCCATGAAGAAACTCGCAAAGATCACCATGGCCGCCGGGGCCGCAGCACTGCTGTCGGTCGGTGCCTTCACCGTGCCGACCGCGGCGCAGGCGCAGCCGGTCGTCAACGTCCAGTTCGGCCCGCCCCCGCCGCCGCGCGTGGAGCGCGTCCCGCCGCCGCGTCGCGGCTATGTCTGGGCGCCTGGCCACTGGGAGTGGCGCCGCGGCGGCCATGTCTGGGTGCCTGGCGTGTGGGTGAGGGCTCGCCCCGGCTACGCATACCGTCCGCCGGAGTGGCGCGACAACAATGGCCGCTGGGAATACAACCGCGGCCGTTGGGACCGGGACCGCGACGGTGTGCCCAACCGCTACGACCGCAATCCCAACAACCCGTACCGCAACTGAGGACTCGCGGGCTCCGTGCCCGCACCCGTTCTGACAAAGGAACGCCTGCCGGCCGGCAGGCGTTTTTCTTTGACGTTGTTTGCCTTCGCTCAGAAGAAGCGGAACACCAGCGGCATCAGCAAGGCCGCCAGCACCACCTGCAAACCCAGCGCCAGCCCTGCATAGGCGCCGGCGTCGGCATTCACCTGCAACGCCCGCGCCGCGCCGATGCCGTGCGAGGCAGTGCCCAGCGCGAAGCCGCGCGCCGTCCAGCCCTCGCCCGCGGCGGGCACGCGCAGCAGGTCGAACAGGTACTTGCCGGTGAGTGCGCCCACCATGCCGGTGATGACGGCGAACACCGCCGACAGCGCGGGCACGCCCCCGATCTTCTCGGCGATGCCCATCGCCACCGGCGCGGTGACGGACTTGGGCGCCATCGACAGCACCACGTCGTGCGGCAGGCCGAGGGCCCAGGCGAGGCCCACCGCCGAACCGCCTGCCGCCGCACCGCCGAGCAATGCCGCCAGCAGCACGCGCACGCCGCGTGCGCGCAGTTCGGCGCGCCGCTGCCACAGCGGCCAGGCCAGCGCCACCACGGCCGGGCCGAGCAGGAAGTGGATGAACTGCGCGCCCGAGAAATAGCTCGGGTAGCTCACGCCCGTGAGCGTGAGCAGCACCGCCAGCGTGACCACCGACCACAGCACCGGGTTGGCCCAGGGCGCGCTGCCCATGCGGGCGTAGAAGGCCTGCGCGAGCAAGTACACCACCAGCGTGGCCGTGAGGCCGAACAGCGGCGTGGCCGAGAGGTAGATCCAGAGCTCGACGAAATGAGGCATGTCAGTGCCCGTCGTCGGCGGCGCGGCGCGGCCATCCGTACAGCACCAGCGCCGTCACGGCGAGCCCGATCCAGGTCGACAGCGCGATCACGATGAGGATGCGCAGGCCGTACTGGGTGAGCAGCGCCAGGTGCGTCATCACGCCCACGCCCACGGGCACGAAGAGCAGCGACAGGTGGGTGAGCAGGAAGCCGGCGCACTCGGCCACCGGCTCGCGCACGAGGGCGAAGCGCAGGCCGACGAGCATCAGCACCAGCCCGAGCACCGGCCCGGGCAGCGGCAGCGAGAGCCCGCGCGAGAGCAGCTCGCCCACCGACTGGAAGACCAGCAGCCAGGCCAGCCCGCGCAGGCCCTGCATCAGCGGAAGACCACCGTGCGGTGGCCGTTGAGCAGCACGCGGTGCTCGCTGTGCCACTTCACGGCGCGCGCGAGCACCAGGCTCTCGGTGTCGCGGCCGCGGGCCGTGAGGTCTTCCACCGTGTCGGTGTGGTCGGCGCGGGCCACGTCCTGCTCGATGATCGGGCCCTCGTCGAGGTCGGCCGTCACGTAGTGCGCGGTGGCGCCGATCAGCTTCACGCCGCGGTCGTGCGCCTGGTAGTAGGGCTTGGCGCCCTTGAAGCTGGGCAGGAAGGAGTGGTGGATGTTGATCGCGCGCCCGGCCAGCCGGCCGCACAGCTCGTTCGACAGGATCTGCATGTAGCGCGCCAGCACCACGAGCTCGGCGCCCTCGGCCTCGATGATCTCCAGCTGCTTCGCCTCGGCCTGCGCCTTGGTGGCGGCGGTCACCGGGATGTGGTGGAAGGGCACGTTGTAGCTGGCCGCGAGCTGGTAGAAGTCGCGGTGGTTGCTGACGATGGCGCGGATGTCGACCGGCAGCAGCCCGCTCTTCCAGCGGAACAGCAGGTCGTTGAGGCAGTGGCCTTCCTTGCTGACCAGGATCACGGTCTTCATCGGCTGCTGCGCGGCGTGCAGCTTCCAGGCCATGCCGAAATCGCCAGCCAGCGTGGCCAGCTGCTCGCGCAACTGGGCCTCGGGCACCTTGTCGCAGGCGAAACGCACGCGCATGAAGAACAGGCCCGTGCCGTGGTCGTTGTACTGGGCCGCTTCTTCGATGTTGCCGCCGCGCTCCAGCAGGAAGCCCGAGACGGCATGGACGATGCCCACGCGATCGGGGCAGGACAGGGTGAGGATGTACGCGCTCATGAGGGCGGTGATTGTCGCAGCGCACGCCGCAGGCTGCCGGCCGCTCACAGATCACCGGGCGACAGCGCCTTGAGCGCGTCGCGGCAATGCCGCGCGATCAGCTCCTGCCGCGGGCGCGGCATGCGCTCCAGCGTGGAGGCGACGCTGATGCCGGCCACGGGCTCGCCACGCGCGTTGCGCACCGCCATGCCCACCGCCAGCACGTTGCGGGTGGCATGATTGCCGACGACGGACCAGCCGCGCTCGCGCGTGGCGCGCACCAGGATCTGCAGCCGCTCGGGCGTCATGCCGCCGTAGCGCGGCAGCTGCGGCGCGTTGGCCGCAATCACGCGGGCCACTTCCTCGTCGGACAGCGCGGCCAGAAGCGCCAGGCCCGCGGCGCCCACGCCCAGCGGCTGGCGCGTGCCCACCTGGATCACCAGCACCTGCACCGGGTGCGTACCGACGTGGCGCGCGATGCAGTGCGAGGACGGCCCTTCGCGCAGGATGGCGAAGGCGGCGTCGCCGCAGGCCCGGCTGACCCGCTCGAGCACCGGCTGCAGGTGCACGGCCATGTTGGGCTGCCGGGCCAGGGGTTGCTGCGTTGCCCAGCGCGGCCCGGCCACGTAGAGGAAACGGCCGCGCCGCGCCACATGGCCGCCCTCCATCAGGGTCGCCAGCAGGCGGTAGACCGGCGCGCGCTCCAGCCCGCTTGCCCGGCACAGGTCGACCACCCGCAGCCCGTCCGGACTGGACATGACGGCTTCGAGCACCTGCAGGCCGCGGCGCAGGGTGCGGCTGCCGGCGTCCTCGTCGGCGGGCCGGGAAACGTCCGGCAGGCGGACGTTTTCGTTCGTTTTTCTGGGCGCCATCTCGAAGAATTCCTGCTGTCCGGACCCGGAGTGTGCCTCGCAAGGCGTGCTGCGGTGCAAGGCCGGAAGCCATTCGACACTCAGGAGACACCCATGACCCCGAACCCGCCCGCGCGCCGCCGGCGCTTCTTCGCCTTCGCGCTGTCGCTCGCCGTCGCCACGGCGGCGCTGCCCGCCCTGGCCCAGACGGCCGCCTGGCCGGCCAAGCCCATCCGCCTGGTGGTCGGCTACGCCGCCGGCGGCGCCACCGACGTGGTTGCGCGCCTCGTGGCGGTGAAGATGGGCGAGCAGCTCGGCCAGCCGGTGATGGTGGACAACCGGGCCGGCGCCAACAGCAACCTGGGCGCCGAGATCGTGGCGCGCTCGGCGCCCGACGGCTACACGCTCTACGTCTACACCATCGCCAACACCATCAACGCCACGCTGTATCCCAAGCTCGGCTACGACCCGGTGAAGGACTTCGAGCTCGTCGGCCTGATGGCCAAGATCCCGAACATCCTGGTGGTCAACCCGAAGCTGCCGATCCAGTCGCCGGCGGACTACGTGCGCCATGCGAAGGCCTCGAAGGACGGCATCAGCTTCGCGTCCTCGGGCGCGGGCTCGTCCATCCACCTGTCGGGCGAGATGTTCAAGATGCAGTCGGGCGCCAACATGCTGCACGTGCCCTACAAGGGCAGCGCGCCGGCCATCACCGACCTGATCGGCGGCCAGGTCGATTCGATGTTCGACAACACGCCTTCCGCACTGCCCCACGTGCAGGCCGGCAAGCTGCGGGCCATCGCGATCACGAGCGCGCAGCGATCGCCGCTGCTGCCCGACGTGCCCACGCTGGCCGAGTCGGGCTACGCGGGCTTCGACGTGCAGTCGTGGTTCGCGCTCGCCGCGCCGTCAGGCACGCCGCGGGCCGTGGTCGACCGGCTCAACGCCGCGCTGGGCAAGGCCCTGGCCGCGCCCGACGTGCGGCAGCGCCTGCAGGACCTGGCCGCCACGCCGGCCGGCGGCACGCCCGAGCAGGCGCGCAGCTTCGCGGCCTCGGAGCTGAAGCGCTGGCGCGAGGTGGTCAAGGCCTCGGGCGCCAGCGCCCAGTGAAGCGCGGCGCAGCCGCCGGCTGCGCCGTCCCCCGCCCGCCAGGGCGCGATCCCACCGTTCCACCATGTACCCGATCGACTTCTTCTGGCGGGCCGCCCAGCGCTGGCCCGACCGCATCGCCATCGACGCCCCCGAGGGCCCGACCCGCTACGACGCACTGGCGGCCCGCGTGGCGGCGCTCGCCGCCGGCCTGCTGGCGCTGGACCCGTCCCCGCAGAGCCGTGTGGGCCTGTGCGCCGCCAACAGCGCCGACCACATCGCCGCGCTGCTGGCCGTGCTGGCCTGCGGCAAGGTGTGGGTGCCGCTCAATCCCAAGAGCACGCGGCCGGAGATCCGGCGCATCGTCGATGCGACCGAGCCGACGATCCTGATCCTGGACGAAGCCCATGCCGACCTGCTCGACGGCGCCCCCGGGATCCGCCTCTACACGGGGCATGACGAGACGCCGGCCGACGGCACCGCCTTGCGCGCCCTCGAGCAGGCCCACGCGGGCGCCGCAGCGCCGCGCCTGACCCTGCCGGGGGAGGCCACCCAGGCCATCAAGTTCACCGGCGGCACGACCGGCCTGCCCAAGGGCGTGATGCAGCCCTACCGCGCGTGGATGGCCAACATCGCCAACCAGATCCAGGCCTGGGGCTTCGACGAGCACGAGCGCTACGTGGTGGCCGCGCCCATCACCCATGGCACCTCCACCTACCTGCTGCCCATCCTGGCACAGGGCGGCTGCCACGTGATCATGGCGGGCGCGGGTGCCGAGGCCGTGCGCGCCACCTTCCGCGAGCGCGGCGGCACCGCCTGCTTCATGCCGCCCACGCTGGTCTACATGCTGATGGCGCTGCCGGGCGCGAGCCGCGCGGACTTCCCGCAGCTGCGTCGCCTGATCTATGGCGGCGCGCCGATGCCGCCCGAGAAGATCCGCCAGGTGCGCGCGTTCTTCGGCCCGGTGCTGGGCACCACCTACGGCCAAACCGAGGCGCCGCAGATCCTCACCGTGATGCGGCCGGAGGACTTCAACGACGAGCGCCACTGGGCCGCCGTCGGCCGCGCCACCTGGTTCAGCGATGTGGCCGTCATGGCACCCGACGGACGCCTGCTGCCGCCCGGCGAAGTGGGCGAGGTGGTGGCGCGCGGCGACCTGCTGATGAGCGGCTACTGGCGCCTGCCCGACAAGACGGCGGAGACGCTGGTCGACGGCTGGCTGCACACCGGCGACCGCGGGCTGATCGACGCGCAGGGTTATCTCTTCCTCAAGGACCGGCTCAAGGACATGGTCATCACCGGCGGCTTCAACGTCTACCCGGTCGACGTCGAGAACGCGCTGGGCCAGCACCCGGCCGTGCACGAATGCGCCGTGTTCGGCCTGCCCGACGACAAGTGGGGCGAGACGGTGCAGGCGGCCGTGCAGCTGCGCCCGGGCGCACAGGCGCAGGAGGCCGAGCTGATCGCTTTCGTGCGCGAGCGCCTGGGGCCGGTACAGACGCCCAAGCGCATCCACTTCCACGCCAGCCTGCCGCGCTCGCCGGTGGGCAAGGTGCTCAAAAACGCGGTGCGCGACCTGGCGCTGACCACGCCCGCCTGAACCGACCCTGGAGACCGACCCGATGACCGACAAGAACGCCCCGCCCGTCACCCGCCTGTGCACCCACACGCTCACCAGCCTGCACTACCGCGATGCCGATCTGGTGAAGGACCTGATGGGCCAGAAGACCTTCACCGAGGTGATGCTGATGCAGATCCTGGGCCGCACGCCGCGCCCGGTGGACATGCGCGTCGCCGACGTGGTGCTGATCGTGTTGATGGAGCATGGCCTCACGCCCAGCGCCATCGCCACGCGCCTCATCTACATGAGCGCGCCCGAGAACCTGCAGGGCGCCGTCAGCGCCGGCCTGCTGGCGGTGGGCAGCTCCTTCGTGGGCACCATGGAGAACTGCTCGCGACTGCTCGACCGCATCCTCGCGGCCGATGACCCCGAGGCCGAGGCCGCCGCGATCGCCGCGCACCACCGGGCGCAGAAGAGCCCCGTGCCCGGCTTCGGCCACCACCTGCACAAGCCGGTCGACCCGCGGGCGTACAAGCTGCTCGAACTGGGCCGCGCCGAGCCGGAACTGGCCGGCCGCCACATCCGCGCGCTGGAGCAGCTCTCGGCCGCGGTGGACGCCGCCGCCGGCCGCAAGATCACCCTCAACGCCACCGGAGCGGTGGCGGCCCTGCTCGGCGAGATCGGCGTGCCCACCGGCGTGATGCGCGGGTTTGCCGTCATCTCGCGCGCGGCGGGGCTGGTGGCGCACATCGTCGAAGAGCAGCAGAGCCCCTCGGGCCGCTTCATCTGGGACACGGTGGAGCACGCCATCCCCTACGTGGGCGAAGGCGGTCGCTGAAGAAGTCGCCCGCGTTTCCGACCGTCTTCAGGGCGCGGGCTTGCGCAGACTGGCGCAGTAGTCGCGGGCCGGCAGCGCCGGCGTGGCCCAGACGGCGTCGAAACCGCCGCGGCCCGAGGTGGCCCCGCCGGCCGCCATGCGCACGCTGCGCACCTTCAGGTCCGTCGGCAGGTGCTGGGCCACGCCCAGCGCAGGGTCGGCGTGTCCAGCGCCGGTAATGAGCAACACGAGCTGCCCGGGCCCGCGCGCCTGCTCCGCCAGGGTGTGGGCCATGGCGCGGTCGCGTGCGATCTGGATGCGCGTCATCGGCACGATCTGCGATTCGGGCAGCAGGCCGCAGTGGCCGTCGCGCACCGCCTGCTGCTGTGCGCGAAGTGCCGGATCGGACAGCTGGGCATCGAGCGACACGTCGGCCATGGCGTCGCGCATGCGGGCACGCGGCAGGTTGGCGCCCACCACCGGCACGCCCGCGCGCACGGCGGCCATGACGGCCGGGGCGTAGTCGGTCCAGGGCCAGGCCTTGGCGTCCCAGGCCAGCGCGGCCTGCACCTGTGCCTCGGTGGCGCCGGTCGCCAGCCTGGCGGTCGTGCGGCCCTCCTCCGCCATCTCCAGCGCGAGCGCGGCGAGCTGCTTGCGCGCGACGAGCGCCTCGACGCTCTCGCGCTCGATGAGGTGGTGCTCCGGTGCATCGTGCTGTTCGCCCAGCAGCATCACGTCGGCCGGCAGCAGCCGGGCGATCCGCTCGGGCACCGGGCCGTCGTCGGCGCCGCGCAACGCGGAACACGCCGCCAGGGCCAGGATGAGGATCGACAGCGCAGAAGTCAGACGCAATGGGAGGGCGAGGGCCATCGCGCCATACTATGCGAGCCGCCACGCTGCGGCTGCCGTCCTTCGCCTGCTTCCCTTGTCGTTGCCCACCCCGCGTTACCTCGCCCGCGTCGCTGCCACGCTGCTGCTCGCACTCGCTGCCGCCGGCCTGTGCCTGTGGCTGCACACCCCGCTGCCCTGGATGATCGGCCCGCTGCTTGCGGTGTCGATCGCCTCCATCGCAGGACTGCCGACCGCCAGCTTCACGCCGCTGCGCAACGCCGGCCAATGGACCATCGGCGCGGCCCTGGGCCTGTACTTCACGCCGCATGTGACGGCGCTGGTGGCCGGCATCTGGTGGGCGATCGCCCTCGCGATCGCGTGGGCGCTGGCGCTGGGCTTCGGCTTCGGCCGCTGGCTCGAGCGGCTGCACGCGCACCGCATGCCCCATGTGCCGCCGCATGCCATGCGAGCCACGACTTACTTCGCCGGCGCGATCGGCGGTGCGTCGGAGATGACCCTGATGGCCGAGAAGGCGGGGGCACGCACCGACCTCGTGGCCGCGGCGCACAGCCTGCGCCTCGTGCTCGTCACCGTGAGCATTCCCTTCGCCATGCAGTACAGCGGGCTCCACGGCCTGGACAGCGTGCCTCCTGCGGTGCGCGACGTGCGCTGGGAAGGTTTTGCGCTGCTGGCGCTGGCGACCTTGGGCGGCGCGCTGGCGATGCGCGCGCTGGGCCGCACCAACCCCTGGTTCATCGGCCCCTTGCTGGTTGCGATGGCGATCACGATGAGTGGACACACGCTGTCGGCCGTGCCGCTGTGGCTGTCCAATGCGGCCCAACTGGTCATCGCCATCAGCCTGGGCGTGCGCTTCTCGCGCGAGTTCCTGCACACGGCGCCGCGCTGGCTCGCCTCGGTGGCGGCGGGCACGCTGGGCATGCTGGTGCTGTGCGGCGCCTTCGCGGCAGTGTTGGCCTGGGCCACCGGCATCCACTGGGCGACGATGGTGCTCGGCACCTCGCCCGGCGGCATCGCCGAGATGTCGATCACGGCCAAGGTGCTGCAGCTCGGCGTGCCGGTGGTCACGGCCTTCCAGGTCTGCCGGCTGGTGGCGGTGCTGGTGCTGACGGGGCCGCTGTATCAGCGGCTTTACGCAAGGCGCGGCCCCTGAAAAGACGAAGGGCGCCCGAAGGCGCCCTGCTCGCTCGGCTCAGCCGGGTCCGTCAGTGCATCAGCACCGGGTTCTGGGCCAGCTCGGCGTAGCCTTCCAGGGTGTCCTCCACCTCTTCCTGCGTCGGCGTGTTGAGCTGCCAGGCCGCGATCTGCTTCTGGAACAGGTCGGCCCAGGAGCCGTCGAGGTAGACCTCCTTGCCGGAGCGCTTGTCGACGATCTCGAAGCCGTCGCGCGCCAGCACCGGCAGATGCGGCGCCACGGGGGCGTCGTCTTCTGTCGGCTGCACGTGGACGACGACGAAGGCGTCGGAGTCGTAAAGCATGTGCATGGCGGGGTGCTTCATGGAGTCGATGAGGGACATGGTCACCATGTAGCAATCAACGCGCCAGATTCAAGAGGCGCCGACATGGCGTGGGCCGAGGCGCCCCGGAATCTGTGACTTCTGCCTGCGCCCGTAGGCCACGTCCGACCCGGCCCCCGGAGATCCGCGCGCCTAGGGCGTGCCCGTGCCGCGCAACTGCAGGTCGGCCCAGTCGCCGTTGGGCTCGGTCTGGCGGATGCGCACGGGCAGCCAGCCCAGTTCCGGCGCCAGCCACAGCTCGATCTTGCGGTCGAAGGGCTTGCGCGGCAGGCGCGTGAGCTTGCGGGCCTGGAATTCGCCGGCCGGTGTGGCCTGCGCTTCGTCGCCGTCGACGCTGAAGCTCCAGACCTCGGCGTCGCGCGTGCCCGCCGTCTGGATGCTGAAGCTGCTCCCTGGGCCGTGGCGTGCCGGATCGCCGGCCAGCAGCGCCGACAGCTGCAGGATCACGCTCAACTCGTCCTGCGCGCCGGGTTGCAGCGGCGCCGGCGTGGTGGTGCTGCTGAACACGATCTGGCCGCTCTCGCGCACGAAATGCGTGGCGACCTCGCTGCGGCGGGTGTCGGAAAAGCGTTGCGGCTCCAGGCCGCCGGGGCCGACGCGTCCCACGCTCGTGCGCGAGCGGATGGTGCGAAACAGCACACGCAAGGCCAGCCGCGCGTTGTACTGGCTGCCGTCCTGCAGCCAGATCAGCTCGCCGAACACCCCGGACATCGGCTGCACGCCCTGCTGGCCGGTGACGGTGAAGTCCAGCTTGACCGAAGGCGGCACCTTGAGCGCCTCCGTCGCGCCCGGCACACCGGCACCTGCGCCGGCGCCCGTGCCCGCACCCTGGCCGGTGCCCGTGCCGCCGCCACCCGCCAGGCCGCCCTCCGGCTGCGCCGTGTCGGGCGCGCGGGCCAGGGCGTCCTGGCCCATCGACGGCGAGGAAGGTGCTCCCTCCGTTCCGGCCGTCGTACTTTCCGGCGGCGGCGTGGTCGGTGGCTCGGGCTCGGGCGAGGCGGGAGCCTCGACGCGCTCCGGCGCGGGCGCGGGGACGGGCGGCGTCGGCTTCGGCCGGGATGGAGCCACCGGGCGTGGATGGGGGCGCAGGCGCGCGTTGGGCCGGGGCCCGGCCTGTACCGGCTGGGGCGCCGGCGCCGCCGCGGCACCGGGCGAGCCGCCGCCGGTCGCCGCCGGGGGTGCAATGACGATGGTGCGCGTGCTGAAGCGATGCGCCAGCGGCAGGGCATCGTTCTGCGTGCCGCGTGGCAATGCGCCCATCACCAGCAGGTGCGCCAGCGTCACGAACACCGTCAGCACCGCCACCGCGCGCCACGGCCGCCGGGGACGCGGCAGCACGACGATCATCGGACGCAGGGAGGTCATGGACGGACAGCAGGGGCAGGAGCGACGAACGCAGGGGGCGAAGGGGGATGGCACGCCACTAAACTCCCGGCCTTCATCCAGTTTAGTGGGCCCGCAGGCGGGCACTGCCCCGCCGCGGCCTTTCCGCGCACCCCATGAAACTCGCCACGCTCCAGGACGGTTCGCGCGACGGCCAGCTGGTCGTCGTCTCGCGCGACCTGACCACCGCCCACTACGCCACCGGGATTGCCCACCGCCTGCAGCAGGTGCTGGACGACTGGGGCTTCATGAGCCCGCAGCTGCAGGACCTGTACACCGCGCTCAACCACGGCCGCACGCGCCACGCCTTCCCCTTCAACCCCGGCCAGTGCATGGCGCCGCTGCCGCGCGCCTACCAGTGGGCCGACGGCTCGGCCTACCTCAACCATGTGGAACTGGTGCGCAAGGCCCGCAACGCCGAGGTGCCCGCCACCTTCTACACCGACCCGCTCATGTACCAGGGCGGCAGCGACGACTTCCTCGGCCCCACGGACGACATCGTGGTGCCCAGCGAAGCGATGGGCATCGACTTCGAGGCCGAGGTCGCCGTCGTCACCGGCGACGTGCCCATGGGCGCCACGCCCGAGCAGGCGCTGGACGGCATCCGCCTGGTCATGCTGGCCAACGACGTGAGCCTGCGCAACCTGATCCCGGCCGAGCTGGCCAAGGGCTTCGGCTTCTTCCAGAGCAAGCCCGCCACCGCCTTCAGCCCCGTCGCCGTGACCTTGGACGAACTCGGCCCCGCCTGGCAGGACGGGCGCGTGCACCTGGCGCTGCAGAGCACCTGGAACGGCCGCAAGGTCGGCCTGTGCGACGCCGGGCCGGACATGACCTTCCACTTCGGCCAGCTCATCGCCCACATCGCCAAGACCCGCAACGTGCGCGCCGGCAGCATCGTCGGCAGCGGCACCGTCAGCAACCCCGGCGTCGAGAAGAACGGCCGCATGGAATGGCCCAAGGGCTACTCGTGCATCGCCGAGAAGCGCTGCATCGAGACCATCCAGGACGGCGCGCCGAAGACCGAGTTCATGAAGTACGGCGACACCATCCGCATCGAGATGAAAGGGCTGGACGGCAGGTCGCTGTTCGGGGCCATCGAGCAGGAGGTGGTGCCGGTGGGGGGCCGGGTCAAGGCGGCGGAGGCGGCTGCGCCGCAGGTCCGCGGCGAGGACGACGCGCTGGAGGACTGAACGCGCGCTAAAGCCCTGGAGGTGCCGGCACGGCATAGGGCGCGACGGCACCGCCATCCTGACTCAGAAGCCGGATCAGCGTCGGATGGATAAAAAGTTTCTCCCGACCGATCACCTGTTTGCGCAGCACGCCCGCGCCTACCAGGTCCTGCAGGTAGCGTGACGCCGCTTGCCGCTGTGCAATGCCCTTGCTCACCAGGTTGCCGATGGGGCAGCAGGGCTGCTCGAAGACCGTTTTGGCCAGCATGTACAGCACCCCCGCCTCCCAGGCCTGTTCGCGCGCCACCTCCTGCAGCAGGCGGTAGTAGTCGGCCCTGTGCTGGATCGACAGCGGTGCGCGTGGTCAGCGGCCGCTCGCGCAGCGACTCAAGCCTTGATAGAGGGCGGTGCGGTAGCGCAGCGCCTCCTTCGTGGCCGGATCGGCATGCGTCGCTGCCCAGAACAAATCAACTGAACGTGTTCTGTTTTCCGGTTTCTGCGACACGTTCCACATGACCGTCAGGCCATCGCGCTCCGCAAGAGTGCCTTCACCGACCGAATCCCCAAGCGCCTGAACGCCCGGTACTGGTGGGTCCGCACCGTACTCAGCGCCACGCCGAGTTCACGCGCCGCCTCCTTGGCGGTGCGGCCGGCCATCAGTTGCCCGACGACCTCACGCTCGCGCACGCTCAGGGTGAGCAGTCGTGCAGCGAACGCGGGCTTGGCGCCGTGGCCGGCGGCCAGCGCGAGGCGGCCGTGCGCGGCGGTGGCGTCGGCCAGCAGGGCGGCGTGCACCTCGAGCAGCTCAAACTCGCGCGCGTCGAACTCGCGCTGCGCGAGGCTGCGGTAGAAGTTCACGGCCGCGCGCTGGCCGGTGGGCAGCAGCAGCAGGACCGACGCGCGCTCGCGGATGCCGACGTTGCCGTAGCAGGCAGCGCGGTAGTCGGCGTCGGCCAGTTCGTCGCCACGGTGGTGGCCCAGCCAGAGCTGCGCGCCGCGACGTGGCAGCGGGCGGCCGGCCAGCCACACCATGTGCGGATCGAGGAGGTCGAAGCGCTGCGCGACGTAGCGCTCGGCCGTGCGTTCGGCGGTGCTGCCGTAGCTGCTGGCGGCCGACACGGTCTCGATGCGGCCGGTGGCGCCGACCGCGAACACGGTGCAGAAGGTCACGTGCAGCACACCGTGCATGCCGGCCAGGTAGTGGGCCGCGAGCTGGGGCGTGCCGACGCCGGCCAGCACGCCGGTGACGACTTGCGGTGCCAGCGGCTCGGTGGAGGGGCGGATGCGCCAGCGCTTCATGCGGGACGACAGGCAGAGTTCAGGGTAAACACTTCGTGAGAAGTTAGGACAGTGGCGCGCCTCGCGCATCGGGACAATTCCGGCTGCCGCGACGACTGCTCCGCCTCGCACCGGCGCAACGCTTCAAGCAGAAGTGCCTGCAGCGCCCGCTGGACGGGCGCAAGCAGCTATCAAAAGAAGAGCAGCGAGACACCTCATCGCCCTCACCCAGGACCGACCCATGAACAGCCCCGCCGCCACCCGCCCGCCCGCCGCCGCGCCTTCCGCCCGAGCGAGCGACGCCGCGGGCGGTCCCGTCCCGCCGCCCGCCACGGATGCGCTGCCGCCCTCGGTGGGCGCCTTCCACTACACGCGCTTCACGCCGCGGCTGCCGGTGCTGGCCGACGGCGTCGAGGCGCAGCGCCATCCCGTCGTGATCGCCGGCGGTGGCCCGGTCGGCATGGCGCTGGCGCTGGGCCTGGCCAACCACGGCGTGCGCAGCGTGGTGCTCGAAGCCGACGACACGGTGTGCGTGGGCAGCCGCGCGGCCTGCATCTCGCGCCGCAGCCTGGAGATTGTCGAGCGCCTGGGCGCGCTGCCCGCGTTCCTCGCCAAGGGCCTGCCCTGGAGCGCGGGCACCAGCTACTACCAGACCACCGAGGTCTTTCGCTTCGAGATGCCCACCCATGCGCAGCAGAAGCTGCCGCCGATGATCAACCTGGAGCAGTACTACATCGAGCAGTACCTGCTGGACGAGATCAGGCGGCGCAACGCGGCGCAGACTGGGCTCATCGACATCCGCTGGGGCACCGAACTCAACGGCTTCACGCAGGACGACAGCGGCACGACGCTCCACGCCCGCAATGCACTGGGCGCATACACGCTGCAGGCCGACTGGCTCGCGGCCTGCGACGGCGGCCAGAGCTTCGTGCGCAAGTCGCTCGACCTCGCGCTCGAAGGCACGGCCTACGAAGGCCGCTACGTGATCATCGACATCGAACTGCCGAGCAGCTACCCGACCGAGCGGCGCGCCTGGTTCGACCCGCCATGGAACCGCGGCTCCACCGTGCTGATGCATCGCCAGCCCGACGACATCTGGCGGATCGACTATCAGCTGCGCCCCGGCCAGAGCACCGAGGCCGCCCTCACCCCCGAAGCGGTGACCGAGTTCGTGCAGCGCCACCTCGACGCCATCGGCGAAGGCCACCTGCCGTGGAAGACGGTGTGGACCTCGGTCTACCGCGCCGGCGCGATGACGCTGGCCGACTACCGGCACGGGCGCATCCTGTTCGCCGGCAATGCGGCCCATGCGATGCCGATCTTCGGCGTGCGCGGTCTCAACTCGGGCTTCGACGATGCCGACAACCTGGCCTGGAAGCTCGCGGCCGTGGCCAAGGGCGAATCCGACGCAGCCCTGCTCAACAGCTATTCGCAGGAGCGCATCGCCGCTTTCCACATCAACGCCGAGGCCGCGATGCGCAGCACCGAGTTCATGTCGCCGCCCTCGCGCGGTTTCGACCTGCTGCGCGAGGCCGCCCTGTCGCTGTCGGAAAGGCACCGCGGCATCGCCCAGCTCATCGACCCGCGGCAGACGCAGGCCGTGCGCTACGACGATTCGATGCTCTCGAGCGCCAGCGACGAGCTCGGCGCCGGCCCTCAGCCGGGCGAGGTGATGGGCGAGCAGGCGCTGCGCGAAGGGCACCTCACCGACCATATCGGCCCGCGCTTCACGCTGCTGGTCCTGCAGCCGGGCGAAGAGGTGCTGCCACTGCCGGCCGACCTGCCCCTGCACGTCGTGAGGCTGGGCGATGCGCAATGCGGGCCCGCGACCTTCGATGCCCTGGGCGCCGCGGCCGGGGCCGTGTACCTGCTGCGGCCCGATGGTCATCTGGCCGCACGCTGGCGCCGACCCACCGGCGGGCAGATCACCGCCGCACTGCAACGCGCCACGGCGCAACGGGTGACCGCATGACGGCCTCCACATTGACGCCCGAGGCGCGAGACCGCCTCTACGCCGGCTGCGCCAACGCCATCAGCGAGGCCGGGCCCGAGCGCGAATCGCTGTTCCTGGCGCGCCTGGCGCTGCTGCTGTTCGAGCGGCTCGGCGACGAGACGCAAGGCCATCAGGCGCTCGCGGACGCGCTCGAAGCGCTGCCCACCCCATCCCTGTCCGCATCCGAATCCCAAGGAGACTGAATCCATGCAACGCAGACACCTGCTGGCCACCCTGGCCTCCGGCGCAGCCCTGGCCGCCTCGCCCTTCGCCCGCGCGGAGTACCCCTATCCCGAGCAACTCGTCCGCTGGGTGGTGCCCTACCCGGCCGGCGGCGGCACCGACGTGATCGCGCGCTCGCTGGCCGAGGCCATGCGCCAGACACTCGGCCAGCAGATCGTGATCGACAACCGTCCCGGCGCCTCGACCAACATCGGCGCCGACCTCGTGGCCAAGATCAAGCCCGACGGCTACACCGTCATGTCGGCCGACAACGCCGTGCTGGCCTTCAACGAGCACCTGTTCGGCAGGCTGCCCTTCAACCCCGAGCGCGACTTCAGCTACATCGGCGCGATCGGCAAGTTCCCGCTGGCGCTGGTCGTGAATCCCGACTTTCCGGCCAAGGACTTCAAGGAGTTCCTGGCCTATGTGAAGGCCAACCCCGGCAGGGTGAACTACGCCTCGCCGGGCAACGGCTCGCCGCACCACCTGGCGATGGAGCTGTTCAAGAACCGCACCGGCACCTTCATCACGCACATTCCCTACCGCGGCGCGGCGCCGGCCATGGCAGACGTGATGGGCGGCCAGGTGCCGTGCATGTTCCTCGACCTGGCCTCGGGGCTGCCGATCATGCAGGGCAAGAAGGTGCGCGTGCTGGCCATCGGCTCGGGCGCACGCAACAAGCTGCTGCCCGAGGTGCCCACGCTGGCCGAGGTGGGCGTGCGCGATGCCGAGGTGTTCGCCTTCCAGGGCGTGCTCGGCCCGGCCGGCCTGCCGGCCAACGTGGTGAGCCGCCTCAACGGCGACCTGAACAAGGCCATGTCCACGCCCGCCGTGCTCAAGCGTTTTGCCGATTTCGGCATGGAAGCCATGCCCGGCTCGCCGCAGCAGTTCCAGCAACTGGCGCGCGCCGAATCGAAGCGCTGGGGCCCGGTCATCAAGGCGGCCGGCATCAAGCTCGACTGAGCGGGCCTGCGCGGGGCCCGTCCCGGGCGCCGGTAAGATGCGCGCCGCGTCGTGCCGGCTGGCCGATGCGGCGCACCGCAGCCAGCGGCTGCGGGCGCATCCTTCAAAAGAAATCAGGGAGTTCCCATGCAACGTTATCGCTGGGCCGCTTGTGCGGCCGTCGCGGCCTTGGCCGCGCTCACCGGTTGTGAAACCATGAAATCCGCCGACGGCGGCTCCGCCCTGCTCGACGCGGGCGGGTCGGCCATGAAGGCGATGTCGCTGAGCGACAGCGACGTGGCGGCGATGTCCGACCAGTCCTGCGCCGCGCTGGACCAGAAGAACCAGATCGCCCCGGCCAACAGCAAGTACACGCTGCGGCTGAACCAGCTGGTGCGCCAGATGCCCGCCAGCGTCAACGGCAAGCCGGCCGCTTACAAGGTCTACCTGACGCCGAGCGTCAACGCCTGGGCGATGGCCAACGGATGCATCCGCGTCTACAGCGGCCTGATGGACCTGATGAACGACGACGAGGTGCGCGGCGTGCTGGGCCACGAGATCGGCCATGTCGCGCTGGGCCACAGCAAGTCGCGCATGCAGACGGCGTATGCGGCATCGGCGGCTCGTGCGCTCGCCGGCTCGGCCGGGGGCGTGGTCGGGCAGCTGTCGCAATCGCAGGCGGGCGACCTGGCCGAGAAATTCATCAACGCGCAGTTTTCCCAGGCACAGGAAAGCGCCGCCGACAACTATTCCTTCGACATGCTCACCGAGCGCAAGCTCGAACGCAGGGGCCTGGTGACGGCCTTCGAGAAGCTGGCCAAGCTCAGCGGCGGCAGCGCGGGCGCCGGCGCGTCGATGCTCAGCTCGCACCCGCCGTCTTCCGAGCGGGCGTCCGCGATGCAGAAGCGACTGGACGCCAGCGTCGCCAAGAGGTGACCGGCCCGCCGCGGGCGCCCGCCGCCCGGCGCGGGCCTTCGCGGCGCTCGGCCATGCGGCGCGCGGCGCGCACGGCGCTGCGCGTCTGCACTAAGCTCGCCGCATGAGCACCCCTTCCTTCACCCCCAAGAACTACACCGCCACGCCGCCGCGCCGCGTGGCTTTCCTCGGCCTCGGCGTCATGGGCTATCCCATGGCGGCGCACCTGGCGAAGGCCGGCCACACGGTCACGGTCTACAACCGCACGCCGGCCAAGTCGGCCGCATGGGTGCAGGAACTGGGCGGTGCACCGCATGCTGCCGCGGCCACGCCGCGCGAAGCCGCGGCAGGCGCCGAGATCGTGTTCTGCTGCGTCGGCAACGACGACGACCTGCGCTCGGTGGTGCTGGGCGCCGACGGCGCGCTGACGGGCATGCAGCCGGGCACCGTGTTCGTGGACCACACCACGGCCTCGGCCGACGTGGCACGCGAGCTGTCGAAGGCGGCCTCGCTCGAGGGCAAGCAGTTCATCGACGCACCGGTCTCCGGCGGCCAGGCCGGCGCGCAGAACGGCGTGCTGACGGTGATGTGCGGCGGCGATGCAGCGGCGTTCGCGCAGGTGCAGCCCGTCATCGACGCCTTCGCGCGGGCCGTGACGCTGCTGGGCGAGAGCGGCGCCGGCCAGCTCGCCAAGATGGTCAACCAGATCTGCATCGCGGGCCTGGTGCAGGGCCTGTCGGAAGCCATCGCCTTCGGCCAGCGCGCCGGGCTGGACATGGAGCAGGTGCTCGCCGTCATCAGCAAGGGCGCGGCCCAGAGCTGGCAGATGGAGAACCGCGGCAAGACCATGATCGCCGGCAAGTTCGACTACGGCTTCGCGGTCGACTGGATGCGCAAGGACCTGGGCCTGGTGCTGGACGAGGCCAAGCGCAACGGTGCGCGCCTGCCGGTGACGGCGCTGGTGGACCAGTTCTATGCCGACGTGCAGCAGGCCGGCGGCAGCCGCTGGGACACATCGAGCCTGATCACGCGCTTGAAGTAGCCGCCGTCGCTATCGAATCGATAGCTGCTTGCGCCCGCTGGACGGGCGCTGCAGCCAGTTTTGGCTTGGAGGATTCGCCTCAGCGCACCGGCGTGGTCACCACGCCCGGCTGCGGCTGCGGCGACACCTGCACCGGCGCACCGGGCTGCGACTGGCCGGGCAGCGGCTGCATGGGCGGCAGCGGCACGCGCGAGCCGCTGGTGTTGGTTCCGTCGACGGCCGAAGGCTGCAGGCCGGTGCCGCCCTCGACGGCGCCCTGGCCGAGCTGCTGTTCGCTGATGATCTCGACCGCGCGCACCACCTTCTGCACGCCCGACACGCTGCGCGCGATGTCGGTGGCGCGGTCGAGTTCGCGGCGCGTGGCCAGGCCCATGAGGTAGACCACGCCGCCCTCGGTCACGACCTTGAAGGAGTTGGCGAAGATGTCCTTGGCGTCGAGCAGCGAGGCCTTCACCTTGCCGGTGATGTAGGTGTCGTTGGAGCGCTGCGCGATGCCCAGCGCGGGGCCGACCACCACCTCGTTGACCACCGAGCGCACGTTCGGCGTGCCTCGCACCACTTCTTCGGCGCGGCGCTTGTCGGCGTCGCTGCCGACGGTGCCGATCATCAGCACCTGGCGGTTGTAGCTCACGGTGGTGATGTTCATGTTGTCGTTGGCGATGTCGCGGATGCGCGCCGCAGAGCGCAACTCGATCGACTGGTCGTCGAGCTGCGCGCCCGACGTGCGGCGGTCGGTCGCGACCATGCCGGCACCGGCCACCGCCGCGCCGCCGACCACCAGCGGCACGCAGCCCGACAGCGAGGCGACCAGCGTCGCGCCGGCGAGTGCTGCGGCAAGGGGGCGGAAGGAAGCTTGGATGCGGGTCATGAAAGGGTTCCTGGGCTGGATGCAGTGGATGCGAAGGGGACGTGCAGCGAGAGGCGCGTGTGCGCGGCTGCCGTGGGGCGCAGGGCCAACGAAAAGTTTAGCCCAGGGTGCACGGCGCTCGTGTGTCAATGGGTGCCGGTGCGAAAGGGTTGACTCACTCGACCGCCAGCACGTCGCCGTCCGGGTCGCCGAGCAGCTGCGCATCGACGCCGTCGCACAGGCAGTGCAGCGCCGTCAGGTGCACCTCGTGCACGCGCAGCGGGCGTTCGTGCGGCACGCAGATCTGCACGTCGGTTTCGCGCAGCGCGCGTCCCACGGCGCCGCCGGCACCGCTGCCGACGCCGCCGGTGAGCGCGATCACGGTCATGTCGCGCTCGTGTGCCGCCAGCACGGCCGACAGCACCGCGGCCGATTCGCCGCTGGGGCTGAGCACCAGCAGCACGTCGCCGGCCTCGCCGAGGGCGCGCAGCTGGCGTGCGAAGGCCTGCGGATCGGCGGCGGCGCGCGTGTCGGCCGCAGGGTCGTCCGCGATGCCGGGCAGCGCGAGGGCGGCCAGCGCCGGCCGTTCGCGCTCGAAGCGGCCGACGAACTGCGCCGCGAACTGCGCCGCCAACAGGCCGGACACGCCCGCGCCGCAGGCCAGCACCTTGCCGCCGCTGGTCACGCAGGCCAGCAGCGCCTGCACGGCCTGCGAAAGGGGTTTGCTGAGGGACGGGCCGCCCTGGTACTTGAGGTCGGCGCTGTCGATGAAATGCTGCTGAATGCGTTGCTCGAGCATGAGGATATGGAGGTGGCTTGGCCAGGCCAGTTCCACGGGTGCCCTGGGGGCTTCGCTGCGTTCGCCGTTCGGCTTTGCGTTCCGTGGGCGGCGGCGCAGGGCGCCGAAGAAAGCCGGAATGATAGAGCGCCCTCAATCGGCGTCGAAGGCGGCCCGCAGCCAGGTGATGCGCTCCTCGACCAGCACCACGTCGAAGCGGCAGGGCGGCGGCGATGCGAGCCGCATCAGATAGTGCCGCGCCGCGAAGACGATGCGCCGCCGCTTGGTGGCCGTGATGCTGGCGGCCGCGCCGCCGTGCGAGGCGCTGCCGCGGCGGCGCACCTCCACGAAGACCAGCGTGCCGTCGCGCTCGCGCACGATCAGGTCCACCTCGCCGCCGCCACGGCCCGGCGTCCGATAATTGCGCGCCACCAGCCGCAGGCCTGCCGCCTGCAGATGCGCGAGCGCGGCGTCTTCCGCCGCGTCGCCCACGGCCTTGGTGGTACGGCTGCGGCCGAACAGAAAACCCATGGTGAATGCCCTCCCCTCTTCCGCCGGCTTCGGCGCCGCCCTGCAGGCCGCGCACGACGCCGCGGGTGCGCAGCATTATCCGGAGGGCACGCTCTACGTCGTCGCCACGCCCATCGGCAACCTGGCCGACATCACGCTGCGCGCGCTGCACGTGCTGGCCCAGGTGGCCGATGCCATCGCCTGCGAGGATACGCGCCACACCCAGCAACTGCTGCGGGCCTACGGCATCGACCGGCCGGGCGCGCAGATGCTGGCCGCGCACCAGCACAACGAGGCGGAGGCCGCTCAGGTGGTGGTCGCGCGGCTGCAGCAGGGCCAGCGCATCGCCTACGTCAGCGACGCCGGTACGCCCGGCGTGAGCGACCCCGGCGCACGGCTGGTGGCCGCCGTGCGCGCCGCGCGGCTGCGCGTGCTGCCGCTGCCGGGCGCCAGCAGCGTGACCACGCTCGTCGGCGCGTCCGGCCTGGTGGGCGGCGAGGCCGAAGGCACGGGCTTCGTCTTTGCCGGCTTCCTGCCGAACAAGGCGGCCGAGCGTGAACGCGCGATCCAGGCCCTGGCCGCCGAGGCGCGCCCCGTGGTGCTGCTGGAAGCACCGCACCGCATCGAGGCGCTGGCGCGCGCACTCGCCGTGCTGGGCGCCCGCGAGGTGACCGTGGGGCGCGAGCTGACCAAGCAGTTCGAGGAGATCGACACCGTGCCGGCAAAGGCGCTGGCGAGTTGGCTGTCGGCCTCGCCGCAACGCACGCGGGGCGAGTTCGCGCTGGTGCTCCACCCGCTGGCCGAGGCGGCCGACGGCAGCGGCCCCGACGCCGAGGCACAGCGCGTGTTGCGGCTGCTGCTGGCCGAGCTGCCGACCAAGGCGGCGGTGAAGCTGGCCGCCGACATCACGAAGGCACCCCGCAACGCGCTCTATGCCCTGGCCCTGCAATGGAAGGGCGAAGACCAGTCGGCCTGACCGACGCAACGGGCGCGCGCCCTCGAGGCTCAGCCGTCCAGCTCGGGGTAGTGGCGGAAGATGCCTTCCTCGTTGAACGAAATGCGACGCGGGCTCTCGAGGTAGGCCTTCACGCGCTGGCGGCGCGCCACATTCGTGTGCAGGCGCGCGACCGCGGGCGTGTCGGCCAGCACGCGGGCCGTGGCCTTGGGGAAGGCATAGCGCAGCCCGGCCACGAGCTGGAACAGCGACAGGTCGGCGTAGCTCAGCGCATCGCCGACCAGGTGCGTGTCGCCCGCCGGGTTGCGCTGCAGGACGCGCTCGAACCAGTGCAGGAACTTCGGGATGCGCTCCTCGCGGAAGGCGCGACTGCGCTCGAGCGCCGCCTCGCGCTGGTCCTCGTAGTAGGCGCTCGTGGCCAGCGGATGGTGCGTGTCGTGCGCCTCGGCCACGGCGTCGGCGACGGTGAGCTGCAGCTGGTGCGTCCACACGCGGTCGGCCTCGCCCTCGCCCACCAGTTGCAGGCGTGGCCCGAGGTACAGCAGGATGGCCGCCGTCTGGCCCACCACGACGTCGCCGTCGACCAGGAATGGCGGGGCGAACGATGGACGCGGGTTGCGGGGATCGCCGAGCGCCTTCATCAGCGCCTCCTCGCCGCCGCCCTCGGCAGGGGTGCCGCGCGCCACATCCACATAGGGCGCGCCGGCCGCCTCCAGCGCCAGGCGCACGAACTCGCCCCGCCCCTGGATGGTGGGCCAGTAGTGCAGCCGATAGGGGGTGGCCTCGGAGGCGAACGCAGGTGTGGCTTGGGTCATGCCGGGAGAATGCCGCGACGCCTCGCGAGCGCAAGTCGGCCGGCCGGTGGTTTACCTTTGGACACCATGCCGCGTCGTCGTGGGCGATCGTCGCTGCGTTGTGAGGCCCTGGGCGGTCCATCGCACCGCCGCTTGCAGGAGCCCTCCATGTCTTCCCGTGTCTCGAAGTTCGTTGCCGTCGCGCTCGCCGCCGCAGGCCTGTTGGGCGTGGGCGCGGCCCAGGCCCGCGTGTCGTGGTCGGTCGGCGTCGGCCTGCCCGGCGTCGCCGTCGGCGTGGCCGAGCCCTATTACGCGCCCGCGCCGGTCTACACCGCACCGCCCGCGTACTACGCCCCGCCTCCCGTGTACTACCGGCCCGCGGCGCCCGTGTACTACCGCCCGCCTCCACCGGTCTACTACCGGCCGGCGCCCGTGTATTACGGCCCGCCGCCCGGCTACTACCGCCCGGCGGGCGTGACCTTCTACGGGCCCTGAGCCTGGGCCCTGAGCCGCCGCGCAAAGGCGCCGACGAGCCCAAAGAAAAAGGCCGGAAGCTGTTGCAGCTTCCGGCCTTTTCGTCGTCTGGTCCCGCCGCCAGGAATCGAACCTGGATCTCAGCCTTCGGAGGGCCGAATTCTATCCGTTGAAATACGGCGAGGAGGGTGCACCGCACGGCGGCGCGAACCCGGCATTATGGCCGATCGCGCGGGCGCCGGAGCGGGCGATGCCTCCGCGCCGCAGGCGGCGCAGGGCACGATGTCTTCAGCCGCGCGCTGGAAACCCAGGCCACGCAGGTAGACGTGGAAGAGGCGCCGGCCGGCCGGCACGAGCGCGAAGCCCGACGGATCCAGCAACCAGTCCTGGATGAGGCCGGCGATGAGGGCGTGCAGGCCCTGCGCCGCCGTGGTGGCCGGAATGGGCAAGCGCAGCCTGCTGCGCTGCGCAGCCAGCCGCAGCGCCTTCTCGAAGTCCTCGATGCAGGCACCCCGGCCCGCCAGATGGCGCTCCTGCACCGACGCCATCTCCTGCGTGTACTCGACCTTGTGCGACGCGATCTCGAACACGCGCCGCACCTGCGGGTCGGTGGTGACGAGGCGCAGGGCCGAGAGCATGCCCTGCTCCAGCACCGCGAGCGGGTCGTCCTGCGCGCCGCTCGCGGCCACGCGCACGCCGTCTTCCATCGGCAGCGTGACGCGCTCCATCATGGCGTTGAACAGGTCGGCCTTGTCCTTGAAGTGCCAGTAGATGGCGCCGCGCGTGGCCCCCGCCTGCTGCGCGATCTGCTGCAGCGTGGTCTGCGAGACGCCTTGCGCCTGAAACAGGACCTCGGCAGCATCCAGCAGGCGATGCCGGGTGGCGAGAGCCTCTTCCTTGGTGCGACGGACCACGATGTCTCCTGGGGATGCGAACAACGAAACGCGAGGTCATGAATATACATGCATGAATGTATGTAAACTCGCCGCTTCGGCAAATTCCCCTGACGCGCCCGTGCCTGTGCACGCCCGGCGCAGACGCTGGCGTTGCCTTCCCCGATTTCAGCCTCTCAAAGGATTCGCATGCCCGACCTGCATGTCTCACAAGATTCGACGTTCTTGCCTCGCGCCACGCGTGTTGCCGCGGCCGTGCTGATGGTGGTGGCCCTGGTGGCCTGCGGCAAGAAGGACGCCGCACCGGGCGCAGGGGCCCCTGGCGCGGGGGGCGGCGCACCTCCACCGCCGGCCGTCGGGGTGATCGTCGCGACGCCGGGCGAAGTGGGCCTGGTGACCGAACTGCCGGGCCGCCTCGAAGCCACCCGCGTGTCGCAGGTGCGGGCGCGCGCCGCCGGCATCCTGCAGCAGCGGCTGTTCCGCGAGGGCAGCGACGTGAAGGCCGGCCAGCCGCTCTTCCGCATCGACCCGGCCCCGCTGCTGGCGGCTTCGCAGAGCGCGCAGGCCAGCCTGGCCCGCTCGGAAGCCAACGCCGTGCAGGCCAAGGCCCTCGCCGACCGCTACAAGCCCCTGGTCGAGGCCAATGCCGTGAGCAAGCAGGAGTACGCCAATGCCGTGGCCTCCTGGAAGGCCGCCGAGGCGGACGTGGCCGCCGGCCGTGCCGCCGTGCAGACCGCCAAGATCAACCTCGGCTACGCCACCGTGACCGCGCCCATCTCGGGCCGCATCGGCCGCGCGCTGGTGACCGAAGGCGCCCTGGTGGGTCAGGGCGACGCCACCGAGCTGGCCGTGATCCAGCAGATCGACACCCTTTACGTCAACTTCACGCAGTCGGCCAACGACGCCCTGCGACTTCGCCGCGCCATGGCCGAGGGCAAGCTCAAGCGCGCAGGCAGCAGCGAGGGCGCGAGCGTGCGCATCGTGCTGGAGGACGGCACCGAGTACGCGCAACCCGGCCGCCTGCTGTTCTCCGACCTCACGGTCGACCCGACCACCGGCCAGGTCACCCTGCGCGCCGAAGTGCCCAACCCGAAGGGCGAACTGCTGCCGGGCCTGTACGTGCGAGTGCGCATCGAGCAGGCGCAGGCCGACAACGCGATCAGCGTGCCGCAGCAGGCCGTCACGCGCACCCAGCAGGGCGACAGCCTCATGGTGGTGAGTGCCGATGGCAAGGTGAGCAAGCGCGACGTGAAGATCACCGCCGGCCAGAACAACCGCTGGATCGTCACCGAAGGCCTGAAGGCCGGCGAGCAGGTCATGGTCGACGGCTTCCAGAAGCTGCAGATGATGCCGCCGGGCAGCCCCGTGAAGCCCGTGCCCTGGACGCCGCCCGGCGCGGCGCCTGCACCGGCTCCCGCGCCTGCGGGCGCGCCGGCCGCTGCCTCGGCACCCGCCCCGGCCGCCGAAGCGCCCAAGCAGTAAGGACCGCGAGCAGATATGGCCAAGTTCTTCATCGAAAGACCGATCTTCGCCTGGGTGATCGCCCTGTTCATCATCGTGATGGGCGCGGTGTCGATCACGCAGCTGCCGATCGCGCAGTACCCGCCCGTCGCGCCGCCCACCATCGTGGTGAACGTGGCCTACCCGGGCGCCTCGGCCCAGACGCTGGAAGACAGCGTGCTGGCCGTCATCGAGCGCGAGATGAACGGCTCGCCGGGCCTGATCTACATGGAGTCGGTCGCACAGGCCGACGGCACCGGCACGCTGACCATCAGCTTCGAGACCGGCACCAACGACGACCTGGCGCAGGTGGACGTGCAGAACCGCCTGTCGCGCGCCACGCCGCGCCTGCCCTCGGCAGTGACGCAGCAGGGCGTGCGCGTGGACAAGTCGCGCAGCAACTTCCTGATGTTCGCGATGCTCGCCTCCGACAATCCGGCCTACACGCCGGTGGAGCTGGGCGACTACGCGGCCCGCTACATCCAGCCCGACCTGCAGCGCGTCAAGGGCATCGGCCAGGTGCAGCTGTTCGGCAGCGAAAGCGCGATGCGCGTGTGGATCGACCCGGACAAGCTGCGCGGCTACAACCTCTCGCCTTCGGACGTCACGGCGGCCATCCGCGCGCAGAACGCGCAGGTAGCCTCGGGCACCATCGGCGACCTGCCGAACATCACCGGCCAGAGCATCGCCGCCACGGTGGTGGTGCGCGGACAGCTCTCCAGCGTCGAGCAGTTCGGCAACATCTCGCTGCGCACCAACACCGACGGCTCTTCCGTGCGCCTGAAGGACGTGGCACGCATCGAGCTCGGCGGCCAGAGCTACGCGACCTCGGCGCGCCTGAACGGCAGCCCGGCCGTGGGCCTGGGCGTTCAGCTCGCGCCGACGGGCAACGCGCTCGAGTCGGCGCGCCTGGTGCGCGAGAAGATGGACGAGCTGAAGAAGTACTTCCCGCAGGGCGTGAAGTACTCCATCCCCTACGACAGCTCGCGCTTCGTGCAGATCTCGATCACCGAAGTGGTCAAGACCCTGTTCGAGGCCGTGGCGCTGGTGTTCATCGTGATGTTCCTGTTCCTGCAGAACTGGCGCTACACGATCATCCCGACCATCGTGGTGCCGATCGCCCTGCTGGGCACCTTCGGCGTCCTCGCCGCCCTGGGCTTCTCGATCAACGTGCTCACCATGTTCGGCATGGTGCTCGTGATCGGCATCGTGGTGGACGACGCCATCGTGGTGGTCGAGAACGTCGAGCGCATCATGAGCGAG
Organism: Xenophilus aerolatus; assembly: GCA_030418545.1. Taxonomy (GTDB): domain Bacteria; phylum Pseudomonadota; class Gammaproteobacteria; order Burkholderiales; family Burkholderiaceae_C; genus Xenophilus. Next base: position 13,714 of record QAIB01000010.1, on the reverse strand, counting down.
GAAGGCCTGCCGCCCTTGCAGGCGGCGCGCAAGGCGATGCAGCAGATCTCGGGCGCCATCATCGGCGTGACGGTGGTGCTGATCTCGGTGTTCGTGCCGCTGGCCTTCTTCTCCGGCTCCACCGGCAACATCTACCGCCAGTTCTCGGTGGTGATGGTGGCGTCGATCGGCTTCTCGGCCTTCATGGCGCTGTCGCTCACGCCGGCGCTGTGCGCGACGCTGCTCAAGCCTGTCGAGGCCGGCCATCACCACGAGAAGCGCGGCTTCTTCGGCTGGTTCAACCGCAGCTTCTCGCGCACCGCGAAGGGTTACGAGGGCTGGGTCTCGCGGCTGCTGCGCCGCGCCGGCCGCTACATGATCGTGTACGTCGCGATCATCGCGGCGGTGGCGCTGGTCTACACGCGCATCCCCACGGCCTTCCTGCCGCAGGAGGACCAGGGCAACATCCTGGTCAACGTGCAATTGCCCCCCGGTGCGACGCAGGAGCGCACGCTGTCGGCGATGGAGCAGGTCGAGAAGTTCATGCTCAAGCAGCCCGAGGTGGAAAGCATCGTCGGCGTGCTGGGCTTCTCCTTCTCGGGCCAGGGCCAGAACGCCGGCATCGCCTTCGTGACGCTGAAGGACTGGCATGAGCGCGAGGGCGAGCAGCACTCCGCCGCGGCCCTCGCCGGCCGTGCCTTCGGCGCCCTGTCGCAGGTGCGTGATGCCTTCATCTACCCCCTGAGCCCACCGCCGATTCCCGAACTGGGCACCGGCAGCGGCTTCTCGTTCCGCCTGCAGGACCGCAGCGGCGCGGGTCACGAGGCGCTGGTCAACGCACGCAACCAGTTGCTGGGGATGGCGATGAAGAGCCCGGTGCTGACCGGCATCCGCCCCGACGGCCTGGAAGACGCGCCGCAGCTGCAGATCGAGATCGACCGCGAGAAGGCGCAGGCGCTGGGCGTGGGCTTCGACGCCATCAACAGCGCGCTGTCGACGGCGCTCGGCTCCAGCTATGTGAACGACTTCCCGAGCCGCGGCCGCATGCAGCGGGTGGTGGTGCAGGCCGACGCGCCCGGCCGCATGCAGCCCGAGGACCTGCTGCGCATCAACGCGACCAACAGCCAGGGCCAGCCGGTGCCGCTGTCGGCCTTCGGTTCCACCAAGTGGGTCAAGGGCGCGCAGCAGACCGTGCGCTACAACGGCTATCCGGCGATGCGCATCAGCGGCGAGCCGGCACCGGGCCACAGCTCGGGCGCCGCGCTGGCCGAGATGGAAAAGCTGGCCGCGCAGCTGCCGCAAGGCTTCGGCTTCGAATGGACCGGCACCTCGCGCGAGGAAAAGCTCGCGGGTTCGCAGGCCATCATCCTGTACGGCTTCGCGATCCTGGCGGTGTTCCTCTGCCTGGCCGCGCTGTACGAGAGCTGGTCGATCCCGGTGTCGGTCATCCTGGTGGTGCCGCTGGGCGTGCTGGGCGTGCTGCTCGCGACGATGCTGCGCGCCTACTCGAACGACGTGTACTTCCAGGTCGGCCTGATCACCATCATCGGCCTGTCGGCGAAGAACGCCATCCTGATCATCGAGTTCGCGAAGGACCTGCAGGCGCAGGGCAAGGGCGTGATCGAAGCCGCGCTCACCGCGGCCCACCTGCGCTTCCGCCCGATCGTCATGACCTCGCTGGCCTTCGGCCTGGGCGTGGTGCCGCTGGCGATCGCCTCGGGCGCCGGCTCGGCCAGCCAGCGCGCCATCGGCACCGGCGTGATCGGCGGCATGATCACGGGCACGGCGCTGGCCGTGTTCTTCGTGCCGGTGTTCTTCGTGGTGGTGCGCAGCCTGTTCAAGGGCAGCAAGCGCCAGCAGGAACTGAACAAGAAGCACGCGGAATCCGCCGGCATCCAGGAAGAACCCCGCCATGACTGAGCGACGAAACACCATGCGATTGATCCCCGTGGCGCTGGCCGCGGCCCTGCTGGCCGCCGGCTGCTCGCTGATCCCGACCTACGAACGGCCCGCGGCGCCGGTGCCCACCACCTTCCCGGGCGACCCGGCCCAGCCGCCCGGGCCGGCGGCGGCCGCGCTGCCTTGGCAGGACTTCTTCACCGACCCGCGGCTGGCGGGCCTGATCGAGACGGCGCTGGCCAACAACCGCGACCTGCGGGTGACGGTGCAGAACATCGAGCAGGCGCGCGCGCAGTTCGGCATCCAGCGCGCCGCCCTCTTCCCGGCCGTGGGCTTGTCGGCTTCGGGTTCGCGCTCGAGCCCCAACCCTGCGCAGGCCTACAACTCGGACGCGCCCAGCGTGTCGCAGAGCTTCTCGGTCAACCTGGGCGTCTCGGCCTGGGAGATCGATTTCTTCGGCCGCGTGCGCAGCCTGCGCGACCAGGCGCTCGCCCAGTACCTGGCCACCGAGGAAGCCCGCAAGTCGGCGCAGATCAGCCTGATCGCCAACGTCGCGAACGGCTGGCTCACGCTGATCGCCGACGAGGAGCTGCTCGCCATCACGCGCCAGACGCTGGCCACGCGCGAGGACACGCTCAAGCTGACCAAGTTGCGCTTCGACAACGGCGTGTCTTCCGAGCTGGACTTCCAGCTCGCCAACTCGCTGGCCGAGAGTGCACGCGCCACCTACGCGCAGCAGCAGCGCCTGCGCCGGCAGGACGAGAACGCGCTGGCCCTGCTGCTGGGCGCGCCGGTTCCGGCGTCGGCGCTTGCGGGCATCGACGGCGGCCTGGCGGCCGTCAAGCCGATGCCCGACGTGCCGGCCGGCCTGCCCTCCGACCTGCTGACCGAGCGGCCCGACATCCGCGCCGCGGAGCAGCAGCTCATCGCCGCCAACGCCAACATCGGTGCGGCACGCGCGGCCTTCTTCCCGCGCGTGGCACTCACCACCTCCATCGGCACGCAGAGCCGCGAGTTCTCGGACCTGTTCAGCGCCGGCACCAAGGCCTGGGCCTTCGCACCGTCGATCACGCTGCCGATCTTCGACGCCGGCCGCAACCAGGCCAACCTGGACTCGGCGCGTGCCGGCCGCGAGATCGCGGTGGCGCAGTACGAGAAGTCGATCCAGAGCGCCTTCCGCGAGGTGGCCGACGCCCTGGCCGGCCGCGAGACGCTGACCGAGCAGGCACGTGCGCTGCGCGCCACGGCCGAGGCCGAGAGCGTGCGCTTCCGGCTGTCGGACCTGCGCTACCGCAACGGCGTGGCCAGCTCGCTGGACCTGCTCGATGCGCAGCGCTCGCTGTTCTCGGCGCAGCAGTCGGCGGTGCAGGCGCAGCTGCTCGAACTGCAGAACCGCGTGACGCTGTACCGCACGCTGGGCGGCGGCTGGACCGAGCGCGCGCCGGTCCAGGCGCCGGCCTGAAGGCCGGCGGGTCCCCGCAACGTACCGGACAGGGGCCGCGGGCCCCCCTCCCTATAATCCGCGGTTGATCCGAAAAAGCCCCCCGATAACGAGGACGCCATGAGCGACAGCGCGCAATACCACGCAACGGAAGACGCCCACACCGGTCCGATCAAGAACCCCAAGCAGCTGCTGCTGGCGGTGTTCTTCAGTTTCATCGTTCCGATCCTCATCATCGTGGGCCTCGTTTCGTACGTGGTGTCGGGCACCAAGCCCTCCGGCGCGGCCCAGGGCGACAACATGTCGCTGTACGGCGTGTCGCAGGAGGCGCGCGATCGCGAAGTGGCCGACCGCATCAAGAAGGTCGGTGCCATCGAGATCCGCGACGCCAACCGCCCCCTCGCGGCCGGCGAAGCCGTCTTCAAGGCGCAGTGCGCCGCCTGCCACGGCGCCCCCGGCATCCCGGGCGCTCCGCACTACGGCGACGCCGCGGCCTGGGGCCCGCGCATCGGCCAGGGCTACGCCACGCTGCTCGAACACGCCCTCAAGGGCAAGGGCGCCATGCCGCCGCAGGGCGGTGGCGACTTCGAGGACGCCGAGATCGGCCGTGCCGTGGTCTACATGGCCAACGCGGGCGGCGCCAAGTTCCCCGAGCCCCAGCGCCCCGCCCCGGCGGGCGCGGCGCCTGCTGACGGCGCAGCTGCAGCGGCACCCGCGGCCGGCGCATCGGACGCAGCCGCCGCCGCGCCGGCGGCCCCGGCGGCCAGCGCTGCCAAGTAAGGCGACCTGCACCAACAAAAAGCCGGCCTTCGGGCCGGCTTTTTTCATGGCTCGATATTCAAGCCGAATCGGGCTCCAGCACCCAGCCTGCCTGCGCGAGCAGCTATCTTTTCGATAGCAACTGAGGGCTGGGGACGTAGCCGTAGCGCGCCGGCAGGCTGGCGGCCTGCACCGTCTCCGGCGTCCAGCGGCCCTGCTCGATGGCCTCGGCCGCGATGCCGACGTCCTGCGTGTGCACCAGCCCCAGGCCGAGTTGCGAGGCCAGGTACAGCCGCCCCTCCTCGTCGAGCAGGCAGGCGGTGGGCTTGACGTCGACGCCGGTGTGGGCGCTGACGCGGAAGTCGTCCGCCACGCGCCAGACCAGCGGCGTCAGCTCCAGCTCCACGTACACGCGCTGCGGCCCGTTCTGGAAGAACCACTGCCCCGCCTCGTCGTGCTCGTAGTTGCGATGGATGAACTCGATGAGCTTGTCGTGCCGCAGCAGCGAACCCTTCGCCGCGGGGAAAGGGCCGGCCGCCTGGGTGCGGTCGTCGCGCATGTACCAGTTGCCGCGCGCGTCCAGGCCCAGCCAGCCGTAGCAATGGGGCACGTTCGGCCACTTGGCCAGCGCCTGTCTGACGATGTCGTCCATGGCCGGGATTGTGCGCCGCGGGCTCCGGTGCCGGCTGTCGGAGGGTGCGCCTACAGGTGCGCGCGCAGCCAGCCGCCCACGGCCTCCGGCATGGTGCGCACGTGGCCGGGCGGCCGCCCCCAAGGAAAGCCCACGTGCCCGCCGTGCAGCGGCTGCCACAGCGTCACATGCGGGCCGACCTCGTGCGGGCCGGGCAGGCTGCTGCCGGGCACGAAGGGGTCGTTGCGCGCATTGACCACCAGCGCCGGCACGCGGATGGCGCGCAGGTGCGGCTTGGCCGACGCGCGCGCCCAGTAGTCCTCGGTGTTGCGAAAGCCGTGCAGCGGCGCGGTGAAGACGTCGTCGAAGGCGTACAGGTCGCGCGCGGCGCGCAGCCGCTCGGCGTCGAACAGCCCCGGGTGCTGCGCCAGCTTGGCCAGCGCCTTGGGCTTCATGGTCGACAGGAACATGCGCGTGTAGACGAGGCGATTGAAGCCGCGCCCGATCGCCGCGCCCCCGGCCGCCAGGTCCAGCGGCGCGCTGACCGAGGCGACGGCCTTCACCACGCGGGCCGCCGAGTCGCCTGCCTCCTCGGCCCAGCGCAGCAGTGCATTGCCGCCCAGCGAGACGCCGGCAGCAAGCATCCGAGCCCCCACGCTCGGCACTTCGTGTCCTCGCTGCCCCCCGAGGGGGCGCTCGCTTGCTTGGGGCGGCCCGGCGCTGCGCTCGGTCCGCCCCGATCCCACCCGCTGCCGCTCGGCCAGCCGATGCAGGATCCAGCCCACCTCCTCATGGTCGCCCGAGTGGTAGGCGCGCGGCGCCAGGTTGATCTCGCCGCTGCAGCCGCGGAAGTGCGGCACCGCGAAGCCCATGCCGTGCGCCGCGGCGAAGGCGGCGAAAGCCTCGGCGTAGTGGCTGTGCGAGGAGCCCTCAAGGCCGTGGAAGAGCACCAGGAGCGGCGCGTCGGGTGCCTCGGCATCCTGAAAGTCGACGTCGATGAAGTCGCCGTCGGGCGTGGCCCAGCGCTCGCGGCGGTAGACCGGTGGCGGGCCGTCGTGGCGGCGCGACCAGAGCGCGGGCCAGATGGTCTGCAGGTTGCCGCCGGGCAGCCAGCGGGGGGAGACGTAGCGGTCCATGGCAAAAACAACGGCGCGCAACGGCCGCGCAGCGTCAGTGCAGCAGCGCCGGCACCTCGTGCGAATCGTCGGGCGCCTGCGCGGTGCCGGGACTGGCATGGTGGGCCACCATGCGCCAGCCCTGCGCGGTCTTGTGATAGACGTTGGTGGCCAGCACGAAGGCGTGCTTCGGGCCTTCGGCCGTGAGCACCTCGATGCGCTCCAGCACGTTGTGCACGCTGCTGGCCAGCGAGTCGATCTTGCGCACGCGCGCCGGCTGCGCATGGATCGCCCCGCCATCGGCGAACATCTGCTCGAAGGCGGCGCGGATGGCGCCGCTGCCCACCAGGCGCGGCCCGCCCGGGTGCACGCAGAAGACCTCGTCCTCGTCGGCCCAGCAGGCCATCAGCGCATCGACGTCGCCGCGGTGCAGCGCCTCGTAGAAGGCGGCTTCGACCTCATCGGCGGTTCCCCCGAGGGCCGCGGCGCGGAGTTTGGACTTGGTGGACATGGCAGCGCGGATTGTGCCTGCTGCAACACAGCCCTCAGACCGCCTTCCAGGCGTCCTTGGCAGGCACGGGGTCCGAGCCCTCGCCCTGGTTGCCGAGCAGCCAGCGCTCGGCCACCGCACGGGTGTGGCCCTGCGAGGCCGCCCACACCACTTCGGGCGCCGCGACGTGCACGCCGGGCGGCGCGATCTGCAGCGCCACGTCGAGCAGTTCGGCCACCTTGGCGCCACGCACCGGGCGCTCGGTGCTCGGCACCATGAAGCGCGTGACCGACAGCATCCAGGCCGCGAGCCGCTCGAGCAGGCCGAGCTTCAGCGCGGCCGGCTTGCGCGCCGTACGCAGGATGAGCACGGAGGTGAAGTCCAGCGCCGCCAGCGCATGCTCGTCCATCGTCGCCAGGCCGTGCTTGAGCGCCTCGGGCAGGCTGCCCTGGTCGTGCGGCTGCACCACCGCCAGCGTGCGCACGCCCTGCGCCTGCAGCCAGCGTGCGAGCTCGCCCAGTTGCGCGGGCTGCGGCGCCCACAGCGCGCGCTCGCGGCCGTGGTACAGGCGCGGCGGGTCGAAGGCCACCACGGCCACGTCGGCACGCGCATGCGGCATGGCAGGCCAGGCGCCGACGGGCTCGGCCGCCGGCACGGTGACCGATTCGACGCCGCGCAGCCCGTCGTGCATGGGTTCGCCCGTCAGCACGCGCGTGTGGGCATAGCGGTGCGTGCCGGCCAGGCGGCGCACGAGTTCGCTGCCCAGCGCGCCGGTGGCGCCGGCGATGAGCAGCGTCTGCGGCCGCGCGGTAGGACGGGCCGCCGGCCGCATGGCAGCCTGCAGCGCCTGAAGGGGTTGCACGGGATCGGTGGCCATGGACCTATGCTACCTTTGCGCTCCTTTCGAACGACCCGCAGTTGGAGGACCGAACCATGATGACGATGATCAAACGCTGGCTCCCGATGCTGATGCTCGCCGCCGTGCTGACGGGCTGCGGCTACAACGACTTCCAGCGCCTGGACGAGGCCAGCAAGTCGGCCTGGAGCGAGGTGCTCAACCAGTACCAGCGCCGCGCCGACCTGGTGCCCAACATCGTCGCCTCGGTCAAGGGCGAGGCCAACTTCGAGCAGGACACGCTGACCAAGGTGATCGAGGCGCGCGCCAAGGCCACCTCGATCCAGGTCACGCCCGAGACGCTCAACAACCCCGAAGCCTTCAACAAGTTCCAGCAGGCGCAGGGTGAGCTGTCGAGTGCGCTGTCGCGCCTCATGGTGGTGTCGGAGCGCTACCCGCAGCTGCAGGCCAACCAGGCGTTTCGCGACCTGCGCGTGACGCTGGAAGGCACCGAGAACCGCATCACGGTGGCGCGCAACCGCTACATCCAGACGGTGCAGGAGTACAACGTGCTGGCGCGCAGCTTCCCGACCAACCTCACGGCCAAGGTGATGGGCTACGACCCCAAGCCCAACTTCAGCGTGCAGAACGAGGCGGAGATCTCCAGGCCGCCCACGGTGGACTTCGGCGCGCCGAAGAAGTAAGACCTCGAGCCGCACATGGCCACAGCCCGCGTCTGGCGTGCGCTGGTAGCTATTTTTTTGATAGCAATCGCCTGGGCTGGCGCCGCCGCCCAGGGCCTGCTGCCCGTGCCCACGCTGACGGCGCGGGTGATCGACCAGACCGGCACGCTCACGGCCGCGCAGGTGCAGGCGCTGGAGGCGAAGCTCGCCGCCTTCGAGCAGAAGAAGGGCTCGCAGATCGTCGTGCTGATGGTGCCGGGCACGGCGCCGGAAGAGATCTCGGCCTATGCCAACCGCGTGGCCAACACCTGGAAGATCGGCCGCCGCGAGGTGGGCGACGGCGTGCTGGTCATCGTCGCCAAGGACGAGCGGCGCATGCGCATCGAGGTGGCCAAGACGCTCGAAGGCGCCATCCCCGACCTGGCCGCGGCGCGCATCATCGACCAGCAGATGAAGCCGGCCTTCCGCAACAACGACTTCGCGGGCGGGCTCGACGCGGCCGTGGACCAGCTCATCGCGCGCATCAACGGCGAGGCGCTGCCCGAGGTGGCGCCGCCGGTGGGCGATGGCGACCGCGGTCTGCTCGACGTCGACTGGGAGCACCTGGCGATCTTCCTGTTCTTCTTCGTCGCCATCGGCGGGCCGATCCTGCGCAGCATCGTCGGCGGCAAGCTCGGTTCATTCGCCACCGGCGGCATCGCGGGCGTGATCGCCTTCGTGCTGACGAGCAGCCTGGTGATCTCCGGCATCGCGGGATTCGTCGCCCTGCTGTTCACGCTGTTCTCGGGCGCGCGCATGCTGGCGCCCAGCGGACGCGGCGGCGGCTACGGCGGGGGCGGCTGGTCCGGTGGCGGAGGCGGCGGATGGTCCGGCGGTTCGTCCTCGGGCGGCGGTGGCTTCAGCTCCGGCGGCGGCGGCGATTTCGGTGGCGGCGGCGCCTCGGGAGACTGGTGATGGCAACCCCTGCCCCTGGCCTCATGGGCCGCCTGGAACGCCTGCTGCGCCACCGCTGGACCGACGAGGCCACGCTGCGCCGCGCGCTGCCCCCCGAGGCGCTGGCGCGCATCGGCGAGCGCGTGGCGGCGAGCGAGCGCCGCCACAGCGGCCAGATCCGCGTGTGCATCGAGGCCGGCCTGCCGTGGAGCTACATCCGCCGCGACGCGCCCGCGCGGCAGCGTGCCATCACGCTCTTCGGCAAGCTGCGGGTGTGGGACACGGCGCAGAACAACGGCGTACTGATCTACCTCCTGCTGGCCGAGCACGCGATCGAGATCGTGGCCGACCGCGGCATCGACATGCACGTGGACTCTGCGGACTGGGCAGCCATGACCCAGCGCATGGCGCAGGCCTTCCGCGAAGGCCGCTTCGAGGACGGCGTGACGCAGGCGCTGGAGGAGGTGTCGGCACTGCTGGTCAAGCACTTCCCGGCCGAGCCCGGCATGCCCGGTCGCGGCAACGAGTTGCCGGACGCGCCGGTGGTGCTGCTCTGATCCCCGCGGCTGCTGCGTGCGCAGCCGCTTTTTTCAGGGCGCCGTGCCCTGGTCGTCCATCAGCCGCCGGTTCACCGCATGCGTCGCGTCCAGCTCGCGCTGCAGCGCACGCGTGACCTGCGACAGGGTGCGCAGCCGCCGGTTGCTCTCGCGCACGCGCTGCGCCATCGACTGCGCCACGCCCAGCAGCAGCCTGGCCGCCAGCGCGGGCTGCACCTCGACCAGGCCGCGCAGCGCGGCGCGCGACAGGGTCGCCATCTTCACGTCGGTGAGCGCGGTGCAGGTGGCTGAGCGCGGGGAGCCGTCGAGCATGCCCATCTCCCCCACGAGCTGGCCCGGGTTGAGGATGGAGATCACCACGTCCTCGCCCGGCACGCCCGAGGCGGTCTCGGCACGCACCTGGCCTTCGAGCAGCAGGCCCATGTAGTCGACGTCCTCGGTCTGCCCCTCTTCCATGATGACGGTGCCGGCCTCGATCCGCATCGGGCTCATCGCGTCGATGACCAGCCTGGCCTCGTGCGCATCGAGCTCGGCCACGATGGACGAGTGCATGAGCATGCGCGCGGCCTCGTCGCGCAGCGGACCGGGGCGTCGCGCCGTCATGCGAGCTCCTTTTGCTGGCGCGGGGCGGTGGGGCGGCTCATGCGGCCAGCTCCCCGCGCGAGGGCGGCAGCGCCCACACGGCCGAGCCGCCCACGCCGTAGAAGCGCCGACCCGGCGCCGCGGGCATCGCCCAGCCGCCGGTGAATTCGCCAAACGCCGGCAGGATGGCCTGGTGCGCGTCGCTCACGAAGCAGGGCATGCGCAGGCTGTCGCGGCCGCGGCCGTAGAGGCTGCAGGTCGGGTGCAGGTGGCCCGCCAGCACGAAGTGGGTCGGGTGCGTCTGCGGGTGGTGGCAGCAGGCGAAGGGGCCGAGCAGGAAAGGCTCCTCGACCACGCGGATGCCCAGCGCCGCTGGGGGATCGCCGGCCCGGCTGTCGTGGTTGCCGCGCACCAGCGTCATCGCCATGCCCGCGTGGCCCGAGCGCCAGGCCTGCAGCGCCGCGAGCACGGGCGCGGTGCGCGCCTGGGCCGCATGCAGGAAGTCGCCCAGGAACACCAGGTGCGCGGGCGCGTGGGCGTCGATCAGCGCGTCGAGCCGTGCCAGGTTCTCCTGCGTGGTGCCGCCCGGCACAGGCTGGCCGAGCGCACGGTAGGTCGCCGCCTTGCCGATGTGCAGATCGGCGACGAAGAGGGTGCCCTGCGCAGGCCACCAGAGCGCGCGCTCGGGCAGCAGAAGCAGGCGTTCGCCGGCCCACAGGACATCGCAAGGCGGGGGAGGTGCGGCGGAAGACGAAAGGGAATGGGACACGAAGCACACAGTTTCGCAAAAGGGAATGATTTCTTCGTACCTCCCCTCAGGGGCGAAGTGTATAGAGCCGCAGGGCTCGTTGCGTCAGAGCGGTGGCAAGGGCCGGGAAGGCGGGCGCCGCCGGCGTCGCTCGCGCGGCGCGGTGCCGGCATCGCCCTCGCCCGCCTGCGACGTGCCGGCCCGCGTGCCGCCCGCCGCCTCCTGCCCGAAGGCGAGCGTCTCGCGCACCTGGGTGGCGTCGCCGACCGGCACCGCGCCGCCCGCGGCCTTCTCGAGCTGCGCCACCATGCGCGCGATGCGGTCGGCCACGCTCTCGTTGCTGAGTTTCTCGCGGAAGCGCTCGACTATCAGCGGGAAGGCGAAGGGCGTCGGCCGCGCCAGCGCCTGCATCACCAGGCGTTGGCCGGCCATGCGCGTGAGGCTGGCCGCGAGGCGCCCGATCTCGAGCTCCTGCGCGAGCAATTCGGCCTCGGCCTGGGCCAGCAGGCGGTTGGCCGGGTCGTACTTGCGGAACACCTCCCAGAAGAGCGAGGACGAGGCCTGCAGCTGCTTGTTGCTGCGCCGCTCGCCCGGGTAGCCCTGGTAGATGAGGCCCGAGACGCGCGCGATCTCGCGAAAGCGCCGCTGCGCCAGCTCGCTCGCGTTGAGGCTGGCCAGCACCTCGTGCAGCAGCTCGGCCGGCTCGCGCGGCGCCAGCACCTGCGGCAGCAGCGTCGGCCAGTCGAGCTCGGTGGCGCTGAGCAGCTCGAAGCCGTAGTCGTTGACGGCGATGGAGAAGGTGCGCGGCGCCTGCTGCGCGGCGCGCCAGCCCAGCAGGTTGGCCAGCCCCAGGTGCACCGAGCGCCCGGCGAAGGGGTAGAGAAAGAGGTGCCAGCCTTCGCGCGTGTGCAGCGCCTCGGCCAGCAGGGTGTCGGGCGTGGGCAGCGCCGACCAGCGCTGCTGGATCTCGAGCAGCGGCCGCACGCACTGCAGCTCGGGCGATTCCCAGCGGCCCGCGGCGGCCTCGCCCAGCTGCTGCACCACCGCGTCGGCCAGCGTGGTCGACAGCGGGAAGCGCCCGCCGTTCCAGCGCGGCACGGCCGGCCGCGCGCCGCTGGCGCGGCGCACCCAGGCCGTCATGTCGTGGATGCGCACCAGCTCCAGCATTCGTCCGCCGAAGAGGAAGCAGTCGCCCGGCTTCATGCGCGCGACGAAGCCTTCCTCGACGCTGCCGATGCGTGCGCCGCCGACGAACTGCACCGACATGCTGGCGTCGCTGACGATGGTGCCGATGTTCATGCGGTGCCGCCGCGCGAGCCGCGCGTCGGGCACGCGCCACACGCCTTCGTCGTCGGGCACCACGCGCCGGTAGTCCGGGTAGGCCGCGAGCGATGGGCCGCCCTGGCGCACGAAGTCCAGGCACCACTGCCAGTTCTCGTCGGACAGGTGGGCATAGGCGGCCGTGCGCTGCACCTCGGCCCGCAGCGCGTCGGGAACGAAGCCGCCGCCCAGCGCCACCGTGACCAGGTGCTGCACCAGCACGTCCAACGGCTGCTGCGGCGTGTGGCGCGCCTCGATGTGGCCGGCCGCGATGGCGGCGCGCGCCGCGGCGCCCTCGACCATCTCGATGCTGTGCGTGGGCACGAGCGTGATGCGCGACGGCCGTCCCGGCGCATGGCCCGAGCGCCCGGCGCGCTGCAGCAGCCGCGCCACGCCCTTGGGCGAGCCGATCTGCAGCACGCGCTCCACCGGCAGGAAGTCCACGCCGAGGTCCAGGCTGGAGGTGCAGACCACGGCGCGCAGCTCGCCCTTCTTGAGCCCGAGCTCCACCCACTCGCGCACCGCGCGGTCGAGCGAGCCGTGGTGCAGGGCGATCAGGCCCGCCCACTCGGGCTGCGCCTCCAGGATGGCCTGGTACCAGATCTCGGCCTGCGAGCGCGTGTTGGTGAAGACCAGCGTGGTGCTGCTCGATGCGATCTCGGCCACCACCTGCGGCAGCATCGTGATGCCCAGGTGCCCACCCCAGGGAAAGCGTTCGGCGCGGCCGGGCAGCAGCGAATCGACGACCAGTTGCTTGGGCACCTGGCCCTGGACCAGCGTGCCGGGCGCGTCGGGGCCGAGCAGCGTGCGCATGGCCTCTTCCAGGTTGCCGAGCGTGGCCGACATGCCCCAGGTCATGAGCTGCGGGTTCCACAGCCGCAGCCGCGCCAGTGCGAGCTGGATCTGCACGCCGCGCTTGTTGCCCAGCAGCTCGTGCCACTCGTCGACGACGACGAGCCGCAGGTGACGGAAGACGTCCTGGGCATCGGCCCGCGCCAGCAGCAGCGACAGGCTTTCGGGCGTGGTGACGAGCGTCGTGGGTAGGCGCGCGTTCTGCGCAGCGCGTTCGCCGCCGGAGGTGTCGCCGCTGCGAGCGCCGGCGGACCAGTGCGGAGCCATCGTTTCGAGCGGCTGCTGCAGGGCGCGCAGCGTGTCGGCGGCCAGGGCGCGCATGGGGGTGAGCCAGAGCACCGTGAGGGGTGGTGCTATTGTTTTTGTAGCTGCTTGCGCCCGTGGGGCGGGCGTTGCGGGCACTTTTTTCTTGGAGTTCTTGGGCGGTGGCGCCAGGGCCTGCAGGGCGCCGAGCCAGACGGCGTAGGTCTTGCCGGCGCCGGTGGTGGCGTGCAGGAGGCCGGATTCGCCGGCGGCGAGGGCGTGCCAGACGGCTTGCTGGAAGGGGAAGGGTTTCCAGGCTTTTTGTTTGAACCAGGCTTGGAGGGGCTTGCTGGTCATGGCTCAGTCTTGCGCGCTGGCGGCGGGCGGGGGCCGGGATGTCGCCCCGGCGGGCGACCTACTTTTCTTTGTCTCGCCAAAGAAAAGTAGGCAAAAGAAAGGCGACCCCACTGTCTGCGTCCCCTTCGCTTCGCTACGGGGCAACCTGCGGTGCTCGCGGCTGGCGGGGTCTCGCTCGAACTCGCTTCGCTCAAACAATCGCGAGCCCTGATCCGCCAGCCGCTGCGCTCCTCGGCGCATACAGAGGGGACCCAGGGTCAACAAGGCTGCTGCGCAGCCTTGTCCTTCTT